>NZ_CP038026.1 GCF_004421005.1 Pseudoduganella plicata
GGCACGGCACAAAATGCCGGCGCCCTGATTTCGTATTGCCGCGATCGGCAGCAAGGAATATGAGTCCGATGAGCAACTTAAAGATTTACAACACGCTGGCGCGCGAGAAGCAGCCGTTCGTACCGATGGAACCGGGCAAGGTGCGCATGTATGTGTGCGGCATGACGGTGTACGACTACTGCCACGTGGGCCACGGCCGCATGATGATGGCGTTCGACGTGATCTACCGCTGGCTGAAGGCCTCGGGCTACGACGTGCGCTACGTGCGCAACGTGACCGACATCGACGACAAGATCATCCGCCGCGCCGTCGAGAACAACGAATCGATTTACGCGCTGACGTCGCGCTTCGAGCGCTACATGGACGAGGACACGCAGGCGCTGGGCATCCTGCCGCCCACCGACGTGCCACACGCCACCGAATACGTGCCGCAGATGCTGTCGATTATCGAGCAGCTGGAAGCGAAGGGGCTGGCGTACCAGGGCGAGGACGGCGACGTCAACTACGCCGTGCGCGGCTTCGAAGGCTACGGCAAGCTGTCCGGCAAATCGCTGGACGACCTGCGCGCCGGCGAGCGCGTGGACGTCAACACAGGCAAGCGCGATCCGCTCGATTTCGTGCTGTGGAAGGCCTCGAAGGAGTCCGAGCCGGCCGAAGTGAAATGGGACTCGAAATGGGGCCAGGGCCGTCCCGGCTGGCATATCGAATGCTCCGCCATGTGCCTCGGCACCCTGGGCGAGCAGTTCGACATCCACGGCGGCGGCGCCGACCTGCAGTTCCCGCACCATGAAAACGAGATCGCGCAGTCGGAGGGCGCGTTCGGCCACCCGATGGCGAACTACTGGCTGCACAACGGTTTCATTCGCGTCGATGGCGAAAAAATGTCCAAGTCGCTGGGCAATTTTTTCACGATCCGCGATGTGCTGAAGGTGTTCGACGCCGAAGTCGTGCGCTTCTTTATCCTGCGCGCGCACTACCGCAGCCCGCTCAATTACTCGGATGCGCATCTGGAAGACGCGCGTGGCGCGCTGACGCGCCTGTACACGGCGCTCGACGGCGTCGAAGGCGATGGCCAGCCGCTCGACTGGAACGAAGAGAACGCGAAAAAATTCGCCGAAGCGATGGACGACGATTTCAATACCCCGATCGCCGTCTCCGTGCTGTTCGACCTGGCGTCGGAAGTGAACAAGTCGAAGTCGCCCGTTGCCGTGCGCCAGCTCAAGGGCCTGGCCGGCGTCATCGGGCTCTTGGAGCGCACGCCGCAGGAATTCCTGCAGGCCGGCGCAACGGACGCTATCGGCGAAGCCATGATCGGTGAAGCCATCGCGGCGCGTGCGGCGGCCAAGAAGGCGCGCGACTTCGCGCAGTCCGACAAGATCCGCGCCGACCTGCTGGCACAGGGCATCGTGCTGGAAGACAAGCCGGACGGCACGACGAACTGGCGTCGCGCATAATGGTGCTTCAATCCAGGGACAAGACGGACGCCGTCGGCCGCCAGCTGGTGGTGCCGCCGTACTGGGAAGAGGCCAAGCTGGAACTAATGCGGCGCGACCGCATCATGAACAAGCTGATCCCCCAGTTCGGCGACCTGCACCTCGTCGGTCACGACGACCCGTTCACGACCCTGGCCCGTTCCATCGTCAACCAGCAGGTCACGCCCAAGGCCGCCAACGCAGCCTGGCAGAAGCTGCTGGCGGCGTGCCCGAAATTCACGCCGGCGCTCGTCATCAAGGCGGGTGCGGCGCAGCTGGCGGACTGCGGGCTGTCCAAGCGCAAGACGGAATACATCCTCGACCTGGCCGACAACTTCAAGACGAAGAAGGTGCATGCCACGGAGTGGCATGCGATGGAGGACGAAGCCGTCATCGCGGAGCTGGTGCAGATCCGCGGCATCACGCGCTGGACGGCCGAGATGTTCCTGATCTTTAACCTGCTGCGGCCGAATGTGCTGCCGCTGGACGACCCGCGCCTGATCGCGGGCATCAGCCATAACTATTTTTCCGGCGAGCCCGTCTCGCGCAGCGATGCGCGCGAGGTGGCCGCCAACTGGGAACCGTTCCGCACCGTGGCGACATGGTATCTGTGGCGCAGCCTCGATCCGGCGGCGCCGGCGGTTCCGGTAGAATGACGAAAAATTCGAATTCGCGCGACCCGGCTACCCGCCAACGCACGGGATTCATACTCTCGGAGGACCAATGACCAAAACTACTTTCCTCAATTTTGAGCAGCCGATCGCGGAACTGGATTCCAAAATTGAAGAGCTGCGTTTCGTCCAGGACGATTCGGCCGTCGATATCTCGGAAGAGATCGACCGCCTGGCCAAGAAGAGCCAGCAGCTGACCAAGGACATCTACGCCAAGCTGACGCCATGGCAGGTGGCGCAGATCGCGCGCCATCCGCAGCGGCCGTACACGATGGACTACGTCAACGAGATCTTCACCGACTTCCACGAACTGCACGGCGACCGCACCTACGCGGACGACCAGTCGATCGTGGGCGGCCTGGCCCGCTTCAACGGCCAGCCCTGCATGGTCATCGGCCACCAGAAGGGCCGCGACACGAAAGAGCGCGCGATGCGCAACTTCGGCATGCCCAAACCCGAAGGCTACCGCAAGGCCATGCGCCTGATGAAGGTCGCCGAGAAATTCAACCTGCCGATCTTCACGTTTGTCGACACGCCCGGCGCGTTCCCCGGCATCGACGCGGAAGAGCGCGGCCAGTCCGAAGCCATCGGCCATAACCTGTACGTGATGGCCGAACTGAAAGTGCCGCTGATCGCCACGATCATTGGCGAAGGCGGCTCCGGTGGTGCACTGGCGATCGCCGTCGGCGACGCCGTGCTGATGCTGCAGTACGCGACCTACTCGGTCATCTCGCCGGAAGGCTGCGCGTCGATCCTGTGGAAGACGGCCGAACGCGCGGCCGAAGCGGCCGAAGCGCTGGGCCTGACGGCGCACCGCCTGAAAGCCATGGGCCTGATCGACAAGATCGTCACGGAACCGCTGGGCGGCGCCCACCGCGATCCGAAGGAAATGGCACGCCTGCTGAAACGCGCGCTGGCCGACTCGCTGCGCCAGTTCCAGGGCATGAAGACGAAAGAGCTGCTGGACAACCGTCACAAGAAGCTGCTCAGCTACGGCAAGTTCAAGGAAACCACGCCGCAGGAGTAAAGCCTGCGGCGGTACCAAAGTTGGGGATAGTCCCGACGTCGGGGACAGGCACCTGTTGTCGGGAATGCATTCCCGAAAACAGGTGCCTGTCCCCGGTTTTTTTTATGAGTACCCAATGAAGTCCAGTCTCGACACCATTTTCGCCGCCGCCATCGCCGGCCTGCCGTCCAGCCAGCCGCTCGCCATTGCCTGCAGCGGCGGCCTCGATTCCTCCGTCCTGCTGCACCTGGCGCGCGCGCTGGGCCGCCCGCTGTTCGCCTTCCACATCCACCACGGGCTGAGCGCCAATGCAGACGCCTGGGAGGCCCACTGCGCTGCAGAAAGCGCGAGGCTGGGCGTGACGTTCGCGAGCCGCCGCATCAACGTCAACGGGGCAAGGGAGGGCATCGAGGCTTCGGCCCGCCAGGCCCGCTATGCGGCGCTGGGCGAGCTGTGTCGCGAGCATGGCGTGACCTTGCTGCTGACAGCGCATCACCTGGACGACCAGGCCGAAACGCTGCTGCTGCAACTGGCGCGCGGCGCAGGCCCGGCCGGCCTGTCCGGCATGGACGCGGCCAACCACGCGCCGGCGTTATTGGGCAGCGCGGACCTCGTGCTGGCGCGCCCGCTGCTGCAGGCATCGCGCCAGCAACTGGAAGCATACGCCCGCGAACACGGCATCGCGCATATCGAGGACGAATCGAATCTCGACACGCGTTACGCCCGCAATGCGCTGCGGCACACGGTCATGCCGGCGCTGGCCGCCGCGTTCCCCGGCTACCAGGAAAGGTTCGCCCGCAGCGCCGCGCACGCGCAGTCGGCGCAGCGGCTGCTGACGGAACTGGCGCAGCAGGATCTGCAAGCCTGCGCGCGCGACGGCGGCATCGACGTGGAAGCACTGCGCGCATTGAGCGCCGACCGCCGCAACAACCTGTTGCGGCACTGGTTTGCGGTGGAAGGCATTCGCATCCCGTCGGCCAGCTGGCTGCTGGAAATGACGACGCAACTGCTGGAGGCACGCGAGGACGCCAACCTGCTGGTCACGCATCCGGACCGCGAAGTGCGGCGCTACCGCGGCCGCCTGTACCTGGCGCCGAAACAGCGCGAGCTGGCCGGGACGCGCGAGGACATTTTCGAGGACGCGCCGTTCCAGCATTTCCGATGGCGCGGCGAAGCGTCGCTGGCGTTTCCCGACTACGGCGGCACCTTGCATTTCGACGTGGCGGAAGGGGGCTGCGCACCCGAGTGGCTGCGCGAACAGCTGCTGACAATCTCGTTCCGCCGCGGTGGCGAACGCCTCAAGCTTGCACCGAACCGGCCCACGCGCGGGCTGAAGCAGCATTACCAGGCACTCGATATCCCGGCCTGGGAGCGCGGCCGGCTGCCCGTGGTCGGCATTCCCGGGCAGTTGTTATACGCCGCAGGCCTCGGCATGGATTGCCACAACATTGTGCAGGGCCGCAATGACTGCGTTGTTTTGCGCTGGCAGCCGGAATAATCTTCGGCCCTGGAGCCGTTTTTCGCATGAGCTTATGCCGTAACTGTATGGGGCTGTTAACCTTTTGACTTGTCCTTTTGCAGCGCAGCATGTAGAGTTAAGGACCCCCTTACTTCAACCGAGTGGAAAACGCAAGTTATGGCTTTAATCGTTCACAAGTACGGCGGTACGTCGATGGGATCGACGGACCGTATCAAGAACGTCGCGCGCCGAGTGGCCAAGTGGCACGACGCGGGACACCAGATCGTCGTGGTGCCGTCCGCGATGTCCGGAGAAACCAACCGCCTGATCGCGCTGGCCAAGGAAGTGCAGAACCCGCCCGACCCGCGCGAACTGGACATGATCGCCTCGACGGGCGAACAGGTCTCCGTGGCGCTGCTGTCGATGGCACTGCAGGCGATCGGCAAACAGGCCGTCTCGTACGCCGGCTGGCAGGTGGGCATTAAAACCGATTCCGCGTTCACGAAAGCGCGCATCCAGTCGATCGACGACAAGCGCGTGCGCGCCGACCTCGAAGCGGGCAAGATCGTCGTCATCACGGGCTTCCAGGGCGTCGACGAGAACGGCAACATCGCCACCCTGGGCCGTGGCGGTTCCGACACGTCGGCAGTGGCCATCGCGGCCGCGCTGAAGGCGGCCGAATGCCTGATCTACACGGACGTCGACGGCGTCTACACGACCGACCCGCGCGTCGTTTCGGAAGCACGCCGCTTGAAGGCGATCACCTTCGAAGAGATGCTGGAACTGGCGTCGCTGGGCTCGAAAGTGCTGCAGACCCGCTCCGTCGAATTCGCCGGCAACTACCGCGTGCCGACACGCGTGCTGTCGTCGCTGACCGACCCGCTGATGGACCTGGCCGAGGAAGCCAGCTCGGGAACCCTGATTTCGTTTGAGGAAGACAAGAATATGGAACAAGCAGTCATCTCCGGCATCGCCTTCAACCGCGACGAAGCCAAAATCTCCGTCATGGGCGTGGCCGACCGCCCGGGCGTGGCGTACCACATCCTGGGCCCGGTCGCCGCGGCCAACGTGGAAGTGGACATGATCATCCAGAACCAGTCCGTCGAAGGCAAGACCGACTTCACGTTCACCGTCTCGCGCAACGACTACAACAAGGCCCTGGAAGCGCTGAACGCGCAGAAGGACGAAATCGGCTTCGCCACGCTGATCGGCGACGCGAAAGTATCGAAGATCTCCGTCGTCGGCGTGGGCATGCGCAGCCACGTGGGCGTCGCCTCGGACATGTTCCGCACGCTGGCCGAAGAGGGCATCAACATCATGATGATCTCGACCTCCGAGATCAAGATATCGGTGCTGATCGACGAGAAATACATGGAGCTGGCCGTGCGCGCGCTGCACAAGGCGTTCGATCTGGACAAAGAGTAAATATTTCAAAAAAAGATCGCCGATTTCCTTGACCAAAGTGGTCGTGGCAATTACTATGGCGGTCGTCTGATGTGACACAGAAATGCGGAGCAGAAGACATAGTTGAGCGATCGACTAGGAGACGTGGCCGAGTGGCCGAAGGCACTTCCCTGCTAAGGAAGCATACGGCTTATACCTGTATCGTGGGTTCGAATCCCACCGTCTCCGCCAGAACAAATAAAAAAGCCTCCCCTGCGGGAGGCTTTTTTATTTGTTCTTCCCGGACGACGGTGGATTCGAAGACGAGCGCCTGCCAGCGCGAGGCCCTGTCGAATCGCCCATCTGCTGGCGCTTCAGCGCCAGCGCCGCGCGCCGAGGGCGCGCGACGTATGCGCCGTCTATCGCCGGGCGATGAGCGCGCAGTGCAAGGCGCCCGCTAAGCGGAGCGCCACCGCAAGAACACTGGCGCTCCGCGCTGCTCCAGCTGCCACTCACGCTGCCCGCCGTGCTCAGCGGGATCAACCACCATAATGGCGCTGACGATGCTCGCGGTTGCCACGCCCTGCACATGATCGCGCCAGTCAGCGCGGGCACGGACAGCATCCACACGATGCCCGCCGGCGCGGCCGGCAGCGCGGACACGATGACGGCCGGGTCCAGCCACGACTGGAAGTTCACCACGATCGGCAGGTATCGGACAATCGCACCCAGTGCGATCCTGACCTGTGGACCCCACAAGCGTACCCACAAACGTACCCACAAATGCCCGCGAGCTGCCCGGATACGGCGGGAGACCTCCCGTGGCAAGGGCCGCTGGATCGGATGCTTCGCCACTATGATGCTCCTTCATAGCGCCGTTCTCTCGAAAAATGGCGCCTCTACAGAACCCGGGGCGATTCAGTCGCACGAATTCTTTTGAATACATGTCGGCTCGTCACAGCCCTGTCATTTACCTGCCCTACAATCCGCGCAGTTTTAAAACCCACCTAAGGATACGGGAATGCACAAGCCGGATGAACTGGTAGTTACTATTGTCGAGTCGGATGAGAATTGCAATAACTCGTCTAACGAGCACTTCAACACCGTGCTGAGCGCACGTCTCTCGCGCCGCAACATGCTGCGCGGCGGCTTCGCCACGGCAGCCAGCGCCGTCTTTGGCGGCCTGGGTCTGGCAGGTTGCGGCAGCTCGGACGATCCTGTGGCCGAGGCCCCCGCGCCGACCCCGCCGGTGATTACCCCGCCTGCCGAGAAACTGCTGGGCTTTGCCGCAGTGCCGAAGAGCCTGGCCGACAGTGTCATCGTCCCGACCGGCTACACTGCCGCCGTCCTGTACGCGCTGGGCGATCCGCTGCGCGCCGGCACCCCGGCCTATAAGAACGACGGCACCGACGCCGATTTCGATAACCGTGCCGGCGACCACCACGACGGCATGGAATACTTTGGCCTGTCCGCCACCGGCACCCCGTCGGCGACCGGTTCCGACCGCGGCGTGCTGGCGATGAACCACGAAGCCACCACCGACGAGAAGCTGTCCTCGCACTTCCTGCATGCCAACGGCGGCACCACCAGCCTGCCGCGCCCTGCTGCGGAAGTCGACAGGGAAGTCGCAGTCCACGGTATCAGCGTGGTCGAAGTGCGCAAGACCGGTAGCGCCTGGAACACCGTGGCCGATTCGACCTTCAACCGCCGCCTGACGGCCCTGTCCGAAGTGGAAATCGCCGGGCCGGCTCGCGGCAATGCCCTGCTGGTGACCAAGTTTTCGCCGGACGGCACCAGGACCCGCGGCACCCTGAACAATTGCGGCGGCGGCCGTTCGCCATGGGGCACCTACCTGTCGGGCGAAGAAAACTGGTCCGGCTACTTCGTCCGTTCGGCAACCGACGATGCCGCGCGCAACGACAAGAGCGTGGTCTCGCTGCGCCGCTACGGCCGCAACCAGGGCGCGACCTCGCGCCACGGCTGGGAAACCGGCGGCACGGACGACAAGTACCAGCGCTGGGACATCAGCAAGAAGGGCGCATCGCTCAATGGCAGCGACGACTACCGCAACGAGATGAATGGCCAGGGCTACATCATCGAAGTCGACCCGTACGACAAGACCAGACCGGCCAGGAAGCGCAGCGCGCTGGGCCGCTACGCGCACGAAAGCGCCGCCTTCAGCAATCCGGTCGTGGGCCAGCCGCTGGCGGTCTACATGGGCGACGACTCGCGCAATGAATACATCTACAAGTTCGTCACGAAAGCCGCATGGAGCGCGGCCGACGCCAATCCGGGCGACCGCATCGCCACCGGTGACAAGTACCTGGACGAAGGCACCCTGTATGTCGCCAAGGTCAACGCCGACGGCAGCGGCCAGTGGATCGAGCTGTCGATGAACAATCCGCTGATCGCGAACTACGCCACCTACAAGTTCGCCGACCTGGCCGATGTCCTGGTCAACGCCCGCCTGGCCGCCGATGCCGTCGGCGCGACCAAGATGGACCGTCCCGAATGGTGCTCGGTCAACCCGGCCAACGGCGAGATCTACTACACGCTGACCAACAATTCGAATCGCAACGTCAACGCCAGCGGCTCGTCGCAGCTGCCGCCCGACGCCGGCAACCCGCGCGCCTATACCGACATGAAGGGGTCGAGCGCGCAGAACGGCAACCCGAACGGCCACATCATCCGCTTCAGGGAAGGCGTCGCCGGCTCCGCCGCCACCAGCTTCACGTGGGACGTCTACCTGTTCGGCGCCGAGAGCGGCGCGGATGCGACCCGCGTCAACCTGTCGGGCCTGACTGCCGACCAGGACCACTCGAGCCCGGACGGCCTGGCCTTCCTGAAGAGCACCGGCATCTGCTGGATCCAGACCGACGATGGCGCCTATACCGACGTCACCAACAACATGATGCTGGCAGCGCTGCCGGGCAAGGTCGGCGACGGCGCAAAGACCACGCTCGTCTACGACAAGGCGGACGGCACCAAGCTCAATGTCGACACCTACGTGGGCAAGAAGGCCAGTGCCGATACGCTCAAGCGGTTCCTGGTGGGGCCGGTGGGCGCGGAAATCACCGGCATCACGGAGACCCCGGACGGCAAGGCGCTGTTCGTCAATATCCAGCACCCGGGCGAGAACACCGCGCTGGCCAATATTGGCGATCCGGCCAAATACACCAGCCAGTGGCCCGCCAATGCCGGCTATGGCGCGGGCAAGCGTCCGCGTTCGGCGACGATCGTCATTACCAAGAATGACGGGGGACGGATCGGTACCTAAACCGATCGCTCCTGCCCGGTAAATGGGCTGCAACGGGAAGCATCTCGCTATTGCGATTCGCTGACTTCATCGTTGCAGCCCTGTAGTGGTTTACAAGCGCTTGGCAATGCTCGACCAGGACGAGTGGCTCGCGGCAGGAAACTCCACACTATCTCTTGATGCCCCTGACGCACGCGCAATGTCGGTTGCGGCAGCAAGCACCTCAACAGTACATTGACCCCACCATTCGGCTCGCTTCAATGTACTGTTTCTTCGTACCGGAAACGCACGTCCGCTTACGTCCGCGCCAGCTCGCGGATGGCTGCGGCCAGCCGGGCCAGGTCGGTGTCGCGGGTGAAGTACGACGGCGTCACGCGGATGCAGCTGCCGCCGGCCGGGCCGGACCGTGCCACGGTGAAGAGGCCGTAATCGTCCGCGAGGCGCCGCGCCAGCGCCACGTTGTCCTCGAAACCGGTGCGACCGCGCAGGCGGAACGACGTGACCGCGCCGCTCATGCCCGGCTCCTCGGGCGTGAGGATCTGTACGCCGGGTACGTCGATGACCTGGCGCACCCAGTCGTCGCGCAACCCGCGCAGCCGGGCCGCGCGTTCGGCCAGGGGAAACTGCCCGTGGAACTTCAGGGCCGCCGGGATTGTCATGATCGCGGCCATGTTGACCGTACCGGCAGTGACGCGGGAGCGTATGTCGGTCGCAGGGAAGTTGGTCGTGCCCGCTTGCACGCCGATGTCCTGCAGGCGCGTTTCGCGAATGTACAGGAAGCCCAGGCCGAGCGGGGCGCCCACCCACTTGTGCAGGTTGGCGCCGACGAAATCGGCGCCAAGGTCCGGAATCCTGTAGTCCAGCTGTCCCCAGGACTGTGCCACGTCCACGACGACATCCGCGCCGCGTGCCTTGGCCATCCGCACGATCTCGGCGACCGGCATGACCAGCCCGGTGCGGTGGCTGACGTGCGTCAGCAGCAACAGCCTGGTGCGCGGGTGCTTGCGCAGCGCCTGGTCATAGGCGTCGATGACGTTCTGGCGCGTGGCCGGTTCCGGGATCTGTACCGTCGCCGTACTGGCGCCACTGCGGCGGGCCAGGTCGGCCATCGCGTCGATCATCGTGTCGTAGTCGAGATTGCCGTACATGACCGTCTCGCCGGGCTTGACGAGCCGGTAGTTGCAGATCAGGTTCTGCATCGATTCGGTGGCGCTGCGGGTAATGGCCAGTTCGCCCGTTGCCACGCCCGCATGCGCCGCGAGCTGGGCACGGATCGTTTCGATGCCTTTGCGGTCGAACTCGCGACGCAGGAAGTACGAGTTATAGCGGTTCAGGTAATCGATATTGCGCTTGAAATCTTCCGCCACCGGCCGCGCCATGATGCCGTAATAGGCGTTTTCCAGGTTGACGAAGTCGCTTGCGACGTCGTAGCTGGCGGCCAGCTGCTGCCAATCGAGTGCTCTGCTCGCGCCCGGGACGGCGCCCCGGGCGCCTCCGGCGGCGGCCAGCCCGGCGGTCAGGCCGGCGGCAGCGCGCAGCAGTGTCCGGCGTCGTTGTGCGAATGTACTCATGCATGCTCCTGTCAGTGGTTTTACAGCAAGTGTGGAATGCGGGAACTGTTCCAGGCCGGCCTGCGCTGCCGCCTTTACGAACGGGCCGGCATCGACGCGCACGTCCGGTGTTTCCGTACGAACGCGGCGTGGCCTGCACCGGTATCACCAGACTTCAGCATGCAGGCGCGAGCTCGCCAGCGCTTACGGGGCGGCCGCTACCGACATCTCGTCAAGGTACAACTGTTCCAGATCGCGCGCGCTCAGGTCCTGCGCATTGAAGGTTCGCAGCAGACGGCCGTTGCGCATCAAACCGATCGTGGTGGCCACCTCGCCTGCGCGAAACAGGTCGTGGGTCGCCATCAGGATGCTGGCGCCGGCGTCGCGCTGGCCCAGCAGCAGGCGATGAAACTCGGCACTGGCCTGCGGGTCGAGACCTGAAGTTGGTTCGTCCAGCAGCAGGGCGCGCGCCGAGCGTGCAATCGCCAGCGCAATCGCCACTTTCTGGCGCATGCCTTTCGAGTAACCGCCGGCGCGGCGCTCGACCGCCTCGGCAGGCACGCCTGCCTGCGCCAGCCAGCCGCGCAGGCGTTGCGGCGTGCAGTCGGGAACACCTGCCAGCCCCGCGAAATAGCGCAGGTTCTCCAGCCCGCTCAGCTCGCCGCAGGGCCACCTGCTCCGGCAGGTAGAGCAGGCGTCTGCGCGCCTGCGCCGGCTCGGCCTGCACGTCGATCCCATCAACCAGGGCCTGTCCCGACGTGGGCGTCAGGAACCCCATCAGCAGTTTGATCGTGGTGGTCTTGCCGGCGCCGTTCGCGCCCAGCATGCAAAAGATTTCGCCCGGCGCGATATCGAGGTCGAGGCCGTCGAGGGCGCGGTGGGCGCCGAAGGTCTTGGTTAAAGCATGGGTACGCAGCATGTAAGCCTCATTCGATCGGATTTGCCTGGCGCAGTCGGCGCACGCCAACGGCCAGGAGTGCCAGCAGGGCCAGCACCATGACGCCGGCGTCGGCGGACAGCGCGCCCAGGTGCCGGGCCGCTGGCGCTTCGCGGAAGGTGAAGCGCGGCATGCCGTGGTCATAGTCGGCCGCGGTAAGCAGCCGGTCTTCGTCCAGATAACGGTACGTCAGCCGGCGGACCTGCAACAGGAAGGCGTGTGCCTGCTCCTGAAAGCGCACGGCGCGGCCCGCATCGGTGCCTGCCAGACGCTCCAGTCCGTCCTGGAAGGCAATGGGCGGCGAGCTTGCGCGCAGCACGTCCATCCACCAGCGCCGGCGCTCGTCTTGTGCACGGTAAGGTTGCACCGCGGTGCGGATCAGTTCCTCGCCGCGCTCCACTTCCCTGGCGCGTCGCCGGAGGTTGTCAGGTATGTCTGGCGCAGGCGCGTGTCCGGGCCGGGAAGCGGCCGCACTTTGCTGGCGAAGCTCGGCGCGCGCCTGCATCGCCATCGCCCGCAGTACATTGGTGCGCTCGGCTGGATTGGACGGCGGCGCGACCTGGTCGGCCACGCCGAGCGCCAGCGCCGGCAGCAATACCACCAGCACCAGCCAGCCGGCGACGCAACCCAGCGCGGCCTGCGCCACATTGCGCGCAAACACGTTGACCAGGGCGGCGAAGCCGACCCAGAACAGGCCGTACAGCGCGGTCAATACGGCGGCCTGCAGCAGCGCCGCCGGCGTTGGTGACGCTGCAATGGACAGCACCGCCATCAGCAGCAATACCGGCGGACCCACCAGCAGCAGCGTGCGCGCTGCGGCCTTTGCGGTCACGTAGCGCAGCGGCGTCACCGGCTGGGCCAGCAGCAAGGGCTCCATGCCGCGTTCGCGTTCGAATGACCACAGATCGACGCTGCCGGCCAGGATCAGGAGCGGCAAAAGCCAGACCAGGACGAAGGCCACGTCGCAGCGCCCGGCGGCCAGCACCGCCGGATTCTCCATGCCGGCCATGTACTCGTCGAAGATCGTGTTGCTGGCCACGAAAGGGAAGATTTTCGCGGCCATCGGGTAGCCCTCGGCCTGGCCAACCGTCAGCACCGGCAGTTCGCCGGGCGGCAGCGTGGCGCGCAAGGACATCGCCGTGGGATAGATGGCGCCACCGTAGCGGGACTTGTTCTCGGGCGTGAGCTCGTTGACGATCTGGTTGCGGCGCATCCGGTGCACCTCGCGCTCCTCGTCCTGGATCGCGGCCAGCGCTGCGCTGCGCTGCGCGCTCCAGGCCGCGCCTTCCCACGCAGCGTATCCGCACATGGCAAGGAAGGCCAGCCAGAGTGGCACGAGCCAGCGTCCGCGCACCATGCGCAGTAGTTCGGTACGGAAGATGATGGCGGTGGCGCTCATGCCTTGCCCTCCAGCCGCGAGGCCGCAAGTCGCATCATCGCCATGGCGCCCGCCAGCCAGGCCAGCAGCCAGGCAAACGGCGCCGCCGTACGCGGCAGGGTCTCGCCGAGAGAGTAGGGCCGGGGCGCAAAGCGCACGCCGTGCGTGATGGCCGCTACGTCGGACGCATACTCGCGCATTTCCCGCTTGCGGTTGAACTTGATATCGCGGTTCAGCGTCTGCACCAGATCGTAGCGGTAGCGCTCGGCCTGGACCAGGAAGTGACGGTGCGCCGGCAGGTCGGACTGGGCCAGTGCCGCCGACAGGGGCCGCAGCGCCATCAGCGGCGAGATGATGGCTGCCTTCAGGCTGAAGCAAGCCTGGGCGTCGTAGTCCGCGTACAGCCGGTCGAAGTGGCGGTTGTAGATGTCGGCGGTGGTCTTCTCGCCGTATTCGAACAACAGCCCGCTGTAATTGATCGGCAAGTCTTCGACCCTGCTTACCTTGTACTGCCTGAGGGTCGCCTCCTGGAAGGCGGCGAAACGCATGTCGCGCGGGTTGTGCCCATCCGGACCTTTCATGATCTCGTCCACGACGCGCACATGGAAGGCCGTCGCGGTGGGTGTCGGGTGGCGGCGCTCCGCGAGCATGGGAGCCAGCATCGGTACCAGCATCGTGCTGACGATCCAGAAGCCAAGTCCCGCCAGCAGCGCGATCCGCGCGCTGGCTGCCGCGGCCGTGATAGCCAGCACGATGCCGAGGACCGCCAGCCAGTACAGGGCGTAACCGGACAGCATCAGCGCAAGTGTGGCGAAGTACTGCGCGTCCCAGGCCGCCATTGCAGGCAGCGCGACAAGGATGCCTGCGAGGATCAGCATTCCCAGCAGTGCCCCGGCGAACGCGATGAAACGGCCGGCCAGCAGCTGCCAGGGGCTGGCGCCGGCGCCGATCTCCTGCCACATCAGCTGGCGCGCGCGTTCGCCCGAAAATGCACCGAAGGCGGCGAACACGATCAGCAGCGGCACCAGCACCTGCATGGCGAAGGCCGGGCTGAAACCGCCGAAGCGGCTCAGGGCAGCCCCGCCATCGGTGCTCTTGAAGCGACTGGTGTTCTGTACGTGGCCTTCCAGCTTGAGGGCGCCGCCGAGGTGATCCTGCAGGCCCGGATCGAGCACCGACAGAGGCTGCACCGGCTTGTAGACATAGCGACCGAAGTGCGCGGCGCCATGCGGGTTGGCCGCGCCTTGCGCCTTCCAGACCTCAGCCTCAACGTGGGCATCGTGGGCGCGCGCCTCCTGGACCCGGCGCGCATCGAGCGCCGCATCCACCAGAGCGATCGCGGTGATCGCCAGCACCAGGACGCAGAGAATGCGCAGGCGCCGCTCGCGCAGCAGAATCAGCCACTGCTGGCGCACGACCTCCCGCAGCACCGCCCTGGAGGAAAGGGCGTGCATCAGTAGCTCCCGCGCACGCTCAGCAGCACGCTACGCGGGTCGGCGTAGGTGTTGTAGGTATTCAGCCCGCCCACCCGTGCCCAGTAAGTCCGGTCGAACAGGTTGTTGACGGCCACGCTCATTGTGACCCCGCGCGCGAAGGTATAACCCGCCTGGACGTTGGCTACCGCATATCCGCCCTGTTCGCGCAGCCCCGGTACGCCACTGCCAAGGAGCGCGCTGTTGGCAGTGACGCCGCCGCCCACGAAAAGGCCGCGCATCCAGCCCGGCTGCCAACGGGCGTACAGCTTGACACTGTGCTTCGGTTCGAAAGTCGAGAACTGGCTGCCTTCCAGGGTGGGGTGCACGCCATACTCGGTGCTCAGCCAGGTATAGCCTGCCGACAGATTCAGCTCGGGCAGCGGACGGCCGCCGACTTCGAACTCGACGCCCCGCACTTCGACCGTCCCGGCCGCCGTATAGATGTCGCCGACGCCGGTGTACAGGGCGCGGTTGCGGTCGCGGCTGCGGAACATGGCGGCCGAAGCGTTCAGCCGGCCGTCCAGGAAGTTGCCCTTGGCGCCCAGTTCGACCTGCTTGCCGACGCGCGGATCGAGCACCTGGCCTGCAGCGTCGAAGAGCGCCTGGGGGAAGAAGATGTCCGCGTAGCTGACGTAGGCGTTGATGCCGGCGGCAAGATGCCACAGCAGCGCGACGGAGGGCGTCACCTCGCCGCGTTCCATGGCGCCCGTCACAAAGGGCGTGACCGGCGAAGGCGCGATAGCGCGGCTCTCGCTGCGGTAACGCGTCACGCGCGCTCCCAGCGCGAGGGTGAGCGGATCGGCCAGCGACAGCCGGGCCTGAGTGTACAAACCGGACTGCGTGACTCTGTTGTCGTTGCCGCGCGCAAAATCGCCATCCGGCTCCGCCACCGTCTCAGGCTGGAAGATGCTCACATTCGGCACCGCCGAGTAGGTGACGTTGCGGTTGCTTGCCAGGCGCTGCTCCCAGTTATAGCCGATAACGAGCGCGTGGCTGCGGCCGAACAGCTTGACCGGACCGGAGGCGTACAGGTCGGCGCCGGTACGCTGGAAGTCCAGCGCGGCCGCGCGCCGCGCATACGTGGCGCGCATCGTTGCGGGATTGACACCCGTGCTGGGGTAGGCGTCCTTGTAGAATTTGTCGACGGTGCGGTGGACCGCGCGCGCCCGCACTTCCCAGCCATCGCCGAGTTGGCGGGAGAGTTCCGCGCTGCTTTCGTTGGTCGCCCAGAAGAAGCGGTTCCAGGACGGGTACACGTGCAGGGAGCGGCTGACGTCCAGGAAACGTCCGTCCAGATAAGCGGGCAAGCCCATCGACGGCGAGCGCAGATTGTCGACCTGGCGCGCAAACGCCAGCGACAGCACGGTAGCGGAATCGAGGTCGGCGTCCAGCGCCAGATAGCCGAGCCACTTGCGATCGTGGGTAACGTCGTGGAAGTAGTCGCGCTCCTGGAATGTGCCGACGGCCCGCCCGCGCAGGGTGCCCGCAGCGTTCAGCGGTGCCCCGGCGTCGATCTCGATACGGCGGTTGCTATGGGAACCGGCGCTCGCGGCGGCCGACAGGCGCGCCTCGCGCGAACCGCGCTTGCGCACGAAGTTGATGATGCCGCCCGGCTGTCCCGCGCCCTGCGTGACGCCGGCGGGTCCGCGCAGCAGCTCGACGCGCTCGTAGATGGCAAGCTCGAACTCCTGGGTGCCACTGCCGGGGCTGGCTGCGGGAATGCCGTCGTAGGCTTGCTCGAGGCTGTAGCCGCGTGAACGGAAGTCGGGATTGGCGCCGTCGAAGGGCATGACGCTGACACCCGGGGCCTGCTGCATCAGGTCGCCCAGCGTGAACAGGTTCTGGTCGCGCATGCGCTGCTCCGTGAACACGGTCACCGACTGGGGGATGTCGATCAGGCGCAACGGCGTTTTGCCCCGACCGTGGCGGTGCCCGGGGCATAGGGCTCTTCGGCGCTGCCGTTCACGATGACTTGCGGCACGGCTTCCTGCGCCGAGGCGAGCGGGATCGTGCCGGCGACCAGCAAGGCCAACGTAGAGCGGTACAGTGTGTGGAGGGCAGGGCCGGCGGGCGTCAGGGCAGATCGTCTTTTCATTGCATCTCTTGTTGGTGGGCGTCGTCAGGAAAACCGGGACGTCCGCGAGTCGGCATAGGGATGAGAGGCGAGGCAAACCGGCAATCGTCCCCGCTATTATCTAATAATGAGATGCCATTATCAATAACGGCAGAATAAAGATGGTGACCGACGGCATCGGATCGTTCGGGCGCGTCTCCTCTCGCGCACCGAGAACGTTGCGTATGCGCGCAGCCGTCGGTATCAGCGTCGCTCCATCATGACGGGGTAGGTCCAGCTCGAACGATCGCCATATTCCGAACGCTCCAGCCACCAGTTCAGGCGTGCCTGCGGATCGGCGGCGAAGGCCGCATCCTTGGCGATGGCGTCCTGGAACAGGGCGCGCAGACCGGGTGCGGTTTCCAGCAGGCGGTCGGCCAGCGGTGCCAGCAGATGCCGGGACAGGGCCGACTCGGGCGGCAGTGCGTGATCGAACATGCCGTTGGCCAGCATGGAGTCGTCGCTTTCCGGTTCCAGCAGCGCGGCGGCCAGGAGGCGCCCCGGCTGGTCCGCGGGAATGCGCACCGATCCGGCCGGCATCGTCACGCTCCTCGACGGCCTGCGCAGTTCCTGGCGATGCCCGCCGTTGGCCATCTGCGCCACGTCGACCATTGCGGCACGGGACATGTCGAGCACTTCCATCCGGATGCCATGCGAGCGCAGCAATGCGATCGCGCCAGTGTGTTCGGGCCGGATCCACCAGGCCCGCGGCAAGGTGACCTCCCTGGTGGAGCGAACGCCGAATACCGGCATGGCAATGGTCTGCGGCTCGCCCGTCCAGCGCAGCTCCCTGGCGCCGGATGCCGGTGACAGGTACGAATCGTAGCGGTAGCCCTTGAACTCTCTGACTTCGCGCGGCACGGATTCGCGTTCCCAGCGAACCATCAGCTGTGCCGGGCGTGCCGCCCGGTCGCGGTCCTTGGCTGCTGCGATCCGGGCATGTTCGCGCGCCACGGTCTTCAACGACTGTTCCAGCAGCACATACGTGCCCAGCACGCGTTGCCGGTACGGCTTCATCGTATGATTCTCCACGAGCACGGTCGGGATGCCCATGAAGTCGCCGTAACCGGTCGAATAGCGCGGCCCTTCGGCACTGATGCGCAGGCCGAGGTGCGGCGCGTTCTCGTCCACCCAGCTCGGGTAGGCGGCCGGCAGGTGGCCATCTGCGGTCAGCGCCTTGTCGACATCGGTGCTGTACGCGGTCATCAGCCACTGCGCCGTCGCTTGCGAACGCGCGTAGGTGCCCCAGCCGGCGAAGGTGTACGTCACGTCGTATTGGTAGTCGATGCCATCGCTGACGTGCACGTCGATATACAGCGCCGGATCGAACTGCTGCAGAAGCTTCACCACCGCGGCGACCTCGGGCGACTGCAATCTTGCATAATCGCGGTTGAGATCGAGGCCTTGCGCGCTGGTGCGCGCACCTTTCAGGAAGGGGCCGCGCTGGTGCGGACGGCCCGCCTCGCTCGCGTTCTCGTGCGCGTCCACGTTCAGGATCGGGATGAAGACCAGGTCCACGTGGTCCAGCAGATCGTCGCGGCCGCGTTGGGCGATGTCGCGCAGCAGCATCAGGCCTGCATCCTTGCCGTCGACCTCGCCGGCATGGATGCCGGCCTGGACCAGGACGACCGGTTTCCTGGCGCCCGGCTTCCCGGCGCCCGGCTTCCCGGCGAGTACGTAGTAAAGTTCCCGGCCCTGGTAACTCTTGCCGAAGGCGTGCAGGGAAATGAGCCGGGACCCGGCATCGATCGAACGCAGATACGCCACCGTCTGCGCATAGTCGGGCGAGCGCACGAATCCGGAGCGCTCCAGTGGCGTGGCATGCGGGTCGGCGGCCGGAACGACGCGCTCCATGCTTTTGCCTTGCCAGGGAGCCTCAGGAGGGAGAACGGCTGCCAGCGGTGCTGCGCAGGCTCCTGCATAGACGCATGAAAGAACTGCCGGGATAATTGCCGGGATGAACGAACGTACAATGAGCTTTTGCAAGACTGACCTTCTGAAACGAGGATAAGGACGCATCGTATTGCCGATGGTAATGAGAATGATATATCATTATTGTCTGTTCGGGTATCGGATGCCCGGTACTCACACCGGCGCGGGCCGGGCATGATCCATTCTTGAGAAGGTCTCTGGTTTGAAAAAGAAACATTTACCCTTGCTGCTCGCCTCGATGGCGGCGATGTCGAATCAGGGCGCAAACGCCCAGGACTCCACCGTCGTCATGGGCGAGGTGCGTATCAGCGCTGAGCGGGCTGCCGGACCACTGCTGAGCAATCGTGTCCTGACGTCGGTGGACCTGCTGGGGGCCGACAAGGTCGAGGACAAGAACGTGATGAACAGCTGGGAGCTCGTGGGCCAGCTGCCGGGCGTGCAGCTCACTGAAACGCGCATGGGCGCCGAATCGGGCAAGGCCACGTTCCGCGCCTTTAATGGCGAGGGTTACATCAACGGCATCAAGGTCCTGATCGACGGGATTCCGAGCAACGTCAACAGCGGCAACCAGCGTTTCATCGACATGATCTTCCCGCTGGAGATCGATTACATCGAAGTGGTGCGCGGCACGAACGATCCGCGCTACGGCCTGCACAATATTGGCGGCAACATCAATTTCGGGACCCGGCAGGGTGGCAACTACACGAATAGCCGCCTGACCCTCGGCAGCTACGACACACGCGAAGTCCAGTTCGCCGTAGGCCGGGAAGAGGGCAATCTTGCGCAGAACTATTTCATCGCTTCGCAACAGTCGGACGAGTACCGCGGCAGCGGTTCCGAAAAATATTCGATCGGCGGCAAATGGTTCGTCACGTCGGCCGACAAGGCGGTCAAGGCCGGCCTGGTCGTGCGTGCCTACAAGCATGACGCGGGCGAGCCGGGCTTCCTCACCGCCGCGGAACTGGCCTCGGACCGGCGCCAGTGGCCGGCGAAGAACGGCAACGACCGCAGCGAACGCGACATGCGGCACGCCAGTGTCCACCTGGACTGGCAGATCACGCCGGACGCGTTTTTTAGCAACCGGATCTATTACAACAGCTATGACGATGACCGGCGCGTCACCTTCACGAGCAATCCCGCAGGCTCCGCGCCGCGGCAGCGGCGGATCTGGGATGAGCGGCAGGTCGGCTACCTGGGGAATCTGACGTGGCGCGCGAGCGAGCTCGTGACCCTCGACGGCGGCATCAACGCCGAGCAGCAGGACAACCGCTATCGGCGCATGCGCTTCAGCTACGCGATGCCGACCGATTTCGGCGCGCCCGTGCTCGTGCAGAATGACGACACATATTCGCTCGACAACGTTGGTGCTTACCTGCAGGCCATTATCCGGCCGAGCGCATCGCTGAAGATCGTGCCCGGCTGGCGTGCCGACAAGTTCTCCGGCGACAGCACGCTGATGGCGGGGGATCCGCACGGCTGCAGGACTACGGCTGGATCCGGCAGCCCAAGCTGAGCATGGTCTACAGCCCGGCCACCGACATCAGCGTGTACGCCAACTGGGGACGTACGTTCCAGGTGCTGACCGGTTCGGGGGCGCCGGCCTATGTGGCACCCGGCCAGGCCACGTTCGACGCGTCGATCAATACCGGCAAGGAGCTGGGCGTCAAGTTCAAGCCCGCACCGCGTACCGAGATGCGCCTGGCCGTGTGGCGGCAGGACGCCACCGGCGAAGTCGCCAACATGCCGGCCACCGGTACCACGGTCGGCCTGGGCGAAACGCGCCGGCAGGGCGTGGACCTGCAGGTCTCGGGCCAGGTGAACGACAGGCTGGACGTATGGGCCTCGCACTCGCTGCAGAAGGCCGAAGTCCTGAAAGCCTTCACGGCGGCCGGCACCTCGCTGGCGGGCAAGGAGGTGTTTTCCACGCCGCGTCACATCTCCACGGCCGGTGTCGAGTACCGGGCATCAAGCAGCCTGCGGTTCGGGCTGCAGGGGCGTGGACAGGGCAGCTACTTCATCGACAGCCCCAACGAGCAGGGCAAGTTCGGCGGCTTCGTGCTGTTCGACGCCAGCCTGCGCTACCGGCTGTCCGAACGGGCCAGCATTGACGTGCAGGTGAAGAACCTCGCCAACCGGCGCTACGAGTATGCGTGGTACGACAACTTCTTCTGGCCTGGCGCGCAGGCCCAGCCGATGTTCTCGTCCGGACCGGGGCGGTCCGCATTTCTTTCGCTGAACTACAGTCTGTAGGCGTCGGCCAGCCAGGCAGAGACTGCCGGCCGCCTGTACCGCGGCTGCGCAACATTTGCACTCGCACGCGAGTACTCCGGGCATGAAATGCCGATTATCCTACTGGCGCGCACCCGCAGCTGACGGTGCGCCGGCATCGGCCGTGCCGCCGGGCGCGGACAGCCGTGCCCCCTTGACCAGCCACGCCACGGCAAACGCCACGACCGCGCAGGTCTCGGGCCAGAACAGCGACGCGCCACGGGCGGCCACCGCCAGCACGGCGATTGCGGCGTAGGACAGCAGCATGATGCCGCCGCACGCCTTGTACAGTTGCCGGCGCCGGCGTGCATGGGGGCTGGTATGCGGCGTCTGTGCACCGAACCGGAAATAGACAAGATAAAAGGACAGGGCGGCAAACGTGATGGCAAAGAACAGGTGGTACCCCAGCACGCCATGGTTCGAGTAGTGCCGTTCCGTACCCAGGTCGGGGTAGCGGGCCAGCAGTTCGGCCGCATAGGTCGGATCCATCGGGAACAGGGCCAGGCCGATCGCGGCGATCCCCGCGATGGTGGCGACGATGTTGTCGATCGCGTGGGAACTCCGGTAGCATGCGAGCAGCGCCCCGGTCAGCACGGTCGTGGCGACAAAGATGTCGCGCATGCCGGTGTAGTAGTAGGCGCTGAGGGAGTCGGTCGTGCGGATGCCTTCGCACAGCAGGCCGCCGCCGCGCACGGCGACCGGCATCAACAGGCCGGCCCAGCCGATCATCTTCTGCAGCGTCAGGTACGATACCGCGCAGGCTTTCTCGTCGATGTCCATGGCATGCTCGCGTTCTTCTCACGGTGATGGCGGTTCGCGCAGCCGGCATCGGACGGTGAACCGATGCCGGCGGAACGATATAAACAATATACACCGTTGCGCAACCCGTGCAACCCGATGGCTGCGCGGCATCGCCGCATGCCTGCTGGCGCAGCCGTTCCCGTTGTCAGGTCGCTGCCGGGCTGGAGGCAGCCGCTGCCGTACCATGCGGCGCGGCAGCCCGGCATTCGCCCAGCACCCGCGCCTGCACCACCACCAGTGCGATATAGCCCGCCAGCTCCGTCAGTTCCTCGAAACGCTGGTTCCGCAGCGTCGCCAGGCAGTAGGGCAGATGGCTTTCGGCGCAGCTCGAACCGACCGCCGCGGCCAGCACGGTGAGCATCGGCAGCCAGGGAAAGCGACCCCGTTCGAGTACGCTGTAGAGTTGCTTGTCGAGCCGGCAGCGCCACGCGCTCCAGGCCGACCAGGCGAACAGTGCGCACAGCACGGGCGTGACGAACGGCCGGTACCACAGGTGGTGCGACGTGAAGACGGGGCCTTCGGCCGTCATGTGATCCGGCGCGAACAGCACGGCACCCCAGCTCATTTCGCGGCCGATGAGGATGATCCAGATCGGCAGGACGCAACGCGCCAGCAGCGCCACCGAGACCGGCTGCGCGCGCATCCAGGTGACGAACGCCCAGGCCAGACCGACGCCGAGGACGATAACGTCGCCATCCTCGATGGCGCCGTTCTCCCACGCCCACGACGGCGGCAGCACGATGGAGAGCGGATAGCAGCTGAGCAGCAGCAGGATCAGGGCAAGAGCAGGAATATTTACGGAAAAGGGGGCTCGCGAAGGCATGGTCATTGTCGGCTGGTGGTATCGGATGGATGTCGCGCAGCCTTATGGCCCATGGCAAGCGCTGGCGGCGTTATTGCTGGCAACTAACGATTGTTCTATCGTTAGTTGCCAGGAAGTCTACCATGCGTTAACGAATAGTTAACCGGCAGTGTCAATCGTGCGGGGTTCAGGAGGCGCAGGCAGGGAAAGGGACGAGGATCGCCGGCAGGGTTGGTCTTTACCATGTGGCTGTCCGATACTGCGCAGCGGACTGGTGCAGCCGGCATGCCAGCAGATCGGCTACACTGCTTTTTCTTTTTCGCGACGCAAATTTACCCAGGCATATCCGCTGGTGCGGGCGAGCCTTGGCGAACGGGTGCCTGTCGACGCGCAGGCAACTCTTCATTCCTGACGATGCGTCTTGCATACATGGACATCAGACCCGGATTTTCCTTTGTCGTGCGGCACTCGAAGCGCATCCTGCTCTGGCCCGTGCTTTCACTGTGCATTGCCGTATTGACCTGGACATCGATACTCGACTCTCTCGACCGGGAGTACCGTGCCCGGGATGAGGGGGCGCGGCGGGATGCCGCCGCCATTGCCCGGGGTTACGCCGAGCACCTGGACCGGACTTTTCACATGATCGACCAGATCCTGCAGCACGTCCGCTTCGAATGGGCGCTCAGCGGGCGGCAATTGCGGCTGGAAGGCCCCAGTGCGCCCGGGTTGTTTCCTTCCACCCCCATATTCAATGTCGGCATTGTCGGCGTTGACGGTAAGCTGATCACCAATACACTGCCCGTTTCCACGGAGGATGTATCCGACCGGATGTATTACCGGTACCAGAAAGCGCAAACAGGGGACACCCTGTACGTGGGCGAGGCGGCCATAGGCCGGTCGACCGGACGTAGTGTCGTGCATTTTTCACGGCGATTGTCCGGCAACGATGGGAGCTTCGACGGGGTGGTCCGCGCGGCAGTCGCCCCGGCGTACCTGACCGCCAGCTATGACCGCGTGGCGCTGGGCGGCAACGGCATGCTTTCCATCCTGGGCCGGGACGGCGCCATCCGCGCCAGCCGCGTCGGCGACACCACCTATGCGTCCTATACGAGTCCGTTCGCCGCGGCGGCGCTTGCGGCGCCGGGATTACGCACCGAACTGCTGGCCAGCCCCGGGGGCAGCATGCTGGTCGACGGCGCCGCGTGGTTCCGTGACGGGCGCAGCCGTTACCTCGGCTGGCAGCAGGTGCCGGGATATCCGGTCATTGCCATTGCCGGCGTGGACCGGCAGGAAGCGTTCGCCGCCTTCGCGAGAGTCAGGGAGAATACCCTCGCGCGAACGGCCATCAGCAGCGTTGCCCTGGCCGTCTTCACGCTAATCGCCATGGCGCTTTCCCTGCGCCTGAGCTGGCGCAAGTACCAGGTGGAACTGGCGCGCGAAGCGTACCGGCTCGCCACGGAAGAGGGCACCGAAGGTTTTTTCATTTGTCGCGCGATCCGGGCCGGGAGCGCGGACCGGAACGCTGCCATCGCCGACTTTGAAATTGTCGACTGCAACCAGACCGGGGCCGAGTTGTACGGAAGGCCGCGCGCGGCCATGATCGGCGCCCGGCTGTCGACGCTGCACCCGGCGGACGACGGGGGCTGGGGCGCCCGGCTGCTGCACCGCCTTGGCATTGCCGTGGAACGCGGCATCCTGGAGGACGATATCGAAGTGCCGGTCGACGACGGGCCGCCCAAGTGGTACCGCCTCAAAGCGGTACATTCAAAAGGCTTGTTGTCGGTGACCGCCTGGGATATCACCGAGAGCAAGCAGCATCTGTTCGAACTCGAGCGTCGTGGCAACGAAGACCCGCTGACCGGGCTGCCCAACCGGCACTGGATGACCGCCTATCTGCCGGCTGCCCTGCAGCGCGCCGCCGACAAGCAATGCCTGATGGCCCTGCTGTTCATCGACCTGGACGGCTTCAAGAACGTAAACGATACCGCCGGCCACCACAGCGGGGACGAACTGCTGCGCAATGTGGCGAAACGCCTGAAACTCGCGGTGCGGCCGGCGGACCACGTCGTGCGGGTCGGTGGAGACGAGTTCATCGTGATCATCGAGCAGGTCCAGGACCGTGCCGCGGTAGCCCATATCGCGCAGCGCGTGCTCAATGCGTTCCAGGAACGATTCCACATCGCCCAGGGCAGCTACCCGGTCGGCGCTTCGATCGGCATCAGCCTGTTCCCGGACGATGGTACGCACATGCAGGAACTGCTCACGCATGCCGATGCCGCCATGTACGTCGTCAAGACCAGCGGCAAGATGAGCTACCGCTTCTTCGATCGGCAATACCACGATTCCATCCGCGCCAGGATCGACCGCAAGGCGGAGCTGCGGCATGCGCTCGATGCCGACCAGCTGATCCTGTACTACCAGCCCCGGGTCGAGGTTGCCACGGGCGAGACGTGCAGCATGGAGGCCCTGGTGAGGTGGGCCCACCCCACCAGGGGAATCCTCGAGCCGATCGATTTCATTCCCCTTGCGGAGGAAACGGGATTGATCGTGCCGCTCGGCGAAATCGTCATCGACAAGGTCTGCGCGCAGATCGCATGCTGGTCGCGGCAAGCGCAGCCGGTGGTCCCCGTTTCCATCAATGTCTCGCCACGGCAGTTCAATGAATCCGACGTGACCACGGTCTTGCGCAAGGCGCTCCTGCGCCATGGCGTAGCCCCTGCACTTGTCGAGATCGAACTGACGGAATCGTCGATGACCGCCGATAATGTCCACGTCGCGCGGTCCCTGGAGAATATGCAGCGGTTGGGCATTGCCCTCGCCGTCGACGATTTCGGCACCGGCTACTCGTCGCTGTCGCAGCTGCAGCGCCTCGATTTCGATGTGCTCAAGGTGGACAAGGCGTTCACCGCCGAACTGGAAAAGACCAGGGAGGGCAGCGTCTTCTTCACGGCCATCATCACCATGGCTCACGCGCTTGGCATGCGGGTCGTGGCGGAGGGCGTGGAAACGGCCGGACAGGCCAGACAACTGAAGCAGCTCGATTGCGACGAACTGCAAGGCTACTTCATTTCGCTGCCGCTGCCGGCCACGGAAACGCAGCCGGTCCTGGCACGGTGCGTTTTATAGCAGTGCAGCGCTCATGGCCCGCAGAGGACGCCGTTCGCCATGACGCTGTCACGCGCCAGGCATCGGGACGATGAACTGCTTGAGCATGCGCCGGTGCGATTCGCGCATCCTGGCGATATCGTCGGCGAAGCCACCCGTCACGCCGCCCTGGATCAGGCTGAGCAGCATGACGTGGGCGATGGGGGCAGTGGCAAGCTGAAAATGTTCCGCCAGCGCGTTGCGCTGGATGCGGCCCTGCGCGGCCAGCATGTCGATGATGCGCTGCTCCAGCTGGAAGAAGGGCTGCATGACGTTGTGGCGCCAGCGCTCGAGGATATCGGGGTGGCGGTTGCCCTCGGCCACCAGCAGCCGCAGGATCGACAGCAACGTCGGGTCGGCTGCGCGGGCATACCAGTAGTCGATCAGCCGGTCGACCATCGCATCGTCGAACGGCACGTCCGCCACCAGCCATTGCGGCCATTCGGGCCGCAGCAGCTCGTTGAACAGCGTTTCCAGGATGGCGTCCTTGCTCCGGAAATGCGCGTAGAGACCGGCCTGCGACAGGCCGGCGCGCTGGGCGATGCGCTCCGTGCTGGTCGCTCCGAAACCCTGCGCACTGAACTCGTGCAACGCCGCTTCGAGGATCAGCTGCTTGCGCAGGGCGGGCGCGAGGCGTACGCGCTTGCGGGCGGGCGGGGTGCCGGAACATTGAACCAAGGGGGCGAACTCCGATACAGGAAAGCCTGTATCGTAACCTATCGCCCTCGCGTTTTCTTGTTCCAGATGCAGTGCCCCCTTTTGCCGGGAAGCCGCTGCCGATCTGTCCTTGCAGCCGCAGGCTGCCGCCGGCCGAGGGGCGCGTGTTCGTCGACCACGTCGTGGCCGCGGCCAGGGAGCGCGGTGTGCCACGCGGCCTGGCGGCACCCGAGGGCGGGTGCCGCCGCGTCGCCCAGTCAGCCGTGCCGCCGCGCCAGCCACGCTTCGAACAGTGCACGGTTCTCGGGCCGCGTCAGCGGATACAGCCCGATGATCGAGGCGCCGCCGCGGACCTGCTCCAGCACGAAGTCTTCGTACCGCTCCATCGTGACCGCCTCGCGCGCGACCTCGCCGGCCAGATGCGCCGGGATGCAGACGACGCCGTCGTCGTCGCCCACCATGATGTCGCCCGGATACACCGGCACGCCGCCGCAACCGATCGGTGCGTTGATGTCCAGCGCGTGGTGGCGGATCAGGTTTGTCGGCGCCGACGGGCCAGCGCACCACGCTCCGATCTCCAGCGCCGCGATGCCGCTGGCATCGCGCAGGCCACCGTCGGTGACGATGCCTGCCACGCCGCGCACCTGCATGCGCGTGGCCAGGATGCTGCCGGCCGATGCGACCGAGACGTCGCCGCGGCAGTCCATCACGAGCACCGCGCCGGGCGGGATTTCCTCCACCGCCACGCGCTGGGGATGGCGCGGGTCGAGGAACGCATCCAGGCCGTCGAGATCCTCGCGGGCGGGGATATAGCGCAGCGTGAACGCTGGACCGGCCGTGCGCTGGCCGGCGCGCAAAGGGCGGGCGCCCTGCACGAACACGTTGCGCAGGCCGCGCTTGTACAGCAGTGTGGTGAGGGTCGAGGTGGCGCTGTTGCGCAGGATACCCAGCGTTTCCTCGCCGGCTTGCGCGACCGCGCTCATGGCTGCGTACCCGTGCGCTCGAACGTCGTCTGGGTGATGCGGATCCGGCTGCTGTCGATACCGTGCAGGCGGTAGTACTCGTCCCATTTGGCCGGGTCGCTGGTATGTCCGCCCGTGACCGGGTCGAGCGCCTGCAGATAGTCGCCGAACTTGAAATAGATCTTGCGCTCGTCCGCCGGCACAGTCGTTTGCGCCGTGTACTGCGCGCCATCGGCGGTATTGACGGTGACGACGGCGTCACCCGCGTCGAAGCGGATGTCCAGGCCAAATGTCTCGCCCGAGCGCACCGTGCCCAGCGCCTGGCTGACTTCCTTGCCGCCGGGACCCCGGATGCGCGCCAGGATGTCGAACACGCCGTTGCTGTCCACGCCGTCCGTGCCGGTGCCGTCCCTGGTGTCCTGCACGTAGACCTTGAGGATCGTGTCGAGACCGTCCACGTGGTATTGCGCGACGATCGTCTTGGCGCCGTCCGGCAGCGTGGGCGTCACGTTGCCGGAGAAATGCTCGTGCGTTTGCGCCGCGGTGAGGCGTTTGGTGCTGGCGACCTTCAGTTCGTTGCGGTAGCCGTGACCGTTCGGCGACGCGTACTTCGACGTCAGGGCGCTGAAGATCACCGTGCCGTTGTAGGGCGACGTGTACGGCGAATCGCCTTCGACGGCAAACAGCTGCTGCAGCGTCGCAAGCGGCGTATGCTTCGGTGCGGCGGCGCAGGCAAGCAGCGGGGCGCAGGTCAGAACCAGGGCGGCAAAACGGTTGGTGCTGGCGTTCATTTCATCATCTCCTCTAGCAGTGGTTGCATGGCATCCGCCCACAGTTGATAGCCGGCGGCGTTCGGGTGAAGCTGGTCGGGCATGATCGGGTAAGGAATGCGGCCGTCCTGGCCCAGGAAAAACCTGGATATGTCGAGGTAGCGCACGGTGTTGCCGTCATCGAGTCTCGCGAGTTCCGCGTTGAGCGCATCGATCGTCGCCAGCCGCTTGGCCGCTTCGGCCACCAGCGCCGGCGTGACGGGGCCACCGAAGCGGTCGCGCGGGCCGCGCGGGAGGACACCCAGCACCAGTACCTTTGTGTCGGGCAGCTTCGCGCGGATCATCCCGACGATCTTGCGGTTCGCCGCCGCGATCTCGGCGGCGCTGTAATCGAGGCTGTTATTCGTGCCCAGCATCAGCACCGTGACCCTGGGCGCGATGCCGTCCAGCTCCCCGTGCTCGATGCGCCAGATGACGTGCTGGGTGCGGTCGCCGCCGATGCCGAAGTTGGCCGGCTGGTAGCGGCCGAAATACGCATCCCAGATGTGCGGCGCCTTGCGCCAGTTGTCCGTGATCGAGTCGCCCAGGAACAGCAGGCCCACGGGGCCGCTGCGGGCGCGCGCCAGGTTGATCCCGTGCTTGCGCAGGAACTTGCCGTCGTCCTGCTTGACGGCGGGCAGCGACGGGTTTTCCTTCGGGTTGGACTGGGCGAATGCCTGGCACGTGGCCAGCGTCAGGAAGAATGCCCAGCGGCGTAATACGGCAACGGTCATGGATGGACTCCTTTAGCGAAGGTGGGTGCCGGCCGCCGCGCCGTGCGACAGCGCATCGGCGCAGGGCCGCACGCGCTCGACGGGGCCGCCCAGCCAGATGGCGAGGAAGACCAGCGGCACCAGCGCGGCGCCCAGCACGAAGAACGGCGTGTAGTTGCCGCCTTCCGTCAGCGCCGGCACGAGCTGCATGCAGGCGATCACGCCCAGCACGGCGGACGTGCCGCTGACGCCTGCCAGCGTGCCCACCGTGCGGCCGGAAAAGAAGTCGCTCGGCAGCGTCTGGATATTGGTGATGGCGGCCTGGAAGCCGAACAGGATGACGGCGATCGACAGCACCGCCGCCAGCGGTGTCTCCACCACCGCCGTCAGCAGCAGGGCGGGGAACATGATGACGAGGCCCAGCGCGATCACGCTCTTGCGGGCCCGGTTGACGGACAAGCCGTGCCGCAGCAGGCGTCCGCACAGCCAGCCGCCGCCCAGCGCGCCGATGCCCGCGCCCACGTAGGGTACCCAGCCGAACAGGCCGATCTGCTTGACGTCGAAGCCGAACTTCTCGTTCAGGTACAGCGGCAGCCAGCTGACGAACAGCCACCAGACGGGGTCGATGAAGAAGCGCGCGGCGATCACGCTCCAGCTCTGGCGGTGCGACAGCAGCTGCGCCATCGTCGGCACATAAGTGTCGGCCTGCGCATCCGCCGGCTTCTGGCCGGACAGGATGTAGCTGCGCTCCTCGTCCGAGATCCAAGGATGGGCCGCCGGCCCGGCCTTGTAGACGATCAGCCAGGGCACGATCCAGACGAAGCCCAGCACGGCGATCAGGATGAACGTGGTCTTCCAGCCGACGAACGCGTACAGGAAGGCGATCAGCGGCGGCGCCACGATGGAACCGGCCGATGCGCCGGCGCCGAAGATGCCCTGGCCGAAGGCCCGCTCGCGCACGGGGAACCACTCGGCGATGGCCTTGGTCGCGCCGGGCCAGTTGCCTGCCTCGCCGACGCCCAGCAGGGCGCGAAACAGCGCGAACGACAGCGCACCGCGCGCCACGAAGTGCAGGCCGATCGACACCGACCACACCAGGATCGACAGCAGGAAGCCGATGCGCGTGCCTAGCGCGTCGAAGATCTTGCCGAACAGCGACTGGCCGACCGCGTACCCTACCAGGAAGATGGTCACGATATTGGCGTAGTCGCGCTTGTCCAGCCCGAGTTCGGCGGCGATGCCCGGCCACATGACGGCCAGCGCCGAGCGGTCGATATAGTTGATGATCGTCGCGGCCGCCACCAGCGTGATGACCAGCCAGCGCAATCCGTTTGTCGTGCCTCTTCTTGTCATGTCCATGTCTCCGTATCGTTATCGGTGGGCGTCAGGCCCGGGCCGGCACCATCGCTGCGAGTTCCGGTTGCGTGGGCAGGCCGTCGCAATCGCCGCGGTAGCCCAACACGCGGGCGCCGATCGCATTGCCGCGCGCCGCAGCGGCGGCCGGCTGCAGTCCTTCCAGCAGCGCGCTGATGACGCCCACCGCGAAGCCGTCGCCGGCGCCCACCGTATCGACGACACGGGGTACAGGCACCGCGGCGGCGATGCCGCTTTCGGCCGCTGTGGCGTAGTAAGCGCCGTGGGCGCCGAGCTTGACGATGACGAGCCGTGCGCCACGCGCCAGATAGAACTCGGCGATATCCTGCGGCGCATCGCGTCCCGTCAGCAGCCGCCCTTCCTCCAGCCCGGGCAGGACCACGTCGGACATCGCCGCCATGTCGTTTGCGGCCGCGATCATCGCGTCCCGCGATGCCCACAACCGTGGCCGCAGGTTGGGATCGAACGTCACGGTGCGGCCTGCGGCGCGGGCCCGGCGTGCCATCGTTCGCGCCAGCTCGCGGCAGCTGTCGGACAGTGCCGGCAGGATGCCCGTCAGGTGCAGCAGCCGCGCCCCCGGCCAGTCATCCTGCGGCAGGGCCGCCACCGACATCTGGCTGGCGGCCGATCCGCGCCGGTAGTACTCGACCTGCGGGTCCGCGCCGTCGCCGGCCAGCGCTTTGAGCATGAAGCCGGTCGGATGGGCGGCATCGATGCGGACGTGGCGCGGGTCGATGCCTTGCGCGGCAATGAAGTCCAGCAGGTGGCGCCCCAGGCTGTCGTCGCCGACCGCGGACAGGTAAGCGACCCGCCATCCCAGCCGCGCCAGCCCGACGGCCACGTTCAGCTCCGCGCCGGCGGTGGCGCGCTGGAAGGCGCGCACGGCCGCCAGCGGCGCCGCGTCGGCAGCCATGAACAGCGCCATCGCTTCACCCGCGGTGACGACGTCGAACGTGCGCTCAGCCACGGACGGGCCTCAGCTGCGTCACCAGCGTCGCCACGCGGCTGGCGGGCAGCGACACGCGCAGCACCACGCCGCGCTGCTCGCGTGGACCCTTGTCGACATTGCCCGGGGGACCGGCTGCCGTCACCACGCCCGGCTCGATCACCGCCTTCGCCGCCGCCGTGCGAACGTCCACTTCCAGCGCGGCCGGTTTGCCGGCCACCAGGTAGCGGCGCCCGCCGGCCGCGGCGATGGCCGTGTCGCCGTGCACCTGGGCGGTCAGCGCGACGGGGCGGGAGGCGCGCAGGCGGTCCGTCACCGTCCATGTGCCGCCGGCCAGGGTGAACATGCGTTCCAGCTTGTCCACGCCCAGTTCCGGGCGGTAGGCGCCGGTCAGGTCGGCCACGATCCCGGCGCGGTCGGCGCCCAGGTCTACGCGGGTCAGCCGGATCGTGTCGAGCCGCGCGTACGGATAGCCGGCAAACGCGTCGTGGCCGTGGCCTTCGTTGGCCTGGCCCTGGCCGTCGACCAGCAGCGTGTTGCTCAAATTGCTGCGCGGGACGCCGGCATAGCCCATCGGCCCGCTCAGGTACGTGCCCTCGGCGTACAGGATGAAGCTGCCCGCATCGGGATGCGAGTGGCCCATCGACAGATGCCAGTCCGGCATCCGCGCCAGCAGCGTGGCGGCATGGTGGCCTTCCGGCGGCCCTGCGCGGAAGGCAAACGCGGTGGCCTTGCCGGTCCAGTCGCTGCGCCAGAAGACGGTGCCCAGGTCGTCGAAGTGATGGTGCGGCGGCAGCGCCGCGATAGGGCTGGCGGGGAGGTCGGCATCGCGCCACTGCAGCGTCCAGAAATCCTCCGCGCAGACATGGCCCAGCGACGCCATCCAGTCCGCCACACCCTGCGCCTGTTCGTTCCGGAAGCGCGCGGCCAGCCGGTACAGCAGGTTGTAGTTCGAGTGCAGCTTGCCGCCGGGGTGCGTACGCGCCGCATCAACGCCATGGCGGGCGCGCGTATGCGGCCCCTCGAAGGCATCGCCGAAGTCGAAGATGTCCTGGCCGTTCGGCGTCAGCGAGTGGGCGATGTAGAGGTGGGCGTTGCGCAGAGCGGGATGGTCGTACACGTCGTCGCCGGCCGCATGCGCGAACGCGTCGAGCGCATGCACGATCCACGGCATCGAGAAGATCCAGTACTCCACGCCTTCGTAGAAATAGCCGTCCGGCGACGCCACGTCCAGCACGCGGGCGAAGATGGCACGCGCCTGCGCCGCCCAGGTCGCCGCTTCCGGTGCCTCGTCCCATACGGCGTAGGCGGCAATCGCCAGGCCGGCGATCGGAATGAAGCAGTGGTTCTGGCTGTACGAGAACGTCTTGCCCGGCTTCGGTGCGAAGTGCGCGGCCAGCAGGCGCGCCTGGCGCACCAGCTTGTCCCGGTAGCGCGTGCGTTCGTCCACGCTCAGCGCGTCGAACAGCAGGTCGTAGCCCATACCGAGCCCGTACAGCAGATGGCCCGCGGCCAGGTCGACGTCCGGCTTGCTGTAGGTGTAGCCCCAGACCGGATAGCTGACGGCGGCATCCATATAGCGCTTCGCGGCCGCCAGGTAGCGCTCGTCGCCTTCGATCCGGTAGGCGAGGGCGGCGCCGGCGATGCCGATGGCCGTGGTGTTCTGCGCTCGCCGTGCCTGGGCGGGTGCCGCGGCCGGCGCTTCCTTCATTGCCACCAGTCCCGCCAGCGCCTTCTGCCAGGCGTCGCGATGGGTGGTGGTGGCGCGCCGGCGCAGGTCGGCCAGACCCGCCGCGGTGGTCAACACGCGTGGATGCACGCCGCGCAAGTCCGGCCGCAAGGCGGCGGGGTGCTGCGCCATCAACGCCTGCAGCGGGTGGGGGCCGGCGGTGGGCTTGCCCTCTTTCGGGCCCAGCGCCTCGCGCGAATCCTGCGCCAGCGCGCGGCCTCCGGCCAGCGCGGGTAGAGAGAGGGCGGGCAAAGCGCGGGCGGCGGTGCCGAGGAAACGGCGCCGTGTGAACGGTGGAGTCATCGGGGCTCCCGTCAGTAAAGGGCCAGGCCGCCGTTGACCTGGATGATCTCGCCACCCAGGAAAGCGGCCTTGCCGGAGGCAAGGAAGACAACGACGTTGGCGACATCCTCCGGCTGTCCCTCGCGCCGCGCGGGGGTGCGTTCGGCGATGGCCTGGCGGTTGGCCGGCGTGTTGAACACGTCATGGAAGCGGGTGGCGATCAGGCCGGGCGCGACGCCGTTGACGCGGATGCCGAGCGGACCCACTTCCTTCGCCAGTGCACGGGTAAAGGTGGCGACGGCGGCCTTGGACGAGGCATAGTGCGCCGAGCCGGGACCGCCGCCATCGAATGCGGCCAGCGACGACATCGTCACGATGGTGCCGGCGCCGCGCGGCTCCATCCGCTTCAGCGCGGCCTGGCAGATCAGGAACGTGCTGGTGAGATTGAGGTTCATCGCGTCGTTCCACAGCGCCAGCGGCATCTCGACGACGCGGCAGCGCTGGATCAGGCCGCCGATATTGGCGAACAGCGTATCGATCGGGCCGATTGCCCCTTCCGCTTCGGCGTAGACCCGTTCGGCCACCACCGCATCGGTCAGGTCGGCGCGGATCGCGTGGGCCTGGCGGCCCAGCGCGCGGATCTGCGCGGCCACTTCCTCGGCCTCCGCGCTGCTGCTCCAGTAGGTCAGCGCCACGTCGGCGCCCGCTTGCGCCAGGGCCAGCGAAGTGGCCTTGCCGATGCCCGATGCGCCGCCCGTTACCAGCGCGCGTTTGCCTTGCAGTTCCATGCTTGTCTCCATCGTTATTGTCCCGGTTTATCGAGGTGGTGTTGCGGTGGACGAGCGCACGATCAGTTCGGGGGCGAACAGCGCGCCGTCCGGTTTTTCGTCGGGCGCCAGGATGCGCTGCACGGCGGCATCGGCCATCGCCTGGATCGGCTGGCGGAGCGTCGTCAGCGGCGGATCGTGCGCTGCGCAGAAGAAGATGTCGTCGATGCCGATCAGCGAGATGTCGGCGGGGATGCGCCGGCCCAGCTGCTTCAGGCCCACGCCGATGCCGATCGCCATCATGTCGTTGATGGCGATCGCCGCGGTGGGGCGCGAGGCCGCCGTGACGATGCGCGCAGCGGCGCTGCGCCCCAGCTCGAACAGGCGGGTGTCGCCGTGCGGGTCGCTGGGGCCGTCGGTGGCGTCGGCAATCACCAGTTCGCCGGCGATGCCCGCGGCGCCCACGGCCTGCAGGAAGCCGCGGATGCGTTCCTGCCGGTTCAAGGTGTATGGCGGCGGTGTGACGAGGGCAATGGCGCGGTGGCCCAGTGTGACGAGATGCTGCACCGCCAGCGTGGTGGCCGCGGCGTTGTCCATCGAGATCGTCGCGATGCGGGCATGCGATTCGTCGTTGCGCTTGATGTCGAAGGCCACGACGGGGCAGCGCGACGTGACGGCCACCAGGTGTTCCGTGTCGCTCAGCGCGGACCCTGTGACGATACCCTTGACGCCATAGGCCAGCAGGTCCGCCATCACGGCGCGTTCCCGGTCCGGATCGCGGAAGGTACTGAACGTCATGACGTGGCAGCCGTGCCGCGCGGCCGCCGTCTCGACGGCGCACGCCAGCGCGCCAAAGAACTGGTTGGCCAGCGACGGCACCAGCAGCCCGACCATCGATGCGACGCCCGTCTTGAGCTGACGCGCGGCGTTGTTGGGCCGGTAGCCCAGCTGCTCGATGGCCTGCTGGATCTTGGCCTGCGTGTCGGGCCGCATCTGGCCCATGCGGTTGTTGAGGAAATTCGAGATGCTGGACGGTGAAACCCCGGCCAGTCGCGCAACATCCTGAATTTTTGGTTCGGTCATGGTGTCCTAGTTGAAATGCGGCCGGTCAGAAGTTCACGTCCAGCCGGGCGGTGTAATAGCGGAATGCGTCGCGCGCCGGTTGCCAGCCGTACGAGCGGATATCGGGTCCCGAAACCTGCTTGAAGTTCAGGAACGAGCCGACATTGCCGACTGCGTAATGGTGATCGAACAGGTTCTTGACGCCGACGGAAAACTTGTATTTTCCGCCATTGTCGGCGATCGATGCCCCCAGGTCGACGATGCCGTGGCCGGGCCGCATCAGGCTGGGGTCCTGGCTGATCGCGCCTTGCACCTTCGACTGTGCGCGCACGTTGCCGTTGATCGCCAACTTGTACGGAATGGTTGCAAAGGGCAGCGTGTATTCGCCGCCCAGGTTCATCTTCCATTTCGGCGCGTTCGGCATCATGCCGCCGCTGGCGTCGCGCAGGAAGGCGCCCGGCACCAGTTCGTTCGGCACGGTGCAGTCCTTCGCGCCGCTGTAGCACGGCCCCTGTTTCCAGTCGACGACGGTGGCGCGGGTGTAGGCCACGTTCGCCGTCAGCAGCAGTGCGCGCGTGAGCAGCGCCGTGGCATCTGCCTCGAAGCCCTGCGTCTGCAGCTTCGGAATGCTGTACAGCACGCTGGCCTGGCTGCCGTCCGAGAAGCGCTCCGTGGCCGACGTCTGATAGTCGCGAAAGGCTGTCTTGAACACGGCCAGGTTCAGCGTGGCACGGTTGTTCCACAGGTTGGCCTTGTAGCCGGCCTCGAAGCTGGTAGCTTCCTCTGGCGCCAGTGGCAGGCGCTTGAACACGTTGACGTTATTGGCGCCGCTCGTCATGTCGTAGGCGACGCCCTTGCTGCCGGTGGAGGCGGTGGCGTACACCATCGTGTCGGGCGTGGGCTTGTAGCCGTAGCCCAGCTTCCCGGTGCCGAAGTTCTCGTCGTGCTGCGGTGCGTTGTACAGGTTGTAGCCCGTGTGCACATTGTCCGGCGCCGTCGATGACAGGCTGTCGATCGTGTTGAACATGTAGTCGTTCGTTTCGCGCGTGAAGCGCAGGCCCGCCGTCAAGGTATGGCGTGCCCTGAAATCCCAGCTGCCGTTTGCGTAGACGGCGCGATTCAGGCTGGCCGACGTGGTCCGATAGTTGGTCCAGTTGGTCTCCTTGACGAACGGATTGCCGCGCATGTACCAGCGGTCGATGCTGGTGCGGGCCAGCCATAGCCCGACCACGTAGCGCAGCGCGCCGCTGTCGGGGGACGTCAGGCGCAGCTCCTGCGTCGACAGCTTCGTGTCCATCGTCCCGTTGATCGTCGGCGGCTCGGCGATCCCGGACGGTTTGCCCGAGTGGTCGAGCTGGTAGTAGGTCGAGATCAGGTCGATATTGTCGTTATCGCGGAAGTCGTTCGAGCGGTTCTTGTCGACGGACGTGATCGACGTCAGCGCATGGCCGGCCAGCGGCGAGGCATCGGGGAACAGGTAGTTGATGCGCACGCCGATGCCGCGGTCGGTGGCATCGAGCCCGGTCGGCGAGTCGTTGCGGATCGTCGTGTTGAACGGCGTGACGGCGATGCCGCGCAGGACCTCCCTGTTCGACAGGGCCCGGTAGTTCTTGTTGTACAGGTAGCCCACGCCCGGGCCGATTGCCGTGATGGCTGCCGTATTGCCGGTGCGCAGAGCGTGGTCGTAGCGGGGCGAGACCTGCACGTCGAGATCCGGCGTGACCTGCCACTGCACCTTGGCGAAAAACGTCTTGCCGCCCGAGCCGTTCTGCATGCTGTCGTTCGTCAGGTTGTGCAGCAGGCCCGGGAAGTCCGTCTTGCTGGCGAACAGGCGCACGCCGACCGTGTCGGAGAGCCGGCCGCTGACGGAGGCGGCCACGCGGTATTCGTCGTCGCTGCTGCGAAACAGCGACAGCTTGCCTTTCATCGGACCGGCGCCGATCGGTTTTGTCGTGATGACGACAGCGCCGGCAATCGCGCTCTTGCCGAACATCGTACTTTGCGGACCTTTCAGGACCTCAACGCGCGCCACGTCGGACTGGTCGCGGAAGGCCTGCTGCGCTTGCGCATACGGCATGTCGTCGACGATGATCGCCACGTCGCCTTCGATGCCGATATTGTTGGACGTGGTGCCGATGCCGCGCATGTTGATACTGTTGGTGCCGACCTGCGTGCCGGTGGAAATCGTCAGCGCCGGCGACAGGTTGACGATATCGTCGAACTCGCGCACGTTGTTGCGAATCAGCGCCTCCTCCGTCAGCACCGAGATCGACATCGGCACGTCCTCCAGCTTCTCGATGCGGCGGTTGGCCGATACGACGACTTTCTCGAGCTGGGGCGCCTCGCCCGGCGAAGCTGCCGGCGGCCCCTCCTGGGCGGGCGCCGGCAGGGCGACCAGCAACATTGCCACGGCGGCGGCAACAGGCGTAAGCGGCAAGGGCGCGCCTTGGCGGCGCTGTTGGATTGCCATATTGAAGTCTCCGTTATCGGTATTTTATGGTGCTTGAAGTATTGTTCACCTAAGTAAATCGTTCTACTGCAACGTTACAGTGACGCGGCAGAAAATTGGCAAAGATGAGCTTTGCCTGGTGTTCGCACTGGTGTGAGATGCTGCGGACCGAACACGACGCCCTGCCAAACAGCAACCTCTCCTTGCTATAGGAGGGTCGGCGACATGGCCGGCGCGAGCATAACACTGTCCGACATCACTTTTCTCTTACTAAATCGATTTACTGCATCGATTTAGTAAGCTTCTTCCCATCCGCGTCCGATGTCAACAATTTTTTTGCGCCACCGAGCGGCTCGTGCTGCACCGATCAAATGGACCTGTGCCGCCGTAGCCCGAGCGGTGCTGCGCTCAATCGGTCGGCCGTGCTGGTTCCCCGTAACCCGATCAGGCGGATGTTGACCGGCATCGGATGCAGCGCGCCAACCGCTGTGCAAGTGCGGTTGCGCCGCATTCTCACCTGGCTCCCGTGCTATCGCACCGAGTGCAAGCGGGAGGGCGCCAAGGGCGGCATGGCCGGGGTTTTTATGGTTAAATCCGCTTTTTACCTGAGCCGCCCGTGAACTACGCCGTTACCGCCACCTGCGTTATCGCACTGCTTCATTTCGGCCGTCCCGTGCTGCAGCCGATCATCCTGGCGCTGATGCTCAGTCTTGCGGTGGCGCCGCTGATCCGGGCGATGGCGCTGGCTGGCCTGTCGCGCGTGCATGCGACCCTGACGACGCTGGTACTCGTATGCGCCGCGCTGGTGGCCGGCTGCACGCTGCTGGGTGCGCAGCTGCTGACGCTGTCCGACGACCTGCCGCAGTACCGCGGCGAGATCGTGGCCAAGTTGAAGGACGTGCAGAGCCTCGCCGAGCGCCAGCCGCTGGCGCGCTTCCCCGTCGACCTGCTGGACGGCGAGCCGTTTGCTGCGCCAGGCGGCGGCCCGGCACCCGGTGTCGAGGACCCGCGCCCGATTCCCGTTGAAATCCGCGAGCACACCTCGGCCACGGACACGCTGACGAAGCTCGTCGCCGCCGTCTCCGGACCGCTGGGGGAGGCGGGCCTGGTGTTCGTGCTGCTGGTGTTCATCCTGCTCGACAGCGAGAACCTGCGCGAACGCATCCTGCGCCTCACCGGCCAGCGCGCCGTCGGCCGCACGATCAAGGGTCTGGAAGACGCGGCCACGGGCGTGTCGCGCTTTTTCTTTTCCCAGTTCCTCGTCAACCTCGTGTTCGGCGCCGTGCTGGCAACCTTGTTGTGGGTGCTGGGCCTGCCCCATGCCGCGTTGCTGGGCGTGCTGTGCGCGCTGCTGCGTTTCGTGCCCTACATCGGCGCGCTGATCGCCGCCAGCGGCATCGCCGTGTTCGCGGCGGCGTCCGGCCCCGGCTGGGCGCTCGCCGTATATGCCGTGCTGCTGTTCGGCGTGCTGGAGGTCGTGCTGGCCAACGTCGTCGAGCCGCGCGTGTACGGCCACAGCTCCGGCATGTCGCCGCTGGCCGTGATCGTCTCGGCCCTGTTCTGGAGCGCCCTGTGGGGGCCGGTGGGACTGCTGCTGTCGACGCCGCTGACCCTGTGCATCGTCGTCGCGGGCCGCTATATCCGCGCGCTGGAACCCGTCAGCATCCTGCTGGCCGAGGCGCCCGACGCCAGCGAGGCGCAGCGTTTCTACCACCGCCTGCTGAGCGGCGAGGCGGCCGCGATCATCCAGGATGCACGCGTGTTCCTGCGCAAGTACACGCTGGCGCGCTATTGCGACCAGGTGCTGCTGCCCGGCGTGGAGCTGGCGGTGGCCGACCTGCGCAGCGATACCGCCGAAGCGGCCCAGCAGCAACGCCTGCGCGCGACGATTGCGCTGGTCACGGAAACGCTGGGCCAGCGCACCGCGCCCACGCGCTCGCACCGGCGCCGCGTGTCGATGCTCAACGAAAGCATTGGCGCGCACCTGCGCCATGCGCGCGAGGAACGGCTGGGCCGCTGGCAGGGCTCGCTGGAAGTGCCGGAGCGCTCCATCGTGCTGTGCGCCACGCTGCCCACCCTGCGCGAGGAATTCCTGTGCGAGCTGCTCGTCATCAGCCTGCGCGAAGCGGGCATCGACGCGCGCAGCTTCGTGTTGGGACAAACCGACGACGAAGCGCGTCCGGACGCCGAGCACCTGGTATCGACGGTGTTCGTCGTCTATCCCGTTGAAAGCACGCCAGAGGCATGGTCCGATGCGGTGGCCGCCCTGCGCGAGGCCCTGCCGGACGCGCCGCTGGTGACGATCGCGCCGCGCCAGCAGGCCGACCCGCGCCCGGTGGCGCAACGGGTCGATCTGGTGTTGAAGTCTTTCGAAGAGGCGCTGGCGTTTGTCACGCCCGTCAAGGCAGCGGGCACCGGGAGCTGAGCTCGTGCATCCGGCCGACATTTTCGAGCCGGACAGCGCCCCGCGTCATCATCGCGGCTTCGGCCGGGCAGTTCGCGCCACTGTGCGAGTCGGGAAAGGCCCGGCGCCCGTGCGGACGGTGACGTGCGCCGGGCCGGCGGCAGGGATGGCGCTGCGCCAGGCGGGACGGTTCTCGCGCTGATTCTTTTTCGATCACGGCCGTTACGCTCCATCGTTCGAATCGGGTGCTGCCCACCCGGACGTAACGCAGACTGGCTGACCGACGTTTGCAAATCTTGAGCGCTTCGTGAACATTGCAGGATGGTCACGACAGTGGCGATGCGGGTGCGGCGCGGCTCAAATTATTTATTGCCGGGCCTCAAGATTTCACAATCGGGACCGAAAACACCCTCGTGCCCATCACTAATGTTGCTCCCATCATGCTTAGCAAAACATCCACGCGGTTACGCTACACCCTTCTGGCCTGCGCCTTTTTCGCCCTGTTGCTGCTCGCCACCTTCGCCGTCATGCGCCTGTTTGTCGCGCCCGACCTGGCGCAGCTGGAAGGCCGGCTGATCGCCGATCAGGCCGCCCAAATCGGCACCCGCGTCAGCGAGCAGCTGCGCAAGGTCGAGGCGCAGCAGCGCAGCGTCACGCAGACGGTAGCGCTGCTCGACAGCGACCAGATCGACAAGCTGCAACCGGGCCTGGTGGACCAGTACGGCGACCCGAACGTGTTCGGCGGGGGCATCTGGCCGTTGCCGAACAAGCGCGAGCAGGGCCGCGAAAAGTTCAGCACGTTCTTCGCGCGCGATGCGACGACGAAGCAGCTGGTGGTCAACACCCACTGGAATTCGCCGGAATCGCTGAAATACTGGGAGCAGCCGTGGTATGAGAACGGCAAGACCGCGGCCAAGGGCCACTGCAACTGGGCCAAGGCCTACCAGGACGACGCCAGCCCGCAGCCGCGCACCAACTGCGCGATGCCGATCTACAAGGGCGCCGAACTGTATGGCGTGTCCACCATCGACGTCACGCTCGGCTTCTTCAACGACCTGGTGGCCGACATGGAAAAGAAGATCGGCGGCCAGATCCTGATCGTCGAAGGCGACGGCAAGATCGTCAGCAACAGCACCCGCATCGACGGCAATATCGTGCTGAAGAACGTGGCCGACCTGGCAGCGTCGTCGCCGATGGCCGCGGAGATCAAGGCGCTGCTGGCCAAAACGCGCGACGGCGCACCGATCGAAGGCGCGTACCGGACGCCGGATGGCCCGCAGACGCTGTTCCTGAAAGCGATTCCCGGCAGTCCGTGGTTGATCGCCACCGGTATCCCATCGAGCATGCTGGCCACGAACAGCGACCGCATCATGATGAAGCTCGCCGCCATCCAGGTGCCGATGGGCGTGCTGCTGCTGGTTGCCGTGATCAGCGCGATCGGCATGTTCATGCGCCGCCTCGGCACGCTCAAGGCCAGCATCGACGAGCTGGGTGCGGGCGAAGCGGACCTGACCCGGCGCCTGCCGGAAACGGGAGGCCAGGAATTCGCCGCCGTGGCGCGCAGCTTCAACGGCTTCATCGCCCGCCTGCAGGACATCGTGCGCCAGGTTGCCACGGGTTCGGCGTCGATCAGCGCTGCGTCCGAAGAGCTCTCCAGCGGCAACCGCGACCTGTCGGCACGCACCGAGGATCAGGCCGCGTCGCTGGAGGAAACGGCGGCATCGATGGAAGAACTCACGGGCACCGTGAAGCAGACGGCGGACAACGCGGACCGCGCCAACCGCCTGGCAACGCAGGCTTCCGACGTGGCCACGCGCGGCGGCAAGGTGATCGGCGACGTCGTCCAGAAGATGACCTCCATCAGCGACGCGTCGAAGAAGATCGTCGACATCACCAGCGTCATCGACGGCATCGCGTTCCAGACCAACATCCTGGCATTGAACGCGGCGGTGGAAGCGGCCCGTGCGGGCGAACAGGGCCGCGGCTTTGCCGTCGTGGCGGGCGAAGTGCGCAACCTGGCCCAGCGCGCCGCCGGCGCGGCCAAGGAAATCAAGGCGCTGATCGAGGACTCGAACACGCAAGTCAACGCGGGCGCCGAGCTGGTGCAGCAGGCGGGCGCCACGATGCACGAGATCATCGCCAAGAACGTCAACGTCGCCACGATCATCAACGAGATCGTTCTGGCGAGCCAGGAACAGAGCCGCGGCATCGAGCAGATCAACCAGACGATCACGCAGCTCGACGGGGGCACCCAGCAGAATGCCGCGCTGGTCGAACAGGTTGCCGCCAGCGCCGAGTCGATGCAGCAGCAGGCGCACGTGCTGCATTCGCTGGTGGGTTCGTTCCGGCTCTGAGGCGGCGAGGTTTCTTGACTACACGAGCCTTTCCGTCGCCGCGTTCCGGCGGCGTCGGGTCCAGGTAGTCACGGATGTGCCGTACCCGTCCAGGCCGCGCTCCTGGACGTCTCGGCCGGCCGCCGGGGATGATGCAGAAATTGGCGAGGCGTGCCACCGCTGTCGCTGCGCCCAGGGACATCGTTGCATACCGGTTTGGGTCGCACCGCCCGGTTCGCATAAATGGACAACAGCCAGCTGGCCATCGCACGACTGACCGCAGCGCCTATACGTTTCCGGTCCAGCCCTGCACCTTGAGGCGGCCTGCCTCCTGAACCAACGTGCGCGGCGCCAGCACGGCATCGCGTCAGATCAGGTTCACACCCAGAACAAAGGAAATCTTGCCGACCTCGGCACCTTCGCGCTGGACTTCGAAGGACTCCAGCACCGGCAGCACCAGCGACGTGCCGCGGCTGTAGACCTCGCCGTGCCGGAGCAGATATCTGAGTTCGTTCTCGGCCACCTGGAACGGTTCCACGGAGTAGGACGTGCCGGCCGCATTGCAGCCCTGTTCAACCAGCTTTTGCATGATACGCCTGCAGCCTTCATCGACTGGCGCATCCGCTACTGTTACATCGAGTGTCATCTTTGCTCTTCTCATGCTTGTACTCCTGCGGCGTGCGCCTGCTGGTACAGGACAGCGTCGCGGTCGATTCCTGTGGAGATACCGCTAATATGACAGATTGATGACATTTGGTAAAGAAGTGGCCTGACCAGTGTCCCGTTCACCGTTAAAAGTTGTCATTGGTCATTGTTTTCGTGATAACCTGTAAACGATAATCATTCGTATTGACAGTTCACTGGACAGGATGCATACCCATTTCAAAACGCCGGTCGCCGTTGCCCTCGCAGCCGCCGTGCTGGCACCGGCCCAGGCGCAAAGCCATGCCCCGGCAGCCACCGAGCCCTCTGCGGGCGCCGCGCTGCCGCAGGTCACCATCAGTGCCGGCCGCAGCGACACTTTTTCCGGCGGACAGCTTGCCCGCAAGGCCCGGCTGGGCATGCTTGGCAATCTTGATGTCATGGCGGTGCCGTTCAACGTCAGCAGCTATACGGCCCAGGCCATCGCCAACGTGCAGGCCGTGACGGTGGCCGACGTGCTGGCGCGCGATCCGGCCGTGCGCGCCACCGGCCAGGGCGGCGGCATCCTGGATGCATTTTTCATCCGCGGCTTTCCCATCGGCGAGGGCAATGTGGGCGAGATCGCACTGGACGGCCAGTACGGCGTCGCTCCCAACTACCGGGTGTTCGCCGGTTACGCCGAGCGCGTCGAAGTCATCAAGGGTCCGGCCGCGCTGCTGTACGGGATGTCGCCCAACAGCGGCATCGGCGGCGTCGTCAACGTCGTGCCCAAGCGCGCTCTCGATACCGACCTGACGCGCCTGACGCTGGATTATGCGAGCGACGCGCAATCGGGTGGCCACGTGGACCTCAGCCGCCGCTTCGGCCTGGCACGGCGGTTCGGCGTGCGTGTCAACGCCAGCGGCCAGCAGGGCGATACGCCGCTCGACGGGCAGGAGCGCGGGGCGGGCGTCGCCGCGCTGGCGCTGGACTACCGGGGCGAACGCCTGCGCGTGACCCTCGATGCGCTGGGGCAGAACGAACGCTTCGATGCACCGTCACGGCCCTTCCTGGCGGCCGCCGGGGTGGCGGTGCCTGCGGCGCCGGCGGGCCGCCGCAATGTGACGCAGTCCTGGGAATGGGCGCGCATCGAAGACCGCGCCTTGCTGCTGCGGGCCGAATACGACGTGTCCGACACGCTGACCGTGTTTGCCAACGCCGGCGGGGCGCGCAGCAAGGTGGCGCGCCTGTTCGGCACCCCGACCATCCTGAACGGCGCGGGCGACACCCGCGTCGTGCCCGAGAACTTCCGCCTGGAAGCGGCGCGCGCCACGCTCGACGGCGGCCTGCGCACGGCGTTCGACGCAGCCGGCATGCGCCACACGGTAACGCTGCAGGCCAGCCGCTACCGCGATGCGCTGGACCGGGCCTCCGTCGCCGGGACGGCCGTGCTGTCGAACCTGTATGCGCCGCTGGCCGCGCCCGTGCAGGCCGTTGCCGCGCCGGGCTTCGTGCCGCGTGTCTCGGAGACCCATCTGTCCGGCGTCGCTGTGGCCGACACGATGACGGCACTGGACGAGCGCCTGCTGCTGACGGTCGGCCTGCGCCGCCAGCAGGTCGAATCGGAGAACTTCAACGCGGCCGGCGCGCGCACGGCACTATACGACCGGCGTGCGACCACGCCGATGCTGGGCGCATCGTTCCGGCCATGGCGCCACGTTTCGCTGTACGCCAACCATATCGAGGGCCTGGGCAAGGGCGACACGGCGCCGCCCACGGCGTCGAACGCGGGCGAGATCTTCGCACCCTATAAATCGAAGCAGAACGAGCTCGGCGTCAAGGCCGAACGGGGCACGCTGGCAGCGACGTTGAGCGCGTTCCGCATCGTCAGGCCCAGCGGCCAGATGACGGGCACCGTCTACGCCGTCGATGGCGAGCAGCGCAACCAGGGCGTGGAGCTGGCGCTGTTCGGCCAGGCGGCGCCCGGCCTGCGGCTGACGGGAGGCGCGACGTGGATTGACGCCAGCCTGACGCGTACCAACAGCGCGGCCACCCTGGGCAAGCGGCCCGTCGGCGTGGCGGCGGCGCAGGCGAACCTGGCCGCCGAATGGGACAGCCCGCTGCCGGGCCTGACGTTGACGGGCAGCGTGCCATACACAGGCAGCCAGTACGTCAACCAGGCCAACACGCAGTGCATCCCGCACTGGACCCGTCTCGATCTCGGCGCGCGCTATCGCCTGACGATCGCCGGCCGTGCGGCAACGCTGCGCGCCAGTGTCGTCAATGCGACGGCCCGGCACTACTGGTCCGGCGTCGCCTCCTACGGCGCCTTCGTGCAGGGGGCGCCGCGCACCGTGCTGCTGTCGGCCGAAGTCGACCTGTGACGGCTGCCACCGGCCATGTCGATCCGGCAGCATGTTCCCCTCGACGCGGTCGGCCACCGCCGCCCGCCGGGTGCGCGCAGGTTGCCGGAATTGATGACAATTGACCGACAAATCATTGCCAACTGGCGTACGGGGGGATGCAATACTGACGTCACGCCGCGCACAGCGGCCTGCACCGCGGTCTTCCCCCCAACCAGACAGGAGCGATCATGTCGGCACATCTCGAACAGGCAGGCGAACTTCCCACCGCGCCTCTCACCTGCGAACAACGCGTTATCCTCGTGGAATCCATGACCGTCACATGGAAAGCGATGGAGCATCTGCGCAGCATGGGTATGATCAGGCCGCTGGCGGACGGCAGCAACCCGTTGCGGCGGGCCGACGGCTGCTGCAAGCCGGACGGCGGCACCTGCTGCCCCAACGCGGCCCGGTAACCGCCATGGCGATCTCGAACGAGTGCCTGCGCGCCGCGTTCCTGCCGCCGCAAATGGCGTGCTACTTTGCAAAAAAGCTGCCGGCGCTGGATCCGGCGGAACGCCGCATCCGCATCGAGGAGACGCTGAAGTTCCTGAACATCGCCGTCTACTGTCGCGGCAATATTCCCGTCACCCGCGACATCGACGACATCTGGCATCTCTGGATCCTGGAGACGCAGGAGTACGAACGCCTGTGTGGCCGGCTGCAGGGCCGCAGGTTCATCCATCACTCGTCGAATGCCTACACCAGTTGCGGTGACGAGGCAGCGTGGACCCCGGAGCAGGAGCTGGAGGAAAAAGTGGCCGCGCTGGCCATGTATGTCCAGAATTACGGCCCGTTCGAGCCGGAACGGATCCGCTACTGGAAATTCGCCGCCTGGCTGGTGGACGATTGCGGCTGGTCCGTCGGCCAATTGAACGGCTGGCTGCTGCGGCCCGCGCCCGTGGCGGCCTGACGGTTGCCCGTCAGCTGCATGGCGGAAAGCGATCCGGCGGTACGGTCAGCGAGCGCTGAGAACTGATCCGGTGCATGCAGGCTGCCGCTGCCGGCCGTTCCCGGCCAGCGATATCGAAGCTGCCTTGCCCGCAGAGCCCGACGGCGCCCGGAATCGGGTGACGGCCGCGCCGTCCACGCATGAAAACGCCCGGTGGCGCGCAAGACGCAACCGGGCTCGGATACGACGGCGGACCGCACGCGTAATGGCGCGCGGTCGCAACATGTGATGCTTACACGTAGACCTTACGCGTAATACGCTTCGACCTTGCCTTTCAGCTTGATCAGCATCGGCTGGCCCTTGCGGTCCAGCGTCTTGCCGGCCGGGACCTTGATCCAGCCTTCGCTGATGCAGTATTCGGTAACGTCCTGGCGTTCCTTGTCGTTGAAACGGATGCCGACGTCGTGTTCGAATACGGCCGCCACGTGATGCGGGCTGCGCGGGTCGGTGGACAGGCGGTCGGGCAGGGGAGGGAGTTGTTTGGTATCGTTCATGGGCGCCAATTATCCGCCAGTTGGGCGTTTGCGACAACCCGGGCGGCAATCGTATCATGCAACCCGGGCGGCAATCGTGCCATGCCGCGACGTCGCCATTGCCGCTGCCATTGCGGCCTGCATCGCCCCTGTTATTGTCGCCGCGCTTGTGCCGGACTGTGCCGGTATCGTTATTCGCGCACCCAGCGGGCGAACGGTGCGACGTCCGCGCCGGCCGGCACGTACCACTTCTTGTTGGCCGCATCCCAGCGCGCGCCAAGCCGCTTGGCCTCGTCTTTTTCGGCGAACGGCACCTGCAGCACCGCTGCCGGCTGCGTTGCCGGTCCCGATTTCCCGCGCGCCAATGCGGCGGGCCGTGCCTGCGAAACGGCACCGGCACCCGCAGCCGGCCAGACGGGGGCCGTCGTGTCCACCTGCGTGCCGTCCGCCAGCACCTCCACCCAGCGGGTCTCGTCGATTTTCAGCTTGTAGGGCGGTGCGAAAGGCAGGTCGGGGGTCATGTGGTCGATGGTGTATCCGGGCCGGCAATTATAGCAACTGCGGCAAGTGCCGCAGATGCGTAGCCCGGCGCAGGTCGTCGACGCTGGCCGGCTTGGTCAGGTGCACGTCGAAGCCGGCCTGGCGCGCCCGCTCGACATCGGCTTGCTGTCCGTAGCCCGTCAATGCCACCAGCCGCAACGGGCCGGCACCGCCGTTGCGCAGCGCGGCCGCCAGCGCGTAGCCGTCCATGTCCGGCAGGCCGATGTCGAGGATTGCCACCTCCGGCTCGTAGTGCCGGCGCAGCGCAAGCGCCTCGGCCGCCGTATGCGCGACGCGCACCTCGTGGCCGATATGGCGCAGCAGCGCGGCGCTGGCGACGGCGGCATCCTCGTTGTCGTCCACCAGCAGCACGCGCTGGGCGACCGTCGGTTCGCCTTCGGATTGCGCCGGCGCCGGCGGGGTCGCCTGTGCCAGCGGCAGGACCACGTCGAAGCGGCTGCCCAGTCCCGGCCCCGGACTGTGCGCCGCGACGCTGCCGTCGTGCAGTTCGACGATGCGCCGCACGATCGCCAGCCCCAGACCCAGGCCGCCGGTACGGCGCGCCATCTGCTGCGGCGCCTGGAAGAACGGGTCGAACACGTGCCGCAGCAGTTCCTCGCTCATGCCGACACCCTGGTCGGCCACCGTCAGCGTTGCCTTGCCCTCGTCGCAGGCCAGCGTCACCTGCGCCGCGGCGCCGCCGAAACGGGCAGCGTTCGACAGCAGGTTGTTCAGCACCTGCGTCAGCCGGCTGTCGTCGCCCTGCACCCATATCTCGTCTGGCGCCGTCAGCGCAATGCGCTGGCCGGGAAACGCGGCCACGGCCTGGCGCACGATGTCGGCCAGGTTCACCGGCCGCAGGTCCAGCTGCAGCTTGCCGGACGCAATGCGGGAGACGTCGAGCAGGTCGTCGACGAGGCGGCGCAGATGGTTGACCTGGCGCCGCAGTACCTCGCGCTCGCGCCGGTGTGCCGTCGCGTCGCGCAGGTCCATCAGGTCGAGCGAGGCCACGATCGGGCTGAGCGGATTGCGCAGTTCGTGGCCCAGCACGGCGAGGAATTCGTCCTTGGCGCGGCCCGCTTCGCGCGCTTCGGCCAGCGCGTGTTCGCGCCGCTCCAGTGCGTCGCGCAGCGATTCGAGCAGGCGCGAACGTTCCTGCTCGTTGAGGGTGTGCTGGCGCGCGGCAGCGGCCAGCGCCTCGCCCATCGTGCGGATTTCGCGTATGCGCGAGTCGGGCACCGTCACCACGCCGCCGGTGGGGAGGGCGGTAGCGGCGGCCTGCAACTGGCGCGTGGAGCGCACGATGCGCGCGGCCAGCAGCGAAGCGAGCGCAAAACAGGCCGCCAGCGAGGCTGCGATGCCCACGCCGTAGACGGCAAAGCTCTGGATGCGGGCGGAGCGCAGTACCGCCGACGGCGTGGCGACGACGACCGTCCAGCCGTAACGCGAGAGGGACGTGTAGGCCGTTGTCACGTCCTCGCCTTCCATTGTCCTGGCAGGGCCCACGTTCTCGCGCCCGCCGGTATCGAGCAGGCGCGCCAGCGAGGGACTGGGCGGTCCGCCCACGCGCGCGGTATGGTTGGTGGAGCGGGCCACCATGGTGCGCGAAGCGTCCAGGATGGCGATGACGGCGCCGGTCGGAATCACCTGGCGCTCGATCACGCGCAATATACGGTCGGGGCGGACCACGGCGGTCAGCACGGACTGGCGCCCGTGCACGTCGGCGACGGGCACGCGCACGGGCAGGGCGATTCGGCCACTGGGGCCGCGCGCCACGCGACCGACGACCGGACGGCGCAACGCCAGTGCCTGGGCCAGGCTGGCGGGATCGGCAATGGGCGCGGGCGGGGCGCCAAGCGGCGCCGTCGTGCGGAACTGCATGCGCCCTTTGGCATCGGTGAGAATCACTGCCAGCCATTGCGGCTGCGATTGCGCCTGCACGCGCACGACGTCATAGAACGCGGGCACGTCGCCGGCGACCAGCGCGGGCACGCGCGCCATCCCCGTCAGCGTGGCGACGACGCCATCGAGCTCCGCATCGGCGGCGCTGGAAAGCGCCCGCGCCAGGTCCAGCATGGCGCGCTGCTGCTCGCGCTCCTGATACTGGCTTGCGGCATGGATGCTCCAGACGCCGAGCAACGCCAGCGGCAGCAGGCCGAGCGCCGTCAGCACGATCAGCAGCGCGCGCAGCGAGATGGTGGTAAATCGGAAGGGCCCCATGTGCGCACCTTGGAAAAGGTCATTATAAGGCGCGGATGGTATGACACGACCGCGAACACGACCGCGTCCTGCAGCCAGGCGCGCGCCGCTCATGGCACGGCTGTGGCAAAACCCGTGCTGGGCGCCGCGGTCGCACAGGGAATTTCAAGGGGGATTCAAATGCAGGGTGGACAAACGCACATCGCATTGCTGGGCGACTCGATCTTCGACAACGCCGCCTACGTGGGGCCGGGACAGGAGGTGGCGGCCGCGCTGCGGCACCACCGGCCGGGCTGGCGCGTCGCAATGCTGGCGCGGGACGGCGCCGTGCTGGCGGACATGCCGGCGCAGGTGGCCCGGCTGCGCGCGCTGGCCGAGCCGCCGGACCGGGTAATCGTCAGCTGCGGCGGCAACGACATCCTGCCGCTCACCGGTATGCTGCACAGTCCCTGCGCAACGATCCTCGCGGGACTGGAGCAGCTGGCCGCATGGCGCGGCGATTTTCGTGACGATTACCGCCGCATGCTTGACGCGGTGCTGGCAGTCGGGCTGCCTGCCGCCGTCTGCACGGTCTACGATGCCGTGCCGGGGCTGACGCCGGGTGTACGCTGCGCCGCCGCCGTCTTCAACGACGTTATCGCCGTCGAGGCCCGGGCGCGCGACGTGCCGGTGCTGGACCTGCGTGCCGTCTGCACGGAGCCCGGCGATTATTCGGCCCGTTCGCCGATCGAGCCGTCCGCGGCGGGCGGTGTCAAGATCGCCGCGGCGATAGCGCGTCTGGTGGGCTGACCGCGGGAAAGCGGCTCGCTCACGCCCTCGTCGCTTCTATAATAATGCTCATGGAACTTCAATTTCTCGGCACTTCCTCCGGCACCCCGACCAGGACCCGCAACGTGGCCGGCCTCGCGCTGCGCATGGAGGGCGGCGGCTGGCTGCTGGTCGATTGCGGCGAAGGCACCCAGCACCGCATCCTGCATACCAGCCTGTCGCTGCACACGCTGCAGGCAGTCCTCATCACGCATCTGCATGGCGACCATTGTTACGGCCTGCCAGGACTGCTGGCCAGCGCCGGCATGGCGAACCGCACGGCTCCTTTGATGCTTGTCGGCCCGCCCGCGCTGCAGTCTTACCTGGGCGGCGTCATGGCCAGCACCGAACTGCGCCTGCCGTACGAGCTGACGTTCGTGGCGGTGGAAACGCTGGTTGGGCGCTCGCTCGTGCCGGATCTCGACATCTCCGCCACGCCGCTGTCGCACCGCGTGCCGTCGTGGGCCTACCGGTTCGCCGAGCGCCACGTCGAGCGCCGGCTGGACGTGGCGAAGCTGCGCGCCGGGGCGGTGCCAGCCGGGCCGCTGTGGGGCCGCCTGCAACAGGGCGAGGACGTGACGCTGCCCGATGGCCGCGTGCTGCGTCCGGCCGACTACCTGCTGCCGGCACGCCGGCCGCGGGCCATCGTTGTCGCCGGCGACAACGACCGTCCGGAGCTGCTGGCCGACGCGATGCGCGACGCCGACGTGCTGGTGCACGAAGCCACCTATACCCAGGCGGTGCTGGAGAAGGTGGGGCCGGGTCCGCAGCACAGCTGCGCGCGCATGGTGGCCGCGTTTGCCGCCGCCGCGGGCGTGCCCAACCTCGTGCTGACGCATTTCAGTCCCCGTTACCGGGACGCCGGCACGGGCCCGGCCACGCTGGCCGAGGTGGCGGACGAAGCACGCGCGCAGTTCGCCGGGCCGTTGTTCCTCGCCGCCGACCTGGCCCGCTACCGGCTGGACCGTGACGGTACGCTGCATCCGGTTTCTCCTCCATAAAGCCACGCATAAGTTTCGGCAGTACGGCATAGGGCATAATGCAGCACCCGTGCGCGACGGGTGGCAGTGTCAATCCAGTTCACTTATTCGAGCCATGTCCGACCGAAAACAAGAACTCAGTAATATCGCTTCGTACATCCTGATCGGCTCCTTCCTGTTCCTCGCGCTGCTGAAGGGACTCCTGGGCGCCTTGTTCGCCGGGCTGCTGATGTACTCCCTGATCCATGTCATCGCGCCCGCGCTGGGCCGGCGCATCAGCGACGCGCGCGCGCGCACGATCGCCGCGGCGGCCATCGGCACCATCCTGATCGCGTTGCTGGGCCTCCTGATCTGGGGCGCCATCGCGCTGTTCAAGCTCGATGCGAACAGCCTGACCAACGCGTTCCGCCGCCTCGCCGACGTGATCGACTCTTCGCGCGACCAGATCCCACCCTGGCTCAGCGCGCGCCTGCCGGTGGGCGCCGAAGGGGTGCGCGAGACGGTGACGACGTGGCTGCGCGAGCATGCGGCCGTGGCGCAGGCATTCGGCGCGGAGGCGGGCAAGGCGCTGACGCGCATCCTGATCGGCATGATCATCGGCCTGATGGCATCGCTGCGCGACACGCTGCCGAACGGTCCGCGCCGGCCGCTGGCGGCGGCCATGGTGCAGCGCCTGTCGTTCCTGGCCGAGTCGTTCCGCAACATCGTCTTTGCCCAGGTCTGGATCTCGGGCATCAATACCATCATCACGGCGATCTTCGTGTTCATCGTGCTGCCGCTGGCGGGCGTGACGCTGCCGCTGTCGAAAACCGTGGTCGCCGTGACGTTCATCGCCGGCCTGCTGCCGGTGATCGGCAATCTGATCTCCAACACCGTGATGGTGGTGGTGGGACTGTCGTATTCGCTCAACGTGGCCGTTGCCGGGCTGACGTTCCTCGTGGTCGTGCACAAGCTGGAGTACTTTCTCAATGCCCGCATCATCGGCTCGCACATCAACGCGCGGGCATGGGAGCTGCTGACGGCCATGCTGTTCGGCGAAACGCTGTTCGGCATCGCCGGCGTGATTGCCGCGCCCGTGTTTTATGCGTACGTCAAGAAGGAGCTGAGTGCGCGCGAGTTGATCTGACGACCCGCGCTTTCAGCTGAGCCGATACACCGCGAAGTCGGTGATCCGCTGGCGCGACTTCGTCGTGCGCAATCCGAACCAGCCGGCGTCCCCCGCCGCGCCGGCGGCGCTGAAGTACTGCACACCGTCCACGTACAGCCGCGTGCCGTGGCCGTCCACGACGATGCGGATACGGTAAGGGTGATTGGCCCGCAGCAGATACGGCGCCGCCGTGTACTCGCGCAGCAGGTTGCGCGCCCCGCTGCCGTCCAGGCGGCGGAACCGTGTCGTCGTGTTGCCGTTGCCGCCGATGCCCGCGTAATACATCGGGATACGGTCATAGTCGCCCAGCCTGCCCGACACGGGCCTGCCGCCGGTCTGCGCCTGCCAGAACACGTTCAGGTCCGAGACACGGTCGTGCGCCTGTCCTTCGTCCAGCACCGTGCGCGTGAATGCGATCTCGTAGTGGCCCGACAGCGGCTGCGCCAGCCATACGGTCAATCCCCCTGTCGCCTCCAGCAGCAGCGCGCCGTCGCTTGCGTACGCCGCGGCGTGTGACGCGTCCCTTTCCGCTTCCACCCGCCAGCGCGCGGTATCGAAGCGCTGGAAGTCGTCCCGCACCAGCACAGGGCCGGGCGGCCGGGCCAGCGGGTCGAGCGCCAGCAGGCCGAGCGCGCCCAGCCCCCACTGGGCGGCCGCGTTGGTGGAGATGCCGGGCGCTTCGTCCACGTCCGCCAGTACGGCCGGCACGGTCACGCGGCGTATGGCGAAATCGGCGTCGCGCAGGCCCGCGCGGCCCGCCTCGAACTGGCGCCATGCCTGCGTCATGGCTGCAGGGTCGCGTGTCTGCGCTGCGGCGAAGGCCAGCAGCCGCGCGTGGCCCTGGCCCAGATTGAGCTTGCCCAGGTCCTTGCCGAGCGCTGCCCGTTGCTGTTCCGGGGTGGCGTTGTACAGCCGGCAGTAGTCCAGCCACGCGGCGCGAAAGGCCGGCTGCGGCAGGTTGCGCAGCAGTTCGCCTGCGACTTCCGTCAGCCCGAACACGGCCGACAGGTGGGACACGGAGATCTTCCCGGCCCGCCCGGGCAGGAACGCGCCCGTGTCCAGGTTCATCACGGCGGTGCCGGTGAAGAAGCCGTGCGGCTGGGCGGCAATGGATGCCATGCCGGCCAGCAGCCGGTCGCGCAGCGCCGTGTCGCCGCGGCGCTCCCACCCGACGAACCAGGCTGACGCGATGGCACCCCAGTCGGTGCCGAACGACACGCTGGCGTGGCCGGGCGCCTCCGCCGCGAGCTGGCCCACCTTGCGACCGGGGACGATGTCGCGCAGGCGCCGCACGCCTTCGATCTGTTCGTCCAGCAGGTCGCCGATGCGCTCGTCCGCCGCCAGGTAGTACAGGAAGCGCCGGTTCAGGGCCGTCGAGATGCGCAGCTGCTTGGCGCTGTCGCCCCAGTGCTGCACCCCGTGGCGCGTGCCCAGGGGGCTGAACGGGCCTGCGTGGTAGACGTCCACCTCGCCCGTGTGGCGCGTCATCGCCTCGGCCAGCCGGAACGCGTCGGCGCGGCCCGAATGGAGGAAATAGTGCCACAGCCAGATGTCGGTACTGAGTTCCGAGTTATCCCAGGCGAAGCCGCCCACGTCGTAGCGCCACATGTGGCGCGGCCCGTCGTAGGTGTGCATCACGTCGCCGAAGTCCCAGAAACCATACCAGCGGCGCTGTTCCACCTGGCCGCGGTAGAAGTCGAACAGCCCCGCCAGACGGACCTGCAGGCGCATGGCCCGTTCGTCGCCGGCCGGTGCCGCCGGGGCCCAGTAGCTGCCGAAGGCCTCGGCCGCATGCAGCCGTGCCGGCGGCGGCACGATGCGCGGCGGTTCGGCGACGCGGCGGCCGATGGCGACCAGTTCCGCATCGGCCGGCGTGGCCGCCAGCAGTTGCAGTTCCAGTTCGCTGGTGCGGGCGATGCCCGCGGGCGTGCCGAAGCCCGGTTCGTAATCTTCGTACGTGATGTCGAGACCCGCGCGCTGCTTCAGGTGGGTGTCCTGGCCCATGCCGTCGTGGTAGAAGCGCAGGTCCATGCCTTCGGCCTGCGGGGCCCACAGCCACAGCGTGACGGTGGCGCGTTCGCCGGCGGCGCCGGCGATGTCGATCTGGCCGGGATGGCTTTGCCAGAAGTGGCGCACGCCGAATGCGACGCCGCCCTTCGTTCCGCCCAGGTAGCCCGTGCCGGCCGCGCGCGTTCCGCTGGCGGCGTGGATCCAGCCATTGCCGGCACCCGTGCGCTTGGCGATGGTGAAACCGTCCGCGCTTGCCTGCAGCAGCCGGTAGTCGCCGAACGCCGGGATGTATTGCAGTCCTGCGGCCACAGGGACGGGCAGGGCGGCGGGCAGGGGCCGGCCCGCGCGCTGGGCCGATGTGACGGCGTCGCCCGGATCGCGCCGCAGCCCCGTAACGCCGCGCACGCTCTCGGCAAAAACGCCGCCATTTGCGCCGACGAAGCGTACGTGGCGGTCATGTAGCGCGTCACCCCGCGCGCCACCGAGGGTCACGCCAAAGCGCAGGCCGACTCCGCGCACGAACTGCGTGGCCGGGTCGATGTCCACCGTCAGCGTGTGCAGCACGCGCACGGCGTCGGCATCCTTGTAGAAGTACAGCCGCACGACAAACGGCAGCAGCGTCGTTCCATCGGCATGGCGGTGCGTGCCGGTCGCTTTCAGTACCGCGCGCACCGGACCATCCTGCTCCACTTCCACCTGCGCGATTTGGCTGCGGTAGCGCCGCCGCGCGGGCGTGGCCGCCTCGTCGTCGGACGGGCCATCCGTCAGCACCACCAGTTCGCCGTCGTGCAATTGCGTGCGGCCCATGCGCGCCAGCGTGGCGAACAGCACGGCGCCGCGCCGCGGCACACGGCATTGCAGGGCGCCCGTGTCGACAACGATATCGCCATCTCGCTGCACGATCAATCCGGCGCCGCGCGCCGGCTCCGCAACGGGTACGAGCGTGTACCGCTGCGCGACCGGGACGCCCGGCCCGAGCGCGTGGGCGCTCCATTTGACGGAGCCGTCCGGCCAATATGCCAGCGGCCAGGACTGCAGCGCCGGCGCCTGGCCATCCCCGGCCTGCAGGCGAAAGCCGCCGCCCGGCATCACGCGGCCCTGTGGCCAGGGCACACCCCAGGTGGTGCCGGCAAAACTGGCCGGCGCCGTGCCGTCCAGCCATTGCAGTGGCGTCTCGACGTCCTGCGCTGCCGGCGCCGTCGGTCTTGTCGTGGTACCTGGCCGCGCTGGCGCCGCCACGCCAGGACCTGGTGCCGCCACCAGGGTGAACAGCTTCAGTACATTGCGGCGTCGTCGATTCGTGTCCATTGCGTCCCTCAGTAGTTATAGGCCAGCGTCGCGCCCAGGGTGCGCGGTTCGCCGCGCCAGCCGGCCACGGCGCCGTCGTCGCCGTTCACGAGGCGCCACCACGTCTTGTCGAAGGCGTTGTTCAGCCAGACCGATACCTCCGGGTTGCCATGCGCCAGCTTGCCGCCCGTGCCCGCGGAGAACGACGCCAGGCCGTAATCTGGCACGCGGGTCAGTGTGGAATTGCCGACGGTGCCGAACATCCGGCTGCGGTTGCGTCGCGGGCGCCGACAAAGGAGCGCAGGCCGCCCGCGCTTGTCCAGGTATAGCGCGCGCTGGCATTGTAAGTCAGCCCTGGGGCGTTAAATGCTCGTTCTCGTGAGAGATTGCAGGACGGCGGCGGATTGGCCGACAGCGTCACTTCCGGCGGGCAGCGTGCGTGTTCGTAATCCGTCTAATAGGCGTCGTTGGAGACGCCAGCCAGGTCAATTTCCTACGCCCGCGTGGGCGCAAGGTGGGCGCTTGCCTCCACGCCGCGCGAGCGGTACGAGCCCGCGTTCATAGGTAGACCTGCCGGTCCTCGACGGAGTAGCCCTGCGTCTGGAAGCCGGCGACCTCGGTCAGGAACACGTCGCCCTTCAGTGTGACGCGGCCTTCGGCCAGCGTTGCCGTGGCACCGATTTCCCCACTGCGGCTGGTTTCCGGTTTGATGAACAGCGGGTCGAGGCCCGCCTGACGCGCGGCGCCCGCCGAGATATTCAGGCGGCCCGACGTTTCGCCGTAGGCAGCGGCGGCATAAGTGGACAGGCCGGGTGCCGGACGCCACGTCGCCACGTCGCCACCAGCGTGCCCGATGGCCCGGTCCTCGGCATCGTGGCGGCAGCCGACCAGCCGCCGCATGCTGGCCGCCAGCCACGGATAGCTGTGGCGGAACCTGATGGAGAAAGTGGTTGCGCGATGCGGGACGCCCCGTGAGACAGAATAGAACGCGAGGCGCGCGGCGGCGCGAGGCCATGGTGAAAAATATGGACAACGCGGCCAGTGAAGCAAACGAACCATTTCGACTATCCATTGGCGCAATGCGTTTCAGGCCGTGGCAAATGTTAAATATAAGGAACGCGTCGAAGGCAAGCCGGTCGCGCGATGGCGACAGTTGGGCGTTTGCGGCGGGTCAGTTGTTAAATATGTCTGGATGTTGCCGTACGGAATCGTTATACTGGGTCCCTTTCCTGCATCTTGCGCCGCGTCAATGCGACCGCGGATGCCAACGCCAATCCGGATGTCCTGCCATGAACTGCGGCCGCAATTGCCTCGCCCTGTCTGTCCTTCTCATGAGCGCCACGGGCGGCGCCAGCGCCGCGGGCGAACCCGACGACCTGGCCGCCATGCCGCTCGAACAGCTCATGCAGGTGCCGATGGTGACGTCGGCGTCGCGCTTCGAGCAGCCAGTCAGCGATGCGCCGTCGGCTGTCGTCGTACTGACGGCGCAGGACGTGCGCGAGCACGGCTGGCGCACGCTGGCCGACGCGCTGGCATCCGTGCCGGGCCTGTACGTCACGCAGGATCGCAACTACACCTACCTGGGCGCGCGCGGTTTCCTGCGCCCGGGCGATTACGACAGCCGCTTCCTGCTGCTGATCGACGGCGTGCGCGTCAACGATGCCCTCTACGACCAGGCGTTCGTCGGCAACGAGGCGCTGCTGGACATGGATCTCGTCGCACGCATCGAATACGTCCCCGGTCCCGGCGCCGCGGTTTACGGCTCGAACGCGCTGTTCGGCGTTATTAACGTCATCACCAAGTCGGGCAGTGCCATCGGCGGCCTGCGGAGCAGCGCCACCGTGGCCAGCGCGGGCGAACGCCGCCTGCGTGCCACGTGGGGCTGGCATGCGCAGAACGGCGACGACGTGGTGCTGTCCGCAAGCAGCATGCGCCGGCGCGGCGGCGACCTGTATTTCCCGGAGTTCGACACGCCCGACCAGAACCACGGCGTGGCACAGGGGCTGGACGGCGAGCGCGCCCATACCTTCTTCGCCAAGGCGGCCGGGCGCGGCTTCACGTTCACGGCCGGCTACGTGGACCGCACCAAGGATATCCCCACGGGGTCCTTCGGCGCCGTCTTCAACCAGCCCAACAGCACGCGCGACTCGCAGGCGTTCGCCAATCTGGGGTACGCGGGCGATGCGGCGTCCGGGGTGCTGCTGGCAACGAACGTGTTCTGGGGGCGCTCCGACTATATCGGCATCGGCCCGTATCCGGACGGCACAGGCGCGGCTCGGCGCAACGTCGATGGCGCGCACGCCGTCTGGTACGGCGCCAACGCCCACGCGACGGTAACGCGGTTCGCCGGCCACAAGCTGGTAGCGGGTATCGAGGGGCAGCGCAACGCCAGGCGTGACCAGTACAGCTTTAACGAGGCGCCGTACGAGCCGCTGCTGGACGATCGCCGCGCCGACAGCCGCTGGGGCGTCTATGCCGACGACGAGATCGCGCTGCGCGCTGGCCTGATTCTGAACGCGGGGGTGCGCTACGACCGCGACAGCGTGATCGGCAGCCGGGTCAGCCCGCGCGCGGCACTGATCGCCCATCCCGGCAAGCGCGACACGCTCAAGCTGATCTACGGCACGGCCTACCGCTCGCCAAATGCCTACGAGCTGTATTACGGCTTCCCGGGCGAGGGTGGCATGCAGCCCAATCCCGAGCTGCGCGCGGAAGTGATCCGGAGCCAGGAGCTGGTGTGGGAGCACATGTACGACGCCTATGGCAAGCTGACCGCGTCGCTGTTCCGCAACCGGATGGACGACCTGATCACGCAGCAGCTGGATGCGGACACGGGCATGCTGATGTTTCATAATACCGACAAGGCGACGGCACACGGCATGGAACTGGCCGGCGAGCGCGCATTCCGCTCCGGTGCCCGGGTGCGCGGCAGCTACACCTGGCAGCTGGCGCGCGATGGCGCCGGCGCATGGCTGGTCAGCTCCCCGCGGCACCTGGCCAAGCTGGCCGCGACCGTCCCGCTGGGAAGGCTGCCTGCGCGCCTCGGCAATGAAGTGCAATGCTCGTCGAACCGGCGCACGGAACACGCGATGGCCGGCGGCTATTGCGTGGCCAACCTGACCCTGACATCGCTGCCGCCCACGCGCGGCGTGCAGCTGGGCTGGGCCGTGAGCGTCTACAACATGCTCGATCGCCGCTATGGGGACCCGGCCGGACCGGCGTTCGCGCAGGAGTCCCTGGCGCGCCAGGGCCGCACCGTGGCGCTGCGGCTGGATTACGATTTCGCGCAATGAAGCGGTCCGACTCGTTCACCCACCCGGCGCGCGGCCACATCCTGGCGGCTCTGCCGGTGTTGTTGGCCACGCTACTGTACGCCGGCCCGTGCGGCGCGCAGAACGATGACAGCCGTCTGAAGGCCGCCTTCATCTTCAATATCGCCCAGTTCACCACATGGCCGCAACCGGCCGTGCGGCCGCTGGTCGTCTGCGCCAGCCCGGTCCACAGCGTATGGACGGGCCTGCGCGAGCTCGATGGCAAGGCGGCCGGCGGCCGCGCGGTCACGGTGATCGACAGCGCGGCCGGCAAATCCTGCGACGTCATCGTCTACAGCGCCACCGCAGCGCCCACCATGCCGCCTGCGCTAGCCGCAGGCACGCTGACGATCGTCGATGGCGTCCGTACCGGTCACTACGGCGGCGCCGTCACGCTGATCGAGGAAGCCCCCACCTGCGCTTCGATATCGATACGCGCGAAGCGGCCCGCGCCGGCCTGAAGTTCTCGTCGCGGCTGCTGCAACTGGCAAGGAACGTACTGTAATGCCCACCCGTATGCAAAAGGTCCGACAGGACCGCCAGATGACCCGCACCATGGGCGTCGGGCAGCTGGTCGGCGTCGCGCTGGCGCTGCTGTTCGCCGGCGCCATCCTGCTGGCGTACGAATGGGTGTCGCTGCGCGCCGCGCTGGTGGACGAGACGCAGATGCAGGCCGCCATCGTGGCCGACAACGTGGCCGGTTCGCTGATGTTCGGCGACCGGCAGGCCGCCGGCGAGATGCTGGTGTCGCTGCGCAAGGCGGACCACCTGCGTTCGGCCGCGCTATATGGCCGCGACGGTGCGCTGTTCGCGCGCTTCACGTCGCCCACCCGCGGCGCGCGCGAAGGACTGGAAGAGCTGGTGCCGGCATTGGGCGAGGTGGCGGTGACGCATCCCGTGGCCTACCGTGGCCAGGCCCTCGGCCGGCTCGAACTGGTGACGGGCACCGACCGTATCCTGACGGGGATGCTGCGCTATGCGGGCCTGCTGGCGCTGGCGTCCCTGGGTGGCGTGCTGGTGGTAGCTGCCGTGATGCGCCGCACCCGCATTCGTGTGGCGGCCGCCGAACAGGAACTGAACTACCTGGCCAATACCGACCCTGTTACTGGCCTGGCCAACCGCCGCGCCACCTACCGCTGGCTGGAGCAGGCCATTGAAGCCCGCCGCAAGACGGGCGACCAGGGCGGCCAATTGGCCGTGCTGCTGATCGACCTGGATAACTTCAAGGTCGTCAACGACACGGCCGGCCACGCGGCAGGCGATGTGCTGCTGCGGCAGGTGGCAAGTGCGCTGGCCTCGATCATGCGGTCCACCGACCTGGTGGGCCGCATCGGCGGCGACGAATTCGCCGTCATCGCGCCAGTGGCCGACGGGGACGCCGCCGCAGTCATCGGCCAGAAGATCCTGACGGTGCTGCGCACCCCGTTCCTGCTGGAGACAGGCGAAGTGTTCGCCACCGCCAGCCTGGGACTGTGCCTGTTCCCACAGGACGCGCCGGGCATGACGGAGATGCTGAGCAGCGCCGACGCGGCGCTGTACCGCGCCAAGAACGCCGGGCGCAATCGCCTTGCCTCCTTTGTGCCGGAGATGACACTGGCCACGCAACGCCGCGCCCTGCTGGAAGCGGAACTGCGCAGGGCCATCGAGCAGCACGCGCTGGTGCCGTATTACCAGCCGCAGTTCGACTGCCGCACCGGCGCGATGGTCGGCGTCGAAGCGCTGCTGCGCTGGCCCCATCCACAGCGTGGCTTCGTGCCGCCGATGGAATTCATTCCGGTTGCCGAGGATACAGGGTTGATCGTGGAGCTGGGCCGCTGGGTGCTGCAACGCGCCTGCGACGACGCCGTCGCATGGGACCGTGCCGGCGCGCCGCCGCTGACGGTGGCCGTCAACGTCTCTGCGCGCCAGTTGAAGGAGAAGTGCTTCCTCGACGACGTGCTGACAGCGCTGCACCGCAGCGGCCTGCCGCCGGACCGGCTGGAACTGGAGCTGACGGAAAGCCTGCTGATGGAGGACATGGAAGGCGCGGTGGCGTTCATGCATGCCGTGCGCGCGGCCGGCGTGCGCCTGTCGATCGACGATTTCGGTACCGGCTATTCGTCGCTGGCCTACCTGCAGTCGTTCCCGATCAACCAGCTGAAGGTGGACCGCACGTTCGTGCAGTCGTTGCCGGTGGCCGGCCATACGATCGCGACGGCCGTGATCGCACTGGCGCGGGGGTTCGGGCTGTCCGTGATAGCCGAAGGCGTGGAACGCCCGGAGCAGCTAGAGTGGCTGCGGGCGGCCGGCTGCGATTATGCGCAAGGCTTCCTGCTGGGCCGCCCGATGCCGGCGGCGGACGTGCTGGCGCTGACGGTGGCGCGCGGCGAGCCCGCCTGACGGCCAGTCCCGCTAGTTGCCCTGCTTCCTGACGCGGGCCGCGAAGGCCTTCTCGAAAAACTCGCCCAGCTTCGCTTCCAGCCACTGCGGCGTCAGATCGGCGCAACCGATGGTGCCGCCTTCCTTGCCGCTGCCGTCGCGGGCGCGCTGGTCGAACGCGCTGGTCCACTCCAGCAGGCAGCTGTTCTCGATGGCGGCAAACGTCAGCATGCAGGCATCCCGGCCCGCGTGCGCGGCCAGACGGTTTTTCTCCGGGACGAAGATCAGGCGAATAAAATCGTTCCAGCCGTCGTTGCCTTCCTCGACCTTGCCATCGTAATCATGTTCGTACATCTGCTTGCGCACGGCGGCAAACTGCGGCCGCACGACGTTCTCCAGCGTCTGCCGGTACTGTTCGCGGAAGTCCAGCCGCGCCTGGCGCGCAGCCTGTTCCTGCGCGGCCTGCTTGGCCTGGGCCAGATCCGCTTCGTGCTTCAGGGCGGCTTTTGAGAAGATCGACATCGCATCCTTACCAGAAAAACATCAGTGTACACGCGCGCGTTGCGTCCATGCGCCACAATCGGTCCAAGGCGCGGGAATACGTGACGCGCGCCTTGCCGCATGCTACCATTGATTCTATACGGCAATAAACCTGCCGGCCTCCCTCGGTCCCTATCCCTGCCCGAACCGCGGCTTCCGTCGCCACCGTTGTACTCTCTAACGCTAACAATGAAACTCGCTAATCTTAAAATCGGCGTCCGCCTGTCGTTGCTGGGCGTGTTCTTCCTGATTACTCTGCTGCTCGTCGGCCTGACCGGCTGGTCCGCACTGCGCGCCATGAACGAGCGCAATGCCGCCGGCTTTACCGAGGCTGGTCAGTTGCTCGATGCCGTCGACAGTGCGCGTGTGGCACAGGTCGAGTTCAAGATCCAGGTGCAGGAGTGGAAAAATATCCTGCTGCGCAGCTATGACGACGAACACATGACGACGTATCGCGGCAAGTTCGTGAAGGCGGGTGACGTAACGTCGAAGCAGCTGGCCTCGCTGAAAGGGACGATGACGGCACTGCAGCTGGACACGGCGATCGTCGAGGAGGCAACGCGCCTGCACGGCGACCTGCAGCAGCGCTACCTGACGGCGCTGCAGCAGTACGTGGTGGGCGATCCCGCCAGCGCCAAGGTTGTCGACGGCCTCGTCAAGGGCATGGACCGCGCGCCGACGGAACAGATCGACAAGATCGTCGCGTTCATCGAGAAAGCGGCGTCCGAACGCATGGCTGCGGTCGAGGCGAAGAATGCGAACGATTACGCGCGCTCGGTCTGGCTGCTGCTGGCGTTGCTCGTGGCCGCCGTTGCCATCGGCACCGTCATCGTCGTGACGCTGGTACGCGGCATCACCGGACCGCTGGCGCGCGCCGTGTCGATCGCCCGCGACGTGGCGGACGGCGACCTGCGCGCAGACGTGCGGTCGACCCGCAAGGACGAGATCGGCGAGCTGCTGCGCGCACTGGGCACGATGAGCGGCAACCTGTCGCGCATCGTCACCCAGGTACGGGGCGGCACGCAGGCCATCGCGCTGGCGTCGGCCGAGATCGCCACGGGCAATGCCGACCTGTCGGCCCGGACGGAAGACATGGCCGGTTCGCTGGAAGAGACGGCATCGTCGATGACGGAAATCACCAGCACCGTCAGCCAGAACAGCGAGAACGCCAGCGAGGCGGCCCGTCTGGCCAGCGCGGCATCGGGTGTCTCCAGTCGCGGCAGCCAGACGGTGGCCGAGGTGGTGGCATCGATGAGCGCGATCGGCGAAAGCTCCGGCAAGATCGCGGAAATCATCGGCGTGATCGACGGCATCGCGTTCCAGACCAACATCCTGGCCCTGAACGCCGCGGTGGAAGCGGCCCGCGCGGGCGAGCAGGGCCGCGGCTTCGCCGTCGTCGCGAGCGAAGTGCGCAACCTGGCGCAGCGCTCGTCGGCCGCGGCCAAGGAGATCCGTGAGCTGATCACCTCGTCCGTGGCGGAAGTGGGCTCCGGCCGCGCGCTGGTAGACCGCGCCGGCGCCACGATGCGCGAAGTGCTGACGAGCGTCGAGCAGGTCAGTGCGGTCGTCACGGAAATTTCGCTCGCAAGTAACGAGCAGCAGGAAGGTATCGCCCAGATCGGTACTGCCATCGCGCATATCGACAGCGTGACGCAGCAGAACGCAGCGCTGGTGGAGCAGGCCGCCGCGGCAGCCGAATCGCTGAGGGAGCAGGCGCGCGAGCTGGATGAGGCGGTGGCCATCTTCAAGCTGCGTTGACAACCCGGGACAGTCCCCTGTTTTGGGGAAATGGTTCGTCAAGACCCGGGTCCGTCCCGGGTTTTTTTATGGCACCGCGCTCTTTGCCAGGTCCGCCAGCGTCACGCTGCCAAAGCGTTCCAGCAACAGTTCTTCGGCCTGCCGCAATGCGCCGCCCAACTCGACGTTGACGGCCCGCTCGATAAGGCACCCCGCGTGGTCGCTGCTGATGCCGATGGCGAACACGGACGGGCTGCCCAGCGCCCGATGAATGTCCAGCAGCGAGATTTCGCTCAGCGGGCGGGCCAGCACCCAGCCGCCGCCGTGGCCCTTTTCCGATTGCACGTACCCCGCGTCGCGCAGGCCGGCCATGGTCCGGCGCACCACGACCGGGTTGGTGGAGAGCATGTGCGCGATGGCGTCGGACGTGGCGCGGCCCGCATGGGCGTCCATGTGGATCAGCACGTGCAGCATGCGCGATAGTCGGCTGTCGGATCTCATTACTGGATTCTACACCTTGCGCAACTAATGGAGTTGCGTGAGAAGGCGATCCGTGAAAGAATCACTCATGAAACAACCCGAGTTACATAATCACGGAGGAATCATGGATGTCATCGTTATTGGCGGCAGCTTTGCCGGTCTGTCTGCGGCGCTGCAACTGGCACGGGCGCGCCGCCGTGTGCTGCTGATCGACGCGGGCGAGCCGCGCAACCGCTTTGCCGCCACCGCTCACGGCTTCCTGGGGCAGGACGGCGTGGCGCCGCACGCCATCCGTGCCACTGCGCGGGCGCAGCTGGCGGCCTATCCGACTGTCCGCTTCCACGAAGGCGCCGCGACGGCGGTCACGCGATCCACAACGGCGTCGGCCGAAGGTTTCAGCGTCACGTGTGCCGATGGCAGCAGGCATGGCGCGGCACGCCTGATCCTGGCCACGGGCGTGCGGGATACTTTGCCGGACGTGCCGGGCCTGCGCGAAAGGTGGGGCAGGACGGTGCTGCACTGCCCGTACTGCCATGGCTACGAGCTGCACGGCGCGCCGGTGGGCGTGCTCGCGGGCCACGAGAAATCGGCCCACCAGGCCGCATTGCTGCCGGACTGGGGGCCGACCACGTACTTTACGCAAGGGGCGTTCGAGCCGGACGGCGAACAAACCGCGCTGCTGACGGCGCGCGGCGTGACGATCGAACGCACGCCTGTCGTTGCGCTGCTGGGCGAGGCGCCGGCGCTGACGGGCGTGCGGCTGGCGGACGGACGCGTCGTGCCGCTGGGCGGCCTGTTTGTTGCGCCGCGCACGGATCCGGGGCCGCTGGCCGGTCAGCTGGGATGCGCGGTGGACGACGGCATGACCGGACCGCTGGTGCGCGTCGATGCGATGCAGCAGACGACGGTGCCGGGCGTGTACGCGGCGGGCGATGCCGCCACGATCATGCACAACGCAACGTTCGCCTCGGCGGCCGGCGTCATGGCCGGCGTCGCAGTGCACCAGTCGCTGGCGATGGCTACCAGATGACAGCCGTCAGCACGTCGCCGTCGGGCAGCCGCCGCCAGTGCGCCTGCACGGGCGTGCCCACGGCCCAATGCGGGGACAGCGGTTCGGCCACGATGAAGGTCAGACGGTCGGTGTCGATGGCCGTCACCCGCACGGCGGAAAAGTCGAAGAAGCGGCCGACGGCGCCGTACGCGGCCTTGTAGAAGCTTTCCTTGGCGGAGAAGACCAGCGGCAGCAGCGCGTCGCGGTCGGCGCCCAGCAGGCGCAGCTCATCGGCGCTTACGGCCAGGCTGGCAAGGCTGTCCAGCTGCTCCGGCGTGGCGGGCGACTCGATGTCGATGCCCACGCCGTGCCATGCCCCGGCCGGCAGGGCGACGGCGCCCGCACGGCGGCCGTTATGCGTGATGCTGCCGATCGCACCGACGGGCCACAGCGGCTGGCGTCCGGTGCCGGTGCCGATGTCGGTAACCGGCAGGCCGGCCGCCGCCAGCGCGTGACGGGCGGCCAGCCGGCCATGAAAATACTCGGCCTGGCGCTTGCGCACGCTGCGCTCGATATGCGCCGGCAGTGCCAGCGCGTGGGCGGCAAAGGCGGCCGGGGTGAAGGCTTCGGCTGTAAACTCGATCAACTGCACGGCCAGCGTGGGCGCATCGGGCAGTGGCCAGGGGAGCACGTGAGGCCGGGCGATAAAGGGTGGCATGTCGGACAAGATTAACGCGAACACCCTACAATAGCGCTATCGACCACGAACGCAAAGACCGATGAAGCCGGAAATCCTCGTCATGGCCCCCAGTCCGTCCGCTCCCGTCATGGAGCAGCTGGATGCGCAGTTCGCGTGCCACCACCTGTGGCGGGAACCAGCCGCCGGGCACGACGCCTTTATCGCGGCCGTCGGCGCCAACGTGCGCGGCCTTGCGACGACCGGCACGATCGGCATGGACGCGGCGCTGGCCGCGCGCCTGCCGCGCCTGGAGATCGTGGCCGTCAACGGCATCGGCGTGGACGCCGTCGATTTCACGGTCACGCGCGCACGCGGCATCAAGGTGACGAACACGCCGGGCGTGCTGACGGACGACGTGGCCGACCTTGCGGTGGCGCTGCTGCTGGCCGCCGCGCGCCGCATTCCCGCGCTCGATCATTATGTACGCGGCGGCTCATGGGGCGCCCGCGTGCCGCTGACACCGGCACGCACACTACGCGGCAAGACGGCCGGCATCTATGGATTCGGGCGCATCGGCAAGGCCGTCGCGGCGCGGCTCGCCGGCTTCGGCATGGCGTTGCGTTACTACCAGCCGAACGTGGTGGCCGATACCGACGTGCCGCGCAGCGCATCCTTGCTGGCGCTGGCGCAGGAGGCGGACTACCTGGTCGTCTGCGCGCCGGGCGGCGCGGCCACGCGCGGGCTCGTCGACGCGGGCGTGCTGGCGGCGCTGGGGCCGCAGGGCACGCTGGTCAATGTGGCGCGGGGATCGATCGTCGATGAAACGGCGTTGACGGCGGCGCTGGCGAACGGCACGCTGGGGGCGGCGGCGCTGGACGTTTTCGCGAACGAGCCGCAAGTGCCGGCCGCGCTGACGGCGCTGCCCAATGTCGTGCTGACGCCCCATGTGGGCAGCCTGACCGTGGAGACGCGCCATGCGATGGGCCAGCTGGTGGTGGACAACCTGCTGGCACACTTCGCGGGCGCACGGCTGCTGACGCCCGTCCAGTAAAGGCTGCCGCAGGGTTGCGGCGGCCTAAGGCGTCGTGCCGTGCAGCGCCCGTTCGCGGAACTGCTTCGGCGTGACGCCCATCAGCTTCTTGAACAGGCGGCTGAAGTAGGCGGGGTCGCGAAAGCCCAGTTCCTCGCCCACGCTGGCGATGGAAGCGGGCATGTACGTCAGCTTGCGGCACGCTTCCAGCAGCAGGCGCCCCTGCGCCATGTCGAATGCCGACTTGTCGGCCAGCTTTTCGCAGACGCGCGAGAGCCGCGCGGGCGTGACGCCCAGTTCCTCCGCATAACGCGCCACCAGCCACTGTTCGCGGTAGTGCTGCTCGACGAGGGCGCGGAAGGCGCTGAACAGTTCGAAGTCCTCGCGGCCCGATTCGTCCGCCAGGCGGCGCTCCGTGTCGAGCCGCACCAGCAGCAGCAGGATGCCGCGCGCCAGCCATTCCACCATCAGCGGCTGGCCGTAGCGGGGCCCGCGCGCTTCCGCCGCCAGTTCGCGCAGCAGGGCGGTCAGGCGCTCGCGCACCTCGGGTGCCTCCTGCAGCCGCAATGCCTGGGGGCGCTCGAACAGCGGCGCGAACAGGTTCAGCGACGCCACGATGCGGTGATCGATCGAGACCACCCAGCCGTCGGCCTGGTCGCGGAACCCGCACGAGTGCGGGATGGTCGGCGGAATCGCGATGACGGCCGGGCCGTCGCATTGCCAGACCATGTTTTCCACCTGCGCCGTGGCGCGCCCCGTCATCAGGAACACGAGCTGGTACAGGCCGCGGTGTACGTGCGGTCCCACGTGCCAGCCCTTCGGGCGCTCGTATGGCAGGATCGGTTCGATGTGGACGAACTCGGCATTGTTGATGGCCGCGTTGTCGCCGTACAGGGCAAAGCGGGGCATTTCGCGGGGCAGCGTTTTCATGGCGTCAGTGTATCCCGTTAGCGGCCATGGCTCAAAGGGGCAGCGCGGTCTGGTACTTCACCTCGCGCAGCGCCACGTTGGTGTTGATCTGCGAAACGCCCTGCAGCTTGAACATGACCTCGTGCAGGAAGTTCTGGTAGGCCTCCATGTCCGGCACGATCACCTTGATCGTGTAGTCGGAATTGCCCGTCGTCTCGTAGCATTCCACCACTTCGGCGCGTGCCTGCATGGCGCTCTCGAACGCCTCGACGACGCCGGCCGAGTGGCGGTTCAGCGAAACGTGGGCCAGGCAGCACACCATGAGCCCGACCTTGCGGCGGTCCACCAGCGCCGCGTAGCGTGTGATGTAGCCATTGTCTTCCAGCTCTTTCTGCCGGCGCCAGCATGGCGTGGCCGACAGGCCCACTGCCTCCGCCAGCTCGGCCGTGGACAGGCGGCTGTTCTTCTGCAGAGCAGCCAGGATTTTCACGGAAGACGCGTCCAGGGTATGGTTTTTCATTTTGGGGTCGAAAACCGAAAAGATTTACCAAAACAGTAGCACACACAACAATAAATAGGGAAATTATTCCGCCACCGCGCAACTAAGATCTTCGGCACGGAGACAAAGCCCATCGAGGCAAGGAATAATAATGAATGCCCATACCACGCAAGGCGCCGCCGCGCTGCAGGCCGCCACGCCCCCATCCAACGCGCCCGTTGCTGGCACCACTGCCGATCCCGCGATAGTCGATCCCCGATACGCCTTGCAGGACAACCTGACCCGCGAGTCGGGCCGGGTCTTCCTCACCGGCACCCAGGCGCTGGTGCGCCTGTTGACCATGCAGAAGCGCCTGGACGCCGCCCGGGGCCTGAATACCGCCGGCTTTGTCAGCGGCTATCGCGGCTCGCCGCTGGGCGCTGTCGACCAGGAGATGTGGCGCGCGCAGAAGCACCTGGCGGCGCATGCCGTCGAGTTCCTGCCGGCCATCAACGAGGACCTGGGCGCCACCGCCGTGCTGGGGTCGCAGCAGGTCGAGACGGATCCCACCCGCAAGGTCGATGGCGTATTCGCCATGTGGTACGGCAAGGGCCCCGGGGTGGACCGCTCCGGCGACGCGCTCAAGCACGGCAACGCGTACGGCTCGTCGCCGCACGGCGGCGTGCTGGTGGTGCTGGGCGACGACCATGGCTGCGTGTCGTCGTCGATGCCGCACCAGAGCGAGGCGGCACTGATGGCCTGGAGCATGCCCGTGCTGAACCCGGCCAATATCGAGGAATACCTGGAATTCGGCCTGTACGGCTGGGCGCTGTCGCGCTTTTCCGGCAACTGGGTCGGCTTCAAGGCGATCTCGGAGACGGTGGAGGGCGGCGCCGTCGTCGAGCTGCCGGCCATGCCGTGCTACGTCACCCCGAAGGACTATACGTACCCCTCGGAAGGCCTGCATTACCGCTGGCCGGACCTGCCCAGCCTGAAGATCGAGCAGCGCGTGGCCGCCAAGCTGGACGCCGTGCGCGCGTTCGCCCGCGTCAATTCGATCGACCGCTTCGTCGCGACGGCACCGCACGCGACACTGGGCATCGTCAGCGCCGGCAAGGCCTACCTGGATCTGGTGGAAGCGCTGCAGCGCATGGGATTGACGCCGGCGCGGCTGGAAGAACTGGGCATCCGCCTGTACAAGCCGGGCCTCACGTGGCCGCTGGAGCCCAACCGGCTGGACCGCTTTACCGAGGGCCTGCGCGAGGTGCTGGTGGTCGAAGAGAAGGATCCCGTCATCGAGCAGCAGATCAAGAACCACCTGTACAACCGTGCCGCCGGGCGGCGCCCGCAGGTGCTGGGCAAGACGGACCTGGCGGGACAGCCGCTGCTGGCCGCCATCGGCGAGCTGCGGCCGTCGCGCATCGCTCCGGCCCTGGTCCGCTGGCTGGCACCGCACCTGCCGCAGCTGGACCTGCCGCGCTACCTGGCGGACTTCTGCGCCGCCGCCGTCAAGGCCGATCCGGCCAACGCGCTCCGCACGCCGTACTTCTGCTCGGGCTGCCCGCACAACACGTCCACCAGGGTTCCCGAGGGCAGCACGGCGATCGCCGGCATCGGCTGTCACTTCATGGCGACGTGGATGGAGCGCGACACGGTGCAGCTGACGCAGATGGGCGGAGAGGGCGTCACGTGGGTCGCCGCGTCGCGCTTCGTCGGCCGCCCGCACGTGTTCCAGAATCTGGGTGACGGCACGTATTACCACTCCGGCTTCCTGGCGCTGCGCCAGGCGGTCGCGGCGCGCGCCAACATCACGTACAAGATCCTGTACAACGACGCCGTGGCGATGACGGGCGGCCAGCCGGTCGATGGCAAGCTGACGGTGCCGCAGATCGTCCAGCAGGTGCTGACGGAAGGCGCCGTGCGCGCGGTGATCGTCACCGACCAGCCGGAGAATTACCGCGACGTGAAACTGCCGGCCGGCGTCACGGTGCACCATCGCTCCGAGCTGGACATGGTGCAGCGCCAGCTGCGCGAGATACAGAACGTGACCGTGCTGGTGTACGACCAGACCTGTGCGGCCGAGAAGCGCCGCCGGCGCAAGAAGAACACGGCCACGCATACGGAGTTCCCCGATCCGCCGCGCCGCGTCGTCATCAACGAAGAAGTCTGCGAAGGCTGCGGCGACTGCGGCGTGCAGTCGAACTGCCTGTCGATCCTGCCGCTGGAAACACCGCTGGGCAGGAAGCGCCAGATCGAGCAGGCATCGTGCAACAAGGACTACTCGTGCGTGGAAGGCTTCTGCCCCAGCTTTGTTTCCGTGCTGGGCGGACAGATGAAGAAGCCGGCCGCGGCCAGGCTGGACGTCGCCGGCATCGAAGCCACGCTGGCCGCGTTTCCGCCGCCGCCCCCGTATGACTTTACAAGCGCGAAGCCGTTCGAGATGCTCGTGGCCGGCGTCGGCGGCACCGGTGTCGTGACCATTGGCGCGCTGATCACGATGGCCGCGCACCTGGAAGGGAAGGGTGCCTCGACCCTGGACTTCATGGGCTTTGCGCAAAAGGGTGGTGCCGTCATGTCGCACGTGCGCGTCGCCGCTTCGCCGCGTGCGCTGCACCAGGTCCGCATCGACCTGCAGCAGGCCGATGCCGTGCTGGCGTGCGACGTCGTGGTCGCCGCCATGCCGGACGCGCTGGCCGTCATGCGCCACGGGCATACGCAGGTGATCGCGAACGAACGGGAAATCCCCACCGCGAAGTTCACCCGCAATCCCGACGCCAGTAACGACATGGGCGGCCTGTTCGCCCAGCTGCGCCGGGCCGCCGGCGATGCCAGTGTCCATGGCTTGGACGCGCAGGAGCTGGCCACGCGCCTGCTGGGCGAGCCCATCGCCGGCAATATGCTGATGCTGGGCTACGCGTGGCAGAGGGGGCTCGTGCCCGTCTCGCTGGCGGCCCTGCTGCGCGCGGTGGAGCTGAACAACGTGGCCGTGCCGATGAACCGGCTGGCGCTGATGCTGGGCCGCCTGGCCGCTGCCGACATGAAAGCGCTGGAGGGGCTGGCTGGCAGCGGCAAGGTCGTGCAGTTCACGGCGCCGGCCACGCTGGAGGAACTGGTCGCGCAGCGTATGCCGCGCCTGGCGCAATACCAGAACGACGCCTACGCGCAGCGCTACCTGGCGGCGGTGCGCCGCGTGGAAGAGCGCGAGCGGGCAGTGGATGGGCCGGCCTCGAAGACGCCGCTGGCGAAGGCGGTCGCGCGCGCGCTGTTCAAGCTGATGGCGTACAAGGACGAATACGAGGTGGCCCGCCTGCATGCCGATCCCGCCTTCCGCGCGAAGCTGGACACTCAGTTCGGCGGCGATTACCGGCTGGAGTTCCACCTGGCGCCGCCGCTGCTGGCGCGGCCCAAACCGGGCTCAAGCGTGCCAGCCAAGATGCGTGTCGGCGCCTGGATCCTGCCTGCGTTCCGGCTGCTGGCACCGCTGAAGGTACTGCGCGGAACAAGGCTCGACCCGTTCGGCTGGACGGCCGAGCGGCGCCATGAGCGGGCATTGCGGGATGAATATTTCGCGCTGATCGACGAGCTGTGCGCCAGCCTGACGCTGGAGAACCAGGCGACGTGGCTGCAGCTGGCCCGGCTGCCCGAGCGCATCCGCGGCTTCGGGCACGTCAAGGCACAGAACGCCGCGCTCGCGGCGCAGGAGGCGCAGCGCTTGCGGGCACAGATGAACCCCGGTCTTGGGCAGCAGCCGGCACACGCGGCATAGGTAGAGTACTGCCAGCCGCGTGTGCGTCGGAACGATCCCGGACTGAACCGAATCGTTCCGTCGCGGCGCCGTTGTCGTCGCGGCAACCATAAAAAATTGTAAATTACTTGGCGAAGTTCCGACCGCCATGCGGCGTGTAGTCCTACTTCCGGTATCCCTGCGTCATGGGACAATTTTGTCTCACCGTGACGGACACGGTAAAACAACGCAAAGGAGAACCTCATGAAGACGAAACTCGCAATGGTCATCGCAGCAATGCTCGTCAGTGCCGGTGTCGCGGCGCAGTCGACCAGCTCCGGAAGCACCGATACCGATCCGCAAAAGAATTCGGCCGCGAAGAAATCGCAGAAGGCCGACAAGTCGAAAAAGAGCAGCGCCAAGCATGATCAGAGCACTTCCGGCACTTCCGGCAGCGCCGGCTCCAGCTCCACCGACATGAGCACGGGCAGCGGTTCCGGCGCGTCGGGCGCAACCGGGAGCACTGGCTCGTCCGGTACCGCCGGTACGGGCACGGCCACCTCGCGCGGTGCCTCCGGCACGGCCGGCATGAACAGCTCGGGCGCCAGCGGCACGGGTACGTCGGGCACTTCAGGTATGTCGGGCACGTCGGGTGCGTCCGGCACTTCCGGCGCGACCGGCACCGCGGGCAGCGACATGACCGGCACCACGGGCGGCAACCGCTCCGGCTCGACAGGCTCCATGGGCACCAGCGGCGCGGCAGGCACGGGGACGGGCGCAAGCTCGTCCGGCACCACCACGTCGCCCAACACGCCCACCACGCCGCCGACCCGTTAAGGGGGCGCGCAGCAAGTTCAGCCGCCCTCGGCGGCTTTTTCTTGCCCGGCGAATCGACAGACCGAAGGCAGTACGTTGCGCACGTTACCGTACGTCTATCGCAATCGCCGGGGATTTGCTCTACCTTGAAGGCATGCGCGTGGCGCAGCCTTCAGTTCAGTTTGAACCGAACCTGGCAGCAGAACACAATCGAATCATCCGAATACACTCTACAGGAGGCTTTATGCTGGCGATGAATTACCGCGGTCCCTTCCGCGTGCGTGCAGACCACAAACCCGACCCCGTCATCGAGCATCCCGGCGACGCCATCATCCGCGTCACGCGCTCGTGCATCTGCGGGTCCGACCTGCACCTCTACCATGGCCTCGTGCCGGACACGCGTGTCGGCACCACCTTCGGCCACGAATTCGTCGGCATCGTCGAGGACGTCGGTTCGGACGTCAAGAAACTGAAAGTCGGCGACCACGTGCTGGTGCCGTTCAACGTCTTTTGCGGCTCGTGCTTCTTCTGCCAGCGCGAGCTGTACGGCAATTGCCACAACACGAATCCGCAGGCGTCGGCCGTGGGGGGCATCTACGGCTATTCGCACACGGCCGGCGGCTATGACGGCGGGCAGGCCGAGTTCGTGCGGGTGCCGATGGCGGACGTGGGCCCGACGGTCATCCCGGCCGACATCCATGAGGATGACGCCGTGCTGCTGACAGACGCGCTGCCGACCGGCTACCAGGCCGCCGAGATGGGCGACATCGCCGAGGGCGACACGGTGGTCGTGTTCGGCGCCGGCCCCGTCGGCATCTTCGCCGCCAAATCCGCGTGGCTGATGGGCGCGGGGCGCGTCATCGTCGTCGATCACGTCGAGTACCGGCTCGACTTCGTGCGCCGCTATGCCCAGTGCGAGGTCGTCAACTTCCGCGAAGTGGACGACATGGCCCTGCACATCAAGAAGATGACGGACTGGCTGGGCGCGGATGTGTGCATCGATGCCGTCGGCTGCGAAGCGGCCGGCAACGCCATGCAGACGATCACGGGACCTTACACGATGATCCAGGCTGGCTCGGCCACGGCGCTGCACTGGTGCATCAACTCCGTGCGCAAGGGCGGCAATGTGTCGATCGTCGGCGTCTACGGCCCAACGTTCAATGCCATACCCATCGGTAATGCGCTGAACAAGGGATTGACGCTGCGGATGAACCAGGCCAGCGTCAAGCGACACCTGCCGCGCCTGATCGAGCACATCCAGGCCGGCCGTATCGATCCGAAGCAGATCATCACGCACCGCGTGCCGCTGGAAGAGGTGTCGGATGCGTATCACATCTTCTCCAGCAAGCTGGACAATTGCATCAAGACTGTCCTGATCCCGCCGAGCGCGCGCGAGACGCGCGTCGTCGAAGCTACCGCGTTGCCATAAGGAGGACACCATGAGCGATCACGATCATAAGCACGACCACAATCACGAGCACGGCCATGAAGGCGGTGGCAAGAACGACCTCGCCGTCTTCCAGCATGGCCGTCCGCCCGTGGACCGCTCCGCCATCCAGGGCTGGGGCGCCGACCTGGACCGAAAGAACCGGCCCGGCGTGCCGATGGAGCGCATGCCGCAGCGCCTGGACGCCCCACTGATGCAGCCGACACAGCAGGAGCAGCACGTCGAGGTGCTGGTCTCCCCGAGCGCCCGCACATGACGCCGCTGTTCGGCAGCCCGCAGCCGCCGAGCGGCGTATCGGGCATGTTGCGCCGGGCCGCCTTCAAGACCACCGAGAACGACCTGCGCCACTGGTTGCTGCTGCTGCTGGCCGACCGCGTCAACATGGTGGAGGGCGTGGTTGACGACCTGGCGCGCGGCCACGTGCCGAACGTGCTGGCCGAGATGGGCATCAAGGCCGAGTGGGAGCACAACCGGAGCGGCCTGGTCAAGAAGGTCGCCGTCGCGGCCGCCGTTGCCGGCGTCGGCTATTACCTGTTGAAACGGCGCAGCGACAGCCGCGACCGCTACTGACGGAGGCCGGCATGCAAAGCAATGCTGCGACAACGTCGCTGTGGACCGCGACGGCCCAGATTCCGGCCAACCCCCCGCTGGCCGGCGATACGGAAACGGACGTCTGCGTTGTCGGCGGCGGCATTGCCGGGCTGACGGCGGCCTACCTGCTGGCCAAGGAAGGCCGGCAGGTGCTGCTGATCGATGCGCTCGACGTTGGTGCAGGCGAGACGGGCCGCACGACGGCCCACTTCATGCCGCCGGACGAGCGCTACTTCGAGATCGTCAAGCGCCTCGGCGTGGAAAAGGCCGCGCTGCTGCGCGACAGCTTCGAGCAGGCCATCAGCCAGGTCGAGGCGATCGTGCAGAACGAGCAGATCACCTGCGACTTCCGCCGGCTGGACGGCTATCTGGTGCCGGCAGCCGAGGGCGGTGCGGACATCATCGACAAGGAGCACGCCGCCACGTCGCGCCTGGGCGTGGACGCCGAGCGCCTGCTGCGCGTGCCGGGGCTGGAGTGGGATACCGGGGCGGCGCTGTGCTTCCACCGCCAGGCACAGTTCCATCCGGTGAAGTACATGGCCGGGCTGCTGCGTGCCATCAAGCGCTTGGGCGGCAGCGTGCACGGCGGTACCCGGGCCCGCGAGCTGGCCAGCTCGCACGAGGGCATCACGGTGACGACGGAACGGGGCGCTATCCGCGCCCGCGCCGTCGTGGTCGCCACCAATACGCCGTTCAATACCCGCGTAATCATGCACACGAAGGTGGTGGGATACCACAGCTACGTCGTTGGCATGAAGGTGCCGCGCGGCGCGCTGGCGCCATTCCTGCTGTGGGACACGGCCGACCCCTATCACTACGTGCGCCTCGATGCGCAGGAGGGCGAGCAGCCGTACGACATCCTCGTCGTCGGCGGACAGGACCACAAGGTGGGCCAGGACGGCACGCCGCAGCACCGCTATGACGAGCTGGAAGCCTGGACGCGCCAGCGCTTTCCGCAGGCGGGCGAGGTGGTGTACCGCTGGTCGGGAGAAGTGATGGAGCCGGCCGACGGCGTCGCCTACCTGGGCCGCGCGCCGGGCGAGAAGGGGGAGGTCTACCTGATCACGGGCGACTCCGGCACGGGCATGACGCACTGCACGGCCGGCGCCATGCTGATAACGGACCTGATCCAGGGCCGCAGCAATCCATGGGTGCCGCTGTACAACCCGGCCCGCAAGCCCATCCACAGCATGGGCGAGTACATGATGGAGCAGGCCAATACGCTGGCGCAGTACACGGACTGGCTGCAGGGCGGCGAAGTGAGTGCGCCCGACCGCATCCCGCCGGGCGAGGGCGCGCTGATCCGCGATGGCCTGAAACTCATGGCCGTGCACCGCGCCAACGACGGCAGGCTGACGTTCCTCTCGGCCGCCTGCCCGCACATGGGCTGCGCCGTGCACTGGAACTCCGGCGAAAAATCGTGGGACTGCCCGTGCCACGGCTCGCGCTTCGATATCGAAGGAAACGTGCTGCACGGGCCTTCGGCGGCGCCGCTGGCGAAGGTGGCTGCGGGCAAACATGGCTGACCGCGGTGCCGCCGTGCACACTCGGGGGACCAGCACCTGCGCAGGGCGTTCGCCCGGCACGGGAGCCGGTCCCAGCCCCCTCGACCACTACCAGTCGATTGCCAGCAACCGCTCCGCCATCCGCGGCCAGCACAGGGTCCGCACCTCGTCGCGCGTCGCCCACCGGTAGCCGTCCGCCTCCGGTGTGGGCTTGCCTGTGTAGCGGTGCGGGAAGAAGCTGGTGCATTGCAGGCCCTCCAGCGTGCCCAGCTCGTCGCCTGCATCGACGCGGAACAGGTGTAGCCGCTTGTCCCGCCGGTAGTCGAACATGCCGAGCTCGACGTAGCGCGCCGCGTCGAACCGCACTCCCGCCTCCTCGAACAGCTCTCGTTGCGCCGCCGCGAGCGGCGTTTCGCTCCCGTCCAGCAGACCCTTCGGAATGTCCCAGTGCGCCGTGCCGGTCACGTGGCACAGCAGCAGCTGGCCGCTGTCGTTGAAGACCAGAGTTCCGCATGACGTGTCCAATTGGCATCCTTTAGGTAAAAACTGTCGCCGTATTGTAGGGGACCGCCGCTCTGCACGGCGCCTTGCTGTTGTTTCGAGCGGTCAGTCACTAGTTCCATGTGGAAACTTATCGACAGTTACTGTTTCCTGAGATAAAGTACAGGCGCACCTCATCCCCGTGCCCCGCCGTTCCGGCATCCATGCGAGCTGATGCTCGCCTTGATCTGTCGAGCCCCGCGCCCCGCGCCGCTCCTGTACATCGTTAGTCATCGGATTCCTTCATGCCACAGAGCCGTCGCCCTGTCAGTTGCCATTGTCGTGCCCGCGCCGCGGGCGTCGTTACCGTTGCCTTGCTTGCAGGTGGCGGTGCATGCGCGCAGGCGGCCGATGGTCCGCGCTGGACGTTCGGCGGGTTCGGCACCGTCGGCGCCGTGCATTCGTCGATGAAGGAGGCCGATTACTCGGCGACGCCGCTGTCGCCCGGCCACGCCGGTTACAGCCGCGATTGGGCCTTCGACGTGGACAGCCGCCTCGGCGCGCAGCTGGCCGTACAGCTGGACAGGCAGTGGTCCGGCGTGATCCAGGTGGTATCGGACCGTACCATGGTAGATGGCTTCAAGCCGCACGTCGAATGGGCCAACATCAAATACCAGGCCACGCCGGATCTGTCGCTGCGTATCGGCCGCATCGCCGCGCCAATGTTCCTGGCAGCCGACTACCGCAAGGCCAGCTTCGCGCTGCCGTGGGTGCGCCCGCCCGTGGAGCTGTACAGCACCATGCCCATCACGAACAGCGACGGCGTGGACGCGACGTACCGCTGGCGCACGGGCAACGCGCGGCACAGCACGCAGCTGTTCGTCGGCTCGACGTCGGTGCCGCTGGCGCCGGAGTTTACGGCGCATGCGCGCATGGGCGGCGTCAATCACTCGGTCGTCATCGGCGCGCTGACCCTGGGCGGCTCGTTCGCGCAGGCGCGCCTGAAGATTCCCGGTGCCGGCGAGCTGTTCGACGTTCTGCAGCGGTTCGGCCCGCAGGGCCAGGCACTGGTCGAGCGCTACGACGTGCGTTCGACCCGCACGACATTGCTCAGCGGCGGTTTCAACTACGATCCGGGCAGCTGGTTCGTGACGGGCGAGGTGGGCCGCGTGAATACGCGCTCGATGCTGGGCGACCAGACGGGCGCCTATCTGAGCGCCGGCTACCGCTTCGGCTCCCTGACCCCTACGCAACGCTCAGCCGCGTGCGCGCCAACATGGCCGTGCAGGTTCCCGGCCTGGACACCGTCGACCTGCCGCCGTCGGCGGCGGCGCTGGCCGGGCAGGCCAACGCCGTGCTGAACGACTTCCTGCGCGAGGTGCCGACGCAGGATGCGGCCAACGTTGGCCTGCGCTGGGACGTGGCGCCGAATTACGCCGTCAAGCTCCAGTACGATGTGGCGCGCCCGCGCGATGGCTCCAGCGGGTCGCTGGTGAACGTGCAGCCCGGCTTCCGGTCGGGCCACGCGTTCCGCGTGTTCAGCGCCTCCGTCGATTTCGTGTTCTGACGGGATGGCCATGCTGAAGAGAACCCTCGCGGCCGTGCTGGCCGCATGCGCGGTGAGCGCCGCCGCAGCGGCCGAGGTGGGAGAGCTGGTCGTCATCGTCTCCGCTCGCACGCCTCTTACGATGCTGCGCACTGACCAGGCCGCCGGTATCTTCCTGGGCGAAAGCTACAGCCTCCCGGACGGCGGCGAGGCGGTGGCGCTGGATCAAAGTGTCGGCTCGCCGCTGCGTGACGAGTTTTACCGCAAGGTGGCGCACCGTTCGCCCGCGCTGATGAAGGCTTACTGGACCAAGATGATCTTCACCGGTCGGGGCCAGCCGCCGCGCGAGGCGCCCAGCAGCGCCGCCGTGCGCCGGCTCGTGGCCGACAACCCCGGCATGGTCGGCTATATCGAGCGCGCGGCGCTCGATCCGACCGTGCGCCCCGTGCTGGTGCTGAAATGATCCGCGCGCTCGCCACGAAAGCGGCGCGGCTGCGCCTGCTGCGCCTGGGCCTGGAGACGTACGTCACGCTGCCGGTGTTTACGGTTCTGCTGGTTGCCGTCATCTTCGGCGCCGCCTTCCACCTGATCGCCAACGAACGCGCGGCGGCCGCAGAGGCGGCGCGTGACTCCGTGCAGGAAGTGCTGGAGACCTACGAGGCGCAGGCCGTGCGCAACCTGAACGGCATCGACCAGGCGCTGAAGGTGATCAAGTACGCCGTCGAGCGCAAGGGCGCCGCGGGCGCGCTGCCGGAACTGGCCGAGCAGGACCTGCTGCCGCCCGGGCTCGTGTTCGCCGTCAGCATCGCCGATGCTTCCGGGACTATCGTCGCCAGCAGCCCGCAGGCGACGCGGCAGTCGGTCCGGCATGAGCGCTATTTCACCATCCATCGCGACAGCCGGCTGGACGCAGTGTACGTGGCCCAGGCGATGCGCGATGCGGTGCGCCGCGACTGGCACCTGCATTTCACGCGCCGCCTGAACGACCGCGACGGCCGCTTTGCCGGCGTGGCCATCCTGGAAGTCGAGCCGGCGTATTTCACCAGTGGGTACGAGCGCACGCGCCAGGGCGATCTGGGCCTGCTGGCCATTGTGGGCAACGACGGCGTGGCGCGCGCCGTGCGGATCGGTGAGCGCAGCAGCTGGGGCCAGCATTTCGACCTGGATGCGTGGCGCAAGCCGGTGGCGCAGCCGTGGACCGACAGTTTCGACGGCGTGGCCCGCTACACGGGCACGCGCGCGCTGCGCGCTTATGGACTGGTGGTGCTGGTGGGCCTGGCCGAGTCCGAGCAGATGGCACCGTTCCAGAGCCAGCGCCGCAAGTACCTGTGGGAAGCCGGCGCCGCCGCGGCCGGGACGGTGCTCGTGATGGCGCTGCTGTGGCTGTGGTCGTGGCAGGGCGCCAAGGCGCGCCGCCGCATCCGCCGGGCGCAGGAAACGTATGCGGCCGCGTCGGAAGCGAACCTGGACGCGTTCTTCGTGCTGCGCGCCGTGCGCAACCCGCTTGGCGTCATCGTCGACTTCCGCATCGCCTCGGCCAACAGCCGGGCCGAGCAGATGACGGGGCGCAGCAAGGCCGACCTGCGCGGCCATACCGTGTGCGAATGGCTGCCGCAGGCCCGCACCAACGGCATGTTCGACCGGCTGGCCCAGATCATGGCGGCCGGCGGCGTGCACCAGGAGGAGTGGCGCAACGAGATGCCCGAGTTCCGCGCCGAGTGGATGCACTGGCAGGTGGTCGGGGTCGAAGGCGGCCTGGTGGCGATCCTGCGCGACATCTCCGAGCGCAAGCGCGACGAGGCGCGCATCGTCCACATGGCCCATCACGATACGTTGACGGGGCTGCCGAACCGCAGCCTGATCGGCGACCGCCTGGAGCAGACGATCCTGCTGGCCGAGCGCGAGAAGCAGCACCTGCTGGTGGCGTTCGTGGACCTGGACAGCTTCAAGCTGGTCAACGACAGCCTGGGTCACGCGGCCGGGGACGAACTGCTGAAGGTGGTGGCCGGCCGCATGGTCGAGTGCCTGCGCCGCAGCGACACCGTGGGCCGCTTCGGTGGTGACGAGTTCGTGCTGGTCCTGCCGCAGGGACAGGTCGCGGACGGCGCCGTGGAAGCGGCCGGGCTGCTGGAGAAGATCCTGTCGGCCGTGGTGCGCCCGATCGCGCTGGAGGGCCAGCAGGTGCAGGTGAGCTGCTCGATCGGCGTGGCGATGTATCCGCGCGACGGCCGCGATGGCGGCACGCTGCTGATGAACGCCGACGCCGCAATGTACCGCGCCAAGGAGCTGGGCAAGAACAACGTGCAATTCTATGCGCAGGAAATGAACGCGTCGCTGGAAGAGAAGCTGGCGCTGATGGAAGGGCTGCGCAAGGCTGTCGACAACGACGAGCTGCGCCTTGTCTACCAGCCGAAGGTCGACCTGGCCAGCGGCCAGGTGTTCGGGGTGGAGGCGCTGCTGCGCTGGCATCATCCCGAGCGCGGCATGGTGCGACCGGACCACTTCATTCCGCTGGCCGAGGAAAGCGGCAGCATTGTCGCCATCGGCGAATGGGTCCTGCGCGAAGCGTGCCGCCAGGCGCGTCGCTGGCAGGATGCGGGCGTGGCGCCGCTGGTGGTGTCGGTCAACGTCTCGCCGCGCCAGTTCGACGACCGCCGCCTGGTCGCGCGGGTGGCCGATGCGCTGCGCGACGCCGGACTGGCGGCGCGCTGGCTGGAGCTGGAAGTGACGGAAAGCCTGATCATGCGCGACGTGCAGCAGGCCATCGACAAGATGCGCGAGCTTGAAGGGATGGGCATCGGCCTGTCGATCGACGATTTCGGCACCGGCTATTCCAGCCTGGCGGCGTTGAAGTCGTTCCCGATCAGCCGCCTGAAGATCGACAAGTCGTTCGTGCGCGACCTGGCGCACAGCAGCGACGACCAGGCGATTGCGCGCGCCATCATCTCGCTGTCGCACCAGCTGCAAATGCGGGTGATCGCCGAAGGCGTTGAAACGGAGCAGCAGCGCGCGTTCCTGGCGCAGTACGGCTGCGACGAAATGCAGGGATACCTTTTCAGCAAGCCGGTACCGCCGGAAGATATCCCGGCGCTGCTGGCGCGGCAGGATGCCGCCGCCTGAGCGCTCCCGACGCGGTAGAGAGCGGTCGGATTGCGTACTGGCGCCATTCCGAGAACGGCTCCGGCGCCGGCTGGCGCCATCTCTACATTTGTACTGGTAAAATCGGGAAGCCAAGAACAAGGATAATCGTCATGCTGCATTCCGACAGGCCACGGGCCGCCACCGTCCCATACGGCCGGGCAGCCATCTCCACCGCTCTGCGGGCGCCACGGCGCGCCTGCGGGGCGGCGGCACAGGTGTCGCCGTGTTCAGGCTGAACAGCCTGCGCGGACGCCTGATCCTGCTGGTAGGACTGGCCATCACGCCGATGGCCGCGATGACGGTCATGACCGGCGTGCGCGAGCGCGAGCACGCCATCGAGGTGGCGCGCGAGAACCTGCAGCGCGTCGCCAACCTGGCCGCGGCCAACGAGGCGCAGTCGATCGAAGGCGCACGGCAGATCCTGCGCGACCTGTCCAGCGTGCCCGACGTGCTGGCAGACCCGGACGACTGTTCCGTGCTGTTGTCCGACATCCTCGCCAAGAACACCGACTACGTCAATTTCGGCCTGATCCGCATGAACGGCGACGTCACGTGCAGCGCCGTTTCCTCCAGCAGCGTCGTCAACCTGGCCGACCGGCCGCACTTCCGCCGCGCCGTGACGGAGCGCCGCTTCATCGCGGGCAATTACGTATTCGGCCGCGTGATCGGCAGGCATACGATCAATCTCACCTATCCCGTCATCAAGCGGGGCGAGGTCGTGGCCGTGCTGTTTGCCGCGCTCGACCTGGCGGAGTTGGACAAATTCGTGCTGGACGTGCAGCTCTCTCCCGGCTCCGTACTGTGGACAACGGATGCCAACGGCACCATCATCTCGCGCCGTCCGGATTCGGCGGAGTGGCTCGGCCGGAAGGCGCCGGCCGCGCTGCTGGCGGCGCTGGCAACACGGCCGAAGACGCCCGTCGTGGTGGCCGATGCGGACGGCGTCGAGCGCCTGTACGCGTTTGCCCGGGTGGGCAGTCACGAGGTGTCCGACTACACCGTCATGATCGGCATTCCGCACGAGGAAATCGTTGCGGCGGCCACGCGCGACCAGCTGATCGCCAGCGTCGGTCTGGTCGCTACCGTCACGCTGGCACTGCTGGCGGCCTGGTTCGGTGGCGACATCCTGATCGTGCGGCGCGTGCAGTCGCTGGCGCGGACGGCCAACCGCATCGCCACCGGTTCGCTGGACACGCGTACCGGCATGCCCTACGAGAACGAGGAGATCAGCGACCTGGCCCGCTCGCTGGACGAGATGGCGCAGGCGTTGCAGAAGAAGGAGCTGGAACGCGATGCGGCCGCCGCCTCGCTGCAGGCGGCGGACCGGCGCAAGGACGAGTTCCTGGCCATGCTGGCGCACGAGCTGCGCAATCCGCTGGCGCCGATCAGTTCCGGCGCCCAGGTGCTGAAGCTGGCGCACGCCGACAACCCCTCCGTGACGCGCACGGCCGAGATCATCGTGCGCCAGGTCGCGCACATGACGCGCCTGATCGACGACCTGCTGGACGTGTCGCGGGTGACGCGCGGCCTCGTCAAGCTGAATCGCCAGCTGCTGGACCTGCGCACCGTCGTCGAGGACGCCGTCGAACAGGCGTATCCGCTCCTCAAGGCCAGGCGCCAGCAGTTGCAGATCGACCTGCCGCACACGCCGGTGGGCGTCAGCGCGGACCACAAGCGCATGGTGCAGGTGGTGGCAAACCTGCTCAACAACGCGGCCAAGTACACACAGGAATACGGCCACGTACGCATTGCCCTGGCGCGCGTCGAGGGGGGCAATCTCGCGCGCCTGACCGTGGCCGACGACGGCATCGGCATGGCGCCCGAACTGGTGACGCGCGTGTTCGACCTGTTCACGCAGGCCGAGCGCACGTCCGACCGGTCGCAGGGTGGCCTTGGGCTCGGGCTGGCGCTGGCGCGCACGCTGGTGCTGCTGCACGGTGGCACGGTGCGCGCGGAGAGCCCGGGACCGGAGCGGGGCAGCATGTTCACGGTCGAGCTGCCTTACGAAGAGGTGCTGCAAACGCCCGCTGGCGCGAACGCGTCGGCGCCGCAGGGAGCGCGCCCCGGTCGCCTGCGCTGCCTGGTCGTGGACGACAACGTCGACGCGGCGCAGACGCTGGCGCTGTTCCTGGAGGCGGCGGGCCACGAAGTGAGCGTGGCCTACCGTGCGTCCGAGGCGCTGGACCTGGCCGCCAAGACCACGCCGCACGTCTGCTTTCTCGACATCGGCCTGCCCGACATCGATGGCAACGAGCTCGCCACCCGCCTGCGCCAGCAGCCCGCGACGGCCAACGCCCTGCTGATCGCCGTGACGGGCTACGGCCGCAAGGAAGACCAGGAACGCGCGCTGGCGGCCGGCTTCGATCAGTATTTCGTCAAGCCGCTCGATACGGCGAAGCTGGTGGCGGTGCTGGGGGTGTTGACGCCGGAAGCAGTGCCGTAGGCTAAAATGCCGTTTTGCTAATCTGCAAGGACACCAGATGAGACTTCAGGCTGCATGGGCCGCACCGGCGCTGTTTGCATTGAGCGTGCACGGCGCGCTGGCTGCCGCGCCCGCCAAGCCGCCCGCCGAGAAAGCCGAACTGCCACTGCGCTATGGCGTCAACGACGTCACGGCGGGCGACGACAAATTCCAGATCATGCGCGGCTTAGTCAGCAACCTGAGCGCCACCAGCTTCGATACCTACACCGTCTTTCTGGTGCCGTCCAAGGCGGATGCGCCGTGGATGCACGTCACGATGCCGGCAACGAAGGGCATGGGCTACAACCTGCGCAGCGCGGAGACCGGCGACGCCACGATGGTCGCCATCGCCTTCTTCCGCCAGCAGGGCCAGCTGTATGCGGTCGAAGCAGAGCGCGACGGCAATACCCCCGCCGAGCGTCTGAAAAAGGGCTCCGTCCAGTTCCGGGTGTACGGGTTCAATGGCGACGGCGACGTTCCCATGTTCGAGCCGGTCGAGACGCGCCGCTCGGTGGCGAAATACCAGAATGCCGACGAGGCGCTGAAGGACGAGTTCTTCATCGCCGCGGGCGGGCGTTACCGGCCGGCAAGGTAACGGTATGGCAGCGTTATGAATTTTGTTGGGGTGGTCCTGGTGGCTGCCGGCGCTGGTCGCGGGGCACGCCTCGGCGGCCGGCTTCGATTGCGCCAGGGCCGGTACACGGGTCGAGCGGATGATCTGCGCCCAGCCCGCGCTGTCGGCGCTGGATGGCGAGCTCGCCAAGGCGTACGAAGCGGCGCGGCGTTCGGGCCGCCACCCTGGCTTGCTGGCGCAGCAGCGCGCCTGGCTGGCCGACGTGCGCGACCGGTGCACCGACGCGGCCTGCCTGCGCGCAGCCTACACGACCCGCATCGCTGCCTTGCGCGGCGGCGAGCGACCCTGCGAGGTGTCGGAAGCCCAGCTGATTGGCGCGTGGCGCGGGATCGACGGCACCGATCCGGAAGAATTCGAGCTGTCGCACGAGCGTACGAAGCGCGTCTTTACATCGTGGCGCAACCACCGCCTCGACATGATGGGCGTCTGGACGTATCAGGGTTGCCGGCTGCACATCGCGCACATCAGCCAGCCCGCCCTCGGTTACGACTTCCACGCGGTCAGCCGCAAGGATGGCAAGCTGACGCTGCGCGACGGCGGTGGCGCGACCTACGTCTATACGGCTGCGAAACCATGATGGCCGCTGCTGCTGCCGCCTTTCGATGCGGCGTCGAATCAGCCCCGATGCCTGCCCGGGGTGGCCCGATCTTGCCGGTGCGCGAATCGTCAGCCGTGCGCGGCGCCGTAACCGGCCCGCGCTAGACTGACCCCATGAAACGCTATCGCAATCTGGAAGGCCACTCCGGCGTGCTGGCCTATGACATCCGCGCCGATGCCATTGCCGTCAAGTTCGCCGGCGGCGACGTCTACGAGTACACGTATGGCCGGCCGGGCCGCGCACACGTGGAGGAAATGAAGCGGCTGGCGCTGGCGGGACGCGGATTGTCGACATATATCTCTCGACACGTGCGTGAGGACTATGCGGCCAGGCACGAAGGGCGCTAGCGCCTGCTCCCGGCCTGGCGGCAATGCGCGGCTATAGCGGACCGTACGGCGCTGCCGCCGTCCCCGTTGCCGCTGAAGAGACTGACGCCCTTTACCGACTAGATCCTGCGTTCGCTGATCTGCCTGGTCATGAACCGCGACCACCTGGCAACGATCCAGGCATCGCCGACCTGGACTGAGCAGCCGCCTATATCCCACCGGCAATCATAGCAACGGATGTCTTATTCATCCGGCCGAAGGGTGCCGGGTCGATCTCTCGCTAATGTTCAGGTGCTGGCTGTTGAGACCACGGTACTGCCGGCGGCGCAAGCTTCCAGGGCTGGTGCGTGGCACGGTCGCATGCACTGGCTGTACGCCCATGTTGCACACCCCGGTTGCACGCGCCGTCACCTGCGCGTCATTGCGCCAGCTGTCGCATCTCCCGATAGAGGTCGGCCTTGCCTTCGAACCCGATGCCGGGCAGGTCCGGCATCGTGATATGGCCGTTTTCGACCCTGACGCCGTCCGGGAAGCCGCCGAACGGCTGGAACAGATCGGGGTAGGACTCGTTGCCGCCCAGGCCGAGGCCAGCTGCGATATTGAGCGACATCTGGTGGCCGCCATGCGGAATGCAGCGGCTGGGTGACCAGCCGTGTTCGCGCAGCATGTCGAGGGTGCGCAGGTATTCCACCAGGCCGTACGAGAGCGCGCAGTCGAACTGCAGCCAGTCGCGGTCGGCACGCATGCCGCCGTAACGGATCAGGTTGCGCGCATCCTGCATCGAGAACAGGTTTTCGCCTGTGGCCATCGGATTCCTGTAGTAATTGCGCAGGGTGGCCTGGAGTTCGAAGTCGAGCGGATCGCCCGCTTCCTCGTACCAGAACAGGTCATACTGCGACAGCGCTTTCGCATACGCGATCGCCGTGTCCAGGTCGAAGCGCCCGTTGGCATCGACGGCCAGCTTCTGCCCGTCGCCCAGCACGCTCAGGATGGAATCGATGCGGCGCAGGTCCTCGTCCAGCGAGGCGCCGCCGATCTTCTTCTTGACGACCGTATAGCCGCGGTCGATATAGCTGCGCATCTCGTCCTTCAGCTTGCCATGGTCCTGGCCGGGGTAGTAATAGCCGCCCGCGGCGTAGACAAACACCTTGCGCTCTGGCCGGCCGCTGCCGTAACGGTCGGCCAGCAGCTGGAACAGCGGCTGGCCGGCGATCTTTGCCACGGCATCCCAGACGGCCATGTCGATGGTGCCGATGGCAACCGAGCGCTCGCCGTGACCGCCCGGTTTCTCATTGGTGAACATGCAGTGCCAGATGCGGTGCGGGTCGAGGTTGCTGCCGCTATCGTCGAGCAACGAAGCGGGCTCGGCTTCCAGGATGCGCGGGATGAAACGCTCGCGCATCAGCTTGCCCTGGCCGTAGCGGCCGTTGGAGTTGAAACCATAACCGATGACGGGCTTGCCGTCGCGGACGACGTCGGTGACAACGGCAACCAGGCTCAGCGTCATTTTGCTGAAATCGATATAGGCGTTGCGGATCGGTGAGCTGATCGGGATGGTTTTTTTCGCGTATTTCAACAATTTGCATGGCAGCTCCAGGGGGAATCGAAGGCCACAGTCTAAAGCCGGTGCGCAGGTCTATAATTCTCCAAAATTCATTTGAGAAGTGAAATTCAGTGAAGAATGACCCTACATCGGACATGCAGTTTTTCGTCCTGATTGCTCGTCACGGCAGCCTGGCGGCAGCCGCCCGCGCCATCGACCTGACGCCACCGGCCGCAACCAAGCGGTTGGCGGCGCTGGAAAGCCGGCTGGGCGTACGCCTGCTGAATCGCACGAAGCGCAGCCTCAGCCTGACCAGCGAGGGCGAAACCTATCTGCTGCACGCCACCCGCATCCTGGCCGATGTGCGCGACATGGAGGACGTGGTGGCGCAGGGCAGGGCGGTCCCGCGCGGCCTGTTGCGGGTGAACGCCACCTTGGGATTCGGGCGTACGGTGTTGGCGCCGCTGGTGTCCGCGTTCGCCGCGCGCTATCCGGAGGTGGAGGTCCTGATGGAGGTGACGGACCGTCACATCGACATCGTCGAGAGCGGCTTCGACCTGGCGATCCGCTTCGGCACCTTGCCGGACAAGCGGCTGAACGCGCGCCGCATCCTGTCGAACCGGCGCTTCCTGTGCGCCTCGCCCACGTACCTGGAGCGGCATGGCGCGCCCGCCACCTTGGCCGAGCTGGCCCGCCACCGTTGCATCATCCACCGCCAGAACGACGACGCCTACGGCATCTGGCGCTTCCTGCACGGCGAGCACAGCGAGGTGGTGAAGGTGCATGGCGCCCTGTCCAGCAACGATGGCGATATCGTGCTGGGGTGGGCGCTGGACGGTCACGGCATCCTGATCCGGTCGGAATGGGACCTGGCGAAATACCTGGACAGCGGCAGGCTGCGCGTCGTGCTGCCCGAGTTCACGCTGCCGGCGGCGGACCTGTTCGTGTATTACCCGGACCGTCGCAACCTGCCCGTGCGGGCGCGTGTTTTCATCGATTTCCTGGCGGAGCACTTCTCCGCCGGAGAGAAGGAAAAACGCAGGGGAAAGGCCTAGACCAGCATGGCGCTGTTCATCGCGGCCGCGTCGAGCTCGGCCTGAGCAACCATGCGCGCGGCCATTTCCTCGTCGATGAACAGGTCGACGACGGATTCGGCCTGCGGCACTTCCTCGCGTGCCGTGCCCAGCGGCGAAGCCACGGGGGAGAAGTGGTTCGCCAGCAGCAGCGTGTCCAGCAGCGTTTCCGGTGGCACCCCGAGGAAGCCGTCGCGCAAGCCTTCGATGGCGCTGGCGACGGGCTCCGGAATGCCCAGCTTGTTCATCACTTCGCGCAGGATGATTTCCTCGCTGGCCGGCTGCCAGTTTTCCGGGTCCGGATCGAGCAGGCCAGGGAACTCGTCGGCGCGCGACAGCAGGTAGAAGCCAACGACTTCGTGGACGATGCCGGCGAAGAGCGCTGTGTCCGCGTTCACTTCCGTCACCTCGCGGGCGATGATACGGGCAAGGCATGCCACGTGCACCGTGTGCTGCCACAGTTGCTCCGCCTTGACGCGCAATGCCGGGTCGGCAATCTTGCTGCCGAACTGGCGCACCACCATGGCGGCCGCAAGCGCATACAGGTTGTGGTAGCCGATGCGGTTGATGGCGGCGCGCACATTGGTGATCGTGCCGCCGCCACGGCTGAACATCGCCGAATTGGACAGTGCGACGGTGCGCGCCGCCAGCTGCGGCTCTGCCAGCACGAGGCGGATGGCCTCATCCATCGGACAGTCGGGGTCGTCCAGTGCGAGCTGTACGCGCAATGCCGCATTGACGCTGGTGGGAAACACCAGGTCACCACGGATCGCCAGCGCGGCGATGTGCCCGAAGGCTTCCAGTTTATTCATGGATAAAATTATACGCACGGCGGCACAGCGACACAATTGTGCATGCTCGGTGGGGGGCGCGGTGACAACAATGTGCGGCCAAGGGACACAATGCCAGCGGCCCAGCTCGTGACAACAAAGGGGTCAGGCACGAAAACTGTCACAAGCTCGGCCTTGAAGCCCCGTGCGGCGGCGCGCGATGACAGTTTCTGTGCCTGACCCCGATGTTGTCACGAGCGCGGCCGTGGCCGTGCCGGCGCTGACCCGGCACCGGGCGGCTCCGGCCGTCGTCAGGCGCCCGCGAGTTGCGGCTGGCGCACAGCGCCCTTGCTGCGATAGCGCTCGACGGACAGGTCGTCGGCGAAAATGGCGGGGCGGCGGGCCGACATGATGTCGGCCAGCAGTTGCGCGGAGCCGCACGACATCGTCCAGCCCAAGGTGCCGTGGCCCGTGTTGACGAACAGATTGCGTACCGGCGTGCGGCCGACAACGGGCGTGCCGTCCGGCGTCATCGGGCGCAGACCCGTCCAGAACAATGCCTGTGCGGTGTCGCCCGCGCCGGGGAACAGGTCGTTGACCACCATCTCCAGCGTTTCGCGGCGGCGCGGGTTCAGGCGCGTGTCGAAGCCCGCGATCTCGGCCATGCCGCCCACGCGGATGCGGTCGTCGAAGCGGGTGACGGCGATCTTGTACGTCTCGTCCAGGATCGTGGACGTGGGCGCCTTTTCCGCGTGCGCAATCGGCACGGTGATCGAGTAGCCCTTGAGCGGATAGACGGGTATCTGCACGATTTTCTTCAGCAACGCCGTCGAATAGGCCCCCAGCGCCACGACATACGAGTCGCCGGTGACGATCTCGGCGCCACAGCGCACGCCGGCGATCTCGTCGCCTTTCGTGACGAGGTCCGTGATGTCCACGTTATAGCGGAACTTCACGCCCAGCGACTCGGCCATGGCCATCAGGCGCGTGGTAAACAGCTGGCAGTCGCCCGTCTCGTCGTTCGGCAGGCGCAGGCCGCCCACAAGGCGGTCGGCGGCAATGCCGGGCTCGGCGGACAGCAGCTCGCGCGCGCCCAGCAGCTCATACGGCACGCCTGTTTCCTTCAGCACTTCGATATCCTTGGCGGCATCGTCCAGCTGCTTCTGCGTGCGGAACAGCTGCGTCGTGCCTTGCTGGCGGCCTTCGTACGAAATGCCGGTAGCCGCGCGCAGCGCCTTGAAGCAGTCACGGCTGTACTCGGCCAGCCGGACCATGCGTTCCTTGTTGACGGCGTAACTGTCGGCATTGCAGTTCTTCAGCATCTGCCACATCCACTGCAACTGGAACAGCGTGCCATCGGGCGAAATGGACAGCGGCGCATGGCGCTGCATCATCCACTTGACGGCCTTCAGGGGAATGCCGGGTGCGGCCCATGGCGACGCATAGCCGGGCGAGATCTGTCCGGCGTTGGCAAAACTCGTCTCGAGCGCGGGACCGGGCTGGCGGTCGAGCACCGTCACCTCATGGCCGGCCTGGGCCAGGTAATAAGCCGTGGTCACACCGATAACGCCACTGCCCAGAATCACGACACGCATGTTTTGCCTCGAGTATAAGAAATGTTGTATGCAGATTTTTACTATGATAATGTGGTCGAGGTAGTGATTGTTACTATAAAACCTCTCGAATTCAGCGGAAAATCATGCGCACACAAAAAGAGTCGGTACGCACCCTCGACAAGCTGGACCGCAAGATCCTGCGCATCCTGCAGCAGGACGGCCGCATCTCGATGAAGGATCTGTCCGAGCAGGTAGGGCTGTCGATCACGCCTGCCATCGAGCGCGTCAAGCGCATGGAGCGCGACGGCGTCATCACCGGCTACCACGCCCGGCTGAATCCGGCTGCCGTGGGGGCGACGTTGCTGGTGTTCGTGGAAATCACGCTGAACCAGAAATCGGCCAGCCACTTCGAACAGTTCCGCCGCGAAGTGCTGCGCATCCCGGAGGTGCAGGAATGCCACCTCGTCTCGGGCGACTTCGACTACCTGATCAAGGCGCGCATCCACGAGATGGCGGAGTACCGCAAGCTGCTGGGCGACATGCTGCTCAATCTGCCCGGCGCCGCGCAGTCGAAGAGCTATGTGGTGATGGAGGAGATCAAGGAGACGCTGGTGCTGGCGACGGAGCCGGCATGAGGGTCAGGCGGCGGAGGCTGCCGGGGCATTCGGCAGGATGTGCGCAATCATCTCGCCGTCGGCGTCGATGCCCACCTCCGTAAAGCCGCAGGCAAGATAAAGGGCGCGCGCCACCGCGTTGTCGGGGTGGTAGCAGATCGAGATGCGGTGCGCATCCGGCTGGGCACGCAGTTCCGCCAGCAACAGCTCCAGCGCACGGCGGCCGATGCCGCGACCCTGGCGTTCATGCTCGACCATCAGGCGGTAGATGGCGTAGTGGCCGGGCACGTCGCCGGCCGCCACGGCATACAGCAGGAAGCCGGCCGGGCGGCTGTCGCAATAGATGGCGCGCGCCCGATAGTTTGGATAGAAGCGCGACTGGGCGATGGAGAACGCATTGTTGGCGATATAGCGGTCCTGCTCGGGCGGCAGGGTCATCTCCATCAGCGTTTCAAAGTTGTCGATGGTGACTGGTTCCAGCGTGATCTGCATCGGGGTCTCCGGTATGTTGCGTGCGCCTGATAACAGTTCGGCATTCTTGCATGCTTACTAATGGTTTGCAATGGGTGGCGCCCGGCCCAGTTCGGGACGCGCACCGCTGCGCGGCGGTTTCCGCGGTCCGGTGCTTCCGCTAGAATGTCAAAACGGCATCGGACCGCGGCGGAGACCGCGACGCAACATCGCGCGCCATAACGCACAGGGGATCATCGTGAACGACGCAACTTCGCATCCGCAAGTCATGCCGGCCGCGCCGGAGCATACGTTGAAGTTGCGCACGCTGGACGAGCACCTGTGCTCGGACCACAGCTTCGCCTCCGCGCTGGCGCGCGCCGTCGGTGCCATCGCCGTGGGCGAGGACGGTTCGCTCACGCTGGCCCAGTTCGCCGCCGTGACCGATATCGCCGGCGAGGGCAAGGCGTCCGCCGTGTTCACGGCCCTGGTGCTCAATGCGATCGAGTCCGGCGTGACGGTGGAATGGTCGCTGAACGCGCTCTCGCGCAGCAGCAACGGCGCCGACATGGCGACGCGCGACGGCGCCTTCATGCTGATGCGCCCGCTGTTGGCGCTGCACGGCACCAAGTCCCGGCCGCTGGCGCAGAAGGTGGCGCGCGCGCTGGGCATCCGCCTGACGCCCGAGCATTTCTACACGCTGCCGCCGGAGCAGGAGCGCCGGCTGCTGAACAACCTGGGCACGCAGGCACGCAAGCTCGTCAGGGGGCCGGGGCTGGTCGACGCCATCGCCGATTTCGGCCGCAGCACGGGCCAGACGGAGCTGCTCGATCATGCGCGCGGCTTCAATGGCGGCATGATGGGGCACGACCAGCTGCGCGAGGCCGTGCAGCGGGCGGTCGCCACCATCAGCCAGGGCATTGCCACGTACGAGGAGAACGCCGGTGCGCCGCTGGCGGCGGAGGCGGGCGCGGCGGGGCTGTCGGCCACGGCGGAACAGCTGCGCCAGCAGGTGCTGCAGCGTCTTGCGCTGATCGACGCCCGCATCGCCTACGAGCGCCGGGTGCTGTGGCAGGATATCGACGAGGCCGTGCAGGATGCCGGCAACGCCGTCGAACTGGCCATCGGCGAGCGCCTGGACAATGAGCAGTGGAAGGACGAGCAGGTGTGGTCCAGCATTGGCCGCCAGCAGTTCGCGCAGGAGATGGAAACGCGCCTGCAGCGCGTCACGCGGCGCAAGCAGGAGGCGCTGGACCTGCTCAATCACGACCTGAAACTGTTCCAGTCCGATATGCGGCTGTCGCAGGTCAACGCGTTCGAACGCCAGCACAGCGCCGCGCTGGCCCGGCTGATGCCGCGGCTGCGCATCGGCACGCGTCTTGTCAATACGGTCGACACCGCGGCCAACCTGACCTTGATGGGCAGCGCCGTCGCCGCCGCGGGTACCAGCACGGCTGCTTACCTCTTCGGCGTGGCCGTCGTGGTGCCGGTCGTCGCGCCCGTGGTGCCCTTTGTCGGCGGTGCCGTGCTGCTGGCCAGCGCGTTCAAGTGGGCGACCGACAGCAACAAGCGCAAGCGCGACGAGATCCGCGACAAGCGCCGCGCCTTCGAGGAGGAGCTGCGCCGGCGCATGAAAGAGGCGGAGGAGTCGTTCATCGTCCAGCTCGACCGCATCGGCACGGCATTCTACGAGTCCGCCAGCCAGTTGCTGACGCCGCTGATGCTGGAGGCTGAGGCCGCCGGGCGCATCCAGGGGATGCGCAAGCGCATTGCCGACAAGGTGATTGCGCAGGCGCGCGGCGCCATTTCCCAGCTGGAGGCCGCGCTGGCGCGGGCCGCATGACAACTTGCCGGACAGACTTCCGTTTTCGCCTTTGGAAAACGGTGTCTGTTCGTACCAGTTAAAGACTTTGCAGGTGGGTCTGCGGCGGCGGGCGGTGCCTGGCTCGGCATTTCAAGGAAACATCGGGCACGGCCCGCAAGCGGCCGCTCGCCGGAGCACCCCCTGTCCCAGCCTTTGTTCAGCGCCGCACCGACGGGGTAGCCGCGTCCTCTGTACAATGATCGCCGGCGTCCTGTTTTCGCGCCTTGCTTCCACTACTACGAGTTTATGAAAAACCTGATTCTTTCCGCCAGCCTGCTGGTGCTGTCGTCCTTTGCAGTTGCCCAGGACGTGGGCGTTTCCATCGATATCGGCCAGCCGGGCTTCTACGGCCGCATCGATATCGGCAACACGCGGCCCGCGGTTATCTACCGCGAGCCTGTCATCGTGCAGCGCCCGGCACGCCATGTGGAAGCGCCGCTGTACCTGCGCGTGCCGCCCGGCCACGCCAAGCACTGGAGCCGGCACTGCCGCGCCTACAATGCCTGCGGGCGTAACGTCTATTTTGTCAAGGACAGCTGGTACCTGAACGAATACGCGCCGCGCTACCGGGCCCGGCATGACCATGGCGGTCCGCGACACGAGCCGCGTTACGACCGCCATGACGATCGCGGTCACGATGATCGGGGTCATGGCAAGGGCCACGGCAATGGCAAGGGCCACGGCAATGACAATGGCAATGGCAAGGGGCACGGCCACGGCAACGGCCACGGGCGCGACTGAGTACGCGACCCGCCAGCCGCCGCCGGGTCGCGGCTTTTCACGTTCAAGGAGAAACGTTTGCAGAGCAATTACGTCATTGTAGGGGAGGGGCGGGCGGCCTTGAGCTGGCCTGCAAGCTGGGGCGCAAGCTGGGCCCGAAGAAGGTCATGCTGGTGGACAGCCGCCTGTACCATATCTGGAAGCCGTCGCTGCACGAAGTGGCGGCGGGTTCGCTCGACATCCACGCCGAGGGCCTGTCGTACCAGATGCTGGCGCACGACAACGGCTTCACTTACGTCTACGGTGCCCTCGAGGCGCTGGACACGGCGCAGAACACGATCACCGTCGGGCCGATCGAGACAGCCGCCGGCGAGACCGTGCTGCCGCGGCGGTCCATCGGTTTCCATTCGCTGGTGCTGGCCGTCGGCAGCACATCGAATTACTTTGGCGTGCCCGGCGCGGCCGAGCACACTATTTCCCTGAACGGCACGGAGGATGCGGAACGCTTCCGTCTCACCTTGCTGAAACTGCTCGCCAAGGCCGCGACCGAGAAGAGCGAGCATGAACGGGGCAGCGGCGGCGGGTCGGGAATCGACATCGTCATTATTGGCGGCGGCGCCACCGGCGTCGAGCTGGCTGCGGAGTTGCGCGAGGCCAGCGGCGTTTATGCCGCCTATGGCTTCGGCCACCTGCAGCCCATGCAGGACGTGCGCATCACGATCCTCGAAGGCGCGCCGCGCATTCTCGCGCCGCTGCCGGAGCGGGTGTCGACGGCGGCCGTCAAGCTGCTTGCCGAGCGGGGTGTGCGCGTCAGCGTGGAAACGCGCGTGACGGCCATCGAGGCGGACAAGGTCATCGTCGGCAACGGTACCGTGTACCCGTCCGATATCACTGTCTGGGCCGCGGGCATCAAGGCGCCCGATCTCCTTGCCAGGCTGGGCTTGCCGACCGTCAAGGGTGGCCAGGTGGACGTGACGGGCGAGCTGTCAGTCAAAGGCTTTCCGAACATCTATGCGCTGGGCGACTGCGCGCTGTGCGTGGGCGCGGACGGCAAGCCCGTGCCGCCCAGGGCGCAGGCGGCGCACCAGCAGGCCGATTACCTGCTGGACGCGCTGCTGCGGCGCGAGCAGGGCAAGCCGCCGCGCGGCAAGCCGTACGTCTACCGGGATTACGGATCGCTGGTGTCGTTCGGGCAGTCGACGTCCGTCGGCAGCCTGATGGGCTCACTGCAGGGCAGCAACTGGTTTGTCGAGGGGGCGTTCGCGCGGTTGATGTACACCAGTCTGCACCTGATGCATCACAAGGCGATCATGGGGACCATGCGCACGGGCGTGCTGGCGCTGGCGCGGTTCTTGATCAAGCGCTCCACGCCGCATGTGAAGCTGCATTGACAGTCTCTGGCGCCGGGCGCAAGTCCCAGGTGTCTGCCGGTGTCTCGCCAGCCTCGGCCGATCCGCAGTCAACGGGCCTGAGTTGCCGGGGACAGGCTTTTGCCTGAGGCCCATGCGTGTGACAGCAGCCAGTGGCGGGAGTGGTGCTTCGCGCGGACGCGGTAGTCGCTGGCCTTCCCGGGTCAGCTATCCGCGCTGAAGCCTTGCATCCCTGACGAATCAGGCGGCAGCGGCAGGCGTTTTCGGCAGCAGCAGCGTCAGCGCGGAGCCACCGTCCGGGTGAGCTTTCAGCTCGAGCGTGCCGCCGAGGTGACGGGCCCGTTCGCGCACGAGGCGCAGGCCAAACTTGTCGGCGCCGGCGTCCGGGGCGCCCGGGCCACTGCCGTTGTCGCGCACTGTCAGCATGATCTCGTCCTCGTTGTCGTCCAGGATCACGTCAACTTCCGTCGCGCCAGCGTGGGCGGCGATATTGCGCAGGCCTTCTTCCAGTGCGAACAACAGCGCGACGCCGTGTTCGCGCGAGCACGACGGTTCATCCTCGGGCAGGCTGTAGCGCGCCTGCACGCGGTATTGTTCGCCGAACTGCAGCACCAGCTCGCCGAACGCTACCTTGATGCCGAGAAATTCGAGCTTGTCGTTCCACAGCTTGTGCTGCATACGGCGGTTGTTTTCGATAATGGTGTGCAGCAGGTTTTTCATCTGCGCGGCGCGTTCGCGCAGCGCGGGCGGCTCGGCAGGCAGTTTTGCCGTCAGCAGACCCAGGTGCATCGTCAACGCCGTCAGCGACGAGCCCACGCTGTCGTGCAGCTGCCGGGCCAGCGCGCGGCGCTCGTTGTCCCAGGCGGTGTTGACGTGACCCAGCAGCTCGCTGAGTTCGGCGATGCGCGCCGTGTCGGTCTGATCTTCCGGTGCAATGTCGGACATGGGTGGGCTTCTTGTTTTTGGTCTGCAATCGGTAACGCTCGGATCATACATGAGGTTTTGCGGAAATGTCGCACTGGCATGATCGTGAAGTGCCGCACAGAGCATATGCTGCAAAAGTGGCAATCTATGGCTGTCGTTCAACCAAACACAAGGAGCAGCCATGAGTGCCACAGCCAAGCCGCAAGACGCGATCGCCCTGTTGAAGCAGGATCACGCCGAAGTGAAGGCGATGTTCAAACAATTCGAAGAACTGGGTGAACGCGCCTATGTCGCCAAGAAGAAGCTGGCCGACAAGATTTGCCTGGAGCTGACCAAGCACGCCATCGCCGAAGAGGAGATTTTCTACCCAGCCATGCGCGAAGAGGCCGACGACGCCGAAGACATGGTGGACGAAGCAACCGTCGAGCACGCTTCGGCGAAAGACCTGATCGCGCAGATCAGCAGCATGGAGCCACAGGACGACCTGTATGACGCGAAAGTGAAAGTGCTGGGCGAGTACATCGACCACCACGTCCAGGAAGAAGAGAAGGAAATGTTCCCGGAAGCGAAGAAGGCCGGGCTGGACATGGTCGAGCTGGGCCGCCAGATCCAGGCGCGTAAGGACGAGATCACGGAGATCCCGCCGGAGCCGCTCCTGGTCGCCCCGTCGAAACAGGGCAGCCAGCCACGCATCTAACCGTATCGGCCCGCGTCTGGTCGTCACTGGCGGCGGGCACGGCCCGCCGCCGGCATCATGCCGCTAACCTTACGACGCCGGTGCCGCCGTCGGTGTGGCGTTCGGATTGGTCAGGCTGCTGATGGCCTTCATCAGGCTTTCGATATCGACAGGCTTGACGAGGTGCATGTTGAAGCCCGCCTCCAGCACGCGGCGCTGGTCTTCCGCCAGGCCATAGCCCGTCAGCGCGATCAGGCGGATGCCGCTCGTGTCGCTGTTGGCGCGCAGGCGCCGCGCCACCTCGTAGCCGTCGATGCCGGGCAGGCCGATATCGACCAGCGCCACGTCCGGCCGGTAGCTGAGGGCCGTCTCGATCCCCTGCAGGCCGTCGGGGGCGGAGCGCACGTCGTACCCGTAGCAGCTCAGCATCATGGCCATCATTTCGCGGCCATCGTCGTTGTCTTCAATCAGCAGCACATTGGGCTTGGCTTGTTCGTTCGTATCCATGATCTCCGGCTCTTTCTCGATAATTCGTTCAATTCTTGGGAGGCGGATCGAGAACACGCTGCCTTCTCCCGGCCCTGCGCTCTCGGCGTCCACACTGCCGCCATGCAACTCTGTCAGGCGCCGCACCAGCGCCAGGCCGATTCCCAGTCCGCCCTGCGCACGGTCGATCGTACTCGTGCCCTGCACGAACACATCGAACACATGCGGCAGCAATTCGGTGGAGATGCCGACACCGGTATCGTGAATCGTCAGCACGGTATCGTCCCCGTCCACCTCCAGCACGACGTCGATCGTGCCACCCGGCGCGGTGTACTTCAACGCATTGTCCAATAAATTGGAAAAGATCTGCTCCAGCCGCGTGACGTCACCGTCGACCCAGCCCGCTTCCAGCTCCGCGCTGACCTTGTAGTGGGCCGTGCGGCCCGTCGCGCGGTACGTCTCCAGGCAGTTGCCGATCAGCGCGGCCAGGTCGACGGGCACGCGGTTCAGCAGGATCTTGCCCGACATCGCACGGGACAGGTCGAGCAGGTCGTCGACAATGCGGCCCAGGTGCTGGCTCTGGCGCTGGATGATCTTTTTGGCCCGGACCGCGCCTTCCATCGACACCCCGGGCAGGGCGATCAGCGACGCAGCGCTGCTGATGGCCGACAGCGGATTGCGCAGTTCGTGTCCCAGCATGGCCAGGAATTCGTCTTTCGCGTGATTCTGCCGTTCGGCGATCTTGCGTTCCTCGATTTCCTGCAGGAGTTGCCGGTTGCTGCTGACCAGGTCGTTGGTACGCTGATGCAGCTGGCGCGCCTGCTGTTTCAGTTCTTCGTTCTTCAGTGCAAGCGCGACGAAAACCGAGATCTTGGCATGCAGGATCTGCGGGATGACGGGCGTGAACAGGAAGTCCGCGGCGCCGCGCTGGTAGGCCTTCAGCCGGTCCAGTTCGTCCGCGACAAAGGCCGTGATGAAGATGATGGGGACATTGGCCGAGCGGCCCCGTTGGTGAATCGCTTCGGCCGTCTCGAAGCCGTCCATGCCGGGCATGTTCACGTCGAGGAGGATGACTGCGAAGTCATGCAGCAGAACCTGCCGCAAGGCCTCCTCCCCGCTGCGAGCAGCGATCACCTCGTACGGTTCTTCCTCGGCCCATTGTGCCAGCAGGCTCGTCAGAGCGAACAGGCTGTTGGCGTCATCGTTGACGACGAGGATTTTTGGTTTGTCCAATTTTGGCACGTTAATTTTATGTTGATCGCGTTGAAGCGAACAGTTCTGTCAGACAAACATCCGGACGATCATAGCAATAGCATATTGCAAAGTCAAAAGTCCATGGAACTACAGGACGCGCTCCGAATTGTTCGATTGCGCACATACAGCCGGGTGTTTTCATGCCATATTGAAAGCGTAGACAACACGGCAACTAAACGAAAGGACACATCATGAATATCGATACCGTCGTAGACAATAAACACCTGGGCAAGTGCTTCAAGGATCTGGCCGATGCCCCGATCAGTGCCCTGCGCGGTGTCAGCGAAGACGATGCCAAGGCGCTGCAGAAGGCCTTCAACGTCACCACCGTGCGCGAACTGGCCAGTCTGAATTTCGTCAAGTGGGCCGTGGCCATCACCACGCTTGCCGACGAGGAGCAGCTCCAGCCGGCGGAGAAGGCCAAGGAAGAGCTGCTCGACGATGCCGTGGAAATGACGTTCCCCGCCAGCGACCCGATCTCCGTCGATTCCGGCATCACGCGCATTGAAGTGGCGCCGGACAAGGTCGATGCCCAGGGCGACCACCAGCACGCCAACAAGGTCGAGGCATCCACCGAAAGCGGCAAGGAAAAGGAAGTCGCCCAGTAAGAACCCGCCGCCCGAGGGCGGCACGCGTCGTTATGAGAAACCCGCGCCTGGACGCGGGTTTTGTCGTTGCTGGACGAGAGGGACAGGTCACCCAGGGTGGCCATCCCATCGGCCTATCCTCAGGCAACCGTCGTGGCAACGCTTTTCAGCTGGTGCGCGACGACGCCGGCAGCACCTTTCGTGCTGCCCGGGGCGGCGCAATAACGGTTCTTGCCGGCGCGCTTGGCGTCATACAGCGCATTGTCGGCCGCGTGGATCAGGTCGCCAACGGACGTGGCGTCATCCGGGAACAGGGCGATGCCGATGCTCGTCGAGAGGCGCAGCGTGACGCCCATGACCAGGTAAGGCTCGGACACCACTTCGATCAGTTTGGAGGCCGGCTCGCGGGCGTCGCCCAGGCCGCTGACGTCGCCCAGCACGATGACGAATTCATCGCCGCCGACGCGCGCGACCGTGTCTTCCTTGCGCGACGAGCCGACCAGCCGCTGCGCAACCAGTTTCAGGATCTCATCGCCATAGGCGTGGCCGTGGGTGTCGTTGATGGCCTTGAAGCCATCCAGATCGAGGTACATGACGGCCGCCTTGCGCTGCGCGCGCAGCGCGTGCTGCAACGTCGTCTCGATGCGGTCTTCCAGCAGGCGCCGGTTTGGCAGGCTCGTCAGTGGATCGTGCAGGGCCAGTTCCTGCTGCTTCTTGCTGTACTGGGCCAGCTCTTTATACAGCAGGCGTACCTCTAGCATGTTGTGGATGCGCTTGTGCACTTCCAGCAGGTCGAACGGTTTGCTGATGAAGTCGCGCGCGCCGGCTTCGAGAGCGGCAATCTTGAAACTGGGCTGCGCCGTCAGGGCCAGCACAGGCAGGTAACCGTCCTGCTCGATCTCCTTGAGACCTTTCATGACCTGAAAGCCGTTCAGGCCCGGCATCTGCAAATCCAACAGGATCAGATCGTAGCAATGCTGCCGATGCAGGGAGCAAACCTGATCGGGCAGCATGGTTGCCGTGACATCGGTGTAGCCGGCTTCGCGCAGGATCTCGAGCATCAGATCGACATTGTCCGCGCAATCGTCCACCACCAGGATCTTGGCATTCAGGATCTCATCTGGGCTGGGCATAGTTATCTCGCATTACGTGCTCCGGCGTTTTTTCGGCCTGGAGCGGAACACCAAGTGTAGCGCCGCAGGGTTTGCTGCGTCGCACGGATTGAAAAATCTTTTCCGGGAGAAGATTTTTCGGAAGCTAAAGTGTAGCAAATCTTCTGAAGTTTCTTGTAGGACATTGCCGCGTCTTCAAGTAGGAACAGAAGGAAATTATGATTTCCCTCAAGACTTGTTGTTTTTATGTCGTGCAGTGGCTAAAAAACAACAAATAGTTCGCAACCACTACCCGCGCCGGAAGGCCGTTGCCATCAGTGCCACCGCCGCGATCAGTTCGCCCGGCTCGACCGGTTTGGAGAGGTGGTCGTGGAAGCCCGCTTCCAGCGCGCGCAGCTTATCCTCGGACTGGGCAAACGCCGTCAGCGCGATGGCGGGCACGTCGCCACCCGCCGCCGGACCCAGCGCACGGATGCGCTCGAGCAGTTCGAATCCATCCATGTCGGGCATGCCGATATCGCTGACCAGCAGTTCCGGGCGCAGCCGCGGCACCAGTTCGAGCGCCTGCGTTGCCGTGGCCGCGCTCACCACCTCCGCATTGCAATCGAACAGCACGCGCTTGATCAGCTCGCGACCGTCCGCCTCGTCGTCCACGACCAGCACGCGCAGGCCGCGCAGGTCCGGCATTTCGCCGTCGCGGGCGAGGGCGGACGTGGCGGGCGCCTGCAGGCCGGCGCGCGGGCGCTCGCCCAGCGGCAGGTTGCCCGCCAGCGGCAGGCGTACGGTAAACGCGGCGCCATGGCCCTCGCCGCCGCTGGCGGCGCTGACCGTACCGCCGTGCTGCTCGACCAGGTGCTTGACGATCGACAGTCCCAGCCCCAGGCCGCCGTGCCGGCGCGTCGTCGACGCGTCGGCCTGGCGGAAGCGGTCGAACACGTGGTCCAGGAATTCGGCACCGATGCCGATGCCCGTGTCGGACACGACGATCTCCGCGTAGCCCGCCCGCTCCCCCACGGTCACGCGCACGTGGCCGTCCGGCTGGGTGAATTTGATGGCGTTCGACAGCAGGTTCCAGACCACCTGCTGCAGCCGGCCAGGATCGGCCGCGATCATCGGGCAGGGCTGGAAGTCGCTCTCGATGACGATGTTCTTCGCTGCGGCCGCCGGGCGCACGGCTTCGACAGCCGCCTCGACGACGGTCACCGGCAGCACGCCCTGCATTTCCAGCAGTACCTGACCCGACATGATGCGGCTCATGTCCAGCAGGTCCTCGATCAGCTGCGCCTGCGCGCGGGCATTGCGTTCGATTGTCTGCAAGCCCTTCTGCAAGTCCGCTTCGCCACGGCTGCCGCGGCGCAGAACCTGCGACCAGCCGAGAATCGCGTTGAGCGGCGTGCGCAGCTCGTGCGACAGCGTGGCGAGGAATTCGTCCTTCATCCGGCTGCTGCGCTCCGCCTCGGCGCGCGCGCTGCGCTCGCGGTCGAGCAGGGCAATGCGTTCCTCGGCCGCGTTACGCGCGGCCTCGTTCAGGCGCGCATTGTCGATCGCCACCCCGGCCTGCGCGGCGATGCCGCCGACGATGCGCTCCGTGCGCTCGCCAAACACCCCTGCCTGCGGGTGGCCGAACAGCAGGGTGCCCACCATCTCTCCCGTGCGCGACATGACGGGGGCGGCCAGGAAGCTGCGCACGTCCGGCAGATGGGCGCGGTCCACCTGCGGCAGGCAGTCCGGTTGCGCCGGCAGGTCGTCGCAGCGCACGATGCCGGCGCCGGGCGCCGCCTGCGCCTCGCCCTGCCAGACCGGGTGCTGCCCGGCCAGCAGTGCCGCGCCCGGTCCCGACAGATCGTCGTACCCGGGCGGCGGCTGGCCGGACAGCGCACCGAGGCGCAGCGAGCGGTCGTTGCTGCTGAAGTAGAACGCGCCGAAGCGGGCACCGGCGATGCGGGTGGCTGCGTCCGTCACTTCCTGCAGCAGCGGCTGCAGGTCGCGGTGGCGGGCCAGCGCATTGCCGGTGCTGTTGAGCATTTCAAGAATGTTGGTTTCGTCGCGCAGTGCTTCCTGCGCGCGCTTGACCTGGTCCACGTCGGTGCTGGTGCCGAACCAGCGCAGCATCTGCCCGGCGCTGTCGCGAACGGGGTTGGCGCGGGTCAGGAACCAGCGGTACTGGCCATCCGCGCCGCGGATCGGGACCTCCATTTCAAACGGCTTGCCGGTTTCCGTGGACGTGCGCCAGTGCGCGACCATCGCGTCGATGCACTCGGGCGCATAGACCTGCTGCCAGCCGTCGCCTTCCAGCTGGGCGGGCGGCATGCCCGTGTACTCATGCCAGCGGCGGTTGTACCAGACTATGCGGCCGTCGTGATGGGCGATCCAGGCCAGCTGGGGAATCGAATCGGCCAGCGCGCGCAGCTGTTCCTCGCTGTGGCGCAGCGTGTCCTCGGCGGCCTTGCGCTCGGTGATGTCCTGCACCATGCCGGTCATGCCCAGCAGGCGGCCGCCGTCGTCGTAATTGCCCTGTCCGACGATTGCCAGCCATGCCGTGCCGCGCCCGCGCGCGATGCGGCATTCGACACTGACATCGGTGCGGGTCGTGAATGCCTGCAGGAAGGCAGCCTGCGCTTCGGCGCGGTCCTCGGCGACGATGCGTTCCTGCAGCGCCGTCCAGGTGAGGGTGGCGCCCCGGGGCAGCTTGAAGATCTGCGCCGCGCGCGCGCCCAGCGCCACCTGGTCGGTGGCCGCCGTCCAGGTCCAGTCGCCCAGCTTGCCGGCCGCCAGCGCGACCTGCAGCCGGTTGCTGTTTTCACGCAGCGCCCGTTCGTGCTGCTTGCGCTGGTGGATGTCCAGCAGCGTGATGGTAAGACCTTGCGCGAGGCCCTGCGCCTGGTCCGAACCGAACGGGTACGCGCGCACTTCGATCCAGCGCTGGCGTGCCCGGAAGTAGAATTCGACATGCGCCGCGTGCTGTCGTTCCATGGCCTGGCGCAGCTGCGTTTCCAGCATCGTGCCGGTCAGTTCCGGGAATGCCTCCCACAGATCGCACCCGTCAACGTCCTCGTGGCGGCCCGGATGCAGCAGGCGGGAAGCAGCCCGGTTCAGGTGCAGGACCGTCCACGAGCGGTCGACGACGGCAAGCGCGTCGCTGATGCCGGCCAGGACTGCGCCTAACTGCTCCAGCGGCAGGCGCGGTTCGTCGCGCGCTGCCGGCGTGGGGCGTGGCGGGTCTGCATCAGGGGGCAAGAAAATCATGGAATTGTCACAGCAAAAAACGGCAGGCGTCGGAACACGCCTCGGCACGGGCGTCGCAAAAGCATCAAAGCAGGGAAGAAGACGACGCCGGAATTGCGTCGGACCGCGCTGTTTCGATTGTAGCGTCACGCCGCCGCCGGCGCACGCACTGTTGACGACTTGCTAGCGCGAAGCCGGCAGGCGCGTGCCGACCCGCTCCAGGATGGCCTGCAACTGTTCGATCTCGTACGGCTTCTGGATCGCTTCGGCGGGGAAGTCCAGCTGCTGCGTCAGCGTGCCGCCATAGCCGGATGCGAAGATTACCTGCAGGCCGGGCTGTGCCGCCACGGCGCGGCGGGCCAGTTCGACACCGGACATGCCTGGCAGGCTGACGTCGGAAAACAGCACTTCGAATGCGCCGCCTTGCAGCTGCTCGAGCGCCGCTTCGCCGGTGGCGACGGCATCGACATCATGGCCGAACGCGCGCAGCATTTCGCAGACGAGATATTGCGCGTCCAGGTTGTCTTCGACGACCAGCATGCGCAGCGGACGCGGGCCGTTCGCCGCGGCCGCCGCGCTGGGCGGCGCCAGCGTGCAGAGGATGCCTTGCACCGCATCCTGCGCATCGCGCAGTGGCGTGTAGTGGAGGTCGAAGCGCTGTTCGGCGACGCCATCCGGGCGCCACAGGCGCAGCGCCGCACCGACGCAGATGCTGCCGGTGCCGCCCCAGGCCTGTTCAATGGCCTGGCCGTTCCAGCTCCACGCGGAGGGCTGCATCGCCGGCACGCGCCCGCCTGGCGCCGGCTGCAGCGGGCCGCCGACCAGCGCTGCATACGCGTCGTTGTACAGCATGACTTGTTCGCGCCCCCACATGACCAGCATGGGCAGCGGCGTGTTGAGGATGATATCGACCGTCAGACGCAGCCCGTGCGACCACGTCTCGGGATGGCCGATGGCCGCGCGCGACCAGTCGTGCTCGTTCAGCGCCTTGAGGCTCTTGCAGGCTTGGGCAGTCATCGCCGGCTCCGTATTAATCTGAAAGCAAAGATGGTTAATGCTACACCAACGGGGCGGCGGCGGGCCGGCGAAAAAGCCCATTGCCGCCTTGTGCAATTTGCTCTGGACAACGACGTTGCGCCACCCTATAATCTTGCTCCTTTCGCAGCAAACACTGTGAGAGGGAAGCGGAAGGCAGCAGCCTTCGGCCTGGAAGTCGGGTTCGCGGCGCTAGTGGCGAACCAGGCGGTGGATGAAAAATCCAGCTTTCCAAGCCGTAACGAATGCTGTACAATGCCGACTCGCTTGATTGCAGTACATCGGCAGTAACTAAGCAGTAAAAATTGCGGCTGTAGCTCAGCTGGATAGAGTACTTGGCTACGAACCAAGGGGTCGTGGGTTCGATTCCTGCCAGCCGCACCAGAATTCGTTCGCAGACGGGAGTTTGCGTACTTGCAGTAAATCGTTGGACGCAGGCAGTGTGGCGAAGTCAGTCCGCTGTCTGTTATGATGTAAGAAGTTTTGCGGCTGTAGCTCAGCTGGATAGAGTACTTGGCTACGAACCAAGGGGTCGTGGGTTCGATTCCTGCCAGCCGCACCAGTTTTACGTCGTGAATGGAAGTTCGCGGCGCAGCAGTTCAGATGTTGAAGTTTTTGCGGCTGTAGCTCAGCTGGATAGAGTACTTGGCTACGAACCAAGGGGTCGTGGGTTCGATTCCTGCCAGCCGCACCAGATGGAAGAAAAGGGTCAGTCCGCAAGGGCTGGCCCTTTTTTATTGTGCTCCGAAGACCTGCGCGTGAAGACCCGGGACAGGCCCCTGTTTTGAGGAAACGATCAATCCGCTGACTCATCGCCGGTCGGTGCGCTCAACGGGTTGGCAATCGCCGCGAAATGCCCGATGATTCCCGGCATGTTCCAAGCCGAGGCCCTTGCATGACGACCATTACTTCCATCGAAGACCTGCGCGTGCTGGCCAAGCGCCGCGTACCGCGCATGTTCTACGACTACGCCGATTCCGGCTCGTGGACCGAATCCACCTACCGCGCCAACGCCGGCGACTTCCAGCACATCAAATTCCGCCAGCGCGTGGCGGTCGACATGTCGAACCGCACGCTGGCAACGACGATGGTGGGGCAGGACGTCGCCATGCCCGTGGCGCTGGCGCCCACCGGGCTGACCGGCATGCAGCACGCGGACGGCGAAATCCTGGCCGCGCGCGCCGCGGAAAGGTTCGGCGTGCCGTTCACCCTGTCGACCATGAGCATCTGTTCGATCGAGGACGTGGCCGCACATACGACAAAGCCGTTCTGGTTCCAGCTGTACGTGATGAAGGACCGCGATTTCATCAACCGCCTGATCGACCGCGCCAAGGCGGCCAACTGCTCCGCGCTCGTGCTGACCCTCGACCTGCAGGTGCTGGGCCAGCGCCACAAGGACATCCGCAACGGCCTGTCCGCGCCGCCGCGCCTGACGCTGCCGAACATGCTGAACATGGCGATGAAGCCGGGCTGGTGCCTGGGCATGCTGGGCACGAAACGGCGCTACTTCGGCAATATCGTCGGCCACGCGCCGAAGGTCGCCGACATGTCCTCGCTGTCGTCGTGGACGGCGCAGCAGTTCGACCTGACCTTGTCGTGGCGCGACGTGGAATGGATCAAGCAGCGCTGGGGCGGCAAGTTGATCGTCAAGGGCATCATGGACCCGGAAGATGCGCGCCTGGCGCTGGCCAGCGGCGCCGATGCCCTGATCGTGTCGAACCATGGCGGACGCCAGCTCGATGGTGCCCAGTCGTCGATCACCGCGCTGCCCGCCATCGTCGACGCCGTCGGCGACAACATCGAAGTGCACTTCGATGGCGGCATCCGCTCGGGCCAGGACGTCATCAAGGCCGTGGCGCTGGGCGCGCGCGGCGTCTATATCGGCCGCGCGTTCCTGTATGGCCTGGGCGCGATGGGCGAGGCCGGCGTCACCCGCTGCCTCGACATCATCCGCAACGAGCTCGATATCACGATGGCATTCTGCGGCCTGCGCGATATACGTGACGTTACGCGGGAGATTCTTCTGCCGGGGACGTATCCGGTTACTTGAGGTAGTCGTACAGCGGCCTGGCGAGGGCGACCCTGGTCGCCGCGGCGACGATCTCGCTGCGCGCCTCGGCCGCCTTGTCCATGCTGTGGGTGAACACGACCACCACGACCGGGGCCCGATCGGGCACCCAGACAACGCCGATGTCGTTGGCGACGCCGTAGCTGCCGCTCGTGCCGGTCTTGTCGGCCACCATGGCGCCTTTCGGCGCGCCGGCGCGGATGCGCGTGTCGCCCGTGGTATTGCCCACCATCCAGTCTTTCAGCTGCTGCCGCTGCGCGGGCGGCAAGCCATCGTCGAGCAGCAGCTTTTTCAGCGTGCGCGCCATCGCCAGCGGCGTCGTGGTGTCGCGCTCGTCGCCGGGGATGGCTGTGTTCAGTTCCGTTTCCCAGCGGTCCAGCCGAAACGTCGTGTCGCCCAACGTGCGCGCATACGCGGTGATCGCGGCCGGCCCGCCCAGCTCCTGCATCAGGATGTTCGCCGCGGCGTTGTCGCTGTACTGGATCGTGGCGGCGCACAGGTCGGCCGTCGTCATGCCGTCCGCCACGTGCTTTTCGCTGACGGGGGAGTGCGGCCTGATGTCGGCCTGCGTGTACCGCAGGCGCTTGCGGAGGAAACCCCGCTCGGTGACGCTGCGCGCCAGCACGGCCGCCGCCACAATGGTCTTGAACGTGCTGCACATTGGAAAGCGCTCGTCGCGGCGGTGGCCGTCGTTCTCCCCGGTCGCCGTATCGATGGTGGCGACGCCGAGGCGGCCGCCCAGGTTCCGCTCGATACTGTAGAACGTGGCCGGGCTTCTCGTTGCGAACGACGGCGACGAAATGAACGGGAGGGTGGCGGCGGCCAGCAGCGTGCGGCGCTTGAGCGATGTGGTCATGGGCATGAGTGTTGGTCAAAAGACCATTGTAAATGCGCTTCCGTCCGCTGCACAGCATTCATCCGACTTACCTTCGGACTTTTCGGGACAGCCCCGGAAAAAGTCCGACGGCGCCCGCAGATCAGCCGACGACATTCCTGGGCGCGCCTGCCACAAACGCCTCGACATTGTCGATCAGCTGATCCGCCAGCCCCTGCATCGCTTCGAAGCTGGCCCACGCATTGTGTGGCGTCAGGATGAAGTTCGGCAGGCGCAGGTTCAGCAGCACATTGTCCGGCGCGGGCGGCTCCTGCGTCAGCACGTCGAAACCGGCGCCGGCGATGACGCCGCGGGTGAGGGCGTCGGCCAGTGCCGCTTCGTCCACCAGGCCGCCGCGCGCCGTGTTGATCAACAGGCTCGTTCGCTTCATCGCTGCCAGCTGCGCGGCACCGATCAGGTTGCGCGTTTCGTCCTTCAGCGGCACGTGCAGGCTGACGATGTCGGACGTCGCCAGCAGCTCGTCCAGCGGCAGGTTGACGACGCCATGGACGGGCGTGCGCGTGTGCACGGCGATCTCCATGCCGAACGCGCGGCCGATCTGCGCCACGCGCCGGCCCAGCGCGCCGAAGCCGACCAGGCCGAGGCGGCTGCCGTGCAGGTCGCGGATCGGGTGGTCGAACAGGCAGAAGCGAGGAGAGCGCTGCCACGCGCCCGCCTCCACGTCTGCCCGATACGCCAGCAGGTTGCGCCGCAGTGCCAGGATCAGCGCGAATGTGTGTTCCGGCACCGCCGCATAGGCGTAATCGCGGATATTGCAGACGACGATGCCGCGCTCGCGCGCTGCGGCCAGGTCGACGATGTCCGTGCCTGTCGCCGCCACGGCGATCAGCTTCAGGTCGGGCAGCTGTGCCAGTGTGTCCGCCCGCAGCGGCACCTTGTTGGTGATGGCGATGGCCGCGCCGCGCAGCCGTTCCGCCGCCTGCGCGGCGGTGGTTGCGTCATATTCCGTCCACGCGTGGACAAAGGCGGGGCGGCGCACATTGGCGACGAGGCTGGCGCGGTCGAGGAAAACGATGTTCATGCGGCCTCCGGCTGCCGTTGTGGCTGGGGCGGCGCCATCTGGCGCACACGCATGCCGGGATGGCTGTCGAACAGCTCCGCCACCCATTCGACGAACACGCGCACCTTGGTGGACAGGTGGCGGTTCTGCGGATAGACGATATTGATGGGGATCGGGTCGGAGATCCAGTCCGTCAGGATCTGTGTCATGCGCCCGGCGTGCACGTGGTCCATCAGCAGGTAATCCGTCATCTGCACGATGCCCAGGCCCGCCAGCCCCGCTTCCACGTAGGCGTTCGAGTCGTTCAGCGCGATCATGCCGGGCAGCGGGAGCTGGATACGCTCGCCGTCGCGCGTGAAGTCCCAGTCGTAGATCTTGCCGGTCTTGGCGGAAAAATAGTTGACGCAGCGGTGCCGCTCCAGCTCGCGCGGATGCCCCGGCACGCCGTATTTTTCCAGGTAGGCGGGCGCCGCGCACGTGACCATATTCAGTACGCCCACGCGCCGCGCGATCAGCGCCGAGTCGCCCAGCGCGCCGCCACGTACGGCGCAGTCCACGCCTTCCTCGATCAGGTCCACGGGCCGGTCCGAGGAACCCAGCTCCATCACGATGTCGGGATAGCGCTCGAAAAACGCGGGGAGGGCGGGAATCAGGATACTGGATGTCAGTCCCGTCGGCGCATCCACCCGCAGCCGCCCGCTCGGTGACAGCCGGGTGCGCGACAGCGACTCTTCCGCCTCCTTCACGTCGGTGAGAATCTGCAGGCAACGCTCATAATAGGCGGCGCCGTCTGCCGTCACGGTAACCTGCCGCGTTGTGCGGTGCAGCAGCTTCACCGACAGGGCCGCTTCCAGTTGCTGGATCAGTGTCGACACGGTGGCCTTGGGCAGCTGCATGTTGTCGGCGGCGCGTGAAAAGCCTCCCGCGTCGACGACCTGGACGAATACTTCCATCGCTTGCAGTTTATTCACGTCCGCCCCTTATGTTGTCGTATCGATAAGGGCTTTGCTCATCACTGCCCCAACTGACCAGTTAAAACACGTCATTGACCTGTCATTGTTCGGTGTGGTGAACAATCAATTCGTCCTTGACGTCTTTATCGGATTGTAATTCAAAGCTATAGTTACTGCACTGCACTAAAGAACTGACATTTGAAGAAGGACTGACGGGAGTCGATCATGAGCTATCGCGAGACAATCTTGGCAACGGTGTTACTGGCATTGTGCTTGCTGGCGCTGGCAGGCATCGTCTCGACCGATGCCTATTCGAGTACGGCGGGCGCCGAAGCAAAGGGTTTGGGTGCACTGCAGCGTGAAGTGCTGGGCGGTTCGCAACTGGCCTCCGCCGGCGCCGCGCTGGCATCGACGCCCGGGGCGGCACGCTGATGGGTAGCCACGCAGCGACACCGGGTGTGCCCGAACTGGCCACCGACCTGGTTCTGCGCGAGCTGGAAGTGAAAGGCGCCGAAGGCGTGCTGGCGGCGCGGCTGTACCAGGCCGGTCCGGCGGCAAGCAAGCGCGACACCCTGGTGGTGTTCTTCCATGGCGGCGGCTTCACGTGCGGTTCAATCGACGAGGCCGACGATTTCCTCTGCCGCCTCGTCAGCGCCGACCCGCGGCAGGTGGCGCTGGCCCCGGCCTATACCCTGGCGACGGAGCGGCCGTTTCCGGCCGCCGTCGAGGATGCGCATGCCGTGCTGCTGTGGGCGAAGAAGAACAAGGCAAAGCTGGCGTGGAGCGGCAAGCGTCTTGTCGTCGCCGGCATCGAGGCGGGTGCGAACCTGGCCGCCGTGGTGTCGCTGATGGCACGCGACCGCGGCGGCCCGTTGCTGACAGGGCAGGTGCTGATCATGCCGATGCTGGACCCGGGCCTGTCGACGTGCTCGATGCGGGAAATGCCGGCCTGCCCGGACAAGGCCGCGCTGGCCGACAAGGTGGCCGGCACGTGCGCCGCCGGCTATCGGGGCTACCTGCCGAATGCGGCGGACCGGACGCACCCCTATGCGTCGCCGCTGCAGTCGTCGCGGCTGAAGAACCTGCCGCCGGCGTTGATCCTGTCCGCCGAGGACGATCCGCTGCGCGACGAAGCCGAGCAGTACGGCGCCAAACTGATCAAATGCGGCATCACGACGACCGTGCGTCGCCTGCCGCCGCCGCCACTGGAACAGCCGGGCGGCCGCAACGATTGTGCGTGCTACTACGCACTCAACGAGATTGCCGCGTTCATACGCGGCGTCGATGAAGAGTCTCCGCCAGGAGATAAGTAAGTAAAAACGTTTACATATTGTCGGGTCGACGATATAGTGAATCGTCCGTGTCCTTAACCATTAGTAGTTTCTGAGTCGCACCGAAGTTTTCTCGTAAAACAGCGCGCCAGTCGTTCCGATTGGCGGGCCGGGCTCGCTGCACCCTTTGGCTTGGCAAAGGGTCAAGTAATCGCTCAGTTCATTACATTTTTTCATACAAATAGGGGTGAATAATGAAAAACGTAAAATCATTGACAGCATTGGCGCGACCGATAGTCGCTGCGCTTGCCGTTGCAGGCCTGGCCGCCAGCCTGTTGGCCGGCTGCGATGACGCCACCGGCCAAACCGCGGAGGCACCTGCCGCCGCTGGCGGCCCGCCTGTTTCCGCCGCTGTCGTCGTCGAGAAAACGATTGCGGAGACCCAGGAATTCTCCGGCCGACTGGAAGCCATCGACCGCGTCGAGATCCGTCCGCGCGTGTCCGGCTTCATCACGGCCGTCAATTTCAAGCCGGGCAGCGAAGTAAAGAAGGGCGACGTCCTGTTCGTCATCGATCCGCGTCCCTACCAGGCCGAAGCCGACCGCGCGCAAGCGGCCGCCAGCTCCGCCAGGGCCAAGGCGGATCTGGCCCGACTGGAACTGAACCGCGCCGAGAAGCTGCTGGCCGACAAGGCCATCGCGCAGCGCGAGTTCGACGAGCGCGCCTCCACCCAGAAGGAACTGGACGCCAACGCCCGCGCGGCCCAGGCCCAGTACGAATCGGCCAAGCTGAACCTGGCCTACACCCGCGTCACGTCGCCGATCGATGGGCGCGTCTCGAAAGCGGAAATCACGCTGGGCAACCTGGTGGACGGCAATGTCGTGCTGACGTCCGTCGTGTCGCTCGACAAGATCTACGCCAGCTTCGATGGCGATGAAGAAACCTACCTGCGCGTGGGCAGCCAGTCGCACAAGGGCCAGCCGGTCGTCGTCAAGGTGGGCCTGGCCAACGAGGAAGGCTTCCCGCACGAGGGCAGGCTGGAATTCGTCGACAACCAGCTCGATCCGCAAACGGGCTCCGTGCGCATGCGCGCGACGTTCGACAATACGGACGGCGCGCTGGTGCCGGGCCTGTTCGCGCGCGTCCAGCTGGGCGGCGGCACGGCGCAGACCAAGGCGATCCTGATCAACGACCGCGCCGTCGGCACGGACCAGAACCGCAAGTTCGTCTTCGTCGTCGGCAAGGACAACAAGGCCGAGTACCGTCCCGTCAAGCTGGGCCCGACGATCGACGGCCTGCGCGTGGTGCGCGAGGGTCTGAAGGCGGACGAGAAGATCGTGGTCAACGGCCTGCAGCGCGTGCGCCCCGGCGCGCCGATCACGCCGCAGGTCGTGCCGATGGATTCGAACGTGGCCGCTGCCGGCAAAGATAACAAGAAGGATGCGAAGGTCGCCGCGCTGTAAGGCGTGCTTTCGCAAAACCAGTCAAGGAACCATCCATGAATATTTCACGATTCTTTATCGACAAGCCGATCTTCGCGGCCGTGCTGTCGATCATCGTCTTCGTGGCGGGGCTGATCTCGATTTTCAAGCTCCCCATCTCCGAGTACCCGGACGTCGTGCCGCCGTCGGTGGTCGTGCGTGCCCAGTATCCGGGCGCCGATCCGAAGGTTATCGCCGAAACGGTGGCCGCGCCGCTGGAAGAGCAGATCAACGGCGTCGAGAACATGCTGTACATGTCGTCGCAGAACACGTCCGACGGCGCGCTGGCGCTGACGGTCACGTTCGCCATCGGCACCAACGTCGAACAGGCTGAAACGGCCGTGCAGAACCGTGTCCAGCGCGCGCTGCCACGCCTGCCGGAAGAGGTGCGCCAGATCGGCGTCACGACGGTGAAAAGCTCGCCGAACCTGACGATGGTCGTCCACCTGAATTCCCCGGACGGCCGCTACGACGACCTGTACCTGCGCAACTACGCGGTGCTGAACATCAAGGACCAGCTGGCCCGTATCCACGGCATGGGCGAAGTCCAGCTGTTCGGCTCCGGCGACTACGCGATGCGCGTCTGGCTCGATCCGCAGAAGGTGGCGGCGCGCGGCCTGACGGCGGGCGACGTCGTCAACGCGATCCGCGAGCAGAACGTGCAGGTCGCGGCCGGCGTGATCGGCCAGGGCCCGTCGAAGGACGCCGACTTCCAGCTGACCGTGAAAACCCACGGCCGCCTGCAGTCGCCCGAGGACTTCGGCAATATCGTCGTCAAGGTCAATACCGACGGCGCCACGACGCTTCTGAAGGACGTGGCACGCGTGGAGATGGGTTCGAACTCCTACGCGCTGCGCTCGCTCCTGAACAACAAGTCGGCCGTCGCAATCCCCATTTTCGAAGCCCCCAACGCCAACGCGCTGCAGCTGTCGGCCGACGTGCGGGAGCGGATGAAAGAGCTGTCGAAAGATTTCCCGGAAGGCGTCGAATACAGCATTGTGTACGACCCGACCCAATTCGTGCGTGAGTCGATCGACTCCGTCATCCACACGCTGGTCGAAGCGGTGATCCTGGTCGCGCTGGTCGTGATCATCTTCCTCCAGACGTGGCGTGCTTCCATCATCCCGCTGCTGGCCGTGCCGGTCTCGGTGGTGGGTACCTTTGCCGTGATGCTCGGCTTCGGCTTCTCGATCAACACGCTGTCGCTGTTCGGCCTCGTGCTGGCTATCGGTATCGTGGTCGACGACGCGATCGTCGTGGTGGAAAACGTGGAACGCAATATCGGCAACGGCCTGTCTCCGCGCGACGCAACGATCCAGGCGATGAAGGAAGTCTCCGGCCCGATCGTCGCCATCGCGCTGGTGCTGTGCGCCGTGTTCGTGCCGATCGCGTTCGTGTCCGGCCTGACGGGCCAGTTCTATCGCCAGTTCGCGCTGACGATTGCGATTTCCACCGTCATCTCGGCATTCTGCTCGCTGACCCTGGCGCCGGCGCTGTCGGCCGCGCTGCTGAAGGCACACGACGCACCGAAGGACGTGCTGACCCGTGGCATGGACAAGGTGTTCGGCCGCTTCTTTGCCGGCTTCAACAAGTTCTTCAACCGCTCCGCGCACAGCTATGAAAACGGCGTCAAGGGCGTGCTGCGCCACAAGGGCGCTTCGCTGGTGCTGTACGCGCTGCTGACCGCCGCTGGCCTGTTCATGTTCAAGGCCGTGCCGCCGGGCTTCGTGCCGTCGCAGGACAAGCAGTACCTGATCGGCTTTGCCCAGCTGCCGGACGCCGCATCGCTGGACCGTACCGATGCCGTCATCCGCAAGATGTCGGAAATCGCTACCGACATTCCTGGTGTCGAGAACTCGATCTCGTTCCCTGGCCTGTCGATCAACGGCTTCACCAACGCGCCGAACGCCGGCATCGTGTTCCTGGGCCTGGAGCCGTTCGAGAAGCGCCGCGCCAAGAACCTGTCGGCCGAAGCCATCGCCGGCGAAATGAACAAGCGCATGGGCGCCGTGCAGGACGCGTTCGTGATGGTGCTGCCGCCGCCCCCGGTCAATGGCCTGGGTACGACGGGCGGCTTCAAGCTGATGATCGAGGACCGGGGCAACCTGGGCTACGACGAGCTGTTCAAGGCGGTACAGGCCGTCCAGGCGAAAGCCGCGCAGAACCCGCAGCTGGCCGGCGTGTTCTCCGGCTTCCAGATCAACGTGCCGCAGCTGTTTGCGGACGTGGACCGCGTCAAGGCAAAACAGCTGGGTGTGCCGCTGGCGACGATCTACCAGACGTTGCAGATCAATCTGGGTTCGCTGTACGTGAACGACTTCAACCAGTTTGGCCGTACCTACCAGGTGCGTGTGCAGGCCGATGCCCAGTTCCGCTCGCAGCCGGAGCAGATGACGCAGCTGAAGGTGCGCAACGACAAGGGCGAGATGATTCCGCTGTCGTCGCTGATGCGCGTGAAGGACACGTATGGCCCGGATCGCGTGCAGCGCTACAACGCCTACGTGTCGGCGGACCTGAACGGCGGCCCGGCCCCGGGCGTGTCGTCCGGCCAGGCGCAGGCCGCGATGGAGCAGGTGCTGGCCGAAACGCTGCCGAAGGGGATTACGTATGAATGGACGGAGCTGACCTACCAGGACATCCTGGCCGGTAACACGATGATCTACGTCTTCCCCCTGTGCGTGCTGCTGGTGTTCCTGGTGCTGGCTGCCCAGTATGAAAGCTGGACCCTGCCGCTGGCCGTCATCCTGATCGTGCCGATGTCGATCCTGTGCGCGCTGATCGGCGTGAAGGTGACCGGTGGCGACAATAACGTGTTCACGCAGATCGCCCTGTTCGTGCTGGTGGGACTGGCGTCGAAGAACGCGATTCTGATCGTGGAATTCGCCCGCGAACTGGAAGACCATGGCCGCACGGTGGTGGAAGCGGCACTGGAATCGTGCCGCCTGCGTCTGCGTCCGATCCTGATGACGTCGATCGCGTTCATCATGGGCGTGCTGCCGCTGGTGTTCTCGAGCGGTGCGGGTTCTGAAATGCGCCATGCGATGGGTGTGGCCGTGTTTGCCGGCATGCTGGGCGTGACGTTCTTCGGCCTGTTCCTGACGCCGGTGTTCTACGTACTGCTGCGCACCCTGGCCAAACGCATGGAAAAGAAACCAAGCCATGCGCCTGGTATCGCTGTCGTGAAAATGGAAGGAACCCACGGATGAAAACGATGATTGCAAGGGGCGTCCCCGCTTTGCTGGCAGCGCTGCTGCTGGCGGCTTGCGGCGCGCCCGAACTGAAGCAGCCGGCCATCGAGGTGCCGACCGCATTCAAGGAACCACAGGACCGGACGGATGTGAAAACCGCAGCCGATGGCACGCGCTGGAAACAGGCGCAGCCTGCCGAACAGCAGCCGCGCGGCGAATGGTGGCTGGCGTTCAACGACCCGGCCCTGAACGAGCTGGTGGCGGAAGCGACCCGCAACAACGCCAACCTGGCCGTGGCGGCAGCGCGTGTAAAGCAGGCGCGCGCGATTGCCGGCGTGGCCGAAGCGGACCGCATTCCGCAGGTAGGCGTCGGCGTCGGCGCCCAGCGCGGGCGTCAGTCGCCGCTGGAGCTGGGCCTGCCGCAAGGTACGGACGTGCGTCCGACGACCAGCTACTCGGCCCAGCTGTCCGCGAGCTATGAAGTGGACCTGTTCGGCCGCGTGTCGTCCAACGTGGCCGCCGCCCGCGGCGACGCGGCGACGGTGGAAGCGAACTACCGCTCCGTGCTGTTGTCGCTGCAGGCCGACGTGGCGCAGACGTATTTCCGTTTGCGTGCCACGGACGCCGAACTGGCGACGCTGGCGGAGACGGTCCGCCTGCGTGAGGAAAACGTGCGCATCAACCAGCGTCGCTTCGACCTGGGCGATATCGGCGAGTTCGACCTGTCGCGTGCCCGCACCGAGCTGGCCACGACGCAGGCCGAAGCCATCGGCCTGGAACGCCAGCGCGCCAACGCGGAGCACGCGCTGGCCGTCCTGCTGGGCAAACCGGCGGCTGCCTTCACGGCGGGCGTCAACCCGCTGCAGGACTCGACACTGCTGCCGTCCATTCCGGCCGGCCTGCCGTCGGCACTGCTGGAACGCCGGCCCGACATCGCCGCCGCCCAGCGGGCGATGGAAGCGTCGAACGCCCGCATCGGCGTCGCCCGCTCGGCCATGTTCCCGGCGCTGACGATCAACGCGGCCGGTGGCGGCGTGGGTCCCGCGTTTGCCGACGTGTTCAAGTGGAGCAGCCGTTCGTGGGTGCTGGGCGCGTTGCTGAACCTGCCCGTGATCGACGGCGGCCGTAACCGCAACAACATCGTGCGCAGCGAAGCGGCGCTGGAAGAATCGGTGGGCCAGTACCGCCAGAGCGTGCTGACGGCGTTCGCGGAGGTGGAGGACAACCTGGCCGGCCTGCGCATCCTGTCCGGCCAGACGCAGCGCATCGACGAAGCCGTGCTGTCGGCCCGCCGTTCGGCCGACCTGGCGCGCAAGCTGTACGACGCCGGCCGTTCCAGCTACCTGGAACTGCTGGACGCGCAGCGCAACCTGGCGACCGTCGAACGCAACGCGGTGCAGCTGCGCGGCGAGCGCGCCGTCACCACGGTGGCACTGATCCGCGCGCTGGGCGGCGGCTGGGACGGCGCTCCAGCCGTCAACAACGCGCAGGCCCGCAACTGATGTAGCTTCCTCCAAGCAGCAGCCCTTGGCGGCGGACCCCTCACGGGGCCGCCGCTTTTTTTATGGGGATAGGCGTTTTGCGTGCGTCACCAAACCGGGGGCAGGTCCGATCGAGACGCTTGAGAAGTGCCGGGGTCGGACCCGCCGGGTTGGACCCCGGATCTCCTCGAAGGCCGTCGATCGCTCCAAAAAAAAAGCGGGCTGCTCAAAGGCCATGCGCACAGGGGGCAGGCGGTGCGTTATCATTCCGACCACCAAAGGAGACCGGCTTGATCACCAGCGCACTGTTGAACACGATCCCGAATAATCACCACGGTTTCGGCACGGCGGCGGAATTGGTGCCTGCCGTCTTGCAACCCGTCTGGGACGAGCGCCCGAACAAGCGCCAGGTCCACGGCACGCGGGCCGTCCACATCGTCGAAGTGCGCCAGCCCGTGGGCGACGCCGACGCGTTTCACACCGCAACGCCGGGCATTCCAGTCAGCGTGATCACGGCCGACTGCGTCCCGCTGCTGCTCGCCCGCCGCGACGGCGGTCATGTCGCGGCCGTGCACGCCGGCTGGCGCGGCCTGTACGACGGCATCATTGGCCAAACGCTGGCGCAGCTGGGCGGCGGCGACTGGGTTGCCGCCATCGGCCCCGCGATCTGCGCCGCGTGCTACGAGGTCGGCGCCGAGCTGGCCGACAGTTTCGTCCAGCGCTTTGGCGCCGCTATCGTGCCGACATACCGCCACCTCGACCTGCGCGCGCTGGCGCAGCGCCAGCTGGAGGAGGGCGGCGTGGCGGCCATCGAGCATGTCGGCGGTTGCACGCACTGCGCGCGCGCCGACGATGGCAGTTTCCTGTTCCGCAGCTACCGGCGCGGCGACCGCAATTCGCAGCAGCACGCCGGCCTTTTTATCCACCACGACCACTGACACAATGAAAAAACTTCTGCTGTCGCTGCTGCTTGCTTCGTCCACATCTCCCACCCTTGCCCACAACTGGGACGAGCCCCAGGAACCGTTCACCATGTATGGCAACGTCCATTATGTCGGCCAGCGCGGGATCAGCGCCGTGCTGGTGACCTCGCCGCAGGGTCACATCCTGATCGACGTCGGGACCGAGAAATCGCCGCAGGCGGTCGCCGCGCATATCCGGCAGCTGGGCTTCAAGGTGGAGGACATCAAATATATCCTCACGTCGCACGCGCACGGGGATCATATCGGCGGCACCGCCGCGCTGCAACGGCTGTCCGGCGCCACCGTCATCGGCAGCGCCAACAGTGTGCCCGTGCTTGCCAGCGGCAAGCCGGATGAGGCGGACCCGCAGGCGGGCAGCCTGCCGGACACGGCTCCCGTTGCCAGGACGCGGGTCGTGAAGGACGGCGATGTCGTCACCGTCGGCCCGCTGGCGCTGACGGCGCACGAAACGCCGGGCCACACCCGGGGAGGGCTGAGCTGGACGTGGCAGGCCACGGAAAACGGCCGCACTGTCGATATGGTGTTTGCCGACAGCCTGAATGCCATCGGCGCGAACGGCTTCAAGTATGGCGGCGATCCGCGCTACCCGCAGGCACGCGCCGATGTCGCAGCCTCGATCGCCAAAGTCGCGGGATTCAGGTGCGACGTGCTGATCTCGGCCCATCCGGAGGGCAGCGAGCTGTGGGAGCGCAAGGCGCGGCAGGCAAAGCTGGGCAACGCGGCGTTCATCGATGCGGAAGCGTGCCGCAAGTATGGCGCGAAGGCGAAGGCGAGGCTGGCGAAGCAGCTTGCAGGCGAAAAGTAAAAACCTCGGCGACAGGCACCTGGGCAGGCGCCTATCGCTGAGGGTCAGGCAACGTCAATCCTTCAGATACCCATGCCGGCGCGAATCCGGCATGATCCAGGAAGCCGCCAGCGCGACCGCGCAGACGGCGGCAACGTACCAGAAGAACGCGCTCTCATGCCCGTTCGACTTGAACAGCAGCGCCACGTATTCCGCGGTGCCGCCAAACAGCGCATTGCCGATGGCGTAGGACAGGCCAACGGCCAGCGCCCGCACCTCCGGCGGGAACATCTCCGCCTTGACGATGCCGCTGATGGAGGTATAAAAGCTCACGCCGGCGAGCGCCGAGAGGATCAGCGCCAACGCGGCAAACGGCGTCTGCACCTGGCCGATGGCCGTCATCAGCGGCACGGTGCCCAGCATCGTCAGGATGCCGAAGCAGATCATCATGTTGCGTCGTCCGATGCGGTCGGACAGCGCGCCGAACGCCGGCTGCAGCAGCATGAAGCAGAACAGCACGGCCGTCATCACGAGCGTCGCCGTTTCCGCATTCATGTGCGCCGTGTTGACAAGGTACTTCTGCATGTAGGTCGTGTACGTGTAGAACGCCAGCGAGCCGCCGGCCGTGTAGCCCAGCACCGTCAGCAGCGCGCGCGGGTGCTGCAGGATGCCCTTGATCGTGCCGGCCTGGGCGTTCTTGCGCGACGCTTCCGTCGTCGTCTCGACCAGTGCGCGGCGCAGGAACAGCGCCACGACGGCGGCCGCCGCGCCGATGACGAACGGGATGCGCCAGCCCCAGTCGCGCAGCTCTTCCGGCGACAGGAACTGCTGCAGCACGACGAGGACGAGGGTTGCCAGCAGCTGCCCGCCGATCAAGGTCACGTACTGGAACGATGCGTAGAAGCCCCGTTTGCCGGCGACTGCCACCTCGCTCATGTAGGTCGCGCTGGTGCCGTACTCGCCGCCCACCGACAGGCCCTGGATCAGGCGCGCGACCAGCAGCAGCAGCGGCGCGAAGTGGCCGATGCTGGCGTACGTGGGCAGGCATGCCACCATCAGGGAGCCGAAGCACATCATCAGCACGGAAATCATCATGGAGTTGCGCCGGCCGTATTTGTCGGCGATGCGCCCGAACAGCCACCCTCCCAGGGGGCGCATGAAGAAGCCGACGGCGAAGATGCCGGCCGTGTTCAGCAGCTGCGACGTCGGGTCGCCTTTCGGGAAGAAGGCAGCGGCAAAATACAGCGATGTAAAGGAGTAGGCGTAGAAGTCATACCACTCGACGAGGTTGCCAGAGGAGGCACCGATGATCGAGAAGACAGGATTATGGATCTTGTGGTCGTGGGGTTTTGAGTCGAAGGTCGTGGAATCGGACATGGTTGCTCCGCTTAAGTCAGAGCCCCGATAATACCGGCTGGACCGCCTCAGGCCGTGCCCGATTGGCGCGCATCCACCGTTCGACGAAAAAAGCCCCCGCCGGAAGGCAGGGGCAAGGGAGGGGGTACTTTCGTTATTGTTTTGTAGCAGCCTGAGAGTGGCCTTGTTATCGGGTTTGCGCAGCGACGCTGTCGTGCTTGTCTTCCTTGGCGTCAGCTTTCTTGTGGGCTGCCTTGCTGTGTGCCTTGGCTTTCTTTTCCTTCGCATCGGCCTTTGCTTCGGCGACGTCCTTCTTCGCCTCGGTCGATTCCTTTGCCACTTTGGCGTCGGCCTGGGCTACTTCCTTCGCTTCCTTGGCTTCCGCCTTGGCAGCAGCCTTGGTTTCCTTCGCTTCCTGTTTCCCGACATGCGTATCGGCGTGAGCGGCCGGCGCGGCGGTTTGGGCGAATGCAGCGCCTGCGAACAGACCGGCGATCATGGTGGCGATAATCTTTTTCATGACGTATTCCTTCAGAAGTTAAAGTCCGGGTGGTGCACCTTGCAGTCCAATCTGCACGTGTCACTGGGCAGAAAACGCCGCCCGTTTCACACCAGTTGACGCCGATTACAAGTGTTACAAATTGCCGCTCTTCTGTTAGCTGACGTACCGAACGCTGCGCGTGCGGCGCCTACAGTGGCAACATGAACGATTCCCTCAAAACCTATAAAGCCAAGCGCAACTTCGCCATCACGCCGGAGCCGGCGGAGGGCGGCGAGGTTGGGGTGGAGGCACTGACCTTCGTCATCCAGAAACACTGGGCGACGCGGCTGCATTACGACTTTCGCCTGGAGCTGGACGGCACGATGAAAAGCTGGGCCGTGCCGAAAGGGCCCAGTTACGACACGCACGACAAGCGCATGGCGGTCCATGTCGAAGACCATCCCATTTCGTACAACGACTTCGAGGGCACGATCCCGGAAAAGCAGTACGGCGCCGGCAAGGTCATCATCTGGGACAAGGGCACGTGGCATCCTCTCGGCGATCCGCACCAGGGCTACCGCGACGGCAACCTGAAGTTCGAGCTGCGTGGCCACAAGCTGCGCGGCAAATGGGTGCTGATCCGCATGAAACGCTCGGGCGAGAAACAGGAACCGTGGCTGCTGATCAAGGAGAAGGACGACTACGTGCGCTCCGCCGACGAGTTTTCCGTCATCGACGAGATGCCCGACAGCGTCAGGATGCTGGGCATGCCGACGGCCGAGCAGCTGACGCCGGCCGCCGGGGAGGCCGAGGAAACGGCGCGCGAGCATGCGGCGCCGGCCCGCAAGAAAGCGGCAGCAGGCAAGACGCCGGCAAAGACCGCACCGGCAAAGAGCGCACCGGCAAAGACCGCCGTGGAGAAGAAGCCGGCCCGCAAGGGCGCCGGCAAGGAGGCGCCGGCAGTCGGCAGCCGCGTGGCGCTGCCCGACACGTTCACGCCCGAGCTGGCGACGCTGGTCGATGCGCCGCCCGGCGATCCGCACGACTGGCTGTTCGAGATCAAGTTCGACGGCTACCGGCTGCTGGCCCGCGTGGATGGCAAGGACATCCGCCTGATCACGCGCAACGGCAATGACTGGACGCACAAGCTCGAACCCTTGCGCGACGCGATCGAAAAGATGAAGCTGCCGAAAGGCTGGTACGACGGCGAGATCGTCGTCCACGACGCGAGCGGCCGGCCCAATTTCGGCCTGCTGCAGCAGGCGTTCGACGGCACCAGGACCAGCAATATCGTCTACTTCATCTTCGATGCGCCTTACCTGGACGGCTACGACCTGCGCGACGTGCCGCTGGCGCAGCGCCGCGAACTGCTCAAGACCGTGATGGACCGCGCGGGCAACGACGTCGTGCGCTACTCGGCCGAACTGGACGCCCCGCCTCAGGAGATGGTGGCTGCAGCCTGCCAGATGGGCCTCGAAGGCATCATCGGCAAGCGCCGCGATTCGACGTATGTATCGCGCCGCTCGCCCGACTGGATCAAGCTCAAATGCGCGCAGCGCCAGGAGTTCGTCATCGGTGGCTATACGGATCCGAAGGGATCGCGCGTGGGCATCGGCTCCCTGCTGCTGGGGTACTACGGCGAAGACGGCAAGCTGCACTACGCCGGTAACGTGGGCGCTGGCTTTAATGAAACGGGCTTGCGCGACATTGTCGCCCGGCTGAAGAAGCTGGCCAGCGACACCAACCCGTTCGCGCCGACCAAGGCGATCGAGAAGCGCGCGCACTGGGTCAAACCGACTCTGGTGGCCGAGGTGACGTTCGGCGAATGGACGGGCAGCGGCTCGATCCGGCATTCCGTCTTCCAGGGACTGCGCGCGGACAAGAAGGCAACGAGCGTGACGCGCGAGAAGGCGGCTCATATGGAAACGCTGGTGGAGGGAACCATGCAGACACAGAGTGCGGCGAAGGCTGCGAAAGCAAAACCGGCGGCAAAGACGAAAGCCGCGGCAAAACCCGAAGAAAAGCGCGCGCCGGCAGGACTGGACGCGGACAGCCGGCTGCCGGCGTCGCTGAAGGTGACGAACCCGGACCGCCTGATCGACCCGGCCAGCGGCACGACCAAGATCGGCCTGGTGCGCTACTACGCGCTGGTGGCGGACTTGATGCTGGAACACCTGAAGGGGCGGCCCGTCGCGCTGGTGCGGGCGCCCGCCGGTGTCGGCGGCGAGCTGTTCTTCCAGAAGCACTCGGAAACAGGCAAGCTGCCCGGCGTGAAGCAGTTCCCGCAGGAGCTCGACCCGGACCATCCGCCGATGCTCGAAGTGGCGACGATGCAGGGGTTGCTGTCGTCGGCGCAGTGGAACGTCGTCGAGTTCCACACGCAGAACGCGTTCGGCAAGAACTACGAAAAGCCGAACCGCATGATTTTCGACCTCGACCCCGGCCAGGACGTGTCGTGGAAGCAGATCCAGGAAGCGGCCCAGCTGATGCGGGCGTTCCTGGCCGAGCTGGGTCTGCCGTCGTTCCTCAAGACGAGCGGCGGCAAGGGCCTGCACGTCGTCGTACCCATCAAGCCGCAGCACGACTGGGATACGATGAAGGGCTTTACGAAGGCGATTGTCGAACACATGTCGGCAACGCTGCCGGACCGGTTCGCGTTCAAGAGCGGGCCTAAAAACCGTGTCGGCAAGATCTTCATCGACTACCTGCGCAACGGCCGCGGCGCCACCACCGTTGCCGCCTGGTCGGCCCGCACGCGCGCCGGCCTGGGGATCTCGGTGCCGGTCGACTGGAGCGAGCTGGAACACCTGCGCGGCGGCGATCACTGGACGGTCGCCACCGTGCACGACCGGCTCGACGAGGGCAACACGCCGTGGGCGGATTACGCGAAGAGTGCCGTCAGCATCACCAAGGCGATGAAGCAGCTGGGGTACACGGGGCCCTGAGTCGTCCGGGGATTGGAGCTGGAATAAGCAGGCCAGTGGCACCGGAAGGTGCCACTGGCCTCAGCATCATGCGGCCTTGCGGCGCGTGCTCGAGGACTTCGATGCGGCCGGCTTGGCGACCGCCTTCTTAGCCGCCGGCTTGGCTGCAGGCTTTGCCGCGGCCTTCTTCGCCACCGTTTTCGACGCGGCGGCCTTGGCCGGGCTGCCCTTGGCCTTGGCGGTAGCAGTGCTCTTGCTGGCGGAACCCGTGGACCCGCTGCTCCGGGCATTCACGCTGCCGGCACTGCCCCGCGGCACCGGCCGGCGTGCCTTCGGCGGCGGTTCGTCGTCGTCCGAGTCCTCGTCCGCCTCGTCGGTCTGCTCCTCCTCCTCCTCCTCCTCGGCCGCTTGCGCCGCCTTGCCCTTGCCGGGTTTGGCGCCGAGCGACTGCTTCAGCAGCGCGACCAGGTCGATGACGTTCGAGCTGGGCGCTTCCTCGTCGCCGTCCTTGGACGGCATCGTGATCGTTTTGGTCTGCTTCGCCTTGATCTTCTTTTCGACCAGGGCAAGCACATCATCTTTATAGGTGTCGTGGTACTGCTCCGGCGCCCATTCCTCGCTCATCCCTTCCACGAGCGAGAGCGCCATTTCCAGTTCCTTTTCCTTGATGCCGGTGGCCTTCATGCCTTTTTCCGGCAGGTCCAGGCCTTCCGTGTCGCGGATCTCGTCCGCGTAGCGCAAGGTGTTCATGATGATGCCGTCTTCGGCCGCCACCAGTGCGCACAGGTGCTGCTTGGTGCGGATGACCACAGTGGCGATGGCGATCTTGCCGGCCCGGCGCAGCGTTTCGCGCAGCAAGGCATAGACCTTCGCGCCGCCGCGGCCTGGCGCCAGGTAGTAGGGCGTCTCGTAGTACGTCAGCGGAACATCCTCGGCATCGACAAATGCCTGGATGTCGATCGTCTGCGTGGCCTTGACGTTGGCCTGGCGCAGGTCTTCATCCGACAGCACCACGTATTCGCCGTCCGCGTATTCGTAGCCCTTGATGATGTGGTCCCACGTGACTTCCTTGTTGTTCGACTTGTTGTAGCGCTTGTAGCCGATGGGCGAGAAGTCGCGTTTGTCGAGCATCGTCAGATCGAGCTCGTTCTGCTTGATGGCCGAGTACAGCTCGACCGGGATGTGGACCAGTCCGAAACTGATGGCGCCTTTCCAGAGCGAGCGTGCCATGATGGTGTCCTCCTGCGGTTAAAGGGCGGCTTGCGCCGCCCTCGGGGTTCAGCCGACGCTGCCGGTGATCGGCAGGATGATGCCGGTGATGTAGCTGGCGCAGCTTGGCGCGGCCAGGAACACATATGCCGGCGACAGTTCTTCCGGCTGGGCCGGACGTTTCATGTCCGTGCTCTGGCCGAACTGCGAGATTTTCTCGGGCGTCTGGTCGGCCGGGTTCAGCGGCGTCCAGACCGGGCCCGGCGCGACGGCGTTGACGCGGATGCCTTTCTCCAGCACGTTCGACGCCAGCGACATCGTGAATGCATGGATCGCGCCCTTCGTGGACGAGTAGTCCAGCAGCTTCGACGACCCCTGCAGGCCCGTCACCGAGCCGGTGTTGATGATCGACGCGCCCTTCTTCAGGTGCGGCAGCACGGCCTTGGCCATGTGGAAGTAGCCGTAGATATTGGTCTTCATCGTCAGGTCGAAGCGCTCTTCCGTCAGGTCCTCGAGCGAGTCCGCGTGCTCCTGGAAGGCCGCGTTATTGACGAGGATGTCGATCTTGCCGAATGCCTGCAGTGTTTCATCGACGGCGTGCTTGCAGAAGGCCATGTCGCGCACGTCGCCGGGAATGAGGATGCAGCGGCGGCCTTCCGCCTCGATGCAACGCTGCGTTTCGACGGCGTCTTCCTGCTCGTCGGCCAGGTAGACCAGTGCCACATCCGCACCTTCGCGCGCGTACAGCACGGCCACCGCGCGGCCGATGCCCGAGTCGCCGCCCGTGACGATGGCGCTCATGCCTTCGAGCTTGCCGCTGCCCTTGTAGCCGGGTGCCATGAACTGGGGCTTCAGTTCCATGTCGGCTTCGATGCCGGGTTTCTCCAGGTGCTGGCTGGGGAAGTCGCCATCCGGGAAGTCGTGCGTGCCGGCTTGCACGCCCCCCTTTTCGTCGCCGCCGCCTTCGGACTTGTTCGCGTCGCGCGCGTCCTGCTCCTGCTGGATTTCTCGCTGCAGGTTGCCGACATTGCCGGCCTGGTTGAGTGATTCGTTCTGACTGTTCTGCGAATTCGACATTGCGTGTTCTCCATGGGTAAGCGTGAGAAATACGAAGGGTCAGTATTGTCAATCGGACGTGTTGCGACAGTGCGCTTGCGCACACATGCGTGCGAGCGCCGCCGCGGGCGACGTGGAAATAGTGTTTTAAGTTAAATACTATTGTTATTTTTGTACAGTCTGGCAAACTGTCGGCATCTGCGTCATATCTGTGGGAGTTTGTAAAGCATGTCGGAATCCGGTCCTGGCCGCATTGGCCTGTTCGTTCATCCGGAAGCCGCCCGGCGGGACTTGTTCCGCGCCGCCTGCGGCGAAAGTTTTGACAGGTTGTACCTGGTCGACACGGCAAGCGCCGCGGTCGAGCGCATGGCGCGCGGCGCCGTCGGACTGCTGGTGCTCGACCTGGCCGGCAGCATGCCGGGCGATACCGCGCAGCTGGCCGCGCTGTCGATGCTGGTCCGCACCCGCAACGGCGCGCCCACGATGGTGCTGTGCCCTTACGCGCATACCGCATGGCTGCCGGAGCTGCTGGCACACGGGCCGCTGCAGTATGCCATTCTCCCGTTGCCCGCACCGCAGCTGCGCAGCGCCGTCGAAGCGCTGTTGCGTGCCGTGCCGGATGCGCAGGCGCTCGCCCGTCAGCAGCTTCTGGACAAGGAACGCGAGCTGCGCGACCTGCTGACGCTCCAGCGCAGCGTGCAGCGCGCCATGGCGCAGGTCGACGATGGCGCGCGCCTGGCTGCGCAAGTGTGCGCGGCACTGTGCAGCTACCCCGGCGTGCGGCACACGGCGCTGCTGCGCCAGCGCGAGGGCAACGTGGCGGTGCTGGCGCAGGAAAGCCGCAATCACCTGGATCTGGTGCGCCTGCTGGAGCGGGGCGAAGACCTGCTGGCTTCTCCCTTTGCCGATGTCTTCCCACCGTTGCTGGCCGTCCGCTCGGGCGAGCCCGTGCTGCTGGACGCGCCCGAAAAAATGGGCGATCCGGCGCTCGCGCTGGCGCTGCACGAACGGGGCGTGCGCATGGTGCTGGCGCTGCCGCTGCGCGGCGAGCAGGGCGGGCCGGTATTGGGTGCGATCTGCGTGATGTTCGACCGCGTCGTCCAGCTGTCGCGCGAGGGCTTCGCCTGCTTCAACAGCCTGGCGCAATCGATCGGCAGCGGCCTGGCCATGAGCGACCTGAAGCAGCAGAACGAAGCACTGGCGGCGCGCCTGACGGAACTGGCCACGTTCGACCCGCTGACCGGGGCCATCAACCGCCGCGCTGGCGAGGAGCTGCTGGCGGCGGAGATCCGGCGCGCGCGCCGCTACGGCATTCCGCTGGCCATCATCGCCCTCGGCATCGATAACTTTCGCTGCGTGAACGACGCCTACGGCTACCCGATCGGCGACGGCGCACTGCGCGCGGTGGCGCAAACGATCCAGTCGCGCCTGCGCGCGTCCGACACGCTGGTGCGCATGCGTGGCGAGGAGTTCCTTGTCGTCGCCACGCACACGGGCGCCGCCGAAGTACGCCGGCTGGCCGAGAAGCTGCGCGAAGCGGTGGCGGGGACGCAGCTGCCTGGCTGCGATCACGTGACGATCAGCCTTGGCGTCGCTCACGTGGCGCCGGACGAAGGCGCCACGTCCGCCATCGACCGGGTCGACACGGCAATGCGCGGCGCCAAGCGGGCAGGGCGCAATTGCGTGGAGGTGGCTGGCTGATACGCCCGGGTGCAGGGTTCCACAGCCGTCCCGACTGCAGCGCATTGAGCTTTTGCATCCGGCCGGATGCTTATAACGCACATCCCTCGTTCTACCCGACCCGCATGCCCCCAAACCACCAAACAATTCTCTGGCTGACGTCCGAGCAAACCGGCAAGACCTTTCCCGTCGCGCAGTTCTCGGCCGACACGGACCTTGTCACGATGGGCTGGGTGTCGCTCACCAGCGTCGAGCGCCCTGACATCGTCGTGACGGCCATGACGGCGAGCGAGCTGGCAAATGCGATGACGGACACCGCCGGCTACCTGCAACTTGAAGCGCGGATCAACAAGCTCCTGCACCGCACCGATCTGGTCAGCTGCTGGCTCGTCGCTGTCGAGGAACCCGTGTACGACGTCGACATCGCCACGCTGTCGTTCCAGCAGTTCCGCAAGATCGAAAAGGCGCCGCGCCTGATGTATCGCGACATCTACAGTCCGCATACCTGCGCGACGGTCTCCAGGCAGGTCTCGCGGCGTCAGTTCGAGCGCCAGGGCGGGACGATCCGGGTGGTCTGAACGGCGCCGGATCGCCCGCCAAGTCCTGCGCGATGTTCCTGGCCTGCGACGTCTGGCTGGCGTCCGCCCGCCGCCAGGTCCTTCTCGTACGGAAGGACGAAGGTGGCGCCTGTCCTCACTCCCCCGGGCAGGTGCCCTTCGAACATCGGAAGTGCTGCTGTCCGTCCAGTGTCGGAATGCGCGGCGCGACACCGCGGCGTCGGAGGAACCCATGCCTGTCCCCCGGCGGCGCGGCAGTCTGGCGTCCTGTCATCAGCTCGGCCGTGGTAGGCTTCTGCCTTTGACAGAGTAACGGAACTGCAATGCTGCTTTGGCTGAGGCGCTACCGCCGTGCCGCGCTGCCGGGGGACATCGGCGCGGGTATCGTCGTGGCGATGATGATGATCCCGCAGGGGATGGCGTATGCGCTGGTGGCGGGCCTGCCGCCGGTGGCGGGACTGTATGCCAGCATTCTGCCGCCGCTTGTCTACGCGCTGTTCGGCAGCAGCATGACCCAATCGGTGGGACCGATGGCGATCGTGTCGCTGATGACGGCGGCGGCCATCGGCCCGCTGGCGCCGGCCGGCACGGCGCTGCATGGGGTGCTGGCGGCGCAACTGGCCTTGGTCGCCGGCGCCGTGCTGCTGCTGTGCGGCCTGCTGCGCCTGGGTTTTCTCGCCAGCTTCTTCTCACGTCCCGTCATGAGCGGCTTTACCGTCGGTTCGTCGCTGGTGATTGCCTGGGGCCAGGTCAAGCCGCTGCTGGGCGCGGCGCCGCCGCACGCGCACCTGCCCAGCGCCGCGCTGGGACTCGGTTCGCTTGTGCTGCTGGTGCTGGCGCGGGCCTACCTGGCGCCGCTGCTGGCGCGCTGCGGCCTGACAAAAAGCGCGGCCGACGTGGCGGCCAAGCTGGCACCGATGGTCATCGTGCTGGCGTCCATTGGCCTGGTGTCCGCACTGGATCTGCCGGCGCGCGGCGTGGCCGTGACGGGACCAGTACCCGCCGGTCTGCCGGAGCTCAACCTGGCCACGTCCAGCCAGCACTGGCAGGCGCTGTTGCAACCGGGCCTGCTGATCGGCTTCATTGTCTTCCTGATCAGCATGTCCGCCGCGCAGACATTGGCGCAGAAGCGGGGCGAAAAGCTGGTCAGCAACCAGGAGCTGGTGGGGCTGGGCGCGGCCAATATCGCCAGCATGGCGTCGGGGGGCTTTCCCGTCACGGGCAGCCTGTCGCGCTCCGCCGTCAATTTTGCCGCTGGCGCGAATACGCCGCTGGCCAGCGTGATTTCCGCCGCGCTGCTGGCCGCCGCGCTGGTGCTGCCCACCGGCTGGCTGGCGCTGCTGCCGCTGCCCACCCTGGCGGCGACGATCATCGTCGCCGTGCTCGGCATGCTGCAGCTCGATACGCTGCGCACCGCGTGGCACTACGACCGCGGCGACGCGCTGGCGTGGCTCGTCACCTGCGTCGGCGTGCTGGCGCTGGGCGTGGAGGCCGGTGTCGTCGTCGGCGTCGTGCTGTCGATGGGCACCCTGATCTGGCGCGCCAGCCGCCCGCATATCGCCGTGCTGGGGCGCATCCCCGGCACGGAGCACTTCCGCAACGTCGACCGCTACGCCGCCACCACGTGCGCGGCGGTGCTGATCCTGCGGGTGGATGCCAATCTGTTCTTCGGCAACGTCGAGGCCGTCAACGAGCGGATCGAGGACGAGCTGCGCGCGCATCCGTCCACGCGCCACCTGGTGCTGGCCATGTCGGCCGTCAGTTCGATCGACACGACGGCGCTGTTCGCGCTGCAGGAGCTCAATGCCAGCCTGCGCACGCGCGGCATCCACCTGCACCTGGCCGAAGTAAAAGGGCCCGTGATGGACCGGCTGCGGGCCAGCAGCCTGCCCGATACGCTCAATGGCCGCATCTTCCTCAGCACGGCAATTGCCAGCGATTTCCTCAACAACGAGAACTACCCTGACAAGGAACCCCGATGAAAGAGATGAACGCGGCCATGCTGGCCGCCTGCCTGCTGCTGGGCGCGCATGTAGGTGCCAACGCGGGCGCGAACGCGGTCGCCAAGGCGGGAGCCGCCACGAAATCGCTGGACGACCAGTTCCGCGCGATCTACACGCAGGAATGGAAGTGGCGCCAGTCGCAGCGCCTGGAGGATGCCGAGGACGACACCAGCGGGATTCGCGCCACGCTGCCGAAAATCGACGCGCCGACCCAACTGGCACGCCAGCGCTACTGGGAAGAGACGCTGCGCCGGCTCGACGCCATCGACGAGAAGCGGCTGTCGGCGCCGGAGCGCATCAACTACGCCGTCTACCGCGCGCAGATTGCCGCGCTGCTGGACAACCAGCGCTTCCGCGAATATGAGAAGCCGCTCAACGCCGACTCGGCGTTCTGGTCGAACCTGACGTACGAAGCGCGCAAGACGTTCCGCACGGCGGCGGAGTACCGCGCCTACGTGGCCCAGCTGAACGACGTGCCGCGCTACTTCAACGACGAAATGGCGAACATGCGTGCCGGCCTGGCGCGCGGCTTCACGCCGCCGAAGGTGACGTTGCAGGGCCGCGACGGCTCGCTCGTCGCCGTGGCGGACGCGAAGCCGGAGGACACGGCGTTCTTCAAGCCGTTCAAGGACATGCCGGCGACGATACCGGCGGCCGAACAGGCGTCGTTGCGCGAGGCGGCGTTGGCCGCCATTCGCACGGCCGTCATCCCGGCCCATGCGGCGCTGCTCAAATTCATGCGCGAGCAGTACGTGCCGGGCGCCACGGACAACCTGGCGGCGCAACGCCTGCCTGACGGCAAGGCCTACTATCAATCCAAGATCGTCGAGTTCACGACAACGAACCTGACGGCCGACGAGATCCATAACATCGGCCTGGCGGAGATGGCGAAGATCCGCGCCGAGATGGCGCAGGTGATGAAGGACGTGAAGTTCGACGGCGACCTGCCGGCATTCCTGCACTTCCTGCGTACCGATCCGCGCTTCTATGCCAAGACGCCGGAAGAGCTGCTGATGCGCGCGGCCTGGATCGCCAAGAAATTCGACGGCAAGGCGGAGCAGTATTTCGGCCGCCTGCCGCGCAGCCGCTTTGCCATCATCCCCGTGCCGCCGGAGCAGGCGCCGTACTACACGTCCGGCCGCGGCGGCCCGGGTGTCTACCTCGTCAACACGTACAACCTGCCGGCGCGCGCGCTGTACAGCCTGCCCGCGCTGACCCTGCACGAATCCGCGCCGGGCCATGCGTTCCAGATGCCGGTGGCGCTGGAGCAGAAGGGCCGTCCGGCGTTCCGCAATGCCTATATCTCCGCCTACGGCGAAGGCTGGGCGCTGTATTCAGAGCGCCTCGGCACCGAGATGGGCATCTATGAGACACCGTACGAGGTATTCGGCATGCTCAGTTACCAGGCCTGGCGCGCGTCCCGCCTGGTCGTCGACACCGGCATCCATGCCAAGGGCTGGACGCGTGAGCAGGCGCAGCGCTACCTGATGGAGAATACCGCGCTGTCCCGCCATGAAGTGGAGACGGAAGTGGACCGCTATATTTCCTGGCCGGGCCAGGCGCTGTCGTACTACCTCGGCGAGATGGCGATCATCGACGCGCGCCGCCAGGCGGAAGCGGCGCTGGGTGCAAAGTTCGACATCCGCGCCTTCCACGACACGGTGCTGGAGCTGGGCTCCGTGCCGCTGCCGGTGCTGAAGGCACGCATCGAGCGATTTATTGCGGAAGGCGGGAAGGGGCCGTATTGACCGTTGAGTAACTGCAACATGCGGACGGGAAACGACTTCTACAGTGAGTCTTTCCACTGTGAAGGAGGTCCGCATGAACGTCATTCTCCGTACCGCCGCGCTGGCGGCGCTGCTGCTGGCGGCCGGCAGCGCATCCGCTGCCGGGGCCAAGACCGAAGCCATCTACAAGTTCAAGGATGCGCCGCGCACCGGCAGCCACGTCGCGCGCAACGTCGCGTTTTCTGCGGTGCCATTCGACAAGCGCTACGCCGACCTCAGCGCTGCTCAGCGCGACGTGGTGCGGGGTGCCTATGAACGCTTGGGCGAGAACGACGAACCGCCGTTCCCGGCCTACGGACTGAACCCGATCTTCCGCCTGCTGGCCCGGCTGGACCGGTCGCTGATCAAGGCCGGCCTGCTACGCGCCGCAGTCACGGTAGGCCCCGACGGCAAACCGGTTTCCGTGCGGGTGCTGGATGCGCCCAACGAATTTCTGACGGGATTTGTCGGCAACGCGCTGCTGCTGCAGGATTACAAGCCGGCCATCTGCGCCGGCCAGCCGTGCGGCCAGGAGTTCCTGCTGCTGGCAACGCTGACTGACGAATAGCGTGTGTGTATGCCAGGGCGCTGTCGGGTATCATAGCGCCCTGACAACCCGGAGTTTCACCGATGCCTCTTTATCAGATCTGGTACAACGATCTCGACCAGCCGCTGGTCGTCAACCCGCCTTACCGCCTGCGCGACGTGGAAATCGTCGGCGAGGTGCTGCGCCACGAACATCGTGCCAACCGCCAGAGTGCGGACCCGAGCGGCCTGACCGTGCGCGAGCTGCTGCGCATTAATGGCCTGCGCAACCTGCGCTACACGATGGACGAAAGCGAGCCGGTCACCCTGACCGGTTGACGGTGGCGCTGGGCGCGCTGCCTTGACAGGCAAGCGCGTCCTCTTTCCGGGCACCGGGCATATTCGCGCACCATTCTGGTGCGGCGGACCGGGCAGCCGTCGGTCCCGGGTCCCTCGTAGCTTGGCACGCTCCTTGCATCTGATGGGAGGTCTGCCACCAGTGCCAAGCCCATGCCCGATTGCCACCCCGATTCCGTTACCACCGCCGCCTGGCAGGCCCGCCTGCGGCTGGGCTTCCGGCGCGACGGTGGCGTGACCCGGCTGGCGCAGCGCGAGCACAGCGGCCCGCTGCGCGTGCAGAAGGCGCTGTATCCGGAAGATCCGGCAATCTGCCATGCGATCGTCGTGCATCCGCCCGGCGGTGTGGTGGGCGGCGACCGTCTCGCCATTGACGTCCATGTCGGCGAGACCGCCCACGCATTCCTGACCACGCCCGGTGCGGCCAAGTGGTACCGCGCCAATGGCAAGGTGGCGCACCAGCAGGTGACGCTGGACGTCGCCGCTGGCGGCTCGCTCGAATGGCTGCCGCAGGAAACCATTCTCTTCAACGATGCCCACGTCGAGCTGGATCATCACGTCACGCTGGCGCCCGATGCCGCCTACCTGGGCTGCGAAATCCTGTGCCTGGGCCGGCGCGCCGCCGGCGAGACGTTCAACACCGGCCGCATCGGCCAGCGCATGTCGATCCGCCGCGGCGGCCGGCTGCTGTGGTGGGAGCAGGGCGCGCTGACGCCCGGGCTGCAAGAAAGCCCCGTCGGCATGGCCGGTGCCAGCGTCTGCGCCACGCTGCTGGCCTGTGGGCCACAAGTCCCGCCGGACGTATTGCAGGCAGTCCGCGCCCTGGCCGACGTTCCGCACTTCGGTGCGACCCAGATGAAATATTTGCTTGCCGTGCGCTGGCTGGGCGACGACAGCGAGGCCGCGCGCGACATCATGCTGGCCGCGTGGCGGCTGCTGCGGCCGGCCGTGCTGGCCCGCGAGCCCGCCGACCCGCGCAGCTGGCGCACCTGAAAGGAAACCTCATGGACCTGACACCCCGCGAAAAAGACAAGATGCTGATCTTCACGGCCGGCCTGCTGGCCGAGCGCCGCCTGGCACGCGGCCTGAAACTGAACCACCCGGAAAGCGTGGCGCTGATCAGCGCGGCGCTGCTGGAAGGCGCCCGCGACGGCAAGAGCGTGGCGCAGCTGATGTCCGACGGGACAAAGATCCTGACGCGCGACCAGGTCATGGAAGGCGTCCCGGAAATGATCCCGGACATCCAGGTCGAAGCCACCTTCCCGGACGGCAGCAAGCTCGTGACCGTCCACAACCCCATCGTGTGAGGCCACCATGATTCCCGGCGAATACCAGCTGCAGGCAGGCGAGATCGCGTTGAACGCGGGCCGCGAGACGGACACCGTCGTCGTTGCCAACAAGGGCGACCGGCCGATCCAGGTCGGCTCCCATTTCCATTTTTTCGAAGTCAACAGCGCGCTGTCGTTCGAACGCTGGAAGGCGTACGGCCGGCGCCTGAATATCGCTGCGGGTACCGCCGTGCGCTTCGAGCCGGGCCAGCAGCGCACCGTGGAACTGGTGGCGCTGGAAGGCGACCGCGAGGTGTACGGTTTCTCCGGCAAGGTGATGGGCAAGCTGAAGGACAAGCCTTGACGACGATCTCGCGCCGCGCCTATGCCGAGATGTACGGCCCCACCACGGGCGACCGGATCCGCCTGGCGGACACGGCGCTGTTCATCGAGATCGAGCGCGACTGCGCGACCTACGGCGAAGAGGTCAAGTTCGGCGGCGGCAAGGTGATCCGCGACGGCATGGGCCAGTCGCAGCGCGCGCACGCGCTGGTGATGGACACCGTCATCACCAATGCCGTCATCGTCGATCACTGGGGCATCGTCAAGGCCGACATCGGCCTGAAGGACGGCCGCATCGCCGCCATCGGCAAGGCCGGCAATCCCGACATCCAGCCCGACGTGACGATGGCGATCGGCGCCGCCACCGAGATCATTGCCGGCGAGGGAATGATCGTCACCGCGGGCGGCGTGGACAGCCATATCCACTTCATCTGCCCGCAGCAGATCGAGGAAGCGTTGATGAGCGGGGTGACGACGATGATCGGCGGCGGCACCGGTCCCGCTGTCGGCACGGCGGCAACCACGTGCACGCCGGGGCCGTGGCATCTGCACGCGATGCTGCAGGCGGCCGATGCATTCCCGATGAACCTCGGTTTTCTCGGCAAGGGCAATGTTAGCCTGCCGCTGCCGCTGGAAGAGCAGATCCGCGCCGGCGCCATCGGCCTGAAGCTGCACGAGGACTGGGGCAGCACGCCGGCCGCCATCGACAACTGCCTGAGTGTGGCGGAGCGCTTCGACATCCAGGTCGCACTGCACAGCGATACGCTCAACGAAGGCGGCTTCCTGCAGGACACGCTGGCCGCGTTCAAGGACCGCACCATCCACACGTTCCATACGGAGGGCGCGGGCGGCGGCCATGCGCCGGACATCATCGCCGCCGTCGGCCAGGCCAATGTGCTGCCGTCGTCGACCAATCCCACCCGGCCGTTTACCGTCAACACACTGGACGAGCACCTGGACATGCTGATGGTGTGCCACCACCTCGATCCGGCCATCGCGGAGGACGTGGCGTTCGCCGAATCGCGCATCCGCCGCGAGACGATCGCCGCCGAGGACATCCTGCACGACCTGGGTGCGATCTCGATGATGTCGTCGGACTCGCAGGCGATGGGACGGGTGGGCGAAACGATCCTGCGCACCTGGCAGACGGCGCACAAGATGAAGGTGCAGCGCGGCGCGCTGCCGGAGGACGGTGCCGGCAACGACAACTTCCGCGTAAAACGCTATATCGCCAAGTACACCATCAACCCCGCCATCACGCATGGTGTGGCGCACGCCGTCGGCTCGCTGGAGGTGGGCAAGATCGCCGACATCGTCCTGTGGAAGCCGGCATTCTTCGGCGTCAAGCCGTCGATGATCCTGAAGGGCGGCGTGATCGCGGCGGCGCAGATGGGCGACCCAAACGCGTCGATTCCGACGCCGCAGCCCGTGCATTACCGGCCCATGTTCGGCGCGTTCGGCGGCGGCCTGAAAAAATCGTTCACCTTTGTATCGCAGGCCGCATTCGACGCCGGCATCGGCACGGCGCTCGGGCTGTCGAAGACGCTGATCCCCGTGCGCGGCATGCGCCAGCTGCGCAAGCACCACATGATCCACAACGGCGCCACGCCGGTGATGGAAGTGGACCCGGAGACCTACGAAGTGCGGGCCGACGGCCGTCTGCTGACGAGCGAACCGGCCACCGTGCTGCCGATGGCGCAGCGCTATTTTCTCTTTTGATTCGCCTGTTCCGTTCCCCGGAGACACCATGCTGACACTGCACACGAAAATCAACGACCCGCGCGCGCCGGTCGACGGCCGCCTGGTGCTGCCGTACGAGCTGCGCGAAAAATGCCGCCTGCGCGCCACGCTCGACACGGGCGAGGACGTCGCCATCTTTACGGTGCGCGGCACCGTGCTGCGCGACGGCGACCTGCTGAAGGGCGACGATGGCCGCGTGGTCCGGATCGAGGCGGCACCCGAGGCGACCTATAAGGTCACCTGCGAGAATGCCCACGCGCTGCTGCGCTGCGCTTTCCACCTGGGCAACCGGCACACCCAGGCCCAGGTGGGCGACGGCTTCCTGCGCATCCGCGCCGATGCCGTGCTGCGCGAGATGCTGGCCGGCCTCGGTGCCACGGTGCGCGAGCAACTGGCGCCGTTCGAGCCCGAGTCCGGCGCGTATGGCAGCCACGGCGGCGGTCACCACCACGACCACGGCCCGCTGGCACCCGTGCCGCTGCGCCAGCGCATCCACCGTCCGGGCGACCCGGCATGATCGGCGCGGCGCAATTGCTGCACCTGCTGCAGCTGGCCAGCCCGTCGCTGCCAATCGGTGCCTACAGCTACTCGCAGGGGCTGGAAGCGGCCCTGGAAGGCGGCCTGGTAACGGATGCGGACAGCGCCAGGCGCTGGATCGTGCACCAGCTGCACGACGTCGTGGCAGCCTGGGAGGCGCCCATGACGTGGCGGCTGATGGCGGCGTTCACGGCGCGCGATGCGCCCCTGGCGGCCGAGCTGTCGGAACAGTTCCTGGCGTCGCGCGACACGTCCGAGCTGCGTGCCGAGACGGTGCAGATGGGCTTCTCGCTGGCCCGCCTGATCGGCGAACTGGGCATCGCTGACGAGGGCGCGCTGGCGATGCTGCAGGCGCATGGCGAAGTGCCGCTACCGGCGGCGTATGCGTGCGCTGTCGCCGCGCTGGCCATCCCGCACGAGGAGGCGCTGCTCGGGCTGTTGTTTGCGTGGGCGGAAAACCAGGTGCTGGTCTGCGTCAAGTCCGTGCCGCTGGGGCAGGTGGCGGGACAGAAGCTGCTGCTGTCGCTGCGCCCGGAACTGGAAGTGGCCGCGCTGCGGGCCCGGTCGCTGGCAGACCGGGAATTGTCGAACTGGTCGCCGGCGTTCTCGATGCTGTCGATGCGGCACGAGGTGCAGTACAGCCGCCTGTACAGATCATGAAAGGAATCACGATGAAGATGGGATCGGACCCGCTGCGGGTCGGTATCGGCGGGCCGGTCGGCTCGGGCAAGACGGCGCTGTGCGAGATGCTGTGCAAGGGCATGCGCGAGCGCTACGACATGGCCGTCATCACCAACGACATCTATACCCGCGAGGACATGGAAATCCTGCTGCGCGCGGACGCGCTGCCGGCCGCGCGGCTGATGGGCGTGGAGACGGGCGGCTGCCCGCACACGGCGATCCGCGAGGACGCGTCGATCAACCTGGAGGCGATCGCCCGGATGCAGGCCGACTTTCCCGACCTGGACCTGATCCTGGTGGAGTCGGGCGGCGACAACCTGGCGGCCACGTTCAGTCCCGAGCTGTCCGACCTGACGCTGTACGTGATCGACGTGGCGGCCGGCGAGAAGATCCCGCGCAAGGGCGGGCCCGGCATCACGCGCTCGGACCTCCTCATCATCAACAAGACGGATCTGGCGCCGCACGTGGGCGCCGACCTGGGCGTGATGGCACGCGATGCCGCGCGCATGCGCGGCGACCGGCCGTTCGTGTTCACCAATCTGAAGCGGGGCGACGGTGTCGACAAGGTGATCGCGTTCATCCGCGAGCACGGTCTGATGGAAGCCTCCGGGTAAGCGCCCGTCGGCGGGGCTTCGTTGCGTGCTCGGACGCGTGCTCAGTTACGTGGACTTTCGCGCCGCTCCGACAGCACGATGGGCGCCGCGTTCTCCGGGTGCTTGCCCTGGATCCCCTCGTACACGGCGCGGATGGCTGCCATGTCGCGCTCCTGGTCGCCCGTCAGCCAGACGTGGTCCGCCATGCTGAGGATCCGGTTCGCGTAATCGAGGTAGACCAGGCACAGCGGCACTTGCGCTTCCATGGCCAGGTGATAGAAACCGCTTTTCCAGTGCGGCCGGTAGCCGCGCGTGCCTTCCGGCGTGATGGTCAGCCAGTACCACGGCGCCGCGTTCATGCGCGCGGCCTGCGCGCGGATCATGCCGCTGGCCGCGCTGCGGTCGACGGGCTGCCCGCCCAGCGCGAGGAACCATTTGCCCAGCACGGGAATCCGGAACAGCGAATCCTTCCCCAGCCACAGGAACGGCAGGTCCACGGCCCATTTGCTGAACAGGCCGATGGGGAAATCCCAGTTCGACGTATGCGGGTAAACCACCAGGATGCCGCGCGGTCCCGGCAGGGGGCGATACATCATTTTCCAGCCAAACAGATGCAGCACGCGCAACGCCAGGCGCTGTCGTCGTGTGGGCAGTTGGGCAGGCTCGAGCCTGTAATTGGTCATGCATTGTTCCTGTGAATGGCATGGGCGTGGGGCGCATTGCGCGAGAGCGGCGCGACAGCCGACGTGACGCACGTTTCACGTTGTGAAAACCGCGGACGAAATTCTATCCCGTTCGCAAGAGGCAGGGCAAGCACAGTTGCCAGAATGAAAAAACGTTTCCGCAGCAGCGCTGCGGACCGTCTGTCGTTCCCGTGCCCGGCAGTGCCGTAGCCGTGGCAGGCGAAGGTGCGCCATTTGGGGTAAGGTAGCGTGCCGTACATCCAGAACATAAAGGAACAATACGATGTCCCGTAACGTTATATTGCGCCGCGTCGCGCTGGCTGCCGTTCCGTTCGCCGCGCTGGCGCTGGCCGGCAATGCCGCCCTGGCTGCGGCACCGATGGTCAAGACCCAGGCGCCCGGTTTCTACCGCACGATGGTGGGCGACTTCGAAGTGACGGTCGTCAGCGACGGCACCGTCGATCTGCCGATGGACAAGCTGCTGCAAGCGCCCAAGGCCAAAATCGAGGGGCGCTGAGCCGCAACTTCCTCAGCGCGCCCGTCGAGACGTCCGTCAACGCTTTCCTGGTCAACACGGGCAGCAAGCTGGTACTGGTGGACGCCGGCGCCGGCAACCTGTTCGGCCCCACCCTGGGCAAGCTGCTGACCAGCATCAAGGCTGCCGGCTACCAGCCCGAGCAGATCGATGAGATCTTCATCACGCACATGCATCCGGACCATGTCGGCGGCCTGAATACGGGCGACAAGCCGGCCTTTCCGAATGCTGTCGTGCGCGCCGACCGGCATGACACCGACTATTGGCTCAGCAAGACGCAAATGGATGCCGCACCGGCCGACAAGAAGGGCTACTTCCAGGGCGCCCAGGGCGCGCTGGGGCCGTATGCGGGCGCCAACAAGCTGCAGCCGTTCAGCGGCGGCACGCAGCTGGTGCCGGGCGTGCGCGCCACGTCGAGCTACGGCCATACGCCAGGGCACACCAGTTATGTCGTGGAAAGCCGCGGCCAGAAGCTGGTGCTGCTGGGCGACATCATGCACGCGAAGTTCGTCCAGTTCGACGACCCGTCCGTGACGATTGCCTTCGACAGCGACAGCAAGGCGGCGCTGGCGGCCCGCAAGGCCGCGTTTGCCGAAGCGGCCAAGGGTGGCTACCTGATCGGTGCCGCCCATCTGCCGTTCCCGGGTCTGGGCCATCTGCGCAGCAGCGGCAAGGGGTACGAGTTCGTTCCCGTCAACTACACCGTGCCGCGCTGAGGCGGGGCCAGGCTGAGACAAAAAAAGGTCGCCGCGGCGACCTTTTTTTGCGAAGAACGACCGACTATCCGACAGCCGCTTACGCCAGCGCCGGGTAGTCCGTATACCCCTCCGGGCCGTTGCCGTAGATGACATTCGGACGCAGCGGGTTCAGCGGCGCGCGCAGCCGCAGGCGCTCCGGCAGGTCCGGGTTGGCGATGAAATCCTTGCCCCAGGCGATGGCGTCGGCGGTTCCCTCGTCCAGGGCCTTTTGCGCCGCTTCCAGGCTGAACTGCTCGTTGGCGATATAGATGCCGCCGAATTGCTTCTTCAGCAGCGGGCCCAGGCTGTCTTCGCCCACGGCTTCCCGTGCGAAGATGAACGCGATCTTGCGCTTGCCCAGTTCACGCGCGACGTAGCCGAACGTGCCGGCCGGATCGGAGTCCCCCATGTCGTGCGAGTCGCTGCGCGGTGCCAGGTGCATGCCGACGCGGTCGGGGCCCCAGACGGCGATGGCCGCGTCCGTCACTTCCAGCAGCAGGCGGGCGCGGTTTTCGACCGGCCCGCCGTACTGGTCGGTGCGCTGGTTGGTACTGTCCTGCAGGAACTGGTCGAGCAGGTAGCCGTTGGCACCGTGGATCTCGACGCCGTCGAAGCCGGCCTTTTTCGCGTTTTCCGCACCCAGGCGGTAGGCCGCCACCACATCGGCAACCTCGGCCGTCGTCAGGGCGCGTGGCACGGGGTAGGGGCGCATCGGGCGCAGCAGGCTGACGTGGCCCTGAGCGGCAATGGCGCTTGGCGCCACGGGCGCTTCGCCGTTCAGCAGGCTCGGGTCGGAGATACGGCCCACGTGCCACAGCTGCATGAAGATCTTGCCGCCGCGTGCGTGCACGGCCTGCGTGACGAGCTTCCAGCCTTCCACCTGCTCGTCGGACCAGATGCCGGGCGTGTTCTCGTAACCGACGCCCTGCGGCGTGACCGACGTGGCCTCGGACAGGATCAGGCCGGCGCTGGCACGCTGCGCATAATATTCGGCCATGAGCGCGTTGGGCACGCGACCTTCGCGGGCGCGGGCGCGGGTCAGCGGCGCCATGATGACGCGGTTTTTCAGGGGCAGGTCGCCAACGGTGACGGGATCGAACAGTGTGGTCATTTTCTCTTCCTGTGATGAGGCGCTGCCGGCCGCCGCGCGGGCGCGGGCCGTTACAGACCGAGGTTCATATGGTCGAGGAAACCCTGGATGACTTCGTCGTTGCGCCTGAACATATTCCACTGTCCCAGCCGCGTCACGGTCACCAGCCCGGCCTTTTGCAGGATCGCCAGGTGGCCCGATACCGTCGACTGCGACAGGCCGCAGCGCTGGTCGATCATGCTGGCGCACACGCCCAGCGAGACCGGATGCAACTGCTGCGAAAAATAGGTGTCCGGCTCCTTCAGCCACGCGAGGATCTGGCGCCGCACAGGATTGGCCAGCGCCTTGTGGATCGCGTCGATGTCGAGTTCAGTCATGGGTTTCTCCGATGCTTGCATCGGCATTCGCCGATGTGCATATTGGTATTCTACGATATAGGCGGGGCGCCTGCAGGCGATGCCCGAAATCTTGCAAGGGCGGAATGATATACTGTCGAGCCACCCGCGGGGACGACCCCGCCGGCTCGAACGCCGCCGGGTTCAGGCAGGGACGACCTTGCCATAATTTGGAGAGTTTATGTCCTGGATATTCCTGTTTTTCGCGGGCCTCCTGGAAGTCGCGTGGGCCGTCGGGTTGAAATATACGGCCGGCTTTACGCGGCTCGTTCCCAGTGGCCTGACGCTGCTGGCAATGCTGGGCAGTATCGGCTTGCTGGGCCTGGCGCTGCGCCACCTGCCGCTTGGCACGGCCTACGCCGTCTGGACGGGCATCGGTACCGTCGGCACCGCCGCGTTCGGCATGATCGTGCTGGGCGAGCCGGCCGGCGCCGCACGGCTGCTGTGCATCGGGCTGATCGTGGCCGGCATCGTCGGCCTGAAGCTGCTGTCGCCGCACTGACGGGGCCACCGCATGCAGTCCATTTCGATCGTCGATTCCCACACGGGCGGCGAGCCGACCCGCCTGATCGTCGGGGGCGGCCCCGACCTCGGGTCCGGCCCGCTGTCCGAACGGCTGGCGCGCATGCGCGAGCAGTACGACCGCTTCCGCACCGCCACCGTCTGCGAGCCGCGCGGCTCGGACGTGCTGGTGGGAGCGCTGTTGTGCGAACCGCATGCGCCCGACTGCGTCGCGGGCGTCATCTTCTTCAACAATGTAGGGTATCTCGGCATGTGCGGCCACGGCACGATCGGCCTGGTCGTGTCGCTGGCACACATGGGGCGCGTCAAGCCCGGCGTGCACCGCATCGACACCCCCGTGGGCGTTGTCATGGCAACCCTGCATGACGATGGCAGCGTCACCGTCGACAACGTGCCGGCGCGGCGCACGCGCCATGCGGTCCAGGTCGAGGTGCCGGGTCACGGCCCGGTGACGGGCGACGTGGCGTGGGGCGGCAACTGGTTCTTCCTGATCGGCGCGCATCCGTTTGCCGTCGTGCCCGGGGAAATCGACGCGCTGACGGCGTTCTGCGTGGCCGTCGGCGACGCGCTGGCCGCCCATGGCATCACCGGCGACGACGGCGCGGCGATCGATCACATCGAAGTGTTCGGCGCGCCGCGCAGCGCGCAGGAGGCGGACAGCCGCAGCTTCGTGCTCTGTCCGGGCAAGGCGTACGACCGCTCGCCCTGCGGCACGGGCACGAGCGCCAAGCTGGCGTGCCTGGCGGCGGACGGCAAGCTGGCGCCCGGCGTCGTGTGGCGCCAGCAAAGCATCATCGGCAGCGTGTTCGAAGGCAGCTACCGGATCGAAGCGCGGATGGACGGCGAGCTGGTGTTGCCGTCGATCCGCGGACGTGCCTGGGTCAACAGCGAGGCGCGTCTGCTGGTCGATGACGGCGATCCGTTTGGCTGGGGCATTGCGCCTGGGACCTAAAAATCGGCGACAGTGCGCGCCAGGTAGAACCACTCCTGGTTGGCGCGGGCAGCGGTGTCGGGGAACAGCATCATCGCATCGTACGGCGCCAGCACCGGCGTGCCGTCGGCGCGCCGGCCGATCTCCGCGCCCGCCGCGACGCGGTCGAAACTGGACCAGGGTCGGGTGAAGACATCGTCGTCGTGCATCTTGTCGTGCACCTCCATCATCGACAGCGCCTCCATCCTATCGCGCGCGATCGCCATTGGCGCCGGCGCCTCGATCAGCCGCAGGTGCGCCAGCGTGTTCATGATCGCCTGCCACGCCACGCGGGGCGCCTGTGGGTCGTCATGCTGGCCGCACTCGAGCGTCAGCGCGTAGCCGCCCGTCGTGCGCATGTATTCCGTCGTGCCGACGCCGTAGCGCAGCACCGTTTGCAGCCGGCTGTCGCCGCTCAGCCGGCGCTGCACGCCCGCACCGTAGGTCCGCAGCCAGCCATCGACGAATCTGCGCACGCCCAGCACCCGCGCCAGCGCGCGTTCTTCGGCCTCGTGACAAAACGGCTCCAGCGGCCCGTCGTTGTCGCGCGGCCCGACCATGACGAACGGCTCGCCCGGCGCATTGAACGAGTGCAGATCCAGCAGCACGTCGTGGGCCGCCAGCAGGGGGCACAGCCAGTTCGCCACGCGGTCTTCGAAGTCCTCGGGGCTATCGGTAGGGAACAGATTGCGGTTCAGGTTACGTTCGCCCGCCCGTTCGCCTTTGGCGTAGGCGAGGGGATTGGTCACCGGCACGAACGTGACGCTGCCGGCGGCAATGGTCAGCGCGCCGCTGTCGAGTTGCCGCATGACGCGCAGGATGCCCTGCGTGCCCGCCGTTTCGTTGCCGTGCACGGCGCCCGTGACGATCAGTCTGGGTCCGGCACCCAGGCCGGTATAGGTCACGGAGCGGAACTGCAGCGCGGCGGTGGCGGTCATCGGGGCCTCTGGGTCTCGGAGCAAGCGGGGAGCATCATTCTAGCGGCATTCGGGCAGCCGGCACGACAGGGGCGGCGGTTAAAATGCCGGCATGAAGCCCATTTCCTCCCGCCTGTACGGTCTGGACACGCTGCGCGCGCTGGCGATCCTGCTGGTGTTCGCCAACCACTACGTTAACTTCGTTACGCGCCGGCCCACACTGGGGTTTGTCGGCGAGATCGGCTGGGCGGGTGTGGACCTGTTCTTCGCACTGTCGGGCTACCTGATCGGCAACCAGATCTTCGCCGGCATGCGGCGCGATGCATTCTCCCTGCCGCGCTTCTACGCGCGCCGGCTGCTGCGCACGCTGCCCAATTACTATGTCGTGCTGGCGCTGTACGCCTTCTGGCCCGTGTTCTCCGCAGGCGCGCACCATGCGCCGTGGTGGCAATACCTGACCTTTACACTGAACTTCGACCTTCGGCCAGGCACGCTGTTTTCGCATTCCTGGTCGCTGTGCGTCGAGGAGCAGTTTTATATGGTGCTGCCGGCGGTGGCGCTGCTGGCGGGCGCCGTGCGCGGCGCGTGGCGGCTGCGGCTGGCCTGGGCGCTCATCGCGGCCGGCTTCGTTGCCGGGATGCTGATGCGAGCCCATGCATGGGACGATGTCCGGCCCCCGCCGGGCGGCAACGGCACCTTCTACCGCGAGATCTACTATGCAACGCTGTGCCGCTTCGACGAGTTGCTGGCCGGGGTCGCACTGGCGCTGATGAAAAACTGCCACGCGGGACTGTGGACGCGGCTGACGGCGTGGGGCAACACGACGCTGGCGCTGGGCGTGCTGCTCGTCGGCTGTGCGTTCCGGCTGTTCCTGGCCGATCACTTCGGGCGCAGCGAAACCATCTTCGGCTACCCGTTGCTGGCGCTGGGATTCGGCCTGCTGGTGCTGTCCGCGCTGAGCCCCGGTTCGCTGCTGCACCGAGTGCGCGTACCCGGTGCCGCCAGCATCGCCGTGTGGTCGTATGCCATCTACCTGATCCACAAGCAGTTGTGCATCGTGCTGGCCAGGGAGCTGACGCCGCTTGGACTGGACCCGAACATGCCAGCCGGGGTGGCACTGCTGCTGGCCGCCAGCATCCTGGCCGGCTGGGTGCTGTATGCGCTGGTGGAGACGCCGTTCATGTGGCTGCGCGAGCGTTATGTTCCCGCCGACCGGGGCGAAAAAAAACCCGCGGCCGAAGCCGCGGGTTTGCGGGGTGCCGGGTCCTGAGCTCAGGCTTTTTTCGCTTTGCGGCGTGCGGCATAGCCCAGCAGGCCCAGGCCGCCCAGCATCATGCCATAGGTGCTTGGCTCCGGTACGGCGGCGACCGATACGTGCAGGTCGTTGATGGTGGCCCAGACGCCAGGCTGGTCGCCCGTTGCCATCGTCAGCGAAACGAGGTCATCGGTCGACACGAAGCCGACAAACGAATCGAAGTCCGGCGTGTTCAGTGTGTAGGTGACGGAGGCACCTGAGCTGTCGGTGGCCGTCAGCGTGATGAAGTCCGCCGGCGTGGACGAACCGAGCAGGTCCGAGCCGAAGAAGAAGCCGCCGGCGCCGGCCACCTGATTGGCGAATGTGAACGAGACCGTATCAAGGCGATTGCCGCCCGTCAGCCAGAAGTCGGAGAAGTCGTCGGTAGCACCCCACACGGTGCTCGCATTCGGACTGGCCGACACGGTGTAGCCGTAGTCGCCCGCAAAGCGGTCCAGCGGGCCTTCGTATTCGTCCAGGTCCAGATCGTCGAAGGTGTCAACGCCGGTGTTCCCCACTGCGGCCAGGTAGGCGGCCTGGCTGGTGTAGGTCGTGATTTCTGCTTGGGCGGCGCCGGCGGCGCACAGCAGGACTGCGGAAGCGATTGCGGTCGATACGAAGCTGGAAATACGCACAGTGAACTCCTTGACAGATTTTGGGAAGGGCACCCCGTTTTCGGCAGGTGCAGCCCCACTGTACTCCTGCCGGTTGCTAATGCAACAACGAATTAAGCATGACTTAATACAGTTTTTACCATGCGCTTCTGCGAACTTCATTGATTTGTCATCAAGTTGTCATCAAATGCTGAGCTGCTGCGGCAAATCGGCTCAACAGTAAAAAATCGGCGGCCCGGTTGATGTTGTCTTTATCGCACACCTGCCAAAAGCCGGGTTGACAGCAAGTTACTACTTGGGCGTTGCCATGTTCATCTCGATGACATCGAACGGCGCCTGCGCTTGCCCCAGGAAGTCCAGCACGGCGGTGATCCGTTCGGTGGCGTCCAGATGCGTGCCGGCGGCGATGACGGCGCGCAGCCCGGGCATCGCTTCCACGATGTCCGGGCTGCCGTAAGCCTTGATCAGCAGCGCGGCCAGCTGGGCCGCTTCGCGCTGGTGCCCCAGCCGCAGGCGCTGTTCGGCCAGGCCGAACAGGGCACGCTGCATGCGCGGCGTCGGGTTGACGATATGGGCGAACACCAGAGGCGTGTTGACGATGGCGTCGCAGATGCGGCGCTCGATCTCGTCGGGCGGCACGTCCGAGGCAATGTCGAAATAGGCCGCGTCCCAGCGGGTGCGGGCATGCTGGTGGCCGGGCGGGAAGGTGTCGGCCGTTTCAAGGCCGAGAGCGCGGCTGAGCCGGCGCAGCAGATGGAAGAGGGGGCTGGTCATCGGCGCATTTTAGCGCGATCGATATCACGGGGCAGGCGGGGGCAGGGCAACCGCCCCGCCCCCCTCCGTTACGCCCCGTGCGCTTCCTCGCCCAGCCGGCCGGCGCGGAAGTCTTCCACCGCCTGCTGCAGTTCCTGCTGCGTGTTCATGACGAATGGACCGTACTGCGCGATCGGCTCGTTCAGCGGACGCCCGGCGATCAGGATGAAGCGCGCAGGCTCGCCGGCCCCGGCGGCCACCTGCACGCCGTCGGCCGCCGCGTCGTTGGCAAAGATCGCCATCGAACGCGTCGCCACCTGCCGTCCGCCCGTCGTCACGCTGCCGCGATACGGGTACAGGAAGGCGTTGTGGCCGGCTGGCAGCGGTTGGCTGAAGCTGGCGCCTGCCGGCAGCTCGACATCCAGGTACAGCGGTTCCGTACCGTCACGCTGCACGGCGCCGGCAATGCCGTGGCTGCTGCCCGCGATGACCCGTACGGTGGCGCCGGCGGCCGTCGCGAAGGCCGGCACGTCGGCCGCGCCGAAATCCTTGTACCAGGGCGCCCGCATCTTGTCCCTGGCCGGCAGGTTCAGCCACAGTTGAAAGCCTTCCATGCGGCCAGCCTGCTGCTCCGGCATTTCGGAGTGAATCACGCCGCGGCCGGCCGTCATCCACTGCACGCCGCCGTTCTCCAGCAGGCCTTCGTTACCGGCGCTGTCGCGGTGGCGCATGCGGCCTTCGATCATGTACGTCACCGTCTCGAAACCGCGGTGCGGATGGTTCGGGAAACCGGCGAGGTAGTCGTTGGCTTCGTCCGAGCCGAAATTGTCCAGCATCAGGAACGGATCGAGGCGGCGTTGCAGCGGCTGCGTCAGCACGCGGTTGATCTTGACGCCGGCGCCGTCCATGACGGCCTGGCCGGCAATCAGGCGTTCCACGGTACGTGGATGCCCGACCGGTTGTTGCGTAACTTGTGTCATGGTGTGCTCCTTGCGCGAAGTGGTTCAGGCCAGTGCTGCGTCGATCTGCTGCTGCGCCTCGGCCCGGGCACGCGCCACGGCCTCGGGGCCCATGCCGTGGCCTTCGGAGAACACGAACTCCACATCGTCCAGACCCACGAACGACAGGAACGTCTTCAGGTGCGGCAACTGCACGTCCGACGGGCCGCCGCGATGCAGGCCACCGCGGGTAACGGCCACGTACACTTTCTTGCCGGTCAGCAGGCCGACAGGGCCGGTGGCCGTGTACTTGAACGTGACGCCGGCCCGGGCGATCGCGTCGAACCAGCTTTTCAGCTGCACGGTAATGCCGAAGTTGTACATCGGCGCGCCGATGACGATGACGTCGGCCGCCTGCGCCTGGGCGATCAGCGCGTCGTCCAGGGCGACGCGGGCGCTTTGTGCCGGCGTACGCTGGTCGGCCGGCGTGAACAGGGCCTGCAGGGCGGCCTCGTCCAGCACCGGATGCGGTTCGGCAGCCAGGTCGCGGCGGGTAACCGTCGCAGTGCCCCTGGCGGCCAGGCGGGCGACGATCTCGTCGGCCAGGCGGGTGGACTCGGAACCGGTGCTGCGGGCGCTGGAATTGATCTGCAAGATGTTCATGGTGTGCTCCTGTATTGGTTTGTGTGCTGCGATGGGTGTACTTTACTTGTTCCATTGACGTTGGGGTAGGCGTTAAAATGGATAACATTCGTCCATTAATGGAACAATAGGAGCTCGACCTCATGCAACTGGACCCGTCCGACCTGCTGCTGTTTGCCCGCGTCGTCGAGTGTGGCAGCCTCAGCGGCGCGTCTCTACAGCTGGGTTTGCCCAAGTCGACCGTCTCGCGCCGGCTGACGCTGCTGGAAGGGCAGCTTGGGGAGCGCCTTCTGCAGCGCACGACGCGCCGTCTGGTGCTGACCGAGTTCGGCGCCAGCCTGCTGGAGCACGCCCGCAAGGTAGCGGACGAGACGGCTGCCGCCGGCGCGCTGGCCCAGCACCGCCAGCAGGCACCCAATGGCCAGCTGCGCGTGTCGATGCCCGCCGACTTCGCCAACGAGGCAATGGACAGCGTGCTGCCGGCGTTCATGGCGAAATATCCCGGGATCTCGCTGCAGCTGGACTTGTCGCCGCGCCGGGTCGACCTGGTGGCGGAAGGATTCGATCTCGCAGTACGCATGGGGACGCTGCCGGATGACGCCACCCTGGCGGCGCGGCCCGTCGTGCACAGCACCTGGTCGCTGTATGCGGCGCCTGGCTACACGGCGCAGCGGGGCCTGCCCGAGCATCCCGACGAGCTGTTCCGCCATGACCTGCTGAGCCTGGCGCGCACGCCGGCCGGGCTGACGCAGTGGCAGCTGCTGAAGGGGAAAACGACGTGGGAGCGCGAGCTGCCCGTGCGCATGACGGGCAATTCGCCGGAGTTGCTGGCGCGGCTTGCCGCGACTGGTGTCGGCATTGCCAGTTGCACGGACCGGTCAGTCGCACCCCTGGTGCGCAGTGGCGCGCTGGTCAGGGTACTGCCGGAGTGGCGTTTCCCCGCCGTGACAGGCTGGGCGGTCTTCCCGGGGCGTCGGCTGATGCCTGCCAAGACGCGGGTGTTCCTCGATGCGCTGGAAGCGTACTACCAATCCACGCAAGCGGCATCGTAAAATCGGAAAACCGGTGACAGGCTCCGATTTCTCGAAAACCGGAGCCTGTCACCGGTTTTATCCCCGGGTGTCCCGGATAATGCCCGGTCAGCGCGGCTGGAAGTTCCCCATCATCTCGCCCAGCCGCACGGCGCCGGCCGGTTGCCACTGGTGATTGAAGGTAAGCGTGTCCTGCGGAAACAGCATGACGACGGTGGAACCCAGCAGGAAGCGTCCTAGCTCTTCGCCTTTTTTCAGCACGATGTCGCGGTCGGCATAGGTCCATTCGCACAATGTCGGCTGGCGCGGCGGGTTGACCACGCCGTGCCAGACGGTGGCCATGCTGCCGACGATGGTGGCGCCGACCAGCGTCATGACGAAGGGGCCCGCTGCCGTGTCGAACACGCAGACAACGCGCTCGTTGCGGGCAAACAGGCCCGGCACCCCGCGCGCCGTGGTCGGGTTGACGGAAAACAGTTCGCCCGGGACGTAGATCATCCGTGTCAGCTTGCCGTCGCACGGCATATGGATGCGGTGGTAATCGCGCGGCGACAGGTACAGGTTGGCGAAGCTGCCGTGACGGAACTGCTCGGCCAGCGTCCTGTCGCCACCCACCAGCGCCGCGGTGCTGAACTTGTGACCCTTGGCCTGGAAGATCTGGTCGTCCTCGATGGCGCCAAACTGGCTGATGCGGCCGTCCACCGGGCAGACGTAATCGGCCTGCGCCAGCGGCCGCGCACCCGGTTTCAGCGCACGGGTGAAGAACTCGTTGAAGCTGTGGTAGCTGGCGATGTCCGGATTGGCCGCCTCGTCCATGTTGACGTCATATTTGCCGACAAACCAGCGGATCAGCCGTGTCGTCATGGCGCCGCCCTTTGCGCCCGCGACGCGGCCGGCAAAATTCGTCAGCGCCCCCTTCGGGAGCAGGTATTGGGGCAGTACGGCAAGGCGGTCGGACACGATGTGAAATCCCGGACATGATCAAGATCGCATTATAGCCGCGCACATCCGTCCGCTGGCACCGTCCTGCATGAGAAATATTTCCGTGATCCCAACTAATTGCGCCAGAAGCATCTTACAATAGAGCATCTTGCTTTATTGCTAACCGCCAGCACCCCTTCATGCCCAATCCCGCATCGTTGCACCGCCACGCCGTGGCAGCCGCTGTCGCGGCCGCTTTCTGCGCCGCGTCGACCAGTCACGCCCAGTCCGCTGCCCCGGTCATCCCGGATGAACCCGCCAAGGTGGAACCCAAAACCGGGTCCGGCAACGACGCGAAGCCGCTGCCGGAAAACATCCAGCGCGTCGAAATCAAGGGTGCGGTGGCGGCGTACGATCCGCGCCGCGACGACACGGCCAGCAAGATCGTCGTCACCAGCGAGGAGATTCAACGCTACGGCGACACGTCCGTCAACGACGTCCTCAAGCGCCTGCCCGGCATCACCGTCGGCGGCGCGGCCGGACGCAGTGGCGGCGAGATCCGCATGCGCGGCCTGGGCAGCGGCTATACGCAGATCCTGCTGAACGGCGAGCGCGCCCCGGCTGGCTTCTCGATCGATACGCTGTCGCCCGACGTCATCGAGCGCATCGAGATCGTGCGCGCCGCCAGCGCCGAGTTCTCCACGCAGTCCATTGCCGGCACCATCAACATCGTGCTGAAAAAGGCGGTCAAGTCCGCGCAGCACGTCCTCAAGATCGGCGCGGGCAAGAGCGCGGACGCGTTCAATCCATCGGGCAGCCTGCAGCTGTCCGACAAGCTGGGCAACATGAGCTACTCGATGGGCGCCAACGTCTGGCGCTACCGGTACGACCGGCAGTCTCCGACCGAGGACACGCGCACCGATCCCGCTGGCCGGCTCGTCATGCTGCACAGGTCGCGCCAGCACGACTGGGGCAGCCCGGAAGGACTGAACCTGTCGCCGCGGGTGAACTGGACGCTGAAGAACGGCGATACGGTGACATGGCAGGGCTTCGTCAACGTCAACCGCGGCGAGCACGCCAGCGAGGAGGTCATCGACACGCCGACCGGAACGCCGCCGCTGTACGACGCGGGCACGGGACGGCAGAGCGGCCACACGAATTTTCTCCGTTCCGATCTGAACTGGGTGCGCAAGCTGGACGGCGGCGGCAAGCTCGATATGAAGCTGGGCGCCAGCGACATGCGCTCGCGTAATACCTGGCACGAACTGAATTACCGCGCTGCGTCCCTGGCACGCGACAGCACGGTCCGCACCAACACGGATGAATGGGGCATCACCAGCCAGGGCAAGTATACGGCGCCGCTGATGCCGGGACACGAGCTTTCGATGGGATGGGATGGCGGCGCCACGCGGCGCGACGATGCCCGCATCGAGCGGACGGTCGACCTGCCCGGCGCATCTCCGGGCAGTGCGGACAATTCCGACGAGGGCTACGCGGCCAGCGTCGACCGACTGGCCCTGTACGTGCAGGACGAGTGGAATGTCACTCCGCGCTGGTCGATGTACGTGGGCGTGCGCTGGGAGGGCATCGACACGGCCAGCGAAGGCGGCACGTTCGAGACCGTGCGGCAGAAAACCAGTGTCTGGAGCCCGCTTGCACAGACGCTGTACAAGATTCCGGATACGCGCGACCAGCTGCGCCTGGCACTGACGCGAACCTACAAGGCGCCGCCGGCCGGCAACCTGGTGCCGCGCCGCTTCACGTCCACCAATAACACCCAGACCGAACCCGACCGGCGCGGCAACCCGGATCTGCAGCCGGAACTGGCGACGGGCATCGACGCGTCGTACGAGCATTACTGGGCGGAGAATGCGCTGCTGAGCGCCGCCGTCTCGATGCGCCATATCAGCGGCTATACGCGTCAGGGGCTGCTGCTGGACCCGGACGGGCGCTGGGTGTCCACGCCCGTCAACGACGGCAGCGCCGTTACGCGCAGCCTGGAGCTGGAAGCGAAGTTCCCGCTGTCGGCCATCATGAAGGATGCGCCGGGCGTGGACATGCGGGCGAGCGTCAGCCGCAACTGGTCGCGCGTGGACGCGGTGCCGGGTCCGGACAACCGCCTCGACCAGCAGACCCCGCTGTCGGCCACGGTCGGCTTCGATTACAAGACCCGCGACGGCAAGCTGACGACGGGCGCCAGCTTCGCGTTCAGGAACGGCGGGCCGGTGCGCATCGACGTCAACCAGACGGGTTACCAGTCGGTGCGCCGGGACCTGGATCTGTATGCGCTATGGAAGTTCGATGCCCGCTATCAGTTGCGCGTCGCCGTCGCCAATGCGCTGAGCCAGGACTACCTTTTCGACAGCGCGTACACGGAGGCGAATGGCGTGTTGCGTCGCACGGGCCGCCATGCCGGCTATGCGCAGGGCAGGGCCACGCTCGAAGTGCGCTTCTGAAAAGCCATGCCGCCCCGGGCCGCGCACCGGCACCGGAGGCATCGGCCGATAAACCCCGGTTTTGTCCCAGGTTTGCGGCGATGCGCAATGCGCCCGATCATGCGCTGTCGATCGGATGGCCGGTTAGCGGGTGGATCAAGCCAGCATCAGTTCGAATACATCATCCGTTATGCAAGGCCCTGCAATTGGCGGCGCTGCACCGTGCGGCAAATCGCGCTATCGGTAACGGCGCGCCGATTCCGTTCGCACGCACCTCGACCTGTTCCAGTTAATCGGAATGCGGTCGATTTATTCTCCAGAAACGTTTCGTTGCATTTTGCACGAATAAATGTGGAATAGGTTTGCCATCTTATGGTAAATTGGCGGTACATTCAATTCTCACACATTGTCACACCCCGGTTTTACACTTACGAAGGATAAGAGATGACGACCTACCAGGAATACCAGGCCAAGATTGCTGAATTGCAGAAGGCTGCCGAGAACGCCCGCAAAAACGAAATCGCGCAGGCCAAGGAACAAATCGCCAGCATCATGCGCGAATACGGCCTGACCTTGGCCGATCTGGGCCCTGCGGTAAAAGCCGCCAAGCCCGTCAAGCCGCGCGCTCCGGTCCCGATGAAATACCGTGACGACAAAACCGGCCAGACCTGGACCGGCCGGGGCCGCGCTCCGAAATGGCTGGAAGGCCGCAAGAAGGAAGAGTTCCTGATCAAGCAATAATGTCGCCGGCGTCGCGGCGCTGGGTGTGGCGCCGCTGCCGTGATGACCATTTTCGCTGTGGGAATGAGGCTGTGGCGGACGCTGCGCGCGGTCCGGATGGCCAATTGCGGCAAGGGGCGTCAGCATTTGCGCGATACATTGGTCAGTCCGTCAGCCGCCGTCTTGCATGCGCGGTCGGATCGAACGCTAACCCCGGCAAGCTCCGCGGTCAAATGTATGCCGCGCTGCGCATTATCTGTCCGGATCTCCGGCGAATGCGCGCAGATACCAATCGGTAGCCTCGCCAGGCAACTGGCGGTAGTGATAAATCGATTACGCCTTCGATATTGTGCCTAATAGCGCTGGGCTTTGATCTACGCCAGCGCCTGCTTCCAGGGCCAGCTTCCAGCGTCTGCTTCTATTGTCGCCGGATAGCGACACCCTGACTGTCGTCCCATTCTCGTTTCCTCATCGGCGCAAATCGTACAAGCGCTGGTCGGTTCCGCCCATCTCGCGCCAATCTTGCGTCCCACCATTTTCACCTGCGAAGCCGCCATTCGCCATGACCCCGCGTGAATAGGACAGACGGATGGGATGCCAGGTGTTTATTGTGCCGGCCCGGCTTTGGTATGAGGCTTTCCAACTTGTAATGGTGAGGACCGCCAATGCCGAGGCAGGCGGGTTGGACCCGGGTGATGCCCTGTCGGCTCGTCGATTCACGTCCTTTCTCCGACCGCGACGGTGCCGCGTTGCGCGACGTGTGCTTCGTCATGAAGGAGGCCATTGAGCACCTGCGCCAGGCTTCGTATCTGCATCCCACGCGGGCGTCAGGTGTTGGCGATTCATGCGAAGATGCGCCGCATGATACCCTTGTTCCCCTCAATACGATCCTGTTCCCGGACGGCCGCCTGGCGCTGCAGGTGTTCGAGGTGCGTTACCTGGACATGATCCGCAAATGCATCGCCAACGCCGAAGAGTTCGGCGTCGTGCCGCTGGCCCACGGCGACGAAGTGCGCAAGCCCGGCCAGCATGAAGCGCTCGCCGGCGTCGGCACGCTGGCGAGCGTCGTCGATTGGACGGCGCCGCTGCCGGGCCTGATGCGGATCACCTGCGTAGGCACGCAGCGCTTCCGCATCGTCGAAGCTACGCAGCTGCCGCACGGCCTGTGGATGGCCGATATCGTGCGCCTGCCGCACGACCTGGAAATTCCCGTTCCGATGGACCAGCAGGACGTCGCCAACGCGCTCGGCTCGCTGATCCGCACGCTGCAGCAACGGGGCGTGACGGGCGCGCAGATGCCGATGCAGCCGCCGTACCGGCTCGACGACAGTGGCTGGGTCGCCAACCGCTGGTGCGAGCTGCTACAGCTCGACATGATGCAGAAGGAGCTGCTGCTGGCACAGGAAAACCCCGTGCTGCGGCTGGAGCTGGTGCAGGACGCGCTGACGGAAAACGGCCTGCTGAACTGACGGGCCACCCGCGCGGTCACGCCGGCTCGATACGCGCCGGCGTCGCATGTGCGCGCACGGCCCACGTCACGCCGGCCACCAGCAAGGCCATCGCAGCCGCTTCCAGCGGGCGTGGCCACTGCTGCCGGTACAGGAACCCTTACAGCAGTGCGAACAGCGTCTCGAACAGGATCAGCTGGCCGGACAGCGTGACGGGCACGCGCCGGCTGGCCACGTTCCACAACTGATTGCCGATCACGGAAGCGCCCAATGCCAGCAGGGCGTTGAACAGCCAGAAGCGGCCCCAGTCACGTCCGCTGGCGGCGCCCGCGGCACCTGTCACGCTGTCGTGCCACAGCGCGAACGCGAGAAGCCCCACCAGCACGGCAATCGCGCCCGACATCAGGCCGTACAGCGCCGACCATTCGCCGCTGCTGAAGTGATGATTCTTCTTCAGGTAGCGGGCGTTGTCGACGGCATACCACGTCCAGCAGGCCAGCGCGCCACCGGCACACAGCACCCCGGTCAGCGTCCGCCACAGCGGCCTGCCGGCGGCCTGCGCATGCCCGAAAGCGTCCACGTTGATGCAGGCGATGCCGGCGCCCACGATCAGCAGTGGCATGGCCAGCTGGCGCAGCGGCACGGCGCCCGCATCGCGGCGCCCCATCAGGGTGACGGTGATCGGCAGCACGCCGATGATCAGCGACGTGGGCGCCACGCCCGCCAGCCGCACGCCCAACGCCAGCAGCGTGTAGTAAATCAGGTTGCCCGCCAGTGCCTGGCGCAGCAGCGCTTCGAGGTCGGTCCGGTCCAGCCGGGCCGCCAGGCCGCGCAGCTTTGGCAGCAGCAGCGTCAGGGCCATCGCGCCGTAGGCCATGTAGCGGCCCAGGGCCAGTTCCAGCGGGGTGAACGCCATCAGCAGCTCCGGCACGATGAACACCATGCCCCAGAATGCGCCTGCCAGCAGGCCGCATGCCACTCCTTGCCACATCGTCTGTCTTTCTCGTCGTTAAAGCTGCGACAGTGTCGCACAGCTTGCGCTAAGGTGGGGGGCAGCGAAAGTGGAGGAGATCATGACCGACAGGAGCAGCAATGAAGACATCATTGCGGGACTGCGCCAGGATGCGCGGCCTTTGGCACAACCGGACGACCTGAACGCAGTGCTGGAACAGATCGGCGACGCCTCCATCGTGCTGTTGGGCGAGGCGACCCACGGCACGCGCGAGTTCTACCAGTTGCGGGCCGAGATCAGCAAACGGCTGATCGTCGAGAAGGGCTTCGACGCGCTGGCCGTCGAGGCGGACTGGCCGGACGCGCTGCGCGTCAGCCGCTACGTGCAGCACGGCGGCGACGACATGACCGCCGAAGGTGCGCTGTCCGGCTTCAAGCGCTTTCCCCAATGGATGTGGCGCAATCAGGAGATCGTCGAACTGGTGAACTGGCTGCGCGTGCACAACGGCCACGTGGCCAGCGCTGCGCGCAAGGCGGGCTTCTACGGCCTCGATCTGTACAGCATGGCGCAGTCCATGCATGCGGTGATCGCCTACCTGGAGAACGTCGATCCGGAAGCGGCGGCGCGGGCGCGCCAGCGCTATGCGTGCATCGACCATATGGCCGAGGACCCGCAACGCTACGGCTACGCCACCACGTTCGGCATGAAGGAGGATTGCGAGCGCGAGGTGGTGCGCCAGCTGATGGAACTGACACGGCAAGCCAATGAACACGTCCGTGCCGGCGCCGGTCTCGTGCCGGACGAGCTGTTTTACGCGCAGCAGAATGCCCGCGTGGCCCGCAATGCGGAAACCTACTACCGTTCGATGTTCCAGAGCCGCGATGAGTCGTGGAACGTGCGCGACTCGCACATGGCCGAAACGCTGGAGGCGCTGCGCGAGCACATTGCCCAGCGCACGGGCAAGCCGGCGAAAGTGGTCGTGTGGGCCCACAACTCGCACCTGGGCGATGCGCGCGCCACCGAGATGGGCGAGGGCGGACAGCTCAACCTGGGACAGCTGGTGCGCGAGCGCTACCGGCCCGAGGACACCTTCCTGCTGGGCTTTACGACGCACACGGGCACCGTGACGGCGGCCACGGACTGGGACGGCCCGGCGGAGCTGAAGGGGCTGGTGCCGTCGCGCCAGGACAGCGTGGAGCGGCTGATGCACGAGGTCTCCGTCAGCAGCGGATGGGCGCGTTTCCTGCTGCCGATCCGCGGCCGCGACAGCATGCTGGCACGGCTGCCGTCACGCTGCCTGGAACGGGCGATCGGCGTCATCTACCGGCCAGGCACGGAGCGCCACAGCCACTACTTTCATGCCGACGCGGCGAAGCAGTTCGATGCACTGATCCACGTCGACAGCAGCACGGCCCTGCAGCCGCTGGAGCGCTCGGCGCTGTGGCAGCAGGACGAGGTGCCCGAGACCTATCCGTCAGGCCTGTAGGACGAGGAACGCTGCGGCGGCCAGGTTGACGACAGCCGTGAGCCAGAACCTGAACCGGAACGACGTCTTCGCAGTCTTGTGGCGCAGCCGTTGTTGCGCCACGAAGGCCGCGGGCCAGCCGCCCAGGAGGCCGAGCAGCAGCAGCGTGTTTTCCGGCGTGCGGCGGCGGCCCTGGCGGGCGGCCGATTTGTCCCGGGCGTACGCAATGTACGTGGCGAGGTTCAGGCAGGCGAGGGCTGCGGCCAGGAGGGCGACTGGGTTCATGAGAGCGTCGGGGACTGGCATCTCGCGGGCCCTTCGGCCCGACAGGACCCAGTCCCCAGCTGAATCACAAGCAGGCCGTTAGAAGTACGTCAGGCCCAGTGCCGCCTTGACCTCGTCGGCCGTCTTTGCCGCCACTTCGCGCGCGCGCATCGTGCCTTCCTTCAGCAGCTGCATGACGTAGCCCTTGTCCTTGGCGTATTCCTCGCGGCGCGCGCGGATCGGACCCAGCATCTCCTGCAGCACCGCTTCCAGGCGCTTCTTGACGATGGAGTCGCCCAGGCCGCCGCGGGTGTAGTGCGCCTTCATCTCTTCCAGCGCGGCCTTGTCCGTGTCGAACGCGTCCAGGTAGATGAAGGCAACGTTGCCTTCCAGGTGGCCGGGGTCCTGCACGCGCAGGTGCAGCGGGTCGGTGTAGACTTTTTTCACGGCGGCGGTGATCTCGTCGGCCGAAGCGCCCAGGTTGATCGTGTTGCCCAGCGATTTGCTCATCTTGGCCTTGCCGTCGATGCCCGGCAGGCGGCCGATTTCCGGCACCAGCGCCTTGCATTCGACGAGGACATCCTTGCCCGCCAGGCGGTTGAAGCGGCGCACGATCTCGTTGGTCTGTTCGATCATCGGGATCTGGTCTTCACCGACAGGCACGATGGACGCCTTGAACGCCGAGATGTCGGCCGCCTGCGAGGCCGGATAGGTCAGGAAGCCGGCCGGGATGTCGCGCTCGAAGCCGCGCAGCACGATTTCCGCCTTGACCGTCGGGTTGCGTTCCAGGCGCGCCACGGTCACCATGTTCAGGTAATAGAACGTCAGTTCGGCCAGTTCCGGGATCTGCGACTGGATCAGGATCGTCGACTTGGACGGGTCGATGCCCACGGCCAAGTAGTCCAGCGCCACTTCCACGACGTTGCGGTGCACCTTGTTGGTGTCGTCCATATTGTCGGTCAGGGCCTGCGAGTCGGCCAGCATGATGTACTGCTTGTATTGGTGCTGGTATTCGACGCGGCTCCTCAGGCTGCCCACGAAGTGACCCAGGTGCAGCGGGCCGGTAGGGCGGTCGCCCGTCAGGATGACGGCCGGCGTGGCGCTTTTCACGGCGTCGGCGGAGGTAATGACGGCGGACTCGCTGGAGTCTTGCTGGCTCGGATCTTGGCTCATGTACGGAGGCTTTCGTTTGGCCCCCGCCGGGCTGCGCCATGAAAAACGCCACCTGGCAGAGGCGGCGTTGATATTGAAATCACATCACTTTGCAGTGGCCGCGCGCTGTGAGCGGCGCCACCAGAAGAAGACAGAGCGATGGGATTGATGGAATTTCATGCCGGTATGTTTACAGTTTGGCGCCGCCGTGTCAAGCGACGGCGCCGTCAACCGTCAATAGCGGCGCGGATTGTCCGGGCGATCGTCGCGGCGGTTCGGCACGCCGTCGCCATCGCGGTCGCGGTCGGCGCGGTTCGGCACGCCGTCGCGGTCGCGGTCATGGTAGCTCTGGCCGTTCGGCGTGCGGTCGACACGGTTGGGGATGCCGTCGCCGTCCCGGTCGCCGCGGCGCCATTCGCCGCGGGCGAATTCCCAGCGGCCGTTGCGCTCCTGCCAGGTCGGCTGCGCATAGTGGTAGCCGGCGCGTGCCCGCACATATTCGCCGCGGTGCCAGACGTAGCGGTGGCCCGTCCAGTTCCAGTAACCCGGCGTCCACACGTAGCCGCGGCGGGCCGGCGGTACCGATTCATGACGGGGCTGCGGCGGCGCCTCGCGCACCACGACAATCGCGGCGCTGGCGCTCACCGGCACGGCGGCGGCACCGACGGAGGCGGCAAGGAAGGTGGCGATCAGCAGTTTTTTCATGATGTACTCCTCGTGTTGGTATGGCTCCATACTGACAGCCAGATGTAACGGCCGTGTGCCCGCCACCATTTAGCTTGTAAGCAATTGTTTCGTTGCGGTTATACCAACCCCACGGTAGACTTTGCGGATAACCATTCCGGAGAGTCCCATGCGTCTGCGTCGTCGGCTTATCGTCCCTTCCTTTACCCTCGTTTCCTCCCTGCTGGCCGCGTCGAGCCTGGCGCAGACACCGCCGATGGCACCCGATATCGCGCCGAAGTTCGAGGCGCCGACGGATGCGGCGGACTACGTCAAGAAAGTCGTGATGATCCCGATGCGCGACGGCGTCAAGCTGCACACGGTGATCGTCATGCCGAAGGGCACCAGGGGTGCGCCGATCCTGCTGACGCGCACGCCGTACAATGCGGCCGGACGCGCCAGCCGCAACGCCAGTCCGTCGATGCTCGCCACGCTGCCGCAGGGCGACGAGACGTTCGTGCGCGAGGGCTATATCCGCGTGTTCCAGGACGTGCGCGGCAAGTACGGCTCCGAAGGCGACTACGTGATGACGCGGCCCCTGCGCGGACCGCTGAACAACACGAAGACCGACCACGCGACGGACGCATGGGACACGATCGAATGGCTGGTCAAGAACGTCAAGGAGAGCAACGGCAAGGTCGGCATGCTGGGGTCCTCGTACGAAGGCTTCACGGTGCTGATGGCGCTGGCCGATCCGCATCCCGCGCTGAAGGTGGCCGTGCCGATGAGCCCCATGGTGGACGGCTGGCGCGGCGACGACTGGTTCCACAACGGCGCCTTCCGCGTCAACACGATGCACTACCTGGCCAGCCAGACGACGGCGCGCGGCAGCGGCAGGGAACTGGCGACGGGCATCTACGACGACTACGACGCCGTGCTGCGGGCCGGCTCCGTCGCCGGTTTCGCGAAACAGCATGGCCTGGACAAGCTGACCTACACGAAAAAGCTGTTCGAGCATCCGGCCTACGACAGCTACTGGCAGCACCAGGCCCTCGACCGCATCCTGGGCGCGCGCAAGCTGACCGTGCCGACAATGACGGTGGTGGGGCAGTGGGACCAGGAGGACATCTACGGCGCCTACGCGGTGTACGCGGCGCTGGAGCCGCAGGACAAGGACAACACCCTCAATTACCTTGTCGTGGGGCCGTGGCGCCACAGCGGCGTGAATTACGACGGCTCCACCCTGGGTGCGCTGAAGTTCACGGGCGACACGGCGCTGGAGTTCCGGCGTCAGTTCCTGCAGCCCTTCCTGAACCGCCACCTGAAGGACGAGATCGTGCCGGCCACGCCGCCCGTGCTGTGGTACCAGACGGGCACGAATTACTGGCAGCACCTGGAAAGCTGGCCGCGGTCGACGGCTGCGAAAGCGGTCTACCTGCAGCCCGGCTTCAAGCTGGACTTCACGCCGCCGGCGGGAGGCGCGCCGTATGACGAATACGTGGCCGATCCGGCCAAGCCCGTGCCGTTCGTGCCGCGGCCTGTACGCATGCTTGATCGCGACGTGTGGCAGCCATGGCTGGTGCGCGACCAGCGTTTTGTTACCGACCGGCCGGACGTGCTGAGTTATCTGTCCGAACCGCTGCAGGTGCCCATGCTGCTGACGGGCGCACCCGTCGTCAATCTGTTCGCCGCCACCACGGGCACGGATGCCGACTGGATCGTCAAGGTCATCGATGTCTATCCGGACGAGATGCCGAACCAGCCCGCCATGGGCGGCTACCAGCTGCCGGTATCCATGGACATCTTCCGGGGCCGCTACCGCAACAGCCTGGAGTCGCCGTCGCCGGTCGTCGCCAACAAGGTGGAGCGGTACCGTTTCGCATTACCGAACGTCAACCACGTCATCCTGCCCGGCCACCGGCTGATGGTGCAGATCCAGTCGAGCTGGTTCCCGCTGTACGACCGCAATCCGCAAAGCTGGGTGCCGAACATCTTCCATGCCCAGCCGGCCGACTACGTCAAGGCAACGCAGCGCATCTACCACGCGCCGGACGCCGCCAGCTTCGTCGAACTGCCGGTCCAGATACCCCCACCGTTCTGAGGCCACAGCCCGGCCCGTGTCAACATCGGGGGGACGCAAAACCCCCAACCAGACACGAGCCGGGCACCGGGCGGAGGATCGGGCAATCACGCCAGACCATTGCGCAACCGCGTCGGCCGCCGTGCTTCTACACTTCTCCCATCGATCAACAGACAGGGAGAACACCATGACGCAACTGAACCCACAGCAAAAAATCGTCCTGATCACGGGCGCCAGCAGTGGCATCGGCGCCGCCACGGCGCGGCAGCTGGCGGCCGCCGGCCACCATGTCGTACTGGGTGCGCGCCGCACCGACCGTCTCGAACTGCTGGCCGCGCAAATCCGTGCCGCCGGCGGCAGCGCCGACTACCGGGCGCTCGACGTGACGGATGCCGGTGACGTGCAGTCGTTCGCGCTCGCGGCCCACGCAAAGCACGGCCGCATCGATGTGCTCATCAACAATGCGGGGGTGATGCCGCTGTCCCGCCTGGACGCGTTGAAACTGAACGAGTGGGATCGCATGATCGACGTGAACGTGCGCGGCGTCCTGCACGGCATCGCCGCCGTGCTGCCGCTGATGCAGCAGGCGAAGTCCGGGCAGATCGTCAACCTGTCGTCGATCGGCGGCCACGCCGTCAGCCCGACGGCGGCCGTCTACTGCGCCACCAAGTTCGCAGTGCGCGCCATTTCGGAAGGGCTGCGGCAGGAAGTGGGTGGCGACATCCGTGTCACGGTGATCTCGCCGGGCGTGACAGAGTCGGAGCTGGCCGAGTCGATCTCGGACGAAGGCGGACGGGAAGAGATGCGCGAATTCCGCCGGATCGCCATCGGCGCCGACGCCGTCGCCCGCGCCATTGCCTATGCGATAGAACAGCCGGCAGACGTCGACGTCAGCGAAATCATCGTCCGGCCGACGGCCAGCCCGTATTAATATAGGCAGCGAACTTCAGGCGCGCAGGTGGTGGTCGCGGAAGTAGCGCCGCGCCACCAGGATGGCAACGGCCTGCATCGCCGCGCTGACGAAGAACGTGGCGCCGATGCGCCAGTCCGATGGGGGCAGGTGGCTTACCTCGCCCAGCAGCAGGCCGCCCGCCAGCGGCATGAGGACGATGCCGACGCTGCCGATGGACTGCAGCGAACCCATCAGCTCACCCTGTTCGCCGGCGGGCGTCGATTTCGACACGATGCCCTGCAGTGCGGGGCCGGCGGCAAACGCCAGCAGATTACAAAGGATGAAGACGTACATCATCCAGCCCTGCGTCGCCAGGCCGTACAGCAGGTAGGTGATGGCGCCCGACGTCAGGCCAAGCAGCGACAGCCGCACCTCGCCGAACCAGCGGATGAACACGCCCAGCAGCGCCGCCTGCACGACGGCGGCGGCCACGCCCACGCAAAACAGCGCGATGCCGTTCTGCGTGGGCGTCCAGCCGAAGCGGAAGTGCGTGTACAGCACCCACGTCGAGTGCAGCATCATCTGCGCCATCGTCACGAGCGTATACACGATGACGAGCCCGCGGATGTCACGGCGGCGCCCCAGCTTGATCAGGCCGGCCAGCGGGTTCACGCGCGTCAGGCGGAACTTGCCGCGCTGCGCTTCCGGCAGCGATTCGGGCACATACAACCAGCCGTAGACGAAGTTCGCGGCCGACAGCGCCGCCGCCACGTAGAACGGCAGGTGCAGGTCGATGCCGCCCAGCAGGCCCCCCAGCATCGGACCGGCAATGAAGCCCAGCCCGAACGCGGCGCCGATCTTGCCGAAGCTCCTGGCCCGGTTGTCGTGCGTGGAGATGTCCGACGCATACGCCGATGCCACCGACATGCTGGCCGACGACATGCCGCCGATGACGCGGCCGATGAACAGGCAGGCCAGGTTCGGCGCCCATGCCGTGGCCAGGAAATTGAGCCCCATCCCCGCCATCGAATACAGCAGCACGGGGCGGCGGCCGATGCGGTCGCTGATCGCCCCCAGCATGGGCATGAAAATGAACTGCATCAGGCCGAACGTGGCGGTAAGGATGCCGTACCACAGCGTCTGCGCTTCGCGCGTGGCGACGAATTCGCCGACCAGGATCGGCAGCACCGGCACAATCAGCCCGATCCCCAGCATGTCGATAAAGACGCAGACCAGCACGAAATTGAGGTTGCCGGGCGATGCCGCCTGGACGATGGCAGGTTCGGGACGGTGATCGTTCATGGGACGCGGGGGGCGGTCATTCGCCGCGCCACTCGGCGATGAAGGTGTCGCGAAACGCGTACAGCTGGCGTAGCCGCTCCTCGCCGAGGCGGCGACCGGCAGGGGTGCGCATCGTCGCCGGCAGCGTGGCCAGCTTGACGGCGATATGGTCGAGGGAATAGGCCTTGTCGTCCAGCGGTCGATGCAACCCGGCCGGATCGAGATCGTGCGCCAGCGCGCTGCCCATGCGTCCCGCCGTATAAAACATCCGCGCCAGGCCGACGGCGCCCAGCGCATCGAGCCGGTCGGCGTCCTGCACGATGGCCGCCTCGATGGTTTCCGGGCTCAAGCCGGCGGAAAAACTGTGCGTCTCGATCGCGTGAACCACGCCGGACAGCAGCTCGGCGGGAAAGTTCAATGCGTCCAGCTCGGCGCGGGCGCGCCCGGCCGCCTGGCGCGAGGCGAGGTGCCGTTCCGGATGGTTTTTCGGCAGGTTGACCAGGTCATGCAGGTAGCAGGCCGCCAGCACGACCAGCGCATCGGCCTCCGCATGGTCCGCCAGCAGGCGGCGCGCATTGCCCCAGACGCGGTGCAGGTGGTTGATGTCGTGGGCGCCGTCGTCGTCGCCGGCGGCGGCCCGGGCAAGCGCTTCGAGCCGGGGCTGCCAGTCGGACAGGCGGGCGGTGGCGGAGGTCATTGATCGATATCTGGAAAGTGGTGATTCGGTGACGCATTGTGCCATGAATGGCACGCTTTCCGTGTTTTACCGACAATATTCGGGCCCATTTGGTATTTCCGCGTGGAATTTTCGTCGCTAAATAACTTGGCTTACGGTAACATTTCGACTGTCTATTTCTTACTTACGGTCGCGCCGGCGCTATCGCCACCTGCGGCCCATCAGGAACCGCCATGTCCCAAACCGAAAACACCACGTCCACGATGCCCGCCGAGTACCTTGCCTTCACGCTTGGCAAGGAAGAATATGGCATCGATATCCAGAAAGTCAGCGAGATCCGCAACTACGAAACCCCGACCCGTATCGCCAATGCACCGGAGTTCATCAAGGGTGTCGTCAACCTGCGCGGCATCATCGTGCCGATCGTGGACATGCGCATCCGCTTCGCACTGGGCACCCCGAATACGGTCCGTTCACCGTCGTTATCATCCTCAATATCGGCACGCGCGTCGTCGGCATGGTGGTCGATGCCGTCTCGGACGTCACGACGCTGACGCCGGACCAGATCAAGTCCACGCCGGACATGGGTTCGACGCTCAACACGGAACATATCGTCGGCCTGGGCACGGTGGACGAACGCATGCTGATCCTCGTCGACATCGACCGTCTGATGTCGAGCGAGGAAATGGGCCTGATCGAACGGCTCGCCGCGTAACCTTCCCATAAATTAAGGCAAAGTTCATGAATTTCTTCGGAAACATCGCCATCGGCAGGCGGCTCGCAATGGGCTTTGCCGTCACTATCCTGCTCGGCATCCTGATCGCCGCCATCGCCATCTGGCGCATGCACGACGTGTCTGTCGCCACGCATGAAATGATGTCCTCGCCGCTGGCAAAGGAACGCATGATCGGCGACTGGTCCAGCAAGATCGACAGCGCCATCCGCCGCACGTCGGCCATCGCCAGGTCGGCCGATCCGTCGCTGGCAAAGTATTTTGCCGAGGAGTCGAAGGCTTCCAGCGCGATTTCCGCCGAGCTGCAGAAGAAGATCGAGGCGCTGCTGGAGGCCGATGACGAGAAGGCGCTGTTCGGCCGCATTACGGAACAGCGCAAGCTGTATCTGTCCACCCGCGACGAGGTGGCGAAGCTGAAGGCGGCGGGCGATCTCGAAGGCGCGCAGAAGGCGTTCGATGGCGGCTTTGCGCCTGCCGCGGCGGCCTATCAGGTCCTGATGGCGGACCTGCTGAAGATGCAGCGTGCGCGCATCGATGCGACGGCGAGCGAAATCGACGCCATCGGTGAGCGCAGCCGCAACCTGCTGATCGTGCTGGCCGCGCTGACGCTGGCGCTGGGCACGTTCAGCGCCTGGACCCTGACGGTCGGTATCACCGGCCCGCTGCGCGAAGCCGTCGATGCGGCCCGCCGAGTGGCCAGCGGCGACCTGACCGGCACCATCGTGGCACGCACCCAGGACGAGTCGGGCCAGCTGCTGCGCGCGCTGGGCGAGATGAACCAGTCGCTGTTCAATATCGTCACGCAGGTGCGCAGCGGTACCGAGAGCATCAGGGTCGCATCCAGCGAGATCGCCTCCGGCAACCATGACCTGTCGGCCCGCACGGAACAGCAGGCCGGCGCGCTGGAGGAAACGGCGTCGTCGATGGAAGAACTGACGTCGACCGTGCGCACCAACGCCGACAACGCCCGCCAGGCCAACCAGATGGCGACCGCAGCCGCCAGCGCCGCGGCCAAGGGCGGCGACGTGGTGCAGCAGGTGGTCGGCCGCATGAACGCGATCGACGCGTCGTCGCGCCGCATCGTCGACATCATCGGCACCATCGACGGCATCGCCTTCCAGACCAATATCCTGGCGCTGAACGCCGCGGTGGAGGCGGCACGCGCCGGCGAGCAGGGACGCGGCTTTGCCGTCGTCGCATCGGAAGTGCGCAACCTGGCGCAGCGTTCCGCCGCGGCGGCGAAGGAAATCAAGGAACTGATCGGCGACTCCGTGGCCGAAGTGGCCGAGGGTAACAAGCTGGTGGCCCAGGCGGGTGCGTCGATGGAAGAAATCGTCACCAGCGTGCGCCGCGTGAACGACGTGATCAGCGAAATCGCCACGGCCAGCAACGAGCAGAGCGCCGGTATCGAGGAAGTCAACCAGGCCATCGTGCAGATGGACAGCGTGACGCAGCAGAACGCGGCCCTGGTCGAGCAGTCGGCCGCCGCAGCGGAATCGATGCAGCAGCAGGCAGGCGCGCTGGCCGAGGTGGTGGGCGTGTTCCGTACCGGCGCGGCGGCACCGGCGGCATCGGTTGCCTGGCCGGTCGCCAAGGCTGCCGTGAAAACCGCAGAGAAGCCTGCGGCGACGAAAGCCGTCGCCGTGCGCGCGCCCGTTGCGCGCAAGCCGGTGGCCGAGACGTCGGATTGGGAAGAGTTCTGATCTGAGTGGTTGAACGCTGCAACAGGAACGCCGGCATCTGCCGGCGTTTTTCATGGCGCTGCCGCTAACGCCTGCTGCGACAGCGCATCGGCGGCGCCGTTGCGATGCCGCGGTACCCAGCGCAACGCCACGTCGCCCATCCGGGCAATCAATACCGCCGCCGCGGCGCGATGGTGTTCCAGTCCCTTGGCACCGGCGCCGGCCGTCAGCAGCACGTCGTGCACGACGACCTGGCTGTCGCCGTACACGACCAGCTCCGTTACGCCAAGGGTTGCGGCCTGTTCCAGCACTGCGATCAGGGCCAGGTATTCGGCATCGCCGCTGCTGCCATGACCGGCCTGCCGGCTGATCTCGAGCCGCTCGCCCCGTGGGCCCAGCAGCAGGGCGCCGATGCCGATACGGCCGGGGTTGGGCGTGGCCGAGCCGTCGAACCACGCGCGCCATTGCGCGGGTGTCGGCGGCACGCTGCGGCGCGCGAGCCGGGCGGCGGCGGCCAGCGCCTGTGCGGCGGCGCGGGGCGGCAGGGGAGTCGTCATGGGCCGCGATTGTACGCAAAAAAGGCCATCCGCGGATGGCCTTCGAAATGGTCAGTTGCGATAAGGATTGTCCGGACGATAGTCGCGCCGGTTCGACACGCCGTCGCCGTCGCGGTCGCGATCGTAGCGATTCGGCACGCCGTCGCCGTCGCGGTCGCGGTCATAGCGGTTCGGCACGCCATCGTGATCCTGGTCGCGACGGCCGCCCCGGTTCCAGCCATCGCGGTTTCGGCCATCGCTATGCCAGCCGTTGTGTTGCCAGGCGCGCTGCGGGGCATGATCCCAGCCGCTCCGATAGCGGCCGTCGTGCCGGTCGTAGCGGTTCGGGACGCCGTCGCCGTCGCGGTCGCGGTCATAGCGGTTCGGCACGCCGTCGTGGTCCATGTCGCCGCGCGGGCTGAAGCGGTTCCAGCGCGCCTGCTCCCAGACCCAGTTGCCGCGGCGTTCGATCCAGCGTGGCCCGGCGTAGGCATAGCCCGGGCGCTCGTGCAGCCAGTTGCCGCCGACCCAGACGTGACGGTAGCCGTCCCATGCCCAGTAGCCGGGCGCCCATACGTACCCGCTGCGTGGCTGCGGAACCATTTCATAACGCAGCGGCGGCGGGGCCGTCCCGATCACGAGATTGACGTCCACCTGGGCCATCGCCTGCGCCGGCAGCAAGGTGGCCGCGCCCAGGACGACCGCTGCGAGGATGGTTGGCTTGATCATGGTGTTCTCTCCGTGGCATTCATGGGCGTTTGTTTACCCGATGCATGCACTATATCAAGGCGCGTGAGCGGACATCGTGCCTGATTCAGATTTTTACAAATGCCGGAGAGTTTGCAACAGGCCGGATGGAGCGGCGCACCCGGCCCTTGTTCAGATGCGCGCGCCTGCGGGCGGCGCAGCCGGTGCCGGGTCGACGCGGGATTTTTCCTCGGCGGTCATGCGCTTGCCGCGCACGATGACGACCGGCACGGATGGCACGGAAACGAACCGGGCCACGCGGCGCGTTTCAAGCGTCCCGCCGGCCTGGTGGCCGGGCTTGGCGCCCTCGTAGAAGCTGCCGGCGAAAGCGACGGCAAAGGCGATGGCAACGGCGCCGACAAAGACTGCTTCGGCATTACGCACGACATTCATGATGATTCCTTTCAAGAGAGCAAAGTGCCCTGTCATCGTGCCGAAATGCATCGCCGGCACCTTTGCGCCATGTCGTGTCCGGATTGGAAACAGCGCGAAAGCGCGCAAAAACAATGCGGCGTTTTGCACTGCCCCCCGCTAGAGGTGAGCAATCCCGCAATCCCTTGCCGACCATGCCATCTTTCCGAACTCAGTTTGCCGGGCGCCGCCGCGCATGGCGCCGCGCCGTCAACCTGCGGCGGGCGAACCTGCCGGCGTGGCCGGCCTTCGCCCGCCGCCTTGCGCTGCCCGCGCTGCTGATGTTGCTGGCAGTTGCGGGCGGATGGCTGATCGCCAGCCACGCCCGCCGCCTGGGCGGCACGACAACCGCGGCCGGCGCCGAGGCGCAGCGGGCAGCGGCCATCCTGCAATCCATCGTGCCCGGTGCCGCGCTCACGGTGCCGGAACAGGGTGTACAAATGCTGGCGCAGCCTGCCGGCGCGCTGGCGATCGCGGCTGGCATGCGCGCCGCGCCGCCCGTGCGCCTCGATCTGTGCCGGCAGCTGCGCGATCCGGGCCGGGCTGGCATGCTGGTGCCGCTGCGGCTGGGCTACAGGGCCGACGACGTGCGCCGCTGGGCGGACGGCGCGGCGCCCGCGCTGCGCAATGTGGTGCTGGTGGGCGGCGATGCGACGCCGCTGCTGCGACTGAGTGGCCGGGCCACGGCGGACTTCGACGGCGAACCGCTGCGCGTCGCCTGGCAGCACGGCACGCCGGTGCGCTGGCTGGCCGGCGCCGACGGGCCGCGCGAAGGTGCCAGGGGTGAGGGCACGCTGGCGCGCCAGGGCTGGCTGGCATGGCAGGGCGGCGCGCTGCACGTCGAGCGCCGCGCCAGCACGGCCTGTCCGGCAGCGGGCGAGCTGGTCCTGCGGCCGTACACGCCAGCCGGGCGGGCCGGCCGCGCCACCGTCACGGCCTTCGGCGCGAACGGCACCGCCACCGTGGCGCTGGCGGCAGGCGACTACCGTATTCCCGCCGCGAGCCCGCCAGCGCTGGAGGACGCCGCCCTGTTCGAAGCGCTGCAAGGCGCGGGCCTGCTGCGCCTGTCCCGCCGCGGCGCGATCGCGCTGGCGCCGGCCGACCTGCCGGCGTGGGCCGCCGCCTCGCCGTCCGAACGGGCCGCCGCGCTGCCGGAATGGGCCGACGTGCGCATCGACGACGCCGCCCGCAAGCTGCTGCGCCGCCTGTACCGCCAGGCCGACGGTGCCTACCTGCGTCGCCAGGTCGAGTTGTACAACAGCGAGCGCAGCCTGCTGGCCTGGCGGCTGGCCGACGGGCAGCAGGCCAGCCCGCAGGCCGCCGGCGTGGCCGGGCCGCTGACGGTGACGCCGGCGATGCCGCCAACGGCGGTGCGCCTGTTCGACGCGCTGCCGCAGGGCTGGCAGCCGTGGAAGCGGATCGCGCGCTGGCCGGCGGGCGACCAGGCGGTGCGACTGTCGTTCGCCGCGCCGCGCGACGGCCGCATCGACCTGCTCCTGGCTGGCCGGATCACGAGCGTCAGCGGCGCCACGGCAGACACGGCGTCCGCCTGCACGGGCCGCGCCTGCACGGCGCGCGACGATGTCGTACGCGTCACGCTGCAGGCGCAACCCGGCGCGAAATCGGTCGTGTTGGCCGTCACTCCGCTTCCCGCCGCGGCAATGGAACGCCCGGGCGACCGGCGCTACCGGCACCTGCGCGTCGTCGCGGGCCGGGTGCTCTGGCAGCCGCTGGGCCAGGGAACGGTGTCTTCGCCGGCCCCGGTGGGCGCGCCGGTCACGCTGACGGACCGCAACGGCACGCCGCTGTGGGCGGACGACGCGCCCACGCCGGCAGCCACGCGCGCCGGGCTGGGGACGCTGGTGGGCCTGAACCCGGCGCACGACAGCGGCGTGGCGGCAGTGCTGCGCCGTGCCGGCACCGGCACGGCGGCACGGCTGACCGTCGACCTGCCGCTGCAGGCGCTGGCGCGGGACGTGCTGGCGTGCGTCGGCATGCGGCGCGGCGCCTGGGATGGCCGGCGCTGCGCGGGTGGCACCGCGCCGCCGATGGGACGGGAGGCGGGACTGGTACTGCTGGACAGCGAGAATGGCGACATCCTCGCCGCAACCGGGTTCGGCGCCACGCGGGCCGAGGGCGCCGACTGGGCGGAAGTACGCGACTTCGACCGCGCCAACCCCGCCCGCAGCCCGCTGCGCCTGCCGGCCTTGCAGCACGACGGCGGCGCCAGGCGCAGCCCCGGCTCGACGTTCAAGATCGTCAGCGCGCTGGGCCTGGAAATGGCGGCGCGCAGCGACCTGCGCCTGGATGCGCTGCTGGCCGGCGTGCCGCTCGCGCGCCTGGACACGGTCGCGCACGAGCGCGGGTTCGATTTCGCCAGCGCGGCGGCGACCTATCCCGCAGCCGCAGACGGCCCGCACGTGACGAACTACCGCGAACTGGGGCTGGAACGGCGCGCCCAGGACGGCAAACTGGGACTGGCGCAGGCACTGACCTACAGCCTCAATACCTGGTTTGCCTGGACCGGCGAGTTGTCCGATGCGACACTGTTCGGCCGTGCCGACGGCGGCGTGCCCGATGCGCAGGCTCTTCAGCCTGGGCACTGGACGGTGCCCGGCCCATCATGGCGGCGGCGCGCCGGCTCGGTTTCGAACAGCCGGTGCGCCTGGACGGCGGCCTGCTGCCGGCGGACTTCGACTGGCGCCAATACGACGCGCTGCAGGCCACGCCGGCCGGCTTCGATCCGATCCGCAGCCGGCACGAGTTGCGCCAGATGAGCATCGGGCTGCGCATGCAGGCGACGCCGTTGCAGATGGCGATGGCGGCCGGCGCCATTGGCCAGGGTGCGACGGTAGCACCGCGGCTGTTGCAGTCGCTGGATGGGCGCCAGGCGCAAACACCGGCGCCGCGCAAGCTGGACGTGCGCCTGGACCGCATCCGTGCCGGCATGCGCGGTGTGGTCGAGCGTGGCACGGCGGCCAAGGCATTGCGCTGCGCCGGCTGTGCGTCCGTGCGGGCGGGCCTGTACGGCAAGACAGGCACGGCGCCCGTGGAGGACGATGCGACGGTCTGGTTCACGGGCTGGCTGGAGCCGCACACGCTGCCCGGCCAGGCGCGCCGTCTGGCGTTTGCCGTTTTTGTGAGCCGTTCGGAAGCGGGCGGCGGCGACCATGCGGCGCCCGTCATGGCCGCGCTGCTGGCGACCCTGACGGGCGGCAGCGTGCCGGAACGATAAACAGAGGGCAAAACAGCCATGTTAATCGGGAAATGATTTGGCGCCGGTCGTGGCATGATGAGCATATGACCGTCGATTCCCGACGGTCCTTGAGGGAAGTCACGAATACCATGCGGCTGCCGGGAACGCGCTATCAGGAGCACGGCTGGGAAGGCGTGCGCAAGCTGCTGGGCGGCTGCTCGCTGGCGGCGCTGCGCCGCATCGAGCTCGATGCCGTCCTCGATGCGGCGCGCCACACCGGACTGCTGGACGACTACACGGACGCGCTGGCGCCCGTGCTGCACGCCGACGCCCGCGCGCAGCGCAGCGCCGGCAACAGCTATGGCGACAGCGTGGGCGACCTGGCCATGGCGCTGCTGTTCGAACTGCAGGCGCAGCCGCCGTTCTGGCACGCCTTTGCAGCCAGCCTGGCGGCCGAACACGGCAAGCAGGGGCCGTTCTGGCGCGAACCGTCGGGCGACGCGCTGCTGCGCAAGAAGGTCAACGACATGTATGCCACCCTGCGCGACAAGGTCGATGCCGACAACTACACGGCTGCCACCGGCCAGCCCTGTTCGGCCAACCGCATTTACACCTACCGCATGCTGGGCATGGCGTATCGCGCGATCGAGAACGTGTTTGCCGGCTGGCCGGGCACCACGGAGCAGGTTGCGGCCATCATCGGTCGGCCCGCGGATGCGATGCCGATCGAGATCCGCCAGATGAAGTCCATTGCCATGTGCCGGCCCGAGTGGATCGTGCGCTGGAGCGCGTCGCTGGAGCGTTTTACCGGCGCGCCCGGCCCCTTGCACACGCGCTCGAAACGGTTTGCCAGCCTGGCCAACAGCGTGGAGAAGATCGGCGCGCTGCTGGCGGAAATCGGCGACTACGAACAGCTCAGCGCGAACGGCGACGGCGCGGCGTGGCTGCACGATGCCCATGCATCCACCGACTGGCTGGACGACCTGGCGCGCGTCGGTGCCGAATCGGCCGGGACCGGGGTTTCCCCGTCCCCCCGCTACGCTGCGATGGATGCGGCGCTGGCGGCGTTGCGGGCGGCGCCGCTGCCCGTGCGCCAGGCCGTGTTCCTCAAGCTGCTGGGACCGGCCGACGACAGCTATCCCGACGACTGGTGCAGCGGCGGGGCACTGCCCACGCTGCAGCAACTGGCGCTGGCCGGGGGCGTTTCGGTGCCGACGTTGCGCAAGCGGCGCGACGCGGCCATCGCGCAGCTGTACGGACGGGCGGAACGAGAGGAAGTCAACGATGAATGAAGAACGCATGGAACAACGGCTGGAACGACGGCTGCAGGAGCGCCTGCTGCTGCAGCCGATGGAAGGCGACCGGCTGGTGCTGGACGACGCCACGCTGCGGGCGGCGCTGGACGGCAGCCGGCGCCTGACTGCCGCCGAACTGGCGGCCTTGCACGCGTCGCCGCTGACGTTACGGCGCTTTCGCCATCTGGCGCTGGCACGACGGAACGCCGCGTGGCAAGCCAGCGGCGGCATGCTGCGCGCGGCCGACAGCGGCGCGGCGCTGGCGCAACTGGTGACCGACGACGGCAACTGGTCCCTGCACTTCGTGGCGCAGGACGGCGGCTGGCAGGTCATCCTGCGTCTCGACCCGGCCGCGCCGTTTGCCGCGGCGTTGCTGCGCGAAAGCCCGCTGCTGCGCGTTGCCGACGGTGCGGGCGCAACGGTGATGCAGGGCCGGCTCGACGCGGATGGCGAATGCGAAGCACCCTGGCCCTTCGCGCTGGCGCCGGCGGGCCATTTCCAGGCGCACGGCGCGGCTTTCAGCGTGCGGCGCGAACCATGAAACTGTTTGGCCGTGCGCCGACGGCGCGGCTGGACGGCGCGACCATGGCGGTGCGCTGCGATGGCGCCCGCCCGCCCGCCGGCAGCACCGTCATCGTCTTCGGCGCCGACGGCCGCGCGCGACGGCAGGCGGCAAAGGACGACCAGGCCGTCAAGTGCCGGGACGGTGAATCGGCCTGGTGCTGCCAGGCCGGGCCGTACGCGCTGGAGCTGGTCCCGTTCCCGGCCGCGCCCGAAATGGGCCTGCGGCTGGAATGCGTCATCGCCGCGCCGGACCCGCTGAGCGACAGCCAGCGTTTCGACCTGTTCCTGTTCAGCGAGGGGGCGACGCGCTGACGGTGGCCGCCTTTGCGACGCTGGCCCAGGGCGCGTTACGGGGCGCGCTGGCGGCGGCCCTGCTGGAGCTGCCGCCGTGCACGTCGCTGGACGAGTGGAACGCGTTCCGTGCCGGTCTTAACGAACTGGTTTATACCCGCTTCGGCGTTACAGTCACCGACTGCCTGCCTGTCGACCTGGGCGACACGGTCGATTACGCGGCCGTACTGCGCGCGCGCGCCGCGGCCATCGTGCCCCCGGTCGCTCCGGTGATACCTGTGCCCGCGCCGCAACCCGTACCGATGCACGTGCCGGATGACGCCTCGGCGCTGCGCCGGCTGTTCCTGGAGCTGCCGGCGCTGTCCGCGCAACTGCGGCTGCTGGCCTTGCCGGACGGCGCCTTCGCGGCGCACCGCGACCTGCTGCAGCGGCTCGCACTGGCTGCGCTGGCAGTCAATACGATGCCGGCCCTGGCGCTGGCCGCGCCGGGCGTGCCGTTGCACGCGACGATGCGCGAGCGCCGCGCGGCCGCCAGCGCCGCGGCACTGGCGGCGCTGGACGAGGCATGGGGCGTGCTGGCCGTGATGAAGGGGGGCGGCTTCGATGCGGCGCGCGACGATGCCGAGCGTGTCGTCGCCAATCTCGGCTATGCGCTGGCGCGGCGCCGCCTCGTCGCGCCGGAACGGACGGAGCCGGTCTTATGAGTACGCCACCCGACTCCGCCCGCTGCCGCACGGCGCTGCGCGACGGCACCGTGCTGACGGTGACCGCCACGCGCCGCCCGCGCGCCAACCGGGCCGAGGTCAAATGCATCGTGCCCGGTGCGCCCGCGCTGGCCGAGCGCATGACGGAAGTGGTGCGGCTGGCCCGGCTGACGGAAGCGCGCTGGGACAGCCGCGACCAGGTCGTCCTGAGCATCGATGGCACGCCGGGACTGGCGGAGCGCGACTGGGAGCTGGCCGCGGTCTTGGCCGACCGTCTCGTGCGCGGCGCCTGGCGCGCCCCGCAGGACCCCGTGGCGCTGGGCTGGTCGGACGCGTGGCAACTGGGGCGTGTCGACGGCCACGATGCGCGCATCCTGCCGCCGGGGCCATTGCTGCTGGGCGGGCCACGACCGGGGGGCGAGGCCGACATGGATTACCTGCCGCACCTGGGCGCGCTGACAGGACACGCCGATCCGTCGGCCGCGGTGTCGTCGGTGCGCGCATGGTTCCCGCTGCATAGCGGTGGCATCAACGACAGCCTGGCCTGGGTCGACGTGGCCGTGTTCCCGCGCGATGCCGCCGATGCAGCGGACGAGGAGGACTCGATCGCCGTTCCGGGCGCGGATGCCGTGCTGCAGGCGGCGGTGCGCGCGGCCCTGGCGGGCGCCCGGCATTTCGACGGTCGCGGGTCGGGACGCTGGCGCACCGTCGTGCGCTTCAGCCAGGCCCGCTTCCAGGGCGATTCGTACGGCCTGGCGCTGGTGATGGCGGACCGGCTGGCAAGGGGCCGCGATTTCGTGCCGCGCGGCCGGCTGATCGCGACCGGAACGTCGGACGCCTGGCATGCCGGCACCGTGGCCGGCGTCGAGGGACTGGCCGCCAAGACGGCGTTCATCCTGGCGCAGGCCGCGCCGGGTGACCGGGTACTGCTGCCGGCGGCATGGCAGGACGAGCTGCCGGCCGGTTTCGCCGACGCGCTGCGCGGGCGCGGCGCATCGCTGGCCTGTATCGACCGGATCGGCCTCATATAGATGAGCGAATGGGTGAGCAATCGTGCGGTGTCGGCCAGACCGGCGCGCCTGTTAGAATCGCACGGCAGCCCGTGTACAAAAAAGCAAGGAGTCTGACATGTTCAAGATGTTTGGTGCCGGTGGCGTACGTTGTCCCCGCTGCGGACAGCGCAACGGTGGCACGGACAGTGGCGCGCAACCCTATTGCGGTGGCTGCGGCCTGTCGCTGGGCGCGCCGCGCAGCGAGCCGGTGCTGCAGGAAAACCGCTGGGTGCCGGCGGCCGACGAACTGGCCGTCTATTTTGGCGTGCGCGAGTTGTCCGGCATCTTCACCAAGACGCTGCGCGTGCCCGCCACCACGCGCGCCTACATCCTGCAGGGCGAAACGGCCACCGAGGTGACGCAGGGCGAATACGAACTGGAAGGCTTCTTCCAGCGCCTGAACAACCTGCTGCGCGACCAGCATGCGGAGATCCTCATCACCCGCACCACGCCGCTGCCCGTCGAGTTCTCGTTTTCCGACCTGGCCACGGCCGAACACCTGAAGGTCGCGGCCCGCTTCACCGTCGGCATCAAGGTGGAACAGGTGGCCCCGTTTGCCCAGCACTTCATGACGGCGCCGGGTACCGTGACGACGCGCCATCTGCACGAGCTGCTGGCGCCCATGGTGCGCCAGATCGCCGCGGAGTTCATCGGCTCGCGCTCGCTGCGTGAAATGAACGCCAATCCCGACCTGCGCCCGCAGCTGGACGAGCGGCTGCAGGCCGCATTGAGGCTGCGCCTGGCGGAATTCGGCCTGGCCGCCGTGCAGGTCGAAACCCTGGCGCTGCGGCACGACAAGTTCGATGCCAACCGGGAGCGCATCGGCAGCCTGTGGCTGGTGGCGGACGAGCGCCACGTGCAGCTGGAGCACGTCAAACAGCTCGACCAGTTGTACGACGAGGAAGAGTGGCAGGCCATCTGGCGCGCCGAGCAGAAGGCGCGCACCGACTACCGGCGCGCCGAACTGCGCCAGGATGCCACGGTGGACAAGGCCGAACTGGCGCTGCGCGAGTCCGAGCGCCTGCAGGCCGTGCGGGCCCGCGAGATCGACCTGTATGCCCGTGTCGTCGAATCGGAATCGCGCAAGCATGCGTTCGACAAGGGCGCCGGTGCAGCGGTGGCGGAGCTGGAACACGAGCTGGCGAAAAAGGCGTCGCAGCACGCCGGTGCCGTCGCCGAATGGGAACACGTGCGCCGGCTGGCGCAGATCCGCATGCGCACGGAGCTGGAAGTGGCGCAGCAGGCGGGGGTGGAAGAGCGCGCGCTGGCGCGCCAGCGTTTCACGCATGGGTTGCACCTGCAGCAGATCCGCAACCAGATGGAGCAGGCGCTGGCGATCGAGGACGCATCGGCCCGCCGCGCCCAGACGAAACGCCTGCAGCAGGCGGAAATCGATGCGCAGCGGCGCGAAGCCGAGTTCGAGGCGGAGCACCACCAGGCGCGCTTCCAGGGTGTGGCGCTGGCCAACTTGGCGCGCCGGCGCGAGGCCGAACGCGTGCAGGAATGGGAAGAGGAGCTGCACCTGGCGCGCAAGCGCGAGCTGGCCCGCGGCGAGGGCGGCAAGGATGCCGAAGCGACGGCGCGGCTGGACGAGCTGCGTCGCGGCGGCGCCAGTGCCGAAGCGCTGGCCCAGCATGAAAAGCTGCTGCGCACGATCGAGGCGGACGGCATCGCCCAACGCCAGGCCAACGCGGTGGCAATCGAGGCGGACGAACAGCGCCTGGCGCTGAAGCTGCGCGAGCATGAAGCGCAGTGGCAGCAGGAGCTGCGCCGCATGGAGCACGAGCGCGAGGAACGCTTTGCCCGCTGGCGTCACGAATACGACACGCTGGCCGCGCAGCAGAACCATGCGGCCGAACTGGCGCGCATCGAAATCGAACGGATCCAGGCCGTGGGCACGCTGTCGGACACCGGCAAGATCGCGCTGGCCGACACGCCCAACGCGCAGGCGCTGGCGCAACTGATGAAAACGCAGGCCCACGCGGGCATGAGTCCCGAGCAGCTGCAGGCGCTGGCCGGTGTCGTCGCGGCCGAAAACAGTATCAGCCAGCTCGATGCGATGCGCCTCGCCCAGCAGGGCGTCGCCGATGAACGCAGCCGCACGGACGCGCAGCAGGACAAGGACCGCCAGCACCAGCTGGAGCTGCTGAAACTGCAGAATGCCACACATGCCAATGCGCTGGCGGCGCAGATGCAGCTGGGTGTCGGCGTCGCGCAGGCCGGCGCGCCGGTGCACCATCATCACGCGGCCGCGCCCGCGGGAGCACGCGTCTGCGTCAATGGCCATCCCGTGCCGGCGGACCGGCCGGACGCGAAGTTCTGCGCGGAGTGCGGCGTGCCGCTGCAGCGGTAAAGGCGGCGATGCAGACAGCCAGAGAAAAGATCCGCGAACTGCGCGCGCTGCATGAGGACGGCCTGTTAAGCCTGGAGGAATTCGACCGCCGCAAGAACGCCATCCTCGATGCCGAATATGCGCCGCCGGGCGGCAGCGCACCGCCGCTGCCGCCGCGGCAGGGCACGGAGCTGGGCCTGATGGCGGGGCAGGAGATCGGCCCACAGCACCGCCGCTACCGGCTGGAGCGGCTGATCGGCATGGGCGGCATGGGGCAGGTCTGGCAGGCAGTCGATCTGGCCACGCACGCGGAACTGGGGCACAGCGAAATCGTCGCCGTCAAGATCCTGCCGCCGGCACTGACGCAAAGCCCCGTGCACGCGCGGCTGCTGGTGGAGGAGGCCACGCAGGCGCGCCGTCTCGCGCATGGCAATATCGTGCAGGTGTACGAATGGGCGCAGGACCCTGCGACCTCCAGCTACTTCATCATCATGGAATGCCTGGAGGGCGAGGACCTGGACGCCTGGGTGGCCCGCCATGGCAAGGCCGACCTGGCGGCGGTGGAACGCATTCTCCGCCCCGTCGCGTCGGCATTGCAGTATGCGTGGGACAAGCACCGGCTGGTGCACCGCGACCTGAAACCCGGCAACGTGTTCCTGACGGCGCACGGCGAAATCAAGCTCCTCGACTTCGGCATCGCCGCGCGCGCGCGCGATAATGCCTCCAGCCCGGGCGGCGCGCTGGCCGCCAATACCCCGAATGCCGGCACCGCCGGTTACCGCGCGCCGGAAGCGGGCACGCACCAGGGGCAGCCTTCGCCGAAGCTGGACGTGTATGCCGTTGCTGTCATGATCTACCAGCTGCTGGCGGGCGCCATGCCGTTCGACGACACCCGATCGGCGCAGGTCCAGCCGGTCCCGCCCGCCGGCCTGAACGACGCGCAGTGGGAAGTGCTGCAGCACGGCTTCGCGTTCGACCACGAGGAGCGGCCCGAATCGGTGGCGGCGCTGCTCGATGCGCTGGGGCGGGCTGCCGGGCCGACGGCGGAGGAACTGGCCGCGCAGGAAGCGCGGGCGCAGCGCGATCAGGAGCGAGAGCGCGAAGTATTGGCGGAACAGCGTGCGGCACCGCCGGTGGCCGCCGTCGATCCGCAGGAAGCGGAACGCCGTGCCACCGCCGAAGCGGCCGAGGCGCGCCGGCTGGAGCTGCAGCGCCAGATGGCACTGGCCGCGCGCCGCAAGGCCGAGGCGCAGGCGGCCGCGCTGGAAAAGCTGCGCCAGGACCAGGTGCGCCGTGCGCTGGAAAAGCAGCGTCGGCTGGAGGCCGAGGCGCAGGCGCAGGAACGCAAGGAACGGCTGCGCCAGCAATTGCTGGCGCGTCGCGAGGCCGACGCTCTCAAGGCACGCCAGTTCGAAGAAGAGAAGCAGCGCAAGGCCGCGCAGCTGAAGGCGGAGGCGGCCTATCGCGCCGAACAGGAACGGCACCGGCGCGCACAGGCGGCGCGCCACGCGGCGGATCTGGCGGCCCAGCTGCCCACGGCCACCAGCCCCGTTGCGGACGCGGGCGGTGTGCTGCGCGATGCATTCATCGACGGCACCGGCGTGGGGCCCGACCTCGTACTGATCCCCACCGGACGGTTCGAGATGGGCGCGCACGATTATGAACACACGGTGGCGTTGAAAGCGGGGGCACAGGCGCCCTGGCTCGAACGGGAGAAGCCGCCGCACTGGGTCGGCATCGAACACTCGTTCGCGCTGGGCCGCTATCCCGTCACGGTAGGGGAATGGCGCAAGTTCGTGCGCGCCACGCGCTGGGAACCGAAGCTCGACGTCGATTGGGAGCATCCCGGCTTCCGGCAGACGGACCAGCATCCTGTCGTCGGCATCAGCTGGTACGACGCGCAGGACTATGTCAACTGGCTGTGCGTGATGACGGGCCAGGTGTACCGCCTGCCCAGCGAAGCGGAATGGGAGTATGCCTGCCGGGCGGGCACCAAGACCGCCTTCAGCTTCGGCAACGAGATCGGCACGGAATACGCCAACTACGACGGCAATTTCACCTACGGCGCCGGCGTCAAGGGCGAAACGCGCAACGGCACAACGAAGGTAGGCAGCTTCCAGCCCAATCCGTGGGGCCTGTACGACATGCACGGCAACGTGTGGGAATGGGTGCAGGACCCGGTGCACGACAACTACGTGGGCGCGCCCACGGACGGCAGCGTATGGGAGCAGGGCGGCGACCCGTCGCGCCGGGTGCTGCGCGGCGGCGCGTGGCTGTACCAGCCCCGCTACCTGCGCTCGGCCGTGCGCAACGGCTACTCGGCATTCCTGTCGAACGACGTGGTGGGGTTCCGCGTCGCGCGGCGTCTGGGGTAGCCAGTCGTCGGCTAGTGCGCCGCCGACTTCGAAAACACGTTCATCACGACGACGCCGGCAACGATCAGTCCCATCCCGGCAATGGCGGCGGCATCGAGCTTCTGCCCGTACAAGATCCACCCGACCAGAGAAATCAGCATGATGCCGACACCGGACCACACGGCATACGCCACGCCCACGGGAATCGTGCGCAAGGTCAGCGACAGGAAATAAAACGCGATGCCGTAACCGGCAACGACGGCCACGGAGGGCCACAGCCGTGTAAAGCCGTCGCTGGCTTTCAGCGCGGACGTGGCGATGGTTTCGGAAACGATGGCAATGGCCAGGAACAGCCAGTTTTTCATGAGGTACTCCCGCGGTAAAGGGAGAGTATGCAGCGCACTGCTGAAAATGACCAGATTGACATCCCGGTCGACTTCGTCGCAAACCCCGACCGTGACAATGCCCCACTCGTGCAGTAGGCAGCGGCCGCCAAAGGGTGTAGATTCAGGCAAACTTATTCAGGCAACCAGGAAACCCCATGTCGACACCCATCACCGTCATCCGCGATCGGACCCAGCCCATGCGCCATATCGTCCACGTGCGCAACCACATCCTTCCGGCCGACGTGTCGGTCGAGGAGGGCGGGCTCGATGCGGGACCGTCGCCACACGACCTGTACGACGCGGCGCTGTCGGCCTGCAAGGCGCTGACGGTGCTGTGGTACGCCAGGCGCAAGCACATCCCCGTCGAGGACGTGCAGGTGACGACGGCGCGCGATGCCAGCGAGGAGCGCCACGGCGTCTACCGCCTGGCAACCACGCTGCACCTGACCGGCGACCTGTCCGCGGCGCAGCGCGAGGAGCTGCTGGGCGTGGCGACCAAGTGCCCTGTGCATAAACTGATGACAAGCGTAACGACCGAGGTCACCACGGCGTTGGCAGAGGAGGCAGCATGACCGTCGCCCAACTGCTCAAAGGCCACGACAAGGACCTGGGCGGCGGCTTCATCGTGCGGCGCTACCTGCCGGCCGCCGTGAAACAGGCCGTCGGACCATTCATCTTCTTCGACCACTTCGGCCCCATCGACGTGGCGCCCGACGCCAACCACGACGTGCGCCCGCACCCGCACATCGGCCTGGCGACGGTGACGTACCTGTTCGAAGGCGCGATGGATCACCGCGACAGCATCGGCACGGTCCAACGCATCGAACCGGGCGCCATCAACTGGATGACGGCGGGGCGTGGCATCGTCCATTCCGAGCGTACGCCGTCCGACCTGGTCGGCCGGCCGCACCGCACGCACGGTCTGCAACTGTGGGCCGCGCTGCCGAAGGCGAACGAAGAGGATGCGCCAGCTTTCTCGCATACGCCCGCGGACGCGATTCCCGAGCTGACGGTCGGCGGCGCCACCGTGCGCGTGCTGATCGGCACCGCGTTCGGCCAGACGTCGCCCGTGCCGACCTTCATGGAGACGCTGTACCTGGACGTGCAACTGGCCGCGGGCGCCGAGCTGGCGCTGGACGACCTGCCGGCCGAGGCGGCGATCTATCCCGTCACCGGCACGCTGCTGCTGGACGACGCGCCACTGGCGCCCAACCTGATGGCGCTGCTCGACACGACACAACACGTGCCACAGCGCGTGCGTGCCGAAGGCGATGCGCGCTTCGTCGTCATCGGCGGCGCCCCACTGGACGGACGCCGCTTCATGTTCTGGAATTTCGTCTCGCCGTCAAAGGTGCGGCTGCTGCAGGCGGCCGAGGATTGGGATGCGGGGCGCTTCGACAAAGTGCCTGGCGAGACTGAGTTTATTCCGTTGCCGAAGAAGCCGACGGGTGGGACTTACCTGTAATGTCTGGAGGGGGCGGAGAGGCTGCTGGAAACGTCCGCTTCAGTTCCGGAGCGAACGCCGGTGTCACGCCGCGGCACAGCTGCTGTTCATACGCCGGAAACAGTCTTCCGCAGCTTGAATACTGCCACCTTGACTAAGGCAGATCACATCTGGCGAACGCGGAAGACTTAGCGCACGAGGTGGCAGAAAACACGGATCACAAAACCTTCAAGCCTTACGTTTGCGCATGGCGTAGCCTATAACGCCCAAGCCGGCCAGCAGCATGCCGTAGGTGCCGGGTTCTGGGACCGGCAGTGTCGGAGCATTAATCTCGGAACCCAGTTGGCTGGAAAGGCCGATGCGAGCGTCATACTGATAGTAGTCCGTATTATTGTCCATGAACCCGGTGAAATGCAGCTCTTTCGTATAATTGCTCAAGGGTGTCGTCAAATCGTCGCGATACGCGATGTCGTGCGCCGGGAACCCGATTCCCACCCCATAACCAAGATGCGTAAAATAATATGTCCCTATCTGTTTCTCGGTATCGAACTGCATATCGATGCTGACCGTGACCGTGTAATCGAAGCTTAAACGGGTATGCGGGGCCATTGTAAACGTCGCGGAATCTGATGCCGATGTCCACGCCAGGTTCCAAAGCGCATTCTGCTCAAACGCGTCGGTTGTGTGCAATTCCTGGCGGAAATCCCCGAACGGACCCGCTGTGCCTGCCTGTGTACTGGCCCAGATTGTCTCGGCCGCAGTCTTTACCGGGACCAGAGATCGCGTTTCGTGACCGTAATAGCCTGGAGAGCCAGGTGGGTGGGGCAGGGCGGACACTCTGTACTCGCGCCAGTAGCGCATGTCGGAAATCCCTGCCTGAATTCCATCGTCGGTCGCGAGATCGGTTACCGAGAAAACAAAGGGAATCCCTGTACTAGTCAGAGTGGTGGTGGCGGTGGCCGCCAGCGGCGTCATCAGGACGGCCAGTGCAGCGAGTGGAACACACAGCAGCTTCATCGGAACTCCAGTCATATTATTGCGAAGAGCGCTACGGCAGCTCACAACAACCCTCAGGCTGGTGCCTGCCAAAAGCGCAGCGAGTACAGAAAGATAATAAAATTTCAATTACAATTCGATTGTATCTGTTCAGTTAAGGTTATGCAATGCAATCGACGCGTTAGAACACGGCAATTTGGTTGTAGCAGCGGGAAGAGCCTTTTTACCTAAGCAGGCGTGATCCGTGACGTCCGGAGTGACACGCTGTGGCGCATGCCGGACGGAAGCAATCCGACTGCTAACGTTGGTGAGTTAGATAGCAACCATGAGGCTGAATCGGCTGACTGAGGCCGACTGCCGGCGATATCGTAATCTGCTCCCGGACTGTCCGTGCCGAAGGCGCCATGAAGAGGTGGCCGTACCTCGTGCGTAGCCGTGTCCCGTCGGTGGTCCGCACGCCGTTGGATGGGTCTCTTACCGTGCCCTGGAAGTTGTCGCCACAGGCCGGACTTCAGTAGTCCACAGTGACAGGTCCCGCACCGGCCACCGCCCAGCCCGGCAGGTCTCGCTAACGATCACGGTGCCGAAGCCGGGGTAGTGGCACGCGCCGCGTTCATCGCCCGGCCACCTTTGCAGCCACCGCCGCCTCAGCAGCCTTGCGCATCATAGGAGCTTGCGCATGCTTGGACCGCGCGGTCTCCATGCCGAGCGCCAATTCGTTCGTCACCAACCATCTCAGCAGGATGGGTTACCTGGTTGTCGTCCTCCGAGACAGTTCTGGTGGCGCGGTGTTGGATCGGAACGCCCCGGTGTCGCCGCAAGTACAAGCAATGGCCCGGGCAGCGTCGCGTTTGATCTCCACCGTAATAGACGAGGCCGCTGTGCGCGGTCCCCGGTTCGATTGGCAAAATCTGCTTCTCGTCGGGCACTCACTCGGTGGCGATAGTTCGGCTCGGTTTGCCGCTGACCAGCCGAACCGGGTGTCCAGTCTGATCAGCCTCGACAGCCGGCGGGTCGCGTTGCCGCGCGCTGCAGGTATCCGCGTTCTGACAATTCGAGCCAGCGATACCGCTGCTGACCCAGGCGTTCTGCCAAGTTTGGAGGAGCGCAGCCGTTTCGGTACATGCATGGTCCACATCGAAGGTTCCCGCCACAACGATATGCAGGACGCTGGAAGTGAACAGTTAAAAGCGAAAATCGTGTCCGCTATCGATACTTTCCTTACCCCGGCACGGCAACCGAAATACGCCTGCGACCCAGACTCCAGGCTGCAAGGACTGCCAGGTGTGACCTGACAAAAGAGGTACGCCGTTGCGCTATGTGCTGCGGCTGTAACCAGCAGCGTCGAAGACAGTACGCCTGTACGACAAGACGATGCGACGCAGCCATAGGAGTTTTGTTAGGCGGTCTTAGACGATTCAGACGGCATCTATCCGATAGGATAGTGGAACAGATACTTAACGCAGACCTTTGGAAAAATATGTTCGTTTTTGATCTCCGCCTCAATTTGTCGCCATCGTTCCATCGACAATGTTCGATTCGAATAGAAGGCGATATCACTGGACTGGCAACATTTGAAGCTGGTCCGAGCGGCCTACTACCGCGCTTTGATCTTACTCTGCCGGTGGCGCATGTAAACATGGCTGCGCTCCGCAGTAGTTGCGAAAGTATATTGGCCGGGTGGGATGAGCGTTGGAGTCAATTTGGCTTAGACGGAATTAGCATTGATGGCGTATTCGCTTTTTCAGACTCGAAGTCACAGAATTTTTCTCTGTGGAGTCCGCGTGCAGGGAGTGCCCCGCATACGATGTTAACCGCTGCGTTTGAGTGTTTTCCCGCCGACTATTGCGACGGGAAAGCGGGGTACCTGCTAGAAAGCCTGAGAAGTTACTTTGATCTGCAGTCCCCCGCGGTCGTCATCGGCAAAAGCCCAATGTGCCTTCGGATTGCACCTTGGACCCATGCGAAGGATGCGGACGAGATCGAACGTACGGTGTACTCAATTCCTGACGGTGTAGACCTGATCGTTGATACTTCTGGCATGGAGCGGTTTTGTGGCGCTCTGGCGCGCATTCTGCCTGTTAGACATCTGGTGAAACGAAAGGGTGTAGTGAGCTGGAAAGTGCATAGCGACTTTTTAGATGATCTCGTTCGCGCTGGAGTTGCGCCGTCATTGATTGAACTCGTTCACTCTGTTCCGATCTCGCCCAGGGGGGAACCCATCGTACTCGGCTCGATTTTGAGTTTGTCATCCGACTTGATTCCGATCGCCAAGGCAGGCAATAAGACTGAATTAGTCCGCGCTTTTAGAAAAGAATATCCGCTGACAGTGGAGCAGGCTTCAAAGGCGGCCGCAGAGCTGATGGAAATCATCGCACTCGTTCCCACACTTTGAATAGCTAGGTCTTTAATGACAAGAATTTTTCGAATTGCGCCCATGTATCCGGTGCTCAGCGTCCGCTATGGGTCGAAAGCCGCCTGTCGTGGCTTTGTGTGACTTTTCCGGTTTGGCGACCTGGTATCCTTCGGCGAACGGCCGAGTTCGGCCAGTAGCGGAACTCCAGCGTAGCCTGCACAGCTAGCCTTTCTTCTTCTAAACCTTATCTTTTCATCGACCTCATGTCCAACCGCACGCTAATTGAACGGATCGAAAGCGGGCTAGCGGATATAAGGGCAGGAAAAATCTCCGCTCGTACGTTTGCCGAGATAGTTCGTAACAACGGTCGTGCTTTGGAGGGGATGCCGTACGCACTAATCAGGGAATTTGAGCTCCTTGCTCTCGAGCTGGAAATCGCTGACTGGTATGTCGAGGACGGCTTTTCTCCAGAATTGGCGCCACTTCTCGTCAAGACCCAAGCTTGGCTCGCGATGCTCCCTAGAGATGTTTAGCGACCGTTTGGTGGTGTGTGCAAGGTCCGCTTCGGGGCGAAACCGGCCACTCGCGAACGGCCGAGATTGCCGAGTCAGCAACAAGCCCGTACACTGAGCGATACCAACCGGCCGCGGTGGGCCGCAAGCGCACCGTCGTGCTGCCGTGACAATGCGTGAGTTTTCTACAGCGGAAATTTGCTAAGCTTGTCTGGTATCGGCCTGCCGTATTCGACTTGAAGCCGAATCGGCGATGTTGAATTTCTTACTGCGTCAGGAAAATATGAGCTTGCTAACCGATATTTCGCCGGTCGTGATTCCGGTCCTCGCCTTGCTCGTTCCCATCGTCGGCGTCATCGCATGGGCTGCGGTCAGGATCACGCAAATGAACCTGTTGCATGAAACGGTCCGTCAGCTCAGTGCGAACGGCCAGCCGATCCCGCCTGAGCTGACGGCCCGGATTACGGGCGACAAGCAGTCCGAATTGACGGCCTAGCTGGAACTGCCTGGTCGGAAAGACTCGGCCAGCCTGATTCAGGCCAGGTCGAAGGTTGGCGCGGCAGTCACGGTATCGCGCGCCACGCCGTTCGTGCGGATGATCCAGCTCTCCGGATAAGCATCGCTGGCAAAGCGCGTATGCGGCGCCACGCGCGACAGCTTGTCCATCTGCACCGTCGGCGCCAGCGCCGTTTCCTTGCCCGTCAACGCGTCCAGGTGCCAGAAGCCGCCGTCCAGGTGGAACAGCAGCGGCAGGGCGCCGGCCTGCGGCGTCGTCTGCACGCGGCGCAGCGGGAAGCCGGGGTGGGTGTCGGGTGCCAGCACGATGAAGCATTCGGCGCGGGCGCCTTCGTCGATGCGGTGCAGGATCACGCCGTGCGGCATCAGGCCCGTCACTTCCAGCACGGCGATGCCCTTGATGCTGGCAGACAGTTCGATGCGCATGCCGAGGCGCAGCGCCACCGGCTTGTGCTTGCCGGGCCAGACGCCATCGAGCAGGATGCCGTAGCGCGACACATCCTCGATTTCAAAACCCTGCGTGCCGCGGCGGATAACGGCGTGGCGGCCGGACAGGCGGCGCGTCAGGCCGGCCGTGTCGATGCCGTCCTGGGTGTAGTGGTGCAGCAGCGCGTGCGCTTCCGGTTCCACCAGCTCGAAGCGGCCGAACACGCACTCGTCCAGCGCGAACAGGCGCACGTGGCGCTGCGCGCCCGCTTCCGGCGCCGCGTTGACGAAGCTAGCGGCGCGGCTCGGGTGCGGGTGGGCCGCCCCGCTGCGCGGCATGTCGATCTCGATCAGGTCCTCGTCCCATGCGATGGTCGTGAAGCCCATGTCGATCTTGCCCTGCGGCGCCGTCAGGTCCACGTGCGCGATGCCGGCATTGCGCGCGGTGACGTCGATGTCCATGCTCTGGCCACCCTGGCCGGCCACGCGGGCAATCGACGCGTCGTCCGCCATCACGCGCACATTCTTGTGCGTGGAGAGGAAGATGCGGTGGATTTCCGTCAGCGTCGCGTCCAGGCGCGGCACCAGGATGACGAACGTGCATTCCCATTTGCGCGCGGGCTGGCCTGGCAGCTGCGACAGCACTTCGGTTGCGATCTGGTACTGGCCATGCTCGCGGTCGCGCGACGAGAACTCGACGAACACGGGGCACCAGTCGCCGTCCACGGACCGGACGAACTGCTGGCGCGTGGCGCCATGGGGAATCAGGTCGGACGCCAGCTGCACGGCCAGGCGCGAGCCGCAGTTGTCCGGCATGCCGCGCAGTTCGATCTTGAGAGTCTGGCGCCCGCCCGCCGCGCGCGGGTCGAAGCCGCTGATGCGCAGTTGCGGCCGCACGCGGACCGGCGTGGCCAGGCGCTCGTACGATGGCTCTGCCGGCGTTTCGACCACGGCCGCCTGTGGCGCGCGCGCATTGCGCACGGCGCTCAGCACCTCGTAACCCGACTGCAACGCCGGCGCCGGCGCGCCCTGGCGGTGGCCCCCTTCGCAGGCGTGCTGACCCGGCGCGACCCAGAAGGTGCAGTGCGGGTGATCGGTGTTACGGCATTTGTTCATGGGTTCGCCAAGGTGGGATAGGCGAACTTTACGCGCTTTTACGGTTCCTTGGCAATCGGGCTTTAGCCCGAACAGGGGGGTGTTTCGCCCTGTATTCGGACGCTGCCGCACGGCATGCCGCAGCGCCATGAACTATTGCACAATCGCCGATGTCGGAATAACAAGAATGCGTCACGGCTCCCGCGCCTGGCGTAACCATAAACTGCTGGCCCAGCCCTGCCGGTCGGGTGCGTCGCCATAGCGGATCTGCCACCAGTCGCCGGCCTGCCGCCCTGTCGGGGTGACAAGGGTGCCCGCCGGGACCACCGTCACCCGCGCGGCGCCCACGCCGGCCGCGCTGCGCACGTTCAGGTCGCGATAAACGCGATAAGGCTGACCGGGAACAAACGCCAGTGGCGGATCCGCCACAGCCTGCGCCTGGGCCACGGGTGTCGTCGGCACGGCCGACAGCAGCAGCGCGCCGAATGCCCACGTGCCGCCGCCCAGCACGACGGCATTGCGGGCCGTGGGCCGGCGCCACCAGCGGCGCGGCGTCAGGAAGGCGGCCAGCACCAGCGTCAGACCCAGGGCCAGCAGGTAGGCCGGAGCGCCATGGCCCCAGTGCAGCGCGTCGACAAGCGTCATGGGGACTCCCTCAGGCGTCGTAGCGCAGCACGTAGTGGCCGGCGACGACGTGGTGGCCGGGGGGCAGCACGAACGGCTCGTCGCCTTCGGCCGCATCAATCATGCCGATGTAGCCCAGCGCCGCGTCGAGGTGGTACAGCGCCTGGTTGGCCGACTGGCGCAACAGCAGCAGGCCCTGGGCCGACGGCTCGAAGCTGAACGCGCTGCGCGACAGGCCGATGCGGTCCGGGCTGGCCGCGCTGTCGGCGCCGGTCATGCAGCGTGCCGTTTCAAGCACGCGCAGCGCCGCCAGGGCCGGGCTGCCGCGGCCGAACACGCCTTTCGCGGAAACCGGCGCCATCACGGGCTGCGGCAGCGCGACCATGGCGCTGTAGCGTTCCGCCATCGCGGCCGGCACGGACGTCACGTGCAAGGCGTGCTCGCCGTGCGTGGCGCAGGTGCAGGGTAGTTCGAGACTCATGCTGTCGTCCCGCGTCACGACCTGCAGCGTATCGGTCGCATCGACGGCGATCGTCACGGCCGGCATGACGTTGACGGCAAAGCCCAGCGTGCAGTCGAACGGCAGCTCCAGCCGGGTCACGCCCGTGCTTCGATAGCGGCTCAGGCGTGGCAGGGCCAGCGCCGCCAGGGCGAGGCGGCCGCGCGCGCCCGGTGCGTAAGTCGCATCGCTGGCCGTCTCCGTCCGCATTGCCGCCAACGGCAGGGCGGTGGGTTCATCGGCGCGCGGGGACGCATCGGGGCGGGTGCGTGGCTGCCACACGGCGGGGGGCGCCACGCGCACCGGCGCGGTACCGCTGCGCGTTATCTTCAGCAGGAGGCGCTTGCCGCCCTGGCGCGACGTGACGGTGTAGTGGCCGGCGGCGTCGAGCCGGCAGTCGAACGCGCCTTTCGGGCGCACCTGCAGCACCGGTTCCGCGTCCGGGCCGTCATTGATCAGCAGCAGGACGCCATCCGTGCCGAACGGCCAGCCGGGCGCGTCGCCGATCAGCGCCAGCCGCTGCTGCGGATAGACGGGGCAGACGCTGTGCCACGTCGCGCCGTCGCTGGAGGCGGTGACGTCGAACAGCACCTTCTCGTCCGGCGCTGGCAGATAGACGGCGTGCCCGAACCGAACTTCGATCTCACCGGTAGCCAGGTCGTCCGCGCCGATGACGTGATAGCGCACGTCGTCGTTGCCCAGCAGGTCGCCGAAGTCCTTGCGGTGCAGGGCGGCCAGCGTATCGGTCAGCTCGCGCGCGCGGTTGCCGCGCGTTAGGTGATAGTCGTCGTCCACGTCCTCCTGGGGCAGGCGCAGGGTGACGTGGGCGAAGCAGCGCGTGGCGGCGCGGCCCCGCTGTTCGCGCGGGCAGCGTTCCAGCAGGTCGCGCAGCAGCGGACGGCGCGCGAACAGCGCCAGGCCCGGGGCCTGCCAGATCGCTTCGGCGTTGAAGACGTCCGGTATCCGTCCCAGGACTTCGTGTTGGACATATGTGGGCATGGGTTCACTCCTGATTGCGGGTCGATGGCGATGCGGCGTGGATGCCTAGCAGGGGGAGCAAGAAAAACAGCAGGTGGCTGCCGCCGGCGGACAGGAAGCTCATCGGCTGCCCCATGACGGGCACGATGGCCAGGTTCGTGCCCCACGACAGCAGCAGGTGGCCGCCGATGAAGGAGGCGCCACCGCACAGCGCGAAGGCGTGCAGGCGGGCGCGCCAGGCGACGCGGAAGCCGCACGATGTGCCGGCGGCGCGGGCGGAGCGCACGGCCGCATGGCACAGCCCCGCCAGCACGGCGGCCTGCAGGCACCACAGCAGCAGGCCGCCCAGCAGCCCGTGGCGGTGCAGGAAGAACGCGGGCGCGAAGTCGTCCTGCACGGCCGGTATCGCCAGCGCGCTGCCGGCACCGCGGCCCATGGACGCCAGGCCCAGCACGCCGTCGGTGCCCAGCCAGCCGCCTTGCGCGATGGCGGCGCCGCCCTGCAGCAGTTGCTGGCCCGTGTGCGGATGCAGGTCCGGCGCCAGCCAGACCTGGAAGCGGTCGCCGTAGAACGACGCCGGCAAGCCGTCGCTGCCGGCCGCGTGCAGCGCCGGCACGGCCACCGCGCCCGCCAGCGCAGCCGCGGACAGCAGCGCGGCGCTCCAGCGCCGGCGCGTTGCCAGAGCATAGGCCAGGGCCAGCGCGCCGGCCCACAACAGCAGCAGGATCAAGGGCGAATAGTCGTCCACCTGCACCAGCGCAAAGCCCAGCAGCGCGACAAAGAGCAGGGCAGGGCCCAACAGGCGCAGCCAGCGCGCGCCCAGGCCGGGCCTTGCCGCGTGATCCGCGCTCCAGCCCATGCGCAGCGCCAGGCAGTGCGCCGTCAGCCCGGCCAGCGCGAGTTTCGCCAGTTCCACCGGCTGCAGGTCGAACACCCCGGTTTCGTCGCCCCACAGCACCTGGGCCGCCAGCAGGGCCAGCGCCACGCCGGCTATGGCAGCCAGCAGCCACTCCACGTGCGCCTGGCGCAGCGGCCGGCGTTGCGCAGCCCACAGGCGCCACAGCATCGCGGCGCCGGAACCCGTTGCCAGCAACGCCGCCGTCTTGTGGTAGTAGCGCAGCCAGCCCGTGTCCGGCGCGCCCAGGCCCAGGTCCAGCTGCGCCAGCAGGCCGGCGCCGAACAGCATCAGCGCGGCGTTGCCGGCCAGGCCGGGACGCCCCGGGCACACCAGCCAGGCCGCCAGCGCGCAGCTGGCCAGCAGCAGCGAGCAGGCGGCGGCCGGCGGCGTGCCGCTCCGCTGCAGCACCAGCGAGACGACACCCGCAGCGCACAGCGTCGCCGCGGCAGGCCAGTGTGCCAGCGCAGAGGGCGGGCGAATCCGTCGGGAGGGACGCAGGATATTGCCCCGTGCGGGAAGACGGCGCGCAAGGGCCAGCGGCAGCAACCATGGCGCTGCCAGCGTGGAGGCCGTCAGCAGCGCAGCCGTCCACGCAACTGCGTCGCCGCGCCACAAGCTGTGCTGGCGCCATTGCCACGCCACTTGCCGCGGCAGCTGTACGTCAGGCACGCCGAACAGGGCGACTCGGCGCTCCGGGGCCAGTGTCAGGGTGTCATTCCCCAGATCGACCCGATAGCGGGTCGCGCCCACGGTCAGCGTGCGGGCATCGCGCAGCGGCAGCTCCTGGGCGCGCAGGTCCGAGCCGCCGGCGAGGACGGGCGCGACGCCGTCCGCCGCGGCGGTCAGGCGCAATCTGCCATCCACGCGCGCGATGACGGCGGCACCGCCCTCGATACCGGCCAGCCCGAGGCGATTGCCGCAATACAGATTGCCGCCGACGGCCAGCGGCCGCGCTGCCGTCAACGCGTACGGCGCGGCGCGGTTCCACAGCGCGACCAGGCGCCGGGACAGCGGTGTATCGGGGCAGGGCGCCAGCGCGGCGCCGTCGCGGTACAGCGTGGCACCGTCGTAGCGCCATTCGCGGGCGCCATCGGTAAAGGCAATCTGGCGCGCGTCTGCCTGACGCACGCGGAACACGGCGGCACCAACCTGGAACGAGCGCAGGCTTGCGACGTCGGCGGCGCCCATGCGGGTGTCGCCGACGACCGGCGGGCGCGCGCCCGGCAGCATCCGCACGGACCAGTTGCCGGCGCCGTCGCGGCGCAGTTGCACGTGCTCGGCCTGCGCTCCGCTGGCCGCCAGCTCGGACCGTCCCAGCGTCAGCGCGTCGTCTGGCGCCAGGCGGATGGCGATGCTCCCGGGGTACCAGGCTTCCGGCGCGCGCACCATTGCCAGTCCGTGCAGGAGCAGCAGGCCGGCCAGGCCGGCGACGGTAAGCCAGGCGGAAAGGCGACTGGCGCTCATGCGAATGCCTGCGCTTCACCTGCGCGCACCGCGGGCGCCGCCACGGCGGCGCGGCCCAGCATGCGGCTGATCGCCAGCGCGCTGGCGGGACGCCCGCGCGGCTCGGCCGCCAGCAGCGTCTCCAGTAGCGTTACGGCCGCTGCGCGGGCGATGGGCGGCACGGCTGCGGCGAACCGTGCGGCTTCGTCAGGCGCCAGCGGTGGCGGCAGGCTGCCGGCGTGGGCGGCCAGCAGGTGGCGCGCGCCGTCCGTTTGGTGCTCGCGAAAGGCCTGTCCGCAGGCAATGCTCCAGCGCAGCGGCGCGGCGGTGACGAGAAAGTAGAACAGGGCGCCCAGCGCGAAATAATCGCTGTGGCGCCCCGTGGCATAAGCGCCGTGCGCGGCCGGGAAGAACTGCTCCGGTGCCTGCCACTGCGCAGTGCCGGCATAGCTGTGCGCATCGCCCTTGGCCAGCTGGCGGTTGGTGCCGAAGTCCGTCAGGCGCAGCGTGCCGGTGGCCGTGTCGACGAGGATGTTGGCGGGCTTCAGATCCAGGTAGCGCCAGCCGTACTGGTGCACCTTGGCCAGCGCCTGATTCAGCTGCCCGATCCAGTCGAGCGCCTGACGAAAATCCGGCGCAAGTCCGGCCGCGCGGCGCCGAGCCAGATGGCGGCCCAGGTCCGTCGGCAGCAGTTCGAGCGCCAGCACGGGGAGACCGGCGTGCCAGCCGCTGTCGACGAGGCGGACGATATGGTGACTGTCCCAGGGTGCCAGTGCACGCAGGAAGGCGATTTCATTGCAGGCGCTGGCGATCCAGCGCTCGCGCAGGTCCGGCTGGGCCAGGGCCATCTGCGCTTCGTTGACCAGTTTCAAAGCCACGTCCGGCCGGCCCGCAGGCGCGGCGGCGCGCCAGACGGTCCCGTACACGGACCCGCCGATCTGCGCGCGCAGTCGGTAGTGGCCCCGTTCAAGGGCGATGACGTTATCGCTCGGTAGCATACCATTCTCCGGTTGGATCATGCCGGGCTAGCGGGGGGAGATGCAAAAAAGCCCGGCAGTGCCGGGCTCATGACAGGAAAAACAAAGCCCGGCAGGGCCGGGCTTTGTGAGTGTTCTTCGGATCAGTGGCCGTGGTGGCGGTGACCGTGACCGTGACCATGGCCGCGGCCGCGACCGTGGTGATAATGGCCGCGCGGTTCCTCATAATAATAGACGGGGCGCGGCTCGACGTAACGCACTACGCGCGGCGCGCGCTCATAATAGACAGGCTGCGGCTGGTAGTACACACGCTGCGGCTGTGCATAGACGCGGGTCTCGCGGTGGCGGTGGCGGCTCTCCGAGCTCAGGGCATTGCCCAGTGCCGCGCCAACCACGCCGCCGACGACGGCACCGCCCGTACCACCTTGCTGGCTGCCGATAGCGGCGCCCAGCACGGCACCGGCGGCGGTATTGAATTCGCGGTCGCCTGCGGCCAGCGCGGCCGACGATGCGGTTACCGCGGCACCCAGCAGCATGACGCTAAAGAATTTCCTGATCGACATGATTGTTCCCCCTGATTATTATTCACTGCACCCGGCGGCGTGAAAGCCCTGCGGTATGGGACCCAATATATCGAACGCGGCCGTAGCTGCCCACGTCTGATACGCATTCTTACAATCGGTGCCCGGGTGTAACAGATGGCGTAACAATTGACGCAACATCACGGCACCATCCCGGCGCTGCGCTCCCACTCGGGCCGCAGCAGGCCGAGCACCTTGACGTCCTCGTGGCGGCCGTTGATGAAGAAGGCGCCGCGCAACGTGCCGTCCTCGCGGTACCCGCATTTCTGCGCGACCCGCAGCGAAGCGACGTTCCCCGGCGCCGCCAGCACTTCCAGCCGGTGCCACGTGTGGACGCGGAACAGGTAGTCGGTCAGCAGGCGCAGCGCCTCCGTCGTGTAGCCCTGGCCGGACAGCTCGACGTCGAACAGGCGGTAACCGATCTCGCGGCTGGTGGGCGTGCGGCTCTTGAAGTGCGTGATGACGCCGACGATGTGGTGGCGCAGGTCTTCGACGACAAACAGTTCGCTGTCCTCCGTGACGAACGCCGTCTGCATGAAATCCTTGCGCATCGCTTCCGGCGACTTGAAGTGGCCGGAAAAATAGTCCCCCCGCGATGGCAGGTCGTTGACCAGCGCGATGAACGCGTTCAGGTCCGTCCCGAGCAGGTGACGGAGCGTGCAGAGGGAGCCTTTGAGCATGCTCCGATACTATGCCAACGGTGCGGGTGGGTCAACGCGGCGGCCGGTCGGATGAGTTGCTGCGCAACAGTGTCAAATGCGCTATCGTTACGGGCTGAGCGCAACATTATTTACCGGTTAACCTCCCAGGATAACTTCACAGGACAACCATGAACCTCCGCAAGCCCGTATTGACCGCCATCGCCGCCAGCCTGTTCATCTTCAACGCCTCCCAAGCAGCCCCCAACGACAGCGCCACGCTGGGCCAGATCCGCGATACCGCGATGGCCAGCGACTGGGCGTACGGGCGCCTGGAGGACATGACGGACCTGATCGGCCCGCGCCTGTCCGGGTCGCCCGGCGCCGCCGCCGCCGTGCAGCAGGTGGCCGAGACGATGCGCAAGCTGGGTGCGAAGGTCACGCTGCAGCCGGTCAAGGTGCCGCACTGGGTCCGCGGCGAGGAAAAAGCGCAGCTGGTGGACTACACGGGCCGTCCTGCCGGTATCGTGCAGAACGTCGTGCTGACGGCGCTGGGCGGCTCCGGCGCCACGCCGGCGGGCGGGCTGACGGCGCCCGTCATCATCGTGCATGACTTCGACGAGCTGAAAGAGCGCGCCGCGGAAGTGAAGGGCAAGATCGTGCTGATCGACGTGCCGTTCGACCAGGGCATGGCCGAGCGCGGCCTGGCCGGCAACGCCTACGGTCGCGGCTCCGCGGCGCGCACGCGCGGCCCGGCGCTGGCGGCCGACCTGGGCGCCGTGGCGGCGCTGGTGCGCTCGATTGGCGGCGCCGACTTCCGCCTGACGCACACGGGCATGACGCGTCTGCAGGACGGCAAGCGCATTCCCGCGGCCGCCATCACGGCCGAAGACGCGATGCTGATCGGCCGCCTGTCCAAACGCGGCCCCGTCAAGATGCACCTGGCCCTGACGCCGAAAACCCTGCCCGACGCGGACAGCTTCAATGTCCTGGCCGACCTGCCGGGCACCGACAAGGCCGACGAAATCGTCATTGTCTCGGGCCACCTGGACTCCTGGGACCTCGCAACGGGCGCGCACGACGACGCCACGGGCGTGACGAGCGCGATGGCCGTCATCGAGACGCTGAACAAGCTGAACCTGAAACCGCGCCGCACGATCCGCGTGGTGGCATGGATGGCCGAGGAAAACGGCGGCAGCGGCGGGCGGGCCTACCACCAGGCCAACAAGGCGACCCTCGACAAGCAGTTCGCGGCCATCGAAAGCGACGGCGGCGTGACCGGCCGCACCTTCGGCATCGTTGCCGGCGTGCGCCCGCAATACGAAAAACTGTTCGCGCCGCTGCAGGCATCGCTGACCAAAATCGGCGCCGGAGCACTGACGCGGCGCGACGTGCTGGGCGAAGGCGACCTGCACTACATGGAGTCCGACGGCGTGCCAAGCTTCGCGCCGCACGTCGACACCAGCGCCTACTTCAACTATCACCACACGCCGGCCGATACGTTCGACAAGGTCAATCCCGAGCACCTGAAGCGGCACGTTGCCGTGTTGTCGACGTTGTCGTGGTACCTGGCGAACATGGAGGAGCCGATCGGGCGGGCGCCGGAGCAGTTTGATAGATGAGCGCCACCGCGATCGTTAGCGGAAAGTAAGGTTCGCGGTCTTCACCGAAAGTGAAGGCTGTAGACTAGCTGCAGAGCTAACGGACTATCATGCGCCGTAACGCTAGGAAGTCGTTCAGGAATTTTGAGATAGTAAAAAAAGCAACAAATTCGTAAAGGGATAGGGAAATGTCTGCGCTGAAAGTAAGCCAAATACGGGGAAAACTGCTGGCCATGTTCGAGCCACATCTGGATGTGGCGGATATAGGGGTGACCGACAAAGAGCGCGAAACAAAAATTCTCTCTCGATCGTTGGCTGCGTTGGCGATTTATCTCGAAGCGGGATGCACCGAGAAAGAGGCGGCGGAGTCGGTTTGGGATGGCGCCGATGACAATGGCATTGACGCAGCATTTTACGATGCGTCGACTCAGCGTGTGATATTCGTTCAGTCTAAATGGATAATCAAAGGCGCCGGTGAACCAGAAGCAAAAGACCTCGGGGCCTTCGTGCAAGGGGTGAAAGATGCAGTTGAGCAGGATGCGACGAGTTTTCACCCCCGCCTGCATGCACGCTTCAGTGACATAGCGTTACGCACTTCGACGCCGGGCACTTCGGTCGAGATCGTCGTCGTCAGTACCGGAGCAAGCGTTCTTGCAAAACATGGGCAAGCCGTGCTTGATAAGTTTACGGCAGAACTCAACGGTGACGATCCGGAGCCGATAGCGCACTCGGTTACCTATGGATTGAGTGAAATATATTCGGGCTTGGCCAATGATCTAAGCCTAAATAACGTGACGCTCGATGCTACTATTCTGGATTGGTCTTATATTTCCGCGCCACATCCCGCATATTACGGAGTCATTGATGGTCTATCTCTCAAGGAGTGGTGGAAGAAACACGGGAAAAGTCTGGTGTCTTCTAATATCCGGCACGCGCTCGGCAGCACAGAAGTTAATAATGAAATTAGACTCTCAGCTGCAAGTTTTCCGCAGAAATTTTGGTACTTTAATAACGGCATAACGTTGATTGCTAATGATGTGGCAAAGGCGCCAGCGGGTGCTGCATCAAGGTCCGCAGGGGTTTTTTCGTTCAAGGGCGCATCGATAGTGAATGGCGCGCAAACCGTTAGTTCGCTCGCTAAAGTGGATGATACGCCGTTGGGGCAGGTTCGGGTGCCAATCCGTGTTATTGTGCTTAAGGACGCGCCTGCTGAGTTTGGGCAGGAAGTGACTCGCACCAATAATCTGCAGAATCGCGTCGAGCCGCGCGACTTCGTCGCTCAAGATCCCGAGCAAAAAAGGCTGCGACAGGAAATGGCGATAGAAGGCATTGACTACCAATTCGTCCGAAGCGATGATGTGGTCGCCACTGCAACTTCTTGTGAGCTCGTCGAAGTCACCACCGCGTTAGCTTGCGCCACAGGTGAATCTGGGCATGCCGTTCAGATTAAAACAGGTATCGGTCGATTTTTTGCAGATCTAAAAAAGCCTCCCTATAAAGCTATATTCAATCCGTCGGTCAGCGGCGCTAAAGCTTTCAACGCGACCGTTCTACTTCGAGAAATAGACAGATGGATTGATAGCAAAAAACTCACGATTACGAAGCGTAGTGGGCCGAGATGGGGAATTCTCATTCATGGTAATCGAGCGATAGCTGCTGCCGTGATGACGCGTTACGGCCTATCTAAGTTATCTGAGCCTATAGCTACATTCACAAGAGATCTCGACTTAGCTTCGCTGCACGCGCATTGCGAAAGCGCTTATACAGCGGCAGTGGCGACGATCGAAACAACGTATCCGTCCAAATTCTTAGCCGTTTTATTTAAGAATCCAAGTATGACGAAAGCTGTTTTCGATTCTGCTGTCTGAGGACGGGACGGGACGGGACGGGGCGGTGACGAGATGCCGAGCGCCTTTCTCTGTGGCAGCCGTTATCGCCAGCCACTGCCGTGTTCCGTGTCGTGAAGGAGGGCGCCAGCGGACGGACTTGGTCCGTATGGTACTCGCAGCGCCTGTTCGGGCGGGCACCGTGCGGGCGACGCGGCCTTCAGGTCTCGAAGCGCTGCCGGTAAGCCGCCGGCGTCACCCCGATCGTACGTCGGAACAACCCGATAAACGTACTGGGCGTCGAATACCCCAGATCCAGCGCAATGCGCGTGACGGGCACGTCCTCGGCCAGCAGTTCCAGTGCCCGCATCAGCCGGGCGCGCCGGCGCCACTCGGTTAACGTGAAACCCGTCTCGGTGACGCAATGGCGACTCAGCGAGCGGGCGCCGATGCCTGCCCAGCGGGCCCAGTCGTCCAGGCCGCGCTCGATGGCGGGATCGTCCACCAGGCCTGGGCGATGCGCAGCAGGCGGCCGTCGCGCGGCAGGGGCAGGTCGAGCGGATCGATGGGCAGGCTGCGGATCTCGTCCAGGATCATGCCGGCCAGCCGTTCGGCCGCCGCGTCCAGCGCTCCGGGTGGCCAGCGGGCGGCGCAGCGTCGCTTCGCGCAGCAGGCCGGACATGCGGATGGCGCACGGCGCCGCGGGCAGACCGGCGCATTGCGGTTCGGCGACATAGGCGGCGTAACCGTGGAACGGGCCGTGCGAGCGGGCCCAGTGTACGCGATGCGGCGGCACCCAGATGGCGTGCGTGGTGGGCACGACCCACACGCCATCGTCCACGCCGATCGTCAGCAGTCCCCGCATCGAGCCGAACAGCTGGCCGCGCGGGTGGCTGTGTGGAGGAGAGCTGCGGCCCGCGCCCTGCCTGGCGGCCGCCACGATGATCGCGGGGCCGTCGGAAGTGTTGATCAGTGCAGGGTCGAGGGTTTCGTCGGCCATTGGCGTCGAATCGATATAAGTTGGCCTGGGAATTGTACAGCCGCCAGCACTGTCATTACTACGCTGGGGTTCCCTTGACCTCGCAGGAGTCGCCATAACCGACCTCGACATTCCCGCCCTTATACCCGCTCCCACCCCGACCTCGACGCGCTGTACGATCCCCCGGCCGAACGCATCCAGAACGCGGTACTCGACCGCCTGATCGACTTTCACTGCGACTACCTGCGTGTCGCGACGTTCTTTTGCCTGGCCACCGGCAGCGCGCGCGGGCTGGATGCGTCGCCGCGCGGCGGGCAGCCCGGGTTCGTGCACGCGCTGGACGACCGGCACGTGGCGTTTGCCGACTAGCCCGGCAACAACCGCATCGAATCGCTGCGTAACCTGGAAGCGGACGAGCGCGTCTGCATGCTGTTCCTGTTTCCCGGCCTGGAAATGTTCATGCGGATCAACGGCCGCGCCCGCGCGACGACGGACGAGGCCTTGCTGGTGCGCCTGTCCGAGGGCGGCAAACGGCCGAAGACGGCGACGGTGGTGGCGATCGACGAGGTGCTGTTCCATTGCGGCAAGGCCATCAACCGGGCCGGTCTCTGCCGTACCGACCGCCAGGTGGATCGCGCCGCGCTGCCGACGCCGGGAAGGATGGTGGAAGCGCTGGACGCCGCCGCTCAGGGCCGGGCCGCCGATGCGGCAGCGGCAGGGCAGCTCGACGCGCATTACGCCCGCGCCGTGCGCTACGATCTTTACGGCTGATGAGCGGGGCGGCGGCTGTCGGGTAGGACGTGCACGACCGCAAGCTGGCCGAGGCCGCCCTGAAGACAAGGTAGACGAGCTATCGATCCCTGTTCAACTCGATCGACCAGGGATTCTGCATCACAGATGATATTCGATCCGGATGGCCGTCCCAGCGAGAGCTGGGCCATCGGGTCGCCATCGAATATCACCCGCACCGGGCGATAGAGCGCGCCCTCAGCGAAGTACCCGATCTGTGCCTGCTCGATATCGGCCTGCCGACATGGAGGCCTGGGCGCAGGCAACGTTCGGCAAGCATGCGCGAGCCGCGAACCGGAACCCCGCCTTGCAGCAAGCCGGGGTATAATGAAGGTCGGGTGATCGTACGATCGGGTATGACAGGATCAGCGCTGGTCGGGCCGCCACGCTGCTTGCTTACGACCCTGTGTTTCTACTCCATGCCCAATATCCTGTCCCGTACCTTCAAAGAATTTGCCGAATCGAGCAAGGCCGGAGGCATCGTCCTCATCGCGTGCACGCTCGCCTCCCTCGCCCTCGCCAACTCGCCATTGGGACCCGCCTATCTGGGCTTCTGGCACCAGACCGTCGCTGGGCTCAGTGTCGAGCACTGGATCAACGACGCGCTGATGGCCGTGTTCTTCCTGCTGATCGGGCTTGAACTGGAACGTGAGCTGTACAGCGGCGAGTTGGCCGACATGCGCCGTGCTCTTTTGCCGATGCTTGCAGCGGCGGGCGGCATCGCCGTCCCCGCACTGATCCACTACAGCCTGAACGGGGGCAGCGCCACCCAGGCCGGCATCGGCATCCCGATGGCCACGGACATCGCCTTCGCCCTGGGCGTGCTGGCGCTGCTGGGCAGCGGCGTGCCGGCCACGCTGAAGATTTTCCTGACCGCGCTGGCCGTCATGGACGACCTGGGCGCGATCGCCGTCATCGCCGTGTTCTACACGGCCGACCTGTCTTTCCCGTACCTGCTTGGCGCCCTGGCAGTGTTTGCCGCGCTGCTGGCGATGAACCGGCTGCTGCGCGTGATGGCGCTGCTGCCTTATGTGCTGGGTGGTGTGCTGATGTGGTTCCTGATGCTGAAGTCGGGCGTGCACGCCACCATCGCGGGCGTGTTGCTGGCCTTTGCGATTCCGTATTCCGTGAAGGACGAGGATGCCGGCTCGCCGTCGCACCGGCTTGAACACATGCTGCACAAGCCCGTCGCGTTCCTCATCCTGCCGCTGTTCGCATTGGCCAATACGGGCATCGCGATCGGTGCCGGCTGGGCGATGGAACTGCTGACGGCGAACAGCCTGGGGATCTTCCTCGGTCTGGTGGCCGGCAAGCCGGTCGGGATTTTCCTGTTCAGTTTCGGGGCGGTGGCGGCGGGGCTGTGCCGCCTGCCGCCGGGCCTGGGCTGGCGGCACGTTGCCGGGGTGGGACTCCTGGGCGGGATCGGGTTCACCATGTCGATCTTCATCACCAACCTGGCGTTCACGGGCCAGCCGGAGACGATCGATGCGTCGAAGATGGCGATCCTGGCCGCAACGGTCACCGCCGGGGTGCTGGGCTTCCTGTGGCTGAAATGGCTGGGTGCGCCGCGTGCAGACAGCCCGGCAGGCGCGAGGATCCCGTCCTAGAATCTGTCGATCGGGATCTTCAGGTAGCGCACGCCGTTGTCCTCCGGCGCCGGCAATTCGCCCGCGTTCAGGTTGACCTGGATGGCGGGCAGGATCAGGGTCGGCATGGCCAGCGTGGCGTCGCGCGCGGTGCGCATCGCCACGAACTGTTCCTCAGTGACGCCGTCGCGCACGTGGACGTTGGCGGCGCGTTGCTCGGCCACCGTCGTCTCCCAGGCCGGCCCGCGCCCGGCGGGCGGGTAGTCGTGGCACATGAACAGGCGTGTCTCCGGCGGCAGGTCGAGCAGGCGGCGGATCGAGCGGTACAGCGTCGTCGCGCTGCCGCCGGGGAAGTCGCAGCGCGCCGTGCCCACGTCCGGCATGAACAGCGTGTCGCCAACGAACACCGCGTTTTCGATGCGGTACGCCATGTCGGCCGGTGTATGGCCCGGCACGTGCAGCGCGCTGGCCGTCAAGGTGCCGATGGCGAAGGTCTCGTCGGGGGCGAACAGGTGGTCGAACGCGGCCTGCCGGGGTGGCGCGCCGAAGACGTGCGCAAAGCTTTTCTGCACCGCGTGGATCTGCGCGCCGATGCCGATCCGGCCGCCCAGCTGCTCGCGCAGGTAGGGCGCGGCCGACAGGTGGTCGGCATGGGCGTGCGTCTCCAGCAGCCAGGCCGTCAGCAGGCCGTGCTCGCGCACGTAGGCGATCACGCTGTCGGCCGATGCCGTGTCCGTGCGGCCCGACTTCGGGTCGAAGTCGAGTACCGGGTCGATGACGGCGCAGGTAGTGCCGTCATGGACGACGTAGGTGACGGTGGACGTGGCGGCGTCGAAATAAGCCTGGATGGCGGCGGTCATGGTGAGCTTTGGTCGTGGTGTCCCGATGATTATAAATAAAGTTCATAACAGCGGCGAGCCAATCGCGTTTTTCGACTAAGGCGAACCTGAGGCGTACGCGCGGCGGCCATGCTAAGATGGCGGCCATGAAAGCGCTGCTTCGCATTCTTGTCCTCTGGCTGCTGATGGCCGGCGTTCCCCTGCAGGGATACGCCTCGGCCACGATGCTGCTGTGCGCTCCGCCCGCAACGGCGGCGGCGCATTCCGCGGCAATGGCGCATGGCGAGCACGATCACGCAGCCATGCTGGCCGCGCAGGAGCATGGCGACCATCAGAACCAGCAGGACAATCAGAACCAGCCGGGCACGCATCACGGCGATGCCAAATGCGCCGGCGCCGCTTTCTGCTGCACCGGTGCGCCGCTGGCCGGCGCCATGCCGACGGCGCCGAGTCTGCCGGATGCGCGCAGCGCCCCCGTTCCATTCGACAGCACCGCGCCCGCCGCCGTCGATCTCGCCGGCCTCGAACGGCCGCCCAAACACCTCGCCTGACCCAGCCCGTCCGGTCGTACCGACCGGGTTTGCCCGCATTCGCGGGCCGTTCAAGCTTGAGGTATCACTATGAATCGACCAATTACCGCGCTGGCCATCGGCCTGGCGCTGGGCGCGTCTGCGCAGGCGCAGGATGTCGCCCAGGCCACGGCACCGGTGCCGGCAACCCGCTATATGTCCGCGCTGGCGGACTACCGTCCCGCGCCGGCCGACGCCAGACCGGCCGCCAACTGGGCCGCGTCGAATGCCGCCGTCGCAGCGGGCGGCCACGCCGGCCACCAGATGCACGGAAAGCAGATGCAGGGTCACCGGATGCATCCGTCGCCCGAGCGCAAGGAGGCGCCAAAGGCCGCCAGGCCGCAGGAGCACCACCATGAACATTAAGCCATCACAGCGCCTGTTGGGCGTCACGGGACTGGCATTGGCGCTGGCCGGCTGCGCCTCGTTCTCACCGGATGGCGGGATGAACGCCGTCAGCGACATCGCCCGGGCCAAGGCCGGCGCGCCTGCGCGGATGCTGCGCAGCGACACCGACCGGCATGCGCTGGACGAGCTGCTGAAGGCGCGGCTGGCGCAGCCGCTGTCGGCGGACGATGCCGTCGCCATCGCGCTGCTGAACAACCGCCGCCTGCAGTCGACCTACTGGGAGCTCGGCGTGGCCGAAGCCGACCTGGTCCAGGCGGGCCGGCTGCAGAACCCCTCGTTCGGCTACAAGCACACGCGCGGCGGCGGCGATGTGTCGATCGAGCGCGCGCTGACGTTCAACCTCGTCAGCCTGATCACGGCGCCGCTGGCTTCCCGCATCGAAGGCCGGCAATTCGAGGCGACGAAGCTGCGCGTCGCCGCCGAAGCCGTGCAGGTGGCCGCCGACACGCGCCGGGCGTGGGTCGAGGCCGTGGCCGCGACGCAGGGCGTCGGCTATGCAAAACAGGTCGCGCTGGCGGCCGACGCCGGCGCCGATCTGGCGCAGCGCATGCGCAATGCCGGTAACTGGAGCGCCTACGACCAGGCCCGCGAACAGGCGTTCTATGCCGAAGCGATGGCCGATGTGGCCCGTGCCACCAAGGCGGCAACCGCGGCGCGCGAACAGCTGACCCGGATGCTGGGACTGTGGGGCGAGAAGGCCCAATACCGCCTGCCGGAGCGCCTGCCGGACCTGCCGGCCGCGCCGCGCGAGCTGGCGGACGTGGAGCAAACAGCCGTGCGCGAGCGGCTCGACGTGCGCGCCGCCACGCTGGCGTCGCAGCAGACGGCAGCGTCGCTCGGCCTGACGCGTGCAACGCGTTTCATCAATGTGCTGGAACTGGGCGGGACGCGCGAGTCCAATGGAGACGAGCCGAAGGAGCGGGGCTATGAAGTGACGCTGGAGATTCCCCTGTTCGACTGGGGCGGCGCGCGCACGGCGCGGGCCGAAGCCGTGTACATGCAGGCCGTCAACCAGCTGGCCGCGACGGCGACGGATGCCCGCAGCGAGGCGCGCGAGAGCTACTTTGCCTACCGCACGGCCTACGACCTGGCGAAGCACTATCGCGACGTCGTCATCCCGCTGCGCAAGAAGCTCTCCGACGAGACCCTGCTGCGCTACAACGGCATGCTGGTCAGCGTATTCGAATTGCTCGCGGATGCGCGCGAGCAGCGTGGCACCGTCAACGCGGCGATCGAAGCGCAGAAGGATTTCTGGCTGGCGGACAGCAACCTCGAGACGGCACTGGGCGGCAAGCTGCCCGCGACACAGCATAACGGAGAACACCAATGAGCAATCGCAGAGCGTTTCTGCAAGGGGCCGCGCTGCTGGGCGCGGGTGTCGTCAGCAAGGCGGGCGCCGCGTCGCTGCCTGAAGCGCCCGTGCAGGGCAGCGCGGCCACGGCCGCGCCATTGACGCCGCCGAACGGCCGGCCGTACAACCCGGTTGTCACGCTGAACGGCTGGAGCCTGCCGTGGCGCATGAAGGACGGCGTCAAGGAGTTCCACCTGGTGGCCGAACCCGTCGTGCGCGAAGTTGCGCCCGGCATGCATGCCAACCTGTGGGGCTACAACGGGCAAAGCCCGGGGCCGACCATCGAAGTGGTGGAGGGCGACCGCGTCCGCATCTTCGTGACGAACAAGCTGCCCGAGCACACCAGCGTGCACTGGCACGGCCAGATCTTGCCGAACGGGATGGACGGCGTGTCCGGCGTCACCCAGCCGTCGATCAAGCCGGGCAAGACGTTCGTCTACGAATTCGTCGCGAAGCACGCGGGCACGTTCATGTACCACCCGCATGCGGACGAAATGGCGCAGATGGCGATGGGGATGATGGGCTTCTGGGTGACGCACCCGAAGGACATTCGCCAGCACGCCGTCGACCGCGACTTCGTGTTCCTGCTGGGCGCCTACGACATCGAGCCGGGCAGCTATACGCCGAAGGTGAACACGATGCTGGACTTTAACCTGTGGACGTTCAACAGCCGCGTGTTCCCCGCCATCGACCCGATGGTGGTGCGGCGCGGCGACCGGGTGCGCATCCGCGCCGGCAACCTGACGATGACGAACCACCCGATCCACGTGCACGGGCACACATTCGAGGTGACGGGCACGGACGGCGGCTGGGTCAGGCCATCGGCCCGCTGGCCGGAGGTGACGGCCGACATCGGCGTGGGCCAGATGCGCGCCATCGAATTCGTGGCCGACAATCCCGGTGACTGGGCCTTCCACTGCCACAAGTCGCACCACACGATGAACGCGATGGGACATGACGTGCCGACGTTGATCGGCGTCGATCACCGCGGGTGGCCGAGAAGATCAACCGCCTCGTGCCGGGCTATATGGTCATGGGCGACAAGGGCGGCGCGATGGGCGGCATGCAGATGCGGCTGCCGGAAAACACGCTGCCAATGATGACGGGCACGGGCCAGTTCGGCGACATCGAGATGGGCGGCATGTTCACGCTGCTGAAGGTGCGGGAAGGGCAGGCGCGTGGCGACTACCGCGATCCGGGCCACTACCGCCATCCGAAGGGGACGGTCGCATACGAGTGGACGGGGGAGGTGCCGGCCGCGCCGACCGCACCGGGCGCGCCGGCAGGGCCGGTGCAAGGGGCGATGAACGTGCGCCGGGGCGGAGGGCACGAAGGCCATCATTAAAAAAAACCGGTGCCAGGCTCCGATTTGGTGAAAACCGGTGCCAGGCTCCGGTTTTCAGGCCGCTGTGGTGGAAAAAAGGAGCCTGTCACCGGTTGTGAAATTGGAGCCTGTCACCGGTTTTCGCTGCATGCTATATTGGCCGCCGATGAAAACCCTGCCCGAACCCCTGGCGGCGCTGCCGTATCTCGTTAAATGGAGCCTGCTGGCCTCCCTTGTCGCGCTGCTGGCCGGTAGCGCCTCCGCGCTGTTCCTGTTCTCCCTCGATGCGGCCACCGGTTATCGTCTGGCCCATCCCGCCATCGTCTGGCTGCTGCCGCTGGCCGGCTTCGCCGTGGGCTGGGTCTACTGGCGCTTCGGCCGCGCGGTGGAGGCGGGGAACAACCTGCTGATCGACGAGATCCACGATCCGGCCACGGTCGTTCCGCTGCGTATGGCGCCGCTGGTGCTGGCAGGGACGGTGATCTCGCATCTGTTCGGCGCGTCCGTCGGGCGCGAGGGCACGGCCGTGCAGATGGGCGGCACGCTGGCGGACCAGCTGTCACGCCTGCCGCGCATGGGCCCCGTGGACCGGCGCATCCTGCTGATGGCGGGCATCAGCGCCGGTTTCGCTTCCGTGTTCGGCACGCCGCTGGCCGGGGCCGTGTTCGGCCTGGAAGTGCTCGTGATCGGGCGCATGCGCTATGACGCCATCTTCCCTTGCGTGGCCGCCGCCGTCCTGGCCGACCAGGTGGGCCTGGCCTGGGGCGTGCATCACACGCATTACGCCATCGGCACCGTGCCGGCCGTGACGGCGTGGGGCGTGGCTGCCATTGCTGTCGCGGGGATTGTCTTCGGCGTGGCCGGCATGGCATTCGCCACGGCCACACACCGGCTGTCCGCTGCGATGAAACACTGGATCGGCTATCCGCCGCTGCGACCGCTGATCGGGGGCGCCGTCGTCGCGATCGCCGTCTGGGCCATCGGCACGCAGCGCTATGTGGGCCTTGGTATTCCGGTGATCCTGGAGGCGTTTGCGCATCCCGTTGCGGTGTACGACTGGCTCGGCAAATTCGCCTTTACCGTGGTGTCGCTGGGGACGGGGTTCAAGGGCGGCGAGGTGACGCCGCTGTTCTACATCGGCGCCACGCTGGGCAATGCACTGGCGCCGCTGCTGCATCTGCCGTTCGCCATGATGGCAGGTGTCGGCTTTGTCGCCGTGTTCGCCGGCGCCGCCAATACGCCGCTGGCATCCACCGTGATGGCCCTTGAACTGTTCGGTCCCGCCATCGGGCCCTACGCGGCACTGGCGTGCGTGGTGGCCTATCTGTGCTCTGGGCACTGCGGCATTTACCGGGCCCAGCGGGTTGCAGGCCGGAAGATCGGCATCGACAAGCCCACTTAATTCTTCATGGAAACAATTGTTTAGATTGCACGATTGCCAAATCAACTTGTATGATGTCTGTTGACCGGGGCGCATAAGGTTCCGGCATTCCCATTAGGAGAGAAACCTTGACATCGAAAAAGTTGATTCTGGCAGGTGCCGTCGCACTGCTGTCCTCCGCAAGCGCGGCGCAGGCAGCCGACTGGCCGTCCGGCTATTCCAAGTGCGCAGACCAGGGTGGTACCTGCAAGGCAGGCAGCAGCCCGCGCCCGGTATCGTTCGGCAGCAAGGACCAGTTCGTCGTGAAGACGCTGTCCGGCAATGTCGCCTGCACGACCGCGACGTTCGGTACCGATCCGAACCCGCGCCAGACCAAGAAGTGCGCCGTCGGACCGGTAGGCAGCACGACCCCGACCCCGACCCCGACCCCGACGCCGACGCCTGCGCCGCAGGCGGCCGCGGAAGCCAGCACGGAAGCCGCCCCATCGACGGGTTGGGCCAGCCGTAACGGCGGCACCACGGGCGGCAAGGCTGCGCCATCGACGGCCGTCTACAAGGTCAGCTCGCCTTCCCAACTGCTGGCTGCGCTGAAGGCGCAGGGCGATAACCCGAAAATTATCAAGCTGTACGGCACGATCGACATGGCGGCGGCCGATAACGGCGGCCCGTTCAAGAGCACCAGCGACCAGGCCCTGCGCAGCCAGATCAAGGTGGGCAGCAACAGCACGCTGATCGGCACGGGCAGCGACACGCGTCTCGTCAACGGCACCATTTCGATTTCGGGCGTACAGAACGTCATCGTGCGCAACCTGACCATCGTCAACCCTTGCGACGTCAGCCCGGTCTGGGACCCGAATGACGGCAGCTCGGGCAACTGGAACTCGGAGTTCGACAGCGTCGTCATCAGCAAGTCGAAAAACGTCTGGGTCGATCACAACGTCTTCACCGACGCGCCGATCACCGACGACACGCTGCCCGTCGCCAACGGCAAGGTCAAGCAGTGCCACGACGGCGCGCTGGACGTCAAGAACGGCTCGGACTACGTCACCGTATCGAACAACCGTTTCGAGCTGCACACGAAGAACAACCTGATCGGCTCTTCCGACAGCACGACCAGCGATGCCGGCCACCTGACCGTCACGTTCAACAATAACCACTTCCTGAACGTATCGGAACGGGCGCCGCGCGTGCGTTTCGGCATGGTGCACATCTACAACAACTACTTCGAAGGCAGCCGCTCGCACAAGGTCTACCCGCATCACTACAGCATCGGCGTCGGCTACCAGGCCAAGATCATTTCGCAGAACAACGCGTTCGATATCGCCGGCGCGTCCACCTGCACGCAGGTCCTGAACAACCCGGGTTCTTCCAGCAAGACGGGCGCGATCGTCGATACGGGGTCGCTGATCAACGGCGCGGCGCTGGACGCAGCCAACAAGTGCAGCTTCAGCTCGGCCGTGGGCTGGACCGTGCCTTACTCGGTGACTCCGCTGTCCGCTTCGGCCGTCCAGGCTGCCGTACTGGGCAATGCCGGCACCGGCAAGCTGACGGTGCGTTAAAAAGAGAGGGCGGCCGTTCCGCCAGGGACTGGCACCTTCCGGTGCCGGTGCCCGACGCGTTGGCGGAGGTCGCCGGCAGCAAACAGCGGCGCCAGCGGAGCAACAAAACCGACTTCAGCCATTACCGGCCGGCAGGTCCAGCCCCGCCGGCCGCGCATCCCACCGCCGTGCCCGGTTTTGCACGGCGTTCGGATCGATCTCCAGCACCACCTTGTCCGTCTCGGCAAACAGGTTGGGCATTGGCAAGCCCGCCACGTCGCCGCAGATCTCCAACGCGCGCGCCAGGCCGTAGCCGTATTTCTCGACCAAGAGCCCGGCCAGCTCGCGGGTTTCGGCGCCGCGGTCGATGTCCTTGCGCCGTCCGGCAGCATAGCGCCGCAGGTCGGCCAGCAGCCGGTCGTGCAGTTCCGTCGCGTCCATCGTTTCTCCCATGCCGGTGCGCCTGTAGTGGCGGTACGTCACATTCTGGCACACGGAGGGTGTGATTCCGCGCCCCGCAGTGATCAAGCCGAAATAGCCATTGCAAAAGTAAATGAGAATCAGTATCATTCGCGTTCTGGGAAGTGCAGATTTCATAACAACAGGCTAGAACGTAATGTCCATAACAAGAAAGCTGTTAGCAGTCAGTATCGCCGCCATCGGCCAGCAGGCATTTGCCGCCGGGGCACCGGAGGCGCCCGCGGCCGACCCCGGCATCGCCGAACAATCCGTCGTCGTCGTCACCGCGTCGCTGCGCAATCACACGGCCGCTTCGGCGCCCGCGTTCACGACCATTGTCACGGAAGAAGACATCGCCAGGTCCCCCGTCAACAGCCTGCCGGACCTGCTGCGCGACACGGTCGGCGTCAACAACATGACGGACAGCACGGGGCGCGACGAGATCCAGATCCGCGGCCTGGGTGGCAAATACACGCTGATGCTGGTGAACGGCAAGCGCGTGTCCTCGGGCGGCGCACTGTGGCGCGGTGGCGACTTCGACTTCAGCTCCATCGCGCTGTCCTCGATCAAGCGCGTCGAGATCGTGCGCGGCCCGATGGCGGCGCTGTACGGCTCGGACGCCATCGGCGGCGTCGTCAACATCATCACCAAGGCTCCCACACGCGAATGGAAGGGCAGCGTCAGCGGCGAGTACCGCGTCGTGCAGCCGGGCGACGAGGGCGACCAGTATCGCGTGGGCGCATCGATCGCCGGCGCGCTGAACGATACGTTCGGGCTGTCGCTGTCCGGCGAATACTACGACCGCGATCCGTGGTATGCCATTTCCGCTTCGGATACCACGCGGCCCGCGCGACTGGAAGAGAAGCGCGCGGCCAACGTGGCCGGCACGCTGTCCGTCAAGCTGGCGGAAAACCAGTCGCTCGACATCGACGCGAGCCTGAACCGCGACCACCGTCCGCGCGCGCTGTTCTACTACGACTACAATGCCGAATGGGACTGGACGACGCGCGACTACCGCGAACAGGAGATCGAGCGCGGCACCATCGGCGCGACGCACAAGGCCGACTGGGGCTGGGGTAATACGACGGCGTTCATCACGCGCGAACACGCCCGCATCGACGACTTCAACAGCCGCTATGACGCGCCGCAGCAGCGCGTCCTGTACGAGGACAATACGTACGCGAAAGCCTACGCCAACGTCACGCGAGGCATCCATGCCGTGACGGCCGGTATCGACCTGCGCCGCCAGGTCATCAAGGACAATGCCACCTACCGCGATTCGGGTCGCATCAGCACCGACAGCAAGGCCGTGTTCCTGGAAGACGAACTGACGCTGACGCCGGCCCTGCACCTGACGCTGGCCGGGCGCGTGGACGACAGCAATACCTTCGGCAGCCATTTCTCGCCGAAGAGCTACCTGGTCTGGCAGGGCGCGAACGGCCTGACGGTCAAGGGCGGCATCAGCCGCGCATTCAAGGCGCCGGAAGCGTACCAGCTCAGCACCGAGTACCGCACCGTCAGCTGCGGCGGCAAATGTTCTCTGTCCGGCAATCCGGACCTGACGCCCGAGACCAGCACGAACTATGAAGCGGGTTTCGAGATCCATCGCGCCGGCTGGGACTTCACGGCGGTCGTCTTCAAGAACGACGTGGACGACATGATCGTCGCCACCTACGATCCGGCCGGCCCGTCGCGCGCCTGGGTCAACGTGGCCAAGGCCAGGACGCGCGGCATCGAGCTGCAGGGCGAGGCGCGGCTGTCGCCGGCATTTTCCATCAGCGCCAACATGACGCACCTGAATGCCGACTACATCGACGAGACGGGCAAGGAGGCGAAACTGGACAACCGTCCCGAAAACGTCGCCATGGCGAGCCTGAACTGGAAGATCGACGAGCGCTTCAGCACCGCGCTGTCGGCGCACTACACGGGCAAGCAGTATTACCTGACCAAGGACCTGCCGGGCTACACGCGCACCGACCTGTCGTTCGCCGCCAAGGTGAACAAGCAGCTCACCATCCGCGCGGGCGTGAAAAACCTGACGGACGTGGACCTGGAGAAGAAAAGCCGCGACTTCGACTTCTTCGAGCTGGGTCGCAATTACTACGTCAGCGCGACCTACAACTTCTGATCGCCTGACCCTCGGGCGGTGCCCCAACGTAGCCAGCATCCGCCAGCCAACGTAAACGTCTTTTAAAGTTTGCGAGGTAACGATGGCTACATCCCCCGTACTGTTCCTGTCGGCGCACCGAAGCGTGCGCGGACAAGGTGTTTTCGAGCGCATCGCAACGCCCGCGCAGGGCGGCGCCCTGCAGCGCGACGTCGTCGCGGCATTGCAGCGAGCACGTGACGCCGGCATCGCCGATCCGATCGCAATCGGCGCCATTCCCTTCGACGCCTCCCGGCCCTCGGCGCTGATCGTGCCCGAGCGCAGCGAGATCTTCAGCCGTGACGCAGTACCCTTTGCCGTTAATGACGGCGGCGCGCTGCCGCCCATCGTGGCATCGCACAGCATTCCCGGCGAGGACCGCTTCAAGCAGGGCGTCCGCCAGGCCGTCGCCAATTTCGGCCTGAGCGACATCCGCAAGGCCGTGCTGTCGCGCGTGCTGGAAGTGGAACTGGCCGGCCCCGCCGACCCGGCCCGCATCTTTGCCAGCCTGGCCGCGCAGAACCCGACCGGCTACCAGTTCCGCGTGCCGCTGGCCGATGGCGCGGAGCTGGTCGGCGTCAGTCCCGAGCTGTTGCTGCGCAAGGAAGGTGCGGCCATCGTCTCCAATCCGCTGGCCGGCTCCGCCCGCCGCCAGCCGGACAGCGACAGCGATGCCGCCGCCGCCGGCGCGTTGCTGGAGTCCCCAAGGACTTGCGCGAGCACGGTTACGTCACCGACGACATCCGCCGCCTGCTGCTGCCGCTGTGCGACACGCTCGACGTGCCGCAAGGGCCGTCGCTGCTGTCCACCAACGCGATGTGGCATCTGTCGACCCGCATCGAAGGCACCTTGCGACAGCCGGACATGTCGGCGCTGGAGCTGGCGTGCATTCTGCACCCCACGCCGGCCGTCTGCGGCTACCCGACCCGGCTGGCCCGCAAGCTGATCGACCTGGTCGAGCCGTTCGAGCGCGACCTGTTTGCCGGCATCGTCGGCTGGATGGATGCCGACGGCAACGGCGAATGGGCCGTGACGATCCGCTGCGGCACGGTGCAGGGCAACAGGATCCGCCTGTTTGCCGGCGCCGGCATCGTGGCCGACTCCTGCCCGGACGCCGAATGGGCGGAAACGCAGGGCAAGCTGGGAACCATGCTGCGCGCGCTCGGCGCCAGCCGGCCTGCGCCGGCCATCACGGCGGAGGCGGCATGATCGCGTTCACGCCCTGGCCGGAGGACGATGCGCAGCGCTACCGCGCGGCGGGCTGCTGGATCGACCTGCCGATGACGGACATCCTGGAGCGCCAGTGCCGCGAAAGTGCGGGTAGCAGCGCGGACGGGATTGCCGTGATCTGCGGCGAGCGCGCCATCACCTATCGCGAGCTGGACGCGCAGTCGACGCGCCTGGCCGCGGCGCTGGCACGGCGCGGCCTGACTAAGGACGACACCGCGCTGGTGCAGTTGCCGAACGTGGCCGAGTTCTACATTGTCTTCTTCGCGCTGCTGAAGATCGGTGTCGCACCTGTCAACGCGCTGTTCAGCCATCAGCGCCTGGAACTGACGGCCTATGCGCAGCAGCTGCAACCGAAGCTGGTCATCGGGGCGGCCAGCCATCCGCTGTTCGCCGACAGCGCTTTTGCCGATGTGCTGCGCGCCCTGGTGCCGGACCTGGCGCACTTGCTGGTGCTGGGCGCCGGCCTGGAAGAGGTGTTGGCCGAGGAAGGCCTGGTGCCGGCGTTCGCGCCGTCCGCCGCGGGCGAGCCGGCGTTCGCGCCGTCCGCCGCGGGCGAGGTGGCGTTCTTCCAGCTCTCCGGCGGCAGCACGGGTACCCGAAGCTGATCCGCGCACCCATAACGACTACTACTACAGCGTGCGCCGCAGCGCCGAAATCTGCCGGCTGGACCGTGCCACGCGCTTCCTGTGCGCGCTGCCGGCGGGGCACAACTTCCTTCTGAGCTCTCCCGGTGCGCTCGGCGTGTTCTGCGCCGGCGGCGCCGTCGTGCTGGCACCGTCGCCCGAGCCGCTGGGCTGCTTCGCGCTGATCGAACAACATGGCGTGACGATGGCTGCGCTGGTGCCGTCCGCTGTGGTGCTGTGGTTGCAGGCGGCACCGGAGCGCCGCGCGCAACTGGCGTCGTTGCGGTTGCTGCAGGTGGGCGGCGCCAGTTTCGCCGAGGCGCTGGCCCGGCGCGTGCCGCAGGAACTGGGCTGCGCGCTGCAGCAAGTGTTCGGCATGGCCGAAGGTCTGGTCAACTACACGCGGCTGGAGGATCCGGAGGACAAGGTCTATACGACGCAGGGCCGGCCGATGAGCGAATTCGACGAAGTGCGTGTCGTCGACCTGGACGGCCAGCCAGTGGCGGACGGCGAGGAAGGGCTGTTGACGACCCGCGGCCCGTACACGTTCCGCGGCTATTACAACGCGCCCGAGCACAACGCCCGCGTCTTCGATGCGGACGGCTTCTACGCCACGGGCGACCTGGTGCGGCGCAGTGCGGACGGCTACCTGACCGTCGTCGGCCGGGTAAAGGACCAGATCAACCGCGGCGGCGAGAAGATCGCCGCCGAGGAGGTGGAGAACCTGCTGCTGCGCCATCCTGGCGTGCTGCAGGCGGCGCTGATCTCGGTGCCGCATCCGCTGCTGGGCGAAATGAGCTGCGCCTGCATCGTACCGCGCGACGGCGAGGACGTCCTGCGCCCGCCACTGCTGCGCCAGTACCTGCGCGAGCAGGGCGTGGCCGAATTCAAGCTACCCGACCGCTTCCGCATGCTGCCCACGCTGCCGCTGACGGCGGTCGGCAAGACCGACAAGGTGGCGCTGCGCGCGCAGACCACGATCCAATAGACGAAAGAACACATCATGGCGATACCTTCGATTTCCTCCTACCCGCTCCCAGGCGAACTGCCGGCCAACCGCGTGCAATGGCACATCGATCCGACGCGCGCCGTGCTGCTGGTGCACGACATGCAGGATTATTTTCTGCGCTTCTACGGTGCCGACAGCCCGCTCCTGACGACCCTGATCGACCATATCGCCCGCCTGCGGGCATGGGCGGACAAGGCCGGCGTGCCCGTCGTCTACACGGCGCAGCCCACCGAGCAAAGTTCGGCCGAGCGCGCGCTGCTGAACGACATGTGGGGTCCTGGCCTGACCACCGCCGATCCGGCGCTGCAGCACGTAACCGCCGCGCTGACGCCGGCGCCGCACGACACGGTGCTGGTCAAATGGCGCTACAGCGCGTTCCAGCGCTCCAACCTGCAGGACCTGATGCGGCAGTGGGGCCGCGACCAGCTGGTCATCACGGGTGTCTACGCCCACATCGGCTGCATGACGACGGCGCTGGACGCTTTCATGCGCGACATCCAGGCATTCATGGTGGCCGACGCGGTGGCCGACTTCTCCGAGCGCGAGCACCGCATGGCGCTGGACTACGTAACCGGCCGCTGTGGCGCGGTGGTGGCGACGGCGCAGGTGCTGGCCGCGGGTACGCCGGTGGACATCTCCTGGCTGCGCGCGCGCCTGGCGCCGGCATTGGACGACAACGGCTATGGCCCGGACGACAACCTGATGGACTACGGCCTCGATTCGCTGGAGGTCATGAACCTCGTGGCGGAGCTGGACCGGTTGGGCATCAAGTTGTCGTTCGAGGAACTGGCCGTGACGCCGACGCTGAACGCGTGGCAAACGCTGCTCGAACGCAGGCAGGCGGCATAAGGAGAGCGGCCATGATGCTCGCAGACCAGAAGAACCTGGGTGCGGCGGCCAGTCCGCGCGCGCCGGAGCCGCCCGCCTTGCAGTTCGAGGGCCGCCAGGTCTGGGTGACCGGCGCGGGCCGGGGCATCGGCCACCAGATCGCGCTGGCGTTCCGCCAGCTGGGCGCGCGCGTGACAGGCATCGACCGCAGTTTCGACCGCGAGGAGGCGGGACCTGCCGGCAAGCGCTATCCGTTCCGCACCGTCAGCATGGACATCACCGATCGCCCGCGCATCGCCACCGTCTGCCAGCAGTTGCTGACGGAAATGCCGCGTGTCGACGTGCTGGTGAACGCCGCCGGCGTGCTGCGTCTCGGCACGCTGGATTCGACCACGGTGGAGGACTGGCAGGCCAGCTTCGACATCAACGTCAGCGGCGTGTTCTACCTGATGCGCGAGCTGATGCCGCAGTTCCGCGCGCAGGGCGCCGGTTCGATCGTCAACGTGGCCTCGAATGCGGCGCGCGTACCGCGCATGAACATGCTGGCCTATTGCGCATCGAAATCGGCACTGGTGGGCATGAGCCACTGCGCCGCGCTGGAGCTAGCCCAGTACGGCGTGCGCTGCAACGTCGTCTCGCCCGGCTCCACCGACACGCCGATGCTGCGTTCCATGCTGCCGGACGAAGCGGGGATGCGGCGCACGATCGAAGGGCTGCCGGAGCAGTTCAAGCTGGGCATCCCGCTGCGCAAGATTGCCACGGCGCGCGAGGTGGCCAACACGGTGCTGTTCCTTGCCTCCGACCTGGCCAGCCACATCACGATGCAGGAGCTGGTCGTCGACGGCGGCGCCACGCTGGCAGCGTAGCGCAGGCTGGGGGCAGGCGCCGATATCGGGGCCTGTCCCCGACGTGAAGTTCCCGAAGTCAGTAACAATAACAAGTAAGAGACCACATGCACATCACACTCCGCCGCTTGCCGGCACTGGCCGCAGTCCTGCTGGCCGCTTGCAGCGAGCCCCCATCCGCGCCACCGCCCGAGCAGCCGCCGACGGTTGCCGTCCTGACGGTGCGCCACGAACCCGTCCCGCTGCGCGCCGAATTGCCCGGTCGTGTGACGGCCCTGCGCGTGGCGGAAATCCGGCCGCAGGTGGGCGGCGTCATCGTGCGCCGCTACTTCGAGGAAGGCACGGACGTGCAGGCCGGCGCGCTGCTGTACGAGATTGGCAGCGACAGCCACGCGGCCCGGGCCGAGCAGGCCGCCGCGGAGCTGGCGATCGAACAGGCGGCGCTGGTCAACCTGCGCATCATCGCGGAACGCTATCGCCGCCTGATCGAGAGCAAGACGGTTACGCAGCAGGACCACGACCTGGCACAGGCCAACCATGAACAGGGCCTGGCGCGCGTCAAGGCGCGTCAGGCCGCGCTGCGCACGGCGCAGATCGACCTGCAGCGCACGCGGATCCGCGCGCCGATCGCGGGCCGCATCGGCCGCTCGGCCGTCACGGAAGGCGCGCTGGTGGCCGGCGAACAGGCCGAAGCCCTGGCGCGCATCCAGCAGCTCGATCCCATCCACGTCGATATCGTCCAGTCCAGCCAGCAGCTGACGCAACTGCGGCGCCAGCTGGGCAGCGGCGCCCTGCAGCCGGGCAAGGCGGCGGTGACCTTGCTGCTGGAGGACGGCCAGCCGTACCCGCACCAGGGCACGCTCAAGTTCACGGAAATGAACGTGGATGGTGCCACCGGCTCCGTGACGTTGCGCGCCAGCTTCCCCAATCCGGCGAAGCTGCTGGTGCCCGGCATGTACGTGCGCGCGTCGGTCGAACAGGGCATGCAGCCCGATGCCGTGCTGCTGCCGCGCCAGGCCGTGCGCCACAACGAACGCAATGAAGCCACCGCCTGGGTGGTGGGACGCGACGGCAGGATCGAGCAGCGCGCGCTGGACGTCATCGGCAGCCACGGCGACGGCTGGGCCGCGCGGGCCGGGCTGAAGGCCGGCGACAAGGTGGTCGTGGAGGGCGGCAGCAAGGTGGCGCCCGGTGCGGCCGTCACAGCCGTCGAGTGGCAGGGCCGCACGGCGGCCGCGCCGGCGGCCAGGCCGGTGAAGGGCTGACGTGCTGTCGCGCTTCTTTATCGAACGCCCCGTGCTGGCGTGGGTGCTGGCGATCGTGCTGATGCTGGCTGGCGGCGTGGCGCTGTGGCGCATGCCGGTGGCGCAGTATCCGGACATCGCGCCACCCGTCGTGCGCGTGGCCGCCACGTACCCCGGCGCTTCGGCCACCGTCGTCGAAAACGCCGTCACGCAGGTGCTGGAGCAGGAGCTGAAAGGTGTCGAGGGCCTGCTGTACTTCGACGCCGCCAGTAATTCCTCCGGCGAGGCGGAGCTGATGCTGACGTTCCGCCAGGGGCTCGATCCCGTGCTGGCGCAGCTGCAGGTGCAGAACAAGGTCAACCAGGTCACTTACCGGTTGCCCCGTGCCGTGCAGCAGAACGGCCTGTCCGTCAGCGCGCTCCAGAACAGCTTCCTCATGGTGGCCGTGTTTGCCGACCGCAGCGGCCGGCGCAGCGACGCCGACATCGCCGACTGGATGAGCGGGCAGGTGGTGGATGCCGTCAGCCGTGTGCCCGGCGTCGGCCAGATCCGCAACTTCGGCGCGCCCTATGCGATGCGCGTCTGGCTCGATCCGCACAAGCTGCACAACTACGGCCTGATGCCGGGCGACGTGATCGACGCGATCGAGGCGCAGAACACGGAAGTGCCGGTGGGTGAGCTGGGCGCGCGGCCGTCGGCCGCGGGCCAGCAGCTGAACGTCACCGTGACGGCGCTGTCGCGCCTGCGCACGCCGCAGCAGTTCCGCGCGCTGGTCGTCAAGACGGCCGGCGACGGCGCTGCCGTGCGGCTGGAGGACGTGGCCCGCGTGGAGATCGGCAGCGAAAACTATGGCAGCACGTCGCGCCTGGATGGCCTGCCAGCGTCCGGCTTCGCCGTGCTGCTGGCACCGGGCGCCAACGCGCTGACGACGGCGGCCGGCGTGCGCGCCAGGATCGCCGCGCTGGCGTTCCCGCCTGGCGTCGAGGTTACGTATCCCGAGGACGCGACGCGCTTCGTCAAGCGCTCGATTGCCAAGGTGGCGGTCACGCTGCTCGAAGCGGTCGTGCTGGTGGGCGCCGTGATGTTCCTGTTCCTGGGCGGCTGGCGTGCCACGCTGGTGCCGCTGGTGACGGTGCCCGTGGTGCTGCTGGGGACGTGCGCCGTGCTGGCCGCCTGCGGCTATTCGGTCAACACGCTGACCTTGTTCGGCATGGTGCTGGCCATCGGCCTGCTGGTGGACGACTCCATCGTCGTGGTCGAAAACGTCGAGCGCACGATGCGCGAGGAAGGGCTGGACGAGCGCGCCGCCACCCTGGTATCGATGCGAGGCATCGGCGGCGCGCTGGCCGGCATCGCGCTGGTGCTGGGCGCGGTGTTCGTGCCGATGGCGTTCTTCCCCGGCTCCGTCGGCGTGATCTACCGCCAGTTCGCCGTCACGCTGGTGACGGCGATGGCGCTCTCCGTCATCGTAGCCGTCGTGCTGACGCCCGTCCTGTGCGCCAGCCTGCTGCGCCCCGCCGCGCATGCGGCGGGCGGCCTGCACGAACGCCTGCAGCGGCGCTACAACGGTGTGCTGGGCAGGATGCTGGGACGTCCGCTGCGCTGGCTGCTGGTCTATGGCGGCCTGCTGGCGCTGGCGGCGTACGGCTACGTGGGCCTGCCGACGGCATTCCTGCCGGAGGACGACCAGGGCACGGTGATGGTGAAGTTCGCGTTGCCGCCGGGGGCGCCGTACGAGCGCACCGCCGCGCTGGCCGCCCAGGTCGAGCGTCACTTTCTCGGAGCGGAAAAGGCCAATGTGGACAATATCTTCACGATTGCCGGCTTCGGCAACAACGGCGGCGGCCAGAACGCCGGCATGGCGTTCGTCAACCTGAAAGCGTGGGAAGCGCGCGCGGGCGGCGACAACACGGCGCAGGCCATTGCCGCCCGCGCCACGACGGCGCTGGCGACAGTGCCGGACGCACGCGTGTTCGCCATGGTGCCGCCGCCGATCGACGGCCTGGGTCAGGCCGGCGGGCTGGAATTCTGGCTGCAGGATGCCGCCGGCGAAGGCCCGGCCGTGCTGGCCGCCACCGCCGCAAAGCTGTCGCAGCAGGCCGGCGAGCTGCCGGGCATGATGTACGTGGACGCGGACGGCGCCATCGACGCGCCGCAGCTGCGCATCGATATCGACCAGGTACGCGCCCGCACGCTGGGACTCGATCTGGACGACGTCAACGCCGCGCTGGGCGCCGCGTGGGGCGGCGTGTATGTCAACGACTTCATCGACCGTGGCCGCATCCGCCGCGTGCTGGTGCAGGCGGACGCGCCGTATCGCGCCGCGCCGGAGGACCTGCAGCACTGGTTCGTACGGGGCACGGGCGGCGCCATGACGCCTCTGACGGCGTTCTCCGCCACGCGGTGGGACGCCGGACCCGGCCAGCTGCGCCGCTTTAACGGCATGCCGGCCGTGCAGATGTCCGCCGCCGCGGCGCCGGGCGCCAGTTCCGGCCCGCTGATGGACGGCATCGAGGCACTCGCCGCGAAGCAGCCCGGCACGGCGCTGGCGTGGAGCGGCCTGTCGTACCAGGACCGGCTGTCGGCCGGCCAGGCGCCGCTGCTGTACTGCGCGTCGATCCTGTTCGTGTTTCTGTGCCTGGCCGCGCTGTACGGCAGCTGGTCGATTCCGTTTTCCGTGCTGCTGGCCATTCCGCTGGGCGTGCTGGGCGCCGTCGCCGGCGCGTGGCTGGGCGGGATGGGGCGCGACATCTTCTTCCAGGTGGGCGTGCTGACGACCGTGGGCCTGTCGGCCAAGAACGCGATCCTGATCGTCGAATTCGCCGAGCATGCGCGACGCGCCGGCAGCACGGCGCTGGCGGCTGTCACGCACGCCGCCGCGCAGCGCCTGCGTCCCATCGTCATGACGTCGCTGGCGTTCGGTGCCGGCATCGTGCCGCTGCTGCTGGCAAGCGGACCCGGTGCTGCAGCCCAGCGGGCCATCGGCGCCAGTGTGCTGGGCGGCGTGCTGTCCGCCACCGTGCTGGGCGTCTTCCTGATTCCATTGTGCTACCTGCTGGTGGCGCGCCTGGCGCCGCGCGCCCCGGCGCGCGCCGGCGCCACTTCCGGTATTCAAACGATATGAGCTTACTTTTTCTGATCCTGGGCACGGCCGGTTGCGCCGTGCTGTACCTGAGCCACCGCCACCAGGGCTGGTTGCGCCAGCCGCTGCCCCGTGCCGCCCGCGTGGCCGGCGCGGCACTGCTGGGCACATCGCTGGCGGCGGCGCTGGCCGCGTGGACGCCGCTGACGGCCGTCTTCGCGTGGCTGGTGCTGGCGATGCTGGCCTGGGGCCTGCTGCCGTTCGTCTCGCTGCTGCTGGAGGGCCGCCATGAGCGCTGAAATGGGCGATAAAACCAAGCGCGCACCGATCCGCCCGGACTGGTGGGGCAAGACCTTTGCCGGCGCCGTGCTGGGTGCCACGCTGGCGTTCGCGCTGGCCGGGATCTTCGCGTGGGCCGGCCCGGGCGGCATTGCCCCGCCGGACAAATCGCAGTTCGTCATGTGGCTGATCGCGCCGGTCTGGATGACGGTGTTCGGCTTCGTCTGGCTGTTCCGCAGCGGGATGCTGGCGCTGCTGTGGCTGGGCGGCGCCAACCTGCTGGCCTGGGGCCTGCTGTTTCTGGTAAGGGGCTGACATGAAAATCCGCAGCGATATCCTGCGTATCTACCAGGCCGTGCACACGTGGGGAGGCATCTGTGCCGGCATGCTGCTGTTCATCGGCTTCTTCGGCGGCGCGCTGACGATGTTCAAGGAGCCGCTCGACCGCTGGGTCAGCGCGCCAACGGTGTCCGCATCGCCATTGGCGCCGGCGCAGGTCGACAAGGTCGTGGCCGACGTGCTGGCCGCTTACCCTGCCGCGCGCGAGGAGTTCACGCTGCACGTGGCGCGCCATGAAAACACGCCGGCGCCCGTCAGCTGGCAGGCCGGCGAATCGGGCCACGAGATCGATTTCGGCCTGGTGCGCTGGCAGGCCACGCTGGACGGGCAGGGCGCGCTGGCGGTGGAGCAGGTCAAGCCGTCGTTGCTGGCGCAGCTGATCGACATGCTGCACCGTACCGGTGGCATTCCCGGCACCCTGGGCGAGGAATACTTCGGCATCTACGTGATGGGCGTGGCGGGCGTGCTGTACTTCCTCGCGCTGGTCTCGGGTGTCGTTCTGCTGTTGCCCACGCTGGTCAAGGACTTCTTCGCGCTGCGGGCCGGCAAGAACCGCAAGCGCTTCTGGCTGGACGCCCACAATATCCTCGGCATCACCAGCCTGCCGTTCCATATCGTCATCAGCCTGACGGTTGTCGTGTTCGCGTTCCACGACCAGTTCTACGACGGATTGCGCGGCATCGTCTACCGCGAGCGGCCGATGTTCGTGCCGCCCGCCATCCATAACGTACCGGGCGATGCGACGAAGCTGCTGCCAGCCAGCGAACTGGTACGCCGGGTGCAGCAGCAGGCACCGGGCTTCGAGGTGACGGAACTGCTGTACATGGGCGTCGAGTCGCCCCGGCCGATCGTGCGCGCGGCCGTCGCCAGTCCGCGCCACGTGGTGCAGGGCGCCGAGACGGGCTTCGTCATCCTGCAGCCATACACGGGCGACATCCTCAGCACCAGCATGCTGCCGGGCCAGGGCAACACGTGGAGCGCGATGGTCGCGCCTTTCTTCGCACTGCACTTCGGCAGCTACGGCGGCGTGACGGTGCGCTGGCTGTACTTCGTCTTCGGGCTGGCCGGCGCCGCGCTGTTCTATACAGGGAACCTGCTGTGGATCGAGAAGCGCCGCAAGAACCAGCTGAAGAACGGGCCGCTGCCGGCCCAGCCGCTGCGCACTGCGCTGATCGCATCGGCCACCGTCGGCGTCTGCCTGGGCAGCGTGGCCGGTATCGGTGCCTGCATGGTCGCTGCCAAATGGCTGCATGCGTTCAATGCCCATGCGAACGATGCCTACCCCACGGTCTATTACGCCATCTTCCTTGCCTGCGTGGCGTGGGCCTTCGCGCGCGGGGCCGCCAGGGCCGGCCGCGAGCTGCTGGTCGCCTGCGCCGTCACGGCGCTGGCAATCCCCGTCACGAGCGTCGCCGGCGCACTCGTACCGGCACTGAATATGTGGGCGCATACGAGTCCGGCCACGCTGGGCGTCGACGCGACGGCACTGGTGCTGGCGGGGCTGTTCGCCTGGGCCGCCAGGCTGGCCGCGCGCCGCGCCGCGCAAGGGCCGGCCGACAGCGTGTGGGCCAATGCAACCGATGCCGCGCAGGCGGCGCCGGAAGCGGTGCGCAAGGTGGGCACGTGACGTCGCTGGCCCTGCTGGAACGGACGGACGTGGGCAGTCCCGCCTGGTGGCAAGACGTCGCTGCGGCGGGCACGCCACTGCGGGCGCCACGCGGCGAACATGTCGAGCTGGCGTTCCTGTGGCGCGGCACGGATTGCGCGGCCGTCTACCTGGACGTGTATTCGCATACGCCGCATCCGGTATCGCAGCGCACGGCACTGATGCGGCTGGGCGGCACCGATGTCTGGGTCTGGCGCACCACGTTGCCGGCGGACTGGCGCGGCAGCTACTTCCTGCTGCCGGTGCAGGGCGGCCAGGAAGCGCCAACGGAGCGCCGTGCCGTGCGCGCGTGGTGGATCGACCTGATGACACGTCAGGCGTGTGCCGATCCATTCAACCGGCTGCCGGCGCACGGAACCGGCTGGGGCGTGCCACTGTCGCCGCTGCTGCTGCCGCAAGCGCCCGTGCATCCCGCCTGGCAGGTGCCGGCCGCGGCCGATGGGATGACATGCCGGCGCTGGCACAGCACCCGGCTCGATGTCGCGCGCGACGTCTGGGTGATTCGTACCGGCCCGGTGCACGTGCCGCTGCCGCTGGTGGTCCTGCTGGATGGCCAGTATTGGGCGCGGGAGATGCCCGTAGCTGGGGCGCTGCACGCGATGACGGCCCAGGGAGCACTGCCGCCGGCCGTGTATGTGCTGATCGATGCGGTCAGCCCGGAGCGGCGCGGCGTCGAGATGCCTTGCAACGAAGCGTTCTGGCTGGCCGTGCAGGAAGAACTGCTGCCGTGGGTGCAGCCGTTCGAACGCAGCCCGGCGGACACGGTCGTGGCCGGACAAAGCTATGGCGGACTGGCGGCGCTGTACGCGGCGCTGCGCTTCCCCGACTGCTTCGGCTGCGTATTGAGCCAGTCCGGCTCGTTCTGGTGGCCCGACCCGGCGCGCACGGAAGGGGAAGGCTGGCTGGCCGAACAGGTCAACGGCGGCCTGGGGAACGATGCGCGCATCGTGGCGCTGCTGGAGGTGGGCTGCTACGAAACGGAGATGACCGGCGTAAACGGGGCGATGGCCGCCGCGCTCGCACGGGCCGGTCACACGGTGCACTACACGGTAGTACGAGGCGGCCATGACCCGCTCTGCTGGCGCGACGGGCTGCTGGACGGCCTCGCGCGGCTGCTGAACAAGACACCATAACGACAAATCAGAATCAGGGAAATATCATGAGCCAGGACTATGTGAATCCGTTCGACGACGAACAATACCGTTTCCACGTACTTGCCAACGCCCGGGGCAGTACAGCCTGTGGCCGGAGTTTGCCGACGTGCCGCCCGGGTGGCAGCACCGTTTCGGGCCCGCGGCGCGCGCCGAGTGCGTCGATTACGTCGAGCGGCACTGGCAGGCGATCAACCCGTTCGCCCGCACGGCCGGCGGCAACGCGTGAGGCCGCGATGAACGACATTCGCAATATCGAAACGCTGCCGCTGAACGGCACGCAAATGGGAATCTGGCTGGCGGACCAGGTGGCGGCAGGCGCGCACGCGTCCAGCGGCTACGTCATTGCCCACTGCGCGGAACTGGATGGCGCGGTGGACGGGCCGCTGCTGTGCCAGGCGATCCGCATTGGCCTGGCCGGTGCCGACACCGTGATGGCCCGGTACCGCAGCGGCAATGCCGGCCCCGAACAGCGCATTCCCCGCTTCGCCACGGCGGACGACGTGCCGGCGCCGGAACTGCACGACTGGCGTACGCCCGAGGCCAGAGAACGGGCGCTGGCGGCGATGCGTGCCGATATCGACGCGGGACTGTCGGTGGAAGGGGAAGCGCCGCTGTTCCGGCACGCGCTGTACCGCGTACCGGAGGGCTGGCTGTGGTACCAGCGCTACCACCACATCATGCTGGACGGCTTCAGCTTTGTCGCGCTGACGCGCCATATCGCGGCCGTCTACACGGCGCTGGCGCAGGGCGCGGCTGTGCCGCCGTCTCCGTTTACGCCCGTTGCGACAGCGGTGGCCGAATATGAGGCATATGGCGGGTCGGCGCAGTGCGCGGATGACCGCGAGTTCTGGCGCGGCTATGTGGAGGCGCTGCCGCCGGCAACGACGCTGGCGCTGCAGCCGGCCGCCACGCCAGGTGCCATCGTCACCCATACCGTAACGCTGCCCGCCGTGCTGCACGCCATGGCGCGCCATCCCCAGGCCGTGCGCGAGCGCCTGGGCGTGGCCGACCTGGTGCACGGCGCGCTGGCGGCCTACCTGGCACGCATGACGGGACAGTCCGGCCAGAGCATCGGCGTGCCGTTCATGCGCCGCATGGGCAGTGCCGCCGTACGCACGGCCGCGCCGCTGGTCAACGTGTTACCGATCGGCGTGACGGTGGCGCCGGGCGCGGACTGGTTCGGGGCCGCCGGAGCCTTCCGCGAGGCGCTGCGCGAGGTGCGGCCGCACCAGCGCTATGAAGCCGAGCAGATCCAGCGCGACGCGGGGATCGTGGGATCGGGGCGTCGCCTGTACGGTGCACTGATCAACTACAAGATGTTCGATTACCGGCTCGACCTGGCCGGCACGCCGGGGAGCACCCTGCATCTGGCGACCGGGCCGGTGGACGACCTGGAATTCGGCTTGCAGGTGGATGGCGACGCGGTGTCCCTCGAGCTGCGCGCCGATGGCGCCCGCTACACGGCCGCCGATCTCGCCGCGCATGCGGCCCGGATCGCGCACCTGCTGGAAGCATGGGCGCAGCAGCCGGCGCTGCCGGTGGCAAGCGTGCCCCTGATGCCACCAGCCGAACAGGCGGCGCTGGAGGACTGGGCGGGCGGTCCGCGCATCGAGCGCGACGCGACGCTGCGTACCATCGTCGACCTGCTGAACCGTCAGGCCGGCATGCAGCCGGAGATGACAGCGCTGGTCTGCGGGGAGGAGCGCTTCACGTTTGCCGAGGTGGCAGGCAAGGTAGCGCAGCTGGCCCGCCTGCTGCGTTCCTGTGGCGCGGGGCAGGGAAGAGTCGTGGCGGTCGCACTGCCTCGCTGCGCCGATGCGGTGATCGCCATGCTGGCGGTATTGGAGTCGGGCGCCACGTTCCTGCCGCTGGACCTGGATTATCCGCTTGAGCGCATCGCGATGATGTGCGAGGACACGCAGCCGGTGCTGGCCCTGTGCAGCGAACGGGCTGCCGTGCCGCTGCCGGCCGGACTGCCTTGCCTGCGCATCGATGCCGCGGGCGTGCGCGCCGACGTGGCAGGCATGCCGGCGCACCCGCTGAACGATAACGAGCGCGGTACGCTGGCGATTGACGCCATCGGCTACGTCATCTTCACGTCCGGCAGCACCGGCCGGCCGAAGGGCGTCATGAATACGCATACGGCCCTGCTGAACCTGATCGGAGTCCATCGCGATACGATCTATGAACCGGCGCGTGCCGCCGTGCGCGCGAACTTCTCCGGCCGTGCGCTGCGCGCGGCGCATACCCATTCGTTCTCGTTCGATTCGTCATGGCTGCAGCTGTTCTGGATGCTGCTGGGCGAAGAGCTGCACGTCATCGACGACGAAATGCGGCGCGACGCCTGGGCGCTCGCGCGCCACGTCGACAGCGTGGGAATCGACGCAATGGACCTGCCGCCGTCGTTCCTGGCGCAACTGCTGAACAGCGGCCTGATGGCGGGCGGCACGCATGCGCCCACCGTCCTCCTGATCGGCGGCGAAGCGGCGCCGGAGGCGCTGTGGCGCCAGCTGCGCGCATACCCGGCGCTGCAGGCCCATAACCTGTACGGTCCGACCGAATACACCGTCGACACGCTGCGTGCGCCCATTCTTGCCAGTGCGCGCCCCGTGGTCGGGCGCCCCATCGGCAACACCCGGGTGTACGTGCTGGACGCTCGCCTGCAGCCGGTGCCGCCCGGGGCGCTCGGTGAGCTGTACGTGTCCGGCGCCGGGCTGGCGCTGGGCTACCTGGCGCGGCCCGACCTGAGCGCCGCGCGCTTCGTTGCCGATCCATTCGGCCAGGATGGTGCGCGCATGTACCGCACGGGTGACCTGGTGCGCTGGAACCTGTCCGGCCAGCTCGAATTCATCGGCCGCTGCGACGACCAGGTCAAGGTGCGCGGCTATCGCGTCGAACTGGGCGAAGTGGAAAACGCGCTGTCGCTGCTGCCCGGCGTGGAAAGCGTCATCGTGCTGGCGCAGCCCGTCAACGGCAGCCATCGTCTGGTGGCATATTGCGCGGTGCCGGGCATTGCCGGGGAGGCACGCGCGCAAACGTGCCGCGAACTGCTGGCCCAACTGGCCCAGGTCCTGCCGGACTATATGGTACCCGCGCTGCTGCTCGTACTGGATGCGTTCCCACGCAACGTCAGCGGTAAGATCGACCGCAAACGGCTGCCGGCACCCGAGTCCATCGTCATGACGACCGGCGGCGGCGCACCGGCCGCCGGCACCGATGCGGCGCTGCTGTGCGACGCGATGGCGCGCACGCTGAAGCTGGCCGGCGTGGGCGCGGACGACGACTTCTTCGCGCTGGGCGGCGACAGCATCGCGGCCATCGTCCTGTGCGGCGAGCTGCGCAGGGCGGGACGGCAACTGCGCCCTTCAGCCGTATTTGCGCTGCGCACGCCGCGCGCGATGGCCGCATCGTTGACGGCCATCGACACGCCGGCGGCCGGCTGGTCGCTGCCGCCGGCGCAGCATGCGGCACTGGCGGCACGGCACGGCGCCTTCGCCGCCGCCGCGCCCGTGCTGCCGCTGCAGCAGGGGATGCTGTTCCACACCGGCATGGGCGGGAACTACAGCGCGTTCACCAGGCTGCGTCTTGAGGGCGCTGTCGATCCGTCGCGGCTGCGGCGTGCGCTGGACGCACTGGTGCTGCGCTATCCGCAACTGGGCGGCCTGTTCGACACGGAGACGGTCGAACAACCCGTGTTCCTGCTGCCGGCAGTGGGCACTGCGGGGTGGTTCTGGCGCGAGGACGACGTTGCGGATCTGGCGCCGCATGCACGCGCCGAGCGCATTGCGGAAGTCGAGGCGGACCTGCTGGCCGGTTCCTGCCATACGGACCGCTTCGGCGGCATGCTGGCCGCCGGTCTGACGCGTACGGGCGCGCGGGAATACACGCTGCTGCTTGCCATCCATCACCTCGTCATCGACGGCTGGTCGACGCCGCTGCTGCTGCGCGACCTGCTGGCGGCCTACCGCGACGACGCGGCGCTGCTGCCGCTGCCAGTCGGCTACGAGAAGGTCGTGGGCGCGCTGGCCGTGCGCGACCAAACGGCATCGATCGCGCAATGGCGCGCGGCACTGGAAGGTGTGCAGCCGACGGTGCTGTTCGGCGAACCCGCCGGCACCGTCACGGAAAGCCTGCTGGCATTGACGGTGCAGGAAAGCGCCGACCTGACGAACCGGCTGCGTGCGGCCGGGGTCACGCTCAACGTCATGATGCAGGCCGTCTGGGGCATCGTGATCGGCGCGCTGGCCGGCCGTGACGACGTGGTGTTCGGCACGCCGGTGGCCGGGCGCAGCGCGCCCGTCGACGGCATCGGCGACCAGGTGGGGCTGTTCCTGAACACGGTGCCCGTGCGCGTGCGGCTCGATGCCCATGCGCCGCTGTGGGCGCAACTGCCGGCGCTGCAGGCCCGGCATGCGGCGCTGCAGGAACACGACGGGCCGGGCCTGGCGGAGATCCAGCGCGCGGCCGGTGGCGCCACGCTGTTCGATACGCTGCTGGTGGTGGAAAACTATCCCGACAACAGCTATCTGGCGCAGCAGCTGGCCGGCGCGGACGGTGCGCCGCTGCGTGCGGGCGACGTGCAAAACCGGGGCTACAGCCACTATCCGCTGGCGCTGCTGGTGCTGCCGGGCGACGAGATCGCGTTCCTTTTGGAGAACCGCAGTGCCGTGGCGGATGCCGCCGCGCTGGCCGAACGGGTCGTCGGGCTGCTGCGCACGGCGCTGGCCACGCCGGACCTGCCGCTGGCGCGCTACCCGCTGGTGACGCCGGCCGAGACGGCGGCCATCGGGGCCGTCAACGCGACGGCGCATCCGCTGCCACCGGCCACCCTGCGCAGCGCGCTGGCGATCCAGGCCGAACGCACGCCCCGCGCGCCGGCCTTGTGCGACGCGGACCATGCGCTCGACTATGGCCAGCTGCGCCAGCAGGTGCGGGTGCTGGCCGGCCGGCTTGCAGCAGCGGGCGTCGGTCCGGGCGATATCGTGGCTGTGGCGCTGCCGCGCTCCGTGCGGCTGACGATCGCACTGCTGGCCGTCATCGAGGCGGGCGCCGCGTACCTGCCGCTGGAACTGGGTTATCCGGACGAACGATTGCAGTACATGCTGGAGGATGCGGTGCCGCGCCTCCTGATTGCGCAGGAATCGGACCGTGCCCGCTTCACGGCAGCTGCCGTGCTCACGTTCGACCGCCTGGCGCCGCCGGGCGAGTGCGGCGCCGAGCTGGAGCCCGTGCTGACACCGGACCATCCGGCCTACCTGATATATACGTCGGGTACGACGGGGCGGCCAAAAGGCGCGCTGGTGTCGCACCGGGCCATCGTCAACCGGATCGCCTGGATGCAGCACCAGTATGCGCTCGGGCCCCTCGACGTGGTGCTGCAGAAGACGCCGTGCGGCTTCGACGTCTCGGTCTGGGAATTCTTCTGGCCCCTGATGACGGGCGCCAGCCTGGCGATGGCGGCCCCCGACGCGCACAAGGACCCCGCCGCGCTGCTGGCGACGGTGGAAGCGTACGGCGCCACCTGCATGCACTTCGTGCCGTCGATGCTGGCGACGTTTACCGCGCACCTCGCCACGCTGGACGAACGCCGTGCGGCCTCGCTGCGGCTGGTGTTCTGCAGCGGCGAAGCGCTGACGAAGGCGCAGGCCGCGCAATTCGCGCGGTACTCGGCCGCCCGGCTGCACAACCTGTACGGTCCCACCGAGGCGGCCGTGGACGTGACGTATATGCCGGCGGACGAAGTGACGGCGACAGGCGGCAGCGGCGTGCCGATCGGCCGTCCCGTCTGGAACACGCAGTTGCGCGTCCTGGATCGCTGGCTGCGGCCCGTGCCGCCCGGCGCCGTCGGGGAACTGTACCTGTGCGGCGTGCAGCTCGCGCTCGGCTACCTCGGCAAGGCGGCGCTGACGGCGGGCCGCTTCGTGGCCGATCCGTTCGGCGATGGCGGCAGGATGTACCGCACCGGCGACGTCGTGCGCTGGCTCGACGACGGCACGGTGGAATACCTGGGCCGGGCCGACGACCAGGTCAAGATCCGCGGCCAGCGGATCGAACTGGGCGAGATCGAAAGCGTATTGACGGCGCTGCCGGAAGTGGCGCAGGCGGCCGTCAACGCCGTCGCGCTGGGGCAGGCCGGCGGCGCGGTCGACAACCGCCAGCTGGTCGCCTGGCTGGTGCCGGTGGCCGGTGCGACCCTGCCGGAAGACGCGGCGCTGCGCCAGTTGCTCGCCACGCGGCTGCCGGCGCATATGGTGCCAGTGGCGTTCGTGCCGCTGGACCGCCTGCCGCTGAGCGCGAACGGCAAGCTGGATCGCAAGTCTCTGCCGCTGCCGGTGCCTGACGACAGCGGACGGCGAATACCCGCGCGCGGACTGGAAAGCCGGCTGGCGGAAGTATTTGCCGCCGTGCTGGGCGTGCCGCAGGTGTACGCGGACGACGACTTCTTCGCCATCGGCGGCCACTCGCTGCTGGCGATGCGCCTTGCCAGCGAGATACGGCGCGTGCTGGAACGGCCCGTCTCCGTCGGCCAGATCATGACGGCGCCCACAGTGGCGCGGCTGGCGGCGCGCCTGAACGAGGACGGCATGCGCAACGATTTCGGCGGCGACGGCTTCGAACCCGTCATCCACCTGCGGGGCGGAACCGGCACGCCGCTGTTCTGCTTCTATCCAGGCTCCGGCTTCGCCTGGCAGTACAGCGTGCTGGCGCGCTACCTGGAGGAGGAGGTGCCAATTATCGGCCTGCAGTCGCCGCGTCCCGATGGCCTGATCGCCACCAGTCCGGACATGGAGACGCTGGTGACGCGCCAGCTGGCAATCGTGCGTGGCGTGCAGCCGGACGGGCCGTATCGGCTGCTGGGGTATTCGCTGGGCGGCACGGTGGCGTATGCGCTTGCCGCGCGGCTGCGTGCGGCCGGCGAGGAAGTGTCGTTCCTCGGGCTGCTGGACACGTATCCGGCCGAGGTGCACGACTGGACCGACCCGCAAGGCGCCGAGGCGGCCATGGGTGCGGAACGCGAGCAGCAGCAGTTGCTGGCCGACGCGTACGACGGCGACGATGGCGCCGCGGCCGCGGCACTGGCAGCGGAACGCGAAGCGCTGCTGGCGCAGATCTTCGCCAATTATGGCGACGCGGTGCGCCTGCTGGCCCGGACCCGCACGCCCGGCTACGACGGCGACCTGACGCTGTTCGTGGCCGAGCAGTCGCTGCCCGCGTACATCGAACCGGAGCGCGACTGGCGGCGGCACGCGGCGTCGCTGCGCGTGCACCGGCTGGCGCAGGCATCGCACGAAAATATCATGTCGCCGCAATCTCTGGAAACGCTGGGCCCGCTGCTGCGCGCGGCGCTGGCGGCATCGGAAGGAACACCATGAAGAAAAAACTGTTCGCCGACTTCGGCCTCCTGGCGCGCAATCGCGACTTTCGCAGCGTATTCATTGCCCGCACCATCTCGCTGCTGGGGCTTGGCATGCTGTCCGTCGCGGTGCCGATGCAGATCCACGCGCTGACGGGCGATCCGCTCAAGGTCGGTACGGCAATGGCCGTCGAAGGCGCCGGCATGTTCATCGGCCTGCTGCTGGGCGGCGTGCTGGCCGATCGGTGGGACCGGCGCCGGCTGATTCTGGCGGCGCGCTTCATCTGCGGCCTGGGATTCCTGGGCCTGGCCGCCAACGCCTGGCTGCCCGAGCCATCGCTGCCTGCGATCTACGTGCTGGCGGCCTGGGACGGCTTTTTCGGCGCGCTGGGCGTTACGGCGCTGATGGCCTGCATGCCCGTCATCGTCGGGCGCGAAAACCTGATGCAGGCGCGCGCCATCAGCATGGTGACGATGCGCCTGGCCACCGTGATCTCGCCCGCCATCGGCGGCGCGCTGATCGCGCTGGCCGGTGTCGGGTGGTGCTACCTGATTGCCGCCCTCGGCACGGGCCTGACGCTGCTTCCGCTGCTGCGGCTGCCCGCGATGCTGCCGCACGGTGGCGACGACGAGCATCCGCTGCGCGCACTGGCGCAGGGTTTCCGCTTCCTCGTCACGAATGCGGTGGTGGCGGGAACCGCGGTGGCCGGTACCATCGTCACCCTGGCCACTGCCGTGCGGGTGCTGTTCCCCGCGCTGGCGGAGTCGCAGTCCGGCGTGTCGGAGGCGGTGGCCGCGGGACTCATGTATTCGGCGGTGCCGCTGGGCGCCACCTTGGGTGCCCTGGTCAGCGGCTGGACGGAACATCTGCGCCGCCCGGGCCGCGCCATGATGCTGGCCGGCGTGGGTGCCTGTGCCTGCGTCATGCTGCTGGGGCTTGCGCCGGGACTGCCGGCGTCGCTCGTGCTGCTGGTGGGGTTCGGTTATCTCGTCTCGGTGGCGTCGCTGCTGCAGTATGCGCTGGTGCAGGGGCATACGCCCGACCACTACCTGGGCCGGGTCAACGGCCTGTGGACGGCGCAGGAGGCGGGCGGCGACGCGCTGGGCTCCGTCGGCATCGGCATGGTCGGCAAGTTCGCATCGGCGCTGACCGGGGTGTTCGTGTTCGGGGCGACTGCCGCGGCACTCGGGCTGCTCATGCTGGGACTGTGCCGGCGCCTGCGCGAGGCGCCTTTGCATGCGCCGGAGCTGATGGAGCGCGAGGCGGCGTAGCACTGCCCTGCGATTTACCCCTGCGGCCGGGGGCCGAGCGTCGTCAGGTCCTGGCCCAGTCCCAGCCGCGCCAGCAGGGCGCGCGCATCGAACGGCGCGTGCACCTTGATGTCGTTGTCGAAGTAGCAGAAGATGTCGCGGCTGGCGCGCTTGGGCGCGGCGACCGACGAGATCAGCTTCGCGTCGACCGGCTGGCCGCCCTTGCTCCAGGCGGCGATTTTCGCACTCCAGCGATCCAGCGCTTCGTCCGTGTAGCCGCTGGCGTACAGTTCTTTCTCGCCGTGCAGCCGCAGGTACATGAAGTCCGCCGTCACGTCCTCGTAGTCGGGCCACTTGCCGGCCGTGTCGGCCACGACGAGCGCCACCTTGTACTTGCGCAGCAGCGTGACGAAGCGTTTGTCGTTGAAGCTTTCGTGACGGATTTCCATGGCGTGGCGTACCTTGCGCTTCGCGTCGATCTCCAGCGCCGCGCGGCCATTCATGCGCGGCTCGTGCCGGCGCGCCATCTCCAGCGCGGCCTCGGTATCGTGCGGCAGCAGGCTGAGAAAGTGTTCGACCAGCGCCGCGTCGAACTGGAAGTTGGGCGGGAACTGCCACAGGAAGGGGCCGAGTTTTTCGCGCAGGTTCAACACGCCCGAAGCGAATACATTGGCCAGCGGCTTTTCCGGCTCGCGCAGGCGCTTCGTATGCGTGATGAAGCGGTTGCCCTTGTGGCTGAAAACGAAGCCCTCGGGCGTGGCGTCGTACCATTCCTGGTAGCTTTTGGGCCGCTGCAGCGAGTAAAAGGAGCCGTTGATTTCAATGGTGGGCAGGGCGCGCGACGCATATTCCAGTTCGCGTGCCTGGGCCAGGTCGTCGGGATAGAACACGCCGCGCCACGGTTCGTAGCGCCAGCCGGAGATGCCGATGCGGATGTCGGAAGCCATGGCGCTAGTATAGGCAAGCCCGGCCGTAGTAGGCGCACGGCAGGCCGGAAAAAGCCGTGTGACGGGCACCTGGCAGGTGGCCGTCCCATGAAGATTACAACCCGTGCGTCACACGCGCAAGCTGCTGCGGCGCTCCTCCACACCCTCCGGCAACGCCTGCCGTTGCACGGTCACGGTGCGGGCGTAGCGCTGCAACGCGTCCTCCAGCGACGGCAGCAGTGCACCCCGTCCGGTGCCCAGCAGCGCGGGCGACTGGTGATTCGGCTCGCGCACTTCGCGCAGGCCACCGGCGTCGATGTCGAGCAGCGCGGCCGTCCGGCTGACCAGCGCGGCAGCGTCCATCGTGCCCTTGCTGGTCAGGTGCCAGATGCCCCGTTCGCCGTCGATGGCCAGGTCGAGGCAGACGTTGACCAGGTCGGGCAGGTACGTCAGGGTCAGCGGCCGCTCGCCGTCCAGCGCCACTGTGCGGCCTTCGGCCAGGTCGTTCAGGCTGCGCGCCAGCAGGTGCTCTTCGTCCCATGGACTGAAGAAGCCGCTGCTGCGCACGATCAGCGCACCCGGGTGGGCCAGCAGCACGCGCTGCTCCGCCTGCACCTTGTGGCGGCCGAACGACGTGCGTGGCGAGACCGGGTCGCTTTCGCTGTAGGCCCGTTCCAGCTGGCCGTCGAACACTTCGGCGCTGGAGAACATCAGGTATTGTATGTCGTGCTTGAGCGCCGCCAGTGCCAGCACCGTGGCGCCCAGGCAGTTCTCGCGATAGCATTGTTCGAGTTCCGTGTCGCCGTCCTCGGCACCGCCCACGCGCGGCGGCGAGCCGGCGGCGTTGACGATGGCCCACGGCCGGTATTTTCGGATCGCCGCTTCCACGGCAGCCGGATCGGTGACGTCCATCTCGGCGCGGCTCGTCACGCGGCACGGAATATTGCGCGCTTCGCACAGCCGCGCGAACACGGTGCCCAGCGCGCCGCTGGCGCCGGCGATCAGGATCGGCTGCACCTGGCCCCGCACCTTGTCCTTGGCCTGCTGCCGTTCGGCCAGCGAGGCGGGAATGCTGCTGGTGGCGACAGGCGGGCAGAGGAAACGGCCTGGCCGGTGCCACCAGCCGGCACCTTGCAGCACGGGATGCGGCAGTGGGCCGCCGGTTGCCAGCGCGCGCATCATTTTCGCGAGCGCGGTGGGGCGGGGTTCGGGGCCGCGCACGTCGAACGGGCCCGGTTCGTAGTAGCCGTTGCAGGCAGTGACGAGGCAGTTCCAGTCGTACGAGCCAAGCAGCGCCCAGACGGTGACGGCACGCACGTCGGCGCCGCTGGCGCGCGCCGCCTGAGCGGCCTTCCATACTTCCAGCAGCCAGCGAAGCTGGTCTTCGCGATTGGCGTCGATGTGCGCCTCGGTGATGGCGACGGGCAGGCGATAGCGCTCCCATACTTCCATCAGCAACGGCTCGATGCCGGGGGTCGGGTTGGCAAGCACACGGGCCGTTTCGATATCGGCGTGGGGGATGCCGCGGTAGGTGTGCACACGGTTGTCCGGGTAGCGCTCGACCCTGTGATCGAGCCAGCGCTCGCTGGTGATGTAGTAATTGACGCCGATGACGTCCGGCGGGCACGGGTTATCGCGGAACCACATCAGCTCCTCGGGGCTGGCGCCGGAGTCGAGCAGGTAGTTCCACAGGGCGTGCATTGGTTCGACCTTGCCGCACAACAGATCCCAGGAGAGCCAGCGGCGCTCATTGAAGAATTCGACGATCTCGCCCATCTCCGGCGTGCCGTAGGTGCGACTCAGGTCGTCGGTCTGTACCAGCTTCGCCTCCGGATTGACGGCGCGGATGGCACGCATCGACAGCACCACGGCGCGGCACTGGTTGATCAGCGCGCGCACGAACGTGCTTTCGTCGGAGCCGTGCGGATACCATACGCCGGCCAGGCCCGAGAAGCGCGCCGTCGTCAAGGGTTCATTGACCGGCGTGTAATACGTCAGCCACGGATAGCGCTGCGCCACGGCGCCGGCATAGGCGGCCAGCTTCTCGGGGAAGTCGGTGGCGATGAGACTAGTGTGCGCGGGGCCGCTGCCATGGTGGATCAGGCCGGCGATGGGTTCCACGCCCAGTTCGCGCAGTCGCGGCAGGCGTGCGTCCGCCCAGCTCCAGTCGGCATCCTCGATGGCATCGGGCGCGGTGCACTCCCACAGGACCGGATAGCGGATGGCGGTGATGCCCAGTGAGGCAAAGCGGTCGATGTCTTCCAGGCGGTCCCGGTGGCCGTTGCGGTCCATCTGGCTGAAATAGGTGTCAGTCACCCGGTTGATCGTGCATTCGAGACCGCCCCACAGTTCCAGCGCGGTGTTGATGGTCTCGGATACCTCGGTACGGTTCTGTTCTGTCATGCCTGCACTCCTGTAATGATCGCGGTTCAAGCTTAGCGGCCCGACCCGCTGTTCCGTATAGGTCTGGACCTACATGGGTGTCGGACAAGCCGCCGTTGTCATGGCAGGTATGTCCTATCGGGTGACGGCACGCGTGGCTGCCACCGGCACGCGAGGCGCATCGTTACTGGCTTTGCGGGCCGAAAGGGCCAGCCGCATACGCCGGCGGCGGTCGCCCAGGACGCGCTGGAGTTCGGCCACGGCGATGCCGCTGGCATCCTGGATGCGCAACAGCAGCGAGCCGCTGACGGGCAGTACGCGCTGGCGCAGATGGGCCAACAGGGGCGGGGCGATCTGCAGCGCTTTCGCCAGCGCCTTGTCGCTGTGCAGTTGCAGGCGCTGGCGTACCGTGTCGAACAGGCGCGCCGGATCGTACGAGGATTGGTCGATATCGGTCATCTGCGAGGGATGGATGGTTGCAGTCATCTTAATAGCCTGTCCTTGTATTGAAGGGCAGAAGTTTGCCACCTGATGAGTTAGACCGGTGTAGGACGATGTCCAATGTGCCGGTCGGACCTTGCCGGGCTGAGCTCGGTTCGTGACTGGTGGCGGGGCACGGCGGCCAGCGCATTGCCGGCGCGCGACTGTACGAAGGCATACGGGCGGGCGTTCACCGGCACCTCTTGATTGCGCGGCCGGGCCGGTGGGCGCATCGACACCGCGCCGTGCCGGCATGCAGCGGCCGCCGCGGTGCGGCAGCGTTATCGCCTCTACCCGCAATCCCGGTTATCCGCCCGACTCACCCAGCCGGCCTTCGAGCATCGACTGCAGACGTGTACTGCGCCAACTCTGCTTTCGTCTCCTCGACCTGGCCACCGGACAGCCTGGCAAGCCAGGGAGCGAACAGCGCTTTGCCGGCGATGAATGCCTGCGCGTCCATTTCTCCCTCCGTCGCTACTACGGGGGTATGACAAATGTCGAGTCAGGAAGTTCCTTGTGACCGGGGCACAGCGCCTCTTCAATCAATGTCGCCTTGACTTCCCTTCTGCTGCTTATGACGCTCCTTCAACGTTGTCCATGGGGCCATCCTGGCAGCGTTCGGTTCGCCGCGGCGCCCGATACTGTCGGGTTGTGCCGACATTGTCCAACGGTTCGATAGACGGAGAGCAACTGTCATGTCATAATACGAATGATTCGCATTATGACTCGCATCTCGATCGTGTCGATGCGGCATATTTCCCGACGGCCGGGCCCAATTCCCGCGAAGCGTCGGTGCCAGCCATGGGCCGTACCAGCGCATGCCAGCCACAACCAGAATGGATACAGAATGACCAACCCGTATATCAAGACCGTGAAACACCCGGCTGCGCTGGCACTCGCCGCGCTGGCGATGCCGCTGGCGCTGCATGCGCAGACCACCGACGAAAAGCTGCCGGAAGTGCGCGTCGAAGGACGCGCCACCAGCGATTTCCAGGTGCGCAGCTCCGCTTCCGACAAGTTCACCGCGCCGCTGCTGGATACGCCCAAGTCCGTGACCGTGGTGCCGGCCGCCGTGATCGCGCAGTCGGGCGCCACGTCGCTGACGGACGCATTGCGCACGGTTCCCGGCATCACCATCGGTGCAGGCGAGGGCGGCAATCCGGTGGGCGATAACCTCTTCATCCGCGGCTACAACGCCCAGACCGACACCTACGTCGATGGCATCCGCGACACAGGTTCCGCCTCGCGCGAGATCTTCGCGCTGGAGCAGGTGGAAGTGGTCAAGGGTCCGAACTCGGCATATGGCGGCCGTTCGTCGGCGGGCGGCGGCGTCAACCTGGTCAGCAAGACTGCCAAGGCGGAAAACTTCAATAACGCGACGGTCGGTCTCGGCAGCGCCAAATACCGTCGCGTGACGGCCGACCTGAACCGCACGATCGGCGACAACGCGGCCGTACGCCTGAACGTAATGGGCCACGACGCGCACGTCGCCGGGCGCAACGAAATCAACGGCGACCGCTGGGGCATCGCGCCGACCGTGACGTTCGGCCTGACGGGCCCGACCAAGGTGGCGCTGAGCTACTACCACATGGAGTCGAGCGAGCTCCCGGACACGGGCATTCCGTTCAACAACCCGTTCAGCACGGGCCCGAACGTGGCGAAAAACGGCAATGGCACGCCCATCGACGTGGCCCGCGACACGTTCTACGGTCTGGTCAACCGCGATTTCCGCGACACGCAGACCGACATCGGCACCGTCGACGTCAAGCATGATTTCGGCAACGGCCTGACGTTCCGAAACGTCATGCGCTACGGGCGCAACACCAACGATTACGTGTGGACGCAGCCGGATGACTCGAAGGGCAACGTCCTGCTGTACGGCACCGTCTGGCGCCGCGCCAACACCCGCGTGACGGAGACGGAATCGCTGGCCAACACGTCCAGCCTGACCGGCACGCGCGAGTTCGGCGGCATCAAGCATTCGTTCACGGCCGGCCTGGAGTTCGGCCGCGAAGAGACGGACCGCAGCAGTTACATCTTCACGCCGGGCACGAATAACCCGCTGACGAAAACGTTCACGTGCCCTACCTCCGGCATCGAGACGCTGTACAACTGCGCCCCGCTGGTCAATCCGAACGCCAACGACCCTTGGGAGTACACCCGTTCCGTGTCGCCGGCGCGCACCAACGTGCAGACCAACACGCGTTCTGCCTACCTCTTCGACACGCTGGAATTCTCGCCGCAGTGGCTGCTGAACCTGGGCGTGCGCTGGGACGATTTCCGCTCCGTACTGGACGTGCCGCAGTACACACTGGGCGGCGCCACGCCGACGCCGGCGCAGCATGCGGAAGTGAACAGCACGTTCGCGAACTACCAGGCCGGCCTGGTCTACAAGCCGTCCGTCAACAGCAGCGTCTACGTGTCGTACGGCACGTCGTCCACGCCGCCGGGCAATGACGGCGGCGACGGCTCCGACGGCCTGACGACGGTCATCCGCAACCTGAAACCGCAGGACAGCAAGAACTTCGAGCTGGGCACCAAGTGGGAAGTACTGGCACGCCGCCTGTCGGTCAGCGCCGCGCTGTTCAAGAGCGAAATGAACAACGCCCGCGTGACAGCACCGGACGGCACCACGCAGAACGTCGGCAAGAAGTCCGTCAAGGGCGTCGAGCTGGGCGTGTCGGGCAATATCACGCCAAACTGGCTGGTCTTCGGCGGCTACACGTGGCTGGACGGTCGCCTGGACGACAACGGCTACGTCAACACGGCCGCCAGCGGCGCGCCGGCGCAATGGGAACCGTCGCCATACAACGGCAACGTCTTCCCGACCACGCCGAAGAACAGCGCTTCGCTGTGGACGGCCTACACGGTGCTGCCGGGCGTTACCGTCGGCGGCGGCGTGAACTACGTGTCGAAGGTCTACGCCAACATCAACAACACGAAATACGCGCCGGGCTACACGCGCTTCGACGCGATGGCCAGCTACGAGGTGAACAAGAACGTCACCCTGCAGCTGAACGTGCAGAACCTGACGGACAAGCTGTACTTCGACAAGGTCAGCTCGCCGCACTACGCCGGCGTGGCCCCGGGCCGCAGCGCCATGCTGACGGCTTCTTTCAAGTTCTGATGTGAACCGTTACAAGCTGTGAGTTGACGCCGCCTTCGGGCGGCGTTTTTTTTGCCCTGCTGCCGGGGCCGGCACCTTTCGGGGAGAACGGCCTTGAAGAGCCAGCCCTGCCGAGTGCCCCCATCAGCCGCGTTCGGACACCCCAACGGCATGCATTCCGACAAAACGCCGGCTCGCATGCCGATGCAGCTCCCATCCGCAAAGGAGTCCAATGGATGTGGAGACCAGACATGGAAAACGAAACGTTGACGGGCGCGGAGCCCCATTACACGCTTGGGCTGCGGCAGGTCGAGATCGACGCAGTGCTGGACGCGTGCGACCTTGTGGGCCGCGTGCTCCAGGCCGCCCCGGAAAATAATGCGCGCGCAGCGGCGCGGCTGTTGGCCGAGGCCTCGCGGACGGAACACCGCGATGCGCCGCTGACGCGCTCCATCCTGGTCCAGGTGGCACGCGCGCTGCAACGGCGCGCGCTGCAGTAGGCCCGCCTGCATAACATCATATGGTGTGAACAAGGGGAGGTAGCGATGGACTACGAAGCGAACGACGGCCTGCAACAAGGTGGACAGGACGAACAGGGCGGGGAGTACAGCCCCGGCCGGCTGCTGGATACGCTGGCGGCCAAACTGAATGCACGCAACGATGCGGCGCTGGCACGGGCGATCGAAGTCGCCCCTGCCATTGTCAGCAAGATCCGGCACGGCCGGCTGCCGGTGGGGGCGTCGATCCTGCTGCGCATGCACGAGGCGTCCGGTATCGGCATCCGCGAACTGCGCGATCTGATGGGCGACCGGCGCGGGCGTCACCGAATGAGCCCGACCGAGTTCCGTCCGGGCGGCCAGCCCCCGGCGCCGCAGGCGCATCAACCGCGCCAGGCTTCGGGTACGTCCAACGAAGGCTGACGGGCAGCGCCCCGCAAGACCGCCCCGCGCCCACGGCGCCGGGCGGCTTTCGCGCGTCCGGCGCCGGCGTCCGCTGCGCCGGCTGCGATCAGCCGCCGCAGCCCGCGTGGCGGTCCTGCTGCGCCGGCGGCATCCGATGCTGCCCCGCCGTCGACACGTACAGAGGCAGCCGCACGGTAAAGGCGGCGCCCCGGCCCGGGCCGGCGCTTTCGGCGCCGATGGCGCCGCCCTGCAGTTCCACCAGCTGACGCGCGATCGACAGGCCCAGGCCCAGCCCGCCGTGCTGCCGCGTTGTCGACGTGTCGCTCTGGCGGAAGCGGTCGAACACGTGCGGCAGGAAGTCCGGATCGATGCCTACGCCCGTGTCGGCCACGCGGATAGCCACGCCCTCGGCGGTGCGACTCAGGGTAACGACGACATGCCCGCCTGGCGGCGTGAACTTGATCGCGTTGGCCAGCACATTGCCCATGACCTGCTGCATCCTGGCCGAGTCGGCCCAGACGGGGCCCGCGCTGCGGTCCAGCTGTGTCGTCAGTTCGACCCTGCCGGCCAGCGCGACAGGGCGGATGGCTTCCACGGCCGCAGCCACGAACTCGCCCGGCCACGCCCGGCCCGCCATCACCTGCACTTCGCCGGCGGCAATGGCACTCATGTCCAGCAGTTCATCGATCATGCGGGCCTGGGCCCGCGCATTGCGCTCGATGGCAGCCAGGCCGCGCTGCAGCGCGATGGCCTCTTTCGGGCTTTGCTGCTGCAGCAACTGCGACCAGCCCAGCACGGAATTGAGCGGCGTACGCAGCTCGTGCGACAGCGTCGACAGGAACTGGTCCTTCTGTTCGTTCAGGATGGACAGCGCCATGCGTGCTTCGTGTTCGTTGACGTATTGCGTGCGCCGCTCTTCGGCTGTGGCGATGGACGCGGCCAGAATGTGGGTGCGGGCCTCCAGCCGGGCGTCATAGACGGAGACGATCAGAGCGATCGTGAGGATGCCGGCCGTTGCCAGCGTGACGAACATGGCCAGCGTCGTATAGTCGACGCCCGAGCTGGCCGCGCGGCATACGCTGCCGATCGGGAAGTGCGCGGCGGCCATGCCCGTGTAGTGCATGCCGGCGATGGCCAAGCCCATGACGACGGCGGCCGCGCCCTGGATCAGGCTGGCCTTCGGCGTATGCTGGCGCAGCCGGTAGGCGATCCACAATGCGCCCGCCGCCGCCGCGATGGCGATCAGCACGGAAGCGCTGAACGCCACCGGTTCGTATTCGATACCGGGCTCGAAGCGCATTGCCGCCATGCCCGTATAGTGCATGCCGTTGATACCCAGGCCGAGGAGCAACGCGCTGGCGGCCAGCCGGCCGCCGTCCACGGTACGGTGCCGCAGCTGCCACAGCGCCAGGCCCGATACGCCGATGGGCAGAAGCAGCGACAGCAGCGTGATGCCCACGTCATACCCGAGCGGGATCTGCAGCCGGAACGCGAGCATGCCGATGAAGTGCATGGCCCAGATGCCGGTGCCCATGGCGACGGCCCCGCCGGCCGTCCACATCATCGCCGCGGTGCCATGCGTGCTGCGAACGCGGTCGGCCAGACTCAGGCTGGTGTAGGACGCAAAAATGGCGACGAAGATGGAGACAACGACAAGTATGGGATCGTAATAACCGTTGTACATGATCTACTCTGGACATCGAAACAGGCAGGATCCACTATACCGGACTGTACCGTGGGAAGGCGCAATTTGGCGAACCGAGTTCACAAAAATGCGCAATTGCAACACCAATTAAACCGCAGGCAAGGCCCGACCGCGCCAGTGCAGCACTGTCGCCACCATCGATTCTTCTTCGACGGGCTTGGCGATGAAATCGTTCATGCCCGCCTCGGTGCACGCGGCCCGTTCGCCTTCCGTCACGCCGGCCGTCATGGCGATGATGGGCACCGCCAGGCCCAGCGTATCGCGCACAATGCGCGCCGCCTGCAGGCCGTCCAGTTCCGGCATCTGCACGTCCATCAGCACAACGGCATAGCGCCCAGGGTCGCGCCGCAGCGCATCGACGGCGGCGCGGCCATTGTCCGCGACCGTCACCTCCGCGCCAGCATAGCGCAGCATCGTCACGGCGACCGTCTGGTTGATCGGGTTGTCCTCGGCCAGCAGCACGTGCATGCCGGCCATCGGTGTCGGCACCGCTGCCATGGTATCGGCCGGTGCCGTATGGCCGCTCAGCTGGGCGATCGCGGCGTGCAACGTGGCGCGGGTAGCCGGCGCATGCACCAGTGCGTATGCGAACGCCTGGGCGGCACCCAGCGGCGTTGCGGCAAAGCCGGCACTGATCTGGATCACCGCGAAGCCGGCGGGCAGCCGCGCCTTGCGCGGCGTCAGCAGGGCCAGTGGCGTGGTGCCCTGGCTGCCGGGGCCGACGAGCGCGAGGCGGTGCGGCAGCGGGCCGGTGCCGCCAAGCGTGACCCTGGCCTGGTCGAAATCGTTGACGGGGTGCAGGCGCCAGCCCCAGCGTGCCGTCGCGTTGGCAAGCACGGCAGCCACTTCCTCGCCGGATTCGAACAGCAGCACGTCGATGTCGACCCATGGCGGCGCCAGGCGGTAGCGGTCGGTCGCATCGGGAACGGGCGCCACCGGCACCGTCAGGACGAACGTGCTGCCGTGTCCCGGCGCGCTCGTCACGTCGATGCGGCCATCCATGCGCTCGGCCAGCCCGCGCGCGATGGTCAGGCCCAGGCCGGTGCCGCCGAAGCGCCGGCTCGTCGAGGCATCGGCCTGCACGAACGGCGAGAACAGGCGTTGTTGCTGCGCCGGGTCCATGCCGATGCCCGTGTCGCTCACCTCCACCCGCAGCAGCAAGCGGCCGTCCGCTGCCAGGCCACCGGCACGGAATGCGCAGTTCACGCTGCCCCGCTCCGTGAACTTGAGCGCGTTGCCGATCAGGTTCGTCAGAATCTGTTCCAGCCGCAGCGGATCGACGACCACCTCGTCCGGCAGCGCCGGATCGACGTCCACGACCAGCCGCAGCCGGCCGCCGCCGCTGACGGCCATCAGCGCAGCCGCCGTCTGCGCCACCGCCTCAAGCGGCGTGGGCACGGGACTGAGCTCGATCCGGCCCGCTTCGATCCGCGAAAAATCCAGCACGTCGTTCAGCACCGCCAGCAACGTCTGGCCGGAGCTGCGGATCATGTTGACAAAATTGAGCTGCTCGTTGTCCAGGCGCGTGCGGCTCAGCAAGGTCGCCAGTCCCAGCACGGCATTCATCGGCGTGCGCAGTTCATGGCTCATGTTGGCGACAAAGCTGGACTTGGCCTGGCTGGCGCTTTCGGCGTGCTCCTTGGCGCGCCGCATCTGTTCGCCGGCGGCCTCCGCCTCCGTCACGTCGCGTACGATGAACGCGTAGCCGGTGGGAGTGCCGTCCGCGTCCGGCCGTACGGCCGATAGCTGCATTTCGCCCAGGAACGTGCTGCCATCCTTGCGCACGAACGTGCGCAGGCCTGCGCTGGTACCCGTGCTGGCGGCATGCGCCAGCGCGACGGCGCCGCCGCCGGCGTCGTGCCAGACGGGCAGCGGCCGGCCCGCCGTTTCCTCGTCGCTGTAGCCGAACAGGTTGGCCGCGCCTTCGTTCCATGCTTCCACGTTGCCGGCGCCGTCCAGGAAGATGATGGCGTGGCTGCGCACGCTGGCGGTAAACAGACGCAGGCGCGCCTCGGAGCGCTCCACGGCGCGGCCCTGTTCCTGCACCTCCTGCGTCATGTCGCGCGCCAGGCGCAGCGCGCGTTGGCGGGTCGTCGCCAGGCTCTTGATCACCTCGAATACCAGCACGCTGATCAGCGTGCCCAGGGCCAGGATGATCAGGCTGTTGTGGCGGTCGATCGCCGTTTCGAACGCTTCCGTCGCCGTCAGCTCGATCGTCCAGTAGCGGCCCGTCTCGTCGATGGCCACCGCTTGCGACAGGGCCAGCGGATGGGCATAGCGGCCGGCGCGCGGCCTGTCCGCGTCGTTGCGGAAGATTTCGCGGCCCGGTACCTTGGGTCCGTCCCAGATGCGCAGTGTAAACGGCGCGTCGCGGCTGATCATGCTGGCGACCATGTCGCCGAGCCGGAACGGACTGAAGACGAAGCCGCGCAGCGCGGCCATGCGCTGTGCCGGCGTCGCATGGGGGGCGCCACGGGCGTACACGGGTTCGTACATCAGGAAGCCCAGCTGCCTGGCGTTGCCGATCTCCTGCACCAGGACCACCGTGCCAGTGCTGCCGATGCGCTCCAGCCGCGCCGCCGCCGCCATCGTGGCGCGCCGGTTCGGCTCCGAATACATATTGAAACCCATTGCCCGGTCGTTGCGCACGCCGTGCGGCTCGATAAAGGTAATGACGGCGCAATGCGCGTTGCCGATGGACGGCCAGATGCGAAAGGCCGGCCAGTGATCCTGCTGCGCCTGTTCGAATGCCGCCGCGTCTCCGGCCGCCACCCAGCTGGCGAAGCCCAGTCCCTGTATGCCGGGAAAGGCCGTCTCGATATCGAAGCTGCTGGCAAAGCTGTGCCATTCGGCGGCGGTGACGTTGTCCGAGGCGTCGAACAACGCCTTGCCGGCCCGCAGCAGCCGGCGGTAATTGGTCAGGCGGTAATCGATCTGGCGCCATGCCGCATCGGCCACGGCCTCGAACTGATCGTGGATGCGCCGTTCGGTGGTGCGTGCCGCCGCGTGCCACGCACCGACCGTCACCGTCAGGCACAGCGCCAGCATCAGCACGGGCCAGCGGCTGCGGGCCGGCGCAACGGCCGGCGTGCGGTGCCCCGCGCTGGTATTGGTCAGCACCATCCCGGTAACGGCAACGATGGCGAGATACAGGTCCATGCCCAGCAGCGAATGCAGCTGGCTGCGCGTGACGAACGGACTGGCGCCGCCCAGCGTCGTCAGCACGGCGCCGGCGGCGACGATGGCGACTGCCGTCGTCGTGACGCCGGCCCCCAGGCGCACGGCAGCCCACATCACGGGTGCCAGCAGCAGGAAGGCGGAGGCGAACTGCAGGCTGTCCTCCTGCCAGTCGAGGTGGAACACGGTCGCAGCCAGCGCGGCGGTCACGGCCAGCACGGCGGCTGTCTCGGCGGCGTGCCGGCGCAGCCGGCGCCGCTCGGCGGGATCGGCCCAGGCGCAGATCAGCGGTGTCACCACCAGCATTGCCGTGACGCTGCCCAGCCACCACACCAGCGCCGCGGCACCCCGTTCGGCAACAGGCAGCGCGCCGCTGGACGTCAGCGCCAGCGTTCCCACCGCCGCGTCCAGCGCCGCGCAGATGGCGGCGGTCGCCAGGTAGCCGTGCACCACCGCCCCGCTGTCGCGCGCGACGGTCACGTGCAGGGCGCTGATGACGCGCTGGGCCAGCAGCAGTACGGCGACATTGCTGGTTCCGATCAGCACCGCGACCCCGGCGCGCGCGCCGTTCAGGCCATCCTCGGCGCCCATCAGGTACAGGTTGAACAGCACGTTGGCCAGCCAGACAGCCGGGGCCACCGCGCGACCCTGGATCAGCAGCGCGGCCAGCGCCACACCGGCCGGCAGCCACATCGGGCTGCCATTGGCGCGGGGAATGGCGAGCGCCAGGCACAGCGCGGCCGCCCCGAGGCAGGCGGCCAGGCAGAGCAGGTTGGCCCCGACGGTGGCGGCGGGGGCAGGGCGGCTTCGGGTAAGCATGGGACGCGTCGGTTCCAGTTCTGTCGATGGAAACATCATGCCCGAGTCGGCCGGAACGCGACGCCATCGTGCGGATGCGTCGAACCGGTAATGTTTACTTGCATAATTACCGGAAGTATCTCCGCGTAGGCGGGCGCTGACAGCGCGGCAAGGGGTGCGCTCATGGCGCAGCGGGAGAGCAGCCCAGATACTCGGTTGCCAACACTGGAAGTGCTTAGAGGCGTACAAAGGAGAAACATTGACTCGACCTGCCAAGCGCGGTCCGCTGCTCATCGTCGGCGGCACCGAAGCACCCTGCGAAGGGTCGGACATACTGGGCCGCTTCGTCGAGCTGGCGGGCGGCCCGGACGCGCCGATCGCCGTCCTGACCGCCGCCAGCACGATCCCGCAACAGGTCTGGCGCGACTACCGTGCCGGTTTCGAGAAGGCCGGCGCACGGCACTGTGTCCATGTCCGGGTCGACGACCGCGCGAACGCGGCGGACGAGACGACCGTGGCGGCCGTGGGCGCGGCCCGCGGCATCTTCATTTCCGGCGGAGATCAGAAGCGGCTGATGGCCCATGTCGGCGGCACCCCGCTGCACGAGGCACTGCGGACGGCGGTGCTGGAGCGGGGCGCCTGCCTGGCCGGCACCAGCGCCGGCGCGTCGGCCCTGGGCGTGCACATGGTCACCGACGGCCGCGCCGAATTCAGCCCGGAAAAGGGCGCCGTCGGCATGGCCGCGGGACTTGGCGTGGTTCCCCACTGCGTGCTGGACCAGCATTTTTCGCAGCGTCACCGCATCAACCGGCTGCTGACGCTCGTCGCGGCCGACCCCGGGCTGACGGGAATCGGCATCGACGAAGACACGGGCCTGCTGCTGGCGCCCGACGGGGCCGTGGAAGTCATCGGCGCCGGCGCCGTGACGATCGTGGACGGCCGCCACATGCAGTCGAACCTGGCCGAAATCGACGAGGGCGGCATGCCGACCATGCTGGACGTGCGCGTGCACGTGCTGCAGTCCGGCACCACCTACGAGACGCTGCCCCCGGTGCTGATGCCTGTTCTGCAACCCATCTTCCCGCGTTAGAAGGCGCTGCAGCAGCAGGCCGGGATCCCGGTACCGGCAGGGAGCGTCGTGCCCAGGGGCCGATGGGGTCATCACCGGCACCTGCCGACCGGTCTCGGCGTGCCTGTCCCGGATTCGTTCTAGCCCTGCCGCTCGCCGCACTCGGTACAGAATTTCGTCCCCGGTTCCAGGCTCGTCGAACAGCTGCGGCACTGGATCTGCTGCGCCATCTTGAAGCCGCACTCGGGGCAGAACTTGGCGCCGTGCGTCTCGGCGCGGCAGTGCGGACAGACCAGCTGCATCTCCTGGCGCACGTCGTGGCGCACGCCACGCGAGCGGCCCTCATCGTGCGCGACCTCGGAAGCGCTCTGCACCTCGCCCTGGGCGCGCGAGCGCGTGATCGCCACCCTGACGTTCGGCGCGCAGTTGAAGCACAGGCCCCGTTCCGAGTCGAAGCAGGTACCGCAGACGTAATCGTGGCACGCACTGCAGCGGTTGAAGTGCTGCTTGCCTTCCGCGATGGCGTCCTTGAATGCCCCGTCGCGGGCCGAGTGCCAGCCGGCCTCGGCCAGCCCGTTCAGCACCGAGCTGGCATTGCCCAGCAGGCCGACGAAGATGCCGCCCCCCTTCGACAGCCAGCCCGATGCCTGCGCACTGCGGTAAGGCTTGAACGTGGTGCGCCAGCGGTCGCTGCAGCGCTCGCAGTAAAACTCGAACTGGAAGCCCGCATCGACGCCGGAAGAATTGCTCAGGTCGGTGTAGTTATTGGAAAACTTGTAGGCAGAATCGTCCGACATGTGGCGAGCCCCGGGTCAGAATGTAAAGCGCCCGATTATAGCGAAATGACAACGACATGTGGTTGCCATACGGTTGCGTGTAGTACATTTGCAGCATGTTCTTTTCCTGGGGAGCATGCGATGATCCTGCGCTTTTCCGTATTCGGCACGCCCATCGGCGTTGAGCGGCGCAACGGCGTCTGGCTGGCGTGGCACCCTGGCACCGATGGCAAGCGACGGCCGTGCGAGTTCATCATCCCGGCTGACGTCGAGGAAGCCGAACTGGTCCAGTACCTGGGCGACCTGTTCCATGAAGACGCACGATCCGGCCACGACGACGTCGTCGCACGCTGATCCGCCTTCAATAACGTTGCAAAAAGCACACAGCGCGGCTGGCAAATGCCGCCTTTGCGCGTCAATCCCGTGCTCAACGGCTCAACCCGATGAGTGATTGCCCCTTCCGCGTCCCGGCACAAACGTCCCGTCCTAAGATCGGATCGCTCAGGAGACGAGCATCCCTATCGAGAAGGATGAGGCATGAAAAACAGCAAACAAGCATGGGTGAAACAGGCGCTGCCGGCAGCGGTCGCGCTGGCGCTGGCGGGCGTGGCGGCGGCACAGGACGGGGCGGCGGCGAAGGCGAACGATCCCAGCGTTGTCGTCGTGACGGGCTTCCGCGCCAGCCTGAACAGCGCTCTGAACACGAAAAGGAATTCGGACGGCATCGTCGACGTCATCAAGGCCGAAGACATCGCGAAGTTCCCCGACGCGAACCTGGCCGAGTCGCTGCAGCGCGTGCCCGGCGTGGCGCTGGCGCGCGGCGACGGCGGCGAGGGCAAGCAGATCACCGTGCGCGGCCTGAACGCCGGCTTTACGCGCGTGCGCATCAACGGCATCGAGGGCGTCGCGGCCACGGGTTCGTCCGACATCAACGGCAGTACCAACCGCTCGCGCGGCTTCGACTTTTCCGTCTTCGCCTCCGAATTGTTCAACAGCCTGGAAGTGCGCAAGACCTCCCAGGCGGACGTGGAGGAGGGCTCGCTGGGCGCAACCGTCGACCTGCGCACGGCGCGCCCGTTCGACTTCAAGGGCCGCACTTTCAGCCTGGGCGCGCAGGAGTTCCACAACACGCTGACGGACAAGACGCAGCCGCGCATGACGGCGCTGCTGTCGGACCGGTGGGAAACGGCCTACGGCAAATTCGGCGCGCTGATCTCCGGCGCTTACGCCAGACGGCGCGCGACGGAAGAGGGCTACGAAGGCGCCGAACTGCTGTCGGCCAGCGCCGACGGCGGCTTCTGCTCGCCGCTGGGTGCAAGCGTGCAGAACCCCGCCAGCAATGCCGTCAAAGGGATCGATGCCGCCAGCTGCGGCTTCGGCGTACCGCGCAGCGGCACGGGCGCGGCCTGGAGCGACGTGATGGGGCGCCTCGACACCTATGGCGGCACCATCGCTGCGCCAGCGGGCGGCTCGGGCGCCTACCACCCGCGCATCCCGCGTTACCGCCGCTCGCAGACCGATTACGAGCGCACCGGGATCACGAGCGCGTTCCAGTGGCGCCCCAGCCCCGCGACGGACGTCAACCTGGATCTCATGTATGGCAAGTTCTCCAACAAGCGCTACGACAACTACATCTCCGCCATCTCCTTCGGCCGTACGCTGGCGCAGGCCAACGGCAAGCCGCAGACGTCCATCGTCGACGCCCACTTCGACGAGAACGGCAGCTGGGACTACGGCAAATTCAATGGCGTCGACATCCGCACCGAAGGGCTGATGGACGTCTATACGACGAACTTCAGACAGCACGTGCTCTCGGGCGGCCACAAGTTCAGCGACCGCCTGAAGGTGAACTTCCTGCACGGGACGTCCGATTCCGAGCTCGATGAGCCGATGCGCGCCACCGTGCAACTGGACGCGCCAAACGTGAACGGCTTCGAGTTCGACTTCCGCAACAACCGCAACGTGCCGCGGCTGAACTTCGGCATCGACGTGGCCAATCCGGACAACTTCACGTTCGCGCCGCAGGAAGCCGACGGCACCCTGCACGGCCAGTTCGTCGGCCGCTACCTGAACACGCGCAACAAGCTCAAGACCACGGAACTCAATGGCAGCTGGGAAGTGAACGATCGCCTGACGGTAAAGGCGGGCGCATCGCGGCGCACCAACACGTGGGACAACCACGAGATCGGCTCGGGCGGCAACGGCCTGCCGCTGCCAGCCGGTGTCACGCTGGCCAGCCTGACGCGCCAGATTGGCGGCTTCGGCTCGGGGCTTGGCGGCGCCGGCGTGCCCTCGTCGTGGGCCGCCGTGGACCTGGACAAGCTGCGCGCCGTCTACGACATCGAATGTCACTGTTCCGCCGTGCCGGGCTCCGAGTACAACGTCCTAGGACAATCGACCCGCCGGGTGGAGGAGAAGATCGACGCGCTGTTCGGCATGGTCGACTTCAACTACGACCTGGCCGGCATCGTGTGGCGCGGCAATGTGGGCGTGCGCGGCGCCGAGACGGAAGCGACGTCGATGGCGCTGATCAATGCGGCCGGCGCCATGGTGCCGAACGTCGTCACGAAAAAATATCGCGACTGGCTCCCCGCGCTGAACCTGACGGCGCAGCTGCCGCGCGACGTGTTCCTGCGCTTCTCGGCCGGCAAGACGCTGTCGCGGCCCGAGTACGTGGACCTGGCGCCATCGGCCACCGTGGCCCCGTTCGCCCAGACGGTCACGATCGGCAATGCGGAGCTGGACCCGATCCGGGCGAAGACGTATGACCTGCAGGCCGAGTGGTACTACGACAGGAACGCGATGGTGTCCGTGGGCGTGTTCCGCAAGGAGATCGACTCGTTCATCCAGACCGTCTCGGAGCGCGCCGTGTATTCGTCGCTGGGCCTGCCCGATGCGCTGCTGCTCAGTGGCGGCTGCTCGCTGACGGGCACGCCGGGATGCCCGACGCTGCCGTCGACCAACGTCGTCGTCAGCCGCAAGGTCAATACGCCAGGCGGGCCGCTGAACGGGCTGGAATTGAACCTGCAGGCGCCGTTCAATTTCCTGCCGGGGAAATGGAGCAACTTCGGCCTGCTGGCGAACTACACCTACGTCAAGTCGAAGATCACCTACATCACGCGCGTGGACAACCCGACGACAGCAGCGAACGAGCAGCTGACGGTGACGGACAACTTCACGGGCCTGTCGCCGCGCGCGGCCAACCTCACCTTGTATTACGAGGATCCGAAGTTCAGCGCGCGCGTGTCCGCAGCGCACCGCTCCAGCTATCTGCTGGCCGTGCTGGGCGACGTGCTGGGGCACGACAACACGACGGTCGACGCCTCGACCAACGTCGACTTTTCGCTGTCGTACAACCTGAGCCCGCAACTGCGCGTCAGCTTCGAGGGCCAGAACGTGACGGACGAGCCGCTGCGCTAAGGGCGCGACACGGGGCGCAACGACACGCTGCTGTACGTGCATTCGGGACGTTCGTTCGTGCTGGGGCTGAACTACAAGTTCTGACGCCGTCCCGACCTGGGCTTTGCCGGGGACCGGCACCCGATATGCCAGTCCCCGGGCATTGCCACTAACGGTTGGTTTTACGGCCCACCCGGTGCTATACTCCCCAGCGATACAACCCCGACACCGGCAATGCACGTCACCACCGAACAATCCACCGCCAAAGCCCGCCAGCTGCCACGCGCCTTCCGCGCGCTGGTCTGGCTGTGCATGGCCGTGTTTACGGTCGGTGTGCTGCTGTCGTCGCTGCACCATCACGACCTGGCCGACGTCAAGACCGATTGCGTCAGCTGCCACGTTGCCGGCAACCTGCTGGCCGATCTGCCGCCCGTCAATCCTGTGCTGATGGCGGTCCTGCTGGCCGTGGCCTACGTGCTGGCCCGGCTGCCCGTTTACTGCTTTACTCCTGCTCCAAGTTATCTCATTCCGGCGCGCCAGGCGCCACCCGCCGTCTTCCCTCAATTTCGCTGATCTGCGCCGCCACGCGCGGCCTGCCTGCGCCTGATGCCGCGTCGCTGAGCATCGCCTTTGCGCGCTGGCCGGAACTGGCTCGTCCCTTTCAACGTCACCATCACGCCCCGGCGCGCGCACGCACGTTCTCCTGTCGAGAGGCGGCGCAACGCGCATGCCAACCAGAATAAAGCATCATGAGATTCAATCCGCCCGTTACTGTTGCCAGTGCATTGCTGGCAGCCCCCACCGCGCCCGCATGGGCCGGGGATGCATCGGTCGATGTCGTCGAAGTCGTCGACCGGCGTGCCGCCGGCGCCTGCCACGCCAATGAAGCCGCCGGGGCAAAGACCGATCTGCCGCTGCGCGAGCTGCGGCAGGCCGTGCGCGTCATGTCGCGCCAGAACACTTTCGGCGGCAGGCTGTCGCTCGACATCGACAGCGCTTTCAACCGCACTTTCTACACCAGTTCCTGCCAGTCCAACCGGGTGGCGCCCGGCGCGCGCCGAAGCGCCGTGCCGGGACTGCAGGCCAAATTCTAAAAGGAGCAAATCATGACAAATATACTTGATACCGGCGTCAATACCAGCGCGCTCGAAGTGAGCGACGTTACCGTGCGCTATAAAAGCGCTGCCGTGCTGCAGGGCCTGTCCCTGCGGGTGCGGCGCGGCGAAATCTACGCGCTGCTGGGCGGGAACGGTGCAGGCAAATCGACCACCATCAATGCATTGCTCGGCTTCGTCCCGTTGGCGTCGGGCCGTGTGCGGGTGTGCGGCATCGATGTCGCCGCCGACGTGCTGGCGGCACGCGCCGCGCTGGCCTACGTGCCGGAAAACGTGGCACTGTACGAACACCTGTCGGCGCTGGAAAACCTCGAGTACTTCCTGCGCCTGGCCGGCAACGGCGGCGCGCCGGATCGCGCCGCCATCGAGGCGGCGCTGACGACGGTTGGCCTGGCGTCCGAGGCGTGGCCGCGCCGGCTGGCCGGCTATTCCAAGGGCATGCGCCAGAAAGTGGCCATCGCGCTGGCGCTGGCGCGCGCCGTGCCGGTGCTGCTGCTGGACGAGCCGACGACGGGCCTGGACCCGCAGGCCACCAGCGAATTCAACCGCATGCTGCAGGATCTGCGCTCGCAGGGCGTAACCGTGTTCATGGTCACGCACGACCTGCTGGGCGCGGCCGAAGTGGCGGACCGCATCGGCTTCCTGGACGCGGGACGCATTGTCCAGGAGCTGGCCGCCGACGGTCCGGGGCGCTTCGACGTGAAAGCGCTGTATGCGCGCTACGCCGGCACGCGGAGGGCGGCATGAGCGCGACGTTTCAGCCGGCGCTGCGCCAACGCGGCGATTTTCTGCGGGTGGCCTGGGCCGTCTGCCGCGAGGAGTGGCGCGCCCTGCGGCGCAGCGCCGTCGCCGTCACGGCCGGCACGCTGCTGCTGGTGCTGACGGTAGCGGCCACGCTGGTCAGCTGGGAGAGCATGCGCGCCGTCGAGGCGGAGCGCGCCCATCTGCAGCACGAAGCGGACGAGCAATGGAACTCCCAGCCGGACCGGCATCCGCACCGCGTGGTCCACTACGGCCACTATATCTTTCGTCCGCTCAGCCCCCTGGCGTTCTTCGACTTCGGCGTCGACCCGTACACGGGCCACACGCTGTTCCTGGAAGGGCACCGCCAGAACAGCGCCAACTTCAGCGATGCGGGCCAGTCGTCCGTACTGCTGCGCTTCGGCCAGCTGACGCCGGCGTTTGTGGTGCAGACGTTGACGCCGCTCGTCATCGTCTTCCTGGCGTTCGGCAGCGTGGCCAGGGAACGGGAGCGCGGGCAGGTGCGCCTGCTGATTGCGCAGGGCCTGCCGGGCAGCGCGCTGCTGGCGGGGAAGCTGGCCAGCCATGCCGCCGTCGCGCTGCTGCTGGTCGCTCCCGCGCTGGCGGCGCTGGCGCTGATCGGCATTGCCGACCCGTCGGTGCGGCCGCACGCGGCGTGGATGGCGGGCGGTTATGTCGTCTACGTCGTCGTCTGGGCGCTCGCCGCCGTGCTGGTGTCGGCCGCGACGCCGCGCGCCCGCGATGCGCTGCTGGTGCTGGTCGGCGCCTGGATCGTCACGGTGATCCTGCTGCCGCGCGTGATGCCGGACGTGGCGACGGCGCAGGTGCCGCGGCCCACGCGCATCGAGACCGAGGTGGCGATCCACAAGGAGCTGGCGGCCTTCGGCGACAGCCATAACCCGGACGATCCGCACTACAAGGAGTTTCGCCGCAAGGTGCTGGCCAAATATGGCGTCAGCCGCATCGAGGATCTGCCGGTCAACTACGGTGGCCTGGTGATCGAGGAGGGCGAGCGGCTCACGAGCGCACTGTTCGTGCGCCATATGCACGAGGAGTTTGAACGCCAGCAGGAGCAGGCGGCCATTGTCGCGGCCGCGCAGTTTGTCAGCCCCGTGCTGGCGCTGCGCCGCTTGTCGAACGCGCTGGCCGGGACCGACCGCGCCAGCCACGAGCGCTTCCTGCTGGAGGGCGAAGCCTACCGCTACCGCATGGTGCAGGCGCTCAATGCCCTGCATGTCAACGAAGTGCGCTACCAGAACGACCGCGACCAGCGCATCAGCAAGTCGTTCTTCCAGCGCCTGCCGCGTTTCGTCCATGAGCCGGTCGGCCTGCCGACGGTCGTCGAACAGCACGTGCGGCCTGCGCTGGCCGTGTTCGCCCTGTGGCTGGCGCTGCTGGCCGGCGGTGCGTGGTGGCTGGCGCGCCGGCTGGAGCAGGGCGCGTCCGCTCGATAACGAAAGAGGAATCCATGAAGACATTACAACTTGAACTGCGCCTGGCGCTGCACTCGCGGCTGGCGGCCGGCGCCCTGGTCCTGCTGCTGCTCCTGGCGGCACTGGCGGTGTGGAGCGGCCTGCATGCCGTCTCGATCCAGCGCGACGCGCTGGCGCGCATCGCGGCCGTGCAGCGCGACGACGTGGACGCCGTGGCGCAGAAATACCGCGACGGCGGCGAAGCCGGTTACGCGGCCTATTCGACGCCGCATCTGACGGCCAATCCGCCGGCGCCGCTGGCCTTTGCCGCGTTCGGCCAGCGCGACGTGCAGCCGTACGCACTGCGCGTGCGGCTGCTGGGACTGCACTCGCAGCTGTACGAATCGGAATCGATCAACCCCGAGCTGGCCGCGGCCGGCCGCTTCGATTTCGCATTCGTGCTGGTGTATCTGGCTCCGCTGTTCGTCATCGCGCTGATGCACGACCTGGTGGCCGGCGAACGCGAGGCAGGGCGGCTGCGCCTCGTCAACTCGCTGCCGGCGCCGGGCGCACGGCTGTGGCGTCGCCGCATCGCGCTGCGCTTCGGTCTTGTCCTGGCGGCGCTGCTGCTGCCGTTCCTGGCCGGCGCGGTCAGTGCCGGCGCAGGACTGGCCGCGACGGCGCTCGTGGCCCTGGGCGCCGCGTTGTATCTGGCGTTCTGGTTCGGCATTGCCGCCGCGGTGGCGGCGCTGGTGCGTACGTCCGCCGCCGGCGCCGCCGTGCTGCTGGCCGTGTTTGTGGTGCTGACGCTGGTGCTGCCGACATTTGTCAATGGCGCCATCGGCCGCGCGGTGCCCGTTTCGAAAGGGGCCGAACTGTCGCTGGCGCAGCGCCAGGAAGTGCATAACGGCTGGGACCTGCCGAAGGATGAGACGATGGCGAAGTTCTTCCGCACCAATCCGGAATGGCGCGAGACGACGCCCGTGACGGGCCGCTTCCACTGGAAATGGTATTACGCGATGCACCAGGCGGGCGACGACGCGGTGGCGGGCAAGGCGGGGGACTATCGGGCGGCGCTGACGGCGCGGGAAGACTGGACCGCGCATAGCGGCTGGCTGCTCCCGTCGGTCGCCGTGCAGGTACTGCTGCACCGCCTGGCCGATACCGACCTGCAGGGGCAACTGGCCTACCAGGACCGCATCGCCGCGTTCCACACGGTGCTGCGGCGCTTCTACTACCCGTACATCTTCAACGACCGGCCGTTCGGCCCGGCGGAGTTTGCCCGCATGCCGGTCTACAGCGCCGTTGCGCCGGGTGGCGGTGTAGCGGTGCCCGCGTTGGCGGCGCTGGCCATCCTCGCGGCCGCAGGCCTGGCGGCCGGCGCCATCCGGCTGCGGCGTGTGCAGGCACTGTAGACGGGGAAAAGCGGCAAAAAAAATGGTTCTACGCGGAATACGGGGAAAGACGGGCTTGACGATCTAAGCAGGAGGTGGCGGCGGAGGTTTGAAGTTGGTAGATTGATAGTCGCCAAACAAGTCAATCTTTCAAACCACCGCCATGCTCAATGCTATGTCGTCTCTCCCGTTTTGGGAAGGCCATATTGTTCGTTCCGTCGAAGACCTTGAGGACGGGGCCCTGCTGATCATTCTCGATACGTGCCCTGCAAGCGAGCCCCAGTGCGGGGCATGTCGGCGGCCCTGCTCGCTGGTCCATGAGCGGCGCAGACGCAAGGTGCGCGACCGCGACTGCCTGGACAGACGGGTATGGCTTGATTTGCCGATCCGGCGGCTGGACTGCCATCACTGCAATGCCCGCGTCACTGAGCATATCTCGTGGCTTGACCGGCGCGCACGCATCACACATCGTGTTCGCGTGTGGGTTGAGGCCTTGGCGCAGCTACTGCCCATAGCGCATGTGGCTCGGCTGACGGGACTGCACTGGCATACCATCAAGGACATTGATCATCAGCGGCTGCAGCGCTTGCATGGCGACTTCTCGGCGAACGATGTTCGGCGCCTGGTCATGGACGAATTCGCCTTGCACAAGGGCCATCGCTATGCCACCGTCGCACTCGATGCCGAACGCATGAAAGTGCTATGGGTCGGGGAAGGCAACAGCCGGGAAGCAATACGGCCGTTCTTCGAGAAGCTAGGGCCCGAAGGCTGCCAGCGGGTTGAAGCCGTCGCGATGGATATGAATAGCGCTATGGATCTCGAGGTGCGGGCGCAATGCCCGAATGCCGAGGTGGTCTACGACTTGTTTCATGTTGTGGCGCGCTTTGGCCGGGAAGTCGTTGATCGAGTCCGGGTCGATCAGGCCAATACGCTGCGGGCAGAGCCTAAGGCCCGACAGGTCATCAAACGCAGTCGCTGGCTTTTGCTGCGTAACCGTGACAACCTCAAAAGTGAACAGGCGATCAAGCTCGAAGAACTGCTTGCTGCCAATAAGCCATTGTCAACGGTCTATCTGCTGAAGACCGAGCTGAAGGAAATCTGGTACGCGCCAACAGTCAGGGAAGGTGCCCGCCGCTGGAAATCCTGGCTGAGGCTTGCCCTGGACAGCCAGATCGCCCCCTTGATCCAATTTGCCAAACGCCTGGCTAAATACCGACGGGGCATCCTCGCTTCAGCCATCTACCCGATGAGTTCATCTACCCTCGAAGGCGTCAACAACCGCATCAAAGTGATCAAGCGTATGGCCTATGGGTTCCGCGACTCCGCGTACTTCTTCCTGAAAATCAAGGACGCGTTCCCCGGTAAAGTGCGATGAACCAAAAAAATGGGCGGCCATCGTGGCCGCCCATTTTTACGACGAGGTCACGCTTATGCCGGCGGGAAGCGGCCGTCGACGTAAGGCGCGCCCCACACTTCGAACAGGCGGCGCAGGCGCGCCTTCAGCACAGGGACAAGACGTTTCCAGGCATCGGCGATAACGATCGCGGGGGCGTCTTCGACGCGGAATGGTGTGGCGGACATGATGGACTCTCTCAATGGTTTTCTCTTGCGATGGTGGTAGTTTACGAGCGAGGGAGTTATAAGTCCAATGAGGAGTTTCGATGTCGGGTATGCTCCGTGTGAATGAGCGAAGAACCGCCGCAGATAATCTTATAGTTGATGCACGGAAACGGAATGAGCCACCCGCCAAGTTATTCGGCGCCGTGATGTCCGGTATTCCGGCGCCTGCATTACGTACCGGCGACGGATGGCGAACCCGGTGCTGCTGGGACCGGCTGCCTGACGGCGGCGGCAGCCCGGCGGATACATGCCCGTTGGAACAGGCGCCTGTCACAGGGCGCTCGCCCTGTGACACGCGCCAGTCCCGGCACATCGTCGGCCGCGGACGATGTGCCTGACGCCGTGCCTTACTTCAACGCCACCGGCAGATCCGGATACTCGTCGCTCAGCGCATACTTCACGCCGTTGACGGTAATCGTGTAGGCGGACGGACCCGTGACAGGCAGCTGGTAGTTCAGCGTCAGCGCCACCGATGCGCCCGGGGCGACCGATTGCCACGCGGGGATCGTGAAGCGCGCACGGTTGAAGTTCGCCTTGAAGCCGCCGACATTGTTCGGCCCCGTGTAGCCGGCCTTGATGACGGTCAGGCCATAGCCCGACTGGTCGCTCATATTGGCCGGCGCAGAGACGGGATAGTCGAACTCCACCACAGAGCCGCCCGGAATCGTCACGCTGCTGTGGTTCGTGACCGTCATGACCGGATTGATCGGGTAGTTGCTATCGCCCAGCTTCCATCCGCCCAGCTCGATCGACACCTTCGCGCTCGTTGCCGGCATCGGTGTCTCGGCCCGTACCGCGCCGTACGGCGAGGCCGACTTGAACGCATTGGCGATATTGGTCGTCAGCGTGTAGCCCATGAAGTATTCGCCCTTGCCGCCGTTCTTCGCCGCATCCCATGCGTAGTCGCCGGCCAGCTCCCAGATCATGATGCCGCCGATGCCGTTGGCGATGACGTACTGCGTCTTGGCCGCGATCGACTGCGCCGTTTCCGTGGACAGGAACACCTTGCGCGTGGCGTTCCAGAGCCACGGCGCCGCCATGGTGGCGCTGTAGTGGGCCGTGTAAGTGCCCGTCAGCGTCTTCTCGGTGATGCCGTAGGCGTCCAGGTAATCCGGCACGATGGCGTTCTGCAGGTTCAGTGCGTGCCACAACGGATTGCCGCCGCCCGGCACCGGCTTGCCATTGACGTCCAGGTCGTGCCAGACATTGTCGATGCCGGTCGCGCCCGTGCCGCACGTTTTCACGCCCGCACAGGCGACGGGATCGTTGACGGTCGGGCTGGTGCCCCACAGGCCATTGGTGCCGCCGGTAACGTCCTTCCAGCCGCGCGTGTAGTACGGCACGCCGATATTGATGCGTCCCGCCTGCAGCGCGCCGCGGTAGTAGCGGTAGGCCCAGTCCACGTTCAGGTAGCCGATGCCGCCGTACTGGTAGGCGTTGCCGGCTTTCAGTTCGGCGTCGTTGCCGTCGTCGAACAGGGCGGCGTTCGGGCCCACGTACTGGTTCCAGCCGCCGTGCAGGTCATACGACATCAGGCTGGCATAGTCCAGATACTTCAGGCCTGAGAGATTTTCCTCGCCGCGCAGGATCCAGCCCGAGGCAGAGCCGGCGATCGTCAGCAGGTAGTAGCGCTTGTCTGCCACCGCGGCAGTGTCGAGCTTCTGGCGCACGACCTTCAGCAGCTCGTTATAGCTCTTCATCAGCCCCGCCAGGCGCGGCTTCGAGACGCCGAAGTCGAGCGGGTTGCCGGCCTCGTTGTTCGTGGTCGGGTGTTCGTAGTCGATGTCGATGCCGTCGAAGAACGTGTACTGGCGCAGGAAGGCCACCATCGAATCGGCCAGCGTGTCGATGCCGGCCGCGTTCAGCGAGCCGTCCGCATTGGTAGTGGCTGTATAGAAGCCGCCGCTGCCGGCCCAGCCGCCGACCGACAGCATGACCTTTACGCCGGGATGCTTTTTCTTGTACTGGGCCAGCAGATTGAAGTGGCCCTTGTACGGCAGGCTCGGGTCCATTGCCGCGGCCGGATTGCCGGGCCACGTCAGGCCCGTGTCCGGGTTGTTCGCGCCCGTGCCGATGGCGACCTTGTTGGCGCTGTCGACGGTGGCGAACGCATAGTTGATGTGCGTGACCTTGTCCCACGGGATGTTGTTCACGAGGTAGGAAGGCGCGCCATTCGTGCCGGTGCGCCAGCTGGTAAAGTAGCCGACGATACGCCGCTGCAGCCCGTTGGCCAGCTTCTCGCGGCCGGCCGCATCGTAGACGGTGCAGTACGGGACATCGGGCACGGGCGACGTCAGGCCGTCCGGGCGGCACGGGACGTTCGGTACCGGCGTTGGCGTGGGTGTCGGGGTGGGCGTCGGTGTCGGGGTCGGTGTCGGGGTCGGGGTCGGCGTCGGCGTCGGCGTCGGCGTAGCGGCGTCGAGGCGCCATGGGCCCCATTGCTCGGCGCCGGGCACATTGTTCTGGGTCCACCACTGCGCGACATACGTCTTGCCCTGATACGTCACGCACGCGCCCTGCGTGTAGACGGCGCTGGCGCTCCACTCGGCGCATTCGGCGGCCACCGTGGCGCCGGCCAGCAATTGCGTGGCTTGCGGGCCGGCGTCGCCGCCCGTGCCGCCGCCGCAGCCGGCCACGGCGCCGCCCACCAGGGCAAGCAGCAGGAAGTTCGTTTTCAGGGTCATGCGTGTCTCCGTTTTCTTAGAAGTCGTGATGGGTCGGGTAATGGCTGTAGAAGTCGTTATCCCAGCGGAAGTGCGTGCTTGATACGGTGATGGAAATGTCCAGCGCCTCGACGAAATGCCACCAGCCGACAGGCAGGAACAGGATCTCGCCGGGGGCCAGTTCGCACTCGGCGACCGGCACGCCGGCCATTGCCGGGAAGCGCTGCACGTCGATGGCGCGGCCGTCCACGGGCGTGAAGCAGTGCCGTTCGTTGTACAGGCGCGGCGTCTGGCACGGCGCAATCAGGCGCACCCGTTTGCGGCCCATCACCTGCATCATGAAATTGTTGGTGAGGTCGTGGTGGAACGGCGTGACGGTGCCCGCGGGCCCCAGCCAGAAGAAGCCCTTGCGCTCGTCTGTCAGGTAATCGGGCAGGGCAGGCATCTCGTCCCACAGCTCGTCCAGTGCGGCGCGGTTGCTGCCGTCGTTATTGGCCGTCATGTAGAAATCGTTGGTGCGGCCGGCGCTGCGCACCATGTCGACGTAGGCGCCGAACGGCATGCGCGCCTTGTGGGCGATGCTGTTCATTTCGTACGCCGGATCGGCCTCGCGGCCGCGCTGCACTTCCACCTCGCGTGCGCCGAAACGGTCGGCCAGCCCGGCCAGCGTCCAGCGCCGCGCCGCGCAGTCGTCGAGCATGCCGGTGACGATGACGGGGCGGTTGACAAGGTAGTGCTCGCGCAGAAACGCGTCGCCGGACAGCCGCTCGCGCCGCGGCACGACGGTCGTCATGTCGGCGGGTGCCATCCGGTCCAGGCGGCCCTGGATGTCCAGCAGCCAGTCGCGCTTGGCCAGCCGGTTGTGCAGCCGCTGCGCGCCGTGCAGGTAAGGGCTGGCAAGGGCCGCCGCGATCTCGGCCCGGGCCACCGCAGGCGGCACGCCAGAGCCGCGGAGGATGCCGGCCAGCGTATCGGGATGGCTGCCCAGCACAAGGTTTTCCGCGATCCAGCGGCGCCAGTCGTCGTTGATGCCGATCGATTGCACCGGTGCACGTCGTTTCATGGGAGTCTCCAGATACGTGGTGGCAAAGCCCGGGGTCAGGCCCGGCATCCGGACATCTGGCGTTGCCGATGCCCGATTGCCGGACCGACCCCGGGTGGATCAGCGTCCCTTCCAGACGGCGCTGGTCAGGGCGCCGCTGGCGTCACCGTCCAGCTCCCACGAGAACGCGCCGCGCAGCCCCTGGTCGCGCACGTACTGCATTTTTGTCGCGATCACGGTCGGGTCGTCGTAGCTCCACCATTCACCCGTGGTCGTGTACAGGTACAGCTGCTTCGTTTGCGGGTGGTACCAGCGCTGGCCGGCCTTGTTGGCAAGGACCTTGTAGTCGTCGATGCCCGCTTCGTACGCGCCTGGCGCGGGACCGGTGGCCGACTGGTACAGGCCGTTGTTCGTGGCCGGCACGCCTTTCCAGCCGCGCCCGTAGAACGGCACGCCCAGCAGGATCTTGTTCTTCGGCATGCCCGCCGCGACGAGCGCCGTGATGGCGTCGTTGGCGTTGTACTTGGCGACGGCGCCGGTCGATGGATCGGCCGGATCGTGGTACAGCGCCGCGTGGAAGTTGGTCGTGCTTTCCCACCCGCCGTGGAAGTCATAGGTCATCACGTTGACCCAGTCCATGTACGGCGCGTACTTGGCCGGTTCCGTGTTGGCGATCTTGTCGGTCCCGGCGCCGATGGCCGCCGTCAGCGCATAGCGCTTGCCGTCGATGGCGCCCTGGGCGTCCAGCTGCGCGCGGAACTCCGCCATCAGCAGCGTGAAGTTCTGCTTGTCGGCCGGGTCCACCGTGTTGTAAGCCATGCCGCCGCCGCCCGGGTATTCCCAGTCGATGTCGATGCCGTCGAACACCCCCTTGGCCGCACCGGGCCCGCCGCGGCCGTCCTGCACGGGCAGGTCGCCGGCGATGAACATCTTGATGCAGGATCTGGCGAGCTGCTTGCGGCCCGCATCGGTCTTTGCCGCCGCCGAGAAATACTTCGACCAGCTCCAGCCGCCCAGCGAGATGAACACCTTCAGGTTCGGATGCTGTTGCTTCAACAGCTTGAGTTGCAGGAAGTTGCCCGACAGGGGCGCGTCCCACGGCACGGCCTGGCCGTTGACGGTGCGCGCCGGCGAGCGCTGATAGTCGGCATAGGCGTCCCCGCCGGTGCCGTCGCCCGATTCGGCGCGGGTGACCATGTCGCATTCATAGCCGCCGTTTTTCTGGTAGACGTTACCGAACGCGTAGTTGATGAACGTGAGCTGGTCGGCGATGCTGGTCTGCACGCCGTTGACGGGCGTTTTCGTCGTGTGGATGTCCGCGACCTCGTAGGCGCGGCCGTAGACGCCCCATTGGGCAAAGTAGGAGCCGATTTCGCGGCCGTTCGGGGTTGGGGTCGGCGTCGGCGTCGGCGTCGGCGTCGGAGTCGGGGTTGGCGTCGGGGTAGGCGTTCCGGCCTGCAGCTCCCACGGGCCCCACTGTTCGGCGCCCGGCACGTTATTCTGCGTCCACCACTTGGCTTTATAGACGGCCCCGTTATAACTGACGCACATGTCCTTGGTATAAACGGCGCTGCTGCTCCAGGCGGGACATTCTTCCGCCACCACTGCCGCGCCCAGCAGGCGGGTGGCCTGTGGCGACGGAGAGTCGCCACTGCCGCCGCCGCAAGCGCTCAGCATGCTGCCGACAAGGCCGGCCACCAGAGCACTTCTCGTTATTGCATGTTCCATCTTTTCCTCCATCGTCATTGGTCGCGGGTGTTCGCATATTCAGCATGTGCCTGCAAAAATTGGTAGTCAAGTGGTTTTAATATATGCCGCCGCGCTAATACCAGTTGCGTATTAGAAATCGGCTCACACGGCGCCTCGAGGCGCTTGACGGAAGGTGGACCGCGGCCCGGTGGCCCCGGCATGGGGCATGTCAGCCGATCCGGGCGCGGGTGTCTCAAATCGGACATTTTGTTATATCGTTAGTACCAGTTCGCATGAGGCCAGCAAGTGGTACGCTTGCGGTCATGCATCGGGCCGGTCTGCCGGCGCGGAAAACTGGCCGCCGCACTCATGGCAAAACGATTTGTTGTTGGAGAAACAGACCGACCATGCCACTTGCAGACAGCCGCCGGCGAGCGAATGCACCGCCCAGGCAGCCGAAAAAATAATTCCTTGATGTTTATTGATAGTGCCACGTGGAAATGGACCCACAATCGGCCATGTTTATTTATCCGCATATCCGTCTGTATCGAATGCGATTGAAACCGGCCGCGACACCGACGGGCACAGAAACGTAAAGGAAAGATATGGCATACAGCAAAAGGTTGGGCCCCGAAACCCCGTGGATCAGTATGGAACCGGACGGCAGCCCGGACGAACCGGGTATCGGCATGCGGGCGGGCATGGCGGCGCCGGGCACAACGCAGATTGTTCTGCAGGGACAAGGCAACCTGACCGTCGCGGCCTGGGGTGCGGACAAGCTGTTGTTCCCGGATACGGCGGTGCGGAACGTGTTCCTGACGCGCAGCGGCGATGATCTGTGCATCCTCTATGGAACGGACGAGGTAGTAACGGTGACGGGCCAGTTCGCCGGCGCAGGCGTGCGCGATATCGGCTTCGGCGGGGGCATCGTGCTGGCTGCCGCCGATCTCGCGCAGCTCACGCTGCAAGGGTCCGATGGCGACGACCAGGTGACGGGCCTCGCGGCGGACTGGTCGACGAACGATGCGATCTTCGGCCTGGGCGGGCGCGACGTCATCACCGACAGCGATGGCGGCATCGATTTCCTTGACGGCGGCGACGGCGACGATGAGGTCTACTATGCCGAGCTGGGGCACAGCACCGTGATGGGGGGCGCCGGCAACGATACGCTTGGCATCGCCTTCTCGGCCAATCCGGACCAGCCGGAGACGCCCGTCAACGGTAGCGCCCTGATGGTGGGCGGGAAGGGTGACGACTGGCTGCGCGGCGGCGCCGGCGACGACGTCTATCTGTTCGGCCTGGGCGATGGCAACGACAGCGTGGGCGACCTTGGCGGCACGGACCGCATCCGGTTCGGACCCGGGATCGCGCTGGCCGATGTCACCTTTACCAAGCAGGGCACGATGCTGTGGATACGTGTCCGGGATCCGGCCAGTCCGGCCGATTCAGCCGCCGCGCAGGGCATCCTCGTGGAACGCTGGTTCGGCGAGAACGTCAACCGCTGCATCGAATCGTTCGCCTTCGACGATGGCACCGTGCTCGACACGGCGCAGGTCACGACGCTGGCCAACATCATGCGCGGCACCGCGGCGCATGACTTCCTGTACACGGACGACGACATCTGGCGGGTCGAGGCGCTGGCAGGCAACGATATTGTCGATTACCTCCCTGTCGTGCCCATGTACGTCGATGCCGGCAGCGGCAACGACACCATCCTCGGTGCGCAGATCCGTGCGCAGGAGGCCACCGTCGTCGGGGCCTGGGCGACGACTCGATTACCGGGTCGGCCGGCAGGGACATCTATCTGTTCGATCGGGGCGACGGCAACGACACCATCCGGGATGCATACGGCGACCGCCTGCCCGACCGCCTGGTGTTCGGGGCAGGGGTCGCACTGGCCGATGTCGCGTTCGGGCGCGACGGCGATGACCTCACCGTCACGATCGGCGGCAGCGGCGGCGCGCCGCCGGACAGTATCCGCGCGCTGCGCTGGTTCTGGCCGGGAACGGGATTCATCGAGTGCGTGGCGTTCGCGGACGGGAGCCGGCTCACCACCGCGCAGGTGACGGAGCTGGGCAATTTCGTCATGGGCACGGACGGCAACGACAGCATCGCCCAGACCGACTACACGCGCTTCATCGACGGGCGCGGGGGGAACGATACCCTCGACGGCGGCCAGAAAGTGCCGGTGCTGCGCGGTGGAGACGGCAACGACATCGTGCGCTTCTACGCCTCGACCAACAGCACGGTCGACGGCGGCAGCGGCAACGACACGCTGAGCGGCGGCTACGGCGGGGCAAGCGGCAACGCCCAGCTGACCGGCGGCACCGGCGACGACCACCTGGTCGGCAATCCCGGCGCCACGAGTTACTTCTTCAACCGCGGCGACGGCCGCGATACCATCGTCGATACAGGCAACTCGGCCGTCATCGACCGGCTGGTCTTCGGCAGCGGTATTGTCCAGGGCGACCTGGCGTTCGGCCGCAGCGGGAACGACCTGGTGCTCACGATCGGCGGCGCGGGCATCGCGCCGCAGAGCGACCGGATCACGATCACCGACTGGTTTTATGCGGCGACAAAAACGGTCGAGCGCCTGCAGTTTGCCGACGGCTCCGTGCTGACGGCCGCGCAGGTAAGCGGCGTGGTAACGGGCACCGCGGCCGCCGACACGGTGACGGCGGCGCAGGAGCATTACCTGGTGTCCGGCCTGGCGGGCGACGACAAGCTCGCCGCGGGCACGCGCAGCGTGCTGCTGGCCGGTGGCGCCGGCAACGACACGCTGACGGGCGGCGCCGCCGCCGACTACCTGCATGGCGGCAAGGGCGACGACACCGTCACCGCGGGCGCGCGCGACATCGTCGGTTTCAACGGCGGCGACGGTGCCGACACACTGAAGGCCGCCGGCAGCGGCGCCACGCTGTCGCTGGGCGTCGGCATCGACATCGCGCAACTGACGCTGAGCCACGCGGGCGCCGACCTGGTGCTGGCGTCGGGCGGCGCCGATTCGGTGACGCTGAAGGACTGGTATGCGGCCATCCAGCCCACCCAGGGCATCGCGCGCCTGCAGACGATCGGTGCCGACGGCGCGCACCTGTACGACTTCCACGCCGTCGTGGCGGCTTTCGATGCGGCCCATGGCCCCGGCACCGGCGCGTGGGCCATCGAAGCACAACTGTCGGCGGCGGCGCAGGGCATTGCCGCCAATACGGCGCTGGGCGGTGTGCTGGCGGTCGACATGGCGGCGCATGGCGGCGTCACCATGCTGTCGCCGCTGTACGACACGATCCGTGCCGCAGCGTTCGGCCTCGACCCGCAGCTGCTGTAACGGCGCAGCGGTTCAGGCTACCGCCGGAACTTCGTCCAGACTGAACCAGCAGGGCAGGCCCAGTTCGCGGGCCAGCCGCACGTCGCCGTCGGCCCCCTGCGAAGCGCCGGGAATCCGGTACACGCCGTCGCAGCGGGCCAGCATGCGCGCCGCAACGGCATACAGGAATTCGCCAGGCGCCGCGCCGTCGGCGCACAGACCGGCCGCCTGCGCCAGCGGCAGCGCCGCCCATTCGCCAATCAGCGGCACGTGACCCTTGCGGTAGATGTCCCAGGCGGCACGCTCGAGCGCGTGCAGGTTGGCGGCGATGCGGACGGGATCGCCGTCCGTACCGCTGCGGTAGGGGCCTGCGATCAGGATGGTTTTTGGCTGTGGTGCGTGCATGGGATACCTTTCGGAGGTGGCGGTGGAAGAGCGACCGTCCGTATAATGCACGATATGTAGTGAGCCTGCACGATGTTGCACGATATTTTTTGTTCGACAGGCTGGACGATTTCGGCCGGCCCATCTCACGCACTGTTGGCGCTGCTGGGGCGGGGTCACGCCGCCGGCGCCGTCCCACGCCGTCACGCGCGTCGCCGTGCCATCGCCGGCGCGACGAGTCGGAACGGGCGCACCCGGGATGGCAAGCCCCGGGATGCGCCCGGGGTGCGTCAGAACTTGTAGCGCGCTCCGATCATGTAGCGCGGCCCGCCCTGCGTTGCGGACAGCACCATCCGCTCGTGCCGGCCATGGACGCGCTGCGTCTCGTCCGTCACGTTGATGGCTTCGAACGACAGCGCCAGCTTGGGCGTGACGTTGTAGCCGATCGACAGGTCCAGCTGGCCATACGGTTCCACGTACTGCGGATTCGACCCGGCCTGGTCGGTGACCGACGAGAGGAACTTGTCACGCCAGTTGTAGGCGGCACGGATCGACCATTTCGCATCCTCGTAGATGCCGATCAGGTTGGCCGAATCGGACAGTCCCACCAGCGCGAACTGGTTGCCCTTGCCGGCATTGTCGAATGTCAGGTCGGACTTCACATAGGTGTAGTTGGCCTGGATGCCGAAGCCGCTGTTGCCGAACATGTGCTGCACGTTGATCTCGGCGCCCTTCAGCGTGGCCGCCTTTTCGTTCACGAACGTCGTGATGTCGTAATGGACGTTCGGATCCCCCGGGATGCCGGCAATCGTGCCCGTCGCGTTGCCGGCGGCGTTGTCGGGTCCGCGCGTCACGCCCGGTTGGCCGTCGAAGTTCTTGAAGATGAAGTTGCGCAGGCAGTTGGTGTCGGTGGCGATGCAGCCGGAAGCCAGCGCCGCGTTCCAGTACCTGCCGCCCACCGGCGTCGTCACGTTCGGCGACACCTCCTCCATCACGGTCTGGCCCGCGTAGTTGTCCAGCTTCTTGTAGTACAGGCCCAGCGACACGACACTCTGGCGATCGTAATACCACTCGGCCGACAGGTCCAGGTTCTTCGACTTGACCGGTTTCAGCGCCGGGTTGCCGCGCGAGCCCGTCCCGCCGTTGACGGTGCCGGTCGGATTGATCGTCGTGCCGCCCTGGATCTGGTCGTAGCGCGGCCGGCCGATCGTGTGGCCATAGCTGGCCCGGACCTTGAAGTCCGGGCGCACGTCCATGTCCCAGTCGAGGCTAGGCAGGATGTTGTGATACTTGCCCGTCAGGGTCGTGAACTCCTTGCCGGCGAAGACAAACGGCAGCTCGTTCTGCGACACCCAGTTGACGCCGCCGACCGTCTGCGACAGGGCGGTCGACGTGACGTCCGTCTTCTCGTAACGGAAGCCCAGGCCCGTGTGCATCGGCATCGCCGTATCCCAGTCGGTATTGAACTGGAAGTAGACGGCACGGCTCTTTTCCGTCGTGCGGCGGTCGTAATCCGGGTCGGCCAGGCTGGGCGTGTACAGTGCCGGCAGCCCCGTTGCCTCGATGGCGCGCTGGCGCATCGCGGCGAAGTCGAACAGGTGGATCTGCTGGAACAGCGCCGGGTTGCCCGAGCCGCCCAGCTTGCTGAAATACTGGCCCAGCGAGTCTGCGCGCCACAGGTCCTGCGGATAGTCGGCCGGCGTCGTCGCGCCACCCCACGTGTCGCGCTGTACCTGCTGGAACGCCGAGCGGTTCTCGACATTCGTGGCCGACAGGCCGAAGTTCAGGGCCGACCGTTCGAACAGGTTCAGGCGTCCGCTGGCCTGGGCCTGGTCGATTTCCATCTTCTGGTAGCCATCCTTGAACCACGAGCCGGACACCTGCATCGGCGCCCGATGGAAGCCCGCTCCTTCGATCGACAGTACCGGCATCTCATCCGTGAAGTCGACGCGCGTGTTGCCGCGGCTGAAGCTGACGGTGGCCAGGTCGTTTTCCGAGCCGTACGGGCTGTCCTTCTTCGATACCGCGGTGGAGTGGTGCGCATCGAAGCTGAACTTCAGGTCGCGCGACACCTTCCACTGCGCATTGAAGCCGAGCGACTTGTTCTCGGACTTCGTCGCATAGTCGCCGCCGTTCATGGCGATATCCTGGTTCGCCACGTTCTCCTGGTACTGCAGCGGCGCGGCGATGGGGCCGTCGGTCCAGTTGCTGACGGACGGGCCGAAGTTGAACCAGGCGGACAACTCGTGGTACTTGGTCTGCACCTTGTTCTGCGAGTAGGTGTAGTCCAGCGTTGTCGTCAGGTCCTTGTTCGGGCGGAACTGGAAGGTCAGCTGGCCGTTGGTACGCTGGCGCTGGGTGCCGCGCATGAAGTACGAGATATTCTGCGGGACCGAATAGACGTCGGTCGGGTCCGGCCGGTTGGTGATGTCGCCGGCACCAAGGGTGCCTGGCTGCGGGATCGTTCCCCGGCCGGTTTCGTCGCCGCGGAAGGGGCCCTGCCAGCCATTCGTGATCGACGCCGTGTTGACGCCCAGGTTGCGCTCCTGGTAGCTGGCGCTGACCGCCACGCCGAACATGCCGTCGTTCCAGGTGGTGCTGTAGATGCCCGAGATCTCCGGCGTGTACGAGTGGTTGGCCTTGTCCTCCTGCGGCAGGTGGCGGTTGGACGTGTCGTACACCACCTTGGCACCGACGCTGGCCGTGTTGCCCAGGTCGAGCGGACGGCCCGTCATGATGTTGATGGTGGCGCCGATGCCGCCCGGCGGCGTGTCCGCGCGCGAGCTCTTGTACACCTGGATCTGCGAGATCGACTCCGAGGCCAGGTTGGAAAAATCGAACGCGCGGCCGGCCTGGTCGGCCAGGTTCGACGTCGGCATCTGCCGGCCGTTCAGCAGCACCATGTTCAGGTCGGGGCCGACGCCGCGCACGGTCACCTGCGCGCCTTCGCCGCGGTTGCGGTCGATCGACACGCCGGAAATACGCTGCAGCGATTCGGCCAGGTTGGTGTCGGGGAACTTGCCGATATCGTCGGCGACGATGCCGTCGACGATGCCGTCGGAATTGCGCTTCAGGTTCAGCGTCGATTGCATGCTGGCGCGGATGCCCTTGACGACGACCTTCGGCGCGTCCATGGCGTCGCCGCTTGTTTGCGGCGCCGCCGTCTGCGCGGTCGTGGCCTGCCCGGTCGTAGGCTCGCTTGCCGACGGCACGGCCAGCCCGTTCGGGCCCCCTGCGGCTTGCTGGGCATGGCCCGGTGCCGCCAGCGCCGCGCAGGCGCCGGCGACGGCCAGCGTGATCAGGCGATGGCGGGTGGTCGGATGCGGGGAAAACCCCTTTTTCATTTGTGGCACGAGTGTCTCCTCTCTGTTGCGCGAATGGCCTGCCGGCCCGGAGGGACGGCAGTGCCGCGGTGGTGCTGCATGGTGCTGGTCACCTGTCCCCGCGTGGCGTCGCTGTCGTTGTGGTCTGCGCCGGCGGGGGATCGCGTTCGCGCACCGCGCCGGCCCTGTCCCGGGTCCGTGTGCGGCGGGGCGAGTCTTCCGGACTCGCGCTGTCGAACGCCATAGCAGGAGAGTAAGAAGCTGCGATTAATTGGTCAATCGAACGAACAATTTAAATTGTTTAGTAATGATGGCGTGGCGGCGCCTGTTCAGTGCATGCCCGGGTGCGGGTTCCGAGCGCCGGGCTGCATACCGTACGTTCGGGAAATCGTTGAGAAAACGATTTCAGAGCGCGATCAACGACTTTCACCGCGCGCGTTCCTGACATTACGTAATGATTGGCTGTTGCGCGCCCCTGGGAACGTCCCGGAACGCGCACCAATTTGATCCGCCGCGGCTCCCGCCGGTGTTGCATAATCCTCACATGTCCGTTCTCCGTTCCCCACATGCCCGTCACCGGTGACCAGCAACTGCTCAAGCAGCTCAATCGCATGGCGCTGGTGCGCCAGATCAGTACCCAGCCTGGCCTGTCGCGCGCGGCGCTGGCCGACGTGCTGGGGCTGACGAAATCCACGGTCAGCCTGCTGGTGCGCGAACTGGTCGACGAAGGCTGGCTGGCCGAGAGCGAACTGCGCACGACGGGGGAGGTCGGCCGCCGCGCCACGCCGCTGCACCTCGACCCGGGCCGGCTGGCGCTGCTGGGCGCGGATGTGGGCGTGGACGAGGCGCGCGTGGTGGCAACGGATTTGCTGGGAAACGTGCTCGATTCGCTCGTGATCCCGTACGACGACGTGCCGGACGCCGCCGCCTGCATCCGCCTGGTCGCGCTTGGCCTGGTGCGCGTGGCGCGGCGGCTGGAACGCCCTGGCACGGCAGGCGGCCCGCGCCGCGTATTGGGCATCGGCATCGGGCTGCATGGCGCCGTGGACGAGGCGTCCGGCATGCTGCGGCACGCGCCGCACCTGGGCTGGCGCAATGTGGCGGTGGGCGCGCTGGTCGAGGCGCGCTTTGCCGGCACGCTGCTGGACGGGGTGCCGCTGTACATGCAGAACGAAGCGAACGTCGCCGCGCTGGCCGAGTTCGAGTTCACGCCGCAGTCGGCCACCGACCCGCTGATCTACCTGTCGATCGGCTATGGCGTGGGCGCCGGGGTCATTGTCAGCGACCGGCTGCTGACCGGCCTGCACGGCTTTGCCGGCGAGGTGGGCCACGCGATCCTGCAGGCGGACGGCCCGCTGTGCTCGTGCGGCCGGCGCGGCTGCGCCGACGCGCTGATCGGCCTGAGCGCGCTGCTGGGGGACGTGCGGCCCAGCTTCGCCGCGCTCGAAGCGCTGTTCGATCGCGTCGAGCATAGCGAGCCGGGCACGTGTGTCACGGTGGCCGCCGCCGGTCGCCAGCTCGGCGTGCTGCTCAATAACCTGTGGGCCAGTTTCGACCCCATGGCGATCGTCATCGGCGGTACCGCGCTGGGTCTGGGCGACGCGCTGATCGCGCCGGCGCGGGACGTGCTGGCGGGGTATGCGGACGCGGCGATGCTGACGGCGCCGGCCATCCGCACGTCGCATTTCGGCAGGGATGCCGTGGCCGTGGGCGGCGCGGCGCTGGCACGGCACCGCATCACGCGCCCGCTCGACGATATCGGCTACCGGGGCCAGGCACGGCAGGGCCCGGCCGCTTCGTGAAGGCCGCCCGGCCACCTCGTTGGTTTCGCTAACATCGAACGGCATGCGCGATTGGTATAACATCGTCATGACCGCACCGCATGAGTGCCGGCACCCTATAACGAGGAGACACCCATGGATACCCGCCGCCGCCACACGCTGGCGCTGCTTGCCGCCGCCGCACTGCCCGCGCCATTCGCCCACGCCGTGGAAACCGTCGACACCCTGAAGTCGGTCGCGGCCCGCAAGGGCTTGCGGGTCGGCTGCGCGCTGGCCGACACGCCGAACAGCCTCGGCAATGCCGCCTACGCGGACGTCGTCGCGCGCCAGTGCGGCGTCGTCGTCTGCGAGAACGAAACCAAATGGCAGGCGCTGCAGCCAGCGCCGGGCACGTTCCGTTTCGGCCCGGCCGACGCCATCTTCGGCTGGGCCGGGCGGATGGGGCTGCAGCGGCGCGGCCACACGCTGGTCTGGCAGCCGGCCAGATGGCTGCCGCAGTGGGTCAACGGGCATGACTTCGGCGCCCGGCCGGCACGCGAGGCCGAGCGGCTGCTGAAGACGCACATCGGCACGGTCACGCGCCACTTCGGCAGCGACGTGTACAGCTGGGACGTCGTCAACGAAGCCGTCGATCCGGCCGACGGCGCACTGCGCGCCAACGTCTTCACGCGCCACCTCGGCGCCATCGAGCAGATCGACCTGTGTTTCCGCCTGGCCCGCGAGGGCGCGCCGCACGCGCAGCTGGTGTACAACGACTACATGCGCGGCGACGCCGGCAGCGCGAAGCACCGGGCCGGCGTGCTGGAGCTGCTGGCGGCGTTGCGGCGCAAGGGCACGCCGGTCGATGCCGTCGGCCTGCAAAGCCATATCGGCTCATGGGACGACGTGCGCGACGGCCGCGACCCGCAGCGGGAATGGCGCCGCTTCCTCGACGCCGTGACGGGCATGGGCTACAAGCTGCTGATCACGGAGTTCGACGTCAACGACCGTGCGCTGCCCGGCGATATCGCCAGCCGCGACGCCGGCGTGGCTGCCCTGGCCAGGGACTACCTGGATCTCACGTTGAGCTACCCGCAGGTAACGGACTTCGTCATGTGGGGCATGGCGGACCACGTCAGCTGGCTGCGCACGTGGGACGAAGCGCCGCGCAAGGACGGCCTGACGATGCGCGGCACGCCGTTCGACGACCGGCTCGCTGCCAAGCCGCTGTTGCATGCCATCCGGGATGCGTTCCGGGCCATGCCGCCGCGTACCGCGTGACCGCCGCGCCTCTGTGCGAACCCATATGACGCACGTCCGACACAAATCAATACAGTCGGGTACATCTTGTGCTGGTTGTTTCGCCTACAATCAAACCATGGGTTGCAGGACGCTAGCGTCCTTGCATTGCGGAACATTCGGGAGCACAGCATGGATTTCACCAATATCGCCGTGGCGGCGGGAGAGCGCTGGCATCGCCGCGCCGCCGTGCGCACGCCCAACCTGGAACGGATCCGTTCCGGCAGGGCCATCGAGGCCGAGTCGCCCGAGCGGGTGCAGGCACGGCTGAGCCGCCTGGCGCAGGCGGTGCAGGCCGGCGCACCGTGCGCCACAACGGCCGGCGGCAAGGCAACACTGACGGAGTCGATCGGCCTGGAGCGCGTGCAGGGCAATCCCGATTTCCTCGACATGAATTTCGTCGAGCTGGCGCTGGCGGTGGCCCGTTTTGTCGGCCGCATCAACATCCGCTCGGCGCTGGGGCGCTCGATCGGGTACGGCACCGGCTTCATGGTGTCGCCCACGTTGCTGCTGACAAATCACCACGTGCTGGAAAGCGCGGCCGTGGCGGCCGCCAGCGAGGTCGAATTCGACTACCAGAACGACCGCTCCGGCCGGCCGTTGCCCGTGGTCGGCTTTGCGCTGGAGCCGGAACGCTTCTTCATGACCAGCGCGGAGCTGGACTTCACGCTGGTGGCCGTGGCCGGGCGTTCCGCCCGCGGCGTCGCCCTGGACCGCTATGGCTGGTCGCGGCTGATCGGCACGCAGGGCAAGGTGCTGCTGGGCGAAAGCCTGAACATCGTCCAGCATCCGCGCGGCGAAGCCAAGCAGCTGGTGCTGCGCTCCAACGAACTAGTCGACCTGTTCGACGATTACGCCCACTACGTGACCGACACGGAACCGGGCTCGTCCGGCTCGCCCGTGTTCAACGACCAGTGGGAAGTGGTGGCGTTGCATCATGCGGGCGTCCCCCGCCGCGACAGCGAAGGCCGGCTGCTGACGCGCGACGGCAGCGTATGGCGGGAAGGCATGGACCCGGACCTGATCGCGTGGGTGGCCAACGAAGGGATCCGCGTCTCCAGCCTCGTTAGATATATTGCGGCGCAGGACCTGCCGCCGGCGCAGGCAGCGCTGCGGGACGATCTGCTGAACCTGGCGCCGCCGTCTGCGCTGGACGCGGCCGTGGCGGGCGAGGGCAGCGATAGCCCGGCCATGCCGCTGGCGGCGCCAGGCGGCCATGCGCCGGTGGCGGGCGCGGGCACGGCAACGTGGACGATTCCGCTGACCGTCACGGCGCAACTGGGCCCCGTCCAGCAGGGTGTGCATCCCGTCATGCCGGGCATCGCGCCGGTCCGTATGCCAGCCATTGCCCCGGCCCTGCCGCCGGCACCGGTCATCGCACCGCCGGCCGCCGGGGCAAGTCCGGCGGTAACGCGGGCAACAGGGTCGGCAACAGCGCCGGCAACGGCGCACGCAGGCCCGCCGCCCGCCATGACGGTGGCACTGGCCGAGCTGGCGCGCGCCGCCGAGCGTCCCTATTACGATGCCAGGGCGGACAAGGCGGCCCGCGACGCCTATTACGCGCTGTTCGCGCTGCCCGACGACAAGGCCGCCGCCCACGCGGCGCTGCACGAGCTGCTGGAGCGCACCCACACGGGCCGGCCGGCCTATGCGCCCGCCAGGCATCTGTATCCCTGGGTCGAACTGCGCCATACGCGCGGCGGCGACGATATCCTCAGCATTTATTCCGGCGCCGGCATGGAGGCGAAGGCGTTGATCGAGGCGGATTTCGCCATCGACGAGCAGCGCAAGCGGATGCGCGCGGCGGTGGCGCTGCCGCGGCCCGGCACGGCCGAGGCCATGCCGCTCGACGACGACTTCCTGGAGGCGACGCTGCCGTACAACTGCGAGCACGTCGTGCCGCAATCGTGGTTCGGCAAGCGCGAGCCGATGCGGGGCGACCTGCATCACCTGTTTGCCTGCGAGATGGACTGCAACAGCTTCCGCGGCAACACCCCTTACTTCGATTTCGCCGACTTTGCCGAGGTCATCCGCAACGATTGCGGCAAACGCGAGCCGGGCAAATTCGAACCGGGCCACGGCAAGGGCCCGGTGGCCCGCGCCACGCTGTATTTCCTGCTGCGCTATCCGGGCCTGATCGACCGCACCGCCAATGAGTACCAGCCGGACCGTATCGCCATCCTGCTGGCCTGGCACGCCGCCGACCCCGTCACGGAGTACGAACGGCACCGTAATGCGGCCATTTTTGAAACGCAGGGCAACCGCAATCCGCTGATCGATTTCCCCGAATGGGCCGGGCGCATCGACTTTACGCGGGGTCTGGGGAGCTGAGCCCGGCGGCCGGACGCAGCGCCATCGCCACCCGGCTCCCGTCGTTGTTTTCGACGACCGGCTTGTTCGGCAGACGCCTGCATTCCTGCTGTCCGCCCGGAACCCGCGGTGCCGGCACCCGTTCGCGCAGTCGCTGCACGGCGGGCAGCGGGTGCGCCAGCAACGCCTGGCCGGCCGCCATGGCGACCAGCGCCTGCCGGCGCGCCGGCTGGCAGGCAGCACATGTAGTCCGGCGATGCCGCCTACGCAACGGCGCCAAAAAAACTGCGCCGCAACGGACGCAACCGGCTTACCTTATCGCCTGACGGACCGCATCGCCCCCAGCCTACATGAACAAAGGAGAACATCATGATCCCGCGACTGTTGTTGAGCCTGGCCAGCATGGCGCTGGCCCTTCCCCTGCTGGCGGCGGAGCCCGCGGCGGCCAGCGCGGACGAGCTGTGGCAGCGCCTGCAGGCCGGCGGCCACGTACTGGTCGTGCGGCATGCGGCAACGGAACCCGGACTGGGCGACCCGCCCGGATTCGTACTGGGCGACTGTGCCACCCAGCGCAACCTGTCGGCACCGGGCCGGGCCGATGCGCAGGCGCTGGGCGCGGCGGTGCGCCACCACGGCGTGCCGGTGGCGCGGGTACTGTCGAGCCGCTGGTGCCGCTGCCAGGACACGGCGCGGCTCGCCTTTGGCAGGGTCGAAGCGGTCGCCATGCTCGATTCGATGATGTACGACGGCGACGCCGCCCGCGCCCGCAAGCTGGCCGAACTGCGCCAGAGCGTGCTGGCATGGCAGGCGCCCGGCAATCTCGTGCTGGTGACGCACGACGTCAATATCCGCGCGCTGACGGGCGACCGGCTGGCGCAGGGCGAGATGCTGGTGGCAACACGGCGCCCCGACGGCACCCTGGCCGTGGTCGGTCGCCTGGGTATGCCGAAAAGCGTGGATGCCGTACAGTCGATGTAGTCGCACGGTGCCGTCACACGGCCATGCGCAACCCGCTGCAGACCATGTTGCGCAGTATGTCCCGGGGCACGGCGGGGCTGAAATAATAGCCCTGCATCTGGTCGCAGTCATGGTCGCGCAGGAACGACAGCTGTTCGCGCGTTTCGACGCCTTCGGCGATCACTTCCAGCTTCAGGTTATGGCCCAGCGCGATGATGGCGCGGGTGATGACGGCGTTGCCCTCGCCGGCGATATCGCCCAGGAAGGAGCGGTCGATCTTGATCACGTCCACGGGGAACTTCTGCAGGTAGGACAGGCTTGAATAGCCCGTCCCGAAGTCGTCGATCGACAGGCGCACGCCCAGATGTTTCAGCTGCGCCAGCGCTTCGAGCGCATCGGCGGGATTGTCCATCAGCTGGCTTTCCGTGACCTCCAGTTCCAGCGTGCTCGGATGGATGTGGAAGTGCTGCAACGTGGCGGCCAGGTGTTCGACGAACTGGCGCTGGCGTAGCTGGCGCGGCGACAGGTTGACGGAAATGACGAAGTCGGCGATGCCCAGTGCTGCCAGTACCTGCAGCGTCGTGCATGCCTGCATGATGACCCAGTCGCCCAGCGGCACGATCAGTCCCGTTTCCTCGGCGATGGGGATGAACCTGTCGGGGCCGATCAGTCCTTCGTCCGGATGGTTCCAGCGCACCAGTGCCTCGGCCCCCACGACGTGGCCCGTGCGCAAGTCCACCTTGGGCTGGTAGCCCAGTGCCAGTTCGCCGTTGCGGATGGCATTGCGCAGTCCCGCTTCCAGCAGCAGGTGCTGGCGCACGACCTCGTTCAGACCGATCGAATAGAACTGCACATTGTTCTTGCCCAGGGTCTTGGCATGGTACATCGCCGAGTCCGCCGCGCGCATGACGCGGTCGACGGTGTCGCCGTCGCGCGGGAACAGCGCCACGCCGAAGCTGGCGCCGGCGATGACTTCCTTGCCGCGCACGACGATCGGCCGGTCGAGGTTGCGGCGCAGCCGCTCCAGCAGTTCGGCGACCACCGTTTCGCCCGCCTGTTCCGTAATCAGCAGTACGAACTCGTCGCCGCCCATCCGGGCCACGGTATCGTGTTCGCGCACGCCCGCGTGCAGCCGGTTGGCGATCTCGCGCAGCACGCAGTCGCCCACGTCGTGGCCGAAGGTGTCGTTGATGTGCTTGAAATTGTCCAGGTCGACAAACGCCAGCGCGCCCGGCATGCCTTGCTGCGCGGACTCGACGGCGATCTTCAGCCGTTCCTGCAGCAGAGTCCGGTTTGCCAGTCCCGTCAGCGCGTCGTGGTGGGCCAGGTGGTGCAGCCGGCGCTCGTACTGGCGCGCCTGCGTCACGTCGTTCAGGACGGCGACGAAGTGGGTCACCTTGCCGTCGATGTTCACCACAGGATCGATCCGCAGGTCGTTCCAGAAGACTTCGCCGTTCCTGCGCGTGTTGCGCAGCACCGCATGTACGCTCTGCTTGGCCCGCAGCGCCATGCGGATGCGCTGGTGCTCGTGCATGTCGCAGCCCTCGATCCGCATGAAACGGGGATCGCGGCCCTTGATCTCGGCCAGCGAATAGCCCGTCATCTGTTCGAAGGCGGGGTTGACGTATTCGATCAGGTTCTCGCCATGCGAACAGCACGTGATCAGGATGGCGTTGACACTGGAATACATGGCCCGCTCGCTGACGCGCAGGCCCTGCTCGGTTTTCTTTCGCTCGGAAATATCCAGGCCGGTGCCGAACACGACGGGAAGGTTGCCCAGCGTGGTACGGGCGCAGTTGAACAGAAACGACGTGCGCTTGCCGTGCCTGCCTACAAGGTCCGCTTCGTGCGAGGAGCTGCCGTGTTCGAACGCCGCCAGGATCTTGTCGATGACGGGCTGGCGCTCGACGTCGTCGAAGAATTCGCTCACGTTCATCGTCGGCAGTTCCTCGCCGGTGCGCTCCAGCACGTTCTCGACCTGGCGGTTCCACAGCAGCAGGTGCCCGCTCCGGTCGACCACATAGAACAGGCAGGGCAGCGTTTCGATCAGTTCGGCAACGGGAAAGTCCTGCAGCAGCGCATAACGGGGCGGCCCTTGCCCGGGCAGGGGCAGCAGGATAACGCTGTAATTGCCGGGCGCCGTATCGAACGAGTGAGGCGCGAACGTCAGGCGCACGGACATCCGGTGCCCCCCGGCGCACAGCAACTGGCCGGTCATATCCACTTCCGCCAGCGCGGGCGCCAGCGGAGCGCCGTCGTCGAGGGCCAGCACGGCGTCCAGCTTGCGCCCGCGCATGTCATCAGGACCGTAGCCGGCCAGGTTCTCGAACGCCCGGTTCCAGCTGAGGACGGCGCCGTCCGCATCGACGACAAAGACGGCAAGGGGCAGTGGTGCAAGATTCATCCCGGCCTCCATCGCGCGGTGCCGGCGGGCCCCGATGGTCCACCCGGCTGGCGTGTTTCATCATAGTCCCATTTGCTGCCAGCCGGCGCGCACGCCGCACGGTCATTGCCCGGGGCAGCGCCACTGAAGCCTGCTCGGGATGCGCGAGCCGATAGCCCGCCTCGGCGGGACGCTCGTGGCGTTCACCGTTCCGCTGCAGTCGATGCGGCGCCACCGCATCCACCGTCACAGGGTGGAGTGCTCATCCTCCCCGGCGCAAACACGGTTGCGGCCCGTGCGCTTGGCGGTGTACAGGTGCTTGTCGGCCCGGTCGACCAGGTCGGCCACGCTATGGACGCGGTTGCCGTCCGGCGCCAGTGTGGCCACGCCGAAGCTGGCCGTAACGGTCTGCGTGGGCGAATGCTGGTGCGGGATGTGCAGCGCCTGGACGCCGGCGCGTACGCGTTCGGCCACGGCAGCGGCGCCGGCCTGGTCGGTATTGGGCATGATGATGGCGAATTCCTCGCCGCCGTAGCGGGCCGCCAGGTCGCCCGCGCGGGCGACCTGTGCCGCCAGCACCTGCGCTGTCCTTTGCAGGCATTCGTCGCCCGCCACGTGGCCGTACGTGTCGTTGAACTGCTTGAAGTAATCCAGGTCCATCAGCAGCAGCGAGATGGGCATGCCGTCGCGGTTGGCGCGCCGCAGTTCCTGTTCCAGCATTTCGTCGAAGCAGCGCCGGTTGGCCAGCTGCGTCAGCTTGTCCGTGTGGGCGATCCGGAGCAGCCCGACATTGTGCCGTTCCAGTTCTTCCGAGTAGCTGCGCAGTTGCCTGTCGAGACTGTCGCGGATAGCCATCTGGCGCACCAGCCTGACGCCAAACGTCATGAACATGATGCTGATCAGCACTGCTGCCGCGCCGATCAGCATGCTGGATCGCTGCCAGGTATGCAGGATGTCGTACTTGGTGCGCCCGACGGCGACGAGGAACGGCACTTCGGTGAGCCGGCGGAAGCTGTACAGCCGCTCCAGCCCGTCCACTTTCGCCATCAGAAACGCCGAGCCGACATTGCGCTTGCGCAGCTCCCCGTAAATATTGCCTTCTGACAGGTCAGTGCCGATCAGCTTGTCATCGAACGGGCGCCGGTAGACGACCGTGCCGTCCGCCAGCATCAGCACCACCGTGCCGTTTTCGCCGATATTGAGTTCGTCGTAGATGCGCTCGAAGAAATTGACCTGCAACGTGACGACCGCGACGCCCAGGAATGTGCCATCGCGGCCGTACACGCCATGCGAGATGGGAATGATCCACACGCCCGTCGAGCGGCTCTTGACGGGCTTGCCGATGTGGACCTCCGGGCCGGGATGCTTGCGGTGGTACTGGAAATACTCGCGGTCGGCATTATTGCCGCTGACCGCGCTGCGCAGCGACGTCGCCAGCCAGGCACCGTCCGGACCATACACGAACAGCCCGTGCAGCTCGGGGAAGGTGTCGGCCAGCTCCGCCAGGTGGCTGGCCAGGCGCCGGCGCGCCGCCGGGTCGTTGCCGTCGTGTTCGACGCGTTCGGCGATATCGGCCAGCGCCATGCTGGCCGTCTTCAAGGCCGACTCCACCTGCACCCCGACCATTCGCGCCACGTTCGAACTGGCCACTTCGGCTTGGTGGATCTGGTTCTCTCGGGTATTCCAGATGAACCACGCGGAGCAGCCGGCCAGCACCGTACAGGACAGTACCGTGGCCAGGATGACGAGGCGGATGACGGGTCGCGTACCGGGCCGCTTTCCGGGTGCAAGCAAGGTTCCGGATGCGGTCGGGCGGAGCGATTTGAGCGGCAAGTGAGGCGTCCTGTTGGGGGTTGCTACTTTGTCTTTGACAAGATTGTGCCACCAAGCAGGAACCGCCGTCGAAGTTTACCGCGCCGGCGCCCCGCGGTTGTCTCGCTGCACGGCGCCAAGCACGACAATCGGGCTGGGGCGCCAGTTGCCCGGCGCGCCCTCGGCACAGGCCCGATTGCGCAAGGGAAAGCCTTCAAATAGCTGCTCCAGCATGGCCCGGTCCTCTTCCGTGGCAGCGTCGCCGACCAGCTCGCACCAGCCGCGGAAGGCGCCCCGTGCCATGGTCCAGCAGGCGTCCGGATCGATGCCTTCCTCCGCGCGGGCCTGTGCCGCAATGGCCGAGATCGTGCGCAGCGCGCTGGCCGTGATGTCGTCATAACTGAACTGAGTGAACTGCGCTGCCATGCTGTCTCCTTGATGGGTTATGTTGCCGCTGCCAGTGCCTGACGCAGCTGGTCGATGCTGTACGGCTTGCGCAGCGCCGTGGTGGGAAACGGCAGTTGCGGCGCCTCGGCGCCCGTGACGAACACGATACGCAGCGTCGGGTGATGCATGCGCGCGTGCTGCGCCAGCGCGACGCCGGACATGCCGGGCAGGTGCACGTCCGTGAGCAGGATATCGAACGCGCCCAGGCGTTCCAGCGCGCCTTCGGCCGAGCCCGTGCCGGACGCCGCATAGCCGATCAGGTCCAGCATCTGGCACAGCAGGTCCTGCGCATCCGGATTGTCCTCGACGACCAGTACCCGTTGCGCAACGGCATCCGATCGCGCCGGTTGTTCCCGTGTGTGGCTGTCGAGAATAGCGCGGATGCGCTGCGCCAGCTCGTCGCGGCGGTACGGTTTGCTCAGCAGCTCGACACCGGCATCCAGCCTGCCGCCGTGGACAATGGCGTTCTGCGTGTAGCCGGAAGTGAACAGCACGCCAAGCCCCGGCATCCGTTCCTTTGCCCTGCGCACCAGTTCGGGGCTGCCGAGGGCGCCCGGCATGACGACGTCCGTGAACAGCAGGTCCGGACGGGCGCCTGCCTCCAGCATTTGCCAGGCGCCGGCGGCGTCGCCGGCCTGCAGCACCGTGTAGCCCAGCGTCGTCAGCTGATCGGCGACGGCCGCGCGCACGGCCGCGTCGTCCTCGACCACGAGGATCGTTTCCGTTCCGCCCGCGATCGGCCCGCGCGCGCGCTGATCGGGCGCCTCGACAAGCTGCTGCGTGCGCGGCAGGTAGAGCTTCACGGTCGTGCCGTGGCCCACTTCGCTGTACAGCTCCACGTGGCCGCCGCTTTGCTTGATGAAGCCGTACACCATCGACAGTCCCAGGCCCGTACCCTGGCCCTCCGGCTTGGTGGTAAAGAACGGCTCGAACGCGCGCGCCCGGGTTTCGGCGCTCATGCCGCTGCCCGTGTCGGAAACGGCCAGCAGCACGTAGTCCCCGCTGCCCACCTCCGCATGGGTGTGGGCGTAGCGGGCGTCGAGCCGGACGTTTTCCAGTTCGATCGTCAGGCTGCCGGCGCCCGCCATCGCGTCGCGCGCGTTGATCGCCAGGTTGAGGACGACGTTCTCCAGCTGCGCACGGTCGAGCTGGGAGGCCCACAGATCCGGCGCGATGCAGATTTCCACGGTGATCGCTTCGCCGATGGCGCGACGCAGGATTTCTTCCATCCCTTGCACCACGGCGCCGGGATCGAGCGCGCTCGGCTGCAACGGCTGCCGCCGCGCGAAGGCCAGCAGGTGGCCGGACAGGCGGGCACCCCGGTCCACGGCCGCGATGGCGCTGGCGATGCGTTGCCGCGCCGACGCGTTTCCGCTGTGCTCGCCCGACAACAACTCCAGGTTGCTGCCCACGACCTGCAGGATATTGTTGAAGTCGTGGGCGATGCCGCCCGTCAGCTTGCCGATCGCTTCCATCTTCTGTGCCTGCAGCAGCGCGGCCTGTGCCGCTTCGAGCTCGCGCGTGCGCGCTTCGATGGCGTCCTCCAGTTCCTTCTGGTATTGCTGGCGCGTGGCCTCCGCCGTCACCTGCGCCGTCACGTCGTCCGCCTGCAGGAAGATGCGGCTGCCGCCGCCCCCCCCTGGCACGGGTTGCAGCACGAGGTTCAGGAACACCGGCGCGTGGGGCTGGTCTGGCAGTGTGACGGGCACCGCCCTGGCGACAACTTCCGTGGTAGTGGCAGCGGCCTGATCGTACAGCGCCCGCAGCGGCTGGCCGCTCAGCCACGGCAGCGCCATATCGAGGGTGACGCCCGGTGCCGGGCGCACGCCGAACAGCTGGCCAAACGATGCGTTGGCCATTTCAAACGCGTGTTCCGTCCCGGCCGTGACGGCCATGACGCCCGGCGCATGTTCGAACAGGGCGCTGAGCTGGCGCAACTGGTTCTGTGCCAGCGCGACGGCGGCCCGGTTGCGCTCGCGCTCGGCCAGCAGCGCGCGCTGGTCGTCCGATGCCGGCCGCAGCGACAGCAGCACGCCCACCATTGCGTCGCCGTCGCGGATGGCGACGACGGTCACCTCGGTCGCCTCGACGTTGCCGAGGATGCGCAGGCTGACGATGGCGCGGGTCCCCGTCTCGGACATTTTGCCCAATGCCGCATCGAATTCACTGTTCCAGAACGGCAACTCGTGCGCGTAGCTGCCGGTGGCCTCGGCCGGCGCCACCCCCAGCAGTTCGGTCGCGCGGCGGTTCCAGTAGACGACCTGCGTGTTGGCATCGAGCCCGATCACCGCCTCGTGCGACTGCTCCCAGAAATTGCGCAGATAGCTTTCGGCAATGACCATGCGCCGCAGCGCGGTGCTGTCGACAGCGCGGGTGGCCAGTTGCGTGTTGACCTTGTCGAGCGTCGTGCGCAGGCGCCGCTGGGTGGCCGTGGCCTGCAGAGCCTGGGCCAGGTAGCGTGGCAACAACGGATCGCGCGGGTCGAGCACGACGGCATCACCCACCATCGGGCTGCGCCGCAGCTCGACGCGCAGGCCCTCGGGGTCGCTGGCCAGGAACACAATGCGTCCTGTCGGCCATTGCCGGCGCAGCTGGCGGGCCAGCACGGTTGGCCTGGCCACGGAGGGCGCGATGACGCAAACCCCCGGCACGTTGCCGCCGGGAGGCCAGTCGGCCGGCAGTGCCTGCGTCGCGTTGCAGTACCTGATGGCGGCCCCGGGCGGATGTCCCAGCAACGCCGTCTCGTCCGGGTGCGTACCCAGCAGCAGTAACACCGTGGGCGGGGACATGCCCGTCCGGGACATGCCCGTCCGGGACATGCCGGTCTGGGACATACCCGACGGGGAGGTGCCCGTCCGGGACATACCCGTCTGGGGCGCGCCCGTCATAACAGGGGCATTCCAAGAAGGGCGCGGCCCGTCCAGACCCGCAGCATGTCGGTCGTGGGGGACATCACATGACTGGCCCGGGCGTCGCGCAGCAACTGGGCCACGCGGCTGTTCTCGCGGTAGGCGCTGCCGCCGCAGATCGTCATGGCGTCGTTGGCCAGCGTAATGGCCGTCTCTCCCGCATCGGCCTTGCAGGCCAGGATGAAAGGAAGCGCTTCCGGGTGGCCCACGTCGCCACGTTGCGCCGCTTCCTCCACCAGTGCGCGGGTTTTCTGCAGCGCCACCCACATGGCGGCGTAGCGGGTCTGCATCGTTTCGATTTCCGCCAGCGTGCCGCCGGTATGGCTATGGCGGCGGTTGCGCAGGTGCTCACCGGCCAGGTCGACGGCGGTCTGGGCAATACCGAGGTAGGTGCCCGCCATCGCCATCAGGAAGTAGGGCGCCACCACCTCGAACACGTACCAGACCTGGTCGCCTTCCGTGCCCAGCAGGTTTTCCGCGGGGACGGCGGCATCCTGCAGCGCCAGCGTGCGCGACGAGTTGCCGCGCATGCCGAAGCCGTCCCAAGGCTGCTGCCACGCCATTCCCGGCGTGTCCGCATCGACGATGACGCAGCTGAAGTCGCCTTCGGCCATGCCATCGCTGGCCACCGTCGAGACGACGTAGGAATCGGCCCGGCCGCCGTTGGTGACGAATTGCTTGGTCCCGTTCAGCAGATAGCGCCCGTTGTCCCGCGTCATCGTCGTTTCCGGCAGGTAGAAATGGGCGCCGGTACCGCTTTCGGACAGCGCCAGGGTCGTGATGTGGCGTCCCGCGGCGATCTCGCGCAGATAGCGGTTGCGCTGGCTGTCCGTCGCCTTTGCCGCAATCACGGCGGTGCCGACGCAGTGCATACCGAAGCACAGCGCCGATGACGGGCACGCCTGGCCGATGATGGAGGTCAGGTGCAGCAGCGCGTGCAGGCCGAGCCCGTGTCCGCCCAGGGTGCCGGGCACCTGCAGGCCGAGCAGGCCCGCATCGGCAAAGGCGCGCATCGAATGCTCCGGCCAGCGGCATTCCCGGTCCACCAGCTCGGCATTCGGCAGTACGGAGTCGTCGACGATCTGCCGGGCAAGTTCGGCCAGCTGGTCGAGTTTGGGCGAGTAGAGTGTGTGCACGGTTGCTTAGCGGAATAAAAGTACAAGTATAAGTGATCGCGGCTACCGGATGATGTATTTATGGCAATCGTGCTAGGGTGCGTCGGCTGGGCGGTTCCGTAGCCGCAGCCACGCGCAGCCGTCGCGCACCGTCCACGCGGCGGCGGCAATGCCCAGCGCGCTGAGCAGCCAGCCGGCCCAGCCATACCGGGCAGGGGCGAGCTCCGTCGGCAGCGCATGCCAGTCGCCCGCCTGCTGGCCCAGCAGCACGATCAGTGCGCCCAGGTTGATGAACAGGAAGACATGCAGAATGCGTTCCGGGGTTGGCAGCGTACGCGTATCGCCTTCGATCTTGGTGTCGTACGCCGAAATCAGGACTTCGGCCGCCAGCAGCGCCGTGGGCAGCCAGGCAAAAGCCCCATGCCACGTCCACCATGCCAGCCCGAGAAAAAGGAAGGCAAACATTGCTTCGCGCACGGCGTGCAACAGCTCCTCGCGGGCGGCGCTGGACCGGTACGGCAGGCGCGCCAACAATTCGTGGTTGAGCAGCACGTCGACGCCAGCCAGCAGGCCGTGCAGAATCAGCACGGCTGTGAAAGGATTGCTGTCGAAGGGCGGCATGGGACCATTATGGGTGTCCACCGCATGCGGCCGGCACACGTTTCCTGATACTAATGTGTGCTGCCCGACGAGGGAATCCGCCAATAATTGTGGCGGGAGGCAAGAATGCAGACGAGGAACCGACGCGAGGGATCATACTGCGGCCGCACATCTGCAGCCGACGGCGCCGTGCGGCGCAAGCACGTGCGCAGCCGCACTTGCGGCGGCCATCCGCCGGCCAGCGCGAGCGCCAGCCTGGAGGTGCTTTGCCGGCTGATCCGGCGCGTGCCGCAGTAACCCGCCGCCGGTGTCATGCCGGCGGCAAACTGCCCTGCCGCGCGCGACGGCACACGGGGCCGCAACACCAGACCGGAACGCGTGCGGTAACCGGGGCGGCGGGAGCGCGGGCGCTTTGCGCTCCGTACGGCCGCGCGTGATCGAAAAGCGGGCGGCGCATGGAAACGTCATTGCGACGCCTGTCGCCCAGCCGCAACACGGCGACCAGCACGCACGGCGGCACGCCGCGCGCATGCATGAAGCGGGCAGCCCGCTGCGGCCCGTACGCGGGAATCATGGCGGTGCCGATATGGACGACTCTTGCCAGCCGGATATCGGCACGGACGCCGCGGCTGGCCGGTTTCAGTGTATCGGGATCGGATGGCATACGCTAGCCTGTGCCTGATGGTCGCGTCAGCATACGGCGCATTGATGACGGCTTGCTGACATCGGCTTGCGCCCGTTGTCGCCAGGCTGCGGCAGCGACGCCACGGATGAGCAGCCAGAGGCGGAACGCGCTTTCGCCAGTAAACGTCGGCACCAGAATCGCGTCGGCACCAGAATCGCGTCGGCACCAGAATCGGCAACGCCAGGTGCCGGCTCGCGGGACGCAGCAGCACGTACCACGCCTTCGTCAACCCCGCGGCGCAGCGGAGCGGCAGATATTGCCCGGCGACGCCTGCGCGCCACAGAAATCGCGTTGTGAGGATGTTGTGCGCCGTTGCCACGCTGTCGCCCGGTAGGATCAGGGCATTGCGGATACCGGCCTCATAGGCCCATGGCAATGATAATGGAGCACAGGACGCTTGCCCAGCGGCCCATGCCTCGATGGCGATGGCGCCCGATGCGCGGACGGTTCGGATCGGAGCTGGGATGGATGGCCCCCTGGAAAATGGTGTCCGGCGGTCCGGCGGCCGGGGCGCGTTGTAGATCAAATATCCACCGATGTGAGTGAACGTCCATATGTTGTTGCTGCGCCAGGGTCGGGCCGTTTTCGATCAGGTTGTTCTGTTCAGGACAACGGTGCTGAAGTGCAAGAAAGTTTCGTCCTATAATTCTGCTTGTCCGGGGCGCCGTAAGCGGCGCCAACCCAGCAACCGCGCGCAGGCTCGCCTTATTGCCGCTGCGCCAGCACAGTTCATGGCCCACTATGAGTTCTACTTTATCGACCAGCCGCGCCGAGCGCGCGCCCACCCGCCGCATGCCGACCGGCGTGCCGGGGCTCGACGAAATCCTGTGCGGCGGCCTGACGGCCGAGCGCGTATATCTGATTGAAGGCTCGCCCGGCACCGGGAAGACAACGCTGGGCCTGCAGTTTTTGCTCGACGGGATAGCGCGCGGCGATTCGGGCATGTACATCACCCTGTCCGAGACAGCGGACGAACTCGACGCCGTCGCGCATAGCCACGGCTGGTCGATCGACGGCATCCACGTGTTCGAACTGGCCAACGACGGCGCCCTGGACCCTGCGGTCATGCAGTCCGTGCTGCATTCGGCCGAGGTGGAACTGGGCGAGACGACGCGGGGCGTGATGGAACAGGTCAGCGCCGTCAAGCCGGCCCGGGTGGTGTTCGACAGCCTGTCGGAACTGCGCCTGCTGGCGCAGAATCCGCTGCGCTACCGCCACCAGATCCTGGCGCTGAAGCAGTTCTTCGCGGCCCGCGCCTGCACCGTCCTGCTGCTGGACGACAAGAGCAGCCAGTCCGACCAGCACCTGCACAGTATTGCCCATGGTGTCATCAGCCTGGAACAGATTGCCCAGGAGTTCGGCCGCGAGCGCCGGCGCGTGAACGTCATCAAGATGCGCGGCATCGCGTTCCGGGGCGGCTTCCATGATTACGTGCTCAACACCGGCGGCATCACGATGTTCCCCCGCCTGATCGCGGCCGAGCACGTGGAACATTTCACGCCGGTGGTGCGCTCGACGGGCTCCGCAGGCCTGGACCACCTGCTGGGCGGCGGACTGGTTGCCGGCACCAATACGCTGGTTGTCGGCCCCGCCGGCGTCGGCAAGACCACCGTCACCGTGCGCTGCATGCTGGCGGCACTGGAGCGGGGCGAGAAGGCGGCGGTTTACCTGTTCGACGAAGGACTGGGAACGTTCTATGCCCGCGCCCGCGCGCTGGGGATGGACCTGCGCAGCTATGTCGCCAGCGGCGCGCTGACGGTGCGGCACGTCGACCCGGCCGAGATGGCGCCTGGCCAGTTCGCCAGCGCCCTGCAGGACGCGGTCGAGAAGGACGACATCAGGTTCGTCGTCATCGACAGCCTGAACTCTTATCTGCAGGCAATGCCGGGCGAACAATACCTGGTGCTGCAGATGCGCGAGCTGCTCAGCTACCTGAACCTGAAAGGCGTGACGACCGCGCTGATTCTGGGCGAACACGGCATGGTGGGCGAGATCCGCCGCGACGTCGATCTCAGCTATCTGAGCGATGCCACGATCCTGCTGCGCTTTTTCGAGGCGGGCAGCGAACTGCGGCGCGCCATCACCGTCGCCAAGAGCCGGACCGAAAACCACGCGATGACGATCCATGAGATGCGGCTGCACGCCGGCGGTGTCGACGTCGGCGCGCCATTGCTGGGCTTCGAGGGCATTCTGACGGGCGTGGCGTCGTATCGCGGCAATACTACGCTGATGGATATGGGTGGCGATGGCAAGCGCTAGCCTTACGGAACGACGCATCCTCGTCCTGGCCCCGCTGGGCCGGGATGCCGAGGTCATCGCCAACGTGGTCGTCCGCAAGCGTATTGCCTGCGAGACGGTGGCCGATTTCGCCGCGCTGACGGACCGTATCGCTGCCGGTGCCGCCGCCGCCATCGTCACGGAGGAAGCGCTGCTGCGCGCCGATACCGGCCCGCTGCTGGACTGGCTGGGGCGGCAGGAGCCGTGGTCGGATTTCCCGTTCGTCGTGCTGCTGTCGCGGCGGCTGGCCCCGGGCGAAGCCACCGGCGGTCCGCTGTCGGCGCTGGGGAACGTGGTGCTGCTGGAGCGTCCGCTCAGCGCGGAAACGCTGGGCAGCGCGGCCGACTCGGCGTTGCGGGCGCGCCTGCGTCAGTACCAGGCGCGCGAAGTGCTGGCGGACCGTCAGGCTGTCTCGGCCGAACTGGCCGCGCTGAACGCGACACTGGAGGCGCGGGTGGCCGAACGGACGCTGGCGCTGGCGCAGGCGAACGACCGGCTGACGGCGGAGGTCATCGAGCGCGAGCGCGCACAGCAGGCCATGGTGCAGTACCAGAAAATGGAGTCGCTGGGCCGGCTGACGGGCGGCGTGGCGCATGACTTCAACAACCTGCTTAATGTTGTGCAGGGAACCATGGAGCTGATCCTGATGATGACGCAGGACGAATCCATCCGCGCCCGCGCACGCACGGCCAAGGCTGCCTGCGAGCGGGGCGCGCGCCTGACGGCGCAGCTGCTGGCCTTCGCACGCAACCAGACGCTGGACCTGACGCCGTTGCGCGTCGACGGCCTGTTCGAGGCCGTGCTGGGCATGGCCCGCCCGCTGCTCGGCAGGGCAATCGCGTTGCAGGTCTTCGTGGCGCCCGACGTCGCCTGCGTCGTGGCCGACACGAGCCAGATGGAAATGGCGCTGCTGAACCTGGCGATCAACGCCCGCGACGCGATGCCGGATGGCGGCACCATCACGTTCCGCGCCACCCGCGAGGCGCCGCCGGCGGGCCTGCTGCCGGCGGGGGAATACGTACGCATTGCCGTGATCGACAACGGTTCGGGCATGAGCCCGGACGTGGCGGCCAGGGTGTTCGAGCCGTTCTTCACCACGAAGGGGGTCGGCAAGGGCACCGGGCTGGGGCTGAGCCAGGTCTACGGCATGGCGCACCAGTCGGGCGGCATGGCGCAGGTGACGAGCCAGCCAGGGCAGGGCACGACGATCGAGATCTGGCTGCCCGCCGCGGCGCAGGACCCCGCAGGGGACGACACGGCGGCGCTGGCCGGCAGCGACCTGACAGGCGCCAGGGTGCTGCTGGTGGAGGACGACGACTTCGTGCGTGCCTGCATGGCGGACGCGCTGATGACGCTGGGCTGCGACGTGGCACAGGCCACCAGCGGCAGCGAAGGGCTGGCCGCCATCGAACGGTCCCGCCCGGACGTGCTGCTGACGGATTACCTGATGCCGGGCATGACGGGCGCCGAGCTGGCCCACACGGCCCGCGAGCGCTACCCGGACCTGCCCGTCGTCGTGGCGACGGGTTATGCCGACATGAGTGCCATCCAGGCCGCCGTCGGCGACGGCATGGTGTTGCGCAAGCCTTTCCAGCTGGCCGAGCTGGCCGCTGTCGTCAGGCGATCGCTGCAGCGACAGGGTGCGGATAGCGGGGGCGGTTGAAGGCCGGTGTTTCAGTTCCTTCGGGTATTCATCGGATAGGCAGAAACCTTCCCGGACGCCGTGGACCTTGTTGGATATACAATCGATCCTCAACCGTGAAACCAGACCCTGTCCCGTGGCCAAAGCAAAGAAAAAATCATTACCGAAAAACTTCGAGGAATTGCTGGATGCCGGCGACGTCGAGGCACTCAAGGCGGTTTTCGAGAGTTGCGATGTCAACGCTCGTGGCGGCTATTCGAAGCAGACCGCGTTGGCGTTCAATGAATTGCCTGACGAGCTAGTGCGCTGGCTGGTTGGGCAGGGCGCCGATATCTCGGCACTCGACAGTTATGGGCTGACGCCGTTGCATGCGCGCGCCAGTCACTGGCAGGGCAGCACCGGGATCCTGCTGGAGCTGGGAGCCGACGTGCACGCAACGGACAAGCGGGGCAATACCGCGCTGCACAAGGCGGCCGCCGTGGGGAACCTGCAAACCGCGCGAATCCTGCTGCAGCACGGTGCGCGGGTCGATGCCGTCAACGACGATCGGCTGACGCCGATGGCGTTTGCGCTGCAGCAGTGCGGCAACGTGGATATCGAGAAAACGGCAGCCATGGCGCGGTTGCTGCTGGAAGCTCATTCGAGCGCGGGACAGCGCGATCCGATCACGGATGTGATGCGGGAGTTGGTCCAGCGTATCGGAACCGAGTTCGAATTCCATCGCAGCAATTTCAATCCCGATTCGGTCGCCGCGACCAGCGCTGCGCTGAACCAGCTTTATACCTTGTTCGGCGTGGCGCCGGTGCCGCACCGCGTCGAGCACGACGGTAAGTCGCCCATCATCGCCACGGCACCCACCTGGCAAGGCAGGCACCAGCAATTATGGGAGTTGCTGGTACCGTCTGGCGGAGCCGCTGGCACCCTGCAGGGCGAAGTGATTCGTCTGTCCGGGCGTATCTTCAATGAACTCGACGGCAATGGCGGCATCAACTGGGACGCGCAGTTCAGGCAGATGGCGACGGCGCTGTTGACGTATCTCGGCTCCGGCGAGCCGTTGCCCGCCGCGTCATTGGATGAAGCGGCCGGCATCGTCGACGCGGTGAAGAAAAGATCCGGCGACACCGAACGCTTGTGCGAACTGGCGGAGCAATGGGTGGCACTCAACCCCACGCCGACTTCACTTGCCGCGCCGGCATACACGCGCTGACCTGCGAACAAGCCTGAGTACAGGACTCCCAGGTGTTGCCGGTGCCGCTCGAGACGGGTGGGCGATGTGTCCCGGCCATACACTCGTTGGGGCTGGTCCGCCGCGCGGGGATCACTGCGCCCAGTAATCGACCACCACCGCCTTTGCCAGGCAGGCTCCCAGCGTGTGCACGAATGCCTGATGCACCGGATGGTTCAGGTAAGTATCCCGATCCGGCGCGCTGGCGAACGTCAGCGTGAAGCAGTGGGTGAAGCCGTCGTTGAGATTCTCGGGGCTGACATTGGTGCCCCATTCATAGGCAACGACGCCGGGAATGGCGTCCTTCAGCTTGCCGAAATCGGTGACGATCTTGTCGACGGCGTCGGCGGGGGCGTCATCGCGGAACGAGAACAGGACAACGTGGCGCAGGGTGGTCTGGTTGGCCATGGTGTTTGATAGATGGTTATGGGACCATTATCTTAGCGCACGTCAGGGAGCCGCGCCGGAAGGGCGTTCGTGCTGGTGCCTCGAGCCGGAATCGAACCGGCACGACCTTGCGGTCAACGGATTTTAAGTCCGGTGTGTCTACCAATTTCACCATCGAGGCACAGCCCGACATTATGACATGTTCGGCGCCGTTGTTCCAGAGCGCGACGCCGGCTGTCCCGATCTCCCGACGGCACCCGTCCAGGCACCGCCCCCCCGCATTGGCCCCACAGCCCCGATTGGTGTAGCATGCTGGACGGCACGCCTCTGGCGTGCCGCTTGCTTTATCGAGGGAGTCCAAACAATGCAAATCAAGATCAACGACGTGTTGCGCGCGTACATCGAGCCGCTGACCGAAGCGGAACACGCGGCGCTGGAGCGCAGCCTGCTGGCCGAAGGCTGCCGCGACGCACTCGTACTGTGGGACGACATCCTCGTCGACGGCCATAACCGCTATGCCATCTGCCAGCAGCACGGCATCCCGTTCAAGGTCATCCAGAACACCACGTTCAAGAGCATGGAAGACGTCATGCTGTGGATGATCGACAATCACCTGGGCCGACGCAGCGTGGGCGACTTCCAGCGCGGCGTGCTGGCGCTGCGCAAGAAGGACATCCTGGCCCAGCGCGCCGAGGCGGAAGCGGCGCGGCTGAAGGCGGAGGATGCGGCAATCGCACCGCCCGAGTCGGATGCCGAGCCGGTCGCTGCCAAGGTGCGCACCTCGCGCGAGGACATCGCCCGCGCCGCGCGCCTGTCCACCAATACCATCAGCCAGATCGAGAAGATCCAGAAGACGGCCACGCCCGAGCTGGTCGAGGCCGTGCGCGCCGGTACGATATCCATCAACGCCGCCGCCACCGTCGCGACCCTGGCGCCAGAGGACCAGGTGCAAGCCGTCGCCGGTGGCAAGAAATTCCTGCAGCAGGCTGCCAAGGAGATCCGCGAGCAGCGCGCCGCTTCGCGCCCACCGAAGCCTGCCAGGCCGGCGCCGTGGGAGGACGGGGGAGAGCCGCCATCGCTGCCGTCCGAGCCGCTGACGGAAGTGGAGCACCTGCGCGCCGAGGTAGCGCAGCTGAAGGAGCGCAATGCCGCATTGCGTGCCGAGAACGCCGAGCTGCGCGAGCGCATCTCCCAGCTGGTCGATGCATCCTGAACTGACGTAACATCGCGCCGCCCGACGGCGGCGCCAACGCAAGGAGCCTGTATGCCGAGAATGTCCCCCGCGCTGGCGCTGTGCGCCGTCCTGTCCGTTGCCGTGCCCGCGGTTGCTCCCGTCCATGCCGCCGATGTGGCGGTTACGCCGCTGCCGGCCGCCGAGGTGCAGCGCCTGCAGGCAGCCGCGAAGCGCGTGACCATCCTGCGCGACAAATGGGGCATCCCGCACGTCTACGGCAAGACGGATGCCGATGCCGTGTTCGGCATGCTGTATGCCCAGGCGGAGGACGACTTCAACCGCGTCGAGCGCAATTTCATCACGGCGCTGGGTCGCACTGCCGAGGTGGACGGCGAAAAGGCGCTGTACGAGGACCTGCGCATGAAGCTGTTCATCCGCCCGGATGAGCTGCAGGCCCAGTACAAGGCCAGTCCCGCATGGCTGAAGAAGCTGATGGTGGCGTGGGCCGACGGCCTGAACTGGTATCTGCACACGCACCCGGACGTCAAGCCGGCGCTGCTGACGCATTTCGAGCCGTGGATGGCGCTCAGCTTCTCCGAAGGCAGTATCGGCGGCGATATCGAGGAGATCGACGTGAAGCAGCTGCAGCGCTTCTACGAGAACCTGCCCCAGATGGCCGACGAGGGTGAACGCCGGCGTGTCGCCGCGATGCGCGAGCCGGGTGGTTCGAACGGCTTTGCCATCGCCCCGAGCCTGTCGAGGAGCGGCCGGGCGCTGCTGATGATCAACCCGCACACGTCGTTCTACTTCCGTCCCGAGATCCACGTCAGCAGCGAGCAGGGGCTGAATGCCTACGGCGCCGTCACGTGGGGGCAGTTCTTCGTCTACCAGGGGTTCAACGACCGCCTGGGCTGGATGCACACGTCCGGCGGCGGCGACGTCATCGACGAATTCGTCGAGACGGTCACGGAACGGGACGGCAAATATTATTACCGCTACGGCGCCGAAGAGCGGCCCGTGCGCGCCGTCCGGATCCGGCTGCCGTATCGCACGGGCCTGGGCATGGCCGAGAAGACCGTGACGGCTTACTTCACCCATCACGGCCCCGTGGTGCGCCGCGAAGGCGGCAAGTGGGTGTCGGTGGCGCTGATGAACGACCCGCTGAAAGCCCTGCAGCAGTCGTTCCTGCGCACCAAGGCGCGCAACTACAAGGCGTTCTGGCAGGCGATGGAACTGCGCACGAATTCGTCGAACAACACCGTGTATGCGGATGCGGACGGCAACATCGCCTACTTCCACGGTAACTTCATCCCCGTGCGCGATCCGCGCTTCGACTACACGCAGCCGGTGGACGGCAGCGATCCGGCCACCGACTGGAAGGGGCTGCATGCGGTGAAGGAGACGATCCACCTGTTCAATCCGAAAAACGGCTGGATCCAGAATACGAACAACTGGCCGTTCTCGGCCGCGGGCGAGTCCAGTCCGCGCGCGCAGGACTATCCGGCCTATATGTCGATGAATCCGGAGAACGCGCGCGGCATCCATGCCGTGCGCGTGCTCAAGGACAAGAAGGACTTCACGCTCGACAGCCTGATCGCCAGCGCCTACGACAGCCAGCTGACGGCGTTCGAACCGCTGCTGCCGCTGCTGCTGCGCGCCTACGACGATGCGCCGGCAGGCGACGTGCGCAAGGCGCGCCTGACGGAACAGATCACCTTGCTGCGCGACTGGGACATGCGCTATGCGCTCAAGTCGGTGCCGACGTCGCTGGCGATTTACTGGCTGCAGCACCTGGTCAAGGTGCACGGCCCGGCCGCGCAGGAGCAGCACATCCCCGTACTCGACTACCTGGCCACGCAGGTGACGCCGCGCCAGCGGCTGGAAGCCCTCGTGCAGGCATCGAACCGGCTGGAAAACGACTTCGGCACGTGGAAGACGCCGTGGGGCGACATCAACCGTTTCCAACGGCTGACGGGCGACATCAAGCAGCCGTTCGACGACAGCAAGCCCAGCATCCCGGTGCCGTACGCGTCGGGCAACTGGGGCTCGCTGGCTGCGTTCGGCATGACGTCGCCGCAAACGACGCGGCGCATCTATGGCGAACGGGGCAACAGTTTCGTCGCCGCGGTCGAGTTCGGTCCGCGCATCCGCGCGAAAAGCATCCTGGCCGGCGGCCAGAGCGGCAATCCGGCCTCGCCGCACTTCATGGACCAGGCCGAGATGTACGCGCGCGGCGAGTTCAAGGACGTGCTGTTCTACAAGGATGACGTGCTGAAGAATCTCGAGCGGCAGTACCGTCCGGGAGAATAGGGCACCGCCGTTGCGGCCGCGCAAATCGGCTGGCAATTCGCTATCCGTCCAGGTGGCGCGGGCGCACAATGATTGCATGCGCATGCAATCGCAGCGTGCCGAGGGAGGGCGATGGCGGACGAAACGACTGGCAACGGTGCCGGCGGGCCGGATCAGGGTGATCGCGGTGCGTCATCCGGCCCTGCATCGGCGGACCGCGGTCCTGTCACGGACCCGTTCAGTTCCGAGCTGCACAAGCTCGAGGAATTCATTTTCGCGCGCGAGCTGTACGAGGTATTCCTGCTGCTCGACCATATTTCCGGCCGCTGGGACAAGGGCCTGCGCAGCAATGACCCGAAGTGCCCGTCGATTGTTGAAACGGTTTGCAAGATCGCCCTTGGCTCCGCGACGAATAGTGACGAGCGGCTCCAGCGCGCCGTCGATACCATGTACGCGAAGGACACGCTGAACGCCATTGCGAGGCCTGCCACGGGCTTGTCGGTGGCATTCACGGTGCTGGTAATTGGCGAGGACGATCGCCGCAAGCCCCCGGGGCGCATGCGGCGGCTGTGCCGCAAGTTGTTCCATCGCGCTGCGCCGTCCGCCCCGCCAGACACGCAATCGCGCCGAAGTACGGACGGCATGCTGTGGGACAAGCCGACCCGGGTCACGCTCGCGCGGTATGCCTATCCGGGCCTGATCGGCGTGGCGGTCGCGTTCAACCGCCGCATGGTGTGGCTGGTGGTGGTGCTGGTAGCGGCACTGATGCTGACCTGCATGCTGTCGTGGCACGTTTCCGCCGGCAATGTGATCCTGCAGCACCTGGACGACGTACGGGCCCGGGTGGTGGCCGTGCGCAAGGACATCAGTGCGGCCGAGCTCAAATATGCCGCCGACCAGCGCCTGCGCGGCACCGATGCCGAGGGCCGTGCGGCGCTGGCGCCGGCAGCGGAGGCGATCCGCTTTTGTTCGTTGCTGGATAAAGCGGGCAAGCCCTTCTACCGCACTACCGAGGAATACCAGCTGTGCGACCTTCAAGCGCAACTGCGCGACGAACGTCGCGCGGCATGGCGGAACCTGCGCCAATGGCTGGAACCATGGAAGGCGCTCTACGACAAGCCGGGCGAAATCGCCCAATGGTTCAGCCACCTCATGCCGGATTTCCTGCACGTGCCGTCCGCGGTTGCGCCGAGTCCGGCCGAAACGCGCGTGCAAACCGGGTCGCGGGGGGAAGACGTGCGCCGCCGCGGGTCCGAGGACAAGGCGCGGATTGTGGTGCTCGTGATCGGCACGTCCGTGCTGCCGCTGGCCTATGGGGTGCTGGGCGCCGGTGCGGCCGTCGTGCGGCGGCTATGGGAGCGGATGCGCGAGAGTCTCCTGTCGCCCCGCGATTCGACGCTCGCTTGGCTGCAGCTGGCGCTGGGCGGCACGATCGGCGCGTGCATCGCGCTGTTCATCAACCCGTCCGGCCCCGCGCCCGCCGAAGAGCACGGCCTGCTGGGCAGCTGGGCACTGAGCGGTTCGGCATTGTCGTTTATTGCCGGCTTCGGCGTGGAAGGGGTGTTCCGCGCGCTGGAGGCGTTCGTGCACCGGGTTTTCGGCATACACGAACAGCAGCCGAGACCCCCGGGGCAGGGTGGTACCGGGTGATGCCCGGGTGACGGCCGGGTTCACCAGGCGTTGGCAGAGAACCGGGGTCAGTCCCCTGGCAAAGGCAACGGCAAGCGCGCTGGCCGACACTTACCGGGGACAGACCCCTGGTCTAGATCGCCGCCAGCGCGTGCTGCAGGTCGCGCCGCAGGTCATCGATGTGCTCGATGCCGACGGACAGCCGGATCAGCCCGTCGCCGATACCCAGCTGCGCGCGCTGCGCCGGCGGGATTGTCGCGTGCGTCATCAGGGCCGGGTGCTCGATCAGGCTTTCCACGCCGCCCAGGCTTTCGGCCAGTGCGAACACTTCGCAGCGTTCCAGGAAGCGGCGGGCGCCGGCCAGGTCCGTGTCCAGGTCGATGGAAATGATGCCGCCGAAGCCGTGCATCTGCTGGCGCGCCAGCGCATGCTGCGGGTGCGATGCCAGGCCGGGGTAATACACCTTGCGCACCTTGGGCTCGCACTCGAGCCACTGCGCCAGCTCCAGTGCGCTGGCGCAATGACGCTCCATGCGGATCGCCAGCGTTTTCACGCCGCGCAGCGCGAGGAAACTGTCGAACGGACCCAGGATGGCACCAACGGAATTCTGCAGGAACCCCAGCTGCTCGCGCCAGCGGGCCTGGCGCTCCTCGCCACCCACGACGGCGATGCCGCCGATGATATCCGAGTGGCCGTTCAGGTACTTCGTGGCCGAGTGGACGACGATGTCGAAGCCCAGCTCCAGCGGGCGTTGCACGATGGGGCTGGCGAACGTGTTGTCGGCCACGGCCAGGATGCCGCGCTGGCGGCAGATCAGCGCGATGGTGCGCAGGTCGGCCAGCTTCAGCATCGGGTTGGTGGGCGTCTCGATCCACACCATTTTCGTTTCCGGCCGCAGCGCCGCCAGCAGGTTCTCCGGGTTCGTCAGGTCGGCGTAGCTGAACTGGTGGCCGGCGCTGCGCCGGCGCACGCGCTCGAACAGGCGGTAGGTGCCGCCGTACATGTCGTCGCCGGCCACGATGTGCGAACCCGCGTCCAGCAGTTCCAGCACGGTGGAAATCGCCGCCAGGCCGGAGGCGAACGCGTAACCCTGCGCGCCGCCTTCCAGGTCGGCCACGCAGCGCTCCAGCGCCCAGCGGGTGGGATTGTGCGAGCGGCCGTAATCGAGGCCCTTGTGGACGCCGGGGCTTTCCTGGACAAAGGTCGAGGTGGCATAGATCGGCGGCATGATGGCGCCGGTCGACGGGTCGGGCGACTGGCCCGCGTGAATGACGCGGGTGGCGAGGTGATTGAATTTGGTGTCTGACATCAGCTGAGTGTCCTGCGCAGGTGGTTGAGAAGGTCGAAGCGGGTGATGAGTCCATAAAACGTGCTGCCGTCGGCCACGACGGCCGTCAGGCCGCGGTCCAGCGTGCTGCGCAGCGCCGGCACGCCCGCCGTCGGCGGCAGCGTTTCCAGCCGCGACGTCATGGTCGCGCCGACCAGGCTGGCGAAGTGGTCCGGCTGGTTTTCCACTTTCAGCAGCAGGTCCGATTCGTCGATGATGCCGACCAGGCGGCCCGCCTCGATGACGGGCAGTTGCGCCAGGTCGGCCGAGCGCATCCGGTTGAATGCGACCAGCAACGTATCCGTGGGGGCCACGCTGACGACTTCGCCGGCATCGTGGCGGCGGCCGATCAGGTCGCGCAGGTCGCCCGTGCGGGCGCGCTGGATCAGGCCCTGGTCGATCATCCAGCCGTCGTTGTAGACCTTCGACAGATAGCGCGTGCCGGTGTCGCAGACAAACGTGGCCACTCTTTTTGGCGTGCCCTGTTCGCGGCAGTATTTCAGCGCGGCGGCCAGCAGGGTGCCGGTGGACGAGCCGCCCAGGATGCCTTCGGCGCGCAGCAGGGCGCGCGCGCTGTCGAAGCTTTCCTGGTCCGTGATCGTGTACGCATGACGCACGCTCGAGAAATCCGCGATCGACGGAATGAAATCCTCGCCGATGCCCTCGACGGCCCACGAGCCGCTGGTGTCGGCAACCTTGCCCGTGTTGACGTATTCCGTCAGGATCGAGCCCTTCGGATCGGCCAGCACGAACGCCAGGTCGGGGTTGGCGCGGGCGAAGTAGCGCGTCAGCCCGGATAATGTGCCGGACGAGCCCACGCCGACGACGATCGCGTCGAGGTCATGGCCGGACTGTTCCCACAGCTCCGGTCCCGTCGTCGTCTCGTGCGCCAGCGGGTTGGCGGGATTGTTGAACTGGTCCGCGAAAAACGCGCCGGGCAGGTCGGCGGCGATGCGGGCCGCCACGTCCTGGTAATACTCCGGGTGGCCCTTGCCGACGTCGGAGCGGGTGATGTGGATCTCGGCGCCCAAGGCTTTGAGGTGCAGCACTTTTTCGGTGGCCATCTTGTCGGGCACGACAAGGATGACGCGATAGCCCTTGATACGCCCGACCAGGGCCAGGCCCAGGCCGGTATTGCCGGCCGTGGCTTCGACGATGACGCCGCCGGGTTTCAGGCGGCCGTCGCGTTCCGCGGTTTCGATGATGGACAGGCCGATCCGGTCCTTGATCGAACCGCCGGGATTCTGCGATTCCAGTTTCAGGAACAATTGGCAGGGGCCCGTGTCGAGCCGGGTCACTTCGACCAGCGGCGTGTTGCCGATCAGGCCGAACAGGGCTGCTGGGGCGGCGGGGGTGGTGCTTTGCATACAGTCTCCTTGGGTGGACGGGACGGGGCGATTGTGTCGCCGCGGCCGAAGCGCGCATTGTCGGATGGACATCGCTGCGCCTGAAGGAATGTTTTCGTACTTGAATATGCCAAAAGCGATGTTGCCATAACAGTATGCACCGGAATTCCGGCACATGCCACCGGGCCCGGCGCCGCCGTTTTATAATGCGCGGTCCCTCCCATTCAACACGAACCATCGAACCGCAGTGGCAAAACTCTATTTCCGTTATTCCGCGATGAACGCGGGCAAGTCGACCGCGATGCTGCAGGTCGCGCACAATTATGAAGAGCAGGGCCAGCAGGTGCGCCTGTTCACGGCCGCCATCGACGACCGCTTCGGCGTCGGCAAGATCACCTCGCGCCTGGGCCTGCAGCGCGACGTCGGGACGTTCGACGCCGACACCGATTTCCTCGCGCTGGAGCGCGTCGCTTGCGTGCTGGTGGACGAAGCCCAGTTCCTGTCGGTGACGCAGGTGCAGCAATTGCACCAGCTGGCGCAGGTGCAGGGCGTGCCGGTGATCTGCTACGGCTTGCGCACGGACTTCCGCGGCGAGCCGTTCCCCGGCTCCATTTACCTGCTGGCGCTGGCGGACGATATCGAGGAACTGAAGAATATCTGCTCGTGCGGCAAGAAGGCGACGATGAACGTGCGGGTGGACGAGGCGGGACGCCGCATCCGCGAGGGTGAGCAGATCAGTATCGGCGGGAACGAGCGCTACCGGCAGGCTTGCGGGCGCTGTTTCTACACCACGTGATGTGAGCCCTGTCGGGCGGTCCGCATCGCGTCCCGCCCGACAGGGCTGTGCGCCGGTGCTTCAGCCGTACGGCGTGTAGACGATGCCGTTGCCGATCAGGCTGGCCACCTGGGCCTGGTTTTCCGGGCTTTCGCTGAAGGTGCTCAAGACATTGGCGCGGGATGCGCCCGCGTCCAGCGTGCCGACGTGGAAGGCGAAGCCGCCGGCGTCGCCTTCCCGGTGCAGCACGTTGTGATACAGCGTGCTGACGAATTCCGCGTTGCTCTGGACGCCGTAGCGTTCGACGAATTCCTTGCTCTGCAGGAAGTTCTGCGCGACGTCGTCCAGGCTCAGGCCTTTCTGCTGCTGCGACAACCAGTAGCCCAGGCCGCCCTTGTCCGGCGCGCGGTCGAAGGCGGCCTGGTACAGGCGCCAGGCCTGACCCAGCTGGCCCTTTTGCGACAGGGCGACAACGTCGTCGCTCATCGTAAACATGACGCGTTCGATGCCTTCCGCCCGGGTTGTCGCGCCCCAGCCGCCGATATCGTACACATCGTCCGCCACGCGGGCGATCGTGTAATCCTCCAGCCAGCCCTGGAGGACGGCGCTGTCGTTGTCGCCGGACCCGACCAGCGGACCGGGCCGGCTGACCGCATGGCCGCCGTCGGCTGTGCTGTCGAGGACGAGGGAGGTGCTGGCGTTAAGCGCATTGCCCGCCAGGTCGGTAATGCCCACCAGCTTCAGCGTATAGGTGCCGGCCAGCATGTTATGCAGCGGATGGTACGTCACTGCGCCACCCTGTGCGGTAACGGACGGCTGGAACAGCCACACCGCGCTGGAGATGTTGCCGCCGGCGTCGTAGAATTCGATCCTGCCTTCGTCCGTCTTGAGCGCTTCGCTGAACGTCAGCGTCAGGTCGCCATCGACGGTACCCGAGACCGTGCGCAGGGTCGGCGGGGTGGCGTCCGTGGCCGGTGGCGGCGTGGTTGCGCTGGCAGTCGTCATCGTGACGTGATAGGGCAGCGGTGCGGCCAGCGGCGAACCCTCGCGCGCTTCGACGCCGATATAGATCGTGCCGCTCGACCACGCTTTTACCTGCAGGACCATGGTCGTGCCGTCCAGGTAGGCGTCCGCCTGGGGGTTGCTCTCGACCGATGCGCGCCACAGCTTGACGTCGGATGGCAGCACGCCGCTGTCCGCGGCAAGGCGGATCGTGTACGTGGTGCCGGCGGTGGCGGCGAAGCGGAAGTATTCTTCGTCGCCCGCATAGTCGAGGCGCGCGTGGGCCATGCCGCCCGGCGCGAGCTGCTGTGCCGCGGTAAAGCTGTCGGCATAATCGTCCGGCGGCAGCGTCACGACATTGCCCGTCATGGCCACGTGATACTTCACTGGAGCGGCCACCGCGACGTCCGGGGCTGTGTCGACCATGACGTAGTAGTCCTGCGTCTCGGCCGCCTTCAGTGTCATGACCGCCGCACCATTTTCTGTCGAGTAAGAGATGTCGGCCCAGCCATAAGAGCCGGTAATCTTTAGCGCCGCATCTGTCGGCAGCACGCCGCCGTCGGCCGTCAGCCTGATCTTGTAGGTCGACCCTTTCACCGCGGCGACGCGGAAATACTCCTCGTCGCCGCGGTAGTCGATCTGGGCGCCGACGCTGGTGCCGACGGCAAGCGGGATCGCCGCACGAATATCGTTCAGGTAGTCGTCGGCCAGCCGGCGCACGCCGACGGTATAGTCGACCGCATGGGCGTTCTTGACGTAGAGGTAGAACTGGTCGTCGTCCACCCAGCTGTACGGGGTGGTCAGGACATTCGTGTTCAGGTAGCCGGGCGCATTCGTATACATGATGTACGGGATGCCGCCCCTGCCATAGACATAGATGCCAGGCTCGCTGCCGTCGGCGGCCGTGGCCGTGAACGCATAAGCTGCCCCGGCCTTCAGGTCGAGGCGAAACCAGTCCGCGTCCGTTTCCGAGTCGATGTGGCCCGTCACGCTGCCGTTGACCGGAAGGAAGCCGCTTGTACTGGCATCGTCTGCGTAATCGTCCGCCATCTTTGCACCTGTGGTCATCAAACCGGGCAGTATACACCGCCCGGTTGTGTCCAAATGTCACGATTATTCACACGCAGCAATAATGCGACACCAAAGTTTACGCAATTTGATGTCCCCGCGGCATCGATGCGTGCCGCGTTTAATCCGTGCTTAAGCGTGCGCCCCGACACTCTTTACCTGTCCGGACCGGGCACGGTTCCTCCCGTGCGTTTCTTCTGTAGAATAGGTCCGGCACTGTGTCGCGACGGGCTGGTCTCGGGCCGGAACCGTCGGCAGATCGTTATTTTAGTTTTTCCGGAGTACGCCGATGAAGAAGCAAATGCTGTTGGCCGCGATGTCGCTGGCAATCCTGTCCGCTTATGCGGGCGCCGCCCCTACCGACAAGGCGGCCGACGTGCCGTTGAAGCCGGCTGCCCAGCAGACCCAGGCCGCCGTCTGGGCGTCGCGCGTGCTGTCGCGCTATCACTACAAGGCCACGCCGCTGGACGATGCGATGTCGGAGAAGATCTTCGACCGCTACTTCAAGTCGCTGGATGCGGAAAAGCTGTTCTTCGTGCAGGCCGACCTGGACAAGTACGCCGATGCGAAACAGAAGCTCGACGACGCCATCGTCGGCGAAAACCTGCAGCTGCCGTTCAATATCTACAACCTCTACCAGCAGCGCTTTGCCGAGCGCATCGCCTATGCCCGCGAGCTGCTGAAGAGCAAACCCGACTTCACCCTGGACGAGAGCTACCAGTACGACCGCGAGAAGGCCGAGTGGCCGAAGGACGAGACGGAAGTGAAGGACCTGTGGCGCAAGCGCGTCAAGAACGACTGGCTGCGCCTGAAGCTGGCCGGCAAGGACGACAAGGCCATCCGCGACATGCTGGACAAGCGCTATGCCAATTACATGAGCCGTTCGCGCAAGCTGAACAATGAGGATGTGTTCCAGATCTTCATGAACGCCTACGCCATGTCGATCGAGCCGCACACCAATTACCTGGGCCCGCGCGCTTCGGAGCAGTTCGACATCCAGATGCGCCTGTCGCTGGAAGGCATCGGCGCCGTGCTGCAGACGCGGGAGGACTACACCGTCATCCGCGAAGTGGTGGCGGGCAGCCCGGCGGGCATGTCCGGCAAGATCAAGGTGGGCGACCGCATCATGGGCGTCGGCCAGGGCAGCACCGGCCCGTTCACGGACGTGCTGGGCTGGCGCATCGACGACGTCGTCGCGCTGATCCGTGGGCCGAAGGATTCGACGGTGCGGCTGCAGATGCTGCCGGCCGATGCGGGTCCGGACGGCAAGCCTGTGACCATCGCGCTGGTGCGCAAGAAGATCAGCATGGAAGAGCAGTCGGCCAAGAAAACCATCATGGAAGTGCGCGACGGCACCGTCAAGCGTCGCGTCGGCGTGATCTCGCTGCCGACGTTCTACATGGACTTCGAGGCGCGCCGGAAGGGCGAGAAGGACTTCAAGAGCGCAACGCGCGACGTGGCCCGCCTGCTTGCCGAGCTGAAAAAGGAAAAGGTCGACAACGTGCTGATCGACCTGCGCAACAACGGCGGCGGCTCGCTGACGGAGGCGGTCGAACTGACGGGCCTGTTCATCGACCGCGGCCCCGTCGTGCAGCAGCGCAGCGCGGAAGGCAAGGTCGAGGTCGAGAACGACACCGTTCCGGGCCTGGCGTGGGACGGCCCCGTGGGCGTGCTGATCAACCGCGGTTCCGCGTCGGCGTCGGAGATCTTCGCCGCCGCCATGCAGGATTACGGCCGCGGCATCATCATCGGCGAGCCGAGCTTCGGCAAGGGCACCGTGCAGACGCTGATCAACCTGGACCGCTTCGGCCAGGGCGACAAGGCGCGCCTGGGCGAACTGAAGATGACGATTGCGCAATTCTTCCGTATCAATGGCGGCACCACGCAGCTGCGTGGCGTGACACCGGACATCAAGCTGCCGACGATTGCCGACGCCGAGAATTTCGGCGAGTCGAGCTATGACAACGCGCTGCCGTACACGGTGATCAAGCCGGCCGTCTACATTCCCGCCGGCGAGGTCAAGGACATCGTGCCGCTGCTGGAAAAGAAGCACCAGGCCCGCGTGGCGAAGGACAAGGACTTCCAGTACCTGGTGGACGACATCAATTACGTCAAGAAGCAGCGCAAGGAAAACATGATCTCGCTGAACGAGACGGCGCGCCGCAAGGAACGCGACCAGCAGGAAGCGCGCGCCAAGCTGCGCGAAGCCCGCCTGGCCGCCGCGCCGTCCCCGGACGATCCGATCCTCGTGCCCGATCCGAAGGAAGGCCTGAAGCAGGCGGTCTCGCCCAAGCCGGCCAGTGCCAAGGCGGCCAGGCAGGCGGCGGCGGTGAAGGGGGCCAGCCGGACCGACGACGGCCTGCAGGGTGACGAGCGCTCGCTGGCGGCGGAACTGGAAGCGGAGAAAGCGGCCAAGAACGCCAAGGACGTGCTGCTCAACGAAGCGGTGCACATCCTGGCCGACGAAGTGGGCCTGCTGAAGACCGACACACGCCTGGCTTCGCGCGTGCTGCCGTACACGTCGGACCGTTAATCAGTCGACATTCATCGCGCCAGTATGGGCGACCCGATCAGCACTTGGAGGACCACCCGGTCCTCCTTTTTTTTCGGGGTCAGGGCCGGCGTCCGGACACGGGCCCAGCCTCCGGGGGGCTGGATTAGTCCGAATGTCGGGCCTGATACCGTGTTATGCGTAAGAACGATATCTAGTATCACTACAATAAACTGGCGGATTTTGTCGCGGCGCAGCATACTGCACCTGTCTCCTCTATTCTCCTCCAAGGAAATAGATTCAGCCCGCCGGTCTCCGGTGGGCTTTTTTTTTGCCCGCTACGGGCGCCGCAGGCGAAGGCGTGCGAGGTGCTGCGTTTCCGCCGGCCCTGGCGCCGCGAATTCCGGCAATTGTTCATGGTTCAACCGTGCGCAGGCTTCGTTGTCACCCCGCTAAGATAGCTGCTCCGATGTAGTCGAGTTTCAAGGGGGCACCATGCAGGACCAGCCAACCGGGCAGCCGCCCGAGGAAGCCATTTCACGCCGCGAGTTTCTCGCTTTTGCCGGCGCGAGCACCGCGACCAGCGGGGCAGCCGGATCTGGACAAAATAACGGCACGCCCGTCAAGCCGCTGGGCCCGGCCGGGGTCCCTATTGTCGTCAACGGTGTCGAGCAGAAGATGGACGTGGACGTACGCACGACGCTGCTGGACTACCTGCGCGACCACCTGCACCTGACGGGCACGAAAAAGGGCTGCGACCACGGCCAGTGCGGCGCCTGCACGGTGCACGTCAACGGCCAGCGCATCAATGCCTGCCTGACGCTTGCGCTGGCGCATGAGGGCGACGAAGTCACGACCATCGAAGGCCTGGGTGCGCCCGGGCGGCTGCACCCGATGCAGGCGGCCTTTGTCGAGCATGACGGTTTCCAGTGCGGCTACTGTACGGCCGGGCAGATCATGTCCGCCACGGCGTTGCTGAACGAGCCCTGCGGGCCGAACGACGCCGACGTGCGCGAATGCATGAGCGGCAACCTGTGCCGCTGCGGGGCCTACTCGCACATCGTCGCGGCCATCCAGCAGGTACGGAAAGGCGGTAACGAATGAAGACGTTCGCACTGCAACGCGCCGGCGCCGTCGAGCAGGCGGTTGCCATGGCCGCCCGTTCGCCGACGGCCCAGCAGGGCGCCACCGTGCGCTTCCTGGCCGGCGGTACGACCTTGCTCGACCTGATGAAGCTGAGCGTCGAACAGCCTGACGAAGTGATCCAGCTGCGCCGGCTCGGCCTGGACGGCATCGACATGCTGCCCGACGGCGGCGTGCGCATCGGCGCACTCGTCACCAATTCCACGCTGGCGCACCATCCGGACATCGTCGCGCGCTGGCCCGTGCTGAGCGAGGCGCTGCTGTCCGGTGCCTCCGTCCAGCTGCGCAATATGGCGACGACGGGCGGCAACCTGCTGCAGCGCACCCGCTGCGTCTATTTCCGCGACACGGCGATGGCCTGCAACAAGCGGGTGCCCGGCAGCGGCTGTTCCGCGCTGGGCGGCTACCACCGCAATCTGGCCGTGCTGGGCACCAGCGAACACTGCATCGCCAGCAATGCATCCGACATGAACGTCGCGCTGATGGCGCTCGATGCCACCATCCACGTGACGGGCCGCGACGGCGTGTGGGCCATCCCCATCGGCGAGTTTTTCCTGCTGCCGGGTGCCACGCCGCATCTGGAGACGGTGCTGGCGCCGGGTGACCTGATCACGCACGTGACCTTGCCGCCCCTGCCCGCCGGCAGCCGTTCCACGTACCTGAAACTGCGCGACCGCGCGTCGTACGAATTCGCGCTGGCATCAAGCGCGGTGGTGCTGACGCCCGGCGATGGCGGTGTCCGGCGCGTCGCCATCGCCCTCGGCGGCGTGGGCACGATACCGTGGCGTGCGCCGGAAGCCGAGGCAGTACTGAACGGGCAAAAGGCAAGCATGGAAAACTTCCAGGCCGCGGCCGTGGCGGCAGTGCGCAATGCGCGCGGCCATGGCGAGAACGACTTCAAGATCGAACTGGCGCGGCGCTGCCTCGTGCATGCGCTGCAAACCGTCAGCAAGGGAGACCCGGCATGAGCGCCGACATCATCGGCACGCCGCTGCCGCGCATCGACGGCCCCAGGAAAGTCAGCGGCCATGCCCACTACACGGCCGACCGTCATTTCCCCGGCATGCTGGTGGGCGTGCCCGTCTGCGCCACGATCGGGCGGGGCCACGTCGAGGCGATCGACAGCGCCGCCGCAGCCTCCATGCCCGGCGTGCACGCCATTTATACGCACGAAAACTTCGGCTCGCTGCGCCGCCTGCCGGACGACAGCAAGCTGCGCATCGACGAACGCCGCCCGCCGTTGCAGGACAACGAAGTGCGCTACTACGGCCAGTACGTAGCGCTGGTCCTGGCCGACACGTTCGAGCGGGCCAGCGCGGCCGCCGCCGCGGTCAATGTTGCCTATGCGCCGGCGACGGCGGACGTGTCGCCGATCCGCGCACCGGACGAGCCGCCGGAGCCGGACACGGAACGGGGCGACCCTGATGCCGCGTTCGGCCACGCCCCCGTGCAGGTGGACGAGTGGTACGGCACGCCACCGGAGACGCACAACCCGATCGAGCTGCACGCCTCCGTGGCCCACTGGCAGGGCGGCGCGCTGACGTTGTACGAGACGACACAGGCCATCGTCAACCACCGTGCCGTCGTGGCGACCATGCTGGGCGTACCGCTGGCACAGGTGCGCGTGATCACGGAGTACCTGGGCGGCGGCTTCGGCGGCAAGCTGTGGCCGTGGCACCATTCGCTGCTGGCCGCGCAGGCCGGGCGGCTGGCCGGGCACCCCGTCAAGCTGGTGATCTCGCGCCAGATGATGTTCCGTAATGTGGGCCACCGTGCCGAAACGCGCCAGCGCGTGCGCCTGGCTGCGCAGCCGGATGGCAAGCTGGTCTCGCTGCGGCACGACTACCTGTGGCACATCGCGCGCGGCGAGGAAAACGAAGAGAACTGTGGCGAGGCGACAGGCTACCTGTACAGCACACCGCACCTGCGCGTGGCGGGCGGCCCCAGCGCGCGCGACGTCGGCCCGAACACGTCGATGCGCGGACCCGGTGCCGTGCCGGGCCTGTTCGCGCTGGAGTCGGCGATGGACGAACTGGCGGTCCGCCTGCGGATGGACCCAGTCGCGCTGCGCCTGGCCAATGAGCCGGGACACGATGAAATGGAGGACGTGCCGTTCTCGTCGCGCCACCTGCGCGAATGCCTGCACCTGGGTGCCGCGAAATTCGGCTGGGCGCGCCGCAACCCGGCCGTCGGTTCGATGCGCGAAGGCGACACGATTCTCGGCTGGGGCATGGCAGCGGCCAGCTGGATGGCCAAGCGCCGTCCGGCCGAAGTAAAGGTGCTGTTGCGGGAAGATGGCGGCGTGACGGTGCAATGCGCTACGCAGGACATCGGCACCGGCACGTATACGGTGCTGGCACAGATGGCCGCGCGCGCGACCGGCGTACATGTCGATCGCGTCACCGTGGAGATCGGCGACACGGCGCTGCCGCCCGGCCCCTGGTCGGGCGGCTCGATGGCCACCGCTTCGTTGATCCCGGCGGTGGAGGCGGCCGCGCGCGACGCCGTCCGCCAACTGCTCGGGCGCGCCGCCGCGGCGGGCGAGTCGCCTTTCGCCGGCACGGCGCCGGCCCTGCTGGCGTTCGCCGGCGGTGCCGTGACGCGGGCGGACGGCAGCGGCGCCGTGCCGTTCGGCGACCTGCTGCGGCGCATCGGCGCGGCGAGTATCGTCGGCAATGGCGACTCGCCGGCCAGTTCCGAGGACGCGCACGCGAAGGACGTCTCGATCCATTCGTATGGCTGCCATTTCGTCGAGGTTGCCTGGCAGCCGGCCATCGCCCGGCTGGCGGTGCGCCGCGTGGTAACCGTTATCGACGCCGGCACCATCGTCAATCCGCAGATGGGGCGCAACCAGATCGAGGGCGCCGTCCACATGGGTGTGGGCATGGCGCTGTTCGAGGAAACCTACTACGACCGCCGCAGCGGCGCGCCCGTCAACAGCAACCTGGCCGATTATGTGCTGGTCACGCATGCCGACGCGCCGCAGGTCGACGTCACGTTCCTGGCGCATCCCGACAAGGCGCTGAACGAGTACGGCGCGCGCGGCATCGGCGAGATCGGCCTGGCCGGCGTGGCGCCCGCCATCGCGGCGGCCGTCTATCATGCCACCGGCGTGCGCGTGCGCGACCTGCCCATCAAACTGGAAGACCTGCTGGCGGCTCAGCCGGATACGGAGGGAAACTCACCATGACCGACATGGCATCGCCGATGATTGAAATGAACGACGGCCACCGCATCCCGCAGCTGGGACTGGGCGTGTGGCAGGACGACGACGCCCAGGCGGCGGCCTGCGTGCGCTGCGCGCTGCAGGAGGGCTACCGGCTGATCGACACGGCGTCCGCCTACGGCAACGAGGCAGGCGTGGGGCAGGGCGTGCGCGAGTCCGGCCTGCCCCGGTCCGACGTGTTCGTCACCACCAAGATCTGGAACGATGCGCAGGGCTACCAGGAAGCGCAGGATGCGCTGCACGCCAGCCTGGAACGCCTGGGCCTCGATTACGTCGACCTGCTGCTGATCCACTGGCCGATTCCAAGCCTGGACAAATACGTCGAGACGTGGCGCGCGCTCATCCATCTGCGCGAGCAGGGGCTGGCGCGTTCGATTGGCGTGTCGAACTTCCGTGGCGACGAGCTGCAGCGGCTGTTCCTTGAAACGCACCAGCTGCCGGCCGTGAACCAGATCGAGCTGCATCCATGGCTGCAGCAGGGCGAGCTGCGCACGGCCAACGGCGTGCTGGGCGTGCGCACGCAGGCCTGGAGTCCGCTGGGGCAGGGCAAAGCCCTCACCGATCCGGACATCGGCCGGCTGGCCGCCAAACATGGCCGCGAACCGGCGCAGATCATCCTGCGCTGGCACGTGCAGCAGGGCGTGCTGGTGATCCCGAAGTCGTCCAACCCGGACCGCATCCGCAGCAATGCCCGGATCTTCGATTTCGCGCTGGACGACGAGGACATGAGCGCGCTGGCACAGCTCGACCGCGGCGAGCGGGTGGGGCCGGATCCGGATACCTTCGGAGCGTAAATATACCGGCGACAGGCATCTCAGGGCATTTCCACCCTGAGATGCCTGCCCTCAGCTTTTACTCAAGCGCCTGATGCGGCGCCGCCCGTCCAGGCAGCGGCGCCAGCGCCTTGGCCTTTTCCAGGTCGATCCCGGCCGCCTCGGCCACGCGCCGGCCGTAGTCCTCGTCGCAATGCCAGAAGTGCCAGACCATGCGCAGCGCAATCTGTTCGGGGCACTGGCGCATGTCGTCGCCCAGGTTGCTGATCAGTTCATCGCGTTCCCACGGCTCGAACGTGCGGTAACGGTCGCCGGCCTGGCGGTAATCGTCCAGCGTGCGCGATGTCTGGTAGCGCCCCAGGCGTCCTTCCACCCATTGCTCGTATTCCTTGGCCGGCCGCGGCGCCTCGCGCAGGCCGCCAAGGCCGCTCGGCTCGTAGTTGATATGCTTGTTGGCGCCCCCGTCGTCGACGTGGTACGTCATCTGGCCGTCGCGCTGATTGGTGTGGGCCCGGGCAGCCTCCTGCGGCGCGTTGATCGGCAGCTGCAGGTAGTTCGGGCCCACGCGGTACCGCTGCGTGTCCGAGTACGACAGCGTGCGCCCCTGCAGCATCTTGTCGTCCGAGAAGTCGATGCCGTCCACCAGCACGCCCGTGCCGAAGGCCGACTGCTCCGTCTCGGCAAAGAAATTGTCAGGATTCCTGTTCAGCACCATGCGGCCGACGGGCAGCAGCGGGAAGCGGTCTTCGGGCCAGCGCTTGGTATCGTCCAGCGGATCGAAATCGAGCTCGGGATGGTCGTCGTCGCTCATGATCTGCACGCAGAATTCCCATTCCGGATAGTCGCCCCGTTCGATGGCGTCGTACAGGTCCTTGGTCGCATGCCCGACGTCCCTGGCCTGGATCTCGGCAGCCTGCGCCGCCGTCAGGTTGCGCACGCCCTGTTTCGGTTGCCAGTGGAACTTGACCAGGTGGGCCACGCCCTCGTCGTTCACGAGTTTGTACGTATTCACGCCCGAACCTTCCATCTCGCGGTAGTTGGCGGGAATGCCCCACGGGCTCTTGACCCAGGTGACCATGTGCAGCGCTTCCGGCGACTGCGAGACGAAATCGTAGAAGCGCCACGGCTCCTGGCGGTTCGTCACCGGGTCCGGCTTGAAGGCGTGGATCATGTCGGGGAACTTGACGGCGTCACGGATGAAGAAGACTTTCAGGTTGTTGCCCACCAGGTCCCAGTTGCCGTCCACGGTCTTCAGTTTGACGGCGAAGCCGCGCGGGTCGCGCGCCGTTTCCGGGGAATCCTTGGCGCCGATGACGGTGGAAAAGCGCACGAACACGGGCGTCTGCACGCCCGTTTCATTGAGCACGCGGGCGCGCGTGTACTTGCTGGCCGGATCGATGCCGATCTTGCCGTAGGCTTCGAAATAGCCATGCGCGCCGGCGCCGCGCGCATGCACGACGCGTTCCGGTATGCGCTCGCGGTCGAAGTGCGAGATCTTTTCGATGAAGTGGTAATTCTCCAGCGTGGCCGGGCCACGCTCGCCCACGGAGCGCAGCGACTGGTTGTCCCGGACGGGGTGGCCCTGGCGGGTCGTCAGGATCGGGCGTGCCGTGTCGTCGTTGTCCGGTCGTTCATTCTGCTGTTGCGGCTTGTCGCTCATATTGCGGTCCTCTCGGAATTCGATGTCGGGAGTGCGCCGCGGGCGCGGCGCGCGTCGGACGATTCTACCGTCGGCACGGACAAGGCGGCGTCCGCGAGGACATCCGGCGCCACGCGGCCCGTTACAAAAAGACCCGCCGTGGTGACAATTTGATGAAAGATTTGTGCGTGCCGGTCACATAGAATTCGTGCTTCCTTGTTATTGTTTTGATATGGAGCAAACCATGCGTCTGACGTTGACCCGTACCGCCATCGCGGCGGCGCTGCTGTGCACCTCCCTGGCCCACGCGGCCGTCCCCACCATCGAGACCACTGCCTTCACGCTGCAGGGCCGGCCCGGCGAGGACTATGCCGGCGCCAGTCTGATCTCCGAAACGGCGGGAACCGTGCGCATCGCATTGACCGGGATGGCCGCGGAGCTGGGCGCGCACGGCGTCGACTCGGGCGGCCAGCCCAACGCGATCGGCTACGCGACGTGGGCCAACAGCTACGATATCGCCGTCAACGCCGGCTACCGCGTGACCGGCATCACGTTGCAGGCCACGCTGAACGGCGCGCTGGCGGAAGGGCAGGGCGACACGCCCGGCCTGGCCGAGAACTTCCTGCGCATGAGCTTTGCCGTCGGCCCGGCCACGTACGGTCCCGCATACGTACAGAACTTCACGGGCTACACGGAACTTGCGGTGGATGGCGACAACCTGTCGCTGACGGACCCGTTCGCGCTGCGCCTGGACGCCTACGTCAACAACTACGCCGAGAGCGCGCTGTACTACGATCCCGTCAGCGGCAACATCTACTGGAACGGCTCCAGCGCCGATATCGGCCTGGGCGACGTGACGCTGACCTTCAACGTGGCCGCCGTGCCCGAGCCGGGGACGTGGGCCATGCTGGCTGCAGGCCTGGGCGCACTGGCGCTGACGGCTCGGCGCCGCCGACCCGCCTGACGTCACGGGGGCGTTCTGCTAAGCTTGCGGTTCATGCAACTTCCCGACGGGCGCAAGTGAATCGTAAGCTCATCATCGGAGCGCTGGCGGGTGCCGGCGTTCTCGCGGCAGGGACCGCGCTGCTGGCCACCTGGCGCGCGGCGCCTGCCGACACCGCCACGGCCACCGCCACGGCCGTGCTGACCCCGCGGCAGGACCATACCCAACGGTTCTGGACCGCAAGGGTGACGCCGCTGGCGGGCACCGGCGGCGCCGGCTTTGCGGACGGGCCCGCGCTTGCCGCCCGCTTCAGCGATCCGTTCGGCGTGGCCGTCGATCCGCGCGGCACCGTCTACATCGCCGACGGCGGCGAGAACAACCGCATCCGCCGCATCGCCCCGGACGGCACTGTCACCACCCTTGCCGGCAGTACGGAAGGCTTGCGCGATGGCCGCGGCGCGGCGGCGGCATTTCATACGCCGTCCGCGCTGGCGCGCGACCACCTGGGCAACCTCTACGTGGCCGACACCGGCAACCATGCCGTTCGCCGCATCGCGCCGGACGGCACGGTGACGACGGTGGCCGGCAACGGCCAGCCGGGCGACGCCGACGGCAAGGGCGCCGCGGCCCGCTTCAATGGCCCGGTCGGCGTGGCGGTGGACGATGCCGGTGTCGTCTACGTTGCCGACTCGTACAACGACCGCATCCGCCGCATCGCGCCCGATGGCACCGTCACCACCGTGGCGGGCGGGGCGCGGCCCGGCGACGCCGATGGCGTCGGCGCCGCCGCGCGCTTCGACACGCCGTGCGGCATTGCCGTCACGCGCGATGGCACGCTGTTCGTGGCCGATACGGGCAACGAGGCGATACGCCGCATCGGCACCGACGGCACCGTCACGACGGTGGCCGTGCCGCCCGAGGGCGAACGCCGGCCGGCGCTGCGCAGGCCCGTGGCGGTTGCCGCCACCCGCGACGGCTGGCTGTACATCGCGTCGGCCAACGGCCGCATCCTGCAACTGGCACCGGACGGCGAATACCGTCCGCTGGGCGATGCCGACCAGAAGATCGAGCCGGGCTACGGCAGCGACGGCAGCGTGCAGCTGTACGCCCCGCGCGGCCTGGCAGTGCAGGCCGACGGCAGCGTCATCGCGGCCGAGGGGCTGGGATTGCGCGTGGTGCGGCTGACGGCAGCGGGTGGCAAGCCGGCCGCTGCGACCGTGACCGCCGCCAGTGCCGCCGTCGTGACCGCGCCGGCACCGAAGCCGCAGCGGATGCCGTGGCCCGTGTTGCCGCAGGACGCGCCGCACGAGGTGGTGGGGCTGATGGGCGAAGTGCGCGGCAATTTCGATGGCGAGAGCCGCGACCATTTCCATATGGGGCTGGACGTGCGGGCCGACGTTGGCGACGCCGTGGTCGCCATCGCGCCGGCCAAGATTGCGGACCCCTACGCCAACTGGGGGTATGGCACGCTGTCCGAAGGCATGGCCGTGGGCACGCTGTCGTATATCCACATGAAGGTGGGGCGCGACCGGCGCGATGCGCCGCTGGGCGGTCGCTTTCGCGTGCTGCTGAACGAACGGGGCAAGCCGGAGCGTGTGCGGGTGCCGCGCGGCACCCGCTTCGCCGTCGGCGACCGCCTCGGCACGATCAACGCGATGGCGCACGTGCACCTGGATTACTACCCCGGCGGCAGCGTCGAGAATCCGCTCGGCCTGCCGTTCGTCGGCCTGCGCGACACCGTGGCGCCGCGCATCCAGAGCGTCGTGCTGCTGGCCGACGGCGGCAAGCGGCTGCCGGGGCAGCGGGGCGAGCCGAGGAAGAAAAAAGGAAAGAAGGAGAAAGAGGTAAAAGAGGCTACGCCGACGGGCGCCGTCAGGGTGCCGCGCAGCCTGGGCAAGGTGGACATCGTCGTCGATGCCTACGACCAGATGGATGGCAACCTGGCACGCCGCCGCCTCGGCCTGTATCGGCTGGGCTACCAGTTGCTGCGTGAGGATGGCAGCGCCGTTCCCGGCTACGAGCGGCCGCGCATCACGCAGACGTACGACCGCATGCCGCGCAACCAGGAGGCCGTCAAGGTCGTCTATGCGCCCAGCAGCGGCATCACGGTCTACGGCAGTGCCGCCACCCGTTTTGCCTACGCGCTGCACAACACGCTGGCGAACGGCCGCGTCACGCCCGGCGCCTGGGACGTGTCGTCCATCGCGCCGGGCCGTTACACCCTGCGCATTTTCGCGGCCGACTATGCCGGCAACGTGGCGACGGAGGGGCGCGACCTGGCGATCGCGGTGGAGTGACGCGTTGAACTGAACCTCAGCGCACGAACGTCGTGCGCTTGCCCAGCACACCGCGCTCGGCCGGGTCGCCATACACGGTGATCCGGCCGGATCCGTTGGTCTGCGTCTGCACGCGGTTGGAGACGGCGATGTCGATGCTGCCGGAGCCGTTCGTGGCCAGATCGGCGCGCTCGCTGCGCAGGCCGGCCAGGTGTGCGTCGCCGGAACCGTGCACCGACACGTCCGCGGCACGCACGTCGCCCCGTGCCGTCAGCTCGCCCGAGCCGTACACGCCGGCGCGCAGTTCGTCGCCGCGCACCGCCCCCAGGCTGATGCGGCCGGACCCGTTCATCGTCACGCGCGTGCTGCCCGCTTCCAGCGCGTCGGCCAGCAGGCTGCCTGAGCCGCTGTTGACGGCGTCAAGGCGCGCGACGCGGCCGCGCAGTTCGATCCGGCCGGAGCCGCGCTGCACGACATGGAACGTGTCGTTCGCCAGGCCGCCCACGTAGGTACTGGCATAGCCGGATGTTTCCAGCTTCTCCAGCCGCGGCAAGGTGTAACGGATCCTTACGGGCTGCGTGGCCACCGCCTCGCTGTCGCTCCAGATGCGCAGCGCACCTGCGCGCACATCCGTGTGCAGGTGCGGCAGCAGGTTGGCGTCCCCTTCCACCGTCAGGCCGGGCGTGCCGCCCACCTGCACGTCCACCTGCATGTCGAGCCGGCGGCGGCCTTCCACTTCCAGCGCGGTGAGTCCCGTCACGGGGCGCGTTTCGATGGCGATGCGGCCGTCGCCCTTGATGGCCGTGCTGTCGGACGACCAGGAGCCGCCGGGAACGACGATGACGCAGCCCGTCAGCAGCGTCGCGCTGCCGATGGCGGCGGCGCACAGCACGCGGGCAAGCGTGTCGGAACAGGAAAGCGTGAAAGCGGTACGCTGGCGCATGGAGATCCCCTTGTCGTTATTGGATGCGTCCATGGTAGCGGGGAAGGTGCCCGGCGGATGCAGCGGCGCGACGGACGGCCGGATTCGCGGGACGGACGGCGTCTGCGGGGAATGAAGCGCGTTGTGGTCAACGGCCGGAGGTCAGCCCGGCACCGCGTCGTCCGGTCCCGGCACGAGCAGCAGCAGCTTGCCCTCCAGCGCCTCGAACTGCAGCGGCGTCGTCAGATGGAGCACTTCGCCATCGACCGCCGCCTTCAGCCGGCGCCGCCCGTACAGCGGCGTGCGTACCGTCATGCGGCGGAAGCCGAAGGCCACCAGGTCGTCCGTGTCCGCGAGCTTGCCCAGCGCCCCGCGCAGCATCAGCAGCAGCATGCGCAGCTTGCCCACGGGCTTGGGCGCCAGGGCGGACAGTTCGCCGTCGGCCACGTCCGGCGTGACGCCTGTCAGTCCCACCTGCTCCATCTGCAGGCGGTTGTTGCCGACGAAAAGCGTCGAGGTGCGCAGGTGCAGCGATTTGCCTTCCGCCTCCAGCGACAGCCGCAGGCGCCGGTGCGGCAGTACCAGCGTCTTCAGCGCGGACAGGGCGGCCACGAAACGGCTGCGGCCATACTGCTGCTTGTCGTGCTCGCGTTCCTCCAGCAGTTTCGGATACAGGCCGATGCTGGCATTGACCAGGAAGATGCGGCCATTGACGGTACCGATCTGCACGGGGCGGATCGACGCGCGCAGCAGCGCGTGCACGGCATCGGTCAGGTGCTGCGGGATGCCGTGCGTGCGGCCGAAGTAGTTGAACGTCCCCTGTGGCAGGGCGCCGAACGGACAGCCATGCTCGACGGCCTGACGCGCCACGGCGTTGATGGTGCCGTCGCCGCCTGCCGCCACCACGATGCCGCCTTCGTCGCGCGCGCGCGCCGCCAGGGCGCGGGCCTGCTCGTCGATGCCTTCCGGGTCCTCGAGCAGCTCCAGGTGAAAGCGCCGGCCGGCCGCTTGCAGCACGTCCTCGATGGCTGCGCGCCGCTCGTCCGTTTCGGCCGCGCCGGAGCCGGCGTTGAGCAGGATGAAGAGCGGTGCATCGGAAGCGGGCGTCGGTGCGGATGTGGTGGCTGGCATGATAGCAATTTAATAAGTAGGCATGCACTGTACCACTGCCGGGGCCGATGGGGCGCGACGGTTGGATACGGGGTGAAAATGGCCAGCCCTGGGCTGGACCGTCTCTATGACAACTCGCTGGCGCGCCACGCGCTGGGCTGGCAGCCGCGCCACGATTTCCACAGCGTGACCGTGCGCCTGGCCCAGCTGCCCGAGGATGCCGACATCCGCGGCCCGCCGGCCCGGATCATCGGCAGCAAGGGCTGTCACGACGCCGCCGTCGGCCGCTATCCGTTCGTCTGATACATCGGTTGAGATTCATTCGTGCGGACGCGTTCACACGGCCGGAAACTGGGGTAGAATCGTTTGGAACGATCGTGCTTTTTCAAGGCGACGCAACCATGGAGACGATATGGACCTGAACTATTGCGCCGAGGACGTGGCGTTCCGCGACACCGTGCGAGCCTTCCTCGATGCGAACCTGCCCCCGAACTGCAGGACAAGGTGCGCCGCCACCTGCGCCTGTCGAAGGACGACTTCGTGCGCTGGCACAAGATCGTCGCCGCCCAGGGCTGGGCCGCGCCGGCCTGGCCTGTCGAATACGGCGGGCCAGGCTGGAACGCCACGCAGCGCCATATCTGGGAAGAGGAGTGCGCCCGCGCCGGCACGCCGCCGATCCTGCCGTTCGGCGTGAATATGGTCGCTCCCGTCATCATGGCGTTCGGAAGCGACGCGCAGAAGGCCCATCACCTGCCGCGCATCCTGAACTGCGACGACTGGTGGTGCCAGGGCTATTCGGAGCCTGGCGCCGGTTCCGATCTGGCGTCGCTGAAGACGACGGCGGTACGCGAAGGCAACCATTACATCGTCAACGGCCAGAAGACGTGGACCACGCTGGCCCAGCATGCCGACATGATCTTCTGCCTGGTGCGCACGGACAGTACGGTGCGCAAGCAGGAAGGCATCTCGTTCCTGCTGATCGACATGAAGACGCCCGGCATCACGGTACGGCCCATCGTCATGCTGGACGAGGACCACGAGGTCAATGAGGTCTTCTTCGACAATGTGCGCGTGCCCGTCGATAACCTGATCGGCAAGGAAAACAAGGGCTGGACGTATGCCAAGTACCTGCTGGGTCACGAGCGCACCGGCATCGCCGCCGTGGGCCGCTCCAAGCGCGAACTGGGTTTCCTGAAGGCGCTGGCGCTGCGCCAGCAGAAGGGCGGGCGGCCGCTGTTGCAGGACCCCCTGTTTGCCGCGAAGGTGGCGAACGTGGAAATCGAACTGATGGCGCTGGAGGTGACGGTGCTGCGCACCATCGCGCAGGAACACCAGGGCCCCGGCCCGCAGGCTTCGGTGCTGAAGGTCAAGGGCACGGAAATCCAGCAGGCGCTGACGGAACTGATGATCGAGGCGGCCGGTCCTGGCGCGTTGCCGTTCGACCCGGCCTATCTGGACGGCGAGACGGAACACGCCGCGGGCGGCGACGACGATGCCGCGCCGCTGGCGGCCTATTACTTCAACTACCGCAAGACATCGATCTACGGCGGTTCCAACGAAATCCAGAAGAACATCATCACCCAGATGATCCTGGGCCTGTAAGGAGTCAGCATGGACTTTGCATACAAGGAAGAGCAGCAGCAGTTCGCGGACGCGCTGCGCCGCTGGATCGAGCGCGACTACAGTTTCGAGACGCGCCGCCGCATCGTGCACTCCGATGCGGGCACGTCGCCCGATGCATGGGCGACGCTCGTCGACCTGGGCATGACGGCCCTGCCGGTGCCGGAAGCGCAGGGCGGCTTTGACGGCACGGCCGTCGACATGCTGGTCGTGATGCAGGAGCTGGGCCGCGGCCTCGTGGTGGAACCTTACTTCGCCACCGTGCTCGGTGCGCGTTTCCTGCGCCTCGCCGGCGGCCAGGAGGACATGCTGGCGCGGGTGGCGACGGGCGAACTGAAACTGGCATGCGCTCTGACGGAACACGATTCGCGCCATGATCTGGCGGCCATCGGGGCCGTCGGCACGGGCGGCGCGGACAACGCGGCTGTCAGCGGTGTCAAGACGGTCGTGCTGCATGGCGGGCAGGCCGATGCTTTCATCGTCTCGGCCCGCGCGGGCGAGGGCATGGGTAACGGCGTTGCCCTGTACGTCGTCGATGCCGATACGTCCGGTGTCGTCGTGCGCGACTACCGCACCATCGACGGCCTGCGGGCGGCCACCGTCACGTTCGATCACGCGCCCGCCACGCCGCTGGGCGCGCCGGGGCAGGGCTGGGCGATCCTGGAGGCGGCGACCGACTATGGCGCCGCGCTGCTGTGCGCCGAGGCCATCGGCGTGATGGACGCGCTGTTTGCGGCCACGCTGGACTACCTGAAGACGCGCCAGCAGTTCGGCGCGCCGATCGGCAAGTTCCAGGCGCTGCAGCATCGCATGGCCGACATGTTCATCCACCTGGAGCAGGCCCGTTCGATGGCGATGCTGGCGGCCGCGAAGGTGGACTCAGGCGATGCCGAGGAGCGCCGCCGCGTCGTTTCCGCCGCCAAGGCGCGTGTCGGCCAGGCGGCGAAGTTCGTCGGCCAGCAGGCCGTGCAACTGCACGGCGGCATGGGCGTGACGGACGAGCTGCCGGCCGCCCACCTGTTCAAGCGCCTGACCACCATCGGCCTGACGCTGGGCGACGTGGACCACCACCTCGAGCGCTTTATCGCCCAGCCGGGCTTTGCCGAGGCAGCATGACGGCGCCGCGCCTGCTGGACACGCCCGAGGCCCTGCAAGGGGCCGTGGGCCAGGAGGTGGCGGTATCGCGCTGGTTCGACATCGACCAGCGTCGCATCGCAGCGTTTGCCGACGTCACGGACGATCATCAATGGATCCATCTCGACGCCGAGCGGGCAAGAACGGAGTCGCCCTACGGCGGCACGGTAGCGCACGGCTTCCTCACCCTGTCGCTGCTGCCGGCAATGCTGGCCAGCTGCGTGTCGCTGGGGGAAGCGCGGCTGACGGTCAACTATGGCGTCAACAAGGTGCGCTTCCCGGCCGCCGTGCCGTCGGGAAGCCGCCTCCGCGGCCGCTTCGGCATCGCCGCCGTCGAGCCGCTGGCCGATTGCGTGCAGGTCGTGTGGCACGTGACGATGGAGAGCGAAGATAACGAAGGGCGCGGCAAGCCCGTCTGCGTGGCAGAGTTCGTGATGCGGCGCTACTGACGCGGCGCGCGGGCGTGGGTACAATGCGGCGATGCACAATCCAAACGCCTATCCACCCGACCAGATCGAAGCCGTCTATCGCGCCATCCGCGAGCGCCGCGACGTGCGCCACTTCGTGCCCGGTCCGATCGGGCAGGACCAGCTGGCCCGTTTCATCGCCGCAGCCCACAATGGTCCTTCGGTGGGCCTGATGCAGCCGTGGCGCTTCCTGCGCATCACCGATCCCGCGCTGCGCCGCGCGATCCACGCCGAGGTGGATGCGGAGCGCCTGCGCACGGCCGCCGCGCTGGGCGAGCGTTCCGGTGAATTCATGCGCCTGAAGGTGGAAGGCATCCTGACCTGCGGCGAAGTGCTCGTCGTCGGTCTGATCGACCGGCGCGAGGACTATGTCTTTGGCCGGCGCACGATGCCGGAAATGGACCTGGCGTCGGCCGCGTGCGCGATCCAGAACTTCTGGCTGGCAGCGCGGGCGGAAGGCATCGGCGTGGGCTGGGTGTCGCTGTTCGAGCCGGAGCGGCTGCGCGAGCTGTGCGCGATGCCCCCGGGAAGCCAGCCGATCGCCGTGCTGTGCGTCGGCCATGTGGCCGAGTTCTATCCGGCGCCGATGCTGGAGATGGAGGGGTGGGATGCGCGGCACGCGCTGGCCGACATCGTGTTCGAGAACCGGTGGGGCGGGTAGTCCGAAGGTCCCTGACCTGGCAGGTGCCCGCGCCAAAGCTTGCAAATGCATGCGAGCGCACCTATACTGCGCCGGTAGTTTAGCTTCCGGTATCCGCACACCCTCGTGTCCGGATTTAATTGGGAAGTCGGTGCGCCGTCCTGCCAGGGCGGCAATGCCGACGCTGCCCCCGCAACGGTAAGCGAGTCGAAGGTGCCGCAATCGGCCACTATGCTGTCATGCATGGGAAGGCGCGGCGCCAGGCGGTCATGCCGACGCCACTCGCGAGTCCGGAAACCAGCCCGAAGCAGTACAGCGCGTTTGTATTGCGGAGGGCGATACGGATGAGGAACTGCATCGGCCGCATGAATCCTTGCCCCGCCGGCGTCCAGCGTCTCTTCCGCACCATCCTCCCCAGTCCAGGCAAAACCAAGGTAACACCGACCTGCATCCGGAGGCTCCCATGTCCGCACCAAACGTCCCTACGTCCCATATCGGCACCGCGCCGCGTACGCTCAAGGATACGCTGCTGCCCGCGCTCGCGGCCGCCGGCCTAGGCATCGTGCTGTTGTTCGGCGCCGGCTTTGCGCCGATGGAAGCACTGCACAACGCGGCGCACGACAGCCGCCACTCGGCGGGCTTCCCGTGCCACTGAGCCCTGCGCTGCCAACGCGGCGCCCCGGCATCTTCAGCCGCATCGTCGCCACAGGGGCCGCCGCCGGCATCGTGGCCGGGCTGCTGCTGACGGGCGTGCAGCATCTGCAGGTGACGGAAATCATCCGCACCGCGGAGACGTACGAGGTCGCGGCCGAAGCGAAGCCCGTCGCCGCGCACACGCACACGCACACGCACGAGCAGGCGCACGAGCACGAGCACGCGCACGAAGATGCGCACAAAGATGGGCACAAAGATGGGCACAAGCACGGCGGCTGGCAGCCGGAGCCCGGCTTCGAGCGTACCGCGTTCACGGCGCTGGCCGATGTCAGCATGGCGGTCGGCTACGCGCTGCTCCTGTCGGCCGTGCTGACCTTGCGCGGCAAGGACAGCAACTGGCGCCAGGGGCTGCTCTGGGGTGCGGCCGGCTACGCCGTCTTCTTTATCGCACCATCGCTGGGGCTGCCGCCGGAACTGCCCGGCACGCAGGCGGCGCCCGTGGTGGCGCGGCAGGCGTGGTGGCTGTGCGCCGCCGGTGGCATGGCTGCGGCGCTGGCGCTGCTGGTGTGGGGCCGTCACTGGTCGCTGAAGGTGCTTGCCGTCGTGCTGCTGGCCGTGCCGCACCTGGTCGGTGCGCCGCAACCCGCCGTCCATGGCGGTGTCGCGCCGCCCGAGCTGGCGCGCGCATTTATCGTCGCCTCCGCGCTGGCCAATGCAGCCTTCTGGCTGGCGCTGGGCGCGTTGACGGGTCACTTCCACCATCGCTTCAACGGCGCTCGCTGACCGATGCGCGCTCATGACCGGCACGTGTTCATGTGCGTCGGCCCCCGCTGCACGCCCGGCGAAGGCCGGGCGCAGGCGGTGTTCGAGCATATGGGGGCATTGATCGACGCGCGTCCCGAGCTGGCGGTCAAACGCACGCGCACGCATTGCATGGTCGCGTGCAAGTTCAGCGGCCCGGTGCTGGTCGTGTATCCGGAAGGTGTCTGGTATCAGCGCGTGGACGAAGCGGCGGCGGCGCGCATCGTCGAAGAGCATCTCGTGGGCGGTCGCGAAGTGGTGGACCTGATCTTCCACCGCCTGGGCGAGGGCGATACCTGCGCACCGGAGCCAAAGAATGAATGATATCGCGCGTCTCGCACTGCTGACGCATGCCTCGAACGACCTCGCCGTGTTGCACCAGGCGTGCGCGCAACTGCCGGTGGGTTTCGGTCCGGTGGCCGGCGTCAACCTGCAAGAACAGGACGCGGCCGGACTGCTGGACGGCGCCCTGCGCGCCGCCCGCGTCATTGTCGTGCGCGTGCTGGGCCGCCTGGGCGGCGTGGCCGGCTTCGGCGAGCTGGTGGAAAAGGCGCGCCGGCAGGGCCGGCATCTGATCGTTGTCAGCGGCACCGGCGAACCCGATCCCGAGCTGGCCGCCGTGTCCACCGTGCCGGCGCACGTGCTGCAGATGGCGCTCGCGTACTTCCATGCGGGCGGCAGCGCCAATCTGGCGCAATTGCTGCGCTACCTGTCCGATCACCTGCTGCTGACGGGTTACGGCTTCGAGCCCGCCCAGCCGCTGCCGGAGCACGGCATTTATCATCCCGACCTGCCGTCCTGCGCCGCGTTGCCCGACTGGCTGGCTTTGCGCGACATTTCCCGGCCCAGCGTTGGCATCGTGTTCTACCGCGCCCACTGGATGAGCGGGAACACGCGCTTTGTCGACGCGCTGCTGGCGGCGCTGGAAGCATGCGGCATGGACGTGCTGCCCGTGTTCACGTCGTCGCTGCGGGCCGGCGAAGGCGTGCCGGAAGCGCTGCGCTACTTCATTGCCGCACAAGTCGATGTGCTGATCAACACCACGTCGTTTGCCATGGGCGAGATCACGCCGGGCGGCACCACGCCGGCCGGCTGGTCCGTCGGCGTGCTGGAAAAGCTGGACGTTCCCGTGCTGCAGGCCATCACGAGCGGCATGACCCTGCCGCAGTGGGAAGCCTCCACGCGCGGCCTGAATCCCCTCGATACGGCAATGAACGTCGTGCTGCCCGAATTCGACGGCCGCATCATCACCGTGCCGCTGTCGTTCAAGGAAGGCGCGGCCGGGTTGCCCGGCGAGGCAGTCGAATACGCGCCGCTGGCCGATCGCGCCGCCCGCATTGCCGGCGTGGCCGCCCGTTATGCGCGCCTGCGCCGCGTGCCCAATGCGGACAAGCGCGTCGCCTTCATGTTTACCAATTCCAGCAGCAAGGCCGCGCAGATCGGCAACGCCGTCGGGCTGGACGCGCCGGCATCGCTGATGCGCATCCTGGCCGGGATGGTCGATGCGGGCTATGCCATCGGCGACCTGCCGGCGGACGGCACGACCCTGATCCACGACCTGGTGGCGCGCTGCTCGTACGACAATCTGTATGTGACGGCGCAGCAGCTGGCCGGCGCCGCCGGCAGGGTCCCGGCGGCGCGCTATGCCGAGTGGTTCGCCGAGCTGCCGCAGTCGCTGCAGGACAGGATGACGGCGCAATGGGGGCCGCCGCCGGGCGAAGCGTATGTCCACGACGGCCACCTGGCGCTGGCAGGCATCGACCTGGGCAACGCGTTCGTGGCGCTGCAGCCGCCGCGCGGCTACGGCATGGACCCGGACGCGATCTATCACCAGCCCGACCTGCCGCCGACGCATCATTACTACGCGCTGTACCGCTGGCTGCGCGACGAATGGCGCGCCGATGCCATCGTCCACGTCGGCAAGCACGGCACGATGGAGTGGCTGCCCGGGAAAGGTGTCGGCCTGTCGGAAGCGTGCTTCCCGGACGCCCTGCTGGGCGACCTGCCGCTGTTCTACCCGTTCATCATCAACGATCCGGGCGAAGGCTCGCAGGCCAAGCGGCGCGCCCACGCCGTGGTCGTCGACCACCTGACGCCGCCGATGACGACGGCCGACACCTACGGTGCACTGGCCCAGCTGACGCAGCTGGTGGACGAGTACTACCAGGTTGAAGTGCTGGACCCGGCCAAGCTGCCGCTGTTGCAGCAGCAGATCTGGGACCTCGTGAAGCAGACCAACCTGGACGCCGACATGCGGGCCCGGCTGCTGCACCACGATCACGACCATGAACACGGTCATGGCCATCACCATCACGACCATGATCACCACCACGGTCATGATCACGAGCACGAGCACGACCATGGCCTGCCGGAAGCGCTGGCGGCGATGGGCGGCTCGGACGTCGCGCACCTGATCGAGGACCTGGACGGCTACCTGTGCGAACTGGGTTCCGCGCAGATCCGCGACGGCCTGCACATCCTGGGCCGCTGCCCGGACGACGCCCAGATGCCGGACATGCTGGTCTCGCTGACCCGCCTGCCGAACCTGGACGTGCCCGGCCTGCAGGCGGCGGTGGCCGGCCTGTTCGGGCTGACGGTCGACATGCTGCTGACGACGCCCGGCGCCGACGGCCAGCGCATCAATGCAGCGCCAAGCCTGGCGCGGCTTGCGGGCCGCGCCGTGGTATCGCGCGCCAACGCGCTCGATGCGGTGGAGATCCTGTGCAGCCGCCTGTTTGTCGAACTGGGTGCGGCCGGCTATGCGCCGGCCGCCATCGACGCGGTGCTGGACCGCGTGTTCGGCACGCTTGACGACGATGCGGCGCGACGCCTGCAGCCGGCCGCGCGCAGCCGCGCCAGCGTCGTCACGCAACTGGGCCGCCCGCGCCCGAAAACGGCGGCGCCGGCGCCGGCGCCACGCGCCACCGTTGCTGGTCCCGCGCGTTTCGACGCGATCCGCCAGGTACTGGACTTCGCCTGCCGCGAGCTGGTGCCGAAATTGCGTCTCGCCAGCGACGAGATCGACAATCTGCTGGCCGGTCTGGCCGGGCGCTACGTGCCGGCCGGTCCGAGCGGCTCCCCTACACGGGGCATGGCCCACATTCTGCCGACAGGCAGGAATTTTTACTCCGTCGACCCGCGCAGCGTGCCGTCGCAATCGGCCTGGCGCGTCGGCCAGCAACTCGCGCGCGAAGTGCTGGAACGCTATCAGCGCGAGACGGGTGGCTGGCCGGAAAGCGTCGCCATCAGCATCTGGGGCACCAGCGCGATGCGTACGCACGGCGACGACGTGGCGCAGATCCTGGCCCTGCTGGGTGTGCGGCCCGTCTGGCGGCACGAAAGCCGGCAGGTGTGCGGCATCGAGATCGTTCCGCTGGCGGAGCTGAAACGGCCCCGCATCGACGTCACCACGCGCATCAGCGGCTTTTTCCGCGACGCGTTCCCGCAGCTGATCGACCTGATCGACGACGCTGTCCAGCAGGTGATCGCGCTGGACGAGCCGCCGACGGACAATTTCGTGCGCAAGCATTACCTGGCGGAGCTGGCGGAAGCGATCGGCAGCGGCATCGACGAAGGCGAAGCCGCGCGCCGCGCCGGCTACCGCATCTTCGGCGCCAAGCCGGGCAGCTACGGCGCCGGCATCCTGCCGCTGGTCCAGCATCGCAACTGGGAAGGCGACAGCGACTTCGCCGAGGCCTATGTCAACTGGGGCGGCTACGCCTATGCGCGCGGCACGCAGGGCGGTGATGAGCGGGCGGCGTTCCGTACGCGTCTGGCCGGCGTGCAGATCGCGCTGCACAACCAGGACAACCGCGAACACGACATCTTCGACAGCGACGACTACCTGCAGTTCCACGGCGGGATGATCGCGACGATCCGCGCGCTGTCGGGCCAGCAGCCGCGCCATTACTTCGGCGACAGCCATGATCCGTCGCGCGCGCAGGTGCGCGACCTGAAGGAAGAGACGCTGCGGGTGTTCCGTTCGCGCGTCGTCAATCCGAAGTGGCTGGCCAGCATCCAGCGTCACGGTTACAAGGGCGGGCTGGAACTGACGGCCACCGTCGATTACCTGTTCGGCTACGACGCCACGGCCGGCGTGATGGACGACTGGATGTACGAGTGCGTGGCGCAGACGTATGCGTTCGATGCCGACATGGCGCGCTTCCTGCGAGAAGCCAATCCATGGGCGCAGAACGCGATTGCCGAACGCCTGCTGGAAGCGGCGGGGCGCGGCATGTGGGCGGCGCCGGATCCGGCCACGCTGGAACGGCTGCGCGAACTGTATCTGCAAAGCGAAGCCTTGCTGGAAGAACGCGGCGAGACGGCACGCAGCGGTCAATCGAATGAGTCAATAAGATGAGCACAATCTTCCCGTTCAGCGCCATTGTCGGCCAGGCGCAGTTGCGCACGGCGCTGATGCTGTGCGCCGTCGATCCCTCCATCGGCGGGGTGCTGATCCGCGGCGACAAGGGCACGGCCAAGAGCACGGCCGCGCGCGCGCTGGCTGCCGTGCTGCCGCCCGTCGCCCGTGTGCCCGGTTGCGCCTTCAATTGCGCGCCCGACCACCGCGCCGAGCCCTGCGACATATGCCGCGACGGCACCCCGCAGGCATCCGACGTGCCGTTTGTTACCCTGCCGCTGGGCGCGACCGAAGACCGCGTGCTGGGCAGCCTGGATATCGCCAGCGCGCTCCAGGGCGGCGCGCGCGCATTCCAGCCCGGGCTGCTGGCTTCGGCCCACCGGGGGCTGCTGTACATCGATGAAGTCAACCTGCTGGCCGACCACCTGGTGGACGTGCTGCTGGATGTGGCCGCGATGGGCGTCAACAGCGTGCAGCGCGAAGGGCTGTCGATTTCCCATCCCGCCCGCTTCACGCTGGTGGGCACGATGAACCTGGAAGAGGGCGACCTGCGGCCGCAACTGCTGGACCGTTTCGGCCTGATGGTGGAAGTCGCGGCCCCGCGCGACAAGGCCGAGCGCGCCGAAGTGGTGCGCCGCCGGATCGGCTTCGAAGCGGATCCGGCAGGATTCGCGGCAAAGTGGCACGACGAACAGGAGGCGTTGCGCGCGCGGCTGGCGGCGGCGCAGCGGCTGCTGCCGGACGTGCGCCTGGACGACGCGATGCTGGACCTGATCAGCCACCTGTGCTGCGAGTTCGACGTGGCCAGCCTGCGCGCGGACATCGTGCTGCACAAGACGTCGCGCGCGCTGGCGGCGCTGGATGGCCGGCAGGAAGTGACGCCGGCAGACCTGCGCACCGCGGCGCAACTGGTGCTGCCGCACCGGCGCCGCCGCAAGCCGTTCGAGCAGCCGGGCCTGGACCAGGACCGGCTGGACGACCTGCTGCGGCAGGCAGCGCAGCCACCGCAGCGCGCCGAAGGCGGCGACGGCGACGCACAGGACGAAAACGATGGCGACGCGGGGGCCGGTCACGAAGAGGAACAGGTCTTCGCTGCCGCCGCCAGCGGCCAGGCGCCGCGGATCGATGTCGCTGCCGGCGCGGCATATGGCGCGGCCGGGCGCCGCAGCGCGGCAGCCCAGGCGCCGCGCGGCCAGGCGGTGCGCGCGGTACCGGACGAGCAGCCGACCAGCATCGCCATCGGCGCCACGTTGCGCAGCGCCGCCCTGCGTGGCGGCGACCTGCGGGTGACGCGGGCCGACCTGCACCAGCAGGTACGGGCCGGCACCAGCGCGAACCTGATCCTGTTTGTCGTCGATGCTTCCGGCTCGATGGCCGCGCAAAGCCGCATGGCCGCGCTGAAGGGGGCCGTGCTGGACCTGTTGACGGATGCCTACCAGCGGCGCGACCATGTGGCCGTGGTTGCATTCCGCGGCCAGGGAGCGGAGCTGCTGCTGGCGCCCACGCGCAGCGTCGATCTGGCCGAGCAGGGCCTGCGAGAACTGCCGACGGGTGGACGCACGCCGCTGCCGCATGCGCTGCAACTGGTACTGGAAACGCTGCAGCGCACGGATGCGGCCGCGCTGCCGCCGTTGCTGGTGCTGTTGACGGACGGCCGTGCCAACGTGGCGCTGGCGGAAGGCGGCGACCCATGGCGCGAGGCGTTGGCATTGGCCGAACAACTGGCGGCGCGGCGCGTGCCGGCCCTGGTGATCGACACGGAAAACGGCTACCTGCGGCTGGGCCGCGCGGCGCAACTGGCGACCGCGCTGGGCGCCGACTGCCTGACACTGGAAGAGCTGTCGGCCGACAGCCTGGCGCTGACAGTGCGCACGCGCCTGGCCGGCGCATGAACAAACAATGGAGTTGAAATGATCGTATGTATCGGCGCGGGACCCGGCGACACGGGCTACCTGACCCAGCGCGGCGCGGAACTGATCCGCAATGCCGACGTCGTCGCGGGCTTTGATGCCGTACTCGATGTCGTACGCGACCTGATTCCCGCCGGGGCGCAGGTGATCGGCATGGGTTATCGCGACCAGGTGGCACAGCTGGACAAGGTGGCGCTCGAACACCATGCCGGCAAGCGCTGCGTCGTCGTCTTCATGGGCGACATCCACTTTAGCGGCTTCCAGTACCTGGAGCGGGTCGAGCGGGCCTGCGGCCATCCCGTCGAATCGCTGCCGGGGATATCGTCCGCGCAGATCCTCGCGTCGCGCGCGCGGGTGTGCTTCGACGAGACGACGTTCGTCACGTTCCACCGGCGCGGCGACCTGACACCCTTCAAGCGCCACCTCGTGCATGTACTGCAGGATGGCCGCAACGCCATCGTCATCCCGTGCCCGTGGGACGAGGCGCGTTCGTTCATGCCGTGGCATATCGCCGCGTGGCTGATGGAGCAGGGTATCCCCGCCGACCATCCGACGGAAGTGTGGGAAAACCTGACGCGCGGCGAAGCGGAGTGGCACGGCACGCTGGCCGAATGCGCCGAGCATCGCTGCTCGGACATGAGCATCATGCTGATCCGCACGCTGGCGCCGATGGCCAGCCAGATCGAGCCGGCGCCATGAGCACGACGGGCATCGCGATGGGCATTGTCGTTGCGGGTCACGGCAGCCGCGATCCGGACGCCGTGCGCGAGTTCGAGGCGCTGGTGGCGCTGGTGCGCCAGCGCGCGCCCGACGATATCGTCACGCACGGCTACCTGGAATTCGCCAGCCCGACCATCGCCGAGGCGGCCGCCGCCAACGTCGAACGCGGTGCGCGGCAGGTGGCGCTGGTCCCGGGCGTGCTGCTTGCAGCGCGGCACGCAAAGAACGACATGCCCGCCGAGATGCAGGCATTGGCGCGCGACTTCCCCGATGTGGACTTCCATTTCGGCGCGCCGATGAGCCTTGATCCGAAGCTGCTGCAACTTGCGCAGGAGCGGATCGTGGAGGCGGAGGCGATGTCCCCGGAGACCGTGCGCCGCTCGGAGACCTGCCTGGTGGTCGTCGGACGGGGCACGACCGACCCGGATGCGAACGGCGAAGTGGCCAAGCTGGCGCGCATGCTGGAGGAAGGAATGGGCTTCGGCGCAGTGATGGTCTGCTATTCGGGCACGGCGCAGCCGCTGGTGGCGGACGGGCTGCGCCGCGCCGCGCGATTGGGTTACCGGCGGCTGGTCGTGCTGCCATTTTTCCTGTTCGACGGCGTGCTGGTCAAAAGGATCTACAACGCGGCGGACGAGCTGGCGCAGCGCGAACCGGGTGTCGAGGTGCTGAAGGCGAGATATTTCGGCGTGCATCCGCTGGTGGCGGACGTCATGATCGACCGCGCCCGTGAAGCGATCGAGGGCCGCGCCGCGATGAACTGCTCGCTGTGCAAATATCGCGTGCAGATCGTCGGCTTCGAGCAGCAGGTGGGCGAACCGCAGCGGGCCCACCATGTGGCCGTGCGCGGCCTGCTGGCGCGCGAGGGAGAGGCTAAGCCCGAGGCGGGGCCGTTGTACAAGACGTACGTGCCGCACCCGATCGAAGCGGAGAGCTTCCAGATCATCGCGGCGGGACGGGACTGGTCGGGCTTCCCGTCGGACCAGCTGACGGTGCTGCAGCGCATCGTCCACACGTCCGGCGACTTCAACGCGGTCGACGATTTCTACTTTTCCCCGGGCGCCATCGACAGCGGCATCCGCGCGTTGCTGCGCTGCCGCCGTATCGTGACGGACGTGACGATGGTCCAGACGGGCCTGAAGCGCGAGCTGCTGGAGCAGCTTGGCATCGACACGTGGTGCGGCGTGCACGATCGCGAAACGCACCTGATGTCGGGCCAGTACGGCATTACGCGCTCGGCCGCCGGCATCCGCCGCGCCTGGGAGAAGTTCGGCAACGACGTGATCGTCGCCATCGGCGACGCGCCCACGGCGATTGCCGAAGCGGTCCGCCTGATCCGCGAGCATGGCTGGCGTCCGCAGCTGGTGGTCGGGCTGCCGGTGGGTTTCGTCGGCACGCGCGAAACCAAGGAGCTGTTGCGCCGCAGCCTGCAGGTGCCGCGCATCACCAACAGCGGCACGCGGGGCGGCTCGCCATGGGCCGCCAGCGTCGTCAACGGCCTCATGATCGACGCGCTGAACGGGCTGGCGGCGGGTGGCACCGGCTGACCGACAGCCCCTCGACCTGTCGGTCCTGGCGCTGAACGGTTTGCGGCGTGGCCGTACCACGGGCACCTGTGCCACGGCTGCCGTGAAGGCGGCGCTGTACCTGCTGCTATGGGGCGAAGTCAAAGGGGCGGTGGACGTCAGCCTGCCCGACGGCGTGCATTACCTGACGGTGCCGGTGGCCGGCGTCATGCGCCAGGGCGACGCGGTGCGCGCCGAGGTGCTGAAGGACGGCGGCGACGATCCTGACAGCACGCATGGCGCCACGATCTTTGCCGAAGTCGCGCGCAACGACGCCGGTATAGTGCGTTTTTTCGCCGGGCGCGGCGTCGGCACTGCCACGGCGCCCGGCCTGCGCGTGGCGGTGGGCGAGCCGGCCATCAATCCCGTGCCGCGCCAGATGATGCGCGCGGCGGTGGCGGAAGTGGCCGACGACGGCGGGCAAGGCTTCGACCTGACGATCGGCTGCGAGAACGGCGAAGCCATCGCCGCGAAGACGTTCAATCCGCGCCTGGGCATCGTGGGCGGGATTTCGATACTCGGCACGTCCGGCATCGTCGAGCCCATGTCGCTGGCAACGTGGATCGCGTCGATCGAGGTGTACGTCCGGGTGGCGCTGGCGGGCGGCGCCGCGCGGGCAGCCTACCTGCCCGGCAAGATCGGCCGCGATTACGCGCGCGACGTGCTGGCGCTGCCCGAGGCGCGCACCGTGCAGATCGCGAATTTTCTCGGCGACGCGCTGGACTTCACGGAGCGCGCGTTGCGCGAGGAAGGACGCAAGCTGGATGAACTGTGGCTGGCCGGGCATCCGGGCAAACTCGCCAAGGTGCTGGACGGCTACTGGGACACGCACTCCGGCAAAAGCCGGATGGCGATGGGTGGTGTCGCGCGCGTCGCGGCGGAAATGGGATATGCACCGGAGATGGTGCGACAGATTGGAATGGCCAATACGGTGGAAGCGGCAATGGAAATACTGAAGCAGGAGCCCGGCGCGGAAGCGTTCTGGCGCGAGGTGGAATACCGCATCGGCCGGCTGGCGCACGCGCGCGTGCCGTCCGTGTCCCGGCTGGAAGTGCGGCTGTTCGACCTGGCCGGCAATCTGCTGGGAGGGCGGCAATGACGGGCACGTTCTGGGGCATCGGCACCGGGCCCGGTCCGGCCGGCTACCTGCCCGTGGCGGCGCTGGACGCGTTGCGTGCCGCGGACCTGATCTACGCGCCGCGGGCGCGCGGCGTGGCCGATTCCGTCGCGCTGCAATGCCTGGCCGGCACCGGCTTCGTGCCGGACCGGGCGAAGCTGCGCGAGATCGAATTCAATATGGACCCGGACCGCACGGTCCTGAACGAACATTACGCCCGACTGGCGGACGCGATCGCCGCCGAACTGCGTGCCGGGCGCAACGTTGCGTACCTGACGATCGGCGACTCGATGACCTATTCCACGTACGGCTACGTGCTGGCGGCGCTGCGCGAACGCATCCCCGACCTGCCGCAGCGCACGTTCCCGGGAGTGACGAGTTACGCGGCGGCCGCCTCGGCGCTGGCCTGGCCGCTGGGCGAAGGCAAGGAAAGGGTGCTGATCCTGCCTTGCCCGGAGACGCCGGAACAACTGCGCCACGAGATCGAGACGCACGACATCGTCGTACTGATGAAGGTCGGCACCCGCCTGCCGTGGGTACTCGACCTGCTGCGCGACATGGACATCGCGCAGCACTGCGCCTTTGCGCGCCGCATCGGCCTGCCTGGCGAGTTGCTTTGCACGGACGTGGGAACCCTGGTCGCGGACGATGCGATGGGCTACCTGGCCACGCTGCTGGTGCGGCGCAACCCGCGCAGCCAGCGCGCACTCAACCCTGAAGGAACGACATGAAGGTCTATTTCATCGGTGCCGGTCCCGGCGCAGCCGACCTGATCACGCTGCGCGGCGCACGGCTGCTGGGCAGCGTGCGCATGGTGCTGTATGCGGGCTCCCTTGTACCCGTCGAGATGCTGGAACACTGCCAGCCCGGCACGGAGCTGATCGACACGGCCCAGCTGGACCTGGAACAGCAGCAGGCCTGCTACCTGCGCGCACGCGACGCGGACATGGACGTGGTGCGGCTGCACTCGGGCGATCCTGCCATCTACGGCGCCACGGCCGAACAGATGCGGCGTCTCGATGCGCTGGGCATCGCCTACGAGATCGTGCCCGGCGTGTCGTCGTTCACGGCGGCGGCAGCGGCCATCGGCGCGGAACTGACAAAACCGGAGGTGTCGCAGAGCGTCATCCTGACGCGCGTCAGCGGCCGTGCGTCCGCCGTGCCGGAGCTGGAGTCAATTGCCCGGCTGGCCGAGCACCGTGCCACGATGTGCATTTTCCTGTCCGGTCCGCACCTGAAGAAGATCGTCACCGACCTGCTGCTGCACTATCCGCCGGAAACGCCCGTCAGCCTGGTGTACCGGGCCAGCTGGCCGGAACAGCGCACCTATCAGGGCACGCTGGGCACCGTGCTGGAGGAAACCAAACGCGGTGCGTGGAACCTGACGACGATGATGCTGGTCGGCGCGGCGCTGGACCGCGGCATCGCCGCAGAATCGAGCCTGTATTCGAAGGACTTCACGCACCTGTTCCGCGTCGTGAAGAAGGCAAAGGACGCTGCGTGACGATGGATCCCGGCATCTGGCTGGTGCGCGAGGACGGCGAGCCGCTGGCGCACCGGCTTCAGAAAGCACTGGGCGGCACGATTCACCGGCCCTGGCTGGACGCCGCCATGTCGCAGAAGGAGCAGTTCGCGGCGGGTTGGCGCTTGCACGCCCGCTGGATCGTCATCGGTGCCACCGGCATCGCCGTGCGCTTCCTGGCTGGCCTGCCGGCGGACAAGCACAGCGACCCTGCGGTCGTCGTGCTGGACGAGGCGGGCCGCCACGCCATCGCGCTGCTGGGCGGCCATGAGGGCGGCGGCAATGCGCTGGCCTATGCAGTGGCCAACGCGGTTGGCGCGGCGCCCGTGGTCACGACCGCGACGGAAGCTTTGAAGCCGCTGACGTTGGGTATCGGCTGCCGCAAGGGCGTGCCGCCGGAGCGCATCGAAGCGGCCGTGCTGCACGCGCTGGCGCAGGCGGATCTGCAGCTGGACGCCGTGCGCGAAGTCGCCACGGTCGACCTGAAAGGGGAGGAGCCCGGACTGCTGGGGTTCTGCGCCCGCCACGCGCTGCCGCTGCGCGTGCTGTCGCGCGCCACGCTGGCGGCGCGGCCATGGGTGAGCCGCCCGTCGGACTGGGTGCGGCAGAACGTGGGGCTCGACGGCGTCTGCGAGCCTGCGGCCCTTGTCGCCAGCCCGCGCGGTACGCTGGTGGTGCCGAAAACAAGCCTGGACGGCGTGGCGGTTGCCGTCGTCATGGATCACAACGAATGGAACATAGCATGAATGGTGTATTAAACCTGGTCTCGGTGGGACCGGGCTTCGAGGATCTGATCGCGCCGCGCGCCATCGCTGCGCTGCGGGGCAGCGATGTGATCGTTGCCTATGAACTGTACCTGCGCTGGATCACGCCCCATATCGCGGGCAAGGAGATCCACTCGCCGCCGCTGACGCAGGAACGCGAACGCGCGTTGCTGGCGATCGAGCATGCGCGCGCCGGCCGCAGCGTTGCGCTGGTGTCCAGTGGCGACATCGGCATCTACGCAATGGCCGCGCTGGCGTTCGAGGAGATGCGCGACGACGATACGTACGAAGTCAATGTCGTGCCGGGCATCAGCGCAGCCAATGCGTGCGCGTCGCTGCTGGGCTCTCCGCTGTCGCACGATTTTGCGACCCTGAGCCTGTCGGACCTGCTGTGCCCGTGGGAGTGGATCGAACACCGCGCCCGCCATATCGCCCAGGCCGATCTGGCGTGCGTGATGTACAACGTGCAGAGCGCGAGCCGGCAAGAAGGCGTGTACCGCGTGCTGCAGCTGATGCTGGAATCGAAGGCACCGGGCACCCTGTGCGGCGTGGTGCGCAATGCCTACCGGCCCGGCCAGCAGGTGGAAATCCACCGCCTCGACGAGCTGCCGGGGCTGAAGTTCGACATGCTGACATCCATCGTGGTCGGCAACCGGTTCACGGCCAGGAAGCGCAACTATATATATACGCCGCGCGGCTACAACGACTGGACGCAGCCCGCTGCCGGCGCGCCGGAACAGGAGCTGCCGGAGGACGCCGTCTGGGTCTTCTCCGGTACCAGCGACGGCAATGCGCTGGCGGCGCAACTGGCGACAGCTGCGACGGTGGTCGTCTCGGCCGCCAGCGACCATGGCGGCGCCATTGCGCGCCAGGACTGTCCGGGCGCCACCGTGTGGGCGGGACGGCAAGGCGTCGAGGCGCGCCGGCAGGTGCTCGCCGGCCGCCGCGCGCGGCTGCTGGTGGATGCGACGCACCCGTTTGCCAGTGCGATGTCGGAACAGCTGATTGGCCTGTCGCGCGAACTGAACATCCCGTACCTGCGTTACGAACGCCCGTCCGGCTATACGCCGGGTGACGGTACGCTGTGCGCAACGATGGAAGAAGCGGCGCAGTGCGCCGTCGCGCGCGGCCAGCGCATCTTCCTGGCGACGGGCTCGAAGGACATCGCCGCGTTCGTGCGCGCACCCGGTGGGCAGGAGCGCCAGTGGTTCGTGCGCCAGACCGCCGACCCCGCGCTGATCGAACGGGCGCTGGCCCATGGCATCCCGCGAGAACGCGTCTGCGCCATGCAGGGACCGTTTTCAAAAGAATTCAATATGGCGCTGTGGCGCGACTGGGGCATCGACTGCGTCGTAACAAAAGACTCGGGCGACGCAGGCGGCTACGCGGCCAAGGTCGAGGCGGCGCGCGCGTTGGGCATCGAGCTGATCGTCGTCGCGCGGCCGGCGCTGGACTATCCCGCTACCGTGCGCGACGGCGCCGGGGTGATGGCGTGGCTGGCGGAGAGGGGCGCATGAAGCAGCCGATCCCCGTCACCATCGTGACCGGCTTTCTCGGCGCGGGCAAGACGACGCTGCTGCGCAGCCTGATCGAACGGCGCCAGACGCGCCGGCTGGCATTGCTGATCAACGAGTTCGGCGAAGTGGCCGTGGACGGCGCGCTGGTGCGCGACGCCGCGGCCGGCGATGAGCACGTCCACATCGAGGATTTCGCCCACGGCCTGATCGCCTACGGCGACGACGAACGGTTCGTGCCTGCCATGCAGGCCATTGCCGCGCGCCGTGCCCACGTGGATCACGTGCTGATCGAAACGTCCGGCCTGGCGTTGCCGACGGCGGCGATGGCGCTGCTGCAAAGCGCCGCCCTGGCCGACGATTTCATCCTTGATGCCACGCTGGCGGTTGTCGACACGCCGCTGCTGCTGGCGGACGAATTCGACGGCGGCGCGACGGGCACGATGTTCGACCAGCAGCTGGCCGCGGCCGACGTGGTGGTACTGAACAAGATCTGCGGGTTGGACGAAGAGGCGTTGCTGCGGGCCGAGACACGCGTGCGCGAGCGCGCCCCCAATGTGCGCTTCCTCGAGCTGGCGTTCGACGCGCGGCTCGACATCCGCCTCGCGCTGGGACTGCGGCTGCACCAGCCGACGCGCACGGAACACATGCACTTCACACCGACGATGCCCGACCCGGGCGCGACGCCGCTGGCCGCGCAGTATCGCCTGAACGGACACGCCCATTCCGGCCTGGGGGCGCACAGCCACGGCCTGAGCACGCACAAGCACTTCCACGAGCAGGACCCGGGCTGGATGTCGTTCGTGCTGCGTACCGACGCGCCCCAGAATGGGGAGCGCCTGCATGCGGCCCTTGTCGCCGTGGCGCGCGCGGAACCGCTGCTGCGCTGCAAGGGCTACGTGCGTCTGGCGGACGAGGACGCGGCCGTGCTGGTGCAGGGCGTGCGGGCGCGGGTGGCGCTGTCGCCGGGCGCGCAGGCGGCGCCGGCCCGGTCCTTGCTAGTCTTTATCGGTTATCACCTGAGCCGCGCCCGCGTGGCCGCGCTGCTCGCAACCCATACCGGCAGCGCGTGGCGCTGACGGGGTCATCATCTCAATCACAAGGAGCATCTCATGAAAGTTCATTATTCGACCGCCCTGGCCGCATTGCTGTACAGCCGCGCCGCGCTGGCGCACCCCGGCCATGACCACGGCGCGCTGGCCGGCCTGCTGCACCCGTTGACGGGCCTCGATCACGTGCTGGCCATGCTGGCCGTCGGCCTGTGGGGCGCGCAGCTGGGCGGACGCGCGCAGTGGCTCCTGCCGGCGGGCTTCGTGGCATGCCTGGCCTTGGGCGGGGCATTGGGGATGGCCGGCATGGCGCTGCCGATGGTGGAGGCGGGCATCCTGGCCTCGGTGCTGTTGCTGGGAGCACTGATCGGCTTTGCCGTGCGGCTGCCGCTGCTGCCGTCGCTGGCGATCGTTGGCGTGTTCGCGTTGTTCCATGGCTTCGCGCACGGCATCGAGATGCCGGTTGCGGGCAATGGCGCGCTGTATGCACTGGGCTTCGTGGCTGCCAGCGCCGCGCTGCACTGTGCCGGTCTCCTGCTGGGCCGCTTCGCGCTGCCGCAGGGCTGGCTGCGCGCCAGCGGCGCAGCGATTTCGCTGGCGGGCGCCTGGCTGGCGTTTGCTTGATCGATTATATTCGGGGACTGGCTCCTCGCGGGCCGAAGGGCCCGTGAGGTGCCAGTCTCCGGTACGCATCAGTCGCCGGCTGGTGTCAGCCGGCCGGGTTCAGGCTGATACTTCCCCAGCTCGATCTTGGCGATGGCGTTGCGATGGACTTCATCCGGCCCATCGGCCAGCCGCAACGTGCGGTTGGCGGCCCACTGGTAAGCCAGCGGGAATTCGCCCGACACGCCGGCCGCGCCATGCGCCTGGATAGCCCAGTCCAGCACCTGCTGCGCCACGTTCGGTGCCAGCACCTTGATCATTGCGATCTCCGCCTGCGCGACCTTGTTGCCGACGGTGTCCATCATGTACGCGGCCTTGAGCGTGAGGAGACGCGCCGTGTCGATCTGGATGCGGGCTTGCGCGATGCGTTCACGCCAGACACCTTGCTCCGACAGCCGCTTGCCGAACGCCACTCGCTCGTTCAGGCGACGGCACATCAGCTCCAGCGCCCGTTCGGCCACGCCGATGGCGCGCATGCAGTGATGGATGCGGCCCGGCCCGAGGCGGCCCTGGGCGATTTCGAAGCCGCGGCCTTCGCCCAGCAGCAGGTTCTGCGCCGGCACCCGCACGTTCTCGAACAGGATCTCGCAGTGGCCGTGCGGCGCGTCGTCGTAGCCGAACACGGGCAGCGGGCGGACGATGGTGATGCCCGGCGCGTCGCTCGGCACGAGGATCATCGACTGCTGCTGGTGGCGCGCGGCCTCGGGGTCCGTCTTGCCCATCACGATGAACAGCTTGCAGCGCGGGTCGCCGGCCCCGGAGATCCACCATTTGTGGCCATTGATGACGTAGTCGTCGCCGGCACCGCTCCGATGATGTTCAATGCGCGTGGCGATATTGGTTGCATCCGACGACGCGACCGCGGGTTCCGTCATCGCGAACGCGGAGCGGATCTCTCCCCGCAGCAGCGGTTCCAGCCAGCGGCGCTTGTGCTCCTCGCTGCCGTAGCGCTCCAGCGTTTCCATATTGCCCGTGTCCGGCGCAGCGCAGTTGAACACTTCCGGCGCCCACGGTACCCGGCCCATGATCTCGCACAGCGGCGCGTAGTCCAGGTTCGACAGGCCTTCCGGCGCGCGCGGGGAGCGGGGCAGGAACAGGTTCCACAGGCCCTGGTCGCGCGCCAGCGGCTTGAGGCGTTCGATCAGCTGCGTCGGCACCCAGCGGTTGCCGTGCGCGCGGCCGTTCTCGTCCACTTCCTCGTGGAAGGCGTTTTCGTTCGGGTAGATATGCTCGTCCATGAAGGCGACGAGCTTTTCCTGCAATGCCTTGCAACGGTCCGAATAGTCGAAGTCCATGCTGTCTCCTCAAGCGATACGTTTGCCCTGGGCATAAGCCCAGCCCAGTTCGGCCATCGGCCGCGCCATCCTGCCCGATTCCAGTGCCTGCGCGCTGGCCGCGGTACCGTCCACGTAGCGCTTCATGATGCCCTGCATGATGCTGGCAAGGCGGAACATGTTGAATGCCAGGTAGAACCCGAAGTCCTTCAGTTCGATCGTGCGGCCGGTGCGCTGCGCATAGCGTTCGATGTACTCCTGCTGCGACGGAATGCCCAGCGCCGCCAGGTCCAGCCCCGCGATGCCGCGAAACTGGCCCGGTTCGATGTGCCAGCTCATGCAGTGATAACTGAAGTCGGCGAACGGATGCCCCAATGTCGACAGCTCCCAGTCCAGTACCGCCAGGATGCACGGCTCGGTGGGGTGGAAGATCATGTTGTCGAGACGGTAGTCGCCGTGCACGATGGACGTCTCGTCGCCGGGCGGGATGTGCGCCGGCAGCCAGGCGATCAGGGCATCCATCGCTTCGATCGTCTCCGTCTGCGAGGCCACGTACTGCTTGCTCCAGCGCTCGATCTGGCGGGCGAAGTAATTCCCCGGCTTGCCGTAGCCGGCCAGCCCGATGGCGGCATAGTCGATCGTGTGCAGCTGGGCGATGACGCGATTCTGTTCGTCGTAGATGGCGGCGCGTTCGCCTGGGGTCATGCCGGGCAGCGACTGATCCCACAGCACGCGGCCTTCGATGAACTCCATCACGTAGAACGCGCGCCCGATCACGCTCTCGTCCAGGCACAGCGCATACTGGCGCGGCGCCGGGAAGCCGGCCCGGTTCAACGCGTCCATGACCTTGTATTCGCGGTCGATGGCGTGAGCGGACGGCAGCAGCTTCGTGGCCGGCGCGGGCTTGGTGCGCAGGACATAGCGCGCATCGCCGATCGCCAGCCTGAACGTGGGGTTCGACTGGCCGCCCTTGAACTGCTCGGCGATCAGTTCGCCGCTGGCAGGATAGCCGTCAACGTGCGTGCGCAACCATGCGTCCAGCGCGGCCGTGTCGAACCGATGGCGTTCCGACACGGGCTTGGTGCCCATGAATTCCTCGAACATGGTGTCTCCTGTTCATTGTTGTCAGAGGATTCTAGCGGTATTTTCAACGGATTGCGAACGAACGTACTTTTATTTTTCGCGGGACAGCCATCTGTTTCCGGCAGCCGCCGGCAAACCGTGTCTGTCCTCGACATTATGTAGAGCGCCTTACTGGACCGGCCTGAACTTCAGATACTGCTCCAACAGCTGCTCCATCGTGGTACTGCGCGTATCCGGATGCAGCGGTGCAGGCGGCGCGTAATTGGAGAAGCGCACTACCCAGTCGTTCGGCGCCGCCCCCACGTCGAGGGCATTGATGCAGCCGGGCGCCTGCGCCAGGTTGCCGAGGAAGAGCCGCTGGCCTGTCAGCGCGTACGACAGGATGGCACGATTGACGCCGCCGTGCAGCACCAGCAGCACCGTATCCCAGCCCGGATCGGCGCGCAGCCGGTCCAGCGCCGGGAAGACGCGGTCCATCAGCTCCGCCACCGATTCGCCGCCCAGGAAGCGCTTGTGCTCCGCCACGACGCCGTCGAACGCCCCCGTGAAGGCATCGTGCAGCGCGTCGTCGGGGATGGCGGACAGCTTGCCGCCGCGGATTTCGACCAACTCGGGCCACACCTCGACGTCGATCGATTGCCCCGTTTGGGCCAGCACCCGCTGCGCCGTCTCGACGGTTCGCGGCAGGCCGGAGACGATGACGCGGTCGAAGCGCAGTCCCTGCGCGGCGAACGCGGCGCCGGCGGCACTGGCCTGGGCCCGTCCCGTTTCGTTCAGCGGCACGGTTTCCGGCAGCACGGGTTTGCCCGCCGCGTCGAAATACGTCACGCTGCCGTGGCGCATCAGGTAGATGCGGCGGCGCGCCGAAGGGGCCATCAGAAGAACACCGCCGTGCGCACGACGATCGTGCCGTTGTTCGTGTACGGCCCCGTGGCGCGTACGCCGCCGCTGTCCGGCTTGCCGTCATCCAGTTTCGCGTCCAGCTGTTCGGAGAACGTGTCGGGCAGGTTATCGAGCCGGATCCCATTGCCGCCCCGGTTGCCCACCACGTCGTTGTAGATGTAGACGGCGCCGCCCTGGGCGCTCGTCATGAAGTCCGTGGTGCCGTTGAAGGAGCCTGTAATGAAGCCCCCCAGCGCCAGGTGCTGCGGCGCCAGCTGGTACTCGGCGATCTGGCCGTCGCCGTTGCCGTTGCCGCTGGCGCCCGGCACGTGCGACGTGGCCTGCGCATCGTCCCCCGGCAGCGCGCGGAACTTGTCCTGGTAGGCGTTGACGGCCGCCTGCAGCGACGTCGATTGCTGGATGACGTTTTTCACCTTGGCGTTGTCGATCAGGCTCTGGCCTTTCAGTACCCCTCCCAGCAGCAGTCCGATGATCACCAGGACGATGGCGATTTCGACAAGGGTGAAGCCGGCCTGGCGGTGCGAGCGGGCGGTGGATGGCAGCATGGGTGTACTCCTGGTTGCAGATAGCGACATCTTACAAGCCCGGCGGCGATTGCGCAGCAGGTTCCGTGCGGCGCGCTTCGCCCTTCATCCTGTCCGGCATCCCTTCCAGCCTGCCTTCCAGGAAACGCAGCTCGTTCGGGTCCGTGACCGCGCCGCTGCCGAGCAGCGCGCCGATGAGGGCGCGCGCGGCTTCGTGCTCGTCCATCTCTTCCAGCACGAAAGCTTCCATCTGGCGCGCCCAGGCCGGGGCATCCGGCGCGCGCAGGCGCAGCTCGCGCGCATAGCGCCGGGCCAGCGGCAGATCGTGCAGCCGGTGCCGCGCGATCAGCGCGGCCTGCGCCATCCACGGCCAGCGCCGCGCCGGGTCGGCGGCGAAATGGCGCTCGACAAAATCGAGCATCGTGCGCACGCGCTCCGGATCCGGCACGGCCGCGTAAACCTCGCTGGCGGCGGCCAGTGGCGCGCGGGCGCGTGGATCGAGCGCCAGGATCCGCTCCAGCCACGCCACCACGCGGCCGTAGTCGAGCGCGCGCAGCGACAGCGCGGCACCGGCCTGGCCGTCATGCGCCGCAAGCGCCAGCATCGACAGCCGGGCCAGCGCCTCCGGCTCGCCCAGGCTGGCCAGGCGCAGCACGGCCAGCGGCGGCGCCGGGGGGAGGGCCGAGGCGAACGGCGCGGGTGCGGGCCGCAACGCGTGCCACGATACCTGCGCGGCGAGCGCCGCCGCCAGGGACAGAAGGACAGCACGGGGAACGGCGCGGGTCGATGCCATCAGAACCGCCGCCGGTGCAGGTCGACCAGGCAGGCGGCCGTCAGCAGTGTCAGGAAGATCGCCGTCTGCGCCAGCACTGCGCCGAGATCCGCCGCAGTGCCGGTCCCGTACAGCAGCCACTCGGCGCGGGCGAAACCGTCCAGCCCTGGCAGCAGGAATGCGATCATGTCCGCCGCCGCGCCGATAAAACGCTGGCCGGCGTCGGGCGTCCGTTGCGTCGCGTCGTGCGCCAACCATTGCAGCACGGCGGCGCTGCGTGCCAGCAGGTAGAAGCCGCCGGTGGCGCACAGTGCCGGCGCCGCATGGCCAAGCCCCAGCGCGCAAAAGGCCGCAAAGACGGCGACGATCCACAGCTCGCACAACAGGCCCGTCGTCCACAGCACCGCCTGCGCAGGCGCGGCAAGGGCACACGTCAGCAGGCCGGCGGGCAGCGCCGCCAGCATCGCCAGCAGCGCAAAGCCTGCCAGGCGGCCCAGCAGCCATGCGCCGCGGCCGGCCGGCAGGGCCAGCAGCATTTCGGCCTGCTTGTCGTGAGCCTCGCGCACGATGCTGGCAACGACATAGACGGCCACGATGGCGGCGCAGGCAAAACGCAGCAGAGCCGCCAGCAGCGCGGCCTGCGTTTCGCGCGTCTCCGTCAGGGCCAGCGCGCCCAGGAACGCGGACAGCGCGAAGCCGCCCGCCGCCAGCGTAACCAGCAGCCACGCGAGGCGCCCGCGCAGTGCTTCGCGCAGCGTGTCGACGGCGACCATGGCGCCGATTCGCAGGCCCGGCGATACCGTCATGGCAGCCGCTGCGCCGCGATCATCCGGTTGAACAGGATGTTCGGCGACAGCCAGACAACCAGGTCGTCGTACGCGCCGCCTGGCGCGCCCGGGTTGTCTGCGCCGTCACGGCTGATGAAGGCGTTGCCGGGACTGGCGATATTGGTTTTCTCGTCGATGTTGCCGCTGCCGGCATCGGCGGCGCGCACGCCAAGTTCGCTGAAGCCGCCATAGCCATTGCGGCCCGCGGACAGGATGACGGCCGGGATGTCGTTCGGCGCCGTGGCGGCCACCAGGTTGCCGCCGGCATCGCGCGTGGCGACGGTGATGTCGCGCGGCGTATTCAGGCGGAAGCGCGCATCGCTGTCGGCGAATTCCGGCGTCACGCTGTAGACGTACAGGTGCCCCCAGCTGTCCAGCTTGGGCATGCCCAGGGTGGCCCAGGGCAGGAAGCCGATGCGGCGCTCGTTGGTGCAGCGTTCGCCGGCGCGGTCTTCCAGGCCGTTCGCGGCCGAGATGGCGGGGCAGGGCAGATAGCCGTTGCGGATGGCGAAACCCGTCAGTGCCTCGCGCGCCTCCGCCATCGCCTTGCGCGTGTCGGCCACGCGGCGCTGTTCCATCTGGGTCGACAAGGGCGTGATCAGGCCGCCGATCAGCAGGCCGACGACGACCAGCACGATCGCCACCTCGACCAGCGTGAAGCCGCCGCTTGCGCTTGCGTTTGAGCTTGAGTTTCGCGTCATCGTGTCACGGCAGCGTGCGCGCCGCCGTCATCCTTTCGTACAGTGTGGCCAGCGGCAGGGCCACCAGCAGGTCGTCGAACTGGCCGCCCGGTGCACGCGGGTCGACGGTGGCCGGCCTTTGGTGGAACACCGTGGTGGCGCTGTCGTTGTCGATTTCGTCGAGATTGTTCGCCGCGCCGTTGGCCTGGGGCAGGCCGGCCACGCTGGTGCCGAGATTGGCGCGGCCCTGCGAATACACGACGGCGGGGGCGCACGGCGCCGACTGCACGCACGGCTCCTGACCCACCAGGTAGCGCGGCGCGCCGCTGCCGTCGCGCGTCAGCACCTGCTTCGTCCCGATTGCCGACATGCGCTGGATCGGCGCGCGCGTGTACAGCGGGGTCACGCTGTAGCGCAGCCGCTTGCCCCAGCTGTCCTCGCCGGATACGCCCAGCGTGACCCAGGGCAGGAAGCCGCTGCAGGCAGCTTCGTCCGCGCACGGCTCGTCGCTTTCGCGGCCGTCCGTCGCCGAGATGGCGGGACGCGGCAGGCGCCCGTGCAATGCCGCATAGCCGATCAGCGCGTCCGTGGCCTGCGTCAGCCGCGCCAGGGTGCGCGCCTCACGCAGCCGTTCGACATCGGTGCGACCGAAGGCTCCGATCAGCACTGCGGCAAATCCGATGCTGGCGACCGCCAGCAGCAGGAGGAGGGCTGCCCCACGCTGGCTGCGTGGGTAAGCAAATGCCCCACGCCGGCCGCGCGGGCACGCAAGGCCCTGGCGCTGGCCACACGGCCAGCCGGATCCGCTAGCGTGACTGCTGCGCATCCAGCACCGTCCCGCTGTTGGGATCGTAGCTCTGTCCCGGTTTGAGCAGCACGCGCCGCCCGCCCACGTCCACGGGCACGCGGACGGCAGTGCTGCCCCGCACCATCGTGTCGCGCGCTTCGTTGTCGACCCAGATCGTGGCCCGGCCGTCGTGCCGGCGGACCACGCCATTCAGGCGCACGGGCGCCGCCGGCGGTGGCGGCGCTGGCGCGGGGGTGGCTTCTCCCGGCTGGCCCGGCATGCCGCCGACCGACGCGCCGGCCGCCGGGCCGGGCTGGCCGGGCATGGCTGCCGTACCCGCCGGTTGGGCGGCCATCGTACTGCGCTGCTGGTCGAGCGCCATGCGTTCGCCAGGCGTCGTAAACAGCCGTCCCAGCGTGGTAAACGTCGTCTGCGCCGCGGCCGGCTGCAGCAGCGCAGGGCCCGCGCAGAAGCAGGCAATAGCAAGGGCAAGGAAGCGGCGCATCAGATACCGCCCTGATGCCGCGGCGCGGCCGGTGTCGTCAGCGTCAGCCAGTTCAGCGTGCAGTCGGCAGTCAGTGCCGGCGCCAGCGCGGTATTGCCCGCAGTGGTGGCGCGCTTGATGCTGCAGTCCTGTACGGTGAACACGCCGCGCTGGCGCAGGTCGACGAGGAAGTTGATCAGATCGAGCTCGTGCAGCAGGTCCATGTGGACCTGCATGCGGCTGCCGCGCAGCTGGTATTCGCCCGTCGCCACGGGGCCGGTCAGCTTGTACGTCTGCTGCGGCTCGATCTGGTATGTCAGCGGCAGCAGCTTGCGTCCCTCCTGGATCTGGCGGATCGCCTCGACCCAGTCGAGGCGATTCTCGGTGCCGACGAAACCGCGCCGGCGCAGTTCGACGTACAGCGGCTGGTAGGTGCGGATGTCCTGCTTCTCCGCTTCCACGTGCACGAAACGCTGGCGCTCGGCATCGCGTGCGCCCTGCGCCTGCAGCTCATGCTGGCGTGCCCCGTACAGCTTCCAGTAACTGGTGACGACGGCCCCGATGGTGACGATGGCCGTCACCGCGAAGGTGATGGCGGCGGGCCGGATCAGCGCGAAGTAGCGCACCCAGTAGGGCAGAGGCACGCGGGCGCCGGCTCGGGCGGCCGGGGTGGCGGGGGCGGCAGGGCTCATGGCGTCCATACGAGATCGAGAGTGAATCTGGTGCGGTCCTCGCCGCTGTTGGCGACGCCCACGCTGCCGCTCAGTTTCACGTTGGAGCGGATGTCGAACGGCAGCTGGGCAATTTCCACCGTCATGTGCGGCGTGCGCGCCAGCTGCTGGGCAAAGGCGTTCATGCTTTCCAGGACATTGCGGTAGTTGTCCTGCCCGGCCAGCACCTCGGCCTGCAGCCGCAGCGTCTGTGGTGGCGCCTTGGGAATGCCGAGCGCCAGCGACGACACGGGCGCAGCCAGCGTCGGCGATCCGGACATCGTGCCCGGCACCGTCCCCGTGGCGGCCTCGGTCGGCGCGCCCGGGACCGTGGCGCGCCATTCCAGCTGCGTCAGGCGGATCTGCGGCGAGCGTTCCAGCACCTCGCTGACCGTCGCCAGCATGTGCAAAGGCCACGGACCCTGCTGGGCCACCATGCGGTCGATCTGAACGGCCGCCTTCATGTTGGCGGTTCTGGCGACGGCCGGCGGCATGCTCGACATGCTGTTACGATAGGCCGCCAGGTAATGTGCCCGTTCCGATTGCAGGCCGCTGGCGTTGCCCTGGGCGATGCTGTAGCCGACCAGGTTGGCCACCGTCCAGGCCAGGCACATCGTCGCCAGCACGGCGCTGGACGCGTACAGCGACAGCCGCATGCGCCACAGCCGGTAGAACGTGTCCTTGCCGTCGAGCGGGTAATGGCTGTCCGGTGTGGTGCGGCCCAGCACATGCAGCAGCAGTTCGTCGGCCAGCACGGGTGCGTGCGCCACGTTCAACGCGCGCGCAGCCGTGCCGATGTCGAGCACACGGTACGTCGTGGTCGGGCCGTCCTCGCAGCGCTGCGCCAGTTCGTCCACCGCGTCCGCCGGCACCAGCACCGTCACGTGCAGCATGTCGTCCCGTTCCAGCAAGCGCACGCTGGTCAGGAACAGCTGCGTCCTGCGCGTCTCCGGCGCGATCGTATCGGCCACGTCGCCATCCTCGCCCGGCTGGACGAGCCGCGAGAATTTCAGCTCGCCGCCCTGCAGGTAGGTCTGGCGCAGGCCGCCCGACTGCAGGGTCACGAGCAGTTGGTGGTGCGGGCGCGGCGCATCGCCGCCGCGCTCATCGATGTGTTCCAGCAGCGCGCACGACAGCAGCGTGGCCGAGTAGATGCCCGCCAGCGGCGTCTGCACCAGCGTCATCGCATCCACCCAGGGCGCCAGGATGGCCGGATTGGTCAGCGCCGTGAACAGTACGATGTCGTCGCGCCGGCCCGCCTCGGCGCGGCCCTGCACGATCGCCGCGCGGTAGCCCGTGTCGCGGTATTGCTGGGCGAGCCGGCGTGCCCGCAGCTTGCGCCCGGCGCGTCCGCCCACGTGCGGCAGCAGGTGGCGCGTGAAGTCCTCCTCGATCAGGTCCGCGACGAGATAGGCCGGACGGGCGCCGTGTTGCTCCAGATAGCCGAGAAAATCGTCGACGCCGGTCCGGGTGGGAGGGAACACGGCGGCGTGCGACAGCGCGCCGCCGTGCCACTGCCAGGCCTGCAGTCCCTCGCTGGTGAGATAAAAGAGCTGTTTCGGCAGCATGTCAGATCCTGATCGCGCTGATCGTATCGTAGATGGGGCCCAGCACGGACAGCATGATCCAGCCCAGCAGCAGCCCCAGGACCACCGTCATGGCCGGCTCGATCATGGCCTGCACACGTTCGATCTGCTCGCGCACCTCGCGATTATAGAAATAGGCGACGTTGCGCAGCGCGCCGTCCAGAGCGCCCGTCGCTTCGCCCACTTTGAGCATGCGCACCACCAGCGGCGGGAAGATGCCCGTCGTGGCGAAGGCCGCTGTGACGCTGTGGCCCTCCGAGATCAGCTGCGCCGCGCGGCGCAGCGCCGCCGCCACGACGCGGTTGCCGACGATGCCCTCGGAGAGCCGGATGCAGTCGAGGATCGTGATGCCGGAAGCGTACATCAGTGCGAAGAACGTGGCAAAGCGGGCCAGGATGATCTTGTGCAGCACGGGGCCTACGGGCCAGGCACGCAGCTTGATCCGATCGAACGAGAACGCGGCGCGTTCGCTGCGCCCGAGCCACCAGCGGGCGCCGAACCAGACGGCGAATGGCAGCGCAAGCAGCACGAACCACCAGTCGATGAACACGTTCGAGACGGCGATCAGCACTTTCGTGTGCAGCGGCAGTTCGCGCCCCATGTTGCCGATGAAGTTCGTCAGCTGGGGCACCAGGTAGATCATCAGGAAGAACGTCACGGCCGTGACGACGACCAGCACCACGGCCGGGTAGGTGACGATCTTTTTGGTCTGCGCCGCCAGTTCGTCCTGCCAGCGCAGGCCGCTGGCCAGGTCGCGGAACACTTCGTTGACCTTGCCGCTTTCCTCGCCGGCCTTGACGAGGCTCGTGAACGTGGGGTCGAACACGTCGGGATGGCCCGCCAGCGCATCGGACAGTTGCAGGCCGCCCTCGATCTTCTCGATCAGGTCCGTGACGATCTCGCGAAAGCGCAGATGGTCCATGCTGTCGCGCAGGTCGTTCAGCGCGTCCAGGATCGGCACGCCCGCGCTGGACATCTGCTCCATGTGGAAGCAGAAGTTGATCAGTTCGCGCCGGCTGATGGCGCGCCGGCCGATGGCACCGAGCGGCACCTTGCGCTGGCGTGTCTGGCGGAAGTCGATCAGGTCCAGGTCCATGCGCGACAGGCGCATTTCCAGGTCCGGCAGGTTGAGTGCCTCCATGTCGCCAGGGACGATTTCGCCCGTGGGCGTCATGGCGCGGTAGATAAACTTCGGCATGTCAGGCCAGCCTGTCGGTCAGGTCGACGACGCGCGAGACCTCGTCCAGCGTGGTCGCGCCTTCCAGCACGCGGCGCATGCCGTCGTCCACCAGCGAACGGAAGCCGCTGGCCGCCGCCGCCGCGCGCAGCTCGCGCACCGAGGCGCGGCGCGCCACCAGTTCATCGAGCTCAGCGTTCATCTTCAGCAATTCCATGATGGCCAGGCGCCCTTTGTAGCCTTGATGCGCGCAGCGCTCGCAGCCCACGGCGCGATAGATCACCGCCTTTTCGCCCTCCGCCTCAAGCCCCAGCAGGCGCCGCTCCAGCGCGTCGGCCGTGAACGGCGCGCGGCAATGCACGCACAGGCGCCGTACCAGCCGTTGCGCGATGATGCCGATGATGTTCCCGGCCAGGACGTCGGCCACCACGCCGATGTCCAGCAGCCGCGAAACCGAACCGACGGCGGAATTGGTGTGCAGGGTCGAATACACCTGGTGGCCCGTCATCGCGGCGGCCAGCGCCATGTCCGCCGTCTCCTTGTCGCGGATCTCGCCGACCAGGATCACATCCGGGTCCTGGCGCAGGATCGAGCGGATGCCGTCGGCAAAGCCCAGCTTCGTCGATTCGTTGACGGAGGTCTGGCGGATCATGCTCATCGGGTATTCGACGGGATCCTCCAGCGTCATGATGTTGACCGCTTCCGTATTGATGTGGTTCAGGATCGAATACAGCGTGGTCGTCTTGCCGGAGCCGGTCGGGCCGGTGACGAGAATCAGCCCGTCGGGCCGGGCGATCATCAGCTTCAAGAGGTCCAGTTCGCGCTCGGCCAGGCCCAGGCCGTCGAGCGGCACGAGTCCTTTCTGGCGGTCCAGCACGCGCAGCACGAAGTTCTCGCCATGCGTGGTGGGCTGGGCGCTGGCGCGGAAATCGATCTGCCGGCCGGAGAACTTGATGGCAATGCGGCCGTCCTGCGGGGCGCGCGTCTCCGCGATGTTCATGTTGCTGATCACCTTCAGGCGCACAGCCATCGCCGGCCAGTAGGATTTGTGCAGGCTGCGGATCTGGCGCAGGATGCCGTCGATGCGGTAGCGGATGCGCAGGAAGCTGTGCTCCGGCTCGAAGTGGATGTCGGAGGCGCCGTTCTGCACGGCGTCCGCCAGCAGCGCGTCGATCAGCCGCACCATCGGGTGGCTGTATTCGTCCGACGTACCCTGGTACGACACCTCGCCCGTCTCGATCTCGTGCAGGATGCCGTCGATCGACAGCTCGAAGCCGTAATACTGGTCGATCGCCTTGACGATGTCCGATTCATTGACCAGCAGCGGCGTGATCGTGATGCCCTTGACCAGCATGGCGTGGATCTGGTCCAGCGCGACGATATTGCTGGTGTTGGACATCGCCAGCACGAGGTTGTCCGTATCGCGCTCGTAGACGATGGGGAAGACGCTGTAGCGCTTCGCCACGTCCTTCGGAATGAGCTGTAACGCGATGGCATCGACGACCAGGCTGTTCAGGTCGGCCGACTGCGTATTCAGGTTTTCCGACAGCGCTTCGCGCACCGTGGCTTCGGTGACGAAGCCCAGCGTGATGAGCAGGCGCCCAAGCGGTTCGTTGCCGCGTTTCTGCTCGATCAGCGCGATGCGCAGCTGGTCTTCGCTGATGACGCCTTTTTCGATCAGCAGTTTGCCGAGCGGGAGTTTTACGGGTTCTGCCATGTAGTCGTGTTCAGTTGCCCCGGTCCGGCCAGGCGGCGGCCGGCGCCGCCACCGCGGACGATGTGGACGGTGAGGGCGCAGGCGCGGCGGCGTCGCGCAGCTCGCGCACGCGCCGCTGCACGGCCGCGCGGTCGAAGCCGGCAGGTCCCGTGGCCGCCAGCGCCTGCTGGTAATACGTGACGGCGAGCTTGCCCTGGTTGAGGCGGTCCAGCCCGACCGCCAGGTTGAACGCATAGTCCGCATTGCCCGGCGCGGCCGTATAGGCGCGGAAATAGGCCTGCTGCGCCTCGGGCCAGCGGTTCTGCCGCGCGTACAAGTTACCCAGCGCGAACAGCACGGGCGCCGCGTCGGGGCGGCTTTTCAGCACGTTGCGCAACTGCGCTTCGCTGCGCGCCAGGTCGCCTGGCCGCAGCGCCACCAGGGCGGCCAGTGCATCCGGGTCGGCCGGATCGAGCTCCAGCAGCCGGGCATAGGCGGCCGCGGCCGCGACACCGCGGCTTTCACGCTGGGCGACGGCGGCGCTGCCCAGCAGCGCGTCGCGGTTGTTCGGGTCCTGGCGCAGGGCGTTGTCGTATTCCCGGCGCGCCGTTGCGTAATCGCCCGCCACGAACGCGGCATAGGCGGCGCTCACGGCGGGGGCGATGGCAGGACTGCTGCCGCGGGCGATGTGCACTTCGCCGCCAGCCGTTCCCCCGGACGGCGGCGCATACGCCGGAGGGGGGCGGGGGGCAGCACCGTTGCCGTTACCGCCGCCGGCGGCGTCGGGCGGCGCGAAGCCGCCCGCCGCGGCGCGCGCGCGTTCCTCGCGCATCATGCGTTCGGCTTCGTCCGGCTGGCCGGCACGCTGCAGCGCGGGATCGTCGGTCATGTAGCGCTGCTGCTGCGGCGGCGCTTCGGCGGGGGGCGCGGTAGCGGCCTGGGCTGGTACACCGGGGACAGCCGGCATCGAGGAAGGCGCGGTGAAAGGCGCGCCCCCTGCGGGCATCTCGCCGGCAGGCGGCGCCGTCGCGCCCGCCATGTCGCTGCCGGCAGTGGCCGGCGCAATGGGCGTGCCGGAACCGAACGGCGGCCCGGCTGGCGGGACGGCGATGCCCGTCGCACCCGTGGCGCTCGGGGGCGGCATGGGCACCATCGGCAACGCGGCGCCGGGGCCGGGCGCGGTGGTGGCGCGCCAGTAGACATAGCCAAACGTGGCGAGGATCACAAGCGCGATGCCGGACAGGCCGGCCACGCGCATCCGGGCCATGTCCATCCCCGGCGTTTCGGCCGCTGCGGCCCGTGCCCTTGCGGCCGCGCCGGCACGGGCCGCAGCCGCTTCCGGCCGCGCCGCGCCGGCCATTGGCGCCTTCGGCCGCGCCTCGGGCGGCGTGGCGCCTGTCCGGCCCGGTCCGGCCGGCGCACGGTTGCGCGCCGGTTCGTGGCGCGCCTGCGGCGGCACGGGATCGTGCACCGCCTCGGTGGCCGGTTCCAGCGGGATGGTCGGTTCGATATGGCCGCGCGTCCTGAGCGGTGCGGCGGCGGGTGCGGGCGGTGGCGGAGCCGGCTCCAGCGCCGGCTCCAGCCTGAGTTCCTGGCCGGCTTCCGGCAGCGGCTCGCGCCGTGGCCCGGACGCCGGCACCGCCGCATTGCCGGACGGTTCCGACGGCTGCAGCGGCTCCAGGCTCAGCTCTGCCAGTCCCGGCGACGGGCGCGGCGCGGGCTCGACGGCGGGAGCGGACACCGCGGCATCCGGCAAGCCGGGCGCCGGCCCGTCCGCGCGCGGCTCGAGGCCCCAGTCGTCCGGGGCGGCGGGTTCTTCCGGCAGGCCGTTCTGGCGCGCCCGTTCCGCTTTCTTCAATGCCTGCATCAGTAAGCTCATGGCTGTCCCTTGGCTGCCGGCGTACCGCCCGGCATGCTGTAAGGCTGCTGGTTCAGCGGGTCCTTGCCCGGCAGCAGATAGCGCAGGTCGCGGTAGTCGCCTTCCATGCTGGCGTCCTTGACGACGACGGCGCGCAGGAAGATCACCAGCTCCGTCTTGGCCGTGCCTTCGTTACGGTAGGCAAACAGGTCGCCCAGCACGGGAATGCGCGACACCAGCGGCACGCCGTCCTTGCGGTTGTCGACGGAATCCTGCATCAGGCCGCCCATGACGGCTGTCTGCCCGCTGAACAGCTTCATCACCGATTCGACCTCGCGCGCCTGGATCACGGGCACCTGGCTGACGACGTTCTGGCGCGCCAGTTCCGGATTCGGATCCTGCACATAGCTGACGATGCGGGTGATGGTGGGGCGCACGTTGATCGTGACCTCGTCATCTTCCGAGATCTGCGGCGTGACGCTCATGACAAAGCCCACCGGCACCGTCTCCACGCGCGACTCGTAGGTCGCCTGCGCGGCAATGCCGCCGGACGAGTTCTGGACGGCCGGCGTCACCTTCAGGGTAAAGAAGACGTTGTTGTCGACCACCTTGAGCAGCGCTGTCTGGTTGTTCAGCACGCTGATCTTCGGGCTCGACAGCACCTGCACCTTGCCGAACGACTCGAGCAGCTGGACAGCCGCCCGGACATTGCCGAGACCGCTGAGCGGGTTGGCATAGTTAAACGTGAACACGCCCGGCGTCGACGTGATGGGCGTGCCTGATGGCATGTTCGGCGTGTCGACGCGGCCTTGCCCCAGCGTCGACATGCCATTGGAAGAGACGCGCGACCAGTTGATGCCCTGCTGGTACTGGTCCGACAGCTTCACTTCCAGGATCGTCGCCTCGATCATCACCTGCCGCTTCGCGGCAGACTGGATGATGTCGAGGAACTCGCGCACTTTTTCATGCTGCCGGCCCGTCGCCCGGACGGCCACCAGCCCGCTCTCGGCATTGACGATGACGGACGGCGCGTTGCGCTGGGCCGCGCGGGCCGTCTGCGCCGCACTGGCCTGGGCACCGGGGAACGCCGTTTCCGGCGCCTGGCCCGTCGCGCCTGCGGCTGGCGTGAATGCGCCCTGGTAGCCGCCCTGGTAGCCGCCCTGGCCCGGCTGCCCGCCCTGCGGACCGGGCTGACCGGGCTGACCGGGTTGGCCCGGGATGCCCTGCGCCGCCTGCGTGACGGCATTGGCCTGCTCGCGCAGCTGCGCCAGCGGGTCCGTCAGCGGATCGTTCAGATTGGTAGGGCGCAGCATGTCGCGGATGTTCTTCTCGAGGCTGTACCAGAAGTTGTTGTCGGCCCGGTTCGACACGGCCGTCGTCGAATTGTTGTTGGCGCCGGACGACAGGCTGGTGCCGGCGCTGCCAATCGTGCCTTGCCCAGTGTTCGAGCCGGTCGTGCTGGTGCTGCTGTTGGCGCTGGAACCGCCCGTCGTCGAGATCTGCGTGGCGATGTTGACGCTGCTGTTGGTGCTGCGGGCGATATTGACGTAGTCGATGCGGTAGTTGCGCCAGTGCGGCTGGTCCGGCAGGACCAGCAAGGTGCCGCCCTGGATTTCGTAGCGCATGTCCACCTGGCGCGAGATCCGGTCGAGCAACTGCGGCAGCGTCTGGTCCAGCGCGTTCAGCGTGACGGTGCCTTCGATCGACGGGTGGATGTCCACGTTCAGGCCGGCATCGCGGGCCAGCGCGAACAGCACGGATTCGACGGCTACCTTGTGCACTGTGACGCTGTAGGTTTCCACCCGTGCGCCGGCGCGCGGCGGCGGCAGCGCCGGGCTGGCCTGCACCGGTTCGGGAATGGCGCCGGCCGGCCGGGGCGCCTCGGTGACGTGGGCCGGCGAGAGCGGCAGCTTCGGTGCAGCGCACCCTCCCAGGAGGGAGCAGAGCAGGGTTGCCGCGACTTTATTCATGGGATGCCGACAGGGGTTGTTTTGCTGGGTTAGCAAGGATCATCGTATAAATCCGGTCAAACTTCAATTGTGTTCGGGGCAGTGCCGCGGCTGGCGGGGCCGCCTTGCCTGGCTGCTGCTGCCGCGTCAGCATGTCCGGCAGTTGCGTTGCGGCCCATACCGCCAGCGCCAGCAGGCCCGCCGCGCCCGCGGCCACGGCCAGCCAGCCGTGCCGGCGCGGCAGCGGCCGGAACGGCGTCTCGGCAACCGCCTGGCGAGCGTGGCGCGCCGTGACCGCGACGGCATCCTCGGCATAGGCGGCCATCAGCGCCTTGTCGGCCAAAATATTGATGCGGCGGACAATGCCGCCGGACGTGCGCGCGATCAGCCGCACGGCGGCCGGGCTGAACAGCGGACCGCCCGTGTAGCCGGCCGCGCGCAGCCGGAACTGCAGGAACGCGGGAATCAGCTTCGGTGGCAGCGGCGGCACGAAAAAGCTGTGCGTGATGCGCTCGGCCAGCTGGCGCATGCGTGGCAGGGCCAGGTGCTCGTCCAGTTCGGGCTGGCCGAACAGCACGATCTGCAGCAGCTTGTACTGTGCCGTTTCCAGGTTCGTCAGCAGGCGCACGGCTTCCAGCGTCGCCAAAGGCATCGCCTGCGCTTCCTCGACCAGCAGGACGACCTGGCGGCCTGCCGCATGGCGCGCGATCAGTTCGCCGTTCAGCTGGCGCAGCACCTCGTCCGGGCGCCAGCCGCGCGCGTCCAGGCCCAGCTCGGCGGCAATGGCATACAGCACGTCGTCCGGCCCCAGGCTGGGGTTGACGAGGTAAATGGCGTCGATATGGGGCGGCAGCTGGCTTTCCAGCATGCGGCACAGCATGGTCTTGCCGCTGCCCACTTCGCCCGTCACCTTGACGATGCCTTCGCCATGCATGACGGCATACCGCAGCGCGGCCAGCATGTCGCCGCGCTCGTGGCCGCCGTAGAAAAACGCCGGGTTCGGCGTGATCGAAAACGGCGCCTGGCGCAGGCCGAAGTGCTGCAGATACAAATCGCTCATGACGGCAGCCCCATGGCACTCGCGCCGATGGCGCGCAGGAAGGCCGTTTCCAGCGTATCCGTGCCGTACCGGGCCCGGCAGGCCGCCGGGCTGCCGTCGAAGCGCACCGCGCCGTCGTGCAGGATGGCGATGCGGTCGCACGTCTCGTCGATGTCGGCCAGCGCGTGCGACGTCATCAACACGGCCGAGCCTGCATCGCCGCGCCGGCGCAGCGCCGCCTTGAACAGTGCACGCGCGTGCGGGTCGAGCCCGCTGGCGGGCTCGTCCAGTACATAGAGCGGCTTGTCCAGCAGCAGGCAGGCCGCCAGGCCCAGTTTCTGTGTCATTCCCTTGGAATACTGCCGCACGCTGCGCTTCAGCGCCGCCGGTTCCAGCTGCAAGGTGTCCAGCATGCCGGCGCACGATGCGTCATCGCGGCGCTGGCCGTGCAGTGCCAATGTATAACGGAGAAATTCGCCGCCCGTCATGTAAGCCGGCGGCAGGAAACGTTCCGGCAGGTAGGCCAGCGGCGCGCGCGCGGCGGGCCGGCGGTGATCGACCCCGAAGATGGCGATGCTGCCGCCGTCCAGCGGCACGAAGTCCAGCAGGCACTTGATCAGCGTTGTCTTGCCGGCCCCGTTGACGCCTGCCAGCCCCACGCACTCGCCCGCCCCCACGGCCAGCGACACGCCGTCCAGCACGGGGCGGCCGCGACGGGCGGCAGCGTGTCCGGTGACGGCGGTAAAGCGCAAAGCGGGTTCAAGCATGTCCACAATCGAAATATTGGCAGTCCGCCACTGTAGCAAAGATCAGACGGAGTGCGCTAGGGCACGCTGCGGATCGGGCACAATGAGCATACAATGCGCCGACACTTGACTTGAGGGAAGATTTGTTATGGCAAGGCCGGAGAAAGTAAGGCTGGGCGAGATTCTCGTCCAGCAGAAGCTGTTGTCGGAAGACCAGCTGGGCCTTGCCCTGGCCGAGCAGAAACGCAGCGGCCGCAAGCTGGGCCGCGTTTTCGTCGACAGCGGTTATGTCACGGAAGAGCAGATTGCCGGCGCGCTGGCGCGCCAGCTGAACATTCCATATATCAATCTCAAGTTCTACAATATCAACGCGGACCTGGTGCGGCTGTTGCCGGAGACGCAGGCCCGCCGCTTCCGCGCGCTGGTGCTGGAAGACCGCCACGGCACTTTGCTGGTCGGCATGTCCGACCCGACCGACCTGTTCGCCTACGACGAGATTGCCCGTCTCGTCAAACAGAACATCGAGCTCGCTGTTGTCAACGAAACGGAAGTGCTGGCCGCCATCGACCGCATCTACCGCCGCACCGAGGACATCACCGACCTTGCCCGCGAGCTTGAAGAGGAGATGGGCGACGCCTCCGTCGACTTCGGCGCACTGGCCGTCAATCCCGGCCTGGAAGAAGCGCCGGTGGTGAAACTGCTGCAGTCCGTGTTCGACGATGCGGCCCAGGTGCGCGCCTCGGACATTCATATCGAGCCGCAGGAAAACCGCCTGCACATCCGCTTCCGCATCGACGGCGTGCTGCACCTGCAGACGCAGGCGGACATCAAGATCGCGCCCGCGCTGGCGCTGCGCCTGAAACTGATGTCGGACCTGGACATTTCGGAAAAGCGGCTGCCGCAGGACGGCCGCTTCGCCGTGCGCGTGAAAAACACCCGCATCGACGTGCGTATCTCGTCGATGCCCACGCAGTTCGGCGAATCGATCGTCATGCGTCTGCTGAGCCAGGGCAGCACCAGCCTGCGCCTGGACGCGATCGGCATGCCGAAGGCGATGGTAGAGAAATTCCGCGCCATCGTGCAGCGCCCCAACGGCCTGGTGCTGGTGACGGGCCCGACGGGCTCGGGCAAGACCACGACGCTGTACAGCGCGCTGGCCGAGCTCAATTCCGTGGAAAAGAAGCTTATTACGGTCGAGGATCCCGTCGAATACCGGCTGCCCGGCATCAACCAGGTGCAGGTCAACGAAAAGATCGAGCTGGACTTCGCCCGCGTGCTGCGCTCGGCGCTGCGCCAGGATCCCGACATCGTGCTGGTGGGCGAGATGCGCGACCAGGAAACCGCGCAGATCGGCCTGCGCGCCGCCATGACGGGCCACCTGGTGCTGTCGACCCTGCACACGAACGACGCCGCCAGCACGCCGCTGCGGCTGATGGACATGGGGTGCCGCGCTACATGGTGGGCAGCTCGCTGCAGGCCGTGCTGGCGCAGCGCCTGGTGCGCGTCATCTGCGAGAGCTGCACGACGCCCTACACGCCGACGCCGACGGAAATCGAATGGCTGCGGCTGGAACTGAACGACAAGGCAGGGATGGCGCATTATTTCCATGGCAAGGGCTGCTCGCATTGCAACGGGATGGGCTACCGCGGTCGTACCGGCGTATATGAACTGCTGGAAATGACGAGCGCCGTCGTCGACGCCGCCAACGACCCCGATCCTGCCCATTTCCTGAAGGCGGCCTACGGGCAGATGGCCGGCGAGACGCTGCGCCGTCACGCCGTGCAGCTGGTGGTGCAGGGGCGCACGACGGTGGCCGAAGCCATGCGCATCAGCAATCAGCAAGACGAATAAACAGACAAACAACGGGACAACGGACGATGCCATTCTTCGCGTACAAGGCCAGGAACGGCCGCGGCGAACTGCTGCAGGGCGTGCTGGAAGGCGCCGACCCGGGCGCGGTGGCCGACCAGCTGATGGGCACGGGTGTCACGCCCGTCGAGATCACGTCCACGCGCGGGCAGACCGGGCAGGGCGGCGAAGGGTGGTGGGAGCGCCTGACGGAAAAGAGGGTCACGCCGCTGGACGTGCAGCTGTTTTCGCGCCAGATGTATACGCTGATGAAGGCCGGCGTGCCCATCATGCGCGGCCTGGCGGGCCTGCAGGAGTCGGCGATCTCGAAGTCGTTTGCCAAGGTCATCCGCGACCTGCGCGAATCGCTGGACGCGGGCCGCGAGCTGTCCGCCGCCATGCGCCGGCACCCGGCCGTATTCAACAGCTTCTACCTGTCGATGGTCAAGGTCGGGGAGATGACGGGCCGGCTGGACGACGTCATGCTGCGCCTGTTCGATCACCTGGAATTCGACCGGGAAATGCGCGCACGGGTCAAAAGCGCCGTGCGCTATCCCGTGTTCGTCATCGCCGCCATGGTCCTGGCAATGATCGTGGTCAACGTGTTCGTCATTCCCCAGTTCGTCAAGGTTTTCGAGAGTTTCCGTGCCGAGCTGCCTTTGATGACGCGCATCCTGATTGGTTTTTCCAATTTCACCGTTAACTACTGGTATCTGCTGCTGGGCGGCATGATCGCGGCCGTGCTGGCGCTGCGGGGCTGGATCAGGACGCCGGACGGACGGCTGAAATGGGACCGCTGGAAGCTGCGCATGCCGGTTGCCGGCAAGATCGTGCACAAGGCAACCATGGCGCGCTTTGCCCGCAGCTTCGCGCTGTCGTCGAAAAGCGGCGTGCCCATCGTACAGGCGCTGACGGTGGTCTCGCAGACGGTGGACAATGCCCACCTGTCGCAACGCGTGGAAGGCATGCGCGACAGCGTCGAGCGGGGCGAAAGCATCCTGCGCACGGCCGTGGCCGCCGGGATCTTTACCCCCATCGTGCTGCAGATGATCGCCGTGGGCGAGGAGTCGGGGTCGCTGGACGACCTGATGGACGAGATCGCGCAAATGTATGAGCGGGAAGTGGACTACGAGCTCAAGACGCTGGCATCGCAGATCGAGCCGATCCTGATCGCCTTCCTGGGCGTGATGGTGCTGGTGCTGGCGCTGGGCATCTTCCTGCCGATCTGGGACCTGGGCCGCGTGGCCCTGAAGTAGGGATGAATCGCCTTGCTGTAAGAGCACCAAGGGGCGCATCGCTGTTCGAATTTGCTCTTTGCGCGATCGTCTTTGCCGTGCTGACGGGGCTGCTGCTGGAGCGCCTGCTGCGTTACCGGGCCGATGCGGAGCGCGAGGGCGTCGTGCGGCAGGTGGAAAACATTCGCAGCGCGCTGCTCAGCCGGGTCCTGCAGACGGAGATTGCCGGCGACAGGACACAATTGCGCGCTCTCGTCGGCAGTAATCCGGTAGCGTTGCTGGTTCATGCTCCAGTCGGCTACCGTGGAGAATTTGACAATCCTTCTATGGGGAAAATACCACCCGGCAGCTGGTATTTCGACAGAAAACAACGGAAACTTGTCTACGTATTCACGCGAAATAAAAGTTTTCACGCGGGAAGTCCGGAGCGGTGGGAATTCCGGATAGAATTCATTCGCTTGCCCACAAACAACGCCAAGCCGTCAGGAACGCCGCCAAGCGCCGGTGTCGCCCTGCAAAAGATAGACGGTTGACCAGAATGCAAATCCTTCTCGTGTAGCTGCCGTCACAAACTTCTCAATTTCGTTTTGTCACGCCGGAGATTTAAAATGCAATTCAAACAAGTGGGTTCGCTGACTTCTTCCAAGCAGTCGGGTTTTACGCTGATCGAACTGATCGTTGTGATCGTTATTCTGGGCATTCTGGCTGCCACTGCGCTGCCGCGATTTGCCGACCTGGGTGCTGATGCGCGCTTCGCAAAGATGAAGGGTGCCCGTGGCGCCGTCCAGAGCGCGGCCGGTATTGCGCACGGCCAGTGGCTTGTCGACGGCACGAAAGCAGCCACGGTGACGCTGGAAGGCAAATCCATCTCCATGAGCGCCGCCGGCTTCCCGGATGCCAGCGGGATCGCCGCTGCGGCAGGCCTGTCCTCGACCGATTATGTAATCTCCGGCACTGCTCCGGTCGTGATCGCGACCGACAGCGCCCACGCAACCTGCGCATTTAACTACGATCCCGCGACCGGCACGGTCACTGAGGGTCCTGCCACCAAAGCCGCCTGCTGATACCTCAGCACGACGTGAGAAAGGCGATCAAGCAAGGTTCGCCAGCCACCCGACTGCCTGGCCGCCGCGCCGGGCAGTTTGGGTTTACGCTGGTGGAACTGATCATGGTCATCGTCATCGTCGGCATCATCGCCGCCGTGATGGGGCCACGTTTCTTCAGCCGCACCACGTTTGACGCTTCCGGCTACAACAATCAGATGGTGGCACTCCTTCGCTACGGCCAGAAGCTGGCGATCGCGCAGAACCGCAATGTCTTTGTCCGGCTGAACGGCAACAGCGTCGCGCTGTGCTACAACGCCACGTGCTCCGCCGGCGCCCGCGTGCTGGCGCCCGGCAGCACCAACACCGCCAGCGCCGCCACGCGCCAGCGCTGTGTCGATCCCGCCACCAATGTGTACGACGCGGGCTGGGCCTGTGAAGGCGTGCCGGACGGCGTGGCCATGACGGCCGCGGCCACGTTTTATTTCGATGCCGCCGGGACGCCATTCGCGTCGGCGGACGCGCAGCCGACGCTCGTCTCGACATTCCCGGACCGGCTGGCGCTTTCCGTCACGGGCGCCGGGGTCGCGCTGACCACCGCCATCGAAGGCGGGACGGGCTATGTGCGCTGAGCGTCGCCGCCGCCAGCAGGGTCTGACGATGATCGAGCTGATCGTCTTCATCCTGATCGTTACGATCGCCGTCATCGGCGTGCTGCAGGTCGTTGCGCTGAACACGGCGCGCAGCGCCGATCCCATCCGCCAGAAGCAGGCGCTGGCCATTGCCGAAGGGCTGATGAACGAGATCCGCTCGGCCGGCATGGCGCAGTGCGATATCAGCGATACCGTCAACTATGGCGTGCCGGGCGCCACCTGCGCCACGCCAGACAACGTGGGCCACGAGGGCACCGGCGCGCGGCCGTACGACAACGTCAACGACTACGTCACGGCGTGGAATACGGCGACGCCGTATGCGGCCGACGCTTCGAACAACGCCTTCCCGGCAGGTTACGTGGCAACCGTGACGATCCCCAACCCGGCCACCCAGACCGCCCCGTTTCCCGGCGTGCCCGCCAGTGCGGCGCTGCAGGTCATCGTCACCGTCAACTATGGCGGCAACAACAACGTCGTGCTGTCCACCTGGCGCACGAGGTACTAGCCATGAACGCTCCCCGCTACCGCCGTGCCGCCGGCTTCACACTAGTCGAGGCGATCGTCGTCATCGTCATCACGGGCATCGTCGCGTCGTTCGTGGCCGTCTTCATCCGGCTGCCCGTGCAGAGCTATGTCGAGACCACGGCGCGCATCGCGCTGGCCGACGCGGCCGACACGGCGTTGAGCCGCATGAACCGCGAGCTGCGCCTGGCACTGCCGAACAGCGTGGTCGTCCACAACCCGGGGGCCATCCAGTTCGTGCTGACCAAGGCGGGCGGGCGCTATGTCGATACCAGCAACCTGCCGCCGGCCACGATCCAGCCGCTGCAGTTCAATGTCGCCAATCCTTCGTTCGACATGGTCGGGCCGGCACCGACAGGCCGCGCCGCCATCCTGGCGGGGGACCTGGTCGTCATCAACAACACCGGTGCGGCGCCGGCCAACGTCTACGCGACCACGCGCGACAACGTGGCGACGGTAACGTCGGTCACGACCACGGCGGTGGGCGCGACGCGCATCGCGTTGAACGGCACCCTGGGCACGTCGGCACCGGCGCCATTCCGCTTCCGCGTGGCGATGGGCACGGTGACGTACCTGTGCCAGAACAACCAGCTGGTACGCTATTTCACGCCGTCGATTCCGACCACGGGGTTGACGGAGGCCGGCCTCGGCAAGGCTTCCGTGCTGGCGGACCGTGCCGCGTGCGTATTCAACAGCGTGGTCCTGCCGACGCAGCTGGGCACGTCGCTCGTTACCGCGTCGTTGCGGCTGTCGTCGCCCACGGGCGAGACCGCGTCCCTGATACGCCAGACCCAGGTGGAGAATTTACCTTGACCGCTTCCATTGTCCGCCGTGTGCGCCGCAGCCGCGGCGTCAGTATCGTCACCGCCATCTTCCTGCTCGTGGTGCTGTCGGGGATCGGCGCCGCCGTCGTCACGCTGTCCACGGCGCAGCACGCCAGCGCCTCGTACGACGTGCTGGGCGCCCGCGCCTACGAGGCGGCGCGCTCCGGGGTCGATTTCGCCATGTACGAGCTGGCCATCAACAAGCGCTGCGCGGCCACCAACCTGGCGCTGCCGGGCGGGCTGTCCGCTTTCACTGTCACCGTGCAGTGCGTCCAATCCTCGATGGTGATGAGCAACGGTACCGACCTGACGCCCGTGCGCATCACGGCCACCGCGTGCAACCAGCCGGCGCTTGGCGGCGGCTGCCCCAATCCCGCGCCGGGCCCCGATTACGTACAGCGCGTCGTGCAGGCCACCTTATGACAATGCGCGCACTTGTCACCTTCGTTCTGCTGTTTGCCCTGGCGCCCTGGGCGGCGGCCGACACGCCCATCACGCTGTTCAAGAGCTACGCCGGCTACGTCAACTTCACGGGCACGCAGGAAACGCTGCGCTCGCGCTCGAACGACAAGAATCCGTGCGCGATGCTCAATTCCGTGACGATGACGCTGTCCGGCATACCGAGCGGCGCCACGGTGCTGGCCGCCTACCTGTACTGGGCGGGTTCGGGCAGCACGCCCGATTACACCGTGACGTTCGACGGTGTGTCGTTCACCGCGCCCACGAGCCGCCAGTACGCGTCGTCCACCGTGGGCTACAACTATTTCGCAGGTGCCGCCGACGTCACCACCAGGGTACGTTCGCGCGGCAACAACACGTACACGGCCAGCGGCCTGGACGTCAACAACGGTGCCCCGTTCTGCGCCGTGCAGGGAGTGCTGGGCGGGTTCCAGCTGCTGGTCATCTACACCACCAACAACAGCAAGGATACGTTCCGGGTGCTGAACGTGTACGAAGGGTTCCAGTACATCCGCAACTCCCGCGTGGAGCTGACACTGGCGAACTTCCTGACGCCGTCGCCGGTCGGCACGGGGCGCGTCGGCCACATCACGTGGGAAGGCGATGCAACGCTGGGCCAGGATGGGGAGAACCTGGCGTTCAACAGCGTGCCCATGGCGGACAGCCTGAACCCGGCCGGCAACCAGTTCAACTCGATCAGCAACATCAACAACGACCAGAGCTCGTACGGCATCGACTTCGACGCCTACACGATCGCCGAACCGACCATCAACAGCGGCCAGAGGTCGGCCAAGACAGTCTACGAATCCGGCAGCGACCTCGTGCTGATGAATGCGGAAATCATCGCCGCGCCCAATGTGCCGGCCACCGACCGGGCCATTGCGATGACGGTCGACGGGGCACTGATCGAATCGACCACGACGAGCTACCGCATCATCGTCTCGAACAACGGACCGTTGCCGGAACCGGGGCCGATCGTCGTCAACGACCTGCTGCCGGCGTCGCTGATCGTCGGTACGCCGGGCGGCACCGGCTGGACGTGCACCAAGGATGGCCAGAAGGTCTCGTGCACCTACGACCGCTCGCTGACGCTGGCGGTGGGTGCCAGCCTGCCGCCCATCGTCATTCCCGTCACGCCCGTGCGCGGCGCATCCGGCCTGATCTCCAACAGCGCCACCGTCGGCGGCCCGCTGTTCGACTACTACGATGCCAACAACACGGCCACCGTCAGCGTGCGCACGGGCGCAGCGGACTTCATGCCGGTGTTCATGTTCACGGATGCCGTCTGCGCGCACAACAAGCCATTCGGCGACCCGGAACAGCCATGCAATCCCGTAAGCTTCGATCCTTCGCTGGCGAACACGGACCTGCGCATGTACATCTCCTATGTCGTCAAGAACGTGCCGACGGCCATGTCGAACGCCGACCTGACATTGCCGATGAAGTTCGCGTTGTCGTGCCATAACCCGACCGCCAACGCCGGCGTGCGGGCCACGTACAACATCCGCGCCACCACGCTGACGCTGCCGCTGTGCGAGTCCAGCGGCGCCATCCCCGTGCAGACGTCGGGCACCTGGAGCGCCCTCAACAACATTGTCTTCGGCGCCAACTCGCCCAGCACGATCCCGCCGACGCACCCGAGCGGACTGGGCGGCGAGTTCCTGCTGCGCTACCAGGACGTGGGCCGGGTCGAGCTGTTCGTCAGCGACAAGGACGCACGCCTCGGTTCCACCGGCTCGTTCGTGTCGCGGCCGGAAAAGCTGGTACTGCTGCCGTCGTCGATGAACGGGGCGAAAACGCCCGCCAGTGCCGGCGATGCTGCGTACGTGGCCGCCGGCGCGCCGTTCCAGCTGTCGGTGCAGGCACGCATGGTGGGCCTTGCCACGCCCGCGCCGAACTTCGGCCGCGAGACGGAAGATCAGCGCGTGACCGTGCAGCTGGTGGCGACGCCGGCCAAGATCGCCGGCGGCGGCGCCATGCCCGCCATGGTGGCGGACCGCATCCGGGACGACTATTTCAAGCCGGTGGACTTGCGCGGCGCATTCGATCCGTTCGTGGGCGGCGCGGCGACGGGGAGCAGTTTCGCCTACGACGACGTGGGCATCCTGCAGCTGGACGCGGCGCTGACGCCGCGTGCCGGCGAGAAGGAAGGCAGCTATCTTGGCAGCGGCAACGTGTACGCGGCTTCCGTCAACGTGGGCCGCTTCTTCCCCGATCACTTCGACGTGGCCGTGACGGGCCCGATGGGATGCGTGGACGGCGCCGGCTGCCCGGACAGCGGGACGGCCGTGCCGTCGCAGACCATCAAGACCATGGCGTATTCGCGGCAGCCGTTTGCCGTCAAGGTCAGCGCGATGGGGTGGCCAACAATGTGCTCAGGAACTACCGGCTGGAACTGGCGCACAACGTCACCCTGAGCCCGTACAAGGCGGCGAACGGCGGCTCGACGCAGGCGCAGAACCTGCCGGCGACCTCCACACTGAACGGCACGAAGATTCTCGCCGCCGCGGCGTTCGAGGCCGGCGTGGGCAACACCAGCGTGCAGTACGACTTCCCGACCGTATTCAGTGCCAGCTCCACGTCCAGCAGCTGGCCTCTGCCCGTCTCGGTGTACCTGCGTGCCAGCGAATCGCTCGACGACGACGGGGTGACCTCGAAGCGTGCCGCCGCCGTGGAAGGCGGCGTGCGCGTCGTCCTTGGCCGCGCGTACATCCCCAGCAAGCAGGGCGCGGCCGACCAGTCGCTGTCGGTGCCGGTGAAAGCGCAGTTCTACGGCACGTTCAATACGTTCAATGGCTGGTACGACAGTACGGCTGATTCAGCCAGCAAGATCAATGCGGCCACGCAGATCAAGTTTTCGGACCCATGTACCAACCTTGTCGGTGCCACGTCTTGCAACCTGACACTGAAGGTCGACGCCGCCACGACCGGCGCGTATACGGCCGGCATCAGCACGGTCAAGCTGGCCGCACCGGGGACGGGCAGCAACGGTTCCCGCGAAATGTACACGGAGGGCCCGCCGTGGCTGCCCAGCACGCGAGGCGTAATGACCTACGGCACCGTACGCTCGCCAACTATTTACACATATATACGTGAAATGTACTGACGGGAACGCTTTGACCCGCCATTGTTGCGACGCACAAGCGAAAGTGTCGCGCACGCGGCACGATGTGCCCGGCCATTCGAAACTTCTTGAATATAATCAAGCCATTGCGGCACAACCTGCAGGCGGCGTTTCAACCGCGGTTCAACCATAAACGGAGTGGCATGGCGTTCTGGCACAAGGCGAAGACGAAGGACGGCTGGCTGGCCATCGTGCCGGCGGGCGACGGCGTGCATGCCGCCGTGGTGCGCCGCGGTGCCGCGCCCGCCAGGCCCGCCGTGCTGGCCTGCGCCTGGCACCCCGGCAGCGTCGAACAGCTGGCCGCGCTGCTGACGCGCGTCGGCCGCGAGCTGCACGCCGGCCAGCATCATTGTTCCAGCCTGCTGCCGTTCGGCGCCTACCAGCTGCTGTCGCTGGAAGCGCCCAATGTGCCGGCGGCGGAAATGAAGACGGCCATCGGCTGGCGCCTGAAGGACATGATCGATTTTCCTGTCGCGGAGGCGACCGTGGACGTGGCCGATATTCCCGCGAATGCCAACGGCCCCGTGCACAACCGCCACGTGTTTGCCGTGGCGGCCCGCAATGCCGTCATCGAGGCGCACCAGAACCTGTATGCCGAGGCCAGGGTGGCGCTGGCCGCCATCGATATCGGCGAAATGGCCCAGCGCAATATTTCCGCGCTGCTGGAGCCGGAAGGCCGCGGGCTGGCAATGCTGTCGTTCGATCCGGGCGGCGGCCTGCTGACGGTGACGTTCAAGGGCGAACTGTACCTGGCCCGACGCATGGACGTTACGCTGGCCCAGGTGGAAGGCGACCCCGAGGGGCGCCAGCAGTATTTCGACCGCATCGCGCTGGAAGTGCAGCGCTCGCTGGACAATTTCGAGCGGCAGTTCCAGTACGTGGCTGTGTCCAAGCTGGTGCTGGCGCCGACCGGTTCGGACAGCCTGCACAACTACCTCTCCAGCAACCTGTACCTGCCCGTGGACATGCTCGACCTGGACACCGTGCTGGACCTGGACGAGGTGCCGGACCTGCGCGACGCGAAAGCCCAGAACGGCTTTTTCCTGGCGCTGGGCGCGGCGCTGCGTACGGCCGATGGCAGCGGCGCAGGCGCAGGGGGTGGCAAATGAGCCAGCAGATCAACCTGTACAACCCCCGCTTCGAGAAGCAGAAGCGTTACCTGACGGCGCCTGCGCTGGTCGTCGTGTTGGGCGCCGCGCTGTTCGGTTCGCTCGCCTTTGCCGTGGCGGCGCGGGCCCGCGTGACGACGCTGGAGGCGGAAGCGGCCCAGGTGAGCGGGCAGTTGCAGTCGGCCGAGAGCCGCAAGCAGTCGCTGCTGGGCGCGCTCGTGCCACGTACGAAGGACCCGGCCGTCGCGCAGCGGCTGGCGCAGGTGGAAACGGAAAACCGCGCACTGCATGGCGTGGCGAATATCCTGGAGCAGAACCGCGTGGGCAACCCGCACGGCTATTCCGCATATTTTCAGGCGCTGGCACGGGGCCGCGTGGGCGGGCTGTGGCTGACAGGCGTGCAGATCGACGGTCCGCAAGCCGACATCGGCCTGCGCGGCCGCGCCTTGCAGGCCGAGCTGTTGCCCGGATACCTGAACGGCCTGGCACGCCAGCCCGTCCTGCAGGGCAAGGCGTTCGGCCACGTTGAAATTGCGCGTCCGCCGGCTCCGGGTACGCCCGCGCAGTCCACGCTGGCCGTGCCGGCCGCGGCGCCAACGCAGTCTGCTGTCGAGCCTGCCATGGTGCCGTACGTGGAATTTTCGCTGCAGGCGTCGGGCGCGCGCCCGGGGGGCGGGGCATGAAGGCGCTCTGGCTGAAATACGCTGCACGCATCGACGCGCTGTCCGTGCGCGAACGGGTCATGATCGCGCTGGGTGGCGCCGCGGCCATCGTGTTCCTCGTCTATTTCGGGCTGATCGATCCCGCCCATGCCCGCGAGCGCACACTGCAGGCGACCATCGCCCAGCAGCGCAGCCAGCTGGCCGCCATCGACGTCGAAGTGGTCCAGAAACAGGCCGCGGCAATGGCCGACCCCGATGCCGACGCGCGCAAACGGCTCGTCACGCTGACGGCGGACAACGAGGCCCTGCGCGGTTCGTTGCGCGCCACGCAGAAGGCGCTGGTGCCGCCAGCGCGGATGAGTGCGCTGTTGGGGCAGATGGTGCAGCAGAACAGCCGGCTCAAACTGGTGTCGCTCAAAACGCTGCCGCCGGCAGGCACGACGGATGGCAACTTCGCCGACACCCCGGCCGACGCCGCTGCGCCCGTGCTGCCGCCCACGCCGCTGACGCTCGCGGCGCCCGGCACCGCGCCCGCGACGACGGACGAGGCCGCGCAGCCACTGCTGTACCGCCACGGCGTGCAGGTGGTGCTGCAGGGCGCGTATGCCGACATGGTCGCTTATATGGAGGCACTGGAACGCATGCCGGCGCAGGTATTCTGGGGCCGCGCCGTGCTGGACGCGACGGAACACGACAAGGCCACCTTGACGCTGACCCTGTACACCCTGAGCCTGGACGAAAAATGGATTGCGTTATGACCCCCCGACGCGGCGTAAGATGGGCCCTGGCGCCGTGGCTTGCGCTGCCCGCGTTTGCGCTGGCGCAGGCCGTGGCCGATCCGACGCTGCCGCCGCCTTCGTTGCAGGCGCCCGGTGCCACCGCGCCCGTCGTCGCACCGGCTCTGCCGGAGCTGCAGTCGATCCTCGTATCGCGCGAGGCAGGCGGGCGCCGCGTGGCCGTGATCAGTGGCGAAATGGTGCGGCAGGGCGGCCGCTACCGAGGCGCCGTCGTGGAAAGCGTGGGAGAAACGTCTGTCGTGCTGCGGCGCGGGCGCACCCGTGAAACGCTGCGCCTGTTCCAGGGCCGGGCGCCGAGCGCGTTGGCGCCGACGGCCGAGGCGGCGCCCATTGCCCCTCCGGCCAGGCCTGCCGATATGAAAAAAGAGACACAATGAACCAGCGGAGTACCATGCAAACACTCAAACGAACGGCGGCAATCGCTGGCCTGCTGGCACTGGCCGGCTGCGACACGGCGGCGCGGCGCGACACGTTCGATGAAATCAACCGCGAAATGCACACGGCGGCCAGGAAGAGCGCGGCGCGGCCGGCCACGCCCGATGCCGTCGAGGCGGCGCTGCTGCCGCCCGTGCCGGCGCTGGCCGCGCAGTTGCCGAAAGCCCGGGCCGTGCTGGAAGAGCGCTTCAACGTGGCGTTGAACAACGTGCCGGCCCAGCAGTTCTTCAATTCCATTGTCGCGGGCACCCGCTACAACATGCTGATCCACCCGGAAGTAACCGGCACGATCACGGCCAACCTGAAGGACGTGACGATCGCCGAAGCGCTGGACGCCATCCGCGAGCTGTACGGCTACGACTACCGCATCGAAGGCAACCGCATCTCGATCCGCCCGCTGACGATGCAGTCGCGCATGTTCCAGGTCAATTACCTGACGGCCAACCGCAAGGGCAGTTCCAACGTGCGGGTGTCGTCCACGTCGATCAATACGGTGGCGACGAACCAGAACGCCAGCGGCGCGGGCGGCACGGCCACCCCCACCAACAACAGTAACAACGGCCAGACGCAGAACGGCATGCCGGGCGGCGCCCAGGCCGTGCAGGAGGACGCCAGCAACGTCAGCACGTCGTCCGACACCAACTTCTGGGGCGAGCTGCGCGCCGCGCTGGAGGCGCTGGTGGGCGGCACGGAAGACGGCCGCAGCGTCATCATCAGCCCGCAGTCGGGCGTCATCGTCGTACGCGCGCTGCCCGAGCAGCTGCGTGCCGTCGAACACTACTTGCGCGCGACGCGGCTAGCGGTGGAGCGCCAGGTCATCCTGGAAGCGAAGATCCTCGAAGTACAGCTGAACAGCGGCTTCCAGTCGGGCGTCAACTGGGCAGCCTTCCGCCAGGGCGGCAACAGCCGCGGCTCGGCCGGCATCATCCAGCCGGGCACGACATTGTCCGGCCTGAACGGCGGCAATCCGGTCAGCCAGAGCAGCGGCGTCACGGGGATCGGCGCGCTGCCCGGCAGGACGCTGAACAGCGCCATCGACGCGGCCGGCACGATGTTCGGCCTGGCGCTACAGACGAGCAACTTTTCCGCGATGATCTCGTTCCTCGAATCGCAGGGCACCGTGCACGTGCTCTCCAGCCCGCGCATCGCCACCCTGAACAACCAGAAGGCCGTGCTGAAGATCGGCACGGACGAGTTCTATGTGACGGGCATCAGCACGACGACGAACGCCAACGTGGGCGGCAACACGACGACGCCGAACGTGACGTTGCAGCCGTTCTTCTCCGGCGTGCTGCTGGACGTGACGCCGCAGATCGACGAGGACGGCCACATCATGCTGCACGTGCACCCGTCGGTCAGCGAAGTGACCACGGTGAACAAGACGATCAACCTTGGCAGCGCGGGGTCGCTGAACCTGCCGCTGGCCGCGTCCAGCACGTCGGAGATGGACAGCATGGTGCGCGGCAAGGATGGCCAGATCGTCGCCATCGGCGGGCTGATGCGCCAGGCGACGAGCAGCGACCAGTCCCAGTTGCCGGGCGTGGGGGGCGTGCCCGTGCTGGGCGCGCTGTTTCGCAACAAGGACAGCGTCACGCAGAAGCGCGAGCTGGTCGTGCTGATCCGGCCGACCATCGTCGATGGCGCCGGCAGCATGACGCAGGACATGCAGGAGGCGGCGCGCCGCATCCAGTCGCTCGATCCGGCGCTGCGGAGCAACTGATGTATGAATCCCACTTCGGCCTGCGCGAGGTGCCGTTTTCCATCACGCCGGACACCAGCTTCTTTTTCGGCAGCCCCCACTCGCAGGAGGGGCTGAACACGCTGCTGGTGGCCGCCCGCAGCGGCGAGGGCTTCATCAAGATCACGGGTGAAGTGGGAACCGGCAAGACGCTGCTGTGCCGTAAATTCATGGCGATGCTGGGCGACGATTTCGTCACCGCCTATGTGCCCAATCCCTACCTGGAACCGCGCGCGCTGATGCTGGCGCTGGCGGACGAACTGGAAATCGCGTTGCCGCGCGACGTGGGCCAGCACGAACTGGTGAAGGCGTTATCGACACGGCTGCTGGAACTTGCCGCGCGCGGCAAGCACGTCGTGCTGTGCCTGGACGAGGCGCAGGCGCTGCCGATCGACAGCCTGGAAGCGCTGCGCCTGCTGACGAACCTGGAGACGGAGAAGCGCAAGCTGCTGCAGATCGTGCTGTTCGGCCAGCCGGAACTGAACGCCCACCTGGCCAGCCCGCAGATCCGCCAGCTGGCGCAGCGCATCACGTTCCACTACCACCTGGGCGCGTTGCGGCGCGACGACCTGGATTTCTACCTGGCGCACCGCCTACGCGTGGCCGGTTTCACGGGCGCGCGGCTGTTCGACAAGCGCGCCGTCAACGCGTTGTTCCGCGCTGCCGGCGGCATTCCCCGTCTGGTCAACATCATCGCCCACAAGGCGCTGATGCTGGCGTATGGCGAAGGGCGCCAGCAGGTGGCGAAGCGGCACGTGGCGCTGGCGGCGCGCGACACCGTCGGCACGACCCGGCGCGCCTGGCCATGGTTTGCCGGCCTTGCCGTGGCGGCCTCGCTGGCCGGCGGCATAACGATGGCGCTGACGCGCTAGAACGAGAATAAGCGACGATGAGCCTGATAAACAAGATGCTGCAGGACCTGGACGCGCGCGGCGGCGGTGTCGCCCGTGGGCCCGGGCCGTCCGTGCGTCCGGTGGACAAGGCGCCGCGCCACAGCCGTGCCGTTATCGTGGCCGGCGCCGGCGCCGGCGTGCTGGTGGCCGCGCTTGGCGGCGTCGCGTGGTATTTCCTGCACACGGTGCCGCCCGCGGCGCCCGTGCCGCTGCAGGCAAAGGTGCCCTTGGCGCCCATGCCCGCGCCGCCAGCCGCAGCGCCTGTCCCCGCACCGGCAGCGCCGGAACCAGTGGAGGCGCCGGCTCCGGCCGCTGACATGCCGGCCGCGGCGCCAGCGGCGTCATTGCCTGCCAGCGCGCCAGCAGCCGATGCGCCCGTGACTGCCGCCGCTGCCGCCCCGGCCGGCTCGCTGGATGCGCCGGTACCGGCTCCGCGGCTCCGTGTGGCGCGCGAGCGCCAGCCGGCCCGCACAACGCTCGCGGAAGGCCCGGCGCAGAGCGTCGCGCCTGCGTCGCCGGCGGCATCGGGCGACGCGGGCCAGAATGCCCAGGGGCAGGCGGAAAACGCCTACCGCCGCGCGCTGGCGGCGCTGCAGGACGGCCGCGTCGCCGACGGCATCGCAGGGCTGGACCGGGCGCTCTACCTGTACCCCCGCCATGAAGCGGCGCGCCAGACGCTGGTAGGGCTGCTGCTGGAAGCGGGCCGTGCCGGCGAGGCGCAGCAACAGATGGCGCTGGGGCTGTCGCTCAATCCGAACCAGCCGCAGGTGGCCATGCTGCTGGCCAGGCTGCAACTGGAAAGCAATGGCACGGCCGCGGTCGAGACGCTGCGCCGCACATTGCCCTTCGCGACTGGCAACGCCGACTATAGCGCCTTCCTGGCAGGCGCACTGCAACGCCAGCAGCGTCACCACGAAGCCGTCGAGCAATATGAAGCCGCTCTGCGGCTGGCGCCGCAGAATGGCGTCTGGTGGATGGGCCTCGGTATTTCACTGCAGGCGGAGCGGCGCAACACGGAAGCCCGCGCGGCCTTCGCGCGCGCCCGCCAGGCCGGGCTGAGCCCGGAGCTGCAGGGATTTGTCGAGCGCAGGCTGGGGCAGCTGGAGTAAGCGGCGCAGCCGGGAGCGCGCACCGGGCAGCTGTTTCACCGCCTTGACGGCGGCGCGGCATGCCGGCGCCAGCGTGGCGTCACAAGGATGGGCAGGTTGCTATAGTTCAGTGACCTTCTATCCATACAGGCTATCACCCATGAACCTGCGCAACCTGCTTCCCTCGATCCTGATCGGCGCCGTCGCCAGCGCCCGCTCCATGACCCCCATGGCCACCATCGCCACCGCACGCCTGGTCGGGCGCCAGACGTCGGGCAACCTGCTCCTGCTGGACCGGCCCCTGTTCAGGTACGGTGCGCTAGCGATGGGGGCGGGCGAGCTGGCGGGGGACAAGATGAAGTCGGCGCCCGACCGCACCGTCTTCCTCGGCCTGCTGGCCCGGATGATGAGCGCGGGCATCGCCGGAGCGGCGTTGGCGCCGCATGGCGAAGAAAAGGCAGGTGCCGCGGTCGCGGTTGCCACGGCCGTGCCGCTGGCGTACATCACCCTGGCCGGCCGCAAGCAGGCCATGGCCCGCATCGGCCAGACCCGCAGCGGTCTGATCGAAGACGCGCTCATCGTTGCCGCGGGTGCGGCGATCGTGGCGCTGGCAACGCGGCGCTGACACGCATTGGACACACGCAGCGGAGGACATGCAGCGGTGCGCGCTGCGCGCCCCTCAACGCAGCCATCGCGCGGTGGACGGCTGCGGCCCAAGGCATCATAATTGCCTCAAGCAAGGTGCTCCACCGCTCGACAAGGCTCCCTCATGCAATTTGAAGAGTTCGAATCGTTTTCCGACGCCATACCCGCGAACGCGGCGGCCGCGCCGCGAGGCGACGCGTCGCCCGGCGAAGCGTCGCCGCTGGTGCGCCTGCAATACCTGGTCGACAACACGCCGGCCATCATCTACTGTACCGTTCCAAGCGGCGACTTCAAGATGACGTTCGTCAGCAACAACGCCTACAACCTGCTGGGCTACCGGCCGGAGCAGATGGTGGCCGATCCGAACTTCTGGTTCGACCACATCCATCCCGACGACGCGCCGCACATTTTTTCCAGCCTGGCCAAGGTGTTTACGGAAGGCCAGCGCGCCTATGAGTACCGCTTTCGCATCCACGACGGCAGCTACCTGTGGATGCACGATTCGCTGCGGCTGATCCGCGACGAGCAGGGCAAGCCGCTCGAGGTGATCGGCTCGCTGACGGACATCACGCAGCGCAAGCGCATGGAGGAAACGCTGAAGGCGCGCGGCATCGAGCAGCGCCAGCTGATCGGGCAATTGCGCAGCGCCCACGAACAGCTGCTGCAGGCGGAGAAGATGGCGTCGATCGGCCAGCTGGCGGCGGGCATCGCCCATGAAATCAACAATCCGGTCGGCTTCGTCAATTCGAACATGGGTGCGCTGAAGAATTACGTCGGCACCTTGCTCGACGTGATCGACAGGTACGAACAGGCTGCGGCCGGCCATCCCGCGCTGGCGGCGCAGCTGGCGGCGCTGCGGGCCGAGGCGGACCTGGCGTTTCTGAAGGACGACGTGGTGGATCTGGTGCGCGAGTCGCTTGACGGACTGAAGCGGGTCAGGGATATCGTCCAGGCACTCAAGGATTTCTCGCACGTGGGCGAGACGGAGTGGCAGGTGGCCGATCTGCACCAGGGGCTGGACAGTACCCTCAACATCGTCGCCAACGAAATCAAGTACAAGGCCACCGTGGTCAAGGAATACGGCACGCTGCCGCCCATCAGGTGCCTGGCCTCGCAGCTGAACCAGGTCTTCATGAACCTGCTCGTGAACGCCGCGCACGCGATGCGCGAGCACGGCGTGATCACCTTGCGCACGGGGGCGTCGGACGACTGGGTATGGGTGGAGGTGGCCGACGACGGCGTCGGCATCGCCCCGGAAAACCTGAAACGCATCTTCGAGCCGTTTTTCACGACCAAGCCCGTCGGCAGTGGCACGGGGCTGGGACTGTCGCTGTCCTACGGCATCGTGCACCGGCACGGTGGCCGCATCGACGTCGCTTCCGTGGTGGGCAAGGGAACGCAGTTCAGGGTGCACCTGCCGGTCCAGCCGCCGGGGCAGCCCGACACGTAGGCGACGCTACAGGATCACCGAGCCGTTGGCGTCGCGCCGCACGGTCAGCAGGCCCGGCTCCTCCGCCTCGAGCCGGCGCGCCTCCAGCTCCTGCGGGGTCGGCGGCGCGCGATCGGCTGCCCGTGCCCTGGCCGCCAGCAGCGCCTCGCGCTGCGCCAGCCCGAGGCGGACACTTTCGGTCAGCTCGGCGCTGTCCCACGGCTTGCTCAGGAAACGGAACGCCTGCGCCTCGTTGATGGCGCTGAGGACCGTATCGAACGTGGCGGAGCCGCTCAGCATGATGCGCACCGTGTCGGGCGCCACGTCACGCAGCGCCTGGAGCAGCTCGCCGCCGCTCATCTGCGGCATCATGTAGTCACAGATGATCAGGTCGAATTCACAGACGCAGATGCGGTTGAGGGCGTCGAAAGGATTGGTAAAGCTTTCGATCTGCGGCGCGGCGGGGCCTTGCCATCCCTGCAGCAGCGCACGCTGCAGCGCGCTCAGTATGTTGGGGTCGTCGTCGACCAGCAGGATCTTGCTCATGGTGTCTTCCTTGGCACGCGCACGTGGATGGCCAGGCGGCGGCCGCTTTTCGTTTCGAAGTCCTGAACCTGCTGGATCATACGCGCATCCAGCACGTGGTCAACCGAGAGCAGCATCAGTCCGTCCCGGCTGACCAGGTCGCGCGCGAGCACCATGCCGGGCACCAGCTCGCCGGACAGCAGCTCGACCCCGGCAGCGTCGGCGCCGCTGCCGCCTTCGACGATCTGGCGGAACGCCACCACGACGTGCGGATCGTAGCGCGTGCCGCTGGCGCCGATGATCAGCGACTTGGCGCCTTCGGCGCTGACGTGGCGCTGCACCATCGCGCCCTGCTGCAGGTTGTAGTAGTCCGCCGCCAGCGCCAGGATGCGGGCGCCAACCGGAATGGCCAGGCCGGCCACGCCGTCGGGAAAGCCGGTGCCGTCGAAACGCTCCAGCTGGCCTCGCAGGATGGCCGCGCTGCCGCGCAGCTCTTCCAGCGGCATCAGCAGCTCGGCCGCACGCACGGGATGCTTGCGGAACTGGCCCAGCGCTTCGCCGTGCAGCTGCGTCAGCGGCGCGCCCAGCAGCGTGTCGGGAAAGCCGATCTTGCCGATATCGTGCAGCAGGGCAGCGATGAAGATGTCCTGGGTTTCCCGCGCATCGAGCGCCAGGTTGATGGCGATCTGGCGCGCCAGATCGGCCACGAGGCGGGCGTGGCCCGGCCGGTTGTGTGCGCGCAGTTCGATCATGCTCGACAGGATCTTGATCGTTGTCACGAAATTCTGCTTGAGCTTGCTGTTGGCCGCTACGGTGGCCTCGTGCTCGGTCTTGAGCTGGCGCGTGCGGGCCTCCACCTTTGCCTCCAGGCTCTGGTTGAGCGCCTTCAGCTCCTCGTTCTGGCGCACCGTCAACGCTTCCAGCCGCGCCTTTTCCAGCTCCAGCTGGCGCCGTTCCAGCCCGTGGCGCACCAGCAGCACGATATCGTGGTCTTCCCACGGCTTGGTGATATAGCGGTAGATCTCGCCGCAGTTGATGGCGTCCTGGATCGACCCGATGTCGGAGTAACCCGTCAGCAGCATGCGCAGCGTGCCGGGCCAGCGCTCGCGCACGCGGGCCAGGAAGCGGGCGCCATCCATGTGCGGCATGCGCATGTCGGAAATGACCAGGTCGACGGGCTCGCGCTCGAGGATTTCCAGGCCCAGGGCGCCGCTTTCCGCCGTCAGCACGCGGTAGCCGCTGGCGCGGAACAGGCGTCGCAGCGCCGACAGGATGTTCGGCTCGTCGTCCACGCACAGCAGCGTGGCGACGGGGTGTGCAGATACACCGATGGCCGCGCTCATGGCGCGCTCTCCTGTGCCGGCGCATGCTGGTGGACGGGCAGGACCACGCGGAACCGGCTGCCTTCGCCGGGCGTGGACACCACGTCGATGTGCCCGCCATGGCGCTGGACGATGCCGTAGGACAGCGACAGGCCCAGGCCCGTGCCCTTGCCCACCTCCTTGGTGGTGAAGAACGGGTCGAAAATGCGCGGCAGTACATCGGCGGGGATGCCGCAGCCCGTGTCGGCGATCTCGATCCAGACGCGATCAATGCCTGCGCGGCCCGTCGCCACCGTGATGCGCCCGCGCCCGGCGCGGAGCGCGTGCGCGGCGTTGACGACGAGGTTCATCACCACCTGGTTGATCTGCACCGGCAGACACTGGATATCGGGAATGTCGCCATACTCCTTGACGACGTCGGCCCGGTACTTGACTTCGTTGCCGACGATGTTGAGCGTCGAGTCGATGCCCTGGTGCAGGTTGGCCCAGACCCAGTCCTGGTTGCCTTCGGCTCGCGAGAAGTCCTTCAGGTCCTGGACGATATGGCGCACCCGCACGATGCCCTCGCGCGACTCGGCCATTAACGCCGGGATGTCCCCGCGCAGGAAGTCGAGATCGATCTGCTCGCGCATGGCCCGCAGCGCGCCCGCATCGGCCATGTCCGCTTCGGCGCGCGCATATTCGTCGAGCATCGCCAGCAGTTGCTCGAAGTAACCCTGCAGCGTCGTGAAGTTGGAGAAGATGTAGCCGATCGGATTGTTGATTTCATGGGCGACGCCGGCGGCCAGCTGGCCGATCGATGCCAGCTTGTCGGCCTGGACCAGTTGCTGCTGCGCGTGCGACAGGCGCTGGTTCAGTGCCGTCAGTTCCAGGTTGCTGCGCCGCAGTTCGGCCTCTGCCACGTGGCGCTGGCGGATGTCCTCCTGCAGCTGCTCGTTCATTTCAGCGAGTTGGGCAGTGCGCTGCTCCACCAGGTGGCCCAGGTTGTCGTGGGCACGGCGCAGCTCGTTCTCCGCGACGCGGCGGTCGGTCACGTCGCGCATCGTCTCGATCGCACCCACCACGCGGCCCGCCTGGTCGCGCAGCGGCGCGGCGGTGAAATGCAGCCAGTGACCGGCCGCGCCGATATTCGGAAAGAAGTCCTCCGCCTCGTAACCCCGGGGATCTGCGCCGAGCGGCGCCACTTGCCGGCATAGTGCTTTTCGATGGCCGCCTCGCCACCTTCGACGATCAGGTCGGCCAGCAAAGGCTGTTTATAACGGTACAACGCCTGCCAGTGGCGGTCCGTGCCGACCATTTCCACCTTGCTCCAGCCCAGCAGGTGCTCGCAGGCGCGGTTCCACTGCGTGATCACGTGGTCGGTGTTGATGGCAAACGTCGGCACCGGGTGGCCGTCGAAATAGTCCGACAGGGCCACGTCGCTGCCGTCCGGCAAGGTAGTGGAAAGGGGGGCGTGCCGGGTCATGACGCCAGGGCCCCGCACATTTCCCGGTACAGCTGCTCGGCTTCGCTGAACACGCCGTCCCAGGCGGCCTCGTCGAGAGCGAAGGCCCGCCAGACGGCCAACGACAGCGGCGGCGCCTGGTCATTTTCCGGGCCGCCCAGATCCAGCGCGTGCGCAAGCACGTTGGCCGCCTGCACCACGGTGGTCAGGTCGGCCGGCGCCAGGTCGTCATCCGGCAGCACCGTGTGATGCCCGGCCACGGCCGCCTGGATCTGCTGGGGAAATTTCCAGTGCGCAGCAAGGGCCGCGCCAACCGCGGCGTGGTCCGTGCCGAACAGCGCCTGCTCGGCCGTCGCGGCGGTGCAGTCATGCTCGCGCTGCCATGCGACCACCTGCGTGTACTCGTCCGGGAGGCGGGTCACCAGTACCAGCGTCCCCAGGTCGTGCAGCAGGCCGGCCGTGAATGCCGTTTCGACGTTCACGCGCAGGTGCCGCGCCAGCACCCGCGCGCAGACGGCGCTGGCGATGGCGTGGCGCCAGAACGCGGGAAAGTCGAACTGCCCGCCGGGGCGCGGCGCGAAACTGGCCGTGACGGAGCACGCGGTCACCAGCGTGCGGATGGCGTGAAAGCCCAGCACCGAGACCGCCTGGGCGATGCTGGTGACCTTCGACTGCAGGCCATAGAACGACGAGTTGGCCAGGCGCAGCGTCTTGGCCGTCAGCGCCTGGTCCTGCGTGATCCGGGCCGCCAGCGCGTGCGTGTCGATGTCCTCCTGCTCCATCGTTGCGAGCAGCTCGGCCACGATTCCGGGCAGCGAAGGCAGGTCGCGCACGCTGCGGATGATGTCTTCCGGTCTTTTCATGGCGCCACCTCGTCGCCGCCGCGGAATGCGCGCAGCCGGGCCAGCAGCAGGGCGCCGCCGGGTGTCGTGCCGACGTGGCGGAACAGCTGTTCCAGCCGGCGCAGCCGGCGCTCGCGTTCCCGTCGCAGCTCGGCGTCATCGACCGCCGCTTCCATCACGACCACGCAGCGCTGCACCCCGCGCCGGCGCAGCGCGCCCAGCAGGCTGTCCGTCAACGTGGCATTGCGCGGCACCAGTACGGCACCACCGTCGTCGAGCAGATCCTGCGCCAGCGTCATGCCGGCCGTGGCCTCGTCGAGGTCGATTTCGCTGGAACTGTTCATGACGCCTCCGTCCGGCTCAAGGTAATCAGGCTGCCGCGCGAGGCCGAGTGCTCGCCCATCGGATAGACGACGACAGCGTAGCGCTGGCCGTCGATCTCGGCCATGTGCGTGCGGCTGCTCTGGCCGGCGGCGCTGCCGGCATCGTCCGGCGGGAACAACTGCGGCAGCACGATGCCGGCCTCGTTGCCCAGCAAGGCGCTCTCGTGCCGGAACAGCGTCTCGGCCGCGCCGTTGATGAAGGCGATCATGCCGGCGTCGTCCATCCCGATCACAGGCAGTGGCAGGTGGCGCAGCAGCTCGCGGGCCACGTTCAGGCTGATCTCGTCGCGGCTGATCTGGCGCTGCTTCTCCGCCAGCAGCTGTTTCATGCGACGGTTGGCCGCGGCCAGCTCCTGGTTGGCCGTACGCACCTCCAGGTTCAGGCGCAGGTTTTCGTCGGCGATTTCCTTGACCCGGAATGCTTCGGCGATGTGGCCGCGCAGCTGCTCGTCGTCCCATGGCTTGGTGAGAAACTTGTAGATCGCCCCTTCGTTGACGGCATCGGTGACCGATTGCAGCTCCGTGTAGCCGGACAGCATGATGCGGATGGTGTCCGGATACCGTTCCTTCGCCTTGCGCAGGAAGTCGGCGCCCATCATTCCGGGCATGCGCTGGTCGGAGACGATGACGTCCACGGGCTGTTCGGCCAGCAGATCCAGGCCCTGCTGGCCGCTGTGGGCGGTATGAATCTGATATTGCTCGCTGCGCAGCAGGCGCTTCAGTGCGGACACGATATTCGCCTCGTCGTCCACCAGCAGCAGGCGGCGCAGCGGCTTATGCATGCGCAGCAGGTGCGGCGGCAGTGCGCGTCCCTCCGCCAGCAGCAGGTCGATGCCGTCCGGCGTCAGGGGCCGGGCAAAGAACCAGCCCTGGATGAAGTCGCACATATTGCGGCGCAGGAAGTCGCACTGGCTTTCCGTTTCCACGCCCTCGGCCACCACGTGCATGCCCAGGTGGTGCGCCATCGCGACGATGGTGCGGCACATGGCCGCGTCGTCGCTGTCGGTGACGACGTCGCGAACGAAGCGCGCATCGATCTTGAGGGCATCGAAGGCATAACGCTTCAGGCTGTTCAGCGACGAGTGGCCGGTACCGAAATCGTCCAGCGTCAGGTGCAGGCCAAGCACGCGGCAGCGCGCCAGCAGGGCGTCGCAGTCCGCGCCCGCCTCGGTCAGGGCCGTTTCCGTGATTTCCAGCGCCAGTTGCGACGGGTCGATGCCGCAACGCTGCATGGTCTGCGCGACGAACGTGCCGAACTCCGGGTCGCGGAACTGGACCGGCGCCACGTTGATGGCCAGCTTGACCGCACCGCTGCCGTGATCGCGCCAGTGCCGCGCATCGTGGCACGCGCGTTCCAGCACCCAGCGGCCAACGGCCGCGGTCATGCCCGCGGCGTCGATCGCGGCCATGATCTGGCCCGCTTCCAGAAGTCCATGGCGCGGGTGCTGCCAGCGCAGCAGCGCTTCCAGGCTGGCAATGGCGCCGGTTTGCAGGTCGACGAGGGGTTGATACAGCAGGGTCAGCTCGTCCTCGGCGATGGCGCGGCGCAAGGCGGCGCCGACATCCTCGCCGGCAAACGACGGTGGTGCGGACATGCCGCCGGCGGCGCAGAGAGCGGTAGGGCCTGCCGGGGAGCGCTCGGCTGGAAGCATCGGAGTCCCGTGATCGGTTGACGGAACAAGCGCAGCGGCTCCACCATGGAACCGCTGCCTTGCAGGCCGATTATATGCCCGTGTCGGAGCCGCGTGCGCCAGTCCGGCACCATGCCGACATAAGTGTTGCTGGGTGGAAACGGAATGTTGGCAGCGTGCTACCGGTGTGCCTTCAGCGTGCTGCCAGCGCGCCCCAGATGGCCTTCATCGCAAAGCGCAGGTCGGCGTCGTCCTCCGTCAAGGCACGCACGATATCGTCCTCCGAGTCGAGGCGGCGCACGTCCGGCGGCACCAGCGTCTGCCCGGCGCCGTTGCGCAGGCAGGCCACTTCCGGGCCTGTGCCGGCCAGTGCCGGACGGTAGGTGACGACGCCCGTTTCGCCGCATTGCAGTTCCACCAGCGTGCCCGGAGGGTAGCTGCCGATATGGACGGCGAATGCGGTTGCCAGCACCGTATCGTGGGCCACGGCGGCGCTCGTCAGTTCGGCCAGCGCCAGATCGGGCGACTGCGAGCGGCGATAGTTGCGCGCCGAGACGCGGGCGCACCACCGGTCGGCCAGACGAAGCAGCCGTGCGCCGCGCGGGATCTCGTGCGCACCCAGGCCATGCGGATAGCCGCTGCCGTCGTCGTCCTCGTGGTGGTGCAGTACGCTGGCCAGCCACTCCTCGTCGCCGATGCCGGCGCAGGCCAGCAGGCGGGCGCCATCCTCGGGATGGCGACGCAATCGGGCGCGCTCCTCGCCCGTCAGGCCCTCGCCCGCAAGCGACACGCGGCTGTTGAAGGTGTCGTGCGCATCGAGCATCGCGCAGTTCATCGTCAGCGCGGCGCCGGCCACGGCGGCCAGGCTGTCCTCCCCCAGGCCGATACCGCGGCCGACGATAGCGACGACGACAGCCGTCTCCACGCAATGGCGCACGGCATAGCTGCCGGCGATCTGGTTCAGCAGCACGCACGCCAGCGCCACGTCCTGGCCCATGTCGACGGTATGCAGCAGGTCGCGCGCCAGTTCGCGCAGCGCCGGTGCGGCCTCGCGGGCATCCTCGAGGCGTGCCAGCTGATGCTCCAGGCGGCGGTGCAGCTCGTTCAGCCCGCGCAGCACCGACGGCGCGGTCCCGGTGACTTCGGCGTGGCGGGCATCCATCGCTACACCCGGGCCAGCCGGTCCAGGGCGAGGCGCAGCGTGTCGTCCTGCTTGGCAAAGCAGAAGCGCACGACGCGCGACTCGACGCCGCCCCGGTAGAACGGCGCGACGGGAATGGCGGCGACCTTGATCTCCGCCGCCAGCCATTCGGCAAACGCCACCTCCGGCAGGTCGGAGATGGCCCCGTAACGCACGCACTGGAAATACGTGCCGTCCGCCGGCAGCAGCTCGAAGCGGCTGGCCGCCAGGCCGGTGCGGAACAGGTCGCGCTTGCGCTGGTAGAAATCCGGCAGCTCGCGCCAGGGCCGCGGGTCGGCCATGTAGGCGGCGATGCCGTGCTGCATGGGCGCGTTCGTGGAGAACACGTTGTACTGGTGGACCTTGCGGAACTCCGCCATCAGCGGCGCCGGTGCCGCCACGTAGCCGATCTTCCAGCCCGTGACGTGGAACGTCTTGCCGAAGCTGGAGACGACGAAGCTGCGCGCGGCCAGCACGGCATGGCGGCTCATCGACTCGTGGCGAGCGCCGTCATAGACCATGTGTTCGTAGACTTCGTCGGCCAGGATCAGGATGCCGGTGCCTTGCACGATGGCGCTCAGGGCGTCGATATCGGCCTGGCGCAGCACCGTCCCGGTGGGGTTGTGCGGCGTGTTGATGACAAGCAGGCGCGTTTTCGGCGTCACGGCCGCCGCGATCCTGTCCCACGGGATGGCATAGCAAGCGTCCGTGAGCGTCATCTGGACCAGCACGGGCACGCCGCCCGCCAGTTCCACGGTGGGCAGGTAGCTGTCGTAGGCCGGTTCGATGATGATGACTTCGTCGCCCGGATGCACGCAGCACAGGATGGCCGTCGTCAGCGCCTGCGTGGCACCGGCGGTGACGGTGATTTCCGTGTCGGCGTCGTACTGGCGGCCGTAGGTGGCGGCGATCTTGGCGGCGATGGCCTGGCGCAGCGCCGGTACACCCGTCATCATCGGGTACTGGTTGAAGCCGGCGCGCATGGCTTCGGTGACGGCGTCGACGAGCCGCGCGTCGCAGGCGAAGTCGGGGAACCCTTGCCCCAGGTTGACGGCGCCATGCTGCGCGGCCAGCATCGACATGTGCGTAAATACGGTGGTGCCGACACTGGGCAGGCGGGAGACGATGGCCGGCGTTACCGGGCCGGCGGGGGAAGTCGTGGACATGGGTTGTCGTAATGTGGCTGGTGGTCGTTCCATTCTAGCGCAGCCGGCGGGCGCCGGGCCGCATCAGACGGCCGTTGCAGGCGGCGTCCATTTTTCCGGCAGGATGACCCTGAACATGCCGGCTTTTTCCAGCCGTTTTGCCAGCTTGAGCAGGGCCTTGTCCTTCGTGATCAGCGTGCCGGCGCCCGCGTCGCGCGCCAGTTCCAGGAATTTCTGGTCGTCCGGGTCGGTGCAGACGGGCAGCCGCACGCCCGATTCGGGCGGTTGGACCACCTTGATCAGCGCGTCGAACCTGGCCGCCGCCAGCGGACGCGTGCTGTCGTCCAGCGGCAGGTGAGGGTAGTGCAGCACGATGTTGTATTCGTCGCGGCAGTCGGCGCGGGTGATCGCCTCGACCGTGCCGCTTTCCAGCGCGGCCAGCAGGGCGGCCCAGCGCGGGTCGTGGAACACGAACAGATCGAGGCAGACGTTCGTGTCGATAACGATGCGGTCCGGCAAGCTTTGGGTTGAAGCGGGTATCATGTGGGAATTCTTGTTTTCAAGTATGTCTGGTTCCGAATCATATGCTGATAGTGCTTTCCCCCGCAAAAAGTCTCGACCTGGAGACGCCTTCTCCCACCCCCCACGCCACCGAACCCGCGTTTCTCGATCATTCCGAGCAGCTGATCGCCCGGTTGCGCGACTTCTCGCCGGCCCAGCTGGCCGAGCTGATGGACCTGTCGGACGCGCTGTCCGCGCTGAACGTGGGCCGTTATGCGTCGTGGACGAAATCCACCGCCGAAGGCCGCCAGGCCGTGATGACGTTCAATGGCGACGTGTACGACGGCCTGGCGGCCCGCACGATGGCGCCATCGCAGCTGGACTATACGCAGTCGCGCGTGCGCATCCTGTCGGGCCTGTATGGTCTGCTGCGTCCCCTGGACCTGATCCACCCGCACCGGCTGGAAATGGGCACGCGACTTGCCAACCCGCGCGGCAAGGATCTGTATGCGTTCTGGGGCGACACGATTACCGACGCGCTCAACGCCGCGGCGAAGGAACAGGGCGCGCAGTACCTCGTCAACTGCGCTTCCGAGGAGTATTTCAAGTCCGTGCGCAAGGCCAAGCTGGCCGTGCCCGTCATCACGCCCGTCTTCGAGGAATGGAAGAACGGCAAGTACAAGATCATCTCGTTCTATGCCAAGCGCGCCCGCGGCATGCTGGCCCGCTATGCGGCCGATCGGGGCATCACCGAGCCGGAGGGGCTCAAGTCGTTCGATGTGGAGGGGTATGGGTTCGATGCGGGCGCTTCGAACGACACCACGTGGGTGTTCAGGCGCAAGGTGGCTTGAGGAAACGATCGGAGAGAAGATGATGTTTCGATTCGATTTACGCTTGCTCGGGATTGCGCTTCTGTGCGGCTCATTCGCGGGGCGGACTGCGTTTGCCCAGGAAGCCGAGCATCCGACGCATCAAGCGGACAGATCGGCTCGTGTCAACCTCCCAGGGTGCGCCAGGCCCCAATATCCCCGTTCCGCGCTGTTGTTAGAAGCGGAGGGTACCGTCACGCTGTCCTATTTGATCGGCGCCGATGGCACGGTAAAGGAGTCGAGAGTATTTCGGTCGAGTGGCAATGCAGAACTTGACGAGGCCGCCCGTATTGCGCTGGCAAAATGTCGATTCGATCCGGCGGTAGTTGATGGCCAGCCTGTCGAGGCATGGACAAAGATGCAATATCTCTGGAAGCTCGACGCAAGGCCGATGTACTCTTTCTAGGCATCGGTGGCACGGCTGTGGCCCTGAGACACACGGGGCGTCTCAGCGCACTGTGCGCGTGAGCAGGCCACCGAGACTGGATGGCTTTCGGCGCCAGAAAGTCGGGGACAGGCACCAATCTTCGCGTCTCCCGACTCGGAGATTGGCGCCTGTCCCCAGCTATCGCAAGTGCCGCAGGCTCATTTTTTGATCGCCGCGCACTGCGCGACGATCACCCCCAGAACTTCCACCACTTGCGTTCGGGCTTCGGCGCGCCTTCCTCGATGAATTTCGAGTTCGGGAAGTTCTGCTTGAAGACGCGCATCGCGTCGTCGCGCAGGGCGGTGTTGCCCAGTTTGTCGTAGCTGCGTGCCATGATCCACAGCGCTTCCTCGATCGACGGCGAGTCGCGGTAGTCGCGCACGGCGTCCTGGGCGCGGTTGGCGGCGGCCAGGTAGGCGCCGCGGCGGTAGTAGTAGCGCGCCACGTAGACTTCGTACTTCGCCATCGCGTTGATCAGGTACTTCATCCGCTCGACGGAGTCCGGCGCGTATTTGCTGTTCGGGAATTTGTCGACCAGCGCCTTGAACGCGGCAAACGCTTCGCGCGTGGCTTTCGGATCGCGCTCGGCCGGATCCTGTTCGTAGACGAAGTTCAGCAGGCTCAGCTGGTCATTGAAGTTGACCAGGCCACGCAGGTAGTACATGTAGTCCACGTTCGGGTGATTCGGGTGCAGCTTGATGAAACGCTCCACGGCGGCCAGCGCCTGGGCCTGGTCCTGTGCCTTGTAGTAGGCGTAGGCCACTTCCATCTGCGCCTGTTGCGCGTACACGCCGAACGGATAGCTCGCTTCCAGCTTCTCGTACAGCTGAATTGCACGCTCGTAGTGCTGGCCGGCCATTTCTTCCTTGGCCTCCGAGTATAATTTCGTTGCGGACCAACCTTTGGTCTCATCGGTCTGCTCAGGTAACAGGCCGCAGGCCGACAGACTGAGCAGTAAAACCGATGCTGCCACCACCTTGATTTTTTTTTGCATGTTCTCGTGCAAGAAGACGTTTAACAAGATACTACACTAGGCTGATTATAGCCGATGGGAATGCCGTGAAATTGAACACTGTGCCGAATCCGGCCGACGAACTGCCCGATCACGATTTTGACGCCGATTTCGATGGCGAGTTCCCGGCCGAAATCGCCGCTGAATTACCGGGCTTTGCCGCGCCGCTGGCCCCGATCGAACTGGAGCTGACGCCGGAAGCGTGCGGCGAGCGCCTGGACAAGGTGATCGCGAAACTCGTCCCGCAATTCTCGCGCGGCCGGCTGCAAAGCTGGATCGAGGAGGGCTTCGTCACCGTGGACGGCAAGCCGGCCAAGGTGCGTGCCACCGTTTACGGTGACGAAAAAATCGTCGTGCTGCCGCAGGCGGCGCCGGAAGACGTGGCGTTCACGCCCGAGGAAATGGACCTGAACGTCGTGTTCGAGGACGACCACCTGATCGTCATCAACAAGCCAGCCGGGCTTGTCGTCCATCCGGGCGCGGGCAACTGGTCCGGCACGCTGCTGAACGGCCTGCTGCACCGCTGGCCGCAACTGGGCGGCGTGCCGCGCGCGGGCATCGTCCACCGTCTCGACAAGGATACCTCCGGCCTGATGGTTATCGGCAAGGACCTGCCGACCCAGACGGACCTCGTCCGCCAGTTGCAGGCGCGTACCGTCAAGCGCGAATACTGGGCGCTGGTGTGGGGCACGCCGCGCCTGTCGGGAACCATCGACGCGTCGATGGGCCGCGATCAGAAGAACCGGGTCAAGATGGCGGTGTCGACCAGCCTGGGCTCGAAGCCGGCCATCACGCACTACCAGCGCCTCGAGTCGGGCGAGCTGGACCGCCGTCCAGTGACGCTGGTGCAGTGCCGCCTGGAGACGGGCCGCACGCACCAGATCCGCGTCCACATGGCGCACCTGGGTTTCCCGCTGGTGGGCGATTACGTCTACGGCAAGCCGCACCTGACGGGCGTGTTCCACCGCCAGGCGCTGCAGGCGCGCCGCCTTGGGCTGACGCACCCGGCCACGGGCGCAGCCTGCGAATGGATCATCCCGCTGGCCGACGACTTCCGCGCGCTGCTGGATCAGGCAGGCATCGAGGAGCCGCCCGAGACGGTCATCGGCGACGACTACGAGGATGCCGAGGACGACTACGACTACGATGACGAGGCGTGATCATGCGCAATCGCAACAGCGTGCAGTTCCTGGACCCGGACTGGCCCGACCTGCCTGAATCGGTCGGCGTGCTGTGCACCACGCGCCGCGGCGGCGTCAGCCCCGCGCCGTATGACGACGGGCAGGGCAAGGGCGGCCTGAACCTGGGCGTGCATGTGGGCGATTCGCCTCGCTGCGTCGAACGCAACCGCGATATCGTGCGCGCCGAGCTGCCGGCCGAACCCGTCTGGCTGTCGCAGGTGCACGGCACGGCGGTCATCGACGCCGGTACCGTCGACGTGCTGGCCCATGCGCCCGCGCCGACAGCGGATGCCAGCTATGCGCGCGAGCGCGGCGTCGTCTGCGCCGTGCTGTCGGCCGACTGCCTGCCGGTGCTGTTCTGCGATGCGGCCGGTACGATGGTGGCTGCGGCGCATGCAGGCTGGCGCGGTCTGGCCGAAGGCGTGCTGGAAAACACGGCCACTGCGATGTACGGGGCCGGCGCACGCGATTTGCGAGCGTGGCTCGGGGCGGCCATCGGTCCGGCCAAATTCGAGGTCGGCTCGGAGGTGCTGGCGGCGTTTCTGGTACGCGCCGAAGGGCATGAGGATCTTGTCCGCGCCGCGTTCGTGCCCGTGCCCGAGCGTCCCGGCAAGTATCTGTGCAACCTGTATGCACTGGCCCGCATCGCGCTGCAGCGCGCAGGCGTGCACCGGATTACCGGCGGCGACTTCTGCACCGTCTCGAACTCCGGCCGCTTTTACTCCTACCGCCGCGACGGCGTGACGGGCCGCCAGGCCAGCCTGATCTGGCTCAGGTAGTCGTGTCGTCGGCAGCCCGCGCCGCGGCCGCGCGCTGCCGTTTGCGCCGTTTGCCACCGGTCACATAGAATAGAATGCCCAGTGGCAGGGCACAGTACAGCAGGAACGTCATGATGCCCGCCACCACGGTGGGTTCGGTCAGCGCCATCAGCAGCACGACATAGATCCAGGCAAGCGCAGTCATCAGAAGCATAGATTCAGATTGTAGTCTTCGGTAACAAAGATCAATTCTAAATGGAATGCACATGAACAAGCCCGACCCGCAAGCGATCGCTTCCGCATGGATGTCCCAGCTCAGCGATCCGAATCACTGGCAGTCCTGGTTCCGCATGATGCCCGATATGAATGCCATGCCGGGCGCCGCGCTGCTGCGCGACGCCGGCGCCGCCATCCGTCCGGATGCGCTGGAGGCACTGAAGAACCAATACATCGCCGAGTTCGGCGCGCTGTGGCAGGAGTTCCTGGCCGGGCGCGCCCCGCAAGTGAAGGACCGCCGGTTTGCGGCGGATGCGTGGACAGCCAATCCCGTCTCCGCCTTCAATGCGGCCGCCTACCTGCTCAATGCGAAATTCCTGATCGCGATGGCCGACGCCGTCGAGGCGTCGCCGCACCAGAAACAGAAGATCCGCTTTGCCGTGCAGCAACTGGTCGACGCGATGTCGCCCGCGAACTTCCTGGCGACCAACCCGGAAGCGCAGCAGAAGCTGATCGAAACGAAGGGCGAAAGCCTGACCAAGGGGCTGGCCAATATGCTGGCGGACATGCGCCGCGGCCATATTTCGCAGTCCGACGAAAAGGCGTTCGAGGTGGGCCGCAACCTGGCCACGACGGAAGGCCAGGTCGTGTATGAAAACGCGCTGTTCCAGCTGCTGCAGTACAAGCCGCTGACGGCCAGGGTGCGCGAACGGCCGCTGCTGATGGTGCCGCCGTGCATCAACAAATACTACATCCTCGACCTGCAGCCGGACAATTCCCTGGTCCGCTACGCCGTCGAGCAGGGCAATACCGTGTTTCTGGTCTCGTGGCGCAATCCGGATGCGTCGCTGGCGCAGAAGGGCTGGGACGACTACACGGAGGAGGGCGTCATCGAGGCCATCCGTGTCACGCGGGAAATCAGCGGCGCTGACCAGCTCAACACGCTCGGTTTCTGTGTAGGCGGCACGTTGCTGGCTGCCGCGCTGGCCGTGCTGGCGGCGCGGGGCAGCAGCCAGCCGCCAGCGTGACGTTGCTGACGACGTTCCTGGACTTCTCCGATACGGGTGTGCTGAGCGTATTCGTCGATGAAGCGCAGGTGGCGCTGCGCGAACAGGCGCTGGGGCGGGGCGGGATCATGCCGGGGCGCGACCTGGCCAGCACGTTCTCCAGCCTGCGACCGAACGACCTTGTATGGAATTACGTGCAGTCGAACTACCTGAAGGGCAACGAGCCGCCGCCGTTCGACCTGCTGTTCTGGAATGCCGATTCGACCAACCTGCCGGGGCCGATGTTCTGCTGGTACCTGCGCAATACGTATCTCGAAAACAACCTGAAGGAGCCGGGCAAGCTCACCGTTGCCGGCGAGAAGATCGACCTGGGTGCGATCGATGCACCGGCCTTTGTCTACTCGTCGCGCGAGGACCATATCGTGCCGTGGCAGTCGGCGTTCGCCTCGACGGCGATCATGAATCCCGGCCGGCGCGAGCGCAACCGCTTCGTGCTGGGCGCTTCCGGCCATATTGCCGGCGTCATCAATTCGCCGGCAAAGAAAAAGCGCAGCTACTGGATCAACGATACGCCTGGCATCGGGGTGGACGGCTGGCTGGCGGGTGCTACCGAGCATCCCGGCAGCTGGTGGCCTGAGTGGGCCGCCTTCCTGGCGCAACATGGCGGTAGCGAGGTCAAGGCGCCCACGAAATTGGGCAACGCGACATACAAGCCCATCGAGCCCGCACCTGGCCGTTACGTCAAGGAAAAGGCCGAGTAAGGCGGGAAATTCCGCCATTTGTCCAGCGCTTATGTTAGTTGCGTTGTAATAAGCGCCGGGCGGGGGTTCCGCTGGGGGGAAACTTGTATCGATGCCACCATCCGGGGTTTTTTTCGCACTATAATAAGGTGATTCGTGGAAAGCGAACCGCCGTTCGCTTTTTTTACGATGATTTACCCTGGCAGTATTAACCCGGTGCGCGCGACAGGCGCCGCATTTAGTGGATGAGTGGACTTGTGATGAGTAGTGCAAAGAAAAGTGCTGAACGCCTGATCAAGAAGTACCCGAACCGCCGTCTCTACGATACGCAGACCAGTTCCTATATCACCTTGACCGACGTCAAGCAGCTCGTGCTCGATGCCGATCCGTTTACCGTTGTCGACGCGAAGTCGAACGAGGACCTGACGCGCAGCATCCTGCTGCAGATCATCCTGGAAGAGGAAGCCAGCGGCGTGCCGATGTTCTCCACCGATGTGCTGGCGCAGATCATCCGCTACTACGGCCACGCGATGCAGGGCATGATGGGCTCGTACCTGGAGAAGAACGTCCAGGCGTTTACCGACATCCAGCGCCGCCTGACGACGGGCGCCACCAATTTCGAAGGGAAGCCGTTCAGCCCCGAGATGTGGACGCAGTTCATGAACGTGCAGGCCCCCATCATGCAGGGCATGATGAACAACTACATCGACCAGAGCAAGAACCTGTTCGTGCAGATGCAGGAACAGATGCAGAACCAGAGCCTCAGCCTGTTCGGCGCGTTCCCGTTCGCGGTGCCGCCGACGGCGCCGCCCGAAAAGAAGTAAGTTTTACCGTCAGTTGCAGCGAAGCCGGCCTCGTGCCGGCTTTTGTTTTGTCGGCCGCGGGTTGCGCCGCCGGCGCATGGGCAGTCAGTCCGGCCCCGCCAGAATCGCCGCTTGCCTGTCTTTCAGGTAGGGATGCGCCTCCAGCAGCCTTGCGACCTCCTGTTCGATCCTCGCGATCGCACCATTCATCCACTCGAGATGGTCTTCGACATCTTTCGCCAGCTTTGCCGATCCGTCGCGCCGCAGCTGATCGAGATGCCTCGCCTCCGATTCCCGCAACTTCCGATACGCCGTCAGAGACTCGAGCGACACCTTCAGCAGGCGCTCCTCCAGCGGAGGCGGAATCCATGGGCCGGGGTTATTGGCGGCACAGTAGCGGGCAAGGGCCTTGGCGTCCGCCGCCGGGCTCGTCGCGGTCCTGGTGGCCGGTGTGGCCAATCCTTCCACAGCCGCACGATCCACCCGGCTGACAGTGGCGCCACTGTCGTGTAACGCCATTGCAAAGGCGCGCGCGTGGTCATCCGCCGCCTCGACACACACGTGCAGCGCGCCCGGTACGACACCCTGCTTGTCCAGCCAGGTCGTCAGTTCAGCCAGCGGCTTCTGCTCGCCCGCGAGCGCTTTCGTCTTCATCTTGCCATCGACAAGGAGCGCGACATTCCACTTGCACGCCGTGCCTTTGATCCCCAGGGTTGCTCCCGTCATCTCGTCTCCTGCAAGCCATCGGTTTCGCATGATGATAGCCGACGCCCCGGTCGCCACGCCAACTGTCGCGCAGGTGGAAACGTCACCACACTTCCGCGATATTTGTTGACCGGACAATTTTGTCGCTGTTACTATCATTTGAAACGACTGGAATCGTTTCCAGTGACGACAGCAAAGGAGACCCTGTGGCGCCAAGTACCCTGCCAAGTACCTTCAACCCGCCCGCGGATTCGATCCTGTGGCGGCCGGACTTCCTGCTCGGCGCGGCGACAGCTGCCTACCAGATCGAAGGGGCGGCACAGGAAGATGGCAGGCTGCCGTCGATCTGGGACACGTTTTCCGCCACACCCGGCAAGGTACTGCACGGCGACACCGGCGAGATTGCCTGCGACCATTACCACCGCTGGGAAAGCGACATCGATCTGCTGGCCAGCCTGAATGTCGATGCCTACCGGCTGTCGATTGCCTGGCCGCGCGTCATGGACGAAGCCGGACGGCCGAACGAGGCGGGCCTGGCGTTCTACCGCAAGCTGCTGCAGCGCCTGAAGGGCAAAGGCATCAGGACGTCCGTCACGCTGTACCACTGGGACCTGCCGCAGCACCTGGAGGACGAGGGCGGATGGTGCAACCGCGCTACGGCATACAGGTTTGCCGAGTACGCGGACCTGGTCAGCCGCGAGCTGGCCGGCCTGGTGGACTTCTGGTCCACGCTGAACGAACCGTGGTGCTCGGCGATGCTGGGTTACGGCACGGGCCATCACGCACCTGGGCGCAGCGACCTGCGGGCGGCCAACGCGGCGATGCACCACCTGCTGCTGGGGCACGGGCTGGCGCTGCGGGCGCTGCGCCGCAATGATCCGGCGTCGAGCAAGGGCATTGTCGTCAACGTCGGCCGCGGCACAACGGATGGTCCGACGCGGGACGACGAGCGTGCGGCCGAACTGTTTGAGCTGCAGCACAACGACTGGGTGCTGGATCCGCTGCTGCGCGGCCAGTATCCGGCGCGGCTGTACGAGGAGCTGTGGCCGGGCGCAAGGCCCGACATCGCGGAGGGCGACATGGCCATCATCGGCGCGCCGCTCGACTTCATCGGCATTAATTACTATTTCCGCACCAATGTGCGCAGCGACGGTGCCGGCGGGTATGTCGAGGTGCCGCTGGCCGATGTCGAACGCACGCAGATGGGGTGGGAGGTCTATCCGGATGGGCTGTCCGACCTGCTGGTCGCCTTCGACCGCCGCTACCCGAACCTGCCGCCCGTGTACATCACGGAAAACGGCATGGCCAGCGACGACGCCGTGATCGACGGTGCCGTCGTCGACGACCAGCGCATCGCTTTCCTGAACCGCCACCTGGCCGCCGTCGACGAAGCGGTGAGGGCGGGCGTGGACGTGCGCGGCTACTACATCTGGTCGTTTCTCGACAACTTCGAGTGGGCCTTCGGCTACGAGCGGCGCTTCGGCATCGTCCACGTCGATTACACGACGCAGCAGCGTACGCCCAAGCGCAGCGCGGAGCTGGTGCGCGATTTCCTGGCACGCCGCCGCGAGCGAGGCTGAACCATCGGCGTCCCCGTTTCACTTATCATTGGCAAGTAAAAAATACATAAGGCGCCACAGGCGCCAGGAGACAAGATGAACGATGCAAGCAGACGGACGCGCGCCATTGCGGCCGCCGTCCTTGCGGCCGCGTGCGCGGGCACGCGGGCCGCGCCACCCGTGCCGTCAGCGACAGCGCCGCTGAAGGCCACGGTATCGCATTGGTGGACGTCAGGGGGCGAATCGGCCGCCATCCGCCAGTTCGCCGACGCATTCAATGCGGCCGGCGGCCAGTGGATCGACCAGGCCGTCGCGGGCGCCGAACAGTCGCGCGCATCGACGATCAACCGCATCGTTGGCGGCAATGCGCCCGTGGCGGCGCAGTTCAACACGTCGCGCCAGTTCCGCGACATTGTCGACCAGGGCCTGCTGAACAACGTGGACGAGGTGGCGGCCAGGGGCAACTGGGACCGCATCCTGCCGCAGACGATCATCGACGTCATCCGCATCAATGGCCATTATTACGCAGCGCCCGTGGACATCCACATGCCGGCGTGGTTCTTCTATTCCAAAAAGGCATTCGCACAGGCGAAGATCAAGGACGAGCCGCGTACGTGGGAAGAGTTCATCGCCGCGCTCGACAAGCTGAAGGCGGCCGGCCTGATACCGCTTGCCTTCGGCGGCCAGGTCTGGCAGGAGAAGATCGTGTTCGACGCCGTGTTCGCCCAGCTCGGCGGACCAGAGCTGTTCCTGAAGATCTACCGGGACCGGGATGTCAAGGCGGTGGCGTCGCCGGCGTTTCGCAACGTGCTGGTGGCGTTCCGCCAGCTGCGCGCGTACACCGACCCGGGCGCGCCGGGACGCAACTGGAACGATGCCACGGCGCTGGTGGTGTCGAATCGCGCCGGCGTGCAGATCATGGGCGACTGGGCCAAGGGCGAATTCTCCGCCGCCGGCCAGGTCGCCGGGCGCGACTTCGGCTGCTTCCCCGGCTTCGGTCCGAAGGCGCCGTACATCGTCGCCGGCGACGCGTTTGTCTTCCCGAAAACGGCCAAGCCGAACGTCGTCAGGGCGCAGAAGCTGCTGGCAACCGTGATGACGGCGCCCGGCCCGCAGGCCGCGTTCAGCGCCCGCAAGGGCTCGATCCCGATCCGCCCCGACGTCGACCTGTCCCAACTCGACATGTGCGCCCGCATGGGCATCGCCATCATGCAGGACAAGTCGCGCCAGCTTCCCAACGCGGAAATGCTGGTGGAGCCGGACCTGAACGGCGCACTGCAGGACGTGCTGACCAACTACTGGAACCGCAAGCAGACGCCGGAGCAGGCGCAGGCCGCCTTTGCCCAGGCGATGAAGGACAACACATGGTAGCCGCCCGCGCATCGAGGACCAGAAGCCGCGCTGCCTGCTGGTCCGCATACATCGCGCTGTTGCCGATGGTTCTGACGGTGCTGGGCGCGTACGTTGGCACGATGCTGTGGACGGCGCGCGTGTCCGTCAGCAGCGCGCGCATCTTCCCGACGGGCGACTTCGTCGGTATCGGGCAGTACGAGCGGCTGTTCCGCAACGCGCGCTGGCTGCTGTCGCTTGAGAACCTGGCCGTCTACGGCGTGCTGTTCATCGCCGGCTCTCTGGTGCTGGGTTTCCTGCTGGCCGTCTTCATCGACCAGAAGGTGATGGGCGAGGGGACGCTGCGCACGGTGTTCCTGTATCCGTACGCGATGTCGTTTGTCGCCACAGGCCTGGTCTGGCAGTGGATCCTCAATCCCGAGCTGGGCATCCAGCGTGTCGCGCGCCAGCTCGGCTTCGAGGACTTCACGTTCGGCTGGATCGTCGACCAGGACAAGGCGCTGTATACCATCGTGCTGGCGACTGTCTGGCAGGCGTCCGGCCTCGTCATGGCGCTGCTGCTGTCCGGCCTGCGCGGCATCGATGACGAGTTGTGGAAGGCCGCCCGCATCGACGGCATTCCCGTCTGGCGCGTCTACATCAACATTGTTCTGCCGCTGCTGTGGCCCGCGCTGTCCACCGCGCTGATCCTGCTGTTCGCGCTGGTCGTCAAGCTGTTCGACGCGGTGGTGGCGATGACGCAGGGCGGCCCAGGCACCGCCACCGAAGTGCCGGCCAAGTTCATCATGGACTACCTGTTCGGACGCGCCAATATCGGCCTGGCCTCGGCCGCGTCGATCGTGCTGCTCACCACCGTGGTGGCCATTGTCGCGCCGCTGTACTACGCCCGCGCCAGGGCCGTGCAAAGGGGGCTGAAATGAAGCGCGACGCCATCCGCGACATCGCCGCCGTGCCGGTCCGACGCAAGCCCCGCAAGCTCACGCCGGCACGCATCGGCGTCTATGGCTTCCTTGTGATGGCGGCGCTGTTCTTCCTGGTGCCGCTGTACGTGATGCTTGTCACGTCCGTCAAGCCGATGGACGAGATCCGGCTGGGCAACCTGTTCGCGCTGCCGGCGTCGCCCACGCTGGCGCCGTGGCGCAGCGCCTGGCAGACCGCCTGCACGGGACTCGAATGCGAAGGCATCCGCGGCGGCTTCTGGAATTCCGTCCGGATCACGCTGCCCAGCATGGTGCTGTCGATCGCCGTCGGCGCCGTCAACGGCTACGCGCTGTCGTTCTGGCGGCCGCGCGGCGCCAACGCGCTGTTTGCCGTTCTGATGATGGGGGCCTTCATTCCGGGCCAGGTGATGCTGTATCCGCTGGTGCGGGCGCTGGCCGCGGTAGACCTGTACAGCACACTGCCGGGCATCGTGCTGGTGCACGTGATATTCGGCATGCCGATGATGACGCTGTTGTTCCGCAATTACTACGCCAGCCTGCCGGAGGAGCTGTTCAAGGCGGCGCGCGTGGACGGTGGCAGCTTCTGGCGCATCTTCCTCGAGCTGATGCTGCCGATGTCCACACCCGTCATTGTTGTCGCCGCCATCATGCAGGTCACGAACATCTGGAACGACTTCCTGCTGGGTCTTGTCTTCGCCGGCAGCGACAATCTGCCGATGACGGTCCAGCTGAACAACATCATCAACACGACGACGGGCGAGCGCCTGTACAACGTCAACATGGCGGCCACGATCCTCACGTCGCTCGTGCCGCTGGCGCTGTACTTCCTGTCGGGGCGCTGGTTCGTGCGCGGCATCGCGGCCGGCGCGGTCAAGGGATAACAAGGAAAACCATCATGGCCAATGTCTCCATCCGCAACCTGGGCATCCAGCTGGGTGCCAACCGCATCATCGAAGCACTCGACCTGGAAGTGCGCGCCGGCGAATTCATCGTGCTGCTGGGGCCTTCCGGCTGCGGCAAATCCACCCTGCTGCACAGTATCGCGGGCCTGAACGACGCCGCCGCGGGCAGCATCGAAATCGGCGGGCGCGACATGACGTACGCGGACCCGAAGGACCGCGGGATCGCCCTGGTGTTCCAGTCCTATGCGTTGTACCCGACCATGAACGTGGAGAAGAACATGTCGTTCGGGCTGCGCATTGCCGGCACGCCGAAGGCGGAGATCGAGCGGCGCGTCAACCGCGCGGCGGACATGCTGCAACTGGGCCCGCTGCTCAAGCGCAAACCGGCCCAGCTCTCGGGCGGGCAGCGGCAGCGCGTCGCCATCGGCCGCGCCATCGTGCGCGAGGCCGACGTGTTCCTGTTTGACGAACCCCTGTCCAACCTGGACGCCAAGCTGCGCACCGAACTGCGGCGCGAGCTGAAGCTGCTGCACCGCCAGCTGGGCGCCACGATGATCTACGTGACGCACGACCAGGTGGAAGCCATGACACTGGCCGACCGCATGGCCGTCATGAAGGGCGGCGTCATCCAGCAGTTCGATACCCCGGATGCGATCTACCGCCACCCGGAGACCCTGTTCGTCGCCACGTTCCTCGGTTCGCCTGGCATGAACCTGTTCCGCGGCCGCATCGCGCGGCGCGAAGGCCGCACGCTGTTCACGGACGGGCACCTGACGCTGGACGTGACAGGCTATCCGTTCCGCCAGTCTCCGGTCGACGGCCTGGCGTGCGTGCTGGGCGTGCGTCCCGAGGACGTCTCCCTGCGCGCGGACGGGCCGTTCCACGGCGGCGTCACGCTGGTCGAGGCGATGGGCGCGCATCGCGTCGTCTGGCTCGATCATCACGGCACCCAGCTCGCCGCCATCGTGCCGGATGGCCAGCCCGGCGGCGGGGCGTTCGCGCTGCGCGCGGACAACGTATCGCTGTTCGACGAGGCCAGCACACAGCGGCTCTGATTCGACGCTTCACCGATTGACGTGACACGGCCGCACGCAGCCGGGACCCGTCACGCCTGGACCACTGCAACCACGAACGATGGACGAAAGGGGAATACCGATGAAGAGACTGACCAGGACCACTCTGGCGCTGTGCATCGCGGCGCTGGGCAACGACGCCCGGGCGCAGGCGGGCGCGCAGGCAGCAACGCCAGCGCCGGACGGGCAGGGCGGCACGATGGAGCGCATCGTCGTCACGGCCAACCGGCGCGACCAGCTGGTGCAGGATACGCCGCTGGCCGTCACCGCGTTCACGCAGGACACGCTGCAGAACAACCAGGTCAAGGACCTCGCGTCGCTGACGTCGATGGTCCCCAGCCTCGTCGTCGAGCCGCACAGCGACTCGGGCGGCGTGCACGTCTACATGCGCGGCGTGGGCTCGGCCAATCACACGGAGCTGGGCGACCCGGCTGTTGCGTTCTATGTCGACGGCATCTACCTGCCGCGGCCGCAGGGTGCGACGGCGCTGATGTACGACTTGTCGCACGTGGAGGTCGCGCGCGGTCCCCAGGGGACCCTGAACGGCCGTAACTCGACGGCGGGCGCCGTCAACCTCGTCTCGGCGGCACCCAACACGACAAAGACAATGGGGTCGTTCAGCGTGACGGCAGGCGACCGGCACCGCATCCAGGCGCAGGGGATGATCAATATCCCGTTCGGCGACAACGTGGCGCTGCGCGTGGCCGCCATCAAGGACAGCCACGACGGCTACGTGGATTTCGCGCGCGGTTCGAACGTGCCGCCCGGCGCCGACAAGTACGGCGCGCAGGACCAGGCGGGCGCCCGCGCCACGCTGCTGTGGAAGATCACGCCGAATCTGCGCGCGAACCTCATCGCCGACTATTACGAGGACAAGGGCGCCGGCAATATCTACCTCGCACAGGAACCGGCGGCGGGGCAGGACCGCTGGAGCGCCGTCATCGACACGCCCGGCACGCTGAACCAGTCGATCACGACCTACAAGACGAAGTGGAACTGGGCCGCCAACGACTGGCTGGACGTGCAGTACCTGGGCAGCTGGAGCCGACTGAAGCGCAGCAACGCCAGCGACGCGGATGCCGGCATGTTCCTGGGCTTCAAGGCGGAAAACCGCACGGAGTGGGGCCAGTTCGACAGCCATTCGAACGAGCTGCAGTTGCGCTCCGCCGGCACCGGGCCGGTGGAGTGGGTGGCCGGCCTGTTCGAATTCGGCGAGAAGAACCGCATCCGCTTCGATATCGACCGCAGCCAGATCTCCGAGGCGGCGCTGCGCCAGGATCTGGCGGCGGGCAACGTCATCTTCGTGCAGCCGACGGTGGGCGAGTATGCGTCCGCGATGTCGTTCATCCAGGGCGACCGCCAGCTGAAATCGAAAGCCGTGTTCGCGCAAGGCAGCTACAGCTTCAACGAGCAGTACAAGTTCACGGCCGGCGCCCGCTACACGAAGGATCACAAGTTCGACAAGGGCGGCCAGAACTGGGCCTGCCCGAACTGGCCGGACAATGCGCCGCGCGGCACGACGGTCCTGACCCCGAACCAGATCGCCCAGCTGGTCACGCCCGGGACGGGGTTGATCAACACGCACAATATCGGTCCGGGCGGGCAGGTGGCGGTGGCGAACTGCGGCAATACGCCCGGCGACAACACGGCCGACCTGAAATACGGCCAGGCCACGTGGCTGGGACGCGTCGAGTACAAGCCTGCGAAGGACATCCTGGCCTTCGCTTCCGTCACGACGGGCTTCCATTCGCCGGCCATCGGCGACGGCGGCGCCACGACGAAGCCGGAGAAGCTGACCAGCTACGAGATCGGTTTCAAGTCCGATCTGCTGAACCGCGCACTGACCCTCAATCTCGACGCGTTCTGGATGAAGTACAAGGACAAGCTGGAATCGCAGGTCGTCAACAACACGCTGCAGAACTTCAACGCGGCCGGCGCCACCGTCAAGGGCATCGAGGCGGAGTTCGCGTGGCGTCCGCTGGACGCGGCCCGCATCAGCGGCAACGTGACGTGGCTGCGGGCAAGCTATGACAGTTTCCTGTCGTGCGACATCGACGCGGCGCGTGCCAACGGCCAGACCTGCGGCACGACTGCGCCGACCGAGGACGTAGGCGGCTCCGTGCTGAAACACGCGCCCCGGTTCGCGACGACCTTGATGGCGGAGTACGACCTGCCGTTGGCGGGCGGGCGGCTCACGCCGCGCATCCAGGCGCACCACGAGACGAAATCGTTCGTGGCCGCCGGCGCGTTCAACCGCGACGTGCCGGGCCACCCCGGCGTCAAGCAGCAGGACGCGTACACGACGCTCGACGTCAGCCTGCGCTACGAGCCGGCCAACAAGGCCTACACGGCCGAGCTGTTCGTCAACAACGCCACTGACAAGGAGGTCAAGTACGACGCGGTGGAAGTGTGTACGCAGGTGGGGGCGCCGTGCCAGCCGAACCAGCAGATCTGGGCCGCTTACTACAACCAGCCGCGCACGCTGGGGGCGCGGTTGTCGATGAAATTCTGAGCAGGCCGCAGCCTGGGGTCAGTCCCTCGACACGCCAACGGCAAGCGCCGGAGGTATCGCTTACCGGGACAGACCCCATGCCAACGGCAAGCGCTACGAGTATCACTTACCGGGGACAGACCCAACCCGCCGCAATCCGGTACAATGGCAGATTGGTCCGAACATTCGTTGCTACAAAAGCTAATCTGACATGCAATCCCAGCCACTCTCCCGCCTCAACAAGCCAGCCGCCGCCCCTGGCGCGCCCGCCAACATCTCCACGCCCGCCCCGAAGGTCGGTTTCGTTTCGCTCGGCTGCCCGAAGGCGCTGGTCGACTCGGAACAGATCCTGACGCAGCTGCGCGCCGAAGGCTACGAGACCGCCAAGTCGTATGAAGGCGCCGATCTCGTCATCGTCAACACGTGCGGCTTCATCGACGCGGCCGTGCAGGAATCGCTGGACGCGATCGGCGAGGCGCTGGCGGAAAACGGCAAGGTCATCGTCACCGGTTGCCTGGGCGCGAAGAAGGACGCGGACGGCAGCGACCTGATTCAGAAGGTCCACCCGAAGGTGCTGGCCGTGACGGGCCCGCACGCCGTGGCCGAAGTGATGGCGTCCGTGCACACGCACCTGCCGAAGCCGCACGAGCCGTTCATCGACCTGCTGCCGCCGCAGGGCGTCAAGCTGACGCCGAAGCACTATGCCTACCTGAAGATTTCCGAAGGCTGCAACCACCGCTGCTCGTTCTGCATCATCCCGTCGATGCGCGGCGACCTGGTGTCGCGTCCCATCGGCGAGCTGATGATGGAAGCGGAAAACCTGTTCAAGGCCGGCGTCAAGGAACTGCTGGTGATCTCGCAGGACACGTCGGCCTACGGCATCGATGTCAAATTCCGCTCCGGCTTTTGGAACGGCCGTCCTGTCAAGACGCACATGACGCAGCTGACGGAAGCGCTGGGCCAGCTGGCGGCGCAGTACGGCGCCTGGGTGCGCCTGCACTACGTCTATCCGTACCCGCACGTGGACGAGATCATCCCGATGATGAGCGGCGGCCACGTGCTGCCTTACCTGGACATCCCCATGCAGCACGCCCACCCGGAAGTGCTGAAGCGCATGAAGCGTCCCGCGTCCGGCGAGAAGAACCTGGAGCGCATCCTGAAATGGCGTCAGATGAACCCCGACCTGACGATCCGTTCCACGTTCATCGCCGGCTTCCCCGGCGAGACTGAAAGCGAGTTCGAATACCTGCTGGACTTCCTGAAGGAAGCGCAGATCGACCGCCTGGGCTGCTTTGCGTACTCGCCGGTGGAAGGCGCCACCGCCAACGACATCGCCAATCCGGTGCCGGAAGCGCTGCGCGAAGAGCGCCGCGGCCGCGTCATGCTGCTGCAGGAGGAAATCTCGAAGAAGCGCCTGCAGGCCAAGGTCGGCAAGACCGTCAAGGTGCTGATCGACGAGCTGACGCCGTCCGGCGCCATCGGCCGCTCGGCCGCGGATGCGCCGGAGATCGACGGCGTCGTGTACGTCAAGAAGCCGTTCGAGCCGCACAAGAAGCTGGCGGTCGGGCAGTTCTACGATGTCGAGATCACCCGCGCCGACGCGCATGATCTGTGGGGCGCTTCCTGAGCCTGGGGGCTCGGGAAGCGTCACACGACCAAGGGCGCGGCGTAAACGTCCCCCGCAAGCGCCAAGGTACAATGAAGGCGGACCAACCGGTCCGCCTTTTTTATTGTGCCCGCCATGACCGATCGTAAAACCCTGCAGACCGCCCTGATCCACCACGACTACGAAGCGCCGGGAGGTTTTGGCGCGTTCCCGCCCGCGATCCACCATGCTTCGACCGTCCTGTTCGAGAACGTGGCGGCGCTGCGCTCGGGCGACTGGAAGGACAAGAGCGGTTATACCTACGGCCTGCACGGCACGCCGACAACGTTCACGCTGGAAGCGCGGCTGGCCGCCATCGAAGGCGGCACGCACTGCCTGCTGGCGCCTTCCGGTCTGGCCGCCATCTCGATGGTCGATTTCGCGCTGCTGAAGACGGGCGACGACGTGCTCTTGCCGGACAACGTCTATCACCCCAGCCGCGTGCTGGGCAACTGGCTGCAGGAGTCGATGGGCGTCTCGGCGCGCTATTACGATCCGCTGGTCGGCGCCGGCATCGCGGAACTGATCGCGCCCAATACACGGCTGATCTGGACAGAGGCGCCCGGTTCCGTGTCGATGGAAGTGCCCGACCTGCCGGCCATCTGCGCCGCCGCGCACGCGCGCGGTGTCGTCGTTGCACTGGACAACACCTGGTCCGCCGGGATTGCGTTGCGCGCGTTCGACCTTGGTGTCGATATCGTCGTGCAGGCGCTGACCAAGTACCAGTCGGGCGGTGCGGACGTGCTGATGGGCGCCGCCATCACGCGCGACGACGTGCTGCACGCGAAGCTGTCCGGCTCCCATATGCGCCTGGGTCTGGGCGTGGGCGCCGACGACGCCTATCTCGTCATGCGCGGGCTGCCGACGCTGAAGCTGCGCTTCGACGCGCACGATGCTGCCGCGCGCAGGGTGGCCGCCTGGCTCAAGGCCCGGCCCGAAATCGTCCGTGTGCTCCATCCGGCGTTCGAGGACTGTCCCGGCCACACCACCTGGAAGCGTGACTTCACGGGTGCCGGCGGCCTGTTTTCCGTGCTGTTCGACGCCCGCTACAGCGAGGCCCGGACCGACCGCTTCGTCGACAGCCTGAAGCTGTTCCGTATCGGCTACAGCTGGGGCGGCCCGAACAGCCTGGCCGTGCCGTACCGGATGGCGGGCATCCGGCGCGACTGGATGGACGCCGGCACGCTGGTGCGCTTCAATATCGGCCTGGAGGACCCCGCCGACCTGATCGCCGATATCGAACGGGCCCTGTCGACACTGACGGATTGAAGGGGCCTATCGTGGCGATTGCGCAATACAATCGCGACCCTGAGGGCGAATTGCTTTTGTTTTATGGCCGCCGGTGCTTTAATGAACGAAGGAGATTGCTGAGTCCACTTTAAAACAAAGGGGGGATGTCATGAAAGCTTCGAGGATGGCCGCAGCCATCGCGCTTGCCGTGTTACCGGGCCTGGTCTGGACACAAGAGGGGGCGCCGAAGCGTCCCGCCGACCCACCCACTCAGCCGACCAGCTACGCCAAGGTCGACATCACGGAACCGTTCAACGTGACGCTGGAGCGCATGCGCGCGGCCCGTCCCGTGATCCAGAAACGGCAGCAGGACCTGCTTGCGCAACGCTACGATCTGTCCAACCGCCCCGCACCCGGGGTCACGATGTTCCGCGGCAAGCCCGTGCAGGAAGGCGTAAGGGTGAAGCTGCCGCGCGGCGTCACCTGGCAGGGGCTGGCCGCGCTGAGTCCCGACGACATCCGTAACCGCGACCTGTTCCCCGCCGGCTTCCTGCCGCTGCCGCACCCGAATCATCCGGAAGGCGGCATGCTGTTCCCCCAGTTCCACATCGACGAGATCATCCGCCAGGAAGCGCGCGACCTGAACCGCTTCGACCTGGCGTTCGACCTGCCGGACCACGTGCTGCCCGAGTTCCCGGCGCCCATTTTCCTGACGACGCATCCGGAACTGGGCGACGTGTCGAAAGGGAAGCTGATCACCATCGACAATTTCTACGACACGTTCAACGGCATCCTCAATCCGAAGCAGATCGAGGGCCTGCGCCTGCTGCTGACGCCTTTCGCGCAGCAGCAGTTCAACCAGACGGAGGACCGGCGTTCGATAAAACCCAGCCGCGGCGTGACCTGCTTCGACTGCCATGCCAACGGACACACGAACGCGTCGACACACCTTGCCGGCGACATCCGCCCGCAAGAGCTGCGCCACCGCATCGACACGCCGTCGCTGCGCGGCGTGAACGTGCAGCGCCTGTTCGGCTCCCAGCGGGCGCTGAAGACGGTGGAGGATTTCACGGAGTTCGAACAGCGCGCCGCCTACTTCGACGGCGACCCGGTCATCGCCACGAAGAAAGGCGTCAATATCCTGGAGCGGGGCAGCCAGGTGCACTTCATGGGCGAGTTCCAGGCGCTGCTCGACTTCCCGCCCGCGCCCAAGCTGAATGTCTATGGCAAGCTCGATGCGAAAAAAGCGACCCCGCAGGAACTGCGCGGCGAGGCGGTCTTCAACGGCCGTGGCCAGTGCGTGTCGTGCCACGCGGCGCCGTACTACACGGATAACCTGATGCACAACCTGAAGACGGAGCGCTTCTACAAGCCGCGTGTGGTTAACGGCATGAAGGCGGTGGGCGATGGCCCCATCAAGACGTTCCCGCTGCGCGGCATCAAGGAGTCGCCGCCGTACCTGCACGACGGCCGCCTGCTGACGTTGGAGGACACGGTGGAGTTCTTTAACCTCGTGCTGGAGACGAAGCTGACGGATGCCGAGAAGTCGGACCTGGTGGCGTTCCTGCGGGTGTTGTGACGAATGCAAAACCGGGGACAGCCACCTATTTGCCGGCAATATTGCCTGGAAATAGGTGGCTGTCCCGATTTCGGTTCTTGCGATTTTCGAAAAAGAGGCGCGGTCAGATCGGTTGGTTGTTGTTCAGGGTGACCCAGCCGCGGATCAGGCGATACGCCTTCCACAGCCACGCGCCGCACCAGATCAGCCATGCCAGCGGGATGCCGATGATCGTGGCGAACAGCACCCAGCCAAGCGCCATCCAGGCGACATACCACCAGAACGAGCGGATCTGCCAGCTGTGATGGCTGTGCACGAAGGTGCCTTCCGTCTCGGGACGCTTGACGTAGTTGAGGATCAGCGGAATGAACGAAAACGCCCCCAGCGTGAAGAGGAAGCTGATGCCGTGGGCGACATACAGCCACCACGCCCAGTTCTTTTGCGAGTCGGTCCGCGCGTCGAAAACGAGTTCCTGTGTCATATGCGCTCCTGTGTTGGCTCTTGTGTCGATTGATGCCCATACTATAGCAATTTTGCCAAGAGCCACACACAACAGGAGCGGACGGTCACCCCCCGCTCGACGCGAACTCGGCCGCCGCCTTCGCGGCCCACAGCGCTTCCTGCTGCGACGGGTACGGTTCCTCGTAGCCGTCCATCGCACCGTCCTCGCCGACGAACCAGACGGACCAGCCGTCCGCGTCGGGCCGAATGGCGATATCGTCCGGCTCGCACAGCGCGGCGATCTCTTCGCCCGGTTCCAGCGTGACGATGCGGGTGCGGCGGTGCAGGATGGTGGTGGACATGGCGGGCTCCTTGACTGGAAAGGCTATTTGACCGGAGGATACTGGCGCAGATAGGCCAGCAGGTTGGCGATCTTGCGCTCGTCGCCGATGCCCCACAGGCGCATCTTGGTGCCTGGCACGGTGTCACCGGGATCGCGCAGGAAGCGCGCCAGCGTCTGCTCGTTCCAGACAATACCGGATTTGCGCATCGCCGGCGAATAGGCGTAGTCGGCGAGCGTGCCGGCACGCCGGCCGATGACCCCGTTCAGCTGCGGCCCGAACACGCTGTGCGCGGACGGTCCCACCTGGTGGCACGACGCGCACATGCGGAACGCAGCGGCGCCGGCGGCGGGGTCGCCAACCGGGGACGCGGCGTGGCTCGACAACGTAGTGGCGAGCAGCATGGCGACAACAGGGCCTTGGCGAGACGATCGGTTCATGGCCGCATTATAGGCGCGTGTACGACGCACCGGAGCACGCGCTGCTATAGTCGGGTTTTCAACTTGCCGTTACATCATGAATACCAATCGACTCGGTGCCAGCGTCCGCAGCCTGGCCGCCTGGCTGCTCGTCACTTTCGTCGCCGCCGCGCTGGGTGCATGGGCATCGCGGGATGCGCCGGAGTTTTATCGGGAGCTCGTCAAGCCCGACTGGGCGCCGCCGGCGGGCGTGTTCGGCCCGGTCTGGACAGTGCTGTACCTGCTGATGGGCATTGCGGCATGGCTCGTGTGGAAGGTGCGTGGCTTCGCCACCGCGCCGCGCACGTTGACGTTGTATCTCGTGCAGCTGGCCGCCAACGCGTTATGGAGCTGGCTGTTCTTCGGCTGGCACCTGGGTGCCGCCGCGTTTGTCGAGGTGCTGATCCTGTGGCTGCTGGTGGGGGCAACCGTCGTCACGTTCTGGCGCGCGCGTCGCATCGGCGGCGTGCTCCTGCTGCCTTACTTTGCGTGGGTGACATTCGCCGGCGCGCTGACGTTCGCAGTCTGGCAGCGCAATCCGGGCTTGCTGGGTGGGTGAGGATCTAATGTCGGGGACAGGCACCGTTCTGCAGCGCGGTGATCCGCAGATCGATGCCTGTCCCCCGAAATTGCGCGCTTATGCCAGCAGGTTGAGGATGCCATCCAGCCCCGCGAAGTTCAGCGCGACAGTCGCCTGTTCCCGTACGACCGGCTTGGCGCGGAACGCCACCGACATGCCGGCGATCGCCATCATCTTGAGGTCGTTGGCGCCGTCGCCCATGACGATCGCTTCCCGGGGCGTGATGCCCAGTCCCGCGCAGACGTGTTCCACGGCGGCGCGCTTGGCATCGGCGTCGACAATCCCGCCCAGTACCTTGCCCGTCAGCTTGCCGTCCACGATCTCCAGCTGGTTCGCCTGCGTGTAGTCCAGGCCCAAACGCGTCTTCAGACGGTCGGTGAAGTAGGTAAATCCGCCCGACACCAGCAGCGTCTTCAGGCCGGCCGCCTGCACGGCCTGCAGCATCCGCTCGGCGCCGGGCGACAGGCGCAGGCGCTCGTCATAGACCCGTTCCAGGGCCGACGCGTCAAGCCCCTCCAGCAGCGCCACGCGGCGGCGCAGGCTTTCGGCAAAGTCCAGTTCTCCGCGCATCGCCGCTTCCGTGATGGCGGCCACCTGCGGTTTCAGGCCCTGCATGTCCGCGATCTCGTCGATGCATTCGATCGTGATCAGGGTGGAGTCCATGTCCATCGCCACCAGGCGGAATTCGTCCAGGCTGTGGCGGCCCATCATGTAGGTGGCGTCCAGCTGGGCCGCGTGGGCCGCCACTTCGATCGTCTGGCGCAGGGCAGGGGAGAAGGCAATGCCCTCGCAGCGCACGGCGCTGCTGCCGATGCGGGTAACGGTCCGCGGCGCCGTCAGCGCGGCAATGCGCTCAGCGCGGTCCAGGCAGTCGCCCGCGCCCTGCAGCACGAGGTTCATCGTGAATTGTTGTGCTTCGGTCATCGGAAATGAATCAGTTATGCGTCAATTGAGCAGTTGTTTGATGGCGGTCTTGATCTGCGCCACGCGGGCCGGCAGGTCCGGCATGGCGGCAGTGATCTTCAGTTTGTCCTGCCCATTGAGTTTGATATGGCGGTTCTTCTGGATCAGGGTGATGATGCGCATCGGGTCGATGGGCGGTTTCGGCATGAACTGCAGGTTGGCTGCTTCGCCATGCGCGTCGATTTTAACAATTCCCACGGTCTTCGCGGCAATGCGCAGCCGGTGCGTCTCGATCAGCGCCTTGGCGGGATCGGGCAGCTTGCCGAAACGGTCGATCAGCTCTTCCTGCAGGCCGTCAATGGCTTCCTGCGATGTGCAGTTGGCCAGGCGCTTGTAGATCGACAGGCGTTCGTGCACGTCGCCGCAGAAGTCGGCCGGCAGCAATGCCGGCACGTGCAGGTTGATTTCCGTCGTGGTGGACAGCGGCGCGGCCAGGTCGGGCTCCTTGCCGGCCTTGAGTGCCCGCACGGCCTCGTTGAGCATGTCGGTGTACAGCTGGAAGCCCACTTCCAGCATTTCGCCGGACTGGCTTTCGCCCAGCACTTCTCCCGCGCCACGGATTTCCAGGTCGTGCATGGCCAGGTAGAAGCCGCTGCCCAGTTCCTCCATCTGCTGGATCGCGTCCAGGCGGCGCTGCGCCTGCTTCGACAGGCTTTGCACGTCGTTGACCAGCAGGTAGGCATATGCCTGGTGGTGCGACCGTCCCACGCGCCCGCGCAGCTGGTGCAGCTGCGCCAGGCCGAACTTGTCGGCGCGGTGCATGATGATCGTGTTTGCCGTCGGCACGTCGATACCCGTCTCGATGATCGTCGTGCACAAGAGGATGTTGTAGCGCTGCGCCACGAAGTCGCGCATGACTTTTTCCAGGTCGCGCTCGTGCATCTGCCCGTGCGCCACGGCGATGCGCGCTTCCGGCAGCAATTCCGTCAGCTGTGCCAGGCGGTTCTGGATCGTCTCCACCTCGTTGTGCAGGAAGTAGACCTGGCCGCCCCGTTTCAGCTCGCGCAGCACGGCCTCGCGGATGATCGACTCGCCCTCGCTGCGCACGAACGTCTTGATGGCCAGGCGCTTCTGCGGCGCCGTGGCGATGACGGAGAAGTCGCGCAGTCCTTCCAGCGCCATGCCGAGCGTGCGGGGAATCGGCGTGGCCGTCAGCGTCAGCACGTCCACCTCGGCGCGCAGGGATTTGAGCGCCTCCTTCTGGCGCACGCCGAAGCGGTGCTCCTCGTCGATGATGACGAGCCCCAGGCGCGTGAACTTGACGTCCTCCGACAGCAGTTTGTGGGTGCCGATGACGATGTCGAGCGTGCCGTCCGCCATGCCCTTGATGGCGTTGGCGATCTCCTTGCCCGTGCGAAAGCGCGACATTTCCGCGATCTTCACGGGCCAGTCGGCGAAACGGTCGGCAAACGTCTGCGCGTGCTGCTCGGCCAGCAGCGTCGTCGGGGCCAGGATGGCCACCTGCTTGCCGCCCATGACGGCGATGAACGCGGCGCGCAGCGCCACTTCGGTCTTGCCGAAGCCGACGTCGCCGCAGACGAGGCGGTCCATCGGCTTGCCCGAAGTCATGTCGCGGATGACGTTCAGGATGGCCGCGGCCTGGTCGGGCGTCTCGTCGAAGCCGAAGCTCTCGGCGAAGCGCTCGTAGTCGTGCGACGAGTATTCGAACGCGTGGCCCTGGCGCGCGGCACGGCGCGCGTACAGGTTCAGGAGTTCGGCCGCCGTGTCGCGCACCTGTTCGGCCGCCTTGCGCTTGGCTTTCTCCCACTGGCCGGAGCCCAGCGCGTGCAGCGGCGCATCCTCGGGCGCACCGCCTGAATAGCGCGAGATCACGTGCAGCTGCGAGACGGGCACGTACAGCTTGGTGTCCTTGGCATACTCCAGGTGCAGGAACTCCGTCTCGCCTTCGCCCAGGTCCATGCTGACGAGGCCCATGTAGCGGCCGATGCCGTGGTTGATGTGGACGACGGGGTCGCCGATCTTCAGTTCCGACAGGTCGCGCACCATCGACTCGACCTGCGTGACCGCTTCCTGCTTCTTCTTGCCGACACGCCGGCCCGAGCCGGCGTACAGCTCCGTCTCCGTCAGGAACGCCAGCGGCGTGTCCAGCGACAGCTCGAACCCTTGCTGCAGCGGCGCCACGCCCAGCGCGAACGGCGCGTCCGACGCCAGGAAGCCCTGGTAGCCTTCCACCAGCGCCGGTTGCAGGCCGAATTCGCCGAAATACTGCTGCAAGGTCTCGCGCCGGCCGTTCGAATCGGCGCACATCATGACGCGCCGGCCCGGCTGCATCAGGTAGGCGCGCAGGTTGATCAACGGGTCGTCCAGATGGCGGTTCACGGCCACGTTCGGAATCGGTGCCGAGATTTCCGACGGCAGTCCGTCACCCTCGCGGGTGATCGCCACGCGTGCATGCTGCTTGGCGCACGTGAAGAACGCCTCGTCGCGCAGGAAGATCGATTCGGGCGGCAGCAGCGGGCGTTCGCGGTCGGACTTGAGGAATTTATAGCGCGATTCCGTGTCGGCCCAGAAGCGGCGGATGGCGCCGTCGATGTCGCCGATCAGCGCCAGTGCGGCGCCATCGGGCAGGTAGTCGAACAGCGTGGCCGTCTCGTCGAAGAACAGCGGCAGGTAGTATTCGATGCCGGCCGAGGCGATGCCGCTGCTGATGTCCTTGTAGACGACGGTGCGCGAAGGGTCGCCTTCGAACGTTTCGCGCCAGCGGCTGCGGAACGTCGTGCGCGCGGCTTCGTCCATCGGGAATTCACGGCCGGGGAGCAGCCGCACTTCCTTGACGGGATACAGCGAGCGTTGCGTATCGGCGTCGAACGTGCGGATCGTCTCGATCGTGTCGCCGAACAGGTCGAGGCGGTACGGCAGCGCGGACCCCATCGGGAACAGGTCGATCAGGCCGCCGCGCACGGAATATTCGCCCGGCGACATCACCTGCGTCACGTGGCTGTAGCCGGCCAGCGTCAGTTGCGACTTCAGCGCCGCCTCGTCCAGCGATTCGCCCTGCTTGAAAAAGAACGTGTAGGCCGCCAGGAACGACGGCGGCGCCATGCGCACCAGCGCCGTGGTGGCGGGCACGATCATCACGTCGCACTGGCCGCTGCGGATCTCGTGCAGGGTGGCCAGGCGCTCGGACACCAGGTCCTGGTGCGGCGAAAACGCGTCGTACGGCAGGGTTTCCCAGTCGGGCAGCAGGTGGCAGCGCAAGGTGGCGGCGAACCACGGGATCTCGTCCAGCAGGCGCTGGCCGTCGCTGGCCTGGGCGACGATCACGGCCAGCATCTGGCCGCGGCTCTTCAGTTCCAGTGCCGCCTGGGCCAGGGCCCAGGCATCGGACGAACCATATAACGCCGGCAGCACGAAGCGGTTGCCGGGCTTGGGAAGGGCTTTTTTTAAGTCGAAAGGCATGCAGGCGAAAGCGGCAGACGAGAGAGCGGTAAGTGGGGCAAGCCCCGGAGACAAACCCAGGGCGCAAACCATGGGCAAAATCGGGGTGGATCACCGCGGCGGACACGGTTCCCGGCCAGTTGCCCTCATTATAATCGAAGCGGTTTTTCCGCGTCGTCCGGCGCGGCGGTGGCTGCGCCAGGGCCGGCAACGTCCCGCGGCGCGTTCGCAATACCGAACGGCACGTGCACCATCGCCACGCGCTCCACCGGCGTCGTCAGATGGTCGCGCTGGTCGTCGAAGAAGATGTGCGGCTTGAACACGGCCAGTACGCGCGCCTTGTCCATGCCGCCAAGGAAAAACGTCTCGTCGGCGGAAACGCCCCAGCTTTTCAAGGTCGTCACGACTCTTTCGTGCGACGGCGCGTTGCGGGCGGTGACGATTGCCACGCGCAGCAGCTTGCGGTAGCCCGGCTGCCGCCGCGCGAACCGCGCCTCGATCCGCTGCATCGCGTGCAACTGGCGAAACAACGTGGCAAATGGGCCGGGGCCGTGCGGAACGGCCACGTGCCGGGTTTCATGGGTATGAAACTCGTTGACGTCATTATTGCGCTTGTAGACCGCCTCTGCCTCGTCATTGGCGATCACGCCGTCGTAGTCGAATGCGATGCGTAGTTCGTCGCCCGGTTCCTCCACCGCCCCATGGATGTCGCCGACTTGCGGCCCGGCGGGCAGCACCAGGCCGGCCGGGTGACCCGCAGCCAGCGCCTGGCGCACGTCGTCGTCGTTCGCACTGAGGAACAGGGCGGCATTGAACGCAGGCAGATAAGGATAAGGGGAGCTGCCCGTGACGAAGGCCGCTCGCGAGATGGCCAACTGGTAATGGGCGATCGACTTCATGACGCGCAGCCCCGTTTCCGGTGAATTGCGCGACAACAGCACCACCTCGACGGGCAGGCGGCGCCGGAAGCGCCCGTTGATGCCCAGGAAACCACGGATGAAGGGGAACGCTACGCCGGGTTTGAGCAGTACGTCCAGATGTTCTTCCTGGTAGCGGCGATACCCGTCTTCGCCGCTGTCCAGGAACACCCGGTGCGACTCGCGCAGGTCGAACAGCGCGCTGGAAGCGACGCCGATCACCAGTTTGCGTTCGATCGGGAAGGGCATCCGTCAACCCCTGCCGTGGGCGAGCACGCCCGTCACCGTGAACCGGATTGTCCCATCGGGCCCGCTTTCGGTGGCGATGTGCAGCTCCCGCACGCCCTGGCGCAGCGCCCCTTCCAGCAGCGGCAGGACGGCGCTGCCGACCAGCGCTTGCGACACGTCGGGGCGTGCCGGGCCGGGGCCGGGCCGGATCGTCGTCGCTTCGGCGCCGCCGTCGCTGTCCGCGCCAAAGAACTGCGTCGTCATCCAGCCGAATTCGCGCCGCGTCGTGACGCACCAGATGGGCGTGGCGTCGGGGAAGACGCGGGCGAAGGCGCCGCTGGCGCGGGCCGCGTCGGGATCGACGGCCAGCACGAACAGCCCGTTGCGGCCTTCCTCCAGCGGCATCCAGCCGTGGCGCACGACGAAGTCGCGGTTGAACGCATCCAGCAGCCGCTGCGGCCGGCGTCGCTCGACCTGGAACGTGAAGTAGGGGACGCCGTAGAATTGCGCCAGCGCCCGGCCGACGATGCCGATGCGGATACCCAGTTCGTCCAGCAGCACGTCCTCGATGTCCAGGCCGCGCGCCGCCGCGCTGCGCATTGCCGTCTCCAGCTGCGCGCGCGGCAGGACGGCATCGGGCAGCAGCAGGGCGAAGCGGCTCCGGTCGCGCTCCGGCGCCCCGGCGGCGCGGGCAAAGGCGGTGGCGATGGCATCGCACAGGATGCCGGTCGCCTCCTCGACGACGGCGCTGAACGGGCAGTTGCGCGTATTGTTGATCAGTTGCACGACGCCCAGCAGGCGCTCGCCGTCCAGGATGGGTGCCGCCAGCATCTGGCGCGTGCGGTAGCCGGTGCGGCGGTCGACACCCTGCTGGAAGCGCAGCGCCGGGTCGATGGCGCGCAACCCGGCTTCGTCGTAGACGTCCGCCAGGTTGACCATGCGCCGTGCCAGCGCCGCGTAGCCGGCCACGCTTTCTTTCGAAACAGGCAGCTTGAGCTGCTTGAACGATGCGAGCCCTGTCTTGAGCTTCGATTCCAGGCAGGCGCCGTCGGGCGACAGCGCATAGATCGTGATGCGGTCGGCGCAGAACAGGTTGCACAGCTCGGCCGACATCTCCAGCATGATGTCGTCCGCCTCCGGCGTGGCGCGGATGCGGCCGGTCAGCTCGCCCAGCCGCTGCAGGAAATGCAGCCGCTCCTGCGCCTCGCCGGCCGCCGCGTTCACCGCCGCGCTCCCGGCGGTGCCGTGCCGGCGACGATGGTGGCATCGGCGTCGGCCGCGTCGGCGTCCGTGGCCGCGGCACCGGCCGGCATGATGCGTACCGGTGCCCGCGCCGGCGCGGAAACGGCCGGCGCGGCATCGGCCAGTACCGGCTCCCCGGCCAGCGCCCGCAGCAGGTCCTCCTTGAAGGCAGGGGCGCTGGAATAGCGGTCGGCGGGACGCTTGGCCAGCGCGCGCAGCGTGACGCGATCGAAGGCGGGGCTGACGAACGGATTGACGGTGCTCGGCGGCGCCGGCTGGTCCGTCATGATTTTCTGCTGGATCGTATACAGATTCGGGCCTCGGAACGGCTTCTCGCCCGTCAGGAACTGGTACAGGATGATGCCGACGGCGAAGATGTCGCTGCGCGGCCCCGCCACCTGGCCGGCGATCTGCTCCGGCGACATATAGCTGGGCGTGCCCACGACGGTGCCCGCTTCGCCATGCTGCGCCGCGCTGTCGTGCATGCGCGCCACGCCGAAGTCCGTGAGCTTGACGCGCAGCTGCGCCGACAGCATCACGTTGGCAGGCTTGATGTCGCGGTGGACGATGCCATGCTGGTGGGCGTAGCCGACGGCGTCCAGCAGTTCGCACGTCATGCGCACGGAATCCTCCAGCGTGAATTCGAGCTGGAACGCCTGGGTTTCGTCGAAATAACTGGACAGTTCTTCGCCCTCGATCAGCTCCATGACGAGGTAGGCGACGCCGTTTTCCTCGCCGAAGTCATAGACGGTGACGATGTTCGGGTGGTTCAGGCGCGCCACGGCCTGCGCCTCGTGCGTGAAGCGGGACGAGTATTCGGCGCGCAGCGCGTCGTCGAGGCGGTGCGTCAGGATGACCTTGATGGCGACGCGGCGGTTCAGCTTCGGATCGACACCCTCATAGACGAGTCCCATCGCGCCGCGACCCAGCACGCGCAGCAAACCATAGCGGCCCAGCTGTTTGGTATCGTTCATCGTTGTCAGCGGTGGCAATCGGATCGATGCCCAAGTGTAAAGCAGAAATGCCCGTCGTATCATGAACCGTCCGAAATCTTGAGGGCATATCTATGCAAACCCATGCAGCATGAACACTGGTGGCCCCGCCCGTACCGGTTCGACGCCCTCCTGGCACCCGGCGTGGCGCGGGCGCGCGATTGCGCCGGCGGTATCATCGTCGTCAAGCAGGGCGGCGTGCCTGCGCCGCTGCTGCGCCTGCGTCACCCCCATCTTGCGGCTGTCGTCGCGGCCGACTGCCATCACCATGTACTGGCCTGGGCCGGCGGCGTGCCGATGGCGCGACTGGCGGGCCGCGTTCCCGTGGCCGCCGCGGTGCGCTGGACCGGCCAGCTGCTGGCCGCGCTGGCGTGCCTGCACGATGCGGGCGTCGTGCACCGTGACGTCACCGCGGCCAACGCGATGGTTGTCGGCACCGATGCGGTACTGATCGACTATGGACTGGCCGCGCCGCCGGGATCTTGCGCCGTCGCCGGCACGCCGGCCAGCACTGCGCCGGAGGGGTGGCGCGGCCATGCCGATGCGCGCAGCGACCTGTTCGCCGTCGGCGTGCTGCTGTACCGGCTGCTGACCGGACGTCATCCGTTCCCCGGCCCGCCGTTCGCCGCCCTGCAGCGCATCCTGCACGGGCCGGTGGCGGCACCGTCGACGCAGGCGCCGCAGTGCGGTTCCGCGTTCGATCCGCTGCTGGCGCGGGCGCTTGCGGCGCGGCCATCGGACCGCTTTGCCAGCGCGGCCGCGATGGCCGCCGCGCTGGACGCCGCGCAGGCGGCTTTCAAGCTGCATTGCGCTGCAAACGGGGGGCTGGCGCGCGTTGCAGGCGAGTGTCGCAAAAACGGTAATCGGAACGATAAATATCGTGAGAGGGAGCGCAAATACCGCGTATAGTCTTCCTAAAACCGATAGTAAAAAAACAGCGGATTGCGAGGGGGCGGCGTTCCGGCGCCCGGGTTGGTAACCTTCCTCGCACGCCTGAACGGGAGTCCTGTGGATATCGATGCAATGCTTCTGGACGTGAAGCAGGAGGACCCTTGCGGCCCGAATCTTGAATACGATCCGGAGTTTCTCGCGCTGGAGGCGGCCATCCTCGGCAAGCCCGAGGTCCAGTACGGGGATACCGTCACGCCTGCCGTGCCGCCCGAATGGAAGGTCGTGCGCCGCCTGGCCAACAGCCTGCTGGAGCGCAGCCGCGACCTGCGCCTGGCGATGGCGCTCACGCGCGCCGAGCTGGCGCTGGGCGGCATCCCGGGCCTGGCGGCAGGGCTGGCGCTGATCGAGCGCCTGCTGGCCGAGCGCTGGGACCACGTGCACCCGCAGCTCGATCCCGACGACGACATGGACCCCATGTTGCGGATCAACTCCATCGCCACCCTGACCGATCCGGCTTTCCTGGCCGAAGTGCGCGAAGTGACGCTGCTGGCCTTGCCCGGCCTGGGGCCGTTCAGCCTGCGCGACCTCGATATCGCGCGGGGCGAACTGCCTGCGCCGGAAGGGCTGGCCGCTGTTTCCGTCGCCTCCATCGAGTCGGCATTGCACGACGCCGCGCTTGACGCCGTGCAGGCCGTCACCGCCGCGCTGAACGGGGCGTGTGCCAGCGTATTGCAGATCGAAATGACGCTGGTGCGCCAGGTCGGCAGTTCGCAGGCGCTCAACCTCGATGCACTGACGCGCATGCTGCGGCGCGGCCGCGATTTCTTCAACGAACAGGCCGCGCCTGCGACCGCTGCTGTCGCCGCGGACGCGCCCGCCGACAGCGCCGTCGCGGTTGCCGCGCCGGCCCCGGCCGCCACACCCGCAGCAGCCATGGGCGGCGAAGTCGCCAGCCGCGAGGACGTGCTGCGCATGCTCGACAGGATCGCCGCGTACTACCGGCAGCATGAACCGTCCAGCCCGGTGCCGCTGCTGCTGGAGCGGGCGCGCCGGCTCGTGACCAAGGATTTCTTCGAGATCCTGGAAGACCTGGCGCCGGACGGCATGAACCAGCTGCTGGTGGTCAGCGGCCCGCGCCCGGAGGCGCCACCGAAATAAACGGCTCGCCGCCGCCACGTACTACAGATTTTTTCCGAGGGTCATGCCTAACTGGAGGAGTCAATCGTGGGTAAAGAGAGTAGCCAGAAGTTCATCGCGCGCAACCGTGCACCGCGTGTCCAGATCGAGTACGACGTCGAGGTCTACGGCGCGGAAAAGACCATCCAGTTGCCCTTCGTGATGGGCGTCCTGGCCGACCTCTCGGGGCAGCCGGCCGATCCGCTGGCTCCCGTGTCGGACCGCAAATTCCTGGAGATCGACGTCGACAACTTCGACGAGCGCCTGAAGTCGATGAAGCCGCGCGTGGCCGTGCAGGTGCCGAACACGCTGACGGGCGAAGGCAATCTGTCGGTGGACATGACGTTCGAGAGCATGGACGACTTCACGCCGGCCGCCGTGGCGCGCAAGGTGGAATCGCTGAACAAGCTGCTGGAGGCGCGCAGCCAGCTGTCCAATCTGCTGACCTATATGGACGGCAAGACGGGCGCGGAAGAGCTGATCGCCAAGCTGCTGCACGAGCCGGCCCTGCTGCAGGCGCTGGCATCCGCACCGAAGCCGCAGGCTTAACCCATCCGGAGGAGATACCATGGCGCAGACCCAGGAAGTGAGCGGGGGCGCGGCCGGCACGCTCGAACTGAGCGATTTCGGCAGCCTGCTGCAGAAAGAATTCAAGCCGCAGTCGGACAAGGCGAAGGAGGCCGTCGAGACGGCGGTGAAGACGCTGGCCGAGCAGGCGCTGGCCGGCGCCAATGTGGTCTCCGGCGACGTGCTCGGCACCATCGAAAGCCTGATCGCCGCGCTGGACCGGAAGCTCACGGAGCAGATCAACCTGATCATGCATACCGAGCAGTTCCAGAAGGTGGAAGGGGCCTGGCGCGGCTTGCACTACCTCGTCAACAATACGGAGACGGACGAGACGCTGAAGATCCGTGTCATGAACGTCTCCAAGAACGACCTGGCGAAAACGCTGAAGAAATACAAGGGCACGGCGTGGGACCAGAGCCCCATCTTCAAGAAGATGTACGAGGAGGAGTTCGGCCAGTTCGGCGGCGAGCCGTTCGGTTCCATCGTGGCCGACTACCACTTCGACAACAGCGCGCCGGACGTCGAGCTGCTGACGGGGATGGCGAAGATCGCCGCCGCCGCGCATGCGCCACTGATTGCCGGCGCGGCGCCATCGGTGATGCTGATGGAATCGTGGCAGGAGCTGTCCAATCCGCGCGACCTGACGAAAATCTTCCAGACCCCGGAACACGCCGCGTGGCGCTCATTCCGCGAATCGGAAGACGCGCGCTATGTCGGCCTGGCGATGCCGCGCTTCCTGGCCCGCATCCCGTACGGTGCGAAAACCGATCCGGTCGAGGAATTCGACTTCGAGGAAGATACCAGCGCGCCGGGCAGCAAGGGCTACACGTGGGCCAACGCGGCCTACGCGATGGCCGTCAACATCAACCGCTCGTTCAAGGAATATGGCTGGTGCTCGCGCATCCGCGGCGTCGAATCGGGCGGCGCGGTCGAGGGCCTGCCGGTGCACAGCTTCCCCACCGACGATGGCGGTGTCGCCATGCAGTGTCCCACGGAGATCGCCATCTCCGACCGGCGCGAAGCCGAGCTGGCGGCGAACGGCTTCATGCCGCTGGTGCACAAGAAGAACACGGACTTTGCCGCCTTCATCGGCGCCCAGTCGCTGCACAAGCCGGCCGAATACGACGATCCGGATGCCACCGCCAACGCCAACCTGGCCGCGCGGCTGCCCTATCTGTTCGCCACCTGTCGCTTTGCGCACTACCTCAAGTGCATCGTGCGCGACAAGATCGGCTCGTTCAAGGGCCGCGAGGAGATGGAGCGCTGGCTGTCGAACTGGATCAACCGCTATGTCGATGGCGACCCGCTCAACTCCAGCGAAGGCACCAAGGCGAAAAAGCCGCTGGCCGCCGCCGAGGTGCAGCTGGAGGAAGTGGAAGGCAATCCCGGTTACTACACATCGAAATTCTTCCTGCGCCCGCACTACCAGCTGGAGGGGTTGACGGTGTCGCTGCGGCTGGTGTCGAAGCTGCCATCCGCAAAGGGCGGGTAAAACGCCGCCCGGCGGCCGCGTATTCGGTCGTCAAAGCTTCCGGGCGGCTATGCCCGGCCTGCGCAGTCCCATAACTCGGTAGCACCAAACTAGGAGAACGAAATGGCAGTCGACATGTTCCTCAACCTGGGCAAAACCATCGCCGGCGAAACGCAGGACTCGGCACAGAAGGCCGCAGGCGATATCGACGTGCTGGCATGGAGCTGGGGCGCCTCGAACGCCGGCAGTTTCCACGCGGGCGGCGGCGGCGGGGCCGGCAAGGCCAATTTCCAGGACATTTCCATCACCAAGTACCTCGACAAGTCGTCGCCGGCCATCCTGATCGCGCTGGCGAAGGGATCGCACATCCCGACCGCCACGCTGCTGGTGCGCAAGGCGGGGGAGGGCCAGCAGAAGTACCTGGAAGTGACGATGAACAAGGTGCTGATCACGTCCGTGTCGACGGGCGGCAGCGGCGGCGAGGACCGCCTGACGGAGAACGTCACACTGAACTTCGCCGAGATGAAATTCGAGTACTTCCTGCAGAACGAGAAGGGCGTGACGGCGTCCGGTGGCGTGTTCGACTGGGATATCGCAGGGAACGTCTCCAAGTGACGACAGGGAGCAGATCGCAGTGGCCGGAACCGCGCGGTTCCGGCAGTTCTCTTCGGGAGCGGGCATGGACGCGCAAGAGCTGATTGGACAGGGCCGGCTGCACGACGGGCTGGCGGCGCTGCAGGAAAGGGTGCGCAAGGAACCGGGCAATGCGCGTTACCGCACTTTCCTGTTCCAGCTGCTGTGCGTGCTGGGTCAGTGGCAACGCGCGCTCACGCAGCTGAACGTGGTGGCCGAACTCGATGCGGGCGCGCTGCCGATGGTGCAGACGTACCGCGAGGCGATCCAGTGCGAGGTGTTACGTGGCGAAGTCTTCCTCGGCAAGCGGCAGCCGCTCGTCTTCGGCGAACCGCGGCCGTGGCTGGCGCAGCTGATGGCGGCATTGCAGTGCGATGCGCGGGACGACCTGGCGCGCGCGGCCGACCTGCGCGCCGAAGCGTTCGACGCGGCACCGGCGCACGGCGGCAGTATCGACGGCAACGCTTTCGCGTGGCTGGCCGATGCCGACATGCGCCTTGGGCCCGTGCTGGAGGCGGTCATCAACGGCAAGTATTTCTGGGTGCCGATGCACCGCATCGCCCGCATCGAGATCGCGCCGCCGGCCGACCTGCGCGACGCCGTCTGGACACCGGCCACCTTCACGTGGATCAACGGCGCCGCCACGGTCGGCCTGATCCCGACCCGCTATGAGCGCACGACCGGGCAGGCCGACGAAGCGCTGCTGGCCGGGCGGCGCACGGAGTGGGTGGAACGGGGCACAATGAGCGGGTTCGGCCTGGGCCAGCGCATGCTGGCCACCGACAGCGGCGAATACGCACTGCGCGACGTGCGCCTGGTCGATTTCGAACCGGGCGAGTTCGAACCGGACGAGCAAGGCACTGCCAATGGCTGAACTGGCGACGCGGGAGCGGCTGCAGCCATCGCTGCTGGACCGGCTGACGGACGACGAGCCCGACGCGAATGTCGAGGCGCGCGAGCGGCGCGTGATGTCGCTGCGCACCCTGCGCGAGTCCGTGCTGCGCGACCTGGGCTGGCTGCTCAATACGACGAACCTGTTTTCCACGATCGACGGCGGCGGCCTGCCGTACCTGTCGGGCTCCGTCGTCAATTACGGCATGCCCGACATTTCCGGCATCACCGTGGCGGGGCTGAACCTGGCGGACATGGAGCGCGGCATCCGCCAGGCCATCTGGGACTTCGAGCCGCGCCTGATCCGCGCCTCGGTGACGGTGCGCGCCGTGTCGTCCACGGCACACCACAACAAGATCACGTTCGAGATCGAAGCGGACATGTGGGCCCAGCCCTATCCCGAGCGCCTGTACCTGAAGACGGAGCTGGACGTGGAACGTGGCACGGTGCGGCTGCGCGAGGGACGGGCGCATGAATCCCCGCTTCCTGCGGTACTACAGCCAGGAGCTGCAACACCTGCGCGAAGTGGGCGGCGAGTTCGCGCGCGACTATCCCAAGATCGCCGGCCGTCTCGGGCTGGAAGGCTTCGACTGCGCCGACCCGTACGTGGAACGGCTGCTCGAAGGCTTCAGCTTCCTGGCCGCGCGGGTGCAGATGAAGATCGATGCCGAGTTTCCCCGTTTTACCCAGCACCTGTCGGAGCTCGTCTACCCGCATTTCCTGGCGCCGACGCCCTCGATGGCCGTCGTGCAGCTGGAGCCGGACCTGTCGAATCCGGCGCTGAAGAGCGGCTATGAGATCCCGCGCGGCAGCGCGCTGCGTTCCGTCCTCGGCAAGGGCGACACGACGCCGTGCGAATATCGCACCGGGCATGCGGTCACGCTGTGGCCCGTGGAGCTGGTTGGCGCGGGGCTGTTCGCGCACAGCGGCACCGCACCGGGCGTGGACGTGGCGCTGCCGTCCGGCGTGCGGGCCGGGCTGCGTCTGCGGCTGCGCACGGCCGGCGGCGTGCCGTTCCGCGAACTGGCCCTGGACCGGCTTGCCATTCATCTGCGCGGCAGCGACGAGCTGCCCGTGCGCATCCTGGAAAAGATCCTGGCCGGCGTGGAAGGGGTGCTGGTCACGCCGGCGGACGCGGCGCCGAAGCGGCCGGCGCGCTGGCATGGGCTGCTGCCGAAAACGGCCGTGGCGCCGCTGGGCTTTGCCGACGATGAGGCGCTGCTGCCCGTCGGGCGCCGCACGTTCCAGGGTTACCGCCTGTTGCAGGAATACTTTGCGTTCCCGCAGCGGTTCCAGTTCGTCGAACTGCGCGGCCTGCGCGCGGCGCTGGCCCGCTGCACGGCGGATGACAATACCGACAGCATCGACGTCACGCTGCTGCTGAACCGGGGCGACCCGCTGCTGGAACAGGTGCTGGATGCGAGCCACTTCGCGCTGCACTGCACGCCCGCCATCAATCTGTTCCTGCGGCGGGCCGACCGCATCGATGTCGATGGCGAGCGGTTCGAACACCACGTGCTGGTCGACCGTACCCGCCCGCAGGATTTCGAAGTGTTCCAGATCGACGAAGTGCGTGGCTACGGCACGGGTGTCGAGGCCGAGCAGGTATTCCGCCCGTTCTACACGGCGAAGGACCTCGGCAGCCTGCATCAGGACCAGGCGTTCTACCAGATCCGGCGCGAGCCGCGCCTGGTCTCGCAGCGCCAGCGCCGCGTCGGGCCGCGCTCCAGCTACATCGGCAGCGAGATGTTCGTCTCGATTGTCGATGCGGCGGAAACGCCGTACCGCGGCACGTTGCGTCAGCTCGGCCTGGGGGTGTGGTGCACCAACCGCGACCTGCCGCTGACAATGCCGCTGGGCGTGGGCAAAACCGACTTCATCCTCGATGGCGGGGCGCCCGTGCGCGCCGTGCGCTGCGTGGCCGGACCCAGCCAGCCATATCCCTCGTTCGCCGAGGGCAGCGTCGCCTGGCGCCTGCTCAATCATCTGTCGCTGAACTATCTGTCGCTGGTCGATACCGAGGGCGGCGCGGGGGCCGACGCCTTGCGCGAGCTGCTGCTGCTGTATTGCCCCGCCGGCGACACGAATGCCCAGCATCAGGTGGAAGGCGTGCATTCGATTCGGGCGGCGCAGGTCACGCGGCGCATGCCATCGCCCGGACCGATCACGTTCGGCCGCGGCCTGCAGGTGACGCTGACTCTGGACGACAGCGCGTTCGAGGGCACGGGCGCGTTCCTGCTGGGCGCCGTGCTGGCGCGCTTTTTTGCCCAGTACGTGTCCGTCAACTCGTTCGCCGAGACGGTCGTGCGCACGGTGGCGCGGGGCGAAATCATGCGCTGGCCCGCGCGGGAGGGTGTATGGTCGACCCTGTAGACCTGGCCCTGCGGCTGGAGCGCGACGTGGCGCGCATGGACTTCTTCCAGGTGCTGCGCCTGATCGAAAACGCTCATCCGCATCTGCCCCGCATCGGCGCCTCGCTGCGCCCGCGCGACGATGCGGTGCGCTTCGGCCAGGAGCCGTCGCTGACGTTCAATCCCACTCAGCTGGCGAGCTTCCTGCACGCCGACGGCGCGGCGCGCGGTCGGCTCGCGGTGCATTTCTTCGGGCTGCTCGGGGCCAACGGCCCGCTGCCGCGTCACATGACGGAGTACGTGCGCGACCGCCTGCGCAACGGCGGCGATGGCACGCTGCTGGCGTTTCTCGACGTGTTCCACCACCGCCTGCTGTCGCTGTTCTACCGCGCCCGTGCCCAGGCCGAGCCGGCGATCAGCCTGGACCGGCCCGACAGCGACCGCTATGCCGATTTCGTCGGCAGCCTGTTCGGCATCGGCGCGCCGGCGCTGCGCGGGCGCGACGAGATCGGCGACTTCGCCAAGCTGCACTTCGGCGGCCTGCTGGCCAACAACGCCCGGCCGGCGTCGGGGCTGGCGGCCATCCTGCGCGAATACTTCGGCCTGCCGGTAGCCATCGAGCAGTTCGTCGGCCACTGGATGCGCCTGCCCGAGGAAATCCGGACGCGCATCGGCCGGGGCGAAAACGGCAACCGCCTTGGCATCTCGGCGGTGCTCGGACGGAGCGTGTGGGACAGCCAGAGCAAGTTCCGCATCGTCATCGGTCCGATGGATCTGGACGATTATGAGCGGCTGCTGCCCGGCGGCGTCAGCCTGCGCCGGCTGCTGGCCTGGGTGCGCAATTACGTGGGCCTGGCCCTGGAATGGGACGTGCGCCTCGTACTGCGCAAGGAAGAAGTACCGGCATTGCGGCTGGGGCGCGGCCTGCGCCTCGGCTGGACGGCCTGGCCGATGAGCGCACCGCCCGCGCGCGATCCCGACCAGCTGCTGATCGACACGAACCGGCGCGGGCTGCGCGCCGGCCCGCAAACGCAGTCCTGACTACGCAGTTTGAAACAGTATGCCCTCACGGGCGGAGGAGCCGTCATGGCAGAAATCAGCCGCGTAGCCCTGTTCGGCAAGCTCAATGGCGTGTGCTACCGCGCCATCGAAAGCAGCACGGTGTTCTGCAAGCTGCGGGGCAATCCCTACGTCGAGCTGGTGCACTGGCTGCACCAGCTGCTGCAACTGCGGGATAGCGACCTGCACCGCCTGGTGCGCCATTACGAACTCGATGCGGCAACCCTGGCGCGGGACCTGACGGCGGCACTGGACCGGCTGCCGCGCGGCTCGACGTCCGTGACGGATCTGTCGTCGCAGGTCGAGGAAACGGTGGAGCGCGCGTGGGTGTACGGCACGCTGATGTTCGGCGAGGCGCAGGTGCGTTCCGGCCACCTGGTGGTCGGCATGCTGAAAACCTCAAGCCTGCGCAACGGCCTGTATGGCATCTCGCGGCAGTTCGAGCGGATCCGCGTGGACGATCTGAGCGAGCGCTTCGCGGCACTCCTCAAGGACTCGCCCGAGTCCGCGCTGGCGGCCACGGACGGCTTCCAGGCGGTCGCGCCCGGCGAAGCCAGCGGCGCCGTCGCGCCGGCGGCCATGGGCAGGCAGGAAGCATTGAAGAAATTCACCGTCGACCTGACGGCGCAGGCACGCGAAGGCAGGATGGACCCGATCGTGGGCCGCGACGACGAGATCCGGCAAGTGGTGGATATCCTGATGCGGCGGCGCCAGAACAATCCAATCCTCGTCGGCGAGGCCGGTGTCGGCAAGACGGCCATCGTGGAGGGCTTCGCCCAGCGCATCGTGCGCGGCGACGTGCCGCCCGCATTGAAGGAGGTGCAGCTGCTGGCGCTAGACGTGGGCCTGCTGCAGGCCGGCGCCAGCATGAAGGGCGAATTCGAACAGCGCCTGCGCTGCGTCATCGACGAAGTGCAGGGCAGCGCCCAGCCGGTAATCCTGTTTGTCGACGAGACGCATACGCTGGTGGGTGCCGGCGGCGCGGCCGGCACCGGCGATGCGGCCAATCTGCTCAAGCCCGCGCTGGCGCGGGGCACGTTGCGCACCATCGGCGCGACCACGTTCGCGGAGTACAAGAAGCACATCGAGAAGGATCCCGCGCTGACCCGGCGCTTCCAGACAGTGCAGGTGGAGGAACCGGGCGAGGAACGGGCCATCCTGATGATGCGCGGCGTGGCCTCGACAATGGAAAAGCATCACCAGGTGCAGATCCTGGACGAAGCGCTGGAAGCGGCCGTGAAGCTGTCGCACCGCTACATCCCGGCGCGCCAGCTGCCCGACAAATCCGTCAGCCTGCTGGACACGGCTTGCGCCCGCGTCGCCGTCAGCCTGCACGCAACGCCAGCCGCGGTGGATGACAGCCGCAAGCGCATCGAAGCGCTGGAGACCGAAATGCAGATCATCGGCCGCGAACAGGCCATCGGTATCGATACGGCAAAGCGCGCGGAACGGGCCGAGGGCTTGCTGGCGGTGGAGCGCGAACGTCTGGCGGCCCTGGACGACCGCTGGCAGCGCGAGCGCAGGCTGGTCGACGAGCTTCTGGGTTTGCGGGCGCAATTGCGCGCGGGGACGCAACCCGTGGAGGGCGCCGCCGCCACGGCCGACCGCGCCGCGCTGATCGGGCAGCTGCACGCCGTGCAAGGCCGGCTGGCGGCCTTGCAGGGTGAATCGCCGCTGATCCTGCCGACGGTGGACTACCAGGCCGTGGCCGCCGTCGTCGGCGACTGGACGGGCATTCCTGTCGGCCGCATGGCGAAAAACGAAATGGAGACGATCCTCAACGTGGCGCGGCTGCTGGGACAGCGTGTGATCGGCCAGGATCACGCGATGGAGATGATCGCCCGGCGCATTCAGACGTCGCGCGCGGGGCTGGACAACCCGTCCAAGCCGATCGGCGTGTTCATGCTGGCCGGGACGTCCGGCGTCGGCAAGACGGAAACGGCGCTGGCGCTGGCCGAGGCGCTGTACGGCGGCGAACAGAACCTCATCACGATCAACATGAGCGAATTCCAGGAGGCGCACACGGTGTCGACGTTGAAGGGAGCGCCGCCGGGGTACGTGGGCTATGGCGAGGGCGGCGTGCTGACGGAAGCGGTACGGCGCAAGCCTTATTCGGTGGTACTGCTGGACGAGGTGGAAAAGGCGCATCCGGACGTGCACGAAATCTTCTTCCAGGTGTTCGACAAGGGCTTCATGGAGGACGGCGAAGGCCGCCACATCGACTTCAAGAATACCCTGATCATCCTGACGACCAATGCGGGTACGGCGCTGATCGCGGAGCTGTGCCGCGACCCCGACCTGATGCCCGATCCGGAAGGAATGGCGAAAGCGCTGCGCGAGCCGATGCTCAAGGTGTTCCCGCCCGCGCTGCTGGGAAGGATGGTGACGATTCCGTACTACCCGCTGTCGGACGAAATGCTGGGACGGATCGTGCGGCTGCAGCTGGATCGCATCAGGGACCGCGTCGAGGCACGCTACGGCATCCCGTTCGGCTACACCGAGGAGGTCGTCGCGCTGGTCGTCTCGCGCTGCACGGAAAGCGAGTCGGGCGGGCGGATGATCGATGCCATACTGACCAACACGATGCTGCCGGATATCTCGCGCGAATTCCTGAACCGGATGATGGCCGGTACGCCGATCGAACGCGTCGAGGTGAGTGTCTCCGGTGCCGATTTCGACTACGCGTTTTGACGACCCGTTCCGACGGAGGCTGCGATGGCAAAGCAGGTGGCGATGGGTGCGATGATGAAATGCAGCTTTGGCGCGGCGCCCTCCGCGCTGGCGGTGCTGCCGGCGAACAAGGTATTGGCCGAAGGACCGCCGGCGGCCAACATCATGGATCATGTGCCGATGGTGAACATCCTGCCGTTCGGCGCCTGCAAGTCGCTGGCCAATCCTGCCGTAAAGGCCGCGACGATCGCCGCGAAAGGGGTGCTGACGCCGATGCCGTGCACGCCCGTCACGCCGGCACCGTGGACGCCCGGTGCGGCCACCGTGACGATCGCAAACGTACCGGCGCTGGACGACGTCTCGAGCTGCATGTGCCAATGGGGCGGCACGATCAGCTTCACCAGCGCCGGCACCGTCAAGACGATGATTCCCTAGCCAACCCGTGTAATCGCCAGGACCGATATGCCCGTCACACAAGCGCACCACGAAGTTACCGTCAGCACGGCGCTGGCCGACGATACGCTGCTGTTCGAGCGCATGAGCGGCGCCGAGCAGCTGGGGCGCCCGTTCGAGTACCACGTGCAGCTGGTGAGCACCCGGCAGGACGTCAAGATCGCCGACGTGCTGGGCAAACCAATGGCCGTCAAGGTGGCGCTGCCGGGTGGCGGCACGCGGGTCTTCCACGGCATCGTCACCCGCTTTGCCAGCGGGGGCTGGAACGGGCGCTTCTCCCGCTACGAGGCCACGCTGCGGCCCTGGCTCTGGCTGCTCACGCGTTCCTCCAACTGCCGCATTTTCCAGCAGAAGAGCGTGGTGGACATCGTCAAGGCCGTCTGCACCGGCGGGCCATATGGCGGTAGCGTCAACCTGGATGTGGGCGCCCTGACCGGAACGTATCCTGAGCTGGACTACTGCGTGCAATACCGGGAGACGGACTTCGCCTTTGTCAGCCGTCTGCTTGAAGGCGCGGGCATCTACTATTTCTTCCGTCACGAGGCCGCACGTCACACCATGGTGCTGGCCGATGCGTATGGCGCGCACGCGACGGCGCCCGGCTACGACACGATACGCTTTGCCGGCGAGGAGGGCCGGGGCATCGTCGACGAAGAGGCGGTCTACGAGTGGCTGGCCGCGGGCGAGATCCAGCCGGGCAGCTATGTGCTGGACGACTTCGATTTCGCCAGAGCGGTCGCCTCCGGCAGTGGCGCGCTGCGCGTCAGCGCCGTCATTGCGGCGCCGTTCTCCCAGCCCGACTACGAAATGTACGACTACCCCGGCGGCTACGTCGAAGCGGGCCACGGCGCCGCGCTGGCGCGGGCGCGCATGGAGAGCCTGCATGGACAGGGCGAGGAGATCACGGGCCAGACCAATGCCCGCGGCGTGGCAGCTGGCGTGCCGTTCACGCTGTCGGATCATCCGCGCGACGACCAGAATCGCGCGGTCCTCGTCACCGGCGCCAGCGTCGACATCACCGACGCGCCATACGCCAGCGGCAGCGACGGTGCCGTGTTCGACTTCCGCTGCAGCTTTACGGCTGTGGGCAAGCAGTACAGCTACCGCCCGCCGGCCGCGACGCCGAAGCCGGTCGTGCGTGGGCCGCAGACGGCGATGGTGGTCGGCAAGGCCGGCGAGGAAGTATGGACCGACCAGCATGGCCGCATCAAGGTGCAGTTCCACTGGGACCGCGAGGGCAAGGATGACGCGACCAGCTCGTGCTGGGTGCGCGTACAGCAGGCCTGGGCCGGGAAGGGCTGGGGCGCCGTGTTCCTGCCGCGGGTTGGCATGGAGGTCGTCGTCAGCTTCCTGGAAGGCGATCCTGACCGCCCTTTGGTGACGGGCTGCGTGTACAACGGCGATGCACCGCCGCCGTATGCGCTGCCGGCCAACCAGACGCAGTCCGGTGTCAGGACGAACGTCTCGAAAGGCGGCGCCGGTTTCAACGAGATCCGCTTCGAGGACAAGCAGGACGCGGAGGAGATCTTCATCCAGGCCGAGCGCGATCACACGCGCATCGTCAAGAACGACGACGTGCTGAAGGTGGGCTTTGAAAAGGCCGCCAAGGGCGACCAGACGATCGCGATCAAGAACGACCAGGGCACGGAAGTCGGCAACGACCAGACGCTGGCGGTGAAGCGCGACCGCACGGTCAGGGTGACGCGCGATCACGTGGAGACGGTGGAGGGCAGGCAGACAGTGACGGTCACGGGCGACCAGAAGATCACGGGCCGGGCCAAGATCGAGATCGCCGCCACCACGTCGATCGAACTGACGGTGGGCGGCAGCAGCATCAAGATCGAACCGGCCAAGGTGACCATCAGGACGGCCGTGCTGGAGGTGGTCGCGGACGGCAAGGCCAGCATCAACGCGAACGGCATGCTGGAACTGAAGGCGGGGGGCGTCGCCACGCTGGCGGGCTCGCTCGTCAAGGTCAACTGACGGAGCGCCCATGCCGCTGACCTTACGCATCCAGTCCTATCGCAAGGAGCCCCCCGCCGCGCCGGTGGAACGCCGCTTCGATCACCTGGGCGGCACGATCGGACGCGCGGCCGCCAACGACCTGGCGCTGCCCGATCCCGCCAAATATATCTCGCGCAACCACGGCCGCATCGATTTCACGGACGGGCGCTACACGCTGACGGACCTCGGCGCAAACCCCAGCTGGATCAACGACCGGCCGCTGGGCACGGGCAAGACGGCGCCGCTGGCCCATGGCGACCGCCTGCTGATCGGCGACTACGAGCTGGCGGTGACGATCGACGAACCCACGGCCGCGCCGCCGGCCGACGTGCCGCTGTTTGCACCCGAGACGTCGGCGGCGCTGCCGTTCCAGCCGCAGCCGGCGGCGGCGCCGTCGCCGTGGGCCGGGCCGTCGTTCGATGAGCTGCGCGACACGCTGGCGGAAGAACGTATCCTCGACGCGGCCGGCGCCGGCCATGCCGCGACGGCGCTGGCAGCGCCGTCGGCGTCCGACCCGCTGGGTCTGGGCCTGCTGGACGCGCAGCAGGCGCCCGTGATCATGTCCCGCGAGCCGCTATTCCGAGGCTCGGAACCGGATCACGTGGCGCCGCAGTTCCACGCGCTGCCGGGCGCGCGGGTAGCGTCGCCGGCGCCCGACGTCGATGCGCGCTGGCTGCCGCCACCGGAACCGACCATCATGACGTCCGTCGCGGCGCTGCACGGCGGCGCGGCGCCGCGGCCGGCGCAAGCGGCGGCGCCTCGTCCGGCCGCACCGCAGCCGATCCCCGACGACTACGATCCGCTGGCCGACTTCCTGCCGCCGCCGTCCAGGAACACCGCGTCGATGCCGGCCACCCAGGCGCCGGTGGGCAGCGGCGATGTCGTGCTGCGGGCGCTGTTGCGTGGCATGGGCGTACCTGGACTGCGGCCAGTCGGCACACCGGAGGAAACGGCCGAACTGGCGGGGGCCATCCTGCGCGAGGCGATCGCCGGGACCATGTCCGTGCTGCTGGCGCGCGCCATGACGAAGCGCGAGAACCGGCTGGACATGACGGTGCTGGGCGTCGGCGCGAATAACCCGCTGAAGTTCTTCCCGGACGCCGAGAGCGCGCTGGCGCAACTGCTGACGGGGGCGATGGCCGGCTACATGACCCCGCTGAAATCGGTAGCCAACGCATTCGACGACCTGCGCGCGCACGAGCTGGCGATGGTGGCGGGCATGCGCGCCGCGCTGGCGGGCGTACTGGCCAGGGTCGATCCCGCCCTGATCGAGGCGCGCGTCGAGCCCGGTGGCGTGTTCGACCGCATGCGGTCAACGAAGCGCAAGGCGAGGATGTGGGACGCCATGGTCGCGCTGTACGGCGACATCGTGCGCGAGGCGGACGACGACTTCGGCCATCTGTTCGGCGACCGCTTCGCCGAAGCCTACGCGGAGCAGGTCGAACGGCTGCGGCACCACCAAGAACAATCCTGAACGAGGCTGGCATGACGTGGAACCGCAAAGTGATCTGGTCGGAAGGCATGCTGCTGCAGCCGCAGCACCTGCAGCAGCACGACCGCTGGGTGCAAACGCAACTGGAAAGCCGCGTCGGCCGCGTCCGTCCCTATGCATGGGGCTTCTCGACGTTGCGTATCGACGAAGGTGCGCTGGCGCTGGGCCGGCTGGCGCTGACAGCCGTTGATGCCGTGCTGCCGGACGGCACGCCGGTCCGGCTGCCGGACGACGACGACCTGCCGCTTCCCCTGGCCATCCCGGAAGATGCGCGCAATGGGCTGGTGGTGCTGGCACTGCCGCTGCGCCGGCCGGGGATCGTGGAAACCGGGGATGGTGCCGACCCGGGCGAGCATGCCCGCCATGGCATCGTCGATCATGAAGCGTGGGACAGCAATGGCCTCGACAATAGTGCCTTGATGCAGGTGGGCCGGCTGCGCCTGCGCCTCGCATTCGAGGCCGATGTGGCCAACGCGTATGCCTGCCTGGGCGTGGCACGCATCGTCGAGCGGCGGCCGGACAACCGTGTCGTGCTGGATCCCGCGTATTGCCCGCCGTGCCTGGATTACCGCGTGGCGACGCGGCTGGCCGGTTTCGTCGATGAACTGGTGGGACTGCTGCACCAGCGCGGCGACGCGCTGGGTAACCGGCTGGCGCAGCCCGGCGCCGCCGGCGCGGCGGAAATCGCCGACTTCCTGCTGCTGCAACTGCTCAATCGCGCCGAGCCCCTGTTCGCCCACCTGGCCACGATGACGGGCCTGCACCCGGAAGAGCTGTTTCGCGAGGCGGTCCGCCTGGCCGGCGAGCTGGCCACGTTCAGCCCGGCCCACAGGCGCGCGGTCCAGTACCCCGTGTACCGTCACGAACACCTGCGCGAGACGTTCGAGCCCGTGATCGAGGATCTGCGCCGCCACCTGTCGCTGGTGATGGATGCGGCGGCCGTGCCGATCCCGCTGGAGGAACGCCAGTTCGGCATCCGCGTGGCCGTGATGCGCGACCCGGAGCTGCTGAAGTCCGCCACGTTCGTGCTGGTCGTGCATGCGCAGCTGCCGGCCGAAACGATCCGCAATGTCTTTCCGCGCCAGGTCAAGGTGGGATCGATCGAGAAGATCCGCGACCTCGTCAACCTGCAGCTGCCCGGCATCGCGCTGCGTCCCTTGCCGGTGGCGCCGCGCCAGCTGCCGTTCCATGCCGGCCACACGTATTTTGAGCTGGACAAGAACAGCGAGTCCTGGCAGCAGCTGTCGTCGTCGGCCGGCTTCGCGCTGCACGTGGCCGGGGAATTTCCCGGGCTGACGCTGGCGTTCTGGGCGGTGCGCCGCTAGGACCGGGCGATGGCGGACGACGGCCAGCAGGGCGGTGAACGCACGATCCTGGTCCCGCGACCGGGACGGCGCCCGGCCGCGCCGGCGTCCGAAACGCCAGCCGACGCGGTCGCGCCGCCGGCGCCAATGCCGCTACCGCCGGTCGCGGCGGGCGGCGTCAACCCGCTGGTGGCGGCGGCCACTCCGTTGCTGGATCTCGTGGTGCCGTTGCGGATCATGGTCAGCCACCCGGACGTGGCCGGCCTGCGCAGCCAGCTGGTCACTGCCATCCGCCAGTTCGAGGCGCTGGCACGAACCGCCGGCTACAGCCCGGAATCGGTGGCCGTGGCACGCTACTCGCTGTGCACCTTCCTGGACGAGACGATATCGGCGACGCCGTGGGGCGGCGGCGGTGTCTGGGCCAGCCGCAGCCTGCTGGTGGCATTTCACAACGAAGCGTTTGGCGGCGAGAAGTTCTTCCAGTTGCTCCAAAAGCTCAGTGGCGACCCGGCCGCCAATCTGCACCTGCTGGAATTGATGTACCTGTGCCTGGCGCTGGGACTGGAGGGGCGCTACCGCGTCATCGACAACGGTCGGGCCCAGCTTGAGACGTTGCGCGAGCGCCTGCAGCAGCTGATCCGCCGTGAGCGCGGTACGGTGGAACCGGAACTCTCGCCGCACTGGCAGCCGTCCACGGAAAAACGGCCCGGGCTGGCGCGTTTCGTGCCGCTGTGGCTGATCGCGTTTGCCGCGCTGCTGCTGCTCGTGGCCGTGCAACTGGCGCTGTCGTTCCTGCTGAACCGCCAGTCCGACCCCGTCTATGCGGCGCTGAACCGCATCCGGCTGGCCGGTCCGGTGCCGGCGGCACCTCCGGTCATTCCGCCCGTGCGCGTGGCGCGCTTCCTGGCGCCGGAAATCGAACGGGGCCTCGTCAGCGTCACGGAAACGCCGGACCGTTCCACCATTGTCCTGCATGGCGACGGCGTGTTCGCCTCCGGCAGCGCCGAGGTTCGCGCCCAGTTCGAGCCGCTGCTGGCACGCATCGGCGACGCGCTGCGACCCGTGCCGGGCAAGGCCATCGTCATCGGCCATACGGACGACGTTCCGAGCGCGTCGGCGCGCTTCCCGTCCAACTGGGCGCTGTCGAAAGCCCGAGCCGCCACCGTGGTGCGGCTGCTTGCCGAGCGCGCCGGGCCGGCCGCCCGCTACAGCGTGGAAGGCCGGGGTGAGACCGAGCCGCTGGTGCGCAACGACTCGGCGGCGAACCGGGCGCGCAACCGGCGCGTCGTCATCGTGGTGCTGACGCCACCCCCTTCGTCGCTCCGGGCCGCGCCATGAAGCGCCTGCTGCACTGGCTGGTGAAGCCCGCCGTCTTCTCGCTGCTCGGCGTCCTGGTGCTGTCGCTCGTCGTCTGGTTCGAGGCGCCGCTGCTGGCGTTCGACGGCGCCGAGCCGTTCGCCACCGACCGGGCGCGCTGGATCATCATTGCCGTCCTGCTGCTGGCGTGGGCGGGCTGGTTCGGCTGGAAGAAGCTGGCGCTGCGGCTGGCGGAGCGGCGCTTGGCGCGTGCCGTCTCGGCCGACGCAAAGGCGGCCACCACGCAGCCGGAACATAGCAAGAGCAGCGAAAACAGCGTCGAGGTGGCGTTGCTGTCGCAACGCTTCCAGGAAGCGCTGGCAACGTTGCGCAAAGCGCGCAAACCGGGTGGGCTATATGGCCTGCCGTGGTACCTGTTTGTCGGCGCGCCCGGGACGGGCAAGACCACCGCGCTGGTGCACTCGGGGCTGAAATTCCCGCTGGCCGACACGCACGGCCGCGGCCCCGTACAGGGTGTGGGCGGCACGCGCAACTGCGACTGGTGGTTCACGGACGAAGCCGTGCTGCTCGACACGGCGGGGCGCTATACGACGCAGGACAGTCACGCGGAAATGGACAACGCCGCGTGGCTGGGCTTCCTGCGGCTGCTGCGGCGCCAGCGCCGGCGGCGCCCCGTCGATGGCGTTATCGTCGCGCTGTCCGTCGCCGACCTGCTGGAGCGGGACGACGCGGCGCGCCGCGCCCAGGCGCGCACGGTGCGCGCCCGCATCCAGGAGCTGCACAACGAACTGGGCGTGCGTTTTCCCGTGTATGCGGTCGTGACGAAGTGCGACCTGCTGGCCGGATTCGTCGAGTATTTTGACGGGCTGACCCGCGAGGAGCGCATGCAGGTGTGGGGGGTGACGTTCGCGCACCAGGCGGGCGACGCGCCGGATGCGGGCCTGAAAAGCTTCCCGGCCGAGTTCGCGGCGCTGGCGGCGCAGCTGCAGGCGCCCCTGTTCGAGCGCATGCAGGGCGAGCGCGACGTGCAGCGGCGCGCGCTGATCTACAACTTCCCCCAGCAGTTCGCCGCCGTCGAGGCGCCGTTGCAGGCATTCCTGGACGATGTATTCGACACCACGGGATACGAACAGGCGGCGCTGCTGCGCGGCGTCTACTTCACCAGCGGCACGCAGGAAGGCAGCCCGATCGACCGCGTGATGGCCGCGCTGGCGGCCAGCTTCGGCCTCGATCGCAAGGTGCTGCCGCCCGCAATCGCCACGGGCCGCAGCTATTTCCTCACCCGGCTCTTGCGCGACGTGATCTTCGCCGAGCAGGGGCTGGCGGGGTCGAACCTGGCGATCGAGCGCAACCGGGGCCGGCTGCAATGGGCCGCCATCGGCGCCGCCGCACTGGCGCTGCTGCTGGCCACCGCCGGCCTGGCGACGAGCTACGTGCACAACGCCGGCTACGTGGCCGACGTCGCGGCACGGGCGGCGGAGATCGATCGGCTGGCGCGGGCAGTGCCGGACGATCTGTCGCCGCTCGTCACGCTGCCGCTGTTGAACGCTTCGCGCGACGTGCCGGGGGGATACCGTGACCGCGCGACGGACGTGCCGCTGCTGATGGGCCTCGGCCTGTACCAGGGCGCCAAGCTGGGCGACGGCGCAGTGCGCGCCTACCAGCGCTTCCTGCGGGCGGCGCTGCTGCCGCGTTTGATGACGCGGATGGAAACCCAGCTGCGCCGCGGTAACGCCAACAGCCCGGACTACCTGTACGAACTGCTGCGCGTCTACCTGATGCTGGGCCAGCCGAACCATCTGGATGCGCAGGCCGTCGGCGCGTGGCTCGACCTGGACTGGCAGCGCAACCTGGCCGCCGCCAGCGAGCCGCAACGCTCGGAACTGGCCGACCATGTCGCGGCGCTGCTGGATGAATCGTATGCACTGGATGCGCCGCCCCAGCTGGACACGGCGCTGATCGAGCGTACCCGCCTGCTGCTGGCGGCAGCGCCGCTGGGCGAGCGGGTGTATCGCCGCCTGCAACGCGACCTCATGACTGCCGCACCGCCCGACTTCGACGTGGCCGCTGCGGCAGGACGCGATGCGCCGGTAGTGCTGAAGCGCCAGAGCGGCCAGCCGTTGACGCGCGGCGTGTCGGGGCTGTACACGGTGGCAGGCTACAAGCGCTTCATGGCGGCGATCGACGCCGGTATCGCCGACATCGTGCGCGACAGCTGGGTGCTGGACCGGCGCGAGGCCGTGGACGGACTGGCGGCGGCCGCGCAGATGAAGGCTTCGGTCCAGGAACTGTATTACGACGACTACATCCGCCAATGGGATGGCTTGCTGGCCGATGTCGTGCTGGTACCGTTCGACAGCCTCGATGGGGCGGCGCGCGTACTGGCGCTGGCCAGCGGTGCCAATTCACCGCTGCGTCGCTACCTGCAGGCCGTGGCCTTCCAGACCGCGCTGGAGAAGCAGGCCGCGCCACCGTCGGCGCTCGATGCGGCGGGCGCAAAGGTGAAGGGGCTGGGCGACGCGGCGCGCAAGCGTCTTGCGTCCGCGCTGGGCGGTGGCGCCGCGGCGCCGGCGCCGACGGCCCGGCCGATGAATCCTGTCGATGCGCACTTCGCGCCGCTGCACCGGATGCTGGTGGCCGGCGCGGCAGGTACGCCGGCCCCCCTGGAGACGGTGCTGGCGCAGCTGAAGGACGTCGCTGTCTACCTGGACGCGGCCAATGCGGCGCGTGCCGCGGGCCAGCCGCCACCGCCGGCGGATTCGCTGGCCAGGCTGCGGCCCGTCGGGGCCGACCTGCCGGCGCCGCTGGCGGCACTGGTGAGGGAGGTCGAGGGCGCTGGCAATGCGCTGACCCTTGGCACGGAGCGCGAGCGCATCAATGCGCTTTGGCAGGCCGGCCCTGCGCCGTTCTGCCGCGGCGCCATCGCCGGCCGCTACCCCGTCGTCCGCGCATCCGCACAGGATGCGCTGCCCGAGGACTTCGGCCGTTTCTTCGCGCCCGGCGGCATGATGGACGACTTCTTCCAGAAGTATCTGCTGGCGTACGTGGACATGTCGGCCCCGCAGTGGCGCTGGCGCATTGTCAACAACGTCGAACTGGGCATCGATGCGGAGGTGCTGGCGCAGTTCCAGCGCGCCGCCACCATCCGCGACCGCTACTTCGGCGCCGGCGGACGGCAGCCGTCGATCCGCTTCGACCTGCGCCCCGTCGCGGCCGATGCGGCGCTGACGCGGGTGGCGCTGGATATCGACGGCCAGGTGCTGGCCTTCGCTCCCAAGGCCCCGTTGACCGGCGTGTCGTTCCAGCTCCCCAGCGGCAAGAACGTCAACGCGGTGCGCTTCGACGTGGCGCCGCCGTCGACGCTGGAACTGCGCACGGAAGGGCCGTGGGCTTGGTTCCGCATGCTGGACAAAGCCGTCGTCGAACCGAGCCCGCAACAGCCGGAGCGCTACAAGCTGACCTTCGACCTGGAAGGACGCAGGATGATCTACGAGCTGGTAGCCAGCAGCGTCAACAACCCCTTCCGGCGCGACGGCACCGATGGCTTCCGCTGCCTGGAGGGACTGTGAGCGACGGGGACGATGGCGCGCCAGGCTTCTTCGGCAAAGTCATGACGCACGGCGACTTCGTCGCGCGGCGCCTGCCGGCGGGGCCGCAGGCGATGTGGGATGCCTGGCTGCAGACGGCGCTGCAGGGCAGCCGCCAAGGGCTGGGTCGCGCGTGGATGGAGACCTATCTCACCAGCCCCGTGTGGCGCTTTGCGCTGGCCGGCGGCGTGGTCGATGGCGGCGCATGGGCCGGCGTGCTGATGCCCAGCGTCGACCGGGTAGGGCGTCACTTTCCGTTGACGGTGCTTGGCCCCATCGCGGACGGTCCCGCGTTGGCGGAATGGCTCGCCTCCGGCCAAGGTTGGTACGAAAGGGTGGAGGCGCTGGCACTGTCGTCGCTGGACGAGGGCTTCAGCCTGGAAGCGTTCGACGCCGCGCTGCTGGCGCTGGCGCCGGCCCTGGACGGATTGAGCGCGGCAGCGGGAGCGCATGGCGCCGCGGGCTACTGGCTGCAGCTGGGCAGCCTGGACGAACTGGCGGCAGCGCTGCCGCAGTTGCTGGGCGCTGCGCTGCATGGGCACAGCCTGTGGTGGACGGACGGCTCCGAGGCGGTGCAGCCATGCGCGCTGCTGTGCCGGGGGCTGCCTGCGCCAGCGGCGTTTGCGGAGATGCTGGGCGGCGCGCCGGTCAGCCCGGGCAGCGTACCAGCACCGCCGTGATATTGTCCCGTCCCCCGTCGCGCTGCGCCATTGCCACCAGCCGGGCGCAGCAGGCGTCCAGGTTGTCGGCGCGGGCCTGGCCGACGATGGCGGCGATATTCTCCTCGGAGGAATCGCCATACAGGCCGTCGCTGCACAGCAGATAGACGTCGCCCGGTGCCGTCGCATGGATCGACAGGTCCGGCCTGATGTCGGCCGCGGGCCCCAGCGCCTGCAGCAGCAGGTTGCGCGCGGGCAGGGGCCCGGGCCTGCCGCGTTCAAGCGCCTCCTGGTACAGGGTCTGGTCGCGCGTCAGCTGCGTCAGCCGGCCGTCGCGGTACAGGTACAGGCGGCTGTCGCCGACGTGGAACAGGAAGACGGGGCCGCCGGGCGCCGGCTGCCACATGCCCGTCAGCGTCGTACCCATGCCCGTGCCGTCCGGCCGGGCTTGCGCCACGTTGGTCAGGTACATCCGCTCGTTGGCGAATTCCACGGCGTCGTGCAACGCGATCATCGCCTTCATCGTCGCATCCGTCCACGTGGCGTCGGGGTCGAGGCTGGCGGGATCGAAGTCGCTGGCACGAAAGACCGGCAAGGTGGCGTCCCCGTCGCGGTCGGGCGCAGGCGCGCGGCCGGCCGCGGCCAGATAGCCGCACAGCAGTTCGATGGCGTCGGTACTGGCGATTTCGCCGGCGTCATGGCCGCCCATGCCGTCGGCCACCGCCAGCAACCCCAGCTCCGGCGAAATGAAGAAATTGTCCTGGTTCGACTCGCGCAGCAGGCCGGTATCGGTGACGCCGAACGCCACCCCCAGGCCCAGGGTGAAATACTGCGACGGCGATAGCGGCTTCCAGCTGGCCAAAGTGTCTCCTGCGGTGGACAACGGTCCTGAAGTTGCGCAGCGACGCTGCAAGCGCATGCTAGCACGGGCCAGGGGCAACGCATAACGAAACCGCCACGGGCGACGACGACCGGGCCCGTGCTTCGGCGCGGCTGGGGCAGGAGAAGACGCGTACCGTCGACGTGTGCGCCAGTATGCGCGAGCAGGACAGGAAGGTGCGCCGGCGCGGAGCCGGCGGCACGTAGGGGGCAGACAGGCGGGCAGGCAGGCGTCAGTCGCCCGGTGGCGGCGGCAGCCGTGGCGCCGCCGTTGGCGGCACCGGCACGATATTGGACGCCGGCGCGCCCGGTGTCACAGGCACGACCGGCGGCGCGGCCGGGGATGTACCCGGCGGTGCGTCGGCGGGCACGACGCCTTCGGGCACTGCTTCGTTCAGGTCGATGCCCTTGACGGTCGGATCGTTGGCGTACTCCTCGTAGACCCAGTCGCCGTCCATCTGCACGACGCCTTCCGGCACCGGACGTTCGACGACGGGGCGCCTGGCCAGCGCCACCTTCATGTAGTCGATCCAGATCGGCAGCGCCAGCGACGAGCCGAACTCGCGGCCGCCCAGCGATTTCGGTTCGTCGTAGCCCATCCACGCCACGGCCACGATACCGCCGCCGTAGCCGCCGAACCAGCCATCCACCGCGTCGTTGGTCGTGCCGGTCTTGCCGGCCAGGTCGTTGCGGCCGATGCGCTGGGTTGCCGTGGCACCCGTGCCGCTGCGGGTCACGTCGCGCAGCATGCTGTCGACGATGAACGCGTTGCGCGCGTCGAGCACACGGCTGGCTTCATCCAGCCTGCCCGGCGCCGGAGTTGCCTTCAGCACCTTGCCGGTCGCATCCTCGATGCGGGCGATCAGGTAAGGCTGCACCTTGTAGCCGCCGTTGGCGAATACCGAGTACGCGCCGGCCAGCTGCTGCGGCGTGACGGCGCCCGTACCGAGCGCCATCGTCAGATTGGTCGGATGGCGTGTCAGGTCGAAGCCGAAGCGGCCCAGGAACTCGTGCGCATAGGGAACCGTGACGGCATTCAGGATGCGTACCGACGGCACGTTCTTCGATTTCGACAGCGCTTCGCGCATCGGGATCGGGCCGTCGAACTTGAAGTCGTCGTTCTGCGGACGCCATGGCTCGCCGTTGGCGCCGCCCGGCAGTTCGATCGGCACGTCGTTGATCAGCGTGCCCGGCGAATAACCCTTTTCGACGGCGGCCGAGTAGACGAACGGTTTCAGCGACGAGCCGGGCTGGCGCCATGCCTGCGTCACGTGGTTGAACTTCTGCAGGTTGTAGTCGAAGCCGCCGACCATCGCGTGATACGCGCCCGTGACGGAATCGATGGCGACGAACGCCGCGGCCACCTGCGGCACCTGCGTGACGGACCAGCGCTCTTTTGCGTCTTTCGCCACACGGATAATGGCGCCCGGACGCAGCCGGATCGATTCCTTCGCCTTGGACGACAGCGCGCCGGCCGCCAGTTTCAGTCCGTCGCCCTTGATGACGATGTCCTCGCCATCGGCCGTTTCGGCGCGCACTTCCTTCGCGCCGGCTTCGAGCACGACGGCGGGAATCAGGCCGTCGCTCGTGGGGCGCTTGCCCAGCGCGTCGTCGATGGCTTCGTCGCGCTCCTCGCCGTCTTCCGGCAGCGTGATGAACGCTTCCGGGCCGCGGTAGCCGTGGCGCTGGTCGTAGGCGATGACGTTGCGGCGCACCGATTCATAGGCCGCGTTCTGGTCGGCGCTGACGATGGTGGTGCGCACGACGATGCCGCGCGTGTAGGCTTCCTCGTTGAATTCGGCCACTGCCGCCTGGCGTGCCAGCTCCGCCACGTACTCGGCGTGCGTATCGAATTCCTGGCCGCGATGGTTGACGCGGATGGTTTCCTTCACCGCCTTGTCGTATTGCTCCTGCGTGATGTACTCCAGGTCCAGCAGGCGGCGCAGCACCACTTCCTGGCGTGCCTTGGCCCGCTTGAAGTTGACAACGGGGTTATGGCGCGCGGGATTTTTCGGCAAGCCGGCCAGCATCGCCATCTCGGCGACCGACACTTCCTTGAGCGACTTGCCGAAATAGGTCTGCGCGGCGGCCGCGAAACCGAACGAGCGCTGGCCCAGGTAGATCTGATTCATGTACAGCTCGAGGATTTCGTCCTTGGCCAGGGCGTCCTCGATCTTGTAGGTCAGCATGACCTCGTTGAGCTTGCGCGACAGGATCTTCTCGCGCGTCAGGAAGAAGTTGCGCGCGACCTGCATCGAGATGGTCGAGCCGCCCTGGCGGAAGCCGCCGGTGAGGTTGGCCTTCATCGCGCCCATCATGCGGATCCAGTCGATGCCGTCATGTTCGTAGAAGCGGGTATCCTCGATGGCCAGCACCGCCTTCTTCATCATGTCCGGAATCTGCGCGATCGGCACGAAGTCGCGGTGCTCCTCGCCGAATTCGCCGATCAGCACATTGTCGGCCGTGTAGATGCGCAAGGGGATCTTCGGCTTGTAGTCGGTGACGGCTTCCAGCGAGGGCAGGCGCGGTTTGACGATCAGGAACAGGTAGGCCAGCAGCGCAATCGCGGCCAGCAGGCCGGCGACGCCGAGGAACAACAGGGCGCGCAGCGCGTTGCGGCGGTTAATCCAGGCAGCGGTAGTCTTCAATGGTGTTCTCGCGGTTGCAAAACCGGGCCATTATAGACCAGCGACGTGCACGGTTTGTCGTGGCCGGTCTCCAGCGGACGGTTGGCGCTCTTGCGTAAGACTCTGTAATTGTCGTATCTTGATAGAATTTTTTTTTGGCCGGGGTGGGACAGATGGCAGCGGTGGACGGAGTGGCGGAACAGGGAATGCGGGCATGCGGCGGCCGCGACGTCGATTGCGACGTGCTGGTCGTCGGCGGCGGCATCCACGGTGCGGGCATCGCCCGCGACGCGGCAGGGCGTGGCCTGTGCGTCGTGCTGTGCGAACGGGACGACCTGGCCTCGCATGGCCCGTCCGCGTCCTCGAAACTGCTCCACGGCGAACTGCGCCAAGCCGGGTATGCCGAGTTCGCGCTGCTGCGCAAGGCACTGGCCGAGCGGGAGGTGCTGATGCGCGCGGCGCCGCACCTCGTCGTGCCGTTGCCCTTCATTATGCCGCAGGAGCCGGGCCAGGGCGCCGCGTCGCTGGTGCGCGCCGGGTTGTTCCTGTTTGACCGCCTGGCACGGCGCCAGTTGCTGGCGGGGTCGCATGGCGTGCGCCTGTCGTGCCATCCGGCGGGGCGGGCGTTGCAACCGCGCTGCCAGCAGGCGTCGGTCAATTCGGACGGGTGGGTCGACGACAGCCGGCTGGTCGTGCTGAACGCGATGGACGCGGCGCAGAAGGGCGCCTATGTGCTGACGCGTACCGCATGCACGGGGGCGCGGCGCGAGGGCGACCTCTGGCACGCGACGCTGCGCCGGCCCGACGGCAAGGAGAAAACCATCAAGGCCCGCAGCATCGTCAACGCCGCGGGCCCATGGACGGCCGCACTGCTGGCGGCGCTGGACCGGCCCAATCCCGAGCGGCTGCGTCTTGTGAAGGGGAGCCATATCGTCGTGCGCCGCCTGTTCGAGCACGACCACGCCTACCTGTTCCGGCACCGCGACGGCCGCACCGTCTTCGCCGTACCGTATGAGCGCGAATTCACTCTGATCGGCACGGATGAGGTGCCGTACGCGGGCGATCCCGCCGACGCAGCCGTTGGTGCGACGGAAATTGCATACTTGTGCGATGCGGCCAGCGCGTATCTGCGCACGCCGGTAACGCCATCCGACGTGGTATGGAGCCACGCGGGCGTGCGGCCGGTGTCCGACAACGCCGGGCGCGACGCCGCAGCACGCGACTACCGGCTGGCGCTGGACGATGCGGGCGCGCCGCTGCTGTCTGTCTTCGGCGGCAAGCTGGCGACCTACCGCAGGCTGGCCGAGGAGGCGGGCGACCTGCTGTGCCGCAAGCTGGGTCGGCCCGCGCCGGCATGGACGGCCGATGCCTGCCTGCCGGGCGGCGACCTGTTCGGCGCGCAGCCACAGGACCGTTCCGTGCTTGAATTCGACTGCTGGAGTTCCAGCATGCAGGTGCATTACGCCTTCCTTGACCCGGCGCTCGTGCGCCGCTACGCGCGCGCCTATGGCACGCGGATTCACACGCTGCTGCGCGGCCGTACGGACATTGACGCGATGGGAGAGGAGATCCTGCCCGGATTGTTCGAGGCGGAGGTGGCGTACCTGCGCCAGCACGAGTGGGCGCAGACGGCCGAGGATATCCTGTGGCGCCGGACGAAGCTGGGATTGCATCTGGGGGCCGGCGCAACGGCGGTGCTGCAGCGCTGGCTGGAGGCACGTCCGCCCCTGGTCAGCTGAACATGACCACTAAAAAAAAAGGTTCTACGCGGAATACGGGGAAAGACGGGCTTGACGATCTAAGCAGGAGGTGGCGGCGGAGGTTTGAAGTTGGTAGATTGATAGTCGCCAAACAAGTCAATCTTTCAAACCACCGCCATGCTCAATGCTATGTCGTCTCTCCCGTTTTGGGAAGGCCATATTGTTCGTTCCGTCGAAGACCTTGAGGACGGGGCCCTGCTGATCATTCTCGATACGTGCCCTGCAAGCGAGCCCCAGTGCGGGGCATGTCGGCGGCCCTGCTCGCTGGTCCATGAGCGGCGCAGACGCAAGGTGCGCGACCACGACTGCCTGGACAGACGGGTATGGCTTGATTTGCCGATCCGGCGGCTGGACTGCCATCACTGCAATGCCCGCGTCACTGAGCATATCTCGTGGCTTGACCGGCGCGCACGCATCACACATCGTGTTCGCGTGTGGGTTGAGGCCTTGGCGCAGCTACTGCCCATAGCGCATGTGGCTCGGCTGACGGGACTGCACTGGCATACCATCAAGGACATTGATCATCAGCGGCTGCAGCGCTTGCATGGCGACTTCTCGGCGAACGATGTTCGGCGCCTGGTCATGGACGAATTCGCCTTGCACAAGGGCCATCGCTATGCCACCGTCGCACTCGATGCCGAACGCATGAAAGTGCTATGGGTCGGGGAAGGCAACAGCCGGGAAGCAATACGGCCGTTCTTCGAGAAGCTAGGGCCCGAAGGCTGCCAGCGGATTGAAGCCGTCGCGATGGATATGAATAGCGCTATGGATCTCGAGGTGCGGGCGCAATGCCCGAATGCCGAGGTGGTCTACGACTTGTTTCATGTTGTGACGCGCTTTGGCCGGGAAGTCGTTGATCGAGTCCGGGTCGATCAGGCCAATACGCTGCGGGCAGAGCCTAAGGCCCGACAGGTCATCAAACGCAGTCGCTGGCTTTTGCTGCGTAACCGTGACAACCTCAAAAGTGAACAGGCGATCAAGCTCGAAGAACTGCTTGCTGCCAATAAGCCATTGTCAACGGTCTATCTGCTGAAGACCGAGCTGAAGGAAATCTGGTACGCGCCAACAGTCAGGGAAGGTGCCCGCCGCTGGAAATCCTGGCTGAGGCTTGCCCTGGACAGCCAGATCGCCCCCTTGATCCAATTTGCCAAACGCCTGGCTAAATACCGACGGGGCATCCTCGCTTCAGCCATCTACCCGATGAGTTCATCTACCCTCGAAGGCGTCAACAACCGCATCAAAGTGATCAAGCGTATGGCCTATGGGTTCCGCGACTCCGCGTACTTCTTCCTGAAAATCAAGGACGCGTTCCCCGGTAAAGTGCGATGAACCAAAAAAAAGGGCGGCCAGCCGGCCGCCCTTTTTTCATTGCATTACCGTGTGAATCACTTCACGCCGTGCATCAGCTTCTGGATCAGCGGTGCAACCAGGAACAGCACGATGCCGCCACCCACGAGCGACCAGAAGCCGAACGTGTAGCCGGACAGCGCGGACGCCACCGACATGCCCGATTCGCCACTGACGTGCGAGGCGAAGATGCCGGAGAGGTTGTTGCCGATACCGGTGGACAGGAACCAGCCGCCCATGCCCAGCCCGACCAGGCGCACGGGAGCGAGCTTCGTCACCATCGACAGGCCGATCGGCGACAGGCACAGCTCACCGATGGACTGGATCACGTAGACCATGAACAGCGTCCAGAACGGGATCTTGCCTTCGCCGGACACCAGCGACGACAGCGCGAACATCAGCAGCGCGAACGCGACGCCGTTGAAGATCAGGCCCAGGCCGAATTTGCGCGGGATCGACGGGTCGGCATTGCGCCGCGCCAGCCAGATCCACGTGGCGGCAATGATCGGCGCGCACGTGATGATGGCGATCGAGTTCACGCTCTGGAACCAGGCCGTCGGGAAGATCCAGCCGCCGAAATCGCGGTTGACGATGTTCTCGGCCAGGAAGGTGAACGAGCTGCCGGCCTGTTCGAAGAACATCCAGAACAGGATGTTGAAGGCGAAGATGATCAGCATCGCGAACACCTTGTCGCGCGCGACGGGGCCGTTGCGGAAGCCCTCGACGATCAGCATGATGGCCAGCAGGATGAACAGCACCGTCAGCACGACCTGCAGTTGCTGGGCACCGACGGCCAGCAGCGCGAACACGATGGGGATGACGACGAAGGCGCCGACGATCACGTACACCACGCGCGCCATGCTGCCCGCTTCCGCTTCGGGACTGCCGATGCCCTTGAGACCCTGGCGGCCGAAGAAGAACCACACAAGGCTGATCAGCATGCCGACGCCGGAGGCGATAAAGACGATCTTGTAGGCCGGCGTATCGCCCGTGTTGAACACGTACTGCGCCAGGTACTGCGTCAGGATCGGGGCGATGAAGGCGCCGCCGTTGATGCCCATGTAGAAGATCGTGAAGCCGGAATCGCGGCGCGTGTCGGCGGCGGAATACAGCTTGCCGACCATCGTCGAGATGTTGGGTTTGAACAGGCCGTTACCCGTGATGATCGTGGCCAGGCCCAGCTTGAAGACGGTCGGATCGGGGTAGGCGATCATGAACAGGCCGGCCGCCATGAAGGTGGCGCCGATCAGGATGGAACGCTGGTACCCCAGCACGCGGTCGGCCACGTAGCCGCCGAACAGCGCCGCCGCATACACCAGCGCCAGGTAGGAACCGTAGGTGAGGTTCGCGTCGGCCTCGCCGGACGCGGCGCCGCCGTGAAACTGCGCGACGATATAGAGCACAAGGGCCCAGCGAATGCCGTAGAACGCGAAGCGTTCCCAGAATTCGGTCATGAACAACATCCAGAGTGGGGCCGGATGTCCCATGATCTGGCGGAATTCCGGGATCGCCGTTTCTCGCGCCGCGTTGGTTGCACCGCTCATGCGGATACCTCCTGAAAAAAAGTCGCCATTGTAATGTACCGGGCCCGATTGTCGATCATTTCAGGTGGTGCACCGCAGCAATGTGGTAGATTTGCAAGTATTGCAACACTGTTTGCCCGCCAGAGTGCGGCGGGATGTCGTATATTGACGGTTCGTCCGGCTCCATTGACGAGCACGGCGGCAACTGAATAAGGATTCATGCACCATGGAACAAGGCTTTGTCGATACACTGATTTCACCAGAGGGCAAACTTGAGGTCTTGTCCAAGGCGGAGGTCAACAAGCTGCTCGATTCCGGCAAGGGCGGCCTCTATAATATGTTCCGCAACTGCGCGCTCGCGGTCCTGAACTGCGGCAGCACCATCGACGATGGCAAGGAATTGCTGGAGCGCTACAAATCGTTCGAGATCAACATCATCCAGCGCGAACGCGGCATCAAGCTGGAGATCAAGGGCGCGCCCGCCATCGCTTTCGTCGACGGCAAGATGATCAAGGGCATCCACGAACACCTGTTCGCCGTGCTGCGCGATATCGTGTTTGTCAGCAACGAGGTAACAGGCAATCCCAAGTTCGACCTGGCGTCCACCGAAGGTATCACGGACGCCGTATTCCACATCCTGCGCAATGCCAATATCCTGCGTCCGCAACTGAATCCGAACCTGGTCGTCTGCTGGGGCGGCCATTCGATCAATCGCGCCGAATACAATTACTCGAAAGAAGTGGGCTACCAGCTGGGCCTGCGGGGCCTGGACATCTGCACGGGCTGCGGTCCGGGCGCGATGAAGGGCCCGATGAAGGGTGCCACCATCGGCCACGCCAAGCAGCGCTTTGTCAATGGCCGCTACCTGGGCATCACGGAGCCGGGCATCATCGCCGCCGAATCGCCGAACCCGATCGTCAACGACCTGGTCATCATGCCGGACATCGAAAAACGCCTCGAGGCATTCGTGCGCACGGGCCACGGCATCATCGTGTTCCCCGGCGGCGCCGGCACGGCCGAGGAGATCCTGTACATCCTGGGCATCCTGCTGCATCCGGATAACGCGGACATCCCGTTCCCGCTGATCTTCACGGGCCCGGAATCGTCGCGCGACTACTTCGTGCAGATCAACGAGTTCCTCGGCACCACGCTGGGCGAGGCGGCGCAGGGGCGCTACAAGATCATCGTCGACGACCCGGAAGCGGTCGCGCGCGAGATGCAGGAGGGGATCAAACAGGTGCGCGAGTACCGCAAGGGCCGCAGCGATGCCTACTACTTCAACTGGGCCCTGAAGATCGACCAGGAATTCCAGCGCCCGTTCGCGCCCACGCACGAGAACATGCGCAACCTGAAGCTGCACAAGAACCAGCCCGTGCATCTGCTGGCGGCCAACCTGCGACGCGCCTTTTCCGGCGTCGTCGCGGGCAACGTCAAGGACGAGGGCATCCGCGCCATCGAACAGCACGGCCACTTCGAGATCCACGGCGACCTGGAGATCATGGAGCCGATGGACGGGCTGCTGGCATCGTTCGTCGCGCAAAGCCGCATGAAACTGCCGGGCAAGGCATACACGCCGTGCTACCGCGTGGTCAAGGGTTAAGCACGGACCGTGGTCGAACCGCACTATCATCCGCCGGGCAATCCCGATGAGCTGATCCTGGCGTGGCTGCGCCGCGCCAGGGAGTCGCAGCTGGGCCACTACCAGATGGCGACGATGCTGGAGCGGCGCAGCTATTGGCTGGGCGTGCCGGTGATCGTCATTTCAGGCATTGTCGGCACGTCCGTGTTCGCGTCCATTGCCGCCGAAGTGGTGTCGGTCGAAGCGAAACTCATCGTCGGCGCGCTCAGCGTCGTCGCCGCGATCCTGTCCAGCCTGCAGACGTTCTTCAAATTTGCCGAACGGGCGGAAAAGCACAAGACGTTCGGCGCCCGCTACGGGGCCATCCGGCGAGAGCTGGAATCGATGCATGCCGGGGGCACCGCTGCACACGAACCGAACTACATCAACGTGCTGCGCGACAAGCTGGACCGGCTGGGGCAGGAAGCGCCCGCTGTCTCCAGTGCCGTGCATGCGCACGTGCTGAAGGTGATGCGCGAGGAAGCCGGCGCCGGCTGAGCGCCATTGTGCACCGGGCCGTTCGCAGGCCGTGATCGAATTCGGCCTGCGCGTCAATGTGCTGGCGGCAGACAGGAACTTCCTGCGCGCGCGAGGTTACGTGGCCGAGGCGCAAGGCGTTGGCACGCGCAGCGTGGCGTCCCTGCTGAGCGACCTGCAAAGCGCGGCGACGGCCGGCTGATATGACGTGCCCGAACGTGCCGGCGACGCTGCGGCGCCTTGCGCTTGTCACCATCGGCAGCGTGAGCGTCGGGGCCGATGTCGCCTGCGTCGCGCAGGCGTCGTCAATGCAGCGGTGTGCTGGTACCCGTGGCCGACCTGGCGCGCAGGGTCGAGACGGGGCCGCCGACGGTCGACAGTGCCGCGCGCCGCGTCCTGGTGTTGCGCGCGGACGGACGCTCGATCGGCCTGCCGGCGGCGGCCGTCGCACGGCTGCACCATGACGACGATCCCAACGAGGTGTTCCAGCCCGGCGTACAGGTGCCGGATAGCGGGACGGCCGTCGGCATCCTGGAGGCCGCACGCCTCGTGGCGCCTGGCCTGTGCGTGGCGCGACGCACCCCAATCCCCAGGCGCAGCTGGTTTTTGCGCTGAGACACGGCATTGCACGCCGAACGGCGGCCACGAGTTGCGGGCCGCGCCGCAGGGCGTTCCGCAACTAGCGGGATGAAAGTTATCATTATTATCACATACTGCGTAAATTCGTTTATGATGAGCGCGCCCTGGCCGCGCCGCGCGGACCTGGACCCCACTTTACCGGCCGACTTCACGGCGTCAACACGAAGGAACGCACTATGACAATGAAACCGCTGTATGCAATGCTGCTGGGTCTCGGACTTGCCTGCGCCAGTGCGCAGGCGCAAGGCCGTTACACCATTACCGACCTGTCCACCCTCACGCCGGGCGACCGGACCGCGCGATGGGAGGGCATCAACAATGGCGGCGATCTCGTTGGGCAGGGAGGCGCCGGGGTGCTGTCCTATATCGGCGGCAAGCTGGCCGCCGAGTCGTCGTATGGCGGCGTGGAGAACGCTGCTATCGGCAACAACGGTACCATCACATTCAATGCGCCGACATCCATGGGGGCAGGGTTTGTCTACATGGCTTACACGATCAGGAACGGCGTGACGGCGCAATTGCCCTTGACCGCGCCGGAGGGCCTGAACTACGTCACCGCGATCAACAACGCTGGCGTGGCCGTCGGCGGCGCCGCCGACGGGGTGTACTGTGGCGGATGGGGCACGTGCGACGGTATAAATCGCGCGGTTATCTATAGCGATGGCACCCCCACTGTGCTCGGTACGCTCCCCGGCCATTACGAAAGCATGGCTACCGGGATCAACAACCGCGGCGCCATCGTCGGCTGGAGCGGCAACGAAGGCTGGGGCGGCGCCTCGTTCATCTACGAGAACGGCACGATGCGCAACCTGAACGTGGGCGAGCACAACACGGTGCCGGTCGCGATCAACGACGCTGGCTGGATCGCAGGCACGGAGTGGCTCGGGTTGGGTGGCGACGGTTCCTGGCTGATGATGAACGGCCAGGTGGAGCATATCTCCCTGCCCGGCAAGGGCGCCCGGGCCATTGATCTGAACAACGCAGGCGAACTGATCGGCGATTCCGGTTCCATCGGCGAGCATCGCGCGTGGATTCGCGTCGACGGCACGATCACGATGCTCGACGAGCTGCTGCACGAGGAAGGCTGGTCGGTGCTGAGGGTGTACGACCTGAACGACATGGGACAGATCGTCGCGGAAGTGCGCCGCCCGGACGGCGAATATGTGTTTGCGGTGCTGACGCCGGACGAGCCGCCAGTGCTGCTGCCGGTGCCCGAACCGGGCACCTATGCAATGCTGATGGCGGGCCTTGGCGTGATGGCATGGATGCGGCGCCGGCGCGACATCGGGGGGTGACGCAGCAAGCGGGCGTAAAAAAGCGCGGCGGATGCCGCGCTTTTTTTCGTTCGATCGGTCTTTCGACCGGTCAGTCTTCCTTGCGCAGGTGCGGGAACAGCAGCACGTCGCGGATGTTCGGCGAATCCGTCAGCAGCATGATCAGGCGGTCGATGCCGATGCCGCAGCCGCCGGCCGGCGGCATGCCGTATTCCAGCGCGCGGATGTAGTCGGCATCGTAGTACATCGCTTCGTCGTCCCCGGCTTCTTTCGCGGCCACCTGGGCCAGGAACCGGGCCGACTGGTCTTCCGCGTCGTTCAGCTCCGAGAAGCCGTTGGCGATCTCGCGGCCGACCATGAACAGCTCGAAGCGCTCCGTGATGCCTTTACGCGTGTCCGATGCGCGTGCCAGCGGCGAGACTTCCTCCGGGTAGTCGATGATGAACGTCGGCTCCCACAGCTGCGCTTCCGCCGTTTCCTCGAACAGCGCCAGTTGCAGCGCGCCCAGGCCCGAGTGGGCGTGCGGCTTGACGCCGAACTTCTTCAGTTCCGCCTTGATGAATTCCGCATCGTTCAGCTGCGCGTCCGTGTAGTGCGGCGCGAACTTGTTGATGGCGCCGACGATCGTCAGACGGTGGAACGGCTTGGACAGGTCCAGCTCGCGGCCGCCGTACGTCAGCACGGCCGAACCGTGGGCGTCGGTCGCCGCCTGGCGGATCACGGCTTCCGTGAAGTTCATGATCCACTGGTAGTCCGTGTAGGCCGCATAGAACTCCATCATCGTGAATTCGGGGTTGTGTCGGATCGACACGCCTTCGTTACGGAAGTTGCGGTTGATCTCGAACACGCGGTCGAACCCGCCGACGACAAGGCGCTTCAGGTACAGCTCCGGCGCAATGCGCAGGAACATCTGCATGTCCAGCGCGTTGTGGTGCGTGATGAACGGCTTGGCCGCCGCGCCGCCCGGGATCGTGTGCAGCATCGGCGTTTCCACTTCCATGAACTCGTTGTCCTGCATGAAGCGGCGGATCGAGGCGATGGCGGCGGTACGGGCCTTGAACGTGCGGCGCGTTTCCTCGCTCATGATCAGGTCCACGTAGCGCTGGCGGTACCTGGTTTCCTGGTCGGCCAGGCCGTGGAATTTGTCCGGCAGGGGGCGCAGCGACTTGGTGATCAGGCGCAGCTCGGACACCTTGATGGTCAGTTCGTCCGTCTTGGTCTTGAACAGCGTGCCGACGACGCCGACGATGTCGCCCAGGTCGAACGTGCGGAACGCTTCCATCGACTCCTCGCCCGTGACGTCCAGCGTAACGTAGATCTGGATGCGGCCGTCGCACCTGACGCCCGACGAATCCTGCAAGGTCGCGAAGGCGGCCTTCTTGCCGGCTTCGCGTTTCAACATCATGCGGCCCGCCAGGACCACGGAGACGGGGTTGGCTTCCAGGTCCTCGCGCGACTTGTCGCCGTACTGCAGGTGCAGGTCGGCCGCCTTGTGCTCGGGGCGGAAGTCGTTGGGGAAGGCGACGCCTTTATCGCGGATTGCCGCCAGCTTGGCACGGCGTTCGGCGATGATCTTGTTGTCGTCCTGGCCTGGCGCCTGGTCTTGGGTTTCCGTAGTCATGATTATTCTGCTTCAGTAGGGGAGGTGGCGACGGCGCCGCTGGCGAACAGCGCGTCTATATTGAGTTCGGTGAAGTCGCGCGCGACGAGGATGACGTTGTCGAATTCGGCGAACGCCTCGGCCGGCAACGTCGTCGTCAGCACGACGGCGCGCATGCCGGCGCGACGGGCCGCTTCCACGCCCAGCGGCGCATCCTCGAACACGATGCAGTGCTCGGGCGGCACGCCGCAGCGCTCGGCGGCCAGCAGGAATACGTCCGGATTCGGTTTGCCGCGGGCCACGTCGGCTGCGCCCACGACGGCGTCGAAGTGACGGCGCAGGTCGAGGCCGTCGAGCGTGAAGACGATGTTGGCGGGCGGCGCGGCGGTGGCCACGGCCAGTCGCACGTCTGCCTCCTGGGCGGCGGCGATGAACTGCTCGAAGCCGGCCACCGTTTCAAGATGCGGGGCGTACAGCTCGCGGTACAGCTCTTCCTTCTCCGCGTCCAGCAGCGCCGTGTCTTCCTTCGTCAGGTGCTCGCCCAGGTAGGTGCGCATGATTTCATGGCCCTGGCGGCCCGCGGTGGCGCGGAAGAACTCGTCGCCATCGATCGCCTGGCCGCGGCGCTCGAAGAACGCCAGCCAGGATTTCGTATGGAACGCCATATTGTCGACAATGGTGCCGTCCATGTCGAAGATGAAAGCACGCCCGCCAGCCTTGATGGTTGCCGTCATTTATACACCCTGTTTCAGCGAGGCGGCAATGAAGTCGTCCAGATCGCCGTCCAGCACGTTTTTCGTATTGCCCGTTTCGAAGCCGGTCCGCAGGTCCTTGATGCGGGACTGGTCCAGCACATAGGAGCGGATCTGGTGGCCCCAGCCCACGTCCGTCTTCGAGTCTTCGAGCTTCTGCTGCTCGCTCATGCGCTTGCGCAGCTCGGCTTCGTACAGCTTCGCCTTCAGCATCTCCATCGCCTCGGCCTTGTTGCGGTGCTGCGAACGGTCATTCTGGCACTGCACGACGATGCCCGACGGCGCGTGCGTCAGGCGGACGGCGGAGTCGGTCTTGTTGATGTGCTGACCGCCGGCGCCGGACGCGCGGTAGGTATCGATGCGCAGGTCGGCCGGGTTGATCTCGATCTCGATCGAGTCATCCACTTCCGGATAGACGAACAGCGACGTAAACGACGTGTGGCGGCCGTTGGCGCTGTCGAACGGCGACTTGCGCACCAGGCGGTGCACGCCCGTTTCAGTGCGCAGGTGGCCGTAGGCGTAGTCGCCCTCGACCTTGATCGTGGCCGTCTTGATGCCGGCAACCTCGCCATCGGACTGTTCCATGACTTCGACCTTGAAGCCCTTGCGTTCGCAGTAGCGCACGTACTGGCGCAGCAGCATCGATGCCCAGTCCTGCGCCTCGGTCCCGCCGGCGCCGGCCTGGATGTCGATGAAGCAGTTGTTCGGGTCCATCGGGTTGTTGAACATGCGGCGGAATTCCAGGCCTTCGATGACTTTCTGGATTTCCGCCGTGTCGCCGATGACCGATTCCAGCGTCTCGTCGTCGCCTTCTTCCTTGCCCATCTCGAACAGCTCGGCCATGTCCGCGAGGTCGCTCTGCGCCTTCGTCAGCGTGTCGACGATGGCCTCCAGGGCCTTCTTCTCGCGGCCCATTTCCTGGGCCTTCTTGGGATCGTTCCAGACCGCCGCGTCTTCCAGCTCGGCGTTCAGCTGTTCCAGTTTCTCCGACTTCTTATCGAAGTCAAAGATACCTCCGAAGTTCGGCTTCGCGGGTCGTCAGATCTGCGAGCTGGGCGGAGAGGGCGTTAATGCGTTCGGCTTCCATGATTTTTAGTTCTCTGTAGAGTGCGATCAAACCTCGGATTATACTCTACGAGCCGCGCCGGCGCGGGCCGTCTTGCTGCCGCCAGGCGGGGTGCGTATGATGGCGCCCGTCCCGTCTTTTTCGCCGCCTGCCATGAAAAACCTCCGCCTGCTGGGCCTTCCCCTGCTGCTTGCCGGCTGCGCCGCGCTGCCACCGGCAAGCCCCCTGGCAACCAGGCCCGGCACGACCGCCACGCTGGCGCTGCTGGAAACCACGGACCTGCACGGCAACGTGGCCAGCTATGACTATTACAAGCTGTCGCCCGACCCGACCCTGGGGCTGGAACGCACGGCGGCGCTGATCCGGGCCGCGCGGGCGCAGTATGCCAACACGCTCCTGCTGGACAATGGCGACACCATCCAGGGTACGGCACTCAGCGACTACCAGGCGGTTGTCGCGCCGCTGCCGTGCAGCGAGACGCTGGGCATCTACAAGGTGTTCAATGCGCTGGGCTATGACGGCGGCGGCATCGGCAACCACGATTTCAACTACGGACTGGCATACCTGAACCAGGTCACGGGCAGCCGCTTCGACGTCGAAGGCGTCGATCCGGAACGCAGCGGCTGCGCGGGGCCGCGCTTCCCTCTGGTGCTGGCAAACGTCATCAGCGTCAAGTCGGGCAAGCCGTTGTTCCGGCCCTATGCGATCCTCGAGCGCAAGATCGCCGTGACGGGCCCGGACGGCAAGCCGGCGCAGGCCGGCATCAAGGTCGGCATCATCGGCTTCACGCCGCCCGCGATCCTCACATGGGACAAGCGCCACCTGGAAGGCAAGGTGACGACGATCGGCGTGCGCGAAGCGGCCGAGCGCTATGTTCCCGAGATGCGCGCGCAGGGCGCGGACCTGGTCGTGGCGATTTCGCATGGCGGCCTGGATGACAGCCCGTACACGCCGGCACTGGAGAACGGCAGCTGGCAGATCGCCCGCGTGCCCGGTGTCGATGCGCTGCTGATCGGCCACTCGCACCAGGTCTTCCCGAACGCGGCCAGCAAGGCGGCGCAGTTCAACCTGCCCGGCGTCGACAAGGTGAGGGGCACCGTGCATGGGGTGCCGACGGTAATGGCCGGGCTTTGGGGCAAGCAGCTGGGCGTCATCGCACTGCAACTGAAGCACGATGGCGGCAAGTGGATCGTCGACAGGGAGCGCACGACGGTCGAGGCGCGCTCCATTGACGCGGGGGCCGCCGACACGACGGTGCCGCAGCTGATTGCGGCCGAACACGCAGCAACCATCACCTACGTCAGGACACCCATCGGCAGCACGGACTTCCGCATGTCGACCTACTTCGCCGACGTGGGCGACGTCAGTGCCATCCAGGTCGTCAATCAGGCGCAGGCCGACTACCTGGGCGCCTACGTCAAGGCCAACCTGCCGCAGTACGCCGCGTTGCCGGTGCTGTCGGTGGCGTCGCCGTTCAAGACGGGGTCAAGCGGCGCCACCGATTTCACCGACGTCGCCCCCGGCAGCATCGCGCTGAACAACGCGGCCGACCTGTACCTGTATCCGAACTCGCTGTCCGGCGTGAAGGTGGATGGCGCCGGCCTGAAAGCCTGGCTGGAAAAGGCGGCCGGGCGGTTCAATACGATCGATCCGCGGCGCCAGGACGAGCAGGAGCTGGTCAATGCGTCATTCGCCGGCTTCAATTTCGACATGCCGACCGATGCCCGGCTGCGGTACGAGATCGACGTCACGCAACCCGTGGGGCGGCGCATCGTCAACCTGCGCTTCGAGGGCAAGCCAGTCCCGTCCACGCAAGCGTTCCTCGTCGCGACGAACAACTACCGCGCCGCCGGCGGTGGCGGGTTTCCTGGGCTCGATGGCGGCAATATCGTCGTCGCCGCGCCGGACAACAACCGCGACGTGCTGATCGCTTACATCAAGCGGCACAAGGAGTTGCGCCGCGCAGTCAACGGCAGTGCGCGCAGCTGGCACTTCGCCCCGGTGCGCACGGCAGGACCGGTCGTGTTTCATTCCGCCCCGGGAAGGCCGCGCTGGCGGCCGGGCTGGCCGGCGTGCGCGAACTGCGCGCGGACGACGGAGCCGGGAGGGGGCTGGCCGTGTATGCGATCGATCTGGCGCCGTAAGCGACCGGTGCGGAGTCGGGTCGTTGGCCACGCGATGACGCTGCAACAGGTTATCGGCACCGCCGCGATCCTGGCGAGGCGCCAGTCCGGTTACGCGCCACGCGGCATCGCCGCTGGCGCGACGGGAAACAGCCGGTCGTAGGCGATATTGAACAGGAATCCGTACACCAGGTAGAAGATGACGATGGCCACGTCCATCAGCAGCGCCGCCCACAGGCCGATGCCCAGGTACCACGCGATCATCGGGATCAGCATGACGACCAGCCCTGCCTCGAACAGCAGCGTGTGCGCGACGCGGATCGCCATGGTCTTGGCCACGCTGCCCCGCAACAGCACCATGGCGCGGTCGAATCCCACATTGAACACGAAGTTCCACAGGGTGGCAATCGTCGCCGAGGCAATGCCGATCACGCCCATGTGATCGACGGGCTGGTCGAACACGGCGGCGGAGCCGGGTATGAAAATGGCGAGGGCCACGGCCTCGAACATGAGCGCGTGACGCACGCGGTCGCGGAAGGTACGCATTGGAAGTCTCTTTCTGCGAGCCGTCGGGAGCGCAGTGCTCGGACGGCCGTCGGTTGGGGTGCATGGCACCGAATTACGTTAGCGGACCGCATCATCGCATACGCGTTATATGTATGCATACAGGTAAAATTGAGGCATCATGCTTCAAATATGAAACACGCAAACTGGGATGACTTACGCCTGTTGTTGCTGGTGGCGCAGGAGGGCACACTGCGCGGCGCCGGGAGGAAGGCCGGACTGAGCCCGGCAACGCTGTCGCGCAAGCTCGATGACCTGGAGGAAGCGCTGGGCCAGAAGCTGGTCGAGCGCTTCCAGGGTGGCTGTGTTCCCACCGCGTTCGGGGCGGACATCATCGCCTGGGCCGGCCAGATGGGCGAGATTGCGCTGGAAATCGAACGCACGCGCGACCGCCAGGACGCCCATGGCGCGTCCGGCCTCGTGCGGATCAATACGGACGAGTGGCTCTCGTATTTCCTGACCACGCGATTCGCGCGCTTTCATGACGCCTATCCCAACGTCGAGGTGGAGATTGTCACGTCGCACCGGCCCTACAGCCTGACGCGACGCGAAGCCGACATCGCCGTGCGACCGTATCGTCCGGAACAGCTAGACCTCGTCACGCGCCGCATCGGGACGTTGTCCTTCGGGCTGTATGGCAGCCGGGACCTGGTGCGGCGCCACGCGGCAGACCTGGCGCAGCAGGATTGGACAAGGATGCCGTTCGTGGGATTCGACGAGCCGCGGGCGGAATTCCAGTCCGACCGCTGGCTGCGCGCCCTGCCCGGGGCACCGGCGCCGTGGCTGCGCTGCAGCTACGGGCTCGGCATCCTGGACGGTGTCGCCCATGGCGCCGGGCTCGGCGTGCTGGCGACCTTTCTTGCGGCGGACCACGAGGGCATCGTGCCGGCGATTCCCCGTATCCCCGAGCTGGACCAGGAAATCTGGCTGTCCATGCACCGCGGCCTGCGCACCACGGCGCGCGTCCGGGCCGTGGTTGACTTCATGGAGCAGGCCTTTGCCGAGTATAGCGAGACTGGGCGCTGAGGTCACAGGGAGGCATCTTCAACGGCATGATGGCCGTGCTGGCGGCGCGCGAGAAGGCAATGGCCCGGCTGGGTAACCCGCAGGTGCCGAAAAACGAGGCGTGCATCGCGACGATGCGTCATCCGGGGGGGCGCTGTCGTGTGGAGGCAGCCTGCCGGGAGCCTCGGCCGGACGACGCGCCGGCCGTTGCTATGGTGGTGCCACATACTGGAAGGACGTTCATGATGAACCGTCGGCTTGCGGCATTCTTCCGGTGCGCCTCCAATTGCTGCGGCCTGGGTGCCGCAGCCCAGGCGGCTGAGCAGGGCACGGCGGCCGACAGCGCGCTCCAGGCACAACTGGTGACGTTGAAAAGCAGCGCGCGGATGCCATCGTGCGGCGCGATACGCCCGCCCTGGGCCGGCCGATGGACGACTACTACCGCCACGTGGGAAGCTGCGGGCGGGTGCGCAGCAAACCGCGCTGCGGACGGCGCTGGAGCGCGGCGACTACGTGTTCCCGACGTACGAAACCGAGTCGGTCGACGTGCAGGTACTCGACGGTGGTCAGGCGGCCGTCGTCGCGGGCGTGTTTCGCAGCCAGCAGAAGGACGGCAAACCGTTTCGCGCACGCTACGTGCACGTCCGGGGCACAAGCCGGACGGCTGGAAGAACACTTTTCACCAGAGTACCGAGATCTGGGCCGCCGCGGATCCCCCCGCGTTGCGTCGATAACCTTGCGGCGGGCTATTCCGGCACGTGGATCCGTGCCTTGACGTGCTTCAGGTTCGCGACAATGGTAAACGTCATCACGACCAGCAGCGACCAGGCGCTCCACTTGCCGACGTGGACGGCGGACCACGCCCCCAGCTGGTTCGGGTAACGCCAGACGCCGAAGAACGTCGAGATATTCTCGGCCAGCCAGATGAAGAACCCGATCAGGACAAACGCCAGCAGCAGCGGCATGCGCCGGTCCCGGTCGAGCGGGCGGAAGATGACGGTCGTGCGCGCGTACAGCCCGAGCGCGCAGGCGGCCAGGTACCAGCGGTAGTCGCCGATATAGTGATGCGTGAAGAAGTTCGCGTAGATCAGGATGGCGATGATCGCCGCGAGCGCGTGCGGCGGATGGTGGCGGATGCGCAGGTCGAACAGGCGCCAGGCCTGGATGATGTAGCTGCCCACGGCCGCGTACATGAAGCCGGCGAACAGCGGCACGCCGAAGACCTTGGTCACGGCGGCGTCGGGATAGCTCCATGAGCCGATGGCGCCGGAGGTCTTGAACACCTCCAGCGCGAAGCCGACGACGTGGAACAGGCTGACGGCTTTCAGTTCGTCCCACGTCTCCAGCTTCATGGCGACCATGGCGAACTGGATCGCCAGCGCGGCGACCAGCAGCACATCGTAGCGGGCGATGCCGAACAGGCCCGCGCGCGGCACGAGGAAGACGGCCGCGAAAAACAGGCCGACGAACAGGCAGGAACGGGCCTCCTTGATGCCGAAGTAGAGGAACTCGGTGACGGCGCGACGCCAGCCCGCCAGCGTGCGGGGACGATCGTCCGTCAGGTGGTCATCCAGTGCCGCCAGCATGGCAGCCTTCAGTGCGGACGTTTCTGCTGCTGCACCAGGATGAACGGGCTGACGACGCACGCCCACAGCTGGGCTTGCGTTTCCAGCCAGCCCTGCGCCTGCACGTCCGATACCTTGGCGATCTGGCCGGCGGCCATCCACTGGCCCACGCTCGCCTTGTCGTCATGGGCGATGCGCACGGCCACCTCGACCAGATCGAGTTCGTCCGCCACCCACACCACGTTGCCGGAGGCGAAATGGCGCATCAGCTCCGTCCACGGCAGCCGCGCCGTTTCGCGGTTGACCTTCTGGCGCAGTTCGACGTCTTTGTCGGGATTCAACGGGAGGGAGTTATTGGGCATTGCCGGCCTGATTCTGCGTATTCTGATGGGGGATGGGTATGGGTTCGACGGTCGGTTCCGCCGCGCCCTGCCATGTTAACCGATAGGCGGCCCCTTTGCGAACATTGCCGACCAGCGCCGGGCGGAAACAGGCCAGGCACGTGCCGCCGGGATGGCGCACGCTTGGGTAGAGGATGCCCGTCGAGCCGCCGGCCAGCAGCCGTTCGGCCAGCGCCTGCGACTCGACGTAGCTGGCCGGATCGAGGCAGCCGGCGAATTCGGCCAGGCCGCGGATATCGTGGAACGGCGCCGTGAAGTCGGCCAGCATGGCCTGGTACGTGACGCTGTCGTCGAAGCGGTCGATTTCGGCGTATTCCACCGTCTTGTGGAATACCACTTCGGCCAGCGCCGTTTCCATGGCGAAGCCGCAGTACCAGGCACCGCGCTCGCCGTCGTTGAAACGGCTGCCTTCCGGACGGGCGTACGTGTACGCCGCGTTGACAATGCGGTAGTTCGGCACGGCGAACAGCAGCTCGTCGATGCCGATGCCGGCCGCGCCGCCGTGCTCGGAGAGCAGGCGCGCATTGGTGGCGTTATCGAGCTCGAACAGGTCGCGCAGTTCGGCGTCGCTGTCCGCCAGCGGCGCCAGCACGGAGTCTTCGACATCGGCAAAGCGGGACGGAATCAGGCGGCAGGTATCGAACTGGCGCAGCTGCCGCAGCGGTGGCGCGACAGCGGGTAACGTAGGCAAATCAGGCAATTACAGACCTCCACGCCGCGCATCGAGCAGTTTGCGGACGGTTTGCATGGACAGCAGGCCGCCCGCCAGCATGTAGGCGAGCGGCGTGCGGCCGGCGAAGATGATGTTGCGGTTCGGGAGACTGACCCACTCGTCGGCCAGCTTGTCGCCATAAATGATGTGCAGCGTCTTGTAAATGCCGAGCAGGTAGGAGATGCGGGTAATGCGGTCCACTTCCAGCACCCGGTCCGGGTTCTTCTTCCATTCGTAAAAAGCACTGCTGGACAGGCCGCCAAGCAGTTCACGGGCGTCGTCGTCGCGCAGCTTCCAGGCGGCCGTCAGCCTGAAAAAACCCTTCAGTGCGGACTTCGAGAGCCGTTCCCGCTCTTCGCGGGCGTTCAGGTCGACGGGATTCTGGGGCAGGTAGCGACTCTTCGGATAGGCGTAGGCGGAATGCATAGATCCTCCATATATGTAGTCTTTATACTCCGTATCAGGATAGAAGACAAGTATTTGTTGTTACGCCGGGTCAACTGAGCCGTGTCAATGCCTTAAACATGCCATGTGGCAAGCTTCCCGGGTGTCATGGAGGAGCCACATGGAAGCACTATTACCCTATATCGAACGGGAGCTGGGCGAGTTGCGCCGCCAGGGGGCGGCCTTTGCGCAGCGCTACCCGCGCCTCGCCGGCGCGCTGCCGGAGCACCAGCCGGGCGCGGACCCGCACGTCAATCGACTGATCGATGCGGTCGCCGTGCTCAACGCCCGCGCCACCCGGCGGCTGGACGATGAATATCCGCTGTTCGCCCAGAGCCTGCTGCGCCAGCTGTATCCCGTCTATCCAAGGCCATTTCCCGCCTGCGCCATTGTCCGCTTCGGCGCGGGCGGCTCAGGTACCACTGCCGTGCCGCGCGGGACGGCGGTGCGGGCCGCTCCGGTGCGCGGCGTGACGTGCCGCTTTCGCACGACGGCCGACGTGGACCTGGCCGATGCCCGCGTGGCCGCTGCACGTTTCGAGCCGGCAGGAGCGGACGGCTGCTGCGCCATCGTCCTGGCGCTGGAGGGCATCCCGGCGGGGGGGCGGGCCGGCTGCGGCTGTTCCTGAACGGCGCGCCATCGTTCTGCGCCGCCTTGCGCGACGCGCTGTTCCTGCACGCCACGGGCGCCACGGCTGGCGTGTCCGGCAACCGCGTGGCGCTGCCGGCGGTGCCACTGCGCCAGGCCGGCTTCGATGCGGGAGAAGCCCTGTTGCCGCACGGCCCGCGCGGTCCCGAGCCGGCGGGGATCCTGGCCGAATACTTTGCCTTTCCGGCGCGCTTCGACTTCATCGACGTCGAGCTGTCCGTGCTGGCGCCGTACGCCGTCGCCGGCGCCGTGACGTTGCGCGTCGCGCTGGCGGGCATTGACGGCGACGGCGCGACGGCGCAGGCACTGGCGCCGCTGTGCGCCGACCACCTGCTGACGCATTGCGTCCCCGCCGTCAACCTGTTCGACTGCGCCGGCACGCCGCTGACGCTGGGTCCGGAAACCCACGGCGGCAGCGTCACACCAAACGGGCTGGCGCCGGCCGCACACGAGGTGTTTGCCATCGGCCGCGTCGATGTGCTGCCGGTCGATGGCGCGGCGCCGTCCCGCTACGAATCCTGCTACACGCGCCGCGCCGACGAGGCAGGCAGCCTGCACGGGCGCTGGTGGACGTTGCGGCGCGACGAGCGGCTCGCCGCCGTCAGCCCCGGCCACGAGACGGTGCTGGCTCTGGTCGACGGCACGACCCCGCCAGTGGCCGGTATCGTATCGTTCGACATCACCTGTACCAACCGTGACTATCCGACCTTCCTGATGCCGGGCGAGCTGCGCGGCGAGGGTGCCGCCGCATCCTGTGTCGTGCAGCTGCTGCGCCAGCCTTCGCCGCCGCGTAGGGTGGCGGCGGGACGCGCCGCGCACTGGCGCCTGCTGGCGCATCTGGCACTGGCCCGCGGTGGCTTGATGCAGGGCGACGGGGCCAGTCTGGCGGCGTTGCTGGCGCTGTACGACGTGGCCGGCACTGCCGTCTCGCGCCGCCAGATCGCGGCGGTGGCGGGACTGCGCCGCAAGCCGGCCAGTGCATGGCTGCGCGACCGCCACGGCACGGTGGCGGTGCAGGGTGTCGAGGTGACATTGCTGGTCGACCCCAGTGCGTTTGCCGGCACGGGGCTGCATCTGTTCGCGCGGGTGGTCGACCACGTACTGGCCCACACCGTTCAGCTGAACGGTTTCGTGCAGACCGTGCTGACAGCCGCCAACACGGAAGAGGAGCTGCTGCGATGCGCACCCCGCAACGGAAAATACTTGTTGAACCAGACCGCCCGGCGCACGTGAAGCGTACCGGCCGCGCGCTGTTCCCGGCGCTGCGGGCACGCGCGGCCACGGCACAGGTGCGCGGCAGCGTCACGCTGGCGTTCCCGTCGGCCGACGTGGAAGCTTCCGATGACACCGCCTTCGTGCCGGCGGCACTGGGCCTCCTGGGCAGCGCCGGCACGCTGCCTTACCACTACACGGAGCGGGTGGCGGCCGGCGGCGCCGGCGCGCGCTCCTTCCTCGACATTTTTTCCGCCCGCGCCCTGGCGCTGCATGACCGCGCCTGGCGCAAGCACCGCCACGACGCCGGCGTCGGCGATCCGGTCGGCGATCCGTGGTGCGGGGCCCTGCTGGCGCTGGGCGGGGACGGCGGCGGCGCTGATGCGGCCGGTCTGGCGCGGCACGCGGCGGCAGTCGGCAGCCGCACGGTGCCGGCGCACGCGCTGGCCGGCGTGCTGGCCGCGCAGCTGGGCATACCGGTATCGGTCGAACAGTTTGTCGGCGAGTGGGACTGGCTGCGGCCCGAGCACCGCAATGGTCTCGGGCGCACCAATTGCGCGCTGTCCGGCGGCGCCGTGCTGGGCGACCGCATGTGGCGGCGCGACCTGCGCGTGCGCATCCATCTCGGACCGCTGGACCGTCAGGCGTTCGAGCGCTTCCTGCCAGGCGGCCCGGGCGCCGCGTCGCTGCGCGCACTGTTGCGGCGCTTCGCCCTGGAAGGCATTCAGTGCGAAGCACGGCTGCACCTGCGCGTGGGCGACGCACGGGCGGGGCAACTGCACGCGGCGGCCGGCGCACGGCTGGGCTTTGATTCGTTCCTGCAGCCCGACGGCACTGCCCGCGACGACGTGGCGTACGTTGTCGATTGCTAGGGAAGCGATGATTCATTCATCGCGGCGATCGCGGCCATGAGAAAACGCGTCCGGCTGCGCCACAAATTTCCCGCCATACCGGTATGACAGGGAATTTGCGTCTTGCCGGACACGTTTTTCAGGACTAATCTCATCCACGATCAATAATCAGCGCTTCCCTGGATAAGCTTTTCCGTAGGCTTTTCACAACAGCGTATTTCACTGCCCGGAAGCGCGGCGTACGATGGTTATTCCCGACCTCGAAAGGAGTGACGATGAACCAAGCCTGTCGCGCGGCGCCCGTGATCGCCGCCATGCTGCTCGGAGGCTGCAGCACGCCCCCTCCCGTCGATAACGCCACCCTGGTGCGCCAGGTCACGGCAACGGAACGGGCCTTCGCCGCCACGATGGCGCGACGCGACTTCGCCGCATTCCAGGCGTTCCTGGCCGAGGAAGCCATTTTCGATGGCGGGCGCGAGCCGCTGCGCGGCAAGGCGGCCGTGGCTGCCGCGTGGCAGGGCTACTTCAAGGGAGAGCAGGCGCCGTTCTCGTGGGACCCCGACCGGGTCGTCGTGCTCGATTCGGGCACGCTGGCCCAGTCGGGCGGGCCCGTGCTGGACCCCCAGGGCAAGCTGACCGCCCGCTTCAACTCGATCTGGCGGCAGGAGGCGCCGGGCGTATGGCGCATCGTGTTCGACAAGGGCGAGCCCGTGTGCGACTGCATCGTGCAGCCGCGGAAGTAGGGGCCGCTCGATGAATTATCATTCGGGGCCCTGCCGTCGATTAGGTCCCCCGGATGCCACTGCCCGCGCTGCAAACCCTGCTGCTTCTGCTGATCACCCTCGCCTGGCCTGCATTCGCCGTTGCGGCGCCGCGCCCGCTGTTGAACGACTACACGCACCAGGCATGGACGGAGCTCGATGGCGCCCCCGTCAGCGTCACCAAATTCGCGCAGGGCTCTGACGGCTGGCTGTGGATCGGTTCCCCGACGGGCCTGTACCGCTACGACGGCGTGCGTTTCGAGCGAGTCGACAAGGTGCATGGCCATCCGCTTGAATCGGGCAACATCATGGGACTGACGACTGCGCGGGATGGCGCGCTGTGGGTGGGCTACCGTGTCGGCGGCATCTCCGTGTTCCGGCCAAACGGTGCGCGCACGTACGGCGAAGACGACGGCCTGCACCCGGCCGGCGTCATGCACCTCGAAGCGGCGCCGGACGGCGCGCTCTGGGCGGCGATGCGCGATGGCGTGGCCGTGCTGGCGCCGGGCGCCACGCGCTTTCGCTACCTGGGCGAGGAGGTCGGACTGCCGTCGGTGGGCGTGTTCCAGATCCTGTTTGCGCGCGACGGCACCACCTGGGTGGGCACTAATACGGGCGCCTATTTTCGTCCGCCCGGCGCGGCCCGCTTCAGCCATGCATGGCCGCGCCATGCGCTGGTCTGGCTGTGCGAGGCGCCGGACGGCACCGTGTGGGGCAACGATTTCAAGCAGGGCTATTACCGCATTCGCACGGCGCCTCCCGCCGCCGCAACGCCCGCTGCGCCGGAACTGCAGGGGTTCGGCATGCGCTTCGACAGGCGCGGCACGATGTGGCTGATGCACCCGGACGGTATCGAGCGCGTGGCCGATCCGGCCAACCCCGGACTGCAGGACCAGCGGCTGTCGAAACTGAACGGCATCAGCGGCGGGATGCTGAGCGCCAGTTTCGAGGATCGCGAAGGCAATCTGTGGTTTGGCACACTGGGCGGCATCGACCGGCTGCGGCCGAACCGCCTGCGCACCATGCCGGTGGACCGCGAACTGGAATATCCGGCGCTGGTGGCGATGCCATCCGGCGAGATCCGGGTCGGGGACTATACGGACCGCCCCTGGCGGCAGGGCCCGGACGGGGCCACCGTGCCCGGCATGTCCGGCGCGCTGACGGCCAGCTACACGGCCCCGGACGGCACCCTGTGGCTGGGCGGGATGGAAGGCGTGCAGCGCCGCGACCCCGATGGCGCGTGGACGACCATCCCGTTTCCGCACCAGGGCATGCGGGTGCACGCGATGCAGCAGGACCGGGACGGGGCCCTGTGGGCATCGTTCAACGCCGCCACCGGCGTGCACAAGCTGGTTGACGGCAAGTGGGGGTGCAGTCGGGTGGCGTGCCCGGCATACCCGAAGTCCTCACAACGTCGATGGCGCGCGACGGCGCGGGCCGGCTGTGGATGGCCCATCTGCGCAGCCGCATTACCGTCGTCGACGGCACCACGGTACGCGTCCTGGGCCCGGACGAGGGTCTGCAACTGGGCACCGTGCTGCTGGTGTACGCTGACGCCGGTCCCGGCGCCGGCACGGTGTGGGCGGGCGGCGAGACCGGCGTGGCCCTGTACCGTAATGGCCGCTTCGTGAGCCTGCACGGCACCTACGACGAACGTTTCCGGGGCGTCTCCGGCATCGTGCGGCTGCCCGATGGCGACCTGTGGCTCCACGGCGCCGATGGCCTGTACCGCATCGCCGCTGCGGACGTCGGCCGGTGGCTGAAAGATGGCACGGCCGTACCGTTCGAGCGTTTCAACGCGCAGGACGGCATGCGCGGCCACGCACCACAGCTTCGCCCCGTGCCGTCGTTGCGGCGCGACCGCGACGGGCTGTTGTGGTATGCGACCACCGGTTCCGTCGGCAGCATCGATCCGGCCAGAATCCCCCGCAACCGGCTGGCGCCGCCGGTGGAAATCGTCGGTGTCAGCGCCGAAGGGCTGCGCCATGCCATACCGGCGGGTGGGTCGCTGGCCCTGCCGCAGGGCACCCGCAACGTGCAGTTCGACTTCACGGCACTGTCGCTGTCGATCCCCGAGCGGGTGCGGCTGCGCTACCGGCTGACGGGGTTCGAGCGCCAGTGGCAGGAACCGGTCGGTCGCCGCCAGGCGTACTACACCAACCTGGCGCCCGGCCGCTACCGCTTCGAGGTGACCGCCGCGAACGAGGACGGCTTGTGGAACAGTGGCGGGGCCGCGCTGGAGATCGTGATCTTGCCCACGTTCGTGCAAAGCGTCTGGTTCAAGCTGCTGCTGGCCGCGCTGACCCTGTTGCTGCTGTACGGGTCTACGCGGCACGGATCCGCTATCTGACGGCATTGATGCAGCAGCGCCTGCACGAACGCCTTGCCGAGCGGGCGCGCATCGCGCGGGCCTTGCACGACACGCTGTTGCAGAGCATCCAGGCGCTGCTGATGTCGTTCGACGCGCACAGCCGGCATCTGAAGGAAGGCACGCAGGAACGGATCCGCCTGGACCAGACGCTCAACCTGGCCGAGCAGCTGCTGGTGGAAGGGCGCGACGAAATCATGGTGCTGAGGGGTTCCGTCTCGGCGCAGGCGCTGGAACTGGCGCTGGCGCAGTTCGGCAAGGGGCTGGCGGAACACCGGCCGCACGCGTTCGAATTGAAGGTGAGCGGCACGCCGCGCCGGCTGCGTCCCGACGTGCAGGACGAGATCTATGCCATCGCGCGTGAAGCCCTGTTCAACGCTTCGCGCTACGCCGACGCCACGCGCATCGAGCTGGAACTGGGCTATGGCGCCGCCGCGTTTCTCGTACGCGTGCGCGACAATGGGCGCGGGCTGGACGAAACGGTAGCCGCCGCCGGCCACCGGCCGGGCCACTGGGGCCTCGTCGGCATGCGCGAGCGGGCCGGCGGTATCGGCGCCGTGCTGGCGATCGACAGCGCACCGGGCACCGGCACGGCAATCACCGTGACAGTGCCGGGCAAGATGGCCTACTGACCTTTCACGTCGCGGGGGCTGCGAGGGCGTGCGGCTTGCTGGCTGTCCCCGCGTAAACCGGTGGCGCGTTCGCTGTCCTGCTGCTGCGTGCCGCCGGTGCTGTGCTGCGTGGCCTGGCTGCCGCTGACGGCCGTTTGCTGCTGGCTGCGGCCATCGCCCACTTCACCGGACGTGGCGCCCGTTTCCTGGTCGCCGTAGCGGTCGCGGTTGGGCTCCTGCGGGTTGAGCTGGGTCTGCGGGTTATTGAACAGGACGCGTTGCGCGCCCTGCTTGTCGTTCGCTCGTTGCGTCATGATTCCTCCTGATTGACGGATGCAGGCAACCATCGTAGCCCTGCGGGATCGGGGAGGGTGTCAGCGCACGCGCCGCGGCGATGTAGGAAGCGTTGCGGCGGCGGGCTCAGCGCACGTCGAGGAGTTCGACGTCGAAAATCAGGGTGGCGTTGGGCGGGATCGGTCCGGCGCCGTCGGCGCCGTAGCCCATGCTGGCCGGGACGATCAGCGTGCGCTTGCCGCCCACCTTCATGCCGGCGACACCTTCGTCCCAGCCGCGGATCACCTGGCCGGCGCCCAGCTGGAAGCTGAACGGGCCGCGGCCGATGGAGGAGTCGAACTTGTCGCCGTGCTGTTGCGGCGCGGTCGGTACGTACAGCCAGCCCGTATAGTTGACGACGGCCGTCGTGCCGGCCGTGGCTTCCTTGCCGGTGCCCATGGCCGTGTCGAGCTTCTGGAAGGCGACCGGCGTCGCTTCGACGGCTGGTTGCGCCTTGTTGCGGTCGCAGGCGGCCAGCGAGAATGCCAGTGCCGCGGCCAGGGTGCTGGCGGTCAGGAGTTTTTTCATGTCTTCTTTCGTGGTTGTTTGGTTGGTTGCGGCAGGGCGGCGATGCCGCCGGCATCAGCAGGGCTCGGCGTGTTCGACCAGCAGCTGCACCCTGGTCGTGCCGTTGTATTCGTTGGCGTCGAGCCGGAACGCGACGCGTGCGCGGTCGCCCAGTGCGTCCGTGTGGCCGAACCAGATGGCGTCGTAGCGCGTGCCGTTGCGTTCCAGGAGGAGCTTCAGGTGGCGCTCCTTCAGGATGCGCTGGCTGACGACGCGGAACTCGTCGCAGAACACGGGTGGCGGAAAGCCTTGCCCCCATACGATGCCGTCCATCAGCTCGATGAACTGGGTGGTGTAGTGCGCATCTTCCAGCGGCCCGTCCGTCTCGACGATGCGCTCGAGCTGGCCGTCGGTCAGCCAGGAGCGGCCCACCGTCTCGAATGCTTCGGCAAAAGCGTCGAACGCATCGGCGCGGATCGACAGGCCGGCCGCCATCGAGTGGCCGCCGAACTTGTCGATCAGGCTCGGCGCCTTTTTCGACACCAGGTCCAATGCGTCGCGCAGGTGGAAGCCGGCGATGGAACGGCCCGATCCCTTGATCCAGCCGTCGCCGGCCAGAGCGAACGTGATCGCCGGCCGGTAGAACTTCTCCTTCAGCCGCGACGCGACAATGCCGATGACCCCCTGGTGCCACGATTCGTCGAACACGCTGATGGTCGTGCTGTCGCGCGGTTCGAACGCGTCGAGGTGCACCAACGCCGCGTCCTGCATTTCCGCCTCGATCTCGCGCCGGCGGATATTGATTTCGTTGAGCTGCTGCGCCAGCGCCCAGGCCCGCTCCTCGTCGTCCGTGATCAGGCACTCGATCCCCAGCGACATGTCCTGCAGCCGGCCCGCCGCGTTCAGGCGCGGGCCGAGGGCGAAGCCCAGGTCGAACGGCGTGGCGCTGCGCGCCTGCCGGCCCGCCACGCGAAACAGCGCCGCCACGCCCGCATGCATGCGGCCCGCGCGCATGCGCTTCAGGCCCTGCGCGACAAGGATGCGGTTGTTGGCATCGAGCTTGACGACGTCCGCCACCGTCCCCAGCGCCACCAGGTCGAGCAGGTTGTCCAGCTTGGGCTGCGTCTGCTGGTCGAACACGCCGCGTCGGCGCAGTTCCGCCCGCAGCGCCAGCAGCACGTAGAACACGACGCCGACACCGGCCAGGTTCTTCGACGGGAAGCCGCATTCCGGCTGGTTCGGATTGACGATGACGCGTGCATCCGGCAGCCGGTCGCCCGGCAGGTGGTGGTCGGTGACGACCACTTCGATGCCGCGCCTTTTCGCCGCCTCGACCCCTTCGATGCTGGCGATGCCGTTATCGACGGTGATGATGATGTCCGGCGACTTCTCGCGCGCCGTCAGCTCGACGATTTCCGGCGTCAGCCCGTAGCCGTATTCAAAACGGTTCGGCACGATGAAGTCCACATTGGCGCCCATCGCGCGCAGGCCGCGCAGCGCGGTGGCGCAGGCGGTGGCGCCGTCGCAGTCGTAGTCGGCTACGATGACCATGCGTTTATTGGCCGCGATGGCGTCGGCCAGGAAGGCGGCGGCCACGTCGATCTGCAGCAGGCCGGACGGCAGGATCAGGGCGCCCAGCTCGGACGACAGTTCTTTCGGGTCGAGCAGGCCGCGCGCTGCAAACAGGCGCGCCAGCACAGGGTGGATGCCGCCCTGGCGCAGCATTTCCGATTCGCGGAACGGGCAGGGACGGGTGGCGATGCGGGTCATGGTGCTGCTTTCGGTAAAACGTATCAGTTGGCGCCGGCACGGCGGGTTTCAAGCCGTCAGGCCAGCAGCGCTGCGAGGCTGTACCCGCGCCAGAAGCGGTATTGCGCCATTTTACTCGTGCGCGACTCAAGCCAGCCTTCGCGGTTCGACAGGATCAGGGTCAGTTCGCCCAGCGTGCCGGCGCGCAGCGCGGCCAGCAGGGGCGCGAACCAGTCGCGCTCGAGCTGCGCCATCGCGGCGAGCCATTGCGACCAGTCTTCCGCCAGGCCCGCAGGCAGCGCGTGGCCGACGACGGCCAGCTCGCCCGCGCGCAGTTGCGCCGGCGTGACGGCGCGCCGATCCGGCGCGGCCAGCATTGCCAGCCAGTCCGGCGCTTGCGCCGTCGCCAGCGTGCCCTGGGGCTGCTGTGCGGCGGACGCACCACCCCACAGCCAGAACGAATTGATCGGCGCCAGGCCACGGGCCTGGCGCTCATCGTTCAATGGATGGCTGAACCACAGTATCTGTACTTCGTTCTGCAGGCGGCGGAACGCGCGCGCCGTGTCGCCCGTCGGCATCCATGGGTGCAGATTGTCGCCGCTGGCCGCGTCGGGCGATGCGGTCGCCAGCCCGGCCCAGGCGTCCGCGCGCATGAACCACGTCAGCGCGTCGCCGTACACCAGATCATGACCGTCTTCCCGGAACAGCGGCAGCACGGCGTCGAACAGCGTACGCGCCTCGGCCTCGGGCAGCCGCGTGGCGCGCAGGTCCGTCATCTGCAGGTGCGTGCCGACCTGCACGTTGATCGGATGGACGATGAACCAGTGCCCGGCATCCGGCCGTTTGCCGAAACCGGCCATCACGGCCGTGGCCACTGGCGCATCCTGCGCCGCCAACCCGAGCGCGCGGGTGACCAATGCCTCGTGCGGCAGCACGCGGTGGTCCGCGGCGTCAGGATGGTACTGCTGCGCGACGTGGCGGGACAGCAGGGCGGAGAGAGCAGGCGCGCCGGACGTGTTCAGTGCACGGATCAGATCGGGCGCCATCGGCGCGGGCGGCAGGGCGAACGGAAAGACGACGGTGGTGGAAGACATCCCGTCATTGTACGGTTTTTCCGGCCGCGGCCCCAAGCTGCCCCGCCACGAATGGTGGTGTTTCCCAGCATGAAATGCTGTTTATATGGCAAACTGCGCACTTTCGCGTCGGGATCACGTCCGTCATATGAGTTTTTTCAGGAACCTGCCGTTCGAGTGGCTGGTCGGGCTGCGCTATACGCGCGCCGGCAAGCGCAGCGGCCGTAACAGCTTCATCTCCTTTATTTCCGCCATCTCGATGGCCGGTATCGGCCTGGGCGTGGCCGCGCTGATCATCGTCCTGTCGGTCTACAACGGCTTCCAGAAGGAAGTCACGACCCGCATGCTGTCCGTGCTGGGGCACATCGAGATCTACCAGATGGGTGGTCCGATGGAGGACTGGCACGCCACCGCGCGCGAGGCCATGCGCAATCCCGAGGTGCGCGGCGCCGCCCCGTTCGTCGAGACACAGGCGCTGCTGGCGCATGGCGGCGACGTGCTGCGTCCGGCCATCGTGCGCGGCATCCTGCCCGACGAGGAGCCGAAGGTGTCGGATATCGTCAAGGAAATCCGCCAGGGCAGCTTCGCCGAACTGAAGCCGGGCGCGTTCAACATCGTGCTGGGGATCGAGTTGGCCAGGGCACTGGAAGTGAAGGTGGGCGGCAAGGTGGCGATGGCGCTGGCCGAAGGCGGCCTGTCCGGCAGCGCGCCGGGCATGCGCACGTTTACCGTCGTCGGCATTTTCGAGGCCGGCCACAACGAATTCGATTCCACGCTGGCGTACGTGCACCTGGAAGACGGCCAGCGGCTCCTGAAAATGGCGGGCCCGTTCGGGCTGCGCCTGCGCGTGCAGGACATGCAGCAGGCGCCGGAGATCGCCATGCGGTTGAAGCAGTCGATGCCTGGCGAACTGCTGATCCGCGACTGGTCCAAGCTGAACGTCAACTGGTTTGCCGCCGTGCAGACGCAGAAGCACATGATGTTCGTCATCCTCACCATGATCATCGCCGTGGCCGCATTCAACCTGGTCGCCACGCTGGTGATGACGGTCACGGACAAGCAGGCCGATATCGCCATCCTGCGCACCCTGGGCGCCTCGCCCCGTTCCATCATGAAGGTCTTCATGATCCAGGGTGCGCTGGTCGGGGTGCTGGGCACCGCCCTGGGGGTGGCGGGCGGCGTGGCGATCGCGCTGAACGTGGGCGTCATCGTACCTGCCATCGAATCGCTGTTGGGCGTCAAGTTCCTCGCCAAGGATATCTATTTCATCAGCGCCGTGCCGTCGGACCTGCGCTGGCCGGACGTTGCCGCTATCGGCGCCACCGCCGTCGGCCTGGCGTTCCTGGCCACGATCTATCCCAGCTGGTGGGCCGCCCGCGTCAAGCCGGCGGACGCGCTGCGGTATGAGTAACAAGGATTAACCATATGGTCAAGAATCTGCCGTTCGAGTGGCTGGTCGGCCTGCGCTATACGCGTGCCGGCAAGCGCAGCGGCCGCAACAGTTTTATCTCGTTCATCTCGCTGATTTCGATGGCCGGCATCGCGCTGGGCGTCGCGGCGCTGATCATCATCCTGTCCGTCATGAACGGCTTCCAGAAGGACGTCACGGACCGCATGCTGTCCGTGCTGGCCCACGTCGAAGTATTCGACACCCACGGCGGTATGCCGGACTGGCAGCGGCAGGCGAAAGTGGCCATGACGCACCCCGAAGTGCGCGGCGCCGCGCCGTTCTCGGAAAGCCAGGCGGGCCTGATGCATGGCGGCGAGGCGCTGCGTCCCGCCATCGTGCGCGGCGTGCTGCCGGAGCAGGAGGCGCAGGTGTCGAGCGTAGCCAGGCAGGTGCGGCAGGGCAGCTTCGAGGCGTTGCGGCCTGGGCAATTCAATATCGTGCTGGGTGTCGATCTGGCGCGTGCGCTGGGCGCGAGCCTGGGAGAAAAGGTAACGATGGTGCTGCCGCAGGGGACCGTCACGCCGGCCGGCCTGGTGCCGCGCATGCGCTCCTTCACGGTCGTCGGCATCTTCTCGGCGCAGCACCAGGAGTTCGATGCGGGCATGGCCTTCATCCACCTCCAGGACGCCGAGCGGATGCTGCGCATGACGGCGCCAATGGGCCTGCGCCTGCGTCTGGCCGACATGCACCGCGCGCCTCAGGTGGCCGAGGAGCTGAAGAAGCTGATGCCGCCGGACGTGACGGTGCGCGACTGGTCCAAGCTCAATGCCAACTGGTTCGCGGCCGTGCAGACGGAGAAGCGCATGATGTTCATCATCCTGACGCTGATCGTCGCGGTGGCGGCGTTCAATCTGGTGTCCACGCTGGTCATGACGGTGACGGACAAGCAGCCCGACATCGCCATCCTGCGGACCCTGGGCGCGTCACCCCGTTCCATCATGAAGATATTCATCATCCAGGGCGCGCTGGTGGGCCTGCTGGGCACCGTGCTGGGCGTGACCGGCGGCGTGCTGGTGGCGCTGAACATCGACGTGATCGTGCCGTTCATCGAGCACCTGTTCGGCGTGCAGTTCCTGTCGCGCGACATCTACTACATCAGCACCGTGCCGTCCGACATGCGCTGGCCGGACGTGACGAAGATCGGCATCGTGTCCGTGCTGCTGGCGTTCCTCGCCACGATGTACCCCAGCTGGTCGGCCGCGCGCGTAAAACCCGCCGAGGCGCTGCGCTATGAATGAGTCAACACAAACTATGAACACCATGAACACCGCATTGAACAACCAAGCGGTCCTGTCGTGCCGCAACCTGGGCAAGACGTTCACCCAGGGCAGTTATGCCGTGGACGTCCTGCGCGGCATCGACTTTGCCGTCCATCGCGGCGAGCGGGTCGCCATCGTCGGCGCTTCGGGCTCCGGCAAGTCCACCTTGCTGCACCTGCTGGGCGGCCTCGATACGCCGACCACCGGCAGCGTGACGTTGCAGGGCAAGGACTTCGCGGCGCTGTCGGAAACGGCGCGGGGCGACCTGCGCAACGCCTCGCTGGGATTCGTCTACCAGTTCCATCACCTGCTGCCGGAGTTCTCGGCGCTGGACAACGTGGCGATGCCGCTGATGATCCGCCGCGTCAAGCGCGCCGTGGCGCAGGAGGCCGCGCAGGCGATGCTGGCCCGCGTCAACCTGGCCAAGCGGGTCACGCACGTGCCGGGCGAGCTGTCCGGCGGCGAGCGCCAGCGCGTGGCGCTGGCCCGCGCGCTCGTCACGCAACCGGCCTGCGTGCTGGCGGACGAGCCGACGGGTAACCTGGATCATGCGACGGCGGAAGGGATCTTCGACCTGATGCTGGAGCTGTCGCGCACCCTCGGGACGGCGTTCGTCATCGTCACGCACGATCCGGAGCTGGCGCGCCGCTGCGACCGCATGCTGCGCATGACGGACGAAGGGCTGCGCCCGGCATAACGGAGAGGCTGCCATGTGGATCGATACGCACTGTCACCTCGATGCCCGCGAATTCGGCGGCGAATCGCTGCGCGTGGCGGCGGATGCGGCAGCGGCCGGCGTATCGATGATCGTCATCCCGGCCATCGACGTCGGCAATTTCGACGCCGTCGCGCAGCTGGGCGCCGGCGCGCCGAACGCTTGTTACGCCCTGGGCATCCACCCGATCTGCGTGCCTGCCGCAACCGACGACCATCTGGTGGCGCTGCGCCAGCGCGTGGCGGCGGCAATGAGCGATCCGCGTTTCGTCGCCATCGGCGAGGTGGGACTGGACTTCTTCCTGCCGCACCTGGCCGAGCCGGCCATGCGCGAAAAGCAGATCCGTTTTTTCCGCGAACAGCTCAAGATTGCCCGCGAGTTCGGCCTGCCGATCCTGACGCACGTGCGCAAGTCGCAGGACCAGGTGCTGAAACACATCCGCCAGATTCCTCCCGCCGGCGGCATCGCGCACGCTTTCAATGGCAGCTTCCAGCAGGCGCAGGGCTATCTCGACCTCGGCTTCAAGCTGGGCTTCGGCGGCAATCTGACCTTTACCCGCGCATTGCAGATCCGCCGGCTGGCGGAGCAATTGCCGCTGTCGGGCATCGTGATGGAAACGGATGCGCCGGATATCGCCCCGCAGTGGGTGCATCCGGGCGTGAACACGCCGCGGCAGGTGCCGGCAATCGGGGCGGCGCTGGCACAGCTGCGCGGGATCGGCGTCGACGAGGTGCGTGACGTGACGACGGCGAATGCGCATGTTGTGATGCCGCGCCTGGCTGCACTGATGCCGCCTGGCGCCGACGGCTGACGTGGCGGCGCGACAAACTAGTACCCCTTCCTTCGCAATGCGGCTAAACTTACCTGAGGTTACGCACGGGTCGTAACTATCAAGGTGCCTCACGCGCGGCCATCGAAAGCGTGGAGGCCGCATGATCAAGAATATCGTCCTGTTTATGGATGGCACCTGGAACGGCGCAGGGGACGATTACCCCACCAATGTTCGCAAGCTGTATGAACGCGTGTTGGGGCAGGAGTCGCCCAAGCAGCATGTTCACTATATCCGCGGCATTGGCACCAGCGCCGCGGGGCCGGCGCAGCTGCCAGGCTGGCATCGCGCCGCCAACCTGCCTGCTGAAAGCAACTCATGGCTCGGCAGGACGAAGCGGCGCTATCTTGGTGGCGCGTTTGGCCTGGGGATGAGCGCCAAAATCCGGGAAGCGTACGCGTTCCTCGTCCAGCACTACCGGCCGGGCGACCAGGTATTCCTGTTCGGCTTCAGCCGGGGTGCCTTCGCGGCCCGTTCGCTTGCCGGATTTGTCGAGGAAGTGGGCCTGCTGCTGCGGGAAGATATCGCCATGGTGCCGCAGGCCTATGCTTTGTACGAGTCGAAAAGGAAAGCCGACCGTGACAAGCTGCCGGCGCTGATGCAGCGGTTGACGGGCATTCGCCGGCCTGGGCCGGAAGGCGAGTATGTGCTGAAAGTGCACATGATCGGCGTCTGGGACACGGTGGGCGCGCTGGGCGTGCATGAGCGGCAGAAGACAATGCCGATCTTTAATACGGGCTACCACAACACCCGTCTGCCGGAAAATATCGCGCATGCGCGCCATGCACTGGCCTTGCACGAATTGCGTGCGCAGTTTGCACCGCTGCTGTGGGACCATTGCCGGCCCGCGCAGTCGCTGCTCCAGGTGTGGTTCGCCGGGGCGCATGCGGATGTGGGCGGCGGATATGAGGACACGACATTGTCCGACATCGCGCTCGAATGGATGGCCAGCGAGGCGGCGCATCTGGGACTGCGCGTGTGGTCGGACCCGCGAGGCGTAAGCGCTGCGATTGGCGCACAGGCCGTGCACAACCCGCTGACCGGATGTTTTGTCCTGGCCAAGCCGGCAATCCGTGGGGCGATCGCGCGGCTGGCGGAGCTGCCGGATGGCGCATTGCCGCGCGATCTGGCGTCGCATGCGGTCCACCAATCCGCGCTCGACCGGTTGAGCATCGTACTCCACTACCAGCGGGGCAAGGAGATTGCCGAGGCATGGCGGCGCATCGACGACGACACGGCCAGGATGGCAATCAATCTGCTTTGCCAGGGGCGGCCGCCGGTCCAGCCTGGCGAAGTCACGCTGCAAGCGCCGGCCCTGACGCCGCGACCCGTACCCGCCGTGCTGCGCACGGGCACCAGCGCAGCGGCGCTGGCGGCGCTGGACGATACACAGGCATCCTGGCTCAAGGTTTTTCCCACGACGCCCGCGGCGCTCGTGCTGCCGCTGCTGCTGAACGCAACGCTGCGGGGGGGGAGCGCGGCCGCGAAACCATCGGCAGGCTGACCGGTATTCTCTCGCAGCGCATCACCGAAGGCACTCCCGCCGTCCAGGCGCAGGCGATTCGCGATGGCAGCGTGTTGGCGGCGTCCCTCGGGCAGACTCGCGCCACGCTGCCCGGCCAGTGCGACGCGTTGTTCGATGCCTGCAGCAGCAGGCTTGGCGTCAGCGCGGCGGTGGTGCGTTAGGTCCGCCGGGCGGCCGGCCTCAACGCACGAACGCCGGCCGCTTCGGATCGAACGTCCAGCCCGGGAAGAAGTACTGCATGGCGACGGCATCGTTGCGCGCGCCCAGCCCCATATTGCGGTACACCTGGTGCGCCCGCTCGACGGCATCCATGTCCAGCTCGACGCCGAGGCCGGGCGCCGTCGGCACGTCCACCTTGCCGCCCACGATTTGCAGCGGATTTTTGGTGAGGAACTGGCCGTCCTGCCAGATCCAGTGCGTGTCGATCGCCGTGATCCTGCCCGGTGCGGCGGCGGCCACGTGGGTGAACATCGCCAGCGAAACGTCGAAGTGGTTGTTCGAGTGCGAACCCCACGTCAGGCCCCATTCCTTGCACAGCTGCGCCACGCGCACGGAGCCCTGCATCGTCCAGAAATGCGGGTCGGCCAGCGGAATGTCGACCGACTGCAGCTGGACCGCGTGGCCCAGCTGGCGCCAGTCCGTGGCGATCATGTTGGTGGCCGTCGGCAGGCCGGTGGCGCGGCGGAACTCGGCCATCACTTCGCGGCCCGAGTAGCCGTCCTCCGCGCCACACGGGTCTTCCGCGTACGCCAGCACGTGATGCTGGTCGCGGCACAGACGGATGGCGTCCTTCAGCAGCCAGCCACCGTTCGGGTCCAGCGTGACGCGCGCGTCCGGGAAACGCTCGGCCAGTGCCGTGACGGCGGCGATCTCCTCTTCGCCGGCCAGCACGCCGCCTTTCAGCTTGAAGTCCTTGAAGCCGTAGCGGGCGTAGGCCGCTTCGGCCAGCCGCACCACCGCTTCCGGCGTCATGGCCTTTTCATGGCGCAGGCGCAGCCAGTCGTCCGGCTCGTCCGGGGCGCTGTCGTAGGGCAGGTCGGTTGCCGCGCGGTCGCCCACGTAGAACAGGTAGCCCAGCATTTCGACCTGGTCGCGCTGCTGCCCGTCGCCCAGCAGCGCGCAGACGGGTACGCCGAGGAATTTGCCGAGCAGGTCCAGCAGCGATGCTTCCAGCGCCGTCACGGCATGGATAGCGATGCGCAAGTCGAACGTCTGATTGCCGCGGCCGCCCACGTCGCGCTCTGCAAAGGCTGCGCGCACCTTGTTCAGGATGGCCTGGTAATTGCCGATCGACTGGCCAATCACAAGCGGGCGCGCATCCACCAGCGTGCCGCGGATCGCTTCGCCGCCAGGCACCTCGCCAACGCCCGTGTTGCCGGCACTGTCCGTCAGGATCACCAGGTTGCGGGTGAAGTAGGGGCCATGCGCGCCCGACAGGTTCAGCAGCATGCTGTCGCGGCCGGCAATGGGAATGACGCGCAGTTCGGTAATCACGGGCGTGCTGGTGCGGGTGGTCTGCTGCATGGTATCTCCTGCTGTGCGAAAATGATAGAAAATGATTTGCTGGGCGACGGCAATGCTTCCGCCGTTGCGAACGATGTTAGCCGATCAATGCACTTGGCGCAACCGCAGGACAAATATTTACCCTCCAGATTCTCAATAGTTAGATAACCGATTGATTGTAATGAGCAAAGAGGATTTCTCGACAGTTTGCACAAAAGCAGGACTCATGGCTATACTGTTGCAAAGCTTATGACAGAAACTGATGCATCATATCAGTCGCGCCTAGACCCGCGTGCCGAAAGTACAAAGCGGGCGTCCAACCATCATGCAAACAGGAGACAGCATGCCCACACAGCAACTGAAAAGCCCGGCCGCGGCGCCAGCAGGCGTTCGTGCCAAACCCACCCGCGTGCGCTGGACCATCCTGGCGATCCTGTTCATCGTTACAACGATCAACTACGCCGACCGCGCCACGATCTCGATTGCGGGTCCGGAGCTGAAGAAGCTGCTGGATTTGTCCGCCGTGGAGATGGGTTACGTGTTTTCCGCTTTTGGCTGGTCGTACGTGCTGGCACAGTTGCCCGGCGGCTGGCTGCTGGACCGGTTCGGCTCCAAGATCACCTATTTCTTCAGCATCTTCCTGTGGTCGCTGTTCACGCTGCTGATGGGTGGTGTCGGCTTCCTGGCGGGCGGCTCGGCCGTTGCCGCGCTGTTCTGCCTGCGCCTGCTGGTCGGCGCGGCCGAGGCGCCGTCGTTCCCCGGCAACAGCCGCATCGCGTCCGCGTGGTTCCCTACCGCCGAGCGGGGCAGGGCAGCCGCCATCTTCAACTCGGCCCAGTATTTCGCCACGGTGCTGTTCGCTCCCCTGATGGGCTGGCTCGTGCACAGCTTTGGCTGGCAGAGCGTGTTCTACGTGATGGGGGCGCTCGGCATCGGCATGTCCGTGGTGTGGTTGTATACGATCCACGGCCCGCGCCAGCATCCGCGCGTCAACGCGGCCGAGCTGGCCTACATGGAGGCGGGCGGCGCCCTGATCGACATCGAAGGCGGCCCGCGCCTGGCCGACAAGATCGCCACGTGGCCCAGCATCCGCCAGTTGCTGGGCAGCCGGATGCTGCTGGGCGTGTACATCGGCCAGTACTGCATCACGACCCTGACGTACTTCTTCCTGACGTGGTTCCCCGTCTACCTGGTCCAGGAACGGCAAATGACGATCCTGAAGGCCGGCTTCGTGGCCGCGCTGCCGGCCGTCGCCGGCTTCCTCGGCGGCATCCTGGGCGGCGTCATTTCCGACCGGATGATCAAGAGCGGCGCGTCGCTGTCGGCCGCCCGCAAGACGCCGATCGTGGCCGGCATGCTGCTGGCGATGAGCATGATCATCTGCAATTACGTGGAGCAGGACTGGCTGGTCATTGCCGTCATGTCACTGGCATTCTTCGGCAAGGGCATCGGCGCGCTGGGGTGGGCCGTTGTCTCGGACACGTCGCCGAAGCAGGCCGCCGGCCTCAGCGGCAGCCTGTTCAATACGTTCGGCAATACGGCCGCCATCACGACGCCCATAGCCATCGGCTATATCCTGGACGCGACGGGTTCGTTCGCCGGCGCGCTGGTCTTTGTCGGCGCCAACGCGCTGGTGGCGATCCTGTGCTACCTGTTTGTCGTGGGCGACATCCGCCGCTTCGAGTTCCGCCAGGACTGAACACGGTAAAATTGTCGTTTCGCCACACAAACGACCATGGAACCACTGCAGCCCGACGAGCCTTACATCACCAGCGCGACGCTGAACGACGTCGCCCGCGTTGCCGGCGTTTCGCCGATCACGGTGTCGCGCGCGCTGAACCAGCCGCAGCTGGTGCGCCCCGGCACGCTGGCGCGCATCCAGGCGGCGGTGCGAGCAACAGGGTATGCGCGCAGCCGGCCACCGGCCGCCCCCGCGGGCGACCGCAGCAAGCTGGTGGCGCTGATCCTGCCGACGGTAGCCAATCCCATCTTTGCCGACATGGTGCAGGCGGCCAGCGACAAGCTGACGGCGGGCGGCTACCAGCTGCTGCTGGGCCTGGCCGGCTATGAAATCTGGCGCGAGGAAATCCTGGTCGAGACGGTGCTGAGCCGCCGTCCCGACGGCCTCATCCTTACTGGCACGCTGCATTCCGATAACACCCGGCGCCGGCTGGAATCGGCCGGCATCCCGATCGTGGAAACGTGGGACATCACGCCGCACCCCATCGACATGCTGGTGGGTTTCTCGCATGAACAGGTGGGGCACACGGTGGCCGCCCGGATGCTGCAGAAGGGTTACCGCCGGATCGCCATCCTGACTGCCAACGATCCGCGCGCCGCACGCCGCAACCTGGGGCTGCAGGCGGCGCTGGCGCGCCAGGGCGTCGGCGTCGTGGCGACGGAGACGGTGACGACTCCCGCCAGCCTGCAACTGGGACGCGAAGGCTGCGCGCGCCTGCTGGCGGCGCATCCGGATATCGAGCTGGTGGTTTGCAGCTCCGACACGCTGGCCCAGGGCGCGATGACCGAAGCGGCCAGCCGGGGGATGCGCGTGCCGCAGGCGCTGGCCGTGCTGGGCTTCGGCGACCTGAATTTCGCCGCCTACACGTTCCCGCCCATGTCGAGCGTACGGGTGGATGGCGTGGCCATCGGCGCCATTGCCGCCCAGGCCATCCTGGAGCGCCTGGGCGAATCGACGAACGGGCCGCGCGTACCGAAGGTGACGGACACCGGCTTCGAGCTGATCGAGCGGGGCAGTACCTGACGGCTTATTTCTGCTTTGCCGCCGGCGCGGCGACACCGTCCGGCAGTGCGAACGCCACCAGCTCGTCGCTCATTTTCGTGCCCAGCGAACCGTGGCCGCCGGCCATGACGACCACGTACTGCCTGCCCGTCTTGTCGGATACGTAACTCATCGGCGTGGCTTGGCCGCCCGCGGGCAGCCGTGCTTTCCACACGACCTTGCCGTTGCTGACGTCATAGCCGCGGATGTAGTAATCCAGCGTGCTGCTGAGGAAGGCCACGCCGCCGCCCGTGGTGGCCATGCCCCCCAGGCTCGGTACGCCCAGCGGCAGGGCGATCGGTACCGGTGCGCTGTCGCGGGTCGTGCCGTTCTTGTGCATCCACACTTTCTTCATCGTGCGCAGGTCGACGGCGGCCACATAGCCCCATGGCGGCGCCTGGCACGGGAAGCCCAACGGCGACAGGAACGGCTTGATCTCGACGGCAAATGGCGTGCCGTGCTGCGGCTGCAGGCCCATCTCGGAACCGGTACCGCCCTTGGCGTTGGCCTGGGCGCGCGGCACGAGGCGTTCCAGGAAGCCCATATAGTCCGGATTGACGATCAGCAGCTGGCGCACCGGGTCGACGGCGGCGCCGCCCCATTCGAAAATGCCCAGCGGACCCGGCGAGATGATGGCGCCGCGACCGGCCGTCTGCGGCGTGAACGGACCTTCGTAGCGGTGCTGGCGGAAGATCACGCGGCAGGCCAGCTGGTCGAACGGCGTTGTGCCCCACATGTCCGTCTCGCTGATATTGCGCTCGGGCAGGAATGTCAGCGCCGAGAAAGGCTGCGTCGGCGAGACGTGGTCGCCTGCCGCCACATTGCCCGTGGGGACAGGCTTTTCTGGCGCCGGCACGACCAGCGAGCCGTCGCGGCGGTCGATCACGTAGATGTCGCCGCGCTTGGTTGTCGCCACGACGGACGGCACCTTGCCCCTGGGCGTGTCGATGTCGACCAGCGTGGGCTGGCCGCCGATGTCCATGTCCCAGATGTCGTGGTGCACCGTCTGGTAGACCCAGCGCAGCTTGCCCGTCGCCAGGTCGAGCGCGACGATGGCGCTGTTGAAGCGTTCGCCATTCTTGTTGCGCCGGCCGCCCCACGTGTCGGGCGTCTCGTTGCCCATCGGGATGTACACCATGCCCAGCTTCTCGTCGACGCTGGAGACGCCCCACGAGTTGGGCGAATTGTTGACATAGGTCTGGCCGGTGCCGATCGGATTGGTTTCGTCCGGACGGGCGGCATCCCAGTTCCACAGCAGCTTGCCGGTGACGGGGTCGAAACCGCGGATGACGCCGGACGGCTCGTTGGTCGAGTCGTTGTCCGTCACGCTGGCGGCCATGACGATCGTGTGCTGCGACACGGCCGGCGGCGACGTCGGCATCAGGAAGCCGCGCTTTTTCATCGCCATGCCGTGGTACAGGCCGATCACGCCGTTGTCGCCAAAGCTCTTGCAGGGCCCGCCAGTGTCGGCGTTCAGGGCAATCAGCGTGGCGTCCATCGTCGGCGCAAAGATGCGGCGCGGGCATTCCATCGCGGCCGTATCAGGCACGGGCTTGCCGGGCGCGGCGCTTGCCGCGTTGGCATCCCAGTACGACACGCCGCGGCAGATCATGTGCTGGTAGCCGGCGGCATCGCGGTTGATCTTCGGGTCGTGGCGCCAGATTTGCTTGCCGGTATCCGGATCGAGCGCGATGACGATATTGTGCGGCGTGCACATGTACAGCATGCCGTTGACCTTGATCGGCGTGACTTCGTTGGCAATCTCGGTGGGATCGTTCGGGCCCTTGATGTCGCCCGTATGGAAGCTCCAGGCCTGCTGCAGTTTGCCCGCGTTGGCCGGCGTGATCTGCGCGGCGGGGGCGTAGCGGTCGCCCAGGCCCGAGCGGCCGTACGCCGACCAGTCGTTCGGTGCGACGCCGGCCACGTCCGGCACCGTGCGCGCGGACATGTTCGCCGCCGGCACCTCGCCGTGCAGGTCATGGTAGTCGTGGAACAGCGCGGCGAGGCCGACCAGCACCGTCAGCACGGCCGAGCCGAACAGGGCAACGCGGCCGCTGTCCCTGCCTTGTGGCGCCTTGCCCAGCCGGCGATTTACAAAAGGCAACAGTAGCCAGACGGCGGCGGCGAACCAGATGTCCAGTCGCGGCAGCAGCTGCCACCAGTCGAAGCGAACTTCGATGACGGACCAGACAACGGTGCCCAGCAGGACAAGCGCCAGCAGGCTCTGAGCGGCGCGGCGGCCCTTGAACACGAGCACGCCGGTGGCCAGGAGGCCAAGGCCGGCGAGCACATAGTAGGGCGAGCCGCCAAAGCTCATCAGGTAGGCGCCGCCGCCAAGCAACACGAGGCCGAGCAGCGCGAAAATGAATCCGGTAATGGCCAGAAGCGGCCCGGGGCGGGATGCGGAAGACATGGAATTCCAATCGGTTGAAAGCTACAGTCGGTATGATATGCTCACACTTGGACTTTGTAAACTTATGGGTTTCTTAACTGCGCGTCACGTCCCGGGCGGGAAATGGCGCTTCTTGGAAGGTGCGGATGGAGAAGATGGAGGGGACTGGCACGGAGCGAACGAAGATGGGCCGCCCTGCGCTCCACACGCCGGCCCAGCTGATCGACCGGCTGGTCAGCGCGGCCGGCGCGATTCTGGACGAGCAGGCGGCGGACGCGGATTTCAGCATGGCGCAAGTGGCCGAGCGGGCCAAAGTGTCGAAACGCACGGTCTATACCGTCATCGCCAGCAAGGAGGAACTCATCGGGCACATTGTCCGGCGCGGCGCCGAATCGGTCACGGCGATCCTGGAGCAGCCGGTGCCGGACCCGGCCAGCGTACGGGACGTACTGTCGCGTTTCCTGCATCAGTGGGAAACCTTCGCCTGCGGCCCCAGGGCCGTGGCCATCTACGTGATGGCCATCCGCGAGCGCAGCCGCTACCCGGCCATTGGTGCCGCCTACTATCGGTCGCGCAACGAGCACGGCCTGCAGCAGCTGACGGCCTGGCTGGCGCGCATGCACGCCAAGCGCTTCTTGCGCATCGAGGATCCCGCCATGACAGCCGAATTCGCGCTGACCATGGTGGCCAGCGAGCGGCAACGCATGCTGGCGCTCGGCATGGACGCGCCGCAAACGCCCGAGCAGCTGGCGCAGCGCGTGGCTGCCGTCGTGCGCCTGGTCCTGCCGGAATCTTCGGTCGCATGACCCACTCGCCCCAAGCGGGCCAACTTTTTGGAGAACACACCGTGATCAAACTGAGCGTCATGTATCCCTACAGCCCCGAAGCGCATTTCGACCATGCCTACTACCGCGACCGGCACCTGCCCATGCTGAAGGAGCGCATGGGCGAGCATTGCCGCTATTACACCATCGACCAGGGAATCAGCAGCGTCGCACCCGGCAGCGCGCCCGCGTTCATCGCCATGTGCCACGTCTACAGCGACTCCCTCGAATCGCTGATGGCCGGGCTGGCACCGCACAGCGCGGAGCTGGCCGCGGACATTCCGAACTTCACCAATATCACGCCGGTGCGGCAGGTCAGCGAGGTGGTGGTCGACCGCTCGTGATGCATCGCTAAAATGCCGTGCGCCTGATCTGGCGCAAGGCACCCTTGCCTGCTGCCGGCCTATCGTGAGGGTTTTCCTCGCCGGGACGGTCCATGCGCTGCGCGATACTGGCATTTGTGGGCGGTGCCGCGCTGCTGCAGACGCGGGCCGCCTTGCCGACGCTGGCGGTTCTGCTGGCGCTGGCGGGGCTGGCACTCGCGGCGGCGGCGCTTGCAACCCTGTTGCGTCATGGGTGGCGGACGGCGGCGACCGCGATTGCCGGCACGCTGGCCGGCTTCTGCTGGGCGGCGTTCGTGGCGGGCCGGGCACTGGCACCGGCGCTGGCGCAGGCCGACGAAGGCCGCGACGTCGTGGTCGTCGGCACCGTGGACAGCCTGCCGGGCGCGGGCGAGCAAAGCGTCCGTTTCCATTTCGCCATCGAGGAAGTCATCGCACCGCGGGCAATGCGGGTGCCGCCGCGCGTCGTCCTGTCGTGGTATGCCCACGACGCACCCGGCAAGGTCCGCCCGGGCGAGCGCTGGCGCCTGAAAGTGCGCCTGCAGCGGCCGCACGGCAACGCCAACCCGGGCGGCTTCGATTACGAACTGTGGCTGCTGGAGCAAGGCGTGCGCGCGACAGGTTACGTGCGCAAGGAGGGGACAACGTCCGCCTCGATGTGTTTGTCGCCACGCCGCATAACCTGGTCGAACGCGCCCGCGCCGTGCTGCGCAATCGGATCCGGCGTGCCCTGGCGGGGCGGGAGTATGCGGGCGTCATTGTCGCCCTGGTTGTCGGCGACCAGCGCGCTATCGGCCAGTCCGACTGGCAGGTATTCAACCGCACGGGCATCGGCCACCTGATTTCGATCTCCGGGCTGCACATCACGATGATCGCCGGGCTGGTCGCCTGGACCGTCTCCTGGCTGTGGCGTCACTCGTTCTTCGTTCCCGGTGCGGCGCTGCCGCTGCGGCTGCCCGCACAGAAGGTCGGGGCGCTGGGCGGTACGCTGGCGGCACTGCTGTACGTGCTGCTGGCCGGCTTCGGCGTACCGGCGCAGCGCACCTTATATATGTTGTGCGTCGTTGCGCTCGCGCTGTGGACCGGCCGCCTCGCCGGCGTCCTGCACGTGCTGGCCCTGGCCGCCGGTGTCGTCGTGCTGGTCGATCCGTGGGCCGTGCTGTGGCCGGGATTCTGGCTGTCGTTCGGCGCCGTTGGGCTCATTCTGTACGCGACGGTCGGCCGCACGGCCATCCACAAGCAGGCGCCCGCGCCGGATGCCGGCGACGATGAGACGCGCCGCGGCCGGCCGCTGACCCGGCGCCAGCGGCTGGCGCAGGCCGTGCGCGCGGCGGCGGTCACGCAATACGCCGTCACGCTGGGCCTCGTGCCGTTGACGATGCTGCTGTTCGCGCAGGTGTCGATCGTCAGCCCGCTGGCCAACGCCATCGCCATCCCCGTCGTCAGCCTGCTGGTGACGCCGCTGGCGCTGGCCGGCGGCATGCTGCCCGAGCCGCTGTCGACGCCGTTGCTGGTGGGCGCACACGAGATTGTAGCGGCCTTGGCGGCGCTGCTGCGCTGGGTCAGCGCCAGCCGGCTGGCCGTATGGACGGCACCTGCGCCGGCAGGGTGGACGTTCGCGTTGGCTCTGTTCGGTACGATATGGCTGCTGGCGCCGCGCGGCTGGCCGGCGCGCTGGCTGGGCGTCGTCACGTGGCTGCCGCTGCTTGGCGGCCAGCCCGATTTCGCGCCGCCGGGAACGTTCCGGGTCGTCGCATTCGACGTCGGGCAGGGCATGGCCGTGCTGGTCGAGACGGCCGGCCACCGGCTGCTGTACGACACCGGGCCCGCCTACGGCCCGGACGCCGATGCCGGCAGCCGTGTCATCGTGCCATACCTGCGCATGCGCGGCATCGACCGGCTCGACGGTGCGATCGTCAGCCACGGCGATGCCGATCATGCGGGCGGCGCGCTGTCGCTGCTGGCGGGCGTGGAGGCGGGCTGGCTGCTGTCGTCGCTGCCGCACCATCATCCGGTCGCGCGCGCGGCGCCGCGTTATCTGCATTGCGCGGCGGGCCAGCGCTGGGAGTGGGACGGTGTGCGCTTCGAGATGCTGCACCCGCTGCCGGCCAGCTACACGGACCGGCAGCCGAAAGCGAACGCGCTGAGCTGCACGCTACGCATCACGAACGGTGCGAAATCGATCCTGCTGGCGGGCGATATCGAAGCCGCGCAGGAGGCGCGGCTGGTTCGGGAAAATGCGGACGCGCTGCGCGCCGATGTGCTGCTCGCGCCTCATCACGGCAGTGGCACCTCGTCGACGCCGGGTTTCCTGGCAGCCGTGCAGCCGTCCGTGGCCGTGTTCCAGGTCGGCTATCGCAACCGCTACAAGCATCCGCAAAAAAGAGTCTACGAGCGCTACGGCCAGCTCGGCATCGAACGCCTGCGTACCGATGTATCCGGCGCGGTGATGCTCGACTTCGGCGACGAGGTACAAGCGCACGAATACCGCCGCGAGCACGTGCGCTACTGGTACGGCCAATAGACTCCGGCCAATGAGGGCGTCAGCGCAACCGGCAGCCGGATACGCCGTCTGCCCCGTCGGTGCTGATCGCCACGTCTGCGCGGTTGATGCCTAAGGCCGGGCAACGCATTGGAACGGAGCGTGCAGGTACTCCCATTCGCGCGAGACAGGACGGACGTTTTCCCCTTGCAGCTCACTGCCTGCAGGGCAGAGACCGGCCGGTGCTTTCCGGTTCGATTGATGGCGCATGATCTTGGTTGGCTTGCCGTTTGCACTGAAAACCGAGATGCTGTCCTTCGGCAGGGGCAGGATGACGACCTTCTGGGTCCGCGCGTGGAAGATTTCGGCTTCAGGATTGTAGTGCTGCGGGAAATGGCTGAGAACCCAGCGTGCCGGCTGCAAGTGCTCGTAGTAAATGGTCTTCCCGCCCAGCAGGCCGGTACTGAAGAGCAATATCGTCTGCAGCACCGCGCCACCGAGCAGCAGCGCCACGGCGGACTTTGGCGACGACAGCCTTGCCGCCAGCAAGGCCACGGCCAGTAGCGGCATGCCCAGCCAATAGGAATAGCGTGCCATGACCACGCAGCCCGAATTCCAGTTGATGGTACTCAGCGCGGGCAATGCCATCAGGATGACGACGCCGAGCACCAGTACAAATACGGCCAGCCATGCGGATCGCATTTGTCTGGGCAACAGGAATAAGCCGAGCAGGAGTGCAAGCGCGATGCCGGGGCTGCCGATCACCATTCCCTGGTTCAGGTCGAAAAACAATGAGAACAGGCGGGCGCCGGTGATGAATCCCGGATCGTTGAAATCGCGCGCAATCACGCTCGGCGTCCCAAACACCCATTGGAAGAACGCATATGGCGCCAACGCCAGCAATACACCGGTCGCGGCCAGGATCAGTTCGCGCTTGTCCACGGCGGAGGCAACGCTGTCCGGCCATTGCAGCTTTGGATACCTGGCCATCAGGATGCGGTAGGCGACCGCAAACGGAATCAGCAAAAATAATGGCGGATTCTGGCTGGCCGCCAGACCGGCGAGGAGGATCGCCAGCCCCGTCTGGCCCCGGAGTATCGCCAGGCCGGCAATCACTACGCAGCTTGCGGTCATCACTTCGGGGCCGGTCCAACTCAGGTAAAAAGTGGTTCCCGAGAGCAGGAAGAGCAGCATCGCAAGCGAGGAACGGTCCGGCATTGCGCGCCTGATATAAAGGCATGCAACCGCACAAAAAGTCAGGTTGAGCAGAGAGAAGGCGTAATACGGATGCGCGCCCAACGCCTTCAGCAGGGCATAGAACGGCAGCGCCAGCAGCGAATACAGACCGAAATGAATGCCATAAAACTCGCCCCGGTCGTTTGGCATGATCGTATAAGTATAAGCGGGCGTCTTTTCAGGGGCGAGAAGATGCTCATGGATCAGAGGCATCAGGTCAGCCAGTGTCGCACCGTAATTCGGCATGCCTCCGGCACTTTGCTTCAGGGAGTCGACGTCGGCCAGCGTGATATTCGGCGACGCGTGCTCGAACAGGGCATGCATGGTCAGCATGTACTCATAGCCATCGCCCGTCAGCGACGTATTGACCAGGACGACACCGGCGATCGCCAGAAAAAGAGGGAGAAACCAATAGGTAGAAAGGCGTTTTAGCAAGCTTGCTCCTGATGTTGCTAACTTTCTGGACCTTCAGTGATGTCTCATCACAGGAAGCAAGGCGACGTTTCTTACGAGAAGGTTAGCAGTTAATGTAATGGCCGCCCGGGTCGGGAACGCTGTGTATTCTACCGGCGCAGTTGTTTCCAGTAAATATCGTTGCCGGTATCGCCAGATCCGGGGCAAAAACCGCTGTATTCATAGCTGCCCGGTCCCCATCGCCGGGCTGCACAGCACGGTGATCGTCGGGCTGGTTGCCTGGAGTGCATCCTGGCTGAGGCGACGTGGCGGAAGCCGCTCCCTGGATATAGGTGCCGGGATCGTGGTGAGCGAATGCCGGGCATGCGTCCGCGCTACTGGTATCGGCACTGAACGGTACCGGGGGGCGTCGATTAGAATGCCCCCACCAACATTCCAACGCCATTGCCCCTACAATCGGCGCTCATGAAGAAACCAACACTGCACTTTGCCCACGCCAACAGCTACCCGGCCGGCACTTATCGCCAGTTGTTCGAGCTGCTGGGTGCCCATTTCGACGTGGCGGCCCTCGACATGCACGCCCACAATCCCGCATTCCCGGTGCGCGACGGCTGGGAGACGCTGGTCGACGAACTGATCGCGGAGCTGGAGGCGCGTTACAAAGGCGAGCCCGTCATCCTGGTCGGCCATTCGCTGGGCGGGATGTTGAGCCTCATGGCGGCGGCGCGCCGGCCGGAGCTGGCGCGCTGCGTCGTCATGCTCGATTCGCCCGTCGTGGCGGGGTGGCGCGCGCGCGTCTGGCACCTTGCCAAGCTGCTGGGATTGCGCGAGCGCCTGTCGCCCGCGCGGCTGTCGGCACGCCGGCGCAATACGTGGCCGAGCTTTGACGACGCCATGCGCCACTTCGCCAGCAAGCCGCTGTTCGCGGCGTGGGCACCGGGCGTGCTGCAGGACTACCTGGAGGCGGGCCTGGCGCCATGCGCGGAAGGCATGCGCCTGCGCTTTACGCGCGAGACCGAGACGGCTGTGTACCGCACCTTGCCGCACCATATCGGCAGCCTCTTGCGCCGCGGGTTCACGGTGCCGGTTGGCTATCTGGCCGGCCGCACGTCCGAAGAGAACCGCCAGGCCGGCCTGGGCGCCACGCGGGCGCTGGTGGGCAAGCACCTGCGCATGATGCCCGGCGGGCACCTGTTTCCGATGGAGTCGCCTGCGCTGACGGCGCGCACGATCCGCGACATGATCGCCGAACTGCTGGGCGAAGCGCCGTCGGAGCATGTAAATCCGTCAAAATTTTCAGGATTGCACGCGCCGATCGCGTAAAATCGCGGGCGACGCGGCGGGGACTACCCGCTGCACGGGCAAACCGGCAGATCAACTTCCAGTCATCGGTTCCCGATGACGATGGCACGCCGCCTTCGAAGCAGAGAGCAAAACAATGACGATTAAAAGCGATAAATGGATCCGCCGCATGGCGGAGGAACACGGGATGATCGAGCCGTTCGAGCCCGGCCAGGTGCGGGCCGAGGACGGCCGCAAGGTGATTTCGTACGGCACGTCGTCGTACGGCTACGATATCCGCTGCGCCGACGAGTTCAAGATCTTCACCAATATCAACAGCACGATCGTCGATCCGAAGAATTTCGACTCGAATTCGTTCGTCGACGTCAAGAGCGATGTCTGCATCATTCCGCCGAACTCGTTCGCGCTGGCGCGCACGATCGAATATTTCCGCATACCGCGCAACGTGCTGACGATCTGCCTGGGCAAGTCGACCTATGCGCGCTGCGGCATCATCGTCAACGTGACGCCGTTCGAGCCGGAGTGGGAAGGCTACGTCACGCTGGAGTTCTCCAACACGACGCCGCTGCCGGCCAAGATCTACGCCGGCGAAGGCTGCGCGCAGGTGCTGTTCTTCGAGAGCGACGAAGTGTGCGAAACGTCGTACAAGGACCGCAACGGCAAGTACCAGGGCCAGCACGGCGTCACGCTGCCGAAGGCCTGACGTCGTTGTAGGGCCCCTGCCGTTCAGTCGAGCGGCAGGACGATCTCCACGCACAGGCCGCCGTCGTCGCGATTCGTCGCGCCGATGCTGCCGCCATGCTGCTGCACCACCTGCTGCGCGATTGCCAGCCCGAGGCCATGGCCTTCGACGTCCTTTTCCGTGCCGCTGCTGCGGAAGAACGGCTGGAAGATCGTCGCCAGGTCGGCCGCTGCCACGCCCGGTCCCCGGTCCAGCACACGCACGTACAGCCTAGCGCCGACGGTGCGGACTTCGACCACCACGATCCCGCCGTCGCGACTGTGCTTGATCGCATTGCGCACGACGTTCTCGATGGCGCGCGCCAGCAGGTCCGGTTCGCCCAGCAGGGTGACGTCGGCCTCGCCATGGCGGACCACGCTGCGGCCCTGGGCCGCAGCCTCGAACTGCGCGTCCGCCACGATCTGGTCGATCAGCTCCGCCACGTCGATCTCCTGCCGCTCCGCCGCCAGCGCGCCCGCCTCCAGCCGGGACAGCGTCAGCAGCTCGCCCACCAGCTTGTCCATCCGGATGCTCTCACGCTCGATGCGCTCCAGCGACGCGGCCATGCGTTCCGGCCGCTGGTGCGCCAGGCCGATTGCGGCCTGCAGCCGCGCCAGCGGCGAGCGCAGCTCGTGCGATACGTCGTGCAGCAGGCGGGTCTGTCCGTCCATCAGGCTGCGCAGGCGCGCCGTCATGCGGTCGAAGTCCCGTCCCAGGTCGCTCAGTTCATCGCCGCCAATGCGCGCGTGATGGAAGCGGGGCGCCAGGTCGCCCTGCGACGCGGCCTCGAACGCCTGGCGCAGCGAACGGATGGGACGGGCGAAATACCAGGCCAGCAGCGCCGCGAACAGCAGGCTGGCCAGCACGGCGGCGGCCAGCGGAATGAAGGGCGTAAGCGGGCGCGGGCGGCGTCCCGGGTCGCGCGGCTCGCGCGTGCCAGGATCGCCGGCGCGGGGCTGGCGTGCTTCCGGTGGCGGCGGGCGGCGCGACGCCATGCCGGGCAGCAGGGGAGCCGCGTCGCGCGCGTCCAGACCGCCCTGGCGCTGGCGTGCGGGCAGGAACAGCAGGAACTGTCGGCCGTCGGGCATCGTGACCTTGCGCACGACGCGGATATCGCCCTTGCGCAGCAGCGCGCGCGCTTCGGCCAGCATGGCGGGATCGACGATGCGCCCGAGCAGCTCCCTGCCGGCGCCATCGACGGCGAACACGCGGTGGCGTCCCATCGTATCGAGCAGGCGGGACAGCGCGGCCGGTCCGCCCGCGTCGAGCGTGGCGGCGGCCGCCTCGATGGCCATTTCCGCAGGCGGACCCGTATCGATGTCGAGGCGGCGCTCCTGGGCGCTGGCGCGGTTCTTCAACCAGATGGCGCCGCCGATGCCGACCGTGGCGGCGATCTGCGCTAGCAGGATCGAGAGAAAAAACTTCCAGAACAGGCGGCCCATGGTTGTTCGCGGCCTCAATCCCTGATCAGCTGATAGCCCATCCGGTAGACCGTCTGCAGGCATGAGCGGCCGTCCGCCAGGGTACCCAGCTTGTGGCGCAGGCTGGAAAGGTGGACGTCGATATTGCGGTCGAAGCGCGCCATCGGCCGTCCCAGTCCCTGTTCGGACAGCGCATTCTTGGACACCGGCTTGCCCGCGTTGCGCGCCAGGACTTCGAGCAGGTTGAACTCCGTGCTGGTCAGCTCCAGCGTGCTGCCCGCCCAGGTGGCGCGGCGCTGCTCGGGCCACATCGTCAGCTGTCCGACCACGAGCGGCGCGGACGCCAGCTGGTCCATCGGCGTACCCTGGGTGCGGCGCAGGATGGCGCGAATGCGGGCCGTCAGCTCGCGCGGCGTGCACGGCTTCGTCACGTAATCGTCCGCGCCCAGTTCCAGGCCGACGATGCGGTCAGTGTCGTCGCCGCGCCCTGTCAGCATCAGGATCGGCATGCGGCTGGCCGCGCGGATCCGGCGCAGCGTCTCCAGGCCGTTCATGCGCGGCATCATCACGTCGAGAATGGCGATGGCGTATTCGCCCGTCAGCGCGCAGGCCGTACCGGCCACGCCGTCGTTGGCGGTTTTCACTTCGAAGCCTTCCTGCTCCAGGTATTCCTGGAACATGGCGACCAGTTCGACATCGTCGTCTATCAGCAGAACCTTGCTCATTGCGGGGTTGGGTGGTGGTATCGACTTCCATGATAACGCAGCGCCCCGGCGGCCGAAGCGTTTTTACGCCGTTTTACCGCATCGGCCGGATGCGCTCGAGGATGCCGATTTACCTGGATTTACACGGCGCTAACGGCGCTTTACGGATGCCGCCGCAACAATGGCCGCTCCACCGTAATCGAAGGAAGCACGATGATAAAGACAAACAAGAACCTTCTCTGTGCCCTGGCCGCCGCGATGCTCGCGCTGCCCCTCGCCAGCCATGCCGCCGTTGACGGCGACGATGCGGGCGGTCCGCCGCAAGCACCGAAGCATGCGCCATTGCGCCCAGCTCCGGCCGATCTGCGCGACGACGAGAGCGACGGACCGCGCGGCCCGGGCCGCCCCGGCCCTCGCGGCCCCGCGTTCGGCATGCCGGGCGACCTGCCGTTCCTGCGCGGTGTCGACCTGACGGAGACGCAGCAGGACAAGGTCTTTGCGATCCTGCACGGCCAGGCGCCGTACCTGCGCGAGCAGCACAAGGCCCGCGAGAAAGCCGAGCGCGCCCTGTTCGACCTGCACGGTTCGGCGAAGTACGACGATGCGGCCGCCGCGAAGCTGGCGCAGGCGGCGGCGCAGGCGATGGCCAATGTCACGCTGCAGCACCTGCGCACGGAGCAGAAAGTGCTGGCCGTGCTGACGGCCGGGCAGCGCAAGCAGGTCGAGGACGCAAAAGCACGTCCGCCACGCATCCCGAACCGATAACAGAGGAGAGACCATGAATCATCACGACCACAGCCTGGAGCAGGACCTGCAGGCAATGCTCAATACCCAGACGGGCCGGCGCCAGTCGCTGCGCTGGCTGTTCGGCGCGGCCGCCGTGCTGCCGATCCTTGGCTGCGGCGGCTCGTCCGACGGCGATACCGCGACTACCGCAACGACCGGTAGCACGGGCACCACGGGCACGACCGGAACGACTGGCACCACGGCCGGCAGCTGCAGCGTGATTCCGGAGGAAACCGGCGGTCCTTACCCGGCCGACGGTACCAACAGCAACAGCGGCGGCGTCGTCAATGTGCTCAGCCAGAGTGGGGTGGTCCGCAGCGACATCCGCTCCAGCTTCGGCACCCGCACGACGACGGCGCCAGGCGTGCCATTGACGATCAGGCTGCACATCGTCAACGCCAATAGCGGCTGCGCGGCCGCTGGCCAGTTCGCCGTCTACCTGTGGCACTGCGACCGCGACGGCAACTACTCGCTGTATTCGAACGGCGTGACGAACGAGAACTACCTGCGCGGCGTGCAGGAGGCGGACGCCAACGGCGACGTCACGTTCATGACGATCTTCCCCGCCTGTTACGCGGGGCGCATGCCGCACGTGCACTTCGAGGTCTACCCGACCCTGGCCAAGGCTTCCAGCGCGGCCAACCGGATCCGCACGTCGCAGTTCACGTTCCCGCTGGCGACCTGCAACGAGGCGTATGCCAGCAGTGGGTACAGTGCCAGCGTGCGCAACCTCGCGCAGATGAGCTTTGCCAGCGATAACGTCTTCTCGGACGGCTATTCGCTGCAGCTGGCCACGATGACGGGCAATGCCACCGACGGCTACGTTGCCACGTTGACGGTCGCCGTCGCGGCCTGATTGTCCCCTCGCGGCGAAATCCCTTTCGCCCGTTTGCGCCCGGTTGTCGTGCCGGGCGAACCCTGTTTCGCCATCGCTTGGCCATCCGCGCCGATCCCGCCCTTCGCCGCACCTGGCACACCGCTTGCACTACTCCGTCCAGGGGCCGCATTTCGCGGCGCCGCCCGCCGGAGAATGCCATGGACCGCCGCCTGATCGACTACAAGCCCGAGCTGGAACTCGGCAGCGTCCCAGCGGCAACGCAGAAAACGCGCGACGAGTACGGCGAAATGTCGTTCGCGGCGCAGCTGCTGGAGGCGCAGACGCCTGGCGCGCTGGCGGTCGTGCTGAAGGATCTGGTGGCGCGCGGCGGCCCCGGCGCGGCGCTCGCCGAACCGATTGTCGGCGTGCTTCAGCGGGCCGCGCGCATGGTCTTCCCGCTCAATGCCACGCGTGCGCCCGGCGACCTTAAACGCAAGGCCGCGGCCATCTTCGGCATGGAGCTAGAGGGGCTGAGCCCCGAGGACAAGGAATTCGAACTGGCACGCCGCTTCGTGCGGCTGGCCGTCGACGCGGTGGCGCGCGCGCGCAGCCGTGCGGGTCAGGAGCCGGGTCGTGCCGTGCAACTGGCGCTGCTGCAGGCGGCACGCAAGCATGCACCTGGTCTGCTGCGCCAGCGCGCTCGGACGGCCCCAATGCCGCAGGCCGCGTCCGCGGGAATGTGGCATCGGCAGGAAAACCGTATCGAAGTGCTGGATTGCTAGGCCGGGCGGCCACAGCGCCTGCCCATCATTTTTATCGTTGGACTTTCACTGGGAGCACATCATGCATGACATCGATCGCACGACCCTGGAATTTGGCCAGGAAACCGGCCTTGAAATGGAGCAGTACGAATTCGGTCAGGGCGAATGGACCGGGGAGGGCGGCGGCCTGCTGTCCGAAGCGGATGAAATGGAACTGGCCAACGAGCTGCTCTCGGTCAGCAACGAACAGGAACTGGACCAGTTCCTCGGCAACTTCCTCAAGAAGGCGGCATCCGTGGCGGGCAGCGTGATCAAGTCGCCCGTCGGGCAGGCCGTTGGCGGGGTGCTGAAAGGCGTCGCCAAGAAGGCGATTCCGCTGGCAGGCGGCGCCATCGGCGGCTACTTTGGCGGCCCGCTGGGCGCCAAGATCGGCAGCGGACTTGCGTCGGTCGCCGGCAGCGCGCTGGGCCTGGAGGCGGAAGGCGAACTGTCCGGCGAGGACCGCGAGTTCGAAGGCGCGAGGACGTTCGTACGGCTGGCCGCCGACACCGTCAACAAGGCGGCGCAGGCACGCGGCGGCGATCCGCGCCAGATCGCCCAGCAGGCCGCGACGGCAGCGGCGCGCCAGTTCGCGCCGGGCCTGCTGGGCCAGGGCGGCCAGAACGGCAAGCAGGGCGCGCAGGGCGGGCAGGGCCGCCAGCCGGGCATGGCTGGCGCGGGCGGCCCTGGCGCAAGCAGCGGACGCTGGATGCGCCAGGGCCGCAAGATCGTCCTGTACGGCGTCTGACGGTCATGCGTCCGTACGCTGCGTGGCTGCTGGCCCAGGAAGCGCGTTCGCTGCTGAACCGCGTGGACCGCATGCAGCCCTTCGTGCTGGTCGAGCCGATGGTGCCGGCGGCAGCGCTGCCGGATGCGGCGCAGAGCGCGATCGAACGCCACCTGACCCTCGGGCGGCGCACGCTGCGCACGCTGGTGCGGCAATTCCTGGCCTGGTTGCAGGGGCCAGGCGGGCGGCGCGCCACGGCGGCGCAGGCGCAGCGGCGCTTCACGTTCGTGCGGCTGCAGTTCAACGCCGCGCTGACGCAGTTCGACCTGTTCATCGACGTCGTCACCCAACGCAGCGAGCACGGTAACGGCATCTGGCTGGCGGGGCTGGACGTGGCCTCGGCCGACGCGCTGCGCCTGCCCGGCCGCTATTTCGAGGCGCCGCCGCTTGTGTGCTACCTGGACCGTGGCCCGGGTGCGGCAATCCGCCGGGCCCGCACCCGGTTACCGGGCGGTGGCGAAAATCCCGTCGCCATCATCCGCGTACCGCGCGAACGGATGATCGGCAGCAGCATCGCGTCGTCGCTGGTGCACGAGGTGGGGCACCAGGGCGCGGCGCTGCTGGACCTGGTGGCGTCGCTGCGGCCCGTGCTGCAGGCGCTGCAGCACGGTGGCAGCGGCCCGCCGCACGTGTGGCGGCTGTGGGAGCGCTGGGTGTCCGAGGTGGTGGCCGATTTCTGGGCGCTGGCGCGGGTCGGCGTGGTGGCGACGCTGGGACTGATCGGTGTACTGAGCCTCCCACGCGTGTTCGTCTTCCGCCTGAACGGGGACGATCCCCATCCGGTGCCGTGGCTGCGGGTGAAACTGAGTTGCGCGCTGGGGCGTCTGCTGTATCCGCACCCGCAATGGACCCGCATCGAACGGACGTGGGACGCCTACTACCCCCTCGACGGCCTGCCGGGAGCGGACCGGCGCCTGATGGGTGAGCTGACGGCCAGCCTGCCGGCGATGGCGGGGCTGCTGGCGAACCATCGGCCGCGGACCCTGCGCGGGGCCTCGCTGGCGGAGGCGATGGTCGTGCGGGAGCGGCAGCCGGCCGTGCTGGCGCGGCTGTTCCGCTGGTGGCACGCGGCGCCGCAGCGCATGTACGACAGCGCGCCTTCGCTGGTGCTGGCCGTGATCGGCCAGGCCCGTGCCGACGGCCTGCTGGCGCCGGAAGACGAAAGCGTGCTGCTGGAAAGGCTGTTGACGCAGTGGGCCATGCGCAGCGCGCTGGGCGCCCGGGCTAGAGAGATGGCAGCGTGATGATCAACCTTTGAGGAGAGCGAAATGAGTACGAGGAAAATGGCCAGGGCAAGCGCGGAGGGCCCCGCGCAGCAGCATGGTACGGTCAAGGTGACGGTGCGCGACCGGGCCAGCAGTATCCCCCTGGTGGGCGCGGCGATGCGCCTGTACCAGGGCATGGACCCGCAGGGCATCGTCCTGCAGACGTCGGGCGAGGCGCACCTGGTGAACTGGGATCCGACCCTGCATCGGAAAATGAAGGTCGACCGCACCGGCGCCCACGGCATCGTCACGTTCACCAACCTGGATCCGGGCGTGCACTTCGTGCTGTTCGACCACGTCACGCCGTTTGCCGGCAACCAGCCGATCGTGGCGACGGTGAAGGTGGACCAGGGCGGCTTGCATGAGCTGTTCTTCGACCTCGACATCGACCCGGAAATGCATCTGTCGTTCGAGGCGCCCGGCCAGAGCACGCGTACCGACGGCGCGTATGTCGGCAAGCGTGCCATCGTCGACGTGGTATTCCGCGGCCTGGACAAGGCTGTCGGCAACGACGTCGTACTGGAAGTGGACGACATCTGGCAGCCCAGGGCCGGGCAGGCCTATTCGGCGGCGCAACTGATCCGCAAGCCGGGACGCTACCGCTTCTCGGGCGACCTGGTATTCGCGCGGCGCAGCGGCGTCATCGTCTCGACGCCGGGCATCCTGGCCGTGCCCGCGGTGCCCGGCGGCGGCGACGGCGCGCGGCTGGCGCTGTCGTCGACGTTCGACGCCGAAGAGCGTACGCCGCAGCCCATCTCGGGCAATATCGGCGTGTCGCTGTCGCGCACGGAGACGGAAGCGACACCGGACCTGGCGCTGTGGACGCTGATCCGCAACAGCACGGAAGCGCTGTCGTTCAACAACTACATGGACTTCCTGGACCAGCTGTTCTGCCAGCCGGCCGGGGAGAACGGCGTGGTGCCCTTTGAACGGGCCCGATTCGGCGCCAAGACGGCCGCGTACCAGACGTTGAAGGCCCAGCGCGCGCTGCCGTTCACCGATTCGGAAGCGTATCGGGTGCTGAAGGCGGCGACGGAAGCGTTTGTGATGGTCAACTGCGGCGTGTTGCGCGCACCGTTCGCGTTCGATCCGGTCAACGACAACGCCTACCTGGACCGGCGCGACATTCCCGCCAACGGCAGCCTGGAGGACGCGCTGGTGCAGGACTACCTGGAGTCCGTGGGCGGCGCGAAAATGCTGCCGTACCTGGCCGTGATCCGCCGCAAGCTGCCGGACGTGCCTGTCCTCGTGCCGAGCCGGAACGAAGAGGCGGAGCTGTGCTTCGGCATCATCCAGGACCGCCTGACGAATCCCTGCCTGATCGAATTGATCTGGAACTACTGGCAGGAGGAGGGCATGCTGGTGCAGACGATGAACGCGATCACGCAGCGCTTCCAGAACCTGCGCGGCCCCAGCGTGACGGACCCGCTGGCGAACACGGAAATCGACATGCTGCGGCCCCTGAACAACCTGCTGTGGGGCTATACGCAGGACGAGCAGCACCGGCTGACGGTGGTGCGCCGCAACTACGAGTATGACCATCACTATGGCATCCGCCTCGACGGCAAGGCGGTGCGCGGCATGCGCCCGGCCGACAGCCGCTCGAAGTTCCTGGAGGCGTTCCATCATCTGCTGCGGTTGCTGACGACGTTCTACCGGCAGGACGACGACACGACCGTCAAGGCGGACGCCTTCCCCATCCTGAATGCGCTGAAGGAAGTGCACCTGATCCTGTCGCAGGGGGCGCACAACCAGTACGGCGACCTGCCGTCCACGGCCCGCATCGAGATGCTGATGCAGCAATGGCTGCTGGCCCGGCCGGAGTTCCGCGAGTTCCTGCCGACGCGCGTGATGGTGGCCTATCCGGAACCGTGGATGGACCGCGTCGATGCGATGAAGAGGCTGCAGACGTGGAGCGACACGAGCGTCATGCACTTCCGTAACCTGGCCATCTTCGGCGAGCAGCTGCTGCTGTCGGTCCGCTTCGGGCACTGGAGCGACGTATACGAAGCCACCCAGGCGTTCAACTGGGCGCGCTTCTGGCGGCCGCAGGCCCAGGGCTATATCCACGCGTACCGGGCGGCGACGGGTGTCGACCTGTCCGTCGATTCGGGCAACCCGGCCGGCGAAGCGACACTGCCGTCCGTGCTGCTGCGGCAGCGCCTGGCGCAACAGCAGCGCAGTGCGTGAGCATGCGCGAACCGGCCGACTTCACCAGCGCACTGTATCTCGGCATGCGGCATCCCGGTCATGCGCTGGAAGGCTGGGATGCGCTGACCTTGGGTAAACCGGCGGCGCTGTACGACGTGCCGGGTGCGAGGGCCGTAGCCGAATCGTTGGCCCGGTTGCAGGGTAGTGCGGCAGCGACATTGCTGCCGTCCACGCTGCACCTGTTCTGGGACCTGTTCGGCATGCTGGCGCGCGAGCGCTGCGCCGTGCTGGTGGACGATGCGGCTTATCCCGTGGCGCGCTGGGGCGCCGAACGGGCCGCGGGACTGGGCCTGCCGCTGCGCGCGTTCCGCCATGGGGACACGGCGGCGCTGGCCCGGCTGGTGGGGTACTGGCGCGACGCGGGCCGCTGGCCGCTGATTCTGGCGGACGGCTACAGCCCCGGCGGCGCCGACTGCGCTCCACTGGGCCAGTACGGTGCGCTGGCCGAGCGGGACGGCGGGCTGCTGGTGCTGGACGATACGCAGGCGCTTGGTGTGCTGGGCCGGCACGGCGGCGGCTCGCTGCGGCGACACGGCATTGAGCATCTGCCCGTTCTGGTCGGCGCGTCGCTGGCCAAGGCGTTTGGCGTGCCGTTGGCCGTGCTGGCGGGCAGCGCCGCCTGGGTGGCCCGATTCGAGCGCGTCAGCGATACGCGGCTGCATGCCAGTCCGCCGTCGCAGGCGGTGGTCGCGGCAACACGGCGCGTCCTCCGGCTGAACGCCTTGTGCGGCGATGGCTTGCGCCGGCTGCTGGCGCAGCGGATCGCGTGCTTTCGCGCCGCGCTGCGGCAGGGCGGACTGGCCTGCGACGGTGGCCGCTTCCCGGTGCAGTCGGTGCCGCTGCCGGGGCGGCTGGACCTGGCGGCGGCCCACCGGGCATTGCGCCAGGCCGGCGTGCTGGCGCTGCCGCAGTCCAAGGGCGGCAGGGCGCGGCTGACGTTCCTGCTGCGGGCTGACCACACACAAGCCGATATCGCCAGGGCGGCGACGGCGCTGCTGGACTTGAGACATGACTTGAGACATGAGCGGATATCCGGGGGCTGACATGAGAGAGCAATACACCAATGAAGGCGAGGCCTTTGAAATTGTGCCGCTGGCGAGTGAAAGCGCAGCGGAAACGGACGGGGAATGGGACAGCGAACGTGGGCGATCCGGGGGACGCGGCAGGGGCGGCGGTGCCGGCGGGCCGCGTCCTGGCGCCGGGCGCACGGGCAACCGTCCGGCGGGCGGACGCGGCCCGGGCAAACGTCCGTATCCCACGCCACCCCGGCCGGGCTATCCGCGCTACCCGCGCGGCCCGTACTGGGGCCCGAGCTACGGCGGCAGCCCGTATGGCCTGATGGTCAGCGATCCGGGCGGCTACGCGCCGCCGCGCGCGGGCGACCCCTGGGAGCCACCGGGTGGCGCGTCGTTCGAGCCGGTCGACTTCCCGTCCGGCGCTGGCGATGGCCGGCCCGACGACACGATGCCGGACGAGGAAATTCCGCCCAAGCTGACGCTCGTTCTGACGCAGAAGGCGCCGGGTGTGACGTTCCAGGACGCCGGCACGCTGGCAGCGGTGCGCAAGGCCGGCAAGGTTACCGGGCCTGCCCTGTACATCATCACGTTCCGCAAGGGCGGCAAGCCGATGGCTTATGTGGGCGTGACGAAGGAGCTGCAGAACCGCATCAGGAAGCACATGCTGTGCGGCGCCGTGCTGGGCGTCCCGCTGCGCAACTACCGGGTGTTCGTGGCCCAGCCGACCGGCGATGTGAAGAAACTGCGGGCCATCGAGTCGGACATCAACGCGGCCATGCTGCTGCCCACCAACCGCGGCGAAACGACCAACCAGCGCAGCGAACTCGAAATGGAAGTGATGGGACCGGCCTGGGTCTGAACGCCCGCCGGCGAACCGATGGAGTGAAGTAAAGGAGACGATCATGCATGCGAAACAGTGCAGTTGCGGCCAATGCCGCGCCAGTGGCGAAACGTTCGAGATCCTGCCGTTCGGGCAAGGCGAGGGCAGTGGGTTCGCGGGCGAATTCGCCAACGAATTCGAGGGCGGATTCGGCCAGCAGGAAAGCCCGTTCAGCCAGGCGGAGGAGATGGAGCTGGCGATGGAGCTGCTGGCCGTCGCCAGCGAGGAAGAGCTGGAACAGTTCCTCGGCAACGTCTTCAAGGGTGTCTGGAAGGGCATCAAGAAAGTGGGCTCGGTGGTCGGCAAGGTGGCCAAGCCGCTGGGCGGCGTCCTGAAGGGCATCGCCAAACAGGCGTTGCCCTTCGTTGGCGGCGCGCTGGGGTCGATGATCCCGATCCCCGGCGTCGGCACGATGATCGGCCGCGCCGCCGGCACGGCGCTGTCGAAGGCGCTGGAGATGGAATTCGAGGGGATGGCGCTGGATCAGCAGGAGTTCGAGATGGCGCGGCGCTTCGTGCGCATCGCCGGCAGCGCGGCGCAGCAGGCCGCGCAGGACGGCCAGGTCGAACCCGCCGTGCTGCAGGCGCTGCGCCAGCACGCACCCGGCATCCGCATCTGACGGTGATGCGCCATGATCGTCGACAGCCACTGTCACGCGGGACCGGGCGACGGCCTCACCGGCCCGCGGGACAGCAACCTCGCACTGGGCCGCTACCGCCGCCGCGCCGTGGCGGCAGGCATCGAACGCAGCGTGCTGCTGGCCGCATTCCATTCCGACTACGCCGTCGCCAATCAGGCGCTGGCCGGCATCGTGGCACGCTGGCCGGAACGCTACTATGGCTTCGCATTCGTCCATGCGGCGCGCGACCGCGGCCGCATCGGGGCCATGGTGCGGCTCGCCGTGGAGCGCTATGGCTTCGTCGGCATCAAGGTGCATCGGCATGACGCGCCGATCAGCGGCGAGATCTGCGAAGCGGCGCGCGCCTTCGGCGTGCCCGTGCTGTACGACCCGATGGGCGACGTGCACGTGGCCGAACTGCTGGCGGCGCAGTACCCCGACGTCAACTTCATTCTGCCGCACCTGGGCAGTTTTGCGGACGCGTGGCAGGCGCAGCTCGCGATGATCGACCATCTGGTACGCCACCCGAACATTTGCACGGACAGCTCCGGCATCCGTCGCTTCGACCTGCTGGCCGAAGCGGTGCGCCGCGCCGGAGCGCACAAGGTGCTGTTCGGTTCCGACGGCCCCTGGCTGCATCCGGGGCTGGAACTGCACAAGATCCGGCTGCTGCGATTGCCGGCCGCGGACGAGGCCTTGATCACGGGCGGCAACCTGCTGCGGCTGATCGGGCGGGGCAGCTGACAGCCGGCATTGGCGTATCATTTGCGCTCAGGGACAATCGTCCCGCACTGAAAGGAAGTCGTGGCGCACCACGTGGACGAGAAGGGAACGACGCTGATCGCACTGTTCGTGGCGATGCGCGAACATGGGCCGGTATGCGAACAGGTGCCCGCGCGCGACCTGGGCGGCGACCGGTACGAACTGTTGTCGTCGCCGGGGCTTGCGCTCAACCTGGCGCGCGGCGATATCGTGGCGATCGGCGATCCTGCAGCACCGGCAACCGTCCTGCAGCGCGGCGGCAATTTCTGTATCCAGATCTACGCGGACGAACTGTCGCCGCCGGCCGTGGCCGAGCTGGAAAAAGACGTCGGCGCGCAGCTGGGCGGCACGCTCGACGGCATCCACGGCGGCAACCTGGCCCTGACGGTGCCGGCCGCCGCGGGCATCGGGCATATCGCCCGGGTGTTCGACGCCTACACGGCAAGGACCGGTATCGCCTGGTACTTCGCCAACATCTACCGCAATTTCGAGGACGTCGACGACGAGACGCTGCTCGACTGGTGGCAGTGAGGCCTTGTCGCGGGCAAGCCGGCGCTCGCGATCAGTCCGCCCCGGTCGGCCGCTCCTCCCGCGCCGCCTTCCTGCGGATCTGCAACGCCCGATCCGTCACTCCCAGCCGCTGCGCCGCGCGCTGGTTATTGTCGCCTTCCTGCTCCAGCACGACCCGGATCGCCAGATCGGCGGCGGCCTGTCCCAGGCGGGACAGTGTGACGCCACGGTCGACAGCGTGCCGGATCGCGTCGCAGAACGGCTGGTCCGGCCAGACGGGCGCGCCGTGCAGCCGTTCGTCCGGCGGCACGTCGCCGATCGTGATGGGGCCGGGGCCCGTGTGGCGGTACCAGATCCGTGCCACCGTCTGGCGCAGGTCGCGCACATTGCCGCGGTAGTCGCGCGACAGCAGGTATTCGCGCACGGCCGGGTCCAGCGGCCGGCCTTGTCCTTTCGGGTCCAGCTGGCGCAGGAAATGCTCGACCAGGGGCAGGATGTCGCAGCGGCGTTCGCGCAGCGGCGGCGGGCGGCAGCGCCACGCGGCGATGCGGTAATACAGGTCGGCACGGAAGGTGCCGTTGGCAACGTCCGCCTCTAGGTCGCGGTTGGTCGCGCAGACGAGGCGGAAATGGCTGGGGTTCCAGATATTGCTGCCCACGCGCTTGTACTTGTGTTCCTGGATCACGCGGAGCAGTTGCGCCTGCAGGGGCAGCGGCAGTTCGCCCACCTCGTCAAGGAACAGGATGCCGCCATCGGCCATCGCGAATGCGCCGTCGCGCGCATTGGTGGCGCCGGTGAAGGCGCCGCGCTCGTGGCCGAACAGCTCCGAGCCGGCCAGTTCCGGCGACAAGGTCGTGCAGTCGAGCACCGTCAGTTCGCCCGTCGTGCCCGAGAGCTTGTGAATCAGCTGGGCGATCAGGTCCTTGCCGGTGCCCGTCTCGCCCGTGATCAGCACGGGCGACTGCGTGAACGCGGAAACTTCCACGACGCTGTGCACGAGGGAGCGCCAGATGGGGCTGTCGCCCACCAGCCAGCCCTGCACGGCGGTGGACGCCATCAGGCGCTGCACGGCATCCCATCGTTGCAGGCGCGCGGCGATCTGCTGCGCACACAGTTCGGCCGAACTCCATGGCAGCAGGTCGGTGGCGCCGGCATCGAGCAGGCCCCACATGGCGCCCGGTGGCAGCGGTTGCGCGGCGCAATCGACTGCCAGCACCGCGGCCTGGGTGGACAGCGTCTGTATGGCGTCCAGCGTGTCGCCCGTGCGTTCCCGGGCGCCGCACAGCAGCACGCCGAAGCCGCGCGCGGGACTTTCCTGTACCGCGATGCCCGCCGCATCGAGCGCGCTGCGCAGCATCGGCTCGGCACCCGTGGCCACCGCACCCATGGTCTGCATCCAGATCGACAGCGCCATCGCCACCTCGCATACGCTAAGACTGCCCGTTCAATATAGCAGCGCCGCCGCGGCGGTGCCTGGATAGTTTGATACCGATCATGTCGTGAATTTGTCGTGGAATGTATCGCTGCCGGCGGGTGCGTTGCAGCCGATGAAAAAAAAGGCGACCGAAGTCGCCTTTTTTGTCGGAGCCGAAAACAATTACTGGCGTACGCAGTCGACGAAGTAGTCGCGCTTGCCATTGACTTCGCGCTTGACGAGGCCGTGCACGTCCGTCTCGAAGCCGGGGAAGCGTTCGTTGAAGTCGCGTGCGAAGCGCAGGTAGTCCACGATCGTCTTGTTGAACCGCTCGCCCGGGATCAGCAGCGGTATGCCCGGTGGATACGGCGTCAGCAGGATCGACGTGATGCGGCCTTCCAGGTCGTCGATCGCCACGCGCTCGATTTCGCGGTGCGCCATTTTCGCAAACGCGTCCGATGGCTTCATCGCCGGGATCATGTCCGACAGGTACATCTCCGTCGTCAGGCGCGCCACGTCATATGCCTTGTAGAAGTCGTGGATCTGCTGGCACAGGTCGCGCAGGCCCATCTTCTCGTAGCGCGGATTGGCGGCGGAGAATTCCGGCAGGATGCGCCACAGCGGTGCGTTCTTGTCGTAGTCGTCCTTGAACTGCTGCAGCGCGGTCAAGAGCGTGTTCCAGCGGCCTTTCGTGATGCCGATCGTGAACATGATGAAGAACGAGTACAGGCCGCACTTCTCGACGATGACGCCGTGCTCGGCCAGGTATTTCGTGACGATCGACGCGGGGATGCCGGAGTCGGCGAACTGGCCTTCCAGCGACAGGCCCGGATTGACGATCGTGGCCTTGATCGGGTCCAGCATGTTGAAGCCCGGCGCCAGCTTGCCGAAGCCGTGCCAGTCGTCCTCGGCGCGGATGATCCAGTCCTCGCGCGAGCCGATGCCTTCCTCGGCGAACGTGTCCGGCCCCCAGACCTTGAACCACCAGTCCTGGCCCCATTCCTCGTCGATCTTGCGCATGGCGCGGCGGAAGTCGAGCGCTTCCAGGATCGATTCTTCCACCAGCGCGGTGCCGCCCGGCGCTTCCATCATGGCGGCGGCGACGTCGCACGAGGCGATGATCGAATACTGCGGCGACGTGGAGGTGTGCATCAGGTACGCTTCGTTGAACGCGTCCTTGTCCAGCTTGACGGACTCCGATTCGCGCACCAGCACCTGAGATGCCTGCGACAGGCCTGCCAGGAGCTTGTGGGTCGACTGCGTCGAGAAGATCATCGACTCCTTGGCGCGCGGACGGTCCTTGCCGATGGCGTGCATGTTCTTGTAGAAGTCGTGGAACGTGGCGTGCGGCAGCCACGCTTCGTCGAAGTGCAGGGTGTCGATTTTCCCGTCCAGCATTTCGCGCAGGGTTTCGACGTTGTAGACGACGCCGTCGTACGTGGACTGCGTGATCGTCAGGATGCGCGGCTTCTTGTTGGCGGCTTCGCGGGCGAACGGATTGTTCTCGATCTTCTTCTGGATCGACTCCATCGTGAATTCTTCCAGCGGAATCGGGCCGATGATGCCCAGGTGATTGCGGGTCGGCATCAGGAACACGGGAATCGCGCCGCACATGATGATCGAGTGCAGGATCGACTTGTGGCAGTTGCGGTCGACCACGACGATGTCGCCCGGCGCCACCGTGCTGTGCCAGACCATCTTGTTCGACGTGGACGTGCCGTTGGTGACGAAGTAGCAGTGGTCCGCATTGTAGATGCGCGCCGCGTTGCGCTCGGAAGCGGCGACGGGACCCGTGTGGTCGAGCAGCTGGCCGAGTTCCTCGACGGCGTTGCAGACGTCGGCGCGCAGCATGTTCTCGCCGAAGAACTGGTGGAACATCTGGCCGATGGGTGACTTCAGGAACGCCACGCCGCCCGAGTGGCCGGGGCAGTGCCAGGAATACGAGCCGTCGTTCGCGTAGTGGACCAGGGCGCGGAAGAACGGCGGCGACAGGCCGTCCAGGTAGGACTTCGCTTCGCGGATGATGTGGCGCGCCACGAACTCCGGCGTGTCCTCGAACATGTGAATGAAGCCGTGCAGCTCGCGCAGGATGTCGTTGGGGATGTGGCGCGACGTGCGCGTTTCGCCGTACAGGTAGATCGGGATGTCCGCATTCTTGTAGCGGATCTCTTCGACAAACGCGCGCAGCGACTTCAGCGCGTGGTCGGTTTCCTCCACGGAGCCGCCGCCGAATTCCTCGTCGTCGATGGACAGGACGAACGCCGAGGCACGCGACTGCTGCTGGGCGAACTGCGACAGGTCGCCATAGCTGGTAACGCCCAGCACTTCCATGCCTTCCTTCTCCATGGCCGCGGCCAGGGCGCGGATGCCCAGGCCGGACGTGTTCTCGGAACGGAAGTCCTCGTCAATGATGACGATGGGGAAACGAAATTTCATGATGTCTCCAAAAAGAAGAACCGCCCCGGGTTATCGATGACCGGAGCGGGCTGGGCGCGCCGCACATGTGCGACGGTGCCGAAAGGGGATGTCCCCGAAAAAAAGAACCGGGATTCTCGCAGAAATTGCGCCGATCCGGTGAAAAAATTCCGATACGGTCTTTTGCCGGGCAGCGGCGCCGCGCATGTCAGTGTCCGCCCGCCGTGCCGGCGCCCAGCACGGCACCCAGCGGATCGACGTGCAGCCATGCGAACGCGCCCAGCGCGATGCCGGCAACGGCCACAGCGTACGTCGACAGCAGCAGCCAGCGGCGGTTGGTCAGCAGCGTGATGGCGGCAAGCGCGATGGCGATCTGCTCGGCCGTGGTGGCCAGCGCCCACTGGTGATGCTGATGCAGGAGGGCATCGGATTTCCTGTCCCAGTCCAGCGACGTGGCTTCCCACTTTTCCGCTTCCTTGCGAATGTCTTCCTTTTCCGCCTTGTAGCGGGCCACCTCGGCGCGGTACTTCTCGGGATCGACGTTCGGCAGGGTCTGGGCCAGTTCGGCCAGGTTCTGCTTGTTCGACTTCGCCTGATAATGATTCCACCGGTTGGCGGCCTCCGTCTTGGCAATGGCGGCGTTATTCTTGAACATCGCCGCATCGTTCTGCGTGGCGCCGCCCTGGTAGCCGAACAGCGCGCCGATCGTGGCGAGGATGGCCGTGGTGACGGCGATGCGGCCGGAAAATTTGTCGCTGTTGTGGGCCGCATGCTCGACCGCGTGGTCGTGCGGACCGTGGACGTGAAAACCGTGTCCTGACATCTGCTGGCTATTCCTTGACGGGTGATTGACGAATATAGGTAACGATCGTGTAGGCCAGGCCGCTGGCCGAATCATACGCCTGACGCTCGTTTTCCTGCCACACGGACCGGTCGATGGCGGGGAAGAACGTGTCGCAATCGAACGCCTGGTCGATATGCGTGACGATCAGCCGGTCGGCGATCGCCAGCGCTTCGGCGAAGATCTGCGCGCCGCCGATGATGAAGGCGGGGGCGTCGCCCACCAGCGCCACGGCGTCCGCCAGGGACGTCACCGCCTCGACGCCGGCATGGCGCCAGCCGACGTTGCGCGTGACGACGATGCTGCGCCGGTTCGGCAACGGCCGGCCGATCGAATCGAACGTCCTGCGGCCCATGACGATCGGGTGGCCCGTCGTCAGGCGCTTGAAGTGGGCCAGATCCTCCGGCAGGTGCCAGGGCAGCTGGTTGTTGACGCCGATGCCGTTGTTGCGGTCGACGGCGACGATGATGGCAAGTTGCGTCATGATGTAGGTTCCTTTGCGGGCCGTATTATAGGGTCTCGGCTGCTGTCATGTGCCTGTCATCGGGCGCGCGCCGGCACGCCGGTTGAAATATTTCCGAAAATAAATGCCCGCTGTGGAATTTGGAGAGTTTTGCCGGGGGGTATTTCCTTTATCGTAACGGCTTTTATCGGTGCGGCAGAGGAGAGCGGCTTGAACCAGCAGCAGTATGTGGCCCTGATCGAGCGGCTGGAGCGGGCCGCGCGCGCGCATCCCGGGCGCTTTCGCGCCCGTGTCGTGCTGGCGGGACTTGCTGTGTATGCCGTGGAAGCCATCGTCCTGCTGGCGTTGGCAGGCTCCGCCGCCGTGCTGCTGCGCTGGGCTGGCGCGCCGCTGGTGAGCAGCGAGCCGTGGCGCTCCGTCCTGGGCGCCGCCCTCGGTGCGGCTGTCGCGCTGCTGCTCAAATGGCTGGCGTGGCCGCGCGTGCCGGCGCCGCAGGGCCGTCATCTGACGCGCGCGGAGGCACCGGCACTGTTCGACGCGCTCGACCGGATGCGCGTGCGGCTGAAGGGGCCCGTCATCCACCGCGTCGTCGTCGATGCACGCTATACCGCCGCCATCGCGCAGCGGCCAGCGCTGGGCGGCCTGTGGGGACCGCGCACGAATACGCTGATGCTGGGCTTGCCATATCTGCTGGGTGTCCCTACGCGCGAGATGCTGGCCACGATCGCCCACGAATATGGTCACCTGCGTGGCCACCTGCGCGCGGGCGCCGCGCCGCTGGATGCGTGGGTCTACCGCCAGCGCCGCCTCGTCGGCACGCTGCATGAACAGATCCAGGACCGGTCGGCCCGTGGCGTGCCGCATCGCCTGTTCGTGGCGCTGCTGGAGCGCGTGCTTCCTTATTACAACGCCTGCACGTTCGTGCTGGCCCGCCGCAACGAATACGAGGCCGATGCCGTGGCGACTGGCCTGGTCGGCGCCGCCGCCAATGCCCAGGGTCTCGTGCGCGACGCACTGCAGATGCGCTGGATGTACGAGACGTTCTGGCCCACGTTGCTGCGCCATGCGGACCGCGCCGTGCGGCCGCCGTTCATGCCGTACGCGGCCATGCGCACGGCGTTCCGCGCCGGCCACGAACAATGGTCGCGGCCGGACCGGCTCGAGGCGGCGCTGGCGCAGCGCTCCGGCCCGCACGACACGCATCCATGCCTGCGCGAGCGCCTGGCCGCCGTCGGCGTGGCGGCAACCCTGCCGCGGCCGGTGGAGCGCACGGCGGCCGACGTACTGCTGGGCGTCGCCACGACCCGCCAACTGATCGCCGAGTTCGACGCCCAATGGTGGCGGCGCGAAGGGCGGCGCTGGGAGGAACGCTATCGTCAGTCGCGCCAGTCGCGCCAGCGCCTCCAGGCACTGCAGGCTTGCGACATGACGACGCTGCCCGTCGCGCAACTGGAAGAACTGGCGCTGCTGACGACCGAATTCGACACGCCGCAGGCCGCGCGTCCCGTGCTGGAACGGCTGCTGGCCCAGCCGGGCGGCCCGCACGCGCAGGCGGCATTCCATTACGGCCGCCTGCTGCTGGATGCGGATGACGTGCAGGGCCTGCGCTATCTGCAGGTGGCCGCTAGCGCCGACCGCGCGCTGGCGCAGCCGGCGGCGATGCAGGGCCACCAGTTCCTGCTGCGCACGCAGGACGAGCAGGCCGCGCGGCGCTGGACGGAGCTGGTGCTGCCGCCGGCATGACTGGCAGCGCTTTCATTTTTCATTCAAGACAATCCCATGAACAGTACTTCCTCCACGCCGCTGGCGACGCTGCAATGCGCCGGCATCATCACGGCCGACCAGCACATGCAGGCATTGTCCCATCGCGGCTACAGCGAGCTTGCCGGCAACGACAGCCTTGCCGATCACCTTGTGTGGCTGCGCGGCGAAAAGATCGTCGACGAAGCGCAGCTGGCGCAAGCCACCGCGCACGTGAAGGCCACGTTTACCGGCGCAGAGCAGGCGCGTTACCTGGCCGCGATCGAGGGCGCATCCGGCATGCTGGTAAATGTCGAGGAGCTGCAGAAGGCGTGTTTCCGGCGGGTCCTGAACGGCGGGTGGATCACGCAGGCCGAGTGCGACCGGGCGCTGGCCGCCATCGGCCCGAACGAAACCGTGGTGACGGGACCGGCCGGCATCCTGGCGTGGATGATCGACCGGGGCATCATCGAGATCGAGAGGCTGAACACTGTCCGAGCGGCCGGCAACCCGGATGGCGATCCGGAAAAGGCCGCGATGCTGGCGGACCTGGAAGAGATGCTCACCCGTCCGGCGAGGCTCGCAAGACGGCGCTGGGCGTGGGGCGCCGGCACATTGCTGGTAGCAGGCTTCGTCGCGTGGCTGGTGTTCTGGCCCGCCTCGGTGCCCGGATGCGCGACGGGAGGCACGCGAAGCACCATCGAGCGGCTGTTCCTCGAATCGAGCCTGGGCAGGATCGATGAGATGAAGCCGGATGAGGCGATACCCCGGCCGGAGGTGGGACGTATCACCGAGGTGGGCTACGCCAGCGCGTCGCGCGTGCGAGCCTGCAAGACCACCGTCAAGCTCGATGGCGAGAGTATCCCGTATGCCTTTACGATTGCCGCCGCGCCGGAAGGCAGGAGCGGCTTCGTCATCACGGGTGCGCAGCCGACGATCGTGGAGGCACGCTTTGGGCATATCGACGCCGACGGCCATTACGGCAACAAGGCCGAACCGCTGGGACGCGCCGAGGTCGAACGGGCCTTCCGCGCCGGCATTGAGGGCAGCCATGGAGGCCTTGCAGGTCCGGCGCCCGGGAAGCCTGCATTCGATGTGGAGAACGCCGCCCGCCGCAAGTTCGGCCTGTCCTACGACTCGGCCGAACGCAAACGGGAAATCGCCGAAGTGGAGCCGTTGGGACCGTGCCGCCCCGTCGAGGGGGACAAGGTATACCGCTGTCGCCTTCTGGTCGAGCACAACGAGCCCCTGCTGGCGGCTCTGGGGCGCGACGCGGGCATGGTGCTGGACGGCGAATTCACGTTCGTACGGGATGGAACGGCGGGGCAGTGGTGCGCGACGGAAGGCTTGCGGGGCGAGCTGCGCCGGGCGAGTATCGCTGCCGCGGCGAAGTAGCGCCGCGGCAGCGTTATACTGAAGACCCGCCCGAACGCATGGAGGCTGCATGAAGGTCTATCTGACAGTGGTCGATACGATGGCCGACTGGGAAGTCGGCTACCTGACGGCGGAACTGCACAGCCGCCGCTTCTTTGCCAATCCGCTGGCGCCGTTCGAGCTGGTCAGGGCCGGCCTGACGGATGCGCCGATCCGCACGATGGGCGGCATCGAAATCGAGCCGGACGTGCGCCTGCACGAGATCGCGTGGCAGCCGGATGACCTGCTGGTCATGCCCGGCGCGGAAGTGTGGGAGGAGCCGCGGATGACGCCTGCGCTGGCGTTCGCCCGCCACGCATTGGAACACGGCCGGAACGTGGCCGCCATCTGCGGCGCAACGATTGGCCTCGCGCAGGTGGGCGTACTGGACGGCTACGAGCACACCAGCAACGATTTAAGCTACCTGAAGGATACGTGCCCCGGGTACGCCGGGGCGGCGCGCTACCGCAACGAACCTACCGTGCGCGACCGCAACCTGATCACCGCCACGGGGCTGGCGCCGCTGGAGTTCGCGTACGAAGTGTTCAAGCTGCTGGAGGTGATGCGGCCGGAGACGCTGGAGGCCTGGCTGCAGTTGCATAAAACGCGCGAGGCGCGCTGGTTTCATGCGCTGGTGGCGTCGATGGGGACACAAACCGCTGGCGGCGCCTGAAATGAAACACCGGAACTCCGGGGTCGTGGCAGCGGCTGCGAAGGGCCGGGGCAGACCTGCCGGGCCTGGCGCCGGATCTCATCAGCGGCCAACGCGGCGCCGGCACCAGAACCTGTGGCGGGTGGAGCTTACACCGCCATCGGCGCCGTAATCGGTGCGTGGTGCCGGTAACCTTCAAGGCTGAAGTCCGATGGCTCGATTTTCTCCAGCCACTCCGGCTCGTAGCGGCCCGTTTCGGCAAACGCCGGTATGCGCTCCGAGATGACCAGCTGCGGCAGGGGGAACGGCTCGCGCTTGAGCTGTTCCCGCACCATGTCCAGGTGATTCTCGTAGATGTGCGCGTCGCCGACGAAATAACTGAACCAGCGCGGGGTATAGCCCGTCAGGCGGCCGACAAGTGTCAGCAGCACGGCCGCTTCGGCGATATTGAACGGCGTGCCCAGGCCGATGTCGTTGCTGCGCACGTACAGGCACAGCGAAATTTCTCTCGTGGTCGCGTTGGGAATGAACTGGTAGAGCAGGTGGCAGGCGGGCAGCGCGACTTCGTCCAGCACGGCCGGATTCCAGCCGTGGAACAGGATGCGGCGGCTGCCGGGGTTGTTGACGATCGTGTCCAGGCAGTCGCGCAGCTGGTCGACGGCCTTGTACAGCAGGATCTTGTCCACGCCGTTTTCCACCAGCGGGGCGACGACCGTGAAGCCGCTGGCTTGCGCGGCGGCGAGCTGCGCCGTGGCCGATGCGTCCAGCACCTTGAAGGCCGGCCACTCGCGCCACTGCACGCCGTAGACCGGGCCCAGGTCGTCGGTGCCGGCGCGGAACGGGTTGTCCAGCCACTGCCGGTTCTCGTTGGCGTTCTGGTCCCATACCTTGCAGCCCAGCGCGCGGAAGTCTGCAGCGCTGCGGGAAGCGCGCAGGAACGCGCACAATTCACCGACGACCGACTTGAAGGCCAGCTTCTTGGTCGTCACGGCGGGAAAACCCCTGGCCAGATCGAAGCGCATCATCGCGCCCGGCACCGACAAGGTGCGGATGCCGGTGCGGTTGTCCTGCCATGAGCCTTCGGCCAGGACGGTTTCGATCAGTTGCTGATACTGCTGCATGCGGTTCTCCGTAAAGCGTGCGCGAGGCGCAAAGCCCGCGATTTTATCATGTGCTCCCGCTACCGTTTGGCCTTCGCCCTGGCTCCCGCCTTAGCGCCGGGCTGCGGCCCGTACGTCTTCGGCGCCGCGCCCGGAGGCGCCGGCTTGCGTGGCTTGCGGGCCGGCGCGGGGGGCGCCATCGGCGCCTTTTCAAAGCCGCCGGCGGGGCGGGGCGCGTTGTCCGGCACGCGCGGTTTCGGCACTGCGGGACGCGCGGCCTTCTTTGCGGGCCCGGTAGCGGGCGGCTTGACGACCGGCGCGGTACCTGTCGAGGGCACGCGGTGGCTGGCCTCGAAGCCCGGCTCCTCCACGCGCGGCAGCACCTGCCGGATCACCGTCTCGATGGCGCGCAGCAGCTCCACCTCGTCCGCCGCCACCAGCGAGATCGCCTCGCCGGAGCTGCCGGCGCGGCCCGTACGGCCGATGCGGTGCACGTAGTCTTCCGCCACCGTTGGCAGGTCCATGTTGACGACGAGCGGCAGCGCCTGGATGTCCAGCCCGCGCGCGGCGACGTCGGTGGCGACGAGGATCTGCACCTGCTGTCCCTTGAAGCGGTTCAGGGCCTGCAGCCGTGCCGGCTGCGGCCGGTCGCCGTGGATGGCTTCGGCCGTAAAGCCTTCGTCCTGCAGCATGCCGACCAGCTGGTCCACGCCCTTCTTGGTCTTCGCGAACACCAGCACCTGGCCCCAGCCATGCTGGCGCGCCAGGTGGACCAGCAGTTCCGGCTTGGCCTTCTTGTCCGTCGTGTAGACCAGCTGGCGCACCGTCTTCGCCGCCGCGTTGGCAGGACTGGCCTGCAGCGACAGCGGATCGCGCAGCAGCTTTTGCGCCAGCGCGCGGATGGTGTCGGAGAACGTGGCGGAGAACAGCAGCGTCTGGCGCGTGGCCGGCACCGCGGCCAGCACGGCGTCCAGCTCCGGCGCGAAGCCCAGGTCCAGCATGCGGTCCGCTTCGTCCAGCACCAGCGTTTCCAGTTGATCGAACGTCAGCGCGCCTTGCCGGTGCAGGTCCAGCAGCCGGCCCGGCGTTGCCACCAGCACGTCCAGGCCCTTGCGCAGCTTGTTTACCTGCGGCTCGATCGGCACGCCGCCGTAGGCGACGAAGGAGCGTAGCGGCACGTTGGCGCCGTAGCGGCGGAAGCTGTCGTAGACCTGCTCGGCCAGCTCGCGCGTGGGCACGAGCACAAGGCAGCGCACGCCCAGCGGACCGACGGCACCGGCCAGCGTCAGGCGCTGCAGCAGGGGCAGCGCGAAGCCCGCCGTCTTGCCGGTGCCGGTTTGCGCGGCCGCCATCAGGTCGCGGCCCGCCAGCACGGCGGGGATGGCCTGTTTCTGGATCGGCGTCGGCGTGTCGTAGCCGAGCGATGCCAGGGTGCGCAGCAGCGGATCGATCAGGTTCAGGGACTGGAAGCTCATTGCGCCGCCTCCAGTGCCGCCTGCCATGCACGGAGCGCCGCATGGACGGTGGCGTCCGGCAGGTCCAGCAGGTTGTCGCCCACATACCATTCCGTATAGCTGTGCTCCGGCAGCATCGCGTGATACACCTGGTTGTGCAGCCAGACGCGCCGCTCGCCGGCAATGCGGTTGCGGATTGCCAGCGCCGTCTCCCGCGGCACGGGCAGGTGCAGGTGCAGCATGTTCGCGTGCGGCGCGGCCGGGTTGGGACGCAGCAGCGGATAGCCGCGCAGCGCCTCGAACAGCCATTGCGTGCGGCGCAAGTATGCCGGCATGGCGGACAGGCGGGCATCCAGCTGCATCGCCGCGGCCACGACGTACGGCGAGCGGTGAATTACATTGCCGCCTTGACGGCGGTACCATTCGCGGGCCCGTTCGACAAAGGCGTGGCTGCCGGCCAGCACCGCGCCACCGAGGCCGCCGATGCCCTTGTACAGCGACACGTACACGCTGTCGAAGCCGGCGGCAACGTCCGCCAGCGGCCGTCCATAGCCGGTGGCTGCTTCCCACAGCCGGGCGCCATCCATGTGCAGGTGTACGCCCATGCGGGTGCAATGCGCCTTGATGTCGTCCAGCTCCTGCCACGACGGGCACTGTCCGCCGATCTCGCGCGCCGGCAGTTCCACCGACACGGCGCCGAGGCGGTCGGGGATCGCCTGCACATCCTCTAGCGTAAACGGCCGATGCGGGCTGCCCACCTGCAGCGCGGCGAAGTGGCCGAACAGCTGGTGGTTGCCGCGTTCGTGCTTCAGGATGTGTGCGGTCGGATGCAGCGCCACCAGCTCGCTGCCCCGGTCCGCGCAGGCCAGGCGCAGCGCGGTGGCCTGCGCCATCGTGCCCGTGATGCAGAACACGGCCGATTCCATGCCCAGCAGCGCCGCAACCTTGCGCTCCAGCGACGCGATCAGCTCACCTTCGCCATAGACGTCGTGCTCGATGCCGTTTTCCTCGCACCAGCCGGCCATGGCGGCGTACAGCCGCGCCGGCGTAACCTGGCGATGGCCGGGCAGCACGACATTGCAGGCGCGGCGCAGCTCGACTTCGCTCGCCGTCACGTTGGCGGTCGCGTTCATTGCGCCACCTCGGCGACCGGCGGATGCGTCACGTGGACGCTGTGGAACTGCAGCGCCGCCAGGTTGGCATAGATGCCTCCCAGCGCCACCAGCGAAGCGTGCGTGCCCGTTTCGACGATGCGGCCATCCTCCATGACGATGATGCGGTCGGCGCGCTGCACGGTGGCCAGGCGGTGCGCGATGATGACGGTGGTGCGGCCCACCATGGCTGCCTCCAGCGCCGACTGCACCAATCGTTCCGATTCCGCGTCGAGCGCGCTGGTGGCTTCGTCCAGCAGCAGCAGCGGGGGATTTTTCAGCAGCGCGCGGGCGATGGCGATGCGCTGCCGCTGGCCGCCCGACAGGCGCACGCCGCGCTCGCCGAGGAACGACTGGTAACCGTTCGGCAGTCGCTCGATGAATTCGTGCGCGGCGGCCAGTTTCGCGGCCTGGATCACTTCCGCGTCGGTGGCGTTGGCCCGGCCGTAGCGGATGTTTTCCATCGCGTTGGCGGAAAAGATCACCGTATCCTGCGGCACGATGCCGATGGCGTCGCGCAGGGTATGCAGGTCGAGCTGGCGGATGTCCACGCCATCGAGGCGGATGGCGCCACGCTGCGGGTCGTAGAAGCGCAGGAACAGCTGGAACAGCGTCGTCTTGCCGGCGCCGGAAGGACCGACGACGGCGACCGTTTCGCCGGGACGGATGTCCAGGTCCAGATGCGTCAGGGCCGCGCTGTCCGGCCGCGACGGATAGTAGAACGTCACATCGGCCAGCGTCAGCGCGGCACCGTTGGCGGCTCGCGGCGGCAGGGCGACAGGGTGCGCGGGCGACTGGATTTCCGATTTCACCGACATCAGTTCCAGCAGCCGCTCCGTGGCGCCGGCGGCGCGCTGCGCTTCCCCCATCACTTCGGACAGGGCGCCGATGGCGCCGGCCACGATCGACGCGTACAGGATGAACTGCCCCAGCTCGCCACCTGTCATCGAACCTTCCAGCACGGCGTGCGCGCCCAGCCACAGCACGAACACGATGGTGCCGAACACCAGGACGATGGCCAGCATCGTCAGCAGCGCGCGGGCGCGGATGCGCCGCATGGCCGTGACGAAGGCGCTTTCGACGGACGCGCCGAAGCGGTCCGTTTCGATCTTCTCGTGCGTGAACGCCTGCACGGTGGGCATGGCGTTGAGGATTTCGCCGGCCACGGCCGACGCGTCGGCAATGCGGTCCTGCGAATCGCGCGACAGCTTGCGCACGCGCCGGCCGAACATCACGATCGGCAGCACCGTCAGCACCAGCAGGCCGATGATGATGGACGACAGTTTCGGGCTCGTCACGAACAGCATCACCAGGCCGCCCGCGAACAGCAGCATGTTACGCAGCGCCATCGAGATGCTGGTGCCCACCACGGCCTGGATCAGGGTCGTGTCGGTGGTGATGCGCGACAGGACTTCGCCCGTCTGCGTCGTCTCGAAGAATTCGGGACTCTGGTTGACCACGTGGCGGTAGACGGCGCTGCGGATGTCCGCCGTCACGCGCTCGCCCAGCCAAGACACCGTGTAGAAACGCGCCGCGGTGGCCACCGCCAGCACGGTCGCCACGCCGAACAGTGCCAGGAAGACGACGTTCACGTGTTCGGCGCTGTCGATGCCGGCCTTGCCGCCCGCAGCTGCCCCGAACCCCAGGTCGATCATCTGCTTGAAGGCGTAAGGGATGGCCAGCGTGGCGCCGGCGGCAACCGTCAGCGCGATCCCGGCCAGCACGAACTGCAGGCGATACGGCGTCAGGAACGGTGCCAGGCCGCGCAGGGCGGCCAGGCTGCCTTTCTTCTGTTCGCGCTGGGATGGCGTCATGTGCTGCGCGCCGCTGGCGTTGCCGCTGGCATTGTTACTCTTACTGGTGGTGCTGTTGCTCATTATGGTGGCCGCCCCGCGGGCGGTGTCGTTGATTGCATTAGTGTTCTACAGCTTCATCGGCCGTTCGTAGCCCGACAGTTCCATATACGCGTGGCCGACCCGGCGACCGTCACGCGCGACCGTCATGGCGCCTTCCCAGTAGACGGCGCCCGTCGAACGGCGCGAGTCCAGCTCCTGGTCGTCCTGCAGCGGCGCGAGCTCCCACGTGATCGGGCCCGTGACGAGCGTCTGCGCGACCGGATACGTCGTGTTCGTGCGCGGCGAACGCCAGCGCCGGCGCGGCGTGAAGTTCACTTCGCCGGGCGCGTAATGGCTCATCTTACCGGATGGGTCGCGCCATGTCGCGTGGGCCCACAGTTTAGCACCCTGCCTGTCGCGGATCGTGAAGGCCATCAGGGCGCCGCCGTCGTCCAGGTTGGCGCCGACCCAGTCCCAGCCCGCCGCGTCCTGGCCGAGTACCTGCGTCGACCATTCGTGGTCCAGCCACGTCGTGCCGCCGACCGCCGTGCGCGTGCCGTCCGCACGCGTCACGGTGCCGCTGGTGCGCAGCTGCGGCTTGCTGTAGTAATAGCTGGCCTGCTCGGGGCGCGGGCCTTTCTGCGAATAACCGCCGCGGCCTTGCAGCAGCACCGGCTGGGTGGGCGTCAGCGTCAGGGCGAGCGCGAATCCGGCGCCCTTGACGACGATGTCGTAGCTGCCGTCGGCCTTGCGGACCATATGCCAGTCGTCCAGTCTGACGTCCGTGTCGCCCGTTTTCGCATAGGCCAGGCCGAAGCCGGCGCGGGCAACCCGCTGGTCGTGCAGCAGCTTGCCGTGGGTGGGGTCGGACAGCGCCGCATGGCCGATGATCATCTGCTTCGGCGCAAACTGGCTGGGATTGTCCGCGTCCGCGCCGGTGGCGCTGCGGAAGAATGTGACCTGGTAGCCCAGTTGCCGGCCGTCCTTCGTGGTCAGCCAGCCGGTCGCGTACCACCATTCCGTCTTGTAGTCGGGGTGGGCACCGAAGTCGCGCGGAAAGGTCAAGGTGGCGCCGGGCGGCAGCGCGGTCACCTGCTTCAGCGCTGGCGGCGCGGCCAGCGCTGGCACCGCCGCCAGCAGGGCAATCATTACCGCACGGCGCTGCATCACCAGTTTTCCCATCACCAGTCCTCCCTCACCGCGCGGATCGGACCGCCGGACAGCGCCTGCCGGCCCGACACCAGCGCCGTCAGCATCGCCGCGACCAGGAGCACGGCCGCGACGGCTGCCAGCAGCGGCCATGGATAGTGCATCTCCATCGTCCAGTGGAACGACTGCGGATTGACGACGTGGACAAGCACCAGGCTGATGGCCCAGCCCAGCACGAATCCGGTCACGATCCCCAGCGCCGTCAAGGCGCCGCCTTCCCACGCGAGGATGCCGAGGATCTGCCCGCGCGTGACGCCCACGTGGCGCAGCATGCCGAATTCCTTGGAGCGTGCCAGCGTCTGGGCGGAGAACGTGGCCGCCACGCCGAACAGGCCGATGACGATGGCGATGGCCTCCAGCAGGTAGGTGACGGCAAAGCTGCGGTCGAAGATCTTCAGCGACAGCGCACGGATTTCCGTGGGCGCCGTGATGTCGAGCGCCGCGCCGAACGGCAGGCCCTTCAACGCCGCCTGGGCGTCGCCGACCTTCGTGCCTTTCGTCAGCCACAAGGCGGCATCGCTGACGTCGGCATCGCCCGTGAGGCGGCGGTAGTCGTCGCGGCCGATCTGCACGGCGCCAGTGGAGCGCGCGTAGTCGCGCCAGATTCCTGCGACGAAGAACGGCCGCGGCGCACCGCGCAGGGGCAGGTGCAACGTGGTGCCGGGGCGTATGGCATACAGGTCCGCCATCGCTTCCGACACCCACGCCGCGGGCAGCGCATTGTTGGCCGGGCGCGCGGCCACGGGACCGACCAGCACCAGCGCCTTTTCCGGCCGGGCCGGATCGATGTCGCGCGCCAGCAGTGCAACGCTGGGGCGATCCGGCGCCAGCGACACGGCGCCCAGGCGCATGAATTCGGCGCGGGCGATGCCGGGCGCCGTGCGGATGGCTTCCTGTTCGCGCGGCGTCAGGCCGGCCGTGGCGCCGCCGGCCGCCGTGCGCGCATACAGGTCGGCCGGCAGCACCTGCAGAATCCAGTTGTCGACGGAGATGCGGAAGCTGGCGACCATGATTCCCATCGCCACCATCAGGCTGAAGCTGGACAGCACGCCGCCCAGCGCCACGCCGGCCTGGCTGGAGGCGTTGGCCAGCCGCGCCAGGGTCAGCGACGGCACGGCCGGCGCCGCCGGACGCGTGCGCGCATACGCCTGCCAGCGCCGGTGCAGCATGCGGAACGTCAGCGATGCGATGCGGGGCATCAGTGCGATGCCGCCGATCAGCAGCAGCGCGATGGACAGATAGCCGAACACCGGCAGCTCGAACACGGGCGGCGCGAACGCCATGCACGCGGCGATGCCGATGCATGCCAGGGCGGGCCATGCGGGCGCCAGTCGCGCCAGCGCCACTTCGTCGGAGCCCGATTTGAGTGCGGCTGCGGGCGTCGCGCGCGCCGCTTCCCATGCCGGGGCGGCGCAACCGAGCAGCGCGACGCCGATCCCCAGGGCGAAGTAGACCAGGGCGGCGACGGGCGTGAACCGCACTTCGGGCTCGACGCCGGCAAAGTAGCCGGCGCCGAGGTCCCCGCCGAAGAAGCGCAGCGCGGCCGCTGCGATGCCGTAGCCGCCGGCGATGCCGAGGACCGCGCCCACAACGCCGAGGCTCAGCCCTTCGGCCAGCACCTGCAGCAGCAGGCGGCGGCGCTCCATGCCCAACACCCGCAGCAGCGCGAACTGGCTGCGCCGGCGCATGACGGACAGCGCCTGCGTGGAAAAGACGAGGAAGGCGCCGGTGAACAAGGCCACCAGCGCCAGCACGCCGAGGTTGACGCGGTAGGCCCGGCTCAGGTTACTGTTGCGGCTTTCCTGGTCGGCGTCGTTCGGCTGGCCCACGCGGAAGCGTCCCGGGTAGTCGCGCTGCAGCCGGGCGCGCAGGGCGGTGAGAAAGGCGTTGCGGTCGATGCCGTCGCGCAGCTTGAGGTCGACCCGCGACAGCTTGCCGATCCGGTCGAAGCGCCATTGGGCCGCGGCGATGTCCATCACGCCGAGGCGCTGGCCCACGCGGGCGCGCTGCAGCGAACCGGCCACGCGCAAGGCGAGCGGACGCGTGCCGACCTGGAACGCGACGCGCGCTCCCGGCTGCACGGCCAGCCATTGCAGCGCGGCGGGCGACAGGAAAAGCGCGTCGTCCGCCAGCACGTCGGCGCCGTCGCCACTGGCGGGCGCACCGACAAGGTCGGGCGAGATATGGCCGGCCCGGAACACGTCCAGGCCGATGATCTTCAGGGGCGGCAGACCGCCCGGCATCGATGCGGCAAATTCCAGCACGGGGGAGGCGACGGCCACTTGCGGCAGTTGTGCCAGCACGGGATAGATCGCTTCGTCGAACGTCAATTCCGTACCGCTCACCTGTACGTCCGCCTGGCCGGACAGGCTCTTGATGGCCGACGAGAACTCGTTGAATGCGGCCGCGTTGATCAGGTGGATGGCAAAGCCCAGCGCGACGCCGACGGCAATCGCCGCCCCCGCCGTCAGGGCGCGCACGGGGTGGGCGCGCCACTCGCCCAGCAGCAGCCAGCGCGCCAGGAGGCGCATGCCGGCGCCGGGGTGCTGCCTTGCCGCCGTGTGGTTTGTCAAGCCGCACACTCCAGTGCGGCCCGGTCGGCGGCGCGGCGTGCTTTCAGCCGTGCCGCCTCCTGCGCTTGCGGCTGGGCGCGGCGGGCGTCTTCGTCCATCCATCTGGCCTGCAGGCGCAGCTTGTCGCAGCGCTGGCGGCGGGTGGCGGCGGCACGGTCGGCGCGGGCGTCGATGCGCTCCTGCGCCGCAGCGCGGGCAACGCGCTCCTTTTCCAGCTGCGCGCCCGCGCGGCGCATCCGTTCCAGTTCGCGCGGGTCGTCGCGTGTGGCTGCCGGCGCACCCGGCACCGTCAGTACCGTTTCGTTACCGCGCTCGCAGGGCGCCTGGCTGTACGTGACCTTGCCGTCCACGGTGCATTTGTAGACCTGGGCATGCGCCGTCACCGCGCAGCCGGCCAGCAGCAGAGCGGCCAGTCTCACAGGACCTTCCCGGGGTTCATGATGCCCTGCGGGTCCAGCGCCGCCTTGATCGCGCGCATCAGCGTCAACGCGACAGGGTCCTTGTAGCGCGCCAGCTCGTCGCGCTTCAGCGCGCCGATGCCGTGTTCGGCCGAAATCGAGCCGCCGTAGCGCGCCACGGTATCGTGCACGACGCGGTTGACGGCATCCTGGTTGACGAGGAAGGCTTCGTTGGCGATGCCTGGCGGCGGCGCCACGTTGAAGTGCAGGTTGCCGTCGCCCAGGTGGCCGAAGCACACCAGCTGGCAGCCGGGGAAGGCTTCCTGCAGCAGCGGCTCCGTCTCGGCGATGAAGTCGGCGATGCGCGAGACGGGCAGCGAGATGTCGTGCTTGATGTTCTTGCCGGCGGCGGCCTGCGCCAGCGGAATGTGCTCGCGCAGTTGCCACAGGCCCCTCGATTGCGCGACGGAGCCGGCAACGACGGCGTCCAGCACGATCTCCTGCTCCAGTGCGGCGCCGATGGCGCTTTCCAGCAGCCCGACAGCGTGTTTTTCCGACTCGTTGCTGGATAGTTCCAGCAGCGCATACTGAGGAAACGGCGGCGGAGACGGCTGCGCGAAAGGGCGAGGCAGTTGCGGAAAGTGCTCAGCCACCAATCGCAGGCAGAATGAGGAGATCAGCTCGAAGCCGGTCAGGCTGGCGCCGGCGCGGTCCTGCATCAGCGACAGCAATCGCAATGCGTGCGCGGGCGAGGGCAGGGCCGCCAGCGCCGTGACCGACGCTTTCGGCTGCGGGAACAGCTTCAGCACGGCGCCCGTGATGATGCCCAGCGTCCCTTCGGCGCCGATATACAGGTCGCGCAGGTCGTAGCCGGTATTGTCCTTGCGCAGCCCGGACAGGCCGGACCAGACCTCGCCTTGCGGCGTGACGACCTCCAGCCCGAGGCACAGCTCGCGCGCGTTGCCGTAACGCAGGACGGCCGTGCCGCCCGCATTAGTGGCCAGGTTGCCGCCGATGGTGCAGCTGCCTTCGGCAGCCAGCGACAGCGGGAACAGGCAATCGTGCGCGGCCGCCGCTTCCTGCGCGCGCTGCAGGATACAGCCGGCATCGACCGTCATCGTGCGATTGACGGGATCGACGGCGCGCACGGCATTCATCCGCGCCAGCGACAGCACGACGGCCGTGCCGGAGGCGTCCGGTACGCCGCCCAGTACCAGGCCCGTGTTGCCGCCCTGCGGCACGATGGGCACGCGCGCATCGGCGCAGGCGCGCACCAGCGCCGCCACTTCCGCCACACTGCCAGGGCGCAATACGGCCAGCGCGCTGCCGGTGAAGCGTCCGCGCCAGTCGCGCAGGAACGGCACCATGTCGTGTGCCGCGTCCAGCACGTGGGCGGGGCCGATCAGGTCGCGGCAGGTGTCGAGGAAAGTGGACATGGACGCGCTCATGGATGATCGTTGCGGCTGTTCGAGCCCTTGGTGACTTTCGCCAGCAGCTCCTGTGCGGCCTTTTTCGCGGCCCGTTTATACGGCTGCACGTACAGCAGCGCGCAGCAGAAGAAGACAAACACGAGGGCCGCTTCGCCCCAGCCCAGCCACGGCATCGTGCGGTCGCTCCAGCCACGAACGACGCCTTCGGTGAAATACAGCAGGATCATCATCGACGTCCACTGCAACGTGTACAGGTCGCGCTTGATGACGGCGATCAGCGGAAACAGCAGCGGCACGGCCTTCAGCGCCAGCCACGAGCCGCCCGGGTGCAGGGGCGCGAGCCACAGTTCCCACAGCAGGCACCAGGCGATCAGCACGGCGGTACTGAGCAGCGCTCCCCACCACGCGATCTTCTGGCGCAGGCCCGGCATCACGCGCCTCCGCCCGCCAGCCGAACGGCGGTTTCCGCCAGGCGCCTGCCCATGGCGACAGCCAGGCGCCTCTCCTCGTCCGTGACGGGCTTCTTGCCATCCAGGCCGGACCAGTGGCTGGCGCCGTACGGCGTGCCGCCGCTGGCGGTCGTCATCAGGTCCGGGTTGGTGTAGGGCAGCCCCATCACCATCACGCCGTGGTGCAGCAGCGGAATCATCATCGACAGCAGCGTCGATTCCTGGCCGCCGTGCAGGCTGCCGGTGGACGTGAACACGCAACCGGGCTTGCCCGCCAGCGTGCCGGCCAGCCACTGGCTGGACGTGCCGTCCCAGAAATACTTCATGGCCGATGCCATGTTGCCGAAGCGGGTAGGCGAGCCGACGGCAAGGGCGGCGCATTGTTCCAGGTCTTCCAGTTCCACGTACGGCGCGCCGTCGGCGGGTACTGCGGGGGCTGTCGCTTCGGTCACGGTGGATATGGCCGGGACGGTGCGCAGGCGGGCGTCGCAGCCGGGCACGCTTTCGATGCCCTGGGCGATGAATTCGGCCAGTTTGCGGGTGGCGCCGTGCCGGGAATAGTACAGCACGAGGATAGTCAGGTTGGAAGCGTTCATCGTTGGTATTATATGGCCCTTTATGGACGTTCAGGCAAGGGCGTGCGGCGCCATGCCCGCCGTTGCCGTTACACCGCATGCATTCAAGCTTCCTGCAGACCTTTTACCGCCGCCTGGCGCGCAGCTGCCGCAACGGCATGGCCGAGCTGCGCGACCTGTCGTGGAGCGAAATCCGCGACCTTTTCCTGTTTGCCCGGCGCCGCCTGCGCGAAGAGAGCCTGCCGCAGGTGGCCGGCGGCCTGACCTTCACCACCGTGTTCGCGCTCGTGCCGATGCTGACAGTTGCACTGGCCGTGTTCACCACCTTTCCGATGTTCATGTCGTTCCGCACGGCGCTGGAGGCGTATTTCATCCAGAGCGTGATGCCGAAGGCGATCTCGAACACGATCCTAGGGTACCTGACGACGTTCGCCGCGCAGGCCACGGGCCTGTCAGCCATTGGCGCCGTTACGCTGGTCTTGACGTCGGCCGCGATGATGCGCATGATCGAGCGCGTGTTCAACCGCATCTGGCGCGTCAAGGCGGAGCGGCGCTGGACCCGGCGCATTCTCGTCTACTGGGCGCTGATCACCCTGGGACCGCTGGTGGTGGGCGTCTCATTGTCGCTGACGACGCAGGTGTTTACCGCCACCACTTCGCTGGTGGGCAATGTGGCGGGCGCGCTGTTCTACACCGTCCTGTCGGTGGCGCTGACGACGGCCGGCTTCACATTCCTCTACATGGCAGTGCCGAACCGCTGGGTCGACTGGCGCGACGCGCTGGCCGGCGGCATGGTGGCCGGCATGGCGTTCGAGCTCGCCAAGCGCGGCTTCGCCGTCTTCATCACGCAATTCCCCACGTACTCCAAGATCTACGGCGCGCTGGCCGCGCTGCCGCTGTTCCTGCTGTGGGTCTACCTGTCCTGGGTGATCACCCTGATCGGCGCGCTGCTGACGGCGGCGCTGCCGGTCGTCAAATACGAACGGTGGTGGCACGAGCCGGCGCCGGGCAGCGCCTTCGTGGATGCGATGGCGGTGCTGCACGTGCTGCACATGGCCTGCCGCTGCGGCGACACGGCGCTCGTCAACGCGAACGCGATCCGTGCCCGCACGCGGCTGGGATTCGACGAGATGGACGTGCTGCTGGAGAAAATGCAGGCGCAGGGGTGGGTCGGTCGCGTCAGGCAGGACGCGCCGTCGCGGGTGGAATGGCGCAAGCACGTGGGCGGCGATGCCGACAGCTGGGTGCTGCTGGCCAACGCCGATCGCCTGACGCTGGCGGAAGTCTATCGGCTGTTCGTGTTCGGCGGCATGGCCGTCAACGCAGGCGTGGCGTCCGACTCGGACGATGCGCGCGACATCCAGGCCAGCCGTGATGCGGCCCGGTTGGCGCGGCAGGTCGAGGCGGCCGTGGAAACAGGGCTTGGCAAGTCGCTGGCCGCGCATTTCGGGCCGCTGGACTGCCGTTAGGCGGAGACAAGGAACGCCGCCAGCGCCGCGGTGACGGCTTCCGGCTGCTCGGCCATCATCTGGTGCCCCGCATCGACGGACACCATCCGCGCGCGGGACAGGGCTGGCAGCAACTGGCCGCCGTCGGGAGGGGTCATCATGTCGTGCGCGCCCGACAGGAACAGCACGGGACACGCAATGGCCGCCGCCGCGGCCGCGCCGTTCGCATAAGCCTTGCACGCAGCCAGATCATTGTGCAGCAGCCCGTCGGGATTGCGCGCGGCCACGGCCTGCATCAGCGCCCGCGAGTCCCCGGCGGCGGGATGCCCGGGCGTGTGCGACCAGCGCGCCACGGTGTCGATGGCGGCCGGCTCGTCCTCCAGCGCCGTCTTGAGCAGCGCGCCCGACACCTTCATCGGCCACGTACTGCCCAGCAGCGCAACGTGCGTCACGCGGCCTGGCGCGCGGGCTGCGGCCTCCAGCGCGATCAGCGAGCCCATGCTGTGTCCGGCCAGAGCCACGTGGCCGATATTTTGGGCGTCCAGCATCGCCAGCAGCCATTCGGCCATGGCTTCGACCGTCGACAGCGCGGGGGCGCCGTCATGACCATGGCCGGGCAGGTCGATTGCCGGCACGTGCCTCCCGGCACCGTCGAAGTGCCGTGCCTGGTGGGCCCAGACGCTATGATCGTTCATGGCGCCATGGATCATGATGATGGCGGGCGCGTTTGCGGCTGGTAGGGTCATCCGGGTCTCCGTGGTTGTAAATGGCTGGGTTCGATGCTACAGCGATATCGGACGCCGTCAAGACCGTTGCAATTCGATTATGTAGAAGGCTGGATTTTTCGGCGGGCATAGGCTACATTCGCCTATAACGCTGACAAGCTGTTTCAAAATGGGCATGGCAATACGCCGCCCGGGCCACTTTGAGACAGTTTCCTGGCACAAACAATGCGATGCGGCGCGACCCCGGGCCGCTGTTACGCTTCGCTCCCACTATATAAACGGTTTTTTCCCGCGGACAGGACGGCCACCATGAAAGTCTCAGAAATCCTTCAAGTCAAAGGCAATATCCTTTACACGATCAGCCCCGACCAGCCGTTGTCCGAGGCCGCCGACACGATGGCGGAAAAGGACATCGGCTCGCTTGTCGTCATGGAGTACGGCGACCTGGTCGGCATGCTGACATTCCGCGAAGTGCTCAAGGCGCTGCACGACAACGGCGGGTCCGTGGGCGCGGGCACCGTGCGCAAGCATATGGAAGACCATCCGATCACCGTCACGGCCGACACGGAAGTGAACGAAGTGCGCCGCATCATGCTGGAGAAGCATGCCCGCTACCTGCCCGTGATGAACGCCAAGACGATTCTTGGCGTGATCTCGTTCTACGACGTGGCGCGCGCCGTGCTGGAGGCGCAGAGCTTCGAGAACCGCATGCTCAAGGCGTATATCCGCGACTGGCCGGCGGAAGAGGATGAGTTTGCGGCGGCGAACCAGCGCTGATCCGCGCCCCGTCATGAAAAACGCTGCCCTGGCAGTAATGCCGTTCAGTTAAGACTGAACGGCATTTCTATTTTGCGGTTGTAAACGCCCCGCATCACTGTTAACCTTCGTCGCCATGTTCGACGACACCCTGCATTTCCTAGCGAATCATCTCGAGTCTCCTGATTGGGCGAGGCTGGGAGAGCATTTGCCGTATGAATGGGTCGAGCAGGCGGTGTTGAGCACGGAGGCGGCCAGTATCCGACATCGGCGTCTACCCGCTGAGCAGGTCGTGTGGCTGATGGTCGCGCTGGCTTTGTATAGGCACAAATCCATCAGCGAAGTGCTCGATGATCTTGGTTTGGCGGTACCGGATTCACAGACGCCATTCGTCAGCAAGAGTGCTGCGGCACAAGCCCGCCAACGCGTCGGACAAGCACCTTTGAAATGGCTATTCGAGCGTTCGGCCAGGCACTGGGTTGCGCAGGACAAGAAGGCCTATCTGTTCAAGGGGTTGCAGTTGTTCGCCATGGACGGAACAACCTTGCGTACGCACGACACGGTGGAAAATCGCGAGCATTTCGGGGCGCAAAGCTACGCGAGCGATACGGTCGCAAGCTATCCTCAGGTGCGAGGTGTCACCGTGACATCGCTCCCTACGCACTTGGTACACAGCGCCGTGTTTGGGCCGTACTCGACCAATGAAATGCTGTATGCAAAGCAGCTGCTTGGCGCCATTCCGAATGAATCACTGACGGTTTTCGATCAAGGTTTTCTGTCAGCCGAGATCTTATGTGGCCTGACAGGCAGCGGCGCTGAACGGCACTTCATCATCTCGTCCAAATCGAATACCAAGTGGGAAGCAATCGAGGGCGAAAGCGAAGATATGCTGGTGCGCATGCGCGTCTCGCCCCAAGCCAGGGCCAAGTGCCCAGAGTTGCCCGAGTTCTGGGAAGCGCGGGCAATCACCGTCGTTGACGCCCAAGCACGCAAGCGCATCTTGCTGACGTCGCTACGCGACCGCCGTCGCTACAAGCCAAGTGATATCGCCCTCTGCTACGACAAGCGCTGGGGAATTGAGACGAGTTACCGGGAGCTCAAGCAGACCATGCTCGGCACAGCGCTGACGCTGCGCTCGAAAACCGTGGACGGGGTATATCAGGAAATCTGGGGCACTCTTATTGCTTACAACCTAATCCGGCTCGAAATAGCCAAAGCCGCACTGGCCGTCAAGTGTGAACCGACCGAGGTAAGCTTCATCCGCGCTTTTCACCTAATCCAGTTTGAACTGCACTGGGCAGGGGTCACCAGGTCGTACGGAAAACTGCCTGCATCAATGAAGCACCTACGAGAAAGGTTGGTTAGCCTCCTGAACGACGAACGGCCCGGCCGCAAATGCGACCGGGCCGTCAAGGCAACGCCGAAGCGTTACGCCGTCCGGAAGGTCAAGAAGCTACCTTAACTGAACGGCATTACTGCCCTGGCAGCGTTTTTTTATAGGTGGTGAAAGTCGGGCACATCATGCCGGATGGAGCGATTCGCGGGCCAGCCAGTGGCCCAGGTCCTTGGCCGGCATTGGCCGGGCAAACAGATAACCCTGTGCCAGCGGGCAGCCCAGGTGATACAGCACCTGCGCCTGGCGTTCGTCCTCGACGCCTTCGGCCACGATCGACAGCCCCAGGTTCGTGCCCAGCTGAATCACCATTTCGGCGATGCTGCTGCCGCGCGACGAGCCCGTGATCTCGGTGACGAACGCGCGGTCGATCTTGAGGCGGTCGACCTGCAGCCGCTGCAGGTGCGACAGCGACGAGAAGCCCGTGCCGAAATCGTCGATCGCCACCTTGACGCCCGTGCGGCGCACCTGGTTCAGCATTTCGATCAGCATGTCCGGCTCTTCCATCGCCATCGATTCCGTGATTTCCAGCTCCACGTATTCGGGCGGCGCGCCGGTATCGTCCAGTGCCCGGCGCAGCATCGACAGGAATTGCGGATGGCGGAACTGCACCTGCGAGACGTTGACGGACATCGTGAACGCCCGGTGTCCGGCCGTACGCAGGCGCACCAGTTCCACGCAGGCCGTGCGCAGCACCCATTCCCCCAGCTCGATGATCAGGCCCGAATATTCGGCGATGGGGATAAAGCGGTCCGGCGGCACGAACTTGCCGTCCGGCGTGCGCCAGCGCAGCAGCGCTTCGGCGCCGACGGGGCGGCGCGTGGCCAGGTCGATCTGCGGCTGGTACATGACGAACAGCTCGTTGTGGCTGAACGCGGTACGCAGCGCGTGCATCATGCGCACCCGTTCGCGGATCTCGACGCCCATATTGCGCGAGAAGTAGAAGTAGCCGGCGCGCTGCTGCGACTTGGCGCGCTTGAGCGCGATGTCGGCGTCCTTCAGCGCGTCGGAACCGCTGCCGTCATGCTCGACCAGCCGCACGAGGCCCAGCGTCGCCGTCTGTTGCACGTCCTGGCCTTCGATATTGAACGGTTGCTGGAACAAGGCCAGGATATGCGCCGGATTGACCTCCTGCTCGTCGCCCAGCACGCAGAAGATGTCGCCGCCGATGCGCGCAACCGTCATCTCGTGGCCCAGCCCCTGGCGCAGCCGTGCGCCCACGGCCGCCAGCAGCTGGTCGCCGAACTCATGGCCCAGCGCGTCGTTGGTCTCCGCGAAGTGATCGAGGTCGACCAGTGCCAGCACGGCTTCCTCGCGTCCCGGCCCTGCCACCGTGGCATCGAGGATCTCGACCAGGCGCGTGCGATTCGGCAGTTTCGACAACGTGTCGTAGAACGCGGCGTCGTGCAGGTGCGCCAATAGCTCCACGTTGTCCAGGCCCACCGCCACATTGGCGGAGAAGACGTCCAGCAGGCGCTCTTCCAGTTCCGTCGGGGCGCGTGCCACTTCCAGTTGCGCGACAAACGTGCGACAGGCCTTGCCGGCGAAGTACAGCGCCACGCCGTGCCCGGTGTACAGGTTGCGTTGCGCTGCCAGTGCCTGCGCTGCCAGCGATGCGGGCAGCGTATCGCGTTCGAATGCGCGGCCCTCAAAGGCCAGCCAGGCGCCCGTTGCCGCCATCACGTGCAGCGTTTCGCCGTCGCAGCCTTCCAGCGCGCACAACAGGCCGCTGCACGGCTGTCCCAGCAGCGTCGCCGCCTGCGCGAGCACGCCGCCAGCGAAACTGCCCACGCCGTGCAGCGCCATCAGCTGCGTGCTGGCGTGGACGATCTGGTTCAGACCACGCCGGCCGTCGCTGATCTTGCGGATCTGTTCATACGAGCGGATCGCCGCCGTGACGGTGGTGTACAGTTTGATGCGGGTGAGTTCGGACTTGGTCTTGTAGTCGTTGATGTCGAAGTCGCGGATGGCGTCGATCTCCGGCGCGTAGCCGGGCTGGCCGGTGCGCAGGATGATACGCACGTCCGCCAGCTTCAGCGTCTCGCGGATGTGCCGCACCAGATGCAGGCCGGCGTCGTCCTGCTCCATCACCACGTCGAGCAGGATCACGGCGATGTCGGGTTCCACGCGCAGCAGCTCGCGCGCCTGGGCCGCCGAGTAGGCATGCACGAACTGCAGCGGCCGCCCCTGCATGTCCAGGCTGCCCAGCGCGAAAGTGGTGGTGGAGTGGACGTCCGCGTCGTCGTCGACGATCATCACGCGCCATACGCTGCTCGGGCCCTGCTGCGCCGGACCGGCGGCGGGCACCGGCGCTTCGTCCAGGAAGATCAGGTCGTCCTGGTCGTCCCCGGCATGCGCGGTGGGAGTCATCGATGAGGGCATGCGTCCTTCTCCAAATATTGCCTTGAGTGCCTTGGTTTGCCGGCCTAAGTATATAGTGATTTGAATAATATTCGGGAGAAGACTGCTGCAAGGAGCCGAATGTGGCCTGAAATCATGAAATTACACCAAGGAAACGATGTTTTTCTGCAATACGCAGGCGCCGCCGCGCGCGGTCCGGCGCTGGCAGAGACGATGCCAAAGCGGTAAAATTGACGATTCCTTCCTCAGTTACCTGTTCTCAGATCCCACACTATGTCCGGCAATTCCTTTGGCAAGCTGTTCACCGTCAGCACTTTTGGCGAATCCCACGGACCGGCGATCGGTTGCGTCATCGATGGCTGCCCGCCGGGCCTGGCGTTGTCCGAAGCCGACATTCAGCCCGAGCTGGACCGGCGCAAGCCCGGCACATCGCGCCATGTGACGCAGCGCCAGGAGCCCGATGCCGTGCAGATCCTGTCCGGTGTCTACGAGGGCGTGACGACCGGCACGCCGATCGCGCTGCTGATCCGCAACGAGGATCAGCGCAGCAAGGATTACGGCAATATCGTCGACAGCTTCCGTCCGGGCCACGCCGACTACACGTACTGGCATAAATACGGCGTGCGCGATCCGCGCGGCGGCGGCCGTTCGTCGGCGCGGCTGACCGCGCCCGTGGTGGGCGCCGCCGCGATTGCCAAGAAGTGGCTGAAGGAGAAACACGGCACGGAATTCCTGGGTTGCATGAGCCAACTGGGCGAGATCGAGGTGCCGTTCCAGGACTGGGGGCACGTCGGCGCCAATCCGTTTTTCGCGGCCACGGGCGACGCGGCCCTGATCGCGCGCATGGAAACCTACATGGACGACCTGCGCAAGGCCGGCGATTCGATCGGTGCCCGTATCGACGTCGTCGCCCGCAACGTGCCGGTGGGTCTGGGCCAGCCGATCTACGACAAGCTCGATGCCGATATCGCCTATGCGATGATGGGAATTAACGCCGTCAAGGGCATCGAGATCGGCGCCGGCTTCCGCTCGGTGGCGCAGCGCGGCTCGGAGCATGGCGACGAGCTGACGCCGCAGGGCTTCGTCGGCAACAACGCGGGCGGCATCCTGGGCGGCATTTCGACGGGCCAGGACATCACGGTCTCCATCGCGATCAAGCCGACGTCGTCGATCCGCACGCCGCGCCGCTCCATCGACAAGGATGGCAATCCCGTCACCGTCGAGACGTTCGGCCGCCACGATCCGTGCGTGGGCATCCGCGCCACGCCGATCGCCGAGGCGATGCTGGCGCTGGTGCTGATGGACCACGCGCTGATGCACCGTGCCCAGTGCGGCGACGTCAGCGTGCGCACGCCGGACATCGCCCGCGCCGGGCGCTGAGCCAACGCAGCACTAAGCGGCCCGGCTCGATTCGACGTCGAGCTGGTGGCGCCGCTCGACGGCCCGCACCACCAGCGCGCGCATGTCGTTGAGCAGCGCGAATTCCGGCTGCGACAGGTCGATGGGCGGGAACGTCTCGTCCCAGTCGCCGTACAGGAAGCCGGCCGGCTGTCCGTGCGACGTCAGCGGCAGGATGACGAAGCTGCGCGCCTCGGCCAATGTGCTTTTCCACCATTGCGGCAGCTTGGCCGCGAACTTCGGATCGCGCGCGTTCTCGATGAAGATGACGCGGTCGCTGGTGAGCGCCGCGTGGAACACGTTGGGCTGGTAGCTGTCCTCGAACGACATGTCTTCCAGCTGGTCCTTCAGCGACTCGCCGAAGCACATGCGCGCCGAGTAGCGGTTCTCGCGGCGGTTGCGCACGAACGCGACGGCGCGGGAAAAATCCAGACCCTTGTAGACGGTTTCCAGCGCGATCGACACCATCTGGCCGGGACTGGCGTTGTCCGCCATGTCGCGCATTTCCGCCAGTCCGCTTTGCAGGATGCGGTTGCCGGCCGCGCGCTGGCGCGTACGCGCCATCTCCCTGGCGCGCCGTTCGGCGGGCTTCGACAGCGGTGCGACCGACAGGTCGGCGGCGCCGGTCTGGCGCGCGCGGGCGATGGCGCCGGCGGCCAGTTCCGTGTCCAGGCCCAGCATCGGCGCGTAGAGTTCCGTGACGCGCCGCACTTCGGCCGCGCCTTCCTCGCTGTCGTGCCATAGCGATTCGGCGCAGCGGCGCGCCAGGGTCGAGATGGCGGCGATCCAGTCGGCGTGGCTTACAGGCGTATCCGGGTCGATTGGCTCGATGCTGCGCATGCCTGCCAGCAGGTTGGCCGGCAGGCCCCAGTGCAACGCCGTGGCGCGGCCGATGTCGGGCAGCCCGATGCCCAGCAGCGCTTCGGCCGCGGCATCCTCGTTGCCCACACCTCCCAGCTGCTGCAGGCGCGGCCACGCCTCCGGCATGTAGAAGGTCACCATCATGCGTCCCAGCGTGTGCAGCATCGAGCACACCACCGCCTCCTCGGCGTGCAGGCTGTGCACGCTGCCAGCCAGTTCGCGCGCGACCAGACCGGCCAGCAGCGCCTTTTCCATTTCGATGTGGGCGTGGGCCGAGTCGGGCCGCGCCACCGACAGTTCCTCGATCAGTTTCAGCCCCAGTGCCAGATGGCCGATCGCCTCGGTGCCCAGCACCAGCACGGCCTTCGTCACGGTGCTGACGTGCTGGCCGAACGCCGAATACATGCCGCTGTTGGCGAGGCGCAGCACCTTCTGCGTCAGCACCGGGTCGCCCAGCACGGTCTCCGTCATGCTGAACTGGCTGTCCTCCTCGCCGCGCATGGCGCCCAGGATGGCGCCGATGGCCTTGGCAAAGCCGGGCATGTCGCCCTGGCGGCGGTTGCGCTCCCATAGCAGCGCAAGGGTCTGTTCGCCGGCGCTGCCGGCCTTGATCTTTTCCGTCATCCTGCCACCCGTTGCGGCTTTTCCGGCATCGCGTCCCGAGTCACGTCTTTACGCACGTCCCGAATCACATCCCTGTAATGGCGCTCCGTCAGCGCGGCAACAGCGACGTTGGCCGCCATCGGCTTGCCCGTCAGGTAGCCCTGAACATAGCGGCAGCCCCGCTCGCCCATGTACTGCATCTGTTCTTCCGTCTCGACGCCCTCCGCGACGACGGACAGCGACAGGTGCCGGGCCAGGTCCAGCACCGCGTTGCAGATGGCGCCGTCCTTCTGCGAGCCGGGCAGGTCGCGGATAAAGGCGCGGTCGATCTTCAGCACGGAGATGGGGAAATTCTTCAGGTAGGCCAGCGACGAGTAGCCGGTGCCGAAATCGTCGATTGCGATCCGGGCGCGCCGCTCGGCCATCTTGCCAAGTATCGCCTCGGCGTGTACGGGGTCGGTCATCAGGGTACCTTCGGTGATTTCCAGGACCAGGCGCTCGCCCGGCAGGCCGGAATAGGCCAGCGCGTCGTCCAGCACGTCGAGGAATTTGTCGCTGCGGAACTGGCGCGGGCTGATATTGACGGATATATACAGAGGCCGGCGGGCCGCGTCCTCGAAGTGTCTGAGCTGCACGCAGGCTGCCTTCAGCGCCCACGCCCCCAGCAGGTTGATCAACCCATTGGCCTCGGCGAGGGGGATGAAACGGGCCGGCGGCACCATGCCGATCGTCGGGTGCTTCCAGCGCATCAGTGTCTCGAAGCCTTCGATCTCGCGCGTGGCCGCATCCACGATGGGCTGGTAGTACAGCATGAACTCGCCCTCGCGCACGGCCTTGAACATGGCCGCCTCCAGCGAGATGTCGTCTTCCGTCGGACCGCTGGCGCGCGGTGTGTAGACGACGCAGCGCGCCTTTCCCGTCTCCTTGGCGCGCGACAGGGCGGCGTCGGCCAGTGCCACCAGGCGTATCTCGTCCTCGGCATGCAGCGGATAGACGGCCACGCCGACGGACGCGCCCACATAGACCGTGTGCTGCTCCACCTCGAACGGCGCCTGCAGCGCGGCCAGCAGACGGCCCGTCACGAGCCGGATCTGCGCCTCGTTGAAGGTGCCCGGCAGGACGGCGACGAACTCGTCGCCGCCGATGCGGGCCAGCGTGTCGCTGTCGCGCAGCACGCGGCGCAGGCGCGCGGCGGCCGTGCGCAGCACTGTATCGCCGGCCGGATGACCGAGGCCGTCGTTGACCTTCTTGAAGTTGTCCAGGCCGACGGCGGCGACGGCGAAACCCAGGCCCGTGCGGCGCGCATGGGCGATTGTCGTGCGGATCCGGTCGGACAGCAGCAGGCGGTTGGGCAGGTCCGTCAGTGCGTCGTGCGTCGCCATATGGCGCAGGCATTCCTCGCTGGCGTGCTGCGCAGACAGGTCGCGGCCCACTACCAGCAGCCCGTCCGCGGCGAACGACGAGACGCGCAGCGCGAACGGGATGTCCGTGTCCGGCGCGCGCAGGCGCACGTTGACGCACGCCAGGCCGCCGCCAAGGGCCGTGCCCGGGGCCCCCGCGAGGCGTTCATGGTCGGACTCGCACACCAGCGAACGCAACGTGCGGCCTCTCAGTTTCGGCACGTCGGTCAGCGCCGCGCTGCGGCGGCTGGCAAAGCGGATGACGCCGCGCGCGTCGACGCGGAACACGACGTCGCCCGCTTCCTCGAGCAAGGCGTCGAAGGCCGGCGGCACATCGGGTTGCAGGGCGATGGCGGTACTGGACTGCATCGTGGGCTCGTTCTTTCAGGTCGGCTACGGAACGGCCCGCACGCACTCTCGTCCGGGCCAGCAGGAAATGTATCATCTCCCCGTCAACAATTACATGGGAATAGGCAACATTTACTGCGATAAACATGAAAATGGCCGGATCCGGTCAGGATTGCTGTTCCAGGTCAATCTTTCGTCGGCATTGCACGGACCCGCCGAGCTTGCGGTAGCGGAGCCTTTCCGCTAGCCTGCAACGACAGCGCAATCGGGGAGGGCAGCGTGAACGGATTCGACACCCATGAAGTCCTGAACCAGGTAGAACCGTTCGGCGACGTCAACCTCTTTACCGCCGACCCCGCGCTGGGCGAGGCGCTGGTGCGCGAAGGCGGGGCGGACGCGGTGAGGTCGCTGACGGCGCTGGGCGAACGGCTCGGACGCACCGCCACGCTGGACCTGGCTCGCCAGGCCAACGGCAACGAACCGGTGCTGCACCATTTCGACCGGGCCGGTCGCCGCATCGACGACGTCGATTTTCATCCCGCCTGGCATGCGCTGATGGCGCTGCTGATCCGCGAAGGCGCGCATTCGTCGCCACGGGAAGCGCCCGGCCCGGCGCCCAGGTGGCGCGGGCCGCCCGTTACATCCTCTTCGGCCAACTGGAAAACGGCTCGCAGTGCCCTGTCACCATGACGTATGCCAGCGTGCCGGCACTGCGCCACTCGCCGCGGCTGGCTGCGCGCTGGCTGCCGAAGACCCTCTCGCGCGAGTACGATCCGCGCCCGCTGCCGGTGTCGGCCAAGCATGGCGCGCTGATCGGCATGGGGATGACGGCGAAGCGGGGCGGCTCGGACGTGCGCAGCAATACCACCCGCGCCGAACCCGTGGCGCCGGCGGCGGCGCGTGCCGTGTTTGGCGACGACGGCGAGGACGTCTACCGGCTCGTCGGCCACAAGTGGTTCTTCTCGGCGCCGCAGGCGGATGCCCATCTGGTACTGGCGCGGACGGAAGACCGTGGCAGTGCGGGCCTGTCGTGCTTCCTCGTGCCGCGGTTCCTGGACGACGGCACGCACAACGGCGTGCGCGTGCAGCGCCTGAAGGACAAGGTGGGCAACCGCTCGAACGCGTCGGCGGAGGTGGAGTTCACCGGCGCCTACGGCTGGCTGCTGGGGCAGCCGGGACGGGGCATCCCGACCATCCTGGAAATGGGCAGCCACACCAGGCTGGACTGCGTGCTGGGCAGCACGGGCATCATGCGCGCCGCGCTGACGCAGGCGCTGCACCACGCGCGCCACCGCTGCGCTTTCGGGCGGACGCTGGCGGACCAGCCACTGATGCGCAACGTGCTCGCCGACCTGGCGCTGGAATCGGAAGCGGCAACGGCCTTCGCGCTGCGGCTGGCGCGCTGCTTCGACGCCCCAGGCGATCCGGCGGCGGCGGCGCTGGCGTGGATACTGACGCCTGCGGGGAAATACTGGATCTGCAAGCGCGGTCCGGCGTTCGGCGCGGAGGCGATGGAGGTGCTGGGCGGCACCGGCTACGTCGAGGACAGCTCACTGGGACGTCTTTACCGCGAACTGCCCGTCAATTCGATCTGGGAAGGGTCGGGCAACGTGATGTGCCTGGATCTGCTGCGCGCATTGAGCAGGTCTCCCGCTCCGGCGCAGGCGCTGGCGGCGGAGCTGACGGCTGCCGCCACGGCCAATGTCGACTACACGGCATTCGTCCGGCGGCTGCTGGCGGATCTGGCGCAACCGCCAGCCGGACCGGAAGCGGAGTTCGGTGCCCGACTGCTGGCCGAGCGCATCGTGCTGGCCGTACAGGCGGGCCTGCTGCTGCATGCGCCGGCGTTCGTCTCGTCCGCGTTTGTTGCGTCGCGGCTGGCGGATGCTCCCGGCGGCGCGTACGGGCGGCTGCCGGCGGGCACGGATTGCGAGCACATTCTGGCCCGGGCGCTGGTCGCGGCATAGGGAAGAGGGCAGCCCGGCACGGCAGACATGGACAGCGCTTGCCTGCGGCTGGGATAATGCGGCACAAACGACACAACGATCGCACAACGCAGATAGCAAAGAAACAATCAAATGAAACAAGATCCCCGTTTTCCCAACCTCTTCATTACCGACCATCCGCTGATCCAGCACAAGCTCAGCCACATGCGCGACAAGGCCACGTCGACCCGCACGTTCCGCGAGCTCCTGAAGGAGATCACACTGCTGATGGGCTACGAGATCACGCGCGACCTGCCGTTGACGACGCGCGAAATCGAAACCCCGCTGATGACGGTGGACGCCCCCGTTATCGCCGGCAAGAAGCTGGCCGTCGTGCCGATCCTGCGTGCCGGCATCGGCATGAGCGACGGCCTGCTGAACCTGGTGCCGTCGGCCCGGGTCGGCCATATCGGCGTGTTCCGCGATCCGGACACCCATCAGCCCGTCGAATACCTCGTGCGCCTGCCGGACCTGGTCGACCGCATCTTCATCCTGTGCGACCCGATGGTCGCCACCGGCAACTCCGCCGTGCACGCCGTCGACGTGCTGAAAAACCGCGGCGTCGGCGACGACCAGATCATCTTCCTGGCCCTGGTGGCCGCGCCGGAAGGCATCGAGGTATTCCAGAAGTCCCACCCGAACGTCAAGATCTATTGCGCGTCGCTGGACTCCCACCTGAACGAGCATGCCTACATCGTGCCGGGCCTGGGCGATGCGGGCGACCGCATCTTCGGCACGAAATAAGACGGCGACAGGATGGCCACGCCCGCCGATCCCGGCTACCGCCAGCATTTACAGGTGCTGGCCGACAAATATCGTGCCTCCGTCCCGCAGCGCATGGCGGCGATCGAGGCGGCGCTGCTGGCGGCCGGCGATACGCCGGGCCCGGGCGCACTGGAAGCGCTGCACGAAAGCCTGCACGCGGTGGCCGGTTCCGCCGGCTCGTTCGGGCTGCGGGCGCTGGGCGACGAGGCCCGCCGGCTGGAGGGGTTGCTGCGCGAAGCGATGGCGGGAGCGTGGGAGTGGACGGCGATTGTGCCGCAAGTGCGCAGGTATCTGGCGTGGGCGCAACAGGACCCTGCCGAGCCTTTTTAGTCTGCGCACGATTGACATATGTCAAACACGGGACATGATTATTGTCTATAGTTACACACATGCCGGGCGAAGCAGCGACGGAGAGCAACAATAGTGATTCACGGAGGGAATTTTCTTGCCGGGGCTCCACATTTAGCTCGACTTTCGCAAATATTTTCGCAAAAACGTGCTGAAACCGTGACTCGTGACGTGCTTTTGGCGCCGTATTCGGTATAATGCGGGATCGTTTAGATTCAAGGGTAGTGCAGTTAGTCTGCCATTGCATACTTGCTTCAAACGATATCACGGGCGCAAGCTCATTTAACTGTAATAGGAATTGTAATGGCAACTGGTATCGTAAAATGGTTCAATGATTCGAAGGGTTTTGGCTTCATCACCCCTGACGAAGGCGGCGAAGATCTGTTCGCTCACTTCTCGGCGATCCAAAGCACCGGCTTCAAATCTCTGCAAGAGAACCAACGCGTATCTTTCGAAGTGACCGCTGGTCCGAAAGGCAAGCAAGCTTCGAACATTCAGCCTCTGTAATACGCTGGATCTAACGAAACAAAAAATCCTCGGTTCCCGGGGATTTTTTTTGCCCCGACGCCTCCCGCCGCCGCGCCCGTGACAACATCGGGGTCAGGCACAAAAACTGTCACAACCTCGACAGTAACATCGGGCGGCTGACGAGGTATCTCTCCCGTTGCCGTCGCCGTACAGAACGCCGTGCCCAGGGGCTGCCGATGCGTCGCGCACCGATGCCCATACCAACAGCCGAGCCCCTGTCCACCCCCGGTCACACGCCGACATGTGCACAAACTCAGCTATAAGACATCGGCCCGACAGCAAGCATGCCGATTGGCACCAGTGACTTGCCCTCGCGCGTCAACTTCTCCACCGCCCTCGCGTCGTGGATATCTCCTGCATACGTTCGCAACAGCGTCCACCCGCGCCAGTCAGACGAGCAACGTAACAGCCGTGCTTGCGAGCGCTCCGGCATGTGCCCACGCCCTGGAACCTGGCGCGGCGTTACAGCCAGGTGAAATCAGCCGTTAAGCGGCCGAGTTCCTGTCCCTGTCGGGTGTGACCCAACGTGGACACAGACTCGACAATGGGCATGCGCTTCTCAAGTGGCACGTATGCCGTCGCCGGCGCCCCAGTACCCGGGCTGCCCATAGGTGCGCCGCAGGAAGTCGACAAACGCCCGGATGCGTAGCGGCAGGTGGCGTCGTTGCGCGAACACCGCATAAATATCGTTGCCGGGCGCGGCGTAGCTGTCGAGCACGGTTTGCAGGCGGCCCGCCTCGATATCGCCGCCCACCTCCCACATGGAGCGCCATGCCAGGCCCTTGCCGGCCAGTACCCAGTCGTGCAGCACGGCGCCGTCGTTGCAGCTCATATTGCCGCCTACCTTCAACGTGACGGTCTTATCACCGTCGAGAAACGTCCAGCCACGCTGGCTGCCGTCGCTGCTGATGGCCATGCAGTTGTGCCGGGCAAGGTCGTCCAGTGTCGCCGGCACGCCGTGCCGCTTCAGGTAGGCGGGCGTGGCGACGACGACGCGGTGGTTGTCCGCCAGCTTCACGCTGACGAGGTTCGAGTCGGAGAGGCTGGCGATGCGGATCGCCACGTCGACGCCTTCGCCGATCAGGTCGACGACACGATCGTTCAGATTCAGGGTAACGGTCACGTCGCGGTGCTCGGCCACGAACGACGGAACCAGCGGCGCCACGTGCTGGCGCCCGAAGCCGGCCGGTGCGGAGATCAGCAGGTGTCCGGTGGCACGCGCGCTGCGTTCCGACACGGCCGCTTCGGCCGACTCCAGCTCCGCCAGGATGCGCTGACAATCCTCCAGGAAGGCGGCGCCCTCGTCGGTTAGCGCCAGCTTGCGCGTGGTACGCTGTAGCAGCTTGACGCCCAGGCGCGCTTCCAGCGCGTCCAGGCGGCGGCCGATCATGGCCGGCGCGATGCCCTCGGCGCGGGCGGCGGCAGACAGGCTGCCGCGGGCCACGACTTCGACGAATGTGGAAATCTGTCTGAACTGTCCCATGCGATACGGCTCCATCTATGACAAAAACGCACAGATGAAGTGATTAATTGTCTTGTTTACATAAGTGTTTAGTCAATATACTGGAAAACAAGTGCATTGCACATCCGGATTGCAACCCCTCTTCAGGAGAATGACATGCGTATTACCTTACCGCCAGGAATGGAAATTATAGGTGACATCGCGCCTAGCTACGAACGCGTGCTGACGCCGGAAGCGCTGGCGCTGGTGGCGAAGCTGTCGCGTGAATTCGAGCCGCGCCGGCAGCAACTACTGGCGGCCCGCACCGAACGTGCCCGCCGGCTGGATGCGGGCGAGCGGCCCGACTTCCTGCCCGAGACGGCGCATATCCGCGCCGGTGACTGGAAGATCGCGCCGATACCGGAGGCGCTGGAATGCCGCCGCGTCGAGATCACCGGGCCCGTCGAGCGCAAGATGGTCATCAATGCGCTCAATTCTGGTGCGGACAGCTATATGACGGACTTTGAGGACTCGAATACGCCGAACTGGCGCAACCAGATCGACGGCCAGATCAATATGATGGACGCCGTGCGCAAGACCATTGCGCTGGAACAGAACGGCAAATCGTACAAGCTGAACGACAAGACGGCAACGCTGGTCGTACGTCCGCGCGGCTGGCACCTGGACGAAAAGCACGTGCTGGTGGATGGCAAGCGCGTCTCCGGCGGCGTCTTCGATTTCGCGCTGTTCATGTTCCATAACGCCCGCGAGCAGCTGGCCCGCGGCGCCGGCCCGTACTTCTACCTGCCGAAGATGGAGTCGCACCTGGAAGCGCGGCTGTGGAACGATATTTTCGTCATGACGCAAGAGGAGCTGGGCCTGCCGCAAGGCACCGTCAAGGCCACCGTGCTGATCGAAACCATCCTGGCCGCTTTTGAAATGGACGAGATCCTGTACGAGCTGCGCGAACACAGCGCCGGCCTGAACGCGGGCCGCTGGGATTACATCTTCAGCTGCATCAAGAAGTTCAAGCTGGACAAGGAGTTCTGCCTGGCCGACCGGCCGAAGGTGACGATGACGGCGCCGTTCATGCGCGCCTATGCGCTGCTGCTGCTCAAGACCTGCCACAAGCGCGGCGCGCCGGCGATCGGTGGCATGTCCGCGCTGATCCCGATCAAGAACGATCCGGAGAAGAACGAGGTCGCCATGGGCGGCGTGCGCAACGACAAGGCACGCGACGCCACCGACGGTTACGACGGCGGCTGGGTCGCCCATCCGGGCCTGGTCGAGCTGGCGATGACGGAATTTACGAAAGTGCTGGGCGATGCCCCGAACCAGATCGGCAAGCAGCGTCCGGACGTCGAAGTGACGGCCGCCGACCTGCTGAACTTCCAGCCGGAGACGCCGATCACGGAAGGGGGCCTGCGCTACAACATCAATGTCGGCATCCACTACCTGGGCAGCTGGCTGGGTGGCAATGGCTGCGTGCCCATCCACAACCTGATGGAAGACGCGGCGACGGCGGAGATCAGCCGTTCCCAGGTATGGCAATGGATCCGCTCCGACAAGGGCGTGCTGGAAGACGGCCGCAAGGTCACGGCCGGGATGGTGCGCGCCATGATCGCGGAAGAGTTGCCGAAAGTGCAGGGCGCCGCGCCGGATGGCGCCAGCCCGAACTATGCCCGCGCCGCGACCATCTTCGAGCAGATGTCCACGTCCGACCAGTTTGCCGAGTTCCTCACGCTGCCGCTGTACGAGGAGATCTGACAGGACCGGCGCCTGAGCTGCGCCGTCAGGTGCCTGTCCGCGATCGTCTGCCGCCGGTCTCTGTCGCCGGCGGCGCCTCAGAGGCTGCGCTGCGCCAGCGCCGGCCGCGCCAGGAACTCCTTCAGCCGCGCCTCGTCGACGCGATGCCCGCCGATCCGGCGCAGCAGCGCGTCGATGCGGTCGGCCCCCCAGAACAGCTCGTTCTGGTAGGCAAATGTCGGCACGCCGAAGACGCCGCGGGCGATGGCCTCGTCGGTGGCGGCGATCAACGCCCCCTTGATGTCGGGCGTCGCGGCGGCAGCCTGCAGTGCCTCGCCGTTCAGGTCGCATTCCTTCGCCACCTGGCGCAGCACGGCCGCGTCCGAAATATCCAGTCCCTTTTCCCAGCAGGACTGCGCCAGCCCGAAGGCAAAACGCTTGCGGCTCGACGGTGATGGAATGGCCGTGCACATGCGCAAGGCCAGCAGGGGATTGAAGGGGTGGCCGGGCGGACCCTTGAACGTCAGTCCCTGCACATCGGCAAGGCGCATCACGTCGCGGAAGGTCTGCTCGCGCTTGGCCGGTATCTCGGCCGGGCCCTTGGTGCCGTGCGCCTTCAGCAGGCCGGCAAACAGCACGGGTTCGACCGATACGTACACGCCCGTCGCTTCGATGCGGGCTATCTGTTTGGTTGCCAGCCAGACGAACGGGCTGACAGGATCGTAGTAAAAAGGGACGGTCTCCATGATGTCCTTCGTGTCATAAGTCAGTCAGAAGGTATTTTTCCACTGGCGTAGTGCGGCAAAGACGGCCAGCGGCGGCGCACCCGGTGCCACCTTGTCGGCCTGCGCCAGCGTCTCTGCAATACTGTGTTCGCGGTAGCGCACGAAAGGATTGGTCGCGCGTTCCAGCGCGATGGTGCTGGGCACCGTCGGCAGGCCCCGCTCGCGCTTGGCCGATTCCGCCACGATACGGTCGGCCAGCGCCGCGTTGCCCGGATCGACCGCCGCGGCAAAGCGCAGGTTCGACAGCGTGTATTCATGCGCGCAGAACACCTGCGTGGACGGCGCCAGGGCGGCCAGCTTGTCCAGAGACGCCGCCATCTGTTCCGGCGTGCCTTCGAAAAGACGGCCGCAACCGCCTGCAAACAGCGTGTCGCCGCAGAACAGCATCGGCGCCGCACCGTCGCACGCGTAAGCGATATGGCCGCGCGTGTGGCCCGGCACGTCCAGCACCGTCAGCGTCAGGTCGAGGCCCGGCACATCGACAACGTCGCCCTCCGCCAGCGGCCGTGTAACGGCGGCAATGCCGTCGCCGGCCGGCCCGAACACGGGAATCGGCGCGTGGATCGCTGTGGCGTCGCCCGACAGCTGCGATGCGTGCTCCAACAACTGCGGAACACCCCCAATGTGGTCAGCATGGTGGTGGGTGAGTAGAATGGCGGTAAGGGTCAGGCCGTGACGCTCGAGGGCGGCAAGGACCGGGGCGGCGTCGCCGGGGTCGACGATGGCCGCGTGGCGGCCATCATGGATCAGCCACAGGTAGTTGTCGTTGAACGCCGGAACGGCCAGCACTTGCAACGGCGTTTGCACGGGCATCTGCAGGGGTTTTGTCATCGGTTCTGAAGGGAACGCATGGATAGCGCAACATCTGAAAAATCCATTATAGCGCTGGACAGCTGGCTGCAAACGCCGGCCGGTGCGTACGTGCGCGCCTGGGAACAGCGCCTGCTCGATGAGCTGACGGCCGACATCTTCGGCTTCAACGCGCTGCAGATCGGCACGCCGCAGATCGACGCACTGGCCGCCAGCCGCATGCCCAACAAATGGCTGGCGGACACCCGGCTGCAGCGGGGGACGCCGCCAGCGACGGCCCGGTCCGCCACGTTGTCGTTCGACGCCAGCGAGCTGCCGTTTGCCTCGCAGAGCCTGGACCTGGTCGTATTGCCGCACGTGCTGGAGTTCGCCGCCGAGCCGCACCAGGTGCTGCGCGAAGTAGAGCGCGTGCTGATTCCCGAAGGCCAGCTGATCATCTGCGGCTTCAATCCGGCCAGCCTGTGGGGGCTGCGCAAGATGACGGCGCGCATCACCGGCGCCCACTATCTGCCGGAGGCCGGCGAGCTCATTTCCATGCCCCGCATTAAAGACTGGTTAAAATTGCTGAACATGGGCGTCAGCCACAGCCATTTCGGCTGCTACGCGCCCGCCTGCCGCACCGAGCCATGGCTGGCCCGTTACGCGTTCATGGACCGGGCGGGCACGCGCTGGTGGCCATATTTCGGTGCGGTCTACGTTGTCCAGTCCATCAAGCGGGTCAAGGGCATGCGGCTGATCGGGCCGGCATGGAGCAAGAAGTCGGGCAAGGCGCCTGTCGCCGTACCGGCCGCGAACAAACATGAAGAGCCCGTTGCACGGGGAACCATTTCCGTTTTAGAGAGTCAGAAGTCAAGCGATGGGTAAAGAAGCGATGCAAGAAGAGATGAACGCCGCGATGCGCGCAGTGGACACGGTATTGGACCGGGTCGAGATTTTCACGGACGGCGCTTGCAAGGGCAATCCCGGCACGGGCGGCTGGGGCGCCCTGATGGTGGCCGCCGGCGCCGAGAAGGAATTGTTTGGCGGCGAACTGAACACCACCAATAACCGCATGGAGTTGCAGGCCGTGATCGAATCGCTGAGGGCGCTGAAGCGTCCGTGCGAAGTGGTGCTGCACACGGACAGCCAGTACGTGCAGAAGGGGATCAGCGAATGGATCCACGGCTGGAAAGCCCGTGGCTGGCGCACGTCCACGAAGGAGCCCGTCAAGAACGCGGACCTGTGGCAGGCGCTCGACGCGGCGCAGGCCGTGCACCGCGTGGACTGGCGCTGGGTACGCGGCCACAACGGTCACCCGGGCAACGAACGGGCCGACATGCTGGCCAACCGCGGCGTCGAGCTTGTGCGTCGCAAATAACCCGCCCGGTTTCCCGTGCCGCGCTTTGCTATACTGCGCGGCTGTTTTCCTTACTTCAAGAATCCATGCGTCAGATCGTTCTCGATACCGAAACCACCGGCATCAACCCCAAGCTGGGCAACCGCGTCATTGAAATCGGTTGCGTCGAACTGGTCGACCGCAAGCTGACCGGCAACAACTTTCACCGCTATATCAACCCGGACCGCGATTCGGAAGAGGGCGCGCTGGCGGTGCACGGCCTGACCACCGAGTTCCTCAGCGACAAGCCGCGCTTCCATGAAATCGCCGCGGAGCTGCGCGACTACATCCAGGGCGCCGAAGTCATCATCCACAACGCGCCGTTCGACCTGGGGTTCCTGAACCACGAGTACCGCGCGCTGAACATGCCGCCGTTCGACGACTACATCAACGGCGTCATCGACACGCTGGTGCAGGCCAAGGAGCTGCGCCCCGGCAAGCGCAACTCGCTGGACGCGCTGTGCGACTTCTACGGCATCTCCAACGCCCACCGCAAGCTGCACGGCGCGCTGCTGGACGCGGAGCTGCTGGCGGACGTCTATCTCTCCATGACGCGCGGCCAGAACAGCCTGGGCATGGACATCGAGGAAGAGCAGTCCGCCGGCGGCATCGAGCTGGAACAGGTGGCACTGGCTGAGATCCTGGTCGTACGCGCATCCGGCGACGAACTGGCCGCGCACGAGGAATTGTTGAACGGCCTCGACAAGGCAATGAAAGGAACTTGCATCTGGCGTACGCCGGTTGCCTGATCGCCCTTGACGCGGCGCAAGTCGGTCCCTATAATAATGCTTCTTCGGGAGGTTAGCTCAGGGGTAGAGCACTGCATTCACACTGCAGGGGTCGCAAGTTCGAAACTTGCACTTCCCACCAGGATTCATGAAAAAGCCCGCAACGGTTGTTGCGGGCTTTTTGCATTGGAGCGGCGCACCGTCCGCTCGAAGTTCCGGTGCGGCGGGATCTTCAGGCCGCCGAAGCGGCTGCCGGCGCACGCGGCCCATCCGCAATTGGCCCGGCAAGAGGCCCCCGCCGCCGATGGAACCGCCCCGGGGCCGACGGCGACAGAAGCGTGAGCTCAACTTTCAGGGACCGCGGGTCTTGCTCATCTTCCGGAAGACCACCATGCCCACTGCAAATCCATTCCCCTCCCTGCGCGCGCTGGCGCTCGGCACCATCCTGGCAACCGCCGCGATGGGCGCCGGCGCCGCCGATGCACCCTTCGTCCTGGCGTACACCGACGGCCAGATTGCCCAGTCTTATGTGAACCTGCAAACCCACCACGCCAGCCTGTCCGCTGTCGGCCTGGGCTCGACGTATGCGCTGCAGCCGGACGGCCGCATCGACAGCAGCGCCATGACGCCCACCACGGCGAACATCATCCGTTTCGCCAGGGGCAAGGGGCTGCCGGTGTATCCGACCGTGTCGGACTACAGCAACAGCTATCGCGGCTTCGATCCGGCCGTCAGCAATGCGGTGCTGAAAGACGCCGCCAGCCGCGCCAACGCGGTGGCCAATCTGGTGGCGCTGGCCCATGCCGACGATTTCGCCGGCATCAACATCGACCTGGAAGCGGTGCAGCCCGGGATGAAGACGCAACTGTCCGGCTTCATTCACACGCTGGCGGACGCGCTGCATCGCGGGGGCAAGAAGCTGATCATCAGCATCCCTGCCAAGAGCGGCGACAGGGAGCCGTCCTACCTGGACGGCTACGACTACGCGGCCCTGGGCAGTGCTGTCGACTATTTCCAGGTGATGACCTACGACGAGGTCGGCCCCGGCTGGTCGTCGTCGCCGTCGGGGACGTGGCCGGGGCCGCAGGCGGGGCTGGACTGGATGAAGACGAAGCTGGCCTACGCGGTCTCGCGCGTACCATCGGCCAAAATCCTGCAAGGGCTGCCAGCCTATGGCTATGACTACAGCACGGGCAAGCAGGCATACTGGAAGGGCACCAACGGCACACCGGGCTACAACGATATCCTCGGCGCCCGCAACGTGACGCGACTGCGCGACGGGGACGCCGCGACGCCGTATGCCACGTGGGGCACCGTCACGCCCCAGCCCGACGGTACCGGGTGGGACACGACGACCCGGCAGCCGGTGCTGTGGTACGACGATGCGCAAAGCATCGGCGCCAAGGCGTCCCTCGTCGGGGCGTACAAACTGGCGGGCACCAGCGTGTGGGCGATGGGCTACGAGGATGCCGGCTTCTGGAGCGCGGTGGCGACAGGGCTGCGCGTCGGCGGCGGCGACACCGGCGGCACGATCGGCACCGCGGGTGCGGGCTACGTGTGGAAGTCGAACGCCAGGGCCACTGACAACGGCAATCGGGTGGCCACCGCTGCCGTCCACGACGGCAGCGTGAACGCCTCCGTTACCCTGAATACGTACGGCGAAGGCGGCTCGCGCAAGTGGCAGGCGGCCGGCATCGTGTTCCCGGCCGCCAGGACCGTGTCGTCGGTGACGTTCGTCAACGGCGTCATCGACACCCACGGCAACGGCTTCTTCGAGTCGGGCGTCACGCTGCAGTACACCACCGATGGCGTCAGGTGGCTCGAATCCGGCTGGGCCGTATCGCAGGCCTATCCGGGCGGCGCGGCAGCGGCCGATCAGTCCTACACGTTCACTGGCGCGCTGACCGGTGTGCTGGGCGTGCGCGTTTCCGGCCGCACCGGGCCGACGTCATGGAGCGGTGCCGTCAAGGAAATCCGCGTGCAGGGCCTCTGACGGCAAACGGCGCGGCGTGTTGCGCATGCGCCCGAGTGTTTGCATACTGGTCCAGCCAGATACAAAACTGGTCTTGCCAATTGGATCCGTCAACTCTACCATCGTCCGGAATGCGCCGCATCGTGCGCATGCCAACGAGGAGACGGGAATGGATGAAGCTTCGCAGGACAGGGCAGCGGCGGTCAACCGCCGCACGGTATTGAAGGCGGCCGGTGCCGCGGGGCTGCTGCTGGCCACGGGCGCCTATGCGGCCACGCCGCGCACGCGCTATGCCATCGTCGGCGTGGGCTCGCGCGCGCGCATGTTCACCGCTGCGATCACGGGCAAATACCGCGACCGCAACGAGATTGTCGCGGTTTGCGATACCAACCAGGGACGCGGCGCGCTGGCGACCCGGCTCATCGCCGCCACGGGCGCCAGCGAACCGCGCGCCTACGCCGCCGCGGACTTCGAGCGCATGATCCGCGAGACAAAGCCGCAATACGTCATCGTCACGACGACGGATGCGGCGCACGACGACTACATTGTCCGCGCGCTGGAAGCGGGCTGCGACGTCGTCACCGAAAAGCCGATGACGACGACGGCGGCCAAGGCGCAGCGCATCCTCGATGCCGTGAAACGCACGGGCCGGCACGTGCGCGTCACGTTCAACTACCGCTATTCGCCACCGCGCACGCAGGTCAAGGACATCCTGATGAGCGGCGAGATCGGCGACGTGCTGTCCGTCGATTTCACCTGGCTGCTCAACACCGTGCACGGCGCCGACTACTTCCGCCGCTGGCACAGCGACAAGGCCAATTCCGGCGGCCTGATGATCCACAAGTCCACGCACCACTTCGACCTGGTCAACTGGTGGCTTGGCGCCCAGCCCGAGCAGGTGCACGCGTTCGGCTCGCGCCAGTTCTACACCCCCGCCACGGCACGGCGCATGGGACTGCAAAGCCACCATGAACGCTGCCTGACGTGTCCCGAGAAGGCGAAATGCAGCTTTTACTTCGACCTCGCCGCGGACCCGGGCCTGAAAGCGCTGTACCTGGACAACGAGAAGCACGACGGCTACTTCCGCGACCAGTGCGTGTGGCGTCCCGAGATCAATATCGAGGACACGATGAACGTGATGGTCCGCTACGACAACGGCGCTCAACTGAATTACGCGTTGTCCGCCTACGATGCGTGGGAGGGCTATCACATTGCCTTCAACGGCACCAAAGGCCGGCTGGAACACCGCATCGTGGAGCAGGCCGGCGCGGCGGGCGCCAGCGAGGTGCAGAGCAAGAGTGCCGGGGTCTCCACGCGCATCATCCCGTTGCGCGGAGCGCCACGCGATATCGAGCCCTGGACGGGGACGGGCAGTCACGGCGGCGGCGACGATGTCATGCTGGGCGAAATCTTCGGCGACGCGCCCGTCGACAAGTACCGGCGCGCGGCCGACGAACGTGCCGGCGCCTGGTCGATCCTCGTCGGCGCCGCCGCCAACCAGTGCTTCGAGACGGGACGGACGGTTCGCATCGGCGACATGGTCACGGGATTGACCGCGCCGGACGTGGCGCCCATGCCGGATCGGACGGCAGCGGTGCCGATGCCGCTGCGGGTGCGCATACCCTGACGGGGCGACAAGGACATGACGCCGGCGGCGTCCGCGTATAGAATGAGAAGTATTCTCATCCATAAGGACGCCATGAGTCTTCCATCAGGTACCACTCGCCGCCGCGTACTGGGCGCCGGTCTCGCGCTTGGCACCCTGGCGCTGGCGCCAGCCCGAGCCGCGAGCGGATGGCAGCCAGCCGGTCTGCAGCAGGCACGCCAACGCGATATCGCCTCCGCGCTGACCGGGGGACATTACCGCATCCTTGTCAGCGTGCCCGATGGGCCGCGCCCGGACAGGGGCCATCCGGTGCTGTACGCGCTCGACGGCAATGCCACGTTCCCCAGCCTGGCGCTGATGGCGCGCATGGTGGGTTGGCGCGCCGGCTTGACGGGGCAGGATCAGCCGGTTGTTGTCGGCATCGGTTACGCCAGGGAGCGCGACTACGACCCGGCCCGTGGCCGCGATTACACGCCGCCTGGCGCTGCCGCGGCAGGAAACGAAGGAGGCGCCGACCGCTTCCTCGATTTCATCGAGCGGGAACTCAAGCCGCTGATTCGCGGGCTCGCCCCCATCGATAAGGCGCGGCAGGCGCTGTTCGGCCATTCGTATGGCGGTCTGTGCGTGCTGCATGCGCTCTTCACGCGTCCCGCATCGTTCCAGACGTATCTCGCCGCCAGTCCGTCGATCTGGTATGGCGAGCGCGTCGTGCTGCAAGGTATCGAGGGGTTTCGCCAGCGCGTGGCGACGCTGCCGGACAAGCCGTCCCTGATGCTGACGGTTGGCGAGCTGGAACGGGGGACCATCAAGCCGGGAGCCCCTGGTAATCCGGACCCGCGCGCGGCGCAGCGGCGCATGGTGGAGGAAGCCGACGAACTGGCAGCGCGGCTGCGCCAGATGCCCGGCGCGCTGGCGCGCGTGCAGTACCACCTGCTGGCACACGAGAACCACGGCTCGGCGATGTTCCCGGCGATGGCGCGCGGGCTGGAGTTCTTCGTCGGCGGCGGGACCTCAGTCTGAGGCGTCCATGGTGGCGACGATGCGCCACATGCCGCCCTCGAAACGCAGCGTGCGGCTGCGCACCGACGCTTCGTCCGACCAGAAGCGCACCGTGACATCTTCAGGGTAGGCGTCGATCTCGGCTTCCCAGGCCCAGCCCTTCTGCTGCAGACTGTTCACCAGGCCGGCGTCAACGGCAACAATCGACGTTTCGTCCTCGATGCCGGTCGCCTGCACTAGTTGTTCGACCGTCTTGCCCATGTGGCTGCGCAGGTACGCCCGGGACTGCGCGGTCGCGGGAGCGCACAGCAGCGTATGCACGAGGCGCCACGCATCCTCCGGCCTGACGACGGCGGCTTTTGGCGCCATCAGCTTGCCGCGCAGCGCGGCCTGTCCCACTCTGGTGCAGGAGTTGGGCAGCACCTCGCCGTTGGTGTGCAGCGGCTTCAGGGCCTCTGCGGCCGTCGTGGCACCGGCCACCAGCAGGGCGAGCGCCGCGAACAGTGCGCGCCTCATGGCTTGCTCCGCTGCGCCGGCGGCACGACCGCTTCCTTCTTCAGCACCGCTTCGACGCTGGTCCCGCGCGGGTAAGGCACACGCGCGACGCGCTTGAGCACGACCGACGGGCCATCGATGTACGCCGGATCGTCCTTCGCCAGCCGGTACCAGGTCGCGTCCACGCCGCCGCGTTTTTCGTCCAGTGCCGCTTCGACCAGGAAGACGTCGTTACCGCGCGCCGCGACAAAGCCGTCGCGCACGGTGGTCTCGCCCCGGCCAACGTGGTTCCAGCTTTCGCTCAACGAGGCGGGACCGTCGGCGATCGGGACGACGTTCCAGTCGCCGCTCGACTTGTCCTGGAAATAGAACGTCATCGTGCGCTGGTAGCGCAGCACGTCGGCCACGGTACCAGCCACCATATACAATTTGCCGCCCAGCGCGGGCCACTGATGCAGGCCCTGGCGCGTGGAGGCGACGTCGGCGAGGGCGGTACCGGCAGCGGCAAGGCACAGCGCTGGCAAGAGGAGGAATCTGGTCAGGATATTCATGGGGTTTCAGGTGGTGTCGATTGCGCTACGCTGCGGTGCACGTCGCGGCACAGCAGCATGTCGGTGATGCGGTCGGACTTGTCGCCGTCGAAGCCCAGGACCATCGAACGCTCGCGCGGATTGGTCCACGTGCCGAACAGCAGGTCCCAGATCGGCAGCCCATAGTTCTGCGCATGGTGACCGAGCTGGTGGTGCACAGTGTGCATTTCCGGCCGCTGGATGATGAACCCCAGCCAGCGCGGCGTGCGCAGATCGCTGTGCAGGAACAGGTCGAACAGCCCGGTGAGCAGCAGCGCGATGGCCGCCGCCGTGGGGCTGGCGCCCAGGATCAGATAACTGACGCAACCGCTCATGCAGATGGCCGCAGCGCTTTCGAGGGGATGCGCGTAAAACGCCGTCAGCGCCTCAACGCGGCGGGCGCTGTGGTGCAGCTGGTGAACCACGCGCCACAGCAGGTCGGACTTGTGCGTCAGCCGGTGCCACCAGTAGAAGACAAAGCTGTTCAGCAGGAAGCTGGCCAGGCCCACCATCGGGTCGGACAGCCAGGCACCCGCGTCGAACAGCGCGACGTCGTGGATGACGGTGCTGAAGACGTAGCCTGCGACCAGCATGACGACAACGGTCGCAAAGCCTGACGCGCTGGCGAGCAGCAGCCAGCGCCGGTCGCAGCGGTTGCGCGATGCCGGTGCGATGACTTCGCGGCAGAAGAGGGCGACGAAGGCGAGGCCGATGATGGGGAGGGCGAGGAGTTCGGTCATGTGGTAATCGGGACATTGGGCCGCCAGCCCGGCAGTATCGGGGTGGGTCGTGGGGATGTCAACATCACGGCGTCGGCGCTTCCTCGAAGGTGCCGGACCGTAGCCGGATCACGGTGTCCTGCGCTGCAAATTCGCGCCGGAAGCTGATTTGCCGGCACTCGCTATCGACCATAAGCGCCTTTACTACATTGTCGGGCCGCCCGCGGTCCAGCGTGAGCGATGCAAGGCAGCTCTGGAACAGCAGCCGGTCAGTCAGGTGGAGTGTGCCGCCATGGATCCGCGCGGACACGAGGCTGTCTTCATAGCCCGCCCCGCAATGGCTGGCGCGCTGCGCTGGATTCGACGGAACGCTGACGAGAAAGACTAGGTAGCTTTTGCCGTCGTCCTGATAATGCAGGACGACAGTTGTCTCGTCCGCGCCGCGCATGGCTCGCGCGAGAGGACGGTCCTGCTGTGCCGGACCGTATCGCTTGGGGCACGGCGTGGCCAGCTTCGGCGCACCTGGCGCGTTCACGCAAATGGTGCCGCGGCCTTTCACGTCGAATGTGACCAAGTGCGATGAGGGGGCGCCGGCTGCCGCCTCGCAGCAGCCAAGCACGATGTGCACCAAGACGGCGAAAAGCAGCGACGCGCGCATAAGTTCCTTCATTCCCGGCCGGCGCGCCGGTCTTGTCCTGCGGGGTGAAAAGCGCATGCCAATAGAGAGGTCTAGTTGTCAAGTCCCGTGTGATCATAAACGCGTTTAACGAATAATTCGGGTTTGCGCTTCTGCCAGTCCTTGAGCGCCTGGATTGCTACGACGGGGAATATGATCGCACGAGACTGAACAGTCTAGTAGCATCCTTACATTCCCTCTGTATCGCAACGCTATAAAATGTAAGATAGCGAAGAAAGAATGTCTGCGATTAGTATTAATGTGGTGCCTGGCCATGCTGCTGGTATCGTTGCCTTGCAGATTCCAACCCTGAGAGGCGGCACATAGCACGGCCATAGCCTGCGCATTTGCTACCGCATATGGTGAGGGTAAATTACGTCAGCGGGGAGATCAGGTGTTGGCCCATCAAAGGCCGCTCCGATCTTTTGTACGCAAAACTGCTCGGCGGCAGCCCAGTCCGCATGCTTCACGGGATTGTAAAGCAATCTCTCGTCTGGGAAATTATATCGCAGCGCATCTAATGCCGCGTATCGAACTGAGCGTTCGTTTACATGAGGCACATAGGCCTTAAGTGTTGAGCGCAGATATCCACATATAAAGACAAGGCTCTCTTTTGTCCCAACTAAACCCAATACAGCAATTTTCTTTGCTACCTCTGTTCCATCCCTTGCGGAGCCGACATCATAAAATCGATTTGGGGGTGCGGGTGGCATAGTTTGCTCGGCATGTCGTACCTCTTTCATGAGCGCATCTTCAACTTCTGAATTTCCCAGCGCCGCTTGCGCAACTTGAACGGCCCTTACGTTACGTGGATGTGCCTGCCACTCAGGTTGCCCTGCCATTTCGTTAACGTATGGCAGAGCTTCTAAGGTTTTGGCCTTGGCGGCAATATAAAGATAGTCTCCCTGGAGTCGTTTCAGAGAATTTAAATATATGCCGCCAAATGCGGCCAAATCTCTGGGTGTGCAATGGTCAGCCAGGGTCTTCGCAGCTTCTGTCGCTGCTGCATCATTTTTTGCGAAACCTTCGACGAGTAAGGCGCGTATAATCCGGGGATCCCTAATTAAGGGAAATTTCTTTGCGGATGCAGTATCAGCCTGGAGCCCGACCTCCGCAAGCAGCTGAACAATGTTTAGCCGTACCTGGGGCGCGCCTACCCTCAACTCCCGAGTTAGAAGAGAAAGGGAAAAGGGGTCAATACCACCTTCACGTACTAGCGCTGAAAGCGTGCTGCGCGTGTTGAAATCTCTGCCATCGCGAAATTGCGAAATAAAATCCCTTGCGGTGGTATGCACGTTGCTGTCTCCGAATACTGACGTTGAGGACGATAAGGCAGTTGTAACAAGAATTAACGAAAACACGTAGGCCCGGGTGTTGGATTGTGTCATTTCTGTTCGATCCTACGGGGGATTGCTTCCCACTGGCTTTGTGTCACACCGGGCGTATATCGAAGTTTCCGAGGGCAAAAACGCAGCCGCTGGTCCTCTGGCCCGACTTCGTGATTCATGATATTTTCTGTATCTTCAACATCAGGCAAATTCAGCGCTACATGACCAACTTCGTGAAAGATGGTCTTCTTAACTTCCTCTAACGTCAACTCGCCCTCTGCAATAATGATAGGGTTGCTTGCCCAGGCTGCGGCACCAAACTCGAGGATAGATCCCGATGGATAGGCTGCCGTTAGCGGCTTAGCCAGCTGAGCAATATTCCCGGTTCTGGAAATGACCTCAACCTCCTCCGTAGTTTCTCCTGATCGCAGGGTCATTGGACCGAGAAAGATGTGATTGCCCCTGACAGCAACAGATAACTGACCTTTATAGGTCGGGCTCTGCAAATAGTATACTGAGCGCATTGATCGCACAACAACCACTCTAACTGTATCGGCTCTAGCGGGCATCGCGCTATTTATCACCTCAAACTCTGGGCCGCCGTTTTTGTTTATGTCATATATCAGCTCGCCATTCCCATCAATGTCGTACGGGACATCCGTGACTTCGTTTTTGCCGTCATAGCTCCGTAATTTGAAGCTGACTACACCTTCTTTTAGCCAGTCATTCGCACGGTCCTGCACTTCGGGGTAATCGGCCTCAGGATACTTAAGCATTGTGGCCTTATGGCGCCGATCAACCACTTTCGCCACAGATATATTGATTACCGTCTCGGCGTAAATGTGAATGGTCACTGAAGCAAAGATATCTTCGGAGGGGCATTTAACTTTCGCATGCAGGTTAGTACTATCCTTCTCAAAGGTTCCGGCCTTAATGCGTAAATCAAAGGCATTTTTCTCAAGCACTTCGTCAGCTTTACACAAGCTTGAGTCATCGCACACGAACGAGAAGTCAGTGCCAACCGCGCCACCCAAGATGGCGACCCTGATAAATGTCTCGCCGCCACTTTTAACGCTGACATGGTCATCTGTATAGTCCGTTGGTGTGTCAAAATCGTCGAAGCCGTATTTCTGCTTTTTCGACGGAAAGAACGCTACGCGGGCAACTGTCAGTGTAACGGTTTTCGTGCTGATCACACCATCGCTGCCTGTCCTGGTGCAAACGATTGTCTCGCTATCTCGTGCGCTGCCAAAGTCAATACCTTCAACCGCCAAAGTTCCGCCAACCGAGTTAATCAAACGGATCTTAGTGCTGTTGGTGGTCCAGTTAAACACGCCACCGGGCTGCCCGGGCAAGTCTTTTGCCGAAATCGCAATCCTTGATCCCACGTTTAGAATGCGACATTTTGCGGTCAAGATAAAGTCCTTCGATCGTGCCCCAGGTAATATAACCTCTTTTCGTCTCTTATTGTCAATCGGACTTTTGCTTGAGCGTCCCAGTAAAACAGCGTTTTCGCCCATCAGATATCACCTCGATTTACATAGAGCTCCAGCTCGTCAGGATCCGCGCCTGACACCACATGTGTCCGGCCAAATTCATCAGTTATACCTGCCTCGAATGATCCGTCGGGCAGCTTGATGCGATAGGGGAGCCCAGCTACAGGTTGCCCATCGGGATCTTTGACAATGAACGCCTCATCAAATAGCTTCAGCCGCGAATCCGGCAACTTCGCCATCGCCGCCGGCTGACTCGCGCCACCATTAAACACATGCTGCCCACCCTTCACAGTGAAGTTCCCAGGACAAGCAAAAGTAATATCCCCGCCTTCCAAAGTGATGGAAGACTGCCCAGCCTGAAGCACGATCTTCTGGTTCGCCTTGATCTCGATGGAATCGTTGACGGAAATGACGGTCACCGATTTGTCGGCAACGATCTCCAGCTGATCGGTATGCGCCTGCAACGACACCGGCCCATTCGCGGCAAACGCCTGGATCCCGCCCGAGTGCGTGAAGAACGACGCGGCATTGGCGGCGACGGACGACACCGTGTGCGCGGCTGTCATCTGCATGTCGCTCTGCGACACCCAGCGCAGATGCTGGCCGGCGAACAGCACAGTCGATGCGGGCGTGGCCCAGTTGATGCTGGCGGCAGAGTCCATGACGACGAGCGGACTGCCGAACTTCTCCACTGGTTGCGCAGCGTCCAGCGAGCGTGAGCCTGGCGTCGCTTTGGCGGCCTGCTGGCCATTGACGGCGCCGGCGTGCTTGCCCTTTTCCTTAGGATCGAGCAGCGAGATAAACTCTTTGTGCGCGGTGGCGGCTTCCTTGCTGGTCAGCGCGTTCTGCGCGGTGGCCGCGTCGCCGATGGCCTGTGCCAGTTCCTGCGCCGACTTGAGCGACTGGAGCGCTTCGGCGGAATCCATCTGCGTTGACGTGACCCCGCTGCCTTGTGCGGCGCGGGCGGAGGTTGTCAACAGCACGCCTTCGCCGCCGCGCACGACGGCCCAGGCGTCCGTGCGCAGCTCGAAGCCGGCGCCGCGGTAGGCGCCGCGCGACGAGGAGGAGGGCGCCTGGTGGATCAAGTAGCCGAGGTTCAGTTGCGTCGCAGCACTGCTGGTGGCCAGGCGCATGCGCACTTGTCCCTGCGTGTCGTCCAGCTGCCACTGGTTGTAGCCGCCGCCGTCGAAGTTGTGGCTGTGGATGCCCGACAGCGTGCCGGGGTGGTTGGCGCCCGAGTCGACGCCGGCCGAGAAGGGCGGCGTGTCAGCGCCCGTGTACAGCTGCGCGACGACGACGGGGCGGTCCATGTCGCCTTCGATGAAATCGACGAGGACCTCGGTACCGATGCGTGGCCCGAACTGGCTGCCCCAGTTCGGGCCTGCCAGCGCTTCGGCCACGCGCACCCACGTGCCGGAGCGTTCGTCGCCGGGCGCGTTACCGTCTTCGTCGGTGTTGTGCGTCATGCCGCCGGCGTTGGCGCCGGCGCCACGCTGCCACGCGAACTGGATGCGCACGTGGTGGTCGCGCGTGGTGTGCGCGACGGCGTCGGCGATGCCGACCACCAGTGCCGTTTGCGGGCCCAGGGCCGTCGATGGCGTGGGCTTGGCGGCGGCCTGCGGGACGATGGCGACGGTGTCGCGCACGCAGCCGAACGTGTTGCGGTAAGTGCCTTCCGCTAAAACACTACCAACAGATTTGATCTGCGGCTGGAAGTTGTTGCGTGCCTCGTGCTCGACCCACAGCACCGTGAAGCCGTTGTCGCCGTCGGGGTAGCGGTCGTGCTGCGTCAGCGCGAACTTGTGGCCCGCTGCCAGGCGGCGCACGGCGCCGGCGCCTTCGAACAGTTTGTTGTCCAGCTCCAGCGCCTGCAGCATCAGGCGGCTGTGCGGATCGGCTGCCGCGCCGGTATCGGTACCGCTGGCGATTCTCTCTCCGCTGCCGTCGTAGATGGCCAGCGTGGGCAGCTCGCCGGCGTCCAGGCTGGACGTCTGTTCGGCCGACGGCGCTAGCAACTGTGCCGGATCCCAGCTGCTGATGGAAACGGCGTTGGCCTGCACGCGGCGCCTGGCCGCGAAGCGGTCGATGGCGTCGTCCGTGTCGGTGGCACGCATGCCGTGGAAGCGCAGCTCCGCGCCGCCCGGTGTGTCCGGTGCCTGCGCGGCCGCGTCGAAGATGACGAGCTTGTGGCGCGCGTGGCCGTCCTGGCTCGCGTCATCGGGCTGGTCGTGTTCGAAGCGCCAGTTCAGGCCCTCGGAGGCCAAGAGGCGGGTGAGGAATTCCAGGTCGCTTTCGCGGTACTGCGTGCAGATGGTGCGCGGCAGCTGTTCCTGCGTGACGTCGAAGTCGAAGCGCAGCTGCGGATAATCGGCCAGCAGTTCGGTGACGATGTCCTGCACCGTCTTGTCCTGGAAGATGTAGCTGTCGCGGCGCAGGCGCAGCAGCGACAGCGCCGGCTCCAGGCGCAGGCGGTAACGTGCCACGCCGCCGTCCGCGCCGAGCCAGGCCGCTTCCGTGCACAGGCCGTGCCATGCGCGGCGGCTGCCGTCCGGCTGCAGCACGGTGATGGTCAGCTCTTCGCCGATGAATTCATCCAGATCCAGGTCGGTCGATACGCTCAGCGCGTCGACGTCGAAGGCATACAGTTCGTTGACGGCTTCGCGGCCCGTGAAACGCTCCGCCATCAGCGATTCCGGCAGCGCGCCTTCCTGCGCGCTGGCAAGCGTGATCAGGCGGGCATGCTGCGAGAGCCCGGTGCCGAACAGCACCGAGGTGATTTGTGCCAGCAGTTCCATCAGGGCAGCGTAATGGTCAGGTTGGCGGCGCGCGGCGCCATTTTCACGACGTCGCTATAAGCGTTCATGCGGTTTTCAGTGTTGTGCGACAGCGTCGTGCGCAGACCCAGGTAGCCCAGCACCGAGATCAACGCGAAGACCGAGCACATGACCCAGACCGGCAGGTCGCTGCGCAGCTTGTGCCTGACCTGGTCCGGCCGCTCCGCGTGCGGCGCGAAGCCGCCACGCTTGCCCTTCATGTGCGCGATCTCGTCGCCGAGGCGCGAGGTCAGGTAGTTCAGCTTTTCCGAGCCTTCCAGGATGTAGCGGCCCTGGAAGCCCAGCAGCAGGCACATATGGAACACTTCCAGCGCCTGTACGTGCGCACTGCCGCGGGCGCGCAGGTTTTCCAGGCGGTTGAAGAAGTTCTCGCCGGCCAGCTGGTCGCCGAACAGCACCAGTTGCAGCGGGCGGCGTTCCCACGCATCGCGCACGGCAAACGAGGAGCGCAGGATGATCTCGTCCACGGCGGCGCAGAACGCATACTTTGCGGCGTCGATATCGTCGGCGGCGATGTCCTGTTTTTTTGCGGCGCGGCCGAAGTCGTCCAGGAACTGCGTCATCTTGCGGGCGAACTCACCGTCGTCGGCGGGGCCGTTGCCGTTCTTGAGCATGAACAGCGCATAGAAGCCGTCATACATCAGGTCGAGCAGGGTTTGCGGCGCGGCGTGCGCCGCGGCTGGGGCGGCGCCCCCCATCAGGGAAGGTGCTGTGGTGGTACTCATCTTGTCAATATTCCTCTATGCGTAATTCAGTGCGGCTTGCTGCGGTCAGCGTGCACCGGTCATGACGTTACCGCCACCAGGTCCAGTTTCAGGTCCTGCATCCCGCCCGGGACGTAGATCGAAATCGACTGGGCCTGCAGCATGCGCTCGTACATCTGGCCGCGCGCTTCGATCGAGAAGTAAACGGCATCGGGACGCACCGGCACGGCGGCGGGCACTTGCGGCGCGTGCTGCAGACGCACGCCGGGCATTGCCGACAGCACGAACTTTTCGACGTCGTCGGGTGCGCCGATCTTGAAACGCAGCGGCACCAGGTCGACGATCTCGCTGGCGGGCAGCTCGGCCGAGACGGCCAGGTAGAACGTCGTCTTGTCGTCAATTTTCTGCGAATCGAGCATCCCGTGGTGGTACGAAGGTTTGACCTCGCGCAGCGCAATGGCGAAATACTTCGAGGAAATCACGGTATCCAGCAGCTCGCGGATGATTTGGTACAGCGTGTCGAAGCCTGGCCCCGGGTCGGTATGGCTGTAGGCCGGCAGGTCGCCCAGGGTCCAGCTTTTCGAGAACGTCATCAGGCCGCCGGCCAGCGACAGCAATTGCTCGTACAGCCGTTCCGGATGCAGCGACGGATGCTGGTAGTAATGCGACAGCGACGCATACGCGGTACTGGCCGTGTGCAGCAGCCAGAACGACGACATGTCGCCGGACCGGAATTCGATCACGTTCTTGCTCGGCTCGCGGTGGTGGCCATACAGCGCGCTGACCTTGGCCTGCAGCGCGTCCAGCAGGCGGCGCAGCTGATGGAACAGCGGCGGCGCGCTCCTGACGGACAGGCTGGGCGCCAGGAAGGAGGCATCGAGCTCGAAGCCGCCGGTGGCCGCACGGCGCAGCCGCAGCAGGGGGAAGTGTACGTAGGAGTCGCGCGGTTCGAATTCCGACACGAGGCGCACCGTCTTCTTGAGATAGGACAGCTGGGCCGACGCCGCGTGCGTATATAGATCAGGCGTGTCGCGATTCGTCTGCTGGAAGCGCACGGCATTGCCGCCGGGGGCACTGGCATCGCCGAAGTTGCCGCCGAATGGCTTGAAGGCGGGCAGGGCGACATAGAACGTGACGCTCTGGCCACCGGCCGGCAGCTGGCTCAGGTCCACCGTGTCAGGCAGGTCGTCCAGGCCCGGTGCGCTGTACAGCTCGCCATCCTGGAAGCGCAGCGACAGCTCGAGCAGGCGCAGGGCGTTGTTGCCGAGCGCATCGCGGTCGATCTGCAGCGTGTCGACACCCCAGGCATATGGATGCAACACCTGCACGCTTTCATGCAGGCGGTGTTCGTGGTACTGGTCCTGCTGCTGGAAGTGCTGCGGGCGCAGGAACAGGCCATCACCCCAAAGTATTTTGCTACTCATGCGTCGTCGCATCCTTGTCGGTCGTGTGCATCGTTGACTACTACTATCAGAAGGGTAACATTTCCACCCAGATTTTTGGGCAATGCCTGCAGCGCATCGGTTGCGCGGGCCATTAAAAAATCTGTGGTTTCCGTGATTATTGGAGAGAATTGAAGGGGCTCCGGTCATATACCCTTATGACCCTTCAATAATAAATTACTGATAAGGTTGAGTCTCTTGGTTATAATTATATAATAAGCATTCTTGATGAGCTAGTTTGAGGGCAGCAATGACAACCGTTACACAGTTTGGCCGCATCGGCCGTTTTATCGGCGCAGCAGTTTGCGCAGCAACCCTGACCGCCTGCGCGACCACCGATCCGGTGAGCGCCACCAAGGCCGCAGTCCCCACCATGGATGAGCTGCTAAGCAAAGCCACCGCCGCCAGCACGACTGGCCAGAAGGAACAAGCCGTTGCCCTGTGGAAGCAGGCTGCGGCAGCGTACCCGACCGACAAGGCGCCGTGGGCCAGCATCGCGCAGACCCGCTTCGATGCGGGCCAATACGGCGATGCGATCGTTAACGCCCAGGAAGTGCTGGTGCGCGACCCCAACGACTTGCTGGCCAACAGCATCATCGCCATCAGCGGGCTGCGCCTGTCGACCAGCGCGCTGGGCGTGCTGAGCCGTCAGAACAACCTGAGCGGCACGACGCGCACGGACGCGACCGAGCTGGCCAAGCTGCTGCGCGAGACGCTGGGCGAGACCGTACTGGTGGCCACGCCGGCAACGCCGGCCGGCCCGCCGCCGCGCAACACCAAGGCAGTCAAGCCTTCGAATACCAAGAACACCAAGAAGAAGGTCGAGACCCCGTTTGACCTGCTGCAGTAAATGTTTGGACAACCCGCGAATACACGGCGCGCTGGCTACTCTGCCTGGCGTCGCCGGTGATTTCGCGGGGCCCCGTTTGAATTCAACCGAAAGATAGGGACATCCCATGTCAAAAAACTCCAGCGTCCAGAAAAAACTGCAGAAGGTTCGTCCGCCGCGGGTCCAGATGACCTATGACGTGGAAATCGGCGATGCGATCGAAAACAAGGAACTGCCCATGGTCGTCGGCGTCGTCGGCGATTTCGGCGGCAATTCCGAAGTGGCGCAGAAGCGCCTGAAGGACCGCAGCTTCGTCGCCATCGACCAGGACAACTTCGATGAAGTGCTGAAAGGCGTCGAGCCGCGCGCGGCGTACCGCGTCAAGAACGAACTGACCGGCGAGGGCGGCGAGTTCGCCGTCGATCTTTCGTTCAAATCAATGAACGACTTCCGTCCCGAGGCTATCGTGCAGCAGGTCGAGCCGCTGAAAAAGCTGCTGGAAGCGCGCACCAAGCTGGCCGACCTGCGCAACAAGCTGGCCGGCAACGACAAGCTGGAAGACCTCCTCAACGACGTCCTGAACAGCACCGAGAAATTGGCCGAACTGGGCCAGCAAACCACGAAAGAGTGATCATGTCCGCACAAGCCACTCAAACCGCCGCCACTTCCACCACCGACGCGCAGTCCGCTGAACTTGGCCTGCTGGACCAGATCGTCGAGCAGAGCAAGGTCGCCAAGTCCAGCGCCGAACACGCGCGTGCCAAGGACCTGATTTCCGAACTGGTCAGCCAGGTCATGGAGGGCACCGTTGTCGTTTCCGATAACCTGGCCGCCACGATCGACGCCCGCGTCGCCGAACTGGACCGCCTGATCTCGGCGCAGCTGTCGGCCGTGATGCACGCGCCCGAATTCCAGAAACTGGAAAGCAGCTGGACGGGCCTGAACTACCTGGTGCGTAACAGCGCCACGAGCCAGAACCTGAAGATCAAGATGCTCAACGCGACCAAGCGCGAACTGGTGAAGGATTTCCAGAGCGCGCTGGAATTCGACCAGAGCACGATGTTCAAGAAGGTCTACGAAGAAGAATTCGGCACCTTCGGCGGCGCACCGTTTGGCGCGCTGCTGGGCGATTTCGAGATCACCCGCCAGCCCGAAGACATGTACTTCATCGAGCAGATGTCGCACGTGGCCGCGGCCGCGCATGCGCCGTTCATCTCGTCGGCCTCGCCCGAGCTGTTCGGCCTGGAGAGCTACGCCGAACTGGGCAAGCCGCGCGACCTGTCGAAGGTGTTCGACACCGTCGAATACGCGAAGTGGAAGTCGTTCCGCGAATCGGAAGACTCGCGCTACGTCGGCCTGACCCTGCCGCGTTTCCTGGGCCGCATGCCGTTCAACCCGGCCGACGGCGCCACGACGGAAGGCTTCAACTTCGTCGAGGACGTGGACGGCACCGACCACCACAAATACCTGTGGTGTAACGCCGCCTACGCGTTCGGCACGAAGCTGACGGCCGCGTTCGAGGACTACGGCTGGTGCGCGGCGATCCGCGGGGTCGAAGGCGGCGGCCTGGTCGAAGACCTGCCGACCCACACCTTCAAGACGGACGAAGGCGAAGTCGCGCTGAAATGCCCGACCGAGATCGCCATCACCGACCGTCGCGAGAAGGAACTGTCCGACCTGGGCTTCATCTCCCTGGTCCACTGCAAGAACACCGACTACGCCGCGTTCTTCGGCGCCCAGTCGGCGCAGAAACCGCGCAAGTACAACAACGATGCCGCCAACGCGAACGCCGTGCTGTCCGCGCAGCTGCAGTACATCTTCGCCGTGTCGCGCATCGCGCACTACATGAAGGCCATGATGCGCGACAAGATCGGCAGCTTTGCCGCCGCGTCCAACGTCGAGGACTTCCTGAACCGCTGGCTGACCCAGTACGTGCTGCTGGACGATAACGCCAGCCAGGAACAGAAGGCCCAGTTCCCGCTGCGCGAAGCGTCCGTACAAGTTTCCGAAGTGCCTGGCCGTCCCGGCGTGTACCGCGCCGTGTCGTTCCTGCGTCCGCACTTCCAGCTCGACGAGCTGTCCGTTTCCCTCCGTTTGGTCGCGGAGCTTCCAGCATCGACCAAGACTTAAAAAGACCAACGTTTTAATTACCATCACAACTGAAAGGAACACCATGGCAATCGACGTCTACCTGCAAATCGACGGCATCAAAGGCGAATCCGCCGACACCACGCACAAGGACTGGATCGAGGTCAAGAGCGTTCAGTGGGAAGTCCTGCAACCGAAATCGGCCACCGCGTCGACCGGTGGCGGCCACACCGCCGAGCGTACCGAGCACAAAGACATCGTCGTCTCGAAGCTGGCTGACCTGGCAACCCCAGTGCTGCTGCAAACCTGCTCGTCCGGTAAAACCATCCCGAAAGCAAAGCTGGAATTCATGCGCGCTGACGGCCAGGGCGATCGCGTCAAGTATTTCGAGATCGAACTGGAAAACGTGCTGATCAGCAACGTTTCTCCATCGGTCGAGCAAGGCAACATCCTGACCGAAGAAGTCTCGATCAAGTACTCCAAAGTCAAGTGGAAGTACACCCAGCAGAAAGTCGGCGGCGGCACGGGCGGCAACACGTCCGGCGGCTGGGACCTGTCGGCAAACAAGGTTGCTTGATAGCGCACTCGCGCTGTTGACAATCTGATCTGAAGGGATACCGATGAAGGGGTTTACGCCGGGTCTGTTCGACCGGCTGATGGATACACGGGCCAACGCTGGGGTGGGACGGTCTCGCGCATGTCGATCGAGGAGTTGAAAGACTCGGTTGCGCGCGATCTGGAAGCGCTGCTCAACACGCGGACCGTGATTCCGGAAGGACTCCTGAAACAGTATCCCGAATGCGGACGCTCGATCGCGACGTATGGCCTGCAGGATTTCGCAGGCTTGTCGCTTTCGAGCGCCGACGACCGTGCCTATATCTGCCGCTGCCTGGAACAGTCCATTGCGCGCCATGAGCCGCGCCTGCGCAACGTGCAGGCCAGCCTGGAGCTGCGCGCCGATTCCGTCAACCGCCTGAACTTCGCCATCACGGCGCTGCTGGTGGTCAGCACGGCCCATGAGCCGGTCAACTTCGATGCGGTGTTGCAGCCGTCCAGCCTGCACTACACCATCAGCAAGGCACGCCGCGTGGCGGCGCCGGGAGCTTAACGTTGGACCAGTTATTACCGTATTACGAACGGGAGCTGGGATTCTTGCGCCGCTATTCGCGCGAGTTTTCCGAACGCTATCCGAAAATCGCCGGTCGTCTGCTGATCGGCGGCGAGGTGTGCGAAGACCCGCACATCGAACGCATGATCGAATCGTTTGCGCTGCTCAATTCGCGCATCGCCAAGCGGCTCGACGACGATTACCCGGAATTCACCGAAGCACTCTTCGAGGTGCTGTACCCGCATTACCTGCGGCCGTTTCCCTCGTGCTCGATCGCCCGGATGGACTTCTCCGGCGCCGCGGCGCAGCTGACGGCCGCGAGCGAGATCCCGCGCGGGACGCAGCTGACGACGCGCCCCGTGCGTGGCGCCGTCTGCACGTTCCGCACCGCTTACCCCGTCACCATCGCGCCGCTGGCCCTCACCGCCGCATCGTTCGCCGCGATCATCGATGCGCCCGAAGCGACGCGCACGCCGCCGAACGCCACGTCGAGTATCAGCCTGACGATTTCCAGCACGTCCGCGCAGGTCTCGGTGCCGCAACTGAATCTGCCGAAGCTGCGCGTGTTCATCGACGGCGAACCGTCGTTCTGCGCCGCACTGCGCGATGCGCTGTTCATGCGCGGCGTCTGCGCCTATGCGGAAGCGGACGGCAACGGCCGCTGGATCCCTTTGCAGAAGATCCCCGTCACGCCGGCCGGCTTCGACGAAGACGAGGCGCTGATCGATTTCTCGGCGCGCTCGCACACGGCCTACCGCCTGCTGACGGAATATTTTTCGTTCCCCGAGAAGTTCAACTTCTTCGACATCGACCTGCGCGCGCTGGCCGCGCTGCTGCCGTCCGGCTGCCGTTCGATCACGCTGCACCTGGCGTTGTCCGGCATGCGCACCGATTCGAACACGGCCCGCATCCTGGGTACGCTGTCGACCAACAACGTGCTGCTGGGCTGCACGCCCGTCGTCAACCTGTTCCGCCAGCGCGGCGAACCGATCCGGCTGACGCATGCCACCGCAAGCTATCCCGTGCTGGCCGATGCGCGCCGCGCGTTCGCCTACGAGGTACAGTCGATCGATTCCGTCAAGCTGGTGCGGCAGACGCCCCAGGGCGAGTCGATCCAGGAGTTCCGCCCGTTCTATTCGCTCAAGCACGGCCAGACGCCGGAAAAGAACGGCCATTACTGGATCGTGCGGCGCGACGATATCGTGGCGGAGAAGAGCCCCGGTTATGAAACGCAGCTGTCGATCGTCGACATCGACTTCGATCCGGCGGACGTGGAGACCGATACGCTGTCGATCGAACTGACATGCACCAACCGCGACCTGCCGGCGATGCTCAGCTACGGCCTGCGCGGCGGCGACCTGTTCCTCGAAGGCGGCTCCAGCGTGCGCAGCATCTCCTTCCTACGCAAGCCGACGCCGTCGCACCGCTTCGAACGCGGGCGCGGCGCGCACTGGCGCCTGATCTCGCACCTGTCGCTCAACCACCTGTCGCTGACCGATGGCGGCATCGACGCGTTCCGCGAGATGCTGACCCTGTACGACCTGCCACGCTCGCCGGCGTCGCAGCGGCAGATCGGCGGCATCATGTCGGTGGCGCACAAGGCCGCGACGGCATGGCTGGCGGGGAATCCGTTCGCCTGCCTGGTACGCGGCATCGAGGTGCGCCTGACGATCGACGAAGAAGCGTTCGTCGGCAGCGGCATCCACGCGTTCGCCCATATCGTCGAGCGCTTCCTGGGCCTGTACGTGCACGCCAACAGCTTTACCCAGCTGGTGATCGTATCGAACAAAAACGGAGAGGAGCTGTTGCGATGCACCCCGCGAAGCGGCGATTTGAGCCTGCTGTAATCGAGCGGCTGTTCGCCGAGCCGTACCGCTTCGAATACTTCCAGGCGGTGCGGATGCTGGAACTGTGGCTGAAGCGCCGCGGCGCCCCGGGCGAGGGGGCCGTCGCCAACTTCCTGCGCTTCCAGAATTCCACGTCGCTGAGCTTCCCGCCCAGCGAACTGGAAGCGCTGCAGCCGGAGCCGCGCGACGTGGCGACGGATCGCCGCGCGCTGGCCGCCGCGCTGCAGTCCGCGCAGCTGAAGTACATTCGCATCACGCCCACGTTCATGGGTTTTTTGGGCAGCAGCGGCACCCTGCCGGCGCACTATACGGAGCGCATCGCCGCCCACGGCCTGTATGAAAAGGACGAGGGGCCGCGCGCTTTCCTGGACACGTTTTCCAACCGCGCGCTGGCCCTGTTCTACGAAGCCTGGCGCAAGTACCGGCTGGAGCTGAAGTACGAGATCGACGGCAAGGACAACTTCCTGCCGCTCCTGATGTCGCTGGCCGGCATGGGCAATTTTTCGCTGCGCAAGCGCCTGTCGGATCACGGCGAAGGTGTGCTGGACGAATCGCTGGCGTATTTTGCCACGGCGATTCGCCAGCGGCCCGCGTCGAGCGTGCAGATCGCCCGCGTGCTGTCCGAGTACTTTAACCAGGACATCCGCGCCGAGCAGTTCGTGGGGCACTGGTATGACGTGCCGCAAGAGCAGCAGACCATGCTGGGCATGAACAATGCCGTGCTGGGTGCGGGCGCAATGGCGGGCGCGCGGGTGTGGCAGCGCGATTTGCGCCTGCGCCTGAGAATCGGTCCGCTCGACCTGGCGGCGTACGAGTCGTTCCTGCCGGGCGGGCGCGCCGCGCGCGCGCTGCGCGAGATGCTGACGATGTTCACGGGACTGTCGCTGGAATATGAAGTGGAGCTGATACTGCGCGCCGCCGACGTCTGCGGCGTGCGGCTGGAAGAACACCGCGTCGGCGGGCGGCTGGGATGGGACAGCTTCCTCGTTGCCGGTACCGAAACACAGGATCGCGCCGACGTGCGCTACGAAATTCACGCGCTATAAACTAGGGAAAAACATGAGCATCAACCTGAAAACGCTGATCGGAAAACTGAACGACACGAGCCGCACGGCCGCCACCCGCGCGGCCAGCATCTGCGTCTCGCTGGGTCATTACGAAGTCGATATCGAGCACTTCTTCCTGGCCCTGCTCGAGCAGCCGGCCAGCGACTTCGTCGTCATCGCGCGCCAGAACGGCATCAGCCTGGCGATGCTGGAAGCGGACCTGCAGTCGGAAGTGTCGCGCTTCAAGAACGGCAACAGCCGCACGCCTGTCTTCTCCGAGCGCATGCCCAAGCTGTTCGAGCACGCCTGGCTGATCGCCTCCCTGGACCTGCGCGCGGGCCAGCAGGCGCAGATCCGCAGCGGCCACATCCTGCAGGCGCTGCTGACGGAGCCGGAACTGTCGCAGCTGGCGGCACGCAGCTCGAAGCTGTTCGCCAAATTCGACCTGGAACAGATCAAGCACAAGCTGGACAAGGTTACCGCGGGCTCGCAGGAAGCCGTCGCCATGCCGGCGGCCGAAGGTTCGGCCGATGCGGGCGGCGACCCGGTCGGCGAACTGCAGGCCAAGGCGGGCACGAAGACGCCGGCACTGGACCAGTTCACGACGAACCTGACGCAGCGCGCGCGCGACGGCAAGGTCGATCCCGTCATCGGCCGCGACCTGGAAATCCGCCAGGCCATCGACATCCTGATGCGCCGCCGCCAGAACAACCCGATCCTGACCGGCGAGGCGGGCGTCGGCAAAACGGCCGTGGTCGAGGGCCTTGCGTTGCGCATTGCCCAGGACGACGTGCCGGACGTGCTGCGTGGCGTCGAGATCCACACGCTGGACATGGGCCTGCTGCAGGCCGGCGCCAGCGTCAAGGGCGAGTTCGAGAACCGCCTGAAGAACGTCATCGACGAAGTCAAGAAAAGCCCGCAACCGATCATCCTGTTCATCGACGAGGCGCACACGATGATCGGCGCCGGCGGCCAGGCCGGCCAGAACGACGCGGCCAATCTGCTGAAACCCGCGCTGGCGCGCGGCGAGCTGCGCACGATCGCCGCCACCACATGGGGCGAGTACAAGAAGTATTTCGAGAAGGACGCCGCACTGGCGCGGCGCTTCCAGGTCGTCAAGGTGGAAGAGCCGAGCGAGGAACTGGCCTGCGCCATGCTGCGCGGGATGGCGCCGCTGATGGAAAAGCACTTCAACGTGCGCGTCTACGACGAGGCGATCACGGAAGCGGTGCGCCTGTCGCACCGCTACATCTCCGGCCGCCAGCTGCCGGACAAGGCCATCAGCGTGCTCGATACGGCCTGCGCCAAGGTGGCACTCGGCCAGAACGCCACGCCGGCGCTGATCGAGACGCTGGCCCGCAAGCTGGAGCGGATGGATGCCGAGGCGGCATCCCTGCAGCGCGAGCAGGCCGGCGGTGGCAGCGCCCACACGGCGCGCCTGAAGGAGCTCGATGCGGCCCGCAAGGCAGCGCAGGAAGAGCACACGGCGCTGGCCGTGCGCTGGGAGAAGGAAAAGGAGCTGACCGAAAAGATCAAGGCGGCCCGCGTGGTGCTGGAAGGTGGCGAAGGAGCTGACAATAAGGTCGATCCGAGCGTGCGCAAGGATGTCGACGCGCTGCAGGCGGAACTGCGCGCGCTGCAGGGCGAGACACCGATGGTGCCCGTCCAGGTGGACGGCCACGTGGTCGCCGAGATCGTCGCCGGCTGGACCGGCATCCCGCTGGGCAAGATGGTTAAGGACGAAATCAAGACGGTGCTGAACCTGAAGGACCTGCTGCAGCAGCGCGTGCTGGGCCAGTCGCATGCGATCGAAGCGGTGGCGCAGCGCGTGCGCACGTCGCGCGCCAACCTGGACGACCCGAACAAGCCGAAGGGCGTGTTCCTGTTCGTCGGCCCGTCCGGCGTCGGCAAGACCGAAACAGCGCTGGCCCTGGCGGACGTGCTGTACGGCGGCGAGCGCAAGCTGGTGACGATCAACATGAGCGAATACCAGGAAGCGCACAGCGTCTCCGGCCTGAAAGGCTCGCCACCGGGCTACGTGGGCTATGGCGAAGGCGGCGTGCTGACGGAAGCGGTGCGCCGCAATCCGTACAGCGTCGTGCTGCTCGACGAAGTGGAAAAGGCCCATCCGGACGTGATGGAGCTGTTCTTCCAGGCGTTCGACAAGGGCGTGATGGACGACGCCGAAGGCCGCGAGATCGACTTCAAGAATACGATCATCATCCTGACGTCGAACATCGGCTCGTCCCAGCTGATGGGGGCATGCCTGAACAAGCCGGTCGAGGAGATGCCGACGCCGGAGCAGCTGGAGGAACTGGTGCGCCCGGTGCTGATGAAGCAGTTCAAGCCGGCGTTCCTGGGCCGCCTGAAGGTGATCCCGTATTTCCCAATCAGCGACGACGTGCTGGTCGAGATCATCGAACTGAAGCTGAACAAGATCAAACAGCGCATCGCCGTCAACCACAAGGCCGAATTCAGCTACGACGAGGCGCTGGTGGAAGCCGTGCTGGCACGCTGCACGGAAGTGGACTCGGGCGCCCGCAACGTCGACAACATCCTCAACGGCACCTTGCTGCCGGAGGTGGCGGAGTCGGTGCTGGCGAAGATGGCCGAAGGCGCGGCCATCGCGAAGATCAAGGTCGGCGCGGGCAAGAACGGACAGTTCAAGTACACCGTGAAGTAAGCCGTAATCCGGCAGCGTGCGTCGGGCTTTCCGGTAGCGTATAGTCGAATACAGTGTCCGGCGCATCGCCGGACACGTTCATTTGACGGAGGTACTGCGATGGATACCCTTTTCATCCCGTTTTCCCAGGGTGAGCAAAACGCACAGCTGATCAGCATGGCGGCCCGGTGGCAGGCGGCCTACCGCAATCAGGCGTGGGCCACGCAATGCGAGAACCGGGTGTACAGCCCTGGCTCTCCCGTGCTCGACGGCCTAAATTGCGCCGACACGCTGTATATCCTGGCGCATGGACAGGGCACCGACCTGATCATCAATAATCCGGGACTGACAGGTTATGTGCTGGACGCGTCGGCCCTGGCCATGCGCCTGCTCGACGCGCACCTGCCGAGCAGGCACCGCAACATCGTCCTCAGCATCTGCAATACCAATGGTTCGCTGGACGCTTTCGCCACCGAATTTCGCGATGAGATGCTCCGCCTGCACTACCTTGCGGTCCAGGTACATTACTTCGGCGCCAGCGTATCGATACCCACGCTGCTCGACGCCGCCACGGGAGAGGTGGGACAGACGGTGCTGTTCCTGAGGCCCGGCGCACATTTCATCAGCACGCCCAGCGGACTGGCGCCCACCGGTGTGCCGCTGAAGGCGGAGCACTATAAATATCAGGTGCAGTAACGGTCCAGTCAGGAATCGGATCTGCGCCTGTCGGCCGTGCTTTCAACCACTGCGCGATATCTGCCGCACGCAGGCCGCCCGGGGCGAAGTGAAACCCGTGCCGGCCCAGGCACGAGAAATTCGCAGCAGCGCTGAGCAAAGCGACAAGAGCCGCTGGTGCGGCTCTTGTGCAGATGTGAAGCGCTTGCCTGGCGGCGCGCAACCGCGGCCATGGCTGCGATCAGGAAGCCGGCGGCACGCCCAGCAGCTCCTCGATATGCGCCAGCGAAGCCTGGTCCTTGACGACGGTACGCAGCCACGTATGCAGGTCCTGCTCGCCCACGGCGGCCGCTTTTTCGGCAAAATACGACACGGGGCTGTGCGGCTCCGTCTCGCGGAAGTACTGCGCCACGGCGCGCAGCTGGGCAATCGCCTGGGCGCGCGTGCGGATCGGGCCATTCTGGCCCTGGCCGCCGCTCGTCTGCTGCGCAGCGACGGCGCCGGCATTGTCATCCTGGGGCGCGGGGCTGTCCGCGACTTCCGCCTGCACGGTTGGTGCCGGCATCACGTGCAGCATCGTTTCGACGGCGTCGCGCGCCTGCGAGAAGCCCGGGCTGTCCTGGCCGAGGCGGGCATCCGCGGCTTTTTCCAGCTGGAGCAGCGCGTCCATGCAGTACTGCGCGTCCTGCGTGAACTGGGTGCGGAACGACGGCGAGCTGCGTGCCTTGGCCGCTTCCATATCGGCCAGCTTCGGCAGGCCGGACTGGTCGTTCTCGTCGCCGGCACGCTTGCGCGCCGCTTCGAAGTCGATCGTCGAATAGCCGGAATTGCGGCCTTCCGTCAGCGGCATTTCACGGATCAGGGTGCGCGTGCGCGCCAGGATCCACGACAGGTTGCCGATGCGCTGGTCGTTGTCGCCGCCTTCGGCTTCCGGATACAGGCCCAGGTCCCAGAACTGCTCGCACAGGCCGGCCAGCAGGCGGTAGCCCTCTGCCAGGCCGCGCAGTTGATGCTGCTTCGCGGCGGCCTCGGTCAGCCAGACGGCCAGGCGCAGGTCCTTGCTCTTCTCGGCCAGCAGCTTGACGCAGCGCGTGACAACGAAGTCCCAGTCGGCTTCCTTCAGGTCCGTCTCCCAGGCGCCTTGCGCCAGCGACGGATCGTCGAACTTGCGCGCGTGGGCGATGGCGTCCAGCTCGGCGGAGAACGCCATATCCTCGCCGCATGGCTTGCTGTCGCTGATGGGGATTAATAGCTGTTCGGCTGTGAACATGGGTCCTCTGCAAAGTAAACGATGGATGCGATTTATTGGGAGACGCGGAACTCGATGCGGCGGTTGCGCGCACGGCCGTCGGCGGTGTCGTTGCTGGCGATCGGACGGTCCGGGCCCTGGCCCGTGGCCGTCAGCAGGTCGCCGTCCAGGCCATGGCTGGCAAAATAAGCCTTGACCGTGTCGGCGCGCGCCTGGCTCAGCGCCAGGTTCGACGTGCGCAGACCGGCGCTGTCCGTGTGGCCGATGATCTCGACCTTGCGGCCCTTCATCTTCAGCAGCGCAGCCAGCATCTCGTCGACGATGGCCTTGCCGGCCGGCGTCAGCGTCGCCTTGCCGCTTTCGAATTCCACCGTGCGGTTGGCCAGGGTGTTGTCCAGCAGCGCCTGGTCGGCGGCCGAGACGCGCAGCCCGTTGTTGACGGTGTAGGTGGGATTCAGGCTGGTGGCGACATTGCTGGCGATGCGCTGGCGCAGCGCCTCGTTGGCGACCTCGCCGCGCAGGCTGACGGTATTGCCGTCGATTTTCAGCTGGCCCTTGGTGATCTGCTTCAGGTCCGGGGTAATCAGCTTCTGCACGTAGCCGTTCCAGTTGGCCGGCATCGCGACGGGGCCGACGGCGATCTGGTCGACGACCCTGTCGGCGCCGTACAGTTCGCGCAGCTTGCCCAGCACGGCGGCCTTGCTGGCCTCGTCGGGCACGGTGCCGCTGACGGTGACCTGGCCCGGCTCGGGCGTGGCCAGGGCAGGGGCCACGTTCTGCGCAACGGCGGCGGCGCCAAAGCCGCCCAGTCCGAATGCCGCGGCGGCGGCAATGGTAGGGATGAATCGCATGGTCATGTTCCGATAAACGCCGTGCCGACGGAATCGAGCGCGGACTTGAGTGACAGGTTGCCTTGCGCCAGATACGTGGACAGCTTCTTGACGGCGTAATCGCTGTCGGTCTGCTCTTCCACCCAATCCAGCTGGTCGAAATCGATGTGGTGCTCGAGCGCCACCTGCGGGTCCATGATGGCGCGCAGCGTCTGCGCCGAAGCGCCGGAGAAGCCCAGCACCATGGCCGGTTTGTCGCCGATCTTCGTGACGAACAGCGCCAGTTCGAAGTCGGCCCGCGCCAGGAACGGCGTGATCAGGTGCATCCAGAACGCGGCCACCAGGTTGCGGTACATCGGGTCCACCGGCAGCGGCAGCAGCAGGCTTTTCTCCAGGCGGCTGGAACTGCTGGCCATGACGGGCTGCAGCAGCATCCCCAGCGCGAGCAGGATCTGGCGCGCAGTGGCCTGGTAGCCCGCCTGCGTCAGCATGGCATCGAGGGCCGATACCGTCTGCAGCTCCAGGAAATCCTCGAACGCGGCATCGTACGCGGCGGCGCGCAGATCCAGTTCGATCTGCTGGGCCGTGGCGTTCTGCAGCGACTGCGCGGCATCGACCGACGCGCGCACGCCAGACGTCAGGATTTCCAGGCGATTCCACAGTCGCGTCAGGACCATCGGCGCGTTCGGCACGAACGACGCCGGGTCGCCCACCTCCATCGCGCTCATCATCATGAACGGATAGCGGCGGTGCGACTGGTCCGTGCTGGCGACGATATGCCCGCCGATCGCATGGCGACGGCGCGTGCCGACGAACGCGAAGTGCAGCGGCGCGACGGCGTCGTAATTGAGGCGCCAGCGCGCGTCGGTGCTCATCAGGTCCATTGCCTGCGACAGCCAGTCGTCCAGCACCTTGATCAGCGCCGGGCTGTCGCTGGCCTTGACGAAGTCGCCACGGCTGGGGATCTTGCCGAAGTAGCCGACGGTGATCGGGGTTGCGCCGCGGGTCATTGCAGCGCTCCCACGGCGGCGGCGGCCGTACGGGCCGGTGCCCCTGGCGCGGCCGGTGCCGGTGCTGCCGGCGTGCCTGGCGCCGGGGCAGGAGCCGGTGCAGGCGTTGGAGCCGGGACCGGTGTCGTGGCCGGCGCCGGCGGCGTGGCGTCGATGATGGTCTCGGGCAGGCGCAGGCGCTTGAAGTTGGTGCCCGACTGCGGCACGGCGGCGGCCGGCGGCGGGGTTACCGTGCCGACGATCTTCAGGTTGGCCGTGACGGTCACGCCGCCGTTGTTCCAGGCCAGCTCGAACACGCCATTGTCCTTGCGGGTGCGGCGGGCCGCGTCGATCATCTTCTTCAGGCCGTCACGGCCCGATTCGTTCAGCAGCGAGACGACGGCGCCGGACGGCGTGATCGCCGAGATGCGCGCGCCCGGCGTGCCGGTCGGATTGGGCCAGCGCATCTTGACCCAGGGCTGCGGCTGGCCGCGCCAGCGCAGCGCCTGGCCGTCGATCTCCAGCGTGAATTCGGTGGCGCCCGTGGCGCCCAGCGCCTGCACGTCGAACATCGTCTGCGTCTCGCTCGGGCCGGCCGCTGCCGCGCTGGCGACGCCATTGGCCGACAGCGGAGCGACCCAGCCAGGGAAGTTGGCGATGACGGACGGCTCGAGGTGGATGCCGATTTCCGCCCACGTCTTCGGTTTCAGCACGTCGCCATAGCGGTTGACCAGCGGGCCGATCGTCGTGTTGAAGAACTTGGCGATGGCGCCGTCCGGGCCGAACATCTCGGCGATTTCCGCATTCGTCGCTTCCAGTTTCGACTCGGTCGAGAACGGATACTTCAGTGCCAGGTTCTTGTTGAACGGCTGCACGATCTGCAGCTGCCAGACCTTGTCGATCTCCGCTTCCGTCGGCTTGACGATGACGGCGAACGTCTGCATCAGCGGACGCACCAGCACCGGGCGGATGGCCGCCTTCTGCGCATCGGTCATCCCGACCAGCATCTGCTCGTCCACGTACTTCAGCGCTTCGGCCAGTTCCGAACCGGTGCCGTCCAGCGTCTGCTGCATCAGCTGCTTGGCGCCCGGGCCCGGGTCGCCCTGGTTCTTGATGGTATTCAGGCGCGTGCGCAGCTTCGACATCTGCTCGATATAGCCCTTCATCAGCGATGCGTTGTCGCGCGTGACGACCAGGCGTGCCACACCGGCGAATTCGCGGCCGACAGGCCCCAGCGGCAGGGCCGCGTTCTGCACGGGATTGGTGGTCGGCAGGTTGACGTTGATCTGCGACGGCTTCTGGCGCAGGATCGTCTCGCGGAACCAGCCCGTGATGCCGCGCTGGGCGCGCTGGATGCCCGCGTCCAGCAGCGACGGATTATCCCACGACGTCTGCTCGTACACGGTGGTAATGAGCTTGTTCAGCGGCGACGTCTGCGGATCGCCCAGGCGGTTCATCGCCGCCGTGGCCGTCGGGAAGCCGTCCAGGTCGCGGATCGTCACGCCCTGCAGGAACCGGCTCCATTCCTTCGCATAGTCGTTCTTGTACAGTTCCACCAGCGACTTCTGGATCTGTTCCGGGCTGCCTTCCAGCGTCAGGTCGTCCTTCGACGATGTCTTGAGCACCCAGTCGGCGCTTTGTAGTTCCTTGTTGGCCGCTTCCTTGAAGGCCTCCTGCACGAAGCCTTCCCATGCGGCGCGGGTGAACGTGCCGGGGATGGCGTAGCTGCCCAGGACGAGGTCCTTGTCCTGCTCGCCCACGATGCGGGCCACCGTCATCGACGGGAAGCGCGTGGCGGCGCGGGCCTTGACGTCGGCATACACACGCTCGCGCGCCGGCATGCCGCGCACGACGCGGCGCAGGTTGTCGCGGGTCTGGTCGATCAGCGCCAGCTTGCCTTGCATCTGCGGCCAGGCCGGATCGCTGACCTGAGCCAGGTAGAACGTGATCATGCGTTCGGCGCTGCGGATCATCTGCTCGCGCGGCATCGCGCCCCGGTTTGAATCGAGCCAGACGCGCCAGAAGCGGGTCAGCTGGTCATTCAGGTGGGCCGGCTCCGCCTTCGATTTATCCGTCAGCATCAGGTACGTCTTGAGCGCGTTGTACGCGTCTTCCGCGCTGGCCGGCGATGCGTCCTTGAACTGCGTGGCGCCGTTGTTGACGGCGGCGCTGTCGGCCGTGCCGGATGGGGCGGCCGAAGCGGTGACGGGTTTCGCCATCGGCTGCAGCTGGCCGGCGCTGTTGTTCACTTCGGCCAGGAACGACTCGAGCGACTGGCCGACCGGCTTGAGCATGACTTCGCGCACGCCGTTGAAGTATTCCTCGCGCAGCTTGCGGTTCAACACGTCGCCCTGGTACAGGCCGAAACTGAGCGACAGCGGGCGGCTTTCCTCATAGCGGTCCAGCTGCTCGATGCGGTCCTGCAGGATTTCCAGTGCCTGGATGCGCGACTGCAGGTCGAGGCTCTTCTGCTGCACCTTGATGGCCTGGTCCAGGTCCGCCTGCACGTTGGCCACCAGCTGGCGGTTGTTCATGAACGACCAGCTCCAGCCACCGAGCGCCAGGCCGACGAAGGCCATCGCCGCGAAGAACATGGCGTAGCGCGTGCGGGTCTTGGCCGGGCTGGCGTATTGCGCCACCAGGTCCTTGTCGGCGAAGATCACCTTGCGGAACAGGTTGAGGAGGAAGTAGCCCTGCTGCTCGTGCAGCTCCTCATGGTGCTGCGGCTGCAGCTTCAGGTCGAAGCGCTGCGCCACGCGATGCGACGAGGCGGACACGGTCTCGCCTTCCTGCAGCGCGCTGGTGAAGTAGAAGCCACGGAACACGGGCTTGAACTGGTACGGATTTTCCTCGAACAGCGTGGCGATGAACGAGCGCAGCGCCGGTTTCACCGATGAGAATTCGAGCGGGAAGGTGAACACGCCGGGCGGCATGCGTTCGCGCCACTGCAGCGACATATTGGCCAGGCTCAGGTCCTTCAGGCCGTCGTACAGCTCGTCGAAGCGGGCGTCGAACTGGTCGAGCAGCTGTTCGCTTGTCGCATTCTGGCTGTAGGGCAGGGTGGCGCCCCAGACGCGGTCGCGCTCCGCGCGCTCGCTATCCTGGAAGAATTCGTTGAACCCGGTGATCAGGTCGGCCTTGGTAAACACGACGTACACGGGCGCGTGCACTTCCAGCCGCTCGGTCAGCTCCTGTACGCGCTGGCGCAGGTTCTTGGCCAGTTCGATGGCGAATTCCGGGCGGTTGCGCGTCAGCTCGGCGATGCTGACGGCGATGACGACGCCGTTGATCGGCGCCTTCTTGCGGTATTTCTTCAGCAGGTCGAGGAAGCCGAACCACTCGGCCCGGTCTTCGTCCACGACCGAGTAGCGGCCGGCCGTGTCGAGCAGGATGCCTTCGGTGGTGAAGAACCAGTCGCAGTTGCGGGTACCGCCCACGCCATGCACGACCTTCGTGTCGGCAAACGGGAACTGCAGGCCGGAGCTGGCAATCGCCGTGCTCTTGCCGGCCGCGGGGTTACCGATGACCATGTACCACGGCAGCTCGTACAGCGCCGCGTCGCCGGACAACTGGCCCAGCTTCGAGCTCTTGATGGTGCCAATGGCTTCCAGCAGCCGCTTGCGGATGACTTCCGTCTCCTGGCGGTGCACGGCATCCTGTCTGGCGGGCACCTTGGCCTGCTGTTCGAGCATGTCGCCCAGCTGGCCGGCGGCCTTGCGGCGCCGGTGGCGGCGCCACAGCCAGACGATGGCGCCGAACGCCAGCGCGACGGCCAGCACGGTCCATGGCACGTTCGCCGGCCACTGCAGCAAGGCCGCGGCGATGAACAGTGTGATGGCGAACGCCAGCCAGCCGATCACGATCAGGCTGCGCCGCGACGTCAGGAATTCCCAGGTTTTTTGCATCATATGAGACTCGGTTTCAGGGGTGTGCCAGGCACGGAGGATATCAAGCTTGGGCGGCCGGCGCGAGCAGTGCGACGTCGCGGCGGTACGGATCGAGGTTGCCGATGCAGAGCACGGGGGCGGATTTTTCCAGTGCCGCGTGGCGTGCCAAGGCCAGTGCGGTCAGATACGTGACGGCGCCACAGCTGCCGCAGGCGGCGCCCACGCTGGCCAGGTCGGCGGCCGGGTCGAGCTCCTTGAACTGATCGGCAACGAGGTCCATCACTTCCATCACGCGGCTTGTGCGGTGGTCGGTGTCGGCGGTCAGCGCGGCGACGTCCGCGGCGGCGACTTGCGTATGCTGCAGCAGCGCTTCGGTCGTGCGGCGCAGAACGCTGCCGTCCACGCGTTTCGCCACGTCGGCGGAGCCGGGCAGTTCGGCGCTGGCGGCGCCACGCAGCAGCACGGCCTCTTCGCCCGGTGCCAGCAGCGCGGCCTGCGCGGCATCCGCAATCAGCAAGCCGGCCGCACCTTCGCCCGGAATCTCGCCTTGCGCGGTGCGCGCGGTGAACAGCCGGCCGGCGCCGCTCATGGCGTCGATGGCGCCTTCGCTCAGGTGCGAATCGCACGCGATCACCATGGCCAGGACAGGCGCCGACGGATCCGTGGCGGCGTGCGCCAGCAAAGTGTTCAGCAGGCCGTTGACGTGTGCCGAGGCCTGCGTGGCCGTCGGTGCCAGGCGATCCTGCGGCCAGCCGGCCTGCACGAGCAGGTGGCGCAGCCATTCGTCCGCCAGTGCGCGCGTTTCGGTGGGCCAGCCGGCGGACCACACTGGCAGCAGGTGCAGCAGGGGCAGCGTGGTGGGCGAGCGCATGTCGGTGCGGGCAGTGTGTTCGGCGATGTGCGGGTGCGTGCCGAGCCAGCCCGCCAGTTCGGCCAGCACGGCGCTGCCGGCATTGAGCGCGCGCCATTGCTCGTCGCTGAACGAGGCTGCGTCTAGGCCGCGCGTGGCCAGCCATGGTTCCAGTTCCTCGCGCAGCGCGGCGGGATCGTTGTCCGCTACACGCGCCGTCATGACAGGGAAACCGTGGTCGTCGTACAGCTGGTCGTCCAGCGCCGGGCGGGCCGAGCCTTCGGCCAGCGCGGCATACAGTTCGTCCGTGGACTGGCCATGCGGGGCGCGCACGGCGGCAGCGACGATCGTCAGCGATGGCGCGGCCAGCGCGGGGGCGGCTTCCGTTTGCGCCGCGGCCACCGGGGCGGCGGCGCTGGCCGCGGCCGCGGCGCTCATCCGAGTGTGAATCTTCTTGCCGATCCAGACCAGCAGCAGCAGCGCGAGCGGCAGCATCAGCATGAACACGATCAGATCGCCGGTGGCGGGCATGCGGTTGCTCGCGCGCCAGTACCAGATGGCGCCGATCCAGCACGCGCCAAACGCGCCCGCAACGATCCCCAGGGGTTTGAGCCAGGCCAGCATGTCAGACGTTGTCGACGGTTGCCTGCTGGCCGGCGACCAGCGTCGCCCCGCAGGAAGTTTTATCGCCGTGGCGGGCGGCCGGCTTGCCGTCGACGATCAGCGTCTGGTCGCCGCTGACGATCGTGCCGTTGCCGTGGCGCGGGCAGGTGACCTTGTCGCCCACGCGCGCGATACCCTTGCCGCCGGTGTCGGACAATGTGGATGCTTCCACGACCGTGCCGCCATGCGATGTCTTGTCGCCCAGTGTGATCAAAGGTCCTGCCATAAAATCGACTCCTATCGTTTTTTCATTACGCCGGGCAGACGCAGTTCCGTATGCCCGAAATCCATCATTTTCCAGCGTCCACCCCAGGTGAGGCCAAGCGACTCCGCCACTTCGCCATACAGCTGATATCCGCGCATGGCCCACGGATCCTTTTCCGTGATAACCAGTTTGCCATCGCGCAGGAACGCGCAGTCGGCCGCGAGACCATACTGGTGCCAGCTCTGGAATGCCGCCGCGCTGGTCACGTTCGAGCCCATTGCCGCCAGGCGGTTCTGCCGCTCCGGACTGCGATAGCCTTCCAGGATTGCCATGTCATACCCGTGTTTTTCCTTCATGATCTTGAAGACCATCAGCAAACGCTGCGTATAGTCGGCATGCATCTGGTTCCAGTCACGACTGGCCGATATCAGCATCGGCCGCTCCTGCGCCACTTCCGCCTGGGCCTGGGCAAATACCATCGGCGGCAACGCCGGCGGCGGCACCAGCTGTTCGCCCTGCAGCAGTTCGGCGACCTGCGTATTGACTTCGCGGGTGGAGGTTTCGAACCCGCTCAGGGTGGCGCGTGCGCCCAGCACCACCGCCAGCAGCGGCGGCAGGCAAAGCAGCACGATGCCGCCCGCGCATAGCAGGTAATGCTGCCGCAGGAATGCGCCCAATGCGTTGGCCGAGGCGCTGCCGTTCTGGCGCAGGGCCTCGGCATCGCGCCGGCCGCGCTGCGCGACCTGGCCAACGCGGCGGTGCAGGCGCTGCGCGGCCGCACTCAGCCCGTTCAGCATGAACTCCCGTCCGGCGGGGAACAGGATCATCCAGCTGACGAGACAGGCCAGTAAAAAGTAAAGAATTATCGCCAGCAGCCACACAGCCACTTCTCCTGTAAGCAACTGAGTATCGTTCGTATCTTCAGAGCATTGCTCTCCAGTATAACTTACCGATATGGCAATGTCTCGCATATTTGAATAAAATTACGAACTTGCACAAAAAATTATTGTCTGAATATAGGCAAGTTGTTCTTGACTCCTGTAAAGTAATCGAAAAAGTAATAGAAAATAAGCAAGGAGTTAATCTTGATCAGTAAAGACGATCGCCCTGCGGGCGGTGGCCGGCCCAGCCTGCTGTCAACGCAGCAGCAGGGTGCGGCGGACGGGCGCAGTGTGTTGGGTGCCCTGGACGGCAATGCGGCCAAGGCGCCGAAAGCGCCGAAAGCCGCGAATAAACCGGCCCAGGCGCAAGCCAGGGCGGAGCGGCCAAAGCGGGGTCGCGGCCTGGCCATATGGGGCTCGATGGGCGTCGGCGTGCTGGTCCTGGCCGGTGGCGCCCTGGCATGGATGGCCAGCGTGCCGGACGATGAAAGCGTTGCCGCGGCCGAGCCGGTCGTGGCCGCGCAGCACGCTGCAACACCCAGTGCGGCATCGGTGACGAACGACTCGGACGTCTCGACGGCTGCCATCCTGAACGATACCGTCTCGCCCAAGGCGCCGGTGGAAAAGCTGCCATCGCTCAAGGAGATGCTGGCCGCGCCCGTGGCGAAGGCCGCGCCGTCCCACGATCCGCTGACGCAGGCGCTGGAGCAGCCGAGCCCAAAGGCGGTACCGCCTCAGCCGGAGAAGCCGCAAGCGGCACAGAAAGTGGCGAAGGCGGAACCGAAGAAGAAGCCGGCGAAGGAAAAGGCCAGGGAAAAGCCGAAGGCAGCTCCCCAGCCGAAACCCCATGACAAGGATGCGGCCGTGCTGGCCGTGCTGATGGCGAATGCGCAACCGAACGGGCCGATTCAACGAAAAAGCACTCCAGCGCAACAACTGAAAAGCTGTCGCCAGTACAATGCGGCGGGAGCGGAGCAATGTCGTGCGCGACTTTGCTCGAATACTGCAAAGAACGAGCCTGAGTGCAAGGGCAGAAACAAAGGGAAAGCTGCGTCGGACTCATGAGTATTGCACTGATCGAACGAATTACTGCCGCGCTGGCCCAGTTCACCAGCGCCACCCGGTTGTACGAATTCACGCTGAAGGACGAGGACGACGAGGCCGACCTCGGCTCGGGCGGCCTGCTCGTCGAAGCCTTCGCGGCGGACGACATCGTGCACGCCACCGGCGCGCGCGACGTGATCGTGCTGTCGACCAACGCCCATATCGACACGACGTCGCTGCTGGGGCGCGAAGCAAGTCTCGCCATCAGCCTGGCCGACGGCACCCGTACCACGTTCTCGGGCGACATCACGCAGGTGGCCATGCTGGGCAGCGAAGGCGGCCTGGCGCGCTATCGTGTCCGGCTGACGCCGTGGCTGTGGCGCCTGACCCAGGTGCGCAACAGCCGGGTATGGCAGGACAAGAGCGTCATCGACATTGTCGACGACGTGCTGGGCGCCTACTCGCCGCTGGCGCAGTGGCGCTGGAGCGGCGAGACGGATGCCTTCATGGCCGACATCCCGCCGCGCAGCTACTGCTGCCAGTACCGCGAAACGGACTACGAGTTCGTCGAGCGCCTGCTGACAGAAGAAGGTCTCGCCTGGCGCGTCGAGGAAACCGAAGACGGCCACGGTCTCGTCCTGTTCGCGGACAGCAGCCAGGAAACGGCAATTGCGCAGGACGCCAGCAGTGAGCAGGGCGGCGGCATCCGCTTCCACGGCGCCCGCGTGGGAGAAAAGGGCGACACGATCCAGGCGCTGCAGGCGCGCCGCCGTGTCGTCTCGACCCTGACGACCTTGCTGAGCTACGACTACAAGGCAAAGAAGGCGGTGGCGGCCAGCGCGCCGTCGCGCCAGGGGTTCGGCAAGCTGCCGACGCTGGAGAGCTACGACGTGCCAGGGCAGTACGCCTTCGCCAGCGGCGCGGTGGCCGATCACTACGCGGAACTGCAGATGCAGGGCATTGAGGCGCGCAGCCGCGAGTGGCACGGCCGCTCGACGGTCCGCACTTTGGCGGCCGGCACGCGCATCGACGTCACGCAAGGTCCGCTGGCAGCGTTTGGCGACGCCGCGTCGGCCTACACCGTGCTGCGCGTGACGAGCGTCGGCGTGAACAACCTGCCGTCGCCTGCGGTACAGGCGCTGGCCGAACTGTTCGGCCCCATTCCGGAGCTGCTGGAGGAGGCACTGCACGAGCGCGAGCTGAATGGCGAGGACATGGCCCTCGTCATCGACCAGGCTCGCAAAAGCGGCTACGCCAACCGTTTCGAGGCGATCCCCGCGGACGTGATCTGGCGCCCGCAACTGCCTGGCAGCGAAGGCCGCAGCCATCCGAAGCCGACGGCGCCGGGGGCGCAAAGCGCCATCGTCATCGGCCCGGACGGCAACGACCAGCCCAGCGGCGCGGATGAGCTGTATTGCGACGCGCTGGGTCGCGTGCGCCTCCGCTACCACTGGCAGGACAGCGGCGACGCGTCGTGCTGGGTGCGTGTGGCGCAACGCACGGCGGGCGGCGGCATGGGCAGCCAGTTCCTGCCACGGATCGGCCAGGAAGTGCTGGTGCAGTTCATCGAAAACGACATCGACCGTCCGCTCGTCATTGGCGCGCTGTACAACGGCCAGGGCGAGGGCGGTCACGCCCCGACGCCGGGCGGCCAGCCGGCCGAGGGCGACGATCCGGCTGCGCTGTTCAAGCCGGCGTCGGACCATACGCCTTCCGCGCAGGGCAATCTTGCCGCTGGCAACAGCCCGGTGTGGCATGGGGCTTCTTCGGGCACCGAAGGGCACTCGAATGCTGCCGCGCAGTGGGGCGTACGTACGAAAGAGTTTGGCGGCAGCGGTTACAACCAGCTGCTGTTCGATGATACGGATGCGCAAGGGCGCGTGCAGTTGCGCTCGACGTATGCCGGTTCCGAGCTGACCCTGGGTCATCTGATTCACGCTGCCGACAACTATCGCGGCAGCTTGCGCGGGCAAGGGGCCGAGTTGCGGACCGACGCCTATGGCGCCGTACGTGGCGGGGCCGGGTTGCTGGTGTCGAGTTATGTCGTCGCGCATTCGGCCGGGTTGCGCGATCCCGTCGGGGATAACGCTGCCGGGATTGCGTTGATGAAGCAGGCCGTGAAGCTGGGCGAGACGTTCAGCGAGGCGGCGGTGACGCACAAGACGGTCGCCCTGGCTTCGTCGGTCGGTTCCGTCAAGGCAGGTGCTTCGTCGATGTCAGAGAAAGAAGCACCGCTGGCGGCGATGCTGACCGCCGTCTCCGGCATGGTCGGCGCTGCCGACCTGGACACCGCGCGCGCCGATGCCGGCGCGCGCAAAACCTTGCCTGAAGACGGCTCTCTGCCGCATTCCAGCGACCCGATCATCGCTATTAGCGCCAAGGCAGGCCTGGGAGTTACCGCCGCTGGTGCGGTGCAGATGTCGAATGGCGAGACCCTCACCTTGATGAGCGGTGCGGATACGCAATTTGTCTCTGGTGGGCAGATGCGTGTCAATTCCGGACAGGCGATCGGCGTGCTCGGTGGCGCGGTGGCACCCGGCGCCGATGGCCTGGGTGTGCAGATGATCGCTGCCAAGGATGCGATCGATGTGCAGGCGCAGGCCGATACGCTGACCGTTCAGGCGCGCGATGAGGTCAATGTCATCAGTGCTAACGCGTTTGTCGACTTTGCTGCTGCCAAGAGTATTTCGTTGTCCACGGCTGGTGGGGCGAATATTACGATTGATGGTGGGAATGTTACGGTGCAATGTCCCGGGAAAATGGTCGTCCGAGCCGGGAAAAAGTCATTCTCGCCAGCTACGCAACTGTCTTATGCATTGCCCCAGCAGCCTCAGTACGAACGGCATGAGAGTATGGATTTTGCGATCAAGCTGCTTGACATTTCGGCTAGATCCGGAATTGCACTCGCTGGAGAGGCGTGGCGTATCGTAGTGTTAAGTCATCCGCCTGAGCTGACAGACGGCAGAATCCCCGACTACATTTTTTCAGACGAAGAGTGGCAGGAAGTCATTGTTGAAGGGGCCGTTGAGGCAGACGGATCCGCGTCACTGAGTAGCAGCGACAAGGAGCGAGTAGTGAGTGCCTCCCGCCTGTACCCTGGTAGGGTATGGGTCATTTGTGGCTTAACTGCTATGCCCGTCGGCCTGTCGAATTGGACAGATCAGGGATCGCCGGGTAATGTTCGGCAGATATTGGACTCTTTGAACGTCGCGCCGGACGGGCGTATTGCCGATCAGAACCATATTGATTTTCTCGCGGAGTGGGCGAAAGATGCATATGAAGAAATGCATGCAAGCACCTTATACAAGAAAATCAAACTATAAACTCTTTTTACTGCTTCTCATGAACAGCTCCGCACATCGCGTCCAACTTGCCCCCGATTCAATCAGTACCGTAACCGCTAAATATTTTGATAGCCAAAAGCCATTCGCGTTTCCGCGATATGGAAATGCCTGTAAGTACTTCGAGAATGGGCGGGACTATTTAGGAGCTGTGGCTCAGTCTTTTAGGGAAGCCCGTTCCTTCATAATGATTACGGATTGGCAGCTGGACTATGACGTAGAGCTAGATCAGCGGGGCACGTCCGAGCACAAGGGCAGACTGTCGGCTCTTCTAGCCGACGCGGTTAAGCGCGGGGTGCATGTTCGTATTATGCTATACGATGCGGTAAATCCTATGCTCGATACGCACGAGGAAATTGCGCAGGAGGTGTTTGGAAAAATTCCAGATGGAAGAGGGTCGGTTGAGGTATTGCTGGCGAATCCCAATACTGGACGCTCCGCCATTGGGGCTTATAATATCCCCCGCAATGGAAAGCGAATCGTAAAGCACATGAACTGCTTTTTTTCGCACCACCAAAAGTCTGTTGTCGTAGATGGCCATATTGCCTACGTTGGGGGGCTCGATCTTGCCTATGGCCGTTGGGATACCAATTCTTTTGATGTCGTTATCGACCGGAAGATTCACGTATTAAATGATGCTTATAACTCTCAGCTTGTCCCTGGGCGCGAGATGTCAAGTCAAGAATTGCAACTGGTCGGGCCATATCGCTCGTACCGCACATTCGAAAAGTCATTGAGCGGGGGAAGTTATTCGACGAGACGTGCCAGCCGCGTCAGCCTTGGCAGGATGTAGCCGTCCAGATTTTAGGGCCAGCTGCCTTTGATGTTTTCAATAACTTCGTCCTACGTTGGAATAGTTTTGCTGGAACCGACACAAATTTTCTTGATGGATCGATGCGCGCGGGCTGGTTCAAGCGCGCTAACGGGCCCGACCTGCTCGCCGATCCGCTGCAGCGCGGGCAAGGGACTGCCGCAGTTCAAATATGTCGCTCTGCATCATCGCAACAACTGCGGGATGAACTGAAGCTTTGGGGCGATCGCTACGAGTTCATCAATGATGACTGGAATACGAGAAACACTGAGCGACGCAAGATAGTACAAAAAGCTCGACAGGATTGGTGTACAGAACATCAGACTAGCATCCTTGATGCTATGGTTAACTCTATTCGTTCCGCGCGGGGATTTATCTACATTGAAAACCAGTTTTTCATGTCGGAGTGTGGTGTTGACAGGAATGGCAGGAAATGCCCTTCGGAAAATAAAATTATCGCTGAGTTGGCGAATGCTGTGGGACAAGCGATACATGCCGGACGCCCATTTCACATCTGGTTGGTTTTGCCCGAGCACCCAGAAGGTCTCATGGAAGCTGCGGCAACAAGTTCCCAGACGTGGTGGGCTCTTCAGGGGTGATGGGGCGAGTGGTAGTCTTGTTAAGAGGATCAATAATTCGATCGTTAGAAAGAACTCTAAGAAGTGGGGTCTGGATTCTGGCCCTGTCCCGCTGGCGGCCCAAGAAAGCCTGCTCGCAAAATATGGTATGACTAATGAATGGAAAAAATATTTAACCGTCCTGAATTTAAGGAACTACGGGTGCACGGATCGATGCGTGCTGACAGAAATGGTCTATGTGCACAGCAAGTTGCTGATAGTCGATGATGCCGTGGCAATTATTGGTAGCGCTAATATAAATGATCGGAGCCTTTTAGGTAACGGCGATACTGAGCTGGCTGCGGTTATCGTTGACGAAGCAGAAGCAAAAATGACGGATGTAGGCGGTGGAATCCGCCTGCCTACGCGTAAATTTGCTAGGGATTTGCGGATGTCTCAATGGCGAAAACATTTGGGGATGCTCGTTGACGTCAAGACTACCGGAGTTCAACGGGCGAGGACTGCTCCGAGTGGAGTCGACATTGAGAAACCGCTGTCAGATTCCAGTATCACAGGCATCAGAAGGCTTAGTGAAGCAAACCGGAATGCATATAGTGAGGTCTTCCTGCACACGCCCAGGGATAGCCATAAGACCTTAACTGAGGGAAGAGAACTTGCGTTTCCGTTAAAGATCGGGTCAGTTGAACGCGACTTCTCGACGGTCCCTAAACTGCAGCCTAAGTATATGGTTCATAAAAGAGTCCGGCTCCCCTCAGTTATTCCGAGCGCGACCAGCGAACAATCCAGCCACGACGTCATACTGTCTACACATAACGTAGCGGACGCTATCCGTTATCTTCGAGATAACGTGCACGGATTTTTCGTCGCTATGCCTCTACATTGGGCTAGCTATCAAACAGAAACGCCTCTGGCGCCCGCGGCAGACTCAATGATTGCCGCGAATGGCCTAGAGGCAAAGGAAGCGATAGTATGATCAGTAGAGATACGCTTGATATCATCATGTATCCAATTGGCGTCTTGACTGAACTGGCGCCGTTAACCTGGCCAGTATTATGGTTCGGCGTAGCTTGGCTCTGCTATAGGCGGTGGGCAAAGTCTGACGCCGCGCCAACTTTTTCGTTAGCGCTATGGCGGGTTAATCTTCTGGTAGCAGTAGTTGTATTATCGTCGTTATCACTATTGGCGGTGCTTACACCTAAGGGACTCGATTACTTTCAAGTGTTAGCTGGCGCTGCATCCTCTGTTCCTCTTGTACTTCCAGCGATAGTTGGCTTTTGGGTTCGTCCCGTTCGGCAAGCAGGAGTTCGCAGGTGATTGCTTTCGCTGGCAGCTGAAGCGGCAGGAACGTGCATCTTAAGCGCTGCGCTAAGCGTCGTAGAACTACTATCGACCAGCGCGCTGGACGGGCTCTACGATGACGTTGAACTTACAGTGTCAAACTGCGGGTGTCTTTCTGGCTTTCGTTGAACACAGCGGGCGCATTGCGCGGCAGGGATTACAATGTTTTAGAAAAGATCTTTGCTGGTGACGCAATGACAAGGAAATTCACCTATGCCGGGCGCGCTAGTGGAAGTGTCGATTTCGACAAGCCCGTCTGTTCGTCTGGCCCACGCCACCATCGTCCAGTCGACCAACCCCATCGACACAACGTCGCTGCTGGGCAAGGGTGACGAAGACGGCAACCCTGGCCATCAGCTTGGCCGACGGCACCCGTACCACCTTCTCGGGCGACATCACGCAGGTGGCAATGCTGGGCAGCGAAGGCGGCCTGGCGCGCTATCGTGTCCGGCTGACGCCGTGGCTGTGGCGCCTGACCCAGGTGCGCAACAGCCGCGTATGGCAGGACAAGAGCGTCATCGACATCGTCGACGACGTGCTGGGTGCCTACCAGCCGCTGGCGCAATGGCGCTGGAGCGGCGAGACGGATGCCTTCCTTGCCGACGTCCCGCCGCGCAGCTACTGCTGCCAGTACCGCGAAACGGACTACGAGTTCGTCGGGCGCCTGCTGACGGAAGAAGGTCTGGCCTGGCGCGTGGAGGAAACGGACGACGGCCACGGCCTCGTGCTGTTTGCCGACAGCAGCCAGGAAACGGCGGTCCCGCAGGACGCCAGCAGCGCACAGGATGGCGGCATCCGGTTCCACGGCGCGCGCGTGGGCGAAAAGGGCGACACGATCCAGGCGCTGCAGGCGCGCCGCCGCGTCGTCTCGACCCTGACGACCTTGCTGAGCTACGACTACAAGGCAAAGAAGGCGGTGGCGGCCAGCGCCCCTTCTCGCCAGCAGTTCGGCAAGCTGCCGACGCTGGAGAGCTACGACGTGCCAGGGCAGTACGCCTTCGCCAGCGGCGCGGTGGCCGATCACTACGCGGAACTGCAGATGCAGGGCATTGAGGCGCGCAGCCGCGAGTGGCACGGCCGCTCGACGGTCCGCACGCTGGCCGCAGGCACGCGGATCGACGTGACGCAGGGGCCTCTCGCCGCCTTTGGCGACGAGGCAGCGGCGTACACGGTGCTGCGCGTGACGAGCGTCGGCGTGAACAACCTGCCGTCGCCTGCGGTACAGGCGCTGGCCGAACTGTTCGGCCCCATTCCGGAGCTGCTGGAGGAGGCACTGCACGAGCGCGAGCTGAATGGCGAGGACATGGCCCTCGTCATCGACCAGGCTCGCAAAAGCGGCTACGCCAACCGTTTCGAGGCGATCCCCGCGGACGTGATCTGGCGCCCGCAACTGCCTGGCAGCGAAGGCCGCAGCCATCCGAAGCCGACGGCGCCGGGGGCGCAAAGCGCCATCGTCATCGGCCCGGACGGCAACGACCAGCCCAGCGGCGCGGATGAGCTGTATTGCGACGCGCTGGGTCGCGTGCGCATCCGCTACCACTGGCAGGACAGCGGCGACGCGTCGTGCTGGGTGCGTGTGGCGCAACGCACGGCGGGCGGCGGCATGGGCAGCCAGTTCCTGCCACGGATCGGCCAGGAAGTGCTGGTGCAGTTCATCGAAAACGACATCGACCGTCCGCTCGTCATTGGCGCGCTGTACAACGGCCAGGGCGAGGGCGGTCACGCCCCGACGCCGGGCGGCCAGCCGGCCGAGGGCGACGATCCGGCTGCGCTGTTCAAGCCGGCGTCGGACCATACGCCTTCCGCGCAGGGCAATCTTGCCGCTGGCAACAGCCCGGTGTGGCATGGGGCTTCTTCGGGCACCGAAGGGCACTCGAATGCTGCCGCGCAGTGGGGCGTACGTACGAAAGAGTTTGGCGGCAGCGGTTACAACCAGCTGCTGTTCGATGATACGGATGCGCAAGGGCGCGTGCAGTTGCGCTCGACGTATGCCGGTTCCGAGCTGACCCTGGGTCATCTGATTCACGCTGCCGACAACTATCGCGGCAGCTTGCGCGGGCAAGGGGCCGAGTTGCGGACCGACGCCTATGGCGCCGTACGTGGCGGGGCCGGGTTGCTGGTGTCGAGTTATGTCGTCGCGCATTCGGCCGGGTTGCGCGATCCCGTCGGGGATAACGCTGCCGGGATTGCGTTGATGAAGCAGGCCGTGAAGCTGGGCGAGACGTTCAGCGAGGCGGCGGTGACGCATAAGACGGTGGCGTTGGCTTCGTCGATCGGTCCTGCGAAGGCTGGTGCTTCTTCGATGTCGGACAAGGAAGCGCCGCTGGCTGCCATGCTGACCGCCGTCTCCGGCATGGTCGAGAGCGATAGCCTTGGCAGCGCCAAGGGCTCCGCCAGCGCGAAGAAAACATCACCGGATGATGGCTCTCTGCCGCATTCCACGGACCCGGTTATCGCCATCAGCGCCAAGGCGGGCCTGGGCGTGACCGCCGCCGGTGCCGTACAGATGTCGAATGGCGAAATCGTCACCTTGATGAGCGGGGCGGACACCCAGTTCGTCTCCGGCGGGCAGATGCGGGTGCATAGCGGCCAGTCGATCGGCGTGCTCGGTGGCGCCGTCGCGCCCGGCGCCGATGGGCTCGGGGTGCAGATGATTGCGGCAAAGGATGCCATCGACGTGCAGGCGCAGGCCGATACATTGACTGTCCAGGCGCGCGATGAGGTGAATGTCATCAGTGCTAATGCGTTTGTAGATTTTGCCGCCGCCAAGAGTATTTCGTTGTCCACTGCTGGTGGCGCGAATATTACGATTGATGGTGGGAATATTACGGTGCAGTGCCCTGGTAAAATTGTAGTAAATTCTGGAAGAAAGAGTTTCGCCAGCAATGAAAAGGTTAAGTACGTCATGCCTGCGCTGCCTAGAGCCGAGCTAGAAGTAAAAAAAAGGTTCGCGTTTTCGTCATAAAGTTTATGATTTCAAAGATTTATGCTAATTAGCCCTCCATTTCTGCCCGTTCGCTCAGCATCAATAAATGACGAGACGTATGTCGGCTCCGCAATGCCTCATAGCACTACGAACTGCTCAGGAACCTCCGTCCCGGAAGGGAGCTTTCCGGTCAGTCTCAAGCTCGGCTGGCATGGCGGAACACACTTGCATGCCGCTTCTCCAGCGGGAGGCGCCATGCCTGTACGGTGTATCGCAGACGGGGAAATCGTTTTCGCGCGACGTCCCATTGCGATGAACTCGGACGTCAACCACGCACAAAATTATAATCCATACGGAACTTCGGCCAAATGGACCGACAATGGAATGGTCATCATCCGGCATACGACCGATATCGGAATTGGCGTGGATGCGACTAGTATTGTCTTTTATAGCCTAATCACGCATCTATCTGAGCTTAGAGGTAGTTTCTTGCGGGTAGCTGCGGGAAGTGCAACAGCCGACGACTATCGCGTATCGCGTAAGGATATAATTGGCTTGCCAGGGAAAGTCTACGGGGTCGCTGACCACATTCATATGGAGATCGTATGCGATGATAATCATTTGCGTAGATTGACAGGTCGTACTAGTGGCGGTCTCGCTACAGCGACTAATGGGCGTAAAGATGCGGTATATGGTGAAATCTATTTTCACTTGCCGGCGGGCACTCAATTTTATGCCGAGAGGCCCGCGGACAATATAATTACTCCCACTGCGCCGGTGACACATACCATCGGCGCACGCATCGTCGTAGGTGTTACCTATGGCGGTGGTTTCGGTCCCACTCCTGGCAGTGCAAGCGTACGTAGTTACCAGTTGGACGGTACAGAGATCGGGACGACACTCGTCGAGGCGGACGCTGAATCGGCAGCACTATCGTCGGAAGCTGTCCGCAGAGCGATGACAAGGATTGTGTGCAAATTTCCTGGGGAATGGAATTCTGACGGCATAGATCAACGTTACGGATGGCTTAAGTCAGATCAGACATACAAACTTGAAGGTCAGAGCTGGGAGAAGTTCCGCGCACATGTGGCCGCATTGGCAGTCGCAAGCGAAAGTTTGCCGTCCGATTTGGTAGCTCCACACTGGCATTTCCACCCCCGAACAATCCTTAAGCATCTGTCTCAGAATCTATGGCTTAGCCTGTCGGAATTCAAGCAAATCGTCCCTAGGACTATAGTTCGGAAAAATGGTAATTCATATAGCTGGGAGAACGTGATTCTTTCAACGGGTGCGTCCTCGATTCTCGCCACTCAGCGGGTGGCGCTAAATCGAATGGCTCGGCAGTATGGAATTAATTCACCGTTGCGATTAGCATCGTTTTACGGGAACTCTATTCAGGAGACGACTTGGTTAAGTGGCCTACGTGAAGGTGGCGCAACGGGTACATGGTATTCTCCGTGGTACGGACGAGGCTTTCTACAGCTAACGTCTCCTGGCAACTACTTCAACTATTGGCGCTTCAGAGGGAGGCAGGTTCCAGATTCTTTGTATAATGCCTTAACCAATGCTTACAATGTCGAGTATGGTAAGAGCCCCGGAAGCCGTAGTAATACTGTGTTCGTTGACGGCAACTACCCATTACTTACTTTGCAGATGCGGAACTGGAGGAATGCGATAGAGGGAGCCACGAACGCTGGGGCTGAAGAGAGCGCCTATGCGCCAGCCGATAGTGCGGGTTTCTATTGGTCTAGCCTTCGTATGGCAGCGTATGCTGACGGCAACCACACAATGGAAAGAAGAGTTGTAGCTACTCAAGCAGGCTCAAAGGTTTTTTATCGTAGTATTGCGTTCTGGCGGGCGTCCGCCTCAGTAAATTTGCCGAGTCGGGTGGATCAGCCTTACCATAATTCGCTAAATGGATTCGAGGCCAGATGTGTGGCTTACATGTACGCGTTATCGGTTCTTTCGGACGTGCGTTTTCCTGATGCGACAGGGCAGCTCACATTAGATTTCCCAGAAGGTTATCAACCTAGGAGATAAAATGCTGAAGAAAATCGCGACGGGTATTCTGTCACCATTGTTTTTTTTAGTTGCGTGCGCAGCTGAGCCTTTGCACAACATTAATGCTGCGCGGCAAGTGATTGAGGTGCCCAATTTTCTCCCAACTCAACCTCACTGTCGCCTTAGCGTGCCGTCAGAACCGATGCGGTGTATAGATAATACATGCGTTATGCCCGCCCTGCCGGGGGCAAAATTACACAAGGTGACGTTAACTTTCAGCTGCATCCCGTTAACTTCACCCACTGGATTTGAGAACCCTAGTGCAACAACGCGTGTGCAAGTCCTAAAAGTGCAAAACGCTAGCGGACATTTAAGCGTTACAGATGATATAGATGGGATGACAGATGAGTCTGTGCGAGAAGTGTCATTCTGCATAACTGGTAGAGGTGCATACGTGTGTGGCTCTGCTAAGACTCTACATTTATCAGACTCCAAAAAATTAGATGCAGCGCCGACAGTGATTAGATTTATCAAAGGAATAGAAATTAGGTAAGGATTAGGTCATATATGTTAGGCACGTTGGGCGTTCCCTCTACGTAAAGGCAACGACGAAATCGATCATGCCGCGAACGCGCGAGACGTCTTCGCCCTGTCGACCAACGCCCACATTGACACGACGTCGCTGCTGGGCAAGGGTCACGAGAAAGGGCAGCCTGGCAATCAGCCTCGCCGACGGCACCCGCACGACCTTTTCGGGCGACATCACCCAGGTGGCGATGCTGGGCAGCGAAGGCGGCCTGGCGCGCTATCGTGTCCGGCTGACGCCATGGCTATGGCGCCTGACCCAGGTGCGCAACAGCCGCGTATGGCAGGACAAGAGCGTCATCGACATCGTCGACGATGTGCTGGGTGCCTACCAGCCGCTGGCGCAATGGCGCTGGAGCGGCGAGACGGACGCCTTCATGGCCGACATCCCGCCGCGCAGCTACTGCTGCCAGTACCGCGAGACCGATTATGAACTCGTGTTGAGGCTGCTGACAGAAGAAGGTCTCGCCTGGCGCATCGAGGAGACGGAAGACGGCCACGGCCTCGTGCTGTTTGCCGACAGCAGCCAGGAAACGGCGGTCCCGCAGGACGCCAGCAGCGCACAGGATGGCGGCATCCGCTTCCACGGCGCGCGCGTGGGCGAAAAGGGCGACACGATCCAGGCGCTGCAGGCCCGTCGCCGCGTCGTCTCGACGCTGACGACCTTGCTGAGCTACGACTACAAGGCAAAGAAGGCGGTAGCGGCCAGCGCGCCGTCGCGCCAGGGGTTCGGCAAGCTGCCGACGCTGGAGAGCTACGACGTGCCAGGGCAGTACGCGTTCGCCAGCGGCGCGGTAGCCGATCATTACGCGGAACTGCAGATGCAGGGCATTGAGGCGCGCAGCCGCGAGTGGCACGGCCGCTCGACGGTGCGCACTTTGGCGGCCGGCACGCGCATCGACGTCACGCAAGGTCCGCTGGCAGCGTTTGGCGACGCCGCGTCGGCCTACACCGTGCTGCGCGTGACGAGCGTCGGCGTGAACAACCTGCCGTCGCCTGCGGTACAGGCGCTGGCCGAACTGTTCGGCCCGATCCCGGAACTGCTGGAAGAAACGCTGTACGAGCACGCGGTGGCGGACGAGGACATGGCCCTCGTCATCGACCAGGCGCGCAAGAGCGGCTACGCTAACCGCTTCGAGGCGATCCCCGCGGACGTGATCTGGCGCCCGCAACTGCCGGGCAGCGACGGCCGCAGCCATCCGAAGTCGACGGCGCCGGGGGCGCAAAGCGCCATCGTCATCGGCCCGGACGGCAACGACCAACCGAGCGGCGCGGACGAACTGTACTGCGACGCGCTGGGCCGCGTGCGCATCCGCTACCACTGGCAGGATGCCGGTGATGCCTCGTGCTGGGTGCGCGTGGCGCAACGCACGGCGGGCGGCGGCATGGGCAGCCAGTTTTTACCGAGGATCGGCCAGGAAGTGCTGGTGCAGTTCATCGAAAACGACATCGACCGCCCGCTCGTCATTGGCGCGCTGTACAACGGACAGGGCGAGGGCGGTCACGCCCCGACGCCGGGCGGCCAGCCGGCCGAGGGCGACGATCCGGCTGAACTGTTCAAGCCGGCGTCGGACCACGCACCGTCCGCGCAGGGCAATATCGCTGCCGGTAACAGCCCGGGTATGGCATGGGGCTTCCGCAGGCAGCGACGGCCATTCGAACGCGGCCGCGCAGTGGGGGGTGCGGACGAAAGAGTTTGGCGGTAGCGGTTACAACCAGCTGCTGTTCGATGATACGGATGCGCAAGGGCGCGTGCAGTTGCGCTCGACCTATGCCGGGTCCGAGCTGACCCTGGGGCACCTGATTCATGCTGCCGACAACTATCGCGGCAGTTTGCGTGGGCGGGGGGCCGAGTTGCGTACCGACGCTTATGGTGCCGTTCGCGGCGGGGCTGGGTTGCTGGTGTCCAGTTATGTCGTGGCGCATTCGGCTGGCTCGCGGGATCCTGTCGGGGATAATGCTGCCGGGATTGCGTTGATGAAGCAGGCGGTCAAGTTGGGCGAGACGTTCAGTGAGGCTGCGGTGACGCATAACACGGTGGCGTTGGCTTCGTCGATCGGTCCTGCGAAGGCTGGTGCTTCTTCGATGTCGGACAAGGAAGCGCCGCTGGCAGCGATGCTGACCGCTGTGTCGGGCATGGTCGAAGGCGACAGCCTCGGCAACGCCAAGGGCTCCGCCAGCGCCAAGAAAACATCACCGGGTGATGGCTCTCTGCCGCATTCCAGCGACCCGATCATCGCCATCAGCGCCAAGGCAGGCCTGGGCGTGACCGCCGCCGGTGCCGTGCAAATGTCAAATGGCGAAACTGTCACGTTGATGAGTGGCGCGGATACGCAGTCCGTCTCCGGCGGCCAGATGCGGGTGCACTCCGGGCAAGCCATCGGCGTGCTCGGCGGTGCTGTCGCGCCCGGAACCGATGGGATTGGTGTGCAGGTGATTTCGGCCAAGGATGCCATCGATGTGCAGGCACAGGCCGATACGTTGACCGTCCAGGCGCGCGATGACGTCAACGTGATCAGCGCGAACTCGTTTATCGACTTTGCCGCTGCCAAGAGTATTTCGTTATCCACTGCTGGCGGGGCGAATATTACGGTCAATGGCGGGAATATTACGGTGCAGTGTCCGGGCACGATATTGATCAAAGCTGGAAAGAAGAGCTTTGTAGGTCCACATTCTATTGACTACCCGCTGCCTGCCATGCCTAACGACGTCTGTAAGCCGTGTCTCTTAGCCGCCTTGCGCAGCGGTAGCGCGTTCGTAGCGCCTGCGGGAGCCTGATTATGTATTTCGCTTTTGAAAAGCTATCAGGTACCGCGTTGGAGGAATTGATTATAGCGGTGTCCACTCAGATGGCGTATTCGCCAGGGGCTCCGCACTACGCTTACGCATTGGTTGATTGCGCTTTTGATGAAAATCTACTAAGTCACGCGGGACTTAAAAAGCTACTGCGTATTTCTCTCTACGAGGGGACCCGGCTGAGCGGATTTGGTGCGGCAAGTCCCTTCCTTATTAGACTTCCTGACGGCGGTCGCGAGAAAGCAGACTCAATTAAATTACTGGCAAGACTTTGCAGTGGACGACCGATGTGGAGCATAATCGTAGCTGGCATTAGCTTGGATGAGCTAAAATCACACTTTGAGCCGTTCTTATTGGCCCGTTGCACCGACGGTTTAGCGTGGCCGGTACGTTGGGCAGACTCACGGGTAATTCGACCATTGTTAAATGCAATCAAGGAGATTTATAGCAAGGACTTGACGGACCCTTTCCACGCATGGCTGTTGCCTACGCGCAGCGGCACTGTGCAAATCCTTCCCGGCGCTGCGGCTCAGCGACCTGTGCTCAACTATGTGGAAATGTATCTGACGGATAGCCAAATCAATCTAATAGTCGAAGAATGCGAGCCTGATGCCGTTATAGCACAGATATCAAAGACGCAGCCAGACATTTTAGCTAAACATGCACCAGGTGTGTTGTATGATTTGGTCGAACAGCAGTTGAGACAGGGTTCGCAGATAGGCTTATCAGCGGCGCCCTTAAGACTGCATTTTTCTATATTCCCACTTATATTGAATCCTGGCTTTGAAAAACATCCCGAATTCCTGAAATTTCTCGAGAACATAACTAAAGGAGCAGCATATTATGATGAGATCGAAAAATTGTCGACGGAATTTTGGCAAGCTGCAAGCCTTCCCAACACGTGAGAATATTGTGGTTTGTAAAGTCAAGACCTGAAAGGTTGGTTTGTTGGGGGCGGGGCTGGCGGTTTCCTTTTTGGCGGGGTGCGCTGTGAACGCGAGTGAAAAGACAGATACGTACGGTGCCCAGATCGGACTAGTGAACCACACCGATAGATATATATATTCTGCCGCCGTGGGTAACGGTGGCGGGGGTAGCTCATTTCCATATCATGCGGGGATTGCGAATATCTGTTGCGTAATGTTGCCGAAAGTTTGGCGCCCCGGACTAGAGTTTGTTGTCCGATGGGATGTTCCAGAAGGTAGGAAGCATAACGTCAAAGAGAAGCTTGTGAAGGTCGAACGTTATGATGAAACCGGAAGCCTCTATGTCCATTTCTTCCCGAATGACGAGATCCGTATAGTCGTCACCGAGTGGTACGGCGCGAGTAAGAATCACCCGATTCCTCCGCCGCCACAAGATGCGTATAAATGGCCTAAGTAAACTTTTCATGTTGCCCAATGATACTTCCTACACCTAAACAAGCGCCTTTTCCGGTAGAGAGCTTTTTCGCGTTGTCCTCTGAGGAGAAATCTAAGCGCGCGCTATCGATTGCGCGATATGCTAGCTCTGCCCCATGTGCCATACCCATACGTATCAGCATTTTTTTTGATGGAACGAATAATAATCTTTTGCGTGACCGGGATGGGCAGCGAATTCCAGTGTTGGGAGTTGATGGGAGCGACGCTACTATAGCTGGCGGCACGGAGCGTCTGCCTACCATTGAGTGCAGCCACAGTAACGTGGCGCGTCTGTTCGGTGCGCATACGCCGACCAATTTGGAAAGCGGCATATTTTCGTACTATATTCCTGGCGTGGGGACGCCGTTTCCTGAGATCGGCGAGTTAACTGAGAGCGCGGGAGGTAAAGCGTTCGCTGCAGGCGGGGAGGCTAGAATTATCTTCGCGCTATTGCAGGTCATTAACTCTGTACACGGTACGCTGAAAGGCAAGCCGCGTCTCAAAGACGACGCCGTGGGCGCGCTGGCTAAAAGTTATCGGCGAGCCGTCGCCACGCCGCCCCCACCAGGCGACGATAGAATGCGCGGCAGTCCTTTGGTCGAGTTTTTCTCGGAGCACATTGAGTTGTTGAGGCAGATGCTTATCGCTGCCGCGAAACCACACATCCCGTCAATTACACTAGATGTTTTTGGGTTCTCGCGAGGCGCAGCTGAGGCAGTTGCGTTTTGTCACATGTTCGACGAATTATTGGAGAAGGGAAAATTTGCAGGTATTGCCGCGAGCATTAACTTTCTTGGTATATTCGATACTGTTGCGTCTGTTTTTATTGGTGACTCAGTGGCGAAGACGCTTCCCATACCTGACCGGGCGGCTGATGGCCACTGGGCATGGGCAAGCAGAATTTTGGACGACTTACCGGGCTGTATTCGGAGCGGGCGTCATTATATAGCTGCGCATGAGCAACGAATGAATTTCCCCGTGACAACTCTAAACGGCTCAAGGGAGTTCAAGCAAGTATATTTCCCAGGCGTTCACTCTGATGTGGGCGGCGGTTATGCGCCAGGCGAGGGCGGAAAGGGGCGAGGTGCGCAATCCGAAATGTTATCGCAGATCCCATTGGCGTACATGTACAAGGAAGCGCTATTGGAGGGCGTGCCATTGTTATTGTATGATGAGTTCCCCCTAGCATTGAAGGACGACTTTTCTGTGAGCAAAGGCCTTGCATCCGCATGGGAGGCATATACCGAGGCGCTTATTGATCGATCGGACGGCACTGACCACGGTGACCGCCTGAAGCGACACATGAAGTTGTACTACGACTGGAGAGCGGTTAGACTGGAGAGCATGCGCCAATGTCAGTTCTTTGTCTCCGCGAGTAAGCAGTCTCAGCAAGATCTTGATGATTCTAACCGGCTGTTAAAAGGGGATCTCGTGCTCATGCGGCGTCGACGGCTGCCGCCCGATGCGCGCCCCGAGTTAGACGATCGCCAGAAGCAGAGCGCTAACCAATGGGTATGGGTGCACGCTAACGATCCACTGGACGCTTGGGAGGTGTTCGCATTGAATTGTTTTTTGTACCCAGATCCCCCTAATTCGCGTGTGACCGCTTTTTTTGATGATTTCATGCACGATTCCATTGCAGGCTTCTACCTTGCAGGAGAAGTGACGGAATACGACAAGCGTGTAAAAATTGCAGAGGTACTCAAAAAGCCTCCAAACAGTCTAAAGGGGTTTAATAAGAAGATTGTCGAGCATTGGAATCTGTGCCATTCGCTCGCGAAGAGGAAAAAGTTAGGCGAATCGTTAAATGAAGAGGAACTGCTGTTAGCAAGAGAAGCTGAGACTGGCACGCCCTATCCCATAATGACGGATGAGGATACGAAAGATATGAGGAATGGTATGATCACTACGCAGACTTCTACTCGAAGAGAGGGGGCGGTTATTTCCTGCGTCGCGGCTACTTCCCTCGGGATGGAATCATCTTCAAAAAGCACTTGACATACCCTGACAACCTATCACGTTCCGCTCAAGTTATCCGTGTCCAAAGGGCTGGGAAACCTGATGAGTTATATGAAGCATACTGGAGTAATAGTGTCGAATCGGACGTCAGCCGCAACGGCAGATTAGCTGTTGTTTAGTGCTTGCGTTGCGTAGATAGTCGTGCAGCGACGCCCACACCGACACGACGTCGCTGCTGGGCAAGGGTCACGAGAAAGGCAAGTCTCGCCATCAGCCTGGCCGACGGCACCCGTACCACGTTCTCGGGCGACATCACGCAGGTGGCCATGCTGGGCAGCGAAGGCGGCCTGGCGCGCTATCGTGTCCGGCTGACGCCGTGGCTGTGGCGCCTGACCCAGGTGCGCAACAGCCGGGTATGGCAGGACAAGAGCGTCATCGACATTGTCGACGACGTGCTGGGCGCCTACTCGCCGCTGGCGCAATGGCGCTGGAGCGGCGAGACGGATGCCTTCCTTGCCGACGTCCCGCCGCGCAGCTAATGCTGCCAGTACCGCGAAACGGATTACGAATTCGTCCAGCGCCTGCTGACGGAAGAGGGCCTGGCCTGGCGCGTCGAGGAAACCGAAGACGGCCACGGTCTCGTCCTGTTCGCGGACAGCAGCCAGGAAACCGCAATCGCGCAGGACGCCAGCAGTGAGCAGGACGGCGGCATCCGCTTCCACGGCGCGCGCGTGGGCGAAAAGGGCGACACGATCCAGGCGCTGCAGGCGCGCCGCCGTGTCGTGTCGACATTGACCACGCTGCTCAGCTACGACTACAAAGCGAAAAAGGCGGTGGCGGCCAGCGCTCCCTCTCGCCGGCAGTTCGGCAAGCTGCCGACGCTGGAGAGCTACGACGTGCCGGGCCAGTACGCGTTTGCCAGCGGCGCGGTAGCCGATCATTACGCGGAACTGCAGATGCAGGGCATTGAGGCGCGCAGCCGCCAATGGCACGGCCGCTCGACGGTCCGCACTTTGGCGGCCGGCACGCGCATCGACGTCACGCAAGGTCCGCTGGCAGCGTTTGGCGACGCCGCGTCGGCCTACACCGTGCTGCGCGTGACGAGCGTCGGCGTGAACAACCTGCCGTCGCCTGCGGTACAGGCGCTGGCCGAACTGTTCGGCCCCATTGCGGAGCTGCTGGAGGAGGCACTGCACGAGCGCGAGCTGAATGGCGAGGACATGGCCCTCGTCATCGACCAGGCGCGCAAGAGCGGCTACGCTAACCCCTTCGAGGCGATCGCTGCGGACGTGATCTGGCGCCCGCAACTGCCGGGCAGCGAAGGCCGCAGCCACCCGAAGCCGACGGCACCCGGCGCGCAAAGCGCGATCGTCATCGGCCCGGACGGCAACGACCAACCGAGCGGCGCGGACGAACTGTACTTCGACGCGCTGGGCCGCGTGCGCATCCGCTACCACTGGCAGGATGCCGGTGACGCCTCGTGCTGGGTGCGCGTGGCGCAACGCACGGCGGGCGGCGGCATGGGCAGCCAGTTTTTACCGAGGATCGGCCAGGAAGTGCTGGTGCAGTTCATCGAAAACGACATCGACCGCCCGCTCGTCATCGGCGCGCTGTACAACGGACAGGGCGAGGGCGGCCACGCGCCGACACCGGGCGGCCAGCCGGCCGAGGGCGACGATCCGGCTGCGCTGTTCAAGCCGGCGTCGGACCATGCGCCGTCCGCGCAGGGCAATATCGCTGCCGGCAACAGCCCGGTGTGGCATGGGGCTTCCGCAGGCAGCGACGGCCATTCGAACGCGGCCGCGCAGTGGGGGGTGCGGACGAAAGAGTTTGGCGGTAGCGGTTACAACCAGCTGCTGTTCGATGATACGGATGCGCAAGGGCGCGTGCAGTTGCGCTCGACCTATGCCGGGTCCGAGCTGACCTTGGGGCACCTGATTCATGCTGCCGACAACTATCGCGGCAGTTTGCGTGGGCAGGGGGCCGAGTTGCGTACCGACGCTTATGGTGCCGCTCGCTGCGGGGCTGGGTTGCTGGTGTCCAGTTATGTCGTGGCGCATTCGGCTGGCTCGCGGGATCCTGTCGGGGATAATGCTGCCGGGATTGCGTTGATGAAGCAGGCGGTCAAGTTGGGCGAGACGTTCAGTGAGGCTGCGGTGACGCATAACACGGTGGCGTTGGCTTCGTCGATCGGTCCTGCGAAGGCTGGTGCTTCTTCGATGTCGGACAAGGAAGCGCCGCTGGCTGCCATGCTGACCGCCGTCTCCGGCATGGTCGAGAGCGATAGCCTTGGCAGCGCCAAGGGCTCCGCCAGCGCGAAGAAAACGTCACCAGACGGTGGTTCGCTGCCGCATTCCACGGATCCGATTGTCGCCATCAGCGCAAAAGCGGGTTTGGGCGTCACCGGCGCTGGTGCCATGCAGATGTCGAATGGCGAAACTATTTCTCTGATGAGCGGGTCGGACACGCAGTTTGTGTCCGGCGGCCAGATGCGTGTGCATTCCGGTCAGGCGATCGGTGTGCTCGGTGGCGCCGTTGCGCCCGGAGCTGACGGGCTTGGCGTGCAGATGATTGCGGCCAAGGATGCCATCGATGTGCAGGCGCAGGCGGATACGTTGACCGTTCAGGCGCGCGATGAGGTCAATGTCATCAGTGCAAATGCGTTTGTCGATTTTGCTGCTGCGAAGAGTATTTCGTTGTCCACTGCTGGTGGGGCGAATATTACGATCGATGGCGGGAATATTACGGTGCAGTGCCCGGGGAAGCTCGTCGTCTTGGCCGGGAGTAAGAATTTCGATCACGCCGTCAAAGAACAATATGTTCTCCCTGTATTGCCGAACTCGGTTTGCCCCGATTGCCTGCTTCGGGCTGCTGCGGTTGGTTCGCCCTTCGCAGCGAGAGGGGGGCGCTAATGAGATGCACTTCGCTATTGCCGCTGTTGGATTTCGGCACGGACTTCTCCACGTATTCTCTCTTGGATGGCGCCCAGGCACCTGGCATCTGGGATGCTCTTCGCCGAGACGAAGAGATAGAAATCTATCCGTTGCTGGGTGATTCCGACGTCACACTTGTTGGTCCAATACTTGTGTTCCATAAAATGGGTCCCGCTTGCCGAACGCTCTCCAGTATGGCAGAGGCTGATAGTAGCAGCTTTTACCTTTCTATTTTGCAAGCTCATGGTAACAAAGACCTGCTTATTGCGCATCTTACGACGCTAACCCAGGTGTCTCATGCGGACGGGTCACAATGGATTATGCGGTATTACGATCCTCGTGTACTTCCACACTGGGCCGGCGTCCTAAATTCATCGCAGCGTGCTTTGGCTTTATCGCCGATTCGGGCTTGGCATTATATGACTGCTGATTGTTCGCCGGAGAGAATAACGGGCGAAGGCTCGCAGCAACTAGCTTTTGGACATTTCGAGCAGATTTGTCTTTCCGAGGAACAGAGCGTCGAACTTCTATGTAGGTGCGCCCCATTGATGCTGATGAGCATAATATCTCAGGAGAGGGGCGGTGATATCTGGTGCAGAGGTGAGTGCGAACGGTCCGAATTCGTTCATCAGGTACTCGCGAACGCGAAAAATCTTGGGATCATCGAGTTCTCAGACCAAAAGACTTTTATTCTTCTAGCGTTGGCTTACGGTGAGAATTTTCATGAATCCGCTGCGTTTCTAGAGATGTGGAAGGCGGAAAGTGGCGGGGGGCTTAATGCCATGATTTTGAAAATGCCATCGCAGCTTCTTAGTGGGTTTGGATTAAATAAATGAGAAATGCACTTCCATATTTTTTTACTTTAATGGCGACGATGTTGGCGGCGGGATGTTGGAATGGCTCAGCTGCGCAAACTATGTCCATTAGCACTTATAATTACACGGGAAATAGCCTTTACAGTATCCATGTTCAGGAGGCGTCGAGTAAATTTAATATCGATTCAGCCGCGGCTGGAGGCTCAATATTTCTCGACAATGCAGACGCTGCGACTTTCGAGGATGGCCGGCCATACACTTCTAAATCAGATGTCTGCTGTTTTGCAATGTCCGCAACCGCTGCAAAATCAGACATACGCGTCGTTTGGAGCGAAGTCTACGACTTAAGTGCATTCAGGAGCAATGAGCCGTCTGCGGAAGACGAACGAAATAATCGGGGAGCACCGCCGGGCGCAATTTGGTGTACGGCAATCGTAAAAGTTCGCGGCGAGCTAACTCCGCTTACGAATAAGTTGGTATTGCATTTCTTGCAGGATGGCGTCGTGATCGCGGTGTTGGGTGACTCTACGGCTAACCGTCCTTTGGACGAATCGGAAGTGGCGGGCCATGTGGTAGACCAAGCCAAAGGGAAGACTTGTAAGATTCAAGCGGATAATCCTTGGTACGGCGCAGCGCCGAAAAAACATCAGGAGTAACTATGGGAAAGCCTACGGTATGGCGACTTACTGACTGGACAGAAGCGGACAGTATTAAGCGTGATTTTGTGCGGCAGGACCTTGGGGAAATTAAAGATATTAAAGATTGCCAAGAATGCCCCAAACCTGTTTGGGTGACTGTATTTTTTGATGGTACCGGAAATAATTTTGTCGCGGATGGCGACGGGAAGCTGGATCCAGAAAAGGTAAGCTATAGCAATATTGCCAAATTCGCTGCATTTGCACACGCGGGCAATGACAAGACTAACCGAACGCACGGCATATATGTGCCGGGCGTTGGTACGAAATTCGCCGAGATCGGCGATTCAGGCGATGGGATTGATAAGGCGGCCGGTATGTCTACCGCGAAGCGTGGTGAGGATCGCATTAACTGGGCATTCCAAGTAATGTCGGAGCGCGTTGATTCCCATTTGCCATTGGTCAGCCAAATCAATATTGCTGTGCTTGGATTTAGTCGCGGAGCTGCTATGTCCCGGGCGTTTGTTAGGAGGTTGAGTGAGCGATATGGGACTCTGGGTGGCGAGATGCATTGGCCTCGTGGGAACAATCCTACTATCAACGTTTATTTCCTCGGAATTTTCGATACGGTCGCGTCGGTCGGGTATGGTGGTAGTAAGTTAGAATCAGCGATCGCGAGCCTGCCAAGCGTGCCTACTCAGGTACTCAGGATCGCCGCTGACTATGGTGGCCATGCAGGATGGGCTAGCGATCTCCGTATTCCAAGCTACGTAAAGAAGTGCGTACATTATGTTGCTTCCCACGAAGTAAGGGAGAAGTTTCCTAGCGACTCTGTCAGGGAGTCTCTGCTTGTTCCTGATAATTGTGAGGAGTACTTCTACCCCGGTGCGCACTCAGATGTAGGCGGAGGATATGCGTACGGAATCCAGGAGTGGCGTAGCGCGGAGCTTTCTAGAATTCCTCTCTGCAACATGTTTCGAGAAGCGTACGCAGCAGGAGTGCCATTTTTCCCGCCAGCAAAGGTGATTAAAAAATCCGGCACGCTTTTTGAGATCACGACCGATTTGGAGGAATGTTTTAATTCATATATATCATGGATGCCAGAGAATTATAGCCTCGAGAAAAACATTATCGTCAACATGAATTTCTATTATCATTGGCGTTGGGGACGGTCCCAGCGAATGCAGAAACTCGCGAAATCTACTGCGGGCGTTGGCAGCTCCAGTCAGCACAACCTTGGTTCATCGGATCCATATATGCGTATCACCGACGAGGAATGGAACAAGGATGTGCAGAATATTGCTGAGAAGAAAACTGGGAGCTGGGTCAGCTCGACCACAACCCTCGAGGACGCAATATTTGATGCTTGGCGAGGTGGCTTGCGAAAGATGCTGCCTCCCGACCGGCTTAGGTTGTTCGATAGATTCTTTGATTATTATGTTCATGACTCTGTCGCTGGCTTTAAGCAGCAGATGAGTGAGAGTCATATCGGATTTGTTGAGTCGAGCAGGTGGACAAAGAATCGGCGCTACTTTTTAGGTAAGCGTGGGAAGAAGTTCCTGTATTGGACTTACGAGGGTAACCATCCTGAATCGCAGCGCCCGAGGGTCGCTGTACTGCGCCCAGATGGCCCGTCTGATCACGACTCCATAGCATCTGCTTGATATCTGCTCTAGCACACTGGCGACATCGTTGTTCTGTCCACCAACACGCACATCGACACGACGTCGCTGGTGGGCAAGGGTCACGATGAGAGCCAGCCTGGCCGTCAGCCTGGCCGACGGCACCCGTACAACGTTCTCTGGCGACATCACGCAGGTGGCGATGCTGGGCAGCGAAGGTGGCCTGGCGCGCTATCGTGTCCGGCTGACGCCGTGGCTGTGGCGACTGACCCAGATACGCAACAGCCGCGTATGGCAGGACCAGAGCATCATCGACATTGTCGACGAGGTGCTGGACGCCTACCAGCCGCTGGCGCAATGGCGCTGGAGCGGCGAGACGGATGCCTTCATGGCCGACATCCCGCCGCGCAGCTACTGCTGCCAGTACCGGGAAACGGACTACGAGTTCGTCGGGCGCCTGCTGACGGAAGAAGGGCTGGCCTGGCGCGTGGAGGAAACAGCAGACGGCCACGGCCTCGTGCTGTTTGCCGACAGCAGCCAGGAGACGGCGATCCCGCAGGACGCCAGCAGCGCACAGGATGGCGGCATCCGCTTCCACGGCGCGCGCGTGGGCGAAAAGGGCGACACGATCCAGGCGCTGCAGGCGCGCCGCCGCGTCGTCTCGACCCTGACGACCTTGCTGAGCTACGACTACAAGGCAAAGAAGGCGGTGGCGGCCAGCGCGCCGTCGCGCCAGGGGTTCGGCAAGCTGCCGACGCTGGAGAGCTACGACGTGCCAGGGCAGTACGCGTTCGCCAGCGGCGCGGTGGCCGATCACTACGCGGAACTGCAGATGCAGGGCATTGAGGCGCGCAGCCGCCAATGGCACGGCCGCTCGACGGTCCGCACCCTGGCGGCGGGAACGCGCATCGACGTCACGCAGGGCCCGCTGGCCGCCTTTGGCGACGCCGCATCGGCCTACACGGTGCTGCGCGTGACCAGTGTCGGCGTCAACAATCTCCCGTCGCCGGCGATACAGGCATTGGCCGAACTGTTCGGCCCGATCCCGGAACTGCTGGAAGAGACATTGTACGAGCAAGCGGTGGCCGACGAGGACATGGCGCTCGTCATCGACCAGGCTCGCAAAAGCGGCTACGCCAACCGTTTCGAGGCGATCCCCGGGGACGTGATCTGGCGCCCGCAACTGCCGGGCAGCGACGGCCGCAGCCATCCGAAGCCGACGGCGCCGGGCGCGCAAAGCGCCATCGTCATCGGCCCGGACGGCAACGACCAGCCCAGCGGCGCGGATGAGTTATATTGGGACGCCCTGGGCCGCGCACGTAGGCGCGGACCAAAATCTGCGCGACGCTTACCGCGGCCATTAAACCGAAGTATCCCGCAGTGAAGAACGGTATTACGGCCGAGCAGGCGGACGCCATCTTCCTCGACGACCTCGCGGAGACATTGAATATTGTCCGACTCTGCATCCAGGCGCCGCTGTATCAGCATGAGTACGATGCCATCGTATCGATGGCCTGCACTGCCGGTGGCAAGTTCGTGAAATTTAAGAAACTGATCGCAAAAGCGAATGCGGGGCAGTACAGCGCCTGTTGCGCGGAATTTGCCGATATTACGTCGAAGGACTGGCCGGTCTGGTCCTGCGTCGACAGCGTGAAATGGATATCCTCAATCACGCGGTATACAACTCGCAACATTAAAGGAAATACGATGAGCCGCAACTTTATCTTTCTTACGGCAGCTGTGACGCTTGCGTACGGCAGCGCCTGTGCCGCCCCACATGAGCTGTCCGGCACCTGGAAGTTTGCCAAAAATGTTGCCTACTTTGGCGACGCGAAGGCCGTTCCTTCGCCCCAGTACCCGACCATTCAGCTCGTCGATGGCAAGCTGTTTCTGCAGCCGCGGTGCGATACGCCGATCGATTACAGCAAGGTGAAGTACGACTACGACGAGTTGTTCCAGATGGCCTTGAAAGCGGGCGCCGATGACAAGGCGATGGACAAGTTCACGAAGAAGTTTCTCGGAGCGCCACTGTCCAGCGTAAAGTATTTTTACCAGGGCAATAAGGCCCTGGCCCAGTGCAATTTCGAGCATGCCAACGTCTTCATATTGAATGACAAACTCGTGCTCGTGAATGGCGGAGGCATTTTCAGCGCCTACAATCGTGTCCCCGCACCGGTAGCGGCGGAGTCCGGACCGAACCTGTACGGACGCAAGTTGAGCCAATTGCCTTACAACGGCGGGCTCTTCAATGTGGTCTGCTAAGGCCTGATCGGCCAGAAAAAAGGCGTTCCGCAGCCGACGGACGCGTGCGCGCCCGTGTTTTATCCTTACGCCGCGACGAAAGACGACGCCGACCCGCTGGGCAAGCTGATCGGTTCGCATCAATACAAGAAGTTCGGCGCCGACGCCGATAAGGATTACAACAACCCGGTCGGCCACGGCCTGCATCCGGTTTATATGCTGTTTCAGCCTCTGAAGGACGTGACGATCGCTGCCGTCGAGGATATCGAACAGGGCGATTCCTCGGGCCGGGCGGGCATGACCGGGGTTTATCTGTCGATCAAGGGCGGCAAAGTCGTGGACCAGAGTACCGGGGAATGCCTGCTGCAGCCCGACTATAGCTGCACCTATATCAATGGAGAAAAGGTCTATCAGCTGTTGGATACCGGCAAATTTGTCAAAGTGCGCAAGTGGATCAGGCGGGCCCATTTTCGAGTCGTCAGAAGTCGGGTCGCATTCAATGCGGTTTCGGTCCATTCAGATGATGCGATTGTTGCTGACGTTCTGCCTGATTGTCACGTTACTGGCGGGTATGAATGCACGTGCCGCCTCGCCGGAAGGCATGTGGAAGTACGAGCGCACGATGGATTATTTCGCGCGGACGGCCAATATGTCGCTGCCCGCCGCAACGCTGGTCGTGCGCGCAAACGAGGTAGTGTTGTCCGGTTCCTGCGTTGCCCGATTCAGCGCAGATGACTACTTGTTCTCCGAGGTCTTCCAGCCGTTGAGCAAGCAAGGGATCTCGGACAAGCAGCTGGACCGGTTCCTGATCCGGCACTTCAAGCTGTCGCTGGCGCCGCGTGCATAAGCGGCAAACCGTCGGCAACCTGGGCCGTCGGCGCGCTACCTGCGTGAAAGCATCGCGGCACACTGCCTCCGAGCGCTAACCGCCCGCCGCGCCCCGCCTCGCCAGAGTACAATTTCCCCACCGAATCCCTGAGGAAGTTTCATGTTCAGAAATCGCGGCCTGCTGCGGGCGATTGCCGCGCTGTCGCCTGGTTCGCGCTATGCGTGGGCCGCCGTGCTTGCATTGTCCGTGCTGGCGGTGCAGACGTTGCTCCGCACGGTTGACGGCGGACGCGTGCCGTTTCTTGTGGTCAATCCGGCCATTGTGTTCGCGGCGGCGGCGTTTGGCAGCGGGCCGGCGCTGCTGGTGTACTTCACCGGGCTGCTGTATGGCCTGCACCTGTTTGCGCCCGATGCCAATCCCGTGCTGATGGATGGCCCGGAACGGGCCGCGATGCTGGCCTACGCGGCGATGGGGTTCGTGTATATCTACCTGGGCCACCTGGGGCGCGTCTACGCGGGCCGCGCCTTGCGCGCGGAGCGTCAGCTGGTGGCGGACCGGCTGGCGGAAAGCGAAGCGCGCCGCCGCTATCTGCACGACCTGCTGCTACAGGCGCCGGGTTTCGTGGCCGTGCTGCGGGGACCGGAGCATGTCATCGAACTGACCAACGAGGCGTTCGACGAACTGGTGGGCCGCAGCGACCTGACGGGGCGTGAGTTCGGGGCCGCCGTGCCGGAGCTGGCAGGGCAGGCGTTGATGGCGCATCTGGACCGTGCCTTCCGGACGGGCGGTCGATACAGCGCCCGCGATACGCAGGTATGGGTGCGGCTGAACGCCAGCGAGCCTGCGCAGCTGCGGTATATCGATTTCGCGCTGCAGCCGACGACGGCCGGCGCGGACGTCACCGGCGTCTTTATCGCCGGCGTCGACGTCACGGCGCGCAAGCTGGCGCGCGACGCGCTGCTGCTGAACGAGGAAAGGCTGGAGGACGGCATGCAGGCGGCGCGCATGACCGTGTGGGACTGGGACCTCGCCTCGGACGAAATGCATTTTTCCGACAGCGCGGTAGCCATCTTCGGCGCCAGCCTGGAAGCGCTGCGCCGGCCCTGGCACCTGCTGCATCCGGACGACGTGGCGCGCCTGCGGCTGGCGCAGGCGCGCGCGCTGGCCGAGCGGGGCGGCTATCTGGAAACGGTGCGCGCGCACCGGGCCGACACGGGCGCCGAGCTATGGATCGAAGTGCGTGCCCGCGTGCTCAGCGGGGACGACGGCGTGCCGCGCAGCTTCCGCGGCGTGACGCTGGACGTCACCTTGCGCCACGTGGCGGAACTCGCGCTGCGCGAGGCCGAGCGGCGCAAGGACGAGTTCCTGGCGATGCTGGCGCATGAGCTGCGCAATCCGCTCGCGCCGATCAGTGCGGCTGCCACGATGCTGCAGCATCCGGGGGTGCAATCTTCACAGGTCGAGCGCGCCAGCGCCATCATCGGCCGCCAGGCGGCACACATGGTGCGGCTGGTGGACGATCTGCTCGATGCCGCGCGCATCAGCCGTGGCAAGGTGGAGCTGCGCTACGAGGTGTTCGACTTCGCCGCCGCCGTGGAGGATGCGATCGAACAGGTCAGGCCGCTGGCCGAACGCAAGCGTCAGACGCTGGCGGTACAGTGGCCAGGCGAGGTCGCGCTGGTCGATGGCGACCGCGCCCGCCTCGCGCAGGTCGTGTCGAACCTGCTGAACAACGCGGCGCGTTACACGCCCGATGGCGGGCGGATCGACGTGATGCTGGAGGTGTCCGGCCCGACCATCCGCCTGGCGGTCAGCGACAACGGCTGCGGCATCGCACCGGCGCTGCTGCCCGGCGTGTTCGACCTGTTTACGCAGGGCCAGCGTGGCCGCGACCGCACGCAGGGCGGCCTTGGCATCGGGCTGGCGATCGTGCACGGCCTGGTGCGGATGCATGGCGGCAGGGTGCGCGCGCACAGCAACGGGCCGGGGCAGGGTGCCCGGTTCGACGTAACACTGCCGCTGTCGCGAGAGAAAGCCGCGGTGACGGCAGCACCCACGTCAAGCCCGCGCGACGCATTGGCAAGCCTGGCCGTGCTCGTGGTGGATGACAACCAGGACGCGGCCGACACGCTGGCCGCATTGCTGGGGAGTGCCGGACTGCGCTGCGCGGTCGAGTATGGGTCGGAAGCGGCGCTGCAGCGTGCGCTGCGCGAGCGCCCGGACGTGTGCGTCCTCGATATCGGTCTGCCCGGCCTGGACGGACTGGAACTGGCGCGGCGTCTGCGCGCGGGACTGGGTGACGCCGTGCTGCTGATCGCCCAGTCGGGCTACGGCCAGTCGCAGGACCGCGCAGCCGGCATCGCGGCGGGGTTCGACCACTATTTCGTCAAGCCGGTGGAGGCCGATGCGCTGTTCGGCGTGCTGCGCCAGGGGCGCGGCACGGCGGCGCTGCCGTCCTAGGCCGGCTCGCGGCGCGTCGGTCCCACCACGGGGCGCGGATCGACGGGCATGTCCATCACGACGGTGGTGCCCCGTTCGGCCGAGCTGTCCAGCGTGACGGTGCCCGCATGGCATTCGGCGACGCGGCGTACGAAGTGCAGGCCCAGGCCCCAGCCGTCCCCCGCGGTGCCGCGGTGGAACGGCAGCAGCACCTGGTCGAGCCGTTCCGGTGGAATCGGCGCTCCGCCGTTGTGGACCGATAGCAGCACGGTGCCTCGCGTCATGCTCACCTGCACCGACACCTTGCCGCCATCTCCATACTTGACAGCGTTTGCCAGCAGATTCGCCAGCGCGCGGCGCAGATGCGGCGGCGACCAGAATCCCATTACCGGCTCGCCCGCCACGCTGACCCGATCGCCCGGAACCGAGGCGGCGACGTCGCGCGCCAGTGCCAGCATGTCCAGCTGCGTGAACTCGATGGTGGCCTGGTCCGCGCGGCACGCCGACGCGTCGTCGAGGATCTCGCGGATCAAAGTGTCCGTGGCCGCCACATTGGTGGTGATCCGTTCGGCCAGCTTGTGTATTTCGGGCGCAGGCTGGTGTGCCTGGATCAGCTGCGCTGCCATGCCGATATTCTGCAGCGGGTTGCGGATATCGTGCGCCAGCGCCATGACATAGCGTTCGCGCTGGTCGGACTGGCGCCGCACATAGGCTGCCAGGGCTTCCTGCACCGCGTCGTCGACGATGTCGTTGACCGCGGCAATGTCGCTGGGCTGAAGCGCGATGCCATCGGCCACGCAGACGGCCAGCAGCACATTGCGGAACAGCTGGTACTCGCGCACGACGTCGCCCGGCGCATAGCGGGTCAGCCGCGCACGCTCGTCACCGTGCATGGCCGCCACGTTGTTGCTGTGGTCGGGCGTGCCGCGCGGGAAATCCGGCGACAGGCTTTCCACGAGGTTGTCGTAGAACGCGGGCATCGTATCGATGAGCAGCGGGTCGTACAGCACCCGCGCCGGTGGAATCAGCAGCTGGACGGCGTTGGCCCAGCTGGTCAGCACCGTCTCGCGCACACGCATCAATTGCAGCGCGAGCGGTGACAGCGTTGGCGCGCGGGATGCCGTATCGGACAGGCCAGGGATGTTCATGGGGTGTTCCGTTCCGGGATCATGGTCGATGGGCGGACCTTAGCAGCCTCCGGCCACTCGTTCCGTGCGGCGGACCACCAAGACGCCGGCACGCGCCCTTCTGCTATCGCGCAATCATCGCTTGCGGGACCGGGCAGGGGGAGCGTCACAAGAATGCTGCCCGCATCGCAGCGCGGCCAGCTGCGCTTCCTGACGTACGACATCGCGAGCCGGCGACTTCCGCATCATGGGGGCACCGTCGCTCGTCAGGGCGCTATCATGCGCAGGTGGTGCGCCAGCGGTACGCGACGTGCCGCGGGCCATCACCTGCGCCCCTGAGTGCGCAACAAGACTGGCTGGCCCCCGATGGCGCACAGCTCACGGAGACAGTCGAGCCGCGCGGCTGCTGCCGGGCGCGCACTATTGCCGCGAAACATTGCCTTGATATCACCGGAAATGCCATACTGCCGTCATGGCAGACTCTACCGATACAACCGACAGCGCCGCGCCGGACGGCCTGCCCGACCCCGTCGCGGCCGGTGGCCATCTGGCTTCCGATGCGCGCCGCGTCCTGTGGCTCGTTGGGCTGGCTGTCGCGGGCGCGGTCATCCTGCTGGCGGTCTGGCTGTTCCGGATGGTGTCGACCGAGCGCACGCTGCGGGCCGTGACCAGCAGCGTGACCGTGCCTGCAACCCCGCCGCCAATGCCGTCAACGCCGCCAACGCCGCCCGTGCCCGCCGCGCCGGTTGCGCCGCCGGTGCCTGTTGCGCCAGCGCTGCCGCCAGGTCCGGGGGCGACGCCGGCGCCGCCGTCATCCGGCGCCGCAGCCGGGGCAGCAGCGCCTGACGCGGAACCCCGCAAGGTCGCGCGCACAGCCAAGTCCAGTAAGAAGGCGAAGCGTGCCGCAAAGCGGCGCGAGACGGCGGCGGCGCGCGGCACGTTTGCCCGCTGCCCGTCCCTGGGCAAGCCGGGCGCAGTCATGTGCCGTTGGCACATCTGCAATGGCGGCGCCGGCAAGGAAGCGGCGTGCCGGCCATATCTGGAGCGCCGGCCCTGATTTACGCCGTGGCGGCCACTCGCTGCGGATGCGCATACAGCACGTGGCGGCCGTCGCGCACGAAGCCGGCCAGCGTCACGCCCGCACGGTCGGCCATGCGCACTGCCATGGCCGTGGGCGCCGAGACGGCGGCCAGCACGGCGATGCCCGCTTGCGCCGCCTTCTGGACCATCTCGTAGCTGGCGCGGCTCGTGACGACGGCAAATCCGTCCGAACACGCGCTGCCGGAGTGCTGCAACGCGCCAACCAGCTTGTCCAGCGCGTTGTGGCGGCCCACATCCTCGCGCACCAGGCGGATCGCGCCGTCGCTGCCGGCCCAGCCCGCGGCATGCACGCCGCCGGTGGCGTGATGCAGGTGCTGGCGTGCGGCCAGCTCCGCCATCGCCCGATGCAGCGCCGCGGGCGCAATTCGCATCGGCGGCGCCGTCACCTCGGGCAGGTCGGCGCAGTCGTCGGCAAAGCGTTGCAGCGTATCGACGCCGCACAAGCCGCAGCCCGTCCTGCCCGTGCGCGCCTGGCGTGTGCGCTGCAGCCGCGCCATCGCGCCCGACGCGATGCGCAGCTCGATGGCGATGCCGTCGCCATGGCGAGCGACGTCGATATCGTAGACGTCGCGCGCCTGGCGCACGATCCGCTCGCTCAGCGCGAACCCCAGCGCGAAATCCTCCAGGTCATTGGGCGTCGCCAGCATGACCGCATGGGTGATGCCGTTGTAGACAAAGGCGACGGGCACTTCCTCCGACACCACCTCGTCGACCGTCTGGAGGCGGCCGTCGAGCCAGCGCTGCGCCGTCAACGTGCCGGCACCGGCCGGCTGCAGGAACACCTGCCCGGCGTTCACAGACCGCTCCGTTCGACCAGCACGGCCACCGATTTCACGGCCGGCACCTTGCTGTCCTTGGCGTGGTGCCACAGCGGCACCAGCGGATTACATTCGGGGAAGTAGCCCGCCACGCAGCCAACCGGAATATCGTAGGGCACGACCGCCAGGCCGGCCACGCTGCGCTCCGTGTCGTCCTGCGTGGCCGCGCGCAGCGTGACGACGTCGCCTGCGACCAGTGCCAGCCGCGCCATGTCGGCATGGGCCATGAACAGGACCATGCGGCTGCCCGAGACGCCGCGGAAGCGGTCGTCATTGCTGTAGATCGTCGTGTTGAATTGTCCGTCGCTGCGGATCGTGAAGAGCGTCAGCGCGCCCGGATCGGCCGGCATGTCGGGCGCACCCGGCAAGCCTTCCGGTACCGTGAAGCCGGCCTTGCCGCTTTCCGTCTGCCAGACCCGTTGCGCGGCGGGCAGCGCCCGGCGAAAGCCGCCCGGCTGCCACATGCGCGCCTCGAAGCCGTGGAAGATGTCGGGCCAGGTCGCAGCGATCGCCGCACGGATGCTGGCGTAATCGGCGGCCCAGCCGTCCCAGTCGACCAGCCGATTGGGTGGCAGCGTGGCGCGGGCGATGCCTGCCACGATCGCCGGCTCCGAGCGCAGCGTGGCTGCCACCGGTTCGGCCATGCCGCGCGAGCCATGCATGCATGCGGTGCTGTCCTCGATCGTCACGGCCTGCGGCATGCCGCGCTGGCGGTCGATCTCCGTGCGGCCAAGGCAGGGCAGGACATACGACGCCTTGCCGTGGATGACGTGGCTGCGATTGAGCTTGGTGGAGATCTGCACCGTCAGCGGCAGTTCGCGCCAGGCCGCTTCCATCAGCGCCGTCTCCGGCACGGCGCGGACGAAGTTGCCGCCCAGGCCGATGAACGCCTGCACCCGGCCGGCCAGGATACCCTCGCAGGCTTCCACCGTGTTCATGCCTTTCTCGCGCGGCGGCTCGAAGCCGTACAGTTCCTTCAGCCGGTCCAGCGGCGCCAGCTCGGGCTTTTCCGTGATGCCGACGGTGCGCTGGCCCTGCACGTTCGAATGGCCGCGCACCGGGCAGACGCCGGCGCCCGGCTTGCCGATATTGCCGCGCAGGAGCAGCAGGTTGACGATCATCGCCACGTTCTGCACGCCGTTTCGATGCTGCGTGATGCCCATGCCGTACACCGCCATGACGGCGCGCGCGCGGCAGTATATCGCGGCGGCGCCTTCCAGCGCGGCCTGCGTCAGGCCGGATTCCCGCTCGATGTCGGCCCACGGGCAGGCCCGCACGGCGGCCTCCAGTTCGCCGAAGCCGTCGGTGTGCTCGGCCAGGAAAGCGGTGTCGAGGACACGCGGCCTGCCGTCGGCGCGGGCGCTGTCGTCGGCGGCGAGGATGGCCTTGCACAGGCCCATCAGCGCGGCCGTGTCGCCGCCCGCCTTGAGCTGGTGATACTGCGTGCTGATGGCCGTTTCCGCGCGCGTCAGCATTTCCAGCGGCGACTGGGGATTGGTGAAGCTGACGAGGCCGCGTTCGCGCAGCGGGTTGAAGGTGATGATCGGCACGCCGCGGCGCCGCGCGGCCTGCAGCTGGTGAAGCATGCGCGGGCTGTTGACGCCCACGTTCTGGCCGAAGAAGAAGATACAGTCGGTGCGCTCGAAGTCGTCGAGCGTGACGGTGCCGACGGGTACGCCGATGGTCTTCTGCAGCCCGACCGACGTGCTTTCATGACACATGTTCGAGCTGTCCGGCAGGTTGTTGTTGCCGTACATGCGCGCCAGCAGCTGATACAGGTACGACGTTTCCAGCGACGCTCGCCCGGAGCTGTAGAACACGGTGCCGTCACGCCGGCAGTCCCGCAGCGCGGCACCGATCTCGGCGAACGCCGTGTCCCACGATACCTCCACGTATTGGTCCGTTGCCGCGTCCCAGCGCAGCGGTACCGTCAGCCGGCCCTGGTCTTCCAGCGCGTGATCGCTCCAGCTTTCCAGTGCCGTGACGGTGTGCCGCGCGAAGAAATCCGCGCCGATTGCCTTGCTGGTGGTTTCCCACGCCGTGGCCTTGGCCCCGCTTTCGCAGAATTCGAACGGGTGCGGATGGGCCGGCTTGGCCCACGCGCAGCCCACGCAGGCAAAGCCGTCCGGCTTGTTCTGGTGTGCCAGCAGCCTGGCATCCTTCAGCGGCACATGCTGGTCCAGCAGGATGTTCGCCACTTCGCTTACCGAGCCCCAGCCGCCGGCCGGCATCGTCGCCCGTTCGATTTTCAGTTCTTCGCTCATTGCATCCCCTTCACTGTCGAAAGACGACCGTAACGCGCAGGCGCCCTGGCAACGGTGCGGGCGCGCACACAGCATGGGACTCGAGACAACAAGGCCGGGACAGGGGCGGGTCGCGGTGCTATCATGGTCCGCTTTACAGTATTGCCAACCGCATATCCCACAGACGCAATGGACGAAGACCGACCATCCCAGCCGACCGCCGGCACACCTTCCGACGAATCCTTCCGCTCCCACGATGCTCAGGCCGGACCGGGCGGGGACAATGACGGCTATGAGCCCGGGCTGTCCCGCAAGGTGGTATTCGGTGTGCTGGGCCTGCTCGTGGTGATCTTCGCACTTGGCTCGGCGTGGATGGGCTACCAGTATGCCAGCACCAGCGCGATTGCAAAGCTGGGCAAGTCGGTGGCGGTACCCGTGCCTGGCGGGGCCGGGCCAACGGAGGTTGCGCCAACCCGCGCGCCGGCCCCCGCACCGGCGCCTGTGCCGGCGGCTGCCGCAGGGCCGGCCGAGCCTGCCAGCGCCGTTACGGCAGGTCCGAGCGCACCGCCCACGCTGCCCTCTGCCGAGGAACTGCTGGCGGACAAGAAGCGGCAACCGGCGCCACAGGGCCCACCAGCAGCGCTGATGCGCGACCTGCCGGATTGGCTGGCCACAGAGGTGAGTGGCGGGCGCACGCCAAGGGCGGCAGCGCAAGCGGCTGCCAGCGCGCCGGTAACGGCAGGCTCCTCAGCGGATGAGTCAGCGGAACTGGCGGCCAGGACATCGGCAAAGCCATCGACCCGGCCTGGCCGACGGGGCGAGGCGCAGGAACGGGCCGCGGCCGTATTTGCCCGCTGCCCGAAACCGGGCGAATCGGGCGCCGTTGAATGCCGCCGTGCCGTGTGCAGCGGGGCTGCACGCAAGCAGGGCGCCTGCTCAGCCTATCTGAACTGACGACGTGCGGGGCGGTTGAAGAGGCCATCCCCCGTCGCCTGGAGGCTACAGGAAGCGGTCCAGGATTTTCTTGCTGTGCTTGTCCAGGCCGTACTGGTCGCGGATCAGGAAGTGGATGCCGTGCGTGTCCGACACCAGCAGCGACGTCGCACCGATGCGGCGGATGTCTTCCTCCCCCCGCAGCACAAATTCCGTCAGCCCCCGATTCGTCTCGACCGTCCACGTGCATGGCGTCGCGAAGCTCGTCACGTCGACGATGCGGGCGATCTCCGGCATGAACTCGCGTCCCGCCAGCTCCTCGCGGATCAGCGCCGCGGTCGCCGCCGGCAGGTCTTCCAGCCGTTCGATCCATGCCACCTCCTTGCCGTCCGCACTGACAAGGGCCAGCCCTTCGTCGGGCGCCTGCACGGGAAAGGCCCGCACCGGCGAGACATTGGGGTGGACGGTGCCGGCGGCGTCCGTCATGTTCAGGCGGCCGAAGGCGTCGCGCTGGAGCTGAAAATCAATTGTCGTCATGGCGTTTCGTGTTGTTGTCATCGAGGTCGGTATCGACATTGCGGGCCTGCGCCTGGTACAGGCGGTAATACGCGCCTTCGCGCGCCATCAGCTCCTCGTGCGGGCCTTCCTCGACCACCATGCCGCGGTCCATCACGACCAGGCGGCTGGCCCGCTGCAAGGTCGACAGGCGGTGCGCGATGGCAATCGTCGTGCGGCCTGCCACCAGGTTGTCCAGCGCCTTCTGGATTTCCTTCTCCGTTTCCGAGTCGACCGATGCGGTCGCTTCGTCCAGGATCAGGATCTTCGGATCGATCAGCAGGGCGCGGGCGATCGAGATGCGCTGGCGTTCCCCGCCGGACAGGCCCTGGCCCCGCTCGCCCACCATCGAATCGTAGCCCTGCGGCAGGCGCAGGATGAAGTCGTGCGCATGGGCGGCGCGGGCGGCGGCAATGATCTCGGCGCGCGTCGCGTCCGGCTTGCCGTAGGCCAGGTTTTCGGCGATGGTGCCGAAGAACAGGAACGGCTCCTGCAGCACGAGGCCGATATTGCGGCGGTAATCCGACACGGCAAACGAGCGGATATCCGTGCCGTCCAGCAGGATCGCGCCTTCGGCCACGTCATAGAAGCGGCAGATCAGGTTGACCAGCGTGGATTTGCCGGAGCCGCTGTGGCCGACCAGCCCGATCATCTCGCCCGCCTTGATCTCCAGGTTGACGTTGCGGTTGACCGCCCGGTTACCGTAGCGGAAACCCACTTCGCGCAACGTGATATTGCCTTCGATCTTGCCGACCTTGACGGGATTGGCGGGCTCCGGCACGGACGATACGTGGTCCAGGATGTCGAAGATGCGCTTGGCGGCCGAGGCGGATTTCTGCGTCACGGAGACGATCCGGCTCATCGAATCGAGGCGGCCGTAGAAGCGGCTGGAGTAGGTCAGGAACGCCGTCAGCACGCCAACGGTGATGTGCGACTTCGACACCTGCCAGATGCCGAACACGTAGATCACCAGCAGGCCGATCTCCGTCAGGAACGAGACGGTGGGCGAGAACAGCGACCACACCTTGTTCAGCTTGTCGTTCACGGCCAGGTTGTGCCGGTTCGCCACGCGGAAGCGGTTGGCCTCGCGGGTCTCCTGCGCGAACGCCTTTACCACGCGAATGCCGGGAATCGTATCGGCCAGCACGTTCGTCACTTCGCCCCAGACGCGGTCGATCTTCTCGAAACCGGTGCGCAGCCGGTCGCGCACCAGGTGGATCAGCCAGGCGATGAACGGCAGCGGCACCAGGGTGACGATGGCCAGCCAGGGGTCGATCGAGAACAGGATGACGCCCGTCATGATGATCATCAGGCAGTCGGAGGCGAAGTCCAGCAGGTGCAGCGACAGGAACACGCAGATGCGGTCGCTCTCGCTGCCGATGCGCGACATCAGGTCGCCGGTGCGCTTGCCGCCGAAGTATTCCAGCGACAGCCGCAGCAGGTGTTCATACGTGTTGGTACGCAGGTCCGCGCCGATGCGCTCGGACACGAGGGCCAGCACATACGTGCGGCCCCAGCCCAGGATCCACGCCAGCACGGCGGCGCCCAACAGGCCGGACATGTAGAGGATGACGAGGTCCGTGTTGACGGGCTGGCCGTTCTGGTACGGAATCAGCACGTTGTCCATCAGCGGCATCGACAGGTACGGCGGAATCATGTGCGCGCCGGTGGACAGCAGCATCAGCGTAAAGCCGCCCAGCAGCTGCCAGCGGTAGGGATGGGCGAAGCGCCATAGCCGGAACAGCGTCCAGGTTGACGGCGGCGTGTGCACGACCTTGGTGCAGATGGGGCATTCGTCCTGGTCGGCGTCCAGCGGGGCCTTGCAGGTGGGACAGGCGTGATCCTCGATGCGAACGGGCGGCACGCCCGTCAGCGCCGTCTCCAGCAGCGGTCCGAACTGCTCGGTCAGGCGGATCGCGTGCAGGTTCTGGCCCAGGGTGAAACGCCACGCCGCCAGGCGGCCCCGGTCGTCCACGAGTTCCAGGTGCCCCACGCCGGCGTGGTCGTGCAGGCGCAGCGCCAGGCCGGCGCGGTACGGCCAGGATTGCCAGGCAGTTGCAGAGGGTGAGCGCGACAGTATGCGGTGCTCGGTCAAAAGGATGATACCTTTGGCGAAATGGAGTTTCGCATCGAGGTCAACCTCCAGAGCACTCAGCACGTTTTCCCCAGGAGCAAGCTGTAAATTCGCTTCGGAATGCCACAGTTCTGGCAGTTCGACCCGGGTCTGCCCGGAGGGGAAGTCGGTTGTGATCATTGTCGGCAATACTCCGGTGATTCCTTTGCCAAGTGGCAAGAATGTGGATTCGGTGGGAAAATAGGGATAGTTGTTACAGCAACGGATCAGGCCCCTGTTGCGCTGACACGTTTTTAGCGTAGCCGGGTAAACACGGCGTTTATTGTATTCTTCGCCTGCGGCCGGATCGAAGCCGGCCACACGCGATGAACTGAACAAGAAGAGGAAGCTCTGCTTTTGCGGAGTATAACGCAAGAGGTTGTAGAGCAAAAACATGACAAAGAAGAAAGACATCGAACTTCTCCGTGTAACACATCTGCGCGGACCGAATATCTGGACGTATCGCCCGGTCATCGAAGCGTGGCTGGACATCGGCGAGCTGGAACAATTCCCATCGAACAAACTGCCCGGCCTGACGGAACGGCTGACCGCATGGCTGCCCAGCCTGGTCGAACACCGCTGCGGCGTGGGCGAAGTGGGCGGGTTCATCGAGCGCCTGCGCGACGGCACCTATGCCGGCCACATCCTGGAACACGTCGTGCTGGAACTGCAGAACCTGGCCGGCATGCGCACGGGCTTCGGCAAGACGCGCCAGACGTTTGATGGCAGCGGCATCTACAAGATGGCCTTCCGCACCCGCCAGGAACAGGTCGGACGCCGCGCACTGGTGCTGGGCCGCGAACTGCTGATGGCCGCCATCGAGGACCGCCCGTTCGATCTGCCGGCCGCCGTGACGGAGCTGACCGAAATGGTCGAATCGCTGTGCCTGGGCCCCAGCACGAACAACATCGTCGATGCCGCCACGGATCGCGGCATCCCGCATATCCGCCTGACGGACGGCAACCTGGTGCAATTGGGCCACGGCACGCGCCAGCGCCGCATCTGGACGGCCGAGACGGACAACACCAGCGCCATTGCCGAGGGCATCGCCAGCGACAAGGACATGACCAAGGACATCCTGTCGTCCTGCGGCGTGCCGGTGCCGGAAGGCGCGCTGGTCACCAGCGCCGACGAGGCATGGACAGAAGCGCAGGACATCGGCCTGCCCGTCGCGGTGAAACCGTACGACGGCAACCATGGCCGCGGCGTCTCGCTGAACCTGTCGACGGAAAGCGACGTGCGCGCCGCGTACGACATCGCCGTGGAACGGGGCGGCAGCCGGTCCGTCATCGTCGAAAAATTCATCGTTGGCGACGAGCACCGGCTGCTCGTTGTCGGCCGCAAGGTCGTCGCGGCATCGAAAGGCGAATCGCTGTGGGTTACCGGCGACGGCGAACTGACAGTGCAGGAGCTGGTGGACACGCAGATCAATACCGATCCGCGCCGCGGCACGACGGAGGAATTCCCCCTCAATATCGTCGAACCGAAAAAATCGCAGGAAGTGCAGCTGGACCTGCAGCGCCAGGGCCTGACCCCCGATTCCGTGCCGGAAGCGGGCCGGAAGGTGCTGATCCAACTGAACGGCAACGTGGCCAACGACGTGACGGACCTGGTGCATCCGGCCGTGGCGGAAATGGCGGCGCTGGCCGCCCGCGCGGTAGGCCTGGACATCGCCGGCATCGACATGGTGGCCCAGGATGTCTCGCAGCCGCTCGAAGCGCAGGGTGGGGCGATCATCGAAGTCAACGCCAGCCCCGGGCTGCTGGCCCACCTGAAGCCCGCCGCAGGCGGTGCGCCGCGCAACGTGGGCGCCGCCATCGTGGGCGAACTGTTCGCGCCGGAGCAGGACGGCCGCATCCCGATCGTCGGCGTCTCCGGCACCCGCCACACCGCACTGATCGCCCGGCTGACGGCATGGCAGCTGCAGGTCTCGGGGCGCTACGTTGGCGTCGCCTGCGAAGAGGGCGTCTACCTGAACGGGCGCAAGATCGCGCGCGGTCCGTTGTCCGAATGGGAGTCCGGCCAGCGCCTGCTGCTGAACAAGAACGTGGAGTCGGCGGTATTTGCCAACGGCAACCGCATGATCCTGACCGAAGGTTTCGCCTATGACCGCTGCACCGTGGGCGTCGTCACCGATACCGCCGGTCATGAGGACCTGGACGAGTTCTATATCGACTCGCCGGACAAGATGTTCAACGTCGTGCGTACGCAGGTGGACGTGGTGCTGCCCGAAGGCGTGGCCGTGCTGAACGCCGCCGACGAAGGCGCTGCCGCGATGGCGGACCTGTGCGACGGCGACGTCATCTTCTACGGCATCCACGCCGGGGTGGCCCCGCTGGCGGCGCACTGCCAGGCCGGGGGACGCGCCGTGTTCCTGCAGGGCGGCGGCTTCGTGCTGGCCGACGGCCAGGATACGGTTGCCGTGCTGCCGGCCAGCTGCCTGCCGACGGACGAGGAAGAGTGCCGCGAAGCGGTGCTGGCCGCACTGGCCGCCGGCTGGGCCCTGGGCCTGTCGCCGGACCTGATCGCCGCCGCGCTGCGCACCTTCGAGTGGAAAACCCGGCGTGCCGCAACCGGCCGCGCCGCGTAAGCACGCACGCCCCAAGAATAACGAAACAGGACTAGTACATGGAAGTCATCCGCACCCGCGCGCTGCGCGGCCCGAATCTCTGGAGCCACCACACCGCGATCGAAGCGATCGTTTCCTGCACGCCGGAAGAACTGGCGGCCGACAAGCTGCCGGGCTTCGAAGTGCGCCTGCGCGCGCGCTTCCCCCGCATCGGCCAGTTCCAGCCGCACGGCCACGCCGACGCGGTGCCGATGGCCCACGTGCTGGAGCTGACGGCGCTGGCCCTGCAGGCCGAAGCCGGCTGCCCCGTCACGTTCAGCCGCACGACGGCCACGATGGAAGACGGCATCTTCCAGACGGTGGTCGAATACACGGAAGAGGAAGTGGGCCGGCGCGCCGTCGAACTGGCCGAGCAGCTGGTCAACGCCGCCATGGCGGACGGGCCGTTCGACCTGACGGCCGCGCTGACGGAACTGCGCGACCTCGATGAGGACGTGCGTCTGGGCCCGAGCACGGGCGCCATCGTGCAGGCGGCGGTGGCCCGCAAGATCCCTTACCGCCGCATGACGAGCGGTTCGATGGTGGCCTTCGGCTGGGGCAGCAAGCAGCGCCGCATCCAGGCCGCCGAGATCGACTCGACCAGCGCGATCGCCGAATCGATCGCCCAGGACAAGGAGCTGACGAAGAAGTTGCTGGACGCGGCCGGCGTGCCCGTGCCCGTGGGGCGCTCCGTCACGAGCGCGGAGGACGCGTGGGCGGCGGCCCTGGAGATCGGCCTGCCGGTCGTCATCAAGCCGAAGGACGGCAACCAGGGCAAGGGTGTCACCGTCAACGTCACGACGGAAGAAGCGACCCATGCGGCGTACCACACGGCGCGCGAGTTCCGCGACGATATCCTGGTCGAGCGCTTCCTGGCCGGGCACGACTTCCGCCTGCTCGTCATCGGCAACAAGCTGGTGGCGGCGGCGCGGCGCGATCCGCCGCACGTCGTCGGCGACGGCAAGCACTCCGTGCGCGAGCTGGTCGACATCGTCAACGCCGACCCGCGCCGCGGCAGCGGCCATGCCACGTCGCTGACGAAAATCCGCTTCGACGATATCGCCCTGGCGCGCCTGAAGATGCAGGACCTGGACGCCGACTCTGTTCCGGCGCAGGGCCAGCGCGTCATCCTGCGCAACAACGCCAACCTGTCCACGGGCGGTTCGGCGATGGACGTGACGGACGACGTGCATCCGGAAGTGGCGGCGCGCGCCGTGGAGGCCGCGCAGATGATCGGCCTCGATATCTGCGGCGTGGACGTGGTGGTCGACAGCGTGCTGCGCCCCATCGAGGAGCAGAATGGCGGCGTCGTCGAAGTCAACGCGGCGCCGGGCCTGCGCATGCACCTGTCGCCATCGTACGGCAAGGGGCGGCCGATCGGCGAAGCCATCATCGGCACCTTGTTCGACGAGGGGGAGGATGGCCGCATTCCCGTCATCGCCGTTACCGGCACCAACGGCAAGACCACCACCGTGCGCCTGGCCGCGCACCTGCTGGCATCGAGCGGCCTGCGCGTGGGCATGACGAATACGGACGGCGTCTACGTCAACGGCCGCCAGATCGACAGCGGCGACTGCTCCGGTCCACGCAGCGCGCGCAACGTGCTGCAGCACCCGGACGTGGACGCGGCCGTGTTTGAAACGGCCCGCGGCGGCATCCTGCGCGAAGGCCTGGCGTTCGACCGCTGCAAGGTGGCCGTCGTCACCAATATCGGCGCGGGGGACCACCTGGGCCTGAATTACATCACGACCGTGGAAGACCTGGCGGTGCTCAAGCGCGTCATCGTCCAAAACGTCGATGAGAACGGCATGGCCGTGCTCAACGCAACCGATCCGATCGTTGCCGCGATGGCTGCAAACAGCAAGGGCAAGGTGACCTTCTTCGGCGCGGACAAGTACCACCCCGTCGTCGCCACGCACATCGCACAGGGCCGCCGCACCGTCTACGTCGAAAACGGCGATCTGGTCGCGGTGGAGGGCAAGTTCATGGAACGCATCGCGCTGGCGGACGTGCCGATCACGCGCGGCGGCCAGATCGGCTTCCAGGTGGAGAACGCGATGGCCGCCGTCGGCGCCGCGTGGGGCGCCGGCATCGACTGGCAGGCGATCCGCCTGGGCCTCAAAACCTTCACGACGGACAGCCATAACGCGCCTGGCCGCTTCAACGTCTTCGACTATCGCGGCGCGACGGTGATCGCCGACTACGGCCACAACCCGGACGCGATGCTGGCACTGGTGCAGGCGGTGGAGGCGATGCCGGCCAGGCGCCGTTCGGTGGTGATCTCCGGCGCCGGCGACCGGCGCGACGAGGACATCCGCCACCAGACGGAAATCCTGGGCAAATCGTTCGACGACGTAGTGCTGTACCAGGATCAATGCCAGCGCGGCCGCGCCGACGGCGAAGTCATCGCACTGCTGCGCGAAGGCCTGCGCGGCGCCAGCCGCACCGAGAAGGTGGACGAGATCGACGGCGAATTCATCGCCATCGATGCGGCGCTGGACCGGCTGGGGGAGGGCGACCTGTGCCTGGTGCTGGTCGACCAGGTGGAGGAGTCGCTGGCGCATATCGCCAGGCGGATTGCGGCCGGTTGATGGCTCAACATTGAGCAGCAGAAGACCGCTTCCTGTCGCGGGCCGCGCGCCCTAGGACAGGAACCTGCGGCGGAGGTGCGGCTTCCGCCATCCGCCCCAGACGTTGCTCACGCCGACGAGAGCGTCCGGAGACAGGCGCCTCACGGCACTTCGGTCCGGTGGCGTCAGCCCCCGGCGTTGCCTACGCCGCCAGCGACGCCGGCAACGCCGCCAGCCGCGCCGTCGCCCCCTCGACAAACTGCGGCGCGAACAGCCGTTTCTCTCCAGCACAGCCGTGCAATTCCTGCGCCTCGATCATCGACGTCAGCAGATCCGCCGCGGCCAGCGCCATGTTGTGGATGGGCTGGCGCAGCGTCGTCAGGTTGTAGCTGAGCCAGTTCGATGGCTCCACCGCGTCGAAGCCCGCGACCGACATCCGGCCGGGCACGTCGATGCCCAGTTCGTGGCGGGCGCAGTCGAGGCAGCCGATCGCCATCACGTCGTTGCCGCAGATGACGGCATCCGGTACGTCGCCCAGGGCGGCGATGATCTGGCGCAGGCCGTGCGCGCCGCTGGCGTAGTCAAACTGGCCGGACGCGATGCTTGGGGCCGGCAAGCCCAGTTCATGCAGCCGGTCGACGGCGCCGTTGCGGCGTTCGGTTGCCACGGGCGAGTCGGCCGGGCCGGCAATGATGCCGAACCGGCGGTGGCCCGCGCCGGCCAGCTTCGATGCGAGCAGGCGGCCGGCGTCGTACTGATCGCACAGCACGCTGCTGACGCTGGTTCCGCGCAGGTTGCGGTTGAAGACGACCAGTGGCAGGCGGCGCCGTTCGAATTCGCCGATCTGCGCTGGCGTCAGGGCGGCCGCGACGATGGCGCCGTCCACCTGGTACTGCCAGATGTCCGCCAGGATGGCATCCACGTCGCTTTCGTTCTGCATCGTAAACAGCAGCACGCGCTTGCCGCGCCGGGCGATCTGCTGCGACAACTCGGCCAGCGCTTCGGGATAGTACAGGTTGGCCAGCTGCGAAATCACGACCGCCACCATGTTCGAGCGGCGCGTGATCAGGCTGCGGGCGGCGGCATTGGGAATGTAGTCGAGTCCGGCCGCAGCTTTCATGACGCGGGCATAGGTTGCTTTTGATACGCTGGCGCCCGGCTTGAAGCAGCGCGACACGGCGGACTGCGAGACGCCGGCCAGCATTGCCACGTCGTATGAAGTAACGCGGCGGTCGGCACGGGCGATGGGCGCCTTGTCCTGAGCGGCGCTGTCGGTTGCTGCGCAATCGATGGGTGTTTTGGTTTTTCTCATTGTCTCTCTTGGGTAGCCGTAGGGCACCTGTTGTGAGTCTGAGGATAACTGCAAAATTTCCATGTGGCAATTTTTGCCATCGCGAACACGCGGGTCTGTCGCGCAGGGGCCACTCGTCAGCCGAAGACGACGGCAGTTGCAATGGCCAGTAACAGCGGGATAGCCGCACCGGCCCGGCGTCGCCAGACAGCGTTCGTGCGGGTCAGCGCGTCGCGGTGACGGTACAAACCGGCAGCGGCATCTGCGGACGACCCCATGGCGGATGTGCGCCGGCGTTGCAATGGTGCTTGTTGGTCTTTCATCGCACGCTCCTTTGACTGGATGAATTTCCCAGCGTAATTACTTTGCCGGTGCGCTTTTTGATCTGGCGCAAACCGTTCTCTGCTAAAATACCGCCCCTTCGGCCGTCGTGGCCGCGCCGCGACAACCCCGCGGCCCCTGCGTAAATGAAAGGTAGTGATGGCAAATGCTTGCGGTGTCGACTTCGGCACATCGAACTCCACCGTAGGGTGCGTACGCCCCGGCCAGCCCGTCATGCTGGCACTGGAAGAAGACAAAACCACATTGCCATCCGTCGTGTTCTTCAATGCCGAGGACGACCAGGTCAGCTTTGGCCGCGCCGCGCTGGCGGAGTACCTGGCCGGCTACGAAGGCCGCCTGATGCGCTCGCTGAAAAGCCTGCTGGGCACAAGCCTGATGGATGGCCAGACCGAAGTCGGCGGCCGTGCCGTGTCGTTCCGCACGCTGCTGGCGCAGTTCATCGGCGAGCTCAAGCGCCGTGCCGAGGCGCAGTCCGGACAACGCTTTTCGTCCGTGGTGCTGGGCCGCCCGGTCCACTTCATCGACGACGATGCCGCGGCCGATCAGCTGGCCCAGGACACGCTGGCGGACATCGCCCGCTCCGTCGGCTTCCAGCACATCGACTTCCAGTTCGAGCCGATTGCCGCCGCGTTCGATTACGAATCGCAGATCGACCGCGAGGAACTGGTCCTGATCGCCGACATCGGCGGCGGCACGTCGGACTTCTCGCTGGTGCGCCTGTCGCCCCAGCGCGCCACGCGCCCGGACCGGCGCGACGACATCCTGGCCAACGCCGGCGTGCACATCGGCGGCACCGACTTCGACAAGTACCTCAGCCTGGCGGCCGTCATGCCGTTGCTGGGCTACGGCAGCCAGCTGAAGAACAACAGCGAGATCCCGTCCAGCTATTACTTCAATCTGGCGACCTGGCACACGATCAATCAGGCGTACACGAAGAAGATGTGGACGCAGCTGGGCGAGCTGGTACGCGACGCGAAGGACCAGGGGGCGCTCAAGCGCTTGCAGGACCTGATCGAGGACCGTGCCGGCCACTGGCTGGCAATGAAGGTCGAGGAAGGCAAGATCGCCCTGTCGGCGGCGGACAGCGTGCAGCTGTCGCTGGAGCGGCTGTCGCCGCCGGCGCTGCTGGACGTGCGGCGCGCGCTGTTCGAGTCGGCCATCGGCCACCTGGTCGACAATGTCGGCGTCACCGTCGGCAAGCTGCTGGACGACGCCGGTGTCAGGCCGGAACAGGTGGACACGGTATTCTTCACGGGCGGTTCGTCCGGCGTGGGCATGCTGCGCGAGCGCATCGGCGCGCTGGTGCCCGGCGCACGCAAGGTCGAGGGCGACCTGTTCGGCAGTATCGGCGCCGGCCTGGCGCTGGACGCCGTCCGCAAATTCGGCTGAGGCAGACCCATGCTGTCAAACCCGGTGGTGATGATCGACTTTGAAACGACGGGGCTGTCGCCGGCCATGGGCGACCGCATCACGGAAGTGGCGGCGCTGCGCATTGTCGACGGCCGCATCGTCGAACGCTTCGTGTCGCTGGTGAACTGTCACGTGCGCATCCCGCCGTTCATCACAGGGCTGACCGGCATCACGCAGGCGATGGTGGACAGTGCGCCGCCGGCCGCGGAGGTGGTGCCGCGGCTGCTGGAATTCATCGGCACGGACACGCTGTCGGCCCACAACGCCAGCTTCGACGAAAAATTCCTGCGCGCCGAAGGCGGCCGGCTGGGCCTGGCACCGGGACACGCCGGCACGGTCTGCTCACTGAAGCTGTCGCGCCGCGTGTTTCCCCAGCTTGGCAGCTACAAGCTGGGCACGTTGAGCGGCAGCCTGGGCATTCGGTTCCGCGGGACGGCCCACCGGGCCGAGGCCGATGCGGAAGTGGCGGCCGAAGTGCTGCTGCATATCGGCCGCCACCTGGCCAGCAGCTATGGCATCGCCCGGGTCGACGCGGCGCTGCTGCATTCGGTCAATAAACTGGCCGCCGCCAAGGTCCACACCTTCCTGCAAAAGCACGCCGCCGCCGCGGCCTGAACCATTTCACTCCCTCCCCAGGGCACGCCGCGCCGTCACACTGACCGCGCGGCCGCCCTGGTGCGCCCATCGCCTATGGTCAACCCATCCGGCAGTTGAGAAAGATCAATTGGATTGCGCAACCAGTTATTAAACTTCTTACAACATAGCTGCTGGAGGGCTGGCATGAAACACCGATATTCCGACAAGGAAGCGGGCACGGCAGCGTGGTTCCGCAGTGCCGCCGAGAGCGGCAATGCCTATGCCCAGTTCAACCTTGCGCTGCTGTACAAGCGCGGCAAAGGCGTCGAGCAGGACGAGCAGCAGGGGTTCGTCTGGATGCGCCGCGCCGCGCTGGCTGGCATCGCGTTTGCCCAGAATCACCTGGGTGCCATGTACTACAACGGCTGCGGCACCCCGCGCGACGACGCCGAAGCGGTTTATTGGTTCCGGATGGCAGCCGGGCAGGGCGATGCGTCGGCGCAGCAGAATCTGGGCCTGATGTACCGGAAAGGCCGGGGCGTGCCGAAAAGCGACGATATGGCGCTGACGTGGTTCGGCCGCGCGGCCGAGCAGGGCGTGGCCAGCGCACAGACGCTGCTGGGCGAGGCATATGCCCAGGGCCTCGGCACGCAGCGTAATTTCCCGCTCGCGCTGGCCTGGTTTCGCAAGGCCGCGCTGCAGGGGGACGCCACGGCGCAGCTGAACCTGGGCCTGATGTACCGGCGCGGCCACGGCGTGCTGCAGTCTGACACGCAGGCCGTGGCCTGGTACCGCCAGTCGGCCGCGCAGGGCCATGCGGCGGCGCAGCGCCACCTTGGTGTCGCGTATGCGGAAGGGCGCGGCGTCACGGTCGACCTGGAGCGGGCCTGCTCGTGGCTGCGGCGGGCGGCGGAGCAGGGCGACGTCGATGCCCGCTTCAATATGGGCGTGATGCTGGCGAACGGCTATGGCGTGCCGAAGGACGAGGCACGGGCGCTGGAATGGTACCGCGGCGCGGCCACGGCGGGCCACGTGCTGGCCCAGTACAATCTGGGCACGATGTATGCGCACGGCCGCGGCGTCGAGCGCGACCCGGGCCAGGCTCTGGAATGGTATCGGAAGGCAGCCGAGCAGGGTGCGGCCAATGCCCAGTTCAACGTTGGCGTCATTTATGCCAATGGCCACGGCGTGGCCAGGGACGAGACGCGCGCCGTGGCGTGGTACCGCCACGCGGCCGAGCAGGGCGATGCCAGCGCGCAGAACAACCTGGGCGTCATGCTCGCCAACGGCCAAGGGGTGCCGCAGGACGACGTCGAGGCAGTGCGCTGGTACCGCAAGGCGGCCGAACAGGGACACCCGCTGGCGCAGTACAACCTGGGCGGCATGTACAACAGCGGCCGCGGCGTCGAGCAGAATGCCGTGCTGTCGTATATGTGGATATCGCTGGCGGCGGAGGCCGGCGATGAAACAGCGTCGGCCAACCGCAAGCTGATGGGCAAGCGGCTGACGCGGGAGGAACTGGGCTCGGCCGAGCTGATGACGCGGCGCTGGCATGAAGCGCACCGGGCGTAAGCCGGCTGTTCCGCGACCAGCCGGCGATCACGATACGGGTTGACTTGCTGTCATGCAGCGACTACCTTGAAGCCAGCGACATCCGATGCGCAACCCGTCCACCGCCAGGAAGGTACCCGCCATGAGACTGCTGCAGCAATTCCTTCTCCTGATCCTGGCGGCTCTCATGCCGCTCGGCGCTGCGCCAAGCGCAAGTGCGCGCGGCAATGGATTTGTACCGCGTTCCCGGGACGCCGGCCGCAAGCGAACTGCAGGGGTCCATATCGCTGCGCATCTCGCTGTTGAACCTCACCACCGGTGAGGAAATCATCCAGTTCGCCGACCCGGCGCTGAACCGGGCCCTCAGGTTTGCCGATGGGCAGTCGGACACGAGCATGATCTACGACCCGGGCACCCTGTCCTTCGCTATCGACCTGGGAACGCTGCTCCCCGCTTACGACTATGAGCTGCGGGTAGTACATGGCGCGCATGCGTGGGCGGTACTGGCGGTGCCGGAACCCTCAAGCGGCAACCTGTACCTTGCAGGGGTGCTCGTGGTAGGGGCATTCGCCCTGCGACGGCGAGTGGCGCCGGCAGGCGTGGACAACGCTGCCTGAGCGCCCTCAGCGCGCCGGCTCCAGGCGCCGGTCCAGGAACAGGCTGTTGCCATGGATTTTCTTGGCCTGCTTTTTCGCCTCCGCCGCGCTGGCTGCGATCTGGTGATGCGTGTAATACTGGCGCGGCTCCACCTTGATGACGCCCAGCGAAAGGCTCATCAACGAATAAAACACCTTGCGGCCTTGTCGGTCCTCGCTGAAGTAGCCGCCCCGCTCGCAATCCTCGATGCTGTAGAACTCCGTGACGGCCGCCTCGAAATCGGCCAGGATGGCGCGGCAGCGCGTTTCCCAGTCCTCGCTCTGAAACAGCAGCATGAAGTCGTCCCCGCCGATGTGGCCGACGAAGTCGCGGTCCGGATCGCAGTGGCGCGTCAGGATATTGCCGGTCAGCTGGATCACGTCGTCGCCGCGCCGGTAACCGTACACGTCGTTGAACGGCTTGAAGTGGTCCAGGTCGCAGTAGCAGACCCAGAAGCGCGTGCCGCTTTCCAGCAGGCGGTCGATGTGCTCGTTGATAGGCACGTTGCCCGGCAGCTGCGTCAGCGGATTGGCATAGCGCGCCGCGTGGATCTGCAGCTGCGTGATCTCGCGCATCAGGTCGTGTCCCGTGCCCATGCCCAGGTAGCGTCCGCCGTCGGTGATGATGAAACCGTTGAACAGATGGTGGGCATCCGACTCCACCATCCGGTACGACAGGTCCTGCAGGCTGGTGTCCTTGTCGGCGATCAGCGGTTTGGCGTCCATGAACTGGAGACACGACTTTTTACCGTACAGTTCGCGCTGGTAGGGGCGGGCGAAGTGGTCGATCATTTCGAAGCGCGAGATCAGGCCCAGCGGCACGCCATTGTCCACGACGGGAATGATCAGCAGCTTCGGATCGTTGACGAAGATTTCGTAGACGTCGTTGTTCGTCATCGCCGGCGGCACGGCCGACACGCGGTGCAGCAGCTTCTGGATGCTCACGCCATGCTTCTCACGTTGCGGATAGACGGCCACGCCGTTGCGCGACAGCGCCTTGGCCACCTCGGCCGGCAGGGCCCGGGCCGGCGTGGCGTGCGGACGGCCCAGGTGATAGCCCTGGGCGAACGCGATGCCCAGGTCGCGCAGCACCAGCAGCTCGGGCTGCTTCTCGATGCCTTCGGCGATGACCAGCGTATTCGATTTTTCCGCGATCTCCTGGATCGAGCGGACGAACTGCAACTTGACGGGGTCGTTGTTGATGCCCTGGATGAAGTGCATGTCGATCTTGACGTACTCCGGGCGCAGTTCGGACCACAGGCGCAGGCTGGAAAAGCCTTCGCCCAGGTCGTCGATGGCGATGCCGAAGCCCAGCGCACGGTAATGCAGCACGGCGTCGCGCATCTGGCCGTAGTCATAGGTCGGCTGGTTTTCCGTCAGCTCAATGATTACCCGTTCCGGCGCCAGGCCGATCTCGCCGATGTAGTCCAGCGTTTCGCCCTGGCCGCCTGCGCCGCGCGGCAGCAGGCATTCCGGGCTGACGTTGAGGAACAGCTTGCCCGGCAGCGCCAGTTCCGCGAAGCGCTCCAGGACGACGCGTCGGCACAGGCTCTCCACCTGGCGCATCAGGCCGTTCTCGCGGGCGGCACGGAACAGGTTCATGGGCGCGTGCAGCGGGCTGTCGGATGGGCCGCGGATCAGCCCCTCGTAGCCGATGATGTCGCCCGACTGCATCTGGATGATAGGCTGGAACAGCGCGGTCAGCTGGCGCCGCGCGAGGATGTCGCGCAGGTGGGCGGCAGTGGCACTGTCGCGCTCGGGCGACCCGTACAGGTACATCACGTTGGCGGGCAGGTCGGCAGGGGCGGTGGCGGCGTTCACGATGGTTCCGAAAGCATGAAAGGAACACATCATATGCTTGCTATATGACAACTTGATGAAACATATTGCAACATTGTTACGTTTTCGCGGCAGCTGTACCAAATAAAACACGCCCGCTGCCCCGCCGTAACCTTTCTTATTTGCCATGCTTCACGCTATGATCGTTGCGGTCCGGGCACAACGACCGCGGGCGACATCACACTACAGGACACAGCACAACATGGCATTCCGACGCGTTTCCCTCGTACTCCCGCTGCTGGCCGCACTCGGCGCAGAAGCCTTCGCACTGCCTTGCGCGCCCGGTGCCGCGCAGGGTAACCCGCTGACTTATCCGGCAACGCAGAAGGTCGACCAGCGCGACGACTATCACGGCACCACCGTGGCCGATCCTTACCGCTGGCTGGAAGACGCCAACAGCGCGGAAACCAAGGCGTGGGTCGAGCAGCAGAACAAGCTGACGCAGGGCTACCTGGCACAGATCCCGGAACGGGCCGCGATTCGCGCCCGGCTGACCCAGCTGTGGAACTACGAGCGCTTCTCGGTGCCGTTCAGGGAAGGCGGCCGTTATTTCTACAGCCGCAACGACGGCCTGCAGAACCAGGCCGTGCTGTACACGATGAAGACGCTGAACGACACGCCACGCCTGCTGCTCGACCCGAACAAGCTGGCGGCGGACGGCACGGTCGCACTGGCCGACACGACGGTCAGCCCGGACGGGAAGTATCTGGCCTACAGCACGGCGGCCTCCGGCTCCGACTGGAACGAGATCCGCGTGCGCCATATCGACAGTGGCAAGGACACGAACGATCACATCAAGTGGGTCAAGTTCTCCAACACGGCCTGGGCCCACGACGGCTCCGGCTTCTACTACAGCCGCTACGACGAGCCGGACGAGGCAACCAGGCTGGCCGGCGTCAACTACTTCCAGAAGCTGTACTTCCACAAGCTGGGCACGAGCCAGGACAAGGATGTGCTGGTGTACGACCGCCCGGACCAGAAGGAATGGGGCTTCTCGGCCGAGGTGACGGACGATGGCCGCTGGCTGGTGATCAGTTCGTCGCAGGGCACCGATCCGAAAAACCGCGTGTTCGTCAAGGACCTGACGAAGAAGGACAGCAAGGTCGTCGGCCTGCTGGAAGCGTTCGATGCGTCGTACAGCTTCATCGACAATATCGGTTCCGTGTTCTACTTCGTGACGGACAAGGAGGCGCCGAAGTCGCGCATTGTCGCCATCGACGTCAGGAACAGCGCGCCCGGTGCGTGGCGTGAAATCGTGCCGCAGGGCGCGGCCACGCTGACGGGCGCCAATATCGTCAACAACGGGCTGGTGGCGCAGTATCTGACGGACGCGCGCAGCGCCGTCAAGGTATTCGACCTGCAGGGCAAGCTGCTGCATGACGTCACGCTGCCCGGCATCGGTTCTGCAGGCGGCTTCGGCGGCAAGCGCGGCGACACGGAAACGTTCTATTCGTACACCAGCTTCACGACGCCGACCACGATCTACCGTTACGACCTGAAGACGGGCAAGAGCCAGGTGTACCGCCAGCCGAAGGTCGACTTCGATCCGGACGCTTATGAAACGCGCCAGGAATTCTTCACCAGCAAGGATGGCACGAAGGTGCCGATGTTTATCGTGGCGAAGAAGGGCGTCAGATTCGATGGCAGCAATCCGACCTACCTGTATGGCTATGGCGGCTTCAACGTCTCGCTGACGCCGGCGTTCTCCGTGGCCAATCTGGCGTGGGTGGAAATGGGCGGCGTCTACGTGATGGCCAATCTGCGCGGCGGCGGGGAATACGGCGAAGCGTGGCACAAGGCCGGCACGAAGCTGCAGAAGCAGAACGTCTTCGACGACTTCATCGGCGCGGCCGAATGGCTGATCGCCAACAAGGTGACGGCGCCGGCAAAGCTGGCCATCGGCGGCGGCAGCAACGGCGGCCTGCTGGTGGGCGCGGCGATGACGCAGCGTCCCGACCTGTATGCCGCCGCGCTGCCGGCCGTGGGCGTGATGGATATGCTGCGCTTCCACAAGTTTACGATCGGCTGGGCGTGGACGTCCGATTACGGCTCGTCCGACAATCCCGAGCAATTCAAGGCGCTGCTGAAATACTCGCCGCTGCACAACCTGAAGCCGGGCACGTGCTATCCGGCCACGATGGTGACGACGGCCGATCACGACGACCGCGTCGTGCCGGCGCACAGCTTCAAGTTCGCCGCGACGGCCCAGGCGAGCCAGGCGGGTGCGGCACCGATTCTGATCCGCATCGACACGAAGGCGGGCCATGGCGCCGGCAAGCCCACCTCGAAGCAGATCGAGGAAGTGGCCGACAAGTGGGGCTTCCTGGCGCGCACCCTGAACATGAAGCCAAGCCTGGCGCCGGTGGCTTCGGCACCGCCGCAGCCCGCGGCGGCAGGCGGTCAATAAGGGAGACGGGATCGGTGCCGAGGCGCCGATCCCGGCAGGAGAATCTGGCAACTACTTGCAGCGCCGCTACCAAAACGTGGCGCCGTGCACGCATGGCGGGCGAAGCGGCGCCCCGCGAGATGCAACCCGGCAATCAGCATGCTACCATCCGGGTGACCTCACTTCCCCTGCGCTATCATGAGTCTCAACACCGGTAACAACACCCTCGATTCACTGATCTACAGCAGCTGGTATGGCGCCCGCGGCACCCCGGTGCAGCTCACCTACAGCTTTCTGACACGATCGCCCGGCAATGCATCGGCGGACGACCGCAACGGCTTTCGCGCGATGACCGCCACGCAGGAAAGCGCCGTGCGCGACGCCCTGTCGAAGTGGAGCGCGGTGGCCAACATCACCTTCACGGAAACCGTCAGCAACAGCGGCAACCTGCTGTTTGGCACGAACAACCAGGGTACCGGCAGCAGCGCCTACGCCTATCTGCCGACCTCGGGCGTGACGTCGCTGGCGATGTATACCAACACGCAGAACAACTACAACTACGTCTTCACGCCGGGCACCTATGGTCCCACCGTACTGGTCCACGAGATCGGCCACCTGCTGGGGCTGAAACATCCGGGCGACTACGATTCCACGGGCGCGACGACGGACGGGCCGTTCCTGCCGGCCGCCACCGACAACGGCGACTACACGCAGATGTCGTATAACCATCCGACCAGCTGGTCCATCAACCGCACGTACGCCACCACGCCGATGCTGTACGACATCCAGGCGATCCAGTACCTGTACGGTGCCAACATGAGCTACCACGCGGGCGACGACACGTATGCGTTCACCAGCGGCAGCGCGCCGCTGTGCGTGTGGGATGGGGGCGGCAACAACACCTTCGACTTCTCCGCCTGCTTCGGCGGCACCACCATCAACCTGAATGCCGGCGCGTTCAGCGAGACATCGTACGGCATGAAGAATGTCTCCATTGCCTACGGCGTCGCGGTGCAGAAGGCGATCGCAGGCAGCGGCGGCAGCACGATCTACGCCAATGACCTGGGCAACACGCTGGTAGGCGGCAACGGCGCCGATGTCTTCCACGAAGGCGGCGGCAACGACACCATCGCCGGCGGTGCGGGCAGCGACACGGTCGTCTTCGAGGGCACGTTCGCCCGGTACTCCATCACCAGCACGGCCGCCGGCCTGACCGTGAGCGGCGACGGCATCGACCTGCTTACCGGGATCGAAACGCTGCGCTTCGACGACCGTACCGTCCTGGTCAGCGACCTGGCCGGGGCGCTGGCGGGCGGCGCCGGCAACGACCGCCTGACGGCGCCGCTGGGTAACGTCTCCATCGATGGCGGCGCCGGTCTGGACACCGTGGTCTTCGGCGGCAATGTCGGCGCCTACCAGGTCACGGCCAAGGCGGGCACGGTGACCGTCAGCGGCAATGGCGTTACCGACCTCCTGGTCAATGTCGAGCGTTTGGCGTTTGCCGACGGCGCGCTGGCGCTGGATACGCAGACCGGCACGGCCGGCCAGGTCTACCGTCTGTACGAGGCGACGCTGGAACGCGCGCCCGACGCGGGCGGGATGGGGTTCTGGCTCGCCGCGCGCGACAACGGCGTGCCGATGGAGTCGCTGGCGCAGTCGTTTATCGCCAGCCCGGAATTCGTCGGCAAATACGGCAATCTCGACAACAGTGCGTTCGTGCACCAGTTGTATCTCAACGTGCTGGACCGCGAACCCGATTCGTCCGGCTTCGCCTGGCACGTGGCCAACCTGGAGCGCGGCGTATCGCGCGAGACGACCGTGCTGAACTTTTCGGAGTCGCCGGAATTCATCGCGTCGCTGGTCGGCGAGATCCCCGTCGGGGTGGCCTATACGCCGTTTGCCGGCTAAAGCCCGGCAGCGGCGGCAGGCGCCGCATCCAGTGTCAGGCCGATGCGGTTGCGGCCCATGTGCTTGGCCCGGTACAGGGCGGCGTCGGCGGTGGCGATCAGCCCGGCCGGGTCCGTATCTGGCGCGGCCAGCACCGTGGCGGCGCCGATGCTGACCGTGACGCACTGGTTGCCCACCCCCAGATTGGGCAGGCGCAGCTGTTCAACGCGGCAGCGGATGCGCTCGGCCACGATCGCCGCGCCTTTCAGTGCCTGGTTCGGCAGGATGACCGCGAACTCCTCGCCGCCATAACGGGCCACCAGGTCGTTCGCGCGCATCTCGTTGGCGACGGCCCCGGCAATGCGCTGCAGGCAGGCGTCGCCGCCCACGTGGCCGTAAGCGTCGTTGTATTGCTTGAAATTGTCCACGTCGACCATCAACAGCGACAGCGGCTGGCCCTGGCGCAGGGCGCGCTGCCATTCCGCATGCAGCGTGTCGTCGAAACAGCGGCGGTTCGCCAGGCCCGTCAGCCCATCGCGCGTCGCCAGCTGCTCCAGCGCGATCTGCGCCTGCTTCTCCGCCGTCATGTCGCGCAACGTCTCCACCACGGCGACCAGCGTGCCATCCTCCGAATGGATGGGGCTGACGTCCACCGCCAGATAGCGCCGCCTGCCCGCGCGCGGCATGTCGCACCAGCTTTGGGCCGACAGGTTGCCTTCGTCGTCGCACAGGCGCTGGTGATCGTCGTACAGCGCCGACAGTTCGGCCGTGCGGCCCTGGACGACAAGGTCCGCCAGCGTCGGGCGGGGGTGCTTGTAAAAGCTGCGCCACGCATCGGACGAGCCCAGCACTTCATTGGCGGGTACGCCCGTGAGCCGCTCGCAGGCACGATTCCACACCACTACGCGGCAGCGGGCGTCCAGCACGAATATCGGCACCACGAGCGATTCCAGCAGCGCGAAGCCGAGGCCATCGGGGCCGGCGGAAGCTGCGTCAGCGGCTGGACTTTGTGGGTGTTCATGGCGATCCTGTCGGGTCGAGGAGGTGAAGGGACAGCGTTCCCGGAGGAAACGATATTCTGCATGGCGGGACTGACCATACTGTTGACTACGCGCAATAGTCAGCGGGGGTTGTGGCCAGCAGCGCGCCTGCGTGCGGTTCCGCTTCCGATGCTGGCCGCGGTGCGGTGAGCGGTTCGGGGCGCCCGACAGCGGCCGGCAGCGCGATCGAGAGCGTGGTGCCCTGGCTCGGCCGGCTTTCCAGGGTCATGCGGCCGCCTGCGGCGGCCACCCGGTCCGCCATCCCCGTCAGGCCCATGCCGCGCGGGGCGCCATCCGTGGCAAGGCCAACGCCGTTGTCGCGCACGACCAGCCGGAAACCCGACGTCTCGCGCGCCAGCGTGACTTCCACGACGCTGGCACGGGCATGGCGCACCACGTTCGACAGCGCCTCCTGCAGCAGCCGGAACAGTGCATTCTCCGTGGCGCCCGCGGGTTGCCCGTCCAGGCCGGCCGTGTGCAACTCGCAGCGCAGCCCCGCCAGCCGGGCGATATCGTCCAGCTGGCGTTGCGCTGCACGGCCGAGGCCACCGTCGAGCGCGGCGGGGCGCAGGTCGTTGATGACCGTGCGCAGCGAGCGGATGCTCAGGTGGATATGGTGTTCGATATGCGCCGTCTGCTGGCGCAGGCCTGGCGGCAGCTGGCCGTTATTGTGCAGGCTGCCGATATCGAGCTGCAGGGCTAGCAGGTGTTGGCCCAGGTCGTCATGGATGTCGCGGCCGATGCGGCGGCGTTCCGCGTCGCGCGTGCTGCGGCGTTCGGCGGCCAGATGCGACATGCTGGCCTGCGTTTCGCGCAGTGCCCGCTCGGCCTGCGCGCGGTGGGCGCGCTCGCGTCCCAGCTCGGCAGCAAGCATGGCGCAGCGCCTGGCGGCCTGTCCGGCGTGACGCCACCAGAAGGCAACCAGGATGGCGAGCACGGCAGCCGCCAATAACAGGGGCAGCATCAGCGACGCCGACGCCGACGCGGCCGGCGGCGGGGACCCGGACAGGGCGCCGCCCGGAGGCAAGCCGTAGCCCGCACCCTGGCCGAAACCGGCCAGGGCAAACATGGCAGGACGTAGCGGGTACCGTATCGGCACGGATGGCGGCAGGAATTCCACGCTGCGATTCATTATTGCCCCTGATAAATCCAAGTGGCATGACCTTAGCGGAATCGGCTGTTACGAGTGTTGGCCTGGATCAAATTGCCCCGGCGGCGCACGCGGCGGTCCGATGGCTTATAATTGAAGGTTGCCCCGGATGGCCCGAGCTCCTTGTAGCGCTCGGGCCCGTGGGATCGCCTTCAGGAATTATAGTGACTTACAGTATCAAAGAGATTTTCTACACGTTGCAGGGGGAAGGAGCCCATGCCGGGCGTCCCGCCGTGTTCTGCCGCTTCGCCGGCTGCAATCTGTGGACCGGCCGCGAAAGCGACCGCGCCAGCGCCGTCTGCCAGTTCTGCGACACCGATTTCGTCGGCACGGACGGCGAGCGCGGTGGTAAATTCGCCACGCCCGAGGCGCTGGCCGCCGTCATCGACGGGCTCTGGCCCACCACGCATACCGCCAGCAAGTACGTCGTCTTCACGGGCGGCGAGCCGCTGCTGCAGCTGGACGGCGCGCTGATCGACGCCATGCACGCGGCCGGCTTCACCATTGCCATCGAGACCAACGGCACCATTGCCGTGCCGCCCGGCGTCGACTGGATCTGCGTCAGCCCGAAAGCGGGCTCGAAGCTGGTCGTGCACAAGGGCAGCGAACTGAAAGTCGTGATTCCGCAGAAGGACCAGAACCTGGCCGACTACGAAGGACTCGATTTCGACCATTTCTTCGTCCAGCCGATGGACGGCCCGCTGGCCGCCTTCAACACCACGCTGGCCATCGACACCTGCAAGGCCAATCCGAAATGGAAGCTGAGCCTGCAGACCCACAAACTGCTGAACATTCCGTAAGTACCCCATGCTGACCATTACCCGCAAACTCGAATTCGACGCCGGCCACCGGATCCCCGACCATAAGAGCCAGTGTCGCAACCTGCACGGCCACCGCTACACGCTGGAGATCACGCTGACGGGCCAGGTCATCACGGCGGAAGGCAATTCCGACAACGGCATGATCATGGATTTTTCCGACGTCAAGGCCATCGCCAAGGCGCACCTGGTCGACGTCTGGGACCACGCCTTCCTCGTCTACGAGAAGGATCACGCGGTCAAGGAATTCCTGGCCTCGCTGCCGGACCATAAAACCGTCGTCATCGACCGCATCCCGACCGTGGAAAACCTGGCTGCGGTCGCGTTCGGCATCCTGAAAGCGGCGTTCAAGGACCGCTACGGCACCGGCCTGCACCTGCACAAGCTGGTGCTGCACGAAACGCCGAACTGCTGGGCTGAAATCGTTGAAGACTGAGCCTGTCCCGACGCCTGCCGCCACGCCGGAGGAGGCGTTCATGCGTGCCGCCCTGGCCGAGGCGCAGCGCGCATGGGACCTCGGCGAAGTGCCCGTGGGGGCCGTCGTCGTCAAGGACGGCGTCGTCATTGCCACGGGCTTCAATCAGCCCATCGCCGGCCACGATCCGACGGCGCACGCGGAAATCGTCGCGCTGCGCGCCGCGGCCAGGGCGCTCGGCAACTACCGGCTGCCTGGCTGTGAGCTATACGTCACGCTGGAGCCTTGCGTCATGTGTTCCGGCGCGATGATGCACGCGCGCCTGGCCCGCGTCGTTTTCGGCGCGCCGGATCCGAAGACGGGCGCCGCCGGTTCCGTCGTCAACCTGTACGAATCGGCACAACTGAACCACCACACGCAGGCCGTCGGCGGCGTGCTGGCCGGCGACTGCGCGGACCTGCTGCGCGGCTTCTTCGCTGCGCGGCGGGCGGCCGCCAGGGCGGCCCGGGGCGAAGGGGCGGTTGCCGGCGTCATCGACAACCCCGTCGACGATCTCGTTCAGGGTCCGGCCGGCCAGCCTTGATGCCTGCCCCGCGCGGGGTTAAGATGGGCGGTCACGGATACTCCCACGGGCTAACTTGAGCACTTCACATTTTCCCAAAGGCGTCGGCATCGCCATCGCCGCGCCGGGTGGCTACGCGCTGGACGACGCGCTGCTGGCGCGCGGCATCGAACGGCTACAGCAGCAGGGCTGCATCGTCCATAACTATTACGACAGCGCGCACAAGCACCTGCGTTTCGGCGGCACGGACGCGGGGCGCCTGGCGCAGCTGAACGCGGCGGCCGCCGATCCGGACGTGCAGGTCGTCGTCGCGCTGCGCGGCCAGTACGGCCTGTCGCGCATCCTGCCGCACATCGACTTTCGCGCGATGGCCGACAGCGGCAAACTGTTTGTCGGCTACAGCGACTTCACGGCGTTCAACTGCGCACTGCTGCAGGCCACAGGCCGCAAGAGCTTCGCCGGCCCGATGGTCTGCGACGATTTCATCCGCGACGAGCCGGTCGACTACACGCTGTGCCAGTTCTGGGACTGCCTGCGCGGGCCCACGCACCGCGTGCGCGGCGAGGCCTGCGGCAATCCCCGCGTCGACATCGAAGGCACGCTTTGGGGCGGCAACCTGGCCATGCTGACGCATCTGGCCGGCACGCCGTACTTCCCCCGCATCGAGGGCGGTATCGTCTTCCTGGAAGATATCAACGAGCACCCGTACCGCGTCGAGCGCATGGTGCTGCAACTGCTGTACTCCGGCGCGCTGGCCGGCCAGCGGGCGCTGGTGCTGGGCGACTTCTCGGGCTACCGCCTGGCGCCGGCCGACAATGGCTACGATTTCGACACGATGCTGGCCTACCTGCGCGAGACGCTGCCGCTGCCCGTCCTGACGGGACTGCCATTCGGCCACGTGCGGCACCGCTGCACCCTGCCGTTCGGCGGCCGGGCGCATCTCGTCTCGGACGAATCGGGATTCGACCTGACCGTCAGCGATTACCCCACGCTGGACCACCCGGGCCTGTAGCCATGGGCACGCCGCCGTCCACCCTGACTTACTACCAGGCGACGGCGGACAATGCGGCCTGGCCGCCATTGCAGGGCGACACCACCGCCGACGTCTGCATCGTCGGCGCCGGCTTCGCGGGCCTTGGTACCGCGCTGTCGCTGCTGGAGCGCGGCGCCGCCGGTACTGTCGTGCTGGAAGCGGCAACCGTCGGCCACGGCGCGTCCGGCCGCAACGGTGGCTTCGTCTTCGGCGGCTTCTCGCTGGGCGAGGACGCGCTGCTGCGGGCGCATGGCCCCGCCGACGGCAGAAAGCTGTACCGTCTGACGCTCGATGCCGTGGAGCTGATCCGCCGCCGCATCGACCGCCTGGGCATCGCCTGCGACGCGGTGCATGGCGGCGTTTATCTCGCCAACTGGTTTCCGGATGAGCGCATCCTCGACGCGCGCCGCCGCTTCATGCGCGAGCAGCTGGGCGTGGAGTGGACCTACGTCGGCAAGGCCGGCTTCGCCGCGCTGGCCCGCACCGACCGCTATCACGGCGCGCTGTACGAACCCGATGCCTTTCACTTTCATCCGCTGAAGTACACCCTTGGACTGGCCCGCGTACTGACCGATGCCGGGGTCCGCGTGCATGAACGCAGCGCCGTTACGGGCATCGTTCGGGAAGGCGCCGGCTGGCGGGTGCGCACGCCGCAGGGCAGCGTCGCCGCGCGCGACGTGGTGCTGTGTGGCGGCGGCTACCTGGGCCGCCTGCACGGCAGGCTGGCGGCGGCCACGCTGCCGATTGCCACCTACATCATGACCACCGAGCCGCTGGGCGGGCGCCTGGCCACCGTGCTGGCGACATCGGCCGCCATCTACGACACCCGCTTCGCTTTCGACTACTACCGCCCGCTGCCGGACACGCGGCTGCTGTGGGGCGGACGCATCGCCGTGCGCGAACGCAGCGCCGCCGACGTGGCGCGGCTGCTGTACCGCGACATGCTGCGCGTCTATCCGCAACTGGCCGGTACCCGCGTCGACCATGCGTGGAGTGGCTTGATGAGCTACGGGCGCCACCGCATGCCGCAGATGGGCCGCCTGCCCGACGGGCTGTGGTACGGCAGCGGCTTTGGCGGCCACGGCGTGGCGCCGACGACCTTGTGCGGCGAACTGCTGGCGGCGGCGCTGCTGGGCGATTGCGCTGCGCTGGAAGGCTTCCGCCGCTGGGGGCTGCCGCATGCGGGCGGGCCGTTCGGCCTGGGCGCGGCGCAACTGACGTATTGGTATGAGATGTTGCGGGACCGGCTATGCGAACGTCGGCTCGCGCGACCGCGCTGACGCGAACGGACCGCGCCCTGCCTGCGCAAGAATGGTAAAATGCCCGGTTACTTGCAACCTCCGTCTTAAGGGCTCATCAGTGCTATCCACCGCTAACATCACCATGCAATTCGGCGCCAAGCCGCTGTTCGAGAATATCTCCGTCAAGTTCGGCGACGGCAACCGTTACGGCCTGATCGGCGCCAACGGCTGCGGCAAGTCCACGTTCATGAAAATCCTCGGCGGCGACCTGGAACCGTCGGCCGGTAACGTCATGCTGGACGTGAACGAACGGCTGGGCAAGCTGCGCCAGGACCAGTTCGCGTACGAAGAGATGCGCGTGCTCGATGTCGTCATGATGGGCCACACCGAGATGTGGGCCACCATGGCCGAACGCGACGCGATCTACGCGAATCCGGAAGCGACCGACGACGACTACATGAAGGCGGCCGAGCTGGAAGGCAAAGTGGCGGAATACGACGGCTACACGGCCGAAGCGCGCGCGGGCGAACTGCTGCTGGGCGCCGGCGTGTCGATCGACCTGCACCACGGTCCGATGAGCGCCGTGGCGCCGGGCTGGAAGCTGCGCGTGCTGCTGGCGCAGGCGCTGTTCTCGAATCCGGACATCCTGCTGCTCGACGAACCGACCAATAACCTGGACATCCACACGATCCGCTGGCTGGAGGACGTGCTGAATCAGCGCAATTCCACGATGATCATCATTTCCCACGATCGTCACTTCCTGAACCAGGTCTGCACCCACGTGGCCGACATGGACTACGGCACGCTGAAGATCTATCCGGGCAATTACGACGACTACATGCTGGCGTCGACGCAGGCACGCAACCAGCAGCTGGCCAACAACGCCAAGGCCAAGGATAAGGTCGCCGAACTGCAGGACTTCGTGCGCCGCTTCTCGGCCAACAAGTCCAAGGCACGCCAGGCCACGTCGCGCGCCAAGATGATCGACAAGATCAAGGTCGAGGATATCAAACCATCCTCGCGCGCCTATCCGTTCGTGCGCTTCGACGGCGAGAAGAAGCTGCACCGCCTGGCGGTCGAGGTGGAAAACATCTCGAAAACGTATGACAAGACCCTGTTCAAGAACTTCTCGATCATGGTCGAAGCGGGCGAGCGCATCGCCATCATCGGCGCCAACGGTGCCGGTAAAACGACGATGCTGCGCTGTATCGCCGGCGAAATCGCCAACCTGCAGCCGGACACGGGCCGCGTCAAGTGGGCCGAGAACGCCAACGTGGGCTACATGCCGCAGGATCCGACCGAGGAATTCGCCACCGACGCCACGTTGACGGACTGGATGGGCAACTGGACGCAGGAAGGCGACGACGACCAGGCCGTGCGTTCCATCCTGGGCCGCCTGCTGTTCGGCGGCGACGAGGTGAAGAAGTCCGTGCGCGTGCTGTCGGGTGGTGAGAAGGGCAGGATGATGTATGGCAAGCTGATGCTGGGCCGTCACAACGTGCTGCTGCTGGACGAACCGACCAACCACATGGACATGGAATCGATCGAGTCGCTCAATATCGCGCTCGACAAGTATGCCGGCACCCTGATCTTCGTTTCGCACGACCGCGAATTCGTGTCGTCGCTGGCGAACCGCATCATCGAGATCAAGGAAAACGAAGTCGTCGACTTCCGCGGCAACTACGAAGAGTATCTGACCAGCCAGGGCATCGACTAAGGAGCATCGCGTGACTGCCACAGCCATTCCCATCAAGACCGTTGAATATGAAATGCCCCTGCTGGAAGAGAACCGGCAGGGCGGCAGCTGCGTGGCGCATGCATGGGCGCGCACACCGGCACCTGTGCCGGCCGACGAAAAGATCCTGCTGAAGGAACGCATCCGCACGCTGCTGCGCGAACGCGAAGCGGTGCTGGTGGCGCATTACTATGTCGACGCGGACCTGCAGGACCTGGCCGAGGAAACGGGTGGCTGCGTCTCCGACTCGCTGGAGATGGCGCGCTTCGGCCGCGATCATCCGGCAACGACGCTGGTCGTCGCCGGCGTGAAATTCATGGGCGAGACGTCAAAAATCCTCAGCCCGGAAAAGACGGTCCTGATGCCGGACCTGGACGCGACCTGCTCGCTGGACCTGGGCTGCCCGCCGGAGGAGTTCGCGGCATTCTGCGACCAGCATCCGGACCGCACCGTCGTCGTCTACGCCAACACCAGCGCGGCCGTGAAGGCCCGCGCGGACTGGATGGTGACGTCCTCGATCGGCCTGGATATCGTGCAGCACCTGCACGAGCAGGGCAAGAAGATCCTGTGGGCGCCGGACAAGCACCTGGGTTCCTACATCCAGAAGAAGACGGGCGCGGACATGCTGCTGTGGCAGGGCTCCTGCCTCGTGCACGACGAATTCAAGGGCGTGGAGCTGGACCTGCTGAAGGCCGAATACCCGCACGCGAAAGTGCTGGTGCACCCGGAGTCGCCCGCCAACGTGGTCGAGCAGGCGGACGTGGTCGGATCGACGTCGCAGCTGATCGCCGCCGCGGTGTCGATGGACGCGGACACCTTCATCGTTGCCACCGACAACGGCATCCTGCACAAGATGAAGAACGCCGCGCCGGGCAAGACGTTCATCGAAGCGCCGACGGCGGGCAACAGCGCCACGTGCAAGAGCTGTGCGCACTGCCCGTGGATGGCGATGAACGGGTTGCGCAACCTGGTGGACGTGCTGGAAAACATGAGCAACGAGATCCACGTGGATCCGGAAGTGGGCCGCCAGGCGCAGCGCTCCATTAACCGCATGCTCGATTTCGCGGCGGCGAAAAAGGCGAAGGTTGCGCCGGGGGCCGACCTGGCGCAGGAATCGAAGCTGTTCTCCGGCATCGGCCCCGCCTGATACGGGCGCTCCATCACAAGGACAAGAAATGAGCACGTTGTTGAATCCCTATGCCCCGTTTGACGCGGCGTTGACGAAGGCGTATGAATCGAATCTGCTGGCCGCATTGCTGGAAGATGTCGGCACGGGCGACCTGACGGGCCAGCTGGTGCCGGAGGGCGCCCGCGCGACGGCCCGCGTCATCGTGCGCGAGGAAGCGGTGCTGTGCGGTGCGCCGTGGTTCGAAGGCATCATGCATGCGCTCGACCCGGCCATCGGCATCGAGTGGCATTACGCCGAAGGCGACGTGATGACGGCCGATTCTCCCGTCTGCACGATGGTCGGTCCGGCCCGCGCCATCCTGACGGCCGAGCGCTCGGCGCTGAACTTCATGCAGCTGCTGTCGGGTGTTGCCACGGCCACGCGCCGTTATGTCGACGCCATCGCCGGCACCACCGCCGCCATCCTCGACACGCGCAAGACCTTGCCGGGCCTGCGCCTGGCGCAGAAGTATGCCGTGCGCGTCGGCGGCGGCCAGAACCAGCGACTGGCGCTGTACGACGGCATCCTGATCAAGGAAAACCATATCGCGGCGGCGGGCGGCATCACGGCTGCACTGGCGGCGGCGAAAAGAGTGGCTGCCGATAACCGCGCGCAGGTGTCGATCCAGGTCGAAGTCGAAACGCTGGACCAGCTGGACGAAGCGCTGGCCGTGGGCGCCACGTCGATCCTGCTGGACAATTTCAGCCTGGAGAACATGCGCGCGGCCGTCCAGATCAACCGCGGCAGGGCATTGCTGGAAGCCTCCGGCGGCGTCAACTTCGATACCGTGCGGGCGATCGCCGAAACGGGCGTGCACCGCATCTCCATCGGTGCATTGACGAAAGACGTGCGCGCGACCGACTTCTCGCTGCGGATCGTCGGATCCGCGCTGGGCTAGCGTGGGAGTGTCATCGGCCGCTGCGCCGCTGGGGTCTGTCCCCGGTCAGTGGCGACATTTGATGCATCCGCAGGCGTGACAAGGGGACTGACCCCGGTTTCTTGCCCGCGCCGTCGAGACGCTGGCTGAAAACCGGGGTCAGTCCCCTGGTGACGCTGACAACCAGCGTCTGAGCCGCCACTTAGCAGGGACAGACGCCAGCTGCCTCAGCCGCCCCCGTCAATCCCCCGCGTAGATATCCCGGTCCTTGGTCTCGCGGATGAAGATCGCGCCGATCACCAGGGTGATCAGCGCAACGCCGATCGGATACCACAAGCCGAAGTAGATATCGCCCTTGAACGCGACCAGCGCGAACACGGTGGTGGGCAGCAGCCCGCCGAACCAGCCGTTGCCGATGTGATACGGCAGCGACATCGACGTATACCGGATCTTGGTGGGGAACATCTCGACCAGCATCGCGGCGATCGGGCCGTACACCATCGTCACGTACAGCACCAGGATGAACAGCAGCAGTACCATCATCGGCTTGTTGATCTGGTCCGGGTCCGCCTTGGCGGGGTAGCCGGCCGCCTTGATGGCCGCACCCACTTCCTTCTTGAACGCTTTTTCTCGCTCGTTACTGGCCGCGTCGAAGTCGCTGCCGGTCGGCTGCATCACGGCGTCGAACGACGTGACTTCCTTGTCCCCCACTTTGATTTTCGCGATAGCGCCGGCCGGCGCGTCCTGGCGCGTGTAGTTGACGGATGCGGCCGACAGCGCTGCCGTGGCGATGTCGCACGACGACGGGAATTTCTCCGTGCCCGTCAGCTTGAACTGGAAGTGGCACGACGCGGGATCGGCCACGACGACGACCGGGGAGTTCTGCAGCGCCGCTTCCAGTGCCGGATTGCCGTAGTGGGTCAGGCCCTTGAACAGCGGGAAGTAGGTGGCCGCCGCGATCAGGCAGCCGCCCAGGATGATCCATTTGCGCCCGATCCGGTCCGACAGGGCGCCGAAGAAGATGAAGAACGGCGTCGCCAGCAACAGGGCGATGGCGATCAGGATGTTGGCCGTTGCCAGCTCGATCTTCAAGGTCTGCTGCATGAAGAACAGTGCGTAGAACTGCCCCGTGTACCAGACCACTGCCTGGCCCATCGTCAGGCCGACCAGCGCCAGGATGACGATCTTCAGGTTGCCCCATTTGCCGAACGCTTCCGACAGCGGGGCCTTGGACGTCTTGCCCTCGGCCTTCATCTTGGCAAAGGCTGGCGACTCCTGCATCGACATCCTGATCCACACCGAGATACCCAGCAGCAGCACGGAGAGCAGGAACGGAATGCGCCAGCCCCACGCCGCGAAGTCTTCCTCGCCGACGGCAAGGCGGGTGCCCAGGATGACCAGCAGGGACATGAACAGTCCCATTGTGGCCGTGGTCTGGATCCACGACGTGAACAGCCCCCTTTTGCCATGCGGCGCGTGCTCGGCCACGTAGGTGGCCGCGCCGCCGTATTCGCCGCCCAGCGCGAGGCCCTGCAGGATGCGCAGGGTGACGAGGATGATGGGCGCGGCGACGCCGATCGACGCGTGGCTCGGCAGCAGGCCGACGATGAACGTGGACAGGCCCATGATCAGGATCGTCACGAGGAACGTGTACTTACGGCCGATCATGTCCCCCAGGCGGCCGAAGACGATGGCGCCGAACGGCCGCACGATGAAACCGGCCGCGAAGGCCAGCAGCGCGAAGATGAAGGTGGTGGTGGGGTCGCCGATGAAAAACTGCTTGGCGATGATCGACGCCAGCGCGCCGTACAGGTAGAAGTCGTACCACTCGAACACGGTGCCCAGCGACGACGCGAAGATGACCTTGCGCTCTTCCTTCGTCATCGGTGTCGCCTTGCCTTTGCTCCCCAGGTTCCGCGCGTCCGCGGCGCCATTTGTGATAGCCATTTTTTGTCTCCTTGACGGCGCTCACCTGCCGGTGGCCCCATTGCTATTGGAAGGGTGCCGCCCGATTCTGCTGCATGATGGTCGTTCGGCCCGATCGAGTCTGGTCCGTGAAACTTACGTCATTCTTGCTTGAAACTTACGCGAAACTGACGGGCTGTAAGGCCAAAAAAGTTTAACGAACGACCGTGCTTAATTGCCGGGGCTTGTGCTATGCTGGAATGATTACAGTCCAATAACAAAGGAGACTTTCATGCCAGATGCCGTTATCGTATCGACCGCCCGCACCGGGCTGGCCAAGTCCTGGAAAGGCGCGTTCAACATGACGCATGGCGCCACCCTGGGCGGCCATGCGCTGGCGGCGGCCATTGCCCGCGCCGGTATCGAACCGGGCGAAGTGGAAGACGTGCTGATCGGTTGCGCCAATCCGGAAGGCGCCACGGGCGGCAATATTGCCCGCCAGATCGCGCTGCGCGCCGGCTGCCCCGTCACCACGGCGGGCATGACGATCAACCGTTTCTGTTCCTCGGGCCTGCAGACCATTGCCACGGCCGCGCAGCGCATCGTGGCCGGCGAGGGCGACATCTACGCAGCCGGCGGCGTCGAGTCGATCTCCTGCGTGCAGCAGGAGATGAACATGCACATGTACCGGGAAGTCTGGCTGAAGCAGAACAAGCCGGAAATCTACCTGCCGATGCTGCAGACGGCGGAGATCGTGGCCAGGCGCTACAACATCGGCAAGGACCGCCAGGACGAATATGGCGTGCGCAGCCAGCAGCGCGCCGCCGCCGCCCAGGCCGCGGGACTGTTCGATGCGGAAATCGTGCCGATGACAACCGTCATGGGCGTGGCCGACAAGCTGGGTACGCGCGAGGTCACGATCGCCGCCGACGAAGGCATCCGCGCCGACACGACGCTCGAGGCGGTGAGTAAAATCCGCACGGCGCTGCCGGGTGGCGTCGTCAGCGCCGGCAATGCCAGCCAGTTCTCCGACGGCGCATCGGTGGCCATCGTGATGAGCGCGCAGGCCGCCGCCGCGAAAGGCCTGCAGCCACTGGGGATCTTCCGCGGCTTTGCCGTGGCGGGCTGCGAACCGGACGAAATGGGCATCGGTCCCGTCTACGCCGTGCCGAAACTGCTGAAGAAGGCCGGCCTGACCGTGGCCGACATCGGCCTGTGGGAACTGAACGAGGCCTTCGCCGTTCAGGTGCTCTATTGCGCCGACAAGCTGGGCATCCCGATGGACCGCCTGAACGTGAACGGCGGCGCCATCGCCGTGGGCCACCCGTACGGTGTTTCCGGTGCCCGCCTGACGGGGCATGCGCTGCTGGAAGGCAAGCGGCGCGGCGTGAAGTATGTCGTCGTCACCATGTGCATCGGCGGCGGCCAAGGTGCCGCCGGCCTGTTTGAAATCGTCTGACGGAGGGCATGTGATCAAGCATATCGTGATGTGGAAGCTCAAGGACGAGGCGGAAGGCGCGGGCCGCGCCGCCAACGCCCGCAAGATGAAGGAACTGCTGGAAGCCTGCGCGGGCATCGTGCCGGGCATCCTGAAGCTGGAGGTGGGACTGGCGACGCCGGACCTGGAAGCGACGTACGACGTCGTGCTGTACTCCGAGTTCGCGGACAAGGCCGCGCTGGACGCCTACCAGGAACACCCGCAGCACGTCGCACTCAAACCCTTCTTCGCCGCCGTACGCGAAGGCCGCCAATGCATGGACTACGAGGTATGACGATGACCGCATTTGAAAACACCACTGTACGCACGACCCGCGAGCTTTTCAGCCTGGAAGGCAAAACGGCACTGGTCACGGGCGGCTCGCGCGGCCTGGGCCTGCAAATGGCGCTCGCCCTGGGCGAACAGGGGGCAACGGTCGTCGTGGCCGCGCGCAAGCAGAACGAACTCGACGATGCCGTCGCCACCTTGACGGCACGCGGCATCACGGCCTACGCCATCGCCGCGGACCTGGGCCAGGATGGCGCGGCCGACGCGCTGGCGCAGGCCGCCATCGGGAAGCTGGGCCATATCGACATCCTCGTCAATAACGCAGGCGCCAGCTGGGGCGCGCCGGCCGAGGACATGCCGAGCGAGGCTTGGGACAAGGTGATGAACCTGAACGTGCGGTCCGTGTTCCTGCTGTCGCAGGCCGTGGCGAAACGTTCGATGATCCCGCGCGGCCAGGGCCGCATCATCAATATCGCGTCGATCGCCGGCCTGGCCGGCAACCCGCCGGGCACGATGAAGACGATTGCGTACAATACCAGCAAGGGCGCCGTCATCAACTTCACGCGCGCCCTTGCGGGCGAGTGGGGCGCGCACGGCATCAATGTGAACGCCATCGCGCCGGGCTTCTTCCCGTCGAAGATGAGCGCGGGCGTGCTGCAGGCGATGGGCGACCGGCTGATGGCCGAAGCGCCGCTGGGCCGCCTGGGTTCCGACGAGGACCTGAAAGGCGCCGTGGTGCTGTTCGCCTCCGATGCCGGCCGCCACATCACCGGCCAGATCCTGGCCGTCGACGGCGGCGTCTCCGCCGTTTAACCTTGTTTAACCTACCTAGGACAACAATGACGACATTCCAACGCATGGTACTGGCCTCCCGCCCGCAGGCGGAGGTCACCCCCGACAACTTCCGTCTTGAAACGGCGGATGTGCCGGCCCTGGCCGATGGCCAGGTCCTGGTGCGCAACCATTTCCTGTCGCTCGACCCGTACATGCGCGGGCGCATGAGCGAGGCGAAAAGCTACGCGGCGCCGCAGCCGCTGGACGAGACGATGATCGGCGGCACCGTCGGCCAGGTGGTCGAATCGAAGCATCCGAAATTCGCCGAAGGCGACTTCGTCGTCGGCATGGGCGGCTGGACCGAAATGTCCGTCTCCGACGGCAGCGATATGCGCAAGGTCGATACGACGCACATTCCGCTGTCCGCCTACCTTGGCCCCGTGGGCATGCCGGGCATGACGGCGTGGTACGGCCTGACGCAGATCATGCAGGCCAAGCAGGGCGAGACGATCTGCGTCTCGGCCGCCAGCGGCGCCGTGGGCAGCGTTGTCGGCCAGCTGGCGAAGCTGCGTGGCTGCCGCGCCATCGGCATCGCCGGCGGCAAGGAGAAATGCGATTACGTCGTCAATGAGCTGGGCTTCGACGCCTGCATCGACTACAAGGCCGGCAACCTGCGCGCCGACCTGAAGGCGGCGGCGCCGAACGGCATCGACGCGATCTTCGAGAACGTCGGCGGCGAAGTGTTCGACGCGGCGCTGGCCCGCACCAACGCGTTCGCCCGCATTGCCCTGTGCGGCATGATCGCCGGCTATAACGGCGAGGATATCCCGCTGCGCAACGTGCGCCAGCTGCTGACCAATCGCATCTCGTTGCGCGGCTTTATCGTCAGCGAGCACATGGAGCTGTGGCCGGAGGGATTGAAGGAACTGGGCATGCTGGTTGCACAGGGCAAGCTAAAATTCCGCGAGTCCGTGGCCGACGGCCTGGCCGCCGCGCCGGACGCGTTCATTGGCCTGCTCAAGGGCCGCAATTTCGGCAAGCAGCTCGTCAAGCTGGCCTGAAACGGGCTTGGTCGGGGCTCGATTCGGGCTCGATGCGGGCTCAATGCGGGCTTGATACGCGCTCGATACGAGCTCGATACGCGCTCGATACGCGCTCGATACGGGCTCGATGCGGGCTTGATACGCGCTCGATACGGGCTTCTCTTCGAGCTCGATTCGGGCGTTGCAGTAGCGGCCATCGGTGTGCGAGAATCGTTTCTTTCGCTGAAAAGTTTTCGAGACGATCATGAGCACACATGAAATCCGCTACGGCGACTGGGCCACGCTGGGCCAGGACGCCGCCGCCATCCGCACCGAAGTCTTCGTGCGAGAACAGAACGTTCCGGCCGAACTGGAAATGGACGACAAGGACGCCGTCTGCCTGCATGCCGTCGCCTACGATGACGCCGGCACGCCGGTCGGCACGGGCCGCCTGCTGCCGGACGGGCATATCGGCCGCATGGCCGTGCTGCCGCAAGCGCGCGGCACGGGCGTCGGCGGCGCGCTGCTGCAAGGACTGATGGCCCAGGCGCGCAAGCGCGGGCACATGGGCGTGGCACTGTCCGCGCAAACCCACGCGGCGCCGTTCTATTCGGCGCACGGCTTCCGCCAGGCTGGCGACGAGTTCTTCGAAGCGGGCATCGCGCACGTCGAGATGCGGCACGGGTTCTGACGGCCTGCTGGCCATCTGGCTGTCAGACGGCCGCGAAACCCCAGGAAGATATCTCCCTCTTAGTAAACAACAACGTCGACGCAGCACGGAACTGAGCGCAGCCTTGTCAGGCTGGCGCGTCGGAGGGCCGGAGATGGGCTGCATGTGGTCCGCTAACGGCCAGAAGCGGACTGTCGCGGGGACCGCCGGTTAGACTCGCCTTCTTTCTACAACTAGCCCATGCTTATAAAAGATTCTTCCCAAGTCGAGAAAGAGTTTCGATCTTTCCTCCGCGCCAAATCGCTCAAACTTTCATCCTTAAATTTGCCGATTGCGTTCGACGCCATGGCAGAGTTTTGGGCCGCCACTAGGTTCTCCAATGTACTTGCTGAGGATGGAGATGGGATCGCGTGCTATGAGGACGTCACGGACCACGGGCGCGGAACCCGTCTCGAGATCGGCTTAGTCAGACTTCTCCGGCTTCCATCCGACGCTATTTCGGCGCCTTCACCAGTTCATAGGCTACGGCTGCGTATTTGCTATAAATGGGACATGGACGTTATCAAAACCGTACTTCCTGCAGGAACCTGGTCCTTCGCTTGTTGGAACGCGAGAGAGCTTAGCGCCTTCAAACAGGCGATTTTCGAAACTGCGGGATTTTCTTCGATGCGCGAGAAAAAACCAGCGGAAGTAAGCACTTTGCTTGACACGGTGACATCGATGCCGCACCAGCTCAAGCCAGAGCCTGGAGCCCGGCAAATGTGGTGGGGTGTCATGTAGTTTCGCTGTCCGAACAGCTGCAATGGGCGGTTTCGGTCTGTCGCAACACATATGGTTTTCATCAATCTAATCAAAAAATGCTCAAGCATGTAAAGCGACACTGGAACGAGACACGCGGCGACCAGCACGATGATTGGGGTACCTCATGGTGGTACTTTGAAGTCGCGGCGGATGGTCGAGTAATTAGACAAGTTGAGCAGTACGAGTCTGGTACGTTGCTTCACTACGATGCTAAGCGCGACATCGATACCTGCGGTGGGCTTGCATTGGAGCCGTTGGACCTGTCCGAGTCCGGGTACCAAGAAATCTTGGATAAGGAATTCGAGCATGTGTGGGAACTCGCAAGCAAGGCCGCGCCCTTAAGATCTCAGCAGTGAACGGCAGCTATGGGGCGACAGCCGACCGTCGTATAGTCAGTGCAGCACCGTCGGAGGGTGCCAGCCCGATCGGCACAGGACGAAGCCGCGCAAATCGTCGTGCGCTGTCGCCGCCCACCCAGTTGCATGCGTGGCGAACCCGCCCCGCGCCGGCAGCGCGGCGCTCACGTCATTCACTCCCGGCCGCCGGCACCTGCGCCAGGCGCGCCAGCAGGAACGCATGCAACCCCCGCACGGCAGGAGAAAACTGCCGCCGGTGCGGACAGATCAGCTGCAGCGGCGCCGCCTCGCCGGGCTGCTCCGGCAGCACGACCATCAGCCGGCCCGCCGCCACGTCGGCCCGCACGTCGAGCCAGGATTTGTAGGCGATGCCTTCGCCCGCCACGGCCCAGCGCCGCACCACGTCGGCATCGTCGCTGGCCAGATATCCCGACACCTGCACGGTCTGCTTCCCCTTGATGCCCGCAGTATCGGCCGGGAAGCCCCATTTGTCGTACAGCCGCCCGCCCAGCTGCCACAGCAGGCATGAGTGGTTCTTCAGGTCGTCCAGCGATCGCGGCATGCCGCACTGTTCCAGGTAGGCGGGTGACGCGACCAGCACGCGGCGGTTGTCGGGTGCCAGCGGCAGGGCGACGAAGCTGGCGTCGTCGATCGTGCCGTAGCGGATCGCCACGTCGACCGGATCGCGGAACACGTCCGCATTCTGGTCGGACAGCTGCAGCCGCACTTCCAGCCGCGGATGCGCGCGGCGGAACTCGCCCAGCCACGGCAGCAGCACGTTGCGGCCCAGGTCCGACGGCGCCGCGATCAGCAATGTGCCGCTCAATGCCCCGTCGTTGCGGCGCAGTTCGTCGCGCCCGGCGTGCAGCAGGTCGATGGCTTCGCGCGCGTAGGGCAGGTAGCGCTCGCCCTCGTCGGTCAGGCGCAGGCTGCGCGTGGAGCGGGCGAACAGGCGGATGTCGAGGTCCCGTTCCAGCCGCTGGATGGCGGCGCTGACCTGGCCCGGCAGCAGGTTGGCCTCGCGCGCCGCCTTGGTAAAACTGCCGCACGCCGCCGTGCGGATGAACAGCGCCAGATCCTCGAAGCGGACCATTTTCACTCCGCGAGTGAAAGTGCTAACCGATTACCGGTCTTTTTCAGTAGCCGGCCCCGCCCTATCATTGCTGCATCTCCACTCACTTCACGAGGAATACGATGAAAGCAGTAGTCTACACGCAACACGGTTTGCCGATCGACGGGGCCGAGGCCCTGATCGACATGGACCTGCCGGTGCCGCAGCCGGGCGCGCGCGACGTGCTGGTGCAGGTGCGTGCCGTTTCCGTCAATCCCGTCGACACCAAGGTGCGCCGTGGCGCGGCCGTGACGGCGCCACGCGTGCTGGGCTGGGATGCGGCCGGCGTCGTTGTCGCGACCGGCGCGGAAGTGACCGGCTTCAAGGCGGGCGACGAGGTGTACTACGCCGGCTCGCTGACCCGTCCCGGCTCGTACAGCGAACTGCACGTCGTCGACGAACGCATCGTCGGGCACAAGCCGGCATCGCTGGACTTCGCCGACGCCGCCGCGCTGCCGCTGACGTCCCTCACGGCCTGGGAGCTGCTGTTCGACCGCCTGAAAGTGGCCGAGGGCGAGGGCGCCGGCAAGACCGTGGTGATCGTCGGCGCGGCCGGCGGCGTCGGCTCGATCCTGACGCAGCTGGCAGCGAAGCTGACGGGCCTGACGATCGTCGGCACCGCGTCGCGCAGGGAGACGCGCGCGTGGGTGCAGGCGCTGGGCGCGCACCATGTCATCGACCACAGCCAGCCGATGGCGCCGCAACTGGCCGCGCTGGGCATCGCCCATGCGGACATCGTCATCAGCCTGACGCACACGGACCAGCATTACGCCGACATCGTCGAGATGCTGGCACCGCAGGGCCAGTTCGCGCTGATCGACGACCCGGAAACGCTGGATGCGATGCCGCTCAAGCGCAAGAGCATCTCGCTGCACTGGGAGCTGATGTTTACCCGCTCGATGTACGAGACGCCCGACATGGCGCGCCAGCGCGATATCCTCGACAGCGTGGCCGCGCTGATCGACAGCGGCGCGCTACGCACCACCGTCGGCGAGAACTTCGGCGCCATCACGGCGGAGAACCTGCGCCGTGCCCATGCCCTGGTGGAAAGCAATGCGGCGCGCGGCAAGATCGTGCTGGCCGGGTGGAGCGCATGATGAACGCGAAGACTGTCTTTGCCGCCGCCGTGCTGGCACTGGCCGCCGCCGGCGCGGGCGCTGCCAACGTGGAGCGTGTGGCCGCGTTCACGGGGGCGATGCCGACCGGTGTCACGGTGGCCGAAAGCGGCCGGATCTTCGTCAACTTCCCGCGCTGGGGCGACGACGTGCCGTACACGGTGGCGGAACTGAAGGGCGGCAAGCCGGTGGCGTATCCGGACGCCGCGTTCAACCGCGCCGACGCGAACGATCCGGCCAAGGGCCTGATCAGCGTGCAAAGCGTCGTCGCCGATGGCCGCGGCAGGCTGTGGATCCTCGACACGGCCGCGCCGAAGTTCGCGCCGCCGCTGGCCGGTGGCGCCAAGCTCGTAGCGGTCGACCTTGCAACCAATCGCGTCGTGCGCACCGTCGTGTTCCCGGCGGACGTCATCCTGCCGAGCACTTACGTCAACGACGTGCGGTTCGACTTCCGGCAGGGCGACGGCATTGCTTACGTGACGGATTCGTCGCTGTCCGGTCCCGGCGCCATCATCGTGCTGGACCTGGGCACGGGCAAGGCGGTGCGGCGGCTGAACGGCCATGCCAGCACGGCCGCAGATCCCGCCTTCAAGCCCGTGGTCGACGGCAAGCCGCTGCTGCAGCGGGGCGCGGACGGCCGCACGGCGCCGTTCAGCGTGGCCTCGGACGGCATCGCGTTGTCGCCGGACGGCGAGACGCTGTACTATTGCGCGCTGTCGAGCCGGCACCTGTATGCCGTGCCGACGAAGCTGCTGCGCGATCCGGCGGTCACGGAGGCGCAACTGGCGGCCGCCGTGCGCGACCTGGGCGAGAAGGGCGCGTCGGACGGGCTGGAGACCGATGCGGCGGGCACGGTTTACGCGGGCGACTACGAGCACAACGCGCTGCGGGCCTTGAGCCCGGGCGGCACGTGGCGCACGATCGCGCAGGACGCGGCGCTGTCGTGGCCCGACACGCTGTCGGTGGGGCCGGACGGCTATCTGTACGTGATCGCCAACCAGCTGCACCGCCAGGCCAACTTCAACGGCGGCAAGGACGCGCGCAGGAAACCCTACCGGCTGCTGCGCGTGAAGACCGGCACCGGACAACAATAAAGGAAAGCATATGAACATCGTGGAAAAAGCGGCCCAGCGCCATACCGTCAAGGCCTTCGATCCGGCGCGCAAGGTCCCGGACGAAATCGTCGCGCAACTGCGCATGCTGCTGCGCCTGGCGCCGTCGTCCGTCAATTCGCAGCCGTGGCACTTCGTCATCGCGGCAACGGAAGAGGGCAAGGAAAAGATCGCCCGTGCGGCGGAGGCGGGCTTCCAGTACAACGCATCGAAGATCCGCACGGCGTCGCACGTCGTCGTGCTGGCCACCCGCGTGGCGGCCGACGACGCGTATCTGGAAACGCTGCTGACGCAGGAAGAGCGGGACGGCCGCTTCGTCAACGAAGCGGCGAAGACGTCGGGCCGGGGTGCGCGTACCCTGTTCACCGACATCCACCGCTACAACCAGAAGGACGTGGCGCAGTGGTACGAAAAGCAGACGTACCTCGCGCTCGGCACGCTGCTGCTGGGCGCGGCCACGCTGGACGTGGGCGCCACGCCGATGGAAGGCTTCAACGCGGAAGTGCTGGACAAGGAACTGGGCCTGCGCGAAAAGGGCTATTCGGCCACCGTCATCGTCTCGCTCGGCTACAGCGGCGCGGACGACTTCAACGCGAAACTGCCGAAATCGCGGCTGCCGGCCGAGATGCTGTTCACCGACATCTGAGGCAGCGCAGGCTCACCAGGACTGGCTTCTCACGGACCGAAGGGCCCGTGCGGAGCCACACCCCAGCACGCCGGTCCGTCTATTGCACCGCCACCTCATGCAACTCCGCCGGCCCGCCGGCATACAGCTTCACCACCGTCGACGTGCGGGTGCCGTAATCGGGCGACTCGATCTTCACGGCCGACAGAATGCGTTCCCGCTCGATCGGCACGCCCGTCTCGGGCAGCCGCTGGTCGGGCGCCAGCGTGGTATCGGCCAGCATTTCGAAATACGCGTCCTCGGGAGCGCCCAGGCACAGCAGGCTGGCGAATTGCGCCTTCGTGCGCAGCACTTTCGGCCAGGGCGAATCGAGCAGCGCGTTGGACAGCCCGTAGATGCCCGGCGCCAGCGGCTGGCCGTTGCGCGGGTCGGCATCGCCGCGGTTGGAAAACCACACCAGCTCCGCGCCGTCGCACAGCACCAGGTTGAAGCCGTTGTAGGCGTGGGCGCCGGGACGGATCTGCTCCACGTACTCGCGTGCGCTCATCGTGGCCGACAGGAAGTTCGAGACCAGCATGCCGCGCGACGGCGCGTCCGGATTGAAATCGTGCGGCGCGCGGATATTGGTGATGGCTGCGAAGCGCGCGGGCGCGCTTTGCAGCGCTTCGGCCAGCGGCGCACCGGCGGGACAGCGTGCCCGCAACGGAGTGATGTTGGGCGGGTAGTGATCGTCCGCACACTCGGGGCGCGTAATACCCATCCAGCTGCCGCCGGCCTTCAGGTCGCGTCCCGCGACGATCCGCGGGTTTTCCTCCCACGGGCCGGCGGGGGCGCTGGCGCGCGCAAAATACTCATCGCGGTTGGCGGCGGCAATAAGGGGGACGCCCGGCACGACCTGCCAGGCAAAGACGATAAGGCACATCAGCTCAGATCCGTGAAGACTTCGGTATGGCGCGGGCCGGCCAGTGCGGCCAGCCCGGCGGTGGCGCAGGCCTCGTCCAGCGCGGCGGCAAAGCCGGCGCCGACATCCGGATAGACTTCCATCCATGTCTGCAGCCCGTCCTGCGCACCGGGCCGCCGTTTCAGTTGTGGCGCGACGCCATGCGCGTCCGCCAGTTGGCGCTGCAGCGAGGCGATACGCTCGCGCAGCGTTGCCGCATCTTCGTCCCGCACCTTGTAGTACACGTACAGGTCCATCAGACGTCAAGCTTGTCCAGCACGTACGGCAGCGGCAGGAACCGCAATGCCGGCCCGCTGGCCGAACCGGCGTGCACCACACCCGCCTCCAGGGCGTCCAGCTTCATTTCCACCAGCGCGTCGACCCCGCCCGCGCCATTCGGCGCCGCGTTGACGACCATGCCGCAAGGCTGTTCCGGGTCGGCCGGCGTAAACACTTCCGTGCCCGCCGTGACGGCCGCGTCGTCGATCGAGACCAGCGCCGTGCGGCGTTTCAGCTTGCCCAGATACTGGCTGCGCGCGACGATCTCCTGGCCGGGATAGCAGCCCTTCTTGAAACTGACGCCGCCCAGCAATTCCAGGTTGACCATCTGCGGCACGAACTGTTCCTGCGTGGCGGCCGTGATGACGGGCACGCCGGCGTGGATGTCGGAGAGGCGCCAGGCATTCACGCCTGCCACCGTCAGCCGCGCCGCCAGTTCCGGCGCCACTGTGTCGGCCGTCTCCGGACTGGCCAGCCACAGGTAGCGCGGTGCGCCGAACGCGTCGGCCACGCGCAGCAGGGTGCCCAGCGGATGGTCGAGTTTCGTGTAGGGCGCTTCCGGCAGCACGTCGAACCACGTGCGCAGCACCGCTTCCGCGTCGCCGCCGCCAAGGCCCAGCAGCACCCGGCTTTCGCTGACGTCGGCGGCTTTCGTTTTCGCACGCAACACGAACATCTGCAGGCGCTTTTGCACGGCCGCCTGCAGCTCGCGCGGCAGTTGCAGGTAGACCGATTCGCTGTCGCGCCACATCAGGAAGCTGGCCAGCAGGCGGCCCTTTGGCGAGCAGTAGCCCGCCAGGCGGACCTCGTTCTCGCGCAGGTGTTCGACGTCATTGGTCAGCTGCGAGTGCAGGAAACTGGCCGACTGCTCGCCGGTGAAGGCGATCAGCCCGAGGTCGTCGACGTGGGCGACAAAGCCGGTGGCAAGGGCCGTGGTGGACGCGACCTGCGCCGGATTGGCCGCTGCGGGCGTGAGGGTTTGATTCCAGGTGTTCATATTGTTGGATACTTTGGCCATGAAAGCATTATCATTACGGGCTCATTATAAAGATCCCGGACAAAACGCGCCGGGCGCGCCGAAATATGCCGGCTAGCGCGCCGCGAGACCCTTCAGCACAGGACTGCACGAACACGATGGCACTGATAACAAGAACGATTGCGCTGGGCGTGCTGGCCGCCTGCGCCGGGGGCGCCGGCTTCGCCTGGTGGGCCCAGGCTCCCATTACGCTTGACGGCGAACCGATACCCTTCACGATCAGCAAGGGCAGCGGTGCCCACGCGGCCGGCCAGCAGATCGCCGACGCCGGCGTGCCGATGCAGCCGCTGCTGTTCAACTTCCTGGCCCGCGCCACGGGCAAGAGCGCGCGCCTGAAGGCCGGCTCGTACGAACTGAAGCCGGGCACGACGCCGTTGCGGCTGATCGACCAGCTGGCGCGCGGCGAGTATGCGCAGGAGTCGCTGACGATCATCGAAGGCTGGACGTTCCGCCAGATGCGCCAGGCCATTGCCGCCCACAAGGGCCTGAAGCACGATACGGTCGGCCTGTCGGACACGGACCTGATGCGGCAGGTCGATGCCGACTACCGCCATCCCGAAGGCCTGTTCTTCCCTGACACGTACCTGTTTGCCAAGGGCTCGTCGGAACTGGCGATCTACAAGCAGGCCCACACGGCGATGATGCAGCATCTCAAGGCCGCCTGGGACAAGCGCGTGGCGGACCTGCCGTACGCCACGCCCTATGAGGCGCTGACGATGGCGTCGATCGTGGAAAAGGAGACGGGCCAGAAGTCGGAGCGGTCGATGATCGCCGCCGTATTCGTGAACCGGCTGAAGCAGGGCATGATGCTGCAGACCGATCCCACCGTCATCTATGGCATGGGCGAGCGGTTCGACGGCAATATCCGCAAAAAGGACCTGGAAACGGACACCCCGTACAATACCTATATGCGTATGGGACTGCCGCCCACGCCGATCGCGCTGCCGGGCCTGCAATCGCTGGCGGCCGCGCTGGCGCCGGCACGGTCCAACGTGCTGTATTTTGTCTCGCGCGGCAACGGCACGAGCCATTTTTCGGATAACCTGCCGGAACACAACCGGGCAGTCAACCTGTATCAGAGAGCAGCCAAGCAATAACAATGACAGTACCACGCGGCAAATTCATTACGTTCGAGGGCATCGACGGCGCCGGCAAGTCCACCCATATCGGCTATTGCGCCGACCTGATCGCCGGCCGGGGCATCGAGCTCGTCAGTTCTCGCGAGCCGGGCGGCACGCCGCTGGGCGAGAAGCTGCGCGAACTGGTGCTGCACGAGCCGATGCACCTGGAAACGGAAGCGCTGCTGGTCTTCGCCAGCCGGCGCGAACATATCGCCCAGGTCATCGAACCGGCGCTGGCGCGCGGCGCATGGGTCATTTCCGACCGTTTCACCGATGCCAGCTTCGCCTACCAGGGCGGCGGGCGCGGGCTCGACCTGATCAAGATCGACACCCTGGCGAACTGGGTCCACCCGGAACTGTGGCCGGACCTGACCATCCTGTTCGACGTTCCCCTGGAAGTGGCCCGCGCACGCCTGGACGCCACCCGCCAGCTGGACAAGTTCGAGCAGGAGAAGGCCGACTTCTTCCTGGCCGCGCGCAACGAGTACCTGCGCCGCGCGGCGCAATATCCCGAGCGCTTTCGCGTCATCGATTCGACGCAGACGATCGATGCGATCCGCCTCCAGCTGGCCGGGATCGTGGGCCGGCTGACATGATGGAGGCGGGATTGAATCCGGGCGTCTATCCGTGGCAGCAGGACGCCTGGGGCCAGATGCAGCAGTTGCGCGCGCGGCTGCCGCATGCGATCCTGTTCCATGGCTCGGCCGGCATCGGCAAGGCCGATTTCATCGAGCATTTCGCCCAGGCGCTGCTGTGCGAGAACGTGCGTCCGGACGGCCATGCATGCAACGCCTGCGCGTCGTGCGGCTGGTTTGTCCAGCAGAGCCACCCGGACTACCGGCGCATCCGTCCGGAAGCGCTGGAGGACGAGACGGCCGAAGACGATGGCGAGGAAAAGAAGGCCAAGACCAAGACGCCGTCGAAGGAAATCAAGATCGAGCAGGTGCGCGCGCTGGCCGACTTCATGAACATCTCGACGCACCGGCAGGGCTTGCGCGTGGTCGTGCTGTATCCGGCCGAGGCGCTCAACATGCCGGCGTCGAACGCGCTCCTCAAGACGCTGGAAGAGCCGCCCCCGGGCACCGTGTTCCTGCTGGCGTCGAACTCGCTGGACCGGCTGCTGCCGACGATCCTCTCGCGCTGCCGCAAGTTCGCGCTGCCGCTGCCGGCGCATGCCGACGCGCTGGCGTGGCTGCAGGCGCAAGGCGTGGCCGATGCGGACAGCTGGCTGCGCGAGCAGGGCGGCGCACCGCTGGCGGCGCTGGCGCAGTCGGAGGCGGGCAACCGCGCGGACATGGATGCCCTGCTGGGCTTCCTGGCCAGTCCGGCCGTCGACAGCGCGCTGCGCACGGCGGACAAGCTGCAGAAGGTGCCGTTGACTTCCCTCGTCGCGTGGCAGCAGCGCTGGCTGTTCGACCTGTTCTCCTGCAAGCTGACGGGTCGCATCCGCTATTATCCCCGTTACGGCCGCGAGCTGAAGGCGCTGGCCGGCAAGGTCCACGTCAGCCGCCTGCTGGCCGCGATCAAGGGCACGGCCGAGCGGCGCGCCACGTCGGACCACCCGCTCTCGCCCAAGCTGTTCATCGAGGATATGCTGCTGGACTATACCGCCTGCTGTGCCTGAAAGGATGCCGATGAGCGCCGCCCCGCCCGATCCCAACGCCATACAGCCGCCGCGGCCCACGGTGCTGTCGCTGGCGATCCGGGAAAAGGCGGCGCTGTATGCGGCCTACATGCCATTCCTGAAGAACGGCGGCATCTTCGTGCCGACCCAGAAAGCGTACCGGATCGGCGACGAGATCTACCTGATCCTGACGCTGATGGACGACGCCAACAAGTACCCGATCGCCGGCAAGGTCGTGTGGATCACGCCGGCCGGCGCTCACAACAACAAGGCGCAGGGTATCGGCGTCCATTTTCCGGACGACGAAACGGGCCAGCGCACCCGTGCCCGCATCGAGGAAATCCTCGGTGCCGCCCTGCGTTCCTCGCGCGCCACCCATACCCTCTGACTTCCCGAATGTCCTTTCGCCACCGCATTGCATCGCTTGACGATCTGCCGACCATCGTCGCCATCTACAACAGCACCATCGCCTCGCGCGAAGTCACGGCCGACACGGAGCCCGTCTCCGTCGAGTCGCGCCTGAACTGGTTCCACGAGCACCAGCCTGAAAAGCGCCCGCTGTGGGTGATCGAGCGCGCCGACGACACGTCGGCCAGTCCGGAAATCCTCGGCTGGATCTCGTACTCGAATTTCTACGGCCGCCCCGCATACTCCGGCACGGCCGAAGTATCGATCTACATCGCCGAACAGTGGCGCGGCAAGGGCATCGGCCGCTACGCGCTGACGCAAGCCATCGCCCACGCGCCGCGGATCGCCGTGCACACGGTGCTGGGCTTTATCTTTGGCCACAACAACGCCAGCCTGGCGCTGTTCCGCCAGTTCGGCTTCGAGGAGTGGGCCAACTTCCCCCGCGTGGCCAACCTGGACGGCGTCGAGCGCGACCTGATCATCCTCGGCAAGCGGGTCGGCTGAATCCGAAAACCGGAGCCTGTCACCGGTTTTTCCGCAAAACCGGTGACAGGCTCCGGTTTTGACCCGTTTCAAATCCGGCCTGCTTTCCGGCAGCATTTGCGCCACTCCGTTACAATCCCATCATGTTTATCGATTCACATTGCCATATCGACTTCCCCGAGCTGGCCGCTCGCATGCCCGAGCTTCGCGCGAAGATGGAGGAGAACCGGGTGACGCACGCGCTGTGCGTCTCCGTCGACCTGCCGGACTTCCCCCGGGTGCTGGCCCTGGCCGAGGAATATCCGAACATCTTTGCCTCCGTCGGCGTCCATCCCGACTACGAGGACACCCCTGAGCCCACCGTCGGGCAGCTGGTCGAGCTGTCCAGCCACCCGAAAATCGTCGCCATCGGCGAGACGGGGCTGGATTACTACCGCCTGACGGGCGACCTGGAATGGCAGCGCGAGCGCTTTCGCACGCACATCCGGGCATCGCGGGAAGCCCGCAAGCCTCTGATCATCCACACCCGCTCCGCCAGCGAGGACACGATCCGCATCATGCGCGAGGAAGGTGCTGGCACGGCGGACGGCGGCGTGGCCGGCGTCATGCACTGTTTTACCGAGTCGCTGGAGGTGGCGCAGGCGTCGATGGCGCTTGGTTTTTACATCTCGTTCTCCGGCATCGTCACGTTCAAGAGCGCGAAGGAGCTGCAGGCCGTCGCGCTGGCCGTGCCACTGGAGCGCATGCTGATCGAAACCGATTCGCCGTACCTGGCGCCGGTGCCGTACCGGGGACGGATGAACGAGCCGGGTTATGTTGCCCACGTGGCGGAGTTCATCGCCAACCTGAAAGGCATCTCCGTCGAGGAGGTGGCGGCGCGTACCAGCGCCAACTTCTTCGACCTGTTCCAGGGAGCGCGCGCCTGATGGGTATTCGAGTTCGCCTGCGGCTGGTGCGTCGCCGCATCTTGCTGCGCATCGCGGCCGCGGCAATGGCCGTCGCGTCCATTGCGGGGGCGCCGCATGTGGCGGCAGCCGACCAGACGGCGCGGAATGACGCCGTCACCTTGTTCCGCGCCGCCCAGATGAACGACGCCGGACGCATCAAGCCGCTGCTGGCGCGCGGACTCGACCCGAACGTGCGCGAACCCGAGCGGGGTGAGACGGGCATGATCGTCGCGCTGCGCTACGACGCGATGGCCGTGTTCGACCTGCTGCTGGCCCAGCCGAAAATCCAGCTGGACGCGCAGGCGGCCAACGGCAATACGGCACTGATGATGGCCGCGTTCAAGAAGAACCTGCCGGCCGTCGAGAAGCTCGTTGCCAAGGGCGCCCAGGTCAACCGCCCCGGCTTCACGGCACTGCATTACGCCGCGGCGGCCGGCGCCATCGACATCCTGCGCTATCTGCTGGAGCACCATGCCTACATCGACGCCGAGTCGCCGACCAAGGTGACGCCGCTGATGCTGGCGGCGCGCGAAGGCCAGGAGGAAGCTGTCAAGGTGCTGCTGGAAGAGGGGGCGGATGCCACCTTGCGCGACAGCGGCTTTCACCTGACGGCAGCCGAGATGGCGGAAAAGGCCGACAAGCCGTGGATCGCCCAGGCGATTGCCAGACATCTCGCCACCAGGGTCAAGCGCTGACGAAAAATCGTGCCACCCGCGGTCCATCGCCGGAACTGGACCGTTTTTCCCGCCAACCTCGACGTTTCAACCGGTGTGGTTGATCCCGATAATAGCTTCATTGCCTGAGGCAAATATCAAAGGATCTGCAATGCTGAACGAACGCGAAATCGAGAGCTGCTACCTGGGCCAGTTCATCCCGGTGCACTACCATCACAATATGCTGATGGATAACAACCGCATGCACAGTTTCAAGTCGGCCATCGCCCACGCGGTCAAGCCGGGCATGAAAGTGCTGGAACTGGGCGGCGGCACGGGCGTGCTGTCGTGGTTCGCGGCCGCCAACGCGGCCAAGGTGTACTGCGTCGAATTCAATCCCGACATGGTGCAGGAAGCGCGCAAGTTCATGGCCATCAATGAAAACGGCGACCGGGTCGAAGTCATTCATGCCGACGCGTTCGAGTACCTGCCGCCGGAACCCGTGGACATCGTCATCTGCGAAATGATCCACGTGGCAATGCTGCGGGAAAAACAGGTCGAGGTGATCGAGTCGTTCAAGCGGCGCTACCGGCAGAAGTTCGGCGACAAGCTGCCGGTCTTCATGCCGGAAGCCGTGCTGATGGCCGCCCAGCCGCTGCAGCAGGAATACGATTTCGAAGGCTTTTATGCGCCGATCGTCCAGTTCCAGGAAACGGCCGTCGTGCACAATAACTCGGCCGAGCTGGCGCAGCCCGCCGTCTACGCGGTCATCGACTTCACGCAGCCGAACGGCATGTCGTATGCGTGGCAGGGCAAGTTCGTCGTCGAACGGGACGGTACCGTCAACGCGATGCGCTTCATCACGAAGAACATCCTGTCCGTCGTGGAGGAACGCGCCACGACCATCGACTGGCTCAATCACTACATGGTGCTGCCGCTGGCCCGCCCGGTGCGTGCCCGCGCTGGCGACGTGCTGGAAGTGAGTTTTGCCTACCGTGCCGGCGGCTCGATTCCGTCGCTGGAAGCCACGCTGGAGGCGGCCGTGGTGTTCGAGGCAGGGCAGGATGCCGTGGCGGCACCATCCGACGCCGTTCCCGCCTATGCCTGATCCCGCGTCCGGGCCCGTATCGCACCGTTCATCCCCGGTATTCGACGGCCCGTCGCATCCACGCCCCGCGGCGGCCCGGCCGCGCTAAAGTAGCGTCATTCAACCAACGTTGGAGGACGCGATGTTCAGTTTCATGCTGTGGCTGGTGCTGCTGATGCTGTGCTGGCCGCTGGCACTGCTGGCACTGCTGCTGTATCCCGTGTTCTGGCTCCTCACGCTGCCGTTCCGGCTGATCGGCATCGGTGTCGAGGCCATCTTCGAGACGTTGCGCGCCATCGTGCTGCTGCCGGCGCGCGTGCTGAGCGGCGCGCGCCGGTAAGCGTCGCCTCAGAACTCCACCAGTACGCCACCGCCCAGCGACATCTGCGAGTAGTTGTAGTCGATCAGGCTCTGGCCGTAGCCGGAGAAGAACTGCAGATAGCCCTTCAGGTTGGCCCGCACGGGTACGGCCATGCCCAGCTGCAGCGCGCCGTGCTTCGTGTGGAAGTTGCGGCGCGCCAGCAGCGAGTATTCGGTGCCGTCGTCGCGGTACGTCACCCGCACGTCGCCGTGGCCCATGAAGTCGGCAATGTCGATGTTGTCGTTGTCGGACTTGTCGTTGTCGAGCCGTTTCCAGACGCGTGCCGTGACGCCGAACTTGCCGTACTCTCCACCCACCTCACCATACAAGCGGTTCCAGCTGCGCGACAGCGTGCCCGTCTGGCCGTTCGATTGGTGCACCAGGCCCAGGCTGGCATAGCGGAAATCGAAGCCGCCGATGCGCTTGCCGATCGGCGCCACTGCCATCACTTCCGGCTGGTAATTGGTCTCGCGGAACGGGCTCGACGCGCTGCGGTTGTACGCCTGCCAGAAGCTCTGCTGCGTGTAGCCGAACCACAGGTCGATGGGCGTATTGCCGATCGATTCCAGCGCCTTCATCTTGAAGCTCAGCTGGTACATCAGTTCCACGTGCTTGGACTTGATCCCCGCCGGGGTGTACTCCTCGAAGGGCGTATCGTTGGTGGTGTTACTGTAATTGGCCAGCAGCAGATAGGTGTCGCGGTGCGGGCGGAAGTTGAAGACGCCCCGCTTGCTGCCCGGATCCAGCTCCCACAGCGGCACCATGCGCGACACCTGGGCCTGGTTAGCGGCCGGCGTGGCCGCGTTTGCTGCGGTGCGGGGCGCATCCGGGTCGACCAGGACGCCGCTGCGGGCCGGCGCGGCCTGGCCGGCAGGCGCGACGACAACGCCCTCGGCGGCCGGCGCCCGTTTCGCCAGGGCGTCATAGCACGCCAGGCGGTTGGTCGGGTCGCCCAGCAGCGCGCAGCGCTCCAGCGTCTGTTCGATCGGTTGGGTCACGGACGCCGGTGCATCGGTCGCGATCTGCGCCAGCGCGAAAGAAGGGGAAAGACCGGCTATGGCCAAAAGGAGAGGGGAAGGGCGCAGTTTCATCGTCATCATATTGGTTAGTAAGTATTAACCTGCCAGTATAAGGCAGCCGGCCGATGACCGGTCGCACGACAGCGCAGGCGCTGCTAGAATGAATCGAGAACCCGTGCTGCAGTCCAAGGAGACCGTCATGAGCCGCAAGACCCCCATCGAGCGTTACCGCAATATCGGCATTTCCGCGCACATCGATGCCGGCAAGACAACCACCACGGAACGCATCCTGTTCTACACGGGTGTCAACCACAAGATCGGGGAAGTGCACAACGGCGCGGCCACGATGGACTGGATGGAGCAGGAGCAGGAACGCGGCATCACCATCACGTCCGCCGCCACCACGGCGTTCTGGCGCGGCATGGCCGGCAACTTCGCCGAGCACCGCATCAATATCATCGACACGCCCGGCCACGTCGACTTCACCATCGAAGTGGAGCGCTCGATGCGCGTGCTGGACGGGGCGGTGATGGTGTACGACGCCGTCGGCGGCGTGCAGCCGCAGTCGGAGACCGTGTGGCGCCAGGCGAACAAGTACAAGGTGCCGCGCATTGCCTTCGTCAACAAGATGGACCGCGTGGGCGCGGACTTCTTCCGCGTGCAGCAGCAGATCCGCGACCGCCTGAAGGGCAACGCGGTGCCGATCCAGATTCCGGTGGGCGCCGAGGACCACTACCAGGGCGTCATCGACCTGGTCAAGATGCGTGCGATCATCTGGGACGATGCCAGCCAGGGCCTGCATTTCACCTACGAGCCCATCCCGCGGACCTGCTGCCGCTGGCGCAGAAGTGGCACGACGCAATGGTGGAGGCGGCCGCCGAGGCGACGCCGGAGCTGACGGAAAAATACCTGAACGGCGACATCCTGACGGAAGAGGAACTCAAGGCGGCGCTGCGCCTGCGCACCATCCGCGGCGAGATCGTGCCGATGCTGGCCGGCAGCGCATTCAAGAACAAGGGCGTACAGGCGATGCTCGATGCCGTCGTCGAGTACCTGCCGTCGCCGGCGGACGTGCCCGCGATTGCCGGTCATGACGAGAGCGACAACGAGATCGAGCGCCATCCGACCGACGCCGATCCGTTTGCCGCGCTGGCGTTCAAGATCATGACCGACCCGTTCGTGGGCCAGCTGGCGTTCTTCCGCGTGTATTCCGGCGTCGTCCACTCCGGCGACAGCGTCTACAACCCGACCAAGGGGCAGAAGGAGCGCCTGGGCCGTATCCTGCAGATGCACGCCAACGAGCGCAAGGAAATCAAGGACGTGTACGCGGGCGACATCGCCGCCGCCGTCGGCCTGAAGGCGGTGACGACGGGCGACACGCTGTCCTCCCCCGAACACGTGATCGTGCTGGAAAAGATGATCTTCCCGGAACCCGTCATCTCGCAGGCCGTCGAGCCGAAGACCAAGGCCGACCAGGAAAAGATGGGCATCGCGCTGAACCGGCTGGCGCAGGAGGACCCGTCGTTCCGCGTGCACACGGACGAGGAATCGGGCCAGACCATCATGTCCGGCATGGGCGAGCTGCACCTGGAGATCCTGGTGGACCGGATGCGGCGCGAATTCGGCGTGGAAGCGTCGGTGGGCAAGCCGCAGGTGGCCTACCGCGAGACCATCGTCAAGCCGGTGTCGGACGTCGAGGGCAAGTTCATCAAGCAGTCCGGCGGCAAGGGACAGTATGGCCACGTCGTGCTCAAGCTCGAGCCGCTGGAACACGGCAAGGGCTATGAATTCGTCGACGCCATCAAGGGCGGCGTGGTGCCGCGCGAATACATTCCGGCTGTCGACAAGGGGATCCAGGAAACGCTGCGCAGCGGCGTGCTGGCCGGCTACCCCGTCGTAGACGTGCGCGCGACGTTGACGTTCGGCTCGTATCACGACGTGGATTCGAACGAGAATGCGTTCCGCATGGCCGGCTCGATCGCGTTCAAGGACGGCATGCGCCGCGCCGATCCGCAGTTGCTGGAGCCGATGATGGACGTCGAGGTGGAAACGCCGGAAGAGTTCATGGGCAACGTGATGGGCGACCTGACGGCGCGGCGCGGCATGGTGCAGGGCATGGACGAGATTCCGGGCGGCGGCGGCAAGCAGATCAAGGCGCTGGTGCCGCTGGCGGAGATGTTCGGCTACTCGACCACGTTGCGCTCGCTGACGCAGGGCCGCGCCACATACACGATGGAGTTCAAGCATTACGCGGCCGTGCCGAAGCACATCCTCGACCAGATCGCCACGGGCCGGCGTCCGGACGCGCAGCACTGACACTTTGACGGAGAGGGACTACAGCAAGAGTGCAAAACGACCTATATCGAGGACCGCCGGATGCGCTTACCATGCGCTCTGGCCCTTGGTTGCAAGGGACTATTACGCAACAGCTGAAGTCATCATGAACCTGTCGTTAACACTGTCAAAGAAGGAGGACCAGATGAACCGATTAGTCACTCTCGCCGCGCTTGCCGTCGGCGGCGCCCTGATTGCCAAGCAGCTCAAGCGGAACGGCGCGCAGAAGAACAGCTCGTCCGTGAAGGAATCGATCACCGTCGATGTGCCTGTACGCACGGCCTACGATCAGTGGACGCAGTTCGAAGATTTCCCGTCGTTCATGGACAGCGTCCATTCGATCAAGCAGCTGGACGACAAGCGCCTGCACTGGAAGGCGGACGTCATGGGCAAGCCGATCGAGTGGGATGCGGAAATCGTCCAGCAGATCCCGGACAAGCGCATCTCCTGGCGCAGCACCACGGGCACGCCCAACAGCGGCACCGTGAGCTTCGAATCGCTGGGCGGCAACCGCACCCGCATCACCCTGGAGATGACGTACACGCCGGAAAGTACGGTCGAATCGATCGGCGACGCGCTGGGCGCCGTGCGCATCGAAGCCGTGGGCAACCTGAAGCGCTTCAAGGAAATGATCGAGTCGCGCGGCCATGAAACGGGCGCGTGGCGCGGCACGATTGCCGGGCAGGGCAAGCCCGCAGTGACGCACTGAGCGATGCAGTAATCCGGGACAGCTCCCTGTTCCGGGCAATGTTGCCATGAAACCCGGGTCTGTCCCGGGTTTTATTTTTTCAACAGCAACGCGAATTCCTCCGCCGGCACCGGCTTGCCGTACAGATTTCCCTGCCCGTATTCACATCGCAGCAGCTTGAGCAGCTTGGCTTCCTCCGGCTTCTCGATGCCCTCGGCCACGACTTCCAGCTCCAGGTTGTGCGCCAGCGAAACGATCGTCTGCACCAGCCCCATGTAGCCCGAGTCCTGCGCCATCTTGATGACGAAGGAGCGGTCGATCTTGAGCACGTCCACCGGCAATGTGACGAGGTAGGCCAGCGACGAATAGCCGGTGCCGAAGTCGTCTATGGCGACCGGCACGTCGAGATTGCGCACGCGCGTCAGGATATCGACCACGCGGCGGTGGTCCGACACCAGGCTGCTTTCCGTCACCTCGATCGACAGCGGACGCATGTGCGCCTCGGCCGTGTTCAGCGCCTTTTCGATGTCGTCGAACAGCGTGTCGCAGCGGAACTGGGCGGGCGCGACGTTGACGGCGATCTGCGGCGGCGTCAGGCCGGCGTCGTGCCACGTGCGCCAGTCCTCCATGGCCTTCTGCATGACGATCCGGCCCACCTCGATGACGAGCCCGCTGCGTTCCAGCACGGGCACGAACTCGGCGGGCGGTACGATGCCGCGCGTCGGGTGGTTCCAGCGCACCAGCGCCTCGGCGCCGGCGATCTTGCCCGTCTTGAGGTCCACCTTCGGCTGATAGTAATTGACGAACTCGCCGCGCTCCACGGCATCGCGCAGCTCCGCTTCCATGCTGATCTGGCGCGCCAGCGCATGGTCCGCATCCCGGTCGTAGAAGCCGATGTGCTCTTCCATATGGCGCGCCCCGGCGAGGGCGTCCCATGCCTTGACGAGCAGCTCGTCCGCCGTCGTGCCATCTTCCGGCAGCATGGCGGCACCCACATTGACCGTGCACCAGATCCTGTGCTGGTCCACCTGGTACGAGCCTTCCAGCAGCGGGATGATGACGTCATGCACGTAGCCGCGCGGCGAGCGTGCCTCGTCGACGGGATAGAACAGCGCGAAGCGGCCGATCCCGACGTGGGAGAGCACCATGCGCTCCGCGACTTCGCCCCGCAGGCGCTGCGCCACCTGCCGCATGAGGCCGATGGCGGCCGTGTTGCCGTAGGCGGAACTGATCTCGTCGAAACGGTTGATATTGATGAGGAGGACCGTGCCGCTGGCATTTCCGGCGGCCAGCGCGGCCACTTCCTCGTCGAAATGCAGGCGGCTGGGCAGGCCGGACAGCGCATTGGTACGCGCCAGACGGTGCAGTTCCTGAGCGTTGAGCAGCCGCTCGAGGCCGAAGCTCAGTTCCGTGCCCAGTTCGCCGGCGCGCTCGCGATAGAAGCTGTCGAAGAATTCGGGGCGGGTCGAGTAAAAGGAGATGACGCCCCAGCACTTGCCATTGACAAGCAGCGGAATGGCCATGCACGAGCGGATATCGCGCCGCGTGCAGCCGTGGTTGACGTCGTTGGAGAACTGCAGCGTGCCCGACGCCGCCGCGGCGACGGCCAGTTCGTGCATGAACCAGTCGGCGTGCGCCGCGCTGTCCTCGTCGCTGCGCCACTCGTGTTCGCTGCCGTCGCGCAATGCCGAGGTGAACAGCCGGATGGCGCCCGTGGCTTCGTCGCGCCGGCTGATGTCGACGATTTCCAGGCCCGGCTGATGGGCCGCTTCGCGGCACGTGTCCAGGCACAGGGCTTCCAGCGAGCGGGCGCGCGAAATGATGGCGGACAGGCGCGACAGCAGCACATAGAAATTGTCGTGCCGGATCAGCGCACGCTCCTTGGCCACTTCCTCCGTCATGTCGATGGCGGAGCCACCCAGGAATGGTTCGCCGTCCACGTCGATCGGGAATTTATGGACGAGCCAGTGGCGCGCGCCGTCGTGCGACGTTTCCATCGTCTTGATGACCTCGCCGTTGTCCAGCACGGCACGATCCTGCTCTTCCAGGCTGCGGCGCACGTCTTCAGGCCAGAAGTGGCTGTCGTCCTTCCCGACGACGGTGGGTACGCCAAAGAAGCCGTGCAGCGCGGCATTGCCCATCACATAGCTGCCGGAGCGGTCCTTGATCCACAGCGGCGAGGGCGAATGCTCGGCAAACCCGGACAGGAAACTCTCGGCCCGCGACAGCTTGCGGCGCAGCTCCTGCCGGGCGCGCGCAGCGGCCGCCAGGTCCGACAATGCCTGCCGTTGCGCCGGGCTCATGGCGGGCGGCGCCAGGGCCAGCAGGCGGACCTCGTCCGCCAACGCCTCGCGCGGCACGGGACGGCCGACGATGTAGCCGGCCAGGCGTGCCAGCTCGGCGCAGCCATCGTCCGGCTGCCCGGTGTCGTCCCCGGGCCGCACCAGCTGCGCTTCTTCTTTGCTTGCGATGTGATTCATGATGGTCGGAAGGCCGCTCAGAACAGCTTGAATTTCAGCTGGACGGCAAGTGCGCCATGCAGGCGGTCCTTGTACGTCGGTACAATAGCAAAGTTCACGCCAAACCGGTTGTACTCCACGCTCACGATGGGAATCACGGCCGGGAACCAGCCGCCGTCGCGCATTTTCGGATACCCGTCAAAGGCGCCGACAACCGCGCCGATGCGCACGGGCCCGATCGCCACAGGCTGGTAATACACGCCGATGTAATTGGAAATGGCGCGGTCGCTGTTGTGGAAACGCCCCACCGTGGCCGAGGCCACCGTGGAAAAGCGGTATTCGGCGCCGATGCCGGGGTTGGTGTTGTCGAGGTCCTTGTCGCTCTGGACATGGTACGAGTAGAAGCCCGGATTGACCCACAGTTCGCTGCGCGGCTGCGAGTCGATCAGCTCGAACGGGTTGGCCTGGGCCCCCATCGACAGCGTCGCCATGGCGGCTCCCAGCAGTGCAATCCTGTTCATTGTTGTCCTCGTCCGTATGTTCTGTTAATAGCGCGGCAATTATAGCGACAGATCAACGCGAATTGTTATTTCATCCTTAACGTTTGATCCGCGTTCAACAATTGCCAGTTGGCATTTGACTGTCCTGCAGGCATCACCGACAGTGGAACTCCACCACCTCCGGAGAAGCAAGATGAACGCATCCACGACCGCAAAACCGAACCTGACTGGGGCCGCCGTACTGACAATCGCACTGGCGCTGGCGGCATGCGCGACCACCACCAAGCCTGGTGTCGTCGGCGTGCAGCGGCAGCAGATGATGCTGGTGTCGGCCGACACCGTCGAACGCATGGCCCTGGTGAGCTACACGCGCCAGAACCGCGACGCGCAGCAGGCGGGCAAGCTGGTGACGAAGGGCCCGGAGCTGGAGCGGCTGAAGCGCATCGCCACGCGCCTGCAGGCGCAGGTCGGGACGTTCCGCGACGACGCCGTCAAATGGAACTGGCAGGTCTCGCTGATCGACGCACCGGTGCAGAACGCCACGTGCGCGCCCGGCGGCAAGATCACGTTCTATACCGGGCTGGTGCGCCAGCTGAAGATGACGGACGACGAGATTGCCATCGTCATGGGCCACGAGATCGCCCACGCACTGCGCGAGCACGGCCGCGAGCGCGTGTCGCAGGCGTACGCGCAGAATGCGCTGACGACGACGGCGCTGGCGGCAGCACCGAACAGCGCCGCGCAGATCGAGGCCGCCAACACGGTGGCCCACTACCTGTACATGCTGCCGAACTCGCGCCAGAACGAATCCGAGGCCGACGCGATGGGGCTGGAGCTGGCGGCGCGGGCCGGCTACAGGCCGGAGGCGTCGGTCGCTGTCTGGCGCAAGATGCAGGCTCAGGACAAGGGGCGCCAGCAGGCGCAGTTCACGTCCACGCACCCGTCGCACCAGACGCGCATCACGGAACTGACGGCCATGCTGCCGAAGGTGACGCCGCTGTACCGCGCGGCGGCGACAGTGCCGCCGGCGGCTCAGTCGTCCAGCCGCCGCTCCCAGTAAGCCACGTCGATCCACCTGCCGAACTTGAAGCCCACTTCGCCGAAGTGGGCAACCTTGCGGTACCCCATCTTCTCATGCAGGGCGACGCTGGCGGCATTCGGCTGCGCGATGCCGCCGATCGCCAGGTGGCAGCCGGCCGCGCGCAGCATTTCCAGCAGCGCCGTGTACAGCGCAGTGCCCGCACCCTTGCCGGCATGCCGCGGCGCCAGGTAGACCGACGTCTCGACGGAAAACCGGTAGGCATGGCGCACGCGCCATTTCGTCGCATAGGCATAGCCGGCAATCTCGCCATCGTGTTCCAGCACCAGCCACGGCAGGCCGCCGTCCTGCACGGCCGCGATGCGCCCGCGCATGTCGTCGGCACTGACCGGCGCTTCTTCAAAACTGATCGTGGTATCGGCGATGTACGGGTTGTAGATGGCCGCGATGGCGGCGGCGTCGTGCGGGGTGGCGGGGCGGATGGTCAAGCTGGGGCTCCTTTGGACCGGGTTGCCCGACTATAACGATGGGCCACGCTGGCGTCAACGCGGCAGTGCCTGGCATATACTGTCCATGGTTCGAAAACGGGAGGCGATCATGGAAAAGCGCGCTTTATCGATGGCCCTGCTGCTGGCGGCGGGCATGGCGGGAGGAACGGGCATGAACGACGTAGGCACGGATAACGTGGCGATGGCACTGGCGGTGGACGCTGGCGAAGGACGCGTGCGCGTCACCGTCCAGCTCGAGAACAAGGGGGCGCGCCCCGTCTACGTGCCGCGCGCGATTGCCGCCGCGACGCAGCTGGACGGTCGCGTGTTCGACGTGCGCGACGCCCGCACGGGGCAGGAGGTGCCGTACCAGGGCCGCATGGTCAAGCGCGGGCCGCTGACGGCCGACGATTTCGTCGTGCTGGCGCCGCACGCGACGCACCGGCATACGATCGACATCACGCCCGCCTATGGGTTCCAGCCCGGGACGCACGACTATCACCTTTCGTACGGCGGCAATTACGGCGCCGATGTGCAGGCGCTGGCCGGCGGTGCGCCGTCGGGCCGGCTGACGGCGCCCGCGGTGCGTTTCAGTTTCACGGCACGGCCATGAGGTGAAATCAGGACGTGCGATAACAATGTTCGATCGCCGGCGCCGGCCCCGTGACGGGTGTCGGCGCCAATGAAAAGGCCGCCCGCAGGCGGCCTCAAATCTCCCCTTCGCGTGACCGGTCTTATGGCAGCGCCGGCGTGTTTTCGCTGAAGTATTCGTGCGAGTCGGCGTTGTCGACGGCGCGGGCAGGGTTGCTCGTCGCCAGCGATGCCGCGGCGGACTGGCCGTACGCCCAGTCGTCCGTGCCGGCCACCACAGTGAAGTGGCTCAGCTCGTGCACCAGCGTGCCGCCTTTCGAATCCGTGCCGGACGTCGGCGCGCTCCAGAAGGCATTGCAGACATAGATCTTGTACGGCTGGTTCGGATACACGTAAGCGTAGTAGCTGTCCGTGCAGCTGCAGTCGACGTTGACGGGCTTGGTGTCCAGCGCGTTCTTGATGTTGGCGAAGTGCGTCTTGACGGTGTTGTAGCGGGTCGCGTCGTAGGTGCCGAACCATTTCGTGTAGCGCGTGCCGCGCGTGCCGGCGTTCAGGTAGCTGACGGAGCCGTTCGCCATCGTCTTGGCCGCCGTGAACGCGGAATTGATCGACGACTGCTGCGATGCGCTGCACGACGTGAACGTCAGGCCTTCGCCTTCCGGTGCCGGGGCCGACTTGCGCAGGTTCGAGCCTTCGATCCACACCTGCACGGCTTCGGACTTGACCAGGTCGTCGTCCTCGCCAGCCGGGGCCGACTTGGCCGCGCTGCCACCTTTGGTGGTCGGCGCGCTTTCCGGGCCGATGGCCACGAAGCGGATCGCATAGTCGCCGGTGGCGGACAGGTCGTACAGCGACGACAGTTCGACGGATGCCGTGTGCGACTTGCCTGGCTGGATGACGAAGTAGTCGGAGGCGCGCGGTGCCGGACGCTTGACGTGCTTGCCCTCGTAAGCCACCGGCACGCCGTCGCGGGTCACGTCGAACAGCGATTCCGTGATCGGGCCGAACGGCGTCTGCCATTTGAGCAGGCGCTGCGGCGTCGACGTCGTGTTGGTCAGCGTGACCTTGACAACCAGGTCGTCTGCCGGACCCAGCGACTGCTTGTCGACGCTGATGTTTGCCACGACACCGGATGCCGCGTAGGCCGACATGCAGAGTGCCGTTGCCGCGACCGTACCGCCAAACCTGACCATGTGATTCCAGCTCATGCAGTTCTCCTGAAAAGAGGTGATGAAGGGTGAAAACTGCCCGGCCGATCGGCGCGGGCGTGATCTCATCCTCACATGAGGTTAGCGCGGCGTCAACATTGTCACATCGAGGCGGAATTGTTCGCGCGGTTTTGGCGCAACATCTTGAAGATTCTGGACATTTTGTCGCGGATTGTTAAATCTGGGACATTTCTGTCGAGTAGCAACCGGAACTGGAAGGAAAACATCGGGAAAAGCCGCCGGCGCAGCGGCGGAATCTTTGCCCGATGACTCGGCAGCTCAGCCTGGACGCTGGCGGTGGAAGGTCAGCGGGCTGTACGGCACCGCCGACGGTGGCGCCGAGCGCAGGATGCCGGGTTTCATGGCGCCCACGACGTGCATTTCGCACGGCTTGCAGTCGAAGCGCAGCATGTATTTTTCCTCGCCCGACACCAGGGTCATCGGCTCGGCCTTGACCTGGCCCTGCACCCCTTGCACCCCCTTGGCCTGCTTCGGGCACAGGTTGAACGAGAAGCGCAGGCAGTGCTTGGTGATCATCAGCGACACTTCGCCCGGTTCCTGGTGCGCCTCGTACGCCGCGTCGATCAGCTGCACGCCGTGCTTGTGGTAGAACGCGCGTGCCTTTTCGTTATAGACGTTGGCGAGGTACGACAATTGCGTGTCGGGATAGCTAGCGCGCGGTTCGGCCGGGGCCTTGCGCTCGGGGCGCTCCCACGCCGCCAGCCGGGCCGCCTCGTGTGCCGCCACGGCGTCGCGCCGCAGCGCGTTGATGGCGGCGGCCGGCACGAACCACGGCTGCGACAGGGCCAGCTCGATGCCGTCCGCCTCGAACATCGTGTTGCCCAGTTTTGCCAGGCTGTTACGCAGCGCCGCATCCGCCTGCTCGGCCTGATGCGCCGGCTGCAGCGCCAGTTGCGCGTGCGTGACCGTCTCGATGCCGTCCTCGTCGCGTAGGGTCAGCGCGAGGCCGCCGTCCGCTTCGGCCAGCGCCAGGTGCAGCGCCACCTTGCGGTCGGCCGAGCGTTTTGTGAGCGCCGCTTCCCATTGATGGTCGCGGTTGCGGTGTACCTGCGTGCCCGGTTTCAGGCCGGGCAGGGCGCTGACGGGCTCGTTCGGGAAAACGCGCCAGCGCTGGCCGTCGTCGCTTTCGCCCAGCTTCTGCACGGTATTCGCCTGGATGCCGACGGTGGTGCGCTTGTTCATGTAATTGAGGCCGTCGCCATTGGCCAGCGCCGCGTCCGTCATCATGTCGAAGTGGTCCATGCCTACCTTGCTGACGGTGCCCACCTGCACGCCCAGGTATTTGGGTGAATCGAAGGCGCCGATGTCTTCCTGGCGACCCGTGGCGAAATAATCGGTGTGGCCTCGGTTAAAATTCTTGTCCACGTCGGGGGTGAAGAAGATCTGCGTGTGGCCGCTGGCCGCGCGCACATAGCCGGCGCGGCGCTCCAGGATCTCGTCCAGCAGCAGGCGGTAGTGGGCCGTGATGTTCTTCACATAGCCCATGTCCTTGTAGCGGCCTTCGATCTTGAACGAGCGGATGCCCGCGTCGATCAGCGCTTCCAGATTGCGGCTCTGGTCGTTGTCCTTCATCGACAGCAGATGCTTGTCGTACGCGACCACGCGGCCCTGGCCGTCGGACAAGGTGTACGGCAAGCGGCACGCCTGCGAGCAGTCGCCGCGGTTGGCGCTGCGGCCCGTGTCCGCGTGCGAGATGTAGCACTGGCCGGAAAAGGCCACGCACAGCGCGCCGTGAATGAAATACTCAAGCGGCGTATCGACTTCGGCGCGGATCTTGCGGATCTGCTCGATGGTCAGTTCGCGCGCCAAGACCAGTTGCGAGAACCCCACGTCGCCCAGGAATTTCGCCTTCTCCACGGTGCGGATGTCGCACTGCGTGCTGGCATGCAGCTGGATCGGCGGCAGGTCGAGTTCGAGCAGGCCCATGTCCTGGATGATCAGCGCGTCGACGCCCGCTTCGTACAGCTGCCAGATCTGCTTGCGGGCCAGGTCCAGCTCGGCGTCATGCATGATCGTGTTCATCGTCACGAAAATGCGGGCGCGGTAGCGGTGGGCAAACTGCACCAGGCCGGCGATATCCTCGAGCGGATTGCTGGCGTTGTGGCGGGCGCCGAACGCGGGGCCGCCGATATAGACAGCGTCGGCGCCGTGCAGGATGGCCTCGCGGCCGATCTCGGCGGTTTTCGCGGGCGACAGCAGTTCGAGCTGGTGATCAAGTAAAGACATGGCGCATTCCCTTCGACGAAGGCGGAGATTATAGCTTCGCGCGCACCGCCTGTCATGATTGCCGGTGCAAGAAGGTGCTGGCTTTCAGCGAAAAGCTTGCTTGCAAAAAAACACCAAGCTCATGTGTAATACACGACTAAAAGTATATTTTGAGCAACACGCGCCCATGTCCGCATCTCCCCATGCGCACGTGCTGCCGACGGCCCTGGAGGCGTTGATCCGCCTCGATAGCGCCAATATCCGGACCTACGGCCCCGCAGCGATGACGTGCAAGGCCACCGCAAACGAGCTGGCCGAACCTGCCAGCGGCGAGCCCGCACTGCCGACCTTGCCGCGCGAGCAGTACCGGTCCGACGACAGTGCGGCCAAGGGCAGCCAGGGCATGCGGCTGGCGCACGAGTCCTCACGATGCATGTGGCCACCAGCATGAAGTGCGCGGCAAGATTGACGCACAGGGCCTGACGAGTTCATCCACACGGAGCACACCGGGAGCACCTGCACTATGAGGAGAAGAGCGACCTGAAGATCGGCAAGGCCGGCAAGTTCACTGCATTTCCCAGCATTTGTAGTTCGCTCGGCGCAGACTCACCAGCCCGACGGCGCGCTGTCGCCATCGTCGTCATCGCGACCCTCGTCACATCCGGCCACGCCCACCAGCGTATCGCGCCGCAGCCGCACTCTGGCATGCGGCGTGCGGATGCCGGAGGCCATGCCCCACGCGGCGGCCCAGCGCAGGGCCCGGTCTGTGACGGTGCCGAACGGGCGCTCGGCGGCGGCGCGTTCCAGTGCCCGCGACATGCGCTGCATCGCGTAAATTTTTCTCGTTGATACGTTTCGCATTGGCAGACGATAAACCGGTGCGCCAGATAGCTGTGTGACGCACTTAACGGATTGCCGACATTGCAGGGGGAGCCCGCAGGGGGGGCCGCCGCGCGCGTCATGCTTGCGGCAGGCCGTACCGCCAGTGCGCCCGCCGGGGCGGCAGGCGTTGGCGGTCAGTCGTAGTACCCGTAATAGTCATTGCCGCTGAACGACCTGGTCTTGTTGTAGATGAGGTTGACGTTGGGGCAGTGCTCCAGCTGGCGCAGTGCTTCGCGCACGGCGCTGTGCGTGGTGCGCTCCGCTTCGACCACCAGCACGACCTGCCCCATCTGGGCTGCCAGCACGCTGGCCTCGGTGGTGATCAACAGGGGCGGCGAGTCGAAGATGACGATGCGGTCCGGGTAGCGCGAGGCAATGTCTTCCAGCAGGCGCATCATGCCGCGGCCGGCCAGCAGTTCCGTGGCGTGCTTGTTGCGCCGGCCCGCCGGCAGCAGGCTCAGTGCCGGCACGTTTGTTTTCAGGATCACGTCCCCGAGGTCGAGCTCATCGTCCAGCAGGACGTCCATCAGGCCGGCGCGCGGCGGCAGGCCCAGCGCGGACAGCACGGACGGCCGGGCCACGTCGGCATCGACCAGCAGCACCGTGGTGTCGCGCTCCATCGCCATGCTCATTGCCAGATTGATGGCACAGTAGGTCTTGCCCTCGGCGGGCATGGCGCTGGTGACGACAATCAGGTTGCCGTTGCGGATGGGTTGCCCGTCCATGCCGCGCGCGCTGCGCAGCAGCGGCCGCTTGATAATGCGGAAGTCCTCCGCCACGGCCGTGCGACCGCCGTCGGGCGTCACCATGCCCAGCTGTTGCAGCCGCGCCAGGTTGATGTCGGCACTGCGCCCGTCCGGGCGAGCCACGATTGGCTCGCTGCGCTGCGAATCTTCGAAAGGAATCATGATGGCTCCGCTAGGAATGAAGCAGCGACATGGCCATTACGCCACCGTATGACGCAAACAGGCAGGCGATCCCGGCACCGAAGCCGACCTGGCCCCGCCGGCGCTTGCGCCGTTCCTGCTCCGTCCAGTTCATGGCCACCGCACCGAGCACTCGCAGGCCCGTGGCCTCGCGCAGCTCGGCAGGGCTGAGGTAAGTAGGGCGTACCTGGCTGACCAGCAATGCGAACGCGGCGCCGGACAGCACCGCAATTGCCAGCACGATGCTGTACAGCAGAGGTCGGTTCGGTCCGATCGGGCGTAGCGGCGCGGTCGGCGGGTCGATGATCTTGAACGTCATCATCTCCGTCGTCGTGGCCAGATCGCCGGAGAGCTTGGCCGCTTCGCGCCGGCCGATCAGCTTTTCGTAGTTGTCCTTGTTGATCTCGTAATCGCGGTTCAGCTGCGCCAGCTGGGATTCCACCTCGGGCACAGCCTTGCTCTGCTCCAGCAGGCTGGCGTGCCGGGCCTCCATTTCGGCGGCCCGGGCGCGGATCGATGCGACCTTCGCATCGGCCTCGGCCAGGGCCACCTTGAGCTGCTGCAGCATCGGGCTGTAGTTCTTGCCGGGGTCGCCCGGCGCGACGCGGGTCCTGGCTTCCTGCACCTTGCGCTCCTGCAGCAGCGCGATCAGGCGCCTCGTCGAAATGATGTCCGGATGGGCTTCGGTGTACTGCAGCAGCAGCGCGTCAAGCGACTTGTTCAGCGCGGCAATGCGGCTGTCCAGCTCAGGATTGTCGATCGTGCCCGGGTCGAGATCGGCGCCCACGATCGGCTCGTCGCCGGAGATCTGCGCATTAATGGCGTTGCGGGCCTGTTCCGCCTCGACCAGCTCCAGCTTCGCATTGTTCAGTGCATCGGTCGACATCAGCAGCTGCGAACCATAATCGACGCCCTGGCGCGGCAACAGCGTGGCGTTCTTCATCTTGAATTCCTTGAGGGAGTTCTCTGCCGCGACCAGCTTGTCCTCGTAGGCGCGGATCTGGGCGTCGATGAACTGCACGGCTTTTTCCGTTTCGCCTTTCTTGCCCTTGAAACTGCCTTCAAGAAAAATCGTCAGCAGCGACTGGACGACGTCGCGGACCAGCTTCGGGTTGCTGTTGCTGTAGCTGATCGAATAGATGTCGTAGGTGGCAGTGCCGCTGATCCGGATCTTCTGCAGCAGCTCGTCGACAGCGTTTTCGCGCTCCCGCGGCGTTTTGCTGACAACGTCGAGATCGACCATACGCATGACGCGTTCCAGGTTTGGCCGGCTCAGCAGGGTGCGACTCATGATGGCGACCTGCTGCTCGACATTGGGAACCGTCGTCATGCCGGACAGCAATGGCTTGAGGATGCTCTGCGTATCCACATAGACGCGTGCCGAGCTCTGGTAGTCGTCGGGCAGCGTCAGCACGCGCAGCCAGCCCAGCGTCGCCACCAGCCACATGAGCGCGACGGCGTACCAGCGGTACTTCCAGATCCCCTTCAGGGCGGACTGCACCTGGGCGATGATTTCTTCCATATGTCGATTCTCCAGGGAAACGCGGCAAGGGCGTTTCGATTATATGGCTGGGGTTATCGACCTCGACGGCAACCTGACGTGGCGTTGCGTCGCATCAATCGCGGCGCACCGTCAAGTATTCCGACGGTGCGCCCCCTGTGTGCCGCATTGCAACGCCCACAACCTGCACGTTCAGAACTTGCGGCGGCGGCTGACCAGCGACATGCTTAGCAACCCGGCCGCTACGATCGCCAGCGTGGCCGGTTCCGGCACTTCCTGTTGCAGCGCATTGGCCAGCGTGTTGTGCTGGATGGTGATCTGGTACGTCGTGCCGGCGTTGAGCAGCGGCGTGGTGGCGAGGAACGAGAAGACCGTACCGGCCGCGTTGTACTGCAGCAAACCAGGGCTGCCGTCGGTACGGCTGACGGACGCCAGGCCGTTGATCTCGTTCGGTGCGAAGTTGAACACCGAAGTGCCGGTGGTCAGGTCCACGATATTGATGCTCCACGACAGGCGTGCATTCGCGTTCGACGTGGCGCCGGCACCGTTCGACACGAAAGCTGCGGTGTAGGGATTCGCATCGAACGACACCGTCATCGTGTCGGACTGGCCCAGCGTGAACGCGAAGGTGGTCGACGTGCCGACATCGGAATTGCCCGACGCCACCTGGATGTTCTGCGACGTGGACGCGTCCGCACGGGTGGTGGCGTGCGCCCCGGCCGGGGTGGCCCCGATGGTGATTGCCGAGCCGATCTGCCGCTGGTCGGCGTAGCCGAAGTTGCCGGGAACGGGTGGCGGGGGGGCGAAGCGGGCGTAGTTGTTCTCACCCAGCGCCGGGCACGGCACGCCGACGCACTGGTGCGCCACGTCGGGCTGGACGCCCGACAGGATCGGGCGCGAATCGGCCGAGTTGGCAAACACGCCGTTCAGCGACGCCGTTGCGTGGGCATCGTTGGTCCCCGTCAGTGTCGCGAAGTCGGTGGCCGCATAGGCTGTGCCAGTCGAGTGCAGCAGACGGAAGTTGTTGATGTCCAGAATGGCCGACGCAAACGTGGCCGCCCGTGCGCTGCCCATTGCTGCGATACCGAGAGTCGCGGCGGCTGCCGTGACCAGAAGACCTTTTCGGAGGATGTTCATGGCGTGCTACTCCTTGATAGTGGTTACGGCCGCAGTTATTCGTGCCGACAAGCACCATTCAGCAGCAACCGTGCCAGGCTTGTGTACCCTTAGGAATCAAACACTTGCGGCTGCTGCGGCCGAGATTCGGGGAAGTTGAAAAAAAGTCCGACGTTTGGGGAACTTCGCGCCCGGAACAGCGGTCTGAAGAGCATTACCCACCAAACACCAGGAGTGACTGTGCATCCTCTGGACGACACAATCGTTTCATTCGAAGCCGCGGCGAAGCTGCGCGACCTCGTCATTCGCGAGCACGAGATCGCAACGGCCCACACGCACCCGATCGACACGCAGGTCTTTCATATCCGTATGGCGAGCACGGCCGGCAAGCGCGAAGCGGCCAGCCTGCTGCTGCGCAAGATGTACGGCTGGCGCGGTTACGACGTGGACCCGGAAGCGGCACACGTGCCGAACCGCATCACGCTGTATGCGGAAACGGCCGGCGCGACGGTCGGCACGATGGCCCTGTGCCTGGACGACGCGAAGCTGGGCCTGCCCGCCGATGACAATTTCCGCGACAAGCTCGACGAGCTGCGAGCGCAGGGGTGCCGCCTGTGCGAGCCGTCGCGCCTCGCGATCGACCGGGACGTAACGAAACGGGTGTTTGCCGCGCTGATCCACATCTCCTATATTTACGCGCGCAATATCCACGGTTTCACCGATTACGTGATCGAGGTCAATCCGCGCCATGTGATGTTCTACAAGCGCATGCTGGGCTTCAGCGACTTCGGTGGCGAGCGCCAGTGCTCGAGGGTGGCCGCGCCGGCCGTGCTGCTACGCCTGGAACTGTCGGTCATGGGCGAGCAGATCGAGCGCTTCGGCGGCCAGATGGAAGCGGCGCCGGGCGAACGTTCGTTTTACCCCTACTTCTTCCCGCTGCGCGACGAGCCAGGCATCACCGGCCGCCTGATCCAGGGCAGGGACTGAAATGGCGACTGCAGCCTCGCCGGTGGACGCCGCGCTGGCGGCATGGCGCAGCGTGCTCGGGCCGGACCGTGTCGTAACGGATGCCGCCGTGCTTGGGCGCTATGCCGCCAGCACGTCGTCGTGGAGCACGCAGCCCGTCGCCATCCTGCACCCGCATAATACCGATGAGGTGGTCCGTATTGTCCAGGGGGCAACCTCTGGCCGCGTCCCGCTGTACCCGATCAGCGCCGGCCGCAACTGGGGCTATGGCGACGCATGCGCGCCTGGCGACGGCCATGCGATCGTCGATCTTACGGGCATGAACCGCATCCTGGAGGTGAACGCCGAGCTGGCCTACGTCGTGATCGAGCCAGGCGTCACGCAGCAACAGCTGTCGCGCTATCTGCTGGAACACGATTTGCCGTTGTGGATGGACTCGACGGGCGCCGGCCCCGATACAAGCCTGATGGGCAATATCCTGGAGCGGGGTTTCGGCCATTCGCCCTACGGCAACCGGTTTCAGAACGTGGCCGGCATGCGCATCGTGCTGGCCAACGGCGAGGTGGTCGACACCGGCTTCGGCCACTTTCCCACCGCCGGCAATCACCGCGTCTATCCTTATGGTGTGGGGCCGTTCGTGGACGGACTCTTTACCCAGTCGAACATGGGGATCGTCACAAGCCTGGGGCTGTGGCTGATGCCGAAAACAACCGCGCTCAACCATTTCCTGTGCACGGTGGAGGAGCATGCCGACATCGCGCCCGTCATCGACGTGTTGCGCCCGCTGCGCATGGACGGTACCCTGCGCAGCATCGTGCACATCGGCAACGACCTGCGTGTGCTGTCGGGCGGGAGCACATTTCCGCGCCAGCTGGCCGGGGACGCTACACCGCTGCCGGAGGCGCTGCGTGCGCAGATGCGCCGCGCCGCTGGCGTGGGCGCCTGGACGGTATCCGGCGCGCTGTACGGCAACCCGGACCAGGTGGCGGCCGCCCGGCGTGCCGTGCGCCGCGCCTTGCATGCCACGCGGGCACGGGTCCGGTTTCTCGACGAACGCAAGCTTGCGGCAGGCGCCCTTGTCGCGCGCCTGCTGGGCCGCACGCGACTCGGCAGACAGCTGACGGCCAAGGTCGCGCTGGGACGTTCGCTGTTCGAGATGAACCGCGGCATTCCGAACGGTCGCTTCCTGGCAGGCGCGTACTGGCGCCGCCGCGGCGGCCTGCCGGCGGATTTCCCGGTCAACGCCAACCCCGCGCTGGACAACTGCGGCATGCTGTGGGTGTCGCCCGTGCTGCCGATGCGCGGCGCCGACCTGCTGCGGGTGCATGCGCTGGCCGAACCGATCTTCGGCGCGCACCGCTTCGACCTGTTTGTCACGTTCAGCATGATCAACGAACGGGCGCTGGGCGGCGTGCTCACGGTAACTTATGACAAGGAGGATCCGGAAGAGGCCGCTCGCGCCGGTCGGTGCTACCGCCAGCTGTTCGACACGCTGGTGGGCGCCGGGTACATCCCCTACCGCGTGGGGCTGCAGTCGATGGCCGATCTGGACAATGGCAACGACACGTACTGGCAGATGATCGGCCGCATCAAGGCCGCGCTCGACCCGCATGGCGTTATCGCGCCCGGGCGGTACGCGGGGAAGGGCGTATCGGACTGAGCCGTTGTGCCGGGGCGGCCGCGGCGTTCCGGCACATCGCGCTGTGCCGGTCTGCCAGCGCGGCGGCGCGGCGCGCCGGTAACTGCCCGGCGCCGTCCGCACCGGTCTCCGGCAAGCCTGCACGCCACCGTCCTTACAGCTGGGCCAGCATCTGCCGCACTTCATCGCGCCGTTTGAAGTCGTGCCGGGTCAGCAGCTGCTCGCACTGGGCGCGCGCGGCTTTGCGGTCGCCCGCCTTGTACAGTGCCTGCGCCAGGTGGAAGCGGAGGTCGGCGGCCTGCGGCGCTCCCTGGACGGCTTTCTTCAGCAGCGCCAGTGCGCGTGCCGTGTCGCCTTTGTCCAGCAACACGGCTGCCAGCGTGTCGGCGACGGCCGCGTTGCGCGGCGCCAGTCGATGGGCTTTCTCGGCGTAGGTCAGCGCACGCGCATCCTTGCTCTGCAACAGCGCCCAGGCCAGGTCGTTCAGCGCCACGACGTTCTCGGGCGAGCGCTTGACGACTTCCAGGTACTGCTTGCTGGCGCTGTCGAACTCGTTTGCCGACAGCAGGGCGCTAGCAAAATACATCCGCGTCGGCAGGTCCCCCGGCTGACGGTCCAGCCATGCGGTCATGCGTGTCCTTGCCTCCGGCGCACGGTGGGCGGCCACCAGTGCGCGGTGCATGGCGATCTGCAGCGGGCCCGAAGGCATCAGGCCAAACGCCTTTTCATAGCGTTGCAGCGCCTCCAGCGGCTTTTGCTGCACCATCAGCAAGTCGCCTTCAAGCTTCCAGCCCGTTGGCGAATCGGCGCGCCGGGTCTGCCAGCCATGCGCCAGCGAGCCGGCTTCGCTCAGCAGGTTCTTCTCGATCAGCAGGCTCGATAGCAGTAACGCCGCTTCGTCGTTGTCCGGCTCCAGCCTGGCCGCCTTGCGGGCCGCCAGCAAGGCGTCGTCCAGGTGGCTGGCGACGAGGTGCAGGGTCGCAATGCGCAGCTGGACCGCCGCCGATGTCGGCTGCAGCACGGACAGTTTGTCGTAGCTCTCCAGTGCCGCCTCCGTCTGGCCGGATGCCGCCTGGGCCTGGGCCAGCACGGCCAGCGCCCTCGCGTCGCCCGGGTCGGTGGCTTGCAGTTTCTGCGCCAGCGTGACGGCCTTCTGTTTCTCGCCGGCCTGCAGGTAGTAAGTCGCCAGCAGTTGCGCCGGCGCCGCGGCCCCCGGATTTTCCTTGCTGGCCCGCTCCAGCCAGCGCATCGCCTCGTCCGACTTGCCCTGCAGCGTCGCCAGCCGGGCCAGCGCCGTCATCAGCGCGGCATTCTTCTTGTCGCGTGCCAGCGCCGCTTCGTAGCGCTGCCGCGCATCGTCGGGCTTGCGCGCGACGATGTCCAGCTGGGCCAGATTGTCCAGGGCGGGCTGGTACAGTCCATCCTTGTCCAGCGCGTGCATGAAGCCGGCTCGGGCGCCATCGACGTCGCTGCGGGCCAGCAGTACGCCGCCGCGCAGGTTGCGCAGCATCGCCGTGTCGTCCTTGCGGAGCATCTCGTCGACGGTTGCCAGCGCCTTGTCGAACTGTTGTTCGCGCAGATGCGTCAGCACCAGCAGCACGCCGGCGCGGCCGGGATCGCCGGCGGCCTGGCTGGCCTGCTCCAGTTCCGCGATCGCACGGGAATTGTCGCCCAGGCCCAGCCGGCTGACACCGTGCGCCAGCCGCAGGCCGGCCACGTCCGGCTTCAGGCTGCTGGCTTTCTGGAAGTGGGCGGCGGCCTCCGTGAACCGCCGGGCCCGCATTTCCGCCTCTCCGGCCAGGGCCAGCAGCTCGACGTCGTCCGGCGTACGCCTGAGGAGCGGCCGGACCAGCTTGAGTACGTCGTCGGGCTTGCCGTTGCGCAGCGCTACAGTGGCCAGCAGCTTGACGGCGTAGGCATTGCCGGGATCGGCCCCCAGGAATTGCAAAAGGTAGCGCTCGGCCTGCGTGTCGGCACCCAGCGCCACCTCGACGGCACCGGCCAGCAGCACGCTCGGCATATGGTCCGGTACGGCCCGCAGCACCTGCTGCAACTGCTCCCGCGCCGTCTTGAAATGGCCCTCGCGGAAATCCAGCAATGCCTGCGAATAGAAGATCGGCAGGCTGTGCGGCTGCGCCTTGCGCGCCCTGGCGATGTGTTCGCGCGCTTCGGCGAAGCGGCCCGTCTCGATATCGAGGTTGGCCAGATCCACCCGCGTCTGCACGTTATCCGGTTTCAGCGCAAGGATGCGTTCGTAGGTGGCACGCGCGCCATCCGGTTCGTTGGCGGCGCGCTGCATCTCGCCCTGCAGCCGCAGCGATTCGATATCGCCGGGACTGGCGGCCACGGCCTGTTGCGTCAGCTGGTGGGCCTGCGCCGCATTGTCCGCCGCCAGCGCCACACGCGCCAGGCCCAGCGTCGCTTCCGTCATTCCCGGCTGCTTGCGCAGTGCGTCGTCGAACGCGGCGCGGGCGTCGTCCACGCGACCCAGGCCCAGCATTGCCTGGCCGCGCAAGGCCAACGCCGGCGCGTCCGTGGCATCGGCCGTTGCCGTCAGGGTCCCTTCGAATTGGCCCTGTGCCAGCAGCGCCTTGCCCAGCGCCGGCAGCACGTCGGCGCGCGGCGCCCCCGCGTCCCGCGCCCGCCGCAGTTCCTTTTCCGCCGACAGCATGTCGCCGCTTTCCAGGTACATCTGGCCCAGCATCAGGCGCACGTCGGCCAGCTCCGGCTGCTGCTGGACGGCATTTTTCAGCTGGATGATCGCTGCCTTGACGTCGCCCTTGTCGCGATAGCGGCGGGCGTCGGCCAGCAGGTCGTCGGTGGGCGGCTGGCGATGGCAGGCGCCCAGCGCAAGCAGCAGGGGCAGGGCGGACAGGACGGTGCGAAACGGATACGGACGCATGGCGATCTCCATTGCATGGATGAACTACCAGCGTAGGAACTCGCCATGGTTGGCCATTGACGGTGCTCAAAACTGCTGAGCTTTGAGACGGGAATGGATCAGGGAATGGACGGAGGAGCCGGAACCGTGGCACAGTGCGCGGCGAACCGCTGACAGGGCCTACTGCAACGACTGCCGGGCAACCCCCCGCTGCACCGGTTCGCCCGTGATGAATGGCGCGGGCCGGCGCCCGGCGTCGATCAGGCCGCGCTGCGTGGCAACCACGACGGCATGCGTGCGCGCCGTGGCGTCCAGCTTGCTCATCAGGCCCTTGACGTGCGTCTTGACGGTGCCGACGCCAATGCCCAGCTCGCGCGCGATCGACTTGTTGCAGCACCCCTTGGCCAGCAGCTGCAGCACGTCGGTTTCGCGGCCCGTCAGCGTCTCGCGGCTGAGGCTGTCGGCAACGCAGCGGGTGACGGCTTCGCTCAGGTAGCGCATCCCCTGGCTGAGCTGCCGCACGGCGCGCACCAGTTCGTCCGGCGAGCAGCCCTGCAGCAGGTAGCCGTGCACGCCGGCATCCATGGCCGTGCGCACTTCCCATTCCTTGTCCCGCTGCGTCACGATCAGCACCCGCGCCGCCTGGCCGAAACGGCCCTGCGGCAGCTGGCGCGCCAGCTCGATGCCCGTGTCATAGTCCGCGACGACCACCTGCGCTTGGGCCGGCGGCTGGCAACCATGAGCCGTGAGCGCGAATTCGGCTGGCGTGGCAAGCAGAGCGTGCAGGCCCGCCGTCATCACGGCGTCGCGGTGCATGATGTGAACGTTCGGCTGAGTAAGTGGCATCATGGTTCTCCCGTGGTGCAGCGGCACCAGCGCCGTTGCTTTCCAGGCATTCATGATGCAACGGCAACGCCCACGTGACAAGTTAAGCCGTGTTAATTTGCTTTAACAGCGGGGAGAGAAGGGTGGCACACGCGGGTCGTGTGCCGGGGATGGCTGTACGGCGGGCGGGCGACTTTACTTCATGGCGGCCGGCTGCGCCGCCGCCTCGCCGCCGCGCACCAGCGATGCCAGCCGCAACGCGGCCTTCGGATGGCTGCTCTCGGCCGCCTGCTGGTACAGCGTGGCGGCACGGCCGGGACCGTCCGCACCATCGCCGCGTGGCGTGCGCACCATTTCCGCCAGCTGGAAGGCGGACTCCGAGTCGCCGGCCCTGGCCGCCTCTTCAAACAGGCGCATCGCCTCGTTGCGATGCTGCGTCTTGCTCTGGTAAATCATGCCCAATTCGCGCTTGGCGACGACGGAGCCCTGATCGGCCCATTCGCGCAGACGGCGCTCGGCGGCCGCACCGCCATGAACACTCAACTTCTGTGCAACCGCCTCGATCACGGGTGCCGGCGGCACCGCGTCTTCCTTGGCCTGACAGGCTATCAAAGCGCCCACCATGACGAGTACGGACGCAATAAGCGCGCCCGACTTGTTAAATAATTCCATATTCTTCTTCTTGCCTCATTCAAACCTGCGTAACGCGGTTGATAGGGTAACACAACATTGCTCTTATGCAATGTATCGAACGCCACACCCATGCCGAAACACTGTCGAGCAGCATCAGCGCGCGCCATTCTAGTGGCTTTGATGCCACAGCGGCGCACGCCCGGATGGCGCGCTGACGGGTAAGGCAGTGGTGGCGATATTAGCATGTCAACTTTGCGCGGAACCAGACCATGTTGGGCGACTGGCGGATTAATTGTAACCATTCGTTAGCAATGCCGGGGCTGCTCAGCGGGCGGCGGCGCGGCCCTCATGCTGGTCCAGCCAGGCGCCGGCATGCTCGATCAGGACCCGCAGTTCCGACTCCGCCGCGGAAAACAGCAGGGGAATCTGTAACACTTTCCCTTCCGCCAGCGCCAGTTCCAGTCCCAGGCAGGCGGCCACGAACCGCTTGGCGCCCAGCTCGGTCACGCTGTCGCGCAGTTGATGAACGATGCGGCGCGCTTCCATGAAGCGGGCCTGCTGCACGGCCTCGCCCGCCATGTTCAGCGGTTCGATGCCGAGGCTGATACAGTCGCGCACGATGCGCACCACCCTGCGCACCGCACGTTCGTCGTTGCCGAGCGCTTCCACCAGCTCGTCGACGCAAAAAATCGTTTCGTCATGGGCACTTGCATAGGCCGTCATTGGGAACTCCGTCATTCGTTGAACGTCCAGTAGCGCCCGCCGGGCGCCTCGACCGGATGCAGGCCGAAGCGCTGGTTCGCGCGCAACCGCTGATTGATCAGGTAATACATGTCGCCCAGGGCCGAACGGCCTTGCGCGTAGTACGAGTGACCGATAAAACTCGTATCGACCCCGCTCGCATCGATCGTCTCCAGCCCCGCCGCCACGACCAGTCCATCGCCGCCGTCGCCGGCGCGGGGGTAGCCGTGCATCTTCTTCGATACCTGCATCGCCTCGTCATTGGACGACGCATACAGCGTGACGGGACTGCCGCCGGCGGTCAGCGCAGGCACGATATCGCGGCGGAACACGTCCGCATCGATATCCGGCGCCGTCAGGATGATTTCACGCAGCCGGCTCGCCAGGTCGGGACGGCCGGCGATCACGGCCGCCGCGGCGCGCGTCAGCGCGCGATTGCCCATGCTGTGGGCCAGCAGATAGACGTGCTCGGCCTGCGTGTCCGCCAGGAAGTCCGCCAGGAACGCCGTCAGTCCCGCCTGGGCCCATTCAACATTGGTTTCATCGACCAGATAGCCGGACAGCCGCCCCTGCGATGGCCAGCTGTAGAACAAGGGCACGCCGGCAAAGCCCAGGTCGTAGGCGATCTGGGCCGTGCGCCGCGCCGCGTCCTCGAAGCTGACGCGAAAGCCGTGCACGAACAGCAGCGCCGCACGGTTGGCGCTGGCGGCGATAGCCTGGGAAACGGTGGGGAAGAATTGTTCGCGGGTGGCCAGCTCGGTGCGCATCAGCACGACGTGGCGGTCCGGATCGGGCCGGAACTGCAGGCGCAGCAGCGACGGCGACTCGAGCTCGCCCATGCGGTGGTCGCGCGGGATGCCGACCTCGCAGCTGCCGTAACTGACGGGGCCGCGTGCGACCCCGAACTGGCGGGCCGGATGGCGGTCGCCCGTCTGCTGGCGGTCGGTGGCGAAAAACACCTGCATGACGGCATGGCTCGGTACGCCTTCCGGGTCCACGTGCGCTCGCGCCTCATGCGTTGCCACGCGCGCCTGGCGCCGCTCGACTTCGTCCAGCAGGTTGCGTGCCGCGGCGCGCAGGTAGCGGTCGCCCGCCAGGCCCGCCGCCGCCAGCGCGTCCGACAAGGCGAACTGGCGCGACAGGGAACCGGGATCCTGCTCCAGGTCGAGCAGGGCTTCCGCGACGCGCGGCGACTTGGCCGCAAGACGGCTTTTGAGCATCTGGTAGGCAGCGCTGCCGCCGCCCTCGGCGATTGCCGCCGTCACTGCGGAAGTGATGACATCCATGGTTCTCGCTCCGGGCTGTGGTGATGCATAGTTCACCACAGCCTGGGAGCCAAGTCCAGTCAGAACTCAAGCGTGCCGGACAGGACGAACGTGCGCGGCGCGGCCAGCACCAGATAGCCCTGGCCGGGGTAGCCGCCGGCGGACGCCCAATAGTCGCGGTCGAAGGCGTTGTCGATGCGGGCACGCACGGTCAGCGTACGCTCGCCCAGGCGCGTGATGTAGCGCGCGCCCAGGTCCGTGCGGGTCCACGACGGCACGCGCTGCAGGTTGGCCGCATCGGCATACTGCTTCGAGGTGTAGTTGACGCGTCCTGTCAGCGCCAGTCCCGGCACGCCCGGCACGTCCCAGTCGGCGCCCAGGTTCATTTGGGTATGCGGTACGCCGATGACGTCGTTGCCGTCCGTGGCGCCGCCCTGCGTGCGCCGCTGTTCCGCGTCCAGCAGGGTCAGGCCGCCCAGCAGGCGCAGGCCCCGCAGCGGCTGCCCGAACACGGAGAATTCCACACCCTGGTTGCGCTGCTCGCCGTTCAGGCCGAACACGCGGTCGACGATCGTCGCCTGCGGCTGGGCCGTGGTAAACAGGGCCGCCGTCAAGCCCACCGTGCCCGCATCGTATTTCGCGCCGATCTCCTTCTGGCGCGACACGGTCGGGGCGAACGTCTGGCCGATATTGCTGACGTCGCCCGCCGCCACCTGGCCCTTCTGCAGCCCCTCGATATAGTTGGCGTACAGCGACAGGTTCTTCATGGCCTTGAAGACCACGGCGGCCACCGGCGTATTGCGACTGGCGTCGTAGCGCGATTCCTGCACGCCCGTGTCGTAGTGGTAGCTGGCATCCTTGATGCGCTGGTGGCGCAGGCCCACCGTCAGCAGCACGCGCTCGTCGGCCAGTGCCAGCGTGTCGGCCACCGCATAGCTGGACAGGATGGTTTTGGCCGTCGTGCGTGGATCGTCCAGGCGGCCGCCCGTGAAGAACGTGGCGGCAGGGGCGGGCGCATCGACCGGCGCGTACAGGTTCGTTGCGATCGCGCCGGCGCCGAAGTCGCTCATCGCATAGGCATTGCGCGAATCGCTGGAGAAGCCGCTGGCCGTGGCCGACAGGCTGTGGCCGACGGTCCCCGTGCGCAATTTCGTGCGGATGCCGATTTCGCCGGTCCGCACCGTGTCCTTGCGCTCGTTGTCGAAGCGGTACATCGACGCCGCGCCGCCAGCGCCCGTGGCGGTGGTGGTGTTCAGCACGTTCGATTCGTGCCCGGAGCGGGCGCCGAACGCGGCCCAGCCCACCGTGCCGGCAGCCAGGTCCAGCTCGCCGCGCAATGTGCCGAAGGTGTCGCGCTCTTTCGAGACTGTCCACGGCTGCGAAAAATTGCGGCCGGCGTCCGGCGCGGACGGAACGGGGATGCCGGCGGCCAGCGTCACGCTGGTGCGCGGCGCCGTCAGTTCCTGATCCTGGTAGCCCACGTCGGCCGACAGACGGTAATGGCCGCCATTCCAGTCGAAGCCGACAGAGGCAACGGACAGTTCGCGGTCTTCGCGGTCGACGGCCGTGCCGCCATCGCGCCGGACGCCGTTGACACGGATGCCGGCGCGGTTGTCCGGCCCGAAGCGGCGGCCGATGTCGACGGCGCCGTATTTCTGCCCGCCGGACTCGATGCCGGCCGTGGCCGACGTCAGCGCCGCGTTGCCGGCCCGCTTCGGCACCAGGTTGATGGAGCCGCCGATGCCGCCGCCGCCCGGCGCGGCGCCGTTCAGGAAGGAGTTCGCGCCGCGGAACACTTCCACGCGCTCCAGCAGTTCGGAGGCGACGAACTGGCGCGGCAGCAGGCCGTACAGGCCGTTATACGCCAGGTCGTCCGAATTGACGGCAAAGCCGCGGATCACGTAGAGCTCCTGGAAGTTGCCGAAGCCGCGTGCGATGCGCACGGACGGATCGTTCTGCAGCACGTCGGCCACGCCCCGCGCGCCCTGATCCTGGATCAGCTGCTGCGTGTAGCTGGTGGCGTTGAACGGCGTGTCCATCACGTCGACATTGCCCAGCAGCCCGAGCCGGCCGCCACGGGCCACCTGGCCGCCGGAGTAGGCGCGCGACAGGCCGGCGGCGGAAGCGTCCGCCGACGCGCTGACGATGACGGTGGCGACGGGCTCGTCGGTGTTCTGGGCGGAGGCCGCGCTGCCAACCAGGACGAGAATCGCCGCAGCAATGGGGGAATGGAGAGGCTTGGACATGATTTTTCTGAAAAAAAATTCGACCAGGCAATTATATAGTCGCGCAAGTCGCTGGTAAATGAGAATAGTTTCCATTATCATCTACTGACCTTAGCCTATATCGTTCCATCATGACGCCTGTCACCATTCGCCGTTGGGCCTGGATCCACAAGTGGAGCAGCCTCGTCTGCACCGTATTCATGCTGCTGCTGTGCATAACCGGCTTGCCGCTGATCTATCACCACGAGATCGGCCACCTGCTGGGCACGGAGGTCGAGTCGGCGCCGATGCCGGCCGACACACCCAAGGCCGAACTGGACCGCGTGATTGCTGCCGCCAAGGCAACATTCCCCGGCAAGCAGATGCTGTACATGTCGCAGGAACCGGACGACGACACGATCTGGAACATGACGTTGGGCGACAACGGCGCCGACACGAATTTCAAGTTCACGGTGGTGGATGCGCGCACGGCGCAAGCCCTGCCCACGCCGCAGTTCGAAGGCAGCTTCATGTCCGTCATGTTCCACCTGCACGTGGACCTGTACGCCGGCCTGTGGGGCAAGCTGTTCCTCGGCCTGATGGGTCTGTTGCTGCTGGTGGCGATCGTTTCCGGCGTCGTGCTGTATGCGCCGTTCATGCGCAAGCTCGATTTCGGTACCGTGCGCCGCGAGCGCACGCCGCGCACCAAGTGGCTCGACCTGCACAACCTGCTGGGCATCGTCACGCTGACGTGGCTGTTCGTTGTCGGCGCCACCGGCATGATCAACACGTGGGCCGACCTGCTGTTCAAATACTGGCAGTCGACGGAGATGGCCGAAATGGTCGCGCCGTACAAGAACGCGCCGCCGCTCAAAACCTTCGGTTCGATGGACCGGGCCGTGGCTGCGGCGAAGGCGCTGGAGCCGGACATGAAGATCGGCTTCATCGCGTTCCCCGGCACGCCATTCACGAGCGAGCACCACTATGGCGTCTTCATGACCGGCGATACGCCGCTGACGTCGCGCCTGTACAAGCCCGTGCTGATCGACGCGCAGACCAGCAGGATCACCGACAGCCGCGACCTGCCGTGGTACCTGACGGGGCTGCTGCTGTCGCAGCCGCTGCACTTCGGCGATTACGGCGGGCAGCTGATGAAGTTCCTGTGGGCCGCGCTGGATGTGGCGACGATCGTCGTGCTGGGCAGCGGCCTGTACCTCTGGCTCAAGCGCGGCGTGCCCGTGCCCGCGCGCGCCGGCAGGCCGGAGCTGGACGAGGCGGGCATGGCGCCTGCGCTGGCCAGCCAGGGAGACGCGCGATGAGCCCGGCGTTCATGCGCCTGTGGGGCGCACCGATCCTGCTGGGCGTGCTGACCGCGATCGGTCTCGTCGCCGCGCTGTTGGGCGATGGTTTGCTCGATTACGTGTCGGCCGTGGCGCTGGCGATTCCCGTGGCGCTGGGGACGTGGCACAGCTTGCGGCGGCAGGACTGCTAGCGGTCGAGTCCCCAGGTCCCGGCATCCGCAAGGCGGGCACCGCCAGCACTGTTGGAAGCGGCACATCGGGGACGGGCCGCGCGCCTTGCCGGCCCGAAGGTTCCGGCGCCCACTGCGCTACTGTTGTTTGTTCTCGAACTGCTGCGCCACGGACTGCAGCGACGCCGGCGCGGCATGCGGTGCCACGTTCAGCGGCAGCGGCATGCGCATCGGCTCGTTGCGGTTGCCCGGCATCGACTGCCATTCGGGCGCCGCGATGCCTTCGAAGATGCATTTGAGCTGGCTGCTCCACGTCGTGTGCAGCATGCGGAAGTATTCGTTCTTCTCGTCGATGGTGACGAAGCGCGTGACGGCCAGCGCGTTGTTCTCGTACACCAGCATGTCCAGCGGCAGGCCCACCGAGATGTTCGAGCGCAATGTCGAATCCATCGAGATCAGCGCGCACTTGGCCGCTTCGTCCAGCGACGTGTCGTGCGTGATGACGCGGTCCAGGATCGGCTTGCCGTATTTCGATTCGCCGATCTGGAAGTAGGTGTTTTCCGCGTGCGATTCGATGAAGTTGCCGGCCGAGTACACCTGGAACAGGCGGCAGCGCTCGCTGCCGATCTGGCCGCCGAAGATGATCGACTGGTTGAAGTCGATGCCGAAATTGGCCAGTGCCTGCGCTTCGCGGTCGTGCACGGTGCGCACGGCCTCGCCCAGCACGCGGGTGGCCTCGTACATGTTCGGTGCCGTCCAGATCGTATGGCCGCCCGCGCCGACGAACTCGCCGATCATTTCGCGGATCGTTTGCGAAATCGACAGGTTCCCGGCCGTCATCATGACGATCACCCGGTCGCCCGGGTTTTCGAACACGTTCAGCTTGCGGAAGGTGCCGATGTGGTCGACACCGGCGTTCGTGCGGGAATCGGACAGGAATACGAGGCCTTCATCGAGGCGCACGCCAACACAGTAGGTCATTGCAGGTCAAAATCGGGTGGTCAACGCCTCCGATTGTACACAGCATTTTTTCACTGCGGAACTATCTGTACGTCCACCGTCATCGATTCCTCGCCGCCGCCGTTGCGGATACCACGGATCGGCGCCGCCGCTTCGTAGTCGCGCCCGATGGCAAGGCGACAATAGGCGTCCGTCATCAGGCGCGCATGGGTGACGTCGATGCTGACCCAGCCTGTAAAGCCGTCGTCGTGCACCCATGCGTCGACCCACGCATGGCTGGCCGCGTGATTCGTGTCGCCCGGATCGATATAGCCGGACACATAGCGTGCCGGTATGCCGATCGCATGGCAGCATGCGAGGAAGATATGGGCGTGGTCCTGGCAGACGCCGCTGCCCAGCCCCAGTGCCGCACTGGCCGTCGTCGTGACCTCCGTGGCGCCGGTCTGGTACAGCACGAGGCCGACAATGTGCTCGGCCAGGTTCAACAGGTCGCGCGTGCCGGCCTGCTGGCTGGGCAGGCAGGTGGCGGCCAGCGCGCGGATGTTGTCGGCCGGTGTCGTCAGCCGCGTGGGCACCGTGTAGACCAGCGGCGACAGCGTATCCTTCGTCTGCACGCGGCCCTGGTAGGGCGTGGTCGTCTCGATGACGCCCTCGGCGACGATCAGCAGGTTGTCGTGCGGCTTGTCCAGGGTGAGCATGTGCGACAGGTTGCCGTAGGCGTCCGTGTAGCCGTGCAGGTGGCCCGGCGCGCCCAGGTGCCACTGCAGCACGTGCTGCTGGGGCTCGCCGCGCGGCGTCAGGTGCAGCTGCTGGATCGTGTAGCCCAGCGAAGCGGAATAGGTGTAATGGGTTTCGTGACGTATCGACAGTTGCATGGTGTTCTTTCAGGCGGCCAGAGGCACAAGGAAGTCGCGGCTGACGCCGTTGCCCAGTTCATAAATGCGCCGCAGGAATTCCGTCAGCGTGTCGTGCAGGCCCGCTTCGAGAATATCCTCGATGCGGGCGAACTGCAGCTCCGCGTGCAGCTTGCCGGCCAGGCGCTCGGTATCGGCCGAGACGTCGTTGCGTACTTCGCGCAGGTTGGCGACGACTTCCTCCATGCAGGCCAGCAGCGAACGGGGCATGTCGGCCCGCAGCATCAGCAGTTCGGCCACGCGTTCCGGCGTGATGACGTCGCGATAGACCTTGCGATAGATCTCGAAGCCGGACACGGAGCGCAGCAGCGCCGCCCAATAGTAAAAATCGCGGCGCGCCTCGCCGTCGTCCCCGTGGAACTTGACGTCCAGGATACGCGCCGTGTTGTCGGCGCGCTCGATGAACGTGCCCAGGCGCAGGAAGTTGACGGCCTCGTCGCGCAGCATCGTGCCCAGCGTAACGCCGCGCGACAGGTGCGAGCGGTACTTGACCCATTCGAAGAACTGGCTGGGGTCCTTGTGCAGCTGGCCGCCGTGCAGGCGCCGGCGCAGGTCCAGGTAGGTCTGGTTCGTCACTTCCCATACTTCCGTCGTCAGCGTGCCGCGCACGGCGCGGGCGTTCTCGCGCGCCTCCGTCAGGCAGGCGATGATCGACGACGGGTTGGACGGATCGCACACCATGAACTCGATGACGTCGCGCTGCGTCACCGCATCGTGCTTCTGGTCATACCCGTGCTGCAGCTCCGAGATGCCCAGCAGGGCGCGCCACGCATGGCGCGCCGCTTCCTCGGACTGAGGCAGCAGGGCGGTCTGGACGTTTACATCCAGCATGCGCGCCGTGTTCTCGGCGCGTTCGGTATAGCGGGCCATCCAGAACAGGTGGTCCGCGGTACGGCTCAACATAGCTCCCTCCCTCATTACGACTCCAGTACCCATGTGTCCTTGGTGCCGCCACCCTGGGACGAGTTGACGACCAGCGAACCCTCGCGCAATGCCACCCGCGTCAGCCCGCCCGGCACCATCGAGATGGTCTTGCCGGACAGGACGAACGGGCGCAGGTCGATATGGCGCGGCGCCACGCCGCTCTCGACAAACGTGGGGCAGTTCGACAACGCCAGCGTCGGCTGGGCGATATAGCCGTCCGGCCGGGCGATCAGGCGCTGCCGGAAGTCGTCGATCTGTTCCTTCGTCGACGCGGGCCCCACCAGCATCCCGTAACCGCCTGCGCCATGGACTTCCTTGACGACCAGGTCCGGCAGATTGGCCAGCGTGTAATCGAGCTCGGCTTTCTTGCGGCACTGGTACGTGGGAACATTGTTCAGAATAGGCTCTTCCGACAGGTAGAAGCGGATGATGTCCGGCACGTACGGATAGATCGACTTGTCGTCGGCCACGCCGGTGCCGATGGCGTTGGCCAGCGTGACATGGCCGGCACGGTAGACCGACAGCAGGCCGGGCACGCCCAGCGCCGAATCGGCGCGGAAGGCAAGCGGATCGAGGAAGTCGTCGTCCAGGCGGCGATAGATGACGTCGACCCGCTTCGGGCCGTGCGTCGTGCGCATCCAGACGGCATTGTTGGTGACGTACAGATCCTTGCCTTCGACCAGCTCGACGCCCATCTGCTGGGCCAGGAACGCATGTTCGAAATAGGCCGAGTTGTACATGCCCGGCGTCATGACGACAACCGTCGGGTCCAGCACGCCCATCGGCGCGACCGAGCGCAGGTTATCGAGCAGCATGTCGGGATAATGTTCGACCGGCGCCACCTTGTGGCTGGCGAACAGTTCCGGATACAGCCGCATCATCATCTTGCGGTCTTCCAGCATGTACGACACGCCGGACGGCACCCGCAGGTTGTCCTCCAGTACATAGAACTCGCCGGCGCCCGCGCGCACGATGTCGATGCCGGCGATATGGGCATAGATGTCGTTGGCGACCTTGATGCCCTGCATTTCGGGGCGGTACTGGGCATTGCGGTAGATCTGCTCGGCGGGAATGATGCCGGCGCGGATGATGTGCTGCTCGTGATAGATGTCGTCGATGAACATGTTCAGCGCGCTGACGCGCTGCACCAGACCGGCCTGCATCTGCTCCCATTCGGATGCCGGAATGATGCGCGGAATCAGATCGAACGGGATCAGGCGTTCGGTGCCGGCACCGTCGCCGTACACGGCAAACGTGATGCCGACGCGGCGGAACGTCAGGTCGGCTTCCATGCGCTTGCGCTCGATGGCGTCCGGCGTCTGCTGCGCCAGCCAGTCGGCAAACTGACGGTAGTGGTCGCGCACGATGCCGTCGGCGGACATTTCGTTGTAAAAATTCGGGTTGTGCTGCACAGTGTTGCTCCTCCAAGAGATTTGTCATTATGCAAATAATGTACCAACGCTGTCGCACAGTTGAGTACAAGACACATATTGTGAAATCCTTAGGGCAATATTTCTTTACAGTGTTACGGAATGCATGCATCATGGCAACGCTGACCCAATCAATGTCCGGCACCACGTCCCCGCGCGACACGCGGTCTTCCGTTCCGTCCAGGGTCCATCCATGCCGCACTTACCGCCGATGCCTTCCCCTATCGCGATCCCGCCGGCGACGGCCGGAACGGCCTCGATCCGCCACATCTGGGCCGGCGCCTTTGAAGTCGGCTGCGGCGATATCGTGCTGACGTCGCTGCTGGGCTCATGCGTGGGGATCGCCATCGTCTGGCGGCGCAAGCGACGTGCTGCGCTGGCGCACTGCCTGCTCGGCGAGGCGCCGCCGCACGAAGCGAACGCGGGCGCGCGCTACGTCAGCACGGCCATTCCGGCGATGTTACGGGCGCTGGGCGCCCGGCCCGACGACTATGCGCAGCTGGAAGTCATCGCAGCCGGCGGCGCCAGCCTGTTCGGCAAGGCGCAATTGCCCGTTACCGTGGGCGACAAGAACATCGTCGCGCTGGAGCGTGCCGTGCAGGCGCTGGGCCTGCGCGTCGTCCATCAACGGCTGGGCGGACGGCAGGGCTGCCGCATCACGCTGCGTTGCAAGGACATGAGCTTCGACATTCACGACGTGGGCAACCGGGCCGCCGAACGCTAGCCGTGCGCGCGTTGGACCAGCCGGCGCGCGGTGGTACGATGCCGGCTCGACAACAGGAGAGCTCATGATCAAGGCTATCGTAACCGGCCACAGCCGTGGCCTGGGCGCCGGCATCGCCGCCGCACTGCTGGCACGCGGGGCGGCCGTTCTCGGCGTGGCCCGCGGCACCAATCCGGCGCTGACGGGCATGCAGGAAGCCGCCCTCGACCTGGCCGATGCGCAGGCCGTCGCGGGCTGGCTGGACAGTGGCGCGCTGGCGCGCTTCCTCGCAGGCGCCACGCAGGCGGTGCTGGTGAATAATGCGGGCGTCGTCACGCCCGTGGGGCCGCCCGGACGGCAGGGCGCCGGCGCGCTGGCGCAGGCCGTCGGCATCAATGTGACGGCGGCGCTGATGCTGTCCGACGCTTTCGTTGCCGCCACGGCCGGCTGTCCCGACCGGCGCATCGTCCATGTTTCCAGCGGCGCCGGCCGCAACGCGTACGCCGGCTGGAGCGTCTACTGCGCCACCAAGGCCGCGCTCGACATGCACGCGCAGGCCGTGGCACTGGACAACGTCCCGAACCTGCGCATCGCCAGCGTGGCGCCCGGCGTCATCGACACGGGCATGCAGGCGCAGATCCGCGGCACGGATGCCGCCGATTTTCCTGCACTGGAGCGCTTCGTCCAGCTGGATCAGACGGGCGCTCTGGCGCCGCCTGAGTCCACCGGCGCGCAACTGGCCGGGTACGTTGTCGGCGCCCGGTTCGGCATGGAGCAGGTAACGGACCTGCGGACCCTGGGGTAGAAGTCCAGGGTCCGCCACCAGTTTTCTCGAAACTTCGCTCCACAACAGATGGCTTTGCCGGTTCTGCGGTGTTGGCTGCGCGCTATTTTACTTCGGACGTCGTCTTCAGCCCCAGATACGTGCCGGCACTGATCCCCATCAGACCCAGCAGGGTTGCATCGAAGTCCGGCATGGCGAGCTCCCGGTACACCTGCTGGATGAAGACGATGCCCAGCACGAGAGTCCAGGACGCCATCTGGAAGCGGTGGAAGCTGACGCCGTACTGGTCGCTGAGGATGTCGGCCAGCCAGCCCTTGCTGACGGACGGATCGGCCACCTGCGCCGTGCCGGGCGGCCGGTCGATCAGCGACGAGCCGATCACCGTGCCGGCGCTGATGCCCATCAGGGCCAGCACCGTCGGCGTGATCGTCGTCGCGTAATCTCCCGTGATCATGCCGATGAACAGGTACGAGGCAAGAATCAGGCCGAACCAGACGGCGCCTTGCGTGCGCGCCAGGCTGTAGGGCTTGCGCCGGCCCGGTCCAGGCGGAGGGCCCGGATCGCGCAGCACGTCGCTGCGGCGCGCCAGCACGATGAACGTCACGGCAAGCAGGGAAAACAGCGATGTCCACAGCGCGAACCAGCCCATCGGGATAACGCGCATGGGGATGGTCTGCTGCGAAGCGACAGGATACTCGTCTTCGATGCCCACGCTGACGGCCAGGTCGCGCGGCCGGAAGCTGGGCTTGCCCAGCAGATGCGTCCAGACATCGCGCGACGTTTCCGTGCGGTTCAGCACAAAGTTGAGCGTGTTCGCGACGGGGTTGCTGGGCGGGTAAGGACGGATGTCCGCCAGCGGGCGCCCGTCCAGGAACAGCACGATGCGCTTCTGCCGCGGCGAGCATTGCTCGCGCGCCAGCAGCGGCGCCAGGTCGTTGACGGTGACGACGATGCCGTCCCGCAGCGACACTTCGCGCACGGGCGGGCCGGCACTGTTGGGCACATAGGCGCTGACGCGGGTGACGGTCACCGCGCCATACTGCTGCGGCGTGGGGCAGGCCATCGCGCCTTGCGCGGGCGTGGCGCCGGGGCTGGCCGGCGCCGGAGCAGGGGCTGCAGCGGGAGCGGGGGCAGTGGGAGCGGCAGGAGCACCGGGCTGGGCGGCAATATCGCGCGCCAGCAGCCAGAACAGCAGTACGGACGCCCAGACGGCGATACGGCCGGTCACGAACGGGGCCCGATCGTCACGCGTCCGCCTACGACCGTCAGCGCAGGACGCCCGGATGGCGTCGGCCGGCCGCTGCCGGCGAGTGTCGCACCCGCGAGCGCGATGGCGCGCGCGTCGCATGCGTCGAACTGCACCGTCGCCATGACCGCGCCGCGCAGCGAGATGCCGAACCCGAGCGTGACGCGGCACCAGCGCGCCGCGTCCCACTGGCTGTCCGGCAGCCGGGTGCTGTCGAGGGTGCAATCGGCCAGGCGGCTCTGGCGGAAGTCCGCCCGCGTAAAGGTGGTGTCGCACACGGATACATGGTCCCAGCGGGCGGCGCGCCAGCGGCTGTAGTCCGCACGCACGTCCTGCAACGTCATGCCCCGTGCGCGGCTGCGGTCCAGCACGGCATGGGTCAGATCGAGCCCGGTTGCCGTCAGGCCCGCCAGGTTTGCATCGCTGAGGTCGGCGCCGGGCCAGCGGGCGCCGTTGGCCGTGCCGCCCGTCAGATCCGCGCCTGCCAGCCGGCAGCACTCGGCCACCGTGCCGTCCAGGCAGGCGACGGCGAAGCGGGCACCGCTGCAATCGGCATCCGTCAGTACCGCGCCGCGCAGCATCGCGCCGCCCAGGTTGGCACGGCGCAGACTGGCGCCCGTCAGGTTGGCGCCTGCCAGGTTCGCGCCGCGCAGGTCGGCGTCGTCCAGCACCATGCCGTGCAGATCGCAGCCGCGCAGGTCGCGTCCTGTCAGTCCGCCCGGCTCGCGCGCCCAGGCCGACAGCTGGTCGGCCATGTGGGGCTCGTCGGCGGCGAACCGGGTGGGACGGACCTGGAGTGGACGGGCTGCAATGCGCTGGAAGATCATGGTCGGCCTCGGAAAGAAGGGCGGCTGCCCCTGCCGGTTGATTATGATCCTCTTGTTAAGCCCGGTTAAGGGGTACGCCATATTAACTGCGTGCTATTTGATACTGCGCAATGACAACTGGACAATAGAAAGGCTGGCGACTGCCAGCCTGCAAGGGTCAGAACGTGCGGGCCACGCTGGCCGACAGGGTCCGGCCGCGCCCGGCGAAATACGACACCGGCTCCTTGAAGCTGGCCGATTGCGGGTAGTAGCCGATGTACTGCCGGTCGGTCAGGTTCTCCACGCCGATGCCGAACTTGCCGTAGCGCGTGTCGAACGTGGCGGCCAGGTCCGCCAGCGTATAGCCGCGGAAGTGTTCTTCCAGGTTCGAGGTGCCGACGGTACGGCCCAGGTTGATGTCCCGATCGCCCAGCCGCGTCGCCTGCAGGCGCAGTTGCGTGCCCGCGACAGGTTGCCAGTTGGCACCGAGGACCAGCTTGTCCGGACCCTGCGAGCGGGCGCCCAGAGCCAGGTCCATCGGCGCGCCGGCCGTGGCGGCCGTCTTGCCCATCGTCCTGGCATAGCTGCCGAAAGCCGACAGCGCCTTGTTTGCCCGCAGTTCGCCGGACACTTCCCAGCCGCGCACCGTGGTCGGCACGCGGTCCAGCACCCCGATGCCCTGGCTGTTGATGCGCAGCACCGTGCCCAGCTTCGAACGCGAATCGTAGGCGGATGCACCGATGTTGCCCAGCGCACCGCGCCAGTTTACGCCGACCTCGTTGTTGCGCGTGACGACAGGCTCCAGGCTGAACAGCTGTGCGACGGACTGGCCGGGTCGGTTAACGCCGCGCAGCACCAGTCCGACGTCCGGCAGGCCGAAGCCTTCCGCGCTGGATGCAAACGCCGACCAGCCGGGGGCGAACCGCCAGATGGCGCCCAGGTTGCGTACATTCTTCGAGAACGAACGTTCGCCGCCTTGCACCAGGCGGCTGCCGTACGCCGCCAGCGTCGTGTAGGTGTCGACTTTCAGGTCGGCCGACTCGTGGCGCACGCCGCCCCGCACGGTGACGGGCCCGATTTCGTATTCCAGCTGCAGGAAGGGCGCCGTGGACGTGAAGTCCAGGGTCGGCACCCACGTGCGGCCCGTGCCAGCGAGCTGCTGGCGGCTGCGGTCGTGCAGGTGATCGACGCCAACCGTCGCTTCCAGACCCGCCACCAGCAGGTCGGGTCGCACGTACGTCAGCTTGGCGCCATATTTGTCGGCCACGATTTCGGACTGGTCGTAGAACGTGCCGAGGGGTGCCAGCCGGATGTCCTGGAACGTCGCGGTATTGGTGGCGCCGTACAGCGACGAGAAATCCTGGCTGAATAACTGGGCGCTGAAGGCGCCGCCGAACAGTGCGTTGTGGCGATACTCCAGGCTGGCCGTCGTGACGTCGTTGCGCGGCGGCGCACCGGGTGGCGTGCCGGGTGCGGACGACGTGGGAATGCCGGCGGCGAAATCGGCGGGGACCGTACGATAGTCGCCGTCGCCGTCGAACTTGAAGCGGTTGACGGTCAGTTGTACCCGTTGCTCACCGAAATTGCGGCCCATTTTCAGAAAGAGGTCGCTGCCTTCGGTGTCCATGGTGTCGCCCTGCACGGCGTCGATACCCAGCAGCCTGCCGCTGCCGTCATAGCCCATGCCACGCGCCTGCACGCTGGCATACGCCAGCAGGTCGAAGTCGCCGGCCTTGTGCGCCACCGTCAGGCCCGTCTTCCAGTCCACGTTGTCGTGACGCAGCTGCGACGCGGTGCGGGCGTTGACCGTTACCGTCGTGCCTTCCGTGCGAGGCGTCTTCGTGATGTAGTTGACGATGCCGCCCGTCGCGCCCATGCCCTGGATGGCCGACGCGCCATTGATGACCTCGATACGCTCGATGATGGCCGTGTCGGCGAAATAACCTTCGCGCATGCCGGCACGCAGCGGATTGGACTGGGGCACGCCGTCCAGCAGGATCAGGGTGGCGCGGCCGCGCATCGACTCGCCCGTGGACGTCATCTTCTGGCGGCTGGGCGCGTAGCCCGGAATATAGGCGGCCAGGGCGGCGGACGGATCGTCCGCGACCAGATATTGCGCTTCCAGTTCGCGCTGCGTGATGACGGACACGGCGCCGGGAATCTTGTCCACCGCCTTGGCCGTGCGGGTGGCGGTGACGATGACTTCGCGCATGGCACCATCGTCGGCGGCCTGTGCCAGCGTGGCCGCGTGCGCCATCAGCAGGCAGGCGCCGGCAACGGCATGGGCGAGGGGAACGGGCAGCGGCGCGGCCTTGATCACATGAGCTCCAGTCAATGTTGCAGAAAATAGCCACGAATGATAACTATTATCATTTACATTTGCAATCGGGTAGAATCCTTGCTTTGTCATCCCGTCCAAATCGCATGGTTACCGGCTTTTCCCGCAAGCTGCTGCGCAGCATTCACCTGTATCTGTCGCTGGGGTTCGGACTGCTGCTCGTGCTGTCTGGCCTGACGGGCACGGCATTGGTGTGGGTGGAAGAGCTCGACGTGGCGCTGAATCCCGCGCTGCTGCGCGTGGCGGGCAGAACGGAGCCGCTGGCGCCGCCCGGCATGATCGCCGAACGGGTGCTGGCACGCCTGTCGGCCGACCCGCTGTACGGCAGGCCAAGCCAGCTGGGACTGCCGCACGTGGCCGATGGCGTGGTGGTCGCGTCGTACCGGCAGCCCAAGGGCGAACGCGGCGCGCTGGCGATGCCGGTGACGCGCCAGGTCATGGTCGACCCCGTCACCCTGGCAGTGCTGGGCGAGCGCAACGACGGCGAGTTCGGCCTGACGCGCCCGCTGCTGATGTCGACGCTGTTCCACGTGCACCGCTACCTGTTTGCGGGCGACGTGGGCAAGCTTGTCATGGGGCTGGCGGGGCTCGCCCTGTTCCTGATCGGCGCCATCGGCATCGCGCTGTGGTGGCCGAAGGCGACCTGGCGCGCGCTGGTCAAGTCGTTTACCGTCGGCGGCCACTGGAAAAGCCTGAAGTTCCATTTCAGCCTGCACCGCAGCGCCGGCATGATCTCGGCGCCCGTGCTGCTGATGCTGGGCTTTTCGGGCATGTATTTCAACCTGCCGGAGTGGATCCGGCCTGCTGTCGCCAGCGTCGCAACGGTCACGCCGACGGAGAAGCTGCGCAATGCCCACGTGCGCGGCCCGCGCGGCGAGCCGATCATGGTGAGCGAGGCGGTGGAGGTGGCGCAGGCGGTCAATCCAGCCGGGCGGATCACCCGCGTGGCGCTGCCGACGGACAAGAAGACCCCCTACGAGATCCGCATGCGCCAGCCTGGGGAGGTGCGCCAGGGCGCAGGCAGCACCCGCATCACGGTGGACGCCTACACGGGCGCGCTGCTGCGCGTACGCAACCCGCTGACGGCGCCTGCCGGCGACACGTTCCTGAACTGGCAGTTCCCGCTGCACACGGGCGAAGCCTTCGGGCTGGCCGGACGCATCGCGATTGCGATTGCCGGCTTGCTGCCGCTGGGCTTCATGGTGACCGGGCTGGTGCTGTGGCTGGGACGGCGCCGCGTCAGGGCGGCCGCCAATGCCCGGCGCAGCGCTGCCGGCATTGCGCCGCCGCCATTGCGCCGGCGCAATGGAGAAGCGGCCTAGCCGCAGGCTCAGGGGTCCTATGGACCGCCGGACCGCCGGCGGACGTTTCGCGTCGTTGACGGGAAAAGCGCCGTGCAACCGTGTCCCAGACGAGGGCGCAGGACGGATGGGGCGCTTGTGCAGTGGCGACCGGGAGAGAGCTCGCAACCGTGGTGTCAATGCGGCAGCAGCGTGGACAAGGCACCGGAAAACCCGCCCAGCAAAGCGGCGAGACGCCGCCGTCGCCGATGGGAGGCGGGCGCGACGGCGCCTTTCGGGAACCGTGCCGCAGCCGCGCCGGCCATGATCCAGCACGCCCCGATCGGCAGCAGCAGTGCCGTTAGCATCAGATAAGCCGACGACACGTCGGCTGCCGCCGCCCCCAGCGGCGGAAACACGATCGCCGCGCAAAACAGCGTGGCTGCGTCGACCATCGCAACGGAAAACATCGCGGCGACGCTGCCTTCGCACCGCGGCGCCTTGCGCCACCATCTGGCGGCCGTCCACAGCACGTAGCCGATGGCGCACACCTGCGCTGCCGCCATGGCCGACGGCAGGGTGCGCGCCAGCAGGCCAAGCGCGGTGCACCAAGAGCCGATCGCAAGACAGCATGCCAGCCAATGCACCGCCAGCAACGGCAACGCGTTCCACACGCCGCGGCGGGCGCCGGCCAGCAGCAGCCGGCGGTTGGCCGGTCCGGGTGCCAGCAGGACGGCCGCCATCGCCAGCGCCGCCGCCAGCGTGCTGCCTGTCGCGGCACTCATCGTCCCGTCCCGTCGCGGGCGGCGGCGGGCATGCCGTCGCAAGGGCTGTGCAGTTGCCACCGTGAGCCGCCGCCGGCCGCACGCGCGGGTCGCGGCCCGGCCCGGTACGGCGCGACGCTGGCGGGAGCGCGGCCGATGCGACGCACGACGTGTCGCGCAATGTAGCGCACGATGTCGGCCAGCGTTTGGTCCAGGGTCGCATGGGCGACGCCTCCCGTCGGGCCCGACTTGGGCAAGTGCGCCGCTCGCGGGCGCAAGGCGCGCCAGAGGCGGCAGATGAGCGTCACGCGGTAAGGTTGCAGCCGGCGCAGGCCGGGCGCGCGACGGCCGCCGCGGTGCATGGTCCGCCAGCCGATGGCGGGCGGCGTCGGTGCGCCGTCGTGCGGCGCCTGCCGCGTCTGTGGCGCCTGCGGAATGGAATCGATCTGCCGTTTCATGGAACCCCCGTTCTGCCCGAGGTTGCCGATCCGGCAATGCCGGCTTCGGGGCGCCTCGCGTTTGTGTTCTGCCTGGCTGCTCTGGTGTTTCGTTCGTTCCGTTCGTTTTCGTCGTGATGTGCGTCCGGGCCATCCGTCTATGGATCGGTCTGCGCGGCTGTCATGCGGCGGCCGTTGCACACGCCGCAGTTGACGCCGCAGCCATGCGACGACCGGGTCCTGCCGATGTTTTCGACGAGTCTTTCGCCGCGGTATCAAGGCTGCTGGAGAAGGGCACCGCAGTGAAGCCATGCTACGCGCACCGGCTTTATAAGGCTGCCATTGAAGTGCGTGAAAATGTCGTCGATTTGTAACGCATCGCCGTCGGTCCGCACATGCGGCGACGGGTAGCGCTTGCGGCGCACCGATCACGACAACGTGGCCGGCATGGGACCCGGCACGTCCTGGGCGATTTCTTCCAACATATTGGCCGCACAGTGTTGCGAATACAACGCTTTACGTTGTAGGATCGACCATCACTATTCGACACCGACCTATGGACACTGCGCTGACTGCCGAAGCCCAACTGCAAGCCGATATCGACGCCCTGCGCCCCACCTATCCGAACACCCAGGATCTGTATCGGGAAGTGTGTGCGCTGATGTTCTTCCGTTACGGCATGACGCCGACGGCAAACCGGCTGTACCAGCTCGTCCGCAAGGGCAGCATGTCGGCACCGGCCGAGGCATTGAACCGGTTCTGGCGTCAGCTGCGCGAGAAAAGCCGGGTTGTCATCGGTCATCCCGATCTGCCCGAGGATCTGAAAAATTCCGCTGGGGAACTCGTGGCCTCGCTGTGGAAGTCGGCGCAGCAGGCTGCCGCCGAGTCGCTGGCGAGCTTGCGCGAAGAGGCCGAACGCGCTGTGGATGAGGCGCGCGCGGGCGAGCAGACCGCCAGGATGGAGCGCGACACGGTGACCGAGACGCTGACAGCCGTCCGCGAGCGCCTTGCACAGGAGTGCGCAATCACCGCCGACCTGCGGCGCGAGCTGGCGGAGCTCGGCGCGCTGCACGCCAACCAGGCGGCAAAACTGGACGAGGCACGCAAGGAAATCAACGCGCAACACGCCTGGCTGAACAGCGTGCAGCGCGAGCACGAGGCCGAGCTCAACAAGGTGCGCGACAAGGCACGGCTGGACATCGATGCCGCCGAAGCGGCGCGCCGTCTGGCCGGTGCGGAGGCCGAGCGCGAGCGGGCGGGTGCGGCACGTCTGCAGCAGACGCTCGACACGCAGCGCGCGGCGGCCGCCACCGCGGCGGCGCAGCATCGCGCCGAGCTGCGCGAGACGCTTGCCGCCGTGGCGGACCTGCGCCAGCAGGTCGGCGCCTTGCAGGCCGCCGCCACGGCCGCCATCGCATCGCGCGACGACGCCCGCCAGCAGCTCGATACGCTGCGCGCCGAACTGGCATCGGCGACTGCACGTGCCAACGATGCCGATGGCCGCGCGATGCGGCTCGAGACCGAACTGCGGCACGCTGGCGAGCTTTACGAGGCCAGGCTCGCGGCAGCCACGGTCAAGGCGACGCCGGTGCCGGTGACGCCGGCGCGGAAAAGCCGGCGAACGGACAAGGGTGCCAGCGGCAGCGACCAATAGGCCGCTGCCTTGTCGGCTCGCCGCCGCAGCCGTCGGCTACCAGTCGATGCGGTGCTTGCTTTCGGTTTCCGTATGCCGGCTGTCGTCCGGCGAGTGCAGGTATGTGTTGGTGGTGCCGATCGACACGTGACCCAGCGTATCGCGCACGTGGCGCAAATCGACGTCGCCGTTGACCATGTGCGAGCCCGCCGTGTGACGCAGCCAGTGCGCCGATGCCATCATCACCCGGGCCGCCTCGGTGGCATAGTCGTCGCCTTTGGCACGGAAGCGCTGCGCCGTTTTCTCGAAGACCTGCTTGACGATCTCGTGGACGCCGCCGCGCGTCATCTGGCGTTCCTTGCCGCCCAGCGGCAGCACCAGCGGCGCCGTCTCGTGCGGCAGCGGAAACGGCGTCATGCCCAGCTCGCGCCGGTAGCGTGCCAGTTCCGTCATCAGTTCGGACGTTGCAGGCACGATACGCGGCTTGTTGCCCTTGCCGACGACTTCCAGCCACCAGCGCTGCACGCCAAGCTTGTCACGGCGGGCGAAAAACGCCCCCATGGTTGTGCCGATCACCTCGGAGACGCGCAGGCCGCACAGATACAGCAGCGTAAACAACCAGCGCAGCCGCAGATACTGTTCGCGCTCGCGCGGCGTTTCGCGCGGCAGCGCTTCGATGGTCGCCTTGACCTCGGCCCATACTTCATCGTCCAGATAGCGGGTAATCCGCGGCGCCGCGCGGCCCTTGCGTTCGCGCGACAGGGCCAGCGGATTGCCGGCCAGGTAGCCCGCCTGGACCAGCCATGAAAAGAGGGCGTTCAGGATGATCGCCGCCTGACGCTGGCTGCTGGGCGACAGCGGACCGGCAAACGGCCGCCATTGCGGGTGCGCCCGCGGAAATTTGCGGCCGGCAGGCGAAATCCACCGCTCGGCCGGCTGCGGGTCCTGCAGGAATTTGCGGTAGCGCAACCAGTCCTCGTGCACCAGCGACGACAGCGGCTTGCCCAGCTCCACGGTCGCCCACAGCAGCAGGCGCTCCGCCTCCTTGCGGTAGCTGTCGAACGTCGTGCGGGTGTCGATAAAGCGGGCCAGCCAGGCCTTGATGGCATCGATATCGTTGTCGGCGGCAATCTGCGCCCGGTCGTCGCCGCCGCGGTTGCTGCCGGAGCGGCCGTCCAGGTGGGCAGGGAGTCGTAGCGCCTCGATGGCGGCGGGGACGACGGCGCGGTTGGTGGTGTCGGTCATGGCGTGTGGGCGGTTGGCGGGCAGGGGGCAGTTGTTCGACGGCGTATGTGGAGAATGCAATGGCTGATTTCGTTCCGGACTGAGGCGATGCGTCGCCGCCTGCGCGCTTTCCTCACTTGAGTCAGGCGCTGGGTTGAACGCGTCAGCCGGAATTTTGGATAAGTATTGGGTCACTCGCTCGGTTGGACACTTCCATCAGGCGCTTCGGTTGGCACTTCGGTTTGGCATTGCAGTTTGCCGGCTTGCTTGTCGCGCCACGTTGGATCCGTAACAGGGCAGGCCGCATCAGCAACCTCGCGCCAGGCCGAACAGGGATAAGCCGGCAAACGCCTGGCCGCGGCCCAATCGGAAATAGCGGCCGGACTTCAATCGCCGCCAGATGGCATGCCGGCAACACGAAGCTCCACATTTCACGAACTGGCGCAAGTCAGGCGGGCAGGGCGACAAAACAGCCAATTCCGCAAGAGACGCACACCATGCCATGCGATACGACATTATACAAGTAATGTCACATTCCGCAAGTTCTCGGTTTCAAACGCTACGTTTTACGTTGTATTATTTCGAGCGAGCTGCCGCAATTTCTGGTCGTACGCCTTCTGCCTTTATCTGTCGGCCGCAAGTTCGCACTCGTCTCCTGTGATGCGCAGCGCAAAGACACTGCCCCGCCCGGACAAAGCGGAAGAGGGCGGCTGCAGGGTGAAGGCTGTCCACGGCTGGAGCCTGTCCCAACCGTGGGCTACCCGCAACGGTGACTCGCTTCCGGACCGGATCCTGCCTATACTGTTCGTGAGCAAAGTATCAACGGATGGACAAGCGGGCCGTACCTGACTGGCTTATCTGTAAGGTCGATCGTGCGTCTGTTGATGAAGCGATGACGTGGGCCGCCCCAGTGGCCAGACATCCCGGAGACCGAACCGCCATGCGTTATCGCGCCGAAATCGACGGCCTGCGCGCCGTTGCCGTGCTGCCCGTGATCCTGTTCCACGCCGGATTCGGCCTGTTCAGCGGAGGCTTTGTCGGCGTCGACATCTTTTTCGTCATCAGCGGCTACCTGATCACGACAATCATCGTCGCGGAAATCCACGAGGGCAGCTTCAGCATCGTCGATTTCTATGAGCGCCGCGCCCGCCGCATCCTGCCGGCACTGTTTTTCGTACTGTTCTGTTCGCTGCCGTTCGCCTGGTTCTGGCTGGTGCCGGCCGACCTGAAAAGTCTGTCGCAGAGCCTGGTCGCGGTCTGCCTGTTCTCGTCCAATATCCTGTTCTGGCAGACCAGTGGGTACTTCGACGCGTCCGCCGAACTCAAGCCGCTGCTGCACACGTGGAGCCTGGCCGTCGAGGAGCAGTTCTACGTGTTTTTTCCGCTGGCGTTGATGCTGGCATGGCGATTCTGCCCGCGCCGCATGTTGCCGCTGCTGGTCCTGGCGACGGCAGTCAGCCTGGGCATTGCCCAGTGGGGCTCCGTTACCCGGCCGGAAGCAGCGTTTTATTTGCTGCCCACCCGCGGCTGGGAGCTGCTGATCGGTGCGTTTGCCGCGCTGGTACTGCTGAACGAGCGCGCCTGGCAGCCTTCGAGACTGATGGCCGAAGCGGGCAGCGCTGCCGGGCTGGCGATGCTGTTGTACGGCATTTTCATCTTCGACAAGACTGTCCCGTTTCCCAGCCTGTACACGCTGGTGCCGACGGCCGGCACGGCGCTGATCATTCTGTTTGCCACGCCGGCAACGGCCGTGGGCCGGCTGCTGGCCCGTCCACTGCTGGTCAGCATCGGCCTGATCAGCTTTTCCGCCTACCTGTGGCACCAGCCGCTGTTTGCGCTGGCCCGGCACCGCAGCCTGGACGAACCCGGCAGGGCGCTGTTTGCCGCGCTTGTTGTTGCGTCGATCGTGCTGGCGTATTTCAGCTGGCAGTACGTGGAAAAACCATTCCGCGACCGCCGGCGCTTTGGCCGCGCGCAGATATTCCTGTACGCCGCCGCAGGCAGCGCGCTGTTCCTGGCCATCGGCGTGGCCGGCCACGTCACGCACGGCTTTGAAGCCGCGCGCACAACGCCGGCGCACCGCACTGTACTGAAAACCGCGACCGCCAGCCCGCTGCGCGACCAGTGCCACACGGGCGGCGCCGGCTACCGCAAGCCGGCCGATGCCTGCGAATTCAACTCGGGACAATTGCGCGTCGCGGTATTCGGCGACAGTCACGCCGTCGAACTGGCGTACGCGATGGGACAGGCGCTGCAGCCGCGCGGGGTTAAAGTGAAACAGTTCACGTTCAGCGGCTGCAGCCCGGCCTTTGGCCGGCAGCCCGCCGGCCCCGACACGCACTGCGCACAATGGACCGCCGAGGCCGCGGACTACATTGGCCGCAACCCCGCGCTGGCGCACGTCGTGGTGACTTACCGGATCCATTCGGCATTGTTCGGCTCGCACGAGCGCAGCTACCCGGGCTGGCCCGATACGATCGGCGCGGCCGAGCGCGAACGTCGCTGGGCAGCCTATGTCGGCGTGATCCGGTATTTCGTCGAACATGGCAAGCAGGTCCGGCTCGTGCTGCAGGCGCCGGAACTGCCGAAACAGGTCGATGCGCTGATCCTGCGCGCCACCGATCCGATGGCGCCCATCGACGGCGTCAGCCGAGCCTGGTGGGACCGACGCAGCGCCTGGGTCAAAGCGCGGCTTGGCGATCTGCCGGCGGGCGTCACCGTCATCGATCCCGCCGCGACGTTCTGCACGGCGCAAAGCTGCCTGGCCGCGAAGGACGGCGTCGCCCGATATTTCGACGACGACCACATGTCGGTAGGCGGCGCACGCATGATTGCGGACGAGACCTTGCAGACGATGAAATTCTGAGACGTCGACAAGCCAGCAGCAATACAGGGTCAGCTCGCTGACGGCGCGCTATCCAGGAGCCCGAGGGCCTCGGTGCATTCAGTACGATGGCACGCTGGCGCAAACGGCTTGCCTGGGCGTGCCGATCTGGGTGGTACGGCTGTACCGAAGCAGCCCAATGACCATGCTACATACATCGCATAATCTATATTATGTCAAATATCATGCGTAGAGCGCTGTGCGCAGCTCCACCTTCACACAGGACGCTTCCGGTACACCAACCCGGGTCCCTTGTCCTTGCATTACACCAGCACACATAACACGGCACACCTCCGTCAGCAGCACGCCCATCGATCCACGCTGCGCCATTCCCGGCACGCCTCACGAACGACGCATCGTCGGAATGTCCGTGGCGCCAATCTCATCGGCGTGCGCATCGATGACCGCCAGTCGCTCCGTCTCGGTCAGGCCGGGCTCGCTAATCCAGTCGCGCACGGCGGCGTGCCGGTAGTACCCAGTGCCGAGCACAAACAGGCGGCGCACGAAGCCGCGGATGCCTTCCGGCGTCTGGAACCCGCAGGCCATGGCTGACGCTATCCCGGCCAGCACGACCGGCCGCCGTGCGCCTTCGGTCGGGTCACGCGCAACTTCTGCAACCAGCTCGTCGACAAACACATCGGCCTCCTTCTGTACGAATGCCGCGAGCTGCTGCGAACGGATGATGATCACTGCCATGGGTTGCCATAGTAGCTGTGAAGCAATTTCCACCACTCCGCCATGACCGCCTGCAGCAGCTGTGCCGCGTTGTATTGCCGATGCGTACTGCACCGTGCCCGCACGTCGTCAACAAGCAGGACCATCTCCTTCTTGAGGATGATGTCGTCGCGACAGCGCGGCTGGATGTTGAGCATTGCCGTCATGATCCTGGGCTCGCTCCACGGGGCCTCCGAGTCGGTCGCCCGCCCCGCGATGCAGCGGCGCTTGCCGTAGAAGTTCGCGCGATCGGACGATGCAAGTGGAAAGAGTCCGAGACTGCCGGCCAGATTGCAGACGTTGCCCGGGTCGACCTGGTGGAACACTTCGCCAACCGTGTAACGCTGCGTCGCAATACCTTCCAGCATCAGGATGCCTGTCAGATAGGTCGAGTTATCCTTGTTCGCCTCCACGCCGAACATCGTCACCAGGAGCCCGGCGAATGCCTGTCTGAGTGCGGGATCGTCCGCGGGACAGTGGCCGGTTCGCAGGAACCGGAGCATGCCCTCCGCAAACCAGACGGGGTCATGGCTGGCGAATTCTTTCGCGATCCTGGGGTAGCTCCAGTCGTGCTTGTCATCGCCGCCATTGTCGTTGTCGTCCTGAACGTCGCCGAGGTCCTCGTCGCCCATGTCGGCGTCCGCGTCCGCTCCGACCTGCGCCCGGATGGTCCCGGGCCGGCGCGTGGACCTCGCGAAAAGTATTCGCGGATGCTTGCGGGCCGCGAGCTCCTTGTGCACCGAGACAAGCTCGCGCTCGACCTCGATGCCGTCGCGGCCAATGAGGATGCTCGGATTGCGCCAGAAGTACTCGGTGCCCTGCCCCACCGCAAAATCGTCGCTGCGTGCCTTGACGTAGAGCAGGTGGCCGGCCATGGCCGTCCACTGTTGGCCGCCGACGATGTGCAGCGCTGGACCTGCAAGCATCCGCTTGCCTAGTGCCTGGTGCTGGGCGATGAATTGTCGGCAGACGTGCGCGGCGGCCCGCACGAGGTGGTAGCCCGTAAGGCACCCGTCCGCCGGCGGCAGCGACGTCCGCTCGTCGCACGCGCCACAGCAGTTCGCCAGATTCCGGCAGGGGTCGGGGCCGCTCGCGCTTGTGCAGACCACGATCGGCGAAAACGCCCGCAATCCAGGGAACGAGGGGATGGAAGGCGGCACCGGCTGCACCAGCGGACGGTTGCATGTCGGGGCGACCATCTCGATCTCGACGATGACGGGAAGGTGGTCGCTCAGCACGTTCGCCAGTGCAAGGTAGACGTTGATTTCGAACAGGCGTGGGCGCTGCCCGTCCGCTACGTACTTGACCGCGTTTCGCGCGGACCGGTTCTGCCAGATATTGGCCTTGCTTAAGAAGTTCGCAATCGGATCCGGCGTCGCGACCGACGCCCTCGCCTCGCGACGCACCACTTCGATGTGCGGATCGCTGTTGTTGATGTCCACGAAACGCTTGAAGGCGGCCTCGAGCGCCCACGCAAACACTTCCGGTTCTTTGAGGTAGTTTTCGAGATACGGGGCCGCGATCGGCCCGTAATCGCGCGCCACCGGGTCGGGATCGTCCTCCTCGATGGCGTCGTCGGACGTCTCGACGATGATGTCGGCGGGATCGATGTCGGTCAGGTTCTCACCGAATTCGGCCTCGAGCTCGGCGAGCAGCTGTCCCTTGCCGCCGTAAGCGCGCGCCAGCAACCGGTCCACTGCTCTGTCGACATCACGGCAGGCACCGGTGCCGTCGCTGTCGCCGGCGTCGTGCCCACGTTCAGCCTTGTGCGGACGGCCTCGGGCATCACCGCGCCCAGAAGATTGATGACTCCGGGCCTGACGTCGCCCCACGCGGCGCCCTCGACCGCGCGCACCAGCACCTGGTCGAAGTTGGAGTAGACAAAGTTTTCCAGCGTCAGTTCCTCGTCGTAGTGCTTCGCGCGCGGCTGCCTCGTGCACGCCATGTGAACCGACATGCGCAGCGTCGTGCGGAAGTCGTCCGAATAGCTGAGGTTCGAGAACATGCCGCTGTTCTCCAGCGGCTCAAATGCTGCTTCCGTGGCCTCCAGCAGCGCCTGCTCGAGCCGGTCGTGGTCTTCCAGGAACGCCTTCCCCGTCGCCGGCATGTCCACGCCTGCCAGCCGCGTTTGGATCTCTTCTATCTGCTGTGCCGCCGCCAACTGTCTCGGCTGGCTCTTCTTGCCCTTGCTCTTTTCTGCTGCCGCCAGCTCAGCCTGCCACTTGCGCAAATCGAGCACGTCTTGCACGCACTGCGCAACCGGATCCCGCTGCGCCACTGCTTCCGTCAGCGTCTGCCGGTGCGCGGTCAGGACTTTTTTCGCTTCCGTGTACTTGTCGTACGCAAGGTCGTAGCGTTCGATGTCGCGCGCAGCCTGCTCGCTGGATTTGGCCACGATATCGTCGAAGTCCTGGCCCTCGCGCGGGTGAACGTGGTTGGCGGCTTCCTCGTCGATGTTGAGGTCGGCGCAAAGGATCGTGTAGGGATAGTTGCCCGGCGCGGCAAAGACCGGCAGCGTCCCAAGGGCGCCAATGGCGTGGCACGCCAGACCGTAGTCCTTGTCCGCAACCGACGGCGCGTGAAAGATAATCACGCGGAACTCCGGATAGAACGCCCAATGCGCGAAGCTGGACCGGGGCCGGAACACGGCCTGCGCAGGTCGGCGGGTCACGACGGTTGAATCCGCATTGAGCTGGCGCTTGCCCGCTCCGTCCTTGGCGTAGCCGAATTCCTCACCGACAAGATCAAAGCTGGTCAGCTCGAAGAGATCCGCGTCGTAGACGACGGCGTAGGTCTCCAGTCCGTTGCGGCCGCCGGAGCCGGTGTATTTTCCAGGGAAACGCACGCGCCAGCGCGTGACCGACATCTGCTTCATTGCCTCGACGATGCCGACGGTGTGCTTGAGCCCGAAGCCCTCCATGACCTCCATCAGACAGATGACATGGGCGTTCATGCGCAGCATGATGGCGGCCAGGAGCCGGATGACGGCGGGCTCCTTGTGGTGAAACTGCTTGCCGAGCGTCTTGATATTCCACGACGCGACACGCAGCGGTATCACGTTGGCGGCATTGCGCCGGCAGGCTTCGCACGCGCAGATCGAACACATGGGCGCCCCGCATGCCTGGCACAACGCCAGGACCATGTTTGGGTGCCGGGGACAGGACATCGCGGCAGCCTAATGCATCGCCACGGTGCCCGCGGGCCCAGCATGCGTGACGCAAAGGCTGCGGCAGCCGGCGCAACGGCCTCGCCCATGACCCGTCCAGACGGGCGCCGGCAAGATGGCGAACAGAGCTTTACGAGTGACGAGCATGAACTCCTCCAGAGCAGCGCGTAGCCTCCGGCGTCGCGGGCAATGCGCAGGTTGCCCGGCAACACCCAGGGATGAACGGACGGGGCAGCCAGTTGCCGCCGCTTGGCCGCCAGGAGCCGCCGTCCATGCATTGATGTTAAACCTTGCCGAGCCAAAAATTATGCTTTGGCCATCAAGAATCAACCTGATTGTTGTAACTCCGAACCGGTGTGCCAGGGTACGACGCGCCATCCGGCCACCCGTCAGCGAAAAATTCCAAAACAGGCGACAATATCGGGCTTCGTCTTTCAAGCATCCGTTTATATCCTGCCAATGTCCCATTACGCTTCCCTCCCCGCCCGCCCCGGCCAGCTCGTCAATCCGCGCCCGCTGGGCATTGCGCTCCTGCTGATCCTCCTCGGCGCCTGGTATCTGGCGACAGCCGTTGGCTCCGGCCAGGCCGCGCTGTACGTGGTCGGCGCCCTGCTGGGCGTCACCTTGTATCACGCCGCTTTCGGCTTCACATCCGCCTGGCGCGTCTTTATTGCCGACGGCCGCGGTGCCGGCCTGCGTGCGCAGATGATCATGCTGGCCATCGGCGTGGCCCTGTTCTTCCCGGCCCTGTCCGCCGGGGAGCTGTTCGGCACGCCCGTGCGGGGCCTGGTTTCGCCGGCCGGCACGTCCGTCATCGTCGGCGCATTCATCTTCGGGATCGGCATGCAGCTGGGCGGCGGTTGCGCTTCGGGCACGCTGTACACCGTGGGCGGGGGCAGCACGCGCATGGTCGTCACGCTCGTCGCCTTCATCGCCGGCTCGCTGATCGGCACGGCGCACATGCCGTTCTGGACGTCGCTGCCGCAGCTCGAGCCGATTTCCGTCGTCAAGACGCTGGGTCTGGTGCCCGCGCTGGCCCTGAACTGGCTGGTTTTTGCGCTGATCGCGGCCGTGACCATCTACGTCGAGAAGCGCCGGCACGGCCGCCTGGTTGGCGAGAACCTGCGGCCGGCGCACGCATCGCCGTGGCTGCATGGCCCATGGCCGCTGGTGGCGGGCGCCGTCGCGCTGGTCCTGCTCAATTTCGCCACGCTGGCACTGTCCGGCCGGCCCTGGGGTGTCACGTCCGCCTTCGCGCTGTGGGGCGCCAAGGCCGCGTCGCTGCTGGGTGTCGACGTGGCCAGCTGGACGTACTGGTCCACCAAGGCCAATGCCGCCGCGCTGGCGGCGCCGGTCACCCAGGACGTCACGTCGGTCATGGACTTCGGCATCGTGCTGGGCGCGATGCTGGCCGCCGCGCTGGCCGGCCGCTATGCACCCGTGTGGCGATTGCCGCTGCGCTCGCTGGTGGCGGCCGTCGTCGGCGGCTTGCTGCTCGGTTATGGTGCGCGGCTGGCGTACGGCTGCAATATCGGCGCGTACTTCAGCGGCATCGTCTCCGGCAGCCTGCACGGCTGGCTGTGGCTCGTGTTCGCCTTTATCGGCAACGTGCTGGGCACGCGCCTGCGTCCGCTGTTCGGCCTCGAGGTCGAACGCGTCAGGCCGACGGCGTGCTGAACGGCCGCGCCCACTACGGCGCCGTGTCCTGATCGGCTCGTAGCTTGCGTCTTTTTGCAGGCCTGGCGCCGACGATGCTTGCCCCGGCCGTAGCCCGCTATCGGGCGCCGGCGCTGCGCTACAGGTTCGACAGCAGCGCGGCGCCGCTCAGAACGTGATGTGCACGGAGGGCGCGCTGCGTCTGGCGTCGCCGTGGAACACCGCTTCGATGTTGTTGCCGTCCGGGTCCAGCACGAAGGCCGCGTAATAGCCCGGATGATAGGGCCGCTCGCCCGGGGCGCCGTTGTCTATCCCGCCGGCGGCCAGCGCGGCCCGGTGGAACGCGTCCACGGCGGCCCGGTCGCGCGCCTGGAACGCCAGATGATGGCGGCCCGTCAACGCTCCCTGGGCGGCCTGGCTGCCGGCGGTCGAGACGAACAGTTCGTCCGCCCAGAAATAGTCGTCGCCGGTGCCGCCCAGCGGGATGTCAAGCACGTCGAAAATGGCGCCGTAGAAGCGCTGCGAAGCCGGCAGGTCGCGCACCACCAGTTGCAGGTGGTCGATCAGGCGGCCGCGGTGAAGTTCCTGCGTTTCCATGAGTCCTCCGGTTCGATGTCGGGCACAGTGTAGAAGCAAACGGGACAGTGTTCAACCGACACCTGAACCGCGAACCGGACACCTGCCGATACCGGCCGGTCGTCAGTTCCGTCGCCCCCTGGCTGCCGGCAGTAAAATATAGGTCCAACGCCAACAGGAGCTGCCATGTCCGATTGCTGTGCCGGCGGTTGCGCCGCCGCGCCCGCCGATCCCCGCTACCGCCGGGTGCTCTGGATCGCGCTGTGCATCAATGCCGTCATGTTCGGCGTGGAACTGGCGGGCGGGCTGCATGCCGGCTCCGTCTCGCTGCTGGCCGACGCCGTCGATTTCTTCGGCGACGCGGCCAATTACGCCTTGTCGCTGTTCGTGCTGGGGCTGGCGCCGATCTGGCGCACCCGGGCGGCCTTGGTCAAGGCGGCGATGATGGCCGGTTATGGCGTCTTCGTGCTGGGCAAGGCCGGCTGGAGCGTTGCCGCCGGCACGGTGCCGGAGCCCGTGACGATGGGCGCGATCGGCGGTGTCGCGCTGTTGGCTAACGGCAGCGTGGCCGCCCTGCTGTACGCATTTCGCACCGGGGACGCCAATATGCGTTCCGTGTGGCTGTGCTCGCGTAACGACGCCATCGGCAATATTGCCGTCCTTGCCGCTGCGCTGGGCGTATTCGGCACGGGGACCAGCTGGCCCGACCTGGCCGTCGCGACCGTCATGGCCGTGCTGGGGCTGACGGCGGCGCGCTCGGTGCTGGCGCAAGCGCGCCGCGAACTGGCGGCGCAGGCGGCGCCGTCGTTTGCTGCCGTGGAGCGGCGCCGCTGATCGGCGCCCACGGGTCTGGTTCCGCGCTTCTGGTTCGACTATACTTCGACTATACTTGAACTATTAAACTCTACTTGACGAGCGCCCGATGAATGTCCTGTTCCTGTGTACCGGCAATTCCTGCCGGTCGATCCTGTCCGAAGCCGTGTTCAATCGTCTGGCGCCTGTCGGCCTGGGCGCCATCAGCGCCGGCAGCCAGCCGACCGGGCAGCCCCATCCCCGCGCCATCGCGCTGCTGCGCAGCAAGAATATCCCGACCGATGGCCTTTCCAGCAAGTCCTGGCACGACCTGCCCGTCACGCCCGATATCGTCATCACCGTCTGCGGCAGCGCCGCCGGGGAAACGTGTCCGGCCTACCTGGGCCCTGTCCTGCGCGCGCACTGGGGTCTGGAAGACCCCAGTCACGTCACCGGTTCGGAAGAGGACATCGCGGCGGCCTTCGAGCGCACGTATGCCATCATCGTCGCGCGCATCGAAGCCTTCCTGGCCCTGCCGCTGGCGCAGCTGCGTGAAACGCCGGCGGCGCTGAAGGCGGAGCTGGACCGGATCGGCAACCTGCTGCCGGCGTGACGGCGTGCTGACCGCATTTTCCATTTTTGCCGGCACGCTGGCGCTTGTCATCTGGCAGCCGCGCGGGCTGGGCATTGGCTGGAGCGCTTCCCTTGGCGCGCTGGTCGCGCTGCTGGCCGGCGTCATCCATCCGAGCGATATTCCTGCCGTCTGGCACATCGTCTGGAATGCAACGGGCACGTTCGTCGCCGTCATCGTCATCAGCCTGCTGCTGGACCGGGCCGGCTTCTTCGAGTGGACGGCGCTGCACGTGGCGCGCTGGGGCGGTGGCAGCGGACGCCGGCTCTTTGTCCTGCTCGTGTTGCTGGGCGCCGCCGTGGCCGCACTGTTTGCCAATGACGGCGCGGCGCTGATCCTGACACCGATCGTCATCGCCATGCTGCGGGCGCTGCGCTTCGATGCCCGCGCCACGCTGGCGTTCGTCATGGCGGCAGGCTTCATTGCCGACACGGCGAGCCTGCCGCTGGTCGTGTCGAACCTCGTCAATATCGTGTCGGCGGATTATTTTGCCATCGGCTTTGCCGAGTATGCCGCCGTGATGATCCCCGTGGACCTGGTCGCCGTCGCCGCCACCCTGGCGGTGCTGACGTGGTACTTCCGCCATGACATTCCGGGCCATTACGACGTGGTCCAGCTCAAGGCCCCCCGTGAGGCCATCGTCGACCGCGCCACGTTCACTGCCGGCTGGTGGGTGCTGGCCGCGCTGCTGGCCGGCTTCTTCCTGGCGCCGGCTGGCGTGCCGATCAGCGTTGTCGCCGCGCTGGGCGCCCTGGTACTGCTGGCGGTGGCCGCGCGCGGGCAGCGTATTTCCACGCGCACGGTGCTGCGTGAGGCGCCGTGGCAGGTTGTCATCTTTTCGCTCGGCATGTATCTGGTCGTGTACGGGCTGCGCAACGCCGGGCTGACGAGCTATCTGACAGCATGGCTGGAAGCCTGCGCCCGCCACGGCGTCTGGGGCGCGGCATTCGGCACGGGTTTCGTCACGGCGCTGCTGGCGTCGGTGTTGAACAATATGCCGACCGTGCTGGTCGGTGCCCTGTCGATCGAGCCCACGGGCGCCACGGGCGCCGTGCGCGAGGCGATGATCTATGCGAACGTCATCGGCAGCGACCTGGGACCGAAAATCACCCCGATCGGCAGCCTGGCCACACTGCTGTGGCTGCACGTGCTCGACCGCAAGGGCGTGCATGTTGGCTGGGGCTACTACTGCCGCGTGGGCATCGTACTGACCTTGCCCGTACTGTCGATTACGCTGGCCGCGCTGGCTCTGCGCCTGACCTTCTGAGAGGACATCATGACCGACACCCCGAACATCCGCCCCGGACAGTTCGACGTTCCGACGCCGGTAAAGCTGGCGCCGGTCGCGGGCTTCGACCACCCGCCCCGCATTCTGTTGCTGTACGGCTCGCTGCGCGAACGTTCCTTCAGCCGCTTCCTGACCGAAGAAGCGGCGCGCATCCTGCAGGCGTTCGGCGCCGACGTGCGCATCTTCGATCCGACGGAACTGCCGATGGTGGGCAGCGTGCCCGAGGATCACCCGAAGGTGGCGGAGCTGCGCGCACTGTGCCTGTGGTCGGAAGGCCAGGTGTGGTGCAGCCCCGAGCGGCATGGCGCCGTGACGGCCGTCATGAAGAACCAGATCGACTGGATTCCGCTCGAACAGGGCGCCGTGCGTCCCAGCCAGGGCCGTACATTGGCCGTCATGCAGGTATGCGGCGGGTCGCAGTCGTTCAACGTCGTCAATACGCTGCGTCTGCTGGGACGGTGGATGCGCATGCTGACGATCCCCAACCAGTCGTCCGTGCCGATGGCGTACAAGGAATTCGACGACGCCGGGCGCATGCGGCCGTCGGCCTATTATGACCGCGTCGTCGACGTGATGGAGGAACTGGTCAAATTCACCCTGCTGACGCGCGGCAGCAGCGCCTACCTGACGGACCGCTACAGCGAACGCAGCGAGCGTGCCATGAAGGCCATCGACCGCCAGATCGCCCGTCTGTAATTACTCCGCCGGGCCGGAAAACACCTTCATCGTCTGCACGGCCAGCAGGCGGCATTCGCCGGCCACCGTGACATAGGTGCGCAGGAAGCGGTAGCGGTTGACCCGCGAGGCGCTGCCGTCGGGATTGAACTGCTGGACGCTGCTGAGTCCCCTCAGCACGACGGTGTCGCCGGACGCGTGCGCCTGCACGTCGCCCGTCGTGCGCGACGTCATGGAGACGCGCTGCCTGGCCAGCCGGCCCAGCAGCTGAGCCCTGTTTTCCGTCTGCACGGCGAGGTTGTGCACCCAGACGTAATCGTCGGCCAGCCAGTTCTCCAGGTACGCGACGTCGGCACGGCGCAAGGCGTCTTCGTAGCGGCGGTCCTGTTCGATCAGGGCGGCGTCGGGCCGGCATGGCGCGGCATGCGCTGCCAGCGCCAGCAGGCAGGACATCGGAAAGGCGGTGCGTATCATGGCGGCAGTGTAACCCGCCTGGCGCCGCGCGTCAGGCGCGCTGCTCGTGCTGCCGCTTGTGTTCCCGCTCGGGCCGGGCGATGGCGCGCTCCCCGGCAAGCAGCGCCTGGCGGGTGCGCGCCCGCTCGGGTGGCCCGTCGCCCTCGGCGGCCAGCCGGGTGGCAAGATCGACATAGCAGTTGGCAATCTGCGACGCGGTGCGCTGCCACGTGTAGGCCTCCACGAGCGCGCGTACCGCTTGCCGCTCCGGCCGCTGCCGGACGAACTGGCAGATGGCCTCCCGCAGGGCGGAGGCGTCGTGCCACGGCACCTTGCGCAGCGCGAACGCGCTTTCGCGCAGATCCGGCGCGTTTTCATCCGTCATCACGACGGGGGTGCCGCTCGACAGCGCTTCCAGCACGGCCAGCGGGAACACTTCGCCATGGCTGGGCAGCGCGACCACGGACGCCGCGCTGAACGCGGCGGCCAGCAGCGGATCCTGCTGCCGCAGCTCGCCCAGCCAGCGCACCTGCGGCGAACGCAGCACCGCTTCCAGGTAGCCCTGGTCATCGCGTCCGCAGCGGCCGATCAGCACAATGGGCAGGTCCAGCCCTTCCAGCGCCTGTACCACACCCAGCTGATTCCTGTACGGCCCGATCGGCCCCGCCATCAGCACGAACGGCCCCGTTACGCCGGTGCAATGCCGGAACAGTTCCGGTCGCGCATGGAGGAAGTGGCGGCTAATGCCGTTGGAAAAGACCCGGATCTTGGCCGGATCGACCATGAAGCCGGCGGTCAGGGTCTCGCGCTCCTGGTCGGCCAGCGCCAGGACGAGGCGGGCCAGCTGCAGCGCCTTCTTCGTTTGCGCGTGGTGCGTCTGCACGTGCCAGGCCGTCAGCCGCCCGGCCAGCCGGTCCGCCACGCGGGAGCGGAAGCCCGCGGCCTGGTCCCGGCCCGGCGACAGCAGCGGCGACAGCACGACCGGGACGCCCATTTCCGTCGCTGCCTCGACAATGCGGTAATTGCCGTGGGCTGCCGAGAAGACGTGGATCATGTCGAACGCGTCCAGGCGGTCGCGGTTCGGATCGAGGGGTTGCGCCTGCAGCGGATGCGCATCGGTCTGGCCCAACCGATTCAGGGCGGCGATGGTTTCACGCACCTGCGCCTGCAGCCCACTGTCGCGCTGAAACAGCATCGGGTACGACAATATGCCTACTCGCATGATCCACTCCTCGTTTGCTGTCTTCGATGCAGTGCGCCCATTTGGGGACATGCTACCGGGCGCGGGTGGGCAGAACATGATGCAAATCAACAGGCAGAGACAGCGCCGAGCCAGAAGCCGACCGCCGCCGGCGATGCAACGCAGCCGTGCATGAGCGCAGTCAACAGCGGCGGGCCGGCCACGCGCTACGATGAGCGTCCCGCCCGCACATTGCGGAGGTCCTCCGTGACAGGTCGTCCATGCGCGATATCGTTGTTTTCCTGCTCGTCTTCGGCGGCCTGCCCTATGTGCTGAAGCGGCCCGTCTACGGCGGCCTGATGTGGGTCTGGATCAGCGTCATGAATCCCCACACGCAGGGCTGGGGCTACGCCACCACGTTCCCGTTTGCCTACATCATCGCGCTGGCAACCTTCGCCAGCCTGCTGAAATCGCACGAAAAGAACAGCTTTCCGATGACGCCGATCAGCCTGACCCTCGTGCTGTTCGTCATCTGGATGAACCTGACGACGCCGTTCGCCATGTTCCCCGACGGCGCGTGGAGCCAGTACGCCAAGGTCATGAAGATCATGCTGATGACGTTCGTTATGATGATGGTCGTGCACAAGCGGGAAGACGTCCAGCGCCTGATCTGGGTGCTGGTGATTTCGCTGGGCTTCTATGGCGTCAAGGGCGGCATTTTCACGCTCCGCAGCGGCGGCAACGACCGCGTCTGGGGACCCGTCGGCACATTTATCGGCGACAACAATGCACTGGCACTGGCGCTGATCATGACGATCCCACTGATGTACTACCTGATGCACGACCTGAACAAGCGCTGGATGCGGCACGCCATGCTGGTCGCCATGGCGCTGTCCGGTATGGCGGCGCTGGGCAGTTATTCGCGCGGCGGCCTGCTGGCCATCGTCGCCATGCTGTTATTCATGTGGATCAAGAGCCGCCGCAAACTGGCCGGCGGCGCGGTGCTCGTGCTGCTGGTCCCGCTCGCGCTGCTGTTCATGCCCGAGCAATGGGGCGCGCGCATGGACACGATCGGCCAGTACCGGGCCGACCAGTCGGCGATGGGCCGCATCAACGCCTGGCACATGGCGTACAACCTGGCAAGGGACCGCTTCATGGGCGGCGGCTTCGCCATCTACGAGCCGCTGCCGTTCGCCATGTACGCGCCCGACCCCACCGACGTGCACGCTGCCCACAGCATTTATTTCCAGGCGCTGGCCGAACACGGCTTCGTGGGCCTGTTCATTTACCTGCTGCTGGGCTGGTTCACGTGGCGATCCGCTGCCGTAATCGTGCGGCGCTGCCGCGGCCATGCCGAGCTGGACTGGGCATCGCGGCTGGCCGCGATGATCCAGGCCAGCCTGATCGGCTTTGCCGTGGGCGGCGCGTTCCTGAGCCTGCTCTACTGGGACGTACCCTATTACCTGATGGCCGCGATCATCGCAGCCCGTGTCCACGTGACGCTGCACCTCGGCGCGGAGCATCGGGGCGCCCGCCGGCCGGCCCTCCCCCCCGCGTCGTCCCCAACCGACAGGAGATATAATGACACCCGCCAAGCTAGCCCACGTCGCCGCCTGCGCTGTCGCACTGGCCTCCACGGCGGTCCCGCCCGCCCGTGCCGCCGGCAACTGTCCGCCGCTGGTCGTCAACAACGTCACGGGCGGCGACTATACCAGCGCCGCCGACCGCGAGCGGCTGGGTGTCGTCGAGCAGTTCCACTTCACGCCGCAGGTGGAGCGTCTGGAACGGGGCCAGTCCGGCCATATCGGCGGCGACATCGGCTACACGCTCGACCACTTCGCCAACCATCACCGCGCGCTGGCGGCACTGGCCCGCCTGGCCCTGCGCGAAAAGACCGCGACGCCGAAAGGCGCGAAGCATTCCGTGCACTGCTATTTCGACCGCGCCATCCGGTACCGCCCCGACGACGCCCGCGTGCGCGCCATCTTCGGCGGCTACCTGCTGGCGCTGGGCCAGGAGGCGGCGGCGCTGTCCCAGCTGGAGGAAGCGGCCCGTATCGACCCGGGCAATGCGACCAACCAGTACAACCTGGGATTGCTGTACGTGCGCCAGAAGGACTACGGCAAGGCGCTGGCCGCGGCGAAGCAGGCATACCAGCTGGGCTTTCCGCTGCCAGGCCTGAAAAACAAGCTGGTTGCGGCGGGGCAGTGGAAAGAATGACCTGCGCTTAACGTTCGGCGGCGGCCGCGGCGCCGCTATTTGATGCCGTGGTGGTTCATCAGGTCGTACAAGGTCGGGCGGCTGATGCCCAGCATCTCCGCGGCCCTGGCGATATTGCCGCCCGAACGGGCCAGTGCCTTGACCATGACGCGGTATTCGGCCGCCTCGCGCGCCTCGCGCAGGTCGATGCGCTCCTCGACCCGTCCGCCCTCCTCCGGTTCCAGCGGCAAGCCCAGGTCCGCCACCATGATCTGGCTCCCGTTGCACATGATGACCGCGCGCTTGATGCAGTTTTCCATCTCGCGCACATTGCCCGGCCAGCCATAGGCTTCGATGGCGGCCAGCGCCTCCTGGCTGAAATGCAGGCCCGAGCGGCCTTCGCTGGCGCAGAAGCGGTGCCTGAAATGCTGTGCCAGCAGCACGCTGTCGCCGATCCGGTCGCGCAGCGGCGGGATCAGCAGCACGATCTCGCTGAGACGATAGTACAGGTCCTCGCGGAAACCTCCCCCGTCCACCAGCGCTTTCAGGTTGCGGTGCGTGGCGCAGACGATGCGCACGTCCACGGCGATCTCGCTGCGCCCGCCTACCCTTTCGATGACGCGCTCCTGCAGGAAGCGCAGCAGCTTGGCCTGCAGCGCCATCGCCATATCGCCGATCTCGTCGAGGAAGAACGTGCCACCGTGCGCCAGCTCGATCTTGCCCGGCGTCTGGCGCGCGGCGCCCGTGAATGCGCCCTTTTCGTAGCCGAACAGTTCGCTTTCCAGCAGGTTCTCGGGGATGGCGGCACAGTTGATCGCCACGAAGCGTTTGTCGTGCCGGCCACTGAGCCGGTGCAGGCCGCGCGCCAGCAGCTCCTTGCCGCTGCCGGAGGCGCCTAGCAGCAGCACCGTGGCCGACGATGCCGCTACCTTCTCCACGCTGCGGCATACCTTCAGCATGCCCGGATCGCGGCTGATGATGCCGGCCAGCGGCGAGTCGGCCTGCGTCTGCAGCATGCGCCCGTTCTCCTGCTGCACCTGCCGCAGGAAGCAGGCGCGCTCCATCACGAGCCGCAGCAGGTCCGCATCCAGCGGTTTCTGGTGGAAGTCGTACGCTCCCATGGCGATGGCCCGCAGCACGTTGCCGCGGTCCTTGTTACCGGAGAGGATGACGACCTTCGTATCGGGCGCGATCGCCAGGATCTGCTGCAGCAGCGCCAGCCCTTCGCTGGCGCCTTCCGCGTCCGGCGGCAGGCCAAGGTCCATCGTCACCAGCGGGGGCTGATGGCGGCGCAGCAAGGCCAGCGCCGTCTCGCGGTCGCCGGCGACCAGCACGTCGTAGGCGTCCAGGCTCCAGCGCAATTGCTTCTGCAGGCCGGCGTCGTCCTCGACCACCAGCAGTTTACGTTTCGGCATGCGGTTCTCCTCAGGCGGCCACGGCAACGTCGCCGGTCGCGCGGTGCAGCGGCAGGATCAGGCGGAACGTGGTGCCGGCGCCGGGACAACTGTCCACTTCCAGGCGGCCTCCCAGTTCGCGCACATACTCCCGGCTTTCGTAGACGCCGATGCCCATCCCCACCGGCTTGGTCGTCTCGAACGGGCGGAACAGGCGGTCGCGCATGAACGCCTCGCTCATGCCCATGCCGGTATCGCGCAGCTCGATCAGCGCCGCATCGCCTTGGCGGCGCAACGCAACGCGGATGCTGCCCTGCGGCGGCGTCGCCTCCACGGCGTTCTGCAAAAGGTGGGCCAGCACGCGCTCCAGCCGCTGGCCGTCGGCCAGCGCGCACAGTGCCTCGTCGGCCGCTTCGACGACCGGGTGCGGCTGCGCCGTCGCGTACGCCTGCACGGCCGCCCGAACGACGCCGGCCAGCGGCAGTACCGTGGCGGTTTCGCCCCCGTGGCCCATGTCGCTGCGGACAAGCCGCTGCAGCAGGCCGCTCATCTTCTGCACGGAGTGCGCCAGCGTGGCCAGCATGTCCTCCTGAAAGGCGGGATTGTGCTTGTGGCGTTCCGCATTGGACAGCAGCAGCGAGTGCTGCGACAGCAGGTTTTTCACGTCATGCACGACAAACGTCGACATCCGGTTGAACGACTCGAACTGGCGCGCGTCCGCCAGCCGTTCGGCCAGCTCGCCATGCGCCAGGCAGCTGGCTGCCTGGCTGCCGGCCAGGCGCAGCAGGTCGTACACTTCCCAGTTCAGCGCGACGGCCGTGCGCGGCCGCGCCAGCGCGACAAAGCCGAACAGGCGGCCGTGCAGCAGCAGCGGCACGACCAGCCACAGTTGCGGGATCTCGTGCAACCATGCCGGCATCCGGCTGGTGCCCGGCAGCGGCCGGCCCGCCTCCGCCACCCACTGGCGCGCGCGCAGCAGCCTGCAGAAATCGCCGTCGACGCTTTCCGTGCCGTGCTGCGGCGGCATGTTCCAGCGCGCCGCCGGCTCGCAGACACCGCTGTCACGCGCGATCCACAAGGCGCCGGCCGGACTTTCGGCCAGCGCGGCGATGGCCTGGATGGCGCGTTCGCCCGGTACCGGTCCGCCTTCCGACAGCGCCTGCGTGAAGCGGCGCCACTCGTCGCGGTAGTCGAAGCGGGCCTGGTAGAAGTGCTTGCTGATGAAGACGCGCACGCGCGCACGCGCCGTCCCGGAGAACAGCACGCCGACCAGCAGCAGCGCCGCGCCGACGAGGCAGGCCAGCTGCATGACGGGGCCCCAGGCGCCGCCCACGCTGCGCAGATACCAGCCGCCGGCCGCCATGGCCAGCAGATACAGGGCGCAGCCCACCAGCGCGGCCGAACGCATCATCATCTTGCGCGACAGGGCCAGGCCCAGCTTCCAGCCGGGGTTGCGCGCCGCCGTGATCGCCAGGAGCGGCACGCACAGCGCGTCCACGATACCGCGCGCGGCCCAGATATCGGGCTGCACGCGGCGGAACAGCATCGCATCGCTGAACAGATAGAAGTCATAGACGAACAGCGTGCCCAGGCCCAGGCAGGCGAACTTGATGCCCCAGCGCTCGCGCGGCGGCGTACCGCGGTACAGCTGCTCGACCAGCAGGATGCCCAGCACGGACAGCAGCAGCCGTACGACAATGGCCGCCAGGACTGGCTGGTTGGCCGGCGTCGGCGCCCACAGGTTCATCGTCACGTCCCCCATTGCCAGCTGCAAGGTGGCCAGCGCCGCGATCCCGCCCAGCAAGCGCTTCACCGGCAGCCCGGCGGGCGCCAGCAGCAGCGCCAGGAACACGAGCCACGCGGCGCTGCGCGCCACTTCCAGCGCAAAAGCCACCTGCGCCATGTCCAGCCCCCACGGCTGCCAGCCGCGCAGTGCCACGGCGCCGGCCCACATCCCCGTGGCCGCGCACCCGGCCAGCATGGCACGCTGCGTCTCGCGCACGCGGCGACCGGCCAGCAGCAGCGCAGTGAACGCCAGGAAGGCCGCGGCGCACAGCCCATGGCTGACGGCTGCGATCAGCAGCGGTATTGGCATGGTTGACATCGGCATCGCCCCCATCAGCGCGCCCCCTTGCCGGAAATGACCACCTGCACGGTATCGATCAGGATCAGCAGGTCCAGGAATAGGCTGTTGTTCTTGACGTAGTACAGGTCGTACTGCAGCTTGCGAATGGCGTCGTCCACCGACGCGCCGTATTGATAGCGCACCTGCGCCAGGCCAGTGATGCCCGGCTTGATGCTGTGGCGCACGTCGTAATAGGCGATCTCCCGGCCCAGCTGTTCGACGAAGTAGGCGCGCTCCGGCCGCGGCCCGACAAAACTCATCTCGCCGCGGAACACGTTGATCATCTGGGGCAGCTCGTCGATGCGCAGCTTGCGCAGCCAGTGGCCCACGCGCGTAACGCGTGGGTCCCCGGCCGTGGCCCAGCGGGGCTGGCCGTCGCGTTCCGCATCCGGCCCCATGCTGCGAAACTTCAGCACCTGGAAGCGCCGTCCGTCCTTGCCCACGCGCTCCTGGCGGAAGATGACGGGGCCGCCGTCTTCAAGCACGATGCACAGCGCCGCCACCAGCATCACGGGCAAGGCGGCGAGGCAGATCGCGGCGCTGGCCGCGAGGTCGAACGTGCGCTTCACGGTGGCGCGCAGGAAGCTCTGATCGAAGCCGCCGCCGAAGATCAGGTAGCTCGGTTGCAGCGAATCGACGCGGATCTGGCTTGCCTCGCGCTCAAAGAACTTGGCCGCATCCGTGACGCGCACGCCACCGAGCGCGCAATCGAGCAGTTCGCGCACGGGATAGGCGCCGCTGCGCCGGTCGCTGACGGAAACCACCAGCTCCGTGGCGGCGTGACGGCGCGCCAGCGACAGCAGCGACTCGCCCGGCGGCAGAACCTTTGCCGCCGGCACGCAACTGGCCTCGCCGGGGACGGCAACGCAGCCGATGACGTCGAACCGGCGCGGTCCGCACGGGCTGGCCGCCAGGTCGAGGCATTCGCGCGCCAGCGCTCCGTCGCCGACCACGATCAGGCGGTCGGCCATCATGCTGGCGCCCGACGACTTGAGCATCACCATGCGCGTCAGCAGCACGCCGACGCCGCCCAGCACGAAGGCCAGCCCGCCGGCGCGCCCGAACTGGATGGTGGGGATCATGTGCATCAGCAGCGACAGCAGCGCGAAGCCCAGCACGAACGCGGGCGCCATACGCGCCAGCACCGTGCGCAGGTCTTCGCGGCCCTGCTGCTGATACAGGCCGAGAGTGCTCATGCAGAACACGTTGATCAGCGCGAATGCCAGCGCGGAAAAATACAGGTCGAGCGGCCGATGCGCCTCGCCGACCCAGATCAGCGACGTCATCGCCGCGGCAGCCTGCAGGATCAGCATCTCCATCAACAGCAGGATAATGCCCACCCGTGACACATAATGGTTGAAGATCCGGATCACGTTTCGCCCCCTGCCCCTGTCTGCCAGCGCGTGCCCGGCACCGCTGCCGATGGCTCAGCCATGATGCCGGACCGACGCGGCCGCCATCTTGTGCGCCCTCAAAAGGGGGCCGAGGCCTGACGGTTCTTTGCCAAATAGACTATAGTCATGCTTCCTTAGCGCGAACCTCATACAGATCATGAAATTTGACGTAGCGATCGTCGGCAGCGGACTGGCCGGCCTGTCGGTGGCCCTGCATCTGGCCGAAACCCGTAAAGTAGCCATCATCTCCAAGCGCCAGCTGCTCGATGGCGCCAGCAACTGGGCCCAGGGCGGCATCGCCGCGGTGCTCGACTCCGGCGACAGCCACGAGCAGCACATCGCCGACACGCTGGTCGCCGGCGGCGGCCTGTGCGACGTGGGCGCCACGCGATTCATCGTGGAACACGGCCGCGAAGCCATCGAATGGCTGATCGACCAGGGCGTGCCGTTTACGCGCGACACCAGCGCGGAGCTGGGCTTCCACCTGACGCGCGAGGGTGGCCACAGCCAGCGCCGCATCATCCACGCGGCCGATGCCACCGGCAACGCGGTGCAGACGACGCTGGAGGCAAAGGTGCGCTCGCATCCGAACATCAGCCTGTTCGAACACCACTGCGCCATCGACCTGATCACCTCCGACAAGCTGGGACATCGCCCGCATCACGGCAACGCGCAGCCGAAGTGCCACGGCCTGTACGTGCAGGACACGCAGACGGGCGAGGTGCACACTTTCGCCGCCGAGCACACGGTGATGTGCACGGGCGGCGCCGGCAAGGTCTATCTGTACACCACCAATCCCGACACGGCCAGCGGCGACGGCATCGCGATGGCGTGGCGCGCCGGCTGCCGCGTGTCGAACATGGAGTTCATCCAGTTCCATCCGACCTGCCTGTACCACCCGTATGCGAAATCGTTCCTGATCACGGAAGCGATCCGCGGCGAAGGCGGCGTGCTGAAGCTGCCGCCGGAAGCGGGTGCCGCCGCCGGCCAGCGCTTCATGCTGGCGCACGACGAGCGCGCCGAGCTGGCGCCGCGCGACGTCGTCGCCCGCGCCATCGACTTCGAGATCAAGAAACGCGGCCTCGACTACGTCCACCTCGACATCAGCCACAAGCCGGCCGAATTCCTCATCGAGCACTTCCCGACGATTTACGCGCGCTGCCTCGAACTGGGTATCGACATCACGAAGGAGCCGATCCCCATCGTGCCCGCCGCCCACTACACCTGTGGCGGCGTCGTCACGGACCTCGTCGGCCGCACCGATCTGCCCGGGCTGTATGCCGTCGGCGAGACGGCATGCACCGGCCTGCACGGCGCCAACCGGCTGGCAAGCAATTCGTTGCTGGAGTGCGTCGTCGTGGGACGCGCCTGCGCGCAGGACATCGTCTCGCAGGAAAAGAACGGCACGCCGTATCTGCCGGACTGGGACGAAAGCCGCGTCACGGATGCGGACGAGGAAGTCGTCATCGCCCACAACTGGGACGAGCTGCGCCGCTTCATGTGGAACTACGTGGGCATCGTGCGCACCAACAAGCGCCTGGAACGTGCCCAGCACCGCATCGCGCTGCTGAAAGAGGAAATCGACGAGTATTACCGCAACTTCCGCATCACGGCCGACCTGCTGGAGCTGCGCAACCTGGTCGACGTGGCCGCGCTGATCGTCAACAGCGCGCTGCAGCGGCGCGAAAGCCGCGGCCTGCACTACAGCCGCGACTACCCGGCGACGCTGCCCAAGGCGCTGCCAAGCATCCTGACGCCGAAGCGGCGCTGACATGCCTGCCGCGCCCCGACTGCGCCCCGCCCGGCCGGAAGACGTGCCGGCGCTGGAAGCGCTGATCGCACGCTCCGGCCTGGGACTTTCGGGCGGTTTCTATACGGACGAACAGGCCGCAGCGCTGACGCGTCACGTGTTCGGCGTCGATACGCAGCTGATCGCCGACGGCACGTATTTCGTCATCGAGCGCGACGGCGTGCCGGTGGCGTGCGGCGGCTGGAGCAGGCGGGCGACATTGTTCGGCGGCGACCGGGCCAAAGGCGCCGTCGATCCCTTGCTGGATCCCGCCACGCAGGCCGGACGCATCCGTGCCTTCTTTGTCGATCCCGCATGTGCGCGCCAGGGTCTGGGGCGGATGCTGCTGGCGCATTGCGAACGCATGGCCATGGCGGCAGGTTTCGCGGAACTGGAGATGGCGGCGACAATGCCCGGCGTGCCCTTCTATCGGGATGCGGGCTATCGGACGGTCGAAGAATTCGTGACCGCGGCCGGGGCGACCGTCGTGCCCCTGGCAAGAATGCGCAAACGCATCGGCTGACCGCGCCGCGCTTAAAACGGGACAGCCACCAATTTCCAGGCAATATTGCTGAAAACAGGTGGCTGTCCCCGGTTTTGGTCCGCCGATATCAGCGCGAGTTGAAGCCTTTTCCTTCCGCCGCCAGCTGCACCAGCAGCGGCGCCGGCTGCCACGCCTCGCCATGCCGGCCCTTGGCCAGGCGCTCGATGGTCGCCAGCACGTTCGGCAGGCCGACCGTATCGGCGTAGAACATCGGGCCGCCGCGGTACAGCGGGAAGCCGTAACCCGTCAGGTAGACCATGTCGATGTCCGATGCGCGCAGCGCGATGCCCTCTTCCAGAATGTGCGCACCCTCGTTCACCAATGCGTAGACAAGCCGCTCGACGATCTCCTGGTCGTTGATGGGGCGGCGCTCGACGCCGATCTCATGCGAGTGCTGCACGATCATGTCGTTGACCTGCTGGTTCGGATACGGCTTGCGGTCGCCCGGCTTGTAGTCGTACCAGCCGGCGCCCGTCTTCTGGCCGAAGCGCCCCAGTTCGCACAGCAGGTCGGCCGTCTTCGAATACTTGATGTGCGGCTTTTCGACGGCACGGCGCTTGCGGATATACCAGCCGATGTCGTTACCGGCCAGGTCGCCCATGCGGAACGGGCCCATGGCGAAGCCGAAGCGCTCCATCGCCCCGTCCACCTGCTCCGGCAGGCAGCCTTCGTCCAGCAGGAAGCCGGCCTGGCGCACGTACTGCTCGATCATGCGGTTGCCGATAAAGCCATCGCACACGCCCGACACGACACCCGTCTTCTTCAGCTTTTTCGACAGCGCCAGGGTCGTGGCCAGCACGTCGTTCCCGGTGGCCTTGCCGCGCACGATCTCCAGCAGCTTCATGACGTTGGCGGGGCTGAAGAAGTGCGTGCCGACCACGTCGTGCGGGCGGCTGGTGAACGAGGCGATCCGGTCGACGTCCAGCGTGGACGTGTTCGACGCCAGGATCGCGCCTTGCTTCATCACTTCGTCGAGCTTCCTGAACACCGTCTCCTTGACACCCATGTCCTCGAACACGGCTTCCACTACGATGTCGGCCGAGGCGATGTCCGCATAGTCCAGCGTGCCGGTGATGAGGCCGACGCGCTGATCGAACTTCTCCTGCGTAAGCTTGCCTTTTTTCAGCGTGTTCTCGTAGTTCTTGCGGATGGTCGCCAGGCCCTTGTCCAGCGCTTCCTGCTTCGTTTCCAGCACGGTGACGGCAATACCGGCATTGGCGAAATTCATGGCAATGCCACCGCCCATCGTGCCGGCGCCGATGACGGCCGCCCGTTCGATCTTGCGCGCGGGCGTATCGGCCGGCACGTCGGGCACCTTGCTCGCTTCGCGCTCGGCGAAGAACGCGTGGCGCAGCGCCTTCGACTCCGTCGTCTGCATCAGGTGCATGAAGCGTTCGCGCTCGAACGCGAGGCCGTCCTCGAACTTCATCGTGACCGACGCGGCCACCGTTTCCAGGCACTCCAGCGGCGCCGGGAACGGGCCCGCCACCGTCTTCACGGTATTGCGGGAAAACTGCAGGAAGGCCTCATGGTTCGGGTAGTCCACCTTGCGGTCGCGTACCTTCGGCAGCGGCCGCACGTCGGCGATCCTTTGCGCGAACGCGATCGCGCCCTGCACCAGTCCGGCGAAATCCGTCCCGGCCGGGTACACCTCGTCGAACAGCGCCGGCAGCTTTTCCGACGCCACGGGTGTGCCCGAGACAATCATGTTCAGTGCCGTCTCCAGGCCCAGCACGCGCGGCAGCCGCTGCGTGCCGCCGGCGCCCGGCAGCAGGCCCAGTTTCACTTCCGGCAGCGCGACCTGGGCGCCCGGCAGCGCCACGCGGTAGTGGCAGCCCAATGCGAGTTCCAGGCCGCCACCCATGCAAACACTGTGGATGGCCGCGACAACCGGCTTGCTCGCCTCCTCGGCGGTGCGGATCAGCGTGTGCAGCGTCGGTTCCGTCAGCGCCTTGGGCGAATTGAATTCCTTGATGTCCGCGCCGCCCGAAAAGGCCTTGCCGGCGCCCGTGATGACGATGGCCCTGACCGTCTCGTCGTCCTGCGCCTTGCGGATCCCTTCGACGGCGGCCGTGCGGGTCACGAGACCCAGGCCGTTGACAGGCGGGTTGTTCAGGGTGATCACGGCGACGCCGTCGTGTACTTGGTAGTCGGCACTCATGTCTCTGTTCCTCTTTTCGGTTGTCGGGGATGCAATCACTATACCGGATAAAAGTTCGACCGTGCTATTTTCTCGACACGTCCGCCATGCGGTGCGTCGCGAAGCGCGTGCGCAGCTCGGTCTTGCGCACTTTGCCCGTCCCGCCCACGGGCAGGCTGTCCGTGAACACCACGTCGTCCGGCAGCCACCAGCGGGCGACCTTGCCTTCATAGAAATCGAGCAGCTCTTCGCGCGTGACGCTCATGCCGGGGCGCGGCACGACGACCAGCAGCGGTCGCTCGTCCCATTTCGGGTGCGGCATGCCGATGCACGCTGCCTGCAGCACGGCCGGATGCGACATGGCGATGTTTTCCAGGTCGATCGTGCCGATCCACTCGCCGCCGGACTTGATGACGTCCTTGCTGCGGTCGGTGATCTGCATATAGCCGTCCGCGTCGATGGTGGCCACGTCGCCGGTCGGGAACCAGCCGTCCTGCAGCGCGCTGTGCTCCTCGCGGAAGTATGATTCGATCACCCACGGCCCCTTGACCTGCAGGTGCCCGAACGTGGTGCCGTCCCACGGCAGTTCGCTGCCGGCATCGTCGACGATGCGCATGTCGACACCGTAAATCGCGTGGCCCTGCTTGCGCAGCACCTTGCGCTGGCTCTCCGGCGACAGCCCCGTGTGGCGGGACGTCAGGCCGCACGTGGTACCCAGCGGCGACATCTCCGTCATGCCCCAGGCGTGCACCACCTCGACATCGAATTCGTCGATCAGCGCATCCATCAGCGCCGGCGGGCATGCCGCGCCGCCGATCACCGTGCGGCGGAACGTCGAGAAGCGCAGGGCGTGCTCCTTCATGTAATTGACAAGGCCCAGCCAGACCGTCGGCACGCCGGCCGAAAACGTGACGCCTTCCGCCTCGAACAGCTCGAACAGCGACTTGCCGTCCAGCGCCGGTCCGGGAAACACCAGCTTCGCGCCCGACAGCGGTACGGAATACGGCAGTCCCCACGCGTTCACATGGAACATCGGCACCACCGGCAGCACGACGTCGCGGGCGGCCACGTTCAGCCCATTCGGCATCGCCGAGCCGTACGCGTGCAGGACGGTCGAGCGGTGCGAGTACAGCGCCCCTTTCGGGTTGCCCGTCGTGCCCGACGTGTAGCACAGCGATGCGGCCGAGCGCTCGTCGAACAGCGGCCAGACATAATCGTCTAACTGCGCGTCCAACTGCGCGTCCAACTGCGCGTCCGGCTGCGCCGCAAGCAGCGCCTCGTAGCTGGACAGGTTCGGGATGCGCGTCTCGGCCGGCAACCGGTCCGCATCGGCCAGCAGCACCCACCCCTTGACCCCGGGGCACAGCGGCGCGATGGCTTCGACGATGGGCAGGAACGTCAGGTCGAACAGCAGGTACTGGTCCTCGGCATGGTTGACGATCCACGCGATCTGGTCCGGGTGCAGGCGCGGGTTGATCGTGTGCAGCACCGCGCCGATGCCGGAGACGCCATAGTACGCCTCCAGGTGGCGGTAGCCGTTCCACGCCAGCGTGGCGACGCGCTGGCCCATCGTCACGCCCAGGCTCGTGAGTGCATAGGCCAGCCGGCAGGTGCGGCGGCGGCAGTCGCGCCAGGTATAACGGTGCAGGTCGCCCTCCACGCGGCGCGAAACGATCTCGCTGGTGCCGAAGTGACGCGCGGCGAATTCGAGGATGCCCGAGACGAGCAGCGGCTCGTCCATCATCCGGCCCAGGACGGGACTGACCGGCAGGTCAGGCGACTGCGGTGGCTTACTGGCGACGTTACTGGCGTACATATGGCCTCCTATGTTTTCATTTATTTAACGGGCGGCGGCGCCGGACGGTCAATGACTTTCGATGTTGCGCTGCAGCACCCGCGCCCGTTTGCGCCGGCTGCCGCTGCATTCCCGCCGGGTGCGTTAAAATCGGCATCGCTCCGCAATCAACCAGGAAAAGCCATCGCTGCCATCGCCCTGCCACTGGAGAATTCGTTCGCCAGTCTGCCCCCCGACTTTTATACCCGGCTGATGCCGACGCCGCTGCCGGCGCCGTATCTCGTCGGTATCAGCGCACCGGCCGCGCGGCTGATCGGCCTCGATCCCGCGCAGGTGGACGACGACACCGTCGCCGTCCTGGCCGGCAGCCGCGTGCCCGAACGCGCGCAACCCGTGGCCGCCGTCTATTCGGGCCACCAGTTCGGCGTCTGGGCCGGCCAGCTGGGCGACGGCCGCGCCATGCTGCTGGGCGACGTCGCCACGGCGGAAGGCCCGATGGAGCTGCAGTGGAAAGGCGCCGGCATGACGCCCTACTCGCGCATGGGCGACGGCCGCGCGGTGCTGCGCTCGTCGATCCGCGAGTTCCTCTGCTCCGAAGCGATGCACGCGCTGGGCATTCCGACGACGCGGGCACTGTCCGTGGCGGGCTCCGACCAGGGCGTCGTGCGCGAGACGATCGAGACGGCGGCCGTTGTCATCCGCATGGCGCCCACGTTCATCCGCTTCGGCTCCTTCGAGCACTGGTTCCACCGTAACAACGAAGGCAATCTGCGCATCCTGGCCGATTACGTCATCGACCGTTTCTATCCGGCCCTGCGCGACGAGGACAACCCTTACGCGGCGCTGCTGGAGGAAGTCACGCGGCGAACGGCGCGCATGATCGCCCACTGGCAGTCGGTCGGCTTCATGCATGGCGTGATGAACACGGACAATATGTCGATCCTGGGCCAGACGCTGGACTACGGCCCGTTCGGCTTCATGGAAGCGTTCAACGCCCAGCATATCTGCAATCACAGCGACCATCAGGGCCGCTACTCGTATGCGATGCAGCCGCAGATCGGCCACTGGAACTGCTATGCGCTGGCCCAGGCGCTGGTGCCGCTGATCGGCGAAGTGGAAGAAACGCAGGCCGCGCTGGACGTCTACCAGGGCGAGTTCGCCACCACCGTGGACCGGCTGCTGCATGCGAAGCTGGGCCTGAATCAGCTGCCGGAGCAGGCGGATGCGGACCGCGCGCTGCTGGACAGCCTGTTCGGCATCCTGCAGGCCAACCACGCCGATTTCACGCTGTTCTTCCGCCGCCTGTCCGGCCTGCAAGCTGGTTCCAACGCCGGCGACGAGCCGCTGCGCGACCTGTTCATCGACCGCCCCGCGTTCGATGCGTGGGCGCAGCAGTACCGTACCCGCCTGCTGCTGGAAGGCAGTGTCGATGCCGAACGCAAGGCCGCGATGAATGCCGTCAATCCGAAATACGTGCTGCGTAACTACCTGGCGCAGGGCGCCATCGACAAGGCGCAGCAGAAGGACTTTTCCGAAGTGGCGCGGCTGCTGCAGGTATTGCAGAGCCCGTTCGACGAACAGCCGGAAAACGAACAATACGCCGCGCTGCCGCCCGACTGGGCGGCGGAGTTAGAAGTCAGCTGTTCTTCCTGAAACTTAAATCACCATGAGCGATCAAACCAATAAAGTTGTCAAACCGGATGCCGAATGGCGCAACCAGCTGGACCCGATCGAGTACCAGGTCACCCGTCACGCCGCCACCGAGCGGGCGTTCACCGGCAAATTCTGGGACCACCACGAAAAGGGTATTTATACGTGCGTGTGCTGCGATACGCCGCTGTTCCGCTCCGACGCCAAGTTCGATTCCGGATGCGGCTGGCCCAGCTATTTTGAAGCGCTGGACCCGGCCAACGTGATCGAGAAAGTGGACCGCAGCCATGGTATGCTGCGCACCGAAATTATTTGCGCCGTGTGCGATGCCCATCTGGGCCACGTATTCCCGGACGGCCCACCGCCGACGGGCCTGCGTTACTGCATCAATTCGGCGTCGCTGCGTTTTACTCCGGAAGACTGATAATAAACATGATGAAATTCCTGTTCGATATATTCCCGTTGCTGGTCTTTTTCGGCAGCTATCGCTGGGCCGGCGGCAACGAGGAAGCGGCGGCGGCCATGGTCAACGGCCACCTGTCCGGCATTATTTCCGGTGGCGCCATTCTGGCCAGCCAGGCGCCCATCATTATCGCCACCATTGCCGGCATCGTCGCCACGGCACTCCAGATCGCCTATCTGCTGCTGCGCGGGCGCAAGGTCGATGGCGCGCTGTGGGTATCGATGGTGGTGTTCCTGTTCTTCGGCGGCCTGACGATCTATTTCCATGACGACGATTTCATCAAATGGAAACCGACAATCATTTACTGGAGCTTTGCCGCGGCCATGATCGTCGCATCGCGTTTCTTCAACAAGAACCTGATTCGCGCGGCAATGGAGAAACAGATTGCGCTGCCGGATGAAGTCTGGAGCCGCCTGAATACGGTCTGGGTACTGTTCTGGGTCGCGCTGGGGCTGCTGAACCTGTTTGTGGCCTTCGTGCTGTTCAAGGCCGATACCAATGCGTGGGTCAGTTTCAAGGCATTCGGTGTTACCGGCCTGATGCTGGTGTTTTTCGTGGCACAGGGCTTTTATCTGTCGCGCCACATCAAGGATGAAGCATGAACGATCCCCGTCTCGACAAGATCCGCCAGCGCCTGGAAGCGGCGCTGGGACCCGCCGAAATCGTGCTGGACGACGAGTCGGCACTGCACGCGGGCCATGCCGGCGCCGCGTCCGGCGGTGGGCATTACCGCTTAAGTATATCCTCAGCGAAATTCGAAGGCCTGAACCTCGTCATGCGTCATCGTCTGGTGTATGATTCCGTGGCCGATATGATGCATAAAGAGATTCATGCATTGGCCATTACCGCGATGGCCCCGTCGGAACGGAACGCCGGCACGCCGTAACGCGTCAGGTTTTCGGGCGCCGGTCCTGTGGCTGTGCGCCCGCCGTGCTTTCAAAGAAGTATGAATGCTGCAGTTTAAATGCGTGTTGTGTTGGGAACCATCAAGAATTGAATAGTCGAGACATCTTCCGTGATTTAGTCCCTTCCCTGCCGCTTTTTGCTATCACTTTTCCCGTAGGAAATAATAATGACTTTTAAGCCAGCCCCGCTGCTGATTGCACTGCTCGCATCGCTCGCCGTCACCACGGCTCCGGCATACGCCCAAAACCTCGCTGTGGTCAACGGCAAGGCCATCCCGACCGCGCGCGTGGACGCGATCGTCAAGCAGGTCGTCGCGCAAGGCCAGCAGCAGGATTCGCCGCAGCTGCGGGACATGATCAAGAAAGACCTGATCAGCCGCGAAGTGCTGATGCAGGAAGCGGAAAAACAGGGTTACAGCAAGGATGCGGCCGTCAAGGCGCAGCTGGAGAACGCGCGCCAGGCCATCGTCGTCAACGCCATGGTGGCCGACTACATGAAGAAGAATCCGGTCAAGGATGCCGATGTCAAGGCCGAGTATGACCGCTTCGTCAAGGAAACGGGCGACAAGGAATACCACGTACGCCACATCCTCGTGGACACGGAAGCGCAGGCGAACGAGATCATCACCAAGCTCAAGGGCGGCGCCAAGTTCGAGGACCTCGCCAAGGGGTCGAAGGACGCGGGGTCGGCAAATAACGGCGGCGACCTGGACTGGGCAACCCCGTCCTCGTTCCCGCCCGTGTTCTCGGACGCGTTCGTGAAACTGCAGAAGGGCCAGGTCACCGACAAGCCGGTACAGACGCCAAACGGCTTCCACGTGATCAAGGTCGATGACGTGCGTGCCGCCAAGCTGCCGTCGCTGGAGGAAGTCAAGCCGCAGATCGAAGAGGCGCTGACCCAGAAGAAACTGCAGGCTTACCAGGAAGAGCTGGTCAAAAAGGCCAAGATTCAGTAAGGTACGCAGTCTGGTAGGTATTTCAGGTCCGGCGCCGGGCATCGCCAGCGCCGGGATGAACATGTGAAAGCACCCTGACGGGTTCGGTATCCCTTACGGATTCGACGACCCTTACGGTTCAGTATTTTTATAGGATGTGATAATGATTTTGAAGCCAGCCCGCCTGTTGTTAGCATTGATCGCCGTCGTCGCCGCTCCGGCGTTCGCCCAGAACGTCGCCACCGTCAACGGCAAGGCGATCCCTGCCTCCCGCCTGGACACCGTCGTCAAGCAGGTGACCGCCCAGGGCAAGCAGCCGGACAGCCCGCAGCTGCGCGAAGCCATCAAGAAAGACCTGATCGCCCGTGAAGTAATGGTGCAGGAAGCCGACAAACAGGGTTACAGCAACAAGCCTGACGTCAAGCAGGCCCTGGAAAACACGCGCCAGAGCATCGTCATCAACGCGATGCTGGCCGACTACGTCAAGAAGAACCCCGTCAAGGACGCCGAAGTCAAGGCCGAGTACGACAAGTACAAGGCATCCGTGGGCGACAAGGAATACCGCGCGCGCCACATCCTGGTCGGTACCGAGAAGGAAGCCACGGACATCATCGCCAAGCTGAAAGGCGGCGCCAAGTTCGAAGAGCTGGCCAAGCAGTCGAAGGACACGGGCTCGGCAGCCAACGGCGGCGACCTGGACTGGGCCAGCCCAAGCAACTTCGTCAAGCCGTTCTCCGACGCGATGATCGCGCTGAAGGATGGCCAGGTAACGGACAAGCCGGTGCAGTCGCAGTTCGGCTACCACGTCATCAAGCTGGAAGGCTCGCGCGCCGCCAAGGTGCCGGCGCTGGACGAAGTCAAGGGCCAGATCGAACAGGCCCTGACGCAGAAGAAGATCGCCGCCTACCGCGACGAGCTGGTCAAGAAAGCCAAGGTGCAGTAAGCCTGCGGCTTGCCATCAAAAAGCGCCCCGCGGGGCTAATGCCGTTCAGTTAAGGTAGCTTCTTGACCTTCCGGACGGCGTAACGCTTCGGCGTTGCCTTGACGGCCCGGTCGCATTTGCGGCCGGGCCGTTCGTCGTTCAGGAGGCTAACCAACCTTTCTCGTAGGTGCTTCATTGATGCAGGCAGTTTTCCGTACGACCTGGTGACCCCTGCCCAGTGCAGTTCAAACTGGATTAGGTGAAAAGCGCGGATGAAGCTTACCTCGGTCGGTTCACACTTGACGGCCAGTGCGGCTTTGGCGATTTCGAGCCGGATTAGGTTGTAAGCAATAAGAGTGCCCCAGATTTCCTGATATACCCCGTCCACGGTTTTCGAGCGCAGCGTCAGCGCTGTGCCGAGCATGGTCTGCTTGAGCTCCCGGTAACTCGTCTCAATTCCCCAGCGCTTGTCGTAGCAGAGGGCGATATCACTTGGCTTGTAGCGACGGCGGTCGCGTAGCGACGTCAGCAAGATGCGCTTGCGTGCTTGGGCGTCAACGACGGTGATTGCCCGCGCTTCCCAGAACTCGGGCAACTCTGGGCACTTGGCCCTGGCTTGGGGCGAGACGCGCATGCGCACCAGCATATCTTCGCTTTCGCCCTCGATTGCTTCCCACTTGGTATTCGATTTGGACGGGATGATGAAGTGCCGTTCAGCGCCGCTGCCTGTCAGGCCACATAAGATCTCGGCTGACAGGAAACCTCGATCGAAAACCGTCAGTGATTCATTCGGAATGGTGCCAAGCAGCTGCTTTGCATACAGCATTTCATTGGTCGAGTACGGCCCAAACACGGCGCTGTGTACCAAGTGCGTAGGGAGCGATGTCACGGTGACACCTCGCACCTGAGGATAGCTTGCGACCGTATCGCTCGCGTAGCTTTGCGCCCCGAAATGCTCGCGATTTTCCACCGTGTCGTGCGTACGCAAGGTTGTTCCGTCCATGGCGAACAACTGCAACCCCTTGAACAGATAGGCCTTCTTGTCCTGCGCAACCCAGTGCCTGGCCGAACGCTCGAATAGCCATTTCAAAGGTGCTTGTCCGACGCGTTGGCGGGCTTGTGCCGCAGCACTCTTGCTGACGAATGGCGTCTGTGAATCCGGTACCGCCAAACCAAGATCATCGAGCACTTCGCTGATGGATTTGTGCCTATACAAAGCCAGCGCGACCATCAGCCACACGACCTGCTCAGCGGGTAGACGCCGATGTCGGATACTGGCCGCCTCCGTGCTCAACACCGCCTGCTCGACCCATTCATACGGCAAATGCTCTCCCAGCCTCGCCCAATCAGGAGACTCGAGATGATTCGCTAGGAAATGCAGGGTGTCGTCGAACATGGCGACGAAGGTTAACAGTGATGCGGGGCGTTTACAACCGCAAAATAGAAATGCCGTTCAGTCTTAACTGAACGGCATTACCCCGCGGGGCGCTTTTTTTATTGCACATCGGGGTAAGGTCCGACGTTTGGACACGGGCCCAGCCTTGCGCGTTACGTTTGTCCGATTGTCGGACCTGCCCCCGGCCTTGCCTCCCGGCCTCCCTCTTTCGTCGGAGTTGCGGTCGCGTGCGCGCCGTGCCAGCATGGACGTCCACCTTTACGCCAGGAGACTGTCATGGCAAAGCTGAGCAAGATCACCCCCTGCCTGTGGTTCGACAGCGAAGCCGAAGAGGCCGCACAGTTCTACACGTCGGTGTTCCCGGATGGCCGCATCACCGGCACCTTGCGCTACAGCGAGGCGGGCCAGGAACACCACGGCCGCGCCCCAGGCTCCGTCATGACGGTCAGTTTCGAACTGGCCGGCCAGTCCGTCATCGCCCTCAATGGCGGCCCGGCCTTCAGATTCAACGAGGCGGTGTCGCTGATGATCCTGTGCGACACCCAGGAGGAGATCGACCACTACTGGACAACGCTGGGCGAAGGGGGCGACCCGACCGCGCAGATGTGCGGCTGGCTGAAGGACCGATACGGTCTGTCATGGCAGGTCGCGCCGGCGATGTTCCCGGAGCTATACGCGGACGAGAACTCCGCCGGTGCCCAGCGCGCCATGCTGGCGATGATGGGCATGAAAAAGCTCGATATCGCCGCGCTGCAGGCGGCGTTCAAGGGCGAGTAAGACGGAGTTCCTCAAGCGTTTCGACGCCACTTGCCGAGGGCTGGGGTCAGACCCTCCGGGTGACCCCGGAATTCCTCATGCGTTTCGACGGTATTTGCCAAGGGCTGGGTTCCTCAAGCGCCAGCCTGGCCCTGCTCCAGTGCCCGCCGCATGATACCCATCTGCCCCTGCAGCCACGCGCGGAACCGCCGGATCTTCGGCCGCTCGGCCTTGTGCGCGGCCACGACAAAACAGTAGCCGCGCGGGTACGGCACGCTGTTTGCCCGCATCAGGCGCAGGGCGCCTTTCTGGATATCGTCGTACGCGATCGAGTAGGCCACCAGACCGATGCCCTGCCCGGCCGCTGCGGCCTGCGTCAGCACGCCATAGTGGCTGAAACTGCGCGAGAAATCGTATGGTCCTTCCAGCGTGGCGTTGGCCTGCAGCAGGCGCGCCCAGTATTCTGTCGTGTCCTCGTACAGCAGCGGGAAGCGTCCCAGGTCGGCCAGGGTCAGCTCGGTTTCGCCAGGGCCCAGCAGCGCCGGGCTGTAGGCGACGACCATGCGTTCCTCGAACAGCACGGCCGGGTGGTCGCGCGTGACGCAGTGGCGAATCGCCACATCCACGTCTTCGCGCTCCACGTCGACGAGGCGGTCGCTGGAGTCGAGCCGGATGTCGAGCTCGGGGTGCAACTGGGTGAACTGGCCCAGCCGCGGCGCCAGCCATTTGAGCGCGAACGAATGCGTGGTCGAGATACGCAGCACGTGCTCGTCGTGCCCGCCGCGCAGCAGATCGACCTTTGCGCGCAGCTCGCGCAGCATCTGCGCCACCGTCACCGCCAGGTCCTGGCCCTTGTCCGTCAACGTGATATGGCGCGGGTGGCGCACGAACAGCGCAAAGCCGACCGATTCCTCCAGCTGCCTGACCTGCAGGCTGATGGCCGCAGGCGTCTTGTGCAGCTCCTGCGCGGCCAGCGTGAAGCTGCCCCAGCGCGCGGCGCAGTCGAAGTCGATCAGCCCCGACAGGCTGCGCAGCGGTCTATCCTGCATAAGCTTTCCTTGGGCTTCCCCGCATTATTTCTCGTTTGAGCGTCGTCAATGACAAGCGGACAATATAACTCACGCGGCCGATAAAAACACCGGCAGGTCCGCCCACTTCAAGGAGATCGACATGTCCAGCCCAACCTGCGCCGCCCCCGGCGCCCTCGGCAACCCCGGCAGCCAAACCGTTCGTGACCGACGTGGCCGCGGAAGTGCGCCGCATCTACGCGCACCTGGTCTTCGTGCGCTGAGACGTAAAAAAGCCGGGCAAGCCCGGCTTTCATTGCTCCCCTCGGCGTCAGCCGACGTGCATCAACCTACGTATTTGCGTGCGTTGCGGAACATCCGCATCCAAGGCGATTCCTCGCCCCACGACTCTGGCGCCCACGAGTTCTGCACCGTGCGGAACACGCGCTCGGCGTGCGGCATCAGCACCGTAAAGCGCCCGTCCGGCGTCGTCACCGACGTCAGCCCGCCCGGCGAGCCGTTCGGGTTGTACGGATAGGCCTCCGTCGCGTTGCCGTGGTTGTCGACGAAACGCATGGCAGCAATTGCCGTGGCGATGTCGCCCGTCTGGCTGAAGTCCGCGTAACCCTCGCCGTGGGCGATGGCGATCGGGCTCTGCGTGCCGGCCATCCCCTGGAAGAAGATCGACGGCGAATCCAGCACTTCGACCATGGCGAAGCGGGCCTCGAACTTCTCGGATTTATTCGTCGTGAACTTCGGCCATGCCTGCGCCCCCGGGATGATGGACTTCAGGTTGCTCATCATCTGGCAGCCGTTGCAAATGCCCAGGCCAAACGTGTCGGTGCGGGCGAAGAACTGCGCGAACTGGTCGGACAAGGCAGGATTGAACAGGATCGACTTGGCCCAGCCTTCGCCGGCGCCCAGCACGTCGCCGTACGAGAAGCCGCCCACGGCGATCACGCCCTGGAAGTCCGCCAGCTTTACACGGCCGGCAATCAGGTCGCTCATGTGCACGTCGATGGCGGCGAAGCCCGCCTGGTGCATGACCCATGCCGTCTCGATGTGCGAGTTGACGCCCTGCTCGCGCAGGATCGCCACCCGTGGGCGCGCGCCCGTCGCCAGGAACGGCGCCACGACGTTGTCCGCCAGGTCGAACGTGACCTTCGGCGTGATGCCGGGATCCGTTTCGTCCAGCACGCGGTCGTATTCCGCGTCCGCTGTGGCCGGGTTCTCGCGCATGCGCGAGATGCGCCAGCTCGTTTCGCTCCACAGGCGGTGCAGCGCGCTGCGCGCCTGCGTGTAAATCAGCTTGGCATCGCGGGTAAACTCGATCACGCCGCGGTCGTTTGGTTTGCCGATGATATGGCTGCAGGCGCCCAGGTTGAACGAGCGCAGCACGTCCATGACAGCCGACTTCTCTTCCGCCCGCACCTGGATGACGGCGCCCAGTTCCTCGGCAAACAGCGCGCGCAGCGTCAGCTCGTTGCGGCGCTCGGCCACCTGGCCTGCCCAGTTCTTGGCGTCGCCCCAGTCGGCCGCGTGCTCGCCTTCCAGGGTCAGCATGTCGAGGTTGATCGACAGGCCGGCGCGGCCGGCAAACGCCATTTCCGTCAGCGTGGCATATAGGCCGCCGTCCGAACGGTCGTGGTAGGCCAGCAGCTTGCCGTCCTTGTTCAGTTGCTGGATGGCGGCGAAGAACCCTTTCAGGTCTTCAGGATTGTCGACGTCCGGCGCCGCATTGCCCAGCTGGCCCAGCACCTGTGCCAGGATCGATGCACCCAGGCGGTTCTTGCCGCGACCCAGGTCGATCAGGATGACGGCCGTGTCGCCGGCGTCCATGCGGATCTGCGGCGTCAGCGATTTGCGCACATCATAGACGGGCGCGAAGCCGGAGACGATCAGCGAGACGGGCGAGACGACCGCCTTGGCTTCTCCGTCGTCGCTCCATGTCGTGCGCATCGACAGCGAATCCTTGCCGACCGGGATGCTGATGCCCAGCGCAGGGCACAGCTCCATGCCGACGGCTTTGACCGTGTCGAACAGCGCCGCGTCCTGGCCCGGCTGGCCGCAGGCCGCCATCCAGTTGGCCGACAGCTTGATGTCGGAGATGTCCGCGATCGGTGCCGCGGCCAGGTTGGTGATCGTTTCGCCGACGGCCATGCGGCCCGAAGCCGGTGCGTCGATGACGGCCAGCGGCGTACGCTCGCCCATCGCCATCGCCTCGCCCAGGTAGCCTTCGTACGACAGCGTGGTGACGGCGCAATCGGCCACCGGCACCTGCCATGGTCCCACCATCTGGTCGCGCACGGAAGTGCCGCCCACGGTGCGGTCCCCAATGGTGATCAGGAAGCTCTTGTCGCCAACCGTTGGCGACAGCAGCACGCGCTGCGCCGCGTCGACGAGGTCCACGCCGGTCAGGTCGATGGCCGGGAATTCGCGGGCCACGTGCGTGACGTCACGGTGCATCTTCGGCGGCTTGCCCAGCAGGACGTCCATCGGCATGTCCACGGGTGCGTCGTCCGATTCCGGATCGATCAGCTTGAGCTGCCGTTCCTCGGTGGCCGTGCCGACGACGGCGAACGGGCAGCGCTCGCGTTCGCACAGCGCGCGGAACGTGGCCAGGTCGTCCGGGGCGATGGCGAGAACATAGCGTTCCTGCGACTCGTTGCTCCAGATTTCCTTCGGCGCCAGGCCGGATTCCTCCAGCGGCACCTTGCGCAAATCAAAGATGGCGCCGCGCCTGGCGTCGTTGGTAATCTCGGGGAAGGCGTTCGACAGCCCGCCCGCGCCCACGTCGTGGATCGAGATGATGGGGTTTTTCTCTCCCATCTGCCAGCAGCCGTTGATGACTTCCTGGGCGCGCCGCTCCATTTCCGGATTACCGCGCTGGACCGAGTCGAAGTCCAGGTCGGCCGTATTGGTGCCCGTCGCCATCGACGACGCGGCCGAGCCGCCCATGCCGATGCGCATGCCCGGGCCGCCCAGCTGGATCAGCAGGCTGCCGACGGGGATGTCGTTCTTGTGCGTGTGCCGACCCGAGATATTGCCGATGCCGCCAGCGATCATGATCGGCTTGTGATAGCCGTACACGGCATGGCCGGCGTTCTGCTCGTAGCTGCGGAAGTAGCCGGCCAGCACGGGACGGCCGAATTCGTTGGAGAACGCGGCGCCGCCCAGCGGGCCGTCGATCATGATCTGCAGCGGCGAGGCGATGCGTTCCGGCTTGCCGTAGATTGTCGACGTATCCCGGCCGGCCAGCGGCGCAGTCACGTTCGCGGCATTCTCCCACGGCCGCACGGCGTCCGGCAGGTACAGGTTCGAGACGGTGAAGCCCGTCAGGCCGGCCTTGGGCTTGGCGCCGCGCCCCGTCGCGCCTTCGTCGCGGATCTCGCCGCCCGCGCCGGTGGAGGCGCCAGGGAACGGCGAAATGGCCGTCGGGTGGTTGTGCGTTTCCACCTTCATCAGCGTGTGGATCAGTTCATGCGACGCGCCATACTCGTGGCCCTCGCCGCGCGGGTAGAAGCGCGTCACTTCAGCGCCTTCCATGATCGACGAGTTGTCGGAATACGCGACGATCGTGCCCTTCGGCTGCTTCTCGTGCGTGTTCTTGATCATCTTGAACAGCGAGCGGTCCTGCGCCACGCCGTCGATGGTCCAGTCGGCGTTGAAGATCTTGTGGCGGCAGTGCTCCGAGTTCGCCTGGGCGAACATCATCAGCTCGACGTCGGTCGGGTTGCGCTGCGCGGCCGTGAAAGCGTCGTTCAGATAGTCGATCTCATCGATCGACATCGCCAGGCCCAGGTCCGCGTTGGCCTGCACCAGCGCGGCGCGGCCGGCCCCCAGCACGTCGATCGACTCCATCGGCTTGCCGACGAGGGTGCGGAACAGGTCCGCCGCCTGATCGGGGTGGCGCAGCACCGATTCGGTCATGCGGTCGTGCAGCAGGCTCGCGATGTCCTGCGCCTGCAGCGCGTCCAGCTTCTTCGCCGCGCCGATGCTGCTGCCCAGGATGCCGCCCTTGAGGATCACGCGATACGCCACGCCCCGCTCGACGCGGTGGATATGCGTCATGCCGCAGTTGTGCACGATGTCCGTGGCTTTCGATGCCCAGGGCGAGATCGTGCCGAAGCGCGGGATCACGATGAACTCTTCCACCACGCCGTCGCCGGCGTCGGCCTGGGCCGGTTCGCCATACGTCAGCAGGCCTTGCAGGCGTGCTTCGTCCTCGGCGCTGACGGGGGCGCCAGCGTCGACAAAGTGGACGTACCGGGCTTGCACGGCCGTCACGGCAGGCAGTACGGCTTGGAGTTGGGACAGGAGACGCTGGCTACGGAATGCGGACAGGGCGTTGGAGCCCGGGAGTATCAACATGGTTGGGAGCGAGTTGATGCAGCGAGGCTGCGGATTGAAAAGAAATGCACGAGATGGGGCACGGGATTCTGGCAAAGTCTTGCAGCAATCGGCCGGCAAACTTCAGCATGCAAACATAAGCCTGCAGACGTGAGTCGGGCGCTGCACAGGACCGACGATATTCCTTTTGCCGGCATTATACTCTTTTCAGTATTGTCTTCCCAGCCTTTCAAGGGCCTTGCAAGGGGCTTGCAAGGGGTGCGGATGCGACGGATGAGGTCGATTCACGTCGAAATGCGTTTGCGCCAGGGCAAGAATGCGCGTTTTCCGCTGGAAATAGCATATTCTTGGGGTAATCTCCTTGTCCGCCGTCCTCTATCCTTCGCAGCAACGTCCGCCATGCCCGAATTTAGCGATTTGTCCGTGCTCATCGTCGATCCCAGTCCCGGGATGCGGGGCAATCTGCACAATATGCTGAATGGTTCGGCGATCACGAAGATCGATTATGCGCTCGGCTCAGGCACGGCGATCCGGCAACTGGCAAAAAAGAGCTACGACATCATCCTGTGCGAATACGACCTCGACGGCGGGGGCGAGAACGGCCAGGACGGCCAGCAGCTGCTGGAAGACCTGCGTCACCACCGGCTGATCGCCGCGGACACGATCTTCATCATGCTCACCTCCGAAGGCACGGACACGAAGGTCATCGGCGCCGCCGAACTGACGCCTACCGACTACGTGCTCAAGCCGTTTACCGTCGACGCGCTGATGGGCCGCATTGGCCGCGCCGTCGACCGCCGCAACACGCTGCAGCCGGTGCACCGCTGCATCGCCGAGGGCAATCTGCGCGAGGCGTTGCGGCTGTGCGTCGTCGGACCGGATCGCAAGCCCCGCTACGCGACCGACTTTGCCCGGCTGCAGGCGGAGACCCACGGGGCACTGGACGAATGGCGCGAGGCGGAGGGCGTGTATCACACCGTGCTGGCCGTGCGCCCCACCACCGGCTGGGCACAGCTGGGCGTGACGCGCTGCCAGTTCGCACTGGGCCGTTACGACGACGCCCGCCTCATGCTGGAGCGGCTGATCGCGCTGTATCCGCGCTTCATGTCGGCCTATGATCTGCTGGCGCGCACGATGCAGGCGCTGGGCCAGGACATCCAGGCCAAGAAGGTGCTGGAAGATGCCGTGGCGATCTCGCCGCACATGGTGCGCCGGCTGCGCCACCTGGGCGAGCTGGCGTTCGCCACCGACGATGTCGGCGTCGCCGAGCGGGCCTTCCGCGCCGTCGTCGGCAAGGCCCGCTATTCGGAGTTCCGTTCGCCGGAGGACCACGTCAATCTGGTGCGCACGCTGGTGCGCAAGGGCGACGGCGCCGGCGCGGGCGGCGTGATACGGGACATGGAGCGTTCGCTGCGCGGCAGCGCCGAAGTGGAAACCTGCCGCGCGCTGTCGGCCGCGCTGGTGCTCGACCTGGCCGGCAGCGAGACGGCGGCGATGGCCGAACTGACGCGAGCGGCGGCGGCGGCGGCCGATGCGCCCAACCTGTCGAGCGCCCTGAGGATCGGCCTTGTCAACGCCTGCCTGCAGCACCGGCTCGACACCCAGGCGTCGGAACTGGTGCTGGACATGATGAACGACGGCGTCCGCGGCATCACGGCCGAACAAGCCGTCGACGTTTTTGAAAAGGCGGGGCGCCACGATCTGGCCGTCAGCGTCGGCCAGCGCGCCACGCAGCAGGTGGAGGAAGCGCTCAGCGACACGGCGGCCAAACTGGGTCAGGGGGAGCACCGCGCCGCCGTCATGGCCATCACCGCTGCCGTGCGGCGCGCGCCGCGCAACGTGCCGGTGCTGCTGACGGCGGTGCAGGCGATCCTGCGCCAGCTGGACGAACTGGGCTGGGAAGCGCCGCTGGCCGAGCAGGCGGCGCAGTTGATGGTGCGGCTGCGCAAGCTGGACCCGTCGAACGGCGCGCTGGAGCACCTGGCGCAGCAATACGGCGCGACCCAGCGCAAGTACGGTATTGCGGCCGCGGCCTGACGCCCTCACATGCCACGCAAGATTGGCGTAAAATCCACGCAAACGTTCAGGAGATTTACCATGGCATCGTCGTTCACCATCGATTCAAAGCTCGACAGCACGCTGGAAGACCTGAAAAAGCACTATGGTGCCACCTCGAAGGCCGAGATATTGCGCAAGGCCGTCGCGCTGCTCAATATTGTCAGCCGTCACGAAGAGGCGGACGGCAGCGTCACCCTGCGCCAGGACGGTACCGATACCAAGATCGTGTTGCGGTGACGGAGAACGTCCTCGACGTCGCCGCCGAGGAAGGCCGCGTCGGCAACGCCGTCGAAACGGCCACGGCGAGCAGCATCCGCGCCGACATCTGGCTGCGGATCGGTATGGTCGTGGTCGTCTGCGGCATCTTCATCTGGCTGAACTGGCGCGTCATCGAATTCGTCCAGGAAGCGCTGCGCCTGGATATCGCCCGCATGAACGCCACGCCGCCCCTGCCACCCGAACACCGGCTCGTCACGTCGCAAGTCGTCATGGCGCTGATCGGCGCGACCGTCGTGCAGACGGGGATCGGGTTTATTGCGATTACTTCCTACCTGTTCCCCAGGCGCGGCGGCTGAGGCTGTGCCCGACCGTGTTGCGGCCTCACGCCGCGGCACACCGTCAACATGACACCCACGTTGACGAGCGGGACCATGAGGAGCGCTGCCGGGCCGCGGTGCTTGCCGCTTCTACTCTCGAGCCCGTGACAGTTTTTGTGCCTGACCCCGATGTTGTCACGAGCCCGGCAGTCAGGGCTTTTCGCCGTAGCCCCCTCCCCCTGGCGTCTCGATGACGAACACGTCGCCCGGCGCCATTTCCGTCTTGCCGATATGTCCCAGTTCGTCGACGCTGCCGTCCGCCCGTTCGACGCGGTTGCGGCCCGTGGCGCCGGGCTGGCCGCCGGCCATGCCGAATGGCGCGTGCAGGCGGTTGTTCGACAGGATCGCGGCCGTCATCGGTTCCAGGAAGCGCACGCGCCGGATGCCGCCGTTGCCGCCGTGCCAGCGCCCGGCGCCGCCCGAGCCGGCGCGGATGGCGTAGCCGTCCAGCCGGACGGGGAAGCGGAATTCCAGGATCTCCGGGTCGGTCAGGCGCGAGTTCGTCATATTGGTCTGCACCACGTCCGTGCCGTCGTAGCCGTCGCCCGCACCGGAGCCGCCGCTGATCGTTTCGTAGTACTGATACCTGCTGCTGCCGAACGTGAAATTGTTCATCGTCCCCTGGGATGCTGCCATGACGCCCAGCGCGCCGTACAGCGCATTGGTGATGCATGTCGACGTTTCCACATTGCCCGACACGACCGAGGCCGGATAGTGCGGATTGAGCATCGACCCCGGGGGATGACGACGGACAGCGGCTTGAGGCAACCGGCGTTGAGCGGGATCTCGTCGTCCACCAGCGTGCGGAACACGTACAGCACGGCTGCCATGCAGACGGCCGACGGCGCATTGAAGTTGTTGGGCAGCTGGCTTGAGGTGCCGGTGAAATCGATCGTGGCGCTGCGCGCCGCGCGGTCCACCGTCACGGCCACCTGGATCTGCGCGCCGTTATCGAGCTGCACCGTGTAGCTGCCGTCATGCAGGGCGCCGATCACGCGGCGCACCGCTTCCTCCGCGTTGTCCTGCACGTGGCCCATGTACGCCTGCACCACGTCCAGCCCGAAGTGCGCCACCATGCGGTGCAGTTCCTCCACGCCCTTCTGGTTGGCGGCCACCTGCGCGCGCAGGTCGGCCAGGTTCTGGTCGGGATTGCGGGCCGGCCAGGGCGCGCCCGTCAACAGCGCGCGCGTCTCGTCCTCGCGCAGCCGGCCGCCCGCCGCGCCGTCGACCAGCTTGAAGTTGTCGATCAACACGCCCTCTTCGTCGATGTGCACCGAGTCGGGCGGCATCGAGCCGGGCGTCGTGCCGCCGATGTCCGCGTGGTGGCCGCGCGAACCGACGTAGAACAGGATGGTGCCGCCCGCCTCGTCGAACACCGGCGTGATGACGGTGACGTCGGGAAGGTGCGTGCCGCCGTTGTAGGGGTCGTTCAGCATGTAGACGTCGCCCGGATGCATGCGGCCGGCGTTGCCGCGCATGACGCGCTTGATGCTCTCGCCCATCGATCCCAGGTGGACGGGCATGTGCGGCGCGTTGGCGATCAGGTTGCCGTCCGCATCAAAGATGGCGCAGGAGAAGTCGAGGCGCTCCTTGATGTTGACGGAATAGGCCGTGTTCTGCAGCCGCAGTCCCATCTGCTCGGCGATCGACATGAACAGGTTGTTGAAGATCTCCAGCATGACCGGATCGGCGCTGGTGCCGATGGCGCGCCGCTCCGGTAGTGCCTCGATCCTCGTCAGCACCAGGTGATCCTGCGGCGTGACGACGGCCTGCCAGCCCGGCTCCACCACGGTCGTTGCATTGGCTTCGGCGATGATGGCCGGCCCGGCGATAACGTCGCCGATGCGGGTGTCGGCCCGTGTGTACAGGCCCGTCGGGCGCCACTGCCCGGCGCTGTACATGCGCACGGTGCGGTGCGGGACCAGCGCCCCGGCCCGCGGTGCCTGGCCGGGTGCCACGGGTGGCGGCGCATCGGATGCGCCGATCGCTTCGACGGACACCGCCTCGACGATCAGCGCCTTGTGCGGCATCAGGAATGAAAAGCGCTTCTTATAGGCCGCCTCGAACTGTGCCACCATCGCGGGCAAGTCGGCGTGCAGGACGAGCAGCGCGGAGTCCGTGCCTTCGTAGCGCAGGTGCACGCGCCGCACCGCCGTGGTACGTTCGGGCGCGACGCCTTGCGCGCGCAATGCGCCGGTCGCATCGATCGCCAGCGTGTCCAGGCGTGCCGCCAGCGCCGGCAGATTGTCCGGCACCAGCTTCAACTCGACGGCCGCTTCGCGCATCGCCGTCTGGTCGGCCAGGCCCATGCCGTAGGCCGACAGCACGCCGGCCAGCGAATGGATGAACACCGTCTTCATGCCCAGCGCGTCCGCCACCAGGCAGGCGTGCTGGCCGCCGGCGCCGCCAAAGCTGGTCAGCGCGTAGTCCGTCACGTCATGGCCGCGCTGGACGGAGATCTGCTTGATCGCATTGGCCATATTGCCGACGGCGATATCGATATAGCCGGCAGCCACCTCCTCCGGCGACGTCGGCTTGCCGGTGGCCGCGGCGATCTCCCCGGCCAGTGCGGCAAAGCGCTCGCGCACGATGTCCGCATCGAGCGGCGCATCGCCGTCCGGCCCGAACAGCGCCGGGAATTCCTCCGGCTGGATCTTGCCCAGGCAGACGTTGCAGTCGGTGACGGCCAGCGGGCCGCCACGCCGATAGCTCGCCGGCCCCGGATTGGCGCCTGCGCTGTCCGGGCCCACGCGCAGCCGGCTGCCGTCGAAGTGCAGGATCGAGCCGCCGCCGGCGGCCACCGTGTGGATGCTCATCATCGGCGCGCGCATGCGCACGCCGGCCACCTGCGTCTCGAACACCCTTTCGAACTCGCCGGAATAATGCGACACGTCCGTCGACGTGCCGCCCATGTCGAAGCCGATGATCTTCTCGAATCCGGCCAGCCGGCTGGCACGCACCATGCCGACGATGCCGCCGGCCGGGCCGGACAGGATGCTGTCCTTGCCCTGGAACGCGCGCGCGTCCGTCAGCCCGCCGTTCGACTGCATGAACTGCAGGTTCACGCCCGGCAGCTCGCCCGCCACCTGGTCGACATAGCGGCGCAGGATCGGCGACAGATAGGCGTCGACGACGGTCGTGTCGCCGCGCGCGACGAGCTTCATCATCGGGCTGACCACGTGCGACACGGAGACCTGCGTGAAACCGATAGCCCGGGCGATGGCGGCCACCGCCGCCTCGTGCTCCGTGTAGCGGTAGCCGTGCATGAAGACGATGGCCAGCGAACGGTAGCCCGCGTCCCACGCGGCCTGCAGCCCCGCCCGTGCGGCGCCTTCGTCCAGCGGGGTGGCAACGTCGCCATGCGCGCCCATGCGTTCGTCGATCTCGATCACGTGGCCGTACAGCAGCTCCGGCAACACGATATGGCGGTCGAACAGGCGTGGGCGGTTCTGGTAGGCGATGCGCAGCGCGTCGCCGAAGCCGCGCGTGATGGCCAGCGCGGTGCGCTCGCCTTTGCGCTCGAGCAGCGCGTTGGTGGCCACCGTCGTGCCCATCTTGACGGCCGCGATCCGTGCCGCCGGGACCGGATCCGCCGGCGCGACGCCCAGCAAATGGCGGATCCCGGCGATGGCGGCGTCGGCATACTGTTCCGGGTTCTCCGACAGCAGCTTGTGCGTACCCAGCGTGCCGTCGGGCCGGCGCGCGACGATATCGGTGAAGGTGCCGCCACGGTCGATCCAGAATTGCCAGTCCATCCCTATCTCCGGTGTCAAAATGGCTATTGTAGTGCGGCGAGCCTCGCATGGGCGCGGCGGTGCTAGAATCGGTCGTCACGACAGCAGCCGGCCCGCAGCCGGCCTATCCGCCGCCCATGCACGCCCTGTACACCGTCCGCGAGCTCCGTGAAATCGAAGCCGATGCCGCCCGGCGCCTGCCCCCGGGGCACTGATGCAGCGGGCCGGCCAGGCGGGCGCGAACGTGGCGCTCGATCTGCTGCCCATGTCGACGAAAAATGCACGGGTGCTCGTGCTGGCCGGTCCCGGCAACAACGGCGGCGACGCGCTGGAGTGCGCGGCGCACCTGGCCCATGCCGGCGCCCAGGTTACCGTCATGTATTTCGACGGCGGCGCATCGCCCGAGCGCACGCGGGCCCTGGAACGCGCCCGCGCCAGCCCCGCCGTGTTTACCGACCTGACGCGGGACGAGATCGCCGCCAGCCAGTGGCAACTGGCCATCGACGGCCTGTTCGGCATCGGCCTGACGCGTCCCGTCACGGGGCCGTTCGCCGCGCTGATCGACGCCGTCAACGCCCTCGCCTGTCCGATCCTTGCGCTGGACGTGCCCAGCGGCCTGGATGCCGATGGCGGCTGCGTCGTCGGCCCCGGCGGGTGCGCCGTGCGCGCCACGCACACCCTCACCTTCATCGGCGACAAGCCCGGCCTGCACACTGCCGATGGCCGCGACCATGCGGGCAGCGTGACCGTGGCCACGCTCGAGATCGACGCGGCGCATTTCCCGCCTGCGGCCATGCGGCTGGGCGACGTGGCGCTGTTTGCCGGCGCGGCAAGGCAGCGCCGGCAGAACACGCACAAGGGCAGCTTCGGCAACGTGGCGGTGCTGGGCGGCGCTCCCGGCATGAGCGGTGCGCCGATCCTGGCGGGACGGGCCGCGCTGCATGCCGGCGCCGGCCGTGTCTACCTGTACTTTGCGGGCCCCGCGCCGGCGACCGACCCGGGACAGCCGGAGCTGATGTGCCGCGCGGCGCACGGCGCCGATTTCGGCGCCGCCGTCACCGTGGCGGGCCCGGGACTGGGCGGCAGCGACGAGGCGGCGCACCTGCTGGAAGCGGCCCTCGCCAGCCCGCAGCCGCTGGTGGCCGATGCCGACGCGCTCAACCTTCTCGCCGCGCGACTGGCGCTGGCGGCGCGGCTGCGTGGGCGCAAGGCCGCGACCATCCTGACGCCCCACCCGCTCGAAGCGGCACGCCTGCTCGGTGTCGGCGCCGGTGCCATCGGGCGCGATCGCATCGACAGCGCGCGCCGGCTTGCCGCCGGGCTGCATGCGATCGTGGTCCTGAAGGGCTCCGGCACCGTCATCGCGGCGCCCGACGGGGCCATCGTCATCAACCCGACCGGCAACCCGGCGCTGGCGACGGCAGGCACGGGCGACGTGCTGGCGGGGCTGTGCGGGGCACTGCTGGCGCAGGGCTGGCCGGCCTGGGAAGCGGCACTGGGCGCGGTGTGGCTGCACGGCATGGCCGCGGACGTGCTGGTGGCAGATGGCGTCGGCCCCATCGGGCTGACGGCCGGCGAGCTGATACCGGCCATCCGCACGGCGCTGAACCGGCTGGTGGCGCAGCGCGCACGCCAGCCCAGGTAAAACGGCTAGACCAGCCGGCCGGCCGCGATCGTGACGGTGCGTCCGCAGCGGGCGGCAATGCCCGTATCGTGCGTGACAAGAACCAGCGTCGAGCCGCGCTCGCGATTGAGCTCGAACATCAGCGCGATCACGGCCTCGCCGGTGGCGGCGTCGAGGCTGCCGGTCGGCTCGTCCGCCAGCAGCAGCGGCGGCTCCGTGACGAAGGCGCGCGCCAGCGCCACGCGCTGCTGTTCGCCGCCGGACAGGAATTTCGGATAGTGTCTGAGGCGGCTGGACAAGCCGACGCGGCCCAGCATCGCCTCGGCCTTGGCGCGGGCGTCGCCGTCGCCGCGCAATTCCAGCGGCAGCATGACGTTCTCCAGCGCCGTCAGGTGCGCCAGCAGCTGAAACGACTGGAACACGAAGCCAAGCCGCTCCTTGCGCAGCGCGGCGCGGCCGTCCTCGTCCAGCGCGAAGATATCGATGTCTTCGATCAGCACCGTGCCGGCGCTGGGCGTGTCGAGCCCCGCCAGTAATCCCAGCAGCGTGGACTTGCCGGAGCCGGAGGCGCCCACGATGGCAACCGTCTCGCCCCGTTGCACGGTAAAATCGACGCTGTGCAGGATGGTCAGCTCGCCGCTGGCATCGGCCACGCGCTTGGTCAGGCCGCGTACGGCAATGGCGTCCGGCCTGGCGGCGCCCTGCACGGCAGGCTGCTGGCGCGCCGTCGCGGGAGAATCGGGAACAAAACTGCTGGTGGCGCTGGAGAAATCTGGCATGGTCGAGGATGTGCGGAGTTGAGCTTATTTTGAACCGATTACTGAGGATGGACGTGCTGACGAATTTCAGAAACCTGGTGGCCCTGTGCGCACTGCTCGTACTGGGCGTCGGCGCGAACGCCTATTCTGCCCCAAAAACGCTGCTCGTGGTGGGCGACAGCCTGTCGGCCGAATATGGCATCGCCCGCGGCACCGGCTGGGTTGCCCTGCTGGAGCGCAAGCTGCAGGCACAGAACATCGCCGCCAGCATCGTCAACGCCAGCGTCAGCGGCGAAACCACCAGCGGCGGGCGCACCCGCCTGCCCGCGCTGCTGACGAAGCACAAGCCTGACATCGTCGTCATTGAACTGGGCGCCAACGATGGCCTGCGCGGCCTGCCCGTCACGGCCGCCGATGCGAATCTGCGCGCGATGGTGAGCGCGGCACGGAAGGCCGACGCGCAAGTGCTCCTCGTCGGCATGCAGATCCCGCCGAACTACGGCCGCGACTACGCGGATAAATTCTCGGCCATGTACGGCGCCATCAGCCGCGACGAGAAGGTGGCGCTGGCCCCGTTCATGCTGGCTGGCGTGGCGGAAAAAGCGGACCTGTTCCAGGCCGACCGCCTGCACCCGCTGGCGGCGGCGCACCCTGTCATCCTGAATAATATCTGGCCCTCGCTGGCCCCACTGTTGAAAGCCAAATGAAGTATCCCGAAATCCTCCGCATCGACGACGTGCTGGCCCGCCTCGACGACTTCGACACGATCATCGACGCGCGCACGCCGGACGAATTCGCGCTGGACCACCTGCCCGATGCGATCAACTGCCCCGTGCTGGACAACGAGCAGCGCATCCGCGTCGGCACCATGTACAAGCAGGTCGGCAGCTTCGAGGCGAAGAAGGTGGGCGCCGCATTGGTGGCGAAGAACATCGCCCACCATATCGAGACGCTGTGGCAGGACAAGCCGCGCGAATGGAAGCCACTGGTCTACTGCTGGCGCGGCGGCAACCGCAGCGGCTCGATGGCGCATATCCTGGCAAAGATCGGCTGGCCCGTGGTGCAGCTCGAAGGCGGCTATAAAGCCTTCCGCAACCGCGTCAACGCCGACCTGGAGCGAACGCCCGAACTGGATTTCCGCGTCATCTGCGGCACCACGGGCAGCGGCAAGACGCGCCTGCTGGACACGCTCGAATCGATCGGCGCGCAGGTGCTCGACCTGGAACAGCTGGCCGCGCACCGCGGCTCCGTGCTGGGCAACCTGCCCTGCCAGCCGCAGCCGACGCAAAAGGGCTTCGAGACGTCGATCTGGAACCGGCTGCGCCGCTTCGATCCGCAGCGGCCCGTCTTCGTCGAATCGGAAAGCAGGAAGGTGGGCGACCTGCGCGTGCCGGCCGCGCTGATGGAGCGCATGCGCGCGTCGCCCTGCGTCGCGCTGCAGGTGGCGCGTGCCGAGCGCGTCAAGCTGCTGATCGAGGACTACCAGCACTTCGCCTGCAACGCGCCGGCGCTGAACGCGCAGCTCGAATACCTGACGGACCTGCACGGCAAGGCGAGAATCGCCGCATGGCAGGAGATGGCAACGGGCGGGCGCATGCCGGAACTGGTCGACGAACTGCTGGTGAACCACTACGACCCCGCCTACACCCGCTCCATCCATCGCAACTTCAGCCAATACGAACACGCGCAGGCGGTGGCGCTGGCCGACATCTCGCCCGCTTCGTTCCTTGCGGCCGCGCGGACGTTGCACAACGACTGATTGCCACTCGGGGACCCGCACCTTCAGGCGCCAGTCCCCGGCGTCCGCATCGCACACCCGCGGTGCACGCCGGCCTTCCATTCGATACGGCAGTCTGGTGCGCCACCACATCGGGGCCAGGCACCGGCCGCCGCGCAAGTCTCCGTCACCATTTCCTGCCCTCATAAAAAAAGCCGCCCGGCGCAACCGGGCGGCTTTCCGCATTCATGGGGTCGTGAATTACTCGGTGCCGTCGGCCTTTGCGGCCGTCACCGGCTTGACGATCTTGACCTTGGCCTTTTCCTTCAGCACTTCGACGTAGTTGACCATGTCCTGCTGGGCCACGATATTGTCGATCTGCTCGGCGTCGGCCTTGCGGCGTGCCTCGTCCGGCGCGGCCGGCTGGTGCACCTTGCCGATGCGGTAGATGCCGTAGCCCATGCCTGGCAGCTCGATGCCCACGTAGGCCGGCAGCTTCGACGTGTCGGCTTTGAGCACGGCGCGGGCAGCCAGCGGGTTGATGCCGTCGATCTTCGCACGCGAGATCGTCAGCGGCGCGCCGAAGCCGGTCGCGTCGCCCGACGCCTTCAGCGCGGCCAGTTTGGCGTCGCCCGCCTTCTTGGCGGCGGCCAGCGCTTCCTGGGCCGTCACGCGCTGACGGATCTCGTCCGCCACTTCAGCCAGCGGACGCACGGATGCCGGCTTGAAGTCGACGATGCGGCCGGAGACCAGCGTGCTTGGCGCCACTTCCACCGCTTCCGTGTTGCGCTTGTCCTTGATCGCCTCGCCGGAGAACAGCGCGGTCAGGAACTTGGCGTTGTTGTACGGCGCCGCGCCCAGGGCGGGATTGGGCGTGCGGGTCAGACCGGCGGCCGTCTGGATTTTCAGACCCAGCTTGTCGGCCACGGGCTTGAGCGAATCGGCCTGTTCGTACACGGTGTTGGTGAACGTCTCGGCGGCTTCCGAATACTTCTTCGCAGCCTTCTGCTTTTTCAGTTCCGCGGCGATGTCGCCCTTGACGGCTTCCAGCGGCTTCAGCACGGCCGGCTTGAGCGCCGTCACGGTGATGATGTGATAGCCGAACTCGGACTCCACGACGCCGCTGACTTCACCCTGCTTGAGCTTGAAGATGGCCCCTTCCACGGTCGGTACCAGCGAACCTTTTTCGATCACGCCCAGGTCGCCGCCCTGCTCCGCCGAACCCGGATCTTCCGACTTCGCCTTGGCGATGGCCGCGAACTGGCTTGGGGCCTTGCGCACGTCGGCCAGGATCGCTTCTGCCTTGGCCTTCGCGGCCGTCTTGGCGGCGGCGTTGGCATCCTTCGCGGCGGCGACCAGGATATGACTGGCGCGGCGTTCTTCCGGCGCCGTGTAGCGTGCCGGAGCGGCGTTGTAGACGGCGGCGACTTCGTCGTCGCTGACGGTGATGCCGCTGGCGATTGCGTTGGCATCGAAGACAACGTACTCGATGCTGGCCTGTTCCGGCACGGCGTACTGCTTGGTGTTCTTGTCGTAGTACGCCTTGATCATGGCGTCGGTGACCTTGACGTCGGCGGCGAAGCCGGACAGCGGCAATACCAGCTCCTGCACGTCGCGTTCCTGCTCCGTCAGATTGGCGACCAGCTGCGACACGGTGCGCGGTGCGAACGCGCTGCCCTGCACGCCGGCAGCCATCTGCTGGATCGTCAGATCGCGCTTGAGCGACTGGAAGTAGCCTTCGGGCGACAGGCCCGTCTGGCTGGCGATCAGGCTGGCGGCGCGCTCTTCATCGAGCTTGCCGTCGGCTTTGAACATGCCGGGAATGTCCTGCAGGCTCTCGGCCACGGCGCGCTGCACGGCGGCGTCGGCCACGCCCAGGTGGCTGCGCGACGCCTCGGCGACGATGGCGCGCTGAGCGATCAGGTTATCGAGCACGCTCTGGCGGAATTCGGGGGTGTCGAACAGCTTCTGGTCGAACTGGGCACCGAGGCGCTGGCGGTACTGGTCCAGCTGCCGACGCAGCGCCTGCTCGTATTCCTGCTGGGTCAGCGCCTGGCCGCCGACCTTGGCGACCGTATTGGCGCTGTCGCCGGAGCTGTTGTAACCGCTGACGCCGACGAAGACGAACGACGGCACAATGACGATCGCCAGCAAAATCTGCATCAGTTTTTGATGCGTACGAATGAATTCAAACATGGTCGGCCAATTTGATGAGTGGATCACTTCAAGGCACCGGCGCATGCCGCACGGCCCCTGTAAAAAAGGCGAACCCGAGTTCGCCCTCTGCTGCTCACGCGATTATAGGGGGCGGGTACTGGTATAGCAAGGCAACGGTTTGAATAATTGGCAAGACTGGCAGATCGAACCAGTGCGCTGCGCCGTGTCATTTCATGCCATGGTCATGCCTGCCCCGCACCGGAAAACAAAAAACCCCGCAGCCTCAGCTTGCGGGGTTTTTGATATTCTGGCGGAGCGGACGGGGCTCGTCGACGTTCCGCCGACCGCGGTTTCGCTGGCAAGCGAAACCCTTCGAGCCCTGGGCTCGTGCTCCCCGCAGGGGGAGCACTTCTACAACGATGTTCTGGCGGAGCGGACGGGGCTCGTCGACGTTGCGCCGACCGCGGTTTCGCTGGCAAGCGAAACCCTTCGAGCCCTGGGCTCGTGCTCCCCGCAGGGGGAGCACTTCTACAACGATGTTCTGGCGGAGCGGACGGGGCTCGAACCCGCGACCCCCGGCGTGACAGGCCGGTATTCTAACCAACTGAACTACCGCTCCAGGACTTGCAACGTCGCTCGGTGAGCTTGCGACCGGACAGTTGCCGGCTCACCGAAGTCAATTAGTTTACAGCATCTTTCAGTGCTTTACCAGCTTTGAATTTCGGCACTTTGGCGGCCTCGATCGTGATCTCTTCCTTGGTGCGCGGGTTGCGGCCGGTACGGGCTGCGCGCTCGCTCACCATGAAGGTGCCGAAGCCGACGAGGGTCACGCTGTCGTTCTTGGCCAGAGTAGTGGTAACGCCATCGATCATCGCGTCCAGCGCGCGTGCCGCGGCCGCTTTCGAGATGTCAGCGGAAGTGGCGATATGGTCGATCAGTTCAGTCTTGTTCACAGCTTGTTCCCCGTCACAAAGGTTTAAATCGTTTATACCGTTTCTGCACCCTTGCGGGGCGGCCCGGCAATTGAAAGGGGCTTCGAAAAATCGTCGCGGACAGAACCGGCGGCGCCGCGCAAGGGCGGCGGGCAAGGCGGCGATGAAACGCAGGGGATTTTTCGAGGCTCCTGAAGGGCAGAGAAAAATCTCAGGCCGTATTAAACAGGCGACGCTTGCTCTGTGTCAAGGCGTGAAGTTGTAAATTATGCGTGAATTCCGGGGCTGGCGACCCCGCTCTCACGAAAGAGGCGTCGTACGAGTGAAAAACTGCCGCGCAAGTAGAAAAACGGGCACCCGAAGGTGCCCGTCCGTGACCGATCGCACAGGGCGCGCCGCGCTTAGCGCTTTACGCTCGGTGCTTCACGCTCAGTGCTTCACGACTTCGGTCGCACCTTCCGGCTTGGCCGTCGACGCAGCCACCGCGTCGACCGCCGGCACGTCCGCCAGCGCTTCCGGCTGACGTTCCAGGGCGATTTCCAGCACCTTGTCGATCCAGCGTACCGGCACGATTTCCAGCTTGTTCTTCACATTGTCCGGAATCTCGGCCAGGTCCTTGACGTTCTGCTCGGGGATCAGGACCGTCTTGATGCCGCCGCGATGCGCCGCCAGCAGCTTCTCTTTCAGGCCACCGATCGGCAGCACTTCGCCGCGCAGCGTGATCTCGCCCGTCATCGCCACGTCGGCGCGCACCGGGATGCCCGTAAACACCGACACCATCGCCGTCGTCATCGCGATACCGGCGGACGGACCGTCCTTCGGCGTCGCGCCTTCCGGCACGTGGATGTGCATGTCCTGCTTCTCGAACACCTCGCCCTTGATGCCCAGGCGTTGCGCACGGCTGCGTACAACGGTGCGGGCGGCCTCGATCGACTCCTTCATCACGTCGCCCAGCGTACCGGTGCGGATGACGTTGCCCTTGCCAGGCATGCTGACCGCTTCGATCGTCAGCAGGTCGCCGCCCACTTCCGTCCAGGCCAGTCCGACCACCTGGCCGACCTGATTTTCCTTTTCCGCCACGCCGAAGTCGTAGCGGCGCACGCCCAGGAACTTGTCCAGGTTTTTCGGCGTGACGGCAACCTTCTTCTCGGTCTTCTTCAGCAGCAGCAGCTTGACCACCTTGCGGCAGATTTTCGAGACTTCCCGTTCCAGCGAACGCACGCCTGCTTCACGGGTGTAGTAGCGGATCACGTCGCGGATGGCTGCTTCGCTGACGGCGATCTCGCCCTCGTTCAGACCGTTGTTCTTGATCTGCTTCGGCAGCAGGTAGCGCAGCGCGATGCTGGTCTTCTCGTCTTCCGTGTAACCGGACAGGCGGATCACTTCCATCCGGTCCAGCAGCGCCGGCGGGATGTTGTACGAGTTCGACGTCGCCACGAACATCACGTCCGACAGGTCGAAGTCCACTTCGATGTAGTGGTCCGAGAACGTGTGGTTCTGTTCCGGGTCCAGCACTTCGAGCAGGGCCGACGACGGATCGCCGCGGAAGTCCGCGCCCATCTTGTCGATCTCGTCCAGCAGGAAGAGCGGGTTGCGCACGCCGACTTTCGCCAGCGACTGCAGCACCTTGCCCGGCATCGAGCCGATGTAGGTACGGCGGTGGCCGCGGATCTCGGCTTCGTCACGCACGCCGCCCAGGGCCATGCGCACGAACTTGCGGTTCGTCGCGCGGGCAATGGACTGGCCGAGCGAGGTCTTGCCGACGCCCGGAGGGCCGACGAAGCACAGGATCGGGGCTTTCAGCTTGTCCACGCGCTGTTGCACCGCGAGGTATTCCAGGATGCGTTCCTTGACCTTGTCCAGACCGTAGTGATCGCCTTCCAGCACCTTCTCGGCGTTGGACAGATCGTTGTTGACCTTGGACTTCTTCTTCCACGGCAGCGATACCAGCGTGTCGATATAGTTGCGCACGACGGTGGCTTCGGCCGACATCGGCGACATCAGCTTGAGCTTCTTCAGCTCGGCGTTGGCCTTGTCCAGCGCTTCCTTCGGCATCTTGGCCGCGATGACTTTCTTCTCGAGTTCGTCGAAATCGGCACCCTCTTCGCCCTCGCCCAGTTCCTTCTGGATGGCCTTGACCTGTTCGTTCAGGTAATACTCGCGCTGCGACTTCTCCATCTGGCGCTTGACGCGGCCACGGATGCGCTTCTCGACCTGCAGGATGTCCAGTTCGCCTTCCAGCTGGCCGAGCAGGTGCTCGAGGCGCTTGGCGACGTTGAAGATTTCCAGGATGACCTGCTTCTGCTCGAGCTTGAGCGGCAGATGCGCGGCAACGGTGTCGGCCAGGCGGCCGGCGTCGTCGATGCCGGACAGCGAAGCCAGGATCTCGGGCGGAATCTTCTTGTTCAGTTTTACGTATTGATCGAACTGCTGCACGATGGCACGGCGCATCGCTTCGATCTCGGAGTCGTCGCCGATCTCGGAGTCCAGCGGCGTCAGGTCGGCCACGAAGTGCGTCGGTGCGTCGGTGATCTTGCGGATGCGCGCGCGCTGGGCGCCTTCGACGAGGACCTTGACGGTGCCGTCGGGCAGTTTCAGCATTTGCAGGATATTGGCGACGCAGCCGATTTCATAGATGTCGGCAGGAGAAGGTTCGTCCTTGGCGGCAGCTTTCTGGGCCGCGAGCATGATGCTCTTGCCCTGCTCCATAGCGGCTTCCAGCGCCTTGATCGATTTCGGACGCCCCACGAACAGGGGTATCACCATATGCGGGAATACGACGACATCCCGTAAAGGCAACAACGGCAGTTGAGTCTGCTCAGTTAATTTGGAAGTTGTCATGGCGTACCTTATGTAAAAGCATGTTTATGATGTAGGCACTTGCAGCCGAATCACAAGACCAGCGGTCATAATATTTATTGGCAACACATAATATTGCCCAAATATTAGGCGACTTGCATGGCAATGGACATTGTCCTTGCCCGATAAAAGAGCCGTTCCCGAATGAAAAAAGCCACGCGCGACAGGCGCCGCGAGTGGCTTTTCGAGTGAAGCCTGCTTCTCTTATTGGTTTCGATTGTACTGCCTTGCCGTACGGATGCAAAACGCTTTTTGCGGAAGTGTGCAACCCTTATTTAATTTTCACCGGACGCTTTTGGCGACTCCTGGTAAATCAGCAAAGGTTTTGCACCCTGCGTAATCGTGTTCTCATCGATGACGACTTTGGTGACGTTCTGCTGGTTCGGCAGATCGTACATGATGTCCAGCAGCGCGTGTTCCAGGATCGAACGCAGGCCGCGGGCGCCGGTCTTGCGGGCCAGCGCCTTCTTGGCGATGGCATGCAGCGCGGCCGGGCGGATTTCCAGCTCGGCGCCTTCCATCTCCAGGAGCTTGCTGTACTGCTTGATCAGCGCGTTCTTCGGCTCCACCAGGATCTGGATCAGTGCCTCTTCCGTCAGTTCCGCCAGGGTCGCCACGACCGGCAGACGGCCCACCAGCTCGGGATCAGGCCGAACTTGATCAGGTCCTCCGGCTCCGCTTCCATCAGAATATCGCTGTTGGTGCGCTGTTCCTTGCTCTTCACGGTGGCGGAGAAGCCGATGCCGCTCTTTTCCGAGCGGTTCGAAATGATCTTCGCCAGGCCGTCGAACGCGCCGCCGCAGATGAACATGATGTTGGTCGTGTCGATCTGCACGAAATCCTGGTTCGGATGCTTGCGCCCGCCCTGCGGCGGCACCGACGCCATCGTGCCTTCGATCAGCTTCAGCAGCGCCTGCTGCACGCCTTCGCCGGACACGTCGCGGGTAATCGACGGGTTATCGGATTTGCGCGAGATCTTGTCGATCTCGTCGATATAGACGATGCCGCGCTGGGCTTTCTCGACATCGTAGTTGCAGCTCTGCAGCAGCTTCTGGATGATGTTCTCGACGTCCTCGCCGACATAGCCGGCTTCCGTCAGCGTGGTCGCATCGGCGATCACGAACGGCACGTTCAGCATGCGCGCGAGGGTCTGGGCCAGCAGCGTCTTGCCGGAGCCCGTCGGGCCCACCAGCAGGATGTTGCTCTTTGCCAGCTCGACGTCGTCTTTCTTGCCCAGGTGTTTCAGGCGTTTGTAGTGGTTGTACACCGCCACCGACAGGATACGCTTGGCCGTCTGCTGGCCGATCACGTACTGGTTCAGCAACTCGGCGATCTCGTGCGGCGTCGGCAAGTCCGACTTGGCGCCCGTGACGGATTCGATGCTGGACGTCTCGTCGCGAATGATGTCATTGCACAAATCAATGCACTCGTCGCAGATGAAGACGGAGGGCCCGGCGATCAGCTTCTTGACCTCGTGCTGGCTCTTGCCGCAGAACGAGCAGTACAGAAGTTTTTCACCGCTGGAAGATTTTTTGTCGGACATGGGACGTTTTCTTTAGTTGCCAATATATTGCCGTTATGGTGCCGGGCGCCAGCGCGTAGCGTGACGACCGTGTTGCGCTTCCAGCCGCCCCGGCCTGTCGCGCGGATCGCTCCGCGCCACTAGCGCCATGTAAGGCGGCAAGAAGTCCTGCACACAACCACCATGCTACCCGAAATAAAAATAAAACGCCCGGAACGTTGTAGCGTCCGGGCGGATTTTTACCGATTTCGCGGGGACGCGCTTGCGCCGTATCAAGCGCGGGTCGTTAACACCTTGTCGATCAGGCCATATTCTGCTGCCTCGTCGCCGGACATGAAACGGTCGCGGTCCGTGTCCTTGGCGATCTGGTCGATCGATTGACCCGTGCGCTCGGCCAGGATGCTGTTCAGACGGTGGCGCAGATACAGGATTTCCTTCGCCTGGATCTCGATGTCGGACGCCTGGCCTTGCGAACCGCCGGACGGCTGGTGAATCATGATGCGGGAATTGGGCAGCGAGAAACGCTTGCCCTTGGCACCGGCCGCCAGCAGGAACGCGCCCATCGATGCGGCCATGCCCGTGCACAAGGTCGACACGTCAGGCTTGATGAACTGCATCGTGTCGAAGATCGCCAGGCCAGCCGAAACGGAACCGCCAGGCGAGTTAATGTACAGCGAGATGTCCTTGTCCGGATTTTCGCTTTCCAGGAACAGCAGCTGGGCGACGATCAGGTTGGCCATCTGGTCGTTGACCGGACCGACCATGAAGATCACGCGCTCTTTCAGCAGACGCGAGTAGATGTCATACGAGCGCTCGCCGCGACCGCTCTGTTCGATCACCATCGGCACCAGGCCGAGCATTTCCGTATCGAGTGCCGGATTACGGTTCATTCCGATCATTCCCATTCCTTTGTCTTGTGAAACAGCGCCGGGAGCCGCAGCGCAACGCACTGCGGCGGCCGGCGCCGGGATTTAAGCGCTAGGGGATCAGCCCTGCGCCTGGCTTCCCATCAGTTCGTCGAACGGCACTTCCTTCGTCGACGTTTTCGACAGGCCCAGGACGTAGGTGACGACGTTTTCTTCCAATACAAGGGCTTCCACTTCGGCCAGGCGGCGACGGTCGCTGTAGTAGTACTTCAGCACTTCGCGCGGATCTTCGTAGCTCTGCGCGAAGTCTTCGATCTGCGCCTTCACCTGTTCCGGCGTGGCAGCCAGTTCGTTGTCGCCGACCAGCTTCGACAGGATCAGACCCAGGCGTACGCGACGCTCGGCCTTGTCCTTGAACAGCTCCGGTGGGAATGGTACATCTTTTACGTTCATGCCGCGCTGCGCCATGTCCTGGCGGGTCATCTCGGCCAGGCGTTCCGTATCCTGGGCGATCAGCGCCTGCGGCACTTCCAGCTTGGCCGTCTTGACCAGGGCGTCCATCACGGCTTCCTTGTTGCGTGCCTTCACGCGGCCCGCGACTTCGCGTTCCAGGTTGACCTTGATGTCTTCGCGCATTTTGGCCAGGTCGCCGTCGGCAACGCCCAGCGATTTGGCGAACTCGGCATCGACTTCCGGCAGGTGTGCCCATTCCAGCTTCTTCAGCGTGATGGTGAACTCGGCGGTTTTGCCGGCCACGTCCTTGCCGTGGTAGTCCTCGGGAATGCCAGCGGGAACGTCTTCGACTCGCCCACTTTCAGGCCGACAGTCGCGGCTTCGAATTCCGGCAGCATGCGGCCTTCGCCCAGCACGAACGTGTAATCGTCGGCCTTGCCGCCAGCGAACTCGACGTCGTCGATCTTGCCGACGAAGTCCACGGTCACGCGGTCGCCGTTGGCGGCCACGGCTGCGCCGCCGTCGCCATGCTCGCCGGCCTCGCCCTTGGTGTGGAAGTGCACGCGCTGCTTGCGCAGGATGTCGATGGTCTTGTCGATTTCAACGTCGGTGACGGTCGACTTGACGGTTTCGATTTCAACGGCCGTCAGGTCGCCGACTTCCACTTCCGGGTAGACTTCGAACGTGGCGTCGAACGTCAGCTGGCCTTCCGGCGAGCCGTCTTTTGGCTCGATCTTCGGGAAACCGGCAACGCGCAGGTTGTTTTCGTTGGCGGCGTCGTTGAACGCGCGGCCGACCTTGTCGTTCAGCACTTCCGTTTCAATCTGGTAGCCGTACTGCGCCGCAACCATCTTCATCGGTACCTTGCCAGGACGGAAGCCTGGAGCGCGGGCGGACTTGGCCTGCACTTTGAGGCGCTTTTCCACTTCGGAACGGACGTCCGACAGCGGGAAGGAAATCGTGATGCGGCGTTCGAGTGCGCCCAAGGTTTCGACAGCAGTTGCCATGTAAAAATCGTCCAAAAAATGTGAATTCTGTTGGTGCGAGGAGGGGGACTCGAACCCCCACACCATTGCTGGCGTCAGGACCTAAACCTGGTGCGTCTACCAATTTCGCCATCCTCGCGCATCTGATTGCCCGGGAACCTGCGACATGTCGCGGCGGCTCTCCGGCCATTCATCTCTTTATGCAAAAGCAAAGGGCGACCATTCAGTGAAAACGGGTCGCCCTACCCTGCAAAAACCCCAGGGGCTTTCAACTTCAACACGGTATTTTACTGGGTTTTCATCCGAATGGGGATGGAATTTTGGCGTTTCGCCAACGGGGCAATAAATCGCCTGATGTTCGACTGCCTGGCTCCTGTCCATGTCGGGGTGCGACCACGAGGCGGACACAAGCTGGGCAGTCTATGCGCGTCCGCTTCGGACTTTGCGCCAACCCTTGCCGCGGTGGGAAGCCGGAGTTTCATCTTCCCCCCCGGACGGTCATCAGCGCACCGGCTTTTTCACGCGGAACCAGGCCGCATACAACGCCGGCAGGAACAGCAGGGTCAGCGCCGTCGCCAGCACCAGGCCGCCCATGATCGCCACGGCCATCGGCCCCCAGAAGACGGAGCGCGACAGCGGGATCATGGCCAGCGCGGCCGCCGCGGCCGTCAGCAGGATCGGCCGGCAGCGCCGCACGGCCGACTCGACGATCGCGTCCCACGGCGCCGCGCCCGCCTTGATGTCCTGCTCGATCTGGTCGACCAGGATCACCGAGTTACGGATGATCATGCCGAACAGCGCGATGATGCCAAGGTTGGCAACGAAGCCCAGCGGCCGGCCCAGCAACAGCAGCGCGAACGCGGCGCCTGCCACGCCCAGCGGCCCCGTCAGGAACACCAGGAGGGAACGGGAGAAGCTATGCAGCTGCAGCATCAGCAAGGTAAAGATCAGGAACAGCGCCAGCGGCAGATTCACCGCGATCGACTGCTCCGCCTCGCCGCTGTCGGACGCCGCCCCCTTCTCGACGATGCGGTAACCCGCCGGCAGCTGCGCACGCAACTTGTCCAGCTGCGGATTGATCTGGCCCGACACCGTCGGCCCCTGGATGCCCTCGGCAACGTCGGCCTGCACCGTGATCGCCCATTCGCGGCCCAGGCGCCAGACGACACCAGGCTCCCAGACGAAGTGCACGCGCGCCAGCTGCGAGATCGGCACCGACCGGCCGGACGCGGTCGGCACGTTGGTGTTGTTCAGCACCTCCATCGTGCGACGCTCCTCGACCGGCTGGCGCACCTGGATGTCGATCAGGCGGATGCCTTCGCGGAACTGGCCGACCGTCGTGCCGGACAGGATCGTGTTTGCCACCCGCATCACCGTCTGCGACGTGACGCCCAGCGCGCGCATCTTGTCCTGGTCCAGGTCCAGGCGCAGCACCTTGACCGACTCGTTCCAGTTGTCGTTGACGCCGACGGCGTTCTGGTTGGCGCGCACGATGTCCTTGACCTGGTCGGCGATCGCCCGCACCTTGTCCACCTCCGTGCCGGTGACGCGGAACTGCACGGGGTACGGCACCGGCGGCCCGTTCGGCAGCAGCTTGACGCGCCCGCGCACCTCCGGGAAATCCTCCCTGAACGCCTGCGTGATTCTCTGGTACAGCTGCGCGCGCGCCGCCAGGTCCTTCGGCAGCACGACGATCTGCGACACGTTCGTCTGCGGGAAGATCTGGTCCAGCGGCAGGTAGAAGCGCGGGCTGCCCGTGCCCACATAACTCGTCACGCTTTCCACGCCGGGCTGGCGGCCGATGAACGCCTCGAACTTCTTCACCTGCGCCTCGTTGGCCGCGAACGCGGTGCCCTCGGGCGACCACATCTCGACCATCAGCTCGGGCCGCGACGAATCGGGGAAGAACTGCTTCTCGATGAAATTGAAGCCGTAGATCCCCAGCGCGAAGACCAGCAGGGTCGAGCCGATCGTCGCCCAGCGCCATTCGACGCACCACGTGACGACGGCGCGGAAGCGGCGGAAGCCGGGCGTGTCGAACACGTCGTGGCCATGCTCTCCTTCCCCGTGCGGCGTCACCTTCAGCAGGATATAGCCGATGTAGGGCGTAAACATCACGGCCACGACCCACGACGTGATCAGCGCGATCGCGTTCACGGAAAACAGCGAGAACGTGTACTCGCCGGCGGCCGACTTGGCCAGGCCGATCGGCAGGAATCCGGCTACCGTGATCAGCGTTCCCGTCAGCATCGGCAGCGCCGTCGAGGTGTACGCGTACGTCGCCGCCTCGAAGCGCGACATGCCCTCCTCCATCTTGCGCACCATCATTTCGACGGCGATGATGGCATCGTCGACGAGCAGGCCGAGGGCGATGATGAGCGCGCCCAGCGAGATCTTGTGCAGGTCGATGTCGAGCATGCGCATGAACAGGAACGTCACCGCCAGCACCAGCGGGATCGTCAGCGCGACGACAAGGCCGGGCCGCACGTCGAGCCGCAGCTTCGGTTTCGTGTGCAGGCCCAGCGCCAGGAAGCTGACGGCAAGCACGATCAGTACGGCCTCGATCAGCGTGTGGACGAATTCACCCACCGAAGCCGTGACGGCCTGCGGCTGGTTCGACACCCGTTCCAGCTCGATCCCGACCGGCAGCTTGCCCTTCAGTTCCGAAACGGTCTGCTCCATCGCCTCGCCCAGCGCGATGATGTTGCCGCCCTTCTCCATCGAGACGCCCAGGCCGATGACCTCCTTGCCGTTGAAGCGCATCTTTTGCGCCGGCGGGTCCTCGTAGTCGCGCCGGACCTTGGCGAAGTCGCCCAGCCGGAACGTCGTGCCGTTGGCGCGCAGCTCCAGGTTTTCCAGGTCCTTCGTCGTTACCAGGGCGCCCGTGACGCGCACCTGCAGATTGTCGGTCGGCGTCACCAGCGTGCCGGTCGATTCGATCGTGTTCTGCGTGGCGATCTGGTTGACGATCTGGTCGAAGCCGATGCCCAGCTGGGCGAACTTCTGGTGCGAGAACTCGATGTAGATCTTCTCTTCCTGCACGCCGAACAGCTCCACCTTCGCCACGCGCGGCACGGCCAGCAGCTGCTGGCGCACGAAGTCGGCGTAGTCCTTCATCTGCGCGTACGTGAAGCCGTCGCCGGACAGCGCCAGGATCGAACCGTAGGTGTCGCCGAATTCGTCGTTGAAGACGGGGCCCTGCACGCCGGCCGGCAAGGTGCTGCGGATGTCGCCGATCTTCTTGCGCACCTGGTACCACGAAGCCGCCGTTTCCTTCGGCGGCGTCGATTCGCGCAGATTCAGGATGATCAGCGTCTGGCCCGGCTTGGAGTAGCTGACGATCTCGTCGATGTACGGCGTCTCCTGCAGCTTCTTTTCCAGCTTGTCGGTGACCTGGTCGGCCATCTGCAAGGCGGTGGCGCCCGGCCAGAACGCCTGCACGACCATCGCCCGGAACGTGAACGGCGGATCCTCGTCCTGCCCCAGGTTCTTGTAACTGAGCATGCCGCCGATCAGCATCACGGCGATCAGGTAGCGCGTCAGCGGGATATGCTCCAGCGCCCAGCGCGACAGGTTGAAATCCTTCATTATGCCGCTCCGCCCGGCGCCGTCTGTGGCGCCGTCTGTGGCGCGCTTTTCGGTACGTCGTCCCCCAGGATGCGCACTTTCTGGCCCGGCTTGAGCAGGTGCACGCCGGCCGTGACGACCGTCTGCCCCGCCGTCAGGCCACTGCCGACGACGATGTCGTTGCCGTCCGCACCCGCCACCGTGACGGGCACGAGGCGCACCGCGCCCTTTTCAACGACCCAGACGGACGTGGCGTTCTTCTCGTGATACAGGGCGCTCAGCGGGACCTTGACGCGCGGCTCGGCCGAGCGCGACTCGAACTGCGCGACGGCCGTCATGCCCAGCTTGGCAGCCGCCACGTCCGGCGGCAGCGCCACCTTGAACGTGTAGGTGCGCGTGGCGGGATCGGCCACCGGCGACACCTCGCGGACGCGCCCCTTGAACGGATGCTGCGGATCGGCCCACAGCCGCACCGTCACCTCCTGCAAGCGGCGCAGCTGTTCGACCTTGTCCTCGGGGACGCCGAATACGACCTCCTTCTCGTCCGTGCGGGCCACGCGCACGACAGGCGTGCCGGCCGTCACGACCTGCCCCGCCTCCGCATCGATGGCCGTGACGACGCCATCCACGTCGGCCACCAGGCTGGCATAGCCGGTCTGGTTGGACTGGCCGCGGTATAGCGCGCGCGCCGCCTCCACGTTGGCCTGGGCCGATTTGTAGGCCGACTCGCGCTGATCGAGCACGGCCTGGCTGACGAAGTTCTGTGCGCGCAGCTCGCGGTAGCGCTTCAGCTCCGCATCGGCCAGGTCGCGGCTGGTTTCCGCCGCGCGCAGCGAAGCCAGCGCCTGCGCCTGCGACAGCTGAAGGTCCTGCGGGTCCAGCTGCATCAGGACCTGGCCTTTCTTTACCGTACTTCCTACCTCGACCTTGCGCGCGACGATCTTGCCCGCGACCCGAAACCCCAGGCGCGACTCGTAACGGGGCCGCACCTCACCGGAAAACTCGGCATCGACATCGACATTGGAACTGGCCAGCACGATGGCCCGCACTGGACGGATGTCTTCCGTCTTCTCGGCGGGCCTGGAGCACGCCGCCAGCAACGCGGCGGCGGCAACCAGCATAATGGGGGATTTCAGGACAAACACTTTCTTCTCCTTCGGCTCTTTATTTTGACTTATCGTAAAAGCTGCAGAACACGTGCACTGGCGCAACACAGACAAAGCGCGGACGAAGCGCAGATGAAACTGGCGGTGATAACGAATTGCCACTATGATTGTCGCCTGAAAATTAAATGACTTTCCGTTAAGTTAAAAATTATAGTCGTGGTGGTACCATTTGGAAATGACTTTGGCGTCATTTAGATGGCGCGCACCACTTCCGCAAGCATCGCGTTCCCTCCTATGCCCGTCGAGCACTACGAAAATTTTCCTGTCGCGTCCTTCCTGCTGCCGAACCGCCTGATTCCCGCTGTCGAGGCCATATATGCCTTTGCCCGCAGCGCCGACGATATCGCCGACGAAGGCGATGCCACGCCCGCCCAGCGCCTGGCTGCCCTGCAGGAATACGAGGCGGCTCTGGTTCACATCGAAATGGGGCAAGGCAAGCTGGCGCCGATGTTCGAACGGCTGGCGGCGGCCATCGCGGCGCACCAGTTGCCATTCAAACCATTTCACGACCTGCTGTCGGCATTCCGCCAGGACGTGACGGTGACGCGCTACCAGACCTACGAGGACCTGCAGGATTACTGCGCCCGCTCGGCGAACCCCGTCGGCTTGTTGATGCTGCACCTGTTCGACGCGGCCTCCGAAGACAACGTGCGCGACTCGGATGCGATCTGCACGGCGCTCCAGCTGATCAACTTCCTGCAGGACGTGGCCATCGACGAAGCGAAGGAACGCATCTATATACCGATGGACGACCTGGCCCGCTTTGCCGTGCCCCGGCGCACATGGGCGCCGCCGAGGCACGCGGCAAATGGCGCGCGCTGATGCGCTTCGAGGTGCAGCGGGCCAGAGCGCTGATGCTGCAGGGCGCGCCGCTGGCAGTGCGCCTGCCAGGGCGCATCGGGCTCGAATTGCGCATGGTCGTGCAGGGCGGACTGCGCATCCTCGAGGCGATCGAGGAAGTGGACTACGACGTGTTCCGGCGCCGGCCGAAGCTCGCGCGGCGGGACTGGCTCAAGGTTTTCTGGCGCGCGCTCAGGATGAAAGCGGGATGAACGCAGGATCAACGCAGGATCAACGCAGCACTACCGCAGGACTGACGCACGACTAACGCAGGATCCACGCAGGATCAACGCAGGATGAACGCTGGGGTTGAATCCGTCTGAATTAGAGCTTGCGCCCGGTTCGCTATAGAATAGCGCCTTTTATCGCTTCGCCCTCCCTATAATAATATGTCTCCCGACGAATACTGCCAGCAGAAGGCCGCGCAAAGCGGCTCCAGTTTCTACTACAGCTTCCTGTTCCTGCCGCCGGAACGCCGCCGCGCGATCACGGCACTGTATGCCTTCTGCCGCGAAGTGGACGACACCGTGGACGAGACCAGCGACGAGGGTCTGGCCCGCATCAAGCTGGCATGGTGGCGCACGGAAGTGGCCGCGATGTACAACGGCACGCCAACGCACCCGGTCACGCAGGCGTTGCAACCGCACCTGGCGCCGTACACACTGAAACAGGAACATCTGCAGGCAATCATCGACGGCATGGAGATGGACCTGAACCAGACCCGCTACCTCGATTATCCGGGGCTGACGAAATACTGCTGGCACGTGGCCAGCGTCGTCGGCATCCTGTCGGCCAGCATTTTCGGCAGCACGCGGCCGGAGACGCTGCAATACGCGGAAAAGCTGGGCCATGCCTTCCAGCTGACGAACATCATCCGCGACGTCGGCGAGGATGCCCGCAAGGGCCGCATCTACCTGCCGATCAACGAGCTGCAGCAGTTCGGCGTGACGGCGGCGGACCTGCTGAATGCCCGCCACACGGAGAACTTCACGAAATTGATGGCGTTTCAGGCCGCGCGCGCGCAGCAGGCCTACAACGATGCGTTCGCGCTGCTGCCGAAGGAAGACCGTCGCGCGCAGCGTCCAGGCCTGATCATGGCCGCCATCTACCGCACGCTGCTCGACGAGATCGAACGCGATGGCTACCACGTCCTGACGCAGCGCATCTCGCTGACGCCGCTGCGCAAGCTGTGGCTGGCGTGGAAGACCTGGGTGCGCAGTTGACCGCCCGCTGTTTATGACCTTGTCCGTGGCCGTGGTGGGCGGCGGCTGGGCCGGTTGTGCCGCTGCCGTCGAACTGGCGCGCGCCGGCAGCGCCGTGACGCTGTTCGAAGCGGCCCGCACGCTGGGCGGCCGGGCACGGCGCATCGAGGCTGGCGGCCGCACGCTGGACAACGGCCAGCACATCCTGCTGGGCGCCTATGCGTCCACCCTGCGCCTGCTGGCCACCGTCGGCGTCGACCGGCGCCGCGCCTTCCTGACGCTGCCCCTGCAGATGCGCTATCCCGACGGCGCCATGGATTTCGTGGCGCCGCGCCTGCCCGCGCCGCTGCACCTGGCCGTAGCGCTGCTGCGCGCCCGGGGCCTGGACCGCGAAGACAAGCTGGCCATGGCGCGCTTCTCGACCGCGGCGCGCTGGATGGGCTGGCGTCTCGACGCCGATTGTCCCGTGACGGAACTGCTGGCCCGCTTCGGCCAGACCGAACGCCTGTACCGGCTGATGTGGCGGCCCTTATGCCTGGCCGCCCTGAACACGCCGCCGGAACGGGCCTCCGCCAACGTCTTCCTGGCCGTGCTGCGCGACAGCCTGGGCGCCCGGCGGCACGCTTCCGACATGCTGGTGCCGCGCGCCGACCTGTCCGCGCTGTTTCCGGACGCGGCCGCGCAGTGGCTGGCGGCGCATGGCGCCACCGTCCGGACGGGCGTGCGTATCGACGCGCTGGCGCAGGATGCCGGCAAGTGGCGTGTCGGCGATGCGCTGTACGACCGCGTCGTCGTCGCGACCGCGCCGGCCGGTGCCGCTGCATTGCTGGCGCCCCTGGGGGATTCGGCTCTGGCGGCGCAACTCGATGCCCTGACTGCGGAACCCATCACCACCTGCTACCTGCAATACGACGCCGGCGTGCGGCTGGCGCAGCCGTTCTTCGCGCTGGAGGACACGCCGGCGACGGGCCACTGGGGCCAGTTCGTATTCGACCGCGGCCAGCTGGACGAGCGCCAGGCCGGCATGCTGGCAGTGATCGTCAGCGCATCCGGCGACGCCGCCGCGCTGCCCCGGCAGGCGCTGGCCGCCGCCGTCGCGGCGCAGCTCGCATCCACCCTGGGCCGCGCGGAGCTGGCCACGCCTGCGTGGAGCAACGTCGTCACGGAAAAGCGGGCCACGTATGCCTCCACGCCCGGCCTCGTACGCCCCGCCAACGCGACGCCGTGGCCCGGCCTCGTGCTGGCCGGCGATTACACGGCCGGCGAGTATCCCGCCACGCTGGAGATGGCGGTGCGCAGTGGCGTACAGGCGGCCGGACTGGTACGGCGCAACCGGTAGAGCGTACGCTGTGGCCCCGGCAGCGTGGCCCGGCCTGGGTGGCCCCGCCAACGTGGCCCGGCCTGGGTGGCCCCGCCAACGTGGCCCGGCCTGGGCGGCCCCGCCAACGTGGCCCGGCCTGTCCCCCCGCTGTGCGCTCTGCTCCTCCATTTCCGCATTCTGTCGCCGGCAGCTGGCGCGTGCCGGCCAACCCCGGTAATGTCGCATCATGGGCATCGTGGCTAGCGACGTGAAAGGAACTTTGGAATGAAAGCGGCACTGGGCAGTATCATCACGGCCGGACTCGTGTTGGCGGTCGTGCTGGGCAGCGTGGCGGTTCTCGTCACCTCCGACGACACGCTGGCGCCGCACTATTTCGCTGTACTGCAGCGCTACTAAGGCAGCGGCCGGGCGGCATATCAGGCAGGACAGGAGAATCAATGGGCAAGCAGGACTACCTCGACGCACTCGCGAAGGCCATGGCGGGCCTGCCGCCGGAAACGGCGGCCCGGACGCTGGCGTACTACGAGCAGCGCTTCATCGATGGCCTGACGGTGGGCCGCAGCGAAGCGGAGATCGCGGCCGAGCTGGACGAACCGCGCAAGATCGCCATGACGTTGCGGGCCAACGCGCACCTGGCCGCGCTGGAGCCGCGCAAGGCGCCCGCCGGTTTTGCCCGGGCCGCCTTCACGTTTGTCGGGCTGGCCGTGTTCAACCTGTTCATGGTGGTGCCGGCCGCCGTCTGTGCCGCGTTGCTGATGGCGCTTTACTTCAGTTCCGCCGGATTCTACGTGAGCGGCATCGCCATCACGTCCAGCGGCCTGGCCGGCGCCAACGAGATCGTCCTGTCCGGTCCGCTGCACAATATCGTCGGCGTCACCACCGACAACGACGATGAGCGGCATGCGCAAACCCGCATCTCCATCGGCGAGGACGGGATTCACGTGGAAGAGGAAGCGCTGGGGGAACAGAGCCGGGCGACGACCCGCTCCGGCCGCATCTTCGACGGCGCCGAGGCGATGGCCGACGGCAGCGTCAGAATCGAAATCGACCGCGAAGGCTCGTCGCGCGCCGCCCAGACGACACTGGGCACCGGCCTGATAGTGGGCGGGATCGCCCTGTTCCTGCTGTCGCTGGTGCTGACGCGCTACGCGGCGCTGGGTCTGAAGCGCTACGTGCAGATGAATTACGCCCTGCTGCAGGGCCGCTGACATGAGACTGCGCACCCTTGCCCGGATCGGCATGTCGCTGCTGGTGCTTGCCTTCCTCCTCGTCGGCATCTCCTACAGCATGCTGCGCGCCGAGGGCGTCGCCAACCCCTCCAGCACTGCCGGCCGCGTCACCCGCACGGAAACACGCGAGATCGGCCACGGCATCCGCGCCATCGACCTGGAAGGCCCGATCGACCTGATCGTGCGCCAGGGCGCCATTCCCGCGCTGAAGGTGCGCGGCGAACAGCGCCTGCTGGGCAACGTGGCCGCCAGCCAGGACGGCGACACGCTGCGTATCGGCACGACCGGCATGGTATTCCACCACCGCCGCCCGCTGCAGGTCGAACTGACACTGCCATCGCTGAACGAAGTCACGGTGCGCGGCAACGGCGACAGCAGCGTGCAGGGCTTCTCCGGCGAACATCTGACGATAGAACTGAACGGCTCCGGCAACCTGAGCTTCAATGGCCGCTACCGCCATGTGACGGCCACCGTACGCGGCTCGGGCAACCTCGACCTCAAGTCCGGCAGCAGCGACGAAGTAAAACTGGACGTCGTCGGCTCGGGCGCGATCAGCACCTCCGGCAGCTGCAAGGCGCTGGCCGCCGACATCACGGGATCGGGCAATATCGACGCCCAGCACATGGCTTCCGACGACGCTGTCATCAACCTGCAAGGCTCCGGCTCCGCGCAGGCATTCGCCCGCAAGTCGGCCACCGTTACCGTGGCGGGCAGCGGCGATGCAACCGTGTATGGCAATCCCGATGAGCGGGTGGTCAGTCGGACAGGGTCGGGGTCGGTGGGGTTCGAGTAGCGGCTCGGCATTCCCGGTGCGCCGGCTGTGCAAAGTGCTCGAAGTGCATCCGAGTGGCTTTTATGCCTGGCGTCTGAATCCTGAAAGTATGCGTGCCAAGGAAGACAAGCGTCTGCTCGCGCCTATCAAGCAATCGTGGCTTGAAAGCGGCAGCGTGTACGGCTACCGCAAGGTAAGCGACGATCTGCGCGAGCTTGGCGAGCAGTGCGGCATTAACCCCGTCCATCGGCTGATGCGCTCGGCTGGGATTCGCTTGCAGACAGGCTATGCCAAGCGCAAGTACAAACGCGGCGGCGCACCATCGCTGGTGGCACCAAATCACTTGCAGCGCCAATTTGATGTAGCAGAACCGAATTGCATCTGGGTGACGGACATAACATACATCCGCACGCATGAGGGTTGGCTGTATTTGGCCGTGGTGCTTGATCTGTTCTCGCGTCAGGTGGTCGGCTGGTCGATGAGTTCCCGAATCGATCGCGAGCTGGCGATGATCGCGCTCTTGATGACTGTCTGGCGTCGGCAGCCCAAGAATTCGGTGATGGTGCATGCCGATCAGGGCAGCCAGTTCAGCAGCTACGACTGGCGTGACTTCCTGACCGAGCACAACCTGCAGCAGAGCATGAGCCGACGCGGAAACTGCCACGATGACGCCGTAGCAGAGAGCTTTTTTCAGCTCCTGAAACGAGAGCGAATCAGGCGCAAGACCTACGGCACTCGGGAAGAAGCAGCTCCGCCGGTACCGGCGGCGTGCTTGTGAATTTATCGTCTGCCGCCGCACAGACGGGCAGCACGGGCGAATACGTGCACTATGCGGCGAGCAAAGCTGCTGTCGAGGCGTTCACATTGGGGCTGGCGCGCGAATTGGCCACCGTGGGCATCCGCGTGTGCGCCGTATCGCCGGTTCCACGCTGACGGATATTCATGCCGCGGCCGGTGAACCCGGGCGCCCGGCACATATAGCTCCCCGCATTCCGATGCAGCGCCTGGCCACGCCGGAAGAGATCGCGGAACCGGTAGTGTGGATGTTGTCCGATGCCGCGTCGTACGTTGCCGGCGCCACGCTGCGCGTCACGGGCGGGCTGTAGGGGCACGGTCCGAATCCATCGGTACGGCGCACGTCGTGATGCGCGTCGGACTAACGAAACAGACGCATCGCCGCAGCGCCACAGACGATCAGTCCTGCGGCCATGGTGCGTCGCCGGCCCACGCGTTCTTGCAGGAAGCAAGCAGCGATTAACATTGCGAACACGATCGACGTTTCACGAAGGGCTGCCACCACGGCCACCGGGGCAAACGTCATTGCCCATAGCGCCAAGCCATAGGACGCCATCGTCCCCACACCGCCGGCCAGCTCTGCTTTCCAATGCTGCTGCGCATACATCAGTAGCGCATGGCGCCGGCCGATCGAGCATATGAGCATGCCGGCTGCAGTGAGCACGAACAACCATAGCGTATAGGCAGCGGCGGAACCGGATGCCCGTACGCCCATGCCATCGACGATCGTGTAGGCGGCGATGATGACTGCATTGGACATTGCAAAAGCGGTCGCAGTGCGGGACGCGACATCGCGGACTGTCATTGCCAGTATACCCGCAACGATCAATGCTGCAGCGGCATACTGCCCGACCGACAATTCTTCGCCAAGAAGCGGGGCGCTTGCCAGGAGCACTATCAAAGGGGCCGAGCCCCGCATCAGCGGATAAGTCTTGCTGATGTCGCCATGTTGATAGGCCTGCGCGAGCAAGAGGTAATAAATGACCTGAAGACAAGCGGAGGCGCCAAGCCATGGCCAGCTGTCCGCGGCAGGTGTTCCTGCCAGGGGCAGGAGGGGAAGTGCAAACAGCGCCGCGCCGACTGTAACCATGGTTGCCGAAAGGCGCTTGTCGGGGCTAGGGGAATGTACATAAGACCACGCCAAGATAGGTGCACTCTGGCGGTGCGAGCGCTGCCAAACCATTGTGCCCTTGCCTTGTCGAAACTTGAAGCCCGCCTTCGTGAGTAAACCCGCGAAGTAGGAGCTGAGGAACGTAATGATTACCTATGCGTTTTCCGGGAGATGTAATGGATCAGTCGAGACGGCGGTACTCGGCCTGACCGTTCGTCAGATGCCCACTGGATTTATCCACCGCCAACGTCGAAATACCCATGCCCGTCTGTACTTGCAGAGTGCCGTCTTTGAGCGTGGCAGGAATGTTTTTGGTTTCCATTTTGCCATCGATGAAGCTTGGGCCGGTATCACGGATCATGTAGCTGTCGCCGTTTTTCACGATCTCGACCGTGCGTTTTTCACTCTTCACGTTCACCCACTTCCCTAGGAAGTCTTTGCCGCCATCGTTGCCGCATCCAGCGATCAGGGCTAACACGGCCACGCCACAAATCCAGTTCCTCATCACGATCCTTTCACATATTGCCTGCGACCGGCAGGCTATCGGGCGCACGCGGCGCGTTTTCCTATGCGCTAGATGTTGGTTTCTCCAGCGCTTACTCCTGTTCAGTGGACTTGCGAGAAATCCATTTAAAATTCTCGATGTAGTCGCCTGTTATATCGTGCGGGATGCCTTCGTCGCCAACGATACGCACCATCAGCCCCGACTGTGTGTCATACGCCGCCACCGGATATTGCTTCCCTGCCGTTACGGACTGACGAGGATGCCCTTCTTCATCGGGGATCTCGATGGTGGTCTTCGCTTCGATCTTGTCGCCTGTACGGATCTGCTCCCAGATTTCCGATGAAATAGTCGATTTCATTCTTTTCCTTGTTCAAATGGCCGCGCTTGGTGGGGCAGCGAACCGAACCTCGTTGTACTGCCGCAGCGCGATCTTCAGTGCCCCAATACGGTCGACCAACTCAGGCGCAACATCGGCGTCTTGGAGGTCCAGCATGATGGTCATGAGGCACATGGCCAGTATGTCCGCGAAATCAGCAATGCCTACTTGTTGGAGCGTGCTCCAGCACATCGACCTGGGCTTCCAGGCCCAGCCCTTCCATGCCGTCGATGACGTCTTCTTTCGGGAACATGGTTTTCCTAGCGCAGATGGCTAAAAAAGTGCTTCTCGAACTGAGCAGCTTTCAGTGGATTGGTTTTAGTCATTTCGTGGTGAACAGCGTACATGAGGCGAGTAGGCTCGCTCGTGTCGAAGCCTTCGCACAACTCTTTTTCGATCACCGTCGCGTACAGCGTCCATGTGTCAGCAAGACGCTTCACTTTTTGTTCGTATGATTCCATTATTCTGCTGCCTTGCGGGTCATGTCGAGGTGAGTGTCATCGTACTCGACCGTATCCCCGGCCGTGTGATGTTTGTAGAGAACCGCAGCAACAGCGCGATAGAACGATCCCACGTCCGAGTTCGACAGAAGTGGGCCAGAGCAATCGGTGAACATCATTTCATTCTGCGTGCGCTTCTTGAGGGTCCTTCGGCCGGACGGATGGTAATCAACCTTCAATTGGATCTGCACAATTCCTCCTAGGTGTCGCGTTTAGTGACTGGCTTCCGGCCAGGGATCGGGCGCACTTGGCGCTTTTCCTTTTCAGTTCGCGAGCCGCCACCCGGCCTTGCTCGATACAAGAGCGTTGCGCTTTGTGAGGACGTTCAAACGTTCGGCGACCACCAACCAGGTCCTATGCCGCAGCGCGTCGATCTTCATGAGCTTCTCGCGCGTTCCGTGTCCTGCGCGGATCGCCGCAAGGATTTGCTCGTCGAGCTGGTTGTCGTTCATTGCGATTTTTCCGTTCTGTTTATCTTAGGACGCCCACTTAGCAAACTCTGGCAGCGGTCCTGTCTTCCAAGCACGCATGATTTTTACTGCCGCCCTCTCGAAATGACGTCCGGCGTCGTCGTCCGGCATTTGATTTACCAGCGTGATGTTGCCTGTCGACTTGTCGATCTCAAAACTCCCGGACCTCTCAGCACTGGTGAACCGATACCGAGCAGCCGCAGGGTCTTCGTCTATCTTGTCAATCGTGATGTAGAAAGCCATTTTTCCTATTCGGTGACGCGGGCGCCGGCGGGCAGCTCGAAGGCCAGTTCGCCGAGGCGCATGTGCTCAGACTCGTGAACCTCACGCAGCGTCAAGCCTCTCGCTTCCTCGTACCATGCCTTCACGACGGCCAGAGCGATGGCTTCACGAATCTTCAGTTCTGCTACAGGGAGAGGATCGTCGTTCGCGAACAGCTCGCGAATAAAGTTCTCTGTAGCGTCCGTCACATCAGCGTAGGTTGTGTTCATGGTGCTCATGGTTTTCCTGGTGACTTAGGCCGTCGCCGTAGCGGGCCGGTTGTACGCCTTCTCCACGTCGCTCTCGAAGATTCGTTCGCCCGTTACGGCATGCTCAACCCACACGCGCCAACCGTTCGCCGCGACCTTGGCAGCGGCTTCCAAAATCTCCCTGCGTCGGCCTGGGCCGTCCGCATACGTCGTCGTCCGTTTGGACGTCTCCGGGTTCCCGACGACGTATTTCAGGGACCAGCACATGTTTGTAGCCATCATTTTTTCCTCGATCAATGGTGGACAACGTGTTGCGTCGCCAGTTCCACCAGCTGCTCCGGCCGTCAGGAGCCGTTACGGTATAGCTCCAGTCAGGACCAGGAGCAATCGACCATACGTCACCGTTTTCCAGAATGACATGCAATGCTGGCCCAACATCGATGTGTTGGATTTCGCGGATCGCCACATCGCCGGCACCTGCGGCGCTGATGATCTGCTGTTCGTTGCTCTTCATCGTCATGATGTTTTCCTTGTCGATCAGGCCGTAGCCTCGTCAAGCGCGCTCTGCGCCTCTTCCAACGATCGACCCACGCACAATGCTGCCGACCCCATACGCTGCTAGCCTGCAGGGATTGGGACGACTGGTTTGAACACTCCCGTCGCAGTCATATTCCGTCGCAGCTCGAAACGCGTAAACGCTTCCACCGGATCCACCTGGTCGAGGGCGGCGAAGTTGATCCCGGACCATTGCCCGCGGTCGATGCGCGCCGAATAGAGGTATTCGTCGCTCACCGTGCCAGTGGCTTTATCGGCCCGCTGCGAGTAACCCGAAACCACAACGGTATGGACGGTCGGTAGGGCCGCGAAAGCCTCGCCGACGACCCGAAACCCGAGCGAGTGGATGTGCGCCTGGTATAGGCGCCGGGTGGCCACCTCGCCGACGTCGCGCAGCGCTAGTTCCCAGCTGCGGGCCGGCAACGAGGCACGCTTCGTTGGCATATCCTCCACCTCCGGCAAGTCTACATCGAGAAACAGCACGCGCCCATTGGGGCTCACGTCGATGGCGATAAGCGTCTCTTTGGGCCAGACGATCTCACCGAGCCGCTGTTCCAGCAGCTGCTGCATCGGTTCTGGGTTGCCGGCGATCGCACCGCTGAACAGGATCCGCTTCTCGACTCGCCAGCCGTCATGTGCGGACTTTTCTTTTTCGAACTGAGAGAGCTGAGCTTCGTACTCTGCACGGCGCCGACTGTTTTCGCCGTCGACAGCTTGGCGCCGACCAGGGATGAGGCGTTCCGCAAACCCAACTACGGCTTTTTCCGGCTCCGGCGGCGGAGTCTGAGCGAAAGCCGGCGGGACGAACGCGACAGGGGCCGCGGGATCAGGCGTGTCCCAATGCAGCTGGCCTAACGCAGTGATATTGGCGTTCATCTCGTCGCACTTCGTCTCGAGCATCTGTCGAATCTTGTCGCCCTGCTGCCGTCGAGCCTCGGCGATGATCTGTGCTGGTACTTCGTTGCCGGCCTGGTCGAGGTAGCGCATCTCGCCTTCGTCGCTCAGGTCCAACGTCAATTTCATTGTTACCATTGGCGCCGGCGCGCGGGATGGCGTCGCCGCACTTGGGCGGTCAAGTCTCGTGCGCGACGACAAGCCAGTGCCTGGCAGGCTCGCGTTTAGGTATGTGCCCCTCTTCCCGATACTGACCGAGGCGCCGCGCGGACCGAGGTTCCACGACATACCGCTGGAGCTAACATTCATCCGCACGCCAGGTGCAAGCTTGAACGACTTTCGAAAACGCAATGCCATTTGCCCTCCGGGCTAATTCTATCGAGTCGATTTGAAGCCACGCCGCGCACGCAGATGGGCCGACCCAGCTAGTGAGGCGCTTAGCGCTTCCCCTATAAGGCGTTGAACGCTTCGCGTACGTTTTCCTTGATATTCATGCTCTTTTTTCGCCTTAGACAAAACGCCCATCCCACCGCTACACTTGCAGTCCGATCGGCACCGCTTGTCGAAATATCGAACAATCTACTCCGCAACCTCCGGCGCGGAGCGAGTCCGACGTCGAGAGAACGTCCAGTGCACATCGTCTAGGCTTACCTCGCCGTTAACAAAGATGAAATTCTTTGAAAAACTATTTCCGTGGAACAGCACCATCATTCGCTTGACCAAGCACGATGCCTCTAAGCAGTCCATGATCAAGTCATCAAAGCCTTCGCGCGTTCGGCTTATGTTGGTGTGCGCCACACCTTCCTTCGTGTTCTTAGGCTTAAATCCTGAAGCAGTCGAGAAGTCGGACTGCTCAGCACTTGCCCATCCGAAAAACCAAGTGCCGTGAACAATCTCGTTTCGCTTTTCGGTGAGAGTTTGAATGCGTTTGGTTATGGACCGCAGGACTTTTTGCCCAACCGCCTTTTCTTCCGCGGACAGTGCTGACTGATCGATTGCGATCGCCATTGTGGAGCCGAACACTCGGCGCAGCGGGTCGGCAGTAAGTTCAGCGTATGCCGGTGCGATCAATGCGTTTGTCTCTCGTCCGCCGCCAAAAGCCATAGGAAGGATATATCGCATAGCGAATATCAGCTGTTCAAACTGAGCGACGAACTCGCCTAGTCCCGCATATAACTGCGCCGTCTGCGTCTCGTATTTTGCCTGGCGGTCGACCGCCGGATTGGGGGGGACATCACCAAGTGCACCGGTTGGAGTTTGCATAGCGTTTTCCTTAGTCTGGACGGTATAGCGAACGCATTTCGGTGAGCGCCAATACTCCAGCACTGATCGCGTCGTCTACTGCTTTTGAGGCCGCAGCATCGTCAAAACCGGCTTGACGCAACCACTTCGACCACATCTTGAATCGTAGACATTTGTATTTGCCTTCTATTCGGCGCCGATTATGCGGCGCACCTTGTTCAAAGCAGCTTCACCAGACTTCGAATCTAGTTTGCCAGTGGCGAGAGCTTTTGCCTCTGCCGTTGTGAACGAAACAGTTACGCCGCTGACGACTGCTGGGACGATTTTGATTTCGCCCGGCGAGACAAGAACGTCAAGCTCCTGACCGTCCTCGAACCCTGCCCGATTGAGCGTATCGCGGCTAAACGTGGTGCCTTGCGAATTGCCGATTTTTCTAAGCTTCATTCCGTCCTCGATGTGATTACATGGTAATCACTGGTGTTCAGGTTGTCAAGAAGAATGTTATCACATGTATCCACACTAGAGCACGACGGCGAACATCTCTTCGAGCCCTTTTTTCGACACTTGAAGGTACGGGCGAACATGGTCGAGCTCCGCATGTCCAAGGAGCAGCTGCACAGTCTCCACATCCTCCCCTTGCTGGATGAGCCGTGATGCCATCGTGCGCCGGCCACTGTGCGACGAGCCACCGCATATGCCGGCGTCGCGGTATAGCTTCGTGACGTGCGACTGAAGACTGTCGCACGCTAAGTACTCCACGGGCTCGCCGGTCCAGCTCACGCGGCGCTTAGTGTTCAGGTGGAATTTGTAGCCCTTGTGCGTCAGGATCAGCTTGCTGGCCGGCTCCAGGCCTCTGTATCGGCCAGGCTCGCCGGTGATACGCCGGCCGCGCGCTACTCGGTAGGCCAGGTATCGATCTAACGCTTCGATGGCCTTCGCATGGGTAAGGTAGATGCACCGCTGCCGGCACCCCTTCGTGATCGCCGCGCGCAGGCTGATTTCGTCGCGAAGCGCGCCGGACGGGAACAGCACGTCTTGGACCTCGATCTGTGCGATTTCGGTGACGCGCATGCCGGCCGTCAGGCCCAGCAGCAGGACCAGGCAGTCTCGCTCTGGATGCCTGCTGGTAGCCGCCGTTACGCGGAGAAGGTGACGGATTTGCCCGGGCTGGAGCGATGTGGCTTGTGCCATACGAACCTCTGAATAGGATGGATTGGAGACGATTTCAGAGGGAGAACCGTTCAGGCTCTTTTTCCAGCATACCACGGCCTGTATTCAGCGGTCCTCGGAAAAGACGGCGAAGAAAATTTCGCCGCGGCTAGGTCGTCTTGACCGCATAGACGACCGCACTAATTCGCGGTGATGGCGTGACGACAAGCGGGCGGGAGGTTGGAAAGCCGAACGGAATCAGCTCTTATTGCACGGTGCAGCTGGTCGCGGCAATTGTCTGACGAACCGAAGATTCAGCCCTATAGAGTTATGCGGTGGCCGAGCCATTGCGCCACGTCGCGTCCCGCCGCCACGCCAGACGCCAGGCACGCCGTCAGCAGATACCCACCCGTAGGCGCCTCCCAGTCCACCATCTCGCCCGCGACGAACACGCCCGGCAGCGCGCGCAGCATCGTGCCATCCAGCGCTTCGAAGGCTACTCCGCCGGCACTGCTGATCGCCTCGTCGAGCGGCCGCGGCGCGCGCAGCGTCAATGGCAGCGCCTTCAAGCCCGCGGCCAGTTGCGCAGGATCGTGGTAGGCCTCGCGGCTCAGGCATTCGTGCAGCAGGCCCGCCTTCACACCCTTGACGTGCAGGCGGCCTTGCAGGTGCGACGCCATCGAACGGCTGCCGCGCGGTTTGGTGACTTCGTCGAGGACGCGCTGGAGCGACAGGTCCGGCAGCAGATCCAGTTCGACCACGGCGCTGCCGTGCGCCGCGATGGTGTCGCGCACCGGGGCCGACATGGCGTAAATCAGGCTGCCTTCGACGCCCGTTGCCGTGACGACGAACTGGCCCTGCCGGCGTACGCGCTGGCCGGCGCTGTCCGTCCAGGTGGCGGCGACTGTCGTCAGCGGCTGGCCCGCGTAGCGGCTGGCGAAATGCTCGCTCCAACCGACGTCGAAGCCGCAGTTCGATGGCTGCAATGGCGCGACGTCGATACCGCGCTCCCGCAGCAGCGGCACCCACGTGCCGTCAGATCCTAGGCGCGCCCAGCTGGCGCCGCCCAAAGCCAGGATGACGGCATCCGCATTGACCAGCGTTTCGCCCGCCGGCGTATCGAAGCGCAATGCGCCTTCATGCCAGCCGGTCCAGCGGTGGCGCTGGTGCAGGTGCACGCCCCCTTCGCGCAGCCGGTGCAGCCACGCGCGCAGCAGCGGCGCGGCCTTCATTTCGGTAGGGAAGACGCGCCGGGAGGTGCCGACGAACGTTTCGACGCCCAGGCCGTGCACCCAGGCGCGCACGGCGTCCGGGCCGAAGGCATCCAGCATCGGTCGCAGTTGCGCGGCGCGCGCGCCGTAGCGGGTCACGAACTGCTCGTAGGGTTCGGCGTGCGTGATGTTCATGCCGCCGCGGCCGGCCAGCAGGAACTTGCGGCCGCTCGAGGCCATGGCGTCATAGACGTGGATGTCGAAGGCGTGCGTGGCAGTCCGCATGGCGGCCAGCGTTTCGGCCGCCATCAGGCCGGCCGGGCCGCCGCCGACGATGGCGATGACGGGACGGGAATTGGGTTGCGAATTCATAGGTGCGGCATTGTAGTACAAAGCCGCAGTGCGACCGAATCGACAGCCGGTCGGATCAGCCGCCCGTCACGGGCGGGAAGAAGGCGACTTCGGCGCCGTCGGACAGCACCGTCGATGCGTCGCACATCTGCTGGTTGCACGCCATGCGCAGTGCGCGGCCTTCGGCCAGCGCCTGCGCCCAGGCGCCGCCGCGGGCGACAAGCAGAGCGCGCAGTTCGCCGACGGTCGTCACATCGGCCGGGACATCGACGGTCTCGCCGCCCACACCGACGGTTTCGCGCACGCTGGCAAAGAATTTCAGGTTGATACGCATGTCAGTGCAGCAGTGCGTTGAAGGGGATGAAGCGGACGATGTCGCCCGGTTGAATCGCCTGGCCGGGCGGGTTGTCGATCAGCCCATCGCCCCAGACGGTCGACGTCAGCACGCCGGAGCTCTGGTTCGGGAACAGGTCGAGGCCACCGGCGTCGTTGATGCGCGCGCGCAGGAACTCGTTGCGGCGATCGCCCTTGAACGCGAAGTCGGCGCGCAGCGCGTAAGAACGTGGCGGCGCACCCGTTGCACCCTGCAGGCGCAGCATGAACGGCCGCACGAACAGCAGGAACGTCACAAAACTGGAGACGGGATTGCCGGGCAAACCGAGGAAGAACGCCTGGCCCACTTCGCCGAACGCCAGCGGCTTGCCCGGCTTGACGGCGATCTGCCACATGTTCAGCCTTCCCTCGGCCTCGACGGCCGGCTTGATGTGGTCCTCTTCGCCGACCGAGACGCCGCCGGACGTGATGATCAGGTCGTTGCCCGCCGCCGCTTCGCGCAGCACCGCGCGCGTTGCATCGAGCGAGTCGGGCACGATGCCGTAATCGGCGATCTCGCAGCCCATGTTTTCCAGCAGTGCGCGCAGCGTAAAACGGTTCGAGTTGTAGATGCCGCCGGGTGCCAGCGGCTCGCCCGGCATCGTCAGCTCGTCGCCCGTAAAGAAGACGGCCACGCGCAGCTTGCGGCGCACGGGCAGTTCGGCCAGGCCCACGGAGGCGGCCAGGCCCAGCTCCTGGCTGCGCAGCCTCGTCCCGGCCGGCAGGATGACGCTGCCCGCCGTGATGTCCTCGCCGCGCCGGCGGATCCATTCGCCCGCCGCCGGTGTGTGGCGAATCGTCACGCTGTCGCCGGCCGCTTCGCACTGCTCCTGCATGACGACGGCGTCCGCCCCTTCCGGGATGAACGCCCCGGTGAAGATGCGGGCGGCCGTTCCGGGCTGTAGCGGCTGGCCGACGTGGCCGGCCGGGATGCGCTGCGATACCGTCAGCGTTGCCGCGCCGCCGGCACAGTCGGCCGAGCGCACGGCGTAACCGTCCATCTGCGTGTTGTCGAAACCGGGGACATCGATGCCCGACACCTGGTCGGCCGCCAGCACGCGGCCGTTGGCGGCCAGTGTCGCGACCTGCTCGACATCCTGCACGGGGCGCGCGGCGGCCAGCAGGAAGTCCAGCGCTTCGCGCACCGTCAGCATGGGTTTCTTCTGCGGCTCCACGTCACAGCCCCGTATTGGCGGCGATGTACGCCTTCATCTTGTCGACGTCGGGCGGCATCACGGTGAACTTCTGCGGCAGCGCTTCGATGTTCTCGAAACCGGCCGGTCGCTCGGCATCCTCGCCCAGCGCTTCCAGGATCGTCTCGTTGAACTTGGCGGCCAGCGCCGTTTCCAGCACGATCATCGGCACGCCCTCTTCCAGGTTTTCCTTCGCCACCTTGATGCCGTCGGCCGTATGGGTATCGATGACGATGCCGTAGTCGTCGGCCGCGTCGCGAATCGTCTGCACGCGCTCATCGTGCGTGGATTTGCCGGACTTGAAGCCGTACTGCGCGACCTTCGCGAACTCGTTGCCATCGCTGCCCGGCTGGCCGGACAGGTCGAAGCCGCCATCCATCTCCACTTTCGTGAACAGCTCGCGCACGCGGTCCGGGTCGCGCCCCACCAGGTCGTAGACGAAGCGCTCGAAGTTCGATGCCTTGCTGATGTCCATCGACGGGCTGCTCGTGTGGTACGTCTCGGCCGATTTGCGCACGCGGTAGACGCCGGTGCGGAAGAATTCGTCCAGCACGTCGTTCTCGTTGGTGGCCACCACCAGCTTGTCGATGGGCAGGCCCATCATGCGGGCGATATGGCCGGCGCAGATATTGCCGAAGTTCCCCGACGGGACCGTGAACGACACCTTCTGGTCGTTCGACTGCGTGGCGGCCAGGTAGCCGCGGAAGTAGTAGATCACCTGCGCGACGACGCGGGCCCAGTTGATCGAATTGACGGTACCGATCTTGTGGCGCGCCTTGAATTCCAGGTCGTTCGACACGGCCTTGACCATGTCCTGGCAGTCGTCGAACACGCCTTCGACGGCGATATTGAAGATATTCGGGTCCTGCAGCGAGAACATCTGCGCCGTCTGGAAGGCGCTCATCTTCTGGTGCGGCGACAGCATGAAGACCTTCACGCCACGCTTGCCGCGCATCGCGTATTCGGCCGCACTGCCGGTATCGCCGGACGTGGCGCCGAAGATGTTGAGCTGGGCGTCCTGCTTTGCCAGCGCATATTCGAACAGGTTGCCCAGCAACTGCATCGCCATGTCCTTGAACGCCAGCGTCGGACCGTTCGACAGCGCCTGCAGGATCAGCTTCCTCCCGCCTTCTTCCTCCAGCACGCGCAGCGGCGTGATGTCGGCCGCCCGCTCGTCCGGACGCGCGTTGCGGTACACCTCGGGCGTGTACGTCTTGCGTGCCAGCGCCTCGATGTCCGCGGCCGGAATGTCGGTGGCGAATTTTTTCAGGATCTCGATCGCCAGGTCGGCATATGACAGCTTGCGCCATGCATCGAGGTCGGCGCCCGTTACTTGCGGGTAGTCGGCGGGCAGATACAGGCCGCCGTCGGGGGCGAGGCCGCCCAGGAGAATGTCGGAAAACTGCGCTGGCGAGGAGGAAGCCGGGGATGCGGCCGACGAGGTGGCAGAGGCGGCGGCGCGGGTGGACACGTAATGCATGGTTCAGAAAATCCGGTTAAGCACTGCGAAGGGGAGTTCTATTATAGTGCGACCGGACATTCTGCGTATATTCTGGCAAGAATCAGAATTTTATGCTGCATGCGGCCAGCTGCATCAGCAAGCCGCATGGTTGACGGTGACGACGTGGATGGCCAGCCCGCCCAGCGATGTCTCCTTGTACTTCGCCTGCATGTCGGCGCCCGTCTGGCGCATCGTCTCAATCACGGCATCGAGGCTGACGAAGTGGGTGCCGTCGCCCTTGAGCGCCAGCGACGCGGCCGTGATGGCCTTGACGGCGCCCATGCCGTTGCGTTCGATGCACGGGATCTGCACCAGGCCGCCGATCGGGTCGCACGTCATGCCCAGATGGTGCTCGATGCCGATTTCCGCCGCATTCTCGATCTGTGCGTTGGTGCCGCCCAGTGCCGCCACCAGTCCGGCGGCGGCCATGGCGCAAGCCACGCCCACCTCGCCCTGGCAGCCCACTTCCGCGCCGGAGATCGAGGCATTGCGCTTGCACAGCATGCCGATGGCGGCGGCCGTCAGCAGGAAGGTACGCACGCCCGTCACCGGGTCGAGCGGCTTGCAGTCTTCCGCATAGTATTTCAGTACGGCGGGAATGATGCCGGCGGCCCCGTTGGTGGGCGCCGTGACCACCCGCCCGCCGGCGGCGTTTTCCTCGTTGACCGCCATCGCGTACAAGGTCACGCCGTTGAGCGCGTCGTGCGGCAAGGCGTTGGCGCGGTCCGCACCCTGGGCGTGACGCCACAACGTGGCGGCACGGCGCTTGACGTTCAGCCCACCGGGCAGCTGCCCCGTGATTTCCATGCCGCGCGCGATACAGCTGCGCATCACGTTCCAGATGCGGTCCAGGCCCGCATCCAGCTCGGCCTCCCCCAGGCGCGCCAGTTCGTTCGCGCGCAACATCTGCGGAATCGTCTTGCCGGTGCGTTGGCCCAAGTCGAGCAGCTGCTCCATCGTGTCGAACGGGTACGGCACCGGTGTCGACGCCGCGGCCGGCGCGGCGCTCTCGCCCTCGGCGCGGATAAAGCCGCCGCCCACCGAGTAGTACACCTTGTGCGCCGTGCGGCCGTCGGCCCGGCGCAACGTGAAACGCATGCCGTTCGGGTGCTCGGGCAGGTTTTCCGTCTTGTGGAACACCAGGTTGACGGCGCGTGTAAACGGCACCGTCTTTTCGCCCAGAAGCCGCAGCTCGCCCGCCTCCTCGGCGGCCGCCAGCATGCGGTCGACCAGCTCGGGATCGACGTCCTGCGGCGTCTCGCCCATCAGGCCCAGGATGACGGCTTTATCGGTGGCGTGGCCGACCCCGGTCAGCGCCAGCGAACCATACAGCTCGGCGGTGATGCCGGTGACATCGTCCAGCGGAGCGTTTTCGACGAGGAAGCGGCGCGCCGCCACCATCGGGCCCACGGTATGCGAGCTCGAAGGCCCGATGCCGATCTTGAATAAATCGAAAACGCTCATGTCCATCGGATGTCTCTTTTATATAGTTGTGATGAATGCTGCGGTCAGGCGGTTTCGCCGACCTTGACGTCGACGTTGGCAAGCATGTCGCGCACCATCTCCTCCACGCCCACGCGTGGCTGCCAGCCCCAGTGCACGCGGGCTTCCTCGTCGTCCAGGCTTTGCGGCCACGTGTCGGCGATGCCCTGGCGGCTGTCCGGCTTGTAGGCAATCTGGAAGGCCGGCACTTCGCGCCGGATCGCGTCGGCCAGCTGGGCCGGATTGAACGACACCCCCGCCACGTTGTACGAGGAACGGATCTTTACTTTCTCGGCCGGCGCTTCCATCAGTTCGATGGTGGCGCGGATCGCGTCGGGCATGTAGATCATCGGCAGCGTCGTCTGCGGGCCCAGGAAGCATTCGTACGGCTCCCCACGCAGCGCCGCGTGGAAGATGGCGATGGCGTAATCGGTCGTGCCGCCGCCCGGTGGCGACTTGTAGCTGATGATGCCGGGGTAGCGGATGCTGCGCACGTCCACGCCGTATTTGAGGTGGTAGTACTCGCACAGGCGTTCGCCGGCCAGCTTGCTGATGCCGTAGATCGTCGTCGGGTCCATCACCGTCATCTGCGGCGTGTCCTGGGCCGGCGTGTTCGGGCCGAACGCGGCGATCGACGATGGCCAGAACACCCTCAAAGGCTTGCCCGCCTCGCCGCGCTCGCGCGCCACTTCCAGCACGTTGAGCAGCCCGTCCATATTGAGCTTCCATGCGCGCAGCGGCGCCGCCTCGCCGGTAGCCGACAGCATGGCCGCCAGCTGGTACACCTGCGTGATGTCCTGCGACGACACCAGCTGCGCCAGCGCCTCCTCGTCCAGCACGTTCAGCACCTGGTACTGCTCGGCGTTGTACAGGTTTGTCGGCGAGATGTCGGTGGCGAAGACGTTGTGCGCGCCGTGGCGTGCCGCCAGCGCTTCGACCAGTTCGCTGCCGATCTGGCCATTGGCGCCGATAACTAAAATGCGTTCCATCTGTGATTCTTTCGGCTTTCAGCCCTTGATGATGCCCAGTTCCTTGCCGGCCTGCGCGAACGCGGCCAGTACCTTGTCCAGCTGCTCGCGGGTGTGCGCGGCCGACAGCTGCACGCGCACGCGCGCCTGGCCCATCGGCACGACCGGGTAGAAGAACCCGGACAGCAGCACGCCCAGCTCGAACATGCGGGCGGCGAATTTCTGCGCCACGGGCGCCTCGAACAGCATCACCGGCACCACCGGGTGCGTGCCCGGCTTGATGGTGAAGCCGATGCGTTCGATCTCCTGGCGGAAGTACGCCGTGTTCTCGTGCAGCCGGTCGCGCAGTTCCGTCGATTCGGACAGGCGCTTGAGCACTTCCAGCGAAGCGCCGGCGATCGAGGGCGCCAGCGTGTTCGAGAACAGGTAAGGACGCGACTTCTGGCGCAGCGTTTCGATGACTTCCTTGCGGCCGGACGTGAAGCCGCCCATCGCGCCGCCCAGCGCCTTGCCCAGCGTGCCCGTGATGATGTCGATCCGGCCCAGCACATTGTGGTGCTCGTGCGTGCCGCGGCCCGTCCTGCCCATGAAGCCCGAAGCGTGGCATTCGTCGATCATCACCAGCGCGCCGTAGCGGTCGGCCAGCTCGACGATCCTGTCCAGCTGGGCGATGGTGCCGTCCATCGAGAACACGCCGTCCGTGACGATGATCTTGTTGCGTTTGTCGGCAGCGGCCTGCAGCTGCGCTTCCAGGTCGGCCATGTCGTTGTGGGCGTAGCGGTAGCGCGCCGCCTTGCACAGGCGGATGCCGTCGATGATCGAAGCGTGGTTCAGCGCATCCGAGATGATCGCGTCGTTCTCGTCGAACAGCGGCTCGAACACGCCGCCGTTGGCGTCGAATGCGGCCGCGTACAGGATGGTGTCTTCCGTGCCGAGGAATTTGCTGATGGCCTGTTCGAGCTCCTTGTGCACCGTCTGCGTGCCGCAGATGAAGCGCACCGACGACAGGCCATAGCCGTACTTTTCCGTCGCTTCGATGGAAGCCTGGGCCACCCACTCCTGCCCGGACAGGCCGAGGTAGTTGTTCGCGCACATATTGATCAGGGTGCGGCCATCCTCGCTGGTCACTTCGGCCCCCTGGCGCGAGGCCAGCACGCGCTCGGGCTTGTACAGCCCCTGCTCGCGCAGCGTGTCCAGCTTTTGTTGCAGGCCGCCGTAAAAGGCATTCTTCGCTTGTTCGCTCATGTTTTCCTCGGATCGTAAGGTGGGCGGTTTCCTGGCCGGCAGCTTGACCGCCTGTAACCTATGTTGTACCGTGACTCGCGGAGAACAGGGTATCGAAGTTCGCGCCTCTTTCGATACTTTCTCCGGAGTTCACTATCTTGAACGCAGATTCAATATACTGAATCCTACATAAACATACCGGACTTTGCAAGCAACTGCCCAAGAATGAAAGCCCTTGTCAACAATGCACCACCTGAAGTGGGCGCCGCGCTGCAGCGGCTGCGCCTCGCGCGCGGCCTGACGCTCGAAGACCTGTCGCGCATCGCCGGGGTTTCCAAGTCGATGCTGTCGCAGATCGAGCGGGAGAAAGCCAATCCTACCATCGCCATTACGTGGCGTCTGGCCAATGCGCTGGGCGTGCCGATCGGCGAACTGCTGTCCGACGAACAGCCGGCGGTGGACACGATCCGTGTCATCGAGGCGCACGAAACGCCCACCCTGCCCGGCCATCATGCCGGCTACGTGCTGCGCATTCTCGGGCCGATGGAGCTGGCGGGCCGCCACGAGTGGTACGAACTGACACTGGCCCCGGGCGGCGAACTGCTGTCGCAGCCGCACGATCCGGGCACGACCGAACACCTGACGGTGCTGCACGGTTCGATGGAACTGGAAGTGGGAACGCAGAAAAAGAAGATCAAGCTCGGTGGCACGGGACGCTATCCGGCCGACCAGCAGCACGCCATCCGCAATCCCGGCAAGACGGAAGCGAGGGCGCTGCTGGTCGTCATCCACCGCTGACGTAGCGTGCCCGGGATTTCGCGGCGGCGGGCTACACTGGCGTTTTGTCCACGACATCACGCTTATGCAAATCGCCGTTATCGCCTGGGGCTCCCTGCTGTGGAAGCCCGGCCCCCTGAAGCTCTCTTCGGGCTGGCATCCCGACGGCCCGCTGCTGCCGCTGGAATTCGTCCGCAACAGCGAGGACACGCCCGAACTGGCGATCGCGCTGTGCGAGGGTGCGCCACCGTGCCCGACGTACTGGGCCTATCTCGATGCGCACGATCTGCCGGCGGCGCGCACCATGCTGCGCGAGCGGGAGAAGATCGACCCCGCGCGGCCGGACTGGATCGGCACCGTGCCGGCGCCCGATGGCGCGCAATCGCCGGTGGCCGGCCGTATCGAAGCGTGGCGCCTGGCGCGGCGGATCGATGCCGTGCTCTGGACGGCGCTGCCGGCGCGTTCCCGTGGGTGCGAAGGCCGGGTGCCGGGCGCACAGGAAGTGCTGGACTGGCTGGCGGGCCTTGCCGGCGACGAGCGCGCGGCGGCGGAGCATTACATCCGCCGTACCCCGGCCCATATCGACACGCGCTATCGCCGGTTGGTCGAGGCGGCACTGGGTTGGCGGCCGCTGCGCGAGGCCCATGTGACGCGGATGGCGTGATGCCGCGGCAAGGCGTCGGGCCCAGGGGTCCGTCGGGCCCCGGCCCCGGGATTATTCGAACGGGTTGGCGGCCTTGGCAACCTTCGGCGCCGGCAGCCGGGCGGGCAGATCGCGCTGCGCTTCCAGTTTCGCCACCGCCTTGCCCAGCAGCTGATACAGCTCGCGCGCGTGCTGCAGGCCGGCCTGGTCCATCGTCAGGTCGATGTCGCCGTCGATCGTGATGCGATCAAGCCGGTTCTCGATCGTCAGCCCACCCACCTGCAGCACGTCCGCCTCGTTTGCATAGGGCGCGAAGCCCGCTTGGTTTTCTTTTGCCTTCGTCATTTTTCACCTCCTTTGCGCTTGCCCGCTTTCGTCTTCGGCAGTTTCAGCATCTCCTGCTTCTGGCGTGCCGACAGCGACGGTATCAGATTGATGCCAATCCTGCTTTCCAGTTGTGCGATCGTCATCGTCTGGATGCGCGCATCGGCCTCGTTGGCAACGAACCACGCGCCGCCGGCGCCCTTGCGCGGACTCCAGACCGCCTTGTAAAGATGGCTCGGCACCAGCACGTTGCCCACCTTGCGCAGTTCGCCGCCGATAAAGGCGGGCCCTGTGATCACGTAAAGATCGCCCTCCTTCTTCGCCATCTTGCGCACGGCGCCTTCGATGCCGGCCCAGATGTGGCGGTTGTTGTCCGCATCCTGGGGCACCATGTTCGCCAGCGTGAAGCTCTGGTACTGGCTGGCGCGATCGGGCATGTCGCCGTTCGGCGCCATGTGGCCGCGATCGAAACCGCTGCGGGCATAGTCGGCCAGTTCGGCGCGCTGGCCGGCGGGCAGCGCGAGCTCGGGGTGGAACGAATTCTCGCGCGACAGATCCCCGGCCGCCGCCAGGTTGTCGGCTGTCAGGTGCTCGGCGGACCAGAGCGGCGTGCGCGTCACGCCCGAGTGCATGATGCCGAACACGTTGTAGCACAGCTCGCGCGTGGCACGGGCCATCTTTTCGTTGACGATTTGCGGGGCCTGGCCGGACACGTAATGCTGCGGGCAGGACTGGGAAGCGTGGGCGCTGCAAAGCCCGGCGGACAGCGCGCCCGCCAGGGCCAGTTGTATCAGTTTGCGGAACATCGATGTCGATCAGAAATGAGGTGCCGCATTTTAGCGGACCGTGCCCGTTGTTGCGAGTGTCCCAACGCGGCCATTGTCCTGTTCCGAAAGGGCATGGGCGCTGTCTACCCCGACAATCCGCCGTTCGGCGTCTGGCATGGTCTTGCGGCTAGCCATGACGATTTGCCCTCTTCATACTGGACGAACCCATGACGCATCACATCATTCGGTCGCCGCGGCGGGGCGCCATGACCCCGCACGACCTGCGCCTGGCCTGGCGCGCGCCGCTGGCTGAACCGGGCTACACCGCCATCGGCATTGTCGGCCTGGGCATCGGCACGGCACGGCAGCATGCCTGCTGTTGCCGTGCTATGTACGCCACGCATGGCAGTACAACGCCGGCATCGCCGATGTCGACAGGCTGTACGTACTGAAACTGCGCAACAACATCGACCCCACCAGCCCCCGGTTCGATCAGGCGCCGCTGCTGCCGCGTGGCCGAACGGCGCGGGCATGTCCGCCCGCGCCGATGGCCGCATGCTGGAGCTGGCCGCGTTTGCCGTCATGGAGGTATTGCCGAGACTCCGGGCTGCGGGCGGTGGCCGGCGACGTGGCCGGCGCGCTGCGCCGGCCCGATCGTGCTGACGCTTGGCAGGGCTGTCACCTGGCAGCGACACACCCGGCGGCATCGTCCGCCGCCACTGCCCTAGAGCCGGTCCAGCGCCTCCAGCACGCCCTTGCGGTTCTTGTGCGCCGTCTCGTAGCTGCGCACCTTCTTGCGCTGGGCGGCCGTCAGTTCTTCCAGCGCGCTGCGCACCTGTGGCACCGTCATGTGCTCGTAGTTGGCGATGGGGACATTGCGGTCGGGGGACGTGCCGGCGCGGTCTTTCGCCTTCGCCGTCTTCGTCTCGCCGAACTGCTTGCGCTGCTTGTTGACGATGCGGGCGGCGACTTCCTCTTCGCGGCCCTTGTAGCGCCCTTCCTTTTCAAACTGCTTTTCAAGCTTGTCGTATTCGTGTTCCCGTTTCGGGCTGGCTCCGCGTGGCATACAAACCTCCCTTCGATAGTGTCGATGATGTCGATATGCGAATGTTATCGAAGTGACACCAGCGACGGCGCACGGCTGTCGTGCCGCCCGTTCAGAAGCGGGCAATCCAGCTGGCAAGGTGCGCGCGGGTGGGCGGCCCGGCGGTGCGCGCGGGCCGGAACTGGACGCCGTCCGCGCTGGCCGTCAACCGCAGCGTCAGGTCGTGCCGCGCCAGCCAGACCAGCAACGCCAGCCAGCGCGCGTGGCGGGGCGAGACGGCCGTGTCGGGCGCGCAGTCGAGGTATTCGGCCAGCACCGCCGGTTCGGCCAGCAGGCCGACGCCTTCCGCGCCGCGACGGAACGTTGGGCCGAACGTCTCCGCGGCCAGCGCCAGCGGATCGACCGGGCCGCCGGCGCCCGTCTCCAGCACTTCGACGCAGAGCCGTACGGCACGCGCCAGCGCGGCGGCCCGGAACGCGTCCGCGCTGGCCAGCTGCGCGCAGTCCTCCATCAGCCAGTCGGGCGCCGCGGCCACGCCGGCGCACAGGGCGCCGGACAGATAGGCGTCCAGCGCCGCGCTTTCCGTCGCGCCGGCCAGGCACAGCGCATACAGGGTGCCGATCCGGTTGGCCAGCACCTCGCGCCGGCGCAGCGACAGCTTTTCGCCCAGCAGGCGGTCGTGCCGGCGGCGCAGCAGTGCCAGGTCGACCGCCTGGGCCATTTCCAGCCGCAAGGTCGTGATGTCCCATGGCTTGGGCAGGTAGCGGTGGATACGGCCCTGGTTGATGGCCTCGACCGTCTGGGCCAGCTCGGAGTACGCCGTGGTCAGGATGCGCACCGTCTGCGGATATCGCTCCCACGCGTGGAACAGCAGCGCGTTGCCGTTCGCACCCGGCATGCGCTGATCCGACACCAGCACCGAGAGCTGGTCGCCGTGCCGCTCCAGCAGCGCCTTGGCCTCGTCCACCGAGGCGGCCGTCAGCACGTTGGCCTGGTCCTCCAGCGCGCGCTGGAAGTATTTGCGCGCGCCCGGCTCGTCGTCGACGTACAGGATCAGGGGTAAGGCGTTGGCTGGTTTGTTCATGGCCTGTTTGGTCAGCTTGCGTTGTCGGGAGGTGCCAGCGGCAGGTCGAACGTGAAGCGCGTACGCACGCCCGGCACGCTGTCGGCGCTCAGCTGGCCGCCGTGCCGCTGCACGACGCTGTAGCAGATCGACAGGCCCAGGCCGAGACCCTGGCCCACACCATTGGTCGTGAAGAACGGCTCGAACAGCCGCGCCAGGTGCTGCGGCGCGATGCCGGGGCCGTTGTCGGTCACGGTGATGCGCAGGCGCGTGCCCTCGACGGCGCTGGCGACGGCGATTTCCGGTGCCGTCGTGCCGCCCCTGGCCAGCGCGGCTGCCGCGTTGCCCAGCAAATTGATCAGCACGCCGACAATGGCCGCCTCGTCGCCCAGCACCCGCTCGGTGCCCACGCCGTCGCGCCGCAGTGCGACGCCGCGCAGTTCGTGCCGGGCCATCCGGACGGCCGTATCGACGGCACTGGCAACACAGAATGGCACGTCCGCCACCGCGTTGTCGCCACGGTAGGCGAACGTCTTCAGGTCCGAGACGATGGCTTGCACGCGCGCCATGCCCTGGCGCGCATCCGTCAGGCATTCGGCCAGGCGCGGGCTGGCCCGTGCGGCCGGGTCCTCCTGCGCGAGATCGAGAGCCAGCATGCAGTAGTTGACGGGGTTGTTCACCTCATGCAGCAGGCCGGCGGACAACGTGCCTAGCGCCGCCATCTTTTCCTGCTGCACCAGCTGCCCCTTGATCGCGGCCAGGTTGCGGTTGGTACGTTCCAGCTCGGCGTTCTTGTGCGCCAGCTCGTCCTTCAGCGCGAACAGCAGGCGTCGTCCCCGTTCGTTGAAATACGTGTAGACGGTGCTGCCGATCACGGCAAAGGCAATGATGGTTGCATGGAACAGCAGCTGGCTGGGATCGACCACACCGCCGGGCCGCGTCACGCAGGCCAGCAGGTACAGCAGCACCGTCAGCAGACCGAAGGCCAATGTATACAGATAGCCGACGGGGAACAGCGTGCCGACGGCGAAGATCGTCAGGATGATGCCGGCATAGAACAGCGACGTCTCGCCCTGCGTCACGTGGATCATCCACGCGATCATCAGCTGGGGGAACGTCAGCCAGACGAACGTGACGCCATGCACGTGACGGAAGCCGAAACGCGTGTACAGCAGCGCCAGTCCGGCCAGCACGCCGGCCGCCGTCACCACGCGCAGCGCGGCAAAGCTGGCCATGAGCTGCGGATAGACGGCGTAATCCAGTACGACACCGGCCAGCACGAGCGCCGTCACGGTGACGGCGCAGGCGCGGCTGGATGCAAGGTGGTGGCCGCGCATGTCCTGCGCATAGGTGCGGCGGCGCAATGCCGGCCGGCTCATTGCGGCGGGGCGGCGCGCGCCGTGTCGCGGGACAGGAATGAATAGCGTGTGACTTGCATGAATATTGTCGAGTGTACAGGCCGCGGGACGGAACTGCAATCTTAGCGCAGGCTGCCCCGGCAGGGCTGCGACGCAGTCTCGGTATGCCACCGTACAGAACGGTTGCCACTCAGGTGCCACAGTGCGGATCAACAAGGAGAACGCATGACTGACAAAACGGACAACCAGGTGGACGTGCGCACCGGCCAGGCGCCCGGCAAGCTGGCCCGCAACGAATTTCACCTGAAATTCGTCGCCAATTTCGCCGATCCCCGCTTCGAGCCGCTGCAGGCCGACATCGCCCGGCTGGAAGATGTGGCATGGCAGAACTACTGCGACAGCCGCAAGGCGCCCGTCACGCAAAAGGCCGGCCCCGGCTTTGCCGACCCGGACTACGACCTGTCGGTGGAATGGCGCGCCGCGCGCGACCGGCTGCTGGCGGCCGAAGCGGTGCAGAAGGACCCGGCGACGCGCGCCCGCGTGCTGGTCATCTGCGCATCGTCGCGCAACGACGGCACCTGCCCGGGCGAGATGTCGAAGTCCTTTCGCATGATCGAGTGGGCGCGCACGGCGCTGGAAACGGAGTCCGTGCAGGTGGACGTGCTGGATCTGAGCCAGGTTACGTCCACCTACGCGCTACACATTCACCCGTGCAAGGGCTGCGCGTCGACGGCGATGCCGCTGTGCCACTGGCCGTGCAGCTGCTACCCCAACCACAGCATGAACCAGGTCAACGACTGGATGAACGACATCTACGAGAAATGGGTCGCCGCGCACGGCATCCTGATCGTCACGCCCACGTACTGGTACCAGTCGCCCTCGCCGCTCAAGCTGATGATCGACCGGCTGGTGTGCGCGGACGGCGGCAATCCCGATCCATCCAGCACGCACGGCAAGAAGGCGGCCGAGGCCAAGGCGATCGAGCTGGAGGGCTGGGATTATCCGAAGCACCTGGCCGGGCGCGCCTATGGCGTCGTCGTGCACGGCGACGTGGCGGGCGTGGAAAGCCAGCGCCGCAACCTGGCCGACTGGCTCGACTGGATGGGGCTGATCGGCGCTGGGCCGCAGGGCGTGTTCGACCGCTATGTCGGCTATTACGAATCCTACGCGGAGAGCCACCAGACGCTCGACCGCGACACGGCGCTGCAGGAGGAAGTGCGCAATGCCGCGCGCGCCGTCGCTCAGGCCGTGCGCGACATCCGCGCCGGCTGCTTGCCGCGGCCCGACCGCAACCTGCGCAAGCCGCGCCCCAAATAGGGTTCAGGCCAGCCGGTGCTCCAGCCGCCGCACGACGCGGGCAACGCGGTCCTCCACCGTCGTCCCGCCATGGCGGCCGGCGAACGCCTTTGCCGCAGCGCGCCAGCGGCCGTCGCCCAGCAGCGCCTGCAGGGCCGGCGCCCAGTCGCCCAGCACGCGGGCACCATTGATGCCGCCGCCCCACCCTTCCACGCGCCGCGCCAGCAGGAACTGCTCCAGGCGCATCGGCAGCATCAGCACGGGCACGCCGGCCAGCAGCGCCTGCGTCAGCGTTGCTTCGCCGCCATGACAGACGCACAGCGCCGCCTCGGCCAGCACCGCCTCCAGCGCGACCGGGTGCGACACGTAGGCGATGGCCGGATCGATGACGGGCGGCGGGCGGCCTGGCGCCGTTTCCGGCATATGGCACACGATCCGGCAGCCCGCCTCCACCAGCGCGGACAGCACGGCGGCCTGGGCTGGATGCTCATGCTTCAGGCAGGCAAATACGGCCGGGCCGTCGCCGGCCGGCCATGCCGGTGCCGCAGCGCCTCCTTCCTGCCAGACGGGCCCGTACCAGTCGATGGCATGGTCGGTCCTGCCGTGCGGGTCCAGTTCCGGCCACGTGGCCAGCAGCGCGTCGTCGCCCCGCAGCAGCGCGGCCGCGCAGGGCAACGGCACGGCGCCGTGGTGTTCCAGCACGGCGTTGGCCACGTTCAGCACGTGCGCCTCCGCCCGGGCCAGCCGCTGCGGCGCGATCTGGTCCCAGTCGCGCAGGCATGGCAACGGCCGCGCGGCGGGCGGGCAGGCGAAGCCGCCGCCCAGCGCCACGGCCGGCAGGCCCAGGCTGCGCGCGGCCAGCAGGGCCGTTGGCGCGTAATCGGCCACGACGAGATCCGCTTGCACGGCCGCCAGGGTGGAGCGCCAGCCCTGCACCAGGCCGCACAGGCCCGTCAGCTCGAAATAGCCTTGCGGCAGCAGGATCTCGGCAAGGCTGGCCTCGTTCGGCGGCATGCCTTCCATGCGCCCCTGCCACACGGGCGACTGGAAACGCGGCGCGGGCACGTCCGCAAGCAGGTGCTGCGTGGTGCCCAGGTCGCGCAGGCTCAGGCTGACGCCATGGCCACGGGCCAGCAGTGCCCGGGCCAGCACGCCAAGGCGTCCCGCGCGCCCGAAGCCGCCCCCAAGTTCCAGCGCCAGATGCAGATGTGCCATGGGTCACCTCGTCAATCGGCCCCGCAAGGAGCGATGCTGTGCAGTGTAATCGCCCTGCGGGCGGTGCTCAAGTGACAATGCGGTGACAATGCGGTGACAACGTCTTGAGCACGACAGCAGCGCCGGCCGGGCACGCTGCCCGGCCGGCGCCCCTACGTCACCACCAGCTGATGATCGACGCGATTTCGCGGATCACGCTGGTCAGCACTTTCACGCTGACGCGCGTCTCCTCCAGCGCACCGGCCACGTCCGCCGTAAATTCCAGGCTGGCCACTTCCAGAGTCTCCATATACCCTCCCTTTCGATTTGGTGGAAAATCAGCGGCCCGGCGGGCCGCGCCATACAGCCCGTCAGAGCTGCAACCGCAGGGGCGCCGCCGGCGCACCCGTCAACCGCACGATGCCGCCCAGACGGTGCGCGAAGGCTTCGTCGTGGGTGGTCATCAGGACCGCGCCGCCAGCTGCGGTGTGGCCACGGACGATCGCACATAGAATATCCAGGGCGGCTGCGTCCAGGCCCAGGGTCGGCTCGTCGAACAGCCAGACGTCGGCGCCCGTCGCCAGCGCGGCGGCCAGCGCGAATTTTTGCTGGGTGCCGCGCGACAGCCGCCGCACGGGCACATTCTCGATCTGGCCGATCCGGAAGCGCCGCGCCAGGGCGCCGAACCGCTGGAGCGCCGCGGTGCCGTCGCAGCCTTTCACGCGGGCGAAGTAGACGGCATTTTCGGCCGGTGTCAGCCTTCCGTGAAGCGCCCGCGCGCCGTCGAACACTGCCGCCAGCCGTGCCCGCGCGGCCCCATCGGCGGTCGGATCGCGCCCGAACAGCCGGACCGTTCCGCTGTCCGGGCTGACGAGGCCGCAGGCCAGGCGCAGCAGCGTGGTCTTGCCGCTGCCGTTCGCACCCATCAGCGCCGTGCAGGCGCCGTCCGCCACCGTCAAGGTGAGGTTCTCCACCACGCTGTTGGACCGCCCGAATGCCTTGCAGACACGAGACAAGTGCAGTGGATATGTCATCCTGCCTCCCATCAGTAGTGCGCCAGCGAACCGATGGCGCGCGCGCGGCGGATGCACAGCGCCAGCGCTGCCATGCCGGTCGCGAGAATGGCAAGTGACCACGCGGCGGCAGCCGTCAGGGCCATCCCGGACAATGGCGTGCCGAACAGCGAACGGGCGAACGTCTCGATGGCCGACACCAGCGGATAGCGCAGCATGGTATCGCTGGCTGTGGTGGAAACGCCGCGCGCGATCAGCACGGCCAGCCCCAGCTGGACCAGCGGCGCGACCCCGGCCGCGCGCTTGAACAGGATGACGATGCCGGCCATCGCCAGGCCAATGCCGCCCAGTGCCAGCTCCAGCAGCACAAGGGCCAGCACGACGGACCCGCCCAGCCGCAGGTCTGCTCCGGACCAGGCCGCCAGCCCGGCCAGCATGGCGAAACAGACCAGCACACCCACGGCGGAACCGGAGAGCGCGCGTGCCAGCAGCAGCACCGCCACCGGGTAACGGCTGAGAAAGACGGGTTCCAGCAGGCCGGCCTTGATATCGTCCTCCAGCTCGCCGGGTACATGGCCGATGGCGCCGACGGCGACCACCCAGCAGACGAACGAGGCCACCAGCACCCGGCTGTCGCCGCCCTCGAACAGGTCGACGGACGGCGCATGCGCCAGGCCCAGCCCGATGGCGCCGAACAGGCCAAGCAGTATCAGCACGCCGCACAACGGTTGCAGCGGATAGCGCAACGTCAGAAGCAGGTTCTTCCTGAGCTCCGCGGCAAGCAGCCAGGCAAAGGATGACAGGCTCATTGTCCTGCTCCGTCCGCCGCCTGCGACCACAGCGCCAGCGCCAGCGGATCGCGCAGCATTCTTGTCGCGCTGGCGGGCGACAGGGCCGATGCGCCGGCGACATCGACCAGCACCCGGGCCGCCTCGACCCGCGTGCGGCTGCAGGGATGCGTCTCCAGGATCTCCTGCAGCAACGCCAGCGTCTGGGCGTCGTATATATGGCGGGCAAATCCCAGCGCATTGACGCGCTTGTGCGAGGACGACGCGACATAATCGCGGACGCGCCCCCTGGCGATGTCGAAATAAAACTGGTCCGTGAGTCCCGCATCGGGCGGCGTCATCATCAGATTCAGCGACGCCGACAACCGCGCCGGCGGCAACTGCATGTGAATGTCCCGGTATTGCTCGTACAGCAGCACGGTATTGGCGTCCAGCGTGTGGCGTCCGCGATAATCCAGGTCGACACGCTGGCCCGGATAAATCGCCCCCGTACCGCGCTGATAACTGTATATCTCTGTCTCATAACCGGGCCCAAAATAGTTCGCCGTGATAAACGAGAAATTATGGTCGTGGTAATCGTAATACGACAGGACGTCGGCAAGAATGGCGCGGCGGCGCGGATCGACCGGCAATAATGGCCACAGATTGATGCGGATGGCGAACGGACCGCTACTGGCGAGATGGCAGGACTGCGAACTGTAGAAGTGCGAGCTGCCCTGGCGCCAGTGCGTCAGGCTGTGATTGATACACCTCTGCAACAGTGCAGGGTCGCCAGCCAGCCCGTACAGGGGTTCGGCGAGCGCCAGCAGCGCGGCCGGATCGCGGGGATCCACTTGCTTCCTGGCAGTTTCCAGGAGTTCCTCCACACCCACCCGACGCGTGGGACGGCAGGCAAACTGCTGCTTTCTCATCGGGTACCTCCACAGTGCTGCAGCGTACGGCGGGCGGCATCGCGCACGAAGCGGTGCCGGTCGTGCGCCGCCATGTCCTGTACTACCTGCAGCGCCACGTGGCGGCTGTGCTTGCCCAGTGCGGTAGCGGCAGCCCAGCGTACGTGGTGGTCCGGGTGCCCCGTCAGGTCCGAAACGGCGGCCAGGGGATAGTCAGGCCGGCGCGCGTCCAGCAAGCCCAGCATTACGCACAGGACAGAATGCTCTTCCGACGCCATGCTGGCGCCCAGTGGCACCAGCGTGGCGGGATCGAACGACACGACCTGGGCATTGACCGGTGCACTGCCGAGCGCGACATAGATGGCGTCGCTGTCCTCGGGCAGCAGGGGAAAGCGGCGCCGCGCCTCGACCTGGATCAGCTCGCCATTGGCGACCGTTTCGCTGCCATCGGGGCGAATCTTCAATGTCGCGTCAAACACATCGAAATCGGCTCCCGGCACCAGGCAATACCACTGCACCGTAATCGGCCGCGGTGAAACGACCAGTATCAGTGTATTGGCCGGATAGTTCATCAGTGCCGCACGCCAGGATTTGCTGCTGAACGACGGAACGTCCGGCCGATCCTTGATGACGCGCAGCGTCATGACGGATGAATAGCACATCAGGAGCATGTCGCTATTCACCGCCGGATCGCCATTGTCCATCGCACCGGTCAGCACACGCCCCAGGCAGGCATTCACCAGCGCGGTCAGCAAGCCCGGTTGGGCGAACAACGCGTGAAAGCGCGGCGCCAGCGCTGCAATATGGTCGGGCCCATGCCGTTCCAGGGCCGCATGCGCCTCGTTGACGAATCCGGCAATTGCCGGCGGTGCCCAGTGCATTATCTGCGGATGTGCCATCGCGTGCTCCCCTGTTATTTCATTCGTTTCCGGTGTCCGTTCCTTCTGCCCGTTTCTCGTGCCCGTTTCTCGTACCCGTTCTTATGCGTGCTTATACGCGTTCTCGTACCGGTGTCGCGAGCCCGCCTGCCGGCCGCTTGAGCCATTTTTCTGCTGAGGGAGTTTAATGGCCGTACCGCCCAGTCGCCTGATATCGCACAAGCGCGTTCCAGCTTTAATTTCGTCAATTTCTGCCCGGTACTTTAAGTGGTTCAGTTGCAACTCTGCTGTGTGACGGGCCGGAACGCAAAGTTGGCGAGGTTGCCCGATCCTTGTAATCCCTCTCTTACAACGCAACGGGATGCGTGCTGCTACTCATCCTCGCCGCGCCCCACCATACTCGTTGCATGGATGACAACGCCATCACGCGGTGTCCCGTCATTGACAGCCCAACAAAGAGAAACGCCTGAGAGACACCGATGCAAACGACCGCCTACGCCCAGTGCACCGCCCCCGCCGCCCAAGCAGCCGAGATCGGCACCGACAAAGCCAAGCCCGTCTACAACCGGCTCGCGATGATGGAAGACCCGGCCCTCGCAGCCGGCTACCTGGAGGCGCGCCTGGTCGAGGCGGCCACGCTGCCCGCCGACCTGCCGGAATCGCTGGACGAGATGGCGGGCTGGATTGCCCGCCATACCGATGCAGTCGGCACTGCCTACCGCGACTACCTGGCAGGCCGCAAGGCCGGTGCGCCGCGCCGCTACTTCCACACGAAATCGCAGGCGCTGTATTTCCTCAAGGCAGTCGCCCCCACCAAACTGGTGGACGGCGCGTGGCTGTACGGTGTTCTGCAGCGCTGGGACGACGAGGATTTCCGCCCGCTGATCCGGATCTATCTGGAAGAGCTGGGCAATGGCGTGCCGGACAAGAATCACGTGCTCATCTATCGCAAGCTGCTGGCCCAGCACGGCTGCGAACAGTGGCAGGACCTGCCCGACACGCACTTCCTGCAGGGCGCGATTCAGCTGGCGCTGGCGCAGGGCGCCGAGAGCTTCCTGCCGGAGCTGATCGGCTACAACCTGGGCTACGAACAGCTGCCCCTGCACCTGCTGATCACCTCGTACGAGCTGAACGAACTGGGCATCGACCCGTATTACTTCACCCTGCACGTCACGGTCGACAACGCCGCCACCGGCCACGCCCATACGGCCCTGGAAGGGCTGAAGCAGATCATGCCGCGCGTCGGCGACGCCAGCGACTTCCTGCGCCGCGTGGCAGCCGGCTTCCGCCTCAATGACCTGGGCGTCGGGACGGTCGATGCAATCGCCTCGTTCGACCTGGAGGCCGAAACGGTCGCCATGCTGGCCGCCAAGAGCACGGTCGGCAAGAACATGCACTCCGATTACTGCCGCGTTGCGGGCCGCACCGTCAACGACTGGCTGTCGGACGCCACGCAGATTCCCCTGTTCCTGGAAAAGCTGGAAGCGCAGGGCTGGATTCGCCGCGGCGAGCCAGCCGAGAACAGCCGTTTCTGGAAACTGATCCAGGGCGAACGCGCCGAAATGTTCGGCGTCTTCAGCCCCTACGAGCAGCAGTTGCTGCAGGACTGGATCGCCACGCCGCGCGCCGGCACCGACCAGGCCGCGACGGACAGCCCCACGGAGGCACCGCGCGTGCTGAGCCACCGCGCCATGCTGCGCAGCATGGAGACACTCAATTCCGGCACCAGCCCTCGCAGCAGCGCGCCGCGTGGCCTGATCCGCCACCGTTTCCCTGACGACGAGCACGCATGGGAATCCATCGGCTGCGAATTGCGGCTGCTGGAGGCACGCCTGGCCGCCACCTCCAGCAAGGAGGAAGCGATGGACCTGCTGGTGGGCCTGATGTCGCCGGAGCGCCACCACACGTCTTCCGGCCTGATGGCGACCCGGGTCTTCAGCCGGCTGTACGGCTGAACCGGGGCGGCGGCGCCCCCTTGGCCGCGTTGTTTCCCGCATCGTTCCATTTGCCGCGCACGGCGCGGCTCCCGCCGGCAGTCGCCGGCTTTTTCAATCGAGGCCACCCATGATGAATGTCACCACCAGCACCGCCGACGCCGCCGTGCCGCACGCCCCATCCACCAGACCGGAGGATGGCGCGCCCGCGCGCCCGGATGCTGCCACGGCGGCGCTGCTGGAGCTGGGCCGCGCGCTGCAGGCGGCCGGCTACCGCTTCACGACCGTGACCCCCGCCACGCACAACCGCGTGCGCGCTCGCGCCGAGCATGTCTGGGCCCGCGACCTGTGCGACGTGTTCGGCTGGAGCCGGCCGTTTCACAGCGACGCCGTGCCGCCCGACATCCTGCGCCTGATGCAGGCCGCCGGCATCGCCCAGCCGCATCGGGACGGCTGGCGCTGCACGTTGCGCGTCTCGGAGCTGGGCGGCCAGCTGTACTTTCACTCGGCCTACCCACCGCCGACGCCGACGCGGTGTTCTTCGGACCCGATACCTACCGCTTCGGCCGCGCCCTGCAGCGTGAGCTGGCCGACATGAAGGCGCTCGGCCGCACCGTGCAACGCGCCGCCGACGTGGGCGCGGGCGGCGGTCCCGGCGCGGCCACCGTCGCGCTGGCTTGCCCGGACGCGCAGGTCTATGCGTTGGACATCAACGACAAGGCCCTGCGCCTGTGCGGCGTCAACATGCAACTCGCGGGCGCAACGAACGTCGACGTGCGCCGCAGCGACCTGCTCAACGACATCGATGGCGAACTGGACCTGATCGTCTCGAACCCGCCCTACCTGCTCGATCCGTCGGAACGGGCTTACCGCCACGGCGGCGGCGAACTGGGCGCGGGTTTGTCGCTGTCCCTCGTCGGGCAGGCCGTCACGCGCCTGGCACCCGGCGGCACGCTGCTGCTCTACACCGGCGTCGCCATGCGCCACAACAGCGACCCGTTCCTGGCAGCAGTCACGCCGTTGCTGGACGGGCTCACCTGGACGTACGAGGAGATCGACCCGGACGTGTTCGGCGAAGAGCTCGACACGCCAGCCTACCAGGACACCGACCGTATCGCCGCCGTCTGGCTCAAGGCCACCCGGCCGCGCCACTGATCAAACCATTCAAGAGACATCATGCAATCCAAGCAAACTTTCGAGCCGATGGTGCTCACCCATGGCGGCGCGGGCGGCAGCCGCGACCAGGACGACGGCTGCCAGCTGGCCGCCCGTAGCGCCATCGACCGCCTGCATGGTGGCGGCTCCGCGCTCGACGCGGCCGTCGCCGCCGTCGTCGCGCTGGAAAACGATGGCCGCTACAATGCCGGCAGCGGCTCCGTGCTGTGCCTGGACGGCCACACCATCGAGATGGACGCTTCCGTCATGGATTCGACGGGCGCGCTGGGCGCGGTCGCCTGCATCCGGCGCGTAAGAAACCCGGTGCTGGTGGCGCAGTCCGTGACGCGCACGCCGCACTGGCTGCTGGCCGGCGAAGGCGCCGAGCGCTTTGCCCGCGTTGCCGGCTTCGACAGCTGGCACGAGATCAGCGAACGCCAGCGCGCGAAACACGAGAAGTTGCTGCGCACGCTGGCCGGCGCCGAACAGGCCACGCCCGGCGTGCCGAACCGCGCGTTTGCCGAGCACTGGAACTACGACACGCCACCGGCCTTCCAGCCCTGCGACACCGTCGGCGCCGTCGTGCGCGATGCGAACGGCCGCTTTGCCGTGGCCTGCTCGACGGGTGGCTCGGCGCCGTCGCTGCTGGGCCGAGTGGGCGACACGCCCGTCATCGGCAGCGGCTTCTATGCCGCCGATGACGGAGCCGTTGCCGTCACCGGTATTGGCGAGCATATCGTCAGGAAGCTGCTGGCCTACACCGTCTACGGCTGGATCGCCGGCGGCATGCCGGCGCAGGAGGCAGCCGATAAAGGCGTGGCCCTGTTCCCGGACGACATCGACGTCGGCGTCATCGCCCTCGGCCGGGAGGACGCCGGCATGGCCAGCAACCGCGAAATGCCCTGCGCGCAGGTGGCCGCATGACGGACGAGGACATGAACGCAGCCGTCGACCGCAGCCAGCACGGCCACCTGGTCATCGTCGGCGGCCATGAGGACCGCGAGAACAGCAAGGAAATCCTCAGCCGCTTCGTCGAACTGTCCGGTGGCGGCAAGGCCACCATTGCCGTCATCACGGCGGCCAGCAAGGTGCCCGACGAGATGTGGAAACGCTACAACGCAGTCTTCACGGAACTGGGCGCGCGCCAGGTGATCCGCATCGACCTGCCCGACCGCGCCGCCGCCAACGATCCGGCGCTGGCCGGGCGTGTGCGCAATGCCGACGGCATCTTCATGACGGGTGGCGACCAGAAGCGCCTGCTGGCCATGATCGGCGGCACCCTGATGGACGAGGCGATGCACGGCGCGCTGAAACAGCGGGGCGCCTGCATCGGCGGCACCAGCGCGGGCGCTTCCGCCATGTGCGGCCATATGCTGGCCGACGGCAAGGCCGACCTGCTGCCCGAGAAGGGTTCCGTCAGCCTGGGCGCCGGACTCGGGTTCGTCCAGCGCGTCGTCATCGACCAGCACTTTTCCGAACGCCACCGGCTGGCGCGCCTGCTGACCATCGTGGCGCAGAACCCGTACCTGCTGGGCGTCGGCATCGACGAGGACACGGCGCTTGTCGTGGAACGCGGGGTCGGCATCGAGGTGATCGGCGCCGGCAGCGTCACCGTCGTCGACGGCCGGGCCATGATCTCGAATGTGGCCGACATCCCGTCCGGCGGCACGCCGCAGCTGATCGACGTGCGCCTGCACCTCCTGCCGGCCGGTAGCAGCTTCGCCCTGCCGGAAGAGGTGGGGCATCCCAACCAGCTGCGGCCGGACACCACGCGCCGCACGCCCGACCCCCTGACCGACTTCGTGCGCAACGTTACAAAAAGGAATCCCGTATCATGAAAATCGTCGAACAGCGGCTGTTGCGCGGCCCGAACCTGTATGCCGCCAGGCCATGCCTGCTGACGGTGATCGACCTGGAAGACCTGTACCAGGTGTCGTCGCGCGATATCGAAGGCTTCACCGCGCGGCTGCTGACCGCCATCCCCAGCCTGATGTCGCACCGCTGCTCGCCCGGTCACTTCGGCGGCTTCGTCGAACGGCTCAAGGACGGCACGTACATGGGCCACATCATCGAACACGTGACGCTGGAGCTGCAGTGCCTCGTCGGCACGCCGTCCGGCTTCGGGCGCACCCGCCGCGTGCGCGGCGAGCCGGGACGGTTCCGCGTCGTCTGCGCATTCAAAGACGAACACGTGGTGACGGAGGCCTTCGACCTTGCCCTCGAACTGGTGGAGGCACTCGCCCATGGCCGCGACTACGACCTGGCGGAGCCGCTGGCCGCGCTGCGCCGCACGGCGGAACGCCATGCCGTGGGCACCAGCACCGCGGCCGTGCTGAAGGCGGCGCGGCGGCGCCGCATTCCGTACTTCCGCGTGACGGAGACGGGTAACCTGTTCCAGCTGGGCTGGGGCAGCCGGCAAAAGCGGCTGCAGGCCACGATGACGGGCGACGCCAGCAACATCGCCTGCCGCATCGCCAGCGACAAGGGGCTGACCAAGGCACTGCTGAAGGAAGCGGGCGTGCTCGTTCCGGACGGGACGGTCGTCACCACGGTCGAGGAAGCGCAGCGCGCGGCACGCCGGCTGCGCGGCCCGGCGACGGTCAAACCGCTGGACGCCAACCAGGGCAAGGGCGTGACGACGCGCTGCACGACGCCGGAGGAAGTGGCGGAGGCGTTCGAGGGCGCCCGCCGCCACAGCCGCAACATCATCGTCGAACGTTTCATCGAAGGTCAGGACTACCGCGTGCTGGTGGCCGGCAACAAGGTAGCGGCGGCATCGCTGCGCCGCCCGCCGACTGTGATCGGCGACGGCCACCGTACCGTACGCGAACTGGTCAACGTGGAAAACCAGAACCCGGCGCGGGGCAAGGGACACGCCAACATCATGACGCAGATCGCGCTGGACGAGCACGCCGCAACGCAGCTGCGCAAGCAGGGCTACACGTTCGACAGCGTGCCATCGGTCGGCGTGCCGGTCACCTTGCGCAGCAACGCCAACCTGTCCACGGGCGGCACGGCCGAAGACGTGACGGACCTGCTGCCGGAGGAAACGCGCGACACCTGCGTGCGCGCGGCGCGCAAGATCGGCCTGGACGTCGCGGGCATCGACCTGGTCTGCCGTGACATTTCGCAGCCGCTGGAAAACCAGATGGGCGCCATCATCGAAGTCAACGCCGCGCCGGGCATCCGCATGCACCAGTATCCGGCCAGCGGCATGCCGCGCGACGCCGGCGACGCCATCGTCGACGCGATGTACGGCGACCGCGACGGCCGCATCCCCGTCATCGCCATCACGGGCACGAACGGCAAGACGACCACGGCGCTGATGACGGGCCACTGCGTGCGCCTGGCCGGCTTCCGCACGGGCGTCACGACCACGGAAGGCATCTACCTGGACGGCAAGCGCATCGTCAAGGGCGACTGCAGCGGCTACTGGTCGGCGCGCACCGTGCTGACGTCGCCGGACGTCGATTTCGCCGTGCTGGAAACGGCGCGCGGCGGCATCCTCAAGCGCGGCCTGGCGTTCGACCGCTGCGACGTGGCCGTGATGCTCAATATCAGCGCGGATCACCTGGGGATGGAAGGCGTCAACACGGTGGAAGACCTGGCGCGCGTGAAAGGCGTGGTGGCCCGCTCGGCCGCCCGCTGCGTCGTGCTGAACGCGGAGGACCGCCACTGCGTGCGCATGGCCGGCCGGCTGCGCGAAAACGTCGAAGTGCTGTACTTCGCCCTGGATCCGGACAACCCGGTGCTGCTGCGCCATCTGGACAACGGCGGCCGCGCCGCCTATCTGCAGGACGGCATGCTGGTGCTGGCCGACGGCAACCGCCACTTCGCGCTGCTGCCGGCTGCAGGCATGCCCTCCACGCTCGGCGGGCACGCCCGCTACAACATCGCCAACGGCCTGGCCGCGGCGGCCGCGCTGATGGCGTCCGGCTTTACCAGCGACGAAATCGCCGCCGGCCTGTCCACGTTCGTCTCGGACGGCCGCAGCAATCCGCTGCGCACCAACGTGTTCGACGTACAGGGCGTAACGGTCGTGGTGGACTATGCCCACAACCCGGCGGCCTACGCGGCGCTGGGTCAGATGGCGCGCGGCATCAGCGCTGGCCGCGTCATCGGCGTCATCACGACGCCCGGCGACCGCCGCGACGTGGACTTGCAGGCGGTGGGCCACACCTGCGCGCTCGGCTTCGACGAGATCGTTGTCTATGAGTCGCAGAACCGCGGCCGGCTGGAAGGCGCCGCCGCCCAGCTGATGCTCGATGGCGCAATTGCCAGCGGCGCCCAGCGCGATCTGGTGCACGTGCGGCTGAACGGACGCGAGGCACTGCGCCACGGCCTGACCTTGTGCGCACCCGGTGACGTGCTGATCTTCGCCTGCGGCTCCTCGCTCAACGAAGTGGTGGAAGCGCTGCGCGAGTCGGACCCCGTCAGCGCCCAGCGCATCGCCGAGCAGGTGGCGTTGCAGGCGGCGTGAGGCGCTGGTAACGCCGGCCTCTCCCGGAGGCGGGCGTTACCGCCGGCTATGCATTGACGGGCAACCGCACCGTCACGGTAGTCCCCAACCCTTCGCCCGGGCTGTCGATGGCGATGCTGCCGCCGTGCAGGTCGACCAGCCGCCGCACCAGGGTCAAGCCGATACCCAGCCCGCCGCGGGCACGCTGCAATGTCTGCTCGCCCTGCACGAATACATTGAACACCTGCGGCAGCAGGGCCGGGGCGATGCCCTCGCCTTCGTCGCTGACGATCAGTTGCACGGCGCCGTCGCGCAGGCCGACGGCGATGCGCACCACGCCGCCATTGGGACTGTACTTGATGGCGTTGTCGAGGATATTGTCGACAATCTGCGCCAGCCGGGTGGCGTCGCCCAGCACAGGCGCGGGCGCCAGCGCGGTGACAAGCCGGCAGTTGCCGGTCGCGCCGGCAGTGCGCAGCGTTTCCGCGCAGGCAGCGACGACGACGGCCAGGTCGACCGGGTCGTGCCGCAGCGACAGCTTGCCCATCAGGGCCCGGTTTACTTCCAGCAGGTCGTCGACGAGGGCACGCAGGTGCGCGCTCTGGCGCCGCAGTACGTCGCGGGCCCGCTCCGCGTGGGCGGGGGCGGCATCCAGCACGGCAATGGCACTGCTCATCGCGGACAGCGGATTGCGCAGCTCGTGCCCAAGCATGGCCAGGAATTCGTCCTTGGCCGCATTCTGCCGCTCCGCCTCGGCGCGGGCGGTGCGCTCCAGTGCCAGTGCCGCGTTGCGCTCCTCCTCGGCCAGCGCACGCGAGCGCATTTCCTGCTCCAGCCGCTCGCCGGCCTCGCGCAGCGCCACGTTGAGTTCCTCCATCTCGCGGATCGCCGACGGGCGCAGCGGCGCGGCGCGCCCCTCGCCCAGCGCCCGTGCGGCAACCGAGGCGCGGGCGACAAAGCGCAGCAGCCGGCGGCCGGACAGGATGGCCAGCGCCAGCGCCGCCACGATGGCCAGCGACAGGCCCACCAGCGTCACCCGGACGCTCTGCCAGACAGTCGCCTCGACCTCATCGACAGGAGCGCTGACGACCACCGTCCAGCCGGACAGCGGCGAGCGCACGAAGTAGTCGTAGGCGTCGAAACCATCCGCCGTGACGTGGCGGAACGCGCCGCTGACGCCGGAGCGGCGCGCCGCTTCGACGACGGGGTTGGCGCTGCGCCCGGCGAATTCGTCGGCGCGGTGGCTGCGGGCGATGATCTTGCCGTCCGCATCGATGACGCTGCTGCGCCAGCTGGAGGGAATGGCGCGCCCGGCAATGGCGCGGGCGAAGTACGAGGGCGAAAACACCTGCGCCAGCACGCGTTGCGAGCCGTCCGGCAGCGTGAACGGGTGATCGACCATGACCACCGTCATGTCCAGCGAACGCACCGAGCGGATGCCCGAGATGCGGTCGGCGCCGTCGCGCAGGACGGCTCGCAGCACGTCCATGTCCGGCCGCGCCGCCCCCGCCTGGCCATAGGGCAGCCGGGTGTTGAACAGCTGCCGCCCGCTGGCGTCGTAGAGGATCATCCAGGCGCCCGGCCCCGCGTTGGCGGCGGCCGCCTCGGCGTGGAAGCGGCGCAAATCGCCCGCCGCCAGCGCGTGCGACTTTCCCAGCACCTGCATCACGGAGCGGGCGCGGTCGATGTCGGCGTCGATGACGACGCTGCTGGTGCGTGCCGCTTCCTCGATGCCGCGCCGCGCCGTCTCGCGCTGGGCGGACAGCAGCATGTCGAACGCAAACGCCGAGAACAGCGCGATGGGCGCGACGATCGACAACGCCAGCAGCAGGTAATGAGTGCGAAGTTTCAGGGTGACGGCAGGAACAGGTGGCAAGAGGCGATCAAGTCAAGCGCGCCGGGGCGCGATGACGGCTGGCTATTGTACAGCAGCGCCGGCAACATCCATTTCCATGCGCAACAGTGTCGGGGTCTGGCCTGTCCAGCGCTTGAACGAACGCCGGAAGTTGGCGCCGTCATGAAACCCGAGATATTGGGCGACGGCGTCGTTGCCGGCCCGGCGGGTGTGGAACAGCCACAGGGCGACGTGGGTGCGCACCTGGTCCAGCTCCGCCTGGAAGTGGGTGCCATGGCGCTGGAGCTGGCGTTTCAGCGTGGCGGGACTGACGCCGAAGTCGGCTGCCGTCCGTTCCAGCGTCGGTCCCGCGCGCACCCGCTCCAGCAGATAATCGTACAGGACCGCCAGCAGGCCGGCCGGTTGCGCCGCTTCTTCCGCCACCTGCCGCAACGCGAGCGCGGCGGCCAGTGAGCTGCCGCGTGGCCAGGGCACATCGAGCCAGCGGCCGTCGATCAGCATCGCATCCACGTGGCAGCCGAAACGCAGCGCGCCGCCCAGGTGAACCTCGTGCTGTTCGACGTGGCGCGGTGCGCCGCGGTTGAACGTGAACCGCCACGGCAGCCGCGTGCCGCCCAGCCAGCGGCACAGCGCCACCACCGCCGTCATGTGCATCTCGACCAGCGCGGGCCGCAGGCTGTGCGCGCCGAAACTGTCCGTCCACACCAGCCCCGCGCCCTCATCCCACAGGTGCAGGCGCGGTTGCAGCAGGGGCGTCAGGCGCGCGTGGCCGGCGCAGATTGTCGTGAGCGCGTGGCGCAGGCTGGGCGCCTGCAACAGCGCGTGGCTGAGGGCGCCGTCGTGGCCCGGCAGCAGTTGCTGGCCAAGCATGAAGCTTGTGTCGGGGCTGTCCAGCGCGCGCAGCGCATTGGTCAGCAGGCGCAGGTACTGTTCCGCCGTCAGCAGGGATGCGGCAGGCAATCCGTTCGCGGCCGGCGCGGCGATGCCGGTGCCGCGCAGCAGCGCGCCGTCGTCGGCATCGCGGCTGCGTGCATAGTCGAGAACCTGGGCCGGCTGCAAGTGCGCCGGGATAGAGGCATCGGTGGCAAGCCGGCAGGCGATCACGCCGGCGCCATGTCGACGCGCCGCGCCAGTTGCGCCAGCACGGCATCGACCGGATCGTCGGCCGCCACTGCGTCACTGGTGTCTGCGCAGGCATGGCGCAACGTCAGTGCGACGCGTTCGGCGCCGGCATGATGGCGCATGCGTTCCACCATCGCGCACAGGTGCAACGCCACCGCGCCAGCCGCGGCGCCGTCCAGCCCCGGCATCAGAACGGCAAAACGGTCGCCCGCATAGCGGCACAGCAGGTCCTCGTTGCGCAGGTTGAGCAGCAGCATATGGCTGACGGCCTGCAGCACGCGGTCCCCTTCCGCACGGCCGTGGTCGCGATTGATGCGGTGGAAGCCATCGATATCGAGCAGCACCAGCGCGCAATGACCGCCTGGGCGCAGCGCCTGTTCGCGGCGCAGCTGTTCGCGCAGGTAGGCCGCGTCGGCCAGCTGCGTCAGGCGGTCGAAGGCGCGGTGCTCGCGGAACAGCCGTTCGCGCTTTTGCAGGTGTTCCGTGAGGCGCACCTGTTCCTGGCGCCAGTAGTACAGCCCCGCCGTCAGAACCGCCATCCCCGCCGGCACCAGCGCTTCGAGGCAGTTGTCCCACACGGCCGCCTTGTCGACGCGGTAGAACTCGTCCAGGCAGTCGGCCCAGGAGCCCAGCATGATGGCGGCCAGCCCACCGGCCAGCAATCGGGTGACGCGCCCGCCCGGGCGGCTGGTCAGCACGATGCCGAACCACACCAGCGCCATCAGCGCCGTGCCGCCTTCGCTGACGATGTCCATCGGCCGCCAGGTTGCCAGCGGCTTCGGCATGCCGACGGCGGCGTACAGCGCGACGCAGGTGGCCAGGGCAGTGGTGGTGGCAAGAATGGCGTTGCGGTGGGACATGGCAGCCGGCGTGGTGAAATCGGCAAGCGTAGCGGTTCTCGATGACAGGCCGATGACATGGGGCGCAGTGCAAACGGCTCACGAGGTCACGCGAATGCGCCCCGCCGCCGCGCGCTTTCACGACGCCTCGCCCGGCCAAGGCCGGGTCATTTCAGCTCAAATCGATTCGCAGCCACGCCGGGTACGGGCCACGGCCGGTTTCGTGTCATCGATCCGTCATCTGGCGTCCCTAGAATCCGCCCCACTTCAACCACCAGCGAACATCATGCGACACATCGCCACCCACGTTCCGACCCTGCGCCTGACCGCCCTCGCCGCCGCCGTGCTGGCCGCCACGGCCGCGCACGCCGCGCCGGACGTCCCGGCCGCGAACCCCGAAGCCGCGCCCCTGGCGGCGGCCGTCGTCATTTCCGGCCAGCGCGCGAGCCTGGCGCGCGCCATCGCGGCGCAGGAGAAGGCGGACAATATCGTGAGCGTCGTCAGCAGCGACGATATCGGCGGCCTGCCGGACAAGAACGCCGCCGAGGCGCTGGCCCGGCTGCCCGGTGTGGCCGTGCAGCGCGACCAGGGCGAAGGCCGCTACGTTACCGTGCGCGGCCTGGGACCGGACCTGAATGCCGTCACGATCAATGGCGCGCTGGTGCCGTCGCCCGAGGCGGGCCGCCGCGCCGTGGCGCTGGACGTGCTGCCGGCGGGCCTGATCCGCACGCTGGAGGTGTCGAAGACGCTGACGCCGGACCAGGATGCCAGCTCCCTGGGCGGCACCGTGGAAGTGAAGACACTGTCCGCGTTCGATCTGCCCGGCCCGCTGCTGTCGGTCAGCGCGGGCGCCAGCGTTGATACCAATACCGACCAGACCAGCCCTTCGGCCAGCCTGCTGTGGGCGCAGCGCTTCGCCGACAGCAAGGTCGGGGTGGCGGGCGGCCTGTCCGGCGAAAAGCGCAAGTTCGGCTCGGACAACGTGGAAACGGGCGGCGCCTGGAGCGACGCCGGCCTGGGCGGATTCGAGCTGCGCGACTACCTGCCCAACCGGGAGCGCTATGCCGCCGCGCTGAACCTGGACTACCGCCCTGCGGCCGGGAGCAGCTTCGCGCTGCGCGGCTTCGCCAGCCGCTTCTCGGACGACGAGGTGCGCGACCGGCTCACCGTCAGCAATCCCAAGCGCGGGGCACTGCAGGAGGGGGTCACCGACACCGCACGCCTGGAGCGCCGGCTGCGCCAGCGCAAATACACGCAGGAGATCCGCTCGCTGGTCGCCAGCACGGACCAGCAGTGGGACACGTGGACCATGCACGCCGAGGCAGCCGCCAGCCGCGCCAACGAGGACACGCCGGAATCGATCAACGACGCCCGCTTCCGCGGCACGGCCAGCTTCGCCGGCGTGGGCTACGCGAACGGCTCCGTGCCGTCGCTGATCGCGCCCGCTGCCGCCTTCGATCCGGCCAGCTATGGCCTGAACGGCATCACGCTGCAGCAGCGCTACTCCGTCGACAGGGAGAAGCATGCGCGCCTCGACGTCACCCGAAAGTTCGAGGCGGCCGGCTGGCAGGCAGCGTTCAAGACCGGCGTCAAGAGCAGCCGGCGCGACAAGGACAACGACACCAACCAGTGGGGCTACAACAGCAGCAAGGCATCCAGCGGCAATTACTGGGGTGCCGGTTCCACCAATATGACGGCATTCACGGCGGGCCACGCGCTGGACTACCAGCTTGGCAACATCGGCATGGCGCTCGATCCGGCCGCCGTCCGGGCCCGGATCGCCGCCCTGCCGCGCGCCGGTGCGCAACTGGCCGCCGAATCCGCACTGGACGACTATGCGATGCACGAGGACATCGACGCGCTGTACGGCCAGCTGTCGCTGGCGCGCGGCCCCTGGTCCGTGCTGGCCGGCGTGCGTGCCGAGCGCACCCGCTTCAGCGCGCACGGCCGCCAGGTCGAAGACGACGACATCACGGCACGCCGCGGCAGCCGCTCGTACACCAACTGGCTGCCCACCCTGCAGGGCCGCTACGAACTCGATGACAAGACCAGCGTGCGCGCAGCGTGGAGCAACAGCGTCGTGCGCGCCAACTTCAGCCAGCTGGCACCCGGCGTGAGCCTGGACAGCGCAACGGAAGCCACCATCGGCAACCCCGACCTGGCGCCGCTGCGCTCGCACAACCTGGATCTGGGCATCGAGCGTATCCTCGGCACCGACGGCACGGTGTCCGCCTACGTGTTCCACAAGGCGATCCGTGACTTCACCTACGGGACCAACCTGGCCGGTTCCGGCGCCTGGGCGGGCTATACGACTGCCACGTCGTATGCCAACGGCGACAAGGCGTCCGTGCGCGGCATCGAACTGGCCTACCAGCAGCCGCTGCGCATGCTGCCGGCGCCGTTCAACGGCCTGCTGGTCGGCGTCAACGGGTCCGTCACCGATGCGAAAGCCGATATCGACAGTTACGCCGACGGCGTGCGCCGCGGCCGCGAGATCCGGATGCCGGGCCAGTCGGACCGCGTGCTGAATCTGGTGGTCGGCTACGAGAAAGGCCCGCTGTCCACGCGCCTGGCACTGAACTACAAGTCGCCATACTTGCTGGAGCTGGGCGAGGACGTGCTGGATGCCTCGCAGGACCGCATGGTCGACACGCAGAAGCAGCTGGACTTCTCGCTGGCGTGGCAGCTGAACAAACGGGTGCAGCTGTCGTTCGAGGCGGCCAACCTGAATAACGAAAAATACTACGTCTACCAGGGCGTCAAAGGACACAACGTGCAGTATGAACAATATGGCCGCACCTTCAAAATCGGCCTGAAAGCGGGCCTGTTCTGATGAAGGCACTCGTTACCCTGCTGGCACTGGCCGGCATCGCGGCCCATGCTGGCCCAGCGGCTGCCGCTACGCCGCCCGCCACCGCACACGACCTGGCGGCACTGCCGGATGGCGGCTGGCTGGCCCTGGAGCGCCAGTCCCTCAAGCTGATCGACGGCGCGGGCCGCGAGCGCGCCAGCCTGCCGGTACGCGGTCGTCAGCTCGACACGCGCGTGGACGACAGCGGCATGCTCGCCGTCGTGGTGGACGCCAACCTGGAAAGAGTCCAGCCCCTGCTGGTGCGGGACGGCCGCCTGACCCAGCTGCCGCCCGTGCCCGCACCGGCCTTCGGCATCGAAGCGGCCTGCCTGTACCGCGACGCACAGCGGCTCGATTACGTCTTCCTGGTCGGGAAGGACGGCCAGGCCGAGCAGTGGCTGCTGCAGGCGGACGGCCATCGCCAGGTGCGCCGGCTGGCATTGCCCCCGCACGTCGGGCACTGCCGCGTGGACGACGCCAGCGCCACGCTTTTCGTGGCCGAGGAGGACTTCGGGCTGTGGGCCTATAACGCCGATGCCGAAGGCCCGGGCGCGCGCCAGGCGCTGGCGTTGACGGCGCCGCTCGGGACGATGAAGACCAGTCCCGGCGCGCTGGCACTCGTGCCGGGCGGCGTCGCCGTTCTCGACGGCGAGGCGATCCTGACGTGGCACCGCGACGGCAAACGCTGGAAGATGGCGCCACGACAGGCCGCCGGCAAAGCCGTCAAGGCGCTGGCGACGGACGGCCGCACGCTGCTCGCGCACACCAAAGCCGGCTGGCGCGCGGTCGGACTGGTACCACGGGCAGCCGCCGCCGAACCTGTGCTTCCGATCGTACTGCCACGCGCCCAGACGGAGCCCGTGGCCCGCGCCGGCGATGCGGCCGACGATCCCGCCATCTGGCGCAATCCGCGCGATCCGGCCGGCGCCCGCATCCTCGGCACGAACAAGAAACAGGGCCTGCTGGTCTACGATATCGCTGGCCGCCAGCTGCAACTGCTGGAATCGGGGCGCCTGAACAACGTCGATGTGCGCCAGGACGTGACGTTCGGGGCCGACCGGTTCGATATCGCCGTGGCCACGCAGCGCGACGAGAACAGCATCGTGCTGTTCTCGATAGACGCCACGGGCAAGGTCAGCGAGGCGGCGCGGCTGCCGACGACGCTGGACGAGATCTACGGTGCCTGCCTGTACCAGCCGCGAAGCGGCGGGCTGCAGGCGTTCGTCAACGACAAGGACGGGCGCTACCTGCACTATCGGCTGGAGCGCGCCGGCGGAAAATTCGCGGCCACCTTGCTGCGCACCTTCCGCACCGCCTCGCAACCGGAAGGCTGCGTTGCCGACGATGCCGCCGGCACGTTGTTCGTCGGCGAGGAAAAGCGCGGCGTGTGGGTGACGCCGGCCGACGCGCAGCGCGCCGCGCCGCTCACGATGGCGCTGCCCGTGGGTGCCCTGCTGACGGCGGACGTCGAGGGCATGGGCCTGTATCGCGGCCCGAATGCGAGTTATCTGGTCGTCTCCAGCCAGGGCAGCAACAGCTACGTCGTACTCGATGCGCAGGCGCCGTACACGGTACGCGGCGCGTTCCGCATCGGCATCAATGTGGCCGGCGGCATCGATGGCGCTTCCGAGACCGACGGGCTGGAAGTGACGTCCGCCGACCTGGGCGGGCCATATGGCAAGGGCATGCTGGTGGTGCAGGACGGCTACAAGCGCCTCCCGGACGGAGCGCAGAACTTCAAGTACGTGGCGTGGGCCGATATCGCGGCGGCATTGAAGCTACCCTGACCCTGTCCCGGTTTGGCCTCGCCATGCGTCCTCGGCCGTTATGCGGGCCGGATGGTATCCTCCCGCTTTTGAACCACAGGGAGGCGTATCGTGTCGATCGCGGAAAAATTATTCAGGCTGAAGGAAGCCGGCACGGACGTGCGCACGGAGGTCATTGCGGGCGTTACGACGTTCCTGACGATGGCCTATATCATCTTCGTCAACCCCACCATCCTCGCGGACGCGGGCATGCCGAAAGACGCCGTGTTCGTCGCCACCTGCCTGGCCGCCGCGCTGGGCACCGCGATCATGGGCCTGTATGCGAACTACCCGATCGGCATGGCCCCCGGCATGGGCCTGAATGCGTATTTTGCCTACGCCGTCGTGGGCGGCATGGGCGTGCCATGGCCCGTGGCCCTGGGCGCCGTCTTTATTTCCGGCTGCCTGTTCGTGCTGGTCAGCGTGTTCGGGCTGCGCGAAATGATCGTCAACGGCATTCCCCGCTCGTTGCGCACGGCGATCACCGTGGGCCTGGGCCTCTTTCTGGCGCTGATCGCGCTCAAAAGCGCCGGCATCGTCGCGGCCAATCCCTCCACCATGGTCGCCGTCGGCGACCTGCACCAGCCGGGCGCCATCCTGGCCATCGTCGGCTTCCTGCTGGTGGTGACGCTGGACAGGATGAAGGTACGCGGCGCGATCCTGATCGGCATCGTGGCCGTCACGGTCCTGAGCTTCTTCTTCGGCGGTAACACGTTCCAGGGCATTGTGTCGATGCCGCCGTCGCTGGCGCCCACGCTCGGCAAGCTGGAGATCGGCAGCGCCATGGCCACCGGCATCGTCAATATCGTGCTGGTGTTCTTCCTGGTCGAACTGTTCGACGCCACCGGCACCCTCATGGGCGTGGCCGGTCGCGCCGGCCTGCTCGTCGAAGGCAAGATGGAGCGGCTCAACCGTGCGCTGCTGGCCGACAGCACGGCCATCGTGGCCGGCGCGGCGCTGGGCACGTCCAGCACGACGGCCTATGTGGAAAGCGCCGCCGGCGTGCAGGCGGGCGGACGCACAGGGCTGACGGCGCTTGTCGTCGCGCTGCTGTTTCTCGCCTGCCTGTTCATCGCGCCGCTGGCCGGCGTCGTTCCCGCGTACGCCACGGCGCCCGCACTCCTGTTCGTCGCCTGCCTGATGCTGCGCGATCTGGCCGACGTGGAGTGGAATGAAACGACGGAAAGTGTCCCGGCCGCCGTGACCGCGCTGATGATACCGTTCACGTATTCGATCGCCCACGGCGTCGCCTTCGGCTTCATCACCTATGCCGCACTGAAGCTCCTGACAGGCCGCGCGCGCGAAGCGAAACCGATCGTCTGGCTCATCGCCGGCATCTTCCTTTTCAAATACATCTACCTGGGCGTCTGAATCGGGCCTTGCAGGGTTAAGAAAAGAGCAAGTTTCTGTCAGTGAGTCGCTTTCCACTTCGTAGTAATAGTCCTACATAAAGGTAACTGCAGGTTATGCGCCCCCAATGGGGGCCCTGCTACGCCCGGGATGGCAACCGGAAGTTACGAACTGATGAGCCGAAAACGCGTGTTGTTGCCGCGCGGAATTGACAAAGCCTCGGTCGATTCATTGATAGGATTTCTACTCGCGACACTCTAGAGCGATTGGAATTCGTCACATGCATATCCTGGTACCCGTCAACCGCAGCACTACGCAGCCTTTCCGGAACGCACTTCCGGCCGGGCCGCAGGCGGCGACGGGTTCCACGCACGACGCGCAGGCCATCGCCACGATGGAGGTGCAATGATGGCCGTTCTCTCTCCGGACGAATTCTTCCGCGGCCCGCCCGAGGTCCACGTGGGGGCACCGGGCCGGGTCAACCTGCTGGGCGAGCATACCGACTATAACGACGGCTTCATGCTGCCCGTGGCGACACCGCAGCGCACCGACGTGATGGCCGCGCGCAGCGACGATGGCAGCTTCCACCTGTATTCGGCCACGCTGGACGAGGCCGTCGACTTCGCCCCGCACGACAGCACGCCGCACGGCTTCGGGCGGTACATGGAGGGCTGCATCCGCCTGCTGCAGGCGCGCGGCGTCGATGTGCCGCCGTTGCGCATGTACGTGCGCTCCGACCTGGCGCTGGGCACGGGCCTGTCGTCCAGCGCCGCGCTGGAAGTGGCGACCTTGCGTGCCATTCGCGCGCTGCTGCAGACGGAACTCGATGGCGTCACGCTGGCGCAGATCGCGCAGCAGGCGGAAATCCGCTATGCCGGTGTCAACTGCGGCATCATGGATCAGATGGCATCGAGCCTGGCCGACGAGGAACACATGCTGTTCCTCGATGCGCGCACGCTGGATCACCGCGTGCTGCCGCTGCCGGCCGGGGCGGAACTGATCGTGATCAATTCCGGCGTGCCGCGCCAGCTGGCCGAAAGCAAGTACAACGAACGCCGCGGCGAGTGCGAGGCCGCGTCGAAGCTGCTGGGCGTGCAGGCGCTGCGCGATGTGCGTGACGTGGCCGACGTCGAATCCCTGCCATCGCCGCTGAAGGAGCGCGCGCGTCACGTCGTCAGCGAAAACCTGCGCGTGCTGGAGGCATGCGAGGCCGACGCCTCGCGCTTCGGGCAGCTGATGAACCTGTCCCATTACAGCCTGCGCGACGACTACGCCGTCTCGATCGGCGCTCTGGACGAGCTCACGCAGGCGCTGCGCACCGATCCCGACGTGTACGGCGCGCGGCTGACCGGTGCCGGTTTCGGCGGTGCGTGCGTCGCGCTGTGCCGCGCCGGGGCGGCGCAGGCGGCCGGCGAACGCGTCGTGCACGCCATGCGTGCGGCCGGCGGGGCCGCCGCGGGCGCCACGCTGCTGATCCCCGCGCCGACCGAATGACATTTTTACAGAGCCTCCCAAAAAAACGACACCCATGAGGACACAATGAGCGATTTTGAATATCCAAGACCACAGCTCGTACGCGACAACTGGCAGAACCTGAACGGCAAGTGGCAGTTCGCCTTTGACGACGCGCGCGAGTATTGCCGGCCCGACGAAGGCATCGAATGGACGCACGAGATCAACGTGCCGTACGCGCCCGAGACGAAGCTGTCCGGCATCCACGATACCGGCTTCCACAACGTGGTCTGGTACAGGCTGGCATTCGACCTGGAACGCCGCCCGGGGCGCACGATCCTGCACTTCGGCGCCGTCGACTATCACGCCAAGGTATGGGTCAACGACCGCTTGGTGACAACGCACGAAGGCGGGCACACGTCGTTCTGGGCCGATATCACGGACGCGCTGGTGGACGGCGCGCGCCAGGTCATCGTGCTGCGCGCGGAAGACGATCCGCACGACCTGCAGAAGCCGCGCGGCAAGCAGGACTGGCAGCTCGAACCGCACTCGATCTGGTATCCGCGCACGACGGGCATCTGGCAGACCGTGTGGGTCGAACAGGTACCGGACACCTACATCAAGGGAGTGCGCTGGACGCCGCACTACGACGGCTTTGAAATCGGCTGCGAAATCCTGGCCGCCGGCGCGCGCCGCGAAGGGCTGTCGGTGGAAGTCAAGCTGTGGCATGGCGAAGTCCTGCTGGCCGACGACGACTACAAGCTGATGGGCCAGGAGGCCAACCGCAAGATCGCTATTTCCGACCCCGGCATCGACGATTCGCGCAACGATCTGCTGTGGAGCCCGGAGCGACCGACGCTGCTCGATGTGGAACTGACCCTGCGGTGCGACGGAAAAGTTCTGGAAACGGTACGATCTTACACAGCGCTGCGTTCAGTGGCCATCAACCGGGACCGCTTCATGCTGAATGGCCGTCCCTATCCGCTGAAGCTGGTGCTGGATCAGGGTTACTGGCCGGACAGCGGCATCACGGCGCCAAACGACGCCGCGCTGAAGCGCGATGTGGAGCTGGCGAAGGCAATGGGGTTCAACGGCGTGCGCAAGCACCAGAAGATCGAAGACCCGCGCTACCTGTACTGGGCCGACAAGCTGGGCCTGATGGTCTGGGAGGAAATGCCGTCCGCCTATTCGTTCAGCCCGCGTTCGATGACGCGCCTGATCAAGGAGTGGCAGGAAGCGATCGAACGGGATTACAGCCATCCGTGCGTGATCGTCTGGGTCCCGTTCAACGAGTCGTGGGGCGTGCCGAATCTGACGTCCATGCAGGCGCACCGCAACGCCGTCGAAGCGCTGTATCACATGACGCGGATGATGGACTCGACCCGGCCGGTGATCGGTAACGATGGCTGGGAAGCGTCGGCGACCGACATCCTGGGCATTCACGACTACGACAGCGATCCGCAGAAGATCAAGGCGCGCTACGAAGTGACCGATCCGGCCCGCACCTTGTTCGATCAGCGCCGCCCGGGCGGCCGGATCCTGACGCTGGACGGCTTCCCGCACCGCGGCCAGCCGATCGTGCTGACGGAGTTCGGCGGCATCGCCTTCGACACGTCGCTGGCGGAAGACGACGGCAGCACGTGGGGCTACTCGCGCGCCAATACGGCGGAAAGCTTCCACCAGCATTACACGGAGCTGTTGAAAGTCGTCAACGAGACGCAAATGTTTTCCGGCTTCTGCTACACGCAGTTCGCCGATACGTATCAGGAAGCGAACGGCCTGCTCAATGCCGACCGGACGCCGAAGATTCCGCTGGAGCAGATCAGCGCGGCCACGCGTAACGTGCGATTGGTCGTACCGGACCCTCCGGAACCTGCTTGAGCGCCGCAAGGCCCCCGGGCAACCGGGGCGCGCCGCGACGGCGCGGACTTTTGAATTACCACAACTAACGACCCGTTTTGGGGCAAGGGAGAAATTATGTCGACCATTATCGTGTTCTGTCACCTCCGCTGGGACTTCGTCTTTCAGCGTCCCCAGCACCTGCTGACACGCCTGGCTAAACATTACAAGATCGTGCTTGTGGAAGAGCCCATTTATCATGACGGCGAAAGTTTCATGCACAACCGCGAAGTCGCGCCGAACGTGACCGTGTGCCAGCCGCATACCTCCGTACAACAGCCCGGCTTCCATGACGACCAGATTCCGCTGCTGCAGCCGATGGTCGACAAGCTCGTGCCGGAAGGCGAGGATCCGATCGTCTGGTTCTACACGCCGATGGCCCTGCCGCTGCTGCCGCAGCTGCACGCATCCGTCGTCGTCTACGACTGCATGGATGAACTGTCCGCCTTCAAGAACCCGCCGCGCCAGTTGCTGCAGCGCGAGACCGCACTGCTCAATATTGCCGACCTGGTGTTCACCGGCGGCCCCAGCCTGTACGAAGCCAAGCGCACCCGGCATGCGAACGCGCACTGCTTCTCGTCGAGCGTCGATGCGCAACACTTCGCACAGGCGCTGGACCGCGCCGCCAGCCACCCGGACCAGGCAGCGATCCCGCATCCGCGCCTCGGCTTCTACGGCGTCATCGACGAGCGCCTGGATACGGACCTGGTGGCGGCCGTGGCCGACGCCAACCCGGACTGGCAGGTCGTGCTGGTCGGCCCGGTCGTCAAGATCGACCCGGCCAACCTGCCGCAGCGCCCCAACCTGCACTACCTGGGCCAACGCAGCTACGACGAGCTGCCGAAGTTCCTGGCCGGCTGGGATGTCTGCCTGATGCCGTTCGCGCTGAACGATGCCACCAAGTTCATCAGCCCGACCAAGGTGCTGGAATACATGGCCGCCGAACTGCCGATCGTCTCGACGGCGATCCGCGACGTGGAGCAACCGTACAGCCATGTCGTCGCCATCGGCCACTCGCCCGAGGAATTCGTCGCCCACTGCAAGGCCGCCCTGGAGCAGAGCGCCGAGCAGAAAGCGCAGCAGGTCGAGAAAATGCGCCAGGTCGTCGCCAAGACGTCGTGGGAAAATACGGCCAGCCGCATGCGCGAACTGATCGACGGCACGACGCCGGCGCGCAAGTTCACGCGGCTGACGGCGTCCGAGTCGGCCGCCGAGGCGCAGGTCACCAAGCCCGCCACCGGCGCGGCCAACGTCAATCCGCTGCGGACCCCTTCGTATGCACCGAAGGGCGGCGGCGCGATGACCGCGAGCGCGGCCGCGAAGGCTGTCAAGATCGAGTTGTAAGGCAGTCTGCAGCTTGGAAAAAACGGCAGCCGCGGCTGCCGTTTTTTGTGCTCTTTCGAGTCGCGACGGAGATGCGTCGGATTCTGTAAGCAGCGGCGTTGTCGGCTCAGGCCTTCTGGCGGAACTGCCACGGCAGCGCGTTGTGAATGGCCGTCGCGGCAATGGCCGCCTGGCCGATCGCGACGCTGATCTGGTTCAGTCCCACCACCACGTCGCCAACGGCAAACAAACCCGGCACGGACGTGCGCTGATGATCGTCGACGATCAGCTTCTCGCAGTCGCCGCACGCGGCGCCGATATTCATGGCCAGCCCGGAGCGGGCCTTCTCGCCCAGCATGGGATAGAACACATCGAAGCGGTAGTCCTCGCCGTCGTCCGTGTGCAGCACGGGCGCCATATCGTCCGTCAACGTCACGCCCTTCAATGGCGACGGGATGTAACGCACGCCGGCGTCCTGCAGCTGCGCCGCCTCCTCCGGCGACAGCGGCGCCTGCGGCTCCCGTTCGAACAGCGTCACGTCGCACGAGAACGTGCGCATGAACAGCGCGTGCCCCGTGCGGTTGTGCGGTTGCGAGACGACGGCCACTTTCTTGTCGAGGATATCGAAGCCGTCGCAGACGGGGCACAGCCGCACCGCTCCGGCGGCGACGGCTTCGTGCCAGTCTTCCACCGGCAGGCCGGCATCGGCGACGCCCGTGGCCAGCAGCACGACGGGCGTGTGAATCTCGCCGTCCGCATGGGTGGCGACAAAGATGTCGCCATCCTTGCGCAGGTCCCTGATCTCCAGATCGTCCACAGCGCCGCCATAGCACGTCAGCTGCTCGTGCAGGCGCCCCAGCAGCTCGCTGCCCCGCACCCCACCCGGGAAGCCGGGATAGTTGTGGCTGACCGGGATCAATGACAGGCGGCTGTTGCCCTTGTCCGCGACAACGACGTCACGGCGGAAGCGGCGCAGGTAGATCGCGGCGGTCAGGCCGCCCGGGCCGCCGCCGACGATCAGCACCTCACAGCGACGAACCGCGGTCACCGGCCGGTCGGCGCTCCGGACGCCGCCCCCGTTGCCGTGCCGCCGGCCGACACGCCGGGCGTGCCGGCGGCGGTGCCGCTGGCCGCTGGCGACAGCGTGTTGTTGGGGCCCGTGCCGCCCCAGGTGCCATTGTTCAGGGGTGCCGACGAACCCGTCGCAGTCGACAGCGAGCTGCCGCTGGCGTTCGTCACGCTGGTCGTGCCGAGACCGATGGCCGGTGCGCGATTATCGATCGTGCCCAGCGGCGCGGTGACGCCTGGCGTGCCGATCTCGGCGCCGGTGCGGCCCAGGGCGCCCGGCTGGGTCGCGGCCAGCGGCGCCGGCGTGCGGGCCGTGCCGACGCCATTCACGGTCGTGCTGCCCGGCAATGCGCCGCTGACACCCGTATTTACCCCGGTGGTGACGCCGGCGCCGACGCCGGTATTCACCTGGCTGCCGAGTTGCGAGTTCACCTGCGTATTCACCTGCGAGTTAAGCTGGCCGTTTTGCGGCTGGCTCAGCTGGGCCTGTGCCGACGTTGCCGCCAGCGCGGCAGCCAGCGTAATGGCGATCTGTATTCTCATGACAATCTCCTTGCAAATTGAACGTGCCTCGATTCTGTCATGCCCGCGCCGCCACGGCCGTAGGAGCATACCCCACGTTGCAGTCGGAACGCGTCGCACCGGCATGCCCGCCGGGTCCGTGCCCGGGTTCCTGGCGCACGTCCGATGTCAATTCGCGGATCTTCACGATGCCGATGACATTGCACAGCCGAACGCGGCACAGCTGCAGCGGCTCAGGCTCGCCTGCCTGCACGCGCAGGTGCACGTCGACACCGTGCCGGCCGGGCGCCATCGTCAGGCTGTGCAGGCCAAGCCCGCCACGGCGCACCACCGCCAGCACATTTTCCAGGGTGGCCGTGGCCGCGTCCCGCTCCACCCGCAGGCGGAAAGTTTTCGTATGCAGTTCCATCGCAAAATGATAGCCCGGCCGGCGTGGAATAGGCGCCCTCATTTCGTGTCCTGAACGTCCTTTAGGAGAACCTTCTACCTGCCTTGCTATACTTTCCGGTACGATCATCTCCAAAGGAAGCAAACCGTGGAACAACTGGACGACACAGACCGCCGCATCCTGCGCGCGCTGCGCCGCGACGGGCGCCTGTCGAATACCAAGCTGGCGCAAGCCGTCGGGCTTTCGACCACGCCCTGCTGGAATCGGGTGCGCGCGCTGGAGGACGGCGGCGTCATCGAAGGCTACACCGCGCTGCTGAACCAGCAGGCGCTGGGCCTGCCGGACACCGTCATCATTGAAGTAACCCTGGACCGCCACGACGACGATATGCTGGAGAAGTTCGGCCACGCACTTGCCGAGCTGCCGGAAGTGATGGAAGCCTACCTGCTGACGGGCGAATACGACTACCTGATCAAGGTGGCCGTGGCCGGCACGGCGGGCTATGAAGAATTCCTGCGCCGTAAGCTGTACAAGCTGCCGGGCATCCGCCACAGCCGCTCCACGTTCGTGCTGCGCTGCCTGAAGCGGGCCCATTCCGTCGAGCCGTAGGCGCCATCGTGCATTCCCGCACAGACCTGCGGCGAGAGAAAGCAGATGATGGCGCCGTTGCAATATTGCGAGGAATTTATGATCACGACTATCCGGAGCGCCGTCATGGCGGCGCTGTTCGTCGCCACGTCCGCCTCGGCACTGGACAGCAAGGAACCGCCCAAGGCCGAACCGCGCATGCAGAAAGTGCTGGAGGCGTACGCCGCGCTGGACGCGAAGCCGGTGCAGACGCTCGCGCCGCCTGAGGCACGCAGGCAGCCTGGAACGGGCGAGGCCGTCGCGAAGGTGCTGAAAGATGATGGCAAGGCGGCGCCGTCCCCTGCCGCGCTGACGGTGCGCCATCTCAGCGCGCGCGGTCCGGGCGGGGACGTGCCGCTGCACGTCTACACGCCTTCCGGGAAAGGGCCCTTCCCCGTCATCGTCTACTTTCACGGTGGCGGCTTCGTGCTGGGCGACACGAAGGCGTATGAACCGTCGATCCGCGCGCTGGCGCAGGGAGCCAATGCCGTCGTCGTGTCGGTCGACTACCGGCTGGCACCGGAACATCGGTTCCCCGCCGCGCCGGAGGATGCGTTCGCGGCATGGCAGTGGGCGTTGGCGCACACGCAGGAACTGAACGGCGATCCGGCGCGCGTGGCGGTCGCAGGCGAGAGTGCCGGCGGTACGCTGGCGGCCGTGGTGGCGCTGATGGCGCGCGACCGGCAGGTGACGGCGCCGTCGCGGCAGGTGCTGATCTACCCCGTCCTGAACGACGACATGAGCACGCCGTCGTACCAGCGCAATGCCAGCGCGCAGCCGCTCGACAAGCCGGCGATGCAGTGGTTCCTGCACCAGTATGCGCCACGACCGGAAGACCGCGCCAGCCCGATCGCGCTGCCGATGAAGGCGAACACGCTGAAGGGTCTGGCGCCGGCCACGATCGTCGCGGCGGAAATCGACCCGCTGGCCAGCGAGGCGCGCGCGTATGCCGACCGGCTCAAGGCGGACGGCGTGGCCGTGCAGTACCGCGAGTTCGACGGTGTCACGCACGGGTTTTTCGGCATGCATGCGGCACTGCCGAAGGCCGAGGATGCGCAGAAGTTCGTGGCCGAGGATCTGAAAAAGGCGTTCGGCGGCAAGCCGTAACGCTTGCCGGCGTGGCAACCGGATCGTGGCGCGGCGAGGCCGGACCCGGTGCCGCGGCAGGCAATGCGTGCAGCGCCGGCGGCGTGAAGCGGTTCGGATCCTCCGGCCGAGCGCCGTTCAAGCAACGATCATGCCGAGGCGGTCGCGGCACGCCGCGCCTTGCCGCCGCTCTTCGCTGCGCCGTCCTTTGCCCGCCGCGCCGTCGTGCGCGCGGGCTTCGGCGCAGCTTTGCCCTTGGCGGCAATCAGTTGCTCTTCCCGTTCCAGCCGCTGCTGCAGCAGCGCCATCACGGCCGCCTCTTCCGGCTGCAGGGCATGCAGGTCCTCGGACAGTTCCTGTTCCGCGCGCGTGCGCAGCGCGGCCACTTCGGTGCCGTCCATGTACGCTTCCAGCACGGCCGGGTGCACATAGCACTTGCGGCAGACGGACGGCGTATTGCCCAGCTTTTTCGCCACCGATTCGATGGCGCGCACGACGTTTTTCTTGGCCTGCGTCTCGGAGTCGAACTTCTCGAATTCCTGCAGTGCCAGCGCGGCCAGCACGGTGCCGGACCAGGTGCGGAAGTCCTTGGCCGTATAGTCCTCGCCCGTGATCGTGCGCAGGTAGTCGTTGACGTCGGCCGAGTCGATCGCATGGGTGTTGCCGTCGTCGTCGATGTACTGGAACAGCTCCTGGCCGGGCAGGTCGCGGGCGCGGGCGATGATGCGGGCCAGCCGGCGGTCCGCCACCTTGACGTCGTGCCAGACGCCGCTCTTGCCGCGGAAACGGAACTCGACTTCCTTGCCGTCGATGCGCACGTGGCGGTTGCGCAATGTCGTCAGGCCGAACGACTTGTTCTCCTTCGCGTATTCCTCGTTCCCGATCCTCATCATCGTCGCTTCCAGCAGGTAGACGATGGTTGCCAGCACCTTCTCGCGCGGCAGGCCGGGCAGGCCCAGTGCCGCGTCCACGGTGCGGCGAATGCCCGGCAGCGCGCGCCCGAACGCGATCATCCGTTCGTACTTGACCTCGTCGCGCACGCTGCGCCAGCGGGGATGGTAGCGGTACTGCTTGCGCCCGCGCGCATCGCGCCCCGTCGCCTGCAGGTGGCCGTTGGCCTGGGCGCAGATCCACACGTCGCGCCATGCCGGCGGGATGGCCAGCGACCGGATTCGTCCCAGCGTCGCCTCGTCCTCTACCTGCTCGCCGTGCGCATCGACGTAGCGGAAGCCGCCCCCATCGAGTGCAATGCGGGACAGGCCGGGACGGGTATCGACAACGTAGCGCAGTCCCGCGGCACGGGCGGCGGCCGGCGCGTCGGCGGCCCGATTTGCGGTGCTTTCTTCTGGTTTCATGATGTGTCCTCCGGGCAGTGGCGCCAGTGTGCCACCGCTGCGTGGCACGCTCCGTACGCCAGCCCACACGCGCGCCACAGACGTATGCAACCCCGGCACACGACCAAAAGACAAGCATGGGGACGCGCAAACTTACCTGGGGTACAATGCTGCCTTCTCCCGCTTCACCCGAATGTGCCCGCGCGCCCTGCCCCGCAGTTGCGTGCAGCCGTAGAACATGCCCATGACGACACGCTTCGCAAGCATCCTGACCGCGCCCCTCGTGCTCCTGGCCGTGCACGGCGTCACCCACGCCGCCGACAACATCGAAGAACGCACCTGGCACACCTCCGCCGAGCTGGGTGCCATCTCCACCAGCGGCAACACCAGCGGCACCTCCGTGACCGGCAAGATCGACGCGCGCCAGGAACTGGAAGACTGGAGCAACCAGTACATCCTGACCGGTTTCTTCAAGGAGGACCGCAACGAGGACGACTATGGGAATCGCCAGTCGGTCCGTTCGGCCGAGCGCTTCATGCTGTCGGCCAAGGCGGCGTACAAGCTGCTGGACGATGGCGAGCGCATGTACGTGCTGGGCTCCCACGTGGACGACAGATTCGGCGCCTATACGCGCTATTCGTCCGTGTCCGTCGGCCGCGGCAAGCGCCTGTACAAGTCCACCGACAAGATCCTCGAAGTGGAACTGGGTCCGGGCTACTTCAACGGCGTGCGCGCCACGGGCGAAGAGGAAAGCGGCTTCACTGTGCGGGGCGCGGCCAACGTGCGCTGGCAGATCAGCCCATCGGCACTGTTTACGCAGACGATCGCCGTCGAGCGGGGCACGTCGAACGTGCACTCGATCGCGGAAACGGCGCTGTCCACCAAGATCAACAACACGATGCAGATGAAGGCGGCGTTCAGTGCCCGCAACGATACCAATGTCCCCATCGACAAGAAGAACACGGATACGCAGACATCCGTGACCCTGGTCTATTCGTTCTGAAAACCGGTGACAGGCACCGGGTTCCAAACCGGTGCCTGTCACCGGTTTTTTACTGTCCCGCTATACCACGGGTCGCAGGGTCAGCTGGTCAGCTGCTTCTGCGTCTGATACAGCCGCGCATACAGCCCGCCCTGCGCAAGCAGCGCTTCGTGCGTACCAGCTTCGGCGATGGCGCCACTGTTCATGACAACGATGCGGTCGGCGTTTTCGATGGTCGACAGGCGGTGCGCGATGACGACCGTCGTGCGGCCCTTCATCAGGCGCTCCAGCGCCGCCTGCACCTGGCGCTCCGATTCCGTATCGAGCGCGCTGGTGGCTTCGTCCAGGATCAGGATCGGGGCATCCTTGTACAGCGCGCGGGCAATCGCCAGGCGCTGGCGCTGGCCGCCTGACAAACGCAAACCGTTCTCCCCTACCTCCGTCGCATATCCCTGCGGCTGGCGCTCGATGAATTCGTGCGCATACGCGGCGCGCGCGGCCGCCTCGACGCGGGCCTGGTCCGGTGCCGGGTCGCCATAGGCGATATTGGCGGCCAGCGTGTCGTTGAACAGCACCACGTCCTGGCTGACCAGCGCGATCTGGTGGCGCAGATCGGCCAGCAGGTAGTCGCGCACGTCCACGCCGTCGAGCAGGATGCGGCCGGACGTGACGTCGTAGAAGCGCGGCAGCAGGCTGGCCAGCGTCGTCTTGCCGCTGCCGGAGCCGCCGACGAGCGCCACCGTTTCGCCGGCCGCGATGTCGAGCGACAGGCCGCGCAGTGCTGGCGCGGCGTCGGTGTCGGCCGCGTTGTAGCGGAAGCCCACTTCGCGCAGTTCGATGCGGCCGGCGGCGCGCGTGAGCGGCTGCGTGCCCGTATCCTGTTCCACCGGCGCGTCGATCAGGCCGAACACGGACTTGGCAGCGGCCAGCCCGCGCTGCAGCGGCTCGTTGATCTTGGTGAGGTTCTTGATGGGCGACTGCATGGCCATCAGCGAGCCCATGAAGGCGACAAAGGCGCCTGGCGACAGCGCGCCGGCCTGCGCGCGCAGCAGCGCAAAATAGATCACGGCGGACAAGGTCGCGCCCACCAGCATCATGATGATCCCGGAGTTCATTGCCGCCGTGGCGGCATGCTTCACGGCCAGCTGGCGATTGAGCTTCACGACCGCATCGAAGCGGCGCTGCTCGTATTGCTGGCCGCCGAAGATCTTGACGACGCGCTGGCCGGAGATGCTTTCGTCCAGCACGCGCGTCAGCTCGCCCATCGCATGCTGGGCGCTTTCCGACAGCCGGCGCATGCGCCGGCCCGCGAAGATGACGACGATCGCCACCAGCGGCAGCAGGCCGAGGCAGAACACGGCCAGCTGCCAGTCGATGGTAAACAGCGATACCAGGTACCCGGCCGTCGCCACCGAATCGCGCACCGCGACGTTGACGACGTTCAGGCCTGCCTGCGACACCTGGTTGGCGTCGAACGTGACGCGCGACAGCGTGGTACCGGTGGAAGAACCGTCGAAGTAGCCGTTCGGCAGCCGAAGGATACGGTAAAACATCTTTTCACGCAGGTCCGCCTGCACGCGGTTGCTGAGCCACGCCGAGCCGTAGTCGCCGGCAAAGCTGCTGACCATGCGCAGGAACGCCAGCACCATGATGATGACGGGAATGGTCCACAGCGCCGCCTGCGCCGCGTCCACCGGCAGGAAGCGGTCGATAAAAGCGCCGACGGCCGTCAGCACGCCGCCCCCACTTCCGCGCCATGGCTGATGCCCTGCGGACGCAAGGCGTCGACCACGTTCTGCAGCTGGCGGATCAGCAGCACGTCGGTCAGCGATGCGATCGCGACAGCGAACAGTGTGGCGGCCAGCGCGCCGCTGTAGGGTGTGAATTGCTGCAGCAGGCGAAGATACAGGGGCGGCTTTGCACAGGTGGGCCAGGAAGGAAAGAAAGGCAGCATTGTAACGCCTTCGATGCGCGGGCGGAATCGCGTGGCGGCTGCCACGGCGCAGCCCTGGCGAGCCCGGCCGCTAGTAACATTTCTTACATTTTGTTACGCGAAATCGCCGCGGCGTTTGTCAAGAGACATGTGCCGAGGATGGCTTCCAAAACGCCCTTCCGTGCGCAAACCCGCATGGAGCCTGGGTTTCCTGGAACACACCCGGCTAGCGCGTTGCAATTTGGATACGAATTAAAAGATCAATGACGAAGTGTAAAAAATCAGTGGCAAGGATACATTTCTTCATCCTATACTGATCTTGCAATTTGAAAAACATTGCTCTCTCCTCTATCGTAAAACGAAAGTGAACTAATGAAAACTTTCCTCACTGTTATTGCTGCGGCAGCGCTGACACTATCGGCGTCAGCACAGGCGGCGGCGCCCGTTTCCCTTACCGAGGGCTTCGACAATGTTCAGGCCCTGGACGGCTGGGTCATCAACAACGTCAATGCCGGCGCCACTTCGTGGTTCCAGGGTAATACCGGGATCTTCGACGCGCAGGCCGGTGCCGCGAATTCGTACGCGGCGGCGAATTTCAATGCCGGCGCACCACTGGACGGCACGGTCGACAACTGGCTGATCACGCCGGAAATCACGCTGACGGGTGCCACGCGCATCACGTTCTACACGCGCAATGCGGCCGAGGAAGGCACCAACGACACGCTGGGTCTGCTGTTCAGCGCCGGCGCCGGCACCGGCATCACCGGCTTCAAGACCAGCCTGCTGTCGATCGACAGCGCCGCCTATCCTGGCGACTGGACCCGCTACACGGCCGATTTCACCGGCACGGGCACGGGCCGTTTCGCCTTCCACTACACGGGCAGCTACGAGGACAGCGGCTATATCGGCATCGACAGCGTCAGCATCGCCGCCGTGCCGGAACCTTCGGCGTGGCTGATGATGGGCCTGGGCCTGGCCGGTGTCGGCTTCATGGCACGCCGCACCCGCCGCGCCGCCGCCGGCGCCGGCCTGGCGCTGGCCGCGCTGGGCATGTCCGGCGGTGCGATGGCCGCCGATGAAAAAGGCATGGTCGTCGTCCGGGACGCGGAAACGGGCCAGCTGCGCGCGCCCACCGCCGCCGAATACAAGGCCCTGGTGCCGCAGACGGTCCGTTCGTCCAGCCTGGCCGCCGGCAACACCAAGACGGCCCAGGTGGTGACGCGTGCCGACGGTACGCGCGTGGCCAGCGTTGCAAACAAGGTCATGTACTCGGTCGTGACGAAAAACGCCGACGGCACGCTGAGCGAAGCCTGCGCCGCGGACGAACACGCCGCCCACGCCCATGCCGCGTCACAAGCTCACGTCGCATCGAACAACCCGCGCGCCGCGCAAGCCAAGGAGCGCAACTATGAAGCGCAATAACAATATGAAGACCGTCATTGCCGCTCTGGCGCTGGCCTTTGGTGCGCTTGGCACCGCCCAGGCCGCCGCACCGATCGTCATCGTCAACGCCAACGAGCCGGGCGTCGGCTTCAACGACCCGACGCCGGCCGAGCCGGTCGGCGGCAATACGGGCACCACCCTGGGCGAACAGCGCCTGATCGCGTTCACCTACGCCGCCAATATCTGGGGCTCCAAGCTCGACAGCACCGTGCCGATCCGCATCCAGGCCAGCTTCGAGCCGCTGCGCTGCACGGCAACATCGGCGACGCTGGGTTCGGCAGGTACGCTGGAAGTGTTCTCCGACTTCCCCGGCGCGCCACGTGCCAACACGTGGTATCCGAGCGCGCTGGCCAATAAACTGTCCGGCACCGACCAGAGCCCGCAGATCGCCGACATCCGCGCGCGCTTCAACTCGCGCCTGGGCCTGGCCGAGGACTGCCTGCCTGGCTCGCCGTTCTACCTGGGCCTGGATGGCGACGACACCGGCGGCACCGACTTCGTGGCCGTGCTGCTGCACGAAATGGGCCACGGCCTGGGCTTCCAGAGCTTCTCCGACGAGGAAACGGGCCAGTATTACCTGGACACGCCGTCGATCTGGGATCACTACATGACCGACAACCGGACCAACAAGACCTGGACGCAAATGACGCCGGCCGAGCGCGTGGCCAACGCCGTCAGCGGCGACGGCATGTCCTGGGGCGGTCCGGAAGTGACGGCCGCCGTGCCTGACGTGCTGGGCAAGCTGGGCGTCGTCAATGTCAGCGGCCCGGCCGCCGGCGCGACGGCGGGCACCCCCCGGTTCGGCGAAGCCAGCTTCGGCCCGGCCATCGGCAGCAGCGTCGTCAGCGGCCAGCTGATGCCTGTCGTCGAACAGGCCAACGGCACGGGCACCGCCTGCGAACCGCTCAGCCCTGCCAACGCGAAGGCCGTGCGCGGCAACTTCGCGATGGTCGACCGTGGCACCTGCACGTTCGTCATCAAGGCCGCCAACGTCCAGGCAGCCGGCGCAATCGGCATGGTCGTCGCGGACAACGCCCCGGGCGACCCGGCCGGCATGAGCGGCAGCGATCCAAGCATCACGATCCCGTCCGTGCGCATCAGCCAGGCCGACGGCAATGCGCTGCGCGCCGCGCTGGCCTACCGTTCGCGTACCAAGTCGGGCATCGTCGTGACGTTCAAGTCGGACGAAACGCGCCTGGCCGGTACCGACAACCAGAAGCGCATCCTGATGTACACGCCAACGACGTTCGAACCGGGCTCCTCGGTGTCGCACTACACGACGTCGGCACGTCCGAACCAGCTGATGGAACCGTCGATCAACTCGGACCTGACGCATGAAGTGGAACCGCCGAAGGACCTGACCCTGCCGCTGCTGCACGATATCGGCTGGTAATCGGCCGCTGCAGCACGCAGAAAAAGATGCCGGGCCTTGCGCCCGGCGTTTTTTTGCGCGCCTTTGCCCCACACGATGGCCAGGGACAGCGCCTTTTCGGGCGCTGTCCCAGAGTCTAGCGAACCCGCGTAGCGACAACAAACCCCGCCAACGACAACAGCGACACCACCATGAACGCCCCCAGCAAGGCCGCCGGCGGCACGCCAGCGCCCAGCATGAATGCCGTCAGCAGCGGCCCGGCCGCGCGCCCCAGCAGCGCCGGCCCCGCCATGGCGCCGAAGATGGCGCCGTAGTGGCGACGGCCGAACAATACCTGCGGCACCGTGCCGCGCACGATCGTCAGCACGCCGTTGCTGGCCCCCAGCAGCACGCAGAACAGGCCGGCGGCCCACTGCTGGCGCGCCAGCAGCAGCATCGCCAGCAGGCCGGCGGGCAGCGCGGCGAAGGCGAGACGGCCGATGCGCTGCGGCGGCGCGTCCTGGAACCACACGCGCTCGACGATACGCCCTGCCACCTGTGCCGGCCCAATCAGCGCGGCCAAGCCGACCGCCAGTGCGGATTCATAGCCGAACTGGCGCAACAGCGGAATCAGGTGCACGGCCAGTGCCGAAAAGATCAGCATGTTAACGGCCAGCGCGATCGTCAGCGTCCAGAAGGACGGGTGCCGGACCGCCTCGCGCAACGTCATGTCCGCCCTGCCCGCCTCGGCGGCCGGCGGCGGCGCAGCGGCGGGCGTCGCGCGGGCGCCGTTCAGGCTGGCGTGCAGCGGCAGGCACAGCACTAGGTGCATGACGGCATACGCCATGCACGTGCCGCGCCAGCCCAACGCACCCTCCAGATGCATCGTCAGCGGCCAGAACAGCGTGCTGGCAAAGCCGCCGAACAACGTCAGCGTTGAAATCATCCGGCGCGAATCGATGCCGAAGTCGCGGTTCAGTGTTGCAAAGGCCGCTTCGTACAGGGTCAGCGCCATCGCCAGCCCCAGCACGGTCCACGCCAGCACGTACTGCCACAGCGTGCCCGTGGTGGCGAGCAGCAGCATGCCCGCCGCGGCAGCCAGCGAGCCCGCGCCCATCACGGCGCGGCCGCCGCGACGGTCCAGCAACGCGCCGGCCGGCGTGGCCGCCAGGCCCGAGACGATCAGGCTCCATGAATAGGCGCCGTAGATCACCGTCGGGTTCCAGTGCAGCTCGCTGCCCAGCGCGGGACCCAGGATCGCGATGCTGTAATACAGCGACCCCCACGACGCGATTTGCGTGCATGCCAGGATCGCCAGCGTCGCGCGCGGGCCCCTCGTTGCCGCTACCGCCCCAGTACCGCCGCCACGTCAGATGGTGTCGGCGGTGCCGCCGTCCACGCGCAGTGCGGCGCCGGTCGTGGCGGAGGCCTGCGGCGAGCAGACGTAGACGACCATGTTGGCGACCTCCTCCGGCAGCGCGACGCGCTGCAGGATCGAACTGGCACGGTGCTCGCGCACGAAGGCATTGGCCCGCTCCAGTGCCACCTCGGCGCTTTCGCCCGGAGCCACCATTTCCTGCACGCCTTCCGACAGGGTCGGCCCGGGCAGTACGCTGTTGACGGTGATGCCCGTGCCCGCCAGGCTTTTCGCCAGCCCGCGCGCGACGGCGAGGTTGGCCGTTTTCGTGAAGCCGTAATGGATCATGTCGGCCGGAATATTGATGGCGGACTCGGACGAGATGAAGACGATGCGGCCCCAGTTGCGCGCCTGCATCCCCGGCAGCCAAGCGCGGCTGGCACGCACGCCCGACATCACGTTGACTTCGAAGAAGCGGGTCCATTCGGCATCCGGGATCTCGGCAAACGGCTGCGGGCCGAAGATGCCGACGTTGTTGACGAGGATGTCGCAGTCCGGCTCCAGCGCCTTGAGGCGATCGAAGCCGGGTCCATCCCCCAGGTCCACCGCATGGCCGCGCACGGCGGCGCCCGGCACCTCGGCCGCCAGCCGGGCCAGTGCGCCGTCGACGTCGGCCTGCTTGCGTCCGGTGACGACGACGGCCGCGCCGGCACGTGCCAACCCCAGCGCGATGGCGAAGCCGATGCCCCGGGTGGAACCGGTGACAATGGCGGTTTTACCTGTCAGATCGATGCGCATGGTGTCTCCTTAGAAAGTGGCAAGAACGACACTTTAACGCGGCGGTGGCAAAGTTGCACGCAGTCGCCCGCGGCGGCCGCCCGGAGGGAATCCGCGGCAGCAACGGTCGCGCCAGCCGTGCGGTGGCGGCGCATCGCACGGCGGCGCGCCGTATCGGGTCCGGGCGCGCCGGCACGGCCTGCGGTGCCGCGCTGGTGGAAGTGCGGGGGACGATGCACTGCAAACGTGACGCAGGCCCGTGTGGCTGGCGACCGGCACCGCACCAGTGGCCCCCGCCACGTTCAGGAAAGTGGCGGCAGCAGGTTGGCGCAGATCCCGCCGCGGCGGAAGCAGTCCAGGTTGTCGAACGTGATGCTGGCGATCTCGCGCAGCGCCTCGATGGTGAAGAAGCCCTGGTGGCCCGTGATCAGTACGTTGGGGAACGTGACGAGCCGGCCGAAGACATCGTCGTCAATGATGTCGCCGGAGTGGTCGTGGAAGAACAGCGCGCTTTCCTGCTCGTAGACGTCGATGGCCAGTGCGCCCAGCTGGCGCGATTTCAGCGCCGCAATGACGGCGGGCGTGTCGATCAGGCCGCCGCGCGACGTGTTGACCAGCATCGCACCGCGTTTCATCGTTGCCAGCGTCGTCGCGTCGATCAGGTGGCGGGTGTCGTCCGTCAGCGGGCAATGCAGCGAGACGATGTCCGCCTCGGCCAGCAGCCGGTCCAGCGGCACCATCGTGCCCAGCGGCGCGAACGCGGGCGACGGGTACGGGTCGTAGCCGAGAACGCGGCAGCCGAACCCCTTCAGGATGCGCGCCGTCGCCAGGCCGATCTTGCCGGTGCCGACGATGCCGGCGGTCTTGCCGTGCAGGGTCATGCCCAGCAGCCCCTCCAGCGCGAAGTTACCTTCACGGACGCGCGCCCAGGCGCGGTGCGTATGCCGGTTCAGGGTCTGGATCATCGCCAGCGCGTGCTCGGCCACCGCTTCGGGCGAATACGCCGGCACCCGCGCGGCAAACATGCCGTAGCCGGCGGCCGCCTGCAGGTCGACATTGTTGAAGCCGGCGCAGCGCAGCAGCAGCGCGCGCACGCCCAGGCCGTGCAGTACCTCCAGCGTGGCCGCGTCCAGCACATCGTTGACGAACACGCAGACGGCCGTGCAGCCCTGCGCCAGGATCGCCGTCCCGGCATTGAGGGCCGTGGCGTGGTAGTGGAGCTCGACGTCGTCGTTGCGCGCGGCGCGCGCCTCGTCGAAGAAGCGCCGGTCGTAGGGCTGGCTCGAAAACATGGCCAGCTTCATCGGGCGCCCTCCGGCGCCGCGCCGGCGTTCCGCCCGAGCCAGTCGATGAACGCGGCCGGCGGCAGCGGCCGTGCATACAGATATCCCTGCGCCTCGTCGCAACCCACTGCGCGCACCACTGCCAGGGCCGCTTCCGTCTCGACGCCTTCGGCCACGACCCGGTGTCCCAGGTCGTGCGACAGCGTCACCATGGCCGCCACGAGTGCGCGGCGCCGCTCGTCGCGCTCGACGCCCCGGATGAAGCTCTGGTCGATTTTCACCACGTGGGCGGGAATCGTCTGCAGGTACGACAGGCTGCTGTAGCCGGTGCCGAAATCGTCGATGGCGATGCGCACCCCGCTGTCGTGCACGGCCTGCAGCATGCCGTGCACGGCGCTCAGGTTTTCCATCGCGGCCGTCTCCGTCACTTCCAGCTCCAGGCGGTCGGGCGGTACGCCGTGCCGCGCCAGGCGCAATGCGATGCCTTCCGCGAAGTCCGGTTCCAGCAGGTTCGGTGCGCAGACATTGACGGACAAGGTCAGGGCAGTGCCCGCTTCCTGCCACTGGCGCAGCTGGCGCAGCGCGGCGTCGAGCACCCACGCCGTGGCGGGCCGCGCCATCGACGTCTGTTCGACGATCGGCATGAATTCGCCGGGCGAAATTTCGCCCAGTTGCGGATGAGTCCAGCGCAGCAGCGCCTCGGCGCCCACGCAGCGCCCTGTCGCCAGATCCACGCGCGGATGGTAGACGAGGCGCAGCTGGGCCGGGTCCTCCAGCGCCCGCCCGAACTCATTGAGCAAGGTGAAGCGGCGGCGGTAGGCATCGTCCTGCTCGGGCGAATAGATGCCGATGTGTTCACCCGTGGAAAAGGCATCCTCGACGGCATTCTGGGCAATGCGCAGCACGTCCAGGCAGGCCATCTTGCCCAGCACGAACGGGGCGATGCCGACGGCGGGCGTCGTGACGAAGCGCGACGTCGACCACTGGTCGTAACCGTTCAGCCAGCGCCGCAGAAGCACGACGCATTCCTCTTCGCTCGTGCCGGGCGGTGCGATCATGACGAACTGCGTGGCGCCCAGCTGGTACATCTTTTCGCCGCGCGCGACGGCCGTGCGCAGCGAGCGCACCGATTCGGTCACGAGACTGTCCAGGTACGAGGACCCCATCACACGGGCGGCATTGGCCAGCTGCGCCGCACTGGCCAGGTTGATCAGCACGGCCAGTCGCCGCTCGCCCGCCGGCCGGTCCTTCTGCAGGTCGTCGAAATCGTCGATGAACTGGTTGCGGTTGGGCAGCCCGCTCATCGGATCGATGCGGCCCAGCGCATGCTGCAGTTCGATCTGCGCCATGACCATGGCCGCCAGGTCCGTCAGCGCGGCCTGTTCGGCAGGCGTCACCTGGCGTGGCTCCGTGCCCAGCACGCACATGGCCCCCAGGCAAAAGCCGTCGCGGGTCGTCAGCGGCGCGCCGGCGTAGAACCGCACCCCGCTGTGCGCGAGCGGACTGTCCTGGTAATACTCGTCCGCCAGCAGGTCCGGTACGATCAGCGTCGCGCTGTGATCGGCCACGCTGGCGCAAGGCGCGCGCATGCGTGGAATCGCCGTATGGTCGACGCCCACGCGCGACTTGAACCACTGCCGGTCGCTGTCCGTCAGCGAGACGGCCGCGATGGGCAGGTTGAACAGCTGTGCCGCCATGCGCGTGATCCGGTCGAACGCTTCGCTGGGCGGCGTGTCCAGCAGGTCGAGCCGGCGCAGCGCGTCCAGCCGTGCCGCTTCATTCATATATGCCATGGTTCTGTTCTCTTGACGGGCGAAGCACGAAATGCCACTGCCGGCCCATTTTACGCGGCCAGGCGGCGCCGCGCACAGGCCGGCGGCTAGCTGTGCGCTAGTTACCACACATAAACACACATTTCTACGTGACCATTCAATAACGCTACAACACCAGCCTCAGCACTACGACATCGTCCGCGCGCGCGGCCGTGAAGCCGAGCTCCCGTGCCAGCCGCAACATGCGCACATTATCGGGCAGCACGGTGCCGCCCAGCTCCGCCAGTCCCTGCGCGCGGCAATAGTCGATCAGGCACGTCATCAGCATGCGGCCGAGGCCGTGCCGTTTCAGGTCGCTGCGCACGGTGACGGCAAATTCGCCGCGAATATTGTCCGGGTCGGCGACGACCCGGGCCACGCCCAGCGTCTCGGCCGTGCCCGATGCCATGGTGCGCGACGCGATGATTGCCATTTCGCGAGCGTAATCGATTTGCGTGAAGCGGGCCAGCTGCGCCGGCGACAGTTCGCGCAGCGCGGCGAACAGGCGGAAATGCACGTCCTCGGCCGACAGTGCGGCAAAAAACGCCACGTGCGCGGGGCCGTCCTCGGGTCGCACCGGGCGGATCACTACGTCCTCGCCCTCCCACGGCACGCGGCGCTCCAGATGGTCGGGGTATGGCAGGATGGCCAGCCGCGCCAGCGGATCGGCGCCGGCGGCGACGGGCGCCAGCCGGACACGGGCGTCCAGCGCAATGACGCCGCCGCTGTCGGCCAGCAGCGGATTGATGTCCAGCTCAGCCAGCTCGGGCAGGTCGGCGGCCATCTGGCCAATGCGCACGAGGGCGTCGCACAGCGCCTCCATGTGGACCGGCGGACGGTCGCGGTAGCCCGCCAGCAGCCGCGCCACCCGGGTACGGCTGACCAGGTCCGCCGCCAGCACGCGGTTCAGTGGCGGCAATGCGATGGCCTGGTCGGCTGTCACCTCGACCGCCAGGCCGCCCTGGCCGAACAGGACCACGGGGCCGAACACGGGATCGGTCGAGATACCGACGATCAGCTCCACCGCGCCGGGACGCCGCACCATCGTCTGCACCGTATAGCCGTCGATGCGCGCACCCGGCTGGCGCTCGGCCAGCCGTTCGGGGATATCGGACAGCGCCTGGCGCAGCGCATCCGAATTGTCGATGTCGAGCACGACGCCGCCAACGTCGGATTTATGCACGACATCCGGCGACAGCAGCTTGACGGCGACCGGATAGCCGATCCGTGCAGCCGCGTCGAGGGCATCGTCCGCCGTCGCCGCCACCACCGTTTGCGCCACCGGGATGCCGTAGGCGGCCAGCAGGGTCTTGCTGTCGGCCTCGCCCACCCGCGTGGCGCCGCGCGCCAGCAGCTTGGCCACCTGGACGCGCGCGCCGGCACGGTCGACGACACCGCCCGGCAGCGCCGGCGGCACCTGCATCAGCAGTTCCTGGTTGCGACGGTACTGCAGCAACTGCAGGAAACCCTGCACCGCGCCTTCCGGCGTGTCGAACACGGGCAGGCCGGCGTCGTGGCACAGGCGGCGCGCCGTCGCCACGCTGTCCCCGCCCAGCCAGCAGGTCAGCACGGGTCGCGTGGCCGTGCGCAGCAGCGGCAGCAGCAGTTCGGCGATGGCGGCGCTGGGGACGATGGCGGTCGGCGCGTGCAGCAGCAGCACGGCGTCGACTTCCGGCGCGCCCTGCAGCACGGCCAGTGCGTCGCGGTAGCGCTCCGGCGGCGCGTCGCCGATGATGTCGACGGGATTGCCGTTGGACCACGTGGTCGGCAGCACGGCGGCCAGTGCCTCGCGCGTGGCGGGCGTCAAGGTTGCCAGCGTGCCGCCGCCGGCGATCAGCGCATCGGTCGCCATCACGCCGGCGCCGCCGCCATTCGTGACGATGGCCAGGCGCGGACCGCGCAGCGCGCGCGGCCGCGCCAGCACGGCGACCGCGTCGAACAGTGCTTCCGTTGTCAGCACGCGCAGCATGCCGGTGCGGCGCAGTGCGGCGTCGTACACCAGATCGGCGCCGGCCAGCGCGCCCGTGTGGCTGAACGCGGCGTGGGCGGCTTCAAGCGAGCGGCCAGCCTTGACGATCAACGTTGGCTTGCCGCGCGCCGCGCTGCGGGCCGCGGACATGAACTTGCGCGCGTGCCTGATGCTTTCGACGTACAGCAGGATGGCATCGGTGCCGGGGTCGCCGGCCAGGTAGTCCAGCAGGTCGCCAACGTCGACGTCGCTGCCATCGCCCAGCGAGACAAAGCTGGAAAAGCCGATGCCGCGCGTGCGTGCCCAGTCCAGCACTGTCGTCACCAGCGCGCCGGACTGCGAGACGAACGCCAGCCGTCCCGGCAGCGCGCCGGTCGGCGCGAAACTGGCGTTCAGGCCGATGCCCGGCACCAGCATGCCCAGGCAGTTCGGGCCTAGGATGCGCAGCAGGTGCGGCTTGGCGGCGTCCAGGGCGGCCTGGCGCAGCGCGCCATCCAGCCCGGCGCTGAGCACGATCACGGCGCGCGTGCCGAGGGCGCCGAGCTGGCCGACCAGGTCGGGCACGGTCGCGGCAGGCGTGCAGATGACGGCCAGGTCGGGCGCAGCCGGCAAGGCGGGCACGTTTGGGTAGACGGGCCGGCCCGCCAGTGTGGTGTGTCTGGGATTGACGGCGTAGATGGCACCATGGAAGCCGCCGTCGAGGAGATTGCGGTAGACGGTCGCGCCGACGCTGTGCGCGCGGTTTGACGCGCCGATGACGGCAACGGAACCGGGCTGGAACAGGTATTGCAAGTTACGGATCGTCATCCGTGTCTCCTTGATGGGTCATTGACCGATATCAAAGAGTAGCCAGAAAGGCAGCGCGCACGATTGATGCAAATCAAAATTGGCAGTTTCGCACCCCGCGATTTCAGCGACTACCTCACCGACTATTTCACTGACTGCCTCACCGACTACTTCACCCGCTGCTTCTCCAGCTTGCGCGCCAGGGTGCGCCGGTGCATGCCGAGGCGCCGGGCCGCTTCCGAGATATTGAATTCCGTTTCCGCCAGCACGGCGTGGATGTGCTCCCACTCCAGCGTCTTGACGGACGTGGCGCGACCTGTCAGTTCCACCTCGGAACTGCCGGCCACGTGCTCGAACGCCGCCTCGATATCGTCCGTGTTGGACGGTTTCGCCAGATACTGGCAGGCGCCCAGCTTGACGGCCTCGACGGCTGTATTGATGCTGGCATAGCCCGTCAGCACGACGATCAGCATCGTCGGGTCGTGCTGATGCAGCATCTGCACGCAGGCCAGGCCGGACGAATTGCCTTTGAGCTTCAGGTCGACGACGGCATGGCCCGGCTCGCCCGGCGCCAGCCCGGGCAGCAGCGCGGCGGCCTCGTCGACGTTTGCCGCGTGCAGCACGCGGTAGCCGCGCCGCTCGAACGAGCGGCCAAGGGTGCGCGCAAACGCTTCGTCGTCCTCGACGATCATCAGGGTGCGCTGGGCATCCGCTTCAGTCATGCAAACTTTCCTTGTCCAGTGCCAGCGACGGCAGCGGCAGCCGGATCGTCACTTCCGCTCCGCCCTGCGCCAGGTTGCGTGCCGCCACCGTACCACCCAGTGTGCGCGCCACGTTCACCACGAGGAACAGTCCCAGGCCGCTGCCGGGCCGCCCCTTGGTGGAATTATACGGTTTGCCGATCTGTGCCAGCACCCCGCTGTCGAAGCCCGGGCCGCGGTCCGTTACGCGCAGAATCAGGTGGCCGTCCTCGCGTGACGCTTCCAGCGCCACCCATGCGGGCGACGCTTCGCGTGCGTTGTCGAGCACATTGCAGACCATCTGTTTGAGCGTTTCGTCGAACACGACGGGCAAGTCCGCGCCAAAGCGGTTGTCGTACTGGAAGGCGGCCACGGGCCGGCTGGCCTGCCATTCGCGCGCCAGCTCGTCGAGGAACGTGCACAAGGTCGTGCGGGCCGACGACTCGCCGCGGGTCTCGCCGGCCGACAGCAGGATGCCGCTGACAATCGCCTTGCAGCGTTTGAGCTGCGCCTGCATCTCGCCGATCTCTTCGAGCAGTTCCGGATTGCGGGCAAATTCGGGCATGCGTTTCCAGTCGCCCAGGATGACGGACAAGGTCGCCAGTGGCGTGCCTAGTTCGTGCGCAGCGCCCGAAGCGAGCAGGCCCATGCGCACCACGTGCTCCTCTTCGATGGCGCGCTGGCGCAGATGGGCCAGCTGGGCATCGCCCGCGCGCAGGTTGGCGGTGATGCGGGTGATGAAGAACACCAGCAGCCCGGCAATGAGCATGAAGCAGATCAGGAGGCCCTGCACGTACAGCGACTCGATGCCACGCTCATGGTCGAGCGCGAGGGGCAGCGGCAGATAGTAGCGCGACAGTCCCGCCAGGCAGACCACGGTGACCAGCACGAACGTCCACGCGTACGTGGGCCGCAGCAGCACGGCCGACAGGATGACCTGCAGCAGATAGAGGAAGGCAAACGGGTTGGTGGCGCCGCCGGACAGGTACAGCAGGGAGGTCAGGATGGCGACGTCCACCAGCAGCGCCATGAACAGCTCGGTGTTGCGGACGTAGCGCACTTCATGCCAGCGCAGGTGGCTGGCCAGGTTGAAGGCGATCAGGCAGGCCAGCACCTGCAGCATGGGCACCAGCGGCAGGCGGATGCCGTAGACCAGGTTGGCCCCGGCAATCGTGGCCACCTGGCCGATCACGGCCAGCCAGCGCAGCTGGATCAGCTGCATCATGTTCTTGTGGCCGGCCATGAATTCAACGCCGGCCGCGGCGATGCCTTCGCGCCCGTAGCGCCGTCGTTCCGTTACCTCGGTGCTGTCCGACATCTGTGTTCCCTCGTCTTGCGGCGTTCGTAACGCAGGACGAGATAATAGCCGCCCGCGACCATTGCCGCCAGAGCGAACCAGGTCAGCGCATACACGAGGTGGTTATTGGGAAAGTCGATGACGGTCAGGCCGCCGACGGGCTGTTCGCCGGCGTCGCGCGGATATTCCTGGCCGGCTGGCGCGTCGATGAAGTACGGCGCCGCATTCGCCAAGCCGCGCGCGGCCGCGATGACGGGCACGTCGCGCACGTACCAGCGGTCGTGTTGCGGGTCGTTTTCGCGCAGGATGCGGCCCTTCGGTTCGGGCATGCGCAGCAGTCCGGTGACGTCGGCGCGGGGGCCGGACGCACCTGCGCACGGCTCGGGACCGGCCTTCGGCGGCGCCGGGCGATTGAGGTCGCCCGCCTGCATCGGCACGAAGCCGCGGTTGATGAAGACAATATGACCCTCGTCCGTGCAAAGGGGCGTCATCAGCCAGAAGCCGATGCCCTTCGCGGTGGTGGTCTGGACGCGGGTGGTGAGATCGTAGAGGAACTTGCCGGCGACCCGCACGCGGCGGTATTCATCCGACTCCGCACTCACGCGGGCCCACTGCTGCGGGCCCGGCGGTGCGACAGGTGCTGCATGCACGCGCCCGTCGACGCGCTCGATCAGGTCAAGCTTCCATTGCAGTCGCTTGACCTGCCATGTGCCCAGTGCGGCGAACAGGCAGAACGCCAGTACCGCGCAGACAGCCAGGACAATCTTTCCTCCGGAGTTGCTGCGCGGTGCCGTCATTACATGTCGTGCATTTGTTGCGGGGTATGCATTTCCATGACCGGCATCATGTTGGCGTTCATGTGGTACATGACCCAGATCGAACCTGCCAGCGTGATGACGACGATGATGATCGTGAAGATCAGGGCCAGCATGTTCCAGCCGCCCTCGGACTTCGAGTTCATGTGCAGGAAATAGACCATGTGCACGACCATCTGCACGGCCGCGAAGCCGAGAATGACGTACGCGGTCGTGGCCGGGCTTTCGATCACGTGGTTCATGACCAGCCAGAACGGGATCGCCGTCAGGATCACCGACAGCACGAAGCCGATCACGTAATCCTTCATCGAGCCGTGCACGGCGGAACCGTCGGCGTGGTCGTGGCCATGGTCGTCGTGACCGTCGTGCCCGTGACCGTGGTGGTGATTGTGGTCGCTCATGGCAGCACTCCCATCAGGTAGACAAAGGTAAACACGCCGATCCAGATCACGTCCAGGAAGTGCCAGAACAGCGACAGGCAGTTCAGGCGGCGCATATTGGCCGCGTGCAGGCCATGCTTCGAGATCTGCACCATCAGCGTCACGAGCCAGATGGCGCCGAACGTGACGTGCAGGCCGTGGGTGCCGACCAGCGCGAAGAACGACGTCAGGAAGGCCGAACGCTGCGGACCTGCACCTTCGTGAATCAGGTGCATGAACTCATAGATCTCGACGCCAAGGAACGCCAGGCCGAACAGGCCCGTGACGCCCAGCCACAGCAACGTGCCGGACTTGTTCTTCACTTTGGCCTGCAGCATCGCGAAGCCGTACGTGATCGACGAGAACAGCAGGAACGCGGTATTGAGCGCGATCAGCTTCAGGTCGAACAGTTCGGCGCCCGACGGGCCGCCGGCATAGTTGCGACCGAGCACGGCATAGGTCGCAAACAGGCAGGCGAAGATGAGGCAATCGCTCATCAGGTAAATCCAGAAACCCAGGATCGTGCCGTGTTCCGGATGGTGCTCGCGCACGATATAGCGCGAGCTCGGGTCGGCGCTCACCGCGCCGGCGGAGGTTACGTTAATGTCAGACATGGCTTCCCAGCAAAGCGGTGTGGCGTTCTTCGGTACGGGTGACTTCTTCCGCCGAGATATAGAAATCGCGCTTGTAGTTGAACGTGTGGACGATGATCGCGACCATCATGGCGATGAACGCCAGGCCGGCCAGTGCCCACATGTGCCAGATCGTTGCGAAGCCCACCACCATCGACAGTGCCGCGATGATGAAGCCCGCACCGGTGTTGGCCGGCATGTGGATCGCCACGAAGTCCTTCAGTGGACGCGCATAGCCGTTCTTCTTCATGTCGGCCCAGCTGTCGTTGTCGTGCACGACCGGGGTAAACGCGAAGTTGTAGTCCGGCGGTGGCGACGACGTCGACCATTCCAGCGTACGGCCGCCCCATGGGTCGCCCGTCACGTCGCGCAGCTGCTTGCGGCGCATGAACGACACGGCGAACTGGATCAGCATCGCGCCAATACCGATGGCGATCATCGCCACGCCGACGGCGGCGATCTGGAAGTACGGCGCCAGCGAAGGATCTTCGATGTGGTTCAGACGACGGGTGACACCCATGAAGCCCAGTGCGTACACCGGCATCCAGGCGATATAGAAGCCAATGACCCAGAACCAGAACGAGACCTTGCCCCAGAATACGTCGAGCTTGAAGCCGAACGCTTTCGGGAACCAGTAGTTGATACCGGCGAACAGACCGAACAGCACGCCGCCAATGATGACGTTGTGGAAGTGCGCGATCAGGAACAGCGAATTGTGCAGCACGAAGTCGGCCGGCGGAATCGCCAGCATGACACCCGTCATGCCGCCGATCGTGAACGTGACCATGAAGGCGACGGTCCACATCATCGGCAGTTCGAAGCGGATGCGGCCGCGGTACATCGTGAACAGCCAGTTGAACAGCTTGGCGCCCGTCGGGATCGAGATGATCATTGTCGTGATGCCGAAGAACGAGTTCACCGAGGCGCCGGAGCCCATCGTGAAGAAGTGGTGCAGCCAGACCAGGTACGACAGGATCATGATGACGCAGGTTGCGTACACCATCGACGTGTAGCCGAACAGGCGCTTGGAGCAGTACGTCGACACGACTTCCGAGAAGATGCCGAAGCACGGCAGGATCAGGATGTACACCTCCGGGTGGCCCCAGATCCAGATCAGGTTCACGTACATCATGGCGTTGCCGCCCAGCTCGTTCGTGAAGAAGTGCGTACCCAGCAGGCGGTCCATCGACAGCATGCCCAGCACGGCCGTCAGCACGGGGAACGCGGCGACGATCAGGATGTTGGTGCACAGTGCGGTCCACGTGAACACCGGCATCTTCATCATGTCCATGCCGGGGGCACGCATCTTGACGATCGTGACGAGCAGGTTCACGCCGGACAACAGTGTCCCTACCCCGGCAATCTGCAATGACCAGATGTAGTAGTCCACCCCCACGTCGGGCGACGCCAGGATGCCGGACAGCGGCGGGAAGGCCAGCCAGCCGGTACGGGCGAATTCGCCGACGAACAGCGAGGCCATGACCAGCACGGCGCCCATCGTCGTCATCCAGAACGAGAAGTTGTTCAGGAACGGGAACGCCACGTCGCGCGCGCCGATCTGCAGCGGCACGACGTAGTTCATCAGGCCGGTAATGAGCGGCATCGCCACGAAGAAGATCATGATCACGCCGTGGGCGGTGAAGACCTGGTCGTAGTGGTGCGGCGGCAGGAAGCCGGCATTGTCGCCAAAGGCGATGGCTTGCTGGGCACGCATCATCATCGCGTCGGCAAAGCCGCGCAGCAGCATGATCAGGCCCAGGATCATGTACATGATGCCGATTTTCTTGTGGTCGATACTGGTGATCCAGTTCTTCCACAGATGACCCCAGACGCGGAAGTACGTCAGGGCGGCAACCAGGGCGATACCGCCCAGGGCAACTCCGGCGAAGGTGGCGAGCAGGATCGGTTCATGGAACGGAATCGCTTCCCAGCTCAGCCTGCCGAAGATCGGATCGGTTTCAGTTGGATACGCTTGCATTGTCGGTCTTCATGGAAATGGTGGGCTTGTCGGCAGGCGTCGTGCATACCTCGGCACCCAGTTGTGCCACCCGTGCGACTTCGCCCGGATTGGCTTTCTTGCCTGCTTCGTGTTGCGCTTTTTTCAGCGCCGCGGCGGCGGCGTTGCGGCGCTGGTCTTCATGCATCGTCTCGGCCATGCACTTCGTGCCTGGCTCGACGCAAAGGTTGACGATTGCGCTGTACAGCGTCGGGTCCACGGCGCCGTAGCGGCGCACGGGGTCCTTCTCGCTCGGCTTGGCCAGCTGGACGTAGTCCGTGCGGGTCAGTTCGCCGCCGCCGGCCTTGGTCTTTGCCACCCACGCGTCGAAGTCGCCCTGCGGCATCGCATGGTACTTGAAGCGCATGTGCGAGAAGCCGGCACCGCTGTAGTTCGACGAGAAGCCGTCGTACGTGCCCGATTTGTTCATGACGGCGTTCAGCTGCGTTTCCATCGCCGGCATTGCATAGATCATGCCTGCCATTGCGGGAATATAGAACGCGTTCATGACCGACGATGCGGTGATCTTGAACTTGATGGGACGGTCCACCGGCGTGACCAGTTCATTGACCGTCGCGACACCCTGCTCCGGATAGATGAACAGCCATTTCCAGTCCAGCGCGACGACTTCCACCGTCATCGGCGTGACGCCGGCGGGGATCGGACGCTTCTCGTCCAGGCGCTGCAGCGGACGGTACGGATCGAGCAGGTGGGTGCTGATCCAGGTGATCAGGCCCAGCACGATGATCAGCAGCAGCGGCACACCCCAGATGACCAGTTCCAGTTTGGTGGAGTGGTCCCAGTCGGGCGCATAGGTAGCCTTGGTATTGCTTTGGCGATAACGCCAGGCAAAATACAGCGTGAGGAAAATAACGGGAACGACGATCAGCAGCATCAGGTAAACAGACACCATTACCAGATGAGCCTGCTGCGCCGCGATATCACCGGACGGATTCAACACCACCGTATTGCAGCCGGTGAGCCACAACAGGGGGAGAAGCATCAGTCCGCTGCGAACTTTTGATGTTTTCATTAAGTTATGTGCGCTACAGAGGATTGGGAACATGTTACTGTACCGTCACAGGCATGCGGAATGGAATTGGACACTTTGTCCCACCCCCGGTGTCAAATCCGGCGATGTCGACCTGGTGTCCGGCTGTTGTAGTCCGTAGTGGCGGCGCATTTTGCTAAGCTCATCTGCAAAGACTGTGAACACATGACATGAAAGACAAATATGGCAACGACAACTTTTGACGGCAACATCCCAGGCCAACCATCGGTCCCCCGGATTATCAGCCAAGTCCCACGAGTGACGGCGCACGCAACATTAATGCAAGGGACGGCGAAATCCACCCCGGCGAAATCGCCGTCGGCGTGGTCATCGGCCGCGCCTCCGAATATTTCGACTTCTTTGTCTACGCCATCGCTTCGGTGCTGGTCTTCCCGTCGCTGTTCTTCCCGTTCGACGACCGGCTCGACGCCGTCCTGTACTCCTTTGTCATCTTCTCCTTTGCCTTTATCGCCCGCCCGTTCGGCACCGTGCTGTTCATGTGGCTGCAGCGGCGCTACTCGCGCGAAGGCAAGCTGACGGCCGCCCTGTTCCTGCTGGGGATTTCCACGGTCGGTATCGCCTTCCTGCCGTCGTACGCCGATGCCGGCAACACGGGCATCGTCCTGCTGGCCCTGTTCCGTATCGGCCAGGGCGTGGCACAGGGCGGTTCATGGGATGGCCTGCCGTCGCTGCTGGCACTGAATGCGCCGCACAACAAGCGCGGCTGGTACGCCATGCTGGGCCAGCTGGGCGCGCCGGTCGGCTTCATCATCGCCGCAGGCATCTTCGCCTACATGATCGCCAACTTGTCCGGCCTGGACTTCCTGGCGTGGGGCTGGCGTTTCCCGTTCTTCGTGGCGTTCGCCATTAACGTTGTCGCGTTGTTCGCCCGCCTGCGCCTGGTCTCGACGCCGGAATATGCGCGCCTGCTGGACGAACGCGAACTGGAGCCTGTCGGCCTGTCCGAGCTGTCCCACACGCAGGGCCGCAATATCATCATCGGCGCGTTGGCCGCGCTGGCCAGCTACGCCCTGTTCCACCTGGTGACCGTGTTCCCGCTGTCGTGGGTGCAGCTGTACTCGAACCGCGCGCTGGACGACTTCCTCGTGCTGCAAATGTGGGGCGCGGCGCTGGCGATCGTCGGCACCGTCGCTTCCGGCCTGATCGCGGACCGCTTCGGCCGCCGCACCACGCTCGGCACGCTGGCGGCGCTGATCGCCGTATTCTCGGGCTTCGTGCCGACACTGATGCAGGGCGGCGAGACGGGCCAGAACATCTTCATCCTGGTCGGCTTCGCACTGCTGGGTCTGTCGTATGGCCAGGCTGCCGGCGCCGTGACGGCGAACTTCGCGCCCCGCCACCGCTACACTGGCGCTGCGCTCACGTCGGACCTGTCGTGGCTCGTCGGCGCCGCATTCGCTCCGCTGGTCGCGCTGGGGCTGTCGGCGAACTTCGGCCTGGGCTATGTCAGCCTGTACCTGCTGTCCGGCGCCGTGGGCTCGCTGGCGGCACTGTCGCTGAACCGGGCACTGGAAATCCGCGACTGATGTGCCAAAGCCAGGCCGCGCCGCGGCCTGGCTCCCGACTTTGACAGCCGGGCAGGAGCACTCCTGCCCGCTGCGCGCTCTACCGGCAGTCTCGGGAAGCTTTCACCGCTGGAACATCGAGATCGTTCCCGTGCCGTTGGCTTGCGTCTGCGCTCCCCCTCCCTGCAGGCCGCATGTCCGAACGCCTGGACTGCCACGGACCGCTTTGCCACCGCGTAAGGCAGAGCGCGCGGATGACGTTGCCCCTGGTCCGCTCCGTTCAATGTTCCGGCCTGGCGCCTCCGCCCCGCGCCTCCATCGCCGTTGCACGCACCTGCCCCCAAGTGGGCAACGGCGCGTACGCGTCAGGGAGCGAAGGGGCCGATCCGACGTGCGAACCGATGTTCATTTGCCCGCGCCACCATTTACTGCGCGCAGGCGTTGCGCCGTAGCGACAATTGCGCCGACCGTCCGAACCCTTGGACCCGCGTCGCGCCCGCCGTCCAACTTCTTGGACCAATCGTTTTGCGTGCGATGCAAAAACCTCATCCAAACAACCACTTAGCATCCTGACAAGCTCAGGCACGGCGCTTGCTATATGGGATCCACCTCCGCGGTGGCTCACCGCGGTTTCGATAATACGGAGACTGCAATGCAGAAGAAGCGCCCTCTTACCCTGTACATCCTGCTGGCGATGCTGCTCGGCATCGCGGTTGGCTATGCGTGCCATACCGCTTATCCGGACAAGGCCGCCAGCGCGACGATTTCCGGCCATATCTCGCTGGTGACGGACATCTTCCTGCGCCTGATCAAGATGATCATCGCGCTCCTGGTATTTTCGACGCTGACGACCGGCATCGCCAATCTGGCCGACGGCAAGGCCGCCGGGCGCATCGGCGCGAAGGCCTTTGCCTGGTTCGTGCTCGCTTCGCTTGTCTCGTTGGCCCTGGGCATGGCGCTGTCGAACCTGTTGCAGCTGGGTGCCCGGCTGGACTTGCCGCTGCCGCCCGTGGATGCCAGCACGGGCCTGAAGACCGCCGCCTTCACGCTGAAGGACTTCATCACGCACGTGGTGCCGAAGTCGCCTATCGAGGCGATGGCCAATAACGAAATCCTGCAGGTGCTGGTGTTTTCCATTTTCTTCGGCTCCGCCCTTGGCGCATTGGGCGAGTCGGGCAAGCGCCTGGTCGCGGTGGTGGACGAGCTGGCCCAGGTGATGTTGCGCATGACCGGCAGCATCATGACCATGGCCCCGCTGGCCGTGTTTGCGGCCATGGCATCGGTCGTTACCACCAACGGTCTTGGCATCCTGCTGACCTTTGCCAAGTTCATGGGCGGCTTCTACCTGGGCCTTTTCTGCCTGTGGCTGCTGCTGATCGGCGCCGGCTTCCTCGTGCTGGGCTCGCGCGTGTTCCGCCTGGTCGGGCTGATCCGCGAGCCGTTCCTGCTGGCGTTCTCCACGGCCAGTTCCGAAGCGGCCTATCCCAAGCTGCTGGTGGCGCTCGACAAATTCGGCGTTCAGCGCCGCATCTCCAGCTTTGTGCTGCCGATGGGCTACTCGTTCAACCTGGACGGCTCGATGATGTACTGCACGTTCGCCGTGCTCTTTATCGCCCAGGCCTATGGCATCGACCTGTCGCTGGGCACGCAGATCAGCATGCTGCTGCTCCTGATGCTGACGTCGAAGGGGATGGCCGGCGTGCCGCGTGCCTCCCTGGTGGTGATCGCCGCCACCCTGACCCAATTTCATATCCCCGAGGCTGGCCTGTTGCTGCTGATGGGGGTCGACCAGTTCCTCGACATGGGCCGCTCGGCCACCAATGCCGTCGGCAATGCCGTGGCGACCGCCGTGGTCGCCAAGTGGGAAGGCGCGCTGGAGGATCCCGCCAGCGCCCAAACCAGGCAACACGACGCCCAAGCTGCGTAAGCAATAACGATACACCTAGGAGACCCGATGAAATACGTAATCACCGCGGCACTGGCCATGACCGCCGCGGCCGCTCAAGCACAATCCCAAGTCCACATCTACGGCGTCGCGGATGCGGGCCTCGTGGCCGAATACGGCACCCCGGCGGGCAGCAGCCCCGCGATCGGCAGCGGCCTCGCTTCCGGCTCGCGGCTGGGCTTCAAGGGAACCGAAGACCTGGGCAATGGCTTGTCCGCCGTCTTTGTACTGGAAGGCGGCTACAACATCGATACCGGCGCGACCGGCCAGGGCGGCCTGCGCTTCGGCCGCCAGGCGTTCGTCGGCCTGCGCGGCGCGTTCGGCAGCATCACCGTCGGCCGCCAGTATTCGCCTTACTATCGCGCCATCCGCGACGTGGCCGATCCCTTCGAGGACGGCCTGGCGGGCCAGGCGACGAACGTCATGGCCGGCAATCACCGCATGGACAATGCCGTCCTCTACACCACCCCCGAACGCGCCGGCTGGTCGGCCGAGGTGGCCTACGGCGCGGGCGAGGTTCCCGAGCTGGACGTGGGCAAGCACCGCAAGCGTGTCTTCAGCGGCGTGTTGAGCTACGCGCCGGGACCGCTGGTCGTCATGCTGGGCCATCACCGCCGCGAAGACGCGCTTGCGCCGGATCATGCCCGCAACACGATCCTGGCGGCCCGCTACACGCTGGGCGCCGTGAGCGCGCATGCCGCCTTCGTCCGCAGCCGTGACCTGGCCGGCGCGCGCAGCCGCGATGCGCTGCTCGGCCTGACGTGGAAGCATGGGCCGCACCGCGTGCTGCTGTCGGCGGTGCAGCGGGACGACCGCTCGGCCGCCCGGCGCGACGCCCGCCAGTACGGCGCCGGCTACCTGTACGGCCTGGCGCCACGTACCGATCTGTATGCCGCTTACGGCCATATCGACAACGACAACGGCGCCGTGTTCACGGTCGGCAACGCCACCGACAGCGGCAGCGGCAACGCCGCCCTCAACCTCGGTATCCGGCACTGCTTCTGAGGCGAACGCGCGATTTGTTATAGTGGCGCCGATGTCGATCCCGCCTGAACCCCCCATCGGCCAGCCCAACGAGGCGCCGGCCGCCCTGCCGCATGCGCGGGCCCGCCGCCTCGCCCATCTGGCCTGGATTGCCGTCCTGGCCGGGGCGATCGCGCTGGGGTGGACCGCTTACTGGTGGACCGAGCGGATCAGCATCGACCGGCTTCGCGCGGCCGGTGCCCAGCGGCTGGAACTGTATGCGGCCAGCCTGCAGAACCTGCTGGACAAGTACGATTTCCTTCCTCACATGCTGGAGCTGGACAAGAACGTGCTGGCCCTGCTCGAACACCCCGGCGACATGGCGCGGCGCCTCGACGTCAACACCTACCTCGAGCGTCTGTCGGGCCAGGCCGGCTCCCGCATCATCTACATCGTCGACCTGCAAGGCCGCACCCTGGCAGCAAGCAACTGGCGCCAGAAGGACAGCTTCGTGGGCGACGACATCCGCTTCCGGCCCTACCTGCAGAATGCGCTGAGCGGGCACCCGAGCGGCTTCTACGGCGTCGGCACGACCAGCGGCGAGCCCGGCTACTTCTACGCGCGCGGCGTCTACCGCGACGGGCGCATGCTCGGTGTCGCGGTCGTCAAGGTCAACATCGAGGAGCAGGAGCGCGGCTGGGTGCAGGGCGCGGACAAGGTCATGCTGGCCGACGCCAACGGCGTGCTGTTCCTGTCCTCCGCGCCCGCCTGGAAGTATCATACGCTGCGCCCGCTCTCCGACAGCGTGCGCGCCGGCCTGGCGCAAACCCGCCAGTACCACGGCCTGGCGCTACCCCCGCTGCCGATCCGCGACGAACGGGCATACGTCGACGGCACGCGCGTGATCACGATCGGCGCCGCCAACGGCAGCGAGGCCAGGGGCACGATCACGCCGCCTCTGCTGGTGCAGGCGCGGTCTCTGGCGCCGCGGCAGTGGACGTTCCTGTACGTGTCCGATCTGAGCCAGGCGCGCGCCAACGCCCGCGCGGCCGTGCTGTTTGCCTGGGTGGCGTATGGCTTCCTGACGCTGCTGTTCCTGTATCTGCGCCAGCGCCTGCAGGCCAAGGAGCAGCTGCAGGCGGCTTACAACCAGCTGGAGCTGAAGGTGGCCGAGCGTACCGCGCGGCTGGCGCGGACCACGCAGTGGCTGACCGACGAGGCGGAGGTACGGCGCCGGGCCGAACAGCAGCTGCACCGCACGCAGAACGAGCTGTACCAGGCGGGCAAGATGGCGGCGCTGGGCCAGATGTCGGCCAGCATTACCCATGAGCTGAACCAGCCGCTGACGGCGCTGCGCACGATGTCCGACAATGCCATGCTGCTGTTCGAGCGGGGCCGCGTCGACGAAGCCCGGCAAAACCTGGCAAGGATCTCGCAGGTGGTGGCGCGCATGGGCACCATCACCGGCAAGCTGAAAAGTTTCGCGCGCAAGTCCAATGCAGAGCTCGGGCCCGTCTCCGTCCACACGGCGATCGCCAACACGCTGGTGCTGGTGGAACGGCGCCTGCAACTGGACAAGGTAGCGTTCACGCTGGACATCAGCCAGGGCGACGTCTATGCGCTGTGCGACAGCAACCGGCTGGAACAGGTGCTGCTCAACCTGATGAGCAATGCGCTGGATGCCCTGGGCACACTGGCGCGCGACGTGCCGCGCGAGCTGACGGTCCGCGTGACCGATGCGGGAGAGGTCGTCTCGATCCGCGTCGCCGACAACGGGCCCGGCCTCACGGACGAGGCGCGCGAACGGCTGTTCCAGCCCTTCTTCACGACCAAGCCGCAGGGCGAAGGCCTGGGCCTTGGCCTGGCCATCTCCGAACAGATCGTGCGCGACTTCGGGGGCAGCCTGCGCAGCGAGGATACCGATACCGGCGCCTGCTTCGTCATCGCGCTGCAGGCTGCGGCGGTCGACAAACCGGATGGATCAAACGGATGAATAAAGCGGATGGATGAGATTGAGATTATATTGGTCGAGGACGACCCGGCCGTGCGCGAGGGCAGCGCCCAGGCGCTCGATCTTGCCGGTTTCAACGTGCGCAGTTTCGACAGTGCGGAGCCGGCACACGAGCTGCTGTGTCCCCACCGCCCCTGCGTGCTGGTCAGCGACGTGCGCCTGCCCGGCATGGGCGGCCTGGAGTTACTGCAGGCGGCGCGCGCCGTCGATCCCGACCTGCCCGTGATTCTCGTGACGGGCCACGGCGACATCGCAATGGCGGTACAGGCCATGCGCGACGGCGCCTACGATTTTCTCGAGAAGCCCTATTCTTCCGACCAGCTGGCGGACGTGGTGCGGCGCGCGGTCGACAAGCGGCGGCTGCAGCTGGAAGTGCAGGCGTTGCGCCAGCGCCTGGCACACAGCCAGGGCATCGACGCCGCACTCCTGGGCAATACGGCCGCCATGCGCGACCTGCGCCGCCTGATCCTGGAGGTGGCCAGCCAGCCGGCGGACGTGCTGGTCTACGGCGAAACGGGGACCGGCAAGGAGCTGGTGGCGCGTTGCCTGCACCGGTTCAGCGAGCGCGCACGGCACCACTATGTCGCCGTCAATTGCGGCGCCATTCCGGAGACGATCTTCGAAAGCGAATTGTTCGGCCACGAAGCGGGTGCGTTCACGGGCGCCGCCAGGCGCCAGGTCGGCAAGATCGAGCATGCGTCCGACGGCACGCTGTTCCTGGACGAGATCGAGAGCCTGCCGCCGCCGTTGCAGGTCAAGCTGCTGCGGGTGCTGCAGGAGCGCTATATCGAGCGCCTGGGCTCCGTGCAGCCGGTACCGGTGGACGTGCGCGTCGTCGCCGCGGCCAAGGTCGACCTGCGCGAGCTGGTGGACCAGGGGCAATTCCGGGCCGACCTGTACTACCGCCTGAACCTGATCGTGCTGCGCATCCCGCCGCTGCGCGAGCGGCGCGACGACATCCCCCTGCTGTTCGAACACTTCATGCTTGACGCGGCCAGCCGCTACCGCCGCGACGTGCCGGCGCTGCCGCCGGCCCACCGGCAGGTTCTGCTGCGGCACGACTGGCCCGGCAACGTGCGCGAGCTGCGCAATGCGGCCGACCGCTACGTGCTCGGCCTGCCCGGCGCCCTGCCAGGCGAGGCGGGCGTCAGCGCTGCGCCGGCCACGCCAGCCTCGCTGTCGGACCAGGTCAGCGCGTTCGAACGCGCCCTGATCGACACCGCGCTGCGCGAGGCGGGCGGCAATGTCAGCGCGGCCTGCGCGTCGCTGGCGGTACCGAAGCAGACCCTGTACCACAAGATGCAGAAGTACGGACTGGCGGCCGAACACTACCGCTGATTCGGCTACCCGCGACGCGCCGGCCTGGTGTCCCGGCCGGGACCGCGCCAGGTGCCCCCCCGTGGGGCACTCCGCGCCAGTACGGTCGGGTGAGCATTCTATTGACCGAGCAGCACCGCCGCTTCTCGCTCCGGCACAGGCCGGCTGCAGAGAAAGCCCTGGATCTCGTCGCAACCCTCCTCCTTCAGGTAGGCCAGCTGGTCCTCCGTTTCGACCCCTTCGGCGATGATCCGGAACGACAGGCTGTGTCCCAGGGCGATGATGGAGCGGACGATGGCGGCGCCGGGTGGGTCCGACAGCATGTCGCGCACGAAACTCTGGTCGATCTTCAGATAGTCGATGGGGAAGCGGCGCAGGTAGTTCAGGCTGGAATAACCCGTACCGAAATCGTCGATCGACAGGCAGATGCCCATCGCCTTGAGCTGGCTCATGGCGGCGATGACGACATCGACGTTGTGCATCATGACGCTTTCCGTCAGCTCCAGCTCCAGCCAGCGCGGTTCCAGGCCGCTGGCGTCCAGCGCATTCTGCACTTCCTGCACGAAGGCGGCATGGCGGAACTGGCGCGCCGACACATTCACGGCCACCGGCACGGGCGCCAGCCCGGCCTGCTGCCATGCCACCGCCTGCAGGCAGGCCGTCTTCAGCACCCATTCGCCGATTTCCACGATCCGGCCCGTCTCCTCGGCCACACTGATGAAGCGCACGGGCGAGACCAGACCCAGTTCCGGATGCTGCCAGCGCAGCAGCGCCTCCAGCCCGACGACGCGGCCGCTGACACAGTCCACGCGCGGCTGGAAATACAGCAGGAACTCGTTGCGCACCAGCGCATGGCGCAGGTGGCCTTCGATCAGCGTGCGCTCCGTGACGCGGTCGTTCATCTCGGCCGTGTAGAACTGCAGCTGGTTGCGCCCGCCGTCCTTGGCGCGGTACAGCGCGATATCGGCATGCTTGAACAGGCCCGATCCCGTCTCGCCGTCGCGCGGGTAGACGGCCACGCCCATGCTGCATGTCAGGGCCAGGTCGTGCGCGCCCAGGCGCATCGGTGCGCTGACCGCTTCGAGAATCGCCTGCACGGTGCGCGGCGACAGGCCGGCGCCGGGCTGGTCCGGCAGCAGCAGGATGAATTCGTCGCCGCCCAGGCGCGCCACCGTGTCGGAGTCGCGCAGCGCCGCGCGCAGCCGTTCGCCCACCGTCTGCAGCAGGCTGTCGCCCACGGCATGGCCCAGCGTGTCGTTGATCAGCTTGAAGTTGTCAAGGTCGAGCACGACCACCCACAGCTGGTTGCGGTAGCGCGCCGCGTAGCTGATCGCCTGGTCGAGCCGGTCGCGGAACAGGTTGCGGTTCGGCAGTCCGGTGAGCGCATCGTGGGTGGACTGGTGTTCCAGGTCCTTCTGGTAGCGCATCGTTTCGGTGATGTCGTTGATGACCCCGACCCAATGGGTGACGCGGCCGCCGCTGTCCTGCACCGGCGCGATATGCAGCTGGTTCCAGAACTGCGAGCCGTTCTTGCGGTAGTTGCGCAGCACGACGGTCGCCTCGCGGCTCGTCTGCAGCGCCTCGCGCAGCATGAACAAGCCCTCCTGCTCGCGGTCGTCGCCCTGCAGGAAGCGGCAGTCCTGGTTCATCACTTCTGCCAGGTCGTAGCCCGAGATGCGGGCAAACGCGGGATTGGCGTAGACGATGATATTCTGCCGGTTGACCTGGCGCGTGATGACGATGGCGTTGACGCTGGCATCCAGCGCCCTGCTCTGCAGCCGCAGTGTCTCCTCGGCCTTGCGGCGCGCCGTGATGTCCTCCAGCGTGCCCAGCATGCCGATGATCGTCCCCTCCTGTCCGTACAGTGGCAGCTTGTTGACCAGGTAGCGGCGCTGCTTGCCGTCCGGTCCGGTCAGCGTGTCCTCGCGGTCGAGCAGTGGGTGGCCCGTCGTGACCACCATGCGGTCCTCGGCGGCCAGCCGCTGCGCCTGGCGCCGCCAGACCAGGTGCTCGTCGCTCTTGCCGACCACTTCCTGCGGGTCGTCCAGCCCGGCCGCCTCGGCAAATACACGATTGCAACCGAGGTAGTTCAGTGCCAGGTCCTTCCAGTAGACCTGGTGCGGCATCGTGTCCACCAGACTGCGGTACAGCTGTTCGGAGCGGTGCAGCGCCCGTTTCGTGGCCTGCTGGGCCGTAACGTCGTGGGCAAACACCAGCCGGGCCCGGTGGCCCTGATAATTGACGGCATGCGACGAGATGCGCACGGCGATGGGCGTGCCGTCGCGTTTCAGGTGGGTCCAGACGCCGGACGACTGCGGCATCCTGGGCTCCGTCGACGCCAGATCCGCCTCCAGGCGCGCACACTCGTCGCGCGGCCGGATGTCGCGGATCGTCATGTGCAGGAACTCGTCCGTCGTATAGCCGTAGTGCCGGCAGGCGGCCGCGTTCACGCGCAGGAAGCGCAAGGTGTCGATATCGTAGATCCACATCGGCTGCGGATGATCCTGGAACAGGTCGCCAAAGCGCGCCAGGATGCGGGGCGCGGGCAATTGCTGGGCACGCCCGTGTACGGGGAGGCCTTTCCTTCGGTTCGCGGCGGCACGGTATTGGCCTTTCATGCGTGTCCCCTCATGCGACTCCCCGGCAGTGGTCTACGTGATAACTATATCCCAGGTGCACGGCGCTGTCGCGAATCGGGTGCACCCACGCGCGTGCGATGCGGCTTCGCAACAAAACAGCGTGGAGGATGCCATTTGGTCATGCCGCGCCCTGCGCCGACACGCCGTTGCGCCATTTTCCTACGTCAGCCGGCGCGCGAGCGACTTACCATGAGTCGTTGCCAGCCAAAGGAGAAGAAGATGTTTTCACTGAACAAGCTCAGCCCGACGATTACCGACATGATCCGCTTCGACCACTCGCACACGCTGGTGACGTTCCACCAGTACACGACGACGAAGAAACCGAAGGTAAAAAAAGCGCTGGCGGAAACGATCTGCACCGCGCTGGAAATCCATGCGACGCTGGAAGAGGAAATCTTCTACCCCGCCATGCGCCAGCTGGAAGGCTCCGATCCGACAATGCTGAAATCGGAACCGGAGCATAACGAGATGCGCCGCGTCATCGCCGCGCTGCGCGCCACCGACGGCGCCGACCCGCGCCACGATCAGCTCATCCATGAACTGATGCGCGACGTGATGCATCACGTGGCCGACGAGGAAACCGTATTGCTGCCGGATGCGGAACGCCTGATGACGCAGGAACGCATGAGCGAACTGGGGGTGCAGATGACGAAGCGCCGCATGCAGCTGGTGACGCCGCAGGCGGGCAAGATCGCGCGCGACACTGCCGTCGGCTTCTCCGGCAGCACGGCGGCGATGGTGGTGGGCGTAGCCGGGGCAGCGTTCGCGGCCAGCAAACTGCTGGGCAAGAAACCCGCCCACGCGTAACCCGGGATGAGACCGGGGTGCAGGAGCGATGGCAGGTATGCCACCACGCCTCCCTGACCCCGGATCTTTCGCGCGCGCTCGGCCGGACCGTTTATAAGAGACTATTTAAAACGTTTCCCACTCGTCGGCAGCCGTAGCAACGGTAACCTTTTTCGGCTTCGCGGCGGCGCTCTTCACCGGCGCCGCCAGTTTCACCTGGGCCGGCACCACGGCCGGCGCCTTGACATCCACGGCTCCGATGCGGAACTGCCCCACCAGCGACACGAGGGTGTCGGCCTGGTCCTGCAAGCTTTCCGCCGCGGCAGCCGCTTCTTCCACCAGCGCCGCGTTCTGCTGCGTTACGCTATCCATCTGCACGACCGCCTGGTTGATCTGGCTGATGCCGCTGCTCTGTTCGCCGCTGGCAGCCGCGATCTCGCTGATGATCGCCGCCACCCGCTGCACGCTGGAGACGACTTCGTCCATCGTGCCGCCGGCGTCGGCCACCAGCCGGCCACCCTGCTCGACCTGCCCCACCGAAGCGCCGATCAGCGCCTTGATTTCCTTTGCCGCGGAGGCGCTGCGCTGCGCCAGGTTGCGCACTTCGCTGGCGACGACGGCGAAGCCGCGTCCCTGCTCGCCGGCGCGGGCCGCTTCGACCGCCGCGTTCAGGGCCAGGATATTGGTCTGGAACGCGATTCCGTCGATGACGCCGATGATGTCCACCACCTTGCTCGACGAAGCGTTGATCGACGCCATGGTATCGACCACCTGCGCCACCACTGCCCCGCCGCGCACGGCCACTTCCGATGCCGACGCGGCCAGCTGGCGCGCCTGGATGGCGTTGTCCGAGTTCTGCTTGACAGTGCTGGTCAGCTGTTCCATCGACGCGGCGGTCTGCTGCAGCGCGCTGGCCTGCTGCTCGGTGCGGGCCGACAGGTCATGGTTGCCCTGGCTGATCTCGTGGCTGGCCGTGGCCACCGCTTCGGAGCTGTGGCGCACGCGCGCCAGCACGTGTTCGATCTTGGCGACGAATTCGTTGAAGCCGGTGCCGATCACGGCCAGTTCGTCCGTGCCGCGCACGGTCAGGCGCGCCGACAGGTCGGCATTGCCGCCGGCCAGCTGCTGCATCGTACGGGCCAGGCTGCGCAGGGGCTTCGTCATGCGGTTCAGCATGCACACCATCGCCAGCGCCGCCGCCGCGGCGCACAGCGCCGACACCAGTGCTGTGTACATCAGCAGCTCGCGCGCGGGTGCAGTGGCCACACTGTACGGGAACGACAGGCGCACGGCCCACGGCGCGATGTCGGCATGCAGCTGCAGCGGCTGCAGCAGGTGGACGACGTCGTCGCCGTCGCGATATTCATAGGCCTTGCCGGCGCGTACGGCGTCCAGTGCCGCCGCCGGAACGTCCTTGGCCGGCTTGCCGTTCAGTGCCGCATCCGGATTGCTGGCATACAGGCCGCCGTTTGAAATCAGCGCCAGCTGGCCGCCTTCCAGCGTCTTCATACCCGCGAGGATGGCCGAGAGCTTTGTCAGCATGAAGTCGGCGCTGGCCACGCCCAGGAATTTGCCGTTGACGACGATCGGGGCCACCATCGAGGCCATCAGCACGTCCTTGCCGTTGATCGGGTACGCGTACGGTTCGGTGAAGTGCACCTTGCCGCTTTTCTTCGGAATGTCGTACCAGTCGTTGGCACCGGGGGCGTTCGAGAACACGATCGGCTCCACACCCACGCCACCGGCCGGGTTGCGCGTGTAGTACGGCATGTACCGGCCGGTGGCATCGTACTCCGGTTTCTGGTCCGCATACTCGGCGTCCTTGCCATCCAGCGCGTCGGGCTCCCACGTGATGGCGGCGCCCACCAGGTCTTCCGACCAGAGCAGCGTGGCCTTCGTCATTTCGCCGATCGCGCGCCGATCCAGCGGCAGGCCAGCCGCCTTGGTGCCTTGCATTGCGGCGCCCAGCGTCGCGACGTTGGACAGATTGCTGGTGATGCGTGTGGCCAGCGCTTGCGACGCCTCGCGCGACGCGGTATTTGCCAGGCGCATGGCGGCGCTTTCCGCGTCGTTGCTGGCGCGGATGCCCGTGACCGTGGCGGTAATGCCCAGGCTGAGGATGACCAGCGCGCTGGCCGCCACGCAGATGCGTGCGTTCAGCGACAGCGCCAGTCGGGATGGTTTGGTTTGCATGGTGCGGAACTCCTGCTGCGGTTGCTTCGGATTCAGAAAGTACGGGTCACGGAAACGACCAGCGTGCCGCGCGTGACGTCGGCGTAGTCGATCGCGCCGCCCCTGGCGACGCCGGTGGTGTACGTCTTGTAGATGTCGGTCCTGCCCCAGGCGCGCGTGTAGGCCACGGCGGCGCTCCAGCCACCACCCAGCGTCCTGGTCACGCCGGCCCTGGCGTCACGCCAGTTCCAGATATCGTTGCCGTGTCCCGCCACGCGGCCGTCGCCGGCGTGCAGGTTGAGCATCCAGCCGTCGCCCAGTTCATGGTTGGCGCCCACGTCCAGGTAGCCCGTGCCGCGTGCGTTCGTGACGCCGAAGAAGTCGCGCGTGACCGTGTAGTTGTATTTGCCGTACAGCGACTTGTACGTCAGGCCGCCGGACAGCTCGGCGTAATCGAACTTCGTGCCGGTAGCGCTGATGACGGCGCGCGGATATTTATAGTAGTAGGCCAGCGCGCTGTAGCCGATCGCGCCGGCCGTGCCGCTGTAGCCGCCGTAGATGTCCAGTTCGACCGTGCCTTCTTCAACGAAGCGGTCGCTGATCGTCGATACCCACGTGCCGGCCGACCAGCCGCTCGGGTGGGCGTAGTCGATGCCCGCCTGCGCCGCCGGTTTGCCCCAGCTCTGGCGCACCCCGCGTGAGACATACTGGCTGACGAGGGTGGCATTGGCCGTCAACGACGCCTGCGCGGCGGGTGCCATCGTGGCGCCGTCGACGATCTGGGCGTGCGCGGCCGAGCCGCACAGCAGCGTGAGGAAAACAAGGGGAAACGCGGGCGTGAGCCGTCCGTGGCCATGCATCATGATGGTGTCCGAAATCCTGAGGTGCGGCACTGCCGCGGGGATGGAGGATTGGTGTATCCGTAGAGCAATCCTACAATGGCGATGCGCCTTTTCCGGCAGAAGTTGCCCAACCCGCCACGCAATAAATTGTTTGACGTACGTCAAAACAACACAACGGCGCCCGCCGTTGCAGGCGATTCAACGAGTTGTCAGGCCGCCAGCATCCCGCTTGCGGGGGCTTGGCAGCCGTCGCCGCAAATCATCCGCGACATCGTCTCGCAGACCGGAGCCTGGTTCCCGCGCGCATCCATCGGGCATCCGCGCGGGCTTCGCGTTGGCGCTGCCATGCTTTTGCCGCACTTCGGCGGCCGCGCATGCCGCGGATTACCTTAGCGTCGTGCAATGCTTTAGAATCGTGCTCTTTTATCACCACCGCAGGTTGCCATGGCAGACGGAAAGAACGAGCTCAAACGCGGCCTGAAAAGCCGGCACATCCAGTTGATTGCCCTGGGCGGCGCCATTGGCACTGGCCTCTTCCTCGGGATCGCGCAAACGATCCGCATGGCCGGGCCGTCCGTGCTGCTGGGTTACGCCGTGGCCGGCGTGATTGCCTTCCTGATCATGCGCCAGCTGGGCGAGATGGTTGTCGACGAACCGGTGGCCGGCTCCTTCAGCCATTTCGCCGACAAGTACTGCGGCCCGCTGGCCGGCTTCCTGTCGGGCTGGAACTACTGGGTGCTGTACGTGCTGGTCAGCATGGCCGAACTGTCGGCCGTGGGCATCTACGTGCAATACTGGTGGCCGGACGTCCCCACCTGGGTGTCCGCGCTGGCGTTCTTTGTCATCATCAACAGCATCAGCCTGTCGAACGTCAAGGCGTTCGGCGAGATGGAGTTCTGGTTCGCCATCGTGAAGGTGGTCGCCATCGTCGGCATGATCGGTTTCGGCGCGTGGCTGCTCGTTTCGGGCAATGCCGGGCCGGAAGCGTCGGTGGCGAACCTGTGGCGCCACGGGGGCTTCTTCCCCAACGGCGTCACAGGCCTCGTGATGGCGATCGCCGTCATCATGTTCTCCTTCGGCGGGCTGGAACTGGTGGGCATCACGGCTGCCGAGGCGGACGACCCGTCGCGCACCATTCCCAAAGCAACCAACCAGGCCATCTACCGTATCCTGATCTTCTACATCGGCGCGCTGGGCGTGCTGCTGTCGCTGTACCCCTGGCAGAAGGTCGTGGCCGGCGGCAGCCCGTTCGTGCTGATCTTCCACGCCCTCGACAGCGAATGGGTGGCGACGGTGCTCAATATCGTCGTGCTGACGGCGGCGCTGTCGGTGTACAACAGCTGCGTCTACTGCAACAGCCGCATGATGTACGGCCTGGCACTGCAGGGCAATGCGCCGCGTGCGATGCTGACGGTGAACCGTCGCGGCGTACCGCTGGCCGCGCTGGGCGTTTCCGCGCTGGCGACCGCCGTCTGTGTGTGCGTGAACTACTTCATGCCGGGCAAGGCGTTCGAGTTGCTGATGGGCCTGGTCGTTTCCGCGCTGATCATCAACTGGGGCATGATCAGCTGGATCCACCTGCGCTTTCGCGCCCACAAGCGCGCCCACGGCGAAACGACGGGCTTCCCGAGCCCGTGGCATCCGCTGTCGAACTGGCTGTGCCTGGCCTTCCTGGCCGGTGTGCTGGTGGTGATGTACCTGACGCCGGAGCTGCGCCTGTCGGTATGGCTCATTCCCGTCTGGCTGGGCGCACTGTATGTCGGCTACCGGCTCAAGGGCCGCAATGCCGCCACGCCCGAAAGCCGCGCGCCGGTCTGACGCCGCCGGTCAGTCCGGACCGGCGACCACACCGCGGTTGCGCCCGGCGGCCTTGGCTTCGTACAGCGCCATGTCGGCCTTGTGCAGCAACGCTTCGGGCGTATCGCCTTCGGCCGGCAGCATGGAACACAGGCCGACACTGATGGTGACGGCCGGTGCCGTCGGGGCGGTGGGATGCGGCAGGTCCAGCATCGTCACACGGCTGCACAGCCAGTCGCCGTACGTCAGCAGCTCCTCGCGCCGGGTATTGGGCAGCAACACGACGAATTCCTCGCCGCCGTAACGGGCCGCCAGCTCGCCCGGCCGGCGCGCGCCTTCGCGGATCGCGCCCGCCACGGCCTTCAGGCAGGCGTCGCCCTGCTGGTGGCCGTATTGGTCGTTGTACAGCTTGAAGTGGTCGACGTCGACCAGCGCCAGTCCCAGCGGCATGCCGTGGCGGCGGTGGCGGGCGAACTCCGTGGCCAGCTGGCTGTCGAAATGGCGCCGGTTGAACAGGCCCGTCAGGCCGTCCTGGTGTGCCAGCCCGTCCAGCGTGGCCAGTGCCGCCTGCAGCCGCAGATGGGTGCGCACACGCGCCTGCACCACGGCCGCGTTCAGCGGCTTGGGGATGAAGTCGACGGCGCCCGCGTCCAGGCAGGCGATTTCCGCTTCCGGCGACGACTGCGCCGTGACGAAAATGATCGCGCTGCTGCGCAGGGCCGGGTCGCGCCGGATGACGTCGCAAACGGCAAAGCCGTCCATCCCCGCCATCTCGACGTCGAGCAGGATCAGTTGCGGCCGCTGCAGCCGGGCGATGTCGATGCCGGCCGCGCCGTTGGTGGCGAACAGCACCCGCGCCTGGCCCCGCACCATGGCCGACAGCAGGCGGATCGTGTCGGCGTTGTCGTCGATGATCAGGATGGTGCTGTCGCTCTGCGTGACCGCGGTCATGGCGTCTCCCTGCGGGGCGACGCGGCGGGATCATGCCGCAGCCGCTCCGGCAGCACGGCCAGCACGGTATCGAAGTCGAGCGCGCCCATGGCGGCCGCGACGACGGCATCGTCCTCGGCGGACAACTGCGTGCCCAGCCATGTCCGCAGCGTTTCATAGTGCGTCACGGCGTCCAGGTCGCGCTGCTCCAGCAGCGCCAGCCATTCGGCCAGCGCCGCCGGCCGCTCGCCCGGCTGGCCGGACGACACAGGCTCCGGTGCTGATGAGGCCTGGGCCGCCAGCCAGGCGCGCGCCGCCGCCGCCGTGGCGCCGAGCTGGCGCGCGACTTCGTCGAACAGCCCTGCCACCAGTGCACCGCGCCCTTCGCGCAATGCCGCTTCCAGCCGCAACGTGGCCTGGGCAAAGTCGCGCGCGCCAAGACTGCCGACGCCACCGCGCAGCGCGTGCAGGGTCGCCCCGGCCGCCTTGGCATCGCCCTCCTCCCAGACCTCGCGCGCCCGCGCCAGCTCGGCCGGCGCTTCCCGGGCCATGCGTTCGACCAGCGTGACGAGGGCCAGGCGCTGGCCCGGGTCGCCGGCGCCCAGCGCGGCCAGCCGGTCCACATTGAACACGGCGGCGGCGGGCAAGGCGGGCGTCGCGGCGGCGCCCGCCGTCTTGTCCGTCCGTCCCAGGTGTTGCCGCAAGCTTTCCATCATCTGCTCCACATCGACCGGCTTTGCAATAAAATCGTTCATGCCCGCCGCGAGGCACTCTTCGCGCTCGGCGGCCGTCACGCCGGCGCTCATGGCCAGAATCGGCTGGCGCACGCCGAGGCGGGTGCGCAGGAGCCGCGTGGCCGTGTAGCCGTCCATGACAGGCATCTGCACGTCCATCAGCACCAGGTCGTAACGCGTCGGGTCCGCGCTCATCGCGTCCACGGCCTCCTGGCCGTTCCAGACGGCCGTCACGACCACCCCGGCCGGCTCCAGTATACCTTTCGCGACCAATTGGTTGAGCGCATTATCCTCGACCAGCAGGATACGAGCGCCCGCGAGGCCCGTGCCGCCAGCCGGCAGGTTCTCGCGCTGCGTGACCGCGGCGTGGCGCCCCGGCGTCGCCAGCGCGCTGCGCAGGCTGTGCGCGGTCACGGGCCGGGCCAGCGGCACCGCGCCCGGCAGCGGCGCCACGCCGCGGTCCGGGCCGCCCGTCAGCTGCAGCAGCGCCGCCTGCGCTTCCGGCCAGCGCGCGGCATGCGCGTCGAGCAGGCGCTGCACGCCCGGTTGCGCCGCGCCCGTCAGCAAGGCATCCACCGGCGCTGCGGCCAGCAGTTCCCCGGCCGCCTCTGTGTCGGACGCCGTGACGACCGTCCAGCCCAGGCTGGCGGCCGCGTGTTCGATCCCGCCGCGGCATGCCGGCGAGACGTCGATCACGAGCAGCCGTCCGCCCACCTGCGCCGGTGCCGGCACCGCGGGAGCACACGTCAGCGGCAGCGTCACGGTAAACGTGCTGCCCGCGCCAACGACGCTGGCGACGGCGATGCGTCCGCCCATCAGCTCGGTCAGCTGGCGCGCGATCGTCAGGCCAAGCCCCGTGCCGCCGAAGCGGCGCGAGATGCCCGCGTCGGCCTGTTCGAACGGCCGGAACAGCCGCGCCAGCTGTTCCTCGCTGATACCGATGCCGGTGTCGCGCACGTCGATCCGCAGCGACGCCGTGGCGCCATGCTGGGCGATGCGCGAGATCGTCACGACGACTTCGCCTGCCGTCGTGAACTTGAGCGCATTGCCGACCAGGTTCATGACCACCTGCTGCAGCCGCGTGACGTCGCCGATATAGGCCGGCGGCAGGTCCGGCGCAACGTCGACGACGAGATTGATCGGCTTGTCGCTGGCGCGCATGGCCGTGGCGATGCCTTCGACCAGTTGCGACAGCGGGAACGGCAGCGCGGCGATGTCGATGCGGCCCGCCTCGATCTTGGAGAAGTCCAGCACGTCGTTGATGATGCCCACCAGCGTCTTGCCGCACGACTGGATCATGGCCACGTATTCGCGCTGCGGCGGCGTCAGGCCGGTCTTGTCCAACAGGTGCGTCAGCCCCAGCACGGCGTTCATCGGCGTGCGGATCTCGTGGCTGACGTTGGCCACGAACTCGCTCTTGGCGCGGTTGGCGGCCTGCGCGAGGCGCTCGTTGCGCGCGTGGCCCAGCTCCGCCATCTTGCGGTCGGTGATGTCCGTCACCATCGTGTGAAAGCCCAGCACGACGCCGTTTGCGTCGATGTTGGGTACGTAGTCGCCCATGAAGTAGCGCGGCCAGCTGGGATGCTGGAAGTCCGTTTCGAAGTGCACGGATTTTCCCGCCAGCGCCTGGGCCACGTGCGGCTCAACGACGGCATAGGCCGGCTCGCCCAGCACGTCGCGCATGTGGCGCCCGACGATCGCCTCGGGCGCCAGGTTCAGCGTCGCTCCATAGGTACGGTTGGCGAAACGGTAGATGCGGTCGCGGTCGACGTAACCGATCATGGCCGGGTTGTTGTCGGCCATCGTGCGCAGGAAGCGCTCGCTGTCGGCCAGGCGGCGCTCGGCCTCTCGCCGTGCCGTGATGTCGCTGCTGGCCACCACGGCGCCCAGCGACTTGCCGTCGGCCGTCACCAGTGCGTGTCCGGAACACAGCAGGTGTCGCGCCGGCTGGCCCGGCGGGGCGATGACGATCTCCAAGCCGCTGATCGTCTCGCCCGCCAGCGCGCGCGCCAGCGGCACTGCGGCCGGCGCCACCGGCTCCGTGCCGTCCGGCGCGTACACGCTGCAGTGCTCCAGCCAGTCCTTGCGTATCGTCGCGTCGCGCGGGATGCCATAGATCTCGCGTGCGGCGCGGTTGAACAGGGTCAGCGCACCCGCTTCGTCGCACGCGGCGACGGCCACGTCGATCGCCTCCAGCACGGCGGCCAGCAGCGTGCGTTCGCTTTCCAGCTCGCGCTCGATGCGGCGGCGTGCCGAAATGTCGTTGACGAACGCGCCGAACGAGCGCACGCCCGCGACGTCGATCAGGCCGATCGTCATCTCGACGGGGAACTCGGTACCGTCGCGGCGCAGCGCCAGCAGTTCCAGGCGGCTGCCCAGCACGCGCGCCTCGCCCGTCGCCATGAAGCGATCCAGACCCCGTCGATGGGCGGAGCGCAAACCGGGCGGCACGACCACGTCGTGCAGCGGCGTGTCCAGCACCTCGTCGCGGCGCCAGCCGAACATGCGCTCGGCCTGCGGGTTCCAGTCGGTGATGCGGCCGGCACTGTCCATGCCGACGAACGCATCCTGGGCCGTCTCGAGGATCGTGCGGATGCGTTCCTCGCTGCGCCGCACCGTGTCGAGCGAGCTCGCCAGGTCGGCCGTGCGCTGTTCGACCCGGTGTTCCAGCTCGGCGTTTATCGCTGTCAGCTCTTTCTGCTGCTCGCGCAGGCGCCGCAGGCTGGCGTTGACGGCCCCCGTCAGCGCGGCCAGCTCGAAGAAGCTGCCCGGGGCAACGTCGATGGTACGGTCGGCGCCCTCCTCGATGGCGGCGGCGGACGTGGCGGCATCGAGCAGTGGCTGGGTGATGCGGCGCGAGACGCGCCAGCCCAGCAGTGAAAACGCCAGCGCCACGGCCACGCCCACACTGAACACGCGCAGCTGCAGCTCGCGCACCGGCGCATACGCCGACTGCGCATCCTGCCGCGTCAGCACGACCCAGCCCAGCCCCGCGTAGTCGCCCACGCCGGACGTCGGCGCCGCGGCGACCAGCCACGTATGGCCGTCGGCCCAGCGTTCCTCGGCGCTGCCGGTCTCGCCGTCCCGGGCGGCGGCCAGGCTGGCCGAGGCGATCACGGTACCCGCCAACCCCGCCGGTCCGGAAAGGACCTTGCCGGCGCGGTCGACGATCAGTGTCTGTTCGCCCGACGTCGCGGCCAGGTCGAACCGGCTGCGGATCTGTTCCGCCCAGCGCCAGTTCAGGTGCGCGCCCAGCACGGCCACGGGCTTGCCGTCCGGCCCGAGGACGGGAAAGGCAATGTCGACAAAGCGCGGCGGGCCGCCCGCCTGCACGGGCAGGAGCTTTGCCAGCAGGACGGCCTCGTGCACGTCATGCACGTAGAGGCCGGCCAGTGCGCCGGCAAACCACGGGCGCTTCGCCACGTTCGCCCCTTCCAGCAGGCCGCCGGTGGATGCCGTGACGACGCCGTCCAGATTGGCAAGGCCGATCCAGGCATACATGGGATAGCTGCCTTGCAGCGCCTCGATGACTTCGCGGCGGGCGCCCGGCGACAGCCCCGGCGCGCGCAGCTCGGGCCGGCCCGCGAGCAGCAGCACGTCGCGATAGCGTTCATGCATCGTCGCGTCCAGCTGCTGGGCGCCATGGCGGGCGCGCTCGGCCAGGCCGGCGCCGATCATGCGCTTGAGCTCTTCCGTCGACAGAAATCCCAGCAGCAGCACGAGCACCACCGTCAGCAGCAGCGCGCTGGCCGATGCCCACAGGGCGAGTGACGTGCCGAGCCGCTGGCGCGGCAGGATCGGAGTCAAGCTCACACCCGCGTCCCTGGCACGCGGCCGGGGCGAAGGGCCGCGGGCGCGGCGAAAACGGCAGAGGGGCGGCGGGCCAACAAGGCCACCACCGTGAAGATGGGCATGGATCGATCCTGTCTGGAGGCGAAGACACCAGCACCGCGGGCGGCTCGCGCGGCAACCGGAGTTGCCGCGCAGGTCATGCTACATGAGCGGGGCTGGCACTGGCGCAAGCTACCGCGCACCATTCGACGGCGCGGTGCGGCGTGGGCGGCGGGCCGGGCGCGGCAGCACCGCTCCGCCCGGCCGGTACATCAGGCGTGCAGCGCCTGCGCCGGTACGTCGTTCTGCGAAAACGCCACGCGGAACTTGCCGCGGCGATCGCCCATCAGCACGCGCAGGCCGGCAATCGTGATGTTGCTCACTTCATGCATGCGGATCAGCAGCGAAGGGCCGATGGCCAGGCGGAAATGGCGGATCTTGCTGATGACGGGCGGTGCCACTTCCAGGGTGCGGGCCAGGGCCGCGTCGTTCTTCAGGTCGAGCACGTCGATCAGGTGGTCCAGCAGGCGGTTCGGGTCGTAGTTCAGCAGCGGCTCGCCGGCATTGGGCATCGGTGCCGCCAGGGTTGCCAGGGTCATCGCAGTCATCGTGTGTTGGGTCGTCATGTCATTCTCCAGTCAATTGCAGTTCACAAGCCCCGGCAGGCGCCGGGACGATAAACCGGTGCCTGCATGAGGGGCCGTGGCGGCGCGTCGTGCGAGAAGATACCGGTGAGTGTGAGATGCGCCAGGAGTGGCGTCCCCGCGGAGGTGCGGAAGGGAACTCGAATCCGCGCGACAGAAGTTTGAGGTCGGCGAACTGGTTTCTATAGTGCACGAAAAATTCTTTAAATGCAATCGGCACGTGCGCATGTGGCTTTTCTGCAATATCGCGCAGGGCGCGCCCGACTTGCGCGGAACGCGGTAGGATCGGCAGGGAGGCGCCGACAATGAAAAATCACGATCATCCAGCCGTACCGGTGGACGCGTCCGCCTTGCCGCGCCACGCGAATCCGCCCGCCGATCTGCACCTCGAACAGCTGCTCGCGCATCTGCCGGCCGGCGTCGTGGTCCACGCCGCGGACGGCGTCATCCTGTCGGCCAACCCGGCGGCCGAACGGCTGCTGGGCCGGCCATTGCGGCAATTGCAGGGGGCCGCCGCCAGCGCGCCCGAATGGGCCCTGGTCCAGGGGGACGGGAGCCCGATGCCGGCCGAGCTGTATCCCGTGCATCAGGTGCTGCGCTCGGGCGCCCCGCTGTCCGGCTTCATTGCCGGGCTGCGCCGTCCTGGCGGCGCGACGTCGTGGATGATCTGCAACGGCTATCCCGTGCGCGACGCGACCGGCTACCTGTCCCAGGTCGTCGTCTGCTTCACCGACTGCACCAGCCTGAAGGACATGGAGGAGCAGTTGCGCAAGTCGGACGAGCGCCTGCGCCTCGTGCTGAGAGGCTCGCGCGACGCCGTCTGGGATTTCGACCTGCGCACGGGCGAAGCCTACTTTTCCGCGCGCTGGTGGGAGATGCTGGGCTACCAGCCGGGCGAAGTACATGCCGACCAGCTCTCGTGGCGACGCTTCCTGCATCCGGACGACAGCCGGCACATCGCCACATTCATGCAGGACCTGCTGGGGGGCTCGCGCGACAGCTTCAGCGTCGAGCTGCGTCTGGCGCACCGCGACGGCCGTTATGTGCCGGTGCTGACGCGCGGCTTCGTGCAGCACGACGGCGCCGGGCGTCCGGTCCGCGTGTCGGGGACCAATACCGACCTGACGGAGCGCAAGGAAAGCGAGCGGCGCATCCACCACCTGGCCTATTTCGATCACCTGACAGGGCTGCCCAACCGGCGCCATCTGCTGGAACAGCTGGCCAAGGTCGCCAGCCGCGGCAGCCGCCAATGCCGCGTCGGCGCCCTGCTGTTCATCGACCTGGACAATTTCAAGCAGCTCAACGACACGATGGGCCACGATGCGGGCGACCTGCTGCTGCGCCAGGTCGCGGACCGGCTGCGTCACGCCGTGCGCGACAGCGACCAGCTGGCGCGGCTCGGCGGAGACGAGTTTGTCGTGGCACTGGAGGATCTGGGTGCGACGGTGGATAAAGCCGCCGTCGAGGCCGAGAAAGTCGCCCACAAGATTCTGGTGCTGCTGGAGCGCACGCACCGGCTGGGCACGCGCGCCATCACCGTCACGCCCAGCATCGGGATCGCGCTGATTGGCGGCGGCACCCCGATGGACACGGTCATGAAGCAGGCCGACATCGCCATGTACCACGCCAAGGCGGCCGGCCGCAACACGCTGCGCTTTTTCGATCCGGCCATGCAGGCCGCCATCGACGCGCGCAGTGTGCTGGAGAACGATTTGCGCACGAGCCTGTCCTTGCACAACTTCCCGCTGCATTGCCAGCCCCAGTTCAGCGCCGATGGCAAGCTGGTCGGCGGCGAAATGCTGCTGCGCTGGCAGCATCCACAACGCGGGCTGGTGGGCCCGGCCGAATTCATCGACCTGGCCGAAAGCACGGGGCTCATCGTCGCGCTGGGCGACCAGGTGCTGCTGGACGCGTGCGCCTGCCTGGCCCGCTGGGCACGCCTGCCCGTGCTGTGCGATATCGCACTGGCCGTCAACATCAGCGTGCAGCAGCTGGTGCAGCCGGACTTCGTCAGCCGTGTGATGGCGATCCTGGCGGAAACGGGCGCGCCTCCTGCGCGGCTGAGCCTGGAGCTGACGGAAAGCATCCTGGCACAGGACGACGTAATCGACAAGATGGTTGCGCTGCGCGCACAGGGCGTGCTGTTTTCACTGGACGACTTCGGCACGGGCTATTCCTCGCTCAGCTACCTCAGGCGTTTCCCGTTCGGCACGCTGAAGGTGGACCGTTCCTTTGTCCATGATGCATGCCAGGGGTCCGATGCGGGCGCCATTGCCGAGATGATCGTCACCCTGGGCAAGACGCTGGGCATGAAGGTCATTGCCGAAGGCGTGGAAAACGAACAGCAGTTCGGCTTCCTGCGGGCGCAGCAGTGCGACGCATACCAGGGTTTTCTGTTCGCGCCGGCCCTCCCGCTGGACGAGTTCGAACGCCGCTACGGCGTGCACGGCGTATAAGCCCTGTTCGCCGTATAAGCCTTCTCAGTGGGCATCGCTGTATTCGCCGGGACGGCTTGACTTGCACCACACAACGGGAGATGCTGACGTTTGAACAGCATGTGAACGAGCCGAGGAGCCCAAATGTTTCAGGCAAGCGAACCGAACGGAGAGCGCCGGCGCGATACCGCCCTGGCAATCGCCGTGGACGAAGCGATCCGCTTCGACAGGGAATGCGGCGCAGCGCTGGCCTGGGCCTATCTGGCCAGCCACGGCCTGCCGCCCGAAACCATTCTGCGCGTGCTGTCGCAGGCGCCGGACGGGGCCGTGCCGAGGCGGCAGACCACGCACTGAATTTTCAGGCAGGCTGGTATGGATCAGTGCGCGGCCATCTGGGCCAGCGCGCCGCGGGCGGCGAAGTAGCAGGCACCGGCGCAGCGCTCCAGCCCTGCGCGGTCCAGCACGACGACCATGCCGCGGCGGCACTGGATCAGCCCTTCGGCCTGCAGCTTGCCGGCAGCGGCCGTGATGCTTTCGCGGCGCACGCCCAGCAGATTGGCGATCAGCTCCTGTGTCACTTTCAGCTCAAGCGATGGCGAACGGTCGATCCGCTCCAGCAGCCAGCGGCACAGTTTCTGCTCGATGCTGCTGTGGCGGCTGCTGACGACGTTCTGCGCCAGCTGGGCAAACAGGCAGCTGGTGTAGCGCATCAGTTGCTGGGCGAGCATGCCGCCTTCGCCGAAGAGTTCGCGCAGCGTATCGGTACGCATGCGGTATCCGTAGCCGGCACCCTGCACGACCGCCGTGTTGCTGGCGCGTTCGCCCTTGTACATCGTCACGCCGGCCACGCCTTCACGGCCTACCACGGCGATTTCCGTCGTGATGCCGTCCTCGTTGACATATTGCAGCGAGACGATGGCCGTCGTGGGGAAATAGCTGTATTCGACCTTTTCGCCGAAGTCGTACAGATGCTTGCCGACAGGCATGGCTACCAGTTCCAGATCCGGGATCAGTCGCTCCAGTTCCGCCTGCGGCAACGCACGCAGCAGTTCGTTCTGCTGCACGCCCGCCAGGCTGATGCCTTGCGGCAGCGCCTGGCCGCGCTTGGCCGAGGCGCGCTCGGCGGGCATCGTCAGCGTTTGCAGAGGCGCGCGCAGCGTGGTCGATTCGGTCTGGAGGGTCTTGAACATGTCGGTTACCTGTAGTGTTGTTGTCATTTCCTCCACTTTATTGCTGAGCCCTTGTTTTGAGAGTCGGACGAAGGGTCCACGCAATGTAGTACAGAAGCATTCGGCGCTGTAATCTAAGTCCTACGTGAACTGGCGCACATTCACGGCGAGGCGAATCCGCGAAAATACGTCTCAAGGGCAATGTCGCCGGGCCACCTCAGACCGCTTTCATGAACAACTTTGTCAAAGTCTCATACGCACTGCAACGCCAACAACGCGCTGTCGAACGCACGCTGTATGCCAGCTCGACCGAGGAGAGCGTTACGGCATCGAAATGGGCCGATGCCTGGCACCGCCTGGTACAGGCCCGCCTCGATCGCATGGCCGACATGGAAGCCCGCAGCAAATACGTTGACAGCCGCGGCCGCCTGCTGCACTGAGCCCCCTCCGGCGGCGCCGCCCGGTGCCGCCTGCTCAGGTCGGGCCGTTGCACACGTCAACCGCGTTCGGTGCCCCGCCTGCCACACTCCCGCGCCATTTGCCAAGCTCCATCGCACATCTCCCGTCAGTTTGTTGTCTGCGCAACAATTCCCCTTTCGGCAATCTGTTAACTCTGATTCACTGTTGCGCCGTGTGCTAGTATGCGGCGGCGGCGCGCCGGCCTCGGCCGGCCGTCCGACAAAGAACCGCTGCGGGCCTACCCGGCAACGCTCGGCATGACGAGACAACCAGTCACCCAATTGGAGAAGCAGTGAGTATTTTCAGAACTAAGAATCTCGACGATATGGTCGCGGCCAGCCGCAAACCGGGCGGCCTGAAGAAAGTCCTTGGCCCCTTCGACCTCGTGCTCATGGGTATCGGCGCCATTGTCGGTACCGGTATTTTCGTGCTGACCGGCACGGGCGCCCTGACCGCGGGCCCCGCGCTGCCGCTGTCGTTCGTCATCGCCGCGGTGGCCTGCGCCTTTGCCGCGCTATGCTACGCGGAATTCGCCTCCACGGTGCCCGTCGCCGGCTCCATCTATACGTACAGCTACGCCACGATGGGCGAGCTGGTGGCATGGATGATCGGCTGGGACCTGATGCTGGAATACGGCCTGGCCACGTCCGCCGTATCGGTCGGCTGGTCCGGCTACTTCCAGTCGCTGATCGCCAGTGTCGGCTGGCACCTGCCGGACGCTCTGACAGCCGCGCCCGGCGCCGTGCCGGGCAAGGTGACGTATTTCAACCTGCCTGCGCTGCTGATCATGCTCGTGCTGACGTGGTTGCTGGCCCTGGGCGTGCGCGAGTCGGCCCGCCTGAACAACGTGATGGTGGCCATCAAGATCGGCGTCGTCGTGCTGTTTATCGCCGTCGGCATCCGCCATGTGGAGCCCGCCAACTGGCAGCCGTTCATGCCGTTCGGCCATACGGGCGTGCTGGGCGCGGCCGCCCTGGTGTTCTTTGCCTTCATCGGTTTCGATGCCGTCACGTCCGCGGCCGAGGAAGTCAAGCGTCCCGAGCGCGACCTGCCGATCGGCATCATCGGCTCGCTGACCGTCTGTACGCTGCTGTACGTGACGGTGTCGGCCATCATGACCGGCATCGTGCCGTTCAAGCAGTTCGAAGGCGTCGATCACCCCGTCTCGCTGGCACTGAAATTCGCCGGTGAAAACTGGGTGGCCAGCTTTGTCGACGCCGGCGCGATCCTCGGCATGACGACAGTCATCCTGGTGATGCTGTACGGCCAGACCCGCGTGGTCTTCGCCATGTCGCGCGACGGCCTGCTGCCGGCCCGCCTGTCGGCAATTTCGCCGAAACACGGCACGCCCTACTTCGCCACGTGGGTGGTGGGCATCATCTTCAGCCTGATCGCCGCGCTGATCCCGCTGGACACGCTGGCCAAACTGGTCAACATGGGCACGCTGGCGGCGTTCTGCCTGGTGTCGGTGGCCGTCATCGTGCTGCGCCGCACGCGTCCCGAACTGCACCGCGCGTTCCGCTGTCCTGGCGTGCCGTTCGTCCCGGCGCTGGCCGTGGTCTGCTGCCTCGGCCTGATGTCCTACCTGTCGCTGGAAACGTGGATCGCGTTCGGCATCTGGCTGCTGATTGGCCTGGTGGTCTATTTCGCCTACGCGCGCAAACGCTCGCTGTTGCATCCGCGCTGATGCCTTCTGCGCGCTGCTCGCAGTAAGAGAAAAGGCACATGTCACGCGGTGACATGTGCCTTTTTTTCCGGCCCGCCACGCCAAGGTACGACAGCCCGGAAGAGCCTGCAACTCCCCGTCCTTGACGCCAGGTGGCGTGGCGTGCCTCATCCGGTCTGCCACGTAATGGCTGCGGTGTATCCGCCTGCCCCTAAGCCCGTGCCGGCCAAGGGGCCGTAACCTCCCCCGCGGGATCGGCTAGAGCAGCCGCAGCATGGCCGCCTTGACGACCCCGGCCGTCTTGTTGACGGCACCCAGCTTGGCCAGCGCATTGTTGACGTGGAAATTGACGGTGCGTTCCGAGATGTGCATGATCTGGCCGACCTCGCCGGACGTCTTGCCGTCCGCCGTCCAGCGCAGCACCTCCAGCTCGCGTGCCGTCAACGCCGGCCCCGACGGCGCGGCGATCGACACGACGCGCGTCATGCCCTCGTGCGCCACCTGCACGAGCCAGGACATTTTCAGCGAGTGGTCGCGCAGTTCCGACTCGCTCAGCCTGTCATGCGAGCGGGCCAGGGTCAGCAGGCCGCCCACGCCGCGCGCATCGTAGGAGGACTGGGCCCAGCCCACGCGCAAGCCGTGGTGGCGCGCATCTTCCCAGAACTCCTGGCACTGGTCGAACACCTTGTCGGTCCACACCAGCGGCAGCACCGATTTCATGCCGTGCGCTACCGTGGGATCGACGCGCACGTAGTTCAGCCGCGCATAACGCTCCTGCCAGTGCGGCGAGTAGTTATTGCGCATGTATACCTTCGGGTTCGACACGGGCAGCGGCATCCGCAGCCCATATGCGCAGTATTCGAATCCCAGGTCGCGTGCGGCAGCCGACAGCACGGCGAACAGATCGTCCTCCGTTGTCGCCGTGAGCAAACCCTGCAGCTGCAGGTCCTGCCATTGCGTGAAATTCACAGTATCAACTCCCTAGAAGCGGCGCACCGTGCGTCGGCATCGCCACAATGCCCGCCATATCGGCGGCGCGCGCCCGTTTGCTTCGCGCCACCTGTGGCGCGAAGAGAGCGTCTCTTATTGCAAGTCACAATAGCAGCATGGAAATTTGCCGTCAAATCAAAAGTTACCTGCGCGGAGGCGTCGATCGAAAAAAGATTGTCTCTGGCTGTCAACGTTAACAGTGGCCGGGACGGCCCGCCCACGCTTCAATAACCCTTACGGCGCGCCGGGCGCCGCTATCAGAGAGGTATTTCCATGTCCGATAAGCCCTACGTACGCATGACGTTTGACGCCATGCAGCGGCGCGCGCTGCGTCATCTGGTTTCCGCGCTTGACGAGGACGACACCGGCCATCCCGGCGATGGAGCATTTGCCAGCGCCATCACAGGTTATACCGAGTGGGTGGGCGAAGGCGAGCCCGTTTTGACGATGGGCTGGGATTGGGAGATGCGCGCCGGCAGCGACGGCGTCGCGCTGCGCCGCGTGGGCGATCCCCGCAGCAACCTGTGCGTGGTCATGCGCCCGGGCGCCGCCGACGATATCGCCGACAGCAGCACCCTGCTGAAAATCCTGATCGACCGCTCCAACTGGCAGGAGGAAACGTTGCGCTACTTGCAGCGCCGCTACGACGGCTGATGCTGCCATCCGGCACCGCCGCGACCCCGCCCCCTCGGACTCTCCCGTCCCGATGCTGTCAGCCCCGCTGACCGGCAGGCACTCCCACAATCCCAACTGTCAGAAGTTACAGTTTTGGCCGCGACGCAAAAATAGTCAAATGGCAACTCCTGATCAACCAGTCTTACCACTACAACGGAGCGGGGAATGAACAAGAACGCGGGTACCAGCAGCACTCTCAGCAAGGAGTTGTTCAACCAGGTCGGTCGATACCGCCACAAGGTGTTTGTCGAAACGCTGGGATGGGAACTGACCACACGCAACGGCGAGGAACTGGACCAGTTCGATCGTCCGGACACGCTGTACGTCGTCTCGCAGGACGACAAGGGCAACGTCAACGGCTGCGCCCGGCTGCTGCCGACCAGCCAGCCCTATCTGCTGGGCGAAGTTTTTCCCGAGCTGATGAACGGCGCGCCTGTGCCGTGCAGCGACGATATCTGGGAACTGTCGCGCTTCGCGGCCGTGGACTTCAACAGCCGTACGACGTCGGCGCTGTCGCAGTTCTCGTCGGAAGTGGCGGTCAAGCTGCTGCAGGACTCCATCGCCTTCGCCGCCGAGCAGGGTGCCAAACGGCTGATTACCGTGTCGCCGATCGGCATCGAACGGCTGCTGCGTCGCGCCGGCTTCCACGCCCACCGTGCCGGGCCGCCGATGATCATCGGCGGGCATCCCATCTTCGCCTGCTGGATCGAGGTCCGCCAGCCGGGGTAAGCGATTGGCGGCACGGCATCGGGGGCCGGCTGCGCCCCGATCTGCACCGCCGCTTCATCGTCTGGCCCCGCATTGCCATAGACCGCGCGAGTCGCGGCTGCGCCAATACCGGTGGCACGACGATATTGTCGTTGAGCCGCAGGAACGCGAAGCCGGCCAGGCGTACGGCCAGCTTGCCGGCACGCTCCTTGTCCGCCGCGCGGCGGCCGGCGTGCGCCCTGTTGTATCGAACGTTTCCTCGCGTACGCGAGGCCCGGCCGAATTCAGGAAGTGCCGCGTGCCGGCGCCAGGCACGACCGGTCACGGTGGCATGAGCAGCACCGTTGCCCGCCGGGTGCCCCCCGCCCATATTCTCGTTGTCCAGGGCGCCATCACCGTCGATACTAGGCGGTATAGCCAAACATCGTGTCCGGCCGAGAGGTCCGCCAGCCCTGACCTTGGCGTCAGATCCGGTTTCGACGCATCGCCGCACCGCTACCGCACGGGAGCACTATGGACATCTGCCTCAGCACCCACCCCGTCCGGCTGGCACTGTCGCGCTTCCCCCCGGCCGATGCCAGCCAGGCCATCACGTTCGCCGCGCAGCGCGAGGCCGAACAGTTCCTGCGTGCGCAGGCCGTGCCACCGACGGCCCTGCCGGCGCTGCGCGACCTGCTGGCGGCCAACGGCGCGGCCGCACCGGCAGGGGACGACGCCATCTGGCGCGGCTTGGCCCTGCTGCTGGTCACGCGCAGGCTGCATCTGGTGCGCCGCACCGTGCCCTCTGGCGGACGCTCGGGCGCAACGGCGGACGAGGCGCCCGCTCCGGTACCAGGACCAAAACGGGGCGCCGTGTCCGCCACGCCGCCCGTGCCGCCGCCCAGCGGCTCGAAAACCGCCGAGCCGGCGGCCGAGCCGGTCGTGGAACGCACGGCGGCGCTGGACCAGGACGTACAGGCGGCAGGCCTGGAGCAGGCCCATGCCGGCGCCAAGCCATTCTGCGCCGTCTGCGAACAGCGGCGCCAGGAACGCGAACGGCAGCAGGCCGCGGGGGAGCAGCCGGCATGACCGACATTCTCGACACATCTGCCGACGGGAGCGTCGACGCGGCCGTCGCGGCGGCCATCGCCACGCTGTGGCCGGCCGGCGACTCGCTGGAGGGTACGCAGGTGCACATGCTGGTGGACGGTGCCGCCGACCCGCAGCTGGCGGCGCGCATCCGCCTGGGCAAGCTCGATCACGACTGCCTGTTTGCCGGCCCGCTGACGGCGCGGCTGCAGGCCGCGGCTCCCTGGCTGGTACACCTTTCCGCCGCGTCGGCGCAGACGCGCGAACTGATCGGCCGGGCCGCATGCCACCAGGGCATCCTTGTCACGGCACCGGCGCACGTCAGCACCCGGCAATTGCGGCTGCACTTCAAGAAGCTGCTGTGGGTGCGCGACGAAAGCGGACGCGAACTGTACTTCCGCTTCTACGACCCGCGCGTGCTGGCGATCTACCTGCCCACCTGCACGCCTGAAGAAAAGCGCATCGTGTTCGGTCCCGCGCAGGCGCTGCATTGCATGGACGCGGACGGGCTGCGCAGCTTCCATCCGCGCTGACCCGCGCCGCGCCCGTCAGTACGCGCCCGTCAGTACGCGCCGGGCGGAACAGCGATACGGCGGAACTGGCGGTCGGCAGCTGCCCGGTTCTTGCATTTGCCGTTGCCGCCGGGCTGGTTCCTGCCATCGTCGCTGAGGATGTGCAGCGTGCCGGCCGGATCGAAGAACAGCGCTTCCGGCGTCAGGCCGGCCAGCAGAGGGAACGCCACACGCTCGGGCCGGTCGTTTTGAATGCCGGACCAGCGGAACAAGGCGAACCGGCTGTTCCTGTCCGCTTTGTCCTTGTCCCTGGATTTGTCTTTGTCGAACGGCCCGGCGACGATGTAGTAGCCCTCCCCGTGGCGTTCGATGCTGCGGATGCCCAGGCCACCCAGGTCGAGCGTGAAGCACGGCCCGAACCGGGCGGCGCCGCCCTGCACGACGTCCGCCGGGTTTTCAAGCGTCAGCACGAGCGCGCCGTCGGCGGGCACGGGATTGCGCAACCCGATCAGCAACGCGCCCCGGGGTGTCTCGGCCAGGCCCTCGATGCTGAGCCCGCCTTCTTTCTTCGGGTCCATCAGGGCGGCGCCCAGCAGGTCATAACCCTCGCGCGCGGGCGAAGCGTCGAAGTCTTCCAGCAGGCGGCGGTAAGGCCGGCCGAACTGGCGCAGCGTCCGCTCTCCCGGCCGCGCCCCCTCCTCCAGCCGCGTTGCAAACAGCACCCGCCGCAGTGGCGCCGGCATGCCGTCGCCATCCGCGCCGTGCGATCCGATCCAGTAGATCGTGTCGCCGCTCAGCGCACAACCTTCCAGATCGGCTTCGTCGTCCTTGCCGGTTCCCAGGAAGGCGTCCAGGTTGACGGAGTCCGCTGCATCGGCGCCATCGAAGCGGAAGATGTTCAGGACGCTGCGTTCGTCGTCGGCGACCACGAAGCGCCGCTCGTCCAGCGCCAGCGCGGCGGAGGCGTCGCAGATGCCGTAATGAATGTAGGGCTGGGGTGGTATTGCTGGGTCGGCAGGCACGGCGGTCTCCTTGAAGGTCTTCCCTGGTTCATTGTCCATGCCGTCAACATAGCAGACGTGCGCCCGCCGTGCCAGCACAGCCGTACGCCCCGGGTCTTCCCAGCGGTCGAGGCGCGGCCGCGCCGGCCGGTCCGCCCAAGCCTTACCAGACAGCGTGAACGACAACGTCACCGGCGCCGACAACGATCAACCATGCTGCATGCGCCGGTGCTCCACCGCAAACACGGCAGCCTGCAGGCGGCTGGAGACGTGCAGTTTCTTCAGCACGTCCTGCACGTGGATCCTGACGGTGCTTTCCGACAGGTCCAGCGAGCGCGCGATCACCTTGTTGCTATCGCCGCGCGCCAGGCACTCGAAGATTTCCTTCTCGCGCGACGTCAGGCGGTCGATGTCGGATGCCGGTTCCGCCGTGCGCCCGCCTGCCTGCAGTTGCGCCACCAGCTTGGCCGTCATCGCTTCGGCCACCATTGCCGCGCCGGCGGCGGCGCGGCGCGGCGCACGGCGCGACGGGAACCATGGTGCGGCGCGCGCATCGCGCCATATTCCGGGCGCAAGCAGCGCTGCGGCTCATGATCGGGGCGATCCGGCTGGGAAAGGCTGGGTCATTCGACCCGGAGGGGATGCCGCTGCGGCAGCATAGGGGTCTCAGGCGATGGGATCGGGGGGCGCTTGTCATGGGCGTTCCCGCCCGCGACAAGCGCCCGATCGACGGCTTGCGAAGGCCGGTGCCCTGAAGCAGACCTTCGCAGCGTCAACGTGTAAAGCTACGGGTCAGGCGTTCTTGCCGGCGCCCTTGCCCGACTGCTGCGCCGGTTGCGAAGCCTGCACATTGCCGTGCATCGACGCGCCGCCGGCTTCGCCATCGACCTGCATGCTGCCGCCTTCGCCCGCTTGCAGGTGGCCACGCGCGCTGCTGCCGTTGCCGTTACCGCTATGGCGGTGCGAATCGTGCTCGAACGGATCGCGGAAGTTGCGCAGCGACTCTTCCTGCTGACGCTTGCTGCGTTCGCTTTCCTCCGCCGCGACGCGTGCGACTTCATTGGCCAGGGTCTGCGCCGTGCGCGACGTTTCCTGCACGTGTTGCTCGGCCACGCGGGCCAGCTCGACCTGGGCATCGGCGGCCACGCGAGAAATGTGCTGGCCATAAGCGCGCAATTTTTCCGATGCGGGCTGGGCGCGCGACGCGGCGACCGAGATCGCGTCGTCGGCACGGTTCGTCGTCAGCAGCCGGTGGCCGGCGATGGTGCTTTCCTCGATCAGCGACTGGCCCAGCTGGATGTTCAGCTGGCACAGGTCCTGGAAGGAGCGGGACAGCGATTTCGACATGTCGTTCAGAAACGCGACCTGGGCATCCAGGTGCGAACGTACGGCGGGCGTGACGGATTGAGAGAATGGGAACATGACTGACCTTTATAAATGATAAAGCGCGTTGGAATTCGACCACGTCAGGCAATTCTGTTATCGGCGTCTGGCGGGCCAGGAGACAATTGGCAGCGTGCTGCCTTTTTCGCCCCGTCCACTGAGCAATGGGCGGAAGCGAATGCATACCCTAATCCCCGTTTATGACGGGCGTTTGACATATGGATGAGATTGGCCTCGCGGGACGCGAGATTTATTACACCGCAACTGTACTGCCGTCATAAAACAATTCCCGGCCGCCTCGTTTATTTCCTGCCTTTCACGACCAGGGAAATTCGCCTTCACAGCTGCAAGCAAACACCCCGTCAGACGCAGAAAGACGCTCCGCGCCCCCGGCGTATAGGGGGAAGACCGCCGGCCAATCCCCGAATCCAGCTGTCTTATTATATGGCCGCACATTAACCGCAGGAATGCACCTATTAATATGCAACTGAAATCGCCGGGGTGCACCACAATATATTCAGAAGGCCGAATCCCGGTTTGCGAGACAGATTTACGCCGCGTGCGGGCGATTATCGCGGGCCAGCCCAATCGAATCCAGGCGCCACCGGCATCGTGCCAATTGATGGTCGCGGCGCGAATCCACTATCGGCGCAATTGCCAGCAGTGAAGGTAAGGTAATCTCTCGAAACATATAATGATCAAGATAACGATGCCTGTTTATGATGTTCGCCGCGTCGGATCTGGCGAGCGTGCGGTGCACGTCAGAGCCTGCAAGCGGGCGCGAAAGACGGTCCGGCGGGCTGGCTCCGCCGGCGAGAACCTGGTCCAGATGCTCAGCCGCGAGCGCAAGGTGGCGCGCGTCGCCTTCCCGTGCCGGCGCCGTCAGGCCCTTTGCGGCAGCCTGTCCGGTTTTGCCCGGTGGCGTCCGTCGCCTCGCGCGATGGGCGTCAGTGCGGAACGGTTTTCGCAGTTGTTCGCACTGATAGACCTGTCGCGCCTGCTGCCCTGCACGTACCGGGCAGGCCGGTGCTGACCAATATTGCCACTGGCACGGCAGAACCATCATCGGACTGTTTAACGTTGTCGTGAAATTGTCTCGCGCGGTGACCGCCGCGATGTCGGTTGCTACGATGTTTTCCGGGCGGCCCATCCGGGCAGGCCGGGAGAGATCGATGAAAGCACTGGCGTGTCTTGCGATGCTGGCCCTGTTGAGCTCTTCCGCCGGCGCACTGACGATGAGCGAACAGACGAAGCGCCTGGCGCGGCAGGAGTTCCGCACGTCGGCGCAGCGTCCCTGCCTGCCCGCCAAACCCTGCTTCAGGGTGCGCAACAACTACCCGCAGACGGCCAAGCCCGGAAACCCGGCATGGGCGGCGATCGACTACCCGGACCGAACCGGAACGCTATCTGCAGGCCGTACTGGACTATCTCGTCGAGGGCAACGCGGCCGTCGACTGGGCATTGCACAAGAACCGCAAGCGGGACTGGTATCACGCCGCATGGATGCACCCGGCACGCGAACCCGTCCATGGCCTGACGTTCGAGCGCGGCAGCCGCCTGCACGAGCTGAGCGCGCAGCAGACGCGCCGCACCAACAACTGGGCCATCGGTTTCTACAACCGGGTGGGCGCGACAGCGTTCGCGAAAGTATGGAAAGACCGCACGCAGCCGACGACGGCCGGCTTCAGCTTCCCCGAGGGCACCGTCAGCGCCAAGTTGCTGTTTACCGACGCCACGGATGAGGAAGCGCCCTACCTGAAAGGCAACAACCTGACATGGGAAGCAGACATCCGCGGCAACGGTCAGCCGGTGGCATTGCGGCTGCTGCAGGTGGACGTGGCGATCAAGCACAAACCGGGCAATGGCCTGAACGGGTGGGTCTTCGGCACGTTCTATTTCGACGGGCGGCTTGGTCATGCGCACTACTGGAATAACCTGGTGCCGGCAGGGCTGGAATGGGGCACGTCGCCCGATTTCACGCGCGCGGACTTTGCGCAGGGCAAGCGCCCGCCCCAGAGCTGGGTCAACCCGGTCGCGGACGCGCAGTTTGCCACCCGCGCGCCGGACGGCAAGCTGGGTTACCTGGGCCGCATGAACGGTCCCGTCGACGATCCGCGCTCGAGCTGCCTGGCCTGCCACAGCCGCGCGATGGACATGGCCGGTGGCGCCGACCCGCCGCTGTTCGCCACGTTTGCCGCCAGCCGCATCCGCCAGGTGGCTGTCGCGCCGAACCAGACGTATGAAACGGTGCTGGCGGCCGGCCCCGTCAATGAAGAGGAGGTAGGCTTTTTCTTTCGCAACCTGGCGCCGGGCGAGTCGTTCGACGGCACGCATCAATCCCTCGACTACTCGCTGCAGCTGATGAAAGGTGTCGAGTTTTGGGGAGCGTGGGTGAAGGAGCAGACGGCAACGCCGGCGCTCATGAGGCGCCGGAACGCGGGCACGACAAGGGGGAATTAGCGCACGGCACTCCAGTGAGGCCGGACGCCGCTACGGTCCGGGTCAGTGTGCCGGGGCGGTCTGGGCGGCAGCCCGGTCCCGTCTGGCCTGCTCGGCGCGCGCTTGCTCTGCGGCTTTCTCCTTCTTCGCCTTCTTGTTGGCCATGTGACGGCCGACAACGCAGCCGCCCACCGCACCGACAACACCATGTTTGCCAGCCACATGCCCCGCTACGCCACCCACGGCGGCGCCCTTCAGGCATCCGGCCGCGTTGGCCGTGCCGGCGACCAGGGCAAGGCCGGTCACCAGGATTGTCATCAATCTTTTCATCGTCTTCCCTTCTGATGGCGCGACCGCTCTTGCGTCGGTCGCTGCCGTTGATCGGATCGCGCTGGCGTATCGCGAGTGCGGGCACGCCAGCGCTTTAGTTGCAACAATAATATCAGGCCGGGAATAACTCAGCCTGTCGCAATCGTGCGCGGCGGCGCTGCCATGTACGGGTCGGCTCTGGCAAGTCGCTACCGCCGCTGCTAAGATGTCCGCAAACCGGGGCGATCGCCCCACCGGCGCCTCGCGGAACCAGGGGCACACTGAAAGAGATTGCGTGCGCCTGCTGATTGCCCTCATTTTCCCGTGGCTGACCTTCTTCACGATCGGCCGGCCGATCGCCGGGATCATCTGCCTGATCCTCCAGATCACCCTGCTGGGCTGGCTGCCCGCCACCATCTGGGCTGTGTATGCGCTGAGCCAGTACAAGACCGACCAGAAAATCGCGGAGGCGATGCGCGAGCGGGGTTAAGGCACGCAGCGAACGACGGTTCGCGTGCGCGCCGGCAGAGAGGCGTTACCGGCACCTGGCGGTGCGGGAGTCGCCATATGCGGTCCTGTTTGCCACCATCGCCCGGGTGGGCGCAAGCGTGCGCCCGAAGCCGACCAACCGCGCCACTGTGCCAGCCGCAGCCGCTACTTCGGTTTGCCTTCTCCTCGAACGTCAAAATCGGCGCCTCCCGATCCTCGCCGCACAGCTCCACGGGGATCCTGCGTACGCACCGACCCGTTGCCGCAGGCCGGCCCATCGACGGGCCGGCATTTATCGCATCCCGGCACGGTATCCCGCTGTCAATGTGGAAATTTTTGACTTAGGTCAAGGATTTGCCGGTTCGGCCGGAGGCACAATGGCGGCAACGCAAACGCGAAGGGAAAAGGACCGTTCATGACGACATTGCACGACTACCTGGCCGCCGAGCACCGCGCCTGCGATGCGCACTACAAGCAAGCGAAAGAACATGTTATCGATCGCGACTGGGAGGCCGCCAGCGACGCGTTCGGCCGCTTCGCCTGCACGCTGGAGCAGCACCTGCAAGGCGAAGAGGCATTGCTGTTCCCCGCCGTGGAGCGGCTGACGGGCGGCGGCGGCCCGACCGCCACGATGCGCATGGAGCATGGGCACATACGCCTGCTGGTGCAGCGCATGGCCGATGCCATCGACGCGCACGATGCCAACGCATGCTTCGACCATGCTGACAGCCTGCGCATCCTGATGCACCAACACAAACTGAAGGAAGAGAACGTACTGTATCCAACGGCGCTGCACCTGCTGGGTGCCACCGCCCGGCCGTTGCTGGAACAGATGCGCCGGCAATGGGAGCACCCCGCAGGAGCGCCGTTGGGAGAACCTGCATGAATGCGCGCCAACCGGCGCCCGTGCATGCGGACGACCCGCTGCAACGGCGGACCACGCGCGGGTATGCAGTACTGTACCGTCCTGTTGCCGCGGCCGTGACGCGCTCTGTCGCGCCGGTCTACCGACTCTCGAGAACCCCATGAGAAAATACAAGTCGACCAAGCCGGTCCCGCAGCCCTCGGCCACGGGCCGCCTCAGCATCTACACGCACGCCGACGGCGGCCGCGTGCACCGCCTCAGTGACGACATCGCCTATCCGCTGCGGCGCACCGTGGGGGCCATCGGGCGCGACCCCATGGTGGCGGCGTTGTTCGGACCGGCACGGCGGACGACGTAGGCCGACCACATTTAGCGGTGGCAATCGTTAATTCACGGGTGCCGCAGGGTGTCACACAATTGTTTATAGGTGAACTGGCGCACTGTCCGGAGCGGCTGTACCGGGTAATCTGACGCTGTGCTCTCGCACGCACACAGATAACCTTCAGGAGAGACGCAATGAACCAAGTACAGCGCGCATATTCCCGCACCGACGTCACGACCGAACTGGTCATTAACCGTGCCCTGTTGATGCAGCAATCGCTGGGGTTGCGCGACGCGCATATGTTCCTGACGCGCAAGCGTATCAAGCCGGCCACCATCAAGCGCGTGCTGGCCTGTCCGGGCGAGCGCCGCGGCGTCTGAGCCGCGTCGGCAACCCCGTCACCACCGACATCAACAATACAGGCCGGCGAACAGCGCCGGCGGCAGCGCGGGATTGAACCACCATCCCTGTGCCTCGTCGCAGTCCTGCCCGCGCAGGAAATCGACCTGACCGAGGTGCTCGACGCCTTCGGCCACGATGCGCCGGCCCATGCTCTGGCCCATGCCAATCACGGCGCGCACGATCACCGGCCCGGCCGGATCCTGCCCGAGATCGCGGATGAAACTCTGGTCGATCTTGATCGTATCCACGGGCAGGCGGCGCAGGTAGCTGAGGCTCGAATACCCCGTGCCGAAATCGTCGATGGCGAGTCCGACGCCGAGATCGCGAATACGGCGCAGTTTCGCCAGCACCGCTTCGGTATCGCGCAATAGCACCCCTTCCGTGATTTCCAGCTGCAGGCGTTCAGGCGCGATGCCCGTATCGCGCAGCGTGCGCAGCAGGTCCGATTCAAAACCGGCACTGTGCAGCTCCTGCACAGACACATTGACCGCGACATGGGCCGGGGCGCAGCCGCCGCGCTGCCAGGCCATGTGCTGCGCGCATGCCGTCTCACGCACCCAACGGCCCAGTGCCACGATCAGCCCGAAATCCTCGGCGACAGCGATGAAGCGGCCCGGGGATACGGCACCCAGGGTCGGATGATCCCAGCGCGCCAGCGCTTCGCTGCCCGTCAGGCGCCCGGTGCGCAAGTCGAACTTGGGCTGGTAGTGCAGCGACAGTTCGCCATTGCCCAGTGCCGCGCGCAGCGCCGTCTGCAGGTACTGGCGCTGCACCGCGTCCTCGTTCATGTGCGGCTCGAAGAACCGGAATGCGTTCTTGCCCGCCGCCTTGGCCAGATACAGTGCCGTGTCGGCATTGCGCACCAGGCTTTCCGCATCCGCCCCGTCTTCCGGACAGATACTGATGCCGATGCTGGCACTCGTGTGCAGCACGGCGCCGTCGATCGTCAGCGGTGCGGCCAGTGCGGCCAGGATCTTCCCTGCCGTGACGCCGGCCATGTGGGCGGCATTCTCCGTCATCGTCAGCAGCACGACAAACTCGTCGCCGCCGAAGCGGCTGACGGTGTCGCTGCGGCGCACGCTGTCGCACAGCCGCTGCGCCACCGCAGCCAGCAGGGCGTCCCCGGCGCTGTGGCCAAGGGAGTCGTTGACGTGCTTGAAGTTGTCCAGGTCGAGGTACAGCACGGCCACGCCGGCGCCGTGCCGCGCGGCCAATGTCAGCTCATGCGTCAGCCGGCTCGACAGCAGCGCACGGTTCGGCAGATCGGTCAGGAAGTCATGGGTGGCCTGGTGCGTTATTCGTAGCATGCTCTGCTGCGCTTCGGTAACGTCATGAAACACCATCACGGCACCCGCCAGCGCGCCGCCGTTATCGAAGATCGGCGAAGTGCCGTCCTCGATGGCCAGCTCCTCGCCATCGCTTCGGACCAGGATCGTTCCCGGAGGCAGGCGCGTTGGCCGGCCACTTGCCAGCACCACGGCAACAGGATGCGTCATCGGCTCGAGGTCGCTGGACAGCAGCCGGGCCAGCTCCTCGACCGGCTTGCCCCGCAGGTCGGCAGCGCGCCCTCCCAGCAGCTTGCAGGCGGCCGGGTTGACATACGTGACGACGCCGCCTGCATCCGTGCACAGCACCGCATCGCTGATGGCACGTAATACCAGGTCCTCGAAAACCGTCCCCGCCGCACGGGTGACATCCGTGTCAAGGCCATCGGCAACAGGTGCCGACCGATCCACTGTGCTGCGCTCGCTCATCACGCCCCCTGCGTAGTCGCCGCGCCGGATGGCGCTGCGTTTGTCCAGGACAATCTGGAGGACGCTTCACTTTTAACACGGAGCGTAGGCGAGTGCAAGCCACACGTGCCACCTCGGTCGCCTAGCCACCGGACGGTGCGGGACGCTCCATCCAGGTAGGGCCGTCCGTGACCGGGCGGACGTTCTCCCAGTGCAATTGGTCGATGCACATACGGCGCCCTCCCATGTCGGGCTGCCAGGCGTGATAGACGATCCACGTCTCCTTGCCGTCGGGAGAACAGGTGAACGAGTTGTGGCCCGGGCCGATCAATCGGCCCGGGCGGGTGCTCATCAGCAAAGCGCGGCCGCCACCGGCCGGGCGGCTGAAGGGACCCAGCGGATTGTCGGCGACGACATAACTGACGCCATAGTTCTCCCGTTCCCACGCGCCGCCGCTGTAGAAGCAGTAATACCGGCCGTCATGGCACTGCATGGCCGGACCCTCGACCGTGTGCCAGTCGTACACCGCGCCATACATTGCCCGGTTCTTGAGAAACAGGTGCCAGTCCTCATGCGGGCGCACCACCACCCGTGGCTCGCCGGCCAGCGTCGTCATGTCGAGCAGCCGGTCGACCACGATACCGGTGCCGACGCGGTGATCGTCCTCCAGTTCCAGGAAGTCGATACAGTAGTACAGGTACCACTGTCCGTCGCCGTCACGGAACGGGTGGGCGTCGATCGAGAACGGCTGGTCCGGCACCAGCACGACACCCGCGTCCAGGAACGGCCCCCCGGGATGTTCGCTGACCGCCACGCGCAGCTGGTGATCCGCGTCGTCGATGCCCTGCGCCGAATAGTACATATAGAACTTGCCGTCGCGCGCCGCAACCTCGGGGGCCCAGAAGTCATGCCCGCCGGGCGGCACGAGCGCATGGCCCAGCGGCTCCCACGCTACCAGGTCGCGCGAGCGCAGCACGGGAAACGCGCGCCCGTCGGCGCCGACGGGCGCTGTGCCGTAGGCGTAGTACAGGCCATCGTGGCGCAGCACGAACGGATCGGCCATCGTGTGCGGGTAGACGGGATTGAGGTAATTCCGGGCCATGCTTTCTCCGATGATGTCGCGATGATGTGGATTACAGCTTGAAGCGCAGCGCCAGGCCGTACGTCGTGGGCGTGTAGCGGATGTCGCGCGGGCGGCTCGCGTCGCCGACGAAGCTTTCGTATTTCTCCTTGGTCAGGTTGATCGCATCGAACTGCAACGTCAGGTTCTTCGTCAGCTCGTACGACAGCGACAGGTCGACATAGGTCTGGCCCTGCACCGTGCGGTTCTGCAGGAAGCGCGGCTCGTTGATCTGCTCGACGTAGGAACCCCGGTGCGTGGACGCCAGCCGGCCCGTGATGCCGTGGCCCTCGTACAGCAGCGCGAAGTTGTTGCTGCGCCGGGCCACGTCGATCAGTGCCGTACGTTCAAACGTCGGGCTGTTGATCGACGTGCGGGTTTCATTGTCGCCCGTGATCATCGTGAAGTTGTACTGGGCGCCGAAGCCGCTCCAGAAACCGGGCAGGAAGTCGAAGAACTTCTGGATCGTAAACTCGGCGCCCTTCAGCGTGCCCTTGCCCGAGTTCTGCGGCCGCGTGATACGGTAGGTCTGTCCGCCGATCACCTCGTCCTGCGTGTAGTTCAGCAGATAGCCTTCGATCTTGCGGTGGAACAGCGCGACCTGCACGTAGCCATTCTTCGGAAAGTAGTATTCCAGCGTCGCATCCGTGTTGACCGACTTGGTGGGGTCCAGCTCCGGATTGCCCGCGTCCCCCGTGCCCGGCGCATTCACCGTGGGCGGAATCAGCGACATGGCCGGATTGAGGCGGTTGAACTCCGGCCGCGTGATGGTCTTGCCGACCGAGAAGTGCGACTGCAGGTTTTCGCGCCAGCCCACCAGCGCCGACAGGTTCGGCAGCACATTCGTCTCGGAAGCGGAGACGTCGATCGGCGTGAACACGTCGCCATTGCGCACCGTGCCCTGCATCTTGCGGTTCAGGCGAATGACGCGCACGCCGGCGTCGCCACTGACGTCCATTCCCGCCAGCGTGGTCTGCCAGCGCGCCGACCCGTAGATGGTGGCCGTGCGTTCGCGCTGCTCGAACGCGCGCGTGGGATCGTCCGGCACGCGGCCGGCCGGTGCGCCGTACACGGCGCGCACCGCGTCCCGCTGATTGATCAGGAAGTCGCGCGACGGCACCAGGAACGGGCCGCCGAGGCGGTCGACGCCGGGCACGAGGCTTTCGAACGAGCCACCAAACGCATCGACGGGATTGGGCCGCGCGTTCGGATTGACGTCGCTGTGCCCTTCCGCGCTGTGGTACTCCGTATTGCGGTGCGACAGCCGCACGCCGACGTTGACGGCACGGACAAAGCCTTGCCCCAGCTTGTACGTGGCATCCGTACGCCACTGGGCCTGCTTGCCGGTCGATTCCTCCCAGTTCTGCACCAGCCCGCGCAGCACGAATTCGCGCGGGTCGCGCAGCGGGTTGGTGCTGGTCGGTGTGGTGATGGCGTTATAGCCGCCGTGGCCGTCCGCGCCGTAGTTGTAGATGTTGGCGCTGGCGCCGGGAACCTGCTGGTCGACGATAACGGTATCGTTGATGAACTTCGAGTGCGTCAGCGCCAGCGCGGAGTTGACGCTCCATGGGCCGTCGCGGTACTGCAGCGCGAAGTTCAGGAAGTGCGTGTTGGTGCGTTCCTTGACGCCCCACGCGCTGGTGGCGACGTAGGGGTCGTATTCATACTGGTTGCCGTAGCGCGCGGCCGGCGCATAGGCCGACTGGATCGGGCAGATGATGCCTTCCGGCGTCGCGCAGCCGGCGTTTTCCTCGCCCAGCACGACATTGGTCAGCCGCGGCGTCCAGCCGACGATCGCCAGCTGGTAGTCCACTTCGCGCTCTTCGCGGTAGCCCATGCCGAGGTAGTGCGTGGTGAACTCCAGCTTCGGATTGATCTTCCACTGGAACACGCCGTGGCCGGAGAAGCGTTCGCGGTCGCCCGCGTTGTAGATGCCGCCCACGTGCTGCAGGCTGCCGAGGCGGTCGCCCGGGCGCAGCGGCGCGACCGGCTGGTCGTCGTTCAGGCGCGTGGCCGTGCCGTCCGGGCTGACGGAGAAGATGCGGTCGGGCCGGTCGTTCCACTGCACGGGATAGGCCCAGTGCTCCTTGTTGTACGCCACGTCGAACAGCGCCCCCATCTCGCCTGCGCCCGTATTCCAGCGGTTGCTGTACAGCGCCCCGCCGCCGGGGCTGTTGCGCGTCTCGCTGGCGGTGCTGCCGTTCGCCTGCGGACGCCGGTTCTCCACGTAGCCCGTCACCGTCTGCCCTTTGAAGTCGAACGGCGCGCGCAGGCGGATATTGATGGCCCCGGCAATGCCGCCCTCGAACTGGTTGGCGGTGGCCGATTTGTACACGTCCATCCCCGCGATGGACTGCACGGGCAGATCCTGGTACGACAGGCGCCGGCCACGGCCCGTGAAGATGTCGTTCCCGTCCAGCGTGGTGGCGACGTCCGGCAGGCCGCGGATGATGACGGACGACGTCTCGCCGCGGTCGCGGCCGACCTGCACGCCGGCAATGCGCTGCAGCGCCTCGCCGGCCGAACGGTCGGGGAACTTGCCGATGTCCTCGGCGTTGATGGAATCGACGACCTGGGTGGCGTCGCGCTTGATCTGTTCGGCCGACCGGATGCTGCGCCGGATGCCCGTCACCTCGACGGTGGCGATGGGCGCGGCAGCGGCGGCGGACGGGTCCGCAGCACTGCCCTGCGTGCCCTGCTGGGCGCTGGCCCCGGCCGCGTCCTGCGCCTGGGGCGCGCCGTTGGCCGAGGTTGGCTGCGCTGTCTGCGCGTCGCCCTGCTGCGGTTGGGACTGCGGTTGAGTTTGCGATTGCGCTCCCGGCAGGCTTTGCGCCAGCGCGCCGCCCGCCGCCAGCAGCAACACGGCGGCGCAGATAGGCTTGATCCGTAATGCGTTCATATTGTCTCCACTCCTGTCGTTGGCCCAGGCGCTGTTCGCGGCGCCGGACGATCCGGCGCGCAATGCTGCCGCGTGGCTTTCGCCTGGTGAAAGCACGGGGAATACGGGTAGTGCGCGGTATTGCGGTGTGGCCTGCTTCGTGTTTCGCCGATGTCTTTCGATCAAAATGACTTAATAAATATTAGTCATAACGGGCCGACAATGCCAACGCGATGCGTCGCGTGCGCAACGCTTTCGCCACGAAACGTGTCAAATGCGCCGGAAAGGCGGCGCGACGGACTCGCGCCGCACCAGCGGGCACTCCATCTTGATGTTCTGCCGCAGGCTCGGCGCGCCGGCACGGGCCTGTGCGATCAGCGTATCGGCAGCCCAGCGGCCCATCTCGAAGTTCGGCAGCAGCACCGTCGTCATCGGCGGATGGATGTAGCGCGCCATGTCCTGGTCGTCGTAGCCGACGATGGAGAGCCGCTCGGGAATGTCCAGCTTCAGCTTGCGCGCGGCGTCGATGGCGCCCACCGCCATCAGGTCGTTGGCGCAGAACAATGCCGTGGGCGGGTCCGCCTGTACCAGCAGCGACAGCGCATGCTCGAAGCCGCTGCCAACCTGCCAGTCGCCTTCCCGCACCAGCGCCGGATCGTAGGGGATGTCGCCCGTGGTCAGCGCCTGGCGATAGCCCTTGTGCCGCTCGCAGGCAGCCTCCAGCCATGGCTCGCCGTTGATGAAACCGATGCGCCGGTGGCCCGCCTCGATCAGGTGCATCGTTGCCGCATAACCGCCCAGCACTTCGGCCGGGACGACGGACGCAATGCCGGCCGCGGCGCGCTCGTTCGTGTGGCAGTTCAGCAGCACCGACGGCACGTCGTGCAGCGCGGCCGGCACTGTCGCCACCCGCGTGAAGATCGTCGCGTAGATCACGCCCAGCAGCGCGGGATTCGCCAGCATGTGCGTCAGGATGGCCGCCTCCCGATCGGGATCGCTGCGGGTGGCGAAGACGGAAACGATGCAGTCGTGCTCCCAGGCGTGGTTGGTGGCGCCGTCGATCGTCTGCATCGCGTGCGGACTGGTGGTCAGCTCGTCGGTCAGGTAGAGGATCAGGTTGCGCACCGGCGTCCTCGGGTTGCGCACGTGCCGCACCTGCGGATAGCCGATCTCGCGCGCGATCGACAGCACCAGTTCGCGCGTGGCCCTCGATACCTTGGTGCCATGCACGTCGTTCAGCACCAGCGACACGGTCGACTGCGAGACGCCCGCCTGCTTGGCGATATCCGTCATCGTCGGGCGGCGTGCGGGCATCCCCGGATCAGCCTTTCAGTCCGGTAGCGGCCAGGAAGCCGTGCGTGACGCGGCGCTGGAACACGAGATACGCCAGGGCCACCGGCAACGCGCCCAGCAGCGCGGCCGCCATCAGCTGGGCATAGCGCACGCCGAACGCGTCGTAGGTCTGCGTCAGGCCCAGCGGGATCGTCATCATGTCGCTGGACGTGACGATGATGAACGGCCAGAGGAAATTGTTCCAGGCGGCGATGAACGTGACGATCGCCATCGCCCAGACGATATTGCCGGACATGGGCAGATACACGCTCCACAGCACCCGCCAGGGGGACGCGCCGTCGAGGATGGCCGCCTCGCGGAAGTCGGCCGGAATGGCATCGAAGAACTGGCGGAACACGTAGATGACGACGGGCGACACCACCTGCGGCAGCACGATGCCCGCATAGCTGTTGATCATGCCCAGGGAATTCATCATGCGAAACAGCGGCACCAGGAGGGACTCGAACGGCAGCAGGAAAGCCAGCATCGCCAGCAGGAACAGTGCATCGCGCCCGCGGAAGCGCATCTGCGAGAACGCATACGCCGCCATCAGGCTGACGCCCATCGTGACGACGGTCACCAGGAACGCCACCAGCGCGCTGTTGAACAGCCAGCGCGGCACGTTGCCCGCACCAAGCACCTTGGCATAAGCCTCGAGCGTCCATTCCCGCGGCAGCCAGTGGAACACGGGCGAGATGGTCTCGTATTCGGGCCGCAGGGACGTGGACAGGGCCCACAGCAGCGGCGCCAGCCACAGTGCCGCCAGGACGATGCCCGCAAGCGCCGCCACCAGCGTCCACCCGAGATTGCCACGCCCCGTTCTACGCACCTTCATGAAGAACCTCCCAGCCGCCGCGCCACCCAGCCCTGCAGCAGCGACAGCAATACGACGATGACGACAAACGCCGTCGCGATCGCGGCCGCGTAGCCCGCGTCGCTTTGGGTGAACGCCGTTTCGTACATATAGTGCAGGGTCACGCGCGTGGTGTTGTACGGGCCGCCTGTCGTCATGATGTAAGTCTGGCCGAACACCTTCAGCGATGCGATCAGCTGCAGCACCAGCGCGGTGCCGGCCACGGGTTTCAGCTGGGGCCACGTGATGTGGCGGAACAGCGCGAAGCCGCTGGCGCCGTCCAGGGCCGCGGCCTCGTACAGCTCGCGCGGGATATTGCGCAGCCCTGCCAGGAACATCAGCATATTGAAGCCGACCGTCCACCAGACGGTGCCGATGGCAACCATCGGCATGGCCCAGTGCACGTCCGCGAACCACGCGCGCTGCATTCCCAGCAGATGGTTGACGATGCCCGACGACGGCTGCAGCATCCAGTCCGCGATCAGGGTCATGACGGAGATGGGCAGCACGAACGGCAGGAAGTACGCCCCCTGCAGCCACGGGCCGGCGCGCGTGAAGCGGTCCACCAGGAGCGCCATCAGCAGGCCCAGGATCGTCAGCGGCGGCACCGTCAGCAGCGCGAAATAGAACGTGTTGCCCAGCGACGCCCAGAACGACGGGTCCTGCACGAGCGTGGCGTAATTGGCCAGGCCGACAAAGGCGCTGGTGCGCGTCAGGCTGCTCTCGGTCAGGCTCAGGTAGAACGTCTGAATGGCCGGGACGAGGAAGAACAGCAGGAACACGGCCAGGAATGGCGCCAGCATCAGCAGTGCGGGCATTGTCTCGCGGCGGCGGGCAGGCATGAACGGCATCATCGGTCCGGGACTCAGATTACCGCGTCAATACAGGGGCGGACGCTTGCGCAGCAGGCGCACCGCCTCGGCCTCGAAACGGCGCAATGCGTCCGCCGGCGTCAGCTGGCCGGCCAGCGGGGCGGGCAGGAATTTCGACGCGATCGCTTCCAGCGGGCCCGCCGCGCCCATGTACCAGCCGTCCGGATCGTAGACGACGTTGTGCGCCGCTTCGGCATACTGGGCGTTCGGCTGCAGCGCGAGCGCTTCCGGCGATTCGGCCACCGGCCGGTACGCAGGAATATGGCCCCCTTCGGCCCAGCCCATCGAATGGCGCGCCACATACGCGACAAACGCCAGTACGGCATGCGCCTTGGCCGGCGTCATCGGCCGCTCGCCGTTGGCCGGCAGCGCGAAGCCGTGCGAATCGGCCCACGCGCTGGCGTTCCCGTACAGCTTCGGCAGCGGCACGATGCCGTAGTCGAACCCCAGCGTGCCCTTCTCGGTGCCCCGTACCAGCTCCGGCACCTCCCAGACGCCATTGATCATGAAGCCGGCGTTGCCGCCCATGAACTGGCTGGTCGACGCGGGATAATCCATGCCAGGCGTCGCATAGCCGGCATTGAACCACGCGGCGATCCGGCCCAGCGTCGCGGCACCGGCGGCGCCGTAGGCAAAGCGGCCATCGGCCACCACGGGCAGGCCCTGCTGCGCCAGCAGCGACAGCCACAGGCGCCAGATCGCATAGCTGCTTTGCGCGCTTTCCATCGTCATGCCCGGCTTGCCCGTCGCTTCCCTGACACGGCGGAACGCCTCCGTCAGCGCATCGATGCCTTCGATGGGTTTCAGTTTGCCGGCGCGGTCCAGCAGCCCTGCCTTGCCGACGAGATCCTTGTTGTAATACAGGACCAGCGGATGCTGGTCCAGCGGCACCGCGAACGTCCTGCCGGCGTACTGCGACTTGGCCCACTGGCGCGGCAGGAAGTCGCCGCCGGCCAGCCCGACGGCCGCCAGTTCGGCCGGCGCGATGGGCCGCAGCACGCCGCCGCCGGCCAGGTTGGGCAGGCGTGACAGGTGGATCGTCGCCAGCTCCGGGCCGGCCCCCACCACCGTGGCCGTGATCAGCTTCGTGTAGAACGGCTCGCCCCATTTGAGGGTCGTGCTTTCGACCCGCACGGCCCGCTGCGACGCATTGAATTCCTCGACCAGCGCGCGCATGCGGGCCCCGTCCCCGCCGCTCAGCAGGGTCCACATGCGCACGATTTCCGGTGTCGACGCGCCGCGCGCAGGCGTATCGGCCAGCGCGCGCGCGGCCAGGCCTGGGCCGAGGGCCGCCAGCCCGGCGGCACGCAGCAATGCGCGACGCTTGCCGTTCACGGTCCGGTCGACGTTGCACAGGTATTTCATCTTGCCTGCTTACCTGGCGGGCGTGACGACGCGCGGGCCGGGCGGCCCGGACGTTCCCGGCTGGTCGTCGGGTCCGCCGCTGCCGGCGGTCGGGTCGGCCACGGCGGCATCGCCCGGCAATTCCTGCAGCGCGATACGCACGTCCGCGCCGGTACCGGAATCGAGCCAGTCGGGCGGCTCCTTCCACGCATGCTTTTCGCGCCACAGCAGGCTGTGACCGAGCGGATCGACATACCAGTCGTGCAGCCGCGCATCCGGCCCCCGCGTCGCCTCCGCCAGCGCCTCGATGGGCGCCTTCGGCAGCCGCTCTTCCGTCAGCAGGCCGTTCTTCTCGTGGAATGTATCCGTCAGCTGCGTGTAGCAGAAGCCGGACAGCGCGCGGCAGCGGTGGATCGCCGCCATCAGTTCCCGGTAGCGGGCCAGCAGCTCGGCACCATCCCTGGCCACCGAATAGCCCCAGCCTTTCGGGTCGGCCTGCTCCATGCAGGCGATACCGCCGAATTCGGACAGGAACAGCGGCTTGTCCAGCCCATTGAAGCCGTCGATGACGAGCCGGCGCCGGGCCGGCCGCACGTGTTCGAACGTGTGGGGCAGCCGTTCGCGGCTGCCGTAACGGGCATACAGCTCTTCCGGATCGACATGATAGTCGTGGATATTGACGAAGTCGCCGCACGGCATTTCCCAGCCGTCGTTGCCGACGACCGGGCGGGTGCCATCGAGCGCCCGCGTCATGTGGTACATGGCGCGCACGAAGTCGACCTGGCGGCGGTCGTGCATCAGTTCCGGCACGCCCCAGGATTCGTTGGTGGGCACCCAGGCCACGATGCACGGGTGCGAGATGTCGCGCTCGACCAGTTCCTTCCACTCCTCCATCACGCCGTGCACGGTCGCGCTGGAGAAGCCGTAGGCGGACGGCATCTCGGCCCACACGCACAGCCCCAGCACGTCGCACCAGTACAGCCAGCGCGGGTCTTCCGATTTCTGGTGCTTGCGCACCCCGTTGAAGCCCAGCCGCTTGATCAGAAGAACGTCCTGGCGCAGCTGTTCGGCCGTCGCCACCATCAGGCTGTCCGGCCAGTAACCCTGGTCCAGCACCATGCGCAGATAATACGGCCGGCTGTTGAGCAGGAAGCGGTCGCCGTCCACCGAGACCGTGCGCAGCGCCGTATAGCTGACGACGTGATCGAGCACGATGCCGTCCTCCGCATGCAGCGTGATTTCGGCGTCGATCAGCTGCGGGCTTTCGGGACTCCACATCCAGTGGGCGCGGGCGTCGTCGATGCCCGGGTCGGGCAGCTGGAACAGCCGCGACAGGCAATCCTCCGTCATCAGGCAGCGGTCCGACACGAGGATGCGTTCGCCCAGGCGCAGCGTGACGTTCAGCGTGCTGTTTTTGGGCAGATGGGCGATGTCCGCATCGAGCCGGATCTGCCAGGTGAACACGTCCGCCGTCCAGCGCACGCGCGCGATGTGCGCGTAGGCCACCTTCTCCATCCAGACGGTGCGCCAGATGCCCGTCGTGCGTGGATACCAGATCGAATGGGGCTCCAGCTCCCAGTCCATCTTGCCGCGCACCTTGTGCATGTCGTGCGGATCGTCCTCGGCCTGGACGATGATTTCCAGCGTGTGGCTGTTCAGGTAACGGGTGACGTCGATCGAGAACGGACTGTGGCCGCCCTTGTGCTGAATGGCGAAGAAACCGTTGATCCAGACGCGCGCCCGGTGGTTGACGGCGCCGAAGTGCAGCATCAGCCGCTCGTCGGACGCCGGCAGCAGGCTGTCGTCCAGGCCCACGATCCGCTTGTACCAGACGCGTCGGCGAAAGCCCGTGTCATGCAGGCCGCTGGCCCGCGCCTCGGGCGGAAACGGGACGTTGATGGTACGGTCGAACGGCACCGTGGCCGGATCGTGATGGACGGCTTCGTCGTCCAGCATGGCCTGCCACTGGCCATCGAGATTGAGCCATTCGGGACGCCGCAATTGCGGCCGGGGGTGGTCCACTTTGTCGCTCCTCCGTATTTTTGTGCTGCCTTTTATGCCATCTTTACTCCCGGTTCATGTTACCAGTAATAATATTGCCAACGTCGTCCGCTTGGCAGCCGTGCGGCCGTCTGTGACTTCACCGCGACAGCCGGGCCGCCGTCACGTGCGAAAACACGGCCTGGCGTGCGCCGCCGCCCATCGCCACCAGACCAAGCTTCAAGGGCTCTGGCCCCAGCCGGTGCGTCCAGACCGCGCCACCCACCCAGTTCCTGCCGTCCTGGCTGGACCACGCGGCGATCTGCTGCCCGGACCCCTGCCGACGGATCTCCAGCCGCAGCCACGTCCACGGCTGGCCCGGCGTGCCCGCCACCGTATTGCCGTAGCGTGGCCAGTCCGGCTGCTCCGGCTGCCCTTCCTTGGCGAATTCCACCTGGTGCAGGCCCGCGTCGGCCAGCACGGCCAGCTTGACGTAGTTGTCGTCGTCGCCCAGCACCACCAGGCCCGCCTGCACGTGCGTGGCGCAGCAGTCTTCCGGCGCATCGAGCCGCACGCGCGCTTCGATCCGCACGTCTCCCGGCGGCAACGCGCGGGTCAGCACCGCCGCCGAGTTGACGTCGCCATACAGGTCGCCCGCCCCGTACGCCAGGCCAGGCCGCCCTTGCCCGCGCCTTTTCCCACTTTCCAGTCCCCGGCAGGCGGACGGCGCAGCCATTGCCAGGCCGGCGCCAGCCGCGTCCCCGCGAACGTTTCGCGCCACAGCGGGCGCGCCTTGTCCACGGCGGCCGGCGGGTCCAGCGGCGGGCGCAGCGTGGCGGCGTCGCCCGCCACGGCGCTGGGTCCGGGCAGCTTCGTATCGGACGGCCCCCGCCCCCCCGCCACGACGGGCCAGCCGTCGACCCAGTCGACCCGGTCCAGCATGGCGAGGCGGCGCGTCAGGTCGGGCGCGGCAAAGTAGGGTTCATTGCGGTCGACGGCGTGGTAGATCGTCCACCACTGGCCGGCGCCGTCCTGGAACACCGTGTTGTGGCCGGGGCCGATCCAGCGGTTGCCGCTTTGCGGCAGCACCGGCGTGCCGCCCACCCGGGCCGCCGCCATGTCGATGCCGTGGCGGTCGAGGAACGGCCCTTCCGGGCGGGTGGCGCGGCCGACGTAGAGGGCATAGCCCGTCAACGGCCCGGCGCAGCAGTTGGTCGCGGAAGCGAAAAGATAGTAGTGGCCGCCATGTTTCACCACTTCGGCGCCCTCGTAGCGCCACGTCGTGCCCACGCGCGTCGGCGCGCCAGCAAGCGCCAGGCCGTCGCTTGCGAGGCGCTGCACGAACATGCCGCCGCCATAGCTGCCGTAGTACAGGTAGTGGCGGCCGTCCTCCTGCGTCAGCACGTCCGGGTCGTAAGTCCAGTGGAACTTGCAGCCAGGCGCCGCGCGGCGCGGCGCGACCACCAGGCCGGGAGCGGGCTGCCACGGCCCGACCGGCGAGGCGCTGGTGGCCACGCCGATGGCGCTGTCCGCGTCGCAGCCCGGTTCCGGGCTGTGGGCATCGTCCACGTCCGTGATCGTGTAGTACAGGTAATAGCGGCCATTCAGGTACACCGGCTCCGGCGCCCACAGGCCCGCCGTCGCGGTGGCCGGCGCGGGGCGCTCGCTGAACGCGTCGGTGACGAACGTCCAGTCGATCAGGTCGTGCGAACGGTAGATCGGCATCAGGCGGAAGCGCCAGCCTTTCGCGTCCTTTTCCTTGCGGCTGACGGGGTCGGTGGTGCAGTACAGGTACCACGTGGGCTTGTCCGCCTGCCGATCGCGCAGGATGGCCGGGTCGGCACAATTTTGCGCCAGTTCGCCACCGGGCAGGCGCAGGTTCAGGGGATTTTTATAGGTGGGCGCCTCGGCCGAGGCGGTGGTGGCCAGGGCGGCCAGCAGGGCAGAAAGGGAAATACGGGCGGACACGCGACTCTCCTTTACCAATGGTCGCGGTACGTTACCATGCTTCGGGGCCGGGGTCAGGCATTCCGACATTTTGTCCGGATGCCTGATACCGTTGCTGCAATGCCGGCTTGTCAGCCGACCAGCTTGCCGATCACGGGCGCCAGCGCCGGCGGGCGGCAGCCGAAGGCGGCGAGGCGCCCCTGCGCGCCGGGGACGAGATCGAGATCGTACGGCAGCCGCCCCGCGACGACCCACAGCCTGTCGGCGGGCAGCGCGGCCAGCAGCCGCTGCTGCCCTTCCACCAGCATGGCGTTATACGTCTGCACGACGATCTGCTCCGACCCGGCCGCGAATGCGATGGCCTCGTCCACGTCGGCCGGCGTGGGCTGGGCGGACAGCGCATGCTCGCGCACCGTCAGCCCGCCCGCCGTCAGGCCTTCGAGCATCGAGCTGCGCGCCTCCTTGTTGCGGCCATTGGCCACCTCGTCGACTTCGGTGCGGTCGCGCACTTCGAACGTGATCAAAGCGACGGGCCTGGCCGGGTCGAGCGGCCGGAACCGACCTTCCACCTTCAGCGCGCGGCGCTGCACGTCGGCCGCCAGCGCCAGCGCATCGGCGTTCATCAGCCCGGCCGGCGTGGCAGGCAGCTCGCGCCAGCCCTGCACGGCGGCGGACTGCTTCAGCCGCCGGACGCGCGCCAGCACCTGCCCGATGCGTTCATCCGGCAGGCGCCCCGATGCCAGCGCCCCCGCCACGGCGTCGATCGCCGCATGCTGGCGCGCCTCGCTGTGCGAGATCAGCACGATGTCCGCGCCGGCCAGCAGGGTCCCGATGGCGCCCTCCTCCACGCCGATGCCGTCGGCGATCGCGCCCATTTCCAGGCAGTCGGAGATGACGACGCCGTCGTAACCCATCTCGTCGCGCAGCAGTCCCGTCAGCACGGCGCGGGACAGCGTGGCCGGCACACCGGCATCCTTCTCGAATGCGGGGAACGCGACGTGGGCCGTCATGATGGCATCCACGCCCTGGGCAATCGCGGCGCGGAACGGCGCCAGTTCGACGGCGTGCAGCCGCTCCCGGTCGTGACCCACCAGCGCCATCGCGTGGTGCGAGTCTACCGCCGTATCGCCATGGCCGGGGAAGTGCTTGGCCGTAACGAGCACGCCGGCCTGACGCAGCCCGCCGATGGCGGCGCCGCCGTAGCGGATCACCGTGTCCGCATCCTCGCCGAACGCGCGCACGCCGATGACGGGGTTGCTGCGGTTGTTGTTCACGTCCAGCACGGGGGCGAGCAGCATGTTGATGCCGATGGCGCGCATCTCGGCGCCGCTGATGCGGTGCAGCGCCTCGCAGTCGGCGCTGGAGCCGGCCGCCTGGAACGCCATCGGCGCCGGCATCGGCGTCACGCCCTGCTCGATGCGCATCACCATGCCACCCTCCTGGTCGATGCCGATCAGCAGCGGCACGTCGGACACTTCCGCATTGATCTCCTGCAGCCGGCGGCACAGCGTGGCCACCTGGCCGGGGGTGTGGACGTTGCGGCGGAACAGGATGACGCCGCCCACACGGCGTTCGCGGATCAGCCGCCCGATCGCCGCATCCGGCTCCAGGCCGTCGAAGCCCACCATGAACAACTGACCGATGTCCGTATTCTGCACTGCCATATCGCTTCCTCTCGTTTCAATTCAGTTGCGCCAGGACGCCAGTCCCAGCAGCCGCTCGCCCAGCGGCGTCAATTGTGCCGCGTCGTAGCGGCTCCCGTGCGCCGCGCCGTGCAGGCTGTAGCCCTGCGGCGCCATGCGCTCGCGCCAGCAGCGGATGCGCCATTCGCGCGCAGCCGCGTCTTCTTCGCGCGCCGGCAGCATGGCAATATACTGGGCCATGCGCACCTTGTCGCGCGAAATATTCTGCCGGATGCCGTGGCACAGCCGGCTGTTGAAGATCAGCAGGTCGCCCTTGCGCAGCGGTACCGCTACCCGCGGCAGTCCCGTCACGTCCGGCCGATACCAGTCCCAGTCGTCCGGCTGACGCGCGCGCCAGCGCGCATAGTGGCGAAACAGCTCGGGGATGCAGACGAAGCCGCCCACCTCCGGGTCCACCTGGTCGCCGATCGACAGCACCCCCTGTACGCTGTCGGCTTCGCCATCGGGATCGTAGTCGAAGTGCATGAAGCTCTTGAACTCGAAGCCCGGTTCCGGCGGCAGGTTCAGGTTGACGCGGTCGATCGAGACCCACAGTTCTTCCGTCCCCCACAGGTCGGCAAAGGCGCCATGCACGCGCGGGGACTGGCGCGCATCCCACAGCAGCTGGTGATGATACAGCTCCACCATCCCCGCGTTGTAGCTCAGTTCCGTGCGGCGCAGCCGCGATTTCTCGGGCGGATACCACGTGGCCGGATCGGTCCGGTCCATCCCTTCGAATTCCCAGATCAGGTCGCCGATGCCCTCGACCGTCGCGCGCGGCACCGCTCCCTCGATGACGACGTAGCCATTTTCCTCCCAGTGGCGCCAGTCGCCTTCGCTCAGCACGCGCAGCGGGCGGTCGCCGCGTGGCGCGAGGCGCGTTACGGCCGTGCCGACGGTGGACGGGTTGCGGTCGCGGATGCTGTGCTTGCCGATGGTGTCGATCGTGTCGTTCATGTCTCCTCCCGGGTGGTTGCGAGCGGACGCGCCATGCAGTGCAGGCGGTCGAAAAACAGCGGGTACGCATCGTCGAACGTGCCCCTGACCGTGAAGCCGCGGCGCCCGTACATCGGCAGCGCCGCGCTGCTTTGCCAGACCGTCAGGCAGACGGCGGCGCACCCGAGCGCCAGCGCCCTGCGCTCCACGTCCGCCAGCAGCACGTCCAGCAGGCCGCGCCCGCGGCAGGCCGGCTCGATGGCGAGACTGGCCACGAACAGGTCGTCCGCACCCGCATGCCGCGCGACGAAGGCGTCGTACGCCGCGTCCATCGCCTGGACCTCGTCACGATAGTGGTTGAGGGCCGGCGTGCCGGCATACTGCGCTGGCGTTGCAGCATTATAAAAACCGGCCAGGCGCGTGCCTTCGTACAGCGCGACGATATGCCGCAGCCACGGATCGATGTTCTGCCGCCGCTGCAACTGCCGCGGCGGCAGCCCGAGGCGGTTGGCCACGGAGCAGTATTCCAGGTAGCTGGTCTCGAACAGCAGCGCCGCCATGCGGTCCAGGTCGGGCGCCGGCACTGCGGGACCGGGAACGAACGTCAACGCCGTTGGGTTGCGCAGGTCATTCATGGGCGAACAGCTCGCGCCGACGAGGGACGGGCAACGTACCTGCGCAGGCGCCGCGCATCGGCTGCCAGAAGCCGCCCTGGGCGATGCGCTCGCCGTTGCGCGCCAGCAGATAGGCGGCAAACAGCGCGTTGACGCGCTCCAGATGCGGATCGTCGCACAGGAACGAGTAGTAATTGCAGCCAGGCGATTGCGCGCGCAGCTGCGGCGCATACGCCATCGGCGCCACCTCCGTCACCCACGCCACCTCGACGACGCGCTCGAGCTCCAACGGGTGCGCCAGCCGCCAGTCGCGTTCCGCCAGCCTTGCCACCGAGCGCTCGTACGCCTGCGCTTCGGCCGGCGACAATGGCTGCGGTGCGCCCGTATCGGCGTCCATCCTCAATCGCATCCCGCGCACGCCCGCCACGACCGCTTCAGGGCGCGGGTCCGCCAGTACGCCATACCCCTGCGTCATCTCGTGCCAGGACAGCAGCGTGCTGCCGGCTTGGCGACGCCACCTGTAGTACGTTGCCTGTTGCAGAAGGCGCGGGTCAGGCGTGCCAAAGGGCGACAACGTACCCAGCGCCGCCGCCATCTCGTCCGCCAGCTCACGTACCGCCGCGTCGCCCCGGCGTGCCACCAGCAGGCCGTTCTCGTCGCGCACGAGGTTCAGCCACGACACGTGCCTGGCGGTCACCTGGCCGTCCACGCTGTCGAAGCCTACGTAGTCCGGCACCTCGGGCCGCGCCAGGAACACCGTGGCGCTGCGGTACGGCATCGTGTCCGCGTCCAGGTAGACGCCGCCGTGTTCTCGCAGCACGAGGATGCGCAGGTAATCGGACAGGTTGACGTAGCAGCCAGCCGCATGCCACCGGGCCAGCCGCTGCGCCAGCGCGGGCACGCACTGGCGGATCAGCGTGGCCAGGCTGTGCACGTCCAGGTCGCGGCCGCCGATCGTGTAGCGGCCGATGCAGCCCTGGTCGTTGCCCGGACCGGGCCGGAACAGCGGATCTTCCGCCAGTTGCGCCGCATCCCACACCCACAACACCGACGACCAGCCGCCATCGACTTCTTCGAGCGCGGCGCCCCACTGGCAGATGGCCTGGCGCGCCCCGTCGGGCAGCGCGCCGCCCATCCAGATGCGGTGCAGCAGCGTCTCGTCCAGCGCACGCGTGGGCATTCCGATCAGGGACGACACGCGCCGCGCGTCGAACAGTTCGAAATTCGTGTGCACGTGGTCGCGCAGCGCCGCCAGCCGCTGGCGCCAGGCGCGGCCCTGCTGGACCAGCCGCTGCGCCGCATCCGCCGACGCGCCGTGGCTGCAGAGCAGCTCCCACTGCCGGCAGGCCAGGAAATCGGCCTTCAGCGCCCGTACTGCCAGTTCGTATCCGGTATCGAAACTCATCGGCTTCTCCTTGCGCCGTCAGGCAAGATCGGGCAGACCCGCGACAGCGTCACGCACGCGCGCATCGTGGCCCCGGGCGATATGAAACAGCCCGGCGCAGACAGCCAGCGCCACGGGTACGCCGCACAGCGCGTACGCCTGCAACGTGTAGCCGAAGCGCTCGCAGATGGCGTTATACAGCTCCAGCCCCAGTGCGATGTACAGGCAATACAACAGGCTCATGGCGGCCGACGTCAGGCTCATCGACTGTCCGGTGGCGGTCAGCGCGATACGGATCAGCGCCCCGTTGAAGAGCCCAAAGCCGGCGGAAAACACGAACATGCAGGCGATGAACAGCTGCGGCTGGCCGGCCGCGAAGCCGGCACCGCCCAGCCCGACCACCGCCAGCACGCCGCCCTGGCGCAGAAGCCGTCCGAGCGGCAGCTCCCCGCCCATGCGCCCGATGGCAAAGGTGCTCAGGACGAAACCGACAAAGATGGCGCACTGCCAGGCGATGTAGGTGCCGTAGCTGGCGCCGCCGTGCTGCAGTAGGATGGCGGGCGAGAGGCCGATCCACGCCGTCAGCGGTGTAATGGCGAGCCCCGCGACCAGAATGCCAAGCATGAAGGTGCGGTTGGTGAAGATGGCGCGGTAGCTGGCGGTCAGGCTCTTGTCGCCGGCCGCCAGCGGCTTGCCGCCGCCCGCCGGCATCGTCCGCGCCAGGCCGAGCCACGCGACGGCACCCAGCACGAACGCCGTGACGAACACGGCGCGCCAGTCGAACACGCTGATGACGGCACTGCCGGCCACGGGTCCGATCAGCGGGGCGAACACGGTGGTGTTTCCCATCAGGGTCGTCAGCTTGACGGCGCGTGTGTCGTCGAACAGTTCATGGATGGCTGCGTAGCCGATAAAGATGAAGCACGAGCCCATGCCCTGGAAGAAGCGGATCGCAAGAAATTGCGGCGCCGACCCCGCCATAGGCACCAGCGCGGTGGCCAACAGGAAGAACGCCGCGCCGCCCAGCATCACGCGGCGCTTGCCAATGCGGTCCGCCAGCGGTCCCAGGCCGATCTGCAGCGTGCAGCCGCCCAGGATGTACAGGCTCAGCGACAGGCCGATATACCGGCTGGGCCCGCCAAACTCCGCCATGACGCTCGGCATGCCAGGCATGATCATGTCGTTGGTCAGATAGACCGTCAGCTCGTAGAGCAGGAAAAAAGCCGAAAACCACCACAGACGCTTCATGAATCCTCCGGTCAGGTTACGCGGCTCCGATACCAGCTGGACAGCAATCGGTATTGGATTGGCATGTATACTAGAACAAGTGGAATTGCATTGGTATCGTTTTGTGGTCTTTTTTCATCCACCGCTTTCGTTGCCTCACTGAACCGTGTGATTGGCTTGCCGCTGTGCTTGTTACCCTGCCGACAAGCAAAAGCCGGAGGCAACATGAAGTTCTGGAGTCAATTCACCTTTGTGCGCAGTATCGAACTGGAGAACTGGCTGACCGCGGGCGCCGTCGCCGTGGCGGCGTTCGTGCTGATGCATGCGCTAATCGCGTGGGCACGGCGGCGCATCGCCAGGCTGGCCGAAGCCGGCAAGTCGGACCGGCCCTATGCCGAAGTGCTGGCCGCCACGCTGGGCCGTACCAGCATGGTCGCCGTGGCGCTGACGGCCATCCTGATCGGGTTGACGGTGCTGGACCTGCCGACGCCGTGGGACCTGCGCGTGCGGAACCTGTGGTTCATCACCCTGGGCACGCAACTGGTGCTGTACGTCGACCATGCGGTGTCCGTGACGTCACGGCGTTATTTCCGCACCCACGCGAAGGCTCCCGACGCGCCGGCCACGGTGGCCCATACGCTCCTCAACTGGGCGATGAAGACGGTGCTGTGGACCGTGTTCCTGCTGGCCGTGCTGGCCAATCTGGGGATCAATATCTCGGCGTTCGTCGCCAGCCTGGGCATCGGCGGCGTGGCCGTCGCGCTGGCCGTTCAGAACATCCTGGGCGACCTGTTCGCGTCGCTGTCGATCGCGGTCGACAAGCCGTTCGAGGTGGGCGACGCGATCGTCGTCAACGGTGTCTCCGGCGCGGTGGAAAAGGTGGGGCTGAAGACGACGCGCATCCGCGCCGACAGCGGTGAGCAGGTCGTCATTGCCAACGCCGACCTGCTCAAGAACACGGTCCGCAACTACAAGCGGATGGCCAACCGCCGCGTGGCATTCCCGCTGCTGCTCGACCCGGCCACGCCGGTGGCGGTGGCGCGCGAGATTCCGGCACGGATGAAGGAAATCGTGGAGCGGCAGGAATCGGTGCGCTTCGACCGTGCCCACCTGAAGAACGTGACGCAGGATGCACTGGAGTTCGAGGTCGTGTACTTTGTACTGGTGCCATCGTACGGCACCTTCATGGACACGCAGCAGCAGGTGCTGCTGGGCGCCCTGGAGCTGATGGAGGAACTGGGCGTGGGCAATGTGCGCCCCGTTCAGCGCGTGGCCGTGGACATGGCGCGCGGCCTGCACGTCGTTGGCGAGGAAGATCAGGACTCCGAAGCCGGGAACGAGCCGGCGCCGGCCGCGCGGCTGGGCGTGCGCACGGTATGAGGCATTGTCTTACATGACCGGAGCGCGACGCGAATTGCTGATAGATTATGTTGACTGAAATCTCATAACCCATCTGTCAAACCGCCCATGAAAACGTTTCACTGCGACAAATGTTCCCAACAGGTCTTTTTTGAAAACACCGTCTGCTTCAACTGCGGCAGCATGCTGGGCTACCAGCCGGCGCTGCGCCGCATCAACAGCTTCGAACCTGCCGCCGACGGTCTCTGGCGCAGCCTGAACCGCCTCGATGAAGGCAAACTGTACAAGCAGTGCGCCAACTACGTGCAGCACGACGTGTGCAACTGGATGCTGCCGGCGGACGATCCGCACGACCTGTGCGAGTCCTGCCAGCTGACGGTCGTCATTCCCGCGCTGTCGTCGGAAAAGAACCGCGTGCTGTGGTCGCGGCTGGAAGCGGCCAAGCGCCGCCTGCTGTTTTCGCTGGCAACACTGCATCTTACGCCCGTCTCCAAGGAGGTCGAGCCGGACACCGGCCTGGCCTTCGAGTTCCTGGAAGACGGCGTGTCCGACCAGACGGTGATGACGGGCCATGCCAACGGCCTGATCACGCTGAACATCGCCGAAGCCGATCCGGCCGAACGCGAGCGCACGCGCGAACAAATGCACGAACGTTATCGCACGCTGCTGGGACACTTCCGCCATGAGAGCGGCCATTATTATTTCGACCGGCTGGTCGTCGGTACCGACTGGATCGACGAGTACCGGGCCCTGTTCGGCGACGAGCGAGCCGATTACGGCGAGGCGCTCAAGCGCCATTACGCCGAGGGTCCGCGCGCCGACTGGGCGTCGCATTTCGTCAGCAGCTATGCCAGCTCGCACCCGTGGGAGGACTGGGCCGAGACGTGGGCCCACTACCTGCACATGATGGACACGCTGGAGACGGCGCATTCGTGCGGCCTGGCGCTGAACCCGCCCAAGCCGAACGAGCCGGCGCTGGAGATTGCCGTGCCGCCCGCAAAGACGGACGCGTTCGACGAAACCGTCAGCGAATGGTTCGCGCTGACGTACGTCCTGAACAGCCTGAATCGCAGCATCGGCATGCCGGACTCCTATCCGTTCACGCTCAGCACGCCCGTTCTGGAGAAGCTCGCGTTCGTCCACAAGGTCGTGCGGGCGCAGATGAAGGCCGCCTGACGCCGTTCAGCGGCTACTCGCCGAATTCGGCCGCGATCAGCTCGCGTAGCCACGTGTTGCCGGGATCCTGGCCGAAGCGGCGGTGCCAGAACACATTGGTCTGCAAGGTCGGCAATGTCAGCGGCGGCTCGATCCACGTCAGCCCGAATGGCGCCGCGGCGCGCTCGGCGAGCTTTTGCGGCACCGTTACCACCAGGTCGCCGGCGCCGACGATGTACGGCACCGCCGTGAAGTGCGGCACGCTGGCCGCCGGCACGACACCGGCCCTGGCCAGCAGGCCGTTGATGCGGTCGTACGGACTGTCCACCGCATCGACGATCAGGTGCGCGGCGCCGACGAAGCGCCCGGCGTCGACAACGCCCTGGGTCAGCGGATGTCCGGCGCGCAGCAGTGTCACGAAGCGCTGGCGGAACAGGTGACGCTGGAACAGCGCTTCGGACATGTCGTCGAAGGCGCCGATCGCCACGTCGACGCGGCCCGTTTCCATGGCCTCCTTCAGCGCGATGCTGCCGGCACGCACGGAACTGACGCGCACGCGCGGCGCCAGCGCGCGGCAGCGCTCGATCAGCACGGGCATGAAATAGACCTCGCCCACGTCGCTCAGCGCGACCGTGAAGCGCCGCTCGCTGGTGGCAGGATCGAAGCCGCTGCGGTAGTTCAGCGCCAGCGCCACGTTGTCCAGCGCCGCGCCGATCGGCTCGGCCAGCTGCTCGGCAAACGGTGTCGGCTGCATGCCCAGCGCCGTGCGCACGAACAGCTCGTCGCCGAACGCCTTGCGCAGCCGCGCCAGCGCGTTGCTGACGGCCGACTGCGTCAATCCCAGCCGCCGCGCGGCCGCCGAGATCTGGCGCTCGCGGTACACATGCTGAAAGACTGCCAGCAGGTTCAGGTCGATATCCATGGCATCTAGCATTTATAAAATCAATAGTCTACATTCAAGTATTGATCTCGTAAAATCCCTGACCTTGCTTTACAGTGCCGCCAAGATAAAAAAAACCGGTGACAGGCTCCTGTTTTCACATGCCGAAAACAGGAGCCTGTCACCGGTTTTCAAAAAAAGGAGACCTGCCATGGAAGCAACCAGCCTGCCGAGCGGCTATCTGACCGGGTTCGGCAACGAATTCGCCACCGAGGCGCTGCCGGGCGCCCTGCCCGCGCACCGCAACTCGCCGCAGCGCGCGCCGTACGGCCTGTATGCCGAGCAGATTTCCGGCACGGCGTTCACCGCGCCGCGCAGCCATAACCGCCGCTCCTGGCTATACCGCATCCGGCCGGCCGCGCAGCACGGCGAATTCGAACGGATCGACAACGGCCGCATCGTCAGCGCCTTCACCAACGCGGCGCCGCCGAATCAGCTGCGCTGGGACCCGCTGCCGTTCCCGGACGCACCGACGGACTTCATCGAAGGCTGGGTCACGATGGCCGGCAACGGTTCGCCCGAGGCCATGACGGGTTGCGCCATCCACCTGTACGCGGCCAACCGCTCCATGGCGGACCGCTATTTTTATGACGCGGATGGCGAGCTGCTGGTCGTGCCGCAGCAGGGCCGCCTGCGGCTGCGCACGGAAATGGGGGTGCTGGACGTGGAACCGCAGCAGATTGCCGTGATCCCGCGCGGTGTGCGCTTCTCCGTGGATCTGCCCGACGGCAGCGCGCGCGGCTATCTCTGCGAAAACTTCGGCGCGCTGCTGCAGCTGCCGGACCTGGGGCCGATCGGCTCGAACGGCCTGGCCAACCCGCGCGACTTCGAGACGCCGGTGGCCGCCTTCGAGGAACGCGAGGGGGAATGTGAACTGGTGGCGAAATTCTGCGGCAATCTATGGCGTGCGCCGATCGGCCACTCGCCGCTGGACGTCGTTGCCTGGCACGGCAACTATGCGCCCTACCGCTACGACCTGCGCCACTTCAACACGATCGGCTCGATCAGTTACGACCACCCGGACCCGTCCATCTTCCTCGTGCTGCAGGCGCCTTCGGACACGCCCGGTGTCGACACGCTGGATTTCGTCATCTTCCCGCCACGCTGGCTGGCGGGAGAAAACACGTTCCGGCCGCCGTGGTTCCACCGCAACGTCGCCAGCGAATTCATGGGACTGATCCACGGCGCCTACGACGCCAAGGAGGGCGGCGGCTTCGTGCCGGGCGGCGCCAGCCTGCACAACTGCATGAGCGGCCACGGTCCCGACGCGGCCACCTTCGACAAGGCCAGTGCCGCCGACACCAGCAAGCCCGCCAAGGTGGCGGACACGATGGCGTTCATGTTCGAGACGAGGAATGTGATCGTGCCGACGGCGCACGCGCTGGCGACGCCGCTGCGGCAGTGCGAATATCAGCGCTGCTGGGATGGGATACGCAAGAACTTCAACGGCGCGCCGTAATCACACCGGCTTATTACATCGACGTCGGCGGCATCGGGCCGTCGACGAACGGCTGGCCCGACCTGTCGAAAGCGCGCACGAACGCGGCCCACAGGTTACGGGCAGCGCGGCGGATGGCACCGTGGGTCTGGATCGGCAGGGCGTGGCTGTAAGCGGACATCGTTTTGACTAGTTGGTGTTAAGCAATGGGCGTAGCTTACGCACCGCCAGCCCATCAATCCAATTGCGATTTCCCATCTCGGCCATTCACGGCGCTGATGACCGTGCCGCGGAGCATCCACACTTGATAATGATTATCATTTACGGCATGATGGCGCCTCCCTGAAACACCGGCCACGACATGATTCTCCGCCCGCTCCATCTCGCCATCGCGCTCGCCTTCCCTGCCGCCGCCCTGGCCCAGCCCGACGACACGGACCTGCAGGCCGTCCGCATCACCGCCGCCAGGGCGCAGGGCTTCGTGCCGAACACCGTCGAAGCAGGCACGTTCCGCGGCGCGGACATCATGGAGGTCCCGTCCACCGTCAACGTCATCACGCGCGAAGTGCTGGAGCTGCAGGCTGCCGCCGGCCTGTACGACGCCCTGCGCAACACGGCCGGCGTGACGCGCCAGCAGAACGGCGGCGAGACGTGGGACCAGCTGGTCATCCGCGGCATCGCTGTCGAGAACCGCACCAATTATCGTCTGAACGGCTCCCTTCCCGTGATGAACTTCTCGCAGGTGCCGATGGAGAATAAGGAAAGAGTCGAGGTGCTCAAGGGCGCCACGGCGCTTTACTACGGCTTCACGTCGCCGGCCGGCGTGGTGAACTTCGTCACCAAACGGGCTGGCGCGAAGGACATCACCACGACGGGGCTGGTCGTCGACGACAACGGCAGCGCCGTAGCATCGGTGGACGTTGGGCGCCGCTTCGGCAACGTGGGCGTACGCGTCAACGCCGCCGGTGGCACGCTGGGGTCGCACATGGACGATGTCGGCAACGGCAACCGCGCCTTTGTCTCGGCCGCGCTGGACTGGACCGTCAGCCCGCGCCTGCGGGTCAAGGCGGACGTGGAATACGATCGCCGCCGCATCACCGAGCAGGCGGGCATCGCGCTGCCCACAGCCGTGACGGGCGTCATTGCGCTGCCGCATCCTGTCGATCCGCGCCGTGCCGTGGGCCCGGACTGGGCGCTGTTTGCCACCGAATCGAAGAACGTGCAGCTGCGCGCCGACTACGCAGTCAACGACGACTGGGTGCTGACGGTCGAAGGCGGTCATGCGGAGACGGCACGCACGCGCCGGCTCGCCATTTTTCGCCTGAATAACGCAGCGGCCGTGACGACCGGCGCGGGGCGCATCGCCGGCAATATCCAGGACCTGGACGTGGATTCCACCATGCTGCGCGCGGAACTGGCCGGCACCGTCACGACCGGCCCTGTGCGCCACGATGTCACCTTCGGCGTGGCTCGCACCGACAAGGGCCAGGCGCCGATCTACCAATCCAACTACACGATCGCGGCGCAGAGCCTGTACGATCCGACGTTCATGTCGGGCGTAAAAGGCATCACGTTCAGCGCCATGCCGACAACGCCAACGACGGCCGCGCTGGACAGCCGCGACACGGGCCTGTATGCCATCGACCGCATGGCGCTGTCGGACCAGTGGCAGCTCATTACCGCCGTGCGCGCTGTGCGCTTGCGCAGCGACCAGGGTGCCAATCACTACGCCGTCAGCAAGACGACGCCGATGGCGGCCCTGGTCTGGCAGCCGACCCGCGACGTGTCGCTGTACGCTTCGGCCGCGCAAGGTCTGGAGGAAGGCGACACGGCACCGACGGGCAGCGCCAACCAGGGCGAACGCCTGGCGCCGGGCGTCAGCCGCCAGCGCGAAATCGGCATGCGCTGGCGCGCACCGGTCGGTACGCTGCTGCAACTGGCCTTGTTCGATATCGATCGCCCCGGCTACTACACCAACGCGGCCAACGTGTTCACCGCCGACGGCGAACAGCGCTATCGCGGCATCGAAGCCTCGGCCCAGGGCAAGCTGACGCCGCGCCTGTCGTGGCAGGCATCGGCCCAGCTGATCGGCCCGACGTTCCGCGACATCGGCGCCGCCTACGACGGCAAGCTGCCGGAAAACGCCTCGAAGCGGACGGCCAGCGCGTTCCTGTCCTACGACATCGCGGCCGTGCCCGGGCTGTCGTTCAACGCCGGCGCCTACTATACGGGCCGGCGTCCCGTAAACGATCTCAATCAGGCGTTCCTGGGCGGGACCACGCTGTACTCGGCCGGCGGGCGCTATGCGACCGAGCTGCTGGGACAGCGCACGACGTGGCAGCTCAACGTGGACAACGCCGCCGACAAGCGTTACTGGGCCAGCGCCGGCACGCGCCTGGCGGCGGGACTGCCGCGCACCGTCAAGCTGACGGTGAAGGTGGACTGGTAACGATCAGGCGCCGGCGTTGCCGTCCAGCGGCTCGCCGATCGCATAGTAATGGCCGCCGGCCACGTGGTGCAGGCTGCGCCACCCGGGCCCGGCCTGCTCGAAGTGCCAGTGGCCCTCGGCAAACACGCGCGTATCGGACCATGCCGCTTCGACTTCGCCGATGAACAGGTCGTAGGTCTGCTGGTTGTGCGGCTCCGGCACCAGCCGGCACGCCAGCCACGCGGCGCAGCCTTCCACCAGCGGCGCGGTTTCGCCGTCGATGCGAAACAGCGTGACACCACATTTCTCCAGCTTGTCCGGGTCGTCCGCCAAGGTCATGTTGCCGACCGCCTGCGTCAGTGCCAGCTGGCGCGCGGCCGGCACCTGCAAGACAAAGCGCCCGCCCGCCTCGACCAGCGCGCGCGTCTTCGTGCTCTTGTCCAGCACCACCGTCACCTTCGGTGGCGCAAAATCGAGCGCGCAGGCCCACGCTGCGGCCATCACGTTGTCCACGCCGGCGTGACTGGCGGAGACGAGGACGGTCGGGCCGTGGTTCAGCAGGCGGTAGGCTTTAGCCAGTTCGACGGGGGCGATGTGAGGGTTCATGGCGAGTCCGATTCGTGAGAGCCCCGATTATAGCGGCGCGGGCACTGGCGTGCCGGACGTCCTCGGGCGACAATAGGTCGGCAAATGGTGCGGCCAATCATGGAGGAAGCATGCAGATACTGGAAGCGTGGTGCGAAGAACTAGGCCAGAGCATGGACATCTACACCGCGCAGCGCGCCTACTTCGCGCAGCCGGAGCCCTGCCGTAGGCGCTTCACGTTCCGCTGCTCGGACGAAGCCTGCCGGCTGGCCCGCAATCCGCTCGTCTCCGGCGTGGGCTATCACCAGCTGGCCGAGGAAGGCGAGAAGTTCCGGCAGATTCACTTCCGCGCGCCGCCCGGCCATCCGCACCTGCCCACTTGCCGCTGGGTGCGCGATGAAGACGAACGCACTGCCGATGCGGTCAATGGCGACGGTGCGCGCAAGGAACGGGCCAAGGCCACCAACGTCATCGACGTCTTCGCTCCGCGCCGCGCGGAAGCGGCGCCCCGGCGCGCGGGCACGGGAACCGCTGCCGCCGCGGATGCCGACGGCGGCGACGGCGACGACGCTGGCGATGCCGGCCGGCCGCGTGCCGCGCGCACCGGCCAGACGCGCACCGGCCTGCTGGAAAAATTCATCGATTGCTGGTCGCAGTTCGAGGGGGACGAACTGAAAGAGCAGTACGTAACGATCGAGGGCCAGCGCCTCAGCTACCGGCAGGCCGTCACCCAGGTACGCTGGATCGGGCCGGACACCAATGGCCGCCGCATCGTCTACGGCGGCGCGCGCATCGCGCTGTGGCCGGCGGCGCAGCCGAAGCACGTCTACCTCAATTTCATCGACGAATGCGAAGGCCTGCCGGAACACGAAGGCAGCCGCAAGCTGACGATCCACCTCACATTGGCAGGCATCGACGACTACGCCGGCCGAGGCTTGTTGACCAGCCGACTGGCGGCAGGCCGCTCCGGCAAGAATTACGTGCGCGTGTTCGCGTGGGGCGCCATCGAGGCCGTTCCCGGCAAGCCAGGGTACCGGATGAAGCTGGCGTCGCTGGACAACCTGGTGGTCAAGGTGATCGCGAAAAAAGTGGAGTGAGACCGAGACCGATCCCGCGTACGTCTCAGGCGACCTTGGTCAGCTTGTCCACCCGGATTTCGGCCTTGCCGCCGATAGCGCCCACCAGGGCCAGGAAGTGCGGCGTCGCCTCATGCTCGGCCAGGGCCTCGGCACCGGTCCACTCTTCCAGCATCACGAAGCGTGCCGCGTCACTGTTATCGACGTGCAGTTCATAACGCAGGCAGCCCCCTTCGGCGCGGCTGGGCGGGACGACCTGCTCCAGCGCGGCGCGCACGGCGTCCTGCTGGCCCGGATTGGCGATGATGGTGGCGACGACGATCAGATTGCTCATGGGGGCTTGGGTGTGAGTGAAAAAACAGGATTGTAAACGCAGACGGCGATGGCTGCAGGCGCAGCCATCGCCGTCTCGATTGAAGCGGCTACCGCGTCAGTCCGGGAACGCGTTGGTGGGCTTGGCGCCCCACACGGCGTAGAACAGCACGTACAGCTCACAAGCCGCCGTCAGCAGGAACGAGTTCTGCAGACCGTAATGGTCGGCCAGCCAGCCCTGCACGACCACCAGCGCACCGCCGGCGATCGCCATGATCAGCAGACCGGCGCCTTCTTCCGTCAACGGACCCAGGCCGCGGATGCCCAGCGTGAAGATGGTCGGGAACATTACCGAATGGAACAGGCCCACGGCAATCAGCGCCCACATGGCGGTGGGGCCCGTGGTGAACGTGGCGATCAGCATGACGATGAACGCACCGACGGCGGCGCCACCCAGCACACTCTCGGCCGACATCTTGCGCATCAGGATACTGCCGGCAAATCGGCCCACCATCATGCCGCCCCACAGCAGGAACAGATAATGCGACGCCTGCTCGTGCGTGACGTTGCCGATTTTCGGCTGCGAGACGAAGTTGATGAACAGGTTGGCCACGCCGATTTCGGCGATCAGGTAAATGAAGATGGCGGGAATGCCGAACACCAGGTTACGGTGGCGCCACAGCGAATGGCTGCCGCGCTGCGCCTTCTCGACCCGCTTGCCGCCCATGGCCGGCAGCGGATAGCGGGCAATCGCGATGGCCAGCAGCACCAGCACGGCGGCCACGATCAGATAAGGCAGTTGCACGGCCTGCGCGTCGGCCAGGCGTTCGGCCTGCGTCAGCACCTGTTCGGAGGTGGCGGTACCGCCGGTCGAGCGGCCCAGGATCAGGTAGCCGCCAAAGAGTGGAGCCAGCGTGGCGCCCAGCGAATTGAACGCCTGCACCAGGTTCAGGCGCGACGACGCCGTGTTGGCCGGGCCGACGACGGCGACATACGGATTGGCCGCGACCTGCAGGAGCGTGATGCCGCAGGCGATCACGAACAGCGCGAACAGCGTGACGCCATACGATGGCAGCCGGGCCGCCGGGATCATGCCCAGCGCGCCGACAGCCATCATGCACAGGCCGATGACCATCGATTTCTTGTAGCCGACCCGTTCGATCAGCTTTGCCGACGGAATCGAGGCGACGAAGTAGGCAATGAACCAGACGGACTCGATCAGTGTCGTCTGCGTATAACTCAGCTCGAAGACGCTGCGCAAGTGCGGCAGCAGCGTGTTGTTAATGACGGTAATGAAGCCCCAGATAAAGAACAGGCTGGCCAGCAGGGCCATGGCTGACTTGTAGCTGGAGGCGGTCGCGCCATTGGCTGGAGCGACAGAGGATGCGGATGTGATTGGCCCAGGCACGGATAGTCCTTTCGGATCATGAAAGACGCTATCGTAGAGCGTGGCTTGATGAATTACCAATGACAAATTTGTACCGAGCTATATCAAAATCGATATGGCTGTCATCACGAAAACAGAGATCTGCTCATGGTTTGATCACTGCGAAGCCTCCAGAGGGTGTCCAATGGGATTTCAACGGGGTTCCAAGCTGACATGCGCAATCGGCGTGCGCCTACATCGCCTCAGGGGTGCCTGCTCCATAATCGCTCCGAACGCAATCAAGGAGCATGCATGGCGAACATTGAATTGCATCAACGCGCAACGTCCGACCTGCGTGCGCAATGGCAACCGGAGAGCACTGCCTCATTCAGCGTCACCCATGCCGACCTGCTCGACCTGTTCGAGCGCTGGGAAGTGCTGGCCGATGCAGGCAGCGAGCCGCGCATCGACGTGGCCGTGCGGGCCCCTCTTTAATGAATCCTCAGTGACTCGCGCATTTAATCTCTGAATCGCGCCAGCTCCGCTTCGCTGAAGCCTGCCAGCCTGCGGGCCGGCAGATTGAACGGGCCTTTGACGTGCGGGGCACGGTAGCGCACGACAAGCTCGTCGTAGGTCTTCTCCGGGTCGAGGCCGCGCTCGGCGCACAGCTGCCCATACCAGCGGTTGCCGATCGCCACGTGGCCGACTTCGTCGCGCAGGATGATGTCCAGGATGCGCGCCGCCGCTTCGTCGCCCGCTTGTGCAACCTTGGCGCGCAGCGGCGGGATCGCATCCAGCCCGCGCGCTTCCAGCGTGCGCGGGACCAGGGCCATGCGCGCAACGATGTCTTCCCGGGTCCGCTCGACCATTTCCCACAGGCTGTTGTGGGCGGTGAAGTCGCCATAGGCGTGTCCCAGCGTCGCCAGGTGGGCCGCCAGCAGCGAATAGTGATATGCCTCTTCCTTTGCCACGCGCAGCCAGTCCAGGTAATACTCGACGGGCATATCGCGGAAGCGCCACAGCGCATCCAGCGCCAGGTTGACGGCATTGAATTCGATATGGGCCAGGGCATGGATCAGCATGGCCCGCCCTTCCAGCGTCCCCATCGAACGCCTGCCGACCTCGCGTGGCGGCACCAGTTCCGGCCGCGCGGGCCGGCCCGGCACTGTACCTGCCACCTCCGGCAAAGACGCTGTCGGGTCCACCGGCAAGGAACCGGCGGCGCTGGCTTCGGCCATGGCAGTCACGGCGGCCGCTTTGACGGCCGGCGCGGTTTCAATCAGACAGTACAGTGCGCGGGCGCGCAGTTCGGAAGGCAGGGGCATGGCGGCGGCGGCGACAGGGCAAAAACGCGCAGTGTAGCAAACCGCCACCCCCGTGAGCTAACGCGGCGCGTCGATCCTCATCACGGCACCTGACGTGCCTGTCAGCCGGCCACCCCCACTCGTCAACAGATAGAGTTCCCCGGCAGCGTCCTGCCCCATCCCCAATATGGACAACCCCAGCGGCTCGCGCCGCATCACGTTGAGCTTCTGTACCACGTTACGCGGCCCCAGCGTGAGCAGCGTGCCGCTGCCGCCCGAGCCCACGTAGTCGGCAAAGACGTATTGCCCGCTCAGCGCGGGCATCGACGTGCCCGTGTAGACAAAGCCACCGATGACCGCCTGCCGCGCGACCGGCGCGCCGACGCCATCCGCGTGGTCGTACTCGGCGATCGGATCGATCAGCCCGGCAGGCAGCCCAGGGCTGGACTGGTAGACGAAGCCGGGCCCGGTGCCGTTGGCATCGAACAGGAAGCTGCCTTCCTTGATCCGCCAGCCATAGTTACCGCCAGCGACGATATGGTTGACTTCCTCGATGGCGCCCTGCCCGACGTCGCCCACCCATAGCGTGCCGCCCGGCCCGAACGACATGCGGAACGGATTGCGCAAGCCGTAAGCGTAAATCTCGTCGGCGCCGGCCCGGGCCACGAAGGGGTTGTCGGACGGAATACCGTAGGCGCCGTTCGCCGCGTTATCCCCGAGCGGATCGATGCGCAGGATCTTGCCCAGCACATTGCCCGGCGCCAGGCTTTGCGCGTTGCCCTCCGGCGCATGGCCGGGACCCTGGTCGTCGCCGGCGCCGCCGTCGCCCAGTGCGATGTACAGCATGCGGTCGGGCCCGAACGCCAGCGCGCCCGCGTTATGGTTGGCTTGCGGCTGGTCGATGCGCATCAGCACGCGCGGACTGGCGGCGTCGACATTACCGGCCGCATCCGTGCGCCACTCCGTCAGCACGCTCTGGTGGTTCGGTGCCACGCCCGGCGGTTGCGTGCTGAAGTCCGGCGCCATGGCGGCCGGCTCGGACGTATAAGTATACAGGCGCCGGTTGGCCGCATAGTCCGGGTGGAAAGCCAACCCCAGCAGCCCGCGCTCCTCGAACTGCCCCAGCGGTACCAGCCTGCTGCGTACGTCCAGGAAGAGTTGCTTTTCCCCCTTCTGCCGCGCGCCGGCGCCGATCGCTGTCTTCCACACCAATCCCACCTGGTCGACAACATACAGGTGATCCGTCTCGCCTGGCGCCACGGCGGTGGCAACGGGCGACGCCAGACCGTGCAGCACCGGGCGTAGCGCAACCGTCACAGCGCTGACAGCCAGCGGTCCCGGTACCGGATCGTCCAGTCGCGTGTTTTGCGCCAGTGCCGGGGGCCCGGCCAGCCCGGCCATCATGGCCAGAACGACAACTTTGTCGAGCAAGGGGCGAATCGCGTTTGCTTCACGAACCATGGTTGCCTCCGTTGTGTGGGATTGTCGGAAAAGCATGCGCTTCTATCGGGCGCTCGACAAGCGCTATATATCAGGCGGCGGCGATCCGAGTGGCAGGTTCGCGCCATCGTCGCTGTGGGGCCAAAGGATCGACAGTGCGGGCTCTGCCAGGCTTCGTGGCGGGCGCGCGACAAAAAAAAGCCGCCCCAAGGGGCGGCAAAACTACTCTCGCCAAAGCGCCGGCACCGGCCGACGCTTCATGGAATCAGGATAACGCCGCAGTGCCTTGCGCCTTATCAGGCGTCCGCCAGCAACTTCGTAGGACGGCGACGCACCGGCCGGTCGGATCGTGCGGTCGCATGGCTCGATGACAGAATTGTCATCCTCACGTCAGCCTGCCGCGCGCACTATCTTGTTTTCAACATCGAGAACATTTCATGCGTCCCCTGACCCTTGCTGTTTTTCTTCTTTCCGCCAGCCTTGCCTTTACCGCGGCGGCGCGCGCTGCCAATCCGCTCAGCGTGCACGTTCTTGACCTGCAGACGGGCGAACCGACGGCAGGCATTGCCGTTACGCTGGAACAACGCGCCGGCAACGATTGGCGCCGGCTGGCGACGGGCACCACGGACAATGAAGGCCGCGTCCGCGAACTGTTTCCTGCCGGCAAACTCCTGACAAAAGGCGAATATCGCATCGTCTTCAACACGGGCGACCATTACAACGGCATTGGCAAACCCGGCTTCTTCCCGCGCGTGCCGGTCGAGTTCAATGTCGACGACACGACGCGCCACTATCATGTTCCGCTGCTGTTGAGCCCTTTCGGTTACTCGACCTATCGCGGAAATTGACCTTTGTCGCGACCATGAAAAAACCGCCCCGGAGGGCGGCTTCTGAGACTCAGGCGCGATCAGCGCTTGTCGTTCCTGTGGCTCTGGCGGCCCGCTTCCGCGTGCTGCTCGGGCGTACCGCCGCGGGTGCCGCCACCGTTGCCGCCGCCGTTGCCGGCATTGCCGCTCTGGCGGTTGCCGTCGTTCTTGTGGCTCTGGCGGCCAGCCTCGGCATGCTGCCCGGGGGAACCGCCGCGGGCTCCACCACCGTTGCCGGCGGTGTTGCCGCCGCCGTTGCCGGCACTACCGCTCTGGCGGTTGCCGTCGTTCTTGTGGCTCATCGAGCCGGCGCGGCGTGCTTCCTCGGAGGTGAATTCATGGGCGTTGCCGGAGGCGTGCGCTGCACGGCCGCCTTCGCTGGCAATCTCGCGCTGGCGCTGCGGGTCCATCGATGCGAAGCCGCGGCTGGACGTATCGCCCGACTGGCTGTTGCCGCGGTTACCCGACTGCGAGTTGCCGCTGTTCTTCGTGAACTGGTTATTGCCTTCTGGATTGTTGTTTCGATTCGATGCCATGATGTTTCTCCTTGATAGTTAAAAAACGTTTCAGGTTGACATTGCATCCCGTCGGCGATCGCTTCGGGCCGGGTGGCCTGCAGATCGCGTTAAGGTGTGACCATGGTAACGATGACCGGACTTTGTTTTTATAAGCCGTCGGGCTATCTGGACGTAGGACTCTCTCTTACCGGCGCGTCGGAACGTCCATGCGAGACTTGCAACACTTACGACTAGTAACTTGCGTCATGAAACCGTCACACCGGATTCATATAATTGGCGGGCTCGGCAGTGTTCGCGCGCCTGGCGCCAACACAACGGCAGCGCCACTCAGGTGTGCCGGCGAGAGGATGGAGAGCGATGAGAAAATACCCGGCGTCGGCCCGTAGCGGGCTGCGCTCTGCCCGGAGCGTCACGCCGCGCCTAGCCGGCGGCACACGACGGCGCTGCGCGTGTCACGCCTTGCCGGTGCAATGCCGCCGCTCAGCGCAGGTTGCCGAGAATCTCGTGCAGTTCCAGGCGGTTGTACGCCGCGCGCATGGCGTCGCGCGAGCTGACCAGTTTTTTACTGACGAGCTGGATCAGCGCGTCGTTCAAGGTGCGCGACATATTGTCGTCCTTGCGCTTCATGAAGTCGGCCAGCTGGTGCAGCTTGCCGGGCTCGGCGATGAACGACGCGACTTGGCCGTTATTATTGAAGATCATTTCGCTTGCCAGCACGAAGTCCTTGCCGCTTTCGCTGGGCAGCAGTCCCTGGTAGATGACGCCGACGAGCGCCGCAGCCAGCATCGTCGCGCGCTGCTCGCGCTGCTCGGCCGGGAAAAAGCTCAGCAACTTGGTGATGGCGCCGATGGCATTATTCGTGTGCATCGTCGCCAGCACCAGGTGACCGGACTCGGCCGCGTGCAGCACCGTCTCGGCCGTGGCGAAGTCGCGGATCTCGCCCACCATCAGCACATCCGGCTTCTGGCGCAGCGCCTCGCGCAGGCCACTGGCAAAACTGACAGTATCCGTCGGCACCTCCTTTTGCGAGATAATGGAACGCTTGCGCTCCAGCGCGTATTCGATCGGCTCCTCGATCGTCACGATGTGAGCGCTGCGGGTGGCATTGATATAGTCGAGCATCGCGGCAATGCTGGTTGTCTTGCCCGAACCGGTGGGACCGGAAACCAGTACGAGGCCGTTCGACGCATCCAGCAGCGTGCGCACGTACAGCGGCAGCCCCGTGCTTTCCAGGCTCAGCGGGTGCAGTGGCAGGCGACGTACCGAGACGCCCACCTTCGTGCCGGATGCCATCCGGTAGATGTTGCAGCGAAACCGGCTGTCCTGCAGGGTCAGCGGCCTGTCCAGGGCACGTTCGACAATCTTGTCCTCCCAATCCTCATCCACCGCGTTGAGGAAAGGTTTCATCTCGCTCAACGTGACAGGCGCGTCGCGCAGCGGTTGCCAGCCACGCGGCGTTTTGACCATTGCCTGCGCATCCTGCTCCAGGTGTACGTCCGAGAATGCCTGACCACCCTGGGCAAGCGCCGTCATTTCCCGCAGGAAGTCGATAGGGCTGGAAGACTGGTACGACATTGGTTTCACCTGGAAAATAAAAAAGAGTTAAGATTCGATTAAGAGCCAATTCAGCAGTACCCGGTATTCGGTGGAGGACACCGGGCGGCGAATCTGGCCCCCGCTGCCCGGGTACGGTGAACTAATTCAGTAAATACAACACAATTTTACCTCGGTTAATTAAGGTATGGGCCCTTACCCAGCGGTCCAGCGAGTATCACGGCGGCAAAATGCTTACATAGGAAGTTGATTACTCGAACATGAAGATCGCCTGCTACATCCGTAACTCCACCGTGTCCGACACCGTCAAGGCAATACTTGCAAGGGCCAACCACGAGTCGGTCCATTTTGACAACGAAGCGACGCTGATGCGCACGATCCGGCGCAGCAGTGTCGACCTCATCCTGATCGACATGGGCGTGGAACCGCGGGACGACAACAGCATCTTATCGTGGCTGAACCTGCGCACGGGGGACAATACGCCTGTCATTATCGTGTCCCCATTACGCAGCCCGGAGCTGGCGGCGCTGACGCTCAACAGCGGTGCGGACGACTTCGTCAACCGGCCGTTCGAAGCCGTCGAGTTGGTGGCGCGCATCAACGCGCTGCTGCGCCGCTGCGCACCGCTGCAGGTACGCCGCTCGATATCGTTCGCCGGTTACACCCTCGACCGCGACAGCGGCCGCTGCACGTTCCGCGACCAGCCCATCGAACTGACGCCACGCGAATTCTCCATGGCCTGGATGTTCTTCTCGTCCCCCGGCATCTATATTTCCCGCGAAACGATCGGCTCGGTCATTTGGAGCGCCGACAGCGAAGTGGCCGGCCGGACGATCGAACAGCACGTCTACAAGCTGCGCAAGAAGCTGCAGGTCGGTGAGGAAAAAGTCGTCATGATCCGCACCGCCTATTCGCAGGGCTACCGGCTGGAGCTGTGCGCCCCGGAGTGAGCCGCGCGTCATGATCCGCCACCCTCGGACAGCGCCGCCGCGTCCAGATTCCGATACACCTTCCACGCATACTTGACGCGCAACGCCGCATCGCGCGCGTTGTACGCCCCTACCGCCTCCCATGTAGAACCCATGCGGCGCATATTGTCCGCCAGGATCCACGCCGCCACCTGGATGCTGGTGCACGGGTCGTACAGCTGCTGCTCCTCGATACCGTGCTTGCGCAGCAGCGGCAGCCAGCGGCTGTTAATCTGCATCAGCCCGATATCGTAGGTGCCGTTCTTGTTGGACCGGTTGATGGCGCGCGGGTTCAGTCCCGACTCCGTTTTCGCGATGGCGTACAGCAGGTGCGCGCTGACGCCGTAGTAGGACGCGGCTTCTTCCCAGCAGGCGGTGGCTGGGGTGGAGAGCAGGGTCAGGGACATCGCGATGGCGGCCTGGCCTGCTGCTCGTTTCACGCCGGTTATGAAGTTATCGTTCATTGGACATAAAGGAATTTGTCTTCTGGACCGCAGATCATGAGTCGTGCGTTGGCGTCTGGAACAATGATGCCTCGCGGGTACGTCAGTTCCAGTTTGTGGCTGTACGCAGAATATTCGTAATAGTTGCACGGGCCTCCCAGTGATACTTCCTCGGTTGACAGCGCGATGGCAGGTGCCGACATCCACAGTTCGGCCTCTACGCCTTGTGCCTTGACAGCGCGTTTAACTGTGACGTCGCCTTTGATCTCGACATCGCGTCCGAGGAACGCATCGTGCTCCACGTGTAAGTCCTGTTTCGTCGAGATGTGGCCATCCGAGTGGATCGTTCCATTCGACTTGATATCCACCAGCGCATCCAGCGTTTCCGTGGTGAGCTTTTTCGGCACGACGAAATTGCCATCCTGATCCACCGCCAGCGGCCTCCACTCACGTGCGCTGCTGAACGTAAACGCGCGACCCAGACTAGTCACCATGTGTACGTCGCCGATTTCGGGATCCGCCAGGGCCAGCAGTGCAGGATGATCGGGAACCGGCGCCTTCCATGGCCCCGGCAGAGACCATCTACCATCCGTCCCGCACGTCAACACCGCACGGGTAGCAACGTCGATCGCCAGTCCCGCTGTAGCATCGGTGCCAACCAGGCAGGAGGTTCCAGCTGTCACAACGCCCACACCACCAAAACGCACCGGCGCTCCCATGGTGTTCAATTCCGGCTTACCATCGATCTGGATCCGATACAGGAAATCCGCCGCCTGCTGCGCCGCGCCATCGTAAAACAGGCTGGACACCAGCTGACCGCCATCGTGATCCGGGCCACGCAAGGCGGCGTTCGCAGCCCCCGGGCACGCGACACCCCGAAACGCATCGGTCGGCATCCGCCAAGAAGCGCCGCGCGCAATGCCGGGCGCCGAAGTCGCGATATAGCCGCCGCCGCTGCCAGCCAGCATCGCCACCGATGCCAGGTCCTTGTCGCCGATCCTGTCGCCGCCCGTGGTGACGATCAGCGCGTCGAACTGGCCGGCGTAATTGACCGGGTCGGGTCGGCGCACCAGCACGCACGTGCCCTGGCGATACGGATTGGTTTCGGCGAAATTGTCGGGCAGGAATTTCCCGGTCTTGAGCTGCGCGAGCGTGACGGGCAAGACCGTTCCCGCCGGCGTCAGCGTGGCGACGTCGGCGGCGTTCTTGTCGAGGTAGCGGCGCGTCGCATCCACGACCTGTGCCTGATAGTACGCCGCCTGCTGGCCTTTCATGTCGTCCAGCGAACCTTCTACCAGCCTGGCGAGGCCCACCAGCAGCACCGCGCCGATGGCCAGTGCCGCCAGGACCTCGATCAGCGTCATGCCGCGCTGGTTGTCCATGGTCCGCTTCATTGGACCCCCGCCAGCCAGACCGGCGCGCCATCGGCCAGCTTGCGATGCGCCAGCAATGGGGCCAGCGGAATGTCCGTGTCGCCATGTGCCGGCGAATAAAGAGTGGCGGTCGCCCGGTGATACGTGCCGGCGAGCAGCGAGTTTTGCGCCTGCCGGGCCAGCGCGGTCGCCACGTCCGCCGACGGCGTTCCGTAGATGTAGATCGTGCCGTCGGCGGCGCGGTAATTGTTCCAGCGATCCGCCGGCAATGTGGACCAGTCGCGCAGCGCGCCTTCGTTGCGCAAGGTAGCAAGATCGACGCTCGTGTCGACCTGCCCCGCATGCGCGCTGAAGTAGCGCACGACGGCGGCGCGGTAGACCGCCATGCTCTCGGCCATCGCCGCCTCGCTGCCACGCTGTTCCGCCAGCGCGACCGGCTGCGTGAAATGGGCAAAGGCGCCGATCAGCGAGACGACCACCGTCGATAACGCGATACTCCACATGCTTCATTCCTTTCCGGTTACGGTCGGTACGTCAGGACGCGGAAAACGCGACGGTGTTGCCTGCAACGGTAGTCACGCTGCACAGCGTGGTGGCATTTGCCACCGTTGCCGGAAACGTCGTCAGCGAATTTTGTCCCTGCACGATCGCCGTCCAACCACTCGCGCCGCTGATCAGGTTGATGCAGACATCCTGCGGTATTGCGTTATAGGTGATCGTGAAGCCAGTCGCGGTTCCCGCGACAGTGACTGCGCCTCCCCAACTGTTGCTCAGCGTGCCGGCAGCGGTGCCGCGGGCGAGCGTCGCCGGCACGGCATTGGCCAGAATCAGGCTGGGAATCAAACTAGCCACCGGATACGACTGCCCCATATACAGCTTGCGCACCGCCGTGCGCAGTGCCACCACCTCTTCGCTTAGCTGGTTAGACTTGGCGCTGCCGAACGCCCCATTGAGCAGCGACACGGCGCCCAGGACGACAACGGCTGCAATGCCCAGATAAGCAATCGCCTCCAGCAGCGAAGCGCCGCGCTGCCGCTGTGCGCCGACTGGCCGCTTGACCTGATCGATGGCGCCGGCGGATTTACGTTGTTGGTGCATGCTGTTCATGATCTGACTCCGGATTTCATGGGTTGGGTTGATAACTGCCAAAGGGTCCTGCAAAATTGGTCCTGCAAAAAATCGTTACCGCACCGCGCGCGCCATGGCCGCGATTTCCTGCTGGATGCCGAAGAAGCCCGTGACGAGCCACGCGATGACCAGCGCCAGGGTGACGATGGCAAAGCCGTTCAGCACCTTCATGCGCAGGGTGATCGTCTCGACGCCCTCCTCCATCCATTCGGCCGCCAGCAGCTTCAACGCTTCGGAAAAGCCCTTGTATTCGGCGTAGACGCACAGGTCGTCGATCACCTCGCGCGACGGGAACACGTACCCGGCATTCCTCAGCGCCTCGCCGCAATTGAGGCCGGAGCGCACGCCCAGCAGCGCGCCGTCGAGCCGCTCGCGCAGCCACGGCTGCGCCATGCCGGATAGCCGCAGCAGCGACTTCTCCACCGTCACGCCGGCAGACTGCAGGGCGGAAAACGCCATCAGGAAGCCGCTGCCGACAACCAGCCGGTAGATCGAATACGGCGCAAAGCGGTCGGCAAACACGCGCGCGTCGCCGCGCCACAGCGGCATCGACACGAACAGCCCGGCGAGCAGCGCCAGCATCAGTACAACGCTGGGCAGCATCCAGTTCTGCACCCACAGCGACATCAGGTACAGCGAACGCGCCGTGCCATGCCACAGGTTGGGGTCCATCATCTGCGTGAACTGCGGGATGACGCGGGTGCCGAACATCCAGACATAGCCTGCCGTCAGCGCCAGCACGGCCAGCGGATACGCGACGCCGCCGACGATGACGCCCTTGATCTTGCGCCCCGCCTGCACCACGTCGACGACGGCCAGCAGGGTCGACTCGAGACGGCCGGACTGCTCGCCGGCCATGATGATCATCTGTTCCGTGCGCGGCACCCACCACGCCAGGCCGTCCGACAGCAGGTGGCCGTTCTGCACCATGCGGCGGCAGTCGTCCAGCACCAGCGCCAGCGGATCGTTCGGCTTGCGCTCGTTATCCGAAGCGCGCTTGCGCAGGTCTTCCAGGATCTTCAGCAGCGGCAGGCCGCTGGCCAGCATCTTGGCGATCTTGCGGTACAGGCGCAGGCGCACCGTGTCGGAAAACTGCGTGCGGGCCCACCAGCGGTTGACGTCAACGCGCATCGCGCCCCCCCGTCACTTCGCCCACCACCTGCAGCCGCCGCGTGGGCTGCCCAACGCTGAGCGTCAGGTGGCCGATGACCTTCTCCGCCATGCGCGGATCGATCAGCCCCGCCGCCACTTTGTCGATGGCGTGATCGACGATCGTGCGGCCCTGCAGTTCCTGCAGCCAGTACGCCAGCGCCGCGCTTTTCTCGCCCAGGCGGATATAGCGGAAGAACTGGTCGTCCGGCACGATCATCTCGGCGATGACGGTGCGGCCGATCGTGCCGTGGCCGCCGCAGTGCGGGCAGCCGGGACCCGTCAGGAACACCTGGCGCAGGTCCGGTATCACCTGGCGCACCCGCTCCAGCAGCGCCGGCGCCAGCGCGCCCGGCACGGCCGTCAGAGGCACCTTGCATTCGGGGCACAGCGCCTTGACGAGGCGCTGGCTGATCAGGCCCGTGATGACGGTATGGTCGGCCACCAGGCTGGTTGGCAGCCCCAGGTCCAGCAGCCGGTCGACGATGCCCATCGCGCTGTTCGCATGCACCGTCGTCCAGACCTGGTGGCCCGTCATCGCCGCGCGTAGCGCGTTCTGGGCCGAGGCGCGGTCGCGCACCTCGCCGATCATGATCGTGTCCGGATCCAGCCGCATGGCGTTCGAGATGGCCGCCGCGAACAGGCGCGCCCGTTCCTCTTCCGAGCCGGCGTTCGTGACGGACGTCTGCACGGCGCCGTCGATCGGATATTCCACCGGGTCTTCCACCGTCAGCACGTGCAGCCGGCCGCAGGCTTCCAGCAGCTCCCCGGACAGTACGCGCTGCAACGTCGTCGACTTGCCCGAACCCGTCGGGCCGCTGATGATGTTCAGGCCGATCGGCTGTTCCTTGAGCTGCTGCAGCACGGCCACGTGGGCGGGGCTGAAGCCGAGCGGATGCAGGTCGACGTTGTCGCCGGCATCGTTGTACAGCAGGCGCAGCACCATCAGCGTGCCTTCGCTGGTCGGCACGGTGGCGATGCGCACGCCGTACAGGCCGGGTGGCAGCTTGTCCCTGTCGGCGATGCTGGCATCCTGCCGCTCCGACGGCTTATACGAGCTGTCGGAAACGGACGTCATGGCGCCGTACAGCGTCGCCAGCAGGCGCTCGCCGTATTCGCGGGTCTGGCCGCCCATCGGCACCAGGTCGTTGTGGACGCGGAAGTGGATCTCCGTGCTGGCCTTGCGCACGCGGATATGGATGTCCGACGCGCGCGCCTGGCAGGCGCGGCTCAGGAGGTCCTTGGCCGTCACCTGCATCATCGAGTGTTCCTGGTGCCGGTCCAGCTGCACGCCGGGCGTGCTGTGATTGAGCCGGCGGATCGTTTCGATGCGCACGTAGACCACGCTGAACGGGCAGCCCATCCGCTGCAAGCGTGCCTGGTACGACAGCACGTGCGGGTTCAGGTGCTGGCCGTCGGCCACCAGCAGGCGGCCGTCCTCCAGCAGGCAAAGCAGCTTGCGTTCCTCCGCACTGGCTTCGAAAGAGCCGGCATGGCTGCGCACCTGGGCGTGTCCGAAATCCGTCATGTCGCCTCCCGTTTCCGCCGGCAGGCCGGCAATGCTGGCGCGCGAAGGCGACAGCACGGCAGCGGCCTGCCTGGCCAGCTGCAAAGTCATCGCACTACTCCGCGGCTGGCGGGCATCGGCAGCGCCAGGCCCGGGCTCGGATAGTTCGGATTGAATTCCGTGCTGTTCTGCGTGAAGCCAGCCAGGCGCACGCGCTTCTTGCCGGGCGCCTGGGCCAGCACGGCGTTCGGCTCCACGGCCACGATGCGCATGCCGTTCGGGAGCACCGTGCCGGCCTGCACGTCGATCTGGCTGCCATCGGACATCTCCAGCGTGGCGTACAGCGTCTTGCCCAGGCCCTCGATGGCGCGCACCACCGGCTGGCCGACGACGGGCGGCTGGCTGATCGCCACGCCCATCGCCTGCTTGGCCGCGATCTCGTTCTGCTTCGCGATGATGGAAGACTGCACTTCCAGCTGCTTCTCGCGCGCCTTCAGCAGCAGCGTTTCAGCCTCGATCCGGGTCAGGCTGGCGGCCGTCGTCTGCGCCAGTGCCGCACCGGCAGTCACGGCTAGCAGGCCGGCCAGCGCCATCTTGATGGGGCTATCATTTCGCATAAATCACTCCTTCGATTATCCAGCTCATGCCCTTGTACGTCGCCTTCTCGACCCGCACGCCGGGCTGGTCCAGCAACGCGCCGATCTGCTGCGGCTCGATACCGCCCGCGTCCAGCGCAAAATTGAATGTTTGCCAGGGCTCGGCCGCGGCGACCTGGCCGGGCACCGGTGGGGGCGGCTTCTTGCGCACCACCTTGAACGCGATACCAACACCCTGCAGGCGCGACATCACGGCATCCACCACATCCTGTTCCGCCAGCAGCGCTTCCGCCTCGTGCGGCCTTGCCGGCTTGCGCGGCGTGACTAGCGTGGCGCGGTCGCCCCCCGCGTCCACCTGGGCCGCCGGTACCATCGCGCGCAGCATGGCGATGGTCGATGCGCGGCGCGACCAGGCATAGCGCAGCTGCTCGCGCTCGCACACGTATTCGTCCAGCAGCCATCCGCCCGGCGTCAGTTCGACCAGATTGTCGGTACAGGCGCGCAACGCGGCGGCCGGTGCCGGCAGGGTCGCCCACGGCTTGGCCTGGACGGCCTGCTGCTGGATCAGGCGGCGCTGCGCCGCGAACATCTCTTCCTGGCGCAGCGCTTCCTGGCGCGCGTGCCACGCCTGCCAGTACAGGCCAGCGCCGCCCACGGCGGCAATGGCCGCGCCGGCGGCGATCAGCTTCCACGGCGCCGTGCGTGCGTTGATCTGGCGCAGCCGCCACCACGAGTGCAGCCTGACGCTGCCATCCTTGCGACGCGGCAGCAGGCTGTCCAGATCGCGCGCGTTGAAGTTGTGGAAGCCCTGGTTCTCCAGTTCGGCGTCGCCGATCACGACGTTCCAGCCGCCCAGCGCGTAATCCGTGTGCAGGCGGTCCAGCACTTCTTCCCGGCTGCCGACGAAGTCGCCGTTGGGCAGGAAGTTCGCGTCGCGCACGGCGAAGTAGGCCCACTTGCCGTCCGCCAGCCGCAGCGCGCCCAGCCAGTTGTGCACGGGCTGTTGCAGGCCGTCGTACCAGGCGCCTTCCAGCGCCAGCGTCTTCGACACGGCCGCAGCCAGCGAATACAGCGCACGGCTGGCGCCGTCGCTGCTTTGCGCGAAGCCCGCCTGCGCCGTGGTCTGGTCGCGCCGCACGACGACGAGGTCGGACGCGATCTTCTTGCCCAGATCGGCCGCTTCGCGCTGCAGTTCGCGCGGCCGCGACAGCGACTGCCAGAACAGGCCGCAGACGAAGCGATGCTTGCCGATCTGGGTGATATGGATGGCCATGGCCTCAGGCACCCGACACGGCCACCGGCGTGATCAGCATGACGATCACTTCCTTGTTGCTGTTGGCCTTGACGCCACCGCCCAGCAGCATGTTCCTCGGCGATCCGACACCGCGGTTGTCGACGTTTTCGTCGGTCTGCTCGAAGCCGCTGATGACGAGCGTCTCGCTCGACTTCATCGATACGCGCTGCAGGAAGTTGCGCGTGTCGAGTTCCGGCGATTCGATACGGTTGCCGTTGCTGACAATGGTGCGGATGCCGCGCAACGTGGAGATGTCGATCGAGAACTGCAGCATCACCGTGCCGTTGGTCAGCACGTGCGGCAGGATGCTCATGTTGAAGCCGGACGTGACGACTCCCGGAATCAGCGACGACGTCGTGCCCACCTGCGCCACGATGGACGTCTGCGAGCTTTGCAGGTACGTCGTCTGGCGCGCCACCTGCACGGGCACCGGCTGGTTGTTCAGCGTGACGACGGAGGCCGTCGTCTGGCGCCGCACCTTGCCCTGGTCGGACAGCGCCTTGACCATCACGTCGCTGCCGGAGAACTTCGAATTGCCCATGATGGCCGCCGAGAAGCCGACCGCATTGGTGCTGCTGTCGGCAAACGTGTTCTTGATGCCGAAGCGGCGGTCGAGTCCCTTGTAGACGAGGTTCCAGTCGATGCCGTATTCGTCGCCGCGGTTCAGGCTCACGGACAGCACCGTCACGTTGATGACGATCTGGCGCGACAGCGCCTTGTTCTCGTTGTCGATATAGCTGGCGATGCGGTCGAGCGAATCGGGCGTGTCCACCACCGTGATCGCCCCGGTCGCCGGCGAAGCCAGCACCTTGCCGTGTGGTGACAGCATCACCTTGATCGCGTTTTCGATGCCCGTGTAGACGGACAGCTTCGACGCCACCCCCGTGTTCTGGCTGTTGCTGGCCGAGACGGCGCTGCCGGCACTGCTGCCGCCGGAACCGCCACCGCCACCCCCGCCGCTGCCCCCGGAAACGCCGCCGGTGGACGCGGCGCCGCTCGTCACGCTGGCCGTGAACGTGGAGTCGCCCGGAACGGCATTGATCTGGAACGTACGGGCCTGCGTGTGGAAGAACTGGATTGTACCGTCCGCGTACTTCCACGACACGCCGAAGCGCGCGGCCGCCGTATCGAGCAGGCCCTTGAACGAGCCGTTGGCATACGTGATGCGCACGCCGCCGCCGCCCGGCTCGACCTGGAACGTGGCCTTGGGTGTGGCGGCGCCCGTGCGGGAGGCGTTATCGCCCGCCGCAGCGTCGCCCGGCATTCCCGGAGCGCCGGGCGGCAGGCTCAGTGGCGGTACGCCCGCTGGCGCCTTGAGCGCCGGCGCGCTGCGTCCGCCGCGCCGGAACGCTTCGGCCGCGATGGCCTGGGCATCGGCGTTGACCCGGCTCGGGATCCCCGAGCGCAAGGTCAGGCGCTCGGCCAGTTCCGACAGCGATGCGATGCTGCGGTCGAACGTGGCCGGCTGGTAGAAGATCGGCGGCAGCGGCGCTTCGCTCAGCTTGATGACGTTCTTGCCCAGCCAGATGCCGCTGTCGTACGAGACCAGCGGCGACGAGGCCACGACCGCGCCCGGCGCCGCGCGGCCCACGTCACGCATCAGGCCCGACGTCTTGGTCTCCGCTTCGTCGGCATTGCCGTCGATGCGCTCCGCCAGCGGCGAGCAGCCGCCCAGCATCAGGATACCGGCAACGGCGGCCGCGATGCCGCGCCGTGGCGCGAAAGGATGGACGGCGCGGTTCATTGCGCCCCCTTGGCCATGATGCGCAATACCTTGTTACCACTATAGAAAATTGCCTTCATTGGGATCTCCGCGCCTTCCATGCTGTTGACGACGACCGTCACCGCATCCTCGAACTTGCCGGGAACGGTGGTCTGGGCCTGCACCGCGTAATCGACCGGCAGCTCCCACAGCAGCTGCCACCCCGCCGCGGCCGCCCAGCGGGCCAGTGCCGCGTTGAGCGTGCGGTCGGCAACGACGATGTCCCAGCGGTCGTTGCCGGCCGCCGGCGCCGGGGCCGCGACCGGGCTGGCTGCCACGGCCGCCGAGGTTGTCACGATCGTCGCTTTTTCGACGGCGGCCTTGCGGCGGTTCGATTTGCGCGCTTTCGACCGGGCGGCGGTATCGCCTTTCGGCGCTTCCACCGCCACCCGGGGCGGTGCGGCCGGTCCTTCCGGTGGCAGCAGCGAGTTCACGGCGCCTGCCTGGCGCGGCACGGCCACGGTGGCCAGCGCGACCAGCAGCACGATGGCGGCGGCACGGCAGCGCAGCGGTGCGGCGCCCCCGCTTGCGGGTTGCATCGCGAACGGGCCGGTGCCGGGACATGCGGTTGTGAAGTACAAAAGGATTCTCCTGTTCGCAATCGAGGGAGGCGGCGCGGGCGCCGCGCTCCATGTGTCAGAAATAATAACGAAACGGGGATAAAAGATTCTCAACAAAACTCATCGCCGCCACTGGTGCGGGTTTCGCAAGGGTCAGCGGCCCCGCGAGGATGCGGCGGCCGGGATCAGCGCCCACGGCGAACCGCCCGCGGCGGCAGATTTCTCGGCGGCGCGGGGCGGTGCGCCAGGCGGCAGCGGCACCGCGCCATCGGCATCGGCACGGCGGGTGGGCGAGCGTGGCGCCGGCAGCGGCAACAGCGGTTTCAGGGGCGGCACCGGCTCGCGTACTTCTTCCTGCCGCCTGACCGGTACGGGCGCCGGTACCGGTGTCGGCGCGGTGGTGTTCCCCTCGGCGGCGGCGATGATGGCCCGCCCCCGCGCTACAGCCTGCGCCCGGGCGGATGCCGCGGAACTCGCCGGCGCCGCCACCCCGCCCGTGCCGGACAGCCGGGGTGTGATGAGAAACAGCCGCTCGCGCGTGCTGCTGGACGTGCTCTCGGTGCGGAATAGGCCACCGAACAGCGGCAAGTCGCCCAGTACCGGCACCTTCTGCTTGTCACGCGACAGGCGTTCGGCGCGGTACCCGCCGATCATCAGGGTCTGCTGCGAGTCGATGATGGCCTGCGTGCTGATGGTGGAACGGGTGACGTTGACGTTGCCGTTGCCCCCCTTGCCGCCGGCCGCCGTCGGACTGTCGAGCGAGCCGTCCTCGATATCGACTTCCAGCCGCACGCGCGTGTCGGCGCCTTCGCGGATGATGCGCGGGATCACGCGCAGCATCGTGCCGGCGGTGATGTCGGCCAGATCGGCCACCCGTTCGCCCACCAGCGACACATAGGAACTCTGGCTCAGGTCCAGCACCGCCGCCACGTTATCGATCGTCAGGACCGTCGGCGTGGCCAGCACGCGCGCCTCGCCTTTCGACTCCAGGGCTTTCAGGCGGGCGTAGAAGCGCGCGGCGTCGCTGATCAGCAGCGTGGCGCCGGCCACCGGCAGCGCGGCGCCCAGCGACGTGGCGGCCGTGCCGTTGACGACCGTATCGACGGCGCCGGCGCGCACACCCCATTCGACGCCCATCTCGGCCAGCTTGCTGCGGTCCATGTCGACGATCAGCGCCTCGATCTCGATCTGCTGCGGCTGCACGTCCAGTTCGGCGATCAACGACGCATACATGGCGCGCTTGTCGCCCGTGTCGTAGATCAGGATGGCGTTCAGCGCCGGATTGGCCTCGATGCGGGGCCGGCCCCTTTCCTCGGTGGCGCGCGGCGCGGCTTCGCGCCGCTCCCCGCCCTGGCTGTCCGCGGTGCCTGCCGCCGCATGCGCGGCAGCGCCGCCACCGGCCGGCTGGCCGAAGATCGGCAGGAACGGCGGCGCACCGCCCGATACCTGGCGCGTCTCGCCCGCCTCGACCCGCGCGCGGCGCGAGCGCTTGTTGCTGCCCATGTCCACCGCCGGCACGTCGGCCAGCTTTTCGCCGCCCTGCGAACCGAACAGCAGATTGGTGAGTATCGTCTTGACGCCGGGGATGGTCTCGGTCTGGCCGCGCGCATTGATCACCCGGTCGCTGACGCTGGCATACTTCAGGCGGAACATCATCACGCGGCGGGCCTTCGAATCGGCCTTGCGGGTGTCCGGCATCAGGATGTCGCGCGCCAGGTGGACGTAGGAACGCGGGCCGCTGACGATGACGGTGCCGGTATCGGGCAGCTCGCCCCAGCCGAAACGTTCGTCGTACAGGCCCACGCCGACCATCGCCGCCTTGGCGTCCGCGACGGCATCGTCGCCCACTTCCAGGCGCAGCGAGATATTGTCGTCGGCCGGCACGATGTGCAGCGTGTCGTTGTAGACAAACCAGCGAAACGGGTGGGCCTGCGCCAGCCGGTTGAGGAAGTCAAGGCCGTTATCTGCCTTGACGCGGCCCTTTAGCACGGGATTGGTCTTGATGTCGAGGGCCAGGCGCACGTCGTAGACCTGGGCGAACTGCTCCAGCACGTCTTTCAGGCGCAGGTTGGCCGCATCGATCGACAGGCCGCTGGCCTTCCAGCTGGCCGGCGGGGCCGCCAGCGCCGGCTGGACCAGCAGCACGGCGGCGGCCAGCGCCGCGGCCAGCGCGCGGCGCATCATGGCAAGCCCCCGGTGAAACGGGCCCGGATGCGCTGTTCCTGCGCGCTGACGCCCTCTTCCCGGCGCGGCCGGCCGGGTGCCAGCCACGCGCGCCACAGGGCGCTCTGGTTCAGGATATCCTCCAGCGCACCGGCCGCGTCAAGCCAGCCGTCCACGCCAGCGAGCCAGCGGTTCAGCACAAGCGCATCGTCCTGGACGGCCAGGCCGGCACCGAACTGGCGTGCGGTGTGGAAGCCGGCACGGGCCGCTTCTTCCAGCTGCGCCGGGGTGAACTGGCGCAGCAGAACGACACCCAGTTCGGCACCCGGTTCGGCGCCGTGCGGGTGCGGCCGCAGCCAGACCGTCTCGCCATCCACGACGACGGCTTCGTCCACGGGCAGCGCCGCCAGCCAGAGCTCCAGTTGATCGCTCATGTGACTAGCGGGTCTCGTTGAGAACCGTTTTCAGGGGCTTCTGCAGCAGGCTGAATTGGGCGTTCATCGCGCTGTGCGTGACGGACTGCACTTCGAGCAGCCGCGTAAACTCCTGCGGGTCGGGCTGTTCGCCGTTGGTCTGGCGGCGCTGGAAGTCGGCGATACCGTCGGTACTGTCGTCGAATTTTCTTGTCAGCGACCGCAGGGACTGCAGCACGGGGTTCTGATTGCTGGACATGGGACACTCCGCTTCAATGGTTGCAAGAGACGATGCCTGGAAAAGGCACCGCTTGTCCTTATGAGTGTCGCGACCCGGCTTTCAGTTCGCCCAGCGCGTCCGACAATGCGCTGGCCGCCGCACTGAAGTCGGCGCGCCACTGCCCGCTGTCGGCCTCCAGCCGGCACGCGCCCCGTGGCAACGCGGCATCGCCCTTGGCGGGCCATTCCCACCCTTCGGCCAGCGACAGCTCGTCCGGATGCACACGCAGCACCGCATTTACCAGCCGCGGCGGCGCCTCCTGCAGCAGGCGGCGATAGCTGGCCGTCAGGCGATCCTGAGGCGCCGTCTCCAGCACCAGGCGCTCGTAAAGCTGCCGCGCCAGGTCCGTGACGATGTCCTCGGCGCGCCCGCACAGGTCCTGCGCCGCCGCACGCAGGCCGTCCAGCAGGGCCGTGCCCTCGGCCAGCACCTGCGCCTGGGCATGCGCCAGCGCCAGACGCGCCTCCTCGGCGGCGGCGGCCAGCAACTCGGCGCGTTCGGCCTGCGCCGCCGCCACGATGCCCGACGCCAGCGCGTGCGCGTCGGCCGTGGCACCCAGGCTTGCCGCGCGCAATACGCCGTCGGTTGTCAGCAGGTCGGGCGCCGGTGCCAGCCGCGCCACGCAGAATGTCGTCATGCCGCCTCCTTCATGTCGGTTTGTGCTGCCCGGTCGAAGCACAGGCGCCAGCAGCGCAGCCGGCGGACTGCAGCCGCCGGCGTGGCAATGCCGGCCGTGCGCGCGAAATCGGCTTCGCCCGACCCCAGCACGATGCGCAGCCGAGGCCAGAGCCCCGCGAACTCCGTGTCAAGGGCAACGGCCAGTTCCGCCAGCCCCCAATTCTCCAGCGAGGTTGCCGGGCCGGGCTCGGTCAGCGCCTGCAAGGGCTGGGTGGCGGCAATGCCCATGCACCAGCGCCGTTCGCCTTGCGGCTGCGCCGCCAACGCCCCCTGCCGGCCCGTGCGGACAGCCAGCATCGCCGCGTAAAGACCGGCAGCGCGGCGCAGCAGTGCGGCGTCGGCCGATGCGGCCGCCTGCCAGCCGCTGTCGAACGATACCGGCAGGTCGGCCGGGATACCGGCGGCGTCGCACCACAACCGATAGCCGTGGCGCCGAGCCAACGGACCGGCGTGGCGCGCGAATCCGGGCGGCTCGCCGCCCAGCGCCCAGGGCGCGAACCACCAGTCGAGAAAGCCGTCGCTCAGCGGACGGACGTCCGGTGCGCTCATCCCGCCGCTCCCGCGACGGCGTCGCCCTGCTTGGCAGCGCGCTTCGCCGCGCGCTGCGCCAGCATGCGTGCAATGGCGGGATGGCGCCGCGCCACGTTGAGGCCGGCGTAGCCCAGTCCGGCGACGATCAGCGCGGCCATGCCGAGCAGCGTGGACAGCAGCGGCGTGGCCGATTCGGCCTCGATCTTGAACGGCCCCACCATCGTCCATTCCACGGCGCGCGGCGGCGCCTCGGCCGGCGTCATGACGACGGTGACCTTGCTGCGGCCATCTTCCCCGACCAGGCCGGGGATGCTTGACGCCACCAGCCGCCGCACGCGCGGCGTGATCGCATCCTCGTCCAGCGGCATGCGGTACTTGATGAAAACGGCCGCGGACGACGGCTGGATCGGCTCGCCCGGCGCGATCCGTTCCGGCAGCACCACGTGCACGCGCGCCGACACGACGTTGTCGAACTGCTGCAGCGTCGCCTCCAGTTCCTCGGACAGGCCGTGCAGATAGCGGATGCGCTCCTCCATCGGCGACGAGATCATTCCCTGCTTCTTGAATACCTCGCCCAGGTTGGAGCGGTTGCGGCGCGGCAGGCCGGCCGCCTGCATGACGGCGGTGGCCCGGGGGATGTCCGCTTCCGCCACCTGCAGGCTGACACCCGTCTTGTCCTGGTGCTTGTTGACGACGATGCCGGCCCCCGTCAGCGCCAGCACGATCTCATTGGCGTCGGTATCCTGCAACTGCGCCTGCAGGGTGACGTTCTTGCCGCAGCCGGCCAGCATGACAGCCAGCAGGACGGCAGGCAGAACCGGCAGCAGCGGGCGAAAGACCGTGGCCATGGCGTTACTGCAGCTTGGTGAGGGAATCGACGGACGTGCTGGCCTTCGACACCACTTTCGACACCGTCTGCACGCGCAGCTGGTAGTCGTTCAGCGCCAGCATCGCGCGCATCAGGTTCATCGAATCGCCGGTGGCCGTCGCCTTCTCCAGCAGCCGCGACACGTTCTGCTGGTCTCTCTTGATCTCGCCCGCCAGGCTTGCCGCGCGTCCGGCGATGGCCTGGCCCAGCGACGGCTCGCGGGGCGCGCCCGGCGGATGATTCGATTGCTGCTGCCGTTCCATGGCCTGCTGGAACTGGGCTGCGTCGGTCGTTTCGACGGTCCGGGTGTCGGTTGTCACGCGTACCTGAGTGACTGAGCCCGTCTGGGGGCTGGTGGGGACGGCGGTGGCCGCTGCGCTGACGTTCATCTGCAATTCTCCTGTTGGGTTTCGGTGCCGGAGCTCCGTGGTGGGTGGCGGCGTGGCACCGCCAGGTTCCTTAATACAGCCGCCCCTCGAATCCGAGGCAGTATTCGCCGCCGCAGCCGAACGGGCTGGCCGGATCGCACTGTCCGGCCTTGCCGCAGCGCCGTTCGCACGCCTGGCGCGACGCCGGCCGCAGGGCCTGCAGCCGCTCCGCCGTCGCGGCACGGGGTGGCCGCAACGCGACCGCTGCGGTGCCGGCGACCAGAGCCAGGTGATGCGCGCGGTCGCCCGAGCCGATGATCGGCTCATGGCGCACGGGCGGATCGCACAGCCGGTCGTTGTCGGCCGGCGCATGCGGTTCCAGTCTGGCCGGCGGTACGGGCCGTGGCGGCTTTGGAGCGGGTGTCGTGACAGCGGTCGGGCGCGGCCCCGCCGAGGGCGGCGGTGCCGGCGGCAGTTCCGGTTTTTTCATCATGGTGCGGCCCGATGACTGTCTGGCGGCTCGCCCAGGCTTTCCAGCTCGGCCTCGCGCACGTCCGTCGCCAGCAGCTCCTGCACGACGGCATAGACATGGGCGACGGCCTCGTAGCTGGCCTTCGGCACGGGGGTATCGGCCTTGCCGGTCGCGTACAGCGTGCGCGCCAGCCAGACGTGCCGGATCACGGGAATACCCAGCGCGCGGGCCCGTTCGATCATCGCGTGGGCTGTGGCGTCCTTGCCCTTGGCCAGCACCAGCGGCACCATCGCCTCGGCGGGGTCGTAGAACATCGCCACGGCAAAGTGGGTCGGATTGACGACGACCGCGTTGGCGTCCTCCGTGCGCGCGACGGGCGCCTCGTTGGCCCACTGCCTGGCCAGCTGGCGGCGCTGGCCCTTGACCATCGGGTCGCCTTCCGACTCCTTGTACTCGCGCTTGATCTCCTCCATGTCCATCATCAGGTCCTTGCGGTGGAAGTGCTTCTGCACGGCGAAGTCCACCAGCGCCAGGCACAGGCAGATGACGATCACGGTGTGGAAGATCGACCTGATCAGCTGGAAGAAGATGCGGTAGACGTCCTTCGGTTCGCCCACGGCCAGCTGCACGATGTCCGGCAACGCACTGCGCGCCAGCAGGTAGACCATCCAGCCGATCAGCGCCGCCTTGCCCACCGTGATCAGGAGTTCGATCAGTTTCTTTTTCGAGAACAGCTGCTTGATGCCGTTGACGGGATTGAGCTTGTCGAACTTCGGCACGATCGACTCGCCTGAGATCAGCACCCCGAACTGCCCCCAGTGGCCCGCCACGCCGGACACCATGCAGACGACGAAGCAGACGCAGAACACGACCAGCAGCAGGATCACGGACGACGTGACCATTTCCTTCAAAGCCGCTTCGAACGGCTGGCCGACCGCCGTCACGCTGAACGTCATCAGCGATTCGATCGCTTCGCGCCACAGCGGTTCGGTGGCGAACGCCGTTTCCGCCATGGCCACCAGCGTCACCAGCTTGGCCAGGTCGCGGCTGACGGCGATCTGCCCCTTCTCGCGCGCGTCCTGGATCTTCTTGTCTGTGGGTTCTTCGTTCTTTTCGTCGCTCATCGGCCGGCCCCCAGCAATTCCGGCACGATGTCCACCAGGTTGGCGAAGTCGCCCGCCACGTAGTGCGAGAACGTGGGCCAGTACAACAGCAGCACCAGCAGGCCGGTCAGGCTCTTGATGGGGGCCGACGCGAACGACACCTGCAGGTTGGACGCGAACACGCCGATCATGGCAAACGCGAATTCGATCAGCACCAGCGGGATGATGACGGGCGCGCCGTACACGACGATGTGCCAGAACAGCGTGGCGAAGCGGCGCACCACTTCGCCCATCTGCCCCGGTTCGTACGGCGGCAGCAGCGACCAGGCCGGCCAGGTACCGTAGCTTTCGATCAGCATGCGCGCCAGCGCCAGGAACAGGCCCGCCTGAACCATCGTCAGCACGACGGCCTGGATCAGCATTGCGCCCACGGCGCTGGCATCGCGGTCGACGCTGGCGTTGTTGGCCTGGATCTGGATGGGTGAGCGCTGGCTGTCCAGGATCGAGCCGACCGACTGCGCCACCCACATGGGGATGGCCGTCAGAACACCCAGCAGCAGGCCGATGGCCGCCTCCTTGAAGATCAGCAGGCCGCAGTAGAGAAAATCCGGTCCGTTCTGCTGCACGAAATAGAACGTCGGCAGGGCCGCCGGCAGCGCGATGGCCATCGCGGCGCAGTTCTTCGCCATCCCCGTCAGCACGTTGATGCCGAAACCGGGCAGGATGACGAGGCAGACCAGCAGGCGCGGAGCGATCAGCGCCATCGTGATCAGCGCGTTCTGCATGTCCAGCAGCAGCGAGGCGGGGGCCATCGGCACGGGCATGAACGATCCTCAGCGTCCGGCCGACTGCACCAGCGTGAACGACAGCTCCGTCAGCTGCAGCAGTTCGACGCCGATCCAGCGGCCCATGCCCGTCAGCGTGACGGCCACGGCGACCAGCTTGACGACATAGGGCAAGGTCTGGTCCTGGATTTGCGTCACGGCCTGGATCAGCGAGACCGTCACGCCGCACAGCGTGGCGATGATCAACGGCGGCGCAGACAGCATCACGGCCATCCACAGGCCCTGCTGGAAGAAGGTCAGGGTTTCGGTCATCGGGTTCTCCGGTTATGAGGGCAGATCACGCGTAGGACATGGCCAGCGCGTTCAGCAGCTTGCCCCAGCCGCCCACGAGCGTGAACAGCAGCAGCTTCAGGGGGATCGTGATCGTCTGCGGGCTGACTTGCTGCATCCCCAGCGCCATCAGGAGGTTCGAGATCAGGAGGTCGATGACAACAAACGGGATATAGATCAGGAAACCGATCTCGTAGCCCGCCTGCAGCTCCGACACGACAAACGCCGGGATCAGCACCAGCGCATCGCTGGAGCGTGCTTCCTTCGCCACGTCCGGTGGCCACAGCTTGCGGGCCGAAGCCAGGAACAGTTCGCGCTGGTCCGGGTTGCTGTGCTTGAGCATGAAGGCGCGCATCGGCTCGAACGTGTCCTGCGCGCGCGCCAGCAGCGGCGTCGGCGCATTGGCGGGTGCGGCCGGCACGGCGGCCGTGGCCCGACGGCCGATTTCCTGCGCGGTGGGCGCCATCACGAACAGCGACAGCGCCAGCGAAATACCGTAGATCGCCAGCGTGGGCGGCACCTGCTGCACGCCGATGGCGTTGCGCAGCACCAGCAGCACCATCGAGATCTTCAGGAACGACGTCGTCGTCACGACCATGAGTGGCACCAGCGCCAGCATGGCCAGCATGACGGAAAACGACACGACATCGTAATTCCCGCTCAGCATGGCACGTCCCAGCGCGTGATACGGATGCCCAGCCGGCCGGCAACGTCCACGGCCTCGCCCTCGCCCAGCCGCTGGCCGCCGCAGACGATGGCGATGGCGCCGTCGGCCGAGCCGTCCAGCTGGAAGATGGCGCCCGGTGCCAGCGTACGTAATTGGGCCAGGGTCAGCGCCAGCGCGCCAAGGCGGAACTCCAGCCGCACCGGGGTGTTGTCGATGTCCGGGAGTGCGACGTCAAGGACAGCGCCGTCCACGCCTGGCGGGACGGCCATCTCGTCGTGCGCTTCCGTTGTTTCGTTCATTGCTTCCATTGCTGACTCCAGAGAGAGAATTTCAACCGTGCCCGCGTGGCCGTAGCGCACCCGCGCGAGCCGGCCGGCGCAGCGCAGCCAGCCCTCGCCATGCACGTCCACGTCAGGCCGCGACGGCACGATCACGTCGCCGGCCTGCAAGGTGCGCAGCACGGCCGGCGCCAGGGCATGGCGAGCGATGCGGGCGATCAGCGGGACGGTCAATAAAGTAAAAGCGTCCAGCGGGACGAACGTACGATGCAGCGGCTGGGCGGCCAGCAGCGCATGCCAGCAGTCGGCGCCGGCCGTTGCCAGCGTGCCGACTGCGTGGCTGCCGTCGCGCAGCGACAGGCGCAGGGTCGCCGCATCGGGGACGTCCGTCAGCGGTGCCGGATGGCGCACCAGCCGCGTCATGCCGCCGAACGGCGAACCGGCCAGGCGGCCCAGCAGGCTGGCGTGCAGCCAGTCGCGCTGCGCGGGCGGCGCCGTGTCGAAGGCGGCAATGTCGATGCCCGTCAGCGCCAGCAGGAACGGCACGCCGGCGTGCAGGGTCAATGCGCCGTGCAGCCCTTCCAGCGCCACGTCGTCCTCTGACGCAACCTCCGCGCCGGCAAACGCCACGTCCAGCGTGACGCCGCCGGCAAGCGGCACGTGCAGGCCGCGGCCGACCAACAGCGTCAGGCCGGCGTGGGCGACGCTGATCCGCTCACGCGCCAGTGGGCGCGGCCGCACATCGGCGTCAGGGGGAATGGTCAGGTGGGCAGTTCGCATCGCGTTCCAGGTCGGCTTGGGGCTGTGGGGCGCGCCGGGAACCGCAACTACAGCACGGTGATCCTGACGCTTCTGCCTATACGTTGCCCCAGCTGCCCCGCCAGTTCCATTTGCCGTCCCCGCAACTGCGCCGCCAGGCCGGCCGACGGGGGTGTCAGCAGGTAGTCGATGGCCTCCGGGCGCACGTCCACCGCCACGCCCAGCGTCTCGCCACCCGGCAGCAGCACTTCGAACATGCCGCTGTCGTGCGACTGCGCCAGCAGCGCGGTAATGAGCTGGCTGTCCAGTTCATCCTCCGTCGCCGCTTCGCCGGCAGCCGCGGTGGCGATATCCGAGCCTTCGCTCTGGCTGTCGCTGTCGCCACGGCTTTGCTGCCGCTCGCCGCGTGCCTCGACGCGCACGCCGTCGCAGCGCCAGTCCGGCGCCGTTTCCTGCGATTCGCGCGTCCCTTCCCGCAGCGGTGCTACCCGTTCCCCGGGCTTGCGCGACGGACGAGGCATGACGGGCGGTGCTGCAGGCTGGCCGGGTCGGCTGGGCGGTGGCGGCGGCGCGGGAGTGGCCAGCTGGGCCCGGCGCGCCTCCGCCTTCGCTTGCGCCGACCGCGCCCCCGTGGGCGACGACGCCGGCAGCAACGCCTCGATGCGGCGGTCCAGCGTGAACGCCGGGCCGATGGGATATGCCATGCTTACTCCTCGTTGCGCGCGGCCAGCTGCCGCAGTTCGTCGTTCAGGATGCCGAGTTTTTCCTGCTGGCGGTTGGCCGCCAGCACGCAGGCCAGCGCGTCGAAGAACGTGCGCTGCGCCGCGTCGCAGCGGGCCAGCTCCTCCTGCCAGTCCAGATACAGGCGCGCCGCGTCCTCCTTCATGCGTTCGTACGTCGCCTTGGCCTTGCGCAGGTCGCCGCTGGTCGTCGTCATCTGCAGGAAGCCTTCGCGCGCGGCCTGCCAGAAATCCTGGGCCGCGCCGACGGCCTGGCGCCGCGCCTCCTTGCGCGCGCGCAGTGCAACCCGGTTTTCCCGCCAACGCTGCCGCGCCTCGTTGCGTTCGCGCTCCAGCCGGCCGAGCCGCTGCTTGCGCACGTGCAGCAGCCGCGCCAGGCTCTGGTCGGGCCGGCGCGGCTCGGGTACGTCGACGACCTCGCGCTTGCCCCGCTTGCCCAGCGACGCACTCATGCCGCCATGCCTTTCAGCGTTTCGATAGCTTCGTCGTAGTCCGCGCTGGTACTGGTGTCCTGGCGCAGGAAGGCCAGCTGCTGCGGCCGCAGTTGCACCGCCCGATCCGCCACGGGATCGGCGCCGGACTTGTATTCGCCCAGCCGGATCAGCAGCTCCATTTCCTGGTAGCGCGCCATCAGCTCGCGGAAGTGGGACGCGGCCTTGCGGTGCTCGCGCGTCGTCACATTGCTCATCACCCGGCTGATGCTGGCCAGGACGTCGATGGCGGGATAGTGGCCCTGCTCGGCCAGTTTGCGCGTCAACAGGATGTGCCCGTCCAGCAGCGACTTGGCTTCGTCGCCGATGGGGTCGGAGGCCGACTCGCCATCCACAAGCACCGTGTACATCGCCGTGACCGAGCCTTCCGGCGTGCTGCCGGCCCGTTCGATCAGCCGCGGCAGCATCGTATAGACGGATGGCGTGAAGCCGCCCCGTGCCGGCGGCTCGCCGGCGGCCAGGCCGATTTCGCGCTGGGCCCGGGCAAAGCGCGTCAGGGAATCGACCAGCAGCAGCACCTTCTTGCCACGGGCGCGGAATGCCTCGGCAATCGCCGTGGCCGAAAACGCTGCGCGCGAACGCTCCATGGACGTACGGTCGGACGTGGCGCAGACGATGATCGTCTTGCGCACCAGCTCCGCATCCAGCTCGTGCTCGAGGAACTCGTTCAGTTCCCGGCCGCGCTCGCCGATCAGGCCGAACACGATCGCTTCGGCCTCGCAGCCGCGCGCAATCGCCGCCATCAGCGTCGTCTTGCCGCAACCGGGGCCGGCAAACACGCCGATGCGCTGGCCCACGCCCATCGTCAGCATGCCGTCGATGGCGCGCACGCCGGTCGCCAGCGGCGTGGCGATGCGCGGCCGGTCGGTGGCGACGGGCGCGTCGCGGATGACAGGGACGGTGTCGCGCCACGTGGCGACATTGCCGGCCGCCGCTGGCGCGCGAAACATATGCCGGCCGAAGCCGTCCAGCACGCAGCCGAACAGGTGGTCGCCTACGTCGATCGTGTGGGCGCGCCGCAGCGGCTCGATCACGGTGGTGGTCGACACGCCTTCGAGCGGGCTGAGGGCGGACAGGATCGCGCAGCGCTCCGTGAACCCCACTACCTCGGCCAGCATCGGCTTGCCTTCGTTCCCGGGATTGACCAGGTGGCACAGCTCCCCGATCCGCACGGGCGGCACCTGCGCCTCGATCAGCGTGCCCAGCACCTGCGACACCTTGCCTCGGCTGCTGAAGCCGGGCTGGCGCGGCAGGGTTTCCGTCCACGCAGGCAGCGTCGCGCGCAGGCGCGCCAGTACGGCATCGAGGTCGCCCGCCGCGCCGGCGTTCACCACTTCACCTCGATCGGCTGGGTGCCGTTAAAGCTGATGCGGTTGCCGTTGATGGCGACCAGACGCACACCCTTGTAATCGTCGCCGGGGTACAGGCGCTGACCATCGTCCGTGACGATGCTGGCGTTAGCGCCCGAGATCACCTGCCGCACCTTGAACGGCAGCATGGCATCGGCACCGCCGATGCGCACGTCCACCGGGAAGTCGATATGGTGCGCCGCCACGAACGCGGACAGAATCCGGCGGAAGCGTGCCGCCTCTTCCTCGTCCAGCGCCGCGCGCATAGTCCAGGAGCGGTCTTCCAGCGTCAGGTCGAAACGGCGCAGCAGGTCCACCTCGGCCAGGCGCTGGCGGAACGCTTCCCGTAACGCCTGTGGCGACGGTGGCCGGGGCTCGGCCGGTTGTGTTGCCGGTACCGCCAGCGCAGGCGCTGGACGCAACGGTTCGGGGGAGCGTGCCGAGTAGGCGTATCCGGCCGCGGCCACCAGCCCGGCGCCCAGGACGACAGGCAGCATGACGATGCGCGAGCGGCGCTTGCGCGGCTCCCGGGCAGGCGCAGCAGACGCCAGCCCAGGTTCGGCCCGGGGCAGCAAAGGCTCGGGGTCGTCTGGCAACGGTTCGGCCGGTTCCGGCGCCGATTCCTCGATCGGCTCCGCCAGATCGGGTAGATCGGCCGCAATGGCCGGCGGATCGGCCGGCGGGTCCTGCCACGGGCTGTCCGGGGTCGTCACCGTCAGCCAGATCCGCCCGACGCGGGCGCAGTCGCCCGGCGCAAGCCCCGGCTGATCCGCCTCGGTGTCGTCCAGCGCGCCGCGCACGGCGCCGTCCAGCGCCAGCAGCGACCAGCTGTCCGCTTCCAGCCGCAGCACGGCGTGGCGCGGTTCGATGCCCGGGTCGACCAGCACGACGTCCGCGTCGTCGGCGGTGCCGATCAGCTGCGGCTGGTCGTCCAGCGGCAGGCTGGCGCCGCGGTGCAAGCCGTTGAGGATGCGCAGTTCCAGAGTTGTTTCCATCGTCTTTTCCTTGCCCTTCATTGCTCGTTGGTGCCTGCGGCCAGCAGCAGCGCGCCCAGCGCGCTGTCCTGCGGCTTACGGCTGGTGGCCGGGTCGAGCGGATCCCAGGCCGGGTTGTCGTGGTTGATCAGGGCGCCCAGCACGAAGGCCTCCACCAGCTCGCGCCGGCGCTGCGTCTCTGTCTGGCGCTGGCGCGACATCGTGCGCAGTGCCAGCACATTCATTGGCATACTTGTCGGCGCCGGCGTCGGATGATCGGCCGGCCGGGCCGGTGCGGCGCCGAGCCGCTGCGACAGCAACGCCGTGGCCTCATCGACCAACTCGGCCAGCGCCGCGTAGGCCTGGTGCTGCGCCCGTTCCACCTGATGGGCCAGCACGGGGTCATCCTGGGCCGCGGACAGCAGCGCGGCTGCCGCCGTCATGGCGCCACTCCCGGCTGCGAAGCGCCAGCCGGCGGCCTGGCCGGCGCCGGCGTGGTCGCGGCGCCGGGCTGCGTGGCTGCGCCAACCGGCAACGCCGGCGCATGCGTGTCCGCAGACGCTTTGCCCGCATGCCCGTGGGCCGGCTGTGCGTCGCCCGCTGCCGGCTGTGCGCCGACCAGGTCCATCGCATTGCGCTCGCCGGCCTCCGTCAGCGCGTGCAGCAGTTCGGCCGCAGCCGCGCTGCCGTCCGGCGTGGCCGGCGCCGGACCGGTTTCGGCCGCCAGCGGCGGCGCAGCAGCAGGTTTTGCTGCCGCGGGCTTTGCGGCCGGCGGCGTCGTGGCAGCGTCCGACGCCGACGTCACGGCGTTCCCGGCACCCGGTGCAGCCGCCGGTGCGGCAGCCGGTGGCTGGCCGGCCTTTTGCAGCAGCGGCGCCAGCTCGTCGTTCAGTGCGCGCAGGCGCGGACCGATGATCGCCAGCATCTCCTCGCCGATCGCGCGTCCTCCGACCACCGCGGACGTCAATCCGCGCAGCGTCGTCTCCAGGTGGTCCCACGCACGGGCCAGCAGCGGCGTCAGCTCGCCGCCTGCGGGCATCGTGCCATCCACCGAAGGTCGGGGCGAAGGTGGCGGCATGGCAGGCAGTGGCGTATGCGCAGCGGGGTGCTTCGGAGGTGCCAGGGTCGGCCTGGACGGCACGGCATCGCGCAGCGCGGCGGCCAGCGCGCCGCCCGGCCGCCGTGGCGGCAACGGCGGCGGCCGGCCCATGTCGGGCGGTTTCGTGGTTCCCGGCTGCAGCAGCGTCGCCAGCATGGCAGGGTCGAATGTGCGCAGTTTATTGGCCAGTTGCTGAAACGCGGGCGCCAACCGGCTGCCCCGCGCCGCCGTCATGGCAGTCTGCATCGCGGCACCGGCCATGCGTCCCAGCCCGGCCGCAGCCGTCATTGCACCGGCTATCGGAAGTGGCATTGCATTCTCCTCATTTGTCGTCCTGATATATGTCCGTGCGGGCGCACGGGTTCCCGGCCGTCGTCATAGTTCGATCATCCCGACCGGCTGGATGCGCGCGTGCTGCGTCAGCTCGGAGAACGCAAACACGGGCACGGGGAAGAATTCCTCTTCGATCAGCTTGCGCACGGACCGGCGGATGTCGGCGGCCGTGACGAGGACGGGCGGCGCGACCGGCGAACTGACGTTGCGCGACAGCTCGCACAGGCGGTCCAGGATTGCCTGCTCCGTCTCGGGATCGATGTCCAGATAGCTGCCCTGGCTGGTCTGGCGCATGGCGTTGCGCAGCTGGTCTTCCAGCTCAGGCGACAGCAGGATCACTTCGATCAGCCCGGAGCGCGCCACCTCGAAGCACAGCTGGCGTTTCAGGGCGAGTCTCACGTAGTCGGCAATCACGTCCGGGTCGCGCTCCTTCGGCGCCCAGTCCAGCGTCGTTTCGAGCAGCAGGCGCGCGTTACGCAGCGAGACGCCTTCGCGCGTCAGGCGCTGCACCACTTCCGTCAGGCGCGGCAGCGTGACGGATTTGTTGACCTCCTTGCCCAGCTCCGGATAGCGCCGCTCGGCCCAGCGGGTAAAGCGTATGACCTCGTTGACGCCGACGAACATCTGACAGTTGCGCAGCATCTCGACCTCGATATCGGATGCGAACACGTGCTCCCAGCGCTGATACAGCACGCCGGCCGCCGCCAGGGCTTCCTCGTCATCCAGTCGCACCCAGACGCGCCGGCGGCGCGACCCGGCGATGTTCAGTTCCTCGGCCGGCAGGCCCAGTTCGCGCAGCCGTTCCAGCGGTTCGCGCGTTGCGCCCCAGCCCAGCCGAACCTCGTCGTCCACGAGTGGCACTTCGGACATCAGGAATTGCACGCGCCCGGCCGGCACGCTGTTGTGAAACTCGAACTCGATGGGCTTCAGGTCGGGAATGCCGCGGCGCTGCAGCATGCCGTTGCGCATCAGCCGGACCGCCACGCGGATCGTCTCCGCCTCCGCGGTGTCGCGCATGGCCTCGGGCATGCGCAGGATGAACGGCGTCGTGGCCGAAAAATTGACCAGGTCGACGATGGCAGCATTCTGGCGCTCGCGCTCCTGGTCGGCGCGCTGCACTTCCGCGTCCGCCAGGGGCTTGAGCAGGCCGACGATGCCGGCGCCGGCCAGCAGAACCGCCAGCGTCAGGAACACCGGCAGCGGCATGCCGGGAATGACGCCGAACAGCAGCATGATGCCGGCTGCCGTCAGCAGCGCCTTCGGCTCGGCAAACAGCTCGCTGACGATGTCCTGGCCGATATTGGTGACTTCGCCCTCGCCATGGTCGCCGCCCACGCGGGTGGTGATCATGCCGGCGCCCAGTGAAATCAGCAGCGCCGGGATCTGCGCGATCAGCGCGTCGCCAATCGACAGGATGGCGTAGACCTGCAGCGCCTGGCCTGCGTCCATGCCGCGCTGTACGATGCCGATGGAGATGCCGCCGATCAGGTTGATGGCGACGATGCAGATGCCGGCAATGGCGTCGCCCTTGACGAACTTCATGGCGCCATCCATCGCGCCGTGCAGCTGGCTTTCAAGGCCCAGCAGCGCGCGCTTTTCCTTCGCCTCCTCCGGCGTCAGGATGCCGGCGCGCAGGTCGCTGTCGATCGACATCTGCTTGCCGGGCATGGCGTCGAGCGAAAAGCGGGCCGACACCTCCGAGACCCGCTCGGAACCCTTGGTGATAACGATGAACTGCACCACCGTCAGGATCAGGAAGATGACGAGCCCCACAACCAGGTTCCCGCCGACGACGAAATTACCGAACGTCTCGACGATATGGCCCGCGTCGGCCTCCAGCAGGATCAGGCGCGTGGTGGAGACAGAGATCGCCAGCCGGAACAGGGTCGTCAGCAGCAGCACGGCAGGAAACGTGGAAAACGCCGTGGGCCCGGACATGTACATGGCGACAACGACGATCAGGCCGGAGGCGCACAGGCTGCATGCGATCAGAATGTCGAGCAGCCAGACGGGCATCGGCAGCACCAGCATGAACACGATGCCGACCACGAGGCCGGCGGCGGCAAGTTCGGCGCGCTTCGCGCACCTGGCCGCGAACCGGTTGAGCATCATTACGACAGCCATCGACTGCATGGGGGACTTCCTCTCGATTCGATAACGGCAAGGTCAGGGGGCCGCACCCGCGCGGCGCTCGACCAGCGCGATCCACGCCGCCTCGTCGGCCGCGCGCGCGGGATCGGCGCCGGCCTGGCTGCGCAGAGCCGCCAGGTCGATGGGTTCGGCCAGCTCCGCGGCCGCGTAGGCAGCCATCAGGGACAGGCTGCGTTCTCCGGGCCACAACTGCAGGCAGCCGCATGCCAGGTCGTAGGCTTGCTCCGGCTGCTGGGCGTTCAGGTGGCCCCAGATCAGGCCTACAGCCATCGTCAGTTCGTCCCGCAGGGGATCACGCGCAGGCTTGTGCCGCATCCTCGGTCTCCTTGTTGTCCTGTGGTGCGTCCATCGGCCCTTCGCTGTCGCTGCGGGCCATCTGCTGCCAGCGCAGGCGCAGGCGGATGTCCCGCTCCAGCACGCGCACCGCGTCGAGCCCGATCCTGCGGTCGTCCTTGTCGCGCGTCAGCGAGTGGGCGATCAGGGCCTTTTGCAAGGCACGCAGGCGGGGAATCGGATTGCCGCGCCAGACCGGATTGTCGGTCGTGACAGCGCTGCCCAGCGCGCGGCCGAGCAGTTCCATCTTCGGATCCGCCAGCGCCACAGGCGGCAGCGACAGCTCTTCTTCGTCCGGCCGCAAGGTGGCGCGCGACTTCGGCGCCAGCAGCTCGGTTTGCAGCGTGTGGATCTCGGCGAATTCGGCGGCGTCCGGCGCGGCGTGGCCGACGCCACGGGTGGTGCGGATCATTGCAGCAGCTCCATGGCGGCGGCCAGCGCCGCCTCGTCCAGCGTGCCCCCGTTCCCGTCCACCGCCAGCCGGCGCACGACGTACCAGCCCCCGTCGTTGAACAGCGCCGGCAGCCAGTCGCCATAGCGGGCCAGGTCGGCGCTGCGCCGGCGCAGCAACGTCTCGCCCTGGACCTGGCGGCCGCTGGCGGCCGGCCAGCCCAGCGCCGCCAGCCGGCCCTGGGCCAGCGGATAGACCAGCAGGCGCAGGCCGCTGTCGAGCACTGCCTGCGCCACGGCGCCTTCCATCTCCGCCGCGTGCGACAGGCGGTTCATCAGTTCTTCCATCTGGTGTCCTCTCTTGCTTCAATAAACCGCGGACAGCCACCTGCTTTCGGCAATATTTCTTGAAAATAGGTGGCTGTCCCGGGTTTTCTTCTCCTAGCGCTGCGGGGCGCCTCGCTGTACCGACTCGCGCCACTGCTGCTCCATGACTTCGAGCTTGCTCGGCAGCGGCGGCGTTTCCGAGCGCGCCGCGTTGGCCTGGCGGTCGATGTCGTCGATCAACTCCCGCCGCGCCGTGAGCTTCTCCTGCGCCCACAGCGTCGTCGGCAGGCTGGCGATCGTGTCGCGCAGCAGGCTCCAGGCCCGCGCACGGCAGACGCAGTCGTGGCCGCGCAGGTCCACCAGCTGCGCCATCAGGTGCGTGGCCTTGCCCTTGCCCCAAGCCGCTTCGGCAGCCGTCAGCAGCTGCACGGCCACTTCCGGCGCGCTGATGAGCGTGACGATATGGGCCTGGTCGGCCATGTCGCGGCGCAGCGCATCGGCAATGCTGATCGACGAGCGCACCAGCGTGAACGCGCTGGCGTCCGACATCGCCAGCCAGTAGCGCCCCATGCTGCGCTGTGGGTTTTTCCGCAGATCCGATTTCATGACAGTCTCCCTGTAAAGCGCGGGCCTACAGCCCGGACAGCATTTGCGAACACAATGTCGCGATGGCCTTTTCGCAGTTCTCGGTGCCGAGATGGCGAATGATGGCCTTCAAGGTGGTCAGAGGCGTGAGCGGCTTGTCGATGCTGCCCTTTTCGGTGATCAGGAAGCGCAGCTCGCGGGCGGACTTCGGCGCGGAGCCTTCCACGGCTGCCTCCAGCGTGCCCGAGACGTCCGATTCCTGCAGCGCCTTGCGCACGCCCGAATCGCGTTCGACCACGTCGGCCATCATTTCCCCGATGGCTTCGCGCAGTACCTTCTTCTTGTAGTTCGACAGATTCTGGTTGTCGACGCCGGCCAGCGCATCGCGCAGCACGCGCCACTGCTCCATCGGCTCGTGCTGCTCGGTGAGGATTGCTTCGACCTCTTCGCGGCCGCGCCGGCTGCTGTCGTCGCGCAGCATGTCCAGCGTCTGTTCCACCGCGTCCATGTGCAGCGCCACGTCCTCGCCCGTACTGCGGATCGCCGCGCGGCCCGTCTTGCGCTCGCCATCCGGCGCGCCCTTGCTCCTGCCGCCCTGGCGCTGCGCCTGCGGCGCCACGCGCGGACTGGCCTGCTGACGGCGGCTCAGGCTTTTCGGCTGGAACGACAGGCCGTCGCGCACGCCGCTTTCGCTGTCGATCGTGGCATGCGGCAGCATCGAGACGTTTGCCTGCTGCGGCGCGCCACGCGGCGCCGGTCCCGTGGCAGGACGGCTCTGCGGCGGCGGCGCCGCGACGGGCACCTGGGTGAACTGGCTGATTGGACGGGTACTCATGCTGCTTGGTGGCAGGGGTTGCGGCCCTGGTTCCATGGCGACCCGCGCAGGCGCCGTTACGGATCGGCGTCAACCCCGGCAACCGGCGCGTTCGCGTGCGGCGTGCCGGTTGCCCGGCGCCCGGTTCCATCGAAACCGGCAACCGGATGCACGGATTTCCTCAACATTTTTCAATGTCTCAGCAATGTTCAAGAAACAACGCCGGCGCGACGGAGCGCTGTTATCTTGACCACATCGACGGGCCCCACACCAATCCGGCCCGCTGGAACAGACGAAACGCCACACTATCCGGGAGAACATGCCATGCAGATCACGAGCTTCGAGACCGCCAAACCAGCCGCCGCACCGCTGCCGATGACCGCGCACGATGCCCACCACGCCGGCCCCGCCGCGCTGAAGTTTGTCGTGCCGGAACCGGTTCCCCTACCCGCCGTGCAACCGGCCGTGCAGATGGCCATACCGGCGGATCCGCAAGCGGCCACGCCGGCCGTTGCCATCGACGTGACAGCCCTGTACCGCCAGCACCGCACGCACCTGCTGCGCTTCGTGCAGCGCTACCTGGGCAACCAGAGCGACGCCGAGGATGTCGTGCAGAACACGTTCGTCGAGGCGCTGCGCTGCGCCGACCGCTTCTCGGGCCTGTCGAAGCCATCGACCTGGCTGTTCGGCATCGCGCTGAACCTGGCGCGCAACCAGGGCCGCCGCAACGGTGCCGACCGCTATGAAACGGTGGAGGAGGATTTCATGGAGGGACTGGTGGACGTGCATGCCGACCCTGCCATGCAGTATGAATGGCGCCAGATGGCGGCCAAGGTAGACCGGCTGATCGACGACCTGCCGGCCAAGATCCGCGCCACGTTCGAGGCGGTGCTGGAGGGCGACCTGACTTACGAGGAGGCGGCGCGCGACCTGGACATTCCGATCGGCACAGTGCGCTCGCGGGTGTCGCGCGTGCGGGCCGCGGCGCGGCTGGAGTGCGGGCGTTGAGTTAATCCGGTCGACGATTACGTCGGGGCTGGGGAAACCGGAGCCTGGCACCGGTTTTCAGGCAGCACGTCCCCAGGTTTAACATGTCAGCTGTGCATGCCACTCGCGCGCGGCATCGGCCGTGTCGAGAATGGCGTCCATCAGGGCCTGCTCGCTGCGCAGCGATGCCAGCGGCACGCTGCGCACGGCGACGTGGCAGCCTTCGTCGGCATGCCAGCGGCATTCGATGCCGTGCCGCGCCAGCCGCTGCGCCAGGGCCGCGCCGGCAGGCAGGTAGCCGGACGCGCCACAAGACGGCAGGCGCGCCGCCACCGTCAGGCAGTCGCCATCGGCGGCCACCGACGCGAACGTGACGATCTCACCGATCATCAGTTCCAGCACCGGCGTGCTACCGCACGCCTGGCCTGCCAGCATCGCCAGCTCCCCCAGCAGCCGCGCCGCGGCGGCGGCCGAGCCGTCCAGCGCGACGCCCTCTTCACTGTCATCCGTCTCCATCATTCCCGCCTCGCTCGATCCGCCCCTGCGCATTCTACCAAGAGCGCAGGGGCGGCCGGCCGCGAACGGCCGGAGCACGGGCACGTCTGCCGCGCGTCTCACAAGACCTGCAGAGCGCGCCACACGGGCACGCGCAGGCGCAGGATGGCCGACACCGTCTGGGGCAGCGTGGCATACAGCGATTCCAGTTGCGCCGCCTGGCGGCTGTCGCAGCCGACGGCCTGGCGGTAGCGGTCGAGCTTGTGGCGCACGGCCGCCAGCACCGTATCGACGTCGTCCACGCCGGGACGGTCCGTCAGCACCGTGTAGATCAGCCGTTGCAACAGGCCGGCGCGCAGGCCGCCGCCCAGCACGGGCGACGCCAGCACCTGGTACTGGTCGCCGTGGACGGCGTCGCGGGCGATGGCGCGGTTCAACGTGCGCGAGCGGCGCCCATCGTTGATGACGCCGTCGAGCATGAACAAGGCGGCCTGGCCGGATGCGGCCAGCAGCGCCCCCAGTTGCGCCACCTGTGCAAGGGGCAGGCCCAGCGCGTCGGCCAGCGTCGGCAGCGGCAGCGGACCGTCCGTCACCATGCCAAGCATGCGCCGCAGCTGTGGCAGCAGGGGCTCGGCCTGGCCGGCATCGATCCCGGGCGGCAGCAGCTCGATGGCGGCATCCGTACCCGCATCGACGCTGACGCGCGCCAGCCCCACGCGGCCCAGCCACTCGGCCTGGCGCGCGGCCGACATGCGGCGTGCGCCGCGCACCAGCACGTCCTCGCGGAACGGCGTGTTGTGCAGGTAGTCGTTGACGGTCTCGCGCATGACGCCATCGTCGATGGACGCCAACAAGGCGCGCTGTCGTTCGTTCAGGAACAGCGCGGGGTACGCGTGCGCCGGATTGGCCGCGCCGGCGAAATCGAGCTTGGCATTGGCCATGTCGCGCACGACGTCGACGTGGTACAGCGGCTCCCAGCCGCGGTTGAGGTATTCGTGCGCCAGGTAGCCCGCCTTGTCGTCGGCCAGCGAGGCCAGGCGGTGGCGCAGCATCGGATTGTCGTCGAAATAGCGGGCGCCGGCATCGATCATCGTCTGGACGAACGCGCGGGCCTGCGCCACCTGGCGCTCGCGGCCGGCCGGATGGCGCTCGGCATGCTCCAGCACCATGCGTTGCAGCGGCAGCGCGCCGGCCCAGCCGGGCATCGTGTTGTAATTGACGTAGACGATGCCGCCCGGCTTCAGGTAGCGGCCGATGAAATCGACGATGCAGCGGCGGTTTTCCGGTGTCACCCAGCTGTACACGCCGTACAGCGTGATGAAGTCCAGCGGCGGCAGGTCCGCCTTGCCGGCAGCCAGGTCGGCGAAGCTGCATTCGAGCAAGGTCAGGTTGTCGAGCTCTCCCCGTTCGGCCAGCTCGCGGGCCGAGGCCACGTGCGCGGGCTGGAAATCGTTGGCGTAGAAACGGCCATGCGGGTGGCTGGCCGCCAGCACGGCGGACGTCAGCCCCATTCCCGCGCCCAGCTCGAAATACGTGAACGGGCGGTCCAGCGGCATCGGTTCGACACCGTTCAGGATGCAGGCGATGGAAAGATGCGTGGGGCTCTGTTCGGGGAAGAATGCGGCGGGATAGGCGATGTCGGACACGTAGCCGTCGTTCCAGTCCATGGGGGCTCCTGTTGTTGTGCGAATGGGGGCACCGGCCATGCTGGCCGGTGCGGGTGTTCAGGCCTTGCGGCCCATGCGGCGGATGCGGTGCCACTGGAAGGTTTCGTCCAGCCGGCGATCGGCGGTGCCGCGGCCGGTATCGGACTGCGTGAAGTCGTTCGATGTCATGAGTGCTCCTTTCAGATCCACGATGCCGGGGGCCGGACGCATCCCGTCCGCCCCGGCTGTTTCGGGTGACGGGGTTACGCGCTGATCGTGCCGTCCTTGATGGCCATGCCGTAGTCGCCCTGGCCCAGCTTGCCGTCATGCTTGCCGTCCGTGGACGCTTCCAGCTTCTTGAACAGCTCGCCGTTGTTGTCCATCAGCTTCTGCGCCGCGGCCTGAACGTCTTCCGGCACCTGCACCGTGTTGCCGTTCTTGTCCTTGGCATAGCCGGTTTCCGCCATCATCTTCAGATTCTCGACGGACAGCAGGCCGATGTCCTTGTGCTTCTGGAACTCGTTGATGGTCTTGGCCGCGTCCGATCCCGTCGGCAGGCCACCCGTGGAGATCGGCGTATTGTCCGGCGCCGGCGCGCCGCGCGTGCCCGTATCTTTCGAGATCGTGCCGTCCTTGATGGCCTCGTTGTAGTCGCCCTGGCCCAGCTTGCCGTCGTGCTTGCCGTCGGTGGCGGACTCGAGCTTCTTGAACAGTTCGCCGTTGTTGTCCATCATCTTCTGCGCGGCCAGCTGCACGTCTTCGGGCACCTGCACCGTGTTGCCGTCCTTGTCCTTGGCATAGCCGGTTTCCGCCATCATCTTCAGGTTTTCCACCGACAGCAGGCCGATGTCCTTGTCCTTCTGGAAGTCGTTGATGGTCTTCGCGGCGGACGCGTCCGAAGGCAGGCCGTCCGTCTGGCCGCCCCATTGGGTCTTCTGCGGGCTGTCGAAGGACAGCGTGACCGTTTCCTTGCCGTTGTCCTTGCCGATCGAGCCGTCCTTCAGCGCCTCGCCGAAGTCGCCCTGGCCCAGCTTGCCGTCGTGCTTGCCGTCGGTGGCCGATTCCAGCTTCTTGAACAGCTCGCCGTTGTTTTCCATCATGCGCTGCGCGGCGCCCTGTACTTCTTCCGGCACCTGCACCGTGTTGCCGTTCTTGTCCTTGCAATAGCCCGTCTCGGCCATCATTTTCAGGTTTTCCACCGACAGCAGGCCGATGTCCTGCTCCTTCTGGAAGTCGTTGATGGTCTTGGCGGCGCCATATTCCGACGGCCGCGTGGTGGCGATATTGCCGTTCATGATGGCGTTCATGAAGTCCTTGTCGGACAGGCCGCGCACGCTGGTGCCGCCGCCGTCCTCGCCGCCGTTTTTCGAGATGGTGCCGTCCTTGATGGCGTTGCCGTAGTCGCCCTGGCCCAGCTTGCCGTCGTGCTTGCCGTCGGTGGCCGACTCCATCTTCTTGAACAGCTCACCGTTGTTGTCCATCATTTTCTGCGCGGCCAGCTGCACTTCCTCGGGCACCTGGAACGTCTTGCCGTCCTTGCCCGTGCAATAGCCCGTCTCGGCCATTTTCTGCATCTGTTCGACGGACAGCAGGCCGATATCGTGTTCTTTCTGGAAGTTGTTGATCGTTTTCGCCGCGCCCGATTCGGACGGCAGATTGCCTTCGTCGCCGACGCCCAGGATGTTCTTGGCGAACGCCTTGACCCAGGAAGGGACGGCCATGTCGTCGATGGCGTCGGACAGCGATTCCTTGTTGGCCTGGGAGCCGTACGGGCTGTGCGAGATATCGTGCAGCTCGGGACCGCCGTCGCCGCCGCGCGGGCGGACCGTGCCGCCGAACAGCGGCTCGTTGGAAGTGTAGGTCGTCGTTGTTGTGGTTGTCGTGATCGTCGCTGACATGCTGTTTTCTCCGGGACGTGAAAGGCGGCTTGGGCGCCGTAGGGTTGATGCCTGGAGCTGGCGCTCCGGCAGTACTGAGTGACCGGAAAAAATCGCTGGTTCCATGGGAGCAGGCGGGGCATCGCGGGGTCGCACGCGCGCGCGAAAAAACACGGCCGCGCAGGGCGGCCGCCGCCAGGGCTACAGCGCAGCCTGCGCCGTTTCCTCGGCCTTCTTGATGAACTTGGTGAATACCGCCACGTTGTTGACGTCGCTCTTGGCGGCGGCAACGGCCTCCATCTCGCGGATGACGTCCCGGCCCGCCGCGGGCGTGCCGGTCCTGCTGACTCTGCTGTCGGCCATGGGCCCTCCTACTGCTGGTCGTTGATCGACTTCGCCATCGTGTTGAAGATCTTCAGCTTTGCCAGCGACGACGCCTGCTGCGAGACCCACAGCTGGAACTCCATGGCATGCGCCGCGCCCTGCTGCGCCGCATCGCCCATCGGCGTTGTCGTCGTGCGTGCCATCTCGGCGCCCGGCTGGGCGCTCGCGATGTTGTTCTTCGCGTTCAGATAACTGCTCATCGCATCCTCCTGACGCGGACCGCGCCGCGCACGGCGCGGCCCACCGTTGTGGGCGGTCGGAACGGCCGCTGCTGGCCGTTCCCTGCCGCCCGCCTGGCAGTGCCTTAGATCAGACCCATGGCGTTGTCTTGCCCGGCCTTCTCCATTTTCAGACGCGTGTTGCTTGCGTTGACCGCGGTTTTTGCCGCGCCTGCAGCTTCCTGATCCGCGATTGCGTTTGCTGCGCCTGCACCTGCTGCCGCTCCGACTGCTGCCATGTGAACCTCCGTGATAGTTGAGAATTGCCGCCCTGGCTGATTGCTTCGGGTCGGTATCCATTAGTGGCGCCCTCCCGGCGGTAGTTCCATCGGGTTTGCACGAGATCGGCGTCACAACACAGTGCATATAAATGACATCGGCTGCGGATCGCATCGGCTTTTACGCCGCATCGCCTTTAGATCGGATGCGCTGGAACCCAAACGGGTACCGCCCACACCCATGGTGGCAGTCGCGGCCTCGGGCCACGCTGCACGGCGGCGCGCCCGCGCCGCCGGCCAACCCGTACAACAAAGGACACATCATGAACGTAGGCTTTTCCCCCGCCGGCTTCGGCGGCCCACAAGGTGTCATGTCGACGCAGGACTTCAAGTCGGAACTGAAGAACCAGACCAACGAAGACCTGATCAAGATGCTGGGCGACAGCAAGGTGTCGCCGATGGCCAAGGAGATGATCGGCAAGGAGCTGGAAGAACGCATGAACGCCAAGGGTGCCGAAGGTGCCGGCGGCGCGGGCGAATCCGAAGGCGAAGGCGACGACCTGAAGAAGCTGCTGAAGAAGCTGCAGGACGGCACGATCTCGTCGGAAGAACTGAAAAAGCTGTCCGGCATGCTGGGCGTGGACGTGGCCACGCTGGAAAAAGCCAAGGGCAAGGAAGCCGGCGGCGGCGCCGCGGCGGAGGGCGAGATCCAGGGCGGCTGATCTCCCCGGCGGATTGTCGCGCCGCCGCGCTTAGCGCGGCGGCATCCGTTTACACCAGCCCTTTTGGGAGAACACATGAATGCACCCCTCGAACATGCGCACTGGCCGCTGCGCGACGCGCACGAGATCGGATTCTGGCGCACGCTGAACCCGGACCTGACAATCAGCGCCAGGCCGCTGGCGCCGCAGCCTGCGACCGGCCTGGCGCGCGATCCCGCAGTGGCCGGCACCGTGGCCCGCCTGGCCGCCGACACGGTCCGTGAAGGCTATTTCCAGGCGCCTCCCGTCATCGGCCCGGCGCACGCGGCGCGGCTGGCACGGGCGGTCGAAGGCCTGGTCCAGCGCGGCATCCCGCCCGTATTCTGCCTTGTCTACGACGAATTCTGGTCGATGTTCGCGGGCCTCGATCCGCTGCTGCGCGCCCTGCTGGGCGACGGCTACCGCATGATGCCGACCGATATCTGGGCCTGGCACGTGGCCGCGCGCGAAGGGTCCACGGGCTGGGGACCGCACCGCGACCTGCCGCGCCAGGACGCCGTGCGCGCCAACGGCCTGCCCCGCCTCCTCAACGTGTGGCTGCCGCTGACGGACGTCTCGCCGGACAACGCCTGCATGTACGTGCTGCCGGCCCACCTGGACCCGAACTTCCCCCAGCACGTCGACGGCGGTGAATTCAGCCTGGGCGACTGGCAGAATATCCGCGCCCTGCCGGCGCAGGCGGGCAGCCCGCTGGGTTGGAATACGCAGGTGCTGCACTGGGGCGGCCGCAGCAGCGGGCGCGCGGCCGTGCCGCGCATCAGCGTGGGCATCTATTTTCACAGCGACGATTGCGACCTGCACGACCTGAATCCGGACGTGGCACGCCAGGGCTTCGCGTCGCTGCCGTTCGGCCCTGCGCTGGAGCTGCCGTTCGCCACCCGGCTGGAAGCGATCGCCGGTGCGATCTATATGTACAACCGGCGCATTCCCGGCGATTTTCCCGCCACGTGGGAGGCCGTGTTTGCGTTTGCGCGGCAGCATCGGCGCGCTGGCTGAGTCATACAGTTACGTCGGGGACGGGCTTGTCCCCGACGTAAAACCCTCCGACGTCTCCCCGTATGCGTAGCGACGCCTCTACGGCCCAGGGCGAAATCACACTGCATCCTGCTACCAGGCACCTCCAGCCCAAAAACGGCAGAGGTGCCTGCGCCTCCCTTACGGTGCCGGATTGTCCGCCGAGAAGTGGCTGGTGCGGCCGAACTGGTTCAGCGTCACCTGCCAGGCCTTGTCCGCCGCCGCCCGCAGCGTGTCGCGACCGTTCTCAGGGCCAAACGATTCGATGAAGCTGTCGTAGTCGGACACATACTTCGCCGGATCGCCGCCGGGCATGCCCATGCCCAGTCCCAGCTTTCCGTCGAGCTGGTTGCCGACCCACATGGCTTCATGCATCGAGTGGCCGCCGTCATGGGTCAGGAACATCATCGTGCCCAGCAGCGCATCCTTGGCGTCGATGTCGCCGCCTTTTGCCAGCATGTGGCCGACCGCATGCATGACGATATTGGTGGAGCCGGAGACGCCGCTGACGAACGGTTCGCCATGCTGCAGGGCGCTGCGCAGCTCGGGACTGGTGTCGTGCAGCTTGGGCCGGTTGCGGTCCCCCGGATGCATCGCCGCCTCGGCCGGGTGCGTGCGCACCGTATCCGGCTGGTGGTGCGACGTGATGCCCGCCTTGGCCGTCGCCCGGTTCGGGTTCGGCTGCATTTCCGTTTCACGCGCCGACGCCGGTCCCACGACATCGCGATAGTTGACGTTTGCACGTCGCATCCACGGTGCGCCGTCACCCATGCACAGCGACATCTTGACGGTCAGGTAGGGCACGGCAATGCAGTCGAAACCCGTCTCCTTGGGTGCCCGCAGCAGATTCTTCAGCGCCCGCAGCTCGTGTCCCGGCGGCGCCTGGAAGAACGCCTCCAGCTCCGGCGCATTGGCCTGCCAGCCGCGGCGCTCATGCCGCATCATGTCCTGCACCGCCACCGCCGTGCGTTGCTGGTCCCCGGGGGCAAGCCGCGACAATGCATGGTCCAGGTGACCGCTGAGCGCTTCCATGCTGTCCTTGACGCTGTCCGGCGTGTTGTGCACCAGCTCGTTGATCATCACCGACTCCAGCGCCCGGCCGTAGACATTGTCGTGCAGTTGGGTGGCGTGGTCGCGCAATTGCGACGGCGCGGGGATATCGTCGCTCAGCTGTCCGGCGAGTCGGGCCAGGCCGCCCAGACCCCGGTCCTCGCAGTCGTCCGCGACCTTGTCCAGCCACGCCTTGGTGGAACCGAAGCTCAGGCGATGCTGCATCACCCGGTCCATCGTTTCAAAGCCCAGCTTGCGCAGGAACTCCTGTTGTCCCGGGCCGGCGTTGCGCTGGGCGTGGCGAATCTCGTACCCGAGATGCGTCATGCAGTCCATCGGCATCCGGCCCGTCTGGCGCGGCGCGCGCGACGGGCCGGCCCGCTGCATCTCCTGCGCATGCACGGCTTCGCTGACGGCCTTCATCATGCCGCCGAACGCACCGGCGGTCAGGCGATTGTCGGGGTTGGCCAGCCACGTACGCGCACGCTCGATCTCCCGTCCCGCCGGAGTACCCTGCAGGCGGAACGCGTGTTCCGTGTTCTCCAGGACCGTCAGCGCCGCCTGGCGCCCCTTGGCCTCGCCGCGATGGAAGTCCTGTACCGGCATCGTGCTGTCCGTGTACAGGTCCAGCCGGGTGTCCGGCCGGCCGCCCACCTGGGCATGACCGAGGCGGGGGTCGCCGCGGCGCTGGTCGTGGCCCAGCACGATCAGGTGACCGATATCTTCCAGATTGGCCTTGCTGTTCCAGTCCACCGTGTCGAGCACCGTGGTGCGCGCACCGACCACCGGCGCAGCCGGCTCGGCCGCGGCCGCCGGCTGTGACGGTCCCGCCGGTTGCGTCCCGCGCGCCTGTCGCTGCAGGGGGTGCGGCCCTGCCGGCCGCGTCCCGCGCGCCGACGGCAGGCCACCGGATCCCTGCGCGGGCGGCCCCGCCGGCCGCACCGGTAGCGCCTGGCGCGGATCATTCATATTGCCGGGAAAGCCATGGGGGATATGACCGCCCCCTCCTTGCGTTCGATTGAACATCGTATCTCCGTACTCACTAAGCCTCGGGTTGTCCGCCCCACCCGTACAGGGAACCACCCAGGTGAGTGGGCCGAGGCGGCCAAAGGTTCGCACCGTACCGCTTTTGAACCAAAGCCGCGCAGGCGCCACTCATCGGGTGATCCCTGTACGGGTGGGGCAACAACCCGGACCGCCAACAGCGAAGGTGCGGCAATGAGATTCAATTTACTGCGAGGATTGACGGGTCATGACACCCCGCCCGCGCCAGCCGATGCGGCCGGCGCCCGCAGCAGGGCTGCCAGCGCGCCGCCGGCGTCCCTGCCGACGCAGCGCCCACGCGCGCCGGGCGCCCGTGCCACCTGCGCCCAACTGCTCAGGCGTGCACGCGACACCGCGGCCACGGCGGTACGCACGGCGGGTCCCGGCAAGGAGGCGCCGCCGCCCCGGCTTCCCGTCGTCGGCCCGAACACCACTGTGTTCGATACGGTGGCCTGGAACTCCGGCAAGCCCCCTGCGGACGTCGGCAATATCCTCGTGCTGGGCCGCCCCCAGCGTACCGGCGACCCCCGCCTTGGACCAGCACAGGTGCAAGGCCATGCGGTCGCGCTCGACCTGCACGCGGATCCGCGTGTCCCGGCCGACGCGGACGCCATCCGGCAGGGCCGCGATGCCGTCATGAGCATCCTGGGCAATACGGAACGCGAGTATGCGCTGACGGGAACGCATGCGGGCCGGGTGATCGACCATGCCCGCGACTGGCTGGCGCAGCCGGGCTGCCGCGTCACGGCGCGCGACCTGGGCGCCATCATGAAGTCCGTCGGCGAGGCGATCCACCTGCAAACCGTCGGCACGCTGGGCGCTTCGCGTGAAGAGCGCACGGCCGGCCGCATGCCGATGGAATGCATGACGCACCTGGGGCACCAGATCCGCGCTGCCATGCGCACGGCAGACCCGGTACAGCGTCGCTACCTGCACAATCTTGGCGCGGAAACCATGGGCCGCGTATTGCGGCATGACCTGTCGTTTGCCAGCACGCAGAACTTCCTGCAGGAGGTGCAGGCCGGCTGCCAGCGCGCCGGCCTGGGTGCGCTGGCGGAGCTGGCTGGCGAGCTGGGCAGCCAGATCCCGTCAGCGGACAAGGCGGGCGATCATGCCACCCGGCTTCACGACAATATCTATGGCCGGGCCATGGAAACCGTGCTGATGGCCGAACTGGTGCGCCAGCCGCCGGCCAGTGTCGGCGCGGCGATGGATGCGATGGCGCAGCAGCTGCTGGAGACACTGGAAGCTCTGACGCCGGACGATCAGGAAAAAGTGGCCGGCAGGGTGCTGGAGATGGTGCAGGCCGAACGCCGCAGCTGGCAGACGGAGTCGCCCAAGCTGGAAGCGTTCGCTCAGGCACCGTATGGCGCCGACGCGCTGCGTGCGTTGAAATCCCTGCTGAGCCAACCGGCACGCAACGGCGCGGACTGCCTCGCCATCCCCTATCTGACCGTCAAGCTGTCGCTGAAACTCGACCAGATCCGCCCCGCGCCCTGGATGGCGGCTGCGAACGCCAACTACACCGGCGTCGTGGGACCGGCTTCGGCACGGGAAACAAGGGCGTTCAACCCGAACCGGATGTCCCGGAAGGCCGGCGTCACGGCGCACCACCAGCCGCCGATTGCCTGGTCGTCGGAACCGGCCATGCACCCGGCGGACCGCAATATCCCGCTGCTGAACAAGCCGAGCCCGGAGCTGACGCAGGCGTTGCAGCACGGCGTGCCGTTCGTCAGCGGCGTCTCGGGCTCCACCAATATCGCGATGCACATGGTGGACCATATGCTCCGCAACGGCAAGACTGTCGATGCCAGGGATGCGCTGCTGGGAACGATGATGTTCCTGACCCACGATGGCGGCCATTCGATGCACGAGGCCATGTGGGTCGGCAACCAGCTGGAGCAGACGCGCGGGCTGCCGTTGGGGTTAGGGGCGGTACCCCGGCCGATTTCGTGGCCGATTACCAGCATTTCCTCGGTGGATTCCCGCCCCACAAGGGCGGCGCCACCATCGACGCCGCCGTCAACACGGCGTGGCATGCGACGCTGAACCACTTCGGCCGGCACAGCCACTTTTCGCCCGAGCGGCCGGCCGGCTAGCAGTGCGGCGGACGGGGCGCCGCACCGTCAGCGCTGCCGCGCCGTCCAGCGTCGATACGCCGCCAGCGCCGTTGCCGGCCCCGTGCCGTACCACGCGTAACCGTCGCGGCGCTCCCGACTCAGCTCATTCACGTCCGTATGAATGGTGCGGTCGCGGTCCCCGAAGACCGGCCGCATCGTGACGGGACCGACGAGGCGCGGCCACAGCGGTCCGGCGCCCGGCCGCGAGACGAGCACCCTGCCACGCTCGCCGTCACGATGCCATTCCACGTCCTGGACGGCAACGCGCTGCAGCCACGCAACGCCCTCCTCGACCGCCGCGACGATCTCCGGGCGGGGCTGCGGCAACGCCATCAGCAGCATCAGCAGGCGCGCGCTTTCCGCCGTGGACAGCGCCACCGGTTCGAAATTGCGCGCGCCGACCGGCGCCAATGTCAATGCATCGTGCTGCTGGCACCAACCCGTGCGCACGCCGCCGGCGCGCACCTGGCTGGCCAGAATGACCTCGATCGCGCGCGCCTGCGCGGTGGCGGCGCGCGCCGCCAGGTCGGCGGGCACGAAAGCATAGTCCCCCTGGCGCGCCGCCACGTTACCCAGCAGGCCGACCACCTGGGCGATGGCGTCGTCGTTGAATGTGATGGCATCGTGATAACCGCCCTGCAGCGGATACACCTGCGGGTAGCCGCCGTTGGGATACTGCGCCTGCAGAAGATAGCCGATGCCCTTCAGCGCCGATGCGCGATACGCGTCGCCGGCGCTGTCCGGGCGGGCCGCCTGCACGCGCGCGAGGAAGCGCAGTTCCGCGATCGTGGCGTCGTTGTCGATGGTGCCGACATAGCTCCAGCCGTCCGCGCGCGACACCACCCCACCGCTTGGATCGTCGTCAACGGGCGCGTAGTGTTCGCCGCGCCGTCGCGGCGGGCCGCGCCGGTCCACGTTCTTGCCCCAGCCGCCCGCCGGCGTCTGGAAGCTGACGATATTGTCCGCCACCGTTGTGGCATCAGCAGAGGCATACCACACGGCCGGACGATCCACCGGCATGCCCGACTCGCCCTTCAGATGCGGCGCCGCCGACACGGACCCGGGCCCGCCGTCGCGCTCCGCCGCCAGCGCCGCCTTGTCCGCCGCCATGGATGCCTGCGAACGGGCCAGGTAGTCGCGCCATGCGGGCTGCTGGTTCGCCGGCAGCGCCGCGATGCGGGTTGCGGTGACCGGCTGCGCCGGGGTCATGGTGCCGATGACGCCGGCCGCTGCAGGCAACGACAGCGCGATTGCCATTGCTGCCGCTGATACTGTCCGTGCTGCTTTCACTGCTGTCCTTTCACCGCTTCGCCAAACGCCCGATAGCGGAAATCGCGGAAGCGCACCGTTCCCTTACCGACCGCGTACAGGGCCGGCTTGAGCGACATGAAGCCGCCGCGCACATTGTGGTGGTAGCCGGAGACTTCATAGCCGCGCGGACCGCGCTGCCACGTCTTGCCGTCGCCGGACATGTGGATGCTGACGATGTGCCGGCGGTTGCGGATGCGAATGAACAGGCGCTTGCCATAAGTGTTCGCCAGCTTGCCGTGCTCCGTGCCGTAGCGGTGCAGGGTGAACTGTTCGGCATCGAAGCCCAGGCCGCAATACAGCTTGTGGTCGTAGAACAGCAGCAGGCCGCCGCGCGTGCCGGCGTCCACGTCGATCTCGCACTGGAACTCGTAATCCTGGTCCGGCGCGACAAACACCAGCGGCGACGAATCGGACGGCTCGCTGCCGCTGGCCTGCAGGTGCAGCGTGTTGTCCCTGCGTGCCAGGCGCCGGCTTTCCGTTGGCGCGGGGCTGAAGAAGTTCCACTGGATGCCGTATTTGTCGGTGCCGAAGTCGTCGGACAACGCCATGCCGTGCGGCCCCGTGGCACCGCCGGCGGGCTTCCTGAGCGGTTGCGACAGGTCGCCGCCGCCGAACTCCGGCCAGCCGTCGGCAGACCAGGTGACGGGCGCCAGCAACGCCTGCCGGCCCAGTGTCCAGAAGCCGTTCTCGTAGCCGTGGTAGACGCCCCACCAGTCGCCGGCCGGCCCCTGCACCAAGGTCGCATGGCCGCGCGACCACCATTTTTCGTCCACGCTGGTGGTGCGCACGAGCGGGTTGCGCGGATGGTGCTGCCACGGACCGTGGATGGACTTCGACCTGGCGGCGATCACCATATGCCCGGTCGGCGGGCCGGAAGTTCCGCCCACAGCCAGGATCAGGTAATAGTAGCCGCCGTGGCGCAGCACTTTCGGCCCCTCGGGCGAAAACGCCTCGACTTCCCAGTCGTCCGGATAGCGCCACGGTTCGTAGACCCGTTCCGGTTGGCCGATTGTCGACAGCCCGTCGTCGGCCAGCCGCACGCGATCGACCCCGGACAGGAACAGCCAGCGCGAACCGTCCTCGCCGACGGCATGGCCCGGGTCGATGTGCTTCGGCAGGTTCAGGTCGATGGGATCGGACCACGGTCCGCGGATGTCGTCGGCCCAGATCACCCACGACGTGGTTTTCGCCCCCGGCACCGCCGTCTTCTTCGTCGGGATGTACAGGTAGTAGCGGCCCTTGTGCTTGCACAGTTCCGGCGCCCAGACCGACCCGATATTGCGCTGCAGGGTTGCGACCAGAGGCTGCCAGTTGACCAGGTCGCGCGAATGCCAGATCACGAGGCCCGGATAGGCGTCGAACGTGGAAAACGTCATGTAGTAATCCGCGCCGTCCTTCAGGATCGACGGGTCGGGCCGGTCGCCAGCCACGATGGGGTTGAGGAAGGTGCCGTTGCCCAGATCCGCCTTGCGCTGCCCTTCCGGGCCGCGCGCCCAGGCCGGCAGCGCCGGCGGACATGCGGCCTGCGCGGCTGGCCCCAGCAGCAGCGTGCCCAGGCCCGCCGACTTCAATGCGTTGCGTCGTGTGACCATCGTGACCTCAGAATTTGTAGCGGGCGCCGAGCAGGTACTCGCGGCCCGTGACGTTGTAGACCATGACGCTGTTGCGGGCACGGCCCACGAACTGGTCGGTCGCCTCGTTGGTCAGGTTGACGCCTTCGAACGTGAACTCCAGGTTGTCGTTCCATTTATAGGACAGCGAGAGATCGACGTTGAACGTCTCGTTCTTGCCCTGCACGTCGTTGTTGTTCTGCGCCGGCACCACCTGCAGGTAGGCGGAGCGGTAGGCGCCCGTCAGCCGCGCGCTGAAGCGGTTGTCGTCGTAGTAGAACGTCGTGTTCCAGGACTTCGGCGACAGGTTCACCAGCTCGTCGCGCACCGTGCCGCTGTTGGCCGTGTTGGCGGAGATGATGTAGTCGATCTTCGAGGCCACCTTCGTGTAGTTGGCGATCAGCCCGAAGTTGCGGCCCCAGGAGGGGAGGAACGTGAACGGCTGCTGGTAATTCAATTCGAACCCGCGCAGCTTGCCGCCCGGCGTGTTCAGGAAGCTGCTGACGTCGAACATCTCCGTGCCGTTGAAGTTCGCCGGCAGCAGCGACAGCGGCAATCCCGTCTGGTTGTACGGCATCGACTGGCGCACGCCCTGGATATAGCTGGCGATGTTCTTCTGGAACAGGCCCAGTCCCAGGAAAGCCTTGTTGGGGAAGTAGTACTCGAACGACGCGTCGAACGTCTTGGCGCGGAACGGCTCGAGCGTCGGGTTGCCGGACGAGATGCCCAGCGCGCCCACGGTGCTGATGGTGCCGCCGGGATTGAGGTTGCCCAGCGCGGGCCGCGACATGACCTTGGCCGCCGCCAGCCGCACGAGGAAGTCCTTCGTCACGCTGGCCGTCACGTTCACGGCCGGCAGGAAGTCCTTGTACTCGTTGGTGGCGGTGACCAGCGTGCCGCCGCCGGTGGCGACGTAACCCTGCGCCGTCAGCTTCGTTTTCACATAGCGGCCGCCCACGTTGCCGCGCACGGGAATGCCCCACAGTTCGCTGTCGAAGTCGCCTTGCAGGAACACGCCACGGTCCTCTTCTTCGATGGCGCGGTTGTTACCGCGTGCGCTCGTGTTCTCGATGGACGTCAACGTAAAATCGCCGGGGCCGCCGGCCGGACCCGTTTTCAGGCAGTTGCAGTAGGCGTCGTACAGCGCCGTGATGGCGCCGATGTCGGGCTTGACCCAGCTGGTGGCCGTGCCGGCCGGCAGGTCCTGGTCCGGACCGAAGCCGGTGACAAGGCCCGTCAGGCCGTTCAGCGACGTCCCGGCCGGCAGCCCGTAGATCGTTTCGGCCGTGTTGGCGCGGCGCGATTCCCAGGTGCGGAACTTGTACTTCTTCAGGTTGATGCCGCCCTTGACGGTCCAGGCGTCGCTGGCGCGCCAGGCCACGTCGGCCGACAGCACGTCGTTGACGTTCGACGTGCCCTGCGGGCGGATGCGGATCTCGCTGGGGAGAGCATTGGCGGCGGCAGTCGCGCCGGCCGGCACGCCGTATATTCCAAGTACGCCGGCCCGCGTCACGTCGAACGGGTAAGAGATCAATGGCAGCCGGTCGTTCTGGCGGAAGTCGAGCGTGTAGCCGTTGACGTTCGGCGCATCCAGCGTGACGGTGGTCTGGATCGGATTGTCGAACGTGGATTTGGCGCGGCCGATCGCCGCGCTGACGCGCCAGTCCTCGCTGATCTGGTGCGACAGGTTCAAGGTCGGCTGCGTGAACTTCGTGCTCATCTCGTCGTAGCGCGACTCGGAGCGGATATCGACGCCGTTGAAGACCCCGTACCGCAGCCGGCCCAGCGCGTCGTACTGCGCCTGCACGACGGACGTTTGCGGCTTGCCGCCGGACGTGGCGTTGCGGCTGAACGAGAAGCCTTCGAGATAGTGTTCCTCGCGCGTCGCATCGAGGTCGGCGTACAGCATGTCCACCGAGATGCGCGTGCCGCGGCGCGGCTTCCACTCGAACGACGCCGTGATGCCGAGGCGGTCCTGCTCGTGCACCATGCGGCCGTAGCGGGGGAAGCGGGGGTGGTAGTTGGCCGGATTGCTGGCGTCGTTGTAGGCGTCCGTCGCCCCTGGCTGGCCGGCAGGCGCGTGGCGACGGGGAAGCCGGCCGCGGTCGTGCCGCAGTTGGGCGACGCCGACGTGCCCACTCCCATTGGCGCGCACCAGCCGCCCACCGAGGGCCCGTGGTCCCAGCGGCCGCTGGAAAATCCGTCTTCCAGCACATTCCTTTTGCCCCACGCGGCCGAGACGAGGTAGCCCATCGTGTTGTTGTTGAACGTATCGGACAGCATGACGGCGCCGCGCGGGTCTGTCCTTTCGGACAGGCTGTTGTAGCGGCCCTTGATCATCGCGGTGGCATTGAAGCCCCGTTTGGCCATGTCGAACGGGCGCATCGTCTGCAGATCCACCGTCGCGCCCAGCGAGCCCTCTTCCACCTCGGCCGACGAGCTTTTACGTACCGTCAGGGAGCTGAACAGCTCGGACGCGAACACATTGAAGTCGAAGCCGCGGCCGCGGTTGATGCCGCCGCTGTTGTCGCTGCCGCCTGTCGTGGCGAGACCTTCGATGCCGTTGATGCGCACCCGTGTAAAGTCCTGGCCCAGGCCGCGCACGGTAATGCTGCGCCCTTCCCCCGCGTCGCGGTCGATCGCCACGCCGGGGATGCGCTGCAGCGATTCGGCCAGGTTCGTATCGGGAAATTTACCGATGTCCTCGGCCTTGACGACATCGACGATGCCGTTCTCGGTGCGCTTGGCACTGAGCGCGCTTTCCAGCGAAGCCCGCAGGCCGGTGACGACGACTGTGGTGGGTTCATCAGGCGTTTGCTGGGCGTGGGCCAGGCCGGCGGCCAGCGCCCCGGCCAGTGCCGTCAGCGTGAGTGCGCGTTTCTGCTGCATTGAATGGTCTCCGTTCTGATTATGATCGCGTCTGCTGCGCGTAGCGATTCGGGATCGCCGTTGCTCAAGCATGACGGAGTTGTTCAGACGGCACCAATAACTAAAACGGCGCTTGCAGGGTGAAATCGATATCAGGCGGCTATGGATGAGCGCATCTTGCGCCAACGTCGGCGAAGTGGCGTTGATTTGCACTTGGGCCGACCGACAAGCGGCCTGACCACTTATATTTCTGGCTGACCAGTGACGCGTTAACGCAACAACTGGCCGGACCAGAGGCGCGCCGCCGTCCGGCACGCACCAGTCCGGCCCCGGATCAGGCCGCCACGACTCCGGCCCCGGCGGCGGCCCGGCAGACATAGATCGTCGCCAGCTGGCCTTCCGGCCCGCGGTACGTCTGTTCGACGGCCGCGCTGACGTCGGCCACCTGCTCCTCCGGCACCAGCGCCACGACGCAGCCGCCAAAGCCGCCGCCCGTCATGCGCACGCCGCCGGACTGCTTGACGACGCCCTTGACGATATCGACCAGCTGGTCGATCAGCGGCACGGTGATTTCGAAGTCGTCGCGCATCGACACGTGCGACGCTTCCATCAGCTCGCCCATACGCGCCAGGTCGCCTGCGGCCAGCGCCTGGCCGGCCGCCTCGACGCGGGCATTTTCCGTCACGACGTGGCGCGCGCGGCGCAACGTCAGCGGATCGAGCTCGCCGCCGCGTGCTTCCAGCATTGCCGCATCGACGTCGCGCAGCGCCTTGACGCCGAAGTGGCGCGCCGCTTCCTCGCACTGGCGGCGGCGCGTGTTGTATTCGCTGTCCACCAGCCCGCGCTCGACGTGCGAGTGGAAGATCATGATGGCCGCGCCGGAGGGAATCGGTACCAGCTGCGTTTCCAGCGAACGGCAGTCGATCAGCAGCGCATGGCCTTCCACGCCGGAGGCGGAAATGATCTGGTCCATATTGCCGCACTTGGTGCCGACGAAATCGTTCTCGGCCTGCTGCGCGATCAGCGCCATGTCGATGGGGCTGAGCGACTCGAAACCTGGCAACGTGGCGAACACGCGGCAGACGGCGACCGACAGCGATGCGGACGACGACAGGCCGGCACCTTGCGGCACGTCGCCCGAAATCACCATATCCAGGCCGCGCATCGGCAGGCCGCGCTTGACCAGCACGTCGATCACAGCGCGCACGTAATTGGCCCACATCGGGTCGTCGCGGCGCTCGATGGGCGCGTCCAGCGAGAACTCGTCCGTCGCGTTGGCATAGTCGGCGGCGACGATGCGCATGACGCGGTCGTCGCGCTCGCGCGCGGCGATCACGGTGCGGTAGTCGATCGCGCAGGGCAGTACGAGACCGTCGTTGTAGTCGGTATGCTCGCCGATCAGGTTGACACGGCCGGGGGCCTGCACCACCAGGGCTGGCGCCGTACCGAACTTGTCGGAAAACGCCGAGCGGGTGTGCTCGATAAGGGGAGATTCGCTCATCTTGTTATTGCTTGTCGTTGGATTGAAGGTAGTGGACTTCCGGCAGCGCGCGCAGCTGGGCGGCCGCCTGTTCCGGCGTCAGGTCGCGCTGCGCCTCGGCCAGCATTTCGTAGCCGACCATGAACTTGCGCACCGATGCCGAACGCAGCAGCGGCGGGAAGAAATGGGCATGCAGCTGCCAGGCCTCGGACGCTTCGTCCAGGTAGGGCGCGCCGTGCCAGCCCATCGAATATGGGAACGACGTCTTGAACAGGTTGTCGTAACGGGTCGTCAGGCGCTTCAGCGCGATAGCCAGGTCGGCCCGTTGCGGCTGCGTCAGTTCTTCCAGACGGCGCACGGGGAAGCGCGGCAGCAGCATTGTCTCGAACGGCCAGCTGGCCCAGTACGGCACGACGGCCAGCCAGAACTGCGTCTCGACTACAACGCGTTCGCCCGCCTGCGCTTCGCGCTCGACGTAATCGAGCAGGAGCGAGCGGCCGTGCCTGGCGTGATATGCCGTCTGCTCGCGGTGTTCCGCAGCGGGCAGGTTGGGCAGGAAGCTGTTGGCCCAGATCTGGCCGTGCGGGTGCGGATTGGAGCAGCCCATCGCGGCTCCCTTGTTTTCAAACACCTGGACCCAGCGGTAGGTACGGCCCAGGTCCGCGGCCTGCTCGCACCACGTATCGACGACCTGTTCGATGGCCTCGGCCGACAGTTGAGGCAGCGTGGCGCTGTGGTCCGGCGAGAAGCAGATGACGCGGCTGGTGCCGCGCACGCTCATCGTCTGGAACAGCGGATCGGCGTCGGGCGCCGCCTCCGGCGTGTCCGGTTTCAGGGCGGCGAAGTCGTTTTCAAAAACGAAGGTGCCCGTGTACTCGGGATTCTTTTCACCATTGACGCGGGTATTGCCGGCACAGAGGTAGCAGGACGGGTCGTGCGACGGGCGCGCGGAATTGTCCGGCGCTTCCTGCTGGCCTTGCCACGGGCGCTTGGCGCGATGCGGCGATACGAGGACCCACTCGCCCGTCAACGGATTGTGACGGCGATGGGGATCGTCTGAAGGGTTGAACATGGATTTCCTTACAAAACAATAAAACACTGGCGACAGGTCATGCCGCCAGTCTAACCAAAACTGCGCCGTGGGTCGCACGGCAGGGCAACCGTGTTACCAGAGGGTGCCGTAGATGATGGCCAGCAGCACGCAGATGATGCCCGAGCCCAATGCGAACGAGGGCTCGACGCGGAACAGCGTCCGGTCGATGATCATGCGCTTGGCGGAGCCATCCTGGCGGCCGAGCTTGCTGATCAGCACCATGCCGGCCACGACCACGCAGAAAACGATGAACATGCGGTCCACGAACGGGATCTCGTAGACGCCGGCGCCGTTGTCGACGGCAAAGCCGATCGGTGCCAGGAACGACAGGTCCATCATGCCGGGCAGGAATTTCAGGATGATCGAGAACACCAGGCCGCCAACGGTGGCGAACATGGCGGCCGGCGCCGTTGTCTCCTTCCAGAAGAAGCCCAGCAGGAACATCGCCAGGATGCCCGGCGACACGAAGCCGGTATATTCCTGGATGTACTGGAAGCCGCCCTTCTTGTCGATGCCCAGGAACGGCGCGATCAGCACTGCCAGCGCGATGGCGGCGACGACGCAGATGCGGCCGACCCACACCATGCGCTGCTCGCTTGCCTCGCGGTTGAAGTGCTGCTTGTAGATATCGAGCGTGAAGATCGTCGCGATACTGTTGGCCTTGCCGGCCAGCGACGCGACGACGGCGGCCGTCAGCGCGGCAAACGCCACGCCTTTCAGGCCGGACGGCAGCATCGCAAGCAGTGTCGGATAGGCGCGGTCCGGATTGAGTTCGCCACCGACGCGCATGGAATTGCCCAGCGCGCCCGACTTGTCCAGCGCAAAAGCGGCGATGCCTGGCAGCACGACGATGACCGGCATCAGCAGCTTCAGGAAGGCCGCAAACAGCAGGCCCTTGCGCGCCGTCGACAGGTCGGCGCCCAGCGCGCGCTGCGTGATGTACTGGTTGCAGCCCCAGTAGTTCAGGTTGACGATCCACATGCCGCCGATCAACGTCGACAGGCCCGGCAGGTCCATGTAGTTCGGGTTGTCGCGGTCCAGCACCATATCGAAGTGGCTGCCGGCGCGCTTGAACAGCTCGCTGGCGCCGACAATGGCCCCCTGCCCGCCGCTCAGCGCAGCCACGAGGTCCAGCGCGATCCACGTCGTGACGAGGCCGCCGACAACCAGGCACAGCACCTGGATCACGTCCGTATAACCGATGACCTTCATGCCGCCCAGCGTGATGACTGCGGCAAACACGGCAAGAAACGCCATGCAGGCAAACACATTCAGGCCGGCGACGCTGGAAATGGCCAGCGCGCCCAGGTACAGGATCGACGTCAGATTGACGACGACGTACAGGCCCAGCCAGAACAGCGCCATTGTCGTGGCGACGGCCTTGCCATAGCGCTGCTCGAGGAATTGCGGCATCGTGTAGATGCGGTTCTTCAGGTAGACGGGCATGAAGAACACGGCCACGATGATCAAGGTGGCCGCGGCCATCAGCTCGTACACGGCAATGGCCATGCCGATCTTGAAGCCGGACCCGCTCATGCCGATAAACTGCTCGGCAGAAATATTGGAAGCGATCAGCGAGGCGCCGATGGCCCACCAGGTGAGCGAGCCTTCGGCAAGGAAATAGTCGTGCGAGGCGGTGCCCGACGTGGACTTTTTGCGCTTGGTATAGATCCACAGCCCGTAGGCGGCAACGACAACGAAATAGACGAGAAAGACGAACGAGTCGAGGGAAGTGAAGGTGTTCATCGATGATTGTAGTTTTGGGACGCCGATCAAGACACCGTCCTGCCACGCATGCGGCGGACGCTGTCGCTCATCTGCCTGGCATGCGGCAAGCGCATGTCATACAGGCAACACTCCTGCGCGGCATTATAGCGCTACCACCGGGAGGCGATTGCCGCAATTGCAAAATTTTCATCGTGTTGACGGGTGTGCGGCCAAAATCCGGAAAGACTATGCCATGACGCAATATTCGCCCGTGCGGCAGGCCGGGACCGGCACGCTGGCCCGGCGGGCCCGCCCCTACCGGCTCAACCGCCAGCGATGCTTGCACAACTCGGCCGCCCTTTAGCGCTTGAGCACGTTCAGTACCGCCAGGCTCATCGCCTGCGCGGCAGTCTTGATCGACGGCTCCGGCACCGGGGCGTAGAACGGCGAATGGTTGAAGGCGACCGGCTTGCCACCAGCGCGCTGGGCTTCCTTGACGTCCTGCGCATCGTAGACGCCCGTGAAAAAGAACATCGATGGAATGCCAAGGTCGGCAAACTGCGAGAAATCCTCGCTGGCCGTCATGGCCGGCATGCGCTGGGCGTTGGCGGCGCCGAACGCGTCCTGGAACACGGCTTCCGTCTTGCGCACGAGGTCGGCATTGTTCACGATGGCCGCGCCGCCGGCGATCAGCTGCACGTCCGGTGCCGGTGCGCCCGCCATCGCGGCCGACGCATTCGCGACGCGGCGCACGCCATCGAGCAGCCTGGTCCGCACTTCCGGACTGTACGAGCGGATCGTGCCGCGCACCTGCACGCTGTCGGGGATGATATTGCCGACGGTGCCGCCGTTGACGGCGCCGATCGTCACGACGCCGAATTCCTTCGGATCCTTTTCGCGGCTGACCACCGTCTGCACGTCCACCACGAAGCGCGCCGCGATGGCGATCGGGTCGAGCGCCTTGTCCGGCGCGGAGCCATGCCCGCCGCGGCCCTTGAAGACGATCTCGATAGCATCCGAGTTGGACGATACGGGACCGTCGTTGAAGCCGATGGTGCCGTGCGCCAGCGGCCACGAGTGCAGCGCGAACGCGTAGTCCGGCTTGGGGAAGCGCTTGAACAGGCCATCGTCCAGCATGGCCTTGGCGCCCGACACCGTTTCCTCGGCCGGCTGGCCGATAAAGACGAGCGTGCCCTGCCACTGCGGCTTCAGCTCGACCAGCGTCTTCGCGGCGCCCAGCCAGCTGGCCATATGGACGTCGTGGCCGCAGCTGTGGGTGACGTAGCTTTCGCGGCCGTCGCTGGTGGCCCGCGCCTTGCTGGCATACGGCAGGCCCGTCTTCTCTTCCATCGGCAGCCCGTCCAGCTCCGTGCGCACCAGCACCGTCGGGCCGGCGCCGTTGCGCAGCACGGCAACGACACCCGTCTTGCCGACCTTCTCCGTCACCTCGAACCCCAGCTTGCGCATCTCGGCCGCCAGCTTGCCGGCCGTGCGCACTTCCTGGAAAGCGATTTCCGGATGTGCGTGCAGATCCTTGTAGACGCCATCCAGCCAGGGATACATGCGATCGACCTGCGCACGAACCTGGGTTTTCAGTGGGGTGCCCTGCTGGGCGTGGGCTGCGGCGCAGGAGAGCATCAGCGGCAGCGCGGCCGCGAGCGTGGTCAGGGTCGGTTTCAAGCGGGTCTCCTCAGTTGTCGAGGCACCAATATAACCGGCACACGCGGCAATGCAAGACCCGTGTGACAAATTGGTCCCGCACCTGCTATGCTGAGGCATGAGCACCGATACCGATATCCAATTATCCGGCCCGTTCAAGGCCACCGACAGTTCCGGCCAGAGCGTTGACATCAAGGCGATCCGCATCTTCGACGAGGGCTACGGCATCATCGACGTGTATGTCGATGCCGCCAAGCCGCTCGATGGCGGGCACAAGGACCCCGTCCTGCTGCGCCAGATCGTCGAGCGCCTGCGCGCGCTGGGCTACAAGGGGCCGGACTTCGGCCTGTCCGATCCCGGCCTGCAGGAGAGCAAGCTGATCGTCCTGGAAGCGCCCGAGGAGTTTGCGGACTTCGCCAAGAAGCACGGGTGGAAGAACCTCGCCGAAGATTTCGACGAGTAACGGACGTACCTGAAGCGCACGGCCTGAACTGCATCGCGCTGCGCACGGCCAGAACTGAACGGCCAAAAGCGCACGTCCTGAGCTGCGTGGCCCTGCGCACGGCCTGACCTGCGAGGCCCAGAAGCCCGCGTCCCGAACTGGCCCGCCTGAAGCGCCCGTCTCGAACAGCACGGCCGTTAAACGCACGCCCCTGAATTGCCAGTTCCGAGCCGGGCCCGGCAAACGTACCCGGCGCCCGTCAGGGCTGCGCCGCCGCAGCGCCGTCCAGCGCGCGCACCCGGATATTCCGGTAGAACGTCTCCGCCCCTTCCGACTGGATCGAGAACTTTCCCCGCGTCAGCGGCACCATCGTGCCGTTCAGCGGCTGACGGGAATTCTCCACCCGCAGTACCTCGTGACCGTTCACCTTGTGGATCACGGTCTTGCCGTCCGCGATCACTTCCATCGTATTCCATTCCCCCGCCGGCTTTTCAAACGTGCCCCGCTTCAGGATGCGCGACGCCAGCCCCGTGCGCAGCGGCTGCGCCGGGTCGTAGCGGTAGAACTTCCAGTCGCCCGCGTTGGCGTCACCGACGTGCGCATCCACGGTAACGCCGTCCAGGCTGTGATAGTCGCCGCAGTCCCCTTCCTGGATCTGGAATTCATGGCTGCGCATCCAGTGCCCGCTTTGCGCGCCTTCCGGCCCTACGGCGTAATACAGCAGCCCGCTGTCCCGGGGTGCGTCCAATCGGGGGAACCATTTCTTCGTTCCCCATCTGACATCGAAGCTCAGGTGGAAGTTCCCGTATTCCTGCGTCGTCGAGACCGCGCCCCACTCTTCCCCCGACACGCGCAGCATGCCGTCCACCACCGTGAACACGCCTTTCGGGTCGTTGTTCAGGCCGCGCACCGTAGTGGGTGCCTTCATATTGTCGGACGTGGGCTGCATGCTGACCCAGGTGGTCCAGCCTGTCAGGTCCTTGCCGTTGAACAGCGTTGTCCAGGGCTGGTCGGCGCCGTGGGCGAGGCCGGCCAGGCCCAGTGCTGCCAGCAGGAGTGCGGCGCGGGCGGCCGTGCGTAAAGTCGTCATGGGTTGTCCTGTCGTAGAGAAGTAGCGCATTCTGGCACGGCCGGACTACAGCGGATATCACGAATTCGGCACGGCCGTCCGTCGGCCCATCGTTGCCGATTTCGTTATAAATTTTTCCGATTTCCTGACACTTCCGAACTTGATGGAATGCTACTATCGCCGCATAACGAGAAGCAATAAGCACCCGAAGTCCACAGCACAGTCCGGGACAAAGGCAGGAGACAAAACATGAGCACGATGGTCATAGGCAATGGCGTGGTCGTCACGCGCAGGGGGCCGGATGAGCGCAAGGAGCGCAGCCCGGACGCGCTGGCGAGGAGGGAGGACTGCGCGGAAGACTGCGCGCGCTTTTTCAGCCGGCACGGCATCTCGACGCCGAGCGCCCTGTTCGACACGCTGTCCGATATGTACTATTTCGCCAAGAACCGCGCCGGACAGTTCGTCTGGGGCAACCGGCTGCTGCAGCAGCAGCACGACCTGGCGGGCGTGCAGGACATCATCGGCAGGACGGACCATGATTTCATCCGGCGCGATATCGCCGACCGCATCCGCGCCGACGACCTGTCGGTCATGGAAAGCGGCGTCACCGTCCGCAACAAGCTCGAAGTCCTCAGCGGCATCAATGGCACGCTGACCTGGCTGTTTACGACCAAGGCGCCGATCTTCGACCGCCACGGCGAGATCGTCGGCATCGAAGGCTTCTCGCGCGACGCCCAGCGCTCGCAGGAGATCATGGCGCCCTTCCATGAGTTCAGGCACTGCATCGAATACCTGCAGCAGCACCTGACGGACAACATCAGCATCGAGGACCTGGCCAGGCTGTCGTGCATGTCGCTCTCGTCGTTCGAGCGCAAGTTCAAGCAGCACTTCGGGCTGACGCCGAAGCAGTACATCCTGCACCTGAAGGTGCACGAGGCGTGCCGGCTGCTGCCGCAGGCGCACAGCATCGCGCGCGTGGCCGCGGAGACGGGCTTCGGCGGCCAGAGCTACTTCACCAAGCAGTTCCGCACCGTCGTCGGCATCACGCCGAAGCAGTACCAGATGTCGCTGGCGGGCCGCGGCAGCGCGCGCCGCGCCCGGTCCGCCCAACCCGTCACCTGAGAGAGCCATGACGTCATTTGCACACCGCGGCAACGCACGCCGCACGGCCCTGCTGCGCCTGGGCGCCCTATGCGGCCTGACGCTGGCCGGCGATATCCCGGCAGCGCTGGCAGCTGCAAAGCGCGCCGCGGCACCGGCGCTTCTGAGCGTCGACGAACTGGCGCTGACGGGCGTGCTGGCCGAACTGGTCATCCCGCGCACGGACACCCCGGGCGCACTGGACGTGGGAGCGCACCGCACCATCGACCACCTGCTGCACACCTGCGCATCGGCCGCCGACGCCGCGGCGTTCCGCGCCAGCCTGGCCCGGCTCGACGCGCTCGCCCGCGGGCATGCGGGCAAGCCGTTCCGCGTCCTGGCCGCCATGGACCAGACCGCGCTGCTGCGCGCGCTGGACGGCGGCATCGCGCCATTCACGCCGGCCGACATGGCCGCCTTCCGCAAGCTGAAAAGCTATGTGGCGTTTGCGTACTACACGTCGGAAGCGGGCGCCATGCGCGAGCTGGCCTACCTGCCCGTGCCGGGCGGCTTCACGGGCTATGTCCGCGTCACGCCGAAAACCCGCACGTGGGCCATTTGAGGAGCCAGCATGGAAGCATCGTTCTACATCAAGGAAAGCGCCGAGCAGTACGACGCCATCGTGGTCGGTTCCGGCATCACCGGCGGCTGGGCCGCCAAGGAGCTGACGGAACGCGGGCTGAAGACGCTGATGGTCGAGCGGGGCCGGCCCGTCGAACACGGTGTCGACTACCTTGGCGAGAACAAGGCCCCCTGGGTCATGCCGAACCGGGGTCTCGTCGATGCGAAGGTCGCCGAGGAGCAGTACCCGATCCAGCGCCAGTGCTACGCGTTCGACGAGCATACGAAGCACTTCTTCAACAACGACCGCGACATGCCGTATTCGACGCCGGAAGGCCGGCCGTTCAGCTGGATCCGCGGCAACCAGCTGGGCGGCAAGTCGCTCATGTGGGCGCGCCAGTCGTATCGCTGGAGCGACCTGGATTTCGAGGCGAACCTGAAGGACGGCCATGGCGTGGACTGGCCGATCCGCTACGCCGACCTGGCGCCGTGGTACAGCCACGTGGAGCGGCATGTGGGCATCAGCGGCGGCAAGGAGGGGCTGGACGTACTGCCGGACGGCGAATTCCTGCCCGCCTTCGACTTCAACTCCGTCGAACTGGCGATGAAGAGGAAGTTCGACGCCCGCCACGCGCCGGCGCGCATGATCATGGGCCGCACGGCCAACCTGCGCACGGCCACCGAGGCCCAGCAGGCGCAGGGCCGCGTGCAATGCCAGGCGCGCCACCAGTGCCAGCGCGGCTGTTCGTTCGGCGCCTACTTCTCCACGCAAAGCTCGACCTTGCCGCCGGCGTTGAAAACGGGTCGGCTGCGCATCGCAACGGACAGCATCGTCCACAGCGTCATCTACGACCCGAAGACCAACCGCGCCACCGGCGTGCGCGTGATCGACGCCAACACGCTGGCAACGCGCGAGTACCATGCCAGGGTCGTGCTGCTGTGCGCTTCGACGCTGGCCTCCACGGCGATCCTGCTCAATTCAACGTCGGGCGCCTTCCCCACAGGGCTGGCCAACTCCTCCGGCGTGCTGGGCCACTACCTGATGGACCACCTGTTCGGCGCCGGCGCCAGCGGCCGTGTCGAGGGGTTCGAGGACGATTACTACCAGGGCCGTCGGCCCACCGCCCCGTACATCCCGCGTTTCCGCAACGTCCTGGAGCGCCATCCGGCCTTCCTGCGCGGCTATGCGCTGTCCGGCGGCGCCGGCCGCGAAGGCTGGCAGTCGGCGGCGGCGAAGCCGGGCTTCGGCAAGGACTTCAAGGCGATGATCAGGAAGCCCGGACCGTGGTACTTCAGCCTGGGCGGCCAGGGCGAGATGCTGCCCCGCTACGAGAACATGGTCAGCCTGCACCCGACGAAGAAGGACAAGTGGGGCATGCCGCTGCTGCACATCGACTGCAGCTATTCCGATAACGATCGCAGGATGCAGAACGATATCGCCGACACGTCCGCCAGCATCCTGGAAGACCTGGGCGTCAAGGACGTGAAGAAGCATCTCCGCACCCTGGAGGAATGGCCGCCCGGCCTGTCCATCCACGAAATGGGCACGGCGCGCATGGGACGCGATCCGAAAACGTCCGTGCTGAACGGGCATAACCAGGCGCACGACGTGCCGAACCTGTTCGTGACGGACGGCGCATCGATGGCGTCGTCCGCGTGGCAGAACCCTTCCCTGACGTTCATGGCGCTGACGGCGCGGGCATGCGCGTATGCCGTCGATGAACTGAAGGCTGGCCGCATCTGACTGGAGACATGATGAACACTTTCAAACTGGCCGCGCTGGCGGCACTGATGGCCGCGAGTGCCGCGCAGGCGACACCGCAGCTGGGCGTGCAGTTGTGGTCCGTCAAGGACGAAATCAGGCAGGACTTCAAGGGCACGCTGGCGAGTATCGCCAGGCTGGGTTTCCAGGGCGTGGAGTTCGCCGGCGAGTTCGGGCCGTACAAGGACGATCCCGCCGGCCTGAAAGCCTTCCTGGCGCAAAACGGGCTGCAATGCGCAGGCGCCCACATGCATCTCGACCAGCTGGCCGACACCCGTTTCGCCGCGACGACGGCGTTCTACAAGACGCTGGGTTGCACCAACCTGATCATCTCGATGGACGCGCGCGGCGCCAGCACGGCGGGCAGCGCGCAGATGAGCAAGGAACTGTCGGCGCTGTCGGCCCGGCTGGCCGGCCAGGGCATGCGCATCGGCTACCACAACCACGCAGAGGAATTCGCCGGCGCTGTCGGCAGCACGCCGTGGGACGTCATTGCGACCAATACGCCGACCGCGGCGATCCTGCAGCAGGACGTGGGCTGGACGACATTTGCCGGCAAGGATCCGGAGGCCTATGTGCGCAAGTATCCGGGCCGCACCGTCAGCACGCACTTCAAGGCCAAGCTCCCCGATGGCAGCAAGGGCACGCCCATCATCGGCCAGGACAAGACCGACTGGGCGGGGCTGGCGCGGGCCGTGCGCCAGGTGGGCGGCACCGACTGGATCATTATCGAGCAGGAGGAATACCCGAACGGCATGGGCCAGCTGGAATCGGTTGCCGCGTCGCTGAAGGGCCTGCGCGCCGTGCTGGGCGCACAGTAAACGCATGATGGTAATGCCATGAGCCTGTCCGTCCGCTTCCAGCATATCGTCAAGGAGTTCGGCCCCGTGCGCGTGCTGCACGGCGTCGATTTCGCGCTGCAGGCCGGCCGCGTCGTCGGCCTGCTGGGCGAGAACGGCGCCGGCAAGTCGACCCTGATGAAGATCCTGGCCGGCTACGAGCAGCCGACCGGCGGCCAGCTGGTGGTCGACGGCGAAGAACGCCGCTTTGCCGACGCCCGCGCGGCCGAGGCCCTGGGCATCACGCTGATCCACCAGGAATTCAACCTGGCCGACCACCTGACGGTCGCGCAGAACATCTTCCTCGGTCACGAAAAGACGCGCGGGCCGTTCCTCGACCGCCGCGCGATGGCGCGCGAGGCAGCGCACTACCTCGAGGAAGTGGGCCTGTCCGTCGACCCCGACACGCCGGTGGGCGAGTTGATCGTCGCGGAAAAACAGCTGGTGGAGATCGCCCGTGCGCTGTCGCGCAAGGCCCGCCTGCTGATCATGGACGAACCGACGGCCACCTTGTCGCCCGGGGAGACGGGCCGGCTGTTCGCGCTGATGGCGCGGCTGAAGTCGCAGGGCGTGACGATCGTCTACATCTCGCACAAGCTGGACGAGATGGAAGCGCAGACGGACGAAGTGGTCGTCATGCGCGATGGCAAGTTCGTCGCCCGCGCCGACACGGTGCAGGTCAATCGCCAGCAGATGGCCAACCTGATGGTCGGTCGCGATGTGTCCGACATGTTCCAGCCGAAAAGCGCCTTGGCGCCGGATGCGCCGGTACGTCTGCGCGTAACCAACCTGACTGTCCCTGGCTGGGTACAGGACCTGGGCTTCGAGGTGCGCGCCGGCGAGATTCTCGGCTTTGCGGGGCTCGTCGGTGCGGGCCGCACGGAGGCGTTCGAGGCCGTCGTCGGGCTGCGCCGGCGCAGCGCCGGTACCGTCGCCATCGACGGCCGCGACGTGCGCATCGGCAGCCCGCGCGACGCCATGCAGCATGGCCTCACGTACCTGAGCGAGGACCGCAAGGGCAAAGGGTTGCACATGGACCTGGGGCTGCGCGAGAACCTGACGCTGATGACGCTGGAGCGCGACTCGCGGCCGTGGGTGGACGCCAAGGCCGGGCGCGCGGCGCTGGACCGGGCCATCGCCGACTTCGGCATCCGCGTGCGCGACCCGGATTGCCCGGCGCGTTCGCTGTCCGGCGGCAACCAGCAAAAGCTCGCCCTGGCGAAGTATCTGCGGCCCGGTCCCGGCGTGATCGTGCTGGACGAGCCGACGCGCGGCGTGGACGTAGGCGCCAAGCGCGACATCTACGCCCTGATCCACCGCCTCGCGGCCGAGGGCCGCGCCGTCGTCGTCATCTCCTCCGAACTGATCGAACTGATCGGCCTGTGCCACCGCGTAGCCGTGCTGCACGGCGGGCGCCTGCAGGCGCTGCTCGGTCCCGACCAACTTACCGAAGAAAACCTGATTGCCCATGCAACCGCAACCCACCACTGATTCCACGGCTGCGCCCGCCCTGCCCGCCCTGCGCAAACGGCTGAAAGGCCTGGGGCCCGTCGTCGCACTGGTCCTGCTGTGCATCGCGGGCGCTTCCCTCAACAGCGACTTCGCCACGTTCGACAACCTGATGAACGTGCTGACCCGCACGGCGTTCATCGGCATCATTGCCGTCGGCATGACCTTCGTGATCGCGGCCGGCGGCATCGACCTTTCCGTCGGTTCGCTGGCGGCGCTGATCGCCGGCGTCATGATCGTCGCCATGAACGCGCTGGTGTCGGGTGCGAACGCGCCGTCCGGGCTGTCCATCGTCATGCTGGGCATCGCGCTGGCACTGGCGTTCGGCGCGCTGTCCGGCACCGTGCATGGCCTCCTGATCACGCACGGGCGCATCGAGCCGTTCATCGTCACGCTCGGTACACTCGGCATCTTCCGCGCCGTGCTGACGTGGCTGTCCGACGGCGGCGCCCTCACGCTGGACTTCAACCTGTCGGAGCTGTACAGCCCTGTCTATTACCACAGCTTCCTTGGCGTGCCGGTGCCGGTGTGGGTCTTCGCGGCCGTCGCCGTCGCCGGCGCCGTGATCCTGAACCGTACCCCGTACGGCCAGCACGTGCAGGCGATCGGCTCGAACGAGCAGGTGGCGCGCTACGCGTCGATCCGCGTCGACCGCGTGAAAGTGCTGACCTATCTGCTGCTGGGGGTCTGCGTGGCCATCGCCACGATCCTGTACGTGCCGCGCCTTGGCTCCGCAACGCCGACGACGGGCATTCTGTGGGAGCTGGAAGCCATCGCCGCCGTCGTGGTGGGCGGCACGTCGCTCAAGGGCGGCGCGGGCCGGATCCTCGGCACCGTGATCGGCGCCGTGCTGCTGTCCGTGATCGGCAACATACTCAATCTCACCAGCATCATCAGCGTGCACCTCAACGCCGCCGTGCAGGGCGTTGTCATCGTCACCGTGGCCTACCTGCAGCGCGGGCGCCGCTAACCATCTGAAAAGGAATCGACATGCGCATCCTATCTCTCTGCCTCGCCGCCGCACTGGTGGCCGGCCACGCCGGCGCCGCCGAAAAGGTCACCCTCGGCGTGGCGATCCCCACGGCAACGCACGGCTTCACCGGCGGCATCGTCTGGTGGGCCAACCAGGCCAAGAAGGAGCTGGAAGCGGCCCATCCCGACCTGAAGATCATCGTCAAGACGGCCGGCAGCACGCCCGAACAGGCCAATCAGGTACAGGACCTGTACTCCGTCAACAAGATCAATGCGCTGGTGATCCTGCCGCTGGAATCGGCTTCGCTGACGCAGCCGGTAACGCAGGTGAAGAACAAGGGCGTCTACGTCACCGTGGTGGACCGGGGCCTGACCAACCCGGCCGCGCACCATGCCTACGTGGCCGGCGACAACACGGCGTTCGGCCGCCTGCCGGCCGAGTACCTGGCCAGGCGGCTGAACGGCAAGGGCAATATCGTTGTCCTGCGCGGCATGCCCACCACGATCGACAACGAGCGTGTCGAGGCGTTCAACGCGGAGATCAAGAAACATCCCGGCATCAAGATACTGGATGCGAAGTACGGCAACTGGAACCGCGACGACGCGTTCAAGGTCACGCAGGACTACCTGACGCGCTTCAAGCAGATCGACGCCGTCTGGGCCGCGGACGACGACATGGCGATCGGCGCGATCAAGGCCATCGAACAGGCCAGGCGGACCGATATCCGCGAGGTGTTCGGCGGCGCCGGCGCCAAGTTCGCCGTCAAGAAGGTCATCGACGGCGACCGCCTGGTGCAGGCAGATGTGTCGTACTCGCCCAAGTTCATCTACGACGCCATCAAGATGACGGCCACGGCCCGCCTGAACGGCCAGGCGCTGCCGGCGCGCACGATCATCCCGTCGGTCCTGATCACCAAGGCCAACGCCAGCCAGTTCTACTTCCCCGACTCGCCCTACTGAAGGCCGACCATGAAGACGATCAAGGGACCGGCCATCTTCCTGGCCCAGTTCATGGGCCAGGAAGCGCCGTTCGACACGCTGGCCAATCTGGCCGGCTGGGCGCGCGCTCTGGGCTACGAAGGCATCCAGCTGCCCACCGATCCGCGCCTGTTCGACCTCGACATCGCGGCGGACAGCCAGACCTACTGCGACGAGATCGCCGGCGTGCTGGCCGAACACGGTCTCGCAGTCACGGAGCTGTCCACGCACCTGCAAGGACAGCTGGTGGCCGTGCACCCGGCCTACGACACGCTGTTCGACGGCTTCGCGCCAAGCCATCTGCGCGGCAGACCGCAGGCGCGCCAGGCCTGGGCCGTGGAGCAGGTGCAGGCCGCGGCGCGCGCCTCGCGCCGCCTGGGCCTGGACGCCCACGCCAGCTTTTCCGGGGCGCTGGCGTGGCCCTACCTGTACCCGTGGCCGCAGCGGCCGGCCGGCCTTGTCGACGAAGCGTTCGGCGAACTGGCGCGGCGCTGGCGCCCCATCCTCGACGCATTCGGGGAAGCGGGCGTGGACATCTGCTACGAGCTGCATCCGGGCGAGGACCTGCACGACGGCGTCACGTTCGAGCGCTTCCTCGATCGCGTGGGTGGCCACTGCCGCGCCAATATCCTGTACGACCCCAGCCACTTCGTCCTGCAGCAGCTGGACTACCTGGCCTTTATTGACATTTACCATGAACGCATCAAGGCATTCCACGTCAAGGATGCGGAATTCCGCCCGGACGGCCGGCAGGGCGTCTACGGCGGCTACGGTTCGTGGCTGGAGCGAGCCGGCCGTTTCCGCTCGCCGGGCGACGGCCAGATCGATTTCACGGCCATCTTCTCGAAGCTGGCTCAATACGACTACGCTGGCTGGGCCGTGCTGGAATGGGAGTGCTGCCTGAAACACCCGGAGGACGGCGCGCGCGAAGGCGCGGACTTCATCCGCCGCCACATCATCGGCGTGGCCGACCGTTCGTTCGACGATTTCGCAGGCAGCGGCGCCGACCGCGCCGCGCTCCGTTCACTGATGGGGATCGACTCATGACTGAATCTGTGAATGAACCGACGCCGCGCAGGCTGCGCCTGGGCATGGTGGGCGGCGGCGCCGGGGCATTCATCGGTGCCGTCCACCGCATCGCCGCGCGGCTGGACGACTGCTACGAGTTCGTCGCCGGTGCCCTTTCCAGCGATCCCGGGCGCGCACTCGCGAGCGGCGCGGCGATCCGCCTGGATCCGGCGCGCTGCTATACGGACTACCGCGAGATGGCGCACGCCGAAGCCGCGCGCGAGGACGGCATCGACGTCGTCGCCATCGTCACGCCGAATCATCTGCACGCGCCCGTCGCCACCGCCTTCCTCGAAGCCGGCATCCACGTCATCTGCGACAAGCCCCTGGCCATCTCGACGGCCGAAGGCGAAGCGCTGGCGGCGCTGGCCCGGCGGCACAACCGCGTGTTCGCGCTGACGCACACGTACACGGGCTATCCGATGGTGCGGCATGCACGCGAGCTGGTAGCGTCCGGCGCGATCGGCGATGTGCGGCTGGTGCAGGTGGAATACGCGCAGGACTGGATGGCCGAAGCGGACAAGCAGAGCGACGCCTTCCAGCACAGCGACTGGCACAACGATCCCCACCGGGCCGGGCCGACGGGATGCACCAGCGATATCGGCACGCATGCGTTCCACCTGGCCGGTTACGTCAGCGGCATCCGGCCCAGCGAGTTGCTGGCCGAACTGCACGCGTTTACCCCCGGCCGGATGCTGGACGACCATGTCCAGGTGATGCTGCGCTACCCGAACGGCGCGCGCGGCATGCTGTGGTCGAGCCAGATGGCGACAGGCTGCGAGAACGCCCTGAAGCTGCGCGTGTTCGGCAGCAAGGCGGCACTGGCGTTCGACCAGGAGAGCCCGAACGAGCTGTGGCTCACGCCGCAGGGCGGCAGCGGCCAGCGGCTGACGCGCGGGCGCGTGCGCGGCGCGGCGGCGGAGCATGCGACGCGCGTGCCGTCCGGACATCCGGAGGGATACCTGGAAGCGTTTGCGCAGCTCTACCGCGACGCGGCGGCGCGGATTCATGCGGCCACGGCCGGCCAGCCGGTGCCGGAAGCGACGGCTGGCCTGCCGACCGTGGACGATGGCGTGGCCGGCATGCGCTTTATCGACGCGGTGCTGGCGAGCCATCGAGCCGGGTCGCGCTGGACGGCGCTGTAAGCGTCACTTGACGGCGGCATTGCCCCCATCGGCAAACAGCCCGGCGCCGGCGACAAAACTTGCCGCCGGGCTGGCAAGGAAGGCGATTGCCGCAGCGATTTCCTCCGGCCGGGCAATGCGCTTGAGCGCGTGCAGCCCGGCCGCCCATTCCTTCTGCGCCGGACCGCCCGCCATCGGGGTATCGGTGCCGCCGGACAGCACCGCGTTGGCACGGATGCCCTGCGCAGCGTAGTCGGCCGTGATGCCCTTCACGAGACCCATCAGCGCCGCCTTCGCGGCGCCGTACGCTCCCATGCCGGGAATACCGGCACTGGTGCCGACGAAGGACGACGTGAAGACGATCGCGCCCCCGGCGCGCTCCAGCATCGCAGGAATCTGGTGTTTAGCGCCAAGGAAGGCGGCGGTCGCGTTCCCGGCCAGCACGGCGTTCCAGTCGTCCAGCGCCAACTCCGTCAGCGGTACGATCGGCCCGACCGTGCCGGCATTGTTGACGGCGATATCCAGGCCGCCGAATTCCCGTGCGGCTCCGATCAGCCGCTCGTGCGTGGCAGGCTCGACGCTGTCGCCCGGCACGGCAAGCGCGCGGCCTCCCTGCCCGCGGATCTCGCTCGCCACGTCTTCCAGTGCTTCGGCGCCGCGGGCGTTCAGGATGACCGTCGCGCCATGCCGGGCCAGCAGCAGCGCCGTGGCGCGGCCGATACCGGACGATGCGCCGGTGACGATGGCGACCTTGTTGTTGAAATCGGACATGAAGACTCCTTCGTGGTGGGTAGTCGCCCCAATGTAGCCGCGCCATCGGGCTTTCTCACCCCGATTCTTGCGATGCAATCGGCCATCGGCGGATTGGTCCGCCCCCCTCTCGACGTCGGGCAGGGGAACGCCGCTCTGCGACGGCGTGTGCGTTCCTTCGGTGTCCTGACGCACATCCGGTGAAACCTGGCCATGCTCCACCCCGGCATGTACGCGGCGGCCGCCGAGGTATCGATGCAGGACCCACGCTGGCCAGTGTCCGCAGGGCGCGCTACAGTAGCGCTTTTGCCAGGAGACCCGCATGCACGGCCCTCACCCGGATACCCCCTTCCCGATGCCCGGCTTCCCGCAAGTGTGCTACCTGAAGAACGTGGTGGACGATCCGCAGATCGAGATCGGCGAGTACACCTATTACGACGATCCGGACGGTCATGAGAACTTCCGGCGCAATGTGCTGTACCTGTTCCCGTTCATCGGCGACAAGCTGCGCATCGGCCGCTTCTGCGCGCTCGCACGCGGCGTGAAATTCATCATGAACGGCGCCAACCACCAGATGGACGGCATCTCCACGTATCCGTTCTTCATTTTCGGCAACGGTTGGGAAAGCGCGCGGCCCGCCGAGGGCGACCTGCCATACAAGGGCGACACGGTGATCGGCAACGACGTCTGGATCGGCTACGACGTGCTGATCATGCCGGGCGTGACGATCGGCGACGGCGCCATCGTGGCGGCACGCTCCGTCGTGACGGCGGACGTGCCGCCGTACACGATTGCCGGTGGTAACCCTGCGAAGCCGCTGCGGGCACGCTTCGACGCCGACACGGTCCGGCGCCTGCAGGCGATTGCCTGGTGGGACCGGCCGGTGGACTGGATCTCCGCGCATCTGCCGCTGATCCGCGGCGGGGATGTCGCGGCGCTGGAGAGTGCGGCCAGGTGACGCCGGCACACGGATGCGGCGCGACAGCACAGCTGCCGATGCAGGTTTCGACGGGGCGCCGACCGTTGCTTCCTTCGCTGGGCCGGTCGACGCATACCGTGGCACACCGTGCGGGTTTTCCACCGTATCCCTTGACGCCGGCGTGCGAATATTGCCGAGTTCCGGCTGCCAGACGCTGCGAGCGCAACGGCGCCCATCCACGTAACAGCCCGCGATGCCGGCCTGCCCCGGCAGTACGGGCACGTCCCCGACGGGCGCGTGGCCTTCCGGCGGGCCGATCCATTATGATGTGCAACATAACAACATCGAATGGACATCCATGAAGCGCTACACTCTGCCGCAAACCTCGTTCCTGCTGCTGCTTGGCCTTGTCACGCTGGCCTTTATCTGGATCATGACCCCGTTTGCGGGCGCCGTGTTCTGGGGCATCGTCTTTGCCATCGTGTTCGCGCCGCTGCATTACCGCCTGCTGGAAGTCACCGGCAACAAGCCGACCGCCTCGTCGCTGATCGCACTGCTGCTGATCCTGCTGATGGTGATCCTGCCGGTCACCTTGATCACGCTGTCGCTGATCGACCAGGCGTCCGGCGTCTACGCGATGATCGAGTCGGGCCAGATCAATTTCAGCACCATGTTCCAGCGTGTCATGCATGGCATGCCTGGCTGGGCCACGAGCCTGCTCGAGCGCTTCGAGCTGACCAATCTGGCGACATTGCAGACGAAGCTGACGGCCGCCGCATCCCAGATCAGCCAGTCGGTGGCGAAATATGCCATCAACTTTGGCCGCAATACGCTGGACTTCCTCGTCAGTGTGACCGTCATGCTGTACCTGCTGTTCTTCCTGTTCCGCGACGGGCAGACGCTGTCGTCGCGCATCCGCGACGCCGTGCCGCTGGCCGAGCGCTACAAGGAACCGCTGTTCGACAATTTCATCACCGTCATCCGCGCCACCGTCAAGGGAAACATTCTCGTCGCAATGGCGCAGGGGACACTGGGCGGCCTGGCGTTCTGGTTTCTTGACGTGCCGGGACCGCTGCTGTGGGGCGTCGTGATGGCCTTCCTGTCGCTGCTGCCCGCCGTGGGCGCCGCCATCGTCTGGGGCCCGGTGGCAATCTACTTCCTTATCACGGGGGCTACGTGGGATGGCATCGGCCTGATCGTCTACGGCGTCATCGTCATCGGCCTGGTCGACAACCTGCTGCGTCCGGTGCTCGTCGGCAAGGACACCAAGCTGCCCGACTATATCGTCCTGCTCTCCACGATTGGCGGCATGGCGCTGTTCGGGCTGAACGGCTTCGTCATCGGTCCCGTCATTGCCGCGCTGTTCATTTCGACGTGGGGCCTGTTTGCCGAGGCACGCGAGTTTCACGAGCAGTAAGCGCACGCGCGGCGCGACCTCAGGGCGGTCCATCGCCGCTCGCCCGTGCAGCAGGGCCGGCGGCACTTTCGGTACCAGTTGCACAACACACGGGGCGCGCCGCCGGCCGCGCATGCTACGATCCCCGCATGCCTGGACGACCATGACCGACCGCGACCTCACACTGACTTCCCCGTGCACCAGCCACGACAGCCAGTGGGCGGCATTGCTGGCGCTCACCATCGTCTGGCACCCCGACCAGGCGCGTATCGGCGCACAATTCGTCTGGGCGCCGGGCACGCCGATCGATATCTGCCGCTATGCGCCCCTGTTCCATCCGCCCGGTGGCGCGGGCCTGCCGCTTGGCCACGAACGTGTCTCCCGATCGCCGCTGCGCCTGTTGCCCGACCACCGCGACGGCGAACCCGGCCTGATGATCGCGTTACCCGACAGTCGCATGACCGTCGAGCTGAACGGCCGGCCGATTACCGGAGGGACCATTCTGGATGGGGCGACGCTGCGCGACAGCCCCATCCTGACGGTAGGCCGCGCGGTCGTCCTGTGCCTGCACTGGATGCGCGGGCTGCCCAAGGTCAATCCGGTTCCGGGCCTGGTCGGCGTCGGCAGCGGTGCAATCGAGGTGCGCGACCAGATTCGCATGGTCGCGGCCACCGATCTGCCGGTACTGCTGCTGGGCGAGACGGGCACCGGCAAGGAGATCGCCGCTCGCGGCATCCACGCGCTGAGCCGGCGCCACCAGGGTCGGCTGGTCACCGTCAACATGGCGGCGCTGAACGAGTCACTGGCTGCAGTGGAGCTGTTCGGCGCCGCCAAGGGAGCTTACACCGGCGCCCAGGCGGATCGCGGCGGCCTTTTCGCCGAAGCGGACGGCGCCACGCTGTTCCTCGATGAAATCGGCAATGCGCCCGCCAGCGTGCAACCGATGCTGCTGCGGGTACTGGAGGGTGGCGATTATCGACCCGTCGGCGGTGGCCGTGACCGCCGCAGCACCGCCCGCCTGATCGCGGCAACGGACCAGCGGCTCGGCAACGGCGAATTCAACCAGGCGCTGCTGCGCCGCCTGGAACAGTTTGTCATTGAATTGCCGCCCCTGCGCCAGCGGCGCGAAGATATCGGCGTGCTGATCGTCCATCTGCTGGCAACGCAGGAAAGCGCGCCGCCATTGCCGGTCGAATTCGTCACCGCGCTGGCGTGCCACGCCTGGCCCGGCAATATCCGCCAGCTGGCACACGTGCTGCGGCGCGCCCTGTTGCAGTCGCGGCACGGCGTGGCGCCGCAATTGCAGGCGCTGGTGCGCGACGGGGCGCCGACGCCAGCATCCGCACCGCCCGAGCGCGCGAGTGCGGAACCGGCCGCCCGCAAGCGGCGCCCCGCCGAACTGACGGAGCAGGAACTGCTGGACGCCATGGCCGGCAATGCCTGGATCATCCAGGCGGCCGCGCAGGCACTGCACATCTCGCGTCCCACGCTGTACAAGCTGCTGAAGGGCCACAGCGCGATCCGACCGGCCGAGCGCATTCCGGCCGATGAGATCCGGCAGGCGCTGGGCGCCTGCGACTACGATCTGGCGCGCTGCGCCCAGCTGCTGCGAACGCCGCTGGAACCGCTGCGGAGGCACCTGCGCCAGCTGCCGTAACGACCGCTCAGGTGGATCCCACCTGCAGTTCGGGGTCGGGGATGTACTGGAATTGCGTGCCCTGGTCCGTGATCACAGTGAAGGCCAGCGTGAAGCCCCAGGTCTGCGACGGCTGGCTGATGGTCACGACCTTGTTCTGGTGCAGCCTGATCGGCGTCATTTCGGAGAACGGTGAGGCAGGCTCGTTGGCGATATTGGTGCCGCTGAGCAGCACGCACTCGCCGAGCTTGCCGGTACCGCCGAACACGAACTCGATCTCGTCGCCCTGGCTTACGCGACAGGGATTGGACTTGGTCTGGTCAAACAGCCAGGTTGCGTTGACATTGCCGCTGCCGAATTTGACTGAGAAGATATGACGTTTCATGGCTGACTCCTGTTGTCGCTGGATGGGCGGCGCTTGCCGCAAGATTATGCCGACACTTACCGGCTCTCATACCCCGGATCGCGGCGCAGTGCCACCAGATCCGGTTCGGCCTCGATGAACTTCACCGGATAACCCAGCCGCCTGGCGTTGGCAATGGCCGCCAGTGCCTGCACACGATGTCCGAGCAATTCGTATGCCAGGCCTGCGCGGAAATTCACGTCAGCGTTGCGGGGGCCAAGTGCAAGCGCGCGCGCCATCATGGCCATCGCCGCCTCGGCATCGCCCGTGCGCGCCGCGTACAGCCCCATCCGCGATACCAGCACCACATCGTGCGGCGCCCGCTGCAGGCGCGGTGCGAGCAGCTCGCGCGCCTTGCCGTAGGCCGCACGGGCTTCCTGCTCGCGCCCCGGGATCCACAGCAACACGTCGGCCAGGTTGGCCCAGTTCAGGTAGTCCCCGGGGGCGCCGCGCGTGGGCGAGACGGCGTTTTCGAGTGCCTGCGCCGCCCCGACATAATCACCGCGCAAAAACAAGGCGGTACCCAGGTTGCCATATAACTTGGCGCTCGGCCGCACTTGCAGCCCCTGCTGCAGCACGTGCAGCGCTTCGTCGGGACGGTCCTGCCGCAACAGCACGGCATTCAGGTTGGCGTACGCCGTGACGGCATCGGGCTGCAACGCGATACTGCGGCGAAAGGCTGCTTCCGCCCGGGCGTTTTCGGCCTGCTCGTAGTACACGCTGCCGAGTTCGTCGGTGAACACGCGCTCGCGCGGAAAGCGCCGCAGTGCCTCCGCCAGCGCCGTGTGTGCCTGGGGATAGCGCCCGGCCCGACGCAGCGTGTACACCTTACCGTACCAGGCGAGGAAATTGTCGGGATCGAGCCGCAGCGCGCGCCCGAATGCGTCCCCGGCGCCGTCCGTCTGGCCCAGCGCTCCCAGCACCCAGCCGTGTGCTGCGTGGGCCAGGGCGAGGTGGTCGTCCAGCTTCAGGGCCTGCTGCGCGCTGGCGTCCGCCTTGCGCAGCCAGATTTCGTCCTGCCGGTCGCCGGCATAGCGCAGGCTGTACGTCAACGACGTCCCTGCCGCAGCGGCGGCACTTTGCGGGTTCTGCCGCAGCACGCGCTGAAAATGCGTCGCGGCCTGGTCCAGTGCGCCGGGGCGGTCGAACAACGCCAGTGCGGCAAGGCCGGCATCGATCTGGGCCGTCTCGGAATACTGCTCGGTGCCGCGATCGCGCCAGAAACGGGGCGCCTCGACATACCATGCTCCCGCGGCGGCCGCGACGATCACGACCGCCGCCGCCGCGCGCCAGCGCACCGGCCGCGCCTTGTGCACGGCGCGGCGCGGCGCGGCGACGAAGCCCTCCAGCCGCGCCAGGACCTCGTCCATGCTGCGCACGCGCGCCGCCGGCTCCCGCTCCGTCATGGCGCGGATCAGTTCCACCACGGCCGGCGCCAGCGTGTCCGGATAGCGCCAGGTCGCGGAGGAGGACTGCAGATGGGCCGCCACCAGCGCCAGTCCGGCCAGGTCCGCAAACGGCCGCACGCCCGTCACCAGCTCGTATAACACGACACCCAGTCCATAGACATCGCCCGCCGGCGTCGGAGCCGTGCCCAGCAGGCGCTCCGGCGCCATGTAGGCGATCGTGCCCTGCGGGGATGTCGTGGGCACGGTGCCCGTCGCCAGTGGGTCCTGGCGCACGGCGATGCCGAAATCGAGGATGCGGATGCGGTTGCGGGGCGTTTCCAGCATCAGGTTGGAGGGCTTCAGGTCGCCGTGGACCAGGCCCGTCGCGTGGGCCTCGCCCATGGCCTCGGCGACCTGGCGCACCCAGTCCAGTGCAAGGACGGGATCGACGGGGCCGGCGGCCAGCGTCGCCTTCAGCGTGGCCCCGTGCACCAGCTCCATGACGATGGCCTGGTTGCCTTCGTTTTCCTCGATCGCATGGACCTGGACGAACGCGTCGTGCTCGAGCGAGGCCACCGCCCGCGCTTCGCTCAGCAGGTCGGTCCCTGGCGGACCTTCGCGGCCCAGCCGGACGCACTTGACCGCCACCGTGCGGCAAAGCTTGCTGTCCCATGCCTCGAACACCCTGCCGTGGCCGCCTTCGCCGATGCACTTGCGCAGGTGGTAATGCTGCGGCAGCACGTTAGCGGGTACCAGTCGTATCGGGGCGCTGCAGTCATCCACGTCGTCGAAAGCGGTCATGGGCATCCAGCTCAATGCAGTATGAACCCAGTATAGCAATGGAACAGCCACGCCCGTGGCCAGATCAGCCGGATTACCACAAAACCACAGGCTGCCTGAGCGGGTAATCCGGCCCCGTTCCTCCATCGTATCGCCGCGCCGCGCTGGCGCCCCGGCGCGACGCCGAAAAATCCCCGGGCCCTGTCAAATCTGCCGGGCTTTACAGGCCATTTACGCCCGGTTGACAGAGTTTTTACGCCCTGGCCGCGCGCATCCGGGCGGCCAGGGCGTTTTTTTACTGGCATGGCGATTGCGAATACACCGTCAAGCACTCCGATTCACGGTGCGAATCGATGCAGTCCCTGCCGCCGGGGGCTTCCGACGGGGCGTTTTCCGAAAAGCCAAATGAGTAGGGCCAAGCGAGGAACCATCATGACCGACCAAAAATGCCAATGCCAGCCAGCGCTCGTACCCGATCTGACGAAAAGGACGAACACGGCGGCCGCAAGCGCCACCGCTTTCACACTGGACAATAGTGTCACCGCCTTCAACTTCAGCCTGTGTGCCACCGTGGCATACAACAATAACCAGATCTGCATCTCCGTGCCGATCATCGGCCAGATCTGCTTCGACGTTCACCTGCCGGTGCCGGCAGGGAGCAACCTGAACGTCTGCGTCGCCACCTGCGGGTCGACCTGGATGCCGCCATTCTTTACCGGCGTCAATGCCACCGTCTATTTCAATGGCACCGCGATCTGGAACGGCACCATCTGGGGCAACTGCTGAGAGCACGGCGCCATCAACCGACTCGACATACAGAAAGAGGCACCATCATGAATACGAATTCCATCACGCCGTCGGACTGCGATGTTTTTATCCAGATCTGGGTGGACGGCAATGCGACACAGCTGGGACAGACCACAGGGATTTATCTGGTCGATAACGGCGGCACACCGGGTACCGAAGGAACGACCGCCCTGAATACCGTTTGCACGTCGGGCTCACTGATCTGCTGGACGGTCATGCCGGTCGATCCGAACTTCCTGGCGAAAGGCGGCTCGCTGCAGCTGCAGAGTGTCGGCAACTGCAATGCATGGGGTGACAGCGGCCAGCCGACCGAGTTCGACAGCCTGGATTTCATCGGCACGGCCCAGACGGTCGGCAGCGCCAGCTACCAGCTGACGATCAATGTCTGCGCACCGGGCGGCTCCGGCATGACGCTGCTGATCGACCCCACCATCACAGTCAACTGAACGAGGAGAATGTCATGACCACAGCAACAGTGCAGGACCATGCAGCCGACGGAACGTCCGGCCGCTTCCCCCAGACGCAGGTCGCCATTGCGATCGACACGGCCTATGTCGGCTCCGTCGGCTCCGGGACTATCGGCGCGGGCGTCTATATGATGGACAACCAGGTGCAGCAGGGTAGCCAGTCGGAGGGCCAGCTGGAACTCACCACCCAGTGCCCGGTAGGCCAGCAGATCGGCTTCACGGTGTATCCGATCGACCTGGGCAGCGGCGACACGGTCGTCATCACGGGCTTCAACGTCTCGGGGGGCGACGTCTTCGGCAGCAGCGGCTATCCGAAGAAACAGGCCGGCAGCGGCAACTACTGGGTCGGCAAGGCACAAAACCAGGGCTCCCAGACGTATCAGATCCAGGTTCAGGTCACGCCCGGACAGGGGGGCGGCCCGTACTACATCAACTGGGATCCATTCATCACCGCGGTGTAGGCCCGACGGCACACCGGCAGCGTCGGTCGGCAGCGACGGGCGCCGGCCTGCCGGTGAGATTTTCAACGCTGCGCGCGTGCTGCTGGTCCCTCGACCCGTCATCAACTCGTCACACGCCGTCGCTATTGCCGCCATCTTTCCCGTCCCGGAACGATGACATGACATTCGAGGCAACCTGCAAGTCCATCTTCATTGCCGGCCTGAGCGCGGCCGTCCTGGCCGCCCGCGACCGGCGCCGCGGGCCACGAGCATGACGAAGGCAAACCGCGCATCAGCAAAGCCGTAGCGCGGGAGACCTCGGTGCGCAAGCACTTCAATCCCGTCGTGCTGCCGCGCCATCTGGCGCAGGAAGGCAAACAGCTGCGGCTCGAATACGTCGGCCCGCATGCACGGGAAGTGATTGCAGTGCCGCCGGGAGAATTCGACAACGTCAGCTTCGACGGCTCGTGGGACCGGGCCTACTACCTGCTCGACCCGAAACGCCTGCACGCGATGCCCGTGTCGGCCCGCAAATCCACCGTTGCCGGCGCACGCTGGCGCGAGCGCGACGGCGTCTTTGAGCGCGTGCTGTGGGACGAGCGCAGGGAAATCCCCCTGGTCATCGAAAGCGGCGACAGGGCCGGCACGTTCTTCAACCGGCTGGAGCTGACGGTGCAGCCGCACCTGGCCGGCGACCTCCCCTGGCAGAAACTGAAGGGGTACGCGCGTCGGGAGTACGCCGATTTCCTCGACTGAGCGGGACGGCACGCGGACGGCACTTCCTTTATGATGTGGGTTACCGCATCATCAAACTGCCCGCGCCGCCGCATGAAACAGTCCGATGTCCCGCATGAGTTCCACCCGGCCGTGGCGGCATGGTTCGACGCGGCCTTTCCCGGCCCCACGCAGGCGCAGCGGCGCGCCTGGCCGCTGATCCAGGCCGGCCAGGCCACGCTGATCGCCGCGCCCACCGGCTCGGGCAAGACGCTGACGGCCTTTCTCGCCGCCATCGACGCGCTCGTGCGCGAAAGCGTCGCGCAGCCGCTGCCCGACGAGACGCGCGTGCTGTACGTCTCACCGTTGAAGGCCCTGTCGAACGACATCCGCGTCAACCTTCTGGTGCCGCTGGAAGGCATCGGCGCGCAGCTGGCCGCGATGGATCTGCCGGCACACGGCATCCGCAGCGCCGTGCGCACGGGCGACACGCCGCAGGCCGAGCGCAATGCCGCGCGCAAGCGTCCGCCGCATATCCTCGTCTCCACACCGGAATCGCTGTACGTGCTGCTTGGATCGGACAGCGGCCGCACCATGCTGTCCACCGTGCGCACGGTGATCGTCGACGAGATCCACGCGGTGGCCGGCAGCAAGCGTGGCAGCCACCTGTCCCTGAGCCTGGAGCGGCTGGCGGCGCTGTGCCCGCAGGCGCCCGTGCGCATCGGCTTGTCGGCCACGCAGAAACCCATTTCCGTCGTCGCGCAGTTCCTGGCCGGCGCCGGCCGCCCGTGCGCCGTCGTCGATGTCGGCCACGTACGGGCGCGCGACCTGGGGCTGGAGCTGCCGCCTGTGCCGCTGGAGGCCGTGATGCCGAACGAGGTGTGGGACCGCGTCTACGACCGGCTGGCCGAGCTGGCCGCCCTGCACCGCACCACCCTCGTCTTCGTCAATACGCGGCGCATGGCCGAGCGCATCGCGCGCCACCTGGCCGACCGCCTGGGCGCCGGACACGTGGCCGCGCACCACGGCAGCCTGGCCAAGGAATACCGGCTGGACGCGGAACAGCGCCTGAAACGGGGCGACCTGCGCATGCTGATCGCCACGGCGTCGCTGGAACTGGGCATCGACATCGGCGACGTGGACCTGGTCTGCCAGATGGGTTCCCCGCGCAGCATCGCCTCGTTCCTGCAGCGCGTCGGCCGCTCGGGCCACCACGTCGGCGGCCTGCCCAAGGGCCGGCTTTTCCCCACGTCGCGCGACGACCTGATCGAATGCACGGCGCTGCTCGATTGCGTGCGGCGCGACGAACTCGATGCGCTGCGCATCCCGCCGCGCCGCTCGACGTGATGGCGCAGCAGATCGTGGCCGAAGTGGCGAGCCGCGAGTGGCGCGAGGACAAGCTGTTCGGCCTGATTCGCGGCGCGGCACCCTATGCGGCGCTGACCCGTGATAGCTATGACGCCGTGTTGCGCATGCTGACGGAAGGTTTCAACGGCCGCCAGGGCGTGCGCGCCGCCTACCTGCACCGCGATGCCGTCAGCGGTACGCTGCGCGGACGGCGCGGCGGCAAACTGACGGCCGTCACGTCCGGCGGCGCCATCCCCGACAACGCCGACTTCACCGTGCTCCTGGAGCCGGCCGGCCAGAGCGTCGGCACGGTGCACGAGGACTTCGCCGTGGAGAGTCTGGCCGGCGACGTGTTCCAGCTCGGGAACACGTCCTACCGCATCCTGCGCGTGGAGGCGGGCAAGGTGCGCGTCGAGGATGCCCATGGCGCCGCGCCGAACATCCCGTTCTGGCTGGGCGAGGCGCCCGGCCGCAGCGACGAGCTTTCGCTGGGCGTGGCGCGGCTGCGTGGGGAGATCGACCGGCTGCTGGGCGAACGCGACGATGCCAACGCCGCCATCGAGCATGCCATCGACTGGTTGCACGAACACCTGGGGCTTGCCGACGACGCCGCGCGCCAGATCGTCGACTACCTGGCGCGGGCCCGTGCCGCGCTGACGGCGCTGCCGACGTGCGAAACACTCGTGCTGGAGCGCTTCTTCGACGAATCCGGCGGCATGCAGCTGGTGCTGCACTCGCCGTACGGCAGCCGCATCAACCGCGCCTGGGGGCTGGCGCTGCGCAAGCGCTTCTGCCGCACGTTCAATTTCGAACTGCAGGCGGCGGCCACCGAGGACGCGATCGTGCTGTCGCTGTCGGACAGCCACAGCTTCCCGCTCGACGAGGTATGGCGCTACCTGCGCGCAGACAGCGCGGAGCACATCCTGGTCCAGGCGCTGCTGGATGCGCCGCTGTTCAACGTGCGCTGGCGCTGGAACGCGACGACGGCGCTGGCCCTGCCCCGCTTTGCCGGCGGTCGAAAGGTGGCGCCGCAGCTGATGCGCATGAAAAGCGACGACATGCTGGCCGCCGTCTTTCCCGACCAGGCAGCGTGCCTGGAAAACATCGTCGGCGAACGCGAGCTGCCCAGCCACCCGCTGGTGGACCAGACGCTGGACGACTGCCTGCACGACGCGATGGACAGCGAAGGCTGGCTGGCGCTGCTGCGCCGTATCGAGGCCGGCGAAGTCCGCCTGCTGTCACGCGACTTGCCCGCGCCGTCGCCACTGGCGATGGAGATCCTGAACGCGCGCCCGTACGCGTTCCTGGATGACGCACCGCTGGAGGAACGCCGCACGCAGGCCGTTATCAACCGCCGCTGGACCGATCCGGCGTCGGCCGACGATCTGGGCGCCCTCGACGCCGGCGCCATTGAAGCGGTGGCGGACGAAAGCTGGCCGGAAGCGCGCAATGCCGACGAGATGCACGAGGCACTTGTCGCACTGGCCTGCATTACCACCGCCGAAGCGGCACGCAACCCCGACTGGGAAGGCTGGCTGGCCACGCTGTCGGCGGGCGGCCGGGCCACGCTGCTGCAAGGCGACGGCTATGCGTTCTGGGTGGCGCTGGAACGGCTGGCGTGCCTGCAGACCGCGTATCCCGACGCCGTCGCCACGCCAGTACTGACGCTGCCCGAACGGCTGGCCGCCGAGGAACCGTGGACCCGTGACGCGGCGCTGGTCGAAGTCCTGCGCGCACGGCTGGCCGGCTTCGGTCCACAGACGCTGGCGAAGATCGCCGCGCCGCTGGCCCTGCCGGAAAGTACTGCTGCCATCGCGCTGGCGCAGCTGGAAGCGCAGGGCTATGTCATGCGTGGCCGCTTCACGCCCGGTGCCCCCGACGAGGAGTGGTGCGAGCGCCACCTGCTGGCGCGCATCCACCGCTACACGATCAGGAGCCTGCGCCGCGAGATCGAGCCCGTCGAGCGGCAGGACTTCATGCGCTTCCTGTTCGAATGGCAGCACGTGGCGGAGAATACGCGGCTGCAGGGCGCCGACTCCCTCGCCGTCGCGCTGGCACAGCTGGAAGGCTACGAGGCGGCAGCCGGAGCATGGGAAAGCGAACTGCTGGCCGCGCGGGTCAAGGATTATTCGATGCTGTGGCTCGATGACCTGTGCCGCGCCGGCCGCATCGTCTGGACCCGCGTGGGCGCGCCCGCCAGCGCCAGCGGCGGCCCGGTGCGCGGCACGCCGCTGGTACTGCTGCCGCGCCGGCAGCTGGCGCTGTGGCATGCGCTGCCTGCCGTGGCCAGCGAAGTGGAGGTATCGTCGCGCGCGGTGCGGGTGCTTGACGCGCTGCGCAACCACGGCGCCATGTTCTTCGACGAGCTGTCGCACGAGGCCCGCCTGCTGGGCGCGGAACTGGAGGACACGCTGGGGGAGCTGGTGGCGACGGGCCTCGTCAACGCCGACAGCTATGCCGGCCTGCGCGCCATGCTGGTGCCGGCCAATAAACGCAACACGATGGACCGGCGCCGCCGTCGCGGTGGCGGTCCGACAATGGAGGAAGCGGGCCGCTGGGCGCTGGTGCGGCGGGCCGATGGCGTGACCATCCGCGAGCGCGGCATGGACACCCCCGCAGCGGCGCCGCCACCCGGCCGCCGTCCGCGCACGGAGCCGCAGACGCTGGAACACATCGCCATGACGCTGTTGCGCCGCTACGGCGTCATGTTCTGGCATCTGCTGGAACGGGAAGCGGCGTGGCTGCCCGCGTGGCGCGAACTGTTGCCCGTCTACCACCGGCTGGAAGCGCGCGGCGAAATCCGCGGCGGGCGCTTCGTTGCCGGGCTGTCGGGCGAGCAGTTCGCGCTGCCCGAAGCGATCCCGCTGCTGCGCGAGATGCGCCGTCGCCCGCATGACGGCAGTCTCGTGCTGGTTTCCGGTGTCGATCCGCTCAACCTGTGCGGCACGTTGCTGCCCGGTGACAAGGTGCCCGCGCTGGCCGGTAACCGCGTGCTGTTCCGCGACGGGGTGCCGGTCGCGACCGTGGTCGCGGGCAAGTTCCACTACCTGCACGCGCCCGCGCCAGCGGAGCGCGAGCTGCTGCATGCGCGCCTGGTGGCGCAGCACTGAAGAGCCACGTCAGCATTCGCGCTTGCCGAATACCCGCTCCAGCGCCATGCGGCTGCGCTCTTCGCGCCAGGCCGCCAGCTCCGGCGGACCGTCGTCGGGCGCTTCCAGCGTGACGACCAGGCGGCACGGCGCATCGATGCCGAAGACCAGCAGCTGGCCCGGGTCGATGCGCAGGTCGGCGGGCGCGATGGCCGTTCCGGCGGCGGCATGCACGGGTGTCGCCGCGAGGCGCATGCCCTCGGCGATGGCGCGCGGGTCGGGATAGTTCACCCGCAGCCGTCCGACCGCCGTGCCCAATGTGTTCTCGATGCGGTAGATGCCCGGCCGCATGGGCGTGCACGCGTAGCCATCGCCTTGCTGCAGCGCGCGCGAATCCCACAGTGGCTGGTCCGGCTGCGCGCCGAACAGCAAGGCGTGGCAGCCGTCGGCGGCGGCACGGGCCGCCAGATTGATCCTGCCGCCAGGCGCCAGGAAGGCTTCATCCAAGGCGGTTTGCCAGTGGCCGGCGTCGTCCGCCAGGTCGATCGCGTGGCGTGCCTGGCCGCCTTCACGGACGACAAGATCGACCTGGCGGCGCGGCGACACGCGCCGGCCTGCGGTTGTCAGCCTCCAGTGGCCGGTCTCGCGCATCGGATGGGCAATGGACGCCAGGCCGGCCAGCGCGGCGCTGTCGAATCGGGTCCGGGTCAGCATGGTCGGTATCATGGCGGGCTCCGTCAAAGGCCAAGGTCGAATCGGATGTGCAGTGTGTCGGCATCGAAGCGGGCGTCGGGATCGACGATGTTCGCCCGCGGGGCGTCGAGCGTCGTCTGCGGGACGGCGGGCTGCGGATCGGCAAAGCCGCCGAAATCGGCCACGTCGATATCGATCGAGGGCAGCAGGCCGTAAGGGTCGGGAATGTCGAACATCGTTTTCTCCAGGATCGCCTTGGCAATCAGCCCTGCCAGTATGTTCTGGATGCCGATATCGACGTTGAGGCGGCGCGTCAGCCACTCCTGCACGTCGTCGCCGATGTCGAGGACATCCAGCAACAGCTCCGTCACGGTCGGAAAGCCGAGGATACCCAGCGCCGCGTCGACCAGGAACATGGGTGGATGGGCCGCGACGAAACTGGCGGCCGCCGCCGCGAGCGCCGCCTGCAGCAGGGCGGGCAGCTTGCCGAACGTGTCCTGGATCGAGATCGGATCGACGTCGACGGACTGCTTGTACACCTTCAGTTTCAGCGTGTCGCCTTCCGACACGAGGCCGATGCTGAACCGTCCCGACACCTCCGTCACGACGTACGGAATGATCGCGTTCAGGTTGATCGTCAGCGGTCCGATGTCCATGTCGGCCCCGAACAGTTGCCCGCCCGGAAACTCCCACTTGCAGTCGTCGCCGCTTTCCCAGGGAAGCTGCACCCGCAGGATACAGAACCGGCCCACGGTTACCGCCGGAATGTCGAAACCGAGGCGGAGGACCAGCTGGTCCCAGCCGATCTTCAGCTCGTCGAGCCAGAAGCTGTCGCCGTCCTCGAAGTCGATATCGCCGGCACCGGCGACGTGAAGCGCGCCGTCGACGCCGAACGCGAGACCGGCGAACGACACGGTTTTACTGAACGGCAGCGACGGCGTGGGCACGATACGGTTGTAGATCGTCTCGAAGGCGGCTTCGGAAACGGAGAGGGAAACGTCGCTCATGGCAACCTCACGCGAATGCCAGGTCGAGCCACACGTGCAGCGCGTTGTTCTCGACGGCGGGATTGTTCGGCAAGCCGGCGCTGAGCGACGGCGTCACGGCGGTCAGCCCCAGCGTATGGATGGGAACCGCCTGCAGCGCCAGCACGAGCTGCGGCAGGATCGCGCCCTTCAGCATGGCGATCAGGTAGCACTCCACCGCCCCTTCCAGCCCGGCCGGCTTGATATCGGCGATTTCCAGGCCATCCAGTTCGAGGCCGATCTGCTGCGGCATGCCGCCGATACCGGTGATGAGGTGGCCGACAACGAAAATGCGGATCAGGAAGCATTCCAGGCGGTCCACCGGCAGCACGGGCAGATCCCAGGCGTGACTATGCGTGGACAACACCGGCGGCGCCACCGCGGCGGGCGGCACGCAGGCCAGGCCGAACTCGATCATCGCCTCCAGCGCGAAGCGCTGCGGCGCCAGCGGCCCGGGCAACTCGGGCGGCAAGGCGATCGTGTCGCCGGGATGGAAGTCGAAGCGCAGGTGGATCAGCTGGATGGCGCAGGGAAGCCTGATTGGCACCCCCGGCAGCTGGAATGGCGGAATGCGGCGGTAGCGCGGCACGCCCGGCGGAGGCGGTGGATCGACCTCCGTGCACACCACCCAGTTCTCCTCGTAGCCGATGACGGCGCCCGCGTCGTCGAGCCGCGGACGCAGCGACGGGGCCACGTAATTGAACAGGTAAGGCGCGCGCGCGTGCAGGAAGCCGGCGATGCGGTTCAGCGCATCGTCCGTGACGGCGGCATACAGATCGGCCATGGCAGCCTCCTTGCGTTCGATCGTTTGACGGCATTATTGGCCGTTTCGATCCGTCCGGTTGTCTTCGTTTGTCATGGCGGGCCTGGTGTATCGGCCACGCCACGGCCCCCCGCCTCGACGGAACGGGCCGGTTCTGCCATCATGGACGTCCACCGAACCGCGAGGGAGCCCGATGACCAGTCCAGCCACGCCCACCTTCTGGCGCGACGCGGCCGTGCCGTTCCTGGAGGCGCGCGCCATCGACGACGGCCGCCACGTCTGCTATGCGAGGCACGCGCACGAGACGTTCTCGATTGGCCTGATCACGGGCGGCGCCAGCGAATACGTGAACGGCACCACGCGCCGGCAGGTGCGCGCGGGCAGCGTCGTGCTGATGAATCCAGGCGACGTCCACGCCTGCAACCCGCTGGGCGACGAACCATGGGCGTACCGGATGTTCTATGTGGATTGCGAGTGGCTGGGCAAATTGCAGCAGGACCTGGATGGTGGCGCGAGCGCGGCTTTCCGCCCCTACGCGGCCGCGGCCAGTGAGGACCCCGCCCTGCATGCGGGTCTGGCGGCGATGTACGACACGTGCGTCGATCGGCACGCGGACCCGCTGGCAAAACACGGCGCGGCCATCGCGTTCTTCACGTCGCTGCACGAGACGCTGCGGCCGGTAGCGGCAAGGGCCCCTGCTCCCGCCGACGACCAGTTGCGCCGCGCGGCGGACTACATCGGTGCGCACTGCATGCGCGCGCTGAAGCTCGACGAGATCTGCGCGGCGGCGGGCCTGTCGCCGTCGCACCTGATCCGCAGCTTCAAGGCCCGCTACGGCATGACGCCGCACGCGTGGCTGGTCAACTGCCGCATCCAGCTGTGCCGGCGGCGCCTGAAGGCGGGCGAACCGATTGCCGACGTGGCGCTGGCGGCCGGCTTCGCCGACCAGGCGCACCTGCAGCGGGCGTTCAAGCTGCACGTCGCCGCCACGCCTGGCCAGTACCGGGCTAGCGCGCCAGCAGCCACAGTGCGCTCCCGGCCAGCAGCAGCGCCATCGCGCGGTTGAAGCGGCGGATGCGCGCGGCGTCGGAAAGGTACCCGCGCAGCATCGCCCCCGCGTATGCCCAGCAGGCGATCGACAGGTAGCAAACGACAAAATAGATGGCGGCAAAGCGCCACACCAGCACGGGGTCGCCGTCGGCCACATAGGCACCCATCCCCGCCACGGATGCCAGCCACGCTTTCGGGTTGAACCACTGCATGGCGGCGCCGGACAGCCAGGACGGACCGGCGGCCGCGTCGAACGACAGACGGCCGTCGTCGATGGCGAGCTTCCACGCCAGATAGCACAGGAAGCCGATGCCGGCCCAGCGGATCGCCACGATCGTCTGCGGCCAGCGCAGCATGACCTCGTACAGGCCGAGCCCCGTCAGGAGCAGCAGCAGCGTGAAGCCGACGGTGGCGCCGCCCACGTGGCGCATGCTGGCCGCCAGCCCGTGGCGGGCGCCGGCGCTCAGGGCGACGATATTGACGGGACCGGGCGTGATGGATGAGGCCAGCGCGAAGGCGGCCATGGAGAGGTAGAGGGATGCGGTGGTCATGCGTGGCTCCTGGTTTTTGGAAGCATGACGATAGATTTCGGCGGGCGCGCCGTATTGAAGAAAATTGCCGTGGATGCCGTGATGACCGTCCCCGCCCAAAACCCCTACAATAGCCATCCCATCACACGCCACAAGACCATGACCGCCAGCGACCTCCCCTTCCGCGCCACCGTTTCCGAATCCTGCGCTTGGCTGGAACAGCAGACCGGCTCGCCCTGGACCCTGGCGCGGCTGCTGGAACACGAGCTGACGCCGTATGTCTGGCTCGACTACGACGCGGCGTATCCGGAACTGTTCGGCGAGGCGAACGGCGGCTACGCGGCACCGATTTTCTTCGAGGGCGATATCGCCCGGCTGGCGGCAGGCAGCGAGGACGTGCTGATGACGATGACGAAGGACGCGTACAAGATCGTGGCGCGGCTACCGGCGCCCGGCTTCCGGCGCCCGCTCGACGCGCTGCGTTTCCAGAAGAAGGACGTGGAGCGGCTGGCGGGCAAGCTGAAACATGCGGCGCTGCCGGTGAAGACGCCGGTGGCGGCGGAATCGCCGTTCGGCATCGGCAAGGAGGAAGTGCTGGCGGCGTTCGCGTCGTTCGTGCGCATGGACCTGGCGAAGGCGCTGGACGATGCGATCGGCGTGTTTGGCGACGATGGCGCGCGCGTCAAGGCCAGCGCGAAGAAGTCGAAGCGCAACGCCGTATGGAATCCGGTGACGCTGGCCCTCGGCCTGCACGACGTCTACCGCACCCCACTCGGGCCGCTGAAACGTGCGTTCGCGACGCACGACTTCCTGCAGGCTTGGCGGGCGGACTGGGAACAGTCACTGCGGTTGCTGGGCAAATAACTAGCGCGCCAGCAGCCGGCGCAGCTGGGCGGCCTGATAGGCGCCGAACGTGTCGCTGAACAGGCAGCGGATCAGCGGGTCGTCGACTATGTCCGCCTCGGCCAGCGCCCGTTCGGCGGCCGCGTCGAACACCGTGTCATTGATGCGCAGGTACATCGACGTCAGCGATTCGCCATCCTCCAGCGCGGCGTACAGCTTCGCGGCGGGGATGTCGGTCGTCCAGCCCAGGCCACCCCCGCCCTCCTCGATCGTTGCCGTGCCGTCCGGCTCCAGGCGGTAGCGCCAGCGCGTTGCCTGTCCCGTGTGATCGTACAGCGACAACTGCCAGATGCGCGGCTTGTCGAAGTAGTCGGAGGCCGCCGGCACGTCGCCATATTTGCCCGGCAATTCCATCGTGCAGTATTCGACGACCCGGGCCAGTTGCGCCGCCGTCAGCGCCGCGAAGTGCTGCGCGATCTCCGCGGTCGGCGGCGCCGAGGCATGGCCTTCGCAGGCGTAATCGACGTCCTGCGGGCCCACCGGCACCACCCAGTCCAGCGGCTGCGCCGGACGCAGCGACGTGCCGTCCAGCCGCACCGCAACCGACGGATCGAGACGCACCACCTGCGTGCCCGGCAGCGCCGCCGTCACTTCGCGCGTGAAGTATGCATACGAGACGGGGAAGAAAGCCCGGTTGTACCACGACCACGGCTCCTGCACGAACTGGCACGAGCTGGGCACGACATAGCGGGGCGCCAGCGCCCGCAGCTGCGGCAGCCACTCTTCCGGCAACGCCGGCGGCGCGGGCGGCGCGCGCGATGGCGCCAGCACCTCGATCTCGCGCATCGTCTGGAAGGGCCACAGCACCATGTCCCACGGCCCCTCGCGCACCAGCTGCGCCAGGGTGCCGTCGTCGATCCACGAGTCGACCACATTGAGCACGTTCAGTCCCGCTGCCCGTACCTGGAACATCGAATCGACGTCGGCATCCATCGCTTCGCGTGGGGTCACCTGGAACGGCCCGACCGCGACCGGCTCGTTCAGCCGCAACGCCTGCACGCTGGTGAAGCCCAGCTGCCGGATCATGTCGAACAGCTCGTCGAACAGGCAGTACAAATACAGCGGCGTGGCGCGGTCCAGCAGGTCCAGGCTTTCCAGCGAACAGTGGTCGTCATGAAAATGGGAGATGAAGACGGCATCGAAGCGCTGGCGGCGGATCGCCGCCTCGTCGAAGCGCACGTCCGGGAACGCATGGCAGTTGCGGCTGAACGGGTTTTCGAAAATCGTATCGAAGGCGATGCGCGCGCCGTCGCATTCGAACACGTAGCCGGCGTGAAGGATGCGGGAAACCGTCAAGGAGGTGGAGGAGGTGCTGGCGGAGGACATGATCTGTACGGGCAGTTCGCAAGCGAAGCAATGTACACGCGGCGCCGCGTTCATGCCACAGCAGATTGCATCAGAAGCCATCCACTTCGGGTGTGGAAACGCTACCACAGCGCCTTGAAATCGCTTTCATGTTTTCATATTGTCCACTACCATCGATTCGGTACGTAATTACGTAATCAAAAGACCGTACGGGAACTATCACGACAGATAAAACACAAGAAGGAGACCCATGAGTACGAGCGAGATTTTTCTGTTGGCCATGCTGCTCATCTTCGTGGCGCCGTACGTCATCTGGCGCTTCTGCAAGACCGATTATTTTGCCCCACTGGTGGTGGTCCAGATTGTCATGGGCATCGTGCTGGGCCCCGGCGCGTTGGGCGCCGTCTTCCCGGACTATCACAAGTTCGTCTTCAATCCCGACGTCACCAGGACGCTCAACGGCGTTGCCATGTGGGGCGTGATGCTGTTCGTGATGCTGGCGGGTATCGAGCTGGATCTGAAAAAGGTCTGGCAGTACCGCCGCGAGAGCGCCACCACCGCCGGCCTGTCGCTGGGCATGCCGCTGCTGTTCGGCTGCGGCGCGGCGCTGTTGCTGATGGCCTATCCCGGCTGGAAAGGCGCGGGCGCCGCCGGTTGGCAGTTCATGCTGGGTACGGGGATGGCCTGCGCCGTGACCGCCCTGCCCGTCCTTGTCCTGCTGCTGGAAAAACTCGAGATCCTGCGCCAGCCGATGGGCCAGCGCATCATGCGCTATGCCAGCCTGGACGACGTGGCCATCTGGGCCGTGCTGGCCGTGATCCTGCTGGACTGGGAGCGCATGGGTCGCCAGCTGGGCTTCATCGCCGTTTTTGTCGTGCTCACCTTGCTGTTCCGGCGCCTGATGGCGCGCCTCGGCAAGACGGATCGCTGGTACGTGGCCGTCATCTGGCTGATCGCCTGCGGCTTCAGTGCCGACTGGGCTGGGCTCCATTTCATGGTGGGCGCGTTCCTGGCTGGCGTCGTGATGGACGTCGAGTGGTTCGGCCAGGAAGAACTCGATACGCTGTTCCGCAACGTGCTGCTGGTGCTGATGCCGGTGTTCTTCCTCAGTACCGGCTTGCGCACGAAATGGGACCTGGGCGGCTACTCCGTCTTCTTCGCGGCCGGCCTGCTGCTGGCCGCCTCCGTGGGCGGCAAGCTGGCCGGGGCGCATCTTGCCGGGCGCATGCTGAAGTGGCAGCGCGGCGAAGCGTCCATCATCGGCTGGCTGCTGCAGTCGAAGGGACTGATCGAGATCGTGTTTGCCAACATCCTGCTGGACAAGGGCATCATCACCAGCGAGACGTTCACGGCACTGCTGCTGATGGCGGCCGCCAGCACCATGCTGACGATCCCCGTCGTCCACCCTAAGCTGAACCGGGTGCAGAACCGCGCCCTGGTGGGTCAGGCCAGTTCCTGACCGACGGAGAACGACATGGCACGCACGGGCATCACGAAGACGCAGGTCCGGACGATCCGCGACCGCCTGCTGGCCGAGGGCCGCTACCCTTCCGCCGACGCGGTACGCGGTGCGCTCGGCGACACGGGCTCGAAGTCGACGATACACCGCTACCTGAAGGAGCTGGCCGCCGAAGACGAAACGGCCACCGTAACGGACGACACCCAGAGCGGCCTGCGCGAACTGATCGAACAGCTGGCGCGCAAGGTGGAGGCGGAAACGCAGCGCCGCCTGGAAGCGGCGCGGGCGGCGCACAAGCAGGCGCTGCGCGACAAGGATGCCGAGCTGGCGGCGCTGCGCAACACGGTGGCGGCGCTGTCGGCGCGGCTGCGAATGCAGGAGAGCCCCACCACTGTCCACGCGCCAGCGGAAGACAGCCGCCCCGCGCCCGGCGCCGTCATTGCAGGCTTCGGCCGGTTCGGCGACCTGCTGGCGAACTCGCGCAGCGGGCGCCAGGACACGTCGCCGTTCAGCCTGGTGCGAACGGGCGGCCGCGACAACGTACTGGACTTCCCCGGCGAACGCGCCGCCTGAGCGGCGTCAGCCCGGCCCGGCGCGCCGGGCCGCATGCAGGCGCGTCATCGCCAGCGTCGAGACGAGGACAGGCACGGCGGCCGCGACGAACAGCGCCGCGTTGCTCCACTGTAGCCCGATCAGCTGGCCGCCGACGACAGGCCCGATGACGGAGCCGATGCGGCCAACGCCGAGACTCCAGCCGATGCCGGTCGAGCGCAGCGACGTCGGGTAATACGTGCCGGCCAGCGCGTTCAGCGCCGGCTGCCCGCCGACGATGCAAAAGCCAGCGATAACGACGGCGATCACCAGCAGCGGCAGCACGGTGGCGACGCTGCCGATTGCCGCGACCGACACGGACGCGCACAGGAAGCAGGCCATCAGCACCTTCGTGAATCCGAACCTGTTGATGAAAAAGCCCAGGGTCAGCGTGCCGACGATGCCACCCACCTGCAGCGCCGTGCCGGCCAGCACGGCCGTGCTGGTGCTGTAGCCGATCTCCTTCAGGAGCGTGGGCAGCCAGTTGGACAGGAAGTACAGGTTGATCAGGTTCATGAAGCTGGTCAGCCACAGCAGCAGCGTGACGCGGGTCCGCCCTTCCCGGAACAGTTCGATCACGGGGGCGCCCCGGCGCTGGGGCTCGGCCACGACGATATCGGCGTTCCGGTCGATCGCCAGCGTCGGATCGACCTTGCGCAGCCAGCGCACGATGGACGCGCGCGGGCGATTCACCAGCACCATGAACTGCACCGACTCCGGCAGCCACGCCACCATCGCCAGCGCCAGCACGGCCGGCGCGATGCCGCCGACCCAGAACACGGATTCCCAGCCATACGCCGGAATCAGCGCGGCGCTGGCAAACCCGCCCAGCGCCGCGCCCACCGTGAAGCCGCAGGAGATCAGCATCATGCGCACGACGCGCGACCTGGCCGGGCTGTATTCGCCCACCAGCGCCATCGCATTGGGCATGATGCTGCCCAGCCCCAGGCCGGTCACGAAGCGCAGCACCAGCAGCGTGCGCAGGTCGTGCACCTGCGTCGTCGCCAGCATGCAGGCGGCAAAGAAGAACGTCGACAGGATCAGCACCGGGCGCCGGCCCACGCGGTCGGCCAGCGGCGTCAGGATCATCGAACCCAGCAGCATGCCCAGCAGGCCTGCGCCGAAGACAGGCCCCAGCGCGGCCTTGTCGATGCCCCATTGCTGGACGATGGCCGGGGCGACGTAGCCCATGGCCTGGGCGTCGAAGCCGTCGATGATGAGGCACAGCCCGCACAGCGCCAGCAGCCCGACCTGGAAGGCGGACATGGTGCCCCGTTCGACGATCTGATCGACCTGGATGGTGGGTGGCTGCATCGGGCGTCTCCGTTTGTTATTGTCGCCCAACTATAGGATAAAGCCGGCGGCAAGCGAACCGCGGCGCGTGAATAGGCCGTATTGACGAGGTAAATGGCACGGCGCCGCCCTGCCGTGCGACCGCGAATCGCGCAAACCCGCAGTATGTCGGCAAAGACGACCGACTGACAATGAAAGGAAACACCAATGAAGGGATCGAGCCAACGTATCGTGATCACGGGCGCGTCCAGCGGTATTGGCGCCGCCACCGCCATCGCATTTGCCCGCCAGGGCTGCCATCTCGTGCTGGGTGCGCGCGGCCGGGACGGCCTGGACGACGTGGCGCGCCGCTGCCGCGAGGCCGGCGGCCGGGCGGAAGTGGGCGTGGTGGACGCGACGGATGCGGACCAGGTGCGCGCATTCGCCGCCGAGGCACGGCAGGCGCTGGGCGGCATCGACCTGTGGTTCAGCGACGTAGGCATCGGCGTCGTCGGCAAATACGTCGACGTGCCGATCGCCGACCACCAGCGCGTGATCGCGTCCAATCTCGTCAGCCATATGAACGACGCCCATGCCGTGGTGCCGATCTTCGTCGAGCAGGGTTACGGCACCTGGGTCAACATGATCTCGGCGGGCGGCTTCGTCACGACGCCGTACGCCGCCGCCTATTCGGCCAGCAAATTCGGCCTGCGCGGCTTCAGCGAGGCACTGCGCGCGGAACTGAACGAGTATCCCGACATTCACGTGTGCGACGTGTATCCCACGTTCGTCGACACGCCCGGGATCCACCACGCGGGCAACTATACGGGCGCACGGCTGGCGTATCCGCCCGGCGTGCTGGCGCCGGAAACGGTGGCCGACGCCATCGTCCGGCTGGCGCGGCGGCCGCGCGACACGACCGCGATCGGCGTGCCGGCAACGCTGCTGAAACTGAGCCAGTTCGCCAATCCCGTCACGACCGCGCTGATGAACCGCTTCATGAACGCCTGGTCGAAAAAGGCGGACCGGGTACCCGAGACGACCGGGACGATCTATACGCCGCCCGCCGGCGCCAGCGGCATTCACGGCGGCCAGCGGCGCATGCCCCGCGGCGGCAACACCGCGCTGGTGATCGGCGCCGCCGTTGCCGCCGCGGCGATCGGCATTCACCTGTCGCGGCGGGACTCCTGAACGCTTACTTCATCCAGACGGCATAGTTGGTGCCGGAAGTCTGCAAGGTCCAGCCGTTGCCGGGGCTCCAGCTGTTTGGGCCGATCTTGACGGCCAGCTGGCGGGAGGTCCCGGTGACGATGGCCGCGTACAGGCCCTGCGTGGCCTGCTGGATGGCGACGGCCGACGTGGACGTGACGCCCGCCGTCTTGCGGGCGTTGATCAGCGCCCCGATCGGCGCCTTCAGGCCCCAGTCATACAGGTGCGGATGGAACACCGTGGGAATGCCGGGGTGGCTGAGGATGTAGGCATAGCCTTCCATCACCTTGCCGCACGGCGCCGCCCACAGTCCCTGGCCCGTGCCGCAGCTTTCGGCGTGCCCGGTGTCGTGATTGTCGACAAACGTCACCGACATCGCCGGCCACCAGCCGATCGCGCCCTGCGGCTTGCCGTCGCTGCCCTTCAGGCGCCAGTAGTTGCCGTTGGCGAGGGCATCGTTCAGGATGCCCTTTGTCGTGAAGTCGAACGCGCCGCAGGAATTGGCCGTGCCGTTGATCCAGTCCATCAGCGCCTGGCGGTTGGCGTTCATGTTGTTCAGATCAAAATCCGGCCACAGCTCGCCCACGCAGAAGTCGGGCGCGAACGCATTGGCGTACTGGCCTGCATAGGCCGGGCTGAAGCCCTTGACGTAGTCGAATCGCAGTCCCGTGAAGCCTACCGGTTTGAGCGTGTAGTTCAGCCAGTGGATGATGCCGTTCTGCGTCTCGCCCACGTTGGTATGATCGAGGTCGCGCCCGCCGGAAAAGCCCGGCCCTGTGTCGGAGCTGCCCAGGCCGCAGTTGCACTCGTCGTTGTTGACGATGGTCCGCGTGCTCCAGTTCGGGCTCGTGAAATCGGACCATCCGGTCGTGCCGACGCGGTGGTTGACAACGATGTCGGCCACCGACTGGATGCCCTTCTCCTGCAGCGCGCGTACGGCTTCGTACAGTTCCGACGAGCGGCCGTAGGCCGAATCGAGAACGTCGAGCCTGCGCGGCAGGTAGCCTTCCTTCGCGGCCGAGTCCGAAGGCGGCGGGAACCACACGTGCGTGATGCCCAGCGCGGCCAGGTCGCCCGCATTGCCGCGCAAGGTGTTGTACCAGCCCGGTTTGCTGGCGGAATTCCAGTGGAAGCCCTGCAGCAGGATCGCCTTGCTGGCGCCCGCCTGCTGCGTCGGCGTGGCGGCATTCGCGTGCGACGCGGCCGCCAGCATGGCTGCCGCGAGCGCGGCAATCGTGGTTTTCTTCATGATCGTCTCCAAGGTTGTCATTGGCCCGACGTGACTTCGCCGGAAGTAGTCAGACTACTCATCGGGGCGCCCTGTTAGCCGAGTTGTGCCCGCGACGATTAAATTCTTGGCGATCGATCCTTGTATGTCAACTACATTTCAAATTTTCGTGTGTAGTTTTGATACAATGACAGTTCTGCGAGGTGACGCATGCGGCAAACAGCGGCAGCAGCGCTTCATCCGGCGGTTACGCGTGCCCACAACGCAGCGCGCCACGGACAGCCGCAATAGGCAGCGGCGAAACCGGGAAGCCGCGCAACCATGCCAGCGCCGAAACTTCAGCGCGATGGCATCAGGTACCGAAAGGTAGGCTCGATATTTCTCGCGTGCAGGTGGCGGACGATGTCCTCCAGGGTAGCGTCCTGCAACAGCAGGCCCCGGGAACCGGGGCCGGGCGCAGGCTGCGCCTCGGGTTGACCGCCGTCGCCGGCCAGCACGTCCAGCGCATGCCGCAGCTGCGCGGCATCGATGCGTTCCAGCCCCTGCAGGAACGCTGCCTGGGCGGCGGCAGGCGGCGTCATCTCCAGCGCCGGCTCGTCGGCGAACGAGGCGCCCATGCCGGGATGGACGAATGCAGCCCACTTGCCGGTCGTACCGTTACGGCACGGCGGCAGCTCGACAGGCGCCAGCACCCCGCCCGCCGGCAGTACCACTTCCGGACAGTATGCGGCGCACAGCAGGTCGACGAAACGCTGGGCCGTCGCCACGTCTACGGACTGGCCGAACGACAGCCACAGCCGGTAGCCCGTGGCGCCGTCGATGCTGACGGCCGGCGCCGGCAGACCCAGCTCGGCCTGCAGCACATTGGCCACCTCGCACAGCCGCTCCCAGGCGGCGGTGCCGCTGCCGTGGGCGCGGCCGTCGAACGGCAGGACGATGGCGCGGACGGCACCGTCCCGCCCCAGATCGAACAGGCGGGTGGCCTGCCCCTCCAGGTGCTCCGCCAGCCCCGCTTGCGGCGGAATGTCCAGCGGCAGGTACAGGCGGACCAGTTGCGATATCAGCTCATGCATGTCTTTTCTCCGTTTGCAGCCGCCTTCTTCCGCGGCTGCCCAGTTTTTCGCGATACGCATTATCGCCGGGATCGGCGACAACGGCGACCCGGGCCGGCCGCCAGGGACCCAACGCGCCCGCCGCGGTGATTACGTCGCTCGAAATGTATCCGCATCGGGCCCCGCAAGGGAGCGTGCGCATGTATCAACTACACAACGTAGTATACAGTGCAACAAAAATACAGACTAAGCGGTAGTAATATTACAGTCGAGGCAGCCGGACAGCGTTGCGGTATGCGGACGCACGGCATTCTCTCCAAAAACAATCAGGAGACAATATGTTCATCGGAAGTAGTTTGACTTCACGATTGGGGCTCGCGTTCGTCTGTGCGGGCTTCCTGTCCGGGTGCGGGGCCGGTGGCGGCGACGACACGCGATCGGCCGCGGCACCTGTCCGCCTTGGCGCCGCCGTCAGTGCCGCGGCCGCGCCGGTCGCGCCCGGCAGTATCCGCATGCATTTCCACCGCATCCAGAGCGACGAAGCGCAATGGGGCGTGTATTCGTGGGACGGCCCGCGCCAGCCCAGCGTGACGTGGATCGCCGACCGCTTCATGTTCGCCAGCCGCGACGCCTTCGGCGGCTATGTCGATATCCCGCTGGCGGCCGGCAAGACGGCAATCTCGTTTCTCGTCACGGACGGTACCGGCGCCAAGAACTGCGGCAGCGACCAGCAGGCGCCGCTGAACGCGGACGTGTCTACCGCCGGCCAGGAGGTCTGGATGCTGGAAGGCGACTGCACGGTGTACGCCACCCCGCCCGCCCTCACCTACGGCAACCTGACGAACGCCAGCGCGCACTGGCTGTCCGCGACCACGCTGGCATGGCCCGGTGCGCCGACGGGGGACACCTACAAGTTGTACTACGCGCTGAACGGCGGCATGACGGCCAGCCCCGACGCCCGGCGCGGGCTGGCGGGAGCGGACGGCAGCGTGACGTTGCAGGCCGCAGCGCTGCCGGAGGCGATCCGGCAGAAGTATCCTCACCTGGCAGCGGCGACGGGCCTGCGCATGACGGACGCCGATGCGGCGCGCCTGGCCGGCTTCGTCAGCGGCCAGTTCGCCATCGCCCGATTCGACGCGGCCGGCCAGCTGGTGCAGGCCACGTCCTTGCAGCAGGCAGGCATGCTGGACGACGTCTTTGCAGCGCACGCCAGCCGGGAGCAGCTGGGCCTGACCTTCGACGGCGCGGGCGTGCCGACGTTCCGCGTCTGGGCGCCGACGGCGAAATCCGTCAGCCTCAATCTCTACAGCGCCGCTGTCGGCGGCAAGACGGATACGGTGCCGATGACGCGCGACGCGGCCAGCGGCATCTGGCACTACACGGCACGCAACGCGTCGTGGACCAACCGCGCCTACTACACCTACACGGTGCAGGTGCTGTCGCGCTGGGCGAACAACACGCTGGTAACGAACACGGTGACGGACCCGTACTCCGTCAGCGTCTCGGCCAACAGCCAGCGCAGCTTTGTCGCCAACCTGGACAGCCCGCAACTGAAGCCCGCGGGCTGGGACAACCAGCGCATCCCGCGCCTGGACGCGCCCACCGATATCGCCCTGTACGAGCTGCACATCCGCGACTTCTCGGCGACCGACGGCACGGTCCCGCCGGCGCATCGCGGCAAGTACCTGGCGTTCACGGACACCGAAGCGGCACCGATGCGGCACCTGAAATCGCTGCAGAAGGCCGGCCTGACGCATGTGCACCTGCTGCCCGCCTTCGACTTCGCAAGCGTCAACGAAGCCGGCTGCACCACGCCCGTCATTCCCGGCGGTGCGCCCGATGGGACGGCGCAGCAAGCCGCCGTGGCGGCCACGCGCGACAGCGACTGCTTCAACTGGGGCTACGACCCGGTCCACTACAACACGCCGGAAGGCAGCTACGCGACTACCGCCAGCGATGCCGCCGTGCGCGTGCGGGAATTCCGCGCGATGGTGCAGGCCCTGCACGAAGCGGGACTGCGCGTGACGATGGACGTCGTCTACAACCACACCAGCGCCGCGCAGCAGGATCCGCTGTCGATCCTCGACCGCATCGTGCCGACGTATTACTACCGCCAGGGGGCCGAGGGCAATCTGCTGAACGACAGCTGCTGCGCCGACACCGCCCAGGAAAACGCGATGATGGCCAAGCTGATCGTCGACTCGGCGCAGCTGTGGGCGAAGCACTACAAGATCGACAGCTTCCGCTTCGACATCATGGGCTTCACGCCGCTGGACCTGATGAAGCGGCTGCAGACGGCCGTCAACGAGGCCGCCGGCCGCCCGATCTACCTGTACGGCGAAGCGTGGAACTTCGGCGCGGTGGCCAACGACGCGCGCTTCGTCCAGGCGCGCCAGGCCAATATGTTCGGCTCCGGCATCGGCTCCTTCAACGACCGTATCCGCGACACGGTGCGGGGCGGCGGCTGCTGCGACACGGGCAGCGCGCTGGTCACCCAGCAGGGATTCGTCAACGGCGCATGGTTCGACCCGAACGGCCAGTCGACGCAGACCCGCGACGACGCGCTGCGCCTGGCGGACCTGGCCCGGGTGGCGCTCTCCGGCACGCTGCGCGACTACCGCTTCACGGACCGCTTCGGCAACGTGCGCAGCAACGCGCAGATGAACTACTTCGGCCAGCAGGCGGGCTTCGCCGGCAGCCCGGCCGAGACGATCAACTATGTCGAAGCGCACGACAACCAGACGCTGTTCGACGTCAACGCGTTGAAGCTGCCGCCATCGACGTCGCTGGCCGACCGCGTGCGCGTGCAGACACTGGGCGCCGCCGTCAACGTGCTGTCGCAGGGCGTGCCGTTCATCCATGCGGGCCAGGAGATCCTGCGTTCGAAATCGCTCGACCGCGACAGCTACAACGCGGGCGACTGGTTTAACCGCCTCGATTACGGCTATTCGACCAACAACTTCGGCGTGGGCCTGCCGATGGCGGGCACGAACGAATCGAGCTGGCCGGTCATGGCGCCCGTGCTGGCCAATCCGCTGATCGCCCCGGACACCCGCGCCATCCTGGCGGCGCGCGCGGGCTTCGGGGAACTGCTGGCGATCCGCAAGGACAGCACGCTGTTTCGGCTGCGCACGGCGCAGGACGTGATCGACCGCCTGAAATTCCATAACACGGGCCCCGACCAGGTGCCGGGCATCGTAGCGATGAGCCTGTCGGGCACGCAGCCCACGGCCTATCCTGGCGCGAAGTACAAGGAAGTCGTGGTCATCTTCAACGTGGACAAGGCGGCGAAGAGCGTCGCCATCCCCGAGCTGGGCGGACGCAGGCTGCAGCTGCACCCGATCCAGCGCCAGGGATCGGATGCCGTCGTCAAGGCGTCCGTGTATGACGCCCGCACCGGCGGCTTCACGATCCCTGCACGCACGGCCGCGGTGTTCGTGCAGCACGCGAACGACTGACGGACGGCGGGCGTCAGTAAACTGATGCCCGCTTTGCCGTGTTGTAGATGCCGTACTGGCTGTACCACACCAGGTTGCCCCAGCTCGTGGTGCCCGACCAGCCGCTCAGGAGGTCGAGCCACGCGTTGGGGCCGTCGTTGCCGGCCGTCGACCACGCCACCGTGCCGACGCCAAACTGCTGCGCCCACTGCATCAGCCGCGGCGCATCGACGCGGGAGTTCAGGTTGTTGGCGCCGTTGTTGTAGTCGTAGCCGAACTCGCCGATCAGCAGCGGCAACCCGTTGCTGCGGTAATCACGCATGGCGTTGTAGATGTCGTCCGGGTTGTTGAACGTGCCGTACATGTGGACCGAAAACAGCAGATTGTGGCGCGGATCGTGCTCCAGCAGGTCGTGGCCGTACCACAGGCCCCCGTTCGGATTGCCGCCGTAGTCGGGATTGTCGATGACGAGCGTCGTCGTCAGGCCCGCGTTGCGCAGCGTCGTGATGGGCCCCTTGTAATCGTCGCGCCACTGCAGCGGCGTCTTGCCCGCATCGCCCCACTCGTTGGCGATATTAATCATCGACGTGCGTTCGTGCTTTTTCAGCACGGCGAGGACGTCGCTGCGCACCCAGTAGTCGGCCATCCGCTGCAGCAGCGCGGCGTCGTTGTTGCCGGTGCCGTCGTGCAGCTCGACAATGGACACCATCTTGCGGGCTTCGATGGCGGTCAGGATCTGATCAAGCCGCGCTGCGCTGCCGCCCATTGTCCAGACGACGCGGACCAGGTTCGTGCGGCGCGCGGCCAGATTGTCCAGCACGTTGTAGGCCTGCGCATCGAACCACGCATGGGGATTGTTGACGCCGCGCGCGACGAAGGCATTGCCTTTCGCATCGTTCAACACGGCACCCGCCACGCGGAATCCCTTGAACACCACCTGGCACGACATGCCGTTTTCCCAGCCCCAGCCGTCGCCATCGGGATCCGACGCCGCGCTTGCGCAATCGAGCGCCGCCAGCGCGCTGCCCGCCACGAAGCACAGCATCGCGCCTGCGAGCAGAATCGGTTTCAAATGGTTTTTCATCGAGCGTCTCCAGTCCTGTTATGGGGGCTCGATTATAGGAACCGTGGCGCCGTCCGCCTGTTGTGCCGCATTCTTGCGGCGTAGTTTAGCGGTTGGCGCGCTAAACGATCGTCACCTGCTTTCCGGCGGCCGGTTCACCGCGGCGAAATCCGGGTCTCGAGAAAGGCGAGATAGCGGGGATCGTCTTCCATGAAGATATCGATGCCGCCGCCCATATTCGCCCGCGTGAGCTCATCGGCCGCATTGTCGAGTTGATGGCGCTCGAAATACAGCTGCCCCAGACGGAGGTGGATATATGGATTGCCCGGGCCTCCCGGGCACTGTACGGCGTTCTGAAAAGACTTCAACGCCTTCTCGTACTTCTCCAGCCGGAAGTGCACATTCCCCAGCGCGCTGTAGATCCACGTCGCCGCCTGCCAGTCGCGGTGCTCGGCGGGCAGCAATCGGAGTGCCGCGAGGTAGTGCTGCTTGGCCGGTTCGAGCTGACCGGTTGCGGCGAGGTTGTCGCCCTGCTTGCACAGATCGGCGATCTGGGCGTGGATGGGGTCGGGGGGCTGGGATGCAACGCTGGGTATAGAAGCCACTGTCATTCTTCTCCTTGCGTTCGCTGATCAACGTGGATGCTTACGGGTATGCCTCTTCGAAACGGCTGATCTTTTCCGAGATCGATACAATTTCGGGCGGTGATCGGACTTTCAAAGCCTTTTTCAACAGCGTCGCTGCCCGCTGTATCGTTTTCTGATCGGCACTGGCGTTCGAATCTTCGGTCATAGCGTCAATCATCGCTCCAAGCACATACACTTCTGCGGTGGCGGCATGCGCTTCGATATAACTCACCGCATCGTCCAGTGCTGCGCAATACAGCACCTCGAAAGCGAAGGCGCGATAAAACACGTCGCCGGTATCGCCCTCGAGAATTCGCAAGGATACTGCCGCAGCACGTTGCTTGTCCCGCCGCTCCAGTTCCATCAGTGCATTCGACGCTTCGTCGAAGTCCTCGGGCTCGATCGACATCGCCTCGAGTGCGTTCGGGTGTAGCGGGCTCGTCTTCTCGCTATGCATGACCGGTCCGTCCAAAAGTGCGTCCGTCAGCTAAACCGTCTCGAACGATTGCCTGCCGAGATCGACCCATCGGCATATCTAGAGACGCGTGATATGCAAGACCTTTGAGTCAGCCCAGATTGACGATCCGGACATTCAACGCTTTCAGACGCGTAAAAACGGCAGTCGCCAGCTCCTCATTGCTTATCGGCAAATCAAATTCGCGCCCCTCGGCGTTGCGATAACAAAGCATCTCGGAGAAAGGCGTTCGCTCGATGTAGTAGTCTCCAAGCTGAAGACCAGTTCCAAACAGGAAATCTTCCACGTGCTGTTCAAGGTTATCCACGCTATCGTCCTTTCACGGGTATAGGATCTTTATTGAAACCCGGATAAAAAATCGTATTGTCAGTATCGCCGGCCCCCCAGAAAATCCTCGTAGGTGCCGGCCTGGCGTCTGGATTCTGGCTTAGTTCCCTGAAGTAACGAGCATTGACCATATTCATATCTTGCGTAGACGGCCAAAGCTTCATGGAGTTGTCATTAGGATGAACGTGACCTATCAAACGAGCATCCCGCGGAACCGGGCTCGACCAGCCATCCCCGCTGTACAGCTTCTTCACAATCGCGCCGTCAATACGTTCAGTGACCAGCGCAAACTCTATTTTGCGTCCACCTAAGGTTCCCAACTCGTAGACATCGCCAAATCGCACTGTCCGATCAGTAATGATAACGCCATGCTCCCCAGGAAGCGCCCCCGTTGCCTTCATCTCGGCCATACTGCTGTGCGTTCCAAGCCCTTCCGTACGAGGGTATCTTGAGCCCCCAGTTCCGCCATTCTGAGCGACCACATCCGTTCTGCTCGCCGCGCCCTGTCGCGTCCACGGGATTTTCGGCGCCGCCTTGGCCCCCAAAAATCCGCCCAGGAAGCTGCCGGCGATAGCCGACCATTTCTGGCCATCGCTGCCTTCACCGAATACCTTCCCACCCAGCCAGCCGCCACCATACCCGCCGGCAAAGGCGCCAATGAGGCCACCGACGGCGACGACGGGCCCGGCCAGCACGATCGCCGAGCCTACACCAACGATCAGCAACGATGCATGCACCCATCCGGGCACCAAGTTTTCCGGGTTGATCGTGTCAGTCTGCTGCGTCCCGCCGCCAATATAGACGTTACCCGATGCTTTAGTGATCGATCCGCCGCAGCCGGTCTTGTCGTCCACCCGGGCGGCGGGTTGGCCGTTGATGTAGACCTGGCCGCTGCCCGTGGCGATCGGGATCGGCGGGCCCGGGTGCTTGGAGCACAGCGCCATGTCGATGTGCGCCCGGGCGGCCGCCAGGCCGTTGATGAACACATCCGTCGAGCCCGTCGTCGCGATGGCGCCCGTCACTTCTTTCGGCGCGAAGCTCATCGTGCTCATCGCCTCGCCCAGCCCGGCACCCATCGCCGCGGCGCCCCCGACAATGGCGACAGCCGCCAGGCCGCCCGTGCCGGCGATCAGCACGCCTGTCACCGCAATGGCGGCGCCGATCAGCAGGCCCTTGAGTAGCCAGCTCATCGTCGGGCTGTGTCCGATCGGGTCGGTTAGTCTGGCTGCCGCGGGCATCGGGAACCTCCGTCATTGTGTCAGGATGTTTGGCCCCGCCAGTCGGCCTCTTCAAGGAAGATGCCCACCCACGCATCGAGCACGCCCCAGAAATCGACAGGCTCCGGGTTGGCCGGGTCTTCGTGCCACCAGATCAGACCGGTGGCCTCCGGGGCGAGGCTGTCGGCAAAATTCAGGCAGAGATAGTCGCCGCCACCATTGTGGAAGACAGCCGCGACCCTGGCAATGTCGATGCTCATCGCGCTCGCGGTCTCCTCATCGATATCGAATCTGTCGTCCGATAAAAACGCCCAGTCCGCCACAGGCAGTGGTCCCATGGAATTGGCCGGCAAGAATGTCCAGCCGTCGTGCAACCGCGTATGGAAGTCGCGCAACCGAGCCGGGACGCGATCCCACAGCGGTGCCAACCGCTCAGGCACATGCGACAACGGCGGCCGACCGCGGGAAAAGTTCAGTTGGCCGCCAGTGGTGTACTGATATAGAAGCGATGTAGCACCGTTCGCCTCCTTCAGCAGGGAGACCCGCTGCAACGAGGCCTCAAGGAATTCGGCAATTTTCGGCAGATCGGGGGATATGACGTCCCATTCGGCAAGGAGCAGCAGGTTTGGTTCCATTTGTTGTTCAATGAAACGCAACCATTGTGCAGGCACGGCGACGCCTGGGCAGGCAACTGCCGGCGTATCGATCAGCGCGACGGGCTGTACAAATCGACTCAGCTCAGCGAGCACGATATCTCTGTCGAATTTCATGCCGATACGATGTCTTGGGTTACCCTAACCTCTCTCTACCCGTATTAAATCGTCATAGTTTCCGACACCGGCACATCGGAATAATTTCCGCTCACATCGCACGTTTATTTCGCCGTTTCAGTATGGTGCGGGTTGAAGGATTCGCGGATAATCTGAAGGGTACCTTCCGGCTTGAACAAATACATAGATGCTGCTGTCACTTCGTCCGTATCATTATTGAATTCCCGGTGCGTGGCCATAGTCAGAAACAGTTCGCCAGGCGTGATTTCCTGGAACTATTCCGATCAAGGCAGCAGAGACTACCATACTAAACCAACCGCAACCTCGCGCGGCTGTCCGGGACGAGCATGGCGCACCCTGACAACACAGTGTTCCACAGAGCGGCTCAGCCGATAATCTTCATTCCCGGAACTGCTTTTAACAAGGTGCGTAATTCATCCAGCGGAATGTCGTCTCTTTTAGCAAGCTGTGCCGCATCACCGCAGATTGCAACACATTCCGGATCGGTGTCGGTATAGACGTCCAAAGCGATGCGCGTTTTCGATGGCCACGGGCGCGACATCACAAACTCGCGGGCTTCGGCTGGATTGACGATCGTGAAAGCAGGCCATTTTGGCAGTCGAATCGATTCGATCTCGCAATTCAGGAATCTGCTGTCCTCGAGTCCCGCCTCTGTAAAGTCACAGTCTCGGATAGAGGAAACTTCCACTGAATCCCAGTCGCCGAAAGTACACCCGTTGAAGTCGCCCAAGAATTTCACGCCCCAAAAGTGTGCTCTTTCGAAATGAAAATCGGTAAGTGCCCTGTCCTGCTGGACGAAACGTCCACCCGTCATTGTCAGGCCGCTGATTGTCAACGCCTTGCTCTGGCAATCCGAGTGGATATCACAGTTCTCCAGGACAAGGTCGGGGCCTAGGGAGTTGATCTCAACATTGCTGAGCAATAGCCGCTGATCCGAAATTCGCTTATCTCTGATTTTCATTCGATGAGGAGCTAGTCGACCACGTCACATGGAAATTCGAGATTCCAGGAACTCAAGATACTTTGGATCGTCCTCCATCAGAATCTCGATATCTCCACCCATGTATGCCCGAGTAAGCTCATCGGCGGCTTTATCAAAGTTCTTCTGCTCGAAGTAGAGCTGCCCCAAACGCAAATGAATGTAGGGATTACCAAGTCCTTTCGGACATTGGACGGCGTTATAAAAACATTTGAACGCCTTATCATAGTTTTCGAGTCGAAAATGTACATCTCCGATAGCGACATAAATCCACGTAGCCGCTTCCCACGCATGGTGGTCCGGTGGCAGCAACTTCAACGCTGCAATATATTTACTTTTCGCCGCCTCCAGCTGTCCGGCCGCTACAAGCTTATCCCCTTCCTTGCATAGCTCCGTAATCTGGGCGTGTACTGAATCGGAGAGCTGTAAAGTCATTCCTTACCTTAATCTAAGTCGTCAATACCAAAAAATCCGTTAACCTCGGCTTCGGTCGCAGGAGTCTCATACGTGCGCCTCATTAGCGCGCCTTTGCTGCGATTAATGGAACTTGGCTCAAGCCAATAATTATCCGGGTCGTTCATGAACTGGCGCACTTCGGGCGATCGTGGACCGTAGTATCGCCCCTCGGCATTCCAGTAGTCTACCGCAGCCTGTACGTGGCCCATGTCCGTTTCCTGGATCGGATACCATTGCCCGTCCTCTCCCAGTACCATGCGCTGATCGCCAGAGCCTGTCAGCGCCCCCTCCCGCCGCATACGGTTCTGCACTTGCAAGCCGATGGACGAGTCCTTGGACGGCGTGCTGCCCATATACATGTCACGGTTCGACATGCCGTCACCATTCATGCGTTGCCAACGCATGACGCCGGGATTTGAAGGCGCCGGAAGCTTTGCATACACCTCGCCGTTCGGGCCGAATCGAACTTCCGTAAAGTCGCCCACTGCGCCGGCCCCAACAGGCGGCGTCGGCGTCGGAGGCGGCACCGGCCTGAGGCTGATACGGACGTTACCGCCGTTCATCCCCAACGTCCCCGGCTCCACCTTCACCTGGACGCGCTGGGCGAACCGCCATGCGGCAGGCGCCGCTTTCGCGCCGAGGAAACCGCCGAGGAAGCTGCCGGCAATCGCGGACCATTTCTGGCCGTCGCTGCCCTCACCGAACACTTTACCGCCCAGCCAGCTGCCGCCATAGCCGCCCGCGAATGCGCCGACCAGACCGCCAATCGCGATGACCGGCCCCGCCAGCACGACGGCCGAGCCGACACCCACCGCCAGCAACGACACGTGCACCCACTCGGGCACGAGGTTCTCCGGGTTGATCGTATCCGTCTGCTGGGTGCCGCCGCCGATGTAGACGTTGCCCGAGCCTTTCGTGATGTCGCCGCCGCAGCCAGTCTTGTCATCGACGCGGGCGGCTGGCTGGCCGTTGATGTAGACCTGGCCGCTGCCGGTGGCGATCGGGATCGGCGGGCCCGGGTGCTTGGAACACAGCACCATGTCCACGTGGGCGCGCGCCGCCGCGAGACCGTTGATGAACACGTCGGTCGAGCCGATCAGCGAGATCGCGCCGCTGACCTCCTTCGGCGCGAAGCTCATCGTGCTCATCGCCTCGCCCAGCCCGGCGCCCATTGCCGCCGCGCCGCCGACGATGGCGACAGCCGCCAGCCCGCCCGTGCCGGCGATCAGCACGCCGGTTACGGCAATGGCGGCACCGATGAGCAGGCCCTTCAGGAGCCAGCTCATCGTCGGACTGTGGCCGATCGGGTCGGTCAGCCTTGCTGCGGCCGGCATCGCTCAGCGCTCCGCCAACCCGTCCAGGTGGGCCCGCACTTCCGTCAGGCTGTAGAACGGCACGCTGGCGGAACTGGCCTGGATGTACTGCGCCAGGTGCAGACGTTCGCGCAGATTCGGTCCCAGCACCTCAGGCCGCCTTTCCAGTGTGACGGAACCCGCCGGGCGCAGCAGCGACAGGCCGCCGGACGCGCGCGCCGCGTTCGCATGCAGGCGCGTGCCGTTGGCGTCGTAGAACTCCCAGTGATCCGTCTCGATATTGCGCGCGGTGCTGCTATTGCCGGCCTCGTCCTTGTTGGCGAAGACGTGCAGCGTCTTGCGTGGCTCGGACAACGCAAAGATCGTCGGCAACGTCGGCGGCGGCAGAGCCGCGGTGACGCGGGGCGCCGGCGCCGCGGATAACGGACGGCGCAGCTTCGTGCTGTCGAGAATGGCGTCGAAGGCCGCGTTCCACTCGTCGCTGAACGAGCGCAGGCACGTCGCCGCGATCATCATCGCGACGATCGTCCCCGGCTTGCTGCCCTGCGTCAGCGTGATCGCCTGGCGCTGATGCATGAAGTTGCCCTCATTGCGCCAGCTGTAGGCCAGCTCGATGGCGGGCGCGCCGTCGATCGTGCGATCATTCAGCGACTTCAGCTCGAACCTGGGCAGGGCCCGCCTGAGTTCCGCGACGAGGCGCTCGCCGAACTGTTCCAGCTTTTCTTCCGGCTGCACGTCGGCATGGGAGATGACGACGCTGAACTCGCTCGGACCGTCGTCCTTCAGCGTGAACATGTGGACGGTCTTGTCCTTCAGCGCCGCCGGCAACTCGAACGTGGCGTGATTGGCGTAGTACTGCTGTGGCTCTTGCATGGGTCGCTCGCTCATTTGTTCAGGTCGATCCGGCTGCCGAGAACGGTCACGTTGACGCCCTGAATCAGGATCGTCCCGTCCGCCTGCAGCACGATCTTGCTGCTGCCCACTTCCAGCGTGATGTCCGTGTTCGCCTTCAGGTGGATGTGCTCGGTCTGCGACGTCAGCTCGATGTTCTGCTTGGCCGTCTGGTGCAGGTGGGCGTTCTGCGCCACCAGCTCGATATTGGTCTTGGCCGTCTGGTGGATGTAGTCGTCCTGGGCCGTCAGCTCGATATGGGTTTTCGCCGTCTGGTGGATGTGCGCATCCTCGGCCGTCAGCTCGATATTCGTCTTGGCGGTCTCGTGGATATGCCCCGTCTGCGCCGTCGTGACGATGTACTGCTTGACGGTGTTGGTCTGGTAGCCGCTGCTGACCGTATTGGTCTGGTGCGGCCCGTTCACGACCGTTGCCTGCGTGTTCTGGACCGTGGTGACCATATCCTTCTGCGAATGGATATTGATCAGCTCCTTGCCCTTCTGGTCGTGAATCACCATTTCGCAAAAGCCGCCACCGCCCGGTGTGGAACGGCTCTTGAAGCCCATCATGTGGGCGCCGTCCGGCAGGCCATACGGCGCCGGCTGGTCCGCATTGAACAGGCGGCCCGTGCAGACAGGCCGGTCCGGATCGCCTTCCAGGTAATCGATGATCACTTCCTGGCCGATGCGGGGAATCGAAATCGTGCCCCACCCTTGCCCTGCCCACGGCTGCGACACGCGGATCCAGCACGAGCTGCGCTCGTCGCGGCGGCCGTAGCGGTCCCAGTGGAACTGCACCTTGATGCGGCCGAACTTGTCCGTATGGATTTCCGTGCCCTTCGGGCCGACCACGGTGGCCGTCTGCGGTCCGGGCATGCGCGGCATCTGGTGAACCCGGCGCGGCCGATACGGAATCTTGCGGCGGATGGCCGTAAAGGTGTTGCGGTAGACGTCGGCCTGCCCGCGCGCGAAGTAGTTATTCCGGGCGCTATATTGCACCGACAGCACGATGAAGTCGTTGTCGCCGTCGCCGGCCGGGTCGAACCAGTGGTGGTCGAGCAGCTTGAAGGTATGGCCGGCAATGAGGCCGCGGCAATCCGACGCGCCCGTGAACACCTTGGCCTGCCATTCCAGCACTTCCAGCCGCTGGCGCGCTTCCCGTGTGCCGTCGTCCTTGTCCTTGTACGAGAACGCGGGATTGCCGTCGTAGACTTCCATGGTCGGCATGTCGCCCTGCTGCGTCACCGTGGGCAGTTCCACGTATTGCAGCGTATTCGGGGATTTGAAGTCGAAGGTGTTCAGGGCAACCTTGGTCGGCTGCAGATTGCGCTCGGCGGCCAGGGCCGTCACGCTGTCGCGGTCGTGCCAGCGGTTGCCGCCGTTGAATTCCACTTCCGCATGGTGCTGCTGCGGCGGGCAGAATACGCTGGAGCGCGAATCGTCGCTGATGACCATGACGTGGCCGTTCGGCTTGTGCTCGAAATAATAGAACAGGCCGTATTTTTCCATCAGCCGGCTGACGAAATGTTCGTCCGTCTCGTCATACTGCACGATATAGGTTTCGGGACGATAGGTCTGGCCCGTGCGGAACTCGTAATTGGCCAGGCCGTTATAATCGCCCTTGAACAGCGTGTCGATCACTTCCAGCACGCTCTGGTCCTGGAAGATGCGCGAATTGACGCGCTGCTTCAGGTAGCTGAACCAGGGCACGATCTGCGCGTGATAGAACGCGAAGCCGCCGTCGGCATGGCTGAAGCCGAAGGAATGCACATAACCGTTGATGAAATGATCGCCGCCGTCGGCCAGCTGCACGGCCACGCTGACGTTCTTGCCCATCAGGTCTTTCAGGTCGATGGCGGCATTTTCCGAAATCAGGCTGAGGTTGAAGACGAACTGTTCGGACAGCCCGGAGGTACCGTTCAGCGATTCGATCAGCAGCGCCTTTTCGCCCGTCAGCGGCGAAAAGAAGCGCAGCAGGCGCGTGCCGTCGTTGAACCGGGCCAGCGCGCCCGCCACTGCCGCTTCCTCGTCGCCCTGCACGGACGGGTCGATGGCCGCGGGCACGTATTGCGGGTCGGCCGCGGCGAAATCGCTGACGGCCTGTCCTGCCAGCGGATGCTCGGCAATGACGAGTTTTTCCAAGGCCGGTGCGGCGGCTTCTGCAACGGCGGATGCCGTCGGCGTCTCCTTGATCAACGCGGCGGCCTGGCCGGCCTGGCCCGCCACGTTCCCGCCCTGCTGCGCCAGCGACTGCAGCTGGGATGCAACCTGAAGCGCCTGTCCCAGCTGGGGATTGGCCTGCCCCGCCAGGCCCCTCAGGCCGGTCGCCAGGGCAGCGGCGCCCGATCCGGCCTGCAGCGTCGCCGCCGCGTCCAGCGCGGTGCCGGCAAGCCCGAGCGCCTTCGCGTCGACGCCGGCCAACCCGGCCGCGCTGCCGGCAAGCTTGCCGGCAGCCGACAGGCTGAAGGGCTTGGCGTCAGCGGGAAGCTGGTCCGGTCGCGCCGGACTATCGATCTGATCTGAAGACATAAGACGACTCCTGCTGGGCGCATCGGAGGCCGGGTTAGAGGACGCCGCGCCTGGGCGCGTGGGAACGGCTGGCTCAAACGCGCAATCTTAGGTTTTTGATAAATTGTGTTTATACTATCAGAAATCCAGGCCCGGCTGACATGGCTTTAATCTGCCGCCGGCGCCGCAGCCCCTTCACTGCCCGCAGCACAAATGCCCGATTCCTCCAGCAACTGGACCGATTTGACGCAAGCGCTGCGCAGCATGCAGCGCAACTACGAACGGGGCGGCGCCCAGACCCGGCTTGACATCGAGCGGCGCGTGCAGCGCTGGTCCAACCGTGCCGGCGACGCGCTGATGGACGTCGCCCAGGCGGGCGCGAACGCCAGCGGCGTGCCGTCGATGATGGCTGTGGGCATGGCACTGGAAGGCTCGGAGGCGCAGTTCCGCAAGCTGCTCAAGACGCAGCTCGAAGGCATCGACGTCTCGATGGTGGTCGACCTGCTGTTCGGCATCGCCAGGGAGATCGCCCTGTACCTGGGCGGTGGCGCGGTGCTGGGCGCTGCCGCGGGGGGCGTCATCGGGGCGTTTGCCGGCGGCGTCGGTGCGATTCCCGGCGCGGCCATCGGCGCGCAGGCCGGCGCGGCCGTCGGTGGCGAAATCCTCGCCTGGATGGGCCTGGGCATGCTGGTCATGGACGTCAGCAAGACCGTTCCCGACATGTGCCGGGAATTCGGCCACGGTTTTGCCACGGCCTGGTCGGCCGGGCTGTTGCCGGGGAACGCGCACGGGGCGCGCAAGGCGCTGATGGAGGACGCGACCCAGTCGTTCGCGCACGGCGAATTCCTGCTCGTCAAGGCGGTGCTGACGGCGCTGGTGCTGTACCTGTCGCGCGGCCAGGCGAAAACGCTGATCCAGAATCTGTCGAAAAGCAAGCTGGGCCCGAGGTTCGGCGAATGGGTGCGACAGAACGAAGGCGCGCTGCGCCGTCACCCGAACCTGCAGCCGAAGACGGCCAGCGCGCAAGGCGCCGTCGAAGGCGGCGCCGCCAAGCCCGCCGCCCGGCCGGCACCCGACAAAACGCCGGAACCGTCCCGTCCGGCCACGCAAGGCGAAGCGAAGCGTCCGGCGCCCTGCGAGCTGGTGGGCCACCCCGTCAATCCGAACACGGGCAGCAAGATCCTCATGGGCGAGCTCGACCTGGACTTCGCGCTGCCGGCACCGCTGCCGCTCGTCTGGCAACGGACCTACAGCTCGGCCCTGCGGCAGACGGGCTGGCTGGGCCAAGGCTGGGCCTTGCCCATCAGCGACACGCTGCGGATCGGCGCGGACGAAGTCGTCATCGAGGATGTGTTCGAGCGCGCCGTCACGTTCTCGCTGCCGCGCGTTAGCGAAGCCATCTATTCGCCGTCCGAGCAGATCACGCTGGAGCGCACGGGCGACACCACGTTTGAGCTGATCGACAGCAATGCCCTGCGTACCCAGTTTGCCGTCCTGTACGGCGGCGATACGGCCCGCCTGGTCGGCTGGCGGGACCGCAACAACAACCACATCCGCATCGAGTACGACGCGCGGCAATTGCCGGTCCGCATCGAGGACAGTGCCGGCCACAGCCTTGCGCTGGAATTTGATAACGTGCACGGCGGCGTGCGTCTGCTGGGCGTGGCGCTGCTGTCGGAGGGTGCTGCCGAAACGCTGGTGCGCTACGAATACGACGCCATCGGCGACCTGCGCCGCGTGCGCAACCGCGCTGGCGACGTTGTGCGTCAGTTTGCCTACAGCCACCACATCATGGTCGAACATGGCCAGCCCGACGGCCTGATCTCTCGCTACGAATACGACGTCGAGAGTCCCGACGGCAAGGTGCTGCGCAACTGGACCAATATCGGCCAAGTGTGGACCTTCGCGTATCAGCCGAAGGAAACGGTCGTCACCGACGGGCTCGGCCGGATACAACGCTACCGCTTCGATGCCAAGGGCCGCCTGATCGAACACATCGACGCCAGCGGTGGCGTCACCACGCACCAGCTCGACGCCAACGGCAACCTGCTGGCGCTGACGGACCCGGCCGGCCGCCAGGTGCGCTACCGCTACGACGAGCGCAGCCGCATCATTCGCATCGAGCGGGGCGGCCATGGGACGGGCATCGTCTACGACGCCCGCTTCGACAAGCCGGCCTTTATCACGGACGCGCTCGGCGCGAGGACAACCCTGCGCTACGACGCGCTGGGCAATCTCACCAGCGTGACGAACCCGCTGGGCCAGCGCACCGCGTACCAGTACGACGACCGCGGCCTGCCGGTCCAGGCGACGGACGCGCGCGGCGGTGTCAAGAAGCTCGACTACAACCGCGCCGGCCAGCTGATCGCCTACACGGACTGCTCGGGCAGCACCAGCAGCTTCAGCTACGACCCGCAAGGCCGCCTCGTCCGCGCCGTCGATGCCAACGGCAACGCCAGCACGTACGCCTACGACGCACTCGGCCGTCTGGCATCGGTCACGCACGCGGACGGCGCCACCGAACGCTACGAATACGACAGCCTCGGCCGACTGATCGCCCACGTCGACCCGGCCGGTCACCGCACCGCCTACGAACTCGACCGCGACGGCAAGCCTTTACGGCGCATCGACGCGCGCGGCGGCGTACTGGAATACCGCTACGACGAAGCCCGCCGCATCGCCGAGCTGATCAACGAAAACGGCGACGCCCACCGCTTTGTCTACGACGCCCTCGACCGCCTGGCCGAGGAGACCACGTTCGATGCGCGCCTGACGCGTTACAGCTACGACGGCAGCGGCCTGCTGGTCGGCAAGGAAGAACTGGGCTGCGCGCCGCGCGACGAGACGACGCCGATTGCGACGACGTACGTGCGCGACCCGCTGGGCCAGCTGACGGAGAAGGTGATCTCGCGCGTGACGGGCCTGGCGCAAGCCCAGCAACTGAGACTGCGGTTCGCCTATGACGCGCTGGGCCGGCTGACGCAGGCCATCAACGCCGACGCCACCGTCAGCCTGGGCTATGACGCGCTGGGGCAGCTGATCACGGAGGCGACGGAAGCGTCCGGCACGACATCGCTGCTGCGCCACGCTTACGACGAGCTGGGCAACCGGGTGCAGACGACGTTGCCGGATGGCCGCGTGCTCAATTCGCTCTTCTACGGCTCGGGCCACCTGCACCAGATCAACCTCGACGGAGACCTTGTCACCGACATCGAACGTGACATGACGCACCGGATGGTCAGCCGCACGCAAGGCGCACTGGTCAGCCAGTTCCAGTACGATCCCGTCGGCCGGCTGCTGTCGCAAACGGCGGGCCAAGGCGCCGAGACCATCATCGCGCGCAAGTACGAATACGACGCGATCGGCAACCTGATCTCCATCGACGACCGTCGCAACGGTGTCACGCACTACAGCTACGACCCGATCGGGCGCATCCTGTCGGCCGTGCAACCCGACCTGACCGAACGCTTCGCATTCGACCCGGCGCACAACTTGCTGGACACCACAGTCGGCTCAGGCGGACGTGTGGAAGGCAACCGCGTCCGCGTCTACGAGGACAAGCGCTACGACTACGATGCGCATGGCAACGTCAGCGAAAAGCTGGTCGGCAAGCATACCCGGATGCGCTTCGAGTGGAATCCCGCGCATCAGCTGGTGAAAAGCATCGTTGCGCGCAATTCTTCCGACACTGCGCAGACGACCCGCTATGTCTACGATCCGTTTGGCCGTCGTATCGCCAAGCGCGATGCGTTCGGCACTACTCGCTTCGTCTGGGACGGCAACCGACTGCTGTGTGAGCAGCGCGCAAGTCATTGCCGGACCTACGTTTACGGCGAAGACGCATTTGTGCCGCTGGCACGAATCGATTCCGTCAACAGTAGCGATGGCACTTCGCTGGCGGAAGTTCGGCATCTGCACACGGACCACCTCGGCACGCCGCGCGAGCTGACGGACTCGGATGGACGGGTGGTTTGGGCTGCGCAGTATCGGGCTTGGGGTAACGTACTTCGGGTCGTGGATGAAGAAGTGGCAACGACGCCTGCGGCAGTGGATGCACAGCTTCTCGACGATGCGCAGCCGATTCGCTTCCAGGGACAATACTTCGACAACGAAACTGGGTTGCACTACACCCGGTTCCGCTACTACGATCCCGACATTGGGCGGTTTGCCTCAAACGATCCGATAGGACTGGTGGGTGGAACAAACACATATAGCTACGCGTATAATCCGGCCGCCTGGGTAGACCCTCTTGGGCTAACTCCGTGTCCACCGACTGGATCTGCTGCCAGCATCGACAGAACCAGCGAGGTGGCCGAGATTTTCAGCCCGACCAATGCCAGAAGCGGACCGCAAATCGGCAATAGGTCCCTTGTAGAGTTGCCCAACACAGGTAACGCGAAGATGTACGCCGGGGTCACCGCAGACGAAGTGAAAGCGTATTTCCGTGAACTTTCAGGCATGGACCTACCGGCCGGGCGACAAATTGCTGGAAAAGGAACCTTGTATACCGTCCGAACCCCTTATGGAAACATGAATTTAAGAGATTTCTCTTCTTCGTCTGCGACTACTGGGCCAGCATGGACGATTGACATCCCAAAAGCGATTACTGGCACCACCTACAACCCCGAGATGAAGTTCCTGATAGGACGCAAACCATGATCATCTCGAATATCGATAAAATTTATAACGATGCGTTCGGACTGTGGATATCCGGCCTATTTAGTGCAATTGAAGGAAATAATCCTGGTTTAGCGTTCGACGACCAAAAGGATGCGTTCTTTGAGATCTTGAGGCGCTGGCTCGCTGAGGGGAAAGTGAAGTTTTGCAAGCCCAGCGACCCGCTGGGCGAGGTATGGCATGCTTCCGCGGAAGAGATTATCAGCTTCCTGCAAGCAGGTTGGCCTCCGCATGTTAAGGACGAGCACGATATCGACCTCAACAACTATTTTTACGATCTGCCCGCGCTCCTCTGGGTCGGCCCAGATGGAAAGATATCTAGCTCATAGCGACAGCGGTGAAGCTCGCCCAGATTGAGCACGGCCCGGTTGACGAATGGCCGCCCGGTGATAGCCTCTTGACAAGTCGTGCGACCGCAGCGACTGGAGCGCTACGCCCGCCATCGCAGGGATAATGCCGGTGGCCGAACTCGTCAATACCCCGTCAACGAATAAGGCCGAGCCCCCATCGCCCTGCCCCACTCCCCCTTCGGCGCCGCCTGCATGCTAAACACGCGCTCCCCACCCGCCATGATTTCCTCGTGCCGGATAAATGACCGCTCCAGAGGCTGGCCCTTCAGCGTCACCTTGCCGACATAGCCGTTCACTTCTGAGAGATTCTCGGCGCGGATCGTGAACGTTTTTCCATCGGCGACCTTCAGAACAGCCCGATCGACGAACGGCCGCCCGATAACGTACTCGTTGCTGCCCGGGGCGACCGGGTAGAAGCCCAGTGCCGTAAAGGCGAGCCAGGCGGACATCTGTCCCAGGTCGTCGTTGCCGGCCAGGCCGTCCGGCCTGGCGGAGTATTGGCTGGCGACGATCTGCGCCAGCCGCGCCTGGGTTTTCGATGGGGCGCCCGCGTAGTTGTACAGGTAGGCGACGTGGTGCGACGGTTCGTTGCCGTGGGCGTAGTGGCCGATCAGGCCCGAGATGTCTTCCATGTGGGCGTAGACGTCGTCGTCGACCTTGGCGTCGAACACCTGGTCGATCTTTGCGACGAGGCCCGAGTCGCCGCCCAGCATCGCGATCAGGCCCGCGTTGTCGTGCGGCATACACCATGAGTACTGCCAGGCGCTGCCTTCCGTGTAGTCGCTGCCGAAGTTCGACTGCACGGGATTGAATGGCGTGCGGAATTCGCCCGTCGATTTGCGGGCGCGCACGAAACCTGTCTTCTTGTCGAAGACGTTGCGCCAGTTCTGCGCGCGCTGGAAATACCGCGCGGCGACGTCGCGCTTGCCCATCTTTTCCGCCATCCGCGCGATCGCCAGTCGTCGAACGCGTATTCGACGGTTTTCGACGCCGCTTCCGGTTCCAGGTCGATCGGCACGTAGCCCAGCTTCATATAATGTTCCAGGCCGCCGTACGGGCCATATTCGGCGCTGGCCGTCATCGCCGCCGGCGCCTGCTCCGGGTCGAAGCCTTTGATGCCTTTCATGTAGGCGTCCGAGATGACGGGTACCGCGTGGTAGCCCATCATGCACCACGTTTCCAGACCATGGAACTGCCAGACTGGCAGGATGCCGTGCGGGCTGTGCTGGCGCGAGGCGATCAGCGAGCGGATGAAGTCGCCATTGCGTTCCTCCGCTGCCGTCAGGGTCAGCAGCGGATGCAGCGCCCGGTAGGTGTCCCACAGCGAAAACGTGGAGTGAAAGCGGTAACAGTCCGCCTTGTGGACGGCATTGTCCGGGCCGCGGTAGCTGCCGTCGCGGTCCATGAACAGCGACGGCGTCAGCATCGCATGGTACAGGCTCGTGTAGACCATCGTGCGCATCGGTTCGGGCGCGTCGATGGCCACCGTCGAGAGCGCGTCGTTCCAAGCGTTGCCGGCCTGCCGGCGCTCCGCGTCGAAGTCCCAGCCGGGCATTTCTTCCAGGTTGGCGATGGCATTGTCCTCGCTGACAGGCGACAGCGCCACCTTTACCAGCAGCGTGCCATCGGCGGGCACGCCGGAGTCCAGCGCCGCAACCAGCGCCTTGCCCTCGACGAGTACCTTGTGCGCGGGCGTCTTGCCCGGCGGAGCAAAACCCTTGTACTCGACGCCTTCCTCGCGGTTGACGAGCTGGCGGGCCACGATCGGCTGCGCGAAGCGGACGGCGAAGTACAGCTGGCGCCCCGGCGTCCAGCCGCGTTTCGGGCATGCCGGTGACGGTGTACGCGTCGCGCACGCGCAGGCGCGACCACAGGTTCTTGCTGGTGTAGTCGTAGATGCTCTGGCGCAGATCCAGGATCACCTGGGCGTGCACGTCCTTCGCATACCGGTAGCGGTGCAGCCCCACGCGCTCGCTGGCAGTCAGTTCCACGTTCACGTCGTGGTCCTTCAGCCGGACGGCGTAGTAGCCCGGTTCGGCCTGTTCGTCGTCGTGCGAGAAACGCGAGCGGTAGCCGGAGAACGGACGCTCCGGGTAGCCAGGCTCCAGCTTGGTCTCGCCGCTGTACGGCATCAGGAGCACATCGCCCAGGTCCGAGTGGCCGCTGCCGGAAAATGCGTGTGCGAGAAGCCGAGGATCGACGTGTCGTCGTAGCGGTAACCGGCGGCCTACGCATTCACACAAGCGAACAGACCAACATGGAGCAGCCATGTCCGACACCAACAAGGCAATCCTGCAGGCGGCAAACGCGGCCGTCACCGCGGGCGACAACGAAACGTTCCTGTCCCACTGCGCCGACGATATCGAATGGTCTACCGTGGGCGGCGAGACGCTGCACGGCAAGGACGCCGTGCGCCAGTGGATGGCCACGGAATACACGACGCCGCCGGCGTTCAGCGTGCACGCGCTGCTGGCCGACGGCGACCATGTCATCGCCCTGGGCGACATCACCGCCAACGACGCCGCCGGCAAGCCTATCCCGCACGCCTATTGCGACGTTTGGCGCTTTCGCGACGGCAAGATGGTCGAGCTCAGGGCGTTCGTGATTCCCGTCGGCGGCTGACCGCTCAGTCCTTCAGGAAGCGCAGCAGCGCCGCATTGAACCCGGCCGGGTCCTGCCAGGGCGCGAAATGACTGACGTCGCGCAGCACGACCAGCCGGGCGCCGGGTATCGTGGCGGCCGCATAGCGGAAGTGACGCATCGTGATGAACTCGTCGTGGTCCGCCGCGGCGACGGCGATGCGCGGGCCGTGGATCGCCGCAAGTTGCGCATCGCTGTAGTCCGGTTCACGCGCCTGCATGGCATCCACTGCTTCGCTCAGCTGCGCGAAGCCTTGCGGATCGGGCGCCACGGACTCGTAGTCGGCCAGCAGGCGCGGGCCGATCGCCTCCAGGACGGGTGAGGCGACCGGCGCTTCCAGATAGCGCCGGTTGACGTTGATGCCGAAGGCGAACAGCCGGCTGACGCGGGCCGGCTGCTGCCGGGCCACCTCCAGGCCGACGATGGCACCGTCGCTCCAGCCGGCCAGGGCCGCATGGCGCAGCCGCAGCCGGTCCATCACGGCCAGGACGTCCTGCGCCATCCGCCCGTACGACAGCGCTTCCGCCCCAGGGTACTGCGGCCGTGCCCGCGGCTGTCGATCAGGATCACGCGGTGCCGGGCGGCCAGCGCCGGTACCTGGTGGGCCCACGTCAGGCTGCTGGCGCGGCCGCCGTGCAGCAGGATCACGGGCGTGCCCGTGCCGGCGGTGCCGTACCAGATGCCGGCGTCGCCGCTCCGGACGACTCCCTGCTGCGCCAGCGCGGGCAACGCCGGCACATCCGGCAGCGTTTCGTAGCGCGGCACTTCCGCGCTGGCGGTGCCGGACAGCGCCGCGGCCATTAACGTCACGATAAATTTCATGAGTCCTTCCTTTCCTGGGGATGACGAAGAGGCGAAGCTGCCCTCAGATGTGGTACTTCGCCTTGAGGATGTCCGCGGCGCGCTCGCCGATAACGACGCACGGCGCCATCGTATTGCCCGTCGTGATGCGGGGCATGATCGACGAGTCGGCGATGCGCAGGTTCCTGACGCCATACACTTCCAGGTCGCCATTGACCACCGACATGGTATCGCGCCCCATCTTGGCCGTGCAGGACTGGTGCCAGTACGTGACGGCGCCGTTGCGCAGGTAGCGCTGCATGTCCTCCAGCCCCAGGTTGCCCGGCATGCTCTCGTGCGTGACGAGGTGGCGGAATGCGCTGGCGTTGCCCAGCTCGCGGCACATCCGCACGCTCGCCAGCGCCGACGCCATGTCGTCCGGGTGCGACAGCGTGTTGGCGCGGATGATCATCGCATCGTCGGCATCGGGGCCGGACAGCAGCAGGCGGCCGCGGCTCTTCGGATGCGCCAGGCCGGCGAACATCGTCCAGCCATGCGCCGGCACGCCGCGCGCCGCGTTCTCGGCGCTGGGCACGGGGAATTCGACCTGGCAGTGCAGCATGTCCGGCGCGTCCAGCGTCGGGTTGCTCTTCCAGTACAGCGTCGCTTCCGACCCGCCGTTGCCCACCTGCTGCGGTTCGCGGTACTCCCAGATGCAGCCGAACGACACATGATCCTGGTGATTCCTGCCGACGCCGGCCAGGTGCTGGCGGACCTTGATGCCGTGCCGTGCCAGCTCGTCTTCCGGGCCGATCCCCGACTGCATCAGCACCTTGGGCGTGTTGACGGCGCCCAGCGACAGCACCACCTCGCGCGCGGCATGGAACCGCACCGGCTGCCCGTCGAGAATGACGTCGACACCCGCCACCCGGTTGCCGTCGAACGTCAGTTTCGACACCAGCGCGCCCGTGATGACCGTCAGGTTGGGCTGGGCCATGCGCGGATACGTGTAGGACCGGAACACCGACAGCCGCTTGCCGTCGCGGATGCGCAGGTCGTTGATGGCTGCGCCACCGTCTCCTTCCATCATGGCGCCGTTCGGGCTGTCGAACGTGGGCACGCCCAGCGAACGGGCGGCTTCCAGCATGGCGGTTGCCGTCGGTTGCGGATCGCGGGCCGGCGCCACGTAGACAGGACCGCCCTCGCCCCGGCGTGCCGGGTCGGCCGGGCCGTGCCAGTCTTCGACGCGGCGGTAGATGTCCAGCACGGAGGCATAGTTCCACGCATCGTCGCCCGCCTCGGCGGCAAAGTAGTCCCAGTCGCTGCGGTGGCCGCGGGCCCACACCATGACGTTGATGCTGGACCCGCCGCCCAGCACCTTCCCCATGTTCATCGGGATCGACCGGCCGTTGAGGAATTCGTTCGGCTCGGCCATGAAGCCCCAGTCGCGCTCCGTGCCCAGGTTGTGCGGCCACAGCGCCGGCTCGGTGACGCTGGCCGCCTCGTCGCTGCCGCCGGCTTCGAGCAGCAGCACCCGCACTTCGGGATGTTCGGCCAGCCTGGCCGCGACCACGGAGCCGGCGGAACCGGCACCGCAAACAATGAAGTCAAACTCGGTCTGGCGGCACCGGGCCGCCTGGTTGGCCTGGACGGCCTGCGCGAATGCGCGTTCGTCGGAAATCGTGATGGTCATGCTGTACTCGTCGTGTTGGATTCAAGTTGGGATGGACGCCTGCGACGCTGCCGCGACGTGCTGTTGCATGGGATGCACCGCCATGAAGTTGCCGATTATATCGATTTGATCGTTTCTGCCGATTCGCATTCGATATGGCCAGCGATCGGCCCCGTCGATGGTGGCCCGTGACCACGCGGCGTCGATGGCTCGCCATACGCAGAATCGATTGGTCTGGTCCGGCGGATTGCCGCACGATCCGTCCATGAGCTCCCCCTCCCCACGACATCGCCATCTGGCAAACCTGATCGTCGCCGCCCACGCCGACCATGCGGCGTTCAAGGCACTGCACGCACTGACCCGCGAATACCTGTACCACGTCGCCCTGACGTTGCTGCGCTCGCCCAGCCTGGCGGAGGAAGCGCTGCAGGAGGCTTACCTGAGCATCTGGCTGCACGCCGGTTCATTCCGCCCGGGCGTCGGCAGCCCGATGACGTGGCTGATCGCCATTGTCCGGAACCGGGCGCTGAGCATGCTGCGCAGCCATGCCTGCGACCCGATCATTGCATCGCCGGAGGCAGCGCTAGCGGAAGCCAACGCGGAGGTGGATGCGAGCGCCGACGCCACCGGGCTGGCACAGCTGGAAGGGGCGCTGATGCGGCTGGCGCCGCCGCACCGCCAGACCATCGCGCTGGCCTTCGGGCGCGACATGACGCATGCGGAGATGGCGCAACACCTGGGAGTGCCGCTGGGGACGGCAAAGAGCTGGCTGCGGCGCGGCCTTGAACGGCTGCGCACGTGCCTCGAGGAGGCGGGGACGCCGCATCGCCCGGGCAGCGCGTCCGTCAGGCCAGGCCGGGGGCCAATCCTCTGTCCGCCATGACGGCCTGCACCTGGGAGCGCAACCACTGCAGGCCCGGGTCGTCGTCGCCCGCCGCGTGCCAGGCCATGCACATCGAGTACGTGAGGAACGGGAAGGCCAGCTCGACGATGTCGACGCCGGGCGGCATCGACGGCCCCAGGAAGGCCGGGACAGCGCAGACCAGGTCGCTCGCCGCCACGATCGCCCCACGGCCGTGAAATCCTGCACGGCCACCACGGTATGGCGCGTATGGCCCAGCCGGTACAGTTGCTCGTCCATGGCGCCGTGCAGGCTGCCGTCGCGCGCAACGTTAACGTGGTCGAGCATGCGGTAATCGTCCAGGGTCATCGGTGCCCTGCCCCGGGCGTGCCCGGCGCGCTGCACGAGCACGTATGGCGCCGTGACCAGCTCGCAGCTCATCAGGCCTGGTGGCAGCAGGCACGCCGCGCTGAAGCAGAGATCGACCTCGCCGCGTTCCAGCCGGCTCGCCAGGTCGGGTTCGTCCGGACTGGCCAGCCTCAGCTGCAATTGCCGGTTGCCTTGCGCCTGCAGCCGCCCCGCCAGGCCGGGCAGCACGACGGCCGTGGCCGTATTATTGGCGGCCAGCGTGAAGATGCGCGCCGCCCGTGCCGGGTCGAAGTCGTCCGTGGCGGGGCGCACGGCCGTCGTCAGCGCCAGCAGTGCCGGCTGCAGCCGGCGATGCAGCTTCAAGGCGAACGGCGATGGCGCCAGGCCGCGTCCGCTCTCGGCGGGCACCAGCAACGGGTCGCCGAACAGCAGCCGCAGGCGCGACAGCTGCGCCGAGAGCGCCGGCTGGCTCAAGTGCAGGCGCATGGCCGCCCGCGTGACGTTGCACTCCTCCAGCAGCACGTTCAGCGAGATCAGCAATGGCAGGTCCGCGCCGCGCAGCGGTGCCGACGAGCGGGGAACAATGGGAAGCTTTGTCATGGGTCCATCCGTTGAGTAGTCGAGACAGCGGCCACGCCAAGCGCGGCGGGCCGCTGCATCGGTGGTCAGACCGTCGGGATCGTTCCGCCGTCGATCACCAGTTCCGCGCCATGCACGGACACGGCCAGTGGTGACAGGAGGAATGCTACCAGTTCGGCAACTTCCTGTGGCCTTCCTGGCCGCCCGATGGGGATGCCGCCGAGCGACGCCATCAGGTCGTTGCGCGCCTCGGCCACGCTCATTTGCCGATGCGCCGCCATCCTTTCGATCAGGCCCTGCGCGGCTGTCGTCTCGATAAAGCCGGGCGCCACGCTGTTGACGCGGATGCCGCGCGGACCGAACTCGTTGGCCAGCGACTTGCTGTAATTGCTGAGCGCCGCCTTGGCCGCGGCATAGGCAACCGTGGCGTCGTACAGCGGCAGCCGGCGCTGGATCGACGTGATGTGCACGATGCTGCCGGCGCCACGCGCCAGCATGGCCGGCAGGAAGGCGCGGTCCAGCCGCACGGCCGCCAGCAGATTCGACTGGAGGGCGTCGTCCCACAGTTCGTCCGTCAGCGCCAGCGCGCCGCCGCCCGGTGCCGACGAACCGCCGACGTTATTGACGAGGAAGTCCAGATGGCCCAGTTCGCGCCCGACGATGTCGGCAACATGGCGCGCGCCGGCAGCGGTGCCGATGTCCGCCTGCAGGTAGCGCACACCCTCGATGGGCTCCGTCGGGGCGTTACGCGCCGTGGTGATGACCGTGGCGCCGCGCTGTGCCAGGGTGCGCACGATCGCCTCGCCCATGCCCTTGGTGCCGCCCGTGACCAGCGCGTGCTTGCCGGTGAAGGAATAGTCGCTCATGCAGCGATCTCCAGTGCGCCGATGCCGCCCGGCTCCAGCACGAACGCGAACGCCATCGCCGTCGGACTGCCGGGGAAGTTGCCATGCACGGTAGCGTGCAGGCGGTAGCGGCCGTCGGCCTGCGTGGCGCTGCGCGGTTCGATGGTGAACCGGTAGCGCTGCGCCACCTCGCGCGCCCATGCCGCGATCGCGGCGGTGCCGCGGTGCACGGCGCCTTCGTCGCGCACGGTGCCGTCGGGGGTAAAGCTCGCGGCAATCGCCGCCGTGTCCTGGTGGTTGGCCGCGTCCACATAGGCCGCGACCTGGCTGGGTAAGTCAATCATGGAGTTCTCCTGTTGAAAGTGTGGCGCCAGTGTACGGTCGGGCGGCATGGCGAAAAAGCCGTCAAAGCGCTATGCTCCATGAACCACAAGTTCAAAATGACCGACATGAGCTCCCTCGAACTGATCCGCCTCTTTCTTGCCGTTGCTGAACACCGCAGTTTCACGCACGCGGCGCGGCGCCTGAACGTCAGCCCGACGGCCGTCAGCAAGGGGGTGCGTGCGCTGGAGGGAAAGCATGGGGTGACGCTGTTTACCCGCAATACGCGCAGCGTTGCGCTGACGGATGCGGGGACGAACCTGCTGGCGGTCCTGAAGCCCGCCGTCGGCCAGATCGACGAGGCGTTTGACGAACTGGCGCGGTTCCAGCAGCGGCCCTCGGGGCACTTGCGCATCACGGCGCCGCGCGCCTTCGGCTACCTGCTGGCGCGGCATCTGGTGCCGCGCATGCGCACGGCCTGTCCGGACATCACCTTCGACCTGTCCCTCGACGACGGCCTGGTGGACCTGGTGGGCGCCGGCTACGATGCGGGCGTGCGGCTGGGCCAGTCGGTGGCGCAGGACATGGTGGCGATGCGCCTCAGCCGGCCGCTGTCGTGGTCGATCGTGGCGGCACCCGACTATTTCGCGCGGCACGGCACGCCGCAGGTGCCGCGCGACCTGCTGCGGCATGCCACGATCCGTTACCGTTTCTCCACGTCCGGCGTGCTGCCACCGTGGCGCTTCACGGACAGCGACGGCGAACTGCTGCTCGATACGGACGCCGCCGTGTGCGCCAACGACACGGGGATGATCGCCGAGCTGGCCCGCAAGGGGCTGGGCATCGCGTGGCTGCCCGATATCGAGATCGAGGAAGACATCCGGCAAGGCCGCCTGGTGCGCGCGCTGACGCGCCACGTGCCCGGGACGTCCGGCCTCTACCTGTACTTCCCCATGCGCAGCCAGAACCAGCCGAAGATGCGGGCCCTGATCGGCCAGGCGATGCAGCTGGCCGAAGAAGGCTTGCTCGACGTTGGCCGGCCCGTCTAGCTGCCCTGCCGCGTTGCCGCCACCGCGTCCAGGATCACCTTGGCGACGTCCGCCGGGCGCGACTGCTGGGGCACGTGGCTGGCGGCCAGCTCCGTCGTCCTGGCGCCGATCTTTTTCGCCATGGCGCGCTGCAGGCCGGGGTCGATCATCCGGTCCCGGTTGCTGACGATGAACCACGATGCCCGCGTCTTCCACGCGGCGACCGTCACCTTGTCGGCAAACGCCTTGGACTGGATCGGTCCTTGCGTTGCCGTCATGACGGCGGCCTGCACGGCAGGCACGTCCTGCGCGAAGTCTTCGCGCATGGCCGCTTCTGGCAGCGTCAGGTAGCCCTCCCGGTCCGCCACGAACCGCTTGCTGCCGGGCGCGGCCGGATACCCTTCGCCCGTTTCGGCGGTGGACTTGCCGGCCTCGGGCGCGAAGGCGGCCACGTAGACGAGGCTGCCCACCTTGTCGTGCTGGCCGGCCTCGGTGATGACCGTGCCGCCCCACGAGTGACCGACCAGCACGACCTTGCCGGGCTGGCTGTCGATGGCGCGGCGGGTCGCCGCCACGTCGTCGGCCAGCGATGTCAGCGGATTTTGCACGGCGGTCACCTTGACGCCCTTCGCCTGCAGCAGCGGGATCACCCTGGCCCAGTCAGACCCGTCGGCAAAGGCGCCATGCACGATGACGACCGATGGGCCGGCATCGGCGGCATGGGCATGGGCGCCGAGGGTGGCGAAGACTGCGGCGGCGGCCAGCGCGCGCAAACGGGTATGGACGTTCATGATGACTCATGTCAGGTGATTGGTATGGTTGGCATGGCGGGCGCCGTGCGATCGCTTCGCCCGCATCCCATATACGCGCCGGCTGGCAAATCGGATGCAGTGAGGAATGCGGTGCGCGCGCCGCCGCCGGGGCCGGCAGGCGTCGGCTATACTGCCGCCCATGAACAGCCCCATCATCACCACGGCCCAGGCAGCGAAGATCCTGGGCGTCTCGGCGCGCACGGCGCAACTGTGGATCGAAAGCGGTGTCATTCCTTCGTGGAAGACGCCGGGCGGCCACCGGCGCATGTATGAGACGGACGTGCTGGCGACGCTGGAGCGGGGCAGCGATGCCCGGGCTGTCGCCTGGCGTGTGCTGGTGCTGGCGCCGGCGGACGACCACGCACGGTGGACGGGCGCATTGGCGACGCTGGACGTGGCGCAGATCGACTGTGTCGACGACCCCGTTGCGGCCGCCGTCGGCCTGGGCGGCGGTGCGTACGACATGCTGCTGGTACAGAGCGACGGGCCGGACGAGTCGCTGCCGCGCTTCCTGACGGCGCTGCGGGCCATCCCATCGTTGAGCCGGCTGAAGATCGCGATCGCCAGCCGCCCGTCCGTGCAAGCGCCGGCGGACCTGCCATTCACGATGGTCGGCCTGGACGGTGGGCCGGAGGCCGCCGTGGCGGAGCTGGCGCGGCAATTGCCGCTGAAACCGCTGCCGGCTCCGGCGTTGCCGATCCAGCTGCGCGATGCCTCGTTCCCCGTCGGACCCGACGAAGCGCGCCGGCTGGCCGCCGTGCGCCGCGCCGGCATTCTCGACAGCGCCCCGGAACAGGTGTTCGACAACCTGGCCCAGCTGGCGGCGCTGAGCCTGTCGATGCCGTACGCGCTGATCACGGTGCTGAGCGAGGACCGGCAGTGGTTCAAGACGCGCATCGGCCTGGACCTGCGCGAGACGCCGCGCAGCTGGGCATTCTGCAACCACACGATCCTGCAGCCGGGCGTGCAGGAGTTTTCCGGCATGGACGCCGACCCGCGCTTTGCCGACAATCCGGCCGTCGCGGGCGCGCCGCACTTCCGGTACTACGCCGGCGCGCCCGTCACGGACGACCGCGGCTTCGCGCTCGGCTCACTGTGCGTCATCGATACGAAGCCGCGCAAGCTCAGCGCTGCCGAGGTGCAGATCCTTGGGCAGCTGGCGCGGCAGGTCTCGGCGGAAATCGTCCGGACGATCCGCTCCGCCGGGCCACGCAGATAACGAGCGCACATCCCGGCGGGGGGCAAGCCTGTCATCGAACCCAGACCGTCTACCGGGGATGGTCTGCGTGGAACGACACGCGGGCGGTGTCGTCGACTGAAAATGTGGTGCCTGTCACCGGTTTTGACGTGCCTTAAAATGTGGTGCCTGTCACCGGTTTTGACGTGCCTTCGGTTATCGGGCCTGCTTCGCGGGCCCTCTTCCAGGCGTTACCTGCTGTTGCCTCAACTACCCTCTTTTGCCGGCGCCCGCGCTGCCGCCAGCGCCTGCGCAATCCAGCCATCGAACAACGCCTGGTGATACCGGATCCAGCCGGCCGTGTGCCGCGCGATATCGGCCTGCGTGTTTTCGCCCTTGCGCATGCGCTCGTTCTGCGCGTTGATGTCGGCAATCGGCAGGCGCATCACTTCGAACAGCCGGACGGCCGCCGGGTTCTTCTCGGCCCAGGCGCGGTTGACGACGATGCGTGTCGTATTGACGGAAAAGCCGTAGTCGCTGCCGTCGTCCAGGCGGGTGCTGGCGCCCTGCGGATTGGCCGAAAACGGCGCCTGCAGCCAGACGACGTCCTTGCCTGGCACCAGCACGCCGCTGACCCAGTACGGCGTCCACGTGTAGTACAGGATCGGCTCGCCCCGCCGGTAGCGGCCGATGGTGTCGGCGATCAGCGCGGAATAGCTGCCCTGCACGTGCGCGACCGTCGGCCGCAGCTTGTAGGCGTCCAGATGATGCTCGATCATCGCTTCGCAGCCCCAGCCCGGATTGCAGCCGGTCAGGTCGGCCTTGCCGTCGCCGTCATGGTCGAACAGTTTCGCGATCGCCGGGTCGCGCAGCTGGTCGATATTGGTGATGCGGTACTTCTCGGCGCTCGCCTTGTCGATCATGTAGCCCTGCGCGGCCGGACCGGCGTACTGGCCCGTGCGCAGCAGTTTCGCGTCGCCGCCCGCGTTATCGTAATAATCCCGGTGCAGCGGGTCCCAGTGCACGGCCAGGTACGTCGCATCGCCGTTGGCGATGGCGATGTGCGCCGTCGGATAATCCACTTCCCTGATCGGCTGTGGCTCATAGCCCAGCTTTTCCAGCGCCCGGTCCACCAGCATTGTCTGGAAGGTCTCTTCGCCGATCGGGCTTTGCAGCGCCTGGACCTTGATGCCCTTGCCGGGCAGGCCGGCGTCCGGCGTCTGCGCCAGCGCCAGACCCGTGGTCAGCGTGAGCGCGGCCAGCGCCAGCGCCGACAGCCACTGGAACCTGCGCTGCTTCCTGCGTGTTACTTCGAAATGTTTGACGTGCTGCATAACGATCCTTTCTTCTTATTGTGCGGCTGCGGGCGCGGTGTGGCCGGCCGGGCCGGAGGCCGTGGAAGCACCGCGCACCAGGCGCACGATGAAACCGGCCGGGCCGGTCTGGTACCAGTGACGCACGCCGCGACTCGGCTGGCCCAGCGACTGGGTCACGCGGTCCAGCGTGATGGCCAGCACGACGATGCCCAGACCGCCGACGGTAGCCAGCCCCATGTCCAGGCGGCCGATCCCGCGCAATACCATCTGGCCCAGGCCGCCGACGGCGATCATCGACGCGATCACCACCATCGACAGCGACAGCATCAGCGACTGGTTGATGCCCGCCATGATGGACGGCATGGCCAGCGGGAGCTGCACGCGCGTCAGCAGCTGCCAGGGCGACGCACCGTAGGCGCGCGCCGCTTCGATCAGGTCGGGGCGCACCTGGCGAATGCCCAGAGTGGTCAGGCGCACCAGCGGCGGCAGGGCAAAGACGATGGTGACGATGACGCCCGGCGCATTGCCGATACCGAACAGCATCACCACCGGCACCAGATACACGAAGGCGGGCGTCGTCTGCATGGCGTCCAGGAGCGGGCGCAGGATGTTCTGCGCGCGGTCGCTGCTGGCCAGGAAGATCCCCAGCGGCAGGCCGATCGCCAGGCAGAACGCGAGCGACGTCAGCACCAGCGACAGCGTGACCATCGCCTCGGGCCAGACACCCAGCAGCGCGACTACCAGCAGTGCCGCCACGGTACCGACGGCCAGCGCGCGGCTGGTGAACTGCCATGCCAGCAGGCCGACGATGGCGATCACCACGGGCGCCGGGGCGGCCAGCAGCACGTCGCCGGCACCCGTCAGGGTCGCGTCGATCGGTGCGCGCACGGCCTGGAAGAACGGCCGGCAGTGCGCGACCACCCAGCCCAGGCCGTCGTTGATCCAGGCTTGCAGCGGCAGCGAACCGTGGAACAGCTGTGATAACGCGCTCGCGTGTTCTTGTGTCGCCGCGGGCGGGCCGGCGTCCAGCCACGAAGTATCGGTCGGAGGGGTGGGCAGCCATGGATTGACCGGTGCGGCAGCCTGCGTGCCCTGCTCCAGCGAGGTGACGGTATCGGTGTTCATGCTTGTCCTTTCTGAGTCTGTGGTTCCGCTATGGCGGGCGTGTCGCGGTCGAGGAATTTCAGCAGGGTGGTCTTGCTGATCGCGCCGCGGAAGTCGCCGTCGCTGGCCACCACGGGGACGGCGTACGGGAGCTGTGCCACCTGGCCGACCAGGCCGGCGACGGGTTCGTCCGCGGCGATGGTCTGCACGTCCGGCAGGAATGCATGCGCCAGCCCCAGCGGCCCCGTGTGGCCGTCCAGCGCGCTGCGCAGCGAATCGGCCGAGACCACGCCGAGGAAGCGGCGCCGCGGATTGACGACATAGGCATACGCCCGGTCCTGCTCTTCAAGCATCGACAGCGCGGCGCGTGCACCGCGCGCCGGCGATTCGGACACGATGATCTGGCTCTTGCGCGCGATATCGCCGGCCTTGAAGACGGCCGCCGCATCGACGCCGCGCACGAAGCTGCGCACGTAATCGTTGGCGGGCCGGCGCAGGATTTCCTCCGGCGTGCCCACCTGCACCACGTGGCCGTCCTTCATGATGGCGACGCGGTCGCCGATGCGCATGGCTTCGTCCAGGTCGTGCGAAATGAAGACGATGGTGCGGCGCCTGACCTGCTGCAGGCGCAGCAGCTCCGACTGCATCTCCGTGCGCATGATGGGGTCGAGCGCGGAAAACGCCTCGTCCATCAGCAGGATCGACGGATCGCAGGCCAGCGCGCGCGCCAGGCCGACCCGCTGCTGCATGCCGCCGGACAGCTCGTCCGGATAGCTGGCGGCATAGCCGGCAAGGCCGACCTGTTCCAGCGCCTGCCGGGCCAACGCGTGGCGCTCGGACTTCGGCATGCCCGCCAGCTCCATGCCGAACGCGGTGTTGTCGAGCACCGTCAGTTGCGGCAGCAGCGCGAACGACTGGAACACCATGCTGATGTCCTTGCGGCGCAAGGCGCGCAGCTGCGCGTCCGGCAGCGTGTTGATGTCGGCGCCGTCGATCAGGATGCGGCCGGCGGTCGGCTCGATCAGGCGGTTCAGCATGCGCACCAGCGTGGACTTGCCGGAACCGGACAGGCCCATGATGACGAAGATCTCGCCTGCCTCGATGGTAAAACTGGCGTCGAATACGCCGATCGTGCAGCCGGTGGCGGCCAGGATGTCCTGCTTGCCTGCGCCCTGGCGTACCAGCGCCAGGGCCTCGTCGGGCTGATCGCCGAACACTTTGAAGACATGGTCGATGAGGATTTGTTTGGCCACGTTGTGGTTCTCCTTCGATTTCGCGTTGAGTGAAACCCGACGGCCACAGGCCGTGACGGGAATCGGCAAACCCCGGGGCGTCGACAAGCACTCGGCGATAACGCTGGCGCGCTGGCGCACGCTCGCGACGGACAGGGGCGAGACACGGGTGTCCGACCAGGCCGATGCCTGTATGCCGGGGTGTCAGGTGCGTGCCGGAAGAAGCTGGGGTTCAGGACTTCCGGCCACGCGGGTGCGCTGCAATGGCAGCGGCACCTGGCTGTTTGACGAAAACGTCAAACGGTATTGAGTAAGGGCGCATGGCCCGATTGCGACGTTCCCCGTACTGCAGGGAACCGGCAAGGATGCCGTCAAATCTGTTGTAAATGTGTATCAATTGTAACGCAACAGGGGCCGCGCGTCCAGTCCCTTCATTAATGAAATATGCGCGAAACGTTAGTTGATGCACATAGACGGTGAATTGATGCAACGTGACAGAAGTTGCGCGCGCCGGCACCCGCGGTCACGCACTGATCGATTCCGCAACAGTCGCTGTGTCAAAACGGGACAGGTGTGTCACGCCAGCGGCCTTGCACCCGCATAGCCACTCGATGGCACGCTTGCTGCTACTGCATCCTCGACTGCACATCCGCAGCAATCTTGACCACCCCTAGGAGAGCGACCATGACCTGGACCACACCGCAATTCACCGACCTGCGCTTCGGTTTTGAAATCACGCTGTACATCGCCAACCGCTAGCGCAGGCAGTCGCCCGTGAGGATCATCGTTCTGGGATCGGCTGCGGGCGGCGGCTTCCCCCAGTGGAACTGCAATTGCCGCAACTGCCGTGGTGTGCGCAGCGGGACGGTTGCCGCCACGCCGCGCACGCAGTCGTCGATTGCCGTCTCGTCCAATGACACGGACTGGCTGCTGATCAATGCCTCGCCCGACATCCTGGCGCAGATCCGCGCCACGCCGGCGCTGCAACCGGCGCGGGCAACGCGTGATTCCGGCATCGCCGCCGTGATGCTGATGGATGCGCAGGTCGACCACGTCACGGGCCTGCTGATGCTGCGGGAGGGAAAACCGCTGCCGCTGTACTGCACGGCGCCCGTGTGGAACGATCTCAACACGGACCTGCCGCTGGCGCCCGTGCTGTCGCATTATTGCGGCCTGCGCTGGCATCGGCTGGACACCGTCGGCGACGGCCCGGCCATGCATCCGGTGCACGTGCCGGGCATGGATGGGGTGCGCTTCACGCCGCTGGCGCTCTCGAGCAAGCCGCCGCCCTACTCGCCGCACCGGGCGCATCCGCAGGTGGGCGACAACATCGGCCTGCTGATCGAAAACCTGGCGAGCGGCCGGTCGCTGTTTTACGCGCCGGGGCTGGGCGCCGTCGAGCCGCAAGTGGATGCGGCGATGCGCCAGGCCGACTGCGTGCTGGTGGACGGCACGTTCTGGCGCGAGGACGAAATGATCCGCCACGGCTTTTCCCACAAGAGCGCGGCCGACATGGGCCACCTGCCGCAGTCGGGCGAAGGCGGCATGATTGCCGTGCTGGACCGGCTGGAATGCCGCAAGGTCCTTATTCACATCAACAATACCAACCCGATCCTGGACGACGACTCGGAACAGCGCGCGATCCTGGCGCGCCACGGCATCGAAGTCGCCTTCGACGGCATGGAGATCGCCCTATGACAGACAACCCGGCCTGGAGCCGCGGCGAATTCGAAGCGCAGCTGCGCGCCCGCGGCGCGGGCTATCACGTCCATCATCCGTTCAACGTGCGGATGAACGACGGCCTGCTGCGCCCGGGGCAGATCCGCGCCTGGGTCGCCAACCGCTTCTACTACCAGGTGAACATTCCGCGCAAGGACGCCGCCATCCTGGCGAACTGCCCCGACCGTGCAACGCGGCGCAAATGGGTGCGGCGCATCCTCGACCATGACGGCAATGGGGAGGACAACGCAGGCGGTATCGAGGCATGGCTGAGGCTGGGCGCGGCCGTAGGGCTCGATGCGGACGCGTTATGGTCGCAGCAAGACGTCGTGCCCGGCGTGCGGTTTGCCGTCGATGCCTACGTCAATTTTGCCCGCCAGGCACCGTGGCAGGAAGCGGTCTGCTCGTCGCTGACGGAAATGTTCGCGCCGCAAATCCACAAGGACCGCCTGGCCAACTGGCCCGTGCACTACGGCTGGATCGACCCGGACGGCCTGCAGTACTTCCGCAGCCGCATCCGCCTGGCCGAGCGCGACGTCGAGCACGGCCTGCAGGTCACGCTCGACCACTTCACGACGCGGGCGGCGCAGGAACGGGCCCTCGACATCCTGCAGTTCAAGCTCGACATCCTGTGGGCGATGCTCGACGCCATCGAAAAAGCCTGCCCCGACAGCGAGGTGCCGCAGTGATTCCCGACAAACCCCATCTTTCGCGCCGCTTCCGCATGCAATGGGAAGAAGCGCAAGGCAACTACGTACTGCTGTACCCGGAGGGCATGGTCAAGCTCAATGGCAGTGCGGCCGAAATCCTGAAGCGCTGCGACGGCGAGCACAGCGTGCCGGCCATCGTCGACGAACTGGAAGCCGCGTTCGATACGGGCGGTCTTGCGGCGGACGTGGACGGATTCCTGCGCGCCGCGAGCGAGCGCGGCTGGCTGGACTGACGCATGAGCGCACCACCCATTGCCGCACCGCTGTGGCTGCTGGCGGAACTGACTTACCGCTGCCCGCTGCACTGCGCCTTCTGCTACAACCCGGTCGATTACGCGCACCACCGGACCGAACTTTCGACCGCGCAGTGGGTCGACGTGATGCGCCAGGCGCGCCGGCTCGGCGCGGCCCAGCTGGGGTTTTCCGGCGGCGAACCGTTGCTGCGCGACGACCTGGAAGAGCTGATCGGCGAAGGACGCCGGCTGGGCTTCTACACGAACCTGATCACCTCCGGCATCGGGCTGACGGAGCCGCGGATCGCCCGGATGAAGGAACTGGGACTGGACCACATCCAGCTGTCGTTCCAGGACTCCACGCGCGAGATGAACGATTTCCTGTCGAGCACCAAAACGTTCGACCTGAAGTCGCGCGTGGCGCGCCTGATCAAGCAATACGACTACCCGATGGTGCTGAACGTGGTGCTGCATCGCTACAACCTCGACCACGTGGACCGCATTATCGACATGGCGCTGGCGATGGGCGTCGAGTACCTGGAACTGGCCAACACGCAGTATTACGGCTGGGGCATGGTGAACCGTGCGCAATTGATACCGACCCGCGAGCAGTTGCAGCGCGCCGAAGCGGTCGTCAACGAATACCGCGCCCGCATCGGCAGCCGGGTGCGCATCCTGTTTGTCGTGCCCGACTATTTCGAGGAACGGCCCAAGGCGTGCATGAACGGCTGGGGCTCCGTCTTTCTCGGTATTTCGCCGGACGGCACCGCCCTGCCCTGCCATGCCGCGCGCACGCTGCCGGGCGTCGCCTTTCCCAATGTACGCGACTACAGCGTCGAGGAGATCTGGTACGCGAGCGGCGCCTTCAACCGCTACCGGGGCGACGCCTGGATGAAGTCGCCTTGCAGCACGTGCCCGGAAAAGCATCGGGATTTCGGCGGATGCCGCTGCCAGGCGTATGCGCTGACGGGCGACGCGGCAAACGCCGATCCCGTCTGTGCGCATTCGCCGCAGCATGCCGCCGTGCAGGCCATTGTCATGGACTCGCCATTCCGGTCGACGGGCCAGCCGATTATCTTCCGCACCGATGCCAATTCGCGCCGCCTCGTACCCGGCTGACTTCCTGCGGCCAACCCGCCTTTGTCTCCACACCGTAAGCACGCGGTAAGAAATGTTGCGTAGGGTGTTAATCTGGCAGCTTGCAACACAGGAGCTGGCCCTACAAAAAATTACCCGGAGACAAGCATTATGGAACAAGACCTCGTTCATTTGGTCAAGAACGACCCCAATTACCAGAAGCTGGTGAAGACCCGCTCGCGTTACGGCTGGATGCTCGCCTGGTCCGTCATGGTCGTCTACTACGGCTTCACGGCGCTGAACGCGTTCGGCAAGGAATTTATGGCCGGCAAGATCGGCGACGGCGTCATGTCGCGCGGCGTGCCGCTCGGCCTGTTCGTGATTTTCTTCACTGTCGCCGTCACAGGGATCTACGTGCGCCGTGCCAACCGCGAATTCGACGCGCTCACGGACGCCATCCACAAGAACGCCGCCGCCCATGCAAAACAGCCGGAAGAGGTGAAGGCATGATGGCCCGCACCGCCCTGCGCGGCGCCGCTGCCGCCCTTGTCGCCTTGGCCGCCACCGGCACCGCTCTGGCCGCGCCCGACCTGGGCCAGTCCACCAAGCAGGCCACCAACTGGACGGCGATCGCCATGTTTGCCGCGTTCGTGCTGCTGACGCTGTTCATCACCAAATGGGCCGCCAAGCGCACCCGTTCGGCATCGGACTTCTACACGGCCGGCGGCGGCATCACCGGCTTCCAGAACGGTCTTGCCATTGCCGGCGACTTCATGTCGGCCGCATCGTTCCTGGGCATTTCGGCGGCCGTGTTCGTCAGCGGTTTCGACGGCCTGATCTACGCGATCGGCTTCCTCGTCGGCTGGCCCGTGCTGACATTCCTGATGGCCGAGCGCCTGCGTAATCTGGGCCGCTTCACGTTTGCCGACGTGGCCGCCTACCGTTTCGCCCAAAAACCGGTGCGCCTGTTTGCCGCATCCGGCACGCTGGTTGTCGTGCTGTTCTACCTGATCGCGCAGATGGTCGGCGCGGGCCAGCTGATCAAGCTGCTGTTTGGCCTGGACTACTGGATCGCCGTCGTGCTGGTCGGCCTGCTGATGATGGTGTACGTGCTGTTCGGCGGCATGACCGCCACCACGTGGGTGCAGATCATCAAGGCCGTGATGCTGCTGGGCGCGACGACCTACATGGCGTTTGCCGTGCTGGCCCTGTACAACTTCAGCCCGTCCGCACTGTTTGCCGAGGCCGTCAACGTGCACGCCAAGGGCGACGCGATCATGGGCCCGGGCGGCTTCATCAAGGACCCGATCTCCGGCATCTCGTTCGGCATGGCGCTGATGTTCGGCACCGCCGGCCTGCCGCACATCCTGATGCGCTTCTTCACGGTCCCGAGCGCCAAGGAAGCGCGTAAATCCGTGCTGTGGGCCACCACGTGGATCGGCTATTTCTACGTGCTGGTGTTCATCATCGGCTTCGGCGCCATCGTGCTGGTCGGCACCAACGCCGGCTTCAAGGACGCCGCCGGCAAGCTGCTGGGCGGCGACAATATGGCGGCGGTGCACCTGGCGAAAGCCGTCGGCGGCGACGTCTTCCTGGGCTTTATCTCGGCCGTGGCGTTTGCCACGATCCTGGCGGTAGTCGCCGGCCTGACCTTGTCCGGCGCCTCGGCCGTGTCGCACGACCTGTACGCCACCGTCATCAAGAAAGGCAAGCCGGCACCGGGCAGCGAGCTGCGCGTGTCGAAATTCACGACCATCGTGCTGGGCGTCATCGCCGTTCTGCTGGGCATCGTGTTCGAGAAGCAGAACGTCGCGTTCATGGTGTCGCTGGCGTTCGCGATTGCCGCATCGGCCAACTTCCCCGTGCTGTTCATGTCCGTCCTGTGGAGCAAGTGCACCACGCGCGGCGCCACCGTCGGCGGTTTCCTGGGCCTCATCACGGCCGTCACCTTGACGGTGTTGTCGAAATCGGTCTGGGTCGACGTGTTCCACAACGCCTCGGCCATCTTCCCGTACACGTCCCCTGCCCTGTTCTCGATGACCGTTGGCTTTGTCGGCATCTGGCTGTTCTCGGTGACGGATTCCAGCAAGCGCGCTGCCATCGACAAGGCGGGCTTTGAGGCGCAGGAAGTGCGTTCGGAGACAGGGATTGGCGCGGCTGGGGCGAGCGCGCACTAAGCGCCACTGACTCAATCGTCCACGTAGTGGGAAGCCGGGATCGCAGCCGCGATCCCGGCTTTCTTTACGGCTGACAAGTTCGTGCCTTCCGGTCGAGAGGGTGCCTCCGCTGCTGACGGAGGGCGACCTCAGTTCACGGCGGCACCTTTGCGGCGGCGCGCAACGTAACCCAGGATGCCAAGGCCGCCGATCAGCATGCCATATGTGGCCGGCTCGGGCACTGCGGATACATGCAGGGTCAACACGACGTCGTCGGCTCGAATACTGGCCAGTGCGGTCCCGAAATTGTAGCCCCAGCCGCCGTCCGGGTGGTAAAGCCAGACCTCCTCTGCCTGTGCTCGGAGACTCGCGTACGAGGTGATGAAGAGGCCGAAGGTGTTCTCCACGGTGTCCGAGTATTGCGTCCCGAAGGCGTGCGAGCCGTTCAAGTTGAACACTCTTCCCCCACGGACCTCGGTGTCTGTATCCCCGTGCTGGACCCACATGGACATGGACGTCAAGGTGGAGGCGTCGCCTGGGGCCACGCTAATCTCGCCCGGCCAGTTCTGCCAGCCGTTCTGAGAAGTGAGTTCAACCGTTCCAACGTACGTGCCGCGCAGCGTCATCGAAGTGACGCGATAGCCTTCTGCTATCGACCCGATGAAACTCGCGTCCCGGTCAAACTGGTCGCTACCCCTCGTCACGGTGGCGCCGACGATGATGTTCTCGAACCCGATTCGTACAATCCCGTCCTCATCCGAAAGCAGGTTCATACTCATCCACTGATCGTGGAATTGGCCAAATTCGAGACTGAAACCTTCCGTGTCGATCCGTGTAGCAGCTTGCGTCGTCATCGAGGTGAATGTGGCGGCAGCCAGTAATGCAGCAGCGAGAGCTTTCATGGTGTGCTCCTGATTCGTTAGCGTTCGGTTGGGTATTGCGGCAACATCGGGTGACGCCGTGGCCACTTCGCACGAATCGTCCCAAGATGCCCCTTCACGTTACGCCGCTCGCATCATGGAAGCAACGACACGGTTGCAGTCCAGTCGCATTTGCGGCGCCGGGCCAGAGGTCTTACGAGAACCGCGTGTAACGAACGGCGTGTTGGTTTTGCCAGATGGCGGCCCGAGGTCCGGCCGCTGCGGAGCCAGTGCCGCAGAGCCAGGTCACGCAGCGTCGTGCCCCGGGGTTGTAGTCGACGTCGCCAAGGCAGACGCACCTCTGGCCAAAAGCCCGGTATCCTGTCAGCCGGAACTTCTACTTTCATGCGCCCCGAACATGGCTGAATCCTGCACCGATCTGCACCAACGCCTCATGCTGCTGCGCGACACGGTCTTTGCGTCGTGGCTGGCGGCCGTGCGGGAACAGGTACGCTTCGCGCACGAACTGCCTGCGCCCTTGCTGCTCGATACCTTGCCAATTTTTTACGAACATCTCTGTTCCGTCGCATCGGGGGAAACGTTCAATTATCGCCAGTCGACCTTGGCGTCGGAACACGGCGGCGAACGCGCGCGGCTGACGAGATACGACGTCGAAACGGTCGCCCATGAGATTCAGCTGTTCAGAAGTGTCCTGTTCTCGGCATGGGGGAACGCCGGCTTTGCACTCTCGCGCGACCAGTCGGCCAGACTTAACTCCCTGATCGATGAGGCGATTCGCGAATCGATCACGGGCTTCATATTATGCAAAGCTGCCGCGCGGGAGCAGTTCAGCGCCGCCGCCGTCCATGATATCCGGGGCCGGCTTTCCGATGTATCGATGGCCGTCGATCACATCCGTGAAGCGCAGCAAACGGACACTGCGCACCGGCTCGCGGCGCTCGCGTCCCAGCATCTCGAGCGCATCGGTTCGATGCTGTCGGAGATGCTGGACATGTCGATGCTGTCTCCTCCCGCGGATGACACGATCGAGCTGCAGGCGCTGGATTTACGCGAAGTGCTTGTGGACGTGGTCCGCGCCTCCACGGCAGCGCCCAGAACCGAAGTGATCGCGATCCCTGTGCAGGGATTCTGGCATCGCGATTCGATATCGAAGGCGATCGAAAACCTGCTGTCGAATGCGGTCGAGTACAGCGACCCGGGAACGCCCGTCACCGCAACCTTGCGCAGCTACGGCGGCCGCGTGGCACTGTCCATCACGAACGAAGGGCCGCCCATTCCACCGGACCGCATCGAAGCGATCTTTCAGCTCTACAAGCGAACCGCCATGAAGGGCGAAGGCGGCTGGGAAATCGGACTTCCGTTCGTGCGCAGCGTCGCCGAGCAGCATGCGGGAAGCATCGCCGTGGAATGCCGGCACGGCTATACGACCTTCATACTCGACACGCCCGTCGATCCGCGACCGATTCTCACGGCGCGGATGCGCAGATAGCGGCCGTCGTCGTCGGCGCCAACTCAGCGCATGGCGCGCACCGTCGCGCGAACCTCATCGACAAACACCGCTGGCTGCTCCATCGCGGCAAAGTGGCCGCCGCGCGCCGGCTCGTTGAAGTGGACCAGGTTGGCAAAGCGCCGCTCGGCCCAGCGTTTCGACAGGCGCATCTGCTCGCCGGGGAACATGCTGATGCCGGCCGGCGTCGGCATCGGCGTTGCCGGCGCCCCGCCTCGCTGCATCGACTGCATCGTCTCCCAGTAAAGCCGCGCCGAACTGGCGCCGGTGTTGGGCAGCCAGTACAGCATGATGTCGTCGATGATGTGATCGAGTGGGAAGACGCTTTCAACGTCGCCGCCGCTGTCGGAGACGTCCTGGAACAGCGCATAGATCCACGCAGCCAGTCCGACAGGCGAATCTGCCAGGCTGAAGCCGATCGACTGGGGCCGCGTGCCCTGCACTTTGAAATACCCGGAGAATTGCTGGTCATAGCGCTGCGCATCGTCGAGCATCTTCTGTTCGTGCGGCGTGGCCTCGGCACGTTCCTGCTCGGTCGGCTGGAACATCACCATGTTCAGGTGAATGCCCACCAGCCCCGGCGGCGCCTTGTAGCCAAGCGTTGCCGTGACCGCGCCGCCCCAGTCGCCGCCCTGGGCGGCCCATTGGTCATAGCCAAGACGCTGCATCAGGACGATCCACGCGTCGGCGATACGGTCGATGGTCCAGCCGGTGGCCGTCGGCTTGCCGGAGAAACCGAAGCCCGGCAGGGACGGGATCACGAGGTGGAATGCATCCTTCGCCTCCCCGCCATGCGCGGCGGGGTCGGTCAGCGGCTTGACCACGTCGCGAAATTCCAGCACGGAGCCGGGCCAGCCGTGCGTCATCAAGAGCGGCATTGCATCCGGCTCGGGCGATCGGATGTGCAGGAAATGGATGTCCAGGCCATCGATTTCCGTACGGTACTGGCCGAAATCGTTCAACATGGCTTCACAGCGGCGCCAGTCGTAGCCATCTTGCCAGCGATCGACCAGGGCACGCAACCTGGCCTGCTGCGGGCCCTGGCTGGTGTCGGACACGGTTTCGGCATCGGGCCAGCGCGTGCGCGCAAGGCGGCTGCGCAAGTCGGCAAGATCGCTCTCGGGTACGGCAAGGTGGAACGGGTGAATCGTGGTGGACATGGACTTCCTTGGTTGTGCTACGCTGCCGACCGGCATGGCGCCGGGATGGATTGAACTGTGAGGCGAACTGAACTGCACTAAATTGAACTGGCGAGTCTAGTTTAACGATAAGTTATCATTTGTGTAAAGCGATTTGACAAGGGCAGCGGCATGACAGCGGAAGTGGCGGCAAAACGTGGACGTGGCGGACGGCCGCCGGCCGATCGGGCCGGCGATGTCGAGGCCCGCCTGCTCGCGGCGGCGACACGTTTGTTCCTCGAGCGAGGCTACGACGGGACCACCTGCGATCAGGTGGCGCTGGACGCCGGCGCGGGCAAGGCCAGCATTTATGCGCGCTACGCCAACAAGGGTGCGTTGTTCACTGCCGTGATCGACAATATGCTGGGGCGTCCGCCCGGGCAGAGCGAGGTTGCGACCGAAACGCCGCTGCGCGAGCGCCTGCAGACGGTCGGGATGAGTGTGCTGGCCGATGCGCTGCATCCGGATGCGCTGGCCTTGCTGCGGCTGGTGGTGAGCGAGATGCCGCGCTTTGCCGGCACGGGCGTGCATGCCGAGCAGTTATTCTGGCAGGCAGGTGTGCAGCGGGTGGCGGGGGCGATTGCGGTGCGTGAGCCGGACCACGCCACCCAGGCGGTCGAACCTGCTCAGCAGTTTATCGAGCTGGTGCTAATGGCGCCGCTGATGCGTGCGCTGTTGGGCGAGCCGGTGGCGCCGCTCATCGAGTCCGCGCCGGGTCGTATCGATGGGGCCATTGCTGCGCTGGAGGCCGCCGGGGCACTGGCGAACTGGACGTAACCGACGCCCTGCGATGCGGTGTGCCGCTCGTCGTTGACCGCGGCACCACCGGCTTAAGGCTGCTTAGCGGTTGGCGAAAGCCGCGCGCGCCTTGTGCAGCTTGCGATAGCTGTCCAGCAAACGCTGATGTCGGTCCAGCCCTTCCAGACCCATGCCGACCGGCGTCAGCCCATGGAAGCGCACGCTGCCGTCGATCGCGCCCAGCGCCGCATCCATGCGCGCGTTACCGAACATACGGCGGAAGTTGGCGACGTAGTCGTCGATCTCCAGGTCGTCGTCCAGCTCCACTTCCAGCACCACGTTCAGCGCCTGGTAGAACAGGCGACGTTCGACGGTATTGTCGTTGTACTGCAGGAAGGCGCCGACCAGGTCGTGCGCGTCCTCGAAGCGTTTCAGCGCCAGGTTGATCAGCAGCCGCAGTTCCAGCACCGTCAGCTGGCCCCACTCCGTGTTCTCGTCGAACTCGATGCCGATCAAGGTGGCGATGTCGGAATACTCGTCCAGCTCGTTGTTTTCAAGGCGGTCGAGCAGCGCTTCCAGCTGCGCGTCGTCCAGGCGGTGCAGGTTCAGGATGTCTTCCCGGAACAGCAGCGACTTGTTGGTGTTGTCCCAGACCAGATCCTCGACCGGGTAGACCTCGGAATAACCCGGCACCAGGATGCGGCAGGCCACCGCGCCCAGCTCGTTGTATTCGGCGATATACACTTCCTTGCCCGCGTCGGCCAGCAGGCCCAGCAACGCGGCGGCTTCCTCGGCGTTGGCGTTCTCGCCTTCGCTGGTGAAATCCCACTCGACAAAGTCGTAATCGGACTTCGCGCTGAAGAAGCGCCACGACACGACGCCGCTGGAATCGATGAAGTGCTCGACGAAGTTGTACGGCTCCGTCACGGCCGCGCTGGCAAACGTGGGCGGCGGCAGGTCGTTCAGGCCTTCGAAGCTGCGGCCCTGCAACAGTTCCGTCAGGCTGCGCTCGAGCGCCACCTCGAAGCTCGGGTGCGCGCCGAACGACGCGAACACGCCGCCCGTGCGCGGGTTCATCAACGTCACGCACATCACCGGATACTGCCCGCCCAGCGACGCATCCTTGACGAGCACGGGGAAGCCCTGCTCTTCCAGCGCCTGGATACCAGCCAGGATGCCGGGATACTTCGCCAGCACTTCCTGCGGCACGTCCGGCAACGCCAGCTCGCCTTCGATGATCTCGCGCTTGACCGCCCGCTCGAAAATCTCGGACAGGCACTGCACCTGCGCTTCCGCCAGCGTATTCCCGGCGCTCATGCCATTGCTGGCGTACAGATTCTCGACGAGGTTCGACGGGAAATACACCGTCGCACCATCGGACTGGCGTACGAACGGCAGCGAGCAGATGCCCCGCGCCACGTTGCCGGAGTTGGTATCGATCAGGTGCGACGCACGCAGCTCGTCTTCCGGGTCATAAATCGACAGAGTGTATTCATCGAGGATCTCCTCCGGCAGCGCATCCTTGCGCCGCGGCTTGAACCAGCGCTCGTTCGGGTAATGCACGAACGGCGCGTTGGCGATGTCCTCGCCCCAATAGGCGCCGGCATAGAAGTGGTTAGCGCTGAGGCGCTCGATGTACTCTCCCAGCGCCGAGGCCAGCGCGCTCTCTTTCGTCGCGCCCTTGCCGTTGGTGAAGCACATCGGCGAATGCGCGTCGCGGATATGCAGCGACCACACGTTCGGCACGATATTGCGCCACGACGCGATCTCGATCTTGATGCCGAGCCCCGCCAGCAGCGCCGACATATTGGCGATGGTCTGCTCCAGCGGCAGGTCCTTGCCCGGAATGTAGGTCGCGGTATCGCCGCCCGGCTTCACCGTCAGCAGCGCCTGCGCATCGGCGTCCAGGTTCTCGACTTCCTCGATCACGAACTCCGGCCCCTGCTGCACGACCTTCTTGACGGTGCAGCGGTCGATCGAGCGCAGGATGCCCTGGCGGTCCTTGTCGGAGATGTCCGCCGGCAGCTCGACCTGGATCTTGAACGTCTGCTGGTAGCGGTTTTCCGGATCGACGATATTGTTCTGCGACAGCCGGATGTTCTCCGTCGGGATATTGCGCGTGTCGCAGTACAGCTTGACGAAGTAAGCGGCGCACAAGGCCGACGACGCCAGGAAGTAGTCGAATGGCCCGGGCGCCGAGCCGTCGCCCTTGTAGCGGATCGGCTGGTCGGCGATCACCGTGAAGTCGTCGAACTTCGCTTCGAGGCGAAGCTTGTCGAGAAAATTGACCTTGATTTCCATGATGGATTCCAGAAAACGCAAAAAGAGGCTGCTGGCCGGCGCAGTAAAAACAGAAAGCCCCGCCGTGGCAGGGCTCGACACATGGGCGGCAGCGAATCCCGGATTATACGCACTTGGCGACCGCCATTTCACGTGGCGCTCATGCAGGCCGCCAGTTCGTCCGTCGTGCCATTGGGAAACACCGTCTTCAGCAGGTCCAGAAACGCCGCCACGCGCGGGCTCAGCAGCCGGCGCGACGGGTACAGCGCCGAGATGGCGATTTCCGCCGCGTCCAGCTCACCCCACTGCAGCAGGCGCCCGGCAGCCACCTCGCGGCTGACGAGCGACACGGGCAGGCACGCGGCGCCCACGCCGGCCACCACGGCGTCGCGCACCATCACCAGCGACGACAAGCGCAGCCGCGGTTCGATGGCGATGCGCGCGCCGTCCTGCAGCGTCCAGGCCGCGGCACCGCCGCCATCAGCGCGGAGGACGGCGGCAGCCGGTTCGTCGCCCAGCGGCCGCGCGATGCCCGGGTGGGCCACGACCGCCAACCGGTCGCGCAGGATGATGCGTCCGACCAGCGTCGCATCCGGGTCGGGATTGACCCGGATGGCCAGGTCGTAGCCTTCCTCGACCATGTCCACGGCGCGGTCCTCGGTGGTGATTTCCAGCCGGACGTGGGGGTAGGCCAGCGCGAAGCGGGCGGCCAGTTTTCCCAGCGCCATCTGCGCGAACAGCAGCGGCGCGCTGATGCGCAGCCGGCCGCTGACCGCGCTGGCGCCGGACTTCAGGGCCGTCACCGTCTCGTCGATCTCCAGCAGCAGCGGTGCCATGCGCGCATGGAAGACCTCGCCCTCCTGCGTCAGCTTCAGCGTGCGCGCGCCCCGCTCCAGCAGCCGTACGCCCAGCGCCGCTTCCAGTTCCAGCACGCGGCGCGACAAGGTCGCTTTCGGCCGGCCGCTGGCACGCGTGGCGCGGCCGAAGCCGCCATGGCGGGCCACCAGGTTGAAGTCGGCCAGCGCGAGCAAGTCCAAGTGTATTACCTGTGAGACGGAGCGCCCAATTCTACAGGCTATCGGAACGTTCGTGGGACGCCTACCATGCAAAGCGCCAACCGACACTTTTCACCTGCCAGGAGCCACAACATGACCATCCTCGTTACCGGTGCCACGGGCACCGTCGGCCGCAACGTCGTCGCCCAGCTCGTCCAGCGCGGCGCCAGCGTGCGCGCCCTCGTCCGGACTCTCGCCATGGCTAACCTGCCGGCCGGCGTGCACGCCGTGCAGGGCGACCTGCTGGACGTCGACGCGCTGCGCGTGGCATTCGACGGCGTCTCGACGCTGTTCCTCCTCAACGCCGTCGTGCCCGACGAAGTGACGCAGGCGCTGCTGGCCCTGAACCTCGCCCGCGACGCCGGCGTGTGGCGGGTCGTGTATCTGTCCGTGCTGCACGCCGACCGCTACGTCAATGTGCCCCACTTCGCCGGCAAGTTCGCCGTCGAACGGATGATCGAGCAGATGGGCTTTTCGGCCTCGATCCTGCGTCCGGCCTACTTCATGGACAACGACCTGGCGGTCAGGGACACGGTGCAAGCCTACGGCGTATATCCGATGCCGATCGGCGCGTGGCGTGGCGATGATGGACGCACGCGACATCGGCGAGATCGCGGCCGTCGAGCTGCTGCGCCGCGACGCCGCCGGCGCCGACCTGCCGGTCGAGCACCTCGACCTGGCCGGCCCGGACCCGCTGACGGGCAACGACGCGGCCGCCATCTGGACGGAGGCGCTGCGCCGCCCGATCGCCTACGGCGGCGACGACACGGCCGCATTCGAACGGAACCTGCGCCACGCCATGCCGGCCTGGATGGCCTACGACATGCGGCTGATGGCCGAACGCTTCCAGGGCGACGGCATGGTCGCGGGGCCGGGCGCCGCGGGCCGCCTGGTCGCCCTGCTGGGCCGACCGCTGCGCAGCTGCCGCGCATTTGTCGCCGACGCCGTTGCCGCCTGAGCTTTGCCGACCTTCACCGATTTGCCCCATCAAGGAGACCCGTCATGATCCATTCGACCGCAACCGTTGCCGTCAATCCGCAAGGCGCAGTGCCGCTGACCCGCGCCGAGGCCTGGCAAGGCCTGGTGCTGAAAGCACGCTACGCCCGCCTGTTCCTGCCGCCGGGCCTGTGCACCCGCTGCGACGTGGTGGCAGAAAGCGCCACGCACAACGTGCGCGAGGCCACCATCGGCGGCAACGCCATCCGCGAGCTCATCGCTTTCGAGCCGGCAGCGAAAGTGTCGTTCTTCCAGGCCGGCGGCCCGCGCGAGGGCGTGATCGTCAACGAACTGTTCGAGGATGCCGGCGGCGCACTGCAGCTGCGCTTCTACTGCTACACGGGCCTGCGCGGCAAGGCGCCGGGCGGACCCGAGGAACAGGCGGAGCAGACCTGGATGGACAGCGACCAGGGGTATCGGACGGCGCTGCTGTCGACGTTGCAGCGTACGCGGGCGCTGCTGGCGGAGGGCAGCCTGTGATGCCGGCCGCGCCGCGCCAGCGGCGGCCCGAAGGACTCACGTCCGCCTGACCTCCGCGCCCCCGTCCACGGGCGTGCAGATCGAGCCGGCGCCGATCAGCAGGCGGACCAGGTCGGCCTGCCGGTCCGTGCCGGTCTTCTGGAAGACCGACCTGATCTGGCTCTTCGCCGTGTTGATCGACAGCCCCGCCTCCGTGGCGATCTGTGCCAGCGTCGCGCTGCGGCTGCCGACCATCACGGCAAGACGCGCCTCGGCCGGCGTCAGGTCGAACATGCGCTGCAGGCATTCCGCGGACACCGGTACACAGCGCCCGGGATTGGTCAGCACCAGTAATGCGTCGGCCCGCGCGAACAGGTCGTGGGCCGCGCCGGCGAGCGGCAGCACATGCAGCACGCGGATCGGGCCCGGTCTGGCCCGGATGGGAATCGAGCAGCCGGAAAAGTCCTTGGCGCGCAGCCGCGCCAGCGCACCGGCGAACTGCTGCTGGGCCCGCCGATGCTGCAGGCACAACGCGCGGCCGATTTCGCGGAACGTCGTCCCCAGCTCATCCTGGAAGCGCAGATTGGCCGTGACCATCGCTCCCCTCGCATCGATCACGCATGCCGCCGCGCCGATCGCCTGCAACGCTTGCACGTGTCCATGCATCGTCTGCAAGCGAAACTGGTCCGCCAGCTGGATGGCCCGTGCCAGGTGAGGACGCAGCGCATCGAGCGCCGGCACCGCGGCCCGCGCCGCATCGTAGTCGCAAAACCCTTCCACCGACAGCATGATGTCCTCGCCGGCGAGACCGGGTACGTACGTGCCGGCGGCGGCGGCAAAGCCACGCGGGCGCATGAACTGCTCGCACACGGGATCGTGCAGCAATTCCTGCTCCGACATTACGTCCAGTTCGGTCACGAAGCCGGGACGCCCCAGCGCACGCACCCTGGCCGGGCGCTCGTTCCGGCCCATCCATTCGCCGCTCAGGAACTCTTCCATGAAATCGGCCGCCGCGCCACCGCCGCGCCAGCAGGTGCCGTCGGCCGCCAGCGTGAACAGCAGCGCGCCCCTGGAGTGGAAACGCTCCCCTACCTCCTCGAGCAAGGACGGCCATTTCTCGGCAATGATGGCCGCTTCGTAGATTTGCTGGATCAGGCTTTCCATGGTGTCCCCCGTCGCGCCACAGATTGGACAGTATTCCACGATTTCACCCGTTCGGGTGTTGTTTGCCGCGCCTGCGAAAGGTCTCATGACACGTAGGCAGTGACCAGTCCTTGCTGCCGGCGCCGACAGCGTTTCGGTCGCGCGCAGCGCCGCGCGAATGTGGCCCGGGATGAACGGACGCGTTCGCGGTGGTGACCAACCTCTACATGCCGTCACAAACGGCCCTGACTACCAGGGAGATGAACCATGCCAAGACCAAGCAAACTGGACACCGTCGTAAGCATCGTCGACCAAGCATTGACGGATGCGGGCTACCCACGTCCGAAACGCGGGGAGGACACGCCGATGCGCAAGGTACTGTCCGATGAACTCGACAAGCTGGCGATCATCCTGATGGCCATCAGCAAACGCCTGCGCGACAACAAGCCGTCGTACACGTTCCCCGTCGATTACGCATTTTGCGAAAAAGCGCTGGAATACGACGAGATCGATCTCAGCGCCGCCGTGGCAGCGCGCACGAGCTAGGGGGCCGCCATGACGCTTCGAGACCGCACCGTGTCGCGCCATGCGATGCTGGGGTGCGCCACCCTGGCCCTGGCCGTCCTGCCGCCGGCCCTGGCCGGCGACGGCTTTTACGACCGCAAGAAGCTGTGTACAGCTGCGGGCTACGTGGACAAGGAGGCGCTGGCGAAGCGGCTGGTGGAGCATGACCGCATCGGCTCGACCTTCCGCAATGCGGTGCCGCCGGCCGCCGCGGCCACGAATGCCGGCCTGCTCGCCGCGCTGATCCGCATGGGAGACTCGCCATGCGACACCATCGGCACATGCAGCGAGGAAGAGCGGCTCGACTCGGATGGGTTGATGGCGCGGCTGGTGACCTTGTTCGCGTATCCGCCAGCGGAATTTACCCTCGCGAAGGGCGTGACGAAGGAGAATTTCTTTGCAACGCCCAACGATGTGAATCCGCTGCTGTGCGTGGCAACACCAGCACAGAACGCGGCCGGCGGCAAGGCGAGCTGGCTGGCGGCCCTGCGCGTGCGCGGCCATCCGGACGATCTCGTCATCTCGCAGCAGGAAGCGGAATTCAAGGCTGCCAAGCCGGCCGTCTTCAGCGTCGATCGCGATGAGCTTGCCGATACCCGCACCATCAGCAGCAACGCGTATCTGGGCATCCTGGGGCAGGAGCGGCGTGAGGACATGACGAAGACCGCATGGCTCGGCTACCTCGGCATGGCGCGCAGCAGCACGCGCGTGGACGGCACGGAAGATCCGGACCGGAAACTCAACCAGCTGCATGCCGGCATCATCTTCGACCGTCACCATGCGGGGCGCTATCGCCTGGCGCTTCGGCCCACCTATTTTCACGATCGGGTGGATGGCACGCGCGTCGCAGCGGTGGATGCGGTCTATACGCCGTACTGGCCGCTGACGGACAACAAGCTGAGAGCCAGCACGAACCTGCTCATCAACTTTCCCGCGTTCGCCATCAGGCCGGTCGTGAAGGCAAAGCTGCATGCGGGCCATTTCACGAACCGCTCGCGCGATCCCGACATCGCCGCCTACCAGGAAAACTATCTGCGCGCTGGTGGCGTGCTGGGAGCCGACCTTTTCGCCGCCAACCTCCCGGTCGAATATCACTTCAGCTATACGGGCCTGGCGAGACTGCGCGGCCCGTCCAGCATCCACCACGTCACGCATGCGCTGGGTCTCAGCCTGGACCCGAACGACTACACCAGCCTCGTACTGGACTATTCGCGCGGCACCAACGAGGAAACGCTGCTGCGCGAGAAACGCTGGAAACTGACGTTTGCGTTCCGCTATTAACCGCACCGACCACACTACCGACAGGAGAACGCCATGGCATCATCCGACGAAAAAGAACTGCTCCGGGCGGCGCTCAGCACCCGCTTTGCGCTGCCCGACGATACGCTGACGAAGGTCATCGACCAGCTCGGCAGCCTGCACCTCGACAACGTCACGCTGGCCGATCTCACGCCTGCGGCCAGCACCACGTCGAAGGCGCTGGTCGCACAGTACGATGTGCCGCCAGAGCGGCTGGCGGAGATCATCGCACTGGCGGGCAAGCTGCATGACCTCAAGGACATCACGATCTTCCCGCAGGGGATCGTCGCGCCACGCAACTGGCGCGTCAACATCGGCATGCGGACATGATGGACGGTTCCGCCAGGGGTCCGGGCCCCGTCGGCGAGCCGACGCTGCACTTGCACCCTTTGCGCCGCTGCAACCTGGCGTGTGCCCACTGCTATGCGTCGAGTTCGCCGCACGCGACGGACCGGCTGGAACCGCGCGCGGCGCTGCAGGCGATCCGCCAGGCTGCGCGATGGGGTTACCGCCGACTGGCCATCTCGGGCGGAGAGCCGCTGCTGTACCCATGGTTGGGCGAACTGGTCGACATGTCGGCCGGGCTCGGCATGCGCAGCGCGATCGTGACGAATGGCCTGCTGGCGGGCCGCGGCGACAAACTGGCCGTCCTGAAGCGCTGCGACACCGTCGCGGTCAGTATCGACGGACTGGCGGCCGCGCACGACGCATTGCGCGGCCGGCCGCGAGCGCTGGCGGGCGTACTGGCGGCACTCGACTCGATGGTCGATGCCGGCATCCACGTCAGCGTCGTGTGCGGCGTCAGCCGGCTCAATGCCAGCGAAATCGAGGAGATCGCTGGCATTGCAAGCAGCCACGGCGCCAGCGCGCTGCAATTGCATGTGGTGTCTCCGTCCGGACGCGCACGCGACAGCATGCTGTCGCACCTGCTCGGCGAGCGGGGCATGCAGGAGCTTTACCTGGTCGCGCGGGTGCTCGCTGGCCTGTACAGGGAGAGCATGCACGTCAGTGTCGATCTCGTGCACCGTGACGTCGTCGCGGCATTGCCCGGCCTCCTCTACGGCATGCCGGTCTCACATGCGGCGCAACGCGCGCCTGCCGAAGTGCTGGGTGTCCTGGTCGTGGAGCCCGACGGCAACGTCAATCCCGTCTGTTTTGGCTTTGGCGCGGCGTATGGACTGGGACACTTGGGCAGCGCGGGACTGGCGCCGCTGTGGACACCATGGGTCGCCGGCCGGTATGAACGCCTGACCGCGCTGGGCGGGCAATTGTGGGAGCGGGCCCGGCGGCGCGAAGGCGCGTCGCTGCTCAATCCCAGCGACGTGCTCGGCCAGGCATCGCAGGGCCCGCCCGTATCGCAGGCAGCCGTCCGGCTGGCGAGGCCCTCGTGCGTGACGGCCGCGGACGGCGCGTACTAGCTGCGCCACCGGACGACTTGCCGTCCAGGTCGCCCTGCGACGGCTGCCCGGCCGGCGCTCGGGTCCAGCCGCTGCGGCCGCACGGCTGGACGTGCCGTCGCGCTGTCGACAGTCTTGACAGTTCTTGGATGAAAGCCACCTTAACTGGTTGATTCACTGCAAATCACCACCGCGGCACGATTTTCGCTTGAGCTTCCACGTCCGCCCGGGGCGCGTGGCGGCACCAGACCGGCCCCACCGATGCCGATGTCGGGCGGGTCGGCCGCCCTGGCTTCGCCGGGTCGATCGAGCGGAACGTCGTGCGGCTTGCACGCGTGTTCTTATGGAGACGAATATGACCAACGCAACGGGTAGCAGCTATTTACGGTATGCAGGCGTGTTACTACTCATCGCCCTGTCGCTCGGCATAGCGCGGCTGATCGGGGGCGTGCCGGACCTCTCCGGCCCCGACAAGTGGATCAGTCCTGCCAGCTCATTGTGCCTGCCAGCGGCGGAGATTCCAGCTAACACCCTGGTCACGCTGGACACGGCACCGCTGGCCACGCCCGCGCCCGCAGGGGCCGCCGGCCGGGGCGCACCTGCGTTCATGCTGGACGTGGTCGCCAGCGCCGATACCGCGCTGCAGTTCAAGTCCTTGAACGGTACGACGGACAACGCGCAGGTGGCCATCGGTGGCAACGCGCTGCGCGTGACAGGTACGACGGCTGGCCTGCAGTTCAGGGCCAGGGGCGGCGACCCGCGCCTGCTCGTCGTTCACGCGGGCAAACAGTACACCTTGCAGCGCGCCGCCACCTTCACGGCGCCGCCCGATGCCGCGTACGACATCCGGATCGCCGCTGGCGTCATGGCGCAGTACAAGGACGGCAAGTACCTCGTGGCGCCAGGCACCGTGTTGGCAAGCGTCGCGCTCGATGCGTCCATGGCGTTCACGACCACCCAGCCGCTGTCGACGCAACGTTTCGTTCCCTACCTGCCCGCCACGCTGGTCGGCAGCCAGGCAACAGGTAAATCGGGTTTGACGACGTTCTCGTTTGCGGCCAGCCAGTGGAGCGCGCCGCCTGACGCGACCAGGGACGGATTCGTGGCCTGCGCGCTCTCGGCCAACAACGTGTGGCGGCGCCTTCCCGCCAGCACCGGATCGGACGGTGCGGCCACGGTCACACTCGAGCGCGACAAGGTGCCCGAGCATGCACTGCATCACGACGTGGAACTCATCCTGCTAGGGGCGGATGGCACACCGTTGGGGCGCGGCGGCATCCGTCTCTATCATCGCCTGTTCGCAGCCGCGATTTCCGTCGTGCTGACATTGGCGTTCCTCTGGCTGATCACGCGTGCCCGCGCCCAGCAGCGCGGCAGCACGGACGGGGATGGCATGCTGACCGGCCTGATCATCGGCGCGGACGGCGAGGCCAGCCTGTCGCTGTTCCAGATCTTCTTCTGGACCGTGCTGACGGTATGGGCATGCTTCTACGTCTTCGTCGTGGCGGGCGACCTGATCAAGCTCACGGAAGACATCATGGGATTGCTGGGTATCGCGGGTGCCGGTTCCGTACTGGCGCGCTGGGCAGCCGTGACCGCCACGCCGGCAGCCCCCTCCCCGGCCGGCGCGACGACATCGCCCTTCTGGTCGATGCTCGATACCAAAGGCCGCTTCGACCTGCTGAAACTGCAGCTGTTCGTCTTCACGCTCCTGATCGGATTGTTCGTCATCTGCAGGATTGCCGACACGGCGGCGTTCCCCGATCTCGACGACAACACGCTGCTCCTGCTCGGCGTCAGCCAGAGCGTCTACATCTTCGGCAAGTTCGCCGCCAATTCCGACAGCCCCCGCCATACCGACCTGCTGGCGGCAAGAACCGAACTCGACCTGCTCGAAGCGGGCAAGTCTAGGCAAACCGCGAAAAAGACGGAACTGGAAACCCAGGCGGCGGCCGAGGCGGACGCGCAGAAGAAGCAGCTGCTGGCGGACCGGATCGCAGCGGTGGATAGAGCGCTGGCCGATCTCGACACCCGGCTCCTGGCGGCACGGGAGCGCTACAACACGCTGCTGGACGGGGCCAGGGTCTAGGGCCGGGCGGCCGGGCGTGCGGTGGCGACTGCCGCTGTGCGCCTGCCGCCGCTGGCTGGCGGGCCGGGCGGTTGCGCGCCCCGAAGGCGTGCACGCGGTTCGTTTCGCGATTGCCCGCCGCGGCGCTCTGCTGGTTGTCCCCTATCCATTCATGTGGCCGACGCCCTGCAGCTCGCCGGGCGCAGCTTACCGCCGCGGCGCCGGTGCGGCGCGCGGCTGGCCGACGACGTACAGCGTGGCACCCTCCTTCGACACGACGTAACGGATTTCGCACACTTCCGGCACCCGGCCGAACGACCTGCCGTTGACGTACACCGTGCGATCGCGCAGTTCCACCTTGTCGCGATCCACCACGGCGATGCCGACGCGACCCGTGATTGTCGCGACGTAACGCCCGCCGCTGGGGCCGGCGGCGGCTGTGCTGCTGTCGCCGTTCCCCGTCGTCGGTCGGGTGGGCTGGGCGTCGGCGGGCGCGCAGCAGCTGGCACACGCTAGCATCAGGAAGAGAGTTCGCATCGTTTCGAGGAGTGTGAGTTGTCGCGGCATGGGCGCATTCTAGCGCGTGCCGACCGCCGCAAAATGCGCAGAAGATCACACGCCTGGCGCGGGGTGGTCACCGGCGCTGCCGGCCTTTATTCTGGAAAGCGAGACCTTGCCCGTGCTTCGCCCGATCTACGCACTGCCGGTGGGCTTGCGCTGGCACCGGGTGCCTGGCGTTACCCTGGTCGGCGACGCGGCCCATCTGATGTCGCCCTTCGCGGGCGAGGGAGCGAACCTGGCGATGGTGGACGGTGCCTCGCTTGCCCGGGCGATCCTTGAACATCCTGGCGAGGTCGATGCTGCGCTGGACACCTACGAACGGGCGCTGTTCCCGCACAGCGCCAAAATAGCCGCGGCTTCTGCGCGCAATCTGGAGAGGTTCTTCGGGGAGGCGCCCTGGAGCGTTGTTTGCCTCTTCGGCCGGGCGTGAAGCATGATTTTTGTCGGCACCTAACGCGCGTTCTAGTTGCCCTTAGCGCCCATGGTCCGGACCGGCGCGCGTACCTCATCCTAAGCGGCCAGCAGCGCCGACATACTGGCGATAAACTGCTCCAGCTCCAAGTGCTTCCGGGGAAGTATGGCGCCGCTTCAGTGCCGGGCTTGAGCGTCAGCAGCGCCTGCGCATCGGCCTCCAGGTTCTGGACCTCTTCAATGACGAACTCGGCCCTGCGGCACGAACGGCTTGACGGTGCCGCGGTCGATCGAGCGCAGGCCGAACGGCGCAGGTGCTAAGCCGTCGCCCAAGTGGCGAATCTGCTCGTTGGCGATCACGGTTAAGTTGTCGAACTTCACCTTGAGACGGAGCCTGTGGAGCAATTGACTTTGATTTCTATGTGGGGTTCCCAGAAATACGCGTAATAAATGCCGGAGGCCGCCGGGTGGTCGAGCAGAAATTTATATAGCAACTGTCGTTTGCCCGGGTCGCTCAGGATTGAAGCGATGGCTGGCGAAATAGTGTTGTCGCTTTCGTGCCATTCTTTAACGCTCTGAGTGATATTCATTAAGCCTGTAGAGCATATAGTCATAGGTTGTCCATCGGTACCGAATTCTGAGTAGGCCCCTATTCTCATGCTGGTAAGCAGTGAGCGCAGTAAGGCTAGCGTCGCAATGAGGTCAGGGTTTTTGAAGTCCGTTGTAATGATGGTCATGCTACGGAGTGTGAAGTACGGTTATTCCCAGACGGATCAGCGCCGGTCTCATGAAATTGCATGCCAAAGGGTTTGAAAGTACCGATTCGCATAAAGGACTAGTATGCCCCCCAGCCTCTCGTAGGGCACTAAGCCACGTAGACCTATCGATAACCGATCTCGGGTCGCTTTGTTTATCGCTATTTCGAAGCGGTCGGCAGTCCCTCGGCCCACCGGCGCGCGGATGCATCCAGCGCCCGCCGGCGCTCCGCGGCCACCAGCGGAATCAGACGCGCCCGCGCCGTGCGGGCCGAGGCACAACCGGCAGCGCGGTCGCGCCGCTCGAACTTGCGCTTGAGGACGCAATCGTATTCGTACACCGCCGCCGCGTCCTCGTAAGCCCCTTCCAGGTACTGGGGCAGATCGGCGGCATAGCGCAGCACCAGTTCCGCCGCAGCACCCTTGTGCCCAACGCCGAACGCACCAGCCTGGTGACCGTACTTTGCCGCCTGGTTCAGGGCCCGCCACGCCGCCGGATGCTTACGGATGTTCGGGATCCCCGGCGGCAGGTGCGTTTCCGACGTGCCATCTGCGGAGCTGACTATCATGCCCCAGTCATCGTCGCCGGTGATGACCTCCTGGTGGCAGGCCAACCGGTTGCTGGCTTCGATCGCGCGCAGGCGGATCGCTTCGCGATCGCCCGCTTCGGCACTCTTCTGGTTGTCCCTCGCCCATCCCTTGTAGGCGGCGTTGTGCTTCTTGCCGATCAGGACGTCGCAGTCGCTCAGGTCCAGGTCGGCCGCTTGTGCGCTGACGCAGCACAGCGCTGCGAGCATCAGGGAATACGGCAAGTGGCGCGTGGTTTTCATCGTGTGTTCTTCTTTATGGTTAAGACAGCCGGCATTTGACCCACGCCGTGCCGCCAGCGTCCCGCGGCCGGGCAAGGTAGACCCTGACCTAAGCCGACCGGACACAGCTCGGTCGTGGGGGCTTGTCGTAGGGGTGCCGTTTGCACGGTGCAGGGCGGCCTGCTGTACATCCACCGACACCGCGGCAGGAGGCACTGCGAGAAGCGGGGCTTATCGAAGCATTCCGACCGACAGCGCGAAACACGGTGTCCGATGCGAGGACCGGGGCTCCATCGTCATGACCGGGTCACATTCTTACGGCAAACTTCCAGCCCACGTCTTTTTTTCCCACACCGATACCGGATTTCTCTCCCCGATCCGTCGAACCCTGTAACACATGCCCACCGATCTGGACGACTGGTTCATCCGCGAAGTGCTTCCCGTGGAGCCCTTCCTGATGCGCTACCTGCGCAGCAACTGGCGCGATGCCGGCGACTGGCCGGATATGCGCCAGGAGGTGTACGCACGCGTGTACGAGGCGGCGCGCAATCGGTTGCCCGAGCAGCCGGGGGCCTTTGTCATGGCAACGGCGCGCAACCTGCTGATCGACCGGGCCCGCAGGAATATGGTTGTACCGATGGACTCATTCGCGCAGATCGACGACATGGGCGCCGACGAGCTGACGCCTGAACGGCACGCAAGCGGACGGATGGAACTGGGCGTGCTGGTCGAGGCGCTCGACGCCCTGCCGCCGCGCTGTCGCGAAGTGGTGGTCATGCGCAAGGTGGATGGCCTGTCGCAGCGCGAAGTCGCGGCGCGGATGGGCATTGCGGAAGACACGGTGGAAAAGCAGATTGCCAAGGGCATGAGGGCCCTGGCCGATGCACTGTTCGCGCGCGGCATCGGCCAGGGCATCGTCAAGCTGGAACGCAAGCTGCGCAGGAAAGGCACGCAAGATGAATGAAACGAGGAATGACGCGCAGATCATCGAGGAGGAAGCCGCGCGATGGCTGGCGTGCCAGGATGCCGGCACCTTGACCGGCGCGATGCAGGAACAATTCGACACCTGGCTGGAAGCCGACACGCGACACCGCGTCGCCTGGCTGCGCCTGCGCGCAGCATGGACGCAGGCCGACTCCCTCTTACGCCGGGAGGCCGCCAACGGCGCGCAATCGGCGGCACTGCCGCGCTTTTCCCAATGGCGCATTGCGGCGGGCGTGCTGCTCGCCATTGCGCTGGGCGCACAGCTGATGTGGATGTCCGGCGGTACCGGCCCGCAGCAATACGCCACCCGCATCGGCGAGAACCGTGTTGTGGCCCTGGCGGACGGCTCGCGCATCATGCTCAATACGGACAGCCGGTTGCGCGCGGCGCCAGATGCGGCACGCAAGGTCTGGCTTGACCGGGGCGAAGCCTACTTCGACATCGCGCACGACCCTGCCCATCCGTTCATTGTCGAGGCGGGCGACAGCCGCGTGACGGTACTGGGGACGCGCTTCACGGTGCGCCGCACCGGCGCCGGCGTGCGCGTGCTCGTCGCCGAGGGGCGGGTCAGGGTGACGGAAAGCGGCGCGGCCGTCACCCTGACCCGCAATGAGGAAGCGGTGGCGCTGGGCGGGCGGATCGCCCGCGCCACCCGTACCGAAGCGCAGACGGGCCAGCGCCTGGCCTGGCGCGAAGGCCGCATCGTCTTCGACCAGACCCGCCTGGCGGATGCGGCTGCCGAGTTCAACCGCTATAACGAACGCCGCATCGTGGTGGCCGATCCGGATATCGCCGGTATTCGCATCGGCGGCAGCTTCTCCCCGGCCAATGTGGACGGCTTCGCGCGTCTGCTCGAACAAGGGTTTGGACTGACCGCGCGGCGCGACGGCAACGACATCCTGATCTCCAGATGATTTTCTTTTGCGGGCGGCATACCGGATTTTGCGCGTCCTGTCGTCTTACAGGGCAGCAGCACGACAACGCGCCGCAAGGCCCCTGACCCGCAAGGAAAAACATGATGACGTATCCAAGACTGCTCGGCGCACTATGCGCAACCCTGTTCTGCGGCGCGCTGCACGCCCAAACGCAAACGCTCGACATACCGGCGGGCGACCTGAAGGCGGCGCTGGACCGCTATGCAGCGCAGACCGGCGTGCAGCTGCTGTATCGGCCGGACGATGTGCACGGCCAAAGCAGTCCCGGCGCGCGCGGCGAAATGGATGCCGAGGCTGCACTGCGGGCACTGCTGGCAGATACGGAGCTGACGGTACGCAAGGATGGCAGCAACGCGGTACTGATCTTTCGCGAAGCGGCCGCCGGCGCCACTGCCCCTGCCGCCGAAACGGAACTGACCTCCGTGATGGTGACGGCCCAGAAGCGCACGCAATCGGCGCAAGCCGTGCCGATTGCCATGACGGCGATGTCCGCCAAGACACTGGACGTGCATCGCGTGCAGGGACTGCAGGATGTGGCCCGCCTGACCCGGGCCTGCTGGTATCGGCCTTCAGTCAGGCCAACCCCACGATCGCCATCCGCGGCATCAGCAACACATTCTCGCAGATCGGCGTCAACAAGCCGGTCGGCATCTTCGTCGACGACGTCTTCATTCCCCGCAACAGCGCGGCCAGCTTCGAACTGTTCGACCTGGAATCCATCGCCGTCCTCAAGGGACCCCAGGGCACGCTGTTCGGCCGCAATGTGACAGGCGGCGCGATCGTCATCAACACACGTCAGCCCGACCCGGACGGCTTCTCGGCCGAGGCCGAACTGAGCGCCGGCAATCACGGCGAAAAGCAGGTCAGGGGAATCGTCAACGTGCAGCTCGGCGACGTCACGGCGCTCAAGCTGTCGACCTCGTTGCGCCAGCGTGACGGACTCGGCCGCGATCGCCTGACCGGACGCGAACAGGACGATATCGACAGCCAGAATTTCCGTGCCCAGATCATGACGCGCATCGCGCCGCAGCTGACGGCAACGCTGAGTGCCGACTACAGCGACGACCGTAACGGTGGCCGCACGCTGTCGTCCGACACGCTGGGCGATGACGGTGACACCCGCACGTCCGAGCTCGGCGTCGAGCAGCGCTATGCGCGCATCATCTCGGGTGCGTCCGCCAAGCTCGTCTGGCGCTTGCCCGCTGGCGAAGTTACCTCCGTCACGGCCTACCGCAAATCGCAGTCGGGAGAGGATTATTCGGGTGTGGGCGCCAGCTACACGCTGCTGACGGCAGGCAGCCAGAGCATTACCCGCGACGCCGACCAGATCGGCACCTTCTCGCAGGAGTTGCGCTACGCCAGTCCAAAATGGGCGTCCGGCGACTTCGTGGCCGGCCTGTACTATGCGAACGAAAACGGCGATCGGCAACTGGCGACGCGCGGGCTGGCCGCGCGCACTGGCGCGCTCACAGGTTCCACGCTGGCCGAGCAATCGGTAGCCAGCCGCAGCGTGGCCATTTTCGCCGACGGCGTACTGCACCTGCCGGCCGGGTTCGACATGACGCTGGGTGCGCGCTATACACGGGATCGCAAGGAGGCCAGCCTGCTGCGCACCGACCTGCTTCGCAGCGCGAACACGTTCGCCGTGAACGGCCTGTCGGAAGAATGGAGCGAGCTGACGCCTCGCGCCGTGCTGGGCTGGACACCCCGGCCAAACCTGCTGGCTTACCTGAGCGTGGCACGCGGTTTCACCAGCGGCGGATTCAATGCCGATGCGTCCAGCGTCGCTGCGTTCCGCAAGCCGTTCGACCCGGAGACCGTCAACAACTTCGAACTGGGCATGAAGTCGCAGTGGCTGCAGAACCGCCTGCGCATCAACGCTTCGCTGTTTCGCATGAAGTACAGCGACAAGCAGGAACTGGTCAACAACACGCTGACGGGCATCCTGTCGATCGTCAACGCCGGGAAGGCAACGGTCGACGGCAGCGAACTGGAAGTGGCGTGGAAGGCGGCCAGCTGGCTCGACCTGTCGGCCAACGCGGCCTGGCTGGATGGGCGCTACGACAGCTTCGTCGTCGGTACCGTCAACAACAGCGGCAACCCGCTGTCGAATTCGCCGCGCCGCCAGGCCGGCGTGGCCGCCAGCGTCACCTACCCCGTCTCGTTCGGCTACCTGGTGGGCGCGGCCAGCTATGCCTGGAAGGACAGCTACAACACGGGGGCAGCCAACGACCCGAACCTGCAGCTGCCCGCGTATGGCCTGGCCAACCTGTCGGCCGGCGTGGAGTCACTCGACCGCCGCTGGCGCCTGCTGGCGTGGGTGAAGAACGTGGGCGATACCGAATACCTGCTGACCCGTTCCACGCAGGTGGTGCGCGCCCGCTATGTGGGCGAGCCGCGCACCTTTGGCGTGAGCCTGAAGGCGAGCTTCTGATGGCCGCGCCGAACAGGGGTCGGCGCCTGCTCTTGGCTGCCCTCCCTGCCCTTCTTTTGCCAGTGCGCCTGACGGCAGCGAACCTTGTAGTTGCGCCGGACAGGGTGGGCCATGCACTGGCTCCGTGGCAGCCGGGCTGGCTCGACATCCACCACATCGCGACCGGCCGTGGCAATTCCACCTTCGTGCTGCTGCCCGACGGCACCAGCCTCCTCATCGACGCGGGTGCCTCGCTGAACGCGCTCGACGTATCGGTGGCGCCCCGCCCGGACGGCAGCCGCCGCCCGGGCGAATGGATTGCCCGCTACGCGCGCCGTCAGCTTGCGGTTGCGCGGCTGGACGAAGTGCTGGACTACTTGCTGGCAACCCACCTGCATCCCGATCACACGGGCGACGTCGCGCCCGACGCTCCACGGTCCGCGCTAGGCGCCTACAGGCTGGGCGGCGTCACGGACGTGGCCGAAGCGCTGCCGGTTCGTACGCTGGTCGATCGCGGTTATCCTGACTATGCCTATCCCGCATCGATCGCTGCGCCGTTCGCGGACAATTACCGGGCCTTTGTCGCAGCGCGGCGCGAGGCCGGGCTAACCGTCGAACGCTTCCGCGTCGGGAGCGCGCTGCAGATCGCCGGGCGTGGCCACCGACCTGCGCCCCGCGCGTTCGACGTGCGCAACGTGGCGGCCAATGGCGAAGTGTGGACGGGCCGCGACGATGCCACGCGCAAGCTCTTCCCCGACCTGGCATCGATCCCGCGCGCCGACTGGCCCAACGAAAACCAGTGTTCGGCGGCGATCCGCATCGGCTACGGTCCGTTCAGCTATTTCACGGCGGGCGACCTGACCAGCTACACAATGGACGGCGCCCTCCCCTGGCACGATGTGCTGGGACCCGCAGCGCAAGCCGCCGGTCCCGCTACCGTGGCAACGGCCGATCATCACGGCATGTTCGACGGCTTGAACGCGGGCATCGTTCGCACGCTGCGCCCGCGCGCCTGGGTGATTCCGTCATGGCACATTGCCCACCCGGACATGCTGCAACTCGAGCGCATGTTCAGCGAGCGCCTCTACCCCGGACCGCGCGACGTGTTCGCCACCACCGTCATGCGCGAAAACCTGCTCGCCAACGGCCGCCTGACGAAACGCCTGCGCAGCCATGACGGACACGTCATCGTGCGCGTCATGCCAGGTGGGGAAAGGTTCTACGTCGTCGTTACCGACAACGGCAACGAGAGCGATACTGTCAAGTCATTGACCGGTGTGATGCATACAGCCTCTGCCGCCACGCCGGACACCTGATCGGGGCAAGCTTGCGGGGTACGCGTACCGGCTATCGCGCGACGCGCTGTAGAGGCGGTTTCCCTGAGCAGCAGACCTCCGTTCGACAGAGACTGCTCGCTGGCTTGACATATCGCGAAATCTCGATATACTTCGCGCATGGACTTACTCGAAATATTCAAGGCCCTCTCGAACCGTACCCGTCTCGACATCCTGAGACGATTGAAGGATCCCGTGAACAGCTTCCCCCCGCAGGATGAAGGGGACGTTCATACGGTCGGCGTCTGCGTGAGCAGTATCCAGGAGGGAGTTGGATTGTCGCAGTCGACAGTCTCTGACTATCTTGCAACTCTGCAAAGAGCTGGCTTGATCGAAGTACGACGCATCGGTCAGTGGACCTACTACAAGCGTAACGAAGAAGCCATCAATGCCCTGGCCGAACGCATCGGCAAAGACCTGTAATTTTTTTGCTTGAACACATCTGCAGTTCCCGATATCCCTTTTTAACGAAATGAGGACGACAATGAAAGCGATGACACTTACCCGTTTTGGTGGCCCGGACGCCTTCGAACTTCGCGACGTGCCCAAGCCGACTCCTGGAGCAGGACAGGTTCTCGTCCGGGTCCACGCCACTTCCATCAATCCGCTGGATTACCAGGTACGCCGGGGCGACTACCGTGACCATGTGCCGCTTCCGGCGATTACCGGACACGATGTTTCGGGAGTGGTCGAGGAAGTCGGCGCCGGCGTGAAGGCATTTGTCCCGGGCGACGAGGTCTGGTACACGCCGCAGATTTTCGATGGCCCGGGAAGCTATGCGGAGTATCACGTCGCCGCGGAAAATATCATCGGGAAGAAGCCTGCCTCGCTCAGCCATGTGGAAGCCGCAAGCCTGACCCTGGTCGGAGGCACGGCATGGGAAGCGTTGGTCGTGCGCGCCGAGCTTCGCGTCGGGGAAAGCATCCTGGTGCATGGCGGCGCGGGCGGGGTGGGCCATGTGGCGATCCAGGTTGCCAAGGCGATCGGTGCGCGGGTCTTCACGACCGCACGCGCCGAGCAAGCCGACTTCGTCCGCAGCCTTGGCGCCGATGTCGTGATCGACTATGCGAATGAAGGTTACGTCGACGTCGTCATGCGTGAAACAGCGGGCCGGGGCGTCGACGTGGTCTTCGACACGATCGGCGGCGACACCCTTTCCCGCACGCCTGACGAACTTGCCCAGCTCGGCCGGGTGGTTTCCATTGTCGATACCCCACAGCCGCAAAACCTCCTCCAGGCCTGGGGCAAGAATGCGAGTTATCACTTCGTGTTCACCCGGCAGAATCGCGGCAAGCTCGACGAACTGAGCGCCCTGGTGGAACGTGGTCAGCTGCGCCCTCACGTCGGCGCTGTGTATTCGTTGGCCGACATTCCAAGCGCGCATGCCCGCCTTGAAAGCCGCGATAACGGCTTGCGTGGAAAAGTCGCCATCGAGGTGGTCCCGGCAGCGGATTCGAACACTCCGCTGGTTAGGTCATGAGCACTGTCAACGGAGCACATCATGATTTATGAAATTGCTTCGCTACCGGTCAAACCCGATCGGATTGATCCCTTCAAACGCGCGTTCCACGAGGTCGCTCATCTATTGTCGCGCGCGAAGGCATGCCTTGCCATCCTTCCTACAGCGCACCACTGGCGTTGAGCGCTGAAGTCGCCGTCGGATCGCAATGGCCGGAACTGCCCGATTGCGGCACCGGCCGCCAGCAGAAATGGAAGGCCGAGCCATGCCGCACGCATGCCCACCTCAGCGGGCCTGGTAATAGCCGCCGAAGTGCCTGATCGGCGACCAGGCCGGCAGCACATCGGGCAATGCCGGTGCCAGGGACTGGTAATCCTGCGCGCCATACACCACCCGGCCATCCATGACGGTCAGCACCGAGGACACCGACGCAATCTGGGATTCCGGGACCGTGAAGTAGTCCCGGTCCAGCAGCGCGAAATCGGCGAGCTGGCCGGGCGCGATCATGCCCATCTCGGTTTCGGTGTTCATGAACCATGCCGCTTTGCGGGTGAACAGCCCCAACGCTTCGGCCCGCGACAGACGGTTGTCCCTGGCCAGCACTTCGCTTCCGGAGACCGCCTTCCCGGACACCATCCAGCTGATCCCGACCCACGGATTGTACGAGGCTGCCCGGAAGCCATCCGTCGTCATGGCCAGGGGTATGCCGCTGTCGACCAGCTGTCGCAGGCGTGGGGTCAGCAATGCCTTGTCGCGGCCGTGGGTCTTGATGAAGCCGTCGCCATGGAAGGCCATCTTGGTGTCCAGGGCGATTCCGCCGCCCAGTGCCTTGACCCTGGCGATATTTGCGGGACTGATGGTCTCGGCATGTTCGAGGCTCCAGCGCAAACCGTCCAGCGGCGTCTTCTGATTCAGCTTTTCGAGCGCATCGAGGAACGGCGTGATGTTCTCGTTGTAGGTGATGTGCAGGCGGAACGGGATGCGCCGCTGGACCAGTTTGGCGACGTCGCGCTCCACCAGCTGCCGCATCATCTCCGGTTCAATGATGACCGCCGGACGGTCGAAATTTTCGTGATCGTGCACGTCGCCCGCCAGCACTTCACCGGTGCCACGGTAGACATGGCCATGCGCCAGGTGTGGGTGCAGGTTGTGCCCGGGAGCGATTGGCGCCGTCCTGGTGATCGCGGTGATCTCCGCGTCCACCATGTTGCCGGTGCCGTCTCCAAACTGGATGTCGACGAAGGGCATGCGGATGTTAAGCCGGTTGTCGCGTGCGACGACGTCCACGGTGCGCTGGCCCTTGGGATACTCGCGAAAGCCGGTGCCCGCGTCGATGGCCGAGGTGATCCCGAAGCGGTTCAGGCTGTGGATTGTATGGATCAGCGAACTGACTTCCTCATCGAAGCTGAGCTGGGGAACCATGGTTTCCATGACGATGAACATGAAGGTGAAGCCGTGCACTACGCCCGTGTACCTGCCCTGGGCATCCTTTTCCAGCTCGGTACCCGGAAACTTTGGGAACGCGTCGGTGCCTACGCCAAAGGCATCCATCGCCTGCTGATTCATGAAGCCGCGGTTATAGGCGTACTGCACGATCATCGGACGATTGGGGACGGCCTTGCGGAGTTCCTCCATGGTGGGAAAGCGCTGCTCCTCGAACTGGTAGGGAGACCAGCCGCCGATCACCTTGACCCAGTGACCTTCCGGCGTGCGTTTGGCCTGCTCCCTCAGCATTGCGAGGGCACGGCGTAACGTCGGCACACCGTCCCATCGAAGTGTGTAGTTGAATCCTCCTTCATTGAGCACGTGGGTGTGCGCGTCGATGATGCCGGGGATGAGCCGCCGACCGCGGGAATCGATCACGCGGGTCCTGGTGCCTTTCAAACCCAACACCTCCGCATCCGTGCCTACCGAGAAGATGCGGCCATTCCTGACCGCCAGGGCGGACGCTGCGGGTTGTGCCGCGTTGCCGGTGAATATCCTGGCGTTGTGAACGATCAGGTCTGCGCCTGACGCCTCTTGCGCGGCTTGTGCATGGGTATCGCTTGCGACACTCATCACGATGAATCCGATCAGTAATAGTAGTTTCACTGCCATTCCCCATTGATGGATTGAAAAGAACAACGCGCAGTACCGGTTATTCGTCGGCGAGCGTGACTTCGCAGCGATGTGCGTTGATGGAAACAATGCTACTGACTCGGTACAGCCCAGTCACTGATCGATCCTGCTGGTGACAGCACGATTTGCTCATCCAAATGACGTCACAGCAAAATTGATCTGTCCAGCGCGGGAATAGACATTGCTGCGCTTGCACGAGGTGGCTATCGTCCTGGTACCAATGTTTTTTGTTATTGATGCGATAAAATGAAGGAGCACGATGTGGACTGCAACTCTCACTTCCGGGCGATATGGCGCATCGCGATTGGCAACCGGCACAAGGCCGCGGAATTCAGGAAACGGCATGCAGGACCATTAAATCGCGCGCCGTGCGGGCATGGGTGAACCCTCTGCGAGCCCGCATCACTTCGTGAGTGCGACGCGCCTCAACCACCACCATCAACTCCCAATATTTCTCATGGCAAACCATATTGCACTTCCGGAGAATCTGCTCGATGTGGCCAGCGTTGGCCGCACCTGGAATGGCGTCGACGTCGAGATCACCGAGTTTTTCGGCTCGGGCCGGGTGCTGCACAAACTGGCGCACGCTGACCAGACGCGGCTGGGCATGATGCTGGATGAAGTCGGCGAAGGCCGCAGCGAGCCGCGGCTGCGCAGCAATACGCCCTGCCCGGTAGACTACAAACCACGCCAGATGCACTACACACCTGCGGGGATGGAGCTGTGGGGGTACAGCGAACACATCCGCTACGCCCGTGACATCAATCTGTGCTTCGATATCGACGCGCTTGGCGAGCGCTGCGACATCGAAGGGTGGCGCGGCCTCGCCGACACCCCAAGGCTGCGATTCAACGACGATGGCATCTTCGCACTGATCAACTTGCTGGTGGACGCGGTACAAGATCCGGATCCCTCCGCGCAGCTGTACGGCGATGCGCTCGTGACCGCAATCGCGATCCGGCTCTACCGGGGCAGTCAATCCCCCGTCAAGGGTCCGACCAGGCTGTCGCCATTGCAGTTGAATGATGCGCTGGGCTTCCTCGAAGCGAACCTGCCTTCGAAGGTCGACCTGGCAACGCTGGCGAAACTCGCCGGTCTGTCTCAATCCCACTACCACCGGGCTTTCAAGGCCTCTACCGGCCTGGCGCCCTACGCATGGCAGCTGCAGGCGCGCATCGAGCGCTCAAAGGCACTGTTGCTCGACACCTCAGGTTCGCTCGAGGACGTGGCTGAAGCGACCGGTTTCGCGGATGCCGTCCACTTCGGCCGGACCTTTCGCAAACTGACGGGCGCGACACCGGCAGCCTGGCGCAGGGACCGCTTCAACTAGGCAAGGGCGAGGTGTACGCCCTCCCCGATGTTCAGGCCTAGCCCGCCGATTGCAGCAGCTGAATTTCCCAGGCCAGCGCGACCCCGCTTGCGCCACCGTGCTCCAGCACCACGGCCGATAGCTCGGTGGCCGATTCCACACGCGCCCAGTCGCGCTGCCACTCGGAGATCACCGCCATCCAGGTCATCGGAACGGCACCAGCCTGCACCATCCGGCGCACCGCCATGTCATGTGCTTCGGACGACACGCCGCCCGACGCATCGGTCACGATGTACACGTCGTAGCCTTCGCCCAGCGCCTGGATCGCCGGCATGGCCAGGCAGATCTCGGTCCACAGCGCCGCCAGGATAAGCTGTTTGCGGCCGCTCTCTTTCACCAGGTCGGTGACGTTGGGGTCCTGCCAGGTATTGATGAACGTGCGATTGATCGGCTTCTGGTCGGGGAATACCTCTTGCAGCCCCTTGATCAGATTGCCGCCGCGCTCTTCGATGACCGTCGTAAGAATGGTCGGGACGTTGAAAACCTTCGCGGCCTTGGCCAGGCCGACAACGTTATTGACAATCATGGTTGGTTCGTGACTGTGCAGGTTGGCAAACTGGTAGGGCTGGTGGTCGATGAGCACGACAATGCTGTCTTCGGGACGAAGCAGTGCGGGGAGACCGTTTTTGTGCATGGGAAGCTCCTTCATGGATGTGGCGTTGGGACACCGTGTGGGAAGAAGCGGAACAGGCGGCAAGCGCCAACTGTCCGTCTCCAGAAGATGGTGCCATGTCAGGCCGTGGGTGACACTGTCCTGCCTTGCGCAGGACAGTCTGAATTGATCATCCAGCGTGGCACGCGCGTTTCCGTTGCTGTGTATCGGGCACCTTTAGCGGTCCTTGCGCCTTCTAGCCGGCTTTCGTGCGTGCAGAATGGCGCTTAGAGCCGAATTGTCAGCCGAAGCATAAAAAAAAGCCCCTGAAAAATCAGGGGCTTAATCTTGCTGAACTGCCTGTGAATGGTTGAGCGTTCAGGCTAGCTCATCATTCCCACTCGATCGTCGCCGGCGGCTTCCCGGAAATATCATAAACAACGCGATTCAACCCACGAACCTCGTTAATGATGCGGTTAGAAACCTTACCCAACAACTCATGCGGCAGATGCGCCCAATGCGCCGTCATGAAATCCTGCGTTTGCACGGCGCGCAGCGCGACGACGTAGTCGTACGTGCGGCCATCACCCATCACGCCCACCGATTTCACCGGCAGGAACACGGCAAACGCCTGCGACGTGGCTTCGTACCAGTTGGTCGGCACGCTGTCCTGGTCGAAGCCCGGCACGACCGTGGCGACATACGGCGTGTTGCGCAGTTCTTCGATGAAGATCGCGTCCGCGCGGCGCAGCAGGTCGGCATACTCTTTCTTCACTTCGCCGAGGATGCGCACGCCCAGGCCCGGGCCCGGGAACGGGTGGCGGTAGACCATGTCGTGCGGCAGGCCGAGGGCGACGCCCAGTTTGCGCACTTCGTCCTTGAACAGTTCGCGCAGCGGTTCCAGCAGCTGCAGCTTCATGTCTTCCGGCAGGCCGCCCACGTTGTGGTGGCTCTTGATCGTCTGGCCCTTCTTGCCCTTGCCGGCCGATTCAATGACGTCCGGGTAGATCGTGCCTTGCGCCAGCCATTTCGCGTTGGTCAGCTTGCTTGATTCGGCGTTGAACACCTCGACGAATTCGGCACCGATGATCTTGCGCTTCGCTTCGGGGTCCGTGACGCCGGCCAGCTTGCCCATGAACTGGTCGACGGCGTCCACGCGGATCACCTTGACGCCCAGGTTCTTGGCGAACATGTCCATCACCATCTTGCCCTCGTCCAGGCGCAGCAGGCCGTGGTCGACGAAGACGCACGTCAGCTGGTCGCCGATGGCGCGGTGGATCAGCGCAGCCGCGACCGACGAATCGACGCCGCCGGACAGGCCCAGGATGACTTCGTCCGTGCCGACCTGCGCGCGGATCTTCTCGACGGCCTCGCTGATGTAGTCCGGCATGTTCCAGTCGGACTTGCAGCCGCAGATCTCATGCACGAAGCGGCCCAGCATGGCCTTGCCCTGCACCGTGTGCGTCACTTCCGGGTGCCATTGCACGCCGTAGAAATGGCGCTCGTCGTCGCCCATGCCGGCGATCGGGCAGCTTGGCGTGCTCGCCATCAGCTTGAAGCCTGGCGGCATGTCCAGCACCTTGTCGCCGTGGCTCATCCACACTTTCAGCATGCCGTGGCCTTCGCTGGTGACGAAGTCGTTGATGCCGTTCAGCAGCGCCGTGTGGTTGTGCGCGCGCACTTCGGCGTAGCCGAATTCGCGCACGTGGCCATTCTCGACCTTGCCGCCCAGCTGCGCGGCCATCGTCTGCATGCCGTAGCAGATGCCCAGCACGGGCACGCCCAGCTCGAACACGGCCTGCGGTGCGCGTGGCGAATCGCCTTCCAGCGTCGAATTGTGGCTGCCGGACAGGATGACGCCGGCGGCGCCGTAGTTGCGGACGAATTCGTCGGACACGTCGTACGGATACACTTCCGAGAACACGCCGGCATCGCGCACGCGGCGCGCGATCAGCTGGGTTACCTGGGAGCCGAAATCGAGGATGAGGATTTTAGAGTGCATTGAATGGACTGTAGTAACTGGGAAACCGGGATATGTAAAAACGCCGGCGCGCGGCCGGCGTTCGAGGACAGCTTATTCCGAACGGTAGTTCGGCGCTTCCTTGGTGATCTGCACGTCGTGCACGTGCGATTCGCGCATGCCCGCCGACGTGATTTCGACGAATTCCGCTTTTTCGCGCAGCTCGTCGATCGTGGCGCAACCGCAGTAGCCCATCGACTGGCGCACGCCGCCGACCAGCTGGAAGATGATCGCCAGCACGGAGCCTTTATAGGCCACGCGGCCTTCGATGCCTTCGGGGACGAACTTGTCCGCCTTGGCCGAGGCTTCCTGGAAGTAGCGGTCGGCCGAGCCTTCGGCCATCGCGCCCAGCGAACCCATGCCGCGATACGACTTGTACGAACGGCCCTGGTACAGGATCACTTCGCCCGGGGCTTCCTCGGTACCGGCAAACATCGAACCCATCATGACGGTCGATGCGCCGGCCGCCAGGGCCTTCGAGATGTCGCCGGAGAAGCGGATGCCGCCGTCGGCGATGCACGGCACGCCCGTGCCTTCCAGTGCCTGCGCCACGTTCGAGATCGCGGTGATCTGTGGCACGCCGACACCGGCGACGATGCGCGTGGTGCAGATCGAGCCGGGACCGATGCCGACCTTGACCGCGTCCGCGCCGTACTCCACCAGCGCCTTGGCGGCGGCCGCCGTGGCGATATTGCCGCCGATGACGTCCACGTGCGGGTATTTCGTCTTGATGTATTTCACGCGGTCGAGGATGCCCTGCGAGTGGCCGTGCGCCGTGTCGACGACCAGCACGTCCACGCCGGCCTGCACCAGGAGGTCGATGCGCTCTTCATCCTTGGCGCCGACGCCCACTGCCGCACCGACCAGCAGCTTGCCGTGCTGGTCTTTCGAGGCGTTCGGGTGTTCCGTCGACTTCTGGATATCCTTGACGGTGATCAGGCCGCGCAGTTCGAACGCTTCGTTGACGACAATCACGCGCTCCAGACGGTGCTTGTTCATCAGGCGCTTCGCTTCGGTCGTATCGGCGTCCTCGTTGACCGTTACCAGCTTTTCGCGCGGGGTCATCTTGGCGCGCACTTCAGCGTCCAGTTCCTGCTCGAAACGCAGGTCGCGGTTGGTGATGATGCCGACGACTTCCTTGCCTTCGACAACCGGGAAGCCGCTGATGCCATACTGCTCCGTCAGCTTGATGACGTCGCGGATCTTCATGTCCGGCGGGATCGTGATCGGGTCGCGCAGCACGCCCGCTTCGAAACGCTTGACCTTGGCCACCTCGCGGGCCTGGTCGGTCGGACGCAGGTTCTTGTGGATGATGCCGATGCCACCCTCCTGCGCCATGGCGATCGCCAGACGCGCTTCCGTCACCGTATCCATCGCGGCCGACAGCAGCGGGATATTCAGGGTGATGTTGCGGGTCAGCTTCGTGCGGAGGGACGTGTTGGCAGGCAGAACGTTCGAGTACGCTGGAACGAGGAGCACGTCATCGAACGTGAGTGCTTTTTGGAGTAGACGCATAGTACATTTCCTATCGGCGCAAAAGTGAATTATACAGAAGTTCACCTCGCTCGTCATTGCAGGCCGGCAAAACGGCCGCTTTTTTCGCGTGTTCGGTTGACTTTAGCGGGTAATCGGGGTGAAATCGACGGAAGATTCTGCAAGGAAAGAACCACATGAAGACCAGGCTGACATTGGGGCAGGCGCTCGTTGCCACTGCCATGCTGGGCGCTTGCGGCGTCGTTCACGCCCAGTGGGCATGGAAGGATGCCAACGGACGACCGGTCTATTCCGACCAGCCCCCGCCAACGTCCGTGCCCGCCACGCGGATCTTCAAGGCGCCGCGCGGACAGATGCCGGACGTCCGACCGCAGCCCGAGCCCACTGCATCGAAAGCACCGCCGACGCTCGCCGAGCGCAATGCGGCATACGAGCAGCGCCGTGCCAGCGCTGCCGAACAGGCCGCGAAACAGGCCGACGAAGCCAAGGCCACGAGGGCTCGCGCCGCCAGCTGCGAGAGCGCCCGCAGCAACCAGCACGCACTGGACGGCGGCGCCCGCATCGCCCGCTTCAACGCCCAGGGCGAACGGGAGTTCCTGACGGACGCACAGCGCGCCGAGGCGTCAAAACGCAACGCCGCGCTGGTGGCCGAGCATTGCCGCTAGCTCGCACGTTTGATGTGGCGCAAAGCCCGCGGCGAAGGGAATGGCTGACTCAGCAATATAAGTCAGACTGGCCGAAACCCTATAATCTCCCGCGAGCGACCATGAATGCATTCTCCGACGTCCAGATCATCAACGGCCCCAACGGCGAGCCTGTCTACGTCGTTATCCCTTACGAAACGTATATGCAGACGCAGTCGTGCCACAGCGGCCACGTGCCGCACCAGGTGATCGGCTCTATCGCCGAGAAGGGCTGGACGGCCGCACGGGCCTGGCGCGAGTACCTGGGGCTGACCCAGCAGGAGGTGGCGGAACGGATCGGCATCAGCCAGCCCGCCTATGCGCAGCAGGAGGCAGGACTGCGGCCCCGGAAGGCCACGCGCGAGAAGATCGCGGCGGCCATGGGGATCAAGTCGGGGATGCTGGATCTGTAGCGTCGGGCCGGGGAGCTTCCAGCTTCATCTGGTGTTCGACCAGCGTGCGGACGATGGTGCCGGGCATCGCGCATTCTTGCGTTGCAAGTGAGCGCAACTCATCCGATGCAATGCCGCTCAATGCCGCGGTCCGCAACGACGCAGCCTCCTCGGGGCGGCCCAGCCCGTCCAGAATGGCGCCGGCCAGACGCACGTCAGCCATGAATGCAGAAAGCTCCGCCCCCAGCCGCGGTGCCGTCCAGGGTGCCGGCAGCAACGGTTCGCCCTCCGCCAGCTCGTTCAGCTGATTCAGTCTCGCCAGAGGTTGCGGCATGTACTGTCCGGCCAGCTCGAAGTCCCCGGCCGCGACGATTGCCGGCAACGCAAGGAACGCCTCGCGTTGTGCCTCCTCGGGCCGGACGGCGCTCAGCCGCAGGAACAGGTCGTAAGTCGCACGCGGCTGCTCCAACGCCTCATCCAGCCGGACGATAAACATGAACCGGGAGCGCGGCCAGTGCGCCGTTTGCGCGCCGAAGATGCAATCGCCGGCCAGCAGGCGGCGCGCCTGGTCGTCGCGCGCCGAAGCCAGCGCCGTGCGTGCCGGGACGTACTCTTCGGCAAGCTGGCTCCACTCGAACATGGTGATGAACTCCCGGCCGGGCTCCCTGGGCATCCCTGTCGACCTGCGCGTACGAGCGCAGCAGGATTTCGAGCGCATCCGCGTGGCGCCCCTCCTGCCGCGCCGAGACGGCCAGTGCGATCTCGTCAGTCATGATTCACCGGCGCTGTCCTTCTTCGCGCGCCGGCGCCGCGCATTCTTCGGGTCAACAATCAGCGGGCGGTAGATTTCCACGCGGTCGCGTGCCTGCAGCACGGTATCGAGCGTCTTTTTCTTGCCGTAGATCCCGACGGGCATCGTGACGAGGTTGATCTCGGGCGCGTCCTGCAACATGCCGGACTGCTCGATGGCCTGGCCGATCGTCGTGCCCGCATCCACTTCCATGGCGCGCAGCAGTGGATTCGGGCCGCTGGCGTAGCACAGCGAGATCTTGATGCGTTCGGCCATGGATCAGCCGTACACCGTCTCGGCCCGCTTGGTAAACGAGTCGACCATGCTGTTGGCGATCATGCCGAAGACGGGGCCGACGACCTGCTCCAGCAGGCGGCTGGAGAATTCGTACTGCAGGTCCAGTTCCACCTTGCAGGCGTCCTCGCGCAGCTCCTTGAACGTCCAGACACCGGTCAACGTCTTGAACGGCCCGTCGACGAGGCTCATGTTGATGGCCGTGGGCGGCGTGTTGGTGTTGGCCGTCGTGAAGCTCTGGCGCACGCCGTGGAAATTGATGCCCACGCTGGCGACAACCCGGTTGTCGCCTCGCTCGCGCACCTCGACCCCGCCACACCAGGGCAGGAATTTGGGATAATCCTCGACCCGGTCGACCAGATCGAACATCTGCCTGGCGCTGTATCCCAGCAAAACTGACTTGTGCACTACTGCCATTCTTTAACCGTTTGCTATCATGTTGAAAAAAGCGAGTGGTTTCAGAAAGCCTGCACAAATTTTGCGCAAGATTTTTGAAACAGCCTCCCGCGCCGTTGCGCGATAACCGTAGTTTAACCGACCCGCGCCCAAGACCACATTACTCATGACTATTGCCGACAACCGCAAAGCCTTCCACGACTACTTCATCGAAGACCGCTTCGAAGCGGGCATCGTGCTCGAAGGGTGGGAAGTCAAGGCGATCCGCGATGCGCGCGTCCAGATCAAGGAAGCCTACGTTACGATCCGCGATAACGAACTCTACCTGTTTGGCGCGCACGTCAGCGCACTGCCGACCGCCTCCACCCACATCCACCCGGAAGCCGTGCGCACCCGCAAGCTGCTGCTGCACCGCAAGGAGATCGACAAGCTGATCGGCAAAGTCGAGCGCTCCGGCTACACGCTCGTGCCGCTGAACCTGCACTACAAGGGCGGCCGCGTCAAATGCGAGATCGGCCTGGCCAAGGGCAAGAAGCAGCACGACAAGCGGGCCACCGAGAAGGATCGCGACGCCAATCGCGAGGTGCAGGCGGCGATGAAGCAGAATCGGCGGTGATTATGAGACCCTACGACGATAATCGGATACCAGACGCCAATCGTCTGGCCTGGTACAGCCTGGCGATCGGCCTGCTGAGCTTTGGTGTCGCTCTGCTGATCCTGAATGAGACATTCGGCGGCTGCGGCTGGCGCGTTGGCAACTGTATTGGCGACGTCAAGTGGACGTTGGGAATCGGCGGCGTGATCGGCACCCTGACGGGGCTGCGCTCTTTCGTCAGTTCGCCATGGCAGCGATGGCTCAGTTGCGTGGCGCTATTGGTCAGCGGCCTCGCTGTTGCGGCAGCCTGCGCCCTGAATATGTAAGGCTCATAACCGCCTGACAACCCGTCGCATGCGAACCACGCGACGGCCGCATTCGATTTCCACAGGGAAACACCCATGCTACACTGACGGCTGACCATCACCGGCTGTTCCCATGTTCGCCAAAGTCCCCCATATCGCTCTCGCGGCCAGTCTTGCCGCCACCCTTGCCGGCTGCGTCGTGCCGTATTCGCCGACACCCGTTGCCACCAACTTCCCCACGTCGCGCCAGGAAAAGCTGCAGGCGGCGGCGCACTGGACGACGGTTGCCGATCACATCGAGCAACGCGTCGTGACGGACATGAAGAAGCATCCGAACCGGCCGTTCTACATCGCCGAGGACAAGGATGCGTCGCCGTTCCAGAAGGCCGTCACCACGCAATTGGTGACGTCGCTCGTCAAGGACGGCTACGTTGTCGCGCGCACGCCAACGGGTGCATGGAAGCTGGAACTGGATATCCAGGCCGTCACATTCACGCGAAACCGCCCCCAGTACCGCTATTCCGGCGCCGCCACGGCGCTGGCGAACGGCGTCTGGGTGCTGTCCGACATCAATCCGACCATCGGGGCGATCGGCGTGGCGGGTGCCGCCGACGCCTTCCACTGGTTCCACAGCCAGTTCGCGCCCGGCGCGACGCCGAAGACGGAGCTGATCGTCACGCTGTCGGCCGGCGACCAGTACCGCTATTACGCGCGCTCCACGGCGGCGTATTATGTGGCCGACACGGACCGTGCGTTGTACGGCATCAAGGAAGAGGACACGCAATTGACCAAAGTGTTCAAAGTGCAGGGAGGCCGCTGATGCGCGCGTTCGCTCCCCTGCTCGTTGCTGGCCTGCTGGCCGGCTGCGCCGCCACGCCCGCGAAGGACGAACCGAACTATGCGACGGTCGCATCGAACGGGTTCGTCTCCGCCAACTATACCGCAGCCGACAAGCTGCTGATGCAGCTGAGCGGCAAGCTGGCCGCCGACAAGCCCCTGATCATGGCCACCGTCGTCAATATCGACGCACTGGACCAGACGTCGACCCTGGGTCGCCTCGTTTCCGAACAGATTTCCACCCGGATGGCGCAAGGCGGCCTCAAGATGCTGGAAATGAAGCTGCGCAACAATGTCTACCTGAAGCGCAACCAGGGCGAACTGATGCTGACGCGCGAAATCGGCGAAGTGGCGCAGACCCACAACGCGCAGGCGGTCGTCGTCGGCTCCTATGCCGAGACCAGCGATATGGTCTTCATCAACATCAAGGTGGTCCAGCCGCAAAGCAATTTCGTACTGGCCGGGCATGACTACGTGCTGGCCAAGGAAGGCATCGTGCGGTCAATGCTGCTGTCGCGCTGACAATCAGGATATAGTGGCGTTTTCGACAACCGCATCGATAACGACGGCGCCACATGTTCTCCCACTGCACCTGGCTCAACGAGCCTGCTGACTACACCGTCAACGCCGACAGCCTGCGCGTCGTCACCGACAACGCCACCGACTTCTGGCGCATCACCAGCTACGGCTTCATCCGCGACAGCGGCCACGTGTTCGGCCGCTCCGTCGAAGGCGACTTCACGGCGCAGGTGCGCGTGCAGGGCGACTTCCGCGAGCTGTACGACCAGGCCGGCCTGATGGTGCGCATCGACGAGCGCCAGTGGATCAAGGCCGGCGTCGAGTTTTCCGATGGCGCGCTGATGCTCAGTACCGTGCTGACGGCGGAGCACTCCGACTGGGCCACCGCCAGCGCGCCGCCGCTGCCGGACGGCTTCTGGCTGCGCGTGACGGTCGCCAGCGGCGCCATACGCGTGCAGTATTCCGCCGACGGCAAGGTGTGGCCGCTGCTGCGGCTGGCGCCCTTCCCGGCCGCCGGGCGCTATTTTGTCGGTCCCATGTGCTGCACGCCGGAGCGGGCCGGGCTGACCGTTGTGTTCAGCGAGTTTACCGTCGGTCCCGCGCTGCCGAAAGACCTGCACGATCTCACCTGACGCCGGCGGCGAAACCGCCGCGATGCTTCGCTGGGGCCGCGTTGCGTCGTCCCGGCTTTTCTTCGCCGACGAGGTTGCTTCGTACATGCCAGCAGCCTACCGTGGAAGAGCACCCACGACGGTTCGTGAACGCGGCATCGGGCGTTACCAGTGTTGCGGCAGCATACGCTGGGCCCAGGCTGACGAATCAGGAGCCCACAATGAAAGCTCTCGCTGCTGCGCTGGTGGCCGCCGTCGCGCTCACCTCCATCACGGCCCACGCCGCAAACCGGATTGACACGCAAGGCTCCAGCTTTGCGTTTGCCTAAGATCGGGAACCGCCTCTGGGCATGACCTTGCTGTCGGACGAAGCCGGGACCGACCTCCCTGTCTTCTCAAGCGCGGCAACATCAGCCCGAAGGCAGGAAATCTTCTTGAATTGGCCTGACGGCAACCAAGGTTGGTTTCAGAGTGCCCTGGCATCCATTCACGCTTCGGATGTGGTTCTGACCTTCCAGGCAGCGGCGGTGCCGGAACCAGCCACGTATGGGATGTTGCTCGGCGGCCAGGGCATGCTGGGCTTCGCGGCGCGTCGCCGAAGGGCACGGTGACCAGCTGACGTTGCGGTCCATAACGACCTGCGCCGACAGCTTGCGGTTGCTGGTCAAACCGTGCGGAGTTAAGCGCAACCACAGCTTTATCGCTGCTCGGCGCCCGCTTTCTCCCCGAACGTGCGCCGCCAGTCCCTGGGGCTGACGTGGAAGCGCTTCTTGAAATGCTGGCGCAGTGCCAGCGGGGTCTGGAAGCCCGTCAGTTCGGAGATCCTTTCGACGGGAATGGCGGTCGTTTCCAGCAGCTCCCGCGTCTGCTGCAGGCGCTCGTTGACCAGCCAGTCGCCCAGCGTCATGCCCGTCGCCTTGTGGAAGTGGCGGGTAAAGGTGCGTCGGCTGGTCGCGGCGCGGGCTGCCAGGTCGTCGATGCTGTGCTGCGTGGCGAGATTCTCGCGCAGGTAGTCGAGCAGTCGATTCACCTGCGAATCTTCGGTGGAAGCAGCCACGGGCTGCTCGATGAATTGCGCCTGGCCGCCCTCGCGATGCGGCGGAATAACCATCGTGCGCGCCACCTTGTTGGCGATCTTCGGCCCGCACCATTCGCGCACGAGGTAAAGGCAGCAGTCGAGGCCCGCCCCCGTGCCTGCCGACGTGATCAGCCGCTCCTCGTCGACGTACAGCGCGTTCATGTCGAGCTTCACGCGGGGGAACCGCACGCTGAAATCGGCCTCGGCCATCCAGTGCGTCGACGCCCGCCGGCCGTCCAGCAAGCCGGCATACGCGAGCACATACGCGCCGTAGCACAGGCCGACGACATACGCGCCTCTGGCATGGGCACGTGCCAGCGCGGCAACCAGTGCGGCATCGGGACGTACGTTCAGGTCGTGCCACCCCGGCACCACCACGATGTCCGCGATGTCGACCAGTTCCAGGCCGCCGTCCGGCTGCACTGTCATCGCGCGCTCCGCCGCCAGTGGCCGGGCGTCCGACGAGACGATGCGCAGCTCGAACAGGCGCCCTTCCGGCAACTGCGCACTGAACATCATGTACGGCACGGAGAAGTGAAAGGGGCTGAAATCGGGGTAGACGATCAGGGCGACAATGGGCAAACGTGCGGTCATGGGGAAGAATTTCGTCTGGTGGCCCGAAAACATCGGTAATTGGCATGCGGGTCAATATTAGCGCCGACGGCCTGCCGCCACAATAGCGCTATCGACACCTCAACGGAGCAGCACATGCAACGACAGACAGCCCTGGCCCTTCTCTTTTCCCTGACCCTTGGCGCGGCAAGCGTCCCGGCCCTCGCGGCCCCCGCAACCGGACCGGCGGCAGCGAAGCAGCCGGTCCAGGTCCAGCAGATCCGCAACGCGACGGCGCGGATCGGCTATGCGGGAAAGACCTTCCTGGTGGATCCGTTCCTGGCAAAAAAAGGCACTTACCCGGGCTTTCCAGGCACCTTCAACAGCCAGCTGCGCAATCCGCTTGTCGAATTGCCGATGCCGGCACAGGACGTGCTGCGCGGCGTGGACGCGGTGATCGTGACCCATACCCACCTCGACCACTGGGACGGCGGCGACCAGCAGTTCGTGCCGAAAGCCATCCCGCTGTTCGTGCAGGACGAAGCCGACGCCGCGCTGATACGCGGCCAGGGTTACACGAACGTCCGGATCCTTGGCGAGGACACGCAGTTTGAAGGCGTGCAGCTGACGAAGGTCAAAGGCCAGCACGGTACGGATGCGATGTACCGCGTCGCGCCCCTGGCCGAGAAGCTCGGCAAGGCAATGGGCATCGTGTTCCGAGCCCCGGGCGTAAAAACCGTCTATGTCGTGGGCGACACCGTCTGGCAAGGCGGCGTGGACCAGACGCTGGCGAAGTTCAGGCCCGACGTGATCATCCTGAACGCGGGCGACGCGCGCATGGTCGGTTTCACGGGCTCCATCATCATGGGCAAGGACGACGTGCTGCACGCGGTGCAGAGCATGCCGAATGCGACGATCATCGCCACGCATATGGATGCCATCAACCACATGACGCTGAGCCGCAAACAATTGCGCGAACACCTCAGGCAGCACGGCATCCAGGATCGCGTACGCATTCCGGCAGACGGCGAGATCGTCAAGTTCTGAACGTTACAGGGTCGCTCACGCGGCCCCCTCCCTGGCAAGGCGCGGCACGCGCCGTTGCAACCACCGTTTCATCGAAAGGACATCCCATGAACAAACGCGCCGTTGTCGTCGTCGACCTGCAAAACGAGTACCTGCCCGGCGGCAAGCTGCCGCTGGAAGGCATCCACCACGCCCTTGACAATGCTGCCCGCGTCATCGCAGACGCCAGGACCAAAGGCGATCTGGTGATCAATGTGCGCCACGAAGCCGCCGCAGCCGATGCGCCATTCTTCACACCAGGCACGGACGACGTGCATATCCACGACACCGTGGCACCGGCCGAAGGTGAGCCCGTCATCGTCAAGAACTTCCCGAATTCGTTCCGCGATACCAACCTGAAGGCGTTGCTGGACCAGCACGGCGTCGAAGAAGTGACCGTCGTGGGCGCCATGAGCCATATGTGCATCGACGCCACCACCCGCGCCGCCGCGGACCTCGGCTACAAGACGAAGGTCGTGCACGATGCCTGCGCCACGCGCGACCTCGAGTTCAACGGCGTCACCGTTCCCGCGCTGCAGGTGCACAGTGCGCTGATGTCCGCGCTGGCGTTCGGCTATGCCGACGTGGTCGGCACGGACGAGTACCTGGCCGGCTGAATCAGGCGACTTCGGCGCCGTCGAGCATGCGGGCCACCTGCGGCAGCACCTGCTGCGCCGGCAGCGCCAGCTTCAGGCCGATCAGGTCGTCCGCACGGGTGCGGCCCACGTTGACGGCCGCGATAGCCTTGCCCGCCGCGGCGGCCAGCCTGGCGAAGCGGAAGCCGGAAAACACCATCAGCGACGAGCCGACGACGAGCAGCGCGTCCGCTTCGTCCATCCAGCCCAGCGCAAGCTCGGTACGGTCGCGCGGCACGTTGTCGCCAAAGAAGACGACGTCAGGCTGCAGCATGCCGCCGCAGACCTCGCAGTCCGGCACGACAAAGTGTTCCAGCGACTCCGGCTCAAGCTGCGCATCGCCGTCCGGCAGCGGCTGCGCCAGGACGTCGGCCAGCGCCGGGTTGTCGCGCAGCAGGCGCACCTGCAGCTCGGCACGCGACTGCCTGCGCGCGCAAGCCAGGCAGCGCACCGTATGGATATTGCCGTGCAGTTCGATCAGGCTGTTCGTACCCGCGCGTTGATGCAGGCCGTCGACGTTCTGCGTGATGACGCGGCCGATGCGGCCTGCGTGTTCCAGCCGCGCCAGTGCGAGGTGCCCGTCGTTCGGCTCGGCCTCCGCCAGCACGGGCCAGCCTACCATGCTGCGCGCCCAGTAGCGGCGGCGCAATGCATCGGAGCGGCGGAACTCCGGGCCTTCCGTCGGCGGACGGCCGCGCCGGATGCCTTCGGCGTCGCGGTAGCCGGGAATGCCGGAAGCGGTGGACAGGCCGGCGCCCGTCAGGACAAGCACGCGGCGGTGCGTATCGAGGAAGTCGGCCAGGCTTTCAAGGGTGTGCTCCGGCGTGGCGGCAGGCGTCGTGGAAGTCATGGGCGAATGCTAGCACCAACCACGGTTTGGTGCGTAGCGGCGCCGGGTCACGAACCAGGCGCCGCCCGTCGTGCCCGGGCATCAGATGCCCTGCCCTCCGGATACCTCGATCCGCTGCGCCGTCACCCAGCGGTTGTCGGGCGCCAGCAGGCTGGCGACCATGGGCCCGATATCGTCGGGCACGCCGACCCGGCCCAATGCCGTCATGCCGGCGAACAGCCGGTTCAGGTCGGGGTTGTCGCGTACGGCGCCGCCGCCAAAATCGGTCTCGATGGCGCCGGGCGCCACCGTGTTCACGGCAATGCCGCGCGCGCCCAGTTCCTTGGCGAAGTAGCGCGTCAGCACCTCGACGGCGCCCTTGACCGCGGCATAGGCCGCATAGCCGGGGAACGCAACGCGGGTCAGGCCGGAGGACAGGTTGACGATCCGGCCGCCATCGGCCATCAGCGGCAGCAATGCCTGGGTCAGGAAATACACCCCTTTGAAGTGCACGTCGACAAGGCGGTCGAACTGCGCTTCGCCCGTCTCGCCCAGCAACGCATAGTCGCCATGGCCGGCATTGTTGACCAGGTGGTCGATGTGGTCGCGTTGCCAGTGTTCCCTCAACGCTTCGCGCAGCTGCGTGGCGAAGGGCTCGAACGTGGTCGTGTCGCCAACATCGAGCTGGAACGCCAGCGCCTTGCGGCCCAGTGACTCGATCTCGGCGACGACCGATTGCGCCGCCTCTGCCTCGCCGCGGTAGGTAATGATGATGTCGCCGCCGCGGCGAGCGATGGCCAGCGCGGTGTTGCGGCCGAGGCCGCGGCTGGCGCCGGTGATGAGGGAAATGGTGGTGTGCATGACGATGCTCCTTGAACGTGTTGTCGGGAGCTCATATGTTGCGGTCAGGCGACCCGCGCCGGTTGCCGGAAATTCGCCAGGTCTTGCTCGATCCTCCAGTGCCCGCTGCGCCCACGGCGCCGACGGTGTACTCTGTTGCCATGAATACGCTACTCGATGCCGTGCGACAGTACACCGAGGCGCACGCCGGCAAGGACGGCGTGGCCGCCACGTCCGTTCCCGGACTGACGACGGTGCGCGCCTGCGCCCCCAGCGGCTTGATCCACGGTATCCAGCGGCCACTGGTCTGTCTGGTCCTGCAAGGCAGTAAAGAGGTCACGTTCGGCACGCAAAGCCTGGATTTCCATGCCGGCGATTCGCTGCTGATCACTGCCGATGTGCCGACCGTCAGCCAGGTCACCCGCGCCAGCCGGGCCGAACCCTATCTGGCGCTGGTGCTGGAACTGGACCCGGCCATCATCGCGGAGCTGGCGGCACGCATCGCGGACGATGCCGAAGAATCGGGACTGCCAGTCCGCTCGGAACGCACGGACGACGACATCGCCGCCGTGGCGCTGAGGCTGGTACGTTTGCTCGATCGTCCAGCGGCCGTTCCCGTCCTGCACGAGCACCTGCTGCGCGAGCTGCATTACTGGCTGCTGGCGGGCCGGCACGGGGTCGCGCTGCGGCGGCTGGGTGCCGTCGACAGCCGCTACCGGCGGGTGGCGCGGGCGGTGGCACTCCTGCGCGCCCAGTTCTCGAAGCCGGTACCGGTCGCGAACCTGGCCGAGGCCGCCGGCATGAGCGTATCGTCGCTGCACGAGCACTTTCGCGCGGCGACGTCGCTGTCGCCGCTGCAGTTTCAGAAGCAATTGAGATTGATCGAGGCACGGCGCCTGATGGTGGCGGAAGGCGCCAGCGCCAGCAGTGCGGCGTTTGCGGTGGGTTACGAGAGCGTGCCCCAGTTTACGCGGGAGTACAGCCGGCTGTTCGGCCAGCCGCCCGTGCGGGCTACCCAGGCAGTGCGCGAACGTGCACTGACGGCGATGTAGCCGGGCCGTCCCGCGTTGCGCCGTCAGCGCTCGACTGGCCGGAAGCGCAATGTATTGATCAGCGTATTGGTCGTGTCGACATCGGCCAGCGTTTCGGCCGACACCCGCAGCAGGCTGCGTTCGCGCACGCGGATCAGCTCATCGATCAGCACCTGCCGCGGCAGCGCGGCGCGGGCGATCGCTGCCGGCTGGATGCCGTCGTAGCTGCCATAGCCGGCGTTCAGCGTCGCGAGTGCCTGACGCGCGCCCGCTTCGTCCAGCCCGCGGACCTGCGCCGGTGTGCCGTCGGGCTGCTCGGACAGCTGGCTGGCGAGCGTCTCGAAGGACACGCGGTTCAGCTGGCCGGCCGTCTGGCGGTAGAACTCCAGCGCCTTGCCCTGCAGGCCACGCGGATCGAAGGCGCGCAGCGCATCGCGGCCCTGTAGCCCCCCGGCGCGCAGCAGGAACGTGGCGGCGCGGGCAAAGGTGTCGCTGTCGGCCGTGTTCAGCAGCGCGGCCACGGCCGGCACGCTGTCCGGCGAACCCACCCACATCAGCACTTCCAGTACGCGGTTGACGACGGCGGAATCGCCCAGCAGAGCGCGCAGGTGGCGCTCTGCCGCGCTGCCGTACTGGCCATACAGGTAGATGCAGACGGACGTCTCGTCCAGCGTGGTGCCCTGCTGCGGCAGCAGGACCGTGACCTGCCCGCGCAGGAAAACCTTGTCCATCAGCGGCAGCAGGCGCGCATCGCGCTCACGCGCCATCGCATGCACGAAGCGGAACAGCTGGCCGCCCTGCGATTTCGGTACGGCGCCATCCGGATCGATGCGCAGCAGCGCCTGCAGCGCCAGCGGCGTGTCCGCCGGCTCGCCCAAGGCCCGCAGGAAGTAGCCCACGTCCAGCAGCATCAGCTGGCTGGGCTTCGGCCTTTTCAGCTCCAGCGCCAGCTCGCGCCGCAGCACGGGCAGCGCCTCAAGCCTGTGGTTGCCGAACCAGCGCCAGGCCGCATCGAGCTCGCCGCGCTGGCCGATGCCTTGCTGCGCATCGGTGGCCGTCGGCAGCGCGCGCATCTGCGCCAGCCGGGCAAGCGTCTCTTCCGCCACGGGCGCGGCCGCGGCCAACCCGTGCACGCACAGGGCGAACGCCAGCGCCGTCAATCTCTTCGTTACCGCCATCGTCATCCCGTCAGCCTTGCAGGCGCGCCTTCTGCGCCTCGACGCCGGCCCGCCACTGTTCATAATGTTCGCTGTCCTGCCACAGCTCGCGCAGTTCCGATCGCTCCGACAGGATCATGTCCAGCGCCCGCCCCGCCTTCTCGAACAGGTCCGTGCGCAGGCGGAAGCGGCCCTTGATGGCGCCGACCCAGTCGTCCACGTGCCGGGTGTCCTCATCGGAGACGCCGCCGCGCTCGTACAACCGCAACAGCGCCTCCACGGCGGCGATGCCCTCGGCGCCGTAGGGCGCCTCCAGCACCTCCGCGCCCGCCGCCGACAGCACGTTGTCCAGCGTGTTCTCGATGAAGTACAGGTCGTTCGATTCCTGCAGATCCTCCGCCCAGTCCTGCGCGAAGTCGTTGCCGTATGGGCCGATGTCCCAGGTTGCCACTCTTCTCTCCCGCCGTTCCTATGTATTCGGGCGCACCAGCGTGCGCTCCGGCTGCTGTGTCTTGACGACCTGCATGGCGGTCGCAATCAGGCTGCTCATGTCGCCCAGGTTGGCTGGTACGATCAGCGTATTGTTGGTCTTGGCCAGCCGGCCGAACGCGTCGACATACTGCTCCGCCACCCGCAGATTAACCGCTTCCACGCCGCCGGGTTGTTCGATTGCCGCACCCACCTGGCGCAGCGCGCCTGCCGTCGCTTCCGCAATCGCCGTGATCGCGGCGGCCTCGCCCTGCGCGCGGTTGATCGCGGCCTGCATCTCGCCTTCCGAACGGGCGATGGACGCCTCCCGTTCGCCCGTGGCGATATTGATCTGTTCCTGCTTGCGCCCTTCCGACGCGGCGATCAGCGCGCGCTTGCCCCGCTCGGCCGTGATCTGCGCCTGCATTGCATGCAGGATGTCCGCCGGCGGCGTCAGGTCCTTGATCTCGTAGCGCAGCACCTTGACGCCCCAGTTGGCAGCCGACTCGTCGATGGCGTTCACGACTGCCGTGTTGATATGGTCCCGTTCCTCGAACGTCTTGTCCAGCTCCATGCGGCCGATCACGGAGCGCAGCGTCGTCTGCGCCAGTTGCGTGATCGCGGCCACGTAGTTGGACGAGCCGTACGACGCGCGCATCGCATCGGTCACCTGGAAGTACAGGATGCCGTCCACCTGCAGCTGGGTGTTGTCCTTGGTGATGCAGACCTGCGACGGCACGTCCAGCGGGATCTCCTTCAGGATGTGCTTGTAGGCGATGCGGTCGATGAACGGCACGACGATGTTCAGGCCCGGTCCCAGGGTCGCGTGGTATTTGCCGAGACGCTCGACAACCCAGGCATGCTGCTGCGGCACCACGTTGATCGTCTTGAAGACGAAGACCAGCGCGACGATCAGGATGACCAGCGTGACGCTGCCGAATGTAATGTCCATTTCAGTTTTCCCCTTGTTTTTGTTCAGCCGCCGAAATCAGCCTGCCACAATCAGCGTGCTGCCGCGCACTTCGCGGATGGTGAACATGCCGCCGCGGGCCTCGGCGCCTGGCGCCAGCTCGACGTCCCACAGCGCGCCGCGGTACATCACTCGCGCCGCGCCGTCGACCCAGTGCGTCACCTGCACCGTCTGGCCGATATCGAGATTGATGTTGGGGTCGCGCTGCGCGTCGGCGCCGGCGGTCTTGCCATAGCGGCTGCGCCGCAGCAGCACGGTGGCGACGATGCCGACGATGGCCGCGGCCAGCATCTGCCCCGGCAGGTCCACGCGCAAGAATGCCATGAGTGCACCGGCCAGCGCGCCGATCGCCACCATCAGCAGGTAAAACGTCCCGCTGAACAGCTCCAGCGCCACCAGCACGCCGGCGGCGACAAGCCACATGATCCAGTCAGCCATGTTCCTTCTCTCCTGAAAGTGAAAAACCCCCGCGGCCCGAAGGGCGGCGAGGGTAACAATAAAGTAAAACTTTACAGTTGTGTAGTGAATTTATGTGGCGGCTATTTCTGCAGCGCGGCCAGCTTCTGCCACGTGTCGATCACCGAGTCCGGATTGAGCGACATCGACTCGATGCCCTGCTCCATCAGCCATTCGGCCAGGTCGGGGTGGTCCGACGGGCCCTGGCCGCAGATGCCGATGTATTTGCCTTGTTTTCTGCAGGCCGAAATCGCCATCGACAGCAGCGCCTTGACGGCCGGATCGCGCTCGTCGAAGTCGGCCGCCAGCAGCTCCATGCCGGAGTCGCGGTCCAGGCCCAGGGTCAGCTGGGTCAGATCGTTCGAACCGATCGAGAAGCCGTCGAAGTATTCGAGGAACTGGTCGGCCAGCACGGCGTTCGACGGGATCTCGCACATCATGATGAGGCGCAGGCCGTTCTCGCCGCGCTTCAGGCCATTCTTCGCCAGCAGCTCGACGACCTTCTGCGCCTGGCCGATGGTGCGCACGAACGGCACCATGATCTCGACGTTGGTCAGGCCCATTTCTTCGCGTACCCGTTTCATCGCCACGCATTCCATGTTGAACGACTCGGCAAAGTCGGCCGCCAGGTAGCGTGCAGCGCCGCGGAAACCCAGCATCGGGTTTTCCTCGTCCGGCTCGTAGCGCGAGCCGCCGATCAGCTTCTTGTACTCGTTCGACTTGAAGTCGGACAGGCGCACGATGACGGGCTTCGGCCAGAACGCGGCCGCGATCGTGGCGATGCCTTCGGCCAGCTTGTCGATGTAGAACGCCTTCGGCGAAGCATGGCCGCGCGCCACCGATTCCACGGCCTTCTTCAGGTCCGGGTCGATGTTCGGGTATTCCAGGATCGCCTTCGGGTGCACGCCGATGTTGTTGTTGATGATGAACTCCAGGCGCGCCAGGCCGACGCCGGCGTTCGGCACCTGCTGGAAGTCGAAGGCCAGCTGCGGGTTGCCCACGTTGAGCATGATCTTCGTCGGCAGCTTCGGCAGCTCGCCGCGCGCCACTTCCGACACTTCCGTTTCCAAGAGGCCGTCGTAGATCTTGCCTTCGTCGCCTTCGGCGCAGGAGACCGTGACGAACGTGCCGTCCTTGAGCACATCGGTCGCGTCGCCGCAGCCGACGACGGCCGGCACGCCCAGCTCGCGGGCGATGATGGCCGCGTGGCAGGTGCGCCCGCCGCGGTTGGTGACGATGGCCGAGGCACGCTTCATGACCGGTTCCCAGTTCGGGTCCGTCATGTCCGCCACCAGCACATCGCCCGGCTGCACGCGTTCCATTTCGGACGGATCGCGGATGACGCGCACGGGACCGGCGCCGATCTTCTGGCCGATCGCGCGGCCCGAGGCCAGCACGGTGCCGGTGGACTTCAGGCGGAAGCGCTGCTGCGCATCCGTCGGCTTCTGCTGCGACTTCACCGTCTCGGGACGCGCCTGCAGGATGAACAGCTTGCCGTCACGGCCGTCCTTGCCCCACTCGATGTCCATCGGACGGCCGTAGTGGTTCTCGATGATGACGGCGTATTTCGCCAGCTCGACCACTTCCGCATCCGTCAGCGAGTAACGATTGCGCAATTCGATCGGCACGTCCACCGTCTTCACGGAACGCCCGGCTTTCGCTTCGTTCGTGAATTCCATCTTGATCAGCTTCGAGCCGATGTTGCGGCGGATGACGGGCGACTTGCCCTGTTCCAGCATCGGCTTGTGGACGTAGAACTCGTCCGGATTGACCGCACCCTGCACCACCGTCTCGCCCAGGCCGTAGCTGGACGTGATGAACACGACGTCCTTGAAGCCGGACTCGGTGTCGAGCGTAAACATGACGCCGGCGGCGCCCACGTCCGAGCGCACCATGCGCTGCACGCCGGCCGACAGCGCCACTTCGGCGTGCGTGAAGCCCTTGTGCACGCGGTAGGAGATGGCGCGGTCGTTGTACAGCGATGCGAACACGTGCTTCATCGCGTCCAGCACGTTGTCGATGCCGACGACGTTCAGGAACGTCTCCTGCTGGCCGGCGAACGACGCGTCCGGAAGGTCTTCCGCGGTCGCGGAGGAGCGCACGGCAAACGACATCTCGGCATCCGAATCGGCCACCAGGCGTTCGTAGAAGTTGCGGATTTCCTGTTCCAGGCGTGGCTGGAACGGCGTCTCGACGATCCACTGGCGGATCTCTGCACCGGCCTGCGCCAGCGAGCGGACGTCGTCGATATCGAGGTTGGCCAGGCGGTCGGCGATGCGTTCGGCCAGCGGCTTGCCGCCGTCGATGCTGTGGGAAAGGAAATCGCGGAACGCCTGCGCGGTCGTGGCGAAGCCTGTCGGTACGCGCACGCCGGCACCGGCCAGCTGGCTGATCATCTCGCCCAGCGACGCGTTCTTGCCGCCGACGGACTCGACGTCCGTCATGCGCAGGTCTTCGAACGCGGCGACATACACCGTATCCCCCGCCAGACCCGGCTCCTTCAGTACTGCGTTAGACATGTTGGTCATCATGACACCCTTACACTAGATAGAAAGCTGTGCGGGGTGCCGGCCATCGCGCTTGCAACGTCAGTACCCCAGGACGTCCGCGAGCTGCCGCACCGTTACCGCCGGCGTGCACCGCCGCTGTCGGGACAGCGCGCGCATCTGCCGGCTTCGTGCCGCGGTCCCCTCGCGGGTATCCGGTATTCTTGATTCAGGCGTGCCGGCTCTCTGTTGTTATTCTTGGCGCCGTGCATCACAATCGAACTGTTGCCGGCCATTTTACAGCCTGCGGACAAAATTGACGATTCACAATCAAAAGACACTTTCATGACCACTGAGCAACGCCCGGCGGCGGCCCGCACCGTCTTCTTCGTTTCCGACGGCACCGGCATCACCGCCGAAACCTTCGGCCACTCCGTGCTGACGCAGTTCGAGCTGCGCTTCCGCCAGATCCGCCTGCCGTTCATCGACACCGTCGACAAGGCGCGCGACGCGGCCCGCAAGATCAACGAGATGGCGGCCGCGGACGGCCAGCGCCCCATCATCTTCAGCACGCTGGTGCAGGCGGAGCTGTCCACCATCATCCGTCAATGCAACGGCATGCACATGGATCTGTTTCAGACGTTCGTCGCGCCGCTGGAACAGGAACTGGGCGTGAAATCGACGCACACGATCGGCCGCTCGCACAATATCGTCGACAGCGAGGAATACAAAAGCCGGATCGAGGCCATCAACTTCTCGCTGGCGCACGACGACGGCCAGTCGCACAAGAACCTGGCCGATGCGGACGTGATCCTGGTCGGCGTGTCGCGTTCGGGCAAGACGCCGACGTCGCTGTACCTGGCCATGCAATACGGCATCAAGGCGGCCAACTATCCGCTGATTCCGGACGACTTCGAGCGCGGCAAGCTGCCGTCCGCCCTGTACGACTACAAGGCCAAGATTTTCGGCCTGACGATCACGCCCGAGCGCCTGACGGAAATCCGCAACGAGCGCCGCGCCGGCAGCAAGTACGCGTCGATCGAGAACTGCCGCTATGAAGTCAACGAGGCGGAGAAGATGATGAAGCGCGAGGGCATCCGCTGGCTGTCGTCCACCACCAAGTCGATCGAGGAGATTTCCACGACCATCCTGCAGGAGATCAAGCCGAACCGGCGGGAGTACTAAGGCAATATCGGTGCGTCACTGCCCGGGGATGAGGCGAGGCGCGGAGTTACCGGGACAGGCTGCGCATCATCGGGTAAGATTTCCATCTCTGCAATTACCTGGAACGCCGTCCATGCCATCTCCGAACCGCCTGCGTGCCGTCACCGCCGCTGCCATCCTGTCCAGTACCTCCGCCCTCGCCCAGAACGCCCCCACCATTTCCGAAAACGCGCTGCGCGGCCACCTCGCCTTCCTGGCGGACGACTTGCTGGAAGGCCGCGGCACGGGCCAGCGCGGCGGCGACCTGGCGGTGCGCTACCTGGAGACGCAGGCGCAGGTCATCGGCCTGAAGCCGATGCCGACGGGCGGCTATCGCCAGTCCGTCAGGTTCGAGGGCAGCAAGCTGATGCCCGACAGCGCCGTCACGTTCCGCGCGGGGAACTCGCGCATCATGCCGGTGCCGGGCAAGGATATCGTGTTCGGCACCGGCAGCGGCAAGGCCAGCCTGTCGTTCGATGCGCCGCTGCTGTTCGTGGGCTACGGCGTCAAGGCGGACGAGGAAAACTGGGACGACTACAAGGGCGTCGACGTCAAGGGCAAGATCCTCGTCATGATGGTCAACGACCCGCAGCCCACGGCCGAAGAGCCCAACCGGTTTGCCGGCAAGGCCTACACGTACTACGGCCGCTGGCTGTACAAGTTCGAGGAAGCGGCACGGCGCGGCGCCGCCGGCGCCCTGCTGATCCACACGACACCGTCCGCCTCGTATCCATGGAGCGTGCCGGCCAACGGCTTCTCGCACGAGCGCTTCCACCTGAAGGGGCCCGGCAATCCGATCGAAGGCTGGCTGCACGAGGATATGGCGCGCGAGCTGTTCCTGACTGCGGGCTTCGACCTCGACGTGCTGCGCGCGCAGGCCGAGCGGCGCGACTTCAGGCCCGTCGACCTGAAGGTCGCCACGCACGTGGAACTGCGTTCGACGATCCGCCAGGTGGAACAGTTCAACGTGGTGGGCATCGTGCCGGGCACGGACCCGAAACTGAAGGCACAGGCCGTCGTCTACTCGGCGCACTGGGACCATATGGGAATCGACGAAGGTGTCAACGACGGCCGCGACCATATCTACAACGGCGCCATCGACAACGCCTCCGGCACGGCTGCCCTGCTGGCGATGGCGGCCGAAGCGGTCAAGCGCCCCGCCAGGCGCACGCAGGTGTTCCTGTGGCCGGCGGCCGAGGAGCAAGGCCTGCTGGGCGCCGCCGCCTACGTCGCCAACCCGGTCATTCCGCTGGCGCAGACGGCTGCCGACCTGAACCTGGACAGCATGAACTTCGCCGGCCGCACGAAGGACATCGGCGTGGCCGGCGCCGAGCGCAGCAGCCTGTATGAAACCTCGGCGCTGGTGGCGAAGAAGATGGGCCTGAAGCTGGCGCCATCGATCCCCGACCTGTCCGGCGCCTACTTCCGGGCCGACCATTTTGTCTTTGCCAAGGCCGGCGTCCCCGCATTCAACGTGGGCTCGGCCGTGTTCTCGGGCGATGGCCACTTCGAGTTCGAGCACCATCACGACGCGTCCAGCGCGAAGATGATCGGCTTCAAGCAGGACTATCACCAGGTGACGGACGAGTACCGCGCCGACTGGGACCTGTCCGGCATGGTGCAGCAGGCGCAGTTCACGCTGAACCTGGGCTATGCGGTGGCGAACGGCGCGACGATGCCGACATGGAAGAAGGGGGAGGCGTTTGGGCGGGTGAAGCGGTAAGCATGGGCAGGGGCGCCGGCGCGGGGCTGCGCCCCGAAGATGGTGCCCCTCCCCGACGTTGGATTAATTCCCGCGGGTCACGGGTTGCCGCTGCCGCCCGATGCGCCGTACACCTGGCCCGTCGTATAGCTCGAGCTGTCTTCGGCCAGGATCACGTAGACACCCGCGATCTCGGCGGGCTGGCCGGCACGCTTCATCGGCGTGTCGGCACCGAATTTCTCCAGCGCGTCCGGCTTCTGGCCACCCGTCACCTGCAACGGCGTCCAGTACGGCCCCGGCGCCACCGCGTTGACGCGGATACCCTTGCTGGCCACCTGCTTGGCCAGCGACTTCGTGAACGCGACCTGGGCGGCCTTTGTCTGCGCGTAGTCGAGCAGGTTTTCCGACGGGTCGTAAGCCTGCACCGAGGACGTGACGATGATGGCGCTACCGGGCTTCATCAGTGACACGGCCGCCTTGCAGATCCAGAAGTTGGCGTACAGATTGGTTTTCATCGTCCAGTCGAACTGCGCCGTCGTCATGTCCAGGATCGAATCGACGGCCTGCTGGCGCGCGGCATTGCTGACGAGGATGTCGAGTCCACCCAGCTGGCGGGCCGCGTCGTCGACCAGTTTCTTGCAGAACGCCTCGTCGCGGATATCGCCCGGCAGCAGCACGGCCTTGCGACCGGCGGCGCGGATCAGTTCCGCGACGTCGCGCGCATCGGATTCCTCGGCCGGCAGGTAGCTCAGCGCAACGTCCGCCCCCTCGCGGGCATACGCGATGGCTGCGGCGCGGCCGATGCCGGAGTCGCCGCCGGTAATCAGCGCCTTGCGCCCGTTCAGGCGGCCGCTGCCCTGGTAGCTGGTTTCACCGTGGTCGGGACGCGGCGTCATTTTCGACGCCAGGCCCGGCCAGGGCTGTTGCTGCTTGGGGAACGGTGGCTTCGGGTAGTTCGGCACCGGCTTGCGGGCGCCGCTGCTAGCGCTACCTTGCTGGGCCAGCGCACCACCCGCGGCGGTTGCTGCCGTGCCTGCGGCAAGTCCGGTGGCGACAGCACCGACAAAGCGGCGGCGCGATGGCACGATATTCTCGTCCTGGTCTTTCATATCCATGGATGCACTCCTTGATGTGGTTGATTGTTGGTATGCTGCTGGTCGAGTAACTGTAGTCAAGAACGCAACAGCCTGCCAACACCTTTGCCTCAGGAAAGCTGTCACAACGCCGCCGGCTGCCTCGTCTAAGCCGCATCGACCACTTTCACGACCGCCATGACCGACGACACCTTCAACGCGCTGCGCCCCCGCCTGTTTGCCATCGCCTACCGCATGCTGGGCACTCGTGCCGACGCGGAGGACGTCGTGCAGGATGCCTGGCTGCGCTGGCACGGCAGCGACCGGGACGCCATCCAGTCCGCCGAAGCCTGGCTGGTGACGACCACGACACGCCTGGCCATCGACCGGCTCCGCTCGCGCCAGACGGAGCGCGAGGCATACGTTGGCTGGTGGCTGCCCGAGCCGCTGGTGGAACTGGACGAGCACACGCCGGAGCGTGCCGTGGAACTGGCCAGCGACGTCTCCGTGGCGATGCTGTGGGTGCTGGAGCGTCTGGCGCCGGAGGAGCGCGCGGCGTTCCTGATGCGCCAGGTGTTCGACCAGGACTACGCCGACCTCGCCGCCACGCTGGGCAAGAGCGAAGCGGCCTGTCGCCAGCTGGTGCATCGGGCGCAGGAGCGCGTGCGGCAGGAGCGCCCGCGCTTCGTCGTCTCGCGCGACACCCACCGCGACGTGCTGACGGGCTTCATGCAGGCCGCCGCCAGCGGCGACCGCGCGGCAATGAAGACCTTCCTGGCCGGCGACGTGCAGTTCGTGTCCGACGGCGGCGGCAAGGTGCCGTCGTTCGGCCGCATCCTGCGCGGCGCGGCCCGCATCGCGGGGCTGTACTGGTGGGTGCTGGACCAGTTCCCCGGCGCCGTCACGTATCGCCTCGTGCGCATCAATGGCGAGCCGGGGCTGCTGCGCTACGTGAACGGGGCGATCGAGTCGGCGCAGTCGTTCATTGTCGATGACGGCAAGATCGTGGCGGTGTATGTGGTGCGTAATCCGGACAAGCTGGCCAACGTTGCCGCGCTGGCGTGAAGTGTTCGCGCGAAGTTTGTCCGTCCCCTGTCACAAGCGCCGCGCCCTCGCCGTCTAAAGGTCATGGCAGGCGCATGGTGCGCCCGCCGCCTTCACGACAAGAGGACCATCATGACGCAAGCATCCCGTATGAATTTCTACCACTACGCTCCGCAAGCCTTCAAGGCGATGCTGAACCTGTCGAACGCCGTCAAGGAAGGCGCCATCGGCGCGCAACTGGCCGAGCTGGTATTCCTGCGCGTGTCGCAGATCAATGGCTGCGGCGTGTGCATCGACATGCACTGGCGCGCGCTCGTCAAGGGTGGCGCCGATCCGCGCCACCTGAACACGCTGCCGGCATGGCGCGAATCGCCATTCTTCAGCGACCGCGAACGCGCCGCGCTGAACTGGGTCGAAGCCGTCAACGCGATCCCGCATCGGGAGCCGTCTGACGCCGATTTCGCACAGCTGCAGGAGCACTTCACGGAAAACGAGATCGCGGAGCTGGGCTATGCCGTGAGCGTCATCCGCGGCTGGAACATGTTCAATGTCAGCCTGCGCAATCCGATTCCGGTGACGCCGCCGCCGGGCATGTAGTCCCCTAGAAAAACTGCCGCCAGTCCGCCAGCCACGCCGGCACGGCATCGACGGCCATCGGGCTGGCGATGTAATAGCCCTGCGCGTAGGTGCAGCCCAGCCCCTGCAGGAAATCCCAGTCCTCTTTCGTTTCCACGCCGACGGCGCAGGAATGCCGGTCCAGGCTGCGCGCCAGCCCCAGGTACGATTTCAGCACCGTGCCGATGGCGCGCTTCCTCGATGCGCCGTCGACGAAACTGCGGTCGATCTTCAGTTCCGAGAACGGAATGCTGGCCAGCAGCTGCAGGTTCGACCTGCCGGTGCCGTAGTCGTCGATGGCGAGACCGAAGCCCATCATGCGCAGCCGCAGCAGGCGCTCCAGGAAGTGCGGGTCGGTGGACAGCACGGAGGACTCGGTGATCTCGAACGTGATGTAGCCAGGCAGGATGCGGTGCCGTTCCACGCAGGCCGTGATCTGCCCGATGAACTGGCTGTGCGCGAGGGTGGTGGGATCGACGTTGACGGAAAACGAGATCGGGATACCCTGGTCGTGCAGCGTGCGGCAGGCGGCAACCGACTTCTCGATCATGCTCCAGTCGAGAAAATCGATGCGCCCGTTCGTCGCCAGGACGGGAACGAACGCCGATGGCCCCAGCACGCCGTGCTGCGGGTGGCGCCAGCGCGCGAACATTTCCAGGCCCTTGACCTGGCCCGTCTCCAGTTCGATCTTGGGCTGGAAGAACGGATCGAACTCGCGCGCCTGCAGGCCGCGGCCCACTTCGGCAAACGTAAACTCCGGATGCGCGGCTGTCGCGGCCGGAGCGCCCGGCGGCGTATAGTGACCGATCAGCTTTTCCAGCCGGCCCACGGTGGCCGGTTTCGCGGTCGTGCCCAGCACGTCCACGCCATAGGCCAGTGCCATCGTCTCGACGGAAAACAGGATGTCGCCGCTCTGCGCGCCGACGACGATCAAGCCCGCGCGGCAGCCCGCTTCGGCCAGCCGGCGGATCAGCTCCAGGCCATCCATCCCCGGCAGTGCCAGGTCGATGACGGCAATGTCGATGGGGGGCGCCGCGCCATTGACCGCCAGCAGCGCCGCGTGGCCGTCCGGGACGGTGTGGATGTGCTGTGCGCCAAGGCTGCGCAGCAACCCAGCCAGCAGCTCGCGCTGCACGGCTTGCGCTTCGGCGACGAGAAACTGCAGTGTTCCGATCTCCATCCGCGCTCCCGGGCCGTTGATGTTGGACTGCTCAGTCCAGATTCTGCCTGACCTGCTCGAAAAAGCAAACCGCCGCACAGGCGGCGACGTTGAGCGACTCCACTTCGCCCAGGTGCGGGATGACGACCTGGTGGCGTGCAAGGCCCAGCAGCTCGTCCGAGACGCCCTGCCCTTCGTGGCCGAACACCCACGCGACGGGCCGTTTCAGGTCGACGTCGTACAGCCGCTGGCGCGCATAGCCGCTAGTTGCCAGCGTGGCGATCGGCGCATCCGCCAGCAGCGGCGCCAGGTCCACATTCTCGAAGATGTCCAGCACGAAGTGGGCGCCCATCGCGGCGCGCAGCACCTTGGGCGACCAGCAGAACGCCGTACCGGGGCTGCAATAGACTTCGCCGATACCGGCGGCTGCGGCGCTGCGCAGGATCGAGCCGACATTGCCCGGGTCCTGCACGTTATCGAGCAGCACGGCGTTGACCGACAGCGCAGCGGGCGTAGCCCGTTGCGGCGTCTCGACGAGGAACATGATGCCGACGCCGTGTTCGACCTGGCTCAGTGCCGCGTACAGCGCATCGGGAAAGCACAGCACGTGCGCATGTTCGCCTTCCAGGCGCGCGACGATGGCGGCGACTTCGCCGTTCTGCATCGCGCCTTCGCTGACGATGCATTGCTCCGGATGACCGCGCAGCTGCAGCCACGTCTCGCACAGGTGCACGCCGTCGAGCAGCGTGCGGCCGGCCTTGCGGCGCGCCTGCGAGCTGGTGGCCAGGTGCTTCAGGTCCTTGTATTGCGCGTTGTCGCGCGAGGTGATGATTTTCAAAGTCTGCTTTTCTTCAGAACGCCAGCTCGATCAGCTCGCGCACGGGCGCGAACGAGCGGCGGTGCACGGGCGAGACGCCATGGGTCTTCAGCGCCGCCAGGTGCTGCGCCGTGCCGTAGCCCTTGTGCTGGTCGAAGCCGTACTGGGGATATTTCCTGTGGAGCTTGCGCAACGCGTCATCGCGCGCCGTCTTCGCCAGGATCGACGCGGCGGAGATCGACTCGATCTTGTCGTCGCCATCGATAATGGCGATCGTCTGGATCCGCATCACGGGGCACTTGTTCCCGTCGATCAGGGCCAGCGTGGGGATCGTCTCGAGCGCATGCACGGCCCGTTTCATCGCCAGCAAGGAGGCCTGCAGGATATTGAGCTTGTCGATTTCCGCCTCGGACGCCTTGGCGATGGCCCAGGCGATGCAGTCGCGCTTGATGAGCGGCGCCAGCTCCTCGCGGCGCGCCTCCGTCAGCTTCTTGGAATCGCGCAGGCCGTCGATGGGCCGCTCGCGGTGCAGGATGACGGCGGCCGCGTACACGGGGCCTGCCAGCGGGCCGCGCCCGGCTTCATCCACGCCGCAGATGACTTCATCGAGGGAGTACGGCAAGTCGTCGAACAGGCCAGTCTGCATGGTATTCATCGGTTTGCGATCACTTTCATCACGGCCGCGGCACTTTCCTCCGCGCTGTTGCGCAGCAGGCTGTGGTGCATGTCGGTAAAGCGCTGTACCAGCTGCAGCCGGTGCGGCACATCCGTCAGCTGCTGCCACATCGCGTCCGCCAGCGCCTGCGGGCTGGCGTGGTGCTGCAACAGCTCGGGCACAAGGAACTCCCGCGCCAGGATATTGGGCAGGCCGATCCACGGCTGGTAACCCATATGGCGCATGATCTCCCACGATGCACGCATCATTTTATACGCAATGACCATCGGCTTCTTGAACAGCGCCACTTCCAGCGACGCCGTGCCGGATGCGACCAGCACCGCGTCGGCGGCGCAGATGGCGGCGTGGCTCTGCCCGTCCAGCAGCTGCAGCGGCACGTCCTGCAGTCCGGCACCTGCGACCAGCTCGCGGAAATACGCCTTCTGCCTGTCGCCCGCCATCGGCACGAGGACGCGCAGCGAGCGGTCGCGCGCCTGCAGCAGCTTCACCGCCTCGACGAACGCTACCGTGTTGTACTTCAGTTCCCCCATGCGGCTGCCCGGCATCATCGTGACGACGTTGGCATCCTCGGGCACGCCCAGCGTACGCCGGGCGGCGGCCGTATCGGGCGCCAGCGGAATCACTTCCGCCAGCGGATGGCCGACATAGGTGACGGGCACGCCGGCCTTTTCGTAGATCGGCGCTTCGAACGGGAACACCACCAGCATGTGCGACACGGAGCGGACGATCTTCTTGATGCGCCCGCCCCGCCAGGCCCAGATCTGCGGGCCGATGTAGTGCATCGTGGGGATGCCGGCATCCCTCAGCTGCGCTTCCAGCCCCAGATTGAAGCCCGGGTAGTCGGCGCCGATGAAGACGGCCGGCCGCTCGGCGATCAGGCGGTCGCGCAGCGTGTTCTGGATGCGTTTCAGTTCGCGGTAGCGGGGAATGACTTCGAACAGCCCGCGCACCGTCATCGTTTCGATGGGCCAGTGCGACTCGAAGCCTTGCGCGATCATCTGCGGCCCGCCGATGCCGTGAAAACGGGCATGCGGCAGGTGCGTGCGCAGGCCGGAGAGCAGGCGGCTTGCAAGCATGTCTCCGGACGGCTCGCCGGCGACAACGGCAATCGATGGGGCAGAATCAGCGGACGATGCCACGGCTGGCCGTATCGAGGAACGTGCGGAATGCGCGCAGGTGTTCGGCCGCATCGGGGGTGCCGTTCTCCTGCTCCTGCAGGGCGGCCTTGGCTTCTTCCAGCGTCAGGCCCGAGCGGTACAGCGTCTTGTACGCGGCGCGCAGGGCGTTGATCTGCTCGCGCGTGAAGCCGCGCCGTTTCAGGCCTTCGATATTGATGCCGTGCGCCTGCGCCGGATTGCCGTTCAGGAGGACGAACGGCGGCACGTCCTGCGTCAGGCTGGTGCTCATGCCGACGAACGCGTGCGCGCCGATCTTGCAGAACTGGTGCACGTTGGCGTAGCCGCTCATGATGACCCAGTCGCCGATCTCCACGTGCCCCGCCATCTGCGCGTTGTTCGAGAAGATCGTGTTGTTGCCGACCACGCAGTCGTGCGCCAGGTGGACGTAGGCCGAGATCCAGTTGTCGTTGCCCAGTTTCGTCACGCCCTTGTCCTGCACCGTACCCAGGTTGAACGTGCAGAACTCGCGCACCGTGTTGCGGTCGCCCACTTCCAGCCGGGTCGGTTCGCCGTTCCACTTCTTGTCCTGCGGCGGTGCGCCGATGGACGAGAACTGGAAGAACTTGTTGTCGCAGCCGATCGTCGTGTGGCCTTCGATGACGACGTGCGGGCCGACCCAGGTACGGTCGCCGATGACGACGTCCGGACCCACGATCGAATAGGCGCCGATCTCCACGCCCTCGCCCAGCTGCGCCTTCGGATCGACGATCGCGGTTGGATGGATGGTAGCCATGGTGTCTCCCGGCGCTTTAAGCTTCGGCCGTGTTACGGATGGTGCACATCAGCTCACCCTCGAGCGCGAGCTGGCCGTCGACGGTGCCCACGGCCTTGTACTTCCAGATACCGCGCGCCACGCGCAGGATCTCGACGTCCATCCTGAGCTGGTCACCCGGCACGACGGGACGCTTGAAGCGGGCATTGTCGATGCCGACGAAGTAGACCACCGAGTTCTCGTCCGGTTTCACGTTCATCGTCAGGAACGACAGGATCGCGGCGGTCTGCGCCAGCGCTTCGATCATCAGCACGCCCGGCATGACCGGCTTGTGCGGGAAGTGACCGTTGAAGAATTCCTCGTTGGCGGTCACGTTCTTGATGGCGGTGATCGTCTTGTGCGCTTCCCAGGTCAGCACCCGGTCCACCAGCAGCATCGGGTAGCGGTGCGGCAGCAGTTCCTTGATCTGGTTGATGTCAAGCGTCTTGTTTTCTGCAGTGGTCATGATTGCTCGTGTTTCTCGTTTTGTATTGTTATGGTTTTGATGGTCTTTTCCAGGGCCCGGATCTTCTCGCGCATCGTGGACAGGTTGCGCACGATGGCGGCCGACTTCTCCCAGTCGGCGTTTTTCGCCAGCGGATAGAAGCCCGTGTACTGGCCCGGCTCGAGGATGGAGCGGGACACCATGCTGCCCGACGACACGTGTACCTTGTCGACGATCGTCAGGTGCCCCAGCACCATCGCGGCGCCGCCGAACGTGCAGTACTTGCCGATTTTCGCGCTGCCCGCCACGCCGACGCAGCCGGCCATGGCCGTGTGCGCGCCGATATGGCAGTTGTGGCCGATCTGGATCTGGTTGTCCAGCTTGACGCCGTCCTCGATGATCGTGTCGGCCAGTGCGCCGCGGTCGATCGTGGTGGAGGCGCCGATATCGACATCGTCGCCGATGACGACGCGGCCCGTCTGCGGAATGCGCACGTAGACGCCGCCCTCGTTGGCAAAGCCGAAACCGTCCGTGCCGATGACGGCGCCGGAATGGACGATGCCGCGCGCGCCGATGACGCAGCGCGCGTGGAACGTCACGTTGGCGAAGAAGTGCGTATTCTCGCCGATGACGGCCGCGCGGCCGACATAGCAGCCGGCGTCGATGCGCACGCCGGGCTTGATTACGGCATCGGCCTCCACCGTCACGTTGGCGCCGATATGCGCCGTCGGGTCGATGCTGGCACTCGGGTCCACCACGGCGCTCGGATGGATGCCGGGCGCCGGCACATACGCGGTCAGCGACTCGAACCACTGGGCCGCATGCGCAAAATACGCGTACGGGTTGGGCGTGACGATGCGCGCGCCCGTGTAGGTCTGGGCGACCAGCGCGTCGTCGTTGGGGGATACGATCAGCGCAGCGGCGCGGCTTTGCCCGGCCTGTGCGCGAAACTTGCTATTGGTGAGAAAGCTGATATGTGAAACGCCGGCGTCCGTCAATGGCGCGATCCCGGACACTTGCGTGTTCGGGTCGCCGATCAACTGCCCGCCCAAACGCTCGACCAGTTCTCCTAGTCGAAGGCCCATCGGGTGATCCAATCTGATTATTTATCCTTGTCCAGCTCGTCCAGCACCTTCTTGGTGATGTCGATGCGGGGGCTGGCCCAGACGGCATCCTGCAGCACGATGTCGTAGCCTTCCGTTTCGGCCAGCTTCTTGATGATCCGCGTCGCCCGTTCGGCGATGGCGGCGCGCTCCTCGTTGCTGCGCTGGTTGACGTCCTCGCGGAACTCGCGCTGGCGGCGCTGGAACTCCTTGTCCAGCTCCACCACCTCGCGCTGGCGCTTGCCGCGGTCAAGCTCGTTCAACGACGGCAGATCCTTCTCCAGCTTGTCGGAAGCATCCTTCAGGCGCTGCGCCAGGTCCTTGACGGCCTGCTCGCGCTTGGAAAACTCTTCCTGCAGTTTTTTCGTGGCCAGCATGGCCAGCTTCGATTCATTGTAGATGCGCTCGGGGCTCAGCCACGCAATGCGGGAGGACTGCGCTTGCGCGGGCGCCAGCATGAGGCAACCCAGCGCCGATGCGGCAACGAACGTGCCCAGCTTCGCGGATGCAGTCTTCAACATGATTCTCCTATAACTTGTGCCGTCACGCCTGCGGCTCTTCAGAAGCCGGTACCCATCTGGAACTGGAAGCGTTCCAGGCGATCGCCTGGCTTGGCGTTCAGGGGCTTAGCATAACTCAACTTCAGCGGACCCACGGGGGAAATCCAGCTGATGCCCAGGCCCGTCGAGAAGCGCAGCTCGGACAGGCGCATCTTCTGGCCTTCCTGGTAAACCTGGCCGCCGTCGAGGAAGCCGAACCAGCGCAGGCTGCGGTCCTTGCCCTGGCCCGGGAACGGCATCTGCAGTTCCGCATTGCCGATCAGGCGCGAGGCGCCGCCCAGGGCATCGAAGTTGACCGGGTCGACATAGCCCAGCGACGAGCTGTAATAGCCGCGCACCGAGCCGATACCGCCGGCGTAGAAGTTCTTGAAGACGGGGTAAGGCTTGCTGCCGATGCCGTGGCCGTAATCGAACTCGCCTTTCAGGGCCAGCGTCATCGACTGCGTCAGCGGACGATACCACTGGTGTTCGTAGACGGCGCGGTAATACTTCGTGTCGCCGATCAGGTCGATCTCGAGGTTGGCGCGCTGGTAGCGGCCCACCGTCGGCGTGACGGCGCTGTCGCGGCTGTCGCGGCCCCACGCCACCGTCAGCGGCACCGAGTTGGACGAGACGGAACCTTCGCCGCTTTCCGGGCCGCCCAGGTCGCGCACGTATTTCTTGAAGTAGCTCGGGCTGGTCGGGTCGGTTTCGATATTGGCGTGTTCCAGGCCGATGCCGAAGAACACCGTGTCGACTTCCGAGAACGGCACACCCCAGCTGACGCGGCCACCGGTCTGCTTGATGGAATACGCGCCGATATTGACCGCCGGCGGGCGGAACGTACGCAGGTAAATCTCATAGCTCTGCGACACGCCATCGTCCGTGAAGTATGGATTCGTTTCGGAGAACGCGATCGTGCGGCTGTATTTACTGGTATTCAGGTCGATGCCGACGGTATTGCCCGAACCGGCGAAGTTGGCCTGCTGGATCGAGGCGTTCAGGCTGAATTTCTCGGCCTGAGAGAACGCGCCACCGATCTGGAACGAACCGGTCGGCTTCTCGACCACCGTCAGGTTGACGTCCACCTGGTCCGACGTGCCCTGCGCTTCCGGCGTGTCGATCGTCACGTCCTTGAAGTAGCCCAGGCGGTCGACGCGGTCGCGCGAGAGCTTGATCTTGTTGGCGTCGTACCAGCTCGATTCGAACTGGCGGAACTCGCGGCGAATGACTTCATCGCGCGTGGTCGTGTTGCCGGCGATGTTCATGCGGCGCACGTAGGCGCGCTTGCCCGGGTCGATCATGAACGTGAACGCCACTTCGCGCTTTTCGCGGTTCACTTCCGGATTGGCGTTGACGTTGGCAAAGGCGTAGCCGAAGTTGCCCAGGCGGTCCGTGATCAGCTTGTTCGTGGCCGTCAGGCGCGCGCCCGAGTATGTCGCACCCGGTTTGAGCAGCACCAGCGAGCGCAGCTCGTCCTCGCGGCCGAACATCTCGCCTTCGAACTTGATGTCCGAGACGGTGTACTTCTCGCCTTCGGTGATGTTGATGGTGAGGTAGATGTCCTTCTTGTCCGGCGTGATCGAGACCTGCGTCGAATCGACGTTCATCTCGATGTAGCCGCGGTCCAGGTAGAACGATTTCAGCGACTCGATGTCGCCCGTCAGCTTCGTCTTCGAATACTGGTCGGCCTTCGTGTACCAGCTGAACCAGGTGCTCGTGTTCAGCGACAGCTCCTTGCGCAGCTCCTTGTCGGAGAAGACCTTGTTGCCGACGATGTTGATCTGCTTGATGCGGGCGATCTCGCCTTCGTCCACGCCGAAGTTGATGCCGACGCGGTTGCGCTCCATCGGCGTGACGGTCGTCGTGATCTTCACGCCGTACAGGCCGCGCGACAGATACTGGCGCTTCAGTTCCTGTTCGGCGCGGTCGACGGTCGCCTTGTCGAAGGTCTTCGCTTCGCCGACGCCGATGTCCTTCAGCGCCTTGACCAGCATGTCCTTCTCGAATTCATGGGTGCCGGTGAAGTCCACCTTGGCGATCGCGGGACGTTCCTCGACGATCACCACCAGCACGTTGCCGTCCGCCTCCAGGCGCACGTCCTTGAAGATGCCCGTCGCGTACAGGGCCTTGATCGCGGCGACGCTCTTGTCGTCGCTGAAGGTCTCGCCCACGCGCACGGGCAGATAGCTGAACACGGTGCCCGCTTCGGTACGCTGGATGCCTTCGACACGGATGTCCTTGACGACAAAGGGGGCGATGGCGAAAGCGCTGCCGGAGCAGAAGGCCAGTACGGCGGCACCGATCAGGCTGCGGCGAAAGGAAGGCAAGGCAAAGCGATCAGAATTGAATTTCATTGGCAAATATAATGGTACGAAAAGCCGTTTCGCGATAAGCGCTGCTTGCGCCCATTCCGAACCAGCTTCTCTGACACGAGACTGCACGCGCGGCGGACGGTTCACATCAACCGCGCAACATCGTTGAACACAGCGAGCGCCATCAAGGTCACCAGCAACCCCACGCCCAGACGCTGTGCAATCTCCCCAAAACGCTCCGATACGGGGCGCCCAGTCAAAACTTCCAGCGAATAATACAGCAAATGGCCACCATCCAGAACGGGAATCGGTAGCAAATTCATTACTCCAAGGCTAATGCTGACGACCGCCATGAAGGTCAGGTAGCTCGCCAGGCCGATGCGCGAACTCTGTCCCGCGTAGTCGGCGATCGTGATCGGTCCCGTCACGTTCTTCCACGAGACGTCGCCTGTCAGCATCCGGCCGATCATGCGCACCGTCAGCACGCTGGTGTCCCACACCTTGCGCACCGCCTTCGTCGTGGCGCGCACAGGGCCGTCGGTGACGACGATCATATCCGGGCGTCCCAGCAGCTCCACCTTGATCTTACCGACTGTTACAGGTGCCTTGCCCCCCTTGACGTTGTCCCCTTCGGGCGTGACGGGCAGGCGCAGCGGGCGTCCGTCGCGCAGTACGTCCAGCACGATCTCGCGGCCGGGCGCCGCCCGGACCGCGCCGGTGAACGCGCCGATGTCCTGCACCGGAACGCCGTCCATGGCAACGATCGTATCGCCCGTGCGCAGGCCGGCGCGCGCGCCGGCACCGCGCGGATCGACCTTGCCCAGCACGGGCGGCGGCAGTGCGATCGACAGGCCCAGTGCCGTCGTCACGTCGCCATCCAGATCGAGTTTCGTCAGCGCCTCGGCCGGCAGCGTGAACGTGAAGCGCCCGCGCCCGGGGCGCTGCACTTCGATGCGCGCCCCCTGCCCGTCCTTCGCATCCACGGCGGCGCGGATCACCTGCCAGCGCAGGTCGGACCAGCCGGCGACGGCATTGCCGTTGATGGCGACGACGGTATCGTCACGCTTGAAGCCCGCCAGTTGCGCCGCCGTGCCCTGCGCGGGCTGCGCCAGGCGGCTGGCCGGTTCCTCGATGCCGTGCATGTACAGGCCCGCGTACAGCAGGATCGCCAGCAGGAAGTTGGCCAGCGGGCCCGCAGCGACGATAGCGATGCGCTTCCAGACGCTCTGGCGCGTGAACTCGCGGCGCAGGTCCGCTTCGGGCAGGCTCGCCACGTCCTGATCACGCGCATCCAGCATCTTGACATAGCCGCCCAGCGGCAGCGCGGAGATGGCCCACTCCGTTTGATCGGGGCCGAAGCGGCGCGACCAGACGATGCGGCCCATGCCGACGGAGAAGCGCAGCACCTTGACGCCGCACCAGCGCGCGACGAGGTAGTGCCCCAGCTCGTGGATGACGATGAGCGTGCCCAGCGCAACGACGAACGCGACGAGGGTCTGCAGCAGGTTCATGATCCGTGCCGGCTTATGCGGCGCCGGCCACCGCCAGCGGCGGCAGTGTCGCGATGACGCGGTGCGCGCAGGCGCGGGCCAGCGCGTCCTGCGCCATCACCGCCTCGATCGACGACGCGGCGCCGTGGGGCAGCTCGTCCATCACGGCGGCGATGACGCGGTCGATCTGGCGGAAGCCGATGCGCTCGTCGAGGAACGCCTGCACGGCCACTTCGTTGGCCGCGTTGAGCAGCGCGGGCGCGGTGCCACCGGCACGCAGCGCGTCGAACGCCAGCGCCAGGCACGGGAAGCGCGCGAAGTCCGGCTTCTCGAACTGCAGCGTGCCGACCTGGGTCAGGTCCAGCTGTGCCACGCCGGAAGGGATGCGCTCCGGGTAGGCCAGCGCGTGGGCGATGGGCGTGCGCATGTCCGGGTTGCCCAGTTCGGCCAGCACGGAGCCGTCGTTGTACGACACCATCGAGTGGATCACCGACTGCGGGTGGATGACGACTTCGATGCGGTCGGCCGGGGCGCCGAACAGCCAGTGCGCCTCGATCACTTCCAGGCCCTTGTTCATCATCGTGGCGGAGTCCACCGAGATCTTGCGGCCCATGACCCATTTCGGGTGCTTGCACGCTTCGTCCGGCGTTACCGCATCGAGCGATTCGACGGCGCGTTTCAGGAACGGCCCGCCGGATGCGGTCAGCAGGATCTTCGTCACGCCGGCGGCATCGGGCACGCGCCGGTAGCTCGTCGGCAGGCACTGGAAGATGGCATTGTGTTCGCTGTCGATCGGCAGCAGGGTGGCGCCGCTTTCCTGCACCGCGTCCATGAACAGCTGGCCGGACATAACCAGCGCTTCCTTGTTGGCCAGCAGGACCTTCTTGCCCGCCTGGGCGGCGGCCAGCGTGGGCGCCAGGCCGGCCGCGCCGACGATGGCGGCCATCACACTGTCCACTTCCGGTGCGGAAGCAATCGCGCACAGCGCCGCCTCACCCCACTCCACCTGCGTGTCGACGTTCATCGCGCGCAGCAGCGCGGCCAGCTGGTCGGCCGCGGCGGCGCTGCCGACGACGGCGCGCGCCGGCCGGAACTGCTGGCACTGTGCGGCCAGTTCCTGCACGCGGCCATGCGCGGACAGCGCGTGGACGGAATAACGGTCGGGATGGCGGGCGATGACGTCCAGCGTGGAGACGCCGATCGAACCGGTGGCGCCGAGAATGGTGATACGTTGCATGTTGTTTCCTCTGCTGAGGCCACATCCTGCCGCGGCCCCGATGCGCCGCCCCGCCGGGGCGGCGTTGTTCTGTTACAGCCAGCCGCCGATTAGCGCCACGATGGGCAGCACGGGCACCAAGGCGTCCACGCGATCGAGCACGCCGCCGTGGCCGGGCAGCAGGCTGCTGCTGTCCTTGAAGCCGGCGCGGCGCTTGAGCTGGGATTCAAACAGGTCGCCCACGACCGAGGCGATCACGATGACGGTCAGCGCGGCCAGGGCAGTGCCCCACCCCAGTTGCGCCTGCATGCGCACGGCGAAGGTGTCCTGCAGCAGCGGCACGCCTGGGGCGGCCAGGATCGTCACGGCAGACAATACCAGCACGGCGATCCAGCCGCCAATGGCGCCTTCCCACGATTTGCCCGGCGAGATCGACGGCGCCAGCTTGCGCTTGCCGAACGCCTTGCCGGAAAAATAGGCGCCGATGTCGGCCACCCAGACAATCGCCATGCTTGACAGCAGGTAGACGGCCGAACGCCCGAGCAGCACGAGGATGGCGACAAAGCAGGACACCAGCGTGACGGCGTACACCATGCTGAGCAGCGTATTGCCGAAGCCCTCCAGAGGCGGCAGGCCGAGTTTGAGCGACGGCAGGAAGCGCAGCAGCCAGATGGCCGCGGCCAGCGCGCACCAGAAGCGCGCCTGCGCTAGGCCGTCATGGACGTAAAAGGTGTAGGCAAACGCCGCCGTCCAGACCAGGGCGATGCCGATGGCGACCGGGCCGCGGTATTTGAACAGGCGGAAGGCTTCCCATACGGTGGCGCCAAAGGCCAGCGCCACCAGCGCCTGGATGGCGATCTGCGAGCCGGAGAACAGCACGGCCAGCAGCACGACGAGCAGGACGACGGCGGTAATGATCCGGGTTTTCAGCATTGTCTGTCGATGTTATTTGGACTTGGCCAGTTGTTCGCCGGTGCGGCCGAAACGGCGTTCCCGGTGCTGATACGACGCGATGGCCTCGTCCAGCTTCTCGCTGGTGAAATCGGGCCAGTACGTGTCGGTGAAGTACAGCTCGGTATACGCGAGCTGCCACAACAGGAAGTTCGAGATGCGCTCCTCGCCGCCCGTGCGGATGAACAGGTCCGGCTCGGGCGCGTACGCCATCGCCAGGTGCGGCGCCAGCTGCTCTTCGGAAAAGTCGGTCGCGCCCGGGTGGGCCGCCACCATCTTGCCGACGGCCTGCATGATATCCCAGCGGCCGCCATAGTTGGCGCACACGGTGACGGTCAGGCGGGTGTTGTTGGCGGTCTTGCGCTCGGCATTGGCGATCATCTCGCGCAATTTGGCGTCGAAGCGGGACAGGTCGCCCACGACCTTCAGGCGGATATTATTGGCGTGCATCTTCGCCACTTCGCGCTCCAGCGCCGTGACGAACAGGCGCATCAGCAGCGACACTTCCTCTTCCGGGCGGCGCCAGTTCTCCGAACTGAACGCGAACACCGTCAGGTACTCGATGCCGCGCAGCGCGCAGGCCTCGACCACGGTGCGCACCGCTTCAACGCCCTTGACGTGACCGGCGACCCGGGGCAGGAAGCGCCGGGTTGCCCAGCGGCCGTTACCGTCCATGATGATCGCCACATGGCGCGGTACTTTCGGCACTTCCGGCACCGCCGTCGTCGAACTCGAATATTTCATGTAAACGCTTCAGACCAAAAGCTGAACTTTATTATAAAAATGAGCAAAAAACCCGGGACAGTCCCCTGTTTCTGGAAAATATTTCCAAAAAACAGGTGAAAGGGACCCCGAAAACGGCTCGCGGCGCTGGCCACGACCCGTTTCGCGGGGCCCCTCGGTCAGACGCGGCAGGACCGCGGCGGCGTTACACCGTCAGCACTTCCTTTTCCTTCTCGGCGACGATCTTGTCGATATCGACGATGGCCTTGTCGGTCAGCTTCTGCACTTCGTCCGAACCGCGGCGCTCGTCGTCTTCCGAGATCGCCTTGTCCTTGACCAGGCGCTTCAGCTGCTCGTTGGCGTCGCGGCGGATGTTACGAACGGCGATCTTCGCGTCTTCCGCTTCGCTCTTGCACAGCTTGACCATTTCCTTGCGGCGCTCTTCCGTCAGGGCGGGCGTCGGCACGCGGATCTGTTCGCCCTGCGACGACGGGTTCAGGCCCAGGTCGGCCTCGCGAATCGCCTTCTCGATGGCGGCGGCCATCTTCTTCTCGAACGGCTGCACGCCGATCGTGCGGGCATCGACAAGCGTCAGGCTTGCCACCTGGTTGATTGGCGTCGGGTTGCCGTAGTAATCGACCATGACGTGGTCCAGGATGCCCGTGTGCGCGCGGCCCGTACGGACCTTGGCCAGGTCGGCCTTCAGCGTTTCCAGGGACTTGGCCATCTTGTCCTGGGCATTCTTCTTGATGTCGGCTGTGGACATGTATTTTTCTCCTGTAGCTTTTGAGTCTGTAACGTTAAACGTGGACCAGCGTGCCTTCGTCCTCACCCATGATAACGCGCATCATCGCGCCGGGCTTGGTGATCGAGAACACCTTGATCGGCAGCTTCTGGTCGCGGCACAGCGCGAACGCGGTGGCGTCCATCACCTGCAGGTGCTTGGCAATGGCTTCGTCGAAGCTGATGGTGCTGTACAGCGTGGCGTCCGGGTCCTTCTTCGGATCGGCGCTGTACACGCCGTCCACCTTGGTGGCCTTCAGCACGATCTCGGCCGACACTTCCGAGCCGCGCAGCGCGGCGGCCGTGTCGGTCGTGAAGAACGGGTTGCCGGTGCCCGCGGCGAAGATGACGACCTTGCCTTCTTCCAGGTACTGCAGCGCTTTCGGACGCACGTACGGCTCGACGACCTGCTCGATGCCGATCGCCGACATCACGCGGGCGGTCACGCCCACGTGGCGCATCGCGTCGGCCAGCGCCAGCGCGTTCATGACGGTGGCCAGCATGCCCATATAGTCGGCCGTGGCGCGGTCCATGCCCTGGGCGCCTGGCGCCACACCGCGGAAGATGTTGCCACCGCCGATGACGACCGCCAGTTCCACGCCCAGTTTCGCGACCTCGGCCACGTCGGCCACCATGCGCTCGATCGTGCCGCGGTTGATGCCGTATGGGTCATCGCCCATCAGGGCCTCGCCGGACAGTTTGAGGAGGACGCGCTTGTAGGCTGGTTTTGACATGAGCTGGGGCTCCTATAAAAATGAATTCGGTGGCGGCCGCGCACCCTGCCAGGGGTTCTCGCGGCAGCCGATAACGCTCCGGCGGCAATCATAGCGGAAAGCCGTTCCCCGCCGGGGGATTTCAGCCATCGACGTCGCGCTGGCTGTGCGGTGTTGAAATCAATCGGAGGTGGGGTCTGTCCCCGCACAGGGACTGACCCCGGCTTTTAGCGTAATGCCACGACACCCTGATAACAACGACCTTAAAAAAACGGGCCTCGCGGCCCGTTTTTCGAATTACGCTCCCTTGGAAGCAGCCATCTGGGCTGCCACTTCGGCGGCGAAATCGTCGACTTTCTTTTCAATGCCTTCGCCCACCACGTACATGGTGAAGCCCTTGACGGACGCGTTGGCGGCCTTCAGCATCTGCTCGACCGACTGCTTGTCGTTCTTGACGAACGTCTGGTTCAGCAGCGATACCTCTTTCAGGTACTTCTGCACGGAACCTTCCAGGCGCTTCGCCACGATGTCGGCGGACTGGGCCGGCTTGCCGGCAGCGGCAGCCTGGGCTGCATCTTCGTCGGCCTTGGCCTGGGCAACCGAGCGCTCTTTCTCGATCATTTCGGCAGGCACCTGGTCAGCGGACAGTGCCACCGGCTTCATTGCCGCGATGTGCATTGCCACGTCCTTGCCCACTTGCTCGTCGGCGCCTTCGAAGTCGACGATGACGCCGATACGGGTGCCGTGCAGGTAGGAAGCCAGCTTGCCGGTCGTCTCAAAACGCTGGAAGCGACGGATCGACATGTTTTCGCCGATCTTGCCGACCAGGGCGGAGCGCACTTCGTCCAGCGTCTGGCCGGATTCGGTTGGCAGCGCCAGCAGGGCAGCCACGTCGGCCGGGTTCTTTTCGGCGGCCAGGCGGGCAGCCGTGTTGGCCAGGGCCAGGAAGTCGTCGTTCTTGGCGACGAAGTCGGTTTCGGAGTTGACTTCCACCAGGGCGCCTACATTGCCCGAGATGAATGCCGCGACGACGCCTTCGGCGGTCACGCGAGCCGATGCCTTGGCAGCCTTGCCGCCCAGTTTGACGCGCAGAATCTCTTCCGCCTTGTCCATGTCGCCAGCCGCTTCGGTCAGGGCCTTCTTGCATTCCATCATCGGTGCGTCGGTCTTGGCGCGCAGTTCGCCAACCATTGCTGCAGTAATCGCTGCCATGTTTTTCTCCTGTTATTCGGTGGGTATTCGGTGGGTATTCGGTGAATATTCGTTGCTCTACCGGTGGCGGCACCTCGCGGCGGCCTGCTCTGCCGGTATTTCGTTAAAAAAAAGGGGAGCTTGAAGAGCCACCCCTTTTCAAAGCTTTCATCCGCCAGGCTTGCGCGCGGCGGAACCAGACATTAAGCCTGCTCGTTCACTTCCACGAATTCGTCGCCCGATGCCGTCTTGATCTGTTCCAGGACGTCAGCGGAGGCGTTTGCGCGGCCTTCCAGGATCGCGTCTGCCACGCCGCGGGCGTACAGGGTGATCGCTTTGGAGGAGTCGTCGTTACCAGGGATGATGTAATCCACGCCGGCTGGCGAGTGGTTGGTGTCGACCACGCCGATGACCGGGATACCCAGCTTCTTGGCTTCGGTGATCGCGCCCTTGTGGTAGCCAACGTCGACGACGAAGATTGCGTCAGGCACACCGCCCATTTCCTTGATACCGCCGATGGACTTCTGCAGCTTTTCCATTTCGCGCGAGAACAGCAGTGCGTCCTTCTTGGTCAGCTTCTCGACGGAACCATCTTCCACCGAAGCTTCCATGTCTTTCAGGCGCTTGATCGAAGTCTTGATGGTCTTGAAGTTGGTCAGCATGCCGCCCAGCCAACGCTGGTCGACGTAAGGAACACCTGCGCGCTGGGCTTCAGCGGCGATGATGTCGCGCGCCTGGCGCTTGGTGCCCACCATCAGGATCGTGCCACGGTTTGCGGACAGTTGGCGCACGGTCTTCATCGCCTCCTGGTACATTTCCATGGTTTTTTCGAGGTTGATGATGTGAATCTTGTTGCGGTGGCCGAAGATGAACGGCGCCATCTTTGGGTTCCAGAAACGGGTTTGGTGACCGAAATGGACGCCGGCTTCCAGCATTTCACGCATCGTTACAGACATTTTTAACTCCAGGGTTGGGTCTGGAATCCACTCAGTCACCCTTGCGGGCACCCTTGTTGAGAGGATTCGGGTTTATTAAAGTGTGGTTTTTACAACTTTGCCAGACGTGGGGTCGGGCAACCCGAGATTATAGCCGTTTATGCTTCGCGGGACAAGCCTGCCGTGGCCGGGCACGGCGGCGGAGGATGATTTCCGTTACCGTACGCGATTTTGACATCTGGTCCATAATCGGTCACCGATACGGAGGAACCCATGAGTAAAAGCCAGGACGCCAAGAAAAGCACGAAGAAGGAACCCGCCAAGACCATGAAGGAAAAGAAGGCGGACAAGAAGGTGAAAAAGGAAGAGAAGAAACGCCAGCAGTAAAGCTGCACCGGCAATCAGCCTTCGCGGCCGGGGGCGTGCCGCCGCGCCAGGGCTTCATTTGTCGCCCATGCCGCCCAGCCGGTCTGCTTAGCAGTGGATCGGCTTGCAGCCGCCCTCCCCCTGCCGGAAAATCTCCGTGGCACGCAAGTTGCACGGCACCCGCTCCGCCTACCCTCCCAAAAATACCGACTCAGGTCTTGGCGCGGCCGCGCGTGGCATCCACCTCGGCACGCAACGTGGCGCGCTCGGCCTTGATGGTGTCGAGCTGCTGGCGCAGCTGCTTGATTTCGGACGCGAACTCGTCGCGCGCCGTGACCGCACCGACCAGTTCCATTTCAGCGGCCAGGCGGGCGTCGGAGTCCGCGGCCGAGGCCGTGACGTTGCGCTCCAGCTGCTGGCGCAGGTCGTTGATCTGGCGATCCTTGCCGTCAATGGCGAGCTGATCCTTCGCCTTGCTGACGAGCGCTTCCGTGGCCACCCGGCGGGCGTCGCGCAATTCGACCGTCAATTGTTCGATCTGCTCGGCCTGCTCGGCATTGACGGCCTGCGCCTGGTCGCGCTCGCTTTCGGCCTGCTCGCCCGAGCGCAGCAGCTCGTCCAGGTCGGCCTGGGCGCGGGCCAGCGCGTCACGCGGGCCGGCACCGGATTCTTCCGCATAGCGCCGCGCCCAATCCGTCAGCGCCGCGGCGACGGCTTCAGGAATGTCGGCCGCCGGCGGCGTGGGCATCGGCTCCTCGGCGGCACGCCAGGCCGTCAGGTGGCGCAGCACGCCGGTGGCGGACGCGTCGCCGAGGATTTCGCGCACGGCTTCGATGGTGACAGGCCGGCCCTCCTCCCTCAGGCGGCCGGCCGCTTCAGCGACTTGTTCGTAAGTGGGTACGACGTCTGGCATTGATTCTTCCTTTTGCTTTTGTGGTCGAGTTTTTCTGTAGCGCAACTGTACAGCGTCGGGCGGGCGCCCGGCAAGGCGCTGCCACGCATGGCGGGCGGCATCGCGTCGTTCGATAGCTTATCCTGACTATCACCCGTGCTGGCGTACCGTATGACATTGACATCGGACTTTTACTTCGGACTTTCACATCTCCAAGGATCATCATGGAATCGACCCAACTGGAACGACTCGAACAGGGACTGCGCGAAGTGCTGCGGCTGGTAGAGCGCGACGACCACCCGGCCGACACGCCGCTCCCGCCGGATCACCCAGCCGCACGCGCGGCAGACGCCTGTGAGCTGATGCGACCCGAACCGCTGACCCTGGCGACGCTGGCCGAATCCGCACGGCACAAGATCGATACGGTGCACGTGCTGCTGGCGCGCGCGCGCGAACATGAGAAGCTGCCGCCCGAGGCGCAGGCGGCGGCGGATGAGGGGTATCTGGTCGGCGAAGAAGACCTGAAGCGATAAACCGCCACGTCTGCACAGGCACGCTACACGCCTGAGGCAGGCGCCTCTGGGGTCTTTCGGCCCAGCAGATGCCCCTCCGTGGTAATCCGGTGTCGGTCACAGTCGCGCCGGCGCCAACTTCTTCATGCTGCAGCATTGTGGCACCAGTCACCGGAGGCTCGGCAGCCAGCGGCGCCGGTTTGGCGGGGGTTGGCTCCTGCCGCCTGGCAGCGCTCTCGGGACCGGTCTCTTCCCGACGCCCCTTCTTCCGCCATCCGTCTCGGTCGACCCCTCACGACATCTTTTCAATACAACGTCTGGCGCGCTGCCGTCCTCGACGATGGTGCCGATCGTTCCCAGGTCCTGAATATATTTACGCCGAGTGCCCTTGCAATCGCCGCCCGGGGTATCATTTACCATCCAACGGGATGGTACCCGGATGGCAAACCAAGGAAAAACATGACCGCAGAAGTCAAAACCCGGGCAATCGACTCGGAGAAAATCACGATCAACCTGTTCCCGGTCGACCTGGGACAGATCGACCTGCTGGTCCAACAGGGTTTTTACGCCAACCGGACGGACCTGATCCGCACGGCGATCCGCAACCAGTTGCAGCTTCACGCGGACGTGGTGCGCCAGACCGTGGCGCGCGACCAGCTCATCCTGGGTGTCCAGCACTATTCGCGGGCCGACCTGGAAGCGCTCCAGGCTGCCGGGGAAACGCTGAACATCCGGGTGCTGGGCCTGGCGACGATCGCCGCCGACGTGCCGCCCGAGCTGGCGGCTGCCACCATCAACTCTCTTGCCGTCCTGGGTGCGCTGCACGCCAGCCCGGCTGTCAAGGCCGCCCTGAAGGGGCGGATCACTTAGTCGACAACCCGTCGGTCGCCTCGAAGCGCCGGCACGAAAGGTCACTCATGAAATACGATTCCGCACTGATGGCGCGCCTGCAGGCCGCAACGCAGCAGATCCTCAAGAACGGCCCGGCTGCCTCCGCGGCCGCGATGCAGCAGGCATTCGGTGGCACAGCGCCAACGACGCCTCACGCCGACGACGCGCCGGCACAGGCTGACGCGGCCCATCTGAAAGACCTGAACGCCGCGCCGGAGTATGCCCGCAAGGCTGCCAAGGCATTCGGCGCAGGCCGCGCGCGCGTCCGGCCGGCGACAGGCGAGGATGCCGCGACCGCACAGGCGCCCGAGGCGCCGGCGGCAGACCTGACCAGCTTCCTGGCCGGACTCGGCGTGAAACTGCCCGACGGCATCCAGCTGCCGCGCGGCGTCGGTCTGGGCGATGGATTTAAACTGCCGGAAGGTTTCAAACTGCCCGAGGGCATCGAACTGCCGGAAGGCCTTGCCCCCATGCGCAAACGCCCTGTCGCCCCGCCACCCCTGCCGCCTGGCGCCACGTTCGACAGCGCCAGCTTCACGAACCATGGCGGCACGCGCGCCTATAAACTGTACGTGCCAAGCACTTACGTCCAGGGCACACCCGTGCCGCTGGTCGTCATGCTGCACGGCTGCACGCAGGACCCGGACGACTTCGCGGCCGGCACGAAAATGAACCAGATCGCCGAGGAGACGGGCTGCCTGGTGCTGTACCCGACACAATCGCAGAAGGACAACCAGTCGAAATGCTGGAACTGGTTCTCGCAGAACGACCAGCAGTACGAACGGGGCGAACCGGCCATCATCGCCGGCATGACGCGCCATGTCATGAAGCAATACACAGTCGACCCTGCGCGAGTCAGCATTGCCGGGCTGTCGGCGGGCGGCGCCATGGCCGTCATCGTGGGCGCCCTGTATCCCGAACTGTTCCAGGCTGTCGGGGTCCATTCGGGCCTGCCATTCGGCGCCGCGCAGGATCTGCCGGCCGCGCTGCAGGCGATGAAGCAGGGAGCGCCCGGCCGCCGGGGCCATGGCCGCAAGCCGGTACCACGCCCGCTGATCGTGTTCCATGGCGACAAGGACCATACCGTCCATGCTGTCAACGCCGAGCAGGTGCTTGCCGACGCGCTTGCGCCGCATGGTGCCGGCAAGCCCGTCAGCGAACAGGGCAAGGCGCCCGGCGGACGCCGCTATACGCGCACCGTACACCAAGCAGCGAACGGCACTGTGGTGGCCGAACACTGGTCGCTGCATGGCGGCGGCCACGCGTGGGCCGGGGGGAGCCCTGCAGGCAGCTATACGGACTGCAAGGGGCCGGATGCCAGCCGCGAAATGATGCGGTTTTTCGAGGCGGCGGCTGCGTCAGCGGCCCAACCGGCCTGATTTTGTCGGCGGCAGGCAACACATCGGGGCGACAATGCGTCATAATGTGCGAAATACCAAGTTGCAAGTTTAGTTCCAGAATTATTATGTGAACTACTGTAAATTTTCGATTACGTCGCACCATGCCCCTTATCGCCGCCGCCCTCGCCACCACATTGTCCGTCAGCGCTGTCTGTTCCTGGAACCGTCCCGGTGTCGATCCGTACCGGGGCGACCCCGCTGCCGCGGTCGAGCACTACCAGGACATTCCGGCGGCCCAGCGCAAGATCCTGCGCGACAAGCTCGCCGCCGGTCAGCCGGACGACAAGGTGGCCATCGGCCGCGACGCCGTGACGGGCGCCTGGCAGTACGAGGCGGCGATCCGCGACATGCACTTCGGCAAGCGCCGCATGTGCGGCAGCGTGGACCGCAGCAAGTGGTCCGCGACACGCAGCGAACCGGCCGCCGTGTACTGCGCCGACCAGCATTGCATCATCGTGCCGAAAATCTGCGGCAACGTCAGCCGCATTACGCGCCTGACGCCGGCCGAGCCCGCGCGTCCCGAGCAGGTTTCCAACCCACCCGAAACGCAGGAGCCGGAGCGCCATCCGCTCGACTGGGCGACCGGCACCGAACTGGGCCTGCTCGACAGCCCCGACCGCGAAGACGAGGACGAGGACGAAGAAACGCGGCTGTTGCGCGAGTTTTCGTTCCAGAACAACGCGGCCCAATGGGCCTGGACCGGCGACGATCCGGTGCAAGCCGTTCCCGAGGCGTCGACGTGGGCGATGATGCTGGCCGGCATCGGTATCGTCGGCGCCTGGGGCCGCCGCAGCGCGCGCCGCACCGCGCGCACCTGACGTCCCTTGCTGCGATCGCCATATCGCACATTTATTGCCTTTGATCAACCCCGGCCGCTCAGGCCGGATCGGTGTGCCTCGTTTATAATCGCGTCTTGCATGGGCATTCGCCCCAACACCGAATTCGAACAATATGGCCATTATCATCAAGACCCCCGAAGACATCGAAGGCCTGCGCATTGCCGGCCGCCTGGGCGCCGAAGTCCTCGATTACATCACCCCGTTCGTCAAGGCCGGCGTCACGACCGGCGAGCTCGATCGCCTGTGCCACGAATACATGACGAACGTGCAGGGCACGATTCCCGCGCCGCTGAACTACGCGCCGCCCGGCTACACGCCGTATCCGAAGGCGATCTGCACATCCGTCAACGACGTCATCTGCCACGGCATCCCAGGCGACAAGGTGCTCAAGAACGGCGATGTGGTCAACCTGGACATCACCATCATCACCAAGGACGGCTACCACGGCGACAACAGCCGCATGTTCTATATCGGCGAGCCGTCGATCCTGGCCAGGCGCCTGACGGAAGTGACGTATGAGTGCATGTGGCTCGGCATCGCGCAGGTGCGTCCGGGCGGCCACTTCGGCGATATCGGATATGCGATCCAGCAGCACGCGGAAAAGGCCGGCTACAGCGTCGTGCGCGAGTTCTGCGGCCACGGCATCGGCAAGGGCTTCCACGAGGAGCCGCAGGTGCTCCACTACGGCAAACCCGGTACCGGCGAGGAGTTCAAGCCCGGCATGATCTTCACCGTCGAGCCGATGATCAACGCGGGCCGGCGCGATATCCGCGAGATGAACGACGGCTGGACCATCAAGACGAAGGACCGCAGCCTGTCGGCCCAGTGGGAACACATGGTGCTGGTGACGGAAACGGGCTACGAGGTGCTGACGGTGTCCGCCGGCACGCCGGCCCCGCCGGCCTTCGTCAACGCGGCCAAGGCTGCGTGATCCGATGAACGGCCAGGTCCAGCTCCAGGCATGCGGCCAGCCGCGCGACGAGTTGCGCAACCAGCTCAAGGCACGACTGAAGTCGGACCGCCAGGTCGTCGTCAAGACGTTCAACCAGGACGGCAAGCCGGAAAAGCTGCTGCGCGGCCTGCGCCAGAGCGTGGACGCGGTGCTGACGCAGGCCTGGAACGAAGCCGGCCTGCCGCCCGAGGCGGCGCTGGTGGGCGTGGGCGGCTATGGCCGCGGCGAGCTGTTCCCCTATTCCGACGTGGACGTACTGATCCTGCTGCAGCGCCCTCCCAACGAGGAAACCCGCCGCCGGCTGGAGGAATTCGTCCAGATGCTGTGGGACCTGGGGCTGGAAATCGGCAGCAGCATCCGCACCGTCGACGAATGCCTGATCGAGTCGAAAGCCGACATCACCGTGCAAACCAGCCTGCTGGAAGCACGCCTGGTGGCCGGCAACGAAGCGCTGTTCGACCTGCTGGAAGTGGCGTATGCCGGCGCGATGGACGCGCAGGCATTCTTCCAGGCCAAGACGGCCGAGATGCGCCAGCGTCACGCCAAGTATGAAGACACGGCGTTCTCGCTCGAACCCAATTGCAAGGAAAGCCCGGGCGGCCTGCGCGACCTGCAGGTGATCCTGTGGGTCGCCAAGGCGGCCGGGCTGGCCAACTCGTGGCGCACGCTGGCCACGCGCGGCCTGATCACGCAGACGGAAGCGCGCCAGCTGATGGAAAAGGAGCGCGCCTTCAAGGACATCCGCGTGCGCCTGCACCTGCATGCCGGCCGGCGCGAGGACCGCCTCGTGTTCGACGTGCAGACAGCCGTGGCGGAAAGCCTTGGCCTGCAGACGACCGGCAGCGGCATCCACATGCGCCGCGCCAGCGAATACCTGATGCAGCGCTACTACTGGGCCGCCAAGACGGTCACGCAGCTCAACACCATCCTGCTGCAGAACATCGAAGCGCGCCTGTTCGAGCGGTGCGGCGAGCCGCAACCGATCAACGAGCGCTTCAACGAGGTCAACGGCTTCATCGACATCAGCGCGGACGACGTATTCGAAAAGACGCCGTCGGCGATGCTGGAGATCTTCGTGCTGATGACGGAACGCCCGGCCCTCAAGGGCATCACGGCGCGCGCCACCCGCGCGCTGTGGCACGAGCGCTTCAAGATCGACGGGCGCTTCCGCGCCGATCCCGTCAACCGCGCCTACTTCCTGCGCATCCTGCAGGCGCCCGTCGGCATCATCCACGCGCTGCGCCGGATGAACGACCTGTCGATCCTGGGCCGCTACCTGCCGAACTTCCGCAAGATCGTCGGCCAGATGCAGCACGACCTGTTCCACGTCTACACGGTGGACCAGCACATCCTGATGGTGGTGCGTAATATGCGCCGCTTCACGATGGCGGAGCATGCCCACGAATACCCGTTCTGCAGCCAGCTGATGGCGAACTACCCGCAGCACTGGCTGCTGTACGTGGCCGCGCTGTTCCACGACATCGCCAAGGGCCGCGGCGGCGACCATTCGAAGCTGGGCGTGGCCGACGTGGTGCAGTTCTGCCAGGAGCACGGCCTGTCCGGCCACGAGACGGAGCTGGTGGCGTTCCTCGTCGAGCAGCATCTCCTGATGTCGCACGTGGCGCAGAAGCAGGACCTGTCCGACCCGGACGTCATCGCGGCCTTCGCGAAAACCGTCAAGGACGAACGCCACCTGACCGGCCTTTACCTGCTGACGGTGGCCGACATCCGCGGCACCAGCCCGAAGGTGTGGAACGCGTGGAAGGCCAAGCTGCTGGAAGACCTGTACAAGATGACGCTGCGCGTGCTGGGCGGCGAGCCGCCGTCGGCCGACCGTGAACTGAAGAACCGCCAGCAGGAGGCACTGGCGACGTTGCGTCTCTATGGCCTGCCGCCGGACGCGCACGAGGCGCTGTGGCGGCAGCTGGACATGGCGTACTTCCTGCGCCACGACTCGTCCGACATCGCCTGGCAGACGCGCGCGCTGTACGACCGCCTGAACAGCGCGAAGCCCGTCGTCAAATGCCGCCTGGCGCCCATCGGCGAGGGACTGCAGGTCGCCGTCTACGTGCGCGACCAGCCCGACCTGTTCGCGCGCATCTGCGGCTACTTCGACCGCAAGAACTTCTCGATCCTGGATGCGAAGATCCACACGACACGGCACGGCTACGCGCTCGACACGTTCCTCGTGACGGAACAGAGCTTCGCCAAGAGCTACCGCGACATCATCAGCCTGATCGAGCACGAGCTGTGCGACCTGCTGACGACGGCGGCGCCGCTGCAGCCGCCGACGCGCGGCCGCCTGTCGCGGCTGTCGCGCACCTTCCCCATCCAGCCGACCGTGGACCTGCGGCCGGACGAACGGGGCCAGTATTACCTGTTGTCCGTGGCGGCCAACGACCGCACGGGCCTGCTGTACTCGATCGCCAACGTGCTGACCAGATACCGGGTCAACCTGCACACGGCGAAAATCATGACGCTGGGCGAGCGCGTGGAGGACGTCTTCATCGTCGACGGCCCCACGCTGAACAACGCGCGCACCCAGCTGCAACTCGAAACCGATTTATTGGAAGCTTTGAAAGTCTGATGTCTGAAGAATTACTACGCCTGTCCAAGCGCATGTCCGAACTGGGCCTGTGCTCCCGCCGCGAGGCCGACGAATGGATTGCCAAGGGCTGGGTGCGGGTCGACGGCCAGGTCGTCTCCGAGCTGGGCACGAAGGTCTACCCGAGCCAGAAGGTGACGGTGGAACGGCAGGCGGCCGCCGAGCAGTCGAAACGCGTGACCATCCTGATCAACAAGCCGATGGGCTATGTGTCGGGCCAGGCCGAGGATGGCTACACGCCGGCGGTGGCGCTGATCAAACCGGAAAACCGCTGGGCCGAAGACAAGTCGCCGGAGAACTTCCACCCGACGCAACTGCGCAGCCTGGTGCCCGCGGGCCGCCTGGACATCGACTCGGTCGGTCTGCTGGTGCTGACGCAGGACGGGCGCATCGCCAAACAGCTGATCGGCGAGGACACCGACATCGACAAGGAATACCTGGTGCGGGTGCAGTACACTAAACCGGGCACGCTGCCGGACGCGGACCTCAAGAAGCTGTGCTTCGGTCTGTGGATGGACGGCAAGCCTCTCCTGCCGGCAAAGGTGCGCTGGCAGAACGACGACCAGCTCAGCTTTACGCTGCGCGAAGGGAAGAAGCGCCAGATCCGCCGCATGTGCGACATGGTAGGCCTGAAAGTTCTGGGACTGAAGCGGGTACGCATCGGCAAGGTGAAGCTGGGCGAGCTGCCGACGGGCCAGTGGCGCTACTTGTTACCTGAAGAAATATTCTAGTCCTAAATACAACAACTGTTTCTCCTGATTCACAAAACCCTGTTATCCTTGCACGTCACAACCGAACATGAATGCACCGTCGAAACAGCGTCGCGAACGCGCCAAGTGGCTCAACACCATGGCCGTGCGCACGTTCAGCGCCCAGCGCCGGCCGAAATGGACAGCCGCGCAGGTGTTTCGCGGTGCTTTCACGCGCAACAGCATAGGGGATGCAATGAGCAATCTGGCCATAGCCAGCCACGACGTCCAAAACCTCGACGTCGCGGCACCGTTCCAGCCAAATCCGCACCGCAAGGGGCCGCCGCGCCCGGCCGATGCGCCCGAACGTATCGCGCTCACGGCGCCGTCGCATGAGATTACGGACGTGGACCAGATCGGCGATTCGCTGCAATGGCTGGCCGACCGGGGCGAGTGCGTGTCGATCTACCCGGCCGGCGCAGCCGAGCCGCTGCTGGCGCGCATCCTGTGGGTGCACCCGGAAGAGCCGCGCTTCATGATCGACCTGAACGAGGGCGGCGTCATGCCCATGGGTCGCTGCACCTTTGTCGGCATGCTGCAATCGGCGCGCTTCCAGTTCGAGCTGTCCGCCGACTGGCAACCCGAACCGGGTCACCCCACGTTCGTGCCGGCCCAATTTCCCCAGCGCGCGCTGGTGCTGAACCGGCGCTCCACGACGCGCCTGGAAATTCCGCTGGCCGGCACGTTCAGCGCATCGTTCGTCCTGTTCGGCACCCCTTACGAGCTGCAGCTGTACGATGTTTCCGCCGGCGGCGTCGGCATGCGCTGCTCGCCGCGCGAGGCGACGGGCCTGCACATCGGCCGCAAGCTGCAGCGCGTCCGACTGGAACTGGGCCAGGACACGGTCGTCATCTGCGACCTGGAGATTCGCCTGTCGCGCCGCTTCCGCTCCTTCCTGCTGGGCGAGCAGCTCCAGATCGGCTGCCAGTTCATCGACCTGCCACCACAGATGCAGAAGGAGATCGACCGGGTCCTGCAGCGGATGAGCGTGGCGCGGCGCTGAGCGCGACTGCGCGCAGCACGCAGGACAACCGCTTCGATCCGGCGGCGTTCAGGCAAGGATCGACGAACACCCAAAAAAAACAGCGCCCATCGGGCGCTGTTTTACTTTCCGCCGGCATTGCCGGCCCAACGCTTAGGCCTCGATCTTGCGGGCCGAGTTGGCGGCCCAGCGATACAGCCAGCCCAGGATCGCGCCGGCAAACACCAGCGACACCAGCATGCCGATCGACTCCGGCAGCCCGATGCCGATGTCCAGCGGGTCGCTCGTGCCCGAGACGACGATCAGGCCCGCCAGCGCCACATTGAACAGGCTTTCGCCGACGATGAAGCCGGACATCACCAGCACGCCCACACGCGACGCGGCCTCGCCATACGTCTTGCTGCGCATGGCCTTCTCGAAGTAGTAGCCGGCGACAGCACCGACGACGACGGGCGCCGTGACGGCCGACGGCAGGTAGACGGCTAAGCCTACCCCCAGCGGCGGCAGGCTGTATTTGCCGTTGCTGCCGCGCTTGAGCAGGAAATCGAAGGCGACCAGCCCGAGGCCGATGACGGCGCCCCAGCCGATCAGGTGCCACGGCAGGTCGCCGCCGATGACACCGCGCGCCAGCGTGGAAATCAGCGTGGCCTGCGGCGCGGCCAGCGGCTGGTCCGAAATCGCGTTCTGGTTCGGCGCGCCCGCAAAGCCATAAGCATGGTTCAGCAGGTCCAGCACTTGCGGCACGACACAGGAACCGGCGAACACGCCGATGATCAGCGCGACCTGCTGCTTCCATGGCGTGGCGCCGACCAGCTGGCCCGTCTTCAGATCCTGCAGGTTGTCGTTACCGATGACGGCAACGGCCAGCACGACCGTCGTCACGAACAGCGCGAAGGCGATCAGCGCATGCGCGGTATCCGGACCCATGACCTGGCGGCCCACGACGCCGACCGACGTGGCGGCACCGAGAATCGTCAGGATGGCGATGCCGGAAACGGGCGAATTCGAGGAGCCGATCAGGCCGGCCATGTAGCCGCACACCGCGGCGGCCAGGATGCCGGCCACCAGGATGTAGCCGATGCCGACCGCGACCAGCGGTGTCGAGAGGGAAGCGAGCACGCCGCCTTCCAGGAACGTGGCCAGCAGCCAGCCGGCAGGCACCATCGCCAGCAAGGTGACCAGGCCGACGATGAAGATCGGCATGTCGCGCTCTTCACGGGGCACCGCGGCACCGCCGTGCTTGGCCGCGCGGGCCGCATCCAGCGCCGACTTCAGCCCGCCGAACACCGGCTTGGCCAGCGTTGCCAGGGTGACGATGGCGGCGGCACCGATCGTGCCGGCGCCCATCATGCGCACCTGGGTGCTCCAGACGCCCAGCGCGTGGTCGGCGACGGAGGCGCCGGCGGCCATCGGCGTCATGGCCGTCAGCACGGGCACCAGGATGCCCCAGGCAATGATCAGGCCCGCCAGCATCGCGATGCCGACCGTGATGCCCATCAGGTGGCCCGCGCCGATCAGCGCCAGCGACGTCGACGCCCCCAGGCCGGTAGCGCCGCCGGCACCGCCGAAGCGGAAGTAGTAGCTGACTTCATGGGCGCCGACCTTGATGGCCGCCAGCAGCGCGAAGAACGCCGACGCCAGCGTGCCGAGGACGACGGCCTTCAGGCCCGCCTTGCCTTCCTGGGCACCGGCGCGCGACGCCGTGCCGACCTTCAGCACTTCCGCGGCGGCGACACCTTCCGGATACGGCAGGCTCGATTGCGACACCAGCGCGCGGCGCAGCGGCACGGTGTACATGACACCCAGCACGCCGCCGATGGCGCAGGCACCGAACGTGGGCCAGAACGGAATCTCGGCCCACCAGCCGATCATCAGGAGACCTGGCAGCACGAAGATGACGGAAGCGAGCGTGCCGGCTGCCGACGCGATGGTCTGGACGATATTGTTTTCCTGGATCGTCGCGTCCTTGAAAGCGGACAGCAGCGCCATCGAAATGACGGCGGCCGGAATCGACGTGGCAAACGTCAGGCCGACTTTCAACCCAAGGTAGACCTGGGCGGCAGTGAAGACAAGGGTGATCAGGATGCCGAGGACGATCCCTCGTATGCTGAATTCCAGTGGATTGGACGATGAGGGTTGGTTCATCCTGAGAGCTCCCGGTAGCCTGGATTGATAATCCTGGAATTGTTATTGGGTAGGTAATGCTGGCCGGGATATTACGACAGATTCGTGACAACGCCAATCTCTGTTGCTGGGCAGAGGCGATTTGACGTGTTCCGCACGCCGCGTCAGCGCGCGGCAGGGGCAGCGACGCTGGCGTCCACGGCGCTCTGCCCGACCGGCTTCATCGTCCCGTGGCGGCGTGCTGCAGGCGTCGACGGCGCGGCGCCCGATCGCGCCCTGCACAGACATACAAAAGGTAGCGCAATCATCCGCGATGACGGCGCCGGCCGGGCGCGTAGCCCCGACAGCGGCCGCCGTTGCGTGGCCGCTCAGTCGTCGTCGTTCGGATCGAGCTCGGGGAACATCACCGACGTGAAGCCGAACTTTGAAAAATCGGTGATACGCATCGGATACAGGATGCCGTGCAGGTGATCGACCTCGTGTTGCACCACGCGTGCATGGAAGCCGGAGGCGTCGCGCACGATGCGGTTGCCATGCTGGTCGCAGCCTTCGTAATGCAGGTGCAGGTAACGCGGCACGCTGCCGCGCAGGCCGGGCACGGACAGGCAGCCTTCGAAGCCCTCCTCCATCGCTTCGCCGACGGGTGTCAGGACGGGATTGATCAGCACCGTCTCCGGCACCTGCGGCGCGTCCGGATAACGGGCATTGGACTTGAAGCCGAAGATGACGACCTGCAGGTTGACGCCGATCTGCGGGGCCGCCAGCCCGGCGCCGTTGGCCGCGTGCATCGTGTCGAACATGTCCGCGATCAGCGCATGGAGCGCCGGCGTATCGAAGTCGCGCACGGGGTCGGCCTGGCGCAGCAGCCGCGGGTCGCCCATTTTCAGGATTTCGCGCACCGTCATTTGCCGCCTCCGGCCTGCACGCCTGCCACGTAAGCGGCGAAGTCCGGCCCCGTTTCCGGGTGCTTCAGGCCCATCGCCACCATCGCTTTCAGGTAGCCCAGCTTGGATCCGCAGTCGTAGCGCTGGCCGTCATAGCGATACGCCAGCACGCGCTCGTGTTTGAGCAGCGCGGCGATGCCGTCGGTCAGCTGGATCTCGCCGCCGGCGCCCGTGCCCAGCTGCTCGAGGAACTCGAAGATGCGCGCCGACAGCACATAGCGCCCCACCACCGCCAGCGTGGACGGTGCCTTGTCCGGTGCCGGCTTCTCGACGATGCCCGCAGCCAGCTCCAGCCGGTCGCGGTAAGGGCTGGCGCTGACGATGCCGTACTGGCGCGTGTTCTCGCGCGGCACGTCCTGCACCGCCAGCAAACTGGCGCGCTCGAATTCATACTGCTGCGTCATCTGCGCCAGGACCGGCGCCACGCCGTCGGCCGTGTCCATGAAGTCGTCCGCCAGCAGCACGGCAAATGGCTCGTTGCCCACGATCGGGCGGGCGCACAGCACCGCATGGCCTAGCCCGAGCGGCGCCGGCTGGCGGATGTAGATGCAGTTGACGTTCTTTGGAATGACGTTGCGCACCACTTCCAGCAAGGCCTGCTTGTTGTGCGCTTCCAGTTCCGCTTCCAGCTCGAACGCCTTGTCGAAATGGTCCTCGATGGCGCGCTTGTTACGGCCCGTGATGAAGACCAGGTCCGTGATCCCGGCCGCCACCGCCTCCTCGACCGCATACTGGATCAGCGGCTTGTCGACGATGGGCAGCATCTCCTTCGGCTGCGCCTTGGTGGCGGGCAGGAACCGGCTGCCCAGGCCCGCCACGGGAAATACCGCTTTTCTGATCTGGTTCATGCGCCTGCCCTTATGTATTCAACAGCGCCAGCAACCCGGCTTCATCGAGAATGGCCACGCCCAGCTCCTCGGCCTTGGCCAGCTTGCTGCCCGCTTCCGCGCCGGCCACGACGTACGACGTCTTCTTCGACACGGAGCCGGACACCTTGCCGCCCGCCCCCTCGATCATCGCACCGGCGGCATCGCGGCTCAGGGTCGGCAAGGTCCCCGTCAACACGAACGTCTTGCCGGTCATTGCGCCCTCCGCGGCCGCCGCCTGCGGCACCTGCGCCAGCAGCTCGTTGCGCAGCGCGTCCAGCGCCAGCAGCGCCTGCCGGTTGGCCGGCACCGCCATCCATTCCTCCAGCGCCGCCGCCACCCCGGCCGGCAGGCCGTAGATGTCGAACGTGCGCCGGCTGGCCAGCGACTCGAACGTGGCGCCGCCCTCCACCAGCTGGCGCGCGCGCGGCTCCGTCAGTTTCGGGATGCCCAGCGCGGCCAGCAGGCTGACGGGTTCCAGTTTCTCGCGCAGCTGCGCTTTCGGCGGGTGCTCGCCCTGCGGCGTGACGCCGGTCGCCAGCAGCGCATCGATGGCCTGCTGGTTTTTCGGTTCGGCGAAGAAGTCGGCAATCGATTCCGCCACGGTGCCGCCGATATCGGGCAGCACGCGCAGCAGCGCGGCCGGGGCCCGGCGGATCAGCGCAAACTGCCCGAGCCAGTCGGCCAGCGTCTTGCCCGTGGATTCGCCCACGTGGCGGATGCCCAGCGCGAACAGCATGCGTTCCAGTGGTGGCTTCTTGCTCGCTTCGATCGCCTGCAGCAGGTTGTCGGCCCATTTGGTCGGCACCTTGCCCTGCTTGACCGTTTCCGGCGTCGTGCCGTCACGCTCGTCGGCCAGGCGCTTCATCTTGAGCAGGTCGTCCAGCGTCAGCTTGTACAGGTCGGCCACGCTGTGCACCAGGTTCGATTCGACCAGACTGTCGATGTAGCGGTCGCCCAGCCCTTCGATGTCCATCATGCGCCGGCCGGCAAAGTGGCGGATCGCCTCCTTGCGCTGCGCCGCGCACGTCAGCCCGCCGGAGCAGCGCGCCACGGCTTCGCCTTCCTCGCGCACGACGTGCGAGCCGCAGACGGGACACGTTTTCGGCAGCACGTAAGCGGCGGGTTCCGGCGTGGGGCGCTTGTCCAGCACGACGGCCAGCACTTCGGGAATCACATCGCCGGCGCGCCGCACGATGACGGTATCGCCCACGCGCACGTCCTTGCGGCGCACTTCATCCTCGTTGTGCAACGTGGCATTGGTAACGGTCACGCCGCCGACGAACACGGGCACGAGCCGCGCGACAGGCGTGATCGCCCCCGTGCGGCCCACCTGCACTTCGATGGCCTGCACCGTCGTCAGCGCTTCTTCTGCCGGGAATTTATGGGCCAGCGCAAAGCGCGGCGCGCGCGAGACGAAGCCCAGTGCGCGCTGGTCCTGCAGCCGGTTGGCCTTGTAGACGACGCCGTCGATCTCATACGGCATGCCGGGGCGGCCCGCGCCGATACCCCGGTAGAACGACAGCAGGCCGTCCTTGCCGCGCACGACGTCGCGTTCCTTCGCCACGGGCAGGCCCAGCGACTCGTACCAGTCCAGCAGTCCGGCATGCGTCTCCGGCATGTCCATGCCCACCAGTTCGCCGATGCCGTAGGCGAAGAAGCGCAGCTTGCGTTGCGCCGTGATGCGCGAGTCGAGCTGGCGCAGCGCTCCTGCCGCCGCGTTGCGAGGATTGACGAACTCCTTCTGCCCGGCGGCGCGCTGGCGCTCGTTCATGGCATTGAAGTCGGCCTTGAACATCAGCACTTCGCCGCGCACGTCCAGGATCGCCGGCAGGTCCTTGCCGTGCAGGCGTAGCGGGATCGTGCGCACCGTGCGGATATTGGCCGTGACGTCCTCGCCCGTGTAGCCGTCGCCGCGCGTGGCGGCCTGCACGAACACGCCGTTCTCGTAGCGCAGGTTGATCGCCAGGCCGTCGTATTTCGCCTCGGCGGCATACTCGACCTCCGGCGCATCGAGCCCCTCCCGCACGCGGCGGTCGAAGTTCTCGACGTCTTCTTCCGTAAAACCGTTATTCAGCGACAGCATCGGCACCGCATGGGTGACGGCGGCGAACTGGCCCAGCGGCGGCGCGCCAACGCGCCTTGTCGGCGAGTCAGGCGCCACCAGCTCGGGGTGCGCTTCTTCCAGCTGCTGCAGCTCGGTAAACAGCTTGTCGTATTCGGCGTCGGGAATCGTTGGCGCATCCAGCACGTGGTAGGCGTACAGGTGGCGGTTCAGTTCCGCGGTCAGCCATGCGGCCCGTTCGGCCGGTGCCTGTTTCGTCATGCGCGGCGCTCCTTAGTTGAACAGGCGCAGTGCGCGGGTCGAGCCGGCCGGAATGTCCGACGCGTCCATGTCGGCATAGAAGTCGTTCACCTGGCCGGCGATTTCGGCCAGCGCGGCATCGGTCAGCGGCTGGTTGTAGTCGTCGACGATGACGGCGTCGAGACGCTGCACCAGCGCCCTGGCGCAGGCAATCATGGCGCCGAAGCCGTCACGGGCCGGGGCCACGCAAGGCACGTCCAGCAGCAACGTCAGGCGCGGCGTGGTTTCCTCGGCCGGAGAAACGTTGGTCGACAGCGTGAACAGCTGGCCCCCTTCGCCATCGGGCATGACGAAACGGCCATCCGGACGCACGTCGAAGCCCTGCTTTTCCAGCGCGCCGATCAGCGTGGCGATTGCCCATGGCGCCCCGTTTGCCGCCAGGTTCACGCCCAGTTGCGCATCGTGGCTGGCGACGAAGCGGTGCAGGTTCTTCGCTTCGGCCATCACCTCGATCATGTCCGGCACGTGCGGTTCGGCGCCGATTTCATCGGCCATGCTGCGCAGGCGCGTGACCAGTTCCGAGTATTCCAGCTCGTTGAGCGCCGTGGTGCGGCTGGCCAGCTGGACACCGCCCTGCAGCTTCGTGTAGACGGTGCCGTGCTGGATCGGTTCCCAGTCGCCGCTGACGGCCAGGCCGATATAGTGCACCGGCTTGCTTCCGACCAGGCGCAGCTTGTGCAGTGCCGGCAGCAGCTTTTCGCCGCGCATCGGCGCGGCCAGCTCCAGCGGCAGCAGGCAGTCCACCAGCGGATCGACCAGGGCCGTGGCCAGCTCGGCGCGCGGCACGGCGGCATCGGCGGCGCGCACGGGCACCGGCGGGATCGGCTCCGGTGCGATCTCGGCCGGTTTGTCAGCCAGTGTCTCCGTCATTTGCGGCTCGCTGCGCACGGCAGGGTCGGCCGGCCGCGCACCGGGAACGTCGGCCACTGCGGGTTGCAGGTGCGGCGTGGCGGCAGGCGCGGACACGGGTTCGGCGAGCACCGGCTCGGCCAGTACGGGTTCCACGTCCGGCGCCAGCGTCGGCGCGACGGGTTCCTCGTGGGCAGGCGCGCCGTAGGCACCGGAGCCGCCGTCCACCATCGACACGTCGCCCAGCGTGAAGCTTGGCTCGCTGCGCGCGGCCAGGTCGCCGTCCGCGCCATAAGCCGGCTCCTCGCCTTTGCGCATCAGCACATCGTCATGTTCGGATGCGAACGCGCGCTCGACGCTTTTCTTGGCCTTGTGCTCCTGCCACTTGTTATAGACGAAAACGCCGGCGACGAACACGCCGGCCGCTGCGATCAAACTGGTCTGAAAATCTGTCATGCTGCTTGTGCCTCGGAAGCGAAATTGGCGGCGGCTTCCATATCCACCGCCACGATGCGCGATACGCCCTGCTCCTGCATCGTCACACCAATCAGTTGAGTGGCCATCTCCATCGCGATCTTGTTGTGCGAGATGAAGAGGAATTGGGTCTGGTCGGACATGCGTTTCACCATGCGGCAGAAACGCTCCGTGTTGGCGTCGTCCAGCGGTGCGTCGACTTCGTCGAGCAAGCAGAACGGCGCCGGGTTGAGGCGGAACATCGAGAACACGAGGGCCGTCGCCGTCAGCGCTTTTTCGCCGCCGGACAGCAGGTGGATCGTCGCATTCTTCTTGCCCGGCGGCTGGGCCATGACCTGCACGCCGGCGTTGAGGATCTCGTCGCCGGTCATGATCAGTTTTGCCTGGCCGCCGCCGAACAGGATCGGGAACAGCTCGGAAAAGTGGCCGTTGACCTTGTCGAACGTCTCCTGCAGCAGGTCGCGCGTTTCCTTGTCGATGCGCGCGATGGCATCCTCCAGCGTCGTGATCGCCTCCGTCAGGTCGGCATTCTGCGAGTCGAGGAAGTTCTTGCGCTCGGACGCAGTGGACAATTCGTCCAGCGCGGCCAGGTTGACCGCGCCGAGCGCCGCAATGGCGTTGGTCAGGCGCGTTACTTCGCCCTGCAGGTATTGCGCCTTCATGTCGGGATGCAGTTTCGACGCCAGCGCGGATTCATCGGCCTGCACTTCGGCCAGCTGCTGGGCAAACTGCTCCTGGTTCAGGCGCGCCGCCTGTTCCTTCAGTTGCAGCTCCATGATGCGATCGCGCTGCGGTTGCAGGCTGCGCTCGCCCTGGCCGCGCGCGTCCTCGGCGTGGCGCAGCTGCTGCGTGATCTGGTCCAGTTCATGACGCGCATCGGCCAGCGCGCGCTCCTGCTGCGAGCGGCGGTCCAGCAGTTCCTGCAGGCCCTCGTTGGCCGTCCCCGCCTCCAGCCCTTCCAGCTCCAGCCGGCCGGCTTGCAGGCTTTCCGTCACCTGCGCGGCCTGCGTGGTGGCGGTGGCGATGCTGCGGCGCAGTTCGTCGATGCGGTTGCGCGCCGACTTCTCCGCGAACTGCGCTTCCTGCGCGCGCCGTTCCAGTTCGCGCAGCGCCTCGCGTGCTTCCGCGAGCCGCTGCTCGTGCCGCAGGAAAGCGGTCTGGCCTTCCTCGTGCTCGCCCTGCAGGTTGGCCAGCTCCATGTCGAGCTGCTCGAATTTTTCCTCGGACTCCAGCTTGACCTGCATCTGCTCCGCTTCCTGCGCGGCGATTTCCGCCAGGTCGGCGTCGATCTGGGTGCTGCGCTGCCGGTAGCGCGACTCGACCTCGGAAAGTTTCACCACCTCGATCTGCAGCGCGTGCACGGCCGACGTCAGGCTCTGGATCTTCTGGCGCAGGTCGGCGACAAGCCGTCCGTGCGTCGCCACCGCCGCTTCCGCGCGCACGGCTCGCGAGCGCGCCTCCTCGGCCAGCAGCGCCTGGGCGCGCAGCTGCTTGCCCAGGTTGTCGATCTCGTGCTGGCGCCCCAGCATGCCTTCCTGCTCCGAGTCGGCCGCATGGAAACGCACGCTGGACTGGCCGATCACGTGGCCCTGGCGCGTCACAAAACAGCCGCCTGCCGGCAGCCTGCCGCGGTCGGCAAAGGCTTGCGCCGCATCCTCGGCGATGAAGACGTGGTACAGCCAGTCGGCCAGGACACCGCGCAGGCCCGGGTCGTTCAGCTGCAGCAGGTCGATGAAGGGACGCAAACCCGGGATGGCCGCATCGGGCACGGGCGCCGTCGTCACGGGCGCGAACAGGGCCAGCTTGGCGGGCGGCGCGTCGGCCAGGAAGTGCTTCGCCCAGTCGATGTTCGACACCTGCAGGGCCGACGTGCGTTCGCGCAGCACGGCTTCCATCGCCGTCTCCCAGCCCTCCTCGATCTGGAGCTTCTGCCACAGGCGCGGCAGCTCGTTCAGCTCGTGCTTCTGCAGCCATGGCACGACCTTGCCCTGCGTCTGCACGCGCTCCTGCAACTGGCGCAGCGCGTTCAGACGCGCTTCCAGCTGGGCGTTGGCGGCGGATTCGCGCTGCACGGCCGCCTGCGCCTCGCGCCGCTCTTCTTCCATGCGCGGCTGCTGTTCCAGGGCTTCGTCCAGCATCATGCGCTGCTCTTCCAGCGCCTGCTGCTTTTCCTCGAGCTGGTAACGCAGGTTTTCCAGGTGTGCCGAGTCGGGCGGGGCCAGGCCGTTCTTTTCCTGCTGCAGGCGCTCGCGCCGCGTGGCCAGGCTTGAGAGGATGTTCGACGCGTTGCGCTGGTGCGCCGACTCCAGCTCGAGCTGCTGCTGCGCCCCCATGATGCGGGCGCGCGATTCGGTGCTGCGCTCCTGCGCCGCGCGCCACTGGGCTTCCAGCATCGGCAGCGATTCCGCCTTCTGCTCGGCCATCATGCGCGACTCTTCCACCTTCGCCGCCAGCTCCTCCAGCTCGAACTCCGCCTCGTCGATCTGGCCGCCGTATTCGGCCGCCTGCTGCTGCCACTGGTCGCGCTGAGCCGTCAGCGTGGCGATCTGCTGCGCCAGCCGCGTGCGCGACTCGACGACGAACTTGATCTGCGCTTCCAGGCTGCCGATTTCCGCATTGGTCTGGTACAGCGCGCCCTGCGCCGTGTGCAGCCGGTCGCCGACGGCGAAGTGGGCCTGGCGCATCTGCTCCAGCGACAGCTCGACGCCGCGCAGCTTCGCCGTCTGTTCCTCCAGGTCGTTCTGCGCCTGCTCCATCTCGCGGAAATAGCGCACCTGTTCCGCCTGCGCCTCGTTCTTGCGCAGCAGCCAGAGCAGCTTCTGCTTCTCGTCCTGGTCGGCCTGCAGCTGGTGGAATTTCATGGCGACGGCCGCCTGCCCTTCCAGCCGCTCCAGGTTGTTGTTCAGTTCCCGCAGGATGTCCTCGACGCGCAGCAGGTTCTCGCGCGTGTCCTGCAGGCGGTTTTCCGTCTCGCGGCGGCGCTCCTTGTATTTGGAGACGCCGGCCGCCTCCTCGAGGAAGACGCGCAGCTCTTCCGGGCGCGATTCGATGATGCGGGCGATCATGCCCTGGCCGATGATGGCGTAGGCGCGCGGGCCGAGACCCGTGCCGAGGAAGATGTCCTGGATGTCGCGCCGGCGCACCGGCTGGCTGTTGATGTAGTAGGTCGACGTGCCATCGCGCGTCAGCGTGCGCTTGACGGCGATCTCCGCATACTGGCCCCACTGGCCGGAAGCCTTGCCGTCGTTGTTGTCGAAGACTAGTTCCACCGACGCCCGCCCGGCCGGCTTGCGGTGGGTGGAGCCGTTGAAGATAACGTCCTGCATCGACTCGCCGCGCAGTTCCGAGGCCTTCGATTCGCCCAGCACCCAGCGCACGGCATCGATGATGTTCGACTTGCCGCATCCGTTGGGACCAACGACGCCGACCAGCTGGCCCGGCACCTGGAAATTGGTGGGATCGACAAACGACTTAAATCCCGACAATTTGATGGAAGATAGACGCACTTTGTAATCTGTTCTTCGCCCGGCAAGGCACAGTTGGAAAGGTGGCTATCATACCATCGCGGGCCTGCAATCTGGACAAATTCGCATCTCAGGCGGATCGCCGGGAATCAGATTGCGAAGCGCGGCGCCACCACAGGCTGGCCCACTGTGTCGCGCGCAGGACGGCGCGCATCGTGCGAGGGCCGCGCCTTGTCCTGGCCCAGCTTCCAGGCACGCTCGATCGGTGCGGTTCGTCCGGACAGCTGCAACGCCAGCTGCTGCACCCAGCGCTCCGTGTGCACGGGCTCCGTGAACGGCATGACGAGCATGACGGGCATGCACAGCGCCAGCAGGACGCGGCCGACAGTGGCCGGATGCTCGCTGCGGGCCTGGAAGACGAAGCCGGCGGCCACGGCAAAACCGACGGCGCCGCCCAGCACGACTTCGGACATCGAATGCGCCAGCACAGGCAGTCGCGAGAAACTGATCAGCAGTGCCAGTACGGTGCCTGCACCCAGCGCGACACGGCGCGCGGGCGAGCCCATACGGCGGACCGCCAGGTAGAAGACGACCGGAAAGACGGCGCAGGCACGCATGGCGTGGCCGGACAGGCCGGCGAACTTCATTTCCGGGATGCCGATGCCCCAGCCGACATAGGCCACCTTGGTCGCTACCACCAATGCCATCCCGGCGCCGAACATCAGGCACCACGACAGCGATAGCCGCCACGAACGGCCGGCCAGCAGCCAGACCGCGATGGCGATGCCCAGCGGCCCTGTTACCGAAATGCTTCCCAGCGCCGACAGCGCGCTCCATCCACTCATCATTCCTCTTGCCTTTCGCTCCGCGACACCGCTCACCGGCGGCCCTATTCATTTTTCCCGAACGTTGCCGGTACTGCAGGATAGTGCGTTTACATTAAATGCCGATTAAACCCATCCACAGCCACGCTCCTGGAACTAATCCGCGATGTTGCATCTATTCTGGCATACCTTACCGTATGGCAACAGTACATTCTACCGTCCGCGCGTCTCAGCTCCGTCCCTCTGTTGACTCGGACGCTGATGAGGCGCCAAAGGCCGCAGAAGGCCTTGTCCTACATGCCAGGACGGTAAATTCCGATATTTTTGATCTGAGCAAAAACGCATGATTTCAGCACCGACATCTGCAACCGCACCTTGTGGCGCAATGTCGTTGCCGTCTGACCCGGCCCGATGCGGCTGCGGCGGGTGACTTTCTCCATCAACTGAAAAGGAACAGCAAAATGGCCTCGAATCAGAAAAGCGGTGGCAGCAAGCAGGGTTCATCCAGTGGCGGCAACAAGCAGTCCGGGGATCAGGGTTCGCGCTCCGGCGCCAGCTCGGGGGGAACGCAGGGCGGCACGCACGAGCAGCACGTGGAGGCCGGCCGCCAGAGCCACAAGAACGACGGCAAGAAGTCTTCGTCGAAAGGTAAATAAGGGAGCGTTGCCGAAGCAGGACCGGATCCCACAGCGCCGAGGGCCTGGACAGGAAAACCTGCCAGGCCCTCTTGCATGCGCAGTATCCAGGCGGCGCTCAGATATTGGTAACGCGCTTGCCCTTGGGCGGGCGGAAGTCGCGCACCTCGTCGATCAGGTTGACCTTGGCGGCATCGCGCGCGGTCAGGTGCAGGTCGGAATAGGCGTGCACGGCCCAGTGCTCGTCCGACAGGTTAACATTCTTGCGCAGGATCGATTCCGTGCGTGCGTCGTCGGCCTGCAGGCCCTCGACGATGATGCGCAACGCATCCGGCCGCGCCCCCGAAGGCGCGCTGGCGTGCGACTTGTGCACCATGAAGCGCGCTGTCTCGCTGGCATAGCGCTCCTGCCCGGCCAGGAACAGGATCACGGCAATGGACGCCACGGCGCCGCCGTTGTAGGTGACGACCCTGATCGGCAGGTTGCTCAGGTAATTGTGAAGGCAAAGCCCGTCGCTGACATAGCCACCGTTGGACTGGATCAGGATATGGGCGGTCTCGACGCCATCCTCCGTCATGTCGGCCACGGCATCGAACACGCGGTGCACCATATCGCTGTTGACGTCGCCCGACAACGTGAACCACGCCGCCCCATCCAGTTTTTGCTTGTCTTCGCTCATAGTTTTTATACCTCTCCAAATGGTGGGTTGCATTCTAGCGCAGGCGGTTTTTTTCGGACGCACGACCGGAAGCCGGCCGGAATGCAGTCGGAGCGGGCCGGTGCAGCGATTCCTCGACAGTTACACCGTCTGCCCGAACCCGTGAACCGCACCACAACCCCTGCCAGATTGACACCCCCTGCCAACTGACATATAGTCCCGATCCTTGATCGGGAGAGCGCAGCCATGCTGCCGCCGAAGGGGCACTACCCAAAAACTCTCAGGCAAAAGGACCGGTCAGGGGCGCAGCGCGGCGATTGTCGAGGCTGCGGTCAAACTCTGGAGAGCGGCTGCCGGGCAGCCCACCGAAGGGGCGTGCGGTCACTCTGGCCGCTATCTCTCAGGTACCGAGGACAGAGGGGTAACGAATCACCGTGGACAATGCTGTCGGCTTACGCTTTCGGCTTTTGTTTGCTTGTGCCGTTAACCCTATAACCGGTCCGAGGAAGTCATGACGCTCAAAGCAACTCCACTCAACAACGCCCACCGCGCCCTTGGCGCCCGCATGGTCGATTTCGGCGGCTGGGACATGCCCGTCAACTACGGTTCGCAGATCGAGGAACACCATGCCGTCCGAACGGACGTCGGCATGTTCGACGTGGCCCACATGTGCGTTGTCGACATCCGGGGCGCGGACGTGCGCGCCTTCCTGCGCCGCCTGCTGGCCAATAACGTCGACAAGCTGCAGGCGTCCGGCAAGGCCCTGTACTCGTGCATGCTCAATCCCGAAGGCGGCGTCATCGACGACCTGATCGTGTATTTCATTTCCGAAGACTGGTTCCGTCTCGTCGTCAACGCCGGTACGGCCGAGAAGGACGTGGCCTGGATGAACGCGCAGAACCACGCCTGGGGTACGAACCTGACGATCACGCAGCGCCGCGACGGCGCCGATGCCATGGCGCTGATTGCCGTGCAGGGTCCGAACGCCCGCGCGAAAGTATGGGTAGTGATCCCGCAGGCGAAAGACGCCACGCTTGACATGAAGCCGTTCAACGTGGCGCTGGTGCCGGGCACCGCATTTGGCGAGGCGATGATCGCGCGCACCGGCTATACGGGCGAGGACGGCTTTGAAATCGGCGTCGCCGCGACGCAGGCCGAAGCGCTGTGGAACGCGCTGGCCGCCGCAGGCGTCAAGCCGGCCGGCCTGGGCGCGCGCGATACGCTGCGCCTGGAAGCGGGCATGAACCTGTACGGCCAGGACATGGACGAATCGGTCAACCCGCTGGACGCGGGCCTGGCCTGGACCATCGACCTGGTCAGCGAGCGCGATTTCATCGGCAAGGCCGCGCTGCAGGCCAAGGGCCAGAACGCCCAGTTCGTGGGCCTGATCCTGCGCGAAAAAGGCGGCGTGCTGCGCGCGCACCAGAAAGTCATCGCCGCCAATGGCGATACCGGCGAGATCACGTCCGGCACGTTCAGCCCGACAATGCAGCAGGCCATCGCACTGGCGCGTGTGCCAACCGGTGTGCAGGTTGGCGATACCGTCCATGTCGAGATCCGCGACAAGAAGCTGGCGGCCACTGTCGTGAAGCTGCCTTTCGTCCGTAACGGTAAAATCCTCGCTGCGTAAGAGCTGTTTGCGCGGGCCATCAACAACAACACCCCTTTTGGAGCACACATGAGCAATATTCCTGCAGAGCTGAAGTACACCGAGTCCCACGAGTGGGTACGCCTGGAGTCCGACGGCACCGTCACGGTCGGCATCACCGAATTCGCGCAGGATGCGCTGGGCGACATCGTGTTCGTCGAACTGCCGAAGGTCGGCACCAGCTTCACCGCCGGCGACGATGCCGCCGTGGTGGAGTCGGTCAAGGCCGCCTCGGACATCTACTCGCCGCTGTCGGGCGACATCACCGAAGTGAACGAAGCCGTCGCCGGTGCGCCGGAATCGATCAACGCCAACGCGTACGACGCCTGGCTGTTCAAGCTGAAACCTGCCGACGTGTCGCAGCTGGACGGCCTGCTGGACGCAGCCGCCTACGGCAAGACCACCGCCGCCTAAATCTTCGCAGTACCGGGCCGGCGCCATGCCGGCCTTTCTTCTTTGGCCCAAGAGATCTCCCATGACCCGCACCAGCCTGACCCAACTCGAAGCCCGCGATGCGTTCATCGCCCGCCATATCGGCCCGGACACCGCCGAACAACAGTCGATGCTCGACACGCTGGGCTACGCCTCGCGCGCCGCGCTGATCGACGCCATCGTCCCGGCGCACATCCGCAACAAGAGCGCCCTGCCCCTCGGCCAGTTCTTCGAGCCGAAGCCGGAACAGGAAGCGCTGGCCGTGCTGAAGGGTCTGGCGAAGAAGAACCGGGTGCTGGCCTCCCTGATCGGCCAGGGTTACTACGGCACGTATACGCCCGGCGTCGTGCTGCGCAATATCTTTGAAAACCCGGCCTGGTACACGGCGTACACGCCATACCAGCCGGAGATCTCGCAGGGCCGCCTGGAGGCAATCCTGAACTTCCAGCAGGCCATCGCGGACCTGACGGGCATGGGCATCGCCAACGCTTCCATGCTGGACGAAGGCACGTCCGCGGCCGAAGCGATGACGCTCATCCTGCGCGTCGGCAAATCGAAATCGAAAGCCTTCTACGTCGCCAACGACGTGCTGCCGCAGACGCTGGAAGTGGTGCGCACGCGCGCCGAGCCGCTGGGCATCGAGGTGAAGACGTTCGATCCGGCCGAACTTGCCGGCGTGACGGACGCCTTCGGCGTGCTGCTGCAATACCCTGGCGTCGATGGCGCCGTGCGCGACTACCGCGCCGATGTCGAAAAGGTCAAGGCCAACGGCACGATGGTGGTCGTGGCGGCCGACCTGCTGGCGCTGACCCTCCTGAGCCCTCCGGGCGAATGGGGCGCGGACGTCGTCGTCGGCAACAGCCAGCGCTTTGGCGTGCCGCTCGGTTTCGGCGGCCCGCACGCCGGCTACATGGCCACGCGCGACGACTACAAGCGCTCGATGCCGGGCCGCCTCGTTGGCGTCACCGTCGACCAGCAGGGCAACACGGCCTACCGCCTGGCACTGCAGACGCGCGAACAGCACATCCGCCGCGAAAAAGCCACGTCCAACATCTGCACCGCGCAGGTGCTGCTGGCCGTGATCGCGTCGATGTACGCCGTCTACCACGGCCCGCAAGGCCTGAAGAATATCGCCCAACGCGTGCACCGCTATACGGGCGTGCTGGCCGGCTACCTGCGTACGCTGGGCTACACGCTGACCAGCGAGTCGTTCTTCGATACGCTGACGATCCGCACCGACCGCGCCGAAGCGCTGCATGCGGCCGCCGTCGCGAACGGCATCAACCTGCGCAAGATCGATGCGCAGCACGTGGGCGTGTCGCTGGACGAAACCACCGACCGCAACACGCTGGCCGCGCTGTGGAACGTGTTCGCGGAAGGCAAGGAAGCGCCGGACTTCGCCGCCGTCGAAGCCAGTGTCGAACAGGCCTTCCCTGAATCGCTGGCCCGTACCAGCGAGTACCTGACGCACCCCGTCTTCAACCGCTATCACAGCGAAACGGAAATGCTGCGCTATCTGCGCAGCCTGGCCGACAAGGACCTGGCGCTGGACCGCACGATGATCCCGCTGGGCTCCTGCACGATGAAGCTGAACGCCACCAGCGAAATGATCCCGGTGACGTGGCCCGAGTTCTCGAACATTCACCCATTTGCCCCGGACGACCAGACCGTCGGCTACCGCGAAATGATCGGCCAGCTGGAAGACATGCTGTGTGCGGTCACGGGTTATGCGGCCGTTTCGCTGCAGCCGAACGCCGGCTCGCAGGGCGAATATGCCGGCCTGCTGGTGATCCAGAAGTACCACCAGTCGCGCGGCGAAGGCCATCGCAACATCTGCCTGATCCCGTCGTCGGCGCACGGCACTAATCCGGCATCGGCATCGATGGTCAACATGCAGGTCGTGGTGACCGCCTGCGACGAGAATGGCAACGTCGACCTGGCCGACCTGAAGGCCAAGGCCGAGCAGCACAGCAAGAACCTGGCGTGCGTGATGGTCACGTACCCGTCCACGCACGGCGTGTTCGAGGAAGGCATCAAGGAACTGTGCGACATCGTGCATTCGCACGGCGGCCAGGTCTACATCGACGGCGCCAACATGAACGCGCTGGTCGGCGTGGCCGCGCCGGGTTCGTTCGGCGGCGACGTCTCGCACCTGAACCTGCACAAGACGTTCTGCATCCCGCACGGCGGCGGCGGCCCCGGCGTCGGTCCGATCGGCGTGGGCGCGCACCTGGCCGAGTTCCTGCCGAACCAGCGTTCCACGGGCTACGCCCGCAACGAGAACGGCATCGGCGCCGTCTCGGCCGCAGCCTTCGGCTCGGCCTCGATCCTGCCGATTTCGTGGATGTACATCGCCATGATGGGCGGCGAGGGCCTGACGGCCGCGACGGAAGTGGCGATCCTGAACGCCAACTACATCGCCCGTCGCCTGGCGCCGCACTACCCGGTGCTGTACTCCGGCCACGACGGCCTGGTCGCGCACGAGTGCATCTTGGACCTGCGTCCGCTGACGGATGCCACCGGCATCAGCAACGAGGACGTGGCCAAGCGCCTGATGGACTTCGGCTTCCACGCGCCGACGATGAGCTTCCCGGTGCCCGGCACCCTGATGATCGAGCCGACCGAGTCGGAATCGAAGGCGGAGCTGGATCGCTTCATCGATGCGATGATCGCCATCCGAGGCGAGATCGCCAAGGTGGAAAGCGGCGAGTTCGACAAGGCCAACAACCCGCTCAAGTTCGCGCCGCACACGGCCGAAGTGCTTACGTCCGACAACTGGGACCGCAAGTACAGCCGCGAAACGGCCGCCTACCCGCTGCCGTCGCTGCGCAAGAACAAGTACTGGCCGACCGTCGGCCGCGCCGACAACGTCTACGGCGACCGTAACCTGATGTGCGGCTGCGCACCGATCAGCGCTTACGAGTAATCTTCGCACCGCCCATGGCGCCGCCGCTATCTAGATAGTGGCGGCGCCATTTTCATTGGTGGGTAGCGAAATCGCCGTCTGTTCCAGCAGTGCGCCATGCACGTCGTGGCGCGACAGCGTCAGCGTGTCGCCGTGCAGGGTGGCCATGTGCAGGATACCGTCATCGGCCAGCATCGGCACCGCGCGCTGCGGCGTCAGCGGCGCCGGTGTCCGCCACGCGCCGCCCGCCGGGCGCGATACCAGCCATAACGCGTCGTCCCCATCCGCATAGATCAGATATTCGCCGGCCTCGCTGCGTGCGTTCCAGACCAGCCGCGCACCCGCGACGTCGGCCACCCGTTGCGGCACCGGGTTGTTGCCCCGGTAGACGACGATCGATGCGCCGGCCGCGAACACGTCCGGCACATTCGGCATGGAACCTGCCGCCAGCAGCACGCTGGCCGTGGCGGCGGGCAGGTGCGGGTAGGCCACGTCTACCTTCCAGCCGGCCGTATCGAACGACGTGAAACGCAGCGCACCCTCGCGCAGCGTCCAGGCGCCCGGCAGCCGGTAGCTGCCGACGGCGCATGCGCCATCGGGCAAGCGCAGCGGACGCAGGCCCTGTGCCGGCGTGGCCGCGTTGCCATACCACGTCGCCGTTGCGCCCTCCGCCGTCGCACCAACGAGCAACAGCGGCGGCGCGCCTTCCTGCAATGGCCCGAACGCGAGCCGGGTGACCTGCGCATCCGCCGGCAGTCCGGAGCACGGTGCCAGGCTCTCCGGCCAGCCGTCCGTCCGGGTGGAGGCAACGCCGGTGGCGACCAGTATCGTGCCGTCCACCAGCGCCAGAGCGACGGACAGCGTGCCGTCGACGGCCTGGCGGATGTCGGCCCGGGTGACGGGCCCGGGCAGGCCGATGGCTTTCCAGGCGCCTGCCCGCAGCAGCAACAGCCGGCCGGCCGCATCGATCACGAAGACCAGCGGCTGCCCTGACCCGTCGCGGACGACGAACAGCGGACGACCCGGCATGGCCTCCGGGTACAGCGTCATGTGGGCCATCAGCGCCTGCATCATTGCGGATCGACGTATAGCGCCGGCTCGATCGCGGCGGCGAGGCGGCTGACCAGGTAATCCTGCACGGCCGACAGGCTCGCGCTGCCGTGGTCCCACGCATGCGTCAGCCGCGGCAGGGGCAGCAGATGCGCCAGCGGGTCGGAAGCGATATAGCCACCCGACTTGCCTGCGTCGGCCACCGGGGCCGACTTGCGTGCGCGGCTGATCAGATTGACCCGGCCATTGGCGTCGGCGATCAGCTGCAGCTGCAATGCCCAATGCAGCGTCACCCGCGCCCAGCCCCGCCCCAGGTCCGCCTGGCGCCCCCGCCACAGGCGCTGGCTGACGGCATCGCGCTCGTAGCGCATCAGCGATCCATAGATGTCGACCGTAAGGCGCGGCACGCCCGCCATGTCCGGCTGCTCCGACACCGACACGCCGTATTGCACGTCCTGCTCGGACTCCCGCTCATGGGTGACGTCGCCCGGCTGTTGCCACTGAAGCAATACGTGATCGCCATACAGCCAGCCATTGGGCGTGCGCACGAAGCGCGCCCGCAGTCCACTGTTGCTGGCATAGACGCCGGACTTGTCGTTGATCGCACCGCGCCCGGTGGCAACCGCACCCGGCGGCAGGATCTGCGCGTAGTCCGGTGTCGCGTTGAGCCGGTCCTCCAGTGGATCGATCAGCAACGGCTTCAGGTAGCGTTGCGAAAATACTTCATTACTGGAAAAAGAATTTAATTCGGGCATTAATTTTCTTGGGGAAATGTTAAGATTGCTGTTCGTCAGTTGAGCCGCACAGTAACGGGGCTCGCGGGTGCGCGCCTTCCGGAAACCTTCCGGAAGAGCTAAGTTGTTGAATTCTCAGGGTTTATATTTCAAGGGGTATGGGCACGATGGATGGGCGCGGATTCCGCTTCGGCGACTGGCAGGTGGACGTGGGCGGCAATTCGCTCAGCCACGGCGACGCCAGCGCCACGCTGGAACCGCGCGCAATGGACGTGCTGCGCTACCTGTGCCGTCATCCGGGCGCCGTGATTCCGGCCGAGGAACTGCTGCAGACCTGCTGGGGCACGGCGGAGCTGGGCGACAATCCCGTCCACAAGGCCATCGCCCAATTGCGCCGTGCGCTGGGCGATTCCAGCACCGCACCGCGCTATATCGAGACGGTGCGCAAGCGCGGCTACCGCGCCATCGCCGCGGTCGTCGAGCTCGATGACGGGGCCGGCCAGTGGCAAGGCGGCTCGCCGTTCCGCGGGCTGGAAGCGTTCCAGGAAAGTCACGCGGCGATCTTCTTTGGCCGCGTGCAGGCGACCCACCGGCTGCGCGAAACGGTGCTCCGACAGGTCGCGGACGGCTGCCCGATGGCGCTTGTGCTGGGGCCTTCCGGCTCGGGCAAGACGTCGCTGGTGCGGGCCGGCCTGCTGCCGTCGCTGGTCTCCGATCCGGTCGCCCCGTCCTGTGTGCTGCATATGGACTGCGCCGACCTGGCGGGCAGCGACCTGTTTGGCGCACTGGCCGCCGTGCTGGTGGATGCCGAATGCGATGAGCACCGGCTGTTCGAAGGCAGCAGCGCCGACGCGCTGGGCCGGCGCCTGCGGGACGAGCCGGACGCGGTCGCCGCGACCCTTGGCACCGGCGCGTCAATCCGCATCGCGATCTTTGTCGACCGGCTGGAAGCGATCTTCCGCGCACCGGCAACGACGGACGCGGACCGCGCCCGCTTCGTGGGCCTGCTGCAAATCCTGGCCCGCGCCGGCACCCTCGTCATCCTCGCCTGCCGCAACGATTTTTATCCCGCGCTGATCGCGCTGCCGGAGCTGATGGCACTGAAAAGCCGCGGGGGTCACTTCGACATCGAACCGCCCGATGGCGCCGACATCGCGCAGATGGTGCGCCAGCCCGCGCGCGCCGCGCAACTGACCTTCGAGCACGACGCCGCCACGGGCGCCAGCCTGGACGACGTGCTGTGCGACGCCGCCCGCGCCAGCCCGGACGCGCTGCCGCTGCTGCAGTACTGCCTCGACGAACTGTATCGCCAGCGGAGCGACGACGGCACTTTGCGCTTCGACGTCTTCCGAAAGCTGGGCGGCATCGAAGGCGCGCTGGGCGTGCGCGCCGAACAGATCGTCGCCGCCTTGCCGGCGGCGCAGCAGGCCGCCCTGCCCCATGTGCTGTCGCTGCTGGTGAATATCGGCGAAGAACAGAACGCCGTCACGGCACGCCGTCCCGCATGGTCCGCGCTGACGCACGAAGCGCAACGTGAGCTGGTACGCGCATTGGTCGAAGCCCGCCTGTTCGTCAGCGAGCTGACGGGGGAAGTGCCGACCTTCGGCGTCGCCCACGAAGCCCTGCTGCGGCGCTGGCCGCGCGTCGTCGAGTGGGTCGAACGCCATCGCCAGTCGCTGCAGATCCGCACACGCGTCGCCGCGCAGGCCGAACGCTGGGCCGCCGCCGGCCGCCCGCGCGACCTGCTGCTGCCGGCGGGGATGCAAACCAACCAGGCGCGCGGGCTGCTGGAGATTGCCGACCTGGCGCTGTCGCAGCAGGAGAAGGATTACGTTGGCGCCTCGCTGCGGCGGGCGAAGCTGGGTTCACGTATCCGCATCGGCGTGATGTCCGTGATTGCGCTGCTGGCCGTGCTGGCCGGAGTGCTGGGCTTTACGGCGCGCTCGGCGCAGAAGGAAGCGGAGCAGCGGCGGGCGGATGCCGAGGGGTTGATGAGTTTTATGTTGGGGGATTTTGTCGATAAGCTGCGGCCGTTGGGGCGGTTGGATTTGCTGGATGACGTCAGTGCCAAGGCGCTGGGATATCTAACGCAATCTGAAGCGCATTTAGAAAATCGCGGTCGATTGGAACACAAGGCGAGAACGCTACAGTTAATTGGGGAACTCAGTATTTCTCGAAGCAAACCTGACAGTGCAAAAAAAGCGCTTCTGGAAGCGAAAGAGATTTTTGAAACGCTATTAGTGGCAACTCCGAACGACCGAAGCTTACTGAAGGCAATAGGAGAAAACGCCTTTTGGCAAGGCAAAATTAGTATGGACAGATCAGATTGGGCGGAGGCAACCTCTCATATGCGCCGATATCTCACTGTCGCAGAGAGAGTTGTGCAGTTAGCGCCTCAGGACCCCGATGCACAGCTAGAGCTTTCCTACGCGCTCAATAATCAGGGCACGGTGGCAATGCGGATCGCAAACTTTTCTGCAGCAACTTTGGCTTTCTCTAGGGCTATTGAGATAAAGAAAAAACTTCTTTTACAGCAACCTGATAGCGAAACGCTCAATATCGATTTATCGAACAGTCTATCTTGGCAAGCGAAGGCTAGTGCGGCGCTGGGTACCTTAGAAGAAGCTCGTCTGTTGTACATACAAGAGTACACCCTGCTACGTAAACTGTTGGATAGAAACCCGAACAACTCAGATTGGCGATCACGTTTAGCATCTTCGCTGTCGAACCGGGCAGACATCGAACAAGCGTTAGGATACGACACGGCAAGTCAGGCCCTTTTCAGTGAAAGTACACAGTTGTGGGAAGCGCTCGTTAGGAGTGACCCAACAAACGTGACGTGGAAAAAAAACCTAACAGTACTCCTTTACAGCAAGCTACAAAGCCACCCACAATCTGACGGCTCTTTGACAATATTAAATTGGCGATCACTACTTACTCGGATCGCTGAACTGAAGGCTGCTGAACCATCGAATCTGACGCTAATAAAACTTATGGTCAGCACACATTATGCCATGGCAGAGTATTATTTTGAGAGGCGGGACATTGCAGCAGCGAGAACCCAATTAGAAGCAGCGGCACAGGCCGTTTCTGGAACGCAAACGAAGGTGAAAAATGATCTTCGAATACTATCCAAACTTGCCCAAGCTCGGATATTGGATGCGGAGATCAGCCGCCTTGAGGGAAATTATTCTGAAACTTTGAGCAAGTGCGCTGATGCGAAGGGACTTCTCCTTCCTGTCCGGAACAAGATTTCTGATCTCTTTGTCCTGTCAGTGTACGTTAGAACATTCGCCTGCTCAGATAATCTGTCAGAGGTGACATTGGATGTTGAACACCTGAAAAGAATGAACTATCGCGAAACCCGCTACGAGAAGTACATGTCGCTTCACCATTAACGAAAGGTATGCTATGTCCAAGAACTATCCCATCACCCCCACGCAGTTCATCAACATCTTTGTTACAGCCATCCCAGAACCAGACCCTCAATCGGGGAGTTACGATATAAGACCACATTCATGCCGGATGTTGTGCGGGTTGTTTTACCGGACACCGTAATCAATTATCAGCTCGTTGCTCCGACCCCGGCAGGCGTCAAAATCGATACTGTGACGATCTTGCCGGACAATTCGCAGCTCAGCGCACCCTCTATTGGGCGAAGTGGTAGGATCGCGACCTTCAGTGATGCTAACACCACTTCAGAAACGCTGAACATTACGCTGCACTTCATCGATAATGTCGGTGTTACCTTTGCAGTCGACCCAGAAATTCGCAACGATCCAGAACCAACCTTTGAACGCTCAACTTATGTCGATGGCGCAACTGATTTGTGTTTGTCGGTAGACCCGGAAGAACCTAATAACCCAGAGCCGATAAAATTTGCATAGGGATCGCCATACGAAAGCGGTGGCGACAGTACGCGTAGCGGCAATGCATATAGCCCGTCACGCACTCGCATGGAAAAGTTAGTCTACGAGTCGCCTACCGCCATGCATCGCAGCAACACGCTATCGAACTACGAAGCACATATTTGAAGTTTCACCCGCGTGCATCGCCCTTTTCCGGAAAGCGCCCTTTGCAGTCTTTGTTTCGCCAACAGGCAGTCGATAACAAATATGTCCGTTTCCATGGCCCGATCGTGCTCGTGCATCACTGGTCCAATACGGCATTGGTACTTTTCCTGGCAACGATAATAGTCGTTAGTGCCTCTTTCGCATGCCTTTTCGGATTTACACGCAAGGAATCCGTTAGCGGCATCGTAATACCCGACAAGAGCCTGCTAAGCATCACCGCGCCGAAGGCAGGTTCCCTGTCGGGAGTTCTCGTCCGCGAAGGCCAGACAGTACGCGAAGGCGATGCACTCTACGTCATATCCAGCGAGCGCACGACAGCGCAAGGGCAGACACAAGCAACAATCAACGACTCAGTGCACCGCCAGATCGGCCGCCTGCAAGACGAACTTTCACGACACGAACGACAAGCTGGGGCGCAACTGCGCGAGTCCAAAGAACAGATCAAGAGCTTGCATGCGAGCCTCGAGCACCTTGATGCCGAACTGGCGGCACAGCGGCAGAAAGTACAACTGCTGCGTGACCTATCCGAGCGCATGACGGATTTGGCAAAAGAAGGCTCGATCTCTCGTAACACCGCTGCACTGCGCGCCGCTGATCTGCTCGAACAGCAGAGTCGCCTAGCCTCCCTGGAGGCACAGCGTCTTGCGCTGTTGCGCGACCTGTCGACCGCCCGTGTCCGCAGTGAAGAATTGCCCCTGCAGGCCGAACGCGAGACTTCGCAGTTGAAGCGCGACATCCTCGGAAAGGAGCAGCAAGCCTCCGAAGGCGAAGCGAGGCGAGAGGTTATCGTCCGCGCCCTGCAGTCCGGCCGTGTCGCCGGGCTTGTCGCGCGAACTGGTCAGCCGGTTGTAGCGGGCCAGTTCTTGTCGAACATCATCCCGAGGGCAGTGTGTTGGAAGCGGAGCTGTATGTCCCAACTCGCGCGGCCGGCTTTGTCCGCCCAGGGACCGACGTGCTGTTGCGCTACGACGCTTTCCCCTATCAAAAGTTCGGCCAGTTCAAGGGCGTAGTTCGGGAAGTGGCGTTGGCCGCGGTACTTACTAGCGAGCTGCGCGGGTTAGGGGGTGAGGCACAGGCCATATCCAACAAGTCGGAACCCGTGTATCTGATGCGGGTGCGGTTGGAACGACAGTCCGTCGCGACCTCGTCGGGCGAGCTTCCGATCAAGCCGGGCATGCAGCTGTCGGCCTCGCTGATCATGGAACATCGTACCCTTGCGGCCTGGGCATTCGGTTCGCTGCCCGCATTAGCAAAATAAACCTGCAAGAGAACGTACAGATGGAATCATTTGGCCTCGGCCGCAGAGTACCCGTCTTCATGCAAACCGAGGCGACAGAATGCGGACTGTGCAGCCTTGCGATGGTTGCGCATTACCACGGCTACCGCACCGACCTGGCATCGCTGCGGCTGCGCTTTTCGATCTCTCGCAAGGGCGCGACGCTTGAAAGCCTCATCCGCATTGCCGGCGCGTTGAAGCTCGAATCGCGGCCGCTGCGCCTCGAACCCGTCCACTTGCCACAGTTGCGCCTGCCATGCATCCTGCACTGGAACATGGACCATTTCGTGGTGCTGACCAAAGTTACGCGACGGGGTGTCGTCATCCACGATCCCGCGCTGGGCGTGCGCGCGTTCTCGATGGCGGAGTTCGGCAAATATTTTACGGGCGTCGCTCTTGAGCTGACTCCCGCCACCGATTTCGAACCTACGGTTCAGGGGCGCCGCTTTACCTTGCGCGGCTTGATGGGCAACGTAACCGGCCTGACGCAGGGTTTGGGACAAGTGCTCGCACTGGCATGTGCATTAGAACTGGTTGCCATATCGCTTCCCTTTTTCCTGCAGTGGGTTGTTGACCATGCGGTGCTATCCGCCGACCGGGACTTGCTCAACACCCTGGCCTTGGGATTCGGTTTGCTCATTCTGATTCAAGGTGCCATCGGGGCCGTGCGCGCTCTACTGCTGACGTCGTTAAGCACACGACTGAATTTTCAGTGGCTGGGCAATGTATTTGGCCACCTGGTGAAGCTCCCACTCGACTATTTTGAAAAGCGTCACATCGGCAATATCATGTCGAGCTTCAGCGCGGTCACTCTGGTTCAAAAAACGCTGACGGGCGGCTTTGTGCAGGTGGTCGTCGACGGCATCATGGTGATCGGAACTGCCGTCATGATGCTGCTGTACAGCCCAAGCCTGTTCGCCGTCGCAATGGGGGCGGTCATCTTATATGCTTTGATGCGATGGGCCTTATTCCACCGCCTGCGGGCTGCGACAGCAGAGCAAATCGTCCACGCAGCAAAACAGGCGACGCATTTTTATGAAACTGCGAGTGGCATCCAGAGTGTCAGATTGTTTGGCAAGGGCGAGCAACGTCGCGCCGGCTGGCTGCACATCCTGGCAGACCAGTTCAACGCGGACCTGCGTATCCAACATATCAATATCAGCTATGAGACAGCGCAAACGGTGCTGTTCGGTATCGAGCGCATCATCGTTATTTGGCTTGCGGCATTTGCAGTGCTGGACGGCCAGTTTACCGTCGGCATGTTGTTCGCCTTCCTGGCATACAAAGAACAGTTCTCGAAACGACTCGCCGGCGTGATCGACAAATACGTCGAGTTCAAAATGTTGCACCTGCACGGCGAACGCATTGCCGACATCGTGCTCTGCAGACCGGAAGCCGAAGGGCCGCATGAGCGGGACGAGACGGTAAGGCCAACCGCGCCGCCACGAATCGAGGTGCGCGGCGCAAGCTACCGCTACTCGCCAACGGAACCCTGCGTATTCGAGGACATCAATCTGGTGATCGAGCCTGGCGAATGCGTTGCCATCACAGGGGTGTCGGGCAGTGGCAAAACAAGCCTGCTAAAAGTCATCCTGGGCCTGCTCTCGCCGCACGATGGTGAAATCCGTATCGACAATAAGCCCTTGCACCGCGTCGGACTAACGGCATATCGCAGCATCATCGGCACCGTGATGCAGGAAGACCGGATGTTCTCGGGATCTATAGCGGAGAATATCTGTTTCTTCGATCCTTCGCCGGATTGGGACCGGATTCGCGAATCTGCCCGGATGGCAGCGATCGATACCGAAATCGACGCAATGCCCATGGGGTACAACACGCTGACGGGCGACAGCGGTATCGGCATCAGCGGTGGTCAGAGGCAGCGGATTCTACTTGCCCGCGCGCTGTACCGTCGTCCCCTCATTTTAGTGCTGGACGAGGCGACCAGCGAACTGGACGTCGGCAACGAGCAAACGGTCAATGCAGCAATCAAACGAATGGGATTGACGAGGATTATCGCAGCGCATCGCCCGGAAACTATCGCGATGGCCGACAGGGTACTTGCAATGCGGAAAGGCAGGCTGTATTCTGTAAACGAAGCACCGACGGCGGAATCTCCGCAGTTTTCAGCACGCTAGTCGCAAGCAATCGATGCTGACGAGCTCCGGGACTCAGTGCACTGATGATGCGATTTTCCAGAGTCATCCGTAACCGACATAGCAGGTTCTCGAAACCTACATTAAAAATGAACATCACAGAAAAAATCATGGGCTGGATTGTAAAAATTTACAAACCTTACACGCTTGACAGCGGTTCCGCTGCATCCAGAGTTATCGGCAACGATGAGCTGATACGAGTGGCGGGGGCACCAGAGGTAAAAAACGATCCGTCTGTAAATCCAACGTAAGCCGCGGACTTCCGTCCAGCCAGCGCGTTTGCAGTTATGAAAAGACCTTACAAAGTCTTTCCGCGTAACGCACTACGACTGACACTCAATCCGTTTGTTCATCATATGAATATGTCTATTTGCATGCGTCTTCACCACCTCTTACGCACACTATTTTCATTCCAAAAACAGCTCACCGCTTACAATCATAGGCTTAGGCTCCTCTCGATGACTGAAGCATCGACGGTCGCCGGCGCCCCGGAGCTGTCAAACGAACCGCAACCAAACTAGAGTAACAAAAACGGTAATACGGTCGCTAACGGAACGTGCTTAACCTAGGATGGCATGATGACCTGTGCACTATTGATAAAATTATGATTAGTACCCAACCGGAGTGCAAAGCCACTGGACATCAGCTACTCTCGAGATCAGAGCATTATCAGAGGTTAAAGCTACCTATAATTCGAAGACATGGAATCCTCAAAATGATCAACGGACCAACTCAGCAGGAGGTATCACCAATCGAGCCGGCCGATAGCTCTGTATCGTCATCAAAAGTCCAAGGCGCGCGTGCACTGATTCTAGGGGAGCTCTTAGCTTTGGCGGGTGCAGCTGAGATTGCGAACGATACAAAGCCCCAGTGAATGAGATTGGACGAGCTGAACTGCTTACCACTCTGCATAGCCGTAAAGTAAACAATGCCTGCCGAACCTTGGGATCCAGTGCATTGAAGATGCAATACAAAACCCAAACAGTGATTGCTACCTCTCAAAAATTTTTGACATAAGGGTCCTAAATGCTGAAAATATTAAAAGCCTTCTTCGAGACTCCGCCATTCTCATCGATTCCTCCACCACAAGAATCAGACTCACCTCGCCCACTGCGGCGCTATGAGACCTCAGCTGTCGTAGGCGCGCCAGAGGTCCAGAACGAGCCCGAGCCAGACTAGCCTCGTGAGCAACACTAGCTGTTGCGTGACCGCTTAACCGTACTCGCTCCACTTTTCTGTGACGCGAAAAAACGACCTCATGCGGCAGTGCCGCCACTGTTAGAGAGCTCAAATGAAAAAGACCACGAAGCCTGATTACCCATCAAATGGCTCGGCACGAGCGATAAACTCGCACCAGGAATGGGGCACCAACATCCCTCGTACACTATCACATGAGGAGTTAGTCACTGTAACTGGTGGTCCGGAGGTTACGAATGATCCTCAACCTGATCCGACTTAAGCCGCCCAGTTAGTCATCCCACATTCCGAGTAAACGCGAAAAATAGCAACCTTCATAAACAGATGAATATCCCAAACCTTATACTACAGACTCTACGAATCAGTTCAGAAATTGCGAAATTCCGAGTGCCCCCCTATAATAGAGTCGAGAAGGTCGTAGCGTTACCAGCGTCCAAAGCTGCGCGCGACCTGACTTCGAGAGAAGTGTTAGCTGTGGCTGGCGGGCCTGAGATTGCGAACGATCCACAGCCTCAATGAATGAGATTGGACGAGCTGGAGCGCCTCCACACTGCCTAGCATAATAGCTTAGCATCAAGAAGCTCATCAGCCATGTAACCATCGCAATCTGACCAGCAAAATGGGACCAATAAGGTCGGTCTTGGCCGCCTTGATCTGTGCAACAACGCGCGAAAACTGAGCGCCCACTCTCAAGCAATAACGCCACTTTGTTATCTTCGTCGTAGATATCCAATATCGTTGAAACCGTCACCACAGCGGCACGCGGATTCTCTACATATGGCCTACTTTTTTAGATCGAAGTGAACGATCTAGTCTATCTTACTTATTCCATACGCAATAACCGAACGAGAATCTATGATTAAGTCCACCAAAAAGTCAGGCCGTGCCGCTATGTTACTACGGCACATATATAGTTTATCCAAAAACGCTGCTGCTTCACCCCCCAGAAACACGCGCGAACTTACTTCAGAAGAGGTCTCAGCTGTGGCTGGATCGCCTGAGATTAAGAACGAACCGCCACCGACGTGAAGAGGATTCCGCGAGTTCGGCTGGATGTTCCCCACTTGGTTAACACGGTCGCTCTGTTGAACTTCGTCGATGTCGATGCGACGTACTGATTGCCTAATAAAGAGGGTTAGAATAAATGATAAATTTCAGAATCGGCACCCCCATGGGAACAGTCCCGCGCAGCGTCGACACTGTTGACGTATCTAATGAACCATACGTCATCACTCCAGAGGAAGCCGCCTCTGTTGCGGGAGCACCAGAGATAACTAACCAACCGCCACCGGACTAACCCGGCGACTGTGATTGCTATCGGATCAAGCGTTGAGGTACCTTTCAACGTGGCCTAGCTGTGCAGTTGCAAGAGGTTCTTTCGTTTAGTTGAGAGCCTGGACATTGGCGCCTCGCCGCCGATCCCTTGGTGTGGGCGGTGCCAGTTGTAGTGATGGATCCAATCGCGCAGCATGTCTGCGCGTTCTTTGGAGTCCTTGTAGACGAAACCGTATGCCCACTCGCGTAGCGCTGACTGGATGAAGCGCTCAGCCTTCCCATTGGTCTGGGGCCGATAGGGTCGAGTAAAGCGCTGCCTGATTTCCAGGCTTGTGCATACCTGATTAAAGCTCTTCGCGCGAAAAGCCGAGCCGTTGTCGGTCAGCAGCCGCTGAGGTGCGGCGCCCAGTGAGCAATAATACGCATGCGCGTTTTTCAAAAAGCGGCACGCACTTTCTTGTGATTCGTCGGATGCAGTTCGGTATAGGCAATCCGTGTGTGATCGTCCACTGCCACAAACAATACCTCCCATCCTGCACCACGACTGCGATCACGGCGGTTGCCCGTAGCGCGGTGCCCGGTCTTCTCGATACGGCCAAGTTTCTTCGTGTCGATATGGATCATGTCGCCTGGCCGCTCGTGTTCGTAGCGTTTTACCGGCTCTGTTGGTTCGAGATCGGACGGGCGCGCCACACCTGCACGAGTTAGTACACGACTCACCGTGGCCTTCGAGAGCGACAAATACTCGGCGATACGCGCCTGCGTCATCCGCTTCTTGCGTAGTTCGACGATCGTCAACGCCTTCTGGGGACTGATGGCCCGAGGGCTCACGTCCGGGCGCGATGACCGATCGGCTAAGCCAGGCTTACCTTCTGCTAAAAAGCGGCTAACCCACTTACGCACTGTCGGCGCACTCACGCCATGCAGCTGGGCGACTTGATGGGCAGGAAGGCGGCTTTTGATTACGTCTTCGACCATTTCGACTCGACGGATGAAGGTCAATCGGGCATTCTAATGAATGTTCATTCGGTTGGTTTCCTTGAGAACTGGGGGTTTGGCGATTTCCAGTTTCTCAAATCCAATCCGAATGAACCACAACAACCTATTGAAACACCACACCTAGCGGCACGGGGCTTGCGAAGTACACGGTAGTCGGGGCCATTTCCCACGGAGCTTTGCCCAGCTACCACTGCCTGTACGTCCGCAGGGAACTCCGAACAACTTGTTCGTTGCGCCGCCTGTGGGCGCGGGCCTGCTCCCTCGGGCGCAGGCCCGCCCGCAGGGCTATCAATGGTGCATTAGCTAGCGCGGGTCATCGCGAGCGGACGTGTGATAGCCTGACGCCCGAGGTGTGCACAGGCCGACGAAGGTCAAACATGTTGGCCTTCGACGAATTCGGCAGATCGGGGGGATGCTCACATTCGTCTAGCCGCGGGCCCTCGCAGATCCGCACTGTCCGCACGACATTTTAGCGATGAAATTCAAAGTTCCGAGAACCGCTCCAAACGGGTAAGATAAGGCCCGCAATCGCTTGCTACCCCTATGAAAACGACTACCAAAGCAGCCCTGATTTCGGCACTGTTTTTGCCTGGCCTTGGCCAACTGATCGTTCTAAAACGCCCAGCCCGGGCATTCATGTTCATTATCGCCGCCCTGCTCGCCCTGCTATACCTGCTCTCGACGGCCTTCACGGTCGCCAGCCAGATCGCCGACCAGATCACGGCTGGCACCCTCCCCCTCGACCCGCAACTGATCACCCAACAGATCGAAGCCACCAATACGGGCCCCGGCGGCAATATCGCCGCGGTGGTGCTGCTGGTGGCGTGGATCGGCAGTTTTCTCGACGCCCTGCTGCGCAAGCCCTGAACGCCGCGTAATACGGGGTACCATGGTGACAGAACGTCACCATGGGAGAAGAAGATGAGACAGCCGTCCTTGGCCCTCGCGGCCGTTTTCCTGTTCGTCTGCGGCAGCGCAAGTGCGCAGGCCGAGAGTCCCATCAAACGCACGATCATCACGCGCGGTGACGTCTCCGTGCCCGGTCGCGAGGCCGTCGTGGCGCAGGTGGAGATTGCGCCGGGCGCGCTGGCCGGGCGTCATACGCATCCTGGCGACGAGATCAGCTATTTTCTCGGTGGCGAAGGCGAGCTGCTGATCGACGGCCAGCCGCCGCGGCGGATGAAGGCCGGCGAGGCGTTCGTCATTCCGGCCGGCGTCGTGCACGCCGCCCGCAATCCCGGTACCGAGCCGGCGCGGCTGGTCGGCGTGTACATCGTCGAGAAGGGCCAGCCGCTCGCGTCTCCAGCAAAATAGCCGCCGGCGTAGTACTCAGTCGGTGGCGAGGCGCCCGGCCGGGAAGGCGACCGGCAGCGATTGCATGCGGCGCCAGCGGTAGTAGATGAGACCAATGGCAGCCAGCGCCAGGCAGCCGATCGGCAGCCAGGGCACGTGCGTGCGCCACAGTGTCATGCCGCCACTCAGCACTACTGTCAGGACGATGACGGCGACGATCGCCGCAACGCTTGTGACGTTCGGCAGCCGACGGATCGACGCGAAGTCGCGCACGACGAACGCCGCCAGCAGGAGTGCCAGTGCCGCCGTCACGCCGACGGAAGCTTGCGCCTGCACGCCAGGAATCATGATGGCGGCCACCAGCACCGCAGCCGCGGTCGAGGCCAGCCACAGGACGGCAAAGCGCCGCAGCAACGCGCTGCCGAACTGGCGATTGAAGTCGGCGGTCGCGGGTGCCGCGGGGCACAAGCGCAACAGCGCCTGTTCGGCACGAAAACGCTGCACCGCCGTCGTCACCGCATACACATGTGCGGCCAGTGGAAGGACCAGCATCAGCAGGCACAATTGCACAACCGAGCCCTGCCGGCCCATGTAGTCAAGCAGATTGCCGCCTGTCGCGAAGGCGAGTACGGTGATGGCGGCGATACCCAACAAGCTTGCGCCCGGGTGGACCGAGCCGCCCAACGCCATCAGCAGCGGGTCGGCCCGACCGTTGCGCCGCGGCGCGAGCGCAGTGCGTTCGCTCAGGCGGCGCAGATCGGCGAAGTACAGCCGATCCGTCCACGATGAGGAACGCCACAAGGTCAGCTCCTGGCCAGGCAAGCCCAGTCCCTCCCTGGCCGCTTTCACGCGGTCGACGAACTGGCGGTGCCACGCCATATGGCCGTCGCCACCGCGGGGAAACAGCAGCCGTGCCAGCGGCGGGGCCAGCATCAGCAGCATGAGCAGGCCAACAGAGCTGATCCCGGTCTCGCCCCACTCGGTGAAAAAGCTCCACACCGATGGCAATGGAACGAATCTGGTTGCGACGAGGATCGCCAACGGCGCCAGCGTGAGTATCGGCAGGCGCTGCAGTACCGCCATATACATCATCGTGGCGGCGGCGGCCAGCCACGCGTAGCCGATGTGGTTCAGGCCAATGCCGAAAACGATCCCGATCGCCAGGCTGCCCCCCAGCCACGCCAGCCCCACCACTGTAACGATGCGGCGGCGCTGGTGCGGCACCAGGCAAGCAAGCGCCGGCTCGTTCTGGCGTAAGGCGCTGTTCAGCAGCTGCAGCCACCATGCGATAACCAGCGTACCCAGGAACACGCCTGCGGCGACAACGCCCGCGCGCCAGTCGCGCATGCCGATGCCGAAGCCGCAAAAACTCAGCACGGCGCCCGCCAGCAGCGCCCACGTACCCCACGTGCCCTGCAGCCGCCACGCCAGCACGGGCTGGCGCAGGATGGCCCCCAGGGCCCGCTCATTTCGTCACCTCGACAAACAAGTCTTCCAGGCTCAGGGCATCGGCGCGCAATGCCGGTGCCGCGTCGAGCGCCGCCGCTTCTCCGTCCGACACCCGTGCCAGCACGCTGACCGTGCCATCCGCATGGTGCTCACGGCGGATCTCGCCCTGCAGGCGCAATGCGTCGACGGCGGCTGCCGTACCGGTCACGCGGCGCGCGCTTTCCAGCAGCTCGTCCAGGCCAGCCTGCAGGCCGATACGGCCATCGTGCAGGAAGGCGACATCCAGCGCGACCCGTTCCAGGTCCGACAGGATATGCGTGGAGAACACGACGGTCGTATCGTGCTCGATCACGGTGCCGATCAGTTCACGCAGGAAGTCGCGCCGTCCGACGGGATCGAGGCTTGCTACCGGCTCGTCCAGCACCAGCAGCTCCGGCTCGTGCGCCAGCGCGCGAATGATCGACAGGCGCTGCCTTTCGCCACCGGACAGCCGGCCGATCGGCTTGATCCTCGCCTCGCCTTGGAAACCCCAGCGCGTCAGCAGGCCATGCACGAGGGCGTCGTTCCAGCGCGGGTACAGCGCGCGGAAGTAGTCCAGCATCTGCACGGGCGTCAGCCATTCGAACAGCTCGGCCTTCTGCGGCACATAGCCGATGCGCGCCCGCGCATCCTCGGATAGCGCCGTTACCGGCTCGCCGAACAGCGTGGCGCTGCCGCCGTCCGTCTCGCGCAGCCCCAGCAGGCACTCCAGCAGCGTCGACTTGCCGGCACCGTTACGTCCCAGCAGCCCGACCACCTGCCCTTGGCGCAGTTGCCAGTCCAGGCCCCGCAGCACCGGCTGCCGGCCAAACGATTTTTGCAGGCCCTCGGCCTGTAGCACCACTGTAGTCATCGCGTCTCTTTCAGAACAAGTTTGAACAGTTTCAGGATTTCCTCGTCGTCCAGCTCCAGCTGGCGCGCCTCGACCGCGGCCCTTGCCAGCGTGGGCCGCAGCAGTTTTTCCCGCTCACCGCGGCTGGCGCCGCCGCGACGCGCCGCCACCTGCATGCCGAGACCGCGCTGGCGCGCCAGTACCCCTTCGGTTTCCAGCATGTTGTAGGCCTTGGAGACGGTCATCGGGTTGACGGCAAGCGTCTGCGCCACTTCTCGCACGGACGGCAACGTGTCCCCCGGCGCCAGCACGCCCGCCGCGACCATGCGCCGCACCTGTTCGATCAACTGGCGATAGATCGGTTCCGTGGAACCGGGCACGATGGAGAACATGGCGGCTGTGTGGTTGGTCATGGCGACTGCACGTATGGATTTACGTATACTGTATTAATTGCGTAATACAGTATACGCGCCACGACAGCTTGTCAATTTGCTTCTGCAATATCCGCTCAACCCGGCGATAATGGCGTCACAACAATCCCGGCAGGAACATATGAAGATAGGCATGCAGACATGGGGCAGCCACGGCGACGTCCGGCCGTTCCTGGCGCTGGCCGAGGGCTTGCAGGCCGCCGGCCACGACGTCACGCTCGTCATCACCACCATCGACATGGACGCTTATGCGCAAGTGGGTGCAGCGCGCGGCGTGAAGGTCGTGGCGGTGGGTGAGCCGATCATCCCCGCCGACGAGGCGGCGAAGATCCTGCGCACGATCTACGCGATCAAGGATCCGATGCGCCAGGTGGGTGCGCTGATGCGGCTGATGTTCGCGCCCGTCGAGGACGAAATGTTTGCCGCGTCGCGCCGGCTGTGCGAGGAAAGCGACCTGCTGATCGGCCACCATATCCTGCACCCGCTGCAGGTGGCGGCGGAGCATGCGGGCAAGCCGTACGTCAGCGTGTTCCTCTCGCATGTCAGCCTCCCCACCGAACATGCCCATCCGCTGGCGAAGCTCGGTCGCACAGGCAACCGCCTGCTGTGGTGGCTGACGCGCGTAATGCTGAACCGCGTCCTGCTGCACTATCCCAACCGGCTGCGACGCCAGCTGGGCATGCCGCCGGCGCGCGATCTGCTGGATGACGTCTGGCTGGCCACGCCACTGGCACTGGTCGGCGTCAGCCCGGCGATCTGCGAGCGCCGGCCGGACTGGCCCGCCTCCGTGCACGTCTGCGGCTTCCTCGACATGCCGAACGTGGAGGTGGAAGGCACCGTCCCGCCAGCGCTGGACGAGTTCCTGGCGGCCGGCGCGCCGCCTGTCTACATGACCCTGGGCAGCTGGATGCCGGAGGACCTGGCGGCCGAGAAGGAAACGCTGACGCTGTTCACGGCGGCGGCGCGGCTGGCGGGCTGCCGCGCCATCGTACAGAGCCCGTCCGCGCAGGCCTGCGGCTTTGCGTCGGACGAGAATACGTTGTTCGTAACGGCGGCACCGCACCACCTGATCTTCCCCCGCTGCGCCGCGATCGTGCACCACGGCGGCGCCGGCACCACGCAGTCGGCCACCTTGGCCGGCAAGCCGTCCATCGTGATCGCCCATCTGAACGAGCAGGAACACTGGGCGTCGGAATTGCGGCGGCTCGGGATTGCAGGGAAGGTGCTAAAACGGCGCAGCGTGACCGCTCGGATGTTGGCGGATCGGATCGCGCAGGCACTGGCGACGCCGGAGATGGCGGTCAAGGCTACGGCGGTTGGCGCTGCGATGCGCAAGGAGAACGGTGTGGCATTAGCCGTCAGGCTGATCGGAGCGCTGGAGACGGGCGCTTCCCAGCGTCGCTGAAAAGTGCCCGTTCGCGTCTGATTACGACAGCTTCGTCGCGTGCTCGCGCGTGGCGTGGAACGTCAGCTGCGGCCAGCGCTCCTGCGTCAGGCGCAGGTTGACGCCCGACGTGGCCAGATACGCCATATTGCCGGCGGCATCGTAGGCCACGTTGTGGCCCAGCGAGTTTTCAAAGTCCGCCAGGGCTTTTTTATCTTCCGACGACACCCAGCGCGCGCTGCTGATGCTGGTGCCTTCGAACACGGCGTCGACGCCGTATTCGTTCATCAGGCGGCTGGCAACGACTTCGAACTGCAGCACGCCGACGGCGCCCAGTACCAGTTCGCCGCCCTGCACGGGCTTGAAGACCTGCACGGCGCCCTCTTCGCCCAGCTGCTGCAGGCCCTTGTGCAACTGCTTGATCTTGAGCGGATTGCGGATGCGCACGGAGCGGAAGAAGTCCGGCGCGAAGTACGGGATGCCGGTGAACTGCAGCATCTCGCCTTCCGAGAAGCTGTCGCCGATCTGCATGTTGCCGTGGTTCGGCAGGCCGATGATGTCGCCCGCGTATGCCTCTTCCACCTGTTCGCGCGACGATGCCATGAACGTCACGACGGACGACACTTTTACTTCGCGGCCCAGGCGCAGGTGCTTGACCTTCATGCCGCGCTCGAAACGCCCGGAGCACACGCGCAGGAATGCGATGCGGTCGCGGTGCGCCGGGTCCATGTTCGCCTGGATCTTGAAGACGAAGCCGGAGAACGGCTGCTCGGTCGGCTCGACGGAGCGCACCGTGGCGTCGCGCTCGCGCGGCGGCGGCGCCCAGTCGACCAGCGCCGACAGGATCTCGCGCACGCCGAAGTTGTTGATGGCGGAGCCGAAGAACACGGGCGTCTGGATACCGGCCAAAAACTCGTCCAGGTCGAACGGATGCGAGGCGCCGTTTACCAGTTCCACCTCCATCCTCAGCTGGTCCATCTCCAGCGGGAACATCTCCTGCAGGCGCGGGTTGTCGATGCCCTTGATGACTTCGAACGACTGGTTGGCGCTTTCGACGCCGGCGCGGAACAGCAGCACCTCGTCGCGCAGCAGGTGGTACACGCCGCGGAAATTCTTGCCCATGCCGATCGGCCACGTGACGGGCGCGCACTGGATCTTCAGCACCGATTCCAGCTCGTCGAGCAGCTCCAGCGGGTCGCGCGTCTCGCGGTCCATCTTGTTCATGAACGTGACGATGGGCGTGTTGCGCATGCGGCAGACGTCCAGCAGCTTGATCGTCTGCGCCTCGACACCCTTGGCCGCGTCGATCACCATCAACGCCGAGTCGACGGCCGTCAGCACGCGATAGGTGTCTTCCGAAAAGTCCTGGTGGCCGGGGGTGTCGAGCAGGTTGATGATGTGGTCGCGGAAGTCGAACTGCATGACCGACGAGGCGACGGAAATGCCGCGCTGCTTTTCGATCTCCATCCAGTCGGACGTGGCGTGGCGGGCGCTCTTCCTGGCCTTGACGGTTCCGGCCATCTGGATCGCACCCGAGAACAGCAGCAGCTTTTCCGTCAGCGTGGTTTTACCGGCATCGGGGTGGGAGATGATGCCGAACGTGCGGCGGCGCTGCACTTCGCGCGCGATCAGCGCGGGTGCCTTGGCGCTGCCGGCGGCAGCTTCCTGGTGTTCTTGGCTGGTGACTTCGATTTCTTCGGACATGGTGGCGGCCACAAACGGCTCACGGGAAAACCGGAGATTTTACCGTTTTTTGCCCCGTGCCGGGCGGAATTCGGTGCCCGCCGCCCCGCTCAGCCGTTCCACGGGTTTGCAGGCGCATGGGACGGCGGCCACTGGGTCACTGCCACGGACGAACGAAATAATTGCCGGAAAATCAATCGCCCTTGACCCGGCGCCAACCGGCCCGGTGCGCCCCCACGGTGTCCAGCTCCTGCAACGGCCGCGTCAGCGTTTCGCCCTTTGCCGTTGTCGTGATCAGCTTCAGGTCGCCCTTCGGCAGGCGCACGATGATGAAACCCACCGCCGCCGACGTATTCGACAGCATGCTGCCGACGATCGTGCCGTTGACGCCCGTGCCGCGGCAGACGTCGACCGCATAGAAATTCGACGTGCCGCCCACGGAGCACGACGATTCCGACGTGGGCACGTTCGTCACGACGTTGCCCACGCCGCTGACGATCTTCGGGTCCAGGTTCATGCGTTCGCCCGCGTTGAGCTTCCAGTCGAAGTACCAGCCGCTGCTGCGGCTCAGGTCCACGTTGCCGCCGGCCAGCTCGATCTCGTCGATGGTCGTGACGGCATCGTCGCCCGTGCCTTCCGTTGAGACGCGCTGCGACAGCGTCTGCCGCACCATCGCCGCGCCGCGCAGGTCCAGATCGACGGCGCCGTCGTCGCGCAGCACGTACAGGCTTTGCACGTCCGTGCTGGCGATGTCGGGCAGATCCAGCAGCCGGCCCGTCCCGAACAGCACGACGCGCCGCGCTTCCTGCGTGCCGGTGCCGTCCGTTGCCGTTCTCGTGACGGCGCACAGGGTCACGTCGGGCCGCGCCGTGATGGGCTGGCGCACGCCGTCATTGGCGGCAATGCCGATGCGTTTGACGGAGGCGCCGGCCGTCAGGTCGAAGCGGAACAGGTTGCCCTGGTTGTCGCCGCCGTAGACGAACGTCGTCACCGGATCGGCCGCCGGGTCGTTCGTGATGGCCGTGATCCGGGCCAGGCCCGATGGCGTATCCGTGCTGCCGATGCCCGTGCCGACGCGGTTGACGACTTCGCCCGTCGCGGCATCCACGATGAACAGGTAACCGAGGCCGTCGCCGGTCGCCACGTTGTCGCTGCCGGGCACGTTGTTGTAGCCGGACGTGAGATACACTACCCAGCGCCCGCCGTGCATGCCGAACTGCGGCGCGCCGAACGTCAGGCCGATATTGTTCGCGTCAAGGCGGCTTTGCGGGCACAGGGCCGCATCGGCGCACAGCTCCCACAGCAGCTTCGGTTTCTGCCCGCCATGGCTGACACCATTCGCGTCAAGCCAGGCCGGCCCCGCGTCCGTCACATCGAGCGCATAGTAGCCGCGCCCGCCGCCGTTCAGGCCCGCGACCAGGATGGTGCGCCATTGGCCGTTGATCTGCACGTCCGCCAGTTCCGGCGAACCGTCCGTCGTGTACTGGTGGTTGCTGCCGTAGGTGGTGGACGCCAGCGCCGCCAGCTTCGGCATCGTGATGCGCGGCACATAGGCCCACAGTTCCCTGCCGCCGCCGGCGCCGTCCGCCGCATCGAAGGCATGCAGCATGCCGTCGTTGGCGGCGACGAAGACGGCTGGCGCCCTCCCCGCGTACGCGCCCTTGAACGCCTCGTAGCCGGCCAGCGTATAACCCTTGCGCGGATCGCGCATGTAGGCCGGCTTCGACGAAGCGATATCGCCCAGCACGACAGGTACCGTGACGCTTGCACTCGGATCGGCTTCGCGGCTGCTGCTGTAGGCGCGGAACACCACGTCATCCGCATGCTGCTGCTGCCCGCGCAGCCAGTTGACCAGTTCCGTGCCGCCGTTGACCAGCGCCCGGTTGGACGCATCGAGCAGCGTACACTGCGTCAGCAGCGCGCACTTGTTGGCGAACCAGCCCTTCTCCGTTGCACTCATGCCGGCAAAGTAGAACGGCTTCAGGTCCGTCGTCGTCCCGTCGCGCATCCAGATGGCGCGCCCGTCCGTCGTGGCGCCGGCCGTGCCGGTCGTGGCCACCTGCGGGCCCATCGCCGTGGCGGAAGTCCACACGGGCACCGTGTCGACAATGCCCGTGCCCGTGTCCACATTGCGCTTGGCCAGCACGCCGAACCACTTCACGGTGGTGAACGTGGACGAGAAGATGTCGTTGTCTTCCAGCGAAATGTTCGGGGTCGAGGTTGCCGCCGCCGCCGCGGCGCCCACGCTGATCTGCATCTTGTCGAGCGCCTCCTGCAGGCCCGCCACGACATCCTTCGGCTGGCTGGCGCTGAAGTACTTGCCATGGCCGGCAATGGCCGCGTGCCACAGGTCGTCCACCCGCTCCTGCACGGTGGAGAGCGTGCTGCCCGTCTGCGGATCCGGCCAGACGTACGGGCCGCCGCCGTTCCACGGGCAGCCGCTCATGACGCCGTTCTTCAGGTTGAAGAAGTCGCCGTTGACGGCCGGGGCACTGTCGTATTTCGGCTCGTAGTTCATCACCCCATCCACGCCCAGCCCCAGCGTGTACGTCGTCATGTGCAGGTGCGTGTTCTCGCCGGCGGCAGCCGGCACCAGGCCGGGCTTGAGCATGTTGGGTTCCAGGTCGGGCCGCAGCGACACGGTACCCGTGCTGGAACCGCCGTTGTACCAGTGCAGCGCCACGTCGGCAATCGACGGCAGCGACTGCGGTCGCGCATCGACGCAGGCATCCTTCTTCAGGCAGAAGCGCGCCACGCTTTCGCGGTTGTCGTTGTTCGTCACGTTGTCGGTCGAGTTGCCGTTCCAGTAGCCGTCCGTGGTCAGGATCAGGAAGTTCTGCTGGCACGGGTACTGCACCACCTGCTGGCCGTCGGCGTAGTTGTAGGGCGCCAGGTTGGCGTACATGCGCCCCACGTTGTCCATCGCCGTGCGGATCGGCGTGGCGCCGGAGGTCGTGGTGTTGTACAGCGTGGCATACCACGTGCTGCGCGCCGTGCCCGTGAAATCGGCTGGCTTCAGTTCGACCGCCGTGCCGGCGCCGGCCGACGACAGCCGCACATAGCCCACGCGGTAACTGCCGTTCAGGCGCGTGAAGGCGATGCCGACGGACGTCTTCATCATCTGCAGCCGCGTCTTGTAGTACGAATACCAGTTGGCGAAGTTGGTCATTTCCTCCGCGTAGGTGCACGCGCTGCCGGCGCAATCGGTGCGGCCGATGGCTTTCGGATAGGTCCGGCCGCTGGCGATGTCGACGCGGCTGAACGTGCTGGGGCCCGTGCCGCCGGCGGAGATGGCCTGCGTGGCCGTCGGGATGGTGTCCTCGTCGGGCACGCTGTCCGACGGCGTCATGCTCATCGAGCCGCGGTTGCTCAGGTTACCGACGGCAAGCGCCTTGACGGTCTGGACAGCTGCCGTATCGACGATGCAGACGGTGCCTGCCGTTGCCGCGGCCGTGCACGTGCGCGTCACGTTGCTGCCGCCGGCGTAGGCGCGCACCGTGCCGCCCGTGCCGATGCGGGCGATGATGGCGTTGGCGGCCGTCTGCGCGGACGTGTTGCCGTTGCCGTTGCCGATGGCGAGATTGGTGAACAGCGTGCTGCCGCCCAGCGCAAGGCTGGCAAGCACGGCCTGGCGGTTGTTCTGCGTGGTGCCCGCGATGCGCAGCAGCGCCGTCGGGTAATTGATGCGGGCGGTGCTTGCGTCCACGGCGATGCCCCAGCCGGCATAGGCATCGTTGTAGAACGGCTGACAGCTGGCGACGGCCTTGCCGCCCGTGCAGGTGGCCGGGATGACGGCCACCACGCTGTCGCTGGCGAGCGCGAGGCCGAAGACCGAACATGCCGGCACGTTGGCCACGCCGATGGGATTACGCACGCACGCCAGGTAGGTCGCGCCCGTGCCGGGATGGGACATGATGGACGACGCCAGCGCGCTGGCGAGGGTCTGCTGCTTGAGCGCCGTATTGGTGCCGTTCGGTGCCGACACGGCGCCGTGGGTGATCATCACGGCGCCGGCCGGATCCTGCACGGCCACCGAACGGATCGCCAGCGGTGTGCTGGCGAAACTGGAACCGATCGTGACCAGGCCATGCACGACGGTCGTGCCCAGCGCCTGCGAATAGCGCGGATACAGGAAGCTGCCGACCCGCTTGGCCTGGCAGTTGACCAGGTTGCGCGTATCGCACCAGCGCACCAATGCCGCGACCGGATAGCCGCTGGGCGCGGCGGCGCCCGGGTTGGTGGAAACGCAGGTCTTCATCGCCGCATCCGTGCAGTATTCCGCCACGCCGATCGTGTAGTAATACGGCGCCGTATTGATCGCCTCGGCCCTGGTGTAGCGGCTGTCCGGATAAGTGTAGGTAGCGCTGTTGACGCGGCAGTCGCCCGTGTTGTTCGGATCGCACCAGCGCAGGTCGGGGAAGCCCGTGGTGAGGTCGATGGAGGTATCGCCGCTGCCGTACAGGTTGGTGTTCTGCTTGCCGAAGCCGTCGCTGGCCACCGACGTCCAGTTGGCGGTGGCTGCCGCCGTCTGCTCCGCATAGTATGTGCCGTCCGCCTTGACCGGCGGCTGGTAGCGGATCTGCGGGTTGTAATACTGCTTGTTGAAATCGGGGCTCATGAACGGCGGATGCCCCACGTTGCAGGACGTGGCGCCTTCGGACAGGCGGCTGCGCGTGCGGCACAGGTTGTCGTTGACGTAGTCCGGCGTGTAGGTCTGCTCCATCGAGCCGGAATTATCGAACAACAGCATCAGGTTCGGCTTGACGGTGCCCGTGCCGCTGATGTTGAGCAGCGGCACCTGGGCGATCTGGGTCTGGGCGGCAAAGGCTGCCGGACCAGCGCACAGCGCCGTCACGACAAGCGTCAAAAGCCGGGAGAGGAAACTGGTTTTCATGTTTGCTACCTGTACGGGCCCGTCACGGCCCCATCATGATGACGGTCTGGTTCACGACATTGCCGCCGCGGGTGCCGAAAATGCGCGCCGTGACGACATAGTGCAACTGCGGTTTGTCCTGGTATGCCGGAGCGTCCGACGACAGGCTGTCGCCCACTTGCGTCGGCGCGCTGACGTTGCGGCGGGCCGAGGTCAGCGTACAGCTGTTGGCGGCATTGTAGGCACCTGTCGCGGTGCACAGGCGGTGGATGACGTATTCGATGCGCAGGTTCGTCACCGGCTCCGTGATCGTTGCCGCGCCGTCCCAGAACGCGGGCGTCCGTACCGTCCAGGCGGGATTGAGCGTCGCCACGTACCCGTTGGCCGCCTGATTTTGCGTCAGGAGGCCCTTGTCCACGCCGCTCAGCCAGTCGAACGCCGTGTGCAGCGCCAGGTCGGCCGATTTCGACAGCGCCGCCTCGTAGGCCAGGTTCGACGTCGTCAGCGTCGTCGACGTCGTCGAGCGCAGCAGGTAGATGCTGCTGACCAGCAGCACCGTCAGCATGATCAGCATGACGGGCAGCGCAATCCCTCGTTGCGGGCGTTGTGCGCGTTGCCGCATCATGGCCTCCACGCCGCGTTGCGGATCGGGACGGTCGTCTCGAACACCCGGTAGCGATGGCACTGCCACAGCGGGACGGTATCCAGGTTGACGGTGACGGGGCTGGCGGCGACGGTGGCGGGCGAACGGCTGCCGAACACCGTCAGCGGCGCCGGCGTGGCGCGGCACCCCTTCGTGACGGGGTCCGGCTTCTCCGGCATCCTGCTGCGGGCGATGACGGCCAGGCGTACGGCGGCCACCCGCTGGAAATCGCCGGCGCCGCCGGCCACGCCGTCGCCGTCGGCGTCGATCATCAACGCACTCCACGTGCCCACCTGCATGCCGGCGGCGGGATCGAAGGCGCTGCCGGCGCGGGTGTCGAAGCCGTACTGTCCCTTGATCGCGACGACGTTGTCGACCACCGCGGCCGGGCTGGCGGAGGCGCCGGCCAGGTCGGTGGCGCGCAGCATCAGGTTGCCGTCGCGGACCGACCAGGTATGCAGCGCCAGCGTCTGCAGCGGTCCCAGGTTGAAAACGCGCGCCTGGCCGGCGCCGTAGGCATTGCCCAGCGCGGTGCGGTTGAAGCGGAACGCGGCGCCGCTGTCGAAGTTCAGCATGTAGCCGGGCGGCGTGGCGGACAGCTGCGCCAGCGCGCACTTGCCGCCGGCCGGTTCCGGGACCATGACGACAACCGACCCCTGCAGGTAGCCGAACGGCTGGCTGGTGGCCACGTTGATGGAGTTGGCGCCCGCGTAGTTGTCGCGCAGGCGTTCCGAACCCGCGCCGCTCATGGCGCTGCCGGCCATCAGCGTGATGCGGTCCGATGCCGTGCCGCCGCTTTCGATGACGACTGGCGCCAGCGGTGTCGTCTGGACGCCGCCGCGCAGCACGACGGGCAGCTCGTAGCCTGCCGTGTCGGTCAGGATCGTATCGCAGCCCGACAGCAGCGGGTCGTTGAGCCCCCAGCCGGCCTGGCCCGCGTCGTTAGCGATCGAGAACATGGCCAGCATTCCGTTCTGCATCGAGTCGGAACCGCCGACGGCAGCGGCCTTGTTCTGCTCACTGGTGACGAACAGCCGCGTGGCGAAGACGATCGCCAGCATGCCGACCGTGACGCTGACCAGCAGCTCGACCAGCGAGAAGCCGTGCGCGCGGCTAGACGACATAGGCGGTCACCTGGTGCCGGTTGCCGTCGCCGCCCTGCTTGCGGCGCCATGCGATCGTGACGTCGACCCGCCAGCGCGTGCCCTGCCGGGCCACTGTCACGGTGGCCGTGGCGCCGGGAATCAGCGCGCGCGTCTCGGCCAGCCATGGCGCCAGCGCGGACCCGGCCTGCCCGTCCGCGGCCAGTGCGTAGCCGGCGATATTGGCCACGTCGTTGTTCATCATGCCGAGCAGCTTGTCGGCCTGGATGGTGGCCTCGGCGCGCTGGCCCGCATCGGCCAGCGCCGCATAGGAACGCGCCTGCAACCCGATCGCACCCAGCAGGCCGATGCCCAGCAGGATCACGGCGATCATGACTTCCAGCAGGGCCACGCCGCCCTGCCTTTGCAGACGGCGCGCGTTCATGGCGGACATGCCCGGCTGTCCGGCGCGGTGATCGCCGGATTGCATTTGGCGACGATGCCCGCCAGGGTGACGACCAGCGCCACCGGCTGAACGGCGTCGCGCAGGTCGCTTGACGGCGTCAGCTGCAGGCGCGCCAGGCGCCCGACGTCGGCAGTATCGACCCAGCCCAGCGCCGTGAAGTAGACGCCCGTGCTGCCCTGCGGCTGCACTGTCGGCACCAGCATGTCGGCGTTCGGCAGCGCCGAGGCGGCGCGGAAAATGGATCTATAAGGGGAGTCGGCGTTCGGATCGTTGGCCGCCGCTTGCGCGACGCCCGACCAGCTGCCGCTGTCGGCGCTGCACGGCATGCCCGGCACGGGGAAGCAGACGTCGACCTGCCAGTCCAGCTGGCCGTTGGCATTCGGGCTCAGCACGAGCCGGCTGGCGGCGTTGCGCGCGATTGCCTCGCGCCGCGCCATGGCCAGTCCTTCGGCGTAAAACTCGGCGGCGCCACGCGCCTTGTTCGACACGACCCACGTCGTCATGTTGGGGATGCCAACGGCCAGCAGCGCGCCCATGACGGCGATCGCCACCATCAGCTCCACCAGCGTGTAGCCGCCGGCCCGGTGGCCTGTCAGTGGATGCATTCGCCGCTCTTGCGATCCGTCCAGCAGCCGGCGTTTGCCGTCCAGCCGCCCGGGGCGGCCGTCGTGGCGCGGTTGCCGTTCTGGTCGATCGTGAAGACGAACCCCTGCACCGGGCCCTTGCCCGTGGCGCTAACGCGGTAGGAGGCGCCATCGGCCGCCGCCAGCGCGAAATCGAAGTTCTGGCTGGCGCGCGGAAAGCCGTTCAGGCCGTCGAGCCCGACGTAGGTGCGGTTGTTCGACCAGAACTGCTCGGCCGTCGGCTGCACGCTGCCCAGCATGGCAAACGCCTCGGCCAGGCGGCCGCGCGTGACGTGGTCGCGGTACATCGGCACGGCCACGGAAGACAGGATGGCAACAATCGCCACCGTCACCATCACTTCGACAAGGGTGAAGCCGCGCTGCAGGCGGGCAAATTTCGATGGGATGGTCATGCGCGTCCTCGGCGGTGGTGCAATGAGTATTGCCCACAGTCTACTATCCCGACCTGACGTTACCCTGAGGAAAGGCTGACTATTTCCTGACAGTGTGGTTTTGGCGCACCGGCGGCTCGCACGCCGATCGCACAGACGCGTACGTCACGGCGCCACGTCCCCCGCCTTCTCGGCAATCGGCCGCGCCTGCTGCAGCAGTGCGGCCAGCATCCTGCCCGGCTCCTCGTTGAACATCTCGTGCGCGGAGTTCTCGAACCAGACCAGCGCCTTGCGCGGCGCCTGCACCCTGGCAAACCACTCGGCCGCCACGCTGGCCGAGACGTTGTGATCGTGTCGGCCGTTGAGCAGGATGATGGGGCAATCGAAACGGGTATAGCCACTGAAGTCCAGCGCGACGGTTTCGGCCAGCAGGTGATTTTCCGAGAAGTCGTTCGCTTTCCAGATGGTGCGCAGGTCGGCATCGGTATATTCAGGTGCCAGGCGGGCGGCGGCGCTTTCGTGATCGGTATTGCGGCGCGCGTACACGGCGCCGCCATAGTAGCCCAGCCACTTGCGCTGGGCGTACAGGTCGCGCAGGACAACGGGACGGCCGGGGGCCGCATAGTCGCCCAGCGCCTCCAGTTCGCGCACGGCTTGCGCATTGTTGTCGCGCCGCGCCGCGTCCAGTGCAAAGCGCAGCCCGCGCCGCTCGCTTTCCGGCGAGTTCGTGATCTGGCCCGCGCCGATATAGGCGTGCAGCCAGTCCGGGTGCCGGCGCGCCAGCTCGATGCCCAGCGAACTGCCCCAGGAATGTCCCAGCACGAAGATGCGCTCCTTGCCGAACTCGCGGCGCAGCCAGGCCACCATCTCTTCGGCATCGGCAATCATGCGCGGGCGCGTCATCGTCAGCGCCACCGCCGCGGGGTCGTTGGCCGCATAGGTCTTGCCGGCGCCACGCTGGTCCCACTGGACGACGGTGAAAAAATCCTCCCACGGACGCTGGAAATACCAGCTGGTGGGCATCGCCACATAGCCTGGGCCGCCGTGAATCATCAGCAGCACGGGATTGCGCCGGTCCATGCCGCGCACGGAGATCCACTGGTCGATGCCGCCGATGCGCACGGCCTGCATACGTTCGATGCCCTGCGGCGTGACGATGCGGCGCATGTCAGCGACAATTTTTACCGCTTCGGCACGGCTTTCAGGCTTTTGCGCGGACGCGGGGACGAGGACGGTACACAAGGCGAGGATGCCGGCGAAACGCAGGATCATGACAGCTCCGGGACGGGTTGCGGATGGCTGAATCTGATGATAAAACAGGCGCCCTGCCCTCCCGCCGCCGTCTCGACAGTCACCCCGGCGCCGTGGGCGGCGGCGATATCGCGCACGATGGCCAGCCCCAGCCCCGTGCCGGCGCTGTGCTGGTCCAGGCGCACAAAGCGGCTGAACACGGCGGCGCGCAGCGCAGGCGGGATGCCGGGGCCGTTGTCCTCGACCGTCAGGACGGCCCCTGCGGCATCGGCGGCGCAGGCCACCGTCACGCGTCCGCCCGGCGGGGTATAGCGGATCGCGTTGTCGATCAGGTTGTCAGCCAGGTCGCGCAGCAGGAAGCGGTCGCCCTGCACCAGCGCCGGCGCCAGCTCGAAGCCCAGGTCGATGGCCTTGCGGGCGGCCTGTTCGACGAAATGCTGCACCGTTTCCCCCAGCAGCGCATCCAGCGCTACCGGCTCCATGCGCCGGCGTTCCGGCCCGGCCGGTTCGGCGCGCGCCAGCGCCAGCAGCTGATTCACCTGGCGGATCATGCGCTCCGTCGATGCGCGCATCATCGCCAGCGCACGGGCGCTGCCGGCATCCGTCTGGCGGCCATCGAGAACGTCCAGCTGGGCGTGCAGCCCGGCCAGCGGCGTGCGCAGCTGATGGGCCATATTGGCAAGGAAGTCCTGGCGCGCCCGCGTACCCTGCGCGGCCTGCTCCAGCAGCGCGTTCATCGCGCGCACGACCGGCTCCAGCTCGACCGGCACGTCGGCACTGTCGGTCGGCGCGAGGTCGTCCGCCGCCCGTGCACGCAGCGCGGCACGCAGCCGTCCCAACGGCCGCAGCCCGCGCGACACGGAATACCAGATCAGGCCCACCGACACGAGCGTCACCAGAGTTTCGAGCAGGATGAGTGCGCGCACGATGGCGGCCTGCGTCTGGCCGCGCTTGCGCAGCGTTTTCGCCACGCCGACGGTGGCGCCCTGCGCGGCGGCCACGAAGACCATGCGTACCGGCTCGCCGCGCACGGTGGCGTCAAATGCCATTCCCGGCGCCGCGGCAACGCGGGGAAAATCGGGATCGCCCGCCAGCAGACGCCCGGTGCTGTCGCGAACGGCCAGATAGACCGCATCCGTCTCGTCGCGGCGCAAAATCTGTTCCGCCTGTGGCGGCAGATCGACTTGCAGCGCCCCGCCGCTCCCCGTCACGCGTGCGGCCAGTGCACCCGCCATGTCCAGCAGGCCCTGGTCGAACGCCAGCCGCGCGAGCACCCAGGCCAGCACATACACCAGCGCGCCGCCGGCCAGGTTGACGATCAGGACGGGCCCGATCAACCAGCGCAGCAGGCGCACGCGCAGGCTACCCATCGGCTTCCAGCATGTAGCCGAAGCCGCGGATGGTGCGGATGGCGATGCCCGCTTCCACCGTTTTCTGGCGCACCCGCGACACATAGACCTCGACGGCGTTCGGCGTGACGTCGTCGCCCAGCGGCAGGATGGCGTCGATGATCTGCTGCTTCGACACGACACGCGACACGTGCAGCAGCAGGTATTCCAGCACCGCCCACTCGCGTGCGGACAGGTCGATGACGCGCTCGCCGACTTTGGCGCGGCGCGTGGCGTTGTCCAGGGTCAGCGCGCCCAGCGCCAGCACGGCAGTCCTGGGCGCGTGACGGCGCGCCAGCGCGCGCACCCGCGCCACCAGTTCGGGCGTGGCGAAAGGCTTGACCAGGTAATCGTCCGCACCCAGCTCCAGGCCCTTGACGCGGTCCTCGACGGCGTCGCGCGCCGTCAGCAGCAGCACGGGCACTGCACTGCCGCGCGCGCGCAGCCGGCGCACGATGTCGAAGCCGTCCATGCCCGGCAGGCCGATATCGAGCACCAGCACATCGAACGCATGGCCGGCGGCAAGCCGCGCATCGGCCGCGGCGCCGTCGCGCAACGTGTCCACGGCGATGGCGTGACTCGCCAGCAGGCGGGCGATGGCGTCCGCCAGGACGGGATCGTCTTCGACCAGGAGGACGCTGGTTGGCATGGGCTCGGTCCGGGCTGCGGGAGCGTTCATTATGCCCCAGCCGTATCGCCCCGGCTGCATCGGTGCTCCCGGCGCGTCGCGGTTTCATCGCCCTGTCATATTCGACATGCATTATTGCGCGTTGGAAACTAACCAGTGATACCCGCATGCGATTCCTCTTCCACCCCGCCGTCGCGCTGATGCAGCGCCTGTGCCTGCTGCCGAAATTTCTCGTCATCTCGCTTGTGTTCCTGCTGCCGCTGCTGCTGGCGACAGGTCTCCTGATGTCGGAGCTGCAGCGCTCCGTGGCTGCGACGGAGCGGGAGCGTACCGGCGTGGCGGGCGTGACCCGGCTGGTGGAGATCGCCCGGCTGGCGCAGCAGCGCCGCGCCCTGGAGCACCTCCGCCTGGCTGCCCATCAGCCGACGGACGCCGCCGCGCTGTCGCGCGAACTGGCGGAGCGCCTGGCCGAGCTGGAAAGCTGGCGACGCGGCCCCGGGTCGGCCGTGCTGGCCGACAGCGGCAAGCTGCCCGCCCAATGGTCCACACTGCGCGCCGACAACCCGGCACGCGACGCCCGCGCCAGCTTTACCCTGCACAGCGCGCTGATCGCCGAGGCGTCGCGCCTGATGGGGGACGTGGCCGACCGGTCCGGCCTGAGCCTGGACCCCGAGGTGCGCACGCACCATCTGGCCGAGCTGTTCCTGACGACGTTCCCCGACATTGCCGACAGCCTGTCGGTGCTTTCCGCGCGCGGCGGCGCCTACATCGACAGCGGGCTGCTGGAAGCCAACGAGGATGGCCTGCTGAACGCAACGGCGCTGCTGGCCCGGCATGCGCTGGAGCGCGTGCCCGACCAGGCACGCCGGCTGACCGCAACCAATCCCGCGCTGGAACCGGTGCTGGCGCCACGAATGGCGGCTGTGCCGGCGGCGCTGGCATTCCTGGACCGCAGCCGCAACGAGGTGACGAACGCAGTCGACCAGACATCCGGGCGCGAGTTCAACGCGGCCGGCAGCCGTGCCGTCGATGGCCTGTACGGCATCGTGCGCACGTCCGCCGTCGCGCTGGACGGTCTGCTGGCCAAGCGGGCCGCGCGCGACAGGTTGCGGCGGAACATCGTGCTGGGCGCCGTGCTGGCGGCGATCCTGGTGGCGGCGTGGCTGTATGCCGGGTTCTACCATTCGTTCGCCCGCGATATCGGCGCGTTGCACGGCGCCGTGCAGGCGGCTGCGGCGGGCGACCTGTCGGTGCGGATCTCGTCCCCCGCGCGTGACGAACTGGGCAGCCTGACGGATGCGTTTGCCAACACGATGGGCACGCTCAGCGCGCTGATGACGGACATCCGCCGTGGGGCCCGCCGCATCGACGGCGCGGCCGACGAGCTGGCCGCCGGCAATGCCGGCCTGTCGGCGCAGACGGACAGGCAGGCGCAGGTGCTGGGCGACACGGTGGCGTCGATGCGCGAGCTGGCCCAGTCCGTCAGCGACAATGCCGTCCACGTGCAGCATGGCGAGGCGCTGGCCCGCACAGCAGCCGACACGGCCATTCGCAGCGGCAGCGACGTGCTGGCCGTGGTGGACGTCGTCAAGGCAATGCGCACGGGCTCGGAACGGATTGCCGACATTATCGGCGTCATTGACGGCATCGCGTTCCAGACCAATATCCTGGCGCTGAACGCGGCGGTCGAGGCCGCGCGCGCCGGCGAACAGGGCCGCGGCTTTGCCGTCGTGGCGGCGGAGGTGCGCAGCCTGGCGCAACGCTCGGCTGCCGCGGCACTGGAAGTCAAGCACCTGATCGCAGCTTCCGTCACGCAGGTCGAGGCGGGCAGCGAGCTGGCGGACCAGGCAGGCAACACGATGGCGCAATTGCAGGACGCCGTGCGCCAGATGACAGCGGTGCTGGAGCGCATCGGTGCCGTCGAGGCGGCGCAGCGGACGGAAATTGCCGCGCTCAACGTGGCGCTGGACCGCATCGACCGGATGAACCGGCGCAATGCGGAGCTGACCGCGCAGGCGTCCAGCGGCGCCAGTCGGATACATGCTGAGTCGGCGCTGCTCAATGGTGCACTGGGCCGCTTCCGGCTGCGCCGCCAAGCCGCTGTCCAGCCCGCGTTATCCTGACGAGACGACTACACGCCCCACTGGGCACCGCCGCCCTTACTGTCGCGCTCACCGTTCAAGGCTGTGTAGGAATCTGCCTTGCCGGTGTTGCTCACCACTATGTTCGGTGGCTGACACGCGATCTGGTGCGCCGTTGCGCCATCCCGCTGCGACACCGGTGCAAGCCGGTGCCGATTCCACCGTTGGCAGGTCCAGCCGCAGTCTAATGCCCGTCCAGGCAGTGCGGCGCTCCTCGAAATGCCAACGGTGCGCCGCGGATTCAGACTCCATGATAAGCAATTCGCATTTTTGGTAGGACTAGGCTGACATGTTGTCATCTTGCCAGCCTACACCCCAGCGGAAGCCCGTCTTATGTTCGTAACCTACATAGAAAACTAAAGTACACCCTATGCAATCGGCAAAGCAGCGCGAGAACAGAAGCGCTCCCGGACTGTCCAAGCTTTACGAAGGTAGACACCCCCGGCCCCGACGAGCAAACCGTGTACCCAAGTCTGTGAGGATAAAATGAACAACATTCAACCTGGCGCTACCGAAAAAAACAATGTCTCCCGTTCGATGCCTGTCGGCTCGCGGGACTTCAAAGTGGCGTCCCGGCCCGTTGTCAGCTATAGCGGTACCCAACAGAACGAACTGCTTGCCGCGCTGCCCCGCCCGGTACTGGAATCCCTGTTCGAGCACCTGGAGCTCGTGCAGCTGCCGTTCGGCAAAGAACTCTTCGAATATGGCAGCAAGCTGGAAAATGTGTACTTCCCCACCACGGCCATCGTGTCGCTGCTGTACGTCATGGAAGACGGCGCCACGACGGAAATCGCCGTGGTCGGCCATGAAGGCGTCGTCGGCGTCTCCATGTTCCCGGGCGAACGCGCCATGTGCACCGCGGTCGTGCAGAGCGCCGGTTACGGCTATCGCCTGAAAGCGCAGGCGCTGCGCGACGTGTTCAACCAGGGCGGCGCACTGCCGCAACTGCTGATGCGCTACAACACGGCGCTGTTTGCCCAGATGGCGCAGAACGCCGTCGGCGGCCGCCACAGCTCGATCGAGCAGAAGCTGTGCCGCTGGCTGCTGGACCGCCTGGACCGCTCGCCAAGCAACGAGCTGAAGGTCACGCAGGAAATGATCTCGATCATGCTGGGCGTACGGCGCGAAAGCATCACGGCCGCCGCCGGCAAGCTGCAGGAAGACGGCCTGATCACCTACCGCCGCGGCAACATCACTGTGCTAGACCGTGCGGGTCTGGAACGCTATGCCGGAGAGTGCTATAAGGTGGCGAAGACGGAATATGATCGTCTGCTCGTTGACGTAGCAGGTTGCTGACCCCATCCGCGGCGCCCGCTGGCGCCGTCCCGCTCAGCGGAATGAACACTTCAATGCAGGTGCCCTTGTCGCCCCGGCCGCGCCGGATCGTCAGGGTGCCGCCCAACAGCAGCGCACGTTCGCGCATCCCCAGCAATCCATGCGACATCGGCTTGACGATCATGTCCGATGCGATACCGATGCCGTTGTCGATAATGCGCAGCACCAGCATGCCCTCTTCCGTCTGTTTCAACGTTACCGACACCCGTGTCGCGGCCGCATATTTGCGGATATTCGTCAGCGACTCCTGCACGATGCGGAACAGCGCGATCGACAGGCTGGCCTCGCCGTTGCGGGCGATGCTGTCGACCTCGGTGCCGATTTCCGTATCGCACGGCACTCCCGTCATGCGGGCGAAGTCGGCCGTATAGCTGTCGAGCGCGGCGCACAGGCCCAGGTTGTCCAGCAGGCTGGGACGCAGGTTTTCGATAATGCGGCGCTTGAGCTCCACCGTTTCCAGCAACGTCTGGCGCGCGCGCCGCAGCTGCGTTGCCAGTTCCGGCTCCGTCTGCCGCAGGCCATGCGTGACGGCGGCGATATCCATGCTGATCGATGTCAGGTGCGCACCCATCTCGTCATGCAGCTCGCGCGACAGGCGCGCCTTTTCCTCTTCCGAAATGCTGATCAGGTGGCGCGAGAGCACGGATAACTGCTCCGTGCGCTGCGCAACCATTTCCTCCAGGTTCTCATTCGATTGCTGCAAAGCGTGCTCGACGCTCGCCTGCGTGAAATAACTGCGCCGCACGATCTGGTAGAACACGACCAGCACGACAATGGCCAGCGCGTTGATGCCCATGCCCAGCATCAGTGCGTTCTGGTATTCCTGATAGAAGCGCGCGCTGCGCGTGGCCAGCGTTTCGTTCTGTTCCTGGATCATGATGACGGTCTGCAGGCGGATCTCGTCCATGCCGCTGCGGTCCTCGCCATAGCGGGAAATGGTGACGATCTCGTCCAGTCCGCCGTGGCGGTAGACCTCGATGGCCTGCCCCATCATGCTCAGCTTGCGGCGCACCAGCTGGTGCAGCTGGCTGAGGTTCTTCAGCTGGGCAGGATTGTCGGCCAGCAGCTGTTCCAGCAGTCGGAATTCGGCCTCCGTTTCGGCCGTCACGGCGCGGGTGGGACCCAGGTAGGTGTCGTCACCGGAGATGAAATAGCCGCGCATGCTGCTCTCGGCATCCTGCACGAGCACACCCAGGTATTGCAGGCGCTCGGCAACGCGGGAGCTCTGCAGCGTCTGCGCATTGGCGCTCTTGAGCGACTCGAGATTGTGGAACAGGCTCAGCCCATTTACGATCAAGAACAGTGCACACACGACGCACAGAAGAGTCTTGTAGAGAGGCAGCCGGTGCTTTGGCGCTGATAAAACGGTGAAGTACATCCTGAAGCATCCTTCGCTGACGCGCGGCGGCGGGGGCAGGCTATTATAGACTGCGACGCCAATTGGTGCCTCGTGGAAAGTTCATCGGACGCAGAAGTTGCGCACCAGAACAACAAAACGATGGGGAAGCCCGACGATAGGCGACGTTGCGTGTACGATCCAGCAACGTTCGTGGCGGAAAATGAAACAGCCGCGCTGCCATTGCGGAGCAAGGCAAGCACGGCTGTGAGAGAGTTCTGGCGGTCCGGGAAGACACGGACGTCACCCCGGCTGCTGCGACACGGCACGGGAGACCAGAAGCCCCGTGCCAGGCGCCCGAGCTTCAGTCCAACAGGTTGTTCTTCATTGCGTAGTATGTCAGGTCACTGTTCGATTGCAACCCCATTTTTTCCATGATACGCGTGCGGTAGGTACTCACGGTTTTAATGCTGAGCGACAGGGCCGTGCCGATGTCGGACACGGTTGCCCCGCGAGCGAGCCGCAGGAAGACCTGGAATTCACGGTCCGACAGCTCCGTATGCAAGGCCGTGTTCGGATCGCGGTCGAAGCTCTGGGCCAGCAGTTCGCCGACCTGGGAACTGACGTAGCGGCGCCCCTGGTACACGGTACGCACGGCCGTGATCAGCTCGTCCGCCTCGCATTCCTTGTTCAGGTAGCCGTTCGCGCCCATCTTGAACAGGTTCAGCGCGTACTGCTGCGCCGGGTAGCCCGACAGGATCAGCACGGGCAAATCCGGCTGGCCCTGCCGGATGGTGCGCAAGGTATCGATACCGCTCTGGTCGGGCATCGCGATATCGAGCAGCAGGACGTCGCAAATTTCGCGGCGTGCAATGTCGAGCGCTTCGCGCCCCGTGCTCCCTTCGGCCACGACGTTGAACTCGTCGGAGGACGAAAAAATCTGTTTGAACCCTGCTCTAACTATCTGATGATCGTCACAAATGGCAACGCGTATCATTGTTTTCCCTCGTATGTCCCTAGCTTGGGGAAGTAGTTCTGGAACGTTCGCCGCCCCGGATCAGCGTCTGCAATTTTCACTAGCAAAATTATAACGTTGATATTGTATCACCAAACATTTAACGTTCTTGCGCATTGTCGCGCTGACATGTTTTTAGCGGAAGACGCAAAAAAAAGACGTTGAGCGCCGCAAGACGCTGCCACGTCTCACTCGCGACGCACCGTCGGGGCCGGAAACCGCTGCGGCGCATGCCCATCGCGTTGTTGGACAAACATGTGGCGCCGCAAGCCGGTTTTTCAATACCCTTACTTCAACAGATTCAGAATGGCCTGCAATTCGTCGCGGATCATGTCGCGGTCCAGCGGCGGCATCGCATCGGTCTGAACTACTTCCTCATCATACTCTTCCTGCGCGACTGCGCCACGGCTGTCCAGCTTATTGCGTGCGCCGCTGATCGTGAAACCCTGTTCATACAGCAGTTCACGGATACGGCGGATCAGCAATACCTCATGGTGCTGGTAATAACGACGGTTGCCGCGCCGCTTGACCGGCTTGAGCTGGGTAAATTCCTGCTCCCAGTAACGCAGCACATGAGGCTTTACGCCGCATAGTTCGCTCACTTCGCCGATGGTGAAGTAGCGCTTCGCCGGGATCGGTGGCAAGCTCACCAGATCCGTCTTGCTGATGCGATCGTTCATGTACATCCTCTATCAGGCCGCGCGTGCCAGTGCGGCACTTTCTTCCACCATGGCCTTGAGCTTCTGGCTGGCGTGGAACGTGACGACGCGGCGGGCCGTGATCGGGATTTCCTCGCCGGTCTTCGGGTTGCGGCCGGGCCGCTGCGGCTTGTCGCGCAGCTGGAAATTGCCGAAACCGGACAGCTTGACGGCCTCGCCGCGCTCCAGCGCGTTGCGGATCTCGTCAAAGAACGTTTCGACCATGTCCTTCGCCTCACGCTTGTTCAGCCCGACTTGCTCGAACAATAGTTCGGCCAGCTCGGCCTTGGTCAAGGTGGGCAGGTCTTTTTCAGCTTCCTTGCGGACTTTGGCAACCTGCATGGCGCTGTGCAACTCGGCATCCAGCGCAGATTGCAATACCGCGGAATCGACGTCGTTGTTGTTAATTTTTGCCCCGCCTATAAAAAGAACATCGAGTCCGCCGAAGCGGACCCGAAGGTGAAGATTGATGACTGAAGAGTATCTGCGACGTTGCTTAGCTGACGCTTAGTTCACGCTCAGTTCACGCTCAGTTGAACACCCGGTAGACGCCCGGTTCGCCTGCCATGCCGCCGACAGCGCACTCGCTTGCGTACTCGCTTGCGGGCCTATTTGCGTACCTGCGCGCCCAGTTTTTGCACCGCTGCATCGGTCAGCGCGGCCATCAGCGCATCCACGATATCGTCCTGCAGGGTGTTTTGAGTATCTTGCAAGCTAAAGCGGAAAGCAAGCGATTTTTCGTCCGCCGCCACCCCGATGCCGCGATATTCATCAAACAAAACAATGGCTTGCACGATGCGCCCATGCTCGGCTGCAGCAGCGGCCGCGGCGAACGCGTCAAGCAGTTCCTGCGCCGGCACGTCCTGTTTGACGACCAGCGCCAGGTCGCGCGACGCGCCCGGGAACTTGGAGATTTCCGTGTACGACGGCACGTCGCGTTGCTGCAGCGCATCCGCATCGACCTCGAACAGCACGGGTGCCTTCGGCAGGTCGTATTTCTGCAGCCAGCGCGGGTGCAACTCGCCGACAAAGCCGATGACCTTGCCGTTCAACGTTACCGATGCGGCGCGGCCCGGATGCAGCGCCGGGTGCTCCAGCTTGGCAAAGCGCAGCTGGGCCGGCGCGAACAGCGCTTCCAGGTCGGCCTTGACGTCGAAGAAGTCGACGTCGCGGGTCGGCTGGCCCCACTGCTCGTCCGCGTGCGGGCCGTAGGCGATGGCCGCCACGCGCTGCGGCTGGCTGTAGCCGGCCACGGTCAACGGGCCGTCGGTCACGGCGGCGTCGCGATGATACACGGCGCCCACCTCGAACACGCGCACCCGTGGGGCTTTGCGGTTCAGGTTGTAGCGCACGTTGGCAACCAGGCTGCCGATCAGCGACGAACGCATCACGGACAGCTGGCTGGCGATCGGGTTCTGCAGGCGGATCGGGCTGTCGTTGCCGGCAAAGTCCAGTTCCCACTGCGCTTCCACGAAGCTCATGTTGACGACTTCCTGGTAGCCCAGGTCGGCCAGCTGGTGGCGCACGGCAAAGATCGAACGGGTATTTTCCGGGGCGATCCGCATCGTGTTCTCGGCCACCGGCGGGCGGGCCGGGATGTTCTCGAAGCCGTACACGCGCGCCACTTCCTCGATCAGGTCTTCCTCGATCTCGATGTCGAAACGGTAGCTCGGGCTCGTCACGGAGAAGACACCGTCCTCGACCGTGTGCGGCAGCGCCAGGCGGGTGAAGATGTCGGCCACAACGGCATCGGTCAACGGCACGCCGATGACCTTCTGCGCTCGGCTCGTGCGCATTTTCACGGGAGCGCGTTGCGGCACGTTGACGACGTGATCGTCCACGGGACCGATTTTCGTTTCCGCCGTGCCGCAGATCTCCAGGATCAGCGCGGTGATGCGTTCGATGTGCTCGACCGTCGTCGCGTAATCCACGCCCCGCTCGAAGCGGTGCGCAGCGTCCGTCGAGAAGTTGTACTTGCGCGCCCGGCCCTGGATGGCGCTTGGCCACCAGAAGGCCGCTTCCAGGTAGATGTTCGTCGTGTCCAGCGACACGGCGGTCGAGTCGCCGCCCATGATGCCGGCCAGCGATTCGATTTCCTTGTCGTCGGCGATCACGCCGACCCACTCGTCGACGGCAACGGTGTTACCGTTCAACAGCTTCAGCGATTCGCCGGCCTTGCCCCAGCGCACCTCCAGGCCGCCATGGATCCTGTCCAGGTCGAACACGTGCGACGGCCGCCCCAGTTCCAGCATGACGTAGTTCGAGATGTCGACCAGTGCCGACAGACTGCGCTGGCCGCTGCGCTCCAGGCGCTGCTTCATCCACTCCGGCGTGGCGGCCTTCGCGTTCAGGTTGCGGATGACGCGGCCGGAGAAGCGGCCGCACAGGTCCGGCGCGCTGATCTTGACGGGCAGTTTTTCGTCCGAGTTGACCGCAACTGGCGCCGATTGCGGCGCCTGCAGCGGCGTGCCCGTCAGTGCGGACACTTCGCGCGCCACACCCAGCACGGACAGGCAGTCCGCCTTGTTCGGCGTCAGCTTGATCGTAAACTTCAGGTCGTCCAGCGCGTAGTAATCGCGGAAGTCGGCGCCCACGGGCGCATCGTCCGGCAGCTCCAGCAGGCCGCCGTGGTCTTCCGACAGTTTCAGCTCGCGGGCGGAGCACAGCATGCCCTGCGACTCGACGCCGCGCAGCTTGCCGACTTTGATCAGGAACGGCTTGCCGTCCGCGCCGGGCGGCAGTTCCGCGCCGGCCTTGGCGCAGACGACCTTCAGGCCCGGACGCACGTTCGGCGCGCCGCAGACGATGTTGAGCAAGGTGCCCGTGCCGACGTCCACCTGGCACACGTTCAGGCGGTCCGCATCCGGGTGCTTGACCATCTCGCGCACGTGGCCCACGACAACGTTCGTGAACGGCGGCGCGACCGGTTCCACTTCTTCCACTTCCAGGCCGGACATCGTCAGCAAGTGAGACAGCTCGTCCGAACTCATCTTCGGATCGGCCATGGTACGGAGCCAGTTTTCGGAGAATTGCATAATCAGCCTTCGATATTATTCTTAGTTGAACTGCTTCAGGAAGCGCAGGTCGCCTTCGTAGAACAGGCGCAGGTCATTGACGCCATAGCGCAGCATCGTCAGGCGCTCGAGGCCGGAGCCGAACGCAAAGCCGATGTATTTTTCCGGGTCCAGCCCGAAATTGCGTACGACGTTCGGGTGCACCTGCCCCGAACCGGACACTTCCAGCCAGCGCCCCTTCAGCGGACCGGAGCCGAAGGCGATGTCGATCTCGGCGGAAGGTTCCGTGAACGGGAAATACGACGGACGGAAGCGCACATCCAGGTCGTCCGTCTCGAAGAATGCCTTGACGAAGTTCAGGTACACGCCCTTCAGGTCGGCAAAACTGATGTTCTCGGCGATCCACAGGCCTTCGACCTGGTGGAACATCGGGGAGTGCGTTGCATCGCTGTCGACGCGGTAGGTGCGGCCAGGCGCGATCACCTTGATCGGCGGCTGATGGCTGCGCGCGTAGCGCACCTGCATCGGGCTCGTGTGCGTGCGCAGCAGCAGAGGCTTGCCGGTACTGTCGTTGCCGTCGATGTAGAACGTGTCCTGCATCGAGCGGGCCGGGTGGTTTTCCGGACTGTTCAGCGCGGTGAAGTTGGTCCAGTCGGTTTCGATCTCGGGACCGGCCGCCACGTCGAAGCCGATCGAGCGGAAGATCGCTTCCACCCGTTCCCACGTGCGCATCACGGGGTGGATGCCGCCGGTGGCGCGGCCGCGGCCGGGCAAGGTGACGTCGATGGCTTCCGCATTCAGGCGCTGCTGCAGCTGGGCTTCGGCCAGCGCATCGCGGCGTGCCGTCAGCGCGGTTTCGATCTGCCCTTTGGCGGCGTTGATCAGCGCACCTTGCGCTTTCTTTTCCTCGGGCGCGAGCTTGCCGAGGCCCTTCATCAATTCGGTGATCCGGCCGGTCTTGCCAAGATAGATGGCCTTGGCGTTTTCAAGGGCGGCGGCGTCGGCGGCGGCGATAAAGTCAGCCTGGGCCGCAACGACGAGTTGTTCGAGGGAGTTCATCCGACTGTTTTCCTATGCTGGAAATTAAAAACGGGGCCCAGGTTGTTAGACCCTGCCCCGCTCTTCACGCCCCCTTGCGGTGGCGCGCAACATCGATCGCTGATGAATTAAGCAGCGATTTTTGCTTTCACGGCGTTGACAATCGCGGCAAACGCCGGCTTGTCCATCACAGCCATATCGGCCAGGACTTTACGGTCCAGTTCGATAGCGGCTTTCTTCAGGCCGTTCATGAAGACGCTGTAGGTCAGGCCGTGTTCACGCGAAGCCGCGTTGATACGGGTGATCCACAGTGCGCGGAAGACGCGCTTCTTGTTACGACGGTCGCGGTAGGCGTACTGGCCAGCGCGCATGACTGCCTGCTTGGCAATACGGTAAACCTTGCTGCGACGACCGCGGTAACCCTTGGCCTGGTTCAGTACTTTTTTATGACGGGCACGCGCAGTAACCCCACGTTTTACTCGAGGCATAGTAGCTCCTTAAATGAGTGTGAGATTAAGCGGACGGCATCATGCGCAGGACGCTCGTGACGTCGGACGCATTGATGTTACGGGTGCCACGCAGCTGACGCTTGTTTTTGGTGGTTTTCTTGGTCAGGATGTGACGCTTGAACGCCATACCCGATTTGACGGTACCACCTGGACGCACGCGAAAACGCTTCTTCGCGGAGCTTTTGGTTTTCATTTTTGGCATAACACATCTGCTCTTTCGAGCAGCTCCAAATGAACAGGATTGCAGGTGGCAACAACACGTTGCGCTTGGGTGCCTGCTTTCACTTGTTGATGCAGCGGCAGCGGGGCCACTACATGTTGCAGCTTGGCGCTGCAAATTCTTTTGCAACAGGCCCTGGGGCCGCAGCAGCCGGCAATTATAACTGATTTTTCGCAGCAATAGCTCGGAAAACCGCCGGCCAGCGACCGCGGTGCACAAAATGTCGAGGACAGGCACCTGTCACGCGCCGCTCGGCGCGAGACAGGTGCCTGTCCCCGACGGGATCCACGCCCCGAGACAACTGGGGGCAGGCGCCGGTTTCAACACGAACCCGGCGCCTGCCCCCTCCCGACGTTGACTGCAGCGCAGTCGACGACTTACTTCTTCTTTTTAGGGGCGATGACCATGATCATCTGCCTTCCTTCCATCTTCGGGAACTGCTCCACCTGGCCATGCTCCTCCAGGTCAGCCTTCAGACGCTCAAGCATCCGCATCCCGATGTCCTGGTGGGCCATTTCGCGGCCGCGGAAACGCAACGTGATCTTCGTCTTGTCGCCGTCTTCCAGGAAACGGATCAGGTTGCGCAACTTGATGTTGTAGTCGCCGTCGTCAGTGCCGGGACGGAATTTGACTTCCTTCACGGCGATGACTTTCTGCTTCAATTTAGCGTCGTGCGCCTTCTTCTGTTCCGAATACTTGAACTTCCCGTAGTCCATCAGACGGGCGACAGGAGGAACCGCTGTTGGAGCGATTTCCACCAGATCGACGTTCGCTTCCTCCGCCAGGCGGAAGGCTTCGGCCAGGCTAACGATGCCCAGGGGCTCATTATTGACACCGGACAGGCGCATTTCCGGTGCCGTGATTTCGCCATTGATGCGATGCGACTTGTCAGTAGCTATTGCAGTTTCCTTTAAGAAATTTGATGGTTTGTGGCCGGTTGCGGAAACCTTGCTGCGATTCCCGTCAGGCTTTGTTGGCGACGTCCTGCTGGAGTCGCTCGACCAGGGCGTCGATCGACATTACGCCGAGATCGACATTGCCCCGAGCACGCACAGCCACGGTATTGGCATCCCGCTCCTTGTCGCCAATCACCAGAATATATGGCAACTTTTGGACGGAATGTTCGCGTATTTTATACGTGATCTTCTCGTTGCGCAAATCAGCCGTGACGCGGAACCCCAGCTTGCGCAGCTTTGCCGCCAGATCGGTGGCGTACTCGGCCTGGCCTTCCGAGATATTCAGGATGGCAACCTGCACCGGCGCCAGCCACATCGGCAGCGCGCCAGCGTAGTTTTCGATCAGGATGCCGATGAAACGCTCCATCGAACCGACGATCGCGCGGTGCAGCATGACAGGCACCTTGCGGCTGTTGTCCTCGGCCACATACTCGGCGCCCAGGCGTTCGGGCATGAAGAAGTCGACCTGCATCGTGCCGACCTGCCATGGGCGGCCCAGCGAATCCTTCAGATGGTACTCGATCTTCGGACCGTAGAACGCGCCCTCGCCCGGCAGCTCCGTCCACGTCACGCCGCAGGCGCGCAGACCCTGGCGCAGCGCTTCTTCGGCGTTGTTCCAGACGTCGTCCGTGCCGATGCGGTTATCGGGACGCAGCGCCAGCTTCACTTCGATATTGGTGAAGTCGAAGTCCTCGTACACCTCCATCGCCTGGCGGTGGAAGGCGACCACTTCCGGCTCGATCTGCTCGTTGGTGCAGAAGATGTGGCCGTCGTCCTGCGTGAAACCGCGCACGCGCATGATGCCGTGCAGCGCGCCGGACGGCTCGTTGCGGTGGCACTGGCCGAATTCGCCGTAGCGCAGCGGCAGGTCGCGGTACGAGCGCATGCCGGAATTGAAGATCTGCACGTGGCCCGGGCAGTTCATCGGCTTCAGGGCATACGAACGGTTTTCCGACTCCGTCACGAACATGTTTTCGCGGTAGTTGTCCCAGTGACCCGTTTTGCCCCACAGGCTGGCATCGAGAATCTGCGGCGCCTTGACTTCCTGGTAGCCATTGTCCTGGTATTTCTTGCGCATGTACTGTTCGACCTGCTGCCAGATGGTCCAGCCTTTCGGGTGCCAGAACACCAGGCCCGGCGCCTCGTCCTGGAAGTGGAAGAAGTCCAGCTGCTTGCCCAGTTTGCGGTGGTCGCGCTTTTCCGCCTCCTCCAGCATGTGCAGGTACTGCTCCTGGTCTTCCTTCCTGGCCCAGGCCGTGCCGTAGACACGCTGCAGCATCTCGTTCTTCGAGTCGCCGCGCCAGTAGGCGCCGGCCAGCTTCATCAGCTTGAATACTTTCAGCTTACCCGTCGACGGCACGTGCGGGCCGCGGCACAGGTCGGTGAACTTCCCTTCGCTGTACAGCGACACGTCCTCGCCCGCAGGAATCGAGCCGATGATCTCGGCTTTATAGGCTTCGCCGATCGACTTGAAGTACGCCACCGCTTCGTCGCGCGGCATGACCTTGCGCGTGACCGGCTCGTCCTTCTTCGCCAGTTCGGCCATCTTCTTTTCGATGGCGACCAGGTCGTCCGGCGTGAACGGGCGCTTGTACGAGAAATCGTAGTAGAAGCCGTTTTCGATCGTCGGGCCGATCGTCACCTGCGCGTCCGGGAACAGCTCCTTGACGGCGTAGGCCAGCAGGTGGGCGGCGGAGTGGCGGATGACGTCCAGGCCTTCGGGGTCCTTGTCGGTCACGATGGCCACATCGGCATCCCGTTCGATCAGGAACGACGTGTCGACGACCTTGCCGTCGACCTTGCCGGCCAGGGCAGCCTTGGCCAGGCTGTTGCTGATATTCGATGCCACCTGCGCCACGGTGACGGGCGCGTCAAACTGGCGCACGGATCCATCGGGAAGTCGGACTGATACCATCATGATCTCCAATCGGCACGGGGCCGGATAACTGCTGCTGAAATAGGGAAATGCGGAAAAAGCGGACGAAAAAAAACGCGGACTAGCCGCGTTTTTCTTCAAATTGAAAAGCCAAAGAAAGCCGGTCGACTAGCGTCACTCACCAAACCCGGGGTCGTAGTTCGCGGTGTCATAACCGGTGTGCCTTTCTCGCTCTTACAAGATGAGAGCGCCGCATGATGCGACGCTTCAGGAATTCTGGTGGGCGGTGAGGAATTCGAATCCCCGACCCCTTGGATGTCGACCAAGTATTCTAACCAGCTGAACTAACCGCCCGGAGGCCCGGAGCAGCGATACTACGCGACTTGCGTCACACAACAACACTACCCCGAACTTTACTACTACTTTTACTACAACTGCATGTTCTGGTGGGCGGTGAGGAATTCGAATCCCCGACCCCTTGGATGTCGACCAAGTATTCTAACCAGCTGAACTAACCGCCCGATGCCCAGCATTATAGGGAGACGTCCGAGGAAAAACAAGGGCCAACCTGAAATACTTGTCAGGTGCTCACGGGACGGGCACCACGAAGCCCATGCTATATTCGTCGTCTCCATGAAACGAACTCTTCCTCCCCACGGCTTGCCGGCGCTGTTGCTTGCGGCCCTACTCCTCTGCGGCAGTGCCGCCGCCGAACCGGGCACGGCCGACGAGGCGCGCGCCATGGTCGACAAGGCCGCCATGCTGATGCGCGAGCTGGGCCCCGAGCGGGCGATGGCCGAGATCAGCAATCCCTTCGGCGCCTTCAACTACCGCGACCTGTACGTGACCGTCTACAGCCTGCGCGGACGCATCCTGGCCCACGGCACGCAGCCGCAACTGATCGGTCGCGATGCATGGAACTGGCGCGATGCCGACGATCATTACTATATTCGTGAGATCATCACGCGTGCGCAGCGGAACGAGACGGGTCCCGTACACTACACCCGCCTCCATCCGGGCACCCAGCAGCTGCGCGTGAAGGCAACGTGGTTCCGCCTGGTCGACCGCCACGTCATCGCCTGCGGCGCGTATAAATAAACCTTTTCAGCAGTAACCATGAACGCACCAAGCCATCTGCACGCCCATCTGAAGGGCGATGCCAAGTACCGCCACCAACGGCCCGACCGCAGCCTGTCGATCCTGGCCTGGGCGCTGGGGCTGACGTTGCTGTTTGCCGGCGTCGAAGTCGCCGCCGGCTTTGCCTCCAATTCTCTGGCGCTCATTTCCGACGCCGGGCACATGGTCACCGATGCCGCCTCGCTCGGACTGGCACTGTTTGCCCAGCTGATCGCACGCCGGCCGCCGTCGCCACGCTATTCGTTCGGCTTCGGCCGCGCCGAAGCGCTGGCCGCCTTCGTCAACGGACTGGTGATGCTGATGGTCGTCGGCTGGATCGTGTTCGAGGCCGTGCACCGCTTCGCGCAGCCGCAGGCGGTCGCCGGCGGCACCGTCTTCATCGTCGCCGCCATCGGCCTGTGCGTGAACATCGCGGTGGCGTGGGTGCTGTCGAAGGACCGCGACAGCTTGAACACGCGCGCCGCGCTGGTGCACGTGCTGGGCGACATGCTGGGGTCCGTGGCCGCGCTGATCGCCGGCGCCGTCATCTACTACACGGGCTGGATGCGGATCGACCCGCTGCTGTCGCTGGTCGTCTCGCTGCTGCTGCTCAAGTCCACCTACGGCATCCTGCGCGAGTCCGGCCACCACCTGATGGAAGGCGTCCCCGAACACATCGACTACATGCAGCTGGGCGCCGATCTGGAAGACGTGGACGGGGTCGTTTCCGTGCACGACCTGCACGTGTGGGACATGGCGCCGGGCGAGCCCGCGCTGATCGGGCACGTGGAAGTGAGCGAGCTGGAGCATTGGCCGCGCGTGCTGAAGGCGGTGCGCGCCATGCTGCTGGCAAAGCACGGGATCGACCACGTGACGTTGCAGGCGGAGGTGGCCGGGCGGCAGGGCCGCGCCGGCTGAGCACCACCCCGTCAGGCACCTTGCCGCGCTCCCAGAGCGTCGGCGAAGTCGGGCCGCAGCGCCACGATGCGGTCGATGTCGTCCGCGTCCAGCCCGGCCCCGAACGCGTTGTGCGCCAGGTGGCGTCCCAGCCGCCGATAGCTCTCGAACTGGTCTTCGCCGTAGAACTGGTCGCCCGTGGATTCATGCGGGAACGACGGATGCGTCGCGTGGTACTGCCACAGCGACGCGTCGCGCACGGCGTCCGTCAGCGACGCCTTGATGTAGACCAGCACGCCCTCTTCCGCGTCCACGCCGGGCCGCAGTGCCGGATAGAAGATCCGGCCCACGGCGCAGTGGGCCTTGCTCATGTCGCTGTCCGGGAGTGGCCGCAGCGGCGCCGTATCGAGGTCGATACGGGTATCGAAATCCACCTGCACGAGCCGCAGCAAGGTGCCCAGCGCGCCAAAGCGCCGCTCGGGGTCGCACTCCGCGTCGACGACGACAATGAGCTTGCAGCGCCGCCGTATCAGCTCGTATGCCCCCAGGTTGTCGAAGTGCCCGCCGTCGGAGATCATCAGGTATTTCGAGCGCTCGTCCGCCGTGCCGAACAGCTCCTTGACGAGGTACAGAAGACTGAACCACGGCCCCAGCGACGTATTCGAACGGCGCGGGTTGGCGCACCAGCGCCCCAGCCGGGCATTGAACATCGTCATCATGAACGCCACCGACGGTGCCGTATGAAATCCCTGGTTCGGGCTGGCCGCCGCCCCGGACGTGGCCATTGCCTCGCCCAGGCTCATGCCGCCGTTGTCGTAGCAGCCGTGCGCGCGAAACCCGATGGCGCCATTGCCGTTGATGGGCGAGCCGCTGCCGATGGCATACGGGGTGACCGTGAACGAGGCGCCGTGGCGCGTGTGCAGCGACAGGTCTTTCGAGCCGCCCAGGTTGACCGTGCAGTTAATCAGGTGCAGCGGCCCGCGCCGGCTGGCCAGGTCCGTCACCGGCAGGTCGTCGTCGTCGTCGAACTGGGTGAACTCCTGCGGGCTGCGACCGGTGCGTGAGGCGCCCAGGTAGCAGCGCACCAGCCGGCTGCGGTAGAACGCCTGCAGGCTGAATTCGTTGACGTCGATGCGCCAGCCCAGCACCAGCAACAGCAGCAGCACAGCGCCCAGCGCCAGCCGGACCACCGCGGGATCGGGCTTCGCCGTATTTTCCAGGAAGGCGCGCCAGCAGTCGTGCGGCTGGCACTGGGCCAGCTCCGCGGCACTTGCCAGCGTGCCGCCGCCCACCTTGACCAGCACGAAGTTGATGGCCATCGCGACGCCCAGCAGCAGGCCGACGATAAAGACGGTCGGCGCCACCTTGGCAACGACTTCCAGCCCGATCGACATGGCGGTCGGCTCGCGCGAACGGATTTTGCTATCGCCCTTGGTCGCGCCGGAGTTTGCGGCCAGCAGGCCGGCTACCGTGGTGCCGATCCATCCCATGACCGGCACGAACTTCTGCCAGGATTCGAGGTTCGCCAGCCACGGCACGAACGTGGGCCCGTAGATGGCGGACATCGCCACCACGTTCCAGCCGATGGCATAGATCCACAGCCAGGCGGCCAGGCGGCTCCACCACTCGCGCATGCCTTCCAGCGACGCGCGTCCCAGGATGCCGATCATCAAGGTCACCGTGGAGGCGAATGCCGACAGGACCAGCGGTGGCCCCCAGATGAAGGCGTGCCACGCGCCCGCCGTCGGGTGGAAGGTATTCATCAGCACGACAATGCCGGCAAAACTGGCGTGCAACAGCACGATGCACAGCACCGAACAGACGCCGATCAGAAAGAGGTTGAAGGCGAAGCGCGGCAGCCGCAGCCGCGTCTTGGTGCCGGCCCAGCGCTTGAACGAACAGCAAGCCAGGACCAGCACGGCGGCGAAGGCAAACGACAGCGGGAACGGCCAGAACCCGAGACCGGCGAGGAACACGTCGCCGAACGCCAGCGGCGGCGCCCGGTGCTTCAGCGCGGCGCTCCACAGGACGGCGGAGAACCCGACGCTGGTAAACAGCAGGGGCAGCACGACCAGCAGCTGCACCTTCCCCTGGCCGAAGTCGGGCCAGAAATTGACGGCGCTCTCCCTGCCCGCCAGCGTGTGCGCGCAGGCCACGCCGCCGACAAACGCCAGCGCGCCGCCCATGATCAGCATGGCGATGGGCACCGCAGGCGCGCCCAGCCGCACCACCGCTCCAGAGTGCACGCCCACCGGCAACGCCTTGGGAAACGGCTGGAAATCGAAAACCTGCCACAGGTACCACCCCAGCAGCGCGCAGCCGACGGTCAGCATGCCGCAAATGCCGAGGGCGACCTGCAATTGCTTGCGCTCGGCGCCCGCACTACCGGGCGGCGGCGGATGCGCCCTGCGCCGCTGGTGCAACTGGTTGGCGGCGATACACAGAACCGCGAAGACAAACAGGGCAACCGACGCCCAGCGCCAGCGCTCGTGCTCCGGCCAGCTCATGAACCAGTCCTTGGCCAGGTGCGGCAGCAGCAGGGCCACCACGATGCCGCAGACGACCGTCAGCTGCACCAGGAAGGCGTTGCGCGCCCAGACGGTCAGCATCGTCCACGTGTCGGCACTGAACATCCCCAGCCGGGGCGACAGATAGTTCGAATATTTGCTGAGGTAGGCGATCGACTTGTCCCAGCGCGCGACATTGTTCCGTTCCGCACCCAGCCAGCCCGGATGGCGATGGCAGTGCGCACTCAACCAGCCCATGATGTAGCCACCGCCGGACACCGAGGACAGGTAATCGAACCGCCCCAGCAGCTTCAGGTCGCGCAGCGCCTCCAGCACTCCCAGTCCCAGCGTGGCGCTGCGGATGCCGCCACCGGAAAACGCCAGGCCGGCGCTGGCGGCATCGGGCGGCACATTGGCCTGCCTGCGCCAGTCGTCGATGTGCTGCGACTCCGGGTCCTGCGCCCGGATCTCCTGCGCCGGCCCGGCGTCCGGCTTGCCGTCCAACCGCGCTTGCGGCTTCAGTACAGCGCTCATGGCCACCTCCCCGTGGATGCGTTCCACAGCGTAGTCCCATGGCGACGCCGGTGGTGTCACCAATTGTCACGGATTGTCACCTGTTGTTTTTCCGCTATCGCGCAGCAAGCGATGTGCTCGCGAACGCAACCCCAGCGTCGCCGCGATTGCCGATGCGTGGTCGCCCATCCGTTCCGCTATCTGTGATGGACGGCAGGATCGGCGTCGCGAGGTCAAGCCCTTACGCGGTGGCGAGCCTGGCGCCGACACCGCTGGCTCGCCGACCGCCTTTCTTTGACGGCGGTTTCCACTTACGTAGTTCTGGGCAAACTAAATCAACCATTCGGTATTTCAGGCCGGGGTTCTCTTCAAGATACTGGTGACATCAAGGCGGTGCAGCCGCCGATCGTGCCCAGGACATATGTGCACGGATGACGACTTGCGGGAATGCCTGGGCGGGTGCACGTACCGGCCTGCAACCTCGCTTTATTACGACAGTTCAATCCGGGAGGAGCCAGCCATGACCGCTGCGATCGATAGTTCAGACACCGACCCCGTGCGCATTCCCGGCGCCACCGGCAGCATCGCTGCGAATGAAAAACTCGCGCAATGCTGGTATCGGGCTTTCGACGAGGGAGATGCAGCCCTGCTTGAGGCCATCCTCGCCAGCGGGTGGGTCGACATACCGGCACCGCCAGGCACACCGCCCGGGGCAGCCGGAGCTGTCCGGACGATGAAGGCCCTGCGGGAAGCATTCCCTGATTTTCGCATTACGGTCAAGGACATACTCCACGACGGCAACAGGGTCGTTGTGCGTTCGGCGATGAGCGGGACCCAGTGCGGAACTTTCCTTGGAATGCAGGCCTCGGGGAAGACGCTCGAGATTCAGGCAATCGACATCCACGACATCCGCGCCGGGCGAATCTTCCGAACCTGGCACAGCGAAGACTGGATGAACGGCCTGCGTCAGCTGGGCTTTTTCACCGCGGAGCACGCAGCAACGAGAAACCCCGAGAAGTCTTCATCCCGCCCCGGATAGCCTGTCCTGACCCGCAGGTCTTGCACGCCTGAGCAACGCAATGGAAACCGTCCGAAATCGAGGACGCGGTCGCCACGCCCTCATTCCGGAACAGGGCGGCGCATCGGAATCACCATCATCGTCGACGCTGGCCTGCTTTCGTATCCGGCAGATCCGCCGATCGCAACCCTGACCACCCATTGGAGATATCCATGTCCCAGCAAGTCAATCCTAAAGCCGGCCTCGACGCACTGCTCACGCCCACCAACTGTGCACTGATTCTGATCGACCACCAGCCGTTCCAGTTTGCCGGCCTGCGCAGCCATGACTCCCAGACGGTTGTCAACAACGTCGTCGCACTGGCGAAATCGGCCAGGCTGTTCAATGTTCCGACGCTGCTGACCACGGTGGTGGAGGAACGGGGCGGTTATCTGGTGAAGGCGCTTCAAGACGTCTTCCCGGAGCAAAAGCCGATCAACCGTACCACCATCAATACCTGGGAAGACCCGAACGTGACGGGCTGGGTGAAGGAAACCGGCAGAAAGAAGATCGTCATTGCCGCGCTGTGGACCGAAATCTGCCTGGCAATGCCAACCATCCAGGCGCTGGGCGAAGGCTACGAGGTGTTCATCGTGACCGACGCGTCCGGCGGCGTTACCCTGGAAGCACATGAAATGGCGGTCCTGCGGATGGTCAATGCCGGTGCGGTACCGATCACCTGGACCGTTTTTGCATCCGAACTGCAGCGCGACTGGGCGCGCGAGGAAACAGTGCCGGCCCTGGCGCAGATGATGTTCGAGCACATGGGAAATGTCGGCACCAGTCTGGCTTGGGAACTGCAGTTGCTGGGGTCGGGCAAGCCGCGCTGAGCAGGCGTCTGCCGTGGCACGGTCGGCGTGCGCGATTCCCGGATCTCGCAGGCCGGGTGGCGTTGACCGCCTTACTGCTGCGCGGTCCGGCGCTCCAGGCGCGCAATGCAGGCCTTTGCTTTTCCGCGCCGCCCCGCCAGTGTGCGACGAATTGCCACGAGTCGCCAGCGGACTGGGATAGGGGGAAGCGCCTGGCACAGCCATCTTCGCCGCCACAGGCCTGCCGATACGCAAGCTGTGGCGGCGCCGGTGAAGAAGTCTCCGGTCACGAACGCTGCGCGGTGTCGCTGGCGCGGCGCCGCGCCAGCGCGCCGATAGCCGCCAAGCCGCCCAGCAGCATCAGTCCGGCCGAGGGTTCCGGCACGGCGCTGATACTGATGCCGCCCTGGCCGCCGGCCGTGATGCTGAACGCCCCCGCATCCTGGTCGAAGTAACCGGTCACAACATAGGTGTAGTGCTTGCCGGGCTCCAGGAACGTCTGCATGGCCGAGAAATTGTATCCATCGGTATCGAACGACATCAGGTTCTTGCGCGCGTGTTCCGGATCGAACGGGCCGGCGTAAAGGAACGTGACGCACCCGAAATCGCAGCTCGTCATGAGCGAATTCTCCCAGTTGAATTCGTTCGGGCCGGCGCTCGTCACGATGTCGAAGGCCCGGTAGGCCATGCCCGTCAGCCATGGATAAGGATCCTCGCCGACATCGCCCGGCCGGATGAACGTGGGACCGCCGGTAGTGTCGCCGGCTACCGTCACGATGGCAGCGGCGGCGTGCTGGACGAAACCGGCCGACAGCAACGCGGCGGCAATCATATTGCGGAGCATGTTTTTCATTGGTTCCCCCGTCAGTATGCGGTGTGGATGGATGCGGCGGGGCGGCGACGCGCGGCGACGCCGATGGCGCCGAGGCCGGCACCGAGCATCAGCCAGGCCGATGGTTCGGGCACGGGGTCGAGCGGCGCAATCTCGAACACGCCGTCGCCGGATACGGTCGTGCTGAAGAAGCCGTACGCAGTGGCGTCCTCACCCGTTACCAGGATCGTGTAGTGCCCCACTTCCAGCGGGCCGTGGAAATAGGCCGAGCTGTCGGAAGCTCCATAACCGTCGGCAAAGAGGAAGTTGGTGGTGGGGTTTGCCGCGTCGAAGGCGCCGGTGTAGATATACATCGAGCAATCGAAGGCGCACGTCGAGGCAAATGTGAGATTCGCGGCATCGGCCAGTACGTTGACGTCGAACGCGCGGTATGTGGTGTCGGGCAACGCCGGGTAGAACGGCCAGTTATAGGGCTCCTCGTTGATCCGGTCCCAGGTCGGCCCGCCGGTCGTGTCGCCGGTGACGGTGGTGATGGTGGCGCCGGCATGTTGCGCGAGGCCGGCCAGTAAAGCGGCGCCGAGCAGCACGCGGCGCAGGATGGGTGTTTGCATTGAGATGCTCCTGTCATGAAGTATGTGCCGATGGAACGCGGCGCAACGTGGCTGGCATGCGTGCCAGAACGAACAATGTCGATGATAGCGATATCAGAAATACCGGGAGTGCTCGGATTACTTGCGGCATATTGCATCGAACCGATGCATCACCGCGCCCTCCACCCGATGCCCTGAAACCCTGCGCCGGCAAGCTACGCTGAAGTTCTAGCGCATGAGACGATATTAGAACAAGAAACGCGGAAAACCTCACGAATGATAGCGCTATCAAATAATGCCTGATCGCTGCCATGCTTTTCGTGTGTTTTTTGTTACAACAGAGTGTGCGACGGGCGCTGACCCGGAGCCCTTCGTGGCACTTTGCATAATCGCCTGGCCTGCCATTCGGGTCGGCCGCCACTTCGAGCTGCACAGTTGGCCGTAATTGCAGGATGCGGTTCGTGTTGCCATCGTGCCTTCCGTGGGGCACGGGGTGATCCTGCACGTCGCTGCTGTTACTGGTACGACTGGTTGCGGCCCGAAGCGGACGTAATCCTGATACGAGCGCGTGTTAGCCGTCCGCAATTGATCTCGCGTGCGGTTGATCTGGTCGGCGATAGGTCTCAGTTGGTATGGTGGTAGTCGCTACGGCGAACATCGCAACCTGGCTCTTCGCTGGTTTTGTAGGAACCCCGGTCCTTGAAGTACAGTTGGTAATATTTTCCGTTTAATTTTACGAAGTGGAAGTCGCAGTGCGCCTCGATGGTGACGCCTTCGTGCTTGAATGACTGGAGCCGGGCTCGCCATGATTCAAAGGGTAGTTGGATGAGGTCCGTATGCAGTTCTTCCACCAATGTCTTATCCGGGTCGACTTCAATATTTCCCATCGGCCCGCCAGCTAGCATTCCGATCACATGCAGTTCATCGGCCGCATGCCGCAACAGATAGTCGCGGATTGCGCTATCCACGCCTCTCCTTGTAAGAGGGCTGGCCAAGTCCAGTTCATAGGTCTCATCGCCAATATTCACCCGGGTCAGCTTACCCTTAATCGGCAAGCCGTATGGCCGTTCGCCTTCGCGGTATTCGAAGCCATACTTCCTCAAAGCCGCACTCATCTCTTGCGGTGTAAAAGCGCTTGCACCACCCGCTACGGTCAGCAAAGCGAGGGCCGCCGCGGCTAACATCCCATAGCTGTGTAGCGTTTTAGGGGTCGGGGGCATCATTTCTCCTTGCGCCGGCACCGCCCGGCTGCGGGCGCCGCCTGGCTCGTTTCCCAATCTAGGCTGCGGTCGTCTGTCTGCATGCGCCCGCAGCACTCGACCTTCCGGTTCCGCCCTATTGCGGACGTTAAGCTTTGGCCAAAATGCCCTTACAACTCGCCCACTAGGGTCGCTGGACGCGTGTCGACCGAGAAGATCGGACCATGCCATTCTTCGTTCTTCACAATAGTTCGCTGATAGCTGGTGGGCCATGCCGTCTTTAGAAGCGATGTCCAAAAATCTTGCGCAACCCGATTTTCATGAATCACGCGCACTTCCCATCTGGCGGGGCACTGGGCCATGATCTCGCGCGCAGCCATTCTGCCCACGCCACGTCCCCGATACTTGCGGACCAAGAAGAACTCCATTATCGCGCAAGTCGACCCAGGGGTATGGACTTCATCGTTCGTTAGCGCAAATCCGGCCCACTTATCGTCTACCTTGATTACGTAAGCCGACCATGCTGGGTTAATCCAGAAGCAGTCCAGATCGTAGTAGCCATACTGGCCATGATCGTCAAGGTCCGTTCCGTCTAGCTCGGAAAAATCGTGCTGGTATAGCTCCATCAGGTTCCGCACGATCAGGCGTTCAGAGAGTTGGGCGCGTCTAACTTCGATCTTCATTTATGAGGTTTCTGACGATGTTTATCGAATTGGAATGCTGTCGAATCGAACGCAGTGGATGCGGGATGCCTATTGCGGTAGAAACGTGAAGTGGCCGACCTGGCCGGCAGCAGCCCGTCAAAACGACGCGCTGCACGGCATCGGCACCATCAAGTCATCCGACCGATATCGACACGCGTCTCACGCCCGCCGCGCCTCCAGCACACCCGTCACCTCCGAAATCGCCGACAACGCCTTCTGCAACTGCGCCGTCGCACCGATCTCCGCGGTAAAGGTCATGCGTGCCTGGCCCTTGGCGCTTTGCGTGTTGACGCCGATGACGTTGATCTTCTCGCGCGAGAAGATCTCGGAAATGTCGCGCAAGAGTCCCTGCCGGTCGCCGGCCAGCACGAACAGGTCGACCGGATACACCGTGTCGCCGCGCGTGCTGCCCCATTCCGTGACGATGACACGCTCCGGCGCCTTGGCGCGCATTTCGGCGAAGTTCTTGCAGCTCCGGCGGTGGATCGACACGCCCTTGCCGCGCGTGACGAAGCCGACGATCGGATCGGGCGGTGCCGGCTTGCAGCATCGGGCCAGCTGCGTCATCAGCCCTTCCGTCCCGACCACCAGCACGCCGGACTTGGCGCCCTGTTCCGTCGACGACGCCCGGCTCTTGTTCAGGACGACGGCATCCTCGGGCGGCGGCGGTGCTTCGCCGCCATCGTGCAGCGCCTGCTCCACGTGACGCAGGCTGAATTCCTCCTTGCCGACGGCCAGGAACAGGTCATCGACCTTGCCGAAGCCCAGCTTGTGCGCCAGCGCTTCCAGGTTGACGGCCGTCTTGCCCTCGCGCTGCAGGGACTTCTCCACCAGCGCGCGGCCGTGCGACAGCGTTTCCTGCATGTCGATCGCGTGGAACCAGGCGCGTACCTTGGCACGCGTGCGGTTCGCCACGGCGTAGCCGGGACTGAGCCAGTCGCGCGACGGACCCGCCGTACCGGGCGCGCCTTTGGCGGTAATGATCTCGCACGTCTGGCCGCTCCTCAACGGCGTATTCAGCGGCACCATGACACCATCGACACGCGCGCCGCGGCAGCGGTGGCCCACGTCGCTGTGCAGGTGGTAGGCGAAGTCGATCGGCGTGGCGCCGACAGGCAGCTCCAGCACGCGGGCCTGCGGCGTCAGCACGAAGATGCGGTCGTCCAGCGCGGCCGACTTGAGCTTCTCGACCCACTCGCGCTGCAGCTCCTCCTGGCCGACGACGGCATCGGCCACGTCGGTCTTCCACGCCAGCAGCTGGCGCAGCCAGGCGATCTTCTCGTCGTACTTCTGGCCCTGGAAGTTCGAGCCGCCTTCCTCCTTGTAGCGCCAGTGGGCCGCCACGCCGTATTCGGCGAAGCTGTGCATCTCCTGCGTGCGGATCTGCACCTCCAGCGGCCGGCCGTCGTCGGCCGTCACGACCGTGTGCAGCGACTGGTAGCCATTCGGTTTCGGACGCGAGATGTAGTCGTCGAATTCCTTCGGGATCGGCGTCCAGATATTGTGGACGACGCCCAGCACCGTGTAGCACGTCTTGACGTCGGCCACGATGACGCGGAACGCCCGCACGTCATACAGTTCGTTGAAGTCGAGCTCCTTGCCGCGCATCTTGTTCCAGATGCTGTAGATGTGTTTCGGCCGGCCGAACACTTCCGCCGTGATGCCGGCGTTGGCGAGCTCCGTCTGCAGCCGTTCGATCGACTGCGTGACGAAGCTCTCGCGCATCATGCGCTTCTCTTCCAGCATCTTGGCGATGCGCTTGTAGTTTTCCGGCTCGATGAAGCGGAACGACAGGTCTTCGAGCTCCCACTTGATCTGCCAGATGCCGAGGCGGTTCGCCAGCGGCGCATACAGGTCCAGCGTCTCGCGGCCATAGGCGCGCGTCATGTCGTTGAAGAGCTTGATGTCGGCGAAATAGCGCAAGGTGCTGCAGCACGACGCCAGGCGCACCAGCACGACGCGCATGTCGCTGGCCATCGCCAGCAGCATCTTGCGCAGCGTTTCCATCTGCGCCACGGCCTGCTGCGCCGCGTTCTTGCCGCGCGTGGCGGCGGGACTGTTCTGCGTCAGCTCGCGCAGGCGGATCAGCTGATGCACGCCGGTCACGAGGTCCGCCACTTCCTTGCCGAAGCGCGGCTCGATGGCGATGGCGTGGGCCGGATCGAGCAGGCACAGTTCGAACATCAGCCCGGCGATGCGCGTGGCCGCGTCGGTGTTGAGCAGCGCCAGCGTCGTGGCGACGCCGACGGCGAAATCGATGGCATTCTGGCCGCTCGTGGCGGTCTTGCCGACATAGGCGTCGCTGGCGAAATCGAATGCCGCGAGGACGCGCGCGCCATCTTCCGCGGACAAGCCCTGCACCAGCTGCTCGGACGTTGCGCTGTTCAGCGCCGCGATGGAAACCATATGGAACCTTGAACCTTGCTTCTTCAGATGCCGGCGAATCTACCCGAGCTCAGGTCGGGAAGGTACTGTAAATCCTGCGGACGGCACCGCCACCGGCGGCGGCACCGTCTGTTGCATGCCGCCGGTCAGCGCTGGGCGGCGACGACGACGATCTCGACCAGGCAAGCCGGATTGGCCAGCTTCGCTTCCACGGTGGCGCGCGGCGGCGTGTGACCCTGCGCGACCCAGGCATCCCACTCTTCGTTCATGGCCGGGAACAGCGCCATGTCGGCAATGTAGATCTGCGTCGACAGGATGCACGTCTTGTCGCTGCCGCTTTCCGCCAGCAGGCGGTCCACGTGGCCCAGCACTTCACGGGTCTGGCCGCGGATGTCCGCCGTGGTGTCCTCGGCGATCTGGCCGGCCAGGTACACGGTGTGATTGTGGATCGCCACTTCGGACAGGCGCTTGCCGACGTGCAGTCGTTTGATTTCCAACATAGTCTCTTCTTTCTTTACTGGTTCAACAAAAATTCTCTGACGAGCGCGATCTGGTCGTGCTGCATCAACATCGGCGCATGCCCGACGCCCGGGATCTCCACCAGCTGCGCGCGCGGACCGCGCCGCGTCATCTCCGCGGCGGTCTCGCGCGACAGCAGGTCGGACAGCTCGCCGCGTACGACCAGGGTCGGGCAGCGGATCGCATCGTAGGCCGCCCACAGCATCTTGCCGTTGGCCGCCACCGATTCCGGCGTCGCCGCGCGAAACGGCAGCGCCAGGCCCATATCGTAGTGGCGCACCCATTCGCCGCCGGCATCCTGGCGCAGCACGTCGCGCGCCATCTTGTCCCACTGCGCGTCCGTGTGGGGGCCGAACGGCTGCGACACCTCGCGCACGAAACGGGCGCCCTCCTCGAACGTGGGGAAGCGCAGGTCCTGGCCGATGTAGTCGCCGATGCGGTGCAGCGCCGCCGGATCGAGCGCGGGGCCGATATCGTTCAGCACGAGGCGCTCGATCGGACTGTCCGGCAGCGACGCCAGGCCCATGCCGATCAGGCCGCCCATCGACGTGCCGACCCAATCCACCTTCTGCCGCTCGCCGTTGGCGAGCACGCGCGCCAGCAGCGTCACCATGTCGCTGACGTATTGGGGCACCACGTACAGCTCGGGGTTGCGCAGCCGCCCCGAGCGGCCGCGTCCGACCACGTCGGGGCAGACCACGCGATAGCGGTCGGCCAGCGCGCGCGCCAGGTCGTCGAAATCGTCGGACACGCGCGTGACGCCGTGCACGCAGACGAGCACATTGGGATTGTCCGGCGCCCCCCATTCCTTGTACGCCATCCGGTGCAGACCGGCCGGCGAGATGCATTGCACTGATTTGACTGCTGGTCCATTCATCGCGCCGTCTCCTGCCAAGTATTGGTTTTTGCGCTACATTTTACCGTGCGCCGCATTTAAAATCCTCCGGAAGTGTAGCGCAGCGCATCGGGCAAGACCAAACCGACTCATTTACTTTACAAAAAGGATCACCATGAACAGCGTTTCAAACGGCAGTGCCGGCAGCACGCTGGCGGGCAGGACGGCCCTGGTTACCGGCTCCACGTCCGGCATCGGCCTGGGCATCGCGCGCGCACTGGCGGCGCAGGGCGCGAACATCGTCTTCAACGGCTTCGGCGACGCGCAGGCCATCGCCGCGCTGCAGGAAGACACGGCAAAGGCATTCGGCGTGCGCACCGTGCACCACAATGCGGACATGAGCAAACCGGCCGAGATCGAGGCGATGATGCGTTTTGCTGCCGAACAGTTCGGCGACGTGGACATCCTCGTCAACAACGCGGGCATCCAGTACGTCGCCAACGTCGACGAGTTCCCCGTGGAGAAGTGGGATGCGATCATCGCCATCAACCTGACGTCGGCCTTCCACACCAGCCGCCTGGCCCTGCCGGCGATGAAGCAGAAGAACTGGGGCCGCATCATCAACCTGGCGTCCGCCCACGGCCTGGTGGGATCAAGCGGCAAGTCCGCCTATGTCGCGGCCAAGCACGGCCTGGTGGGTCTGACCAAGGTGACGGCGCTGGAGACGGCCCGCACGGGCGTCACCGTCAACGCCATCTGCCCCGGCTTCGTTCTGACGCCGCTGGTGCAGAAGCAGGTCGACGACCGCGCCGCGAAGGAAGGTCTGACGAACGAGCAGGCCAAGCTCGCGCTGCTGTCGGAGAAGCAGCCGTCCGGCGACTTCGTCACGCCCGAGCAGCTGGGGGGCCTGGCCGTGTTCCTGTGCAGCGACGCGGCCAACGAGGTGCGCGGCGCGGCGTGGAACGTCGATGGGGGTTGGGTGGCGCAGTAAGCGTCGCGAAAAAACCCGCCAGCCGGGCGCTGGGCGGCGGCCATTAACGGTTACGATTGCATATTTACCATCGGACCCCGTCATGAAAATTGCCGCCGCCCTGCCCCCTTGGACCATTGCCGCCCCCGTCGTTGCCTGGCTTCTGCTGGCGGGCCAGAGCCTGGGACTGGGTGACGCGCTGGGCGGCGCGTACGTGCTGCTGCTGGCGGCGGGCCTGTTCGGCGGCGTCCTCGCCGCCGTCTTCCATGCCGAGGTGGTGGCGCACAAGATCGGCGAACCGTACGGCACGCTGGTGCTGGCGGTGGCCGTCACGTCGATCGAGGTGGCGCTGATCGTCTCGCTGATGATCGCCGGCGGCGCCGCCACCACGGGGCTGGCGCGCGACACCGTGTTTGCCGCCGTCATGCTGATCCTGAACGGCATGGTGGGCATCTGCCTGCTGGCCGGCGCGCGCCGCCACGGCGAGCAGACGTTCACCCAGACGGGCGTCTCCGCCTCGCTGGCGACCCTGTCGGCCATCGCCGTGCTGACGATGGTGCTGCCGAACTACACCACCACCGCGCCGGGCCCGTTCTACAGCAACAGCCAGCTGATCTTCATCGCCGTCGTCTCCCTGGTCCTGTATGGCACATTCGTGCTGGTGCAGACGGTGCGCCACCGCGACTACTTCCTGCCCGACGGCGCCAGCGCCGGCGAGGACGATCACGCGCCGGTGCCGCCGCTGCGCACCGTGATCTGGAGCGCCGGGCTGCTGCTGGCCTGCCTGGGGGCCGTCGTGCTGCTGGCGAAATCGCTGTCGCCGCCGCTGGAGGCGGCCGTGGCCGCGCTGGGCGCGCCCAAGGCGCTGGTCGGCATCATCATCGCCGCCGTCGTGCTGCTGCCGGAGGGGATCGCCGCCTGGCAGGCCGCACGCGCCAACCGGCTGCAAACGAGCCTGAACCTGGCGCTGGGCTCCGCGCTGGCCAGCATCGGTCTGACCATTCCCGCCGTTGCCGTCGTCTCCATCCTCAACGGCTGGACGCTGTCGCTGGGCATCGACGTCAAGTCGACCGTCCTGCTGCTGCTGTCCGTCATCGTCGCCACGCTCTCGCTGGGCAACGGCCGCACGACCATCATGCAGGGCACAGTGCACCTGGTGATCTTCGCCGTGTATATCTTCATCACGGTGGTGCCGTAACCGGCGGCGTCGTCCGCGCGTTCCGCGTAGCCAAGCGCATTCAAGTTCGTTTCCGGCCGGCCCCGGCTTGCCTGTACTCTTCCAAAAACAAGGACCTCGATGCACCAGCACCTCCATCGCGCCATCGCCGCACTGTCGGCGGGCGTCACCATCACGGCATTGGCCGAACCCGTTCCGGCAACGCCGGACGCCACCGGGATCATCGAACGGGTCGAAGTCACGGCGACCCGCACGGGCGCCGTCGACGTGCAGCACGTGCCGGCCGCGATCAGCGTCATCAAGCCCGAGGCGCTCATGAAGTACGGCCTGGGCAACCTGGCCGACATCGCCGACCTGGTGCCCGCGATGACGGTGCAGCAGCAGGGTGCGGGCGTCAACAACGTCACGATGCGCGGGCTGGTGGTGCGCGGCATCGTGCCGTCCGAAGTGCAGGATGCCTCGCTGGTGGCCGTGTACATCGACGAGATGCCCGTCACGCTCAAGTCCGCCAATCCGGATTTGAAGGTGCTGGACCTGGAACGGGTCGAAGTGCTGCAAGGGCCACAGGGCACGCTGTTCGGCGCGGGCGCGATGGCCGGCACGGTGCGGCAGATTACCCGCAAGCCGGAATTGAACGACCTCTTTGGCACCGTCGAGGCGGTCGGCTCGCACACGGGCGGCTTCGGCGGCACCAACCACAACCTGCGCGGCATGATCAACATTCCCGTCAACGACGACGTGCTGGCGTTGCGCGTGACCGGCTACACGGGCCAGGACTCGGGCTATATCCGCAACCACGTGAACGGCGCGACCACCAACGCCGTCTCCACCAACCAGGGCCGCATCGCCGCCCGCCTGCGCGCCTCGCGCGACCTGCTGGTCGACGCCAGCATCACGGCGTCGAACATCAAGGGCGGCATCAACGACGCCTATGCCGACCTGGCGCCGTTTACGACGATCGCGCTGCTGCCGCAAACGAGCAACGACAAGCTGCAGCTGTACAACCTGACGCTGAACGGCGACCTGGGACGCGCCAACCTGGTGTCGTCCACGTCGTACCTGCACCGCGACACGCTGTACGTGACGTCGGCCCAGTATCCCGCCACGGCGTTCATCTTCGGCGGCCAGCCGCCGCTGATGCGCTCGGCCTACCGGATTGGCAATGCCATCGAGGACTTCGCGCAGGAGCTGCGCCTGCAGTCGAAAGGCGATGGCCCGTTGAAGTGGACCGCCGGCGCGTTCTACGAACAGGGCAAGCGCGACACGCGCCAGGACCAGCCGACGGAAGGCTTCGACGCGCGCTACGCCGCCACGCGCAACTTCCCCGGCTACGATTCGGCCGTCCATGACCAGTCCTTCACGTCCGATAACTATTTTTCGGGCACGCAGAACACGAAATCGCGTCAGGTCGCGCTGTTTGCCGAAGCGACGTACACGCTGTGGGACCAGCTGGACCTGACGGCCGGCCTGCGCCTGTTCCGTGGCACGCAGGACTTCGACCTGAAGTTCACGGGGCTGTTCGGCAACCTCGTCACCGCAACGCCGGCCGTGCCGACGGGCCAGCCGGAAGTGTCCACCAGCAGCGCCACGTCGCACGGGACCAATCCCCGCGTCGCGGCCGCGTGGCGTGTCGATGCGGACCACACGCTGTACGCGTCCGCCGGCAAGGGCTTCCGCTACGGCGGCAACAACCAGCCCGTCCCGTTCAATTTCTGCGGCGTGCACGCGCCCACGACGTTCGCGCCGGACAGCCTGTGGAACTACGAGGTCGGCTCGAAGAATTCGCTGCTGAACCGGCGCTTGACCGTCAATGCCAGCGCCTACCTGATCGACTGGGACGACGTGCAGGTGTTCAACCGCCTGCCGTGCACCTACTACTTCACGCAGAACGCCGGCAAGATCCGCAGCAAGGGCATCGAGCTGGAGACGGCGTTCAAGCTGACGCGCCAGGCTTCCATCGGCGTCAATGCGTCGTACAACCACGCCAGCGCCCGTGACACGGTTATGACTGGCATCCCGGCGCAGAACATCCCGGCCGGCAGCCGCGTGCCGTACGCCCCGCGCTTTTCCGCCAGCGCCACCGCCAGCTACACGATCCCGCTGGCGGGGACGGACGAAATCGGCCTGGCGGCCAGCTACGCCTACCGCGGCGAGGCGTTCACCAACTTCGCGGCCACGCAGGGCAGCTATGCGCGCATCGAATCGTCCAACACGCTCAACGCCACCGTGACGTACCGCACCCGCGGCTACGAGGTCGGCCTGTTCGGCACCAACCTGACCAACGGCGCGCAGGTCAGCGACGTCACGCCGAACGGGATTGCCATCCAGCCGGGCAACCTGGTCTATCTCGTGCGTCCGCGCACCGTGGGGCTGCGCGTTACCGCGCGCTTCTGACGCCCGGGGCCGCCGCTTCCCGATCCGGGTACACGGATGCGGCACGGCGGCGGCAGGTGGCGGCCGAGCGCGAGCGGCCGGCGTGGCGGGCGAGTGGCCGACCTGGCTGCCGATCGTCGTCATCCACGGCGGCTGGCTGGCGACACTGGCCGGCTGGCGTCAGCTCGGCATGCCGCTGGCCACGATGCTGTCGCTCTGGTGGTGTGCGTGGTACATGTCGCTGCAGCACGAGCCGATACACGGCCATTCCACCCGCAAGCCCTCGCTGAACCGCCTGTTCGGCACGGCGCCGCTGGCCGTCTGGCATCCGTACCCGCTGTATCGCGACAGCCACCTGCGCCATGAACCTGCTGCGGCACGCCGTCGCGCCGCTGGCGCGGGACGGCCGCTTCTTCGGCGCAGTGCGCGTCTGAGGCAGCTACGCCTGCAGCGCGGCAATGGTGCGCTCGGGCGCGGCCGCCATCGCGGCCATCGATTGCGTCACGTGGGCCTGCCTGTGCGACGTCGATCCCGAAGCCGTGACGGGGCTGGCGGTGCGGGGCACCACGGCCTGCGCGCCCGGCCTGCCGCTGATTGCCGGCCGCTTCGCGCCGGACCGCTGCCCGGCACGCTTGCACCAGGCGTTGCTGGCGCCCGGCCCCGCGCTGCGGGCGGCCATGGCGCCGCTGCGCATTGCCGCGTTCCAGTACCGCGATGCGGCCGGGCATGCCGGCATCGACGGGCTGGAAGCCGAAGCACGCCGGCTGGGCTACCGTGCCGGCCTGACCCCGCTACGTATTTTCCGCATTGTGGTTATCCCTGATGGGGCTAACCACAATGCGGATAATCACAATGGTGATATCTGAGATCGTTCGGCATGATGGCCGCCAGAAAACTGGATTACCCGGGAAGACTGGAGCTCATCATGAAAAAACCGTTCTACAAAATACTGTATGTCCAGGTATTGTTCGCCATCGCGGTGGGCGTACTGCTGGGCATTTTCCTGCCGAAAGACGCCGTGGCGATGAAGCCGCTGGGCGACGGCTTCATCAAGCTGATCAAGATGATCATCGCGCCGGTGATCTTCTGTACCGTCGTCTCCGGCATTGCCGGCATGTCCGACATCAAGAAGATCGGCCGCGTCGGCGGCAAGGCCCTGCTGTACTTCGAGGTCGTCTCCACCTTCGCGCTGGTGATCGGCCTGTTCGTGGCCAACATCGTCAAGCCGGGCGCCGGCTTCAATGCCGACCCCGCCACCCTGGACACCAAGGCGATCGCCCAGTACACGGAAAAGGCGTCGCACCAGTCCACCCTCGATTTCGTGATGAACATCATCCCGAACACGGTGGTCGACGCGTTTGCCAAGGGCGACATCCTGCAGGTCCTCCTGATCTCGATCCTGTTCGGCTTCGCGCTGTCGGTCCTCGGTGAAAAAGGCCGTCCGGTCGCCAAGCTGATCGACGAAGCCGGCGCCGCCATCTTCGGCATGGTCAACATCATCATGAAGGTTGCCCCCATCGGCGCGTTCGGTGCAATGGCATTCACCATCGGCAAATACGGCATCGATTCGCTGCTGCCGCTGGCCAAGCTGATGGGTTCGTTCTACCTGACCTGCGGCCTGTTCGTCTTCATCGTGCTGGGCGCCATCGCCAAGTTTACGGGGTTCTCGATCGTACGCTTCATTGCCTATATCAAGGAAGAGCTGCTGATCGTGCTGGGCACGAGCTCGTCGGAAAGCGCCCTGCCTTCCCTGATGACCAAGCTGCAGCGCCTGGGCGCATCGAAACCGGTCGTCGGCCTGGTCGTACCGACCGGCTACTCGTTCAACCTGGACGGCACCAACATCTACATGACGATGGCCGCCCTGTTCGTCGCGCAGGCCACCAACACGGAGCTCACCCTGACGCAGGAACTGACGATCCTGGGAGTAGCGATGCTGACGTCGAAAGGCGCCTCCGGTATCACCGGCGCCGGTTTCATCACCCTGGCCGCCACCCTGGCCGTTGTCCCGACGATTCCCGTGGCCGGCATGGCGCTGATCCTGGGCATCGACCGCTTCATGAGCGAATGCCGCGCGCTGACGAACTTCGTCGGCAACGGTGTCGCCGCCCTGGTCGTGTCGAAGTGGGAAGGCGAGCTGGACATGGCAACACTGAAGCGCGAGCTGGCCCATCCGGGTGGCCCGCATGAGCCGCTGGAAGAAGTGGCGCATGGCGAGCCGGTGACGCTGGCGAAGCAGGCGTAAGCTGCTGGCGGTCGGATCGCACGCGAAAGGCGCTGGCTTCGGCCCGCGCCTTTTTTAGTTTTTCACATTCCTCTGCGAAGAACCTACTCCGCAAACTAACCTTGAGTAGCGTCCACGACGCTGGCGATCAACGCACAACCGCAAGCGGTTTTATGCCCGTGCAGTGCCACTCCGCGCCCGTCGACAATGAACACATGGCAGCCCTCGACGATAGGATTGGTACCATGGCCTGGTAGAGGACAGGAGACCATATCCCCCTTTCGCGCGATACCGATTCCCCGCAAAGTATGAGTCAGTGACGCACTGACGACTGTGCCGCCATGCGTCGTCTTGTCGCCAAGTCGAACAATTGCGCGTGCCATCTAGATACCGATCGCGGAACGCACGGAATGCCAGCCCTCTTCCACTGCCTGCATGCCGCTATCGGCGGCGCTACCGACACTCTTGACCGCGCTCGAGGCGCCGTCGTAGATCTGGCTGCCGACTTCGGTCACTTTTTTTTGCGTCGCATCGGTAATCTCACCGACTTTCTTCTGGGTGACATCAATCAGCTCGGAAGCCTTCTTGTGCGTAGCGTCGGCGGCGGCACTCGCCTGTTTTTTAGCTGTATCGATCGATGTGACAATCATCTGCTCACCTCTTCTCACCGTCGAGATCAGCACCTCCTTGCCGCTCTGGTAAACCTCCACCGTGTATTTGACACCAGCGCGGACTGTATCGACAGCGAATTTCTGGCCAACCTGATATGTATGGGTGGCAACCAACTTGCCCTCTTCCCAAGTCTCTACTACGACACCCTCGGCGCGATGATAAACTTTTATGATGCCATCCTTGACGGCCACGAGTGTATCGCCCATCCAATCCAGTCCGCGCGCCAGTACGTTCCGCGATGACTCAGCCATGCCACGGGCGGTAAAATAGCTGAAAGGTTCAATAGCGTTGATGAATCCGGCCTTCGAATCATGTACGTAATAACGTATGAAGTGAAGCACCGGTTCAGACGCAGTAGCCTGCCAGGCGTCAAGGCGCCACTGGGCCGGACGCACGAGAAACCCTAGTCGCCGCCCTTCAACGTTCAGCGCTCCGGGCGTATTGTCCTGGGCAGCGCTATTACCTGTCGACAGTCTGTCCTTATTCCACTCGAGCAAACGTGCAGCCTCAATCGCAATACCAGGGTGGCCGTGCGACTTGGTACCACCCGCGCCGTCATCTGCCTCGACAAGATCAGGCGTTTTTATCGCGCGCCGAGTCATCGTGCCCCACGATGCATACAGTGCTTTCATGTGCGCTGTCACGGCCGCTTCCACAGTCGCGCTGGCACCAATTCCACTCATATAACTTTTATAAGATCCCAGCGTTTCTGGTGAAATCTCAAACCGCGCACGAAAAATTACTTCACCGAGTTTTCTGATATCATCATAATCTACGAGCCGGACCCCGCATCTTACAGCTTCCCGCATCATATCGCGCATCGGGATGCGGGCGTAATTGTTTGAAATACCTTGATTGACGGGCTCATATCCTCCGCCCACATCGGAATGGGCACCGGGATATACGATTTCCGACCAATTCGGCGGTAGCTTGCCACCCTTGCGAATTAAGTCTACGGGAAAAGAGAACCGCAACTCGTGAGCAGCGACATAATGAACACACCGTTCGACGTCGACCGGCACGACCAGATTTTTCTCATCGAAAGGTAAGTCGACGTCTTTGCCAGGCGCACCAAAGGACGCGACAGTATCAAATAAGCCCATGAAGTTAAAACGTATGGGAACGCCATTGTACCGCAGTGTACCATCTGCGCCGCGCTTACTCTGCCGCACCATCTCGTTACTAAACGCCCGCGCTAGCGCCGCGCCTCGAGAGAAACCAAAAATCGACAAATTAATTACAGTAATAAGACCGTGCTCTTCCAAAGCCTGCGCGAGTCCTCTTATGTTCGCTGGCTTACCTTTTTCAATATAAGGTAATAAGGAAAGGTTCAATTTCGAAGCATTTTTTACCAAAATTGTACGCAGCCGATCATTGACCCTTACCTCGCCATCATCCAGACGACGTGTACCTCCCGACCCGAACCCGAGGCCTAGCTTACCATCTTGGACAGCCATCAATTTCTGATCCATCCAGTCGGTGGCGGTGCCATTAAAAGGAGTACCAACTCCAGAAATATAAATGGAATAATTAGACGTACCATCATTGGTAAGAAATTGGGTCGCGCGCCAAAGCCGAGCGGGATTACTCCAACTCATCAAAGGCTCATCTACGTCCTTATTATTGCCGGTACCATCAAAGAAGATACTTATATTGACAATGTCAGCACAACTCTGCTTCGCACCGGGCCTACTCGACGGCGTATCGCGATTGCAATTCTGAGCGGCGGCTAATTTATCAATTTTCTCCATCTCACTTCCTTGCTTCCATTATTTTTCTTCCTCTTGCGGTCCTCTCAGGAACGAATTCAGCAAACGTCACTTCGACAGTATCGTCAGGGTAAAGGTGGAGCCCTAGACTTTGCGTTCCCGTTGGAATCTGATCCGGCGTGATCACTAATGTGTTCTTCATATTGACGACCTCGCCATTCCGTGGAGTACCTGCGGGACCATCCAGCGTCCAATGGAGTGACTGGACTCCAAATGGAATTCGAACGCCTGCAATGGTGCTCGTACCGCCGTATTTGTTCATTACACCTAAGTCTGTACCATTAAATATTATGTCAGTAACCACGCGATCGATATATGAAAACATCTCGACATCCAATACGGTAAATTTATGCATGTTTTTTTCTCCCTGACTGCATGCCGTCACCGGAATCAATAACCCTAAGGCCAACAATTTTAGCGCTCTCCGCCGACGGCCGGCCTGGGCTTCAAAACCGATAGACGTCGCTCCCTCTTGCTCACCCATGTTCACTCCTAATCAACTCTTTTGTGCGCCGCAGACACAGACAAAGGTCCGATGGACGCTGAAATAACATTTATCTGCCAAGTGCCACTCGTAATTTTTCATCCGCGTAGATTCTGCCTCGATTTTCCTTTGCGTAGCGACCCGGTCAAAATTCGCACGAAAGGGACTCGAGAGTGCTGACGGAAACGATCTGGCCAAAGCCTGAGACACTTGGCCGAACTCTATTCTGTACAATAACTAGCTTACTCTTTATTCTCTCAACTAGCTCAATGGAAAGCCCTCGCATAAACGACTCGCACCCCAGCGCGACTGTTAAGCCCTAAACCGAATGTGTTTCCTGAAATTATGCCAGTGACGCCAAATAAGCCTATCCGCTATCGCATTAACGCCGCGCATGACCGTTTCCCCTTTGTTACGGAAATTTTTCCATCGCCGCATCAAAACTGATAACGCCGGCCCGAACCTGTTCAAGTAACTCAGAAATAAAAGGATCGGTCTTTATAGCTGTGCCATAAATCAGCGCCGCGCATATATAGTTTAGAATATCTCGCATACCATACAGCTTTAGCTTGCGCGCTTCGAGCAGATGCTGCTCGACCATCGCATAGTGCTCTGAAGTCGGGATATCGAGAAGAAGCAGGGGCTGGTTTTCCTTGAGCATGGACAGCAGCTGGTCTGGAACGCCTGCCTCCACGAGCATGTCAACCTGTATTTGGGTAAGCTTGAGCGGCAGATCGACCAGATGCGCTTCCTCAGCCTCGGCACTGTTTTTCGGCAGCACCTGCTGAGGGTTCCCGTTACGATCCCAGTACCACCACGCCGATATGCCTTGCATAAGCCGCGCGCGCTGGCGCTCCGTCAGCACAGGGACCGGCACGTGCAAGGTCTTATCAGCGGACTGTCCTGTCAGTGTGCCCAGCACGGCTGGGTCCCAGAAGGCAAAGATCATGTCGGTATCGTCAGGAAGCAGGATCTCGGTGAACGCTGCCAGATGATGCCACAACGCGTCAAAGGCCAACCGACTGACGATGAGTGTCAAGCTGGCCGGATGTGCGGCTCCGCCCTGAAGAATCGTTGGCCAGACGTCGCTGTCACCGGCAAGCGGAGAAAGTTCCAGCAAATGGGGTGCGTAATCTTCCAGGCCTGAAGCCAGCGCCGCTGGCAGCAGACACTTACTTTGCATTTTCAGGCCGTGTTTGTCGAACGTTTGCAGCAACGCCTGATCCTGTGCACTGTCCACGATGGCGTAGCACGTGAGATTCTGGTCATCAAAAGCACTCGCCAAGCTCGACGCGAATATTGCCTTCTCCATTTCAACGGTGTCCATCATTGTGCCCCTTTGTTGACAAACGCACCGCGCTGCTTGGCACGTTTTTTTAGACACTCCAGGCATACTTCTTTCGGAAGCGTCGGTAGGGGATAAGCCATGGTCTTCGGACCGGGCACCGAGAACTCCGAGTTATGACTGATCCGCCGGCCACCGGTCATGTCGGTAATTCCTGAGCCGTTTATCGTAATGGCCGAGCCGCCGGCTCCGATCACAATTTCCTTCTTGGCAAAAATTTCGATCCGATCTTCTGTTGACAGCAGCCGCAATACCTTCTCGGCAATGATGTCAATATCCCCGCTCTGGGCCTGGATCTCGACCTTGCCCTTCGCCGCAAAGAGCCTTATACCGGCGTTGTAAGCGAACAGGCTGATCTTTTCCTTTATGCTCGCAATGAGGCTTTTGCCGGCGGCTAGATTTGTGTCCGCCCCCGACGACATTGTCACCTGTTCGCCACTATGAAGATGAGTGCTCTTTGGTGTACTTACCCCAATCCCCGCGGGAGATGAGGCAAGCAGCACTGGTGCTCCAAACCGGTTGGCCTGCTCCTGCCCTGGGCCGTCATAAGTCGCCTGCGTGGCGTCAATGAATTCCTGCAGCGAGTCCTGTCCAGGCAGCGCTTCAGCACCGGATTTCTCTGCTACGTCAGAGAGATTTTTGGTCAGTTCCTTAGCTTCTTTCAGCTGGTCGCGCGCCTCCCGAACGTCCAACTGCGTCCCCTGTGGCCCTGGCCGTCCATATGTTCCGATGTACAGGCCTTGTTGCGCCGAAATGGCGCCATATGCGTCCGTATTAAGCGCAAATCCGGAACCGTAGAAGCCTGCACGGTTATTCCCCTGTTGTCCGACGAGGTAACCAAGGCTGAGCTGCGCATTCGTGTTGCTGCTGAACAGCTGCAAACGGCTCTGTTCAGAGGTGTCGTCCATAACCAGTTGGTTGTAACCTGCACCTTTATATTCCTTGGATTTATATCCGGACAGGCGCCCATCGCTATGCCAGTCCGGCATCTGCTCACCATTGTAGATGCGTCCAGTGATAACCGGTCGATCTGCATCTCCGTCAAGGTAGGTGATGAGCACTTCCTGACCAATGCGGGGAACATGAACGGCGCCCCATCCATCACCAGCATTCGGATAACTTACGCGCACCCAGCAAGACGCTTTTTCGTCCCCAGGGTTGAGGCGATCCCAGTGAAAACGCACCTTTACCCGATTCAGGTGATCAGTATATATTTCCTCTTCCGTCGGACCAACAACGGTTGCGGTCTGCGTAGACATCGCCGGCTTTGCGTGGCTGAACGGACTGCGATATTCGACAGTACGGCGTTGCACTTCAAAACGATTGAAGCAGTGCCCAGTGCGGCTGTTTGCTGCGTTCTCGTCCGCCGCCTCAGAGTCAGCCAGCCCAGCTTCCAGCTTGAATTTCGCCAGTTGACCTTTAAGGGTCCCCGAGAACTCCTTCCGTGCAATCGAAAGAGGCAGGTTGTTTTCGATCGACCATTCGATGTTCAACACTATGAACTGACGGGCTTCAACGCCCGCTTCGTCGTGAGCCGGGTGATCGGTAAGTGTGAACCACTTTCCAACCGACAAATTTCTGACACCCGATGTGCCAAAAAATCGTTTGGCACGCGACTCCCACTCCTGTACACGCAGGCGAGATTGGTCGGCACGATGCTCGGTATCGTAACCCGTGTAGGCGCCAGTGTATTCGTAGACTTCCAACTGCGATGGAATACTGCCGTGTTCCGGAAGAACTTGTGTGCTGGTCTCGGTATTGCTGCGCGGCGCCTTGTAGTCGAACGTTCGTGTCAAGAGCTGGCTATTCAATAGCTGCCGCGCCGATCCCCATTGAACAATTCTGTTGATCTCGTCTGTAGATGCGGCACCGTGAAACGCTATTTCTTCAGGCACAAGGGGTTTCAAGCTCACCACAGAATCCGTGACGATCCATTCATGGCCACTGCCATCCGATGCCTGCTCGATGTACGCGTACCACCCTTCGCTTTCCATCATTCGCATGACAAAATGCCAATCGGTTTCATACTGCGTGCAATAAGAACGTGGCCGCCCGGGCTGGCTCAGTTCAAACCGAAACCGGCCTTGGCATTGAGAGTGGCCAGCCAGCACGTCGGCGATAATCTCATCGGCGCTCTTATCTTGCCAGATCCGAGCATCCTTGCGGAACTTCAGAAAGTGCAGACAGCTTGAGAATCCAATCTGGTACGCGGTCAACTGTCCATCGCTGCCAAGCTTTTTTGCCGTGTGAACGAAGCCATGCACCGGCAGGTAGCTCGTATCGGGTTGGAGAATCCACAGCGTGACTTCCTGTGCAATTAACTCCTTGAGCTTAATATCCGGATCAAGCGCGAGAAGATCCACAGTGTAATCAAACCCCTCGCTCATGCGTTCGAAAGCATGGATACGCTGTGGCAGCAGGGCATCTGGACCAAGTGGCGTATCCAGCTTCAGCAGCCGTCGCTCCTGACCGATATTTCCGAAAATTTGGTCCCACACCTTGTTCACATTAGCCATCTGCCTTAACTCCCGTTCAACTCATCAACTTGTGCGTCAGGCTGGGAATTGTACTTCAGGAATTTAGGGGAGGTGATTTCGAACATTAGCAGTCGAGCGCTGGCGCACCGGTTGCCACCATTGAACGCTCCGGCTCTTGCAAGGGGCTCTGCGTTACGCCGGGACCGGAACAGTCGGAATGAAGCGTCACTATCATAAAGGTGGCAACCGGGCCGTCGCAGCCAGTCGCTCAACAAACCCACCCGAGAGGCCAATGAAAAAAAGGCACTGTCGCCAGTGCCTTTTAAGAAGATAGTTTTATTTTTAAACCGCCGAGATATCCAGCTCCACCCCAGTCGCGGCGGCGATCTGCTCGCGCGTCACGTCCGGCGCCAGCTCCTTGACCTTCAGCCCGCTCTCCGTCACCTCGATCACCCCCAGGTCGGTGATGATCAGGTCGACGACGCCGACACCCGTCAGCGGCAGGTCGCACTGCGGCAGGATCTTGTGCGATGTCGTGCCGTCCTTGGCGGTCGCCACGTGCTCCATCAGCACGACCACCTTCTTGACACCGGCAACCAAGTCCATTGCGCCGCCCATGCCTTTGACCATATTGCCGCGAATGAACGACCGCAGCTATTCCGGGTCTGGCGGACGTTGCGCTTTCGCGGCAGCTGTAATTTGCCTGCCACGATCGGTCCTTTCTGGAATGGACTCAGCGAAAGTGATTTCAATGGTGTCGTCCGGGTAAAGATGTATGCCCAGACATTGGGTGCCGGGAGGCACCCCCTCTCGCGTGATTTGCACAGCGTTCCTGACCTGGACGATCTCGCCATTCCGGGGCGTACCTTCGGGACCGTCAAGCGTCCAATGCAGCGACTGCACCCCGAATGGAACACGCACTCCTGTAATGGTGCCGGTGCCGCCAAATCTGTTCATCACGCCCAGGTCCGTCCCGTTAAAGATGATGTCCGTGACCACGCGGTCGATATAGGAAAACATCTCAACATCCAGCACCGTATATCCTTGCGTCTTCCTTTCGCCTCGACCGCAACCGGTGAGGGGAAACAACAACGCGACTCCGCATAACCCGAGGGCCCTGCGCCTTCCATCACCGGTCAAACTCATACTCCTGCTGTGTGCCTTGTGTTTGCGATCACTCATCATCGCAGATTCTGAAGTTCCCGGGTTCAGGTCCGACATTCGGACAATGTCCGAATGTCGGACCTGACCCCGTAGAAAAAAAAGCACGCCGCGGCGTGCCTTTGCTTGTCGCGGACGTTCTTACACCGCCGAGAAATCCAGCTCCACCCCGGTCGCGGCAGCGATCTGCTCGCGCGTCACACCCGGTGCCAGTTCGGTGACCTTCAGGCCGCTATCGGTCACTTCCATCACGCCCAGGTCCGTTATGATCGTATCAACGACGCCGACGCCCGTCAGCGGCAGGTCGCACTTCGGCAGGATCTTGTGCGAGGTGCTGCCGTCCTTGGCGGTGGCGACATGCTCCATCAGCACGACGACCTTCTTGACGCCGGCGACGAGGTCCATCGCACCGCCCATGCCCTTGACCATTTTGCCGGGGATCATCCAGTTGGCCAGGTCGCCCTTTTCCGACACCTGCATCGCGCCCAGGATCGCCAGGTTGATCTTGCCGCCGCGGATCATGCCGAACGAGTCGGCCGAGCTGAAATAGGCCGAGCCCGGCAGCGCCGTGACCGTCTGCTTGCCGGCGTTGATGAGGTCGGCGTCGACCTCATCTTCCGTGGGGAACGGGCCGATGCCCAGCAGGCCGTTTTCCGACTGCAGGAACACTTCGATGTCGTTCGGAACGTAGTTGGCCACCAGGGTGGGCAGGCCGATGCCGAGGTTGACGTAGAAGCCGTCCTCCAGCTCCCGCGCCGCGCGGGCGGCCATTTGATCACGAGTCCATGCCATGTCTGTCTCCTCAGTTCGAACGCACGGTGCGCTGTTCGATGCGTTTTTCCGGGTTGGCGTTGAGCACGATGCGGTGCACGAAAATGCCGGGGGTGTGCACTTCGTCCGGGTCGATCTCGCCGATTTCCACCAGCTGTTCGACCTCGACGATCGTGACCTTGCCGGAGGCGGCCACGTTCGGGTTGAAGTTGCGGGCAGTCTTGCGGTAGACGAGATTGCCGGCCTTGTCGGCTTTCCACGCTTTCACCAGCGCCACGTCGGCCACCAGGCTGCGTTCCATGACGTATTGCTCGCCATCGAACTCGCGGATTTCCTTGCCTTCGGCAACAATCGTGCCGACACCCGTCTTCGTGAAGAATGCGGGGATGCCGGCGCCGCCGGCGCGCAGCTTCTCGGCCAGCGTGCCTTGCGGCGTGAATTCCAGTTCCAGCTCGCCGGCCAGGTACTGGCGCGCGAACTCCTTGTTCTCGCCCACGTAGGACGCAATCATCTTCTTGATCTGGCGGGTCTGCAGCAATTGGCCCAGGCCGAAGTCGTCGACGCCGGCGTTATTGGAAATGGCCGTCAGTCCCTTGACGCCGGAATCGCGCAGCGCGCCGATCAGCGCTTCGGGGATGCCGCACAGGCCGAAGCCGCCGACGGCGATCGTCTGGCCGTCCTGCACGATGCCGGCCAGCGCCGCGTTCGCATCGGGATAGATTTTGTTCATTGGTGACCCCTCTATTTTTTGATAAGCTCCCCCGGTGCACGCGACCCAGCCCGGCGTGGCGCGCAAATGCATCGCCACGCCGCGCAGAGTATCCGCGAGCGTAACCAAGGCCCTGCTCTGTCGTACAGATGGCGTACCAGAATAGATTACACAATTGGAAAGTACAATACCGTAGAACTACCTGTAATCCCAGGTAACGAACGGATGGCTCAGCGATGAATGCACCTTACGAGATCGACTACGAAACCATCTTCCGCTTTGCCCCGGTCGGCATGTGCATCTCCGTCAACCGGGTAATCCAGTCGAGCAACGACGCGCTGACATCGATGTTCGGCTACCCGCACGGGGCACTGGACGGCGAATCGTTCCAGCGCCTGTACCCGACGGTGGACGAGTTCCTGCGCACGGGCCACCGCATCATCCCCATCATGAACACGCGCGGCCGCTACTCGGACGAGCGCATCATGCGCCGCGCCAACGGCGAGCTGTTCTGGTGCCACGTGACGGGCCGGGCGCTGGACCCGCAGGAACCGCTCGGCGCGGGTGTGTGGACGTTCGAAGACGTCAGCGAAAAGCGCCCCGTCTCGGCCGAGCTGACACCGCGCGAGCGGGAAATCGCCGCTTTCCTTGTCGAGGGCAAGACCAGCAAGGTGATCGCGCGCGAAACGGACCTGTCGCCGCGCACGGTGGAAATGCACCGCGCCAAGCTGATGCGCAAGTTCGGCGCGGCGACGTCAAGCGAGTTGGTGCATAAGCTGATGGGTGTGACGCGGTAGGTGCGGTATTGGCTGGCCATGGCGCGCATGCCAGCCGTGATTCGGTGGTATGAACATGCGAACCACCTGCACGACGGGGAGGTGCCTCCCGCTGCGAGTACTGGGCGGCAGGTCAGCCCGGCACCTTCGCCACCACCTTGATCTCGAACTGGAAGCCATACAGCCACGTGACGCCCACGGCCGTCACGTTCGGATACGGTGCCTCGCCCCAGAACTCCTGCGCCACGGCCCAGATGCGCTCGAACTGTTTTTCCGGGTCGACGATGAAGACGGTGACGTCCACCACATCGTCGAAGGTGCAGTCCGCCGCCGCCAGCACGGCGTTCAGGTTGGTAAAGGCGCGCCGCACCTGCGCTTCCAGCTCGGGCTCGGGCGAGCCGTCTTCGCGGCTGCCGACCTGGCCGGAGACGAACAGAAAGCCGTTCGAGCGTACGGCCGGCGAATAGCGGTTCTGTTCATACAGGGCCTGGCGGCCGGCCGGGAATACCACGTCGCGTTGGGTCATCTGAAGCTCCTTCTTGGTTGGAATATCGCCACTGTAGCGGTATGCATCTGTGCGATAAACAAGCACATACACTCATCACTGTTTGTATAATCCAAACAATGGACCGATTCGATGCGATGAAGGCGTTTGTCAGGGTGGTGGAAGCGGGCAGCTTCACGAAGGCGGCCGCCACCCTGCACATGAGCCGCACCAGCGTGACCCAGCTGATCCAGCAGCTGGAGGCGCGCCTGCGCGTACGCCTGCTGAACCGCACCACACGGCAGGTGGGCGTGACGCCCGACGGCGCGGCCTACTACGAGCGGGCGGTGCGGCTGCTGGCCGAGCTGGAGGATCTGGAATCGGGGCTGCCTGGCGCGGCCACGGTGCCGCAAGGCCAGTTGCGGGTGGACGTGCCGGCACCGCTGGCCACCATGGTCATCGTGCCGGCACTGCCCGCGTTCTACGCGCGTTACCCCGATATCGAACTGGAGCTGGGCGCCAGCGACCGCAAGGTGGACGTGATCGGCGAGAACGTCGACTGCGTCGTGCGTGGTGGCGAGCTGACCGACAATGCGTTGATGGCGCGCCGCGTCGCCGACCTGCGCCTTGCCGTGTATGCCGCGCCGGCCTATCTGGCCCATGCCGGCACGCCGGCGCATCCGGGCGAGCTGCGCGAGCCGCAGCACCGCATCGTCGCGTTCCGCTGGGGACGCACGGGCGGCAGCGCACCCTATGCCATGCGCCGGGGCGACGAGACGGCGCAGGTGACGGGCCGACTGGCGCTGCGGACGGACGACGGCAATGCGTACCTTGCCGCAGGCCTGGCGGGCCTGGGCGTGCTGTGGCTGCCCGACTACATGGCGCGCGGCCACGTGGGCACGGGCGCCCTCGTGCCCCTGTTCGACGACTGGCACGTCGAACCGATGCCGCTGTACATCGCCTATCCGGCCAACCGCCACGTCGGCCGCAAGGTGCGGGTCTTTATCGACTGGATGGTCGAGCTGATGGCCCAGGACGTGGATCGTCAGGGATCGAGGCCCGGGCCGCCCTGACGGTGGCAGCGGGCTGCGATCAGGCGTTGGGTGGCAGCACTTCCTTGCCGCGCAGATGGAACACGAGCATGGTGTTTTGCACGTGAAACAGCGGCGTTTCGTGGGCCAGCTCGTCGAGATATTGCGTCAGCTCGGGGAATTGCGGATTGCCGTAATCGTGCCAGATGACGCACGACGGCGCATCCGCCAGCATCCTGAAAGCATTCTCGGTGTCGCGTCGCACGTACGACAGCTCGTGGTTGGCATCGACGAAAATATAGTCGAAGCGCGCCGGCAGCGTGGCAACGTCCAGCGTCATCGAATCCTGCAGCAATTGCTTCACGAGGTCCGCGCGCGCGCATTGCAGGTATTTGCGCTGGAAGCCCAGGGCTTCCTGCGCCAGTTCCTTGTCCTTGCCCTGAAAGACCACCTCGCTCAGTTCCGGCAGATCCAGCGTGTAGATACGTGGACCCTGCGCGTCGCTGGCGGTGAGGTTTTCCAGCAGGAGCCTGGTCGTGTAACCCTTGTAGGTGCCGAATTCAAAAATATAGTCGGGTTCCACGAGGCGCAGCAGCTTGATCAGCAGAACCGACTCCAGCGTGCTCAGCGAACCGGCGCCCTGCGCGGGCGGCATGAAGAATTTGATTTCTTCCTGATCGGCAAAGTCGTCCGCAATTCCCAGCAGCTGATACGGCCGGATATGCACCATTTCGGTCCCCGGCGGCGCCGAACCTTGCGAATTTTTTTCCATGGATTTATCGAGAGTTGTGTTGACCATCAAAAAAAGCACTAGTCCGGTGACGGCTTGCGCAGTCCCAGTTCCGCTTCGTACTTCATGATCTTCAGTACGCGCGAGCTGGTGAAATAGCGGATGCAGTTGACGGGAGAATAGAAGAAATCGGTCTGCCAGGAACCGGACAATAATTCCTTGCCGGTCGGGTCGTCGGCCGGCTGCAGGATCATGTCGGCCAGGATGCGGTGCTCGCCATTCCTGTTCGGACCCGATTCATGCCACAGCGAGCTGTTCATGACGATAAAGTCGCCCGGCTGCAGTTCCGGCGTGACCTTCGGCCATTGGATGTCGAAACTGTCCGGATTGATCTCGCCCGCATCGCCCAGATAGCCCATCTTGTGCGAACCGGCATAAAAACTCATGCCGCCATTTTCCTCGTTGGCGACAGACAGGGGCACGAACACGCTGCATTTATTCAGTTTGCCGAGGTGATAGCAGCTGTCCTGGTGCAGGAACACCTTGCCGGGACTGAACGCATCCTTGATGACGAAACGGTGGTTGTACAGCGCGATATCGTTGCCGAAGATCTGGCGCACCGTGTCGAGGAAAACGGGCTCGCGGTACATCGTCGACAGCGGCTCCGGCAACGACTCCGTCAGCGAGACGGGGTTGGCGCGGTTGACGTCGCGGCCCTGGCTCAGCTGCTCGGCGTAGAACGCCTGCCACGCCGCCTGCCAGGCCTGCACGACGACGGGAGGGATCGCCCCCCGCATGATGAAGAATCCCGTTTCGGCGAACACATGCGGGTCGAAGGTGCCACCCGAGGCGGCCGGCAGGGCGGCATTGACGCGATCGATAACGCTTGCCATCGCAACCTCAGATATAGCGGAACGTCAGTTCGTCGTCGCGGGTGGCTTTCGCCTTGTTGCAGCGCGCCAGGACGTTGTAACGGATGGGAAACAGTTCCCGCCCCGGCGATTCCAGGTTGTCGATTTTCTCGATATCGAAATCGCGCAGCAGCGCATTCCAGCCATGCTCCGTGATACGCCAGCAGTCCGGGATCGGGCCGTGGATGCGCCAGTTCAGCGGTGCCGAAATCAGCAGGTAGCCGCCGTCCTTGAGGATGCGGCGGATTTCCTTCACGGCGTCGAAAGGATTGAGCGTATGCTCGATCACTTCCATGCAGACGACGCAGTCATAGGTGCTGTCCGCGATGAAGGCGTTATGTTTGGTGATATCGCCGACCAGCGTGGGCTTGTACGTATCGACAATGTCGAAGGTATCGACGTTGAAATTGGCGAAAGTTTCGCGCACCAGGTTACGTTCCTGCGGCCCCACCTCCAGCAATCTGCCGCCACCCGTCGACAGCTTTTGCGCGGTTTCCCGTACAAATGCGGCCAGATGATCGCGCGCCAGGGAAAAAGTATCGTTATCGAACTGCGAAGGAGTTGCCATGAAAGCCTCACTGTTATTCGTAAAAGTGCCCTGTTTCGGGCTGGCGCATCCGCACCCGTTGATTTTAGTCGCTACATTGCCGCAAAGCAATCCAACCCGAGTCAGGCGCCCGTCATGCCGCCGTCGGCGGACACCACGGCGCCATTGATGAAATGCGAATCATCGCCGGCCAGCAGCAACAACAGACCATCGAGGTCTTCCGGCTTGCCCGGGCGGCCATTCGGCAGCATTTCCACGAGCTTCCTGCCCTGCTCCGTGGCGAAATAATCCTCGTTGATCTCCGTGGCGATGAAACCCGGGCAGATGGCATTCGTATTCACGCCGTATTTGCCCCACTCCACCGCCATTGCTTTTGTCATATGAATGACGCCGGCCTTGCTGATGCAATACACGCCAATCTGCGGCATGACGCGCTGTCCGGCCACCGATGCGACATTGATGATGCGGTGCTGCTTCTTCGGATCGCCCTTGGCGCGCGCGATCATCCGCTTGGCTGTTTCCTGCGCAACGAAAAAGGCGCCGCGCAGGTTGGTGTCCATGATGAAGCTGTAGTCTTCCGGCGTGACGTCCACCAGGCGCTGTGTTGTCGAGACGCCCGAGTTGTTGACGAGGATGTCGATCGGTCCCGCTTCCGTTTCCGCGTGGGCAATGGCGGACTTGATGCTGGCGTAGTCCGTCACGTCCAGCGCCACCACGTGGGCGGCGCCGCCGTCCGCCTCGATTTCCGCGCGCAGCTCCTTCAGGCGCTCGGTGCGGCGCGACGCCAGCACCACCTGCGCGCCGGCGCCGGCCAGCACCTTGGCGAACCGGGCCCCCAGGCCGCTGGAAGCGCCCGTCACGAGCGCGATCTTGCCCTCAAAATTGACTTCGATACCCACGGCTACTCCTGTTCTGTTGTCGCGCGGTGCGTGCCGGTAGCTGGGGGCACCGCTTTGGCTCACATCTTACACAATTAGCAGTATTAGACGGGAACATCTAATACAATGCCGTTGCATTTGGGCGGAAAAAGAAGCACACTCGTGCTAATTTCCCCGTTCCACTTAAATATAACAATTCTTATGACAAATCTCGTTGAACAGTACGGTCCGCGCGAAGCGATGGAGTATGACGTCGTGATCGTCGGCGGCGGCCCGGCCGGCCTGTCGGCGGCCATTCGCATCAAGCAGCTGGCGCAGGAAAAAGGCCAGGAGATTTCCGTCGTCGTGCTGGAAAAAGGCGGCGAACTGGGCGCCCATATCCTGTCCGGCGCCGTGATGGACCCGCGCGCGCTGACGGAGCTGATGCCGAACTGGAAGGAGCTGGGCGCGCCGCTCAACACCGAGGTCACGGAAGACCGCGTGCTGTTCCTGACGGAGACGAAAGCGTACAAGACGCCGAACTTCATGGTGCCGAAGTGCCTGGAGAACCACGGCAACTACGTCATCTCGCTGGGCAACGTGACCCGCTGGCTGGGCCAGCAGGCCGAGAGCCTGGGTGTGGAGATCTTCCCCGGCTTCCCTGCCGCCGAGATCCTGTACAACGACGACGGCGCCGTCAAGGGCGTCGCCACCGGCAATATGGGCGTCAGGCGGGACGGCGAGCCGGGCCCCGACTTCCAGCTGGGCATGGAACTGCACGGCAAGTACACGCTGTTCGCGGAAGGCTCGCGCGGCCACCTGGGCAAGCAGCTGATGGCGAAATACGACCTGAACAAGGGCAAGGACCCGCAGGCGTACGGCATCGGCATCAAGGAACTGTGGGAAATCGATCCCGCGAAACACAAGCCGGGCCTGGTCATCCACACGTCCGGCTGGCCGCTGGCGCACGACACCTACGGCGGCTCGTTCCTGTACCACATGGAAAACAACCAGGTTGTCGTCGGCTATGTCGTCGGCCTGAACTACCAGAATCCCTACCTGTCGCCGTACGAGGAATTCCAGCGCTACAAGACACACCCGGAAATCCGCCAGTTCTTCGAGGGCGGCAAACGCATCTCGTACGGCGCCCGCGCCATCACGGCCGGCGGCCTGCAGTCGCTGCCGAAGCTGGTGTTCCCGGGCGGCGCGCTGATCGGCTGCGATGCCGGCTTCCTCAACATGAGCCGCATCAAGGGCAGCCACGCCGCCATCAAGTCCGGCATGCTGGCCGCCGAGGCGCTGGTTGCCGCGTTGGGCGAGGGTCGCCAGTTCGACGAGCTGGCGGCCTACCCGACCGCGTTCGAGCAGTCCTGGCTGCACGAAGAACTGCACGTGGCGCGCAACGTCAAGCAGTACCTGAACAAGGGCCTGATCTACGGCTCCATCATGACGGGCATCGACCAGATCGTGTTCCGCGGCAAGGCGCCCTGGACCCTGCACCACAGCGAGCCGGACCACGCCTGCCTGAAGCCGGCGGCAAACTACACGCCGATCGTCTACCCGAAGCCGGATGGCAAGCTGACGTTCGACAAGCTGTCGTCCGTGTTCATTTCGAACACGAACCACGCGGAAGACCAGCCCGTCCACCTGACGCTGAAGAACCCGTCGGTGCCGGTGGATGTCAACCTGGCCAAGTATGCCGGTCCGGAACAGCGCTACTGTCCGGCCGGCGTGTACGAGTACGTCAGGAACGACGACGGCGCCGAGCGCCTGCAGATCAACGCGCAGAACTGCGTGCACTGCAAGACGTGCGACATCAAGGACCCGACGCAGAACATCGTCTGGGTCACGCCGGAAGGCGGCGGCGGGCCGAACTACCCGAACATGTAGTGCATCGGCATCGGCCCCTGAGTGACCGCTCATTGGTGACCTTACTGGTGACTTTATCGGTGACTATAGGGGCCGATTCCCGTTCTGTTCTTCCGTTGCAAGCGGACCCGGGGCAAGTAGAATGAAGCATTGTCATTCGATCCGTCCCGATGAAAACTTCCTCCTCCTCAGCAGCACCCGCCTCCTCTCCCGAACTGCAAGCGGCCGCGGCTGCACTGGCGGCCGGCGACCATGACGCCGCCATCGCACAGCTGCGCCAGCTTGCCGACACGGCCGGGGCTGGGCCGGACGTGTGGCGCCTGCTGGGCGAGGCCGTCCAGGCCGGGGGCGGCGATCCGCTGCCGGCACTGCAGCGCTGGACGCAGGCCGATCCCGGCAATCCCGCCGCCCATGCGGTGCTGGGACAGGCGCTGCAGGACCGGGGCGACCTGGCCGCGGCCGGCGCGTGCTACCGGCAGGCACTGACGATCGACCCCTCCTGCCTCGATGCGCTGATTCAGCTGGGCAGTGTCGAACAGGGCATGGGCAATGCCGACGTGGCCGCCCAGTGCTACGAGCTGGCCCTGCAGGCCCGCCCTGCCCTGCACGACCTGTACCCGTCGCTGGCCTCGGCGCTGCACGCCGCGGGCCGCCATGAAGAGGCCACGGCCGCGTGGTCGAAAGCCATCCGCCTGCTGGGCGACGAGCCTGTCCTGCATTACGGCCGCTCCGAATCGCTGCGCGCCAGCGGCCGGCTGGGCGAAGCGCTGAACGCCAGCGAACGGGTGGTCAAGCTCGTTCCGGACGACCCGGCCGCGCTCGTCCAGCTGGCGTCGCTGCAGATGGCGACCCGCAATCTGCACGCCAGCGCCATGAACTATGGCCAGGCGCTGCTGCTGGATCCGGACAACCTGTCGGCCCACATCGACTTCGCCGTCGTGCTGCACGACCTCGGCCTGACCGGCGAAGCGATCGCGCACCTGCACGACGCGCTGCGCATCGACCCGCAGTCCTGGATGGCCGCAGGCAACCTGGGCGCCCTGCTCATCGAACAGGGCCGCCACACGGATGCGCTGGCCTGGCTGCGCCATGCCCTGGACCTGCGGCCCGATTATGCGACCGCGCTGAACAACATGGGCACGGCGCTGCAGGCGCTGGGCGACAACGCCGGCGCCGTGCACTACTTCCGCCAGTCCGTCGAGGCCGACAACGGCCATATCGATGCCTACCGCAACCTGTCGATCGTGCTGAGCCGGCTGGGCCAGCACCGCGAAGCGCTGGAATTCAGTGCCGTCGCCCTGTCGCTGGCCCCCGAAGACCCGGAACTGCTGCTCAACCTCGCCAATGCGCAGGGCGCGTTGGGCCAGCCGGCCCGCGCGATTCCCAACCTGCGCAAGGCCGCCCGGCTCAATCCCAGGGCGGCCAATATCCGCTCCAATCTGGCGCACTTCCTCAGCCAGGTGGGCCAGACCGACGAAGCGATCACGTTATGGCGCAAGGCGATCCAGCTGGAGCCAGGCTTCGCGGACGCCTATTCAAATCTGCTGTTCTGCCTGGCGCATGCGAATGTCGACCCAACCATCGCCCGCCAGGTCCGCGCCGGTTTTGCCGCGCAATTCGAGCGCCGCGCCGCGTGGGCCACGCCGCGCCAGCCGGATCCCGCCCGCCGCCTGAACGTTGGCTTCGTCTCCGGCGACTTCCATGAACACGCGGTGGCTGGCTTCATCGAGCCGGCACTGCGGGAACTGGCGCAGCGGCCCGCCCTGGCGCTCTTCGCGTATTACAACAACACGATCACCGACCGCAAGACGGCGGCGCTGCAGGCGCTGGTGCCGAACTGGCGCAACGTGCACAGCCTGTCGGACGACGCGCTGGACGAAACGATCCGGCGCGACGGCATCGACATCCTGATCGACCTGTCCGGCCATACGGGCTTCAACCGGCTGACGATGTTTGCCCGCAAGCCGGCCCCCTTGCAGGCCACGTGGATCGGCTACCCCGCTTCCACCGGCCTGCATGCGATCGACTACATCATCACCGACAAGACCGTCATCCCGCCGGACACCGCGGCGGAAGAGTTCACCGAGCACCCCGCCTACCTGCCCGCCTGCGTGACCTACGAACCCGATGCGCGCGCGCCCGAGGTCACCGCGCTGCCGGCGCTCGAGCGCGGGTTCGTCACGTTCGGCAGCTTCAACCGCGCCAACAAGATCGACCAGGCAACAGTGTCGGCCTGGGCCAGGGTGCTGCAGGCAGTGCCGGGCGCGCAGATGTTCGTGGCCGGCATCGACCGTACCGAAGAACAGGCCAGGATCGCCGAATGGTTTGCGCAGGCCGGCATCGATTCGCACCGGCTGCGCTGGGGCCAGCGTACCGGCATGCTCACCTACCTGGCACAGCACGGCGAGGTCGACATGTGCCTCGACACGCTGCCCTACAGCGGCGGCACCACCACGCTGAACGCTGCCTACATGGGTGTGCCGACGCTGACGGTGTGCGGCACGTCGATGGCCACCCGCTCCACCGCGGGGGCAATGGCGCACATGCAGCTCGAGCAGTGGATCACGCACGACGTGGACGACTTCGTCCGCCGCGGCACCGCGCTGGCGCAGGACACGGCCGCATTGGCGGCGCTGCGCGCGACGATGCGCCGGCGCTTCCTGCAGTCCGGCTTCGGCAATCCGGCGCTGTTCGGGGACAGTTTCGAGAGCGCGTTGCGCACCATGTGGCAGCGCTGCTGCGCCGGCCAGCCGCCGGGCGTTATCGGCTGAAAGATTGCCGGGTACGGACAATATCCGGCAGCGTCATCTCAGCACGTCGCGGCAGCTGGCGCGGAAATGCACGATCTTCGCTTCACTGGCCGACGGGAAGCGCAGCGGCTCGGTACTCCACGAGTCGCGCGGCATCGTCCGGCAGATGGCATGATCCTCGTCGAACACCTTGCGGTTGACCTGGGCGGTCGAGTCCAGGAACGTTCCGATAACGGCCTGTGCCGCCGGTGAGCTGGCTGGCGTGCTCAGCAGCCGGCTGGTGAAGCTGGTACGGTCCGGATCGGCGGGATGCGGCAGGAAGTGCTGCAGCGAGTACGAATAGCCGAACGTGGAGGAGAGCATCGTGAAGGGGTACAGGTAAATGCTCATATACCCTTCGTACTGGAAGTCGAGCTGGAAGAAGCGTTTCAGCGTCGCCAGCTTCTTGCGTACGGCGGCGTTGCCGACCGGGGCATACCAGACCGAGTTCTTGCCGTCGAAAACATTCTCGCCCGCCTCCAGCGCCAGCGTGCCCAGGGTGGACGGATGCACCATTGAAATGTGGTAAGGCTCGAGGGCGTTTTCCACGGCCAGCGGCCAGTAGCATTCGAAGTCGTAGCGGCTGAAGTCGTGGCGGCCCGCAATGTTGAACGAAATATTTTCCAGCAGCGTCGCCACCTTGCCCAGCTGCTCGTACAGCGGCTGCCGCGGCGCGATGCCGACGAACAGGAAGTCGCCGCACCAGTCCACGGGCAGCGTGCGCCACGTGGCCGTCTCGATGCCGCAGTTCACGAACGATTCGCGCTCTGGAATGATCAGGTGGCCCTTGCGGAACGTCCAGCCGTGATAGCCGCACGTGGCTGCCTGGTTGCCGTGATCGCCCTGGTAGATGCGGGCGCCGCGGTGCGGGCAGCGGTTGTCGAAGGCGACCAGTTCGCCATCGTCGTTGAACACGACCACTTCGCCGCCGGGCACGTCGAAACGCAGGAAGTCGCCCTGCACGGGCAGCTCGTTGCGATGGCACAGCAGCTGCCAGAAGCCCTCGAACAGCTGCCGGTCGAAGGACATGGGCATCACAGCTTTTTCGCCGGCATCGTAAACATCGTGGCATCCTCGGCCACGTTGCGCATGATGGTGGCACCGGCACCGATGCGGGCGCGGGCGCCCACCCTCACTTTCGGCAGCACCCTTGCGCCGGAGCCGAAGAAGCAGCCCTCGCCCACCTGCACATGGCCCGTCAGGTCGACGTGGCCGCTCAGCGTCGTGTACGCGCCCACGACCGCATCGTGGCCCACGCTCGACAGGGTGTTGACGGCAACGAAATCGCCCACGCGTGCGTCCGCCGACACCATCGAATGCGGGCACAGCACGACGCCTTCGCCCAGCACCGCCGTGCGCGCCACGACGGCGCTCGGGTGGACCAGCCGGGCGAAACGGGCGCCGCGGGCGCGCAGCTGTTCCACCACCGCACGCTTGCCGGCCGGGTCGCCGATGGCGATGACGAATGCGTCGCCCGTTTGCGGCACGTACGCGTCCGGCGTGCCCAGCCACGGCAGCGCATACGCGCTGCCGGCCAGGACGTCGGCATGCATGTCCAGGTAGCCCGCGAATGCCTGGCCGCCCTGCGCGGCGGCGTCCTCGGCCCAGTTGATCAGTTCGCGGCCGAAACCGCCCGCGCCCACCAGGATCAGACGGCTCCCCATCAGCGCACCATATAGCCGCCGTCGACAGCCATGACGCTGCCGGTGATCCAGCGGCTTGCGCCGCTGAGCAGGAAGACGGCCGCGTTCGCGACGTCGTCGGCAGCGCCGAAGCCCAGCAGGTGGCTGCGGGCATACTCGGCCGTGGCCGCTTCGCCGCTGCCGCGCGTCAGGCGCGCATGCATCGCGGTCTCCACGGCCCCGGCGGCAATCGCATTGACGCGGATGGCGCGGGCCGCCAGCTCGCAGGAGAGCGAGCGCACCAGCCCCTCGACGGCGGCCTTGGCGGCGGAATAGGCCGTCATGCCCACCTGGCCGGTAGCGCCCGCCACGGACGACATCAGCACGACCGAGCCGGCATCGACCATCGTGTTCTTCTGGCTGACGGCGCGCGCAATGCCGAAGCCGGCGTACAGGCTGCCGGCCAGCACGTTGTCGAGATCGGACTGGCGCGTCATCCGCGCCGGCTTGATCAGTTCGACGCCTGCACCATGGAACACGCCGGACAGCGGCCCGTGCGCCTCGACCAGGCCCTTGACCCAGTCCGTCACCGTGTCCGCATCGCGCAATGCCTGCGCGCTGACAACGTGGCCGGTACCAGGCAAGGCATCCTTCAGCCCGGCCAGCCGGCCCTCGTCGCGGCCGGATCCGATCACGCGGCCGCCGCAGGCGGCGATCAGCAGCGCCGTGGCGCGGCCGATGCCGGACGAGGCGCCCGTCACCAGGTAAGTCCCGCCCGCCAGGCAATCGTCGGCAAATACGTTAGTCATAATCGATCGTCTCCACGACACGCACCGGCCCCGTTTCCAGCGCCGCGGCGCCCCAGGAATAGCCGACGCCAAAACCGAACATGGCAAGCCGCCCGCCCCGCTCGCGCAACTGCTCGCGCAGCGACGTCGTCATCAGGAGCGGAATCGACGCCGAACTGGTATTGCCGTAGTCGCCGATATTGATGGGCACCCGGTCGGCCGGCAGCTTGCACTTCTTGACAAGGTGATTGAGCATGAAGCGATTGGCCTGATGGAACAGGAAGGCATCGTATTCCACGGCCGGCACGCCGCCCAGCGCCATCGTCCGCGCCACCAGCGGCGGAATGGCGCGCAACGTGAAGTTGAAGATTTCGCCGCCGTCCATGAACAGGCAGGCCGGATCGCGGTCCCGCAGGCGCGGATCGTCCGCCGGGGTGCGGCCGAACGCGCCTTCCGGCACGATCAGGTGACTGGCGCCGCGGCCGTCCGTGCCGAGCACGAAGCTGGCCCTTGGCGCGTCGGCGGACGCTTCCAGCGCCGTCACGGTGCCGGCATCGCCGAAGATCATCGCCGTGGCGCGGTCGGCCGGGTCGACCATGCGCGTCACGGTGTCGCCCACGGCCAGCAGCACACGGCGGGCGGCGCCGCTCTGGATCATCGTCATCCCCAGCCACAGGGCATACGGATAGCCCGAGCAGCCCAGGTTGATGTCGAAGGCGATGCACGACGTGGACAGGCCCAGCTCGGCCTGCAGCACGCAGGCGGTGGCAGGCAGCCGGAAGTCGGGGGTCTGCGTGACGAAGATCAGCGCGTCGATGCCGGCCGGGTCCCATGCCAGGTCCGCCAGCAGGCGCTGGCCGGCCACGCGGCACAGGTCGCGCGTGGTCGTGCCTGCGTCCACATGGCGGCGCCGGGTCACGCCGATCATCTTGACGACGTCGTGCACGGCCTGCTCGCCGAAGCGCTCGACGAAACCGGCATTGTCGACTTCGCGCGTGGGCACGCACGACACGACGCCGGCAATGCGCGCGCCGCCGGCGACGACCTCACGGCCGCACGCACCGTCACCAGACCCGACTTCAGCCACAGTCATGCTCAGCCCTTTTTGGATTCGATCAGCTGTTCGATATCGCCCACCGTATTGCACTCGCCCAGCGATTGCCCGTCAAGCAGCACGTTGAAGCAATCGTCGGCCAGCGCGATGGTGGACACCACGGCCAGCGAATCCCACGAGCACGTCTGCAGGTCGAGGGCGGGCGTCACTTTCCGCACATCGACTTCCAGAATCTCGGCCAATCCTTCGTAAAACTCCGTCATACCACTTCTCCACTCAAAAATTTACCAGGCATGCCGCCCAGGAATAGCCGACGCCGAAACCCACCAGCATCGTTGTCGTGCCGGCCGGCAGCCTGCCGGCGTTACGCAGTCCGATCAGCGCCAGCGGGATCGACGAGGACACGGTATTGCCCCAGTCCCGCACGCAGACCGGCAGTTTCTCTTCCGGCACCTTGAGCCGCTTGCGCAGCGCCTCCAGCATGAATTTGTTGGCCTGGTGCAGCACAAACAGGCCGATGTCGTCCTTCGTGCGGCCGGCCTTGTCCAGCAGCGCGTCGACCGCCTTCGGCACTTCGCGCAGCGAGAACGCCATCACTTCGGCGCCGTTCATGTACAGGTGCTCATCCGTCCGCACGTTGCCGGAGCCGTCCGTGCGTTCGACGGCGCTGTCCGCGTCGCCCGGGCGCCGGAAGCCGCCGGCCGGCACGATCAGGTTGCCGGCGCCGCTGCCGTCCGTGCCGAACACGAACGGTCCGATCGAAGGCGCGCCGTCGTCCGCCACGATGGCCGTCGCCGCCGCGCCGTCGCCGAACAGCGTGCGCACGCTCTTGTCCTGCGGGTGGATGTAGCGGGAATAGGTATCGGCGGTCAGCAGCAGGACGCAGCGCGCGGCGCCCGTCTCGACCAGCCCTTTTGCCACCGACAGGCCATAAACGAAGCCGGAGCATCCCAGGTTGATGTCGAACGCGCCGGCCGACGTGGCGATGCCGAGCCGGTGCTGCAGCACGCAGGCCGTGGTCGGCAGCACATAGTCGGGCGCCTGGGTGCACAGGATAATGAAATCGACGTGCGCCGGGGCGACCTGGCCTTGCGCGAACAGGTTGCGCGCGGCTTCGTATGCCAGGTCGCCGGCGGTCTGGCCGGGCGCGGCAACATGGCGCACCCCGATGCCCGTCTTGTCGAGAATTTTTTCGGCAGGCCAGTCAGGGTAGAGGGCGGCGAGCTCGTCGTTCGTCAGCACCTGCTCGGGCAGGTACGCGGCGAGATCGAGGATGCGGCTGCCGGGCCGGGAGGGAATGTGAAGTGCACTCATATCGTTACTGTTGTGCGCGCTGTGCGCCCGTAAATGCCGCTGTCTTCCCGGAGCAAACCCTGCGGGTGGCGGGAGTACGACCCCGTGTCATGCGCCGCTGCCGGCGCCGCTGTTCTATGCTCCATCCGACAGGTTCCCCGACCAGGCAGAACTTAGCAGAATTGCCCGCATGAGCGCGCGCGGTGGCATCAGCGTGACCCGTAATTCGTTCCCTACGGAAATTATACCGTATGGGAACGCAAAAATAGCGCGCAGCCGTACTGTCGCGTTGCATTGCGCCATCAATCCGATATTGATGCAATGCGTTCCCTTGCTTTGCCTCATGGAAACTGTACAATTGCCTCGGAAGAAGTTTTTCCACGAGATGAAGCCGCCGCCGCGCTTCATCGCGGCCGCGCCAGTGCGGCCAACTGGCGTCGTACCTGGTCGCGGGAGGCCATGAGGAGGATATGCCGCAGGCGGAAAGCAGCACAGCAGCAAGAGCTCCGTCCCGCAATGGAGATTGCCGTTTCCCTTAACCTGTACAGCCGCGATCCACCATGAAAAACGATCCCATCAGCAAGCCGGTCTACGTTACCCAGCCTGCGCTGCCTCCTCTCGAGGAATTCATCCCGTATCTGCAGCAGATCTGGGACAACAAGATGCTGACCAACGGCGGGCCGTTCCACCAGCAGCTGGAGACGGAACTGGCGCGCTACCTCGGTGTGCCGTACCTGTCCCTGTTTGCCAACGGCACGCTGGCGCTGATGACGGCCATGCAGTCGCTGCGCATTACGGGCGAAGTCATCACGACACCCTACTCGTTTGTCGCCACGGCCCACTCGATGCTGTGGAACGGCATCAAGCCTGTGTTTGTCGATATCGATCCCGACACGTTCAATATCGACCCGCGCCAGATCGAAGCTGCCATCACGCCGCAAACCACCGCCATCCTGCCGGTGCACTGCTACGGCCGCCCCTGCGACGTCGAGGGCATCGAGCGCATCGCCGCCAACTACGGCCTGAAGGTAATCTACGACGCGGCCCATGCGTTCGGCGTGCAGCATGAAGGCACCAGCGTGCTGAACCATGGCGACCTGTCGGTGCTGAGCTTCCACGCGACCAAGGTATTCAATACCTTCGAGGGCGGCGCCATCATCTGCAAGGATGCGCGCACCAAACGCCATATCGATTCGCTGAAGAACTTCGGCTTTGCCGATGAAGTGACGGTCGTCGCACCCGGCATCAACGGCAAGATGAGTGAAATCAACGCCGCGTTCGGCCTGCTGCAACTGCAGAAGATCGATGGCGTGCTGGGGCGCCGCGCCGAGGTGGATGCGCGCTACCGCGCCGCGCTGAGCGACGTGCGCGGTATCGTCTGCCCTGCCATTCCCGCCAGCACCCGGCCGAACTATTCGTATTTCCCCGTGCTGGTGCAGCCCGGCTATCCGCTCAGCCGCGACGAACTGTACGACAAGCTGCGCGCCTCGGGCATCTTTGCCCGGCGCTATTTCTATCCGTTGATCAGCGAATTCCCCATGTACCGGGGCATGCCGTCGGCCAAACGCGAGAACGTGCCGAACGCGATGAGCGTCTCGCTGCAGGTGCTGTGCCTGCCGATCTTCCCGGACCTGGACCCGGTCACGCAGGACGCCATCATCGCCCTCGTCCGCGATATCTGAAGCGCCCACCGTGCGGCCGCAATGCCGCTTTCCGACACCTCTATCGACGCCATGAGTTCCGACATTCCTTTTTCCGTTGACGATACGCTGGCAGTGGCCATCGCCCACCATCAGGCCCGCCGCCTCGACGACGCCGCCCAGGCCTACCGGGAGATCCTGGCGCAGCGGCCCTATCACGCGCTGGCCAACCACAATCTCGGCATGCTCGCCTGGCAACAGGAGCGGGCGGCCGAGGGGTTGCCTTTCCTGCGCCAGGCATGGTCGATCAATCCCGACGAAGGGCAGTTCTGGCTGTCGTATGGCGAAGGGCTGCTGCGCGCCGGACAGCCGGAACAAGCCCATGCGCTGTTGACCGATGCGCGCGTGCGCGGCCTCGACGGACCGGAACTGCGGGCGCTCGAGGCGCGCTGCGGCGCGGCCCTTGCCGAGCTGGCGGCCAGCCGCCCGGCCGCGGCGGAGACGGACGAAGTCGTACGCCTGTACGGTGCCGGCAACCATGCTGGCGCCGAGCAGGCGGTGCGGGCGCTGATCGAGCGCTTCCCGGAATCGGGCATGCTGTGGGGCATGCTGGGCACGATCCTGCAGGTGCAGGGCAAGCCCGCGCTGGCGGTATTGGAAGAGGCGGCCCGGCTGGCGCCGGACGACGCGGAAAACCTGGTCGGCCTCGGCAATGCACAACAGGATGCGCAACAGTTCGACGCGGCCATCGCCACCTACGAGCGCGCGCTGGCCCTGGCGCCGCAGCTGGCGGAAGCGCACTGCAACCTCGGCAGCGCCTACTCCGCCATCGGCGAGCTGGCGGCAGCCATCGACAGTTTCGACCAGGCAATCGGGCTGAACGGGGACTATCTGGTGGCTCACCTCAACCTGGGCAATTGCCAGGCTGCGCTGCGCCGCTTCGATGCGGCAGCCGACAGTTACCGGCGCGCGCTGGCACTGGCGCCTCACGACGTGGACATCGCCGGCAATCTGATCGACGTGCTGGCGGCTCTGGACCAGCACGACGAGGCGGCGAAGCTGTGCCGCGCCGTGCTGGACGTGGTACCGGACAGCGCGGCCGTGTGGCTGCGCCATGCGGACATCCAGCGTGCACTGGGCAATGCCGATGAGGCACAGGCCGGCTACCTGCGCGCCGAAGCGCTCGGCGGCGACGACCTGCCCCTGCTGCTGGCAATCGCCATCGGGCTGCAGCTGACACCCCGGCCGGACGACGCGACGCGGCTGTACGAAAGAGTGCTCGCGCTCGTGCCCGACCATGCGCTGGCGCATGGCAACCTCGGCGTGATTCTGGAAGACCGCCAGGATTTCGAGGCCGCGCACGAGCACTATCGCATCGCCATCGCTGCCGATCCGCAGTTCATCGATGCCCACCATAACCTCGGCATCTGCCTGCACCGGATGGGCCGCTCGGCAGAGGCGCTGGCGCAGTTTCATCACGTGCTGCAGCTGCAGCCGGACTATCAGCGCGCGCACATCAGCATTTCCGCCCAGCTGTCCGAACAGGGCCGGCTGCATGAAGCCATTGCCGCCTGCCGCGCGGGCCTCGCCGTATTGCCGGGCGACCTGGAACTCACGGGCAACCTGCTGTTCTGCCTGTCGCATGCGGACGACGTGTCGGCCGAGGAGATCGCGGAAGAACATTTCCGTTTCGGCGCACACTGCGCCGCGCTGGCCGGCCCCCTGCCGCCACACACCAACGAGCGCGCCCCCGAACGCGTCATCCGCCTTGGCTTCGTGTCGGGCGACTTCAACAATCACGCGCTGGCCAATTTCTTCATGCCGATCCTGGAGTTCCTGCATCGTTCGGCGCGCGTGCAACTGTTCGGCTACTACAACAAGGAAGCGCACGACGACGCGACGGACCGGATGCGCGCGCGCTTCCACGTCTGGCGCGACATCGCCGCGCTGCGCGACGACGCCGTGCTGTCGCTGATCCGGGCGGACGGCATCGACGTGCTGATCGACCTGTCCGGCCATACCAACCGCAACCGCCTGGCCGTGTTTGCGCACAAGCCCGCGCCGGTCCAGGCAACGTGGATGGGCTACCCCGGCACCACAGGCCTGGCGGCAATGGACTACATCCTGCACGACCGCCACACGCTGCTGCCCGAGATGGCGGGGCAGTTCTCCGAGCGCTTCGCCTACCTGCCCGCGTGCGCGCCGTTCCAGCCGCGCGCGGATTTGCCGGACGTCAATGCCCTGCCCGCCTATACCAATGGCTATATCACGTACGGCAGCTTCAACCGCATCAACAAGCTGCGCCGGCCCGTGATCGCCCTGTGGGCGCGCCTGTTGCGGGCCCAGCCGACGGCACGCCTGATGCTCGCCGGCATGCCGTCGAACGGCCAGTACCAGCACCTGATCGACTGGTTTGCAGAGGAAGGCATCGCGTTGTCGCGGCTGGAATTCAAGCCGCGCGCATCGCTGTGCGAATATTTCTATCTGCACCATAAGGTGGACGTCTGCCTCGATACCTTCCCCTACGCGGGCGGCACCACGACGATGCAGGCGCTGTGGATGGGTATCCCGCTTCTGACATTGGCGGGCGACACGCTGGCAGGACGCAGCGCGGCCGGCGTACTGTCGCAGCTGAACCTGAATGCGTTTGTCGCCCACAGCTTCGACGAGTTCGTCGAGCGGGGCCTGGCCGTGACGGCACGCCTCGAGCTGCTCAGCGACCTGCGCCAAAGCCTGCGTGCCCTGCTGAGCATTGCACCGATCAGCCGCCCGGACGTCATTGCCGCCGGCCTGGAAGGTGCGGTACGTCATATGTGGCACCGCTGGTGCGCCGGCCAGGCGCCGGAAAACTTTGAAATCGAATACGACCTGGTGCCGATGACGGAGCTGGAAGTGCACGCCCGCGACGCGGCAAGGAAATTCTAGAACGCATCTGCGGAAAAACCAAAAAATTTTTCCACACGGCACTTAATGGATGGGTTGAGCGGGTCGCCCTGTACTCTTGAGGGCATGAAGAGCATGCCCCGTGAAACCAATCACCGGAGTATTTCAAATGCTGAGCCTTCACACCAACGCCGCTGCACTGTCCGCCCAAAACGCACTGTCGCGCACCCAGAGCAACCTGTCCACGTCGATGACGCGCCTGTCGACCGGCTACCGCATCAACTCGTCGATGGACGACGCCGCCGGCCTGCAGATCGCTACCCGCCTGAAAGCCCAGACCAGCGGCCAGCAAGTCGCCATGACGAACACGCAGAACTCCAAGTCGCTGCTGCAAACGGCTGACGGCGCCTTCGACGAAGTCACCAACATGCTGGTGCGCATGAAGGATCTGGCCACGCAGGCAGCCGACGTGTCGTCGAACGCCGACGACAAGACCGCCATGCAGTCGGAATTCGACGCACTGGGCCAGGAACTGGGCAACATCCTGAAAAACACCACGTTCGGCGGCTCCACGCTGCTGGTCGGCGGCACGCTGGCTTCGTCGATGACGTTCCAGATCGGCGCCAGCTCCAGCGAAAAAATGACGATCAACCTGGGCACCGCAGTGAGCGCCCTGGTAACGGCCGTCAGTTCCGCCACGAGCAACTACGCTACGGCCACGACCGGCGCCGAGCTGACGGGTGCGGGCTCCGCCTCCACCGCGATCTCGAACCTGACGGACGCGATCAACAAGGTCGGCACCGTGCGTTCGTCGATCGGTGCAGCCGCCAACCGCCTGGACCACATCAACACCAACCTGGGCAACATCAGCTCGAACACCAAAGCCGCTACCGGCCGCATCATGGACGTCGACTTCGCAACGGAAAGCGCGAACATGACGTCGAACCAGATGCTGCTGCAGGCCGGCACCGCCATGCTGAAGCAGTCGAACAGCATGTCGTCGATGGTCATGTCCCTGCTGCAGTAATCGCTTTTCCGCTGCTTTGCTTCAGAAAGCCAACCTTCGGGTTGGCTTTTTTCGTTCGAGGCACGGGCGTCGCGCAAAAAACTCAAAATTTTTCCGTACAGCATTTAATGCGATCGAGGTATTGGCCGCCTTGTACTGATGAGGGCGTGACGAGCATGCCCATGAACCCACGCTGGAGTAATCATCATGCTGAGCCTGCACACCAACGCCGCCGCCCTGTCCGCCCAAAACGCCCTGTCGCGCACCCAAAGCAACCTGTCCACGTCGATGACGCGCCTGTCGACCGGCTACCGCATCAACTCGTCGATGGACGACGCCGCCGGCCTGCAGATCGCTACCCGCCTGAAAGCCCAGACCAGCGGCCAGCAGGTCGCCATGACGAACACGCAGAACTCCAAGTCGCTGCTGCAGACGGCTGACGGCGCCTTCGACGAAGTCACCAACATGCTGGTGCGCATGAAGGACCTGGCAACGCAGGCTGCCGACGCATCGTCGAACGCCGACGACAAGACCGCCATGCAGTCGGAATACGACGCACTCGGCCAGGAACTGGGCAACATCCTGAAAAACACCACGTTCGGCGGCTCCACGCTGCTGGTCGGCGGCACGCTGGCTTCGTCGATGACGTTCCAGATCGGCGCGAGCGCCGGCGAAAAAATGTCGATCAACCTGGGCACTGCCCTGAGCACGCTGGAATCGTCCGTGACGACCGCCACGTCGAACTACACGACCGCCGGCACGGGTACGGAGCTGACGTCGGCTGCCAACACCGCCATCTCGAACCTGACGGCCGCCATCAACAATGTCGGTACCGTGCGTTCGTCGATCGGTGCAGCCGCCAACCGTCTGGACCACATCAACACCAACCTGGGCAACATCAGCTCGAACACCAAGGCCGCTACCGGCCGTATCATGGACGTCGACTTCGCAACGGAAAGCGCGAACATGACGTCGAACCAGATGCTGCTGCAAGCCGGCACCGCCATGCTGAAGCAGTCGAACAGCATGTCGTCGATGGTCATGTCGCTGCTGCAGTAATTCCTGCGCCACGACGCCAGCGGAAAGCCAGCCTTCGGGCTGGCTTTTTTCATTTCCCGGCGCTTGTCGCCGTTCCGGCAAAATAGCCAAAAATTTTCCACACGGCATTTAATAAGGCGTCCAGGGGTGTCGCCTTGTACTGATGAGGGCATGAAAAGCATGCCCCGTGAAACCAATCACCGGAGTATTTCAAATGCTGAGCCTTCACACCAACGCCGCTGCCCTGTCCGCCCAAAACGCACTGTCGCGCACCCAAAGCAACCTGTCCACGTCGATGACCCGCCTGTCGACCGGCTACCGCATCAACTCGTCGATGGACGACGCCGCCGGCCTGCAGATCGCGACCCGCCTGAAAGCCCAGACCAGCGGCCAGCAGGTCGCCATGACGAACACGCAGAACTCCAAGTCGCTGCTGCAAACGGCTGACGGCGCCTTCGACGAAGTCACCAACATGCTGGTGCGCATGAAGGACCTGGCAACGCAGGCAGCCGACGTGTCGTCGAACGCCGACGACAAGACCGCCATGCAGTCGGAATACGACGCACTGGGCCAGGAACTGGGCAACATCCTGAAGAACACCACGTTCGGCGGCTCCACGCTGCTGGTCGGCGGCACGCTGGCTTCGTCGATGACGTTCCAGATCGGCGCGAGCGCCGGCGAAAAAATGTCGATCAACCTGGGCACCGCCCTGACCACGCTGGTGTCGTCCGTGACGACCGCCACGTCGAACTACACGACCGCCGGCACGGGTACGGAACTGACGTCGGCTGCCAACACCGCCATCTCGAACCTGACGACCGCCATCAACAACGTCGGCACCGTGCGTTCGTCGATCGGTGCAGCCGCCAACCGTCTGGACCACATCAACACCAACCTGGGCAACATCAGCTCGAACACCAAAGCCGCTACCGGCCGTATCATGGACGTCGACTTCGCAACGGAAAGCGCGAACATGACGTCGAACCAGATGCTGCTGCAGGCCGGCACCGCCATGCTGAAGCAGTCGAACAGCATGTCGTCGATGGTCATGTCCCTGCTGCAGTAATCGCTTTTCCGCGGGCCACCGGGCCCGCCAGCAGAACGAGCCAACCGCACCCCGGTTGGCTTTTTTTTATTCACACATGGTAAGCTGTTTGCATGGCAATAGACCGACTCGCACCACCCCTGGCGGTGCTGAACATTCCCGACCGCGTCGCCCGCGACCAGCCCGGCCGCAACAATGTGCCGGTCGCGCCGCAGCCCCAGGGCGATGCGGATGGCGCCACGTTCGTGCCAGGCGCCGGCACGCCTGCCGCCGTCGGCGCGCTGCTCGAAGCGGGCGATGGCAGCCCGCTTCTCCAGGCCGCGCCCGGCGCGCTGGCGGGCAAGGCCGCACTCGATGCGCTGCTGAGCGAGCCCGCCATGCAGCCGAACCAGCTGTTCATGTCGCGCCAGGTCGTGTGGCAGCCGCCCGACCCGTCCGCGCTGGCGGCATCCTGGATGGTCATGGTGCGCAACTACGCCGAACAGCGCGCCGCGCTGCTGCAGCAGACCGAGGGCCGTCACCTGCCCGCCGGCCTGTTCCTGTCCGAGCAGGCGCCCGCCGTGCTGCGCGAGGGCCGCGTGCCGCCCCACCTGGTGGCCGAAACGGATGCATGGCGCTTTGCCGTCTATGCCTGGGGCAGCGAAAAACTGGTGCTGCGCGTGGTGGTGCGCGACGACGATGACAATGAGCCGCGCGCGCCGGCACGCGGACCCCGCATTGCGCTGCGCCTCGAAGTCTTCCTCCCCGACCTGGGCAAGGTGGTGGTACAGATGGAACCGATGGCCCACGGCGTACTGCTGGAAATCGGCGCGGCGCAGAACGCGGCCATGCAGCACATGCGCACGCTGTTGCCGAAGATTGCCGCGCTGGCGAACCGCTGCGGCGTGACCATCGTGCGGGCCCGCCTGATGCGCGAACTGGGCCCCGTCAGCGCCAACCAGCCGACCAGCCGCCAGGTCGGCGGATTGACGCCCGCGGTATTCCATACGATGGCGGAAGTGGCCGTGCTGCTGTCGCAGCCGCTGCCGCCGGACGAACTGTTCCTCCAGGAGAAACCCGAACATGCGTGATGCCAGCCGCGGCGACTTCCCTCATTTCCTGACGATCGCCACCCGTTGGGCGGACAACGACGCCTACCGGCACGTCAACAACGTCGTCTACTACAGCTGGTTCGACACGGCCGTCAACGAATTCCTGATCCGGCGCGGCGTGCTGGACATCGAGCGCGACGAAGCCGTCGGCCTGGTCGTCGACACGGGCTGCTCGTACTTCAGTTCCGTCACGTTCCCGGACGTCGTCCACGTCGGCCTGCGCGTGGCCAAGCTGGGCAATTCCAGCGTGCGCTACGAACTGGCGATCTTCCGCAACGACGACGGCAAGCCCGCGGCGGCCGGCCATTTCGTGCACGTCTACGTGGATCGGGCCAGCAACCGCCCGGTGCCGGTGCCGGAACACGTGCGCAGTCTGCTGGCGACGATCTCGGCGGGCAATCCGCAATGATGCGCACGCTTGTCGCGGCCGCCGTTCTGGCCACGACGCTGCCGGCCAGCGCATGCTTGATATACAACAACTATCGGGCGTTCGCGCCGGACGTGCCCGATACCTTCGACTGGGACGACGCCCCGCTCAATCCGCTGCTGACCGCGCCACAGGTGCGCGTAGTCAAGATCAAGCGCGCCCCCGCGAGCCAGCCGACTATGTGGGCCGGGTCATGCGCTGCACGATGGGCCAGGCCCACCTTCAGGTGCGCTGGCCGGCAACAGGCGGGCCGCCGCTGAAGGACGTGGGCTTTCGCTTCCGCAAGCTGCAGGACGGCGCAATCTTTTTCGACGCGGCGCCGCAGCAGGGCACGATCCGGCGCAATACGATGGAGTACGAATTTTTCATCTTCGAATCCGCCCAGGAGGCGGCGGAAAAACTGGACATGGAGATCGAGGTCTACGCCGTCAATGCCGATCGCGAGCGCGGGATGGGCACGCGGCTGCGCATTCACGCGCCGCCCGCGCCGGTCGATAAGCGCTGACGGCAGCGCCGAACCGACAGCGAGAGGCAGCTCCCGTCATTCATGGTGTGCCTACCTGGCCTGACCCGGCCCGGCGAAGTGCGGACGTGCGAGAGCTGTGACATCAAGGACGTGACGTCAGCTGTAGCGTGCACCCGGGTCATGCGATTATCGTGCGGTTCGAATTGGCCCGCTGCTGGGAAAGTCGGGACGAGCATCCGTCTTCTTTGCTCTTCCGGACCGTTCGCGACGATCATAGGCAGCCCCGCCAGGGGGCTTGGCTCACTCGGGATCGCGCTCGAACGCCACGGTCCCGGACGGCAGCTGCACCCACGGATGGCGGCGGCAGTCGTACACCGAGATCTGCGGCGGCGGGAAGGCGGGATCGGCGAAGGCGCCAACGGCCACGAACACTTCGTCGTCCACGTCGTCTTCCGTATGAAAGACGGTCGTGCCGCACACCGGGCAGAAATGGTAAACGAAGCCACAGCCGGCATCGCCGGTGCGCACGTAGACCGTGGACCGGCCGCTCACCGTATAGGGAAGAGGAAATCCGGCCACGGGCGCGAACACGCTGCCGGTGCGCCGCTGGCACGCCAGGCAATGGCAGATGCCGACACCGTTGGGCTCGGCCGCCACTTCGATTTGCAGCTGGCCGCAGCTGCAGGATGCGGTTCTTGTCGCCATGGTGTCCTCCGCTGCGTGGGCGGCCCGAAATCGCCAGCCGATCTGCCGCTGTCGGGGCGTCCGTCCTCTAGTTCAACTCACATTATCCGTTACCAGCGACCTTCCGGATCGGTGCGGCGTTCAGGCGGATCGCCCTCCTCGAAACCCGCCACGAACAGCATGAGCAGGTCGCCGGACACTTTCTCGTGTCCCGCTTCCAGCAAATCGTTCGCGATCTTCGTCAGCTCGACCGGGCTGGCCTTGCCATCCATGTTATCGACCGCATGTCTTGTAACCTTGCCTAATTGAAACGCTAACTCGGCAATGACAGTTTTTTCCGTGGCACTCATTCACACTCTTTCATCTTGGGGCGCGGTGGTCCGCACTAAAGGCTGTGGCGGCCGAAGCAGGCCACGCGCGCAGCATAGCAGGTTGCCGTTGAGAGAGCCCACGCGTGATGAAAGCGTGGCAAACGGGTCAGCCCCACCGATCCGGTGAGAACCAGAAGTAATCCGGCGCCACCGAACGCCCAGCGCGGGCAGCATCGCAATGCGCTGCCTTGCTCGAATGCGCGCCGATCGCTTACTATGCGTAAGCGATATCACTTAAGGGATAAACGATGCAGCAATATTCAGTTGGATTGATCGGTTATGGCCTGGGCGGCTCGACCTTTCATGCGCCCATCATTGACGCCGTTCCCGGGCTGAGGCTCGCCCGGATTGCCAGCCGCAGCGCGAAGCCGGAGACGCGGGATCGGTATCCCGGCGTGCAGCTGGACGAAACGCCGCAAGCGATGCTGGACGACCCGTCCATCGCATTGATCGTCGTGTGTACGCCCAATGCCAGCCACTACGCGCTGGCGAAAGCGGCGCTGATGGCGGGCAAGCACGTGGTGGTGGACAAGCCGTTTGTGCTGTCGTCCGCGGAAGGGCAGGAACTGGTCGCGTTGGCAAGGCAACAAGGGGTGCGGCTCAGCGTGTACCAGAACCGCCGCTGGGACGGGGATTTCCTGACGCTGCGCCGTACGCTGGAAGTGGGCGAGCTGGGAACGGTACATACCTTCCGCGCGCATTTCGACCGCTACGCGCCGCAGGTGAAGGTGCGCTGGAAGGAACAGGCACAACCCGGTGCCGGTGTGCTGTGGGACCTGGGCTCGCACCTGATCGACCAGGCACTGACGCTGTTCGGCATGCCGGTCGCCGTTACGGCACATCTGTCCATCCAGCGCGACGGCGCACAGGTGGAAGACGCCTTCGAACTGATCATGGAGCATGGCGCCACCCGAGTCGTGCTGCATGCAGGCGCACTGGTGCGCGCGCCCGGCCCGCGCTACGAGGTGCATGGTACGCACGGCAGCTTCGTCAAATACGGCATCGACTCGCAGGAAGAAGCACTGAAGCAAGGCCGGCGGCCAGGCGATGCCGGCTGGGGCCATGACCTGCCCGCCGACTGGGCGACGATCACGGCGGCCGATGGGTCACGCCGCAGCGTCGAAACCGTCCCGGGAGCCTACGAGGCGTTCTATCGCGGCATGGCCCGCGCCATCGCCGAAGGCGCGCAAGTGCCCGTCAAACCGGAAGATGCGGTGGACGTCGTCAGGGTGATCGAGCTTGCCCTGCGCAGCCATCGGGAACGCCGCACCGTCCATTTCACCGAAGGAGAATACCATGCAGGATGATTACGCTGCCCTGTTGAAGGCGCTGGAGATCGAGGAAGAGCAGCTGCAGTTTGCCGCGTTCTCGAACGCCGATGCGCTGCGGCTCGGCATCGCGCTCGTCGAGCGTGCCCGCGCGCTCGGCAAGGCTGTCACGGTCGACATTACCCGCAACGGGCACCAGCTGTTCCACCACGCGATGGATGGCACGTCGCCCGACAATGCCAACTGGGTGCGCCGGAAGAACAACGTGGTGCAGCGCTTCGGCCGCAGTTCCTGGCACGTGGGCACGCGTTACCGCAGCAAGGGCAAGTCGTTCGAGGCCGACAGTGCCATCGATGGCGCGACCTTTGCTGCGCACGGCGGCGCCTTCCCGCTGGCGATCCGGGGCACGGGCGTGATCGGTACCGTCACGGTGTCCGGCCTGCCGCAACAGGAGGACCATGAACTGGTGACGTCTGTCCTGCGCGCTTATCTGGACGGAGCGCGATGAGCGCGGAAATACCGCTCACGCAAGCGCGGCGCCTGGAGGCGATCTGCGCGCACCTCGCACAGCACTACCGCATCGGCATTGAGGACATCTGCCGGCTGTTCGGCGTGACACGCGATACGGCACGGCGCGACATCGTGCGGCTCGATGCCGATGGCCACGTTCTGCGTGTGCGCGGCGGCGCCGTACTGCCGCCGCAGGAAACGCGGGTGCGGCAGTACGCCGAACGCGACGGCGCGACATCCGCCAAGCAGGCCATCGGCGCAGCGGCGGCCGCGCTGATCCGCAACGGCGACCGGGTGCTGTTCGATACCTCCACCACAGTGCTGGAAGTCGCCCACGCGCTTACGGCATCGCCGCTGCACGCGGTGACCAATTCCATCGACGTCGCCGAAACTCTCGGCAAGCGCGACGGGACCGAATTGCACCTCACTGGCGGCCAGTTCAATCCCTGGCAGCGCAGCCTCGAAGGCGCACAGGCCCGGCTTGGGATCGCGCAATTCCAGTTCGACAAGCTGATCCTTGGCGCCTGCGCCATCGACCCTGGCGGCCTGACCTGTTCGTCCGGCGAGGAAGCCGACCTCAAGGGCGCGATGCTGCGCCAGGCCAGCCAGGTGATCGTGGTGGCGGATGCGTCGAAGTTCGGCAAGGCGTTCCTGCACCGCCTGTGCACGTTCGAGGGCGTCGACTTGCTGGTCACGGATGCGGCGCCGCCCGCAGCCGTGATGGCGGCGCTGGGTGCGGTCGGTGTGGAAGTCGTGCTGACCGGTACCGCAGCGGCATCGCAGAGCCTGGATAACCGCTAATCCGGGCCTGGCAATGCATTGCCGGCGAATAGTACAGGCTCACCGGGTGGAGTGTTCGCGCGACCTCCCTATCGCTCAGTCCGTATCCATACCGGTCCAAATACTGTTCTATGTTGTAACTCGGAGTCGAGTTGGTGTCGCCGTCTGATCCTTCAGCCCGGAGTCGCTATCCACCGCAAGGACGATTGCTGCGCTTCATTGTGCAACGGCGTCCGCTCCGCAGGAGAAGTCGCTGTACCACCGATCTCAGCCGCTTCCGCCCGGAAGGTAAATTCAGGACAGGAACGGCAGCATCAAGTTCCCGCCATTGCGCGCAAGGACACGCCAGTGATGTAGGCGCCATAGGTTCCCAACGCATATCCCAGCACGGCCAGCAGCACGCCGACCGGCGCGAGTGCCGGGTGGAAGGCACTGGCAACCACGGGTGCCGAAGCTGCTGCGCCGATGTTTGCCTGCGACCCCACCGCCATCATGAACAGTGGGGCCCGGATCAGCTTGGCCATCAGGATCATCAGGCCGCCGTGGAAGGCAATCCAGAGGAACCCCAGCAGGAACAGCCATGGCCGGTCGAGCAAAGCGCCCAGGTCCATCTGCATGCCGATCGTTGCAACCAGCACGTATAGCATGACCGCGCCGATGCGCGACGCCCCTGCACCTTCATAGGTACGGGCCTTGGTAAAGCTGAGCAGCAGACCGATGGTCGTGGCGGTCACGACTATCCAGAAGAAGCCAGAGGTGAGGCTGTAATCGCGCAGGCGCCACTCGGCGGGCAGTGATTCGATCAGGCTCACCAGGTACTGGGCAAGGAAGTGCGACAGGCCGGTGGCGCCAAGACCGATCGCAAGGATGACCACGAGGTCAGGCAGCGTGGGAATGCGCGCATGCAGCGTCTGGTATTGTTCGATGCTGTCACGCAGCCGGTTCAGGGCGGTAAGGTCAGCCCCGGTCCAGCGGTCGAAAACCTGGGCACGGCTGGCAAGGAAAAGCAGTACCGCGGTCCAGAGATTGCCGACCAGGACATCGACGGCAACGAACTGGCCGAACATGGTGGCGTCCACGTTGAACACTTCGCGCATGGCGGCCTGGTTGGCCCCGCCGCCGATCCAGGCACCAGCCACGGTAGTCATGCCGCGCCACGTGTCGCCAGCGACCGTTTCAGGATGGATCACGCGCATCGCCTCGAACGCCACCAATGCACCGGCCATGACCCCGGCTGTCCCCGTCAGGAACATGATGACCGCCTTCGGACCAAGCCGGACGATGGCTTTGAAATCGATCGCGACGCACAGCAAAACGAGAGAGCTCGGCAACAGATAGTCACGCGCCATCGGGTACAGCTTCGAGGCGGCGCCATCGATGACTCCGGCGGTGTTCAGCAAGGAAGGAAGCAGATAGCACAGCAGCAAGGCAGGGACATAGCTGTAGAATTTCTTCCAGAATCCACTCTCACGCGATGCTGTCCACAGTACGGCGCCGAGGATGGTGGCCAGCATGCCGAGGATGACGGCGTCATTCGTAATCATTGGGGCAACAGAGGTCATGCAGACTCCAGGCAGTTATGTCGGATCAGAAGGTCCAGCGGTTGTTTGTCCCAGGAACGGTTGGGCAAGAGTATCCAGTAGAACCACCTCAAGCGCATCGCGACGATACAAGGGCTGCGGCGGAACCGGGCCACAGACTTCGGCTCGTTGTTCGCTGCCACAATTTCTAAACGGCAGCAGCCTATCACACCTGGTCTTCCACCCGAGCCGAAGGTAGAGACCAAACCCGGAGGTGCGCATAACGAGCCGCATTGGTATCCCCTTGGGAACCGACGATGAGGCGTGGCGACAGGAAAACGGCCGGGGCCTGTCCCACTCGGCAGCGCTGATCCGGCGGCCGTTGCTGGCCATAGGTCAATCGCTGCTCAGGCCGGGACACGCTGCAGCTGCATGCGAGCCAGCGTGGGATACAGCGGCGGGCTGATGATTCGCGCCAGCATGCTCGCCACCAATGCGCATGCCATCAGGCTCAGCACCATCGAATGGCCGCCCACCATTTCCATCACGATGATGAATGCCGTCAGCGGGGCCTGCGTCGCCGCGGCCAGGAAGCCGACCATGCCCAGCGCGATCAGGGCCGGCGCCTGGGCGTGGAAGAACAGTAACGCCACATCGTTGCCCATGGCCGCGCCGATCGCCAGCGACGGGGCGAAAATACCGGCTGGCACGCCGGCCCAACTGCTGAGCCAAGTCGCCAGGAACTTGAACAGCGCATATGCCATCGGCATCGTGGCGACACCGTCGATCATGGCACGTGTCGGCCCATAGCCCGAGCCGAACGCGGTGCCTGCGGTGACCACGCCGATCAGCGCGACCGCCAGGCCGCACACGGCGCCGAACAGTACCGGACGCCGGGCCCGCAGCCTGCTCATCGGGTCGCGCCCGCGGCCCGCGAGCGAGGCGATCAGCAGGCGCGAGAACAGGCCGCCTGCCACCCCGCTGCACACGGCCACCACCAAGCCGGGCAGCAGCAGCCCGGGCCCGATGGCACCCGTGTGAATGACGCCGAAATATGTGGCATTGCCGTGTATCGACACTGCGATCAGCCCGCCCAGCACGATCGCCGTGATGATCAGCCCGCTGTTACGCTGCTCCGGCGCGCGCGCCAGCTCCTCGATGGCGAACATGATGCCCGCGAGCGGCGTATTGAAGGCGGCGGCAATGCCGGCGGCGCCACCGGCCACCAGCAGGCTGTGGGTGGTGACTTGCGATCGCGCCGGCAACAGGCGCCGGGCCTGCAGCATCACGCCCGCCGCAATCTGGACCGATGGACCTTCGCGCCCCACCGACAGGCCGCCGAGCAGTCCGCCGGCCGTCAACAGAATCTTTGCCGCGCTCAGACGCAGCGAGACAAACAGGCCGAGCTTGGCCGGGTCCAGCGACGGTTCGAGCGCAGCCATCGCCTGGGGAATACCCGATCCCGCGGCACCTGGCGCAAAACGCCGCGTCAGCCAGACCACCGCCGCCGTGCAGGCCGGTGTCCAGATCAGCGGACTCCACCAGGCGAGCTGGCGCAACTGTTCGAACGCATCGAACGTCTGCTCGCTCAGCCATGTAAAGCCGACCACGGTCAGGCCGGACAGCACCGCCATCGCGACCACGACCGCCCGGCCGGTCCACAACGCCCGGTCCGACAATTCGACGCGCGCCCGCGTGCGCCAGTCGTGGTCATGCTTCACGCGATCGTGCTGCTGCGCTTCGGCAGCCGTCCGCTGGTCATCCTGCCGCTTGCCCTCTTCGTCGTTTCCCAACATCCTGCCTTTTCCTTTCTTGATGCTCCAGCCGGAGCGCGTCTCACCTATCGCTCTGTCTGATAATCTTTCCCCGTTTCGCGGCCAGGACGACCCGCACGTCAGCCTGGCCCGTCCGCACCTTCAACCACTCCGTGATGCGCTTGTTCTCTTCGCTGCCGGGCAGCCGGCGGCAATTGGCGCTCAGGAACGGTACCGCCACGGTCGCTCCCTGCGCAGGCGTTGCCGCCTTGCCCATCAACACATTGCCGCACTGCGGATAGTGCGCCTCGAACTCGCGCGTGACCGCCGCGGCCAGCTCCACCCAGCCTTCCTGGCCCGTCAGCTGCTGGCGCAGCGCTGCAATAGTGGCGTCACGCTCCTGCAGCGCCTGCTGGTTGTTGCGCACGATATCGGCCAGGATCTCGGCTTTCAGGCTGCCGACATCGAGCTTGCTGTCGTCGCGGCGGTCTTCCGGCTGAGCCTGATGTACGAGCAGGCGCGCCTTGGTCAGGCCGGCGTCGGCCATGCGTCCTTCTATGGCCTTGATGACAGGCGCCGGCAGGCGCTGGCCGATCAGCGTTACTTCGATCTCGCGCGTCGCGGGTACCAGCCGGGTGTCCAGCACATGCACGCTGGCGGCCTTGAACTCCTTGCGTACGAAGTCGCGCGCGCGGCTCTTGAATACCTCGTTGTCGACAAGGCGCGCGGCCAGGTAGATGCTGGGCAGGCCCGTGGCCAGCACGATGAACAGCAGCGTGCCCTTGACCCGGCGACCGCGTCGCGGGTCGATGAACTTTCGGTGCGGCAGGCGCAGGAACTCGATCACCACCACGGCGGCAAACGCGATGAACACGCAATTGATGGAGAACAGGTAGAAGGCGCCGCCGAACACCGACCAGTTGCCGTTCGCCAAACCGTACCCGGCGGTGCACAGCGGCGGCATCAGGGCGGTGGCGATGGCCACACCCGGGATGACGTTCGACTTTTCGCGCCGGGTCTGGCCGATGATTCCGGCCAGGCCGCCGGCCAGCGCAATCAGCACGTCCCACAGCGACGGCGTGGTGCGCGCCAGCAACTCGGACTGCGCCTCGTCGAGGGGCGTCAGCATGAAGTACAGCGTAGAGGTCAGCAGGCTGATGCCGGCGGCGATGGCCAGGTTGGCCACCGACCGGCGCACCAGCGCGAAATCGAAAATGCCGATGCCATAGCCCAGCCCGACGATCGGACCCATCAGTGGCGACACCAGCATGGCACCTATGATCACGGCGTTCGAGTTGGTGTTCAACCCGACCGAGGCGATCACGATCGCGAACATCAGGATCCATGGCGTGGCGCCGCGCAGCTCGACGCCTGCGCGCAGGCTGCGGTCGATCTCGTCATCGTTGGCCTTGTCGTCGAGCAAACTGAAGCGGTGGGCGATGGCCGTGCGTAGCGACGGCGCCGGCGGCGGCGGCGGCGGAGTGTGGGGTGCGTTCATGGTGGCTGCTGCGGTGAGGTTGCCCGCGCAGGCGGCGGGCAAAACACCATTGTGTATGGGAATCCCCAATGGCACAAATCCTTGTCGCTTGGATTAAACACTCAAAAGTAGTAGCCGGCCTGCAAGTTGATCCGGCGGGTAAAGCCGTCATGCTGAGCGGCTGTGGCGGCAAGGCCGCCGGCATCCGGCGACAGGTACGGATGGTGCTTGCCCAGCATGAAGTCGGCGTAAAACACCCACTTGCCCGAGGAGAAAGTCATGCCTGTGACGTTTTGGACCGAAGCGCGGTATGAACCGACGTGCTTGCGCAGGATACTGTAGTCGTTGTAGAGCTTGAAGCCGCCGAGCGGCCCGAGCTTGCCGCCGATATCGTAGGCAAGATTGGCAATATGGATCGATCCCTGCGTCGCCAGCGGGTACGGAAAGCCGAATGCGCCCAGCATGACAAAGCTGTTGGCATCGAGCCCGTCATATGTCTGGGTAGCGTCATGGCGGGTGCCATAGTGGTAACGCGATGTCTGCAGCATTGCCTTGACCGGACCGAACGTGCCGGCGTAATGCAGCGCTACCGCGTTGCGCCGCGTGTCGATGCCGGCACCGTTGCGGATCGCCCCCGTCAGACCGGACGCGCCGAGCTCGTGCTGCCCGGCGGGCCCCGGATGCCACGTCAACCGCGCCACCAGCGTGTTGCGCTCGCGGTCGCGCTGGCCAGTACCAAAGCCGTGCGCGTCGTCATCGGCGACGATGTTGTACGAGTACCGGTTGGATGCGCGGGCCGTGTTTGCGCCACCACCGTAGGAACCGCCGTCGCGCGGATAAAAGCCGAGCTGCCACTCCACCGGTCCGGGCCGGCTCGCGTAGGCTACGCCAAGATCGTACTTGTCCTCGAAGCCGGCGTAGAACGCGATCGATTGGTAGAAATTGTTCGAAGCAAAAGGCAGGATGCCGAACGGCACCTTGTCCAGCCCGATATGCAAGGTGCCACGGTCGGCAAACCTCACCCCGGCCCAGCCATGGTGCAGGAAATGCTGCCAATAGCCGCCCTGCCCCTGTGGGAAACGGTTGTAGCGGTACTCTGCAGCGCCGAGCAGGCGTCCGTCGTCGTAGTCCAGGTTCAGGCGGGCCGTATCGAGCCCGACAAATCCGCGCGGGTACTCGTCCTGCCAGCTCTTGTGCACATAGTTGAATCGGATGGCGCCGCCCAGCTTCCATGCCGGCTTGACGACGTCGTCCGCGCGGCACACACCGGCGCCCATGATTGACGCGCCCGCCAGGATGGCTGCGCGGAGATATGCTGTTAGATTCATCGGTCTGCTTTCCGGGGCGGGCACGCGGCAAGCGCCGTACCCATGCCCCTTGTTACTTGGCCATCATTTCGCGAACACGCCGTCGCAGCTCGCGCTCGCGGCGTGCCTCATCGCGCCAGTCTTCCGCCAAGGCTCGCCACAGCGAGATCACCATCAATACGATGACGATGGCGAACGGCAGCGCGAACAGGATGGTTGCAGTTTGCACCGCCTTGAGGCCACCGGCCAGCAGCAGGCTGATGGCGATGCCGGCGACCAGAACGCCCCAGACGATCTTGACCCAGCGCGGTGGGTTCGGGTTGCCGCTCGTGCTCATCATGCCGAGCACCAGCACCGCCGAGTCGCCCGAGGTGACGAAGAACACGAATACAAGCAGCGTGGCGACGACCGACATGATCCCGCCGAACGGCATGGCATCGAACATCGTGAACAAGGCGGTAGCGACATCGGCCTTGACCGCGTCCGCGAGCGGCACGTGCTGCCAGATCTCCATGTGCAGGGCAGTGCCGCCGAAAATGGAAAACCACAGGAAGGCCGCCAGCGAGGGCGCCAGCACGGTGCCCAGGATGAACTCGCGTACCGTTCTTCCACGCGAGACGCGGGCAATGAAGAGTCCGACGAAAGGCGACCAGGAAATCCACCAGGCCCAGTAGAAGACGGTCCAGCTGCCTACCCAGGTGCTAGCGCGGAACGGCGTCGCCCGCAGGCTCATCCTGATGACTTCGCTCAGGTAACTTCCCAGCGTATTGGTGAGCGTATCGATGATCGCCACGGTCGGGCCGAGCAGGAACACGGCCAGCGCAAGCAGGCCCGCGAGTCCCATGTTGAAGTTGGACAGGTAGCGGATACCCTTGTCGACGCCGGTCACGGCCGAAGTCATGTAGATGATCGCGGTGACGACGATGATCGTCACCTCGGCCGTGTCGCTGACCGCAACCCCGAATACCGCCTGCAGGCCACTGTTGATCTGCAACGCGCCAACGCCCAGTGACGCGGCCACACCGAACGCAGTGGCGACAACGGCGAGCGCATTGAATAGGCCGCCCATCGCGCGCACCGGCCGCCATGGCAGGGCACCGGTAACGGTGCTGATCAGGGGACTGCCGGCGCGGCGGTACTGAAAGAACGCGATCGACAGCGCAACGACGCTGTACACCGCCCATGGGTGGATACCCCAGTGGAAGAACACATAGCGCATCGCTGCGTTCGCCGCTTCCGGCGTGCGCTCGACGGTTCCCGGCGGCGCGGTAGCAAAATGGGAGATTGGCTCGGCGACACCCCAGAATACCAAGCCGATGCCCATCCCGGCGGCGAACAGCATGGCGAACCAGCTGCCCATGCCGAACTCCGGCTCATCGTCATCGCCACCGAGTTTCAGGTTGCCGTAACGGCTGAAGGCCACGAAGCCGGCAAACACGACCAGGCCGAGGACGACCCACAGGTAGAACCAGCCGAAGTTGCGCGTCAACGCGGCCAGCATTGCGTCGAAAACGGCGCTCATGTTCGCCGGCGCCAGGATGCCCCACAGCACGACCAACAGGATGAAGCCCGCGGACAGCAGCATTTGCATGGGAACCTACTCTTTCCGGTCGGCAGCCGCTTGCGCGCGCGCCAGATATACCGTCTGCGTCGGATACGCGAACGGGATGCCCTCCTCGGCGAAACGCTCGAACAGGGCGACATTGATGGCCTGCTGGACGTCCATATACACGGCATACTCGGACGTCTTGACAATATATACGATCTCGAAGTCGAGCGACGACGCGCCATACGCCTTGAAGTGCGCGCGGTCGAACTGGGCCTGCGGCTGCGCCTGCACCACCTCGCGCAGGATGGCGGGAATGGCGCGCACCTGTTCCTTGCTGATCTCGTACGCGACGCCGATGCCGAACACGATGCGACGCGTCTCCATACGCTTGTAGTTGTGGATGCGGCTGCCCAGCAGGTCGCTGTTGGAAAACACCACCTGTTCGCCGCCGAGGCCGCGAATGCGGGTGGTTTTCAGGCCCACGTACTCGACGGTGCCGGAGATGTCATCGACGGCAATGAAGTCGCCGATCACGAATGGCTTGTCCAGCACGATCGACAGCGACGAGAACAGGTCGCCCAACACCTTCTGCAGTGCCAGTGCCACCGCGATGCCGCCGATCCCCAGGCTGGCCACCAGGGTGGTGATGTTCACGCCGAAGTTATCGAGGATCATCAGCACGAAGATCAGCCAGACGGCCAGGCGTGCCACGAACCCCAGCGCCGCCGTCGACGTGGTACTGGCCACGTCATGGACGCTGCGACGGGTGCGGTAATGGTGGAGCCAGCCATTCACGCCGACGTCACCCCAGCGGGCCACCTGCAACAGCAGCGTCGCGATAGCCAGGCGCGTCAGCAAGGCCTCGCTCTTGTCCGGCAGGGCCAGCCAATGGGAACCAACGTACAGCCCCATGAGCAGGATGAACAGCGAGTTCGTGGCCGACAATATCTTCACGGCCAGGTCATCCAGGTAAGTCGCCGTCGCCGCCGCGAAGCGCTGCAGGCGCCGGATGACGAGGCCCTTGACGGTGTACAACACGGTCGAGACGGCGGCCGCGATGGCCAGCGCGATCGCCCAGGCGACCGGATCGTTGCCGAATATAATGTAATGCATGCTTCCTTTCCCGATGCGTCAGAAGGGGCGGCTCAGGCCGCCCGGACGTCGTCCTGCGTGTGTGCGCCCAGCACGGCCGCGTCCACCGCCGCGATGAAGCCCCGGCCCCAACGCTCGACGTCGTGCTCGGCCGTGATCATTGCCATGCGCGCAGTACGATAGGCCCGCTCGTCCTCCCCCATGGTCAGTGCCTGGTGCAGCGAGGCGGTCATGGCGTTCGCATCGTAGGGATTGGTCAGCACGGCGCCGTGCAGTTCGACCGCCGCGCCGGCGAATTCGGACAGCACCAGCACACCCGAGCCGCCGCTGGCCTTGCGGGCGGCGATGAATTCCTTGGCGACGAGGTTCAGGCCGTCGCGCAGCGGCGTGATCCAGGCGATATCGCAGGCGGCGTAGTGCGCCAGCACTTCCTCGAACGGCAGCGAGCGGTAGAAGTAGCGCACCGGCACCCAGTTCAGGGTCGAGAAGCGGCCGTTGATGCGGCCCACCGTGCGGTCCACCTCGACACGCAGGCTTTCATAGATTTCCATGCCGGGCGCGGCCGGCGTGATGATGTTCAGCAGGGTGACCTTGCCGATGTGTTCGGGGTGCTGTTCCAGCAGCCGCTCGAAGGCCTGCAGCTTCTCGAGCGTGCCCTTGACGTAGTCGAGCCGCTCGATCGAGACGATCCCCGTGGCGCTGCCCAGGTAGTCGCGGATCGCCGCCGCCTGTTCGCGCACGGCCGGGCTGGCCACGATGCGTTCGATCAGCGCCACGTCGGTCCCGACCGGATGCGCGCCCAGGCGCACCTGCCGGCCGCCGACGGCGATGCCCGTCGTCATGGTGTCGATGCCCAACGCACAGCCATAGGTCAGGAAGCGCGGCGCGCATGGCACCGTGCCCAGCACATCCAGTGGCGCATGCGAGCGCACGGCGTCGACGAAATTCTCGACGTAGCGCGGGATATGGAAGCCGACGTAGTCGCACTGCAGCAGGCTGCCGATGATCTCGCGCCGCCACGGCAGGATATTGAACACGTCGCTGGCCGGGAACGCCGTGTGATGGAAGAACGCGATGCGCAGGTCCGGCCGCAGCGGCCGCAGGAACGACGGCACCATCCACAGGTTGTAGTCATGCACCCAGACCAGCGCCCCTTCGCCCGCTTCGCGCGCGGTCTGCTCGGCGAACAGCTGGTTCACTTCCAGGAAGCGCTCCCAGTGGGCCTGCTCGAATTCGGCCTTGTCGGGGAAGCCGAAGATGATCGGCCAGAACGCCTCTTTCGAGAACTTCTTGTAGAAAATGTCGATATCGTCGCCTGTCAGGGCTACACGCGCGGCCTGAAGCCGCGGATAGCGTTCCGGATCGATCGCCACGTGCGGCACGAAACCGGCCGGCTGCCGGCTTTCCTGCTGGGACCACGCCACCCAGGAACCGGAGCGCTCGCCCGCAAAAAAGCGCAGCAAGGTGGGCATGATGCCGTTCGGACTGCGCGGGCGCCGGTGCCGCACCACGCCGTCCTCCAGCACTTCGTCGTAAGGCAGGCGGTGGTACACCATCACGAGCTCGGCGCCATCGCGCACCGCCGGCAGGCTGCCTGGGCCCGCTTGGTGCGCCAGCGCGCCATGATACGCCAGCCCTTCGAGGATGCCGGCGCAGCCCTCGCCCTCGGCGATGTGCACCTGCGGCCACTTGCCGACCCGCTCGACCAGCGCCGGCTCGGCATGGCCCACCACGACGCCACGCAGCCCGGTCTCGTACATCGACAGGTCGTTCAGTGTGTCGCCGGCAACGACAATGGTGGCCGGGTCGAAGCCGGCTGCCTGCGTCAGGCGCAACAGGGCCTGGCCCTTGCTCACGCCGCGCGGCAGTACGTCGAGGTAACAGCCGGCCGACAGCAGCAGGTCGCATCCGAGCGCATCGACCGCCGCACGCAGTGCCGGCGTCACGACCTCCTCGCTGGCCAGGAAGGAGCAGCGCCGCTCCTGCGGCACGCTCTGGCGGCGCAGCCCGAACCCGGCCAGCGCCTTCAGCACGGCCTGGGAACCGGGCCAGCGCGCCGCCACCTCGGCCTGGATGGCGTCGACAGGACGCAGGTCTGCGTCAACCACCGTGGCGCCAACGTCGGCGATGATGTAGTCCGGCTTGGGAATGGTCGGGTCGCTCAGCAAAGGCAGTATCGACTCGAGGCCGCGGCCGGTTACGAACACCAGGCGCACGCCCGGCCGTGCCTGGGAAAACAGTTCGCGCACCTGGCGCCGGGCCTCGAGGCCACCGGCCAGCAGGGTACCGTCGAGGTCCGTGGCCAGTACGAAACGATCCGGATGGGGCGTGGCACCCATTGTGGGGGATTTGCAAGGGTCATCGTCTTTCGTCCTTTCAGAGCGATGTGCTCGGCGCCGCTTGCGCCGACCTGTGGATGCAGCGGCCTCGGCCGCTGCAAGGCGAACACAATCGGATGCGCGCGGCGCATCGACGATTGCCAGGAGAGAGATTGCTGCAGAATTCTAGCTTCAACTGATGGCAAGGCTGCCAACCAGGCTGTATTGTAGCGAAATAAAAGCATTTCTCCAAATGTAAATGCTTTTTATGCAATCAACGGTGCGCCCTCCCATCCCAGCGGAACTGCCTGACGACGACACCGTGGCTGGTGCCGTGGTCGGACTGCCATGCCAGCAGGTAGCCGTTGTCCTGTTCGGCCCCTGGTCTGCCGCCCGGCGAGCGAGCGATGCCGCAGGCATTGCCCGGGGTACGTTCCAGCGTCGGCCGGGACCGTCATCATGTCCGGGCTGATGTACCTTAATACCTGCCCGGCCGACCACGTGTTCTTCAGTTAAACCCGGCCTTCATGGCCCTCATCATGGGTGCCACGAAGGCCGTCGGCATGCGCGCAGCCATGTGGAAGGTGAACCCGAATATGGCAGTCAATATCGGCATCCCGCTGACCAGCGCAGCACGCCTCCCCGTGTCGCTGTAGCTGGTGCGCAGCCAAACCACGGTGGACGACGGGGCATACATGCGCGATTCCTCATCACTCCATCGCCATCCTGAACAGCGCGCCCGCATCGTCGGCCCGCGCGTGCGCAAGCTTACCGACGGGATCATTGCTGCACAGAGGAAGGAGATCGGTGAAATGAAGGAATACATCGACGATCTCGAAGCAAGACGCTGACCTGCCCGGCCATCGAAATGTCCGAGGAAATCGCGGATTCTCATCAGCAACGCTGGGCGACATCGACGCGGTCATCCTGAAGCCGACGTCAGCCTTGCGGTGGTGCCGGCCAGCCAGGCCGGCAACCGCTCGGCATACGTGGCCCTGCTGAAGGCGCAACGATAGGCCTGCGCGACACGGGCCGCTTCGCGCTGGGCGCCATGAGTCTGCCAGCAGACCGCCGGGGAGCGTGCCCGGCGCCCTTCAGGTGGTTTCCTTCGCAGGGCCGGATTCGAAGTCCATCGTGTCGGGATCGGGATCGGACGGCAACGGTGCCCCGGCCAGCTTGAGCCATGCAAAACCGATGACGCCTGCGGCGCAGGAGGCCACGAGGATGGCGATCTTCGATGCGTCGATCAGGCCAGCCTGGCCGGTAAATGCCAGGTTGGTGATGAAGATCGACATCGTGAAGCCGATACCGCCGAGCAGCCCCGCTCCCAAAATATGACGCCAGCCAAGATCCAGGGGAAGCCGGCACAGCCCGGCGGCCACCGCGATAAAACTGAACAGCACGATACCGACTGGTTTTCCGACCAACAAGCCGAGGAAAATGCCGACGCTGTTGGCAGACAGCAGCTCCTGGGCCCAGCCCGTGCCGATCAGGATGCCGGTGTTCGCCAGGGCAAAAATGGGCAGGATCAGGAACGCGACGGGCTTGTGCAGCAAATGCTCCAGGCGATGCGACGGCGAGGTGGCGTCGTCCTCCAGCGCCGAATAGGGAATGGCAAAGGCCAGCAGCACGCCCGAGATGGTCGCATGCACGCCCGATTTCAACATCAGGAACCACATGAGGGCGCCGAGCAGCAGGTACGGCCACAGCGCGGCAACGCGCATCAGGCGGTTCATCGCCAGCAGCGCCGCAAATACGGCCAGCGCGCCTGCCAGGTAGCCGATCGACAGCTGCGCGGTATAGAACAGCGCAATCACGACAATGGCACCGAGGTCGTCCATCACGGCCAGCGCGGTCAGGAATATCTTGAGCGAGGCCGGCACCCGGCGCCCAAGCAACGCCAGTACGCCCAGCGCAAACGCGATGTCGGTCGCCATCGGGATGCCGATGCCTGCCTGCGTAGGCGTGCCATGATTCATCAGGAAGTGAATGCCGGCGGGCAGCACAATTCCGCCCGCCGCCGCCAGGATCGGTAGCAAGGCGTTCCTGAAGTCCGACAGCTCTCCGTTGTAGAGTTCGCGCTCGAGTTCGAGGCCGATCAGCAGGAAGAAGATCGCCATCAATGCATCGTTGATCCAAAGCTCGACAGTGAGTCCCGCGACCGGCAGGTGCCAGAAATGCCGGTAAGATTCGCCCCACGGCGAATTTGCCAACGCCAGCGAGGCCAGCGTGCACAGGATCAGAACGATGCCCCCGGCCTTGCCGGAATTGGCAAATTGCGTGAAGGATTTCGATAGACGCTTTTCGATACGCACTGGAATTCCCCATCAAATGGACCACGTCGGCGCGGTCGCGTTATTCACGAATAAAAAAGCCCGTGGAAGGGCAAAGGCTCGCGCCTGCTGAATCGGACTTGCCTATCGGGCTGCGCGGCACCGGCGCACACGGCATGGCACCGCCGCGCGGCGCGGCCGCCAGCGCGTGAAACCGGGATAAGCCAGGGCGAACAGAACAATGCGCAACGAAGTACGCAAAGGCATCGGGTAAAGCTGAAAGCCGAAAAGGTTGAGCACCGTGAGGGCGCGCGAACACTGCGAGGCGGCCCGACTATCGCGCGTCCTGTCATGCCAGCAAGGACATCATCACCCTTGCCGACATCATAACGTATCTTTGCACCCGTCGAGACTCGCGCCTGCATGTCAGCCCGTCAGCAGGCCGTCGACGATGTGCACAGCCGTAGTGGCGTCGCCAACGACGTCAACCGATGAGCGAGCCCGTCGGGCCCCTACCCCACCGTCCCGATAATCGACACTTCCCGATTCTCAGGCACCTCGTTATACGACAGCACATGCAACCCCGGCGCGAACAGGCGCGCGTACCGGGCCAGCAGCGGCCGGATCTGCGGCAGCACCAGCAGCACGGGCGGCGTGGAGGCCTGCTTCATCTGTTCGCGCGCCACCGGCATGTTCACTTGCAGCTGCGCCAGCAGGTGCGGGTCGATCGGGTAGTTGTCCAGCACCACCTTGCCGCTCTGGCGGGCCTGGTTGAGGGAGCCCAGCAGCATGTTTTCCAGCTCGCCGCCCAGGTTAAAGGCGAGCATTTCCTTCTTCTGGCCGAACAGGCTGGAGACGATCTGGCGGCGCAGCGCGCAGCGGATTTCGGCTGCCAGCAGGATCGGGTCCTTCGTCGTTTCGGCGCTGTCCAGCAGCGTTGTCGCGATCGGGATGATGTCCTTCAGCGAGACGTTTTCCGCCAGCAGCACGCGGAACACGCGCAGCAGCTGCGTGTGCGTCATGGTCTTGTCCAGCGCGGAGCCCAGCTTGGGCGACAGCGCCGTCAGGCGTTCCATCAGCGCGGCCACGTCGTCGTGGCGGAACAGCTCCGGCAGGTATTCGCGGATCAGCTTCGACACGTGCGTGGCGATGGCGCTGGGGGCTTCCACGACCTGGTAGCCCATGCCCAGCGCCTGCGCCTTGTCGGTTGGTTCGATCCAGACGACGGGCATGCCGTACGCCGGTTCGACGCCGGGAATGCCGTCCACCTGGCCATACAGGTTCGGCGATGGGATCGCCATCAGCCGGTCCGGGAACACTTCCGCATGGGCGATCGCGGCGCCGCCCAGCACGACGGAGTATTGCGACGGTTTCAGACCCAGGTCGTCGCGCACGCCGATCGGCGGCAGCACCATGCCCATCGCCTCGGACAGGCTCTGGCGCACGCCGCGGATACGCTTCGTCAGCACCTCGCCCTGCGCCTTGTCGATCATCCCCACCAGCTTGTAGCCCAGCAGCACCTGCAGCGGATGCACGACGGGCAGGCTTTGCCACTCCAGTTCCGGCGTCTTCTCTTCCGACAGCGCTGCCTGGATCGCTTCGATCTGCTTGGTATCCGGCGGCGCCACGGCACGCTGCGTCATCCGGTAGCCGGCATACCCCAGCGCGCCCGCGAACGACAGGAACGGCAGCCACGGCATGCCCGGCACGATGCCCAGCACCACCATCAGGCCGGCGGCCGAGAACAGCACGTTCGGGTTGGCCAGCAGCTGCGTGCTGACCTGGTCTTCGAAGTCGCCCGCATCCGAGATGCGCGTAACGATGATCGCCGCGGCCGCGGACAGCAGCAGCGCCGGAATCTGGGCCACCAGACCGTCGCCAATCGTCAGCAGCGCGTACTGGCGGAATGCGTCGCCGAAGCTCATGTCCTGCATCAGCGCGCCGATGGCGACGCCGCCGACCAGGTTGATGATCAGGACCAGGATCGACGCGACGGCGTCGCCGCGCACGAACTTCGAGGCACCGTCCATGGCGCCGTAGAAGTCCGCTTCCATCGCCACTTCGCGGCGGCGCAGCTGTGCCTTGTCCTGGTTGATCAGGCCCGCGTTCAGGTCCGCGTCGATGGCCATCTGCTTGCCCGGCAGTGCGTCCAGCGTGAACCTGGCCGAGACTTCCGAAATCCGTTCCGCGCCCTTCGTCACGACGGCGAAGTTGATGATCATCAGGATGACGAACACCACCAGGCCGACAACGAAGTTGCCGCCGATGACGACGTTACCGAACGCCTCCACCACCCGCCCGGCGGCGTGCGTACCCTCGTGGCCATGCAGCAGCACCACCCGCGTCGATGCCACGTTCAGCGTCAGGCGCAGCATCGTCGTGACCAGGATCACCGTGGGGAACACGGAGAAGTCCAGCGGGCGCCTGGCCTGCACGGAGACGAGAATGACGATCAGGGCCAGCACGATATTGAACGTAAACAGCACGTCCAGCAGGATCGGCGGCAACGGCAGGATGATCATGCCCAGGATGGACATGACGAACAGCGGCGTGGCGAACTTATGGCGGCGCAATTCGGCAACGATGCGGTTCAGTGAATTCATGACGGCGAAACCTCACTCATGGATGGTGGTACGACAATCTGGTCGGGAATGGCGGCAGGCCCTGCCGGCCACCCGTTTTGAAGGCCTTCAGCTGCAGCACGTAGTGCAGCACCTGCGAGACGGCCTGGTACAGCTGCACGGGGATCTGCTGGTTGACCTGGGCCGTGTTGTAGATGGCGCGCGCCAGCGGCGGCAACGTCAGCACTTCGATCTTGTGCTCGTGCGCGATGGACTTGATGTACAGCGCCAGTTCGTCGACGCCCTTGGCCACAACGAACGGCGCCTCGGCGCGCTTGTCGTCGTACTTCAGCGCCACGGCATAGTGTTCCGGGTTGACGACGACGACGTCCGCCGTCGGCACGGTTTTCCGCGCGCTGCGCTGGGCCATGGCGCGCTGCAGCTGGCGGATGCGGCCCTTTACTTCCGGCCGCCCTTCGCTGCTCTTGTGCTCGTCCTTGACGTCCTGCTTCGTCATGCGCTGGCCTTTGGCGAAGAAGAACGCCTGTGCCGGCACGTCGATGAGCGCGAACAGGATGAAGATCGACACCATCGCCATCAGGCCGTCCGCCATCAGGCCGGCGCCCTTCAGCATGGCCTCGGACAGCGGCAGCGACTGCAGCCGCGTGTAGTCGTCCAGGGTGGAACGGGCCAGGTGGATCAGCACGGCGATCAGGACGCCGGCCTTGCCGATCGAGAGCACCAGCTCGAACAGGTGCTTGCCCGAAAAGAGCCGGCCGATATTGGCGATGGGGCTCATGCGCGAGAACTTCGGCTGCAGGTTCTTGGCGCTGACGACGAACCCGCCCGGCAGCGCGGACGACAGCACGATGCAGAACGGCACGACGAACAGCGGCGCCACCATCTTCACCAGCAGCATGGCCGCTTCGTAGAAGACGTCGGACATGGCGTTGCCCAGTGCGTCGCCGGCGTCGAGCTGCACGAAGCTCTGCCCGAAGATGGCGCGGAAGTGGTCCAGATACGAGGGCATCAGATAGATGAACAGCTTCAGGCTGACGAGGATGCCGACGGCCGTCGCCAGGTCCTTGGAGCGGGCCACCTGCCCTTCCTCGCGCGCCTTCTTCAGCTTCTGCTGTGACGCCTTCTCGCTCTTGTCGCCGCTCGATTCAGCCATGGGCCTTCTCCTGTGGGACCAGCGCAAAGGTATGACGGCCCGGCGCGGCCAGCGCCGTTGTACGGTTGCCCGGCGCGGCCTGCATCTGCAGCCGGATCATCTCCAGCACCTGGCCGGACATGCGCGTGTAATGGTCGGGCACGAAGCGCACCACCTGGCCCAGCATCAACAGGCCGAAGAACGTGATGACGGAAAAGCCCAGCGAGAACAGGTTCAGCGACGGCGCCACGCGATTGAGGAAACCGAAACCGACCTGCACGACAACGGTGGCGAAGACGATGGGGATGGCCAGCAGCATGGCCGCCGAGAAGATCCATGCCACGTTCCACGCCACCGTCTGCAGCAGCAGCGGCCCGAAGCCGCTGCCCAGCGGCCAGGCGCGGAAGCTGGCGCCGATCACGCCGGTGATCACAAGGTGGCCGTCGATGGCGAAGAAGACGATGATCGCCAGCATCATCAGCAGTTGCGAGACGACGTCGGACGACTGCCCGTTCAGCGGGTCGTTCATGGCCGCCATCGAAAAGCCGACCTGCGACGAGACGATGAAGCCCAATATATTGATGACGGACATGGCAAAGTGGAACGCCAGCCCCAGCACGAAGCCGATGATGGCCTGCTCCGCCGTGGCGACGGCCGCAGCCACCGAGAACGGATCGATGACGACCATTTCCCGACCCGTGACGGGCAGCATCAGCACGGCGATGACGAGCGATGCCAGCACGCGGATCGGCACCGGCACCATCGCCTCGCCCAGCACGGGCGCCGCCGACAGCAATGCCATCGCGCGCACGAACGGCCACCACAAGGCGTTCAGCAGCGGAAAGAGATTGGCGAGGACCTGTTCCACGTTCTCGTTCTGGTCAGCCTACCAGGGTGGCTGCGCGCGTAAAGATGGACACGCAATAGTCCATCAGATAGCCGGCCATCCAGCGGCCGGTAAGGATGATGGCGAACAGCGTGACCAGGAGGCGCGGCAGAAACGACAGCGTCTGCTCGTTGATCTGCGTGGCGGCCTGGAACAGCGCCACCACCAGACCCATGATCAGCCCGGGGATGACCAGCACCAGCACGAGCACCATGACGATGTGCAGGGCCTCGACAACCAGATCGACGGCGACTTCGGGTGTCAGCATAGCCGGTCCGCTCCGCTAGAACGCCTGGATGCTGGTGACCAGCGTGTTGACGGTCAACGTCCAGCCATCGACCAGCACGAACAGCAGCAGCTTGAACGGCAGCGATATCACCAGCGGCGACAGCATCATCATGCCCATCGCCATCAGGACCGACGACACCACAAGGTCGATGATGAGGAACGGAATGAACAGCATGCAGCCGATCTGGAACGCCGTCTTCAGTTCCGACAGCACGAACGAGGCCAGCTTGACGGGGAAGCTGTGATTCATCGGCACGGTCACGTTGGCCTCGCCGGCCAGCGTGGCGATCTGCTTGAGCGCCGCCTTGCTGGTCTGCGCCAGCATGAAGCGCGAGACCGGCTGCTCGGCGATGCGCAGCGCCTCGGTCAGGCCGATGCGGTCCTGGTCGTAGGGAACGAACGCGTCGCGCCAGACCTGGTCGCCGATGGGCTTCATGACGAGGATCGTCAGGATCAGGGCGATGCCGGTGATGATACGGTTCGGCAGACCCTGCTGCAGGCCCAGCGCCGAGCGCAGCAGCGACAGCACAATGACGAAGCGGGTAAAGCTCGTCATCATCATGGCCATGGCCGGCAGCAGGCCCAGCAGCGTCATGACGACGAGAATCTGCATCTTCACCGACAGGTCGGTGGCGGCGCCCGGCACGACCCCGGCCAGCAGGTCCGGCGCGTTGCCTGGCGCAGGCGCGGCGGCCTGAGCCCAGCCGAGGCCTGGCAGCGCCAGGGTCAGCGCAAGGAAAAGAAGTACAAGTGGAAACAACCGTGGCAATCTCGTCAAGACACCCCAAAAGCAAAAGGCCGGCGCAAGGGGCCGGCCAGCATTGCAAAGCACGTCGTCATGACGTCATCATGTCGAGATTGAGTCCGTCCAGGTCGATCACCTTCAGCCCGTAGTTCTCGCCCGCCACCACCACTTCGGCGCGGCCGATGGCAGTGCCGTTGACCTTGATGACCAGGGGCTCGCCCGCCAGCACATCCAGTTCGACGACGCTGTCGGGACCGATGCTCATCAGGTCCTGCAGCGAAATGCGGGCCGATCCGACTTCCAGGGTCAGGGTGACGGGAATCTTGCGCATCATTTGCGGCAGATCGCGCCGCGGCGCCGGCTGTACGGGGACATCGGCGAGATCGCCGGCCACGGGGTCGAGTATCATCTCGTCCGTCACGTCCTCGAGCATCGCGTCGCTGGTGCCGTTTGGGTTCACATTCATCATATTATTCGACGTCTTCAAAAGATGTTAGGCACAGTTTTCCCTTGTGCTCCGTCACCGCGGCCGTAAACAGCCGGGAGTCTTCGAGCATCACGTCGGCCCTGTGCAGGCTGACCGGAATCACATCGCCGACGCGCAGATCGAACAGCGCCCCCAGCGTGACCTCTTTACTGACCAGCCTGCCGTTCAGCGCCACCTGCATGCGCTGTGCCAGCGGACCGGACTGTTTCGACGCTTTCTTGCCGGTATCGCGTTCCGGCGCCACGCCGCGCAGTACGTCCGACATCAGCTTCTTGTCCAGTGTGAACCAGACCTTGCCTTCCGTCTCGCCCAGGCGCACGTCCACCGTAACGATCCACGTGCCCTTGGGCGGATAGCCACCCTTGGCCGGAACGACTTCCTGGCTTGCCGCCGGGTCGCCGCCGGGCAGGTTTGCTGCAATCCGTTGTGCCACGACCCCGACCATTTGTTGGCCCAATACAACAGCCAGCCGTTCTTCCGTCGCCGTCACGCGGACGGCGGCCTCGTCCACGGAGGCCTCGCTGTCCTTACCGCGACCATAACGGTAATTCAGCACCGACAGCAACACCTTACGTTCGAGGGCGAAGCCCAGCATGCCATCGCCGGCCGCATAGTGCTGCCAGCGTTGCCGCTCCTCGGTGCCGTCCAGCCGTGCGAACACGGCCCCCTGGACGCTCACATTGCCCCAGTAGCGGCGCACGGCGGGCTGGCGCAGCTGCGCAATCATATCCTCGCGCAGCTGCGCGGCGAACTGCGGCAGCCGGTGCACGGGGCGCCCCAGCAGGCTCGGATCCAGAATCAACGGCTTGGCAGTGGTTTGTAAATTATTCATCAGTGTAGTCCATGTGCATACGCCATCTGCATATCACATCGTATCGCAAAGTATACAAGTGGACGATCCAGGCACCGTAGAATACCTGAAATTCTTGAATATTGCCACGAATCAATAGCATGACGAGTGCTCATCACCTGCACACGATTCACAAATTCCCCTTTACAGTGCTGTTGCCTCACGGTAAGCTAATCCCTGTCCTGAGCAACACGCCACGTTCTCTCAACATTACGAGCAAGGCTGGCTAGTGTTTGATTATTAAGGACATTTGTCACAGTAACAGCGTTTCTGTAAAAGGAAACAATGCAGCGCACTGAATCGACACTGGCACATTATTTCAGCACGATTACATTAATCTTGCGGCCCATCCAGATAATCGGATGAATGTTATGTCAGCAGTTTTTCGTTTTTCCAACCGGGCTGCAGCGCTGGCAGCCGGAGGCGGAAAACAAACCCGCAGTACCCTGAACTGGCGCCATAGCAACCCGTGGCGGGCTCCAGCCCAGGGAAGCACTGTGGTAACGAAGATCAACGTTGCATTGAAAGTGAGATGGCAAATGGCAAATGATATCGCCGGCATGATCCACGCCGACCTGGCGTCCCTGACCAACGCGGCAAACGAGCTGGCGCAAAACGCTGCCCAGATCGCCCCGGCCGCGCAGTTCGGCGGCCACGCAAACTTCGCCGGCGGCTCCGCCGGTTCCTTCGCGCAAGCAATGCAGAACGCCATCTCCGGCGTGAATGCGGCCGACCAGGCCGCCGGTGCAAAAATGGCCGATGTCGACGCCGGCCGCAGCGATGACCTGGTAGGCGCCATGATGGCCAGCCAGGAAGCCAGCCTGTCCTTCTCGATGCTGATGCAGGTTCGCAACAAAGTGATGGGCGCTGTCGACGAGCTCATCAAGCTGCCGCTGTAATTCCGCCGCATCGACGGCTGTATCCATTCTGTTCCAAGCGAAAGTTCCGACGTGATCAACACTGTTAAGTCCGCCTTCGGGCGCTGGCGTGGTACCTCCAATGGCATGCCGGGTGTCCCGCCTGCCCTGCTGAAAAACCTGTATCCGATGCTGCTGCTGGCCATCGGCGTGACGGCACTCGTCCTGATGTTCCTGTGGAAGGACCAGGCCGGCTACAAGCCTGTCTTCGGCGCCCGCGAGAAAGTCGCCGCGGCCGACATGATGTCCGTGCTCGAGGCCGAGCAGATTCCTTACCGCGTCCACCCGGACAGCGGCCAGGTGCTGGTACCGGAAGACCAGCTGGGCAAGGTGCGCATGCTGCTGGCGTCGAAAGGCGTCACCGCGCAGCTGCCGGCCGGGCTGGAGCTGATGGACAAGAACGATCCGCTGGGCGTGTCGCAATTCGTGCAGGACGTGCGCTTCCGCCGCGGCCTGGAAGGCGAACTGGCCCAGTCGATCATGACGCTGGACGCGATCGCCTCGGCGCGCGTGCACCTGTCGATCGCCAAGTCGACGTCGTTCGTGTCGTCGGACGGCGACAAGTCGTCGGCCGCCGTCGTCATCGGCGTCAAGCCGGGCCGCACGCTGTCGCCCGAATCGATCGCCGCCGTCGTCAACATGGTCTCGGGCAGCGTTGCCAGCCTGTCGCCGGCACGCGTCAGCCTGGTGGACCAGGCCGGCAACCTGCTGTCGTCGCACGTGGACCTGACGGACGGCTTCGATGCCACGTCGTCGGGCAACGAAGCGCAGAAGCGCATCCAGGATGAGATCAAGGGCAATATCCGTGGCCTGCTGGGTCCGGTGATGGGCGAAGACAATTTCAAGGTCAGCGTCACGGCTTCCGTCGATAACGACAAGGTCGAGGAAACGGTCGAGAAGTACGGCGAAACGCCGAAAGTCACCAGCGAAGCCACCCGCGAAGAGCAGGACCGCAACCGCATGGCGATGGGCGTGCCGGGCACGCTGTCGAACCGCCCGCCGGCCGCCGAACCGGCCGCCCCTGCCGCCGACGGCGCCGCCGCCCCTGGCGCGCCGGGCCAGATGCCGGACGGTTCGGCACGCAAGAATGCAACCACGCGCCAGTATGCCTACGACCGCAGTATCGTACAGACCAAGCGGGCCCGTGGCCGCCTGGAGCACCAGAACGTTGCCGTCGTGCTGGCACAGTCCGCCGCCATGAACCCGAAGACGGGCTGGTCGGCTGCCGAGCTGGCGAACATCGACAAGGTGCTGCGTAACGGCCTGGGCATCAACGCCGAGCGTGGCGACACGCTGATGGTGACGGCCATGAACTTCCCGCCGAAAGCGGCACCGCAGCAGTGGTGGGAAGAACGCGACAACATCGTCGACATGAGCGGCTGGGCCAGCTACGCGATCGCCACGATCCTGGGTTACTTCCTGATCCTGCGTCCGCTGATGAAGCTGCTGACGAACCGCATGACGCCAGCCTTGCCGGTACCGCTGGGCCTGGACACCCGCAGCGGCGCCGACCGCCGCGCCGATGCCGCGACGGCCCTGCCCGTCAACGCGGACGCCGTGGCCGGCACCCCGGCCGCACTGGCCGGCGCGACGGACGTGCCTGCCGTCGAGATGAGCGGCAAGGCCGGCATGCCGGTGGTGCCGCTGCTGGAAAACTACGATCTGCCGCCTGCCGGCTCCCCGGTCGACGTGATGGTCGATCACCTGAAGGTTCTGGCCGAAAAAGAGCCGGAACGTGTTGCAGAAGTCGTCAAACAGTGGATGCAGAAAAATGGCCGAGCTTAATTCCGTGAACAACCTGAACGATCTGCCTGTCGAAGGCGCCAACCTGACTCCCGTCGAACAGGCCGCCATCGTGCTGCTGTCGATCGGCGAGGAGCAGGCCGCCGCCGTGCTGCGCTGCCTGTCGCGCGAGGAGCTGCTGGAAGTCACGCAAGTCATGTCGCGCATGAGCGGCATCAAGGTCGAGGCCGTCAAGACGGCGATCCAGACGTTTTTCGACGACTACCGCGAACAGTCCGGCGTGCACGGCGCGTCGCGCTCCTACCTGAAGCGCTCGCTGGACCTGGCGCTGGGCGGCGACATCGCCAACACGGTGCTCAACAGCATCTACGGCGACGAGCTGCGGCCGAAGATGGCGCGCTTGCAATGGGCCTCGCCGAAATGGCTGGCCGACTACATCGCCAACGAGCACGTGCGCATGCAGGCCGTCTTCCTGGCCTTCCTGCCGCCCACGCTGGCCGGCCAGATCATCGACGGCCTGCCGATGGAAGGTCGCGATCTTGTTCTGCTGAGCCTGGCCCGCCTGGACGAGATCGACCGGGACCTGCTGGCCGAACTGGACGAGCTGGTCGACCGCTGCCTGGCATCGTTCGACATGCAAAGCACCAGCATCGAAGGCGTCAAGCAGGTGGCCGAGATCCTGAACCGCCTGCCGGGCAACCGCGCCCAGGTCGTCGAACTGCTGCGCGCCCATGATCCTTCGATCGTGGAACAGATCGAGCTGTCGATGTACGACTTCCTGATCCTGTCCACGCAGACCGAAGCCGTGCTCTCGCGCATCATCGAGGAAGTACCGCTGGAACAGTGGGCGGTCGCGCTGAAGGGTGCGGAGCAGTCGATCCGCGACGCCGTGCTGAGAACGATGCCGAAGCGCCAGGCGCAGGCATTCGAAGACATGATGCGCCGCGCCGGCCCCGTGCCGATGTCGCGTATCGAAGCGAGCCGGCAGGAAATCATGGCGACTGTCAAGGCGCTGGCCGATTCCGGCGAAGTCGAAGTGCAGCTGTTTGCCGAGACGGTGGTCGAATGAAGCAGTTCCGCCCTTATCGCTTCCCGCCGCTGTCGCACCACACGCCGCCCGCCGGGCAGCGTGGCGGCAACACCGGCACGGTCGACGCCGCCGAATGGCAGGCGTCGATCAGCGAAGGCTACGAGCAGGGGCAGCGCGACGGCTATGAAGTGGGTCTGCAGCGCGGCCAGGAGGACGGTTTCGAGTCCGGCCGCCAGCAGGGCATGGCCGAGGGTCGTGAAGAAGGCAGGCAGGAAACGCTGGTCGGCTTCGACCAGCTGGCCCGCCCCGTCGACGCGATGCTCAAGAGCCTGAAGAAACTGCGCACGGATTACCGCGCCGCGCAGCGCAAGGAAGTGGTGGACCTGGTGGCCAAGGTGGCCCGTTCCGTCATCCGCGCCGAACTTGCGTTGCAGCCGGTACAGATCATGGCCCTCGTCGACGAGACGCTGGCCTCGATGCCCCCGACGCGCGAGGAAATCGACGTCTTCCTGAATCCGGAAGAACTGAAGCGGGTCACGGAACTGGACCCGAAGCGGGCCAAGCGCTGGAACCTGATCGCCGATGCGCGACTGGAACCGGGCGAGTGCCGCATCCGCGCCGGCGACAGCGAAGTGGACGCCGGTTGCACCCAGCGCCTGGCTGCCGTGATGGAGCAGGTGGACAAGCAATTGCAGGCCGCCGACGGCGGCGATGAAGAAGAGTTCGACGAATGATTGCAGACGCACTGCGCAACCTGGAGCTGGATGCCGTACCGCTGGCGACCCCGACGGGTCGCCTGGTGGGTGCGCAAGGGTTGCTGCTGGAAGCGGTAGGCTGCCCCATGCACACGGGCCAGCGTTGCCAGATCGAGACGGTCGACGGGGGCTGGCTGGAAGCGCAGGTGGTGGGCTTCCGCGACAAGGTGTCGTACCTGATGCCGTTCAAGAAGGCCGTCGGCCTGACGACGGGTGCGCGCGTGCTGCCGCATGCGGAAAAGGTCAGCCTGCAGATCGGCAACGGCTGGCTGGGCCGCATGGTCAACGGCCTGGGCGAGCCGATCGACGGACTGGGCAAGCTGACGGGCGAGCACGTGCTGGAGATGCAGCCGCCGCGCGTCAACCCGCTGAAGAAAAAACCCGTGCACGAGCCGCTCGACGTGGGCGTACGGGCCATCAATTCGATGCTCACCTTGGGCAAGGGCCAGCGCGTCGGCCTGATGGCCGGCTCCGGCGTCGGCAAGTCCGTGCTGCTGGGCCTGATCACGCGGCAGACCGTGGCGGACGTCGTCGTGGTGGGCCTGATCGGCGAACGCTCGCGCGAGGTGCGTGAATTCGTCGACATGTCGCTGGGCGCCGAAGGGCTGAAGAAGGCGGTGCTCGTGATCGCGCCGGCGGACGAGTCACCGATGATGCGCGTGATGGCAACCGAGCTGTGCCACTCGATCGCGGCGCACTACCGCGACCAGGGCAAGAACGTGCTGCTGCTGGTGGATTCGCTGACGCGTTACGCGATGGCGCTGCGCGAAGTGGCGCTGGCACTGGGCGAGCCGCCGGCAACGAAAGGCTACCCCCCTTCCGTGTTCTCCAACCTGCCGCAGCTGGTGGAGTCGGCCGGCAACGGGGAACACGAACATGGCTCGATGAGCGCCATCTACACGGTGCTGGCCGAGGGCGACGACCAGCAGGACCCCATCGTCGATACGGCGCGGGCCATCCTGGACGGCCATATCGTGCTGACGCGCTCACTGGCCGAGCGGGGCCATTACCCGGCCATCGACGTGGCGCAGTCGATCAGCCGTTGCATGAACGGCATCATCAGCAAGGAACACATGCTGGCCGCCCGCGCACTGAAGGCGGCGATGGCCAGGCACGACCGCGTGCGCGACCTGATCCCGCTGGGCGCCTACGTGCCCGGCGCCGATCCGGTCACGGACAAGGCCGTGCAGCTGCACCCCCATATCGAGCAATTCCTGTGCCAGGGCACCAAGGAAGACGCGCCGTACACGCCCTGCGTGGAGCAACTTGAAAGGCTGATGCAATGAGCGACCTGAACCTGATCCGCAACCTGTCCACGCTGGTGTCGCTGCGCGACTCGGAAGTGGAGAAGCTGCAGGCCGCGCAGGCTGCCAAGGAAGCCACCGCCGAGCGCTACCGCAAGAACCTGGAACGGCTGCACAGCCTGGCGACCAACAGCGGCGCCTCCGGCAACCTGCCGATCGCGCTGGCGGCCAATTGCGGCAATTACAAGCAGGCAGTGCTGGCAATGGCCGACAACCACCGGCTTGACCTGACGATGCACGAGGCCGACATGGCGGTTTCGCAACGGGTGCTGAACGCCGCTTACGTCAAGCGCGAAGTGCTGGGGCAGGTGCTGGAGAAGAAGCAGGCTGTCGTCACGTCCGCCAAGAACGTGCAAGAACGCAAACAGCATGACGACCTTGCCACGCAACTGTGGCTCCGATCCCAAAAATAGAGCCATACGGAAATAAATTTCATGAGAACGCCCCTTTGGTCGCTCTTACCCAAGGTACACTCTCAATAATTTCCTCGGAGCACGAAAATGGCACTGACTACCCCGACCTACGATCCGAAAAGCACGGCAACCACGCTGGCGAACGCCTATATCGCGGACCGTCAGTCGCTGCTGACGAACCAGAACACCGCGGCCACGGCCACCGGCAAGGCGCTGTCCAGCATGAGCTCGGCCATGAGCGCCTTCGAAGGCGTGCTCTCGAAGCTGACCCTGAAGAAGTCCGTGCTGGCCAATGCCGCCACGTTCAGCTCGACCGTCGGCACCGCCACGGCCAACACCACGGCCGCAGCGGGCAACTACCAGTTCTTCGTCGACCAGCTGGCCACGGCCAACCAGGCGTCGTACAGCAATATCTCCGACACCACGCCGATGTCCGAGGCGGGCACGATCAACGTTGCCGTGGGCACGACCAGTTTCGCCGTCGACCTGACGACGGCCGACAAGAGCGCCGACGGCAAGCTGTCGGTGAAAGAGCTGGCGGCGGCGATCAACGCGGCATCGGGCAACGGCTCGAAAGTCACGGCATCGACGCTGACGGTGAACGGCGTGCAGCAGCTGGTTCTGACGGGCACGGACACGGGCGCCGGCAATACGGTATCGATCAGCGGCACCGCCCTGCCCGCCGGCGCGCTGAAGGATGCGCTGGCGCTGGCCGGCAACCGCAAGGACCTGGTGGTGGCCAAGGACGCCATCGTCTACCTCGGCGACAAGGCCACCGGCACCAAGCTGCAGCAGCCGTCGAACACGTACACCGTCATCGACGGCGTGACGATGACGTTTACGAAAGCCCAGGCCGCCGGCGAAAACCCCGTCAGCCTGACGGTGGGCACGGACTCGTCCGGCACCCAGGCCAATGTACAGAGCTTCGTGGACGGCTGGAATGCGCTGATCAAGACGCTGCAGGGCCTGACGGCCGCCGGCGATGCGGCCAGCGGCAAGGACGCGGGCGTCTTCAACGGGGATGCCGGCGTGCAGTCGCTGCGCACCCGCCTGCAGGCGGTGCTGCGCCAGGAAGTGAACGGCGTCAGCCTGGTGAACTACGGCATTACCGCCCAGCGCGACGGCACGCTGGCGCTGGACACGGCACGCCTGACCAAGACGCTGGCCGCCAACCCGACGGGCCTGGACGCGATCATGGGCTCGGCCAGCATGGTCACGCCGTCCGGCGTCATGGGCGGCCTGGACAAGCTGATGGACCAGTGGACGGATTCCACGAACGGCCTCTTGAAGACGCGTCGCGAGAGCAACAGCAAGCAGACCAGCGCGATCATGGAACGCCAGGCCCAGCTCGACACGCAATACTCGGCGGCCTACACCCGCTACCTGAACCAGTTTACGCAACTGCAGACACTGCAGGCGCAGATGACGAACAATACGAGCATTTTCGACGCGCTGTTCGGCGACAAATCCAAATAAGAGGACGGCCGCCAAGCCGGCCGCCGCACGAACATAAACGGACCCAACGATGAATCACGACGCTTACGGCGAATACTACTCGACCAACCTGGACGCGCAGACGGCGCGCGCCTCACCCGTCGAACTGGTGCTGGTGCTGACCGACGGCCTGCTCGAAGAGCTGGCGCGCGCGCGCGGCCATATCACGGGCAAGCGCTATGAAATGAAGGCCGCCAGCCTGGACAAGTGCACGCAGATCATCAATGGGCTGTCGAGTTCGCTCGATTTCGACAACGGCGGCGAAGTCGTCGCCAACCTGGGCCGGCTGTACGACTACTGCGTGGCACGCCTGTACCGGGCCGGCATGGACATGGATCCCGCCATCATCGACGAGGTCGTCGGGCTGCTGACGACGATCCGCACGGGCTGGCAAGGCGTCCAGGCCAAGCATGGATAGGCAACAGCAGCTGCTGCGCATGGCGCAGCAGCTGTCCGCCGCCACCGCTGCTTCCGACTGGAACGCGCTGGCGGAACTGAATACGTTGATGGCGTCTTCCTTGCCGGCCATGGCCGCCCAGGGCAAGTGGACGCCGGCCGACAGGGCGGCCCTTGCCGCCCTGCGCCAGTTGCACGGCGAAGCCGTGCGCAAGGCGGAAGCGGCCAGCGCGGAACTGGGCAAACACCTGCAGCATATGTCAACGCACAAAGAGGGCTGGATGGCGTATGCCCTCGATAACGAATTTGCCGGAACCGAAGCTTAAAAATGATGATGAACTTCCCCTCCGCGCCGGCTGGCGCGACCGCAGCGGACACCACGCTGCCGGGTGCCAACGCCGTCGGCGTTGCCGCTCCCACTTCCGCCCCTGCCGATGGCTCGGCCGCGCCCGTCGGTTTACCCCTGCTGTTCGGGCAGCTGCTGGACATGGCCGGGCTGACCGCCCCTGCCGCCGCTGCGCCTGCCGCGACGGAAGGTGACGCCAGGACCGAGGGCGCCGTCAATGCCGCCGAAGGGAATACGGACGAGGCGCCACTGGCGGCAATGCTGCCGGGCGCATTCAACTTCACCGTCCTGCCGGTCGTGCAGATGGACGCTGCCGCTGCCGCCGCCAAGGCGACCGCGGCCGGCGCGCCTGCTGCGGACGGCGCCACCGGCCAGGTGCGCAATATCACATTGCTGGGTGCCAATGCGGACAACGTCCGCCAGGCCGCCGCGGATGCCATCACGGCCGCCGGCCGGCTGGTGACGGACCGTGCGCAGCAAGCCGCCGCGCTGCCGGTCGCGCCCGTAAAGGGCGACGACACGGCGCAGGGCAGCACCCGCTCGGCAGTGCCGACGAGCACGACAGCCAGTGCCGGCACGGCCAGCACCGCCGCGCCCGTCACCGCCGTGGCACACGATGCGGGACTCGCGTCCGACAGCAACAGCCGCGGCGACCAGAATCAGCAGAACACGTCGTTCCGCGGCGTCATGGCAGCTTCCGCGCCCGTCGCGACCGACCCGGCTGCCGCGCCGGACACGGTCAAGCTCGCTGGCAATCCGAACGAATGGCAGCAGCCGCTGCGCGCCGCGCTGGGCGAGCGCCTGCAGATGCAACTGCAGCGCAACAGCGAACACGCGGTCATCCGCCTGGACCCGCCCAACCTGGGCAGCATTGAAATCTCGATCCGCCACAGCGCCGGCGCGCTGCAGGTGAACCTGTCGGCCAGCAACAGCGATGTGCTGCGCCAGCTGAACACGGTCAGCGACAACATGCGCAGCGACCTGTCGCAACGCCAGTTCAGCGACGTGGCCGTGACGGTCTCGGCGTCGAACGGCCGCGGCCTGGCCGACGGCAACGGCGGCGGCCGCCGCGGCGAGCAGGAGCAACAGGAACGCGTTCCTGGCCGCGCCCTTTCCGAGGGCGACCAGCCCTCCTCCACCTTTGCCATGCTGACCGGGCAGGAGTAACGATAAATGAACAAGAAGATGATTATCGCCTTCGCTGCCGTGGCGCTGCTGTGCGCTGGCGGCGCGGGCGGAGCGGTATGGTATTTCGCGGCGCCGAAGGCGGAGGCCGAAGCCGAGCATGCCGAAAAGGACGACAAGCACGCCAAGGGCGATGCCAAGGCGAAGAAGAAGAAAAAGGAAGAGAAGTCGGAAGAAGAAGCCGAGCCGCTGAAGTACCTGACGGTCGACAAGGTCATCGTCATGCTGCGCCGTAGCCCGAACGATGGCGTCTCGCACTACCTGTCGGCCGACCTCGTGGTCGCCACGCCCGTCAAGCGGGAAAAGGAAACGAAGGAGCACCTGCCGCTGCTGCGCAGCGTGGCCGTGCGTCACCTGTCCGACCTGTCGATGGAAAAAGCCCAGGCGATGACGATCGACCAGTTTGCCGCGGCGCTGAACACCGCCTACGAGGAGACCTACGAGGAGAGCGGCCGCGAGCAGCCCTTCAAGGAAGTCATGATCGGCAAGCTGATCATCGAGTGAACGATCGTCGAACGATGCAAGATGAGCGCGGGCCAACCACAATGAGGCAAGCATGGCGTTTGTAGCGACCGAAAACACCACGGAAAGCTATGGCGAGAGCTATGGCGAAAGCTACGGCGAGGCGTTCGCCGCAACCAGTGCGGCCGCGGCGATGAGCCCGGCCGCGGAACAGAAACACCTGCTGGCGTACGCGCCGCTGGTGAAGAAAATCGTGCGCCAGCTGAACTCCCAGGTGGGCGGCGCCATCGACCGCGAGGACATGGAGCAGATCGGCCTGATGGGTCTGCTCGAAGCGCTGCGCCGCTATGGCGAGCCGGACGTGGGTTTCGGCAGCTATGCCAGCCTGCGCGTACGCGGCGCCATTCTGGATGAGCTGCGCCGGCAGGACTGGCGTCCGCGTTCCGTGCGCCAGCAAAGCCACAAGCTGCGCGACGCCGTGCGGGCGCTGACGCGCAAGCTGGGGCGCGAGCCGACCGAACAGGAAGCCGTGGCGGGCCTGGGCATCACCGCCGACGAATACCTGACCTACCAGCTCGACGAAGGTGCCGAGGTCATGGCCAGCTTCGACGACCTGCTGCAGGACCAGACCGCCGACAGCGGCGCCGGCAGCACGCCCGGCCCGGAAGAGGCGCTGATGGTCCGGCGCAGCCTGGAGCAGGCCCTGACGGGCCTGAACGAGCGCGAACAGCGCGTCGTGCAGATGTATTACGAGTTTGAGCTGAGCTACAAGGAAATCGCGGCCGTGCTGGACCTGACGGATGCGCGCGTGTGCCAGCTGAACAAGGCGGCATTGAACAAGATGAAAGCCGTGCTGCAGGCGTAAGTCAGGCACGAGGAAAAGGAACTTCACCATGCAGCAAATTATTGGCTTTGTGATCATTTTCGGCAGCGTGTTCGGCGGCTACGTCCTGATGGGCGGCACGTTCGCGGCCATCTGGCACCCGATCGAGGTGCTGGTGATCGCCGGCGCCGGCCTGGGCGCACTGGTACTGGGTAACCCGGGACACGTCCTGCACGAGCTCACTCACCAGCTGAAGAAAATTGTCGTACGCAAGAAATACGATTCGGAATTCCAGCGTCAGCTGCTGTTGCTGATGTACGAGCTGCTGCAACTGGCCGCCGGCGGCCTGAAGGCGCTGGACGCCCACGTCGAGGCGCCGAAGGACAGCGCCATCTTCCAGCGCTACCCGCTGGTGCTGGAGGAGCCGAAGCTGCTGGCGTTCATCGTCGACAACTTCCGCCTGATGGCGATGGGCAAGATCAACGCGCACGAGCTGGAAGGCGTGCTGGAGCAGGAGCTGGAGCTGATCCACGAGGAACTGACGCAGCCGGCCAAGTCGCTCAACAAGATCGGCGAAGCCATGCCCGGCTTCGGTATTCTGGCGGCGGTGCTGGGCATCGTCATTACCATGGGGACGGTGGGCGAAGGCGCGTCGTCCGGCGAGATCGCGGAGAAGGTCGGCGCAGCGATGGTGGGGACGTTCATCGGTATTTTCCTGTGCTATGGCCTGATCGACCCCGTCTGCAACATGCTCAAGCAGCTGGTGGGCGAGGAAGCGTCGACGATGGAAATCGTCAAGGTGGTGCTGGTGACCCACGTGGCGGGCAAGCCTGCCCTGCTGGCAATCGATGCGGGCCGCCGTCTGGTGCAGCTGAATACGAAACCAAGCTTTGCGCAGCTGGAAAGCTGGATCACCGCAATGGAAGGCGGCGATGACGGCGGTGGCGATTCGCGTCGGGGAGGTGGCCGTGCTAAAGCCGCATGACAAGCACCATGAAATGACGATCGTCAAGCGCGGTGGCGGCAAGCACGCGCATGACGAACACGGCGGTGCATGGAAGGTGGCGTTCGCCGACTTCTGCCTGGCGCTGATGTGCCTGTTCCTGGTGCTGTGGCTGATGGCCTCGCGCAATACGGAAAGCCTGGAACAGATCCTGACGGAATCGGACGGCAACAAGACCAACCAGGGCAAGGGCGTCATGCCCGAACAGATCGGCGGCCCGCGCGGCAGCCTGATCGACCGCATGCCGATGCCCCGCACAGGCAATGGCAATGGCAATACGGATGGCAAGAACGTCAACGGTCAGAAGGACAGCCCGCAGACGGCGCCGTCGAAAGTCAGCTACGAGACGCCGGACGACCTGAAAGCGCTCGCCAAGGCACTGGCGGAAATGAGCACGGACGCCGGGCTGGCGGGCAACCTGCAGTCCGTCATCACGCCCTATGGTTTGCGCGTCATGCTGCACGATACTGATCGACAAGGCATGTTTGTACGGGGTAGCGCCATCCCGACGGGCAAATTTACGACACTTATGCGCAAGATGGGCCCCCTATTTGCACAGATGGAGAACCAAATGCTGATCGTGGGGCACACGGATTCGTTACAATATGCCGATACCAGCCACTCCGCATTTTCGAACTGGAATCTGTCGTCGAACCGTGCCATGTCCGCGCGGGCTCAGCTGCTTGCGGGCAGCATGCCGTCAGACAGCGTTCTCCAGGTGGTCGGCATGGCCGACCGGGCGCCGCTCGACACGAAACACGCCGCCGCCGGCATCAATCGTCGTATCGAGCTGCTGATCCTGACCCGCGGCCAGGCCAGCGCGATTGCCGCGATGTTCGGCATGCCCGGCAACAAGGAGTCGTTGGCGCCGGGTGTCGATGCGGAGCTGCCGGACGTCAACGTACTGAAACAGCTGCGCGACAAGCTGCTGCCCGGTGGGAGGTAACGGACATGGCAATTGAAACCAAGTCAAGAGGTCAACGTATGCGTATTTCCAGTGGAGCCCCAGGCACCGTGCTCGTCCAGACGGTCAGCGACAGCGCACCGGCCGAGGCCGTCCGCACCCCGGCCCGGGCCGCCGGCGAAACGCTGCAGTCGGCCGTGATGCAGCCGGCCCTGCAGGCAATGAAGGACATGCCCGATATCGACCATGAAAAAGTGGCCATGCTGCGCGACGCGCTGGCCAAGGGGGAACTGCCGTTCAATCCGGGCAAGCTGGCCGGGCTGATCCAGCGTTTCCACGGAGAGCGTTGAGTGGTCGGTATCGTTACCCCGGCGGCCCTGTCGCGCCAGCAGGCCATGCAGCAGCTGCTTGCTGGCGTGAACGAGGACAAGGATGCCTACCGCACGTTGCTCGCCCTGCTGGACGAGCAGTTCGATGCGGCCATCCGCCACCAGCGTGAACGGCTGGGCACTCTCGCAGAGGCCATCGGTACGCTGGTCGACACACTGGAAGCCCGTCGCGCCCGCCGCGTCGAGCTCGCGACAGCCTTGACGGGTGCGCAGCCGTCGATGGCACAGGTTTTCACCTTGCTGCGCCCGGAAGCACGCGCGAAAGTACAGGCCGACTGGGCCGGACTGGAGTCGATGGTGCAGGCGGCCAAGGCGGCCGGCAAGCGCAATGGCGACTTGCTGGCCGAACAATACACGATCATGCAGCGTGTGCTGCACGGTGAGAACCAACTCTATGAACCGCTCTGATTTCATGTTCCCGACGACGCCTACGCAGGCCACCGCGGCCACCGCTTCCAACATGTCGGCGGCACGCCCTGCCCTGCCTGCCGCGTTCAGTGGTGGCAGCGCCCCCGGCGGCTTCTCGACGGCATTCCGCCAGGTCCAGTCCGACGTGGCCGCGTTTATCGCACATGGCGGCGGCGACAGCGCGTCCTCCGGCGCCGAGCTGTCGGCCGATGGCGCAGCACTGCGCGCACGGCTGGCGGCCAGCGTGCTGGGTGGCGCAGACAGCACTGGCGCCATCGAAGGCGCGGCGGAAGCCGGTGGTATCGACAAGAACCTGCAGCAACAGTTCCTTGCCTCGATCCGCCCCTATGCCGAGGAGGCCGGCCAGAAGCTGGGGGTCTCGCCCGACATCGTCGCGGCCCATGCGGCACTGGAGTCGGGCTGGGGCCAGCGCCCGCTGCGCAACGGCACGGCGGACACCAACAACCTGTTCGGCATCAAGGCCGGCTCGTCGTGGCAAGGCGACGTGGCGTCGAACGTCACGACCGAATACGAGCACGGCGCGGCACTGAAAAAAGTGGAGAAGTTTCGCAGCTACCCGGACCAGGCCAGCGCATTCCGCGACTATGCCAGCCTGCTGAGCAACAACCCGCGCTACCAGAACGCGCTGAATGCGGGCAACGACGCGCACGCGTTCGCCCAAGGCCTGGCACAGGGTGGCTATGCCACCGATCCGGCGTACGCGCAGAAGCTGTCGAAGCTGGCGGCGCGCGTGGCGAAGACGGATTACTGATTTTTGGGGACTGGCTCCTTCTCCTGCCTCCTTCAAGGCAAATGTCTTCTGACAGGTGCCTGCATCTGAAAAGGTCCGCAGGCTTGTTCTTCAACCGGAACCAGGAACCGGGGTCGGACCCGTCGGGTCTGACCCCGGCCCTGCGCCGTTGGGTTCAATCCCGATCGCCGGCCGCTGACATCATTCTTAACTCAGCGCCATGCGTACCAGTCCACGGCCGACCGCTACTCCCTGACGCATCCGCGGTCAGCTCAGCTTTTGCCCCACCGGCGTAACGCCAGCGCTCCCAGCCCCAGCAGCAGCATCCCATACGTGGCAGGCTCGGGCACCGGCTTTAGCACGATATCGCGGCCGAACAGCGTGAAGCTGGAAAAGTCCGGATGGTTACCGCCGTTGTTTTCCCACATGATCCACTACGTGCCGTCCAGCGTCTGTCCCGGCAGGATGGTTTCGTTATCGAACAGCCATGCCCCGCCCTCGTTGCCGGCGTGGAGGGCGAACACCAGGTCCAGCCCGGCGATCGTCGTCGCCATGTCATCCAATTTAGCAGCCCCACGAGGCCGCGCCGGCGCACATGCCGCGCCCTTGACGATCTTCTAAGTGTCTGACATTCCGACAGTAGTCGCGATACGAATTCCGCATAAAGCCTTCAGTCAGTCGACTGGCTCGACCTGACCGACGTCCGTCACGCGCGCCCGGATCGTCACGCCGCTGGCGTTTTTCACACGGACCGTGGCACCACGTGCGCCCGTGTCCATTGCCTCTCCCGCCATGCTGACTTCGACCTGGTCCCGTTTGGCAACGATGCGCACGGCTTCGCCCCGCTTGACGAGGGTCGGTGCCGCCAGCATGTTTTGCCGTAAAACGGTGCCGGCGCGGATGGTGCGGCGCGCCGCCGTTTCCTGCAAAACAGCCAGATCGCCGAACGCGTCGGGTGTGCCGGTGATATCGTGGCGCTCCAGCAACACATCTTCCGGCGCCAGTATTTTCCCACTTGACAAGTCATTTGCCGCAATGGCAACGCGAGCCGAAATCCGCGCACGGGTGACGAATTCATAGCGCCACCCGCCCGCGTCTGGACAGATTGCCACGAAGCGCATCCGCGCAGGACTGCGTACATCCTGCGCCTCCACTCTGGGGACGGCATTGCACGGTCCGATCGGCCGTGTGTTCCTGACAACCTCGACTGCAAACTCCGGTTCGACCCAGTTGGACAGTTCGGCATGCCGCTTTAGTTCGACTTGCGCCGCGCGCTGCACCTGGGCGGCAAGCTGTTCCGGCGTGACTGGCGCGGCCTCGGAAACTTTAATCGTTCCGATGAGCAACAGAGGCACAATCCGAGGTAAAATTCTTGTGTTGAACATGGGCAATACCTTTAAACGGGAAGTCAGATCGGTCGACACGTTTGAAGCAATCTGTGACGTGGCCATTTTACATGGGCTGTTCCGCCATGTAGGCGGCTCATTGAAGGAGAGAAACAAATGGGAATCAATTTCAAGGACGCGACCGGCGTCCACGTCGATGCGCTGCAACTGCGTTCCGAACGCACGCGCATCCTGGCGTCCAATATCGCCAATGAGAATACGCCAGGCTACCAGGCCAAGGACATGGACTTCACGGCGTCGATGGCACGGCTCCAGGTGAGCGAGGAAGGCGGGCTGAGCCTGCTGTCCGACAGCGATCCGCTGTACCGCGTGCCCTTCCACCCGACGGTCGACGGCAACACCGTCGAGATCGGCGTCGAGCAGGCGGCGTTCTCGCAGAACGCGACCGACTTCCAGACCAGCCTCACCTTCATCAATATGAAGCTGAAGGGTCTGGCCAAGGCCATCAATGGTCAGTGATCAATCCCGCACTCCGGAGTAAGCGATGAGCTTCAAGGATATTTCCCAGATCGCCGGCTCGGCGATGGCAGCACAGACCGTGCGCCTCAACACCGTTGCATCGAACCTGGCCAATGCCGATTCCGTCGCGGGCAACGAAAACGATACCTACCGCGCCCGCAAGCCTGTCTTCGCGGCCGTGATGAACGACAGCTCCGATGGCGTCGGCAGCCGTGTTCAGGTGCTGGACGTGGTCGAAAGCGCGGAGCCGCTGCGCAAGGTCTACGAACCGGACAGCCCGATGGCCAATGCCGAGGGCATGGTGTTCTACCCGAACGTCAACCAGGTGGCCGAGATGACGGACATGATGTCTGCCTCGCGCGCCTTTGAAACGAATGTCGAAGTGCTGGGCCGGATCCGGACCATGCAGCAGTCCCTTCTGAAACTGGGTGAAATGTAATGGAAACGAATCTGTTCACGAACGCGGCCGGCGCCGGCGCCGCCAATGCCGGCGCCAACGCGGCGCCGGCAGCCAACACGATGAGCGACAGCAAGGAGATGTTCACCAAGCTGCTGGTCGCGCAGATCCGGAACCAGGATCCGCTGGAGCCATCGGATCCGTCGCAATTCGTCCAGCAGCTGACCCAGCTGTCGCAGACGGAAGCGATGCAGAACCTCGCTTCGCTGACCAGCAACAGCGCCAGCGTGCTGCAGAGCATGCAGGTGCTGGCCATGGGCGGCCAGGTGGGCTCGGAAGTCATGGCCCAGACCGATACCGTCAAGCTGGACGGCGCGAAGGTCAACGGCGCCATTACGCTGTCGGGCAACAGCAGCAAGACGACGCTGGTGCTGACCGACGGCGCCGGCCAGGACCACGAACTGGCACTGGGACCGCTGTCGGCGGGACAGGTGCCGTTCTCGATCGATCCGACGGCGATGGGTCTGCCGGCCGGTTCTTACAAAATGAAGGTTGTCACCAGCTCGGGCGAGCTTCCACCGGTCGATATCGCCGGTCGCCTGAACAGTGTCCGCCTGGGCTCGAACGGCAGCATTGTGCTGAGCATCGCCAACGTGGGCGAAGTCGCACCGAGCAACGTTACCGCTTTCAACGGTAAATCCTCCACCGCTGTCGCCGCTGCCGGCGCTGCCAACACCACTCTGTAAGGACTCAAAGCCATGAGTTTCAATATCGCACTGTCCGGCATCCAGGCCATCAACGAGCAGCTCAACAGCATTTCCAACAACATCGCCAACGCGGGTACGTACGGCTACAAGGCGCAGCGCGCCAACTTCTCGTCGATGTACGCGGGCTCCCAGCCGACCGGCACGCAGATCGGTTCGACCACGCAGAACATCTCCCTGACGGGCGGCGTGCTGAACACGGGCCGCGCCATGGACGCCTCCATCGACGGCCGCGGCTTCTTCATCAGCAAGACCTCGACGGGCCAGGAAGTCTACAGCCGCGTCGGCATCTTCACGAAGGACGGCAACGACTTCCTGGTCGACAGCGCCGGCCGCCGCGTGCAGGGCGCCAAGCTGACACCGGGCGTTGCCGCACCGGGCCCGAAGGGCGACATCGTCGTGCCGACCACCACGCTGCCGGCCAAGGCATCGACCGAAATCGACTTCGCCGCCAACCTGTCGGCCGACTGGAAGAAGCCTGCGGGCACGTTCCCGGCCGCGCCGACGGCCGCCACGCCGCCCGATCCCTCGACCTACAACATGTCCAAGACAACGCTGGCGTACGACTCCCAGGGCAAGGCCCATACGGTCACGCAGTACTTCTCGCGCACGTCCGACACGTCGCTGACCGTTGACGTGCACACGCTCGTGGACGGCGCGCCGGCCGCTACCGGCCAATCGTCGCAGCTGACGTTCGACAACGCCGGCAAGCTGACCGCCGGTGCGACGAATTCCGTCACGTTCAACGCGGCGCCTGCCGCGAACGTGGCACTGACCGTGGTTTACACCGGCACGACGTTCCAGGCCGGCGAAGCGACGACGTCCACCAACGTCGCCAACGGCTACACGACCGGCCAGTACGTCGGCGTGGAACTGGGCACGGACGGCAAGGTCATTGCCAAGTATTCGAACGGCGAGCAGCAGGCCGTCGGCCAGATCCTGATCGCCACGATGTCGAACGAAGACGCGCTGACGCCGGTGAACGACACCAGCTGGGTGGCCAATGCCGACGTCGGCACGATTACCGAAAGCAATCCGGGCGAAAGCGTTGCCGGCGGCCTGGCGATCGCCACGCTGGAAGGCTCGAACGTGGACATCACGTCGGAACTGGTCGGCCTGATGGGTTCGCAGCGTAACTACCAGGCGAACTCGAAGGTCATCACGACCGAGAACGCGATGCTGCAGTCGCTGATGCAGGCCCTGTAATCGTCTACCGGATCCGAGACTAAATGGATGCATTGATCTACACCGCCATGAGCGGCGCCGAGCGGGCCCTGCGGGGCCAGCAGGTGCACGCCAACAACCTGGCGAATGCCGACACGCCGGGCTTTCGGGCCAATATGGAGCTGGCGACGGCGCAGGCCGCGCCGGGCTACGGCTACGACGACCGTCACCTGTCGCAGCTGCAGGCCAACGCCATCTCGACCAAACAGGGCACCTTGCGTGCCACCGGCCGCGAGCTGGACGTCGCCATCTCCGGCAACGGCTACTTCGCCGTGCAGGGCCCGACGGGCGAAGCGTACACCCGTGCCGGCAACATCACGCTGGACGCCGATGGCACGATGACCGTCAACGGCATGCAGCTGCTGGGCGAAGGCGGCCCCATCAACCTGCCGCAGAACAGCCGCATCGAAATCGGCCAGGACGGCACGGTCTCGATCCAGAGCCCGGGCGGCATGGGCGAGATGCAGGTGGTCGACAAGCTGAAGCTCGTGCAGGCCGAAGGCACCGAGCTGACCAAGAATGAGGCAGGCCTGATCGTCGCACGCGACGGCCAGATCCTGCCGACGGATAACACGGTGCAGGTGCGCGCCGGTCATCTGGAAGGGAGCAACGTTTCCGCCGTCGAAGAGATGGTGGCAACGATGAGCCTGACCCGCACCTTCGAAGTCCAGATGAAACTGTTCAAGGCCGCGGACGACATGACCACGGCCGGCAACCGCCTGATCGGCGGCTGATGGCAGATCGGGCAACCTTAAAGTTGCCCGACAGAATGCCGTAACAGTCCTAAAGCGCAACACACTACAGGAGTATCCGATGAATCCAGCAATGTGGATCAGCAAGACCGGCGTGCAGGCACAAGATGCCAAGCTGCAAGCCATCGCCAACAACCTCGCCAACGCCAACACGGTCGGCTTCAAGAAGGACCGCGTCGTCTTCGAAGACCTGTTCTATTCGGTCGAAGGCCAGCCGGGCGCGCAGCGCGCCGACAACAACACGCTGGCGCCAACGGGCGTGCAGCTGGGTAACGGTACCCATATCGTGGGTACGCAGAAGGTCTTCACGACCGGCAACGCGCAGATCACCAGCAACCAGTTCGACGTGATGGTCAACGGTAATGGGTTCCTGCAGGTGCAGCGTCCGAACGGCGAAGCGGGCTATACCCGCGCCGGCCAGCTGGGCCTGGATGCCAACGGCGTGCTGATCAACGCCCAGGGCCTGCCCCTGGTGCCGCAGATTACCGTGCCGGCCAACGCCACGTCGGTGACGATCGGCGAAAACGGTACCGTCTCGGCGACGATGCCGGGCAGCACCGCGCCACAGCAGCTGGGCCAGCTGACCCTGACCTCGTTCATCAACCCGGCCGGCCTGCAGGCCCTGGGCGAGAACCTGTTCCAGGAAACGGCCGCTTCCGGCGCACCGACCGAAGGCCGTCCCGGCGACGCCCAGTTCGGCAAGCTGAAGCAGGGCGCGCTGGAAGCATCGAACGTGCAGGTGGTCGAAGAAATGGTCGACATGATCGCGGCCCAGCGTACGTACGAAATGAACACGAAGGTTCTGTCCGCAGCAGACAATATGCTGCAATACCTCGCACAGGCTGCCCGATAATGATGAAAGCGCAACTGAGCGCAATGGCCGCGTTGTTGCTGGCCGGTTGCGCCTCCCTCCAACCCGCCGCCGTCCGTCCGGGCCCCTTCGACGAACCGCCCGCCGTGGCCCGCTCGGCCGCGCCGCGCGGCACCTCCGGCGGCGTGTTCTCCGCGGAGAGCGGCCTGTCGCTGACGTCGGACAGCCGCGCTTTCCGCGTGGGCGACCTCGTCACCGTCATCCTGCAGGAAACCACGCAGGCGTCGAAAAGCGCCGGCACCACGCTGGGCAAGGAGTCCGGCCTGGGCGTCGCCGCGCCTGGCCTGCTGGGCAAGACGTTCCCGAAAGCCGGTGTCGACCTGAACTCGTCGCACACGTTCCAGGGCGACGCCACGGCCACGCAGCAGAACGCGCTGTCCGGCGCGATCACCGTGATCGTGCAGGAAGTCATGCCGAATGGCCTCCTGAAAGTGGCGGGCGAAAAAGGCCTGACCCTGAACCAGGGCGAGGAATTCGTCCGCCTGCGCGGCTACCTGCGCGCCGCCGACATCGATGCCAACAACCAGGTATCGTCGCAACGCATCGCCAACGCCCGCATCGCCTACTCGGCGCAAGGTACGCTGGCCGATACCCAGCAGCCGGGCTGGCTGTCCCGTTTCTTCCTCGGCCCATTGATGCCGTTCTAAGGACCCGATGAAATCCCGTGCTCTGATTGCTTCCCTGTTCGCCGCCAGCTCCCTGTTGCTGGCCGGCCTGCCCGCGCAAGGCGCGCAGGTGCTGCGCAACCTCGTCTCGATCGAAGGCGTGCGTGAAAACCCGCTGGTCGGCTACGGCATCGTTGTCGGCCTGAACGGCAGCGGCGACTCGACCCAGGTGAAGTTCGCCAGCCAGTCCGTCGTCAATATGCTCAAGCAGTTCGGCGTCAAGATGCCGGACGGAGCGGACGCGAAAAGCAAGAACGTCGCCGCCGTCATGGTGTCGGCCGTCTTCCCGCCCGGCTACCGCCGCGGCCAGCCGATCGACGTGACCGTCTCGTCGCTGGGCGACGCCAAGAGCCTGCGCGGCGGCTCGCTGCTGCTGACGCCGCTGCGCGCGGCCGACAACGAAACGTATGCGCTGGCACAGGGCAACGTCGTCGTCGGCGGCCTGTCGGCGGCCGGCAAGAGCGGCTCGTCCGTCACGGTCAACACGCCCACCACGGGCCGCATCCCGAACGGCGCCATGATCGAGCGTGAAATCGCCACCGATTTTTCAACCAACGCCACCGTGCGCCTGTCGCTCAAGCGCCCGTCGTTCGAGACGGCCACCAATATCGTCGACTCCATCAACAAGAAGTTCGGCAGCATCGCCAGCACCGACGACGCCACCAGCATCGCCGTGCTCGCACCAGAAAACCCGACGCAGCGCGTGGCCTTCATGGCCAAGCTGGAAGGCCTGGCCATCGAGCAGGGCCAGGAAAATCCGAAGGTCGTGTTCAACTCGCGCACCGGCACCGTCGTCATCGCCGACGGCCTGCGCGTGAAAGCGGCCGCCGTCACGCACGGCTCGCTCAAGGTCGTTATCTCGGAAAGCTCGAAAGTGAGCCAGCCGGGCGCGTTCTCGGGCGGCCAGACGGCTGTCACGCCGAATTCCTCCGTCAGCGTGGACCAGGGCTCGGGCCAGATGTTCAAGTGGCCGGCCGGCGCCAAGCTGCAGGCCATCATCGATGTCGTCAACAGCCTGGGCGCGACGCCGGACGACATCATGGCGATCCTGCAGGCACTCGACCAGGCCGGCGCCATCGAAGGCGAACTGGTGGTGATCTGATGGACAACCGCATCGTTCCAGGCGCCCTGCCCGCTACGGGCCGCAACGACAACGACGCCGTCCTGCCACAGAACGTGGCACCGGCCGGCGACGAAGCCTACCGCAAGAAGGCGGAACAGGCGGCCGTGAAGTTCGAGAGCTTCTTCATCGGTCACATGCTGAAACAGATGCGCAGCTCCACCAAGGAGCTGGCATCGGACGACAGCATCTACAAGGACTCGATCAACAGCGACATGCTGGACATGGCGGACGGCCTGGTGGCCGACCAGCTGGCCGGCCAGCGCGCGTTCGGCGTGGCCGACGCGATCCTGCGTCAGCTCATGCCCGCCCCGGCCGCGCCGCGGGGCCCGGTCCTCAACAATACCTCCCAGACAACGCCGCTTGTCGACGCAAAAATTAAGCCGTCCCAGGCTTAATAATCGGCGGCCTTCGGTCGCTTTATACAGATATCGGTGCAACCGGGGCAATGTCCCCGGCGCGCACGGCCGAACCCCAGGAAAACTCCGCCATGACCATCATTAACAACGCACTGTCCGGTGCGATCGCTGCCCAGGCCTCGCTGAACGCGTCGAGCCAGAACATCGCCAACCTGCAAACCCGCGGCTATACCCGCCAGGGTGCGTTGCTGACGGCCGTGACGGCCGGCTACGGCGCCCAGGGTGCCGGCTCGGGCGTCAAGCTGAGCGCGATGCTGCGTTTCTCCGACTCGTACAAGACGCAGCAGATGTGGCGTGCCAATGCCGAGCTGGGCCAGCGTTCGAATGTGCAGCCTTACCTGACGCAGCTGGAACAGGTGATGGGCAACGACAAGTCGAGCATCTCGAACGGTGTCGACAATTTCTTCAAGTCGCTCAACGCCGTGGCGGAAGATCCCACCTCCGGCCCGCTGCGCGGCCAGGTGGTCACGGCGGCCAGCGCGCTGTCGGAAAGCTTCAACAGCATTTACGCCGTTACCCGCAACCAGCAGTTGTCGGTGGAACAGCAGCGCGCGTCGATCCTGCCGAAGTTTAATACCCTCGTGCAGAACATTGCGTCGCTGAACGAACGCATCACGGCGGCCGGTGCCATCGGCACCAACACCTCCGGCCTCGTCGATGAGCGCGACGTCGCCATCGACGCCCTGTCGCAGTTCGCTTCCATCGAAGTGCTGGAACAGCCGGACGGCTCGCGCACGATCTCGCTGAAGTCGGGCCAGCCGCTGGTCGTCGGCAAGATGGCCAGTTCGCTGTCCACCGACACCAGCAGCGGCACGCCGGTGCTGAAGGCTTCGTTCGGCAATTCGTCCTATGCGATCGACGACGCGAAGATGGGCGGCCAGCTGGGCGGCCTGGGCAACTTCGAACGCAATACGCTGCTGCCGTTGCAGACGTCGATCCGGGAAATGGCCGAGCAGTTGGCCACGGCCGTCAACGCACAGCTGGCCGCAGGCAACACGCCGGATGGCGCGCCCGGCAAGCCGATGTTCCAGCTGAACGGCGGCGGCGCCGGCGGCGTCCTGTCCGTGCCGGCCGATTACCAGGCGACCGACCTGGCGTTTGCCGCGGCGGGCGAACCGGCCGGCGACAGCAGCAACCTGCAACTGCTGATCGGCATCAAGCAGAAGTCGATCACCCTCAGTTCCGTCGGCAGCGTCACCATCGGCGATGCGGACACGCAGCTGGTGGGCAAGCTGGCCATCGACAGCCAGCAGAACCAGTCCCTGCTGGCCACGGCGACGACGATCCGTCGCCAGGCCGAAGACGACTGGGCCGCCACAAGCGGCGTCAATCGGGACGAGGAAGCCATCAATCTCGTCGAATTCCAGAATATGTATCAGGCCAACATGAAGGTCCTGGCCGTGGCGAACACGCTGTTCGACGCCACGCTGGCCATGTTGGGCTAAGGAGCACGTCATGCGTATCGCCACCACCCAATACCAGGCCACGATGGCCCGTTCGCTCGAGCTGAACCAGACCATGGTGTCGCGTCTCTCACAGCAAATGGCTACCGGCAACAAGATCTCCGTGCCGTCGGACGATCCCATCACGAACGTGCGCATTTCGCGCCTGAACCGCGAGGAAGCCATTGTCGGCCAGTACCGCGAGAATATCGGGGCCGTCAAGATCCGCCTGGCCAAGAACGAAACCTACCTGACGGGCATGGTCAACGATCTCGGCGCCGTGCACGACCAGATGGTCTGGGCCGCCGACGGCAGCAACACGCCGGACGACCTGCACGCGATGGTGGAGAGCCTGGAAGCGCTGCGCGACAGCATCCTGTACAGCGCCAACACGCGCGATCAGGAAGGCAAGTACATCTTCTCCGGCACGGAGACGACCAAGGCGCCGATCGTGCTGGCCGCCGACGGCGTCAGCTACACGTATGCCGGCAATACGAAGGAACAGAAGGTCGTGGTCGGCAACGGCATCACGCAGGCCGTCAACGTGAATGTCTCCGGCGTCGAGGCGCTGCTGACCAACCTGAACAAGACCATCGAAGCGCTGCGCACGACGACCACCCGTTCGTCGGCGGAGCCGCTGAAGAGCATGATCAGCGGCACGATGGACACGATCCAGGCGGGGCAGGATGCGCTGGCGGGCAAGATCGCCAAGTTCGGCGGCGCGCAGACGGTGCTGGGTACGCTCGACAGCAACCACGCCAACGTCAGCCTGTCGAACAATACCGCCCGGCATGATCTGTCGGCGCTGGACTACGGTGTGGCTTCGACCGAACTGGCGGGCTACAATATGGCCTTGCAGGCCAGCTATCAGTCGTACTCGAAGATCAGCAACCTATCGCTGTTCAATGTCCTCTGACGTTACCGGATCGTCGCTCTGCTTCAACGGCCCGCCGTGCCGCAATACGGCAACCTGATCATGTAGTTCTATCGTACTGTCACCGCCATGCAAATCATCCAGCGCTCAAGTTCCACCGGCATCGCCACGGACACCACCGGCTCAGCTACCGCACTGGATGCCGCTGGCCTGAAAAACGCCGGCGTCGGCAAAGACCCCGCATCGCCGCAGGAGCCGGGCGCGCCCGCGCCGCTGCGCCGCGGCCTCAGCAACTGGGACCAGCCGCTGCAAGGCGATATTTCCGGTGCCCAGCAGGCCATCGACTTCCTGGAGCAGAGCGCGGCGCAGCTGCGCTCGCTCAAGACCGACCTGTCGGCCAAGCTGGCCGCGCGGCAGTTGCGCGACGGCCAGGTGGAGCAGCAGGTGCGCCAGTTTGGCGAAACGTGGCGCGCGCGCCGCGAAGCCACCGGCGGCAAGCTCGATGCGCGGCTGAACTTCTCGAAATCCGAACCGGCCAGCCAGCGCTTTTCCGTGCGCGGCATGAACCTGGCCAACCTGCGCAATGGCGCGCGCGAAACGCTGGCCGTTTCGGTAGGCGGCGGCACGCAGGGCCTGCGCTCGGTACACCTGTCGCCCGGCCTGACGGACGGCGAAATCGTCAGCCGCTTCGACCAGGCGCTGGCGCCGGCCGGCGTACGCGTGTCGATGGGCCAGGATGGCGAGCTGACGTTCGCGACGGACGAAGCGAACTGGCCCGGTGTGCGCGACTCGTTTGCCGTGCAGGGCAGCGGCATCCGCTTCCCCACCGGCCAGCTGAACCGCCTGAAGGCGGAAGCGGAGGCGCCGGCGCTGGCCCCGGAAAACTGGGGCACGGGCGATATCGAAACGATGCGCGAGACGCTGCAGCAGGTCATGCAGGCGCTGTCGCGGGTCGAGGCTGCGCTGGCGAAAGTACGCCAGGAGCTGAACGACGCGCAACTGCGCGCCGAAACGAGCATGCCGAAAATGGAAGTGGCCGGCGTCGAGGACATCGCGGACAAGTTCGCCACGATCGCCAAGGTGCCCGGCTACCAGTCGCTGCAGGCGTTGACGTCGGCGCTGGTCGGCATCAACCGCGACCGCGTCGTGTCGCTGCTCATGCTGCGCTGATGCCGGAATCGGCCACGTCGGCGAGCGCCACGGCCGCCGCGCCGGCGCGGGCCCCGGCATTCATGCCGACGCCGCCGTCGGCCGTCAGCGCCGGCGTAGCGCCCGTCCGTACTAGTGCCAGCAGTTGCGCCGCGGGTGCCGGACGCGCGATCACATAGCCCTGCGCATAGTCGCAGCCGGCCGCCCGCAGCAGCGCCAGCTGCGCTTCGCTTTCCACTCCTTCCGCCACCACCTCAAGACCGAGCTTGTGCGCCAGCAGGATGATGGCTTCGCACAGCGCCAGGTCGCCGCCATTGCCCTCGCCTTCGCTGTCGCCGTTGCCGGCGTGGTCCGCATTGCCTGTCAGGCCGGCCACGAAACTGCGATCGATCTTGAGGTAGTCGATATCGAATTTCTTCAGCTGCGCCAGCGCCGAGTGGCCCGTGCCGAAGTCGTCCAGCGCCACCTGCAGCCCCATTGCCCGCAGCCGGCGCAGCTGTTCCAGCGCCTCGCCCGCCGGTTCGTTCAGCAGGTCTTCCGGCACGTCGATGACGATGCTGCGCGGCGGCAGGGCCAGGCTGTCCAGATAGCTGCGCCACGCCTGGGTGTCCGCCAATAACTGGCCGGGCGACTGGTTGATGCTGACCTGAAACGGGCGGCCCAGCTCGCGCTGCCAGGCCAGCACCTGGTCGGCCGCCTGACGGAACGCCCAGTCGCCGATCTCCTGCAACACACCGGACGATTGCGCATCGGCGATGAAGTCGGCCGGCGCAAGCAGGCCGCGCTCCGGGTGATGCCAGCGCAGCAGCGCCTCGGCCCGCTCGATGCCGCCGCTCTTGAGGTTGATGATGGGCTGGTAGTACAGCTCGAATTCCTGGCGCGCGGCGGCGCGGCGCAGCTCGCCTGCCAGGCGCAGCCGCTGCTGCGCGGCCGCCTGCATGTCCGGCGTAAAGTAGCTGTAGCGGTTGCGTCCGCCGTTCTTGGCCGCGTACATCGCCTGATCGGCATGGCGCAACAGCTCTTCGGCATCGGCCGCGTCCGACGGGTACAGCGCGACGCCGACGCTGCCGGAGATCAGCCCCTGCTGCCCGGACAGGTCGAATGGCCGGTTCAGCACTTCGATGACGTGTTCCGCCACCCGCTCGGCATCCTGCACGTGCGTCAGGCCGGGCAGGATGGCCACGAATTCATCGCCGCCGATGCGCGCCACCGTGTCCGTCGCACGCATGCAGGCGCCGATGCGGCGGGCGGCCTCGACCAGCAGGTTGTCGCCCTGCTGGTGGCCGAAGCTGTCGTTGATCTGCTTGAAGCCGTCCAGGTCGATGAACAGCAGCGCCAGGTAGACGGCGTCGCGCCGCGCCTTGCGCATTTCATGGCGCAGCCGTTCCTGGAACATATTGCGGTTCGGCAGCCCCGTCAGCGCGTCGAAATTGGCCTGGTGCCAGGCCAGCTCGACCGATTCCTTGTGCTGCGTGATGTCGCTGACCAGCGCCAGCGCGCCCAGGTAGCCGCCGTGGGCATCGAAGATGGGGCTGGTGGCCAGGCGCGCCCACAGTTCGCTGCCGTCGCGGCGGATGAACTTGAACTCGCGCCGCTCCGGCATGCCCTGCTGGCGCCGCGCGATATTGCGTTCCAGGATCGAGCGCCCTTCCGCATCCATGAAACGCACCAGCGGCTGCTCCAGCATCTCCTCGATCCGGTAGCCCAGCATGTCCGCCATGCGCGGGTTGACGAACGTGGTGCGCGCTGCCGCATCCAGTTCCCAGATGCCCTCGCCGGCGGATTGGACGATGCGCCGGAAGCGTTCTTCGCTCTTTTCCAGCGCGGCGAGGCGCCCCTCGGCCGGCTCTGCCGTGATACGCACGTGTTCGCCATCGGCACTGCCGACCAGCGTGACAGGAAAGCCGGGCGCGCCACGACTGGGCTGCAGTTGCAGCTGGCAGCGCACCGGCGTCGGGCTGCCGAGGGCGCAGGCGAAGAAGGCGTCGAAGTCAGACAGGAAGCGCTGCGCCACGAAGCCGCGCAGGCGGTGCCGGGCGGCCGACAGCCTGTCGATGCCGAGCTGGCTGGCGCCGACGAGGTTCGTTTGCAGGACGGTCGTATCGCTGTCGAGCAGGAAGCAGCCGACCGGGGCAAGCAGGGTCAGTTCGCCGAAAAGCGCGCCCGCGCTGTCGTCCGGCTGCGCCGACGTGCCGGGCTGGGTCGGGGCTGCGGCGCCACCCCCGATCGCCATCAGCAGAACCTCCTGCTGCAGCATGCCGGCAAGCGTGCGAGGGCCAGGGGCGACATCGGCCGTGACCGGAAAAGTCTCGTTTGCCGCTGTGCGATCCTTGTTGTCCATAATTCCCCTGGAACCGAGCGCCATACATTCGCCGTACCGATGGCTGCCCGGCCCTGCCGAGCATGCAATTCAGCCTACCATGCACAATTGAACTCGTCGAGCGCTGGCGTGCAGGCAACAAGCAGCGGGGATCAGCCCATCCGGCCGCGGCCGAAATTATGACCGACAACGAGTGTCGTGCTGGCGATCAGGCTGGACAGGCCCATGATGAGCTGGATCAGCTTGTCGTCCGGCAGCACCCACGTGCTGCCCTTTGGCGGCTCCGTCCGGGCCACCGCGACAATCAGTGGCGCCACCCATTCGGCGTCCGGCGTAACATCGAGCACGATCGCGTTGTCCGGCGTTTGCATGTAGATGTCGCCGCCTTCGGCAAGCGTAAACCGGACGCCGTAGCCCGTCTCGTTCGGCCGGATATGTTCCTGCAGCGCGAGGTTGTGCTCGGCAATCCACAGTTCGACGTCGGCGGGGGTTTCCAACCCCGTCCACGGCACGGGCCGGAAGCGGGGGCGCGCGTCGTCGCGGTCATCCTGATCTGATTTGTCCTGCATGAAGTGTTCTGTCTGGTTAGGGCAAGGGCCGCGCGAGGCTGTCGCCACGGGCCCGCAGTGTAACCGATTGAAGGAGAAAATGATGAAGATGAAGAATTATGTTTCGGAGTTCGAAGCCTTCCTGGAAGGCTACAAGGAGACGCACCCCAACGTCGAAGAAGACCAGCGCCGCGGCTGGAAGATCTGGTGGGACCACCGCCTGGACCTTGACGCGGTGGACCGGCAGAAGAAGGACAGCGTGCCGCCGAATCCCTATTACTACAGCTGAAGCAAAATCCGGGACAGACCCGCGTCCGTATAAAAACCGGTGCCAGGCTCCGATTAGTCATTAGTCAAATCAAAATCGGAGCCTGGCACCGGTTTTAATCGGAGCATGGCACCGGTTTTTTCTCAAATCGGAGCCTGGCACCGGTTTTATTCATTCAAATTGCAGCCTGGCACCGGTTTTCTTGGCAACGTCAGCCTTTCCAGGTGCGCTTGAGGCCCGTGTCCGCATGAATCCAGCCGCCGCGTGGTCCGCCGCGGTAGTAGAACCCCACGCCGCCCTGGCGGAAGCTTTTCACCAGGCCGCCCAGCACTTCCTCGTTCAGGTTGGCGATGCGCACGTCGGCCGCCTTCCCTTCCATGTGCAGCGATTGGCGCGCCGCCGGTATGCCCTGTTCGCGCAGGCGCTGGTTCGATGCTGGCGTGCGGTAGCCGGACAGGATCTCGATCGGGCTGTCGATGCCGTAACGGGCCACGAACGCCTGTGCGCCCCACAGCGTTTCCAGCAGCTTCGGATCGATCGGCGCCGTCTCCTTGCCGTTCACGTCGCGCAGCAGATGGCACAGCTGCTCGTAGGCGGAGTCGATGACTTCGCCATCGCGCCAGTACAGCACGGAGGCTTTTTCGCCGCTCTGTGGCCGGGTGACCGTCAGCGTGCGCGGCTTGACCCAGAACTCGAGATCGAGCGCCTGGGCATCGAAGATGTCAGGGGGCGGCTGCAGGTTGTCCTGTGCCGCCCGGGCCGGGGCCAGGCCGACCAGCGGCGCCCCGATGAAACTCGCGGCCGTAAGGCCGAGTGTCTTGCTTAAAAATGTTCTGCGCGTAGCCATGGCTATCCCAATGAAGCGGAATCGTCCGTAACTATAGCCGATCGGCGCCGAACTTGAGAAATCACTTTAAGTGTGTGGCCGTTTGCGCAACCGCCGCCGCCGCTGTTTTAAGCCACGATTAAGTCAGGGCGGCAGTTACGCTGCGGCGCGGGCCACCGGACCGGGCAGTTGTGCACGGGGTAGGTCCAGCGCATAGCCTTGCACCAGCGGTATGTGCGCGGCGTGGTCGGCAATGGCACGCAGCGCCGTCAATGCTTCGGGCCGCTCGGCATGGTGGAACAGCACGCGCCCGCCGGACGCTCCCATCGCGTCGACCAGTTTCGCCAGCCCTTCTCCGTCGCGCGCCGCGCGGGCATCGAAACGCACGATGTCGGGCCGGAGCCGGTCGATCAGCCCAAGCCCTTCCTCCACGCCCGTCACCGTGACAGCAAAGCGGAAACCGTTGCGGCGGTAATTGTCCGCTACATAGTTCAGCAGCCACGTCTGCTGCGGCACGGTTGCCGGCAGCTGCAGCACGATGCGGCCCAGCGGCAGCTCCAGCGCATCGAGGATGCGGCGGAACGCGAAGCCGTGGTTGCTGCTGACGGCGCTGAGCAGCCGTCCGTGCACGTTCAGGTGCAGGTCCGCGTCGAAGTGTCCGGTCTGCCGGAAAAAATTGATGGCGTGCAGCATGCGGCAGAGCCGGTCCAGTTCGATCGATTCGTCGTCGCTGGCGGCATGCTCCAGCAGGCGCCACAGCGACAACCCTTCATCCTCGTGCGATACGCCCCTTGCCAGTCCCTCGCAGGCCACGAGGGACCCGCTGTCGAGGGTGCGCACGGGCTGGAACACACTCGTCATGCTGCAGTTGAAGAAACGGCCATGGGCCCGGCCCGACGCGTCCAGCCACAGCGACGACGCATCGGCCCGTTGAGCGAGCCCTGCCAGATATTGATTGAGGATGGGATAGCGCATTGCTGCCTTTCACAACAACATTGGATTGCAGCCAGCGTACGCGCGGGGGCATCGGCGGGAAACGAATCCTTTCGCCGTTCCTTATGCGCCGGATGAATAACCGTGCCCGGCCGTGCCTGCACCACGCCACGCCGGCACCGAAAGTTGACAGACAACAACACACATAAGCATATTGGAAAAGATTCGTTCACACGCCATGCGGGCACGGATATTGTTACCCTAACTCAACATCATCAACGCGAAAGCGGTGTCCCATGTGCCAGCTCCTCGGATTGAACAGCAGCCTTCCCGCCGCGCTCGGACCGTTCTTTGACGTGTTTGCCGAACGGGGCGGCCGCACGGACGAACACAAGGACGGCTGGGGCATCGCCTTCCACAGCGGCAAACGCTGCCGCCTCTTTACCGACCACCGGGCCGCCATCGATTCGCCCCTGGCAGCGCGCATCCGCCGCCGCCCGCTGCGGGCCCGCAATATCCTGGCCCATATCCGCAAGGCCACGCAGGGCCGCATCGCGCTGGAAAACAGCCACCCGTTTGCCCGCCGCCTGTGGGACCAGACCTGGAGCTTCGCCCATAACGGCGACCTGAAGGGCTTTGCGCCGGCACCTGCCCTGTACCGCCCGCAAGGCGACACCGACAGCGAAGCGGCATTCTGCCACCTGCTGTCGCAGCTGGCCCGGCGCTTCCCCCACGGTGCCCCGGCACCCGCCGTACTGCGCGCCGCCATGGCCGAAGTGGCCGCCGAGATCGCCACGCACGGCACCTTCAACTTCATCCTCTCCAACGGCGAAGCGCTCTTTGCGCACTGCTCCACCAACCTGCATTACCGTCTCGAAGCCGGCAAGGCCATCGTTGCGACGCAGCCTGTCGACAGCATCGACGGCTGGATCGCGTTCGCGCCTGGCGAGCTGAAGGCGTTTGGCCGGGGGACACTGCGGGGCTGACATTGCCGTGACGTTCGGACAAGGCGCGTCTTATAATGACGCGCCTGTCACTCCTCATCGCGCAGCCATGCCGTCACCGTCCGATCCCGCCAACGCCTGCTTCAAACGCCGCCTCGCTACCCTGGCCATTGTTTGCGCCGTCGGCATGGCCGTGCTGGCCGGCCGCGTCATCTGGCTGCAGGCATTGCAGTGAACCGCGACACTCTGTGGAGACGGCTGCGTCCGTACGCGGCGGTCGATCTGCCACTGCTGCTGTGCATTGTGCTGTTGCTGGCGACGGGCCTGGTGACGGTGTACTCGGCGGCGGCGGATTTCCCGGGACGGTTCGCGGCGCAACTGCGCAATATCGGCATTGCGCTCGCATTGCTGTGGGTCGCCGCCAATGTGCCGCCGCGCCTTCTGATGCGCCATGCGGCCGCGCTGTACGGCATCGGCGTGCTGATGCTGCTGGCCGTGCTGGTCGTCGGCGTCAGCAAGAAAGGCGCCACGCGCTGGCTGTCCGTCGGGTTCGACTTCCAGCCGTCGGAGATCATGAAGATCGCCATGCCGCTGATGCTGGCCTGGTTCTTCCACTTCTACGGTGCTGCGCGGCGCTGGCAGACGTTTGCCGTCGCCGCCGCATTGCTGGCGCTGCCCGTCGGGCTGATCATGAAACAGCCCGACCTGGGCACGGCGTTGCTGGTGCTGGCCGCTGGCGGTTATGTGATCGTACTGGCGGGGCTGTCATGGCGGGCGCTGCTGGCGCTGGCCGTGGCCGGGATTGCCGCCGTGCCGCTGTCGTGGCCGCTGCTGCACGACTACCAGCGCCACCGGGTGCTGACCTTGCTGAACCCGGACGCCGATCCGCTCGGCAAGGGCTTCCAGATCAAGCAAGCGGGGATCGCCATCGGCGCCGACGGCATGTCCGGCCGCGGCTGGATGGAAGGCACGCAGGGCCACCTGGGCTTCCTGCCGGAACGCTCGACCGACTTCATCTTTTCCGTCTATGCCGAGGAATTCGGGCTCGCCGGCAATATCGTGCTGCTGCTGTTGTATTTCTTCCTGATCGTGCGCGGATTGCAGATCACGGCGCGGGCCGCGACGCCCTTCTCGCGCCTGCTGGCCGGCGCCATCACGATGATCCTGTTCACTTACGCATTCATCAATATCGGCATAGTCAGCGGCATCTTTCCCGTGGTCGGCGTGCCGTTGCCGTTCATCAGCTATGGCGGCACGGCGCTGATGACCCTGGGGCTGGGCTGCGGCATATTGATGTCGGTACAGCGGGAAAGCCAGGCGCTCGCGCGCGGCTGGCTGGGCTGAGCGCTTATCGGCGGCCGTGCGACCGCACGAGATCGAGCAGGTGCCGGAAGGCGGCGGACATGGCCGTGTCCGATGCGGTAAACGACGATGTCCGGCCGTCGGCCTCCACCGTCACGGTGTAGCGCCGCGCGTCGCGCAATGCCGTTGGCGTGGCTGCCGCGGGCGGTGCCGCGGCCAGCTCGCGCACGAGCTCGTTGCACTGCGCCGTCACGTCCACCGCCACGTCCGCAGGCAGCAGCGCGCAATCGAGCACGACGGGCTTTTGCAGACCGGGCAGCGCGGCAAAGCCGCCTTCGGTGACCAGCTCGATCCGCATCGCGACCTCCCTACAGGACCCCGACATCCTTCCAGGCCTGTGCCACGGCCTTCGACTGCGCGCTGCCGGCACCGAACAGCCGGTCCGCGTTGGACTGCGTCAGCCTGGCGAACGCCTTGAACGTCGCGTTGGGCTTGAGCTTCGCGTCGAGCAGCGTGTCGTACCAGATCCGGCCCGCATCCTGCCAGGCATGGCCGCCGATCGCGACGGCTGCCAGGTAGAACGCCCGGTTCGGGATGCCGGAATTGATGTGCACGCCGCCATTGTCCTGCACCGTGTTGACGTAGTCGTCCATGTGCGCGGGCTGCGGGTCCTTGCCCAGCACCGGATCGTCATAGGCCGTGCCCGGCGCCTTCATCGACCGCAGTGCCTGCCGCGTCGGGCCCGGTTCGACAAACAGCTCGGCGCCGATCAACCAGTCCGCCTCGTCCGCTTTCTGGTTGAGCTTGTACTGCTTGACAAGCGAACCGAAAATGTCGGACACGGATTCGTTCAGCGCCCCCGACTGGCCCTGGTACTGCAGCGATGCCTCGACCTCCGTGACGCCGTGCGTCAGTTCGTGGCCGATCACGTCGAGCGAGCTGGTGAAGCGCCTGAACAGCGTGCCGTCGCCGTCGCCGAACACCATCTGGGTGCCGTTCCAGAACGCGTTGTCGTAATCCTTGTCATAGTGGACGGTGGCATTGAGCGGCATGCCCGCGTCGTCGATCGAATTGCGGCCAAATTCCTTCAGGAACAGGTCGTAGGTGGCGCCCAGGCCGTCGTAGGCCTCGTCCACCGTTGCGTCACCGCTGGGCTGGGCGCCTTCGGTACGGACGACGTCACCCGGCAGCGTCTGGCCGTTCTTCGCGTCGTATACCGTGCGCTTCAGCGCGGGCTCCGTGCCCGCCATCGCCACGCGCCGTTGCGTCCGCAACGGCGCGCTCGTCGCCCGGAACGTACGGAAGGAATGGTCGAGCGACAGCGTGTCGACGGCGAATGCCCGCTGCGCCGGGGTCCCGTTCTTGGCGATCGAGGCCAGGATATAGGGCGGCATGATGCAGAAAATGGCATGGCGATGCGGCGTGGTTTCGGTACACATGATCTCTCCGGCTCGATAGGATAACGGGGCGCCTGGGCGGGCGCACGGAAATACTATGACACATTGTCAAGATCGCTGCCGGAACGGCGCGGATCGTGCGGAGGCAAGAAGGTACGGCGGCGGCTCAGGCCGAGTTGCAGTTGCAAAAGCGCTTGCGCTGCGAGTCGGGCGCGGCGGCGTGTTCCACCAGCGGCTTCCAGAACAGCACCGTGTCGATGCCGTACGGCGCGCGCACGTTACCGTCGCGCCGATAGCCATGGGCGGCAAAAAAGCCCTCGGCCGTGAGCGTGCTGTGCAGGAACATCGTCTTCATGCCAAGCGCAACGGCGCGCGCTTCCATTTCGGCCAGCAGCGCCTTGCCGGCACCCTGGCGCAGCACGTCCGGCAGCAGGTAGCACAGCGCCAGCTTGCCCGCCCCCGTCAGCAGCGCGACTCCCACCACGGTATTGTCGCGCAACGCCACCAGCGAGACGTTGGTGGGCGACTCGAACCACGACGTGACCGTTTGCGGTGTCTTGTTGCCCAGCCACGCGGCCAGGACGGCGGGGTCGCTCCGGTGATCCGCCTCGCAGCATTCGCTGATGGAACGGCGCAACACGCCACAAACGGCGTCGGCATCTTGCGCAATGGCGGGTCGGATCGTAAAACTCATGGGGCGGAAATCTCGGGTGCGATGAAGCTGTAGCCGGACTATACACGAGTCGGCCGGAAGCCGTCGGGGCGCACCGGCGCAGACGAGGTCTAAGCATATTACGAAAATTTAGTATCTTTTCGGCCGGGAATTTCGGACCATTGATATCTGTTTTCCACCACGAGCACACCATGCAAAATAACAAAACCGCATTTAGCACGAGCCGCCGCCTGCTGCTGGCCTCCACTCTGGCCGCTGCCGCCATCGGCCTGCCAGGCGTCGCATCGGCAGCCGACGTCACGCTGCTGAACGTCTCCTACGACGTCGCCCGCGAGCTGTACCAGGAAATCAATCCGGCGTTCGAGGCGCAGTTCCGGAAGAGCACCGGCAAGACGATCCAGATCAAGCAGTCGCACGGCGGCTCGTCCAAGCAGGCGCGCTCGGTGGCGGACGGACTGGAAGCGTCCGTCGTGACGATGAACCAGGCCAACGATATCGATATGCTGGCCGACCGCGGCCTCGTCGCCAAGGACTGGGCGAAGAAATTCCCGAACAACGCGGCGCCCAGCTACTCGACGATGATCTATCTGGTGCGCAAGGGCAATCCGAAAGGCATCAAGGACTGGGCCGACCTGGCCAAGCCGGGCGTCAAGGTCGTCATCCCCAACCCCAAAACGGCCGGCAACGGCCGCTACACGTACCTGGCCGCGTGGGGTTCGGTGTTGCAGAACGGCGGCACCGACGCCCAGGCACGCGAACTGGTCACGAAGATCTTCAAGAACGTGCCGATCCTGGACACGGGCGGGCGCGCCGCCACCACGACGTTTACGCAACGCCAGATCGGCGACGTGCTGGTGACGTTCGAGAGCGAAGTGCAGCTGATGCGCCAGGAGTTCGGCCAGAACTTCGATATCGTCTACCCGTCCCAGTCGATCCTGGCGGAGTCCCCGGTCGCCGTCGTCGACAAGGTCGTCGACAAGCGCGGCGTGCGCAAGGAAGCCACGGCCTACCTGAACTTCCTGTACACCGAGCAGGGCCAGGAAATCATCGCCAGGCACTTCCTGCGGCCCCGCTCGCCAACCGTGGCGAAGAAGTACGAAGCCACCTTCCGGCCCGTCAAGCTGTTCACCGTCGACGACGTTTTTGGCGGCTGGCGCGCAGCGCAGAAGCGCCATTTCGACGACGGCGGCGAGTTCGACAAGATATACGCCAGCAAGTGAGCGGCTGTCCATGAGTCTTAGGTGACGCTTAAGAGGAGGCTTCGGCCTCCTTTTCAATTCGCATTTCCCCGACTCGACAGGCGCGCACGGCTGAGATCGGCTGGACTGGGCGCGGCGATTGGTGCTATCTTCTATGCTTGTGAAATATTGCCACACAGATAGAGTGCTTTTTTGCAAAGCCGTCCGTGTGCCGCACTGCCCCGCCCCTTTCCGAATCCAGACAAAATGATCAAACAATTCGCCGCCGCCCTGCTGTTGTCGTGCTCCGCGGCCTGCGCCATCGCTGCCGTGCCACTGGGCTCCCAGTCCGTGCTCGTCGTCGAAGACGGCACCGGTAAAGTTCTGCTGGAAAAGAACGCCACCGACGTCGTCCCGATCGCTTCGCTGACGAAGCTGATGACCGCCATGGTCGTGCTCGACTCGAAACTCGATATGAACGAGCAGATCCTGATCGACCGGCAGGATGTCGACACGCTCAAGCACAGCACGTCGCGCGTGCCGGTCGGCGCGACCTTGTCGCGCGGCGAAGTGCTGCAACTGGCGCTGATGTCGTCCGACAACCGCGCCGCAGCGTCGCTGGCCCGCACCTTCCCCGGCGGCCCAACCGCGTTCAAGGCCGCCGTGGACCGCAAGATCCGGGCGCTGGGCATGACGCAGACGCGCATCGCCGAGCCGACCGGGCTGTCGCCGAACAACACCTCCACTGCCACGGACCTCGTCAAGATGGCAACGGCTGCCGCCGCCTACCCGGACATCACCCGCATCACGACCGACACCCGCGAGGTCATGAACATCAAGGGTCGCTCGGTCGAGTACCACAACACCAACCGCCTGGTCGGCGCCAAGGGCTGGGACATCGGCCTGTCGAAGACGGGCTACACGGAAGAAGCGGGCCGCTGCCTGATCATGAAGATCAAGGCGGCCGGCAAGAATGCCACGATGGTGCTGCTCAATGCCCGCGCCAACTCGGCGCGCATCATGGACGCGCTCAACATCCGCCGCCTGATCACGGGCGATGACGGTCGTCGGAGCCTGGCGCGCGTCGCCCGCGCCGGACGCTCGTCGCCCTCCTCTTTGATCAAGGCCTCGGCCGGCAGCATGAAGGCCAGCAAGCAATCGAACGGGCGCAAGAAGGCCGCGCCGACGAAGAAGCCGCGCCGCCGCCGCGCCGACTGAGTTGCCGCGCAATCGGACATCGTGACATTCGCGACGTGGCCGGCCGGCACATGACAGGACTGGGTCAGGTCCGCCATTCTTAGTGCATCCCCCGCGGGGCCGATGCACGCAAGGATGCGCCACGGTATGCCGATGCTTCGGTCTTCAACGATGTTTGCCGGGAAGCCGGTCACCGTGGGGACGGACGCCCTGCCCGGACTTATCGCAGCAGCGCCTCGCGCAGCCCACTGGCACGCTGCGTGCGCTCGGCAATCGCCTGCCCCAGCACGGCCGGGTTGGGCGACACCAGCGTGAAGAACTCGCGGGCCCGCGTGATGCCCGTATAAACCAGCTCGCGCGCCAGTACGGCGTTGACTTCGCGCGGCAGCACCATCGCGGTGTGCGTGAACTCGGAGCCCTGCGACTTGTGCACGGTCATGGCGAACGCCGTTTCGACGTCGCGCAGGCGCGTGGCCAGCACGCTGCGAATCGCATCGCCGTCGGCAAACCAGACGCGCAGCGAGCCGGGACGCAGCGGGTCCGGCAGGGTCAGGCCAATGTCGCCGTTGTAGACGCCCGTGGCATAGTCGTTGCGCGTCACCATCACGGGACGGCCGACGTACCACTCGCCACGGCGCCGGATCAGGCGCGCGCTGTCCAGGCGCTGCTCGATGGCTTCGTTCAGCCCCGACACGCCCCACTCGCCGGCACGCACGGCGCACAGCAGCCGGAACCCCTCGAAGCGGCGCAGCACGGCGCGTACCCAGGCCTGGTAGTCCGTGCCCCAGGCCAGCGGCCCTTCCTTCACCAATGTCAGGTAATCGCGGTAGCCTTGCGGCGCGCCGGGACGGCCGTCGATGGCCAGCGCCAGCACGTCGGCGGGACGGGCGCCTTCGATCCAGTGCACGCGGTCGCCGTGTTCGGCCGGGCCGGCGCGCAGCACGGCGCGTGCTTCGTCCGCGTCGCCGCGGTTGACGGCGAGCGCCAGCGCGCCGATCGGCCCGCCGAAACGGCGGCTCTGGCGCAGCATCACGATGCTTTGCGCCAGCGCGCCGCCGTCGCGCGTGCGGTAGTGCTCGGGAATCTCCTCGCCGGTTGCCGCGCGCACGTAGTCCACGGTGCCTTCAGCGTAGTTGCCGTCTTCCGCCTCGGCGCACAGGTCGCCCAGCACGGCACCCGCTTCCACGGAGGCCAGCTGGTCCTTGTCGCCCAGCAGGATCAGGCGCGCATGCGGCGGCAACGCGGCCAGCAAGGAGGCCATCATCTCCAGGTGCACCATCGACGCCTCGTCGACGATCAGCACGTCGACATCAAGCGGATTGCCGGCGTGGTAAGCGAAACTGCGCGTATCGGGACGTGCGCCGAGGAGGCTGTGCAAGGTGCGCGCGGCGCCCATGCGCGCCGCCAGCTCGCGCAGCGGCAGCGTCTCGCCCAGCTTTTCCGCCAGCTCGTCCAGCGCAGTGTCGATCGACTGCTTCAGCCGGGCGGCCGCCTTGCCCGTCGGCGCCGCCAGCGCGATGCGCAGGCCGGCCGCACCCTCGCCCGCCATGGCGAACAGCAGTGCCAGCAGGCGCGCCACCGTGTACGTCTTGCCGGTGCCCGGTCCGCCCGTGATGACGGCCAGGTCGCTGCGCAACGCCACGGCACAGGCGATCTTCTGCCAGTCCGGGCCGGCCGCCGCACGCGCGTCGGCGGGCGGCTCGAACAGCCGGTCCAGCCAGCCCCGTACGACATCCGCGTCGATGCCGCGCGCCGCCTCGGCACGGCGGCGCACGGTTGCCGCCACCATGGTTTCGTCGCGCCAGTAGCGGCGCAGGTACAGGCGTTCGCCATCGAGCACCAGCGGCTGGTTGAAATCGAGGTCGCCCACGGGCCAGACCTGCTCGCAAGCCTGCAGCAGGTTGCGCCAGCCGGCTGCGTTCTTCGGCAGCGGCCCGGCTGCCGTCTTCAGCGCCGCCCATTCGCCATCGAGCCACCCCAGCTGCGCCGACGGGTCATGCGCCAGGTCCGCCAGCACCAGGCAGCTGTGGCCCCGCCCCTCCAGCTCGGACAGCAGCGCGCTGGCCACCAGCAGCGGCGCGGGCGCGTGGCCCAGCGTGCCGACAAAGCGGGCAAACGCCCCGGCCAGGCGGCGCAGCTTGCCGCTTTCCGTCAGGCCGTCCAGCACGGACAGCGTCACTTCGATGCGCTCGGCATCGAGCGCCAGGTCTGGGGCGCCTCGTTTCATTCGTCGTCTTCCAGTGGTGCCGGCGCCGCCTGGCGCAGCAGCGCGTCCAGATCGTCCAGCAGTGCCGCGTCGGGCGCGATCAGGTAGCAGCCGCGCGTGACGGGATTGCCGATCCCGCGCAGGAAGTAAAACACGGCGCCGCCCAGCGACTGCGCCGGATCGTAATCGTCGCCCAGGCGGCTTTGCAAGAGCCGGTGCAGCGCCAGCAGGTAGATCGCGCCCTGCACGTCGTAGCGGTGTTCGGCCATCCCGTGCGCCAGTGCGCCCGTGTGATAGGCGCCGTCGCCGGCGCCCAGTGCATTCGATTTGTAATCGAGCACCCAGTAGCGGCCCTCATGTTCGAACACCAGGTCGGAAAAGCCCTTCAGCATGCCGTGCAGCGCGCGCTGCGGCAGCGGCGGCCGGGCGATGTTGTCCAGCAGATGGCGGCGGCACAGCATGTCCAGCGCGCCCGTCGCCAGGTGCTCGCTGGGGAACCAGAACTCCATTTCCGGCAGCAGCGCGCCGATGTCCTGCAATGCCGCGCCCAGCGGGGGCAACGGTGTCGTCACAAGCGCGCGCAGCCAGGCAATCGTGTCCTCCAGCCGGTGGCCCCAGCCGGCACGCTCGATGCGGCGGCCGATGCGCGCGTCGAACGTGGCATCGTGGATGGCGTCGAAACCCTCCTGCGCCAGCCATTCGAGCTGCTCGTGCAGGAAGTTGCCCGGCACGGAGCCGCGCGGGAAGCGGTGCCACGGCGCTTCCTGCACCGCGGCCGGCGGCGCGGTAACGTCCTCGCCTTCCAGCAGCGTGGCCTCCAGCGCATCGCGGGGAACCGGCGGCGCGGCCGGTGCTTCTACGCTGCCCTGCACGCCGCGCGTCAGCGACGTGAAGCTGCCCACCGACCAGTCGCGCTCGAACTGCGCCGCGAACGGCTGCGCTTCGATCAAAGGCGCCTTGTGCTCGACCCTCGCCAGCAACGTCACCCCTTCCGGCGCGCCGGCCGCGGCGATGCCGATGCCGGCGCAGTCGCCGCGCAGGTGGTGCCAGCGCTCGTGCAGCGCCTCGGCCGGCAGCGGCTGCCCGCCCGTCAGCAGGTAGCCCAGCGCCGATTCGTGCAGCAGGTTGGCGCCCTTGGCCTTGGCCGGCAACGCGGCCACGCCGAGCCACAGGAAGTGGCGTGCCCGCGTCAGCGCCACGTACAGCAGGCGCAGTTCCTCTTCGATGCGGGCCGCCTCCACGGCCGCATGGGCATCGTCGGACAGCGCCATGTCGATGCGGCGCACGCCGTCGGCATCCGTGTACTCGAAGAAGCTGCGGTTGCGCCGGTCCACCTTGCGCGCGGTGACGGCAAACGGCAGGTAGACCAGCGGGTATTCCAGGCCCTTCGATTTGTGCACCGTGACGACCTTGACCAGCTCCGCGTCCGATTCGAGCCTGAGGACCTGTTCGTCACTGTTGTCGCCCTCCCCTTCGACCTGTTCTGCCATCCAGCGGATCAGGGCCTGCTCGCCATCGAGCTGGCGGCTGGCCGACTGCAGCAGTTCGGCCAGATGCAGCAGGTTCGTAAGGCGGCGCTCGCCGCCCGGCTGCGCCAGCAGCGTCCCGGGCAGGCCAAGATCGTGGATGAAGCGGCGCAGCATCGCCAGCACGCCCTGGCGCTGCCAGATCGTGTGCAGCGCCTTCAACTGCTCGGTGCGCGCCTCCCACGCCAGTTCGTCGCTTGATAGCCGCGCCAGTTCGGCCAGCGACAGGTTGGCCGTGCGCGTGGCGAACGCAGCCCGCGCCAGGGTGCCGTCCAGCGGATTGGCCAGGGCGGTGAGCCAGCGCAGCACGTCGCGCGCCTCGTCGCTGTCCAGCACCGAGTCCTTGTCGGACAGGTAGACGCTGGGCACGCGCCGGCGCTGCAACGCCAGCCGGATCGCTCTTGCTTCCTTCCTGTCGCGCACGAGGATGGCGATATCGGCCGGCTCGAGCCGGCGGAAGCCCTCCGGCCCGTCAAAGCCCGTGCCGGGATGGTTCAGCAGCGCGACGATATGCTCGGCGCAGTGATGCGCGAAGAAGTCGCGGTAGGCCTCCGCGCCCAGGTCGGCCGTATCGGCACAGGACACCGTCAGCGCCTGCAACTGCCCTTCCACGCCGACCAGGCGCTCGCTGCGCCCCTTCGCATCGACGGGATCGAACGGCAGCGGGTTGATGGCGCCGGAACGGAAGCGGAACGCGCCCCGGTCGAAACCGGTGCCGCCGGCCAGCCGTTCGGCATGCAGGAAGATGCGGTTGACGGCTTCCACCACCTCGCGGGTGGAGCGGTAGTTCGTCCCCAGCTGGAAGTGGCGCCCGGCCGTGGCGCGCCGTGCCGCCAGGTAGCTGTGGATGTCGGCGCCGCGAAACCCGTAGATCGACTGCTTCGGGTCGCCGATCAGGAACAGCCCCAGCGCCGGATCGTTGGCGGCCACGCGGTACAGGAGGTCGAAGATGCGGTACTGGCCTGGCGCCGTGTCCTGGAATTCGTCCACCAGCGCCACCGGATACTGCTGCGTGATGCGCTCGCGCAGCGCGGCGCCGTTTTCGCCCTCCAGCGCATGCTGCAGGCGCAGCAGCATGTCGGCAAAGCCGAACTGGCGGTTGCGCCGTTTCAGTTCTTCCATGCGTGCGGCGATAACGGCGGCCGCATGGCGATACAGTTTATGCGACAGCGGCTCGAACGCCGCTAGGTCCCGCTGCAGCTGCGCCAGCGCCTCGAACTCCTCGGGAATCTCCGTGCCCTTGTACGCTTCGGCGATGCCATCGGGCGAGAGCCGGTGCCAGCCCTTGTCGGACATGCCCGGGTCGATCCGGTCCGGCTCGGAGACCCACACGCGCAGGCTGCCGAACCAGCCGGCCAGCCACTTCATCTGGATCTTCTTGCCGTCCAGCTGGCCCGCGTCCTTCTGCCGCTCAAGCCACAGCTCCATCGCTTCGATGCGCTCGATCCAGCCCGATTTCAATGCCGTCAGACGCTCGTGCTGTTCGCGCAGCGCGGCGCCGATCATCGTGCCCAGCGCGACCGGTTGGCCCTCGCCATCGCGATGCCAGCCGCCGTCCGCCTTTTTCACCAGGTCGCGCAGGCTGCGCTTGAGGCGCCCCACGTCCGGCCAGCACGCCAGCAGCGCTGCCAGCGCCGGATCGCGCAGCGGGTAGACCTGCTGGCGCCAGTAGTCGTGCGCGGCATCCTCGAACAGCGCCGCCTCGTCGCTGACCAGTTCCTCGTCGAACAGGCTGCCGCTGTCGAAAGCGTGCTCGCGCAGCATGCGCTGGCACCACGAGTCGATCGTGAAGATGGCCGCTTCGTCCATCGTTTCCGCCGCCAGCATCAACCGGTGCGCGGCCTGCTGGCGCGCGCTGTCGTCCGGGTACGATTCCAGCAGCGCGTCCATGTAGCCGTCTGCGATGTCGGACTGGCCGCGGAAGTACGCCGCCGCCTCCACCAGCCGTTCGCGCACGCGGTTGGCCAGTTCGCGCGTGGCCGCGCGGGTGAACGTCATGACGAGGATGTCGGCCGGCAGCAGAGGACGGGCAAAAGCGTCAGCGCCGCCATGCCCCAGCACCAGGCGCACGTACAGCGCCGCGATCGTCCACGTCTTGCCCGTGCCGGCACTGGCCTCGATCAGGCGCGAGCCGTGCAGCGGGAACGTCAACGGGTCCAGCAGAGGCGTGCCCGGTTCGCGTCCGCTCATGCGCCCTCTCCTTCGATGGGCTGCACCGACACGTGGCTCTTCAGCCAGTCCGCCAGCGGGCCATACAGCGCCTGCGCCACGCGCGCATGTTCGGTTTCGGCCGCCAGCGCCGCGTAGTCGGGCCACAGCCGCGCCAGCGATTCATCGGCCACTTCCCCGTTCACCTCGAAGCCGCCGTCATAGGTACTGCGCGCATCGCCCCCGGTCACCAGTGCCAGCGCCGTCTTGCAGGCCGTTGGCAGCGGTCCGTCCATATTGGCGCGCCACAGCGCCACGACGCGCCCCAGCACGGCGAGCGCGTCCGGCTGCGCCAGCGGCGGCATCGTCACCACCGCATCGCGCGCCACCAGCAGGCCCGTGAGCGTGGCGCCCTGCGCGCTGGCGGCCAGCTGGCGCAGCCACATGCCGATCAGTTTGTCGCCGCGCGGCTGGCCCGCCTTGTCGAGCGCTTTCGACGACATCTGCATCAGCCAGACGGTGGCGCTGCCGTCGCTGCGCAGCCCGTCGATCCAGTCCTCCAGCACGATGCCTTCGGGCGTCAGGCCGACCGGCAATTTGTGGGCCGGGTGCGGATAGCGCGTGCGCAGGCGCAGCCAGGCCTGGCGCACGGGCAGCAGTGATGCCACCAGCGTGTCGCGCACGCGGTCGCCGATCAGGCCGATGGGCAGCACGCCTTCGCGCTGCAGGCGCTGCGCGCGCACCGTCAGGCTGGCCAGCGCTTTCGATTCGTCGTCATCCTCGTCGCCCGCGTCCTGCAGCAGCGCGTCCTCCAGGCCGTAGCGCTGCAGGCCATCGAGCGTGAACGGCTCTTCGTCCTCGCCTACCAGGGCCGATTCGCCGAATATGACGCCGAGACGCTGGCGGAAGAAATATCTGACCGGCTGGCGCAGGAACGCAGCGAGCATCGACAGCTTCAGGCGGAAGCGCTCGTCGATCTCGAACGGCGGCAGTTCGATCCGCTCCGGCACCGTCGCCCCGCCGTGCGCCGCGCGCCATTCGCCGGCATACGTCAGCAGCCCGCCCTGTTCGAAATAGCGCCGCGAGAACGGCTGCAGCGCGTGCTCGGTGGTGCGCTCGCTCAGGTCCGGCAGGTGCCAGCCCGCGCGCAGGTAGTCCATCAGCTGCGCCACCAGTACCGAGGGCGGCTGCTCGCTGTTGTCGCGCACGTTGCGGCCGCACCAGCTGACGTACAGCGTGTCGCGGGCGGCCAGCACCGCCTCGAGCATCAGGTAGCGGTCGTCGTCGCGGCGCGAGCGGTCGCCCGGGCGGCTCATGCCGGGCAGCGCCAGCAGGTCGAAATCGAGCCGGCTGGCGCGGCGCGGGAAGTCGCCGTCGTTCATGCCCAGCAGGCAGACCGCGCGGAACGGCACGGCGCGCATCGGCATCAGGGTGCAGAACGTGACGCCGCCGGAGACGAACTGGTGCTCCAGCGACGGCTCGCCCAGGGCGCCCAGCCACGCTTCGCGCAGCACGGACAGGGGCACCTCCTCGTCGAAGCCGGCGCCTTCGCACGTCTCCAGCCACGCGTTGAGCGTGTCGTTCAGCTGATTCAGGGTCAGGCGGTCGGATTCCTCGCGCGCATCGAAGAATGCCGCCAGCAGCGCGCGCGCCTGGGCGCCCCATTCGCCTGGCGTGCGCGCCTGCGCCAGCGCGGCGCGCCAGGCCAGCAGGCTTTCCACCAGCTGCGCCAGCGAACCGGCCAGCGCCGCATCGAGCCCGCCCACTTCGCCATACGGCTCGATGTCGCCGAACGCCGCGCCCGTGCCGCTGGCGTAACCGAGCAGCATGCGGCGGATGCCGAAGATCCATGCGTTCTGCTCGCCGGCCGGGCCCAGGCCGAGGCCTTCGCGGTGGCGCCGGTCCAGGCCCCAGCGCACGCCCGATCCCTCGATCCACTGGCCCAGGATCGGCAGGTCGCCTGGTGCCAGGCCGAAGCGCTGCGCCACGGCCGGCACGTCCAGCAGGTCGCGCACCTCGCTCTGGCGGCAACGCTGCTGCGGCAGGCGCAGCAGCCATTCCAGCGCCACCAGCAGCGGATTGACGCTGCGGTCGTTGACGTCGCCGATCTCGAACGGGATATGGCGCGCGTCGCCGCGCCGGTACTGGCCGAAGACGGCGTGGATGGCGGCCGTGAAGACGTCGATATCGGGCACCATCACGACCACGTCGCGCGGGCGCAGCGTCCCGTCCGTTGCGAACATCGCCAGCAGCTGGTCGTGCAGCACCTCCACCTCGCGCTGCACGCTGTGGGCGATGTGGAAGACGATCGAGCGGTCCGCCGCATCGGGCGTCGGGAAACGATGCTCGGCCAGCGGCAGCAGGTCGCGCACGGCGCCCTGCAACTGGCGCAGCAAGGTGTCGCCCTCGTCGTCGCTGAACAGGTCCACGCGCAGGTGATCGCCGTCGCCGGCCGCGGCCGACGCCTCGTCGAATTCGTCCAGCATGCGGATGTAGTCGCGCCCCTGCCTGCCCCAGCTGGCCAGCAGCGGATGGCTGTGCGCATGCAGCTCCTCCAGCGGCACGGCCGCCAGGTCGATGCCGTTGCGCGGCTGCTGGCGGCGGCGCGCGGCGCGCAGCAGGTCGCGCCCGTCGATGATATCGCCCCAGTAGTAGCGGCACGGATTGGGCACGGCGACAATCACCTGCGTGAAGCGCGCCAGCGATGCCAGCGCCTGCAAGGTCTGGTACGGCAGCGCGGAGACGCCGAACAGCACCACACGGCGCGGCAGCGCTGCCACCGGCTGCGCGCCGCTTTCCACCGCCCGCACGAACGCCGTGTGCACGCTGGCACGGCCCAGCGCCCGCTCCTCTTCCGGCACGCTGGCCACGATGGCGCGCCACAGCGCCGCCTGCCAGCGCTGGCCCTCCGGCAGCGGATACTCGATGCCGCGCGGGCAGCGCATCAGGTCACGCCCGGCGGCCCAGTCGGCCAGCCAGTCGGCGCGGTATACCTGGTACTGGTCGAACAGGTCGGACAGCCGCTCGGCCAGTTGCAGGCGCCGGTCCGGATCGCCGTCGGCCAGGAAATGCCGCAGCGGTGCGAACGTCTCGTCGGCCAGCAGCGCAGGCAGCAGGAGCATCAGGCGCCACGTCAGCGGTCCCTTGTCGAATGCGGAGACGCGCGGCACGCGCTCGCGCCCCAGCATCGCGCGGTAGGCCTGCCACAGGAAGCGCGCCGGCAGCGCCACGCGCGTGGCGGCACACACGCCCATCTCCTCGGCCAGCGCGATCTTGAGCCATTCGGCCACGCCGTTCGACTGCACCAGCAGGATGTCCGTCTCCAGCGGATCGAGCGGATGCCCGCGCAGCCACCCGAACACGGCGGCGCGCAGCTGTTCGAGCTGGTTGCCGTGCAGGATCAACAAGCCGGGGGAGATGGGACTGGTCATTCGGGAGCGGTCATTCGGATGGAAGCGGGGACAGCGTCATGAGGCGCTATTATCGCCTACTTGCGCCGGAGCGGCGGCGCTAGCGGGCGGCGCCGGGCAGGTGCGCTTCCAGTTCCTCGCCGAGGTGCGCCGCCAGCTGCTCCAGCAGCGGGCGCATGTGAACGACAATGGCGCGCGCCTCGTCGATCTGGCCGCCCTTGCGCAGCCGCTCCAGCGCCAGGCACAACTCGGCGAAGCTGCAGGCCCCGACGGCCCGCGCCGACGACTTGATGCGGTGGCCCAGTTCCGCCAGCCTGACCATGTCGCCCTGCGCCAGGGCTTCGTCCACTTCATCCATGCCTTCGCGCGCCGAGTCGAGGAACATCAGCGCGTACTTGCGCATCTTTTCCGGCTTGTTGCCGAACGTCTGGCCCAGCGCCGTCACGTCGAACAGCATCGCCGCGGCGGCCGCCGGCGGCAGCGCCGGGGCGGGATCGGACTGCGGCACCGGCGCGGCGGGCACGGTCACTCTGGTGCTGCGCACCTGCGGCGTGCGCGCGTGCGCCGCCCGCTGGCTCATCCACTTCGACAGCACGGCAAACAGCACGCCTGGCGCGATCGGCTTCGTGACGAATTCGTCCATGCCCGCGGCCAGACAGCGCGCCTCGTCCTCGCGGCCGGCGTTGGCCGTCATCGCGATCACGGGCGTGCCGGACAGGCGCGGATGGGCGCGGATCTGGCGCGTGGCCTCGTAGCCGTCCATGACGGGCATCTGCACGTCCATCAGCACGCAGTCGAAATGCCCCTTCAGCAGCAGGTCGAGCGCTTCCTTGCCGTTGTTGGCCACCACCACGGTGGCGCCGGCATCCTCGAGCAGCTCCTGGCCCACCTGCTGGCTGAAGACATTGTCCTCGACCAGCAGGATGCTGGCACCGCGGATCGGCGCCAGTGTCTCGTCTTCCAGCACGGGCGCAGGCGGCGGCGCCAGCCCGGCACCCTGCTGCAGCCGTGCCGTGAACCAGAACGTGCTGCCGACGCCAGGCGCGCTTTCGACACCGACCGCGCCTCCCATCAGCTCTGCCAGCTGCTTGCTGATGACGAGACCCAGCCCGGTACCGCCGTAGCGGCGCGTGGTGGACGCGTCGGCCTGATGGAACGACTGGAACAGTTTTCCGACCTGCTCGGCCGTCATGCCGATACCGCGGTCCTGCACTTCGAAGCGCACCAGGATCGAGGCGTCGCGCGTTTCCTCGGCGCGGGCGCGGATGAAGATGCGCCCGTTCTCGGAAAACTTGATGGCGTTGCTGGTGAAGTTCAGCAGCACCTGCTCCAGCCGCAGCGGATCGCCGCGCAGCTGCGCCGGCAGGCCCGGCCACGTCTCGAACACCAGCTCCAGCCGGCGCCGCGCCGCTTCCTCGCCCAGCTGGCTGGCCACGTTGGCCAGCAGCGCGTCGAGCCGGAAATCCAGCATTTCCAGTTCCAGCCGGCCCGCCTCGATCTTGGAAAAATCGAGGACGTGGTTGATGATCCCCAGCAGGTGCTGGCCGGAGTGGTAGATCTTCTGCAGGTAGTCGCGCTGGCGCGGATCGGTAACGGATTTCAGTGCCAGGTGCGCCATGCCGATCACGCTGTTCATTGGCGTGCGGATTTCATGGCTCATGTTCGACAGGAAGGCGCTCTTCGCCTCGCTGGCGGCCTGCGCTTCCTCCTTCAGGCGGTGCAGCTGGGTGACGTCGGTGGACAGCGCGATGACGGCACGGCCCGTATCCAGTTCCACCGGCGCCTTGACGGTCCACAGGTGATGCGTGGTGCCGTCCGCATCCTTGTACTTCCCCTCGCCGGAGCGCTTGATGCCGTCGGCCAGCACCTGTCGGTCTTCCTGCCAGGCCAGGTCGGCTTCGGCCGCCGGCACGAGATCGCGGTCGACGCGGCCCACGATCGCGTCGGCCGCGCGCCCCATCACCTCGGCCATGCGCGCATTGACGTAGACATAGCGCCGTTCGGCGTCCTTCATGTAGACATGCGCGTCGACGTTATCGAGCACGCTGTCCAGCAGGCGGCGCTGCGCCTGTGCCTTGCGCCGCTGCGCCGTCAGCATGAACACATAGCCATAGATCAGCAGCGTGCCGATAAAGCCGGTGGCCAGCGCCACACGCGGCAGCGCCCGGTCGAAGCCGCCGACGATATCGCTCTTGCGCGCGTTGAACTGGGCCTTCCACAGGCTGCCGTTGAAGTCGATCGGCAGCACGGTGACGAAATAATCGTCCATGTCGCCCGTCAGGGCCGGCGGGGCTTCCAGCGAGCCGTTGTCGTTGTACAGCAGGCGGTCGTCGGACTCGATCTCGAGCCGGCGTTGTTCGGGCGGCGTGGCGCCATCGGTGTAGAGAATCATGTGGATCTTCCGGTCCGCCATCTCGTCGATGGCGCCCTGCACCAGCGCCGCCACGGAAAAGCCGATGCCCACCGAGCCGAGATAGGCAGCGCGGCGGCTGGGGACGTCGACCACGCTGGCGCCGCGCCGGTAGACGGGCAGCCGCATGCCCAGCGCGATGTGGGGCGTGGGCGTCTGTACCCGGATGGGATTGCCCGATGCGCTGATTTCGCCCGTGTCGCGCGACAGCGCCATGGCCCGCTCCACGGCAGGTGTACCCATCAGGTCGACGCCAAGGAACTTGGCTTGCAGGGTACCGCGCGGCTCCATCCACGTCAGCGGTGCATACAGCGCGCGACGGCCGGGTGGACGGATCTCGAAACGGGGATAACCGGCCGGATCGACGCTGGTATCGGCGCGCACCGCGGCCACGAATGCATCGCGCTGTGCATCCGTGACCTGCGGCGCGTACGTGATGGCCTCGATGGCGGGAAAGTGCTGCGCCAGACCCAGGCTGTTCACATATTGGTTGAACTGCAGGCGCGACAGGTCGTCGCTGGTCTGGAACAGCGCCACGAGGCCGCGCACGAGATCGGAATAAGCCTTGACGCGGGCCGAGATGCTGTACTGGGTGGCGCGGGTGGCGCTGTCGAAGCGCTGGCGGGCATCTTCCTCGACGCTGCGGTCCGCAAACGCATAACAGGACAACCCGACCGCCGTCGCCAGCGCCAGGCCGACGCCCCACTGCAGCGCACGCGCCGGGATCCATGCGGTTCTGTGTTCGCCGGTAGGTTCCATTACTTCTCTTTTAGAACTTGTTGCACTACAGCAGGATACCCCGAAACGCTCCAGGCCACCAGCATTCCCAACAGCGGTGCCGGCGAACGGAACATTTCTACCACTGTCGTATCAAACGATAAAGCACGCCGGCCATCATGAAGAACACATTACTGGCGATCATGATGTTTGCAATGTTTACCGTTGTCCGGCGCCGTGCCGCCACCCGCTGCTACACTTGCGCCCCGATCCAGGAATTTCTCATGAAGCCGCTTGACGACCACCCGCTGCCTGAATGCCACCGCACGATGGCCCAGCCGCCAGACCGGACGCAACGATCTCCCGGCGGCGGCCACGGCACGCCGGACGCGCTAGGGCCGATCCTGGCGCTGACTGTCCGCCGCGACCCGTCGGCGGCGCCGCATGCCGTGGCTGTCGCGCATGCCGTCGCCGGCGCCGGGCTCGACAGCGATATGCATGCGGATGCGCTGTCGCCGCGGCAGGTGCTGCTTGCCGGGGCGCCGGCGTACCGCCGCCATGACCTGGCGCCCGGCACGATGCGCGAGAACATCCTGCTGGACGTGGATACGGCCACGCTGGCATCCGGCACATTGTTGCAACTGGGCGCCTCCGTCATTGTCCAACTGATGTTTCATTGCGAGGCGTGCGGCTATCTGGACGCGCGCAGCCCCGGGCTGGCCCGGGCGATCGGCCGGGAACGCGGCGTGCTCGCGCGCGTGCTGCGCGGTGGCGCCGTGCATGAAGGCGACAGCGTGCGCCGTCTCGCTACCACGCTGGCACCGTGGCCGGACGACTGGCGCGACCGGGTGGCGCGCATACTTGCCCAAGTACCCGACAGTATGGTGGTGGAGTACCGGCAACTGGCCCGCCTGGCCGGTATCCAGGCCGTCTATTGCCGCGCGCTGCCGGCGTTGGCGCGCAAGCTGGGGTTCGCCAACAGGGCCGTCGCGCAACATGCCTTGCCCGAACTGCCGCGCTGGCTCGGGGAGACAGTGTTCGATTGAACGGATACGCCATCCGGCAAGAGTTCCCGTGCAACGAAACGTGCCGGCGTCGCCACGGCTTATCCGGCCTTCGCGCGCGCAGCCGTCTTCCGGGCCGGCTTGACGCCCGCAGCGGGGCCGGCCGGCGCGGCAGACTCGGGCGTCGCCTTCGACTTGCGCTTGGCCGCCGCTTTCGCGGGTGGCGTGCCGCCGGCGGACGTCTGCGCTGCGTCCGCCTGTGCGGCAGGCGCGTTCGCCGCCGGCGTACCCTCCGCGCGCGCCTTTGTGCGGGTCTTCCTGGCCGCAGGCGCTTTGGCGGGCGGTGTCTTGCGCGTGCCAGTGCGGGCGGGCGCTGGCGCCGGGGCCGCGTCCGAGCCGGACCCGGCAACAGCAACCGCCGCGGCGAGGTCCGGACTGGCGTCGGCCTTAACCGCCTTCGCCGCCTTGTCCACAACTTTATTCTCCGCCTTGCCGGCGCTCTTGCCTGCCGCCCTGCCCGATACGGCAGTCGACGCAGCCGGGACGGTGCCGGCGTGGGCGCCCCTGGCGGCAGCCGGATCCAGCTCGATCCACGTCGGCGCATGATCGCTGGGCTTCTCGCGTCCGCGCACGTCGCGGTCCACCCCCGCCGCCTTCAGCGCCGGGGCCAGCGCTGGGCTGAGCAGCAAATGGTCGATGCGCAGGCCGGCGTCGCGGCCGTAGGCGTTGCGGAAATAATCCCAGAATGTATAGATTTTCTCGCCCGGATGCATCGTGCGCAGCGAATCCGTCCAACCCTGTGCCACGAGGCGGTGGAACGCCTCTCGCGTTTCCGGCCGGAACAGCGCATCGTCGCCCCAGCGCTCCGGCTTGTACACGTCCAGTTCCGTCGGCATCACATTGAAGTCGCCGGCCAGCACGACTTTCGCACCCGTTGCCAGCAACTGCTCGCCGCGCCGGATCAGCCGTTCGAACCATTTCAGCTTGTAGTCGAATTTCGGTCCAGGCGCCGGATTGCCGTTGGGCAGGTACAGGCAGGCAATCACGACGTCCCCCACGACAGCCTCGATGTACCGGCTCTGCTCGTCGTCCGGATCGCCCGGCAGGCCCCGTCCGATTTCCTGCGGCGGCATGCGCGACAGGATGGCCACGCCGTTCCAGCTTTTCTGGCCGTGCCAGATGGCGTGGTAACCGGCGGCGTTGATCGCCTCCAGCGGAAATTTCTCCTGCGGGGCCTTCAGTTCCTGCAGGCACGCCACATCCGGCTGCTTTTCCTCCAGCCATTGCAGCAGGGCCGGCAGGCGGCTGCCGATACCGTTGACGTTGAAAGTGGCGATGCGCATGCGTTCTCCGCAGAATAGACAATAAGGACAGTGAAATATAAACGGGCTGACAATATTGCCCAAGCACTATTGTGAGCCCGACAGGGCGTCCGATGCCGCACGACTGGCAAGCGCCCTGCCGGCCACCCACGGCTGGTGTAAAGTACGCGATCCGAACCGACTGGAATACAGATGAGCTTACGCCCGAACCGCCACCGCAAACTCGCCGCCGACATGCCGGACGCCACGGCCGGCAATGCCGACGCCGCCGACGATCCGTATCTCTGGCTGGAGGAAGTCGAAGGCGACGGTCCGCTGGCCTGGGTCAGGCAGCAGAATACCGTGGCGCTGGACGAGCTGCAGGGCCATCCGGACCATGAGCCGCTGCGGGCCCGCCTGCAGGCCATCCTGGATTCGGACGAGCGTATTCCGTACGTGCGCAAGCACGGCGAGTTTTTCTATAACTTCTGGCGCGATGCCGGGCACGTGCGCGGGCTGTGGCGCCGTACGACGCTGGCGCAGTACCAGCAGGCGACGCCGCAGTGGGAAACCGTGCTCGACCTCGACGCGCTGGCCGCGGACGAAGGCGAAAACTGGGTCTGGCATGGTGTCACGTCGCTGTACCCGGAAGGCAGGCGCTGCCTGATCTCGCTGTCGCGCGGCGGCGGCGATGCGGCCGCCGTACGCGAGTTCGACACGGTGTCCCGCGCCTTCGTCACCGATGGCTTCAACCTGCCGGAGGCGAAAAGCGACGTCGCATGGATCGATGCGGACACCATTTTCGTCTCGACCGATTTCGGGCCGGGCTCGCTGACGTCGTCCGGGTACCCGCGCATCGTCAAGGAATGGCGCCGCGGTACGCCGCTGGACGCCGCGCGCACGCTGTACGAGGCGCAAGCCGACGACCTCGGCGTGGGCGCCTACAAGGATTTCACGCCAGGCCACAGCTGGCAGTTCATCTCGCGGCAGATCGACTTTTATACGAGCGAACTGTTCCTGCGCGACGGCGCGGCGCTGACCAAAATCGACAAGCCGGCGGACGCGAACGCCTATACGGTACGCGATCAGCTGGTCATCGACCTGCGCTCGGCCTGGACGGTGGCCGGCACGACCTACCCGCAGGGCGCCCTGCTGGCCGCCGACCTGCGCCGCTTCCTGCAGGGCGAGCGCCGCTTCGACGTGCTGTTCGTGCCGACCGACACGACGTCGCTTGACGGCGTGTCCGCCACCCGCTCGGTGCTGCTGCTCAACGAACTGGACAATGTGCGCAACCGCCTTGTCGAGCTGCGCCACGTGGACGGCGCGTGGCAGCGCCGCGAAGTCGCCACGCCCGCCTTCGGCACGCTGGACGTGGCGCCGCTGGACGATATCGGCTCCGACCAGTATTTCCTTACTGTAAATGATTTCCTGCACCCTACCACGCTGTATCTGGCCGAGGCGGGGCATGACGAAAGAAGTGTCATCAAGTCGCTGCCGGGCTTCTTCGACGCGCACGGGCTGACGGTCGCACAGCACCACGCCGTCTCGCGCGACGGCACGGCCGTGCCCTACTTTGTCGTCATGGCGCGGGATACGGAGCTCGACGGCAGCAACCCGACGGTGCTGTACGGCTATGGCGGCTTCGAGGTGTCGCTCAAACCCTTCTACAGCGGCGTGACGGGCGCGGCATGGCTGAGCGAAGGCGGCGTCTATGTGCTGGCCAATATCCGCGGCGGCGGCGAATTCGGTCCCCGCTGGCACCAGGCGGCGTTGAAGGAAAACCGCCAGTGCGCGTTCGACGACTTCATCGCGGTGGCCGAGGACCTGATCCGCCGCGGCATTACCACGCCCGCTCACCTGGGCATCATGGGCGGCAGCAATGGCGGCCTGCTGGTGGGCGCTGCGCTGACGCAGCGTCCCGAGCTGTTCGGCGCCGTCGTCTGCCAGGTGCCCCTGCTCGACATGCGGCGCTACAGCCAGCTGCTGGCGGGCGCCTCGTGGATGGGCGAGTACGGCGATCCGGACGATCCGGACCAGTGGGCGTACATCGGCCGTTATTCGCCGTATCAGAACGTCTCGGCCAGCAAGCAATATCCGCGCGTACTGTTCACCACCTCCACGCGCGACGACCGCGTCCACCCCGGCCACGCCCGCAAGATGGTGGCCAGGATGCAGGAACAGGGCCACGACGTGCTGTACTGGGAAAACCTGGAAGGCGGCCACGCCGGCGCGGCCAATAACGAGCAGCAGGCGCGCATGTGGGCATTGACCTATACGTTCCTGCGCCACCAGCTCAGGTAGCGTGCGTGCATTGGACTCGTGCCTCCCACGCGGCCGGGCAGCGCGGGGAGGCACCCGCGTTCCATTACCGACAACCACCACCCGGCAGCAACCAACCGTACGCCCGGACCGCCGGGTGCTGCGTTATGCTAGGAAATTGTTTCCGGTTTTCACGTCAATATTGGTAAACTAAGCCCTTCCCGAGGGGTGCTGGACTTGACTGCCTCCCGTTACGGCGTATTGTCGGACGGGCGGAAAACTGGAAGCCTTTGGCAATGTGGCTCGGGTGGCGCTGTCGTGTATATTCCCAATCTATTTCTCAGTAGTAGAGTTCCCGCCTGGCCACCGGCGCGGATCGGCATGCCGGCGGACGGCTTCCGCCGGCGTTGTCACGCCCGTACGCAGTCCGCGGTCGTTTTCACCACCTCCACTTATTCCGATGACAATGCCCACAGCGCGCCCGCCGCGCCGTCCGCGCGCCCCGTCGACCGGGACAATCTGCCGCACGGCCGGCGCATGCGCCGGCCACCATATACTTTTCCAAGAGGGAAGCGTCAATGAACGACATGACCGAATTGCCTGAAGAGCTGGACCTGAAGCTGATCCTGTCCACCTTGATGGCATTGAAAAAGGGCGATTTCACCGCACGCATGCCGTCCGACTGGACCGGCGTGTCGGGCAAGATCGCCGATACGCTCAACGACATCATCGAGACCAACGAGCGCATCGTCCGGTCCGTGACGGAAACGAGCCGCGTGGTGGGCCGCGAAGGCCGCCTGACGCAGCGAGCCCCGGTGACGAACGTCTCCGGCGGCTGGGCAACGATCATCAGCGCCGTCAACACGCTGATCGACGACCTGGTGCGCCCGACCACGGAGATGGCACGGGTCATCGGTGCCGTGGCGAAGGGCGACCTGTCGCAGACGATGGCACTGGAGGTGGATGGCCACCCGCTGAAGGGACAGTACCTGCGCGCCGCGACGACGGCGAACACGATGGTGGAACAGCTGCTGTCGTTCTCCTCCGAGGTGACGCGCGTGGCGCGGGAGGTTGGTACGGAGGGCAAGCTGGGCGGCCAGGCGCAGGTGAAAGGCGTCGCGGGCACGTGGAAGGATCTGACCGACTCGGTCAACTCGATGGCAGGCAACCTGACGTCGCAGGTGCGTAACATCGCCGAGGTGACGACCGCCGTGGCCAACGGCGACCTGTCGAAAAAGATCACGGTGGACGTGCGCGGCGAGATCCTGCAGCTGAAGGACACCATCAACGTCATGGTGGACCAGCTGCGCTCGTTTGCTTCCGAGGTGACGCGCGTCGCGCGCGAGGTCGGCACGGAGGGCAAGCTGGGCGGCCAGGCGTACGTGCCGGGCGTGGGCGGCACGTGGAAGGACTTGACGGACAACGTCAATTTCATGGCGTCGAACCTGACGGGCCAGGTGCGTAACATCGCGGCGGTGACCACCGCCGTGGCGAACGGCGACCTGTCCAAGAAGATCACGGTGGACGTCAAAGGCGAGATTCTCGAACTGAAGAACACCATCAACGTGATGGTGGACCAGCTCTCGTCGTTCGCTTCGGAGGTGACGCGCGTGGCGCGGGAAGTCGGGACGGAAGGCAAGCTCGGAGGGCAAGCACAAGTAAAAGGCGTGGCCGGTACGTGGAAGGACTTGACCGACTCCGTGAACTCGATGGCCGGTAACCTGACGGGCCAGGTTCGCAACATCGCGGACGTGACGACGGCCGTGGCCAACGGTGACCTGTCGAAGAAGATCACGGTGGACGTGAAAGGCGAGATTCTCGAGCTGAAAAACACCATCAACGTGATGGTCGACCAGCTGAACTCCTTCGCCTCGGAAGTCACGCGCGTGGCGCGCGAGGTGGGTACCGAAGGCAAGCTGGGTGGCCAGGCCAACGTGCCGGGTGTCGCGGGCACGTGGAAGGACTTGACGGAAAACGTCAACCAGCTGGCCGGCAACCTGACGGGCCAGGTGCGCAACATCGCCGAAGTGACGACCGCCGTGGCCAACGGCGACCTGTCGAAGAAGATCACGGTGGACGTCAAGGGCGAGATTCTCGAGCTGAAAAACACGATCAACGTGATGGTCGACCAGCTGTCGTCGTTCGCCTCCGAAGTGACCCGCGTCGCGCGCGAGGTGGGGACGGAAGGCAAGCTCGGAGGGCAAGCTTACGTGCCGGGCGTGGGCGGCACGTGGAAGGACTTGACGGACAATGTCAACTTCATGGCCTCGAACCTGACGGGCCAGGTGCGTAACATCGCGGCCGTGACCACCGCCGTGGCGCGTGGCGACCTGTCGAAAAAGATCACCGTGGACGTGAAAGGCGAGATTCTCGAACTGAAGGACACCATCAACGTGATGGTGGACCAGCTGTCGTCGTTCGCGTCGGAAGTGACGCGGGTGGCGCGCGAGGTGGGTACGGAAGGCAAGCTGGGTGGCCAGGCCAACGTGCCCGGTGTCGCGGGCACGTGGAAGGACTTGACGGAAAACGTCAACCAGCTGGCGGCCAACCTGACCAACCAGATGCGCGCGATCGGCGAAGTGGCGACGGCCGTGACGCGGGGCGACCTGTCCCGCTCCATCCAGGTCGAAGCGCGCGGCGAGGTCTCGTACCTGAAGGACAACATCAACGAGATGATCCGCAACCTGAAGGAAACCACGCAGAAGAACGCGCAGCAGGACTGGCTGAAGACCAACCTGGCGCGCTTCACCCGGCTGCTGCAGGGCCAGCGCGACCTGCAGGCGGTGACGAAACTGATCCTGTCCGAGCTGGCGCCGCTGGTGTCGGCGCACCACGGCGTGTTCTACATGATGGACTCGCAGCTGGACGACGCGCGCCTGCGCATGATCGCCAGCTACGGTTACCGTTCCAGCCGCAAGCTGCCGACGTCGTTCCTGCCGGGCGAAGGCCTGGTCGGCCAGTGCGCGCTGGAGAAGGTGCGCATCTGGCTGACGGACGTGCCGCGCGATTACATCGTCGTCTCGTCCGGCCTTGGCGCGGCGCCGCCGACCAACATCGTCGTGCTGCCGATCCTGTTCGAACAGCAGGTCAAGGCCGTCATCGAGATCGCCTCGCTCGACCGCTTCACGGAAACCCACCTGTCGTTCCTCGACCAGCTGATGGAATCGATCGGCGTCGTGCTGAACACCATCGAGGCGAACAGCCGTACCGAGTCGCTGCTGACGCAGTCGCAGTCCCTCGCCCAGGAACTGCAGCAGACCAACCAGGAGCTGGCGGAGAAGGCGCGCCTGCTGTCCGAGCAGAACATCGAGGTGGAGCGCAAGAACCGCGAGGTGGAGCAGGCCAAGCTGGCGCTGGAGGAAAAGGCGACGCAGCTGGCGCTGTCGTCGAAATACAAGTCCGAATTCCTGGCGAATATGTCGCACGAGCTGCGCACGCCATTGAACTCGCTGCTGATCCTGGCGCAGCAGCTGGGCGACAACCCTGAGGGCAACCTGTCGGGCAAGCAGGTGGAGTTCGCCAAGACCATCCACGGCTCCGGCTCCGACCTGCTGACGCTCATCAACGACATTCTCGACCTGTCGAAGATCGAATCCGGCACCGTCACGCTGGACGTGTCGGAGTACCGCTTTGCCAACCTGCGCAACTACGTGGACCGTACCTTCCGCCACATGGCCGAAGCAAAGCACCTGGGCTTCACGGTGGCGCTGGCGGAGAACCTGCCGACCTCCCTGATGACGGACACGACGCGCCTGCAGCAGGTGCTGAAAAACCTGTTGTCCAATGCCTTCAAATTCACGTCGCACGGCCAGGTCTCGCTGGAGATCGGCCTGGTCGGCGGCGGCTGGAGCCTGGACAACCCGAACCTGGCCAATGCGGACGCCGTGCTGGCATTTTCCGTCAGTGACACGGGGGTTGGTATCGCCTCCGACAAGCTGCAGCTGATCTTCGAAGCGTTCCAGCAGGCCGACGGCTCGACCGCCCGCAAGTACGGCGGCACGGGCCTGGGCCTGTCGATCTCGCGCGAGCTTGCGCGCCTCCTGGGTGGCGAGATCCGCGTCGAATCGACTGTGGGCAGCGGCTCCACGTTCACGCTGTTCCTGCCGTATAACCGCGCCGGCTTCGTCAACTACGAGCAGCCCCGCCCTGCGCCGCAACGCATGGCGCCGCTGCCGCCGAAGGTCATCTACAGCCAGAGCGTCACGGACGTGGACGTGATCGAACACCGGTCGCCCGCGGACGGGGACGGCGAAACCTACAGCTCGACGATCGACGACCGCGGCCTGACGGCGCCCGGGGACCCGTCCGTGCTGATCATCGAGGACGACGAGCGCTTCGCCAAGGTCGTGCTGGACTTCGCCCGCGAGAAGAACTTCAAGGGCATCGTCATCCACCAGGGCGATTCGGCGCTGTCGCTGGCGCGCGACTACCTGCCGTCGGCCATCCTGCTGGACCTGGACCTGCCGGACATCGACGGCTTCACGGTGCTGGACCGCCTGAAGCGCGATCCGAGCACGCGCCACATCCCGGTGCACGTGATGTCCGCGTCGCGCGAGCGCGAACGGGCGCTGCGCTCGGGGGCCATCTCGTTCATGAACAAGCCGGTGGACAAGGACGCGCTGCAGGAGCAGTTCACGCGCATCCAGAAATTCCTGATGGGCGGCAAGCGCAGCCTGCTGGTCGTCGATGACGAACAGGGCCAGCGCGACTCGATCGTCGCGCTGATTGGCGAGGGCGACGTCGACATCCAGGCCGTCGGCACGGGCGAGGAGGCGCTGGCGGCGCTGCGCACCAGTCATTTCGACTGCATGGTGCTGGACCTGACGCTCCCCGACATCTCCGGCTTCGAGCTGCTCGACATCATCGGCAAGGACATCAAGCTGCGCGACCTGCCCGTCGTCATCAACACGGCGAAAGAGCTGGACAAGAAGGAAGTAGCCAAGCTCAAACGCTACGCCAAAACGATCGTCATCAAGGACGCACGCTCGCCGGAACGCCTGCTGGACGAGACGGCGCTGTTCCTGCACCGCTCGCAGGCCAACCTGCCGGAAGCGCAGCGGCGCATGCTGGAACAGGTGCACGCTGCCGATTCCGGACTGGCCGGCCGCAAGGTGCTGATCGTCGACGACGACCTGCGCAACATCTTCGCCTTGTCCTCGCTGCTGGAGCGACAGCAGATGCACGTGTCGTTCGCGGAGAACGGCCGCGACGGCATCGAGGTGCTGGAACGCGATCCGGCCATCGAGATCGTCCTGATGGACATCATGATGCCGGAGATGGACGGCTACGACACGATGCGGGCCATCCGCCGCATTCCGAAGTTCCGTTCGCTGCCCATCATCACGCTGACGGCAAAGGCGATGAAGGGCGACCGCGACAAGTGCATTGCCGCGGGCGCTTCCGACTACATCACCAAACCGGTGGACGTCGCTCAGCTGCTGTCGCTGATGCGCGTCTGGCTGCATTGAGCACGCGCGAGCTGAGCGTGCCGCCGGGCGACGCGCGACACGCCTGCCTGCCCGAGGTCGAAGAACTGGAACTGGAGCTGCTGCTGGAGGCGTTGGTGCAGCGCTTCGGTTTCGACTTCCGCACGCACGAGCGCACCGCATTGAAGCGCAAGCTGTTCGCATTGCGCCAGCGGCGCGGCCTGCACACCCTGTCGCAGCTTCAGGATCGTGTGCTGCACGACGTGGCGACGTCGTCCGCGCTGCTGCGGGCACTTTCCGTGCAGCCGGCGTCGATGTTCGACGATCCGCTCGAAGCTTCTCAGTTCGCTGCGGTGGCGGAACACTGCCTGCCCGGCGCGCCGCTGCCGAAGATCTGGCTGGCCGACTGCGCCGGCGCCGAACAGGCGTGGACCGTAGCCGTGCTGCTGGCGGAACGGGAGCTGCTGGGCAGAGTCGAGATTTATGCGACGGTGGCCAGCGACGCGCTGCTGGAGGAAGCGCTGTCGGCGACGATCGCGCCGGCGCTGATGGGAAGCTACCAGCGCAGCTATGAGCAGGCCGGGGGCACGGGGCGGCTGGCGGATTACTTCCAGTGCGACGGCGACGCACTGGTACCGCTGCCGCAGCTGCGCAGCCGCATCACGTGGGCACAGTACAACCTCGTCACGGATTCGTCGTTCAACGAGTTCCAGCTGATTGTCTGCCGCCGCGCCCTGCCCGACTTCGGCCCGCTGCTGCGGCATCGCGTGCTGCAGCTGTTCCACGACAGCCTGGCCGTCTTCGGCGTGCTGGGCATCGACCGGGAGATCGATGCCGGCGAGCGGCTGGGCGGGCAATATCAGCAGCTTCTGGCGCGGCAGCCCTGGTACAGGCGGGTCGGCTGAGCGACCCCGCCGGCCGCTCGGGGGCCGGCGGGGGATACCCCGGTCTGGCCGCGTCAGGCCCCGGCCGAAGAAGCCGGCCGCTGCGCAATCCGGTCCCGCCACGCCTGCACGTTGACAAACCCCTCCTGCCCGGGACGGAACTTCATCAGCCCGCGAGCAAACTCCAGCGCGCAGAACGCCGTGATGTCGGCAATGGTGTAGCGCTCCCCTGCCACATACGGCTGGCGCGCCAGCACCTCGTCGAGCCAGCGCACCGTGTCGCGCACGCGCTCGCCCTGCACGGCACCGAACTGGGGGAACTGCGGACTCTCCAGCATCGCCAGACCGGGATGGGTGTGCCGCACACAATTGGCGATGCCGGCAAACAGGTGCAGTTCCATGCGCCGGTCGGCCATTTCGATGAATGCCCGCTCGGTGGCATCGCGCCCCATCAGATTCGGTTCCGGCTGCAGCCCTTCCAGATACGTACAGATGGCGCGCGTCTCGGCCAGCACCCGGCCGTCGTCCAGTTCAAGTGCGGGGACGCGCCCGAACGGATTGCGCGCCAAAAACTCGGCCGAGCGGTGCTCGAGCTTGCCAAGATCCACGGTCTGTTGTGGAATCCGCAATTCCTTCTCTGCAATAAATATTGCTACGCGGCGAGGGTTTGGCGCGCGAAAGCTCATGTATAATTTCACGCGTTCCCCTAGCGCGATTGTCCGGTTTCCAGCATGTTGCGGGCGTTTGCCGCCATCCTGGCCGCCTGATCGTCGTTTTCCGCCCTGTCCAGCACATCCGACGGCGGCAACGTGACGCCGCGCTGAACGGCAGGACGTTCGCCAATGGCTTTCAGCCAGCGTTGCAGGTTGGGCAGGTCGTCGATGGCAACGCCGGACCATTTGTGCGTGCGTACCCAGGCATAGTTGGCGATGTCGGCAATCGAATAGTCGCCGGCCAGGTATTCGTTGTTCTGCAGATGGCCGTCCAGCACGCGGAACAGGCGCTTCGTCTCGCCCTGGTAGCGGTCGATGGCCGGTTGCAGCTTTTCGGGGAAATAACGGTGGAACACATTGGCCTGACCCATCATCGGACCGACGCCGCCCATCTGGAACATCAGCCATTGCAGCACGCGCGAGCGGCCTTCGGCATCGGTGGGCATGAGGCGTCCGGTTTTCTCCGCCAGGTAGATGAGGATCGCGCCGGATTCGAATACCGCGAAGTTGTCGTTGGCGCGGTCGACGATCGCGGGGATCCGGCCATTGGGGTTAATGTTGAGGAACCAGGGCTGTTTCTGTTCGCCGGCGGACAGGTCAAGAACGTGCAGCGTGTACTGCAGCTCCAGTTCTTCCAATGCAATAGAAATCTTGTGACCGTTCGGTGTCGCCGCAGTATATAGGTCGATCATGTTATCTCCAATGAATTGTACGAATTACAAATCATAGCGCCGATTTGGTCGGAGTGTCATTTCGATACAACAGGATATTAAAAGTTTTAGGCAAAAAAAGACCGGCCGCAATCTGAGGAGGGGACCGGTCAAAACGCTTTCTATTATGAGAGCGCGGGGATAGCACTGCAACTGCGGCCCGGATCGCGTCGCGGAGACGAGATCGAGGCCCATGAAATCGTGCCGGATTTGAGGAATCCGGCAACCTGCCGCTCAACAATAATTGCGCGGTACGGGTTACACTTTGCCTGGTTTCATTCTCCTCAGGCTTAGGACTTCATTAAGGAAAGAAGAAAACGTTTCAAAACTGGTATCAATGGAAACCAGACGGAGCGCCGGTGATGCGGCAGCGCCCGCGGATGCCTCAAACGTTTTGAAGCTTCAAAACTAAGGAAAAGACATGAATAAACAATCGATACATCCCAATACCTGGAGCGTGGGTACCCGCATCACCCTGCTCACCTTTGCGCTGATCAGCCTCGTACTCACCTGCCTGATCGTCGTCATCAGCGTCGGCACCGGCCGCCTGCTGGAACAGCGCGCGACCGAAGCGGTCGGCCAGGAACTCAACGGCGTGAAGAACATGGTCGACCTGTTCAACACCGCGGTCACCAGCGAAGCCGGCAGTTTTGCCAAGCTGCTGACTGCACAGTTCGATAACAAGTATACGCTCGACACGGAAAACATCATTGAGGTAGGCGGCAAGCCGGCCCCGACGCTGAAAGACGGCGATCACGTCATCAATAACGACTTCGCCATCCCGGACCGCTTTACGGCGCAGAGCGGCGGCAACGCCACGATCTTTGCCGTCACGGGCGAGGACTTCATCCGTGTCTCGACATCGGTCAAGAAGGAAGACGGCAACCGCGCCGTCGGAACGATGCTCGACCGCACGCACCCGGGGTACGCCCTGCTGCGCGCCGGCCAGAGCTACGTTGGCCTGGCCACGCTGTTCGGCAAGCCCCACATCACCCGCTACGATCCCATTCGCGACGCTTCCGGCAAGGTCGTGGGTGTCCTGTACGTGGGCATCGACGTGTCGAAGGAAATGGCCACGCTCAAGGAGCGTATCCGCTCGATCAAGGTCGGCCAGACGGGCTACTTCTACGTGCTGAACGCCACGCCAGGCGCAAGCCTGGGCAAGCTGATCGTGCACCCGAAGCTTGAAGGCGAGAGCATTCTGGAATCCAAGGACGCCGACGGCAATGCGTTCGTCCGCGAGATGCTGGAGAAAAGAGAAGGCGTGACGCACTACCCGTGGATGAACCCGGGCGAAACGGAGCCGCGCGTGAAGCTGGCCGTTTACTCTTACTTCAAAGACTGGAACTGGGTCATCGTCGGCGGCGCCTACGTGGACGAGATCACCGCCGAAGCGGCAGCGTTGCGCAACCGTTACGTGCTGATGGGTCTGGTGGCGTTGTTCGTCTTCTCCGCTCTGCTGTACGTCACCGTGCGTCGCTATATCTCCCGCCCATTGGCCGAAGTGGAACAGGCCGCCACCCAGATCGCTGCCGGCGACCTGACGGTGCAGCTCGAAGTGCGCGGCAACGATGAAATCGCCCGCCTGAAGCAGGCGATGAACGGCATCAGCCACAACCTGTCGTCCGTCGTCGGCAAGGTACGCAGCGGCGCCGAACATATCGCGTCCGCCTCCAGCCAGATCGCCAGCGGCAACCAGGACCTGTGCTCGCGCACCGAACAGCAGGCAGGCGAGCTGGAACAGACCGCCAGCTCGATGGAAGAACTGACGTCCACCGTGCGCCAGAACTCGGACAACGCCCGCCAGGCCAACCAGCTGGCGCAGAGCGCATCCGACGTCGCAGCCCGCGGCGGCGCCGTCGTCGCCCAGGTGGTCCAGACGATGGGTTCGATCAATACGTCGTCGCAGAAGATCGTCGACATCATCGGCGTTATCGACGGCATCGCGTTCCAGACCAACATCCTGGCGCTGAACGCCGCCGTGGAAGCGGCCCGTGCGGGCGAACAGGGCCGCGGCTTCGCCGTCGTGGCTGGCGAAGTGCGTACGCTGGCACAGCGCAGCGCCGCCGCCGCCCGCGAAATCAAGGGCCTGATCAGCAACTCGGTGGGCCAGGTCGAAGCGGGCAGCCGCCTGGTCGAACAGGCCGGCACGACCATGGACGAAGTGGTCAACAGCGTGCGCCGCGTAACCGACATCATGGCCGAGATCCGCAGTGCCAGCGAGGAGCAGACGGCCGGCATCGAGCAGGTCAACACGGCCATCACGCACATGGACCACGTGACGCAGCAAAACGCGGCCCTGGTCGAGGAAGCTGCCGCCGCGGCCAGCGCGATGCAGGATGAAGCTGCCGGCCTGGCGCAGATGGTGCGTCAGTTCCGCCTGGAGGAGGATCTGGCGGGGGCAAAAAAAACCCGCGTCGGGGACGCGGGAAAAAAATTCCAAATCGGGAGAGATTTGAAAGAGCAAGGCAATCTTCTCACGTCAAAATGACGGCCGTGTGACGCGAGCGGCCATCGCCCTCCCGTGACCGGGGTCGGCCGGCGCTTGCGCTACACTGGCCCCATGCCGAACCTTCGCCTCTTGCCCTGCTTCCCATCGATTTTCCCGGCCGCGCTTGCGGCTCTTGCCCTGGCGGGCTGCAGTGCTCCTGCTTCCCCGCCGGCGCTTCCTTCCCCTGCCCCCGTCGTCGCGCCCGCGAGTCCGTTGCCCGTTGCGGGCAGGCTGACGATCGACCCGCAGGCATCGCTGATCGCCATCACCGTGCGGCGTGGCGGACCGCTTGCCCGGCTGGGCCACGACCATGTCGTTGCCGCCCGCACGCTTGTCGGCGAAATCGATCCGGCGCACAACCGGGCCGTGCTGCGCTTTCGCGTCGATGCGCTCACGGTGGACGAACCTGGACTGCGCCGCGCCGCCGGCCTGGACACGCAACCGTCCAGCGAAGCGATCGAGGGCACGCGCCGCAATATGCTGACGCGCGTGCTGGATGCGGAACGTTATCCCTGGGTCGAGGTGACGATCGAACGCAGCCGTAGCGGCAACGTCAGCGCGGCCATCACGCTGCACGGCGTTACACGGCGTTATGACGTGCCGGCCGCCATCGAGGCGACGCCCGACGGCTTGCGCGCCAGCGGGACGCTGACCTTGCGCCAGACCGATTTCGGCCTCGTGCCGTTTGCCGTGCTGGGCGGCGCGATGGCCGTGCAGGATGCGCTGGAAATGCGTTTCGACATCGTGGCGCACCACCGCCCGCCAGTCTGATATACTGTATATTCATACAGCACTCCTTCCCGACCATGCAGGCGCAGCCCCATCCGCATACCCGTCAATCCAAGCCCGATGGCCGTACGGCCATCCTGCTGCCCTCCGGGTTTGTGCTGGACCTGCTGGCGCCGGATGCGACCGGTCTGCCGATCGAGGACATCGCCCTGTGCCTGGCGTCGCAGCCGCGCTGGGGCGGTGCGGCACGGCCGTGGTATTCGGTCGCGGAGCATTCGGTGATGGTGTCGCGGCTGGTGCCGCCGCCTCTGGCGTATGCGGCACTGCTGCACGATTGCGAGGAGTTCCTGGGCGACTGGCCGTCTCCCGTCAAGGTGATGCTGGGAAGGGGCTATGTGAAAGACCGGATCATGCCCGTCAAGGAAGCGCTGCGGCGTCGCTTCGGTTTCCGGGACGATCATCCGGCCATCAAGCACGCCGACCTCGTCAGCATGGCAACGGAACTGCGCGACCTGCTGCCACCGGCATGGATCGAATGGGGGCATCTGCCGCCGCCCCACCCCGAGCGCATCGTGCCCGTGGGACCGGAGCGCGCCTTTGCGCTGTTTTTGCAGCGGTTCGAAGAATTACGCCACCTGGCGGCGGCGTGACCTGTGGCGAAGGCCGGGGGCGAGAGCCATTGGCCCTCTCCACAGTACCGCCACCGGTCACGGTTTGAAAAACGGCGTCTGTCACCGTTTTTCAGTCGCCGCTCAGTACGCCTGTCCGGCAGCCACCTGCACCGCCTGCCGCACCGATGCCGGCAGCGGATTGGACGACCCCGTGGACAGCTGCTGCACGGCCGGCACGCTCAACGTCTGCGACATCGGCAGATCGCGCGACGAACCGCCCACCTCGATGTGGAACTTGCCCGCGTCGACCTGCCATGCGCCGCTGGCCGGCACGTAGTAGGCCAGCGAGCGCGCATCGACCGGAATCGTCACCTGCTTGCTCTCGCCAGCGCGCAGGAACACCTTGGCAAAGCCTTTCAGCTCGCGCAGCGGGCGCGCCACGGTCGGCTTGACGGGACGCACGTAGAGTTGCGCCACCTCGAACCCGTCCTGGCGGCCGCGGTTGGTCAGCGTGAACGTGGCATCCACGGTCGCGCCGGCTGTCAGCTGGCTGCCTGACAGCTTCAGGTCGCTGTAGCCGAACGTCGTGTACGACAAGCCGAAGCCGAATGGATACAGCGGTTTCGTTCCGGCCTTGTCAAAGCCACGATAGCCCATGAACACGCCGTCCGCGTACGTCATCGTCTTTTTCGACGTGTTCGACGCGGCGTCCGGGAAAGTTCCCGCAGGCTGGTAATCGGCGATGGCGCCGTAGCTGGCATAGGACGGATAGTCCGCCTCGCTGCTGCCGATCGTCACAGGCAGCTTGCCCGACGGATTGACCTTGCCATACAGGATTTCGGCCAGCGCCTGGCCGCCGAACTGGCCCGGATACCAGGCTTGCAGCACGGCCGCTGCCTTCTTCGACCACGGCAGCATGTTCGACGGACCGCCGCCGTGCATGACGACGATGGTGTTCGGATTGACCTTGGCCACGCCCGCAATCAGGTCCGACTGATACTCCGGCAGGTCGAACGGCCGGTCGATGGCCTCGCCTTCGTACTCGGCATTCACGCCGGCCGCGACCACGACAGCGTCGTAGCCGGCCAGGCTGGCCGGGGCCGCCAGCGATGCCCAGCTCATCTGCACACCGTTGATGCTGCCCAGCACCGGGAAGTAGGCGCCGCTGGTGCGGCGATATTCCAGCTTCACCGTGTAGAGCTGGCCTGCCTTCAGCTGTCCCGTCTTGCCGGATCTGCTGAGCGTGTTGATGACGTCGGCCGAGATGGGCGCGCCGTCAAAGTCCAGCACCAGTTCGCCGTTTACCCACAATTTGTAGGCGCCGTCCGCCCGCACCTTGAACACGTGCGCGCCCGTGACGGTTGGCCTGATGGTACCGCTGAAACGTGCGGAGAAGGCGCCCGGTGTGGGGCTGAAGCCAGCCAGGGCCGTGCTGCCGTTGGCAGTGACGTTGCGTCCCGTCATGAAGTCCCATGCCACGCCCGGTTCGATGCGCGTTGCTGCCGGCGTGCCGGCCAGGTTCGTGTTGGCGAAATATTCGGCCTTCAATCCCGGGGCCGCATTGGCAGCCGTCGCGCCCGGCTGGTACCAGACGGATTCGGCCGGGTTCAGCGACAACGCGGGAATGTACGTGACGTTGGCCGTGTCCACATTGAACTGCTGCAGGCCGTTCAGCGCCGTCACGTAGCGGTTCGGCGGCGACCATGCCGTGCCGAAAGGCGACGCCGGCGGCTGCTGCGCCATGTCGCCGATGACGGCGATGCGTGCATTGGTTGTCAGGGGCAGCAGCGGCATCGAGCCATTGGTGGCCTCGTTCTTCAGCAGCACGATCGCTTCACGGGCCACGGCCAGCGAGGCCGCGTCGCCGTAGGCGGTGTCCAGCGGCGTCGGCGCCGGGATGCCTTTGTCGAAGCCGTAGCTGACCATCGCACGCAGGTTGCGGCGCACCTTGTCGTCCAGCACAACCATTGGCACCTGGTTGCTGTAGATAAGGTCGTACATATTGGCTTCGTTGAACGCCAGGCCCGTCGGCATGTCCAGGTCGGTGCCCGCCCATGCCGCCTTCTGCGGATGGTGGATCGAGTTGAAGTCGCTCATGACGAAGCCCTGGAAGCCCCATTCGCCTTTCAGCACCTCGGTGATCAGGTGGTGGCTTTCGCAGCCGTAGTCGCCGTTGATCTTGTTGAAGGCGCACATGACGGATGCGGGCGCCGCGTTCTTGACGGTCGATTCGAAGCCCGGCAGGTAGATTTCGCGCAGGGTGCGCTCGTCCACCGTCACGTCCAGCAGGTGACGGTTCGCCTCGACGTCGTTGGCGACAAAGTGCTTGGCGGACGCCTGGATGCCTTGCGCCTGAATGGCATTCGTCACGGCCGGGCCCAGGACCGCGCCCAGGAATGGGTCTTCGCCGCTCAGGTACTCGGCTGCACGGCCGTTGTATGGCGTGCGGTACATGTTCAGGCCCGGCGACAGCATCTGCTGCGCACCGGCCTGCCGGGTTTCGTAGCCGATGGCCAGGCCGAACTGGCGCGCCCGGTTGATGCTCCACGTGGCGGCCAGCGCGGACTGCGACGGATACTGCGCACCGAACGTACCGTTATTGACGTGCACGCCCATCGACGAATCGTATGCCGTGGTGCCATACAGTCCCTGCGAAGGCAGCAGCGGCAGCATATGGCCGTCGTCGACACGGATGAAATTGATTTTCTGCGCCAGCGACATGTTGTCGATCATGGCGCCGACGCGGGCTTCGACCTCGTTGCCGGCGTACGGCGCGGCGGCGTGGGCGCAAGCGACGTGGGCGATGGCCAGGGCCAGCGCCGTGCGACGCAGCGCCGGGGCTGCGGTAGGAAAGACGTGCATCATTTCTTCACTGCTCCCGGCGAATCGCTGTCGTCCGGCGGCAGTTCGAGCACTGTGACGGCGCCCTTCTGCTCGACGGGGGCGGAAATGTTCTTTTCCTCGAACAGCTGTTTCTGCTGTTGGGCAACGGCCTCGCGTGCAGCGCGGGCCTCCTTTGCGCCTTGCGTTTCGGCTGGTGCGTTGGCGGGAGGATTGGCGGAGTGCGCGTGAACTGCCGTGGCACAGAGTGCCATCAGGATCGCCCAGCGCCACTGGCGTGTTTGGTTTTGCATGACTTACCTTTGAAAAGTTACGTCGACATGCGCTGACGCGGCGCATGTCGCAAGCACAGAAGCGTGCTCATCAGTGAAGTATAGTGCAATTGTTATTAATTATTTGACAACTCGGCAATCGTGCGCGGGTGGATCCGACTGCTGCGGGCGGAGCAATCGAAGAACCTTTCCACTTGCAGGTCGTTGTTCAGGCGACACGATTGGCGGCGTGCAGCGACGCTGGAAGGTTCCGGAAGAGCACGGCAGTGCCGGTGATTGCCGTCATACCGTGTTCGGCGGATCCCTCTAACAGGACGTTTACAAAGCAGTTTTTGGAGTTATCCACTTCGTTTGTGGATAACAATGTGGAAAAGATGGGGTTGACAGCGAGCAAACTGAGTATCGGCGCGGGTTTCAACAAATTGCCTGTTCAACAGGCAAATTTTTGTGCCAGCAAAATCAAGCACTTATAGATGGGCCTGCATAGACTGCAGTCCAGCGGTCCGAACAGATAAAAAAAATCTTTCATGACACGACCGGGTCGCCACCTGCCATGGTCGGCGAATACTTTGACAAAAATGCCGGCGAGGAATAGTGTCGTAACCGGGGCTCCTCCCACGATAGCCGCGAGCGAAACATGGATTCGAAAGCTGACGACGCCAGCGAAGGCTGGATGATTGAAGACGAAGTACCGGACACGGACGACCCGGCCGCGCCAGCCCCGGCGCCGTGGAAGGTGCTCATCGTCGATGATGACGTCGACGTGCACGTGGTCACTAAATTCTCGCTCAGCAACGCCGTCTTCATGGGTCGCCGCCTGAGCTTCCTGCACGCCTATAGTGGCGAGGAGGCTTTACAGATGTTGCGTCAGCACGACGACATCGCCCTTGTCTTGCTGGATGTGATCATGGAGACGACCGATGCAGGCCTGCGTGTGGCCACGCGCATCCGGGACGAGCTGCACAACGCCCTGGTGCGTATCGTGCTGCGCACCGGCCAGCCCGGCCAGGCGCTGGAGCATGGCATCATCCTCGATTACGACATCAACGATTTCTGGTGCAAGACCGACCTCACTACCCGCAAGTTGTTTACGACCGTGATCGCATCGCTGCGGGGTTATCATAGCCTTTCCGAAGCACAGCGGCTGGTTGCCGCCGTGCAGACGCAACTTGCGGCGCTGCAGCAGCCGCTGCAGGCAGCTGTCGAGGCCGTCCGCGCGGGTACGGACTGGTCGGGCACCGTCGCACTGGGCGAGCCGGCCGTCCGGATGACGTTGGCTGCACGCCCTGCTGCCGGCCACGGGTCGCCACCGGTTACTGTATAGACATACAGCACTTAACGTGTCGCCTTCGTCGGCGAACGTGGGTCCATATTGCTGCCCGGGCTCTTCCCTTTGCAGCTAAGTCGCGGATTGCAAAGCGTTTTTAGGAATATCCACACCAGCTGGGGATAACTTTGTTGATAACAGCCACTTGACAAGTCAAAGCGCCTGCAATGACGCCGTTTTCCTTAAACTGCCCATTCAACAGGCAGATTCAGGAGTCAACGAAATCAAGCACTTACAGCCTCATCGGTACCATCCGGACACACGCCGCAAAAATTTCGCGGCGTTTTCGTTTTGCTAATTTTTGTGCATAAGTGCCGCCAGTACGAGGCGCCGCCGCGCGGGAAACAGGAGCACGCGCTGGATCACGTCCGCGTCGATGCTGTGCGATTTCAGGTATTCCAGCGCGCACACCGTGCTGAGCCGGTCCTGCAGTGCAATGCCGTTGTCGACGATGTCGCTGATAACCTTGTCCGTGCGTGCGTGGCGGGCGCGCGTTTCGATCGCTTCCATGAATTCCTCCTGGATGGGTGATGGGTCCGTGCGGCGGGTTGCAGAATGGGCGGAACCTGCGTGGAGTATCGGCCAACCGTTGCGAAAGTCAATGCATGTACTCCATGACGCGTCTGTGTTAGCTGCCGCGCAGTGGCACGCCGCACTTCGCGCTAACCTGCCGTCATCCGTCAACCAGGAGAACGCCATGCCCGATCCGAACAGCAACGCCAACGCACCCACCAACCCCGGCGACGAAGCGCCCGCCGGCACACCCGGCACGGGAGAGGACGTCTGCCCCGCCTGCAGCGGCAGCGGCAAGACGGGCGACGGCCAGCCCTGCCCGAACTGCGGCGGCAGCGGCACGATTGTCGAGGCCATCGGCGGCGGCTGAACGCCGCGCGAACGGACCAGGACCGCGCGGCCCCGCCGGTGCGTGGACAGCCACCGGCTGGCAGTGGATAATCCTGCGATGACCCAGCCGCCCGCGCCTCCTCCCGGTTCCGTCCCCCATCCCCGGCCGCGCTCGCGGCGTGACCTGTTTGTCGCCTTCACGCTGCTGGCCCTGCAGGGCTTTGGCGGCGTCCTGCCCGTCGTGCAGCGCGAGATGGTCGAACGCCGGCGCTGGATGACGCAGGAGGATTTCGTGGAAGAATGGGCCGTCGCGCAGACGATGCCCGGGCCCAACGTCGTGAACCTCTCCATCGTCATCGGCAACCGCTATTTCGGCGTGTCGGGCGCGCTGGCCGCGCTGGCCGGCATGCTGCTCGTGCCCTCGCTGGTCGTGCTGGCGCTGGCCACCGTCTACGCCCAATTTTCCGATAACCCGCGCGTAGCAGGCGCGTTGCGCGGCATGGGCGCCGTCACGGCCGGCATGATTGCCGCCACCGGCATCAAGCTGGCCGCAACCTTGACCCGGCACCCACTGCCGCTGCCCGTGACGGCAACCCTGGCCGGGCTGGCAATCGTCGCCCTGGCCGCGCTGCGGCTGCCAATGCCGGGCGTTCTCGCGGTGGTTGGCGGCATCGGCTGCGTGCTGACGTGGCGGCGGCTCACGCCATGAGCGGCGACCTGCACATCGTGCTGACGTGGCACGACTGGATCGACCTGTTTGCCCACTATATGGTGCTGTCGCTGATGTCGGTGGGCGGCGCCATCGCCACGACCGGGGAGATGCACCGCTACCTTGTCGAACAGCACGGCTGGCTGACGCAACAACAGTTTACGGACGCCATCGCCATTGCGCAGGCGGCGCCGGGACCGAACGTGCTGTTCGTGGCGCTGATCGGCTGGACAGTGGGACTGAACGCGGGCAGCTATCTGGCCGCGGTGCTGGGCGTTATCGTCACGATGGTGGGCATCATGCTTCCCAGCAGCGTCATCGTGCTGCTGGCAGCCAGCTGGGGGCAACGCAACCGCGAGCTGCGCGCCGTGCGGGCCTTCAAGCAAGGCATGGCACCGCTCGTCATCGGCATGCTGATCTCGACCGGTATCGTGCTCGGCGGCGCCAACCGCGACCCGGCCAACGAATGGCCGCTGTACATCGTCTCCGTCCTTGCCGCCGTGATCCTCTGGCGTACCCGCATCCACCTGCTGTGGCTGCTGGGCGCCGGCGCGCTAGTCGGCGCCCTCGGCTGGCTGTGACAACATCGGGGTCAGGCACGAAAACTGTCACGGGCTCGACCATCAGGCCTGCCAACAGGCTTAACAGATGAGGCCGCCCATGCGGAGCCCGCAGCCGTGGTGAATCATGCCGCCAGGATGGCGGCATGTTGCATCGGTCGTTTCATGTTTTCCCTTGATGTACGACAAAATCAGACCGGCCGATGCAACCTTACAGGCAGAGTTACTCCTTGATGGCCTCGATCGAGAACGTCAGCTGCACGTCGTCGCTGACGTTCGGTGCGTACTTGCCGGCGTTGAATTCGCTGCGCTTGATGGTCGCGGTCGCGTTGGCGCCGCAGGCATCCTTCTTGGCCATCGGGTGCGGCATGCACTTGAACGACGTCACGGTCAGCTGCACCGGCTTGGTGATGCCCTTGATCGTCAGGTTGCCGTCCACCGAAGCCAGCGTGTCGCCGTTGAAGTTGAACTTCGTCGACTTGTACGTGATCGTCGGGTACTTCGCCGTGTCGAAGAAGTCCGCGCCCTGGATATGGCTGTTGAACAGGTCCGAACCCGTGTTGACGGACTTCGTGTCGATCGTCACGTCAACGGAACCCGTCTTCGCGGCGCGGTCCAGCTTGATCTTGCCCGTCGTGTTATTGAAGCGGCTCTCCTGGGTCGAGAAGCCCAGGTGGCTGTACGAGAAGCGGGCGAACGTGTGCGAATTGTCGATGACGTAGGTTTCCGGCGCGGCGTGGGCGGACAGGGCGGTCATCATGGCGGCAGCGGTGGCGACAAAGGCGATCAGTTTTTTCATGCGGTACTCTCCAGTGTATGGTGTGACGGAATCCGGCCATTATGCGCAGGCCGTGGTGGAGATGTAAAACAGAAAATTTACAGCCCTATTATCGAAAAACTCGATAATAAGTTCCGTGACGCCGATAGCCGTACTGGGCGGCTCTGGAGAGGCACGTAGATGCCAGCACGCTACGCGTCAGCATTGGATTTGCCTGCGGCGTCAGCCTCGGCGTGCGGCAGCCTGCGCATAGGCTGCAGCTGCCGTGGATGCCACAGTGGCGGCGAAGCTGATCGCCACAGCCGGGGCCTCGGTTACCTGCTCGGCGACGGGCGCCAACGGACCGCGCCGATATCGTGCTGGCGGCAATCCTCCTGCCGGCACTGCTGGGCAGGCCAGCGACCGCGCCATGCTGGCGCCGGAAAACCACTGGCTGGCGTGGCGCGACGACCTGGATAAAACCGTCTTACGGCGCGCTGCTGTTAGCATGGCACATCACCCTCGCCTGGAGTGTGCCATGTCGGATCAGCACCCGAACGACTATCGCCTGGTGGCGCGCCGCCTGGAACCCACCGAAGCCCACCTGCTGCGCGGCTGCCTGCGCGCCGCCGGCATTGCCGCCGTTGTCGCCGACGACCAGCACGGTCAGGTCAATTTCCTGCTGGCGCCCGCACTGGGCGGCACTCGCGTGCTCGTGCCGGAAGCGGACCTGGAGGCGGCGCGCGCCGTGCTGGCCGCCTACGAGCGGGGAGATTTCATGCTGCCCGATGCGATCGACGTGGGGCCTGCGCCGGTCGATTGACCGGCAGCCCCTCCGCGCCCGCAAGAACAGCTCAGTCGCTGCGCATCTGCGCCTGCGAGACGCTGCTGTTCGGCGGCACGCTTTGCGTCAGCCAGACATTGCCGCCGATGGTGGAGCCGGCGCCGATGGTGATGCGGCCCAGGATCGTGGCGCCGGCGTAGATCACCACGTCGTCTTCGACGATCGGGTGGCGCGGCGTTCCCTTGATCAGCATGCCCGACGCATCGGCCGGGAAGCGCTTTGCGCCCAGGGTGACGTGCTGGTACAGCCGCACGCGCTCGCCCAGGATCGCCGTTTCGCCGATGACGACACCGGTGCCATGGTCGATGAAGAAGCTGGCGCCGATCTGCGCGGCCGGATGGATGTCGATACCCGTCAGCGAATGGCTGATATCGCACATCATGCGGGCAATAAACGGTGAGCCCAGCTGGTGCAGCCGGTGCGCCAGGCGGTAGTGCAGGATCGCGATCGTGCCGGGATAGCACAGCATGATTTCCGCGATGGACGTCGCGGCCGGGTCGCCCGCATACGCCGCCTGCACGTCCGAGACAAGCAGCGCGCGGATGTGCGGCAGACTGGCGGCGAACTGGCGCGTGATCTCGTGCGCCTGGCGGGTCAGCGCGTCCTCCGTCGTTTCCGCCGCGTCGACGCCCTCGGCGAACTGCAACCCGCGGCGCACCTGCTCCGTCAACCTGTTCAGTGTCGTGTTCAGCGTGTCGCCGACGAAGTAGTCGATGCTTTCGTCGGTCAGATTCGGGCGGCCGTAATGGGTGGGGAACAGCACGGCGAACAGGCCATTGACGATGGTTGTCAGCGCCTCGCGCGACGGCAGCTCGCGGATGCGCCGCTGGTGGCGAATATTGTGCGTTGCCTCCCGCGAGACGCGCAGGGCGGCAACGACCGCGTCCAGGTCCCAGTGGGCCGGCTTGACGCCGGTGCCGTCGAAAGTGTCGATAGTCATGAGGTTCTTGTCATTGCTTTGTTCCTTCAAGGAACGAGGCGTGCATTTTAATGAATAATCCCCGCGCGCGTACTTCACCCCCTTGCATGTTTTTCGCATATCGATATGCGTCTCGCGTGCGTCCGGCAGCCGTGTCCGGCCTGGCGTAAAATACGCGGCCAAATAACAATACTCCTTCCATGAATTTTCTGCTGACAGTGCTCCTGGCGGGGCTGACGATGGTCGGTCCGCTGGCGATCGACACCTATCTACCTTCCTTCCCGGCTATCGGCGCCGAGTTCGGCGCGACCCCGCTGGCGGTGCAGCAGACGCTGTCGCTGTTCCTGTTCTGCTTCGCGTTCATGATGCTGTTCTACGGCACGCTGTCCGACACGTTCGGCCGCCGCCCCATCATTCTCGTCTCGCTCGTGCTGTACATCGCCGCCTGCGTGGGTGGCGCGCTGGCCGGCTCGCTGGGCTTCCTGCTGGTGTGCCGCGTGCTGCAGGGCCTGGCCTCGGGCGCCGGCTCGGTCGTCAGCCGCGCCATCGTGCAGGACCGCTTTTCCGGCGCCGAGGCGCAGAAGATCCTCGGCCACATCATGATGGTGTTCGGCCTGGCGCCGGCGCTCGCACCGATCATCGGCGGCTGGCTGCAGGTGACGTACGGCTGGCGTTCGATCTTCTGGTTCCTGACGGCGTTCGGCGTCGTCATGCTGTTCGCCGTCTGGCGCTGGCTGCCCGAAAGCCTGGCGCAGAAGGATCGCCACCCATTCCATTTCAAGACCATTGCCGGCAATTACCTGAAAGTGCTGCGGCACCGCCAGTTCCTGCTGCTGGCCGTGGCGCTGGGCGTGGCGTTCGGCGGCTTTGCGCTGTACATCGGCTCGGCCGCCTACTTCATCATGCACATCCTGCACCTGCCGGAAACGTCGTTCGCGTGGCTGTTCATTCCACTGGTGGCTGGCATGGTGGTGGGATCGGCGGTGTCGGGCAAGGTGGCGCACCGCTACAGACAGGAGACGCTGATCTGGGTGGCGTATGCGGGCATGGGCCTCGCGGGCGTCGCCAACGTGGCGTACACATACTGGTTCACGGCCGCCATTCCGTGGGCCGTGCTGCCGCTGTTCTTCTATTCGCTGGCGCTGGCGCTGGCGATGCCGCCGCTGTCGCTGATCGCGCTGAACCACTTCCCCAACAACAACGGGCTGGCCGCATCGCTGCAGTCGTTCATCCAGATGACGCTGTTCGCGCTGGTGTCGGGCCTCGTCGCGCCGCTGCTGTTCGACAGCGCGTTCAAGCTGGCCTGCGGCGTGCTGGGATGCCTCGCCGTCAGCCTGGTGGCCTGGATGCTGGCGCAGGCCGGCGAGCATGCCGGCCTGCGCGAACAGCGCTGAGCGCGGCCTGGTTACGGCCAGGGAGCCGGCGTCACATCCACATACTGCGGGCCGCCGTCTTCCGGTTCCGGTGCCGCCTGCGGTTCGCGCGTAAGCTTCTGCGCGGCCGGCAGGCCCAGTCCGAGAATCTCCTTGCGGCCCTCGACGAAGTCCGATGTGGACAGCGGATGCTCGCTGTCCGGCCAGTTGGCGATCGCCCAGTTCTGCACTTCCTCGAACCGGTGCCACACGTCGGCCACGAATTTGCGGCGCACTTCTTCTTCCAATGCCATATAACCTCCCTTGTGTTTTTGACTACTGTACACGAGTGGCGCCGAATCCGTCGCCGGATCGGGGGCTCAGGCCGGGACGATGCGGTAAGCGCAGCGCCGCGAGCCCGCCAACTGGTGCTCGGTGCGCTCGACGTTGCAGTCCGGCCCCAGCACGCGCTGGAACACCTCCAGCTCCGAGCGGCAGAAATTCTGGCAGGCGCGCGCCGCCGCGCAGATGGGACAGTGATTTTCGACCAGCAGCAGGCTGCCGTCCGGCAGCGCCTCCACCTCCGCCATATAACCCTCGCCATCGCGCGCCTGCGCCAGCGCCGCCACCCGTTGCGGCAGCGGCGTTGCGGCGTCGCCCACCGTTTCCCGGTAAAACGCCTCGCTGGCCACTTCACGCGATGTAATCAATTTGTCCATTCCGGCATCGCCGAACAGCTGCCGCACCTGGTCGATCAGCTGCACGGTCAGGTCGGCATGACGGTCGGGGAAGCGCGCGTGGCCCGCTTCCGTCAGCAGCCAGCGGCGCGACGGCCGGCCTACTTTCTCGGCCACGTCGGCATAATGCACCAGACCTTTTTCCTGGGCCGCTTCCAGGTGGCGACGCGTGCCCATCGACGTCAGGTCGAGGATTTCCGCCAGCTGCTGCGCGGTTTTCGGCCCGCGCGTCTTGAGCAGGAACAGGATCTGGTCGGCGGTGTTCATATCGGTGATTTCATCAGTTGTTCGTGTGCGGCCGTGGCCGACAGTTGTACGCGCCAGCGGCGCAGCCGCCAGCCGGCCCACAGCGACAGCGCCGCGCCAACGCCCAGCACCAGCCGGGTGTCGATCAGCACGAGCACGGCGCCGGCCAGTGCCGTCAGGATGCTGGCCAGGCAGAACGTTGTCGACAGCAGGCCCATGACGGCGCCCTGCCCGTGCCGTTCGAATCGCTCGGCGGCCCAAGGCTGCATCGTCGCATTGTAGAACGCATTCGGGATGCCGAACAATACGATCGCCCCGACGCCCACCCAAAGGTTGCCAACGGCAACGCCGCCTACTGCCACCGCGATCGCACACGCATACGCGGCCGCACGGCGCAGCGGGTCGCCGCCGGCGCCGCGTCCGGCCAGCACCGCCGCGCCCGTCATCACGGCGCACAGTCCCGTGTTGACGATGGCGATGCGCTGTGTGCCGAAGCCGCCCACTTCCACCAGCCACAGCGGGAAGAAATCATAAAAGGCCGTGACACCGGCGCTGCACGCCAGCTGGATGACGAACAGCGTTCGCAGTTCGGGATGGCGCAACAGGCGCAGGACGTTGTTGCGCCGCGCGACCTGCCACAGCGAATCCGGCTTGCCCATCAGAGGCGCGCCGTGCCGCGTGGCCGGCAACGCGGCCATGACCAGCATGCCCGCCAGCACCAGGGCGGCAATCGCGACAAGGAAAGGCACCGCGATACCGAAGCCCACCGTCAGTCCGGCCAGCAGCGGACCGGCCAGCCAGCCCAGGTGGAACGCGCCGTTCAGCAGCGACAGGCCGCGCACACGCTCGGGCCCCGTCAGCCGCTCGGCCAGCAGCGCGCGCGCCACGGAGCTGTTGCCTTCCATCAGGCCCGTGACGAAACGTGCGACGATAAACAGCGGATACGACTCCAGCACCAGCGCCAGTGCCGTCACGGCATGCCCGGCCGCCGCGCCAAAGGCGGTGGCCAGCAGCACCGGCCGGCGGCCGAAGCGGTCGGAAACAGGGCCGAGCAACGTAGCGCCGATCAGCAGGCCGACGGGATTGACGGTGAGCGCAATGCCGAACAGCAGCTTCGGCGGCAAGCCGAGAAACGCGTTCAGTCCATTGCTGACGCCGGAGGCAAACAGCGGCGGCAGGATCGGATACGGCAGCGACGTACCCACGGTGGAAAGCAGCGCCAGCAGGCACGCGGCGGCGATGAGTAATGGATTGTTCATGCGCCAACTATACGGCCGGCGCGACAATTAGTAAACGATTTTATTTACTTATATGAGGACACCGGACACCGTCCCGCGGCGTCATTTCAACCGAGATTGCGCCCCACCCAGGCCAGGATATTGTTGGCATCCATCGCCCCGGCCTGCCGGGCCACTTCCCGGCCGTTGCGGAACAATGCCAATGTCGGAATGCTGCGGATGGCGTAGCGTGCGCCGATATCCTGGTTCGCTTCCGTATCGAGTTTGACGACACGCACGTGCGGCTCCAGCTTCTTCGTGGCCTGCTCGTAAAACGGCGCCATCGTCCGGCACGGGCCGCACCACGGCGCCCAGAAATCCACCAGCACGGGAATGTCGTTGCGTTCGATATGCTTCGTGAAGCGCGCGCTGGCAAGGTCCGCCGGCTTGCCGGTAAACAGGTCGAGCTGGCACTTGCCGCAGGTCGGCCCCTCAACGAGCCGTTCGGCCGGTACGCGATTGACGCCGTCGCAGTGCGGGCAGACGACGTGCAAAGGAGTAGTGGTCATTCTTTATCGGTCCCCTTTTCGTTCTTGATGATGCCGCGGACATTGGTCGCCGCCAGGCAGCAGTTTAATACGATCAGCGCCCAGGCTTCGTCATGCCAGCCCCAGATCACCCACATCACATTACTGACGAGGAAAACGATAAACCCCGACAGCCGCCGGCGCGCGCTGCGCGACCCCACCAGCCAGGCGGCCAGCAGCGAGGCCGCCATTGCCGGCCACTGCAATAATTCGATCAACTCTTCCATGCATTGCTCCTATGCTCATCCATGGCGAGAGTGTAGCCGTGCGGGGTTTTCGGCGGCGCCAGCGAGGGTGGCCCGACGGACGTGGCTGGCGCAGAAGCGGTGAGAATGGATGGGCGTGCCCCACCCAGATGCGAAATGGCTTGCTGCTTCCACGTGGCAGCGATGCCGATGCTGTCGGCCGGAGCGGGCTCCGCCCCGCCGACGCTGCGCGACAGCTACATCGGGAGTGCCGCCATATCACCGGCATCGGCCGGCCGTGCTTTGGCATCACGGAAAGGTCAAGTCATTCCCGAGCAACCTGAGAAGGCCGAAGCCGAAGACCCCCACGCCAAGGAGCAACAACACGAAGACTGCCGCCACCTGGCCGGCGGCGCGCAGCAACGCGCGCGCCTCCTTCGCCTTCCCTTTCTTGCCTTGATCGTAATGCCACTTGATGGCGAAAAACATGCCCGTGCCCAGCACGAGAAACTTGAACGTAACGAAGACTATCGGGATCCAATCCATCATTTCAGTATTTCCACGCTATGACTTGAGACTATCCATCTGAGGCGCGCTGCGTTCGAACGCTGCTTCAGCAGCGTCTTTTTGCCGGCGCGGCGATTCGCCGCGTGCAGATGAGAGAAAGAAACTCTCGGCGATTGCCATGCAACGATCGTGTTGCTGCGGTTCTCAGGCATACTACTTGAAAGCAATTTCCATACATCGAGACAAATTGTCCCAGCTGAAAACCATACAAGATTCGCAACCGCCAATCTGGTTGCCGCGCCTGGCCGTCCACGGCGGGCCGCGCTTCCTGCAGATCGCGGATGCGTTGCACGCGGCAGTGGCAGCCGGGTCGCTGAAACCGGGTGACCGCCTGCCCCCGCAGCGCCAGCTCGCGGCGCAGCTGGACGTCGACCTGACGACGATCACGCGCGCATACGATGAAGCCCGGCGCCGCAACCTGTTGGAGGGCCGCGGCGCCCGAGGTACCTATGTCGCAGCGCCCAAAGCGGCATCGACCCCGATCCTCGACCTGAGCATGAATATCCCGCCCCCGCCGGATGGCGTGGACTTCGACGACATGTTGAAACAGGGTCTGTCACAAGTGTTGATGAGGGCAGATAACGAATTGCTGATGACTTACCACCTGGGCGGGGGAAGCGACACCGACCGCAGGGCCGGCGCCAGATGGCTCGAACCGATGTTCGGACGGGTGGATGCGGAACAGCTCGTGGTCTGCCCCGGCGCGCAGGCCGCGATCGCCGCATTGATCCTGGCGCTGACGGCGCCTGGCGATATCATCCTGGCCGAACCGACCAGTTATCCCGGCTTGCGAGCCGCGGCGACCCAGTTCGGCCGGCATCTCATTGCGGTGGAAGCGGACCGGCACGGGATGGTGCCCGAGATGCTCGAGGAAGCGTGCCGCCGGCACAAGCCCGGGCTTGTCTATCTCAATCCGACGTTACAGAATCCGACCGCCATCACCATGCCGGAACGCCGGCGCAAGGCGCTTGCGGGCATCGCGCAACGTTACGATCTGCGCATCGTCGAGGACGATCCCTACTGGCTTCTAGCCGCTGCGCCGCCGCCCCCCATTGCCACGTTCGCCCCGGAACAGGTCGCCTACATCTCGACCCTGTCGAAATGCCTGACGCCGGGCTTGCGTGTGGCGTTCGTACTCCTGCACAACCCGCAGGAACGCGAACGTTTCCTGGCCGCGCTGAGATCGTTTGCGCTGATGGCCGCCCCCCTGACAGCCGCGCTGGCCACGCAGTGGATCCTCGACGGTTCGGCTGACGGATTGATGCAAGGCGTACGCAACGAGGCACGCCTGCGTCACCGGATGGCTCGGGAAATTCTGGCGGGGCGGCACGGCGGCACTGGCGACGGCCTGCACCTGTGGGTCGAGTTGCCGGCGTACTGGAACTCTTCACAGCTCGCGCGTGCGGCCGACAGCGAGGGCATCGCCGTCACGCCGGCGGAGGCATTCGCAACAGGCAGCGGATCCGTGAATGCCATCCGGATCTCGCTGGGGTGCATCAAGGACCGTGGACGCTTGCAGGCGGGTCTTCAACGGCTGTCTCATCTGCTTGCGCAGCGGCCCGCGTCGTCCGGCACTGGCGTGGTCTGACTGTCCAGGAAACGCCTGGCCGGCTGACGATACTGCGATGACGAACGCAAGGCGCAGTCGGTAAGCCCTACTGGCCTTCGCCGTGCCCGCCATGGCCAGGCGTGTCCTGGTAAAACCGATCCGCTTACTTGTTGCGGTTGGCGATCTCGTTGCCGACATAACCGCCGCCGATCATTCCGGCCAGGGTCGCCAGTTTCTTGCCGTTGCCACTGCCGACCTGGTTGCCCAGCAGGCCGCCAACCACAGCACCGGTACCGATGGCCACATAGTTGGGCTTGCTTTCCTGTGCCACTGGCGCGGGGGCGCGCACTGGCGCCTGATGCCGCGCCGCATAGCTGCGGGGCGGCGTTTTGTGCACGGTTTTGCGCGGCGCGGGCTCTCGGGGCTCGATGTCCCTGTCGGCAACGCGCTCGGGCTGAGCCTGTACTGCCGGCTGGAGCATGCCCGCAGCGGGCGCCGCCATGTATGCCGGCTGCTGCAGCGTTAGCGGTGCGGGCGGCTGCGTCGTCAACTGTGCGGCTGCCAGTCGCTGCGCTTCGGGAGCCTGGTAGGCAGCGACGGCTTGCGGCGCTGATACGCTCGTGGGAACGGCGTTCGCCGCCGGTTGGGCGTTGCTTGATGGCAGTATGCCCGTCATGGCGGCGATACCGGTCCCGCTCAAAGCAATCACCGACACGGCTGCGGCGGCAAACAGCGGGTGGATACGGCTTGCGGTAGCGTTCATTTCCATCATCTTCTCTCCTTGGCAGTTGAATGGCCGATGGAAGTAGATTAAGGGTTGTGTCCGCCGCAGGCTATACCGTCACCTGTATCACTCGTTACGACTTGTAAGGCCGGTGCTGCGCAGATGAGCTTCCATGGAGCTGGAAAGGTCGAAGGCATGCCGAGGGTGTTTGCACCTGCAGGCAGCAGGACCGGGACCACATTGCGCGGCCATGCCGCTTCGACACTGAGGCGTGCCCCGCGCTGTCGCAACAACCTGCGCCGACGCCTGCCCGGCCTCAGTCATCCTTCTCGACAAAGCTCTTGAGCCGCAAGAGCGCCTGCTCCCACTCGCGGGCAATTGTGTCCAATTGCAGCCGCGCTTCATCGATGCGCGCTCCCTCGAGCTGCCAGAGCCGTTCCCTGCCCACCTTCAGATCGCTGACGACGCCCGCATTCGCCAGCACATGCAGATGCTTGGTGACGCCTTGCCTGCTCATGCCGGCAACCTGGGTTAGCTCGACGATCGAATGCGCCATGCCGTCGCACAATGCCGCAACGAGCTTCAGGCGCGTCGGATCGCCCAGGGCCGCGAACGTCGGCGCCATTGCGTCCGGCAGTGCAGGATAGCCAGGCGCCCCACCGGCGGCGCCCTTACCGAAGGACGTCATTGGCGACATGGGTTGCGATGTTGTTCAACTGGGCATCCCACCCGCCTTCATGCGATGCAAATGCGTTCGCGCGGCGGTGGGCCGGGATCAGTGCGAACCCCGACTCGACCACCGTTAGCAGGATGCCCTCCCCGGGCAAGTCCTGCAACGTGAACGTCACGAGCGTCGGCTGCTCGCCGGCGTAGTCGGACCCCGGGTCGCCCGAATAAGGATGCCAGCGAAACGACATCAGCTCCTGTGGTTCGACGCGCTCCGTCACCGCATCGAAGAACAGGTGCTCATAGCCGGGCACCGTCATCGGACCTCGTACCCGCTGCCCGGGGACAAATGCGTTTCCGGACAGATCTGCGCCGAACCAGGCGCCGAACTGGCCGGCATCCGTCAATGCCCGCCAGACCTTGTCGCGTGTACCGTTGATCCGGATGCTGCGCTCGATGCGATCCGGGCAGTCAGAGGCTGTCATGCTGTCGCTCCTTCGCTGAGTTGAACGGCCGTGCGGTACGGCATGCCAGTCCCTGTTTCGAGGTACTGCCGCAGGCTGTCGAGAAAATGCCGCCATCCCCCGGCGCACATGTCGTAACACTCCAGGCCAGGGGTCAGGCCGATGTGTTCGAAGTCCAGCCGTGTCGTTCCGGCGCCTCCGGCGGACAGACCGAAAATCATTTGGGTACCGACCCATTCATCCTTGCGCCGCAGCGATGGCACGTCCATAAAGGCGCTGGTACATACCCAGCCAACCTGTCGGTCCTTGACAACGGTGCCGACCCGCATCGTCTTCTCGACACCACCGAAACGGACGCGGATGGCGCCTCCCGGAAGCGGATCGCCGTGGCAGTCTTCCGTCCACCAGGCGCGCAGCCCAGTGATGGATGAAAGCGCTATAAAGGCAGCGTGCGGAGCGGCCGCGATCACGAGGCTATGCCTGAAATTCTCCACTTGAGTCTCCAGTTGGGCAACCAATTGGGTGCACATTTAGATTAGTCCACCCAGACAGTTTACGCAACCTCTTAGTTGCATATATTTGCTGTACGGTTTTGGATGCGCTTCCGACGGGCGAGCCAGTATGTGGCCGGAGAATCCTGCAGCGTACCTGGCGTGCGGATCGGCAGGCGAGGCTGGAGCGCGTTTTTTGCGGCGTTTTTTGCGATCGAAGCAAGGGCCATGAGGCGAATTGGCTGCAGGGCCGTGGCGACAACATTTGACGCACTGGAGGCACAGCCAGGGCAAAGGCGGCAATATCACAGAAAGATCACCGGAAAGCGGACGCCGGCCGCGCGCCCAACGCGGCCGGCCAGGCGGCGTGAAGCCGCCCCGCCGCGAAGTGGTGCAAGGCCCACTCCGCTGCGCGCGCACCGCTCAGCCCAGCGTCAGCGCGCGCCGTGTGCTGTCCGGAGCCTTCGTCCGGACAGCTGCCATCAGCCCGGCTGCCCTTCCTTGCGGCCCGGCTGACGGGTTGCTGCCTGTGCGGCCTGTGCCGATTGCGATGCGGCCTGGGCCAGATGCTCCGATGCGTCATGGCCGTTGCCCATGGCTGCGCGGGCCTGACGGGTGGCCGTGTCCACCATGTTGTCCAGCGGGTTGGCAAACTGGCGCATCGTGTCATGCTGCCGGCGCACGGTACGCTCCGTCTCCTCGGACGTGACGCGGGTCACTTCGTCGGTCAGTTCGCGGGCCGCCCGCGTCGTTTCCTCGGCATGGTCGCTGGCCACGCGCACCAGCTTCGTCTGGCTGTCCGCCGCGATGCGCGACAGTTGCTGCTGGTAGGCCCGGATCCGCTCGGCGGCCGGCTGGGCGCGCGACGCCGTGACGCCGATGACTTCGGTCGGTTTATCGGCGGTGATGATGGCCTGGCCCGTGGCGGCGCTTTCCTCCAGGAGGGTCTGCGCCATCTTGAGCGTCAGTTCGTTGACCTGCTGGGCGGTCTGGAAGATTGCACGCGACAGGTCGTTGAAGAATGCGATTTGCGCCTGGACATGGTTCTTCGCCGCAGGCGTGATGCTTTGCGAGAATGGGAACATGGTTGCCTCAATGTCGTTAGTTTTGGATGCCGCCCGACGGGAGCGCCGCGCGGAGTGTCAAGGCTACGTGCGGGCGACTGTCCAGACCATGATCTCGATCAAACGTACGACGCGACACTCCCCTTGCATTTTGCTTAATTTTTTGTACGGTCTTTACCTGCCTTTACACATTCAGGACTGTAGTTCTTGACCTGTCGAACCGATAATTTCCATATCGAACATGCAAACAGAGGAGCAAGATGGTTTCGGCAGTCGGCACGGCGGGTGCGGTAGCGAGCGGCGGCAACACGGCATCCGGCAACAATGCGCAGATCGCCAGCCTGCAAAAGCAGCTGGTGGCCAAGCAAAAGGAATATATGGAGGCGCTGAAGGACACCAGCGAGACGGGGCAGAAGGAGGCGGAGCAGATCCAGCAGGCGATCCAGGCGCTGCAACAACGGATCGCCCAATTGCAGGCGCAGGCCGCACAGAAGGCCGCCGAGCAGGCCGCCGCCGCTCAGGCCCGCCAGGCGCAGCAGCGGGGGCAGACGGAAGAAACCGGCCTGACGGCACCGGCACGCAACGCCACCGATACTGCCGGCACGTTGATCGACACGTACGCGTAACAGGCCAGTCGCACCGAAGGCACAGACCGGGACGATACCGCGGAGCCGTCGTCGCCTGGTGATATCATCAGTGCAACAGGATGACCGGATCCGCTATTCGCGGGAAGCGCCGCGTCGCACGGCTGATCCGCCGTCGGCGGGGTCATGGCATAGCGCATCGCCTCACGCATCCTGCGCGCCTGCGGCGTCCGCACGCCGTGCCGTTTCAATATCGACCGAGGAGGCAAGCGCATGGCCACCGATGACGGCAGCAACAAGCCTGTTCCGCCAGATCCCCACTTCGTTGCCAGGATAGTGCGGCTCGAGAAGCGCGTGCACGCGCTGGAACAGGGCGCCACGAGCGCCTCCTTCAACGACGAGCTCAAGTGGCGACATCAACGCGATCGCATGCGAATGTATTACGCGCTGCTGCTCTTCTTGATCCTGGTGATCGGTGCCATACTGATCGGCCGGCAGCAGGAACTTCGCTACAGGCTCGAACGTGAGGAACTGAGCGCCCGGGCCGCTGCGACGCGGCCGCCGCCCCCGGACGGGCCGGTCGCGCAGCGCAACGGCGCCCCCGCGCCGGATTCGTCCGCCGGCCCGGTCTCGGTGCCTACCGGAAAAGCCGTGACAGGACCACTAACGCCCCACCAGATCATCGAGCGCTACATCGACCTGCACGCGGAGCGGCCGAACAAGCCAGGCGCCGATTTCACGCTGTCCGTCAACGGCGCCGTCGACCTGGTCAAGTCGCTCGGCAATGTCGGCATGATCGGCGCCGAAGCGGCCGGAAACCTGGTCAAGAAACTACAGGACGAAGGAATAGCCGTTGGCGCCTATACGCTGAAGAAACTGGTCGACGCTGCCCTGGAACCCGCCCCGGCAAGCGGCAAACCGGCGGCCGGGGCCAGCACTCAGCATGTCCTCGTGAACATCTACACGCGCGGTCAGCCGGTTGTCTCGTATGGGCCGGCACCTGCGCCGGCACCGGTCACGCCGCCAAGGCAGGTGAAGCCACCGAAGGACAAGGAACCGAAGGAAAGGCCATCAAAGGACAAGCCCGCTGCGGGCAGCCCGCCCAAGACGCCCCTCGCCTGTATCCCGACGAGCGAGGCGTGCGCGGCGGTCCAGGCGAGGCCTGCCGCGCCGGATCCATGACGCCGGTCGGTGATCGGAACTACTTCGCCGAAGGATAAAAAAGCTGCTGCCCCGAAGGCTTGAACGCGGCGATCTTCGCCTGCCCTTCCCTCGACGTGATCCACTCGATCAGTTGCTTCGCGCCCTTGTAGTTGATGCCGGGATGCTTGGCCGGGTTGACGGCGATGATGCCATACGGGTTGAACATCTTCGGATCGCCCTGCACGGCGATCGCCAGCCCCGTCTTGGCCTGGTAGACGCCATACGTGGCGCGATCCGTCAGCGTATAGCCCTGCAGCTCGGCCGCCATGGTCAGCACCTCGCCCATCCCCAGCCCGGCCGACACGTAGCGCGCGCCGGTCGGCTGCGCGCCGGCCTGTTTCCAGTACTGCTTTTCCATGATGTCGGTACCGGAGTTGTCGCCCCGCGAGATGAACTTCGCCGGGCCCGCCGCCATCTTCCTGAACGCGGCGATGACGTCCTTGCTGCCCTTGATGCCGTCAGGATCGGACTCGGGACCGACAACGATGAAGTCGTTGTACATCACGTCGCGCCGGTCGATGCCCCAGCCTTCGGCCACGAATTTGTCCTCGGCCGCGCGGGCATGCACCAGCGTCACGTCGACGTCGCCATTCTTGGCCAGTTCCAGCGCCTTGCCCGTACCGACGGAGATGACCTGCACCTTCGTGCCCGTCTTCGCCTCGTAGATCGGCAGCAGGTAGGCCAGCAGGCCGGAATTGTCCGTGCTGGTGGTGGTGGACATGCGCAGCGTCTGCTGGGCCGACGCGTTGCCGCACAGGGCGGCGGCAAGGGTCAAGAGAATCAGGGAACGGCGTTTCATGGGTACTCCTTGGTGAACAATCAGCGGTATTCGATATGCCCGTCGCGCAGCTTCAGGCGGCGCACGTCGGGCAGGTTGATCAGGTCGCGGTCGTGGCAGGCCATGACGACGGTGGTGCCGGCGCCCGTCAGCGTGGGGATCAGCGCGATGACTTGCTCGCGCGCTTCGCCGTCGAGGTTCGACGTGGGCTCGTCCAGCAGCAGCACGCGCGGCCGCAGCACGCGTGCCCGCGCCAGCGCCACGCGCTGCTTCTCGCCGCCGGACAGCATGGCCGGGTCGCTGCCCGCCAGATGCGTGACGCGAGCCCATGCCATCGCTTCCTCCACGCGCTCGCGAATCAACGCGCGGGGCGCGCCGCGCGCCGTCAACCCGTAGGCGACATTGGCCGGCACACTGGTGGAGAACATCACCGGATGCTGGTGGACGTAGACGATGGCATCGCGCAGCGCACGCGGATAGGGCCGGAACGGCAGCGGCGCGCCGTCGAAGCGCACGTCCTCGACGTCCGCATGCACCAGGCCTGCCAGGATGCGCAGCAGGGTGCTCTTGCCGGCGCCGTTGACGCCCGTCAGCACATAGGCGCTAGCCGATTCCAGCGCAAACTCGCGCAGGTCGAACAGCGTATGCGCGCCGTGGCGCTTGTGCAGCCGGCCGAACGACAACAGTGGCGTCATGAACGCCCCCGCGCCGCATGGGCGTCGCCCTGCAGCAGCATCAGTGCGCCGTTCATCGCCAGCGCGATGGCCACCAGCACGATGCCCAGCGCGATACCCTGCGCGAACTCGCCCTTGCTTGTCTCCAGGGCGATGGCCGTGGTGATCGTGCGCGTCTCCCCGGCGATGTTCCCGCCCACCATCATGGCACAGCCGACCTCGGAAATGACGCGCCCGAAGCCGCTGATGACGGCGGCCATGACGCCGAAGCGCACCTCGTACAGCAACGTCGTCATGACGCGCCAGCGCGACGCGCCGTGCGCGATCGCCGTCTCGGCCAGGCGCGGGTCGGCCGCCTGCACCGCCGTCAACGTAAAGGCCAGCAGCACCGGCAGCGCGATGACCACCTGTCCCGCCACGATGCCCGGCTGCGCGAACAGCCATTGCAGGGAACCCAGCGCCCCATGGCGCGACAGCAGGAGGTAGAGCAGGAGCCCGATCAGCACCGTCGGCAGCGACAGCGCGGCCTGCGCCAGCCAGATGACGAGCCGGCGGCCGGGAAACTGGTGCATGGCGATGACGTAGCCGGCGCCGACGGCCAGCGGCGTTGCCAGGAGCAGCCCGAGCATGCTGGTGCTGACGGAAATCCAGATGATGCGCCACAGGACGGGGTCACCCGTCAGCAGCAAAACGAAGGCATCGCGTACCGCATCCACCAACGCCATCAGCTCTCCAGCGCTTCCGGCTCAAATACGATGCGCTGCGGCGCCGCCAGCACCATGAAGTGCTTGCCGGAGCAGCGCGCCAGCAGGGTCATGCCCGTCTTCGCCGCCACCGTGTGGCCCATCTCCGTCGTGCCGGAGCGCGACAGCAGGAACGGAATGCCCATCTGCGCGCCCTTGATGACCATTTCGGACGTCAGCCGTCCGGTGGTATAGAACACCTTGTCGCCGCCCTCCTCGCCCGCCAGCCACATCAGGCCCGCGATCGAGTCGACGGCATTGTGGCGGCCCACGTCCTCGACGAAGTGCAGCAGGTTGCCGGCGCTGTCGAACAGGCCGCAGCCGTGTACGGAGCCGGCCTGCTTGTAGACGGAGGGCTGCGTGCGGATCGTTTCGACGATGCGGTAGATGACGGACTGGCGCAGGCGGGCATCCGGCAACGCGATGCTGTCCACTTCATCCATTACGGCGCCGAACACCGAGCCCTGGCCGCAGCCCGTCGTGACGACGCGCCGCGCCGTGCGTTCTTCCAGGTCCGGGACGCCGCCGCGCGTCGTCACGGCCGCGCTGCCGCTCTGCTCCGCCGTATCCCACGCGACTTCCACGGCTTCGATATCGTCCAGCGCCAGCAGCCGCTGGTTCCTCAGGTAGCCCAGCACCAGCGCTTCCGGCGCCGCGCCCAGGGTCATCAGGGTGATCAGCTCGCGCCCGTCCAGGTAGACGGTCAGCGGCCGCTCGGCGGGGATGTTCAGCGGCGCGGCGCGCTCCTTCTCGTCGCGCGCCGTGATGGGGCGCGTCAACGACAGCCGTGCGTCGGACAAACGGGGAAGTCTTGCGCTCATGCGGGTTCCTCGAGCCGCGCCAGGATCTGGCCGCCGCCATAGCTGCCCTGCAGTTCGACCGTGCCGCCCGGGGTGATGCGGATGGCGCAGTACTTGAACTCGGGAATCTTGCCGTACGGGTCCAGCGCGGCATTGGTCAGGCGGTTGATGGCCGCCTCGTAATAACAGAACGGCACGAACACGGCGCCGCGCGGCGAACTCTCGTCCGCCCGCGCATACAGCGCCACCGTGCCGCGGCGCGAGGCCAGCGTGATAACGCCGCCGGGCACGACGTTCAGCGCGGCCAGGTCGAGCGGATGCACCAGGGCCACGGGATCGGGCTCCAGTGCATCGAGCACCGTGGCGCGGCGCGTCATGCTGCCAGTGTGCCAGTGCTCCAGCTGGCGGCCCGTGATCAGCACCATCGGGTACTGCGCGTCGGGCCGTTCGTCGGCCGGAATGATGTCGGCCGGGACGAAGCGCGCCCGCCCTGTCTCGCGCGGGAACGCTTCCGTGAACACGACAGGCGTGCCGGGATGCTCTTCCTGCGGGCAAGGATAGACGACGGCATCCTCCCGCTCCAGCCGCTCCCACGTGATGCCGGCGATACTGGGCATCAGGCGGCGCATCTCGTCGAACACGGCCGAGACGTGGCCGTACTGCCAGTCAAGGCCCATGTGGCGGGCGATCTGCTCGACGATCCACAGGTCCTGGCGCGCGTCGCCTGGCGGGTCGACGGCCTGCCGGCCCATCTGCACCAGGCGGTCGGTGTTGGTAAACGTCCCGGTTTTTTCCGGGAACGCGCTGGCCGGCAGGATCACGTCCGCCAGATACGCCGTCTCGGTCAGGAAAATATCCTGCACCACCAGCAGGTCCAGCGCGGCCAGCGCTTCGCGCGCGTGGTTGGCGTCCGGGTCGGACATCGCCGGGTTCTCGCCCATCACGTACATGCCCCGCACCGTGCCGGCCAGGATGGCTTCCATCACTTCCACCACCGTCAGCCCGGGCTGGTCGTCCAGCGAGGCGGCAGGCACCTTCCACGCCGCCGCGAAGCGCTCGCGCACGGCCGGTTCCGTGACCCGCTGGTAGTCGGGATACATCATCGGAATCAGGCCCGCGTCGGACGCGCCCTGCACGTTGTTCTGGCCCCGCAGCGGATGCAGGCCCGTGCCGGGACGGCCAATCTGGCCCGTCAGCAGCGCCAGCGCGATCAGGCAGCGCGCGTTATCGGTGCCGTGCACGTGCTGCGAAATGCCCATGCCCCACAGGATCATCGAGCCTTTCGACGTGGCGTACAGCCGCGCCACGTAGCGGATCGTGTCCGCATCGATGCCGCACAGCGGCGCCATCGCCTCGGGGCTGTATTGCGCGACGTTGGCCACCAGCGCCTCGTAGCCGCTGGTGCGGCTAGCGATGAAGTCGCGATCCGCCAGATCTTCGGCGACAATCGTGTGCATCATCGCGTTCAGCAGCGCCACGTCCGTATCGGGCTTGAACTGCAAGGTGCGGTGCGCATGGCGCGCCAGTTCGGAACGGCGCGGGTCGCACAGGATCAGCTTCGTGCCGTTGCGTACCGCGTTCTTGATCCACGTGGCCGCCACCGGATGGTTAACGGTCGGGTTGGCGCCGATGACGATGACCACTTCCGCCTTCAGCACGTCCATCACGGGATTCGACACGGCGCCCGAGCCGATCCCCTCCAGCAGCGCGGCCACGGACGACGCGTGGCACAGCCGCGTGCAGTGGTCGACGTTGTTGCTGCCGAAGCCCGTTCGCACCAGCTTCTGGAACAGGTAGGCTTCTTCATTGCTGCCCTTGGCCGAGCCGAAGCCGGCCAGCGCCTTGCGGCCATGGTTGTCGCGGATGCGCGCCAGCCCGCCGCCGGCCAGCGCCAGCGCTTCTTCCCAGCTGGCTTCGCGGAACACTTCCATCACGCGTTCAGGGTCCATCGGGGCGCCGGCCGATTTCGGCACGCCGGCACGCCGGACCAGCGGTGTTGTCAGCCGTTGCGGATGGTGCGCGTAGTCGAAGCCGTAGCGGCCCTTGACGCACAGGCGGCCATGGTTGGCGGGGCCGTCGCGCCCTTCGACCGACATGATGCGGTTGGCGCGCACGTTGTAGGTCAGCTGGCAGCCCACGCCGCAGTACGGGCAGACCGAGGCCACCTGCTTGTCCGGCATTTGCAGCGCCGCGTCGCGCGCGGGCGCCAGCGCCCCCGTCGGGCAGGCCTGCACGCACTCGCCGCAGGCCACGCAGGTGGAGGCGCCCATGGCGTCGTCCATGTCGAAGACGATTTTCGCGCTGTCCCCGCGCAGCGCCAGGCCGATCACGTCGTTGGCCTGTTCGTCGCGGCAGGCGCGCACGCAGCGGGTGCACTGGATGCAGGCATCCAGGTTGACGGCAATGGCCGCGTGGCTGGTGTCGCGCGCCGGCTGCGCCCGCGCCGCAAAGCGCGGCTTGCCCAGTTTCAGCTTCACCGCCCATTCGTCCACTTCGTTATGGCGCGTGTAGGTTGCCTCCGGCAGGTCGGACTGCAGCAGCTCGAGCACCATCTTCTGCGCCGCGACGGCGCGCGCGCTGGCACTGTCCACTTTCATGCCCGCCGTGGGCACGCGGCAGCACGATGGCGCCAGCACCCGCTCGCCCTCGATTTCGACGACGCACGCGCGGCAGTTGCCGGCCGCGGCCAGGCCGTCCTTCCAGCACAGGTGCGGCACCTCGATGCCTTCGCGCCGCGCCACGTCCAGCAGCGTCTCGCCGGCGCGTGCCTGGACATCGCAGCCATTGAGCTGGAAGCCGATCGGTGGCAAGGAGGACAATTGAAGGTCGGTCATGCCGTCACCTCGTGCGGAAAATAGCGCATCACGCAATCGACGGGATTGGGCGCCGCCTGGCCCAGGCCGCAGATGGACGCGTCGCGCATCACCTGGGACAGTTCGCCCAGCAGCGCCGTATCCCAGCGCGGCGCGGCGATCAGCCCCACCGCCTTGGCCGTGCCGACGCGGCAGGGCGTGCACTGGCCGCACGACTCGTCGCGGAAAAAGGCCATCATGTTCCGGGCGGCCGCGGCGGCGCTGTCCTGTTGCGACAGCACGATGACGGCGGCCGAACCGATGAAGCAGCCGTAGGGCTGCAGCGTGTCGAAGTCGAGCGGCAGGTGTCCCAGCGCGGCCGGCAGGATGCCGCCGGAGGCGCCACCGGGCAGGTAGGCGTACAGCGTGTGGCCGTCCGCCATGCCGTCGCAGTATTCGTCGATCAGTTCGCGCACGGAGATGCCGGCCGGCGCCAGCTTGACGCCGGGCGACCTGACGCGACCCGACACGGAAAACGAACGCAGGCCCTTGCGGCCGTTGCGCCCTTGTCCCGCGAACCAGTCCGGCCCGCGCTCGACGATGTCGCGCACCCAGTACAGCGTTTCGAAGTTGTGTTCCAGCGTCGGCCTGCCGAACAGCCCGACCTGCGCGACGTACGGCGGACGCAGGCGCGGCATGCCCCGCTTGCCTTCGATGGACTCGATCATCGCCGATTCCTCGCCACAGATATAGGCACCGGCGCCGCGCCGCAGGTGAATGCGCGGCAGGCCGGCGATCGGTGCTTCGCCCTGCAGCCGCGCCAGCTCGCCCGCCAGCAGCGCGCGTGCGTCATGGTATTCGTCGCGCACGTAGATATAGATATCGTCGATGCCGACGACCCGGGCAGCCAGCAGCATGCCCTCGATGAAGCGGTGCGGATCGCGTTCCAGGTAGACGCGGTCCTTGAACGTGCCCGGCTCGCCCTCGTCCACGTTGACGGCCATCAGGCGGGGGCCGCCTTCGGCCTTGACGATGCGCCATTTGCGCCCGGTCGGAAACCCGGCCCCGCCCAGGCCGCGCAGGCCCGCGTGCTCCAGCGCCTCGATCAGCGACTCGCCGCTGCGCTCGCCCGCCGCGCAGGCGCGCAGCAGCGCGTAGCCGCCATTGGCGACGTACTCGTCGTAGCCGATATGGGCGGGTGCGGGCGACGTGCCGCGATCGACCGTTGCGGCAATGCTCTCGAGAGTGGCGGCAGGCACCGCGGCCTTGCCCACCAGGGCCGCCGGCGCCTGTTCGCAGCGGCCGATGCAGGGTGCGGCCAGCACGCGCACCTCAAGGCCCAGCAGCGCAGGCAGCCGGTCCAGCAGCGCGCGCGCCCCGGCCATCTCGCAGGACAGGCCGGCACACACCCGCACCGTCAGCCCGGCCGGTGCCGCCTCGCCCTCGCGCACGATATCGAAATGGTGATAGAACGATGCCACTTCATACACTTCCGCCTGCGCCATGCGCAGCTCCTGCGCCAGCGCGGCCAGGTGGTTTGTTGCCAGGCAGCCGTAGCGGTCCTGCAGCAGGTGCAGGAATTCGATCAGCAGGTCGCGGCGGCGCGGCGCACTGCCCAGCAGTGCCGTGACTTCGTCCAGCGCGACAGGGTCGACGCGCCGCCCGCGTGGCGCCTGGCGTTTGCGTTCGCGGCTCGACGGGACAGCTGCGGCAGCGGGGCAATGGGGATGATCGGGTGGCTCACAGCTGCCAGGTCTCTCGTTGTTGACGTTCGTATATGCTGCCGTCAGCATATGGGCCCGCGTGGACCGGCCCTCACGCGGAGCGTATCACGCGCGGTTGCGCTGCGGAATATGCTATTTTGAGCATATGTTCAAAGTAAAGATCCAGCCCCACTGGGAGATCAGCGTCCGTTCCGACATGCCTCTCGATACAGCCGCCCTGCTGGCGCTGCTGAAGGAAATCCAGGATACCGGATCGATCGCCCAGGCGGCGAAAGCCGTGCGCCTGTCGTACCGTTACGCCTGGGGCCTGCTGCGCGATGCGGAAGCCCAGTTCGCGCAGCCGCTGCTGACCACAGGCCGGGGCCGCGGTACCAGCCTGACGGCGCTGGCGGAAAAGCTCGTGTGGGCGGACCGGCGCATCGCCGCGCGGCTCTCGCCGACGCTGGAAAGCCTGGCCTCCGAGCTCGAAGGCGAACTGGGCAAGATGGTCGCGGGCGAGCCGCGCACCGTGCGCCTGGACGCCAGCCATGGCTTCGCCGTGGCCGCGCTGACGCAACACCTGCAGGCGCTGCAACTGCCCGTGGAGCTACGCTACCGCAACAGCGCGGATGCCCTGGCGGCGCTCGCCCGCGGGGAATGCGACCTGGCGGGTTTCCACGTTCCCATCGGCGCGTTCGAGCAGCCGCTGGTCGCCAGCAGTCTGCGCTGGCTCGACCCGGCGCGTCACTGCCTGCTGCACCTGGCCGTGCGCGAACAGGGCCTGTTCGTCGCCCCCGGCAATCCGCTGGGGCTGCAGGGCATTGCCGACCTGGCGGGGCCCGGCATCCGCTTCGTCAACCGCCAGACGGGATCGGGCACGCGGCTGCTGCTGGAGATGCTGCTGGCCGAGGCGCGTATCGATGCCGCCGCCATCAATGGCTTCGGCAGCGCCGAATTCACCCACAGCGCGGTGGCGGCCTATATCGCCAGTGGCATGGCGGATGTTGGCCTGGGCGTACGCACGGCCGCGGAGCGCTTTGGCCTCGATTTCATTCCGCTGCTGCGCGAGCGCTATTTCCTGGCCCTTAGCCGCACGGCCGCGGACGAACCGCCGCTGCGCGACGTGATCGACGTGCTGCGCTCGGCCGCCTGCCACACGCTCATCGATGCGCTGCCCGGCTACGACGCCGCAGCCACGGGCACCATCCAGTCGCTGGCCGAAGCCTTCGGCACGGGCACCACCGGCTGAGGGACGGCATGGACGACACCGGCCTGTTCCCACAGCTTGCGGGCACGCTGAAAGGCGGCGTGCTACTGGCATTGCTGCTGCATGCGCTGGCGCTGGTGCCGCAATGGCGTGCGCGCTACTTCAACCCGCGCTTCCTGAACCTGACGTTGACGGGATTGCTGCTGGGCGTCGTGCATGGCTGCGTCATCGCGCTGGCGCAGCGCGAGCTGGCCGCTGGCGCCGGCGCGGACGTCGCAGTCGCCTGGGCGCTGGCTGTCGCGGGCACACTTAATGTCGCCATCGCCGTGCAGAACCTCCTGGCGGTGCACGCGCTCGTACACCTGCATCGGCCCAGCGCCATCGCCGCGCAGCGGCTGCGCGGCGCCGTTACGCCGATGGCGTGGGTCAGTGCCGGATTGGCCGTTGTCGCGTACTTCGCACTGTGACCGGCGCGGCGCGGGAGCGCTTGCGAAAGGCCGAAGCGGTGGCAATCAGGCGCCCAGGAAGCGCTTCAGATACGGCGCGGTACGGCTGTCCGCGCTGCGCGCCACCTCCCGCGGCGGCCCGGCCGCCACGACCGTCCCGCCCTCCTCGCCCGCGCCAGGCCCGATATCGATGACCCAGTCGCAGGCAGCCACCACGCGCATATCGTGTTCGACGGCCACGACCGTATTGCCGGCGTCGACCAGCTTCTGCAACTGCACGATCAGCCGCTCCACGTCGGCCGCATGCAGGCCCGTGGTGGGTTCGTCCAGCACGTACAAGGTGTCGCCGCGCGATGCGCGCTGCAGTTCCGTGGCTAGCTTGATGCGCTGCGCCTCACCGCCGGACAGCTCCGTGGCCGGCTGGCCCAGGCGCAGGTAGCCCAGCCCCACTTCGCGCAGCACGTCGAGCGCGCGGTACAGTGCCGGCTCGTCGGCAAAGAACTCCCAGGCCGCGTCCACCGTCATCCCGAGCACTTCGGCCACGTTGCGGTCGCGGTACGTGACCTCCAGCGTTTTCGCGTTGTAGCGGGCGCCCGCGCAGACCGGGCACGGGGCATATACGCTGGGCAGGAACAACAGCTCCACCATGACGAAGCCTTCGCCCTCGCAGTTGCCGCAGCGCCCTTTCGCCACGTTGAACGAGAAGCGTCCGGCGTCGTACTTGCGCGCCCTGGCGGTTTTGGTGGCGGCAAACAGCTTGCGCACGTGGTCGAACAATCCTGTGTAGGTGGCCAGGTTCGAGCGGGGCGTGCGGCCGATGGGTTTCTGGTCCACCCGCACCATGCGGCGCACGTGCTCCAGGCCCGACGCGATGCGGCCCTCCAGCGGCGTCTCTGCGGTGCGTTCCAGCTCTTCGCTTTCTTCCGGCTCGGCGGCCATCTCCTGCCCCAGTCCCCGCGCCACCAGCTCCACCAGCACCTGGCTGACGAGGCTCGACTTGCCGGAGCCGGAAACGCCCGTGACGGCCGTGAAGACCCCAGCGGGAAGTCGGCATCGAGCTTGTCGAGGTTGTTGCGGGTGATGCCGCGCAGGCGCAGCCACGCCGCCGGGTCACGCACGTCGCGCACCGGCGGTGCCCCATCGGGGAACAGATAGTGCCGCGTTTGCGAGCGCTCCACTTTCTTCAGACCCTCGGGCGCACCGCTATATAACAGCTGGCCGCCCTGCTCGCCCGCGGCCGGCCCCACGTCGACAATCCAGTCGGCATGGCGGATGACGTCCAGCGCATGCTCGACAACGAACAGCGAATTGCCCGCCTCCTTCAGCCGCGCCATCGCACGCAGCAGCGCCACCGTGTCGGCCGGATGCAGCCCGGCGGACGGCTCGTCCAGTACGTAGACAACGCCGAACAAGTTCGAACGCACCTGCGTGGCCAGCCGCAGGCGCTGCAGCTCGCCCGGCGACAGCGTGGGCGTGCTGCGGTCCAGCGTCAGGTAGCCCAGGCCCAGGTCCAGCAGCACGTCCAGCCGCGCCAGGACGTCCTCGGCGATGCGCTGCGTGACGATCAGCTTTTCCGGATGGGCCGCGCGCTGTTTCGCGCTGACCTTCGCGCTGCCGTCCGCGTACGGGCGCATCGTGTGCGCCAGGCGCGCCAGCGGCAGCCGCGAAATGTCGGTGATGTCCATGCCGGCAAATGTGACGGACAGCGATTCCGCCCGCAGCCGCTTGCCGCGGCAGACCGGACACTCGTTGCTGACCATGTAGCGCGCCACGCGCTTCTTCATCGACGCGCTTTCCGTGTTGGCGAACGTCTGCAGCACGTATTTGCGCGCGCCCGTGAACGTGCCCTGGTAGCTCGGCGTCTCCTTGCGCTTGAGCGCGCGGCGCGTCTCTTCCGGGCTCAAGCCGGCGTACACGGGTACCGTCGGCGTCTCGTCCGTGAACAGGATCCAGTCGCGGTCCTTTTTGGGCAGGTCGCGCCATGGCGTGTCGACGTCATAACCCAGCGTGACGAGGATGTCGCGCAGGTTCTGGCCGTGCCATGCGGGCGGCCATGCGGCGACAGCCCGGTCGCGGATCGTCAGCGTGTCGTCCGGCACCATCGAATCCTCCGTCACCTCGTAGACCCGGCCCAGGCCATGGCATTGCGTGCACGCGCCCTCGGGGGTATTGGGCGAGAACGACTCGGCGTACAGCAGCTCCTGGCCGGCGGGATAGTCGCCGGCACGCGAGTACAGCATGCGCAGTGAATTCGACAGCGTGGTGACGCTGCCGACCGACGAACGCGTCGTCGGCGAGCCGCGCTGCTGCTGCAGGGCGACGGCCGGCGGCAGGCCGTCGATCTCGTCGACCTGCGGCACGGGCATCTGGTGGAACAGCCGGCGCGCATACGGCGAGACGGACTCCAGATAGCGCCGCTGCGCCTCTGCGTACAGCGTGCCGAATGCCAGCGACGACTTGCCGGAGCCGGACACGCCCGTGAACACCACCAGCGCATCGCGCGGGATATCCAGATCGACGTTTTTCAGGTTGTGTTCGCGCGCACCGCGCACCCGGACCATGCCGGGCAGGTGTTTGTTCGTCATGAGTCAGTCGGCCAGTGGAACGTCGATGGGGAGCACCAAGTGGGCGCCGTCGCGCCCCGCGTAATTGACTTCGGGGCTGACCTTGTGCCATTCGAAGGCATCCGGACCCAGCGCCATCTGCCGGGCCAGCATTTCGGCCTGCGCGGCGGAGATGTCCGGGTCCAGCCAGGTGGCGGCATCGGCGGCGTTGAGAACGACCGGACGGCGGTCGTGCACGTCCACCATGCCGCCTTCGGCATCGGCCGTAATCAGCACGAAGCCCGATTCCGCCTTGTGCTCCTTGAACGGACCGAAGTTCGCCAGCGCCAGCATGAAGATGGGTTCGCGGTCCTTGCGGTGAATGTGCCATGGCTGGCGCTTGCCTTTCTCGCCCGTCCACTCGTACCAGCCATTGGCCGGCACGACGGCGCGGCCCGTTTTCAGCAGCTTGCCCCAGTAGTTATTGGTGAGTTTTTCCAGGCGCGCGTTGACGCAGACTGGCAGCTTGGCCGCGGCCCAGGCGGCGCGATAGCCCCAGAACAGGTCGTCCACGGCGGGCTCGCCATCCTGCATGTGGATGACGGGCCGGTACGTGCCGGGGGCGGCGTTGAAGGTCGGCTCGGCCTGCGTCCGATAGGCCGCGTCGGCCCAGCCGAAAGCGGCGATGTATCGCCGCGCAATGTCGTTTTGATCGAAGCGTCCACACATGCCCCCATCATAGCAGCAGGGTCCGCGCGCTTCGCGCACTGCTGTAAGGAAGCAAAGCGCGGGAAGTGCGTTACTCCGTGCGGCCCGCCGCCGTGTTGTTGGCCGGGTCCGCCCCGTCGGTCCAGACGACGTAGTCGTCCACCGTGTACAGGCGGCACGGCTGCTTGCTGGCACCCTGGCAGGCCGCCAGTGCGCGCTCGTTGACGGACTCGCCCTCTTCCGCCCAGCCCCAGGCGCCGCTGGACGACACGGCGAAGGCGCGCGGCGTCTGCTTCGACAGGAAGGCGCGGTACTGCTGGCGGCCCCGCTCCGGCAGGAACGGCACGGCGGCCACGTCGTCCAGCGCGGCGAAGTTCGTGGCCGGCTGCGGCACCGGTTCGGCCACGGCATACACCTGCTCCGTCGGCATGCCGATGCGCTGCAGGAAGCGCTCCACTTCCGGCAGCCAGATCGGCATGCCGTCACGGCTGCCCAGCATCGTGTGGGCGTCGTGCTTGAACGGCCCGTAGGCCACCAGGTTCACGCGGCCGCCGTTGCCGTTGAACGCGGCGTACAGGCGGTTGACCAGCTGCGGGCCGAAGTAGCTGTCGTTGGCGCCGTACATCCACAGCGTTTCGATGCGGTTCTTGCGGCCGTATTCGGCGAATGCATTGACGAGCGCCTCCTGCCAGTCGCAGCTGCCGCCATGGACCTTCAGGCCGCCTGCGAAATTCATGACGCCGCGCACGCCCGGCAGGTCCTGCGTGGACAGCGCCACGCTGGCCAGGCCGCCGTACGACTGGCCGGCGATGACGATATGATCGGCGTCGATCCAGCTCTGCTGGCGCGCGAACGCGACAACGTCGGCGATGTCGCCGGCCTGCTGGTAACCGTTGGCTTTCATATTGCAGCCGTAGTCCGTGTACGTGCCGGTGGACCGGGAAAAGCCCGTGCGCATGGGCACCATGACGGCGTAGCCACGCTTGACGAACTGGGCGGCCATATAGACGAAGCGGTCGCGCGACTGGGCCTTCGGGTCGCCGGGCGACTTGCCGTGGTTGATGACCAGCAGCGGGAACGGCCCGGTGCCGTTCGGCTTGTACAAGGTGGTCTCCAGCTTCACGTTCAGCGCCGTGCCGGCAGGGACGCCGATGACTTCCTCGTTCAGGCGCGTATCGAGCGGCAGCGCGACGGCCTGGGCCTGGGCGGACGAAACCAGGCCGCAAGCAAGGATGGCGGCGCTGGCGAAGTGACGAAGGCGGGCGGGAGCGGGAAACATAGGAACCGTGGTGCTATCAGGAAATTGGCGTATGGAAATAATCCGATTCTGGTGTCAATGTTCCCCGATTGCAATCCAAAAAGATCAACGGCAGCGATTAAATTGCTTGCCGCACGGTGATTGTTGCGTTGACGCATCTGTTGCGTGAACACGGCTGCAAACTGTTGCCGGGATGGGATTGCAGCGCGTTGAACGGCGCACGGTGGGATTGATTGCAGTAAACTTGCGATTCTCATTTGAAACTCGTCCATGGCTCTTTCTTCGCTCGGTGCGGGCCTGTCCGGCCTGTATGCAAACCAGCAGGCGCTGGGGGGGCGAAGCGCACAACACTGCCAACATGACAACGCCGGGTTTCGCACCGCAGTCGGCTTCGTTCAACGAAGCGCGCCCGGCCGGCACCGGCGTTACGCTGTCGATCGCGGCACGCGAACTGTCCGCGACGCAGGACGTGGGCGCGCCGCCGTCCGGCACGGACCCCGCCGCCTCGATCGCCAACTCCCTCGTCTACCGGCGCGGCTTCGAGCTGGCCGCCAAGGTTATCCGGGCGGCGGACGAGCGGCTGGGCACCCTGATCGACACGCGCGCGTGAGCCCTGTTCCGTACGCCTGAGAAATTCATGCCGGTATGGCATGATCGCCCGGTGTTCATTAACGAAGCCAGGCATGACGATTACCCACCTCATTTCCGATTGCGACGGCGTGCTGATCGACAGCGAAGCCGTCGCCCTGCAAGCCCTTGCCGATTACCTCGAGCCCATCGCTGGCGACCGTGACCGCCTGATCGAACTGATTCGCCCGCGCCTCGGGCTGAAACTGGAGGCGCTCGTGCTGGGTATTTGCGCCGAGCTGCGCCTGCCCGAGCCGTCGGTGCCGGACCTGGCCGCGATGCGCGGCGTCGTCGAAGGCGAATGCGACCGCAAGGCGAAACCCGTCCCTGGCGTGCGCGCCGCGCTGGAGTCCATACCGTTGCCGAAAGCCGTGGCCAGCAACAGCCGGCTGATGCGCGTGCAGGGGCTGCTGGAACGCACCAATCTGATTTCGCTGTTCGCAGGCGGCCTGTACACGGCTGATATCGCCGGCCGGCCGAAACCCGACCCGGCCGTCTACCTGACGGCGGCCGCCGGCATGGGCGCGCCCGCAGCCAACTGCGTCGTCATCGAAGACAGCATCACCGGCGTGCAGGCGGCCGTGGCGGCCGGTGCGACCGTGCTGGGCTTTGCCGGCGGTCCGCACAGCCCGGCAGACCAGGCTGACCGGCTGCGCCAAGCCGGGGCCACGCTGGTGTTCGCATCGATGGAGGAGCTGCCCGGACTGGTCGAGCGGCTGCGATCCGGACAACAAGCTGTATTGAATTGACGACGGAAAGACCGGCAACGGCGCAGGCCGGTTTCTTTTTTGTTATTTATATGTCATCGTACGGCGACTTCCTATCCCCGTGCAACGATGACCAAAGCGGCTTCCCTGTACATCGATGTCCTGCGGCTCGTCGCGGCGCTGGTGGTCTTTGCCGTCCACGCTCACTATCTGCTGCCGAAACCGATGCCGGGCCTGTGGCGGCTGGCGGCGCTGGGCGGCGAGGCGGTGACGGTGTTCTTCGTGCTGTCCGGCTTGGTCATCGCCCACGTCGTCCACACGCGGGAGACGCGCGCCGCCGACTACCTCGCTTCGCGCTTTGCCCGTCTCTACAGCGTCGTACTGCCGGGCCTGGCACTGACGGCAACGCTGGACATCGCCGGGAAACTGCTGGCACCGGCCGACTATGCGTTCACCATCGGTCAGGACAGCCGCGCCCTCCTCGCCAGCCTGCTGTTCGTCAACGAACTGTGGTGGACGTCGGCCGCGCCGCCTTCCAACACGCCGTTCTGGTCGCTGGGTTACGAGTTCTGGTACTACCTGCTGTATGCGGCCCTGCGCTATCTTCCGGATCGGCGCGTCCGGTGGGCCACCCTGCTGACCCTGGGCGCGGCCTGCGGACCAAAAATCCTGTTGCTGCTGCCCGTCTGGCAGCTGGGCGTGGCGGCCTATGCCATCGCCGGCCGCCACCGGCTGCGTCCCGGCATGGCCGTGTTCCACGCTGTCGTCAGCGCGGCCGGCCTGTATCTGCTGGTCGCTTCAGGGGCAAAAGCCGAATGGCACAACGCCACTGTCGCGGCGCTCGGTCCGCTGGCGCAGGGCCTGGGCCCGTCAAGCCATGTGCTGTACACGTATGCCTTCGGCGTGCTGACGACGCTGCACCTCATCGCCATGGTGACGCTGGTGCCGCTGTTCGGCAAACTGTGGCGATCCGGTGAACGCGCCATCCGGGCCACGTCCGCGCAGACGTTCGCCATCTACCTGTTTCATTACCCGCTGCTCAAGTTCCTCGTTGCCGTCACGGGCAGCATTGGCGTGCTGCGCGGTCCGGTCGTGATCGCGGTGACGCTCGCGACCATCGCCGCGCTGGGCAGCGCCGGCGATCGGCTCAAGCCGGCGTTGCGCCGGTGGTTTCTTGCGCGATTGGGAAAGTCGATACCTGAAGGCTACCGCGCCACGGCCGGCGTCGGGTTGACAAACCCGTCGGACGCCATCGGACGCCGGTAATCAGCACCGGAAAGCGCTCTGCTCAGCCGGTAACGGCCCTACCCGCCCATCCCCCCACCCATCCGTCCACCCGGCGTCACCCCCTGCAGCAACCCATCGATCGTATGCTCCTGGACGATCGGATCGAGCGTGTCGACGACGCGGCAGGTGATGTGGCGGCGCACTTCCTCGGGCAGGCTGTCGTAATAGCCGCGAGTAAGCTGCAGGTCGTGCTTGTCGGCGTTGCGGGCATCCGGAGCATCGACGCCCAGGACGAAGACGGGGCGCGACTTGTCGGACTGGTTGGCCGTGCCGCGGTGGATCGTCAGCGCGGAGCGGGCCGAGATGTCACCCATCTTTGCCAGCTTGCGCTGGGCCAGCGCTTCGTAGCGCGGCCACAATTCGCGGGCGGGGAACATCGGGTCGCCACCTTCCAGCGTGTCCCACTGCGTGCCGGGGGCGATTTCAAACGGGCCCATGTCTTCCGTCACGTCCACCGTCGTGATGTTGAACGCCAGCGAGTTCAGGCGGCGGCCCTGCAGCGTCGCATCCGGCGACGGGAAGTCGCGATGCCATGGCTGGTGCAGCGCGCCTGGTCCGGGCACGTCGAACCCCGCTTCGACGATGCGGTAATCCGGTCCAAGGATCGCGCGGCAGACGGCTACGACCCACGGGTGCGTGATGATGTCGACGAAGCCGCGCAGCCGCTCAGGATGAATCTCCACGTAATAGCGGTTCGGTCCGCGTCCCAGCGCGCCGCCCGGCTGGGTCAGCGCATGGCGGAACAGCGTGCCGATGTCCTCGCCCAGCTGCTGCACCCACTCGCGGCTGAAGGCGCCCTTGCAGGCGATAAAACCATCGCCGTACAGGCCGCCCATGATGGCAGCCACGTCGTATTGTGCGGCGGCATGGGCCGGCGCCTGTTGATCCTGCTGGTGGTGCGCGCTTTCCATTATGTTCTCCCGGTGCGGTCTCGCAGCATTGTAAGCAATCCCGCCAGGAGGCGCGGCACGGCTGGGAACAATGTGCCGAAAGCTACCAGCCGATGGTCGGCTTGACGGCAAGACCCTCGCCGTCCAGCATCCAGACGGGTTTGCCCGTGAAGCCCGGCGTCGGGGCGCGCAGGATGTAGTCGAAGCACTTGTGCCGGTCCAACAGGCCGACACCGCCGCCCAGCATGGCAAGGATGCGCATGCGGGCGCAGCCTGGAATTGTGCGCAGCGCCCGCGCCAGCTGGAAGCCGTCGAGGTATTGCAGATCCAGGCCCAGCACCGCTACCGACGGGAAAAAGGCGCGCGCCTTGTCGAGCGCGCTGACGCCGTCGAATGCCATGCGCACCGTGAAGCCGGACGTGACGAACACGCGCGCCAGCGCCTCCGCCGCCGTGCGGTCGCCACAGGCGACCAGGATGCGGTCGCCAGGACGGAATGGGGATATCAGCGTGGCAGTCATGTTTTCTCCGGGCTGCGACGCCCCGTGGCGGCAACAGCTCTATCTCACGTTCGCTCAACTCTGTGCAGCTTTGTTTCGCTTTATTTCACCAGGTCCTGCGCTATCCTGCCATCACCACACTGTGAGGAATCGGTGCGCCATACAGTCAGCTTACCATTGCGCGACCGTGCCGAGGCTGCCGAATGATTGACAAGGCGCCTGCTGGCGTGGCGTGGGCGCAACCCCCTGGTGCTGGCGATCCCGCGCGGCGCCGTGCCGATGGGCCGCATCATGGCCGACGGTCTGGGCGGCCAGCTCGATGTCGTAATGGTGCGCAAGCTGCCATCGGCCGTCGGTCCCGAGCTTGCCGTCGGCGCCGTGGACGAGCACGGCAACCGTGAGCTGGCCCCATGGCTGCACCGCTCTCACACCGGCATGGAATGGGTCGAGCAGCAGACCGTCGCGCAGATCGAACTGATGCGGCGCCTGCGCACGATCTATGGCCCGTCAGGGCGGCGGGCCGCATCGTGCTGGTGGTAGACGATGGCCTGGCAACCGGCGCCACGATGGCCGCCGCGCTGCGCACCCTGCGCACCCAGCGGCCGGAGCAGCCAATCGCCTGCGTGCCCGTGGCTACGCAGGCGGCACCCGACGATCGCGCCGCTGCGGCGACAGGCAACGTGGCGCTACGCCAGCGCCGTATCGAGCACCATCATCACGATAAAGCCGATGACGACCGCGATGGACGCCGTCGTGCTGTGGCCCTTGCGGTGGGACTCGGGTACGACGTCATGGGCAATGACGAACAGCATCGCGCCCGCAGCCAGCGCCAGTCCCCACGGCAGCAGCCCTCGCGCATACTCGATCAGCACGGCGCCGCTGACGGCGGCGACCGGCTCGATCAGCCCCGAGGCAATGCCCAGCGCGGCCGAGAACAGCCGGCCATAGCCGACGGTACGCAGCGCCATCGCGACGACGAGCCCTTCCGGCACGTCCTGGATCGAAATCCCTGTCGCCAGACTGTGCGCCTTGGCGAGGTCGACACCGGCGTAGGCTACGCCGATGGCGAGCCCTTCCGGCAAATTATGGATTGCCACCGCGGCCACGAACAGCCAGGCGCGCTTGAGCGAATCGCTGCGGGCAGCATCCGCCCCCTCCAGCAGGTTTTCCTCGCGCGCCACGCGGTCGAGCATGAGGACAAGCCCCATGCCCAGCACGATGCCGCCGGCGACGGTCAGGCTGGCCTCGAACGGCCCCGCCCCCGCCCCCTTGCTGGCGGCAATGGCCGGCATCACGAGCGAAAAGGCCGTCGCGGCCAGCATCACGCCGGCGCCGAAGCCCAGGAACCCATCGTAGGTACGCTGCGAGAACTTCTGCGACAGCAGCACGGGCAATGTGCCCAGCGCCGTCGCCAGCGCCGCCATGGCGCCCCCATGAGGGCGCCATGGACGCGGCCGTCAAAGGCCCGCACCTCGCCCGCGATATCGCTCAGCAATGCCAGTGCCCCGGCCAGGCAGATCACTGCGCCCAGCGCCAGACGCCAGCTTTGCGGCAACGTACGGGCAATCTGCATGGTCAGCCCTTGTTCACGGGCTGGCCGGCAATGACTTCGTCACCGACCGGGAGACCCTTGGCACCGGAGGCGGGACCGCCCGACGCCGAGGCCGATGCGATCTGGCCCGGATCGGCCATCATGCCCAGCTCCGCGCCCGTCAGCGGATCGACGGACGGGTTGGACTGCTGGCGCAGCGCCATCTGCTGCAGCAGTTCCGCATCCTTGGCCGGCAGTTCGACCGAGGCTTCGCCCCCACCGCCATCCACGTCGACCTGCTGGTCGCGGTCCGACACCGTCTGCCACTTGGCGCCGCTGTTCCACGAACCCGTCAGTTCCGGACCACCCTGCGACATATTGAAGTAGACGCTGGCGAATTCCGGACGGCCTGCCAGTTTGCCTGGAGGGAAGTTCGGCTGGATCGAGTACAGTGCTTTCTCGAACGACTTTTGGTGGGCGATTTCGCGCGTCATCAGGAAGCCAAGCGCTTCCTTCACACCCGGATCGTCCGTCAGCGCGATCAGGCGCTCGTAGACGATCTTGGCGCGCGCCTCGGCGGCGATATTCGAGCGCAGGTCGGCGGTCGGCTCGGTGATCGAGTCGATGTACGCGGCCGTCCATGGCACGCCGGCCGAGTTGGTCAGCGGTGCACCCGCGCCGTACAGCACCTGCGTGATATGGCTGTCGTTGCCGGCACCGGTAATGCTGCGGTACAGCTCACCTTCCTTGTCGACGGCTTCCGACAGGCGGCCCTTGGCGCCCTTGTTCAGCATGCAGACGATATTGCCGATGACTTCCAGGTGGCTCAGTTCCTCGGTAGCGATATCAATCAGCAGGTCCTTGCGGCCAGGGTCGTCTTCTGCCAGCGCCTGGGTGAAGTAACGCATGGCGGCCGAGAGTTCGCCCTGCGGGCCGCCGAATTGTTCGAGCATCAGATTGGCCAGGCCCGGGTTGGGTTCGCTGACGCGTACGGTGTACTGCAGTCGTTTATTGTGTGCAAACATTCGTAATTCCTCCTGTCGGTTGGCTTCAAGGGCACGTCCGGACCCCGGCCGTTGCCGGGGCTCGAACTGTATCCGTGCACACATCATCGCCCGCGCAACCCGACACGGCTATAGGAGTGCTGCGACACCGCTTGTAGGACAAAATCAGGACAAAATGAAACTAATTACTATCGTCAACATACCTTTGCGCGGCGGCACTGCCAGGCTCAGCGTCACGCCACCTTCGACACCCCATCCGGATGGCGGCTTACTGAAGAAGTTCGTCACGCCGGCCAGCATGTCCGCCAGCAATGCGTTTATGCGTTTATGCGTTTTAATGCTGCCGGGTCCGGCATGTGTTCGAGCAAGCGCAGCAGTGCCGGCGGTCCGCCGCCGCACCGATCGTCACCACCGGGAAATCGAGGGCGGGGTTCCTCCATACTGCTGAGCACCACGGGCTTCTTGTGGCGATACGATACATTGCTGTCTACCCTATGGCAATATGCTCGTCAAGGCGAATCGGTCAGCCGGGCTGCCATCGGCAGCCATCCGTTTTCCTGCGGAATCAACGCTGTTGACACGCGCCGCCGCGCTCGGCACACTGCGTGCGCTGGCCCCGCCGCCGGCGCCATCCCACGGAAGGAACGCCATGATTCGCGATGCCCAGACGCTGACCCTGCTGACCGACAGCATCCGCCGCTTCGTGCGCGAGGTGCTGGTACCGGCCGAACCCGAGGTGGCCGAGACCGACACGATCCCGCCGGCCATCGTCGGCCAGATGCGCGGTCTGGGCCTGTTCGGCCTGTCGATCCCGGAGCAGTACGGCGGCCTGGCGCTGACGATGGAGGAGGAAGTCAACGTCGCCTTCGAGCTGGCCTGGACGTCGCCGGCGTTCCGCTCGCTGATCGGCACCAACAACGGCATCGGCTCGCAGGGCATCGTCATCGACGGCACGGAGGAACAGAAGCAGCGCTGGCTGCCGCGGCTGGCGTCGGGCGACATCGTCGGGTCGTTCGCGCTGACGGAACCGGAGTCCGGGTCCGACGCCGCGTCGCTGCGCACCACCGCCGTCCGCGACGGCGAACATTACGTCATCAACGGCACCAAGCGCTACATCACCAACGCCCCCGAAGCATCGATCTTTACCGTCATGGCCCGCAGCGGCCCGGCGGATGGCGGCGCGCGCGCCATCTCGGCGTTTGTCGTCGAACGGGGCACGCACGGCCTGTCGCTGGGCAAGACGGATAAAAAGATGGGCCAGCGCGGCGCGCACACGTGCGACGTGATGTTCGATAACTGCCGCGTGCCGAAGGAAAACCTGATTGGCGGTGTCGAAGGCGTCGGCTTCAAGACGGCAATGAAGGTGCTGGACAAGGGCCGGCTGCATATCGCCGCCGTTTGCGTCGGCGCGGCCGAACGCATGCTGCACGACGCGCTGGCGTATGCCATGGAGCGGCGCCAGTTCGGCCAGCCCATCGCCGAGTTCCAGCTGGTCCAGGCGATGCTGGCCGACAGCCGCGCCGAACTTTACGCGGCCAGATGCATGGTGCTCGATGCGGCGCGCCGGCGCGACGACGGCCAGGACGTGTCGACGGAAGCCTCCTGCTGCAAGCTGTTCGCCTCCGAGATGTGCGGCCGCGTGGCCGACCGGACCGTGCAGATCCACGGCGGCGCCGGCTATGTATCGGACTATGCGGCCGAACGGTTCTATCGCGACGTGCGCCTGTTCCGCATCTACGAAGGGACGTCGCAGATCCAGCAGCTCGTCATCGCCCGCAACATGATCCGCGCGCACCGTGGCTGACGTCGATCTCGCCGCCCTGCCATCACGGCTGGCATACGCCATCGCGGCGCAAGCCCGGCGCGCGCCCGCTTCACCGGCGCTGCGCGAACCGGATCGCGGCGACATCGGCTACGGCGACCTGTGGCACGCCATCGAAAGCGTCGCCGGCCAACTGCGCGCGCTGGGCGTGCGCCCCGGCGACCGCGTCATGGCCGTCGGCGAGAACTGCGCCAACCTGGTTGCGCTGATCTTCGCGACTGGCCTGTGCGATGCGTGGATCGTCAACGTCAACGCCCGGCTGTCGGCGCGCGAGATCGCGTCGATCCGTGAACACAGCGGCGCGCGCCGGGTGTTCTATACCGCCGATATTTCGCCGGACGCACGCGCTCACGGCGAACGCGATGGCGCCGTGCCGGCCCAGGCGCCGTTCGGCCAATGGCTGGTCGGCGCCGTCAACGACGACTGTGCGCCGGAACCCGTGCATGCCGACGGCGCCCTGCAACCGGCAGCACTGATCTACACGACGGGCACGACGGGCCAGCCGAAAGGCGTGCTGCTGTCGCATCGCACGCTGCTGTACGTCGCCACCGTTTCAGGCCGCCTGCGCGGCCTTGTGCCAACGGACCGCGCCTATGGCGTGCTGCCGATCGCGCACGTGTACGGCCTGGCTTCGGTCATGCTGGGCACCCTCAACGCCGGCGCCTGTCTCGTGCTGGCGCCGCGCTTCTCGGCACCCGCCCTGCTGCGCGCGCTGCGCGAGGAACGCCTGACGATCCTGCAGGGCGTCCCGGCGATGTATGCGCGCGTGCTGGAGCAGCTGGGACCGGATGCATCGCCACTGCCGAACAGCCTGCGCTTCGCCTACGCGGGCGGCTCGCCGCTGACGCCGGGCCTGAAGGCGGCCGTCGAACGGCTGCTGGGCGTGGCGCTGCACAACGGCTACGGCATGACGGAAAGCGGACCGACGATCTGCCAGACGGATCTGGCGGCGCCGCGCAACGACACGTCGGTGGGCCATCCGATTCCCGGGGTGGCCGTGCGCGTCGTCGATGCGGCCGGCGCCGACGTACCGGTGGGCGAGCCGGGCGAAATCCGGGTGCGCGGACCGAACGTCATGCTGGGCTACTACCGCGATCCCGCGTTGACGGCGGCCACGATGCATCCCGGGGGCTGGCTCAATACCGGCGACATGGGCCGGCTGGGACCCGACGGCGCGCTGTTCATCGTCGGCCGCACCAAGGAGCTGATCATCCGCTCCGGCTTCAATGTCTATCCGCTGGAAGTGGAGACGGTGCTCAACGCGCACCCGGCCGTCACGCAGTCGGCCGTGGTGGGCCGCACCTGCGGCGACGGCAACGAGGAAGTGATCGCGTTTGTCGAAGCGGCGCCGCGACACGCTGCCGACCCCGCGGCGCTGGTGGCCGAGCTGACGACGTATCTGGGCGGCGCGCTCGCGCCGTATAAATGCCCCGCGCATATCGTCGTGCTGCCCGCGCTGCCCGCCGCGGCGACGGGCAAGATCCTGAAAGGCCGGCTGCGCGACCTGGCCATGCAGCCACTATAAACAATGGAGGAGACACCATGCAACGTATTCTCGGGACGGCACTTGCCGGGCTGCTGGCGGCCATGTCGGCACACGCGGAGGAGTTTACCGTCGGCGCGGAACTGCCGCTGACAGGATCGCTGGCGCGCGTGGGCGCCGGCATGCAGGAAGGGATCATGGTGGCGGCCGAGGTATTCAACCGCACCAACGGCAAGCACAGGATGAAGATCGCCACCGTGGACGACGAATCGTCGCCCGCCAAGGCGATTGCCGCGGTCGAGAAGCTGGCCAGCGACGGCGCCGTGGCCATCACGGGCGGTTACGGCTCGAACAATATCGCGCCGGCGTCGGACGCGGCAAACAAACTGGGGCTGGTCTACATCACCTCCGGCGGCGTGGACGAGAACCTCGTCACGGCGGGCCGCAAGCATTTTTTCCGCATCAATAACACGGCCGGCTATGAAAAGGCGGCACTGGGCCTGTTCGCCGACATGAAGGTGAAATCCGTGTCCATCGTCCATTCGACGAAGGACGCCACGTCGAGCCTGGCGCAGTCGGTACAGAAGGCCCTGGCGGCGAAGGGCGTCAAGGTCACTTCCCATGCGTTCGATCCTGCCATGACGGACTTCAAGCCCGTCATCAACAAGATCCGGCTGCAGGACCGGCCCGACGCCGTGTTCATGGTCGGCTATGAAAACGACTATGTCGGCATCCTGCGCGCGGCGCGCGTGCTGAAACCCCAGGTCAAGGCGATGGTGGGCGTGTGGTCGCTGGCGACGCCGAAGATGGCCGCAGAATTCCCCGACCTGATGCCGAACGTCTATGGCACCGCGCTGCTGCCCTTCCCCGCCAAGTTCACCAGCGCTGACGGCCGTGCCTTTGCCGATACCTACAAGGCGCTTTACAAGAAGGAGCCCGACTACCTGGGGCAGTTCGGCTACGTGCAGTCGATGCTGCTGTTCGAAGCGATCGCCCGCGCGGCCGACAAGGGCACGATCAGGAAAGGCGGCATCGCCGAGGAGCTGCGCAGGACGGACCGGGAGACGCTGATCGGACGGGTGCAGTTCGGCGCCAACGGCGACAACGTCAACTTCAGCCACCGCATGGGGCAGCACCAGGGCAAGAACATCGTCATCGTCTGGCCGCCTCAGCATGCGACGGGCAAGATGGCTTATCCGGCTGTCCCCTGGTAAGGGGCGTTCATGCTGGACCTGATCCTGCAGGCGCTGTACTCGGGCTTACTGGCCGGCGGTTCGTACGCGCTGATCGCGCTGGGTCTGGCCGTCGTGTTTGGCACGATGCGCGTGATTAACCTGGCACACGGCGAACTGGTGCTGCTGGCCGCGTATGCCGGCTACACGGTGGAAAGCCGGCTGGGATGGTCGCCCGTGGCCGCGATCCCGCTGGCCATCGCCGTCGTGTGCCTGGCGGCGGCGTGCGTGTACGGGGTGGTCAGCCGCATCCGGGCGGACCGCGAGATCAATTCGCTGATCGCCACGTTCGGCATCGGCGTCATCCTGACCAATACCATCCTGCTGGTCTGGTCGGCCGACGTGCGCTCGACGTCGTCGGCCTGGCTGCAGGAGGCCGTCGTCATGGGTCCGTTGTACGGCATGCGCGGCGAGCTGGCGTTCTTCGGCGTCAGCCTTGCGCTGATGGGCGCACTGTGGTGGTGGCTGGCGAAAAGCTGGTACGGCCGCGCCGTGCGCGCCGTCGCCAGCAACCGAGACGCAGCCCAGCTGATGGGCATCCCGCCGGGCCGCACGGAACTGGTGTCGTTTCTGGTGGCCGGGGTGCTGGCCGCCTGCGCCGGTGTCGCGCTGTACAGCGTGGGCGTGATCCAGCCGGCGCTGGGCGCGGCCCTGACCGTCAAGGCCTTCATCATCACCGTGCTGGCAGGCGTCGGCTCGATTCCCGGCGTGCTGCTGGGCGCCGTGCTGCTGGGCGTGGCCGAGGCGCTGACGGTCACGCTGGCCAGTTCCGCGCTGCAGGAGCTGGCCGGCATGGGCCTGTTCCTGCTGGTGCTGTTCGTACTGCCCAATGGCCTGTTCGGTGCCTCGCGGAGGCGCGGGTGACGAGGCTTTATCTTCCATCTCTACTGCTGGCGGCCTACGCCGGTGTGCCGCTGGTCCTGGGCGGCGACGCCTACGTCATGAGCCTGATCGACGCGGCGCTCGTCATCGGCGGCATCGCGCTGGCGTGGGCGCTGCTGGGCAATCTGGGCGGCATGGTCAGCTTCGGCCATTCCGCCTTTGTCGGGGTGGGCGGCTATGTTTCCGCGCTGCTGACGGCGCGCGCCGGGCTGCCCGTGCCCGCCGGGCTGCTGCTGGGCGGCGTGGGCGCCGTGCTGGCGGCCGTCGTCATGCTGCCCGTGCTGCGCCTGCGCGGGCCGTATTTCGCGCTGGCGATCCTGGCCTACGCGCACATCTTTCGCATCCTCGCCACCGAATGGACGTCCGTGACGGGCGGTGCCGCCGGCGTTTCCGGTGTGCCGCCGCTGCCCGTCATCGCCGGTATCGACTTCGGCGGCAAGACGGGCGCCTACTTCGTCATCCTCACCATCGTCTGCGTGTTCGCGTGGATCTACGCGCGCGTCTCGGCCAGCCATTACGGCCTGGCACTGCGGGCCATGCACGACAGCGAGGATGCCACGCAGGTCCTGGGCGTCAACAGTACCTTGCTGAAGGCGGCGATGCTGCTGCTGTCGGCGTTCATGACGGGCGTCGTCGGGGCGTTCAATGCGCACTACATCGGCTTCCTGGAACCGGATTACGCATTCGCCGGACTGTGGGTAACGCTGCCCATCGTGGCCGCCATCTTCGGCGGCTACCGCACCATCGGCGGGCCGCTGCTGGGCGCCATCGTCGTCTACCTGCTGGACCAGCTGGTGTTCAAGAGCCTGATCAGCAGCGGCCATCAGCTCATTCTCGGTGCGCTGCTGGTGGTCATGATCGTGTTCAGCCCGCGCGGGCTGCTGCCGCTGCTGACGCGCAGGAGGGAGCGCGATGCTTGAACTGGACAACATCACGGTGCGCTTCGGCGGGCTGACGGCGGTGGACAACGTCAGCCTGCGTGCGGGCAGCGACGACGTGCTGGGGCTTGTCGGCCCGAACGGCGCCGGCAAGACGACGCTGTTCAACGCGATATCCGGCCTGGTGCGGCCGGCGGGCGGCGCCATCCGCTTCGGCGGCACGAACGTCGTGCGCGCGCCGATGTTCCGCCGCGCGCGGCTCGGCATCGGCCGCACGTTCCAGATCCCGCAGCCGCTGCACGGGCTGACGGTGCGCGAGAACCTGGTCGTGGCGCAGCGCTTCGGTGCGGCCGGCTGGACGGGCACGGTGGACGAGCGCCGCATTGCCGAGGTGCTGGAATTCACGGGACTGGCCGACAAGGCCGAGCGCGACGCGGCAACAGGCCTCGCGCTGACCGAACTGAAAGCGCTGGAAGTGGCCAAGGCGCTGGCGACGAATCCGCGACTGCTGCTGCTCGACGAAGTGCTGGCCGGGCTGGAGACGGCCGCCAAGCGCCGCTTCATGGAGATGCTGAAGGACCTGCACGCGCGCTTCGGTGTCGGCATCGTCATCATCGAGCACGATATCGAAACCATCGCCACCCTGTGCCGGCGTGTGGCGGTGCTCAATTTCGGGCGGCTGATCGCCGACGGCACGCCGGACGCCGTGTTCCGCGATCCGGAAGTCATGCGCAGCTATGTCGGCGGCGGCCATGGTTGAAGTGGACGCGCTGCGCGCCGGCTATGGCGCGATCAACGTGCTGTGGGACGTGTCGATGCAATTCGCCGAGGGGCGTCTGACGACGATCATCGGTCCGAACGGCGCCGGCAAGACCACCCTGCTGCGCGCGCTCATGGGTCTCGTGCCCGTCGGCGCGGGCGCGATCAGGCTGGCGGGCAGGAACATCGCCGGCACGCCCACGTGGCGGATGGCCGATGCCGGCATCGCCATGGTTCCGGAAGGCCGCATGATCTTCCGCGACATGACGGTGGAGGAAAACCTCATCATGGGCGCCTTTGCGCGGGCACACCGGCCGCACGTGAAGGAACGGCTGGCCTCAAGTTATGAGATGTTTCCGCGCCTGGCCGAGCGGCGCCGCCAGCTGGCCGGCTCGCTGTCCGGCGGAGAAGCGCAGATGGTGGCGATGGCACGCGCGCTGATGGCCGACCCGCGCATCCTGGTCGTGGACGAACCGTCGCTGGGCCTCGCGCCCATCGTCGTGGCCGAACTGTTCGGCATCCTGGCCCGGCTCAAGGCCGAGGGCCGCACCATCGTGCTGGTGGAGCAGAACACGGCGCAGGCCGTGGGCGTTGCCGATCACGTTTACCTGATGCAGGGCGGGCGTGTGGTGCTGTCGCAGGCGGCGACCGACGTGCGGCTGGAGGAGCTGCATGCGTTGTACTTCGCCCGCTGATCACCCGCGCTGGCTCTTCCAGTAGTCCAGCGGCGAGCGCCCCACCAGTGCGGTAAAGCACCGCGTCAGGTGCGCCTGGTCGAAAAAACCCAGCGCCTGGGCCAGCCCGGCCAGGTCGGGCGGCCCGGGCGCTGCCAGCCGTGCCGCCGCCTCCTGCAGCCGGAAACGCTGCACGACCCACTTCGGCGGCACGCCCACATAAGTGCGGAACAGGCGCTGCAAGGCCCGCTCGTCGAGCCCGACGGCCGCCGCAAGCGCCGCGACGTCGACGGGACCGTCCTCCGCCTGCGCCGCCAGCACCGCACGTTCGGCCAGTTGCGCACGCGGGTCCGGCGCCAACGCGGCGAGGCGCGGTGCCAGCAATGCCTCGGCGGCGGCAATCATGCCGGCGTCGTCGCTCGCGCCCAGCACCGCCCTTTCCGCCTGCCCCGCGGGCATGCCCAGCACCTCGGGCGCCGTCAATGTCCGCCCCGTGATCGTCGCGATATCGCCCGGCACCAGCGCGCGCGCGCCGCCAGGACGGAAGCGGACGCCCAGCACCCGGCCCTGCCCCACCAGCGTGCGGTCGAACGGTCCTGCCACGACGCCGTGCAGCGCCGTGCCGCCGGTCTCGAAAGCCAGGTGCACGTTCGGATACGGCAGCACGCGCTGTGTCCGGGCTGGTTGCCCGCGCAGGTCCCATTCGACAATCCAGTGGTATTCGATGCAATGCGCCAGCGCGGCAGTCGGCGCGTGCCGGCGCAGGTCCATACGGCGGGCCATGCCGGCCGGGTCGACGACACCCTTCGGTGGCATCCTCTGCGTTGTGTCGGTTTTTTCCAATCGGCGATCCTGTGAAGTCAATAGACTGGGACTTTATCACCACAGGAGACCATCCGATGAAAGCACCCGCCGCAGCCGCCATGACGGCCATCGCCGCATCCGCCCCCGCCATCGCAGGCACGGAGATCGCCGGCACCTTCGATATCGCGCTGAGGCTCGTGCCGGAGGTACGGGCCGCGGGCGACACGCGCGCCCGCATGACGTTCACCAAGACGTTCCAAGGTCCGCTCGCCGGCACCAGCGACGGCGAAATGCTAACGGCCGGCAAGCCGGAACAGGGCGCCGCCGGCTACGTCGCGGTGGAACGGTTCGACGGCACACTGGCCGGCCGCCGCGGCAGCTTCGTGCTGCAGCACTCCGGTACGATGCTGCATGGCCGCGACAGCCTGCTGGTCCTCGTCAGTCCCGGTTCAGGGACGGGCGAACTGGCCGGCATTGCCGGCACGATGCGCATCGACACCAGGGGCGGCGGGCACCGCTACACGTTCGACTACGACCTGCCGCCGATGACCCGCTGAGGCTGGAGCTGGAGCTAGAGCGCGTAGCCGACGACAACGTAGAAATGCGGCGCAACCCGATACACCTGGTCGGCGTCGGCCAGCCTGCCCTGGTGCGGCTTGATGCGTCGCGCCAGCGCGTCGCTTTCGTCAAACACCAGCGTCGTGCTGGCGATGGGCTGCGTCTCCCAGCGCCACTCGCGGTAGCGGCGGCCCGTTTCCGCGTCGATGGGCGCGCGCGCGGCCTCGGCGCGGTAGGCCGCCGCCTTGAGCAGGAAGCGCGTCGTGTGGACCGTCTGGATCTGCGCCGCGCGCAGCGGCGTCAGATAGATGGCTGCCAGCAGCGCACCGGCAAGCACGCTGCACGCCGCGGCCAGGTAGCGTCGTCCCCAGAAGTTCTTCAGCGCCAGCAGCACGATCAGCGCCAGCGCTATCCCCACCGGCACGGCCGTCGGCACCCGGTCGGCGCGGTAGAACAGCAAGCCATCGACCAGCAGCGCCGCGACGACCAGCAGGAAGGGCAGCAAGAACGGCAGCATGCGCAGCGTGCCGGAGGGGCGGCTGGCGCGTCGGGTATCGGCACGGCGATCGGACGGCGGCGCAGCGGGCATCGAAACCTCGTTGGTGGGGGAATGCGCTATTTTAGCCCGGCACCTGCGCGCGGGAGTAAAAGCATGGCCCCTGCACGTGACGCGTGCGGTATGACCAGTATCAGCCGTGCACGAGATGGGTAATTTCGATCAGCTGCTGGCGATAGACCGACGCGAGCTGCGTGACCGCTTCGTGCAACGCGGGATCGACAGGGCCGTAAGCCAGTTGGCCGTCGCTGGTGCCGACGCAGAATCCGCGCTCGGTCAGCTGCGTCACGATCAGGTGCGCCTGGCCGACGCTTTGCAGGTACAGCCGGCGCGCGATGGATTCCGCGGTCCAGATTTCGTCGGGCGCGCCATGCAGCAGCAACAGCGCTTCGAGGAAAGGAACTGATGGCAGCGTGAGGACAAAGCTGCGCAATTGGGGGGTCAACTCCTGCATTCTATCTTTGCTTCCGCTGCCGGCGGGCTGGGAGGCCAAGACCGGCCTCGGGTTGGGATCGGCGCATGCCGGAACAATTAATGCGCCGCCTGGTAAACCATCGTGCCACCCGCCGCGTTGATAGCGGATGGCTTACTGGGCGCAAATTATATTCTTAAAAATCTATTTGTGCCACACAACAAGGAATCCGCGCAGAAATGACGAGTACGGCAAGTGAACAAGAAGGCGGCGCGCAGCCGGGCGTGGAAGCGGGTAGCCTGGCGGTGCTGCAAAAGCTGCGCGTGGTGATCCGCGCCGCGCAACGGCACTCGCTGTGGATCGAGAAGCAGTGCGGCGTCAACGGCGCCCAGTTGTGGATCATGCAGGAGCTGGCGGATGCTCCGGGCCTGCGCGTGGGCCAGGTCACGGCGCTGCTGGCGATCCAGCAGGCCACCACCAGCAATCTGCTCGAAGGCCTCGTGCGCAAGGGGCTCGTCGTCAAAACGCGCGACCCTGCCGACCAGCGTGTGGTAAAACTGTTCCTTTCCGCACAGGGGCTTGCGCTGCTTGAAGCGGCGCCGAAACCGGCTCGCGGCCTGCTGCCCGAGGCACTGGCCAAGCTGGAACCGACGCACCTGAACATACTGAACACGGGCCTGCAGGGCCTGTTGTCCAGCATCGAGGTGATCGACGAGGCCTTCGGCCTGCAGCCCCTGCCCTTTACCGTGTAGTTTCAACTGGAGAGAGCATGAACGACGGCGAGTCTGACCAGCGCCGCAAGCAAGACGGGGCAGCAACACCGACCGAGGCTGAGGCCCGGGACCGGGAATACAGCCGCCGCAAGGACGATACACCGCGCTACATCGATCCCGGCGACTCGGTTTTTTCACTGTGGGGCCGCGTCATCAAGGCGCGCTACCAGCGCATCGCCGCCGCCGCTACACGGCGCGTCATGCAGCGTCCTCTGCGCATCGGCATCTCGGCGCGTATCTTCCATCCCGAACCGGGCTCCACCGGCCTGCGCAGCAAGAACCTGCAATACCTGGAAGAGTCGATCGCCCAATGGGTGATGTCGCGCGACGTGCTGGTCTTCATGATCCCCACTGTCAACACGAATGGCCTGCTGCACCCTTCCAATATCCGCCTGCGCGACTACGCCCGGCACCTGGACGGCCTCGTGCTGCAGGGCGGCGCGGACGTGTCGCCGCAAAGCTATGCGGAGACGCCCACGCGGCCGGAATGGAGCGGCGACCGCACGCGCGACATGTACGAGCTGGAGCTGCTGCATGAATTCGTCGAGGCAGGCAAGCCCGTGCTGGGCATCTGCCGCGGATGCCAGCTGATCAACGTGGCTTTCGGCGGCACGCTGTACCAGGACATCGCCACCGACGTGCCCACGGCCCTGCCGCACGTGCACGACGACTACGATCGCCACCGTCACGAGATCGCCTTCCCGCCCGATTCGTCGCTGGCAAAGCTGTTCGGCCAGCGCCTTGGCGGCGTCGTCAACTCGATCCACCACCAGGCCGTGAGGACGCTGGGGCGCGACATGCAGGTCGAAGCGCTGTCCGTGCCGGACGGCGTGGTCGAAGCGATCCGCTACCGCAAGGCGCCGTTTGTCATGGGATTGCAATGGCACCCCGAGTTCCACCGCGCCGGCGGCGAGGAGCTGCTCGATTGCACGGGGATCCTGGACAACTTCCTGCGCGTGGCGCGCGAGACGCGCTTCTGACGTAATAAAAAAAACCGGTGCCTGTCACCGGTTTTCGCACAGCGTCTGGAAAACCGGTGACAGGCACCGGGTTTCCTGCATCTCTTACATCCGCCCGCGGAAGCGCCGCACCGCGGCATCCACCATGCCTTCCACGCTGCCGCTGGTCGCGAACTGGTCGCGCAGGTACTGGGCGTCGCTGCCCATGTGCGTGACCTGCATCAGGTGGTTCAGTGCCGCCGTGCCGCCAAGGCGCTCCGCGTACGGGTCCATCTTGCGCAAGGTCGTCAGGATGTCCTCGCGCAGCGACAGGCTTTCGTAGGTTTTCGGGTGCACCACCGTGCCATCGAGGCCGAAGCGGCAGGCCTGGAAGCGATTGTAGTTGTAGACCAGGTAGTCGTCCTCCGCCGGCGGTTGCTCCTTGCGCTCCAGCAGATACGCGCACAGCGCCTGCAGGTAGCACGCCAGCGCGGCAGCACGCTCCACCGTCAGCGGCGTGTCGCACACGCGCAGTTCGATAGTGCCGTATTCCGGCTTTGGCCGGATGTCCCAGTAGAAGTCCTTCATGCTCTTGATGACGCCCGTGTGCTCCATCTTGGCGAAGTAGCTGTGCGCGAACTCGTCCCACGACAGCAGGAACGGCGCGCGTCCGCTCATCGGAAACGCGAACACGGAATTCAGGCGCGCCGAGTTGAACAGCGTGTCCCCGCCCTGCACGAACGGCGACGACGCGGACAGCGCAATGAAGTGCGGCAGGTAGCGCGACAGCGAATGCAGCAGGAACAGCGCGTCGTCGCCGTTGGCGCAGCCGATGTGCACGTGCTGGCCGAAGACGGTGAACTGCTTGGCCAGGTAGCCGTACAGCTGCGAGACCTGCTGGAAGCGCGGCTTCTCGAAGATGCGGCGGTCGACCCATTTCTGGAACGGGTGCGTGCCGCCGCCGGCGATGCCGATATTGAGCTGTTCGCCCGCCGTGACGAGCGTGTCGCGCACCTCGTGCAGCTGCGCCAGCAGTTCGCTGTGCTTCGTGTGCACGTCGCTGTTAATCTCGATCATCGATTCGGTGATCTCCGGCGTCACGTTGCCGGGGAAAGGCTTGCGCGCCAGCAGGTGCAGCAGGTCGGGGCTCGACGCCGTCAGGTCGTAGTCGGAAAAGCTGACCAGCTGCAGTTCCAGTTCGACGCCCATCGTCAGGGGCGTTCCGCCGTTGAAGGTTTCTAAAGGCATGGCTTACTCCTGGGCCGTTTCGCGCGCCATGATGAGGGCGCGCTGGGTGAAGATCGGGCCGATCACTTCCATGAACAGCGTCATGGCGGCAACCGCCGCCAGTTCGTCGACCAGCACGATGCCGGCGTTCTTCGTCTGCTCCAGCAGCAGCACGACAAACACGGACATCGGCGACAGCGCGATACCCGTCAGCACGCCTTTGCGCCACGGGATGCCGCCCACGTGGGCAAACGCGGCGACGCTGGCCGTCTTGACGACGAAGCGCGCCAGCAGCAGCACGAGCGCCAGGCCGCCGCCGAACAGCACGTTGTTCCAGCTGAGAGTCGAGACGGCAAACACGAACAGCAGCACCGTCATCAGTTCGCCGATGGCGCCGAAGTTGCGCACCGTGCGCGTAAAGGCCACGCGGCGGTGGCGCGCCGTCAGGCCGAAGGCCAGGGTGGCCAGCACGGGCGACAGGTCGGCCGCGTGCGTGATGGCGACGAGGATGATGACGACGAGGGCGAACGCCACGGTGCCGTCGCGCGCCAGCGTGCCGAGGTGACGCAGCACAGCCGGCACGATCATGCCGAAGATGGCGCCCAGCAGCGCCGAGGCCACCAGCTCGATCAGGCTGTGCGAGATCGCCTGCGTCAGGCTGCCCGACGTCTGGAACACCCAGAAGCCGACGATGACCTTGAACACCAGCACGGCCAGCACGCAGTTGATCGCCACCAGGTGCTGCACCCGCTCCGTCACCTGGCCGGAACTGCGCGATTCGTTGATGACACGCAGGACGCCAGCCGGCGACGTGGACATCGCCAGCGATGCCAGCAGCAGCGACGTCATCGACGGCAGTCCCCACAGGTGGGCGATCAGGTAGACGACGGCGAACGTGGCGAACGTTTCGACGAGGGCGCTGACGGGCACCCACGGATTGATGCGCAACCAGTGCAGGTTGATCCGGTAGCCGAGTTCGAACAGGATCAGGCCGAACGCGACGTTGGCGAGCAGGCTGACGGGGCTGGCCCCATCCGTGGCGAACAGGTCGGGAAATGCCTGGGCACACAGGAAGCCGACGGCGCCATAGACACTGATGCGCGGCAGCCTGGTCCAGCGGTGGATGAATTCACCGGCCAGCCAGGCCAGCAGTACAGCGAGCGGCCACGCTAATTCGGCCGAGATTACCAGGAAATCTGGCATTGAGGACTCCTCCTATTGTTGAGTTTGCGCCGGGCAGGAACGGCATGCGGATATATTTGCGCAAATGCAATACCGGGCGATTGTAACATCCCCTATCTGCCCCATAAAACTCATCCATAACGACTTATGGTAACTTTATAGCAAGAAACGAAATGCCGTCGCACGAACGCCCCCAAAAAAACCGGTGACAGGCTCCGATTTATTTCGGCATTTCCGCGGCGGTCGCGGATTGTCGCGAAAACCGGAGCCTGGCACCGGTTCCACGAAAACCGGAGCCTGGCACCGGTTTACGCCGCGCGGGTACAATGGCGCAGCCCCGTTATCGAAAGGACCATCATGCTGGAACTGCTCAGCGAACACGCCTGCTTCGGCGGCGTGCAGCGCTTCTTCCGCCACGAATCGGCCGCCATCGGCCTGCCGATGCGTTTTTCCGTGTTCATTCCGCCTCATGCGGACGGCCAGCGCCTGCCCGCCCTGTTCTATCTTGCCGGCCTGACCTGCACCGAAGAGACGTTCATGACCAAGGCCGGCGCCCAGCGCTACGCGGCCGAGGAAGGCATCATCCTGATCGCGCCCGACACCAGTCCCCGCGGCGCCAACGTGCCGGGCGAGACCGAGGCATGGGACTTCGGCGTCGGCGCCGGCTTCTACCTGGACGCCACGCAGGAACCGTGGGCCAGGCACTACCGGATGGAGAGTTATCTGCACGAGCTGCGCGCGCTGGTGCTGGAGCAGTCGCCCGTAGACGGCAACCGCATCGGCATCTTCGGCCACTCGATGGGCGGCCACGGCGCGCTGACATTGGCGCTGCGCCGGCCGGACCTGTTCCGTACCGTCTCCGCCTTTGCCCCCATCGCGGCGCCGATGCGCTGCCCGTGGGGCAAGAAGGCGTTTACTGGCTACCTCGGCACCGACGAGTCGACGTGGGCCGAACACGACGCCAGCGCCCTGATGGCGCGCAGCCGCACGCCGTTCCCCGGCGGGATACTGGTCGACCAGGGCCTGGCCGACAAGTTCCTGGCCGAGCAGCTGTATCCGGAAGCGTTCGAGGCAGCGTGCGCGCAGGCGCAGCAGCCGCTGACATTGCGCCGCCACGAAGGGTACGACCACGGCTACTACTTCATCGCCACGTTCGTGGCCGACCACCTGCGCTGGCATGCCGGGCAGCTGAAGGCCTGAGTGGCCGGGGACTGGCCCGCGCCATGCCAGTCCACATGTTTTATAGTGTGATTTCAGTCCCCAGCAGGCGCAGGAACTGCGCAATCCACTGTGGATGGGCAGGCCATGCCGGCGCCGTCACGAACTGCCCGTCCGTCACGGCGGCATCGACGGCAATGTCGGCAAAGTCGGCGCCCGCCAGCTTCACTTCCGGCGAACAGGCGGGATAGCAGGAGATACTGCGGCCGCGGATGACGTCTGCCGCCGCCAGGATCTGCGCGCCGTGGCAGACGGCGGCGATGGGCTTGCCCGCTTCCTTGAACTCGCGCACGATCGCCAGCACGCGGGGGTTGAGCCGCAGGTATTCCGGCGCGCGGCCGCCGGCAATCATCAGTGCGTCGTACCGCCCCACGTCGACGTCGTCGAAGGCGGCGTTCAGCGTAAACAGGTGGCCCGGCTTTTCCGTGTACGTCTGGTCGCCTTCGAAGTCGTGGATAGCCGTCTTGATCTTCTCGCCCGCTGCCTTGCCGGGGCAGACGGCATGCACCGTGTGGCCCACCGCCTGCAGTGCCTGGAACGGCACCATGGTTTCGTAGTCCTCGGCAAAGTCGCCTGTCAGGAAAAGAATGGTTTTTGCAGCCATGATCTTGACTCCCTGTTCGTTATGGAAAAAACATCATAGCAAAAAAACGGACGTAAAAAAGGGCGGTCACCCGTCGGGTGACCGCCCTTTTCTCAGGCGATCTAACCTGCCCGTACGGCGCGGCTTACTTGTGCAGCACGCGGCGGATCGTGTCGGCCAGGTCTTCGGCCACGAACTTGGCGACATACGCATCGGCGCCGACGCCCTTGACGTGGTCCTCGTTGGTCTTGCCGGACAGCGAAGAATGAATCACGACCGGGATCTTGGAGAAGCGCGGGTCCTGCTTGATCTTGCGGGTCAGCGTGAAGCCGTCCATTTCCGGCATTTCGAGGTCGGTCAATACCAGCGCGACGCGGTCATCGATGGCGATGCCTTCGGCCGCGCAACCCTGGGCGATGCTGTTCAACTTGTCCCAGGCTTCCTTGCCGGACTTTGTCATGACGAACGGCGCATTCATCGCCTGCAGGCCCTGCTCGATCAGGTTGCGCGCCACGACGGAATCGTCGGCCGCCAGGATAAAGCTGCCGTGCTTGAGCGCCAGCTTCGGACCGATCGATTCCGGATCGACGTCCTTGCCTTCGTGCGGCACCATGCGGCGCAGGATCGTTTCCACGTCCAGCACCTGCGCCAGGCGCGTGCCGCTGGTGTCGCCGTCCAGACGGGCGATCGACGTGACCATGCCCGTCGAGTTGCTGCCTTCGGCCGTCAGCACCTGGCTCCAGTCCAGGCGCACGATCTCTTCCACGGATTCGACGGCAAAAGCCTGCGTCGTGCGGGCGAACTCCGTCACCAGCATGATGTTCAGGCCCGTCTTCGGCGTCACGCCGACGATGGCCGGCAGATCCATCACGGGGATGATCTGGCCACGCAGGTTGACGACGCCCAGCATGTGCGGCTGCGAGCCGGCCACGGCGGTGACAGGGGGCATGGCGACGATTTCACGGATCTTGAAGACATTGATGCCGTACAGCTCCGAATGCTCGCCGTTGGCGTCCGCGCCGAGGCGGAACAGCAGCAGTTCGAATTTGTTCGAATTGGTCAGATTGGTGCGCTCGTCGATTTCCTGCTGTACGCTTTTCATTGCTATCCCCGGGATTGATGCGATTCGTCCGCGTCGTGCGGAACATGGGGGCAGTATAGGCGAGATTTTTCGGTGAAGCCGCGTTCCTGAACTTAATGGCAAGCGCTATTAGTGGCGGAAAACAACACCGATAACAAAACACAAACGCCAATGAAAAAAGACGCCCGCAGGCGTCTTTTTGAATTCTGGAGCGGGAGAAGAGTCTCGAACTCTCGACCTCAACCTTGGCAAGGTTGCGCTCTACCAACTGAGCTACTCCCGCAGAAGAGGCATGATTATGACAGAATCGTTTCAGAAATGCCAGAGCAGCCAGCTGCTTGCCTTCACGGTATCCGCACATTCGCCGTTCTGCCTCGTTGAATTCCTTTCCACTTCCTCTACCCTGCTGTATCTTCTTCACGCAAGCAATTGATTTCTATGGGAATTATCAGATGGCATGCTTACTGCGTAACGGAAGTGCCGCTGCGCCGCCCGACAGCGCGCCAACCACTTCGATGGGCAGTACATGCATATGATCAGGCATTTGTCATCGCCGCCACGCTGCGCATGGCAGGCTCGGCACCTCGTCGGCCAGCACGTTCGCCTACGCCATCCTGGACCTCGACAACTTCCTGCTGCTGCATCCGAACGGCACCGTCAATCGTAATATATCGACTTCACGCGGCTGGTGAACGTCAACGACGCCCACGCTGCTGGCCGGCTGTAACTACCAGGTCACCAGGGCCACCGACAATAATGTCGTGGCGCGAGAAATTGAGAAGCAGCCATATGCCTTGCCGGTTTCGCAGAACAGGAAGGATACCGTCATTTGCGTGCAGTTGGAACGGCAATGCGGCGTGCCGGCACGCGGGCATGGCCTCCCGCTGCCTTGAAGTGCCCGCGTGTCCCATATAATCGACCCGCTGTCATCGTAATAGGAACAAGGCGGGAATGGATTCGATTGAAATTGTACTGGCAATGCTGCTGGCCGTCGTGGCCAGCGCCTACCTCGTGCGCGTGCTGCCGCTGTCGCTGCCGCTGCCCCTCGTGCAGATTGGCCTCGGCGCCGTCATCGCCGGCTTTACGGGGCACGGCGTGCAGATGGATCCCGCGCTGTTTTTTCTTCTGTTCCTGCCGCCACTGCTCTTTCTGGACGGCTGGCGCATCCCGAAGAACGGGCTGTTTCGCGACAAGGCCATCATCCTCGAACTGGCGCTGGGCCTTGTCATCTTCACCGTCGTGGGCGCCGGCTTCCTGATCCACTGGCTGATACCGGCGATGCCGCTGCCGGTGGCCTTTGCCCTGGCGGCGATCATTTCGCCCACCGATCCCGTTGCCGTATCGTCGATCGCCGCGCGCGCGCCCGTCCCGAAGCGGCTGATGCACATCCTCGAAGGCGAATCGCTGCTGAACGACGCAAGCGGCCTGGTGTGCTTCCGCTTTGCCGTCGCGGCCGCGATGACGGGCGCGTTCTCGCTGACCGGTGCGTCGCTGACGTTCGTCTGGCTGGTGGCCGGCGGCATCGGCGCCGGTGTGCTGACGACGCTGGCCATCACGTGGGCGCAGCGCTGGCTGTTCCGCCACTTCGGCGAGCCGGCCGGCTCGCCCATCCTGGTCAACATGCTGATGCCGTTCGGCGCCTACCTGGCCGCCGAACACCTGCAAGCGTCCGGCATCCTGGCCGCCGTGGCGGCCGGCATCACGATGAGCTACGTGGAGCTGTCCGGCCAGGTCATGGCCAATACCCGCATCCAGCGCTCCGCCGTCTGGGATACCGTGCAGTTCGCGCTGAACGGGGTGATGTTCGTGCTGCTGGGCGAACAACTGCCCGACATCATGGAAGGCGCCCGCGTCTCGCTCAGCCAGAGCGGCCACGTGAACGCCTGGTGGCTCGTGCTGTACGCCTTTGCCATTTCCTTCGGCCTGATGGCCTTGCGCTTCGTCTGGGTCTGGACGGCGCTGCGCATCACGCTGTACCGCAGGACGCTGCGCGGCGAGCAGGTGACGAAGCCGCCGCTGCGGGTGCTGCTGGCGATGTCGCTGGCGGGCGTGCGCGGTGCGATCACGCTGGCCGGCGTCATGACGCTGCCGCTGGCGCTGCCCGACGGCACGCCCTTCCCCGCGCGCGACCTGACGATCTTCCTGGCCAGTACCGTCATCCTGATCTCGCTGGTCGCCGCCAGCATCGGCCTGCCCCGGCTGCTGGGTGGCCTGCAGCTGCCGGCAGAACCGGCGGAGCAGCAAGAGGAAGACCTGGCCCGGCGCGAAGCCGCCAGTGCCGCAATCGCGGCCATCGAACGGGCGCAGGTGGAACTGATGCACAAGGACGATACCTGCGACATGTATCCGGAAGCGGCCGGCCGGGTCATTGCGCTGTACCAGCGCCGCCTGGACACGACGGGATCGGCAGACGGCGAGGAAGCCGAGCGTTACCGCAAGCTGGATCAGGCCGAACGCATGCTGCGCCTGGCCGCGATGCAGGCGGAGCGCCGCGCGATCTTCGGCCTGGCGCGCCAGGAACACATTTCCGACGAGACGTCGCGCAAGCTGGTGCGCGAGATCGACCTCGTGGAAGCGCGCCACAAGCTGTAGGGTCCATATGAACCCATTCGTCATGAACCAGGCTGCCACCGGCATCCCGCCGCCACGCCGGGTGCGCCAGCTCGTGGTGCTGGCATGGCTGCTGTTCTGGGTGCTCATGACGGTAGCGGCAGTGCAGGACTACCGGCGCGATGGCGGCACCGAGTTGTGGCAGCCGATGCTGTGGGAAGGCTCGTCCCTGTTCGTGGCGGCCGTGCTGCTGCTGGCGCAGCGCCGCGCGACACGCGGCCACGATGCCCTCGTCGCCACGCCGCGCCGCTGGTTCCTCGTGCAGTTGCCCTGGCTGGCCGTCTTCTGGATCGCGTTCGTGCCGCTCGCCTTCGGCATCCGCCATGGCGTGTATGCGCTGGCCGGCCGGGTCTACGAACACGAAGGCTGGGCCGAAACCTTCTTCTATGAAAACGTGCGCATCTCCGTGTTCTTCTCCCTGTTCGTGCTGGTGACCTTCGGCGTGCTGTCATGGCAGGCCATGCTGGAGGCGCGCGTGCGCGCCGAGCGCACCGCCGGACTGCTGCGCGAAGCCCACCTGCGCCAGCTGACGCAGCAGATGCAGCCGCACTTCCTGTTCAACGCCCTCAACACGATTTCGGCCCTGATGCGCGAGGACGTCGACCAGGCCGACGCGCTGCTGGTCCGCCTGGCCGACGTGCTGCGCGCCACGCTCGCTGCCGGCACGCGCCAGCAGGTGCCGCTGGCCGACGAACTGCGCCTGCTGCGCGGCTATGCGGATCTGATGACGGCGCGCCATGCGGACCGCGTTACGCTGGCGTGGGACGTCGACGCCGCGCCTGGCGACTGCCAGGTGCCCGTCATGTGCCTGCAGCCGCTGCTGGAGAACGTGTTCCGCCATACCGTCGAACGCCGGCGCGGGAACGTTCGCATCCACCTGTCGGCGCGGCAGAGGGGTGCTGACCTGGTGCTGGCCGTCGAGGACGACGCCGGCCACCTCGATCCCGCCGCGTCGTCCGGCGGCACCGGCACCGCCCTGCGCAACCTGCGCGAGCGCCTGCAGGTCCTGCACGGTCCGGCCGCATCGCTGACACTTGCGCAGCTCGAACCGGCCGGCGTGCGCACAACGATCGTGCTGCCATGCGTATCCTGATTGTCGACGACGAACGCCCCGCGCGCGACAAGCTGCGCCGCCTGCTGGCGGCCGAACCGGACGTCGCCGCCATTGCCGAGGCGCGCGACGGCTTCGAGGCGCTGGAGGCCGCGGCGGCGTTCCGGCCCGACGTACTGTTCCTCGATATCGACATGCCGGAGGTTACCGGTCTGGAAGTCGCGGCATCGCTGCCGGCGCCTGCGCCGCTGATTGTGTTCGTCACCGCCTACGACGCCTATGCCGTACCGGCATTCGACGCCAACGCCATCGACTATCTGCTCAAACCCTATGACGCCGGCAGGCTGGCACGCGCGCTGGCGCGGGTACGCGCACGCCTGGACGGCGCGCGCTCGTCCTGTTCCACCGGCCAGCCGCTGCGCAAGCTGCTCGTGATGGAACGGGGTGTGACGCGGGTCGTTCGCGTTGCCGATATCCTGTGGCTCGCCACGGCCGACAACTACGTCGAGCTGCACACGGCCGCCGGCGCGCCGCTGCTGCGGCAGACGCTGGCCGCGCTGCTGGCCGCGCTGGGCCCGGGATTCCAGCGCGTCCACCGCCGCGCGGCGGTGCGGCTTGCCTGCGTCGAACGCGTCGCCGCCAACGACAAGGGCGATGGCGAAGTGCTGCTGCGTGGCGGCGCGCGGGCGCCACTGAGCCGGCAGTACCGCGCCGCGCTGATGGCAGCGCTGCACGCGGCGGAGTAGAATCGCGGCGCATTCCTCATCCCGACGAACATGACACCAGCCATCAATCCCGACGAAGTGGAGTTCACGGCCATCCGCGCCCAGGGCCCGGGCGGCCAGAACGTCAACAAGGTTTCGTGCGCGGTCCATGCACGCTTCGACATCGCCGCATCGTCCCTGCCGCCGCCGGTCAAGGAGCGTCTGCTGGCGTTGCGCGACAGCCGCCTCACCGACAATGGCGTGCTCGTGCTGAAAGCGCAGGCGTCGCGCAGCCTGGAACAGAACAAGGAAGACGCGCTGCGCCGCCTGCAGGCGCTGGTGGACGCTGCCGCCGACGTGCCGCTGGTACGCCGGCCCACCCGGCCGACCCGCGCCTCGCAGCGGCGCCGGCTCGATGGCAAGACCCGCAGCGGCGCCGTCAAGGCGCTGCGCGGCAAGGTGCGTGAATGACAATTCATCGTAACGATATGTAACAATTGTGGTATCATCGGCAATACGTTCCGACGCAGCGTGCATGGCGCGCACCGCGCTCGCAGCGTGTCTTCCCGAGAGTCCACATTGAACACCTCCCCCCCACTCATCGACCGACGGCGCGCCGAGTTTGCCGACGACGCCATCGAAGGCCGCTTTAACCGGCACCACCTGCCCGCGCGCATCCGCCAGCTCACTATCAGCCTGCTGTTCTGTGCGGCCTTCTACCTGGCCTTTGCCGCGACGGACCTGACCACGCTGGGGATGACCACGACCGCCTTCCTGCTGCTGTCGGCGCGCGTGCTGGTGGCGCTGCTGGGCGTGGCCGGCTGCATCCTGCTGCGGCGCGACGACGCGTCGGTGACGATGGCAGTGGCGGTGGCCTGCGCGGTGGAGACGGTGGGGATGGCCGTGTTCATGGTGCTGTGCTGGTACCAGCCCGAGGCGGCCGCGTGGAACGCGCTGTCGCTGGGACTGATGGTGATGGCCATCTACGTCAACGTCCCGAACCGCCTGATCTACGCGACATCGATCGCCCTCGCCTCCAGCATCGCGTTCACGGTCATGGTGCTGATCCAGCAGGCGCTGGGCACGGACGACCTGGTTGCCATGGCCCTGCTGATGTTGCTGGCGAACGCCCTTGGCTATACCGGCGCACGGCGCTATCACCTGGCCCAGCGCGATGCCTTCCGCTCCGCACTGGCCCTGCAGCAGCTGGCCGACCGCGACCCGCTGACGGGATGCCTCAACCGCCGCTTCCTTCAGAAGGGCGCGCTGGACGCGGAAATCCTCCGTGCGCGCCGCTATGGCACACCGCTGGCTGTCGTCCTGTGCGACGTCGACGGGTTCCGGCGCCTCAACGACACGTGGGGCGACGCGGCGGGCGACCAGGTCCTGGCCGATTTCGCCACGCTGCTGCAGGCGATGACGCGCGACGCCATCGACAGCGTGATCCGCTATGGCGGCGGGGCGTTCCTCCTGATCCTGCCGGAGACGGAACTGGACGGCGCCATGCGGCTGGCCGAACGGATCCGCACCGCCGCGGCGGCGACCGGCACCATCCTTGCCGACGGCCGCCGCATCCAGGTCAGTGCCAGCTTCGGCGCCACCGCCATCGGCGCGGCGCACGTCCACGGCAGCGCCGCCGACATGCTGGCGGTCGCGGATGCGCAGCTGTACGCTGCCAAGGATGCCGGGCGCAACTGCGTGCGCGGCGTCGTGCTGCCCGCCGTCGCGGACCGGGTACGCGCCTGAGTTCAGCGCAATCCGCCGGCCGGCCCCGCCGGTCCCCCGCTCCGCCCCATTTCCCTCGCACCGGCGGCGCGGCGCGCCCACACTGGCGGTTTTCCCTATCCGGAGCCGACCATGACGACCGAGCCGCAGGGCAGCCGCCTCTACTTCCTCGACTGGCTGCGCATCATTGCGTTCTTCCTGCTGATCCTTTACCACACGGGCATGTATTACGTGTCCTGGGACTGGCACGTCAAGAGCCCCCATGCGGGCAGTGCCATCGAACCCCTGATGCTGCTGCTCTCGCCGTGGCGGATGTCGCTGCTGTTCCTGATCGGCGGCGTGGCCGCTGGCTTCCTGCTGACGAAGCCGGCGCATGGGTGCTTCCTGCGCGAGCGCAGCCGCCGCCTGCTGCCACCACTGCTGTTCGGCATGCTCGTTGTGGTGCCGCCGCAGCCGTTCTGCGAAGTCATCGAGAAGCTGGGCTATGCGGGCAGCTACATCGACTTCATGCGCCTGTACCTGACGGCCTACCATGGCTTCTGCCGCGGCACCGATTGCCTGGACCTCCCCACCTGGAACCATCTCTGGTTCGTGGCCTACCTGTGGACGTACACGGTCGTGCTGTGGCTGGTGGTCCGGCTGGCCGGCAACGCGCGCCTTGCCGCCGCGGGCGTCCGGCTGGCACGGCTGCTGACGGGCTGGCGCGCGCTGCTGCTGCCTGTGGCGGCACTGGCGCTGGTGCGCGTCCTGATCAAGCCATGGTTCGAGGAGACCCATGGCCTGGTGGACGACTGGTACCTGCACGCCGTCTACCTGCCGCTGTTCCTGGCCGGGGTGCTGCTGGCGCGGCAGGAAAACTTCTGGCGCGAACTGGAGCGGCTGCGCTTCGTCGCACTGGGGATCGCGTTGGGAGGCTGGGGATTGTTCGTCTGCCTGCACGCGCTGCCGGAACCGGTCTACGCATGGCGCGGCTTTCCGGTGCTGGCCGCGTGCGTGCGCAGCCCGTTCCAGTGGTGCGCCATCGTGGCGCTGTGCGGCTTCGCGCGGCGCTATCTGCACGCGGACGGCGCAGCGCGCCGCTACCTGACGACCGCCGTCTTCCCCGTGTATATCGTGCACCAGACGCTCATCGTCGGCATGGCGATGCTGCTGAAACCCCTGCGCATGGCGCCCGTCGCGGAGGGCGCCGTCCTGGTCGTACTGACGTGCGTGTTCAGTTTCGGGATCTACGAGGCGGTGCGGCGGGTCGCGCTGCTGCGGCCACTGTTCGGCATTGCGGACCCATACCGGGCCAGCCTCGGGGGCAGCCGCCTGCGCGGACAGGCGGCTGCCGTCCGCCACTAGCGACGCCTGTCAGTTCAGTACCTTGCGCGTGCGCTTGGCCCGGTACATCTCGGCGTCTGCCATGGCAAACGCTTCTTCCAGGTCGAAGCCGGCCTTGCGCATGGCCATGCCCAGCGATGCGCGCACGTCGGCCGTGGCCAGCGCTTCCTGCACCCGCAGCAGCATGGCCTGCGCGTCGAAATAGTCGCATTCGACCATCAGCATGGCGAATTCGTCGTCGCCCAGCCGCGCCACCACGTCGGAGCCGCGCGTGACATGGTCCAGCGCGCGCGCCGTGCGCATCAGCAGCGCGTCGCCCGAAGCGACACCCTGGGCGTCATTGATGAACTGCAGGTCGTCCAGGTCGATCGAGACGACACAGGCCGAATGGCCGTAGCGGCTGCAGCGTTCCTCCTCGCGCTGCAGCAGCAGCTCCCAGCCGCGCCGGTTGTACAGTCCCGTCAGGCCGTCGCGGGTGACGTCGGCGCCGGTCCGCTCGGCCTGGCGCACGGCGTCGCCCTCGTTCAGTTCGGCGTTCAGCACGGCGCACAGCAGGTCGGCCAGCAGCGTGACCGTATCGAGTTCCTCGCGGATTTCACGGGGCCGGGGTTCCGGATCCAGGCCCACCAGGGTGCCGAACAGGGAGCCGTCCGTGCGCCGCAGCGGCACCCCGACGTAGGCCCCGACGCCCAGCTGGCGCGCCAGCGGCGCCTCGGCATACGCGGCCACGTCGGCGGTCGCCGGCGCGATATTGGGGCCGTGCCCCAGCACCATCCGCGCGCAGATCGTGTCGGTCCAGCGGAATGCCTGGCCCGCCTTGATGCCGTAACCCGCGTCATCGGCGAACAGGACAATCCAGTCGTCCCCTTCGGTGCGCGTCACCATCCAGAGCCTGAAGCCCAGCCGGTGCCGCAGGTAGGACATCGTGGCCTGCGCCGCCGTGGCGAAATCGTTAATCATGCCTGCCTCTCCCGTGTAACAACGTTGCCGTGCCATTATGCACCCAAACCGGGCAGCCATCACGGCCGGAAAGCTAGCGTGTGGCGCGCCGGGCCAGGCAGCAACGGTGTCGGCGTGCCCTTGACCCAGTCGGCGTGACCGGTCAGGAAGTATGGCGACAGGGGATGGCCGCTCTGCCCGCCCGGCATATTGAAGATGCCCTGCTCTTCCTTGCCGGGCGAGACGGTAAACCGTTCCGACTGGCCGTAGGTGCGTCCCGCCACCCGCGGCATGTGCGTATCGCCCGGCAGCGAGTCGGCCGGCGCCGTCAGCCAGCGCCGCAGCGCGGGCACGGCCTGTGCGATCGGATGGGCGATCGCGGCGACGTTGCGGGCGCCCCAGGTGGCATCGCGCAGGGCCGTGCCGTCCGCCGTCATGTCGGCGATCGTGCGGTCCAGTGCCGCCAGTTGCAGCGCGCGCCAGCTGCCGTACTGGGGCGGCAGCCAGCCCGCCGGCTGCTCGTCCAGCAGGCGCGCCACCACTTCGGGCCAGCGCCGTTCCGCGGCCGATGCGCCGGCACCGGGGGCCAGCCCCTGCAATTGGGCATTGGCGCCGCCGTACAGGATCTCGTACAGCGACCACATGAAGCCCCGCGCGAGGCGATAGCCGGCCGAATCGACGCTGGCCCGGCCGGTCCAGCCGTCGCGCAGCAGGCGTGCCGCCTCCTTGCGCCCGGCACCTTGCTGCGGATCGGCCAGCGCGGCCGCGTCCAGGGCGGCCAGCGCACGGTCGCGCCAGCCGGCCATGAACAGCGCACGGTCGTCCAGCATCACGCTGTAGACGCCCCGTTCGTCCGTACGCTGCCCCAGCGCCGCCAACGCATCGCGTGCCTGGCGCGTGCGCGCCCCCAGGTCGAAGCCGCCGTCGCCGATCAGTTTCGCGGCGGGGCCGGCCAGCTGCCGGCTGTTCGCGGTGGCCAGCTGCCCGCCGGCCGGATTGACGACGCGCGGATACTCGCCTGGCGCCAGCCAGCCCGCCCAGCCGGGAGCACCCTCGGCCAGCGGGAACGTGGCATCCGGCGCGCCGGCGGCGCGGCGCGGCAACGGCCCGGCAATTGTCCAGCCGATATTGCCGTCCGCATCGCCGGCGACGAAGTTCTGCGCCGGGATGCCGGCCGTGCTGGCGATCGCCAGCGCTTCGTCCACCGTATCGACGCCTTCGAGCTTGCGCAGGTTGACGTTGACCAGCGCCGTCTCATGGGCGATCCAGTGCAGCGCGTAGGTGCGTCCGCCGGTCTCCATCAGCGGCCCCAGGGACGTGTCGCGTACCTTCAGCGTTTCGGCCGGCGCATCCTTGACGAGAATGGTTTCCGCGTGTTCCTTCACGGCCTCCCATTTGCCGTTCAGGCGCACCTGGCCGGGATGGGCCGCGTCGAGGCCCGCCGTGACGAGGTCCTGGTAGTCGCCATAGCTGTTGGTGAAGGTCCAGGCCACGTGGCCGTTGGTGCCGACGATGATGAACGGCGCCCCGGGCAGGGTGACGCCGACCAGGCGCCGCGTGCTGCCGTTCCCGTCCGGGACCTGCAGCAGCGCGCGATACCACGTGTTCGGCAGCCGGATCCCCAGGTGCATGTCGTCCGAGACGATGGCGCCGCCCGCCTTGCTGCGGCTGCCCGCGACGGCCCAGTTGTTGCTGCCGATGGAGGACACGAAATCGTCGGCGGCCAGCAGCGCGGCGTCGCGCCGGCCCGGCTGGCCCCACCACGACGGCGCGCGCGCGGGCACCGGCACGGGCGGCAGCGCGATGTCGGCCGCATCCAGCGGTGCATCCCAGCGGGTTGCCGTCGGCAGCAGGAACGCCATCTGCTCCCCATCGGTATGCTCGCGCAGCCAGCCGCGCGAGACCTCGCGTGCCGTCGCATTGCCCTGCAGGTCCAGGTACATCGCGAAAATCGCCAGCAGCGTGTCGTGCGTGGACCAGGGGCGCGGCTGCATGCGCAGCAGGCCATATTCGAACGGCCGCGTGCCCAGGGCGGTCAGGCCGTCGTTGACACCAGCCGTGTAGCGCTCCAGCAGCTGGCGTTCCGCCGCCGGCAATGCCAGCCACGCCGTAGCCGCGCGCGCGCGGAAGCGGTGCAGCCGGTGGCTGCGGTCCATCGGCAGGGCCTTGGCGCCGAACAGCTCCGCCAGCTCGCCGGCGGCCGTGCGCCGCAGCAGATCCATCTGGAAGAAGCGGTCCTGGGCGTGCACGAATCCCGTCGCATAGGCCACGTCGTCGCGGTTCTCGCCCACGATGGCCGGCACGCCGGCGTCGTCACGCGTGACGGTCACGCCGCCATGCAGCTCGGGCACCGTGCGCTTGCCATCGAGTTCGGGCAAGCTGCCGCGGAGGAAATACCACCCCGTCAGGAACCCGAGCGCCAGCACCAGCAACAGGCCCACTCCCACGCGTTTGGCCCATCGGCGCACGCCAGCTTTTCCCATCCTGCCCTCCACACTGTTGGTCTGCGGCACATCTTGCCAGAAATCCAACGGGAGTGGAGCAAAAATGCGGGGCGACACCGGGTACGGACGCTGCAGGCTGGCGCTGCCATGATGCCTGGAGTAAAGTAGCGTCTACCCTCTTCAACTCCGACGCCTTCGATATGATTGCCGCTCCGCTCCCGCACAACGAATCGGCCCGGCTGGCCGCGCTGCAGGCATTGCTGCTCATGGATACGCCGCCAGAGCAGCGGCTCGAGCAGATCGTGCGCTTCGCCGCCAGCGAGTACGACGTGCCGATCGCGCTCATTACATTGCTCGACGCGGACCGCCAGTGGTTCAAGGCCCGCATCGGCATGGGCGCCACGTGCCAGACCAGCCGCGATATCTCATTCTGCGGCCACACCATTCTGCGCAGCGAGATCATGGTGGTGCCGGATGCGAAACAGGACCCGCGCTTCCACGACAATCCGCTGGTGGACGGCGCACCGCATATCCGCTTCTACGCGGGCGCGCCGCTGATCCTCTCGTCGGGCTATGCGCTGGGCAGCCTGTGCATCATCGACACGGCGCCGCGCGACGCCGCCACGCTGGATCTGGCGATGCTGTCGATGCTGCGCTATCTCGTGATGCGCGAGCTGGAGCCGGCTGCCGCCGGCGGCGATATCGATGGTGCGTTGCAGCGCCGCGTGTTTGGCGGCGCGCGCTGAACGTCGTCGGCACCGGGCCCGGCACCTTCCTGCCGATTTCCAATCCCTCCGCCATGCCCAGCGGCAGTACATCGCGCTCGCCGTCGTGCCACGGTGATGGTCGGGTGGATCCATGTCAGGCCGCCAGTCCGGGTCCCGCGCTGCGGTGGGCGTGACCGGCCAGCGGCTGGTGGTACAGATTCATGGCGTTCGCTACGGACGATTGCGGCAGCGCCATCGTGCCCGCACCGCCCGGCCACCGCAATCGCGCCATCGGCAATCGATCGTTTTCCCCGTCGTAACGGTCATCCCTGGCGCAACGGCACCCGCAGCGTGAAGACGCTGCCCTCCCCCGGGGTGCTGCGTACGGCGATGCTCCCGCCGATCAGGGTCGCAAGGCGGTCGCTCAGGTGCAGGCCCAGGCCCGTGCCTTCGAACTGGCGCGTGGTGCCCTGATCGAGCTGCGTGAACGGCCGGAAGATCAGCTCGCGTTGCTCCGGTGCGATGCCGATGCCCGTGTCGACGACGTCGATGAGCAGCGCCCTGGCGCTTCCAGGTTCCCGGCGTGCTTCCAGACGCACGCCGCCCCGCTCGGTGAATTTGATCGCATTGTTGAGCAGGTTGATGACGATCTGCTGCACGGCGCGCCGGTCCGTGCGCAGGGTCATGTCGCCCTCGGCCACCCGCGCTTCCAGGGTCAGGCCCTTTTGCCGTGCCAGCGGCGCGAGCATCGCCGCCACGCCATCGAGCAATGCGCGGCAGTCGAACAGATCGGATTTCAGTTCCACGTTGCCGGAAGCGATCTTGGTGATGTCGAGGATATCGTTGATGAGGGACAGCAGGTGCCGCGCGCTGGACTGGATCGTGCGCAGCTGGTGCGTCTGGTCCGCATTGACAGGCCCCGGCAAGCCCATCAGCAGCGTGCCGGTAAAGCCGATGATGGCGTTCAGCGGCGTGCGCAGCTCGTGCGACATGCTGGACAGGAACTGGTCCTTCGCCAGGCTGGCGTCGGCCAGTGCCTCGTTCTTTTCCTGCAGCGCGTGCTCGATGCGCTTGCGTTCGCTGATATCGCGGATGGCGCTCAGCACCAGCACCTCGTCCTCCGCGGGCACGGGCGACAGCGTGATCTCGACGGGGAACTCGTCGCCGTTGGCACGCCGGCCGAACAGCTCGCGCCCGAACCCGGTCGGTGGCAGCGGCGCGAGCGTATGCGCCACCTGCTGCGCCACCAGCGGGCCGTGATAGCGGTCCGGCATCAGCAGCTCCAGCGGCTGTCCGCGCAACGCGCCCTGTCTGTAGCCGAACAGTTCCTCGGCCTGCCGGTTGGCCAGCACGATGCGGCCCGCCGCGTTGGCCATGACGATGGCGTCCGGCAGCAGCTCGACCAGCGCGCCGAAGCGCGCCGCGGCCAGCGCCGCATCGCGCGTCACCTTCAGCGCGGTCACGTCCTTCTTGCTCCACAGGATATGGCGCACGGTGCCGTCGGCGTCGCGGATCGCCTTGCTGGAACTGTCGATATAAAGCAGCGCGCCATCGCGGGTGCGCCGCATCGATTCGTAATTGGCGAAGCCCTGGTCCAGCGTCGCCGCGATCAGCGCCAGTTCGGCGTTTACCATCCCGGGCGGCACGATCAGGTCCGCCAGCGTGCGTCCCGCCGCCTGCGCGGCCGTATAGCCGAACACCGCTTGCGCGCCGCGCGTCCAGTGCTCGACGGCGCCCTGGGGCGTCGTCACGATCAGCGCATCGGGCGTCTGATCGAGGATCAGTTGACCAAAATCGATAGTGCTCATCGGGGCGGCCCTGCAATGTGTACCCCCGGAGCTTACCCATATTCGGTGCCGCAGCGAGCACGATCCGCGCCGTCATGGCAGCGCGTCGACCGCCGGCAGATGCGTGACCTGCATCCCGCTGGAATGCCGGATGCTTCAGTGCCGGTGCAGCCGCCGGTGCATGCTGCGCAGCGCCAGCCAGACGGCGGCCGCCACGAACGGTACGGCGGCGCCCATCAGCGCGTCCGGATTGGCCACCCAGCCGAGCACCTTGGCGCCCTTGACGGCGTAGCCGATCAGACCCACCACATAGTACGAGATGGCGGCAACGGACAAGCCCTCGACGGCCTGCTGCAGCCGCAGCTGCTGGGCGGCGCGGGCGTTCATCGATTGCAGGATCTGCCGGTTCTGCGTCTCCTGCACGATGCCCACGCGCGTGCGCAGCAGATCGTTGCTGTTGGCGATACGGCGCGCCAGCGCATCCTGGCGCGCCGCCACGGCCTCGCAGGTGTTCATGGCCGGCGCCAGGCGGCGCTCCATGAACTCCGCCACGGTCGGCACCCCTTCGATACGCTCTTCGCGCAGTTCGTCGATGCGCGCGTTGACAAGGCGGAAGTACGCCTTCGATGCCGCGAAACGGTAGCTGTTATCGAGCGACAGCTTCTCGATGCGCGCCGCCAGCAGCGTGATCTGCTGAAGCAGCGCCTGCTCCGTGGTGTCGTCGGAGGCCAGCAGCGCGCCTGTGGCCTCGGCCAGTTCCTTCTCGACGGCGTTCAGCTCCGGCACGGCGCGCTGCGCCGCCGGCAGGCCATACAGCGCCATCATCCGGTACGTCTCGATCTCCAGCACGCGCTGCACCAGGCGCCCCGCCTGCTGCTCGCGCATATTGACGTCGTTGACGACAAAGCGCGCGAAGCCGTCCGACGCAATGGCGAAGTCCGAGCACAGTTCGGCGCAATGCATCACGCGGCTGGCCGCCAGCGACACCCCTTCGAACAGGTCGAATACGGGCGCATGCTCTTCGACCCCGCCCTTGCGCAGGATGACGTGGGCGGCCACCATGACGCGCCCGGTCAGTTGCAGCAGCCAGTCCTGCGGCACGTGCTGCACGGGCATGCGTTCGAAGCTGGCGGCTTCGGCCCGCTCGGCGAACGTGTAGGTCGCAAATTCGGAGTGCAGCTCCCACTTCAGCCGGAAACGGCCGAAGTCATGGAAGAAGTGATTCGCGTCGCGGGCCGGCGCTGCCACGCCGAAGTGGCGACACAGGTCCATCAGCAGCACGTGCTGCGCGTCGGCGTTGTCGCCGCGGCCGTGGCCGAAGACGGCGAGGTGCGACACCAGCTCCGGTGCGCGCAGCTTGAGGATAGGGCGCGAATGCAGTTCGGCGGCCAGCGGCACGCGCTGCGGGTGATTCAGGCTGGAGAACACGAGCGTCATCAGTAAACCTCCTTGGCCGCAGCGCGCACGGCCGTCAGCAGCAGGTTGGCGCCGGGCGACAGCAGGTGGTCGTGCTGGCGGATGATACCGAAGGCATCCATCTTGAAAGGCAGTTCGATGGGCAGGATCGCCAGCACGTTGAGCGACGCGTAATAGCGCGCCACGTCCACTGGCATCACGTGCAGCATGTCGGTCTGCTGCAGCAGCGCCGTGATCAAGAGCAGTGCCGTGGTGTCAACCACGTTGGCGGGCGGCTCCAGGCCGGCGCGGCGGAACATCATGTCGCAGCGGTGCCGCAGGATGCTCCCTTGAGGCGGCAGGATCCAGCCGTGGCCCGCCAGGTCCTTCAGCTGCAGCGCGTCGTTCGCCAGCAGCGGATGGTCCAGCCGCGCCACGGCGCACGCCGGCTCCTCCGTCAGTTCCTCGTAAATCAGGTGCGAGCTGTTGTCCCGCTCCAGGATGCGGCCGATCATGAAGTCGAGCGTGCCCCGCTCCAGCATGTCCAGCAGCGTGTTGGAAGACTCCAGATGCACGCCGATGCGCAGCAAGGGTGCCTGCTGCTTGATCTTGGCGATGGCCTTGGGCAGCAGCGACATGGCGGGTGTCATGATGACACCCACTTCGACCTGGCCGACCAGTCCCGACTTCAGCGCCATCACGTCGTCGTGCGCCAGCGACAGGCTGGTAAGCGCCATGCGCGCGTGGCGGATCATCGTTTCGCCGTACAGCGTGGGCTCCATGCCGCGCGGCCGCCGCTCGAACAGCTTCACGTCCAGCATCTCCTCCAGGTCCTTGATCTGCTTGGAGGCGGCCGGTTGCGTCATGTGCAGCACTTCGGCGGCACGGTGGATATTGCGCTGCTCGTCCAGCGCGATCAACAGCAGCAGTTGGCGCGTTTTCAGGCGCGCCCGGAGAAACCAGTTCGGGTTGAGTGTATCCATCGGCAAATCATATCATTGCCGTGTCATGTCAAAGGGAGACCCGCGCCGCGGGCGCCCTTGACCGGCATTACTGGAATGAACAGCCGTCAGCGGCAGTTCGGGCTGGGATTGGCGGCTGGACCTTCAGCCGTCTGCGGCACGAAGGCGATGGTACGGTCTGCGTTGTAGTGCAATTCCTCCACCGCGGCGGAACGGCGCCACTCGCCGCCGCCCGGCAGCTTGTCGTTGTGGTAGAAGATGTACGACTTGCCGTTGAAGTCCACGATCGCGTGGTGGATGGTCTTCACGACGGCGTTCTTCTTCATGATGACGCCGCGATAGGTCCACGGTCCCGTGGCGCTGGGCCCCGTGGCATACGCCGTCTCTTCCGGGAACTCGCGCGAGTAGCTCAGATAGTAGGTGCCTTTGTGCTTGTGCAGGTACGCCGCCTCCGTGAAATTGTCGATGCCCTGCGTGTGGATCGGACCATCGAGTTCGATCATGTTGGGTTTCAGCTTCGCCCACTTCAGCACGCGGTTACCCCAATACAGATAGGCCTGGCCGTCGTCGTCGACGAACACCGTCGGGTCGATGTCGTCCCACGGGATGTCCGATTCCTTCGTCATGTCGTTGGTGATCAGGGCCGAACCGCGTGCATCCCTGAACGGCCCGGTCGGGCTGTCCGACACCGCCACGCCGATCGCCTTGCCGGGTATCGTCGCGTGGTCGACGGTCGAGTAAAAATAGTATTTGCCGTTGCGCTTCGTGATATCGGATGCCCAGGCGTCCGCGCGCGCCCAGCCGAAGGTCTGCACGGACAGCGGCGCGCCGTGTTCCTTCCAGTTCTTCATGTCGCACGTCGAATAGACGCGCCATTCCTTCATCAGGTAGTCTTTCGCGTCCGCTGCGGCATCGTCCTTGCCGACGTACAGGTAGACGCGTCCGTTATCGACCAGCGCCGCCGGATCGGCCGTGTAGATGTTCGGGAACAGCGGATTGGCGGCGTGCGCCAGTATCGACGCGGCAGCGAGGCTTGCTGCGACGAGGGTCTTCTTCAACATGAGGTCTCCTAGGTTTTAACGCGAGCCGACAGCAGGCGCTGCACGACACAGAACAGGAACAGCAGCGCGCCGATGACGATCCTGGTCCACCACGACGACAGGGTCCCGTCGAACGCGATCAGTGTCTGGATGGTGCCCAGCACCAGCACGCCGGACAGGGCGCCGGCCACGTAGCCGTAACCGCCCGACAGCAAGGTGCCGCCGATGACGACGGCGGCGATGGCGTCGAGCTCCGTGCCCTGCGCATGCTGGCCGTAGCCGGACAGCATGTAGAACGCGAACAGCACGCCGCCCAGCGCGGCGCAAAAGCCGCTGAATGCATAGACGAGGACGCGGGTGCGGCCGACGGCAAGGCCCATCATCAGCGCCGACTGCTCGTTGCCGCCGATGGCGTATACGGCGCGGCCGAACGCCGTGCGGCGCGACACCCATATCGTCACGACCAGCAGCAGCAATGCCACCAGTGCGCCGACGGACAGGAACCCGCCCAGCACCGGGACCTGGGTCTGCGACACGGCCACGAACAGCGGGTCGTCGATCGTGATCGATTCGATGCTGATCAGGTAGCACAGGCCGCGCGCCAGGAACATGCCGGCCAGCGTGACGATGAACGGCTGCAGCTGGAAGAAGTGGATCAGTGCGCCCTGCGCGGCCCCGAACACGATACCCATCACCAGCACGGTGGCAATGACGAGTACGGGCGGCCAGTGCGCGGTGTTCAGCAGCCAGGCCGCCACCATCGTCGTCAGCGCCAGCACGGAGCCAACGGACAGGTCGATGCCGCCGGACAGGATGACAATGCCCATGCCCACCGCGATGACCAGCAGGAAGGCGTTGTCGATCAACAGGTTCAGCATCACCTGCCACGACAGGAAGCCGGGATAGGCCGCGCCGCCGGCCGCCAGCAACATCGCCAGCAGGATCACCGTGACGATGGACGTAAAGTACGGCGCGCCCGACAGACCGCGCGCCTGGGTAAGTACAGCGCTCATGCCCGGCCCTTCCACATCTTTTTAAACCCCGCCGACTGCGACAGGCAGACGGCGAACACGACGATCGACTTGACGACCATGTTCACCTCGGGCGGCACGCCCAGCGAATAGATCGTGTACGTCAGGGTCTGGATGATCAGCGCGCCGATCATGCTTCCGGCCAGGCTGAATTTGCCGCCGGCCAGCGACGTGCCGCCCAGCGTGACGGCCAGGATGGCGTCCAGCTCCAGCAGCAGCCCGGCGTTGTTGGCATCCGCGCTCTTGATGTTCGAGGCGATCATCAGCCCGGCCAGGCCGGCGCAGGCGGAGCAGAACACATAGACGAAGAAGATCAGCGTTGCGGTGCGCACGCCGGCCAGCCGCGCGGCGACGGGGTTGATGCCGACGGCCTGGATGAACAATCCCAGCGCCGTCTTCTTCAGCAGCAGGCCCACGACCAGCAGCACGGCCGCCACGACCCACAGCGCGAACGGAATGCCCAGCAGGTAACCGCTGCCCAGGAAGAAGAACGGCTGATAGTAGACGGTGACGATCTGGCCATCCGTGAGCAGCTGCGCCAGGCCACGCCCCGCCACCATCAGGATCAGCGTGGCGACGATGGGCTGCAGCTTCAGGCCGGCCACCAGCAGGCCGTTCCACGCGCCGCACAGCACGGCCGCGCCCATTGCCGCGGCCAGCGCCAGCGCCATCGGCGTATTGGCCACGTAGGTGGGCACGCCGTTGTTGATGACCATTGTCCCGCCGATCAGCATGGCCGCCATCGTACCGGACAGCGCCACGACGGCGCCCACGGAAATGTCGATGCCGCGCGTGGCGATCACCAGCGTCATGCCCAGCGCTGCCAGCATCAGCGGCGCGGCGCGGTTGACGATGTCGATCAGCGGGCCATACAGGTGGCCGTCGCGCACCTGCAAGGTGAAAAAGCCGGGCACGAAAATGAAGTCCAGTACCAGCAGCGCGGCCAGTGCCAGCAGCGGCTTGGCCAGTTCGTGGCGCAGCAGGCCGGCGCCGGACTGGCGCGGCGACGGAGTGACGGCTGCCGGCTCGGCCGGCATCGGTGTCGGTTGTGGCGCCGTCATGCGCCCTCTCCCGCGATCACGCGCAGCACGGACTGCTCGTCGAGCTCGCCGCGGCGGTACTCGCCGCAGGCCTTGCGGTCGCGCATGACGACCATGCGGTCGCTGCAGCGCAGCACTTCGGGCAGCTCGGACGAGATGAACAGAATCGACAGGCCCTTGCGGCACAGGTTTGTGACGTAATCCATGATTTCCTGCTTGGCGCGCACGTCGATGCCGCGCGTCGGTTCGTCCAGGATCAGCAGCTTCGGCTCGGTGGCCAGCCAGCGCGCCAGCAGCACCTTCTGCTGGTTGCCGCCCGACAGCGTGCCGATCGGCGTTTCGATGCTGGCGGTCTTGATGCCCAGCCATTTGACGTAGTCGGCGGCCAGCTGCTGCTGGCGTTTCAAAGGGATCGCCCGCAGCATGCCCGCCTTGGCCTGTAGCGCCAGGATCAGGTTCTCGCGCACGGACAGCGACAGGATCGCGCCCTCGTGCTTGCGGTCCTCGGAACAGAAGGCGATGCCGGCGGCGATGGCGTCGCGCGGCGTGGCGAACACGCTCTCCTTGCCGTCCACCACGATGGCGCCGGCATCGGCCTTGTCCGCACCGAACAGCAGCCGTGCCAGCTCCGTGCGCCCGGAACCGAGCAGGCCGGCAAGGCCCAGCAGCTCGCCCTTGTGGATCGTGACGTCGACGGGTGTCAGCACGCCCTTGCGGGCCAGGCCGCGAGTGGTCAGCAGCGGCTCGTTGTGCAGGACATGAGAGGCATGCTGCGCCGCCTCGGCCGGCTCCGGCGCGGCCGGCGCACCGACCATCTTGTTGACGAGGGCCAGGCGCGACAACTCGCTGCACGCATACTCGCCCTCGCGCTCGCCGTTGCGCATCACGGTGATGCGGTCGGAAATGGCGTAGGTCTGCTCCAGGAAGTGCGTGACGAACAGGATTGCCATGCCCTGCTCGCGCAGGCGTCGCAACACGCGGAACAGAAGCTGCACTTCCGCTTCGTCGAGGCTGGACGTGGGCTCATCCAGGATCAGCACCCTGGCCGAGATGTTCAGGGCCCGCGAAATGGCCACCATCTGCTGGATCGCCAGCGGATAGCGCGACAGCGGCGCCGTCACGTCGACGTCGATTTCCAGCTGACGCAGCAACACCTCGGCGTCGCGCCGCATGGTCTGCCAGTCGATGCCGAACAGCTTCCTCGGATAGCGTCCGATGAAGATGTTTTCGGCGACCGACAGGTTCGGGCACAGGTTGACTTCCTGGTAGACGGTACTGATGCCCAGCTGCTGCGCTTCCAGCGTGGAGGCCGGGCTGACGGGCCGCCCTTCCATCAGAATCGTGCCGGCATCGGGCGTGTAGACGCCCGTCAGCACCTTGATCAGCGTGGACTTGCCGGCGCCGTTCTGGCCCATCAGCGTATGCACTTCGCCCGGATACAGCCGCAGGCCGGCATCGGACAGCGCCTTCACGCCCGGGAAGGCCTTGTGGATACCGTTCAGCTCCAGCACCGGCCGCGTGGCCTTCACCGGATGTGCCATCAGTATTTACGGGTCGGGAATTCTTTGGCCGCCACTTCCGCCGGGAAGACGCGTTCCTCCGTGACGATGCGCCTGGTCACCGGCTTGCCTGCCGCGACATCCTTCGCGGCCTGCATCAGCTGAGGACCCAGCAGCGGGCTGCATTCGACGGTGACGTTCAGCTTACCCTGCATCATGGCCTCGAACGCGCCCTTGACGGCGTCGATGGAGACGATGACGATGTCCTTGCCCGGCTTCAGGCCCGCTTCCTCGATGGCCTGGATGGCGCCGATGGCCATGTCGTCGTTGTGTGAGTACAGCACGTTGATGTCCTTGCCGTGCGCCTTCAGGAACGCTTCCATGACTTCCTTGCCCTTGGCGCGGGTGAACTCGCCCGTCTGCGTGCGCAGCAGCTTCAGTTGCGGATTGCCTTTCGTGACTTCCTCGAATCCGGCCTTGCGGTCGATAGCGGGCGCCGAGCCCACGGTGCCCTGCAGCTCGACCACATTCAATACCTTGCCCGGCGTTTTCTTCGCGTGCTCCACCAGCCAGCGCCCGGCGCGGCGGCCTTCCTCGACGAAGTCCGAACCGATCAGCGTGACGTACAGGGATTTGTCGGCGACGTTGACGTCGCGGTCGGTCAGGATGACGGGGATCCTGGCGGCCTTCGCTTCGCGCAGCACCGTGTCCCAGCCCGATTCCACCACAGGCGAGAAGGCAATGATGTCCACGCGCTGGGCGATGAACGAGCGGATCGCCTTGACCTGGTTTTCCTGGCGCTGCTGCGCGTCGGCGAATTTGAGCGTGACGCCGGCCTTCTTTGCCGCGTCCTTGATGGAGACGGTGTTGGCGGTGCGCCATTCGCTTTCGGCGCCCACCTGCGAGAAGCCGATGACGAGCGGTTTGGCGGCGAATGCGCTGAAGGTGGCGGAAGTGCCGGCCAGTGCGATGGCGGCGAGGACGTGCCTGCGAGTGACGGTCATGACGGGTCTCCTGGATTGTCTTTTTATGAAGGTATGGTAGGCGAAGCGCTCATGCCAATCCAATACATTTTTTGTTGCACGTGATATCTTTTTGAATATCGTTCATGGCGCACGCAACAGCCTGAGGCCATACAGGCCGCCGGCCAGCGAGCCGGGGCGCGCGACGAACCTGACGGTCAGCGTGCCGTCCTGCGCGGCACCCGCCGGCACGTCGACGTCCACGTCGTAGAACGCGCGTTCGTTCGGCTGCAGTGTCATGGAACGCAGCAGCCTGCCGTTGACGAAGATGTCGAAGGCGCGGCCCGCGTCCGCTGCGGCGAAGGTCAGGCGCAACGTCCTGCCCTCCCCGGCCTTGTCGTTGAGGCGGTAACTGAACCAGCCAGTCGCATGGCGCCAGTGACGCCCGGCGTTGACACCGGCGTCCGCTCCCTCGCCCTGGAAGCCGTGATCCGCCTCCGGCTGCTGCTCGCCCGGCGCCACCTGGTCGACGGTGCGTTTCGCCAGTGCGATACGCTCCGCTTCGTCCCGCGCGGTCTGCGCCCGCAGCCCGGCGGCGCCAGCCGGGGTAGCGTGCTGCCAGTAGAGCATGTAACGCGAGTCGTGCAGTCGAAAGAACGGAATGAAGCGCACGTTCGCTCCCTGCACGAGGCCTGGCGCCGTGAAGGTGAGCGGCTGGCCGGGCACCGGGCGGAACCGATCCATGAAGTTCTTCGTATCGCTGACGAAGAGGGGCGCCGACTCCTGCGGGCACATGGCTCCCTGAGCGATATGGCCCATGCGCGAGTCGTCGGCGAAGTAGTTCAGCTTCTCGTTCGGGAACGGCGCCGTTTTCGCCGCCAGCACGATCGGGCCATGCAAGACCGCGTAGTAATTCGAGCGGTCCGGCATCTGCTCCAGCCTTGTCGTCATCGGCAACGTGACGTGTACCGTATCGCCATCGCGCCAGGCGCGCTCGATGCGCACGTAGCCGTCCTTGCCCGCCTTTGCTGCCACCGCCTTGCCATTGACCTTGACGCGCATCGCGTCTTGCGCCACCCAGCCGGGATAGCGCAGTTTCAGTGCGTAGCTGCCGCTTCCGTGCACCGAAAGGCGGGATGTCGATTCGTCGGGGAATCGGGTCTGCTGGCTGATGCGGATGCCTTTCGCCTTCCAGTCCAGCGTGGAGGCGATGTACAGGTTGACGTACAGGTCGTTCCCGTCATGCGCGTAGATGAACTCCGCATGCTTCGCATGACTCTCGATGCCGGAACCGACGCAGCACCACATGCCTTCGTCCACCTTCGAGTAGACGCGGTAATGGTTCGGGCGCATCGGCGTGAAGTAGACGAAGCCGCCCGTCTCCGGCCGCTGCGAGGCGAGGATATGGTTGTACAGGGCGCGCTCGTAGTAATCCGCGTACGCCAGGCCCGGCCGGCGCTGGAACAGCAGCGCCGTCAGCTTGAGCATATTGTAGGTATTGCAGGTCTCGGGCCCTTCCACCTCGTCGATCATCGGCGCGAAGCCGGCGCTGTCGTGGAAGTGCTCCTTGACGCTGTTGCCGCCGATGGCGACGCTGCGCTTGCCCACCACCGTCTGCCAGAACGTGCGGGCGGCCGCGTCCCATCCGGGTTCACCCGTCGCCTGCGCGATGCGCTCGAAGCCGATCACCTTGGGGATCTGCGTATTGGCGTGCAGGCCGGTCAGGCGGTCCTCCCCCCTCGCGAGCGGTTCCAGGATGCCCTTGTGCGAGAAGCGCCGCGCCAGGTGCAGGTACTTCATGTCGCCCGTCATTGTCGCCACGTCGACCAGCACTTCGTTCATGCCGCCATGTTCGCTCCTGAGCATCGCCTGCATCTGCTCGTCGCTCAGCTTTGCCGTCAGTTTCAACGCCCAGTCGGACAGTTTCACCAGCATCGCCCGGGCGTCCTCGTTGCCGGCGTACAGCCACGCGTCGCGCAGGCCAGCGAACGTCTTGTGCAGGTTGTACCACGGGACCCATTTGCCATTGACGCTGAAATTATCCGCATGCAGTCTGCCCTGCGCGATCTCCGCCCAGGCGGCATCGCCGCCGGGAATTCCGCCCAGGTAGCCGTCGTCGCCCTGGCATTTCTTCAGCTCCGCGACAAAATAGGCCAGCCGTTCGCGCACCTGCGGATCGCCCGTGGACGCCGTCATCAGCGCCAGCGCGGACAGGTAATGCCCGCCCATGTGGCCATCGAGGCCCGACGCCTCCCAGTTGCCATAGCTGGCCTTCGCCAGCGGCAGACCCGCCTCGCGGCGGAACGGCGCCAGCAGACGGTCCGCATCGAGCGCCAGCAGGTAGCGCAAGTCCGTCTGCTGCGCCTCCAGGAACGGGCCGTCAGCCAGGCGCACGTCGCGCAGCGGAAACAACTCGGCCGCGGAAGCGGAAAGGGCAGAGCACAAAACAGCGCCACCAAACAAACGCAACAGGCTACTCATCATCGGACCCCTAAAGCCGAGCCCGTGACAACCCCGGGGTCAGGCACAAAAACTGTCAGCAGGCTCAGCTGTATCATTGCGAGCTCCACCCTGTTCGGACTCGTGACAGGTTTCGTGCCTGACCCCGATGTTGTCACGAACTCGGCGGTGGTGGCTTATCTTGCTGGCAGCAGCACGCTTTGGTAGCCGTTCAGCTGCTTCGGATCGACCACGGGCCACCCTGCCGCGTCCCATTTGATGTCGAGGACTTTCAGCTTCTGCTGGTACTGGTCGGCCGTCTCGTAGGCGTGGAGTACGAGCACGTCGCGGCCGTCGAAGGTGTAGGCGCCGTTATGACCCAGGCCCACCCAATCCTTGTCACCCTTGATGACGAGCGAGCCGCCCCCCTTCGCCATGTCCTTTCCGTCCTTGTCGAGGTACGGTCCGGTGGCGTCGCGCGCGCGGCCGACGACGACGTGGTACGTGCTCTTCTCCTTCTGGCAGCACAGGCCCCACGACGCGAACAGGTAGTACCAGTCGCCCTTCCTGAAGATAAACGGCGCCTCGATCTCGGCCGGACCCGCCTCCTCGTCCGGCGTGAACGCGGGGCGTTCGCGTGCGGCGATGGTGCGCCACTGCTGCGGTTCCGCGGGGCGCGTCCAGTCGGCATTGAGCCTGACGAGCTTCAGGCCGCCCCAGAACGAGCCGAACGCCATCCAGCCGTTGCCGGCCTTGTCCTCGATGACGTTGGAGTCGATGGCATTCCATACATCGCGCCCCGGCACCGACTGCAGCACTAGCCCCTTGTCTTCCCACTTGTAGTCGGGCGAGCGGGGATCGAGCGTCTTGTTGACGGTGACGCCGATGCCGGACGTGTTCTTGCCGAAGCCCGACACCGAGTAGTACAGGTAGTATTTGCCGTTGTGCCGCTGCACGTCGGGCGCCCAGATATGGCCGTCGAACGACGGTGCGGCCGTTTTCGCCCACGCCGGCTCGCCCGCGAACACGCGCCCTTCCGGCGTCCACGACTTCATGTCGCGCGAGCTGTAGAACGTGATGCCGGGACCCGTGCTGAACACGTAGTACCGCTCGCCGTCCTTCGCCATCACCGGATCGTGCACCCCCACCTGCGCAGCGTGCGCCGCCTGCGTAACCGCCAGCGCCACGCAAGCGGCCGCCGCCATTGCCTTAAACCGTTTCATGCTGTTCCTCTTCAATTGCCCGTCCGCGCGCCCCAGACCGACACGCCGTCGGCATTTTGCGCCGTGAACGTGACGGTGAACGCGTTTGCGTTACTGTTCCACTGGCGCGAAAGCACACCGCTGTAAGGTGCCGCGGTGCCGTCCAGCGCCAGGCTGACGCGGTTGTTGCCGCGGTACGACCAGCGGCCGCTGACGGCGCCGCTGATGCGGCCGTCCTTGCCCAGCCTGACGACCTGCGACTGCCGGATCGCCGCCGTGATGTCCTTGCCGTGGTTGATGTATTTGTACGTACCCGCCGCGATGGCGGCCGAAACGGCAGCCGGGTCTTCCTTGGCCTTGCCGGCCGGCGCGTGGCGGAACGGCGCCACCACGGGCCAGCCCTCGTCGTTGATGAACATCTCGTGCACGCGCACCTCGTGCATCTCGCCCGTATTCGGGAAGCGCGTATGGAACACGAGGAAGTGCTGCTTCGTGGCCGCGTCGTAGAACGCGCTGTTGTGGCCTGCCGAAACGTAGCCCAGCGGCGTGCCCGTCTCGCCCGCCGCCAGCGCGAACTGGTGGTTGCCAAGCAGTTTCTGGCCATGCGGCGCGATGCTGGCGTCGTCGAACAGCGGCCTGGTGGGGTCGGATTTGACGGTTGCCATATCCGTGCCCTTGCCGTCCACGTACGGGCCATCCGGATAGCGCGAGCGGGCCACGCGCATATTGTAGGCACCGTTGGCATCGAGCCCGCCGAACGACGTAAACAGGTAGTAGAACTTCGACTCCGGGCTGTACAGCACGTACGCGCCTTCGATGCGGGAGTGGTTCCCGCCCATCAGGTGCTTGCCATAGCCCTGCCCAGGCAGCGGCATGCCGGTCGCCTTGTCCAGCTGGAGGATAAAGATGCCGCCCGAGTACGAGCCATAGATCATCCACAGCTTGCCGGCAGCGTCGCGGAAGACGTTCGGATCGACCACGTTCGGGTGCCGCGTCGCGTCGTAGACCGTGCCGTCGGGACTGACCTCGCCCCACATGCCGGACTTCAGGATAATCCCCTTGTTGACGTACGGCCCTTCGATATGGTCGGCCACGGCGATGCCCAGCGCGGAGCGCGGCGAATCGCCCCTGCACGCGTTGTAGTACATGTAATATTTGCCGTCGTCCATGCGGATCACGTCCGGCGCCCACAGCGTCGACGTCTGCGCCCACGCGAACGTCTCGGCCAGCTGGTTCGCCACGTCCGGGATCAGCGGATTGGCGGGGTTGACGCCGTCCGCGATCTTCGTCCAGTGCATCAGGTCCGGCGTTTTCGCCGCTGCCAGGTGCGAGCCGAAGACGTAATACCGGCCGTTCGCCCGGATCACGGACGGGTCGTGCACGGAAGTCTCGGTGAACGACGCGCGCGAACGCGCCACCGCTTCCTGCGTCGCGCCGCCGCTTGTCACGGCGCTGGTCATCGCGCTCGTCGCCGTGCCTGTCGTTGCGCCCGTGTCGCCGTCGCTGCCGCCGCAACCGGCGAGCGACAGCACGCCGGCGGCCACCAGGGCCGTCGTCATCATCGATGTGCGCATGGCTTACTCCACGGAGGTGACGATGACGGACTTCGCCGGCAGCTGGACCGTCAGCTTGCCTCCGCTGGCCTGGGCCGAGAACGGCGCCGGCTTGACGGCATCCGGCGCCTCGAACGTATTGTGCGCGTCCATCGCCGCCGCCGTCAGGATCTGGCCGGCAGCCTTCCCGGTGCGTGCTCCGGACACATTCACCGTCACGTCGACCGCCTTGTTCGGATTCGTATTCACCAGCGCCAGATACACCTTGCCGTCCTTGCCGCGTGCGGCCGACGCGCTGACCTGCGGCACCGTCACGTTGCCCACGCTGTACTTGCCGTTGTTCTTGATGGCCACCGGCAGCGACGTCGCGTCCTGGAACGGCACGTACATGCGGAAGGCGTGGTACGTCGGCGTCAGGATCATGCGGTTCTTGTCCGTCAGGATCATCGCCTGCAGCACGTTGACCATCTGCGCGATGTTGGTCATGCGCACCCGGTCCGCATGGGCGTGGAAGATATTGAAGTTCAGCGCCGCGACGACGGCGTCGCGCAGGCTGTTCTGCTGGTACAGGAAGCCGGCGTTCGTGCCCGGTTCCACGTCGTACCAGGTGCCCCATTCGTCGACGAACAAGCCCACCTTCTTCTGGGGATCGTTCTTGTCCATCAGCGCCGTGTTCTTGCGGATCAGGCCATCCATCGCCAGCGTGTTCTTCATCGTGCTGGCCCACTGGTCTTCCTTGAAGCCGGTGGCCGCGCCCTTCACTTCCCACTTGCCCGTCGGGATCGTGTAGTAGTGGAAGCTGATGCCGTCGATATTCTGCTTGATCTCCTTTGTGAGCACGTCGGACCAGCGGATGTCGTTGTCATGGCCGCCGCTGGCGATGAACTTCGGCTTGGCATTCGGCGGCGTGCGCACGAAGGCGGCCGCATTCCGGTACAGGTTCGCGTAATGTTCCGGCGTCATGTTGCCGCCGCAGCCCCAGGCCTCGTTACCGATGGCGAAATAGTCCAGCTTCCACGGTTTGTCGCGGCCGTTCTTGCGGCGCAGTTCCGCCAGGGTCGACTTGGAATCGGACGTCATGTACTCGACCCATTCCGACATTTCCTGCACCGAGCCTGTTCCCAGATTGCCATTGACGTAGACTTCCGCGCCCAGCAGCTCGGCCAGGTCGAAGAATTCATGCGTGCCGACGGCGTTGTTCTCTTCCACGCCGCCCCAGTTGGTATTGACCTTGACGGGGCGCTTGTCACGCGGGCCGACGCCGTCCTTCCAGTGATACTCGTCGGCGAAGCAGCCGCCCGGCCAGCGCACCAGGGGGACGTGCAGTTCCTTGAGCGCGCCGATCACGTCGTTGCGCCAGCCCTTCGTGTTGGGGATCTTCGATTCCGGTCCCACCCACATGCCTTCGTAGATGCCGGTGCCCAGGTGCTCGGCAAACTGGCCGTAGATGTTCTTGTTGATGACGGGACCGGCCTTGGCGGCGTCAATGGTCACCGATACCTGGGCGAACGCGGTGCCGCAGGCGGCCAGGCTAAGGGCGAGGATCGTACGTTTCAACATTTCTTGTCTCCTTGGTTTTATAGGTTTTTACTTATTTGAATACTGCGACGAAGCCGCCTTTCGGCTTGACCACGATGCCCGTCGTCCTGCCGGCACGGATCGGCGCGTCGGCAAACGTCCGCTCGCTCGCGCCGTCCGTGACGATCCGGCCCGCCTTGCCGATAAACCGGAGGTCCATCGTCAGCGCCTGGTCACGGTCGGTCGCATTGATACCCGCGACATACCATGCGTCGCCGGCCCGGCGAGCGATCACGGCATACTTGCCCGGTTCGCCCGCCAGGAATCGGCTGTCGTCCCAGCTGCGCGGCAGCTCCCGCAGCAGCGCCTTGACGTACTCCGGCGCGGTCGCCATCCCCTGCGGGATCTCGGCGAAGTGCTGGATGCCGGAAACGAACAGCACGGATTCGGCCAGCTCGAAGCCGTTGCGCGTGGTGCGCCTAATTTTCGGGATGTCGCCGAACGCCAGCGGCGTGAAGTCCATCGGGTCGAACAGGTTGCGCGTGAACGGCAGCATCGCCGCATGCGGGGCAATCGCATCCTGGTCTTCCTGGGTAAACGTGGTGAACTCGAAACCGCGCACGGCTTCCGCCGTCAGCAGGTTCGGCCACGTGCGCGACCAGCCGCGCGGCAGGGTCGCGCCGTGGAAGTTCACCAGCAGTTGCGCGTCATACGCATCCTTCAGGATCTCGGTGTAGTAGCGGATCATCGACTGGCCGTCGCCGCCGAAGAAGTCCACCTTGATGCCCTTGACGCCCATCTCGCGCAGCCGCTTGAATTCGGCCACGCGGCTCCCGTGCGTCAGCATGCGGTCGCGCGGCGTCATGTCGGTGTCGTTCCAGCTGCCTGCCGAGTTGTACCAGGCGAGGATGCCGATGTTCTTCGTGGCCGCGTACGTCGCCAGTTCCTTCAGGCGGTCGTAGCCGATCTTCCTGTCCCAGTAAGCGTCAACCAGCGTGTAGTCCCAGTGCATGTCCGCTGCGTAGTCGATGAACTGCTTCTGTGTCTCGAAGTTGGTGTAGTCGTCCTTCAGGATGGCCCAGCTCCAGGACGAGTGACCCGGCTTGACCCAGTCGGGTACCGGCCCGGGCGCCGGCAGCGCCAGGTCGGTACCCAGCGTCGAGTTGACGACGGTCGCCAGCGAGCCGATGGCCAGCACGCGCCATGGCGTCGTCAGGCTGCCCTGAGCGCTGGGCAGCAGTGCGCCATTGGGATACGTCTCCTCTTTTGCAGGGCCGGCGATGCGATACACGCCACCCGGCGACGCGGTCGCCAGGCGCGACGCGTGAAAATCGCCGTCCATGCCCGCCTCCGTCATGGCGATCCACGTGTCGCCGGTGCGGAACAGCGCCGGAAACACCCAGCCCGCGCCCAACGGGGCCGGCGTGCCGACGGGGATGCCCATGCGATAGTGTTCTTCGTAGGACGGATTGGTGCGCTGGTAGCCAGTCTTCGCCACGGACATCGGCTGCAGCCACGCCTTCGATCCGGCCGGCAGCGCAAAACCGGTTGCCTCGTCCCGGAACGCCAGCCTGCCGCCCGTGGCCTTGTAGCGAAATGCGACGCCGTCGTTCGAAACGCGGAACGTAACGTCCAGCGCGGCCTTCTTCGGGTTCGTGTAATGCCAGGTGCGCTCGTTGGCGGCATAGCTGACATGACGACGCTTGCCTCCGGCCAGTTCGTACTTGTCGCTGACAGGTTGCACGGCGGTTGCACCGGCTGGCTTCAGGTTCGCGGACAGGTCGACGCCGTCGAACGTCAGCCCGAGCGCCGAGTCGCCCAGTACGGGCTGGCCGGCTCGGCTGATGCGGTAGGTGATGGTGCCGTTGGCGCCGGCGTTAACCGTGACGGCAAGCTTGCCATCAGGGCTGCTGACGGTATCGCTTTGCGCGCAGGCGATCGGTGCGACGACGCAGGCGGCCACGCCGAGAATGCGGGTCAGGGTCATAGTCGTAACGGTGAAAGCGCCGCCCAAGGCGGGCGGCGTACAGCGAACGGAAACTACGGCTGCGCCCGAGTCCCACCGCAGTGCCTGGCACCGCGATGGGACTCGGGCTGAACTGGACGCCAGCTGAGCTAGACGCCAGCTGAACTGCCAACGCTTACACCCAGCCCGCGTCCACGATGAATTCCTGGCCCGTGCACATGGCGCTGTCGTCCGCGCCCAGGAACAGGATCATCGACGCCACGTGTTCCGGCATCAGCTTGCCCGGCAGGCATTGCGCCCGCTTGATTTCCGCTTCGGCGGCATCGTCGACCCACAGGTCGATCTGCCGCTGCGTCATGACCCAGCCCGGCGTGACCGTGTTGACACGGATACCGTACGGGCCGAAATCGCGAGCCAGGCAGCGCGTCAGGCCGATCACGGCCGCCTTGGTGGTGCCATAGACGGGATAGCCGCCGTTCTTGGCATGCCACGACATCGAGCTGATATTGATGATGGAACCGCCGCCCTTCTTCTTCATCCCTTCCAGCACCGACTGGCAGGTAAAGAACATCGGGCGCTGGTTGATGGCAATGCGCTCGTTCCAGTATTCCAGCGTCACCTCTTCCGGCTTGTGGCGCTGGTCGTTGGCGGCGTTGTTGACGAGGATGTCGAAGTCGCCGATCTGCGCCGCCAGCTCCGCCATCGTTTTCTGCAGCGCCGGGATGTCGGTGATGTCGCAATAGCGGTAGACGGGTGCCGGATGGCCGGCGGCCTTCAGGCGCTCGACCAGCGCCAGGCTGGCCTCCTGCGCGATATCGACGAACGCCACCAGCGCGCCCTGCTCCGCATAAGTGGCGACGATGCTTTCACCGATGCCGGTGCCGCCGCCCGTGACGAATACGCGCTTGCCGCGCAGGCTGCCGAACTTGGCCAACTCTGTCATTGATGTCTCCCTTTGATCTTCTATTTTACTGTTCACGCCTTGCCCAGCACACCGTCGGTACGGCGCCAGATGCCTTGCGGGTTACCGTCGCGCAGCGCCTCGGGCAGCAGTGCCTGCGGCAGGTTCTGGTAGCACACCGGGCGCAGGAAGCGCCCGATCGCCGCCGTGCCCACCGACGTGCTGCGGCCATCGGCCGTGGCCGGGAACGGACCGCCGTGCACCATCGCCGTGGACACTTCCACACCCGTCGGGAAGCCGTTGGCCAGGATGCGGCCGACCTTGCGCTCCAGCGACGGCAGCAGCTCGCGTGCCGCATCGATATCGCTGTCTTCCAGCTGCAGCGTCGCGGTCAGCTGGCCTTCCAGGCGTTCCGTCACGGCGCGCATTTCGGCCACGTCCTTGCAAGCGACCAGCAGCGACGCGGGACCGAACACTTCGCCGTGCAGCGCATGCTCGGCCAGGAACGACTCCGCGGTCGTGGCGAACAGCGCGGGCGCGCCGCGGCCTTCTTCCTGCTCGGCCAGGGCCAGCGTCTTGACGCAGTCCTGGGCGGCCAGCGTCTGCACGCCGTCCTGGTAGCTGCCGGCGATGCCGGGCGTGAGCATCGGCGCGGCCGGCACGTTCTGCAGCGCGGCGGCGGCCGTTTTCGCGAACGCGTCAAATTCCGGGCCGGCGATGCCCAGCACGAGGCCGGGGTTGGTGCAGAACTGGCCGACACCCATCGTCAGCGACTGGGCAAAGCCCTGGGCGATCTGCTCGCCGCGCGCCGCCATGGCGCCCGGCAGCAGGAACACAGGATTGATGCTGCTCATTTCCGCATACACGGGAATCGGCTGCGGCCGCGCGGCCGCCACGGCCATCAGCGCCGTACCGCCGCCACGCGAACCCGTGAAGCCGACGGCCTGGATGGCGGGATGCGCGACGAGGCCCTGGCCGATATGGCGGCCCGTGCCCGTCAGCAGCGCGAATACGCCGGCCGGCAGCTTGCACAGTTCCACGGCCTTGATGACGGCACGCGCCACCAGCTCGGAGGTGCCGGGGTGGGCGGAATGCGCCTTCAGCACGACGGGGCAGCCGGCCGCGAAGGCCGATGCCGTGTCGCCGCCGGCAACGGAAAACGCCAGCGGGAAGTTCGACGCCGCGAACACGGCAACGGGTCCGAGCCCGATCATGCGCAGACGCAGATCCGGACGCGGTGGCGTACGTTCCGGCAGCGGGCTGTCGATACGCACGTCGGCCCACGAGCCTTCGCGCAGCATCTCCGCGAACAGCCGCAGCTGGTTGACGGTACGCCCACGCTCGCCCTCCAGGCGCACGCGCGGCAGGCCCGATTCAGCCATGGCGCGCACGATCAGTTCATCGCCAATGGCCATGATCTGCTCGCCCACCGTTTCCAGGAAGCGCGCACGCTCCTCGTTGGACGTGGCCCGGAAGGTGTCGAACGCGGCGGCCGCCAGCTGGCAGGCCTGGTCGATCTGGGCTTCGTCGACGGCATAAAATGCCGGTTCCAGTTCCTCGCGCTTGCTCGGATCGAAGGCCTTGAAGTGCTTGCCCGTACCACGGACGGCGACGCCGCCGATCAGTGCTTCACCAGTGATGCTCATAATGCGGTTACCTTTGCGACTTGCGTTTCGATGACGGCCAGCTTGTTGCGCAGTGCCGGGCCGAATGCGGGCGCCTCGATCTCGAACGTTTCGCCCGGCGCGACCTGCACATTGTCGGCAAAGCTCAAGGTGGCGGTACCGAAGAAGTGCACGTGCACGTCGCCCGGGCGCTTGAACAGCTGGTATTTGAAGTGATGGTGTTCCAGGTTGGCGATCGTGTGCGACATGTTCTTCTCCCCGCTCACAAAAGCCTTCTCCCAGCGCACGTTGCCGGCCGCGTCGCGGATGCGCGAGACGCCGTCGATATGTTCAGGCAGCTCGCCCACCAGCAGCGCCGGGCCCACGCCGCAGGCGCGCAGCTTCGAGTGCGCGAGATACAGGTAGTTCTGGCGCTCGGTCACGTGGTCCGAGAACTCGTTGCCGATGGCGTAACCGACGCGGTAAGGCTGGCCATCGTCGCCGATGACGTACAGGCCCGCGATTTCAGGCTCTTCGCCGCCGTCCAGCGCGAAGTCCGGCATGGCCAGGGCTTCGCCGCTGGCCGCGACGATCGAACCGTCGCCCTTGTAGAACCATTCCGGCTGGGCCCGGCGCTGCCCGCGGCAGGCTTGCCGCCTTCGACGCCGAGGCGGAACATCTTCATGCTGTCGGACAGCGTTTCGACGTCGCCGCCGATCTTCTTGTGCATGGCGTCGCGCGCGTCGGCGCTGCCCAGGTGGGTCAGGCCCGTGCCGGTGACGTAGCAGTGCGCCGGGTCTTCATGGTCCAGTGGCGGCAGCGGCGTGACGTCGGCAAAGGCGACGGTGTTGTTGCCGGCGGCGGACTGCGCCAGCTCGGCCAGCTTCTGTTTGTTGCGGATTGCCGCCTGTGCCAGCGCGTAGGTGGTTGAAAAGCCGTCGATGATGCGAATGGTGTCGTCTTCCAGGATGCCGACATGGCGGGCATCGTTGGCCTTGAATTGAACTAACAGCATGGTATCTCCTTAAAGGCGCGCAATGACAGCGGGACCGGGTCCGGCTGTCATCGCGGCACTTCGTTCTGATTAGTGGGAATGCTTGGGTACGGCGGAACCGCGCATGCCGACGAGGAAGTCGAAGTCGCAGCCCTCGTCCGCCTGCAGCACGTGATCGATGTACAGCTGCTGGTAGCCGGACTTGGCACCCGCCACCTGCGTTTCGGCGCGGGTGGCCAGGCGCTGCTTCATCTCTTCGTCCGAGATCTCCAGATCGAGCTTGCCGCCGGCGCAGTCCAGCGAAATCATGTCGCCGTCGCGGACGATGCCCAGCGGGCCGCCGGCCATGGCTTCCGGCGCCACGTGCAGCACGACCGTACCGTAGGCGGTGCCGCTCATGCGCGCGTCCGAGATGCGCACCATGTCCTTGATGCCCTTGGCCAGGATCTTCGGCGGCAGGCCCATATTGCCCACTTCCGCCATGCCCGGATAGCCTTTTGGGCCGCAGTTCTTCATGACCAGCACGCAGTTTTCATCGACGTCCAGGTCCGGATCGAGGATGCGGGTCTTGTAGTGATCGAAGTCCTCGAACACGATCGCGCGGCCGCGGTGCTGCATCAGGTGCGGCGATGCGGCGGAAGGCTTCAGTACTGCGCCGCGCGGCGCCAGGTTGCCGCGCAGGATGCAGATGCCGCCGTCGGCGATCAGCGGATTGTCGATCGGACGGATCACTTCTTCGTCGTAGATCGGCGCATCCTGGTTGTTTTCCCAGATCGTCTTGCCGTTGGCCGTCAGGGCATCCTTGTGCGGCAGCAGGCCGTTTTCGCCCAGGCGGCGCAGTACGCCCGGCAGGCCTCCGGCGTAGTAGAACTCTTCCATCAGGAAGCGGCCGGACGGCAGCAGGTCGACAACGGTCGGCGTGCCGCGGCCGATGCGGGTCCAGTCTTCCAGTTCCAGGTCGATGCCGATACGGCCGGCAATCGCCTTCAGGTGGATGACGGCATTCGTCGAACCGCCGATGGCCGCGTTGACGCGAATGGCGTTTTCGAATGCTTCGCGGGTCAGGATTTTAGAGAGGCGCAGGTCTTCCCACACCATGTCGACGATGCGCATGCCGGACATATGCGCCAGCACGTAGCGGCGCGCGTCGACGGCGGGAATGGCGGCATTGTGCGGCAGCGACGTACCCAGCGCCTCGGCCATGCAGGCCATCGTGGATGCGGTGCCCATCGTGTTGCACGTACCGGCGGAGCGCGAGTGGCCCGCTTCGGCGGCCAGGAAGTCGTGCATCGTGATCTCGCCAGCCTTGACCTGCTCGTGCAGCTGCCAGACGGCGGTGCCGGAGCCGATGCTCTTGCCGTTCAGTTTACCGTTCAGCATCGGGCCGCCGGTGACGACAATCGCCGGGATGTCGCACGACGCGGCGCCCATCAGCAGCGCCGGCGTGGTCTTGTCGCAGCCGACCAGCAGCACGACGGCGTCCATCGGGTTGCCGCGGATCGATTCCTCGACGTCCATCGACGCCAGGTTGCGGGTCAGCATCGCGGTGGGACGCAGGTTCGATTCACCGGAGGAGAACACGGGGAACTCGACGGGCCAGCCACCGGCCTCGATGATGCCTTTCTTGACGTGTTCGGCGATCTTGCGGAAGTGGGCGTTGCAGGGGGTCAGTTCCGACCAGGTATTGCAGATGCCGATGATCGGCTTGCCCTGGAACTCATGGTCGGGAATGCCCTGGTTCTTCATCCAGCTGCGGTACATGAAACCGTTCTTGTCCTGCGTGCCGAACCACTCGGCCGAGCGCAGCTTTACATTCTTCTTTGTCTCTGACATGCATTCCTCCATGTTGTGCCAAGGCCCGACGCGTGGCTGTCCTCGACGGGCTGCGATTGAAGCATGGTAGAACGGTCAACGATATCTTTCCAATGAATAAAAAATTGGCTGCGATATAGAAAAAGATATCGACTCTGCACAAAATGGCGGAAAGGCGCCGATCAGAACGAAAAAAGACGGGCGCGATACTGCGGGACATCCGTCCCGCAGTATCGCGCCCGTACCGTTCCTGACGCTTGTGCCGCGGCGCGTCAGTTCTGGATCGTAAACCTGTAAAGAGACCGGGTGGAATACGTCTCGCCCGGCCGCAGGATCGTGCTCGGGAACTCCGGCCGGTTCGGCGAATCGGGGAAATGCTGCGGTTCCAGGCAGACCGCTTCGCGATGGCCATACGTCCAGCCCTTACCGGACAGCGACCCGTCCAGGAAGTTGCCGCTGTAGAACTGCACGCCAGGCTCCTGCGTGTACAACTCCAGCACGCGGCCGGAAGCCGGGTCGCGCAAGGTGGCGGCCAGGCCGAGGACTTTCGATTCGGCCTTGTTCAGCACGAAGTTGTGGTCGTAACCAAGGCCGTTCTTCAGCTGCTCGTCGTTGGCATCGATGCCCTGGCCGATGCGGCGGGGCTTCCTGAAGTCGAACGGCGTGTACTCCACCGGCGCCAGCTGGCCCAGCGGAATGGAATTGCTGTCGATGGGCGTGTAGCGGTCCGCATTGATCTGCAGTTCGTGGTCCAGCACCGTGCCCTTGCCGGCCAGGTTGAAGTAGGCGTGCTGCGTCAGGTTGACCGGCGTGGCCTGGTCCGTGGTCGCGTGGTATTTGACAAGCAGCTCGTTGGCGTCGTTCAGCTCGTACGTGACCGTCACTTCCAGGTTGCCGGGGTAGCCCTGGTCGCCGTCGGGGCTCGTATGCGTCAGCTTCAGGCCGATCGACAGGTCGCCCACCATGGGGACCGCATGCCAGACTGCCTTGTCGAAGCCTTTCGAGCCGCCGTGCAGGTGGTTCGGACCGTTGTTGACGTCAAGCTGCACGGTGCGCCCGTCCAGCTGGAAGCGGCCGCCCGAAATGCGGTTGCCGTAGCGGCCGATCAGCGCGCCGAAGTATGGCGAATCGCTGAAATACGGTTCCGGCGTATCGAAGCCGAACGTGACGTCGGCCAGGTTGCCATGCCGGTCCGGCACGTGCAGCTCGGTGATGATGCCGCCCAGGTTCGTGATCTTCACGACCATGCCGCTGCGGTTACGCAGCGTGTAGAGGCTCAGCGCGACGCCGTCCGGCGTCTGGCCGAACGGTTCCTGTTCTATGGAGAGTTCCATTCGTTTCCGTTTCTTGTTCTCAGCGCCGGCTGCCCATGACGAGCGCCGGCACCTGCCGGCGGCCGCTCAGGCGATGGACGGGCGGCCGAAATCCGGCATGCCCGAAGCGTCCCAGCGCAAGGGTTTGACGAACGTATGGCGGTCCGGATTCCACAGCGGATCGCCCACGATTTCAGTATAAGTCCTCGCATGATAGACCAGGAGCACGGTTGAACCGTCTTCGGCCACCGTGAAGCTGTTGTGGCCAGGGCCGTAGACCTTGTGTTCGAAGCACGTCTGCAGCACCGGCTTTTCCGATTTGTGCCACGACGCCGGATCCAGCAGGTCGGCATTTTCATCCGCCCACAACAGGCCCATGGCGTAGTTGTGGTCCGTGGCGCTGGCCGAGTAGCTGATGAAGATCTTGCCGTTCTTTTTCAGTACCGACGGACCTTCGTTGACGAGGAAGCCCTGGCATTCCCAGTCGTGCTCTGGCTTACTCAGCATGACCGGCTCGCCCTCGATCTGCCACGGCGTCTTCATCGGCGCGATGTACAGGTTCGAGTTGCCCTCGATGTCCTCGTGCTTCTGCGCCCACAGGTAGTACAGCTGGCCCTTGTGCGTGAATGTTGTCGCATCCAGGCAGAAACTGTCGATGCCGGTGTCGACCTGGCCCATGAATTCCCAGGTCCCTTCCAGCGGATTGGCGCTCTCGTTGCGGATGGCGTACATGCGATGCTGGAACAGCTTGTCCTTGATCTCGCGGCTGGGCGCCGCGGCAAAGTACACGTACCAGGCGCCCTGATTGAAGTGAATCTCCGGCGCCCAGATCAGCTCCGAGTAAGGACCCGTATCGGGCTTGCGCCAGACGTCGCGCGTTTGCGCGCTGGCCAGGCCTTCGATGGTCTTGGCGCGGCGAAGTTCGATGCGGTCGTACTGGGGCACCGACGCCGTAAAATAATAATAGCCATCCGTGTGACGATAGATATAGGGATCGGCGCGTTGCTCGATCAGGGGTTGCAGGACTTCGGACAATTCGTTCTCCATTCAAAACAGATAAAGCGTTCAGCCGGCCGCGTAGCCATGCGTGCGCATCTTGGCTTTCACGGTGCCGTAGTATTCGTCGCTGATGCGGTAGCGGAACATCAGGAGCCCCATCACCAGGTGGAAGAAGCCCGGGATCACCGTCAGCATCAGCGCGATGCCCGTCAACGCCAGCGGCGTTTGCGCCACGTTGGGCTGGTACTGGAAATGCGTCAGCAGCACGCCCACCAGCACGCCGGCGATACCCATGCCCGCTTTCTGGCAGACCGAGATGCCGCCGAAAGCGAAGCCCGACACGCGCGTGCCCGTCTTGACCTGGCCATAGTCGATGGTCTCCGCGATGGCGGACCAGAACACGGGCGCATGCAGGTCGACGATGAACGACAGCGCGAAGTACAGGATAAAGGCCAGCACCACGTCGCCCGGCTTGACGAACAGGTAGATCGCAAGGCTCAGCAGCGCGACGACGACCTGCGAATTGCGGAACAGCTTGACCTTGCAATAGGACTTCGTGATCCACGTGGAGGCCACCATCGACAGGATCGCGGCGGCCACGCCGGTGGACAGGAAGGCCGACACGACGGCCTCGTTGCCGCCCAGGTAATACTTGGCGTAGTACATGGCAACCGAGCCGCGCACGACATAGCCGATCGTGCCGGTCACGCAGGCGCCGCACAGGATCAGCCACTGGTCGTTCTTGAGCAGCACCTTCAGCTGGTCCAGCAAGGGCTGGCGCTCCACCACGTGATGCACGCGCTCTTCGGTCGAAAAGAAGCAGAACAGGAACAGCACGACGCCCATGAGTGCCATCACGGCCATCGCGGCCTGGTAGCCGATGGCGGGATTGCCACCGCCCCACGCCTTGGCCAGCAGAGGCACGATGATCGTGACCATGAACGCGCCGATCTTGGCGAAGAACAGCCGGTAGCCGTTGGCGGACAGGCGGTCCTGCGGGTCGCTCGTCAGGCCGCTGATCAGCGAAATGTACGGGATACCGACACCGGCCGTCATCAGGGTCATCATGATGTAGGTGGAATAGGCCCAGACCACCTTGGCGTCATAGCCCCAGTCTGGCGTGCTGAAGACGAAGAACACGGAAACGCCGTACGGCACGGCCAGGAACAGCAGCCATGGTCGGTAGCGGCCGAAGCGGTTGGTAAAGCGGTCGGTGATCTGCCCCATCACCAGATCGGCGACGGCGCCGATCACCTTGACGGCGAAGAACAGCAGCGCCAGGTCCTCCGTGTGCAGGCCGTAGATGTCGGTATAAAAGAAGGTGATGATCAGCATCATTGACGAGATCACCACGTTCAGGGCCATGTCGCCCGCGCCAAAGCCTACTTTTTCAACCGTCGATAATTTTTGCATCGTCTATCCAATCAGAAGGACCGCGGGGCGCCGGCCGTCGACCGGCCAGCGCCCCTCTTTCACTGCAACCGTGTTACAACGTCAATTCTTCCAGCGCAGCGCCACGCCGATGGTGCGGTCGTAACGGCGGATGTCGCGCGCCAGTTGCGGCACCGAGTGGTAATCCTTGTACTTGAAGTCCGTCAGATTGGTGCCGTCCACCGTCAGGCTGACGTTCTTCGTCAGCTTGTACGTGACCGACGCATCCAGGGACTTCATCGGATCGACCACCAGGTCATATTGCGAGGCGCGGTAAGCATACTCGGAGACGAAGCGCGAGCGCCAGCTCCAGGCCACGCGAGCCGACCAGTCGCCGCGCTCGTACAGGCCGATCAGGTTGTACGCCCACTTCGACATGCCGGCAAAGCTGTTGACTTTGCCGTCCGGCTCCGTCAGGCCGCCATGCGTATACGTGCCGTTCGCTTCGACACCGAAACCGCTCAGCCAGCCCGGCAGCCAGTCGTAGAACTGCTTGTACGCGATCTCGACGCCTTCGAGCTTGCCGTCGCTCGTGTTGTACGGGCGGCTCACGTCATAGGTGATGCCATCGTAGGTCTCCGGCGTGGACTTGCGGCGGATGTAGTTCTTGAATTCGTGCGAGAACACGGTGCCCGTCACGGAGCCGGTCGGCGCGAAGTACCACTCCAGCGACGCATCCATGTTCTTGCTCTCGATGGGCTTCAGGCTCGGGTTGCCCGACGTGCCGGTCGCCAGCGTCGTATTGCCCGCCGCGTGCAGCACGAGGCCCGGATTGAAGTCGACGAACGCCGGACGCTGCGTGGCCTTGCCCCAGGTGAAGCGGGCCTGCAGGTCGTCGCGGAACCTGGCGCGCAACGCCACGTTCGGCAGGTAATCGGTGCCCGTCGTCTTCGTGCTGGCGCCGACCACCGCGTTGTTGATGAGCGAATTGCCGCGCAGGTCCTGCTCCGTGCGCACCGCACGCAATCCCACCGAGCCGTCCACCGGCACCGACCATGCGTCGAACGCGATATCGGCCTTGCCGTAGATTGCCTGCGTCTTCTCGATATCGGCGTAGTACGACAGCGGGTCTTCGGGATTGGGCGTCGTCGTCCCCGTGAAGGTCTGGCGCAGGTCGCTCGTGTTGTTCAGCAGGTAGCCGGCGCACGGGATCGGAAACTGCGCGATGCCGTAATTGCCGGCGGTGGCCGGCGACAGGCACGTGAAGCCGGGGATCGAGTTGATCATCACCTGGTTCGGCGAATACGCGCCAGGATGATTCACGGAGCCCTCGATGCCGTGAATCGACGTCGCGCGGCGCTTGGCGATGCGCACGCCGCCCGAGAACTCGCGGAAGAAGCCCTTGTTCGCCGGCTCGTATATGGCATCGAGCCGCCAATCGGTGGAGCTGCCTTCGTCGTGGCCGTGCTGGTCGAAGAATTTCTCGAGGAAGAAGTTGGAACCGGTCGTGATGTCGGAACCCGGATACGTGATGGAACCGACGCCGTTATCGATACTGCCGGAGACGTTGGGCATGTAGCCGACGATATCGACGATCGGATTCTGGTTGCGGAACTTGCTGGTGGTGCGTGCCAGCTCCGTCTTCAGGCGCAGCCGGTCGTTGACGTCCCACGTGGCGCCAGTGGCGGCCTGAGTCGTGCGCGAATATTGGCGGCGGCCCTGCGTGGAGCTCAGGGTCCACTGGTCTGCGCCGTCCTTCGAGATCGACTGCAGGTAGTTCGTGCCAGGCACGGTGGCGATCGTCGCGCCCTTGTTCAGCGGCAGCTGGCCAAGGAAGAAGTTGGTCTGCGCATCATGCTCGATGCGGGTGTTGATCACCTCCGCGAACACTTCCACGTCCGAGTTGGGGCGCCATTGCAGCACGCCGTTGCCGGCCCAGCGCTTGCGGTCGCCCCCGGTCATCGTACGGCCGATGGTGTCCGGGCCCGTCAGGCCGTTCTCGATCGACAGCGGGATGCCTACCCACGCGGCTTCGTCCTGGTAGCGGCCGCGCTGGTACGAGTAGCCCAGCAGCGCGCCGAATTCGCCGTACGCCGTCTTCCAGCGGTTCGACACCATGCCGGACAGCTGCGGATCGGTGGCGCTGGACTTGTCGCGGTTCTCGGCACGGCCCATCAGGCTGGCGGTGTAGCCCTTGAAGTCGAACGGACGATTCGTGCGCACGTCGATGACGCCTGCGGTGCCGCCTTCGACCATGTCCACACCCTGCGATTTGTAGACGTCCAGGCGCGACAGCATCGTCGTCGGGATATCGGCCAGGAACAGGCTGCGGCTCACCGCCGAGAACATCTCGCGGCCATTGAGCAGCGTGACGGCGCCCGGCAGGCCGCGAATGACGACGTTGCCCGCCTCGCCCGCTTCGCGGATGATCTGCACGCCCGTGATGCGGCCGAGGATCTCGGCCACGTTCTTGTCGGGGAATTTGCCGATGTCGTCGGCGACAATGGAGTCCACCACCTGTTCGTTATTCTGCTTGAACGCCTGCGCGTTGCGTGCCGCGCTGCGTATCCCGGTGACGGTGACCACGGCGCCGGTCTGCGCGACGGCGTCGCCCGCGCCGGTCGCCCCGGCTGGGCTGGCGCCTGCGCTGTCTTGCGCGCCCGGTTGGACGGCGACGCCCTGCTGCGCCCAGACAGAGGCGCTACTCAGCACGCCGGCAGCGGCCAGCACCGCAACGGTGGCTTTCAAAGCTGAAGGGCAGGACTTGGGCGCGGAACGGCCCGAAGGGATGGTCTTCATAGGTCTCCGATGTCTTATAGTTATGATGCAGTTTTGTAACTGCTTTGCTCAATTTGCATCTTAGGGTCGGGAAGCAATTCTATCCAATCAATTTTTGCGCAGTTGCGATACTTTTTTTGGTATCGAACGGCGTAACAGATTGATGGTTCGCCGCTGCGCCGGTGGTGACGTTCAGGCGCCGGTCATTGCGAGCACGCGGTAGCGCGCAGGGACCGCGGCCGTAGCGGCGATCAGCAGCGAATGCGTGGCCAGCGTGGCCAGGCAGTCGACCACTTCCTCAGGCGCGATGCCATACGCCGGCAGCAGCGCGACGGCATCGGCCAGCGCAAACCAGGATGGAAAGCAGCGCAGCGCCGTCAGCGCGGGACCGGTCGGCAAAGGCAACAGGGCCCTGCCCCATGCCAGGGACGCGGACAGGCGCCGGGTGGCACGCATGGGCGCGTCGCGGGACAGGGTCGCCAGGTTGGCGTGGGAGCCGTCAGCGTTCGCAGCGCGTCTCCGTCCTGCGCACATGCCGCGCCACGCGCAGGACCGCCTCGCCATCGGCCTGCAATGTCTGCCGGCCGGCGGCCAGGACGCGCAGCGCGGGCAAGCGCCGCGCCAGCATCGTCCAGGCGGCTGACGGCGTCGACGAACAAGCCCGCGCCACTCCCCCGAAAGGGGAAGGGGACGCCGCCATACCCGGCTGCGGGGGGGGGCGGTGTAAGATGCCTTCTCTATTCACTGTACGGCACTGACATGGATGAACTGGAGGACGCGTTCCGGCCCTGCCCCGCACGGATACGCGTCATGGTCGTGGACGACCATCCCCTGATGCGCGAAGGGATCGCCGCCGTGCTGGCCGTCAGCGGGCGCTACCAGCTGGTGGCCGAAGCGGCCGATGGCCGCGAGGCGGTCGAACAGTTCGTGCGCCACCAGCCGGACGTCACCCTGATGGACCTGCAGATGCCCGTCATGGGCGGGCTCGATGCCATCGTGGCGATCCGCGCGCTGGCGCCGCAGGCCCGCCTGATCGTGCTGACGACGTACAAGGGCGACGTGCAGGTGCTGCGCGCGCTGAAATCCGGCGCCATGGGCTACCTGCTGAAAAGCGTGCTGCGCACGGAACTGGGCGACGCCATCGACAAGGTGCATGCCGGCCAGCGCCACATCCCGCCGGAAATCGCCGTCGAACTGGCGGCGCACATCGATGCCGACACGCTGTCCGCCCGCGAGGCGCAAGTGCTGCGCTTTGTCGCCCACGGCAACTCCAACAAGCGCGTGGCACTGGCACTGGGCATTGCCGAGGAAACCGTCAAGGCGCACATGAGTACCGTGCTGGCCAAGCTGGGCGCGCGCGACCGCACGCATGCGGTCACGATTGCGATCAAGCGCGGGATCCTGGAACCTTAGAAAATGCCGAGGACAGGCACCCTTTTTCAGGCGGAGCCCGAAAAAGGTGCCTGTCCCGCGGTTATTGAAATGCCACCTCCGCAAAACTGCGCAACTTGCGGCTGTGCAGCCGGTCGACACCCAGCGCCCGCAGCATCTCCATCGCGCGGATGCCGATGCGCAGGTGCTGGTCGACGCGGTCGCGATAGAACTGGTTGGCCATGCCCGGCAGCTTGATTTCGCCATGCAGCGGCTTGTCCGAGACGCACAGCAAGGTGCCGTAGGGGACGCGGAAGCGGAAGCCGTTGGCGGCGATCGTCGCGCTTTCCATGTCCAGCGCCACCGCCCTGCTTTGCGAGAAGCGCCGCTCCGGGGTGCGTTGCGGCAGCAGCTCCCAGTTGCGGTTGTCGGTACTGGCCACCGTGCCGGTGCGCAGCACGCGTTTCAGGTCGTGGCCCGTCAGCTGCGTCACTTCCGCCACCGCCGCCTCGATCGCCACCTGCACCTCGGCCAGCGCCGGCACGGGCACCCACAGCGGCAGATCCTCGTCCAGCACGTGATCCTCGCGCACGTAGCCGTGCGCCAGCACATAGTCGCCCAGCTGCTGCGTGTTGCGCAGCCCCGCGCAGTGGCCCAGCATCAGCCACGCGTGGGGGCGCAGCACGGCGATATGGTCGGTGATGGTTTTCGCGTTGGCCGGGCCGACGCCGATATTGACCATGCTGATGCCGGTGCCGTCGGCGCGGATCAGGTGGTAGCCCGGCATTTGCGGCAGCCGTGGCAGCGGCGCGCCGATGCCGTCGCCCGGCTGTTCCGGCTGGCCGGCGCGGCGCGTGACGATATTGCCCGGCTCGACGAAGGCGACATAGGCATCGTCGTCGCTGACCGCTTCCCGGCTCATGATGGCATGGCCGAGCCGCACGAATTCGTCGATATAGAACTGGTAGTTCGTAAACAGCACGAACTTCTGGAAGTGTTCCGGCGACGTGCCGGTGTAATGGCGCAGCCGCTGCAGCGAATAATCGACGCGCGGCGCGGTAAACAGCGACAGCGGCAGCGCTTCGCCAGGCGCCGGATCGAACGTGCCGTTGGCGATGCCGTCGTCCATCGCCGCCAGGTTGGGCAGGTCGAACACGTCACGCATCAGCTGGCGCCGTTCCAGCGGCAGGCTGCCTTCGATGTGATCGTGCTCGGCAAACGAAAAATGCACGGGGATGGGCTGCGACGACAGGCCCACTTCCAGCTGCATGTGCTGGCGGCCGTGGTTCGTCAGCAGCAGCCGGAACTGCTCATGGTAATAGCGGGCGAACAGGTCGGGCCGCGTGAGTGTCGTCTCGAACGTGCCGGGACCGGCCACGAAGCCGAATGCGAGGCGCGAATCGGCGCGCGCGAACGTCTCGCTCTGTACCCGTACGAACGGGTAGCAGGCGCGCACGTGTTCCGCCGGCGTCTCGCCTTCGACGAAGCGCTGCAGCGCTTCGCGCAGGTGGCGGATGCTGCCGTCGTAAAGTGCTTTCACATGCGCCAGCGCGGCGGCCGGATCGTCAAAGCGTTCAGGGGGGACGAAGGGACGGGTGGACACGATCAACTCCTGTGGTTTTGTTGTTTTGCCATCGTACCATCTGCACCGCACCCCTGCAGGCCACGCACCCAACGTTGCAGTGTTTGCAATGACATATGCCGATGAAGGATAATCGCTCCTGTCATCCACTTCCCGGCACCGCGCTCCGCGCGCCCGCCACTTGACTCCAGTTATGGCGGCAGCCGACCATTCCGAACCCGCAAGCCAGACCGTCAGCAACGTCGTGCTGCTGGGCGCCGGCCACGACGTCGCGCGCGTGCTGCACGGGCTGCCCGGCCTGCGCCTGCGCATCCAGCTGTCGCTGGACGGTCGGACGTTGCGGCATGCCCGGCCCGACCTGCTGCTGGTGGTGCTGCCCGGCGCCGACGCGGCGGCGCTGTCCGCGTTGCGTACCGACCCTGCCCTGCAGGACTGCGCCATGGTGGCGCTGGCCCGCACGGTCGATGCGCTGGGCCACGTCACATCGCTGGTGGAGTTCGACGACGTGGTCGACCTGTCCGTGGCCACGTCCGAAGCGCTGGCCGCCCGTATCCAAGCAAGCCTGAACGGTGCCCGCGTGCGCGCCCGGCGCAATCGCCGCTACCGGCTGCTGCAGCGCATCGACGACCGCTTCCGCAACCTGAACGACGTCGCCGGCATTCCGCTTGCCGCCGCCGCCATGCTGGGCCGGCACCTCGACGTCAACCGCTGCGCGTATGCCGACGTGGAAGCCGATGAGGACACGTTCAACCTGACCGGCGACTACAACGCGGGCGTGCACAGCATCGTTGGCCGCTACCGTTTCGCCGACTTCGGCGAGGAATGCCTGGCGCTGATGCGGCGCGGCCTGCCCTACGTGGTGGAGGATTCGGAAGCCGATTTGCGCACGCAGGCGGTGCTGGCGGCCTATCGTCGGACCGCGATCCGCGCCGTCATCTGCGTACCCGTGCTGAAGAACGGCCGGTTCGCGGCCGCGATGGCGATACACGTCGTGCAGCCGCGGCGCTGGCATGCGGACGAGGTGTCGCTGGTGCAGACGGTCGCCGAACGGTGCTGGGAATCGATCGAGCGGGGCCGGATCGCGCGCGAGCTGCAGGCGAGGGATGCGCGCTACCGCACGCTGGTCGAGACCATGTCGGCGGTGATGTGGCATACGGACGGCACGGGCCGCGGCCGTACCGTCAATCCCACCTGGTCGGCCTTCACCGGCCAGGTCTTCGACGAATACGAAGGCGATGGCTGGCTCGACGCGCTGCATCCGGATGACCGCGCCGCGACGGTGCTGGCCTGGCACGGCGCCACCGCCGCCCGCCACCCGTTTGTCGGCAGCTACCGGCTGCGCCGGCACGACGGCGAGTACCGCCACATGCTGGCGCGTGGCGCGGCCGTGATGGCGGGCGAAAGCGTGCTGGAATGGGTCGGCAGCTGCCTGGATGTGACGGACATGCGCACGGCCCAGGAAGCGCTGCGCGTGGCCAACGTGCGCCTGCAGTTCACGCTGGATTCGGCCCGGATTGCCGACTGGGACTACGATCCCGCCACCGGCTTGCTGGCGGCGTCGCCGCGGCTGGCCCGCGTCTTCGGCTACGACACGCCGCAACCCCCGTGGGACATGCGCCACCTGCTGGGTCATATCCACGCCGAAGACCGCGCCGCCGCGCTGGCCGGCTTCGAGGAAGCGCTGCGCACGGCCGGGCCGTGGCAGATGGAGTGCCGCATCGTGCACCCAGACGGCGCCGTGCGCTGGGTTGCCGCGCACGGCAACAGTTACCGCGAGGAGTCCGCGGGCGCTCGCATGCTCGGCATCGTCTACGACATCACGGCGCACAAACGCTCGGAACAGGCGCTGCGCGAGACGGACCGGCGCAAGGACGAGTTCCTGGCCATGCTAGCACACGAGCTGCGCAACCCGCTGGCGCCCATCGGTGCCGCCTCCGAAGTGCTGGCCGTCTCCCGCAACGACCCCGAGCGCACCGGCCTGGCCAGCGCCGTGATCAGGCGCCAGGTGCGCCACATGTCCGGCCTGATCGACGACCTGCTGGACGTGTCGCGCGTCAAGCGCGGCCTGGTAAAGCTGGAAACCGGGCCGTGCGATATGAGTGCGGTCGTAACGGGCGCCCTGGAACAGGTGCGCCCGCTGCTGGACCGGCGCGGCCATACGGTCCACGTCGAGCTGCCCACGCACCCGCCCACCGTCAACGGCGACGAGAAGCGGCTGGTGCAGATCGTCGCCAATCTCCTGCACAACGCGGCCAAGTACACGCCGGACCGGGGCCGGATCGCCGTCGCGGTTGCCCTGTGCGGGGGCGCCGTGACGTGCACGGTGTCGGACAACGGCATCGGCATGAGTCCCGATTTCGTGGAACGGGCCTTCGACGTTTTTGCCCAGGCCGACCAGAGCATCGCCCGCTCGCAGGGCGGGCTGGGGCTGGGCCTGGCGCTGGCCCGCAGCCTGGTCAGCGCGCACGGCGGCTCGATCGAGGCGCGCAGCGAAGGCCCCGGCAAGGGTGCTGCCTTTACGGTGACGCTGCCGGCCCTGTGACCGTCAGCGCCGCAGCTTGCGCCGGGCGGCGCGGGCGTGCGGTACCCATGCGTGCACCGACCAGCGCCGCCACATGATCAGTCCGCGGATCCACTCGTCCGCCGCGAACGCGATGTAGAGCCCTTTCAGTCCCAGGCCGAAATGGATGGCCAAGATCCAGCTGCCGCCGGCCAGCACCAGCACCATCGACGCGGCGCCGGCCAGCACGGGAAAGCGCACGTCGCCGGTGGCGCGCAGGGCATTGATGACGACCAGGTTGAACGTGCGGCCCAGTTCCACGAGCACGCCCAGCCACAGCAGCAGCGCCCCTTCGGCAACGATGGAGGAGTCGCGCGTAAAGAGCCGCAGCAGCCACGGGCCGGCCAGCGCGACGCCGCCCGAGACGATGCCGCTGATGACGAGCCCCCGGTACAGCGAGGTACGCACCAGCCGGTGGGCCGCCCCCAGCTCGCCTGCCCCCACCATATGCCCCACCATGATCTCGACAGCGAACGCAGTCGCGAGGCTGAACACGATGATCATCGATCCGATCTGCTGAACGTAGGCGTGCGTGGCCAGCGCATGGGCGCCAAGCGTCCCGGCGGCCGCCATCGCGGCCATGAACGACAGCCGCCACGCGATATTTTCGGCCGCCGCCGGCACGCCGATGTGCAGCACCTCGGCCAGCTCCTTGCGCGGCAGCGCCCACCAGTCGCGGCGCACGGGAGCAATGCCGAGATGCCGGCGCCACAGCACCAGGTGCAATGCCAGCCCGAGCGCGCGGCTCAACGCCAGCGCCAGCGCGAAACCAGGCAGCCCCATGTCCGGCAGCGGTCCCCAGCCGTGCATCAACGGCAGCGCCAGCGCCAAGTGCGACACGTGCATGGCCACCAGCACCAGCAAGGTGTCGCGGGTGCGCAGGTGGGCCCGCATCACGGCCGCCATCGACGCGTTCCACGCATCGAACAGCATGGCCGGTGCCAGCGCCATCAGGAACGGCGCGGCCAGCGGCAGCACGTCGGCGGGCGTCTGCAGCAGCGCCAGCAGGCCATGCGCCCCGCCCAGCGCGACCAGCGCGGTAACGGCACCGATCCACGTGCTGGCCCCGACGGACGCCAGCGCCACCCGGTCGGCCCGCTCGCGCTGGCCGCCGCCCAGGCTTTGCGTGATGACGACGCCGACGCCGGAACCGACGATACGAAACAGCAGGAACAGCGTGACGGAGATCTGGTTGGCGATCGCGAACGCGGCCCCGGCGATATCGGAGATGTGCGCGGCCAGCGAGGTCCCGACTACGCCGATGGCGACGGCCAGGACCAGTTCGACCAGCAGGGGCCAGGCGAGCGTGAAGATGTGGGGACGGGAATGGACGGCAGGTGGCATGGGTGAAGATGATACGCGGTACGGGCAGCGGCTGGCGCGGCGCCGTACTGTGCCCGAGAGCGCAGGCGATGTAAAGAGGGACGCACGAGACGACGGATCGTAATGCCATCGGACCGTTGGAACGAAGCGTTACAATAAGCTTTTGACCTCATCCCTCCTGTCGATGTACGCCGCCCCCGACCCAGCCTCCATCACCCAACTCTTCCACGAGTTCTACACGGACGTGCGCCGTGACCCGCTGCTTGCCGCCGCGTTCGGGCCGCGCGTCGGCGAGGACTGGGCGCCCCATCTGGCGCGCATGGTCGCGTTCTGGAGCGACGTGATGTTGGGTGTAAAAGGCTTCCAGGGCAATGTCTACGGCAAGCACATGACGCTGGAGGGGATCACGCTGGAACACTTCCGGCGCTGGCTCGATCTGTTCAATGCGACGGCGCGGCGCCTGTTTGAGGCGCCGGTGGCCGATGAGCTGATGCTGGTGGCCAAGCGGATCGCCGCCAGCCTGCAGTACGGGTTCTTCGGGAAGGTCGAGGTGGCGGGGCCTTCGGCGTAACCGCCGCGCCCCCCGTTCCTGTTCGCGTTCCTATTCCCGTTACAGCTTGCCGCTCAGCGTGAAGAACACCTGGCGCGGCGCGCCCGACAGCAACGTCATCGACGTGCCCTGCGGATCGGTCGCCGAGAACCCGTTCGAGCCGACAGTGCTGAAGTAGCTCTTGTCGAACAGGTTCGTCACGTTGACCTGCAAGGTCACGTCCTTGACCATGCCCATGGCGCCCAGCTTGTAGCCGCCCGACAGGTTGGCCAGCCAGAACGACGGCACCGATTGATCGTTGGTGTAGGTGTAGTAGCGCTTGTCCGTGTATTTCGCGCCCAGGCGGGCGAAGAAGCCGTTGGCGTCGTACGCCAGTTCCGTGTTGAACATCTTCTTCGGCGCGTCGACGACCTGCTTGCCGTTCACCGCCACCAGCTTGCCGTTGTCGGTGTAGTCGGACTTGTACTCCGACTCGTTGTACGTGAACGTGTTGAACCACGAGATGCCGCGGGCGACCTTCCAGACGGCCAGCGCTTCCAGGCCGCGCGTCTCCACCTTGCCGACGTTGACGACGGTGCCGGCGCAGCCGACGATGCCGGCGCAGGTGGCGATGCCCAGCTGGCGGTCCTTGAAGTCGGCATAGTAGACGGCGATCGAGCCCTGCACAGCGTCACGTTTGAAACGCATGCCGAGATCGAACGTATTCGACGTTTCCGGCTTCAGATTGCCGATCGACAGCGCATAGCCGGCGCGGGTCTGCGAGAACGGGCCGTTCACGCCCGGCTGGTAGGAGCGCATATTTTTCGCTCCCGAGGCGAACAGCTCGTCGTTGGCGGACAGCTGGTACGTCACGCCGGCCTGCGGCAGGAACGTCTTTTTCGCCGTGATGGAGCCGTCCGCGCGGTCACCGACGAACGTGTGCGCGTCGATGTCCACCTTCGGGCTCTTGAAGCCGGCGTTGATCTTCAGGCGCCCGTCCATCAGCGCCACCGTATCCTGCACATAGAACTGGCGCGTGTCCGTCACGAACGACTGGCGGAAGCCCGTGCTCATCGGGTTGGTCAGGAAGTCGTTGCCGTAGCTGCCGTCCGTGACGGCGTAGAAATTACGGGTCAGCATGTGCTTGTTCCGCTCCAGCCAGAAGCCCGCGTTCAGCGTGTGCATGCCCGTTTCCCACGTCACGTCGGCCAGCGCGCCGTTGCGGCTGATCGTGTATTCCGTCGTGCGGATCGAGATCGGCACGGCGGCGGAGGTCGGCGTGTACGGCGTGTACCAGTGGCCCTGCCCTTCGTTGCCATGGTGGTAAGCGGTCAGCCTGGCGCTCAACGCCGGTGCCACATTCAGGTTCAGCGCCACGCCACCCAGCTTGTCCTTGCGCACGCCCTGGCCGAGATAATAGGCGTCGTCCATGCTGTTGACGGCGCCGCTGTAGATACCCCTAGCCGCGTTGACGGCGCGCTGCCAGTCCGGATAGTAGTTGTCCCAGTCCATGCCGAGCCGGCGCGCGCTCTCCAGCGACAGATCCTGGTAGTCCACTTCGCGGCGGTCCGAGTAATTGAAGAACGCCGACAGCGTATGGTCGCCCAGCTGCTGTTCGATCTTGCTGTTGAACTGGTCCTGGTCCTGCGGGCCGGCGCCTTTCCATTTCTCGGCGCGCATGCGCGTGCCGCTGACGTAGAATTTGGTACCCGTGCCGAACGTGCCGCTGTCGAAGCGGACGAACGTGCGCGCCGTGTCGTCGCTGCCCAGCGTCTGCGCTGCCGTCAGCGCCTGTTCGTTGGCGGGACCCAGCGTGACGAACTGCACCGTGCCACCCAGGTTGCTGGTGGACGCCGTGCCCAGCGCGCCGGCGCCCTGCGAGACCACGACACGGCCGATGTTCTCGGACGCGATGGCGCGCGAGATGTGCAGCCCGTTGTTGTTGCCATAGCTCATGTCGCCCAACGGAATATCGTCCAGGGTAAAGCCCAGCTGGTTCTGGTTGAAGCCGCGGATGGAGAAGCGCGTGGACCATTCGTAGCTGCCGAACGGGTCGGCCGACTGGAAGCTCACGCCGGGGAGCTTCTCCAGCGTCTTCAGGGGGCTGGTGCCCGGAACGGCCTGCTGCAGGTCGGCGCGGCTGATGTTCTGCACCTGGCGCGACTGCCCCGAACCCGTCACTTCCACCACCTGCATCGGCGCGCCGCCCGGATCGGCCAGCGGCGCGGCCGCGTCCGCGTTATCGGTAGCGGCTTGCGCGCCGCCGGCCAGGGCCTGCAGCACGACAAGGCACAGCGGCTTCAGGATGAGGCGGGAACGGATATTGATAGCAGGCACAGGCAGTTGCATCGAATTCTTTCGGAAGGAAGATGAAAATCAGGCATATCGAAAACTCAACAGACGCGGATGGTAAAGAGCGGTTATGACGGTGGCATGACAACGACGGTGTCGGCTCGCCGCAGGGGCGCCGGTGCAGTTGCCGGCGCACGACAGAAAGGGTCGTTTTGATAAATGTGCCTTCCGGATACTGTTTTGCGGTTATCCAAACTGATAGACTCGCAGCCTGCGCAAATGCCGCTGAAAATAACGCCAACAACTATCAATACCGGGCCGCTCGGGCCGTTGTATTGCCGCACAGGAATAACATCATGATCGATCACCGGGTCCGGCCACACCGCCACCTGCTTGCCGCCTGCATTTCATCGGCTGTCGCCACTCTCTGCTCCGGCAGCGCCCACGCCCAGAGCGAGGCGCAGGCGTCGTCGGAAATCCCTGAAGTCGTCGTCACCGCACAGCGCACCAGCACCCTGGAATCGAAGACGCCCGTCGCGATGTCGGTGCTCGGCGGCGACCGACTGGCCGCCGCGGGTTTCGACAACCCCGCCCAGCTGGGCGCACGCTTGCCGAACGTCCGTCTCGACAGCAGCTACGACGGCATGCGCATCACGATCCGGGGCGTCACCAGCGCCGACACGACCGACAAGGGCGACCCGTCGGCCGCCTTCATGATGGACGGGATCTATATCGCCCGGCCGCAGAACCAGGGCCTGTCCTTCTTCGACGTCGACCGCGTGGAAGTGCTGCGCGGCCCTCAGGGCACGCTGTACGGCCGCAATACGACGGCGGGCGCGATCAACGTCATCACCAACGCGCCGACCCAGCAGCTCGAAGCGGTCGTCGCCGCAGAAGCCGGCAATTACAACAGCCGCAAGGGCAGCGCGATGCTGAACGTGCCGATCAGCCCCGCGCTGGCGATCCGCGCGGCCGTGGCCTTTAACCGTCACGACAGCTATCTGACCAACGCCCAGGGTACGCCGCACACGCTGGGCCAGGACCGCGACGACGTGTCGGCGCGCATCTCCGCCAGGCTCGCGTTCAGCAATACGGCCTCGCTGCTGCTGCGGTTCGATCACAGCATCGTGCGTGACAACCTGGACGGCTTCGTGCCGGACACGAACTTCTACCGCGGCATCGAGACGGGCCGCCCTGTCTGGTACGGCGCGGATGCGGGCGCGCGCCTGACCAACCGCTTCGTGCCACCGAACACGGTGCCGGAACAGGGCGGCAGCCGCAAGACGACGTCCGGCGTCGGTGCCGATTTCTCCTGGCAGCTGGGCCCCGTCACCCTGCAGTATCTTGGCTCGCACCGCCAGTTCGCGCATGACTTCCTCGTCAATTATTACTACCGCGTGGCGCCCACGTTCGCGCTGGGCGTGCACCAGAATTTCGCCGGCGACTACCGCCAGGATTCGCACGAGCTGCGCGTGGCCACCAACGGCACCGGGCCGCTGGCCGCGCAGGCGGGCGTCTACTGGTTCCGCGAGCGCTCCGACACGCTGTACACGTTCCGCGACCTGGAGCCACTGGGCCTGCCGCCCTACTACGTGTTCCCGACCGGACCAACCGAGGCGCGCAGCCGCGCCGTGTTCGGCCAGGCGACCTACGCCCTGCTGCCGCGCCTGCGCGCCACGCTGGGCGCGCGCTGGACGGAGGACGACAAGACGCGCGTGGGCTCGACCGACTTCCAGCAGGGCCCCGTCTTCAACCCGGCCAGCGACTACAGGCTGCTCAACGCGGCCGCGCTGACGACGCACAAGACGACGTGGCGCGCCGGCCTCGACTTCGACGTGGCGCCGGGTACGATGGCCTACGCGGCCGTCTCTACGGGCTACAAGGCGGGCGGCTTCAACGACGGCTGCCTGGCAGGCAGCCGCCAGCTGGGCATCGACTGCCCCGCCGCCGTCGCCGTGCCGGCATCGACGCTGTTCTACCAGCCGGAAACGCTGACGTCCGTCGAGGCGGGCATCAAGTCGCGCTTCTGGGACAAGCGCGCCAGCATCAACCTGGCCGTGTTCGACTACGATTATAAAAACCTGCAGCTGTCCGGCGTGGCGATGGTGATGGGTGCTCCCCGCTACGTGACGCGCAACGCCGGCAAGGCCAGTGTGCGCGGCCTGGAAGCCGACGGCGCCGTCAACGTCATTCCCGGCGGCCGCGTGACATATGCCTTCACCTTGCTGGATGCGCACTACGACTCGTACATGCCGGACGGCGTAACGTCGTGGGCCGGCCGCAAGCTGGACCGCGCACCGTCGCACACGGTCACGCTGGGCTACGAACAGCGCTTCCGTGTCGGACAGTCGCAACTGACCGCGGGCGCGACCGTGCGTCGCAGCGGCAGTTACGTCATCGGCGTGCCCACGCAAGGACTGGAATACAACGTCCCGGCGCACAACAGCAGCGACGCTCGGATCGCCTGGCAGCCCGACGGCGCTGCATGGAACGTGCTGGCGCGCGTGCGCAACATCGAGAACAAGGTGCAGCCCTTGAGCATCGACAGCTTCGGCATGACGGTGCCGGGCGAGCCACGCACGTTCGAGGCGCGGGTCGAGTACCGGTTCTGACGCTGTGCCGCCAGGACCCGGGCCCGCGTCCACGTCGTGGACCCGGGCCCGGGCGTGGTATTACCGCAAATGTAGCGAACACCTACAAAGTCAGTACAAAATCCGGCGCGCAGATCGCCGAGAATATGAGCCGCGACAAAGCGGCCACTCGACACCACAGGGATATCGGATGAAACCACTACTGACCAGACTGCCCGTTCTCAACTATGTGCTGGCCGCCGCCCTGGCGATCGTGCTGCTCACGCGCGGGCAGTCGGATACCACGTCGCTGCTGATCGTCAGCTCCATCGTCATGTTCGCCCTCTGCTGCAGCAGCGCGATCCATTTGCTGGGCGGGCGCGCGGCGCTGCATTTCGTCCTGATCGCCCTCGTTGTCGGCTGGGGTGCGGAACAGCTGGGATCGTCCTACGGCTGGTTCTTCGGCAGCTACACCTACACGGACGTGCTGGGCCCGACGGTGGGCGACGTCCCGGTCGTCATTCCCCTGATGTGGTTCGCACTGACCTACATCGGCTACGTCATCGCCAACCTGATCGTGTGGCAGGCGCCCAGCGACGGCATCGCGTCGGTCGGGCAGGACATCGCCATGTCGCTGCTGGCGGCCATGATCGTCACGGCCTACGACCTGGCTGCCGATCCGTACCTGGTGTACGTGCTCAAGGCCTGGGTCATGGAGATGAAGGACGGCTGGTGGTTCGGCGAGACGGTGCAGGGCTTTTTCGGCTGGATGCTGACGTCGTTCGTCATCGTCTTCGGTTTCCGGCTGTCGCTGCGCCGGCGCGCGCCGGCCGCCGCGCTGCCGGTGTCGCGGGGCCACGTGATGGTGCCGCTGTTTATCTATGGCGCGAACATGGCGTTCCAGATGGTGGCCGGCCATCCCGTCGAAACGCGCACCATCGCGTTCTTCGCGATGGGCATCCCGCTGCTGTCCGCACTGTGCGGTTACGCGCGCTGGCAGCGCCCGTTGACGCCCACCGGGGAGCTGTGATGAAGGCCGTGCCGCTGCCCGTATTCGAAGGTTCGCCCGAGCTGCGCGCGGACCCGCTGGCGGACGACACCATTGCCCGCATCGTCGACGCCTGCGACTCTCCGGCCGGCCCCTGGAATGCGATCGGCATCGTCAACCGCGAAGTGGCCACGTGGCAGACCAACGCCGACCTGGCTTCCTGGCGCCCCAGCCCCGGCACCCCGCCGGACATCGCGGCGGCACTGGAGCGCTACCTGCGCGACGGCAGCGCCCTGCCCGACTGGGCCGATACCGGCAAGATCGCCCGCGCCGAGAAGCTGTTCATGGAGATGAGCATGGTCTCGTGCGCGCTGCTGTTCTGCGCCAGCCTGCCGGAATGCTATGTGCTGCCCGACCTGGCGGGCGTGCTCCACACAGCCGGCCAGCTGGAACAGCACACGGATTACCGCGTGCGCAGCACGGCGGCGATGATCTTCCCCGTCATGATGCGCGGCGGCCTGACGACGCCGGCCGGTGCTGGCGTGGCGCAAGTGCTGAAGGTGCGCCTGATCCACGCGACGATCCGTCACCTGATCCTGCGCGACAACCCGGCCCGCGTCGTCGCCGGCATCGAACGTCCCGTCATCGCGTCCCGGCGCATCCAGGGACAAGGACTGTACGACACGCTGTATGCCAACGGCTGGGATACCGGCCGCCACGGCCTGCCCTGCAACCAGCAGGAACTGGCGTACACGCTGCTGACGTTCCACTACGTATTCCTGCGCGGCCTGCATGCTCTCGGCATCCCGTTCGAAGCGCACGACGAGGAAGCCTATCTGCACGCGTGGAACGTCATGGGGCACGTGCTGGGCATCGAGCGCGAGCTGATGCCGGCCACGATGGCCGAGGCGAAGACGCTGTTCAAGCAGTTGCAGGAGCGTGGCCGCACGCAGTCGTGGCTGCCCGACCCCCGCCCCGACCTGGGCGGCGCATTGATGAAGATGATGGCGAACCAGATCCCGCTGCCATCGTTCAAGGCGTTCCCCGTCCTGCTGACGCGCCACCTGTGCAGCGGCGCGACCGCCAGGGACCTGGGATTGAACCGCCGCGTGGGCCTGCCCACGTGGGTGGCATTCCTCGCCACGATGGGCATCACCCGCGCGGTCGACTGGACGGTGCGCCGCGTCGTGCCGCAGTTCTCGCTGTGCCGCATGGTGACGCGCGCCGTCGGCTACCGCCTGACCGTGCGCATGCTGATGGACGAGACGCGCCCGCTGAGGCTGCCCACGACGCTGCTCAACCAGGTCAACGCGGCCGTGCACTCGTGGGAACGCGATCCGAAGGCGCCGCGCTGGGTCAACCGGCTGGAATCGAAACTGGCCGGCCGCCCACAGGAAACCGCATGATCCGACGCCTGCTGGCCTTCCTGCTGCTGTCGGTAATCCTGGCGCCTGCGCTCGCGGCGCCACTGTTGATCGATCCGCGCGTGCCTGCCATCGACGCGTGGCCCGCGTTGACCGTGCTGGAGGACCCCCGTGGCGAACTGACGCCGGCGACGGCGCTGGCCGCCGCACACCGGTTCAAGGCGCCGCAAACCGCCCATTCGACGCTGGGCCTGGAACCGCGCCACGTCTGGCTGCGCATTCCCGTCATCGTACCGCCCGGCGCGGACGGTCACCGCGTGCTCGCCATCGACTATGCGCTGCTCAATCGCGTCGATGTCTACCTTGCCACCGGCACGCGTATCGAAGCGCTGCCGCCCACGGGCAACCTGCTGCCGACCGCGCATCGCGGGCTGTCCGGCCGCGTGCCCGCCGTCTCGCTCCACCTCACACCGGGCGCCGAGCAGGTCATCCTCGTGCGCGCCCAGACCTTCGATCCGATCCTGCTGCCCATCGGCCTGTACACGGCGGACGCGTTCCATGCGACGGCGCTGAACGAGCAGATCCTGCAGGGACTGATGCTGGGCCTGGGTTTGTGCCTGCTGCTGTACAGCCTCGCCCAGTGGGTCAACCTGCGCGAGCCGCTGTTCGGCAAGTACGCGCTACTGGTCGGCGGCCTCACGCTGTACTCCGCCGACTTCTTCGGCATCGGCGGCCAGTATCTGTGGCCCGGCAATGCGTGGATGACCCTGCACGCGGGCGGCCTGCTGTCGCTGGCAGCGTCGTGCGGCGGCTACCTGTTCGTGCAGCAGGCGCTCGCCCGGCCCGGCATGGACCGCGTGTTCAGCCGCCTGATGCGGATCGGCGCCGGCCTGTGCGTCGTGACGGCGGTATGCTTCGCCTCCGGCCTGATCGGCGTCGAGGCGCTGGTCGCTTTTGTGAGCACGCTCGGCATCATGCCCATGCTGCTGGGGCTTCCCAAGGCGTTCGACCGCGCCCGCCGCGGCGACACCGTCGGTACCTACTTCCTGGTGGGCTGGTCGATCAGCTTCCTGTCGACCGTCGTGCTGATCCTCGTGTTCCGCGGCTACCTCGGCGCCAGTTTCTGGACGATGCACGCGCTGCAGTTCGGCAGCACCATCGACATGCTGCTGTTCATGCGCATCCTCGGCCTGCGCACGAAGGCGATGCAGAGCGCCATGCTGCGCGCCGAAGCAGCCACGCGGATGAAGTCGGACTTCCTGGCCAACATGAGCCACGAGATCCGCACGCCGATGAACGCCATCATCGGCATGAGCCGCCTGGCGCTGATGGCCGATCCGAATCCGAAACAGCGCAACTACCTGGACAAGATCCTGGGCGCTGGCGAGCACCTGCTGGCAATCATCAACGACATCCTCGATTTCTCCAAGATCGAGGCAGGCAAGCTGACGCTGGAGGCGGTGCCGTTCGACCTGGACGAGCTGTTCGACCACCTGTCCAACCTGACGGCCATCAAGACGGATTCGCGGCGCGTCGAGCTGGTGTTTCGCGTCGGCCGCGGTATCCCGGCCCGGCTGGTCGGCGATCCGCTGCGCCTGGGCCAGGTGCTGATCAACCTCACCAACAATGCCGTCAAGTTCACGGACGAGGGCGAGATCGTCGTCGCCGTTGCGGTGACCCAGCGCACGGCCGGCAGTGTCGGCCTGCGCTTTTCGGTGACCGACACGGGCATCGGCATGGACGAAGAGCAGCTCACGCGCCTGTTCCAGTCGTTCAGCCAGGCCGATACCTCGATTACCCGCAAGTACGGCGGCACGGGACTGGGCCTGACGATTTCGCAGCAACTGGTGGAGCTGATGGGCAGCACCATCAAGGTAACCAGCACGCCGGGCACGGGCAGCCAGTTCGCATTTACCTTGCAGCTGGCTGTGGCCGATCCGGAGCAGCAGCCCGTGGCGCCATACGCGCCGCTGCACAATGCCCGCGTGATGGTCGTGGACGACAGCGACACGGCGCGCGAGGCGCTGGTCGAGATGCTGGGGTCCCTCGACGTGCGCGCCAACGGCATCGACTGCGGCGAGGCGGCACTGGCCGAGCTGGCGAACGCCGTCGCGGCGGGCGAACCGTACCAGGTCGTGCTGATGGACTACATGATGCCGGGTTGGGACGGGGTCGAGACGATCCGCCGTATCCGCGCCGACCGCCGCTTCGCCGCGCCGCCGGCCATCCTGATGATCAGCGCGGCCACGCGCGACACCGTGCTGCAGCAGGAGGGCCTCGTGCCGATGAGCGGTTTCCTGCACAAGCCAGTCGGCCCGGCCCTCCTGTACCACACGCTGCTGCAGGTGCTGCGGCCCGACCTGGCCGAGCCGCAACAGCCGTCAAAGGCGCCGGTAACGGCCGACCTGTCACGCCTGGACGGCGCGCGCATCCTGCTGGTCGAAGACAATGCCAACAACCGCGAAGTGGCACTGGACTTCCTGGCAGCGGCGCGCATGCAGGTTGACGTGGCCGTGCACGGCGCGGAGGCGGTCGCGATGGCGCAGGCGGGCGATTACGACCTGGTGCTCATGGATATCCAGATGCACGTGATGGACGGCCTCACGGCCACGCAGCACATTCGCGCCATCGATCGCCTGCGCGGGCTGCCCATCGTGGCGATGACGGCCCATGCAATGGCGGGCGACCGCGAACGCAGCCTGGCCGCCGGCATGAACGATCACGTCATCAAGCCGATCGATCCGGACCAGCTGTTCCGCACTTTGCTCAAGTGGATTCCGCCGGGCCGGCTGGCGGGCCGCAGCCTGGCCGCGCTGCCACCGCCGGACCTGCCGCATGCGAAAGTCGCGGCTGCGCTGCCGGCCATCGACGGCGTCGACTGGAAGCGTGCCGCCGTCGGCACGGACGACTGGCACGCGCGTCTGCACAAGCGCATCCAGAGCTTCGTGCGCGAATACGCCGACGCGGCGCAACAGGCACACGAAGCGCTGGCGGCAGGCGAGCCCGCGCGGCTTCAGGGGCTTGCCCATAATCTGAAAGCGAGCGCATCCTATATCGGCGCCTGGCGCGTAAGCGGACTGGCCGACGCGCTGGAAGGGGCGCTGCGCACCGGGGAGCGTCCCGAACGTACGCTGACGCTGGCAACGGAGCTGGCCGAGGCGCTCGACGGCCTGCTGGCCGGGCTGGCGCGCGCCGAGGCCCCCGTGGCGGCAGCTCCCGTACAGCTGGACGCGGGCGAGCTGATCCGCCGCCTCGACACCTACCTGCGCAGCGACGACGCCCGCGCCGAGGATACGGTGCAGTCGCTGCAATGGCTGCTGGGCGAGTCGGCGCACGGCGCCCTAGTCGCCGAGATCGTTCGGGCCGTCGACGACATCGAATATGATGCTGCCCTGACGCCGCTGGCCCGGCTGGCGCAGGCACTGGACGTAACACTGGAAGAACGCGCATGAATGGTGTGGAAACGCAGAAGGTTCTGATCGCCGACGACGATCCGATCAACCGGCAGGTGCTGGCGGAACTGCTGAAACCCGAGTACACGGTGCTGCTGGCGAAGAACGGCGAGCAGGCGCTGGAGCGGGCGGCGCGGCACACGCCCGACCTGATCCTGCTGGACGTGATGATGCCCGACCTGGACGGCTTCGAAGTGCTGCGGCGCCTGCGCGCCGAGCCGGCCACCGCAGGCATCGCCGTCATCTTCATCTCCGGCCTGGACCGGCCGGAAGACGAGGCCACCGGGCTCAAGATGGGTGGGGCCGACTATATCGCCAAGCCGTTCAACGCCACGGTTGTGATGGCCCGCGTGGCCCTGCATCTGCAGGTCGTGCGCCAGCAACGGCTGCTGGAACATCTGGCCCACGTGGACGCGCTCACGGGCCTCGCCAACCGCCGCCGTTTCGACGAAGCGCTGGCGGCGGAATGGCAGCGCGCCAGTGCCACGGGCGCGCCGCTGTCGCTGGCGCTGGTCGACGTCGACAGCTTCAAGCAATACAACGACCACTATGGCCATCCCGCCGGCGACCGCGCGTTGCGCGCCGTCGCCCGGACGGCGGCCACCTGTGCCCACCGGCCCGGCCATCTGGCCGCCCGCTACGGCGGCGAGGAACTGGTACTGCTGCTGGCGGACACCGATGCCGCCGGCGGCCAGCAGCTCGTCCAGGATCTGAACTCGGCATTGGCGGCGCTGGCGATCCCGCATGCCACGGCCGTCGCCGCCCCCGTGCTGACGGTCAGCGCGGGCGGCGCCACGCTGGCACCGGGCGAGACGGCATCGGACCTGTTCGCGGCAGCCGATGCCCACCTGTATCGCGCCAAGCAGGCGGGCCGGAACCGCCTCCTCTGGCGGGACTGACGCCCGATGCCTTAAACTGCGGTCCTTCATCCCACCCGGACCACAGCTTGAGCACCCAACAGCAAGGCTTCCTCCTGACCCGACACTGGCGCGACACGGACGCCGGCACGGAAGTCGACTTCTGGCTGGCCACGGACGACGGACCGCGCCAGCTGCGCCTGCCGCCGCAGGAGTCGGTTGCCTTTGTTCCCGCCGGGCAGGAGGAGATGGCGCGCGCCGTCCTGCGCGGCCAGACGGGCTGGGATCTGCGTCCGCTTGCCTTGCAGGACTTCCGCCATCGTCCCGTGGTCGGCCTGTACTGCCGCCACTATCGTCAGATGCTCAAGCTGGAAAAACGACTGCGGGAACACGGCGTCGATGTCTACGAGGCGGACGTGCGCCCGCCGGAACGCTATCTGATGGAGCGCTTCATTACGGCGCCCGTTGCGTTCGACGGCACGGCCGAAAACGGGCTGCTGCGCGACGGGTGGCTGAAACCCGCGACCGGGTACCGCCCCCGCTTGCGCCTGTGTTCCCTAGATATCGAAACCACCGCGCACGGCGAACTGTATTCGATCGCGCTGGAGGGCTGTGGCCAGCGCAACGTCTACATGCTGGGCGCCCCGAGCGGCGACAAGGGCGGCGTCGACTTCGAGCTGGAATACTGCGCCACCCGGCCAGAGCTGATCGAACGCCTGAACACCTGGATCGCCGCGCACGATCCGGATGCCATCGTCGGCTGGAACGTCGTGCAGTTCGATCTGCGCGTGCTGCGCCAGCATGCGGAGCAGTACGGGCTCCCGCTGCGCCTGGGCCGCGACGGCAGCGCCATGGAATGGCGCGAGCATAACCGCCAGCAGCATTACTTCGCGGCGGCGGCCGGCCGCCTGATCGTCGATGGCATCGAGGCGCTGCGCTCGGCCACGTGGAGTTTTCCGTCGTTCAGCCTGGAACATGTGGCGCAGACGCTGCTGGGCGAAGGCAAGGCGATCGACAATCCGTACGACCGCATGGCCGAAATCGACCGCATGTTCAGGGACGACAAGCCGGCGCTGGCCCGCTACAACCTGAAGGACTGCGAGCTGGTGACGCGCATCCTTGCGCACACACGGGTGCTGGACTTCCTGCTCGAGCGCGCCAGCGTGACGGGCCTGGCGGCGGACCGCAGCGGCGGCTCCGTGGCCGCGTTCGAGCACCTGTACATGCCGCTGATGCACCGCCAGGGCTTTGTCGCGCCCAATATCGGCGACGTGCCGAACGAGGACAGCCCGGGCGGCTTCGTCATGGATTCGCGCTCCGGCCTGTACGACTCCGTGCTCGTGCTGGACTATAAAAGCCTGTATCCGTCGATCATCCGCACCTTCCTGATCGATCCGGTCGGACTGGTGGAAGGCCTGCGCCTGCAGGGCGAAGGCAATGAGGAACAGACGGTGCCAGGCTTTCGCGGCGCCCGCTTCGCACGCGAAAAGCACTGCCTGCCGGCGATCGTCCGGCAGATCTGGCAGGGCCGCGAGGCCGCCAAGCGCGAGGGCAACGCGCCGCTGTCGCAAGCGCTGAAGATCATCATGAACGCGCTGTACGGCGTGCTGGGTTCATACGGCTGCCGCTTCTTCGACGCGCGCCTCGCTTCCTCGATCACGATGCGTGGCCACGAGATCATGCACCGCACCCGGGAGCTGATCGAAGCGCAGGGCTATCCCGTCATCTATGGCGATACGGATTCCACCTTCGTCTGGCTCAAGCGCGGTCACGATGCCGACGAGGCGGACCGCATCGGCCGCGCGCTCGTCGCTCACATCAACGACTGGTGGCGCCGCGACCTGCAGGCCGAATATGGCCTGGAGAGCGCGCTGGAACTGCAGTACGAAACGCACTACCGCCGCTTCCTGATGCCAACCGTACGCGATTCGGACGAAGGCAGCAAGAAGCGCTATGCCGGCCTGGTCGTGCGTCCCGACGGCAGCGAACACGTCGTCTACAAAGGCCTGGAAACGGTGCGCACGGACTGGACGCCGCTGGCGCAGGGCTTCCAGCAGACGCTGTACCTGCGCATCTTCAAGGGCGAGCCGTACCGCGACTACGTGCGCGACTACACGGAGCGGATGCTGCGCGGCGAGCTGGACGACCTGCTGGTCTATCGCAAGCGCCTGCGCCGCGCGCTGGCAGACTACGATCGCAACGTGCCGCCGCACGTGCGCGCCGCGCGCATCGCGGACGAGTACAACGCCGCCCAGGGCCGCCCGCTGCAGTACCAGAATCGCGGGTGGATCCGCTACGTGATGACGACGGCCGGGCCGGAACCGCTGGAAACGCGCCGTGCGCCGATCGACTACGCGCACTACCTGGAACGCCAGCTGCAGCCGGTCGCCGATGCGATCCTGCCGTTTTTGGGCGACAGCTTCACATTGCTGACGAGCCGGCAGCGCACGCTGTTCTGAGCCGCGGCCCAACCGACGCTAACGGTACCTGTACAACTTCACCTTCTGCACCGTGAAAGCATCCCCCGGCAACCGGATATGCCGCCCCTGATGCGTCTCGTCGCCATTCAGCCAGCGCCCATCCTGCCAACGCCCGTCGACGAACGTCCCTTCGATCACCTTCTCCAGGCCGACGCCGTCGCGGCCGGCCGCGTCCCGGAACACCACGGTCAGCCCCCGCCCGGCGATGAGAAACTCGTCGGCGCCGATCTGGATCGCCAGGCCGCCGCGCGAGTCGTATTCGGCACTCTCCGTCTTGCCCCACTGGTTGGCAAAGCTGACGTCGAGCTGGTAGCCGCCCAGCGTGGCCTGGACATTCTTTGTCTCGACCACGCCGTCATACGAGACGTCGGGACGAAAACCGCGCATGCCGCCCTGCCCCTGCGCCGCCAGGATCTGCGGCGCCAGGTTCTTCAGCAGCAAGTACGCGGCCGGCAGCACGTCCGCTTTCGCGTCGCGGATATTCTCGATGGCAAACGGCGAGAAGCCGATCGCATCGAGTTCGCCGATGGCCCAGAAGGCATTGGCACCCAGGTCGGCGCGGCCCGCGCGGTTCGCTTCCGGCACGAACAACGGATTGTCGGGCCGCTTGAACTGCCGCGCCCAATGGGTGAAGTTCGGGAAGTAGGTGTCGATGGCGATGATGTCGATCGACGGCCCAGCCGCCTTCCAGACGTCGAACAGGTGCGGCAGCGGCCCCGCGCTGGGGTACTCCCCCGGCTTCCTGCCGGGCCGGTTCAGCGCCACATTGACGAACATCGGCAACGGATACTGCGCCTTGCCGGCCGCCGTCAGCACTTCGGCGAAAGTGGCGTAATGCCAGGCCTGGAACACCTCCTGCGCTTCGATGGACGTGCCGAATACTTCGGACCACGTGCCACCGCTGCGGGCGCCGTTCGCTTCCCACAGGTCGCGCACGTACGGGTGGAGGCGCGCGCGGTTGGCCTGCAGGTACTGGGGCAGCGCCGCCGGCACCTGCTGTTGCAGCGCCGCGTTGGCCAGCGGACTGAAATCGCGCACGTCGGGCAGCATGCCGATCTCGTTTTCCACCTGCACCATCAGCACGGTGCGCTGCGGGTCGGCCTGGCGCAGGTGGCGCATCAGCGCCGCAAAGGCCGCCTTGTCCGCCGCCAGCGTATTGGCACCGAACGGCGTCAGGATCTCCTGCGCTTCCCCGGCCTTGTTGCGGGCCCGCGGAAAGCGTTCGTTGTCCTTCTTGACCCAGGCCGGTACATAGGTCGACATCGAATTCTTCCAAGCGCCGAACCACAGCAGCACCAGGCGCGTGTCGTTGGCGCGCGCCTGCCGCAGCATGCCGTCCAGTACCGTGAAGTCGAACTTGCCTTCCGCCGGCTCGACCTGGTCCCACTCCACCGGCGCGAGGATCGTGTTCAATCCTACCGCCTTCAGCTGCGGCCAGAGCGCTTTCAGGTAAGGCAGGCTGGATGCGGACGAGTTGTACAGCTCCCCGCCCAGCACCAGGAACGGCTTGCCGTCGACGATCAGCTGCTTCGTGCTGCCTTGCGTGCGCAGCGCCGGGATCGGCGCTTCGGCGGCGCTGGCAGCCGCGAATGCCAGCGCCAGCGCTGTTGCGATCAGGCGCCGCATGCTCAGAACTTCATCCGCAGGCCGAGCGCGAAGGTACGGCCCGGGTCGTATTGCGACATCGTCGCGTTGGCAAACTGGAAGTAGCCGCGGCGCTTGGCCTTGTTCAGGTTGACGATGTCGAATGTCAGCATCGGCAGGCCATCGCGCTCAAAAATGCGGTCCAGTTCAAAGCTGGACGAGAAGTCCAGCTGCTTGTAGTCGTCGCCGTACAGCGCAGCGGCCGTGATGCCGCTCTGGTTGGCCGTCGCCACCTGGCTGCCCTGCGAGTACGTATGCGCCAGGCGCACCATATAGCCGTTGTTCTCGTAGTAGACGCCGAAGTTGTTGGTCTTCTTCGGTACGCCCAGCGCGATGAAGCCGCTGCTGCCCTCGCCGCTTGCACGCTGGTTGATCAGCGTGAGCGTCTCGTTGAAGCCGAAGCCGCGCCACGGCAGCCATTTGTCGAGCGGCTGCACCCAGCCCAGTTCCAGGCCGCGGATGCGCAGGATGCCGTCCGCATTGCGCGGGCGCGTCATCACGACGGTGGCGTTTTCCGGACCGCCGCGCGAATCGATCGCCAGCTGCTGCGCCGGGATCAAGGTGCCGTAGTTGATGCCGTATTGCGCCAGCGCGGAAAACGGCATCGAGATGTTCTCGTTGACGGTGAAGCCGTTGACCCGCTTCTGGAACGCCGTCACGGAAATATAGCCCTCGCGGCCCGTGTACCAGTCCAGGCCCAGGTCGATATTGTCCGACAGGTAGGGCGTCAGGCCCGGATTGCCCATCGTGCCCACGTCCGCCGACACGCCGGAGAAGTTGATGCCGGGGCGCAGCGCGTTCGGATCGACGCGCGTCATGCTGCGCGACGCGGCGGCGCGGAACACGATGTCCTTGCGCACGTCAACCGCCACCGTGGCCGAAGGCAGCGTGTTGCTGTAGTCCGTGTCCTGGTAGACCCACTGGCTGATGTTCGGGTACTTGCTGCCGTTCAGGGTCAGGCTGGCGTTGCGCGGATCGCTGACGGAATTGAGCGAACCCACCTGCTGGTTGGTGCGGATGTAGCGCACACCCGCGTTCCAGCGCAGCGGGAAGCCCGCCAGTGCCGCTTCGCCGCTGGCCTCGAAGTACACAGCCTTGGCCTTCTCGCGGATGTAACCGGCGCTGGCGCCCGTGGACGACGCCCCCGAATCCGGTGCCGTGCTGTTGTAGTAGTCGAAGTTGGAGTCCTGGCGGAAGCGGTCCCAGTCCAGCGCCAGCCGTCCGTACGGGCCCGGCACGAGGTAGCTGCCCAGCGCGCCGACGGGAATCAGCGAGCCCTGGTACGTCAGCGGCGCGTTCTGGCCGGCCGTGTAGCCGGTGCCGTAGCCCGGATACAGCGCGGCGGCGCTGGCGCCTGGCGTGCTGGCGCCGTCGCACGGCGGCGCGCCGTTCGGCCCTTGCAGGAACACGGTCGGGTTGTTGCCGCAGACGGCCGCCTGCCAGGCCGCCGAGTTGTCCTGCGCGCGGATGGTGCGGTCGATATCGTCCCAGGCGAAGCCGCCCTTGATGGCCAGCTTCTTGTCGCCCCACGCAAGGTTCGTATGGAAGCCCTTGGTTTCCGTTTCGCGCAGCTCGTTCTGGATATTGACCCTCCCGCCCGTCCACACGTAGCTGGCCGGATTGTTCAGGTCCAGACTCGCTTCGATCGACGGCACGCCGCCGCCGTTCGCGTACGTGATCGTGTTGCCGCTGTTGGGCGCCGTGATGGGCATGACCGTCGGCGCCTCGTGGCGGAAGCGGCTGCGGTTCCAGTTGGCCTGCGCGTCGAACGTCAGGTTCGGCGCGATCTTCCATTCCATGCCCGGATTGATGCCCAGCAGGTCGACCTTGTCGCGGCGCGGGCCGAACTCGATGAAGTTGAGGGCATTGGCGAACGTGCCGGACGTGACGACACAGCCGTTGGCGCAGTCCTCGCGGTCCACCCCCATGTTGAGCGGGATCGACGCATTGTTGCGCACCGCCCACGTGTAGGCGTTACGCTGCATGTCGTCGTCCTTCTTGCTGTACATCGTGTCCAGGTAGAAGTGCAAGCTCTCCGTCGGGCGGTATTCGGCCGAGAACACCGTCGATATCTTGTCGCGGGTGCCGTAATACTCCATCGAGCGGCCCAGGCGCGGCACGATCGCGTTGTCGATCTGGCCGATCGACAGGCCGGGATTGTGCGACAGCAGGAAGGCCTGGTCGATGGCCGTGCCGGGCACGAGGCCGTTGCCGGCGTTGATGGGCACCGTGGCGGGGATGGTCCAGTTGCCGCCGCCCGTGTTGTTGCGCGTCGGCGAGCTGCTTTGCCCTGTCGTCAGGTTCGGGTTGGTCCAGCCCACCGTCTCGAAGCCGCGCGTGCGCGCTTCCTGGCGCGAGAACGAGATGCCGCCCAGGATGCCGAACTTGCCGCCCCACGTCTGGCTCCCCAGCACCGAGCCGCGTGCGCCCGCCTTGTCGGCGATCTGCTGCTTCGTGCCCGTGAGGCTGACGGACAGCTGGCGGCCTTCCTTGTCGAACGGGCGCGCGCTGCGCAGGTTGACGACGCCGGCGGCCCCCCCTTCGATCATCCCGGCCGTCGGGCTCTTGCTGACGGTGAGCTTGGTGAACAGGTCGGTCGGCAGCAGGTCGAGGTCTACCTCGCGGTTCGTGTTGGCACCATCGATCGGACCGGACGAGGCCACGGCGATGGGCGAGTTGTTCAGCAGGATCTTGGTAAAGCTCGAGCCCAGGCCGCGAATCTGGATCGTCATGCCCTCGCCCGTCACGTCGCGCCCCACCTGCACGCCCGGCACGCGGCTCAGCGACTCGGCGATATTCTTGTCCGGGAACTTGCCGAAGTCCTCGGCGTTGATGGAATCCTGGAAGCCGACGGCCTCTTTCTTGTCCTTGGCCGATGACAGCAGGCTGTTGCGGTAGCCCGTGACCCTGACTGTCTGCACGCTGCCGGTAGGGTCCACGGCGGCGGCAGTATTGGTAGCGGTACCGTTGATGGGCGAAATTTCCTGGCCGTAGGCCTGGGCGACCAGGCCTGCCATCACGGTCAGGCCGAACAAGACGCGACGACGGGGACGCGCAGCGCCCGCACGATGGATCTGCAACATGGTTGTCTCCTGTTTTTTTATGCGATGTCAGCGCTCCTCCGTGTGGACCTTCGGTAGCGCAGCGATTTCGAGTGTAGGAGTGGGTAAATACAAAGTCAACATTAATTAACATCAAATGTTATGCGCAACCATTGGCGCAAAACGCCTGATGTGTGGTGCCATTTCGACGGTTGAGCGACGGACGGCAACAGGCAGATTGCGAGGCGGGAACGAGGATCAGGCGGGGTTGATGCATGCAACCACGGGCATCGGTGTACCCGTGGGGTGAAGCGTTGTTAAAACCGCACAGGCGCTTTCAACGTCGGGGCCGGCAACTTTCCGCGGATCGCGGCCAGGTGCCTCGCCCCGGTTTTTTCAGTGGCCGTGCTGGGCTTCGTATTCGTCCGCTTCGGCTTTGGTCAGGTGGACGGTGCCGTCCGGGTGCTCCGGCGGAGTGTACAGCGTGTACAGGTGCAGCAGCTCGGCATCGGACGTGTTGATGACGTTGTGCGTGGTGCCGGCCGGGATGATGACGGCAACGCCGTCTTCCAGCTTGTGCTTCTCGCCGTCGAGGATCGCCACGCCGTGGCCGGACTCCACGCGGATGAACTGGTCGTGCCCTTCATGGCGTTCTTCGCCGATTTCGTCGCCCGGCTGCAGCGCCATGACGACCAGCTGGCTGCGCTCGGTGGTGTACAGCACATTGCGGTAAGTAGTGTTGGCCAACGTTTTTTGTTCGAGGTTGATACTGTAACCAGACATGGGAACTCCCTGCATAGAATTGAAGTTGAACTTGTAACAGCGTCTTTGTACCACAGCGGCGCCACTCGCGTCGCCGCAAGCCGCGCGATGCCACCGATGGGGACCCCGCGGTACGGCCATGCAGGAGGGCGCTGGCTATCTCTTTTGCGGGAAGCGCAGCCACTGCGTGATACCGCAACCTTTGCCCCGCGCGGCTACCTACCCGGACGGGGGAGCGCCGCCCCGCCCTTCCGCCCCGTAGACGGTCGGCACCGTCGTTACCGACAATGACTGCATGGCGACGGTGCCCCGCCGACGCCGGCTCCCCCTCCCGTCACCTGAAAGGACATTCCATGACCACCCGCACCATCAATACCGTTACCGCCCGCGACGGCACGCTGATCCGCTACACCGACTGGGGCGACGGTCCTGTCGTCGTCTTCAGCCACGGCTGGCCGCTGCAGGGCGACGCCTGGGAAGACCAGATGATGTTCCTGGCCGAGCATGGCTACCGCGTCATCGCGCACGATCGCCGCGGCCATGGCCTGTCCAGCAAACCCTGGCACGGCAACGACATGAACACGTATGCGGACGACCTGGCCACGCTGCTGGACGCGCTCGACATCACGGGGGCCATGCTGGTCGGTCACTCGACGGGCGGCGGCGAGGTGGCGCGCTACATCGGCCGCCACGGCACCAACCGCGTCAACCGCGCCGTGCTGGTGGGCGCCGTCACGCCGCAGATGTTGAAGGGCCCGAACAATCCGGAAGGCGTGCCGATGGAAGTCTTCGACGGCATCCGCGCCGGCGTGCAGGCCGACCGCGCCCAGTTCTTCAAGGACCTGACGCTGCCGTTCTACGGCTACAACCGCGAAGGCGCCAAGGAATCGGCAGGCGTGCGCGAGACCTTCTGGCTGCAGGGCATGCAGTGCAGCATCCGCAGCGCCTATGCCTGCATCAAGCAGTTCTCGGAAACGGACTTCACGGAAGACCTGAAGAAGATGACGATACCAACGCTCGTCGTGCACGGCGACGATGACCAGATCGTGCCGATCGCCGCCACGGCCCGTCGCGCCGTCGAGTTCCTGCCGCAAGGCCGCCTGGTCGTCTACGAAGGCGCGCCACACGGTCTGCCGACGACGCACAAGGACAGGCTGAACGCGGAACTGCTGGCGTTCCTGAAGTCCTGAGACAAACGGCCGAGGCCGTGACAGCGTTTGCCACCGCGGGGTCAGGCACGAAAACTGTCACGGCCTGAACCGTATGCGCGGCTTTCGGGTCGTCTTTGCTCAGCACGTGACAGTGTCGGTGCCTGACCCCGATGTTGTCACGGACTGGGCAGTTTGATTTCTTACTTCCAAAGGATCGTCGCAATGATGATGAAACCCGGCGACCTGTTCCTCGGCGTTACCCTGGCCGCGCTGGCCGGCTATGTCGACACGGCCGGCTTTGTCGGCCTGTTCGGCCTGTTTACCGCCCACGTGACGGGTAACTTTGTCCTGATCGGCACGGAGCTGGGGCACCCCGGCGAAGGCGTGCTGCTGCTGAAATTCCTTGCATTTCCTTCTTTTGCCGCCGGCGTGATCGGCGCGCGGCTGCTGGGCAACGCCTGCGAACGGCGTGGTGTGAACGCCATCCGCCCGCTGCTGCTGTCGCAGCTGGTGCTGCTGGCGGGCTTCGCGGTCGCCGCCATCATCGGCAGCCCGCCGCTCGATCCGGGCGCACCGATCGTGCTGGCGGCCGGCATGCTGGGTGCCGCCGCGATGGGCATCCATAACGCGGCCGGCAAGCTGGTATTTGCCCGCATCGCGCCCACCACCGTCATGACGGGCAACGTCACCGAACTGCTGATCAACGTGACGGACTGCCTGACGGGACACGGCACGCCGGCCGTACGGGAAAAGCTGGCGAAGTTTGGCTGGCCGATGATGGCGTTCGCGCTGGGCTGCATCATGGGCGGCTTCGGTTTCCGCACCGCCGGCTTCTGGTGCCTGCTGCTGCCGGTCGCCACGCTGGCCGTGCTGACGCTGTTGTCCTGGCCGGCGCCAGAGGCTTCCGTGCCGCCGACGCCTGAGCAGGCCGTATGATACGTCGCGCGGGGCGGGACGTCGCCCCGCGCATCAGCCGCCCTGGTCGGCCCGCATGCGGCTCTCGATCCGCCGGTCGGGAACGAACCACATCAGCGCCACGCCGAAGTAGACGGCAAACCCCAGCCAGGGGTGGACGAAGGCCAGCGCCACGCCCAGCGCATACAGCACCAGTGACGCCCTGCCCTTCATGTCGGACCCGATGGCGCGCGCCAGCGCCTCGTTCTCCCGCTGGTGCCGCGTCAGGAAACGCACCAGGACCATATACGCCACGGAACTCATGAACAGGATTACCCCGTACGCTGCAACGGGCAACGTGGCAAAGTGGTTCTCGCCCATCCAGCCCGTGACGAAGGGGATCAGCGAGAGCCAGAACAGCAGGTGCAGATTGGCCCACAGCACGCCGCCGCTGACGCTGCGCACGGCGTGCAGCAGGTGATGGTGGTTGTTCCAGTAGATGCCCACATAGGCGAAGCTGAGCACATAACTGAGCATCACAGGCCCCAGCGGCGCCAGGGCATCGATGGTGACGCCGTGCGGTACCTTCAGTTCCAGAACCATGATCGTAATGATGATGGCGATGACGCCGTCGCTGAACGCCTCAAGGCGGGTTTTGCCCACGTTTTCTCCTGTCGAATGTCCCGCCATTCGGGTCGCGCGGGACCGCCGCCGGGCGGGCACGCGGCGCTGTCGCGATGGTAGCTTGGCGCGGTTACCGCCGCCATCCCCTATTGAAGGGATCGGCCGCGGCATGTACCGCTACCTGCTGCGGGACACAGGCAGAGAAAGGAGGATGACGGCGCCGCGCACCGGCGCCCGGATCAGCCCTCGCCCGGGGCGCCGAAGCCCCGTGGCAGCCGCGGCATCGTCAGCGTGAAGGTGGTTCCCGCCTGCGCGCTCGATGTCACCTCGACGCGGCCGCCATGCGACTGCACGATCTCGCGCGAGATGAACAGGCCGATCCCGAGACTGGTGCGTTCCGTATAGTCCGCGCTGACACTGGCAGCAATGCGCACCATCGGATCGAAAATACTGCCCAACTTTTCGGCTGGAATGGTCCGGCCCCGGTTGTTGACGGATATGACGATATCGGTATCGCTGCCGCTTGCCCGCACCGTGACTGCCGTATCGTGTTGCCCGTACTGGATCGCGTTGCCGATCAGGTTTGACAGCACCTGGGCGATGCGGCTTTCGTCGAAGATCGCGTCGAGCTGGGGGGGCACGTGCAGATCGATGATCTGTTCCGGATGGAACGTGCGCAGCTCATTGACGACCAGCTCGCAGACCTCCACTACGCTGCACTGCTTGACGCGGATCGGTATGCCCGGGCCCAGGTGAGTTCGCGTGAAGTCGATCAGATCGTTGATCAGCTTGCTCATGCGCTTGGCGCTGTTGAACATGCGCGTGGCCACCAGCACGTATTTCGACGCGATGTCGGTTGCCTGCATCAGGAACGTCGAGCCGCTGACGACGGTGCCCAGCGGGTTGCGCAGGTCGTGTCCAAGGATCGCCAGGAACATGTTCTGCGACTGCTTGACCATGTACTCGTAACGCGCCACCGATTCCGCCAGCGCCTGGTCGATCGCCTCGTTGAAGCGGGTGACGTCGGCCAGCTCCGTGCGGTGGCCTTCCGGGGTTGCCGCGACCCACTGCGTCAGCACGCTGGCGCGCAGCGCCCGGTATTCGGACACCAGCTGCACGACCGTATAACCGGACAGCAGGCGTGCCTCCGCATGGGTTTCGGCCGGCGTATCGTCGCTGCCGCGCTTGCCCAGGCCTTTCGACTTGGCCGCGCTTTCCTGCTCGGACTGGGGCCGCTCCAGATCGCGGGCAATCGCGTGCAGCATCTGCTTCGCGTGGTCGCGCAGTTCGGTATCGTCCATCGTCAGCGCCGGCGGTTCGATCGTGCGCGCGAAATCCTCCCATGCCTGAAGAATGGATTCCATATTGTCACTGATGAAGCCGGCAAGGCGATGTTGTGTCATGTATTGTGCAATCCTGTAATACCCGAGTCCGCGAAAGTCACATCGAAAGGGTGTCGGCCATCCTAGCAGCTATTGTCCGGCGCATCGGTTCATTTACGCTGCGCCGGCCGAATTGAAACAAATACGAAATGTTTAGGTGAATTCGCGAAACCGCTGTATATTTCCCCCTGCACTACATCAAGTCGTCGTTATTGTTGGTCTTTCTCTCCCGTCTCGCTGTGTTACCGCCGCGGTCCTGTTTGATGTCCTCCGTTACATCCCCTCTTGGTCGAAAGTGCATTTCGAGCGATTTTGCTCATGCAAACTAAAGGAAATTACATGACTACTCAAACCGGCACCGTAAAATGGTTCAACGACGCTAAAGGCTTCGGCTTCATCACCCCGGACGCTGGCGGCGCCGACCTGTTCGCCCACTTCGGCGATATCCAGTCGGAAGGTTTCAAGAGCCTGTCGGAAAACCAGCGCGTGTCGTTTGTCCGCTCGACTGGCCCTAAGGGCGAAAAAGCCGGTAATATCTGCGCAATCTAATACCGGTTTCGATTCGGCCTGCACCATGCAGATAGCATGGGCGGTGTCGGATGGAAATTAAAAAGCCCGCCAAATTGGCGGGCTTTTTGCTTTGACGCCTGATCCAGCGCCGCTGAGCTATCCATCAAACGCTTCCCTAATCAGACGGGACTCGACATCTAGTCGAGGTCTGGCCTTGTCGGATTTTGAAGTGCCCTTTGTCGAAGCTGGCGAGAGCCATCTCCTACTGGAATTGGTTCACAATATGCCCCGGCCGGTGGCGGCCCAGTAAATGCCGCCAAACAGGTGATGACGGAACACGGCATCGCCATATGTTGCCGGCAGATGTCCCAGCGCCGTGTAGAACGAGCGCCCGCCGTCGAAGTGCTGATACCAGCTGACCGGATGGAAGCTGCCCATGCCGCGCCCCGCCTTGCCCGGCCACTGCGTCTCGGGCTTGTAAGTGCTTTCATCCACCGTCAGCAGGTAGCGCAGCGTGGACGAACGCGCCGGGCCGAACTCGTACCACTCCTCGGTCGCATAGCTGCGCGGCGCGAAGCGCTCCATGCCGGGGAAGGTGGCGTCGCGCACCTGCAGCACGGCCGTCTGCACGGCCGGATGGACGTGGAACATATGGCCGACCAGCCGCGTGTACCACGGCCAGTCGTATTCGGTGTCGGCGGCGCTGTGGATGCCGACGTAGCCGCCGCCGGCACGGATGTAGCGCTCGAACGCCCCCTGCTGGACGTCGTTCAGCACGTCGCCAGTCGTCGACAGGAATACGACGGCCTGGTATTTCGCCAGCTCCTTGTCGTTGAAGACGCGGTGAGGATCCTCCGTCCAGAACACGTCGAAATCGTGCAGCCGTCCCAGCTCCCGGATGGCGGTCACCCCGGCATGGATCGACTCATGATGCCAGCCGGCCGTTTTCGAGAACACGAGGACATTGAACTGAGCCGCCTGGGCCAGGCTACCCGCGCACAACAGGCCGGCGACGGCAAGCGCCTTCATCGCTGCAGCGCCACAGGAATCGTGGCCGCGCCCACCTTCGCCGTTGCCCGCGCCACCGGCGCATCGGACGCGGTAGCCAGGGTGAAGGTGTACTGCCCCGGCGCGACCTTCCACGCGCCCGCTTTGGTCGAGTAGACGGCCAGCATCCGTGCCGGCACCGTCACGCTGACCTTGCGCGCCTCGCCCGGCTGCAGCAGCACCTTGCCCCAGCCCGCCAGGCGGCGTGGCGCCTCCCAGCCGGCCGCCGCACCGGCGCTGGCATACACCTGCGGCACCGCATAGCCGGCGCGCGCGCCCGTGTTCTTCACCGTAAAGTCGACGATGACGTCACCCCTGGCGGCGGCGCGCGCGGCCAGCCCGTCGAACGCGAACGTCGTGTAGGACAGGCCATGACCGAATGCGAACAGCGGCTTGTGGCCCTTCCTGTCGAACCACTTGTAGCCGACGGCGGCGCCTTCGATGTTGTAGTCGGTCGATACGCGAGCCTTGGGATCCTTGTTGCCATCGATCCGTGGCCGCGGCAGTTGCGCTTCCGATGCCGGGAACGTGGCCGGCAGGCGGCCGGCTGCATCCACTTCGCCCGTCAGCACGCGCGCGATGGCTTCGCCGCCAGCCGTCCCCGGATACCATGCCGCCAGCACGGCACCGGCCTTGTCCACCCAGGGCATCGTCACCGGCCCGCCCGTTTCCAGCACGACGACGGTGCGCCGGTTGGCACTGGCGACGGCGTCGATCAGCGCGTCCTGGTTGTCCGGCAGCGACAGCGACGGCACGTCGAAGCTCTCCGCCGTCCACTGCGTGCCGAACACGATGGCGACGTCGCTCTGCGCCGCCAGCTTCGCCGCCGCCGCCACGTCCTTGCCGTCGTGGTAGACGACCTTCGCTTTCATGCGCGCGGCCAGCGCCTTCATCGGCGAGGACGGATACCAGACGATCGGGCCGGGGAAGCTTTTCGGTCCTTCGCCCTTGACGGCGCTGCCGCCGACGGGGTGCACCTGCGCCGCGCCGCCGCCGGAAATCACCCCCACGTCCGCATGGCCGCCGATGACGGCGATCGTGCGGACATCCTGCGCCAGCGGCAGCAGGTTGCCGCCATTCTTCAGCAGCACCATACCCTCTTCCGCGCCGCGCTGCGTGATCTTCGCGTGTGCCGCGAAGTCGATCTTCTCCGGCTCCACGACGGGCACCGGATTGTCCAGCAGCCCGTTGGCGGCCATCGCCCACAGGATCCGCCGCGCCATGTCGTCCAGCCGCGCCTGCGGCACGTGGCCGTTGTCCACCGCCTCGCGCAGCGCCGGGCCGAAGTATGGCGAAGCGTCGAACGGCCAGCCGGACTGCTGGTCCAGGCCCGCGTTGGCGGCCGGGATCGTCGAGTGCACGGCGCCCCAGTCCGACATCACGTAGCCTTTATAACCCCAGTCGCGCTTGAGCACCTTGTTCAGCAGGTAGTCGCTCTCGCATGCATACGCGCCGTTGACGCGGTTGTACGCGCACATGACGGAACCGGGATTGCCCTTTTCGGTGGCGATCTGCAGCGCCAGCAGGTCGGACATGCGTCCGGCGGCATCGTCGATCTTCACGTCGACGGTCATGCGGTTGGTTTCCTGGTCGTTGAAGGCGAAGTGCTTCAACGTCGAGACGATGCCGTTCGACTGGATGCCGCGGATCTGTTCTCCCGTCATCCAGCCCGCCAGCAGCGGGTCCTCGCCGCCGTACTCGAAGTTGCGGCCGTTGCGCGGTTCGCGCATCAGGTTGACGGAACCGGCCAGCAGCACGTTATGGCCGGACAGCCGGGCCTCCTTGCCGATCATGGCGCCCGCCTCATATGCCAGCTGGCGGTTCCACGTGGCCGCCGTGGCGAGGCCGGAAGGCAGCGCCGTGCGGCCGCGCGGTTCCGGCGACGGTTGCGTCGCCACGCCAATCCCGGCATCGGTCTGGTGCTGCGGCGGGATCTTCAGGCGCTCCACGCCGTGAATGAAGCCGGCCGTGTAGTTGATGCCCTCCTTCGGGCGTGCGACGCCGTTGAAGTCCGTGGAAAAATATCCGAACACGAGACGCAGCTTGTCTTCCTGCGTCATCTGCGCCACCAGCGCGCTGGCGCGCTGCTCTGGATCCGTCACCTGGGCCCCGGCGCCGGCGGCGAACAATACCGTCAGCGCGCAGGCGAGCCGTTTTACTCTCATGCGTTGCATCCTCACAGTTTTACAGAGACGGCCTTGCCGTCGTAGGTCACTTCCTTGTCGGCCGTGTCGAGCGTATCGGCGGACGATACACCCGGCTTGACGAAGTGCACGCGGAACGTGCGCTTCCCGACCATCCCTTTGTACTTGCCTTCGCGCGCACCAATCGACAGCGTGCCGCTGCGGTCGTCGTAACGCAACGCGATGCGCGTGAACTCGCCGCGGCGGTAGGCTTCCGAGACGCCGTCGTCTTCGTACAGGCTGAACTCACCGTTCGCGCCCGTGTAGACCTTGACCGTCACCGGCGCATCCGGCTTCTCGTCGACGTATTGCGTCACGGGGCCCATCGGCACGATGGCGCCGGCCTTGACCAGCAGCGGCATCTGTGTTTCCGGCGCCTTGACGACGATCGTCTTGCCGCCCTCATGACGCTCGCCCGTGAAGTAGTCGTACCACGCGGCGCCTTTCGGCAGGTAGACGCTGCGCTCGCGCGCACCGTATTCATATACAGGCGCCACCAGCATCGAACGGCCGAACAGGTACGCGTCGCGGATGTCCTTGACCTTGTCGTCATTCGGGAAGTCCATCACTAGGCCGCGCATGATCGAGCCGTTGTTGAAGTGCGTGTCCGATGCCGTCGCGTAGATGTAGGGCATCAGGCGGTAGCGCAGCTTCAGGTACCAGATCATCGAGTCGCGCATCGGCGAACCTTCCGGCGCGATGTTGTAGATCTCGCGCTTGACCACTTCGCCGTGCGAGCGGAACAGCGGCGAGAACGCGCCGAACTGGAACCAGCGCAGGTTCATTTCCTGCCACTCGCGGATGTCTTCCGGCTTTGCCGTGCTGCCATCTACGCGGCGGTTCTCCTGCGCCGAGCCCAGTTCGCCCGTCTGGAAACGCGTCTCCTGCGCATAGCCGCCGATATCGTGCGTCCACATCGGCAAGCCGGACAGGGACGCCTGCACGCCCGCCGAGATCTGGTCGTACAGATTGTTCCACCGACCCACCGTATCGCCGCTCCAGATGGCAACCGCGTTGCGCTGCACGCCGGCGAAACCGGAACGCGACAGGATGAACTGGCGGGTATCGGGCTGATCGCGCTTCAGGTGGTCGTGGAAGCCCTGCGTGTGCGCCAGGCTGTATGTATTGAACGTGACCTCGCCGGGACCGTAGACGGTCGGGCCGATCAGCTTCTTGAAGTCCTCCAGGCGCGAGTTCGACAGCACGTCCGGTTCCGTATTGTCCATCCACCAGGCGTCGATGCCCAGGTCGACCAGTTTCGTCTTCAGCTGGCGATAGTAGATGTCGCGCGCCTTTTCCGTGTACGGGTCGTAGTGGCTGTTCTTGTAGCCGGGTCCGACCCAATCGAGGTCGCCGTTCTCCACGTTCTTGGTCCACATGCCGCCGGCCGCCTGCAGCTCCTTGTAGTTGTCCGTATTGGCGTAGAACTTGCCCCAGATCGAGAACATGATGTGGGCGTTCTGACGGTGCACCTCGTCCACCATGCCTTTCGGGTCGGGAAAACGCTTCTTGTCGAAGTCATGCGAACCCCAGCCGTTTTCCGGCCAGTAGAACCAGTCCTGCACGATATTATCCAGTGGCCAGCCGCGCTGGCGGTACTGCCTGACCGTGTCCAGCAGTTGTTCCTGCGTCTCGTAGCGCTGGCGCGACTGCCAGAAGCCGAACGCCCACTTCGGCATCATCGGCTGTTCGCCCGTCAGCGTGCGGTAGCCGCCGATGACGCTGTCGATGCTGGTGCCGCGGATGACGTAGTAATTGATCGCCTCGGCCACCTCGGACGACAAGGTCAGCGAATGGCGCTCGGGCGCTGGCAGCGGATCGTTGTGGGTAACGGCGATCATGCCGCCTTCGGGTTTCCAGTCCAGGTGGAACCTGACCGGTTTGTCGGCTGTGAAGTCGATGTCGAAGTTGTGGTACCACGGGTTCCAGCCCTGGCGCCAGACATCCAGCACCTTCTTGCCGTCGATCGTCAGGGTGGCGTAGTCGGACGAGTACAGCTGCATCTTGTGGCGGCCCGGTTTCGACGACGCCAGCGTCCCTTCCCACACCACGCGCACGTTCTTCAGCGCTTTCAGCGGGCCAAGTTCCTTCGGCCAGAACTCGGCGACGTCCTTCAGGTACTGGTAGCGCAGGTCGTCTTCGCGGCGCGTGAGGGCGAGCTTGTCGCCGATGTAGTAGCGCGCCGTCAGTGCACCCGGCTTGCCGTCGGCGTCCGTCAGCTGCAGGTCGCGCTTCATCGGGCCATACGGACGGGCGTCGCCGAAGCGCGAAATGCCGTTGTTGTCCCACAGGACGCCGTAGTTCTTGTCCGAGACGACGAACGGCACGGCGATGTCCATATTGTGCTGCTGCAGGAGCACGTCCTCGCCGTTCAGGTTCATCTGGCCGTTCTGGTGCTGGCCGGTGCCGTAGAACGCGTCCTTCGTGCCGTGGTTGAAGCCCTGCTTGACCGTGACGAACGCCTTGCCTTCCAGGTTAACGGGTGCGATGCTCTCGCTGTCCTGCTTCAGGAAGACCGGACCTTTCGGATCGGCGAATTGCACCTGGCCGTCGGCCAACGAAACGGTGGCGACGACGTTCCTCGTCGTCAGCGCGACCGCGTTGCCCGTCTTCTTGACGTCGAAGCGGCACGCGCATGGCCTGGCGATCGTCATCATCGATGGCGTGAGCTGCTTGCCGGCCTGATCGACCTTGACGACGTGAACGATATTGTCCGCCATGACCTCCAGGCGGATTTCCTTCGCCGCGCCGCTGTCGGGCGTGATCGCGACGCCGGTGGCGGTCTGCTGGAACGTGCCGGCCCACGCCTGGCCGCATGCCATCGCCAGGGTGGCGCATGCCAGGCTGATTGTCTTCATCTGCATTGTCTGTTGTCCCCGTATCGTTATCAATATGTACCCAGCCTCACGCGCAGCACCGTCGGTCGCGCCATGAAATTGAGGCCGTAGTCGGTCTGGTCGCCATTCCAGTTGCGTTCCATGGTCCAGCGGCCCTTGTCGTCGAACTGCCCTTCTTCCACGCGCGCATAGGCCGAAGGCTTGCCGGCATTGCTGCCGGCCCCCTCGAACTTGATGCGGGCATGCTGGCCGACGACAACGAACTCGTTGTCACCGATCTGCGCGACGGCCACGCCGCCGTTGGGCGACTCGGTTCCGGCCGGCTTGTCCTGGATATGCTTGAAGTACTGCGCTTCGCCGAACTGCCACTCGCGGAACGACACGGTGGCCTTCCAGTTGCGCAGCGCGATCGTCTGGGGTGCCCGGTCGTCGCCTTCGGCCACGCCATGCGTGCGGCCCTCGAACGCCCACTGGGCCCACTGCCGCATCATTGGCCGGAACACGTTGTAGATAGTGCCGAACGGCGCCACCATCGAGCGGTCCGTGGCCTTGGAACCGAGCGGGAAGTTGCTGTAGTCGGCGTAATCGATGCCGAACGGCGCAAAGCCGATGCCGCCGCGTCCCAGCACGGCGAACGCATAGCGCGGGTAGGCCGTCGAGTTGCCTATCTCGGGCACGAACAGCGCGTTGTCGGGACGGTGGAATTTGTCCAGCGTGGCCGCCACCTTGTTCGACGCCGGCTCGTAGATGTCCGGCCCCGCCACGTCGATATGCGGCGCGGCAGCCTTGTAGATGCCGATGACGTCATACGTCGGGCCGCCGCTGGCGAAGTTCTTCTTCCACGGCGCCAGCGGCTCGACCGCATCGCGCAGCGCGTTGTTGACAAACATGGGCAGATCGTAGACGGCACGTCCGGCCTTGGCAATTTCCTCGATATAGCTGGCGATCGCATACGTATGGAAATACTGTTCGGCATAGTCGCCGTAGACCTGCTGCCAGGTGCCGCTGGCCGCGCCCTTGACGGGCGCCTTCTGCTGCTTCAGCACCGCGGCTGGCACGGCCTGGGCGAACGCCTTCTGCGCCGTGGGGCTGTAGTCGCGCGCATAGCCGTAGGTGCCGACCTCGTTCTGCACCTGCATCATGATGACGGTATGTTGCTCGCCGTCAATCTTCTTCAGGTGCGTCATCAGTTCGACGAATGCCTTGCGGTCCGCCTTCAGCGTTTCCGTACCGTGCGGCGAGAGGCAGTAGATCGGCTTGCCGTCTTTGTCCACCATGCGCGGGAAGCGGCTGTTGTTGAACTTGACCCATTCCGGCACATAGCTCGGCCCCGTGTTCTTCCACGTGCCGAACCACAGCAGTACCAGGCGCACATTGCGCTCGCGCGCCTGCTGCACCAGCGTGTCGACGTAGCTGAAGTCGAACCTGCCCTCGACGGGCTCGATCTGCTCCCACGCCACGGGTATCTCCAGCGTGTTGGCATTCGCATCGGCCACCGCGGCCCACACCTTCGGCAACGCCGCCACGTAATTGCTGGAGTTGTGCGCCTGCGCGCCCAGCATCACGTATGGCGCGCCATCCACCATCAGCGCGTGGCGGCCGTCTTTCGTGACGAGCCGCGGCAGTTCCGCGGCCAGCGCCGCGGACCCGCATGCCGCCGCGACGGCGAGGCAGACAAGTGTTCTCGCAAACGTTTTCATAAGCGCCTCAGAAAGAGTAGCGTACTTGCGCGGTATAGCGCGGGCCGGAAACGAACCATGCGCGGCCCATCATGCCGATCCCCTGCTGCATCAGCTGCTTGGCCTTGGCGTCCGTCAGGTTCTGCGCCTCCACGCCGATCGACGTGCGTTCGTTGATCTGATACGACAGCGATGCATCGAGCTGCCCGTAGTCGTCCGCCCACAGCGGCAGCGCCCAGCCCACATTGTGCTGGCCGAACGTCGGGCTGGCCGGATTGGTATCGGTGCCGTCGCCGCCGCGCGTGCCGTTGACGTTGATGCCCTGCAGATTCTTCGATCGCCAGCTCCACGCGGCGCGCGCCGACCACGGCCCCTTGTCGTACAGGATTGCCACGTTATACGAGTTGCGCGACAGGTATTGGAGCGGCAGGTTGCCGAAGCCGCGGCCATCCGTGTCGCAGCCGTTCTGGTTCAGGTTCAGGTTTGCCGCCGTGTTACCGCCCGAGCAGTAGGCCGAGAACGTCGGATTGTACGGCTTCGTGCTGCTGTCCACGAACGTGTAGTTGACCTGCACGCCCAGGCCGGACAGAGCGCCCGGCAGCTTGTCGAAATACTGCTGGTAGGCGATCTCCACGCCGGTGGCGCGTCCGCGGGCGCCGTTCACAGGCCCCGTCACGGTAAAGTTCTGCAACGTGCCGTTGACGTCCGGGATCTGGTAGTCGTATGACTGCTGGACGATGACGTCCTTCAGGCGTTTGTTGAACAGCGCGACGGTGACGGAGCTGGCGCGGCCGAAGTACCACTCTGCCGTCAGGTCCACCTGCGTGGCCGTCGTGGGACGCAGCAGCGGATTGCCCTTGCCCTCGCCCGTCAGGGTCATGCTGTTGATGACCGTGTGGCGTTCCGGCAGAAAGTTGGTCAGCTTGATGTCCTGCGTCAGCGTCGCGTAGCCCTGCAGGTCCTTGAAGTCGGGGCGCGAAATCGCTTTCGACATCGCAAAGCGGAATTGCAGGTCGTCACGCGCCTTCATGCGCAGGTTCAGGCTTGGCAGTACGTTGTGGTACGAGTTGCCATAGGCCTGGTCCGCCGAGAAGGCCGGGATCGTCGGCACGGCCGGTCCCGACACGGTATGGCCGGGCGGGATGGTAACGGTCGGCGGCGTGAAGACCGTGTAGCCGCGCGCTTCCATTTCCGTCTTCACGTAGCGCACCCCCACATTGCCGTCCACCGGATACTTCCAGTTGTCGAAGCCGAAGCGCAGCTGGCCGAACATCGCCTTGGTCTTTTCCGACTGCTCGTTGATGCCGGCCGGATTGCCCCCGAATTTCGCCGGGCTCCACGTGGCGCAGTTCTGCGTCTGGCCGGTGGCAGCGGCGCGCTCGGCGCAGAGGATATTGTGGAATTCGTGCAGCGCGGCGTACGAGTTGGGGAAGCCGGTCGCCCACGACGTGTCGGGGAACACCAGCGACGGCACGTTGGCTTTGCCGTTGAAGAAGTTGTTGAACGTCGTCAGGTGCGTGGCGCCGGAGAAGCGCGGATCTGCCAGCCAGGCAAGGTTGTTGATGTTGTTCCCCAGCTGCCAGGTCTGCGAGATCGGCGACCAGTTATAGTCCGGATTGGACGTCTCGTTGAGCGAGTCGCGTTTGGTGAGGCGCACGCCGAAGCGCAGGTCGCGCAGCACCGGATGATCGAAGGTGTATTTGGCGTCACCCTTCCATGCCTTCGATACCGCCTCGCTGCGGTCCAGGTGTTCCTGCGTGAACGCCCAGTAGTAGCTGTTCGGGTTCGCCAGGTAGGCGCGCTGCGCATCGGTGAACATCAGATTCGGCACGTTGCCGGACAGGTCGATCTGCTGCTCGGGCATCTGCAAGCCGGTCGCCACGGTCGAATCGAGGCCGTGGGTTCTGGCCTTGATGCGCTGCAGGTCGGAAGTAAACGACCAGCGGTCGTTGGCGCGCCACGTCACGTTCCACGAGATATCCGTGGTGTCGGACTTGCGGTTGGCGATACGGGTGTCGTCGCCGAAGTTGATGCCCGGGTCGACGCGGTCGAACATCGTGCCCGTCACGAACGCGCCAGTCGGGCTGTAGGTGGCGCCTGGACGGATGCCGATGTTGTACGGGTTCGACGCGGCAAACAGTGCCTGCTCGTCCCACTGCATCTGGTACTTCGACTTGAAATACGTCAGGTGCGAGCGCAGGTCGGCGTTGGCCTTCCATTGCAGCGCGCCGTACATGCCCTGGCGCTTGCGATCGAAGTTCAGCGTACGCCATTGCGTGCCTTTCGGCACCCAGACCGTCCTGCCAGGTTCGATGTCGTCACGTGGAAAGTACGGCTCGACCTGGAAGCCGTCCGTGCGGGTGCCGCTTTCCGAGTAGGCATAATCGAACAGCGCGCCGACTTCGCCGATGCCGGTCTTCCAGCGGTTCGACAGCATCACGGAGCCCGATGGCGACCACTTGCCCTTCCTCAGTTCCGAGTAAGTGGACTGGGCCGAAATACCCACCTTTGAACCCTTGAAGTCGAACGGCAGCGCCGTGCGCAGGTTGACCAGGCCGCCGATGCCGCCTTCGATCTGTTCGGCCGACGGGTTCTTGTAGACGTCCAGCCCGGCCATCAGTTCGGGCGGCACGTCCTCGAAGTTCAGCGAGCGGCCGCCGTTGGCGGAGAACGAGTCGCGGCCGTTCAGTTCCGAGCGCACCATCGACAGCCCGCGGATGGAGACGCCCGAGCCCTCCACCGAATAGTGTTCCGGGTCGCCGCGGCTCATCGTGCGGTCGATGGTGACGCCGACGACGCGCTGCAGCACTTCCGTCACGGAGCGGTCCGGCAGCTTGCCGATATCCTCGGCCACGATGGAATCGACGATCTCGTCGGAGTCCTGCTTGATCTTCTGCGCCGATTCGATCGAGCCGCGCTGGCCCGTGACGACGACGGTGACGGGGGCATCGGCGCCCTGGCCTGCCTGGGTGGTCTGGGCGTGGACTGCGTGCGACGACATCAGTGCGATCTGCGCGGCAGCCAGCGCGATCGCATTCAGCTTGAACTGTTTCAAAGCGTCTCCTCGTTTTATTCGGTACGAACTACTGTTGTGCGCAATATTGTGTGTTCGCACGTGGGGTGGGGCAATTGCGAAATTCACCAAATCGGCAAACGATATTTCGCCGCTTCATTTCAACTCCGGCCCCAGGCGGCGTTGCTCGCCGGGCCGCAGGCGCAGCTCCACCGTTCTGCCGCCATGGCGCACCCGCACCGTCGCTGCATCCGTGCCGGCCACGCGCCGGATGGCGGCCGACGTCAGCCGGCCGGCCTGCCATGCCATGTCCACCTCGAAGCCGCCGCGTGCCCGCAGACCGCGCACGGCGCCGTCCGGCCACGCGGCGGGCAGCGCCGGCAGCAGATCGATGGCGCCGTCGTGTGACTGCAGCAGCATTTCGACAATGGCCGCGGTGGCGCCAAAATTGCCGTCGATCTGGAATGGCGGATGCGCGTCCAGCATGTTCGGATAGACGCCGCCGGCGTTGTTGTGCTCCGTGCCTTGCGACGCCTGCGTGGCCGCGCGCGCGCCTGGCTTGGCCAGCAGGCCGCGCAACATCGTGTAGGCGTGGTCGCCGTCGTGCAAACGGGCCCAGAAGGCAGTCTTCCACGCCATCGACCAGCCCGTACCCGCGTCGCCGCGCGCAGCCAGCGATTTGCGCGCCGCCGCGGCCAGCGCGGGCGTGCGCAGCGGCGTGATCTGCCGGCCCGGGAACACGCCGAACAGGTGGGACACGTGACGATGGGTGTCCTTCGGCGTATCCAGCACCGGGTCGCGCTTCTCCTCCAGCCACTCCAGCAATTGCCCCCAGCTGCCCACGCGCGGGCCCGCCAGCCGGTCGCGCGCCGCCGCGACCTGGCGTGCGAACGCGGCGTCCCCCAGGATGCGGGCCGCCTGCGCCGTGTTGTCGAACACGTCCCACACCAGCTGCTGGTCGTACCCGACGCCATCCTCGACGGGGCCATGTTCGGGCGACCAGCCGTTCGGCGCGACCAGCCGGCCGTCCGGCAGCCGTTTCAGGTAGTCCAGCCAGAACTGACTGACCTCCTTCATCAGCGGGTATGCCGTCGCTGCCAGGTACGCCCGGTCCTGCGTGAACGCGTAATGCTCCCAGAAGTGCAGCGCGTACCAGGCGTTGGCCGTCTTGTTCCAGCGAAAGCCCGTGTAGCCGAACGGGTTCGATTCCGTGCGCACCGTCCAGCCGCGCACCGGTTTGCCGTCCGCACGGCGGAACGTTTCGACCGGCTCCGCTTCCGCCTTCTGGCTGGCGTCGCCCGCGTTGGACGGCGGCGGCCCGTGCTGCGCGCTGTGCGCCACGAGGCGGCGGTAAGCCGGCACCATCGCCTGCACGAAGCCCAGCAGCGGCTCGGCCAGTTCCGACAGGTTGGCCGTCTCGGCCGGCCAGTAGTTCATCTGGATATTGATGTTGGTGTGATAGTCCGCGTTCCACGGCGGCGTCAGGCTGTTGTTCCACAGGCCCTGCAGATTGGCCGGCAACGGCCCGCGCGAGCTGGCGATCAGCAGGTAGCGGCCGAACTGGAAGAACTGTGCTTCCAGTTCCGGGTCCTGCCCCTCTCGCGTGTACGCTTCCAGACGGCGGTCCGTCGTCAGCGCCCGGCGCTCCGGCGCGGCCGTGCCCACGTCCAGGACCACGCGCCCGAACAGTGCGGCGTAGTCGCGTTCATGGTCGGCCTGCAGCGCGGACCATGAACGCGCCGCGGCCGCCGTCACCTGGGCCGTCACGCGCGCCAGCGGATGGGCGCCCTGGAACGCGGCTTTCGGATCGCGGACATAGCTGGTGCCGGCGCCCAGCACCAGGGTGACGCTGTCGCAGTCCTGGAACCGCACGGTGTCGCCTGCCATCGTCACGCTGCCGCCTTCGTGCAGCACCTGCACCTGACTGGCGTACGTCATGGTGTTGGCCGATGGCGGCAGGTTTGCCGGCGTCCACTGGTTGCCCCGCTCGGGGGTAAGGACAAAGCCGGCCAGCGAGCCGGTGGCGTAGATGCGGTTGCCGTTGGCGGCGATGTGCGCGCCATGCATGTCGGTCAGGCGCACGGTGCCGCTGTGCGCACCCGCCCTGTCGGCGCTCAGGCGCACGACGATGACGTCGGACGGATGGCTGGCCAGCACTTCGCGGGTGTAGCGCACGCCGGCATGGGTGTAGCTGACGGTGTGCAGCGCCCGCGCCAGATCCAGCGTGCGGCGGTAGTCCGTCGCCTTGTCATGGCCCGGCAGGTCGACGGTCAGGTCGCCGAACGGCTGGAAGGCGCCCATGGTTTTTTCGTCGCCCGTCCACAGCGTGATGTCGTTGAAGGACAGATGTTCGCGGCCCGGCTGGCCGAACACCATGGCGCCGATGCGGCCGTTCCCGACCGGCAGCGCCTCGCGCTCCCAGCCCTCGGCCGTTTCGGCGGCGGGCCGGTCGTAGCGCAACGTCAGGTCGGGCGCCGCCCACGCCTGTCCCGCCGCCAGCACGGCGGCAAACACCAGCCGGCGCGCCGTCACGGCGCGCCCACCGGTTCGCCGTAGACGATGCCGCGGCCAGCGGTACTCATGTAGACGCGGCCGAAGACATTCAGGTCGCCGACGACGAAGCCGCCGTCGCCCGGCCCGCCGTACTGGTGCGCGTCGTCGTTGATCCTGGCCCAGGTGGCGCCGGCATCGAGCGAGCGGTAGACGCCGCGCTGGCCTTTCACGGTGCCCCAGAGGTAGACGGCGGGGTCCGGCGCGCCCGGCGCGGCCTTGCCGAAGCCGACGGCGCCGCCATAGCTCACGCCCGGCAGCAGGCGGAACGTCGCGCCACCGTCGACCGAACGAGCCAGACCGCTGTCCTTCAGCGGCACCCAGACGTCGCCGGTGCGGCCCGGCATGGCGACGACGACGTTCGAGCCGCCGGCCGGCAAGCGCGCGGTGGCCGCGAAGGTCTTGCCTCCATCGGCGCTGGCGACGAATGCCCCGTCCTGGTAGGCATAGAAACGCAGCGGATCGGCCGGATCGGCGACGGGGCGCGCCTTGGCGCGCAGCCCCGCTACTTCCGTCCAGCGTTTGCCGGCATCGGTCGTGCGCCACGTAACGGCGGACCCCGCGGGGCTGTGCAGCAGCACCGCGCCATCGGCCGACAGCGCCAGCTGCCCGTTCTTGCCCTTGACGACGGGTGCGGCCTGCCAGCTCGCGCCGCCATCGGTACTCATATACACCTGGGCGCCCGCGCGTGCCAGCACGGCTGGCCGGCTGCCCGCAACCGCCAGGCCGAACGTGGTGCCCATGCGCGGCTGGTGCGTGGGGCTGTACTGCTTCGGGTCGCGGTGGACGAAGCCGTCCACGTCGCCGACCACCGAGATCATCGGGCCGCCAGGCACGCTCACCATATTCAGCGGCACCGTCTCCTCCATGCCCTGCACGGCAAAACGCCACGTCGTCGGCGTGGCGTTCAAGTCGGCGGTATGAAACACGCCATTGCCGGACGTGACCCATGCCGCTCGCCCGTCGAACGGATCGAAGGCGATCGAGCCGGTCCAGTGGATGCCGTGGCCGCGGATCCAGTCGATGCCGGCCGTGTCTTTCGCAAAGCCGCGTGCAATGACGTCAGTCCAGCTGGCGCCACCGTCCTGCGACAGGTAGATGCGGTCGCCTTTCGTGCGCTCGGCCGGATCGGCGGCGTTGGACTGGGGCACGAACGTGTTGATCGTCGATACCAGCACGCGGCGCGGATCGTTGCGGTCCACGGAAACACCGGAAAAAGCCGTGCGCAGGCCGCTTGGCGTAACGTCCGCCCACGCGCGCGCCGCGATGGCGTATTTCCACACGCCGCCCCGATTGACCGGCTCCTTGCCGGCCTGGTCGGGATGAGGACCGGCGCCGTTGGCGAACGTGACATACAGGTTGCCCTGCCCGTCCAGCGCCGCGCGGTGCGGCATTAGGTCGCGCGGCGCGCCGGCGACCGGCGCGAAGGAGGCGCCGCCATCGTCGCTGCGGTACAGGTTCGGCCCCACGCTGCCGTAGCGCGAGACGCCGACGTAAAGCCGGCGCTGCGCGTCCGGCACCACGAAGACGATGCCCGCGCCGTTCGGCGTCGTCGTCACGTCCAGGCCCGTCATGCGCTGCCACGTGGCGCCGGCGTCGCGGCTCTGAAACAGGCCGTTGGCGCGCGTACCGACGTACAGCACATTGGGGTCGGTCGGATCGACCGCGAGGCGCTCGCCGTTCTGGCGGCCCATGCCGTTGCCGTGCGTCCTGAACTGGGCCGTCACGTCGGTCACCGCAAAGGTCCTGCCATAGTCGTTCGAGCGCAGGATGGCCGTACGCCCGCCGTTCAGGTATTCGATGCCGGCCAGCAGATAGACCTTGCCGGCGTTGTTCGGATCCACGGCCAGCGAGTCCACACCCAGCAATCCCGTCCGTTCCTCGCCGACCCAGTCCTGCAGCGCGTGCCAGTGCGCCGTCTTGCCGTCCCACCGGTAGGCGCCGCCCACGTCCGTGCGGGCGTACGCGACGCCCCGTTCGGACGGACTGGGAATCACCGCCGTGACGAAGCCGCCGCCGCCGATGGCGACGCTGTTCCACTCGTACCCGGTCAGGAGCTTTTGCAGCACGGGCTCCATCGCTTCAGCCCACAGCGCGTAGCCGCGCGCGTTCGGGTGCAGCAGGTCCGGCATCACGTCCGTCGGCAGGCCGCCGTTCGCATCGAGGAAGGCGTTCGAGATGTCGTGATAGAACACCTTGTCGTTGTCGGCAAACGTCGCCAGGATGGCGTTGACGCCATCATTGATCCGGCGCTGCTTCGAATCCGGCATGGCGTCGCGCGGGAAGATGCCCAGCACGAGGATCTTCGCACGCGGCAGGCGCCCGCGCAGTTCGTCGACGATCAGTTTCATCGCCGCCGCCGTCGTGCGCGGGTCTTCCTGGCGGTGGCCCGTGTTGTTCGTTCCCGCCATCAGCACGACGACCTTCGGATCGAGGCCGTCCACTTCGCCATGCCGCAGGCGCCACAGGATGTTTTCCGTGCGGTCGCCGCTGTAGCCCAGGTTCAGCGCGTTGTAGCGCGCGTAGCGCCGGGCCCACTCGTCCTTGCCCTCCTTCTCCCACCCTTGCGTGATCGAGTCGCCGATGAACACGACTTCGGGGAGCGCGCCGGCCGCCTTGCGCTCGGCGATTTCCTTCAGTTTCTGCTCGTGGCGCGGCATCCACCAGTCCAGCGACCATGGCTCGTTCAGCGGTGCCGGGGTGACGGACACGCTGCGATAGTCCGGGCACTGCGCGTTGGGCTTGCCGTGCGCCTTGAAGCGCACGTTCGCCACCGCCACCTCGCCCGAGCCGTTGGCTTCGATGGAGAACGGCCTGGCGATGGCGGAAAAATCGTCGCCTTCGCGCAGGAAGCAGCGCATGGAAAATTCCAGGTGACGCCAGCCCTTGCCGGCGGCCGCGCGCGATTGCACCACGTACGGCACCTTGCGCTCGCAGTCCTTGCCGCAGCCCAGCTGGAAGTAGATGCCGCCCTTGCTCATCTCGCGCACGTCCAGGTCGAACGCCAGCACGCCGTCCGGCGCATACGGACCGAGGTCGCGCCTGCCGGCTTCCGCTCCCTCATCGCCTTCGATGCGAAGGCTGGCGTACCAGGTATCTTTGAACTTCAGGACGAGTGCGTCGCGCTTGCCCGCCTTGACGGCATCGGCGCGCACGACGGCTTCCGGCTGCTTTGCGTTGGTCGGCACGGTGGCGGAACGGCCCGCCAGCCTGGCCTGGCCTTCCGAGTGGGCGACGGTGACGTGCCAGCCCGGGGCGGGACGGGCATCGTAGACCTTGAGGTCAGGCGTGGCGGCCTGGGTGTACAGGGTCGTCGCGGCTGCGACGACGCCTGCCAGCGCGCGCAGGAGCGGCACGGCGATTGATTTCTGCATCGTTGTCTCGGTTGTGTCAGGGGACGGCGGTGGCGGACCCGCGGAGTGCGCCACCTCCCTTGCGAACAGGGGTTCAGTGCGTGTCCGAATGCCGGACCGGTCCCGCAGTCTATTTGCCTGCCAGCTGGGCGTTCGTGTAGAAGCCATCCTTGACCAGCACGTCGATATTGTCCCTGGTCAGCGGCGTGGGTTTCAGCAGCAGCGTACTGACCTTCTTGAAACCGTTGTCATATTGCGAGTTAAAAGAGGGCTTCTCGTTGCGCACCAGCTGCACCGACAGCTTCGCCGCTTCGCTGGCAATAGCCTTCAGCGGTTTGTACACAGTCATCGCCTGCGTGCCGGCGACCACGCGGCGCACGGCCGCCAGGTCGGCATCCTGGCCCGACACCGGCACCTTGCCGGCCAGCTTCTGCGCACCCAGCGCCTGGATGGCGCCGCCCGCGGTGGCATCGTTTGACGCGACCACCGCGTCGATCTTGTTGTTGTTCGCCGTCAGCGCGTTTTCCACGATCGCCAGCGCCTCGCTCGGGCTCCAGTCCTTGACCCATTGCTTGCCGACGATCTTGATGGCGCCCTTGTCCACCAGCGGCTGCAGCACGGCCATCTGTCCCTCGCGCAGGATCTTCGCGTTGTTGTCGGTTGGCGCGCCGCCCAGCAGGTAGTAATTACCCTTCGGAACCCGATCGACGAGCGCCTTGGCCTGCATCTCGCCCACGGCCTTGTTATCGAACGAGATGTAGGCATCGAGGTCGGCGTTCAGCGTCAGGCGGTCGTACGAGATCACCTTGATGCCGGCCTTCTTCGCTTCCTTGATCGCATTGCCCAGCACCGTGGCGTTGTACGGCACGACGACGATGGCGTCCACGCCGCGCGCGATCAGGTTCTCGATTTGCGAGATCTGTTTCTGCTCGTTGCCGTCCGCGGACTGCACGAACACCTTGGCGCCCAGCTGCGTGGCCGCGGCGACGAAGTAGTCGCGGTCGCGCGCCCAGCGCTCGAGCCGCAGGTCGTCGATCGAGAAGCCGATCTTCGGATTTTTCGCGTCGGCGCTGGCCTGGCCGGCGGTCAGCAACAGCAGCGATGCGGCGATGGCCGCGCTCAGAACCTTCTTCATGTTGGTCTCCTTGTGAGTTGTAATCAGCACTGCAATGACAGCCGGTACACCGTGGTTTGCCGGTACACCTGGCCGGGACGCAGGATCACGGCCGCCGCGTGCTGGCCATTGAGCTGGTCGGGAAAGGCGCCCGCCTCCAGACAGAATCCGTCGTGCCGGGAATACGGCTGGCGGCTGCGGCCCTGCACGCCCTCCAGGCAGTTCCCGCTGTAGAACTGCAGCCCCGCTTCCGTGGTCGCCACCTGCAACTGGCGGCCCGACCCCGGGTCGTACACCCGCGCGACGGTACGCAGGGCGCTGGCGTTGCCCATCGCGTCGTCGGACAGGCAGTAGCAGTGATCGAAGCCGCCGGCCAGACGGATCTGCGCGTCGGGCCAGCGCAGGCGCGGACCGATGGCGGCCGGCTGGCGGAAGTCGAACGGCGTGCCGCCCACGCCGGCGCGCCCGACGGGAATGCCGGCCGGGTCGATCTGCAGGTAGTAATCGGCATCGATCTGCAGCATATGGTCGCCCACGTCGCCCGCGCCGCCGTTCAGGTTGAAGTACGGGTGCGACGTCAGGTTGATCGGGGTAGGCGCGTCCGACGTGGCCTGGTATTCGATCGACAGGCAGCCGTCGTCGTCGAGCTGGTAGAACACCTGTACTTCGACGTTGCCGGGGAAGCCGCCCTCGCCGTCCGGCGACACATGGCGCAAGGTCAGGCCGCCGTGTGCCATCACGCCGCGCCAGTGGGCGCAGTGGAAGCCATCGGCACCGCCGTGCAGGTGGTTGCCGCGGTCGTTGACGTCCGCCTGCACCGGGCGCCCGTCGAGCATGAAGCGGCCGGCGGCGATGCGGTTGGCCCAGCGCCCGATGATGGCGCCGAAATATGAGGGATTGCCGCGGTACTGCGCATCGCTCGGGTAGCCGAGCAGGACGTCGGCCATGCGGCCGTAACGGTCCGGGGCCCACCACGACACGAGCGCGGCACCCCGTTCGCTGACGGTGACCCGCATGCCATAGGCGTTGCGCAGCGTGAACAGCTGGGCATCAACGCATGCCACGGGAAGAGTCGGTGCTGATTTGAAGTTCATGACCTGGGCTTTCAGGCGTGTAGATCGGGGATGCCCAGCGTGGGCATCCCCAGAGCGGGCGCACTGCTGCGCGCGCGTTCCTGGTAGGCGCGCGGCGTACAGCCAAGTTCGCGCTTGAAGACGGAATGCATGTACTGGCTGGACGTGAAGCCGCACTTGATGGCGACGTCCGTCAGGTTGCAGTCGCCCCGGTCCAGATAGGCGATGGCCGCGTCCAGACGCAGGCGCAGGATCTCGTCATGCACGCTGCAGCCCAGCTCCTGGCGGAAGTAGCACTCCAGCGTGGAACGCGAGATGCCGACGTAATCGGCCACCTGGTCCGTCTTGATGCCCTGGCACGCGTACTGGCGGATGAAATGGCGCGCCCGCATGACATGCGGATGCTTGGCGCGTTCGTGCTTGCTCGACGCCAGCACGTTGATGCCGGCCGGCGGCACGAGAATGCGCGTGTCGGCCAGCCGCACGCCGTGCAGCATCTGGTCCAGCAAGTGGGCCGCCGTGCGGCCCATCTCCTCGGCGCCCTGGATCACGGAACTCATCGGGATGCGCGTCAGCATGCGTGCCAGCGGATCGTTGTCGATGCCGATCAGCGCCACCTGTTCCGGCACCTCGATGCCGGCCAGCGCGCAGGCCTGCAGCAGCTGGCGCGCGCGCGCATCCGTCACGGCGATGATGCCGACCGGCTTCGGCAGGCTGTGCAGCCAGGCGATCTGCTGCTCCACCGCCTCGTTCCACAGCGGCGCGCTGGTGCACTGGCCGCGGTAGATTTCCGGCTCCAGCTTGTCGCGGCGCATCAGGCTGCAGAACGCCTTCTCGCGCTCCTGCGCCCAGCGATTTTCCTGCGCTTCGGGAAGGCTGAACAGGGCCAGGTTACGCAGCCCCGCCTCGATCAGATGTTCATAAGCCAGTTTGATCAGCTTGAAGTTATCCGTCGCCACGTAAGGCACCGCGGCCGGATAGTCGGCCGGGCTTTCGTACGAGCCGCCGACGGCGACCACAGGCACGCGGCACGATGCCAGCGCGCCGGCGACCGCCGGATTGTCGAAGTCGGCGATGATGCCGTCGCCCTGCCACTGGTCGATGCCGGACAGGCGGGCGCGGAAATCCTCTTCGAGGAACAGGTCCCAGGCCGTACGCGTGCTGGCGAGGTAGCCGGCGATTCCCGTGATGACCTCACGATCGAATATTTTATTGGCGTTGAAAAGCAGCGCAATGCGGTGCGTTCTCAGCATAGTTGTCTCCCCTCACTCCGAGTTGCACCATTGTAAAGTTATGTAAGTTTATATTTCGGTGTCGAGCGAGCTGTGTTGCATTTTGCTTACACCAATGCAGCGATTCAATTGCGAAATCCAACGATGGCGATTGCGATTCTTGCCACCAGGTTACTGTCCAGAATGCGTAAATTCCATTCTGCAAGTCAGTCGGGGTGGCCGCTTGGCCGCGGCCCGCAGCGATGCTACCCTTGAGCCGCAGAACATTCATATAAATAAGCAGGAGACACCATGCAGTCCCAACTCAGTTACGTTCACGGCGCGCACGACGTGCCATTGATCGGCCAGACCATCGGCAAGCACCTGGCGGCCATTGCCGCAGCCCACGGCGACAACGAAGCCCTCGTCGTGCCCCACCAGGGTGTGCGCCTGACCTATCGTGAATTCGACGCCCGCGTCACCGCGCTGGCCGCGGGCCTGCTGGGCCTCGGCCTGCAGCCGGGCGAGCGCATCGGCATCTGGTCGCAGAACTGCGCGGAATGGGTGCTGACGCAGTTCGCCACGGCGCGCGCCGGCCTGGTCCTCGTCAACATCAACCCGGCCTATCGCCGCTCCGAGCTGGAATACGTGCTTGAAAAAGTCGGGTGCAGCGCACTGATCCTGGCACCCAGCTTCAAGTCGAGCGACTACCTGGCCATCGTGCGCGACGTGGTCCCGGAACTGGCCACAAGCCGCGACGACCTCGTACGCTCGGCGCGCCTGCCGGCGCTGCGGCACGTGATCCGGCTGGGCGGCGGGCGCACGGCCGGCATGCGCAACTTCGACAGCCTGCTTGCGCCGCCCGACACGGCGCAGCTGGAGCGCCTGCGCGCACTGGAAGACGAGCTGCAGTTCGACGACGCCGTCAATATCCAGTTCACGTCCGGCACGACCGGGGCGCCGAAAGGCGCCACGCTGACGCACCACAATATCCTCAACAACGGGTTTTTCGTCGGCGAGGCGATGCGCCTCACCAGCGCCGACCGGCTGTGCATTCCCGTGCCGCTGTATCACTGCTTCGGCATGGTGCTGGGGAACCTGGCGTGCGTGACGCACGGCGCGACGATGGTCTTCCCGGGCGAAGGGTTCGACCCGAAAGCCGTGCTGGAGACGGTGCAGGCCGAGCGCTGCACGGGCCTGCACGGCGTGCCGACGATGTTCATTGCGCTGCTCGACCATCCCGACTTCGCCGGATACGACCTGTCCACGCTGCGCACGGGGATCATGGCGGGCTCGCCCTGCCCGGCCGAAGTGATGAGCCGCGTGATCGAACGCATGCACATGGGCGAGATCACGATCGCGTATGGCATGACGGAGACGTCGCCGGTCAGCTTCCAGAGTTCCGTGGACGACCCGGTGCCGCTGCGCGTGACCACGATCGGGCGCGTCCATCCGCATCTGGAAGTGAAGATCGTCGATGCGTCCGGCCGCATCGTCCCGCGCGGCCAGACGGGCGAGCTGCTGACGCGCGGCTACTCCGTCATGCTGGGCTATTGGGGCGACGAGGAAAAGACCCGCGAAGCCATCGATGCCGCCGGCTGGATGCACACGGGCGACCTGGCCGTCATCGACAACGACGGCTTCGCCACCATCGTCGGCCGCTCGAAAGACATGGTGATCCGCGGCGGCGAAAACATCTACCCGCGCGAGGTGGAGGAATACCTGTACCGCCACCCGAAGGTGCTGGACGTGCAGTGCGTGGGCGTGCCGGACGAGCGCTATGGCGAGGAGCTGTGCGCCTGCATCGTCGTGCGCCCCGGCGAGACGGTCGACGAAGCGGACATCCGCGCGTTCTGCAGCGGCCAGATCGCCCACTACAAGATCCCGCGCTACATCCGCTTTGTCGAGGCGTTCCCGATGACCGTCACCGGCAAGATCCAGAAGTATCTGCTGCGCCAGCAGATCGCGGCGGAGCTGGGGCTGGGCCGGCGCCAGGGCTGACGGCGTCGGGTAAGCTGCCGGCTGCACCAGGCGGCCCGTGACTTCCGGCACACGCGCCCGGCGCGCCATCCGTCATACAATGCGCGTCCCGCCACTGTCCCTGTACGCCATGACGCCAGCCCTGCCCGCCCGCCGGCCGCTCCAGATCACGCCGTGCTCCATCGCTGTCGGCACATGCGCGCTGTTCGCGTTCCTGCACGTCGCCGCGATCCTGGCGGCCGGACCAGGCGAAACGCCGCTGCATAATCCGGTTGGCCTGGCCGTGCTGGCGGTCTTCATGCCATTGACGACCGGCGCGACGGAGGCGGCGCGCATGCTGCCGCTATTCCAGGCCTATGCCGCTGCGAAGCTGCTGGTCGTGCTGGCGATGACGGCTGCCGTGGCGGGCACATGCCGGCCGCCGGCCCGGCACCGGCCGCCGCTGCTGGCCGCGCAACTGCTGTGCGTGACGATCCTGGACGCGCTGCCGTTCCACCTGCTGCTGGCCGTGCAGCTGGCGATGCTGCTGCCCTGGCGGCGTGGCCTGGCATGGCTGGCGGCGCAGTATCTGCTGGGTATCGCGATGGACGTGTATCTCGTGCTGGATCTGGCGCAGCGCATGGCGCAGCCGCCGCAGTGGCCGCTGCTGGCCTATCTGTCGGCAGAACGGCTCGTGCTGGCGGCGGGATTCCTGTTCGGGCACCTGGTGCAGCGCGAGCACCGCATGCGCCATGCCCTCGCCAGCGCGCATGGACAGCTGCTGGCCACGCAGTCGCTGCTGACGGAAACGGTGCGCGGAGCCGAACGCCTGCGCATCGCGCGCGACCTGCACGACGTGCTGGGCCATCACCTGACGGCGCTGAACCTGCACCTGGACCTGGCCGCACGCCAGGCCGGTGCTGCGGCGCCGGCGGCGCTGCAGACGGCGCGCGACGTCAGCGTCGATCTGCTGGCACAGGTGCGCGGCGTCGTCACGCACCACCGCCATGACCAGACGATCGACGTGGCCGAAGCGCTGCGCGTGCTGTGCGCAGGCGTGCCGTCGCCTCACCCGGAGCTGCACATCGACGCGGACGCCGCCCGCCTGCCGGCGCCGGTCGCCCACGCCCTGTTTTGCAGCATCCAGGAAGCCATCACCAACGCGTTGCGCCACGCGCGGGCCAGCCGCCTGACGGTGCACCTGTCCGTCCGCGGCGGCATGACGGTGGCCCGCGTCGCCGACGACGGCGTCGGCATGGGCGATGCGGCCGAAGGCAACGGCCTGCGCGGCATGCGCGAACGGCTCACGGACTTGCAAGGAGACGTACGCCTCGAACGCGGCATACGCGGCACAGTGGTGGAGCTGTCGGTGCCCGGGAGCCCGGCATGATCCGGGTCGCGCTGGTGGACGACCAGACGCTGGTGCGCAGCGGCATCCGCGGCCTGCTGGACCTGACGGAAGATATCCGCGTCGTGGCCGAAGGCGCGGACGGTCACGAGGCCGGGCGCCTGCTGGCGACGCACGCCGTGGACGTGCTGCTGCTGGATGCGCGCATGCCGGGATGCGGCGGCATCGAGCTGTTGCGTAACCCGCCGGCGCTGCTGCCGCCGACGATCGTCCTGACCACGTTCGACGACGACGACGCGCTGTTCGACGCCATGCACGCCGGCGCACGGGGCTTCCTGCTGAAGGACATTTCGCTGGAGCGGCTGGCCGACGGCATCCGCTCCGTCGCGGCAGGCGGCACGCTGTTCCGCCCTGCGCTGACGGAACGCACCCGCGCCTCGTTCCGCCGCAACGTCGCCTGCGACAATGCGGGCTATGCCACGCTGACGCCGCGCGAGACGGAGATCCTCGCCCTGATGGCCGGCGGCCTGTCGAACGGCGAGATCGCCGCGCACCTGGGATCGAGCGAAGGCACCGTCAAGAACCACGTGTCGAGCATCCTCGCGAAGCTGGGCGTACGCGACCGCGTACGCGCCGTGCTGCGCGGGATCGAGCTCGAACTGATCTAGTTGATCAAAAGTCGAAGCGCAGGCCGAGCTGCACCGTCGTGTGCGTGACCTGCGCGTTGCGCGTCTTCACCCTGCCGTAGCCGACGACTTCGGCGGTGGCAGCTACGTTGGGCGTGAAGCGGTAGTCCATGCCCAGTGCGGCCATCGGCCGCACCTTGTGCGCCTTCTCGACGCTGCCGCCCGGCTGTTCGATGCGCAACGTGTTGCGCGCCACGCCCGCCTTGACGTACCAGCCCAGCGTATCGGTAATGGCCCAGCGCTGGCGCGCGGCCACATAGGCGGCGCTCGACTCGGCAAACGTGGTGCCGGCGGCGGTGGCGTATTCGCTGTCCGTCAGGCGCGCATAGCCCGCCTCCACTGCCCACCTGTCATCGATGCGGTAACCGCCGTAGCCGACGATCGGCCACTCGCGCTCCGCCGGCGACAGGTCGAGGCCCGTCGCCGGGTCGCGCCAGTGCTGCGTGCCGCGGCTGCCGATGGCGATGCCGCCGTAAGCCTGGGCAAAGGCTGAAGACACGTGCAGTGCCGCTGCGAGAATGACGAGATGGGAGTATTTCATGGATGTCCTTTCATGGCGCCCGCAGCCGGACCATCCGGGCCGCCAGGCTGCGCCAGTGTAGGGACGCGGCAGGCGCTGCACATGTGCCATTCGTCATGGATACCGCCCTGGACCGGCGCAATATCCCGGCCGTCAACCGTGCGCCCCGCGCCGGGCGACCGCGGGCACACTGCCATTTCAGACCACGTACGAGAAAGGATTCACGGTGAACCAGCGCTATCAACCGATCACGCGCCTGGGCCTGGGCGGCACCGGGCTGGGCGACATGTACCACACGACGCGGGACGAAGCCGCCAGGGCGACTGTCGATGCGGCGTGGGAGGCGGGCATCCGCTATTTCGATACGGCGCCTCACTACGGCGCCGGCCTGTCCGAGCACCGCTTCGGCCAGGCCCTGCGCAACCGGCCGCGCGACGAATACACGCTGTCGACCAAGGTCGGGCGGCTGCTGGCGCCGGCGTGGCCCGGCGAGATCGCCAGCCCGTTCGTCAATGCGCTGCCGTTCCGGCGTGTGATCGACTACACGGCCGACGGTGTGCGCCGTTCGGTCGAGGACAGCCTGCAGCGCCTCGCACTCGGCCACATCGACATCGCCTATGTACACGACCTGTCACCCGACCAGTTCGGCAACGAGTTCGAGCATTACTACCGCATCGCGGCCGGCCCCGGTGGCGCGTTCGAAGGCATGGTGCGGCTGCGCAAGGAAGGAATCATCAAGGCCTGGGGCCTGGGCGTGAATACCGTCGAGCCGTGCCTGCGGGCGCTGCGCCACTCCGACCCGGACATTTTCCTGCTGGCCGGACGCTACACGCTGATGGAAACCACCCCACTGGCCGAGCTGTTCCCGCTGTGCGCCGAGCGGGGCGCGCACGTGGTCATCGGCGGCCCGTTCAATTCAGGCTTCCTGGCCGGTGGCGATCACTATGACTACGCGCCGGCGAAGCCCGGGCAGCACCAGCACCGCGAGCGCCTGCGCCAGGTGTCGGCGCGCCATGGAGTCGACCTGGCGGCGGCAGCGCTGCAGTTCGGCGCGGCCCATCCCGTGGTGGCAGCAACGATACCCGGGGCCAGCAGCCCGAGCACCTGCGCCGCAACGCCACCCTCATGGCTGTCGCCATCCCGCCGCAGTTCTGGCAGGCGCTGCGTGACGAAGGGCTTGTGCCGCCGGAGGCGCCGCTGCCGGGCGAGGCGACAGTCCCGGCATGAACGCCCGGATGCGCGGCGGCGTTATTGCACGTTCAGCGGCACGGGCAGCCGCACGAGAATGAACTCGCCGTCGTCCGGCCGCTTGGGCGAACGGGAACCCGCGCCACCCGGGTAGTTGCTGTCGTTCACCAGCATCAAGGTGGAACGGTCGACGATGCGTACCGCCTCCACGCACTCCATCGGGAAGGTGAAGATGCCGTCGATCGTGGCGGCGCCGCCCAGCTTGCGCGGGTCCGCGATCTTCATCAGGTCGACGACTTCTTCCTTGACCAGGTAGCCGTTCGCATCGACCTTGTTCAGGTCGATCCTGTAGACCTTTTTTACCCGCGCGGCCACGCGGTCCGCGCCTGTCGCCGGGAAGCCGGCACGGGCATCGCCCGCGCCGCGGTCCTTTTCCACCACGAGGAATTCGTGGTCGTTAATGGCCGTCATGTCATTGACGCTGAAGATTTCGGGCACGGTGGCGCCGGCCGCGTTGACATAGCTGCCGCTGCCCACGCGGTACGAATAGGCCGTCGGCAGATAGGCGCCCGTCCTGATGTCGAAGACGTTCAGGATGCGGCGCTGCGGGTCGGTGTCCGTCGTTAGGTCCTTCTCCATCAGCGTGTAGATGCGCGTGCGGGACGGGTTGATCGTCATGCTTTCGAAACCGCCGGAATTGGGCAGGTTGGCCGTGGCCGTGCCCAGGTTCGGATTGCTGGGCGACTGGACCAGCGGATTGCTGCCCAGCTTCAAGGTATTCGGCAGCGGGATTTCCCTGGCCAGCACCTTGCCGGTGCGGTCCGTCTTGACCAGGAACGGGCCGAACTCGTCGCCGAACCAGAGATTGCCGTCGGCATCGACGACCATCGATTCCAGATCCAGGTCGCCGCCCGTCAGCAGGCGTCCCGATTTGATCAGCGGATCGACGGGCTGGGTCGCGCCGGACTGCGTGGTGCCGGGATAGTTGGTGCCGTCGGCAACGATGGCATACGACAGCTTGCGGTCCGGATCGCGCAGGCGCATGTAGCTGTTGGCGTCAAAACCGGACAGCGTGTCGCAGGTGGCGAAGTTGGCGGGCGTGACCTTGCCTGACACCCAGTCCGGCTTCATCGCATACACGTGCAGCAGCGCGCTCGGCGACGTGGCCTTGCTGCCGAATCCATTGTCCTGCATGACGTAGAAGCAGCCGGCCGCCGGACCGTTGGCCAGCGCCGAGAAGCCCTGCATCGGCTGCTTGTTCACGAACGGCAGCTGGTAGCCGTAGTTGGCGGTGGCGCTGGTGTAGTCGGCGCCGCTGATGAACTGCCCCGTCGTGGGACCGGCCACGTAGGTGTCGGCCGGCAGACTGGCGAAGCCGATCAGCGTCGGAACGGAGACGGCTTCGGAGCCTGCGGGGCCATCGCCGCCGCAGCCGGCAAGCGTCATGGCGAAAACGGCGGCAAGGAGGGTCGACTGTGTGCGGAGGGTAAGCTGTTGCATGGTCGCTGTGGGTTGTTCACGGACCGTGCAGTCTAGGGCGCAGGCATGACGGCGTGATGACAGCACGAGGTTGCGACCCGTGCCGGGCGCCGGTCTTGCCTCGCAACTCAGGATGGCGTCAGAACACCACGCCGGCAAACAGGATGATGTTCGCATATGGCGTGCATTCGCCCGTGCGCACCACGGCGCGTGCCCCGCGGTCAGGCGCTTGAAATCGGCGTGGGGCACGCTGCCGCGACCGGGCAGGTCCAGCGCGGCGATGGCGGCGGCGATGGGCAGGTTGCGGTCGGCCAGCTCGTCGGCCAGCACGTGGCGCTCGACCTGCATTTCCTCCAGCACGGTGGTCAGCGTCTGCATGAAGCGCGGCACGCCGTGCGTCAGCGCCAGGTCGATCACGGGCACGCCGGGCGGCACGGGCAGGCCGGCGTCGCCGATGACGACCATGTCGCCATGGCCCAGCGATGCGATCAGCTGCGACAGCGCGATATTGAGGACGGGGCCTTTTTTCATGAGGGTTCCAGTTCGTTCAGGTAGGGGATGGAAGTCTGGGCGCCGTGGCGCGTGACGCCGATGGCGGCGGCGCGCTGGCCCAGGTCGATGGCGCCGGCCGGATCCGCGCCGGCCGCCAACGCGGCGACAAGGCCGCCGATGAAGGTGTCGCCCGCAGCCGTCGTGTCGACCGCCTTGACGGCTCGCGCCGGGAAGTCGCGGCTGCCGTCCGCCAGCGCCGCGTGCACGCCCTTCGCGCCCAGCGTGACCAGTACATTGCGGCAGCCCTTGGCCTGCAGCGCGGCGGCGCTGCCCGCATAATCGTCCGCGTCGGCGTGGGCGCCCAGCAGCATGGCCGCCTCGATCTCGTTCGGTACCAGATAGTCCACCTGGGCCAGCACGCTTGCCGGCAGGGCGGCCGCGGGCGCGGGATTGAGCACCACCGTTTTGCCCATGCCGTGCGCCATGGCGATGGCATGGCGCACCGTGTCGGGCGGCGTTTCCAGTTGCACCACGACGATGGTGGCGCGCGCCATCAGCGGCAGCGCGGCGTCGATATGGGCCGGGGTGAGCTCGTCGTTGGCGCCGCCGGCGATGACGATGCTGTTCTGGCCGTCCTCGTCGACGAGGATCGACGCGATGCCGGTGGCCACGCCGGGCAACGCGGTGACGTGGCTGACGTCGATGCCGTCGGCCACGAGGGCCGCGCGCAAGGTCGTGCCGAAGGCGTCGTCGCCGACGCAGCCGACCATCGCCACCGGCGTGTGGCCAAGGCGGGCGCAGGCGACTGCCTGGTTGGCGCCCTTGCCGCCGGGGATGGTGCGGAACGCGCCGCCGGTCAGCGTTTCGCCGCGCAATGGCATGCGCGGCACGCGCAGCACGAGGTCCATATTGATGCTGCCGATGACGACGATCATGTGATGATTCCTGGTGAAATGTTGGATGGTGCGTGCCGAGCGACGCTGGAGCCGCGCACATTGAGGACGGGAGCAATGCGGCGCCGCTGCGGCGGACGGTCCGGCGCGGCGATGCGCTCGAGCAGGCAGGCCGCCGTGATATTGCCCAGCGCGCGCGTGCCCTGCGACACGCTGGTCAAAGGCGGGTGGACGAACTGGGCCAGGTCGATATCGTCGAAGCCGACCACTGCCAGCTCGCCCGGCACCCCGATACCCAGTTCGGCGGCGGCACGCAGCGCGCCGATCGCCATCATGTCGTTGCAGCAGAACAGCGCGTCGGGACGCTGCGACGCCGGCCGTGCCAGCAGGCGCAGCGCGGCCGCATAGCCGCCGGCGCTGCTGAAGTCGCCCGTTTCGAACAGCTTCTGGTCGAGTGCCCCGCCCAGCGCCCGGCGCATGCCGGCGATACGCTGCTCGGACACCTCCAGTTCGCGCGGACCGCCGATGCAGCCGATGCGGCGGCGTCCCAGCGCCAGCAGGTGCTGTCCGGCCAGCTCGCCGCCGGCCAGGTTGTCGATGCCGACGACATCGTACTCCAGCCCCTCCGGCGCGCGGTCGATAAAGACGGCCGGCACCTGCCGCCGGCGCAGCAGTTCGCCGTCGGTCTCGGCCAGTGCCGCCATGATGAGGCCGTCGCAACGCTTGGTCAGCAGGACGTTCAGGTAATCGCGCTGCTTGGCCGGATCGTCGTCGGAATTGCACAGGATGACGCTGTAGCCCGCCGCGTAGCACGTGTCCTCGATGCCGCGCGCGACTTCGGAAAAATACGGGTTGGTGTTGTTGGGGATGATCATGCCGATCGTGCCCGTGGTCTGGCTGCGCAGCGAGCGCGCCAGCGCACTGGGCACGTAATGCAGCGCGGCTGCCGCGGCCAGCACGCGCTCGCGCGCGGCCGGGCTGACGGGGCGCGTATCGTTGAGCACGTGCGAGACCGTGGTGTAGGACACCCCGGCCGCCTGCGCCACTTCCTTGATTGTTGCCATGCTGTTAACCGTGCGCGGTCAGGCGCGCTCGCCGCGGCGGCGGTAGGTGTCGAGCACCACGGCGGCCACGATCACAAGGCCCGTGACGATGCGCTTCATCGGCTCGCTGACGCCGATCTGCGCCAGCCCGGCCTCCAGCACGGAAATGATCAGCACGCCGATAAATGTGGCGTAGACGGAGCCGCGCCCGCCCATCAGGCTGGTGCCGCCGATGACGACGGCGGCGATCACCTGCAACTCCATGCCGACGCCGCCATTCGGATCGGCCGCTTCCAGGCGCGACACCTGGAACAGCGCGCCCAGGCCGGACAGCAGCCCCATCAGCACGAACACGAGCACCTTGGCCGGACGTGGATTGATGCCGGACAGGCGTACCGCCTCTTCGTTGGTGCCGATGCCGATCCACTGGCGGCCCAGCACCGTCTTGGTCAGTACCAGCTGGCCGATGACCGTCACGGCAATGGCCGTCAGGAAGGCCGGCGACATGCCGAGGAAGATCGGCGCGCTGATGCCATCGACGGCGCTGCCGATGTATTCGGTGCGTGAATCGGTGACCTGGTAGGCGGCACCGCGCGCCATTTCCAGCACGCCCAGCGAGACGATAAACGACGGAATGCGCCAGCCGACCGAGATCATGCCGGTGATCATCCCGCACAGCGCGCCCACCAGCAGGCCCAGCAGGCTGCCCAGGTAGACGGGCCAGCCCCAGCGCACCGTCGCCATCGACAGGAACGACGCCGCCAGCGCCATCACGGAGCCGACCGACAGGTCGATGCCGCCGACGATCAGGATGAACGTCATGCCGACCGCCATCACGACCAGCGTCGGGATGTCGTTGGCCAGCGTGCTGAGCGTGGAGAGCGTGAAGAAGTTTTCGCTCAGGTACGAGAACAGGCAGCACATCAGCACCAGCGCGCCGATCAGACCGGCATAATTCTTCAGGTCGGCCATGCCGCGTTTCAGATAGGTAGTAGGCATAAATATTTCCCCTCGGCGTATCAGGCCGCGGCTGTGGAGTGATCGGAAGAGGCGATGTCCTGCGTCAGGTAGCCGCTGAAGGCGGCTTCCAGCAACGCGTCCTGGCTCCAGGCGCCGCGCTCGAAGGTGTTGGCGATGCGGCCGGCGCTCATCACGGCGATGCGGTCGCAGATCAGCATCAGTTCGCGCAGGTCGCTCGAGACGATGATCAGTCCCTTGCCCTGGCGCGCCAGGTCGGCCAGCACGGTGTAGATATCGAACTTGGCGCCGATGTCGATGCCGCGGGTGGGCTCGTCGAACAGCATCACGGGGCAATCGCGGTGCAGCCAGCGGGCGATGACCACTTTCTGCTGGTTGCCGCCGGACAGTTCGCCAACGGGCTGCTGGCCGTCGCGCGAGCGCACGCCCAGTTTGCGGATGTAGTCGCCGGCCAGCGCATGTTCGGCGCCATGGTCGATCCAGCCGGCGGTGCTGACGGCGCCCAGCCTGGCCAGCGAGGTATTCACGGCGATCGACTGCCGCAGCAGCAGCCCCTGCCCCTTGCGGTCTTCCGTCACCATGGCGATGCCGGCCTTGACGGCGGCCTTGGGAGAATCGATGGCGGCCGCGTCGCGCCCCTCGCCGATGAACACATGGCCGGCATCGGCCCGGTCGGCGCCGAAGATCAGGCGCAGCAGCTCGGTGCGGCCCGACCCGATCAGCCCGGCAATGCCGAGGATCTCGCCGGCACGCAGGTCGAACGACGTCGGCTGCACGGCACCGGTACGGCCCAGCCCGCGCACGCGCAGCAGCGGCGCACCCAGCGTGCGCCCCGACAGGTCGATCTCCGCATCGGCGGCGCGGCCCACCATCAGCCGCACCAGGTCGGTGCTGCTGTAGCCGTCGATCGCGTCATCGCAGACCAGGTCGCCATCGCGCAGCACGGCGATGCGGTCGGCGACGCGCTTCAATTCCTCCAGACGGTGCGAGATGTAGACGATCGCCACGCCGTTCGCCTTCAGGCGCGCCACCTGTTCGAACAGCAGCTCGACTTCGCGATGGGTCAGCATCGCGGTCGGCTCGTCGAGAATCAGCAGACGGCATTCGCCGATCAGGTTACGGGCGATCTCGATCATCTGCTGGTGCCCGATGCCCAGTTCGCCGACGGGCTTCCACGGGTCGATGTCGGTCAGGCCGACCCTGGCCATCTGGGCACGCGCATCGCGCTCCAGCCGGCCTCGGTCGATCCAGCCGAAGCGGTGCGGCAACTGGTTCAGATACAGGTTTTCCGCGACGGACAGGGTCGGAATCAGGTTCAGCTCCTGCATCACCATCCGGATGCCAAGCGTTTCCGCTTCGGTTCGCGACGCCGGCCGGTACGGCTGGCCGTCCAGCAGCATGGCGCCGTCCGTGGCCGGCTCCAGGCCGCAGATGATCTTCGACAGCGTGCTCTTGCCGGCGCCGTTCTCGCCGGTCAGCGCCAGCACTTCGCCGCCGCGCACGGCCAGCGACACGTTGCGCAGCACCGGCTCGACATAGGTCTTGCCGATGCCGGACAGCGTCAGCAGCGCGGCGCTCGCATTGGGCTCATGGGTCATACGGAACTTTCGCAATGGGGCTGGAAGGTATGGGGACGCACCGGCGCAGGGTGGACGGCGCGGCGGCCGTCCACCCTGCCCGGGCGGGCTGCGTATGGACCGCTTTATTTGCTGTCTTTGGTGACCAGCGCAACCTTGGTTTCCACCATGCCGCCCAGCGTGGCCTGGGTCTTCTTCTCGGCCAGCGCCTTCAGCACGGCTTCGATGCCGAACACGGCCTGCTGCGAGCCGAACTGGTCGACGGTCGCCAGCACGCGGCCGTCGGCCAGCATCGGCTTGATGGCATTGATGTTGTCGTAGCCGATCACTTTCACCTTGCCCAGCTTGCCGGCCGCCTTGATGGCGGAGACGGCGCCGATGGCCATATTGTCGTTACCGCACAGGAATGCGGTGATATTCGGGTTGGCGTTCAGCATCGCGGCAGCGACGGTGTTGCCCGGCGCAATTTCCCACTGGCCGGACTGCACGCCGACCACCTTGGCGCCGGCCGCCTTCATGGCGTCCTGGAAGCCCAGGGTGCGCTGCTGCGCGTTGTACGTCGTCGAGACGCCCTCGATGATGCCGACCTGGTCGCCCGCCTTGATCTGCTTGGCCAGGAAATCGCCGGCAAGCTTGGCGCCCTTGCGGTTGTCGGGACCGACGAACGGCACCGTGATGCCCTTTTCCTTCAGCGCCGCATCGTCCAGCTTGTTGTCGATGTTGACGACGATGATGCCGGCGTTGACCGCCTTCTTGAGTACCGGCACCAGTGCCTTCGAATCGGCCGGCGCGATCACCAGCGCATTCACCTTCGAGACGATCATCTGTTCGACCAGCTTGATCTGGGCCGACGTATCGGTCTCGTCCTTGATGCCGTTGGCCAGCAGGTCGTACTTGGCGGCGTTGGCTTTCTGGTGGGCCTTTGCGCCGTTTTCCATGGTCAGGAAGAACTCGTTGGCCAACGACTTCATCACCAGCGCGACCTTCGGCTTGGCGGCGGTCTGCGCCATGGCCGGCACGGCGGGCAGCGCGCACACGAGGGCGGCGGCGGCGATCAGTTTCAGGCGGGTACGGGCGGTGTTCAAGGTCGGTCTCCTTCAAGTGCAAGCACGTCTATGGGGTGCTTATCGGGAATTTATCGGAAAAACAGGCGCGCAAACGTTTGCGGATTGAATAATAGATCACGCCTGGACAATTGAAAAGGGATTTTCGGTGGAAAACCGCAGGCGCTGCCATACGCGCGGAGAGGCGTCAGGCGGCGTCGAAGATGGACCGCCGCAGGGTAGACAGAGGCGGCGGATCAATCAGCGTCGATCGTTTGGCAGGCGGCAGACGCTGCGGTCCGCACCGGATTGCCGGCATCCGCACTCCACTCGAACCACCCCCCGTCGTAGACGCCGATCCGTGGCCAGCCCAGCAGCCAGGCGTAGTAAAAGGCCAGCGACGCGCGCCAGCCTGTGCCGCAATAGAACGCCGTCTCCAGGCCGGCATGAATGCCCTGCTCGCGCCACATGGCTTCGATGACGGCGGCCGGCAACATGCAACCGGCGGCGTCGTGGTAGTCGCTCATGCTGTTGACGTCGCCGTCGCGCCCCGCCCTGCCCCAGCGTGCGCCCGGGATGTCGCCGCGTGCGCTGATGTAGCTGTAGCCGGACGTGGCGCCCGTGTGCTCGCTCCACGTGCGGACGCTGGCAAGCACGGCGTCATCGCGCGCCAGCAGTCGCCTGGCCTGTGCCATGTCGATCAGGAAGTCCGGGCGGCCAGGGAATGGCGCGCCGAATGCGCTTACAGGGACCGGCGCCTCGCCGGGACCGGCGGTCACCGGATGACCGTCGGCACACCAGCGCGCAAAGCCGCCGTCGAGCAGGCGCACGTCGGTCACGCCCGCGTACAGCATCAGGTGGGCCGCGCGGGCCGCGGCCAGCGTGTTGCGGCCGTACAGGATGACGGTGGTGTCGTGCCGGATGCCGAGGCGCAGCAGCACCGCCAGCAGGGCCTCGTCGGATACCTTGTTGAACAGTGGCGGCGCTTCGAGCTCGCGCGTGTCGAGGTGGATCGCTGTTGGAATATGGGCGGCGAGGTATTGTGCGCGACCGTCGCATCCTACTTCGATGATGCGCGCGTCCGCCCCCTGCCGCGCCAGACACGCAGGCGCCACCAGCTGGTGCGGCCGGGTCAGGCGCGAAGGCGGGGATGCGGGCATGCGGCGCTTTCGATAAGGAATCAAAATGCAAAAAGGGCAGCCACATCGGCTGCCCTTTTTCAATACTGGAGCGGGAGAAGAGTCTCGAACTCTCGACCTCAACCTTGGCAAGGTTGCGCTCTACCAACTGAGCTACTCCCGCATGGAGCTTTTACTGCTGCTTTTACTGCGATAACCTTGGAGGCGAGGACGGGAGTCGAACCCGTCTAGACGGCTTTGCAGGCCGCTGCATAACCGCTTTGCTACCTCGCCTGAGGAAACTTTTACTACGCAAGCCCCAGCGCGGTTAACCGCTGCGACCTTCTCAATTCTGGAGCGGGAGAAGAGTCTCGAACTCTCGACCTCAACCTTGGCAAGGTTGCGCTCTACCAACTGAGCTACTCCCGCTTGGAGTGGTATTACTTTTTTGCTGCCCCGGTCTTTCGACTGGAGCGGGAGAAGAGTCTCGAACTCTCGACCTCAACCTTGGCAAGGTTGCGCTCTACCAACTGAGCTACTCCCGCATTTCAGGAACCGCATTATCGCAGAATCATCATCAGATGCCCAGCGAATTGTTGACACTTTGCTCGCAAAAACTGGAGCGGGAGAAGAGTCTCGAACTCTCGACCTCAACCTTGGCAAGGTTGCGCTCTACCAACTGAGCTACTCCCGCATTACTTTCGACTACCGTTTTTTGCTGCGTTGTCATCAACAACAGGCCAGCATTATAGAGCATGGAATCGCACTGTCAAGGGCAACATTGCATTCAGTTCAGCTCAGTTCAGCGTCCCCGCCTTTTCCTTGATCAGCGGCCACGCCTTCTTCAGGTAGTACAGCATCGACCAGACCGTCAGCACGCTTGCCAGCCACAGCAGCTTCTCGCCCCAGTAGCGCGTGTCGATCGCGCCCAGCACGACGTCGTAATACAGCAGCGCGGGAATGGCCGTCATCTGCGCTGCCGTCTTGATCTTGCCGATGGAGTTGACGGCCACGGACTTCGACGCGCCCAGCTGCGCCATCCATTCGCGCAGCGCGGAAATCGTGATCTCGCGGCCGATGATGATAAAGGCGAGGATGGCATTGCAGCGGTCCAGCTGCACCAGCACGAGCAGCGCACCGGCTACCATCAGCTTGTCCGCGACGGGATCGAGGAAGGCGCCGAACGCCGACGTCTGGTTCCAGCGGCGGGCCAGGAAGCCGTCGAACCAGTCCGTTATGGCGGCAACAATGAACACGAGGGTGGCCGCCAGGTTGCGGTCCTCCAGCGGGAGCCAGCCGGGCGGGAGATAGAACACACCCACGACCAGGGGAATGAGCGCGACGCGCAACCAGGTCAGCAGGATCGGGATATTGAAGGGCATAGAGGCGGCGGGCTTGTGAAATTTTAATAATGCGCCGCTAGTCTACCCTGTGGCTGCCCCTAATGCCAGCAAGCACGATTCGTTAGAGCTATTAAAATGCTCAGTGCAGCCGCCGGTAGATCTCTTCGGCCAGCTTGCCGGAGATGCCCTCCACCGACATCAGGTCCTCGACGCTGGCATTGACAACGCCACGCAGCCCGCCAAAACGCGCCAGCAGGCGCTGGCGGCGCTTGGCGCCGATGCCTTCGATCTCTTCCAGCTGTGACGTCTGGCGCGCCTTGGCCCGCTTGGCGCGCATGCCCGTGATGGCGAAGCGGTGCGCCTCGTCGCGGATCATCGCCACCAGCATCAGCGCGGCCGATTCCTTGCCCAGCTCCTGCGGCGCGCGGCCATCCACGAAGATCAGCGTCTCCAGGCCCACGCGGCGGCCCTCGCCCTTCGCCACGCCGACGATCAGGCCGATGTCCAGCCCGAGCTCGACGAACACCTGGCGCGCCATCTCGACCTGCCCCTTGCCGCCGTCGATCAGCACGATGTCCGGCATGACGCCGTCGCCGTTCGCCACCTTTTCGTAGCGGCGCATCAGCACCTGGCGCATGGCGGCGTAATCGTCGCCAGGCGTGATGTCGTTGATGTTGTAGCGGCGGTACTCGCCGTTCTGCATCGCGTGGTGGTGGAACACGACGCAGGATGCCTGGGTCGCCTCGCCCATTGTGTGGCTGATGTCGAAGCACTCGACCCGCAACGCGTCCATGTCCTCGCACTCGATGCCCAGCGCATCGACCAGCGCGCGCGTGCGCGACTGCTGCGAGCCCTGCTCCGACAGCAGGCGGGCCAGCGAGATCTCCGCGCCCTTCTGCGCCAGCTCCAGCCACTGGCGGCGCTGCCCCTGCGGCTGGAACAGCAGGTTGATGCGGTGGCCGCACTGCTCCTGCAGCGCGATCATCAGCTCCGGCTGGTCGAATTCGATGTTCAGGATCAGCACGCCGGGGATCGTCTTCTCCGTGTAATGCTGGACGAGGAAGGCGGCCAGCACTTCGACCTCGATGGCCCGCTCGGCCACGCTCTCCGCATCGGTCACATGGGTCGGGAAGTAGGCGCGGTCGCCCAGGTGGCGGCCACCCCGTACCATTGCCAGGTTGACGCACGCGCGCCCGCCCTGCACCACCACGGCGATGATGTCGACGTCGGCGTCGCCCGTGGTTTCCATGCTTTGCTGGTGCAGCACCTTCGACAGCGCCTGGATCTGGTTGCGCACGCCGGCGGCCTGCTCGAACTTCAGGTCCATCGCGAAGCCGTGCATCTTCTGCTCCAGCTCCTCCATGACCTCGTTGGTGCGGCCGCGCAGAAAGCGCGCGGCGTTGTTCACGTCCGTGCGGTACTCGTCGACGCCGATGGCATCCACGCACGGGGCGCTGCAGCGGCCGATCTGGTTCAGGAGGCACGGACGCGTGCGGTTCTGATAGACGCTATCCTCGCACGTGCGCAGGCGGAAGACGCGCTGCAGGATCTGCATCGATTCCTTGACGGCCCACGCCGACGGGAACGGACCGAAATACTGGTTCTTCTTGTCCACCGCGCCGCGGTAGTACGCCATGCGCGGAAACTCGTCGCCCGTCAACTTCAGGTACGGATACGATTTATCGTCGCGGAACAGGATATTGAAGCGCGGCTGCAGCGACTTGATCAGGTTGTTTTCCAGGATCAGCGCTTCGGCCTCGCTGTGCGTGACCGTCGTCTCCAGGCGGGCGATGCGCTCCACCATCATGGCGATGCGCGGGCTGGAATGGTTCTTCTGGAAGTAGCTGGAGACCCGCTTTTTGAGGTCGCGCGCCTTGCCGACGTAGAGGACCTTGTCCTCGGCGTCGAAGTAGCGGTACACGCCCGGCAGGTTCGGGAGCTTCGCCACGGTGGCGAGCACCTGCTCGCGTGCCGTGACGGTCGGTTGCATCGGTTCTGTCATTCGCTTTGCCGTTCCACGATCGCGAACGCGACCGCGTAATCCTCTTCATCGCTGACGGAGACCTGGGCCGTCAGCCGGTTCGCTTCCATATAATCCCTCAACGCCCCGTCCCAGACAAACGCGGGCTTGCCATTGTCGGCATTGAGCAGCTGGGCCGCCGGCCATGTCATCGGCGCGCGCAGGCCGATGCCCAGGGCTTTCGACAGCGCCTCCTTGGCCGCGAAGCGCGTCGCCACGTAGCGCACCCCGCGCTGCGGATGCCCCTCGCAACGGGCGCGATACACCTCCATCTCGCGCGGCCCCAGGATCTTCTGCGCGAAGCGTTCGCCGTGCCGCCCCAGCGCCTGCGCGATGCGGCCGATCTTGCAGATGTCCGTGCCGACGCCGTGGATCATCGCGCTCCGAGCCGCGTCGCCACCATGATGGCCTTCATTTCACGCACGGCATTCTCCCAGCCGACGAACACGGCATGGCCGACGATGGCGTGGCCGATGTTGAGCTCCGCGATGTCGGGAATCGCCGCGATGGCCTGCACGTTCGTGTAGTGCAGGCCGTGGCCGGCGTTCACCTTCAGCCCGTGCTGCACGCCCCAGCGCACGCCGCGTTTGACGCGCTCCAGTTCTTCCAGCTGCACGTCGCCTGCGGCATCGGCATAGGCGCCCGTGTGCAGTTCGATGACGGGCGCGCCCACGTCGGCCGCGGCGGCGATCTGCGCCTCGTCGGCATCGATGAACAGGCTGACGCGAATGCCTTCGCCCTGCAACTGCTTCACCGCCTTCGAGACCTCGGCATGGAAGCGCACGACGTCGAGCCCCCCTTCCGTCGTGATCTCCGTGCGCTTCTCCGGCACCAGGCAGACATCGGCCGGGCGGATGCGGCAGGCGAAATCGATCATCTCCTGCGTCACGGCCGCTTCCAGGTTCATGCGCGTCATCAGCTGGGGCGCGAGCGCAATCACGTCGGCATCCTTGATGTGGCGGCGGTCTTCGCGCAGGTGCAGCGTGATGCAGTCCGCGCCGGCCTGCTCGGCCAGCAGCGCGGCGCGGATCGGGTCGGGATAGGCCGTGCCGCGCGCATTGCGCAAGGTGGCGACGTGGTCGATGTTGACGCCCAGGTCGATGACGGGGCCGGCGGGATGGAGGAAGCTCATATTGTTGTTTTCTACAGTTGCATGAGGTCGATGAGAATCTGGCGGGTGTTCAGCGGCGCACCGTTCAGGTGGTGCGCCAGCAGGTAGCGCATCAGCTGCTTGCTCTGGGCCTGCGTGGCGGGGTCCTGGTAATCCTCGCGCTCCATGTCGAGCAGCGTCTTGCCGGACACGCGTGGCGCCGTGTCGTCCGCCAGCACGGGGCGCGGCCCCCGCTCGGGCTCCACCACGTACTGTACATCGGCCAGCACTTTCGCGCGCGTCGTCGTGCACCGCGTCAGGTCGGCAGCGACGCCTGTCTCCCTAAGTAAGGCCGTTTCGAATTTGCGCAAGACGATGGGGGGCGATTCGTTGTGCGCCAGCTGGTTCAGCGTTGCCACGTAATGGTTGAACAGCGCGGGATGGGCATCGTCGCGCGCCAGCAGTTTGACGAGCAGCTCGTTCAGGTAGAAGCCGCACAGCAGCGCCGTCTTCTCCAGCGGCAGCATGCCGCCGACCCAGTCGGCATCGGTCAGTGTGCGCAGCTCGTTCTTGCCGGTCCATCCGGCGGACAGCGGCTGGAACGTCTGCAGCACGCCGCGCAACTGCGAGTGCGGCCGCTTGGCGCCCTTGGCGATCAGCGCCACGCGGCCGAAGTCGCGCGTCATCAGTTCGACGATGAGGCTGGTTTCCTTGTACGGGTAGCTGTGCAGCACGAAGGCCGGCTGGCCATGCACGCGGGTGCCAACGGTGCGGGGTGGCGGGCGCTTGCGAATGGCCGGTGGCGGCGCTACGGCCGGGGCCGTGACAACCTCGGGGGCGACTTCGGGGTTTCGGGGAGCATCGCTCCTCGCCAAGGTCGCGGGCAATGGCATGAATGCCATGCCCTGCCCAGGCACGAAAACTGTCACGGGCTGGGCCGTGACAGCGTAAGGTACCGACTGCTCGCGCACCCCGAGTGCTGAGCTCGTGCTTACAACAGGGTCAGACCCCGACACGGACACAAGCTCAGTAACGGCCGTTCCTTCTTTAGTCGAGCCCGTGACAGTTTTCGTGCCTGACCCCGATGTTGTCACGGACTCGGCAGTGGCGGCCGGTGGGCGGCGTTTCGCCATGGGTTTATTCGTAGCCGTATGCGCGCAGGCCGGCTTCGTTGTCGGCCCAGCCGGATTTGACCTTGACCCAGATCTCCAGGTAGACGGGACCGCCGAACAGGCGCTCCATGTCGAGGCGGGACTGGCTGGAGATTTCCTTCAGGCGGGCGCCCTTGTTGCCGATGATCATGGCCTTATGGCCGTCGCGTTCGACCAGGATCGCCGCAAACACGCGGCGCAGGTTGCCCTCCTGCTCGAACTGTTCGATCAGTACCGTGCTGCTGTATGGCAGCTCGTCGCCGACGAAGCGGAACAGCTTTTCGCGCACGATCTCGGAAGCGAGGAATTTCTCGCTGCGATCCGTGATGTCGTCCTCGCCGAAGATCGGATCGTTTTCCGGCAGTAGGCGCTTGATTTCGTTCTGCAGCCCGTCCAGCTGGAAGCGCAGCTTGGCTGAGACAGGCACGACGGCGGCGAAGTCGAACCTGGCTGCCACCTGCTGCGCGAACGGCAGCAGCACGGCCTTGTCCTTCATGCGGTCCGACTTGTTAATGACGAGAATGACGGGCACGTTTTTCGGCAGCAGATCGACGACTTGCTGGTCGGCCGGGCCGAACGTGCCCGCTTCCACCAGGTACAGGATGACGTCGGACGAATCCAGCGTGTTGGTAACGGTCTTGTTCAGCGTCTTGTTCAACGCATTCGAATGACGCGTCTGGAAGCCGGGCGTGTCGACGTAGATGAACTGGGCGTCGGCAACCGTCTGGATGCCGGTAATGCGGTGGCGCGTTGTCTGCGCCTTGCGCGACGTGATGCTGACCTTGGCGCCGATGAGCGTGTTCATCAATGTCGACTTGCCCACGTTGGGGCGGCCGACGATGGCGATATAGCCGCAACGGAATGCGGTGGCGGGTGCGTCTGTCATGATTGAATCTCGGTTATTTGTTGGCGAGCTTGGTTTCCGCCGGGTCGTTCTGGACCGTGGCGATGCCCGCCAGCTTCAACTGGGCGGCGCGGGGCTTGGTCTTGCGTGGCGTGGCGGCGGGCGCTCGCAGCAGCGCCTGCTCGGCCACTTCCAGCGCCAGCTTGGCTGCGGCCTGTTCGCCGGCACGGCGGCTGCCGCCCCGGCCGTAGACCTGGATGCCCAGCTTGGGCACCAGGCATTCGATTTCGAACTCCTGGCTGTGCGCCGCGCCATGGGTGGCAACGACGTTGTACAGCGGGAGGGAAATTTTTTTGCTTTGCAGGAATTCCTGCAACAAGGTCTTGGCATCCTTGCCCAACGTCCGCGGATCGACCGAGTCCAGGATGGGGATGTAGAACGAGCGCACCACCTTGGCCGCCGCATCGAAGCCGGCATCGAGGAAGATCGCGCCCAGCAGTGCTTCCAGCGTATCGGCCAGGATCGACGGCCGGCGGAACCCCCCGACTTCAGCTCGCCCTCGCCCAGCCGCAGGAACTGCGACAGCTCGAGCTTCTGGGCGATCTCGAACAGCGACTGTTGCTTGACGAGGTTGGCGCGCAGGCGCGACAAATCGCCTTCGTCGATGGTGTTGTACCGTTCGTACAGGATCGATGCCACGGCGCAGTTCAGGATCGAGTCGCCGAGGAATTCCAGGCGTTCGTTATGCAGACTGCTGTGGCTGCGATGCGTCAAGGCCTGCTGGAGCAATCCCGCATCCTGGAACGAGTGGCCTAGCCGAGTCTGCAATAACTGTAAATTCATCGTTGAGTTGTTTCCTGTCATTCCGCCCGCGCCGCGGGTACGTTCCTGGCGGTCGAGCCGCTGTATTCCAGCAGCAGGCTGGCCGGGCCGACCAGGTGGATCTTGCGGTCATACGCAAACGATACCTGCTGTTCGCCGTCAATGCGCTCGACCGTCAGGTCGCGGCCCGCGATGGACGTGATGTAGTTGGCCTCCGCGCTGCGATCGAACGACGCGCGGACTTCCTGTGGCGTGCTGCCCGCCGCTTTCGCCTTGACGATGGCGCTGGAGACGGCCCGATACTCCGCATATGCCGGCAGGATACGCATCGCCAGCAGGCCGGCGATGCCAAGGACCACCAGCGCCGCGATCAGTCCCGTCAGCGAGATGCCACGCTGCCTGTTGCGAAGGATCGGCATCGCCACTCCTTATTGAATGCCGCCGATGCGGCGCGGGTTCGACAGGTTCATCCACACTGCGACCGCCTTGCCGACGATATTCTTGTCGGGCACGAAACCCCAGTAGCGGCTGTCCGCGCTGTTGTCGCGGTTGTCGCCCATCATGAAATAATTGCCGGCCGGAACCGTGCAGGTAAAGCCTTCGTTCGTGTACGTGCAGGCTTCCTTGTTCGGGAACTCGCGCACGTCGCCCAGGTTCAGCGTGGGCGCGCGGTCGTCGTTCAGGATGCGGTGCTCGACACCCGTCAGGTTTTCCTTGAACTGCTTCTTGTAGACGAGGCTCTCGTCGTCCAGGTAATCGTCCTGCTGGGCGTAGCTGACAGGCTTGCCGTTCACGGTCAGTTTCTTGCCTTCGTAGGTGATCTTATCACCAGGCACGCCGACGACGCGCTTGATGTAGTCCTGGCTGGTGTCCATCGGGTACTTGAACACCATCACGTCGCCCCGTTGCGGGTCGTTGAGCTGGACGATCTTCTGGTTGATGATGGGCAGGCGGATACCGTACGTGAACTTGTTCACGAGGATCAGGTCGCCCACCAGCAACGTCGGCACCATCGACGACGACGGAATCTTGAACGGCTCGAACAGGAACGAGCGCAGCACGAAGACCAGGGCGATGACGGGGAAGAAGCTGCCCGAGTATTCGATCCAGGTCGGCTGGCGCAGGTGTTCCGCTTCCAGCTTCTCGCGCGCGTTCTGCTGCGTGTCCAGGCGGATGCCGTCGGCCGTCAGCTTGGCCGTGCGGGCGTCATACTCGGCCAGCGCACGGTCGGCAGCCGCCCGGCGCTGTTTCGACAGCACGAACACGTCCAGGACCCAGATGATCCCCGTGACGACCATCAGCACGAACAGGATCAGCGCGAAATTGCCCAGGATACTTTGCATCGTCATTTTTCGTCCACCGTAAGGATTGCCAGGAATGCCTCTTGCGGGATCTCGACGGAGCCCACCTGCTTCATGCGCTTCTTGCCGGCCTTCTGCTTCTCCAGCAGCTTCTTCTTACGGGAGATGTCGCCGCCATAGCACTTGGCCAGCACGTTCTTGCGCAGCGCCTTGACGTTCTCGCGCGAGATGATATTCGAACCGATCGCGGCCTGGATCGCCACGTCAAACATCTGGCGCGGGATCAGTTCGCGCATTTTCGCGGCCACGGCACGGCCGCGGTACGGCGCATTGGCGCGGTGCACGATGATGGCCAGCGCGTCGACCTTTTCGCTGTTGATCAGCATGTCGACCTTGACGACGTCGGCCGCCCGGTATTCCTTGAACTCGTAGTCCATCGACGCATAGCCGCGCGACGTGGATTTGAGCTTGTCGAAGAAGTCCAGCACGATCTCGGCCATCGGCATTTCATAGATCAGCTTGACCTGGCGGCCGTGGTAGGCCATGTCCATCTGGATGCCGCGCTTGGCGATACACAGCGTGATGACGGAACCCACGTACTCCTGCGGCATGTACAGGTTGACGGTGACGATCGGCTCGCGCACTTCCGTGATGTGCGACGGGTCCGGCATGCGCGACGGGTTGTCGACGTTCATGACGGTGCCGTCGCGGCGCTCGACTTCGTACACGACGGTCGGCGCCGTCGTGATCAGGTCCATGTCGAACTCGCGCTCGAGACGCTCCTGCACGATTTCCATGTGCAACAGGCCCAGGAAGCCGCAGCGGAAGCCGAAGCCCAGCGCCTGCGACACCTCCGGCTCGTACATCAGCGCGGCGTCGTTCAGTTTCAGTTTTTCCAGCGAGTCGCGCAGCGCGTCGTACTGGTTCGCCTCCACCGGGAACAGACCGGCGAACACCTGCGGCTGGACTTCCTTGAAGCCTGGCAGCGGCGCGTCGGCCGGCTTGACGGCGGACGTGATCGTGTCGCCCACGCGGGCCACTTTCAGTTCCTTGATGCCGGCGATGACGAAGCCCACCTGGCCTGCCGACAGCGCCGGCAGCGACACGGAACGGGGCGAGAAGATGCCGATGTCCTCGACCAGCTGCACGGAGTCGGTCGCCATCAGGCGGATCTTTTCCTTCGGCTTCATGGTGCCGTTCACAACGCGCACCAGCATGACGACGCCCACGTACGGGTCGTACCACGAGTCGATGATCAGCGCCTGCAGCGGCGCTTCCGGATCGCCCTTCGGCGGTGGCACCTTGGCGATGATCGATTCCAGCACGTCCTCGACGCCGAAGCCGGTCTTGGCCGAGCAATGCACGGCGTCGCCGGCCTCGATGCCGATGACGTCCTCGATTTCCGAAATCGCGTTCGGCGGATCGGCGTTCGGCAGGTCGATCTTGTTCAGTACGGGCACGACTTCGACGCCCAGGTCCAGCGCCGTGTAGCAGTTCGCCACGGTCTGCGCTTCCACCCCCTGGGAGGCGTCGACGACCAGCAGGGCGCCCTCGCAGGCGGACAGCGAGCGGCTCACTTCATACGAGAAGTCGACGTGGCCCGGCGTATCGATCAGGTTCAGGTTGTAGATCTGGCCGTCGCGCGCCTTGTATTTCAGCGCCGCCGTCTGGGCCTTGATGGTGATGCCGCGCTCGCGTTCCAGATCCATCGAATCGAGCACCTGCGATTCCATCTCGCGGTCCGACAGGCCGCCACAAAGCTGGATGATGCGGTCCGCCAGCGTGGACTTGCCGTGGTCGATGTGGGCGATGATGGAAAAATTGCGAATGTTGTTCATTAAATTAAAAACGTATCAGACGACAGCAATACAAAAAGCGCTCTGGGGCCGGGGGCCCTGGCGAGCGCTTTGAGAAACCTCGAACACCGGTGCGGCGGCTGTGCCGCGCACGCATGGAAACGAAAGCTAGGAGAACCCTCCGCATTTTACCGGATTTCAGAGGGGAAAGCCCGATTTCTGACGTGCCGGGCACGAAAAAGATGCAACTCTGCAAATAGTCAGCCCTGCAGGACTGCCCTCACCTTCTCTTCGTCGAGGAAGTAATGGCACAGCTCGGGGCCGTCCAGGTCGGCATACAGCACCGGCACCAGCTCGTCGAAGCGCTCGACCAGCCGGTCGTCGGCGTCCACGTCGATGACGTCGACCGTGAACGGATGCTCCGGCGTTTGCAGCGCATTGAGGGCATCCAGCATGTCCTGGCAGAGGTGGCAGTAGGTGCGGGAATACAGCGTGAATCGAAGCGTGGTTCGGTGCATCGGTTGAAAGGCGGGCAGGCCGCGGCAACGGCGCCGCGCCCTGCCCTGCCTGCCTCAGCGTGCGCTCGGACGCAGCGCCACGAACTGCGACACGTCGCCGCGGCGCACCAGCACGACCGAAGGCTTCTTCGGATCGAGCTTGGCCACCAGCGCGGCAAACTGCTTCGCATCGACGATGGCCACGTTGTTCAGCTGCAGCAGCACATCGCCCTGGCGCAGGCCGGCACCGGCCGCCACGCCTTCGGTGGCATCGACCTTGACGCCGCCGGCAACGCCCAGCTCCTTCTTCTCCGCGGCCGACAGGTCGCTCACCTTGAAGCCCAGCGCGTTGGCGGCGCCTTCCGCTTTCGGCTTGCTGCGCTCGCCGCCCTTGCCGCCCACGGTGGGCTGGTCGGATTCGCGCTCGGCCACGACGATCGGCAGGTCCACCAGCGAGCCGGTACGCCAGACGGTGATCGTTGCCTTCGTGTTCGGCGCCGTATTGCCCACCAGGCGGGGCAGGTCGGATGACTTGGCGATTTCGGTGCCGTTGAACTTGACGATGATGTCGCCCGGCTTCAGCCCTGCCTTCGCGGCCGGCGCGCCCGGCTCGACCTGCGACACCTCGGCGCCGCGCGCACCTTTCAGGCCCAGCGATTCCGCCACTTCACGGCTGACTTCGCCCACGGAGACGCCGATACGGCCGCGCGTCACCTTGCCGGATTTCTTCAGCTGGTCGGCCACGCGCATGGCCTCGTCGATCGGCACGGCAAACGAGATGCCGTTATAGCCGCCCGACAAGGTGGCGATCTGCGAGTTGATGCCGATGACTTCGCCACGCATATTGATCAGCGGGCCGCCCGAGTTGCCCGGGTTGACGGCCACGTCGCTCTGGATCAGCGGCAGGTATTCGCCCGTGTCGCGCGACTTGGCGGAAATGATGCCGGCCGTAACGGTGTTCTCCAGGTTGAACGGCGAGCCGATCGCGATGACCCATTCGCCCACGCGGATCTTGCCCGGGTCGCCCATCGTCAGCGCGGGCAGCTTGCCGCCGTCGATTTTCAGCAGCGCCACGTCCGTGCTCACGTCCGAACCCAGCACCTTGGCCTTGAATTCGCGCTTGTCCGTCAGCGTTACATAGACTTCGTCCGCGCCGGCCACCACGTGGGCATTGGTCAGCACGTAGCCATCGGTGGAAATGATGAAGCCGGAGCCGACCCCGCGCTGCACTTCCTGCTCCTGCGGCACGGGGCGGCGGTTGCCGCGCGGCGCCTGCTGGCCGCGTGGCACCGGCATCTGGCCGCCGAAGAAGCGGCGGAAGAATTCCTGCATTTCATCCTGGTCCGGACCGTCCTGGTCGCGCATGCGCAGGCGTTCCGTGGTGCGGATATTGACGACGGCCGGACCGACCTTGTCGACCATGTCGCTGAAGTCCGGCAGGCCGGACACCGCGGATGCGGCCGCCTGGACCGGTGCCAGGCCGACAGTTGCGGGAGCGAACAGGATACCCGCGCTGACCATCAGCGCCGACAAGGTTTTACTACCAGCAGAGAAATTGGTTTTCATAAGAATAGTATGTTTTTTTCGGGTGGGTCGATGCCTGGCAAATCGCGCAGCTTCCACATGGTAAGCGAAATCGAGCGTTGCAGCACACACAAGATGTTGCAGGAAGTTAGGAATTTCAAGAGGGGAAAACGGCGAATTCACGCGGACGCAACCGGCGGCGTCGATTCCTCGCAGCACCTTGCGAGCTACCTGCGCTGAGGCAAACCGGATTGTCGGGACAACGGCTGGTGGCGTCGGCATGTTCTGACCGCGACCGGCGTGGCGATGCCGCCAGGCGCCCGGATTGACGCGTGATCCGGTTGCGGCCGTCAGCGCGTCCCGACCGCGGCCGGTGCAGTGGTGTCGCCAGGCGCTCCGGACGGGGAAGGTGGCGACGAGGATGACCGCGCTGCCTGCGGTGGCGGCTGGGCCTGCAAGGGCGATGACGTGCCGGCCTGTGCCTGCGGGGTCGGTGCGCCGCCGTCCGGCTGCGCGGGGAACGCCTCCTGCGCAAGCCTTGCCGTCAGACGCGCGCCAAACGCGCTACTCAGGCCGGCCGCGGCCGCGTCGGCACGCAGCACGTCGCCGATCAGCTGGTAGGTGTGCCACCTGGCGCGCCCGTCCGCACCGGCCAGCGCAGCCATGGTCAACTCGACGTCGCAGGCAGGCAGCTCGCCATCGACCATTGCCGAGATGTTCTCCTGCAGTCGCGTCGCGTCCATATTGCCGCCATTGTAATCGGAAGTTACAAATCAATAACGAAGGTTCAGTGTCGACCGGCTACCAGCGCTTGTCAACCGGCACGTCCAGCAGCGGACGCAGCTTTTCCGCAATGACTTCGCGGGCCCGGAAGATCCGGCTGCGCACGGTGCCGATGGGACAGGACATGATGTCGGAAATCTCCTCGTAGCTCAATCCTTCGATCTCGCGCAGCAGGATGGCCGTGCGCAGGTCGACGGGCAGCGCATCCATGGCCGCGTTGACTGTTTCGGCAATCTGCCTGGTGGCCAGCATGGACTCGGGCGTGTTGATATCGCGCAGGGCGTCGTCCTCGGCCAGGGCTTCGGGCGCCCTGGCATCGGCCAGGGTCGACGGCGTGCGGCGGTTTTGCGTGACCAGAGTGTTCTTCGCCGTGTTGATGCCGATCCTGTACAGCCACGTATAGAACGCGGAGTCGCCGCGGAAATGGCGCAGGGCGCGGAACGCCTTGATGAACGTTTCCTGCACCACGTCCTCCGCTTCGGCCGGGTCGTGCACGATGCGCCCCACTAGGCGCAACAACCGGCGCTGATACTTCGACACCAGCAGGTCGAATGCCTGCCGCTCACCTGCCTGGACTCGTTCGACCAGCAGCTGATCGCTCTCACGGTCTGTCGTCACCTTCTGCCCTCGGTGGCCTGCAGCGCGGGCGCTCATATTGCTATGAGCTCCCCTCCTGCAATTGGTTCAGGGGTTGCACGGATTTTTTTTCACGGCATCCGCCGCGCCTGGCACTAACGACGGTGCGCGGCTCAGGCCGCAGGCGGCCCCAGTGCCGCGATGGCCCGCATCGCCAGCGCCACGCGCCGCAATACGTCGGGCGCCACGGTATCAGGCAGCACGGGCAGCCAGAACACCGTGCCGTCGCTGCTGCGCAGGCGCAGCAGCAACAGCGACGGCCACAACGTGGAGCCGGGCATCAGCCACACCTCCCGTCCCGCATCGACGTCGCCGGCACCGGCCGGGACGGTCGCCTGCGCCGGCGGATCGGCGTTCGTGCGCAGCGTCGCTTCCGCCGGCGCGCACAATGGCGCTGTCGCCCCTGTTCCTGCCTGCGCTGCTGTCTGCGCTTCCATTCGCGCGGACATCTGCGCGTTCATCTGGGCTTGTATCTGGTATACCGCGACCCGAATCCCGCCGACACCTGAAATATCAAGCCGCACGCCATTGACACCGCGACGCCTGCGGCTGGCACTAACAAAGACCGCGGCCACCATGACGCAGCGCGGCACAGGCTGGCGAAAGGCGCCGGCGCCGGCCAGGAGAAGCACGCACAGCAGCGCGTGCAGCCAGCGCAACTGGCGCGACGGACGGATCACGGCGGACAAGGCAATGGACATCTGCACCTCCGGTTTCATCCCGCCGCACGTTGCACGTGCGCACCGGCGACGCTCACCGAAGGCGTACCCGGCGGACATCGGCTGGCCGCCATGCAGCAGTACTTGCGGACGCGCGGTCCGATTACCCGCGCGGCATCGGGCCAGGCATTCGCGCAGCCACCCGAACGCATATGGGTGCGGATGCGCACGCGCCACGCATGTGAGCGCAACCTGCGACATCGACAATCAAGGGAATACAAGCGAAGCGCCGGCCAGTTGCCGGGCGGCCGGTCAAAGCGAACGCTTCAAATGACCGACGCAGAAACGACAAGGCGCGACATCTCTGTCGCGCCCGGTACCGATCTCGCGGCGCTCACTCCCGTAAGACCGGAGTGAGGCGCGAAAAGTTCAGACAAATTACAAGGCGATGTGACTGCCGCCTCAGACCTTGCCGAACACAAGGCTGCCGTTCGTTCCGCCGAAGCCGAACGAGTTCTTGACGGCATACTGGATGTGCATCGGACGTGCGACATTGGCGCAGAAGTCCAGGTCGCATGCAGGGTCCTGATTGGACAGGTTGATCGTTGGCGGTGCCACCTGGTGGTGGATCGCCAGCACGGTCAACACGGCTTCCAGGCCGCCCGCGCCACCCAGCAGGTGGCCCGTCATCGACTTGGTGGAGCTGACCACCATGTTTTTCGCGTGCTCGCCGAACGTGCGCTTGATGCCCACGACTTCAGCCACGTCGCCCTGCGGCGTCGAGGTGCCGTGCGCGTTCAGGTACTGCACTTCGTCCGGATTGATGCCGGCGTTCTTCAGCGCGGCAACGGTGGCCTTGCTGCCGCCGCTGCCATCTTCCAGCGGCGACGTCATGTGATACGCATCAGCGCTCATGCCGAAGCCGTGCAGCTCGGCGTAGATCGTCGCGCCGCGCGCTTTCGCGTGCTCGTACTCTTCCAGCACCATGACGCCGGCGCCCTCGCCCAGCACGAAGCCGTCGCGGTCGTTGTCCCATGGACGGGACGCGGCCGCCGGATCGTCGTTGCGCGACGACAATGCACGGGCCGTGGCGAAACCGCCCAGGCCCAGTGGCGACACGGTGGCTTCGGCGCCGCCGGCCACCATGGCGTCGGCATCGCCGTACTCGATCAGGCGGGCCGCCGCGCCGATGCTGTGCAGACCGGTGGTGCAGGCCGTGACGATGGCCAGGTTCGGGCCACGCATGCCGTATTTGATCGAGAGATTACCGGAGATCATGTTGATGATCGAGGCCGGAACGAAGAACGGGGAGATACGGCGCGGGCCGCGCTTGTCGTAGTCTTCCTTCTGTTGTTCGATCATCGGCAGGCCGCCGATGCCGGAGCCGATGATGACGCCGATGCGGTCGGCGTTCTCTTCGGTGACGACCAGACCGGAATCCTGGATCGCCTGGATGCCCGCTGCCATGCCGTAATGGATGAAGGTATCCATATGGCGGGCTTCCTTGGCGTCGAGATATGCTTCGACGTTGAAGTTCTTGACCTCGCCGGCAAAGCGGGTCGAGAACGCGGTGGCATCAAACTTGGTGATGTTGGCGATACCGGACTTACCCTCGGTAATTGCGCTCCACGTTTCGGCAATCGTATTGCCGACCGGGGACACGCAACCGAGGCCGGTTACCACCACACGACGGTTTTTGGAACTCAAGCGATTCTCCTGGAGTCGATCGGGTACAGCGTGCTGCTTAGGCCTTGACGTGCGCGGTCGCGTAGTCGATGGCTTGCTGCACGGTGGTGATCTTTTCAGCCTGTTCGTCAGGGATTTCCATTTCGAACTCGTCTTCCAGTGCCATTACCAGCTCAACGGTGTCGAGGGAATCGGCGCCCAGGTCATCGACGAAGGACGATTCGTTCTTGATGTCTGCTTCGGCGACGCCCAGTTGTTCGGCGACGATCTTCTTAACGCGTTGTTCGATATCGGACATGTTATGGCTCCATTGTGTATGTTACGGAAAGCGCGCATTTTATCAGGTTTGCGCGCTGAAAAACTAATTTCGGCTTCTGAACTCAGCTTTACCGAAATCACCGGTAAAAGACAGGATCGTGCCGCCAAATGCGCCGCGCGAGCCCATCAATTCTTGCTCAGGATACCGCTTTATTGCAGAGACCTCGGGACAATACGCCACAGCCTCTGCACGTCGCGGCAACTCCTGTTATCCCATGTACATGCCGCCATTCACGTGCAGCGTCGTGCCGGTAATATAGTTCGCCGCCGGCGAGGCCAGGAAGGCCACCGCCGCGGCGATGTCTTCCGGTTTGCCCAGGCGACCCAGCGGGATCTGCGTCAGCAGCGCGGCGTGCTGGTCTTCCCCCAGCACCTTCGTCATGTCGGTATCGATAAAGCCCGGTGCGATGCAGTTGACGGTGATGTTGCGGCTGCCGATCTCGCGCGCCAGCGCGCGGCTCATGCCTTCCACGCCGGCCTTGGCGGCCGCGTAGTTCATCTGGCCCGGGTTGCCCGACGATGCCACCACCGACGTGATGTTGACGATGCGGCCGGCCTTGGCCTTCATCATGCCGCGCAGCACGGCGCGCGACAGGCGGCCGACGGCGGACAGGTTGGTCAGGATGACCTTGTCCCATTCCTCGTCCTTCATGCGCATGGCCAGCTGGTCGGCCGTGATGCCCGCGTTGTTGACGAGAATGCTGACGGCGCCGTATTCCTTGCCGATCTCGTCGATGACGGCGGCGCAGCGCTCCGCGTCCGTGACGTTCAGCACAATGCCCTTGCCCGCCTCGGCACCGATCTCGGCCAGGTACGCGGAGATCGCCTGCGCACCGGCCTCGGTGGTAGCGGTGCCGACCACGCGCGCACCCTGGCGCGCCAGTTCCGTGGCAATGGCCTTGCCGATGCCGCGCGACGCGCCCGTGACGAGGGCGACTTGATTGGACAGGTTCATATTCTTGTATCCCTTCTGGGTGGAGTGTTGGACTTCTCCGGCATTGCCGGGGAAGGCGACGCGGACGTTTGCCTGGCTTATCCTGCGCTTACTTCAGCGCGGCCAGCACGCGTTCCAGCGAGGCCTGGTCGACGATCGCATCGCCAACGAGGTTCGCGTCGATCCGCTTGGCCAGGCCCATCAGCACCTTGCCGGGGCCGCATTCGATTACCTGCGTGATGCCCTGGCCTGCGACCTGCTGCATCGTCTCGACCCAGCGCACGGGGCTGGCGGCCTGGCGCACCAGCGCGTCCTTGATGCTGGCGGGGTCCGTCAGCACGGCCACGTCGACGTTGTTGATCAGTTCGATCTGCGGCGCGTTGAAATGAATGTTCGCCATGTACTCGCGCAGGCGGTCCGATGCCGGCTTGAGCAGCGACGAGTGGAACGGCGCGGATACGGGCAGCTTCATGGCGCGCTTGGCACCCTTGGCCTTGGCGATCTCGCAGGCCTTCTCGACGGCGGCGGTGTGACCGGCGATCACGACCTGGGCAGGCGCGTTGAAATTGACGGCCTCGACCACCTGGCCCGGCACGGCGGCCAGCGCCTCGGCGCAGGCCGCGCGCACGTCGTCGTCCGACAGGCCCAGCACGACAGCCATCGTGCCCTCGCCCACCGGCACGGCTTCCTGCATGGCCTGGGCGCGGAAGCGCACCAGCGGCACCGCGTCCTTGAACGGGATCACGCCGGCGGCGACCAGCGCGGAATATTCACCCAGGCTGTGCCCGGCCACGACGGAGGGCACCGGGCCGCCCGCGGCAATCCACGCGCGGTAGGTTGCCACGGCCGCCGTCAGCATGGCCGGTTGCGTGTTGGTGGTCAGGTCCAGGTCTTCCTTCGGCCCCTCTGCGATCAGCTTGCCCAGGTCGAACTGCAGCGCGTCGGACGCTTCGGCCACGGTCTGCTCGACCACCGGGTTGCCGGCAAAGCCCGCCAGCATCGCAACGGCCTGCGAACCCTGGCCGGGGAATACAAATGCAAATTTCGTCATATCGTTCTCGTTGTATTGTTGGCACGGGTTTGCGCAGCGCCAGCCTGCCGGCGTCGCCGCCGCGCGCGCACCGCTTGTAGAGCACTAATTCTAAATCGGCGCGCATTGTACACCGCCGCCGGCGGCCGTTACATTCTGGCGAGCACGGCGCCCCACGTAAAGCCGCCGCCCACGCCTTCCATCATGACGACGTCGCCCGCCTTGACGCGGCCGTCGCGCACGGCGGCATCGAGCGCCAGCGGAATCGACGCGGCCGACGTGTTGCCATGCTGGTCGACGGTGACGACCATCTTTTCCACCGGCAGACCCAGCTTCTTGGCCGTGCCTTTCATGATGCGGATATTGGCCTGGTGCGGAATCAGCCAGTCGATCTGGTCGGACGTCATGCCGGCCTGCTCCAGCGCCTCGTTGGCCACCTGCTCCAGCACGGTAACGGCCAGCTTGAAGACAGCCTGGCCGTCCATGTACAGGAACGCGCTGCCGGCGACCGCGCCGCCGGCCACGTTGCCGGGCACGGACAGGATGTCGGAATGGCGGCCGTCCGCATGCAGCTTGCAGGCCAGGATGCCAGGCTCCTGCGCAGCCGTCATGACGATGGCGCCGGCGCCGTCGCCGAACAGCACGCACGTGGTGCGGTCTTCGAAATTGAGGATGCGGGAGAACACTTCCGTGCCGATCACCAGCACGTTCTTGTGCATGCCCGACTTGATGAAGCTGTCGGCCGACGCGACGGCGTAGACGAAGCCGCTGCAGACGGCCTGTACGTCGACGGCGGCGCTGGTGTTGGTCATGCCCAGCTTGCGCTGCACGATGCAGGCCGTGCTGGGGAAGCTGCCGAAGAAATCGGGGGTGGAGCTGGCGACGATGATCAGGTCGATATCGTCCGGCGCCAGGCCGGCCATCTCCAGCGCGCGCTGGGCCGCGGCCACGCCCAGGTCGGACGACACCTGTTCCGGCGCCGCGTAGTGGCGCGCCTTGATGCCGCTGCGGGACGAGATCCACTCGTCCGACGTCTCGATACCCTTGGCCGCCAGCTGCGCCGTCAGGTCGTCGTTGGTGACGCGCCGTTCAGGCAGGTAGCTGCCGGTACCGATTATTTTGCTGTACAAAGTCATGCAGTCTCATCCGATATTCGTTGCGTTCGGTTGTGGTTCGCGCGGCATCAGCTCGGCGATCATGTCGGCCAGCTGCTGTTGCACGTCGTTTTTGGCAGCATCATACGCCCTCCGGATGGCCCACTCGAAAGCTTCGACATCGGCGCTGCCATGGCTCTTGAAGACCAGTCCGCGCAGGCCCAGCAGGCTGGCGCCGTTGTAGCGGGCGGGGTTGAGGCGTTTGCCGATGCGCTTCAGGGCGCTGCGGGCGATCAGCGCGCCCAGCATCGTCAGCGGCGTGCGCTTGAATTCGGCCGTCAGCACCATCTTGAAATAGCGCGCCAGGCCTTCGATGGCCTTGAGCGTGACGTTACCGACAAAGCCGTCGCAGACGACAACGTCGGTGGTGCCCTTGAAGATATCGTTGCCTTCCACATTGCCGTAAAAGTTCAGCTTGCCGCGCTCATGGTCGTCGCGCAGCAGTTGCGACGTGGCCTTCACCACCTCGTTGCCCTTGATGTCCTCCGTGCCCACGTTGAGCAGGCCGATGGTGGGACGGGCGATGCCCTCCATCGCATGCACCAGTACGGAACCCATGATGGCGAACTGGTGCAGGTGATGCGGTTCGCAGTCGACGTTGGCGCCCAGGTCCATCACATAGGTGGGGCCATCGTTCTGGTTCGGCATGATGGTGCAGATGGCAGGACGGTCGACGCCGGCCATCGTCTTGAGCACGTAGCGTGACACGGCCATCAGCGCACCCGTATTGCCGGCCGAGACGCAGGCGTGCGCCTTGCCGTCCTTGACCTGCTCGATGGCCACGCGCATCGACGAGTCCTTCTTGCGGCGCAGTGCCACTTCAAGCGGGTCGTCCATCGTCACCTGTTCGGACGCATGCAGCACGGACAGGCGCGGATGCGCCTCGGCGTGGTGCCGCTTCAGTTCGGCACGCAGCACGTCCTCGAGACCGACAAGCGTCAGCTCGGCATCGGTTTCGCGTTTGAGGAAAGAGATTGCGGCAGGAATGGTGACAGACGGGCCGTGGTCTCCGCCCATGCAGTCGATTGAAATTTTGATTGTCATTGCGGGCAAGAAGCAATTCCGGCGCATGCGCCGGAGCCTGCGGTATTCAGTTGCAAGACGTCGTCAATCCTGCCGCGCTTCGCATGCGTGGCCCGCAATCGCCGCCGTATCGATATACGACCGCATCGCCCGGGCACCGCTGCCGCAGCTCGCGACGGTTGTCCGACATCCTGTTACATGCCGCCGCACCAAGCAGCGGAGGAAAAGAAAAAGCGGCGCCACGTCAGATACTCTGCGTTGCACCGCTTTTGGTCTTTCGCCAGACTAAAAACGAAATTACTCGTCGTTTTTGGTCTTCAGCACTTTGCGACCACGATAGAAGCCGTTCGGGCTGATGTGGTGACGCAGGTGGGTTTCGCCCGTGGTTGGCTCGACGGCCAGGTTAGGGGCAACCAGGAAATCGTGCGAACGGTGCATACCGCGCTTCGAAGGGGATTTTTTATTCTGCTGAACTGCCATGATGACTCCTAATACTTGAACTTAAGTTCTAAAATTTTAACACAACCGACCCGCAAATACATGCAAATCGAGTATCCCAGCGGCAATCGCTTGCCGTACCGTGACTGCCTGCTGCTCAACTACAAAATGCCAATACTGCAGCGCGCTTGGCACGTACTTCACTGCCTGCCGCAACTGCACGGAGGCGGTACTGCAAAACTATGATTTTTTCAGCTCTTTCAGAGCGTCGAATGGCGATTTCTTCTCGCTTTTCACCGCATCGAGCAGCGCCGTATCGGGGCAGACATCGTGCTTCGGTGCTTGCGGCAAGGCCAGCAGGGCCTCGTCTTCAATCAGGTCCATCAGGTTCATGGAACGGGTGCCGACGATGACGTCGATCGTTTCGTCGTCGACGATCTCTTCGATCTCGTCGGCGTGGGCATCGCTCTCGCCCAGCATCAGCGTCGTCGCGGAGTCGATCTCGTACGCGAACGGCTGCAGGCAGCGCTGGCAGACCAGCTGCACGGTACCGGCAACGGCCATGCGCATCTGCGGGTAGCCCTGCTTGCTCGTGCTGCCGACGGCGCGCCAGGTAATGGCGCCGGACGTATCGGCACAGTCGCGCACCAGGCGCGTCATTTCAGCCACCGGCGTCACGCCTTCACGCGTGCTGCTGGTCCGACAGAACTCGAAGGCGTCGATCATCACAGCGGCAGGAGCGGCAGGGGCGGTCATTGGCTAAAATTTCCCTTGAAAACCTGCGATAATAACAGGGTTTTCGGGGCCACGTCAAAGGCTCCGGGCCAATTTCGGGCGATTCCGGGGATAATTCACCGGCCGCATGCTCTGGCGTTGCGAAAGCGCCGCGGTTACACTGCGACCGCACCGCATCCGGTTGCCGTGCCCACAAAAACACGGCGCACAGAGCATATAACAATTCGTGCCCCGTCGCCAGAAAAACTTTCCATGAACCCAACGCCTGCGTCCTCCACTCCCCTGATCCTGGCCAGCAGCTCCGCCTACCGGCGCGAACTGCTGGGCCGCCTGCACCTGCCGTTTACCGTGGACGTGCCCGATATCGACGAAACGCCCCTGCCCGGCGAAACGCCGGCCGCCACGGCATCGCGGCTGGCCCGCGCCAAGGCCGCGGCCGTGGCCGCGCGCCATCCTGGCAGTCTCGTCATCGGCTCCGACCAGGTCGCGACGCTGGACGACGCCCAGATCGGCAAGCCCGGTACCCACGCGGCGGCGCTGGCGCAGTTGCAGACGATGCGCGGCCGCGAGGTCGTCTTCCACACGGCGCTGTGCCTGTACGACGGGCGCAATGGCAGCTCGCAACTGGAAGACATCTGGACGATCGTGAAGTTCCGCGACCTGCCGGATGCCGAACTGGATGCCTACCTGCGCATCGAGCAGCCCTACGACTGCGCCGGCAGCGCCAAGAACGAAGGGCTCGGCATCGCCATCCTGGAACGCATCGACTCGACCGACCCGACCGCGCTGACGGGCCTGCCGCTGATCGCGCTGACGGGGATGCTGCGCCGGGCCGGCGTCACCTTTTTCAATCTGTAAGAAAGAACAACAACAATATGCCAGGCACGCTTTACCTGATTCCCAACACGCTGGGCGAGACCGTCTCGCTCGATCACGTCATCCCCACCCACGTCCAGGCCACAACGGCGGGGCTGACGCACTTCGTTGCCGAGAACGCCAAGACGGCGCGGGCGTTCCTGAAACTGATCAATGCCGCGCACCCGCTGGCCGCGCCGCTGCAGGAGATCGCCATCGCGGAACTGAACGTCAATACAAGGGCGGAAGCGCTGGCCGGGCTGCTGGCGCCGCTGCGTGACGGACACGACGTGGGTCTGCTGTCCGAAGCGGGCGTGCCGGCCGTGGCCGACCCCGGTGCCGACCTCGTGCGCCTGGCGCACAAGGAAGGCATCCCCGTACGTCCACTGGTGGGGCCGTCGTCGCTGCTGCTGGCCGTCATGGCAAGCGGCCTGAACGGCCAGAGCTTCGCCTTCAACGGCTACCTGCCCACGGACGCGGCGGCGCGCACCAAGCGCATCCGCGAGCTGGAAACACGCTCGCGCCAGGAAAAGCAGACGCAGCTGTTTATCGAGACACCCTACCGCAACGGCCAGATGCTGGAAGCCCTCGTGGCCGCCTGCCAGCCGGGCACGCTGATCTGCGTGGCGACCGACATCAGCCTGGCAAGCGAAACCATCCACACGCAGACGGCGGCGCAGTGGAAGAGCGCGACCGCGCCGGATTTCCACAAGAAACCCACGGTGTTCCTGCTGCTGGCACAGTAAGCCAATCACTGCCGAGCCCGTGCCTACGATGGGACGCACCCCGCCAAGGACACGGGCCGGCCATGGGCTTAGCGCTGCGGCTCTTCGTTGACACCCAGCCGATACTCGTTGACCCACTCGAACGCCGCCAGCTGGCACGCATACAGCTCCTTTGGCGTCAGCCTGAGCTTGTGCAGCAGCGCCGTCAGCTCCGGCCCGTCCTGGGCGCGTTCGATCATTTCAATCAGCCGCAAGGTGTCGCCATACTGGCCGCCGCGGTGCAGCAGTGCGTCGCGCACTTCATCGAGCACATTGACGCTGCCGAGGATTTCGGCCATGCCGACGGAAAACAGTGTATCCATCAGCGACATGATGCCAACCGTAAAACCGATGTCCGCGCTGATGCGCTCGCTCGGTTGCAGCCTCTCCAGCAGCAGCTCCATTGTCTTGCCGCGCGTGGTGGCCAGTTGCAGCAGCGGCGTGTCGTACTGCTGGCCTTTCACGTACAGCAGGATCTGCAGCCAGCGCTGCAGTTGCCGGCGGCCCAGCACGATCAGCGCGTGCGCCACCGAGTTGATGCGAAAGCGCGCGCCGACGGCGGGCGTGTTCACCAGGCGCAGCAGGTTCAGCGTGATCAGCGGGTCGAGCTTGACGCTGCGCTCGATGTCGCGCTGTTCCGCGTCGCCCGACAGCAGGTCCAGCAGGTGCATGATCGCCAGCTGCGACGGCGCGATCTTCTTGCCGGACAGGATGACGGGACGGGCAAAATAGTAGCCCTGGAAGTATTCGAACCCCAGCTCCATGCAGTGCTGGAATTCCTCGTGCGTCTCGACCTTTTCGGCCAGCAGCTTCTGGTTGGGGCTCTTCAGCGAGCGCGTCAGCGTGGCCAGCGTCTCGCGCGACATCTGCTTGATGTCGATCTTGATGACATCCATCAGCGGCTGCAGCTTGCGCAGGCTTTCCGACGAACCGGCCACGTCGTCCAGCGCGAACTTGAAGCCGGCCTGGCGCAGTTCGGCCAGCCGGGCCAGCACGTCCGGCGTTGCTTCCACCGTCTCCAGCACTTCCAGGATGACCTTGTTGTTCGGCAGGAAGCGGATGAAGTCGCTCATCAGCCCTTGCGTGTCGACATTGACATAGGCCAGCTGGTCGCCCACGACCTGCTCCATCCCCAGCTCGGACGCATGGGCGATGACGGCGGCCGTCGCGGCCATGCCATTCGTGATCTCCGCGCCGTCGCATTCCGCGTTCCGGTACAGCAGCTCGTAGGCGACCAGCCGTTGATTGCGGTTGAGGATAGGCTGCCGCGCCAGGAAGAAGTTATTGGCGAACGGCATGGGAACGGTGGACTCCGGGCGTGCTGCCAAGGTCATGAGGCTTACCTGCTAAGAAACAATCCTGTAGCGTACCGCGCCGTGGCAATCCTGGCAACGTCTTTATGGCTTCTTCCCGCCTGGCGTGCGGCTGCCAGGCCCGCGGGCAGGCCCGGCTCCGCCGGCCGTCGGTCGGCCGCTGGCCGGGCGCGCCACGGAGGCACGGGCGATCGGCGGACGGCGCCCTGGCAGTCCGAGCGAGCCGCCGACAGGCGCGGTACGCGGTTCCGTCGTGCGCGCCGCCGGCTTGCGCGGTGTGGCGGCATCGCCACTTTCCAGCGTAAACGCCGCGCCCTTGTCGCGCCCCAGCACCTGCACCAGATACGGCATGACTTCCTTCAGCACGGGCTCCAGCGTGTAGGGCGGATTCAGAATGAACATGCCGCTGCTGTGCAGGCCGAAGCCGTCCGGGCCTGGGGTGGACACGGTCAGCGTGACGTTCAGCCAGCTGGCCGCCGGCAGGTTCTTCAGTTTTTCGCCGAAGTTGCGCGCCTCGATGCGCTGCAGCACGGGATACCAGATGGCGTAGATGCCCGACGGGAAGCGCTTCAGCGCATCGCCCAGCATGTCCGCGACCTTCTTGTAGTCCTGTTTGTCCTCGTACGGCGGATCGCACAGCACCAGCGCGCGGCGCGACGGCGGCGGCAGCAAGGCGCGCACGCCCAGGAAGCCGTCGGCCTTGTTGACGATGACGCGCTTGCCGCGCGTCGTGGGACGGTGGCCCTGCGCCGCCTGGTGCGCTTCCAGCTTGCGGAAGTTTTCGTCCAGCAGGCGCACGTCGGCCGGATGCAGCTCGAACAGCCGGATGCGGTCCATCTCGCGCGCCACCTGCTCGGCGACGTACGGCGAGCCGGGGTAGTAGCGCATCTTGCCGCTGGGGTTCATCGCCTTGACCAGGTTCACGTATTCCGCCAGCGCGGGCGGCAGGTCGGTGCGCTCCCACAGCGGGCCGATGCCGGTATCGAACTCGGAGTTCTTGGTGGCCTGCGCGCTGTCGAGCGAATACACGCCGGCACCGGCATGGGTGTCGATATAGCTGTAAGCGACGTCCTTCTGATTCAGGTATTGCAGCAGCTGGATCTGCACGAAGTGCTTGAGGACATCGGCGTGATTGCCGGCATGGAAGGCGTGGCGGTAACTGAACATGGTCTGCTTTTCGGTGATTCGAGGCGCCATTATCCCAGAAACAAGCCCGGGACCGAAAACGAAGCTGGAGAGCCATAAAAAAGCCGCGGCTTGTGGCCGCGGCTCGGGAGGCGGCCGCGATCCGGCCGCCGGTGCATGAACGTTGAATGGCTTACGCGACTTTCTTCGAATCGAAGAACTGTTCGTCCTCGGTGGAGCCGTGCAGCGCCGTCGTGGAGCTCTGGCCCTGCTGGATGGTCTGCGTCACCGCGTCGAAGTAGCCCGTGCCCACTTCGCGCTGGTGCTTGACGGCCGTGAAGCCCTTGTCGGCCGCGGCGAATTCCGCCTCCTGCAGCTCGACGAAGGCCGACATCTGGCGGCGCGCATAGCCGTGCGCCAGGTTGAACATGCCGTAGTTCAGCGCGTGGAAACCGGCCAGCGTGATGAACTGGAACTTGTAGCCCATCGCGCCCAGTTCTTTCTGGAACTTGGCGATCGTCGCGTCGTCCAGGTTCTTCTTCCAGTTGAACGATGGCGAGCAGTTATAGGCCAGCATCTTGCCGGGGAATTTCGCGTGGACGGCGTCGGCGAACTGGCGGGCGAACGCCAGGTCCGGCTTGCCCGTCTCGCACCACACCAGATCCGCGTACGGTGCGTAGGCCAGCGCGCGGGAGATTGCCTGGTCGATGCCCGGACGGACTTTATAGAAGCCTTCCACGGTGCGCTCGCCCGTGCAGAATTCACGGTCGTTGTCGTCCACGTCGGACGTCAGCAGGTCGGCCGCTTCCGCGTCGGTGCGGGCGATCACCAGCGTCGGGGTGCCCATCACGTCGGCCGCCAGGCGCGCAGCCTGCAGTTTTTCCACGGCTTCACGGGTCGGCACCAGCACCTTGCCGCCCATGTGGCCGCACTTCTTGACGGAAGCCAGCTGGTCTTCGAAGTGCACGCCGGCCGCGCCGGCGTCGATCATCGACTTCATCAGCTCGAACGCGTTCAGCACGCCGCCGAAACCTGCTTCCGCATCCGCCACGATGGGCGCGAAGTAATCGATGTCGTCCTTGCCCTCGGACCACTGGATCTGGTCGGCGCGCTGGAACGTGTTGTTGATGCGCTTGACGACCATCGGCACGGAATTGGCCGGGTACAGCGACTGGTCCGGGTACATTTCACCGGCCAGGTTGGCGTCGCCGGCGACCTGCCAGCCGGACAGGTAGATGGCTTTCAGGCCAGCCTTCACCTGCTGCATGGCCTGGTTGCCCGTCAGGGCGCCCAGCGCGTTGACGAACGGTTCGTTGTTGACAAGGTCCCACAGCTTTTCGGCGCCGCGCTTGGCCAGCGTATGCTCGATCTGGAGGGAACCGCGCAGACGCACGACGTCTTCTGCCGTGTAGGTGCGGGTAACGCCCTTCCAGCGCGGGTTGGTATCCCAATCCTGTTGCAGGGCTGCGATTTGCTGTTCACGAGTTGCCATGATGTTCTCCTGTTTGTAGGCCGAATGTAGACCGAAAAGTTTCAGACGAAATGCGATTCCGTTAGACACATCATAAGCCTCGTTGCGCACTGCAGCACAGGTCTTATATAAGACATAGGAGCACTTTTTTATCGTTACGCATCAATTACTTGCATCTTACTTTTCATGATACGGCACGAAATTTCTCCTTTTGAAAAAGGTGGACAGCGTAAAATTGCGGCGCATTCCAGATAGTGAAACGTCCATCCCGCAGCATGAAATCGGCGCAAAAAAAATAATGCCCCACCAGGCGGGGCATTGGATTGCGCAAGCGCAGCAGTTCTCCAGAGCACTACGTCAGACGGCGCTTGCAGACCAGGATACCGTCGGCATCCGCATACACCCAGTCACCCGGGGCCACGGTCACGCCGGCAATCTGGACGCGGATGTCGCGCTCGCCCGCCCCGGTGCGGGCGCTGCGCCGCGGCATCGCGGCCAGGGCGCGGATGCCGACATCGCACGCATCCAGCTCTTCGGTGTCGCGCACGCAGCCATCGACGACGATGCCGGCCCAGCCATTGTTCTGCGCCAGCAGCGCCAGCTGGCCGCCCACCAGCGCGCGGCGCAGGCTGCCGCCGCCGTCAATGACGAGCACACGGCCCTCGCCCGGCGTTTCCAGTGTGGCGCGTACGAGGGCGTTGTCCTCGAACACTTTCAGCGTGACGGCCGCACCGGCGAACCGGACCCGCAGGCCAAAATGACGGAACACGGGCGGCAGCACGGCCAGGCTGCCATCCTCCAGCAGGTCCGGGTGATCGTCGCACAGGTCCGTTGTCGCAAAAGCGCTCATGGTCTTCTTTCGATGGTTGGGATGCCGGCGATTCTATGCACTTTTCAGCGCCACCGCGCGATTGTTGCCGCCCACGCCCATGGCCGTGCCGATCGCCAGCAGCTGGAACAGCGCCACGCCCATGAACAGCCAGCCCGGGTGGCCCGCATCCATTACGGCACCGAACAGCAGCGGTCCCACCGACAGGCCCGTATCGAGACCGGAATAGACGACGCCGTAGACGCGTCCCGTGGCGCCCTGCGGCGCGGCAGCGCGGATCATCAGGTCGCGCGACGGACCGGCCACGCCGGAACAGAAGCCGATCAGCGCCATCAGCGGCAGCGCCGTCCAGCCCGGCAGGAACGCCCCGCCCAGGATGACGGCGAGCAGCGCGGCGACAGCGAACGACAGCGCGATGATGCGGTCGTGGTGCGTCGACCCGGCGCCCAGGAAGCCGCCAACGACCATCCCGCCGGCCGACGCCAGCATGTACGCCGTGTACGAACTGGTGGCCAGCTGGTGCGTGATGTCGTACAGCTGCACCAGTCCGATGGCGGCAAACGCCTGGATGCCGCCCAGCGCCACGGCTGTCAGGAAGAAGAACGCAAAGCACATCCAGACGGTAGGCAAGCGCAGGAAGCCGAACGTGCCGCCGCCCTGCCCGCCCGTCGTCGCCGCGACGGCGGGCGGGTTGGCGTACAAGGCGGCGCGGTTGACGAACAGCACCGCCAGCACCGTGAACGGCAGCACGGCCGCGCAAGCGAGCGCGGTGCGCCAGTCGGCCAGGGCCGCGACGGTGGTCATGAACACGGGCGCGGCGGCCCAGCCGAGATTGCCGCTGATGCCGTGCACGGAAAAGCCGTGCGCCAGCCTGGCCCGCGATACGCGCTGATTGAGCAGCGTGTAGTCGGCCGGATGGAAAATGCTGTTGCCGACGCCGGCGATCAGCGCGCCGCCCAGCAGCGCAGGGTAGCTGCCGGCAACGGACAGGATCAGCGCGGAGACGCCCAGCATCGTGATGCCGAAGAACAGCACGCGCAGCGCGCCGACGCGGTCGACAACGAAGCCGGCCAGTGCCTGACCGATGCCCGAGACGACGAAAAACAGCGTCATCAGGAGGCCCAGCTGGGCGTAGCTGAGGCCGAAATCGTCCTTCAGCCACGGGAACAGGGCAGCCAGGATCAGGTGATAGAAGTGCGAGGTGCCGTGGGCCATGCCGACCAGACCGATGACGCGGGCATCCTGGCGCAGCGTGCCGGCCGGTGTGCCGGGGGAAATGCTCATTGACGTTTCCTTTGCAAAACGCCAGTGTAGTCAAACCTGCCGCGTCTGTTTTAAGATGGCATGACAACTATTGTCGAATTTACGCCAACCCATGACCGTGACGATCGTCCGCCATACCCGGCCGCTGGCCGACGGCAACACCCCGACCGAGCGCCTGCCGGTGACGATGTGCGCGCGCGACCTCGTCGCCACGCAGAACCTGGCGCCGCACCGCCATCCGTGGGGCCAGCTGACCTATGCGCTGGACGGTGTGCTGCGCGTGACGGCGGCCGACAGCACGTGGATCGTGCCGCAGTCGCGCGCCATCTGGATCGCGCCCGGCGTCGAGCATGCGGTGACGGTGCTGGAGCAGGCCCGCCTGCGCCCGCTGCGCATCCTGGCCGCGCGCAATCCCTTCCCCGGCGCCGATTGCCGCGTGCTGGAGGTATCCGGGCTGCTGCGCGAACTGCTGGCGGCGCTGGAACAGCTGCCGCCCGGCGCGACGGAAGCGCGGGCCGACCTGGTGGCCAACCTGATTCTGGACGAGATGAGCCGCTGCGCCACCCGCCCGATCCGCGTGCCGCTGCCGCGCGACAAGCGGCTGGCGGCCCTGTGCGCCGCGCTGATCGACGACCCCGCCGCGCCGCACACGCTGGCCCAGTGGGCCGGCCGCGTGGGCGCTTCCGAACGCACGCTGGCGCGGCTGTTCGAACGCGAGCTGGGCATGCGCTTCGGCCAGTGGCGCCAGCAGGTACGCCTGGCCCATGCCGCGCCTCTGATTGCCCGCGGCATGCCGCTGGGCCATGTCGCCGAGCAGCTGGGCTATGCCAGCCAGTCGGCGTTTTCGCAGATGTTCAGGAAGACGTTCGGCAGCTCGCCCTCGGCATTCTTTGCCGGCCGGTAAACGGCCGGGCCCCACGCTCTCTACTGCGCCAGCTCCCAGGCCAGCGCGGCGCGCGCCGCGCCGGGCTCCTCCCCGCTGGCCTGCAGCTTTTCCAGCGCGTAGCTGCGGGTCGTGCGCAGCAGGCGGTACTGGACGGTGGCGTGCGCCGGCTCGATGCCGATCAGCGACTTCGCCGTCAGGTTGGCGATCCGCTCGGCCACAGCCGCCGCCGGCAAGTCCGTCCCCTGGCCGACGGCCACGGCCGCCTCCAGCGTAAAACCGCCGCCGAACACAGCGAGCCGGCGTAACACGGCCTGCTCGCTGTGCGTCAACAGGTCGTAACTCCAGTCCAGCGTGGCGCGCAGCGTCTGGTGGCGCGGCAGCGCCGTGCGGCGCCCGCGCGTCAGCACGGCAAAGCAGTCCGACAGGCGCAGCGCCAGTTCGTGCACGCCGAAAAAGGCGGCGCGGCCGGCGGCCAGCTCCAGCGCCAGCGGGATGCCGTCCAGCCGGCGGCAGATGTCGGCCACGGCGGCGGCGTTACCCGCATCGATAGCAAAAGCGCCGCCGTCGGCCCCGGCGCGCTCGGCAAACAGCTGTACGGAAGGGTAAGCGGCCAGTTGCGCCGGTACCGGCACGTCGTCGGCCGGCGGCAGCGCCAGCGGCGCCAGGCGATACACCCATTCGCCTTCGGCCCGCAACGGTTCGCGGCTGGTCGCCAGGATGTGTACCCGCGGCGCTTCCAGCAGGAGGCGCTCTGCCAGCGCCGCCACCGCGTCCACCAGGTGTTCGCAGCCGTCCAGCACGAGCAGCGCGCGGTGCGGCCGCAGCCAGTGTCCCGGATTCGCGTCGGCGGCAAGGCCCAGCAGCCTGGCCACCGTTGCCGACAGCTGCGCCGGCGCCATCACGCCGGCCAGGTCGGCGCAATATACGGCGCCATCGAAGACTGCCGCCACGCGGGCCGCCACCGCCAGCGCGACGACGCTCTTGCCCATGCCGCCGGGGCCGACGATCGTCAGCAGCCGCTGTGCCGGCACCTGCGCGGCCAGTTGCGCCAGCACGGCATCGCGGCCGGTCAGGCGCTGGAGCGGCAGGGCCGCCGCCAGGTCCGTGAGGGGCTGCGCCACGGCGGGCATGCGCAGCGGCGCGACAAAGCAGTAGCCGCGCCCTACGACGTTCTCGACATACGGCTGGTCGTCCCCCAGCGCCTTGCGCAGCGCGCCCACGTGCACGCGCAGGTTGCCTTCTTCGACCACCGTGTGCGGCCAGACGCGGGCAATCAGCTCGTCCTTGCCGACGACCGCGCCGGCCCTCTCCACCAGCGCCAGCAACAGGTCGAACGCACGGCCGCTGAGGCGCACTGGCCGGTCCTGCCGGTACAGCGTGCGCGCCTGGGGCACCAGGCGGAACTCACCGAACACGACCTCGGCTCCCGCCGCCGGCATGCCTGTCCCGCCTCCTGCCGCTGCCTCACCGTCCCTCTGCCGCATTGCCTGGTTACCTCGAAAACCATATTGATTTTCCGACCAGCAGATTCTAACGTAACGGCAGCGGGAATTAACCACTATTTACAGTAGCCGGCTGACTGCCTGAAAGGGGTAATGAACTCTACAACGTGTAACCGGCTCCCGGACGGCGCGGCAGCTCCGCGCGCGGCTGCCGCTGCCGCGCTGCCGTTCGCCCAGGCCAGCCACGGCCGGCGCGCGGGCCTGATCGATGCCATCGGCGGCGCACTGGATGGGGTGCGCCCGCACCTGCCGGGCCTCGTCGCGGCGGATGCGGGCATCGGCACCGACGCGGCCTTGCGCCAGCACGACACCTTGCGCAACTGGCTGCGCATGCTGTCCGACGCCCTGCGCCGCGCCGAAGTGGCGGCACTGGCCCCATCGGCCGACGCGGTGCGCACCGTGCCCCTCGGCCCCGTCGCGGCCGTGGGCACGCATGCCACGGCTTACGGCCTGACAGGTGTGCACGTGATGGCGGCACTTGCCGCCGGCTGCCCCGTGCTCGCCGCCAGCAGCACGGTGGGCCACAGCGGCGTCGTGCTGGCGGGCCTGGTCGACGGCGCGCTGGCATCGTGCGGCCTGCCGAAGGCTGCGTTTACGCTGGTGCCAGGCAACGCCGCGGCCGCCACCACCCTGCTGGGCCACCACGCGCTGCGCGCCGCCATCAGCCGTGACGGCCGCATCCCGGCCAGCGAGCGTGGCCGGCTGCCGCTGCTGGACGAAACGGATGCACGCGAGGCTGCGTTCATCTTGCCGGGGGCGCTGAACGGCCGGGCCGAGCACCTCGGCGCGCTGCTGCTGGCACACGGCGGGCCGGGCATGCTGGTGGCTGCCGTGAACGGCAACGGCTTCGTCGACCTGCGCGAAATTTTGGCCGACGCGGGCCGGTTCGACGAGATCGCCGCCAGCGCCGTCATCGGCCAGCCAGGCCGCGCGCGGTACAACGGGGCCGGCCTGCTGGTGCGCTGCGCCAACTGCGCCGAGCTGCCGGCGCTGGCCGGCGTGCTCGAACCGGTGTCGTGCGCCAGCCTGCACCTGGCGCCGGCGGACGCCGCGCTGGCCGCCGGGCTGCTGCCGGCCGTGGAGCTGATGGCGCGCCACGTGCACATCAACCGCTTCGGCGGGGCGCTGCTGCCTACGCCCGCCGGCGCCATCGACGCCATCGGCCGCTTCCGGCGCCCGGTGTTCCATCACGCCGCAGGGTGCCACTGGTGCTGAGCTCCTGTGCTGTCTGCGCCGTTGCTACGTTTACAACGCTTAACAACGATTTATTCGCAAGCGACGCCACCCACTCACTACAATCATGCCACCCGCTACCACCAAGAGCCGCCGATGACCCAGACCCCGTCACAGCGCCGCGCCGAAAAGGTCGGTGTCGCCCAGATCCGCATCCGCCAGCAGGCCGCCAGCAGCACGGCGGTGCTGGGTTCCTTCATTGCCGCCGACAAGCTGCTCAAGGCCTGGGCCAGCGACATGCGCGACTACTTCGAATGCGAATTCGAGATCCGCTACCTCGACGGCAGCCGCCTCTCCGGCCTGTATCCGATGTGGCAGAAGTCCACCACGCGCCAGTCGCTGGGCGCCTACGTGCGCCGCGTGGTCGAGGAGGTAAACGGCCTGTCCGCCTTCCGCTTCGCCGCCGAGACGGGGCCCGACCGCTTCCTGGAGCGCTATGAAGTGGAGGACTTCGCGGAAGCCTGACGGCCATCTGTCAGATTGCCGTAATAATCGTTTGCTAACATCGGGCCTCGCCATGACGAGACCTCTATGACACTGCCAGCCAACGAGTGGGCGGATTCCTGCGTCTGTTTCGGCCCGTTCCGCCTGTATCCCCAGCAGCGCGTGCTGCTCGAACACGGCCAGCCCGTGCGACTGGGCTCGCGCGCCTTCGACATCCTGGCCACGCTGATCGCACACGCGGGCACCACGGTGGCCAAGTCCGACCTGCTGGCGCGCGTCTGGCCCGACACGGTGGTCGAGGAAGCCAACCTGCGCGTGCACGTGGCCGCGCTGCGCAAGGCTCTGCGCGATGGCGCCGGCCGGCGCTATATCGACAGCGTGGCCGGCCGCGGCTATACCTTCGTCGCGCCCGTCACCGACGGCACGCCCGCCGAACCGGCTGCCACCTCGTCCACCACCTCGTGCTCCACTCTGCCAGGTTGCCCGGCGCCGCCTGCCGGTCCCCTGATCGGCCGCGCCGACGATGTCGCCGCCGTTGTGCGGCAGCTGACCACACACCGATTGGTGACACTGGTCGGCACCGGCGGGGTCGGCAAGACGGCGCTGGCGCTGACGGCGGCCCGTCAGGTGGCCGCGTGGATGCCCTGCTGCTGCGCCGACCTGGCGACGGCGGCCGATCCGGGCGCCGTGACCGCCGCGCTGGCGGCGGCCCTGGGACTGCCGCCCAGTCCGGAGCCGCTGGCGCCGCTGCTGGCCCGGCTGCGCGCGCATCCGCTGCTGCTGTTGCTGGACAATTGCGAACACGTCGTCGAGGCCGTCGCCGCGCTCGCCGAACGGCTGCTGCAGGAGGCGCCGCGGCTGAGCATCCTGGCCACCAGCCGCGAAGCGCTGCGTGCGGCGGACGAGCGCGTGATGCCGCTCGCGCCGCTCGACTGCCCGGGGCCGGAAACAAGCGGGGCCGCCCTCCTGGCCGCGCCGGCCGTGGCATTGTTCCTGTACCGGGCCGGCATCGACGCCGACGTCCTGAACGACGCGGACGCTGCCGCCGTCGCGCAGATCTGCCGCCGCGTGGACGGCATTCCGCTGGCGCTGGAACTGGCGGCGGGCCGCCTCGACCTGTTTCACGTGCGCGAACTGGCCGCGCGTCTGGACGACCCGCTTCATCTGCTCAAGGGGGACGCCGCACGGCACCGCCGCGGCACCGCTCATGGCGCGCGTCGCTGGCGTGGAGCTGGGCCACGCTGACGCCGGTCGAAGAAACGGTGTTGCGCCGCCTGGCCACGTTGCGTGGCGAGTTCGGACTGGCCGCCGCCAGCCGGCTCGCGGCGGACGGCATGGTGGATGCCGCCGATGTGGACGATGCCGTCGCCGCGCTGCACGCGAAATCGCTGCTGGCGGCCCGGCATACGGAAGCGGGCCTGCGCTGCCGGCTCGTGGCCGGCGCGCGCGAGTATGCGCTGGCGCTGGCGGGATGCGCCAGCGACGGGGGGCCCGTGCGCTGCGCGGTGGCACGGCCGGGACTGCCGATTCCGGCACGCGCGCCGCTGCCGCGCGGCGGCAAGCGGATTACAACGAGAACAGCTTGACGCGCAAACGGGTCAGCAGACCCGTGATATCGGGGTGCGTCAGCAGCGGCGTCGGCTCGGACCGGGCGCGCACGCCGCTGCGTTCGAACAGGGCGGCGGCAAACGCCGTGTTCATCTGTTTGCTGACATAGCGGATGCCGTCCGCTTCCGGCACCTGCGCGTGGATCGCACCGCTGAGCAGCTGCGTGTGCGCGTAGTCGTCCTGGGCGCTGACATCGTTGTTCAGGCCCAGGCTTTTCAGCGAGATACCCGTCAGGTCGACCAGCCGCAGCTGCGTCCTGGTCGGATGCACGTAATGGACCACGGAGCGCCGTTCGACCGAGCTGCGGTCGATCCACCACTCGCCGTTCCGGTAGTCGCCCACTTCGTGCAGGATGGTTTCGCACAACGCGACATCGAGCGTACCCGCCACATACGTGACACCGAAACCATGTGCGGGGTCGTCGAAGCGATAGCGCCCCGTCGTGCCCCACCATGGCTCCATCCCCGGCCGCAGGCTCAGTCGCAGCAGTGCGCGGATATCGACGTGGCAAAAGCACAGCTCACCGGCTGCAAGCAGGCCGGCGAAATCGGGGATGTGAGTATGGATCAAATGCGTTCCCAGCCGGCAGCCAGGCGCAGGATATCGGTCAGCCGATCAGCCGATTCCGCTACGGTTTTCCCGCCCAGACTGCCATGTTTGCGATTGAAGAAGATCAGTTTCGTGCCCGCCGCAATATCGGGATGAAACGACCGGTTGATGCTTTCAAAGTCGCGCCGCAGGAAACTCAGCGCCGCGACGGGATAATAGTGTTGACGCCCCATCCTGACAGAGAACAGCTCACCCCGCTCCCGGGCCTTGTCCAGCGCCTGCCGGGTGATGCCCCAGGCGCTGGCCAGCGTTTCGCCGTTGATCAGGCTGCCCTGGCGCACCATCGATGCGATCAGCGCTTCGCCACGCTGCAGGGCGGCGCCCGTCCCCGTGACGGATGTCGACGGCTGCTCTTCCACCGTACGGGCGTCCAGTTCGAAGCGTTCCGCTTCCAGGTCGTCGTCGTCGGCATCCAGGACCAGTGCCGGCATCGGCGTCACCAGCGTGACGCGGCCATCGCGTGCCACCGGCGACACGCGCGCGGTAATGCCGAGCGTGCGCAGCGCCTCATACAACTGTTCGAGCACATCGGATTGGGGCACTGCGTCCTCCACTTCGATCAGATAGGCTTGCGACGTTGCCGCGCCGAACTCGTCATCCGCGTCCCGCTCCGGCAGTTCGGCAATGCCGGCAGCGAAAACTTTCAGGTCTGTGGTTGAACTCATCTTGATTACTCCCGGATCATGGCAATGAGTCCATTCTACGCGGCGACCGCCTATTAAGCAACTTCAGCAACCAGCGCAACTCGCGCAACTCGTCTAAAGGTTGCGGGAATCGGTTTCCTTACTGTGTATTTATACAGTAGTCCGGTGGCGTCCGCCACCTGCTTTTGTTGACAGGTGACGCTGGGCCGAAGTTTCAGGAAGCACGTACGGTGCATAAAAAAGGCCCGCACGCAGCGGGCCTCCCGGGCGGTGGAACGACCGTTACAGCCGGACCACCTCCTCCTTGCCATCGGCACCGAACACCAGCGCGCCGTCGCGCGCATCGATATGAATCGTGTCCTTTGGCCCGAAGCGTCCCTCCAGGATGAGCTTCGACAGCGGATTTTCGATCTGCTGCTGGATCGCGCGCTTCAGCGGACGGGCACCGTAGACCGGGTCGTACCCTGCTTCCGCGATCTTGTGCAGCGCGCTGTCCGTTACCTGCAGGTGCATTTCCATCCGTTTCAGGCGATCCTCCAGGATCTTCAGCTGGATCTTGGCGATCGAACCGATGTTCTTCTCGTCCAGGCCATGGAACACGACGATCTCGTCGATCCGGTTGACGAACTCGGGACGGAAGTGCGCGCGCACCTCGGCCATCACGGCCAGCTTCACTACCGCCGGGTCCGACTCCTCCATCGACTGGATCTTGTGCGACCCCAGGTTCGACGTCATGATGACCACCGTGTTCTTGAAGTCCACCGTGCGGCCCTGGCCATCGGTCATGCGGCCGTCGTCGAGCACCTGCAGCAGCACGTTGAACACGTCGTGATGCGCTTTCTCCACCTCGTCCAGCAGGATCACGCTGTATGGCTTGCGGCGCACGGCTTCCGTCAAGTAGCCGCCTTCGTCATAGCCCACGTAGCCCGGCGGCGCGCCGATCAGGCGGGCGACCGAATGCTTCTCCATGAATTCGCTCATGTCGATGCGGATCAGCGCATCCTCGCTGTCGAACAGGAACGACGCCAGCGCCTTGGTCAGCTCGGTCTTGCCAACGCCGGTCGGGCCCAGGAACAGGAACGAGCCGTACGGCCGGTTCGGGTCGGCCAGGCCCGCGCGGGATCGGCGGATCGCGTCGGCCACGGCACTGATCGCCTCGTCCTGGCCCACCACGCGCTCGTGCAGCTTTTCCTCGATGTGCAGCAGCTTGTCGCGCTCGCCCTGCATCATGCGCGACACGGGAATGCCCGTCGCGCGCGACACCACTTCGGCAATCTCCTCGGCCCCCACCTGCGTTCGCAGCAGCTTCGGCTTGTCGTTGTCCGCGGCGGCGCCGGCCGATTCGGCCTGTTTCAGCTGCGCCTCCAGTTCCGGCAGGCGGCCGTACTGCAGCTCGGAGACGCGCTGCCAGTTCGAGGCGCGGGTGGCTTCCTCCATCTGCTGGCGGATCCGCTCGATCTCCTCCTTGATGTGCGTGGTGCCCTGCACATTGGCCTTTTCGGCCTTCAGGATTTCCTCGTAGTCGTTGTACTCGCGCTGCAGCTTGGCGATTTCCTCGTCGATCAGGTCGAGCCGGCGGCGCGACCCTTCGTCCTTCTCGCGTTTCACCGCCTCCTTCTCGATCTTCAGCTGGATCAGGCGACGCTCCAGCTTGTCCATCACCTCGGGCTTGGAATCGATCTCGATCTTGATCTTCGACGCCGCCTCGTCGATGAGATCGATGGCCTTGTCGGGCAGGAAGCGGTCCGTGATGTAGCGGTGCGACAGCTCGGCCGCCGCGATGATGGCCGGGTCCGTGATCTCGACCTTGTGGTGCAGCTCGTATTTGTCCTGCAGGCCGCGCAGGATGGCAATCGTCGCCTCCACCGTCGGCTCGTCCACGAGGATCTTCTGGAAGCGGCGCTCCAGCGCGGCATCCTTTTCGATGTATTTGCGGTATTCGTCGAGCGTGGTCGCGCCGACGCAATGCAGCTCGCCCCGCGCCAGCGCGGGTTTGAGCATATTGCCGGCGTCCATGGCGCCTTCGGCCTTGCCGGCGCCGACCATCGTGTGCAGCTCGTCGATGAAGACGATCGTCTGCCCTTCATCCTTGGCCAGTTCGTTCAGCACCGATTTCAGCCGCTCCTCGAACTCGCCGCGGAACTTGGCGCCCGCCAGCAGCGCGGCCATGTCCAGCGACAGCACACGTTTGCCGCGCAGCGAATCGGGCACCTCGTTGTTGACGATGCGCTGCGCCAGCCCCTCGACGATGGCCGTCTTGCCGACGCCGGGTTCGCCGATCAGCACGGGGTTGTTCTTGGTCCGGCGCTGCAGCACCTGGATGGCGCGGCGGATTTCGTCGTCACGGCCGATCACGGGGTCGAGCTTGCCCTGGCGCGCCCGCTCCGTCAGGTCCATCGTGTATTTTTTGAGCGCCTCGCGCTGGCCTTCCGCTTCCTGCGAATCGACCTTGCCGCCGCCGCGCACGGTGTCGATGGCCGCCTCCAGCGACTTGCGCGTCAGGCCGTTGTCGCGCGCCTGGCGGCCCGCGTCGGATTTGTCTTCCGTCAGCGCCAGCAGCACCATTTCGCTGGAGACGAACTGGTCGCCGCGCTTCTGTGCTTCCTTGTCCGCCAGGTTCAGCACGGCGACGAATTCGCGGCTGACCTGCACGTTGCCGCCGGTGCCGGACACCTTCGGCAGGCTTTCCAGGCTCGACTTCAACGCTCTCGTCAGGCCGCCGACATTGACGCCGGCACGCTGCAGCAGCGAGCGGGCAGCGCCGTCGTCCTGGTTCAGCAGGGCCGTCAGCAGGTGGGCGGGTTCGATATAGGGATTGTCGTTGCCGACGGCCAGGCTCTGGGCATCGGCGAGTGCTTCCTGCAGCTTGGTGGTTAATTTGTCTTGACGCATTTTGCGCACACTCCAAAGTTTTATCTGGGAGATAAATGTGGCTGTACAGACCCTTTTTCAAGCAGGGTTTTCAGCTTGCGTCAATTGGCGACATCACGCCCGGGCAATTGCGTGGACCCGCTCCGTGCCGTGACGCCGGGCATCCGCAGCCTTACACAATCCGATGGCGGTTGCCCGTGGCGGCATAACCCGGGGAACCGTATACAAGCGTATGGCGGGGCTTTCGAAACGAGCTGAAGCGCCGGTATGACGGACAAATTACGACGTCCGAACTGCAGGATGCCCACAGCATTTTGACGGGGACTCCGTGCGACAGTGCCGTGAACAGGATGGCGCGCATGGCGCGGCACTATCGCGCGCCGGCCACCTCGACGCGCCACTTGTCCAGTGCCACGTCGTCGCTGACGCGCGCATCGACCCAGCGCGAACCTTCCGGTGTCTGTTCCTTCTTCCAGAACGGCGCCTCCGTTTTCAGGTAGTCGATGATGAACTCGCAGGCCGCAAACGCCTCGCCCCGGTGCGACGACGTGACGGCCACCAGCACGATCTGGTCCTTCGGCAGCAGCGGCCCTACCCGGTGGATCACCAGCGCGTCGAAGATGGGCCAGCGCGCCAGCGCCTGGTCGATGATGGCGTCGATCGACGCTTCCGTCATGCCGGGATAATGCTCCAGCTCCATTGCCGCCACCGGCGCACCCTCGTTGAGGTCGCGTACCGTGCCGACAAACGTGACCACACCGCCCACCTTCGGGTTCGTGTCGCGCAGCCGCGCCACCTCCTGCGACAGGTCGAAGTCTTCCGTCTGTATCCGAACCCTGCTCATCAGCCCCCCGCGCCGACCCGGCGGAACAGCTGCTCGATGCGGCTGGCCGTGCGGTCGTCCACGGACGCCGGCAGCGCGCACAGGGCCTGGAACTGGGCCGCCTGGCTGGCCGGCTTCTGGCCCGACTTTAGTGAGCTCTGCAGGACTTCCACTTGCATTTTGAGGCGGTCGCGGGCAAACTCGGCGCCGCTGTCGATGCCGGCCAGGATTTCCAGCCGCAGCACTTCGGACAGCACGCGGGCGCGGTTCGCCTCCAGCGTCGCGGCATACGCGCTGCGCGCGGACGGATCGGCGGACGCTTTCAACGCCGCGTCGAAACGGGCGCGCAGGATCCGTTCGTAGTCGGCCGGCAGTGGCGGCAATGCCGCCCAGCGCGACGACCAATCGTCAGCGTCGATGCCCCCGTCGACGCCAGCGCTCCCTCCAGCGCCTGCACCAGCCGCAACTTGTCGCGCATGGCGTTGGCCTGGGCCGTGCCGGCGCGCTTGCGGATGGCGTCGGCCTGACTCTGCAGGTGCCCCACCGCGGCCCGATAACGCGCTTCGATGCGCTGCTCCGCCGCACGTGGGACGGCGCCGGTCGCATGCCACGCCGCGGCCGCATCTTTAAGCGTCTTGGCGATGGCAGCCAGTTGCACTTTGTCATCGCCTTCGAACGTGGCACCTTCCAGCCCGGCGCAGATGGCTTCGCGCGCATGCAGGTGCGCCTTGCGCTCGTGGTCGGCGGCATGCGCCGATTCCTTGCGCTTGGCGAAGATCGTGTCGCACGCGGTGCGGAACTTCTGCCAAAGCGCCTGCTCCTGCTTGCGTTCCAGCGGCAGCGCCTTGGCGTGGCCCTGCCAGCTTTCCTGCAGCCCGCGCAAGGTGTCGACCGTGTGGCGGTCGGCCGGATCGAGTTTGTACACTTCCTCGATCAGCTGTTCGCGCCGCGCCACCTCGATCCGGCGCTGCTCTTCCAGCGGGGCCATCAACGTTTCCATGGCCTTGCCGAAGGCACTGTCGAGCTTTTTCTTGTCCTTGCGGTCGATCGTTCCCAGCCGGCTCCACGCCTGGCGCAAGCGCTGCGACACGGAGGCCAGCGCACGCCAGTCCTCGCGCGCAGCGGGCGAATCGGCAATCAGCGCGTGCACTTCGTCCACCATCGCCTGGGCCTTGGCCGCATTGGCGTGGCGCTCGTCGGCCAGATGCTTGAAGTGGGCGGCGGCGGGCGCGTAAGCGGCAGTGCACGCGGCGTCGAACTTTTCCCACAGGCTTTTCGGCGCCGGGCCGGAGACGCTGTCAAGCGCCTTCCAGCGTTCACGCATCGTGCTGACTTTCTTGGCCAGCTCGCTCATCGGCAGCGACTGTGCCGGCAATTCCTCGACGGCGTGCACCATCTCCTCGCGCGATACATTGCCGCCCCAGCGCGCCCATGCGGACAGCCGCTTCAACTCGGCCCGGATATGGGCCAGCCGTTCCGACTGTTGCGGGGTCAGCCGGCCCGTCTTCGTTTCTTTCAGCGTCTTGTCGTGTTCGCCCGCCGTATGCAACTGCCCCTGCTCCAGGGCCGCTTCCATGGCATCGACCAGTGCCATGAAGCGGGCGTTGGCTTCCTTGTCCGCGGGGGTCGGCTTGTGCTTTTCGCGCGGCGGCCGGGCCGGCGCGGCGTCCCCTTCCGCAGCGCTCCGGTCGGCAGGAACCGCCACCGCCGCGCCACCCTGTCCGACTTCGGCCCCGTCAGCCGAAGGCTCCCCGTCCGGGGCAGACTCGGTCTGCCCGGCCTGCGCCCCGGAAGCCGACGCTGCGGGGGCGTCCGGCGCGGGGGCCGTTGCCGGCGCCGCCGGTGACGCCGCTGCAACCCGCTGTGCGTGCGCTGCCAGCGCAGCGCCTGCCTGGGCCAGCGCGGCGTCGAAATCGTTCAGCAGATGACGGGGCAAGGTGGCGTGCTCGGGTGCGGCGCGGTGTTGCGCATGCTCGGCGCTCAGGCGCTCCAGTTCGACGGCGCCATCGTCCCCGGGCTCGGCCGCAAGGCGGCGCACGGCGGCGAGCGCGTCGATGACGGTGCGCTGCAGCGTTACCTGAGCTTCCAGCCGCGCGCCGAGTGCATTGCGCAGCTCGGCGAACTGTGCCGCCAGCTCATCGGGGGCCGCGATGACTTTCCACAGCCGGTCGAGATCGGCTACCTGGTTCGGCGTCAGTTTCTCATCGGCCAACAGGCGCTGAGCAGTAGCAATACTCAGCTCGGCCTGGCGCTGCTCGCCCTGGCGATGCCGGATCGCATCGAGCCGGCCCTGCATCAGCTTGGCGACGCGGCGGTCCGTGTTGCGCACCGCCGTTTGCACGCGCTCCAGCATCGGCTGCGATACCACGTGCTCGGCTGCTGCAAGGCGCACATCGGCGAATTCACTTTGCAGGATCAGCTCGACAGCAGCGGCCTCGTTGCCCGCCAGTCCCCGTGCCGCTTCCACTTGCGCCGCACGGCGGGCCGCGGCGTCGGCCTGCGCGTCCACCCCGCCAGCGCCCGCCGGCGCACCCTGGTCGGCCCCACCCGCCTGCGGATCGGCCCCCTTGTCGCCGGGCCGTCGGAAAAGGAATTCAAACATGATGTGCTATCGATGGATCAAAACCACCATCATAGCGCAGCGCCGGCTTTCGCGCGGCGATCCGCAACCGTCGCGGCCAACGGACCGGCGCGCCCGCCTACTCCTTATTTGCACGCACCCGCGCGCTGCACCGTGCCCCGCATCGGCTTGCGCGGCACGGCATGGTGCGCCGTCTGCCCGGGGATGAGAATGTCGAGCTCCGTCACCGCGCCCGCCGGCGGCGCCTGCCGCGGCACGATGGCGATCGGCGCCGCGTCGGCCATCACGCTGTCGCTGCCGCTGCGCCTCGCTTCGGCCACCTTGGCGTCGTGCGCCAGCAGCTTGTTGGCGAGGGCGAACCAGGCGTCGCCGCAGATGGCGCTGCGGGCGATGGCGAACAGTTCCTTCTCTTCCTTCTCCAGCCGCTGCAGCAGCGCACTGCAGAAATTGTCGATCGATTCGCGCACGGCGTGGGCTGCGCCGTCGTCCTGCACACCCTGTTCCAGGTTGTGCTTCAGGCGCCGCACGACGGCCAGCGCGGACGCGTTCAGACGGCTCAGTTCGTCAAGCAGCTGGTCGGCCCGTTCCGTGGCCTGGCGCAGCGCGGGAATCAGGTACAGCTCGACCTTGCGCCAGTGGCACGCCTGGTACAGGCGCTCGAGCGTCTCGCATGCGTATTCAAGTTGCGACAGCGTCAGGCTGTGCTGACTGTTGAGCGTCGATGCAACGTACTTCTGAAATGAAAGCAAACTCAGGCGGATGTGGGCCTGCTCGACGGACAAGGCAACCAGCGTATATGTGGCCGTTAACATTCTTGCTCCCAGGGCTGGATGGAGAGACAAGTGTAAAGTGGGCCGACATGACGACCTTGAGCCAGCGCAAATGCGGCGCGAGGTTTTTTCCGATTCCGCTAGGAAGACCTGGCATGCAAGTCGACCGCCAGCTGGACGGTACCGGGCTCGTCGCCAGGCAGCACGCGCCCGCCGAACCGCCTGACGAGGTGTTGCACGCCCAGGTTTTCCGCCAGCGCGTCGCCCGTCAGCGTGCCCAGGCCCTGGCTGCGGAAATAGTCGACCAGCTTGCGGAACAGAATCACGCCCAGTCCCTTTCCCTTCAGGTCGGAGCGGATCATGATGGCGAACTCGGCGCGGCTGTTGTCGGGATCGGCGACAGCCCGTACCACGCCCAGCGTCTCCGGTTCGCCGTCGCCGACGGTGCGTGTGGCAATGAACGCCATGGCGCGGTCGTAGTCGATCTGCGTCAGGCGGGCCAGCTGGGCCGGCGGCAGCTCGCGCAACGTTGTAAAGAAACGCATACGGATATCGTCCGGATCGAGCGCGGCAAAGAAGCGCACGTGCGCTGCGGCGTCCTCCGGGCGGATCGGCCGCAGCAACAGTTGCGTGCCCTGCCACGGCACCAGCTCCTCCAGTGCCTGAGGATACGGCCGGATCGCCATGGCCGCCTCCGGCCGTGGCGGTCCCACCGCGATGACCGCACGCTGCACCCGCAGTCCGCCGTCGCCCAGCCGCACCGGGTCCAGGCTGAGCGACGCCACTTCGTCCAGGTCGGCCACCAGCTGCGCCACCGCCACCAGGGCGTTGCACACACTGTCGCAGCGCTCGCGCAACGCCCGCCCCGCCTTGCTGCGCTCGACGATGTCGCGCGCCAGCACAAGGTTCAGCGGCGGCAGGCCGACGGCGCGGTCGTCCGCCACGCTGCCTGCCGCGCCACCCAGGCCGAAAGCGATGGCCGGACCGAATACCGGGTCGACGTGCATGGCGATGCGCAACAGCGCGCTGTCGTCGGCGCACGGCGTGTCCGTCAATTGCAGATCGTAAGCCGCCAGCACCACGCGGCACTGGTCCGGCGTCAGCGCTGTCTGGCCGGCTGCCCGCGCGGCGGCCACCAGCTCGCGCGCTGCCGTGCGCAGCGCATGCGCTTCCGGCTGCTCCACCGCGCCTTGCCCCGGCACTTCGATCAGCAGCGCCTGGTTGCGCTGGTACTGCACGATCTGGCGGAATGCGCGCACGGCTTTTTCCGGCGTGTCGTACGTCGGCAGGTTGGCCTCGGCGAAGACCTTGCGCGCTTGCGCCACGCCCTCGCCGCCGATCCAGCAGGACAGCACGGCGCGGTGCGCCTCGCGGATCAGCGGCGCCAGCGCCTGCGCCACTTCCGTGCTGCCGGCGGCCGACGTGGGCGCATGGATCAGCAGCAGCGCATCGACCTGCGGCTCGCGCAGCATCTCCGCCAGTGCCGCCGCGTGGCGTGCCGTGTCGGCGCGCACGCCGATATCGAGCGGGTTGGCCGGCACCATTCTGTCCGGCACGTGAGGCCGCAGACGCCGCACCGTTTCCGGCGACAGCGTGGCCAGCTGGCCACCGATCCACTGCAGCGCATCGGCGGCCAGCAGCCCAAGGCTGGTGCCGTTGCTGATGACGCCCAGCCGTCCGCCGCTCAGCGGCCGCGCCCGCGCCACCGTCTCCACCGCATCGAACAGATCGGCCGACGACTGCACCCGCAGCATGCCGGCGCGGCGGATGGCCGCATCGACGACGCGGTCGTCGCCCTCGCGCCCGGACTTGAGAACGACGACCGGCTTGCCGCGCGCGGCGATGCGGGCGGCGGACATGAACTTGCGCGCATTGCCGATGGTCTCCAGGTGCAGCACGATGGCGTTCGTGTCGGGATCGCCGGCGAGGAAGTCGAGCAGGTCGCCCACGTCGATATCGACGCTTTCGCCCAGCGACACGACGCGCGAGAAACCGATGCTCTGCTGCCGTGCCCAGTCCAGCACCGCCGTCATCAGCATGCCGGACTGCGATACGAACGCGATGCGTCCCGGCCTGGCGCCGACGTGGGCCACGCTGGCGTTCAGTCCCGCCGCCGGCGCGACGACGCCGATGCCGCCCGGCCCCAGGATGCGCAGCCGGTGCGGCCGCGCCGCCTTCAGCATGGATTGCCGCGTGGCGGGCGGCAGTGGCGTGAGCACGATGACGGCGCGGGTGCCGCGCGCCCCGAGCTCGCCGATCAGGCCCGGCACCGTGTCCGCCGGCGTACAGATGACGGCCAGGTCCGGCCCGCCGCCGGGTGTCTTCGGCAGCGCGCCGATGCGCGCATAGCAGGGAATCCCCAGCAGTTCGTCATACTTCGGGTTGACGGGCCACAGCGCGCCGGCAAAGCCGCTTTCGGCCATGTTCGCCAGCACCGTCGTGCCGATCCGGCCTGCGCGCTGCGATGCACCGACGATCGCCACGGTGCGGGGTTCGAACATCCGGTCCAGGTTACGCAGGCTCATGCTGTCCTCTATCGTTGTTTACCAGCGTGCGAAGTGATCTTCCGTTACGCCGGGCAGGCGGTCGATGGCACGTTTCGGCGCATCCGGTGCGCTGCGCACCCAGCCCGTGAACGTGCCCAGCGGCTGCACGTAGCGGCTGGCGGCAATGCGCAGGTTGCGCGTTTCGCGCCGGGCGGCTTCCGGCGTGAAGATCACGTCCAGGCAGTCGTCTTCCGTAAAAATGTGCCAGGGCTGCATGATGTCCTTGCGGTCGACGATGAAGCGCGCGGCCCCCAGCGGATGGACGGCGCCGTCGAGCCAGACCGCGTTTTCGCACGCGCCGAAATAGCCCGCCTGCAGATTGAAGCCGGCGTCGAGCGAGTGCGCCGACGCCCAGCGCCAGCCCGTTTCGCGCGGCAGCAGGCCGTTCGAATGGTCGAAGCTGGCGACGCCGCCGTCCAGCGAATATTCGTCGCGCCAGGTGCGCACTTCACCCGTCAACGGCAGCCCGCCCGACTTCTGCGTGGCGTGCACGGACCCGCCCCGCACCAGACCCGTCGCCAGCAAGAACGGAGCCGGTATGGCGCCGAAGCGAGCGCCGATTTCCACCCATGGGCAGTGCACCGTCAATTCCCAGCCGCCGGCAGCAATGGGCACGATGCCGATGTGCGTGTCGCGCCGGGCGAAGCGGCTGGCGCCACCCGCGTCGTTGGCCATCGTGGCGGACCAGCGGCCCGGCAGGCCGTCCTGTGAAAAGTTCGCCATCATGTCGCCGTCGCTGCGGTCGAACGCATAGCCGAAGCACGTGGTCATCCAGCCCAGGTCGACGATGGCCACGGCGCAGAAGATCTCCTCCGTGACCAGCGCCACGTAATGCCAGCGCTTGTGGTGCAGCCGGCGCCACAGCGCGTTGCGGGCGTACGGCGGCGCCAGGCGTGCCCAGTCCAACCCCTGCGCGGGACCGGCAAAACGCCCCAGCAGCGGGATGCCGTCCGGCCCCACGATGGCCGGCGGCGCGGGTGGCAGCGCTGCCGCGTTCACGGTTGCGGCGCCGTTCATGCCGCCTCCGCTGCATGTGTCACGTGCGCCAGCGCATCGTCCAGCGCCGCGGCGAAGGACGGCGGCGTGGTCCGCCCGACCGTCACGCGCGGGCAGCCATGCCACCCGGCGCAGCGGCGCAACGCGCCGGCCATGTCGCGCACGAAGCGTTCGCCGATTCGCGCGCCGGGCTCCAGCGCCAGCGCCTTGAGTTCAAAGATGCCGTCGCGCCGGTGCGCCTTCGCGTCCACCCGCCCCACCAGTGCGCCACGGCGCAGCAACGGCAAGGTGAAGTAACCGTGCACCCGCTTGTGCGCTGGCGTATAGCACTCGAGCCGGTAGTCGAAATCGAACAGCTCCAGCACGCGGCGGCGGTCCCAGACGACGGGATCGAACGGCGACAGCACCGTCGTCAGCGTCGGCGTCAGCGCACCGGCCGCGGCCTGCTGCGCCAGCGCGGCGTGGTCGGCATGGACGTACACGGGGTCGCGCCAGCCTTCCACGGAAGCACGCAGCAGCGCGCCCTCTTCCGCCAGGGCCTCCAGGTCGATGCGCGCACCGCGCGTGCGGTAATAATCGGGTACCCATGCGGCCCTGGCCAGGCCCAGCGCCCGCACCGTCTTCAGCGCCAGCTCGCGCCGCGCCTGTTCCAGCGGCGGCAATGCCGAGTCGCTCCAGCCCGGCAGCACGCGTTCGGCCACGTCGTACACGCGCTGGAAGTGATGGCGCCGCGCGATCATCAAGGCACCAGCGGTGAACAGCACTTCCAGCGCGCGCTTTTCCGGCTTCCACGCCCACCAGCCGCCGGCCTTGCCGTCGGTGCGTTCGAAGTCAAGCGCCCGCACGGGTCCATGGGCACGCACGTGCGCCAGGACCGCATCGACTTCGGCGCGGTGTTCGGCCAGCCAGCGGGCGGCGTATTTCCAGCCCATCGCCAGCGGATCGAGCATGCGGTGCCGCAGCAGCCGGTAGTCCTCGATGGGGACGAAACATGCTTCGTGTGCCCAGTATTCGAACAGTGCGCCCTCGGCCAGCAGTTCGTCCAGCCACTTCTGCGGATAGTCGCCCAGCCGGCTCCACAGCACCAGGTACGGGCTGCGCGCGACGACGTGAATCGTGTCGATCTGCAGCACCCCCATGCGGCGGATTTCGGCCAGCACGTCCGGCCTGGCGGCGCGGCGCCGGCGCGTTCGCAGCAGCCCCTGCGCGGCCAGATGCAGTGCGCGCGCCGCGGCGGGGCTGAAGGTGGGTGAAGCGGATGACGGCAACTCGGGTTCTCCTCGGTGGTGGCGTGGCTATTCTAATGAACTTTGCCGGGTCGGCCGCGCTATTTGCGCGCCGTCGCGACTTTTTTACCCGCCAGGCTGAACAGCGCGCCGATCGCGTGCAGGATAGTGCTTCGACACTCAACCGGCGAGCGCCCATGAGCGGGCCCGCCCTGCCCCCGGGTATCGGTCGCTGCTCCTGCCATCGTTCGCGCCGATGGCCTGCCCGCCACCCCGATGCTGCCGCGCCTGCATCTGCCGCTGGCGCACGTCGGGCGAACACGGACGGCGCCGATACGCTACTATTGCGCTTTCCCGGCCACCGCCGCCGCACACACCGCCGTACATCCCATGCGCCTGCTGCACACCTCCGACTGGCACCTCGGCCAGTCGTTACACAATTTCGACCGCCATTACGAGCACCAGTGCTTCCTGGACTGGCTGCTGGAGACCATCGTGGCCGAACAGGCCGACGCGCTGCTGATCGCCGGCGACGTGTTCGACAACGCCAACCCGTCGGCCGTATCGCAACGCCAGCTGTACCGCTTCCTGCAGCAGGCGCGCGAGCGCGTGCCGGGGCTGGACATCGTCGTCACGGCCGGCAATCACGATTCGCCGGGGCGGATCGAGGCGCCGGGACCACTGCTGGAGGCGCACGGCACGCGCGTGATCGGCCACGTGCTGCGCGACGACAACGGCAATATCGACGTGGGCCGGATGGTGCTCCCCCTGACGAACCGCGCCGGCCACGTGGCTGCCTGGTGCCTGGCCGTGCCGTTCCTGCGCCCGGCCGACGTGCCGCGCGGCGGGCAGGATGAAACGGTGGACGGCTACCTGGCCGGTATCGCCGCGCTGTACGCCCAGGCGCAGGAACACGCCCTGAGCCTGCGCCAGCCGGGCCAGGCCGTCGTGGCGATGGGCCACTGCCATATGGTGGATGGCCAGATGTCGGCCGACTCGGAGCGCCGCATCGTCATCGGCGGCACGGAAATGCTGCCGGCCGGGATGTTCGGGCCGGAAGTCGCCTACGCTGCGCTGGGCCACCTGCACCTGGCGCAGCAGATCGGCCGCCACGCGCACATCCGCTATTGCGGCAGCCCGATCCCGCTGTCGTTCTCCGAGGTGCACTACCAGCACCAGGTGTTGCGCATCGACCTCGATGGCGGCGCCCTGCAGGAAACCGTCGCCATACCGATTCCGCGCGCGGTGCACCTGCTGCGCGTGCCGTCGCGCCCCGCCCCGCTGGCGCAGGTCCTGGACGAGCTGGAGGCGCTGGACTTCCCCGCCGCGCCGCCGTACGCGCAGCCGTTCCTGGAAGTGCGCGTGCTGCTGGACGCGCCCGAGCCGGGCCTGCGCTCGCGCATCGAGGCGGCGCTGGAGGGCAAGCATGTGCGTCTGGCGAAGATCGACACGGCCAGCAGCGCGCGCGGGCCGTCGCTGGTGGATGCCGCCGTCTCGCTGGACCAGCTGGCGCAGTTGCAGCCCGATGAAGTGTTCGCGCGCCTGTACCGGCAAAAATACGGCAATGACGCCCCGGACGACCAGGTGGCCGCGTTTGCCGAACTGCTGCTGGCGGGTGTCTGATGCGGATCCTGCGTATCGGCGGCAAGAACCTGGCTTCGCTGGCGGACGAATTCTCCGTCGATTTCGGCAGCGAACCGCTGGCCTCGTCCGGCCTGTTCGCCATCAGCGGCCCGACCGGCGCCGGCAAGAGCACGCTGCTCGATGCCCTGTGCCTGGCGCTGTACGACCGCACGCCGCGCCTCGTGCACGCGCGCGGCAAGACGCCGGACGTGGGCGACCCGATCTCGTCGGACGACCCGCGCACGCTGCTGCGGCGCGGCACGCCGGAAGGCTACGCGGAAGTGGACTTCGTCGGCAACGACGGCCACGCTTACCGCGCGCGCTGGAGCGTGCGCCGGGCGCGCACCAAGGCCGCCGGTGCGCTGCAGCCCACCGCGATGACATTGCACACGCTGCCGCAACTGCAGCCGGTGGGTGCCACCAAGACGGAAGTGAAGGTCGAGATCGAGGAACGCATCGGCCTGAACTTCGAACAGTTCACGCGCGCCGTGCTGCTGGCGCAGAACGAATTCGCCACGTTCCTGAAATCGCAGGACGACGAACGGGGCATGCTGCTGGAAACGCTGACCGGCAGCACCGTCTACAGCGATATCTCGAAGCGGGCCCACGAACGCCAGAAGCTGGAGATGCAAAAGCTGCAGCAGTTGCAGGCCCGCCTGGCCGACCAGAAGCCGCTGTCCTTCGACGAGCGCCAGGAGATCGAACGGCTGGCGCGCGAATCCGAAGCGGCGCTGGCGGCACTGGACGTGCGCCGCGGCCTGCTGGAAGGGGACCTGCGCTGGCACGAACAGGCAGTGCGGCTGGCGCAGGGCGTGGACGAAGCGCGCGCCGCGTTGGCGCAGCGAGGCGAGGATGTGGCGGCGGCGTCACCACGGCGCGCGGCGCTGATGCGCATCGAGGCGGTGCAGGAAGCGCGTCCGCTCAACGACGAGATCGCGCGCCTCGCCGCCGAGGGCGCGCAGGCGCGTGCCTCCGCCGAGCGCTGCACGCAGGAGGCGGAAGCTGCCCGGCTGGCGCAGGAAGCGGCCAGCACGGCGATGGCGGCGTTGCAGGTGGAGCTGGTGACGGCGGAAAACGCGCAGACGGCAGCCGCGCCGCAGCTGGATCTGGCCAAGGCGCTGGATGCGCGCATCGAAGCGATGCAACCGGCCCATACGGCGGCACGGGCCGCCCGCGATACGGCCGTGGCGGCCGTCACGGCCGCGGCGGCAGCGCTGACCGACAAGCGCACCGACCGGCGCAAGCTTCAGGAGGCGCAGCAGTTCGACCAGGACTGGCTGACGCAGCACCGCCACTGGGCAGTGCTGGGCCAGCAGTGGCCGCGCTGGGAAGGGCTGTTCGCGCAGGCCGGCCGCGCGCTGGACCAGTCGACAATGTTTGCAACCAAGCTCGAAGGCACCCGCGCGCTGATCAACCAGCAGCGCGATGCGGAAACGGCGGCGCGCGACCAGCTGGCCGCGTCGGCCGGCAAGGTCCAGGCACTGCTGGCCCAGCGCGACGCGGCGGCGCAGGCGCTCGCCGCGTTCGACGGCGAAGCGCTGCAGGGGCGGCGCACGGCGCTGGAACGCCGGCGCACCGCGCTGGCCGACGGCGAAAAAGTATGGCTCGACCTGGCGGCGAAAACGGCGCGTGCGGCAACGCTGGACGAGAACGCGACGCGCCTGCACGCCACGCTGGCCCAGGCACAGGCGCAGCTGGCCCAGGCGCAGCAGGATCATGGCCTGCGCAAGGCAGCGCTGGCGCAGGCCGAACGGGCGCTGGCGGTGGCCGAAGCGGCGTGCGGCGACAGCGTCGAGGCGCTGCGCGATACGCTGGAGGACGGCGTGCCTTGCCCCGTCTGCGGCGCCGGGGATCATCCGTATCACGGCAACCAGGGCAACGAAAAGCTGCGCGCGATGCTGGCGCAGTTCCGCCGCGAGGTGGCCGAAGGCCGCGCCGCGCTGGAAGCGCTGATCGGCCACGGTGCCACGCAACGCGCGCTGGTGGACACCAGCACCGCGCAGCTGGCGCAGGTGGAGGCGGAACGCACCGCGCTGGCGACGGCGCTGGAAGCCGTCGGCGCGCGCTGGCGCATGGCGGTCGAGGCCATCGATACTGCGGGCGATACCGTGCCGGCAGCGGACGTGGAGCCATGGCTGGCGGAGCGGCTGGCCGATACGGCGGCCGGGTTGCGCGCGCTGGAAGGCGACGAGGCCGCGTGGCGCCGCGCCACCGCCGCGCGCGACGCCGTGCAGCACTCGTACGACGAGGCCATTGCCGCCCAGGGCAAGTGGCAGGCCGCGGCGGCGAACGCGGCGACGGCGCTGGCACAGACGGCCGCGCAGCTGGACGCGCTGCAATCGCAGCATCTGGACGCCGTGGCGCGGCTGGACGCACTGCTGGACGAACTGGAACCGGCGTTTGCCGACCTGGAACAGCCGGACGAGGACTGGAAGCAGGCGTGGCGCGTCAATCCGGACCACTTCAAGTCGCTGCGCCAGGTGGAAGGCCGCCAGTGGCTGGCGAAGCACGGCGCCATCGACAAGCGCACGGCAGACCTGGCGGCGCTGGAAGTGGAGCTGAACGCGCTGCAGGAGGCGCACGCCAAGGCGGCGGCGGACGAGCAGGTGGCGCGCACGGCGTTTGTCGCCGCCGACGACGCCTTGCAGCACGCCCGCTCGCAGCGCCTGGCGCTGTGGAACGGCGCGCCGGTGCGCGAAGTGGAAGCGCGCCTGCGCGCCGCCTGCGACACCGCGCGCGCGCGCCTGACGGCGCAGCAGGAGGCGGCGCAGGAGGCGGCGCAGCGCCGCACCCGCTGCGACGAAGCGCTGGCGCAAGGCCGGCGCCGCATTGCGGAACTGGACGAAGCCGGTGTCGCCGCCACGGCGCGGCTGGCAGCGTGGCTGGACGAGTTCCGGCAGGCGCGCACGGAGCCGGATCTGTTCACGCCTGCCCCGGACATCGGCATCGCCTCGCTGGCGGAGCTGCGCGAACTGCTGGCCTATCCGCTGGACGCCATCCGCGCCGAGCGGCAGGCATTGCAGGCGCTGGACCAGGCGGTGGCGCAGGCGCGCACCGTGCTGCAGGAACGGGAGGCGCAGTGCGCCCGTCACCGCGAGTCCGCGCCCGGCAATGGCGGGCAGACGATGGACACGCTGCGCGAAGCGCTGGCCGCACTGGCCACGGAACGGCAGACAGCGCACGAGGGGGCGACGGGCTGCCGTCTCACACTGGCGCATGACGACGAACGGCGCCGCCGCGCCAGCGACGTGCTAGCGGAGCTGGAAGGCCAGGAAGCCGTGGAGCGCAAATGGGCGCGCCTGAGTGAACTGATCGGCTCAGCGGACGGCAAGAAATTCCGCAACTACGCCCAGCAGTTCACCCTGGACGTCCTGCTCGGCTACGCCAATGCCCACCTGGGCCAGCTGGCGCCGCGCTACCAGCTGCAGCGGGTCGACAACCCCACGCAACCGTCGCTCGGCCTGCTGGTACGCGACCTGCACATGGGCGACGACATGCGCTCGGTGCACTCGCTGTCCGGCGGCGAATCGTTCCTCGTTTCGCTCGCACTGGCGCTCGGCCTGGCTTCGCTGTCGTCCAACCGCGTGCGGGTGGAATCGCTGTTCATCGACGAGGGCTTCGGCAGCCTGGATGCGGAAACCCTGCGCGTGGCGATGGACGCGCTGGACAACCTGCAATCGATGGGCAGGAAGGTGGGCGTCATCTCGCACGTGCAGGAAATGACGGAGCGGATCGCCACGCGCATCCTGGTGCAGCCGGGGGCCGGCGGGCGCAGTGCAGTCAGCGTCTACTGAAGCCCGGGGACAGGCCGCGCGGCCTGTCCCCGACGTTAAGTATATATAGCGCCTTGATTGAAAGAGGACCGCATGACCTGCAGCCGATCTGCAAAAACATGGCAAATCGTACTCTGCATTGGTTACGCGCTGCTGCACCAGCCGGCCACTGGCGCGCCGAACGCCGCGGATCGTGCAGCGGTGCTGGCCGCGGTCGCGACGATCCGGAACGTCATGCGCGAGCCAGACAGTTTTGCGTCGCTTCTCAACCGCCAGCTCCGGCTGAGCAGCTGCTACCCGCTGACGAGCGGCCCGCAGGCATGTTCCTACTGGGCGGCGGAGCTGAACGAAGACTGGCCCGTCGCGCTGACGTCGCTGTATATCCACTCGATGCGACGGTTCGGCGACAGCGGCGGCACGGCGTTCTGGCAGGTGCGGCCGGGACTGTGCGTCACCACCGGGGAGATCGAGCTCCCGGCCGGCGTCCGGCGCGACCTCGAAGCACCGCTGATAGACTTGTTCGCAGGCTCCGAGGAGGACACCGCGGTGGTGCGCAGGTTTGCGCTGCAAAACCTGAACCCCGGCTGGGGCAAGGTCGAACTGACGGTGCAGACCCGCGACAACTGCGTCAGCACTTTGACGCTGGAACTGGCCCGGTCGCGCAACTGACCGGCGCTCCGTGCAAGGCGTTCCTGCTAGAATCAGTCCCTGTCCCGCCATATCAGAAGAACCGTACCATGTTGAAAGCCCCCCGCACCCTGACCTTCAAATGCGCCAAATGCGCCAAGGCCGTCCAGGTATCGCTGCAAAAAGTCTCCGCCTGCTCGCACATCACGCCCTATTCCGGCGTCTGCTCGTGCGGCGAGGTGAAACTGCATGCGATCGGCCAGCCGGAAGCCGTCCAGGCCTACCTGGCGTCGAACGGCCTGTGGACGCACCACCACTGATGACCTAAAGTTATCCGCGGCGCAGCCGTTGTCCTTCAGCAGACACTCTCATAGAGGCTCATCATGACTTCGATTTCGCCGTTCGGTAACCGTTACAACACCCAGCTGACGGGGTCCGGCCAGCAGCCGGCCCGCGCCGACACGGACAAGCGGGCTGCCCCCGTCAAGGTACCCGACAGCGGCAATGTCGCCTTGTCCAGCAGCGGGCTCGATTTGCAGCAGCGCGTGGCGGGCCTGGGCAATGCCACCATCGACCTGGCGCAGAACCTGCTCGGCAATTTTGCCGGGAAGCTCTTCGGCGACGCGATGAAGGGCGCGACGATCGATTTCGATTCGGTCAGCCTGGAATCCACGTCCACGTTCGCGGCCGGCGCGATGCATGCCGAAGGCGCCAACGGCGTCGCGGATGCGGCAGCATTCAGCCTGACGGACAGCGCGCACTTTCTCGGCAAGGGCACGATCACGCTGGCCGATGGCCAGAAATACGACTTCGAAGTCGAGGTACAGTACGAGGCGTCATTGACGGCCGGCGCCGCGACCCGCAGCGAGAAGGCGCCGGACGACAAGCGCGCCGCCGCGCTGCCAATGGTCGAATTCCCCGAGATCGACTGGGCCGGCGGCCTGTCCGACCTGTTCAAACTGATGGACAAGCATATCTCGGCCAACATCAAACGCAACGACACGCAGGACACGCTCGGCACCCTGTCCGCGCGGCTGTTCAAGCTGGTCAACAGCGAGAAGTCGGCCGACACCTACGCCCCGCCCACCGCGACACAGGTCAAAAATGCCGCCAGTGCCTATGGCGCCGGCGCGCCGGTGAAGGATGGCCCCGTGCGCGCCGCGGGGCCCGACCCGGTGGTCGACACGCAGACCACTGCGGATGCGAAAGGACCGATGCGCGCGCCGGCCCCGGACCCGGTCGTCGACACGCAGACGCAGCCCGTGAAGAGCGGCGGCGATATTCCCCTGACGATTTCCACCACGCCGCCAGCGGGCGACGCGGCCTGACAACGGAAGCGATAACCAACAACGCCGGCCCGCTATAATGGCAGACCACACGAAACCGCCTGTGCAGGCGGTTTCGCCATTTTTACCGTCCTCGAACCGAAAGCATCATGCAACCAGCCGCCACCACCCCACTCATCCACTGGACCGAACAGGGAGAGGAGCGCAGCGCGCGCTGGCATTCGGAAGCGGGCATGCCGCCGCCGAAAAAAGTCATCGTTGCCGACGACACCACGAGTGCCGACACGGCCTACCGCCTCGCCTGCGAAGGCACGGCGCTGCTGTGGCGCGGCGACTTTCATAACGCGCGCCAGCTGCTGCAGGCGCTCGCGCGCCGCGCGGACCATAAGCATGGCAAGGGCAAGAAGAAGGCACCCAAAGTGCCCGCCACGCCGGCCGAAGCATTCCACCTGCACCGCCAGGCGCAATCGCAGCGCGCCCGCACGCTGGCGATGCTGCTGATTCCGTTCGAGCCGGGCTACGAAATCCCGCTGCGCCGCGCGCCGGACGTCAAGCTGGCCTGCAACGAGGCGTACGGCCGCGGCGAAGATGCCTTCGTCATCTCGCTGCGCGAGCTGCAAGGGCTGATCGGCGCGCACGAATGGCGCAAGACGGGTGTCGAGATCCCGGCGCTGGGCGCGCGCATCCACCCGCACTATGGCGTGTTTTCGCCCGTGCGCGGCGAATACGTGCAGCTGGTGGCCGATACGCCGCTGCCGCGTGCTGCAAAGGCGCTGGCGTTCGATATCGGCGCCGGCACCGGCGTGCTGTCGGCCGTGCTGGCCCAGCGCGGCGTCGAGCACGTGATCGCGACGGACATGGATCGCCGCGCCCTGTCCTGCGCCCGCGACAATATCGTGCGCCTGGAACTGGACGAACAGGTCGAGCTGCTGGAAACGGACCTGTTCCCACCCGGCCGCGCCGCGCTGGTCGTCTGTAACCCGCCGTGGGTGCCCGCGCGCCCGTCGTCGTCCATCGAAGCGGCCGTCTTCGATCCGGACAGCCGCATGCTGAAGGGCTTCCTGGCCGGGCTGAAGGACCACCTGACGGAAGGCGGCGAAGGCTGGCTGATCCTGTCGGACCTGGCCGAGCACCTGGGCCTGCGCCCGCGCGCGCAACTGCTCGAGTGGATCGCCGGCGCGGGGCTGCAGGTGCTGGGCCGCCAGGACGTGCGACCGATCCACCCGCGCGCCACGGACGAAAGCGACCCGCTGCACGCCGCCCGCTCTGCCGAGCTGACGTCGCTGTGGCGCCTGGGCGCCGCCTGACCCCACACCGAGCAGATTCGTCCTTGCATAAATAAACTACCCGGTATATAATTCTTGCCTCAGACGCGGGGTGGAGCAGTCTGGCAGCTCGTCGGGCTCATAACCCGAAGGTCACAGGTTCAAATCCTGTCCCCGCAACCAGATTCAAGAAAGCCGCTGATTCTTTACAGGATCAGCGGCTTTTTCATTGGCGGCGCACCGTTCGATGCGTGACAGTGGGGACCGAACTGTGATCCGGTCGTATCACGGCTTGCTGAACAGCTCTCCGTCCCAGCCTTCCAGATATTTCGGCAATGCGTCGTCGATGTCGATCACGCGGGTCCCGTAGTACAAATGCAAGGTGGGCGCCAGGCCGGCTGGCAACCTGCCGCCATGGGCGCGCGACGTCAGGCTGTTTGGCACGACCCGCATGCCCAGCCGGTTGGTGCCGAACAGCGTGTCGCCACAGTTGGCACAAAAGGTGCGGGCAAGATGCCGGTCGGGATGACGGTACGTCACCAGTGAGTCGCCGGTCACCGTTACGGCGTCGGCCGGCCATGCGGTGGCGGACAGCATCGCCGTGCCGTAGGTGTCGCGGCAAATACCGCAGTGACAGTGGGCGCGTGCGGCAGGCTCGCCATGCAGGCGCAACTCGGCGGCGCCGCACAGGCAGGCGGCGGTGATGCGGGCAGGCGTCATCGATGCACCTCTCTGTCGGAAAGACGACGATTGTCGCGCAACGATGGCAGCGTGACAACCCTCCGATGCCTTTGCCAGCCTTTAGCGCGGTGCTACACTCGGCGGTTTCAACGACCTTAGCCGAGGAGCCGCGCGTGTCGGACCATAACGATCTCCCATCCAATCCGGCGCGCCGCCGGCTGCTGCAGGCCGCCACCGCCGCCGGCGTCGTTGGCGCCATTCCCACCGCCGCCGCGCCCGCGCAGGCGAAAACGACAATCGTCAAGGGCTCGCTCGATGCGAAGCTGAAGGCGCACGTGAAGAACGTCGTCGTCATCTACCTGGAGAACCGCAGCTTCAACAACCTGTTTGCCAACTACCCTGGCCTGGCATCGCCGCTGGCGGAGGTGCCGGCCGAGCAGTGCCGCCAGCGCGACGTGGATGGCAGCGTGCTGCCGGAACTGCCGAAGGTCTGGGGCGGCGCCGTGCCCGTGCCGCAGGATATCGCCGGCGTGCGCTACGAGCTGAAGGAGGACGCTATCCAGGGCCTGGCGAACGCACCGTTCGCGTTGAAGGATGCCGCCGGCAAGCCGCTGCCGGAGGCCGTCATCACGCGCGACCTGCAGCACCGCTTCTACCAGAACCAGATGCAGATCAATGGCGGCAGGAACGACGGCTTTGCCGCCTGGTCCGATGCGGGCGGCCTGGTGATGGGCTACTACGGCGAGACGGAACATAACCTGGGCCTGTGGCAGGTGGCGCGCCAGTTCACGTTGTGCGACAACTTCTTCATGGCGGCCTTTGGCGGCTCCTACCTGAACCACCAGTTCCTGATCTCGGGCCGCACGCCGGAATACTTCCATGCCGCCGAGACGAAGGCGAAGAAAAAGATCGCCGCCACGGCCGATGGCGTCCGCGGCACGCGCCTGGCGATTGCAGCGGATTCGCCGAAGTCCGCGCTGCTGGGCCGCGTGAAGTTCGTCAACGACGGCGCCATCACGCCGGACGGCTATGCCGTCAACACGATGTCGCCACCGTACCAGCCCAGCTACGTGCGCCCTGCCCCGGGCGGCGATCCGCTGCTGGCCGACCCCGGGGACGCCAGCACGCTGCCGCCGCAGACGTACGACACCATCGGCGACCTGCTGTCGCGCAAGGGCGTATCGTGGGCGTGGTATGGCGGCGCATGGCAGGCGGCGCTCGACGCCAAGGGCGGCGGTTCGAAACCGAACTTCCAGGCCCACCACCAGCCGTTCAATTACTTCGCCAACTATGCGCCCGGCACCGACGCGCGCGCACGCCACCTGCGCGATGGCGGCCTGGGCGACAGCCCGATCTCGAACCGTTTCCTGGCCGACGTCGTTGCCGGCAAGCTGCCGGCCGTCAGCTTCTACAAGCCGCAGGGGAACCTGAACCTGCATGCCGGCTACTCGGACATCGAGTCGGGCGACCAGCACATCGTCAACGTGCTGCAGCACCTGCGCCACTCGCCGCAGTGGCAGAACATGGTGGTGGTGGTGACGTTCGACGAGAACGGCGGCTGGTGGGACCACGTGGCGCCGCCGCAGGGCGACCGCTGGGGCCCGGGCTCGCGCGTGCCCGCGCTGGTCGTGTCGCCGTTCGCCAGGCAGGGCGCCGTCGATCACAGCTTCTACGACACCACGTCGATCCTGCGCTTCATCACGCGCCTGCACGGCCTGCCATTGCTGGAAGGCCTGCTGGAGCGCAACCGGGCGTTTGCCGCGCGCGGCGCGCAGCCGCCGGGCGACCTGACGGGCGCGCTGGCGTTCCGCTGATGTAAAGTGCTCACTGCGTGCCCTGCGACACGGCCCGTTGTGTTACACTGCGGGCCGCTTTACATTGAGAGCCCGACTGTCACAGCCGGGCTTTTGTTTTTCGGGGCGCTTCAGCCGCCCCCATGACGGACCATGAGAGACAAAAAAGATAACGCGACGTTCGACCTGCCCGGCTTCGGCCCGGCGGAGCCGATGGAGCCGGAGCCGAAGCGTCCGCCGCCGCCCCGTCCACGTCGCACTGCGCTGAAGCAGGAACAGATGGAACTGCTGGAACCGACCGATGCCACGGGCCTGCCCGTATGGCAGCGCGACGCCAGCCTCGACCTGACGGGGCTGCCCGTCTGGGGCGCCGGCGATGACCGCCGCCACGGCGACTGATACACCCTGCGCCGGTTCGCCGTGACGCGGACCACCCGGTCAATTTGCTAGACTATTCATTCAATCCCACCGCCCGCCGCCGCCATGACCTCCGACTCCTTTGCCAGCCTGCCCCTGACCGACTCCTTCCTCGCGAACCTCGATTCGCTGGGCTATAAGACCATGACCCCGATCCAGGCACAGAGCCTGCCGTCAGTGCTGGAAGGGCGCGACCTGATTGCCCAGGCCAAGACGGGCAGCGGCAAGACGGCGGCCTTCGGCATCGGCCTGCTGCACAAGATCAACCCGGCGTGGTTCGCCACCCAGGCACTGGTGCTGTGCCCGACGCGCGAGCTGGCCGACCAGGTGGCCAACGAGCTGCGGCGCCTGGCGCGCAGCGTCGGCAACGTCAAGATCCTCGTGCTGACAGGCGGCGCGCCGATGCGCCCGCAGATCGCGTCGCTCGAACACGGCGCACACGTCGTCGTCGGCACGCCGGGCCGCATCCGCGACCATATCGGCCGCAAGACGATCGACCTGTCGACCGTGCAGACGCTGGTGCTGGACGAAGCGGACCGCATGACGGACATGGGCTTCTACGACGAGATCGCAGGCATCGTCAGCGCCTGCCCGAAACGGCGCCAGACGTTGCTGTTCTCGGCCACCTACCCCGACGACATCCGCGTGGCGACGGAAGCTTTCCTGGCCGACCCGGTCGAGGTGACCGTCGAGGCGCAGCATGACAGCGGCAAGATCGTGCAGCGCTTCTACGAGATCGGCTTCGACGAGCGCGACGCCGCTGTCGGCAAGCTGCTGAAGCACTACCAGCCCGCATCGGCCATCGTGTTCTGCAACACGAAAGTGCACTGCCGCGAACTGGTGGACGAACTGCGCGCGCAAGGCTTCTCGGCGCTGGCCCTGTACGGCGAACTGGAACAGCGCGAGCGCGACGAGATTCTCGTGCTGTTCGCCAACCGCAGCTGCTCGATCCTCATCGCCACCGACGTGGCCGCCCGCGGGCTGGATATCCAGAACCTGGAAGCGGTCATCAATGCGGACGTGTCGAAGGACACGGAAGTGCACATCCACCGCATCGGCCGCACCGGCCGCGGCGACGAGAAGGGCCTGTCGCTGACGCTGTGCGCGCCGAACGAGAAGAAATGGGTCAAGCTGATCGAGGAGTACCAGGGTGCCCCCGTCGAGTGGTATTCGATCAAGGACCTGTCGGTCGACGAATACGCCCAGGGCGACGCGGCGCCGATGATGACCTTGTGCATCTCGGGCGGCAAGAAGGACAAGCTGCGTCCGGGCGACGTGCTGGGCGCGCTGACGGGCGACGCGGGCCTGTCCAAGGAACAGGTGGGCAAGATCAACGTGACCGAATTCCAGACCTACGTGGCCATCGACCGGCGCGTGGCCTACGATGCGTTCGCAAAGCTGAATGCCGCCAGCCGCCAGGGCGGCGACTTCGGCAGCTTCAAGGGCCGCAACTTCAAGATGCGGTTCATCGAGGTCTGATGGACTGATGGGCGCCTGCGCTGCCGGGAACTGGCTTGCCGGATCCGGTGGCGGCTAACCGCGCGCCGTCACATTGACCGTGGCCGGAAACGTCGGCGCCCGCCGCAGCAGCGTCGCCTGCTCGTACGCATACGCCATCCCGATCAGCGCCGCATCGCTGTAGGCGGCGCCGACAAACGACAGGCCCACGGGCAGCCCGCGTACCTGGCCTGCCGGCACGGTGACGTGCGGGTAGCCCGCCACGGCGGCCGGCGACGAGAAACTGCCGCCGTAATGGTCGCCGTTGACGAAGTCCGTCAGCCACGCCGGTCCGCCGGTCGGCGCCACCAGCGCATCGAGCCGGTACTCGCGCATCACCTTATCGATTCCCTCCTCGCGCGCGTAGCGGCGGCACGTCGCCAGCGCCTCCAGGTATTGCTTGCTGTCCAGGCCACCCTTGCTTTCGGCATTTTCCAGGTGCTGCTGGCCGAACCAGCGCAGCTCGCGGTCGGCGTGCTTGCGGTTGAACGCGATCACGTCGGCCATCGTGGCGATGCGCGCGCCGGGCGCATACCGGCGCAGGTAATCCGCCAGCCCTGGCTTAAATTCGTACAGCAGCACCTGCGTTTCCAGGTTGCCGTATTTGTCCGTGTTCGGCACCTGCACGTCCACCAACTCGGCGCCCTGCGCCTTCAGCACGGCCAGCGCCGCCTCGATACGGGCATCGACGTCGTCATTGAGACCGAAGAAATTGCGGGCGATGCCGAGGCGCTTGCCGCGCAGGGCGTCGCGCTGCAGCGCCCTGGTGTAATCGGTGGCCCTGCCCGCCGCGTCGCGCGTGGCGTCATCGTCCGGATCGGTGCCGGCGAGCGCGTTCAGCAGCAGCGCCGCGTCCGCCACCGTGCGCGTCATCGGGCCGGCCGTATCCTGCGACGCGGCGATGGGAATGATGCCGCTGCGGCTGACGAGGCCCAGCGTCGGCTTGATGCCAACCAGCCCGCAGATCGACGCGGGCGAGACGATCGATCCGTCCGTCTCCGTGCCGACTGCCAGCGTGGCCAGACCCGCGGCGATCGCCGCCGCCGAACCCGAGCTGGACCCGCTGCAGTTGCGGTCGAGCGCGTACGGATTGCGCGTCAGGCCACCGCGGGCGCTCCAGCCGCTGACGGATTGCGTCGAGCGCATATTGGCCCATTCGCTGAGATTGGTCTTGCCCAGGATAACGGCACCGGCGGCACGCAGCCGCGCCGTCACGTGCGCATCGCGGGCGGCGCGCACGCCGTCCAGCGCCAGCGATCCGGCCGTTGTGCTCATGCGGTCCGCCGTCGCGATATTGTCTTTCAACAGGACGGGTATGCCGTGCAGCGGCCCGCGCACCTTGCGTGCCTGCCGCTCCCTGTCCATGTCCCGCGCGATCTGCAGCGCTTGCGGGTTGAGCTCGATAATGGCATTGATGCGGGGCCCGGCCTTGTCGATCCGCGCGATGCGGGCCAGGTATCGGGAGGCCAGCGCGTGCGCCGTCAGCCTGTTGGCGGCCATCATCGCCTGCTGCTGCAGCACGCCGGCATCGAGGATACCTGCCGGCCCGGACGCGGCTGCGCCATGCGCCCCCGGCAGCGCTGCGGTGCCACTGATTGCCAGTCCCAACTGTACAAACCGCCTGCGCTCCATCCTCTTCCTCCATTGTCGGGAATCGGACAAGGATAGCAGTGGCTGCGTCGCTGTTGGGGAATCGTTTGTACGGAGGGGTCTGCCTTTACTGCGGCATGCAAGGTTTATAACCTGCCACCTCCACCCGCCCGGGCGGCGCGCGGGCTGTTCACGAAAAAAAACCTCAAAAAAAAACGCTGCCCAAGGCAGCGTTTTTTCAGCAAGAGCGGATCTTAGTTACGGATCACGCGCTTGTATTCGTTGGTACGGGTGTCGATCTCGATCATGTCGTCCTGGCTGACGAACAGCGGCACCTGCACGGTGTGCTGCTTCGATTCGATCGCGTTCTCGATGCGCGCTTCTTTCAGCACGTTACCGGAGGTGTTGCCCTTGACGGCTGGCTCCGAGTACACGATCTGACGGGTGATCGTCGTCGGCAGTTCGACCGAGATTGCCTTGCCGTCATAGAAGACGGCTTCGCATTCCATGCCGTCTTTCAGGTAGTTCAGCGCATCGCCCAGGTTTTCTTCTTCGATTTCGTACTGGTTGTATTCTTCGTCCATGAAGACGTACAGCGGATCGGCGAAGTACGAGTAGGTCACCGGCTTCTTGTCCAGAACCACCACGTCGAACTTGTCGTCGCCGCGGAAGACGTTCTCCAGCGGTGCGTTCGTCAGAAGATTCTTCATCTTCCACTTGTAGGTGAAGCCCGTGCGGCTCGAACCGTTGACGTCGGAACGCAGCACGATGAATGGCTTGGCGTCAACCATGATGATGTTGCCAACACGAATTTCTTTTGCGGGTTTCATAGGAGAGTGTCTACACTAAAAATGGGTTGCAGTAACCGCCCATCATAACATGTTCTATTGGCCGCGCCTACCGCAGCGACCGCGCGAAGTCGAGCAGACTGGCGGCAAGGTCGCCGTTTTCCAACATGCGCTTCTCCCAATGGACAGCACGGCGTGCCAATAACGCCATATCGCCCTGTAATGCCATCCAACATTCGGCGAGGCTGGCGTTTTCGTTATTATCTGGCGCGCCATTCCAGCGCAGCGAGAAATCGGCCAGGCTGCCGATATCGGGACAATAACGGCCCAGAAATGCCCGCAGTTTTTTATGGTGCAGGTTTTCGTCCTGCGGATAGATATGCCAGACGAACGGTTTATGCGCCCACTGCGCGCGCACGAAGGAATCCTCGCCGCGCACGAAGTTGATATCGCAGGACCACAGCAGGCGGTCATAATCGGGCTGCGGCACGAACGGCAACACGCGCACCGTCAGCGCACCCCGGGTGGCGGCGCTGCCGGCGGCGCCGGGACCGCCAAGAAACGCCTCGACCGCCTTCGCCGCCACGCCTTCGGGCACGAGGCACGCAACCTGCGCCGCGCCGTCACGCCATGCATCGAACAGCGCGGAAACGGGCGCATGCTGGTAGCAGAACAGCGACACCTTCAACGCCGCCTGCTCGGCCGGCGTTACGCCCAGGCCGGAGAGAAACGCGGCGGACGCGTCCCTGTCGAACGCGCGGCGCCGTTCAGGCAGGTCGCCCTCACGCAACAGCCCTCCCGTATTCTCCGTAAAGCCGGGAAAATAAAAGTGCTTCGTCAGCGGCAGCCGCGGATGCATCGACGGCAACCGGTGGCAGCCTTCGACCCACTCTTCCGCCGTCAACCCTTCCAGATTGAGCCAGACCGGCTTCGGATCGCACCCTGCCATGGCGTCAATATAGCCAGGCGGAATATCCACGGCAAAGAACTCGATGACGATATCGGCCACGTCGGCCGGCGTGAACACGCCTTCCTGGCCGGCCCAGTGGCGCACGAACACGCCTTCGACCTGCTGGGACGGTGCCGCGGTATCGAGCTGCGGACAGATGCGCTGGAAGCTGTGCAGGTCGTCGACCCACAAGGTGACCACGACCCCGTGTTCGCGCGCCAGCTGGCGCGACAGGCGCCAGCAGATGCCGATATCGCCGAAGTTGTCGACAACCTTGCAGAAGATGGCAAGGCGGGGAGGAGATGGCAATGGCATGGGCTGGAAAGGTGTGGCTGAAATACAAAAAAGCCGCGCTGGAACCCAGGCGGCTTGCTTGATAATCTGTGGCGTCCCCACGGGGATTCGAACCCCGGTACTCACCGTGAAAGGGTGATGTCCTAGGCCTCTAGACGATGGGGACCCTGGACTCTTCTACTGACTGCGTTGCCCCCGCTGCATGGGCTCGAAACACTTCAAGCACTGCGGTGGCAAACCTGGCGTCCCCACGGGGATTCGAACCCCGGTACTCACCGTGAAAGGGTGATGTCCTAGGCCTCTAGACGATGGGGACGTCGTAAAAGCGTGCGCGAATTATAGCACCGCGCCTCCCGCCGTTGCAAGGGCGAAACGTGTGCCGCTCTGCAATACGTCTTGCGCCGCGGTTGCCTGGGCAAGGCCGCGCCCCCCCCTGCTGGCTTAAGGAATTACCGCGTGCGGTCGGCGAAAACGTAATCGGATTCCAGCCGCGGCGTGCGCCACGGGCCGTGCCCATGGCCGTGGCGAAAATCAGTTCGAGCAGCATCGGGATGCCGCCGCCGGTGTGCACCACCGCTTGCGCACCGCCGGTGCGCCGCCGACATGCGTGACATGGTCCGCATGCGATTCATCCTGGAGTACTGCTCGCAATCCGCGACGTACCAGCCGTGAATCGATCGAAGGCGAAGGAATTTGTTCCATTGCGGCGGCAAGACAATGCGCCGGATGCGGACAACAAAAAAGCCGCTCATGGGCGGCTTCGTCATCGACTGCTTGCTGCTGCTTTTTCTCTGCCGGCGCATCGCGCCCTGGCGTCCCCACGGGGATTCGAACCCCGGTACTCACCGTGAAAGGGTGATGTCCTAGGCCTCTAGACGATGGGGACCTTGGAACTTCGCTTACTTCAGACTTTACTGCCCTGTCCGCACTATGGTGGAGGTAAGCGGGATCGAACCGCTGACCTCTTGCATGCCATGCAAGCGCTCTCCCAGCTGAGCTATACCCCCTCTGGTGCAGACCTTTACAACCTTGCCAAACCTGGCGTCCCCACGGGGATTCGAACCCCGGTACTCACCGTGAAAGGGTGATGTCCTAGGCCTCTAGACGATGGGGACCTGGAACTACCGCACAACCTGTCTGCACCGATGGTGGAGGTAAGCGGGATCGAACCGCTGACCTCTTGCATGCCATGCAAGCGCTCTCCCAGCTGAGCTATACCCCCGCTGGCACAGACAAAATAAAAGCCGCTCATCGCGACTTTTGTTACCACTTGCTGCCTGGCTAGGACAGCGAGCTACAACAAAACATCACTTGCTACTTCTACTGCCAAACTCTTGGCGTCCCCACGGGGATTCGAACCCCGGTACTCACCGTGAAAGGGTGATGTCCTAGGCCTCTAGACGATGGGGACCCTGGAACTACCGTACTGCTTTTCTTCGCCAAACTGGTGGAGGTAAGCGGGATCGAACCGCTGACCTCTTGCATGCCATGCAAGCGCTCTCCCAGCTGAGCTATACCCCCGTTTGCGAAGAGACAGAAGTATAGCAGCCGTTACGGAAAACGCAAATACCCGTTTGAAATATTTTCCTCCGGATTTACAGATATTTCGCCAGGCGTGCGGCCACCGTGTCGCGGCCGAACAGCTGCAGCACCGCGTCGATGGCAGGTGTCTGCAACTGGCCCGTCACGATCAGGCGCAGCGGCATGGCGATCTGCGGCATTTTGAGGCCGTTGGCGGCCAGGACTTCCTTGATCATCGCGGCGATGGCTTCCTTGGTCCACTCGACCGTCGCGATGCGCTCGGCGAACTGCGCCAGCGCCGGCTTGACGGCATCCGTGAAGTGCTGCGTCATCAGCGCCGCATCCGGCTGCGGCTGGCGATAGAACAGCATTGCTGCATCGGCCAGTTCGTTGACGGTGTTGGCGCGCTCCTTGAACAGCGCCAGCACGGTGGACAACTCGGGCGCGCCGTCGAACTGTGCCCCCGCTTCCAGCATGCGCGGCTTCGCCAGGCCGGCCAGGCGGGCGTTGTCGGCCTGCTTGATCCAGTGGTTGTTCAGCCACGCCAGCTTCTCGTTGTTGAACTGCGCGGCCGATGCCGTCAGGTGCTCCAGGTTGAACCACTCGCAGAACTGCGCCATCGAGAACACTTCGTCGTCGCCGTGGCTCCAGCCCAGGCGCGCCAGGTAGTTCAGCATCGCCTCGGGCAGGAAGCCCTGCGCCGGGTATTCCATCACGCTGACGGCGCCATGCCGCTTCGACAGCTTCTGGCCGTCCGAGCCCAGGATCATCGGCAGGTGGCCGTATTCCGGCAGCGGTGCGCCGATGGCGCGCAGGATATTGATCTGGCGCGGCGTGTTGTTGACGTGGTCGTCGCCACGCAGCACGTGGGTGATGCGCATGTCCCAGTCATCCACGGCGACGCAGAAGTTGTACGTCGGCGTGCCGTCAGTGCGCGCGATCACGAGATCGTCCAGCTCCTTGTTGGAGATGGTGATCGGGCCCTTGACCACGTCGTTCCACGTGACGTCGCCATCGAGCGGATTCTTGAAGCGCACGACAGGCTTGCGGCCTTCCGGAATGGCCGGCAGCGTCTTGCCTTCTTCCGGACGCCAGGTGCCGTCGTAGCGCGGCTTTTCGCCCGCGGCGCGGAAGCGCTCGCGCATCGCTTCCACTTCCTCCGGCGTGGAGTAGCAATGGTAGGCGGTACCGGCCGCGAGCATCTGGCCGATCACTTCGCGATAGCGGTCCATGCGCTGCATCTGGTAGAACGGACCTTCGTCATGGTCGAGGCCCAGCCACTGCATGCCGTCGATGATGGCCTGCACGGCTTCCGGCGTCGAGCGTTCCACGTCGGTATCCTCGATGCGCAGCACGAACGTGCCGCCGAAGTGGCGTGCGTAGGCCCAGGAATACAGCGCCGTACGGGCGCCGCCCAGGTGGAGGAAGCCGGTCGGGCTGGGGGCGAACCGGGTGCGGACGGGAGTGGCTGGTGCAGTGGTCATCTCGGTATGAAGCGATAGGTATAAAGGGCTTATTTTACCCGCAACTGGCTTATACTCGAATCGACAACAATAAAGGAGCCACGCCTTGTCCAACCGCCCTGCCCTGCCTCTTGCCCTCCCCCTCGCCCTCCCGCTGCTGTTCTGCGCACTGCCCGCCTTCGGCGCCGACGACCCCGCGCTGGCGGGGCGCGTCGCCGCCGTCGAACGGGGCCTGCTGCCCGCCGTCGCCCTGGAAGGCGCGCCACCCGTGAAACGCACGCTGGCTGCCGAAATGGCGCGCCTGGGCGTGCCCGGCGTCAGTATCGCCGTCATCCACGCAGGGGAAGTCGAATGGGCGCGCGGCTATGGCGTCGCCACGCCCGGCGGCGCCCCCGTCACGCCGTCGACGCTGTTCCAGGCCGCGTCCATCAGCAAGCCCGTGACGGCGATGGCGGCACTGAAGATGGTGGAGTCGGGCCAGCTGGCGCTCGATCGCGACATCAACGGCTACACGTCGCTGTGGAAGCTGCCGAAAGACATGGACAACTCGCCCGTCACCCTGCGTCAGCTGCTGTCGCACACGGCCGGCACCACGGTGCACGGCTTTGCCGGCTATGCGGCCGGGGCGCCCGTGCCGACACTGACGCAGCTGCTCAATGGCGCGAAGCCGGCCAACTCGCGCGGCGTGCACGTGGCGGCGCGGCCCGGCACGAAATGGCGCTATTCGGGCGGCGGCTACGAGGTGGTGGAATACGTCATGACGGAGCGGGCGAAGCTGCCGTTCCCGCAGCTGCTGCAACAGACCGTCCTCAAGCCGTTGGGCATGGCGGACAGCAGCTTCGCCCAGCCGCTGCCGGCCATGCAGCTGGCGCGCGCCGCGCTCCCGCACGACAGTACCGGCAAGCCGGTACCCGGCGGCCCGCACACGTATCCGGAACTGGCTGCGGCGGGGTTGTGGACGACGCCCTCGGACCTGGCGAAATTCGCCATCGAAGTGAAACGTTCGGCGGCGGGCCAGTCGAACAAGGTGCTGTCGCAATCGATGACGCAGCTGATGCTCACGCCCGTGCTGGAGAACTTCGGCCTGGGCTGGCGCCTCGACGGCAATGGCCAGACGCAAAGCTTCAGCCACGGCGGCGCCAACGCCGGTTACCAGAACAAGCTGGTCGCCTATACGGAACGGGGCGACGGCGTGATTGTCATGACGAACGCGGACCGTGGCGGCGAGCTGGCGGACCAGCTGGTGCGGGCCGTGGCCGCCGAATACAACTGGCCTACGCAGCGCCCGCGCGTGCGTGCCGCCACGCAGCCCTCGCCCGCCGCGCTGGACACGCTGCCAGGCAAGTACACCATCGCGGGCCTGGGCGACTTCACCATCGCGCGCGCGGGCCAGGGCCTGACGGTGGCGCTGAAAGGCACCGCGATGGAGCCGTTGCACGCGGCGCCCGACGGCAGCTGGTTCGTGACGTCGATGGACGCTGAACTGAAGTTCGAGGGCCGCGATGGCGGCGGGCGGCTCAAGGCGGCGGGGATGGACGTGCCCTTCGCGCGGGCGAAATAGAACGCCTCGCCATCAGGCCGGACACGATGCCCCCTGCGCAGGCTGTCGCCGGGCCGTTGTCGCTATTTCACCGTGACGGTGATGCTCCTGCTGAGCCGGGCCTGCACCGCGCCGGCCAGCAGCAATGCCGCGGCAAGCGCGGAGGCCTTGACGGTCTGCATTTTCACCGCCAAAGGTTCATTTGCTCAGGCGCGGTCCGGTGTACTTCATGATGAGCCCTTTCGACCCCACCGCCCAGCCCACCGTGGGTGAGGCAAAACCCACCGTGTTGACGGGGCGCCGGTCCAGCACCTTCCACGTGCGCCCCGCATCGAGCGAGTAGCCGGAACCGGCCAGCCCTGCCGCGACAAACGAATCGGGCGCACCGGCGACCGGCACGACGACCGACATATACCCGGCCGGCAGCACCGGCGCGGGCGTCCACGTGGCGCCGCCATCGTCGCTGCGGGCGCCGTTCAGCGTGGCCAGGTAACGGTCGGAATAATCGCCGCCCACGGCCAGGCCCACCGAGCTGTCGCGGAAAGCAACGGAGAACACACCTTTGGCCGGCGCACCCGCGGGAATCGGCGTGACGGCCGCCTGCCATGTGCGTCCGCGGTCGGACGAGTGGAACACGCGCGCCTGTGCCCCGCCGCCGGTGGCGAACCACGCGTCATCAAGGCCAGCGACGGACAGGCACGTGCCGCTGGCGGCAAATGCGGCCTCGTTCGGCAAGGCTTTCAGGCCGGCCGCATCGGCGCTCGGCTGCCATGTGGCACCGCCGTCGCCCGTGGTGAGGATCTGATAAGAGCCGTCGACGGGATCGCCGAAGACGATGCCGTTGTCGCGGTCCCAGAAGGCGATGCAGTCCCAGAAACCGCTGGCATCCGGGTTGGTGGCCTGCAGCTGCCAGGTCGCGCCGCCGTCGGCCGTACGGTAGATTCGGGACGAGTCGCCCGGCCCGATGCTGAGCGCAAAGGCCGTATCGGCGTCGAAGGCGTGAATGTCGCGCAGGTCCAGCGCTTCCGCGCCCGCCACGACGAACTTCTGCCAGGTCCTGCCGTCCACGGTGCGCAACACGGTGCCATTCTGGCCGCTGGCCCACGCGACCGTCGCGCTCACGACCGACAGGCCGCGTAGCTGCGCCTGCGTGCCGCTGGGAACAGGCTGCCATACCCGCTGCTTGACCACCGCGTTGGCCGGGTCGGGGGTGGCCCCGATGCTGCTGAACGAAACCGCCAGCAAGGCGGTCAGGGTGATGGCCTTGAAGGCCGAACGTCTCTGCATCATCGCGGCGGGCATGGCACTCCTTTTAGTCGTTTTTGATCACAATCGAAGGGAATTTGCTGCTCATATCCTTGGCCTTCTCGGCCACCTTGATCGCCACCTTGCGGGCGATTTCCTTGTACAGCGTGGCGACCTGGCCGTCCGGATCGGCGACCACCGTCGGCTTGCCGGAATCGGTCTGCTCGCGGATCGCCATCTTGAGCGGCAGCTTGCCGAGGAAGTCCACGCCGAAGTCCGCGCACATCTTCTCCCCGCCGCCGGCACCGAAGATTTCCTCCGTGTGGCCGCAGTTCGAGCAAATATGGGTGCTCATGTTTTCCACCACGCCCAAGATCGGGATGCCGACCTTCTCGAACATCTTGAGGCCCTTGCGCGCGTCCAGCAGCGCGATGTCCTGCGGCGTCGTGACGATGACGGCGCCCGTGACCGGCACCTTCTGCGACAGGGTCAGCTGGATGTCGCCGGTGCCCGGCGGCATGTCGACGACCAGGTAATCCAGTTCACGCCAGTTGGTCTGGTCCAGCAGCTGCTGCAGCGCCTGCGTGACCATCGGGCCGCGCCAGACCATCGGCTCGTCCGGATCGATCAGGAAGCCGATCGACGACACCTGGATGCCGTGGCCTTCCATCGGTTCCATCGTCTTGCCGTCGTTCGACATCGGGCGGCCGGAGACGCCCAGCATCATGGGCTGCGAAGGGCCGTAGATGTCCGCATCGAGCACGCCGACGGTGGCGCCTTCGGCAGCCAGCGCCAGCGCCAGGTTGACGGCCGTCGTCGATTTGCCGACGCCGCCCTTGCCGGAAGCGACGGCGATGATGTTCTTCACGTTCGGCAGGGGCTTGAGGCCGCGCTGCACGGTGTGGGCGATGATCTTGCTGGTGACGTTCAGGGCAATGCCCAGGCCGAACGGCTGCAGCGCGGCCAGGATGCCGGCGCGGATGCCTTCGATCTGGCTGCGGGCCGGGTAGCCCAGTTCGATGTCCAGGGCGATGGCGCCGTTCTCGACCTTCAGGTTGCGGACCGACTTCGTCGTGACAAAGTCCTTGCCGGTGTTCGGATCGATAACCCTGGACAGGGCGGCCTTGACGTCTTCTACTGTGATGCTCATGTATTTCTCCGTTGGTGATGCCGCAGTCTAGCGCAAAACGACGTGGAATACATGCCGCCCGCCTGCCGGCCCGGCGCCGAACGCTGCGCAGCCCGGCCGGTCGCTGTTAAAATGCCTGTTTTCCCTATCTTTTTCGCGCTGACCATGACCCGCAAGCTGTTCGTCACCACTGCCCTGCCCTACGCCAACGCTGCCTTCCACATCGGCCACATGATGGAGTACATCCAGGCCGACATCTGGGTCCGGTACCAGCGCATGCAGGAGCGCGAGGTGCATTTCGTCGGCGCGGACGACACGCACGGCACGCCGATCATGATCGCGGCGGAAAAGGAAGGCATCACGCCGCAGGAATTCGTGGCAAAAATCGCTGCCGGCCGCGCCCAGTACCTGGACGGCTTTCATATCGCTTTCGACAACTGGTACTCCACCGATTCGCCGGAAAACGTCGAGCTGTCGCAGGGCATCTACCGCCGCCTGCGCGACGTGGGCCTGATCCAGACGAAAACGGTCGACCGCTTCTTCGACCCCGTCAAGGGCATGTTCCTGGCCGACCGCAATATCAAGGGCGAATGCCCGAAATGCGGCGCCAGGGACCAGTATGGCGATAATTGCGAGGTATGCGGCGCCGCCTACCAGCCGACGGATCTGGTCAACCCATATTCCGTGTTCACCAACGCCACGCCGGTTCTGAAACCTTCTGAACAGTATTTCTTCAAGCTGTCCGACCCGCGCTGCTTCGAATTCCTGCGCGACTGGCTGAACACGCCGGGCCGCCTGCAGCCGGAAATGGTCAATAAAGTCTCCGAATGGCTGGGAGAATCCGGCGAGAAGCTGGCGGACTGGGATATCTCGCGCGACGCGCCGTATTTCGGTATTCCAATTCCCGATGCACCGGGCAAGTTCTTCTACGTCTGGCTGGACGCGCCTGTGGGCTACCTGGCGTCGCTGAAAAACTACTTCAGCAAGAAAGGCATCGATTTCGACGCGTTCCTCAACGACCCGGACGCGGAGCAGATCCACTTCATCGGCAAGGATATCGTCTCGTTCCACCTGCTGTTCTGGCCTGCGATGCTGAAATTCGCAGGCCATCCCGTGATCGACAAGCTGAAGGTCAACGTGCACGGCCACCTGACCGTCAACAATGAAAAGATGTCCAAGTCGCGCGGCACGGGTATTTCGCCGCTGCGCTACCTGAACCTGGGCATGAATCCTGAGTGGCTGCGTTATTACATCGCCTTCAAGCTGAACTCGAAGGTGGAAGACCTCGACTTCACGGGCGAAGATTTCGTCGCCCGCGTCAATTCGGATCTGATCGGCAAATACGTCAATATCGCCAGCCGCTGCGCCGGCTTCATCGCCAAGAAATTCGACGGCAAGCTGGCAGATCGTCTGTCCGAGACTTCGCTCGACTGGATCAAGCGGGCCCTGACGAACGCCGAAGGCGCCGAGCGCCAGGTCGCCATCGCCGAAAGCTACGAACACCGCGAATTCGGCCGCGCGCTGCGCGAGATCATGGAAATCGCGGACGTGACGAATCAGTACGTCGACGAAAACAAGCCATGGGTGCTTGCCAAGGATGACAGCAAGCTGGCCGAACTGCACGAAGTGTGCACGACGGCACTGATCCTGTTCCGCCAGCTGACGATCCTGCTGTCGCCGGTACTGCCGGGCGTGGCCGCCAACGTGCGCACGTTCCTGAACGACGAGCGCCACACGTGGGCCGACGCGACGCTGGCCGCTGCCGGCACGTCGATGCTGGGCCGCACCATCGGCGCCTACAGCCACCTGATGACGCGCGTCGATGCCAGGATGATCGAAGAGCTGTTCGATGCGCCGAAACCAGCGGCCGCTCCTGCCCCCGCGGCCGCACCGGCCATCGCCGTCTCCGCCAAGCCGGAAGGCATCGAGGAGCTGGCGCCGGAAATCAAGATCGACGACTTCATGAAGATCGACCTGCGCATCGCGCAGATCGTCAACTGCGAACACGTCGAAGGGTCCGACAAATTGCTGCGCCTGACGCTGGACGTGGGCGAAGGCCGCCACCGCAATGTGTTTTCCGGCATCAAGTCGATGTACCAGCCGGAAGACCTGGTCGGCAAGCTGACGGTGATGGTGGCCAATCTGGCGCCGCGCAAGATGAAGTTCGGCATTTCGGAAGGAATGGTATTGGCGGCGTCGAGCGCGGACGAGAAAACCAATCCGGGCATTTATATTCTCAATCCGTGGCCGGGTGCGCAGCCGGGCATGCGGATCCGTTGAAGAAAATACGACGAGGAGACTATGACGAGGCGAATATGCTGAGTGCCTGTACGGTCCGCCCTGCCGACGACGACGACGCCGCATTAATTGCCGGGCTCACGCGCAAAGCGTGGGCCGGCAAGGTCAGCGTCACATCGAGCGGCCACCGTGAAACCGCCGTCCTGGTTGCAGAACATCTGCGCCAGGGCGGCGGTTTTGTTTTGATGGACGAAGAAACCGCTATCGGCTCGGTTCGCTGGCTGCCGCACGATACGGAACCGGGAGTATGGGAAATTCTCAGGATGGGCGTATTGCCCGAATACCGCGGATCCAATATCTCCCAGCATTTGCTGGAGGCCGTGATTCATCACGGCCTGGAGTCCGGGATCGACGAATTGCGCCTGGCCGTGCGGGCCGACCAACCCAAGCTGATCGACTTCTATTCTGCCTTTGCATTCGAGCTGGCACCCGAGCTGGAATACTCTCACGCCAATCCACTGGAGCCGACGCCGCTGGTAATGCGGCGCTTCCTGCGCGATTGATTCCATGCGCTATTGATTTTCATGCGCAATTGATTATCATGCGCGACTGATTCCTCTAAACGATTGATTCCCTCGAACGTTTGATTCTCTTGAACGATTGATCTTCCATGCGATCGCGTCGGCCGGCCTTCAAGAGGATGCAAGCCTATCGGCAATCCGCACGAAAAAACCAGATGGACTTCGGCAGAGGGTGGTCAACCCTGAGTCAAGCCAGAAACAAGCCCAAACGCGCCAATGGCTGGCATGCAGCTCGCGCAAAAGCACCGTACGACGCCCGACGAGGCTATCGTCCAGCGGTCGTGGCAATCGGCTTAGGGGGCTTGTTGGGTGCGTTATCGCAGCCGGCGAGCAGGAACCCGGCGGTAATAAGCACAAGCATTAATCTCTGCATGGACTGCCCTCCGGCTTTGGGGTAGGCCTTACGCTAGCAGAACGCGGCGGCGGACGTCGCACGGATTATGACGGCCGTCGCGACGACACGATAATCCCGCCGACAATCAGCAGGAATGCAATGCCATGATAAACATGCGGCAGTTCGCCTAGAAACGCGGACGACAGCAGCGCGGCAAACAAGGGCGTCAGGTTGCTGAAGAAGGCCGCAATGGCGGGGCCGGCACGGCGCACGCCTTCGCCCCAGCAGCGAAATGCAATCACGGCCGGGCCGATGGCGACGTACGCCAGCACCAGGATTAATGTCCAGTTCCAGTGCACGGTCGCATCGGATAAAGTCCATTCCCCTGCCGCGAATAACCCCGACCACAGGACACCGAATCCCACCTGGGCGAGCAGATAGCCGGCCCAATCGGCGCGCAGGGAAACGGGCTCCGTCGTGCGCGTGAGCAGCCAGCTGTATAACGACCAGGCGATCGTGGCAAGGATCATGAATAAATCGCCGGCAACGAGCCGCAATGCCAGCAAATGGGCCAGATCGCCGCGCGCCAGTACCAGCAATACGCCTGCAATCGACAGGACGGCACCGGCGACCTGGCGCCGGGTAACGCTGGCATTGAAGAACAGCCAGCCCGTCAGCATCATCCAGACGGGCATCCCTGCCGCCACCAGGGTGACATTGATGGGCGTGCTGCTTTGCAGCGCCAGATATTGCAGGGCGTTATATAACCCGACACCGAGCAGGCCCAGCAGCGCGAAGCGGCGCCAATGCCGCCACAGTTCGCTATCGCGGCGGAACACCGGTCCCGCCAGCGGCAGCAGGATGAGCAGCGCCAGCAGCCAGCGCAGGAAATTGAGCAGGATGGGCGGCACCATGTCGTGCACGACGCGGCCAGCGATGGCATTGCCTGCCCACAGCAAGGGCGGCAGGGTCAGCAGAAAGACGGTTTGCAGGTTCAGTCGCGCATTCATTGCTGAGAAGAATAACCCATCTGGCAACCCGTCGCAGGCGTACGACAGAAATTCCCTGTGGCATGCCGCAGCGCGGTAAAATAGGTGTCGGTTTTCTTTTTCACGCACTAACCTAGACACCAGACATGAAATTCCTGTTCAAGCAACACCGCGGTTACGAATCCGACCACACCCAGTTCATCAAGAGTCTGAAGGAAAAGAACCCGGCCATCGAAAAAGGTCAGCAGGAAGGCCGTTCGCTGCTGTGGGACAAGGCCCCGCTGTCGCTCGACGAGCGTGCACGCCAGCGCGATTCCGCCATCCAACAACAGGCTTACGTCTACCAGAACAAGCTGTAACCGGCTGACGCCACAGGACGGCACGCATGCAGCCTCACGACGCGGCAGACGAGACGGCAAACCTTGCCGCCAATGCCGCGCCACCGGCGGACGCCCGCGAGGGCACGCCGGCAGCACAGGGCGGCGGGCCGGATATCCAGGCTGGCGCCCTCCCGGAAGTGGACGGTGCCGGCTTCGCACGCCTCTATGGCGAACCGCTGCTGCACCTGCCGACCGACCTGTACATCCCGCCCGACGCGCTGGAAATCTTCCTTGACGCTTTCGAAGGTCCGCTGGACCTGCTGCTGTATCTGATCCGCCGCCAGAACTTCAATATCCTCGACATCCCGATGGCGCAGGTTACGCTGCAATATCTGAAGTACGTCGACCAGATCCGGCTGTCCAACCTGGAATTGGCCGCCGAGTATCTGCTGATGGCCGCCATGCTGATCGAGATCAAGTCGCGCATGCTGCTGCCGCAGCGCCAGCACGAGATCGAAGCGGAACTTGACGATCCCCGCGCCGAGCTGGTGCGCCGCCTGCTGGAGTATGAGCAGATCAAGCTGGCCGCCGTCGACATCAACCGGATTCCCCAGCTGGACCGGGATTTCGTGCGCACGCAGATCTTCATCGAGCAGAGCCTGATTCCCGTCTGGCCGGACGTGGCGCCGGAGGACCTGCAGGCTGCGTGGCGTGGCCTGCTGAAGCGGGCAACCCTGAAACAGCATCACAAGATTTCACGCGAAGAACTGTCCGTGCGCGAGCACATGACGATGATCCTTCGCCGGCTGCAGTCGCAGCGCTTCGTCGAGTTCGCCGACCTGTTCGACGTCGCCGGCGGCGTGCCCGTCCTGGTCGTGAACTTTGTCGCGATGCTGGAACTGGCCAAAGAAACCCTGATCGAAATTACCCAGGCCGAACCGTTTGCGCCCATCTATGTGCGCCTCGCGTACTCGCCTGTCTGACCCATCGGTAACCATAAAAGACCATGAAAATCATCTCGTCCATCGAAGAGCTGCGCGATCAACTGAGCGGCCAGCTGCGCACCGCGTTTGTCCCTACCATGGGCAACCTGCACGAAGGCCACCTGTCATTGATGCGCCTGGCGCGCCGGCACGGCGATCCTGTCGTCGCATCGATCTTCGTCAACCGGCTGCAGTTCGGCCCGAACGAAGACTTCGACAAATATCCGCGCACGTTCCAGGCAGACGTCGAAAAGCTGGAAAAGGAAGGCGTCTACGTGCTGTTCGCGCCGACCGAGAAGGATCTGTACCCCGAGCCGCAGGAGTACCGCGTGCAGCCGCCGGACGGCCTGGGCAATACGCTGGAAGGCGAGTTCCGTCCCGGCTTCTTCAACGGCGTCTGCACTGTCGTTACCAAACTGTTTTCGTGCGTGCAGCCACGCGTGGCCGTGTTCGGCAAGAAGGACTACCAGCAGCTGATGATCGTCCGCAACATGGCGCGCCAGTTCGCGCTGCCGACGGAAATCATCGGCGCGGAAACGTTCCGTGCCGAGGACGGCCTGGCGCTGTCGTCGCGCAATATGTACCTGTCGGCCAGCGAGCGCGCCGAAGCGCCGGCGCTGTACGAGTCGCTCAACTACGTGGCCAACGAAATGCGCGCCGGCCACCTGGACATCTTCCAGCTGGAACACAAGGCCATGGACGAGCTCGCCCAGCGCGGCTGGAATCCCGACTACATCAGCATCCGCAAGCGCAGCGACCTGCAACCGCCAAATGCGGGCGACCTCGCGCAAGGCGCGCCGCTCGTCGTGTTGGCCGCAGCCAAGCTGGGCACCACGCGCCTGATCGACAACCTGGAAATCTGAACACTACACTGAGCTCGTAACAACATCGGGGTCAGGCACGAATGTTGTCACGGCCCCGGCAGTGAAAGCGTCGTAAGACCGCCTACGGCTGTGCTCGCGACAGTTTTTGTGCCTGACCCCGATGTTGTCAGCGGGCTCAGGCGGTGACGTTCTGCGTCCACGCGAGCGCGGACAGGTGGGCTTTGTTGACGTCCGCCGGGGTGACGTTCAGGGTGGCAGCCAGCGACGATACGAGCGTCGAGTTCAGCTCGCACGCTTCGGCCAGCGCGAGATACGGGCCGTAGCGTCCGCCCCGCTCCAGCAGCGCTTCGACTACCTCGTCGGACAGCTGAATCGTTTCCAGCACCTCCTTCATCGGCAGTCCGAGCAATCGGTCCAGCAGCGAGAACATGCCGGCGACGAAGACGTTTTCCGCCTCCGCTCGGCCGAGTTTTTCCACGCTCAGCAGTTCGGCCAGGCGGCCGCGCACGACAGCCGTTTCCAGCAGCACGGGCGAATAGCCGGACGTGCTGGCCGTGGCCAGCAGTAACGTCAGCCAGCGGTACAGCGGCTGGTAGCCCAGCAGGGTGATAGCCTGTTTCAGCGACTGGATCTCGCGGCCGATACCGAAGCCGGCGGAGTTGATGTAGCGCAGCAGTTTGTATGACAGTGCCGCGTCGCGCTTGAGCACGCTCTCCAGTTTCGCCACGTCCGCATTCGCGTTCACCATCTGCATCAGCTGCAGGATGACGGTCTGGGCCGGGTTCAGCCCCTTCGTCTCCGTGCCGGGACGGGGCGTCAGGTGCAGCTTGCCGACAAACGCATCGATGCCCAGCGCGGCACAGGCGTCGAAGTCGGCCCAGGTTGCCACGGGCCGCCCCACCATCCGTACCGACGACTGCTTCAGCGCCGCATACGTACGGGCCTGGGATGCCACATCGGCGCCCGTGAAACGCACTTCCACATAGGAGCAGATCCCTGGCAGCCGGTTGCCGGCGCGGGCGATATCGCAGTTGCGCAGCAGGATGCCGACGTCGCCTGCCCGCAACGCGCGCACGGCGGCCAGCGTGTCGGGATTGGCCAGCTCGCGCGTGGCGATCGACAGCACGGTGTGTTGCGGCGGGAGGTTGTACAGCGCATCGGTCGAGAGCATCGCCGGCACCGCCTCGAGGAACAGGGTCTTGTCGCGCAACAGCCAGCCGCGCTCGGGATCGTTGACCTGCCCGGCGACAAAGCCGACCAGGTCCTCCAGCTCGGCCTGCGTGGGCGCGACACCGGCATTGTGCTGCCAGGTAAGCTCGTAGCCGACCACGCGCTGGTGCGGGTCCAGCAGCGGCTCACGCAGGAGGAAATGGGTCTGGTGCATTATGGATGTCGGTGAACCAGCGTGCGCGGCGCGGGGGCCGCGGCAAGGAGAGCGGGTGGCCAGCGGGGCCGTTGTCCCGCCCCGGTCAGAAGCCCAGGCTGTCCAGCAGGTCGTCGACCTGGCCCTGGTCGGCCACTACGCCTTCGGCACTTGCGTCGATCTGCGGACCGTTCAGCAAACCGGTATCGAGTTCCTTTTTCAGTTCCTCGGGCGCGAAATCGATCAGCGTCTGCACCAGCTGCTTTTCCAGGTTCTGGGCAATCGACGTGACGCGCTTGATCACCTGGCCCGTCAGGTCCTGGAAATCCTGCGCCATCATGATGTCCATCAGGTGGCCTTTCGTGACCACGGTAGCGTCCGATGCCGAATCCAGCGCCGCAATCGTGCGCTGCGCCAGTTCGCGCCAGTCGCCCTGGCTGCCCTGGCCGCCCTGGCCGTCCAGCAGTGCCTGCCAGGAAGCCGTCAGCGCCTTGGCGTCGCGATGGATCCCGTCCTGCAGCGGACCCGCCTCGTCCGTGGCATTCAACACCTTCTGCGCCGCGTCTTCGCTCAGGCGTGCCACGTAGTCGAGGCGGTCGCGTGCGTCGGGAATGTCGGACGCCGCTTTCTCGATCAGTTTGTCCAGGCCCAGGCCACGCAGGTTCTCGTGCAGCGCACGGGTCATGTGCCCGATGCGCGACAGGAACTCCTCGTTGGGATCCCCCACGGTCGCGCCCGCTAACGCTCCGACTGCTTGCTCGACCATGAAATCAGGCTCCGAGCTTTTCAAAGATCTTGTTCAGTTTTTCGTCCAGCGTCGCGGCCGTGAAAGGCTTGACGACGTAGCCGTTGGCGCCCGCCTGCGCGGCCGCGATGATGTTTTCCTTCTTCGCCTCGGCGGTCACCATCAGAACCGGCAGCTTGGCCAGCGCGGGATCGGCGCGAATATTCTGCAGCATCGTCAGGCCGTCCATGTTCGGCATGTTCCAGTCGGACACGACGAAGTCGAACTGCTCGGCACGCAGCTTCGCCAGCGCCATGACGCCGTCTTCCGCTTCGTCCACATTGGCATAACCCAGTTCTTTCAACAGATTCCGGACGATGCGGCGCATCGTCGAGAAGTCGTCAACAACTAAAAATTTCATCTTTGGATCAGCCATGAATTACTCCGTTGATTCTTTATAACGCGGTTGTTAAATTTTGCGCTGACGCATTGAACGCTGCGTCAGCGCCAAAAGGCTTTAATAAGGGTCTGGCTCGAGTGTCTGACTCAGGGTGCGCTTCCAGCACCCTGGCTCTGCAAATAATAGAAGGCACGGCTTTGAACCATCAGCAAGTTGTAGCATAGCATTATCGTTACCCGTAGGGAACACCACATCCTGTCACTGCCGGTAAAAAACCGAATACCGTATCAATCCCGCAAGGGAACGTATCGATCACGCGACGCTTGCGACCGCCTGCCCTGTACGGACTTGCTCTACCGTCAACAGACCCACATCCAAGACACGCTTCTCAAACACGCAATGCGCGCATGCCGTGCTGTGCCAAATGCCCGAGCACCATGCCTGGCAGCGCCTGCAGCGCGCCCACTTCATGCGTGGCCCCGACGGCGATGGCTTCGCGCGGCATGCCGAACACGACGCAACTGGCTTCATCCTGGGCAAAATTATACGCCCCGGCTGTCTTCATCTCCAGCATACCAGCAGCACCGTCCTTGCCCATGCCCGTCAGGATCACGCCTACCGCATTTTTACCCGCATGTTGCGCCGCCGAGCGGAACAGCACGTCCACGGACGGCCGGTGCCGGTTGACGGGCTCGCCCTGGTCGAGTTTCGTCATGTAGTTCGCGCCGGAGCGCGCCAGCAGCAGGTGCGAGTGGCCCGGCGCGATATACGCGTGGCCCGGCAGTACCCGCTCGTTGCCCGCCGCTTCCTGCACCGAGATCTTGCACAGCGAATCCAGGCGTTTTGCAAACGAGCGCGTGAACCCTTCCGGCATGTGCTGCGTGATCAGGATACCCGGGCAGTCGGACGGCATCTGCATCAGAAATTCCCGGATCGCTTCCGTACCGCCCGTGGAAGCGCCCACGATAATCAGTTTTTCAGAAGACATCAGCGGATTGCGTAATTGTGGCAGGGGTACGCTGCCTTCGGCGCCCGCTTGCGGCAGCGTACGGGCACGGATGCGCGCCTTCGACGCCGCGCGGATCTTGTCCGCGATCAGGTCCGTGTATTCGCGCATCCCCGTCTGGATCGAGATCTTCGGTTTCGTCACGAAATCGACGGCGCCCAGTTCCAGCGCGCGCATCGTGATTTCCGAACCCCGCTCCGTCAGCGACGATACCATGACGACGGGCATCGGCCGCAGCCGCATCAGTTTTTCCAGGAAGTCGAGGCCGTCCATCTTCGGCATCTCGACGTCGAGGGTCAGCACATCCGGATTGGTCTGCTTGATCAGCTCGCGCGCGACCAGCGGGTCGGGCGCGGTGCCGACCACCTTCATGTCCGGCTGGCTGTTGATAATTTCGGTCATGACGCTGCGGATCAGCGCGGAGTCGTCGACCACCAGTACTTTGATTGTCATCTGGGCCTCTTAGAACAGCTCGATCTCACCAGCCACCGGCTGGACCTTCAGGCGGCTCGCGTATTCGATTTCGCGCTTGGCCAGCGTGTCGTTATGGGTCTGCATCAGTTTCTTGACAAGTACCTTGCCGGTACGGGGGAAAAAATACACCTTGCGCGGATAGATGTCGTTCAGGTCTTCCGCGACGATGCGTATGCGTTCGTTCTTGAGAAACGTCTGGACGAAGGCGGCGTTGCGCTCGCCCACGTTCATGGCCGTGAAGCCCTTCAGCACCGCCCCGCCGCCGAAGACCTTGGCCTCCAGGTTCTCGCGCCGGGCGCCGGACTTCAGCAGGCTGTTGATCAGGATCTCCATGGCAAAGGTGCCGTAGCGCGCGGACGCGGAGACGGGGCTGTTGTTGTCCGCCCCGCCGTCGGGCAGCATGAAGTGGTTCATGCCGCCCAGGCCGGAGACCCGGTCGCGGATGCAGGCCGAGACGCACGAGCCCAGCACGGTGACGATCAGCATGTCCTTGGCGGTGTAATAGTATTCGCCAGGCAGGATCTTGGCCGCCTGGGTGTCGAACGTCCGGTCGTAGTAGACGTTGGTGGCGACGTGGTCGGTGTTCATGGTGTCCCGTTCTTATGCTCGTTGGGGCATCGCGCGGTTGGCGCCGGAGGAACGCTCGTCCAGCTCGTAGACGGTCTTGCCGCGCAGCTTGAGCGAATCCGACACGTACAGGAAGTTCTCGGAATGGCCCGCGAACAGCAGCGCATCCGGCTTCATCAGCGGCACGAAGCGCGAGAGGATCTTGCGCTGCGTGGCCTTGTCGAAGTAGATCATCACGTTGCGGCAGAAGATCACGTCGAACGGGCCGCGGATGTCCCACTTCTCGTCCAGCAGGTTGAGCTGGCGGTACGTGATCAGCTGGCGCAGTTCGGGGCGTGCCCGCACCATGCCGGCCTTATCGCCCTTCCCCTTCAGGAAGAACTTGCGCTGCTGTTCAGCCGTGAGCTTGTCGATGCGGTCGATCGGATAGACGCCGTTGGCAGCCGTGGCCAGCACGTTGGTGTCGATATCGGTGGCGATGATGTGCACCGGCGGCGTCAAGCTGTTGAATGCCTCGCACACCGTCATCGCGATGGAATACGGTTCTTCGCCGGTGGAGCTGGCGGAGCACCAGATGTTGAGCTGTTCGCCGCGGTGCTTCTTCACGTGCTCGGCGAGCAGCGGGAAATGGTGCGCTTCGCGGAAGAACGACGTCAGGTTGGTGGTGAGCGCGTTGGTGAACGACTCCCACTCGTTGCCCAGGCGACCCGCTTCGAGGTCGTCCAGGTATTTGACGAACGATGAAATGCCGGTGGCGCGCAGGCGGCGCGCCAGCCGGCTGTACACCATCTCCTGCTTGCTGTCGGCCAGCGCGATGCCGGCCCGTTTGTAGATCATGCCGCGCACTCTTTCGAAATCGCGGCTGTTGAACTCAAACTCCTTGACGGTGTCCTTGGACATTATCCTTATCCTTGCTTGACCGGGAGCTTACATAACACGCGGCCGCCTCCCGGAGGCGGCCGCGCCAGACATCAGAATTCTTCCCAGTCGTCGCCGGCAGGTGCCGTCGCCGCCTTGGCCGATGTCTTCGTCGCGCTCTTGGCTGCAGGCGCCGGTGCCGCCGGCGCGGCCGGATGCACCGTCACGGCACGGACCGCCGACTTGACAGCCGGTTTTGCAGCAGGCTTGGCCAGCTGCGCCTTCGCTGCCACCGGCACGCGTGCCACGGCCGCACCCGCGTCGCCCAGCTTGAAGATGCTGACCGCCTCGCCCAGCTGCTGCGCCTGCTGCTGCATGCTTTCCGCCGCTGCCGCCGCTTCTTCCACGAGCGCCGCGTTACGCTGGGTCATTTCGTCCATCGTCGTGATGGCCTGGTTGACTTCCTCGATGCCGTTGCTCTGTTCCTGCGTTGCCGCCGTGATCTCGCCCATGATGTCGGCGACCTGCTTGATCGACGTCACGATCTGCCCCATCGTCTGGCCGGCCTCGTCCACCAGCTTGCCGCCCGCATCGACCTTCGACACGGAGTCGTCGATCAGCGCCTTGATTTCCTTGGCGGCGCTGGCCGAACGCTGCGCCAGGTTGCGCACTTCCGATGCCACGACCGCGAAGCCGCGGCCCTGCTCGCCGGCACGCGCCGCTTCCACCGCGGCGTTCAGCGCTAGGATGTTGGTCTGGAACGCGATGCCGTCGATGACGCCGATGATGTCGACGATCTTGCCCGAGCTTTCCTTGATGGAGCCCATCGTATCGACCACTTGCGCCACCACGGTGCCGCCCTTGACGGCGACGGACGATGCCGTTGCCGCCAGCTGGTTGGCCTGGCGGGCGTTGTCGGCGTTCTGCCTGACCGTCGACGTCAGTTCTTCCATCGAGCTGGCCGTCTCTTCCAGCGAGCTGGCCTGCGCTTCCGTACGGGCCGACAGGTCGGCGTTGCCCGAAGCAATTTCATGGGACGCCTGGGTGATCGTCTCGGTGCCACTGCGCACCTTGCTGACGGTCGACACAAGGCTGTCGTTCATGTCCCTCAATGCCTGCAACAGTTCGCTTGTTTCATCCTTGCCTTCGACATGCACCTGCGATGTCAGTTCGCCGGCGGCGACGCGCTTGGCCACCTGCACGGCGCCGGCCAGCGGCACGACGATCGAACGGGTCGTGAACAGCGCGCAGACAATGCCGACCCCGACGCCGATCGCGCCCAGTACCAGCGTGATCATCATGACACGGTTGTCGGCCTGCACGGAGCGGTCCTGGAACGCCTGGGTGGCCTTGTGCTCGATGTCCACCAGGTTGTTCAGCGCCGTCAGCGTGCGGGTGTTCAGCGGGTCGATCTTGCCGGCGATGATCTTCGTCGCGCCTTCGGCGTTGAAGGCGAGTACCTGCGCCATCGCTTCCTTGAACGCCGTATCGACGTCCTTGTCCAGCGCGGCCAGTTCGCCCAGCACTTTCTTCTCGGCGTCGTCCAGGCCCAGCGATTCGAGCTTGCCACGGGCGGCTTCGTAGCGCTGGCGCTGCGCCTTGACCTTCTCTTCTTCCTTCTGCATCAGCTCGACGTCGGACTGCAGGCCGATATTGCGCATGGCGATGCCCGATTCCAGCATCGCGCTCTTCATCGCGCTGGCCTGCATGCTCTTGTTGCTGGTCAGTTCCAGCCCTTGCATCAGCTGCGCCTTGTTGCTCATGTTCATGCTGTTCGAAGACAGCACCAGCGCTACGAGGATCAGCAGAATGATGCCGAACCCGAAGCCGAGTCTTGTACCGATTTTGTAATTACGAACACTCATATCGCGTCCCTACCCTTTGATTGATGAAACACCGGCTCGCCTTCTGCGAGGCGATTGCCTCTGTTAATACAAAAATTGTCTTCGCTGCACCGCAATTTTTTGGGCGGGACGTCGGTTCATTCTGGCGTTGCGACGGCCCCCTGCGGGTGGCCGTCCCGTGCTCAGGCGGCCATTTGTTCGATCAGGCCCATCTCCGGACTGGACATCAGCTTGTTGATGTCCACCAGGATCAGCATGCGTTCGTCGATCGTGCCGAGTCCGATCATGTACTCGGTCGAGAACGCGGTGCCCATTTCCGGAGCCGGCCTGATCTGGTCCGGTTCCAGCGTCGTCACATCGGACACGCTGTCGACCACCATGCCGACCACGCGCCCGTTGATGTTCAGGATGATCACGACGGTGAACTGGTCGTACACCGGCTCGCCCAGGTTGAACTTGATGCGCATGTCCACCACGGGGATGATGATGCCGCGCAGGTTGATGACGCCCTTGATGAATTCCGGCGCGTTGGCGATCCGCGTGACGGCTTCGTAGCCGCGGATTTCCTGCACCTTCAGGATGTCGATGCCGTATTCCTCGGCGCCCAGCTTGAAGGCCAGGAACTCGTGTCCCGCGATGTCGGCGTTGGTGGTGACTTCTGCCATGGTGTTTCCTTGTCAGTTCAATGTATTCAGAATGGATTCGTCCGCCAGCTGGCGCGAGGAGCGGATCAGGGCGGCCACGTCCAGGATCAGCGAGACGCCACCGTCGCCCAGGATCGTCGCGCCGCTGATGCCGGCCACTTTCCGGTAGTTCGATTCCAGGTTCTTCACGACGACCTGCTGCTGGCCAACCAGTTCGTCGACGAACAGGCAGGCCTTGCGCCCTTCCGTTTCCAGGATCACGAGGATGCCCTCGGACGGATCGGTAAAGCGCGGCTCGATCTCGAACATCTGGTACAGCGGGATCAGGGGCAGGTATTCGCCGCGCACCTTGACCACGCGGCCCTTGCCCGTGATTTCCTTGACGTCCTCGCGCGCCGGCTGCATCGATTCGATGACGAAGCCCAGTGGCAGGATGTACACCTCCTCGCCCACCCGGATCGACATGCCGTCCAGGATCGCCAGCGTCAGCGGCAGCGAGATCGACATCGTCGTGCCGAACCCCTTGGCCGAACGGATGTCCACGGTGCCGCCCATCGCCGTGATGTTGCGCTTGACGACATCCATGCCGACGCCGCGGCCCGACACGTCCGTCACCTGCTCGGCCGTCGAGAAGCCAGGCGCGAAGATCAGCTGCCACACTTCCGCGTCGGGCATGCTGTCCGACACCGGCAGGCCGCTCTGCCTGGCCTTGGCGAGAATCTTCTCGCGGTTCAGGCCGGCGCCATCGTCCGACACCTCGATGATGATGTTGCCGCCCTGGTGCGTGGCCGACAGGAACAGCCGGCCCGCATCCGTCTTGCCCGCCGCGCGGCGCACTTCCGGCATCTCGATGCCATGGTCGATGCTGTTGCGCACCAGGTGCGTCAGCGGGTCGACGATGCGTTCGATCAGACCCTTGTCCAGTTCCGTCGCGGCGCCGTTGGTGATGAAATCGACCTTCTTGCCCAGCTTCGACGCCAGGTCGCGCACCATGCGCGGGAAGCGCGAGAACACGAAGTCCATCGGCATCATGCGGATCGACATCACCGCTTCCTGCAGATCGCGCGTATTGCGGGTCAGCTGGCCCACGGACGCCAGCAGGCGTTCGTGTACCATCGGATCGAGCGTTTCGACGCGCTGCTCGATCATCGCCTGCGTGATCACGAGCTCGCCCACCAGGTTGATCAGCTGGTCGACCTTCTCGATCGACACGCGGATCGACGACGACTCGGCGCCGTGCGCGGGAGCCTTCTCAACGTCCTTCTTCGCCGGCTTTTTCTCTTCCTCGACAGCCTTTTCGGCCGGCGGCGCATCCTGGATGCCCGCCGCTGCACGGATCTGTTCCACGGGCTGGAAGAAGCCGTAGCCGCGTGCCTCGTCCGCGCCTTCGCTCGCCTGCGCCCGGATTTCGTCGAGCGGCTGGAAGAAGCCGTAGCCCTGCCCTTCGGCCGCGCCGGCGGCCGTCTTGCCCGCTTCCGATTTCGGCAGCGGGTCGAAGAACCCATAACCCAGGTCGTTCTCGACCTTGTCGCGTTCGGCCTGTTCGCGCGCGGCCTGCTCCGGCGTCAGCACCGGCAGTTCCGCGATCGTCATCTCTTCCGTGTTCAGCACGAACGAGCAGATGGCGATGATGTCGTCCAGGCTTTCATGCGTGGTGACGACCATCGCGTTGCGCTCGTTGTCGAGCGGCGTGACGATGACGTGCGCCAGCAGGCCCAGTTCGGCGGCCAGCGCCGTCACTTCGCGATGCGCCATCTTCGGCAGTTCGAGACGATAGCGGCGCCCGCCGCTGTGATCGACCGTCTCGTCCTCGCCGGCGGTCTGGAACGCGGGCGCCACATGGGCGATCGCGGCCAGCGGCACGTCCTGTGCCAGGTGCTGCAGCATCATGCGCACGTCGCCGACGGCATCCTGGTCCACGGCCGTGCCGAGGCGGTGGCCGTCCAGCTGCATCTTCAGCGCGTCCTTGGCGGCCAGGAACGCATCCACGTGCTCGCCCGTGAGCGCCATCTCGCCCTTGCGGATCCGGTCCAGCAGCGTCTCGAGGATGTGCGTCACCTCCGTCATGTCGGACAGGCCGAACGTCCCCGCGCCCCCCTTGACGGAGTGCGCGGTGCGGAAGATCGCGTTCAGATCTTCTTCGTCCGGCGCGCCGACATCGACGGCAAGCAGCAGCCTTTCCATTTCAGCCAGCAGTTCCTCGGCCTCGTCGAAGAAGACCTGGAAGAACTGGCTTATATCGATGGTCATGGCGAGACTCCGTCAAATAAGCTCAGGGAGCACATGATCAGCCGATCACCTTTTTGACGACTTCGATCAGGCGCTGCGGGTCGAACGGCTTGACCAGCCAGCCATTGGCGCCGGCGGCGCGGCCCTTGGCCTTCATCTCGTCGGACGATTCCGTCGTCAGCATCAGGATCGGCGTCTTGGCGTACGACGGCAGTTCGCGCAGGTGCTTGATCAGCTGCAGGCCGTCCATCTTCGGCATGTTCTGGTCCGTCAGCACCAGGTCGACGTTCTGCAGCTTGGCCTTTTCCAGGCCGTCCTGGCCATCCACCGCTTCGACGACCTGGTAGCCGGCGGCCTTCAGGCTGAACGCCACCATCTGGCGCAGGGAGCTGGAGTCGTCGACTGCAAGAATTGTTTTAGCCATTTTTTTTATCTCACTAAAAAAAGAGTTCGGGCACTGTTGCCCCACGTGATTCGAATATATTGCCGGAGTCGAGTCGATATCAGAACAGCTCGATATCGCCGCTTTCCAGGTGCTTCTGGCTGACCGCCTTGCGCAGCACGCTGCGCAGTTCCAGGCTCTGGATCGCCAGCGCCATGCTGACCTTGCCCAGCAGGTCGACGATCGTGTCGTTGTCGCTGTCCGCTTCCATCTCGGCGCCATAGGTGCCGAGCGTGGCCAGGAACTCGCGCAGGCCCGTCACCCGTTTCAGGGTCCGGTCGATCAGCTGGCTCGTCATGTCCTGGAACTGCATGCTGGTAATTGCCGCGTTCACGTACGTGCTGACCTGTTCGCTCATCGCTTCGAGCTTGGCGCGCTCCTCGGGCGACGGCATGCCGCCATCGAGCAGCAGGCGGATCGTCGCGTCCTGCGCGCTGACCGCCTCGTGGATCGACATGAAGTTGCGCGACAGCTTCTCGATCGCTTCTTCCAGCAGCAGATTGGTCTGCAGCAGGTCGGTCTCCACCTCGGTCAGGTGATTCCTGCCGTGGTCCGACACGCCCGACAGCATGCGCTTGACGTGGGAGCCGAGGATTTTTTTTCTGTTCATAACAATCTCGTCTTGGGTGCTTTATTTGGGTGCCGCCACCGCGGCCGCCTGCGCCGCTTGCAGCGTCGCCGCCGTCGCCGTGCCCACTTCGAGCTTGCCGGCATCGCGCATCAGGTTCTCTTCCGTCTTCTTGTTCATCACAATGATGCTGATCCGCCGGTTGATGGGATTGAACGGGTCCTTGCGGTCCAGATGCGCCGCGTCGGCCAGCCCGACTACACGGATGATCTTGGCGTCCTGCATGCCGCCGTGCAGCAAAGCCCGGCGCGACGCATTGGCGCGATCCGCGGACAATTCCCAGTTACTGTAGCCCGTCTCGCTGAAATATGGCGTCGAATCCGTATGCCCCGTCAGACCGATGCGGTTCGGCACGTCGTTCAATACCGGTGCAATCTCTTCCAGGATTTCGCGCGTGTACGGCTGCAGCTCGGCCTTACCGCCCGGGAACATGGGCCGGTTCTGCTCGTCCACGATCTGGATGCGCAAGCCTTCGCTGGTGAAGTCCAGCAGCAGCTGGTCCCTGAATTTCTTCAGCGCCGGCGAATTCTCGATCTTGTCCTGGATGCGTTCCTTCAGCTGTTGCAGGCGCTGCGACTCTTCCTTCTCCAGCTGGGCTTTCGCGGCACTCAGGTTGAACGACTTCTTGGCCGTATCGACACCACCGGCATTGACCTGGCCGTCCTGCCGGGTCAGGTCCTTGCCGCCGCCCTTGATGATCGACGAGCTGTCGCCGCTGCCGGAGCCGCCCTGCATCGCCACCTTCAGTGGCGTCTTGAAGAATTCCGAAATACCGTTCAGGTCGCCTTTACTGGTCGAACCCAGCAGCCACATCAGCAGGAAGAACGCCATCATCGCCGTCACGAAGTCGGCATAGGCGATCTTCCACGCGCCGCCATGGTGGCCACCGGCTACCTTCTTGATGCGCTTGACGACAATCGCCTTACCGTCATCGGCCATGGTACTTCCCCCGGAACGCAGCCATTACTTCGACTTGGCCTTCTTGATGTGGTCTTCCAGCTCGGCAAACGTCGGGCGCTCGGTCGAGTACAGCACCTTGCGGCCGAACTCGACGGCCAGCGCCGGCGCGTAGCCGTTCAGGCTGGCCAGCAACGTCACCTTTACACATTGGAACATCTTGCTGGACTCGTCCAGCTTCTGCTCCAGCAGGCCGGACAGCGGACCGACGAAACCGTACGCCAGCAGAATGCCCAGGAACGTACCGACCAGCGCGTGCGCGATCAGCATGCCCAGTTCCGACGGCGGCAGGCCCACCGATTCCATCGTGTGGACCACGCCCATCACGGCCGCGACGATACCGAAGGCCGGCAGGCCATCGCCCAGCTTGGCAATCACGTGCACCGGCACGGCGCCCTCATGGTGGTGAGTTTCCAGCTCGTTGTCCATCAGGTTCTCGATCTGGAACGCATCCATATTGCCCGACACCATCAGGCGCAAGTAGTCCGTCATGAATTCGACGATGTGGTGGTCCTCGATCACGGAGGGGTATTTCGAGAACAGCGGGCTTTCCGCCGGCGATTCGATGTCGCCTTCGATCGACATCAGGCCTTCCTTGCGGACCTTGGACAGCACGTCGAACATCAACGACAGCAGCTCCATGTACAGCGTTTTCGTGTAGCGGGAGCCCTTCAGCAACGTCGGCAGCGCGGCCAGCGTGGCCTTGATCGCCTTGCCGTTGTTACCGACGAAGAACGCGCCCAGCGCGCCGCCGCCGATCATCAGCAATTCGAGGGGCTGGAACAGCGCCGCCAGATGGCCGCCAGCCATCGCAAAGCCGCCGAACACGCAGACCATCACGACAACGTAACCGATAATAACTAACAAACCAGCCCACCCTCAAAAAGATGCATCAGCGAAATAAATGCCACAGGGAACTACAATAGCGTGAGAACGCCTCCCGGGCAAGTGAAAGACGCCTAAAAACGCCAGAGATACAGAGGTGGCGTGCCCTCTGTGGTATGGATGGTCTTGTCGGGGATATAAGGCGGTATGGCGAATTCGTAACTTATTAACAAACTGCCACGGTGCATCTCGCGCCCGGCCTTTGCATATAATGCATTCATTACCGCCGGTGACAGGTACGCAAATACCGCGTCGTAATGACCGAACTGAATATTCTCATAATCGCCGCGGATAAAACGGGCACGGCTGCGGGTTATCTTCGCGCGCAGGAAAGAATATAACCACGGCAGCGGCGCCAGCTCGATGCCGGTGCATTCGATATCGGGCCGCAGCCGGGCCAGGTGCAAGGTCATGCCGCCCAACCCGCTGCCAACGTCGATGACGCGCAGGCCCGGCCGGTCCGGCAGCACGGCGGCCACCGCCTCCCATACGGGCTGGCTGGACGGAAAATACGGCACCTGCGTGCGAAACGTCGACCAATACCAGCCCAGCAGCACAATAAAGACGACGAGATAAAGAAGCGGTGGCAAGCCGAAGGCACTCGACACCAGCAGCGCCGGTGGAAACAGCAGCTGAATGACGCGCCACCACGGCGCCAGGCCGATTTTCCACGTGATGAGCATGGCCAGGATGCCCTGCAGGACCACGGCCTGCAACAAGGTCAGGTCGTAGCCGGCGGCGTCGAGGGCCAGAGCCAGCGCGGCACAGGGCAGCAGCGCGGCGATCTGCGCCAGCAGCGCGCGCACGGCGGGCGGGCGCAACGCGGCGTGCAAACAATGCAAAAGCCGGGACGGCATCATCGACCGGCCCGGCTTGAGAGGGAAACCAAGGGAGGGATGCGGCGCAACGTCAGCCTGCCGCCGCCTTGGGGCCCGTCCCGGCGTCCGCGTTGGCGCTCGCCTCGTCTCTGGCCTTGCGCGTCTTGCCTGCGCGCGACGGCATATGGCACAGGCCGCACTGATAGTCGCCGTTCAGGTCCATGCCATTGACGATGAACTTGCCCTGGCATTTGCTGCAGGTTTTCAGTTCCAGCATCTTGCTGGAAAAGAAGCGCACGAGGGTCCAGGCGCGCGTCAAGGACAGCAGCGGCTCTTCACCTGGCGCGGGCGGCATTTGCTCCAGGTACAGCTTATAGGCCTTCATGACGGCCTGGATGCCGGAAGCGCCCGCGTGCTCGACGAGGAAGTTGTGAATATTGATGAACAGCGACGAATGGATATTCGGCTGCCAGGTGAGGAACCAGTCGGTGGAAAACGGCAGCATGCCTTTCGGCGGCGACACACCCTTCAGCTCCTTGTAGAGCTTCAGCAGGCGCTCGCGCGACAGCGACACCTCCGATTCCAGCAATTGCAGGCGGGCGCCCAGATTGATCAGCTCGATGGCCAGCCCGATTTCCTGCGCTTCGCTCACGACACTTTTCTTGTTCATCATCCGTCCCCTGCACAACCGTTTTTTCTACTATACCGCTTACGCGATTTCTTCGACGCCTTGACCAGCCATCAGGATCGCGGCGTGCGACTGCGCCAGGGAGCGCTCTTTCGTGTGGTTCGTCAGCATGCCCAGGATGGCGCTGTCGTCGAAGCGGAAGCGGGCCAGCATCATGTTGCCACCGGCGAGCTTCAGGATCTGCGCATTGCTCATGCCTTCGATCAGTTCGGCGATATCGGCCGAGATACCCAGGCGGAAGATTGCCGTCACCTTGTCGGCACGGATCATCTGTTGCGCCAGCATCAGGTAGCTCAGGTTTGCGTCGCGGATCTCAGCCATCATGTCGTTTGCGGTCATCATCTTCAAATCTCCTTGTTGTGCAGCAATTGCGTTTCCGTTGAGATACATAGTGCCGTACGGCACCACACGCGGCAAGTTGCGTACGTCTGTATTTGGAGTAGGGATGACGACTGCTCGCCCTGTCGGCGTTTGTCTGACAAACGCAGGGCGATCATAGTGGCGCGCCAGTACTGGCGCGGGTCGGCGGATGATGGTTCCGGACGGAAATGATGCTCGTCGGAACGAAAAAAACTTTGTAAACCGGTGCTCTGATGCAGCAAATTTGCGACATCTGAACAGGGTAACGACACTGCTGAGCAAAACTTTAGGGTGTTCAGCAAAAAATTTTACGTTTTTTTCGCCTCAACCAAAGCACCGAACAGAGGCGGCTTTCTCGACCCTTCCTGCCGCTTCTGAAAACGGTAACGGCAGCGCCGCACGGAACTTTAGGCCTTTTCGCAAAAATGGATGAATTTTCTCCAAAAAGTGCAAAAGGCAGCACGCATGCGGGTTTGCGCCGGGACGCCGATGCCGGCCACATTGCCTTGCTGGCATCTTTCACATGCTACACTGCGGTTTTTCCTTGAAGCCTTAACTACCCGCATAAGGTTTTCCATGACCCTTAGCATCAAGACAACAAGGCAGGACTGCCTGGAACGCGACGCGCGCGACCCGCTGGCGCCGCTGCGCGACCAGTTCGACCTGCCGGCGGGCGTGATTTATCTGGATGGCAACTCTCTGGGTGCCCGGCCCAGGGCGGCACTGGCGCGTGCCACCGATGTGATCGCCCGGGAATGGGGCGCGGACCTGATCCGCAGCTGGAATACGGCAGGCTGGTTCGAGCTGCCGAAACGCCTGGGCGACCGGCTCGCGCCGATCGTGGGTGCCCTGCCCGGCGAAATCGTCGTCACGGACACGACGTCCGTCAACCTGTTCAAGGCGCTGGCGGCGGCGCTGGACCTGCAGCGCCCGCATGCCGAGCGCAAGGTCATCGTCACGGAGCGCAGCAACTTCCCCACGGATATATACATGGCCGAGGGCCTGGCCCGCTGGCTGGACCGGGGCTACCAGGTGCGCCTGATCGAGGATGTGACGGAGCTCGACGCTGCCGTCGGTGCCGACACGGCCGTGCTGATGCTGACGCACGTAAACTACCGCACGGGCCGCCAGCTGGACATGGCGGCGGTATCGGCCATGGCACGCGCCCGCGGTGCCGTCACGGTCTGGGACCTGGCGCATTCGGCTGGCGCCGTCCCGGTCGAACTGAACCGCGACGGTGCCGACTTTGCCGTCGGCTGCACCTATAAATACCTGAACGGCGGTCCCGGCGCGCCTGCCTTCATCTGGGTGCCGCGGCGGCACCAGGAAGCATTCGCCCAGCCCCTGTCCGGCTGGTGGGGCCACGCCGAGCCGTTTGCCATGGCGCCCTCGTTCGCACCGGCGCAGGGCATTGCACGCGCGTTGTGCGGCACGCAGCCGATCGCGTCGCTGGCTCTGGTCGAATGCGGCCTGGACGTGTTCGCGCAAACGAGCATGCCGGCGATTCGCGCCAAATCGCTGGCGCTGACGGACCTGTTCATCGAGCTGGTGGAGACGCAATGCGCCGGCCACCCGCTGGGGCTGGTAACGCCGCGCGAGCAGGCACAGCGCGGCAGCCACGTCAGTTTTACCCATCCGCACGGCTACGCCGTCATGCAGGCGCTGATCGCACGGGGCGTCATCGGCGACTACCGCGAGCCGGCCATCATGCGCTTCGGCTTCACGCCGCTGTACACGAGTTTTACGGACGTGTGGGACGCCGTGGCAATCCTGCGCGCCATCCTGGATGGCCAGGCCTACGATACCCAGGCCGCGCGCAGCGCCGTCACCTGAACGGAATTGGCGATGAACGAAGAAAACAAGCCGCCGCAATGGCATGGCGCCCAGCTCGATTTTTCGACATCCATGAGCTACGGCGACTACCTGGGGCTGGAACAGATCCTCAATGCGCAGCATCCGCTGTCGCCGAACCACAACGAGATGCTGTTCATCGTCCAGCACCAGACCAGCGAGCTGTGGATGAAGCTGATGTTGCACGAGATGCATGCCGTGCGCGCCCACCTGCGCAGCGACGACCTGGCGCCGGCCTTCAAGATGCTGGCCCGGGTGGCCCGTATCATGGACCAGCTGGTGCATGCCTGGGACGTGCTGGCAACCCTGACGCCGCCCGAGTACAGCGCCATTCGCCCATACCTGGGCGCGTCGTCCGGCTTCCAGTCGCACCAGTACCGCGAGATCGAATTCATCCTCGGCAACAAGAACGCCAACCTGCTGACGGTGCACGAGACCCGCCCGGAAACGCATGCGATTCTGCACCGGGCACTGACGGAGCCGTCCGTCTACGACGAAGCCATCCGCGTGCTGGCCCGCAACGGCCTGCCCGTCTCGCCCGAGCGGCTGGCCGTCGACCCCACTTTGGCGACGGTGGCCGACGACTCCGTCAAGGCGGCCTGGCTGGAGGTGTACCGCGATCCGGCGCGGCACTGGGCGCTGTACGAACTGGCCGAAAAGCTGGTGGACCTGGAAACGGCGTTCCGCTTCTGGCGCTTCCGCCACGTGACGACGGTCGAGCGCGTGATCGGCTTCAAGACGGGAACGGGCGGCACGGCCGGCGTGAGCTACCTGAAGAAAATGCTGGACGTGGTGCTGTTCCCCGAGCTGTTCGCGCTGCGCACCGCGCTGTAACGGGGAAACCGGGTCGGCGCCATTGCACTGTCATATTGGGTGACTATAATGGCATCACTTTTATGATAGCACCCACCACATGAAATCGACTCCGACGACCAGAACACTGGTCATGCTGCCGGTCCTGGCAGCCGCGCTGCTGTGCGGCACGGCCGAGGCGCGCAAGAAAACGATCAAAAGCGAGCCGGGCCAGTTCGACTACTACGCCCTCGCGCTGAGCTGGTCACCCCAATACTGCGCCGGCAGCGGCAACCGCGACCCCGACCAGTGCGCCGTGGGACGCCAGCTGGGCTTCGTGCTGCACGGCCTGTGGCCGCAGTTCGAGAAAGGCTATCCGCAGGACTGCTCGAACGAGCCGCTGCCGCATGCCGTGCGTGTCAAATACCAGGGCATCTTTGCCTCGCCGAAGCTGATCGGCCATGAATGGTCGAAACACGGCACCTGCTCCGGCCTGCCGGCGCAAGATTATATGGCCCTGTCGGCGCGCCTGAAGGACGGCCTGGCGATCCCCGCGCCCTACCGCAAGCCGGCCCAGCCGGTACGCGTGACGGCGGCCCAGTTCAAGGAAGAGTTCCGCAAAGCCAACCCGGCGCTGGCCGACAACGGCGTGGTTCCCTTCTGCACAGGCGCCGGGCGCTTCCTGCGCGAAGTCCATGCCTGCTACGACAAGGATGGTCATTCGCGCTCGTGCGCGGTGGAGCAGACGAAGCGGGCCGAAAAGAGCTGCGGCCAGGGATCGTTCCTGGTGCAAAGCGTCAGGTAACGGTGAACTGGCGAAGCCGGGAACGGGCACCCGTCGCCAGCGGTTCCTGAGTTAACGCTAGAATCCTGTCCATGACAAATGCGAGCACAACGTTAGACCTCGGCAGCTGCGACCGAGAACCCATCCGGACGCCGGGCAGCATCCAGCCGCACGGTTTCTTGCTGGCCCTGGACGCTGGCGGCACCGTTGTGCAGGCCAGCGAGAACGTAGAGAGTTATCTCGGCAAGCCTCCCGAGGCAGTGCTGGGATGTACTCTCGCGGACGCCGTCGGCGCCGACGCGGCGGTACAACTGCTGCCTGAACTGGGCCGCGGCCAGGTGCGCGAGCGGCCGGGCTTCGTGGCGACGATACGCCTCGCCACCGGCGGCACGGGCGGCTTCGATGTGCTGGCGCACTACTACGATGAACTCACCATGCTGGAGTTCGAGGCCGTGACGCGCTCCGGTGCGGCCGACTTTCGCCACGTCTTCCCGCTCGTCGGCGATTTTCTGCAGCAGCTCGACGACAACGACACGGTGGAGGACATGAGCCGCACCGCCGCCAGGGAAATCCGCGCGGTCACCGGGTTCGGCCGCGTGCTCGTCTACAAATTCGACAACGACGACCACGGCCACGTGCTGGCCGAAAGCAACGACGGTTCGCTGCCCTCCTATCTCGGCCAGCGTTTCCCCGCCACGGACATTCCGAAGCAGGCCCGCGAGCTGTACGCGTCCAACCGCATCCGCCTGATCAGTGACGCCAATTATCGGCCGGCCCGCCTCGTGCCTGCCGATAACCCCGTGACGAACGCGCCGAACGACCTGTCGTTTGCCGCACTGCGCAGCGTCTCGCCCGTGCATCTGCAGTACATGCGCAATATGGGCACGCTGGCGTCGATGTCGGTGTCGCTGATGGTCAAGGGCCGGCTGTGGGGTCTGATTTCCTGCCACAACGCCGCACCGTGCCACGTCCCGTTCGACAAACGCACGGCCTGCGAACAGCTGGGCCAGATCCTGGCGCTGCGCATCACCAGCCGCGAGGATGCGGACGAGCTGCAGTTCCGCCTGGAAGTGCGGCGCACGATGGTGTCGGTGCTGGCCGGCCTGACGCAGGGTGCCGACTTCGTCGAGAACATGGGCAGCGTGTTCCCGCAACTGCTGCATTTCGCCCGCGCGGGCGGTGCCGCCGTCGTGGTGGACGACAGGGTTGTGACGTTCGGCGACACCCCGGACGAGCCGCAGATTCGCGCGCTGATCGGCTGGCTCGACCAGCACACGCACGGCGACTTGTACCACACGGACCGCCTGGCCGAACAATTCCCGGCCGCACGCGCGTTCCAGGACCGCGCCAGCGGCCTGCTGGCGATGCCGATCTCGCGCATCCACAAACACTATCTGCTGTGGTTTCGCGCGGAATTCGTGCACACGGTCGACTGGGCCGGCAATCCGCACGACAAGGAGACGGTACCGGGGGCACCGCAACAGCTTTCGCCGCGCACCAGCTTCGCCAGTTGGCGCGAAACGATCCACGGCCGCAGCGCGCCATGGCATCCGGGCGAAATCGAAATGGCGCTGGAATTTCGCACGGCGCTGCTGGGCATTGCGCTGGAGCGTGCCGAGCAGATGGCCGAGCTGGCCGAGGAACTGGGCCGCGCCAACAAGGAGCTGGAGGCGTTTTCTTATTCCGTCTCGCACGACCTGCGCGCGCCGCTGCGCCATATCGTCGGTTTCTCCGACCTGCTGCTCGAAGCGGCGGGCAGCGACACGCCGGAAAAGCGTGGCCGCTTCCTCAAGAACATCAAGGAATCGGCCCGGCTGGCCGGCAAGCTGGTCGACGACCTGCTCAGCTTCTCGCAGATGGGTCGTGCGTCGCTGCGGCCCGTGCGGGTAAATATGAACGATCTGGTTCGTTCCTGCGTCGACAAGCTGATGCTCGACACGCAGGGCCGCAATGTGCAGTGGCACGTGGGCTCGTTGCCGGAAATCGTTGCCGACCCGACTTTCATCCAGCTAGCCTTGTATAATCTGCTGTCGAACGCCGTAAAATTCACCGGCCAGAAGGATCCTGCGATCATCCGCGTGGACGGCCGCACGAGTGCTGCCGAGACCGTATTCGAGATCAGCGATAACGGCGTGGGTTTCAATATGGACTACGTCCACAAGCTGTTCGGGGTGTTCCAGCGCTTGCACCGCATGGAGGATTTTCAGGGTACCGGCATTGGCCTGGCCAATGTGCGCCGCATCGTGGAGCGCCATGGCGGCCGCGTCGAAGCCCAGTCCGGTCCCCGCGGCGGCGCCACATTCACGTTTACCATTCCGAACACCTTACCGTCCGTATAGCATGCTGAAACCGATTCTCCTCGTGGAAGACAATCCCCACGACCTCGAACTGACCCTGATCGCGCTGGAAAAGAGCCAGCTTGCCAATGAAGTCATCGTCGTTCGTGACGGCGCCGAGGCGCTCGATTACCTGTACGCCCGCGGCGATTACGCGGCACGCCAGCGGGGCAACCCCGCCGTCGTGCTGCTGGACCTGAAACTGCCGAAAGTGGACGGTCTCGAAGTGCTGCGCGAGATCCGCACGACGCCGGACCTGCGCGCCATGCCGGTGGTGATGCTGACGTCCTCCCGCGAGGAGCAGGACCTGATCCGCAGCTATGAACTGAACGTCAACGCCTACGTGGTCAAGCCCGTCGACTTCAAGGAGTTCGTGCGCGCCATCTCCGACCTGGGCATCTTCTGGGCCGTGCTGAACGAACCGCCACCGGGCTCGCACCGTTACGTGCGCCCGCAGAACTGAGGCGGTCCACCGAGATTTTGTCCCGGCGCCGGTGATGTTCGCAATTGCAACGCCCACGCGCATGGATCGAGCTGGGTGCGCCGAAGACGCTGGACGCGGCGCAGATGGCCAGATTGCAGGCGCTGACCGCGGACCGGCCCAGGCACCGCGCGCTGCGGGTGCCGGCGTCCGGCAAGGCCAGCGTGGCGGTAGCGATGCGCATCAACGACGTGGTGCTGGTGAATGTCCGGCGCGTGCCGTAACGCGCGGTAACTAAGCGGCCTTGCGTCGCCGCAGCAGGTGGCGGATGCGGGCGCTCAGCACGTCCGCGTTGTACGGCTTCTGCAGCAGGCTGACGGTGGGATCGAGCTTGCCTTCGTGGGCCAGCACCCCTTCCGCATAGCCGGAGGTAAACAGGATCTGCGCGTCCGGCCGCTTCTTGCGCACCAGCTCGGCCAGTTCCAGGCTGCTCATCCGGCCCGGCATGATCACGTCGGTAAACAGCAGGTCGACGTGTGCGCCCCCCGCCACCATGCGCGCGGCATGGTCGGCATCGGGCGCCTGCAGCACCTGGTAACCCAGCGCGGACAACAGTTCGGTGGTGGCGTGGCGCACGGCCTCCTCGTCTTCCACCACGAGGATGGTCTCGACGCCGCCGGACAGCGCCGGTGCCGGCACATCGTCCTCCTGCGCCGGCGCGTGGGCGCTGCGGCGCAGGTAGATCCGCACGCTGGTGCCTTCGCCCTGCGCGCTGTTGAGGACGATTTCGCCGCCCGACTGCTTCACGAAGCCATAAGCCATCGACAATCCCAGCCCTGTGCCCTGCCCCGTCGGCTTGGTCGTGAAGAACGGTTCGAACGCGCGCTGCAGGATTTCCGGCGGCATGCCGTTGCCCGTATCGGCCACCTCGATCATCAGGTAGTCGCCGTTGCTCAGTTCGGCCTCGCGCGCCGCGGCACTGTCGATATTGCGGGCGCGGATCGTCAGCGTGCCGCCATCCGGCATCGCGTCGCGCGCGTTGATGGCCAGGTTGAGGATGACGTTGTGCAGCTGGCTGGGGTCGACTGCCGTGCTCCACAGGTTTTCGCCCAGGTCGCTTACGATCGTCGCCTGCGGTCCCAGCACGCGGCGCAGCATCTCCTCCATATCCATGAGCACGACGGCCGGATCGATGACGACGGCCTGCAGCGGCTGGCGCCGCGCAAAGGCCAGCAGGTGCGCCGCCAGCCGCGCGCCCCGTTCGACGCCGGCCAGCGCCGTGTCGATGCGGGTGCGGGCGCTGTCATTGACACCGCCGATCAGTTTCAGCAGCTGCAGGTTGCCGCCGATGATCTGCAACACGTTGTTGAAGTCATGCGCCACGCCACCCGTCAGCTGGCCGATGGCTTCCATTTTCTGCGCCTGGTGCAGTGCCGCCTGGCTCAGGCGCAGTTGTTCCTCGCTGCGCGCCAGCGACGCAAAGGCTTCGTCGCGCTGACGCCGTGCCACGCAGGCGCCGCTGTGATAGCGCAGCCGTGCCACCAGTTCGCGCGGGTCCGGCCATTTGACGAGGTAGTCATTGGCGCCATGGGCAAAGGCCTGCACCTTGATGTCCGGGTCCGGTTCGGAAGACAGCAGCACGATGGGAATGTGCTCTGTGCGCGGATCGGCACGCAGGCTGCGGATGACCGCAAAGCCGTCCGTGCCGGGCATGCGCAGGTCGACGAGAACGACACTGACGGCATGTGCGACGGCCAGATCGACGGCGCGCTCGGCGCAGTGCTCGTAGCACAGCGTGATATCGGCGTGTTGTTCAAGGCTGTGTAACAGGTAGTCCCGCGCCAGCGCTTCGTCGTCAATAAGGAGCACGGAGCAGGTACTGTGTTGCATGATGAGGGTGATCCGGGTTATGTGTGAACAAAAGGCAAGATTACATTCTACTTCATACTTTTCAACGGCGCGTCAAGCGGTTTCAACCGTGCGCAGGCCCGGCATGCTGTAATACGGTTGTCATCCCGCGAGGATATCGTGGCGCTCACGCTTTCCACCTTGCCAACATACATGAAGCCCGACACTGCCAGTGCCTCGCCCCGCTTCGCGCCGCTGCTGACCCGGCATGGGCGGGAGGAAACGCTGCCCTACGCGCCGCCGCCGTGGCAGCTCAAGCGCTGCCTGGAGACGGACATTGTATTTCTTGCCAACCCGCCCGCCTATGGCCAGTACAGCGAACAGTTCGCCTACGAAGTGACGTTTGCCGGCGAATCGGCCGCACGCCGCCGGGCCGAACCCATGCGCTATGCGATCAGCACGGGGTTGAAGCGGTTTCGCGCCAATGTCCTGAAGCGCAACAAGACGCTGCGCATCGTGCGCGCGCTGCTGGCCGGGAGCGCGAGAGGCCAGGTGAACGTGCTTGACGTCGGCTGCGGCTGGGGCTCGTTGCTAGACGAGCTGGGCCGCACGCTGGCGCCGGCCGACCGGGCCCGCTATGTTCCCCATGGAATCGAGATCTCGCGCGAACTGGCGCGCATTTCGGACGCGAAACTGCGGCCGCTGGGCGGCCGTTGCGTGCACGCGCCCGCGCTGGACGGCCTGGCGCAGTTCGGCGGCGGCTGCTTCGACATCGTCGTCATGGCGTCCTACCTGGAACACGAGCTCAACCCCGTGCCCGTGTTGCGCCAGGCCCGCGCCCAACTGAGCGAGGCGGGGTCCATTGTTGTCAAGGTGCCCAATTTCGACTGCTGGAACCGCACGCTGCGGGGTGCGCGCTGGTGCGGCTTCCGCTGGCCCGACCACGTCAATTACTTCACCCCGGCCACGCTGCGCCGCACCGTCGCGGCGGCCGGCCTGCACGTCGTCCGCTTCGACGCGAATCCGCTGAGCGACAATATGTATGCGGTATTGGCAGCCGATCCTGTCGGCCCGCTTTACAGTTCCACGCGGAAAAATAGCCAAGCTGTTGATTTGTAGGGTCGCGCCAGCTCTGGCGTGGCACTTGCTTGCAAGACGGGTCCTACTACGCCATGGAGACCGCAATGACAACTGCCCTGCCTAAATTCCTGACCGCGCTGGCTTTCGCGCTGTGCTCGCTGTCCGCCAGCGCGACCGTCATGATCGCCAGCAGCAATACGTACACCACCGCGCTGAGCGGGACGGCCGAGGCGCCGCCCAACGAATCGCCCGGCACGGGCACCGCGACTGTCGGGTTCGACATCGACACGCATACGCTCGTCATCGACGTCACCTTCTCCGGCCTGATCGGCATGACAACGGCAGCCCACATCCACTGCTGCACGGCCATTCCAGGCGAAGGGACCGCCGGCGTGGCGACACAGGTACCGAATTTCGTCGATTTCCCGCTCGGTGTGACGGCAGGCGTCTACAGCCACGTGTTCGATACGTCACTGGCCGGCACGTGGAACCAGGCCTTCATCAACGCGCACGGCGGTACGACTGCGGGGGCCGAGGCGGCCCTGCTGGCCGGGCTCGACAGCGGCTCGGCCTACTTCAACATCCACAGCACGGCCGCGCCGGGCGGCGAGATCCGCGGCTTCCTGCAGCCGGTGCCGGAACCGGCGACAGTGGCGATGCTGGCGCTGGGCGCGCCACTGATGCTGGCACTAGCGCGGCGGCGCAAACGGCACTGCTGACGTCTTTAGCGCCGAGCACGCGCACCGGCTGCCAACTGCGGACAGAGATGTGACGGTCGGCGACCTGCCGGCGTTCGCCGCCCCCTGAACGCGCTCGATCAGCGGCGGCGCAAGTCGCCGCCGACCGCTTCGTCGACCCGTCGTTCGCAGCGTTCGCCCCAGCCCGGCTCCTCCCGCGCGATGTCGTCCATGCGCATCACGCGCCCCATATGCGCTTCCAGTGCCGCGCGGCGCTCCGGCGTGTCGTCGATCAGGCGGCGCAGGCGCCACAGCGCATCGCCATATGGCGCCAGTATCGGCCCGATCGCCCCCATGCAGTCGCCCACGTGCAGCAGCATCGTCTGCGCTGCCCGCGAGTCGTCGTCGTCCGTCGCCAGGATGCCTTGCTGCGTCGCGATGACGGCGTTGGCGACGGCGCGCCGTACGCGTGGGTCGTCACCGAAGTGCTGCGCGATATGCCGCTCCAGGTCATCGCGCACGCCGTTGTCGTTGACGTCGACGCCGGCCAGCGTGGCGCACCCGGCATCGCCCGGACCGGACGGGAGTTCGGCCGCCAGGTTCGGCCATGCCGGCACCGCGGCGGCCCGCGCGGTGCCGGCCAGCAGGCCGAACGACAGGACGATGGCGGCAACGTAGTGCAGGCGGACGGCGGCGGTGGTCATGTCATTCCCCGGTTGAACAGTGGACGTACAGAATACCGTCAGGAAATTTCCGCCGATTGTAGAAAATCAGTCTGGTTGCACATTCACAAATCGGAGACAGGCTCCCTTCCCAGGCGGGCAGCGCACGGCTGCGAGCCGGCGTGCGAACCTCTTCCAGCGAGGAGAAGCGTACTGCCCTGAAAGTGCGCGCGCATAAAAAACGGCCCGGTCACCCGGGCCGTTCTTGACGAGAACCGCCGCGAATTACTTCAGCAGCATCTCATTGACACGCTTGACGAAAGCGGCCGGATCCGTCAGGGTGCCGCCCTCGGCCAGCAGGGCCTGGTCGAACAGGATATGCGTCCAGTCGGCGAACTTGCCGTCTTCCGCATTCTCGTACTTCAGGCGCGTGACCAGCGGATGGTTCGGGTTGATTTCCAGGATCGGCTTCGACTCGGGCGCGTTCTGGCCGGCGGCCTTCAGCATGCGCAGCAGGTTGCCGGACAGTTCGTGCTCGTCCGCCACCAGGCAGGCCGGCGAGTCGGTCAGGCGGAACGTGACGCGCACGTCCTTGGCCTTCTCGCCCAGCGTTTCCTTCATCTTCGCGACAAGCTCCTTGTATTGGTTCTCGGTTTCCTCATGTTCCTTCTTCTCGGCCTCGTCCTCCAGCTTGCCCAGGTCCAGGCCACCCTTGGCGACCGACACCAGTTCCTTGCCTTCGAACTCGGTCAGGAACGACAGCATCCATTCGTCGACACGGTCCGTCAGCAGCAGCACTTCGACGCCCTTCTTGCGGAAGATCTCCAGGTGCGGGCTGTTCTTCGCGGCCGTGAAGCTGTCGGCCGTGACGTAGTAGATCTTGTCCTGGCCTTCCTTCATGCGGCCCACGTAGTCGGCCAGCGCTACCACCTGGTCGGCCGAATCGGCGTTGGTCGACGCGAAGCGCAGCAGCTTGGCAATGCGGTCCTTGTTCGCCATGTCCTCGCCGATGCCTTCCTTGAGCACCTGGCCGAACTCCGTCCAGAACGTGGCGTACTTGTCCTTCTTCTCCTGCTCCTCGGCGTTCGCCAGTTCCTCCAGCATGCCGATGACGCGCTTGGTCGAGCCTTCGCGGATCGCCTTGACGTCGCGCGACTCCTGCAGGATCTCGCGCGACACGTTCAGCGGCAGGTCGGCCGAATCGATCACGCCCTTGACGAAGCGCAGGTAGGTCGGCATCAGCTGCTCGGCATCGTCCATGATGAAGACGCGCTTGACGTACAGCTTCAGGCCACCGCGCTTGTTGCGGTCCCACAGGTCGAACGGCGCCTTGGCCGGGATGTACAGCAGCTGCGTGTATTCGCTGCGGCCCTCCACGCGGTTGTGCGTATAGGTCAGCGGCGCGGCGAAGTCGTGCGAGACGTGCTTGTAGAACTCCTCGTACTGCTCGGGCGTGATGTCGCTCTTGGAACGGGCCCACAGGGCGCTGGCCTGGTTGATGGTCTCCGGCTCGTCTTTCGTCACCATCTCCTTCTTCTCTTCGTCCCACTCTTCTTTCGCCATCTGGATCGGCAGCGAGATGTGGTCGGAGTATTTGGTGATGATGGATTTGAGCTTCCAGGTGGACAGCAGCTCGTCCTCGCCTTCGCGCAGGTGCAGGATGATGTCGGTGCCGCGGCTGGTCTTCTCGATGGCTTCGACGCTGTAGTCGCCTTCGCCGGCCGATTCCCAGCGCACGGCTTCCGTCGGCTGCAGGCCGGCCCGGCGCGTTTCGACGGTGATCCTGTCGGCCACGATGAAGCCGGAGTAGAAGCCCACGCCGAACTGGCCGATCAGGGCTGCATCCTTCTGCTGATCGCCGGACAGCTTGCCGAAGAATTCCTTGGTGCCGGATTTGGCGATCGTGCCGAGGTGCGAGATGACCTCGTCGCGGCTCATGCCGATGCCGTTGTCCGAAATGGTGATGGTGCGGGCGGCCTTGTCGAAGCTGACCTTGATCTTCAGTTCGTGGTCGCTGCCGTACAGCGCGTCGTTGTTGATCGCTTCGAAGCGCAGTTTGTCGGCCGCGTCGGAAGCGTTCGAGATCAGCTCGCGGAGAAAGATCTCCTTGTTCGAGTAGAGCGAATGGATCATCAGCTGCAGCAGCTGCTTCACTTCCGCCTGGAAGCCCAGAGTTTCTTTGTTATCAGCCATTTCTACCTCAATATATGTTGAGCAGGGTTTCAGGGATTGCCGGAATATCGGGTTGTCATTCTATCTTTCAAGACCTGATCGGCAAAGTTTTCGCCCACCGCCGCGGGGCAAAAACCGGCGAAAACCGGTGACAGGCTCCGTTTTTCGCAGAAAACGGAGCCTGTCACCGGTTTTGGCGCCTGCCACCGCTCTTTCTTCCTACCGCTCCAGCTCACGCTGCAGGAAACGCCAGATGGCCGGGTCCTGCATGGCCGCGACGTTCAGCCGCATGAACGACGACGGCAGCTGGCTGGGCGAGAACAGGCTGCCGGGTGCCAGCAGCAGCCCGGCCGACATGGCCCGCTCGGCCAGCACGTTGGTGTCGCGCCCCGCGTCGGTCCAGACGAACAGCCCGGCCGGGGGCGCCACGTCCACCTTCAGGCCGACCCGTTCCATCTGGCGCACCGTGCGCGCCCGGATGCCGTCCAGGCGCGCGCGCATGCGCTCGGCGTGCTTGCGGTACGAGCCTTCGCACAGGATCCGATGCACGACCCGCTCGCCGATATCGGACGTCGTCAACGTTTGCAGCATCTTGCGGTCGGCCAGCCGCCGCGCAAGTTCGGGCGACGTGGCGATGAAGCCGACGCGCAGGTTGGCGGCCATCGTCTTGGAAAAACCCGACAGGTAGATGACGTTGCGCAGCTGGTCCAGCGCGGCCAGACGCGTGGCGGGCTGCACGGCCACGCCGGGATGCAGGTCGCAATAAATATCGTCCTCGACGACGACGATGCCATGCTGCTCGGCGATGCGCAGCACCTGGAACGCCTTGGCCGCTGACAGCGACGCGGACGTGGGGTTGTGCAGCACCGAGTTGATGACGTACAGCTTCGGCTTGTGCAGCGCCGCCAGCTCGGCCAGGCGCGCCAGGTCCGGGCCGTCCGCCAGCCGCGGCACGCCGATCACGCGGGCGCCGAGCGCGGCAAACGACGCGAACATCAGGAACCAGGCGGGATCGTCGACCAGGATGGTGTCGCCGGGTCGCGTGAACTCGCGCGCCACCATGTCCAGCGCCTGCGTCACGCCGGCCGTCGTCACGATCTGCTCCGGCGTGGCGGCGATCTCGATTTCCGCCAGCTTGTGCTGCAGTTGCTGGCGCAGCGGCAGGAAGCCCTGCGGCACGCCATAGTTCAACAGAATGTCCTGCTGCCGGCGCGCGACACGGCGCAGCGCGCCCGCCACCGCGGCGCCATCGAGCCATTCGGCCGGCAGCACGCCGGTTCCCGGCATCTGCTGGTGCGGCAGCTGGCGGAACATGTTCCGCACCAGCCAGACGACATCGAGCCCCTGCTGCGCCGGTTCGACAGGCGTATCGGTCGAGGTACTGGCCGCCGCCGCGTCGGCGCGCGCGCGGATGAAGAAACCGGCGCCGCGGCGCGACTCGAGGTAGCCGCGCGCTACCAGCTTGTCGTACGCGGCCACCACGGTGAACGGCGAGACGCCTTGGCTGGCGGCGAACGCACGGATCGACGGCATGCGGCTGCCGGCGCGCAGCAGGCGCTCGTCGATGCGGGCGGCGACGCCGCGCACGATCTGGTCGGTCAGCGGCTCGGTGCCGTCGCGGCTGAGCAGCCCGAGCGCCATGGATGTATTGGTCATTTGTCCATTACAGTTATTGATGTGCGTAGGGGAAGTGTACCGGCACTGTACCGGCATAACGGGATACGATACCCTCAATCCAGCCACCTCGCCACCATCATGCCCATCCAGACCATCCGCACGCAGTCGCGCTTTGCCCTTGCCGACGAAACCGTCGGCATGCTGCTCGGCCTGACGGGCGTGGCCATCTTCAGCCTGACGTTGCCATTCACGCGCCTCGCCGTGGCCGGCCTGGATCCGACGTTCGCGGCGATGGCACGCGCCGTCGGCGCGGCGCTGCTGGCCGCTCTGTGGCTGGGCATACGGCGCGCGCCATTGCCGCCCCGCGCGGCGTTGCCGGCGCTGGCTGCGGTCGCCGGCGGCTGCGTGATCGGCTTTCCGCTGCTGACGTCTCTTGCCATGCGCTCGCTGCCGGCGTCGCACGGCGCCGTTCTGGTCGGCATCCTGCCTCTTGCCACCGCGCTGTGCGCCGCGCTGCGCGGCCATGAACGGCCCTCGGCCGCGTTCTGGGCCAGCGCGCTGCTGGGTTCCGGTCTCGTGGCCGGGTTCGCGCTGTATCAGGGCGGCGGCGCGCTGCATGCGGCCGATCTGGCGATCTTCGCGGCCGTACTGGCCGCGGCCTGGGGGTACGCGGAAGGCGGCAGGCTGGCGCGCACGCTGGGCGGCCAGCAGGTCATCAGCTGGGCCCTGCTGCTGTCGCTCCCCGTGGCGCTGCCCATGACGCTCGTGCAGCTGTGGCGTCACGGCGCGGCCATTGGTGCCGCCGGCCTGCCGGCGTGGCTGGGCTTTGCGTACACGTGCGTGTTCTCGATGTTCCTTGGCTTCTTCTTCTGGTATCGCGGCATGGCGCTGGGCGGCGTGGCCCGCGTGGGCCAGGTACAGCTGGTGCAGCCGTTCCTGACGCTGCTGGGCGCCGCGCTGGTACTGGGCGAGCCGCTGCAGGCCGGCCACGTGGCATTCGCGCTGGCGGTGATTGCGGTCGTTGCCGTGGGCCGGCGCACGGCCGTGCAACGGCGCGCGGGATAGCCGGCCGCGCTGCCTGCCGTGCTGCCCGCCTCACTGCCCGCCGTGCTGCCATATTTTGCCAAGGAGCCCGGCAAATGCCGGAGTTAATTCGGCGGCAGGATGTGGGCACCGGCGCCGCCAAGTCGTACAATACCGATCTTTGCAGCCCCTGGCTGCTTCCACAATGGATGCGACATGTCTGAACTGAAGCCGATTTACCAGAAACTGCAATCGCTCGATATCACGCTGGCGCCGCCGGCAGCCCCGGTCGCCGCCTATGTCATGTGGGTCCGCACGGGTAACCTGGTCTTCATCTCCGGCCACATCGCCAAGAAGCCGGACGGCTCCGTGTGGGCCGGCCAGCTGGGCAAGGACATCGACACGCTTGAGGGCCAGCAGGCCGCGCGGGCGATTGCCATCGACCTGATGGGCACCCTGCAGGAAGCGTGCGGCGGCGACCTGAGTACCGTCAAGCGCATCGTCAAGGTGATGAGCCTCGTGAACTCCACGCCCGACTACACCGACCAGCACCTCGTCACCAACGGCTGCTCCGAGCTGCTGGGCGAGGTGTTCGGCGAGGCGGGCGTGCATGCCCGTTCCGCGTTCGGCGTGGCGCAGATTCCCCGCGGCGCCTGCGTCGAGATCGAACTGATTGCCGAAGTAGCGTAAACAGTATGACGGACGGCGCCTACCCGGCGCCGCGCCGCACCGAGGCTGTTTCGCCATGCAGCTCACCAGCCTCATGGCGAAGCGGCCTCCCCCGCAGCCGCCACAAGCGCGCTTGTTCGCCGGGTCAGTCCCGCACATTTATCCGAGAGAGTCGTATGAAAATCGAAAACCCCAACCCGATCCAGTGGCGCTTTTCCGAGCGCGCCAGCCAGCTGCAAAGCTCCTTCATCCGCGAGATCCTGAAGATCACGCAGCAGCCTGAAATCATCTCGTTTGCGGGCGGCCTGCCGTCGCCGCTGACCTTCCCGGTCGACGCGATGAAGAACGCGTTCGACAAGGTACTGTCCACCACCGGCAAGACCGCGCTGCAGTACGGCCCCACCGACGGCTACATGCCGCTGCGCCAGTGGATCGCCGACTCGCTGTCGACGAACGGCGCGAAGATCGTGCCGGAACAGGTGCTGATGGTCTCGGGCTCGCAGCAGGCGCTGGACCTGCTGGGCAAGGTGCTGATCGACGAAGGCAGCCGCGTGCTGGTGGAAACGCCAAGCTACCTGGGTGCCCTGCAGGCGTTTTCCGTCTACCGTCCAGAATTCAAGTCCGTGCTGACCGACGAAGATGGCCTGGTGCCGTCGTCGCTGGACGCCGTCGCGGAAGGCGCGCGCCTGCTGTACGCACTGCCGAACTTCCAGAACCCGACCGGCCGCACGCTGACGACCGCGCGCCGCCTGGAGCTGGTGGAAACCTGCGCCCGCCTCGGCCTGCCGCTGATCGAGGACGATCCGTACGGCGCGCTGTCGTACAAGGGCGACCCGCTGCCGAAGATGGTGGCGATGAACCCCGAAGGCGTCATCTATATGGGCTCCTTCTCGAAAGTGCTGACGCCGGGCATCCGCCTCGGTTACGTCGTCGCCCCGCTGCCGCTGGTGCGCCGCCTCGAACTGGCCAAGCAGGCCGCCGACCTGCACACGGCGCAGCTGACGCAGATGGTCGTGCATGAAGTGATCAAGGACGGCTTCCTCGACCAGCACATCCCGACGATCCGCGCGCTGTACGGCAACCAGTGCCAGGTGATGCTGGACGCGATGGCCGAACACTTCCCGGCCAGCGCCACGTGGACGAAGCCCGAAGGCGGCATGTTCATCTGGGTCACGCTGCCGAAGCACATCAACGCGATGGCGCTGCTGGACGAAGCCATCAAGGAAAAGGTTGCCTTCGTGCCGGGCTCCCCGTTCTACGCGAACGAACCGGAAACGAACACGCTGCGCCTGTCGTTCGTGACGGTGCCGCCGGAACGCATCCAGCATGGCATTGCCATCCTGGGCAAGCTGATCAAAGCAAGGCTCTGACGATCGCGGACAGGCATCCGTTTCAGGGTCGGAGACACTGAACGGATGTCTGTCCTCGACATTCCTTCCTCTCGGGACAGCTGCGATTGTGGACGTTCATACGCCCCCGCGGCAGCGCTTCTCGGCCAGCGACACGCTTTCGCAGCCGCCATCGCAAACCGTCTTATTTCGTCCAAAACCCCTTATTTTCCTCCAATTATTTATTGCCTGAAGGTATTATCTAGACAAACAGATTACTTGGATGTCAGCCAGATGAGCCCAGGCAGCACCGGTTTCTCCCCGCCCCGCGACGCCGCGGTCCTGATCGTCGACGACGCGCCGGACAGCTTGTCGGCATTGCGTTCGCTGATGGTCGACCAGGGTTACCAGACGTTCGTCGCCAACACGGGCGAGCGCGCGCTGCAGCTGGCGCGCCGCGTGCATCCCGATCTGATCCTGCTCGATATCGTCATGCCGGGCATGGACGGGTTCGAGACGTGCCGACAGTTGAAAGCCCATCCCGTCACCCAGCGCATCCCCGTCATCTTCATGAGCGCGCGCACGGAAACGGACGACGTGGTCGCCGGCTTCGACCTGGGCGCCGTCGATTACCTGCGCAAGCCATTGCGCATGCCGGAGGTGTGCGCCCGCGTGCGCACGCAGCTGTCGATCCGCGCCAGCAGCGAAACCCAGCACGAACAGGCCGAACGCCTGCGCGCCATCGTCAACAGCATGGCCGAGGGCCTCCTGATCATCGAAGCGAACGGGCGCATCCAGTTCACCAACCCCGCCTGCGACGGCTACCTCGGCTACGCGCCCGACGAACTGGCGGGCCGGCATATCGACGACCTGCTCAACCCTCTCGTGGCGCAGGAATACCTGGAGTATTTCTCCCGCTACGCGGCGCACCCGGAGACCGCGCACAGCCATGGCACGCGCGAAGTCATCATCCGCCACAAACAGGGCAAGTCGGTCTGCATGGACCTGACGCTGACACCGATGTTCCTGCGCCAGCCGCTGTTCATCGGCCTGCTGCACGACATCACGCACCACAAGCTTTCGGAGGATGCGCTGCAGCGCGCCGCGATGGTCGATCCGCTGACGAAGATCGCCAACCGGCGCCACTTCGACAGCTTCCTGGAAAAGGAATGGCAGCGCGCCACCCGCACGGGCGCGCCGCTGTCGCTGGTCGTGCTCGACGTCGACCACTTCAAGCTGTACAACGACTCGCTGGGCCACGTGGCCGGCGACATCGGCCTGCAGCAGGTGGCGCAAGCCATCGCCTCGCACGCGCTGCGCGGCACCGACCTCGCCGCCCGCTATGGCGGCGAGGAATTCGTCCTGCTGTTCGCGGAGACCGACGCCGGCGCGGCCGCTGCGCTGGCCGAATCGGTGCGCGCCCATATCGAAGCGCTGCAGCTGCCGCACCCGAAATCCCCCACGTCGCCATGGATCACCGTCAGCATCGGCGTAGCGACGATGCGCCCGCGCCAGCAGGACAAGATCGAGACGCTGTTCGTGGGGGCGGACCGGGCGATGTATGCAGCCAAGGAGGATGGGCGCAACCTTGTGCGGGTAATGCAGCCTGGGCTTGTGGCGATCAGCGCCTGCGCGGGTAGTCCGTAATCTCCGCAATCTCTTCGTACAACGGCCGCAGCCGCCGGTACATCTTCAGATAAACCTTCCGGTACAGCCGGTCGTAGACGCGCCGGTGCGCCTCGATCGGTTGAAACGTCTGCCCGGGCCGCGTCATCGCGGCAATGGCTGTGGCAAAGTCCGCATGCAGCCCGACACCGGCGGCGCCGCAGATCGCCGCCCCCAGTCCCGACGTTTCGTAGACGTGCGCCCGCGCGGCCGGCAGGCCGAAGATGTCGGCCGTCAGCTGCATGGCCGCGTCGCTTTGCGAGCCGCCGCCGGCAACGCGCAGGGCCGCGATGCGCGTGCCGCTTTTCGCTTCGATGCGTTCGCGCCCTTCCCGCAGCGCATACGCCAGCCCTTCCAGGATGGCGCGGTAGATGTGCGCGCGCGTGTGCACGTCGCCGAAGCCGATCATCGCGCCCTTCGCCTCCGGGCCGGGCACGCGCACGCCGGGACTCCAGTAGGGTTGCAGCATCAATCCCATCGAGCCGGGCGGCACTGCGTCCACCAGCGCGTCGAACAGCGCTTCGGCGCTCAATCCCTGCCCTGCCGCCAGCGCCTGTTCGCGGTCGCCAAACTGCTCCTTGAACCAGTTGACCATCCAGTAGCCGCGGAAGATCTGCACTTCCGTGCTGTAGGCGCCCGGCAGCGCGGCGGGATAGGGCGGGATAAACCGCGTCACTTGCACATACTTCGTGCCTGTCGTGTTGATGGTGGCCGTCGTGCCGTAGCTGAGGCAGCCGATATCCGGCGTCACGCAGCCCGCGCCGATCACCTCGCATGCCTTGTCGGCCGCCGCCGCGATGACGGGCACTCCCGCCGGGATGCCCGTCGCTTGTGCGGCGCCCCTGGTCACTGCGCCGATGGGCGTGCCCGGTGCAGCCAGTTCGGGCAGCATGTCCGGCCGCACGGCCAGCGCCTGCCACTTCCAGTCGCGCGCCGCTGCCCAGCGGTGGCGCCGGTAGTCGAACGGCACGTAGGCCACCTGCGAGCCGGTCGAATCGGCATACCGGTCCGTCAGACGAAAGTTCAGGAAGCCGGACAGCAGCAGGAATTTGTGCGTGCGTTGCAAGACGTCGGGCTGGTGCGCCGCGATCCAGTTGATTTCCGCCTCGCGCTGGAAATACGTCAGCGTGTCACGCACGCCCACAACGCGAAACGCGGCGCGCCACCACGGCCCCACGCGCGGCACGTCGTCGGTGCGGCGCTGGTCGAGCCACGTGATCGCGGGCCGCAGCGGCCTGCCGTCGGCGTCGACGTTGACGACGGTCCCCCGCTGCGTCGTCACCGCCACTGCCGCCACCCGGGTGCGCACGTCGTGACTGCGCCAGAGTTCCCGGCACGCGCGGCAGACCGCTTCCCAGTATCCGTCCGCACTGTGCTCGGCCCAGCCGGGGTAGTCCGAGTAGCAAGGCTGCAGATGCACCTGGCTTTTCGCCGCCAGCACACCGCGCGCATCGAACAGCAGTGCGCGCACGCTTTGCGTACCGTTGTCGATGGCGAGGATCAGCTTATCGTCCATGGCACGGCAGGCTGTAATGACGTTCGCATAGCGCCAGGTAGGCCGCCGTCTCCGCCTCCCAGCGGGCGTCGCTCCAGCGCAACTCGTGCTGGCAGATGGCGCGTACCGGCCCCAGCAGGTGGCGCCCGTTCCCGCGCGTCAGGATGCCGATGCGGGTGCGCCGCAGCAGCAGGTCGTCCAGATGGCACACCGCTTCGTGACGCGCCGCCCAGCGCAACTGCGCCCACAGTGTCTGGGTTCCTGGGATGACGGTCAGCTCGCCCTGTCCCGCCGCGGCAATCAATGCGGCCGCCTGTTCGCCGTAGCGGCCGGCCAGCCGCTGCGCCTGCCCCGGCGGCAGGCGGCGGTCGTACGGCGGCGTTGGCGTGTCGAACACGGGCAGCGGCGCCAGGCTGTCGTGCCAGCCCGGCAGCAGCGGTCGCGCCGCCATCAAAGCATCCAGCGCGATGACGCGAAACGTCGTCAGCTTGCCCCCGGTGACGGTCAACAGCCCGTTCTCCAGCCACAGCGCATGGTCGCGCGCTTCCTTCGACGGGTCGGCCTTGCCGGTGTCGATGACGGGCCGCATGCCGGCAAACGTGGCGATGACGTCGTCCGCGCACAGTTTCGCCGACGGAAACTGGTAATGCAGTGCCGCCAGCAGGTAGTCCAGCTCCCCCTGCGTGATGGCTGCCTCGCCGTTCATCTTGTCGGCATGGTCGATATCGGTCGTGCCCACCAGGGTGGCGCCCTCCCACGGGAAGGCGAACACGGGCCGGCCGTCGTGCGGATGCATCAGGCTGACGGCCTGCGCCAGCGGTAGGCGCCACGCCGGCAGCACGAGGTGGCTGCCGCGCAGGGGCCGCAGCCGGGGGCGCGCGCCGGCCGGCGTGCGCAGCGCGTCCGCCCAGGCGCCCGTGGCACTAATGGTCGCGCGCGCCGCTACCGGGTACGTCTGGCCATCCAGCTCATCGCACAGCAGCGCACCGGTCACGCGGCCGCCTTCCCGCTGCAGGGTGCGGGTACCCAGGTAGTTGACGGCCACGCCGCCATGCGCATGCGCTTCCTGCAGCACGCGCAGCACCAGGCGGGCATCGTCCGTCTTCGCATCCTGGTAGCAGATGCCGCCTTCCAGCCCCTCGTCCGCCGCATTCGGCACCAGCGCGCGGAACTCGTCGCGGCTGAAATAATGGCGCGAACGCTGGCCCGCCAGGCGGTCGTAGATGGCAAGCCCCAGCAGGAACGTGCGCCGGCCCGGCTTCCTGCCGCGATAGTCGCCGAACGCGAAGCTTTGCGGTTCCACCAGCCCGGGCGCCGCGCGCAGCAGGCTTTCGCGTTCGCGCACCGCCTCCCGCGTCAACGCGAAGCGGCCTTCCTTCAGGTAGCGCAAGCCGCCGTGCACGAGCTTCGACGACCGGCTCGACGTGCCCCAGGCGAAATCGTACTGCTCGACCAGCAGCGCCTTCAGCCCGCGTCGCGCCGCCTCCAGCAGGATGCCTGCGCCCGTGATGCCGCCGCCGACGATCAGCACGTCCCACGGCTGCGCCAGCAATGCCGGCAGACCCGCCCGCGGGGGGCCGAACGCGGTCATGGCGCGTCTCCCACCATCTTGCCGGGATTGAGCAGGCCGTCCGGGTCGAAGTGGCGCAGCACGGCGCGGATCGCGGCGATGCCCTGCTCGCCCTTTTCCGCAGCCAGGTAGGGCGCATGGTCGATACCGACGCCGTGCTGGTGGCTGATGGTGCCGCCGTGCGCCACGATGGCCGCGCTGACGGCGCCTTTCAGCGCGCGCCAGCGCGCCATGTCCGTATCGAAGTCGGCCGCCAGGCGCCAGACAAACGTGCTGTAGACGCTGGCGCCTTGCGGGTACAGATGCGACAAGTGCGTGTATGCATGCACCGCCTCGGCATGCGCGCCAAGGGCCGCTGCTGCCGCCGTCTCCAGGGCTGCCATCGCCGCGGTCACGCGCGGCCAGTCGAGCGCCGTCTCCACCGTGTCGATCGCGTAGCCATGCTGCCAGGCCGCGTTGCGCAGGTAGACGTTGCGAAAGCGTCCCTGGCGCCATTTCTCGCCCAGCTTGCGGCCGACGTGGACACCCCGATGCTGGCGGCAGACCATCAATGCCGTCCGCAACGCGGCCCGTGCCGGGCCGTCGGCGCCACTGGCGCCCAGCAGCAGCATGCAGCGGCCCTCGCCGCAGCCGCGCAGGCGCAGCCACCGGTCCAGCAGGCCGACGAGGCGGCGATGGCCGGCCAGCGCCAGCATCGTCACCGTCTCCGCCGCATTGGAGAGCCGCAGCAGCGAGAGGCCTGCGCGCGTCTGTGCCAGGGCACGCGCAGCCGCGATGCCGCTGTCCCAGTCGGGGAAGAACACCGCGTGAAATGCTTCGTAGGCGGGCGTCGGCGCGATGCGCACTGTTGCCTGCGTAACAATCCCCAGCCGTCCCTCGGAACCCAGCACGAGTTCGCGCAGATCGAGGCCGGCACTTGACGCCGGGAAAGCGGGGATGTCCAGCGTGCCGCGTGGTGTCTCCACGACGCCGCCGGCAAACAGCGCCTCGATGCGGCCATAGCGCAGCGACTGCTGCCCGGAAGAACGGGTGGCGATCCAGCCGCCCAGGGTGGAGTATTCGAACGACTGCGGATAGTGCCCCAGCACGTGGCCATGCGCGCGCAGCTGCGCCTCCAGGTCGGGGCCGGACACGCCCGCTTCGAACGTCGCGAGCTGTGCCACGGCGTCGAGGTTCAGCAAACGGCACAGGCGCGCCGTTGATACCGTCAGCACGGGCTGCGGCCCGGCCTGCGCGGTAATGTGTCCCGCCACGCTGGTGCCGCCGCCGTAAGGGATGACGCTCACGCCATGACGGCTGGCCCAATCGAGCAGCGTCCGCACGTCCTCGCCGCTTTCTGGGAACGCGACGCCGTCGGGTGCCGGGCCGATGCAGCCATGGCGCAGCCGCAGCCAGTCCGGCAGGCTCTGGCCGAGCGCGTGGCGCAGGCGCGTCGGCGCGTCGGTGGCGACGTGCACGCCGCCGGGCAGCGCGGCCGATGACAGCCGGGATGGCACCAATGTCGCGCAGGCCGCGTCGAACGATGCATCCGCGAACGGCGTGCCGGCGCCGATGCGCGCCGCAAGGAACGCCAGCGCGCTCTCGTGCAGCGGATACGCCACGCTTTCGTCACCCCAGCCATTCCACCTGCGCATGCGCCATCTCCTTGTCACGGCCGGACGCTATACTGGATCGCGCCGCTGCCGTGTCGTTACCGATAGCGCAGCTTACGTCGACAGCCCTTTCCGGTCTTGCGCATTCATGACAACTGCCTTGCTCCAATCCGCCACCGTCGATGCCATCCGTCCCGCCCTCGCCGGCCGGGTCGCCGGCTCCTACCTGCAACCGCTGCTGGAAGCGGCAACCGCGCGCGACGTCGGTCCCGCGGCGCTGGCCCGCGCGGCGGGGCTCGCCGCCGATGCCCTCGATACAGTGCCCGCGCAGCTGCCCGCGACCGACTATCTGCGGCTGCTCGATGCCGGCGCCGAGCTGGGACGCGACCCGCATTTCGGCCTGCACGTGGGCGAACGGGTCAAGGTGGGCACGTTCAGCGCATATGGTCTCATCCTGCTCAGTTGCCGCGACTTCGGCCAGGCGTTCGACCAGACCATCCGTTACGAAGCGCTGGCCCATGACCTGGGCCGTTCCAGCCTGGTCGTGGATGGGGACGAGGCGGCCTACAGCTGGCGCAGCCACTTCCCGGGTGCGCACCGGCACCTGGCGGACAGCGTGTTCGCCGGCGTGCGCGTCTTCGGCAACTGGCTGGCCGGCGCGAGGCTGCCCGCCCCCACGCTGGAGCTGATGCACGATGGCGGCGACCCGGCCGGCCACGACGAGTACCGCCGCGTGTTCGGCACCGTGCCCCGCTTCGGCGCCGCGACCAATACGGCGCGCTTCGATGCGGCGCTGCTGGCGCGCCCGGTGCCGAACGCGGATGTAGCGCTGTATCCCGTGCTGCAGCGCCATATCGAAGGGCTGCTGCGCCAGCGCACGAACGCGCCCGGCATCGTGGAACAGGTGTGCGACGCCATCATCGTCCGCCTCCCGCATGGCCAGGCGCGGCTGCCGGCGGTGGCGCTCCAACTAGGGCTCACACCACGCACGCTGCAGCGCAAGCTGGCCGATGCCGGCACGAGCTACCAAAGGGTGCTGGACGAGACCCGCTTTGCGCTGGCGCGCGATTACCTGGGGCGTCCCGGACTTTCGCTGCTGGAGATCACTTCCCTGCTGGGTTATCAGGAGCAGAGTGCGTTCAATCATGCTTTTCGGGAGTGGGCTGGAGTGAATCCGGGGGCCTGGCGCTCCGGGCGCCACGTGGAGTGAACAGGGGCTGGCGGCCGCAGCTCCGTTTTTTTCAGATCCAGTCGCCCTTGACCCGCACCAGGGGGCCGATACAACTGCGCGTGTCGGCACGCTGGCACATCAGAAACTGGTCGCCGGACGGGTGGAACAGGATGAATGTGGAAATCGACTGGCCAGGCTTGGTGATTTGGCCGGAGCAATCGGGCTTGCCGTTGTCCTTGACGATGCGGTTGACGGAGCGGTAGAAGCCCTGCCCGTCCGGCTGGTCGGCGATCTCGAAGGCCGTTTCCGCTACCTCTTCCGCGCTGGTGACGAGCGCCGTGCCATCGGCGCGGATGCGGTAGGTTTCGGTACAGCGCTCCTCAGGCAGCTGCAGGCGCCAGATCCCGACGATCGGGTGATCCGCCCGCAGCGGCGCGGCGGCGGCACCGGCTGTCACGGCTGCCATGGTGGCAAGGCCAAGGGCCGCAATGCACCGTATAGGGTTCATCATGACCCTTCGGCCGCGGCCTTCAGCCGGCGCAGCCCCTCGTCGACATCGTCGCCGATCATGTCGTCCATGCTGGCGAACAGGCCGACGAGTTTGGAGATGAACGGCGTCGGCCCGGACATCGTCCACGTCACCACGGTGCCGCTACCTTGCGGCGTGAGTTCGAAGACGGTCTGCGCCTGCGAGGCGAACGGCTTGACGAAATCGACCTTGATGACGATGCGCGTCGGCGCGCCGTCGTCGACGATTTCCATGCGGCCCTCGCCCACCTTGTCGTTCCCGCTCCATGCGTACACCGCGCCCTGCCCCCGTGGCGGCCCGGAGTACGTGCGGCGCATGGCCGGATCGAGGCGCTCCCAGGGCGACCAGACCGTCCACTGGTGGAAATCGTTCAGGTAGCCGGCGATCTTTGCCGCCGGCGCGTTGACGGCGATCGAGCGCCGTACTTCGAACGTATCGGGCCGCGTCAGCGCCAGCGCCACAAGCACTGTTGCGATGACGACGAGGCCCAGCAAAATTTTCTTCAGCATGGGACTCCTCTGTTATCAAAGACGCCGCTGCACGCTGCACTGGGACGGCTGCCTCAGCGCGGCCGCAGCAGCACCGGCAGCACACTCGGCGTCATGGTAAACGTGAAGCGTTCCTCCACCGGCGGCGCTGCCGGGTCCAGCAGCGGCGTGAAACCGTGCGCCAGCATCGACATCGCCATCTTCATTTCCGCCATCGCCAGGTAGCGCCCCGGGCAGAAGCGCGGGCCGCCGCCGAACGGGAACAGCTTGCGCGCCGGATCGTCCGCGCCCGCCGTGCCCTGCGCCAGCCACCGTTCGGGCTGGAACAGCTCCGGGTTGGTCAGTGTATTCTCCCGCTCGAAACTGTGGCGCAGCAATGTGAAGATCGGCATGCCCGCCGGGATCAGCGTGTCGTCCATGACGATGTCAGCCACCGGCTCCAGGATCATGAACGGCGCCACGGGCTTGAGGCGCATCGCTTCGCGGATGGCCGCGTCCAGGTACGGCATGTTGTCCAGCAGGCGATGGTCCTGCACCACGTTGCCCGTGCCCAGTATCCCGTCGGCCTCGCGGGTCACTCCTGCCAGCTGTTCCGGGTGGCGTACAAGGAAGTCCAGCAGCCAGCCGATCGTGTTGGAGGTGGTGTCCTCGCCGGCAAAGACCATCGTGATGGCATTGCCGATCACCGCCTGGTCCGTGAAGCCGGAGCCCGGCTCGTCGCGGGCCGCCACCAGCGCTTCGAGCATGTTCGACGGCCTGGCCCGCAGGGCAGGATTGGCCTCCATCTTCCTGCGGGCGATGGCGATGAAGCCGGCGACGGCATCGCTGATGCGCTGCGCGGCCGCGTCGGACTCGCGGTCCACCGCCAGGCGGAACACGCGCCAGTACGGTACCGGCGTCGTCAGGCGAGACGCGATGCGGGCAAACACCAGTTCGATATCGCGCTGCAGCGGGTTGTCTTCCTGCTGCAGCGTGTCGCTGTCGTGGCCCATCGCCAGGCCGATCGTCACGTCCAGCGTCCATGCCTTTAGGTCGCGCAGCACGTCGATCCGCCGCCCTTCCGCCGCGGCCCTGGCCCAGCGCAGCCGCAACCTCTCGGTCAGCGCCGCCAGTGTCGGAAAGAAGTTGTGCACCACCTCCGGCGTCAGCGCGCGCATTACCAGCTTGCGCTGCTGGCGCCAGTCGTCGCCCTCGGCGCTGAACACGCCCGGCGTGATGGCTTCCTCCATCATGGCCGACGTACGGGCTCCGCGCCGGATCAGGTCGGGCCGCTCGCGCATCAGCGCCGTCAACGCCGTGCGATCGGACGACACGACCATCGAGCGGTTCAGGACCGTGAAGCGGAACAGCGGTCCCAGCTCGCGCGCCCAGTTCTCCAGAGTACGGTGGAAGTACGCGCCATCGAGCTGGCGCATGTTGCCGATGATGGGCGATCCTTGCGGCGCGGGCAGGTCACGCACGCGGCGCGTGGGTGGCGGTCCGTCCGCGGCAAGGCGCACCGCCGGCTGCAGCAGCGCAGGCGGCATGACGGGAGGCACCGATGGGGACAGGTTCGCGCGGTCCATTATTTCGCCTCCGGGTTCATCACGACCTGGACGTAGTTGCCGAAGTCGAAGTAGCGCTGCGCGGCCGCCTGCACGTCGGCGGCGCCCAGCGCCGCCATCCGCTTCTCGAATTCCAGGATCGATGCCGGGTCGTCGCCGTTGACGACCGCCATCTGCATCTGTGCCAGCCACCAGCCGTTTTCCGTCAGCGCGCGGCGGTGCACGTTGGTCCAGTTCTGGCGCACCTTGGCCAGGTCGGCAGCTTCCGGCCCGTTTTGCTGCAGCTTGCGGATTTCGGCAAACGTGGCATCGATCACCTTCGTCACGTTCTCCGGGCCGCACGGCAGATTCAGGGTCACGGTATAGCTGCCGTACGGGAGCTTGGCGAGCGAGCCGCTGGCCCCGCCGCCGTAGATCAGGCCCAGCTTCTCGCGCAGCACCTCGGTCAGCTTCAGGTTCAGCACTTCGACGGCGGCCGCAAGGCGCATGCCTTCCATCTGCGAGAACGCGGCGTTGCCCGTGAAGACCACCGTCACCGCACTCTTCGATTCCTTGCCGCGCCTGACTTCCTTCGTGACGACGCCGCGCACGGGCCGCAGGTTCCGGTCGCGCATCTCGATGGGGATGTCCGGCGTCGGCAGGCTGGCCAGCCATGTCGCCAGCAAGGGCTTGAGCTTGACGGGATCGAAGCTGCCGACAAAGAAGAACGTCCAGCCCTTCGCGCTGCCGAAGCGTTCGCGATAGATCTGCAGCGAGCGGTCCAGGTCGACCTTGTCGAAGTCCTGCGGCCGCGGCATGCCGGGCACGCGCGGGTTGTCGCCGTACAGGGCCACGCGGATCGCATTGCCGTATTCCGCCTCGGGACGGGCCCAGTTGCTGCGCGCCATGTCGCGCTGGCGGCCGATGAAGGACTTGAACAACGCCTCGTCGCGGCGCGGCGCCGTCAGGCGCGCATACGTCATCTGCAGCAATGTCTCCAGGTCGCTGTTGCCGGCCGTGCCGCTGACATTCTCCGTCAGGTCGCCCATCGCCACGGACACCGTCAGGCTGCGTCCCGCCAGCATCTTCTGCAGGTCCGACGGCGGGTAATCGAGCACGCCCATCTGCGCCGCCAGCGCGCTGGCATAGCGGGCATTCGGGATGTCCGCGTCGCCGTACAGGAACTGGCCGCCGAAGCGCGTGGCGCTCATCAGGATCTGGTCGTTGCGGAAGTCGGTGGGCTTCAACATCACCTTGATACCGTTCGACAGCGTCAGCTCCGTCACGCCCAGCGCCGGCAGCTGCCGTTCTGCGACGATGCTGCCGGCCACCGGCGGCTTGTCGATCAGGTTGGCGGCATACTTCTTCTCCACGCGCGCGCTGACGGCCGTCTTGCGCGCCGTCTCCACGGCGGCCAGCAGCTCGGCCGGCGTCGGTGGCGGCGTCTCCTTCTCGGTCCCCATCAGGATGACCAGCTTCTTGTCGTCGGCCGGCAGCGCCTTGCGCACGGCCGCGTTGACCTCCTCCAGCGTGATGCCCGGGATCATCCGGTTGGCATAGGCGTACTCGTTTTCGATGCCGGGCATCGCCTCGCCTTCGAGGAAGTTGCGCACGTACTCGGCGACGAATACGGCGGAATCGGATTTATCGCGCTCGCTGTACATGCGTTCGTAGTTGCGCAACATGCCTTTCTTGGCGCGCTCCAGTTCCGCGGCGGAGAAGCCGAACTGGCGCGCCCGCTCGCTTTCCTGCACCAGCGCGTTGATGGCGGGGATCGGACCGCCCTTGCCCAGCAGCGCGGTGGCGCTGAACGAGCGGTGCCCGCGCACCACCTTGCCGCGGCCGCTGCCGCCCTGGATGAATGGCGGGTCGGCCTGCTGCGTCAGTTCCATCATGCGCTGGCTCAGCATCATCCCGTACAGCTTCTCGACCAGGTCGGCGCGGTAGCCCGCCAGCGTGGTCGCCTCGGCATGCGCTTCGATGGGATAGCGGATGTACAGCACGTCCGCCGGCGCTTCCCTGTCCGTCACGACGACGCCTTCGTCGTCCTTGCGTTCCGGGATGACGGGATACTCGCGCGGACGCGCGTTCTCCGGGTTTTTCAGCTTGCCGAAATGGGCCTTGATCAACCGCTCCGCTTCCTGCGGATCGATGTCGCCCACGGCGATCACCGCCATCAGGTCGGGCCGGTACCAGTCCTGGTAAAAGCGGCGAATCGCTTCTGGCTTGAAAGTGCGCAGCACGTCGGCTTTGCCGATGGGCAGACGCTCGGCGTAGCGCGAGCCGTTGAACAGCTTCGGATACAGCAGCTTGTTCATGCGGTCGTTCGCCCCCTTGCCCAGGCGAAGCTCCTCCAGCACGATGCCACGCTCGCTGTCGATATCGGCTTCATTGAATTTCAGGCCATGGGCCCAGTCCTCCAGCACGAGGAAGCCCTGTTCGACCACTTGCTTCTTGTCGGTGGGGATCGGCAGGATGTAGACCGTTTCGTCGAAACTCGTGTAGGCGTTCAGGTCGCGCCCGAACTTGACGCCGTTCGTCTGCAGATAGTCGATCAGTTCATGGCGCTTGAAATGCGTGCTGCCGTTGAACGCCATGTGTTCCGTGAAGTGCGCGAGTCCCTGCTGGTCGTCGTCTTCCAGGATCGATCCCGCCTTGACGACGAGGCGCAGTTCCAGTTTCTTGGCCGGCCGTGCGTTCTTCTGGATGTAGTAGGTCAGGCCATTGGGCAGCTTGCCGACCTTGACAAGCGGCGACACCGGCAGCTTGTCGTCAGGGGCGGGCAGGTCGGCGCCACGCGCCAGCAGCGCGCAACTGAATAGCGCAAACACGGCGGTCAGGCGCAGGGGAACTGATTTCATGAATCGGCAGGGATTGGTGAACAATGCATGACGATACACCAGAAATTATCGGCTTTGCTACAATTGCCCTGTCCGCCATCCGGCGGACGTCAATACGTCTTCGGGGCGGGGTGCGATTCCCCACCGGCGGTAGGGTCCCAGGACCGAGCCCGCGAGCGAGGACGGGGCGCCTGCGCCCCGTGCGAGCAGATATGGTCAGATGCCATAGCCGACGGTATAGTCCGGATGAAAGAAGATGTGCGCTATACGTGCTTCCCGGAGCGGCCTTGCCGCGCCGGGTGCGCGCCCATACGCTTGCCCTGAAGCGTTTTTCGCCAATCTGCGAGGAGCGTTTCACAATGTTTGTCAATGAAGTCAATGCAGTAACAGCGACAGCCAATCCCCCTATTCCCTCCACAGCACCGACCTGCCGGGGCGCATTGCCGCGGCGCTCGACGCCATGCGCGCCGGCGTACCGGTCATCCTGCTGGACGATTTCGACCGCGAGAACGAGGCGGACCTGATCGTCGCCGCCGAAAAACTCACCAATGAGACGATGGCCCTCCTGATCCGCGAATGCAGCGGCATCGTCTGCCTGTGCCTGACGGCCGACCGCGTGCGCGAACTGGAACTGCCGCCGATGGCGCCGGAGAACGGCAGCCGCTACGGCACGCCGTTCACGGTGTCGATCGAGGCGCGCGAGGGCGTCACCACCGGCGTCTCGGCGCAAGACCGGGTGACGACGATCCGCGCCGCCACGGCACCGGGCGCGCAGCCGGCCGACGTGGTGCGGCCCGGCCACGTGTTCCCGCTGCGTGCCACGCCGGGCGGCGTGCTGGCGCGGGCCGGCCATACGGAAGGTTCCGTCGACCTGGCGATCCTGGCCGGCCTGCAGCCGGCCGCCGTGCTGTGCGAGCTGATGAACCCCGACGGGACGATGATGCGCGGCGCCGCCATCGAGGCGTTTGCCGCCCTCCATCGCATGCCGATCCTGACGATCGCGGAGCTGATCGCCTGGCGCCGCGGGCAATCGTAACGTCATTGTGTCACAGGGCGCGGCGCGACAACCGTGGCGCCGCGCCCCACGTGATAAAACACCAGCAGCCACGCCAGCGCGAAGCCGGCCGCGGTCAATCCGAACATCAGCGCCATCCGCGCATGCCAGTCCGGCGCCACGTGCAGCACCGTGCCGGCGACGGCGACACCGACCAGCGCACCCACCTGGCGGTTGGCGTTCAGTGCCGCCGCCGCGCTGTTGGCGTGCGCACTGCCACCCGCCTGCATGACGGTCGCCGTCATCGCCGGAATCGCAAAGCCGATCGACAGGAACACCAGCGTGCCGCCCGCGACGACCAGCCATGCGGGCGTCCCGTCACCCGCGCCGGTCAGCAGCAAAGCCGCGACGACGCCCCCGCCCAGGCCGGTCAGCAGCGGCAGGCGCACGCCGTGCCGCGCGATGACACGTCCCGACAGCAGGTTCGACACGCCCGTTACCGCCATCATCGGCAGCAGCCGCAAGCCCGTTTCCAGTGCGCCCGCGCCATGCGCCTTCTGCAGGAACAGGCTGATGACGAACAGCTGGGAAAACACGGCGAAATTGATCAGGAATCCCATCGCCACGGCCGCCCCGAACGCGGCGCTGCCGTACAGCGCGCGCGGCAACATGGACGTGGCGCCATGCCGTTCGCGGTGCACGGCCCAGCCGCCCAGCAGCACCGCGCCGGACAGCGCGCTCCCGACCGGCAGCGACGTCCACCCCAGCACCGGCCCCTCGATCAGGCCGAACGCCAGCGCCGCCAGCGCGAGCGCGGACAACGCGTGGCTGAACAGCGCCAGCGGCCGCGGCGCGGCCGGCGCCGGCGCGCGCACGACGCGCCGCGTCAGCGCCACGCCCAGCAGGCCAAGGGGCAGGTTGAGCCAGAAGATGCTGCGCCAGCCGAAACCGTGCACCAGCAAGCCACCCGCCAGCGGGCCTACCGTGGCCGCCGCGCTGACGATGGCGGACCAGATGCCGAACATGCGTGCCCGCGCGGCGTTGGTGGGCGCGGATTGCGTCAGGAGGCTGAGCGAAGCGGGCATGAACAGCGCCGCGCCGACGCCCTGCACCAGCCGCGCCGCCACCAGCGTCGTGCCAGTGGGCGCCAGTGCGCACAGGGCCGACCCGGCGATGAACACCAGCAGGCCGCCGCCATAGGCACGCTTCGCGCCGACGCGGTCGGCCAGCGCGCCGCCGGACAGCAGCAGCGCGGCAAACGTCAGCGTATAGCCATCGACAACCCAGACCAGGCCTGCCAGCGGCACGTGCAGGTCGGTCGAAATATCGGACAGCGCCGTGTTCACGGCCGTCACGTCGATCATCGCCATGACAAAGCCCAGCGCCAGCGTAAGCAGCAGCATCGTTACCTCCATCGAAAAGACCAAGATTAGTGGTCTTGCAAGATGCGGTAAAGCCGCATACCATCAACGCTCCGATGCATTTTTGCATCAATTCACACGCGATCATGGACTGGGACGACGCCCGCATATACCTCGGCATCTACCGCGCAGGCACGCTGCGCGGGGCCGCCGCGCAGCTGGGCATCGACCAGGCCACGGCGGGCCGGCGCCTCGCCGCGCTGGAGGCCGCGCTCAATGCAAAGCTGTTCCTGCGCACGCCGTCCGGCTACCTGCCGACACCGGCGGGCGAAGCGGCCGCGCGTTCGGCGCTGGCGATGGAGGAAGCGGCGCTGGCGCTGCAGCGCGAGATGCAGGGAATCGACAACCGCCTCGCCGGCGTCGTGCGCGTGGCCACGACGGACACGCTGGCGGTTCATTTCGTCATGGCCGCGATGGCCGCGCTGCATGCGCAGCACCCGGAAATTCGCATCGAGCTGACGGTCGACACGGCCATCACCAGCCTGACCCGGCGCGAGGCCGACCTGGCCGTGCGCACCTTGCGGCCAGTGGAACCGGATTTGGTGTCGCGCCACCTGACGCGGCGCGCCGGCGGCCTGTTCGCCAGCCGGGCCTATATCGAGCGCCACGGCGTGCCGGACGTCGCGGCAGGCCTGGCGGGACACGATCTCGTCATCTTCCACCCGTCCGTGGCACCGCGCCAGTCGCGCGAACTGGGCGGCGCGCCGGTGGCGGGCGCCCGCATCGTCATGCAGGTCAACACGGGAATGATGTTGCAGGAGGCTGTGCGCGCGGGCCTCGGGATTGCCGAACTGCCGATCCATATGGCCGGCGCGGACCCGCGCCTGGTGCGCATCTGGCCCGAACGGGAACACCGGTACGACCTGTATCTCGTAATGCACAACGACCTGAGTCGCAGCGCGCGTGTGCGGGCGGTGGCCGATGCGATCGTGACGGGCGTACCGCCCTAGCCCTGGCCGCCCCGCAGGGCGAACGGCACGGCCCGTGCCCAGCGGTTCGACGACAGCGAGAAGGTCAGCGAGCGCACCTGGTGATACCAGCCGGCCGGCACGTACAGCATGTCGCCCGGGTTGACGATGACTTCGACCGTGGCCGCATGGCGCGCCAGCGGGAAGCGTTCGTAATCGGGCGCCTCGGGGTCGAACGGTGAGCCGAACAGGATGGCGTTGGCCTCGCGTGGATACAGGAATTCGTCGTGGTGCGGCGGCGCCAGGAAGATGCGCTTGGTGCCCCAGATCTGCGCGAACACGTTGTCGTCGTAGTCGCAGTGCAGCGGCGTGACCGTGCCGGCCGGGCCCAGCCAGAACCGGGGCGGTCCCATCTTGTCGAAATACGTGGGCCAGTGGCACAGCCGGTTCAGTTCCCGCAGTTCTAGGTTTCCCAGGTATGGTGGCAACCCGGGTGGCAGGCTGTCCGTCCCGGCCGCGACCAGATCGAGATACGCCAGCAGCGACATGTCCCGCATCGGCCGGTCCGGCGCGAACGCCGTGCCGATGTAGTCGCCCACGCGCGCCCGCACCGGCAGGTGGCTGTAATGCTCGCGCAGTGTCTCGACCGTCAGCATCGACAGCGGCCAGCGCCCGACAATCCCCGTCATCAGGAAAGGCAAGCCCTGCGTGGCACGCGCGCGGAACGCGGCGGTGCTCAACGGCTCGATGCGCGCAACTTCGGTCAGCACCGGCAAGGCGCGTGCGGCCTGCCTGATTGCCAGGCGCATCGCTTCGATCGATGGGACACCGCGCACTTGCGCATCGCGCCGTTCACGTTCCTGCCTGTGCGCCGCCCTGTCCGCGCCTGCCGCTTCCGATTGCTGCCGCGTGGGTGGCAGCCGCGCTGCCTGCCCGTGATTCTCCGCCTTGTCCTGTGCCGCCATAAACCCTGCTGTTCGTGCCCTTGCTTTTATGCTAACCTGCGCCGCATTTCAAATCCGGCACGCATCCCATGGACCCAACGATCGATCCAGACAGCCATTGTAGCGCCACCGCCGATGGCGACGCGCCGTTGCAGCTGCGCGCGACCATCGACGCGGCGCGCATGGCGCGGCTGGAGGTGGCGCTGGAAGCGCGGCTGTATCAGCGGCTGATGCTGCACCGGGCGCGCTTCGCCCTCCCGGGAACGGAGCTGATGGCGCGCTTGCGGAAGATCGTCAAATGGACCAGTGCCATCGGCCTGGTGACGACGCTGGGCCTGTGTACCGTCGGCGGGCTGCCGTTCGGCGGCTGGCTGCTGGACGTTCTCGTCATTGCCGTCTATGCGGCCCTGCTGTCGCTGTCGATGTACACGCCTTACTGGGAGCCACGCATGCGCAAGCCGGGGCGGTTCTGGCAACGGCAGGCGCGCTGGTGGACCGATCACCTGCTGAAAAACGCGCGCACGCAGGTACCGTTCGACGCGCAGTACGACTTCGCCGACGATATGGCGACGTACTTCCGTATCAGGGACGATACGCCGCATATGCAGTGGACGCGCCGCCTGGAGGGTTTCAGTCTTTCCGGCGAAGGTTTCACGGTGCTGTACCGGAGCCGCAAATCGTTGTCGCCGCATGCGTTCTTCCTGCACGAGCCTTCGGCGCCGTTCGAAGCGCTGCTGGCGCACCACGGCGTGCAGCCGCTGCCAGGTTGCTGAACGTCGTATGGCACCGTGCGGATGTTAAGATCGCAAGATGATCACTCATGCATCGCTATTTCCTTCGCTGCTGCGGCTGCAACGGACCACCGTGGTCTGGCTGACCAGCTGGTGGCGGCTGCTGCAGTTCGCCGTACTGATTCTCTCGCGCGCCTTCACGCCATCGAGCTACCGCAAGGACAACCGCCAGGTGCTGGCCTGCCAGATCGTCCTCAGCACGGCGCCGAACCTGCTGTGGTTCTCGATCCTGTCGGCGCTGATCAGCCTTGTCATCATCCGCATCGTGGTGGTGACGGCGTTCAGCTATGGCCTGTCCGGCTACGCGCTGGAGATGGTCGTGCGGGTGCTGGTGCTGGAACTGATCCCGCTGACGGTGGCGCTGTTCGTGGCGTTGCGCACCACCTTGCCGGCCGGCGTGGAATTCGCGCAGAAGCGGCTGACGGCCGCCGCTTCTGCGCCTGCCGGGTCTTCCGGGGCCGTGACCGATCCGCAGCAGGTGCTGCGCACCGAATTCTTTCCCCGCGCCGCAGCCGGCATGTTTGCCGTCTGGCTGCTGGGCGCCGTCAGCTGCATCCTTACGCTGGTGCTGACCTACCTCGTCATCTACGGCTTCACGCCGTACGGTCTGCCCGGCTACACGCGCGTGGTCGGACAGATCTTCAATCCGTCCGTCGCGCTGATCCTCGTGCTGAAGATCGCGTTCTTCAGCTTTGCCGTCGGCCTGATTCCGCTGGCGTCGTCGTACTTCGATGCCGCGACCAATCCTTCCGTGCTGCGTTTTCGCGCCACGCACGGCCTGGCCGACATGGTGCGGATGTTTTCCGTGATCCTGCTGATCGAAGTCGCCTCGCTGATGGGCAATTACTACTGAACGAACGATGAACGACAATTCGCCACCCTCTCCTTCTCCCAGCTCCGCGCCGGAACCGGCGCCGGTGCGTAACGCCGAATTCAAGGCCGCCCTGCTGCTCTTCCTGATGGTCGCGCTGATCGCCGGCGCCGCCGTCTACCTGATGTACGCCCGTGGCGCTTTCGAGCCTACGCAGCGCCTCGTGCTGACGGCGGACGACTCCGAAGGCGTCGCCGTCGGCATGGACGTCACGTTTGCCGGCTTCCCGATCGGGCGCGTGCAGCGCATCGAACTATCCGCCGAAGGCAAGGCGCGCGTGCTGGTGGACGTGCCGAAGAAGGACGCCCACTGGCTGCGCACCACCAGCATCTTCACGCTGGAAAAAGGCATTGTGGGCGGCGCCAGGCTGCGCGCGTTTACCGGTATCCCGACCGACCCGCCGCTGCCCGACGGTGCCGAACGGGGCCTGCTGGTCGGCGACGCCGCGGCCGAGATTCCGCGCCTGCTGGCCGCCGCGCGCGACGTGCTGGCCAACGTCAGCGCGCTGACGGCCGAGGAATCCGCGCTGGGCTCGAGCCTGCGCAACGTGCAGGGCGTGACGGAAAAGCTGAACGGTCCGGGCGGCGCGATGGGCCTGATCGCCGGCGAGGACGCCAAGGCGCGCGAACTGCTGGCCAACGCCAATTCACTGATCGTCAAGGCCGACCGGCTGGTGGGCAACGCCGACAGCCGGGTGTTCGGCAAGGACGGCGTGGCCACGGATGCGCAGGCGGCTATCGTGCAGCTGAACGGCCTGTTGTCGGACGCGCGCGCCAGCCTGAAAAAAATGGATGCCGTGCTGGTGGAAGCGCAGGCCGTCGGCAAGAACGCCCGCGTGGCAACAGAAGACCTGGGGGCGCTGCGCGCCGATATCGACGGCAACCTGCGCCGCATCGAGCAGCTGGTCAATGAGATCAACCGCAAGTGGCCGTTCAAGCGCGAAACGGAGATCAAGCTGCCATGAAGATTTACGCAATTACCTGCGCCGCCATAGTGCTGACGGCCTGCGGCGGCACGCCGCCCGCACCGGACTGGAAGATGAACGCGCAAAGCTCGCTGGAGCGCGCCACCAGTGCCTGGATGGCCGGCAAGGAAGGGATCGAGAAAAACGAATTCGCGCGCGCGCGCGACCAGATCGCGTCGACCGGCAAGATCGACCTCGTCATCCGGGCTGAATTGATCCGCTGCGCGGCACGCACGGCGGCGCTGGCGTTCGAGGACTGCGCCGGCTTCGAGGCGCTGCGTACCGACGCGTCGCCGGCCGATATCGCCTACGCCGACTATCTGGCCGGCCGGGCGAAGCCGGCGGATGCGGCACTGCTGCCCGAGCCGCAGCGCGCCGTGCTGGCGGCCGGCTCGGACGTGGCCGCCGCCGCCGCCGTCAAGGCGATGACGGACCCGCTGTCGCAGCTCGTCGCGGCCGGGGCGCTGTTCAAGGCCAACCGCGCCACGCCGGAACTGCTGGCACAGGCCGTCGAGACGGCATCGAACCAGGGCTGGCGCCGCCCGCTGCTGGCGTGGCTGAACGTGCAGGCCCTGCGCGCCGAGCAGGCGGGCGATATGGCAGCCGCCGCAAAGGTGCGGCGCCGCATTGCGCTGGCCGGCGGCTCCTGAAGTGATGTGAAGAAGCATTGGGGCAGGGATCTCTCAGGGCTGCAGGCGCCCTGTCCCCGACGTTTTGCCCAGCCGCTTACTCCGAAGCCGCCGCCTCCCGCAACTTGTCCTTCTTGCTCTTGCGCTTGCCCTTGATCCCGCCGTTGACGGTATCGGTCGCCGCACTGGCCGGCGCCGGGGCGGCAATCACCGGCTCGAATCCCGCCACCCGCTCGCGCGCCACCTTCTTTCCCTGGCGTTTCTCGATCAGCCGGAAGTGCTGCTCCATGTCCGCACCGATAAAGCTGACGGCCGTGCCGCTGGCGCCCGCGCGGCCCGTGCGGCCGATGCGGTGGGTGTAGTCGGCGGGAGAGCGCGGCAAATCGAAATTGACGACCACGGGCAGCTGCGCGATGTCGATGCCGCGCGCGGCGACGTCGGTGGCGACCAGTACGTGCAGCCGGCCGGCGCGAAAGTCCGCCAGCACTTCCGTCCGTGCGCCCTGGCTGAAGTCGCCGTGGAACGCTTCGGCAGCGATGCCGTTACGACGCAATTTGTCGGCCACGTGCTCGGACGCGTATTTCGTCGCGACGAACACCAGTACCTGGCGCCACTTGTGCGCCTTGATCAGGTGCTTGAGTAGCTGCAGGCGCCGCAGCGGGTCGACTTCGATGGCACGCTGTTCGATGTCCGGGGCATCCGCGCCGTCGGCTTTCACCTCCACCCGGACCGGATCGCGCAGCAGCGCCGTGGCCAGCGCCTGCACGGCAGGCGGGAACGTGGCGGAGAAAAACAGGTTCTGGCGCCTTGCCGGCAACAACGCCAGGATGCGCGCGATCTCGTCCGCGAAGCCCATGTCGAGCAGCTTGTCCGCTTCGTCCAGCACCAGCGTGGCCGTCTGATCGAGCTTGAGCGCGTTGTGTTCGACGAGGTCCAGCAGGCGGCCCGGCGTGGCGACGACAATGTCGGTGCCGCCGCGCAGCGCCATCATCTGCGGGTTGATCGACACGCCGCCGAACGCGATCGTGACCTTGATGGTGGACGGCAGGTGCTGCACCAGCGCGCGGATCGCCTCGCCCACCTGCGCCGCCAGCTCGCGCGTGGGCACGAGTACGAGGCCATGCAGGCCGCGCCGCGTGCCCTGGCGCGCCAGCAGCGCCTGCAGCATGGGCAGCGTGAACGCGGCCGTCTTGCCGGAGCCGGTCTGCGCCGCGCCCAGCACGTCCCTGCCCGCCAGCGCGGCGGGTACGGCGGCGGCCTGGATCGGCGTCGGGGTCTGATAGCCGATGGCCGCAACGGCATCGAGAATGGCGGGCGCGAGGCCCAGCGTGGTAAATGGCATGGCAGTCGATTCGAGGTTGAAGCCCGCAGTATAAATCACCCGGCGCATTGGCCAGCTGGGAGCCCGCAGGGGCGCCGAGCGCACACGCGGGAATTCGATCCCAATTGGTGGGAAACCATCCAGTGGCCGATGTTCCAGACGGGCGGCGTGGGACCGATGGTCGGCCAGCTGGGTTTCTTCCACCGCATCGCCGGCAAGGAGTACGAAGACAAGCGCCCCTTGAACCGCTACGTGAACGAGACGAAGCGCCTGCCGGGCGTGCCGGAAAGCCGGCTGGCGGGCCGCGAATGGATCATGGGCGACGAGTGCACGGTTGCCGATATCGCGACAATGCCGCGGGTGCGCAACCTCGTCGGCTTCTACGAGGCCGCGGACCTGGCCGGCTTCGATGCCTGCCCGAACGTGGCGCACGTGCTGGCGTCCTTCGTCGAGCGCCCCGCCGTCATCAAGGGCCTGGCGACGCCGTCGTAACTACATGCCCACGTCGCCGTACGGGCCGGCGATGACGACGACATAGCCCTCCGGATCGCGCAGCCAGATCTCCCGGTGCTGCGCGTTGCGGTTCTCGTGCGGCTCTTCCAGCACGGTGGCTTTCGCGCTGGCGATGCGGTCCACGGCATCGTCGAAATCGTCGGTCCAGAACCACAGCAGCGCGCCGTTGCCGATGGCGACGTCGGGCTTGCCGATATGGGGATGGTGATGGGCGTCCCAGCGGTGCAGCTGCAGGATCATGTGACCCTCGAACATCAGCTGGTCGTAATCGGGACCGCCATGGCCGCTCTTGCAGCCAAGGACGTTCTGGTACCAGCGGCTCGATGCTTCGACGTCGCTGACGGCGATCAGGGGTTGCGCTTGCATGATGCACTTCTCCGGTGTCTGTCATGGTTCTCCAGCATAGCACCGGAGCGCTCAGCCGCGGCGCAGCGGAAGCCACTGCGCGATGGCCCACAACGTTTCCGGCACGATGGACATCCATAGGATCGGGATCTTGGACATGGACAGCGTCCACGCCATCCACACCGGGAACAGGATGCGCCCGGCGCCATCGAAGCGGCCGAAACGAATCTGCGGATCGGCGATGCGCAGCACCGACCATATCGCCCAGCGGCTGGGCAGCGCGCAGACTGACGGACCTGCTCACCGAGTGCCCGCTGGCGCCGGCGTAGCGGTCCGGGTCAGCGTGCCCAGATGAGTCGCAGTCCCAGCCCGATAAAAACGACACCGGCGACCCGGTCCAGCACCAGTCCCGCGCCCGGATGGCGGCCCAGCCACTGCCCGACGGCACCGGAAAAATAGCCGAGCAGTCCAAACAGCACGGCCGCCTGCAAGGTGAACAGTACACCCAGCTGCGCCAGCTGCAGTGCCGCATGACCGTTGGCCGCGACGACGAACTGCGGCAGGAACGACAGGAAGAACAGGATGACTTTCGGGTTGACCGCGTTGGCGAAGCAGCCTTTCACGAACAGCCGTACCAGCGATTCGTCGGCTTCGCCCGCATCGCCGGCATCGTCCACACGCACGGCGCCGGCACTGCGCAGGGCATTGAAGCCGAGCCAGACGAGATACAGGCCGCCTCCAACCTTCAGCACCGTCAGCGCGACGGGCGACGCGGCCACCAGCGCGCCGACGCCGGCGACGGCCAGCAGCGTGTGACTGAGGCAGCCGAACGCGCAGCCCAGGCCGAACGCGATGCCCTGGCGGCGTCCGCGCGACATCCCCATGCCGAGCACCATCAGGTTGTCCGGCCCTGGCGAGGCGGTGATCAGCAGGGCGGCCAGCAGGAAGCCGGTAAACTGGGCGAGTGTGAGCATGGGGCGCGGCAGGTAGAAAGGAACCGGAGTATAGCCGCATCGCTGTCTGTCCCGTGCGATGGCATACTGCGGCCATGGTCACCGCCACCTTCCTTTTCGACGAGGCACTCAACCCTTTCCTGCCGCGCGAGCACCGCGGCCTGGCGTTCGCCGTGCCCTGTGCCCGCGCCGCCACCGTCAAGCACATGGTCGAGGCGCTGGGCGTGCCGCACACGGAGGTTGGCGACATCGCCGTCAATGGCGCACCGGCATCGCTGGAGCTGTTGCTGGAGGATGGGGACAGCGTGGTCGTGCCGGCAGTGGCGCCGGTCGTGCTGCCGCGCGCCGAAGCCCGCTTCATCGCCGACGCCCACCTGGGCGGCCTGGCACGGCTGCTGCGCATGGCCGGTTTCGATACGCTGTACGACAACGAGATCGACGACGCCGAAGTCGAGGCAAATGCCCGGGAGGCGGGGCGCATCGCCCTGACGCGCGACCGCGAACTGCTGAAACGGCGCGGCGTGCTGCGCGGCGCCTATGTCCACGCGCTGAAACCGGCACAGCAACTGCGCGAAGTGTTTGCCCGCTACGGCCTTGCCGCCGCCATGCGGCCGTTTTCGCTGTGCCTGGCCTGCAACGTGCCGTTGCGGAAGGTGCCGAAGGCGCAGGTCGAGGAGGAGTTGCCGCCGTCGGTGCGCGCCACGCAGACCGACTTCCTCACGTGCGACCGCTGCGGCGGCGTGTTCTGGCAGGGATCGCACTGGCGGCGCATGCGCGCATTGCTGGACGAGCTGGACGGTCGTCAGTCCTAGCGCTGACTTCCCCGCACGCCTACGCCGCAGGGTGACGTTTTTACCCATCGGATGCCCAGGAAAATCGCCCCGGTTTGACGCATGATGCGTTAATGCAAGAAAATTCACGATAAAATTGCCAGATTGCATTGCTTTTTTGTGAGGATTTCCTGTGCTGGTGATAGCGGGTTTTATCGTGGTACTGGCTTCCGTGCTGGGCGGCTTCGCGCTGCAGGGCGGCCATCTGGCGGCCCTGTTCCAGCCGACGGAACTCCTGATCATCGTCGGCGCGGCGCTGGGTGCGTTCTTCGTGGCGAACGATGCCCGCGCGATCCGCGCCACGGTCGCCGCGCTGCCGACGCTGTTCCAGTCCTCGCGCTACACCAAGGCGATGTACCTGGACCTGATGTCGCTGCTGTTCGAATTGCTGACGAAAGTGCGCAAGGAAGGCATGATGGCGGCGGAAGCCGACGTCGACGCACCCCATGACAGCCCGCTGTTCACGCGCTACCCCGCCATCGTCGCCGAAGGCCGGATCCTGGAGTTCATCACGGACTATCTGCGCCTGATGATCTCGGGGAACATGGATGCGTTCCAGATCGAGAACCTGATGGACAACGAAATCGAGACGTACCACGAGGACGGCGAGGCGCCCGTCCACTCGATCCAGCAGCTGGCCGAAGCGATGCCCGCCTTCGGCATCGTGGCCGCCGTCATCGGCGTCGTGCATACCATGGCATCGGTCGGCCTGCCGCCTTCCGAGCTGGGTATCCTGATCGCCGGCGCGCTGGTCGGCACGTTCGTCGGCATCCTGCTGTCGTACGGCTTTGTCGGTCCCGTGGCGGCCCTGCTGCGCCGCAGGCACGCGGAAAGCGCGAAGATGGTCCAGTGCGTCAAGGTGACGCTGCTGGCCAGCCTGAACGGTTACGCGCCCGCGCTGGCCGTCGAATTCGGCCGCAAGGTCATCTCGCACATGGAGCGGCCGACGTTCCTGGAGCTGGACCGGCAGGTGCGCACGGTGCGGGTCAAGTAAAACACGGGCTCGTAAAATGCGGCTTCGGGCATCATGCGAGCCGCCCATCCCCTGCCCTGAGCCACGCTATAATTGACGGCCCGACAACCGTGCCACCGCCGAACGACCGTGAATCCACTTCTCGACAAGCTGCAACCGTACCCGTTTGAAAAACTGCGCCAGCTCTTCGCCGGCGTGACGCCCAATCCTGCCCTGCGCCCCATCAGCCTGGGCATCGGCGAGCCGAAACACCCGACGCCGCCGTTCATCCGCCAGGCGCTGGCCGACAATCTGGGCGGTCTTGCCAGCTATCCGAGCACGACGGGTTCCGAAGCGCTGCGCGGCACGATCGCGGCATGGCTGGAACGCCGCTATGGCCTGCCCGCGCTGGATCCGGCCACGCAGGTGCTGCCCGTGAACGGCTCGCGCGAGGCGCTGTTCGCGTTTGCCCAGGCGGTGATCGATCCGGGCGTGGCGCACACGCCGCTGGTAATGTGCCCTAACCCGTTCTACCAGATCTACGAAGGCGCGGCCTACCTGGCCGGCGCCGAGCCCTACTTCGTCAATTCCGATCCGGCCCGCAATTTCGCGCCCGACTACGACACCGTGCCGGACGAGGTGTGGCAACGCGTGCAGCTGCTCTACATCTGCACGCCAGGCAACCCGACCGGCGCCGTACTGTCGCTGACGGACTGGGAGCACCTGTTCGCACTGTCCGAGCGCTACGACTTCATCATCGCCTCAGACGAGTGCTACTCCGAGATCTACCACGGCGACGAGGCGCCGCTGGGCGCCCTGCAGGCGGCGCACACGCTGGGCCTGTCGACGGTCGAGCGGCCGTATGCGCGCCTGGTGGTGTTTTCCAGCCTGTCCAAGCGCTCCAACGTGCCGGGCATGCGCTCCGGCTTCGTCGCCGGCGACGCTGAAGTGCTGAAGAAATTCCTGTTGTACCGGACCTACCACGGCGGCGCCATGAGCCCTGCCGTGCAGGCGGCATCGATCGCCGCGTGGAACGACGAGTCCCACGTGTTCGAGAACCGCACGCAGTACCGCGCCAAGTTCACCGTCATTACGCCGCTGCTGCAGACGGTGCTCGACGTGGCGCTGCCGGACGCCGGCTTCTACCTGTGGGCCGACGTGAGCCGCACCGGGCTGACGGACGAGGAATTCGCCCGCCGCCTGTACGCCGAATATAATGTCACGGTCCTGCCGGGCAGCTACCTGGCGCGCGACGCCCACGGCAGCAACCCTGGCCGCAACCGCATCCGCATGGCGCTCGTGGCCGAAACGGCCGAAGGCCTGGAAGCCGCGCAGCGCATTGTCCAATTCTGCAACACCCTGACCTAAGCAAAGCACAATCATGACTCAACAACTGCAGCAAATCATCGAACAGGCATGGGACAACCGCGCCGAGATCAATCCATCGAACGGCAGCGCCGAACTGCGCGACGCCGTCTCGCACGTGCTGGCTGGCCTGGACAACGGCAGCCTGCGCGTGGCGCAGAAGGACACCGGCACGTGGGTCGTCAACCAGTGGATCAAGAAGGCCGTGCTGCTGTCGTTCCGCCTGGAGAACAACGTCGTGCTGCCGTCCGACGGCACCATGCAGTTCTACGACAAGGTGCCGACCAAGTTCGCCGACTACACCCCCGAAGATTTCGCCAAGGGCGGCTTCCGCGTGGTGCCGCCGGCGGTCGCCCGCCGCGGCTCGTTCATCGGCAAGAACGTCGTGCTGATGCCGTCGTACGTCAACATCGGCGCCTACGTCGATGAAGGCGCGATGGTCGACACGTGGGCCACGGTCGGTTCGTGCGCGCAGATCGGCAAGAACGTCCACCTGTCCGGCGGCGTGGGCATCGGCGGCGTGCTGGAGCCGATGCAGGCCAACCCGACGATCATCGAGGACAACTGCTTCATCGGTGCCCGCTCCGAGATCGTCGAAGGCGTCATCGTCGAAGAGAACTCCGTCATCTCGATGGGCGTCTACATCGGCCAGTCGACCAAGATCTATGACCGCAGCACCGGCGAAGTGACGTACGGCCGCGTGCCGTCCGGCTCCGTCGTCGTCTCCGGTTCGCTGCCGTCGGACGACGGCAAGTACAGCCTGTATTGCGCCGTCATCGTCAAGCGCGTCGACGCACAGACCCGCGCCAAGACCGGCATCAACGAACTGCTGCGCGGCGTATAACACACCGCCCGAAGCATTGGGGGCAGGCCGCGCGGCCTGTCCCCGGTTTTTACCTTGGACGGAGTCAGCCCCATGATCGACCGCCTGTTCCACCTGATGAAGGAAAAGAACGCGTCGGACATGTTCTTCGCGGCCAATTCCCCCGTCCATATCAAGATCAACGGCAACCTGATCCCCATCAACGGGCAGAAGCTGGAGCCGGAGAACATCGCCGCGCTGCTGGCCGACGTGTGCTCGCCCGGGCAGATGGCGGAACTGGAACGCACGAATGAGCTGAACATGGGCATCTCCGTGCCCAACCTGGGGCGCTTCCGCCTGTCCGCGTTCCGCCAGCGCGGCAGCATCTCGGCCGTGTTCCGCTTTGTGCCCGCCAATATCCCCGTGCTGGGCGACCTGGGTTTGCCGCCGGTGCTGGCGGAACTGATCATGGAAAAGCGCGGCCTGCTGCTGCTGGTGGGTGCCACGGGCTCCGGCAAGTCGACGACCATCGCGTCCATGCTGGATCACCGCAACGAGCTGCGCTCCGGTCATATCCTGACGCTGGAAGACCCGATCGAGTACCTGTTCAGGAACCGCAAATCGATCGTCAACCAGCGCGAGATCGGCAGCGACGCCGTCGATTTTGCTACCGCCCTGCGCAACTCGCTGCGCCAGGCGCCCGACTGCATCTTGATCAGCGAGATCCGCGACCGCGAGACGATGGCCGCCGCGCTGGCCTACGCCCAGTCCGGCCACCTCGTGCTGGCGACCCTGCACGCCAACAACAGCTATAACGCGCTCAATCGCATCATCAGCTTCTACCCCATCGAGAACCGCCCGGCCCTGCTGCAGGACCTGGCCTCCACGGTCAAGGCGATCGTCTCGCAGCGGCTGATCCGCTCCAGCGGCGGCGGCACGCGCACGCCCGCGGTCGAAGTGATGGTCAACACCCGCCACATCTCGGACCTGATCGAAAAAGGCGAGATCGGCCAGATCAGGGAAGCGCTGGAAACCAGCCTGTCGCCCGGCTCGCAATCGTTCGAGCAGGCGCTGTACCGGCTGGTGCAGGAAGGCCGGATCACGCAGGAAGAGGCGTTGGCCAACGCGGATTCCGCCACCAACCTGCTGTGGCTACTGAACAATGGGCCGGACAGCCGGCAAGGCGGCCAGCCATCCACCGAGGCGGAGCAGAAGGCGGCACCGCCCGCGGCGTCGTTTACGCAATTTACGCTGAACGGGTAAGGGTGCCCGCTTTGCTGCGGCGCCGCGCCAGGGCCATGATGCCCAGGCCTGCGCCGAGCATGGCGTAGGTGGCCGGTTCGGGCACCGGATTGAGCAACACCGTACCGCAGGAGTATTCCGCATTGCAGCCATATCCAACAAGCTGACCCGCATCGTTGACACCGGACACTTCGTAAAAATGCCAATCGCCATCGTCGATCTCTTCGAGGCCCCACAAACCCTCGGGGTGCCGAGCGTCGGCTGCGTGTTATGCTCCCTCATACCAACGATGTAGCCGTTCGCCATGTCGTAGGGTATACCCATCCCGATTGGCGGCCGCCAGCTGGAATTGAGTATCTCCAGCCATTGAGTCCCCCTATCGGGCCAGTGATAGGCGCCATATATTTCGTCATTCGGGCCTAAACCTTCCCAGGTGGTGGCACCCCATCTGCCGTAGTCCTTCATGACGCCATCCCGGTACAGGAAGGTACGCCATTCCCCCGAAGCCGTCTGCGCCTCGCCAAGCACGGTACCGGATTCGCTGACATCGATCACGCGGCTTTGCGCGCCGCCGAGCGTGCCGATGTCGCGGATGCCCCCGGCGGCGGTATAGAGGAAGCCCCGCGACCCGCCGCCCGCGATCTCGGAGTTACCACCTACCAGGCCGGCATTGTTGACTGCGACGGCCTCGCTGTTGTTGCCTCCCATCGTACCGATGTCCTGCATGACGCCGCTGGTGTATACGAATGCGTGCGCGGTCGTGCCCCCGCCAGCGTGGAACGCCCCACAGCCATGCCAAGATCGTTGAGTTCGTTTCCGAAGACCTGCTTGCCGCCCAGCGTGCCAAGATCCACACGGCTGCCTGGGGTCAGGAATACCGCCCCATACTCCCAACTGCCGCCCACGTACCGATATTCGTTAGTCAGGACGACGCCGCTGTTGTTAATGTCGGCGCCTTGCATTGACGACGTCATCAATAGCTGGGCTACGTAGCGCGGCGCCTGCGCCATTGCGGCGACCGGCGTGGCCGCGAGAAGTATTACGAACAAGGTGATTCTCATGATGTGTCCCCTTTGCGATGATATATGCGTCAAGCGCGCATGCGGCGCCGCGCAAGCACGATCCATCCCCAGCAGAGACATTGGTGCGATAACCAGGAGCGGCAGGTACGGCAATGTCGCGGCCTTCCGGGATACCGCGAGGATCCCGGAACTGACCGGCCGCGGCATGGCGCGCCGACACTGCCGTTCCCGTTATTCGAATGGTTATCGTATCGTCTTTGCGGTGCCTTTTCACTTACTATTTTTAACAAAAAAGGACGTGGTGAAGCCGCCACACAGCGCTCGCCGTGCGAGGTACGTTCCCGCCAACGCGCACGCCCGCGGTCGAAGTGATGGTCAACACCCGCCATATCTCCGACCTGATCGAGAAAGGCGAGATCGGCCAGATCCGCGAAGCGCTGGAAAACAGCCTCTCGCCCGGCTCGCAGTCGTTCGAGCAGGCGCTGTACCGGCTGGTGCAGGAGGGCCGCGTGACGCAGGAAGAGGCGCTCGCGAACGCCGACTCGGCCACCAACCTGCTCTGGCTCCTCAACAACGGCCCGGATTCGCGCCAGGCGCGGCAGACCCCCACGGAACCGGCACCGGCAGCCGCCGACACGACGCCGGGCGCTTCGTTTACCGAATTTACCCTCGACTCCTAAGACTGCCACACCATCTCGGTGCGCACCGCGTCCTCCGCCACCACAGCGAAGCCGCAGGCAAGGTACAGCTGGCGCGCACGTGGATTGGTGCGCAACACGGACAACGCCAGCGGCACATTGCGCAGCGCGGCCGCCGCCTGCAGCCGGCGCAGCAGCGTAGCGCCGAGGCCCTGCCCCCGCACTTCGGGCAGCAGCGAGATATCGACAAGACGGGTCGCGCCAGGGGCTTCGTCGACGACGAGGCGCCCCACCGGCGCACCGTCCCGCTCCACCACGAGATACTGCGCCTGCGGATAGACGCCCCGGTAGCCGGCTGCCTGGGCCTGCGCCTGCATGGCGATGAGGGCATCGACGGACGCCGGATCGAGCGCCACCAGCACCCGCAGGTCGTCCCGCGTGGACGCGTACAACCGCTGCAGGAAGGCTTCATCCGCGGGTTGCGCGGGGCGCGTGGTCAGGGTCGCAGGGGTCGTCAGAATCGTCATGGCGGGCGGGCAAACGATGGCGGAACTGCTATCATCGTCCTTCCCCGACTCCCGTGCAAGTCATGAACGATCGCGAGAAGTTGCGCCAGCTCGGTCAGGCGCTGACCGCGCCGGGCCGCGCCACCCTGGAAGTGCTGCCCGAAGCGGCCGCGCTGTGCGAACTGATGGAACGCCGGTCCACGCTGCCATCGCCGGCTGGCACCACGCTGGGTCCGGGCAGCACGCTGCTGGACTCCGGGCTTGCCCTGTCGCCCGCCGAAGCGGCACTGTGCGCGCGCCAGCCCCTGCGTACGATCGTCTTCATTCGCGCCTTGCTGGCCGCTATCGAAACGCAAGCCGCAGCGGCGTCCGGTCCCGTGCAGGTGCTGTACGCCGCTGCGGCCCATACGCGCCGCTGGCGCTGCCGCTGATGGCGATGCTCGGCCCCGAGCGAGCCGCATTCACGCTGCTCGACATCCACGAAGCGTCCATCGGCCACGTGCGTGCGCTGGTCGGGACCTTGGCCTGTCCGCTTGCGTGGCAGACTACGTGCAGGCCGACGCCACCCGCTATCGCATCGATCCGGCCCGGCCGCCTCACGTCATCGTCACGGAGACAATGAACGCGGCACTGCGCACCGAACCGCAGGTGGCGATCGCCCGCCATCTGGTGAAGCAGGCGCCGGGCGCGCTGCTGGTGCCGGAGCGCGTCACCGTGCGCGCCTGCCTGCTCGATCCGGCCGCCGAACTGACGCCGCCGGTGTGGCCAGGGCAGCCGGTACCACCGCTGCGGCGCGATCGCATCGAGCTCGGTACCGTGTTCGAACTGAGTCGCGCCACGATCGTCGCATGGCACGGCATCGATGGCGCCACGCTGCCGGCGGCGGCGATCACGGTGCCGCCGGCGCTGGCGCCGCGTTATGCGGCCCGGCTGATGACGCGCATCGACGCCTTCGGCCCGCACCGGCTGGACGGTTACGAAAGCAGCCTGAATCTGCCGCAACGCCTGCCGGGCCGCCCGGTCCTCGGTGGCGGGGAGCGGCTGGTGTTCGACTACCGGCTGGGCAGCGAGCCGGGTCTGGCGTGCCGGGTCGCACGGCCGTCCGCATGAATGCACCGCCGCGGCTGGCAAGACGATAGCGGCCGGCCCGGATGGCCCTCCGTGCGCGATATAATGTCGCACCCTATTTCACCAGCAGGCCGCCAGCGCGGCCTGTGCACGACTCACTTCGACATTCCATGATCACTCTTTACGGCATCCCCAACTGCGACACGGTCAAGAAAGCCCGCGTCTGGCTGGCGGACCAGCAGCGCGACTTCACCTTCCACGACTTCAAGAAACAGGGCCTGGACGCCGGCACGGTCGCGCACTGGCTGCGCCACCTGGACTGGGAAGTCCTCGTCAACAAGAAAGGCACGACCTGGCGCGGCCTGCCGGACGAGCGCAAGGCCGCCGTGCTGGATGCTGCCAGCGCCACCGCGCTGATGCTGGAATTCCCGTCCGTGATCAAGCGCCCCGTGCTGCAAACGCCGGACACCTGCCATGTCGGCTTCAAGCCGGAACAGTACGACCAAATTTTCAACTCCTGACACCATGACCGCTTCCCGTACCCTGCTGCTCACCGAAAAACTGATCGGCCGCTCTTCCGTCACCCCCGAGGATAAAGGCTGCCAGCAGCAGCTGATCCATGCCCTCGAGCCGCTGGGGTTCAGATGCGAAACCATCCAGTCCGGCGACGTGACCAACCTGTGGGCACGCCGAGGCACCGCACAGCCGGTGCTGGTGTTTGCCGGCCATACGGACGTGGTGCCGACCGGGCCGGTCGAGAAATGGGCCTCCGAGCCGTTTCTGCCGACGATCCGCGACGGCAAGCTGTATGGCCGCGGCGCTGCCGACATGAAGACGTCCATCGCCGCTTTCGTGGTCGCGTGCGAGGAGTTCGTCGCCGCCCATCCCGATCACAAGGGCTCCATCGCCTTCCTGATCACGAGCGACGAGGAAGGCCCGGCCACCGACGGCACCGTCGTCGTCTGCAATAAACTCAGGGAGCGCGGCGAGGCGATCGACTACTGCATCGTGGGCGAACCGACGTCCGACCGGACGCTGGGAGACGTCATCAAGAACGGCCGCCGCGGTTCGCTGTCCGGCTGCCTGACGATCAAGGGCGTGCAGGGGCATATCGCCTACCCGCAGCTGGCACAGAATCCGATTCACCTGGCCGCGCCCGCGCTGGCCGATCTGGTGGCGGAGGTCTGGGACGAAGGCAACGAATACTACCTCCCCACGTCGTGGCAGATGTCGAACGTAAAGGCGGGCACGGGCGCCAACAACGTCATTCCGGGCGAGATGGTCATCGACTTCAACTTCCGCTTTTCGACCGCCAGCACCGCCGACAGCCTGAAGGAGCGCGTGCACGCGATCCTGGACCGGCATGGCCTGAGCTACGACCTGAAATGGACGCTGTCCGGCCTGCCCTTCCTGACGCCGCGCGGCACGCTCTCCACCGCCCTGTGCGATGCGATCAGGGCGGAGACGGGCGTGGAGACGGAACTGTCGACGACGGGCGGGACTTCCGACGGCCGCTTTATCGCGCAGATCTGCCCCAGGTGATAGAATTCGGCCCTCCGAACGCCAGCATCCACAAGATCGACGAGCACATCGAAGTGCGCCATATCGATCCGCTGAAGAACATCTACCGCCGCACGCTGGAAAACCTGCTGCTGCCTTGACGGCATAATCGAGAACACCATGGATACCACCCTTTTCACGACCCCGCGCGACCTGCTGCGCTATGCGACGACCCGCTTCAACACGGAGGGGCTGTTCTTCGGCCACGGCAGCGCCGAGGCGTTCGACGAGGCGGCCTACCTGCTGCTGCACACCCTGAAGCTCCCGCTGGACAAGCTGGAACCGTTCCTGGACGCGCGCCTGCTGCCCGAGGAAGTGCAGCGCGTGCTGGCCGTGATCGAGCGCCGCGCGACCGACCGCATCCCGGCCGCCTACATCACCAACGAGGCATGGCTGGGCACCTACAGCTTCTACGTGGACGAGCGCACCATCGTGCCCCGTTCGTACATCGCCGAACTGATTCCAGAGTACTTCGCACCGTGGGTCAACAACCCGGAAGGCATCGAGAACGTGCTTGAACTGTGCACGGGTTCCGGCTGCCTGGCCATCATGATGGCCGACGCGTTTCCGGATGCGCAGGTGGACGCGGCCGACATCTCGCCCGACGCGCTGGCCGTTGCGCAGCGCAACGTGGACACGTACAAGCTGGCCGGCCGCGTGAACCTGATCGCGTCGGATCTTTACGCGAACGTGCCGGCCAGGAAATACGACCTGATCGTCACCAATCCGCCGTACGTGAATTCCGGCTCGATGGCGCAGCTGCCGAAAGAGTATCTGCACGAACCGCAGATCGCCCTGGACGGCGGCAGCGACGGCATGGACCTGGTGCGCAAGATTGTTGCCGGTGCCGCCGAGCGCCTGACGGACGACGGCCTCCTGATCGTCGAAATCGGCAACGAGAAGGCATTCGCCGAAGCAGCCTTCGGCCACCTCGGTCTGACGTGGCTGACCACGAGCCAGGGCGACGACATGGTCTTCCTTCTGACGGCCGACCAGCTCAAGCTCTGACCGAAAGACCTGCACTGGCCAGGGCAGGTCAGGGCAATTAGATCGGCTTTGTCCTGCTCCCCGCCGGCCAGCCAAGCTGTAACGAACACTGAAAATTCAAGATGATACGTTTTAACCAAGTCAGCCTGATGCGCGGCGTGAAGCCGCTGCTGGAAAATGTCGACCTGACGCTGAACCCGGGCGACAAGATCGGCCTGATCGGCGCCAATGGCGCCGGCAAATCCAGCCTGTTCGGCATGCTGCGCAACGAGCTGCACCCGGACCAGGGCGATATCGACTTCCCCGCCAAGTGGCGCATGGCCTACGTGGCGCAGGAAACGCCGCCGCTGGAGCGCGCCGCGCTGGATTACGCCATCGACGGCGACGTCAACCTGCGCAAGCTGCAGGCGGAACTGGCGCGCCTGGAAGCGCTGCCGGAGTCCGATCAGAACTCGATGGACAACGGCATCGCCATCGGCGAGGTGTACAGCGCACTGGCGGACGCGGATGCGTACACGGTGCAGTCGCGCGGCGAACAGCTGCTGCTGGGCCTGGGCTTCTCGCTCGACCAGATGCAGCAGCCCGTTGCCAGCTTCTCGGGCGGCTGGCGCATGCGCCTGAACCTGGCGCAGGCGCTGATGTGCCCTTCGGACCTGCTGCTGCTCGATGAACCGACCAACCACCTCGACCTGGACGCCATCATCTGGCTGGAAGACTGGCTGAAGCGCTATGCCGGCACCCTGATCATCATTTCGCACGATCGCGACTTCCTCGACGAGATCGTCAACGTCATCGTGCATATCGACGATCGCAAGCTGAAACGCTACTCGGGCAATTATTCCAGCTTCGAGCGCCAGCGCGCGGCGCAGATGATCCTGGCCGCCGGCACGGCGGAAAAGCAGGCGCGCAAGAAGGCGCACCTGGAATCGTTTATCGAGCGCTTCAAGGCCAAGGCCTCGAAAGCGAAGCAGGCGCAGAGCCGCATGAAGGCGCTGGCAAAGATGGAAGAGCTGGCGCCGCTGCGCGCGGCCGCCGAATTCTCGTTCGAGTTCCGCGAGCCGGTCAGCGCGCCCAATCCGCTCCTGGTGATGGAGGACGTCGACTGCGGCTACCGCAGCGAGGATCCCGTCACGTACGAGACCAGCGTCAAGACCATCGTCAACGGCGTCAATTTCAGCCTGCAGACAGGCCAGCGTATCGGCCTCCTGGGCGTGAACGGCGCCGGCAAATCGACGCTGATCAAGACGATCGCCGGCGATCTGACCCCGCTGGCGGGCACCGCCACCACGGGCAAGGGCCTGATCATCGGCTACTTCGCCCAGCACCAGGTTGAAATGCTGCGGCACGACGAGTCGCCGCTGTGGCACCTTGCGAAGATCGCGCCGACGGTGCGCGAGCAGGAGCTGCGCAACTTCCTGGGCGGCTTCAATTTCCCCGGCACGATGGTGACGAGCCCCATCGCCCCGTTCTCCGGCGGCGAGAAGGCTCGCCTGGCGCTGGCACTGATCGTCTGGCAGCGCCCGAACCTGCTGCTGCTCGACGAACCGACCAACCACCTGGACCTGGAAACGCGCGAAGCGCTGACGGAAGCGCTGGCGCAGTTCGAAGGCACGCTGGTCGTCGTCTCGCACGATCGCCACCTGCTGCGCGCCACGACCGACCAGTTCATCATCGTGGCCGACGGCAAGCTGCAGCCGTTCGACGGCGACCTGGACGACTACAAGGACTGGCTGTTCAAGACGAAGCTGGGCAAGGGCACGGACGTGCTGCCGGCCGCCGGCAAGGAACACAAGACGGCGTATCCGACCGCCTCGCCGATCGCCCCGCCGGCCGCGCCGAACGTGGAGAAACGCGACAAGCGGCTGGAAGCGGAGCAGCGCCAGCGCCTGTCGGCCCAGAGAAAACCAATCGAGAACAAGATCAAGAAGCTGGAAGAGCAGATCGCCAAGCGCAATGCGCAGAAGGCGGAAGTCGATGCGCAACTGCTGGAGCCGACGATCTACGATGCGGCCAACAAGGCCAGGCTGAAAACGCTGCTGGCCGACCAGGCGTTCTATACGAAGGACCTGGAGCAGCTGGAGGGCGAGTGGCTGGGGCTGCAGGAGCAGCTCGAAGCGCTGGCCGTATGATGCACCGGGGACTGGCACGCGTCTCAGGGCCGTCCGCCCTGTGACAAGTGCCAGTCCCCAGGTTGATTCTCCCGGCGCCGATTGGATGGTGCCTTCTGCCGGGGACCGGCGGCTCACGCTGCATGGCGCGCCGCGAGATTCACCTTGCGGATCGCCATCAGCTTGTCGATATCGACGACGATCATCCGGCGCTCGCCCGCTTCCCCAACCCCAACAGGTAATCAGCTTCCGGCGCTCCGTCGGCCTCCAGGCTGGGGAACGGCCGGATGTCGCTGTCGGCCAGCATGACGATATCCGTCACCCCATCCGTCACCATCCCCATCACACAGGTCGACAGGCGCAGGATGATCACGTCCGTGCCGGTATCGTGCTGCGGCGCGCGCGGGCCGAAGGCGATGCGCATGTCGACGATGGGCATGATGACGCCGCGCGACACGGCCACCCCGCTGAGGATTTCGCCGTCGGCGGCGAAGCGCTCCAGCGCCTTGAGCGGCCGCAGTTCCTGCACGTTGCGGTAATCCAGTGCGTATTCCAGGCCGCCCAGGCGGAAGGTGCGATACTGCCTTGCCGGTCGTGCGGCGCTCTCGTTTCTGCGCAGGGCGGCGTGGGCCAGAACTGGTTCGGTATCGGGCATGGTGTTCCTTTCTTCCGGGAGAAGCCGCGGTCGCAAAGCAGCAGGGTCAGGCATGGGTCATCCTAGCTGTCGGCGCCGCTTACACGTTGACACAGCTCAAGTCGACCTCAGTCCGGGTCGCCCCCTTGTCGTTCGCGCGCGGCGGGCGGCCACGCCAGCGTGCCCGTGCTGCCGCTCCAGACGGGCGCACGCGTCTGCGCTTCCGCCCGCAATCGTGTCCGCACGTCCCTGGCCGGCAAGTCGTAGGCAGCGCCATGCTCCGGGTTGTACGGCATTGCGCGCATGACGGTCTCGCCGGCCAGCAGCCGTACGCGGCAGCTGGCGGCACCGGCCAGCGCATCCTTGCGCGCCTGCGCCGCGCGCGCACCCTCCTGCATCAACGCCTGCTGCGTTTGCGCCTGCCGCGCTGCAAGCGACAGCTGCGCCACTTCCTGCAGCGCCGGGCCGACCTGGAGGCGGATTTTCTGGAACGCGCGCAGCTGCTCCGGTGTCAGGACCACTTCGCGCTGGCGCACCCGCTGTGCCAGCGCCAGGTAGGCGCTGACCTCCCGGCGGCCTGTGATGACGTCGATGGCGTCCCGGTGACGCTGAGTCAGCCGCGCGTAGGACTGGCCGCGCGCAGCAAGGTCGGCGATCTCGTCATCGATCCGCGAGGTATCGGCCACCAGTGCGAACAGCATCATCTCGCCATGCTTGTGCGGCCCGGCACTCTCGATGACGATGCTGCGCGCCGCGATGGCGCAGCCGCTCGCGCTGCCGATGACTACTTCGTCCGCCATGATTTCGCAATTGATCGCAACGCCGATGCGCACACGGGTGCCGGTGATGATGCAGCTCTGGGCGCGCTGCACGGCGACCTCGCCGGCTCTCGTCTGCAGCACGGCGTTGGCCGCCACGCCCGCCACGCGGATGGCGCCGTCCGCATTGATGGCGGTGCCCCCCATCAGGTTATGGCGCAGGACGATCGTGCCGCCGCGCGAGACAATGCGGCCGAACACGTCGCCGTGAATCGTGATGTTGCCGCCTTCGACGACGCGGTTCTCCTGCACTTCGCCGAATTCCTCGTACTCGCCCGTCAGTTGCAGGTTGCCCGTCGTGCGCACGCTGACGCCCTCCCGGCTGACGATCCTGGGGCCGATGGAGATGCGGCGGCTGCGGCGGTCGACGTTGACGAAGCCCTGCACCGCGGCGACGAGGAAGTCGGTGCCGTCGAGGTGCTCGATGACGGTGCCGGTGCCGGCTACCGACGTCAGTTCCACGTCCTTCGGCACGGGCGCCTCGATGGGAATGCCGGACAGCTCGTAGCCGCGGATCCCAGGGACGGGCAGCATCTTCTTCAGAAGCCGCGTGCGTGCGCTCACCTGCGGAAAGCGGTTCTGGAAGGTGTGCAGGTCCAGCTTGCCGTTGGCGCCCTCGCGCGGTGCGTTGGATCGGTGCAGCGCTTCCGTCACTTCGACAATGGCCCCGTCCCGGCCCGGCACCGCGTCGCGCCGCCGCGCTACCAGACAGCGCCCGGGCTTGCCGTTGCCGATGGCGGCGCGCACGGCCACGGCGTCGATGCCGAAGCGGATGCCCTTCTGCCACATGTCCGCCACGAACTCGTCGAAGCGCAGCGTCTCGCCCTGGTTTGCATCCTGGGTTGCGGCGCCGGCATCCAGGAAGACGGGCTCGAAGTAATAATCGGCCTCGCCAAGGACGATCTTGACGGACTTGTACAGCGCGCGCCGCGCCAGCGCTAACGGCTCGACGGTGTCAGCGAACCGGACCGGCTCGTCCGCCTCGCCGGACGATGCGTCGTACAGCAGGTGCAGGAACAGGTCGTAGTCGAGCCCGGAAAAATACGCGCCGGAGAGGAACGTCTGGCCCACCGCGGCCTGCCGCTCGGCAGCGGTACTGGACGCACGGAAGAACACACCGTCGTCGCGCCGTTGCAGCACCGGCTCCGGCGTTGCGCCGACGGGTGCCGCTGGCGACACGCTGCTGAATGGCTGATTGCCCAAGATGCCCCCGACTTCGTTTAGATTCCATATGGAAACTATAGAAGTCCTGGCGCGACGCTGTTTAAGCCAAAACAAACAAGGACGAAACGGGACGAAGACTGCCCGCGCGATGTCCAAAAACAACGGGGCCGTTCCTGCAAACGGCCCCATGCAAAAAATTAAATACTTTCGGTTAGCGGCGCGGCGTCACGGAATACACTTCCTGTCCCGCCTCGTTGATCTGGCGCCGCAGATCGCGCCGCTCGTCCGCCGTCATCCGGCTCATGCGGCGATTCATCTCCGCATTGTTGGCGTTTTCCTGCATGATGCGGCGCTGCTCCTCGGCGCGCGCTTCGAACGAGCGCTGGTCGGCCGCGTCGCCCCAGCGGCTGTCGCGGAAATCGCGGCGGTTCTGCTGGGCTTGCTGGCTGCGGTCGTCGCGCCGCGGCGGCCCGTCGTTGGGGTTGGCCTGGGCGATGCCTGCCAGCAGGCTGACCGCGGTAGCCGCGAGCATGGCCGCAAGCAAACCGGCGGCACGCGGGCGCATCGCTGCGCCGCTCGCCCTGCTCCGATTGTTTGCCCGATCGCTCATGCTGTACCCCTCTCCTTCGGTCTTGATCATCTGCTAAACTGCACCGGATATCCGTATTGATACTGCATCCGATGGTCAAAGTGTATGCCCCTTTCCTGCCGGGGGTAAGGGGGATAGGGTAAAGAATGTAACACTTTGTAATGGGTGGTCGTCGCGACGCCCCGTCGCGCATTATGACGTTACCATAGCGACATGGTTCTGACAATTCCGACAGCCTTATGACTACCACAACCACTGACTCCGGCAACACTCCCGTTAACAGCAATGGCCACCAGGCCAAGATCATGGTAGTGGACGACGACGTCCGCCTGCGCGATCTGCTGCGCCGCTACCTGACCGAACAGGGCTTCAATGTTTTCACCGCCGAGAACGCCACGGCGATGAACAAGCTGTGGCTGCGCGAGCGCTACGACCTGCTCGTGCTGGACCTGATGCTGCCCGGCGAGGACGGGCTGTCGATCTGCCGCCGCCTGCGCGGCGCGGGGACCAGACCCCGATCATCATGCTGACCGCGAAAGGCGAGGACGTGGACCGCATCGTCGGCCTTGAAATGGGGGCGGACGATTACCTGCCCAAACCATTCAATCCGCGCGAGCTGGTGGCCCGTATCGGCGCAGTGCTGCGCCGCAAGGCGCCGGACGAGATTCCGGGCGCGCCTTCGGAAACCCCGCAGACGTTCGAGTTCGGCCAGTTCGTGCTGGACCTGGGCACCCGCACGCTGAAGAAGAATGGCGAAACGGTGCCGCTGACCACCGGCGAATTTTCCGTGCTGAAAGTGTTTGCCCGTCATGCGCGCCAGCCGCTGTCGCGCGAGAAGCTGATGGAGCTGGCGCGCGGGCGCGAATACGAAGTGTTCGACCGCAGCCTGGACGTGCAGATCTCGCGCCTGCGCAAGCTGATCGAACCGGACCCGTCGAGCCCCCTCTACATCCAGACCGTCTGGGGCCTGGGCTATGTGTTCATCCCGGAGGGACAGCCGCGCTGATCCCCGCATGAAGCGACCTTCCCTGAGCCGTCTGAGGAACGGCCTCAAAAGCGGGCTGTTCTGGCGTACCTTCCTGCTGCTCGGTGTATTGACCACGCTGTCCATGGCATCATGGATCGGCATGATCAGCTTCGTCCAGCGCGGGCCGCAGGCCCAGCAGCTGGCCGCCCAGGTCATCTCCGTGGTGACGATCACGCGCGCCGCGCTGACCCACTCCGCCCCGGAGTTGCGTACCGAGCTGCTGTTCGAGCTCGTCTCGAACGAAGGCATCCGTGTGTTCCTGCTCGAGGACGATGACGAAGTCGATCCGCCGCCGGACAACGGCCTGATGCCGGACATCGAAAAACTCGTCAAGGCCAAGCTGGGCGCGGACACGCGATTTTCCTCGCGCGTCAACGGCATGCGCGGCTTCTGGGTCAGCTTCCGCATCGACGACGACTCGTACTGGCTGATGCTGGAACGCGAACGCATCACCCGGCTGACCAGCATCCAGTGGCTGGGCTGGGCCGGCGTCGTCTCGCTCGTCTCGCTGGTCGGCGCCGCGCTGCTGTCCAGCCTGATCAATGCGCCGCTGCGCCGGCTGACGGTGGCCACCCGCGCCATCGCGCAAGGCCGCCGTCCCGATCCGCTGCCGGAAAAAGGGCCGAAGGAGATCCGGCTGGCCAACCGCAGCTTCAACCAGATGGTCGAGGACCTGCAGCAGGTGGAATCGGACCGCGCCGTCATCCTGGCCGGCATCTCGCACGACCTGCGCACGCCGCTCACGCGGATGCAGCTGGAAGTGGAGATGGCCGACCTGTCGCGCGAGGCGCGCGAAGGCATCCAGTCCGACATCGCGCAGATGGACGCGATCATCGCCCAGTTCCTCGACTACGCCAAGCCGACCGAATCGTCGTCGTTCGTCAACGTCGATGTCAGCGCGATGCTGGCGGAAGTGGCGCACGAAGTGGGCCGCCTGCCCGACGTGCGCGTGGTGACCGACATCGCGCCGGACGCCCGCGCGCTGGGCAATGCCACCGACCTGAAACGAGTCATCCACAACCTGATCGAGAACGCGCGCCGCTACGGCAAAACGCCGGGTACGGACATGGCCGAGATCGCCATCCGCTGCACCACGCGCGGCATGCACGCGGCAAAGAAGGTCGTCATCGACGTGCAGGACCACGGCGTCGGCGTGCCGGCCGAACGCATCGGCGAGCTGCTCAAGCCATTCACGCGGCTGGACACGGCACGCGGCCAGGCCAACGGCGCCGGGCTGGGTCTGGCCATCGTCGAGCGCGTGCTGCAGCGCCACCATGCCGAGTTCCAGCTGAGTAACCGGGACGGCGGCGGGCTGGTCATCCATATCGAGCTGGACGCACTGTAGTTTGGGGCGGCGCCGCGGCGCCTGTCCCGAGTTGCCGCATCCGGCGTCCGTCGCGTTCGCGCCGACGCTGTCGCCAGAATATTTTTTTTTCGCTTGTCGATCTGGCTTTTTCCCGTTCGTCGTCGATCATGAGAGCAGCGCTCTTGCAGTCCAACCACGACATAGGAGATGATCATGAACGACGCCATGCACGACGGCAATAAAATCCCCCCGGTGACCGGCATCCTGACCCCGCATCTGGTCTGCAACGACGCCAGCGCCGCCATCGCGTTCTACCAGAAGGCGTTCGGCGCCGTGGAGCAGGTGCGCATGCCCGCGCAGGACGGCAGCGGCAAGCTGATGCACGCCATGATCCGGATCGGCGACGCCAGCCTCATGCTGGCCGACGAGTTCCCCGAATGGGGCAGCGTGGGGCCGCTGACGTTGAAGGGAACGCCTGTCACCTTGCACCTGAACGTGCCGGATGTCGACAGCGCCTTCCAGCGCGCGCTCGATGCGGGCGCCACGACCAAGATGCCGGTCACCGACATGTTCTGGGGCGACCGCTACGGCGTGCTGACCGATCCGTTCGGGCACGACTGGTCGATGGCGACGCACCTGCGCGACGTGACCGTCGAGGAAGCCATTGAAGCGTCGAAACAGCAGATGTGCGGCGAAGCCGCTGTCGCGCAGTAAGGGGGCCGCGATGCGCTTCATGATCATCGTCAAGGCCAGCGCCGATTCCGAGGCCGGCAGGATGCCGTCCACCGAACTCTTGAGCGCCATGGGCAAGTACAACGAGGAACTCGTCAACGCCGGCGTGCTGCTGGCCGGCGAAGGGCTGCACCCCAGTGCCCGCGGCGCGCGCGTACGCTTTCATGGCGGCGGCCGCACTGTCGTCGACGGCCCCTTCGCCGGGACGAAGGAGCTGATTGCGGGGTTCTGGCTGATTCAGGTAAAGTCGATGGACGAAGCCGTCGAGTGGGTCAAGCGGGCCCCGATGCCCGATGGCGACGAGATCGAAATCCGCCAGGTCTTCGAGGCCGAGGATTTCGGTGCCGAACTGACGCCGGCACTGCGCGAGCAGGAGGAACGCCTGCGCGCGCAGACAGCTGCCGCCTGACATTTTCACGGGGGAGACGGGATGCAATTCATGGTGATACGGCGAGCCGACAGCGGCTCGGAAACGCCCGGCTTCCCGCCGGTCCAGCTGACCGGCGCGGTTCCTGCCGGCCGCTGGCTGCGGCCCAGCGCCAGCGGCGTGCGGCTGCGTTGTACCGGCGGCCAGTGGTCGATCCACGACGGGCCCTTCCCCGCCGACGAAACGATAGCGGGCTTCGCGCTGATCGACGTGCCGACACGGGAAGCCGCGCTGCAATGGGCGCGCGCATGGCCCGGTGCGGACGGTGAAGGCCATGTCGAGCTGGAGGTACGCGAGACGGGCTGCTCGGGCGGCTGCCACAATGTCGACACGGGCGAAGCTCCGCGGTTGACGCCGTATATGGTTCTGCTGAGGTCCGACGCCACGACGGAGCTGGACGTGATCCCGCCTCCGGAAATCATCGACAACATGAACCGGCATAACGCCGCGGGCGTGCGCGCCGGGACGGTGCTCGCAGGCGCCGGATTGCAACCCACGTCCAAAGGCGCGCGCGTGCGCTTCAAAGGCGGCCGCGCCACCGTCGTCGACGGCCCGTTCACGGAGATCAAGGAACTGATCGCCGGCTTCTGGCTGATCCAGACAGCCACGCGGCAGGAAGCGTATGACTGGATCATGACGTATCCGTTCCCCACGCTGCCCGACGTGACCGTGGAGCTGCGCGAAGTGGCCTTGCCCGCGCGGGCATGACCGCAAGCGCCGTACAACGCACGGTCGAAGCGGTCTGGCGCATCGAATCGGCGCGCATCATCGCGGTATTGACGCGGATGCTGCGCGACGTCGGCCTGGCCGAGGAGATGGCCCAGGAAGCGCTTGTCAGCGCGCTGGAGACGTGGCCGGTCCGCGGCACGCCGGACAACCCGGCCGCCTGGCTGATGACGGCGGCAAAGCACCGCGCGCTCGACTGGCTGCGCCATCGTAAGCTGGAACGGGAGCGCGAGCCGGCGCTGACCTGCGAAATCGAAGGGCTGTTGCAGGACGCGGCGCCGGACCTGGAGCGGGCCGTCGAGGACAAGATCGGCGACGACCTGCTGCGCCTCGTCTTCATCGCCTGCCATCCTGTCCTGCCGACGGAAGGCAGGGTCGCGCTGACCTTGCGCCTGCTGGGCGGCCTGACGACCGAGGAAATCGCCCGCGCCTTCCTCGTTCCCGAGCCCACGGTGGCCCAGCGCATCGTGCGCGCCAAGCGCACGTTGGCGGAGGCGCGCGTGCCGTTCGAGGTGCCGTCGGGCCACGAGCTGGTGCAGCGGCTGGAATCGGTGCTGCAGGTGATCTACCTGATCTACAACGAGGGCTATGCCGCCAGCGCGGGGGCGGACTGGATGCGGCCCGCGTTGTGCGACGAGGCGCTGAGGCTGGGCCGCATCCTGGCGGGCCTGGCGCCGCGCGAACCGGAGGTACACGGTCTGGTGGCGCTGATGGAAATCCAGTCGTCGCGCGCCCGCGCCCGCACGGACGCGAAAGGTGTCCCCGTGCTGCTGCTGGAACAGGACCGCTCGCGCTGGGACCAGCTGTTGATCCGCCGGGGTCTGGCCGCGCTGGCGCGTGCCGACGAGCTGTGCCGCGACCACGGCCGCACCCTGGGGCCGTACGCGCTGCAGGCAGCCATCGCCGCCTGCCACGCGCGCGCCCGCAAGGCCGAGGACACGGACTGGCACCGCATCGCCGCGCTGTACGACGCGCTGGCGCAGATCGCGCCGTCGCCCGTCATTGAACTGAACCGGGCTGTCGCCGTCGCCATGGCATTCGGCCCCGCCGCAGGCCTGGAAATCGCCGACGCCCTGCGGGACGAGCCGGCGCTGCGCCACTACCATCTGCTGCCGAGCGTACGGGGCGATTTGCTGGCCAAGCTGGGCCGGCTCGACGAAGCCCGAGCCGAATTCGCGCGTGCCGCCACGCTGACGCAGAACGAGCGCGAACAGGCCCTGCTGCTGGGGCGCGCAGCCGCTTGCCTGGAAGGCGTCGCCGCCCTGCGCCGCTGACCGTTACGGGCCCTGCCGCCAACGCGCGCCGGGATTTCACCGCGATTTCACCCCGTGTGCGTCATGCTGGCGCATTCTTCACCAGCGCGGGACCCATCTTGAAATACCTGATCCGATTCCTTTGTTTGCTGCTGGCGGCGGCGCCGTCGCTGGCAGGCGCCGATCCGGCACCGCACATCGCCGCGCTGCTGCAGGCACAGGGCCTTGCCGGTGCCGTCTGGAGCACGCCCGGCGGGGTCGGCGCCGCCGGCCTGAGCGCCGTGCGGCGTGGTGCGCGGATGCGAACCGACCAGCGCGTGCACGTCGGTTCTGTGGCCAAGACGGTGCTGGCGACGGGCATCCTGCGCCTGGTCAGCGAGCGGCGGCTGACGCTGGACACGCCGGTCGCCGCCTTGCTGCCCGGCATGGCATTCGACAATCCGTGGGCGGACCGCGACCCGGTACGCGTGCGCCACCTGATCGACCACACGGCGGGGCTGGACGATGTGCGCTTCTGGCACGTCTTCACGCTGCAAGCCGGCCCGGACGTGCCGCTGGCCGCCGCCTTCCCCGCTGGCCACGGCCTGCTGCGCGTGCGCAGCAAACCCGGCATGCGCTTTTCGTATTCAAACCTCGGCTATACGCTGCTCGGCATGGTCATCGAAACGGTCACGCGGCAGCGCTACGAGCGCTACCTGGATACGGCACTGCTCGCACCGCTCGGCATGCATGACAGCACGTTCGCCTTCGTCACGCAGGCCCGGGATGCCCGGCTCGCGATGGGGCATTTCGAGCGCGGCGCGCCGCATCCCGCCGTGCCGTCCTTTGTGCGCCCGGCCGGCCAGTTCACGACGACGGCAGCCGACATGGGGCGCTTCGCACAGTTCCTGATGAGCGACGGCCGCATCGACGGCCGGCCATTCATCGATGCCGCGCTGCTGCGCCGGATGGGCGAGCCGACGACGACGGAGGCCAGGCACGCCGGGCTGGCTGTGGGTTATGGCCTGGGCCTGCGCCGGATCGATCGCCACGGTGTCGTGGCGCTGTGCCATGCCGGCAACGGCATCGGCTTTCGCGCCAACCTGTGCCTGCTCCCGGCCACTCGGCAGGCAGTCTTCGTTGCGGTGAACATGGACAGCGAGACGGCCGACTACCAGCGGCTGGACGAGCTTTTGCTGCGCGAGCTGGCGGCGGCAGCCCCTGCGCCGAGTTGCACCGCCATGGGCGGCAGTCCGGCGCCGGGCGCGTGGGCAGGCATCTATGTTCCAGCGCCGAACCGGTTCCACAGCCTGCGTTTGCTCGATACGCTGCTCGACGCAGTGCACGTGTCCGGCAGCGGCCCGTTGCTGCGCCTGCGTTCGCCGCAGGCCGCCACGCTCGAACTGCGCCATGCCGGCGGCGCGCTGTGGCAGGCGCCCGGCAAGCTGCTGCCATCGCACGTGTTGCTGCGCTCGACCGGGGGCCGCAGGGTGCTCGGCACGGGAACGCAAAGCTGGGAGCAGGTGTCATTGCCGTACTGGCTGGCCCTGTGGTGCAGCGTGGTCGCCGGGTTGACCGGACTTCTCTACGTGCTTGCCGCAACGGCCGGGCGCGCGTGGCGCCGCCAACTGTCGTTCGCCACGCCGCTCCTGGCGCCGTGCGCCGGCGTGCTGGCCCTGCTGCTGCCGCTGCCACTGTTGCTGCGCCAGTCGTTGCTGCAACTGGGCGACATGACGGCGGCAACGATCCTGCTGGCGCCGGTCACGGCAGCCCTGCCGGTCACCGTGCTGGCCGGGCTGGCCATGGCATGGCGGACGGGAGGCAGCACCCGGGCGGAAGTGGCGGCGATGATTGCCGTGCTGCAAGTCAGCGCACTGCTGGCCGCCTGGGGCCTGCTGCCGTTGCGGCTGTGGGTCTAGCACGCGCAGAGGCTAAGGTTGCTGCAGCGTCCCTTCTTTGCGCGTGCGCGAATAGCGCGGCAAGCCGTCGGCCAGCGCCAGCCAGCGCAGATGACTCTGCATGAAAGTATGATCGCCGGGCGGAATGGCCTCCGGATCGTTCAGGCTGGCCGTGGTGATGTCGAGTTCATCGGGCCAGCGTTCGTCTTCAAAGGTCAGCTGCGTGCCGCAATCGCCGCAGAACCGGCGCGTGATGCCGGGACTGGAGCCAAAGCTGGCCGGTCGTCCGGCAACGAAGCGGAACTCCGAGCTGCGCACGGAGAACCAGGCGACGGCCGGGGCCCCGGTCGCGCGGCGGCACATCGTGCAATGGCACAGCGTGCTGTTGAAAGGCGTGCCAGTCACGGTATAGCGCACGCTCCCGCAGAAACATCCGCCCTGGACCATGCGCCCTCCCCGTTCAGTGTTCCAGCAACTTGGTCAGCAGCAGCTCGGTGGAGCCGTAGCCATACAGCGAATCGCTTTCCAGCCCTTCCGTTTCGTACGGGACAGACACCTCGCGTTCCGGCTTGGCCGGATCGTCCGCATAGGTGGCCTGCCACGCCCGCTTGAGCGTGTCGGAGCGGCGGATAAAGACCGGCACGGGCCAGTCGTTGCGGTCGAAGCGCTCGGCATCGCCCAGCACGGGCCAGCGTCCGTTGGCCAGCGCCATATCGCCGGTACGGATGGCCTTCAGCGCGTCCGTTGCTTTCAGTTGCCGGACTTCGGCCAGCGTCGGCATCGTCGGGCGCTTCGGCCCGAACAGGTAAGCGAGCATGATCTTGCCTTGCGGCGACATGCGGGCAACGAGGCCCGCCGCGAAACCGCCGTCGATCAGCGGTACGGCAAACCAGCTTCCTTCATGATAAGGCTGTAACTTCATATATCCCTTTTTGGTGAGGGGCCGACCAGCGGCGCGTGACACCGGCGCTCGACCGCCTCTCAACGTGCGTTATTCGTGTGTTCGCACTTGGTTTACTACCTTCGCAGCCTGTCGGCCTTGCCGACAATTCATTGACGTTACTCTAGGCCCTCATCGTAACGGTAATGCGCGGCAATCGGGCCTGCCTTGAACAGCGCGCCGCGGAGCTCCTTGTCCAGCTTCGCGTCGCGCCGGCGCGCCCATTCCAGCAGCATCGCCACGTGCTTGCGCGCCGTGTCGCGCTGGCTGCCCAGCACCAGGCGCAGCTCGGGATCGGTGCTGGCCTCGGCACGCTGGTTCAACGTGTCCAGCTCGCCCAGCTTCTCGATCAGCGCGGTCAGGCCGCGGTGCATGTCCAGCACCTGGGCATTCAGACTGTCGCGCGGTTCGACGGTGTGTTCCTGCGTCATTGCGTTCTCCGATCGTTCATCCCTTCAGATACGCGCATTGTCGGCCCTCCGCACACTTTCCTCAAGTGTAACGGTACGACCGTATGCATGGCGCACGAATTTGCGGCACGAAGTTGGTACCCGATTGTGTTAAGCTTCGCGCTCGCTAGGGGTCCTGGAAAGAATTTTCCGGGTGAGACATACCCTTCGTACCTGATCTGGATAATGCCAGCGAAGGAAAGCGCAAAGTCGTGTTCATCCCTCCTCTTTGAGTGCTCCGTCGTTGGCCCGACCAACCCGAAGAGCACACAATGTACAAGACCAATATCGCTTTTTCCGCCGCCGCGCTCGCGATTGCGCAGGCGTTTCCGACCGTTGCAATGGCCCAGGCCGACGGCCCCGTCGCCGCAGTCGTCATCACGGGCGCGCGCACGGGTACCGAGCACGCATCGGTCGCCGGCTTTTCCGACGCGCCGCTGCTGCAGACACCCGCCTCCGTCGGTGTCATCACGAGCGAGCAGATGCGCACGCTGAACATCCGCTCCACCACCGACGCCAGCCGCTACGACGCCAGCATCGGCGACGCTTACAACGCCGTCGGCTATGCCGAGCAGTTCTCCATCCGCGGCTTCAAGCTGGACAACGCGCGCAGCTACCGCAAGGACGGCCTGGCCATTTCCGGCGACACCCAGATCCCGCTGGAAAACAAGGAAAGCATCGAAGTGCTGAAGGGCCTGGCGGGACTGCAGGCCGGCGTTGCGGCGCCCGGCGGCATCGTCAATTACGTCACCAAGCGCCCGACCAACGAGACGCTGCGCTCGGTGCTGTTCGAAGTGAGCGAACGGGGCACCGTGCTGGGCACCGTCGACCTGGGCGGCCGCCTTGCCGACCGCCGCTTCGGCTACCGCGTCAACGTGGCAGGCGAGCGCCTGCGTTCGTATATCGAAGGCGCCGACGGCCACCGCAACTTCATCTCCGGCGCCTTCGACTGGCAGATCACGCCCGACGCGCTGCTGCAGATCGACGCCGACTACCAGAAGAAATCGCAGGTCTCCGCGCCCGGCTTCCAGCTGATCGGCGGTGTGGCGCTGCCGCACGTGGCGGCCGACACGATGCTCAACAACCAGCCGTGGAGCTACCCGGTCGAGACGGAGACCAGCAATATCGGCATCCGCTTCCAGTACCGCTTCAACCCGGACTGGCAGGCCATCGTCAGCGCCAACCGGCATGACTTCAAGCGCGACGACTACACCGCGTTCCCGCTGTATTGCGGCGACGTCGCCGGCTTCTGTACCAACGGCGACTACGACGTGTACGACTACCGCAGCCTGGGGGAGAAAAAGAAGCCGCTGGCCGCGCAGGCGCTGCTGCAGGGCCGCTTTGCCACGGGCGCGCTGCGCCACGAGCTGACGCTTGGGCTGTCGTACTTCCAGAACAAGGAAAGCTGGGGCGATTATCTGTATGACCCGGTCGGCACCAGCAATATCTGGCACCCGGTCGTGCTGCCGGCGGCCGGCGGTAGCAGCGGTCCCGTTTCGGAGCGCCGTGTCGACCGCGAAAGCTCCGCCTTCGTGCAGGACATCGTCGGCTTGAGCGACACCGTGAAGCTGCATGCTGGCGCGCGCTACACGAAGGTGCGCCGCTCGCAGGTCGATGCCGCGCTGCCGACGAATGCCGGCTTCTGGCTGCCCAACGTGGCGCTGGTTTACAGCCCGCTGGACAACGTGTCGGGCTACGTGTCGTATGCGCAGGGCCTTGAGCATGGCGGCATCGCGCCAATCAAGGCACGGAACCACGACCTGGCGCTGGACCCGGGCAAGTCGAAACAGGTGGAGCTGGGCATCAAGGCGCAGGTGCGAGGCATCAGCCTGGCCGCTGCGCTGTTCCAGATCGAGAAGGGCCTTGAGTACCTGGACCCCGCGTCCGGCTATTACGTGCGCAACGGCGAAGCACGCCACCGGGGGCTGGAAATGAGCGCGCAGGGCAAGGCCACTCGCGACCTGACCGTCGGCGCCTCGCTGGCCGCGCTGCACACGGAGCAGCAGGGCACGGGCCAGAGCTATGACGGCAAGCGCGTGACGAACGTGCCGGCATTGCGCTCCACCGTGTTCGCCGAATACGCGCTGCCGCAAGTGGCGGGCCTGAAGGTCAACGGCGACTGGCAGTTCGTCGGCAGGAAGGCGTTCGATGCGGACAACGCGGTGATGGTGCCGAAGTACCACGTCGTCAACCTGGGCGCGTCGTATGCGACGAAGGTGGGCGGCATGCCGCTGGTACTGCGCGCGCAGGTGCGCAATGCGCTGAACCGCTTCTACTGGCGCGACGTCACGCCGGACCTGGGCGGCTACCTGTTCCCCGGCGCCGAGCGGACGTACCGCGTCTCGGCACAGCTGGACTTCTGACGGTTCGGCCTTTCGTAACCTTGCACAGCGGGGCTTCTAAAGCCCCAGCACCGCCTCCACCTGGCGCAGCCGCTGCGCCAGCGGTCCGTGGATGCGCACGTGCGGGATCGCGCGCGCCGCCAGTGCCTCCGCCAGGATGGCATTGACGGCCGCGCTCTGGTCTTCCGGCTCGCGCTGGAGTCCGTCCGGCTGCCACGGGATGTCCGGTGCGCAGACCAGCGTCACATCATACCGGCGGCTGTCCGCCAGCAGCGCCAGCCCCGGATCAACGCGGCCGAAATAATGGCGGCTGTAGACGGCGGTCATCAGCGGCGTCGTATCACAAAACAGATAGCGCCCGGCCTGCCCCGCCGCGAGATCCTCGCGGGCCGCCTGCGTCCGGGCGATGTGCAGCTGGTCTTCCTCGGCGGGTACGCATCCGCGGGTTTCGACGAACTCGCGCAGGTATTCAGGCACCCAGACCGACCCGTAGCGCTGCGCCAGCGCCTGCGCCAGCGTCGTCTTGCCGGACGATGCGCTGCCCACGATGGCCACGCGGATGACATCCGGCCTCATTTGAGCACCATCGCCGCGCTGGCGGCGGCATCCTGCTCCATCGAGCGGCGCCACGCCCGCAGGCCCACGGCCGCCATGAACACGAACATCCCGTACAGCACCGCCGTCAGCATGAGGCCCTTGTGGATGTACAGCGCCACGTACAGCACGTCCACGATGATCCAGACGTGCCAGTTCTCCAGCCGCTTGCGCGACAGCAGCACCTGGCCCACCAGGCTGCCGGCCGTCAGGAAGCCGTCCGCAAAGGGCACGTCGGTATCGGTCAGCGCGTGCAGTCCCCACGCCAGCGCGCCAAAGGCGGCCAGCCACGCGGCCGCGGCCCAGCCCCTGCCGCGCCACGTCAGTTCCGTGACGGGAAGACGCTCGTGCGTGTCATCGCCATGCAGCCACTGGTACCAGCCCCACACGGACACGGAGATGAACACAACCTGCAGTCCCATGTCGCCATACAGCTTCGAATTGAAAAAGACGACGCCGTACATGGCCGAGGACAAGATGGCAAACAGCCACGCCCAGTGGTTCTGGCGGATGTTGAGCCACACCGTCATGACGGACAGGGCAAAGGACAGCAGCTCGAGCGGGGTGGTGGCAAGGCCGAAAAGGGTCAGTGATTCGTTCATGGCAGCGCTTAGGAGGACGCGGGATTATGCCATGGCCTCCGCGCCCGCAGCCGGTCGGCGGGTCGCAGCCCGGTTGCATCCGACTTGCATCGTTCTACCGGGCGCCACGCGCGGCGCGGCTCGGCTACACTGTCGCCCCTTATTGTCCCCTGCCGCAGGAGAGCGCGATGTCCTTCGACCTGGACCGTTTTATCACCGCCCAGGCACCTGTCTACGGCCAGGTGCTGCGCGAGCTGTGCGACGGTCACAAGACCAGACACTGGATGTGGTTCATCTTCCCGCAGCTGCGCGGGCTGGGCCGCTCCGACACGAGCCGCCTGTACGGCATCGAATCGCTGGCCGAAGCGCGCGCCTACCTGGCCGACGACGTGCTGGGCAACCGCCTGTGCGAATGCACGGAGCTGGTCAACGGCCATGCGGGCCAGCGCATCGAGGCGATCCTGGGCAGCGTCGACGCACTGAAATTCCGCTCGTCGATGACGCTGTTCTACCGCGCCACGCACGACAATGCCCTGTTCCGCACGGCGCTCAACACCTTCTTCGGCGGCAAGCCGGATGAGTCGACCCTGGAGTTGTTGCGGGCCGAGGCTGCGCTGATGCGCGGCTGAACACCGGGGCAGGCACCTGCTGCCGTTCTTGCGCAAAAGCGGGACGAAGGCTGGGCAGTAATCCGGCTGCCCTGCGCTACAATGACAGCGATGCCACCACGGAGAACCGGACCATGAAGACGTTGTTTGCTGTCGTTGTAACGCTCGGCCTGGCCGGCTGCGGCCATTATTATGCGGCCCACGATCCGCAGGCATGCGACCGCATGCCGGACTGGAACGACCGCAAGGCCTGCAAGGACAAGATGGAAACCGAGCGGACGGAATGGGAAAAAGGCCGGGACAAGCGCAAGGACTGAGCCGCGCACCGCTTCACTCTGCCGTCACAATCGATCGCTAAGGTGTGAGACTCGCCATCAGATGGAGTTTCGCATGTCTCACCCCGATGATTTCAAGGCGCGTCGCCGCCAGGTGGTCCTGGCCGGCGCGCTGGCCTCCACCGGCTTGCTGGCCGCCTGCGGCAGCGACAACGATGCCGACCCGGTCGCCCCCAGCCCTGCCCCGCCAGCCATACCTCCCGCTCCACCTTCTCCCGCACCCGCCACGATTTCCAGCTTCGGCCTGGTCGTGCTGCCCGATACCCAGTTCTATTCGCGCTATGCCACCGCGGAGACGGGCAACCAGTTCGCCAAGCGGTACGGCAGCACGCCCTACGCGGCGCAAACGCAGTGGATCGCCGATAATGCGGCGGCGTTCAGGATCCCCTTCGTCATCCACGTGGGCGACATCGTCGACCAGGTAAGGAAGCCGCAGCAATGGGAAGTGGCCGACAAGGCGATGAAGATCCTGGAAGACAAGGCCGTGCCCTACTCCGTCCTGGCGGGCAATCACGACGTGCTGACCGACGTCGGCTACGAAACCGACCGCGTGGGCGGCACGGACGCCACGCGCGACCTGGCGGCCGAACCTTACCTCAAATGGTTCGGCACCGAACGGGCGCGCAAGCAGGCCACGTTCGGCGGCCGCGATCCCAGCGGCTTCCATGAATATCACGTGTTCCAGGCCGAGGGCCAGCGCTTCCTCGTGCTGTCGCTGTCCTGGCGCGCGTCGGACGCCGGTATCGCGTGGGCGCGCGAAGTCCTGCGCGCCAATCCGACCTTGCCCGCGATTCTCGTCAATCACCAGCTGATCGCCATCGCCAACGACGGCGTGCAGCCGCTCGAAGTGGACTACGGCCTGATGCTGTGGGAAAAGCTGATCCGCGACCAGGACCAGATCTTTATGACGGTGAACGGCCACCACCACGGCGCCGCGCGGCTGACGAAGACGAACGACTTCGGCAATGCCGTGGAAGAGATGGTGGTGGACTACCAGATGGCCTACCAGGGCGGCAACGGCCTGCTGCGCTTCTACGAATTCGACCTCACCAGCAACGAGATCCGGGCGCTGTCGTTCTCGCCGTGGGTGAAGCAGAAGCCGAAAGACACGCTCAACGAGTTCGACCAGATCATGCTGAAGGACGCGAACAACGAGTTCACCGTCAAGATGGATTTCGCCAGGCGGTTCGCCCGCTTCGCGCCCGGGTTCAAGGCCGGTGCCGCGACGGGCACGTCGGTCAGCGCGGCCGTAACAGCGCAGATCATGGCCGGCTTCACGGGTACCCCGGCGGTCGCATCGCGCCCTGCCGCCAATGCCGAGGACTATCCGAAGGTGTCGAACACGGTGGCCCACTGGCGCTTCACGGGCGGCGCCGCCGGGACGGCTGTCCCGGACCGCGCCGTCATCGCCGACGTGACCGGCAATGGCAACGCGCTGACCCGCGCGGCGCTGAACGCGCCAGCTGGCAACACGGCGCAGCTGGCGGACCTGCAGTGGACTGCCGACCGCCACCGCCTGTCGTCCGCACCCGGCAGCATCGCCTTTCGCAACGCGGCGGGCAAGCGGCTCAGCTATTTCCTGACCGATGCATCGGCGGCGATGAACCGTGAAACGTTCAACACTGGCTACACGGTGGAAGCCTTCGTCAAGCTCGATAAATCCTGGACGGCAGCCAGCAACGCCTGGATGAACGTCATGACGCGGGCCGGCCGGCGCGGCAACCTGAAGGACTGGGACGACGGGCTGCCGGAATCGCCGCCACTGCAGTTCGCCATTTCGAACCTGCGCGAACTGCAGTGGGAGGTGGTGCCGCAGCTGCCCGCGCCGCCGTCGGCGCGCACCAACTGGTCCGGCGAAATCCTGCTCGACACGTGGCTGCACGTGGCCATCGTCAACGATCCGGCCACGCGGGAGACGACCATGTACGTCGAGGGCGCGCCGGTGCTGCGCAATGCCATCGACGCCGTCGGCCTGGCTTCGCTGAACCTGCCGTGGACGATCGGTGCGGGCTACTGGGACGGCGGCGCGCCGGAGAGCGGCTTTCTGGGCGCCATCGGCGAGATCCGCATCGTTGCGAAGCCGCTGGCGCCGGCACAGTGGCTGACGGCGCGCGCTTCCTGAGCGGTCCAGTTGCATGGTCGATACAGGTCAGGACGACCTGTGACACAACAATCTGTCCGCCTGGCGCAGTATCTCCATAGTGCAGCGTCGATCCCGTCGCCACGGACCGCGCGGCGCACATGGAGAACGCCATGAAGAAGCATGTTCCGGACCGGCAGCGCACCTTTGCGCTGCCGGCCTCCTGAACGAGTCTGCGCCGTCGCCCCGATGGCGGCGTTGCCGCGACCGCCCGAGCCGGATCCATCGCAGGCGACGTCATGCCGGTCAACGTCAGGACCGGCAGGTGCCTGACGATTGCCGCCGGCACCGGCACGGCCGGCAATGTCGAAGCGGTGCGGTACAACTGCGACGCTGACCCGCCGCGGCACTGGACGACCCGCCTCAGACTGCAAGGGCGACGGCCCCTTCAAACGGTGTTGAGCGTCACGGTAAACACCGACCCCGCGCCCGGCCCGTCGCTGCGCACGGCCACCTCGCCGCCGTGCATCGTGACGATATGCTTGACCAGTGCCAGCCCGATCCCCAGTCCGCCCTGGGCCCGGTCCGGCGAGCGCTCGGCCTGCGTGAACAAGTCGAACACGTGCGGCAGCAGTCCCGCGTCGAGACCGATGCCGTTGTCGCGCACGTCGATCGTCACCGTGGACGAGCCACGCGACAACGTCAGCGCGATGGCGCCGCCGCGCGGCGTGTACTTGGCAGCGTTGTTCAGCAGATTGACGAGAACCTGCACCAGCCGGTGCGAGTCGCCAACGACGCGTGCCCCCGCGGCCGTGCCGTGCACGGCGAACGCATGGTCGCGTGCTTCGATCATGGGCCGCGACTGTTCCACGGCGCCGGCCACGATGTCCATCACGTCGACGACCGCGGTCTCCAGCTGGATCAGCCCGCGCGTGACGCGCGCCACGTCGAGCAGGTCATCCACCAGTGATGTCATATGGCGGACCTGCCGGCCGATCACGTCGCTGGCGCGGCGCACGCGCTCGACGTCGGCGCCGCCCACCTTGAGCATATCGGCCGCCGACGAAATCGGCGCCAGCGGATTGCGCAGCTCGTGCGCCAGCATCGCCAGGAATTCGTCCTTGCGCCGGTCCTGCTCCTGCAGCGACGTGTACAGGCGGGCGTTCTCGAAGCCGTTGGCGGCGATCGACGCCAGCTGAACGAGGATCGCTTCGTCCTCCGCCGTGAACTCGCCGGCCAGCTTGTCCGACGCCTGAATCAGACCGATGTTGTTGCCATTGCGGTCGATCAGCGGCACCGCCAGCCAGCCGCGCATGGGGGGTGCCGGTGCGCGGCGCTGCCGAAGCCCTTCCAGGCCGGATGCGCAATCAGCTCTTCCTGCGTCAGCCGCATGGCCTGGTTGGTGCGGCAAACCTCGGCGTAGATGCCGCTGCCGTCGGTGTCGACATTGAAACCGCGATAATGCTCGTACTTGTCCGACAGCGAGACCGCATTGATCGCCTGCAGCCAGCCCTCGTCCTTCGTCAGCGAGACCACGGCCTGATGAACTTCCAGGATCTCGCGCACCTCTACTACCAGTACCTTCGCGATCTGTTCGCCAGACAGTGCCGTGTGGAGGATGCGCGACGCCTGCGCGACCCGCGCCAGCAGGGCAGAATTGCGCCGCTCGCGATCCAGACGCTGCGCCAGCTCGGACTGCGCCACAACCGTTTCGTGAATATCCGTGTTGGCACCGATCCACTCGCGAATGGCGCCGTGCGCGTCGGCGATGGGCAGCCCCTTGACGGCCATCCAGCGGTACACACCGTCCACGCGACGCAGGCGGTAGCGGGTTTCAAAGACCGTACGCGTTGCCACGCAGGCCTTCCACAGCACAGCTGTCGGCTCGCGGTCGTCCGGATGGACCGCGTCGAGCCAGCCGAACTCGCGCCACTCCTCGTAGGACTGTCCGGTAAATGCGCGCCAGGATGGCGAATCCTCGAGCACGCGCCCATCGGGCGTGTTGGTCCAGACGATCTGCGACGTGGCCATCACGAGGGAGCGGAAGCGTTCCTCGCGCACCCGCAATGCCGTCTCGGCGGCCACGCGTTCCGTAATGTCCTCATGCATCAGCATCACTTCCAGGATATTACCGTCGCCATCCTTGATCGGATGGGCGCGCGCCGTGACCCAGCGTGCCGGTCCCTCGCCGCCCAGCGCCGCGACGTCGTAACGCACGGCCGGAATGGTGACGGACTCGCCCGCGAAGGCACGTTCGAGATAGGGCGTGATCCCGCCCGCCAGCAATTGCGGGTCCGTCAGCACGTTGTACGCGTCGCTGAACACGTGTGCCATCAGCCCAGACCCGGCGCGAATGTGCCACAGGTTTTCCCACGCCTGATTGACGCGCAGGGTGCGCCCGTCCGGCGCCAGGATCTGAATGCTGACTGGCGCCTGCTCGAACAGCGCGCCGAAACGAACTTCGGGGGTGGCGCGCTGTGCGGGGTGGGAGGACGTCGAGACGGGATCGGGCATCAAAGCGGCACTGGAAAATAATCTGAACCAGTGATGATCGCACATAATATAAACGGATGGGTGTCTGGCGCTGCGACATGTGCGGGTCATCGCTACGGCGGCAGCAGGAACTGCCCCGTAAACAAGAAAACCGCCGTCCTTGCGGATGGCGGTTTCCTGTCCCGGATGGCGGAATTACTTGCGCGGGTACTTGATCGTCATTTCGCGCAGCAGGTTGTCCGCATGGTCGACTTCCTTCATCACCCACAGCATGTAGCGCACGTCCAGGTGAATGGCACGGGTGATGTCGCGGTCGAAGTACCAGTCCTTCGTGATCGACTCGTAGGTCGAATCGAAGTTCAGTCCCACCAGCTCGCCGCGCTTGTTGACGATCGCGGAGCCGGAGTTGCCACCAGTGGTGTCGGCGCTGGACAGGAAGTTCACCGGCACCGTGCCCAGGACAGGGTCCTTGAACTGGCCGTAGCGCCTGGCCTTGATCGCTTCCATCAGCTTGGCCGGGGCGTTGAACGGATCCTTGCCCGTGTGCTTCTCGACGATGCCTTCGACGGTCGTGAAGGGGCCTTTCGAGATGCCATCCTTCGGCGAGTAAGGCGCCACCGTGCCGTACGTCACGCGCAGCGTGGAGTTGGCATCCGGGTAGACCGGCTTGCCCTGCGACTTCTTCCACGCGATAACGGCGCTCATGTACTGCGGAATGACCTTTTCCAGATTGCCTTCCACTTCCTTGGAGCGGTCTTCCAGCGCGCGGTCGATGGCGTTGAGCTTGAGCGCCAGGCGGATGAAGGCGTCATCGGACTGCGCCAGCGCGGCCGCATCCTTGTCCAGCAGTGCCAGGCGCGTAGCCGTGTCACCGAGCTTCGTGCCCTTGTACAGCGCGGGCACGTCGGCGACGGCTGGCAGCAGCGCGTCCAGCCCCTGCGGACGCTTATGCAATTTCGCATAGCGCTGCAACCCTGCCACGAAGCGGGCCTGGTCGACGCCGGCCACGTACGACTGCTCCAGGCGGGTCAGGCGCGCCTTGATGAAGGTCAGGTCACGCTCCTGGTAGCCCGCCTCGCGTTCGGCGTTGGGCTTCTTGCGCTCTTCGGCGAGCCGTACCAGCGTGCGGGCGCTCTTGAACATGTCGCTGTTGGTGGCGACGTTCCACGCGAACTGCTCCTGCTCCAGCGCCATGTCGGCGGCGATCGCCGCGTCCAGTTCGGCCAGCATGGTCCGCGACACGTTCGGCTGCTTGCCATACCAGGCGCGGAACTCGGCATCCTGCACGTCCTTGATGGCGGCGATGTCCTTGCGGGCGAAACCGTCCAGCAGGCCCTGCGTCTTCTTCATGCGGTTGTTGATGGACTTGACCACCGACGCATAGCGCACTTCGTCGTCGGCCTTGGCCTTCGTCGCGGCGGCGATGGTGTCCAGGTCGGCCTGGTATTCGGCCACCTGGGCCGGGTAGCTAATCTTTTGCGCGTAGCGGATTTCCGACGGCAGCTTGTAGCGGCTGGTACGGCCAGGGTAGCCGGCCAGCAGGATCGGGTCCCCGGCCTTCAGCCCTTCGGCGGAGACGACGAGGAAGTCCTTCGATTGATAGGGCACGTTGTCCAGCGACGGCTCGGCGGGACGGCCGTCCTTGCCGACGTAGGCACGCAGGAACGAGTAGTCGCCCGTGTGGCGCGGCCATTCGTAGTTGTCGATGTCGCCGCCGTAGTTGCCGATCATGTCGGCCGGCGCGTAGACGAGGCGCACGTCGCGGATCATCATCTGGCGGATGCGGTAATACTCCAGGCCGCGGTGGAATGCCGGCACGGAGCAGCGGTAGGTCTTGTCGGTCTCGCACTCGGCGATCAGGTCCTTGATGCGGCGTTCGATCAGTTCGTGCCGCGCCTTGCCGCCCACGTTCTCCAGCCCCTGCAGCACGCGGGCGCTGACGTTTTCCACCTTGTCGGTTACGTAGACCAGCGTGTTGGGACCGCCCGGCAGCTCTTCGGCGCGCGTCCTGGCAAGGAAGCCGTCGACGATATAGTTCTTCTGCGCTGTGGAGTTGCGCTGGATCGCACCGTAGGCGCAGTGGTGGTTGGTGACGACCAGGCCGTCCGGCGACACGAACGACGCGGAGCAGCCGCCGAGCGAGACGATGGCACTCATCGGATGCTTCGACAGGTCCGAGATACGCTCGGCGGGAATCTCGATGCCGATACGTTTGAGTTCCGCTTTCAGTTGCGGCATCTGGTGCGGCTGCCACTGGCCTTCGTCCGCCACGGTGGTACCGCAGGCGGCCAGCAGCGCGGCTGGCAGTACAAGTTTTTTGAACGACAAGATGGTTCCCCCGATGGTTAGGCTGCTTGAGCCACGGCAGTATAAGCCCACTGCCCCGATGTGGAAAGCCACCCGCCCGCCGGCCCCGCCGCAGGGCGCCCGGCCTTGCGCTTACTCGGCGTGCCAGCCGCCGCCCAGCGCCTGGATCAGCGCCACGGCTGTCGTCTGCCGGTCCGCCTGCACCTGCACCATTGCCCGGCGCGCCGAAAGCGCCGTGACCTGCGCGTTCACCACTTCAGTGTAATTGACCTGGCCGGCCCGGTAGCGGTTGATCATCTGCTGCTCGACCTGGTCGGCCGCCTCCGAGGCAGCGCGACGCAGCTCCTGCTGCTGCGCCAGGGTGCGCGTGGCCGACAGCTGGTCCTCGATGTCGGCAAACGCGTTCAGCACCGTCTGGCGGTACTGGGCAATGGCGACGTCGCGCGCGGCGCGGGTCTGTTCCACGCGCGACGAGATGGCGCCGGCATTGAAGATGGCCTGCGCCGCGGACACGCCCAGCGACCACAGGTTGTTGGATGCATTGAACAGCCCCGCCGTCTGGCTGGCGCCGTAGCCGTACGACGCCGACAGGCTCAATGAGGGGAAGTACGCCGCGCGGGCGATGCCGATCTGCTCGTTGGCGATGGCCACGCGCCGCTCCGCCGCGGCGATGTCGGGTCGGCGCTGCAGCAGCGCGGACGGAACGCCGACCGGCACCTCCGGCACCGCCAGCGTCCACGGCGCCGCAGGCAGTGTGAAGTCGGCGGGCGCCTTGCCCAGCAGGATGGCAATGGCGTGCTCGTACAGCGCGCGCTGGCGGATCAGCGTCAGCTGGTCGGCCTGCGTATTGGACAGCTGCGTCTGTGCCTGCAGCAGGTCGGAGCGGGCTGTGATACCCGCGTTGAAGCGGTTCTGCGTGATCTGCAGCACCCTCTTGTAGCCTTCGACCGTCGTGTTCAGGATTTCCAGCTGGGCATCCGTCTGGCGCAGGCCGATGTAGTTGGCCACCAGCTCGCCCTGCGCCGACAGCCGCGCCGACGCAAGCTCCGCCGCGCTGGCCTGTGCGCTGGCCTGCGCGCCCGTCACGCCCGCGCGCAGCCGGCCCCAGATATCCGGCTCCCAGCTGCCGCCGATGTTGACGCGGTAGTTGTTGGCGGTACGCGAGTCGCCACCGCCCGAGCGGGTGCCGGAGCCACTGAGGCTGACCACGGGGAACAGCGCCGCGCGCTGCTCCGCCACCACGGCGCGCGCCTGCGCATACGCGGCCACTGCAGCCGCCACGTTCTGGTTGTTGACGTCGATGGCCGCCGCCAGTTCGTTCAGCGTCGCGTCGCCGAACAGCGTCCACCAGTGGCCGCGGTCGAGCGCATCGGCCGGCGCAGCCGGAACCCAGCCTTCGGCCTCCTTGAAATGCGCGGGATTGGCGGTGGCGGGCACCTCGTACTTCGGACCGACGGCGCAGCCGCTCAAGGCGGCAACGAGACAGGCAATGGCGGTCGGACGGAAAATGGCGTTCTTCTTCATGGGTTCACTGGCAGGTCGTGCCCGTCGTGCGGACGGGCGAGCTTGTGTTCGTCGGGGCTGCGCGAACGCAGCCGGTCGAGCAGGATATAGACGACGGGCGTCGTCAGGAGCGTCAGCAGCTGGCTGGCAATCAGGCCCCCGATGATGGCGATGCCCAGCGGCTGGCGCAACTCGGAGCCTTCGCCGAAGCCGATGGCCAGCGGCAGCGCGCCCAGCGCAGCGGCCAGCGTCGTCATCAAGATCGGACGAAAACGCAGCAGGCACGCTTCGCGCACAGCTTCCGCCGCGCTCAGGCCGCGCGCCCGTTCGGCGTCGAGGGCGAAGTCGATGATCAGGATCGCGTTCTTCTTGACGATGCCGATCAGGAGGAACACGCCGATCAGGGCGATGATGGAGAACTCCATGCGGAACATCAGCAGCGCCAGCACGGCGCCCACGCCAGCGGAAGGCAATGTGGACAGCACCGTGATCGGGTGCACCAGGCTTTCGTACAGGATGCCCAACACGATATATATGACCACGATCGCCGCCAGGATCAGCATGGGCTGCTGCTTGTTCGATTCCTCCGCCTGTTTCGCCTGCCCCTGGAAGCTGCCGCGCACATTGTTCGGCATGCCGATGTCGGCTTCGGCCTGTTTCACCGCCTCCTGGGCATCGCCCAACGTGGCGCCCTCGGCCAGGTTGAACGAGATCGTCGTCGCCAGCTCGCCGTCCTGGTGGTTGACGGACGTCGGCGTGGCGCTTTCAGCAAACGAGGCAATGCCCGACAGCGGCACCATGTTCGTGGCCGCCGTGCTGAGGGCCGCGCCAGTGGACGTGTCGCGCTGGCCCTGCGCATTGTTGGCGGCGCTGTTGGCGTTGGCCGCGGCTGTCACGGTCGATGCCGTCGATGTCGTCGATGTCGTCACTGCCTTCGACGGCACGTACACGTCACGCAGCGCCTCGGGACTCTGCGCATACTCCGGTGCCACTTCCATGACGACCTTGTACTGATTGAGCTCATCGTAGATCGTTGCCACCTGGCGCTGGCCGAAAGCGTTGTACAGCGCATTGTCGACGTCGCGCACGCTGAGCCCCAGGCGCGCCGCCGTTTCCTTGTCGATGGTGACGAAGGTCTCCACGCCATTGTCCTGCTGGTCGGTGTCGATATCGGTCAGCGCGGGCTGGGCCTTCATCGAATCGGCGAGCTTCGTCGCCCACGCCTGCAGATCGGCGCGGTTGTCGCTTTTGAGCGTGTACTGGTAAGTGGAGTTGGACGAACGTCCGCCCATGCGCAGATCCTGCACGGGGTTGAGGAACAGCGACACGCCCGTCACCTTCGCCAGCTGCGGGCGCAGCCGGGCGATGACGGCCTGGCCGGACTCCGTGCGCTCGTCGGCCGGTTTCAGGTTGACGAACATGAAGCCGCCGCCGGCGCGCGAGCCGCCGGTGAAACCGACGACGGTTGCCACGGCAGGATCCTTGCGGATGATGTCCACCAGCTGGCGCAGCTTCTGCTGCATGGCCTGGAACGAGATGCTCTGGTCGGCGCGCAGGCCGCCATTGAGCTGCCCCGTATCCTGTTGCGGGAAGAAGCCTTTCGGTGCTGCCGCGAACAGGTAGACGTTCAGGCCGACGACGAATGCCAGGATGAACATCACCAGCCACAGGCTGTGCAGCGCCCAGTCCAGCGCGTGTTCGTACACCCGTTGCAGCCACAGGAAGCCACGCTCGAACGCGCGCGCAATGCGGCCCGGCGGCTTGCCGTCGTGCTCCGCCTTGAGCAGCCAGGCGCACATCATCGGCGTGGTCGTCAGCGATATGACGAGGGAAATCATCACGGCGGCGGACAACGTCACGGCAAATTCGCGGAACAGCCGGCCCACCTGGCCGCCCATGAACAGCAGCGGAATGAACACGGCCACCAGCGACAGGCTGATGGACAGCACGGTGAACCCCACCTCGCGCGCGCCCAGCAGCGCCGCCTTGAACCGGTCCATGCCGGCCTCGATATGCCGCGCCGTGTTTTCCAGCACGACGATGGCGTCGTCCACGACGAAGCCCGTGGCCACCGTCAGCGCCATCAGCGACAGGTTGTTCAGCGAAAAACCCAGCAGGTACATCACGCCGAAGGTGCCCAGCAGCGAGACAACCGTCGCTATTGCCGGGATCACCGTCGCCCGCACATTACGCAGGAACGCGCTGACCACCAGCACCACCAGAATCACGGAAATCACCAGCGTAATTTCGATCTCGTGCAGCGACGAGCGGATCGAGTTGGTGCTGTCCGACGCCACCGCCAGCCGGATGTCCTGCGGCAGCTGCGCCTGCAGTTGCGGCAGCAGCGCGCGCACGCTGTCCACGGTCTCGATGACGTTGGCGTCCGGCTGGCGCCGCAGCAGCACGATAACGGCCGGGTCGCCGTTGTACAGCCCCAGCGTGTTCTTGTTTTCCGCCCCGTCTTCGACCGTCGCCACGTCGCGCAGCCGGATCGCCGAACCGTCGCGCCACGCCACGACGAGGTCGCGGTAGTCCGCGGCCGAGGGCCGGCCCGGTTGCGAACCCGCGCCGGAGGCAGGCGCCGAATAGATCTGCAGGCGCCGGTCGTCGCCTTCCAGCGCACCCTTGGGCCGATTGGCGTTGGTCGCCTGCAGCGACGCGCGCACGTCCTCCATCGACACGCCGTAGCGATTGAGCGCATACGGCAGCAGCTCGACGCGCACGGCCGGCAGCGAACCGCCGCCGATCTCCACGTCGCCCACGCCCTTCACCTGCGCCAGCTTCTGCTGCACGATATTCGACACGGCCTCGTAGATCTGGCCCGGCGTGCGCGTGGGCGACGTCAGTGCCAGGATGATCACGGGGGCATCGGACGGATTGGCCTTGCGGTACGTTGGATTGCTGCGCAGCGTGGATGGCAGGTCGGCGCGCGAGGCATTGATCGCTGCCTGCACTTCGCGCGCGGCCGCGTCGATCTTGCGATTCAGGTCGAACTGCAGGTTGATGCGGGTCGATCCGCTCGACGAACTGGACGTCATCTCGTTCACGCCGGCGATGACGCCCAGGCGCCGCTCCAGTGGCGTCGCGACGCTGCTGGCCATCGTGTCCGGGCTCGCGCCCGGCAGGCTGGCCGACACGGAGATTGCGGGGAAATCGACCTGCGGCAGCGGCGAGACGGGCAGCACGAAGAACGCGCCGATACCCGCCAGCGCGATGCCGATGGTCAGCAGCACGGTGGCGATGGGCCGCCTGACAAACGGTTCGGACAGGTTCACGACGCCACACCCTCCACGCGCCGGTCACCCTTGCGTCCGAAGCGCTGGCCCAGCCGGTCGAACGCCAGGTAGATCACCGGCGTCGTGTACAACGTCAGCATCTGGCTGACGATCAGGCCGCCGAAGATCGCCAGCCCGAGCGGGCGGCGCAGTTCGGCGCCCTCTCCCCAGCCCAGCATCAGCGGCACGGCGGCAAACAGGGCGGCCAGTGTGGTCATCAGGATCGGCCGGAAGCGCAGCAGCGCGGCCTGGTGGATCGCCACCTGCGGCGCCTTGCCTTCGTCGCGTTCGGCCTCGATGGCGAAGTCGATCATCATGATGGCGTTCTTCTTGACGATGCCGATCAGGAGGATGATGCCGATGATGCCGATCACGCCCAGGTCCTGGCCCGAAATCATCAGGGCCAGCAGCGCGCCGACACCGGCCGACGGCAACGTCGAGAGGATCGTCAGCGGGTGGATATAGCTTTCGTACAGCACACCCAGCACGATATAGACGCAGACGACGGCGGCCAGGATCAGCCACAGCTGGTTCGTCAGCGACGCCTGGTAGGCGCCGGCCGCGCCAAGGAACGTCAGCGTGACGGAACCCGGCAGTTTGATTTCCTGTGCCGCGGCACGGATCTCGTCCACTGCGCGGCCCAGCGAGACGCCCGGCGCCGTGTCGAAGCCCAGCGTGGTGGCCGGGTACTGGGCCACGTGCGTGATCTGCAGCGGCGCCGGCTGCTCGACGATGGTCGCCACTGCCGACAGCGGGGTTGGCTTGCCGCTGCCGGTGCGGATCTGCAGGTCGCCAAGCGACGCCGGCGTCGTCAGGCTACCTGGCTCCGCTTCCAGGATCACGCGATACTGGTTCGTCTCGGTGAAAATGGTCGAGACGATGCGCTGGCCGAAAGCGCTGTACAGCGCATCGTCGATGGCGGCAGCCGTGACGGACAGGCGCGATGCGGTATCGCGGTCGATGCTGACGTATGCCGCGGCGCCCGTCGCGCCGGCGTCGGACGTGACGTTGCGCAGCTGCGCCTTGGCCTGCATCTGCGCCGTCAGCTTGTTGGCCCATTCCGTCACGGTGGCCGTGTCCGCGCCTTCCAGCGAGACGCGGTACTGCGTGGGGCCGGTCTCCGCGTCGATGGTCAGGTCCTGGGTCGGCTGCAGGTAGATCCGCACGCCGGCCACTGCCTCCACGCGGCGGCGCAGCCGCTCCATCGTCTCCGCCTGGTCGCCGCGGTCCCGCTTGAGGTTGATCAACATGCGGCCCGTGTGCAGCATCGTGTTGTTGGCCGCATCCACACCCACAAAGGAACTGATGGACTCCACGGCCGGATCCGCAAGGATCGCTTCGGACGCCTGCAATTGCAGGTTCGCCATGCGGCTGTACGAAACGGCCTGCGCCGATTCGATGCGGGCCTGCAGCTGGCCCGTGTCCTGCGTGGGGAACAGCCCTTTCGGGATCAGCATATATAACAGCACCGTCAGCACCAGCGTGCCCAGCGCCACCAGCAGGGTCAGGCCCTGGCGTGCCAGCACCCACTGCAGCGAGCGGTCGTAGTGGAACACGACCTTGTCGAAGAAACGCTGCACGCGTGCGCCGAAGCTCCCAGGTTCGTCGTTCTTGTGGCTCGTCAGCCAGCGGCCGGCCATCATCGGCACCAGCGTCAGCGAGACGACGGCGGAGATGAGGATCGTGATCGACAGCGTGATGGCGAACTCGCGGAACAGCCGGCCCACGACGTCGCCCATGAACAGCAGCGGAATCAGCACGGCGATGAGCGAGACCGTCAGCGAGATGATGGTGAAGCCGATCTGCTTGGCGCCCTTCAGTGCGGCGGCCATCGGCGTCTCGCCCTCCTCGATATAGCGGGCGATGTTCTCGATCATGACGATCGCATCGTCGACCACGAAGCCGGTGGCGATGGTCAACGCCATCAGCGACAGGTTGTTCAGGCTGTAGCCCAGCAGGTACATGACGCCGCAGGTGCCGATCAGCGAGATCGGCACGGCCAGGCTGGCGATGACGGTGGCGCGCACACTGTGCAGGAAGAAGAAGATGACGAGAACCACCAGCACAACGGCCAGCAGCAGCTCGATCTCCACGTGTTCGACGGAAGCGCGGATACCCGTGGTGCGGTCGCTCAGCACGTCCACACGCATGGCCGTCGGCAGGCCGGCCTGCAGCTCCGGCAGGCGCGCCTTGATCGCGTCCACCGTGGCGATGACGTTGGCGCCCGGCTGGCGCTGCACGTTCAGGATGATGGCAGGCTTCAGGTTGGCCCACGCGCCCAGGCGGACGTTTTCCGCGCTGTCCACCACGCGCGCGACGTCCAGCAGGCGCACCGGGGCGCCATTGCGGTAGGAGACGATCAGGTTCTTATAGTCGTTGGCGGTCAGCAGCTGGTCGTTGGCGTTGATCGTGAACGAGCGGGTAGGACCGTCGAACGAGCCCTTGGCGCTGTTGGCATTCGCGTTCGAGATTGCAGTACGCAGCGTGTCCAGACCCAGGCCGTAGCTGGCCAGCGCCAGCGTATCGGCCTGGATGCGCACCGCAGGACGCTGGCCGCCGGACAGCGTGACGAGACCGACGCCCGTCACCTGGCTGATCTTCAGCGCCAGGCGGGTGTTGACGATGTTCTGTACTTCCGTCAGCGGCATCGTGTCGGACGTGATGGCCAGTGTCAGCACGGGCGCGTCGGCGGGATTGACCTTGGCGTAGACGGGCGGCGCCGGCAAGTCCGTCGGCAGCAGCGAGCCGCCCGCGTTGATGGCGGCCTGCACTTCCTGTTCGGCCACGTCGAGCGTCTGGCCCAGGCCGAACTGCAGCGTGATGATGGAGACGCCGGCCGCGCTGGTGGAACTCATGCGCTGCAGCCCGGACATCTGGCCGAACTGGCGCTCCAATGGTGCAGTAACCGTCTGGCCCATCACTTCGGGACTGGCGCCCGGGTACAGCGTCTGCACCTGGATGGTCGGGAAATCGACCTGCGGCAGCGCGGAGAGCGGCAGGAACCTGAAGCCGACGAGGCCCGCCAGCACGATCGCCAGCATCAGCAGCGCCGTGGCGACGGGGCGCTGGATGAACGGTGCCGATGGACTCATCGTGCGTTGCCCGCCGCCGGCGACTGGCCCTGGGGTTGTCCGCTGACGCCGCGCGCCGAACTGGAGCCGTCCGCCGCGCTGCCCGGGCCGCTGCGGCCGCCCTCTTCCGGCATCGTGCGTTCGCGCCCGCCCGGCGACTCGCCCGTACGGTGCGGCCGCATCTTGGCCGCATCGGTGGCGACGGAGCCGGGTGCCACGTCCGGCGTGCCGGCCGGTGCGGTGGACGCGCCGTCCGCGCGGCGGCGTTGGTTCTCGCCTTTTGCGCCGTCGCCACGTCGCCCGGCACCCGGTTTATCGCCCGGCAGCGTTACTTTCGCGCCGTCCTTGAGACGGTCGGCGCCTTCCGTGATGACCTGCTCGCCGGCCTTGACGCCTTCGATGATCTGCACCTTGTCAACGGTGGCCTGGCCCCGCTTGACGGTGCGCAGCGATACGGTGCGGTCGCCGTTCAGCACATACACATAATCGCCCGTGCTGCCGTGGCGCAGCGCCGTCACGGGCACCATCACCGCGTCCTTGATCCTGCGCAGCTCCAGCCGCACGTTCACGAACTGCATGGGGAACAGCGTCATCTTCGCATTGTCGAAGCGGGCCTTGGCCATGACGGTGCCCGTCTGCGTATCGACCTGGTTGTCCAGCGCCGAGAAGCGGCCTTCGTCCAGCACCTCGGTGCGGGTGCGGTCGTATGCCATTGCTGGCAGCACGGCGCCCGTGGTGGCGCGGTTCATGATGTCCGGCACGCTGTCCTGCGGGATCGCGAATTCCACGTCGATGGGCGACTGCTGCGTGATGACGGCGATGCCGGTCGCATCGCCGGCGCTGACCAGGTTGCCGACGTCGACGACGCGCAGGCCCACGCGGCCCGTGATCGGTGCCACCACTTTCGTATAGCCCAGGTTCAGCCGCGCCGTGCCTTCGGCCGCGCGATCCGTCATGACGGTACCCTGCAGCTGCTTGACGAGTGCCGCCTGCGTGTCCACTTCCTGGCGCGCGATCGAATCCTGCGACAGCAAGGTGCGGTAGCGTTCCAGGGTCAGGCGGGCGTTTTCCAGCTGGGCCTCGTCGCGCTGGCGCTGGCCGGTAGCCTGCAGCAGCGCCATCTCGAACTGGCGCGGATCGATCTGCGCCAGCACCTGGCCGGCCTTGACCAGTTGCCCTTCCTTGAACAGCACCTTTTGCAGGATACCGGAGACCTGCGGCCGCACGGTCGTCGTGGCCGCGGCGGTGACGGTGCCCAGCGCATCGAGCGTCACGGGCAGATCGGCCAGTTCGGCTGTCGCCACCCCCACCGTCGTGGCCGGACCGCCGCGCCGGCCGCCGCCAGGGCCGCCGGGGCCGCCCGGCCCGGCCATCGCGCCCGCGCCCTGTGCCGGAGGACGATGCGTCAGGTGCCATGCCAGCCAGCCCAGGCCGGCCATGGCCACGATGGCGATGACGCCGCCGATCACGCGCGCGCGGCGGCTGCGGGGTTTCTGGCGAGGTTGAGGTTGACCGGGAGGGTTCGAGGGCGCTGCTGGCGTCATCGTGGAAGTCCTTGTTTTTGCTGTGTTTCGATAGTGGTATGCCGATAGCCGAATCGACTCTAACACAGCGTATTGGGCACTCCGCACGGGTTTGCTTATCTTTACAGAGTGGAAACAATACGTTACCAAGTGATCGGTTCTGCCGACCGGCGGGATGCGAACGGCGGCTGGTGCCTGTCACCGCTGTGGCGTCTTGTTCCGCTGCTGAAAGCGGCCTCGTCAATACAACCGCTTCCTGTGGTCTATTGTGCAACGCATTTTCGACGGTCGTGCTAATCTGACCACGTCCTGCTGCCCGGATTTCGCTGGCAGCTTGCCAATATTGTGGCATCCACCAAAACTAGAAGTGAGTACGCGAGATGAGTAAAAACGTAGCAATCATCGGGCCGGGTTTTCGGGCGCAGTCATTGCGAACCAGCTTGCCAAGGCAGGTTATCAGGTCGAAGTGTTCGAATCGCGTTCGCATATCGCGGGCAATTGCCATTCCGAGCGCGACAAGGAAACGAACGTGATGGTGCACGTTTATGGCCCACATATTTTCCACACCGATAACGAGCGGGTATGGCAATTCATCAATTCGTTCGGCGAGATGAAGCCCTATACGAACCGCGTCAAGGCCATCACGAATGGCCGCGTGTTCACGCTGCCGATCAATCTGCTGACGATCAACCAGTTCTTCGGCAAGACGTTCCGGCCGGCCGAGGCGCAGCAGTTCCTCACGTCGCTGGGCGACAAGACCATTGAAAACCCCGTCACGTTCGAGGACCAGGCGCTGCGCTTCGTGGGCCGCGAACTGTACGAGGCTTTCTTCAAAACGTACACCGTCAAGCAATGGGGCATGCAGCCGAGCGAACTGCCGGCCAGCATCCTGAAACGCCTGCCCGTGCGCTTCAATTACGACGACAATTATTTCAGCCACAAATACCAGGGCATGCCGGCCAATGGCTACACGGAAATCGTGGAAAAAATGCTGGATGTGCCGGGCATTACCGTCCACCTGAACACGGCATTCGATCCGGCACTGAAAAGCGATTATTCGCACGTGTTCTACAGCGGCCCGATCGACGCATGGTTCGGCCACCAGGAAGGCCGCCTGCCTTACCGCACGCTGGATTTCGAGGTACTGCGCGACCAGGGCGATTACCAGGGCACGGCCGTTGTCAATTATTGCGACAATTCGCAGCGCTATACCCGTATTACCGAGCACAAGCATTTCTCGCCATGGGAGCAGCATGAAGGCACGCTGTGCTATTTCGAATACAGCCGCCAGTGCGAAGAAAAAGACACGCCGTATTATCCGATCCGCATGGCCAACGACAAGATCCAGCTGGAGAAGTACATCAATATCGCCGAGCAGGAAACGAATGTGACGTTTGTCGGCCGCCTGGGCACGTATCGCTACCTGGATATGGACGTCACGATCGACGAAGCGCTGAAAACCGCCGAAAAGTTCCTCGAGTGCGCCAACAGCAAGACCCAGATGCCGGCATTCGTCATCAATCCGCTGGGTTGATATCGTCGGATTCAGCGGGCTTCGGCACACGCCAGCACGGTGCTGTCGGAACGGGGCGTTGACGAGCTTGCCTTCCCGGCGGCGCCGATGACCGTCATCATCCCGTCATCGGCACCCGTATGGATGATTGAGCAACTGGCAGCAGTGCGGAGACGGAAGTTTCGGCAACATAGAATGACGGGCGGATATCCGCCGCTGTCGGCATTTGCACGCACGCGCGCCCGATATAATTGCCGCGTTGTTTGCACGACAACGGACTGTCGATATCATTGGTCAAACGGCCCGGTCCCCGTATATATTCAAATCTCGCACATCAAGTAAAGCGAGTCATCGTTGGCCTGTGTCCCGTCTTGCCCGTCCGGGCAATTCCTGTCCGATCCCCTTGCTCCTTTTAGTTGTCTGGTGCGCCATCCGGGCCCTGCCCATCCATCGATTAACCAGAGGATCAGACATGACTGTACAAACCGGCACTGTAAAATGGTTCAACGACGCAAAAGGCTTCGGCTTTATCACCCCTGATGGCGGCGGATCGGATCTGTTCGCCCACTTCAAGGACGTGCAGGCGGAAGGCTTCAAGAGCCTCTCGGAAAACCAGCGCGTCTCGTTCGAACGCACGCCCAGTCCCAAAGGCGAAAAAGCCAGCAATATCCGCGCGATCTGACCGATCCGCGCCCTGATGAAGCCCGCTTGCAGCGGGCTTTTTTCATGATGAAGCGGTTTTGTCAGGCAACCGTCGTGCTGCGGTGTCAGGCGGCAGGCACCGTTGCCTGGAAACTGGTGCCTGTCACCGGTTTTTAAAACCACCGACAGGCACCGGTTTCCTCCGTTTCGCGTCCGTGACAGTTCCGCACCGCGCGCGACCGGGTCAATCCTGCTCCGGGGCCCCCAGTGGGAAATACGGCCGGAACGGCCGCGCCTCGTCCACGGCGCGGGCGAACGATGGCCGTTGCAGCAACCGCGCGCGGTAGTCCCGCAGTACCGGATAAGTCTCGGCAATGGGATGCGTCCAGTCGGCGTAGAACAGCGCCGGGGCTGCTGCGCAGTCGGCCAGCGTGAACGCCTCGCCTGCCGCCCAGGTCCGGCCGGCCAGCGTCCCCTCCAGCCACGCGTACGCGCGCTCCAGTTTCTCGACCGACTCGGCCAGTCCGTCGCGGCGCTTGACGGGATCGCCCGTGAGCGCGCCGTTAACGGCAATCTGCATGGCGTTCATGACGTGCAGGTCGAAGAAGCGGTCGAGGAAGCGCACGTCCAGTGCCGGCATCGGGTCCGCCGGCAGCAGCGTCAGGCGGCCCGGATGCCGGAGCTGCAGGTATTCGATAATGATGCTGGTTTCGACGACCGTGCGGCTGCCGTCGGCCAGTACCGGGAAGCGACGCAAGGGCCACAACCGCAGCCACTCGGCTGCCGCGTTGGCGCCGTTCGGCGCGTCCGGACCGATCCAGCGGAACTCGAACGGGGTGGCGTTTTCGTACAGTGCGATCAGCACTTTTTGCGTGTACGACGAGAAGGGGTGACCGTATAGCTGGAGCGGCATGGCTTTCCTCTTTCTTCCGGGTTGTTTCGTGCCCATGGCGGCGGACATCGGATGAAAAACCGGCGGTGGAGCGCCGGCTAAAAACCGGCGCTCGAACGCTGGCTGGAAACCTGCGTTGAACGCCGGCTAAAAACGGGGGTCAGTCCCCTGGCCGGGCCGACCAGCGCATCGTGGGCCGCCACTTACCAGGGACAGACCCCAGCGGGAACAAACCCCAAGCTGCTACTCAGGCGACGCGCACAGGCAGTGCGTCAGCACCGTGAACGGCTTTCTCTGCGCCGTCATTTCGTTCAGCCAGTTCAGTTCCTGCGCGGCGTTCTTCGCCACGCCCAGCGGTACGCCCGTCGTGGCCAGCGCCACGCCGGCTTCCTGGGTGAACACCTTCGCCAGCGCACGCGCGGTGGAGCCGCCAAAGAACTCCACCAGCTTGTCGAACTTCGAGCCTTCCCGCTCGATATAGACGATGCGCGTGTCACCCGTCAGTCTGGCGCGTTGCGCGGCCGACTTCAACGCGTCGCCGAAGCTGCCCAGCGTGTCCACCAGGCCGCGCTCTTTTGCCTGCGCGCCCGTCCACACACGGCCCTGCGCGACGGCGTCGATCTTCTCCGGCGTCGTCCGGCGCGCCTTGGCGGCACGGCTTGTGAAGTCGCCATAGACGTGGTTGACCGATGCCTGCAGCACCTGGCCGAAACGCGGGTCGAGGGGACGGGTGGGATTGCCCGCGTCGCCCAGCCACGTCGTCGGCTGGCCGGCGCTGTGGATGCCCAGCTTGTCCATGACCTTATCCACGGTCGGGAACAGCGCGAACACGCCGATCGAGCCGGTGATCGTCGTCGGGTCGGCGATGACTTCGTCGGCCGCCATCGAGATCCAGTAACCGCCCGAAGCGGCCACGTTACCCATCGAAACGACAACAGGCTTGCCCGCGGCGCGGGTCAGTTCCAGCTCGCGCCGGATCAGCTCCGAGCCGAACGCGCTGCCGCCGGGCGAATCGACGCGCAGCACGATGGCCTTGATGCTGTTGTCCTCGCGCGCCAGGCGGATCAGGTTCGACGTCGACAGCCCGCCGATGGCGCCCGGCGCCGCGACGCCGTCGCCGATCTCGCCGACAGCCATGACGACGCCGATGGCGTCGCCCGTCACCGGCTGGCGCAGGCGCGCCAGGTATTCGTCGAACCCGACCTGGCGGAACGACTTGCCTTCCGCATCCGGCATCCCGCGTCCCATGACGAGTTCGCGGATCTGGTCGCGCGTCTTCAGGCCATCGACCAGCTTCACCTGCTGCGCCAGTTTCGCCAGGTCGCCGCCGTTGGCTTCCAATGCCTGCGGCAGGTTGTCGATCGTCTTCATGATCAGCCCTTTCGGCATCTTGCGCGCCGTCTCGACTTCCTGCGTGTAGCGGTTCCACAGGTCGTTGTTCAGGTAGGCGTCCGCTTCGCGGGCCGCGTCGGACGGACCGTTGCCGATGAACGGCTCGGCCGCGCTCTTGAACGTACCCACCTTGATCAGGTTGACGGTGACGCCCACCTTGTCCAGCGCGTCGCGGTAGTAGTTGCGGTAATGACCGAAGCCGTCCAGCATGACGGCGCCCATCGGATGCAGGTAGACCTCGCTGGCATGCGCGGCCACCTGGTACTGGCGCTGGTTGTAGCTGGAGCCCCACGCGACGACAGTCTTGCCGCTCGCCTTGAAGCGGTCGACGCCGGCCGCGATTTCACGCAGCATGGCCTGGCCGCCGCCTTCCATCTCGTCCATGACGAGGACGGCGCCCGCGATCTGCGGATCGCGCGCGGCCGTGTCCAGCACCTTCAGCACGTCGCGCAGCTGGATGAAGCGGCGCGCGTCCTCGTCGCCGATATTGGCCAGCTGCGCCAGTTTGGCGCCCCCCGGCGTCTGCTCGACCAGCTGGCCGTTCAGATTGAGCACCAGCGTCGTCTTGTTCCCCAGCGGCTTGGCGCCGCCGCCGAAGATGGCATACAGCAGCGCCACGACGATGGCGAGGAAAATCAGGTTCAGCACCGCGCGGCGGCTGACGTCGATGAAACGCCAGATGCGGCCAAGGCCGCCGCGCAGGTAGGATGCTACGGATCGGGACATCGGAACTCCTGCAAATGTTGGTTGTATTCGACTTTAACAGGCGATTGCGAAATTGACTATCGCGCCACGGCGACAGCCGGGTCGCGGACGGCCGGCATCGAGATCAGCCACAGCCCCGCCATGACGAACAGCCCGTTGATGAGCAACAGCTCGAGGCCCAGGCGGTAGCTGCCGAACAGGGCGCCCTGCTGCCATTCGAGCAGCGCGCACAGCGCGGGACCTGCCAGCACCACGGCGGGAACCCAACGGTCGCGCACTTCGCGCCGGCTCAGGAGGCCGAAGCCGAACAGCCCGAGCAACGGCCCGTACGTGTAACCGGCCAGCTTCAGGATCACGCCTATCATGCTGGCGCTGTCGATCCATTTGAATACCATCACCAGCGCGAGGAACAGCGCGCAGAAGCCCAGGTGCACGCGATGGCGCCAGCGCAAGCGGCTGGTCTCCGGCAAGTCCCGCCGGCGCTGGATACCCAGCAGGTCGATGCAGAACGACGACGTCAACGCCGTGATCGCGCCGTCGGCGCTGGGGAACAGCGCGCTGACGAGGCCAATGAAGAAGATCAGCTGGATCGCCGCCGGCAGGTGCTCCATGACGACGGCCGGGAACAGCTTGTCGCCCGTGGCCGTGACGCCGGCTTGCGAAGCGTACAGGTGCAGCAGCCCCCCGAGGAACAGGAACAGCGCCAGCACCATCACGAGGATGAACGTCAGCAGCAGCATGTTCTTTTGCGCGTCCGGCAGCGTGCGCACGGAGATATTCTTCTGCATCATCTCCTGGTCCATGCCCGTCATCGCGATGGTGATGAACGCGCCGGCCACGACCTGCTTCCAGAAGTAGGCGGGGCTGTCCACGTTCCAGTCGAAGATGCGCGCAAGACCTGCCGACTCCATCCGCGCCAGGCTGTCCGGCACATCGAGATCCAGTTGATGCAGCATGAACCACGTGCACGTGATGAGCCCGGCCAGCATGCCGGCCGTCTGCAGCATGTCGGTCCAGACGATCGTGCGCACGCCGCCTTCGTAGGTGTACAGCAGGATCATCGTCAGAATGACGAGGTTCGTCGCCCAGAACGGCACGCCGAGGCGGTCAAGGATCGTCGCCTGCAGGATGTTGACGACGAGGTAGAGGCGCGCCGTGGCGCCCAGCGTGCGCGAGACGATGAAGAACGCGGCACCGCTCTGGCAGGCGCGCCGGCCAAGGCGGATACCCAGGTAGTGGTAGATCGACGTCAGGCGCAGCCGGTAATACAGCGGCAGCAGCACGAAAGCCACGAGCAGGTAGCCCAGCACATAACCCAGCGTGAGCTGCAGGTAGCCAAAGCCGTCGCGGCCCACGGCGCCCGGCACGCTGATGAAGGTGACGCCGGACAGCGTGGTACCCACCATGCCGAAAGCCACCATGCCCCAGCGCGAGCTCTTGTTACCGATGAAGAAGCTGTCGTTGTCGGCGTTGCGCGACGTGCGCCAGGCTACGGCGAGCAGCAATGCGAAGTAGCCGAAGATGACGAAAAAGAGTAAAGCGGGAGACATGACCATCCATCCAGATTCAATTGGGCAGCAAAATGGGCAGGAATATACACCGGCCGTCGATGTACACGCCAAGGCGCCTCGTCTAGAATCGCGGTGTCCACGAAAGGAAGCCGCCATGTACGACGAAGCCACCAAAGCCTATGCCCGCGAACAGGAGCGGCGCATCCTGCCGCTGGAATACCGCGCCCACGCGCAGAAGGACGGCCGCGCCGAGGGCCGCGAGGAATGCATGCGCGACTACGCGCGCGTGCTGTACTCCGCATCGTTCCGCCGCCTGCAGGGCAAGATGCAGCTGCTGGGCGTGGACGCCAACAACTTCAACCGCAACCGGCTGACGCACAGCCTGGAAGTGGCGCAGATCGCCCGCTCGATCGCCGCCGACCTGGGCCTGGAACGCAGCGTCGTGGCCGAGACCTGCGCACTGGCGCACGACCTGGGCAACCCGCCCTTCGGCCATTACGGCGAGAAGATCCTCAACGAGCTGGGGAACGACTGGGGCGGCTTCGAGGGCAATGCGCAGGCGTTCCGCATCCTGCGCACGCTGGAGAAGAAGCACCATGCCTACGCAGGCCTGAATCTGACGGTGCGCTCGCTGGCGGGCATCACCAAGTATTTTTATACGCGCGCCGAAAACGAACGCAAGTTCCTGTATGACGAGGACCACGCCTTCCTGTCCGGCGAACTGGCGCGCCATGGCCTCGATATCCGCAAGAGCATCGATGCGCAGATCATGGACCTGTCCGACGAAATCGCGTACGCCGCGCACGACCTGGAGGATGCGCTCAGCTTCGGCATCATCACGTGGGGCGAGATCCTGCATGAGTTCAAGATCAGCCAGAAGTTCGCCGACGCGTTCGAGCCGTTCTCGCGCATCGCCCACGGCGCCCACGAGGAAGCGCTGAAGTCCGAGGCACAGGCCAGCTCGGAGGAATACTCCATCGTGCTGCGCAAGGAGATGACGTCGCAGATCGTCCACGAGCTGTGCCGCGACATCGGCGTCGTCGATGGCGAACATGGCCCCGAACTGGGCTACCGCTCGATGGGCGCGCTGGCCACCGGCCTGAAAAGCCTGTTGTGGAAGGCGATCCTGCGCAAGAAGGACGTGCAACTGTACGAGAAACGGGGCGAGAAGATCATCCGCGGGCTGTTCGAAGTCCTGACGGACAAGGCGTACAACAAGGACAACGTGCTGCTGCCGCCGGAGCTGCGCTGCCTGACGGACTCGCGCGAACGGCTCGTCATCGACTACATCGCGGGCATGATGGATTCGTCCGCCGCGCAGGAATACGAAAAATACTTCGGCAAGGGCAGCCTGGACGAGATCTACTGGAAGGCCCGATGATCGACGAGGCGGCGTGCCGCGCGGCGGACCTTGAGGGCTGGCTGGCGCCGGCGCAGCAGGCCCTCATCCACCGGGAAGGCTGGCTGCGCATGCTGGCGCCGCGTGCCTGCGGCGGTGCGGAGCTGCCGCTGCCGGACGTGGTACGGCTGGAACAGGCCATCGCGGCGCGCGATGGGAGCATGGGCTGGGTCGTCACCTTGTGCGCGGGCGCGCTCTGGTTCGCCGGCTTCCTTGCGCCGGAACGCGCGCGCGCGATCATGGCCACGCCCGACGTCTGCGTGGCCGGCAGCGGCGCGCCCACCGGCTACGCGGACAAGGAAGGCGACGGCTTTCGCATCACGGGCCGCTGGGATTACGCCAGCGGCGCGCCGATGGCGACGCACTTCACGCTGAACGCCGTCCTGCGCGAACGGGGCCAGGTGCTGCTCGACGAAGCCGGCCGCCCGCGCATCCGCGCCTTCATCGTGCCGGCGCGGCACGTGACGGTGGAGCCCACATGGCGCAGCATCGGCCTGCGCGCATCCGCCTCGCACAGCTATCGGATCGACGATGCCTGGGTGCCGGCCGATCACGGCTTTGCCATTGCGCCGGAAGCGGCGACGGCGCCCGGACCGCTGTACCGCTTCCCGTTCATGCCGCTCGCGTTCGTCACGCTGGGCGCCAACCTGCTGGGCATGGCGCAGCACTTCTTGGCTCTGGCCCGCCCGCTGCTGACGGCACGGCGGCATCCGGCGACCGGCCTGGCCGTCGTCGAGCTGCCGGCCGTGGCGGCGCGGTTGGCCAACGCCACCGCGGCCATGGACACGGCTCAATGCGAATTCTACGCGGCGCTGGACGCCGCCTGGGCGGCCGCGGTGGCCGGCGCCGAGGTCGACAGCGTCGCGTTACAGAGGGTCGCACTGGCCATGGTGGAAACCTGCCGGCAGGCAGTCGATACGATCTACCCGTATTGCGGCCTGCAGGCGGCGCACGGCGACAGCGACATCAACCGCGTCTGGCGCGACTTTCATACGGCCACGCAGCATGCGATGCTGGTGCCCGCAGGATAAGCGGCAAGCATGCGCTGGCCCGGCCGCGGCGGCGCTATACTGGGCGGTTGAAAGGAGGCCATCATGAAACAACATCGATATCGTGTCACACTGGAACACCTGACGGACGCCGAAGGCGCCCGCTCCTCCCACGAGCCGCTGCAATTCGACGTGGGCAACCATGACGACATCATTGCCATCGTCCGCCGCATGCGCAGCCGGGGGGATTTCGACGAGCATTCCGCCACGTCGTTTGCCGTCGGTCTGAAACTGTTCAGCGAGGTGATGCTGGAGCAGAAGGACCATCCGCTGTTTGCGTCGTTCCGTCCGCATTTCCAGCAGTTCATGAAAGAACTGAAAAAAGGCCCGGCGTTGCCGGCCGAGCCCATACCGAAATAACTCAGTGCGCTGCGACGGTCCGCTCGGTCCGGGTTGCGGCCGGGCGGGGATTGAGCCGGTCCAGCCGGCCGGACAGCGCCGTCAGCCCGAACGCACCCAGCACCACCAGCGCGCCGATCCAGCCCGTGTGAACCAGTCCCAGCTTTTCGACGATATGGCCGCCACCCCAGGCGCCGCCGGCAATGCCGAGATTGAACGCAGCAATGTTCAGGCCTGAAGCGACATCCACGGCGCGCGGCGTGAAGTGCTCGGCCTGCTGCACCACGTAGACCTGCAATCCCGCCACGTTACCGAACGCCACAGCGCCCCACAGCAGCACCGTCAGCACGACCAGCCATTGATCGGCGGCCGTAAAGGTCAGCAGCAACAGCACGGCCGCCAGGCCCAGGAAGATGATCTTCAGGGCACTGATGGGCCCGCGTCGGTCGGCCAGCCTGCCGCCCCAGATATTGCCGAACGCGACCGACACGCCGTACACCAGCATCACAAGAGAAACAGCGTTGGCGCCGAAGCCGGCTACGCGCTGCAGGATCGGCGCCAGGTACGTGAAGGCGATGAACGAGCCGCCGTAGCCGACAGCCGTCATGGCGTACACCAGCAGCAGCCGGGGCTGGCCCAGCACCTGCACCTGCTGCAGCAGCGACGCCGGCGGCGCGTGGCGGATCGTCTTCGGCACGAACAGCAGGCTGCCAATGAAGGCAATCACCCCCAATGCAGACACGGCCAGGAACGTCTCGCGCCAGCCGAAGTGCTGGCCGATGAACGTCCCCAGCGGCACGCCCGTCACCAGCGCCACCGTCAGGCCGGTAAACATGATGGCGATCGCGCTGGCTGCCTTCTCTTTCGGCACCAGCGACGTGGCGATCGTCGAGCCGATCGAGAAGAACACGCCGTGGGCGAGGCCGGTCAGGATGCGGGCCGCGACCAGCGAGGTATAGCCGGGCGCCTGCCACGCCAGCAGGTTGCCGGCGGTGAACAGTACCATCAGCGACAGCAGCAACAGCTTGCGCGGCACCTTCCCCGTCAGGGCGGTTAGGACAGGGGCGCCGACAGCGACCCCGAGGGCGTACAGGCTCACGAGCAGACCGGCGGAGGGCAACGTCACGCCCAGGTCGGCGGCAATGGTGGGCAAGAGACCGACGATGACGAACTCCGTGGTCCCGATGGCGAAGGCGCTGATCGTCAGCGCCAGTAGGGCAATAGGCATGGCAACTCCTGTTAAAGTCGAGGCCATGCAGTATCCGGGTTTTTATTGTTTCGAAAAATACCGGCTCAGACAGAACATATTTGACTCCATCGCAATAATAAATGATCCCGCAATCGCTTTCCCTTCTCCTCACCCGTGAGATGCCCTACGGTAAATATCAGGGACGCAAACTGGCCGACCTGCCTGGCCATTACCTGGGCTGGATGGCGCGGGAAGGCGCCTTTCCCAACGGGGAGCTGGGTGCGCTGCTGGCCCTGATGTACGAGCTGGACCACAACGACCTGCGTGGCCTGCTCGACCCGCTGCGCCGGATGCCCTAGGCGGGCCGGATCGTCAGCTCCGGGTAACCCGTGGCCGGGTCGTGCTCGCGTGCGAATGCGTGCCCGGGCAGCAATGCCATCAGCAGCTCCGCCGTCGTGCGGACGATGCAGCCCGGACCGACGTGGCCGCCGTGTACGTGACCCTGCGCGTCGGAAACGCTCATATGCAGGTGCACGCCGTCGCGCGACACGCTGCCCGCCAGCGTCAGGATTTCCAGGTCGCCCCGCAGTTCGGCGCAGGCCGGTTTCCCGGCATAGCGCAGCTGCGCGACTGACAGGCTGCCGATGCCCTGGAGGACGAACGCGGCAGTGGCACCGTGCGCGGCCAGCGCCCCTCCAATAGCGGCGCGCAGATCGGTGCCGGGCATTAATCTGAGCGGTACAGGCTGCATTGTGCTGTCTTTCCGGTGACGTTATGGCGTTCTTTCAACCCGACTTTACGAGGCATTGTCAGCACTCAAGGGCACGTGGATCTGTGAAATATTGCAATTGCTGTGTTACTTTTTGGTTGGCTTTTGTCCTACAAAATACCCTCCTGAGCTCTTATAAAAAGGACCAGCCCTCGGGCCTAAGATGAGCGCTCCTTTACCCAACTTGCACCAGCGACGACGAGCAATCGGGCTTCCGACCCGCCGGTCGAGTAAAGGATGTGCAATATTCAAATCATACAAGGAGAGAACCATGGCATCATCCAACCAAGGCGGCGGTAACAAGGAAGGCGGCAAAAAGGGTAACAGCCAGAGCGGCGATACCAGCAATCGCGGTTTCGCTTCCATGGATCCTCAACGTCAGCGCGAAATCGCCAGCGAAGGTGGCCGCGCCGCACACGCATCTGGCAATGCGCACGAATTCACCTCCGAGGAAGCACGCAAGGCCGGCAGCATGAGCCACAAGAACGACGGCAACCGTCAGAGCGGCTCGCAGGGCTCCGGTGGCGGCGGGGGCAACAATGCAGGCAGCGGCGGGAGCACCCGCGGCGGCACGCCTGAGCAGCACGCAGCAGCGGGCCGTCAAAGCAGCAAAAACGACGACAAGCGCTAAGCGCGGGCCGTCACGCAACGCGCCCAGGCGCACTGTCCCCGCCGGGGACAACAAAAGCCGCTCACGAGAGCGGCTTTTGCCGTGGTGGCCGCAACAGAAACGGAAACAGAGACAGCCAATCCGTGTCCCCCCTGAACGCGGGCTCAGCCATACTCGGACGTCAGCGCCCCGTGAACGCGAGCCGCTTTCCTTCGCGCAGCATGCGCTCGAAGTCGGCGGCCGGCACGGGTTGGCTGAACAGGTAGCCCTGCAGCTGGTCGCAGCCCAGCCCGCGCAGGAAGTCCATCTGCTCCATCGTTTCGACGCCTTCGGCCACGATTTCCTGGCGCAGCTGCTGACCCATCGTGACGATGGCGCGGGCGATGGCGCAATCGTTTTCCTCGTGCGGCAGACCCACAACGAAAGCGCGGTCGATCTTCAATGTGCTGATCGGGAACTTCTTCAGGTAAGCCAGGCTCGAATACCCGGTGCCGAAGTCGTCCAGCGCCAGCGCCAGCCCCATCGCGACCAGCTCATTCATGATGGCGATCACTGTCTCGGCACCCCGCACCAGCAGGCTCTCCGTGATTTCCAGCATCAGCTGCTCCGGATTCACGCCATAGCGCTCCAGCGCTTGGGCCATCCGTTGCGGCAGGCCGCGGTCGAACTGCCGGGCCGACAGGTTGACGGCAATGGGCGGCATGATGACGTTCGCTTCGCGCCATTGCTGGATCTGGCGGCACGCCTCCTCCACGACCCAGTTGCCCAGTTCCGTGATCAGTCCCGTCTCTTCCGCCACGGGAATGAACACGCCTGGCGACACCAGTCCGCGCACCGGGTGACGCCAGCGCAGCAGCGCCTCGGCGCCGACGATGCGGCCGCTGCGCAGGCTCACCTTGGGCTGGTAGTACAGCATCAGCTCGCCGTTGGCCAGCGCGTCGCGCAGTTCGCTTTCGATGCGCAGGTGTTCCTTGGCACGCTGGTTCATCTCTTCGCTGAAGAAGAGGATCGCCGGGTCGTCGCTCTGGCCGGCCCGGGCCGCTGCCACGTCGGCGCCGCGCAGCAGCGTGTCGGCATCGCCCGCATCCTCCGGGAAGACGGCGATGCCAACGTGCGTGCCCACCTGCAACGTATGGGCACCGACCGCGATCGGTGCCGACAGCGCGTCGATCAGCTTGCGTGCCACCAGCGCCGCGTGTTCGCGCTTCTCCACCCGCAGCAGGCCGACGGCAAACTTGCCGCCGCCCAGGCGCGCCAGCAGATCGCCCTCGCGCAGCCGGCCGCGCAACAGGCGCGCGATCTCGGCCAGCAGCGCGTTGCCGACATCGTGCCCCAGCGTGTCGCTGATCGAACCCAGCCGCGCCACTTCGACCACCAGCAGCGCGCCATGCTCGCGGGTGCGGCGCGCCTCCGCCATTGCCTGCCCCAGCAGTTGCAGCAGCAGACCGTGGTTGGGCAGGCCCGTCAGTGCGTCGTAATTGGCCAGGCGCTGCATGCGCACCTCCGCATCCTTGTGCGAGCTGATGTCGGAAAACAGCGAGAACGTATGGCTGACGCGGCCACGCTCATCACGTACGGCACTGACCGTCACGGACTGGGGGAACAGCTCGCCGTTCTTGCGCTTGCCGATGATCTCGCCGCGCCAGGCGCCGTTGCCCTGCATGGCCGCGCGCACTTCGGCGCGCAGGTCGGCGTCGGACACGCCCGCGCTCAGCAGATCGGGGGTGCGGCCGATCACTTCCGCCATCGCATAGCCGGTAATGCGCGTGAACGCGCCGTTGATCGACACGATCCGCTCCTGCGCATCCGTAATCAGCACGCCCTGGTCGCTGTCTTCGATGATGCGGGCGTGCAGGCTGTTCTGTTCGTACTCCGCCCGTGCGCCGGTCGCTGGTGCCAGGCGGATCGTCATGCCGGACGGCTCGCTCGCGGTGTCCCGGATCGCTTCGATCGACAGCCGTACCCAGATCACGTCGCCGGACTTCTTGCGCCGGCGCACGTCCGTCACGGTGCCGGCGGGGTCGGCGAGCAGTTCCGCGATCTCGCCCGCCTCATCGTCCTCGGCGTACAGGAACAGCACGTGGCGGCCGACCGCTTCGGCGGCCGTGTAGCCGAACAGCTGCTCGGCGCCGGCGTTCCAGCCCATGACGTAGCCTGCCAGGTCCAGCCGCATCGCCGCGGTCAGTTCCTGCTGGCGCAGCAGGACCGCTTCCAGCTCGGACAGCGTATGCGCCAGGGCCGGCGCGTCTTCTTGCGCCTGCTGGCTGCGCGCGGACCGCACGAGATCCAGGCAATGGTCGATGGCCGGCTCAAGCATCGCGCTTGCCTCCAGTCTCCTGCCCGATGTCGCTGATGACGCCCAGCATCCACAGGTGGGCGTCGACGACCATGCCGTTGAAGTCGGCCACGTCCAGGCCCGCGGCACCCAATCCGACACCGACGCTCGCCCCATCGCAGCGCTCGGCGGCACAGACAATGGCCAGCAATGCCCCCAGTTCGCCGTCGCCGACCAGCAGCGCGCGCTGGACGGCGTCGCCGATGGCCAGCGGCGCCAGCACGTCCTGCAGCGGGCTGCCGAACAGGACACCCAGCAGCGAGAACATTCCGGTCATGAACGCCCCCTCCTGGTTGTGCTTGTCGAGGCCCGTCGCGCGCGCCAGCAGTTCCATCAGCCGGGCCCGCACCGACACGCGCGCCAGCAGCATCGCCGAGCGCACGTCCCCTTCGCGGGCGGCGAACAGCATCAGGTTCAGCCAGCGCCGCAGCTGGTGCCGGCCAAGAATCAGAATCGCCTGCGAGAAGCTGGTGATTTTGCGGGCCGTGCCGCCCGTCATGCCGAGCGAATTGACGAGGCGCAACAGCTGGTAGGACAAGGTTGGATCGCGTCGCAGCAATGCTTCGATTTCATGCGTGTCCGCGTCGCAGCTGACCAGCTGGACCAGTTGCAGCGCCAGTGCGCGCGAGGCGGCGTGCTTGCCGCCAGCACTCGCTGGCGGGGCCAGCGGCCAGTCGCCTTCGACGAGCTTTACGCCCGGCGGCACGTGCGCAAAGGGCGCATCGGCGCACAGCACGGCATCGACCGGCAGCGGTTGCCATCGGGCGTTGTCCAGCGCCTCCGCCATGTCCGGCGACACGCCGACGCGGTAATAACAAGGCAGCTGCCCGGGGAGGTCGGCCAGCAGGGAGGGCAATTGTGCCGCCGTGGCGTCAGCCGGCGCGCAGAACGCGAGCGCGGCCGGCTTGCCGGCACGATCGGCGAGGAGTTGCAGGAAGACAGGCGGAGTATTCATGAGCGGGCGGAGGCTGGGCGCGCGTGGCAGGGAACGGCTATGGTACCCCAAACAGTTGGCACTCGTCAACACTTTCCCCGCTCAGCCGTTGATCGCATTGCTCTTTTCTTGACTCACCGCAATGGTTGGCAGCGTCGGCACGTAACGGCACAAGTGTTCGAACAGCGCGGGGCGGCGCATGCGCTCCAGCCACCAGTTCAGCGCGGCACCGGCCTCGCCCGTGCGCCACGCCAGGTAGAACGTTTCGGCCGGTTTCGGCTCTTCCACCGCCTTCTCGACCAGCAGACCGGCCGCGACCGCCGCTCGCGCACATGGTTCCGGCAGGAAGCCAAAACCCAGCCCCGCCAGCTGATACTGGAATTTGGCCGTCATGTCCGGCACCGTCAGCGTCTCCTGCCCCAGCAGCAGTCCCACGGTACGGGGCGCCATCTGTCGCGCCGAGTCGGCCATGACGATGGCGCGGTGGTGCTGCAGTTCGTTGCGTCCCAGCGGGCCGGGCACGGCCGCGAGCGGATGCGTCGGCGCGACGGCGAACACCCAGTCCAGCGTGCCGATGGGCTGCGACACATAGCCGCCGCCGGCCGGGCCGTCGCCGGGCACGCCGACGATCAGGTCGACGCGCCGGTCCAGCAGGGCCTCCCAGCCGCCGGACAGCGCCTCCTGCACGATGCGCAGGCGGGTCTGCCGCGCCAGATCGTAGAAGGCTCGGATATCGATGTCGAACGCCATGCTGGAAAACATCGAATCGTGGCCGATGGCCAGCTCGGTCTCCCAGCCGGAAGCCACGCGGCGCACGCGATGCTCGAGGTCCTGTGCCGCCTTCAGGAGATAGCGTCCCTCCTTCAGCAGCTCGCGGCCCGCACGGGTCAGCTCGACCCGCGGCCCGTTGCGTTCGAAGACCTGCACACCCAGGTCGTCTTCCAGCTTGCCGACGGTGTAGGAGATGGTGGACGGCACGCGGTGCAGCTCCTTGCCGGCGGCGGAAAAAGAACCGCGCCGGTCGATGGCATCGACAATCTGCAAGGCTTCAAGGCTTAGTCGGAGCATGTTCGATTTTTTCGATAATAGGACGACAAATTTTCCGTTTTTTTACAACGGACAGGCAGGTCTATACTGCTTTCATCGAGGCAGGAAACAGAAACACCATCCTTCGAAACGATCGCAAATTGCTGCAAATTATCGCATAACCTAATCAAAGGAGCTCACCATGCTGCAAGTACGTAAATCGGACGACCGCGGTCTCGCCAACCACGGCTGGCTCAAATCGCGCCACACATTCTCGTTCGGCAGCTACTACGACGAGGAGCACACCGGTTTCGGCCCCCTGCTGGTCATCAACGAAGACCGCGTCGCCCCCGGCCAGGGTTTCGGCACCCACGGCCACCGCGACATGGAAATCATTTCGTACGTCCTGGAAGGGGCACTGGAACACAAGGACAGCATGGGCAACGGTTCGGTGCTGCACTACGGCGACGTGCAACGGATGACCGCCGGCACCGGCGTGCGCCACAGTGAGTTCAACCATTCGAAAACGGAAGGCCTGCACTTCCTGCAGATCTGGATCCAGCCGGGCAAAACCGGCATCGAGCCCGGTTACGAGGAAAAGCACTTCACGCCGGAAAGCAAGGCAGGCCAGCTGCGCCTGATCGCATCGAACGATGGCCGTGATGGTTCCGTCGTCATCCACCAGGATGCGGCGATCTACGCGACGATCCTGGACGGCACGGACGCGGTCACGCACACCCTGGCGCAAGGCCGGACCGCGTATGTGCACGCGATCCGCGGCAGCGTCACCGTCAACGGCACCGCGCTGGCGGGGGGCGATGCGCTCAAGGTCACGGCCGAAACGGTCATCACGCTGGGCCAGGCCGAAGCGGCTGAAGTCCTGCTGTTCGACTTGCCGTACTGAGGGCCGGCGGCCCGGGGAGGTGGCCCCGGGCCGTCATGCCAATCTTTGCTATGATGACGGGTGCGTTCTACGCACCTCGTCTTGTTTTGTCCGATCCGAAAAGAGCAACCTATGCAACCCGCCGCCCCTGCCCCTGTCACCGATCTCGCTTACGTCACGTCCTGCGCGCTGCCCACCCCGTGGGCGGAATTTACGCTGCATGCGTTTGTCGAGCACTCGACCGGGAAGGAACACCTGGCGATGGTGCTGGGCGATATCGGCAACGGCGCACCGGTGCTGGCACGCGTGCACAGCGAATGCCTGACGGGCGATGTGCTGTTCTCGCAGCGTTGCGACTGCGGTGCCCAGCTGGAAGGCGCCCTGCAGCGTATTGCCGCCGAAGGCCGCGGCGTGCTGCTGTACCTGCGCCAGGAAGGCCGCGGCATTGGCCTGCTGAACAAGATGCGCGCCTACCGCCTGCAGGAAGCGGGCGCGGACACCGTCCAGGCCAACGAGCAGCTGGGTTTCAAACCGGACCAGCGCAGCTACGAACTGGTGGCGCCTATGCTGCAGCAGTTCGGCGTGCAGAGCCTGCGGCTGATGACGAACAACCCGCGCAAGATCGCCGCGATGGAAAAGCTGGGCGTGCCGGTGTCCGAACGGGTGCCGCTGCTGGTCAACCGCAACGTCTTCAACCAGCACTACCTGAATACGAAGGCACTCAAGCTGGGGCACATGATGACGCCGGTCGTGGCGACTGCGACGACGGACGGCGAGCAGTAAGGTATCGTCGGGAACGGGCGCCTCGGGTGCCTGGCTCCCCCCGGCTGCACAATCGGTGGTTCACGGTTCGACACGCACGGCCGACGTGACCAGCACTTCGCGCTCGTAGCCGCCGATGTGGCCATAGCGCCCCTTCGGACTCAGGTATCCCACGATCCGTACGCGCGTTGCCGGCGCCCTCCTGTCGGCCTGCGTCAGGCCCACCTCGTTCCACGCCCGGCCGCCCAACGTGGTCATCCACCACCCTGCTTCGCCAGCGACGCCTGACGCAAAAACACTTTTCTCGAATCCTTGCGACCAGACGCCTTCTCGCTCGACAACCGTATAGCCGTACTGCGCCATCATCCTGCCGCGTTCAAAGGGATGCTCACGCCACCAACGCTGGCCACGTGCGCAGGCGTCCCGCATCAGGCTGGAGCCCGGTGAAATCCTATTGTGTGGATGCGTCATACCCTGAAAAAACCAGGTCGCGTATTCTTCGTGCAGGCTGCGGCCCGGACTTAACTGATCGGACAGTCCGTTACCGGCCTGTGATTGGGTGAACGTATCGGCATACTGGATGACAATATCCGGGACTTCTTCCGCGGCGGCCGTTGCGGCGAGAAGGGTCGATATCAGCAGCGTGAAAAAATTCCTGAACACAGCGTCTCATTCCTCTCGTATCGGTCATTGCCGTTCAGTGCATATTACCAACATCCGAGGCAAGTTTCGTTTCTCTTCCATTCGCTAGCCCGATTATTTTCCCGGCATCGACGATTCGCCAGCACGAGATAGCTATACAATGAACTTGTATCGTGCAATCGGCGCCCATCAAGCTCATCCGGATCCCGATACCGACCTTCCCATCAGATAGTTTGCCAGATTGCAGTGGTATTTATTCAGGGAAATATCATGACAGAGACTAACGTGATGCGGTACCTGCTGGCGTTGCTGGTGGCTGCTGCGGCAATGAGTGTCGGCACGGTGCAGGCAAAGGGCTTCGGCGTAGAGGGATTAACTGCTCAGCAAACTGCAACGCATGAACTGGTGGTCGACACCACCGGCATCCTGAACAATGACGAGCGAGGCGCTGTCAGCAATGTCATTCTGGACTTTTACGTGGGACCCAGAGCATCCATCACCAGCCTCAGGTGGGACGTCAACGTAACGGCTTATGCCGGCAGCTACCTGTCCGAAATGAAGATTACCTTCAGCGATACCCTGGGCAACGGCGTGACTTTCACACCTGGCAATGGCGACGATTTCGACGGCACCGCGGATTACGCGGGCTTCCAGGAGCTGGGCGAACTGGGTCGGATTTTTGCCGTGGGCACCGATGGCATCCTGCGCCTCGAATTCCATGACGGCTTCAAGGATCTGGCATTCGACGAGCCCGAGGGGGTATGGAACTCCGGCACACTGACCTTCGGTATTGCTCCAGTGCCCGAGCCGCCGGCTGTTGCCATGATGCTGGGCGGCCTGCTGTTGGCCGCAACCGCCTTCGGGCGGCGTCATTCATAACAAAGGCGCCCTTCAATGTCCGGATCAGTTGTTTTCCCCCGCCACATCGATCGTTACCGGAGCCCGACACCATGTTGACACGCTTTTTCCACCAATTGCTCGTCGGGTTATCCGGCGGTCGGCGCTGGATCGTTCTCCTCCTGGCATCGGTGTTTGCCGCCAGCCCGGTATCTGCGGAACCCACTTTCGAGCCTGCCCATCCAATCCCTCTTTATTCCTATTTCGCCACGGGCGATGTCGATGCCGTTGTCACCGCTCCGTCGGCTCTCCCGACGCCATCGTTCGTATTGATGGGTGGCGGTCCCGACGTGGATTCTGCCTTCCGATGGTTGATCCAGCGGGCTGGCATCAGACCGGGCACCGGTGGACGCTTTGTCGTGATCCGGGCTACCGGGACGGAGGCTTACAACCCGTATATTTTCTACAGTGACGATACATTGTCGACCGCGGACACGATTGCCGAATTGTGGGTAGGCGGCGCCTCGCTGGGTCTGACATCCGTGGAGACGCTGGTGATTCCAAGCGTCAAAGCGGCCAACAGCCCGGCCGTCAACGCCATCCTGTCCAGGGCCAACGTCGTCTTTATCGCCGGTGGCGACCAGAGTCATTACATCCGCTTCTGGAAAGGCACGGCACTGGAACAGACGTTGAACGCGCTGATGAAGAAAAACGTCCCTGTCGGCGGTACCAGCGCAGGGTTGGCGGTGCTTGGACAATTCGATTACTCGGCGCTCTATAAATCAGCCACATCGGAGTTATCGATGGCTGATCCTTACTACAAGGACATTACTTTCGATCCAGCTCCGCTGAGTCTGCAAGGCGGCTTTATCGCGCCCCCAGCACTGGCAAGCCTGATTTTCGATTCGCATTTCGACACCCGCGATCGCATGGGCCGTTTCATCGCGTTTATTTCACGGATCGTGGCGCCGACGATCACGCCCACCGGTACCGTCGGATGTCCCGGCGGTGTACTTCCCGCATCCTCCAGCGGCAAAACGACGGCACGCGGTATCGGCATCGGTGTCGAGACGGCATTGCTGGTACAGGGAAATGGCAGCGGGAAACCAGTGACGGCAAAACGGGTCAGCAACCCTTCGGCCACAACGGAAAGTGCCGTCTATTTTGTCCGCCCCTCGGTCCCGCCAGGCGTGTGCGCACCTAAAACACCGCTGACTGTTTCCGACGTTGAGGTAAGAAAACTGGCGGACTCGAATACTGTTTTCAATCTTACCGACTGGACCGGCGTGCCGTTGTATAAGCAGCTGGATGTCACCTCTGGCACCTTATTCCCGGCGGACTGGTATTAAGCGCCATCGACATCTTCGCGAGCCTGTTCCGTATTCGCCGGGGTGCACCCGTGTAAGGGCACCCTGAACGCGCCCGGCTTCCGCATCTTATCGGCGCCAGAATGTCTTATTTTTTACACATTGTGATCAATAAGTAAAAATCGAACGGAATCCATTGATCAATTGCCCGGCCCGCGCTAGTGTAAAAGCACGAGCCAGGGGGATTGAATGTCATATCAGCACGGGAACCGGCCGGTTCCAAAGCGTATCGCCATCCGTTTATTTGAAACCTTCAGCATCACCGCTACCGCGGGCTTGCTGGCGTTGCCGGCCGCCGCGCAGGAGGCGCAACCGATGCAAAGAGTCGAAATCACCGGCTCTTCGATCAAGCGCCTGAATGCCGAAACCGCGTTGCCGGTGCAATTGATCACCCGCGCCGATATCGAAAAGAGCGGCACCACCACGGCGGCTGAATTGCTGTCGAAGGTGTCCGCCAACACGGCCGCGCTGACCGACGGCGCCAGCTTCAGCGACATTGCCGGCCAGCGTGGTTTCAACGGCGCCAACCTGCGCGGCATCGGTGTTTCGTCAACTCTCGTGCTGCTCAATGGCCGGCGCCTGGCCAACTTTGCTTCCCCGGCGGCAACGCCGGCGTCGACCTGAACGCAATCCCGTCGGCGGCAATCGACCGGGTCGAAGTGCTCAAGGACGGTGCGTCGGCCATTTACGGTACCGATGCCATCGGCGGCGTGATCAACTTCATCACGCGCCGCAATTACGAAGGCGTGGACGCCAGTGCTTACTATGCCGACACCCAGCACGGCGGCGCGCGCAAGGCGATGGCAACCCTGTCGGGGGGCATCGGCAATCTGGCGACGGACCGCTACAACGTGCTGGCCGTGCTGGACTACCAGGACACGGGCAGCCTGCGCTCTTCGCAGCGCAGCTGGATCGGTTCGGCCTATCAGCCCGATATCAATCTCGATTCGGGCAGTTCCAATACGTTTCCCGCCAACTTCCGCCGTACGCGCGCCAATGGCATCACCGCCACCGGCCCGCGGATGAATCCCAGCGCACCGGCCTGCAATCCACCGGCCACCGTGTACGCGCCGGACAGCTTCGTCGGCCCGGCTGCCTGCATGTACGATTACATGCAGGACACCGAGCTCTTCCCGGATTCGAAGCGTGTGTCGCTGCTCACGCGTGGCCAGTATGCGCTCGACAAGGACACGACCTTGTACGGCGAATTGCTCGTCAACGAAACCTCGACCACCTACCGCATCAGCGCGTTGACGATCTCCGGCGAGATCTATCCCCTGGCCGGGCAATACTATCCCCATGCCATGGTGACGAGCGACAAGACACCGCTCAACGTCAACATGCGCCTGGTCGAAGGCGGACCGCGCACGAACGACATCGACGCCACGGCCACGCGCATGGTGCTCGGCGGTAAGGGACTTGCGCTGGGCTGGGACTACGACATGGCGCTCAATCACAGCGTCAACAAGGTCGACGACAAGTACGTCGACGGTTACGTCAGGACTTCGCTGTTCGACGCGGCGTTCGCGACCGGCAAGATCAACCCGTTCGGCCCATCCGGTCCCGAAGGGCAAGCCTTGCTGGCCGCGGCCAAGATCAACGACCTGGCGCGCCACTCGCGCGGCACGACCGACTCGTTCGATATCAAGGCCACGCGCGACCTGTTCGACATGGCCGGCGGCAAAGCGGCCCTTGCGCTCGGCGCCGAATACCGACGCGAGAAGATGTCGTTCACGCCATCGGCGCTGCTGGCGGCCGGGGAAATCCGCGGCGAAGGCGAGGCGACGCCCTTCTCGGGCGGGCGCAATGTCAAGGCCGTGTATGCCGAATTCAATCTGCCGGTGCTGGCAAGTCTGGAAGCGCAGCTCGCGCTGCGCCATGACCGCTACAACGACGTGGGCTCGACGACCAATCCCAAGGTTGGCGTGCGCTGGGACCCGTTGCAGCAGCTGGTCGTGCGCGGCTCGTTCGGCACGGGCTTCCGGGCGCCCTCCCTTGCCGACCTGTACAGTCCGGTGCGGCTGGGCCAGGCCAACGGCATCTACAACGACCCGCTCGGCTGCATCAAAGTCGGGGCCATCGACAACACCGACAATCCCGATTACTGCGGCCTGCAGCCGGACAAGCTCAGGGGCGGCTCGGCATCGCTGCGCCCGGAGGAATCGAAGCAGTATTCGCTGGGGCTGGTGTTCGAGCCGCAGCGCGACATCACCGCAACACTGGACTACTGGCGCATCAAGAAAACCGATGTGATCGTCTCGCCGGAAGGCTCCTACTTCACCGATCCGGTGCGCAATGCCGCCTACATCCTCCGTGGGGATCCCGATCCGGCCCTGCCGGGTATCCCGGGGCCGATCCTGTCGATCGATTCGCGGCTGCGCAACATCGGTTCGCTGAAAACGTCGGGCGCCGACCTGGGCATCAACTGGCGCCTGCCGGCCACCGGCTTCGGCAGATTTGCCGTATCGCTCAACGGCACTTATGTGTTCGACTACAAGACGCGCGAAACGACCGAGGGTCCCGATATCAGCGCGCTGGGCATCTATACCAACGACCAGATCATCCAGCGCTGGCGCCATACGGTCAGCCTGGACTACGAACGCGGCCCGCTCAACCTGACCCTGCAGCAAACGTATCTGAGCGGCTATCGCGACCAGAACCTGCTGGCCGACGGGTCGGTCCACCGCGTCGACTCGTATTCGCTGCTCGACCTCACCGGCGGGTATCAGATTTCGGCCGGACTGAAACTGCGGGCCGGCATCAAGAACCTGCTCGACAAGAATCCCCCGCGCTCGAACCAGCTGTTCAGTTTTTCGGTCGGCTACGATCCCAGTTATACGGATCCGCGCGGGCGCCAGTTCTACGGCGCGCTGGCATATTCGTTCAGATAATCGGCATCGGCCCCGCTGTCGCGCCGTACGACAGCGGGGCTTCAAGCGTCGGACGGCCTTAAACCTCCCTTAAGCCCGGCGCGTCTTTACCCGCCTTTGCACCCTGGCCTGCCGCACTGCAAGTTTCATAAGGTACACTGTTTCGGATACCACCGAAGCTCAGGAACCGCATGAGACTGTCCAGGCTTGCCCGCACTCTAACCTCGTTGACCCTCCTCGGTTACGCCAGTGCCGCGCTGGCCGCGCCGTCGCCTGCTGCCCGACCGGCAAAGCCTGTCCTGCCCGCTCCCGCAGCGGCGCCCGGCCAGCCACAATTGCCGACACCGTCGTCCGCCGCACAGAAGCTGTACTCGGCGGCCAAGGCCGACCTGCTGCAGGTGCGCTCGCTGCTGAGAAGCGGCCGGACGCAGTCGTCGGTGGGCTCCGGCTTCCTGGTCGGCACGTCGAATCTGGTGCTGACCAACTACCACGTCGTATCGCAGTTCGCGCTCGACCCGGAAACGTACACTGGCGAATGGGTCGACACGGCGGGGCAGCGCGGCAATATCGAGCTGCTGGCGGTGGACGTGCTGCACGACCTGGCCGTCGTGCGCGTCAACCGGTACGGCACGGGGTCCTTCAAGCTGGCCGACGGCACCGTCAGGCTAGCGCAGGGACAGTATCTGTACTCGCTCGGCAATCCGCTCGACCTGGGCTTTGCCATTTCCGAAGGCGCCTACAACGGCGTCATCTCGCGCACGTTCTACGATCAGCTGATGTTTTCCGGCCCGATCAACGCGGGCATGAGCGGCGGCCCCGCCGTGACGGCCGATGGCGAAGTGGCCGGCGTCAACGTGTCGAAGCGTCTGGACGGGGAGCTGGTCAGTTTCCTTGTACCGATCCGCTATGCCCAGGAGCTGCTGAAACGCGTCGATCCGAACGCGAAGCCGCCGCAGGACTTCACGGGCATCGTCACGCAGCAGTTGCTGGCACACCAGAAGGCGATGGTGGACCAGCTGCTGTCCGGCTCCCTGACAATGAAAAGCATGGGCCCCTACCAGGTGCCGGTGCGTGAGTCCGAGCAGATGCGCTGCTGGGGCGAATCGAACGCCGAAGCGAATGCGCGTGGCGAGAAGCCCTTTGCCGTGGACAACACCAGCTGCGCGATGCAGTCGGCCGTCTATGTCTCGGATTCGCTGCAGACGGGCCAGGTCGGCATCCGGCACCAGTTCATGCGCAGCACGGGGCTGGACCGCATTCGCTTCGCCCAGCTGTCGTCGGCGTCGTTCAAGAACGAATCGCTGGGCAGCCATACGGACAAGCGCCTGACGGGTCCCACCTGCACGGAACAGTTCATCCGCAACAAGTCGATGCCGATGCGCGCCGTGATGTGCGTGCGCGCCTACCGCAAGTTCGCCGGCCTGTATGACTTCACCGTGCTGACGGCAAGCACGGACGACGCGCTGATGAACCTGCAAAGCCGGCTCGACGTGCGCGGCGTCTCGTACGACAACGGCATGCGCAGCGCGCGTGCGTTCGTCGAAGCGCTGGCGCGCGAGGACAAGCGATGACGGCCCTGCATCTTCCGTGCTTCGTCGAAGTCCTGGCGCGCAATGGCGACGTGCTGTCGCGCCAGCGCTGCGACACACTGCCCGTGACGATCGGGCGCGGCTACGACAACGACGTCATCCTCGACGACGCCCACACGGCACCGCACCACGCGGTGCTGGAAGCGGGCGAGGATGGCGGACTGCTGCTGCGCGATGCGGGCAGCCAGAACGGCATCGTCCTGCACGGCAGGCGGGAAAAGGCCGTGCCGCTGGACGGCACGACGATCGTGCGGCTGGGGCATACGCGCGTGCGCGTGCGCGACGCCCGCTTCCCCGTCGAGCAGGAAGTGACGGATACCACGATGCATGCGTGGGAAGGCGGCGTGCCCGCCGTGGCCGGCGTGGCGCTGATTGCGCTGTTCGTGGGCATCGACCAGGCGCTGACGGACACCGAGTCCTTCCAGGCCATCAAATACCTGCTGACGATCGCCTCCGGCCTCGGTGCGGGCCTCGTCTGGAGCGGCGTCTGGGCCTTGATCAACCGGCTGTTCGCCGGCCATGCCCGGCTGGGGCGGCACCTGTTCATTCTCGGTGCAGGCCTGATCGCCATCGGCGCATGGAAGACCATGTCGTCCGTGCTGGCCTTTGCCTGGTCGGCCGAGGCGTTTACCCGCTATGGCCGGCATGCCATCATCCTGATCGCCTGCGGCATGGTGTACTTCCACCTGCGCACGATCCGGCCGCACTATTCGCCGCGCCGGCTGGTGACGGCCTGCGCGCTGCTGCTGGGCGCCGGCTCCGGGCTGGTCCTGATGAGCAACCTGCAGAACAACGGCCATCCGGCCGACGAGCCGTACATGTCGGTGCTGCTGCCGCCGGAGATCCGCCAGAGCCCCGAACACAGCGTGGACGACTTCTTCGGCGACGCCGCGCGGCTGCGCGGCGCGGCCGACCGCGATCGCCGCGAGGCGATTCCCGAGGACGGCGACGACGACGAAACGGACGGTGGTGACGGCAGCTGACCTGTACAATGGCCGGATGAAGATGGATTTACCGGACATACTCGCGGCACTGCGCGAAGCCACCACCAGCCGTCATGCGGAGCTTGACGAGGGCATGCCGCTTGCCCAGGAGGGGCCCACGCTGGACCATTATCGTGCCCACCTCACCCTGTTGCGCCACTGGCTGGCGCCCATCGAGGCCTGGCAGGCGCGCTTCACCGACGGCCCGCAAAACCCTGCCACCCTGCCCCCTTTCCCGCATCTCCCGCTGCTCGACGCGGATCTGGGCGATCCGGCACTCCCTGGCACTTCCATTGCCCTGCCCCCGGCGCCGGCCTGGTTTGCCGATGGCGGCGCAGCCTACCGCTGGGGTGTCTCCTACGTCCTCGAAGGGTCGCGCCTGGGCGGGACGGTCCTGTATCGCCGTCTGGCCGACCGGCTCGCGCCGCACCCGCTGCGCTACCTGCACGGCGGTGGCGTGCCGCCCGGCCCGCGCTGGCAGCAATTCCTGCGCGTGCTGCGCGAGCACGTGCACACGCCCGCTGCGATCAGCGCCGCGTGCACCGGCGCCTGCGACGCATTCGACAGCCTGATCGCGCTGCGACGCGAGTACGCGGCCGCGCCTGCCGCAAGGGTGGCGCCATGATGCCCCCGGCACCGAACGGCGCGATCGGCCTGGACAACTGCGCCAACGAACCGATCCACATCCCCGGCCTGATCCAGCCGCACGGCGCCCTGCTCGCGTTCAATCGGCAGGGCGCGCTGCGTGCGTGGAGCGACAACGCCGGCGCCATGCTGGGCTTTAAGCCCGTGCTGGACATGCCGGTCGACGCCCTGCCGCTGGCCCCTGACGTGCTCCAGCAGCTGCGCGAGTGCATCGACAGCAGTGCCAGCGAGGGCTGCACGCCCACTGCCATCGAAACGACGGTAGGTACCCAGACCTTCGACTGCATCGTCCACAGCGACGCCCAGCGCGTGCTGGCCGAATTCGAGCTGCGCGACGTGGGCAGCGAGCGTGTTGCCGCGTTCGCGCTGAAGGCGCACGCGGCCATCGAGCGCCTGCGCCGGCAGAAGGCGATCGTCCCTCTGCTGCAGCTGGCGGTGGAACAGGTGCGCGCCATCACGGGGTTCGACCGCGTGATGGCCTACCGCTTCCGCCATGACGACAGCGGCGACGTCGTCGGCGAAGCGCGTGCGGAAACGCTCAAGCCGCTGCTCGGCATGCGCTACCCCGCCGGCGACATCCCGGCCCAGGCACGCCGCCTGTACACGATCAACACACTGCGCCTGATCGCCGATATCGGCTACAGCCCGGTGCCGGTCACGGTGGCGCCCGGCGACGCGCCGCTGGACATGAGCCACGCCGTGCTGCGCAGCGTGTCGCCGATCCACGTCGAGTACCTGCGCAATATGGGCGTGGCGGCATCGATGAGCGTCTCGATCGTCGTCAACGGCCGTTTATGGGGACTGCTGGCGTGCCACCACAACACGCCGCTGCGCGTGCCGTATGCCGTGCGCATGGCGTGCGACGTGCTGGCGCAGGTGCTGGCGGCCACCGTGCAAAGCATCGATGCGCGCGAGCGCGCCACGATGGTGGAACAGGCCGCGGACGTGCGCACGCACCTGATCGAAACGCTGCTGCACGAAGACGATGTGCTGTCGGCACTGAATCGACACGCCGCAGGTCTGGCGGTGACGCTGGACGCGCACGCGCTGGTGTTTGCGCAACAGGGCAAGCTGTGCACGCATGGCGACATCGGACATGACCTGGCAGCTGCCATCGTCGCCTCCCTGCCGGCCGACGGCGAGGAAGTCCTGCTTCGCTGCTGCCGGGCGGAATGGCCCGCCGCCACCGGTGCCGCCATCGGCCCATGGGTCGGCGTGCTGGGACTGCATTTCGATCCCGCCACGTCCGGCTGGCTGCTTGCGCTGCGGCGGGAGCAGATCGAAACGATCCGCTGGGCCGGCAAGCCGGAAAAGATGACGGTCACGGGGCCGCTGGGCCACCGCCTGACGCCGCGCGGCTCGTTCGACGAGTGGGTCGACACGGTGCACGACAAGGCCGAACCATGGGACGCCAACCGCATGCTGGTGGCCGAACAGCTGCTGGCCGAGATGCACCGGGCCAGCATGGCGCGGCACGCCGAGACCGAACGCGCGCGCATGCAGCTGCTGGCGATGCTGGGCCACGACCTGCGCGATCCGCTGCAGTCGATCACGATGGCGGCAACGGTCCTGCAGCATGGCGCCCAACCGCAGCAGCTGGGCCAGCGCATCGAACGTTCCAGCGGCCGCATGCATCGCCTCATCAGCCAGGTGCTGGACATGAGCCGCCTCGACAGCGGCCTCGGACTGTCGCTGCGCAAGGAAGACACCGACATCAGCCGGCTGGTCGAGGATCTCGTGGACGAAACCCGGATGGCACATCCGGGCACGACGTTCGAGACGACGATCGCACCGGGCGTGCACGCGCAGGTCGATGCGGACCGGCTGGCGCAGGTCGTCAGCAACCTGCTGAGCAATGCGCGCCACCATGCCCACGGCGGCCACGCCATCGGCGTGGCCCTGGCACAGGACGACGGTATCGTGCGCATCGAAGTTCGCAACGAAGGCGCTCCGATCCCGCCCGAGCTGGAAGCGCAGCTGTTCAACCCCTTCAAGCGGATGGCGCTCCAGAACCAGGCCAACCGGACCGGCATGGGCCTGGGCCTGTACATCGCCGACAGCGTCATGCGCGGCCACGACGGCAGCATCGTCTACCGCTACGAGGCGCCGTACGTCGTGTTTACCGCCAGCTTCCCGGTTGGCGGCAGCATCGGGTGACGACGCCGGGCAGCGTCACCATCCGCACGCTGCAGGCCGACGACGCCGCCGCGCTGCTTGCCTTTGAAATCGCCAACCGTGCGTGGTTCGAACAGCATATCGAACCGCGCGACCGCGCCGGCCGCCGTATCGAGCTCCGTCATCTGCTGGTGCTGCCGCCGCGCGGCATAACGTAACGGGTAACGGCCTGCCTGCGCAGGTGGCACCCGCATCAAAGCCGCATCAATACGGCGCACCCTTCAGCTCCACCGTATTGCCCTCGGGGTCCGCGATGTAGATCGACGGCCCCTCGCCCTCGGCACCATAACGCGACTCGGCCGGTCCGCTCGGCACGTCGAAGCGGTCCAGGTGCGCGCGAATCGCCGCCTCGTCGAACGGCTCGACCCGGAAGCAGAAATGATCGACGTTGCGCCCCTCTTTGCCGGGCGCCGCGCCGCCCAGGCGGCCCAGCTTTCCGTCGACGGGAACGAGGTCCACCATGGCGCTGCCGGCGCGCAGCTGCACCAGGCCGATCGCGTCCTGCCGGCGCTCCACGGTACAGCCCAGCACCTCCGTGTAGAAACGGACCATGCGCTCGAGCTCCACGACGCGCAGGACGATATGGTCGATTTCGCGGATACGGATCATGCTCTCCCTTTCAGCAATGTCCGGGATTGTCCCGGAGGACTCAGATTCGGCCGCGCCGGAACTCCGCCAGAAACTTGCGCGCCTGCGCGTCGCTCAGCACAACGACCGGGTCGCCGTGGTACACGTACAGGAACGGCGTCCCGCCGAGCCGGTCCGTCAGCTTGGCATGCACGAGAAAGCGGGTGCCGACGGGATGGTCCGCCACCATGACGCGCGGTCCCTGCACCCGCAGCCACACATGGTAGGCCTGGCCGGCCAAGGGGCGCAGCCGTACGACACCGCCGTCGTCGAACGACTCGATCGCCACTTCGCGGTAGGCCGACAGGTCGCGTGCCATCGTCAGGCGGCGCGCAGCACGAGCAACGCCACGGCTTCGGCGTTGATGCCCTCTTCGCGCCCCAGGTAGCCCATCTTTTCGTTGGTCTTGGCCTTGACGTTGACCTGGTTCGGCGTCACGCCCAGGTCGGCGGCGATGTTCTCGACCATCGTGGCGATGTGCGGCGCCATCTTCGGGCGCTGGGCGATGATCGTCGCGTCCACGTTGCCGATGTCGTAGCCCGTCTCGCGCACGCGCCGCACGGCTTCGCGTAGCAGCACGCGCGAATCGGCGCCGGCGAATTCGACGGCCGTGTCGGGGAAATGCCTGCCGATGTCGCCCAGCGCGGCCGCGCCCAGGATGGCGTCCGTCACGGCATGCAGCAGCGCGTCCGCATCGGAATGGCCCAGCAGACCCTTGTCGTGGGCAATCTCGACACCGCCCAGTATCAGTTTGCGGCCTTCGACGAGGCGGTGGCTGTCATAGCCTTGTCCGATGCGATATGGCAGGTGCGGGAAGGATGAGGTAGTCATTGTGAATCCTGTTTCAGGTACATTTCAGCGATGCCGATGTCGACCGGCAGCGTCACTTTCAGGTTGCGTGGATGGCCTTCGACCAGCCGTGGCGACAGCCCCAGCATCTCGACGGCGGAAGCATCGTCCGTGATCGCCTCCGGGTCCGGCGCCGATTCCAGCGCCCGCAGCAGCAGCTCGTACGGGAACATCTGCGGCGTCTGTGCCAGCCACAGCCCGTCGCGCGGCGTGGTTTCGACCTTGCCGGCACGCGTGCTCTTGACGGTATCGACGACGCGCAATGCCAGCAGGCCGCCGGCGGGGTCGAGGCCCGCCTCGGCGATCAGCTTGTCGATCAACCCCGGCGTCAGGCCGGGACGGGCGGCGTCGTGCACCAGCACACGGTCGCCAGCGGCGGCATCGATGGCGCGCAGGCCGTTGCGGATCGACTCCATGCGGGTGGCGCCGCCGCGGCGCAGCACCGTCACCCGCTGCCCGCAGTCGGCAACGACGTCGTCGATGTAGCCGTCGCTGGCGCTGACGACAACGTAGATGTGGTGGATCGCCTCGCTGTCGAGGAACGCCTGCAGCGTGTGGCGCAGCATGGGCCTGCCCGCCAGCGGCAGGTATTGTTTCGGGCCGGCGGCGGCCATGCGCGCGCCGACGCCCGCGGCGGGGATCAGCGCCAGGTAGCGCGGTGCTTCAGTCATCTCATTGCTCTTGTTCTTACCAGTATTCGTTGAATCTCGCCGCCGCAGACCTTGCCCAGGCGCGCATACTCGGCCGGCGAATCGATCTGCGCCTGCACCGCTTCCACCTTCGCCATCTCGGCCTTGATGTAGGGCAGCCAGCCGCTGTCGATCTCGAACGCCAGCGCGGAACGCGCCGTGCCGGCGGGCGCGTACAAGGGTTTACCCTCGAAGCGCTTCGCCAGCGCGGCGCCGACCGTGCGCTCGACCTTCGGCAGGTGGGCCATGTACGCTTCCATATGCCGCATCTCGTGCGCCAGGATCTCCTTGTAGCCGCACGTTCCCACGGGGAACTCGCTGCCCACGTAGATTTTCACGGGCACGTACGTCAGCTGCACGGAGATCTGCGGCGCCACGCACTCGTAACCGCTGGCCGGGTCCTGCAGCATGGGGCCGGCCAGGCCGATCTGCACGCGCGATTCCGTGCGCGTCAGTCCCAGCACGAACTGGTTGCGCGTGGCGACGCCCTTCATCGCCGTCAGCATCTTGTATGACAGCGTGGTATTGATCGTGTAGCCGTTCTGCTTGGCCGACAGCACGGAAACCGTCTTGCTGATCGAATCCTCGCAGCGGATCTGGAACGGCGTACGCGCCGGAGCGGCAGCAGCGGCAGCGCCGCACGCTGCCAATGCCAACGCCAGCGCGAGCCGCCGCCCGTTCATGTCAGTCCAGCTTCCAGTCGTTCGAGCGCAGCTTGTCGAGCCAGAACGTGCCGATAATCGTCTTGACGTCCGTGATCTTGCCGGTGCGGACCCATTCCAGCATCTCGTCCAGCGTGGCCGTGAAGCATTCGACGAATTCGCCGGCATCGAGCTGCGCTTCGCCCGCCGTGAGACCCCTGGCGAGGTACAGTTCCAGATGCTCGTCCGAATAAGCGATGGCGTTGTGGATCGTCGTCAGGAAGTGCCACTCGCGCGCCGTGTAGCCCGTTTCCTCCACCAGCTCGCGCTTGGCGCATGCCAGGTAGTCCTCGCCCGGATCGATTTTACCGGCCGGGAATTCGATGAAGACCTGGTCGTTCGGGTAGCGGAACTGGCGTTCCAGCAGGATGCGTCCGTCGTCCAGCACGGGCAGGATCGCCACGGCGCCGGAATGGCGGATGTATTCGCGGTGGGTGATGCTGCCGTCGGGCAGCGTGACACGGTCCTTGTGGACCTTCAGGAAGCCGCCATCGTAGGCCAGGCTGCCGTCCACTTTCGTTTCCTTCAGATGCGCATCGCTCATGCACGCTCCAGTCAAAAAACGCCAGTGTAGCAGTGTGGCGAAATTGTTGTCCCCCAAATAAAAAACCCGGCAGGGCCGGGTTTCCTTTTGAAAGCTCAGTGCCGCTTGCGCAGATAGCGCACGACGAAGCCGGGGAAGCCAAGGACGAGGAACAGGCAGGCGGAGATGGCGTAGAACTCCCACGTTTGCGGGAAGACGGTGCCGATGCGCCCTTCGAGAGCGCGGCCGATGAACCCGACGATAAAGAACAGCACCACGAGTTCACCGAGACGCACCAGGAAAGGCTTGTGCCCTGCCCCTTGAAGGGGACCAGGGCAAACACCTTGTCATTGAAGAACGGCAGGTTGGCGCCGACGAATGCCAGCAGGATCACCAACCATGCCGCCGCGCCGACATCCATCAATCAGGACGCCAGCGTCTTGCTCATTGCGTGCAGGCACGCGTCCAGCAGCGGGCCCGGCACGACACCCAGCACCAGGACCAGCAGCGCGTTCAGTCCGAGGACGATGTTCTTGTCCGTGGCGACCTTGATCGGCGCCGTGTCGACCGGCTCGTCGAACCACATCGTCTTGACGACGCGCAGGTAGTAGAACGCGGCCACCAGCGACGCCATGACGGCGAAGATCGTGAGCCACAGCTGGCCCGTGTGCAGCACGGTCTGCAGCACCGCCAGCTTGGCGGCGAAGCCCATCATCGGCGGCACGCCGGCCAGCGAGAACATCAGCAGGGTCATGACGAGCGCGAACCATGGCGAACGCTTCGACAGGCCGCGGAAGTCGGACAGTTCCTCCGCTTCGTGACCGGAACGGGCCAGCACCATGATCAGGCCGAACGTACCCAGCGTGGTCAGCACGTACGTGATCGAGTAGTACATCGCGGCGCTGTACGCCGGCGCGGCATTGGCCGTGTCCGGAAGGATCTTGCCGTCCGCCTGCTCGACGCCCGTGACGCCGGCCATCATGGCCAGCGCGACGAAGCCGATCTGCGCGATCGTCGAATAGGCCAGCATCCGCTTCAGGTTCGTCTGCGCGATGGCCGTCAGGTTACCGATGGCCAGCGACAGCACGGCCAGGACCATCATCATCTGCTGCCAGTCGAATGCCATGGGCAGCAGGCCTTCCACCAGCAGGCGGATGCAGATCGCGAACGTGGCCAGTTTCGGCGCGGCGCCCAGCAGCAGCGTGACGCCGGTTGGCGAGCCCTGGTAGACGTCCGGTACCCACATATGGAACGGCACGGCGCCCAGCTTGAAGCCCAGGCCGGCGACAAGGAACACGAGGCCGAACACCAGGATGGTCGGGGTGACCGTACCGCTGGAGACTTTCTGCGCCAGGGTCGACAGGTCCAGCGTGCCGGTCGCGCCATACAGCATCGACATGCCATACAGCAGGAAGCCGGACGCCAGCGCGCCCAGCACGAAGTACTTCATCGCCGCTTCGGTGGAGATCGGGTGATCGCGACGCAGCGCCACCAGGGCGTACGTTGCCAGCGACATCAGCTCCAGGCCCAGGTAGATGGACAGGAAGTTGTTCGCCGAGATCATGACCATCTGGCCCAGCATCGAGAACAGGGCCAGCACGTAGAACTCGCCGCCCAGCGAGCCGCCCAGCATGCCGCGGTCATGGGTGTACTGGCGCGAGTAGACGAACGTCACACCCACGGTCAGGTAGGTGAACAGCTTGAGCAGGTTGCCCATCGGGTCGGACACGACCATGTTGTAGAACGAGTACGTCGTCGTGCCGGCATTGAAGTCGACAAACGTGAAGTACGCGCAGCCCACCAGTGCGAACAGCGACAGCGCATACGTGATGCCCCGCTTCGCCTCCGACAGGAACATGTCGATCAGCAGGATCGCCGAGGTGGCGACCACCAGGAAGATCTCTGCGTAGATCGGGATCAGGTTTGAGTTATTCATGAAACTTCGGTCCTATCTCAATCAGTGTGCAATCAGTGGTGCGACTGCCAGCTTGCTCTGCGCCGCATGCTTGAGCAGGTCGGCCACGGAGGTCTGCATCGTGTCGGTGAACGGCGCCGGATACAGGCCCATGGCCAGCACCGCGATCGCCAGGACACCCAGCATGAAGAACTCGCGGCCGTTGATGTCCGTCAGTTCGGCCACGTGGTGGTTGGCCACCTTGCCGAAGATGACGCGCTTGGCCATCCACAGCGAGTAGGCGGCGCCAAGGATCAGTGCCGTCGCGGCCAGGATGCCCGTCACGAAGTTGAACTGCACGGCGCCCAGGATGACCATGAATTCGCCCACGAAGCCGGAGGTGGCCGGCAGGCCGCAGTTGGCCATCGAGAACAGGATGAAGAACGCTGCGAAGCGCGGCATCTTGTTCACTACTCCGCCGTAGTCGGCGATCTGGCGCGAGTGGGCGCGGTCATACAGCACGCCGATGCACAGGAACATGGCGCCCGACACGAAGCCGTGCGAGATCATCTGCATGATGGCACCCTGCGTGCCCATGTCGTTGAACATGAAGAAGCCCAGCGTGACGAAGCCCATGTGGGCGATCGACGAGTACGCGACCAGTTTCTTCATGTCCTTCTGGACCATGGCGACCAGGCCGACGTAAATCACGGCGATCAAGGACAGCACGATGACGACAGGCGCCAGGTAGTGCGACGCGTCCGGCACGATCGGGATCGAAAAACGCAGGAAACCGTAGGCGCCCAGCTTCAGCATGATCGCGGCCAGCACGGCGGAACCGCCCGTTGGCGCTTCCACGTGGACGTCCGGCAGCCACGTGTGGACCGGGAACATCGGCACCTTGACGGCGAACGCCATGAAGAATGCGACGAAGATGGCGATCTGCTCCGGCATCGACAACGCCAGCTGATGCCATGCCAGGATGTCCCAGCTGCCCGACTTGTTGTACAGGTAGATCACCGCCACCAGGGTCAGCAGCGAGCCGAAGAAGGTGTACAGGAAGAACTTGAACGCCGCGTAGACGCGGTTGGCACCGCCCCAGACGCCGATGATGATGTACATCGGGATCAGCGTCGCTTCGAAGAAGAAGTAGAACAGCAGGCCGTCCATCGCCGTGAACACGCCGATCATCAGGCCGGACAGGATCAGGAACGCGCCCATGTACTGGGCCACGCGGTCCTGGATCACTTCCCAGGCGGAGATCACGACGATGATCGTGATGAACGCGGTCAGCGGCACGAACCACAGCGACAGGCCGTCGATGGCCAGCGAGTAGAAGATGTTGAAGCGCTCGATCCACGCCGCTTTTTCAACGAACTGCATGCCATGGGCTGCGTTGTCGAACTGCGTAAACAGCGGGATCGTCGGCAGCAGCGACACGATGGAACCGATCAGGGCAAGCACGCGCACCAGGCCGGCGCGCGAGTCCCGGCCGATGGCCAGGATGACGAGGCCGAACAGTACCGGCAACCAGATCGACAGGCTAAGGTAAGGAATTTGTGACTGCATCTTTTATCTCTTTTGCGTGTCGGTGTTAAGCGTGCCAGAACGGCAGGAAATACACCAGGAAGCCCAGGATGCCGATGATCATGACGAACGCGTAGTGGTAGATGTAGCCGGTCTGGCCCAGGCGCGCCAGCTGCGCAATCCAGCCCACCACTTTCGCACTGCCGTTGACCAGCAGACCGTCGATGATCGCACGGTCGCCGACTCGCCACAGCCCTTCGCCCAGCACGCGCGCGCCCTTGGCGAACACGGCCTGGTTGAACGCATCCATGTAGTACTTGTTGTCCAGCAGCGTGTGCAGGAACTTGAACTTGCTGTAGAACCATGCCGGTACGCGCGGATTGATCATGTAGCAGTAGTACGCCGCCACGACACCGGCCAGGGCCAGCCAGAACGGTGCCGTCATCAGGCCGTGGATCGCCATGGCCAGCGGGCCGTGGAATTCCTCGTTCAGCTCGTGCATCGCCGGGTGGTTCTGGCCGACGAAGATGACGTTGTCGAAGAACGAACCGTGCAGCATCGGGCCGATGGCCAGGAAGCCGATGATCACCGAAGGAATCGCCAGCATCACCAGCGGGAACCAGACGACGAACGGCGACTCGTGCGGTTTCTCGCCCGGTGCCAGGCCGTGGTGGCCGTGGTCATCGTCTTCCTCTTCGTGATGCGCATCCGAATCGTGCAGCGCATGCGGGTCGCCATGGGCAGCCTTGGCGACGGCATGGTCGTCGTGATGATCGTGACCGTGCGCGTGGGCCTGGCCGAAGCGCTCCTTGCCGTGGAAGACGAGGAAGTACATGCGGAACGAGTAGAACGCCGTGACGAACACGCCGGCCAGCACCGCGAAGTTGGCGAAGCCGGCACCCGGGATATGGGTGGCGTGCACCGCCTCGATGATCGAGTCCTTCGAGTAGAAGCCGGAGAACAGCGGCGTGCCGATCAGGGCCAGGGAGCCCAGCAGCGACGTGATCCACGTGATCGGCATGTACTTGCGCAGGCCACCCATGTTGCGGATGTCCTGGTCGTGGTGCATGCCGATGATGACGGAGCCGGCGCCGAGGAACAGCAGCGCCTTGAAGAACGCGTGCGTCATCAGGTGGAACACGGCGACCGAGTAGGCCGACGCGCCCAGCGCGACGGTCATGTAGCCCAGCTGCGACAGCGTGGAGTACGCGACGACGCGCTTGATGTCGTTCTGGATGATGCCCAGGAAGCCCATGAACAGCGCGGTGATCGAGCCGATGACCAGCACGAACGACAGCGCCACGTCCGACAGCTCGAACAGCGGCGACATGCGCGACACCATGAAGATGCCGGCGGTAACCATCGTCGCCGCGTGGATCAGTGCGGAGATCGGGGTCGGGCCTTCCATCGAGTCAGGCAGCCAGACGTGCAGGGGGAACTGGGCCGACTTGCCCATTGCGCCGATGAACAGGCAGATGCAGGCCACGGTGATGACCATCCAGTCGGTGCCCGGCAAGGTCGCCGTCGTCAGCAGTTCCTTCTTCTGGAACACGGCCTGGTAGTCCATCGAGCCCGTGTAGGCCAGGATCAGGCCAATACCGAGGATGAAACCGAAGTCGCCCACGCGGTTGACGAGGAACGCCTTCATGTTGGCGAAGATCGCCGTCGGACGCTTGTACCAGAAGCCGATCAGCAGATACGAGACGAGGCCCACCGCTTCCCAGCCGAAGAACAGCTGCAGGAAGTTATTGGACATCACCAGCATCAGCATCGAGAAGGTGAACAGCGAAATATACGAGAAGAAGCGGTTGTAACCTTCGTCTTCAGCCATATATCCGATGGTGTAGATGTGCACCATCAGCGACACGAACGTGACGACGCACATCATCATCGCCGTCAGCGAGTCGATCTGGAAGCCGACCACGAGGTCGACGCCGGCGACCGTCATCCAGCGGTAGACCGTGCCGTTGAAGGTTGCCCCGTCCATCACCTGCAACAGGGTCTGGAAGGAGAGCAGGAAGGCGATCAGTACGCCCAGGATGGTCGCGACCGTCGATACCTTGCGGCCGGCCACGTTACCGAAGAACTTCGTGCCCAGCAGGCCCGCGATGGCGGAACCCGCCAGCGGCGCCAGCGGAACGGCAAGAAGAAGGTTAGGGTTAAGCCCCGTCATGATGAACCTTGTCTGTTTATTATTCGAGGGTTAATAACTAGCCTTTGAGGCTGTCCAGGTCTTCGACGTTGATGGTGTCCAGGTTACGGAACATCACCACCAGGATCGCCAGGCCGATTGCCGATTCGGCAGCCGCGACGGTCAGGATGAAGAAGACGAAGATCTGCCCGGCCGCATCGCCCAGATAATGGGAAAACGCGATGAAGTTCATGTTCACTGCCAGCAGCATCAGTTCGATGGCCATCAGCAGCACGATGACGTTCTTGCGGTTCAGGAAAATCCCCACGATCGAGATCGCGAACAGGATCGCGCCCAGGACCAGGTAGTGTGCCAGCGACAGGGTCATGGTGCCTCCTTGGTAGCTTCAGTCGCCGCGACGTGCTTGACGGCGTCCATCTTGACGATCTTCAGGCGGTCGTTGCGCTTGACGCGCACGGCCTCGCCCGGATCGAAGAACTTGATGTCCTTGCGCTTGCGCAGCGTCAGCGCGACCGCGGCAACGATGGCCAGCAGCAGGATGACGGCGGCGATTTCAAACGCATAGATGTACTGGGTGTAAATCAGTTTGCCCAGTTCCTTCGTGTTGCCGATGGTGCCTGCCGCGGCCGGAGCCTGCGGACCGGCCACGCCGTAGACGCGCCACAGCACGGAAGCCATCTCCAGCACGATGATGCCGCCTACAACGGAAGCGACGGGCAGGTAATTCCAGAACCCTTCGCGCAGGCGCGTGTTGTCGATGTCGATCATCATGACGACGAACAGGAACAGCACCATCACGGCACCCACGTACACCAGCACGAGGACGATCGCCAGGAACTCGGCTTTGAGCAGCATCCAGATGCCGCCCGCCTGGAAGAACGCCAGCACCAGGAACAGTGCCGCCGTGACGGGGTTGCGCGCCGTGATGACGCGCGCCGCGGCCACGACCATGATGGTCGCGAACACGTAGAACAATACGGTTATGAAGTCCATAAACTAATCCTGATCAGTATTGGTGGCGATCAGCGGTACGCCGCGTCCGCCGCACGGGCGGCGGCAATGTCCGCTTCGTAGCGGTCGCCGACGGCCAGCAGCATCTCTTTGGTGTAGTACAGATCGCCGCGCTTCTCGCCGTGGTATTCCAGCACGTGGGTTTCCACGATCGAGTCGACGGGGCAGGATTCCTCGCAGAAGCCGCAGAAGATGCACTTGGTCAGGTCGATGTCGTAACGCGTCGTGCGGCGGGTGCCGTCGTCGCGCTGCTCCGATTCGATCGTGATGGCCATTGCCGGGCACACCGCTTCGCACAGCTTGCAGGCGATGCAGCGTTCTTCACCGTTCGGGTAGCGGCGCAGCGCGTGCAGGCCGCGGAAGCGCGGCGACATCGGCGTCTTCTCTTCCGGGTACTGCACGGTGATCTTGCGGGAGAACATGTACTTCCCCGTCAGCGCCATGCCCTTGATCAGTTCGGACAGCAGCAGGCTGCCGAAAAAGTCTTTTACTCGTTCCATTTTGCGCTTCCCTTACTTCCAAATATTCCAGGACGTCTGCATCCAGCAGGCCACCAGCACCAGCCAGAACAGGGTCAGCGGAATGAATACCTTCCAGCCCAGACGCATGATCTGGTCGTAACGGTAACGCGGGAAGGTACCACGCACCCAGATGAACACCGAGACCAGCAGGAACGTCTTCAGGAACAACCAGAAGAAGCCGCCGAATCCGCCCCAGAATTCCAGGAACTTGAACGGGGCCTGCCAGCCGCCCAGGAACATGATCGAAGCCAGCGCGCCGATCAGGATGAGGTTGGCGTATTCGGCCAGCATGAACATCGCGTACGACATGCCCGAATATTCGACCATGTGGCCGGCCACGATTTCCGACTCGCCCTCGACCACGTCGAACGGGTGACGGTTGCTTTCGGCCAGGCCGCAGGTCAGGTAGACCACGAACAGCGGCAGCAGCGGCAGCCAGTTCCAGGACAGGAACGTCAGGCCCATGTCGGCGAACTGGCCGCGGCCCTGGCCGTTGACGATGTCGATGAAGTTCAGCGAACCGGACACCATCAGCACGACGACCAGCGCGAAGCCCATCGGGATTTCGTACGAGATCATCTGGGCCGACGCACGCATCGCGCCCATGAACGAGTACTTCGAGTTGGACGACCAGCCGGCGATGATGATGCCGTAGACTTCCATCGACGTGATCGCCAGCAGCAGCAGCAGGCCCGCGTTGACGTTGGCCAGCACGGCTTCCGGACCGAACGGCACGACCGACCAGGCCGCCAGCGCCGGCATGATCGTCATGATCGGGCCGATCACGAACAGGCCGCGCACGGCCTTGGTCGGGATGACGATTTCCTTGAACAGCAGTTTCAGGGCATCGGCGATCGGCTGCAGCAGACCCATCGGACCCACGCGGTTCGGGCCGATACGGATCTGGATCCAGCCGATCAGCTTGCGTTCCCACAGCGTGGCGTAGGCAACCATGCCCATCAGCGGCAGCAGCACGCACAGCAGCTTGATCATCGTCCAGGCGAATGGCCAGACGGGACCCAGCAGCTCGGCGCCGCTGGTGTTGATGGTGTTGACGAATTCCAGCGCCATTATTTGGCCTCCCCTGCTTTAGCGACCGAGATGGGGCCGAACATGTCGCCCAACGTGGCCGTCGACACGTGCGCCGCCGGCACGCGCACGACGTTGGCCGGCAGCGACGGATCGATGCGGGCGGCCAGGATCGCCGAACCGGCGCCTTGCAGCACCTGCACCATGTCGTCGTTCTTTACGCCGATCTGTTCGGCCAGGGCCTTCGAGATGTGCGCTTTGGGCGGTGCCGCATCGGGCGTGGCCTGCAGCGGCGCCGAACGGCGCGCCAGCGCGTCCGAGAAGTAGATCGGCACGTCGGCGATGCGCTCGAGCTTGTCGCCGGCGCCGAACGAGGCAGCGGTCAAGGCCGCTTTCGTCGTGTTGGACAGCTTGTCCGACACGTCGGCCACGCCCTTGCCCAGCACTTCGTCGCGGATCGATTCCGAGGTTTCGTAGTCGAAGCCCGGCAGGCCGAGGATGTTGCCCAGCACGCGCAGCACCTTCCAGGCCGGACGCGCGTCGCCCAGCGGCTTGACGGTACCGTTGAAGCTCTGCACGCGGCCTTCGCAGTTGACGAAGGTGCCGGACGTTTCGGCGAACGGTGCGATCGGCAGCAGCACGTCGGCGTAATCCGCGCCGTGCTTGAAGGCGGACATGACAACCACCATCTCGGCGCCGTTCAGCGCGGCCACGGCCTGGGCCGGGTTGACGGCGTCCAGTTCCGGTTCCGCATTCAGCAGCACGTAGGCTTTCTTTGGCACGGAGAACGCCGGGGCAGCCTTGGCAGCGGTAGCGCCGACCAGGTAGCCGCCAACCGTGTTGGCCGCTTCCGTCAGCACGCCCAGCTTGGCGCCGGTCGCGTTGGCGATCCACTGCGCGGCGGCGTGGATCTGCGACGCTTGCGGGTGATGCACGGCGGCGTTGCCCAGGAAGACGGCTTTCTGTTCGCCAGCGATCAGCGAGGCGGCAACGGCCTTGGCGGCGTCGTTCGCTTCAATGGCTTCGAAGCCGGCAGGTGCGCCCTCGCCTTTCGCTTGCGCGACGGCGGAAACAATACCGGACAGCGCTGCCAGCCAGTCGGACGGCGCGGCGACGATGTTCGTGCCGACCTTGATCAGGCTGTCGTCACCGGAAGCGCCGATCAGGGAAATCCTTGCACCGTTCTTGGCGGCGGCGCGCAGGCGCGTGGCCAGCAGCGGGTGATCCTTGCGCAGGAACGAGCCGATGACCAGCGCGCCCTGCAGGTTCGACACGTCGGCAATCGGCATGCCCAGCCATGGCGTGACTTCGCCGTCCAGCGCGAAGTCGCTCTGGCGCAGGCGGAAGTCGACGTTCTCGAAGCCGACACCGGACGCCAGCTTTTTGAGCAGCGCCAGTTCCTCGACGGTCGAGTGCGCGGTCGCGTAAGCGGCGATCGCGTCGGCACCGTGTTCGTGCTTGATGTTCTTCAGGCCGTGCGCCACGTACTCCAGCGCCGTCTGCCAATCGACTTCCTTCCACTGGCCGCCTTGCTTGAGCATCGGCTGCGTCAGGCGCTCGGTGGAGTCCAGCGCTTCGTACGAGAAGCGGTCCTTGTCGGAAATCCAGCACTCGTTGATCGCTTCGTTTTCCAGCGGCAGCACGCGCTTGACCTTGCCCTGCTTGACCTGAACGATCAGGTTGGCACCGAGGCCGTCGTGCGGCGACACCGATTTGCGGCGCGACAGTTCCCACGTGCGGGCGCTGTAGCGGAACGGCTTCGACGTCAGCGCGCCCACCGGGCACAGGTCGATCATATTGCCCGACATCTCCGAGCTGACCGCTTCGCCGACAAACGTCGTGATTTCCGAGTGCTCGCCACGACCCAGCATGCCCAGTTCCATGACGCCGGCCACTTCCTGGCCAAAGCGTACGCAACGGGTGCACTGGATGCAGCGGCTCATCTCCTTCATGTTGATGAGGGGACCGGCATCCTTCGGCACGACCACGCGCTTGTCTTCTTCGTAGCGCGAGTTGTTGCTGCCGTAGCCGACCGCCAGATCCTGCAGCTGGCATTCGCCGCCCTGATCGCAGATCGGGCAGTCCAGCGGGTGGTTAATCAAGAGGAACTCCATGACGCTTTTCTGCGCCTGGACGGCCTTCTCGCTGTGCGAGCGCACGATCATGCCGGCGGAGACCGGCGTGGCGCAGGCTGGCAACGGCTTTGGCGCCTTTTCCACTTCGACCAGGCACATCCGGCAGTTCGCCGCGATCGACAATTTCTTGTGATAGCAGAAGTGCGGGATGTACGTGCCCAGTTTGTTGGCAGCGTCCATCACCATGGAACCCGGTGGGACTTCTACCTTCTTGCCGTCAATTTCGATTTCAACCATGATGATCACTTAGAAAGCCGAGACAGGCACCAGGCAGTGCTTGTGCTCGACGTGATATTCGAATTCTTCGCGGAATTGCTTGATGAACGCCCGCACCGGCATCGCCGCCGCATCGCCCAGCGCGCAGATCGTGCGGCCCTGGATGTTGTCGGCAATCGAGTTCAGCATGTCCAGGTCGCTCTGGCGGCCCTGGCCGTTCTCGATGCGGTGGATCATGCGGTACATCCAGCCCGTGCCTTCACGGCATGGCGTGCACTGGCCACACGATTCTTCGAAGTAGAAGTAGGACAGGCGTTCCAGCGCCTTGACCATGCAGCGCGTCTCGTCCATGACGATGACGGCGCCCGAACCCAGCATCGAACCCGCTTTCGCGATCGAATCGTAGTCCAGGTCGGTTTGCATCATGATCTCGCCGCGGATCACCGGTGCGGACGAACCGCCGGGAATGACCGCCTTGATCTTTTTGCCGCCACGCATGCCGCCGGCCAGTTCCATCAGCTTGGCAAACGGCGTACCCAGCGGCACCTCGTAATTGCCCGGACGCTCGACGTCGCCGGAGATCGAGAAGATCTTCGTGCCGCCGTTGTTCGGCTTGCCCAGCGCCAGGTAGTTCTCGGCGCCCAGGTTCAGGATGAACGGCACGGCCGCGAACGTTTCCGTGTTGTTGATCGTCGTCGGCTTGCCGTACAGGCCGAACGAGGCCGGGAATGGCGGCTTGAAGCGCGGCTGGCCTTTTTTACCTTCCAGCGATTCCAGCAGTGCCGTTTCCTCGCCGCAGATGTACGCGCCATAACCGTGGTGCGCGTGCAGCTGGAAGCTGAAATCGGAACCGAGGATGCGGTCACCGAGGTAGCCGGCGGCGCGCGCCTGCTCCAGCGCTTCCTCGAAGCGCAGGTAGTCCTCGAAGATCTCGCCGTGGATGTAGTTGTAGCCCACGGTGATCCCCATCGCATAAGCGCCGATGGCCATGCCTTCGATCAGTGCATGGGGGTTGTAGCGGATGATGTCGCGGTCCTTGAACGTGCCCGGCTCGCCTTCGTCCGTGTTGCAGACGAGGTATTTCTGGCCCGGGAACTGGCGTGGCATGAAGCTCCACTTCAGGCCCGTGGGGAAACCGGCGCCGCCGCGGCCGCGCAGGCCCGACGTCTTCAGGTCGGCGATGATGGTTTCCGGCGCGATCTTGCCTTCCAGGATGCGGCGCAGCGCGGAATAACCGCCGCGCTTGACGTACTCTTCCAGGTGCCAGTTGTCGCCGGTCAGATCCTTCAGGATCAGCGGGTTGATGTGACGGTCGTGCAGCGAGGTCATTTCTTCAGTTCCTCCACGAGGGCGTCGATCTTTTCCATGCTCATGAACGAGCACATGCGGTGGTTATTCACCAGCATCACGGGTGCGTCGCCGCAGGCGCCCATGCACTCGCCCTCTTGCAGCGTGAATGCGCCGTCCGCGGTGGTGCCGCGGTAGTCGATGCCCAGCTTCTGCTTCAGGTGCTCGCCGGCCTTGACGCCGCCCGACAGGGCGCACGGCAGGTTGGTGCACACGGTGATCTTGTGCTTGCCGACCGGCTTCAGGTTGTACATGTTGTAGAAGGTCGCGACTTCCTGCACAGCAATGGCCGGCATGCCGATGTAGTCGGCGATTTCCTTCATCGTTTCTGGCGACAGCCAGCCCAGTTCTACCTGGGCGTGAGCCAGCGAGGCCATGACGGCCGACTGGCGCTGGTCGGCCGGGTACTTGGCCAACTCGCGGTCGATTTTTTTATAGCACTGCTCGGATAACATAATTCTTTCCGCCCTCTTAACGGTCGATACTGCCGAACACAATGTCTTGCGTCCCGATGATGGTGACCGCGTCGGCGATCATGTGGCCGCGCGCCATTTCATCCAGGCTCTGCAGGTGAGCATAGTCCGGGGCACGAATCTTCATCCGGTACGGTTTGTTGGCACCGTCCGACACCAGGTAGATGCCGAACTCGCCTTTCGGGTGTTCGACGGCGGCATACGCCTCGCCTGGTGGCACGTGGAAGCCCTCCTGGAACAGCTTGAAGTGGTGAATCAGCGATTCCATGTTCGACTTCATGTCGACGCGCGACGGCGGGGCGATCTTGCGGTTGTCCGTGATGACCGGGCCCGGGTTGTTGCGCAGCCACTCGACGCACTGCTTGATGATGCGGTTCGACTGGCGCAGTTCTTCCACGCGCACCAGGTAGCGGTCGTAGCAGTCGCCGTTGGTACCGATCGGAATATCGAAGTCCATCAGGTCGTACACTTCGTACGGCTGCTTCTTGCGCAGGTCCCACTGTATGCCCGAACCGCGCAGCATGGCGCCCGTGAAGCCCATCGCCAGCGCGTCTTCCGGCGACACGACGCCGATGCCGACCGTACGCTGTTTCCAGATGCGGTTGTCCGTCAGCAGCGTTTCGTATTCGTCGACGTACGTCGGGAAACGGGCCGTGAACGCTTCGATGAAGTCCAGCAGCGAACCCTGGCGGTGTTCGTTCAGCTTGTCGATTTCCTTCTTGCCGCGGATCGACGATGGGCGGTGCTGCGGCATCGCGTCCGGCAGGTCGCGGTAGACGCCGCCCGGGCGGTAGTAGGCCGCGTGCATGCGCGCGCCCGACACGGCTTCGTAGCAGTCGAACAGGTCTTCGCGGTCACGGAAGCAGTACAGGAACGGACCCATCGCACCGACGTCGAGCGCGTGCGCGCCCAGCCACATCAGGTGGTTCAGGATACGGGTGATCTCGTCGAACATCACGCGGATGTACTGCGCGCGCAGCGGCACTTCCAGGCCCAGCAGGCGCTCGATGGCCAGCACGTAGCCGTGCTCGTTGCACATCATCGACACGTAGTCGAGACGATCCATGTACGGCACGGACTGCAGGTAGGTCTTCTGCTCGGCCAGCTTCTCGGTGGCGCGGTGCAGCAGGCCGATGTGCGGGTCGGCGCGCTGGATGACTTCGCCGTCCAGCTCCAGCACCAGGCGCAGCACGCCGTGCGCTGCCGGGTGCTGCGGACCAAAGTTCAGGGTGTAATTCTTAATATCAGCCATTATTTCATCCCGTATTTTTCTTCACGGATCACGCGCGGCACGTTTTCGCGCGGCTCGATCGTCACCGGCTGGTACATCACGCGCTTCTGCTCCGCGTCGTAACGCATTTCCGTGTAGCCGGACACGGGGAAGTCCTTGCGGAACGGATGGCCGATGAAGCCGTAGTCGGTCAGGATGCGACGCAGGTCGCTGTGACCTTCGAACAGGATGCCGTACAGGTCGAACGCTTCGCGCTCGTACCAGTTGGCCGAACGCCAGATATCGGTCACGGTCGGGATCAGCGGCAGTTCGTCGTCCGGGCAGAACACGCGCACGCGCACGCGCCAGTTGTTCTTCACGGACAGCAAATGCGAAACGGCCGCATAGCGCGGCCCTTCCCACGTGCCTTCCCCGTAGGTCGAGTAATCGACGCCGCACAGGTCGAGCAGCTGCTCGAAGCCCAGCGCGGGATTGTCGCGCAACGTCTGCATGACGTCGTGATAGTCGCCAGCCTTGACGACGAGAGTGATTTCACCCAGCGCGGCCGTGACGGCAACGCGTTCCCCCAGGGCGCTGGCCAGCGCGCCCTGCAATGCTTCCAGATGTGTAGTCATATTTTTGCGCGCCCCGTTTAACGTGCGATCGTATTGGTGCGCCTGATCTTGTTTTGCAGCTGCAGGATGCCGTACAACAGAGCCTCGGCGGTCGGAGGACAGCCCGGCACGTAGATATCGACGGCACGATGCGATCGCAACCGCGCACCACCGAATACGAGTAGTGATAGTAACCGCCGCCGTTGGCGCAGGTGCCCATGGAGATGACCCAGCGCGGCTCGGACATCTGGTCATAGACCTTGCGCAGTGCCGGCGCCATCTTGTTGCACAGCGTGCCGGCCACGATCATCACGTCGGACTGACGTGGCGACGGGCGGAACACGACGCCGAAGCGGTCCATGTCGTAACGGGCCGCGCCCACGTGCATCATTTCGACCGCACAGCAGGCCAGACCGAACGTCATCGGGAACATCGACCCGGTACGCGCCCAGTTGATCAGCTTGTCGGCCGAGGTGGTGATGAAACCTTCGTTTAATACGCCTTCAATAGCCATGGCTTATTCCCAATCAAGGGCACCTTTCTTCCAGATATACCAAAAACCGACAACGAATTCGGCGATGAAGATCATCATCGTAACGAAGCCCTGCCAGCCCAGTTCGCGCATGGAGACGCCCCACGGGAAGAAGAATGCAGTTTCCAGGTCGAACAAAATAAACAGGATTGCGACGAGGTAGTAACGCACGTCGAATTTCATGCGGGCGTCTTCGAAGGCTTCGAAGCCGCACTCGTAGGGGGACAGTTTCGCCGCGTCGGGCTTGTGCGGACCAAGCAGACGGCCAAGCACCTGGGGAACTACGCCGACACCGATGCCGACAAGGAGGAACAGAAGTACGGGGAAGTAATTTTCGAGGTTCACGGTAGGATCACAGCTGTTGTTGAACGATCGGTCAGGAGAGTGCTGCACCGGCAGGCACAGCCAACGCTCGACCCCAATCAAACGCTGAGACCAGGATCAAACGACACATCCTCGTAAAAAAAACCAGCTTAGGCATGAGGGCAACTCAGGCGCCTTGTGCTGGCTTCTCAAATTCATTGGTGCCGACGACGAGACTCGAACTCGTACAGCTTGCGCCACTACCCCTCAAGATAGCGTGTCTACCAATTTCACCACGTCGGCATTAAGGCCGCTATTCTACTCTTCTTTACGCACTTTGTTAATGAAGTTTGTGCCAAATCAAAGCGAAAAAGCGGAATAAATCGAAGAACTCTTAGTTTTACTTCGGAACAGTGTTCGATGGCGCGCTGTTGGACGGCGCAGGCGCAGGCGCAGGCGTCGTCACGGCAGGTGCCGGCGCGGCCGGAGCCTGGGCGGCAGGCGCCGCTGGCGCCGTCGTTGCAGGTGCGACCGGTGCGTTCGCGGCAGGGATCGCGGCCGAGCCGGTCACGGGTGCCGTGATGTTCGACAGCACGCTCGTGCCGCCGGACGTGCGCTGCGTTGCCAGTGCGGACAGGCCCAGCGTGGCGGCGAAGAAGATCGCCGCGGCCACGGCCGTCGACTTCGACATGAAGTTCGACGAGCCCGTCGCACCGAACAGGGAGCCGGACGCGCCGGAGCCGAAGGCGGCGCCCATGTCGGCACCCTTGCCGTGTTGCAGCAGCACGAGGGCAATGATTGCCAGCGCGGAGACGACCTGTACTACGACGACCAGATTGAACAAGGTGTTCATGCTATTCCAATTCTCAATATTGCTAGTTAAAAGTACCGCTTGGTAAAAAATCTCAGCCGGCCGCGTGCACGATCGCGAGGAAATCCGCCACCTTCAGTGCCGCGCCACCGATCAAACCGCCATCGATGTCGCACTGCGCCAGCAAATCCTTCGCATTCTCCGGCTTCATGCTGCCGCCGTAAAGGATCTGCATGTTCGCCGCCGCCTGCGGATTGCGCTCGGCCACCTGCTTGCGCAGCATGGCATGCACTTCCTGCGCCATGGCCGGCGTGGCCGTCTTGCCTGTGCCGATGGCCCAGACAGGTTCGTACGCCAGCAGGATCTTCTCGACAGCGGACGCTTCCAGCACATCGAGCACGGCCTGCAGTTGCGCGCATACGACAATATTGGTGCGCCCCGCTTCGCGCTGCGCCAGCGTTTCGCCAACGCAGACGACCGGCGTCAGGCCGGCGTTCAGCGCCGCCAGCACTTTTTGCGCGACGACTTCGTTGTTTTCCTGATGGTACGCGCGACGCTCGGAATGGCCGCACAGCACATAGCGGCAGCCGAATTCGTGCAGCATCGATGCCGCCACTTCACCCGTGTAGGCGCCGGCGGCATAGGCGGAAACATCCTGCGCACCCCATGCGACAGGCGTGCCTGTCAGCTCGGACTGGCATTGTGCCAGATAAGGCGCTGGCGCGCAGACGCCGCAATCGGTATTCCGGGCGGCGAAGCCTGCCACGATCCCGCGTAATAATACCGAATTCGCGGCAAGGCTGCCGTTCATTTTCCAGTTGCCGATGACCAGTTTGCGTCGCATAGGGGAGTGATTATTCCGGGCGGGTTGATAAACAATAAACCCGCAATTGTAGCGTGGTCATCAAAGGCGGGTCAAACCTGCACACCACCCAAGCCCGACGCAACGGGCACAGACACCTTTCCGCGGGTCTCGCGACCTGCGGAAAGGTGTCTCATATTGGCGATCTCCTCGACGTTAACCCCGCTCCGCGCCAGCCTTGAACCGAACTCACGGCTTGATCACCTGCAGCATGATCTTGCCGACGTGCGTGGAAGACTCCATCAGCGCGTGCGCGTCGGCCGCCTGCTCCAGCGGGAAGCTTTCGTAGATGACGGGCTTGATGCGCCCGTCCTCGAACAGCGGCCAGACTTTCTCGCGCAGCTGCCGCGCAATCGCGCCCTTGAACGCAACCGAGCGCGGTCGCAGTGTGGAGCCGGTGATGGTCAGCCGGCGCCGCAGCACCTGTCCCATGTCCAGCGTGCCCCTGGAGCCGCCCAGCAGTGCGATGATGGCGATACGGCCGTCGTCGGCCAGGCAGTTGATCTCGCGTTCCAGGTAGTCGCCGCCGACCATGTCCAGGATGACGTCGACACCGTTGTCGCCCGTCAGCTGCTTGACGACGGCGGCGAAGTCCTCGTGGCGATAGTTAATGCCGCGCTCGGCGCCCAGCTGCTCGCAGGCACGCGCCTTGTCTTCGCTGCCGGCGGTCGCAAACACGCGATTGCCCAATGCACTGGCCAGCTGGATGGCGGTCACGCCGATGCCGGACGTGCCGCCCTGCACCAGCAGCGATTCGCCGGCGCCCAGCCGGGCCCGGTCGAACACATTGCTCCAGACCGTAAAGTAGTTTTCCGGCAGCGAAGCGGCCTCCAGCGGCGACAGCCCGTGCGGCACCGGCAGGCACTGCTCCACGGGCGCCGTCACCACCTCGGCATAGCCGCCGCCCTGCACCAGCGCGCAGACCATGTCGCCGACCTTGAAGCCGGAGTTGGCCACGTCGCCGTCGATGATTTCGCCCGCTACTTCGAGCCCCGGCAGGTCCGACGCCCCCGGCGGCGGCGCATAGTTACCCTGGCGCTGGAACACGTCCGGCCGGTTGATGCCGGCCGCGTGCACCCGGATGCGCACCTCCCCGGCCTTTGCTTCCGGCATGGGCCGCTGGCACAGCTGCAAAACCTCGGGTCCGCCCGGCTTGGTGATCTCGATCGCGCGCATGGTTGTCCTTTCGTCAAAGGACTGATTCTAGCGCAGGGCGGTGGTTGCGGCAGGAGCGCACGCCAGCCGCGCGACCTCTTCGCCCGTCATTGTCGGGGCATTCCGCCGTTGCTGTCGTCGCCCTACCCTTTCGAGAAGACTCTGGTACTGGCGACCAGCGTAGCGCCGCAACTAGTCTTGTGTCCTTCATAGGCGACCGAAATACCATCAATAACGTGGTGCGGGTCGCCTTCGGCAACCGTGCAATTGTCATGGCCCTTCACCGGGCAACTGCACACATCGCCAACCCGGGCGACGGCGATACCGTCGACCGTAAAATGGGTCGCAGTCACCTTGACCACCTTGCCGCCGTGAGACGTACGGTCGCCAAGCCGGATGACGTTGGCCATGATCAGTTCTCCCGCTCGGGCGACTTCGTTGCCGCTGCGTTTGTCGCCGCCGCCTTGTCGTCATAGGCTACCAGCTTCCACACCGTCGCCGCGCTGAACGCGGGACGTTCGCCCCGGATTTTCTGCCACCAACTCTGCGGACCCGCCATGACCAACGGCGGCAACGTCTGGCCGGCCTTGAACTTCTCGCGACGGCCGCCCTGCGGCAGCCCCGTTTCGGTCGGTTCCCACCAGCCATCCTGCGGACACCGCTTGCCCGTCGCGGCAACCGCACCCAGAGGTTCGCGTGGCGTGGGGCTTCCGGCTGCGGTCGTGCCCGGCGCAGTGGTCGGGCGAACGCGGATGCTGCTGGTGATTCTGTCCCATACCGCGACCGCTTCGTCGTCGGTCAGGCTGGGTTTCACGGCGCCGGCGGCGTTGTCGGCGACGCCGGTTTGCATCTTGATATCGGCATAGGGTTTGTAGACATCCTTGAGTACTCCCTTCACATCCATGACGAAATCGTGAATGCCGTGTACGCCTGGCTGGTCCGGCGAACGCGACAAGGCTTCCCATCCATTCGACCACTCGTGGATCTGACGCGGACCTCTACGAAAATATTTTGTCTTCAACAAAGGATGATTTGAGCTCTCCGCCGTATGCTCTTTCTCCAGCTTCTCAAGCTGCCACTCGAGGGTGTCGCTCTCGGCGTTGTATGGATTCGGTGGCGCAATGTAGATCGACAGATGGGTGTCTGGAAATTCTTTCAGGCGGAAGCCGATGCGAACATGTTCGATCGGGGGTTCTGCATCGGCGACAGCCTTATCTCGTAGGAACGAATACTCGAGGCAGTTGCCTGGCTCCATAGGTATCTCATGCTCCTCTCTCGAGCGCAGGCGCTGAGTGATGCTCTTTATTTCCGCAACAGTCTCCGCCAGATCGTCCCGAAGCGGCCGAGCCGAGACTACTAAGCCGTCCTCTCCCCAACGATAGTAGCCTTTGATCTGCAATCCGTTAAGTGCATCAAATGATTCCAGGCCGGTGATGATCCTTCCCGGAGGCTGTATGGAGTCTTCCTCCGTGATGAACATAGAAATATTATCGTGATACAAGGCTTCAGTAGCCTTTAGTTCCTTAGAAAATTCCATCGCTTCCACCATCACTGCATTCGCCCCTCCTTGGTAAAAATCAATACCAAGCACCATGGAGGCGTGCCCCCAGGCAACGATAGCGGATTCGGGAACGTCAACCATAAAACGGCCAAAACAAACCGTTTTGGTTTTTTCAAAGGCGGTCTGCAGACGGGGCGTGAGGGCGGTCATATTTGGGGCTCCATACTGTGGCGAGCGGTAGTTGCAGGCGGTAAGGCTCACGCATGAAATGGCGAGAAAACCAAAGCTAACTGATCGAATCAAATTCATGTTTATCTTCCTTTACACACACCCACTTCGCCTGCTGGGCAATGCGAACGATACAATATAGCGTTGAAGCAATCACGTGCCTGTCCTTGCAACTGGACTGATGCTCATAGCCGGTTTGACGGAATACTCCCTTGAACTTGCCGCTTAGCAGCTGATAATCAGCCGATTTGGCGGGTACGGTCTGATCGCCAGGCGCGTCTGGCGGCAGCAACGTGGCATAGATCGACGCCGGCCGCCCAAAATTGAAGCGCTTCGAAAAAGGCGTATTGGGCTTATCCTTTTCCCACCTCGCCACTTCGAGTTTGCCCTGCTTGGTGTCGTGCACGATGGGCCAGTCCCGCCAGCCGGTCGTATCGGCGCAGTATTCGCTGATTTCCCAGACCACTTCGCCGAAGCTCTGCCGTCCGGCATCCGCGCCATAATGCGCGTAACTGGTGGCGTGGAAAGTGCTGGATATCTTTCGGTGAAATCCTCGAGCAAGATCCAGATAGTCGAATGTTCTTTTCAGCGTTCCGCCGCCTTCCCTCGGATCTAGCCCGCCCGGATTAATCCACTCCGGCCGCAGCAGCGAGTACCATTTGCCTTGTGTCTTATAAATTTCACTGTACGGATCGCCCTGCTTCGGCCACGAGTCGAGTTCCACCCCCATGTGCTGCACCCGCAGCCAGCCGTTTCCGTAAGCTTCACTGGGCAACAGTTCCAGCCCGCCGCGCGAATTCGCCAGTACCGCCGTCACCTCGTCACCGTGATTGCCCGCCACCTTCGCACCAATACTTCCCTGTGGGCTACTCACAAGGCCAGGATCTTCGAACCCGGCCCTGATCCGCTTATAGGCAGCCGGTGCACCGATTGCCGGCATCACGCCATGCACCATCCCGGCGACGCTATCCTGCAACTTGCCAATTCCTGGGTGCACCAGGGCGCGCCCGACCAGTCCGCCCATCGAATGCGTCACGACGATAACCTGGTTGCACTCATAACCGCTTTTGGTGAGTTGCTTGATTACGCGGTTGATCCGCTCTGCTATCGCCCGGGCGCTGTCGCCGTTCGATTGCAACCAGTTATAGCCAAATGCGTAGACGGGAAACCAGCAGCCAGTGGCGACCTCTTTCAGCTCCTTTTCGGTAAGGGGGGCTTGCGGCAGCTCCGGCACCGGTCGCCAGGCAGTGGTATCGGCATCAACCACATCGCGCCATTCGCGCCGCAGCTGGCCATCAGCGAAGGTATTGTTGAGGCGCGATTCCATGCGCTGCAACAGCTCGCCGTAACTCTTGAAATATACTTCGCCCCAACCGCGGGATCTTGCCTTCTGCGTCGCCGTACGCCTCTCTTTCATCGTAGGGGGATCATCGACCAGAAAGGGGGAAGGGAAATCGCTGTCGAGCTTGACGTTATCGTGCCGCACGTCCCCACTGATGTCGGGCGGGCCTTTAGGATTGTAAATATCCACAGTGGTGCACAGTGGGTCGAGCGCCAGCTGGCGATCTCGCGGTTTTTCGTTCGACGCACCGTAGGCATCCGTGGCACCGAGATTATCCGGCCGCCACGCAATGTTGTTTTTCCTCTTCAGCAGCGCCTGGCGTTCCGCACTCATCCGCAGATTCGACCCCATAATCCCGGGCACGAAAATTATCGGCAAGACGCGCTTCGGCAGAAATCTCGCGCATTGGGGCTTCTTATCCTGTTCCGGCGTTGCAAAGCCTTCGGCCCTGCAAACCGCATCGCCGCTTTGCTCAGCCGGCAGCGCATGTTCTGCTTTGGTCATGTATCGCTCTCCTTGTCGTCTCGATGCCTGCGCTCAGTCATCCAGGGCTTCGACGGTGTAGCGGCCGAACGGAATTGTGCTTTGAAACCGCTCCGTCAGACCGCTGCTGTCGGTACGTCCTTCGATCGTCCGGCCGTCTTCCGTCGTAATGCGATAGCGCTGGTTTTTCATCGGTTCGTCGGTACCGACCCATCGCAACACCGTTTGCTGATCGTGGTTTGCCGTGCTGGCGGGCAGCTTTACGTCCGGCAGCTCGCTGCTGCCGGGGCCCAGGTGAGCGAATTTAGAGGACTTGATCGTGTGGTCTCCACTGCTTTGCTGCGTGATGGCGCCGCCGCCCAGATCGACCTGGACGCCTTGCGCAACGAAGCGCAACTTCGGCGCCTGCAGCACGATTTCGTCGATGGCTGTCAACACGAGACGTTTCGCCGAGGTCACTTCGATGTCACCGCCATGCGTCTGCAGTTCCAGCTTGCCGCTGGCCGCGATGAGCTTGATGCCGAGCCTGTGGGCAAACAGGCTGATGCTGTCGGACACCCGCGCCAGCAGCTTCTTGCCGACCGACAGCTGCGTGTTGCCCATGCTGACCAGATCAACCTGGGCTTGCGCACCGATCGCCACGTTGGCCTGGCTGCTCATCGCCAGACCTGCCGGCGCTGAAACCGCAACGACGGGCTTGCCGCCCTCGCCCGGTCCTTCGCGTTCAGTGTTGCTGCCGGCCTCCCATTGCTTCAGGTAACCCAGCAACTGTGCGAGACCCGTGCCGTCGGTATCGTCGGCATGATGGGTTTGCGACAACTCCGCCAATTGCTGCTGGACGCCGCGCAACGCTTCCACCAGGCCTGTCAACTCAGCCCTGTCCAGCTGTTTGCCGCCGGCCCCAGGGCGCCCCGCGGCGCTGATCAGGACGCCATGCGCGCCGCGTACCGCAACGGCCTGGTCGCTGCGCAGTTCGGCGCCCTCGCCACGCGCGTCACCCCTGCCTTCGCTGCGGGGATGCGTCAGCCAGCCCAGGTTCAGCTGGCTGTGACCGTGATCCGATGAGAGCTGGGCATTGATCTGGCCAGGGGTATCGTCCAGCCGTAGTTGATTGCAGCGGACACCCTGCACTTCCTTGCTCTTGATCCCCGCCAGGAACCGGTTCGCAGGCAGCGCGCCGGTGTGGCTGAACGCAGGCGGCGGCGCGGTACCGCCATAAACCCGCGCGACAATGATCGGCCGGTCGGGATCGCCGCCCAGGAAGTCGACAATGACCTCGTCACCGACTCGCGGCAGCGCTATCGCCCCCCAACGATCGCCGGCCCAGCTGCTGGCTACGCGTACCCAGCCCGAGTCGCGGTCCGTATCGCTGGCGCCGGCATCTCCGGCGTGGCGGTGATCCTGTACCCTGGTGCCGGGAATTCGCACTTTGACTTCGCCATTCTCATTACAGTAGACCTCCTCGCCCGGCGGACCGACAACGATCGCGGTCTGTAATCGAGGTTGCGGCAGGTCCTTGCGCGCATCGAAAGCCGGAACGATCGGTATTCCCCTGCGGACGCAGGAAAACCAATTGGTATAGCGCATGTCGCGCTCCCGGCTGGCCTGCCGCAGGCCGTTATCGGCGGCTTCGCTGTGCCATCTGCTCAATGCAAACAGACGTTGGACGCGCTCGCTGAGCGCCTTGGGCAGATTGTTCTGCGCATCGATCTCGAGCTGGGTGATAACGAATTGGCGCTCCGCCTCCGGATGGGTATCGATCTCGGAATGGCCGGCCAGACCGATCCACTGGCCCACACGCAAAGCGCGAACGCTGCTTTCACCGTAAAAGCATTTCGACTCGAACTCGTGTCGCTGCATGCGCAGGTCGCCGAGCTTGCGGTAATGGTCGCCGTCGTCACCGGGGTGGGGCTCGTCGATCAGGTAGTCCTCCAGGCCGAGCGCGAACTGATTGCCGAGCTCACCCTGATCGATACACGATGGCGTTGCACTGGTGCGGAAACGCGCCGATGCGTGATCCCAGCTCGACCGCGTGACATTGCCGGGTTTGAGGGTACGCACCGGGTTCCAGGCTGTGACCGTGTCGTGCTCTTCCGTAGCGGCGTCCCGGTGATAGCGGATCGTGCCAGCGACGTTCTCTGCAAGGCTGCAGGCATCGTCGAACAGTACCAGCCGATGCACCGGCATGCTCGCGTCGGGCGAGTCGCTGGGCTGCCCAGGCTCGACGAACCACGCAATGCCGCGGCGCTTCCACAGCCTGCGCAGGAAATCGGCATCGGACTCGTTGTGCTGCATCGTGAATTCCCGCGCCGGATAGCTGCCGGTCACATGCGCCCAATCGACCTCGAAGGCCCCTGCCAGCACAGCGTTGGTATCCCGCCATTCGTCGACCATAACTTTCGTGATCTCGAGTTCGTCGCAGTTGCGGAAAACGCGGGTATTGGTGCGATGCTCCATCATCGCCAGAGCGTCGCGCACCACCAGCTGATAGGTCGCCAGACCGCCATCGCTCTGCCCGGCCGCAGCCTGCGCGACGATGCCGCAGACGGCGCGAAGCTCGCCCCGATCGGTCACGAACTGCAGCTCAACCGGCGCTGCGATGAACTGTTTTAACGGCAGATCCGCACGAGGTGACACACACAACAGCCGATATTCCAGCCCCCCGCACAAGGTTTCGGTTCCGCTCACATGCTGAACCAGCAGAACATCTTCCAAAGCCGCATTCGATTGAGACGTTTTCAGGCGGATAGGCCGATGGGCCCCGGAGAGTTCTACGATCGTCGCTGCCAGTTCCGTCAGATCCATTGGGACTCCTTGGCGGGATCCGTCGATTGGACGGAACCGAATATATCGGCGCACAGATAATTTCCGTACGGCAATTAACGCAAGGCCTATTATGCAGATCGACAGGATGGGGATGTTGACACTCATCAGCCAGGGCCAACGGGATGAGATACCGATTGAGATACGGGACGAGAGGCGGGGCGATCTACACGAAGAGATACGCGGGCGCCAGTAAGGGCGCCCGGCAGAGGTGATGGCGACCGGCGCGCGGAACGCTCAGCCGCAGGAAGCGGAACTCAAATGGCCGGGAAATGGCTTGCGAGTGCCCGGCCCAGGCATGCCGACTACCCTCCCCCGTCCGCGAACTGCGCGGCAACGGCTTCCCGGGCTTCCACGCGGCCGACAACGCCTGTCCCTCCTCGATCTGCTCCTCCGTCATCTGCTTGATGACGGAGGCGCGCTGTTCGGCGGCGTTGGCGTTGCCGCTGGCGGCGGCCAGGTTCCACAGCATGTAGGCCAGCACGTTATCCTGCGGCACGCCGCCGATGTGATAGCGGTACATCAGGCCCAGCACCTGCTGCGCCTGGGCGTGGCCCTGCTCGGCCGCCTTGCGGAACCAGCTGACGGCCTGCTGGTGGTCCTGGATGACGGCGTTGCCCGTGTAGTACATGGCGCCGACGACGTATTGCGCGTCCGCCTTGCCCTGCACCGCCGCCTTGCGGTGCCAGGCCAGCGCCTGCTTGTAGTCCTGCTGCACGCCGCGGCCCATGTAGTACATCAGGCCCAGCAGATGCTGGGCGTCGGCGCTGCCGGCGCGTGCCAGCGGCAGGATTTCCTTGTAGGCCACCGCGTAGTTCCTGTTGTTGTACGCGGTAGCGCCTTCGACGAAACCGGCAAGTGCGTTCCCATGCAGGGCCAGCGCGATGCCGATCGCCACGATCAGTTGTCCGAGTTTTTTCATTTGCAAGGTTTTTTACATTCGTTTTTGTTCTGCTTGTCTCTGAGGTCCGCCGCGCGTAACCGTCACTTCCAGCTGACGCGGCCCAGCCCATCGACGCTGACGTTGCGGTTGAGCGGCTTGCCGTAGACGATGACGGAGCCCAGTCCCGACAGGTTCAGGTCGAGGTTGGTGCGCGCGTTGACGGTGGCATTGCCGAGGCCGGAAAGGTCGATGCTGACGGAGCCGGCCTCGAACTGCTGCGCATTGAGCCCGCCCAGTCCGCCCAGCGACGCACGCAACAGGCGGCTGCGCCCGCCCATCGTCACGTAACCGGCGCCGCGCAGGTCCAGCTCGACGCTGTCGCTGTCCCTGACCCACAGCTGCATGCTGCCCACACCGCCCAGGCTGGCACGCAGGCGTCGGTACTCCGAGGTCAGCTTCATGCTGCCGGCGCCGTCCAGCGTGATGTCCAGCTCGTCGCCCTTGAAGCCCGACACTTCGCTCGACCCCAGCCCCTCCGACACCAGCTCGCGCAGTTGTGGCAGCACCAGCTCGGCCCGCAGCGACGGCCGGTTCAGCCGGACGCCCTGGATGGCGGTGTCCAGCACCAGCGTGTCGCCGGACTGCTCCGCCGTCACCTTGTCGAGATAGCGCCGATCGCCGCTGATTCTCAAAGTGGCCACAGCCCCCTGGCGTACGCGCAGGTCGACGATACCGTCCAGCCGGACGCGGACGATGCGGTTGTCCACGGCCCGGTCTTCTCCCGCTTCCTGCGCCGCCACGAGTCCCGTGCACGAGCACAGTACCCACAACATCAGCGTCTGGATCAGCGGCAGGGGGCGAATTGGTGTGGTCATGTGTTCTCCTTGTATGGCGGGGCTGGCCGGCGGGTGGCGCACGGCCGGCGGGCAACATTATCGATTGCGCCATCTTATCGGCCTCGCCGTCCCGTCGTACGGCAATTGCGACGAACTGCGGAAATACGTGACCGGACGCCGCAAAGGCGGTGCAGGACGCGGCATGGCAGCCGCTGTCGCGCAACTTTGCCGGCGACGCGAAAACCGCGCCTGATGCGCCTCCACAGGGCAATCCATTGCCCGGAAAGCGCTAGCCATCCCGTGTTTAGTAAAAGTGATTAAACTGCGGCCCGTTTTTTCGAAGCGCTTGATCTTGTGTTTTTTGAAATGCAATACTCGAACGGCTGAAAAAGAGGCCCGGCAGTGGCCTACATTCCAACGAGGAGACGAGATGCATCCCACCAAGAGAAGCTTGATGAGCCTGGCCGTGGCCAGCGCCTGCAGCCTGTTTGCGCTGTCCGCTTTTGCCCAGGCCGGCGGCGCTGCGGCCGACCCCAATGCCACTCCCCCGCCGAAGCCCCGACCGGCGCACCGCGCAGTACACCTATATCGAGCGGCGACCAGATCCCCGAGGTCAAGGTCACGGCCACCCGGTATTCGACGTCGCTGCTGAAGACGCCGCTGGCCGTTTCCGCCTTCAGCCAGGAGCAGTTGAGCCGCAAGGGCGCGACCAGCCTGAAGGACCTGACGGGCGAGATTCCCAACGTCGTCATCCAGAGTACGGGCCTCGACTCGGCCGTGCAGATCACGATCCGCGGCATCACGTCAACCAACTTCACGGAGACGGGCGACCCGGCCGTCGGCTTCCACGTGGACGGCATGTACTCGCCGCGGCCGCAGGGCGCACAGGCATTGATGTTCGACGTGGACCAGGTCGAGGTGCTGCGCGGCCCGCAAGGCACCTTGTTCGGCCGCAACTCCACGGGCGGCTCCGTCAACGTCATCTCGGCCAAGCCCGACTTCTCGGGCAATTACGGCAAGGCCGAAGTCGACATCGGCAACTACCGCAAGAAACAGGTGACGCTGGTGCAGAACGTCAAGGTGAACGACCGGCTGGCCCTGCGCGGCACGTTCATGAAAGTCGAACGCGACGGCTACGCCAACCAGATGCGCGACCTGTCGGAAGCGAACGCGCCGCAACTGGGCTGGGTCCCGGACGGCATCCCGGACGTGGACCAGCGCTTCAATAAACCGATCGGCAAGGACAAGTACTACACCAACCAGGACCAGTGGGCCGCGCGCCTGTCGGCACTGTACAAGGTGAACAACGACGTGACGCTGAAAGCGGCCTACGAACACTTCCAGGACGACGGTGCCGGCGGCGCGCCGTTCCGCGACTGCGAGGCTTCCGCCGGCACGCGCTACCAGTGCGCACCGGGCACGGGCAAGTGGGACCTGCTGGTCAACGTGCCGGGCCAGGTGGACATGCAGATCCGCACGCTGCGTACCGGCCTGTCGTGGACCATCAACCCGACGACGACCTTCGACTACACGTTCCAGGTCGCGGACCAGAAGCGCTCCGAGATCACCGACGACGACATGGGCATGCAGCATGCGGCGCCGTTCCAGATCAATGGCGCGTATCCCAACACGCCTGAAGGCAACTGGGGCACGTGGCCGCTGACGGATTCGTTCCACCGCACGCTGTCGTCGCGCTACCTGTCGACGGTGCACGAGGCGCAGCTGAAGCAGACACTGGGCAATGTGCAGTATGTCGCGGGCCTGTTCTGGATGCACGAGCGTAACCGCATCGACTACGAACAGACCCACACGATCCAGAAGCCCTACGGCGACGTAGGCTCGGTGCTGTACCACCAGCCCAACCGCCAGGTCGATGCGAAAGCCGTGTTCGCGCAGGCCGACTGGAAGTTCATGCCGTCGTGGACCGGCACGTTGGGTGCGCGCTACAGCATCGACAGCAAGGAGGACAAGGGCGGCGAAGTGTATGGCGCCAACTGGAAGGGCGACCCGGCCTACTACAATGGCCTGTACAGCCAGGGCACGCCGGGTACGCCGGGCTTTCGCGTCCACAACGGCACCGACCTGACGGACGCAATGGGCGGCAGCGTCGCGGCCTACCACCTGTACGGCGCACCGACGTCGAACGACCACAAGGAAACGTGGCGCAAGGTGACGTGGCGCGTGGGCCTGCAGAAGCAGATGACGCCGAACCAGATGGCCTATGCCTCCGTCTCGACGGGCTACAAGGCCGGCGGCTTCGCCGACAAGACGGACAGCTGCAACTACCATATGTGCGCCGACGGCAAGCCGGGTGTCGTCACGTTCCTGCCGTACGGTCCGGAACAGGTGACGAACTTCGAACTGGGCTACAAGGGCAAGTTCCTGGACAACCGGCTGTCGCTGTCGGCCACGGCGTTCTGGATGAAGTACAAGGACATGCAGCTGACGGGCACCTACTTCATCAACCAGATCATCCCGGATAACGGCCTGCCCTGCCCGACCGACCAGCCCAAGTGCGACGTGTACGAAGCCTGGCGCACGATCAACGTGGGCAAGGTGGACATCCCGGGCCTGGAACTGGAATGGGACTACCGGCCATGGCGCGGCGCCCGCTTCGGCGGCGGCATCGCCTACATCAACACGGACGTGCACGACTTCCGCGAATTCTCGGATGACTATCAGTGCGACGTGCGCACGGAACTGGGCCTGCCACCCTGCCCGCCGATCTACAACGGGCCGGAAAAGGAACTGCAGGGCCGCCGCCTGTACAACATCGACGGAAACCACCTGCCGAACACGCCGAAGTTCCAGGTCAACCTGAACTTCTCGCAGGAGTTCTCGCTGCCGGGCGGGTTCCGCATCACGCCGTACGTGAAGGTGAACTGGCGCGACAAGGCCTACTTCGACCTGCGCAACTCGGACTTCGGCACCGTCGGCCGCTTCCAGAAAGCCTACGCGATGACGGATGCGTCGGTGCGCCTCGATGCGCCGAGCGACAAGTGGCACGCGGAGCTGTACGTGCGCAATGTGGCGGACAAGCACGCCGCGCAGAACCGGGAGTCCGTGTTCGGCGGCTTCATGAAGGCTTACTACGTCGAGCCGCGCATGTTCGGTATTCGCGTGGGTGGCGAGTATTGATGGTCTTGCGCGGTTGGGGACTGGCACCTGAACGTGCCAGTCCCCGCTGCCTCAAGCCTTACCACCCCATCACCTCCCGCAACTGCGGCACCAGGTCGTCGGCCATGCGCGCATGCTGCTCCCGCGTCGGATGCGCATCGGCCGCGTCGCCAGGATAGTGCCGCGAGACGACGCGCGAGACCCATGCATCGGCCACCCGCCGGACCGTCTCGTCGAGGTACGCGCGCAGTGCCGCCTTCTTCTCGCCATCCAGGATCGCCCCTTCCGTTAGCACGATGCGCGCCTGCGGATGATCGCGCCGCAACGTCCGCACCAGCCTCACGTACTCGCTGACGTAAGCCTCGCGCTCCGGTAACCCCTGATTGAAATCGTTGGTGCCGATGGCGCTGACGATCAGGTCCGGCGCATAGCGCCGTTGATCCCAGCCTTCCGGCCGGCCCGGATCGGCAATGGCCAGCTCGTATAGCCGTCCCAGATTGAACTCGTCCGTCCTGCCGTCCCAGCTGCGCACGAGGCCGCGGCCGCCGTGGCAGACAAGCTGCACCTGCCCGCCCAGCGCAGCACCGGCCAGCATGCCGTACGAGACGCGCGGATTCCACCAGACGGGCTGCTTCGGCCCGGGCGGCGTACGTTCCAGCGCTTCGCCGCAGGTGACGGAGTCGCCCAGGAACAGCAGCCGGCGCGCCGGCAGCGCGGGTGGCGTGACGAAGCCGCCGTCGGTGGCAAAGCGCGTCAGCGTGACCGTGCCGTGCCACGTCTCGGAGCGATGAAGTACCTGCGCCGTGTGCACACCGGGCGGCAAGACATCGGCCAGCACATACCGCCGTGCCACCGGGTCCAGGTGCAACGTCCGCACGGCGCCATCGACAACGACGTCCAGGTAGCTCCTGACGCCCGTGCTGGCGGCATCCATCGCAAGCGACGTGCCCTCGAAGCGCACGAAGAAGCTGACGCCGGGATAGGCGAAACGTACGGCGCCTGCGTCCGCGTCGACGGTGCGCCCCATCCGTACGATCCTCGCGTCGCCCGCGGACATTGATTCGGCCCCGTGAACGAGGCCGGAGAAACAAAAAAACGCGGCCAGGGCCGCGTTCATCGGATGCCTTATCGCTCGCATCGTTTTCATCCTCACTGTTTGATCAGGCGGTCGATGTCGGGCCGCATGGCGTCGCCCCAGATCCTGTAGCCTTCCTCCGTGAGATGCAGGTAGTCGGGCATGATCCGCGGCGAGATCGTGCCGTCCGCCTGGATGAATTTGCGGCCATAGTCGCGGAAGAACACATGCTTGCCGTCGTCCAGCTTTGCCACGTCGCGATTGACCTTGACGACGTTCAGGCGGCGGGGGTGGTCGGGATTGGGTTCCACTGGCAGCACGGCATTGAGCAGGATCTTCGCATCCGGATAAATCTGGCGCAGCGACGACACCACCGAGGCGATGCCGCGATAGACCTGGTCCGGCCCTTCGCCGCACAGGCCGAAGTTGTTGGTACCGATCAGCAGCACGACGACTTTCGGGCGCAGCCTGTCCATGCCGCCGTTCTGCAGGCGCCACAGCACATTGCCCGTGTGGTCGCCCCCGATGCCGAAATTCGCGGCTTTATAGTTGCCGAAGTGGCTGTCCCACTCGCTCCTGGGCCATCCTTCCGTGATCGAGTCGCCCAGGAACAGCACGTCGACATCGCCCTTGGCCGCCAGCGCGGTCTTGTCCTTGTTGATCCCGTTCCATCGCTCGATCGACATCCACGGGAACTCCACGCTGCGCGGTTCCACGTTGGTGGCGCACTGGCGCACCTGGCCCGGCACCTGATCCTGCGCACCCGCCGCAGCGGCGGCGCACAGCAACGCCAGCGCCGTCATCGTCTTCATCCGCATCCCTGTCTCCTTTGTTTTCATTGATGGGATAATTCTACTTCGATGCCACGCGGCGCGCGGTTCCAGCCGCGCCCCTGCGGGCCGGGTCTGACCCGGCCCGCCACGATTCGTGCGGTTCTCCGGCCGCCGGCACTGCGACAGCCGCGATCCAGACCCTCACCCGCATCAGGCGCCTTCCTGCGGCGTCAGGCGCAGCATCGTCACGCCATGCGCCGGCAGTTTCAGGGCCAACGGCTTCTTCGTGTCGCCCGTCCTCTGCTGCCACAGGTCGGACCAGCGGAATGCCGTCTTCTTCAGGTCCGCCGAACGCTTGCTGAGGTCATCGCTGAGCGGCTGCTTGTTCCAGTCATAGGCGCGTTCCAGCGTACGCTCGCCCCGGTTCAGGAACAGCACGGCCCAGTCGTTGCCTGCCAGGGGCTTGATCCACACTTCCAGCGGCCCGTCCGTCAGCATGCGCAGCGCCTGCACGCCCAGCTTGTCCTGGTTCACTGCGATGACGTCCTTGTTCGTCAGGATCTTGCGCACGGACTCGGGCATGCTGCGCAGGTCGTTGCCCGAGATGAGCGGCGACGCCATCATCGACCACAGCGAGAAGTGCGACCGCTCTTCGTCCGGCGTGAGGCCATTACCCACTTCCAGCATATCGAGGTCGTTCCAGTGGCCCGGCCCCGCGTACTTGCGCAGCGCCAGCGACTTGTCGACGATCTTCATCACGCCGAACGTGGACCACGATCCCAGCGACACTTCACAATCCCAGCAGGCGTAGATGTCGCCCGTGGTCCGCCAGGAATGGCCGACGTTGGGTGCCCAGTCCCAGGGCTTGTTGTCGCCCCATTCGCAGATCGACAGCAGGATGGGCCGGCCGGCCGCGCGCAACGCGTCGCGCATCGTCGTGTAGGCGCCTTCCGCGTTCAGCCCCTTCGTATCGCACCAGTCGTACTTGACGTAGTCCACGCCCCAGGCGGCGTACGTGCGCGCGTCCTGGTATTCGTGACCGCGGCTGCCGGGACGCCCGCCGCAGGTGGTGGCGCCTGCGTCCGAATACAGACCAAGTTTCAATCCGCGCGCGTGGACGTAGTCCGCCAGGGCCTTGATTCCGGACGGGAAGCGCGCAGGGTCGGCCTGGATGGTGCCGTCCTTGTCGCGCTGGCCGTGCCAGCAGTCGTCGATATTGACGTACCGGTAGCCGGCGTCCTTCATGCCCAGCCTGACCATCGCATCGGCCGTTTCGCGGATCAGTTCTTCGTTGATCTCGCAGCCGAACTTGTTCCAGCTGTTCCAGCCCATCTGGGGCGTGTCGGCCAGGCCTTCGAATTTCTGCGCGTGTGCCGGGCTGACAAGGACGGCCATCATGGCTGCGGCAATGAGTGACTTCTTCATTTGCGCTCCAACCCTTTCAGTCTGGCGGCCGTTTCGCGGATCAGCGCGATCGTGCTGGCATCCGTGTCGAACACGGAGTACAGACCCTGTTCCTCCTGCGGCGGATCGCCCATCAGGTCGTTGCCCTCCTTCCACCAGTAGTCGGGATTGGCGGCGCGGCCGGCGCCGCCCCAGGCCCAGAAGTTGAAGCCGGCAATCGGGTCGCCCTTGGCGGCGCGCGTCGTGATGACGTTGAACACTTCACCGTAGAAGCGGTCGCGCACCGTCGTTCCCGCCTTGATGTCGAACGAAGCGCCGTCGCGGTCCATGCCGAATTCCTCCAGCACGATAGGCTTGCCCAGCTTTTTCGCATAGTCGATGTGCACGTTCAGATAGTGGCTGCTCTTTTCCATCGCGCCTTCCCACGTGGCCGCGACGTTCTTCGAATCGATCCAGCCCCAGTTCTTCGGCCACAGGTGGTACGTCAGGTAGTCGATGTGCTTTGTCTGGTGCGCCTTGACGAACAGGTCGGCGTCCTGGGCGGAGCCGGCCAGGCCTTCGCTGCCACTGCTGACGAGATGGTTTTTATCCAGGCTGTGGATGTAGGCGGCCGTGTCGGCGATCCATTTGACGTACACCGCCTTTTCCTCGGCAGTGGCCTTGCCGTTGCCCGGACGCGGCTCGTTGGCAAGCTGCCACGACATCACGGTCGGATCGTCCGCATAGCGCTTGCCAGTGACCGTGTTGACCCGTTCGACGATCGTGCGGATCACGTTGCGGTACTCCTGCTGGGCCTTGTCGTTGCGGTAGAACCGCGCCGTCTTCGCCATGTAGTCGTCGTAGTCCTTCGTGATGTTCGGATCCAGCGCCTTGGTGCCCTCGAACCAGTTCAGGTACTGCGTCATGCCACCCGACCATTGCCAGAAATTGTTCAGGTAGATCACCACCGTCATGTCGCGTTTTGCCAGCTCGGCCACGAGGAAGTCCAGGCCGGCCAGCAGGTTTTCATCGTACCGTCCTGGCGCGGCCGTCGTGGCGGGGCGTACTGCGCTCGGCATGTCCGTCTTCTCCGAGACGGCCAGCACGCGCACGTTGTTGATGCCGGCCGCCTTCATCGTGTCCAGTTCCTTCAGCAGGCGTGCGCGGTTGCCGACATTGCTGGCTGCACCGAGGTAGGCGCCATACCAGAAATTGGCGCCGGCGATGTAGTAGCGCTGGCCACCCTTGGCGAAGTGGGTCTTGTCGACCTTTACAAAATTGTTGGTGGCGGCTGCCGCGTCCATCGGCACGGCGTGCAGCATCATCAGGCTTGCGACCAGCTTGATCATGGTTTTCATTGTTGTCTCCTTGTTGGTTGTCGTTTGCTTACCCGCCAGGTCAGCGCCTGCGCGGGCGGATGGTGCCGCCTTCTAAGCCGCGCTGACGTTATCGGCGTACATCGCGGCATAGCGGATGCCGAAGTACAGGATGAACAGATAGCAGGCTGCCGGCACGAGGAACGACAGCTGCAGGCCGACGGTATCGGCCATGAAGCCCTGCGCGAAAGGCACGATGGCGCCGCCGACGATGGCCATGCACAGCACGCCGGAACCCTGCCCCGTCTGCGCGCCCAGCTTGTGCAGCGCCATGCTGAAGATCGTGGGGAACATGATGGAATTGAACAGGCCCACTGCGATCAGGGCCCACATGGCGACCTGGCCTTGCCCCAGCACGGCGATCAGCACCAGCACGATAGTGGCGGCGGCGTTGAACGCCAGTGCCTTGCCGGGGCTGACCCGGCGCATCACGACAAAGCCGACGAAGCGGCCGACCATCGCACCGCCCCAATAGTAGCTGACGTATTTCGCCGCGTCGCCATGCGACAGGCCGGCGATGCGCGCTTCGCCCAGGAAGTTGATCAGGAAGCTGCCGATGGAGACTTCCGCGCCGACGTACAGAAAGATGCCAATGGCGCCCAGCAGCAGATGGCGGTGCTTCAACACCGACGGCTTGCCCTCGCCTGCCAGCTCGGGCAGACCGTCGTCGTGCGTGATCGTGGGCAGGCGCACAACGGCGAACAGCACGGCCAGCGCCAGCAGCGCACCGGCAAGCGCCAGGTATGGGCCCTGCACGGCGGCGGCTTCCTGTGCCCGGTGGGCCAGCAACTCGGTGCCGGCCAGTTTCGCCGCATCGACGATGGCCGGGCCCTGCGTGAGGATCAGCATGCCACCCAGCGCCGGCGCGATGGTCGTGCCGAGGGAATTGAACGCCTGCGTCAGCGTCAGGCGGCTCGACGCCTGGGCCGGCGGCCCGAGGACGGTCACGAACGGATTGGCGGCGACCTGCAGCACCGTGATGCCCGCGGCCAGGACGAAAAACGCGAACAGGAACAGCCCGTAGCCGCTCATCGCCGCGGGATAGAACAGTGCACAGCCCACGGCGGCGACCACCAGGCCTGTGACGGCGCCGCGCTTGTAGCCGATGCGGCGGATCAGCATGCCCGCCGGCAGCGACACGATGAAATAGGCGCCGAAGAAACAGAACTGCACGAGCATGGCCTGCACGTAGTTCAGGGTGTAGATGGCCTTCAGGTGAGGGATCAGAACGTCGTTCATCGACGTCAGCAGGCCCCACATGAAGAACAGGATCGTGATGACGGTCAAAGGGAAAGCATGCGACTGCTGTGCGCTGGCGATCGGCGCATACGGGGCGTGCGCCGCCGGGCTGGATTGGTCCATCGTGTCTCCTGAGATGTCCGCGGCTGCGGATTTTGTTGTGCGGCGATTTTGCATGCGCCCCGCCCGGCCGGTCAAACGCTGCCGCTTTTTTGGGCGCAAGTTTAGCGGCGTTCACTAAACACGCTCAGCATGCGCCTCGCGTCGCGGGGCGCATGCTGCCGCCGGGCGGGCCGCCGGTGTTTAGTAAATCCGACTAAACTTTTCCGCAAACGGCCTTCCACGTTTGACCGCGGCCGCGCGGCTATGCAAGACTGTTGGCATAAGATCGGCGCATGCAGTAAAAAATACGCACCGTGCAATCACGACGGAGACGGAGGATATCCATGTTCAAGCTTTACGCGGGGAGGATTTCATGACGGCCCCTGGCGGCGTCACGATCCGCGATATCGCCCGTGCCGCCGGCGTTTCGGCCGGTACCATTTCGCGCGCGCTGAAGAATGAACCGGGCCTGACGGAATCGACGCGCCAGATGGTGCTCAGCACCGCGCGCGAACTGGGCTACGATTTCTGCAAATTGCGGCCGAAACGGCTGCGCCGCCTCACCTTCCTGCTGCATCGCCAGCACAACACGGCGTCGAGCAGCCCTTTTTACTCGCCCGTGCTGCACGGCGCCGAGGAAGCCTGCCGCAAGCAAGGCATCGTGCTGTCGTTCATGGCCGTGGGCCCCGCCGACGGGCTGGCGGACCAGCTGCGCATCCATGCGCCGGACGCCATCGTCTGCGCCGGCTTTTTCGAGCCCGAGCTGCTGACGGCGCTGCGCGGCACGGGCAAGCCCATCGTGCTGATCGACATGAAACTTCGCGGCTACAGCTCCGTCAATCCGGACAATATGATGGGCGGCTACCTGGCAACGAAGCACCTGATCGACCGGGGCCGCGAACGCGTGGGCTTCATCTCCGGTTCACTGAGCCATTACAGCATCCGCGAGCGGGCGCGCGGCTATCGCCAGGCCCTGTACGAGGCCGGCATTCTGGCCGACCCGCGGCTGGAAGCCGGCCTGCCCGATGGCGTGGACCTGGAAACGGGCGCATGGGAAGCGACAGACACCTTGCTGGCCCTGCCGAAACCGCCGGACGCGCTGTTCTGCTACAACGACAGTGCGGCGCTGGTGGCGATGCGCTGCTGCCTGGCGAAAGGGCTGAAGGTGCCGCACGATATTTCGATCGTCGGCTTCGACGACATTTCAACGGCCGTGCTGGGCCACCGGCCGCTGACAACGCTGCGCATCAACAAGAAGGAGCTGGGCGCGATGGGTGTCGCGATGCTGCTGGACGGCCGCATCAACGAAGTGGAGGAAAGAATTTCACCCGTGGAGCTGGTCATCCGCGCCAGCACCGTATGCCAGGACGCGCCGCGACGACGAAGCACGCTTTGATATCGGAGTCCGATGCCCCGGAGGACTCCTGCAAGGCGGAGGAACAACCATGCCTGAAAGGCGGAAGCGATCAGGCAGGCAGCGGATGACGAAGGCAGCAGATCAGAAAGCAGCAGATCAAGAGAGCAGCAGATCAGACGCTGCAAATCGAGAAAGCAGTAGAACGGAAGGCAGTAGACCAACGCAGGAGCCCGTGACAGCGGGCGCCACTCACTCAAGAACGGACGATTCATGTTACCAGATTTTCATGCACGCGAAACGCTGCTGAGGCATATCCGCCACACCCGCCAGTTCTACGATCCGCGCTCGGTGGATCCGACCGGCGGCTTCCATCACTTCTATAAAGACGACGGCACCGTCTACGATGCGCACACGCGCCACCTCGTCAGCAGCACGCGCTTCATCTTCAACTACGCGATGGCTTACCGCCAGTTCGGCGAGGAAGCGGACCGCGGGCGGCTGCGCCACGGCCTGGCCTTCCTGCGCGACGTGCACCGCAATGCCGCCACGGGCGGCTACGCATGGGAACTGCAGTGGCAGGACGGGCGCAAGACCGTTACCGACAGAACCAATCACTGCTACGGCCTGGCCTTCGTGCTGCTGGCATATTCGCATGCGCTGATGGCCGGCGAAACGAGTGCGCGCGAATACGTGACCGAAACGTTCGACCTGATGGAGCAGCGGTTCTGGGAGCCGCAACATGGCCTGTATGCCGACGAGGCGAGCGCCGACTGGGTCGTATCGGCCTACCGCGGCCAAAACGCCAACATGCATGCGTGCGAAGCGCTGATCGCCGCATACGAGGCCACGGGCGAAACGCGCTACCTGCACCGCGCCGAGACATTGGCGCACAATATCGCCGTGCGCCAGGCCGGCCTGGCCGACGACCTGGTGTGGGAGCACTACCGCGCCGACTGGTCGGTGGACCCGGACTACAACCGCCACGACAGCACCAATATCTTCCGTCCCTGGGGCTACCAGCCAGGCCACCTGACGGAATGGGCCAAGCTCCTGCTGCTGCTCGAACGCCATGCGGCGTCCCTGGCGGGGCCGTCCGGCTGGCTGCTGCCGCGCGCCGTGCAGTTCTTCGACGCGGCGCTCGACAAGGCATGGGACAAGGAACACGGCGGCATCCACTACGGCTTCGGCCCGGACGGCACCATCTGCGACGCCCACAAGTATTTCTGGGTGCAGGCGGAAAGCCTCGCGGCCGCGGCGCTGCTGGGCGCGCGCACGGGCGAGGCGCGTTTCTGGCACTGGTACGACCGGCTGTGGGCCTACAGCTGGGAGCATTTCGTCGACCATACCCATGGCGCCTGGTACCGCATCCTGGGCGCCGACAACCGCAAGCTGACCGACGAGAAGAGCCCCGCCGGCAAGGTGGACTACCACACGATGGGCGCCTGCTACGAAGTGCTCAAGGTTCTGAAGGACTGACATGGCCCACTTCCCGGAATTCGTGTCGGCCGGCGAGGCGCTGACGGACCTGATCGTGACGGACCCGCAGCAGCAGCACTGGCTCAGCGTGACAGGCGGCTCGACGTGGAACGTGGCGCGCACGATGGCGGCGCTCGGCCTGCCCAGCGCGTTCGCCGGCGCCATCAGCCGCGACGTGTTCGGCGATGCGCTGTGGCGCGCCACCGAAGCGGCGGGCCTGGACACGCGCTTCACGCAACGTCTCGACAAGGCGCCGCTCCTCGCGGTCGTGCACCGGCTCGACCCGCCCACCTACTTCTTCATCGGCGACGACAGCGCCGACCTGCACTTCGACGCCGCCCTGCTGCCCGACGGCTGGCGCACGCACTGCCGCTGGCTGCACTTCGGCGGCATCAGCCTGGCGCGCGAACCGCTGGCCTCGAAGCTGGTTGCGCTGGCGCGCGAAGCGAAAGCGGCCGGCATCGGCATCAGCTTCGATCCGAACTACCGCCGGCTGATGGACGAGCGCTACGATCCCACCTTGCGGGCGATGACGGCGCTGGCCGATGTCGTCAAGGTGTCAGAAGAGGACCTCGTCGGCCTGTTCCGGCATGACGACACGGTCGCGTCGTTCGCGCAGCTGCGCGAGTTCAATCCGGCGGCACGCTTCCTGTACACGAAGGGTGCCGAAGGAGCGTCGCTGCATATCGGCGCCGGGAGCTGGCAGGTTGCCGCGCCCGCCGTGCAGGTGCAGGACACCGTCGGCGCGGGCGATGCCAGCATCGCGGCCTTCGTCCACAGCCTGTTGCGCGAGGCTGGCCGTACGCCCTTGCAGCATTTGCAGTGTGCCGTGGCGGCAGGGGCTGCGGCTTGCCTGGGCGCCGGGGCCACGCCGCCTTCGCTGGCGCAGATTGCGGAGTTGATGGCAGCGATGGACTGAGGTCCGCTGCAACGTCGGGGCGATGCCTTATGATGGCGGCACGATCATCCCGCTGGAGTGCACGCATGAAATTCGCCCTGACCTTCTCCGCCCTGCTGCTGTCCGGCGCCGCCCACGCGGCACCCGTCGATGCGGCCCGCCTGTACCAGACCCATTGCGCCCAATGCCACGGCGCCAACCTCGAAGGCGCCGCTGGACCCAGTCTGGTGGACCGGCAGTGGCTGTACGGCGCGCCCACCCGCGCCAACCTGGCGAAGGTGATCGCCAACGGCGTGCCGGCCAAGGGCATGCCCGCGTGGTCGCAGACGCTGTCGACAGCGCAGATCGCGCAGCTCGCTGCGTACATCGAACCGGGTGCGAAGCGTGTCGCTGCTGCCGCGTCGGCGACGCCCGTTGCGGTGTCGAAGCAGGACGGCGACCTGGCCCACCTGACACTGCCGAAAGGCTTTTCCATCGCCGTCTATGCCGAAGGTGTCGAGTCGGCACGCTCGATGGCGGTGTCCGGCACCGGCATCGTCTACGTCGGCTCGCGCAAGGCCGGCAAGGTCTACGCCGTCGTCGACGGCAATGCCGACGGCGTAGCCGATAAAGTGGTCACCGTCGCATCAAGCCTGAACAACCCGATCGGCGTGACCCTGCTGAACGGCGCGCTGTACGTGGCCGAGATCGGGCGCGTCATCCGCTTCGACGATATCGACCGTACCTACGCGGCCAAGCCGGCGTACAAGGTCGTCAAGGCCGACCTGCCGGACGACAAATGGCACGGCGAGAAGGTCATCAAGGCAGGGCCGGACGGCAAGCTGTACATCCCCGTCGGTTCGCCCTGCAATACGTGTAATCGGGAGGACGAGGCCTACTCGAAGATCTGGCGCATGAACCCCGACGGTTCCGGCTGGGAGATGTACGCGGGCGGCATCCGCAACACGGTGGGTTTCGCGTTCCACCCGGTGACGAAGCAGCTGTGGTTTACCGACAACGGCCCGGACGAAATGGGCGACAACACGCCCTCATGCGAACTGAATGTGGCGCCGGAAAAAGGCATGCACTTCGGCTTCCCGTACTGCCACGGCGGCGTGTTCCCCGACCCGCAATTCGGCAAGGCGAACAGCTGCGCGACCTACACGCCACCCGTGGCGAAACTGGGTCCGCACGTGGCGCCGCTGGGCCTCGCGTTCTATACCGGCACGCAGTTCCCGCCACAGTACCGCAACGCCGTCTTCATCGCCGAACACGGGTCGTGGAACCGCACCCAGAAGATCGGCTACAAGGTCAGCCTCGTCACCCTGTACGGCAACCAGGAAGTCTCCACGACGACGTTTATCGACGGCTTCCTGCAGGGCGACGACGTGTCCGGGCGGCCCGTCGACATCGCGGTGCTGGCGGACGGCTCGATGCTCATTTCCGACGACTATGCGGGCCGGATCTACCGCGTCAGCTATGACGGAAAGTCTGCTGCAAAATAATCAAGCCTCTGCTTAGTAACCCAATCTCCCGCACGGCGCACTATTTCCGGTGTGCCCGCGGGGCGCGACTTCCGGTAAGAGATTCTCCGCATTTTTGTTGCTGCGCATCAATTGTCCTGCTATTCTCACGCCTGAGCTAACGGACATCGCGGCGGCCCCATCCCCTCGCCCGCCCACCGCCTGCCTCGCCGTGCGCGACGGGTCCCGTCCGCCTGCCATCCGCGCCCGACCCCTGCGCACAGTCCGATGCGTGCGCATCGCCCCTAACACGCGCCAGGGCCCCCGAGGCTCTGCGTCTCACGGAAAGCTCCCCCATGCTGCACCGTTTAAGTATTCGTACCCGCCTGATCGCCACGATGGCCATCCTTGGCCTCATCATCGTCTTCATCGGCCTCCTCGGCATCTACGGCATGCGTTCCGTGAACGCGTCGCTGGAGGACGTCTACAGCGACCAGCTGCAATCGTCGATCGCGATTGCCGAAGCGAAGAATCACCTGAGCCGCGCACGGCTGGCGCAGGACCGCGGCGTATTCCACCCCGAATCCCCCGATCTGGAAAAGCTGCTGGAAAGGGTGAACAGCTTTATCGTCAAATCGGATAACGCATGGCAGCGCTATATGGCGCTGGAGCAGGGTCCCGAAGAACAGACGCTGGCGGACGTAGTGGCGCAAACCCGCAAGGCAATGATCGAGCAGGGCCTGAACGCAATGTCCACGGCGCTGCGCAGCGGCGACAAGGCACGCATCGACCAGCTGGCAATGACGGACATGCAAAAGCTGTTCTCGGCCTTCAGTGACGCCTCCGACAAGCTCGATCAATACCAGGTCGATGCGTCACGCGAGGAATTTGAAGCCAGCCAGAAGCTGTACGGTACCGTGCTGACGCTGTCGATCGGCGCCGTGCTTGGCGGCCTGGTGCTGATGGTCGTGACCAGCGTTGTGCTGATGCGCGCCATCATGGCGCCGCTGCGCGAGGCGCTCGGCCATTTCGATGCGATGTCGTCTGGCGACCTGTCGCGCACCGTGGACACCAGCCGTCACGACGAAATGGGTACGCTGCTGAAAGGCCTGGACGCCATGCAGCGCCAGCTGGCCGTTACCGTGACCGCCGTACGCGAAGGCAGCGGCTCGATCGCCGTGGCCAGCGCGGAAATTGCCGATGGCAACCTGGATCTGTCGCGCCGCACCGAACAGCAGGCGGCCAGCCTGGAGGAAACCGCGTCGTCGCTGGAAGAGCTGACCGCCACCGTGCGCCAGAACGCGGACAACGCCCGCCAGGCCAACCAGATGGTGGGCTCGGCATCGACGGTCGCGCAACAGGGCGGCCAGCTGGTCGCGCAGGTAGTCAATACGATGGGAACGATCACGGAATCGTCGCACAAGATCGTCGACATCATCGCCGTCATCGACGGCATCGCGTTCCAGACCAATATCCTGGCGCTGAATGCGGCGGTCGAAGCGGCCCGCGCGGGCGAGCAGGGTCGCGGCTTTGCCGTCGTGGCATCGGAAGTGCGCAACCTGGCGCAGCGCTCGGCCGCGGCGGCGAAGGAAATCAAGGCGCTGATCGACAGCTCCGTTGCCAATGTCAACACCGGTTCCGCGCTGGTGGATCAGGCAGGCTGCACGATGACGCAGATCGTCACCAGCGTGGCGCAGGTGGCGGACATCATGACGGAGATCATGTCGGCCAGCACGGAACAAAGCGCCGGCATCGACCTGATTCACAACGCTGTCGTACAGATGGACCAGGTCACGCAGCAGAATGCCGCGCTGGTCGAGGAAGCGGCGGCCGCCGCGGGCGCGCTGCAGGAGCAGGCTGCGACGCTGGAAGAGACGGTCAGCGTGTTCCGCCTGCAGCAGGCAACCGCGCCGGCGGCTGCGCTGCGCCGGCCGGCGCCGGCATCTTCGGGACGCCTGGCGCTCGCCTGACGTCCGCGCAACAGCGCTTACGCTGCCGTTTGCTTGCGGCGGCGCCGCACGATGGCGCCCACCGCGCAAAGACCCGCGCCGAACATCGCATAGGTGGCCGGTTCAGGTACGGCTGAAACGCTGACAGCTATCGAGGTCTGCGTATTGGGCGTCCAGCGGAAGCCGTCGTAGCGGGTGATGCCTTCGCCCCACGTGTACTGGAAATAGCTGTAGGCTGCCTCACCGCTGGAGACGTAGCTGCCGGACGACGCCTCGAAATAGGTGCTGTGCTCCCAGGCCTCGAACGTCAGCGCGTTATCGCCGTTGTAGGAAAATTGATCCAGGCACCAGCTCGTCCCCATACCGTCCCGCCCGCAACGGCCATAGGTATCGATCAGATAATGGTCGATGGAGATGTAGTCGAACGAGAAGGTCAGGATTTCATCGGCGTTGATTTGACCGTCTGTATTAGTGTCGTAGCCCACTGCCCGGAGCTGGCCGGTGCGCGCCGGATCGAATTCGCCCGTGTTGTAGTCGGCAAGTCCCGTGTAGGTGGCAGTGATCGTATAGTACAGGGGCGCGGCCTGGGCCTGGGCCAGGACGCACAGCCCAAACGATCCGGCTAAAGCGAGTTTCTTAAGCATCTGTTTTCCCCCTTGGTTTATAGAGTTGATATTATTATGAAAGCTAATCAAGGACGCTCCCGCCCAGGATAACCGACATAATTAAATATATTAATTATTTAATATCTTGCCGTAAAGGGGATTTCGCGCGGACGCATGCCATTGCACCAGCCGCTGACAATGTGTGCCGTTCCCGCATCGCCGTCTAAACCTTTGCCACCTGCCCCACTTCCGCACCCGTCCCACACGAAAAGCAGAACCGCGTGAATGCATTGCGGCGCGTCGTGCATGCCACGCAGCGCTTGAACAAACCGATGCCGCAGTGCGGACAGAAATCGATCGCCGGATCCTTCAGATCGAGCGGGCGTTCGCAACCGGGACAAACGCCCTTGCCCATGCGGGTCAGCGCCGCATCGTAGTCGAGACTCAGGCTCTCGCGCCGCTCGGTATCGGGCAACGCTTCCACCGCTTTCTGGCGTTCGAGGTAGCGCTGCAGCGACACGATGGCCTGCCGCCCCACCAGCACCGTGATGAGGATGCCGACGACGTAACGCACATACCCGCCGTAACTGGGCAGATACGGCACCAGCTCGACAAAGAACGCGAACAGCGCGAAGAAGATGAAGCCCCAGACGAACGGCCACCACGTGCCGCGGCGCTTGTGCTTCCACATCCACGCGGCGACCAGCAGCAGCGGCAGTGTCAGCGCCAGGCGGTAGCCGAACACGCGCAGTTCGCGCCGTCGCTCGGCATCGTCATAGCGCTGCGTCGCGGCCTGCTCCAGCGTCTGCCATTGCACCTGCGCGCGGTGGTGCGCCTGTCTTGCGTCGAGGTGGCGTTGTTCCTGCACCTCGACCGCGCCAAGCGCCGTGCGTTCCGCGGCCTGCAGCTCGTCCAGCTGGCGCGTACGCTCGATCAGTTCCCGGTCCTGGTCCGGCCGCGCCGTGGCGTGCCGGGTAGCCCGCCAGTTGTTGAACGACTCGCGCGCCGATGCCGTGTTGGCCTTCGCCATCTTGTGCCGCTGCTCGGCCTGCGCCAGCACCTCGCCGGCGTCGTTCATCGTCCTGAGCGCGGCCGCCAGCGCTTCGCGCGCCGGCGGACCTTCGCGCGGGTCGATGAAATGCTCCACGCTCAAGGGTTCTTCGACCAGGTTCAGGTTATCGACCACCTTACCGCCCAGGCCAATAAGAAAGAAGGCAAACGCCAGCGCCACCAGCCACAGGCCGCGCTGGAACCATTTTTCCGAAAGCCGCAGTGCCTTGCTCATATTTACTCCGAGTTAATAGAAGTCCGGAGAATAGCATTGTTGCGCCGGCAATTTATCCATAGCGGTCGATACCTGGCGGAGAACGCAGGGCTGTCTGTGGCGACCGGGCATAAAAAAGCCGCCAAGGCTTACACCCTGGCGGCCAACAGTCCCGGGATCGCGGTCCCGGTCTGTTCTTTCGGCAGATTTACGCTGCCGGTGCGGCTTCGTCCGCTGCCTTCATCGACAGCTTCAGGCGGCCGCGGTCGTCCGTTTCCAGGACCTTGACGCGCACTTGCTGGCCTTCTTTCAGGTAGTCGGCAACGGCGTTGACGCGCTCGTTGGCGATCTGCGAGATGTGCAGCAGGCCGTCCTTGCCCGGCATGACCTGGACGATGGCGCCGAAGTCGAGCAGTTTCAGCACGGTGCCGTCGTAGGTCTTGCCCACTTCGACCGATGCCGTCAGCTCCTCGATGCGGCGCTTGGCTTCCTGGCCGGCGGCGGCATCGACGGAAGCGATGGTGACCACGCCTTCGTCGCTGATGTCGATCTGCGTGCCCGTTTCCTCGGTCAGCGCGCGGATGACGGCGCCGCCCTTGCCGATCACGTCACGGATTTTTTCCGGATTGATCTTGATCGTGATCAGGCGCGGTGCGAAGTCGGACAGCTCCGTCTTCACGTGCGGCATCGCCTTCTGCATTTCGCCCAGGATGTGCTGGCGGCCTTCTTTTGCCTGGGCCAGTGCGACCTGCATGATCTCTTTCGTGATGCCCTGGATCTTGATGTCCATCTGCAGCGCCGTGATGCCGTTGGCGGTGCCGGCGACCTTGAAGTCCATGTCGCCCAGGTGATCTTCATCGCCCAGGATGTCGGACAGCACGGCGAACTTGCCGCCTTCCTTGATCAGGCCCATGGCGATGCCGGCGACGTGCGCCTTCATCGGCACGCCCGCGTCCATCAATGCCAGGCAGCCGCCGCAGACGGAAGCCATCGACGACGAACCGTTCGACTCGGTGATCTCGGACACCAGGCGCACCGAGTAGCTGAACTCTTCCGGCGATGGCAGTGCGGCGACCAGCGCGCGCTTGGCCAGACGGCCGTGGCCCACTTCGCGGCGCTTTGGCGTGCCGACACGGCCCGTTTCGCCGGTGGCGAACGGAGGCATGTTGTAGTGCAGCATGAAGTCGTCGGTGTACTCGCCCATCAGCGCGTCGATCTTCTGCGAATCGCGGGCGGTGCCCAGCGTCGCGACGACCAGCGCCTGCGTCTCGCCGCGGGTGAACAGCGCCGAACCGTGGGTACGCGGCAGCACGGAAGTGCGGATCGCGATCGGACGCACGGTGCGCGTGTCGCGGCCGTCGATACGCGGCTCGCCGTTCAGGATCTGCGAACGGACAACCTTGGCTTCCATGTCGAACAGGATATTGCCCACTTCGACGGAGTCCGGAGCCTCGGTGCCTTCGGCGGCGGCCTGCGCGGCCAGGTCGGCGATCACTTCGGACTGCATCGAACGCAGCGCCTGCTGGCGTGCCTGCTTGTTCTTGGTCTGGTACGCTTCGTTGATCTTCGCTTCGGCGAACTGCGCGACCTTGGCGATCAGCGCTTCGTTCTTGGCCGGCGGGGTCCATTCGATTTCAGGCTTGCCGCCTTCTTCGACCAGCGCGTGGATGGCGTCGATCACGGCGCGCATCTGCTCGTGGCCGTAGACGACACCGCCCAGCATGACTTCCTCGGACAGCTGCTTGGCTTCCGATTCGACCATCAGCACGGCCGTTTCGGTACCGGCTACGACGAGGTCCATCTCGGACGTCTTCAGCTGCGTGGTGGTCGGGTTCAGGATGTACTGGCCGTTGGCGTAACCCACGCGGGCGGCGCCGATCGGGCCGTTGAACGGCACACCGGCCACGCACAGGGCGGCGGAGGCACCGATCATGGAAGCGATGTCCGGATCGATTTCAGGATTGACCGACAGAACGTGAATGATGACCTGCACCTCGTTCATGTAACCTTCCGGGAACAGCGGGCGGATCGGACGGTCGATCAGGCGGGAAGTCAGCGTTTCCTTCTCGGAAGGACGGCCTTCGCGCTTGAAGAAGCCGCCAGGGATCTTGCCGGCTGCGTACGTCTTCTCGATATAGTCGACGGTCAGCGGGAAGAAATCCTGGCCTGGCTTGGCGTCCTTGCGTGCCACGACAGTTGCCAGTACGACGGTGTCGTCCATCGACACCAGTACCGCGCCGGATGCCTGGCGAGCGATCTCGCCGGTTTCCAGGGTCACGGTGTGTTGGCCGTACTGGAAGGTTTTCGTAACTTTGTTAAACATGGGTAATCCCTTTCTATTTGCCGACAGATTTTCAGGGGCTGTCGTTCACCTCACCACAGGCCGGCCGCCATGCGGCGCCCTGCCTTCTTGCTCCACTGACTTCCACGCCATCAGGATTCCTGATAGCAATAAAACACGATCCAGAATGACAAAATGCCCGCGTCAGCGAACTGGCGCAGGCATCTGGCTTTAACCGGGAATTGCAAAAATTACTTACGCAGACCCAGCTTGGCGATCAGATCGCGATAGCGGTTTGCGTCTTTGCCCTTCAGGTAGGACAGCAGGCTCTTACGACGGTTGACCATCATGATCAGGCCGCGGCGGGAGTGGTGATCCTTGCTGTGGGCTTTGAAGTGGCCGTTCAGTTCGTTGATACGTGCGGTCAGCAGGGCGACTTGCACTTCCGGCGAACCCGTATCGTTCTGGGCACGTGCATTGTCCGCGATGATGGCGGCTTTGTTGATGTTTTCTACAGTCATGATAAACCTTTCACATGCGATGCACGGAGTGACGAACACCCCTGCGCATCGTGAACTACGATGAATAATACGAAATGCTACGCTCCGGCCAAACGGCCAGACCCGGGAGTATAACTGAATTCGCGCGCCATGTACGGCCCAAGCCCTGCAATAATTCGTCTTTTACAGGAGTCACGATGCATAAACTGATCGTTCTGCTAATTTCCGGCACCCTGCTGACGGCCTGCGCCGCTTTCGGACCGCCGCCTGCGCCGGGCGAGCCGATGGCGTCCGTGCAGGCAAAACTGGGCCAGCCCACCGCCCGCTTCCAGGTCGGCACCGACACCGTGGACGAGTACGGCGCCGGCTACTTCGGCCAGTTCACCTACATGGCCCGCTACGGCCCGGACGGCCGCCTGGTCAGCTATGAGCAGGTGCTGACGGACGCGAAATTCGCCACCATCAAGCTGGGCGTCGACAACAAGCAGACGATCCTGCAGACGTTCGGCCACCCCGCAGAAACGATGGGCCTGCCGCGGCGCAACCTGGAAGTCTGGAGCTACCGCTACAAGCAGTCGGGCGTGTGGGATGCGATGATGCACATCCATTTTTCGCCCGATGGCGTGGTGCGCGAGATGATGGCCGGGCCGGACATGCTGCGCGAAAAGCGCGACTGAGGCAAAACCGGTGACAGGCTCCATTTTTAGCGCCGCGCCACGGAAGTCAAAACCGGTGGCAGGCACCAAGTTTGCGGAACGGCACTGCAAAATTGGAGCCAGTCACTCCTGCTAACCCTGTCCCGTTTGCCCCACCTGCGGGTTGACGCGTTCCTTCGAGTGCAGCTTGTTCAGGCCGGCCAGATAAGCCTTGGCGGAAGCGACGACGATGTCCGGGTCGGCGCCCACGCCGTTGACGATGCGCCCCGCCAGCGACAGCCGCATCGTCACTTCGCCCTGCGACTGCGTGCCGGTGCTGATGGCGTTGATGGAGAACAGCACCAGCTCCGCGCCGGTTTGCGCCTGGCTTTCGATGGCGTTGACGATGGCGTCCACCGGCCCGTCGCCCGTGCCTTCGCAGGCGTGTTCCTGGCCGCCGACCGAAAACACCACGCGCGCATGCGGCAGCTCGCCTGTCTCGCTGCGCTGCGCCAGCGAGACGAAGCGGTAATGCTCGCCCTCCTCGCGCTCCTCGGCGGAGACGAGCGCCATGATGTCCTCGTCGAAGATCTCGGCCTTGCGGTCGGCCAGCTCCTTGAAGCGGGCGAACGCCGCGTTGACGTCGGCCTCGGAATCGAGCTCGATGCCCAGCTCCTGCAGCCGTGCCTTGAACGCGTTGCGGCCGGACAGCTTGCCCAGCACGATCTTGTTGGCCGTCCAGCCCACATCCTCGGCGCGCATGATCTCGTACGTTTCGCGCGCCTTCAGGATGCCGTCCTGGTGGATGCCGGAGGCATGCGCGAACGCGTTGGCACCGACGACCGCCTTGTTGGGCTGCACCGGGAAGCCCGTGATCTGCGACACCATTTTTGACGCCGGCACGATCTGCGTCGTGTCGATGCCGCATTCAAGATTGAAGTAGGCGCCGCGCGTTCGCAGCGCCATCACGACTTCCTCCAGCGCCGTGTTGCCGGCCCTTTCGCCCAGGCCGTTGATCGTGCACTCGATCTGGCGCGCGCCGCCGATCGTCACGCCGGCCAGGGAGTTGGCCACGGCCAGTCCCAGATCGTTATGGCAGTGCACCGACCAGATGGCCTTGTCCGAATTCGGAATGCGCTCGCGCAGCCGGCGGATCGTCGCGCCGAACAGCTCGGGCACGGCGTAGCCGACGGTGTCGGGGAAGTTGATCGTTGTCGCGCCCTCGTCGATGACCGCCTCCAGCACGCGGCACAGGAAGTCTTCCTCCGACCGGCTGCCGTCCTCCGGGGAGAACTCGATGTCGTCCGTGTGCTGGCGCGCGAACCGTACGGCCAGGCGCGCCTGCTCCAGCACCTGCGCCGGCTCCATGCGCAGCTTCATCTGCATGTGCAGCGGCGACGTGGCGATGAAAGTGTGGATGCGCTTGCGCGCGGCGGGTTCGAGCGCTTCGGCGGCGCGGGCGATGTCGCGGTCGTTGGCGCGCGACAGCGAGCAGACCGTCGATTCGCGCACCGTCGACGCGATCGCGCGGATGGCCTCGAAGTCGCCAGGCGAGGCCGCCGCGAAGCCGGCCTCGATGACATCGACACGCAGCTTTTCGAGCTGCCTGGCGATGCGGATCTTTTCTTCCTTCGTCATCGACGCCCCCGGCGACTGCTCGCCGTCGCGCAGGGTGGTGTCGAAGATGATCAGGCGTTCGCTTTGGCGGGGGATATCCATGAATCGCTCCTTGGTTGCCCGCCGCGGCGGATGAGTCAGAACGGAATCAGCGGCGTTCGCTCTCGTCCACGGGTTCGTCGTCCACCTGGACGATGGACACCGGCTTGCCTTTTGCAAGCCGCACGAACAGCACGAGATAGCCGGACAGGCCGTACAGCACGAAGATCGGGAACAGCACTTTCGGCGGGTCGATCGAGACCAGCGCGAAGAACAGCGCGATCAGGAACACGGCGATAAACGGTACCGATTTCCTGAAGTTGACGTCCTTGAAGCTGTAGAACGGCACGTTCGTCACCATCGACAGGCCGGCAAACAGGGCGATGGCCCACGACACCCACGACAGGTAGATGCCGTTCACCTCCAGGTCGACCATCATCAGCACGAAACCGGCGATCAGCGCGGCGGCCGAAGGGCTGGGCAGGCCCTGGAAGTAGCGCTTGTCGACCACTTCGATATTGGTATTGAAGCGTGCCAGGCGCAGCGCGGCGCCGGCGCAGTAGACGAAGGCGGCGATCCAGCCCAGTTTTCCGAGGCCGCGCAGCGACCACTCGTAGATGACGAGCGCCGGGGCGGCGCCGAACGACACCATGTCCGACAGGCTGTCGTACTGCGCGCCGAATTCGCTCTGGGTATTGGTGAGACGGGCCACGCGGCCATCCAGGCCGTCCAGCAGCATGGCGATAAAAATCGCCCACGCCGCGTGTTCGAAGCGCTGGTTCATCGCCATCACGATGGCATAGAAGCCGCAGAACAGCGCCCCCGTCGTGAAGGCGTTCGGCAGCAGGTAGATGCCGCGCGAGCGGGGCCGGTTGTCGCCGGCCTTGCGGGCGAATCTGCTGAACGGCGTGCGGCGCGGCGCTTTCGCGACCGTGTCGATCTTGGGCCTGCGACGAGGGAATTTAGCCATACGGTTCCGTGGTTTCTGCGACGTTATTGTTCTGTTCGGGCCGGCGCTGAGCCGGCCGATGCGCCCCTATTATAGAGGAGCGTGCAACAGATCGTCGCCTGTCACGGGTCCGGCCGGATTACTTGAACCGCACCTTGCCCACGAGGCGCATGTCCAGGGTCGTTTCGCCCGGCTCGAAGCTCGGTTCGGCCACCTCGGCGCTGTCCTTCATCGACATCGCGCGCATCATGGCCGGTGCCGGTGCGTTTTCACGACCACCGCCGGCGTAGTTGCCCGAGCCTTCGAAGTCCACCGTGTCGAGCACCGCGTCCGTCACGGGACGGCCCATCGCGGCGGCGACCGACGCGATGCGCTCGTTGAGCGCCTTGTACGTGGCGGCGATGCGCTGGTCGTCCAGCTTGCGCAGCGTGGCCGGGGTCAGGCCGAAGTTGATCGAGTTGAGCGTCAGGACCTTCTGCGCCGCCGCCACCGTTTTCGGCAGGCCGGTCAGGTTGGTCGTCTTTACCTCGACATACTGGCCCACGCGCCACGCCGTCGGCAGGCGCGGCTTGCCGGGCGCCAGCGGCTGCACGGGACGGTCTTCCGGATAGACGGGATAGGTGTAGTAGCCCATCGTCTTCAGGCTGGCCTGCGGGTCCTGCGCCTTCAGGATGTCGAGGCCCTGCTTCATCTTCGTGTTGACGCGCGACGCCGCGGCGGCCTTGTCCTTGTCCTGCTCTTCGATCGCCAGCGTGGCGATGGCCAGATCGTTGGCCGCCCTGACTTCGCCGCTGGCCGGAATAATGACGGTGGTGCCTGTCGTCGGGACGGATTGGGCATAAGCGTGTGCGCTGCCCAGCACGAGCGCTGCGGCAATGGCGGTTTTCAGTACGGTCATCTGGTTCTCCTTGTGGCGGTATGGGTAGGATGTGCGCACTGTAACCGAAATTGCGACAGCCGCCCGACGCAGATGGTGAGTGTTTGTAACAGCCGTGTCATGATGATGACATCTCGCCGCTGCATGATGGCGCCCTTCAATCCGACAACCGAAGACCGATGCGATCCACGACTACCCTTGCCTGCACCGCCCTCCTCTCGCTCAGTGCCACTGCCATTGCCACCGCCACCGCCGCGCCGGCACCCGTCCCCGCCGCGCCGAAGCTGGTCGTCGTCATGGCCGTCGATGGCTTGCCGCAGGAACAGCTGCTGCGCTACCGCGGCCAGTTCGGCGACGGCGGTTTCAAACGCCTGCTGACGCAGGGCGCCATGTTCGGCGACGCCCACCAGGCCCACGGCACGACCGTCACGGCCGTCGGCCACAGCGCCATCCTGACGGGCGCCTACCCGTACCAGCACGGCATCGTCGGCAACAACTGGATCGATCGCGCGACAGGCAAGTCCGTTTACTGCACCGAGGACACGCGCTACCAGTACATCGGCGAGAGCACCAGGCCGGACGACGGCACGTCGCCGGCCCGGCTGCGGGTCGATACGCTGGGCGACCAGCTGCGCTACGCGACCGGCAACAAGTCCAGGGTGCTGGCCGTGTCCGGCAAGGACCGCGGCGCCATCCTGCTGGCCGGGAAGACGGGAACGGCGTACATGTACATGGAAGGCAGCGGCAATTTCGCCAGCAGCACGTACTACATGCAGCAGCACCCGGCCTGGGTGCAGCGCTTCCAGGCGTCGAAGCCGCAGGACCGCTACTACGGCAAGACATGGCGGCCGATGCTGGCCGATGCCGACTACAGCATGGACGCCGGCGACACGCCGTTCGCGATCTCGTACTACAGCGAAAGCGGTGCGCCCGACGCGTCGTACTACAAGCGCCTGAAGGAAGGCCCGTTCGTCGACGAGCTGACGCTGGACTTCGCCCGCGCCGCCATCGAAGCGGAGGGCCTGGGCGCCAACCCGGCCGGCGTGCCGGACCTGCTGGGCATGAGCCTGTCGGCGCACGACTACGTCAACCATGCGCACGGCCCGGAAAGCCGCATGTCGCACGACCACCTGCAACGCCTGGACCGCATGCTGGCAGGCTTCTTTACTTATCTGGACAAGAAGGTCGGCAGCGACAATTACCTCGTCGTGCTGACGGCCGATCACGGCTTCGCCAACAGCGCGGAGTTCTCGCAGCAGCAGCGCATCGATGCGGGCCGTGTCGACGGCAAGAAGCTGCTGAACGGGCTGCAGACCCACCTGGACGCCAGCTTCGGCGGCGGCAAGGTGGCCTTGACGGCGTCATGGCCGAACCTGTACCTGGAACAGGCCGCCCTCGACAAGGCCGGCATCAAACGTGCCGACGTCGAAACGGCCGCCAGCCGCTGGCTGCTGGCGCAGACCGGCATCGCCGACGTCTACACCCGCACGCGCTTCGAGGAAAGCGGCGCCACGGGCACGCGCATCGACCTGCTGCTGCGCCGCGCCTGGCACCGCAGCGAATCAGGCGACCTGGTGGTCGTACCGCGGGCGTACTGGGCGTTCGGCTCGGGCAGCAGCGGCGCCACGCACGGCACGCCGTATGCCTACGACACCAGCGTGCCGCTGCTCATGATGGGCAAGCGCTGGATTGCGCCGGGCAGCTATGCGAAGTACACGGAGGTCGTCGATATCGCCCCGACCCTGGCGGCCGTCCTGGGCGTGCGGCCGCCGGCGGGCGCCGAGGGGCGCGTGCTGGTCGAGGCATTGCAGCGAACCGCACAACGCTGACACGCCGCGCGATGCAGAGGGAGACGTCCGTCGTTCGGCAACGACGTCCCCTCCAGCGCCTTGAATAACCGAGCAATATCATAAGGTCTGGCCCGCAGGCGCACGCCGGTCCAACTGTCCCGTTGCCAGCACGATGCGCACTTTCCGGATCGTTGACGACGATCGTCGAATCGGCGCCCGGCACCAGCCGCCACGGGTGCTTGTGGACGGCGCACAAACCGGACAGTAAGCCTTCAGCCCGCCGCCGGCAAGCCGTTGGTCCGGCAGGCCTCGCCGACCAGCAGATCGAGCAGGCGCTCGGGGTCGTGTTGCAGCGCCTCGACCTGCGCGATCGCCCAGCCGCAGCCGGCCAGCTCGAAATGCCGGCGCCACCAGGGCCATGCCAGCAGCCCGGCCAGCGTCAAGGCGTTGCTGCCACCCCGTTCCGCATGGCCGCCGCCGATCGATTCGCCGACCCGGAACGGTTTGCTGCCGAAGCGGGCCAGGCTGACTTCATAAACGTGATGGCGCCGGTCCTGCTCCGTCGGTGCGACATTCTGGTAGCACAGCCGCAGCACCTGGTGCTCGAGCGGGGCCCGGTCGACAGGTGCCGACCGGCGATACAGCGCCGGGGCGGTCACGGTACCGCCCGCGGGCCACTCGATCGCCTCCGGCGAGAACGTGAAGCGCTTGGCGTGCTGCGGATAGGCCAGCTGTTCCCACCCGGTGTCGCGGCGCAGCTGCGACATGTCCAGCAGTCGAAATTCTCCACCCTCGAACTGCAGGATCATATGCCTGCCTTCGGTCGGCACGGCACGTTGCAAACGGATGTCCGTCATGACTCCTCTTCCAATAAAAAACGGCCCCGCAGGGCCGTTGAGCGAAACAGGCGGAACGCTTAGTTCTTCGACTTGTCCACCATCTTGTTCTTGGCGATCCACGGCATCATGGCGCGCAGCTTGGCGCCCACTTCCTCGATCTGGTGCTCCGAGGTCAGGCGGCGGCGCGAGATCAGCGTTGGCGCGCCGGCCTTGTTCTCCAGGATGAACGACTTGGCGTATTCGCCCGTCTGGATGTCCTTCAGGCACTGGCGCATCGCTTCCTTCGTGGCCGACGTCACGACCTTCGGACCCGTCACGTACTCGCCGTATTCGGCGTTGTTCGAGATCGAGTAGTTCATGTTGGCGATGCCGCCTTCGTAGATCAGGTCGACGATCAGCTTGAGCTCGTGCAGGCATTCGAAGTATGCCATCTCCGGCGCGTAGCCCGCCTCGACCAGCGTCTCGAAGCCGGCCTTGATCAGTTCCACGGTGCCGCCGCACAGCACGGCCTGTTCGCCGAACAGGTCGGTTTCCGTCTCTTCGCGGAAGTTCGTTTCGATGATGCCGGCCTTGCCGCCGCCGTTGGCCGAAGCGTACGACAGCGCGATGTCGCGGGCGATGCCCGATTTATCCTGGTGCACGGCGATCAGGTGCGGCACGCCGCCACCCTGCTTGTACGTGTTGCGCACGGTGTGGCCCGGCGCTTTTGGCGCGACCATGATGACATCCAGGTCTTCGCGCGGCACCACCTGCCCATAATGCACGTTGAAGCCGTGGGCGAAGGCCAGCACGGCGCCCTGCTTGGCGTTCGGGGCGACGTTCTCGTTGTAGACTTGGGCGATGTTCTCGTCCGGCAGCAGGATCATGATGACGTCGGCCGCTTTCACCGCGTCGTTCACTTCCGCGACCTTCAGGCCGGCCTGCTCAACCTTGCTCCACGAAGCGCCGCCCTTGCGCAGGCCGACGGTGACGTTGACGCCCGACTCCGACAGGTTCTGCGCGTGCGCGTGGCCCTGCGAGCCGTAGCCGATGATGGCGACGTTCTTGCCTTTGATGAGGGAGATGTCGGCGTCTTTGTCGTAGAAAACTTTCATGATCATTCCTAAGTATTTTGTATAAATCGTATAAATAATTGATGCGGCAGGCTCAGATCTTCAGGATCCGTTCGCCGCGGCCGATGCCCGAGCCGCCGGTGCGGACCGTTTCCAGGATCGAGGCCCGGTCGATCGCGTCGATGAAGGCGTCCAGTTTCGATTTCGCGCCCGTCAGTTCGATCGTGTACGTTTTTTCCGTCACGTCGATGATGCGGCCGCGGAAGATGTCGGCGGTGCGCTTCATTTCCTCGCGCTCCTTGCCGACCGCGCGCACCTTGATGAGCATGAGCTCGCGTTCGATGTGCTGGCCTTCGGTCAGGTCGACCACCTTCACCACTTCGATCAGGCGGTTCAGGTGCTTGGTGATCTGCTCGATGATGTCGTCCGAGCCGCTGGTGACGATCGTCATGCGCGACAGGGTCGAATCCTCGGTCGGCGCCACCGTCAGCGTTTCGATGTTGTAGCCGCGCGCGGAGAACAGGCCCACGACGCGGGACAGCGCGCCCGCCTCGTTTTCCAGCAATACGGAGATGATGTGTCGCATATCAGAGGTCCTCCGCGCCGAGCAGCATTTCGGACAGGCCTTTACCCGCCTGCACCATCGGCCAGACGTTCTCGCTCTGGTCGGTGATGAAGTTCATGAACACGAGACGGTCCTTCATCGCGAAAGCTTCCTTGAGCGCGCCATCCACGTCGCCCGGCTTCTCGATACGCATGCCGACGTGGCCATAGGCCTCGGCCAGCTTCTCGAAGTCCGGCAGCGAATCCATGTACGATTCGGAATAGCGCGAACCGTAATCGAGCTGCTGCCACTGGCGCACCATGCCCAGGAAGCGGTTGTTCAGCAGGATGATCTTCGGCGTCAGGTGATACTGCTTGCACGTGGCCAGCTCCTGGATGCACATCTGGATCGAGCCTTCGCCCGTGATGCAGGCCACCGTCGCATCGGGGTTCGCCATCTGCACGCCCATCGCGTACGGCAGGCCCACGCCCATCGTGCCCAGGCCGCCGGAATTGATCCAGCGGCGCGGCTTGTCGAAGCGGTAGTACTGCGCGGCCCACATCTGGTGCTGGCCGACGTCGGACGTGATGAATGCATCGCCGTCCGTGATCTTGTACACCTTCTCGACAACCGACTGCGGCTTGATGACAAGATCGGAGTCCGTGTATTTCAGGCACTCGCGGCCGCGCCATTCGCTGATCTGGCCCCACCATTTGGACAGCTGCGCCGCGTTGGGGCGGTGCTCCGCCGCGTCCAGCTGGGCGAGGAATTCCACCAGCACGTCCTTGACGTTGCCGACGATAGGGATGTCGACCTTGACGCGTTTCGAGATCGACGAAGGGTCGATGTCGACGTGGATGATCTTGCGCGGGCTGGAGGCAAAGTGCTTCGGATTGCCGATGACGCGGTCGTCGAAGCGGGCGCCGATGGCGATCAGCACGTCGCAGTTCTGCATCGCCATGTTGGCTTCGTAGGTGCCGTGCATGCCGGGCATGCCTACGTACTGGTCGCTCGACGCCTTCGAGCCGCCCAGCCCCATCAGCGTGTTCGTGACGGGGAAGCCGAGCCGCTCGACCAGCTTGTTCAGCTCATTGGACGCATTGGCGAGAATCACGCCGCCACCCGTATAGATCATCGGGCGCTCGGCCGACAGCAGCAGCTGCACGGCCTTGCGGATCTGGCCCGAATGGCCCTTGTCGACGGGGCGGTAGGAACGCATCTCGATCTCTTTCGGATACGAGAACACGTGCTTGTGCATCGAGATGTCCTTCGGGATATCGACCAGCACGGGACCGGGACGGCCGGTGCGGGCGATGAAGAAGGCTTTCTTGACGGTTTCCGCCAGGTCCTTCACGTCCTTGACGAGGAAGTTGTGCTTGACGACGGGGCGGGTGATGCCGACGGTGTCGCACTCCTGGAAGGCATCCTGGCCAATGGCGTGGCTGGGAACCTGGCCGGAGATGACGACCATCGGGATGGAATCCATATAGGCGGTCGACAGGCCCGTCACGGCATTGGTGACGCCGGGACCGGAGGTGACGATGGCGACGCCCACTTTCTGCGAGCTGCGCGAATACGCATCGGCGGCGTGGACGGCGGCCTGCTCGTGACGGACGAGGATGTGCTGGAATTTGTCCTGCTTGAAGATCGCGTCGTAGATATAGAGGACGGCTCCGCCCGGATAGCCGAAGACGTGCTCGACGCCCTCTTCAGCCAGGCAACGCACGAGGATCTCGGCGCCTGTGATTGCTGCTTCGGTGTTCATGAAACATTCCTTTCAAGGTCCATAGGAGATTGAACGGATGCTCGAGCCTGACGAAACCAGCCCCACAGTGCAGTACCCCCAAGCGTCCCTTCTTTCTGCGGTCACGCCGTCTGTTCCCCCAACCGTAGTGGGGTGCGGGACGGTCGCTGTAACGCAACTCGTTTGGCTTGAGTTTCTGCAACGGTTGACTGACCTCTCGCGCTTGTGGCACGGGTCTGAGCAAACTGCTGACAAAGAGAAAGCGGGTCGGTCGCCATGGCGTTGTGTGCCGATGGCAAAGACCAGGGAGCTTTGTGGTGTGCAAAGCGTTCCATACGGTACTGCGTCGCACCATTTTGGTCAAGAACAATCGCCTTTTTCACAGTTTTGTCCATTTCGCTGCCGCGTCCTGGTGCATAGGCGTGGCCAAATCTGTCAAAAACCTGCGGAAAACCGGCTTTTTTGCTAGGATGCGCTGGTTTAAGGACCTCAACGGCGCGCAACACCACCTCAATGGCAACAGACAAAGAACTCTCCGACTTTCTCGAAAGCGTCGAGCGGCGTGCCTTCAAGCAGGCGGTGTATGCGGTGCGCAGGGACGAAGTGGCGCTCGACATCGTACAGGACGCGATGATCAAGCTGGCCGAGAAGTATGGCGACAAGCCCGCAGCGGAGCTGCCCATGCTGTTCCAGCGCATCTTGCAGAACACGATCCTTGACTTCTTCCGGCGCGAGAAAGTGCGCAATACCTGGGTCAGCCTGTTTTCCGGGCTGGGTAATTCCCGGGAAGAAAATGAAGATTTTGATATACTGGAATCCTACGAGGCCGAACACGGCACCCAGGCAGCCGAATCCAGCGCCGACCAGGTCGAGCGCATGCAGGTACTCCAGGTGATCGACGATGAAGTACAAAAGCTGCCGGCGCGTCAACGCGAAGCATTCCTTATGCGTTACTGGCAGGATATGGATGTGGCAGAGACGGCGGCGGCGATGGGATGTTCCGAAGGGAGCGTAAAAACACATTGCTCACGGGCGACTCATACCCTCGCAGCATCGCTCAAAGCCAAGGGAATCAAACTATGAACACCGAAGACATCAATTTCGCTTACCGCGTACGTCACGCCCTGAACGAACGGCTGGAAGACCTGCCCGCCTCGACCACGGACCGCCTGGCCGCTGCCCGCCAGGCCGCGCTGGCGCGCAAGAAAGCTCACGTGGAAGTGCGCGTCACGCGCACCGCGACCGCCACGGCCGGCGGTGGCGGCGGCATGTTTGCGGACCCGATCGCCTGGCTCGGCCGTTTCAGCGTCGTACTGCCCCTGCTGCTGGTAGTCGGCGGCATGGTCGGCGTGTATCAGTACGAGCATCAGCAGTCGATCGAAGAGCTGGCCGAGCTGGATGCGGCCGTGCTGTCGGACGAACTGCCCCTGTCGGCTTACCTGGACCACGGCTTCAACGCCTATCTTGAAACGCGCGAGCAATAAGGATGGCGCGTAGGATGGCGCGGATCCCCGGTCGTACCTGGAAGCTGGCCGGCGCCGCGGCGCTGGCGCTTGTCGTCGGTGTCGGCGCCTATGTCGCACTGCGCGGATCCGGCACGCCCCAGCCCGGCAGCGCCGCATCGGCGGCCTCCATCCCCCTGCTGGCACCGACCGCCGCGGAAATGCGCTGGCAGGACCTGACACCGGCACAGCAGCGCGCCCTCGAACCGTTGAAAAAAGGCTGGGATGACCTCGGCCCCGTGCGCAAGCAGAAATGGCTCGAGATCGCGGGCCGCTTCCACTCGATGAAACCGGCGGAACAGCAGCGCGTGCACGACCGCATGCGCGCTTGGGTCGACCTGACGCCGGAAGAACGCAAGGCCGTGCGCGAGAACTACGCGCGGGCGCAGAAGATCATGGGCGGCAAGAAGGCAGCGCAGTGGGAACAGTACCTGCTGCTGCCGGAAGAGGAAAAACGCAAGCTGGCCGACGCCGCCGCCGCCAAGAAGCCGCAGGCCGCCAAGCCGCCGACTCCAAAACAGAACCTCGTCAGGACGCCGCAACCGATCAAGCAGCATCCGTCCGTGCTGCCGACGGTGCCGCCGCCACCGGTCGTTGCCGTACCGCCGACGCCGGCGGCGCAGCCTCCGGTCACCCCGACCGCACCCGCTCCCGCATCGCCTGCGGTGCCCGAGATCGTCTATCCGCTGGAAGGTGCCGTCACGCCGGCCGCCATGGTGCCGCCGGCGCCGCCCCCTCCCGCCACCACCAATGCCGGCAAATAATCCGGCAGTGGCGGGTGTTCCCAGCGTACGCCGTCGCCTGATGTCGATGGTGTACGAACTCCTGCTGGGCTTTGCCGTGCTGTTCCTGCCGTTTCTCGTGTTCGAGATGGTCGTCAAGGCCAGCCATGCCGAAGTCGTCGAGCACATGCGCCAGGCGCTGGCGTTCCTCGTGCTGGGGGCCTACTTCATCCATCAATGGACCCGCAAGGGCCAGACCTTGGCCATGCAGACATGGCGCATCCGCGTTGCCATGGCGGACGGCGCTACCGTCACGCCACGCGCCGCGACCGTACGCTACCTGCTGTGCTGGCTGTGGGTGCTGCCGGCCGCCATCGTCAGCTGGGCGTTCGGGCTGCACCAATGGCATGCGCTGATCGCACTGCTCGTCGGTATCGTGCTGTGGTCCCTCACCGCCTTCCTCGACCGCGACCGGCAGTTCCTGCATGACAGGATTGCCGGGACGCGGCTGGTGGCGCTGGCGAAGCCTGCCAGGAACGTCAAGGCCAGCGCCGCGTGATGTTGCCGGGTTTCATTGCAGCGGTCGCTGTACCGCCGTCTCTTTCGCACTGACCGCTTTCCCATCCGTCGTCGTTGGCACCATCACCGCCAGCGGCGTCCCGCTCGCCTTGTCCAGCAGCGCCGAGCGCGGCTCATCGTCTTCGAACAGGTGCCGCTCTCCCCACTGCCGCAGTGCGACGATGACTGTGAACAGATCGCCCCCCTTTTTCGTCAGTACATATTCCTGGTAGACGCTGCCGTCGGTAGCGGGCTGCAATGACAGGATCCCATGTTCGACCAGCGTGCGCAGCCGGTCCGCCAGGATATTGCGTGCCATGCCAAGCCGGCGCTGGAAGTCGCTGAAGCGCGCCGCGCCGTCGAAAGCGTCGCGCACGATCAGCATTGACCAGCGGTCGCCGACGACGTCGAGCGTGCGGGCGACGGGACAGGTTTCGGCATTTGACTCTTTCTTGCGCGGCATGATGATTCTCCTTGTGGTTGCATTTTAAAACCAATATGCGTAAGCTTCCAGTGGTTTTGTTTTGCAACCACACGGAGACCCTATGACCCACCTCGCCGCTCCGCCGACAGTCCAGGCCTCGATGCCGTCGGGACTGGTCGCGCTGTTCGCCGCCAGCAGCGGCGTCAGCGTCGCCAACGTGTATTACGCGCAGCCATTGCTGGACCTGATGGCGGCGGACTTCGGCATTCCCGTCGGCGCGGCTGGCGCCATCGTTACCGCGACGCAGGTCGGCAGCGCCCTCGCCCTGCTGCTGCTCGTGCCGCTGGGCGACCGCATGCCGCGACGACGCCTGATGCTGATGCAGCTGGGTGTCCTGTGCGTCGCATTGCTGTGCGCAGCCAGCGCGCGGTCGGCGGCGTTTCTCGTCGGTGCGATGCTGGTGGTGGGCATGCTGGGCACCGCCATGACGCAAGGGCTGATCGCGTATGCCGCCACCGCGGCGGCGGCGGGCGAGCGCGGACGAGTCGTCGGCGCGACGCAAGGCGGCGTCGTCACCGGCCTGCTGCTGGCGCGCGTGCTGGCCGGCGGCATCGCCGACCTGGCCGGCTGGCGGGCGATGTACCTGGTGTCGGCAGCGGCCATGCTGGGCATCGGTGTGCTGCTGTGGTGGCGGCTGCCGCCGCAGCCGGCGCCTGTCCGCCCCCTGCCCTACGGCCTGCTGATCCGGTCGATGCTGGCACTGTTGCGCGACGAGCGCGTCTTGCAAATACGAGGCGGCATCGCCTTCCTGATGTTTGCCGCCTTCGGCATATTCTGGAGCGCGCTGGTGCTGCCGCTGTCCGCGCCGCCGTACGGCATGTCGCATACGGCCATCGGCGCTTTCGGCCTTGCCGGCGTGGTCGGCGTACTGGCCGCCAGCCGGGCCGGCCGGCTGGCGGACCGCGGACTGGGACAGCGCACCAGCGGCGCCGCACTGGCGCTGCTCGTGCTGGCCTGGGTGCCGCTCGGGCTGGCGCTGACACCGTCGCTGGCGCTGGGCATGCCGGCGCGGGTGGCTTTGCTGGCGCTCGGCATTGTCGCCCTGGACCTGGCCGTGCAGGCGCTGCAGGTGCTCAACCAGAGCATGATCTTTGCCGTGCGGCCGGAAGCGCACAGCCGCGTGGTCGGCTGTTACATGATGTTTTATGCGGCGGGGAGCGGGCTCGGCGCCGTGGCCGGCACCGCCATGTATGCGGTTGGGGGCTGGGCTGGCGTTTGCCTGCTGGGTGCCGGGGTCGGTCTGGCCGCGCTGGCGTTCTGGCGGATGACCCGCCATTGGACGGCGTGACAGCCTTGCAGCCGGCGCCGGCGCCACCACATGACAGGGATGTGGAACGATGACGACAGCCCCAGCGAACCGTTATGCCCCCTGTGCGGCCGCCCGCTCGGCACGGCCAATATCGACCGTCACCACCTGGTGCCGCGCACGTTCAAGGGCCGTGCCCAGTTCCCCATCCATAAAATCTGCCACCGCAAGATCCACTCCGTGTTCACGGAGCGCGAGCTGTTCAAGACGTATCACACGTGGGAAGCGCTGCAGGCGCATGACGAGATCCGCACGTTCATCGACTGGGTCGCGCGCAAGCCGCCGGAGTTTTATACGTCCACCGCAACGTCGAATGCGAAGAAGCGGCGGTGAGGGTACTCAACCCCAGAGGCATCAAAACCGCTCGAAGCCCTGCAGATAACGCCACTCGCCAACCGCCAGCCCGCCCATCGACATCCGGCCGATGCGCAGGCGCTTCAGCGCGACGGGCGTCAGGCCGACAGCCTTGCACATCTTCTCGATCTGGCTGGGCTTCGGCCCCTTCATGGCGAAGCGCAGCCGCTGCTCGTTCTGCCAGCTGACCTTCGTGGCGCCCCCGTTCAGTTGCGCCAGCCCATCCTCGACGATGCGGCCGCGCACGTCCACGATGATTTCCTGTTCCATGCGCGCGCCCTCTTCCACCAGCTTGCGGGCGATGCGGTAGTCCTGCGTGAAGACGAACAGGCCGCTGGCATCATTATCGAGTGGCAACGCCGGCGTCAGGTTGTGCAGATGGCGCTTGAGGAAGCGCTCCTTCCGCGCCTGCGCGTTGCGCGCTTCCGGCGTCAGGCACGCCAGCGGATCGGCACCGGCAGGCTTGTTCAGCATGATCGTCACCGGCTCGATTTCCAGCAAGGTCGCATCCGGTGCCAGCGTCACCGCCTGCTCCGCCGCCACGCGTGCGCCGGCCTCTTCGACGACGGCGCCATCGACGAGCACGAAGCCGCCCTCGATATACAGCTCCGCCTCGCGGCGGGAACAGGGCAGCATGTCCGCCACCCGTTTCGAGAGGCGGATCGTGTTTTCGTCGGTCATATTATTGTTGGAAATAGGTGGAGAACACGTCGGCCACGGTGCGCAGTTGCGCGCGCGTGACGTCGAGGTGGGTAACAAGGCGCAGGCGCGGCGCCATCGACACGCGGATATCGGCCGCAGCGAGCGCCTGGGCCAAACCGGCGCAGTGCGCGGCCGGCACGTCGACATAGAAGATGTTCGTTTGCGGCGAGCTGACAGCCAGGCCGTCGATCTTCGCCAGCTCGGCCGCGAGGAAGGCAGCATTGGCGTGATCCTCAGCCAGGCGCTCGACGTTGTGCTGCAAGGCGTACAACCCGGCCGCAGCGACGATGCCGGCCTGGCGCATGCCGCCGCCCAGCATCTTGCGCCAGCGCTTGCCCTCTTCGATGAAGGCGCGCGAGCCGCACAGCACGGAGCCGACCGGCGCGCCCAGCCCTTTCGAGAGGCAGACCGAGACACTGTCGAAGCCGGCGACGGCGTCACACAGGCTGACGCCCTGCGCCACGGCCGCGTTGCAGGCGCGCGCGCCGTCCAGGTGCGTCGCCAGCCCGCGCTCGTGCGCCAGCGCGGTCGCCGCCTTCACGTATTCGCGCGGCAGCACACGGCCGCCGATCGTGTTTTCCAGCGCCAGCAGCCTGGTGCGGGCGAAGTGGAAATCGTGCGGCTTGATCTGCGCGGCGATGTCGGCCAATGCCAGCGAGCCGTCCGGCTGGTTCGCAATCGGCTGCGGCTGGATGCTGCCCAGGACCGCCGCGCCGCCGCCTTCGTAGCGGAACGTGTGCGCTTCCTGGCCGACGAGGTATTCATCGCCGCGGCCGCAATGGGCCAGCAGCGCGATCAGGTTGGTCTGCGTGCCGGACGGCGCGAACAGCGCCGCCTCATAGCCGAACAGCTCCGCCGCGTGCTCCTGCAGGCGGTTGACGGTGGGGTCGTCGCCATACACGTCGTCGCCGACAGGGGCGGACGCCATCGCGTCGCGCATCGCGGCCGATGGCTGCGTTACCGTATCGCTGCGCAGGTCGATCGTCATGGCGCGCTTTCCGCAGCCTGCGCCTGCTCGGCATAGAAGCGGTTGCCCAGCTCCTCCAGCCCGACCGTCTGCAGCACTTCCTGCAGCCGCTCGGTGGGACGGCGGCGCGGCAGGTTCTTGTACGTCGCGACGATCAGCTCGTTCTTCATCGAGTGCTCCCAGCCCACCAGTTCCGTCACGTTGACCTGGTAGCCGTGCGCTTCGAGCTGCAGGCAGCGCAGCACGTTGGTCACCTGGCTGCCGAATTCGCGCGTGTGGATCGGGTGGCGCCAGATTTCCGTCAGCGCGCTCCTGCCCAGGTCCTTGCCCTTGTTCTTGCGCAGCACGGACGCCACTTCGGCCTGGCAGCAAGGCACCAGCACCATGTGTTTCGCATGCTTCTTCAGCGCGAAGTCGATGGCGTCGTCGGTGGCCGTGTTACAGGCATGCAGTGCCGTGACGATATCGACTTGTTCCGGCAGTTCGGCGGACGTCGTCGATTCGGCTACGGACAGCGGCAGGAACGACATGCCGGGGAAGTCGAACTTCGCGGCCAGCTCGCGCGAGCGCTGCACCAGCTCGTCGCGCGTCTCGATGCCGTAGATATGGGAATCGTCGTGCAGGCTCTTGAAGAACAGGTCGTAGAGGATGAAGCCCAGGTACGACTTGCCGGCGCCATGGTCGACCAGCGACACGGAACCCTTCTCACTGCGTACGTCCTGCAGCAGCGGCTCGATGAACTGGTACAGGTGATACACCTGCTTGAGCTTGCGGCGGCTGTCCTGATTGAGCTTGCCGTCGCGCGTGAGGATGTGCAGCTCCTGCAGCAGCGCGACAGACTGGCCCGGACGGATCTCGGGGATGTCGGACACGGTCGTCGGCAGCGACGCCGCCTTGGCATCGGCTTTATTGCGCTTCATCGATCCACGCCTGCTGGATGCCTTCCAGGATCTTTTCGCCGCCGCGCTTGTGGTCGTCGTCGAATCCTTCCAGCGTCACGACCCAGTGGTGCAGGTCCGTGAAGCGGATCGACGCAGGGTCGATGTCCGGATATTTGTCGTACAGTGCTTCGGCGATTGCGGTGATGTCGGTCCACTTCATGGCACGTCCTTCAGTGGCTGCCTTCGCTGGCGTGGTTGATCGTGTATTTCGGGATCTCGACGACGAGATCTTCATCGGCCACGATCGCCTGGCACGACAGGCGCGACTGCGCTTCCAGGCCCCATGCCTTGTCCAGCAGGTCTTCCTCCGTATCGGTCGCCTCGTTCAGCGACGCGAACCCTTCGCGCACGATCACGTGGCAGGTGGTGCAGGCGCACGATTTTTCGCAGGCGTGTTCGATATGGATGTCGTTTTCCAACAGGACGTCGCAGACGGACTTGCCTGCCTCCGTTTCGATGACGGCACCTTCGGGGCACAGCTTGGCGTGGGGCAGGATGACGATTTGTGGCACTTGTTACCTCGGTTATCTTGTTTTGTTGTGGGCGGCTCAGGCCACCTGGTCCAGCGTGCGGCCGGCCAGCGCGCTGCGCACACTGCGGTCCATGCGGCGCGACGCGAATTCCTCGGTGCCGTGCGCCAGCGCTTCCACCGCTGCCTTGACGGCCAGATGGTCGACGGTGCCGGCCTGCGATTGCGCCAGGATCTCGCGGGTATGGATCATCAACAGGTCCACGGCCGTGCGTTCCTCGTTCGACAGCAGCGCCGCATCCTCGTCCAGCGCGGCCTGCGTGGCCAGCAGGATGCGTTCAGCTTCCACCTGTTCTTCGCGCAGTGCGCGCGCCTTCATGTCCACTTCGGCGGACGTGTACGAATCCTGCAGCATGCGCGCCACGTCGTCGTCGGCCAGGCCATACGACGGCTTGACGGTGATCGACGCTTCCACGTTCGAGCGCAGCTCGCGCGCCGAAACGGACAGCAGGCCATCGGCATCGACCTGGTACGTGATGCGGATGCGCGCCGCGCCGGCCGCCATCGGCGGAATGCCGCGCAGCTCGAAGCGCGCCAGCGAACGGCAGTCCGTCACCAGTTCGCGCTCGCCCTGCAGCACGTGCACGGCCAGCGCCGTCTGGCCGTCCTTGAACGTCGTGAACTCCTGCGCGCGGGCGCATGGAATCGTCGAATTACGCGGGATGATCTTCTCGACCAGGCCGCCCATCGTCTCGATGCCCAGCGACAGCGGGATCACGTCCAGCAGCAGCCAGTCGTCGCCCGGCGCGCGGTTGCCGGCCAGCAGATTGGCCTGGATGGCCGCGCCCAGCGCCACGACCTTGTCCGGGTCGATGTTCGCGTGCGGGATCGTGTGGAAGTAGTCGCCCATGGCGCGCTGCACGTGTGGCATGCGCGTGGCCCCGCCGACCATGACGACGCCGTCGATATCGTCCGGGTCGATGTTCGCGTCGCGCAGTGCCTTTTTGACGGCGTTCATCGTCTTGGCGACGAGGTGCTTCGTGATCTCGGCAAACTTCTCGGCCGTGACTTTAAGGTGCACTTCATCGCCCGACGACAGGATCGCGTCGACTGTCACTTCGGCCTTCGTGGACAGCAGTTCCTTCGCCTCGCGGGCTTTTACCATCAGCACGGCCGTGTCCTCGTCGTTCAGCGGCGCCAGCTTTTCCTGCTCGTGGATCCAGCAGAACAGGCGGTGGTCGAAATCGTCGCCGCCCAATGCGGAGTCGCCGCCGGTGGACAGCACTTCGAACACGCCCTTGGACAGTTTCAGGATCGAGATGTCGAACGTGCCGCCACCCAGATCATAGACGGCGAACAGGCCTTCGGAGCCGTTATCGAGGCCATAGGCGATGGCGGCGGCCGTCGGCTCGGACAGCAGGCGCAGCACGTTCAGGCCGGCCAGCTGGGCTGCGTCCTTCGTGGCCTGGCGCTGCGCGTCGTCGAAATAGGCAGGGACCGTGATGACGGCGCCGACCAGGTCGTCGCCCAGTGCATCTTCCGCGCGCTGGCGCAGTGTGGCCAGGATCTGGGCGGAGGTCTCGACGGGGCTCTTCACGCCGGCGACGGTGCGGATCTGCACCATGCCGGGACCGTCGACGAAATCATATGGCAGGTTTTCCGCGTAGGCGATGTCCTTCAGGCCACGGCCCATGAAGCGCTTGACGGAGACGATCGTGTTTTTCGGGTCGGTGGTCTGCTCGGCCTGCGCCTTGCAGCCGATATGCGCGTGCCCGTTGGGCAGGTAGCGCACGACGGACGGCAGCAGCGCGCGGCCCTCCTCGTCGTTCAGCACTTCGGGAATGCTGCTGCGCACGGTGGCGACCAGCGAGTTCGTCGTGCCAAGGTCGATGCCCACGGCCAGCCGATGCTGGTGCGGCGCCGTCGACATGCCCGGTTCGGAAATTTGCAGAAGAGCCATGTGAAACCTGTTGTTGTTTTAGGCTGCGATCGGGCGCTTATGCTTCGATCGCATCGAAGGCGAAGCGGACTTCTTCGCCGAATTTTTCGAGGAACATCAGGGCGCGCACACCCTGTGCAGCGGCCTGGTAGTCGGCGCCGTCGAGGTGGAGTTCGATCGCCGCCAGCTGCTCCTTGCGCGCGGCGCGCAGCTGCGCGTCCAGTTTGTCGAGCAGTTCGACATCCTTGCCGGCGCGAGCCTCGGCCAGCTCCTCGCGCCATTCCATCTGCTGCATCAGGAACGCCATCGGCATGGCCGTATTCGACTCCGTCTGCAGGTCCACGCCGTGCAGCTCGCACAGGTACCGGGCGCGCTTCTGCGGATTCTTCAGCGTCTGATAGGCCTCGTTGGCACGGGTGGCCCACTGCATCGCCACGCGCTTTTCAGCGTCGGTGGCGCCCACGAAACGGTCGGGGTGCACCTGCGACTGGACATCGCGGTAAGCGCTGTCCAGCGCGTTGCTGTCGATGGCGTAGCGCTGCGGCAGGTGGAAAAGCTCGAAGTGATTTTGCACAGTAGCGTGAGAGTCAGATGCGGAAGCTTTCGCCGCAGCCGCAGGCGTCTTTTTCGTTCGGATTGTTGAACTTGAAGCCTTCGTTCAGGCCCTCGCGGGCGAAGTCCAGCTCCGTACCGTCGATATACGGCATGCTTTTCGGATCGACAAAGACCTTCACGCCATGCGACTCGAACACGTGGTCGTCATTCGATACTTCGTCCACGTATTCCAGTTTGTATGCGAGACCCGAGCAGCCCGTCGTGCGCACGCCGAAGCGCAGGCCGACGCCCTTGCCGCGTCGTTCGATATAACGGTTGATGTGCTTCGCTGCTTTTTCGGTCAACGTGATTGCCATATCTTTGCTCCTTGCTGCTGCGTTGTTGCAGAGTTGCTGACTTCTTATGCCGAGTGCTTGGTCTTGTAGTCCAGCACGGCCGCCTTGATGGCGTCTTCGGCCAGGATCGAGCAGTGGATCTTCACCGGCGGCAGCGCCAGTTCTTCCGCGATCTGGGTGTTCTTGATCGACAGCGCCTGGTCCAGCGTCTTGCCCTTGACCCATTCCGTCACGAGCGAGCTCGATGCGATGGCCGAACCGCAGCCATACGTCTTGAATTTCGCGTCTTCGATGACGCCATCGGCGCCCACCTTGATCTGCAGCTTCATCACGTCGCCGCAGGCAGGCGCGCCCACCATGCCCGTGCCAACGCTGTCGTCGCCCTTTTCAAAGGCGCCCACGTTGCGGGGATTTTCGTAGTGGTCGAGAACTTTTTCCGAGTAAGCCATTTGGTGCTCCTGATTCTGTAATTGTTTCGCCAGCGCTTAGTGCGCCGCCCATTGGATCGAGTTGATATCGATCCCTTCCTTGAACATATCCCACAGCGGCGACAGTTCGCGCAGCTTGCCGACCTTTGACTTCATCAGTTCGACGGCGAAGTCGATGTCCTGTTCCGTCGTGAAGCGGCCGATCGTGAAGCGGATCGAGCTGTGCGCCAGTTCGTCGGAGCGGCCCAGTGCGCGCAGCACGTACGACGGCTCCAGGCTGGCCGACGTGCAGGCGGAACCGGACGACACGGCCAGGTCTTTCACGGCCATGATCAGCGACTCGCCTTCGACGTAGTTGAAACTCACGTTCAGGTTGTGCGGCACACGGTTGTCCATGTCGCCGTTGATGTAGACCTCTTCGATTTCCTGCAGGCCGGAGGCCAGGCGGTCGCGCAGCGCCTTGATGCGCGCGGTCTCCTCGTCCATCTCGACCTTCGCCAGGCGGAACGCCTCGCCCATGCCGACAATCTGGTGCACCGGCAAGGTGCCCGAACGCAGGCCGCGCTCGTGACCGCCGCCATGCATCTGCGCTTCGATGCGCACGCGCGGCTTGCGGCAGACGTACAGCGCGCCGACGCCTTTCGGGCCGTAGGTCTTGTGCGCCGTAAACGTCATCAGGTCGATCTTCAGGTCCTGCAGGTCGATGGCGACCTTGCCCGTGGCTTGCGCCGCGTCGCAATGGAAGATGATGCCCTTGGAGCGGCAGAACGCGGCGATTTCCTTGACGGGCTGGATCACGCCGATCTCGTTATTGACCAGCATGACGGAGACGAGGATCGTGTCCGGACGCACGGCCGCGGCCAGCTGTTCAACGGAGATCAGGCCATTGTCTTGCGGGTCCAGGTACGTGGCTTCGAAGCCCTGGCGCTCCAGTTCGCGCACGGTGTCCAGCACGGCCTTGTGCTCCGTTTTCACGGTGACGATGTGCTTGCCCTTCGTCTTGTAGAACTGGGCCGCGCCCTTGATCGCCAGGTTGTTGCTCTCGGTCGCGCCGGAGGTCCAGATGATTTCGCGCGGGTCGGCGTTGACGAGCGCCGCCACGTGGCCGCGCGCCTCTTCGACCGCCGCTTCGGCCGTCCAGCCGTACATATGGCTGCGCGAGGCGGGGTTGCCGAACTGCTCGCGCAGGTAAGGAATCATCTTGTCGGCCACACGCGGATCGATCGGCGTGGTGGCCGAGTAGTCCATGTAGATCGGGAAGTGCGGCGCGGTATGAAACTCGACCGGGGCTACCTTGGCGACGTTCTTTTCAGGGGCGTTCATCTTGTTACTCCAAAGGGTTTAACCGAGTGCGGCGTGGTTGCGGTGCATGACCACGACATTCTGTTCGGCGTTTTTCTGTCTCTGCTGGTCGACCAGGTCCTGCAGCGAGACCGAGTCCAGGTAATCGACCATCTTTTCGTTCAGCGTGGCCCACAGCTCATGGGTCATGCAGCGCGCGCCCGTGGCGTGGTCGGCGCCATGGCAGTTTTCCTTGCCGCCGCACTGGGTTGCATCGAGCGGTTCGTCGACGGCGATGATGATGTCGGCCACCGTCACCTTGTCGGCGCGGCGGGCCAGGCTGTAGCCGCCGCCGGGACCGCGGATCGACTCCACGATCTCGTGCCGGCGCAGCTTGCCGAACAGCTGCTCCAGGTAGGACAGCGAAATCGCCTGGCGCTGGCTGATGCCAGAGAGCGTGACGGGACCCTTGCCCTGGCGCATGGCCAGGTCGATCATCGCAGTCACGGCAAAACGGCCTTTGGTAGTCAGACGCATCACAACCTCGGTTGAGCTCAGCTCACTGTTGAATTCCGGTAAAAACTTGTGCTCGCAACTAAGTGAAAACCTTATTAGTTGAACGATTTAGTCAAGTATAACAGAGTCCGTTCGGGCGTGCCGGAGGCGGCATTTTTTTGGGTGCGGTGCAGCAGAATGGAGGTGCGGAGCGAGCGGCGGGGTGAGACAGCCGGATATTATAACTCAGCGCTGCCCTAGCAGGTCATGCGCGTCCAGGATGGCAAAGGCAATTTCCGGGTGATTGTCCAGGCAGCGGCGGATCGCGGCGGGGATGGCCTGGCGGGTCTTGCGGCACAGACCCGGCGCCGGGCCGAGTTCGATGGCGAAGCCGCGCACCGTGCGCACTTCGTTTGGCCCCGGCGCAATTGACAAGCGCACCCCCAGCTGCTCTTCCAGGCGCTGGCCTACCCGCATCAGCTCGACGTAGCTGCCGATGGCTTCGATCCGCGCAATCAGCCGCTTTTCTTCTTCCTTCGTCAACAGCAGGATGCGCCGGTCGGCCCGCTCGTCGTCCAGCAGCCGCTCGAGCTGGCAGTCGCATGCCCCGGGCGGGCACACTTTACGGTTCAGCGGCAGCGGCGGAGACGACGGCGTCAGCATGGGCGTTCACGTGCGGTTCGGTGGTCGGGCGGTCCACTGCAAGTATCCGATTCCTGCCGAAACGTGTCAAACGAACACCGACTTGACCCGTGACCCGCTCACGCTACCAGGTTGGGCAATAACCGTTGCAAGGTTGCCACATCAATTGCATTTCCAGAAACCAATCGTGATACACTTTCCGCCGAGCAAAACCACCGCCGCTTTCGTTCCCTCCTCCTGCCCTGCACCCGATGCCAGTTCCGCCATCTCTTCCCCGCCTGCTTCGCCAGGGCACCCGCGCCATTGCGCTGGCGGTGTTGGTGTGGCTTGCGGGGCCGGGCGCTGTGGCGGGCGCGACGACGGCCGGGGCCGATCGTCACGTCCTGGTTCTCTATTCCTGGGGCGCCGATTCCGTCTCCGTATGGCAGCGCCTGATGCACAAGGGCCTGTACGACGAACTGGGCAAGAACAACTGGGCGGTCGGTCCCGGCGTGTTCGAGGAACGCTTCGACGCCAACCGCATCAGCCCCGAGGCCACGCAGCACAGCATGGCCCCCTACCTGCGCGCCAAATATGGCGGCGTGCGGCTGGACGCCGTCATCGCCGAGAACCAGGTCGCCAGCCGCTTCCTGGACAGTCATCCGGACCTGTTCCCCGGCGTGCCCCGCTATTACGTCAATCACGGCCGGCACGAATGGCAGCCCGACAACGGCACCGCCCTCGAAGTCCGGCCCGACTTCGCCCGGTCCATCGGCATCATCGCCCAGGTGGCGCCGAGGATACGCAAGGTCGTGGTCATCGCCGACGGCTCGCCGCGCCTGCAGCAATGGCTGGGGGAGGTGCGCCGCGCCGCGGCCCGTTACGAGCATCGCATCGACTTCGAGTACCACGACCGCGACACGTTCGCCCAGCTCGAACACCTGGTGGGCGGCCTCGATCGCAACAGCGCAGTGTTCCTGCTGCCTGCCGGCCAGGATGCCACAGGCGCACGCATCACACCGCCCGCCCTGGCGCGCCGCCTGGCCGCCGCCAGCAGCGCCCCGATCTTCACCAGCCTGCAATCGCTGGTGCAGCCCGGCGTGGTGGGCGGATATGTCGTCAGCGCCGAACGCATCGGCCGCGTCATCGCCCGCATCATGCTGGGCCAGCCGACCGACACGGCCGACGTGCAAGGCTACTATTTCGACTATCCCACCGTGCGCCGCTTCGGCCTCGGCGCCATCCCGCCGGACGCGGTGCTGCTGAACCGGCCGGACAATGTGTGGGACCTGTACCGCTGGCAGATCATCGCCGGGGTGACCCTGATCGGCGTGCAGGGCGCGCTGATCGCCGCCCTGTTCGTCGCCCTGCGCGACCGGCGCCACACGCTGGCGGACCTGCACAATGAACGCAACAACCTTGAAGACCGGGTGCTGCAACGCACGCTGGAGCTGCTGATGGCGAACACGAAGCTGGAACAGCTGGCGACAACGGACCCGCTGACGGGCATCGCCAACCGCCGCAAGATGACGGACACCATCGCGGCCGAACTGGAACGCGCCAGCCGCTTCGGCCATCCGCTGTCGGTGCTGATGGTCGACGTGGATTACTTCAAGCGCGTCAACGACACCCATGGCCACGAGGTCGGCGACCGCACCATCGTCGCGGTGGCCAACGTCCTGATGTCGTCGCTGCGCGCCATCGATACGGCGGCCCGCTTCGGCGGCGAGGAATTCGTCGTGCTGATGCCGGAAACCGACGAGGCGGTGGCCGCGGTCGCCGCCGAGCGGCTGCGCGAGGCGGCAGGCGCCTTGCGCCTGACAGCCGGCGACGGCACCCTCGTCGCCATCACGGTCACCATCGGCATCAGCTCGGCGCGCCCGGACGACAGCCCGTCCACCTTGCTGGTGCGGGCGGACAAGGCGCTGTATCGCGGCAAGAAGGAAGGCCGCAACCGCGTGGTGCGCTTCGAGGACGTCGCCACGCCACGCTTGCCGGCGTAGTGACTCGCGCGGTTATTGCCGCCGTTATTCCCGGCAGTTATTCCCGCCGTTATTCGGCATCCGGCTGCGCCGACGGATGCGCCGCCTGGAATGCAGGGATCTCCGCGCACGCGGCATGAATCCGGGCGATCGTCGGGTACGGCGCCAGGTCGACATGGAAGCGCTGCGCATTGAACACCTGCGGCACCAGGCAGCAGTCGGCGATCGTCGGCGTGTCGCCGTGGCAGAAGCGGCCCGTCCCGCCATGCTGCAGGTGCGCCTCCAGCATGGCCATCCCTTCGCCCAGCCAGTGGCGATACCAGTCCAGCTTGACCTCCTCCGTCAGCCCCATCGCGCCCGTCAGGTGCTGCAGCACGCGCAGGTTCGTCAGCGGATGGGTGTCGGCGGCCACCGTCAGCGCCAGCGCCCGGACGCGCGCGCGGCCGGCCGCATCCTGCGGCAGCAGCGGCATCGACGGGTGTGCCTCCTCCAGGTACTCGATGATGGCCAGCGACTGCGTCAGCGTGACGCCGCCGTCCGTCAGCGCCGGCACCAGACCGCTGGGATTGACGGCGCGGTAGGTTTGCTGGCGCTGCTCGCCGCCGCCGCGCAGCAGGTGCACGGGCACGGCGTCGTACGCCAGCCCCTTCAGGTTCAGCGCGATGCGGACGCGATATGCGGCCGAGCTGCGGAAGTAGGTATAGAGCTTCACCGGGCTTTTTCCTCATAGTGGCGCACGGTCTGGTCGATCGCGCCGAAGATGCTGCGGCCCGCGTCGTCGTGCATCTCGATGCGCACCGTGTCGCCGAACTTCAGGAACGGCGTCTTCGGCGCGCCGCCTTCGATGGTCTCGTACATGCGCACTTCGGCCAGGCAGCAGTAGCCCACGCCGCCGTTTTCCACCGACGAACCGTGCAGGCTGCCCTGCTTGTTCGACACGGTGCCCGAACCGACGATGGTGCCGGCGGCCAGCTCGCGCGTGCGGGCGGCATGCGCGACCAGCTGGGCAAAGCTGAACGTCATGTCCTCGCCCGCGTTGGGGCGGCCGAACGGCTTGCCGTTCAGGTCCACGCGCAGCGGCAGGCGCACCTTGTTGTCCTGCCAGTGCGCGCCCAGTTCGTCGGGCGTCACGGCCACGGGAGAAAACGCGCTGGCCGGCTTGGACTGGAAGAAGCCGAAGCCCTTGGCCAGTTCGTTCGGGATCAGGTTGCGCAGGGAGACGTCGTTGACGAGCATGACGAGGCGGATCGCGCCTGCCGCAGTTTCCGGCGTCGCGCCCATCGGCACGTCGCCCGTGATGACGGCCACTTCGGCCTCCAGGTCGATGCCCCATTCTTCCGACAGCGCGTAGATGGCGTCGCGCGGGCCGACGAAACTGTCCGAACCGCCCTGGTACATCAGCGGATCGGTGTAGAACGATGCGGGCACCTCGGCATTGCGCGCCTTGCGCACCAGCTCGACGTGGTTGATGTAGGCCGAGCCGTCCGCCCACTGGTAGGCACGCGGCAGCGGCGAGTGGCAGGCTGCTTCGTCGAATGGCTGTGCGTCGGTACCTGCGCCGGCGTTGAGCGCCTCGTAGGCGCGTTGCAGTTGCGGCGCCGCGGCCTCCCAGTCGTCCAGCGCTGCCTGCAGCGTGGGTGCGATCCCAGGGACGGGCAGGCAATGGCGCAGGTCGCAGCTGACGACGACCAGCTGGCCGTCGCGCTTGCCGTTCTTGATGGTGGCGAGCTTCATGTAATTCCTTTTGGCGATGGCGGCACGGTGCCGCGGTTGCCGTCATTAGAACTCCGATTCGGCTATCATACAAACGATATTTTTCAGCCAATTTATCAGCGAATCAAATGACTCCCACCCTGCGCCAGATGCGCGCCCTGGTCGCCATCGCCCGCACCGGCAGCTTCACGCAGGCGGCCGCGCTGCTGCACCTGACGCAGTCGGCCCTGTCCGGGCAGATCAAGGAACTGGAAGCGCTGCTGGGCGTAAAGGTGGTCGAGCGCAATACACGCCGCGTCGAGCTGTCCGACGTGGGCCGCGAGCTGGTGCCGCTGTTCGACAAGATGCTGCAGGATCTGGACGGCGCGCTGGCCGACATCGCCAGCCGCAAGGCGCTGCGCAAGGGCGTGGTGCGCGTCGCGGCGCCGCAGATGATGGCCTGCACGCTGCTGCCACACGTAATCGCTGCCTACCGGCTCGAGCAGCCCGACATCCAGGTGCTGCTGGTGGACTGCCCCGTCGACAACGTGGCGCAGCGCGTCTTCAGTGGCGAAGTCGATATCGGCGTCGGTCCCGAGCGCGACGCATTACCGGACATCGGCACGCAGCTGCTGTTCGAGCTGCCGTTCGTGGCCGTCTGCCCGAAGGGGCATCCGCTGGCGCGGCAGGCCACCGTCAGCTGGGCCGACCTGGGCCGCCATCCGTTCATTGCGCTGCAGGGCCAGTTCACGGAGCGACTGCTGCGCGACATGAAGGTCCGCCACGCCGATGCCGGCGGCCTGCAGCCGTACAGCGAAGTGACGTTCATGACGACGGCGCTGGCGCTCGTGGCGGCAGGGCTCGGCGTGACCGCCTGCCTGCCGTACGCCGCACCCATGGTCAATCTGCACGGCCTGGAGATGCGGCCCCTGACCCACCCGGAGCTGACGCGCAAGTTCTACATCCACACCCGGACAACGCGCACACCATCGCCGGCGGCAGCCAGTTTTACCGGGTTCCTCCTGGATTTCGTCCAGACCCTATAATCGGACGTCGCCACTCTCCCCTACTACCATGTCGCACAACACCATCGAGATCAACCGCGCGATGGACAAATTCGACGGCCACCACAGCGTCTGGCTGTTCGGCTACGGTTCGCTGATCTGGAAGGCCGACTTCCCGTACCTGCAACGCAAACCCGCCAGCATTGCCGGCTGGACGCGCCGCTTCTGGCAAGGCTCGCACGACCATCGGGGCACGCCGGAGGCACCGGGCCGCGTCGCCACCATCGTCCCTTGCGAAGGCGCGATCTGCCACGGCATGGCGTACCTCGTCACGCCGGAAGAATTCGCCCACCTCGATCATCGGGAAAAGAACGGCTACCTGCGGATCGCCATCGACATTCACTTCGACGACGGCGGCGTCGAGGAAGGCCTGGTCTACGTCGCGCGGCAGGACAATGCGGCGTTCCTGGGCGAAGCATCGGAGCTGGAGATCGCGCGGCACATCGCCTCCGCGCGCGGGCCGAGCGGGCCGAATGCCGAGTATTTATTGCATCTGGCGCGAGCGTTGCGGGAGATGGGGCATGAGGATGCGCATGTGTTTGCGATTGAGGCGCATCTGACTATCGGCACATGAAAGCCAGGGACAGCGTCAAAAAAGATCCATCTGCCCCGCAGCCTGTGCCGCCCGCGCCCGCGCTCCCAGCGGCGGCACGACAATCGGCCGTCGGAACGACGCGCAATCGAGCGTCCTGAATCGCATGCCCGGCCCGCCCAACCCGAGCCGGTCGCGCGCCTTTTCGACCCGCTGCCGGATCAGGTCCGCCCAGATGCCCTCGCCGTGCATGCGCGTGCCGAACGAGGCGTCGTAGTCCTTCCCGCCGCGCATTTCGCGCACGCGGTTCATCACGCGCTGGGCACGGTCTGGGAAATGGGCTTCGAGCCATTGCTGGAACAGCGGGCTCACTTCCCACGGCAGCCGCAGCACGACGTAGTTGGCCATGATTGCGCCCGCGTCGCGCGCCGCTTCCATGACTTTTTCGATTTCCGGCTCCGTCACGAACGGGATGATCGGCGCAATCGACACGCCGACCGGAATGCCCGCCTCCGTCAGCGTGCGGATCGCGCGCAGGCGCCGGGCCGGTGCCGCGGCGCGCGGCTCCAGGGTGCGGGCGATTTTCGGGTCCAGCGTCGTGATCGTGATCGACGCGGCGGCGAGATGCCTTTCCGCCATCGGCGCCAGGATGTCGATATCGCGCTCGATCAGCGACGACTTCGTGATCAGCCCCACCGGGTGGTCGCATTCCTTCAGCACTTCCAGCACGCGGCGCGTCAGCCGGTACTCGCGCTCGCACGGCTGGTAGGCATCCGTGTTCACGCCCAGCGCGATGGGTTCGACCGTGTAGCCGGGCTTCGACAATTCACTGCGCAGCAGTTCCGGCGCGTTCACCTTTGCATACAACTTGCTCTCGAAGTCGAGCCCCGGCGACAGGCCCAGATAGCTGTGCGAGGGCCGCGCGAAGCAGTAGATGCAGCCATGCTCGCAGCCGCGGTACGGATTGAGCGAGACGGCGAACGGGATATCCGGCGACTGGTTGCGCGTCAGGATGGACTTTGCCGTTTCTTCCGTCACGTGCGTGCGCCACACTTTCGGACACTCTTCCTCATGCTCCCAGCCGTCGTCGAACGACTCGCGGCCATTGACTTCGTAGCGCCCCTGCACGTTCGAGACGGCGCCCCGCCCCTTCTGCGCATACAGGGGCCGCGGGGGCAGCATCACCTGACCTTCAAATTGCTCATCTCGCATGGCGCTCACCGATAACTGTATGCATATACAGTATTGTAGGCCGATTGGGAAGGCGCTGCAACGCGCACACGTCTTTTGTCGCTAACTTGTCATGTCGCCAACTGCGCCGCTGCTGGTATCATTCGCCATTCCGCAGGTCGCCGCCGGTCTCGGCGCGCGCGATCCAACCAAATATCAAGAGCAAAATGAGTACATCAAACAATCTGCCATCGTTCTGGGCCCGGATTCCCCTCGCCTTCGGCGCCTTCTTCAAGACCCTGGGCGATGCCGAATTCGCCGCGCGCATCCAGGCCGGTCCCACCGTCTCGCCGCCGGCCGCTCCCGTGCCGCCACCCGCACCCGCTCCCGTCCCTGCCGCCGCGCCATTGCGCGAAGCCACGCCGGACGCCGCGCTCCAGCTGCTCGCACTGTTGCAGCGCGAAGCGCGCCTGATCGATTTCACGCAGGAGAGCCTGGCCGGTTACGCCGATGCCGACATCGGCGCGGCCGCCCGCGTCGTGCACGAAGGCTGCGCCAAGGTGCTGCGCGAGCACTTCACGATCGAACCGGTGCGCGCGGAGGCCGAAGGCAGCCGCGTGACCCTGGAAGAAGGCTTCGATGCCGCCGCCGTGCGCCTGACGGGCAACGTCGTCGGCAAGCCGCCGTTCAAGGGTGCGCTGAGCCACCGCGGCTGGCGCGCGACCAATGTGCGCCTGCCGAAACTGGCGGAAGCGCATGACGCAAGCATCGTCGCGCCGGCCGAGGTGGAACTGTGAGCGATCCAAAATACGCCATCGGCATCGACCTCGGCACGACGCACAGCGCGCTGTCTTACGTCAACCTGTCCGGCAGCGACGGCGAGAAGACGCAGCAGAGCGTCCTTGCCGTGCCCCAGCTGACGGGCCCGGGCACGGTGGAAGACCTGCCGCTGCTGCCGTCGTTCCTGTACCTGCCGCACCCTGACGAAATGGCCGCTGCCGAACTGGCACTGCCGTGGAACGCGGACGGCGCCGGCCCGGTCGCCGGCGAGATGGCGCGCTCGCGTGGCGCCACCACGCCGATCCGCCTCGTCTCAAGCGCCAAGAGCTGGTTGTGCCATCCCGGTGTCGACCGCCGCGCCGCCATCCTGCCGAACGACGCGCCGGAGGAAGTCACACGCGTCTCGCCGCTGGAAGCGTCCACGCGCTATCTGCAGCACCTGCGCCAGGCCTGGGACACGGCCCATCCGGAAGCGCCGTTCACGCAGCAGGCCGTGACGGTGACGATCCCGGCGTCGTTCGATCCGGGCGCGCGCGAACTGACGGCCGAAGCTGCCCGCAACGCCGGCTACGACGCCGTCACGCTGCTGGAAGAACCGCAGGCAGCGCTGTACAGCTGGATCCAGGGCAGCGAAGGCCGCTGGCGCAAGGAAGTCAAGCCGGGCGACATCATCCTCGTCGTCGACGTGGGCGGCGGCACCAGCGACTTCTCGCTGATCGCCATCACGGAACGGGACGGCAAGCTGGAGCCGCACCGCGTGGCCGTGGGCGACCATATCCTGCTGGGCGGCGACAACATGGACCTGGCGCTGGCCCACCTGGTCGCGCGCAAGCTGGCCGAAGGCGGCACGAAGCTCGACCCGTGGCAGCTGCGCGCGCTGACGTATGGCTGCCGCGCCGCCAAGGAAAACCTGCTGGCCGACGCCAGCGCGGAAAGCTGGCCGATCGTCGTGCCGAGCCGCGGCTCGAAGCTGATCGGCGGCTCGATCCGCACGGAGCTGACCCGCGCCGAAGTGACGACGTTCATCACCGACGGCTTCTTCCCGAAAGTGGAAGCGTCCAGCCGTCCCGCAGTGCGTGCCCGCGCCGGCCTGACGCAACTGGGCCTGCCGTACGCGCAGGACGCGGCCATCACCCGCCACCTGGCCGCATTCCTCGGCCGCCAGGTGGGCGCGACGGCGGACGTGCCGGGCTTCGCGGACCGGCAGAACGCCGACCACACGTTCCTGCATCCAAGCGCGGTGCTGTTCAACGGCGGCGTGTTCAAGTCGGCATTGCTGGCCACGCGCGTCATGGACACGATCAACGACTGGCTCTACATGGAAGGCGCGGAGCCGGCGCGCATGCTGGGCGGCGCGGACCTGGACCTGGCCGTGGCGCGCGGCGCCGCGTACTACAGCTACGTGCGGCGCGGCGAAGGCGTGCGCATTCGCGGCGGCACGGCGCGTTCGTACTACGTGGCCGTCGAATCGGCGATGCCGGCGATTCCCGGCATGGAGCCGCCGATCCAGGCGCTGTGCGTGGCGCCGTTCGGCATGGAAGAAGGCAGCGAACTGGAACTGCCGGGCCAGGAGTTTGGCCTGGTGCTCGGCGAGCCGGTGCACTTCCGCTTCTTCGGCTCGTCCACCCGGCGCCAGGATGCGATTGGCGAAGTGCTGGACTTCTGGGGCCCGGAAGAACTCATCGAGATGAACGAGATCCAGGCCACGCTGTCGCCGGAAGGCCGTCAGGCCGGCGACGTGGTGCAGGTGCGCCTGCATGCGCGCGCCACCGAAGCCGGCACCCTAGAGCTGCTGGCCGTGGCCAGTGACGGCCAGCGCTGGAAGGTGGAGTTCGACGTCCGCTCCGAAGGCCAGTAAGCCGCAATGAGCCAGTACCTGGTCAGCATCGACCTGGGCACCACCAACACGGTGCTGGCGTATGCCGCACCCGGTGCCCGTGACGTGCAGCTGTTCGGCATCGAACAGCTGACGGCGCCCGGCGAAGTGGGCGCCGCCACCCTGCTGCCGTCCACCCGCTATCACCCGGCCGCTGGCGAGATCGCGGCGGGTGACCTGCAACTGCCCTGGCGGGAAGCCGACGTCGCCGGTGTGAACAACGCCATCGTCGGCCGTCTGGCACGCCGCCTCGGCGCGCAGGTGCCGGGCCGCATCGTGGCCAGCGCGAAAAGCTGGCTGTCGCATCCCGGCGTGGACCGCCTCGCCCCCATCCTGCCGTGGGGCGCGGACGACGGCGTGGCGAAAGTCTCGCCCGTCGCCGCCAGCGCCAGCTACCTGGCACACCTGCGCGGCGCCTGGGACAACCGCTTCCCCGCGCATCCGCTGGCGCGCCAGCAGATCGTCCTGACCATTCCCGCATCGTTCGACGAAGGCGCTCGCGCGCTGACGCTGGAGGCGGCGCGTCTGGCCGGGCTGCCGCAGGTGCGCCTGCTGGAAGAACCGCAGGCAGCGTTGTACGACTGGCTGTTCCGCCACCGCGACACATTGGCGGCTGACCTGGCCGACACGCGCCTGGTGCTGGTCGCGGACGTGGGCGGCGGCACCACCGACTTCTCGCTCGTGCGCGTCGAGCTGCAGCACGGCGAGCCGGTGCTGACGCGCATCGGCGTCGGCAATCACCTGATCCTCGGCGGCGACAATATGGACCTGGCGCTGGCGCACCTGGCGGAATCGCGCCTGGCGCAGCCGGACGCACCCGCGACGCGACTGACGCCGGGCCGCCTGGCGCAGCTGACGGAGCGCTGCCGCACGGCGAAGGAACAGCTGCTGGCGCACGACGCACCGAGTCAAGCCACCGTCACGTTACTCGGCAGCGGCTCCAAGCTGATAGGCGGCAGCCGCTCGGCCACGCTGTTGAAGGAAGACGTCGAACGCATCGTCGTCGATGGCTTCTTCCCGCTCAATCCGGAGCAGGAAGCGGCGCGCCGGGGCCGCGGCGCCATCGTCGAATTCGGCCTGCCGTATGCAAGCGACGCGGCCGTCACGCGCCATCTCGTGTCGTTCCTGCGCCAGCATGCGGCCGCCGCACGCGCCGCACTGGGCACGCCGGATGACGGTACGTTGCCCGTCCCGGACACGCTGCTGCTGAACGGCGGCGTGTTCCGCGCCGATGCGCTGGCGCGCCGGCTGGAAGACACGCTGTCGGGCTGGCGCAATGCGCCGATCCGCATCCTGCACAACGAAAACCCGGACGTGGCAGTGGCGCGCGGCGGCGTGGCCTACTCGCTGGCACGGCACGGCTTCGCGCCCGCCATCGAGGGCGGCTCGCCGCGCAGCTATTACCTGCTGCTCGATGGCGACAAGGCGCCGGGCGTGCCGCGCCGGGCCGTCTGCATCCTGCCGCGCGGCACGCAGCCGGGCCGTGAGGTACGTCTGGCGGACCGCACGTTCGCGCTGCGCATGGGCCGCCCCGTCAGGTTCCACCTGGTGTCGACGGTGGCCGACGCGGGCGAACGTGCCGGCGACGTGGCCGATCTCGATCCGGCCGACTTCATCGCGCTGCCGCCGATTGCGATGGTGCTGCAGCATGGCGGCAGCACCGCGCGCAAGGAAGTGCCGGTGCAGCTGGCCGTGGCGCTTTCCGAGGTGGGCACGCTGGAAGTGCATTGCGTGGGCCGCGACGACGGCCAGCGCTGGCTGCTGGAATTCCAGCTGCGCGGCCAGGAAGAGGATGGCGCCGAGGTGCAGGAAGAGCCGCCGCCGCCCCGCTTTGCCGATGCGGTGGAACGGATCGAGCGCATTTTCGGCGGCCGCGCGCTGCAGGTGGACGTCAAGGAAGTGCGGCGCCTGCGCGGCGAGCTGGAACACCTGCTGGGCAGCCGCGAACGCTGGGCCACGCCCGTGCTGCGCCGCCTGTTCGACGCGCTGCTGGAACGCGCCAAGGGCCGGCGCCGCTCGCCCGAACACGAGCGGGTCTGGCTCAACCTGGCCGGCTACTGCCTGCGGCCCGGCTTCGGCCATGGACTCGATGACTGGCGCATCGAGCAGCTGTGGGCCATGTTCGAAACGGGCGTGCAGTACCAGAAGGACAGCCAGGTGCGCGCGGAGTGGTGGACGTTGTGGCGCCGCGTGGCCGGCGGCCTCGACGCGACTGCCCAACTGCGCCTGCTGGACGACTTCGCGTTCAACCTGCAGGCCGATGCGGCCGAGCGGGGACGCCGCCCCGTCACGCTGGTGGACGGCAGCGAGGAAGACATGCTGCGCCTGGGCGCCGCGCTGGAACGCATCCCGTCGGCCTACAAGGCGGAAATCGGCAACTGGATGCTGGGGCAGATCGTGGCGCTGCCCACGTCCGGCCCGAAATACGATGCCAGGGCCGCCGCCGGCTTTACGCGCTACCTGTGGGCGCTGGGACGCGTCGGCGCACGTCAGCCGTTCCACGGCAGCGCGCACGAAGTGGCGCCTGCCGCCACGGTGGAAGAGTGGCTGAACGCGATCCTCCAGCTGGACTGGAAGAAGATCGAACCGGCCGGCTTCGCGGCGGCGCACCTGGCGCGCAGGACGGGCGACCGTTCGCGCGACATCGGCGAAGCGCTGCGCGCCGAGATCCTGCGGCGCATGACGGCCGTGGGCGCCCCGGCCACGTGGTCGGCCATGGTCAAGGATGTCGTGGAGCTGGACCAGGCCAGCGAGCAGCGCATGTTCGGCGAGGCGCTGCCGCCGGGATTGAAGCTGATTGGCTGAAGATTATGCTGGCTGCATCAGCGCCTGCTGCTGGCCGATGAAGCCGTCGAACGCCGCCAGCAGCGGCGCATAGCGCGCTTCAATCCCTTCAATCTGCGCCAGTGCGTGCACGGTCGCCTCGAACGTGGACAACTGCCCCGGCGCATGGGCCTTGCGGATGTGGTACTGCGACGCCGGCACATCGCGCAACGCCAGCCGCGGCAGCGCCTGCAACAGCGGGTTCAGATACAGCATCTTGCGGCTCTTGCGCCAGGTCGCGTCCAGCACGACCAGCAGCAGATCCTCAGCCTGGTCGGCCCACGCCGGGTCGAACGGTGGCGCGGGTGCGATGCCGAGCGACGCGTCGCCCGGGGTGTCGGGATACAGCAGCACCGGACGGCGCGGTCCGTCGAGCAGCGCGCGCAGCGCTTCTTCATCGAATTGCTCGCCCACCGCCAGGGTGCTGCCCGGCAGGCTCAGATGCAGCAGTCTTGCCGTATTCTTTGCGTTGGTCGTTTCCATCGGATGCTGCAGCAGCAGGACCGACAATGTGCTTTGCACGGGCGCGATCCAGCGGCAGATGCAGGTGGACAGCGGCCGCTGGCAGATGCCGCAGGTAGCGCGTTTCAGGTTCATGCGCGCATTGTAGCCGCGCGGCGCCGTCAAGCCGGCAAGCGCGGGGCCGCGTGACTCCGGTCGTCCCGCCGCCGCGCCGGCCTGTCGCCATCCGTCCCGACGCGGAACACGGCCACGGCATCGGCCAGCCGTGACGACTGCTCCTGCATCGCCTCGGCCGCCGCCGCGGCTTCCTCGACCAGCGCGGCGTTCTGCTGCGTCACCTGGTCCATCTGCGTGATGGCCTGGTTGACCTGTTCAATGCCGCTCTGCTGCTGGGCGCTGGCGTCCGCGATGCCGTCCATGATATCCGTCACCTGCCGGATCGCCTGGACGATGTCCTGCATCGTCTCCCCGGCCCGGCCGACCAGCGCGCCGCCGGCCTGCACCTGTTGCGCCGAGTCGCCGATCAGCGCGGCGATTTCCTTCGCGGCCGTGGCGGAGCGCTGCGCCAGCGCGCGAACCTCCGAGGCGACGACGGCAAAGCCCCGCCCCTGTTCGCCGGCCCGCGCTGCCTCGACGGCGGCATTCAGCGCCAGGATATTGGTCTGGAAGGCGATGCTGTCGATGACGCCGACGATATCGACGATGCGCCCGGACGAGGCGCTGATGGCATCCATCGTGCGCACCACGTCGCTTACGACCGCGCCGCCCTGCGTCGCCGTCTCGGCGGCGGTGCGCGCCAGTTCGCGTGCCTGGCGTGCGTTGTCCGCGTTCAGGCGCACGGTCGAAGTCAGTTCGTCCATCGACGACGCCGTCTGCTGCAGCGAACTGGCCTGCTGCTCCGTGCGCGACGACAGATCCATGTTCCCCGCCGCGATTTGCGTCGACGCCGTCGTGATGGTTTCGGTCCCGTTGCGCACCTGACCGACGATCGTCACCAGGCTGCCGTTCATTTTCTTCAATGCCGCCATCAGCTGGCCCATCTCGTCGCGTCCCGACGTGTCGACGACGCTGGTCAGATCGCCCGACGACACCCGTTCGGCCACGTCGACCGCCTGGCGCAGCGGCTCCGTGATGGTGCGGGTGATGCGCCACGCCAGCAGCACGCCTGCGGCCAGCGCCAGCACGCCGAAGGTGATGAGCAGGTTGCGTCCGCTTTCATAGGTGCGCCGGATGGCGGCAGCCGTGTCGTCCAGCGCCCCCTGCTCGGTGCGCAACAACGCGGCCAGCGCGTCGAGGTAGGCAATGCGGTCTTTTTCCAGGCCGCCCGTGTAGAGCTGGCGCGCGGCCACCGGGTCGGTGGCCTTGGCCGTCAGGACTGTCCTGCGCGTTGCCACATACGCCTTGCGGGCCGCCAGCACCGCGGCGTGGCCGGCGCGGCTGTCCGGGTCGTGCAGCGCATTGCCGAGGAAATCCTGGATTTCCGTCGCGCGTGCGGACGCCTGCGCCATGGTGCTTTCGATGGCCTTCTGCTCGGCCGGATCGACGGCCAGGAACGCGGCGCTGGCGCGCGCCGCGTTGACTTCGATGATCTTGGTCCACTCCGCCATCAGCCGCTCGTTACGGGTGCGTTCGCCGACCAGCTCCGTCGTCATCCGGCTGGCCTGCTGCATGCGCAGCACGCCGGCCAATGTCATGATCGCCAGCAGCGCCAGCACCACGCCGAAGCCCACGCCGAGCCTCGTCCCGATTCGAAGATTGCGCATCAGTCGCTCCTTCCGCAAAAGCGTCAGGGCCAGTCTGACGGTATTGCAGAGAGAATGCAAGCGCGCGCGGGATACGCGTATCAGCCCTGCGGTGCCGACGGGGCGGTGCCCAGCAGCTCGTCCAGCAGCGCCAGTTGAGCGCGGTCATGCACGACGCTGCGCAGCCATTCGTGCAGCGGCATGGCACCCCACGCTGCCGCCTTGTCGGCCAGGTAGGCGACAGGGCTGTGCGGTTCGGCACGGCGGAAATACTCGGCCACGCGGCGCAACTGGTCGATGGCCTGCTGGCGCGAAGCGATCGTGCCGTCATGGCGCTCGACCGCGCGCGCCGGCCCGGCATTGCCGTCGCCCTGCGCCGGTGTTTCGATGGCGTCGGCGACAGGCGCCAGCAGGCCGATGAAGTCGATGGCATGCTGCAGCGCCTCGCGCGCTGGCGCGAAGCCGGGGCCGTCCGCGCCGAGCCGCCTGTCGACGGCCCGTTCAAGCGTCTGCAGCGATGCCAGGCAGTATTGCGCATCGGCCAGCAGCGTCGCGTTGAACGCCGCCGGGTTCCGGCGCCGGCGCGCGTCCAGTTCGTCGATGTCCGGGCCGTCCGGCTCGACCTGCTTGCCCCACGGGTTGTTGTTGTCCGCTTCGAGCCCCGCGTGCGCCGCGCGCAGGCGGGCCGCGTCGAAGTCGGCCAGCGAGACGGTGCCGTCCTCCGTGACGGGAATCTCCTTGACCAACTGCGGGGAGCGCGACAACAGCCAGAACAGGTTACCGATGCGCAGTTCGTGGTCGCCCTCTTCCGGCGCCGGATACAGGCTGTCCCAGAAGCGTTCGCACAGGCCGGCCAGCAGCGCGTAACCGTCGCCCAGGCCGCGGAAGTGGCGCGTCTTGGCATGCGCCTCGGCCAGCCACACCGCCAGGCGCAGGTCCTTGCTGCGCGAGCGGATCAGCTGTTCGCAGTGCGTTGCCACGAATGGCCAGTCCGCCGACTTCAGCGCCGTCTTCCATTCGCCCTGCTCCAGCGCCGGGTCGTCCTCGCGGCGGGCGTGGGCGATGTGATCCAGGTCGCTGGAAAAACTGAGATCCTCGCCGCTGACCTGGGTAACGCTGATGGGCACGAGCAGCTGGTCGATATCGAGCATGATGTCTCCTTCGGTTGACGTTGATGCCAGGGGCGGTTCAGTGGGCACAGCGCGCGCGGTGAACGAAACCGGACGCATGCAGTCGGCCGGTTGTGCCGTGCGGTCAAGCCTGCCCGCGCGTGTCGCACCGGATCGAATAGTGCAGCGTGGATGGCTGCAGCACGGCGTCGAAATTGATCGGCTCCAGGACGCCGGGCGCCTGCAGCACACCCGTGATGACGAAGCCGATGCGGTTCACGCTGCCGGCCCGCTGTTCCACGCAGGCCTGCACGTTCGACAGCCGCGGCTCGTGGCGTTCGATGGTGGCGCGCAGGTCGTCGCAGATGCGCTTGCGATCGTCGATGCTGGACAGGCAGCTGCCGGCGATGTCGGCCAGGCCGTAATTGATGACCGAGGCGGCACAGGCGGGCCAGCCGTCCAGCGCGTCGGCCGGCAGCGCCACGCGGGTGTTCAGCAGGTCTTCCAGGTCGCGCGCCACGGCGTCCTTCAGTTGTTCCAGCGTCAGCCGGCCGCGAAAACCGCGGTCGCCGAGCAGGCGGTCGAACAGACCGGGGGTCAGACCTCTCATTCCTGCCTCCCTGAAAAAAAATGCCGCGGCAAGTGCGCGGCATGCGTCGGTGACGCGCGTCAGACGATCCGGTTGGCGGCCAGGTCCCAGCCACCGGAGGTATTGCCGCCCGCGCCGCCCGTGATTTTCTGCTGCGTGTAGCGCCAGCGGATCCTGGAAAACTTGAGTGCGACCGATTCGGTCAGGATGTCGCCCTCGTCCACGGACGGCGATACCGCGCCGATCAGCACATTCTCGATTTCGATCTCGTAATACTTGACGCGCTCGCCCATCGCGTCGGCACGCATGAACTCCAGCTTGGCCTTCGGGATCGTACGGCCCGCCGCGCAGGTCTGCAGCAGGATGGGCGAGGACAGGTCGGCCAGCTTCATGATGACGATGTCCTGATGCTCGCAGCGCTCGGCCGTGTGGCCGCCGCCGGTGGACGACGTCGCGGACTTCGGCTGCTCCACGCCCCACGCGACGGATTTGCACTCGATCCATTCCTTGTGCCGGTCGTCCGCGGACTCTCCCTTGATGCCATCAATATACAAATAGACGTCGATTGCCATTGCATGCTCCTCTTCTGGTGGGTGATGGGTGACGGATTCAGACGGCGGTAGTTTTCGGCAGCTCGGCGACGAGCCGCAGCGATACCGTCAGCTCGTCGAGCTGGAAATGCGGACGCAGGAACGACACGGCGCGATAGACGCCGGGGCGGCCCGGCACGTCGTGCACCTGCACGGACGCCTCGCGCAGCGGGAACTGCGCCTTCTGCTGCTGGCTGGCGTTATCGTCCAGCAGCACGTAGCGCATCAGCCAGCGGTTCAGGAAGTCCTCGACGCTGGCAGCGGCCGTGAAGCTGCCGATCTTGTCGCGCATCATGGCCTTCATGTAGTGGGCGATGCGCGAGACGGCGAAGATGTACTGCAGCTGCGACGACAGCACGGCGTTGGCGTTGGCCGCTTCCGAGCTGTAACGACGCGCCTTCTGTGCCGACTGCGCGCCGAAGAAGGCGGCGTAGGCCGTGTTCTTGCAGTGCACCAGCGAGATGAAGCCCAGGTCCGACAGCTCCTTCTCGCGCCGGTCCGTGATCGCCACCTCGGTGGGGCACTTCAGCGCGATCTCGCCCTCGTCCGTCTTGAACGTATGGGTCGGCAGGTCGTCCACCAGGCCGCCGCCCTCGACGCCGCGGATGGCGGCGCACCAGCCGAATTCCTCGAACGCCTTGGTGAGCTTGGCGCCGAACGCGTAGGTCGCGTTACACCACAGGTATTTCTGGTGGTCGCTGCCGTCCACTTCCTCGACGAAGTTGAAGCCATCCACCGTCGTGCCATCGACCGGATTGAAGGGCAGCCGGCCCAGGAAGCGCGGCAGGGTCAGGCCCACGTAACGGGCGTCTTCCGATTCGCGGAACGCCTTCCACTTGGCGTATTCCACGGTATCGAACACCTTGGCCAGGTCGCGCGGCTTGCCCAGGTCGCCGAAGCCTTCCAGCCCGAACAGCTCCGGCGCGGCAGCCGTGACGAATGGCGCGTGCGCGGCGGCAGCCACGTGCGACATCTGTTCGATGAAGTACATGTCCTCGGGCTGGCGTGAAATCTCGAAGTCGCCCAGCAGCGCGGCAAACGGCGCGCCGCCGAACGTGCCGAATTCTTCCTCGTAGACCTTCTTGAACATCGTGCTCTGGTCGAATTCGAGCGCGCTCTGGAAGTCGCGCACCAGTTCGCGCTTGGTGGCGTTGAGCATGCGCACCTTCAGCCCCGGGCCCGTGGCCGTGTTGCGCACCAGGTAGTGCAGGCCGGCCCAGCTCTGCTCCAGCTTCTGGAATTCGGGCGCATGCATGATGGCCGACAGCTGGCTTGATATCAGCCGGTCCAGTTCCGCCACGCGGTTGTCCAGTGTGGCCGACAGGCTGTGCGAGATGACGACCTGGCCGTCCATCACCTGCTGTACCAGTTCGCCGATGATGTCCTTGGCGCGCGCATGTTCGACGGTGGACTTGGCAACCTTGCTGCGTTCGACGATTTCGTCGAGCAGGCCGTCGTCCGCGTACGCCGGCGCCGTGACTTGCATTTGTGCCGACATGTCATTCCTCCCCGTCCGGCGGTTCGATTTTCGCCAGCTGCTCGGTGCTGGCCAGCAGGTCGGTCAGGATGTCATCCAGTTTGTCGTTCCCTGCCAGCTTGTTGCGCAGGTCGGCCAGCTTGGCCCGTGCGTCGAGCAGGCGTGCCAGCGGCGCTACCTGGCGCACGATGGCTTCGGGACGGAAATCGGCCATGGAGCGGAAATGCAGTTCGACAGCCAGATCGCCGTCGCCCGTCAGGCAGTTGGGCGCCTGGAAGCGGGCCACCGGCTCCACGCCGGCCAGCACCTCGTCGAAGTTGCCGTTGTCGACATTGACGAACTTGCGTTCCTTCAGGCGCTTGTGCTCCTTGTCGGCGTTGCCGCCGTAGTCGCCCACGACGCCCAGCACGAACGGCAGCTCCTTGTTTTCCATCGCGTCGCCGATTTCCACGTCATACGTCATCTGCACCCGGGGTGGCCTCACCTTGTTGAGGCGCTTCTGCACACTGTCGCCGTTTGCCATATTCGCTCCTTATTTGAGGGCGCCGAACGGATCGGCGCTGTTCGACTGCGACGTCACCGCGGCCGCCGGTTTGTGGCCCGGAGAGCCGCTGTTGACCATGGCGGGGCGCGGCCTGACGACCGGCCGGATCGGTTTCTGCACGGCCGGCACCAGCACGTCCTCGCCCAGGCTCGTGCGCAGCAGCCCGGCCAGGTGCTGGGCTTCCGTGCGCAGCGGGCCGCCCAGGTGGTTTTGCCTGCTCAGGTCGGCCAGCGCCTTGGTGGACAGGCGCAGGCCGCTGACGGCAACGATGCTGTTGCCCTGGCGGTCGTTCGGATCGCGCTGCAGCCCTTCGAGCGCGTTGTTGATCGCCTCGCCGTACGCGCTCCGGTCGAATTTGAGCTGGGCGATCTGGATCCATGGCGATTTCTCGGCCGGGAATTTGGTTCCGGCGCTGCGCAGTATCGAGCAGGCGCGGTCGACGTCGCCGGCGGCAACGCTGCGTTCGGCCTCGGCGATGGCGCTGCTCAAGGTCGCGCCGCCCGCGGCCGTGGCGCTGGTAGTGGAATCGGTGGCGCAGCCGCACAGCAGCAATGCGCTGGCGATCAGGGTCAGTGCGGGCAGTACGGGTCGTAAGGTGTTTCTCATAGTCATCTCCTGGCAAGCGGTGGAGGCCATTATTGGAGAGTTACCTGTGGAAAGAATTGCGCTGACGCAAAATATTGGGTGCCTGGGCATTGCCCCTGATGCCCGCTTGCGCCCTCGCAATGGGGACGAATGATGCATTGGGTTAAATGAACCTCCAATGTTCTTGTCCGCTGGAATCAAAAGGAGTCACCATGCGACGCTTCACAACCTGCCTTGTCTTGGCTGCCACCGTGGCCACGGTGTCCGGCTGCGCCGCCACACTCGGCGCCTTCGGGCTGTCCTCGCCGCGCCACGTGTCGGAGGCCGACCGGCCGCCGCGCGTGATCGACCTGCGGCTGCATGCGGCCGATGGGCTGAACGGCGGCAACGGCGGCCCGCCGCTGGCCCTTGTCGCACGCGTCTACACGCTGCGCCGGGCCGAGACATTCGAACGCATGCCGTATCACGCGTTTACCAATGCGCATACCGAGAAGGAGATGCTGGGGTCGGATCTGCTGGACGTGCGCGAAGTGCTGCTGATTCCGGGCCAACGCCATGAGGTGCGCGAGAAGGTCACCCGCGAGGCCGGCTTCATCGGCGTCGTGGCGCTGTTCCGCGCACCGGACGGCCAGCGCTGGCGCGCCGCATTCCCGACCGCCGACGCGGAAAGAGCCGGCATCACGGTCGGCCTGCACGGCTGCGCGATGACGGTCGGCGACGGCACGCCCGCCCGCCAGCGCCAGCTGGCGCGGCCCCTGTCCGAAGCGCAGTGCGGCTGAAGCCTAAAAATCACGAGGAGAACGTCATGGCGATTCCATCCAAGGTGCTGTGGGCCGAAGGATTGTTCCTGCGCCCGCAGCACTTCCAGCAGCAGGACAGCTACCACGAGGCGCGCGTGGCGCAGATGGCGCGCGCCCTCCACCCATACCTGTGGGGCGTGCAGCGTGTCGAGTGGGACAACGCGGCGCTGCGCAACGACACGCTGCGCGTCGACGCCCTGTGCGCGATCTTCCGCGATGGCGAAATCGTCGACGCGCCGGACAGCGACCTGCTGCCGCCGGCAGTCGACCTGTCCGCGCTGCCTGCCGCCGTGCAGGAGATCACGTATTACGCGGCGCTGCCGGCACTGGCGCGCGACAGCAGCAATTACCTGGCGGTCGACGACGACGGCAGCGTGGCGCATCGCACCGCTGCCCGCTTCACCCAGGCCGACCGCGCCACGCCGGACCTGTTCACGCAGGCCGTGTCGGCGGAGGTATCGTACCTGCGCAAGGCGCCGCGGCTGCTGTCCGACCTCGATCCGCGCGGCAGCTTCGACTGTCTGGCACTGGTGCGGCTGCGCCGCCTCGTCACCGGCGGCTTTGAGCCCGACCCCGCGTTCGTCGCACCCAGCGTCTCGCTGGCTGGCGCGCCGCCGTTGCGCAATCGCCTGGAGCGGCTGCTGGAAGCGCTGCAGGCCAAGGTCAATGCATTGCAGGGCCATATGCGCGAACCGAGCCGCAACGTCATCGAGTTCCGCTCCGGCGACGTGTCGGCGTTCTGGCTGCTGCACACCGTCAGCACGGCTGCCGCAAGCCTGATGCACTATCTGCACCATCCCGGCCTGCATCCGGAGCGCCTGTTCGAAGCCTTGCTGGGCCTCGCCGGCGCTTTGACGACGTACTCGAAGAACTACCATCTGGCCAACCTGCCCGCCTACCGCCACGAGGCGCCGGGCGAGTGCTTCGGCCAGCTCGATGCGATCGTGCGCGACCTGCTCGATACCGTGATTTCGTCGCGCTGCTTCTCTATCGCGCTGACGGAGGACAAACCGTCCTACCACCTGGGCAAGCTCGATTCGGGCAAGATCGGCGCCGGCACGACCTTGTACCTGGCCATCGGCGCGGCGATGCCGACGCACGAACTGGTGGACATCGTACCCGTGCGGGTCAAGGCGGGCGCGCCGGACGACGTCGAGAAATGCGTCCTCACCGCACTGCCGGGCGTGAAGATCGCCCATGCGCCGCAGGTGCCGGCCGCCATTCCCGTGCGTCCCGAGACGTGTTACTTCGTGCTGGAGAACCGCGGCGTGCTGTATGAGCAGATGCTGAAGGCGCAGTCGGTCTGCATCTACGTCCCGGCCGGCATGCGCGACCTGCGCGTCGAACTGATCGCGGTGACGGCATGAGCGCCCGCATCGAACGGCGCGGCGCGCCGTCCCTGTCCGCCAGGAACCCCGTGACGCAGGACGGCGTTCGCATGCACTCGCTGCTGGACCTGCTGCACGAGGGCTTTCATATGCTGTTCCTGCTCAAATCCGGATCCGCGCCGCCGGGCGAGCAGGAATTCGAACAGCTGATCGTGGACTACCTGCGCGATTTCGAACGCGAGGCGCACAAGCTGCGCGCCGACGTGGAGGACATCGAGGCGGCGAAGTATGCGTACTGCGCGGCGCTGGACGAAATCGTCCTCGCCTCGCAGTTCCCGCTGCGCGAAACGTGGGAACGGCGGCCGCTGCAGTTGCGGCTGTTCGGCGACCAGCTGGCGGGCGAGCACTTCTTCGACCGCCTGGAAGCGCTGCGCACGACGGGTGCTGCGCGGCTGCAGTCGCTGCAGGTGTTTCATATGTGCCTGCTGCTGGGATTCCACGGCAGGTATGCCTTGGACGGCGCCGACAAGCTGGCCTGCATGGCGGCGCGGCTGGGCGACGAGATCGCCCACATGAAAGGCAAGCGCACCGGCTTCGCGCCGCGCGCGGGACGGCCGGACCAGGTCGTGCACAAGCTGCGCAGCAACGTGCCGCTGTGGGGCCTGTCGGCGCTGTTTGGCTTGCTGGGAGTGAGTGTCTATACCGGCCTGCGCACGTCGCTGCAGCACGGCACGCAGGATGCAATGGCCGGCTATGCGGACCTGATCAAGCTGGCGCCACGTCCGGCCAGCCTGACCATCACGCTGCCGTGATCATTCGGCGACGCGGAATTCGATACGCCGGTTCCGCGCCCGCCCGTCCGCCGTGGCGTTGTCCGCCACGGGACGGTCGGGCCCCTGCCCCGACACATTGATCATCGCCGGATCGATCGCCTTGCCGGAGAGGTAGGTGCGCACGGCCTCGGCGCGCGCCAGGCTCAGATTCAGATTGCTTTCGCGCAGGCCGGTGTTGTCCGTATGCCCGATTACCTCCACCTTCTTGCCCTTCACCTTCAGCAGTGCGGCCGCCATCTCGTCCAGGATGGACAGGCCGGACGGACGGATGACCGCCTGGCCGCTTTCGAATTCGATGATGCGCTTGCCCAGCGTCGTGTCCAGCAGGTTCTGTTCGGCCGCGCTGACGCGCAGGCCGTTGCGCACGACGTAGGTGGGATTCAGGCTGGCCGCGATGTCGCCGGCGATCTGCTGGCGCTGTGCCTCGTTGGCGACCTCGCCGCGCACGGAGACATTGTTGCCGTCGACTTTGAGCTGCCCCTTGCTGATCAGTTTCAGGTTCGGCCCGATCAGCTTCTGCACGTAGGCGTTCCAGTTCGGCGGCAGCACCACGTTGCCGATCGCGATCTGGTCGACCACGCGCTCGGGACCATATAGCTCGCGCACGCGCGCCAGCATGGCGGCCTTGCTGGCCTCGTCCGGCACCGTGCCGCTGACGAGGATCTGGTTCGGCATGGGCGTGACGGGCGCGGGCGTCTGTGCGGAGGCGGCGGTGCACAACAAGGTCAGGACACAGCAGGTATAACGCATGAAAGGCTCCTTCACGAAAAGGTTGCGTGGAACAGGTCCGCCGCCGCGCGCAGCGACAGGCTGTCGTGCGCCAGGCCGGCCGCCAGCCGCTGCACGGCATGGTCGTCCCGGATCACGTCGGCAACCCAGTCCGTATCGTCGAAGACGATCAGCTGTTCGGTCGCATATTCCGGGTCGATGATGGCGCGCAGCGTGGCCGGCGTGGCGCCGGCAAAACCAACGATGAACACGGGCTGCGCGCGCAACTGGGTCATGAACAGCGCCAGCTCGATGCCCTGCTGGCGCAGGAACGGTGCGATGAGCGCCAGCCAGAACGCCGCCACGGCGGGCCGCAGCGCCTCGTCGCGCGGCAGCGGCAGGGCCAGGCTGCGCTCCAGCTGACGGTTGCCCGTCCACCGGAACGGCTGCAGCAGCAGGCCGATGGCCAGCACGATGCCGCGCGCGTCGTAGCGGGTGCCCGCGCCGGCCAGCAACGCGTCCAGCGCCGCCACGTCGTGGGCGGCGGCAAAGGCCGCCAGCGCGCCGTCATGTCCCGCCCGCACCATGTCGGCATCGACGCTTGCCGCGGTCACTGCCTGAAGCGGGCCGGCCGGGTCCGCGGCGGCATGGACCCCGGCCGCGAGTTGACCCTGCTGGCACCAAGCGCCGGCCAGCGCCAGCGGACTGGCGGGAAGGAATTCGTCCGGCTGCGCCACCTCCAGCGTGCTCATGACGATGAACGGAAAACGCCGGCCGGACAGGTCGCGGCTGGCCAGCAGGTGGCCTGCAACGACGTGCCGGCAATGAGGCCCGACAAACGCGAAATGCAGCGGCGCCAACGCGTCGTAATGCAGCTTCCAGCGCGTGTTGGTGGCCAGCTCCGCCAGGGTCGCGTCGAGCCAGGCGTCCAGCAGGCCGCCCAGCGCGTGCTGCTCGCCGGAGCGGACAAAGTCGGGGCGTGCCGCCAGTTTGCCGAAATAGCCGATACGGGCGCTCATTGGACCCCTCCGTTGACGATCGCGGCCGGCGCGGCGACGGCCGCCACGGTGTTCAGCGCAGGCGGCGCGGCGGGTGGTACAGGCACGGCAGGCGACGCTGGCGCAGGGGCCTCGCTGCGCGTACCGACGATGGTCTCCGGCAGCCGCATGCCGTTGAAGCCCTGTCCTGGCGCACCTGCGCCGCCGATGGGCGCCGGGCTGCTCGTGATGCGCAGGTTGAACGCGACGGAGATGCCGTCCGCCGTCCAGCGCAGCTCGTGCATGCCGCCGTCCTTGCGCGTCCTGGCGGCCGCGTCGATCATCCGCTTCAGGCCGAACTGGCCCGGTTCGTTGAACAGCTCCACGCTGCGCCCGTCGAACGCCACGGCGCTGATGCGCGCGCCCGGCACGCCGGTGGTGCCCGGATGGACCATGCTGGCCCACTGCGGCGGCGTATTCCGGTAGCGCAGCTGCTGGCCGTCGATCTCCACCGTGTATTCGACCGTGCCGGGCGCCGGAATCGGCAGGATCTGGAAGATCGTCTGCGCCGGACCCGCCGCGGGCACCGAGCCACCGGCACCGGCCGCCGCGATCCAGCCGGGGAAGCGCTGTACGGCCACCGGCTGCAGGGTGATGCCCATATCGGCCCACGTGCGCGGCGCGAGCACGTCGCCACGCCGCACCACCAGCGGTCCCATCGCCGTGGTGACGAACTTCGCCACCAGCCCGTCCGGGCCGAAGAACTGGGCGATCTCGCCCTGGCTGGCCTCGATGCGCGCCGATGGGGCGAACGGATACTTGCTGGCCAGCGAGCGGTTGAACGGCTCGTACACCTGGGCCAGCCAGGTTTTGTTGATTTCCGTTTCCGTCGGTCCCACGATCACGGCAAACGTCTGCATCAGCGGGCGTACCAGCAGCGGGCGCACGGCCTGGCGCTGGGCGTCGCTGACGCCGTTGAACATCTGCTCGTCCACGAAACGCAGCGCCTCGGCCAGCTCGGAGCCGCTGCCCTCGAGCGTCTGCTGCATGAACTGCCGCGCGCCGGGACCCGGGTCGCCCTGGTTCTTCAGGCTGTTCAGGCGCGTGCGCAGCCGCGACAGCGCATCGAGGTAGGAGCGCAGCAGCGACGCATCCTTGTCGTGCGTGCCCACAATCCGGCTCACCGATGCGAACTCGCGGCCGATCGGGCCGATCGCCTTGTCATGCTTGCCGGCGTCCAGGTTGATGTGCACGTTGACGTTGGAGCCGACCGGAGCCGGCGTGCGCCGCAGAACGTTCGTCCTGATCCAGTTGACGAGGCCCTTCTGCGCCTCGTGCATGCGCGCGTTCATCTCCGCCGGGTTGTCCCACGACGTCTGTTCGTGGATGGCGCGCAGGATCTTTGCCACCGGCGACGTCTGCGGATCGCCCAGCCGGTTCATGGCGACGACGGCGCCGTTAAAGCCGTTCATGTCGGCCACGGCGACGCCCTGCACGAACTTCTGCCATTCGCGCGTGTACTCGGCCTTGTACATGTCCACCAGGTTTTTCTGGATCTGTTCCGGGCTGCCTTCCAGCGTCAGGTCGTCGCGGCTGGCTGTTTTGAGTACCCAGTCCGTGCTTTGCAGTTCCTTGGCCGACGCTTCGCGGATCGCGCCCTCGACGTATGTTTCCCACGCCTCGCGGGTAAAGGTGCCGGAGATCGCATGGCTGCCCTGGATGAAGGCGGCATCGCCCTCGCCGACGATGCGGCCCACCGTCATGGCCGGAAAGCGGGTGGCGGCGCGCGCCTTGATCTCGGCATAGACGCGGTCGCGCGCCGGCATGCCGCGCACCACACGGCGCAGGTTTTCACGCGCGGTATCCACCAGTGCCAGCTTCGGCTCGATGCGCGGCCACGACGGGTCGCGCATCCGCGCCAGGTAGAACGTCATCAGCCGCTCGGCGCTGCGGATCAGGGCCTCGCGCGGCATCGTGCCGCGGTTCGTCTCCAGCCAGCCGCGCCAGAATCGCGTCAGCTGGTCGTTCAGGTGGCCCGGCTCCGCCTGCGCGGGGTCCGTCAGCATCAGGTAAGTCTTCAGCGCGTTGTACGCATCCTCCACGTTGGTCGGCGACGCGTCCGCATAGGCCCGTGCCGTGGCCGCGGCAGGCGTTGCCGGCACGGCCGTGGCGGCAACGGCAGGCGTCACCAGCTGGTCGGCATTGGCGTTCATCTCGTACAGCAGCGCCTCCAGGTTGACGGCAACGGGCTTGACCATCACTTCGCGCACCCCGGCAAAGTATTCCTCGCGCAGCTTCCGTTCCAGCAGGCTGCCCTGGTACAGCCCCATGCCGAGCGCCCACGGGCGGTCCCGGCGGTATGTTTCCAGCTGCTCGATGCGGTCCTGCAGCACCTCCAGCGCCTCCAGCCGCGATTGCAGGTCCAGGCGGCGGTCCTGCAGGCGCACGACCTTGTCGAAGTCCCCCTGCACGGTGGCGACCAGCTGGCGGTTGCCCAGGTAGGACCAGCTCCAGCCGCCCAGCGCCACGCCCAGCGTCACGGCAGCGGCGACAAAGGCGCCGTATTTCAGCCGCGTCTTGTTGCGGCTGGCGTATTGCGATACCAGGTGGCGGTCCTCAAAGATCACCTTGCGGAACAGGTCGAGCAGGAAGTAGCCGGTCTGGCGCGTCTCTTCCTGCGCCGCGGCAGCCGGCTGGAACGCCAGGTGGAAGCGCTGGCCCACGCGCCGCGCCTGGGCGCATTCGGGCGCGCCTTCCTGCAGCGCGCTGGTGAAGTAGAAGCCGCGAAACAGGGGCTTGAACTGAAACGGGTTGTCTTCGAACAGCGTGGCCAGGAAGGCGCGCAGCGGTACCCGCAGCGACGAGAACTCCAGCGGGAACGTGAACACGCCGGACGACAGCGGGCCGCGCCCGCGCTGCGTCATGTTGGCGATGCTGGTTTCCTGCAGCCCTTCGTGCAGCTCGTCGAACGCGTCGTCAAAGAACGTCAGGACGTCCTGCGTGCCAGCGTGGCGCTTGTACGGCATCGTTGCGCCCCAGGCGCGTTCGCGCTCCCCGCGTTCGGTCTGCGCAAAAAACTCCGTGAACCCCGCCACCAGATCGGCCTTGGTGAACACGACATACACGGGCGCGAACACTTCCAGCCGCTCGATCAGGTCCTGCACGCGCTTGCGCAGGCTGCGCGCCAGGCGCATGCAGCCATCGCCATCGCTGGCGCGCAGTTCGGCGATGCTGACGGCGACGATGATGCCGTTCACGGGCGCGCGGCCGCGGTATTTCTTCAGCAGGTCGAGGAAACCGGACCACTCGGCGCGGTGCTCGTCGTCGACGGCATAGCGCCCGGCGGTATCGAGGACGATGCCTTCGGTGGTGAAGAACCAGTCGCAGTTGCGTGTGCCGCCCACACCCTGGATCGCCTTGCTGTCGCCGATGGGGAACTGCAGGCCGGAGTTGGTGATGGCGCTGCTCTTGCCGGCCGCCGGGTTCCCGATGATCATGTACCACGGCAGTTCGTACAATGCGCGGCTGCCGGCGCGGATGCCCAGCTTCGAGCTGCGGAGGGTGCCGATGGCGCGCAGCAGGCCGTCGCGCAGCACGTCCACATCGGCGCGGGTGGCCGCTTCCGCGCCGGACGGCAGCGTGCTCGCGCCGATGGCCTCTTCCAGCCGGGCCGCCTGCCGCGCCGCCAGCCAGCGCCGCAGCCACCAGACCCCGGGCACTGCCAGCAGGACAACCCCGGTGGCGCCGATGGCCCAGACCAGCGCCAGCTCCAGCACTTCGGCGCCGAGGTAGAAGAACGCGGCCATCGCCACCAGCGCGATGATCGTGAGGTTGCGGGTGTCCGTTAAAAACAGCCAGATTCGTCGCATCATGGGGGCTCTCGGTTGACAGAGGGGCGGGATCGATTGATGGTGCCATCTGTGTCCCTACGATTTATTGATTCGCCGCAACGTTGGCGCAAAGCAAGTCCCTGCGCATCCTTATCGCCTCCTGCCGCGCAGCTCCGTGTGGCCGAAATCCATCATCTTCCAGCGTCCGCCCCACGTCAGGCCGGCCGCCTCGGCCACCTCGCCGTACAGCTGGTAGCCGCGCATCGCCCACGTATCGCGCTCGGAAATCACCAGCTTGCCGTCGCGCAGGAACGCGCAGTCGCCGGCCAGCCCGAACTGGTGATAGCTCTGGAAAGCGCGCGCATTCGTCACGTGGCCGCCGGCGTCGGCCAGCTCGTTCTGCCGTTCCGGGCTGCGGTAGCCTTCCAGCAGCACCATCTCGTAGCCGTGCTGGTCGCGCATGATGCGAAACACCGTCAGCAGGCGCTGCGAGAACTCCGCATCGAGCAGGTCCCAGTTACGGTTGGCGCCGGCCAGTTTCGGCCGCACCATCGTCACTTCCATCGTGGTGAAGACGGCCGGCGGCAACGGGCGCGGCGCCGCCAGCCGCTCGCCGCGCAGCAATTCCGCGACCTGCTGGTTGACTTCATGCGTGCCACCGTCGCCCCCTGGCAGCACCAGGCGTCCGGACAGCAGCAGCGCAAGGAACGGCGGCAGCAATACGAACGCGGCACCCAGCACGGACAGCAGCGGATGGCGGCGCACCAGCGCCCCGCTGCGCGCCGCGTACGCACGCAGGCCGCGCGCCGCCGCGACGGCGCCGTCCGTCCCACCCCGCTGTGCGCCGTTGAGCCGGCGGCCGAAATGCGCGCCCCACCGCTGGAGCGTATCGCCCAGCGCATCGCGCCCGGCCGGGAACAACGCCAGCCAGCCGCCCAGGCACGTCGCAACAAACAACATCAGCATCGAAAACACAAACATGGTGAGCTCCGTCAAAGTGTTCCGTCGCGTCGCACGCCACACTGACGAACGGCAACATTGCCCTATCGTAATATGCAAAGTGGCTGCCGCAGGCCGCCTGCATCAAGCTTTCGGAGGTGTGTGATGGGTGGGACGAGAACCAGCAACAAGTCGAGCAGCGGCATGGGACACGGCGGTGCCGTGGTGGGCGGCTATGGCATTCTGGCCAGCCTGGACAGGGAAACCGCGGGCACGCCTTGCCGCGCCCCGGGCCTGCCCGAGCGCGCCGGAACCCGCGGCGCCATCGCCGCCGGCCTGGGCGTGGCCGCGCTGCTGGCGTGGTGGTGCTTCAGCGGCCCATCGCCCGTGGTGGATTACCAGCCGAAGCCCATGTGGACCGTTGCCGTCAGCGGGCCGGCGCCAACGCCCGTGGCGGCGATCGAGTCACCGGCTGCTGCAGGCACGGTGACACCCGCGGCGATCGTCAACGAAGTGTCGCCGCTGGTGACCGCGCTGAACCAGCCGTCGCCCCCGGCCATCGCGGTCCGGCGCGAGGTACACCTGGCGCACGCGGCGCCAAAACCCCTTCGGCGCGGAACCGTGCACGTGCCGGCGCGAGCGCCGCAACAGCTTCCCGCGCCAGCCGATCATGATGTATCGCTGTTGACGGCGCTGGTGGCGTACACGCAAGGGGTCGCCACGCCGGCGCAGGATGTCGTCGAGCTGCGCCTGGCCGACAGCACGGAGGCGCTGCTGCAGCGTTGCGGCCGCGTCGGGGGCGAGGAAGGCCGGCTGTGCCGGGCGCGCATCTGTTCCGGGCGCGTGGCGGACAGCGTGTGCCAGACGGACCAGTGACGACTTGACGCTCAGCTGCTACGTCGCCACGAAGTTACCGTGAAAACAGAGCGGCGCAGCATACGGCAGCCGTGCACGCGCTACCGGGCCGTCCGACAGACGCGCGCCATCGAACGCCGCCAGCACCGTTTCGCGCCTGCGCACATCGTATGCCGCGCCGACCAGCCACTGGCCTTTTCCCGCTGCCTTTGGCACTGGTACGTGCTCCTCGACGACCCAAGCCTGCCCATAATCGTAGCGGTCCACCCGCCCGCTGTCGACATCGACGCGCGCGACACCCGTATTGCCGATCCCCTCGGCGTCCCCGCGCGTCGTCACGAAAACGTGACGGTAACGGCTGCCGACGTCGAGAGGGAGGACGCGCGGGAACTCGGTGCCCGCCAGCAGGGTTTCACTGTGCGCCGTGCCCTTTGCCACGTCGATCCTGATGAGTACCGTGTGGGTGTCCGCAGCCTGCCGGGTCTCGCCGCGCATGATGTCGCCCAGGGCCTGCAGAGGGCTGTCGTCGGCGGCGATGCACGCGTCGAGGCGGATGGTGTCGCCTTCGTCCCAGCCATTCCCCAGATGGAAGAGCATCCCGGCCGGCATCTCCACGATCCGGCGCAGCGTGAAATCGGCCCGGTCGATCACCAGCACGCGCAGCGGCCGGTTGCCGTTCCACGTGTGCGCGCCCAGATACGTGGTGTGCGGTCCGCTGCGCATGTCGAATGGCGGCACCAGGAACACCATGTAGCGGGCCGTGACGACGAAGTCGTGCACCATCGGCAGGTGCGGCACGTCGAGCATGCCGAACTTCCCCAGGCTGCCATCGGCGTCGATGCGCCACAGCAGCAGCTTGCCCGCGCCCGGCACGACACCGAAATTCCACATCACGCCATCGGACGTGATGCGCGGATGCGCCGAGAACGGCATGGCGGCCAGGTCGTCGCGCCAGGTCCGCACGCCGCGCGTGCCAAGATCGGCGGAATCGAGTTCCGTGGCGGAGCCGCCCTCCCACAGCGCGTACAGCCGGCCCGCGTGGCGCACCACGTTCGTGTTGGCGGTATTGACTGTGTCGTTATTGCCCACCGGGCGACGGCTGATGTCCGTATCGAACGCCGGGTACAGGAACCGCCCGGCGGCCGACTCCTCGACGTACTTGCGGGTGCGGACAAAGCGTGCCTCGTGCCGCACGCTGCCCGCATCGAGATGCCACGCGTGGACCATGCCGTCGCCGTCGAACCAATGGCGATAGCGCTCTCCGGCTAGTTCGAAACGCGCCGGGCCGTTGCGGTAGAACGTGCCGCGCAGCTCCGCCGGCCAGCGCCCGTCGATGGCAGCCACGCCGCCCAGTCTCTCGGCCGTGCAGCCGCCGATTGCCGCCAGCCGCGGCCGGGCCGGCAGGCTGGCCCGGTAGCCGTCCGTCGTCGCATCCGCACGCGCCCAGGCCGGCAATGCCGCCAGCACCCCGCCGGCGGCCAGGCCGCGCAGAAAGTCTCGCCGTTCCATGATCGCCGCCTCAGCGCAAGGTGATCGTGGTCGAGCCGCCGCCTTCCGGCAGGTGCACGAGCGAGGCCCGATAGCTTGGCGGCCCGTAGCTTCCCGCCGCGTCGTTGCTGAAACCGTAGGGCTCGATGGGCATCCCTGCCGGATTCACATCGAGCTTGCCGTTGCCATTGTCATCCTTGAACGCGCTGAGCGCATACTCCCCGGCCGGCAGGCCGGCGATCACGACCCGCACCTTGTCCGGCCGCGCTGCGGCGGCGGACGTGCGCATGGGCTTTTTCAGGAAATCCCCGGCGCGGTCGTACACGCCGACGAGCACCGTCCCCTTCCCGTCTTTCAGGCCCTGCACGTCGACGGTCAGGTCCGACGCGCGGGCCATGGCGGCGCTGGCAAACGTTGCAACGATGGCGAATCGAACATACTGTTTCACGGCGTTTCTCCTTGAGTTCATGCGCGGATTGCGATGGCAGGATATTGCCGCGCCAAACGGCCCATGGCTCGCGCCATGCGACGAAACCGGTGCCGGAGGGCGCGAACCGCGACGCACGGTGCGCGAGCCATGCGGCACCCTGGCGGGCGATCACCCCTGCGGCGCCGCCCAGACGAGGTTCCACAGGTGGCCGTCGAGATCCTCGAAACCCTGGTCGTACATGAACCCGTGGTCCTCGGGTGGATGGGGGATGCGGGCGCCCGCGGCGGTGGCCCGGGCGATCAGGCTGTCCACCTCCTCCCGGCTTTCGCAGCTGAGGCAGACGATGACCTCATTGGCCTCGCGTGCCTGCACGAGCGGCTTGTCGACGAGCGAGCGGAAGAACGGTTCGGTCATCAGCATCGCGTGGATGCCGCCGTCCACGATGTTCATGAACAGCGCGTTCTCGCAGCTCCATTGCGGATTGAAAGTAAAGCCCAGCGCGGAAAAGAAGGCGCGCGATTTTTCCAGGTCCCTGACGGGAAGATTGATAATGATGTGCTTTTGCATGGCGTCCCCATAGCGAAAGGTTGAACAACACGGGTGGTTCCTCCTTACGACGGGCGGCGGTGGGCCGGTTCGACAAGCGGGCAAGAAAATCCGTCCACGCCGCCTGCCGCGCAGACACCACCGGGCGCTACCGGGTACTACCGGCGTAGGCCGCGCAGAAGTCCGCGATAATCTCCACCAGCATGTCCGGCCGTTCCTGGTGTGGCGAGTGGCCGCAACCGTCCAGCATACGCACCTCGGCCTTGGGCACACCGGCGGCGATCGCGTCGAGCTGCGCCACCGTTCCATACTGGTCGGCACTGCCCTGCAGCGCCAGCACCGGGCAGTCGATCGACGGCAGCAGGTAGCGGATGTCCCAGTGCGCAAACGACGGCCGCAGCCACGTGTCCGCCCAGGCACCGAAGATCTGCGCCGTCTTCGCGCCGTGATAGCGTTCCAGGCCGCGCAGCTTGCCCTCGTCGAACGCGGCCTGTGCGGCGCGGATGCCTTCCACGGACAGCGTTTCGACAATCACGTGGGCCGCCAGCGTGACGACGCCACGCAGCCCGTGCGGCTGCCCCGCCGCGTGGATCAGCGCGATGCTGCCGCCGTCGGAATGTCCGACCAGGATATAGTCGCGCCCCTCGATCGACGCCAGCACCGCAGGCAGCTCGCGAAGCGCGTACTCGTGCAGGTAGTGGATGGTGCGCGTGGCGCGCAGCGGCGACGAGTGGCCGTACCCCAACCTGTCATGCATCAGGCCCGGGTGGCCCGTGGCGGCGCAGATACGGTGCGGAAAATCGCGCCAGTGCGCCACGCTGCCCAGTCCTTCGTGCAGGAATACCAGCACCGGCAGGCGTTCGTCGCCATCGATCGTCTCGATATACAGTTCGTCGCCGTTCACCGTGATGGCCCCCATGCGTCTGCCTCCAATGTTCGTGCGCGCACAGCGCGAGAACTGTCATTGTGGCACGCTTGTGGTCCTTTTTGACAATGGAGCAAACCCATGGCACAGAAGACACTGGAAGGCAAGAAGATCGCGGTACTGATGACGGACGGCGTCGAGCAGGTGGAATACACCGGCCCCCGCGAATTCCTGGAAGGGCATGGCGCGCAGGTGATTCTCGTCTCGCCCAAAGGCGAAGGGGAACAGGTGCAGGGCCTGAATCACATGGACCAGGCGGACAAATTCACGGTGGAGCGCGACGTGGTTGACGCCCGTCCCGCCGACTTCGACGCGCTGGTGCTGCCGGGCGGCGTCGCCAACCCCGACTCGCTGCGGCTGTCGACGGAATCGATCACGTTCATCCGCGAGTTCGCCCGCGAAAACAAGCCGATCGCCGCGATCTGCCACGGTCCCTGGACGCTGATCGATGCCGGCATCGCGAAGGGAAAGCGCGTGACCAGCTGGCCAAGCCTGAAGACGGACCTTACCAACGCCGGCGCGCAATGGAGCGACGAGACGGTCGTGGTGGACGGGAAGCTGATCACCAGCCGCAACCCTGGCGATATCCCGGCGTTCAATGACGCTATCCTGAAGGCGCTGACGGCCGCCTAAGCAGTTCAAGAAGCGCCACGGCTGCCCGTGGCGCCTCCGGGTTCACTGCCCGACGCAGATGATCTTCGTCTCGTATTCCTTCGCGGCCGCCTTCTTCTTCGCGGCCCAGTCGATCACTTCCTGCGCCTGCGCGACGGTCATGATTGTCGCCTTGTCCTTGTTCTTGATGAACGAGACGCCTTCGAACACCCTTCCCTGCTGCGCATGACCTTGGCGAAGACGGGCGGCTTCTTTTCGCCGTCGCTGATTTTGTTCTGTTGTACGAGGTAGCGCTGGTCGCCCGTGTCCATGTTTTCTTCTCCGGATAAAAAGCAAAAAGCCCAGCCGGTGAAGGCTGGGCTTTCGCTTGCAAAATTCTGGCTCCCCGACCTGGACTCGAACCAGGGACCTGCGGATTAACAGTCCGTCGCTCTACCGACTGAGCTATCAGGGAAAAGAGGCCGTATTATATACAGCCTTTACAAAACTGTCCAGCGGCGGCGCATCAAAGAGCGCCGACGACTGCGGTTGATAAATACCGGGGTCAGACCCATCGGGTCTGACCCCGGCCCTCCTCGGCCGCAGACGCGGCTACCGTATCAGAACGCGCCCTTGACCTGCACACCCCACTGGCGCGGCTCGTTGATGAAGCCCGTCAGGTTGTTGAAGTCGATGGCGCCCGTCACGCGCTGCTGGTTGGTGATGTTGCGGCCGAACGCCGCCACTTCATACTTGCCGCCCGCCCAGTTGTAGCCCACGCGCAGGCCGCCTTCCGTCAGCGCCTTGCCCTCGAACTCGGCCGCTTCGTACAGGAAGAAGTTGACCTTGCTGCGGTACGACCAGTCGGTCAGCACGAACAGGTTGCCTTCCGCCAGCGGCCAGTTGTAGCGCGCGGACAGGTTGACGATCCACTTCGGCGCCTGCGGCAGCGGATTGCCGTCGATGACGACGCGGCCGGCGGCGTTGATCGGGTTCGTGATCGTGCACTGCGCGCACTTGTTCACGGACAGCGAAGGATCGCGGATCTCGGTGAAGTTGTAGCTCGTGCTGGCGGCGATCTTGAAGTCCGGCGTGACGAAGCCTTCGATCTCGGCCTCGATGCCGCGGCCCTTGGTCTTGGCTGCGTTGATCAGGGCCGTGACGTTCGAATTGCCGCCGACGACCGTCAGCTGCTGGTTCTTGACGTCGTAGTCGTACACGGACAGCGAAGCGCGTGCGCGGCGGTTCAGCAGGTCGGCCTTGACACCGGCTTCGTACGACGTGATCGTTTCCGCATCGGCGACGGTGATCGGCACGGAGGCCGACGGTGCCGCGATGCTCGGTGCGCGGAAGCCGGTGGCGACGCGGGCATACAGCGACACGTCCGGCGTCAGCGTGTAAGTACCGGACAGGTCCCAGTTCGCCTTGTGCTTGCTGGTGCTGACGGATGCTGGTCCGATCAGCGTGACGTTGGTCGCTTCCAGCGTCGCGAAGTCCTTCTTGTCGTTCGTGTAGCGCAGGCCGCCGCGCAGCGTGAAGGCGTCGGTGACGGCGTAGTTGACGGAGCCGAACGCCGCCCACGCCTTGTTCTGCTGGTTGCTGACGACGCGGCTGGTGCGTGCGCCGGCCGGGTTGTAGTTGTCGCTGCCGCCCGTTGCGTCTTCGTCGAAGTAATAGACGCCGGCCTGCCAGCTCATGGGGCCCGCCTTCTTCGACTCGACACGGAACTCCTGCGAATACTGCTTCAGGTCCGGCAGCACGGAAGCCGTCTCCACCTGGAACGGGATAAAGCCCGGGCCGGACGCCGGCGTGCCGCCGTCGATGTCGCCGCGGCTGTTGTAGCTGGAAATCGTCTCGTAACCCGTGATCGAGTACAGCTTGACGGCGCCCAGGTCCCACGACAGGCGCACGTTGCCGCCGCGCGTCGTCAGGTTCTGGTAGTTCTGGCCATTGGTGAACACGTTCTCGGCGTCGAAGCCGTCGACCAGCGAGTTGGTGCCCTTCTTGATGATATTGGCGCGGAACACGCGCGAGCTGCCCGCGGCGGTGCGCTGGTGCACGTTGAACAGCGCGTTGAACGTGCCGTTCGGCTGGTACAGCACCTGCACCCGTTCGGCGTGCTCGTTGTAGCCTTCCAGCGAATCCGGCTCGTGCGTGTAGGCGTTCGAGACGTAGTCGTCGCGGTGCTGGCGCAAGGTGGAGACGCGCAGCGCCCATTCGTTCGACAGCGGAATGTTGGCGGCGCCTTCCACGTTGACCGTGCCGTGCGAAGCCTGCGAGAAGTTGTAGTAGCCTTCGATGCCTTTCAGGCTGGGCTTGGCCGACTCGAACTTGACGACACCGGCCGGCGTGTTACGGCCGAACAGCGTGCCTTGCGGCCCGCGCAGCACTTCCACGTTGGCCAGGTCGAACATCGGGAAACCCTTCATGATCGGGTTTTCCTGGACGACGTCGTCGTAGATCAGCGAGACGGGTTGCGAGGCGAAGATCGAGAAGTCGGCATTGCCGTAGCCGCGGATATAGAAGCGCGGGAACACGCGGCCCGTGGACGATTCGATGTTCAGGCTGGGGACTTTACCGGACAGCACGCGGATGTCCTGGCCGCCGGACAGAATCACGTCCAGTTTTTCGTTCTGCAAGGTGGAGACGGAGACCGGCACCTCCTTGATGTTTTCCGCGCGGCGCTGGGCCGTGACGGTGACGGTTTCCAGCTGGCCGCTGGCCGGTTGCGCTGCCTGGGTGGCTTCCTGTGCCACCGCCGCCGTCATCGGCAGCATCGGGACCATCGCGGTAAGAGCGATCAGACGCTTGTGCATCCTGGAGAGTTTCATCTATTGCCTTCCTGGGTTATAAGAAAAGGGTATACAACGTCGTCTCCGCTCTTGTGCCGGATGCGGTCCCGCCGCGCGCAGCTTGTGGCCGCGCCGTATCGCCCATGTCTCGTGGTGCGCACGTTCCGATATTCTTGCCTTGCTGGTAAAGCTGTCTTTCCGTCACGCGTCCAGATATGAAAAAGCCGCGTAAAAACGCGGCTTTCGAATTCTGGCTCCCCGACCTGGACTCGAACCAGGGACCTGCGGATTAACAGTCCGTCGCTCTACCGACTGAGCTATCAGGGAAAAGAGGCCGCATTATATATGTCTGCGGCTGGGAAGCCAACTTTTTTTGCCAACATCGGGGACAGCCACCTTACATCTGGCGAAACAGGTGCGCATACAGGGGGCTGACGCGCACCTTCTCCGGGCGATGCCGCAGGGTGAGCGTCAGCTTGCCGGCGTCGTCGCGGGTGGCGGCAAGCACGCAGCCCGAATTGACGATGGTGCCGCGGTGGACCTGCCAGAACACGCGCTCGTCCAGTTGCGGCAGCAGCTCCTTCAGCGACGTGCGGATCAGCGCCTCGCCGTCGCTTGTCACGACGTTGACGTATTTGTCCAGCGCCTCGAAGTACACGACATCGGTCACGGGGATCATCCGCACCTGGTTGCCGACGGCGGCGCGGATCAGCGTCAGGCGTTCCGGCCGCGCCGCCGGTGCCGGTGCGGCGGGTGTCAGCGCGCGCAACTGCTCCATCAGTGTTTCCAGGGCGCCGCCGTCGGGCCGTGCGGGTTCCGTCTTCAGCCGCGCCTTCAGGCGTTCCACCGTGCGGGCCAGCCGCTCGTCGCTGACGGGCTTGAGTACGTAATCGGCCGCCGCGTTGTCGAAGGCGCGCACCGCATATTCGTCGTATGCCGTCACAAACACGACCTGTGGGAACGGGCGCGGGCCGGACCACTCGTCGGCCAGTTCCTCGGCCGCCTCCAGACCCGTCTTGCCGGGCATTTTGATATCGAGGAACAGCACTTCGGGCTGCAGCGCCAGCGCCTGCTCCAGCGCGGCCTGGCCGTGCGGGCACATGGCGACGATCTTCAGTTCGGGCCACAGGCGGCCCAGGGTCGCGGCCAGCGTGGCGGCCAGTATCGGTTCGTCTTCGGCAATCAGCGCGGTAATGGTCATCGGTTCACTCGTGTTTGTCCGGCATGGGAAGGGTAACGCGGGCGATGGCGCCGCCGCCGGGTGCCGCGTCCAGCGTCACGCCGGAACGCTCGCCGAACAGCGCCTTCAGGCGTTCGCGCGTATTCGACAGCCCGACGCTGGTGCCCTCCTTGCCTGGCCCCGCGTCGGGCCCGCGGCCGTTGTCGGTCACGGTCAGCAGCAGCAGGTCGCCTTCGCGGCGCGCTGCAATGCCGACATGGCCGCCCGCGATGGTGGGTTCGAGGCCATGGGCGATGGCGTTTTCCACCAGCGGCTGCAGCAGCATGGGAGGTATCCGTACAGTGCGCAGCGGCTCCGGCAGGTCGAACGAATAGCTCAGGCGCTCGCCCATGCGCACGGCCATCAGGCCCAGATAGGCGTCGAGCAGCGTGAATTCCTGCGCCAGCGGCGTGGCCTGAGAACGGGACGACGACAGCGTCCCGCGCAGGAACTGGATCAGCTGGTCCAGCATGCGCTGGGCGCGCGGCGGGTCGATGGCGATCAGTCCCTGCAGGTTGGCCAGGGTATTGAACAGCATATGCGGTTCGATCTGCGCCTGCAGCAGCTGCAACTGGGCCTGCAGCGCCTGGCGCTCGACCGCCTCGGCGCGCGCCCGTTCCTGGGCTGCGGCAGCCTCCGCACGGGCGAGCCGGTCGCGACCTGCGAAATACAGCGTGACGCCGCCCGTGGCCAGCAGCGTAAACAGCAGCATGCCACTGGTGCGCGTGGTACCCAGCGTGTGCAGCTGTTTCAATTCCATCCCCAGCAGCAGCCCTGCGAGCCGCGCGCCGAAGATCTGGCCGGCCGGCACGCCGACGGCAATGACGGCTCCGAATGCGAGCCAGTGCGGCCGCCTGCTCTCGCCCCACACGGCCAGGCGCACCCCGTCGATGATGCAGAACGAAATCGTGCCGATGCAGGCCGAGATGACGAGGCTTGCCAGGAAGTCGCTGCCGTCGCCGAAAGCGTATGTGACGATCAGCGCGCACAGGATGACCAGCCCGACCAGCGGAAAGGCATCCTTGCCGAGACGACGCCATGGGAACCGACTGCGCGCAGACGGAATCGTCGCGTCGGCAAGGACAGGTGAGTCGGACAGTGGCATCGGGGCTCTCGGCAGCGGTAAGGACTGCGCCATTCTGCGTCGCGCATACTGTTCTGGCAACGCCAGTGCGACGAAACTGCCACGCGGCACCGTCAACATGGTCTCCCACGGCGCCAATCGGCAAACGCGCCGGCACAGCCGCGTAGCAAAAACGCCACAACGAATAACGCTTATCTCGTTGCGCGCAGCTGATAGCGCTATCACGATTACCCCGTGCGACAGAGTGGAAACTTGCATCACAGCGCTCGCCCGACAGGCCGGGGAACGTACGACGATACTGCTCCGCACCATCGAGAATGCTTTACAAAACCGCATTCTTGTTGAAGACTATAGCGATACTGATAGCGCTATCTGCCATAACCACACCGCATGCAGGCAGACGAGGCGCAGTGAAGACCATCGCAAGTCAAGGCGCCCCGCCCCAAGGCGAAGACGCCGATCACACAAAAATGGAGACACTATGCGAACACCCCTTCCCCGGACCCTGATCTGGCTTGCCATCGCCAGCGCCTTCGCCCTGCCCGGTTCCGCCGTACACGCGCAGCAGGCTCCGACCGATGCCCCCGCGCCGGACAGCGCCGCCCAGGCAGCCGAACCGGCAGCGCCAGCACAAGAGGCCCCGCCTGCCGTGACAACGTCCGGCGCCTCCAGCGCAACGGAGGAAGCCACCACCGTCGTGCGCATCTCCGGCTCGCGCATCGTCGCGCGCGGCTTCACGCAGCCCACGCCGACGACCAGCCTGACGACGGCCGACCTGGAAAAGGCCGCGAAACCGAACCTGTTCAATACCCTGGCCGAACTGCCGGCGCTGCAGGGCAGCACGGGCCGCACCACCAGCACGAACAGCACCAGCAACGGCATCCAGGGCCTCAGTTCCCTCAGCCTGCGCGGCCTGGGCACGATCCGGACATTGACCCTGCTGGACGGCCAGCGCGTTGTCGGCGCCAACGTCACCGGGGTGACGGACGTCAGCCAGTTCCCGCAGCTGCTCGTCAAGCGGGTGGACGTGGTGACGGGTGGCGCGTCCGCATCGTACGGGTCGGACGCCGTCGGCGGTGTCGTCAACTTCGTCACGGACAAGAAATTCACGGGCTTCAAGGCCAACGTGCAAGGCGGCATGACGAAGTACGACGACGACAAGGGCGGCACGTTGCAGGCGGCATGGGGCAGCGGCTTCCTGAACGACCGCTTCCACATCGCCGTCAGCGGCGAGTTCACGAAGGAGAACGGCATCGATTCCCCCGGCTTCGGCGAAGTGGGGCCGAACGGGCGCACGTGGTACAAGAACCCCGCCTACTCCGTGCGTCCGCTGGCCCAGACCAACGACGGCCTGCCGCAGTACCGCGTCATCCAGCACGCGCAGCAGTACCAGTACGCGAAATATGGCCTGATCACCAGCGGCCCGCTGCAGGGTACCGCGTTCGGCCCCGGCGGCCAGCCCTTCCCGTTCCAGTACGGCTCGAACGGCGTGCCGGATGGCCGCGGCGGGGTGAGCGGCTGCGTCAATCCGTTCTGCATCGGCGGCGACCTTTCCGGCAGCGTGGGCGCCGGCACCAACCTGGCCATGAACTTCAAGCGCCAAGTGGCGTACACGCGCATGTCGTGGGACATCAATCCCGACAACGAGATCTACTTCACCGCCAACTTCGCGCAGGTCGCATCGAACTTCTCGCCCAATCCCGGCGCGGCCAAGAACGCCAACCTGACGGTGCAGTGCTCGAACCCGTTCCTGCCCGCGTCGATCGTCGCGGCCTGCGCGCAGAACAACATCACCAGCTTCCAGTACGGTACCGCCAACGCCATCTTCCCGGCCAATATCAACGTGCACCCGACGCGCACGCAGCGCCGCTTCGTGCTGGGCGCGGACGGCAAGTTCAACTTCCTCGGCAAGGAATGGTCGTACGACGCCTACGCGACGCATGGCGAGAACAAGACCAATATCGACGTGCACGACATCACGCTCAATGCGCGCTATAACGCCGCCATCGACGCGGTGCGCGGCCCGGACGGCCGCATCGTCTGCCGCAATCCCGTGGCCGCGGCATCCGGCTGCGTCCCGCTGAACATCATCGGCGACAATCCGATCGATCCGGCCGCCTGGGCATACATCGCACCTAGCCAGGGCCCGCGCCAGCGCACCACGCAAAGCCAGGACGTGGCCAGCTTCAACCTGAACGGCGAAGTGTTCGAAGGCTGGGCCGGTCCGATCGCGCTGGCCACCGGTGCCGAGTACCGCCGCGAGAAGTACCGCGTGCGGGGCGACGCGTACGGTGCCGGCGTTGCGCCCGAGTCCCCCAACAACGACTACTACCCGGCCGATCCGCTGCTCAATACCGTTGTCGGTAACAACTGGTATGCCGGGAATTACCACAACGGCGAAGGGTCGTACAACGTGCGCGAGGCGTACGTCGAGCTGAATATCCCAGTGCTGAAGTCCGACACGTGGGGCGAGGCCAACATCAATATCGCCGACCGGGAAACGAAGTACAGCACGGCCGGCAAGGTGCGCAGCTGGAAGCTGGGCGCGAGCTGGCAGACGCCGATCGACGGCCTGCGCCTGCGCGGCGTGACTTCCCAGGACGTGCGCGCGCCGAACCTGTCCGAGCTGTACGCGGCGCCGGTCGTCGTCAACAACATCGTGCAGTACCAGGGCAACACGATCTCGGTACAGGAACGCACCGTCGGCAATACGGCGCTGCGGCCGGAGATCGCCCGCAACAACTCGTTCGGCATCGTGCTGAACCAGCCGAAATGGGCGCCGGGCTTTTCCATCTCGGCCGACTACTTCGACATCAAGGTGAAGGGCGTGATCTCGGCCCTGACGGCCCAGCAGGAAGTAGACCTGTGCGTGGCCGGCAACCAGGAAATCTGTTCGGCGATGGTGCTGAACAGCCCGGGCAGCAACTACGTCACGCTGCAGAACTTCAACCTGGCTTCGCTGCACACGAAGGGCATCGACATCGAGACCGCTTACCGCACCCCGCTGGCGAAACTGGGCCTGCCGGGCCGCTTCACGTTCCGCGCGCTGGGCACGCGCATGCTGCACGCGATCACGGAATCGGGGGTCGTCGGCACGATCGCCGTCGACGGTGCGGGCTCGAACCTGGGCAACACGCCGAAGTGGAAGGTGCTGGCGCAGCAGACGTGGGAACACGACAAGCTGTCGCTGTCCCTGACGGAACGGTGGATCAGCGACGGCACCTACCGCAACGACTTCATCGAGTGCCAGACCAACTGCCCCGTTTCGACGCTGATCCATCCGACGATCTACGACAACAAGATGAAGGGGGCCGCGTATCTGGACATCGGCGGCAGCTGGAATTTTTCCAGGCAGCTGCAGGCCTACTTCAAGATCGACAACGTGACGGACCGCGATCCGGAAGCGGCGCCGCAGACCAACGCCAGCTTCGGCATCAACCCGGCGCTGTACGACGTCGTCGGCCGGGCCTACCGCGTTGGCCTGCGTTACACGTACTGATACGACCGTGCCGGATCTCGTATCGGTATTGCTGGCGGTCGGCCTGCTGACCGTCATGATCGCCTGGGGCAAGGTGCAGCCGCTGGTGGCGTTCGTCGTCGCCTCGCTGCTGGCCGCCCTGCTTCTCGGCGTGCCCGCGGCGCAGATCCCCGCCGCGATCGAGAAAGGCATCGGCGACCTGCTTGGCTCGCTCGTTGTCGTCATCTGCCTGGGCGCCGTGTTCGGCAAGCTGATTGCCGACAGCGGCGCCGCCCGGCGCATCGCCACGTGCCTGATCGGCGTGCTGGGGCCCTCCCGGCTGCCGGTGGCGCTGACGGTCACCGGGCTCGTCGTCGGCGTGCCGCTGTACTACAACGTCGGCTTCGTGCTGCTCGTGCCGCTGATCCTGTCGCTCGTCTTCCAGTCGGGTCGCCCGGCCGTGGCCCTGGCGATTCCGCTGCTGGCGGGCCTGTCGATCGCCCACGGCTTCCTGCCGCCACACCCGGCGCCGACGGCGCTGGTCGCGGCCGTGCATGCGGACATGGGCAGGACGCTGCTGTACGGGATCCTCGTCGCCATCCCGACGCTGATCGTCGCCGGCCCCGTGTTCGCCATGACGCTGCAACGCATCCGCGCCGAGCCGCCGCTGTTCCGCGCGGTGGACGTACCCGAGGCCGAACTTCCCGGCACCTTCAACAGCTTCGCCACGGCGCTGCTGCCCGTGATCCTGCTGGGTGTCGGCACCGTCGCGACGATGATCCGCCCGGAGCTGACGGCACCGCTGGCCTTCTGGACCAATCCGCTGACGGTGATGCTGGTGTCGTACGGTGTTGCCGTCGTCACGCTCGGGCTGGCGCGCGGCAAAAGATTCGCCGCGATGATGGGCGGCTCGCAGGACGCGATGCGCGAGATCGCGCCGATCCTTTTGATCATCGCCGGCGCCGGGGCACTGAAGCAGGTGCTCGTGGTATCGGGCGTCAGCGCGCAACTGGGGGCCATGCTGGGCGACCTGCCGGTGCCGCCGCTGGTACTGGGCTGGTCGGTGGCGACGGTGATCCGCATCTGCCTGGGATCGGCGACTGTCGCCGGTGTGACGGCGGGCGGCATCGTCGCGCCGCTGGTGCAAAGCTCGGGTGTCGATCCCAACCTGATGGTGCTGGCCATCGGCGCGGGAAGCCTGATGTGCAGCCACGTGAACGATTCGGGCTTCTGGATGTTCAAGGAATATTTCGGGCTGTCGCTGGCGGACACGTTCCGTTCGTGGACGCTGATGGAAACGCTGGTGGGTGTATTCGGCCTGCTGTTCGTGATGCTGTTATCGCTGTTGATCGGATAAATCGATGAAGAGAATGCTTACGATGAGTGCCCTGCTGCTGGCCGCGTCCGCCGCGGTTGCCTCCCCTTCCGCTTATGAGGCCATGCCGGACGATCCGGGCGCCGTCGTCGCCCGCGCCAAGGGCGACGGCACCACCGACGACAGCGCCGCGCTGCAGCAGGCCATCGACCGCGCCGCCAACCAGGGGCAAGGCGGCGTGGTGTTCCTGCCGTCCGGCCGTTATCGCATCACGCGCAGCATCCTGATACCGCTGGCTGTGCGCGTGTATGGGGTGGGGCCTACCCGCCCGGTGTTCGTGCTGGCACCGAACACGCCCGGCTTCCAGAAGGGCGTGGCGAACATGGTGATCTTCACGGGCGGCGACCAGTACAGCGTGGGCAAGGTGCCGATGCCGGTACCGAGCGCCGTCCCGGCCGACGGGCCGCCCGTGCGCGACGCGAATTCTTCCACGTTTTATTCCGCGCTGTCGAACGTCGACTTCGAGATCGGCGACGGGAACCCGGCCGCCGCGGCGGTACGCATGCATACGGCGCAGCACTCGAACCTGAGCCACATCGACTTCCATATCGGCTCGGGCCTGGCGGGCGTCTACCAGGTCGGCAATATCGCCTACAACCTGCGCTTCCACGGCGGCCGTTACGGCATTCTCAGCGAAAAGACGTCGCCGGCGTGGCAGTTCACGTTGCTTGATTCCACGTTCGACGGCCAGCGCGATGCGGCCATCCGCGAGCACGAGGCGGGCCTGACGCTGGTGAATACCGACATCCGCAACACCCCCGTCGGCGTCGAGATCAACCGCGGCTACGGCGACTGGCTGTGGGGGAAGGACGTACGCTTCGAAAACGTCAGCAAGGCCGCCGTCATCGTCAGCAACGAGAACAATGTCTACACGCAGGTCGGCTTCGAGAACGCCACCGCCCGCAATGTGCCTACGTTTGTCCGCTTCCGCGACAGCGGCAAGACGCTGGCCGGCGCCGGGCGCGATTACAAGGTCACCGAATTTACATATGGCCTGACCTTGAAGCAGCTGGGCGAGCCGGGCCAGTTCGCCAGCAATTACAAGACGGCGGCGTTCACCGCTGCGGCGCCGGATCAGCGCGCGCTGCGCCTGCTGCCGCCCTCCTCGCAGTGGGCCAGCGTGCGCCGCTTCGGCGCGAAAGGCGACGGCGTGACGGACGATACGGCCGCCCTCCAGAAAGCCATCGACAGCAGCCGTGTCGTCTACCTGCCGCTGGGCTTTTATGTTGTCAACGATACGATCCGGCTGAAGGCCGACAGCGTCATCGTCGGCCTGCATCCCGGCCTGACGCAGCTGCTGCTGCCGAACGGCTCGCCCGCCTACCAGGGCGTCGGCGCGCCGAAGGCGCTGCTGGAAAGCGCGCGCGGCGGCGATGCGATCGTCTCCGGCATCGGCCTGGCGACGGGTGAAGTCAACCAGCGCGCCGTGGGCGTGCTGTGGCGCGCCGGCGAACGGTCGCTGGTGGACGACGTGCGCATCCAGGGCGGCCACGGCACCCGGCTGTACGACGGCAGCCGTAACGACCCGTACCGCAAGGACGCGAAGTTCGACACGACGGCGCACTGGGACCGCCAGTACCCCAGCATCTGGGTGACCGACAATGGCGGCGGCACGTTCTCCGGCATCTGGTCGCCCAGCGGCTATGCGCAAGCGGGCTTCTATGTGACGAACACGAAGACGCCGGGCCACGTCTACGAGCTGTCGGCCGAGCACCACGTGCGCGCCGAGATCGTGCTGGACAACGTGGAGAACTGGGAATTCCTCGCGCCGCAAACGGAAGAGGAAGTGCGCGACGGTGCGGATGCCGTCTCGCTGGAGATCCGTAATTCGCGCAACCTGCTGTTCGCGAACTATCATGCCTACCGCGTCACCCGCTCCATCAAGCCGATGCCGGCGGCGGCGCTGATCACGAATTCGTCGAACATCCGCTTCCGCAACGTGCACGTCAACGGCGAAAGCGGCTTTTCGACCTGCGACGACAATGGCTGCACCACGTTCCTGCGCGCCAGCAAATACCCGTACGAGAACGCCATCCGCGACGTCACCAACAAGATCGACGTGCGCGAGCGCGAGTTCGCAGTGCTGGACTATCCGGGCACGCAGAAGAAAGCCCCGGCACCGCTGGGTAAAGTGGAAAAACTGGAGAGCGGGTTCTTCTCCATCGCCGGCGCGGCCGTGGATGCGAACGGCAAGCTGTACTTCGTCGACCGCCACTGGCGCCGCATCTACAGCTGGGCCAGGGACGAAGGGCTGGTCGTCGTGCGCGACGCGCCGCTCGATCCCGTCAACCTGGCCATCGACCATTCGGGCAACGTGATGGTGCTGTCGTCGTTCGGGCCGCAGGCATCCGTGTATGCGTTCAAGCCGGGAGCGCCGGCTACGGACGTGACGATGATCGAGCCGACGCCCGTCGCCGCGCGTGCCGGCGCGCAGGTGGCCGTCCCCGTCAACTTCTGGCAGAACGGCGAGTTCCGCGACCAGCTGAACTTCGACACGTATGAGTTCACCACCCTGGCGGAGATGTTCGCGCGCGACGTGGCGCTGCCGAAGGCGCAGCAGTACGTGTCGCCCGACGGCAGCCTCGTACTGCCCGCCTACCGGGTGCTGCGCCAGGGTGCGGCGGATCACCTGGGTTATCGCTGGTCCGATACGCTCAACACGCACGGCTTCGTCAGCGCGCCGGTAGGCCAGCGCGTCGTGTTCACGAATGGCTCCGAGAACCGCACGTTCAGTGGCATGGTCGGCGCGGCCGGTGGCATCACCGATCTCAAACAGGTGGCCGACCGGGGTGGCGAAAGCGCGGCGGTGGACCGTGCCGGCAATGTGTACGTCGCCAACGGTCAGGTATTTGTGTATGGTCCGGATGGCAAACAGCGCGGCCGCATCGACGTGCCGGAACGCCCGCTGCAGCTGATCTTCGGCGGCGCCGACCGGCGTACGCTGTTCATCCTGACGCACCATGCGCTGTATGCGACGCGCGTGCAGTGAGAGGCTGGCCGTGAAATTCGCAGCCATCGTGTTATGCCTGGCGACGTTGCCGGCATTCGCCCAGCAGTCGTTCCAGCTGTGGCCGGACGGCGCGCCAGGGTCGGAGCGCCGCCACAACGAGCCGGAAACCGTCAAGGATACCTACGTCAGCAATGTGCACGACCCGTCGCTGACGGTGATGCGGGCGGATGCGCGCCATGCCAACGGCGCCGCCGTCATCGTCGTGCCCGGCGGTGGCCATCGCATGCTGGTGTTCCAGAACGAAGGCGTGCAGGCCGCGAAGAACCTGAATCGCGCCGGCGTCACGGCGTTCGTGCTGAAATACCGGCTGGCGCGCGACGCGGGATCGACATACAGCATCGAGAACAACGCCGCTGCGGACCTGCGACGCGCGGTGCGCTGGGTGCGCGCGCATGCGGCGGAGTATGGCGTCGATCCGCAACGCGTGGGCATCATGGGCTTCTCCGCTGGCGGCGAGCTGGTATCGCTGGTGGCGGACAATCCCGCCCCCGCCGCGCAGCCACGCGATGCCGTCGATCGCCACAGCGCGCGGCCCGACTTCCAGGTGCTGGTCTATCCCGGCCCGCTGGGTGTGCCGGCCAAGGCAGCAACGGGCGCGCCGCCAGCGTTCATCGTCGCCGGCTCGCGCGACAAGTGCTGCATGCCGCCCGCGCTGGGTCTCTACCAGCAACTGGTGGCGGCAGGCGTGTCGGCCGAACTGCACCTGTACGCCGACACGGACCACGCGTTCAACGTGGGCCAGCGCGGCGAGCGCATCTCGCTGCAGCACTGGCCCGACCGCCTGACGGACTGGCTGGCCGACGGCGGCTGGCTGGTCCCGCGCGGCGACCGACCGCCTGAAGGCGTGCCGGCGCCATGACTGATTGAGGAGACTGAATGAAGCGTTTTGCCGTCGGCATCCTGACCCTGGCCGCCGCTGCCGACAGCCTGGCGGACAGCCAGTACAAGCTGCTGGTACTGGCCATGCCGGGCAAGTACCACTACGAATACATCCCCATCGCCCGCGACAGCCTCGAAAAGCTGGGCAAGCTGCACGCCTTCGACGTCACGTATACGCACCGCCCCGAAGCATTCGACGGCGACCTGAAACAGTATGCGGCCGTGATGTTCCTGAACACGCCGGGCGAAGAACTGAACGCCGGCCAGCGTGCCAAATTCGAGGCATATATGAAAGGCGGCGGCAACGCCATCGTCGTCCACCGCGCCGCCATCACGCCACCGGGCGAGTGGCCGTTCTACGAAAAGCTCGTTGGCCGCAGGGTCGGTGTGCACCCGATGCTGCAGACGGGCGTCGTCACCGTCGTGGACAAGGGTTTCCCCGCCACGTATGGCTTACCGGAGCGCTGGGTCTGGAGCGACGAGTTCTACGTGCTGACCAATCCGTACAACGTCAAGATCCACCCGGTGCTGAACGTCGACGAGTCCAGCTACGATCCCGAGAAGATCTGGCCGGGGCAGGTGTCGAAGGGGATGGGTAAGGAGCATCCCATCGCGTGGTACCACCAGGTCGAGGCTGGGCGGGTGTTTGTTACCACGCTTGGGCACAACGGCGAGATGTATCGGGATCCCCAGTATCTGGGGCATTTGATGGGCGGGATTTATTGGGCGGTTACTGGCAAGGGGCAATCCACACGGTGAGTATACTTTGGATGGAACCCGCAACGAGTGGCCTAACCGATCCCTAAAGAGCACTGCATCGTTCGGTAGGCCGGCGTTGGAGGTGTACAGGCTATCCATGCACGTCACCTCTCGGTAGCGCTACGTTAGGTCAATGTACGGCCTTGACGCTTGAGTAGTACTGCTAACCGGCCGCGCGAAGAACTAGCCAAGATGTACTAGCCAAGATACGTGTCAGTTTCACCAACAATGAATTTCCAGTTTTCCTCGAATTCGCCAGCCGGTCGTCGCACAAGTACGGTCTAACATGATGCCTAGTGAGGACCGCTAATCTCCAAGATTGCCCTCGGCACGACTGAGAAAATGCGCGAGCGTGGGATGCTTGCGTTATCATTCCCAGCCCATATACCTGATCATAAGGTGCCCCTGAACGCAGACTGCCGCTATCCGGCCACCGAACCATTTTAGTGTTCGCGCGATTTCGCTGCAGGCAGATCAAAATGTTAGCTATGTTCAACACAAGGTGCCCACATAGCATTCTAGATAGCGCTATGATGCTCAAGAAATCTTTGGGTTCGTCCCTTTTACGACCATTTGATTTCGACGAACTACTACGACTCGAATCCCGGAGCTCGCTGGCATTACTCGTTAGCGTTATTCACCTGAGAGACGGAAGCTGTCGCTTCAACTGCCCAACTGTTCTGATGAGCTCATTGCCGAGCAACGCAGTGGTAACAGCAATTCTTAAAGCGCCCTCCTCTGACGGCAACTTGCCATAGTCAGCGGCGGTGCTTAGTGTGTTTTCGATATCACTTACTATGAGATGTACCTAGATTATTCCATACTAATATGCAGCTCACCAAACTAATTCTCGAAGACTTTAAGAAAGTTAAGAAAGTTCAGATCGATCTGGCCGAAATTAACGTGTTAGTAGGCGGGAACAATGCCGGAAAAAGCAGCGTACTCCAGGGAATACACTTTAGTGTTGCCGCTGCGATAGCGTCGCGGATTGCCGGAAAAGACACATACCCGCAAGACTCCCTACTATATTGCCCCTCTCGCAACTTCGAGGATTTGCGGCACGGCGCCGCATACACGAACCAGACCAACTTCAGTTTCTTCCGCGTATATGCTAAGTTCGCTGATGAGGAAGACGATGCCATCCATGTGGTCCGCGTGTATCGGGGCAGAAATGAGGGTAACGTCGGATGCGTTCGGACAAATCCAAGAGGTGCACAGTACGGTTTAGGCCTGTCTATTTCAAACTCCGACGAGATATTCAGCATATACGTCCCAGGGTTGGCTGGCATCCCTCAGTCCGAGCAGTACCGCTCCGAGAGTGTGATTCGCCGGGGAGTTGCTAGCGGCGATGCTAACCTTTATTTGCGAAATGTCCTGCTTCAAATTCAGACTAGCGGCAAGCTCCCAGTTCTAACAACTAGAATGCGGGAGATATTTCCGAAATTCTGGATTGAAGTAAGCTTCGACCCCAAACGGGACATTTACATTGACGTTCAAATCTCCACTACTACCGGAGCAGGGAGGAAGTGCCCTCTGGAGTTAGTAGGGACAGGAGTTTTGCAAACGTTACAAATTTTTTCCTACGTCACACTATTTGCGCCAAAATTATTACTGCTCGACGAACCTGATTCACACCTTCACCCAGACAACCAATCTGCGCTTGCCAAAGCACTTCAATACATCTCAGAAGATACTTCGACGAAGATCATTGTTTCGACTCATAGTCGCCATTTGGTAGAATCCCTTTATGAAAGTTCGAATTTTATTTGGCTGAAAGATGGCAAAGTATTCAAACAAGGCGTCGATATTGATGTCTTACCTATGTTATTGGATATCGGCGCATTGGACAGCTACGACAAGCTGAAAGCTGGCAAGATCAACCAAGTCTTCCTGACGGAAGACAGTAAAATGGAATTCGTAATGGCGCTTGCATCCGCATCCGGATTCGATCTCGACAAAACGCTATTCTTTTCGTATAAGACCTCTACCAACCTTGAAGCGGCGATTATCCTTGCAGAGTTTCTGCAGGATATTGCGCCAAATACGATGGTCATTGTTCATCGAGACCGGGACTTCATGACTGACGTAGAGGTCGAATTAGTGGAACAGAGGATTACAAAAATTGGAGCGCACAGCTTCATTACGGAAGGTTCGGATATCGAGGATTATTTTGTTATCGCAGAACATGTTGCATCTCTTCTGCAAGTGGATACAGATGAGGTCCGGATTTGGCTGGATGAGCTTGCAACAGATAGTCACAACGATTTAAGCATCACTTATAGCAGAAAAAGAGACGCCATCAAGACCCTTCTATATAAAAAAAATTCTGCCGAGTTTCCAGATACGATTAAGCTACTGGGCAAAGCTATCCCTTTACCTGTGGAGAAAAGAAAAGGAAAGGATATGATGAAACTTGTCCGTGCAGACATGCATCGTCGGTTCGGGAAAACTGTAGATTTGAAAACGCCTTCGGACTATCTATATTCATATTTTTTATATGAGCTTTCCCCTCTTTAACGCCGTATTTCCACTCAGTTTCTAAAGAATTGGTAGCTGTGTTCAACTGAGGTGGGACGATGCTCGTCCAATAAAACTTTCCAATGTATTGCACAACCACAGCAAATGTTACAACAAGAAAGCAAAAAGCCCAACCGAAAGGCTGGGCTTTTTGCTACAACTTGAATTCTGGCTCCCCGACCTGGACTCGAACCAGGGACCTGCGGATTAACAGTCCGTCGCTCTACCGACTGAGCTATCAGGGATTAGATGGCAGCATTGTAACCGTTCTGGACAACTTGCACAACACTATTTCCGCTGCGCACTACCCAAAACCATTTAGCTGCCAGACTACTTCTTCGATGACTCACGTCAACGAAGAAGCAGGATTTTAGAGGACTTTGGCGATCGCGTCAACAACGATGTCCAGGTTGCGCGAGTTCAGCGCGGCGACGCAGATGCGGCCCGTGTCCACGGCGTAGATCGACTGTTCGCGCAGCTTGGCGACCTGCTCTTTCGTCAGGCCCGAGTACGAGAACATGCCCACCTGCTGGCGCACGAATTCGAAGTCGTGCTGCGGCGCCTTTTCCTTCAGCTTCTTGACGAACGTATCGCGGGTTTCCTTGATGCGCACGCGCATCGCGGCCAGCTCTTCTTCCCACAGCTGGCGCAGTTCCGGCGTGGCCAGGACGGTGGCGACGACCTTGCCGCCGTGGACCGGCGGGTTCGAGTAGTTGGTGCGGACAACGCGCTTGAGCTGCGACAGCAGGCGGCCGGCCTCTTCGGCGCTGGAGGCGACGACGGACAGCGCGCCCACGCGCTCGCCGTACAGCGAGAACGACTTCGAGAACGAGTTCGACACCAGCAGCGGCACGCCCGTGGCGGCGAAGCGGCGCACCACGGCGCCGTCCTCGGCGATGCCGGCGCCGAAGCCCTGGTAAGCCATGTCCAGGAACGGGATCAGGCCGTTCGTGACGACGGCGTCGATGACCTTGTCCCACTGCTCGCTCGTCAGGTCCGCGCCGGTCGGGTTATGGCAGCAGGCGTGCAGCACGACGATGGCGCCTTGCGGCATGGCCTTCAGTGCGGCCAGCATGCCTTCGAAGTTGACGCCGTGCGTGGCGGCGTCGTAGTACGCGTAATTGTTGACCTTGAAGCCGGCGCTTTCGAACAGCGCGCGGTGGTTTTCCCAGCTCGGGTCGCTGATGAACACTTCCGACGCCGGCGAGAAACGCTTCAGGAAGTCGGCACCGATCTTCAGTGCGCCCGTGCCGCCGATGGCCTGCACGGTGATCGCGCGGCGCTCTTGAACAATGGCACTGTCGGCACCAAATACCAGCTCCTGCACAGCCTTGTCGTATGCTGCCAGGCCCTCGATGGGCAAGTAGGTACGCGGCGCTGGCTGCTCAATCAGAATGTTTTCGGCCTTCTGTACGCAAGATAACAGCGGCACCTTGCCGTTGTCGTCATAATAGACACCCACGCCCAGATTGATCTTGGCGGGATTGGTGTCTGCGTTAAATGCTTCGGTGATACCCAGGATCGGGTCGCGCGGAGCCATCTCGATGGCACTGAAAACGGAAGGGTTCGTCATGATAAGATTGGATTCGATTGGAAGCGGTTCGCAGCGGAATGATGACAGTTGCCGCCCATTGCGGGCAAAGCTGACTGCCAGCTCACTATTCTAACAAAGGTCTGACTTCATGGCTGATTTATCACTTGCCGGTGGCCCCGAGCCTACCGTCATCACCTTCCCGGACTCGCCGTTCAAGCTGCACCAGCCCTTCCCGCCTGCCGGCGACCAGCCCAGCGCCATCGAACAGCTGTGCGAAGGCATCTCCGACGGGCTGTCGTTCCAGACGCTGCTGGGCGTGACGGGTTCCGGCAAGACCTACACCATGGCCAACGTGATCGCCCGCATGGGCCGGCCCGCCATCGTGTTCGCGCCCAACAAGACGCTGGCCGCGCAGCTCTACAGCGAGTTCCGCGAGTTCTTCCCGCAGAACGCCGTCGAGTATTTCGTCTCGTACTACGATTACTACCAGCCGGAAGCCTACGTGCCGCAGCGCGACCTGTTCATCGAGAAGGACTCGTCGATCAACGAGCACATCGAGCAGATGCGCCTGTCGTGCACCAAGTCGCTGATGGAGCGGCGCGACGTCGTCATCGTCGCCACCGTGTCGGCCATCTACGGTATCGGTAATCCGAACGAATACCACCAGATGATCCTGACCCTGCGCGCCAAGGACAAGGTCAGCCAGCGCGACATCATCGCGCGCCTGATCCAGATGCAGTACACGCGCAACGAAGTGGACTTCGGCCGCGGCACGTTCCGCGTGCGCGGCGACACGCTCGACATCTTCCCGGCCGAACACGCCGAGCTGGCCGTGCGCCTGGAGCTGTTCGACGACGAGCTGGAGTCGATCCAGCTGTTCGACCCGCTGACCGGCCGCGTGCGCCAGAAGATCCCGCGCTTTACCGTCTATCCCGGCTCGCACTATGTGACGCCCCGTTCGACGGTGCTGCGCGCGATCGAGAGCATCAAGGCGGAGCTGCGCGACCGGCTGGAATTCTTCCGCCAGGAAGGCAAGCTGATTGAAGAACAGCGACTGGAACAGCGTACCCGCTTCGACCTGGAGATGATGGCGGAAATCGGCTTCACCAAGGGCATCGAGAACTACTCGCGCCACCTGTCCGGCGCCATGCCAGGGCAACCGCCACCGACGCTGATCGACTACCTGCCGAAGGACGCGCTGATGTTCATGGACGAATCGCACGTCCTGGTCGGCCAGCTCTCCGCGATGTACAACGGCGACCGCTCGCGCAAGACGAACCTCGTCGACTACGGCTTCCGCCTGCCGTCCGCGCTGGACAACCGGCCGCTCAAGTTCGAGGAATTCGAGAACAAGATGCGGCAGACGATCTTCGTCTCTGCCACGCCGGCCGACTACGAGAACTCGCATGCGGACCAGGTGGTGGAACAGGTGGTGCGGCCGACGGGCCTCGTCGACCCGCTGGTTATCGTGCGCCCTGCGCGCACGCAGGTGGACGACCTGATGTCCGAGATCACCGACCGCATCGCCAAGAACGAGCGCGTGCTGGTGACGACGTTGACGAAGCGGATGTCCGAGCAGCTGACGGAATACCTGTCGGATCACGGCATCAAGGTGCGCTACCTGCACAGCGACATCGAGACGGTGGAACGCGTGGAGATCCTGCGCGACCTGCGCATCGGCACGTTCGACGTCGTCGTCGGCATCAACCTGCTGCGCGAGGGCCTCGACCTGCCGGAAGTGTCACTGGTGGCGATCCTGGACGCGGACAAGGAAGGCTTCCTGCGCTCCGAGCGCTCGCTGATCCAGACGATCGGCCGCGCTGCCCGTAACCTGAACGGCGTCGCGCTGCTGTACGCGGACCAGATGACGGACTCGATGAAGAAGGCCATCGACGAAACGGAGCGCCGCCGCGCCAAGCAGATCGCGCACAACCTGAAGCACGGCATCATCGCGCGCGGCGTCAACAAGGTCATCCGCGACATGATCGACGGCGTCTACGATCCGAACAAGGAGTCGACGCAGCTCGAGGCGGCCCAGGAGACGGCCAAGTACGAGACGATGAGCCAGAAGCAGGTGTCAAAAGAAATCAAGCGCCTGGAAAAGCTGATGGTCGAACACGCCAAGAACCTGGAGTTCGAGAAGGCCGCGCAGGTGCGGGATCAGCTGCATCTGTTGAAGGAGCAGCTGTTCGGGGCGCCTGGAGCGGATGTGATTTCGATTACCGGCAAGTAGCCTGCCCTGCCTGACGAAGAGCCGCCACCGCCACAGCGGTGGCGGCTTTTTACGTTACAGCTCCCCTGCCCGCTCCAGCCGTTTGTACAGCAGCAGCGAATAGATCACGGGCCACAGCGGCATGATCACAAGAAGGGCAAGCAGCAGCGCCTGCCCTACGTCAGCCAGCACCGCCAGCAAACCCGCGAGCCCAGTACCGACCAGCACCTTGCCTCCTAGTCGATGGGTGGCGTACCAGACCTTTTCGCTCGCCAGTGTCCACGGCGTGCGGATCCCGACGAAGAAATTCCGCCTGACCTTTCCCATCGGATTACCGATAAGGATGAGCGACATGAACGTAATCCCCATCAGCATGCGGCCGATATCGAGATCGCCGTGCCAGACTGCGGCAAGCACTGTGACCTGAATGGACGCAAACACGATGACGAGTATGGTGATCAGGTGATCGAACGTGGCAGCGAACGCCTCGATGCTGAATCCCTTCGGCGACAGCCACGGCAGCAAGCCGCGCAAGCCCAATATAGCGACAATCAGCAATGGCCCGCTCAGCCAGACGTGCCAGCGCGGACCGTATGCGTCGATCTCGCCTTTCAGGTTCCAGTGTATCGGGACGACTTCCGGAAGCTGCGCATAGACATATGCGGTCAACGCGAGCGTTACAACCAAGGCTATGACGCAAGTGATCAGGTGACGCCTGTTCATGTCTTCCTCCTTGTTCGCTGTGGTTCGGTAACGTCCAGCATCCACGCGACGACATCCTGCAGCACAGTCGTATTCAGGCCATACCAGATCGTCTGGCCTTCGCGCCGGCGAGTAATAAGGTCGGCGTCGGCCAGAACAGCGAAATGGTGCGACATCGTCGGCCGGCTCATGTGGAAGCGTTCGGCCAACTGGCCAGCGGTCATTTCGCCGTCGCGCAGCAGGCGCAGGATTTCGCGCCTGGCCGGATCGGCAATAGCCTTGAAGGCGTCGGCGCTGGCAGTCATGTGTCGATGTAGGTCTAATTAGATAACTATCTAAATATAGAACGGAATCGGGTTCGATGCAAGCGTAGTGATGTCGCTGGCTGAACGTCGGGACAGACTCCTGTCACAGGGCGATTGTCCGGAGACACGAGCCAGCCCCCTATACCTCGTCGCCCCCGCCGTTCGGCTGCCCCGATGGCTTATTGATAGTGCCCATGCCCGCGCTCGAGCATATCCTTCAGCATCTTCGTGCGCTGCTGCGTCAGGTCCTTCTTGCGCATCATGAAGGACATCCCCTCCATCGAGCCCCAGCACATGCGGGGGTTGTCGCTGTCGCAGGCGAAGTGGGCTTCGAGTTCGGCGTCGCGGAATGCCAGCCATGCTTTCTGCGCCGCGCGCAGCTTGGCGATAAACACCTTGTCGTCCGCCTCCTTGCGCAGCAACGCCTGCCACGTGGCGTTCAGCTCCTTGTCCGCCTTCCTGAAGTCGTCCGCCGCGCAGGCATTCAGCTCCTGCTGGCCGCCAGACGGGTTGCAGCGGATCTCCTGGCCCGCAGCGCTTGCGAGGAACGCCAGGCTGCAAGCCACAGCGGCGATGGGGGTGGTCCACTTCATTGCGACTCCTTTTATTGTAGCGTTGAAACGGAGTGTCATTCGGCCGGCGCGGGCGTGAATTCGAGCAGCTCGCTCGACTCGTGAAACCGCACGCGGCCCACGCTGTCCAGGTGCTCGCGCACGATGCACGCCATGCCTTTCAGCTCGGGCACATACCAGTAGGTCGTGCGGGTCTTCTTGCGTGCACCGAGGCCATCGGCGCCCACGTCGAAATCGTTCAGGTCCGTGCGCTCGCTGCGGATGACGGTGGCCCGCCAGGAGCGCGGGCCTACTTTCACCTCTTCGTGGCTCGTCACGGTCAGCCACTCCTCCAGCGACTCGTGGTCGACCCGCGCGTACCAGCTCTTGCCGGTCGGCAGAGGCTCGTCGCAGGTTATCCCACCCGGCAGTGCCTTGCCGACCGGGATATCGAAAAGGCAGCTGTCGCTGGCGGTGCCCCCGTGGGGAGTTCCGCTGTCGGACGAAGGGGGGTCGACCTGATACCGATAGAACACGGGCTTGCCTACGATGTTGAGGTAAGACGCCACATAGCGGTCGGTGGTGATGTTGGTCTTGTAGCGTGGGGGCTGGAACGTCTCGACCGTTGTACGGTAAATCCAGCGATCGCCCAGCACTACATTATCCTGCGCCACCGCCGGGCCGCACAGCAGCACCGCAGCCAGCCAGCATCCTGCGCGCATGCTCATACGCCCTCCTCACAAGGTCTTGACGAACTCCCGAATCCCGCCCAGCAGCATCTCCACGGCCATCGCGGCCAGTATGAGGCCCATCAGCCGCTCGAACGCCGTCATCACCTGCGTGCCCAGCACCTTCTGCAGCCGCTCGGCGCCGAGGAACACGGCCAGCCAGATCACCACCACTGCAGCCAGCGCGGCCACGTGCATGACGACTTCGCCCGTGCTCTCGCGCGAGAACAGCAGCACCGTCGCCAGCGCCGACGGACCGGCCAGCGCGGGAATGGCCAGCGGCACAATGAACGGCTCGCCGCCATCGGACTTGCCCAGCACACCGTCCGGGTGCGGGAATACCATCCGGATCGCGATCATCATCAGGATCACGCTGCCGGCGATGCGCAGCGACACTTCGGAAAGGCTCAGCGCCTGCAGGAAGTGGCGGCCGAAGAACATGAACGTCAGCAGCACGATAAAGGCAATGAGGCACTCGCGCACGACGATTCTCGGGCGCTTGGCCGGCGCGACGGGCGCCAGCGCGGTGGCGAACAGCGGCACATTGCCGAACGGGTCGGTCACGAGCAGCAGCAGGATGAAGGTCTGGAAGAAGCTTTCGGTCATGATTTACTCTTGTTCTTATTGGCCTGCCGCCATGGTAGCAGCGGCGATAAAAAAATGGCGGAAGGCTGTGCAGCCTTCCGCCATCTCATTTTCTTACGCACGTCTAGGGGCCCCGAGAAACCGTAGCGGGCATCGTCAGGTGCCGTCGAGGGGCGGAGCCGTATGCTCTATACGGCGAGCAGCACAGGCGGCATCCTGGCGATGCGCAGTAGGTTTATCGGGGTCCCATCACGACTGGGACTCGCCCTTCTTGATCCACGCCGCCAGCTGGTGCGGGCGCAGGCCGTCGTAATCCTCGAACGGCTGGTGGATCCACGGGTTGTGCGGCAGTTCTTCCATCTGGTAGTCCGGCTTGAAGGCGGAGCAGCCCTTCGTCCAGATCACCGCGGAGCGCACTTCTTCCACGCCTTCGAAATTGTCCTTCAGGTGCGCGATGACCTTCGTCAGCGTCACGCCCGAATCGGCCAGGTCGTCGACCAGCAGGATCTTGCCTTTCAGCGGGCCCTTCGTCATCGTCATGTACTTGGCGATGTCCAGGTCGCCCTGCGTCGTGCCCTTGTCTTCGCGGTAGGAGCTGGTCGACAGGATCGCCAGCGGCACGTCGAAGATGCGCGAGAACACGTCGCCGGGGCGCACGCCGCCGCGCGCCAGGCACAGCACCATGTCGAATTTCCAACCCGATTCGTAGACCTTCAGTGCCAGGCGCTCAACCAGGCGGTTGTACTCGTCCCAGGTCACCCACAGGTGCTTTTCGTTGGATTGCGGAGCGTTCATGTGATTCCTTTACCTCTTGATTCTGTTATTCGAACGGGTGACGCAGGACGATCGTCTCTTCGCGGTCAGGGCCGGTGGAGACCATATCGACCGGCACGCCGACCAGTTCTTCGATACGCTTGATGTAGGCACGTGCGGCGGCAGGCAGCGCGGCCAGCGACTTGGCGCCGACGGTGCTGTCGGTCCAGCCGGGCATCTCTTCGTAGATCGGCTCGCAGCGCGCGGCTTCTTCGGCGCCGACAGGGAAGATGTCGGTGCGTACGCCATCGACCATGTAGCCGGTGCACAGCTTCAGCGTTTCCAGGCCGTCCAGCACGTCCAGCTTCGTCAGGCACATGCCCGAGACGCCGTTGATCTGCACGGAGCGGCGCAGCAGCGCGGCATCGAACCAGCCGCAGCGACGGGCGCGGCCCGTGACGGTGCCGAACTCGTGGCCCACTTGCGCCAGGTGGTGGCCCACGCCGACATCGGTCGGCAGCTCGGACGGGAACGGGCCCGAACCGACGCGCGTCGTGTATGCCTTGGTGATGCCCAGGATGTAGTGCAGCATGTTCGGACCCACGCCCGAACCGGCGGCGGCGTTGCCGGCCACGCAGTTCGACGACGTGACGAACGGGTAGGTGCCGTGGTCGACGTCCAGCAGCGAGCCTTGCGCGCCTTCGAACAGCAGGTTGGCGCCGGCCTTGTGGGCGGCGTACAGGGCGCTCGACACGTCGGTGACCATCGGGCGCAGGCGCGGCACGTAGGCCAGCGCGTCGTCCAGCGTCTTCTGGTACTCGACCTTCGGCGCCTTCAGATAGTTTTCCAGCACGAAGTTGTGGTAGTCCAGGTTCTCGGCCAGCTTCTCGGCAAAACGCTTTTCGTTCAGCAGGTCGGCAACGCGGATGGCGCGGCGCGCCACCTTGTCTTCGTAGGCCGGGCCGATGCCCTTGCCCGTCGTGCCGATCTTGGCCGCGCCGCGGGCGGCTTCACGGGCCGCATCCAGCGCGGCGTGGTAAGGCAGGATGACCGGCGAGGCTTCCGACACTTTCAGGCGCGACGCCACTTCGACGCCGACCGCTTCCAGCTTGTCGATCTCGCGCAGCACGTCCGGCACGGAGACGACGACGCCGTTGCCGATGTAGCAGGCCACGCCCGGGCGCATGATGCCCGACGGGATCAGCTGCAGTGCCGTTTTGACGCCGCCGATGACCAGCGTATGGCCCGCGTTGTGGCCGCCCTGGAAGCGCACCACGCCTTGCGCGTGTTCCGTCAGCCAGTCGACGATTTTGCCCTTGCCTTCATCGCCCCACTGGGTACCGATAACGACGACGTTTTTTGCAGTGATTTTCTTTGACATCACACTTAACCTAAGTTTTTAAGAATCCAGTTACTACCACTATCGTCGAGCACCAGCGCACGGTCGCACTCGAACTCGTCCTGTTCATTGCTGTGACCCGGCAAAGACTGGATCACCACCTCGCCGGACTTGCGCAGCTCGGCGATTTTTTCCTTCAGTTCCGGCGCATTGCCCCACGGTGCGCGGATCGCGTGCTTGCGGTCCGCCGTGGGCAGCAGGCGTGCCAGTTCGCGCAGGTCCATCGAGAACCCCGTCGCGGGCCGGGCGCGGCCGAAGGCCTCGCCCACGTGATCGTAGCGGCCGCCACGGGCGACGGCGTTCGGCAGGCCAGGCACGTACAGCGCGAACATGGCGCCGCTTTCGTACTGGTAGCCGCGCAGGTCGGCCAGGTCGATGGCCACCTCGGCGCGGCCGATGGCCGATGCCGCCAGCGCGGCCAGTTCGGCCAGCGCCTTCGTGATGCCGGGGACATCCGGCAGCGCCGCGCGGGCCGCTTTCAGGACGTCGACGTCGCCATACAGGTTCGGCAGCGCCAGCAGCGCGGCGCGCGTGGTCGGCGCGTAAGCGGCGGTCAGTTCGGCCAGGCCCGCCACGTCCTTCGCGCGCAGCAGCTGCACGATGGCGATCTGGTCCTTGCCGGCGGCAGGGTCCAGCTCGAGGACCGCGCGCAGCACGCCCATGTGCGCCAGGTCGAGGCGCACTTCGGAGAAGCCGGCCAGTTCGAGCGACGCCAGCGCCAGCTCCTGGATCTCGGCATCGGCTTCCAGGCCGGCATGGCCATAGATCTCGGCACCGATCTGCAGCGGCTCGCGGGTCGTGTGCAAGCCCGACGGGCGGGTATGCAGCACGGGACCGGCGTAGCACAGGCGCGTGACGGTGGCGCGATTGAGCAGGTGCGCGTCGATGCGGGCGACCTGCGTCGTCATGTCGGCGCGCAGGCCCAGCATGCGCCCGGAGATCTGGTCAACGAGCTTGAAGGTGCGCAGGTCGGTGTCCTGGCCGGCACCGGCCAGCAGGGATTCGACGTATTCCAGCAGCGGCGGCATGACGAGCTCGTAGCCGTAGCGGCGGAAGTTATCCAGCATCAGGCGGCGCAGCTCTTCGATCTTGCGCGCTTCGGACGGCAGGACGTCGGCGATATGTTCAGGCAATAGCCAATTCGGCATGAGGGAACCGGTTGTTCGCAGTTGTTAAAAATCGATCAAGTCATCGACGCGGCGCAAGGGCGCACCGCTCGGCGGCGGAGGCCGAACCGCATATTTTACGCGAAAACCGTGATAAAGAGGAAAAAAAGGCCGCCCGGAGGGGCGGCCTTTTTCGGCTTGCTGCTGTCGGCTTGCCGACCAAACGTCCGCGACTACGTCATTTGCCGGCGCTGCCCGAGCCCTTGAAGTACTTGAAGAACTCCGAGTTCGGATCGACCAGCATCACGTCGGCCTTCGTCTTGAACGACGCGCGATAGGCTTCCAGGCTGCGGTAGAACTTGTAGAACTCCGGATTGCGCCCGAACGCTTCGGCGTAGATCGCGCTGGCCTTGGCATCGCCCTCGCCCTTGATCTTCTCCGCTTCGCGATAGGCTTCGGCCAGGATCACCGTGCGCTGCTTGTCGGCATCGGCACGGATCTTTTCCGAGTCCGCCGAGCCCGTCGAACGCAGCTCGTTGGCGACGCGCATACGCTCGGCCTTCATCCGTTCGTAGACCGAGTTGTTGATCTGCTCGACGTAGTCGACGCGCTTCAGGCGCACGTCCAGGATCTGCACGCCGATCTGGCGGGCTTCCTCGACCACCTTGCCGCGGATCGCTTCCATTACCTTGCCGCGCTGGCCGGAGATCACTTCGCGCACGGTGCGCTTGGTGATCTCGTCGTTCAGCGCCGCCTTGACGATCTGCGACATGCGGTCGCGCGCACGGCCTTCATCGCCGCCGAAGCTGACGAAATACAGCTTCGGTTCCACGATGCGCCATTTGACGAACGAGTCGACCAGGATATTCATCTTCTCGGCCGTGATGAAGCGGTCCGCTTCCGGCGAATCGAGCGTCAGGATGCGCTTGTCCAGGTACAGGATGTTCTGGAACGGCGGCGGCAGCTTGAAGTGCAGCCCCGGTTCGTTGATCACCTGCTTGACTTCACCCAGCGCGAAGACGATGGCGAACTTGCGCTGGTCCACCACGAAGACGGTGGACGACAGCAGCATCACGGCGATGAAGCCCGTGACGAGGAAAGTTACGATGCGGTTCATTTAACGGCTCTCCCGATCGCGCGACGATTCGCGCGCGCGGCGCGGATCGGTCGTGCTCATGGTGTTCTCCGGCGGCGGCAGCAGCACGGCCGACGGCGGCGGCGCCGTCACGTTGGCGCGGTTCGCTTCGGTGGCGGCCACCTGTGCGATCAGCTTGTCCAGCGGCAGGTACAGCAGGTTGCTGCCGGCCTTGGCGTCCACCATCACCTTGCTCGTGTTGGTGAAGATCTGCTGCATCGTGTCCAGGTACATGCGGTCGCGCGTCACGCCCGGCGCCTTCTGGTACTCGGCCAGCACGGACTTGAAGCGGTCGGCGTTACCGGACGCGTTTTCGGTGACCATCGAACGGTACGCTTCGGCTTCCTGCAGCAGGCGGAATGCATAGCCGCGCGCCTTCGGAATGATGTCGTTGGCGTAGGCCTGGCCTTCGTTCTTCTGGCGCTCGCGGTCCTGGCCGGCCTTGACGGCGTCGTCGAACGCGGCCTGCACCTGCTCGGGCGGCTGCACGGCCTGCATCGTCACGTTGGTGACCATGGCGCCGGAAGCGTAGCGGTCCAGGATCTGCTGCATCAGCTGCTGCGTCTCGTACGCCACCTTCTCGCGGCCTTCGTACAGCACGAAGTCCATCTTGCTCTTGCCGACGATCTCGCGGATCGACGTCTCGGCCACCTGGCGCACGGTGTCTTCCGCATCGCGGTTGTTGTACAGCCAGGCGCGCGGGTCGGACAGGCGGTACTGCACGGCGAACTGGATGTCGATGATGTTCTCGTCGTCCGTCAGCATCAGCGCCTCGGCGGGCTGCTTGGTGCGCACGTTGCCGCGGTAGCCCACTTCGACGGTGCGGACCTGCGAGACGTTGACGGTCTCGTTGGCCTGGAACGGATACGGCCAGCGCCAGTTGAAGCCGGCCGGCGTTTCGTGGCTGTAGCGCCCGAACGTCGTGACGATGCCCTTCTGGCCTTCCTGGACGATGAACGCCCCGCTGGCCAGCCACACCAGGACCGCGATGGCAGCGACGGCGCCGACGGTGATGCCGGCACCTTTCAGTTCGCCGCCACCGCTGCCGCCGCCGTTGCCACCACCGCCGTTGTTGCGGTTCTTGTTGAACAGGCCGTTCAGGCGCTGATTGAAATCGCGCCACAGCTGATCGAGGTCCGGCGGTCCTTCACCGGGCTTTTTGCCTTCCTGGGCCTGCCTGTTGCCGTCCTTGTCCGAGCCCCAGCGGGGGTCGTTCAGCGACAGCTTCAGGCCTGTTCTTTTCTTTAGAGAGGGAAAAGGCATGTCTTAGTGTGTTCCGCCATTGGTAAATGTGGAGATAGCGTCCGGCGCCGTATCGTCGCGTGGACGGAGGTCGGCTTCCTGCTGATCCCTGGCTGCCTCGGTGATGGCGTCGCGCAGCAGGTCGAGTCCAACGCCTGTGCGCGCGCTGATGAAAACGCGTGAAATTTTATCATATTCATCACGTTCCACCGCCGGCTCCTGCCCCGCCGCGTCGATCTTGTTCCACACCAGAATCTGTGGAATGTGATCGGCGCCGATCTCGGCCAGGACCATGTTGACCTGCTCGATCTGCTCCATCTTGACGGGGCTGGCCGCGTCGACGACGTGCAGCAGCAGGTCGGCATGGATCGTCTCTTCCAGCGTGGCGCGAAACGCCGCCACCAGCTGGTGGGGCAGCTCGCGCACGAAGCCGACCGTGTCCGAGATGACGACGTGGCCCGCTTCCTCGCCCATGTACATGCGGCGCGACGTCGTGTCCAGCGTTGCGAACAGCTGGTCGGCAACGTACACGCCGGCCTTCGTCATCGTATTGAACAGCGTCGATTTGCCGGCATTGGTGTAGCCGACGAGGGAGACGGAGAACGTCTTGTTGCGGCCACGGGCGCGCCGCTGGGTTTCGTGCTGCTTGCGCAGCTTGGCCAGCCGCGCGCGCAACGCCTTGACCCGCTCGCCGATCAGCCGGCGGTCGGTCTCCAGCTGGGTTTCCCCGGGACCGCGCAGGCCGATACCGCCCTTTTGCCGTTCCAGGTGAGTCCAGCCGCGGATCAGCCGCGTGGAAAGATGCTGCAGCTGTGCCAGCTCGACCTGCAGCTTGCCCTCGTGGCTCTGCGCCCGCTGGGCGAAGATGTCGAGGATCAGGCTGGTACGGTCGAGCACGCGCACGTTCAGGCGTTTCTCGAGATTGCGCTGCTGGGCCGGCGACAGCGCATGGTTGAAGATGACGATTTCGAGCCCCAAGTCCTGTGCGGCATGACCGATCTCGTCGGCCTTGCCGCTGCCGACGAAATAGGCCGCATCGGGACTGGAGCGCTTGCCGGTAATGGTCGTGACCGGATCGGCTCCCGCGGACCGCGCGAGCAGCATCAGTTCGGCGATACTGGCGTCGAAATCGCCCTGACCGAAATCCACACCAACTAAGGCTGCGCGCATACGACGGTCAGACGATAGTGAAGCGAAGGACGGTTAAACGGCGTTATCTGATCGATCAACGCGTTCACTCGGCCTCGGATTCGATGTTGAGATTGACGGCGCGGGCCGGGACGACGGTCGAGATGGCGTGCTTGTAGACCATCTGCGTCACGGTATTGCGCAGCAGGACGACGTACTGGTCGAACGATTCGATATGGCCTTGCAGCTTGATACCGTTGACCAGGTAAATCGAGACGGGAACGTGCTCTTTGCGCAGCGCATTCAGAAATGGGTCTTGTAACAATTGCCCTTTATTGCTCATAACAGCTCCAGTTTATGTTGTAGTGTTGGAATTGGAGGCGAAACGCTTGAATTCAAGTGCCGGCCACACCCCTTTTACAGAGGGAAAAAGCGCCCTCGGCATAGCAGGAATGCTTTGGGGCTACTGTAACCTGTTTTCGTGTTTTATGCAGTGGGGTTTGGCTTAAATCGTGTTGAGGGGGTCTGTCCCCGGCCGGTCGGCGCCGGTGGCTCCGCTGGGGTCTGTCCCGGTAAGTCATGGCCTTTGCTTTTGCCGTTATCGTCTCAAGGGGACGGACCCCTGACGGGGCCGCTGACTTCGTTAAAGCTAACACTTACCGGGAGCAGACCCCTGCGGATCAACGGCTGCGGTACAAGCCAGGGTCAGTCCCCTGATGAAGCCGCTGACGTCGTTGAAGCTGCGACTTGGCGGGGACGGACGCCAACTGCCGCGGGCCAAACCCGGGACAGCCCCTGAGCTTATTCCTTACGCTTGTCGAAAGGATTCTTGCCAGTACGCAGCTCGATGCGCAGCGGCGTGCCGACCAGCTTGAACGTGTCGCGGAAGTGCTTTTCCAGGTAGCGCTTGTACGGCTCGCTGATCGCGTCCAGCGAGTTGCCGTGGATGACGATGATCGGCGGGTTCATGCCGCCCTGGTGGGCGTAGCGCATCTTCGGCCGCAGGCCGCCCTTGCGCTTCGGTTCCTGCTTCTCGACCGCCTCGGCCAGCGCGCGCGTCAGCTTCGGCGTCGACAGGTCGGCCATCGCGGCCGCGTAGGCCGAGTCCACCGATTTCATCAGCTGGGCAATGCCCGTCCCTTTGAGCGCCGAGATGAAGTGCGTGTTGGCGAAGCTGAGGAAGTCGATCTTGCGATCCATGTCCATCTTGACCTGGTCGCGCTGGTCCGACGTCAGGCCGTCCCACTTGTTCACGGCCAGCACCAGGGCGCGGCCGCTTTCCAGGATGAAGCCGGCGATGTGGGCGTCCTGCTCCGAGATGTCCTGCTGGGCATCCAGCATCAGCACGACGACGTTCGCTTCCGAGATCGACTGCAGGGTTTTCACGACCGAGAACTTCTCGACCGCTTCGAACACCTTGCCGCGGCGGCGGATGCCGGCCGTGTCGATCAGCGTGTAGTGCTTGCCGTCGCGCTCGAATGGAATCTCGATCGAGTCGCGCGTGGTGCCCGGCATGTCGAACGCGATGACGCGCTCTTCGCCCAGCAGCGTATTGATCAAGGTGGACTTGCCCACGTTCGGGCGGCCGACCAGCGCCAGCTTGATGCCGCGCTCGGACGGCAGCAGTTCCTCGACATCTTCCGGGCGCGACGCAAACGCCTTGTCCAGCGCTTCCTGCACGAGGTCGTGCACGCCGTCGCCGTGGGCGCCGGAAATCGCGTACGGATCGCCCAGGCCCAGTTCGTAGAAGTCGGAGACGGCCGACGTGTACTTCATGCCTTCGGCCTTGTTCACGACCAGCAGCACCGGCCGGCCGCTCTTGCGCAGGAAGTCGGTAATGGTCTTGTCGTGGGGCGTCATGCCCTGGCGGCCGTCGACGAGGAACACGACGACGTCCGCTTCCGCCACGGCCTGCTTGGTCTGCAGGGCCATCTGGAACATGATGCCTTCCTTCGCGACCGGTTCGAAACCGCCGGTATCGATGACCAGGAAGGGACGTTCGCCAATGCGGCCCTCGCCATAGTGACGATCGCGCGTCAGACCAGGCAAGTCCGCCACCAGCGCGTCGCGCGAGCGGGTCAGACGATTGAATAGGGTCGATTTCCCGACGTTCGGGCGACCCACGAGTGCAATTACCGGCTTCATTCTTTTTCAACTCAACCGCCGGAGCGGTCATAAATACTGCTTGGTTTTTAAAATACTGCGGGATGGCCGCCCCTTGCGGCCACCTTCGTTACTTATTCGACCGCGACGGCAGCCACGGTGCCGTTCTGGGTCTGGAAGACCATGTTCGAGCCCGACACCAGCGGCGCCGCCTTGATGGCGCTGCTGTCGATCTGCACGCGGCCCAGCATGGCGCCGTCCTCGCGCGACAGCAGGTGCACGTAGCCCTGGTAGTCGCCGACGGCCACGACGCGGCCGTACGACACCGGCGTGGACAGCACGCGGTTCGACAGCGTGTCGTTCTTCCACGCGCTGGCGCCGCCATCGCGGCCGTAGGCGGCCACGTGGCCCTTGTCGTCCGCGACGAATACGAAGCGCTGGTCGACGGCCACGCCGACATCCGACGAGGTTTCCTTGGTCCAGCGCGGCACGCCCGTCTGCAGGTCGAAGCAGCCGACCTTGCCCTGGTACGTGACGGCGCAGATATCGCTGCCCAGCACGACGGGATTGCCGCCGATGTCGGACACGCGTTCCAGCTCCGTGGCGCCGCGCGGCTCGGCCACGGGCACCTCGAAGCGCGGCACGCCGTTCGACAGCGCCAGCGCCAGCAGGCGCCCGGCCGGCTGCGCGATGTAGACGTTCGGCGCCGCGACGACGAGGCCCGGCGCGTTACGCAATGTCAGCGGCGGCGTGGTGCGCTGGATGAACCATTTGCGCTCGCCCGTCTTGCTGTCGTACGCCGTGATCTTGTTGTCCATGCTGCGCACGATCACCAGCTCGTCGCTGACGGCCGGTGCCGACAGCACTTCCGACGACGCCTGCACCTTCCACAGCCGGCTGCCGGTGGCGCCATCGAACGCCACGACCTGGCCCTTGGTGCCGCCCACGGCGACGACCTTGCCGTTCGAGCCCACGCCGGCCGTCAGGTTCGTGCCCGCCTTGACGCGCCACTGCGGCTTGCCGGTGGCCGCGTCCAGGCGCTCGACGTTGCCGTCGGCATCGGCCACGAACAGGCTGTTATCGGCCAGCGCCGGCGCGAACACGTACAGACCCGCCTTGCCGGTCGAGTGCTTCCAGACGATGCGCGCCGGGATCGGCGATTTCAGGTCGACCAGCTTGGCCGGCGGGTTCTTGTCTTTTTCCTTGAACGGGTTCAGCGAACCCAGTGTACCGCAGCCGGCTGTCACTGCCAGCAGGCTCACGCCGATTACTTTTCCGGTGATACGCATAAGTTTTTACTTGCTCCTCTTACTGTGGGGCTTCTGGCAAAGCGCTCGGGGCGCGGTACCTCTTGGTGTTACGTATTACGCTGCGGGTTTCTCTTCCGGCACTACGCCGCCGACGGCTTCGAATTTCAGTTCGATCAGCTGGCGCGCCGGGCTTTTCTTGTCCGTCTTGTCGAGCGCGGCCTGGTATGCCGTGCGGGCTTCGGCCAGCTTCTGCTGCGCGGCCAGGATGTCGCCCTTGCGGTCGTTGACGCTCGCGGCGAATGCCGCGGGAACGTCGCCGTCCAGCGCCTTCAGCGCCGCGTCGTACGCCTTCTCGTCCAGCAGCACGCCGGCCAGGCGCACTTTCGCCATCGCCTTGTATTCGTCCGTGCCATGGTCGATCACCCACTGCAGCTGCGCCTTGGCGGTCTTGTTGTCCTTCGCTTCGAACGCGCTCTTGGCTGCCGTCAGGGCGCCCATCTGGGCGTACACGGTGCTGCCGAAGCGGCTTTCCAGGTCGGCGGCAGCGCGCTGCACTTTCGCGTTGTCCTTCTCGGCGGCGTTACGCAGTTCGTCGTACAGCGCCGACGCCTGGGTCGACTGGGTGCGCTGGTGGTAGTTCCAGTAGGTCCAGCCGGAATAAGCCGCCAGGCCCGCGATGACGACCCACGTCGCCACGTTGCCGTACTTTGCCCACCAGGCCTTCAGGGTGGCCAGTTGTTCTTGTTCTTCGAGATCGTATGCCATGGATGCTTCTCAATCAGATGGGTTAATGGTGGTAGTGCACGTGGTCGTGACCATGGTCGCCGACGACCAGGTCGACGATGTGGTCCACCACGTCGTCGAACGGAACGGTGGCCTGCTGCTGCTCGCCCTCTTCGCCGCGCAGCGCCTTGACGTTGGCCGTGTTGTTGGCCACTTCATCGTCGCCGATGATGACGGCAAAGGCGGCGCCGCTGCCGTCGGCCTTCTTCATCTGGCTCTTGAAGCTGCCGGCGCCGGCAGGCGTCGCACAGTGCAGCATCACGTCCAGGCCCGCGTCGCGCAGGCGTTCGCCCAGGATGAATGCCTGCATCTGCGCTTCCTCGCCCTGGTGCACCAGGTAGACGTCGCACTGGTTCGGCGCGGCCGTCTCGCCGGCGGACTTCATCAGTTCGATCAGGCGCTCGATGCCCATCGCGAAGCCGACACCCGGCGTCGGCTTGCCTCCGAACATTTCGATCAGCGGGTCGTAGCGGCCGCCGGCACAGACGGTGCCCTGCGCGCCCAGTTCGTCCGTCACCCATTCGAACACGGTGCGGTTGTAGTAGTCGATGCCGCGCACGAGGCGCGTGTTGACGATATACGGCACGTTGTTGCGGTCGAGGATCTTGCGCAGGCCGTCGAAATGGGCGCGCGATGCGTCGCCCAGGTAATCCAGCAGCTTCGGTGCACCATTGACCATTTCCTGCATGGCCGGGTTCTTCGTATCCAGGATGCGCAGCGGGTTAGAGTGCAGGCGGCGCTTGGCCTCCGCATCCAGGATGTCCTCATGCTTTTCCAGGTATGCGATCAGGTCGACGCGGTGGCGCGCGCGCTCTTCCGCGTCGCCGATCGAGTTCAGTTCCAGGCGGATGTTCTGCAGGCCCAGGTCGTCCCACAGGCGGCGGCACAGCATGATCAGTTCCGCGTCGATGTCCGGACCGGCAAAGCCCACGGCTTCCGCGCCGAACTGGTGGAACTGGCGATAGCGGCCGCGCTGCGGACGCTCGTGGCGGAACATCTGGCCCTTGTACCACAGGCGCTTCGGGCCTTCGTACGTCAGGTTGTGTTCCAGCACGGCGCGCACGACGCCGGCGGTGCCTTCGGGGCGGAGCGTCAGCTGGTCGCCGTTCATCGAATCGGTAAAGGAATACATCTCCTTCTCGACGATGTCGGTCACGGCGCCGATGGCGCGTGCGAACAGGCGCGTCTCCTCGACGACCGGCGTGCGGATGTTCTGGTAGCCGTAGCTTTGCAGGATCGACTGCGCCGTGTTCTCGAAAATCTCCCACAGGTGGGCGTCGGCCGGCAGGATGTCGTTCATCCCCTTGATTCCGACGATCTTTTCAGGTTTCTTGTTTTCGGACATTAGCAATTCTCGTTAAATTCTCTTGATACTTGGTCAGAGTGTCTCTGGGAGTTCCGGCTTGCAAGCCGGAACCGTTCAGCCGGCGCGCGGCATGCCGCGCGAAACCCCGGTTTCACCCAGGATCTTTTCAGGTTTCTTGTTATCGGACATTTGATTTCTTAAGCTGTAACTGGTGAGTAGTTCTTCTGTACGTAATCGAGCACGATGCGCTGGAAATCCTGCACGATCGTCTCGCCGCGCAGGGTGGCGACCTTCTGGCCGTCGACGAACACCGGCGCGGCCGGCGATTCGCCCGTGCCGGGCAGGCTGATGCCGATATTGGCGTGCTTCGATTCGCCCGGACCGTTGACGATGCAGCCCATCACGGCCACGTTCATCGCCTCGACACCCGGATGCGACTTTTTCCATTCCGGCATCTGCTCGCGCAGGAACGTCTGGATGTCGTCCGCCAGCTCCTGGAACGTGGTCGACGTCGTGCGCCCGCAACCCGGGCAGGCGATGACCATCGGCGCGAACTTGCGCAGGCCCATTGTCTGCAGGATTTCCTGGCCGACCACGACTTCCTTGGTGCGGTCCCCGCCCGGTTCCGGCGTCAGCGAAATGCGGATCGTGTCGCCGATGCCTTCCTGCAACAGCACGGACAGCGCGGCCGTCGAGGCAACGATGCCCTTGCTGCCCATGCCCGCTTCCGTCAGGCCCAGGTGCAGCGGGTAGTGGCAGCGCTTTGCCAGTTCGCGGTAGACGGCGATCAGGTCCTGCACGCCGGAGACCTTGCAGGACAGGATGATCTTGTCCTTCGACAAGCCGATTTCCTCGGCGCGCACGGCGTTCTCGATGGCCGACGTGATCAGCGCTTCGTACATGACGGCCTGCGCGCTCCAGGGCTGCGCACGCGCCGCGTTTTCATCCATGATGCGGGCCAGCAGCGCCTGGTCCAGCGAGCCCCAGTTGACGCCGATGCGCACCGGCTTGTCGTGACGGATCGCCACTTCGATCATCTGGGCGAACTGCGTGTCGCGCTTGGCGCCCTTGCCCACGTTGCCCGGATTGATGCGGTACTTCGACAGCGCGGCGGCGCAGTCGGGATATTCCGTCAGCAGCGTGTGGCCGTTGTAGTGGAAGTCGCCCACCAGCGGCACGTCGATGCCCATCCTGTCGAGCTGTTCGCGGATGTACGGCACGGCGGCCGCAGCTTCCGGCCGGTCCACCGTCAGGCGCACCAGTTCTGAGCCGGCGCGGGCCAGCTCCTTGATCTGGATGGCCGTGCCGACGGCATCGGCCGTGTCGGTATTCGTCATCGACTGGACGACAACGGGGTTGTCGCCGCCGACCCAGACCTTGCGGTCGCCATGCGCCACCAGCACGCCATGGCTGGCGCGCCGCGGCGTCGGGCCGGACGGAATGGCCTGCGCGGGCGCGGCCGGGATATTCAGGGAAGACATGCTCATGCTATTAACTTAACTGATCACTTGACGGGCACGCGCGAAATCGTGCCGTTCGGGATTTTCGGCAGAGCCAGCGGCTGGCCGCGCAACGTGGCGCGCACGCCGTCCGGATTGCCGACGACCAGGGTGGACTGGCGGTCGATCTCGACCGTCTCAGTGCTGCCTGCCTTGACCAGGCGGGAAATCAGCGACTTCGCGCCGGGGCGCTTGACCTCGATCCACGAATCCTGCGTGACCGTCAGCACCAGGGCGTTGCCCGCCTCGGCAGGCGCTGCAGGCGCGGCGGGCGTCGCACCAGGCGCAGGCGTCGCAGCGACGGGCGGCTGGGCGGCAGGTGCCGGCGTGGTCGCGGCCGCCGTTGCGGGCGGCTCCGTTGCCGCGGGCACGGGTGCCGGCGGCGTCGCCTCGGCGGCAGGGGTACCCGTTGGCATGGTCGGCTGCACCAGCGGCACGTTCGGTGCCGGCAGCGCCGTTGTTTCCGTGCCCGGCTGCGACGGCACGGCCGCTGTTTCCGTGCCGGCCGAGCGGTGGAATATGTCGGTCGAGACGATGCCGGACTGCCACGCGGCAGCGGCCGCGACAAGGACCAGCACGACGGCGCCGCCAACGATCCAGCGTTTCGGTTTCGCGCGGCTCTCCGTCATCGACGGGAAACGCGATTCGCTGAACGTGGTGGAAATCTTCTCGCGGCGCACCGTGCCGTGGTCGACGGTCGGGGCCACGGTAGGCGTCACTTCGATCTGGGCCACCAGCGGCGCCGGGTCGAGCCGCACCACCTTGGCATAGGCGCGGATGAAGCCGCGCGTGACGGCCATGTTCGGCAGCGACGCGTAATCGCCCTGCTCGATGGCCACCACCTGGCGCGGGGCCAGTTTCAGCTGGTCCGCGATCTGGTCGATCGAGAGGCCCATCGCCTCCCGTTGTGCCGCCAGCTGTGCTCCGGGCGCCTGGGCCTGCTGGTTTTTAGGCTGCTCCTGCCATTCTGAATCCATTGTTATCCCTGTCTCACTCATCGAACGCCCCTCGTTGATACGCAGCATACTCGGGCGAGGCGGCATGGTGGCGGCGCAATGGCGTCACCCAACCCTGCTCCGCGTCCACGTCGCCCAGCTTATGCTGCACCTTGATCGCCAGCCACAATACATCGGCCGGCAGGCTGTCTGTCCTGGCAAGCTTGCCCAGCCGGGTGATGAATAAATTCGCGCGCGCATAGTCACGGCGCTCATAATAAACCCGTGCCAGGTTCGCATTGGTGGACGGCTGGTCCGGCGTCAGCTGCAGCGCCTGCAGCAGATACTTCTCGGCCGTGCCGATATCTTTCGACTTCAGCGCGCAATTGCCCGCATTGTTCAGTGCCTTGGCAGGCGAAGCATACTGCCGGCTGGCCAGCGCGGTATCGAAATACCGGAACGATTCGGCGACCCGGCCGTTCTGGCACAGGAAGGAACCGTAGTTGTTGGCAATGTCCGGATTGCCCGGCGCCAGCCCCAGCGCATGGCGGAAATTGGCGTCGGCCAGCGCCGTCTCGCCCATCGCCATGTAGATCAGCGCCCGCACCCCCCACGCCTCGGCGTACGCGGGATCGGCGGTAATCGCCTTCTTGATTTCGTCCAGCGCCACCGGCAGCTGGCCCTGCTCGTAGTAGCCGACGGCCAGCTGCATGCGGATCTGCGCGCGCTTCTGCGCGGCCGTGGTGTCGGACAGCGTGGGCAGCTCGGCCTTGCCTCCGCCGCCCGCGTCACCCGATCCGCTGCCCGCGCACGCCGCCAGCAGCCCGGCCATGCCGAAGGCTGCCAGACAGGCCGGAGTGCGCTGGGCCAGTTGCACCATCAGGAACGGATCTCCACAATCTTGCCGAAGTTGGCACCGAACTTCTGCTGGTATTCCGTCATCTTCTCCATGCGCTCCTGCACGCGGGTGCGGTCCTTGACCTCGCCGGCCAGCTGGCCGCAGGCGGCGTCGATGTCGTCGCCGCGCGTCTTGCGGATCGTCGTGACGATGCCCGCCTGCATCAGGACCTCGGCAAACGCCTTGATGCGCGGATTTTTCGAGCGTGTCAGGCCCGACTCCGGGAAGGGATTGAACGGAATCAGGTTGAATTTGCAGTTGATGCCCGTTTTCGGGTCGTTCACCAGCGCCACCAGTTCGCGTGCGTGCTCGTCGGTATCGTTGAAACCGTCCAGCATGCAGTACTCGAACGTAATGAAATCGCGCGGCGCGAATTCCAGATAGCGCTTGCAGGCCGCCAGCAGTTCCGCCAGCGGGTATTTCTTGTTCAGTGGGACGAGGCCATTGCGCAGCTCGTCGTTGGACGCGTGCAGCGAGACGGCCAGCGCGACGGGAACGTCCTGCGCCAGCTTGTCGATCATCGGCACGACGCCGGACGTGGACAGGGTGACGCGGCGGCGCGACAGGCCATACGCGTTATCGTCCAGCATCAGCTTCAGCGCGGTTGCCGTCGGCTCGTAGTTCAGCAGCGGCTCGCCCATGCCCATCATGACGACGTTGGTGATCTGGCGCTCGCCTTTCGGGCCAGGCTCGATGCCCTTGGTCTTGCGCAGCTCGAACTCGGCCATCCACAGCTGGCCGATGATTTCGGCCACCGTCAGGTTGCGGTTGAAGCCCTGCTTGCCCGTCGAGCAGAAGCGGCAGTTGACGGCGCAGCCGGCCTGCGTGGAGATGCACAGCGTGCCGCGGTTCTCTTCCGGGATGAACACGGTTTCCACGGCATTGCCGTTGCCGACGTCGACCAGCCACTTGCGGGTGCCGTCGGTGGACGTGTGGTCGCTGATGACGGCCGGCGCCGTGATGTGGGCGCGCGTTTTCAGCTTCTCGCGCAGCGACTTGGCGAGGTCCGTCATGCTGTCGAAGTCGGATGCACCGAACTGGTGGATCCAGCGTTGCAGCTGTTTGGCGCGGAACGGCTTCTCACCCAACTGAGCACAGTAGTCGATCAGTTGCGCGGGATCCAGGTCCAGCAGATTGGTGAGCGTCGTTTCCATAAGCCTGTTCAATTACCATTTCAAAACGCCCGCACCCCGGACAGTGTCCGGGGCGGCAAGCGCTACAACTTTACAGCAGACGCCGGCATGGCCGTGTCCGCATTGCACCGTTATCGCAGGAGCGAATTAACGGGAGTACACGTTCAGTGCTGGGAAGTAGTAAGCGATTTCCACAGCGGCGGTTTCGGCAGCGTCCGAACCGTGAACGGCGTTGGCGTCGATCGAGTCGGCGAAATCGGCGCGGATCGTGCCTTTTTCAGCTTTCTTCGGATCGGTGGCGCCCATCAGGTCGCGATGTGCGGCGATGGCGTTCTCGCCTTCCAGGACCGTGATCATGACAGGGCCGGAAACCATGAAGTCGACCAGGTCCTTGAAGAATGGGCGGGCAGCGTGCACGGCGTAGAAGCCTTCGGCTTCGGCGCGCGACAGTTGCGTCATGCGGGCAGCCACGATCTTCAGGCCAGCGCCTTCGAAACGGCTGTAGATCTGGCCGATAACGTTCTTCGCGACTGCGTCTGGTTTGATGATCGACAGGGTGCGTTCGATTGCCATTATGAAAAACTCCAATAAAAAGAAAGGTTTAAAACGGAATTGATTTCTGAATCAACCTTTGATTTTACCATACAACACCCCATATACTATGCATATAGGGGCGGAAGATGGCACGACAAGCGCTGAAGTACGGCGCTTCGGACCGAGCGGTGAAATCCGCGTGGCAGCCCAGGAGGATCGTCATGGCGCGTTGGCCGGCCGGGAAGCACGGCGGCGCGTCGGCAGCGGACGAATCCTCCGGATGACCAGGTTCAGACCATTCCGGCGGGCGCAAGCCCTTTTCCCGGCATCACGGGCAACCGCGCATGCTATGCTTTGGCAAGGGTACACCGTACCGATCCAACAAGGAGTGCAATATGGAACACAAGCTACAAAAGACGTATGACCTGTCCGCGGGCCGGCAGGTCGCCCGCAACACGGTGTTGCGCAACACATACTGGCTGCTGGCACTGTCGATGATTCCGACCGTGCTGGGCGCCGCCATCGGCGTGTCCTTCGGCGTGCCGATGCCGCGCGGCTTCATGGGCGCCCTGCTGTTCCTGGGCGTTGCCTTCGGCTTCATCTGGGCCATCGAGAAAAACAAGAACAGCGGCGTCGGCGTGGCTCTGCTGCTCGGCTTCACGTTCTTCATGGGCCTGATGCTGACACCTCTGCTGCAGCGCACGCTGGGCTACAGCAACGGCGGCACCCTGATCATGCTGGCCTTCGGCGGCACGGCGGCCGTGTTCGGCGTACTGGCAAGCATCGCCACCGTCTCGAAGCGCGACTTCTCGGCAGTTGGCAAATGGGCCATGGCCGGTCTGGTCGTGATCATCCTGGCATCGCTGGCGAATATCTTCTTCCAGATTCCCGCCCTGACGCTGACGATCTCCGTGCTGGCAATCGGCATCTTCTCCGCCTTCCTGCTGTACGACGTGCAGCGCATCGCCAACGGCGGCGAAACCAACTACATCAGCGCCACGCTGGCTGTGTACCTGGACGTGTACAACATCTTCACCAGCCTGCTGCAACTGCTGGGCTTCTCGAGCGGCAGCCGCGAGTAAGCTTGAGTTGCGTCATCGGAAGCCGGCCTTGGGCCGGCTTTTTTTTGCCTGCCGAGGCATGCAACGTCCCTGGTTTTGCATCCTTGGGTGACAGCCGAGGCGTGCAGGAGTTCCGTTTGATCGCCTGATCGGGCATAAGCAGCCCTGTGCGCTGACGCCTACGATTCGGTAGCCACACCCGCCGATCAGTTAATCCAGAGTGAGGACGCCATGACCTGTCCGCTGCCCTGCCGCCTTGCGGCTGCCCTGTTTGCGATGCTGCTGGTCGCCTCCCCCGCCATGGCGGACGGATTCGCCTCCGCTGCGATTACCGGCGTGCGGCTGGGCGCGCTCGACCTGACGCCGGATGACGGCGTCGCTGCCGGCTTCAGCATCTCGGGCATCACGCCGGCACTCTCCGCCACCCTGTACGGCGCCAGCTCGGACCACTACTCGGTCGGCTATCCCGGGCCGGACGTGCCCGCCAGCGTTGCGCTTGTGCTCAGCGACAGCGCCAGCTCGGCAGCCACGGACGGCACACTGGGCCACGTAACGTCACGCGCCTTCGGTACCGCGGCGCTCGGCGAATTTGGCTATGGCACCGCTTCCGGCAGCGAAGAAGTGCGCGTGCTGCTGGAACCGCACAGCGTGCTGACGATCGGCGGCCACCTGTCGAGCCTGGCGTATCGGACGGATGAGGTGCGGGACTACGATACGGTGGGGCTGACGACCGTCAGCATCGTCGGTGCAAGCGGCCACACATACACGCAGCTGGCGCGCCAGAGCCTCAGTTATGCCGACTGGCCGGCGCGGATGGCAATCGAGGATGATTTCATGCTGGCGTTCGCCAACGGGACCGCGCAGCGGCAGGCGGTGTCCCTGTACTTCCAGGCATGGTCCGCGGTGACGCGCAGCGTGACGCCGGTGCCCGAGCCGCCCATGGCTGCGCTGCTGCTTGGCGGCGCGGTTTTGCTGGCGGCGCAGCGCAAGCGAGGAAAGGTTCGAAGCCGGGGATCAGGTCCGACATGACAGTTTGTCCGAATGTCGAACCCCACCCCGGGTCTTATCAGATGAGGTCGAAGACCGCCATCGATTCCACGTGCGACGTGTGCGGGAACATATTGACCACACCCGCCTGGCGCAGCGCGTAGCCGGCGCGGTGAACGAGGACGCCGGCATCGCGCGCCAGCGTGGACGGGCTGCACGAAACGTAGACGATGCGCTTCGGCAGCAGCTCCGGATGCGTCTCCTTCAGCTCGGCCAACGCCAGCGACAGCGCCATCGCGCCGTCGCGCGGCGGGTCGATCAGCATGCGGTCGAACTTGCCCAGCGCGATCAGGTCGTCTTTCGTTACTTCGAACAGGTTGCGGGTCGAGAACGACGTTTTCGCGTCCAGGCCGTTGACCCTGGCGTTAGCCAGGGCGCGCTCCGTCAGCGCCGTGCTGCCCTCGATGCCGACGACTTCGCGCGCCTGCGTCGCCAGCGGCAGCGTAAAGTTGCCCAGGCCGCAGAACAGGTCGGCGACGCGGTCGTCCGGCTGCACGTCCAGCAGGCGCAACGCCTTGTGCACCAGCACGCGGTTGATATGGTGGTTCACCTGCGTGAAGTCGACGGGCTTGAACGGCATCCGCACATTGAACTCGGGCAGCAGGTAGTGCAGCTCCTTGTCCAGCGGGTAGAACGGGTAGGCCGTGTCCGGCCCTTTCGGCTGCAGCCACCACTGGATATCGTACTGGTCGGCGAATGCCTTGACCTTGGTTTCGTCATCCGCCGTCAACGGTTCCATATTGCGCATGACGAGCACCGTCAGGTCTTCGCCGATGGCCAGCTCGATCTGCGGCACCTTGTCGAAGATCGAGAGCGAGCCGATCAGCGCGCGCAGCGGCATCATCATGTCCGACACGTGCTTTGGCAGGATCTGGCAGCTCTGGATATCGGCCACGTACACGGACTTCTTCTCGTGGAAGCCCACCAGCACCGTGCCCTTCTTGGCGACAAAGCGCGCCGACAGCCGCGCGCGGTAGCGATAGCCCCACGTGGGGCCGTACATCGGCCGCATCATCAGCTCGGGCTTCACCTTCGACAGGTGCCACAGATTGTCTTCCAGCACACGCTGCTTGATGGCCACCTGCGCGGACGGCTCCAGGTGCTGCATCGAGCAGCCGCCGCAGTAGTCGAAGTGCACGCACTTCGGCTGCACCCGCATCGACGATTCGCGGTGCAGCGCCGTCATGCGCGCCGCTTCCCAGTTCTTCTTCTTGCGGAACGTCTCGAAGCTGACCCGTTCGCCGGGCAGCGCCCCTTCGACAAACACCACCTTGCCCGGCGTGCCGTCCTCGTTGTCCTGCATATGGCCGACGCCACGCGCGTCCATGTCGAGCGATTTGATATCGATGATGTTGTCTTGCATGAGTAGCAGTCGGTTGGCTATCGCCTTGGCGCCCGGGAGGTAGCGGGCGATGGAAAGGCTGAATCGGAAGGCCGATATGATAGCAGAGAAGCGGGCGCGGATCACCTGCCGGCGGGGCCGGCAGGCCCGTGGCCCAGACAGCGGAGGTGGCGTTGGCGCGGCTAGAGCAGCGAGTCGCGCACGACGCCGCGTGCCGCCATCGCCCGCTTCAGCTTGACGAGCGCTTCCTGCTGGATTTGCCGCACGCGCTCGCGGGTGACGCCCATTTCCTCGGCCAGTGTTTCCAGCGTTGCGGGGTCGTCGTTGTCAAGGCCGAACCGGCGCATGATGACGATGCGCTGCTTGTCCGGCAGCCTGGTCAGCCAGTCGCGCACCAGCTGCGTCATTTCGTGGTGTTCGGCCCTGGCGTCGGGACCATCCTCGGCATCGCCGGGCAGCATGTCCATCAGCGACGACTGCGGATCGTTGTCCAGTGGCGCATCGAGCGACGTGGCATGCTCGGACATGGCCAGGATGTCCTGAACATCCTCGACGGGACGGCCGACAAGCTCGGCGATATCCTCGGCGGTGGCGTCCTTGCCGTTGTGGTGCTGCGCTTCCAGGTGGTATTTGCCGCGCAGGATCTGGTTCAGCTCGCGCACCATATGGACCGGCAGGCGCACCGTGCGGGCCTGGTTCATGATGGCGCGTTCGATGCTCTGGCGGATCCACCAGGTGGCGTACGTGGAAAAGCGGAAGCCGCGCTCGGGCTCGAACTTGTCGATGGCACGCATCAGCCCGATATTGCCCTCCTCAATCATATCGAGCAGGACCACGCCCCGGTTGATGTAGTGCTTGGCGATGGAGACGACGAGCCGCAGGTTGTGCTCGATCATTTTCTGGCGGGCCGCAAAGTCGCCGGCCTTCGCCAGGGTGGCGTAGTGCACTTCCTGCTGGGCCGTCAGCAACGGCCGCGTACCGATCTGGTTCAGGTAATGCTGGGTTGTGTCGGTGGACAGCTCGGCGGCCAGCACCTTCTTCAGTTCGTCGACGGTCTCGAGGACCGTCACCGCTTCGGCGACAGTATTGGCGCCGTCCAGTCCATCGCCATCGTCGCCGTCGATCTGCTCTGCCGGGAAATCAATCGGTAGCGAGTCTTCTTCCAGCTGATCGTGCGGCGAGCTTGTCATGGCGGTCCCTAGCGGTTAGGCAGGAATTTGGACGGATCCACCGGCTTGCCCTGCTGCCTTATTTCAAAGTGCAGCTTGACACTGTCGGAATCGGAATCCCCCATCTCGGCGATGGCCTGGCCCCGGTTGACCGTCTGGCCCTCCTTGACAAGGATGGCGCGGTTGTGGGCATACGCGGACAGCAGACCGTTACTGTGCTTCACGATGACCAGATTACCATATCCGCGGATGCCGCTGCCGGCATACATCACCTTTCCTGCACCTGCCGCAAGCACCTGCTGACCTGGCCGGCCGGCGATATCGATACCCTTGTTCTTGCCTTCGTCGAAGCCCGCCACGACCTTGCCGTCGGACGGCCACGTCCAGGCGACTTCGCGGTCTTCCGCGCTCAGCGTCGAGGCCGCGGCGGGGGCCGACGGCTTGATGCTGGCCACCTGCGCCGGCTTCGTTGCCGGCGCGTCGGGCTTGCCGTCGCCATCCTTATCGACTTTCTGCAGATCGCCCAGCGTGCCTTCCGTGTACGGCTTCTTGTCGCCCTTCGGCTCCGTCTTTTTCGGCGGCGGTGGCGTCGTGATCTTCGTCTCCGGCGGCATCACGACGGCGGCGGTGCGCACGCCCGGCGCGTCTTCCGGCGGCGCCACGCGCAGCACCTGGTCGACCTTGATGTCGTTCGGATTGGCCAGGTTATTCCAGGTCACGAGATCGCGGTAGTTCTGGCCATGATCCAGCGCGATACGCAGCAACGTGTCGCCCTTGCGGACGGTGTAATAGCCCTCCCGATCCTTCTGCTCCTGCACGGGTGCAGCAGGTGGCGTGTGCGGGCGGCGCACGATCGGACGTTCCACCACGGGCGCCTGATTCGGCGTCGACGTACAGGCGCTCAGCACCGCGAGCGGCAGCAACAACAACAAGGAACTTTTCTTCGTCATACTCATCTGATTTTGTAATGGTTCATTCTCTACCCCGCCGGACGGCGACAGTGCTGCGCGCTGCATTCGCGCGCGCCATGGCACCGCCGCAACCCGGCAGGCTGTGACTTCGCCCGGGACCGGTGCGGATCCCAGGCGGACAATTTCATGCGGCGCCGCGGTCATCCCGGCAGGCTGGGTGTGGCTGCTGTGGCATGCCGCAGATCGGCCTGCACGTCGGCGACACAGACGGCGGGCCTGCAGACCCGCCTTTTTGACGTCGGGAAAGGCAGCTGTTTCGGGCCAACCCAAACAGGCGCCTGCCCCGGCACTTCTCCCGCATTCGCGCGCAATTTGCCCGCATTTTCTCATACCGGCCATGCCATGCTGACATCTCACCGATAACGCGGCCGGAGCGCTGGCCGATGACTTGCGCGTTGGCGTCCGCGCTGACGGTTACATTATTTACAAATCAAACAACGCCGGAGCGCAGCGGCACGAAGTGACAGTGCTCCAGCGTCTGGCGCGTCCAGTCGGCCTTGCCCGTGCGCGTCACCAGCTCGAGATGCTGGGTACGCTCACCGATCGGCGCCACCAGCCGCCCGCCAATCGCCAGCTGCTCCAGCAGCGCCTGCGGGACCTGCAAGCCGGCTGCAGCGAGGATGATGCCGTCGAACGGCGCTGCCTGGGGCAGCCCAAGCATACCATCTCCGTAATGCAACCGCAGATTTGCCACCCGCAGCGGGCGCAGATTCGACTTTGCCAGCTCGTGCAGCGGCCTGATGCGCTCAATGGAGTAGACCTCTTGCGCGATGCAGGCCAGCACCGCTGCCTGGTAGCCGCAACCCGTGCCGATTTCCAGCACCCGCGCAAGGTTGGCGCCATTACGCATCACTTCGATCATGCGCGCCACCATATACGGCTGCGAAATCGTCTGCTGGTGGCCGATCGGCAGCGAGGCGTCGATATACGCCTGGGCCGCCAGTCCTTCCTCCATGAACATGTGGCGCGGCACCGTGTCCAGCGCGGCCAGCACGACGGGGTCGTGCACGCCCTGCTTCGCCACCCGCGCCACCATTGCACGGCGCACGGCATCCGACACCAGTGCATGTGGCCGCGGCGGGCCGGCGGCGCGGTCCGCTCGGCATGCGGCCGTGCCGGCACCAGCGTCGGCTGCGCATGGCGCAGCTTGGGCGGCGCCGTGTTGTAGACGGCATTGTGCGCGGCGTTGCGCGTGGCCGTTTGCGGTGTTGCGACGGGCGAGAACACGGTCTGCTTTTTCGGCCCCTTGTCCGTCACGGACGACAGCGGCAACGGAAAGGTGCGGGGCTTGTCGCTCATGCGAGGGCCTTTGCCAGGAGGTCGAGTTGCTGCTTGTGGGTCAGGTCGATCTGCAATGGCGTCATCGAGATGCGCCCCTGCGCGACGGCGTGAAAGTCGGTACCCTCGCCCGCGTCCTTGCAGGCGCCGGGAGGGCCGATCCAGAAGATTTCGCGGCCACGCGGGTCCAGCGCCTTGATGACCGGCTCGGCCTGGTGGCGCCGACCGAGCCGAGTCGGTACGGGCGCGCCCAGCGCGTCGTACGGCAGGTTGGGAATATTGACGTTCAGCAGATAAGGCTTCTGCAGCGCGTCGGCATAGCGCTGCACGATATCGCACGCGGCCCTGGCGGCATCCTCGATATGGCTCCAGCCATAGGTCCCCTGCGAGAAGGCAATGGCGGGAATGCCGAACAGGTAACCTTCCGTGGCGGCGGCTACGGTGCCGGAGTACAGCGTGTCGTCGCCCATGTTCGGGCCGTGATTGATGCCGGAGACGACCAGGTCGGGCGGCTCCGACAGCAATCCGGTCAGCGCGATATGGACGCAGTCCGTCGGCGTACCGTTTACAAAATAGAAACCATTGGCAGCCTGCTGCACCGACAGCGGCCGGTCCAGCGACAGCGAATTGGAAGCGCCGGAGCGGTTGCTGTCGGGTGCCACCACGACAATATCCGCGATCCGGCCCAGCGCATCGGCCAGCGCATTGATGCCCGGCGCCAGGTAGCCGTCGTCGTTACTGATCAGGATTCTCATACGAAGAATTTTACCTGAAGCAACGCGACACCAGCGCATGCGGGCACGTTTGCCTGCCAAAAAAAGCGGCGCGGTGCGACGCTTAGCGCATCCCGATGCGCGGTTCCGACAGTTCGCCGTCTTCCGCCAGCTCGCCACGGTCCGTCCGGCTGCGTGGAACACGCCGGTATCCCGCGCGCGACTGCTCGGCGCTGACGACCTGGTGGCGCCCATGGCGCTCGCGCAGCGCCGGCTCCGCCATGCGGCTGCGCGCCTGCGCCAGCGCCGTGCGGGTGCGGATCGTGTCCGCATGCTCCGCGCCCAGCAGCCGGGTGCGCAGCCGCATGACGTGCTCCAGCAGATTGCAGGCCTGCTCCAGGTCCTCGGCGTGGACGAGGATGTCGGCCCGCACAGCCAGGCTTTCCACCGTTGCCAGGTGTTCGCTGCCCAGCAGCCTTTCATGCGAATCGATGACGACATCCTGGAGCGCCAGCGCCTCCGGGAACTGGCCCAGTTGTGCCAGCGTCGCGGCCAGCGCCGTGGATGCCTCCAGGGTGGCAGGCGCCCCCGCACCCAGCATGCGTTCGCGTGCTTCCAGCACGGCCTCCTGCTGCAGGCGTGCTTCGTCGAACTTGCCCTGCTCGAACAGTACTTCGGCCAGCAGCGCCTTGCTGTCCAGCGTATCGGCATGTTCGTCGCCCAGCATCAGCACGTACAGCGCCAGGCTTTCTTCCGCGCAGGCGGCGGCTCGCCCCACGTGCCCTTCGCCACGGTACAGGGCGGCGAGCCGGGCCAGGTCGCGCGCCAGCGGTAACGCCACGCCGCGCACGCCGCCCTGCTCCATCGCCGCCCTGGCCGCCCGCACGTTCGTCAGCAGTGGGATTTCCTCGCGCGACTGCCACGGACAGTGACCGCCCGCGAACCAGCCCAGGAATGCCTCGAATGTGCGGGCGACGGAAAAGCGGTCGTCGTCGTGGTCGCGGACGGGCAGATGTTCGCCGGCGGCCAGGCTGCGCGATTGCTGCACCTGCACTTCGTCGAAATAGCTTTCCAGCGACATGCGCGAATGCCCGTATGCCTGGGCGAGCAGGCGCTCGAACAGCGGCTGGTAGCCGGGAATGCCACGTTCCGTATCGCCCCGGCGCCACAGCGCGCGCCCGATCGGATCGTCCATCTCGATGCGCGAAGGCAGCGGGTAGATCAGCAACGGCCGCTGCTCTTCCTCGTGACTGCGGCGCCAGGCGGTCGCGCGCTGGACCAGCGCTTCCAGTCCCTCCAGGTGCTGCCGGTTCGGCGTGAATACGAGCACCAGCCTGGTGGGCAGCAGCGTGGTGCAGATGCCCGCCGTATCGGTGCGGCCCGCGCGCGAATCGACCAGCACGTAGCGGAAGCGCCGCGCCAGATTGGCGGCAAAAACGCGGAACAGCGCCGGACAGCCGGCGAACAGCGCCTCCCAGTCCAGCCGCGCCAGCCGCTCCGTGTAACCGGCATCGAGCCGGCCGGCGCGCAGCAGGTACAGCGGCCGGCTGTGGTCGACACGGACAATGTAACTCTCCCAGCCGACGGCATCGAGCACGGCCTGGGCCAGCGCTTCGTCGTCGTGGGCGGACGCCAGCCGGCTGCGTCGCAGCAGCTGATCGCGGCATGCCTCGAACAGCTCCAGCACGCCAGGGCCTTCTCCGCCCGCGCGGAAAAATTGATGCAGGCCCGGCGCCTCCATATCCCAATCCACCATGAGGGTGGGCACCGTCGCGTTGTTGCCACGCGCCAGCATGACGGCGAGGTTGGCCAGCGCCATCGTACGCCCCGCGCCGCCCTTGTGCGAATGAAAGGTGACGACTTCTCCAGGTTCGTCGAGCGGCGGAAGAGACAGGCGATGTGTTTCCATAGCGGACCTTCAGGGTGGGCTGGGGCGGGTAGGCAAGGAGTGACGTGCGGTCAACGGGGAAAACTGGGCGGCGCCGCGGGGCGCCATGGCGGTGGTACGGGCGGCAGCTCGAAGTCGCCGCATTGGTGATGCGCCGGAATGCTGCACTTCAGGTAGTGGTAGTGTGCGACGATGCGCTGGACGATCTTGTCGATGTCCGGCAGGAACTCCGGATTTGTTTTCAGGTCGCCGGTCGCCAGCGTATAGCGTGAAAAATCCACGTACATGCGGTCCGTGATCTGCAGTGGCAGACTGAGCGGATGGCGCGTCATGATCACGGGAATCGTGAAGTGGCTGGGCAGCGGATACCACGTGCGGCGCTCCGCCTCGATCAGCTGCATCGCCGCGAACTCGCGGCGTGTGTATGCATGGGCTTCGTACTTCGGCGTGTAGATCACGATCATGCAGACGCTTTCGCACAGCGCAAGCGCGATCTTGCGATCGAGGTCGTCTCCTCCACCGAGCTGTTCGCTGTCGACAAAGAGCTCCCGTTCGGTATCGAAGTGCGGCTCGAGGTAGCAGCGCAGAGCGTCGATCAGGTCATTCTTGAACTTGCTCATATAGGCGTGCTGGCCGTGGGCGTAGCTGAAGAAACAGCCGTAGCGGATCGTCATCTCATCCTCTCCTGTTTCTCCCCTGCTTATGTAATTTTAATAACGCATGCAAGCCCACTGTAACAAGCTTGCCGGGGGTGTCCCTTGCGCTGGCGCAAACGGCGCATGCGCAGTCAACCGACTGCGCAGTCAGGAGCGAATCATGCGCAAACAAAGCAAAAAAACCGGTGACAGGCTCCGGTTTTTCGAAAACAGGAGCCTGTCACCGGTTTTTGTCACCCTCTTTCCTGGCGGTGCCGTTCGGGCTTACGCGGGTTTGCCGGCGCCGGTCTGGAAGAACTCGATGACTTCGGCCTGCTCGCGGGTGCGCTTGAAGGGCGGCAGGCTTTGCCAGATGCGGCGGCCGTAGGGCTTGCTGATGACGCGCGGGTCGCACAGCATCAGCACGCCGCGATCGCCTTCGTCGCGGATCAGCCGGCCGGCGCCCTGCTTCAGGTTGATGATCGCTTCCGGCAGCGTGTGGTGGACGAAGCCGTTCATGCCCTTTTTTTCCATCACTTCGATGCGGGCGGCCAGCACCGGGTCGTCCGGCGGCGCGAACGGCAGCTTGTCGATGATGACGAGCGACAGCGCTTCGCCCCGCACGTCGACACCTTCCCAGAAGCTCTGGCTGCCGATCAGCACGCCGTTGCCGGCCTTGCGGAACTGATCCAGCAGTTCCGTGCGGCCCCGGTCGCCCTGGACGAACAGGGGGAACTTCAGCCCGCGTTTCTCGAACTCGTCGCGCAGCCGCTCGGCGGCCCGCTTGACGGCCCGCAGCGTCGTACACAGCAGGAACGTCCGTCCGCCGGCCGCCTCGATCACCGGCAGTGCGCAGTCCAGTACGGCATCGGTGTAGCCCATCGAGTTCGGATCGGGCAGCCCCTGGGGGACGTAAAGAATGCCCTGATCGCCGTAGTTGAACGGGCTTGGCCAGGACTTGGCCGGTTCGTCGTACAGCCCCAGCTGGTGGGCAAAATGCTTGAAATCGTTTTTGACGGCCAACGTTGCCGACGTGAAGATCCAGCTGCGCGGCACGCCTTCGCGCTGGTTGTTGAAGATCTGCGCGATCGACAGCGGCGTCTTGTGCAGCTGCAGGGAGCTGGCGAACGCCTCGACCCAGTACACCGCTTCCTGTCCCGCCGGCACCTTGGCCTTCGGATCGTATTGCCAGTCCTTGAATTTCTGCGCCAGTTCCACGCCGCGCACGCGGCACTGTTCCAGCGTTTCGGCGCGCTGGGCCTGGCCGTCCAGCACTTCCAGCATGCCGTCCAGTTCTTCCTTCAGCTTGGCGAGCGCAGGGAAAAAGTCCGACGACGGCGCGATCTGCGGCAGCGAGAGCCGGACGATGTCCTGCGGGAACGTCAGGCGCAGGTCGCGTGCCGCCTTTTCGACCACCGACACGACCTGCCCCCAGTTGGCGCCGTCGCGGGCATGCGACAGGCCTTCGGCCAGCACGTCGCGGCACAATTCCAGCACTTGCGACGTCGACACGCTTTCGCCAAAGAACAGCGTGGCCGTGTCCGGCAGCTGGTGCGCTTCGTCGAAGATGATGGTGTTGGCGGACGGCAGCAGCTCGGCCACGCCCGTATCTTTCAGCGCCACGTCGGCAAAGAACAGGTGGTGGTTGACGACGACCACGTCGGCCTGCTGCGCCTCGCGCCGCGCCTTCATGACGAAACAGTCTTCGTAATACTGGCATTCCTGGCCGACGCAGTTCTCGCGTGTGGACGTGACCAGGTTCCAGACGGGTGCATTCTCCGGCACGCGCGCCAGTTCGGCCTTGTCGCCCGTCTGCGTCATCTTCAGGAAGCGCGAAATCTCGCGCAGGTAGCCCACGTCCTCGCGCGACGTCATGCGCCCGTTCGCCAGCGTGCGCTCCAGGTGATAGTGGCACAGGTAGTTGGCGCGGCCCTTCAGCAACGCCACCGAAACGGGCGCCTGCAGCGCCTTGCGCACGGTCGGGATATCGCGCGAGAACAGCTGGTCCTGCAGGTTCTTGGTCCCCGTCGAGACAATGGTCTTGCCGCCCCACAGCAGCGCCGGGACGAGATACGCGAACGTCTTGCCCGTGCCGGTGCCCGCCTCGGCGATCAGCGTCTCCTGCCCGGCAATGGCCTGGGCGATGGCCTTGGCCATCTCGGTCTGCGATTTGCGCGGACGAAAGCCGCCAACCGCCGGCCCCAGCGGGCCGCCGGTGCCGAACAGGCGCTCCACTTCAGCGTCGTACTTGCCCGGTGGCGCGGCGGGAACGGCAGGTTCGCCGCTGCCCTCTTCGGGCGCGGCAGGCGTCAGGTCTTGATCGGTCAAAATAGTCTGTGAGGGTAAGCACCCGACGCAATCGCGCCAGGGCCATGTGGGTCAGGCCAATGCGTCAGGCCGGTACGTCGGGCACCAGCTGCATCTTCAGCAGCGTGATGTAGTCTTTCAGTTGCAGTTTGCGCTTTTTCAGGCGACGCAGTTGCAGCTGGTCGCAATGCCCGTCGAGCGTCAGCATATCGATCACCGCGTCGAGGTCACGATGTTCCACGTCCAGTTCGACAATGCGGCGCCGGATCTCTTCTTCGTTCTTCATGGGGATACGCTACCGTAAAGGGCGCCGTAGCGCCATCGTATGAAAAGTTTCCAATTCGCAACAATCCATATCGCAAACCGACCCTCTGTGAAACACCCGGCCCGCGACGAAACTGCTGGCCGGTGCATAGTTTAACCCAGGTAAGCATGAGAAAGAAGCCGCCGGGCATTTTATGCGCACACCCCTACCGGCACTTGGCCTGACCGGAACGCCGCAAGCAAGGCACCCGACTGCGCATGGTTTTCCAGGTCTACGCGGTGTGCGGCGCATTGATCGGCATCCTTGCGCTGGCATGCTATTTCCTGCGCCACCTGGAGCTGAACCTGACCGCGACGGATGTGACGATCCTCGTCACCGCGGGCATCGGTCTTGCCACGTCCACGCTGTCGATCGTCTACCTCGTGCTGGTGCGGGCGCGCACCCGCGCGCTCGTGTGCGGCGACGGGTATGTACTCGCCGCGTCGAAATTCCTGTCCGGGTGGGCGCGGTTCGAGGAAACGGGTCGCGCCAAGCTGACGCAGCTGCGCATCGATTTCAACCGGGCGTCGATCCGCGACCTCATCGCGCATCTCCACGATCTCGGGCTGATCTGCCGGGCCGACGGCGACACGCTCAATGAAGCGCTGCGGCTGCGCGACGAAATCGTCCATGGCGGCGCGCTGGCCGACCGGCGCCGGATCGAACATCTGGCATCGCTGATCGACGAAATCACCCGCCGCGTGAAAACCGTCACCACGGTGCGCGAGCACGAACCCGCCGCCCGGGACCACTGAACCAGCGAGTATCCGCTGCCCGCGATCGCCCTCCTTCGTACAGCCCTGCCGTCACGCCCCCGCGCGGCCCAATTGGCGTGATCCGACAGAAAAAAGGCCGGCAACGCCGGCCCCGCTGTCACGTCTATTTCGCTTCGGCCTTGCGCCGCGCCCGCTCCGCATCGGCAGCCGCCTTTGCCGCCGCGTCGGCTTCCCGCTTCGCCTTCCTGGCAGCGCGCTCGGCCTGCTTGCGGGCGATCTCTTCCTGGCGCTCTTTCGACTCGGCCTGCTTGGCCTGGAACTGCTCTACCTTCCTGGCGCGCTCTCCCGCGCCGGCAGCCTCCTGCGCTGCCCGTTCGCGCACGCGGGCATCATGCTCGGCCTGGCGCTGCGCCGGCGTCTTCGCCAGCGGTCGCGGGCGTGGCTTGTCGGCCGGGTCGGCCTTGGGCGCCGGCGGCTTCGCCGCGTTCTTCGCCGCGTCCTCGGCGTCCTTGCGGGCACGCTGTTCGAGCTCACGGTCACGCTCATCGACGGCATGCTTGCGCTTGAAATGACTGGCGTCGATCTCGATGGCGCGCAGCTCGCTCAGGCGCAGCCGGCGTTGCTCCTTTGCCTTGTCCAGGCAGTTATTGACGAAGAATTTCGTATAGCAGACCGCTTCCTGCGTGGCGAATTCGCGCTCCGCCGCCGCGCGCTCCTCCTTCACTTGCGCCAGCCGCGTATCGGCCTGCTCGACCGTCTCTGCGGGCGGGACGTTCTGATTGAGCTGCTGGGCGACAGCGCTCCCGGCCAGCAGGGCCGTGAGGACGATCATCGATATTTTCAGTTGTAAAGCCATGGTGTTCCGCGGTTTTTCTTGTGGGGTCAGGTCAGGGCGGCGGCCGCGCCGCGCTGGGCCTTGTCCATGTATTCGCGCGACTGCATCTCGACGATGCGCGAGACGGTGCGGTGGAATTCGTTGGCCAGCATGCCGCTCGTGTACAGCTCTTCCGGCTCCACCTCCGCCGACATGATCAGCTTGACGCCCTGGTCGTAAAACACGTCGATCAGCCACGTGAAGCGGCGCGCTTCGGACGACTGCCCGGCCGACATCATCGGCACACCGGACAATATCACGGTATGGAAGCGGCTGGCGATTTCCAGATAGTCGTTCTGCGAGCGCGGGCCGCCGCACAGTGTCTTGAAATCGAACCAGATCACGGTGCCGGCGCGGCGCAGCGCGCGGATTTCGCGATTCTCGATGTGCACGTGCGGATCTTCGTCCTTGCCCACCACCAGCTTTGCGTAAGCCTCGCGCAGCTTCTCGTCCGTCACCGGACCCAGCGGCGTGTAGTAGGCATTGACCTGCTCCAGCGCGCGGCCGCGATAGTCCACGCCGGCGTCCACATTCAGCACGTCCATCCTCTCCTTCAGCAGGGCAATGGTCGGCAGGATGCGGTCGCGGTGCAGGCCGTCCGGGTACAAGGTGGACGGCTCGTAGTTCGACGTCATGATGAACGACACGCCGTTGTCGTACAGCGCCTTCATCAGGTTGTACAGGATCATCGCGTCGGCCACGTCGGAGACGTGGAACTCGTCGAAACAGATCAGCCGGTATTTCTTGGCAATGCGTTTTGCCACCTCGTCGAGCGGATCGGCAATGCCCATCAGCTCGTCGAGCTGCAGATGCACGGCGCGCATGAATTCGTGGAAGTGCAGGCGCGTCTTGCGCACCACGGGCACGACCGAATAGAACGAGTCCATCAGGAACGACTTGCCGCGCCCCACCCCGCCCCACATGTAGACGCCGCGCGGCACGTCGGGACGGTTGATCAGGCGCTTGAAGCTGTTCGAGCGCTGGGCCTTGTACTCGACCCACTCGTCGTAGCACTGCTGCAGGCGTTCGACGGCGCGGCGCTGCGCCTCGTCGGGCTTGAAATGGCGCTGCTCCAGCGCTTCCTGGTAGAACTCGAGGACGTTCATCGATGGTTTCGTTTCGTACAAAAACACCGGGCCGGCGCTTGAGGCCGGCCCGGAGGGACTTACGCGATACTTAGAAGTTCAGCGTGCGCTTGTCGATGGCCAGTGCCGCTTCCTTCGTCGCTTCGGACAGCGAAGGGTGGGCGTGGCAGATGCGGGCGATGTCTTCGGCCGACGCCTTGAACTCCATTGCCACGACGGCTTCGGAAATCAGTTCGGAAGCCATCGGACCGATGATGTGCACGCCCAGGATTTCGTCCGTCGTCGCGTCGGCCAGGAATTTCACCATGCCCGACGTGTCGCCCAGGGCGCGCGCGCGGCCGTTGGCCAGGAACGGGAACGTGCCCGCCTTGTAGGCCACGCCGTCAGCCTTCAATTGCTGTTCGGTACGACCTACCCACGCGATTTCCGGCGACGTGTAGATCACCCATGGAATCGTGTCGAAGTTGGTGTGGCCATGCTGGCCGGCGATACGCTCGGCCACGGCAACGCCTTCTTCTTCCGCCTTGTGCGCCAGCATCGGGCCACGCACGACGTCGCCGATCGCCCACACGTTCGGCAGGTTGGTCTTGCAGTCGGCGTCCACGGCGATGAAGCCGCGCTCGTCCAGCTGCAGGCCGGCCTTCTCGGCGTTCAGGCCATTGGTGTTCGGCGTACGGCCGATCGAGACGATCAGCTTGTCGAACGTGCCTTCCTGCGCTTCGCCCTTGGCGTTGGTGTACTTGACGGTGACGTTGTTCTCGCCCGTCGTCACGCTCTCGATCTTCACGCCCAGGTTGATACCCAGGCCCTGCTTCGTGAACAGCTTCAGCGCCTCCTTGGCGATCTGCTCGTCCACGGCGCCCAGGAACGTCGGCAGGCCTTCCAGCACCGTCACTTCCGCGCCGAGACGACGCCAGACGGAACCCATCTCCAGGCCGATGACGCCGGCGCCGATGACGCCCAGCCTGGCCGGCACGCCTTCGATGGCCAGGGCGCCCGTATTCGACAGGATCAGCTTCTCGTCGAACGGTGCGCCTGGCAGCGCGCGGGCATTCGAGCCCGTCGCCACGATCACCTGCCTGGCGTTGATGGTTTCCGTGGTCGGACCGGAGATCTCGATCGGGTAGCCTTCCGCGCCGGCGGCGCCGCCAAAGGCGGCACGGCCGTGGAAGAACGTGACCTTGTTCTTCTTGAACAGGAACAGGATGCCGTCGTTGTTCTGCTTGACGACGGTGTTCTTGCGCTTGAGCATTTGCGGCAGGTTCAGCGACAGGCCGGCAACGTCGATGCCGTGCTCCTTGAACGCGTGACCGGCGTGCTCGAAATGTTCCGACGACTGCAGCAGTGCCTTCGATGGGATGCAGCCCACGTTGGTGCAGGTGCCGCCCGGTGCCGGGCCGCCCTTTTCGTTGGCCCACTCGTCGATACAGGCGACGGAGAAGCCCAGCTGCGCTGCGCGGATGGCCGCGATATAGCCGCCGGGACCGGCGCCGATCACCACTACGTCAAATTGCTTATTGCTCATATTTTTTTCCAATCAGGTCGCTCCCTGGAAGCGTTTCTTCCGGAACGAATATCCACAACAGAATGTAAATCACCAGCCCGAATCCGAACGAGACCGTAAACAGCACGAACACCAGGCGCCAGATCCACGCCTCGACACCGGACGCCACGCCGATACCGCCGCAGACACCGCCAAGCCAGCGGTCCGTACGCGAACGGCGCAGGCGGGAGAACTCGCTGGCCAGGTCGCCGTTGCCGGCGTTCGCGGCGTTGGGCGCCGCATCGAGCAGCCGCGCTTTCGCGCGGGCGAATTCCTCGTCCGTCAGCGCGCCGGCCTGGTGCAGTTCGTGCAGGCGCTTGATTTCGTCGGAGATCATTGTTGCCTCCAGAGGTCGGGGGTCTTGGGGACTGTCCCTTCCGGACTGTCCCCGACGTTTGCCGGCGTTTCGGCCGATCAGGCGGACTTCGTTCACCGTCGCGGGTGAAAACCGGTGACAGTCCCCATGCGGGGACCGTCACCAGCTCCGGTCAGCCGTCAGGCTGAACGCGGGCTGGTGCCTTCGATTACAGGTCCAGCAGCAGACGCGCAGGATCTTCCAGCGCTTCCTTCATCGCGACCAGGCCCAGCACGGCTTCGCGGCCGTCGATGATACGGTGGTCGTACGACATCGCCAGGTAGTTCATCGGGCGGATGACGATCTGGCCGTCTTCCACGACGGCACGGTCCTTGGTCGCGTGCACGCCCAGGATCGCCGACTGCGGCGGGTTGATGATCGGGGTCGACAGCATCGAGCCGAACGTGCCGCCGTTCGAGATCGAGAACGTACCGCCCGTCAGGTCTTCCAGCGTCAGCTTGCCTTCCTTGGCCTTGGCGCCGAATTCGCCGATCTTCTTCTCGATCTCGGCAATGCTCATCTGGTCGGCGTCGCGCAGGATCGGCACGACCAGGCCGCGTGGCGAGCCGACGGCGATACCGATGTCGAAGTAGCCGTGGTAGACGATGTCGTTGCCGTCGACCGAGGCGTTCAGGATCGGATACTTCTTCAGCGCGGCCACGGCGGCCTTGACGAAGAACGACATGAAGCCCAGCTTGACGCCGTGCTCTTTCTCGAACTTGTCCTTGTACTTGTTGCGCAGGTCCATCACCGGCTTCATGTTCACTTCGTTGAACGTGGTCAGGATGGCGTTGGTGGATTGCGATTCGACCAGGCGCTCGGCGATACGGGCGCGCAGGCGGCTCATCGGCACGCGCTCTTCCGGACGGTCGCCCAGCTTCGGTGCCGGTGCGGCCACTTGCTGCAGCGCCGGCTTGGCGGCTGGCGCAGGCTTGGCGGCGGCAGGTGCGGCGGCTGGCTTGGCGCCGGCGGCCAGGGCGTCGCCCTTGGTCACGCGGCCGTCCTTGCCGGAGCCGGACACGTCGGTCGCGGACAGGCCTTTTTCGGACAGGATCTTGGCGGCGGCGGGCATGGCCACGTCGCCCTTCGAGCCACCGGTGGCGGCAGCGGCGGCAGGTGCGGCAGCGGCTGGCGCCTCAGCCTGGACCGGGGCAGCGGTGACGGGCAGCGGCGAAGCCATTGCCGTGGCATCGGTGTCGATGATCGCGATCACCTGGCCGGCCACGACGGTGGCACCGTCGGCGGCGATGATCTGGGCGATCACACCGGACTCGGGAGCCGGCAGTTCCAGGACAACCTTGTCGGTTTCGATATCGATCATGTTTTCGTCGCGCGTGACGGACTCGCCCATCCGCTTGTGCCAGGACAGCAGGGTCGCTTCGGCGACGGATTCCGACAGTTGTGGAACTTTGACTTCGATTTTTGCCATTGATTACTCCGTGAATTTATGCGTGGGTAACCACGCCGCCCCGCTCTTGCGGTGGCGGCGTGGCGTGCCGGTTTTACTTGGTCAGGATGAAGCCCTTCAGCTTCGAGAATGCCGTCTCCAGCAGTTCTTTCTGCTGGGCGTAGTGCTTGTCGTAGTAACCGACAGCCGGCGACGCGGAAGCGGGACGGCCGGCATACGCCAGGCGCTGGCCCGATTCCATCGACTCGAAGATGTTGTGCTGGATCTGGAACCATGGACCCTGGTTCTGCGGCTCGTCCTGCGCCCACACCACTTCGGTGGCGGCCGGGAACTTCTTCAGTTCGGCGGCAAACGCCTTGTGCGGGAACGGATAGAGCTGCTCGACGCGGATGATGGCCGTATCAAGCTGGCCGCGCGTCTTGCGGGCGTTGGCCAGATCGAAGTAGACCTTGCCCGAGCAGGCGATCACGCGCTTGACCTTCTTGGCGTCGATTTTCTCGTCGACTTCGCCGATCACGGTCTGGAACGCGCCCTTGGCCAGTTCGGACAGCGGCGAGCCGGCATCCTTGTTACGCAGCAGCGACTTCGGCGTCATGACGACGAGCGGCTTGCGGAACTGGCGCACCATCTGGCGGCGCAGCAGGTGGAAGATCTGCGCGGCGGTCGTCGGCTGGACCACTTGCATATTGTTGTCCGCGCACAGCTGCAGGAAACGCTCGGGACGGGCGGACGAGTGTTCCGGACCCTGGCCTTCGTAACCGTGCGGCAGCAGCATGACGAGGCCGGAAGCACGGCCCCACTTCACTTCGCCGGAGCTGATGAACTGGTCGATGACGACCTGCGCACCATTGACGAAGTCGCCGAACTGGGCTTCCCAGATCGTCAGCGTGTTCGGCTCGGCGGTCGAGTAACCGTATTCGAAGCCCAGCACCGCTTCTTCCGACAGCACGGAGTCGATGACGGTGAATGGCGCCTGGCCTTCGGAAACGTTTTGCAGCGGCACATAGGTGCCGGCATCCCAACGCTCGCGGTTCTGGTCGTGCAGCACGGCGTGGCGGTGCGTGAAGGTTCCGCGGCCGGCGTCCTGGCCGGTCAGGCGCACGGCGTAGCCGGACGAGACCAGCGACGCGTAGGCCAGGTGTTCGCCCATGCCCCAGTCCAGGTTCAGCTCGCCTTTACCCATGTTGGCGCGGTCGGCCAGCACTTTTTCCACCAGCGAGTGGACCTTGAAGCCTTCCGGCACCGTGGTGATGCGGGTGGCCAGGCGCTTCAGTTCCGTCAGCGGCACGGCGGTATCGGCCGCGTCGGTCCACTTGCGGTTCAGGAACGGCAGCCAGTCGACGGCGAACTTGTTCTTGAAGTTCGAGATGACCGGATCGACGGTATGCTTGCCGGCATCCATGGCGGCGCGGTAAGCCGCGACCATCTGGTCGCCGCCGTCGGCCGGGATCACGCCCTGCGCCGCCAGCTTGTCGGCGTACAGGCGGCGGGTGCCCGGATGTTGCGCGATCTTCTTGTACATCAGCGGCTGCGTCAGCGCCGGCGTGTCCTGCTCGTTGTGGCCCAGCTTGCGGTAGCAGATGATGTCGACAACGATGTCCTTCTGGAACTGCGCGCGGTAGTCCAGCGCGATCTGCGAGGCCAGCACGCAAGCTTCAGGGTCGTCGGCATTGACGTGCAGCACCGGCGCTTCGATCATCTTGACGACGTCGGAGCAGTAGATCGTCGAGCGCGCATCGCGCGGGTCGGACGTGGTGAAACCGATCTGGTTGTTGATGACGATGTGCACCGTGCCGCCCGTGCCGTAGCCGCGGGTCTGCGCCAGGTTCAGCGTTTCCATGACGACACCCTGGCCGGCAAACGCGGCGTCGCCGTGCACCAGGATCGGCAGCACTTGCGCGCCGTGGACGTCGCCGCGGCGGTCCATGCGTGCCTTGACGGAGCCTTCGACGACCGGGTTGACGATTTCCAGGTGGGACGGGTTGAACGCCAGCGACAGGTGGACCGGGCCGCCCGCGGTGGAGATGTCGGACGAGAAGCCCTGGTGGTATTTCACGTCGCCGGCCGGCAGGTCGTCGCCGTGCTTGCCTTCGAACTCTTCGAACAGGTCTTTCGGCGCCTTGCCCAGCGTATTGACCAGCACGTTCAGACGGCCGCGGTGGGCCATGCCGATGACGATTTCCTGCACGCCTTTTTCACCGGCGCGCTGGATGATCTCGTCGATCGAGGCGATGAACGTTTCGCCGCCTTCCAGCGAGAAGCGCTTCTGGCCGACGTATTTCGTATGGAGGTAGCGTTCCAGGCCTTCGGCCGCGGTCAGGCGCTCCAGGATGTGCTTTTTCTTTTCCGGCGAGAAGTTCGGCGTGGAGCGGATCGATTCCAGGCGTTCCTGCAGCCAGCGCTTCTCGGCCGGGTCGGAGATGTACATGAATTCCGCGCCGATCGAACGGGTGTACGTGTCGCGCAGGAAGTTGGTCAGATCGCGCAGCGACGCGTTTTCAGGACCGAAATAGGTGTTGCTGATGTTGAACACGGTGTCCATGTCCGCATCGGTGAAGCCGTAGGATGCCGGATCCAGCTCGGGGATCATTGGCCGTTCCTGGCGCTGCAGCGGGTCCAGGTTGGCCCAGCGCGAACCCAAGTAGCGGTAGGCGGCGATGAGTTGCGTGGCAGCAACGCGCTTGCGGCCCATTTCCGGGTCGCCGGAAGCGACGACGGTGCGGATCGGGCCGGCCTTGGCGCGCTCGGCGAAGGACGCGATGACGGAAGCGTGGGCGACGTCGGGTTTGTTGGAGCCGTCTACCGCGGGGACGTGCTGCATGGCGTCGAAATACGCGCGCCAGTTGTCGGGGACGGAGCCTGGATTCTCCAGGTACGCCTCGTAGAGCTCTTCTACGTACGGCGCATTCCCACCGAACAGGTAGGAGTTGGACGTCAGTTGTTGCATCATTCTTGCTCACCTTTCTTCGCGCTTCGCGAGGAATTAGCGGGTTAATCTAACCTTCCGCGACACGGCCTGACCGATTAGCGGATTGCACATCAAGTTGTGGGGGAAGGGCTGTACACCTAAAACCCGAAATCGCCGGTGCCGCTGTGCAGTCTTTCTGCACGCATATGAAAGCGGCAACAACTCCTCCGAAATTTCAACAATGGTTGTTTAGCATAGCACGCTACGCTGAGGTAGAACAACATGGTACGCCAAAAAGCCTGGCGGCGCAGGCGCCACCGGCAGGTCCAGGGTTGGGAACCGTCCCCCTTGCGAGATCCAAGCGCTGCTCGACCAGGGCGCCCGTCCCGACTGATACTCCTGCCCGGCAGCGAAGCACGCGGACTGCCAAGCGCGCGGCGCACTTTTGTTTTTTCGATCACACTACGGCTGTAAACGTTGGTTGTCCGCCGGCAGCGGCCACACCCTCCCCGCCGGCAGTAGCAAGCCGCATGTGCCGAGCCTGCGTGCTCTGTTCTGCGTGATGTTTGCTTCGGTATTGCTTCGGTATCTGCTTCGGTATTTGCTCCAATAAAAAGTAACAACACAGCGACTATTGCACTTCGGGGGAAGCATGGGGGAAAGCGGGCTGCAACCAGCGGGCGACGTTGGCAACTTGCCGTTGCAGGATGTGATGGACCTGCTTGCCGGGACTTTTTATGTCCTGGACGACTCGGGCTACTTTGTCCTGTGGAACCAGCAGGTGGAGCGGGTCACCGGGCTATCGGCCGAGCGCCTGCGCGGACTGCACCTGCTCGAAGTATTCGATCCGTCCGACCGGCCCAATGTGGCGCGCGCCTTCTGCACCGTCCTGCAGCAGGATGAGCGCGTACAGCTGGAGGCGCGGGTGCGCTCCACATCGGGCGAACTGATCCCCTTTGCCTGCTGCGCCTCGCGCCTGCTGGTGGGCGAGGGCACCAGCTACGTCTGCGGCATGGGCCTGGACCTGTCGCGCGACCAGCGCCAGCGCGACAAGCTCGAACTGTTCGAGCGGGCACTCATGGCGGCCAGCAACGGCATTGTCATTACCCGGCATGATGGCGTGGACAATCCCATCGAGTACGTCAACCCGGCCTTCGAACGCATCAGCGGTTACTCGGCCGACGAGGTGACTGGCCGGGATTCGCGCTTCATGGGCGCGCCAGGCCTGGACGACGAGCCGCGCCGCAAGCTGGCGGCCGCGATCCAGGCACACGAGCCCGCGTCCATCGTGTTCCGCAACCAGCGCAAGAATGGCGAACTGTTCTGGAATCACCTGACCGTGACGCCCGTGCGCGACCACCACCACCGCGTTACGCACTTCATCGGCATCATCGAGGACATCACCGCCACCAAACAGCGCGCCGCGCAGCTGGAACACCTCGTCACGCACGACGCGCTGACGGGACTGGCAAACCGCGTGCTGCTGCGCGACCGGCTCGATCACGCGATCCACTCGGCCCAGCGCAACCACGAAATGGTGGCCGTCGTCATGATGGACCTGAACAAGTTCAAGGAAATCAACGACACGCAGGGTCACGCTGCCGGCGACCACGTGCTCAGGAACGTGGCCCAGCGGCTGCAGTCGGCACTGCGCGAATCCGACACCGTGGCACGCCTGGGCGGCGATGAGTTCGTGCTGGTGCTGGCCGAGCAGCCCAACCTGCGCTTCACGCTGCGCATGATCGACCGGGTGCGGCGCGCCATGTCGGGCGAAATGGATATCGAAGGCCGCATCCTGTCCGTCGGCGCCAGCATGGGCGTGGCCGTCTATCCGAACGACGGCCGCAACGTGCACGACCTGCTGCAGGCGGCGGACGCGGCCATGTACGAAAGCAAGCACGGCGGGCCTGACGCCATCCATTTCTACTCGCCGACAATGGCTACCACGACGGCGGCCCGCCAGCATATGGAGCATGCATTGCGCGATGCGCTCGACCGTGACGACCTGTACCTGCTGTTCCAGCCCGCCGTCTGCGTCGAAACCGGCAAGATCCTTGGCCTGGAAGCGTTGCTGCGCTGGCGCCACCCCGAGCGGGGCGAGCTGCTGCCGGCGGACTTCCTGCCGGAAGCGGAAGAAAACGGCCTGATCGTGCCGCTGGGCCGGCGCGTGCTGGAGGACGTCTGCGCCACCCTGCACTACCTGGCCGAGCTTGGCTACCCCGACCTGCCGATCTCGATCAATGCATCCAGCCGCGAGTTCACGCAGCGCGATTACCTGCTGCACCTGGGCCGACGCATTGCCCATCACGGCATCAAGCCGTCCAACCTGGCCCTGGAGCTGCACGAAGAGCAGCTGATGCACGATCCGGAGCAGGCCACGCGCCTGGCGAACGGGCTGCAGGAGCTGGGCATACGGCTGTCGGTGGACGAGTTCGGCGCCGGGCTGAACAACCTTTCCTGCCTGCGCCGCCTGCCCGTCAGCCAGCTCAAGATGACGCGGCGGCACGTCCAGGAAATCGGCGCCACGCCCAGCGACGGCATGCTGACCAAGACGATGCTCGACATCGGTCACAACCTCAACATCCGCGTCGTCGCAACAGGCGTCGAAACGCGCGACCAGCACGACTTCCTGGCCGCCCACGGCTGCAGCAGCGTGCAGGGCAATTACATCAGCGAGCCGCTGGCGCGGCCCGCACTGGCGGAATGGCTGACGGCGCACTAGCCATTGCCAGGACTACCAGCTGCCCCGCCGGCTGAACAGATTGGGCTCCAGTCGATGGCAGCGCCCGTGCGCATGGCGCATCACCTGCTGTCCATACCGGTTGCGCAGCGTGATCACGCAGTCGAACGGCTCACCCGTCGTGAAGTACCGGACTGCCGGTACGGCCGGCGCGGTCTCGAACGTCACCTCGATAGTGGCTTCGATCAGCTCGTCGGCTGCCAGGCCGATCTTCGGCAGTGCCCGCCGCAGCTGCTCGCCATAGTTGCGGGCTACCGTGACAGTAACATCGGTAGCGGGCTCGGCATCCCAACGCAGCAGGTCCAGGCGCACGACGCATCCCGGCAGTTGGGCGTACAGCATTCCGGGCGCCCAGTACCCTTCAACGTCGTTGTTGCGGCCGACGAAGGAGTCCAGCAGACCGGCTGCCAGGTGCCGCAATCTTCCGATACGTTTCAATGCGGGTTCTCCTTGCGCGCCGGTGGTTGCACTGCGCTATACATGCATCGGTTGCCCCTGCCAGAGCTGTCAGGACGGCCCGGCGGGCGCCGCGAGGCCCCAACAGACGCCCCGCGCTAGCGTATCATAGAGAGATCAGGACGCCGGGGCGTCCCATCCATTACGAGGCGCGCCTGGCGCGGATCAAACCTTGCACATGCATACTTCACACCGCAACTCGGGGATCGACGCCGTCGGCAGCATCCCTTGGGGCTCACACTTCTGCCAGTTCTACCGCAACGAGGCCGATCTGGCCGAGACACTCGTCCCCTTCTTCCAGGCTGGCCTGGACGCCAACGAATCCTGCCTGTGGGTGACGTCGCAATCGCTCGATGCCGGCAAGGCCACGTCGCTGATGGCGCGTGCCATCCCGGACTTCGACCGCTATGTCAGCAGCGGCCAGATGGAAATCGTCTCGATCTCGGACTGGTACAAGGCCGGCGACGTGTTCGACCCGGACGTCGTGCTGAACGGCTGGATCGAACGCGAACAGCGCTCGCGGGAACGTGGCTTTGCCGGCCTGCGCCTGACGGGCGACACGATCTGGGTCGAGCGCTCCGGCTGGGACGATTTCATGGACTACGAACGCAAGGTCAACGGCGCGTTCCGCCGCCACAACCTGGTGGCGCTGTGCACCTACTGCGTGGAAACGTGCAGCGCGGAGGACGTGATCGACGTCTGCCGCCACCACCAGTTTGCCCTGACCCGCCGCGACGGCGACTGGGAACTGCTGGAAAGCTCGTCGCTGAAGATCGCCAAGGAAGAGCTGATGCGCCTGAACATGGAGCTGGAACACCGTGTCGAGTCCCGCACGGCCGCCCTGAACACCGCCGTGCGCGCCCGCGACGAATTCCTTGCCATGCTGGGCCACGAGCTGCGCAATCCACTGGCGCCCATCCGCACCGCGGCCGAGGTCATCGGCTCCCTGGCGCCGGCCGGCTCGCCCATTGCCGCCAGCTCGGCCATCCTGGATCGCCAGGTGGGCCACCTGACGCGCCTGGTGGACGATCTGCTCGACGTTGCCCGGATCACGCAGGGCCATATCCAGCTGAACATGAAGGAAACGTCGCTGGCCGACATCATCGACATGGCCGTCGAGCAGGCCCGCCCGCTGATCGACCAACGCGGCCATTCGCTGGCGGTCGCCCTGCCCGGCCGCGCCGTGCGCGTCAACGCCGATGCCACACGGCTGGCACAGGTGTTCGGCAACCTGCTGCATAACGCGGCAAAATACACGCCGAACGGCGGCGAGGTCGGCATTGCCACGCGTATTCTCGGCAATATGGCAACGATCACCGTCACGGATACGGGCGCCGGCATCCCGTCAGGAATGCTGGACGCGGTATTCGGGCTGTTTACCCAGCTGCCGCGCTCGCTAGACCGCTCCGACGGCGGCCTCGGCATCGGACTGACGCTGGCTCGCCGCATCGTCGAACTGCACGGCGGGACGATCGCGGCGCACAGCGACGGTCCCGACCAGGGCAGCAGCTTTACCGTGCAGCTGGGTCTGGTGGAGCCAACACGAACGTCCGCACCCAGCCTGCCCGCGCCGGACCGTGCCGCTGCAGGAACGTCGGGCCGCCGTATCCTGCTGGTGGACGACAACGCCGACGCGCGCGAACTGATGGCTACGTTGCTGTCGCTCCACGGCCACGACGTCACCACGGCCGAGGACGGCGAAGGCGCACTGGCGGCAGCCCAACGCTGCGACCCGGAAGTGGTCATGCTCGATATCGGCCTGCCCGGCATCGACGGCTACGAAGTCGCCCGCCGGCTGCGCGCAATGCCGGCAACGGCCTGCGCGATGCTGATCGCATTGACGGGCTACGGCCAGCCGTCCGACCTGCAGGCGGCCACGGCGGCCGGGTTCGACGACCATATCCTGAAGCCGGCGAAGCTGGAGGACGTGCTGGCGAAGGTGGCGGCGCCGCGCTGAGCGGCGCGGTCCGCTACGACGGGGTAACGTTTTTGACCTGAACCAGGACGGACAGCGGTGGCTCAGCCGTGCAGCATGATGCGGCTGACAATGCTGTAATCGACCTTCCTGTACCTGCTGGCGCCGTCCGGGTCGTCGAATTGCTCGCCCCAGCTGCACAGCTTGCCGGCACCGTCACCGCAGACATGGTGCGCCAGGTTGCACCAGCGGTTGACAATACCTGTGCGTGCCAGGTCCAGGATGGCAGCCCCTGGCACGCCGTCGTCCTTCCGGTATGGCCGCAAATCCACATCGTCCGGGCATAGGCGATCACGGCTTGCGGCGGCAACGCGATGGAGTAGGCGGTATCGTCCCCGCCTTTGGCGATATCCTCGATATAGCCCTCGATCGTCCACTTGCCTGGGTTCGGAAGGTCCGGGCCAGCTCCACGATATCGTTGAGCAGGTTGGCCTCCCCGCCCGCATCATGCGAGGTAAAGTCTTGATCCCGCCTGTACGCGCGTGTTGCGCATGTATTCTTGTCGCCCAGCGCCTTGTCGAGACGCTTGTACGATCCTGGACGGTGCTTGTGGACCATGTACAGCGTGCTGGCGAAACCGAAGATGCCATGCGCCTTGTTGGCTCAATCAAGCCGAGCCACGAAATAGCGTCGGCCTGGATGACTATCAGGTTGCACCATCCTGCTGCGCCATGGGCCAAACCTCGACGACTCCGTACGCGACAGCACACGGTGTTTTCGAAACCAACTCGATCGCCTCAGCTATGTCTGATGCTTCAATGATGGCAAAGCCGGCAATCGGCAGGCGTGACGACATGAATGAGCCCGCCTCCGTATGCACTCCTTTCGCACCGTGGTTGCGCACCTGGACCGGCTGCCCCGCGATTCCCATGTCGGCGCCGCGCCGCAGTAGCAACTCGTCATGGGCATGGGCTGCACTCCGTACAGTCTCGCTCGTGCGCTCGTAGCCTTCGCGATCGCCATAACCGATAGTGATGAATTTTGCCATTCCCGAACTCCACTCGCAAAGAGACGCCCCATTTCGGTTTCGCATTCAGCGAAGCCGGTCTTCGGCCTTGTCGCATCGCAGGTTCACTTAGAAGCACCCGGGCACATCTCGGCCATACCATGTCGACGAATGAGGTTGGGCATATTCGACAAACCGACAAGAATCATCTGAAGCTTTCTTGCCCCTGTCATGTGCTGGTAGTGAGCTGCTGATCAAACAGGCTCGAGTCCCACCAGCGTGGGGACCATCGTCCGATCGACCGTCCAGTTCAAAATGGTGCTGAGTTCACGCTGACGTTACGGCAGACGTCGACTTTACTTGTTCGCGGCCGCGTATGCCCGCGCACTGCTAGCTGGCCGCGCTCGACCGCCGGCCAAGCAGTGACAGCAGTGCTTGAGGCTGAACGGGCTTGACGAGGTGCTGTTCGAAGCCGGCGTCCTTGCTGCGCAGCGCGTCTTCCGGCTGACCGAAGCCGCTGAGGGCGATGAGCCGGCAGGACTCCCCACCCGGCTTGTTGCGTATCCGTTGCGCCAGCTCATGGCCACTCATCAGCGGCAGTCCGATGTCGAGGATCGCCAGGTCCGGCCGGAACGCCGCCAGCTTGTCCAGTGCCGTGATCGGATCGTGGCATAGCTCGACGATATGTCCGTGTTGTTCCAGCATCACGCCCAGCATGCGTGCCGCGTCGGCATTGTCGTCGACAATGAGGATGCGGGAGCGGACCGCGTCGATCGCTTCGGTCGGGCTGACGCGTGCGTCCATTACCGGTACAGCCGCGGCCGGGAGCACCGGAAGCACGACGATAAACTCGCTGCCCAGTCCCGGACCGGCACTATGAGCTTCGATGTGCCCGCCATGCAACTCAACCAGCCGGTGCGCCAGCGAGAGGCCGACGCCGAGGCCTCCCTCGGCCCGGTCGATGCCGCGCGGGCCTTGATAGAACAGGTCGAAGACCTGGCGCAATTCCTGCCCCGACATGCCGCGCCCGTTGTCGAGGATACTGATGCGGGCGCTGCCGGCTGCATCCCGTGCGGCGGTCAATCGGATCGCGCCGCCGTTGGCCGTGTAGCGCGCCGCGTTGATCAGAAGATTGGCGACAACCTGCGCCAGCCGGACCGGATCGCCATTGACCATCAGCGCGGGCTCGACCGACAGCGTGAGTGCGTGCGCGCGCGACCGTATATCCGCAGAGGCGATCTCCACCGCCTTGTGGAGCGCTGCGTCCAGCGCCATGCTCTCGCTCTTCAGTTCGATCTTCCCCTGCGTGACCCGGGCAATATCGAGAAGGTCGTCGACCAGACGCACCAGATGATCGAGCTGCCGGCGCATCACGCGCCGCTCCTGACCGAAGGATGCATCGCCGCGCAATTCCATCATCTCCAGTGCCATCAGGATCGGCGAGAGCGGGTTGCGCAGCTCATGCCCCAGCATGGCCAGGAACTGGTCCTTGTTGCGGTTGGCTTCCGTCAACGCCGTCAGGATGACCTCACGCTCGTCGCGCGCCTGCTCCAGCGATTTTCGCGCCGTGACGTGTTCCGTTATGTCGACCACTACCGCCAGGACGCCCTCTGTGGCACCTTGTTCGTTTTGCAGCGGCTCCAGGCTGAGCCTGATGTAGCGCTCCGATGCGCCGTGAAACTCCTGCAGGCATATCTCATCGGCGCTGAACGCCGTGCCGCTCGCATGAACCTGTTGCAACAGGGCGTGCAGCCGGCCCCCCACAGCCGCAGGAAACGCCTGCGCAAACGTCCTGTCCCGGAGCTCCGCGCCGCCCGCCATCTCGACGAAGCGCTCGTTGACGACCTGGAAACGCAACTCCGGTCCGATCAGCAACGCGGTGGCAACGGGCGAGCGCAAGATCATCTGGTCGCGCTGCAGCAGCGCCCTGTCCCGTTCATGCCGTTCCGTGGCGTCGCGCGTAAAGCAGCGGGTATAGCGCAACTGGCCGTTCTCGAAACAACCGTTCGAGTGGATCACGACGTGGCGCACGCTGCCGTCACGGCAGCGCAGCCGCGCCGGCTGGTCGTACAGCGTGCCGCCACCCAGCAAAGTGTCGAGAATATGCTCGATGACGGGGCTGTCGACGTGGAACTCGGCAATATGGTGGCCCACGTACTCGTCCCACCGATACCCCAGCAGCGCCAGCTCGGCCTTGTTCGCCCACAGGATCGTGCCATCCGGCCCGACGCGGTGGATCCCTTCGGCGGCATTGTCCAGGAATTCCGCCAGATCGGCCTGCGTGGCCGCGGCCAGCCGCTCCGCCGCCTGCCGCCGCGCGACTTCGCCGTCCAGCGCGAAGGCTTTGCGCTCCAGTTCGAGCAGCACCATGGCATCGTTGCGCCCCACGGTGCCGGCACCCGGCTGGCGCTGCGAACCGGCGTGGGAGTGGCATTTGCAGATGGCAGCGAAACTTTCCGCCAGCTCCGCTGTCGGAAACAGTGTCCACGGATAGGCGCAAAACAGCGAAAATGCGGTCTGGCCGGCAAGTTCGTTCCATAGCTGCTCGAGTCGCACGGCAGCCTCATAGCGCCCGTCGGCACACAGCAAGGCCACCATTTCGCCGTATGCATGCAAGGGCGCTCCATCGTTTCGCGCGGTGCGCACGAGGGTCCCCATCACTGCGTCGAAGCGTCCTCTGTCGGGCCAGCCTCCCACCGACAGCTGCGCGAGCGTTTCCGCTGCATCCAGTACGACAAGCCTCGCCAGGGCGCCGGACGCCTGCGTGCCGAGCGCAGCGCGCAGGCGCGCCGTCACATCGCCTACTCGCGCCGCCGTGGCAATGAGGATGCCGGATCCGCCCTGCGCCAGAGCGGTGTGCAGGTGACTGACGATTTCCTCGGCAAGTAATACCTCGTCCTCGTAGAACCGGACAAAGTGATGGCTGTCGCGGCAAGCGGAGGACGCCGGGGCTTGTTCTGTGAACATGGGTACCTTGGATCGGTCCGGGGAACGGACACCGTCGGTCATTGTAGTCGTTATACGACTGGCGGGTAAATGACTATGTCAGGACTGCGGAACCGTCCAGGACAAACCAGATCCCGTCATCCGTTGCCCACCTGGCGGCCCGCCAGCCCGGCCGCTTCGTCCAGATAGTGCGCCAGCGTTTCCAGGCACGCCGGTTTGGTCAGGTGACGCGAGAATCCGGCGTCGAACGCGCGCTGCCGGGCCTCGCCCTGTCCGTAGCCCGTCACGGCAATAAACAGCGCCCCGGCGCAGCCCGGCTGCGTCTTCAGCCGGGCCACCAGCTCATAACCATCCATATCGGGCAGACCGATATCGAGCATTACCACGTGGGGCGCCGCCGCCGTGGCGCTCGACAACGCCGAGCGCGCATCGTGCGCCACCGTCACCGTGTGTCCCATTTGCCCGAGCAGCCGCGCAAGCATCGCGGCGCCGTCGGCATTGTCGTCGACCAGCAGGATGTTCAGCGGCGTGGAGGTGCCGCCGGCGCGTATCCCCGCTGCGCGCCGTTCGCTGCCGGCCGCCGGACCGCCGTGCCAGCGCGGCAGTTCGATCGTGATTGTCGTACCCAGCCGTTCGCCTTCGCTGTATGCGTGGACCCGCCCGTCGTGCAGCTCCACCAGCGATCGGACGAGTGCCAGGCCGAGTCCCAGCCCCCCTTGCGTGCGCCCCAGCGTTCGCCTGCCCTGGATGAAGGAGTCGAACACATCCGGCAACAACTCCGGCGCGATGCCGCTGCCGTTGTCCGTGACGGAAATACTGACGCGCTCGGCCTGTCCCGTCAGCACGACGGCGATCCGGCCACCTTCGGGCGTGTACTTGGCCGCGTTATTGATGACGTTCGCCAGGACCTGTACCAGACGCACGAAGTCGCCGTGCACCAGCATCGGCTCGGCCGGCGCCGAGTACGCGAGGACGTGACGGCGCTGTTCGACCAGCGGTCGCACCTGTTCGCTTGCCGTTTCGACCACAGAGTGCAGGTCGACCGCATGCAGATCCAGCTCGATCATGCCGCGCGTGACGCGTGACACGTCCAGCAGGTCATTGAGCAAGGTCGTCATATGGCCGACCTGGCGGGAAATGATCCTGCCCAGATCGAGCGCCCGCGCGCCCTCGACGTGGCCAAGCTCGAGCAGCTGCGCAGCCGCGCCAATCGGCGCGAGCGGATTGCGCAACTCGTGCGCGAGCATCGCCAGGAACTCGTCCTTGCGGCTGTTGGCAAGGCGCAGCGCGTTCTCCGCATTGGCCCGTTCGATGGCATCCCAGGTCCGTTGCGCCACCTCTTCCGCGACAAAGACGTCTGCGTCGCTCCACCGACGCGGGTTCGCACAGTGGAGGTAAAGGATGGCGACCAGCCGGCCACCCTTGACGAGCGGGACGACAAGCAGGCTCCTCGTCCCGATGCTGGCATAGCCGGCGGCGTACGGGGCGGAACGGGGGTCGGCTTCGATATCGTCGAGCCGCAGTGTCTGCCCCGCCCTGAGGACCGCGATGATGTTCGGCCCGAAACTGTCCAGCGGGCGGGTCTCGCCGGCCAGGCTCTGCATTGCGCCCCCGGCCGCCGTCCAGTCGCGGCGCACGGATACCGAGTCCGATACGGCATCGATTTCGCCATACCCGACGCGGTCTGCGTTGACGTATCGACCCAGCATTGAAGCGGCGTGTGCGGTAATCGCCAGCGGGTCATTCAGTCCGCGCAGTGTGTCGGACAGGGCAAGCTGGAACGCCTGCCGTTGTTCGGCAAGCACTTCGCGTGTGGTTTCGGCAAAGGTGACCAGTACGCCATTGGGCGTTCCGTCATCGGCGCGTACCGGACTGTATGAAAAACTGAAATAGCAGTCTTCCGGATAGCCGAACCGTTCGATCGTCAGCTTGAACCGCTCGAAACCGATGCCTTCGCCGGCCAGCACCTTCTGCCACATGGGGCCGATCGTCGGCCAGATTTCAGACCAGGTCACCCGGGCGTCGTTCCCCAGCGCGTCGGCGTCCTTCTCGCCCAGGATGGGCACGTAGGCATCGTTATAGAACTGCGTGAACCCGTCGCCCCACGCCAGGTACATCGGCAGACGGCAGTCGAGCAGCAGCCGAACCGCATTGCACAGGCTGGGCGGCCAATTGCCCACCGCGCCCAACGGGGTGCGGGACCAGTCGTGCGACATCATCCGCCGTTCCATTCGGGTGGGGGCGATGTCGGTCGCCGGGTCGTTGATAAGTCGAGGCCAATTCATGGTGGCTTTCCTGTCGATTCAGCGAGCAGGCCGAAGAAGTTCCCGGATCGACGCGATCAGTTGCTCCAGCGGTACCGGCTTGGTCAGATGTTTATCGAAACCGGCACCCAGCGCCCGCGCCCGGTCGGTTGGCTGTCCGTATCCTGTCACGGCGATCAGCCGGATGGCGGCGGTGAGCGGGTCGTTTCTCAGTCGTGCCGCCACATCATGGCCAGACATATCGGGCAGGTCGAGGTCGATCAGCGCCACGTCGGGGCTGGCCGAGGCGGCCAGCGCGATTCCCTCGGCCCCGTTTTCCGCGACATGCACCGTAAGACCGTGTTCGGCCAGCATCAGCGCCGTCATTTCCCGTACATCGCGGTTGTCCTCGATCACCAGGACGGTGCCGGCGGCCTGCGACCGTGCGTCCGGTGTCGCTGCCGGAGCGCCGGACCGGGTGTCGATCGTGGGGAAGCGCAGCGTGAAGACGCTGCCTTGCCCCACCCCGGCGCTGTGCGCCACCAGCGTGCCGCCATGCTGCCGCGCCAGTGCATCGACCACGGCCAGACCGATGCCCAACCCGTCTTTCGACCGATTGACCACCTTCCCCTGAACAAAGACCTCAAACGCCCTGGCCAGCAGTTCCGGCGCCAGGCCGATGCCGGTATCGGCAATGGCCAGTACGGCAAAACCCGCATCCGTGCGCAGGGTGATATCGATATTGCCGCCTTCGGGTGTATATTTCAGGGCATTATCGACAAGATTGCAGAACATCTGCTCCAGGCGCGTGGGGTCGCCCTGGATTGTCGCAGCGGCAAGGTCGACGCGGACCCGATGATTGCGCATGGCGCCGCGCGTCTCGAATCCCGCCAGACATCCCTCCAATGCCGCCTTCAGGTCGACCGGGCGGAGCACCATCCGGATTTTCCCGCTCAGGATGCGGTGGGCGTCCAACAAGTCGTCGACCAGCTTGGTCAGGTGCCCGGTTTGCCGGGCGATGATCGAACGGGCCTTCGCCGCCCGGTCGGCATCGATGCCCGGCAGGTTCAGCACCACCGTTCCCGAGGCGATCGCCGCCAGCGGATTGCGCAGTTCATGGCCAAGCATGGCCATGAATTCGTCCTTTGCCTGGTTTTGCGATTCAGCAATTTTCTGTGCCTCCTCGGCGTGGACGCGCGCGGCCCGAGCTTCGTCGAGCGTTCGCTGCCGGTTGTCCCGGGCGGCCGCGAGCAGGCAGCCCGCGTCGTGCAATGCCAGCTGCAGCCGGTTCATTTCGTCGACCCGTAAATCCTTCACGGGCGGGATCCGATGGCGCGACAACATCCCGGCATCGGCGGCGACCGTGCCGATCGCGCCCAGCAGCCGACGGCTGAACAGCACGGCGCCACCAATCGCGCACAGCAGCGCGGTGACGAAACCGGCAGCCGTCAACGCCACGGACTGCACGGCGGTTTTTTCGATTTCGGTGACGGGCACTCCGATACCGACAGTCCAGCCGGTGATGGCAGACCGTTCCCAGGCGCCGTACATCTCGACGCCGTCGCGCGTGTACGCCCGCCCGATGCCCTCGAAACCGGCAAGTATCGTGCGCAGCCGCTCTTCTCTTGGCGGAAGCCCGACAAATTTTTCCGGATGTTTGTTGCGCGCAATCGTGATGCCCTGCCGGTCGAACACGGCGATCAGCCATGACGGCGGAATATTTTCGTCCGGCAGCAACCTGTTCAGGTGGTCCGAATACATCCATTCGTTGACGACCATGCGGCGGCCGTCGCGGATCCGCACCGGATACTCCACGCTGACGACATACTTGCCAGTCGCACTACCTTTGATTAACCCGCTGTACACGGGCGCGCCGCCCGCGATGACGTTCTTTACCCTCGCTTGCGTGATGGCAACAGGGGCGGGAATCTTCGTACCGAAGGGACGCACCGTGTTGAACAGCTGCTGGCCGTTCTCGTCGATCAACGCCGCATGGATGTCCCGGTGGCTGTTTGCCGCTTTCGCCTGTGCATAGAACTCCTCGATCGCGCCGTTCTGCAGCACTCGCGACGTACTGAGCGTCTGCGCCGTCGCCATGGCGAACGTCATCTCGCGGTCCATCACGTTGACCGACGCCCGCGCCAGTTCCTGCATGCTGCGCAGGGCCGCCTGGCGCTCGGCCGTCAGCAGCAGGTCCAGTGCCACCGCCGAAAAAACCACCGTGGGAGCGAGGATGACCAGCACGAGCAATGCGATGTGGGATCTGACTTTCATGACTCAAGAAGAACTGGTGGGGACTCTGCAGGTCGCAGAGGGCGCCGCGGCGAACACCCTGCGGCATACGCTCCGGGCTGTGTGCACGGAGCTCTTGAGCTCGGCAGTAGCGGCGATTATAACAGTCGGGCCAGCGCTCCCTTCGGCACCCGCAATGTATTGTGCTGAGCACATTCCTGTATCCCCGGGACAAATACGTGTCGAGGGCGCTGGCGCCGCGCCTGCCCGCGGCGCCAGCGAGCGTGCCAGCAACACCTTGGCCGGGAACCGGGCGTATCGTCCAGGCGGACGACCGCCCGGGCAACGCTAGCCGCCGCGCCAGCTGCGCAAGGTCGACAATACGGTCAACAGCTCGGCGGGCTCGACCGGCTTGGCCACGTGCATCTGGAAACCGCTCGTCAACGCCCGCATCCGGTCCTGGACGCGTGCATAGGCGGTCAAGGCAACCGCAGGGGCAGCGGCGCGCCGCTCGGCGCTTTCACGCCGGCGCACCTCGGCAATGAAGCCGTGGCCATCCATGCCTGGCATGCCAATGTCGCTGACGATCATGTCCGGCCGAATCCCCTCCCACAGCAGGAGGCCCGACTCCGCGTCGTTGGCGGTTTCCACGATGGCGCCCGCGCCGGTCAGGACGGCGGCCAGCATGTTCCTGGCGTCGTCATCGTCCTCCACGAGCAGCACGACCGCTCCTGTCAGGCTGAACTGGTCCATGTCGATGGGCGCACGATAGGCGCCGGCGGCGACCTGCGGCGCAGCTGCATGAGCCTGGGCACTCGCCAGGGGCGCAACGGGCAGCACGACCGTGAAGGAAGCGCCCTGGCCCAGCCCTTCGCTGAACGCCGATACGGTGCCGCCATGCAGTTCGACCAGCTTCTTCACGATCGCCAGGCCAAGACCAAGGCCGCCATGCTTGCGACTCGACGTGGCATCGACTTGCGTGAAGCTTTCAAAGATGCGCGGCAGATATTCCTGCGGGATGCCGGCACCGTTATCGGACACGACGATGTGAATGCTCGAGTGATGCCGGTGCAAGGCGACGTGGACGCGGCCCCCCTTGGGCGTGAATTTGATGGCGTTGGACATCAGATTCCAGACGATCTGCTGCAGCCGCTCCGGATCGCCCGAGACGGGACCTGCCAGCGGGTCGAGCACCAGCTGGATGTTCAACGATTTCGCGATGGCGGCCGGGCGGACGGCCTCCACCGCCGCTTCGACCGAGGGTTGCGGCGAGAACAGCTGCACGTTCAGGCGCAGCTTGCCGCTGACAATGCGCGATATGTCCAGCAGATCCTCGACGATCTGCGCTTGCGCCCGCGCATTGCGTTCGATGGTCTCGATCGCCCGCTGGGCCATGGCACCATCGAGCTTGCCCGAGGTGAGCATATGGGACCAGCCCAGAATGGACGTCAGCGGCGTACGCAATTCGTGCGAGACCGTTGCCAGGAACTGGTCCTTTGCTTCGTTTGCGCGCGCGGCCTCCTCGTACAGCCGGTGCTTTTCGGCCGCTTCCAGCTCGGCACGTTTCTTGGCGAACAGCGCTTCCTGGTACAGCGAAGCCTTGTTCAGCCCGATCGCGGCCTGTGCCGCGAGCGTCTCGACGATGCGCTCATGCTCTTCCGTAAAAATATGTGGCGCCTCGTGTCCGAAGAAAAGCCCGCCGATGACCTCGTTCTCGCTTGATTTGACGCCCACCGCCAGATAGGAACGCACCGGCAGATGTCCGGCCGGCATGCCGTGGTGCGGCGCCATCCTGCCGTAGCGCGGGTCGAGCCGGATATCGTCACTGCGGATGGTACCCTCGCCACGGAACGTGGGGCCGAACAGGTGCGTGTTGCGCGGCAGGGGGAAACGGGAAAACGCTTCCTTGGGCACGCCCGCAATGGTGTAGAGCGTGTACGATTCGCCCGCCTCGTTGCGCACGTTATAGAAAAATGCGCCGAATTGGGCGCCGGTCAGGGCGGTCGCCTCGTCCGTGACGGCCTGGACAATTTTCTCGTGATCGAATTCCTGGACGATCAGCATCCCGATCCGCTGCAAGGCTTCGCGCTCACGCTCCCTCTCGAGACCGCCGCGGGCGTCCTGCACTTCAATGACGGTCCCCACGACCCGCCCGTCCCGCCGGATCGGGCTCGCCGTGAACGAGACCGGGTACAGGGTGCCGTCCTTGTGGACGAACACTTCCGTGCCCTGCTCCTGCATGTTGGCGGGCGCGGCGCGATCGATCGGGCACTCGGCAAGGGGGTACGGGCTGCCGTCGGGCCGCGTGTGGTGGACAAAATCATGCAGAGGCGCACCCTGCACCTCGGCAAGGGCAAAGCCGGTCAGCCGCTCGGCTGCCGGGTTCATGTATACGCAGTGCTGGTGCTCGTCCATGACGAACAAGGCAACTGTCGCGTTGGTGCACAGGTCATGCAGGTCGAGCAGACTTTTGGCAGTCTGGGTCATCGTTGGGTTTCCGAAAAATTAACGAATATTAGTGGGATCGGGCCGGTGGCGTCGCACGCACGTGGCCACGCGACCGACGAGCTGCCTGATGCATTCGATGAACGGTTCAACCCGTCCGCGCCTGGTGCAGTGACGATCGCATCCAGCTGCCGCCGCCGTCGCTTTCTCCGTCGGCCGTGCCTGTCATGGCCGGCGGATGCATCAACGCGCCCATGCCGCTTCGCGCCGGACCACGGCAATCAATTCCTGAGGTTCGTAAGGGACAACGATGTACTCGCTCGCTCCGCTGGCGATGCCCTTGGCGATGTCCCGTGTCGTGATAAAGGCTGCGGAGATATGGATGACACGGATCGCGCACGTTGCCGGGTCGGCCATGATCCTGCGGCACACCTCGATACCATCGATATCGGGCAGCCGGACATCGAGCAGCATGAGCGAAGGCAACAGTGCCGCGGCCATGCTGATCGCCTCCTGCCCGTTGCCCGCTTCCGCGACGACAAACCCCGCATTGCGGAGCAGGCGCGTCTTGACGTAGCGCGCCTGGGCATAATCGTCGACATTCAGTATCAGCATTCTTGAAGTCACCAAGGCTCTACGGGGAGAACGGATTGTAGCAGAGGTGAAATAAACACAACGCCTGAAAAGAACGCATGAAAAATATTGCAGCGTCCTGCAGCGCCACCGGAACTGCAGGATGCCTGTCAATCATGGGCACAAAAAAAGCGGACCCGAAGGTCCGCTTTCCCGTCGCTTGAAGCTTGACGCTTACTTGCGATCCTTCAGCGGCGGCACGTCGCGCACTGCCGAGCCGACGAACAGCTGGCGTGGACGGCCGATCTTCTGTTCCGGATCGGCGATCATTTCGTTCCACTGGGCGATCCAGCCGATGGTGCGGGCCATGGCGAAGATACCGGTGAACAGCGAAACCGGGATGCCCAGGGCCGACTGCACGATACCCGAGTAGAAGTCGACGTTCGGGTACAGCTTGCGCGAGACGAAGTACTCGTCGTTCAGCGCGATCTTTTCCAGTTCCATCGCCAGCTTGAACAGCGGGTCGTCCTGCAGGCCCAGCTCTTCCAGCACTTCGTGGCACGTTTCGCGCATCAGTTTTGCACGCGGGTCGAAGTTCTTGTAGACGCGGTGACCGAAGCCCATCAGCTTGACGCCCGAGTTCTTGTCCTTGACCTTCTCGATGAAGGCAGGGATGTTCTCGACCGAGCCGATTTCCTTCAGCATCGTCAGTGCCGCTTCGTTCGCGCCGCCGTGGGCAGGGCCCCACAGGCAGGCGATACCGGCAGCGATACAGGCGAACGGATTGGCGCCCGACGAACCGGCCAGGCGGACGGTCGAGGTGGAAGCGTTCTGCTCGTGGTCCGCGTGCAGGATCAGGATGCGGTCCAGCGCGCGCACCAGCACGTCGTTGACCTTGTACTCTTCGCACGGGTTACCGAACATCATGCGCATGAAGTTGGCGCTGTACGACAGGTCGTTGCGCGGGTACATGAACGGCTGGCCGATCGAATACTTGTACGCCATGGCGACCAGCGTCGGCATCTTGGCGATCAGGCGGATCGCGGAGATCTCGCGCTGCTGCGCGTCGTTGATGTCGAGCGAGTCGTGGTAGAACGACGCCAGTGCGCCGACGGTACCGACCAGGACCGACATCGGGTGCGCATCGCGGCGGAAGCCGCGGAAGAAGAACTGCATCTGCTCGTGCACCATCGTGTGCTTGGTGACGGTGTCGGCGAACGCGTCCTTCTGCGCCGCCGTCGGCAGTTCGCCGTTCAGCAGCAGGTAGCACGTTTCCATGAAGTCGGCGTTCACGGCCAGCTGCTCGATCGGGTAGCCACGGTACTGCAGCTCGCCCTTGTCGCCGTCGATATACGTGATCGACGAGTTGCACGACGCGGTGGACATGAAGCCCGGGTCGTACGTGAACTTGCCGGTCGCGCCGTACAGTTTGCGGATGTCGATGACGTCCGGACCGACGGTGCCTTTGTAGATCGGGAATTCGATCCCGGCGCTGCCGTCGGAGAACGACAGGGTGGCTTTGTTTTCAGAGGTGTTCATGGGCTCTTCCTTATGGAGAGATGCGGCATTAAAAAAAATCAGGCGCGGCGCAGGCGGGCCAGCAATGCATGCACGTGCGGAGAATCGACTTCGCCTTGCGGCTCGCTGCGCGCCAGAACCAGATCCATCAGCGCATTGTCCGACAAGTCGAGGAGCCGCGTGAATGCGTCCACTTCCTCGTCGGTCAATTCCGTTTCGTGCGCATCCAGAAAACGCGTCAGGATGATGTCGTTTTCCAGCAGACCGCGCCGCGCGCGCCAGCGCAGGCGGGCACGGTTGGCGGGGTCCGCCTGATGTTCACGGTTGATTTCGTCGCTCATATCAGATGGCGCGGCGGACCATCAATTCCTTGATCTTGCCGATCGCCTTGTTCGGGTTCAGGCCTTTCGGGCACACGTCCACGCAATTCATGATCGAGTGGCAGCGGAACAGGCGATACGGGTCTTCCAGGTTGTCCAGACGCTGGCCGGTCGCTTCGTCGCGCGAGTCGGCGATGAAGCGGTAGGCCTGCAGCAGGCCGGCGGGACCGACGAACTTGTCCGGATTCCACCAGAACGACGGGCACGAAGTGGAGCAGCATGCGCACAGGATGCACTCGTACAGGCCGTCCAGTTCCTCGCGCTCGGCGGGGGTCTGCAGGCGTTCCTTCTCCGGCGGAATCGAGTCGTTGATCAGGAACGGCTTGACCGAATCGTACTGCTTGAAGAACTGCGTCATGTCGACGATCAGGTCGCGGATGACCGGCAGGCCGGGCAGCGGACGCAGGACGATCGGCTCGGACAGCTCGTTCAGGTTGGTCGTGCAGGCCAGGCCGTTCTTGCCGTTGATGTTCATCGCGTCGGAACCGCACACGCCTTCGCGGCACGAGCGGCGCAGGGCCAGCGAATCGTCCACGTCGGACTTGATGCGCTGCAGGGCATCCAGCAGCATCTTGTCGGTGTCCTTCAGCTCGACCGTCAGGTCTTGCATGTACGGCTTGGCGTCCTTGTCCGGATCGTAGCGGTAAATCTTGAATTTGAGAGTGCGTGCCATTTTATGTGAGGCCCTTGCTTAGAAAGTACGTGCTTTTGGCTTGAAGGTTTCCACCGTCAGCGGTTTGGTGACGACCGGCTTGTACTCCAGGCGGTTGCCATTGGAGAACCACAGCGTGTGCTTCATCCAGTTTTCGTCGTCGCGTTGCGGGAAATCGCTGTGCGCGTGGGCGCCGCGCGATTCCTTGCGGGCGACGGCGGACGTGATCGTGGCCTTGGCCGTTTCGATCAGGTTGTCCAGTTCCAGCGCTTCCACGCGGGCGGTGTTGAACACCTTCGACTTGTCCTTGAACGACACGTGCTTGCGGCGCTCGTCCAGCTTCATGATCTCGTCGAAGCCCTGCTTGAGCAGGTCGTCGGTACGGAACACGCCGCAGTATTTCTGCATCGTGGCGCGGATGTCGTTGGCGACGCCCTGCACGCGCTCGGAACCGGTCGATGTTTCCAGGCGGTTCAGGCGCTCCATCGCGAAGTCGGCGGCGTCCTTCGGCAGGTCCTTGTGCTCTTTCGGGCCCAGGTTCTGGCCGACGACGTGGTTGCCGGCCGCGCGGCCGAACACCACCAGGTCCAGCAGCGAGTTCGTACCCAGGCGGTTGGCGCCGTGGACGGAAACGCAGGCGCATTCGCCGATCGCGTACAGACCGCCCACAACCTTCTGCGAACCGTCGCCGGCTGGCGTGACGACCTGGCCGTGGATATTGGTCGGGATGCCGCCCATCTGGTAGTGAATCGTCGGCACGACAGGAATCGGTTCCTTCGTCGCATCGACGTTGGCGAACTTGTGGCCGATTTCCAGGATCGACGGCAGGCGCTTCTCGATGGTGTCCTTGCCGATGTGGCGCAGGTCCAGCATGACGTGGTCCTTGTTCGGACCGCAGCCGCGGCCTTCCTTGATCTCCTGGTCCATCGAACGCGAAACGAAGTCGCGCGGCGCCAGATCCTTCAGGGTCGGCGCATAGCGTTCCATGAAGCGCTCGCCTTCGGAGTTGATCAGGATACCGCCCTCGCCGCGCACGCCTTCGGTGATCAGGACGCCCGCGCCGGCCACGCCGGTCGGGTGGAACTGCCAGAATTCCATGTCCTGCAGCGGCAGGCCGGCACGTGCCGCCATGCCCATGCCGTCGCCGGTGTTGATGAACGCATTGGTCGAGGCGGCGAAGATACGGCCGGCACCGCCCGTGGCGAAGATCGTCGTCTTCGCCTGCAGGATCATGCATTCGCCCGTTTCCATTTCCAGTGCCACGACACCGACCACGTCGCCTTCGGCGTCGCGGATCAGGTCCAGCGCCATCCATTCGACGAAGAAGTGGGTGCGTGCGCGCACGTTACGCTGATACAGCGTATGGAGCAGCGCGTGGCCGGTACGGTCGGCCGCGGCGCAGGCGCGCTGCACGGCTTTCTCGCCGAAGTTGGCCGTGTGGCCGCCGAACGGACGCTGATAAATCGTGCCGTCAGGATTGCGGTCGAACGGCATGCCGAAGTGTTCCAGTTCGTAGACGACCTTTGGCGCTTCGCGGCACATGAATTCGATGGCATCCTGGTCGCCCAGGTAGTCGCCGCCCTTGACGGTGTCGAACATGTGCCAGAACCAGCTGTCTTCGGCCATATTGCCCAGCGAAGCGCCGATGCCGCCCTGCGCCGCGACGGTGTGGGAACGGGTCGGGAAGACTTTCGACAGCACGGCAACGTTCAGGCCGGCTTCTGCCAGTTGCAGGGAAGCGCGCATGCCGGAACCGCCGGCGCCAACGATCACCGCGTCAAAGCGGCGGACAGGAATTCCAGATTTGATAGCTGCCACGATTTAAACACTCCAGAGTATCTGCACCGACCAGACGGCGCAAGCCACCAGCCAGATGGCGGAGGCGGTATGCAGGATGAAACGAACGGCGATGTTCTTGATGTAATCCTGGTAGATGCTGACCACGCCGACCCAGGCGTGGTAGAACATGCCGATCAGGGTGGCCAGCGTAAACAGCTTGAACCACGTCTGGGCGAACAGGCCGGCCCAGCCTTCGTACGTGAAATTACTGCCGGTCAGGAAAGCCAGCAGCAGCACGACGGTGTACACCACCATGACCACCGCCGTGGCGCGCTGCGCCAGGAACTCGCCCAGGCCGTAGCCCGCGCCCACGACGATGCGCTTCGGTCCGATATTGTTTTTCATTTTTTAGAACACTCCGAACAGTTTCAGGGCGACGAGAATGACGACAACCCACGTGATGACGAGTACGGCGATGGCGCTCTTGCGGGCCGAATCCTTGTCCAGGCCGACGTGCGTGTCCATGACCAGGTGGCGGACGCCGGCGCAGAAGTGGTGCATGTAGCCCCAGACCAGTGCCAGGATGACGAGCTTGGCGAACGGATGGGAGGCGATGCCCTGGAAGTGGGCAAAGGAGATCTCGGAACGGATGCTTTCCTGCAGCAGATACAGGATGAACGGCAGCAGGGCAAACATCAGGAAGCCGCTCACGCGGTGCATGATGGACACAATGGCGGAGAACGGCTGACGATAATTCATCAGCTCAGTAACGTGAATGTTACGGATTTCTCGCCGTTGCTTGCGCGGTGCTTCCCTTACGGCTTCAGACATGACAAACCTCCCTTTTACTTTCTATTTAATGAACCGCTGTTTGAGTCAATTCACGATGGCGCAGCTTTGTTGCGCTGCTCTGCAGTCCTGAGACAGCGATTTTCGCCTATTTCCCAGCTTCGACCAATATCTATTGTTACATATAACCAAAATTATGTTGCGCCGCTCCATGCGAACGCGGGTCACGCCGCTCCTCTAGTTCAGATCGTTCTGATAATGGTGGCGCGTGGTCAGGTACAGGCCGCGACGCAGCTCGACCGGCTTGTCGCCGTAAGTGAACGACACACGCTCGGCCGACAGCAGCGGCGTGCCGGGCTCGACCGCCAGCAGTACGGCCTCGTCAGGGCCCGCCACGACCGCGCGCACCTTCTCGTCGGCACGGATCATGCGCGTGCCGAATTCGGATTCGAACAGGCCGTACATGGGGCCCTTGTACTCGGACAGGCGCTCGGCCGTCAGCCCTTGAACAACCCGCCCGGCAGCCACTGCTCCTCAATGATCGTGGGAATGCCGTCGAACGACTGGACCCGCTTGATATAGATGATGGCGTCGCCCGACTTGAGCTCCAGCAGGCGCGCCACGTCCGCCGGCGCGCGCAGGCGGCGCACTTCCAGGAAACGGCTTTCGGGGTAATGGGGCACGCCTTCGTCCGGACGCAGCCGCAGGAAGCGGATGTGGGCGCGCGCTTCATGGTGCGTGGCAACAAACGTGCCCTTGCCCTGGCGGCGCATGACGAGATTGTCGGCAGCGAGTTCGTCGATCGCCTTGCGCACGGTGCCCTGGCTGACCTTGTAGCGGTTGGCCAGCTCCACTTCGCTGGGAATCATCTCGCCCGGTTTCCACTCGCCCGACTGCAGGCTCTGCGTGATCAGCGCCTTGATCTGCTGGTACAGAGGCGAAAACGTGGGCGAAGCGACGGCGGAGGCGGAAGGTGTGGCGGAGGCGGCCGGCGTGGCGGGCACGGTGGCCGGGGTGACCGATCCTGCGCCCGCAGCCGGCGCATCCGTTGTGCTGCCTGGACTGGTCTGGGTGGGCGTGACGGAATTCATAGACCGCGATTTCACCACAAAAGCCCCTGCCCGTCCAGTAAAACCACCCGAGTTATATGTCTTATATAAGACATAAGATATGATTGACAGAAGGCATAACGAAGCCTACACTCGCCCACGATGTTATTCCTGGCGAGCCTCGTGCGGCGCACCGCATGACCTCTCGCACAGGGCGAACATGGAGAGTATTGCCTCTGCGCGCCCGCTGCGCCCCTTGCAAATGGGGGGGCGAAAGTGAAGCCGCGCCGGGAGGCGAATTTGGTATCATTGCTGTTTTGAGCAACGGACGCCGCGCCCGGCAGTGCAGCAGAGCCGTAGGTGGGCAGGAGCGCGGGCATCAGCGCAAAACAGCAACAGTCAGTCAGCTTCGTTTTTTATTCCACTTTGGAGATTCATCATGGCTAAAACCCCAATGCGTGTTGCCGTAACCGGCGCCGCCGGCCAGATCGGCTATTCCCTGCTGTTCCGCATCGCCAACGGCGACATGCTGGGCAAGGATCAGCCGGTCATCCTGCAACTGCTTGAAATCCCTGACGAGAAAGCGCAGAAGGCGCTGAAGGGCGTCATGATGGAAATCGACGACTGCGCATTCCCGCTGCTGGCCGGCATGACCGCGCACAGCGACCCGATGACCGCCTTCAAGGATGCCGACGTGGCCCTGCTGGTCGGCGCCCGTCCACGCGGCCCGGGCATGGAACGCAAGGACCTGCTGGAAGCGAACGCGCAGATCTTCACGGTGCAGGGCAAGGCGCTGGACGCCGTCGCTTCGCGCAACGTGAAAGTGCTGGTCGTCGGCAATCCTGCCAACACCAACGCCTACATCGCCATGAAATCGGCACCTTCGCTGCCGGCCAAGAACTTCACCGCGATGCTGCGCCTGGACCACAACCGCGCCCTGTCGCAAGTGGCCGCCAAGACCGGCACGGCCGTCAAGGACATCGAGCAGCTGACCGTGTGGGGCAACCACTCGCCGACGATGTACGCCGACTACCGCTTCGCCACGGTGAACGGCAAGTCCGTCAAGGAACTGATCAACGACCAGGAATGGAATGCCAACACGTTCCTGCCGACCGTCGGCAAGCGCGGCGCGGCCATCATCGAAGCACGCGGCCTGTCCTCGGCAGCCTCGGCAGCCAACGCGGCCATCGACCACGTGCGCGACTGGGTGCTGGGCACCAACGGCAAGTGGACCACGATGGGCGTGCCGTCGGATGGTTCGTACGGCATTCCTGAAGGCATCATGTTCGGCTTCCCGGTCACGACCGAGAACGGCGAGTACAAGATCGTCCAGGGCCTGGAAATCGACGAATTCTCGCAGGAACGCATCAACCTGACGCTGAAGGAACTGACCGAAGAGCGCGAAGGCGTCAAGCACCTGCTGCCGTAACCCTCTTCGCTGTGGGACCCAAGCGTCCCATAACGTTCGCCGCGCTGCCCCCGGGCCGCGCGGCGTTATCGTCTCCAGACCACGCAGTTACCAAACACTCACCACACCCAGACGATGCACCCATCCGAGGTTTTATTCCAGGGCGAACGCCAGCCGCTGCTCCTGCCGGCCTGCGACCATTACGCGGGTTCGGAAAAGCTGATGCGCAAATCGATGGCCCTGCAACAAGAGCTTGGTCCCGTGTTCGACATCACGTTCGACTGCGAGGATGGCGCCGCCGCCGGCAACGAGGAAGCGCATGCACGCCTCGTGGCCGAGCTGCTGAACGACGCCGGCAACACCCAGAAACGCATCGGCGCCCGCGTGCACGACGTCTCCAGCCCGCACTTCGAGCGCGATGTCGAGATCATCGTCGGCACCGCGGCGCACAACGTCGCCTACATCGTGCTGCCGAAGCCGGACAGCGTGCAAGACGTCATGCGCGCCATCGAAACCATCAACGTCCATGCCCACAAGGCGGGCCGGCAGAACCTGCCGGTGCACGTGCTGATCGAGACGCACGGCGCCCTGCGCGGCGTGTTCGCCATCGCCGCCCTGCCCCAGGTCGAGTGCCTGTCGTTCGGCATCATGGACTTCGTCTCCAGCCACTACGGCGCGATTCCCGCCAATGCGATGCGCACGCCGAACCAGTTCGTGCACCCGCTGGTGGTGCGCGCCAAGCTGGAGATCGCCGCCGCCTGCCACGCATATGGCAAGGTGCCGTCGCATAACGTGACGACGGAAATCAAGGATTCGGCCGTGGTGGCGACGGACGCCCAGCGCGCCGCCGCCGAGTTCGGCTATACGCGCATGTGGAGCATCCACCCCAGCCAGATCAAGCCCATCGTCAAGGCATTCACGCCGCGCCTGTCGGAAGTCAACGAGGCGGCCGCGATCTTGCACGAGGCGCAGAAGACACAGTGGGGTCCGATCAACCAGCACGGCCGCTTGCACGACCGCGCCAGCTACCGATACTATTGGACGGTTTTGCAGCGCGCCCGCCTGGCGGGCCTGAGCCTGCCGGAAACGGCGGCGGCGCTGCTGGACCCGAAACCAACCGCAACGGAAACCAAGTAATGTCCATGTCCCGACTGATTGCCGCCGCGTTCGCGCTGGCGCTCGCCTCCGCCGCTCCGGCCGCTCTCGCTGCCGAGCCCGTCAAAACGAAAGCCAAGGCCGAGAAAACGGCCAAGCCGAAGGCCGCCAAGACCAAGGGCGCCAAGGCCAAGCCGGTTGCCGCGCCGAAGGAAGCCGATCCCGAGGCCGACGAGCCCGATATCGCGGACACCGCCGTGCAGGACTACCACTGCGAGCTGGGCAACAAGGTCACGATCTATCAGAACGCGACCGACGACGGCCATATCGCCCTGCGCTGGAAGAAGCGCCTGCACCGCCTGACGCGGGTGGCGACAACGACGGGCGCGCAGCGCTTCGAGAACAAGATGTATGGTCTGATCTGGATCGGCATCCCCGCCAAGGCGATGCTGCTCGATTCGAAGCAGAACCGCCAGCTGGCCAACGAATGCCGCAACGAAGAGCAGAGCAAGCCCCAGCCGGCGCCCGTGCCCGACACGCAGGTCAACAATGCGGCGGCAACGCCGGCCATGCCGGTATCTCAGCCCGTAGTGCAGCCGGCCTCGCAGTCTGCGGCGCAGGCCGCACCGCACGGCAGCGCCCATTGAACGAATAGCACCACCGTAGTTTCACAAATGACGGCAACCCAACCGTGGCGACGGGGGTGCCGAAGATATCCACCCGAAGGAGAGGTTATGCCCCACAACACATTCAACACGCTCAAGGATTTCCCGATTTCGGGCAAGACAAAGGGCAAGCTGTATTCGCTGCCCGCGCTGGAACAGGCGCTGGGCGCCAGGATCTCGCGCCTGCCAGTGTCGATCCGCGTGGTGCTGGAGTCCGTGCTGCGTAACTGCGACGGCAAGAAAGTCACCGAAGAGCATGTGAAGCAGGTTGCCAACTGGGCCGCCACGGCAGACCGTACCGACGAGATCCCGTTCGTCGTCGCCCGCGTCGTGCTGCAGGATTTCACCGGGGTGCCCCTGCTGGCCGACCTGGCCGCGATGCGCAACGTCGCCTACAAGATGGGTGCCAATCCGAAGAAGATCGAGCCGCTGGTGCCCGTCGACCTGGTCGTCGACCACTCCGTCACGATCGACCACTTCCGCGAGCCGAAGGCGCTGGACCTGAACATGAAGCTGGAATTTTCGCGCAACAACGAGCGCTACCAGTTCATGAAGTGGGGCATGCAGGCGTTCGACACGTTCGGCGTCGTGCCACCGGGCTTCGGCATCGTCCACCAGGTCAACCTGGAATACCTGGCACGCGGCGTGCACAACAACGGCGGCGTGTACTACCCTGACTCGCTGGTCGGCACCGACTCGCACACGACGATGATCAACGGTATCGGCGTTGTCGGCTGGGGCGTGGGCGGCATCGAGGCCGAAGCGGGCATGCTGGGCCAGCCCGTGTACTTCCTGACGCCGGACGTCATCGGCGTCAACCTGACCGGCAAGCTGCGCGAAGGCTGCACGGCAACCGACCTGGTGCTGACGATCACCGAAATGCTGCGCAAGGAAAAGGTCGTCGGCAAGTTCGTCGAGTTCTTCGGCGAAGGCACCGAATCGCTGACCGTGACGGACCGCGCCACCATCGCCAACATGGCGCCGGAATACGGCGCCACGATGGGCTTCTTCCCGGTCGACGACAAGACCATCGACTACTTCGAAGGCACCGGCCGCACGAAGGAAGAGATCGCCGCGTTCCAGGCCTACTTCAAGGCGCAGGGCATGTACGGCGTGCCGAAAGCGGGCGAAATCGACTTCACCCGTGAACTGCACCTGGACCTGGCATCGGTCACGCCGTCGCTGGCCGGCCCGAAGCGTCCACAGGACCGTATCGAAATCGGCAACGTCAAGGCGACGTTTACCGACCTGTTCTCGAAGCCGACCACGCAGAACGGCTTCAACAAGAACCCGATGGACCTGAACACGACGTACGAAACGACCAACAACGTGCAAGTGAAAAACGGCGACATCCTGATCGCCGCCATCACGTCGTGCACCAACACGTCGAACCCTTCCGTGCTGCTGGCCGCCGGCCTGCTGGCGAAGAAGGCCGTGGAAGCGGGCCTGACCGTCGCGCCGCACATCAAGACGTCGCTGGCCCCGGGCTCGCGCGTCGTGACGGAATACCTGACCGCCGCCGGCCTCTTGCCGTACCTGGAAAAGCTGGGCTTCGGCGTGACCGCCTATGGCTGCACGACCTGCATCGGTAACGCGGGCGACCTGACGCCGGAACTGAACGCCGCCATCACGACCAACGACATCGTCGCTGCCGCCGTGCTGTCCGGCAACCGTAACTTCGAAGCGCGTATCCACCCGAACATCCGCTCGAACTTCCTGGCGTCGCCACCGCTGGTCGTTGCCTACGCCATCGCCGGCAACATCACGCGCGACCTGATGACCGAACCGGTCGGCAAGGGCACGAACGGCCGCGACATCTACCTGGGCGATATCTGGCCGTCCTCGGAAGAGATCAACAAGCTGATGAAGTTCGCCATGAACTCCAAGGTCTTCAAGGAGAACTACGCGCAGGTCAAGGGCAACCCGGGCAAGCTGTGGGAAAACGTGTCGTCGACCGAAGGCCAGGTCTACAACTGGCCTGACTCGACGTACATCGCCGAGCCGCCATTCTTCGACGGCTTCGAGATGACGCCAAAAGCGGCCGCCACCGGCATCAGCAACGCGCGCGCGCTGGGCGTGTTCGGCGACTCGATCACGACCGACCACATCTCCCCTGCCGGCTCCATCAAGGAAGACGGCCCGGCCGGTAAATGGCTGAAGGAAAACGGCGTCCTGAAGGCCGACTTCAACTCGTACGGCTCGCGTCGCGGCAACCACGAGATCATGATGCGCGGCACGTTCGCCAACGTGCGCATCAAGAACAAGATGATCCCGGCGAAGCCTGACGGTTCCGCGGTCGAAGGCGGCATCACGATCCACCAGCCGTCCGGCGAACAGATGTCGATCTACGACGCGGCCATGAAGTACGTCAATGAAGGCACGCCGACAATGATCTTCGGCGGCGAAGAGTACGGCACCGGCTCGTCGCGCGACTGGGCCGCCAAGGGCACCCAGCTGCTGGGCGTGAAGGCCGTGCTGGTCCGTTCGTTCGAGCGTATCCACCGTTCCAACCTGGTCGGCATGGGCGTGCTGCCGCTGCAGTTCATCGGCAACGACAGCGTCGAATCTTTGGGCATCACCGGCAAGGAAACGTACGACCTGGTGGGCCTGGAAGGCGACATCAAGCCACAGCAGATCGTCACGCTGGTGATCAAGCGCGAAGACGGCAGCCGCCAGGACGTCAAGGTCCTGCTGCGCATCGACACGCCGATCGAAGTGGACTACTACAAGCATGGCGGCATCCTGCCGTTCGTGCTGCGCCAGCTGCTGGCGGCCTGAAGCAGCCCCGGCGGTGAATGCGCCGGGGGACTGTCGCTTCGGGAGCGCCGGGGGTTCGGGGAGCACCGCTCCTCGCCTGCGCAGCGGTGCTGGCCCGCGGGCCAGCACCATGTCCCCGGCTCTCACGCCGATGTAACCGGCGTTGGACGCAATTAAAAATCGCGTCGGAGAGCGTCACAAGGGACTGTCTCCAAGTCGGTTCCTGCCTCGGGACCATGCCGAACGACGCTCATGATGACAACGTCACGCCAAAGTCTTGGTCGGGTGCGCGTGCCCGCGTGGCACGCGCCCCTGCGTGTCGTTTTCGCTCGTTGACTGTTCGTTGACTGTTCGTTGACTGTTCGGTGGCATCAGTCCGCCAGCTTGAACAGCAGTGTAGTTTGTAGCCTGGCCGGATCAGGCTCGATCGAGGGGTTGTTCTCATGAACCTCGAGGCGGCAAGCGAATGTCTCCCCGTCAGGTGTCTGACGACTGTCCCACTTCAATCCCTTCTCCTTTGCCCAACCGACAAGCATTGCTGTCACGTCCATCAGTTCTGCGTACGATCCCGTGTGGGTAAGGCTGGCATAACGACCGGCCGGCAGTTCGCCCTCGATCAGCCGCCCCGAGAGCGGTATGGCCGCGTTGGTGGTCATGCCGACTTCGATCTCCAGGCGGGGCATGTCGATCAGGTTGAACTTGATGAATTCCATTCCGTTCGGCTCCACGCCGGCACTGGCGAATGCCGAAAAAAGTGCATCGAAAGCTGGATCGAGGTCATCGCCAAACGGGATGGAAACGGGAAGGCGGACGGCAATGTAGCGCTGAGCGGTCCGGTTGACGATTCGAGGGATGGTGAGCATCAGGCAGTCTCCGGTTGTCTGTGTCAAACGAGACGGACAGCGGCTCCGGGAATCGACATATGGTGGGATATTTTTCCGGTTCAGCGTAAACGCCTGCTCAGCACTTTCCTGGGCGCCGCGCCTGGCATTTGCGCACTCGCTTTATTGTCGAGTAAGTTATCATCTGAGGCGGCTGGGACTGCCCTGGCATGGGGGCTATCCCTGATGTTGCGCCACGCCGTCGGCAATGCAGCGGAACGGCAAGAGCGGGCGGCGCCCCGAATGTCCGTTCGGTTACAGACGCCCACCGAATCAACTACAATACGCCTGATAAGATTTTTACACTGACAGAGATTCCCAAGCGCTATGCGTCGCCCATCCAAAGATTCATCCACCAAATTGTCCGCCGACAGCCAGCGCCTTTCCACCCTTGCCCAGGCCGTCGGTCAGTCCGGCAGCCGGCTCGAGGAGCGCAGCTGGGAGCGCGCACTCGACACGCAACTGCATAAACTGCTGAAGACGGGTCACCAGGATACCGTCGATGCCGCCCTGAACGGCCTGTTCTCGGTCGACCTGAGCGCGTACGACGTGCTGATGGACAGCGTGGAAGCCGTCAGCGAGTCGGCCTGCATCGGCGTCGACAGCGACGGTGCCACGGCCCAGTACGACGTGCTGCTGGTGGCCGCGCCGATTCTCGCCTGGACCCGCTACGCCATCGCTTCCGGCGCCATCCCTGCCGACATCCTGAACACGTTGTCGGCCCATTTCTCGGCCCACCTGCTGGCCGACGGCACGAAACTGGCCATGGCGTCGAACCTGTATTCGATCGACCAGCTGCCGCGCACGCATGCCGAAACGTATGCCAAGATGCACAAGCTGGCGCAGGCGGCCATCAAGGGCGTCGCCGTCAAGTCGGACGTAAAGCCGCCTGAAACGGCGCCCTTCCTCGCCGACACGCGTTACCTGATCGCTGCCATCGTCGCGCCGGCGGGTGGCCCGCTGTTCCGCTGGCAGATGCCCGGCGCCCACCTGCACCAGGCCGACGAGCGCCGCAACGCGCTGGAAGCCTGGCGCACCCAGGCGCAGCCGACGGTGGCACGCCTGCTGCCCGGCTGCGGCATCGAACTGCTGCTGCCGGAGGCGTATTACATGGCGTGCCGCGAAGCGGACAAGCTGATCCGCCCCGTATCGATCCGCGCGGCCGTGCACTACCTGACGCACACGCTGGCATGCGAAGCGTCCGAACTGCGCGCCGTGATCGCCGGCTTCGGCGAGGAAGCGGCCGATGGCCAGATCGACGAATACCGCGTGGCGTTTACACGCCGTTCCGACAGCGACGTCATCTATGGTGTCGTCTGGCCGCTGTACGGCCAGGAAGACGAGGAAGGCACGCCACCGGAAGGTCCGCTGGCCGGTGGCCTGGCCAACCTGCTGCAGCCGCGCACGCCTGTCGAGGAAATCGTCGAGCATCTGAACGCGGCCGGCGTGTCGGTCGTCAAGAAGCTGGGCGAACGCTACGTCGCCGAGTATTGCGACGATTGCGGCGCGCCGCTGTTTGCCGACCCGTCCGGCGAACTGGTGCATGCCGAAATGCCGGAAGATGCGTCGGCCGGGACCGAGCACTTCCATTAATTGCGGCTGTGCCCATGAAAAAACCTCGCCGCGGCGAGGTTTTTTTACGTCTGGCTGCCCTCAGCGGCTCATATTGCTGCTGCCCTGGGTGCCGTTGCTGTTGTTCGAGTTGCGGCTGTTGGCCTTCGCGGAGCCCTGGCCGGAAGTGTCCGCTGCGGAACTGCTGTCATTGCCCGCACGCTGGGCGGTACCGCCCAAAGCCGAGTGCGACGGTTTCGAGCTGCCCGTCTCGCCTGCCGCGCCGGAGTCGCCGCTGGCGCCGCCGTTCTTGCTGTTGGCATTACCGGTAGCATTGAGCGAACGCGGCGCATTGCTCTTCGCCCCTTCCTTGCGTGCCTTGCGATCGCTCGTGGACATGCTCTCGGAACTGGTGCTGTTGGCCTGCGTCGGTTGCAGGCCTACGCTGCCCGGTTTGTTTTTCAGCGCGTCCATTGCCGTCTGGGCCTGGCCCGCGCCGGCAATAATGGTGATCAGAAAAGCTGCCGTGGCGGATGCCGCTGTGAATGGTGAAACGCGCATGATCATCTCCTTATTGTCGACCTGCATTGATCTGTTTTGTCGCCTGTTTGTCTTCAGGCCTGGAGACAGAATATTCTTCACTGCCATCAGATTGCATAGGCGCACTGAGCTCGCACGAGTGGGACGTGTCCTACGGCAATTGCTTGAGGGAATAGAACGTGTTTCGAGGGAATACGGAGGTGTGGGACAGGTCCCACGCGCGGCGGCGGGGACCCGATGAGGCAGGCTCAGGGTATGCAGCGACCATGCGGCAAAGCCGTGGCCGCTGCGTGGATCAGCGTTTGTTGCCCGTATCGCCAGTCGACGTGCCCGAATTCGTCGACGAGCCGGCGGTGCCAGCCTTGTCGGTCGCGCCCGAGTTGGACATATTGGTGGTGCCCGTAGTGGCCGAACCCGTCGTACCGGACGCACCCGTGGCGCCGGACGTGGTGCCCGAGCCGGACATGCCGTCCGTGCCCGACGCGCCGGCAGCGCTGCCGGAATTGCCCGACTGTTTCTTCGATTTGGACTTGGACTGCTTGCCGGTTTGCTTGTCGCGTGCCGAACTCGTGCCGGTGGCGTCCTGGCCGGAGCCGCTTTGCATGCCGCTGGCCGCGGTACCGCCGGTCGTACTGCCGGCGCCGGCGCCGGTGCCGCTCTGGGCGAAGGCGAAGCTGGTCACGGTTGCGAGGACTGCTGCTGCGATCATCGATTTGCGCATTGTAAACTCCTGGGAATGGTTGAGTGCAGGCGGTGCGGGTCGACCGCGGAAGTAAAGCTTACTTCCGGTTGCCATACTTCCCCATCAGCGCGCACTGCGCAGGTGGGTGGGACAGTGCCTACAAACCATTGCAGCCGGACAAATTACGCCGTGCTCTCAACGATCGTCAGCAGGCCGGCCATCGATTTGCTGATAAAAAATGCCGCGCGAACCCGGCATTGGAACTGCAACCTGCGAAATTACCAGGCCGAGAATGGATGACTGATCAGATTCGAGTTCAGGTAACGGGAATCGTCGGTGACCTCGTCGCCCACCCAGTCGGGGCGCTCGAATGCCTGGTCTTCCGACGGCACTTCGATTTCCGCGACGACAAGCCCGGCATTCGCGCCCAGGAATTCATCGACTTCCCACGTGAAGCCGCCGTGCTCGATGCGGCGGCGGTACTTCTCGATGATCGGCCGTTCGCACAGCCGGTCGAGGAATTCCTGTGCGTCCGCCAGCGGCAGTGGATATTCCCACTCCCGCGCGACAGTGCGCTTGCGGTCTTCGTCTTGATCGTCATGAACGCCTCGTCGCCGTAGATGCGCACACGCACGACGCGCTCGGGATGCGACGACAGGTAGCCCTGACGGATCAGTACCGGTTCGCCCTGTGCCTTCCAGGCGTCCCCGCGGACGAGGAACTTGTGCTCGATCTCGACGCCCATGTCAGTCGTCCAGCGACAGCAGGATCGGCTGCAGGATCGCCGCGCCCAGTGCCGCGCTGCGGGCACCGTTCCAGCCCACGTGCGGCGCCGGCAGGTCGGCGTTGTCCTTGAACGGCATCTCCAGCGTCAGCGCCAGGCAGCCGAAGTGGTGGCCGACATACTTCGAGGCCAGCGTCAGCATGTCTTCCTTGTACTTGCTGGCCAGGTAGCCGACCTTGTCCTGGAAGTCCGGGCTGGCGTTCTTGTAGCGGTCGATGAAGGCTTTCTGCGCGGCGGCCTGCGCCGGCGTGAATTTCTCCAGCATCTCGTTACCGGCCACGAAGTTGTACGGCAGCGCTTCGTCGCCGTGGATGTCGAAGAACATGTCGACACCCGTCGCGTGGAGCTTCTCCTTCACACACAGGACTTCCGGCGAACGCTCCAGGCTCGGCGTCATCCACTCGCGGTTCAGGTTTGCACCTGCCGCGTTGGTGCGCAGGTTGCCGCGCACGGAGCCGTCCGGGTTCATGTTCGGCACGATGTAGAAGACGCAGCGCTGCAGCAGCTTGCGGGCGACCGGATTGGCATCGTCCAGCAGGGCGTCGATCAGGCCCTCGACGAACCATTCGGCCATCGATTCGCCCGGATGCTGGCGCGCAATGAACCAGATCTTCTTTTCCGCCTGCGCATTGCCGATCGTGACAAGGTTCATGTCCCGCCCGTCGACGGTCGACCCGAGGTCGGACACGCGCGCGATCGGGTTCTCGGCCACTTCGCCCAGCAGGCGCAGGTGGCGCTCCCACGAATACGGCTCGAAATAGGCGTAGTAGACGCTGTCCAGGTCGGGCGTGTGGCGGATCGTCATGACCTGGCCGTCGAACGACGTCGGCACGCGGAACCAGTTCTCGCCATCGTAGCTGGCGCACGCGTTGTAGTCCTCGAAGCCTTTCGCGTAGGTGGCCTGGCCGGCATTCGTGAACCGCAGCGCCAGCGCCTGGCCGCGGGCACCTTGCACGCGGAAGTGGAACCACTGGTGGATGTCCGCGTGGGAGTCGCTGCGCAGTTTCAGTTCGATATGGGCGGGGTCCGCCGCGTTCACGACCTCGATGGCGCCGGAATCGAAGTTCTGGCTGATTTTGATTGTCATTGTTCTCTGTTCCATGGGAAAACCGATGGCGCTATTGTCCACGGTTTGCCGCGTTAAAGCAAAAGCGAACAAACACGGACGCCAGCGCAAAAAACCCGGGACAAACCCGGGTTCGGACAACCGCTTCCGGAAAAACCGGAGCCTGTCACCGGTTTTTCCAGAAAACCGGTGACAGGCTCCGGTTTTTTCCAGTGCATCGCTCAGTCGATGTTGCGGCCGCGCGCTTTCAGGGCCGCGCGCACGCCGGCGCCGTAGGCGGGATCGGCCTTGTCGAAGTGGCCCAGCTGGCGAAACACGATCTCATCCGGCACCTGCGACAGCGGACCGGCGAGGTTGTCGAACAGCGCCTGCTTTTCGTCCGCCGGCAGCAGGCGGAACAGGTTGCCGGCCTGGGTGTAGTCGTCCTCGACGCCACGGCCGTCGTAGCGGGCCGCGGGGCCGTTGACGGGCATGGCCGGCTCGCCGTGGCCGAGGCCCTGCGGGCTGGTGCCGGAGGCTTCCACGGTCGCGTAGTTCTGGTCGGCGCCGCCGTTGGCCAGCGCCATCGCGCCGTCACGCTGCTGGTTGTGGAACGGGCAGCGTGGCGCATTCACGGGCAGGTACTGGTGGTTGGTGCCGACCCGGTACAGCTGTGCATCGTGATAGGCGAACAGGCGCGCCTGCAGCATCTTGTCCGGCGAGTAGCCCATGCCCGGCACCACGTTGGCCGGTGACAGCGCCGCCTGCTCCACTTCGGCATGGTAGTTCAGCGGATTGCGGTTCAGTTCCAGGACACCCACCTGCTGCAGCGGGAAGTCGCCGTGCGGCCATACCTTGGTCAGGTCGAACGGATTCCAGCCGGTACGGCCTTCCCATGCGGCCAGTTCCGCTTCCGTGGCCGTCTGCACGAACACGGTCCAGCGCGGGAACTCGCCCGCGGCAATCGCGTTGAACAGGTCGCGCTGCGCGTAATCCGGGTCTTCGCCGGCCAGGCGCACGGCATCGGCCGCCGTCAGGTTCTTGATGCCCTGCTGCGTCTTGAAGTGCCATTTGACATACACGCGCTCGCCGGCGTCGTTGATCAGGCTGAAGGTGTGGGAACCAAAACCATCCATGTGACGGTAGCCGTCCGGCGTGCCGCGGCTGGAAAACAGCGTCGTCACCTGGTGCAGCGACTCGGGCGCGCGGCTCCAGAAGTCGAACATCGCCGTGGCGGACTTCAGGTTCGACTGGGCCAGGCGTTTCTGTGTGTGGATGAAGTCGGGGAACTTGATGCCGTCCTTGATGAAGAAGACGGGCGTGTTGTTGCCGACCAGGTCCCAGTTGCCCTCTTCCGTATAGAAGCGCACGGCAAAGCCGCGTGGGTCGCGTTCCGTGTCGGCACTGCCCTTCTCGCCGCCCACGGTCGAGAAGCGCAGGAACGTTTCCGTTTCCTTGCCGATGGCGGAGAACAGCTTCGCCTTGGTATAGCGGCTGATGTCGTGCGTGACGGTAAACTTGCCGTACGCGCCGGAGCCCTTCGCGTGCACCACCCGCTCGGGAATGCGCTCGCGGTTGAAGTGCTGCAGTTTTTCGATCAGGTGGAAGTCCTGCAGCAGCAGCGGCCCCCGGGAGCCGGCACTGGCGGAATTCTGGTTGTCGGCGACGGGAATGCCGGACGCGGTGGTGATCTGCTGGCTCATGGGCTTGCTTCCTCAGTGATGTGAACGTAGAGCAATTCTACGGTCCCATCATCGATTGGCAAAGGTAATTGATCCAATCACATCAATAGCCATTACCAATGGTAGAGCTGCCCTTCTCTCCTCCTGCACAGGGCGGCAACGTCCGGCTGCCCCATCAACATCGGCAGGTTACAAGGTCCGCCACACCGTCAGCGCGTCCCGCAGTCACGGCACGTCCTGCAGCGAACAGATGCTGTTGCCGCGCCGGCCGTGAGGGTGCCGGTGCTGTCCGCCCTGACTCCGTACCTCGACGAGATTCGCCGCCCGCCGGCGCGCCTCGGCCGGCGGGCGGCCCTCTTACAAGCCGGTCGATGTCAGCTGCGCCGCGAGCACCGCATCCTGGCCGATCCACGTACCGATCAGGTCCGCACGCGTATGCTGCTCCAGGTATGCGATCCAGTTGGTCGCGCCGCCCGCCGCATCGGCCGCCAGTCCGGAGTTGGCGTACAGCGCCTGCACGAACCCGATGTCGCTCATGCTGTCGTAACGCGCCCGGAACTCGGCCGACTGCGCGAAGCCAACTGCCAGCTGCGCCGCCGTCAGATGCTGGCCGGCCCACCATGCCAAGCCAGGCAGGTCGGCGGCGCGATCCAGCACGGCCTGGTACAGCAGGCCCAGCGTTTCGACCTGCCCCCCTGGGTAAATGACAGGTCCAGCGTGCCGTCGGCGAATTCGCTCCGTTCGATGCCGGACACCGTATCCGCCTCGCCCGCCGACGCATTCGTCAGCACGACGGCCTCGCCACCCGTCACGAGCAGGCCCCAGTCGGACTGCTTGCCCGCAAAGACGGCCGTATCGATGCCGTCGCCGCCAACCACCACGTCGTTGCCGGCGCCCCCGTCGAGGCGATCGTCGCCGCTGCCGGTGATCCAGCCTTGCTCGGCCGTCACATCCGCCGCCGCGACGACGATACCGTCGGCATAATGTGCGCGGTGCTCGGGACTGGTGGCGAACGCCACCAGCACGTCGGCACGCGACAGCGCCGGCCCGTCCGTGCCGGCCAGCTTGGCGAGCCAGTGCGCGGCGCCCGTCGCCTCGCCTTCGCGCCCCAGCACCTGCCGGTACAGCGCCTGCGCATAGGCGCTGTCGGTCGTCACGTTCAGCGGCGATGCGGCCCATTCCGGCGACCTGAGGAACGATTGCGCCACCTGGGTCAGCGACGCCCCTTGCTCGACGTAGAAGTTCAACCCCGGCAGGTCGGCCGCGCGGCCGAACGCGCCGTGGTACAGCAGCGCGATGTCGCGCAGCGACACCGCCTCCGCCGCCAGGAACAAGAGCGCATCCGCCCCCGCATCGAGCTCCGCGCGTGCCAGCGTCTCGCTCTGCGCCGGGGCGAACATCAGCGTCTGGTGGCCCGCGCTCAGCGTACCGTCGGCAGCCAGCGTGAAGTCCCAGTGGCCGCGGTCGCTGCGCCCGCCCTGCAGCACGTCGTTGCCGGTCCCGCCGGAAACGCTGTCGTTGCCGATGCCGCCGGCCGCCGCGTCGTTGCCGGCGTCGCCCGACAACAGGTCGTTGCCCCCGGCGCTGCCGATCACGTCGTCACCGCCACCGCCGGACAACTGGTCATCCTCCGGTCCCAGGAAGACGCTCTGGCTGGCGTCGTCGCCGATGACGATGTTGTTGCCCGCGCCGCCGCGCAGCGTGGCCGCGCCGACGACGGCGGCAAATTGCACGTTGTCGAGCTGCAGCGTGACGTTCGGGCCCACCTGCCGCGCATCGAGCACGATGCCGTGCACGGTGGCGCCCGTCGGGGCGGCGCCGGTGATCAGGATTGTGCCCGCCGCCGTGGCGGGCGCGGTCGGCGTCACCGTGGCCGTCTGCAGCAGAGTACTGGCCAGCAGGTTGTCGAGGAAGCTCGTGCCCTGGCCCGTCATCTGCTGCTGCACGTCCGAGCCGGTCGTGGTCTTCTGCTCGATGCGGCGGATCAGGTCCAGCAGCGCCTCCTGGTTCGACAGCAGCGTGGCCGGCCCGCTGGCGTCCAGCCCCGTGCCCACCGGCAGGCTGACGGTGAGCGCCGCGCCCACGCCACCCTTCGTGGCGGCCAGCGGAATGTCGGCCAGGCCCTTGTTCGGCGTGTTCGGATCGTCGGTGCGCGTCGACGTCACGACCGGCACGGTGACGGTGGTGTTGACGATGCCGGTGCCCGGGTCGGTCTGCTGCGTGCTGGTGATGGGCACGCCGTCGACCGTGCCGGTAGGCTGCGGCTGGGGCGGCTGAGGCTGCGGCGGCTGCGGCTCGGTTCCCGTCTGCACGGCATAGCTGTTCGACGTGGCCGTGCCGATTCCCGCCGTGCCGTCCGCGCTATGCACCTGCGCCATGTTCAGCACGACCGTGTTCGACGCGGCCCATGCGTTGGCTGCCGGGGTCAGCGTCGCCGTCCACGTCAGGCCGCCGTCCGCCGTTGCCAGTTGGGTCAAGGTGCCGTTCGGCGCGGTTAGGTCGGCCAGGTCGAGATCCTGCACCGCCTGGGTGAACGCGATCGTCACCACGGTCGTCTCGCCTGCGGTCAATGTCGTGTCTCCGACGGTGATCGTCGCCGCCGGCCGGAAGCCGACGTGGAAGCTGTGCGCCGCGGGGTTTGCCACCAGCGCATTGCCTGCAACGTCCACCACGCCGGACAGGCCGATCGTGTAATCGCCCGCCTCGCTGGCGTCCCAGCTGCCACCCGGCGCCGCCACCGTGTAGGTGACGGTATTGCCGTTGGCCTGCGCAGCGCTGACGGTCAGCGCGCCTGCCGGGCCGGTGACGGACACGTTGCCCGTGCCGATCGATACCTTGTCCAGCCCCGCGCCGCCCGTGTCGCCGTAGGTCACGGTGAACGTGAAGGTGGCCGTGGCCGGATCGATCAGGTCCGCGCGCACGGGCGTGGCCGCCGTCGGCGCCGCCGTGTCGATTACATAGGCCTGCGTCAGCGCGTTGCCGTGATTGCCCGCCGTGTCGCTGACGCGCACCTGCAGCGTGCCGCTGCCGGACAGCGTCTTGTTCTGCAGCGACCACACGCGGGATCCGATCGACCCGGTGGCCGTCGTCCAGCTGGTGCCATTGTCGAGCGAGACTTCGACGAATTCGCCGGCGGCCAGCGGGCCGCTCAGCGTGCCGCCCATGTTCTGCGTCGCGTCGTTCGTGATGAAGTCGGTGCCGCTGGTGCCGTTGTCGGCCGACAGCGCCGCATCGTCGATGGCGAGCGTCGGCGTACCCGTGTCGAGCTGGTAAGCGTGGCTGGCCGCGATACCGTCCTGCGCGTTCTTGTCGGTGACCTTGATGACGATCGTGTCGGTGCCGGCCAGCGTGATGCCACTCCACTGCACGGTGGTGCCGCTGACCTGGCTCGTGATGTCCACCCACTTGCCGCCGTTGTCCAGCGAGCCGAATACCATGTCGTCCGCCGTCAGCGCCTTGCTGAGCGTTGCCGTGACCGTCTGCCCCGCCACGTTCGTGATGAAATCGGTATTGCTGATGCCGGTGTCGCTGGACAGCTTCAGCGCGGACACGGCCGGCGCGGTGCTGTAGGCAACGTTGAAGGTCCCGGCCGACGCATTCGCAGCGACGGCGTTGCCGGCCAGATCCAGCACGGAGCCAGCGTTGATGGCGATCTTGTACGTGCCCACGTCGCCTGTATCCCAGCTGCCGCCCGGTGCCTGCGCCGTATAAGTCACCTCGTTACCGTTGACGGCGAAACCGGTGACACCCAGCTTGTTTCCGTTCGGGTCGAAGACGCCGACATTGCTCGTGCCGAACGTGCTCGCATCGAGCGTCGCGCCGCCCGTGTCGGCATACGTTACCGCGAAGGTAAATGTACTGCCCGACGGCGCGATCTGGTCATCTGCCTTGATGGTTGCCGTTGGCGCTGCCGTATCGAGCACGTACGCCTGCGACGCGGCGCTGCCGTGGTTGCCGGCTGCATCGGTCACGCGCACCTGCAGCGTGTCGCTGCCGGTCAGCGTCTGCCCGGCCAGCGACCAGGTTTTCGTGCCCGCCGTATTGGCAGCCGCGGTCCACGTGCCGCCGTCGTTCAGCGATACCTCGACGGTGTCGCCCGCCGCCGTGTTGGCCGACAGCGTGCCGGAAAGGGTCTGCGCGGCGACATTGGTGATGAAATCACCGGCGCTGGCGCCGGTATCGGCCGCCAGCGCCAGCGACGCCGACGTCAGGGTGGGCGCGGTGGTATCGAGCGTATATCCCTGCGTGGCGGTCGTGCCCTCGTTGCCGTGCTGGTCGTCCACGCGCAGGCGGATGCCGCCGCCGGGAACGAGCGTCGCGCCCGTCCAGGCCAGCGTCGTGCCGCTGACCTTGCCGGTGATGTCGGCCCAGCTGCTGCCGTTGTCGACCGAACCGTAGACGACGTCGCCGGCCGCCAGCGCGCCGGAGAGCGTGGCCGTGATGGTCTGCGCGGCGGCGGACGTGGCGAAGTCCGAATCGCTCGCGCCCGTGTCGTTGGAAATATCGATGCCGGAGAACGTGACCGTCGGCGCCGTGCGGTCCACGGTAACCGCCAGCGGGCTGCTGGCTGCGCTGGTCAGGCTGCCGGTGGCCGACGTCACGACCGAGTAGACGTTGTAGGTACCCGTGGTGAGTGCGGCCGTATTGATGCCGGCCACGGTCCAGCTGCCATTGCCGACGGTGGCGGTACCTGTGGCTTCCCCGGCGTTATAGACGCCATTGCCGTTGACATCGACGAACACGCGCACGGTGCTGGTGGTGTCGCCCGCCGCGCTGGTGCCGGAAAACGTCATCGCATTCGCGGCCGTCACGTTGTCGGTCGTGCTCAGCCCGGTATCGCTGGCGGTGGCCAGGCCCGGCGCACCTGGCTGGCCAGGCGTGACGTTGACGGTGATCGTGCGGATCGCGGTGGCGCTGCCGTCGGATACCTGCACGCTGAAGCTGTCGGTGCCGGCATAACCTGCCGTCGGCACATAGGTCAGCGTGCCGCCGGGCGTGATGTCGGTCGCCCCGGTTGCGGCCGTGGCGCTGTTCAGGGTCAGCGTGCCGTGCGCGGGACCGCTATTCTGGGTCCACGTCAGCGTCTGGCCGGTATCGACGTCGCTGACGTGCAGCAGGCCGGCAAGGTTGACTGCGCCGCCGTTCTGCGCCGCGTTGAGCGACGTTGTCGCGCCGACGAACGATGGTGCGACGTTGGCCGCCGTGATATTGCTGAGGACGACATCGTCTATGCCGGGGATGAACGGGTCGTTCGAATTCACCATCTGGATATCGACGTAGGCGACGCCCTTGAGCGCGGGGTCCGAACCGATCAGCGTCAGCGAGAATTCCCCGTCCAGCGGGCCACTCACCACCGACCCTTTGTTGGTCGTGAAACGGAATTGCGCACCAGTCGTTCCGGGGATATCGGCAATATTGAGCGACGTCAGATCGAACAGCTTCCCATTGTCGAGCGACAGGCGCAGGGACGTGGCAATTTCGTCGAAAGTGTTGAACAGCGCTTTGCCATGCAGGCGCGCGTAATCGTGGTCGGTGTACATCACATCGTCCATCACAATCCACTCGCCGGCGTTGCCGGTAAATGTCAGCGTATGGCCGTCGACGGTCTGGCTGGCGATTCGCTGGAATGGACCGGCGTTGGGATCTTCGTCGGCGACTACGTTCGCGCTGAAATCAAATGTGCTGGACATAACTATTAATTCCTGTGAGACGTTTTCCTGGCGCCGCTAACAATAGCTGCCCGATACGGGCAGCACATGGGCTATGGGCGCGGGGGAATAAGCCTTCAAGCGCAATAATGAAATTCATTGTGATAAAAGGTGGCAAGGTCGATGCGGTTCCCTGCAGCGAAACAGGAACGCTCACGGGCTTGCCATCTCCCGACAATTCGGTCGTGACGGTGCCGCCGCCCGCCGGCACGGTGACGTCGAACGGTTTCAGTGTGGTATTGGCATTATTGCCGCTATACGTCTTCACGGCCGAGGCGCCCATTGCCGGCTTGCCCAGCACGAGGCCCGCCGCAGGCACGTTGTCGGACGAGCCGGTATTGTCGGCGGGGATGGCGATACTGACCGCGGCACCGCTGCCCGGCTTGAAACTGGCCGTGTGGTTATGCGACGGCATGTTCGCTGGCGTGAGCGTGAAGTCCGCATTGCCCGCAACGGTGACAGGCGAGGTGGTGCTGCCGCCAGTCTCTGGAGGCTGCCCGAGCTGCGTCGACCCCATCGGGAACCGGTTGCGCAGGTCAGGCAGCGCAAATGTCCTGACCCCGTCTCCACCCGGGAAGCGATTACCGATTACGGCATACAGCGCCGCGTATTGCTGTATCTGCAATAACGAGCCGTCGCATATTGCCCATCCCTGTGGCGCATAAGGCGCCGGCCAGAGCATTATGTGGCCAATGAATGTCTCCATCATTCCTCCAAGGTCTGATAATCGTCGCTGGTGGCGCGACCATCATGCCATAGGGCCTTACGCGCACGCGCATGAACCGGAAAATATTAATGTCCGGCAGAGGAAGAAAGATAAATTATTAATGTTGCCGTTATGCCTGCATCGTTCCGATAACCCGGTACCGCTCATGCCACGCCAGCGCCTCCTCCAGCACGTGCGGCGTCTGGCCGCCGCGCAGCAGCGCGCGCGCGTAATAATCGCGCAGCGCCGGGCGGAAGTCCGGGTGAGTGCAGCGCTCGATGATCAGCGGGGCCCGTTCGCGCGGCGCCAGGCCGCGCAGGTCCGCCAGTCCCCATTCGGTCACCAGCACGTCGACGTCGTGTTCCGTATGATCCACGTGCGCGACCATCGGCACGACACTGGAAATGGCACCGTCCTTCGCCGCCGATTTGCTGACGAAAATCGCCAGCTCGCCGTTGCGGGCGAAGTCGCCGGAGCCGCCGATGCCGTTCATCATATGGGTACCGCCCACGTGGGTGGAATTGACGTTGCCGTAAATATCGAACTCCAGCGCGGTATTCATGCCGATAATCCCCAGCCGGCGCACGATTTCCGGGTGATTGCTGATTTCCTGCGGCCGCAGCACGAGGCGATCGCGGTAACGGTCGATATTGTGGATGAAGTGTTCGTGCATCGGTGCCGACAAGGTGATCGACGACGCCGAGGCGAACGCCAGATGCCCCGAGTCGAGCAGCGCGATGGCCGAATCCTGCAGCACTTCCGAATACATCGTCAGGCCGCGGAACGGCGATTGCGACAGCCCGTGCAGCACGGCGTTGGCAATCGTGCCGATGCCGGCCTGCAGCGGCAGCAGCTGCGGTCCCATCCGTCCGGCAGCGACCTCCCCTTCCAGGAATGTCACGACGTGGCGCGCGATGGCGTCCGTTTCCGCATCCGGCGGCAGCACGTTGGACGGGCTGTCCGGGCTGTCGGTCACGACGATGGCGACGATGCGGTCCGGATCGATGGCGATCGCCGTGGTGCCGATGCGCTCGCCCGGGGACGTCAGTTGAATCGGTGCGCGTTCGGGGCGCGGACGCGGCAGATAGATGTCGTGCAGCCCTTCCAGCGCCAGCGGCGCGGAGAGGTTCAGTTCGACGATGACGTGTTTTGCCTGCTGCACGAAGCTGGCGCTGTTGCCGACCGCCATGGTCGGCACGATGGCGCCATCGGCGCGGATCGCCGCCGCCTCGATGACGGCGATGTCCACTGGCGGCAGCGCGCCGCTGCGCAGCTGCTCGGCCGTCTCGGACAGGTGCTGGTCGATGAACAGCACCTCGCCCGAGTTGATCTTGCGCCGCAAGGCGGCGTCGGCCTGGAACGGCAGGCGCCGCGCGATGACGCCGGCGTTGGCCATCAGGCCGTCGCTGTCATTGCCCAGCGAAGCGCCCGTGATCAGCGTCAGGCACAGCGGCTCGGTGCGGGCCCGCTCGACCAGCGCGCGCGGCAAGGCCTTGGCGTCGCCGGCCCGGGTAAAGCCGCTCATCCCGACCGTCATCGCCGGCGCGAACAGGCGCGCGGCCGCGTCGGCGGGCATCACGCGCGCCAGCAGGTCCGCGCGGCGGATGCGGTGCGCATACAGGGCTTGGTTCATGGCGTGCTCCTCGATTCTCTTGTTGGATCGCGCCAGTATAAAATCCCGCCTTCATGCAGAATATGACTAATCTTCCGATTCAGGATTCGCAAAATTCATGGACATCCGCTCGCTGCGCTACTTCGTCGAAACGGCCCGCCTGTCGAGTTTTACGCAGGCGGCCGGGCTGCTGCACGTGACCCAATCGACGATCAGCAAGATGGTGCACCAGCTGGAAGAAGAGCTGGGCACGCCGCTGCTGATCCGCGACGGCCGGCGCCTGACACTGACCGACACGGGCCGCGTCGTCTACGCACGGGGGCAGGAAATGCTGGCGACGATGCGCACGCTAGCGGCCGAGGTGCGCGACATCCAGGCCACGCGGCGCGGCACGCTGACGGTCGGCATCCCTCCCATGATCAACCTGCTGTTTACGCCCGCGCTGAAGGCGTTCCGCGAACGCCACCCGGACATCGCGCTAGTGCTGCGCGAGGAAACGGGACAGCAGGCCGAAAGGCTGGTGGCGGCGGGCGAACTGGAACTGGGCATGACCGTGCTGCCGGCGGATCCCGGCCTGGCTGTCGAGACGCTGCCGGTGGCGACGTACCCGATCTGGGCGCTGGCGGCGCCGGGCACGTTCCGCGCGGGCCGCAGGACGCTGCCGCTGAAAGCCCTGAAGGAGCTGCCGCTGGTGCTGCTGACGGACGATTTCGCCATAACGCGTGCGTTGCGGCAGGCTTTCACGGGCGCCGGGTTCGCGCCGCGCGTGGCTGCCCAGAGCGCACAATGGGACTGGCTGGTGGAGATGGCGTCCGCCGGCATCGGCGTGGCGCTGCTGCCGGAACCGTTCATCGACCGGCTGGCGGACGAGAAGCTGCACGCCGTGCGCATCGTCGAGCCGGAACTGCCGTGGCAGGTGGCGCACGTATGGAACGGACGCTATCTGTCGCACGCGGCGCGCGCGTGGCTGGACGTCTGTACCGAAGTGCTGGGCTGACCGTGCGAACCAGCGCCGCACCGGCAGCCCGACGGTCCACGTCAGGCCGGCCGTGCGGTGGTTCAGCCCACCCTGCATGGCTGCATCGATCTGGCAGTCTTTTCGTCCTGTCCCGCATGGACGCGACCGGCCAGCAGGCAGCCGGCAAGGCAGGCAAATAAGGTGCTGCGCATGGTGTCCCCCCTGTTGCGACACCGTCATGGTACCGGCGGCCAGCGCACCTGGCGTGTCCGGTTGCCCTTCAGGGCATGCGGCCCGTCCGCAGGGCATATGCCCAGTCGCCCCGGCCGTTGCGCTCGGCCAGTGCGGCCGCGCCATGCCAGTCGTACGCCAGGGCGATATGCTCGACAGTCCACGTCCCGCCGGTACGCTCGAGCACGGCGTAGCGGGCATGCGGCGTGCCGTTCTCCATCTTGTGCAGGATAGGATAGTCGTCGCGGTAGGCCTGCAGGCCGACGCTGCCGGGATTGACGATCAGGCGGCCGTCGTCCAGCAGCATGCTGCGCGGCAGATGTGTGTGGCCGCACAGGAACAGGCTGGCCTGCGCGGTGCCCGCGCGCTCGCGCACCTCGTCATGCGCGGCCGCGTGCCGGCCGGCGGGCGAGACGCCATCGAGCCAAAGCACGGTGTCCGATGCGGGCGTGCCGTGCACCATCAGGACATCGTCGACAGGCCGCAGCGTGGCGGGCAGCGCGCGCATCCAGTCGCGCTGGTCGTCCGTGATGTCGTCGTGGGCAAAACGGTCGGAGGGCCGCATCCGCGCCGGATCGCAGCCCATCTGGCGCTCGTGGTTGCCCGCGATGGTGGGAAAATTCAGCGGCATCAGGCGCGCTGCCGTGGCGCGCGGCTGCAATGGGCCGGACAGGATATCGCCCAGGTTGACCACCACGTCCACGCGGCGGCGCGCGATGTCGGCCAGCACGGCCTCCAGCGCTGCCAGGTTGCCATGGATGTCGGAGATGGCCGCGATTCTCATGATTGTCAGTATAAGCGAGGGACATCACAAATCGCGTCCCGCGGCCATGCCAGAATGGACGTTTGCAACGGAGGCTGGCGATGGAATACGAATACCGTGGTTATACGATCCGCAGCGAAGTATACGAAGACCCGACCGGCGGCCAGGTCAGGTGGCATTGCGCCGTCGAGATGCGGCCGCATACCGGAACCGCCCCCGAGCGCTTCACGACCGAGGAGCACTATGCTACCCGCGACGAGGCGGAACTGGGCGCGCAACGCGCGGCGCGCGACTACCTGGACCGCAAGCTGGCTGGCCTGACGGCGACCCACAACCCTCAGGTATAAGCCAGCAGGCGCCCGCAGCTGATCACCCCGACCCACAACAGCAGCGACAGCGCTGCGTGCAGCCGGGCGCGTGCAGGCGTGGCCGCCCCCACATCCCACGCGGATACGCGGCGCCACGGGCCCAGATGGAAGAACGCCGCGTTGATGCCGGCCGCCAGCAGCAGCGCCATCTTCAGCGTGAAGGTACGGTTGCCGAGGAAATCGCCGGGCTGGGATGAGAACATCAGCAGTCCGGCAGGCACGATGAGCAGCAGGCTGCCCACGGCCCACGGCAGCAGATGTGCCGCCAGCGCGCGCAGCGGCAACGCCCGCGCGCAGCCCAGCACGCGCAAGTCGAACAGCGCGACGGCGCCAACCAGCACGGCAAACCCCGTGATATGGACGATCTCGACGATGGGATACAGCCACGCGGCCTCGCGCATCGCCTGCGATACCGGGGTCGCCGCCAGCCACGCCGCCCACGCGGGCAGCGCCGCCATCAGCGCAGTTCCGTCGTCTTGTCGCCCACGGTGATGCGCTCGGCGCGCAGCTCATCGAGCTTGCTGCGGTGCGGATAGCCATAGACCATGACCTTCGTCCCGGCGGCCAGCGCCTCCTTGGCCAGGCCGCGGTTCTCCATCCGCGAGGGCGGCGCCAGCACGACGTGCCAGCGCTTGTCGGCCGACTGCAGCAGCACATGGCCGTGCGGCTGCGTGTAGCCGCTTTCGACGATGGTGCCGGACAGGTTCAGGGGTTTGCCCGCATCGTATTCGCTCCAGCCGTGGTGGGCAAAGGCGCTGGTGGACAGCAGCACGGCGGCGAGTGCCGGCATGAGCGACCGTGACACGGGCGTACGTGTCGCGGGGGTGCGTGATATGGAGCGGTTCATGGCTTCTCCTAGGTAGGTACTTCGGAAAACCGATAACGCAGCGGCTTGCGGCAAACGGTGGCGCCGGTGGCCGCGCGGTCACGATGGCGTCACAACAGCAATGTAATCTGCAGACTCCCGCCCGGCCCGGGCTATTCCCGGAGCGTGACGCTAACGCGGCTGGCTGCGGCGCTCCCGCCGCCGGTGCAACTGCGGCGAGCACAGCACCCGCAGCGCCGTCTGCCGCGGCACGCCGGCCAGCTGCATGTATTCCAGCGCAGGATGCACCCCGTCCGTATTCGCAATGCGTAATGCCTCGTCCACGCGCGCGGCCGTGAAATCGTCCGCGCGCGCCCTTCTGTTGCCGCGTTCCGCCATGATCGAACCCTTACTGCCAGTGGACCTGCCACGTTATCAAAACCTTATGGATGGAGGCGCACGCTTGTCACGCCGCAGCCCTGCCGTCCCTGCCTTGCCCGTCGAACGCACCAGGTTGCCGGCCCGATGACATCGTCAACCACGATGAGTGGCCGTCCCGCGTCACTGCGATCCACGTCGAGCGCTTAAAATACGCTTTTAAAAGGACAACGACGTGAAAAAAACCGACCTCGCCAAGAACGATGCCAAAAAACTGATGGGCAAGATGACGGGGCCGGGCGCCCCGCAGTTCGGCAGCGCCGCCGCACCCGCCATCGACAAACGCGAACAGCGCAAGCGCGACCAGGCGCTGGGGCTGGTGCCGTTTGCGGTCAAGCTCAACAGTGAGCTGGTGCAGCAGCTGCAGGCGCTGGCTGCCGAGAAGGGGCTGGATATGAATGCGACCGTGGCCGAGGTGCTGACCAAGGGGTTGGCGGCTGACTGACATCCGGCACAAGGACGATACGCCGCGGGCTGTCGCAATGGACCGGCTCCATTTGTGCCACATGCCGCATCCCGCGCCACGTCCGACGCCGGGTTGCTGCGATCCGCAATGCGGACATAACAACTCCTGACATCCCAACGGCTGTTCCGCAGCATGGTCGATGCTGTCTCCGCTCGAACAAATTGCGCGCCCAACAGCGGTTAGCGCTGAACTGCCTGCCGAGGCCAGCCCAAAAGCCGGCCTCGGCATCCATGCTCAAATGCGCACGCGGCTATTCGGCCGGGCAACCTCCGGTAGCGCTCATGCCTTGCGACGACGTGCGACGGCGCCAACCAGCCCCAGGCCGCCCAGCAACAGCATCCACATGGTCGGTTCCGGCACCGCGGCAATCTGTAGCGTCATCACGACATCGCTGACCTGCATTGCCGCAAAGGCGGGATAGCGGTCATACCAGCAATGATCCGTGCAGACGTAACGCTCGTAGCTCAAAGCGCCGGCATCCGCGGACGTCGAAAACTGAAGGACCGACCGGCCCGCGATCAACTGGTCCACGGTACTGGAATATGGCTGGCTGCCATCGATATCGCTGCCGCCGACGCGATAGATCGCCGGGTTGCCGTCGACAGTCCAGGAAGCGTAGAACGAGTTCTTTGCGAATGGACGCTCGAATTGTTCCAAACCCGCCGGCGGCGGGGTTACGTACAGTGCGCCCGTCACCTTGGCGTCGATCGTCAAGGCAGTGATCCGATAGCCGTCGCGCACGTCGAACTGCAGCGACGCCGTATTGAACCACCCTTTGAAGGTCGGAGAATAGTAGTCACCCATTACCCTGAAATCCGCGGCGGGGATCAACCCGGCCATCGACAGGCTGGCCGTGCTGCCCGTATCGGACAGCACGGCCAGGTCAACGCGATCGTGGGCAGACAACGTGGCGACATCAAAATTTGTTGTCGTAACCCGGTCAGCGGCCTGCGCTACGCCGGCCGATGCGGCAAGACCGAGAATCAGCCCGGCAATCGTTTGTTTCATGAGTTCTCCTCTTCTGTTTCGAATAATGCGGCATTGCTGCGGCTGGCAACACAATAGCATCCGCATTCGCCATCAAGAATCACGAACAGTAACAAAAGAACATTTTTTTCTCATCATCTGCATTGGCCGGTGCGCTCTCGTCGTTTCGCAAAGCGAAAAGGCCAGCGCAATGGCTGGCCTTTCTTTGGAATCTGCGGATCCGGGTCCGGTAAGCGCACGCCGCTCCCGTTCTTTCACCGATTGAACTCAGTTCGCCCTCTTGCGCGCGATCGCGCCAATGGCGAGCAACCCGGCCAGCATCATGCCATACGTCTCCGGCTCCGGCACCATGGACACATTGACGTGGGCCACGTCGGACGCAGGTCCGCCCAGGCATGGTCCCCGCCAAAATAACGGTGGCGATATTCCGCCGATGCCGTCGTGGGCGCCGCGATCCCGTGGAGTAATCAAATCGTCCTTCGTCTCCGTATCGTATCCGAAGACGGATGTCAGCTGGAACGGTGTGCCGGGCGTTTGCGATCGCTTCGACTTCCGCCAGCATGGCGTCCAGCTCACCGGCCTCGGCGACTGGCATGCGCTGATTAGCCGGGTACTTGTTGTTCAGGTCTTGCGCTTTCTTTGCAGCGGCGTCGCGCTGTGCGCGCAGTTGTGCGAGTTTCGACATGGATTTCCTCAGGGTTTGGTCCGCTCTCGCGGCCGATATGGACGAAAAAAAACCGCCTCGAGGGCGGCTGCTTTAGTGGCGCGAGAGCGTCAGCTAACTTGGAGGCGGGCCAGCATGGCGATGCGCTGCTGCTGGCGGGCGCGGTGTTCTTCAGTGGCGATATCCTCGATACCGCCGGCGTTGTCTTCGATCTTGGGCGCCTTGGAGTAGGCGCTCATGTTCCAGGCGGCCTGGGCCTTCTTGCCCTCGGCGATGCGGTCGACGAGGCCGGCCGCAAGCGCCTCCTCGGCGGAGTACCAGGTCTCGGCATCCATGGCGGCTTTCACGTCGTCGACGGCCATGCCGCTTTTCGCCGCGTACTGGCCCGCCAGCGTGCCGTCGATCTTCGACAGCAGCGACACGGTGGCCGTCAGGTCGGCTGCGTTGCCCATGGCCCAGGTCCAGGCGTTGTGAATCATGAAGAAGCCGCCCGGGGCGATCTCGACCTCGTCGGCCGCGATGGCGATGACGGTGGCCGCGCTGGCGGCATAGCCGTCAACGTGTGCGATGACGCGGGCGCCGGTGTCGCGGATGGCCTGGCAGATCGTCTGTGCGGCGAACACGTCGCCACCCGGGCTGTTGATCCGTAGGTGCACGTCGCCGCCCTTGATCGCGCGGATCTGCGGCACCAGCGCCTCGGCGGAGACGCCGCCCCACCAGTGCGCCGTTTCCTCATCGGCGACGATGGAGTCGTACAGGTAGATCGTGGTCTCGGCGCCCTCGGCGACGATTCGCGACTGCGGCAGCCGTTCAGGCCGTTTTTTGTTGCTCGCCAGGAGCTGGGTCAGGCTGTTGGGCACTCGCGCCTCCATTCAGTTGTAAATCCGCGTTCGGCGGCATGTTTTCGATCCGCCTGATTTCCTCTGGCGTCATCCACGGCATCTCACCTGCACGGACCAGCGCGATCCGGTACGCCTCGTAGTGCGCCCCGACGTCGCCTTTTTCCAAGGCTTCCGTCTTGTGCTCCATGAAGAATCGCTCGCGCACGGGCCACAAACGCCGGTTGAATTCCTGCTTGATCTCGTTCAGCCGGTCGTTGAGGACGTAGCGGACGAAATTGCCGCCCTGCTCGGCCATACCGGAACCCCAGGAGCTGTTCTTTTCGGTGTGCCCGACCAGGTGCGGCGGTACCCCGAAGACGCTACAGATTTCCTCGACCGTGAACAACCGAGTCGCCAGGATTTCCGCGTCCTTCGAATTCACGCTGAGCTGTGCCGGTTCCAGGCCGCCCGACAGGATCAGTGGGCCGCGCCCGCCGTTCTGTGCACGGGCAATCAACGACGCCTTGAGCTGCTCCAGCTGCGCCTTGTCCAGCTTCGCGGCTGTCATCAAGGCGTAATCAAAGTTCGTGCCGCCAGCGAAGAATCCGCCCGCGTTCTCCTGCGCCGCGATCGCGGTTCCGATTACTTCCTGTGCCGCAAACGTGATAGGGCTCGGGCTCAACAGCGTGTCTTCGCTATAACCCTGGCTCTTCAGGTGCACCACGTCTTCAGGTGGAAGCACGTAGGAGGCGCCGCCACCGGCCGGGAACACGCGGTAGAGCACCGCACCGCCCTGACGAAACGGCATCATCCTGCGGGGCTTCCAGCCGGTGACGTGGCTGCTTGAAAAACGGGGGCGCAGCAGCTCGGCAAATCCATCGCCATTGAACAGCTGCGCCTCGATAAGCATCTTCCAGGCCGTGGCGGCGCTCATGTCCGGGTTCGCCTGCTCATTGAGCATCCACCAGTACGGGTGCTCGGCAGGCGCGCGCCCTTGACCGGGCGTCCGCTCATAGATGCCCACTGGCAGGCTCGAGATCGCACCGGTGATTCGGGCGACGCAGCCGTACACCGCCGAGACGCGCATCGCCGTGGTTTCGGTAACAGCAGCGCCCGACGACGACCGGTGTGCGGCGCCCAGCAAGTTTGCCAGCTCGCCCATGCTCATGCTGCCGCTCGAGTTTTCGCCCAGCGCAACGATGCCAGCGCGCTCGGCGGCGCCATGGCGACCGGCCATCCAGGAGCCCAGCACGCGCGAATCATGACGCGCCGCCTCCAGATTTAGTAGTTTTCCGGTCATCAGAGGTCCAATACGAAAATTTCCGGGACGACTTGCGTCTCGGGGTTCAGTGCCATCAGCGTTACGGCGTTCAGCACGGCCAGCAGAGGGTCGATCTTCGCGGTGCCCGACGCCTGTTTCGTGATGATCACGCCGTTGCCGCGCGGCTCGATGCGGGCGTTGCCGACGCACCAGGCCATCAGCGCCTGGCCGGGGTGCACCATCACGCCCTCAGCCAGCTTCCGCTCGGCGGTCTTGATCGCGCCGGTCATCTTCCAGCCCTGGCTGATACCGACGACCTTCTCTTCGGGGATGCCGGCCTCCAGCAGCGCGTCGGCGATGCCGCCTAGGCCCATCGAATCGCACCCGACCTTGTCCAGTTTGCCGGCGTCCTCGATAGCGGCCACGAACTGCGCGACGCCGTCGACGTCGTCACCGATACGCGTCACCAGCGTCAGGTCGCCAGCTTTGGCGAAGTCCTGCAGCCGCGGCGCGATGTCCTTGCGGCGCTCCAGCACCGACGGGTGTGCCCAGGCATGCGCCCAGGTGAGCCACTGGCGCGTCTTCGCGCAGTGGCCGACAGCGGCGAAGCCCAGCAAGTCGTCCAGCCCGCCCCCGTCGATACCGACGTCGACGATCTCGGACCGTTCGATCAGCTCGTGCAGGTCGAACACCGGTACGGCCTGCCGTGCCCAGAAGTCGGCGCCGGCCCAGCGGTCCGACCGCAGGTTCATGCCGATTTCGACGTTGGCGTGCTTGGCCATGAAGCCGCGGAACGACTCAGGGCCGGCCTGCTCGGCAATCTTGTACTCGCGCTCGAGGAACGCTTCGTCGACCGAGAACCCGATGTTCGGGTTCACCAGCCGCATGTTTTCCAGCTTCAAGGCGTCGCCCGATGCCACCATCTCCGGCGGGTGTTCGAAGATGATCGGCACGAAGGCCGGGTCGACGATCTCGCCGTCGCGCACCTTGCGGGCATACTCCAGCTTCTGCCGGAACACGCCGGCCGGAGGCTCGTCCGACTGCGTGGACAGCCAGATCACGAACCCCTCGGGACGCGATGCACGGCCGCCCAGGGCCTCGCGGAACATGTTCTCGGCGCTGGATATCTTGCCGAATAGGTGCAGCTCGTCGACCAGCGTGCCGACCGACTTCTTGCCGCCGACCGTGTTCTGGTCCGCCGCCAGCACCTTCAGGGTGGCGTTGCTCTCGCGGTGCGTGATCGTTTTGACGTGCGACTGGACGTGCATCAGGTCGTCCAGGTCCTCATCCTTCTGCACCATGTCCCGCGCCGGCGCGTAGGCGTTGTTCGCCACTTCGACCGTCGGCGCCAGGACCGAGAACTCGGCCGACTGGCGCCAGTTCAGTATCAGGGCTGTCATCATGATCCCGGCCGCGATCGTCGATTTGCTGTTCTTCTTCGGGATGAGCACGAAGAACTCGACGATCAGCCGGCGCCCGTTCTCGGCGTCGTAGGCACCGAAGATGCAGCGCACCAGATCGAAGACCCATTCAGCGCAGGACTCGCCGAACGTCGGGCTGCCAGGGGCATCGACGATCTTGAGCGCCTTGAAGATCGCCAGCGCGTGCTCGCCCTGCTCCGGGAAGATCGGCGGCGGAATGATCGTCTCGCCCTTGAGCAGACGGTCTGCCCAGTCGGGACAAGCTGTTGACCATTCCATACTGTTCCTTTATTTCACTGCTCGTAGTGGCGGCGGGGTGGACGCGAACTTGTTGGCCGCCTTCTTCGCCGCCTCACCCTTCGCGTCCTTCTTGCCGCCCTCGCCCAGCTTCTGGTGCTTGAACGGCAACATCGCCTTCGCCGCGTCCGTGCGGATTTTTATGTCCGTCGCCGGATCGTTCATGACCGCCGTGAGAAATTCCAGCGGGTCTTTCGTCAGCAGCGATTCCGCCGCGCTAAGCGTGGGCGGATTTGATTTACGGCCGGCCCCAGGTCGGGCGCCGCCGCTCCTACCGGGCTTTCCTGCCATTTGAATTCCGTTTGAAAGGGGGATTTTTTCTGCGCGTGAGGTACAGTGCGGTGTCCGGCGGCCGGGGCGCCAGACTTTTGGCCCCCGGGGTACTTCGGCCGCGCTTCAGTAAACGAGCCGCAGGTTAGTCCTAAATCAGCGTGCAGCTGCGTTGATGCGGCGGCGGCTCAGACCAATAATCGACAGCCCAATGCCTAGCATTGCAAACGTCGTTGGCTCAGGAACGGAGGGAACGGAGGAGACTACGGTGGCCACCGTGTCGGTGGAGCTAAACCAGCTATCATAGTACGTATAGTCAGACGTTTCCCACCACTGATAGCTAGGGGTCCATCCCGCATAGAAGTAGCTCGCATGCGCGTAGTCATACGTGCTTTCTAGCTGCACGTAGATATCGTAATCCCTCGTGTTGCGATATCTGAACCCCCACGTGTACTGTGCGGCAGGTGTCCAAGGTGTTCTGAACTCGATACCGTTGGCAATGAGGCTTGTTACCTCATTCTTTTCGATAATATTATTTCCGTTTATGTCCTCCGCTGTGAACCGGGCAGACAGTGTAGCAGAAGGCTGCCAGTGAAATTCATAATCGGCTTGATCGCCGTTTTCATCATCGTGGTAGCTTTCGTGCCACGCGCCTGTGTAGTCAAAAGTAACCGTAATTGGTGCTGCGTTGGCGGATGCCGCTGTTGCCAACAGTAAAGCAAAGAGCGTTTTTTTCATATCAAGATCTCGGTCAATAGGGGCCTTTATCATAAACGAGATTTCTCTTGAAATAACTAAATTGCAACTTACCAGTCACGATTATTCTGTTACTGGCTATGCGGACATGATTCCCCACTGGATGCCGCAATTTCCACCCTGATCAGTACCCTCGGGCGCGTTCTGCGGCCTCCTGCGCCGTCTTCACGTCATGGCAGAGGTCACACAGCGTCTGCTTGTTCTCGGGCTCGTCGCTGCCGCCTTCCACAGCAGCACGATGTGATCGACCACGCTACCCAGGGCGCCGCACTTCCGGCACAGTCCACAGTCACGCGCCTTGATCTGGTTGCGGTCCTTCACGCCAGCACTGCCACGCTTCCGCTCTACACGGTCAGGCTGAACCGTGTGCACGGCGAGACGCGACATCGATACTGCTGCTAGCCGCGGCTAGTGTCTTCAATGCCATGTGCCTGCCCCTACTGCGTGTGCCCTATCAGCTCACGGAACGTTATGTGTCCGGTCGCTGGGTTGCGGCGCACGATGTACACGTCTGCAACTTCTTGTCCGTGCGCTTGTTCCACCTCGAAGTCCTGCCCGAAGAACAGACGCATGTTGGTGATGCGCTCCTCGGTGGTCAGGCGCTGAATGGTCAGTAGCCAGGCGTAGCGCTCTCTGCACGCCATGGCCACTGCGGCATCTGGCTGACCCTGCGCTGCTGTGACACTGCACGTGCACGCCAGCAGCAGTGCTGCCAGCACGGTCCTCATGCTGGAGCCGAAACAGGATGCAGGCCCAGGCCCACCGGCGACAGCTCGATAGTTGCGGTGCCGCCGATGTTCATCAGGAGGATGATCCCGACGCTCATCGATGTCGCACCGGCCTCGACCAGCATCGGGGCCGAGCGGAACGGGATACGCACCACGTCGCCATCCAGGTTATCCGTCTGCGTTGCGGCGCTCGAGCCCTGATCAATCGCCATGGAAGTAGGTGCCAGGCCGCCCTGCGTTGAGTGGATGATCGAGAAAGCCTGAATACCGGTGCCGGAAATGCGAATTTCACCCTCGAAACTGACGTACGTTCCGATTGCGAACCCCGTGATCAGCGCCGACGGGCGCATGCGGATGCCCTCGCCATTGACTGCGCTCGCATTGGCGTTCGATACCGCCACACTCCAGTAGAAGCCTGGCATGTTGTCTGGCAGTGGGACGGCGCCAGCGCTGGCGGGCGCCTTCGATACAGCCGTAATCGTGCTCCCGACCTCCCGGACGACCGTCCAGCCCGTCGGCACTTCGCCCGAGATGCCAGCATTCGCTACCGTCACGGCGCCGGCGAGCTGGCCATTCACGAGGAAGCTGCCATACGGTGCATTCACCGGGTCGTATGCCGCACCGGAAAACGGCTTGGCGAACATCTGGCGCACGCGCTTTGCTAGCAGTGGCACCGGACCATGCTTGGCGATGATGTAGCCGCCCTTCGACGAGGGGTGCAATTTATCCGCCGACATGCCAGGCGCATAGCCGCCCGAGCCGGTTGTCAGGCCGACGTAGGGCCACGCATCCCAGGCGCCAAGGCCAAGGCGATCAGCCATCGCGCGTACGCCGATGTTGAACTCGACAGCGGCCTGTGTCATCGCCGCCGTCCGGTCATCGTACGGCAGCAGGCAGCCGACAGCGACATTCGAACCGATGTCCTGGCGCGAGCGTACGATGTTCTCGAGGTTGATCAACGCCTGCAGCGCCGTCTCACGGCTGTTCACGTCATTGGTGCAAACGACGATATGCGAATCGTCCGTGTAAATGTCTTGCCACTGAGCTCGAGCATCCCACCAGTCCGCGGCCCGGATGCTGGAAATGCAGAACGGATAGATCACGTCGTACGGATTGCCCAGCAGCGTGTTCGTCCAGCCCACCACGCCGTTACTCGCGCAGTTGTTACGCAGTTTGATCGTGCCGGATACGTTGAACGTATCGGCGCGGTCGACAGTCGGCTTCCAACGCGGGATCAGGGCCAAATAGACCTCTTTCCCGCCCGTGCCGCTGTCGATTCGGTAGAAGCAAGCTTCGATCGTGATCGAAACGCGCGGGCCTTCGGTATCGCCGAACGCTTGCCAAGTCATCGTGGAGTCGGCCGCGTAGTAGCGCAGCGTGCCATTACCCGACGGGCAGGTGGCGGCCGTCAGCACCTCCTTGACGAAGGAGCCGTCCGTGTTCAGGTTCGGCGTCGCCGCCGTCATCCAGCGTACGGCCTTGTGGCGTGGCAAGTGCGCCATGCTGATCGTTGCGGCACTGATGCTGTCGCCGATGTACATGGCGGAACGGTGCACGTCCGGGCGTTTGCTCGGCCGGGACGTCGTTACCCGTATAGCCGTCGGCTTGTTCTTGGCCGTAAAGACGCCGCCGGCAAGCTCGGCCATCGCCAGCTTTGCAGCCAGCAGCCCGGCCTCGGTCTCGGGCGACTCGGTGATGATCGTGTTCGCCTCGTAGTCGCTCCACTTTGTCAGCAGTCGGATGGTCATGCAGTCCTCGGATGGTTGGGCCGGCGCTCCGGCAGGTTGTAGGCGCGATAGGCCGTGTCTTCTTGCAGCTGCGCCAGCTGGAAGCACAGCTGCAGCCAGGCCTTCAAGGCCGGGTCGGTCAGTTTCATGGTTCGTTCCTGCAGTCGGGCCGGCGAGTCTCCGGGATCAGGTCCCAGCCCAGGGCGCGCCGAATCTCTTCCGGCGTGGGCGGCGGCTCGGGCGACCAAGTGCGGCGCTCCATCCACTCGCGGACCGATTCTTTCGATGGGTGCGTGGTCGTGGTCATGGGCGCCTGGCAGAAACGACGAAGCCCGCGCCATTGCTGGGCGAGCGGCATAGTAATGTGACAATTCGTGAGTATTAGGCTGTTCTCTTCGATATAGAATCGACAGATAAATGCACTTCTTCCCTACCCACTCAAAGGAATAATTAGATGAAATCTCTGGCACGCGCAGCTCTTATGTTGGCTTTCTCAAGTGCAATGCCTGCGTACGCGGCACCGGTTCTTGTGGAATTCACAGCCGAAATTTCGAGCATGACCGATATGACTGTACAAAGTCATTGGATACCATTACAAAGCAGTAATGCATTGGGGTATGACATATCTGTCGGCGAAACAGTAAAACTTTATTTTTCTTACGATACAGAAACGGTCTTGCCTATAATTGACAGTCCTTATTACCCGACAGAACATTTCTCGTATGGCAACTTTCAGCAGTCGGTCAAGTTCGCTAATGGAACATCTGCGCTTTCTTACAGCAACCGCAACTGGGTACATACGTATGAATATTCCGACAGTCTTTTGATCCAGACGGGTGGCTTATTCGCGGGTAACAGTTCCAGCTTTAGCTATAGATTTGAGTGGGAATCGCCCTATGCTCCGGTGAACCAGGCCTTGCCTGGGGCCGACCAATGGTCCAGTGTGAAAGGCTTATTTGGGCTCGTTCTTCCTTCAGCCGGCTGGATTACAGTCGGAGGTGAAATTACTTCTGTTCAAGTCGTGTCGTCGGTGCCTGAGCCATCCACCTACCTGATGCTAGGAGCGGGCCTTGGCCTGATAGCCCTCTCCCGCCGGAAGCGCCGCACGGAAACTGAAAGCTCTTCGGCATAACGCCCGGAACGGCTGCCCTCGCTCGCCACCTCGTGCTGCGGCTACGATGAGTTGGGGTTGCCGGTTACAGCGTCCGGCGCCGGCCGCAGGTCATGCGCTCGGCTGAAAACGACGAAGGCCCCACGATCAGCGATGACGCGGGGCCTTCTGGTCTATCGTGTGGTGTCCGGAACCTCTCGGCTTTTATCCGGGGTATTGGCTACTGGTCTCCGCCTTGCGGTTGGGATCACCACACAGGATGGGGCTGGCTCCGTGGATTGCCGCCAGCGGCCAAGGGTTGCGACCCCTACGTTACCATCCTGTGTGGCGACTGGTTGAGCCAGTCAGGCGTCATCAAAATAGCCGGGTGAATCGCCACGAGTTTTCTAGACACTCGCGAGCCGCTTGAAATACTACTTTTCATACTCGACCGGCGACAAGTCATTGCTGAAGCTGTGCCGGCGCTTTGGATTGTAAAACATCTCGATGTAATCGAAGACATCCTGCTTTGCTTCTTCCCGAGTGCCGTAGGTCTTGCGCCTGATTCGCTCCCGTTTCAGAAGTTGGAAGAAGCTCTCGGCCACGGCGTTATCGTGGCAGTTTCCGCGTCGGCTCATGCTCTGCTGCAGGTTGTGCTCGGTCAGGAAGTCGCGCCAGTCGTAGCTGCTGAACTGACTGCCCTGATCGGAATGCACCATCACCGAATTCTTGGGCTGCCGACGCCAGACAGCCATCAATAGCGCGTTCATCGCCAGCTCGCGATCGATTCGGGAACTCATCGACCAGCCGACCACCTGACGCGAGAACAGATCAAGCACTACGGCCAAATACAGCCAACCCTCATGCGTGCGGATGTATGTTATGTCCGTCACCCAGATGCAATTCGGTTCTGCTACATCAAATTGGCGCTGCAAGTGATTTGGTGCCACCAGCGATGGTGCGCCGCCGCGTTTGTACTTGCGCTTGGCATAGCCTGTCTGCGAGCCAATCCCAGCGGAGCGCATCAGCCGATGGACGCGGTTAATGCCGCACTGCTCGCCAAGCTCGCGCAGATCGTCGCTGACCTTGCGGTAGCCGTACACGCTGCCGCTTTCAAGCCACGATTCCTTGATAGGGATGAGCAGACGCTTGTCTTCCTTGGCACGCTTACTTTCAGGATTCAGACGCCATGCATAAAAGCCACTCGGATGCACTTCGAGCACTTTGCACAGCCGGCGCACCGGGAATTGGTCCTGTAACTGAGCAATTAAGGTGTACCTTACCCGGACGTCTTGGCAAAGTACACCGCGGCCTTTTTCAATATGTCACGCTCCTCCGTGACACGCTTTAGCTCGGCCTTCAGGCGCCGCATCTCGTCGGACTGGGCATCGACAGCCTTGCGCTCTGCCTCGGGTACGCCATAGCGTTTCGTCCAAGCGTACAGGCTGTGGATGCTTATCCAGAGCCGTGCCGCTACCTCGCTTGCTGGATGACCGCCCTGCGCCACCTGCTTGACCGCTGCAATCTTGAATTCCTCTGTATACCGCTTGCCGCTCATACGTTCTCCTTGTGCCTGACATTATGGCTCAAGGAGTGTCTACAATAGTCGTGGCGATTCACATTGCTATAACGATTGTTGCTGTTTCGCTATACTGGTATGCGCTGGATCGAAAACTTTCTTCCGAATCAGCAGACTGGAGTGCGTTCGGGTCATACGTAGGCGGAGTCTTGGGTCCTGCGGTGTCTTTCGTCGCGTTAATTGCAGTGCTGCGCACGATTAGCCTCCAGCGCGACGCGGTAAATACCCAGCGGACACAATTCCAGCAGCTCGAAAAAATACAGCAAAACACGTTACTCTCGCAGCTCGATCAGCTGACACTAGCTAAACAGTCTGAGCAAGCAGACGTTCTGGCGTACAAAACTGCTGTGCTAAAAGTGGCGGAGCACCAGATTGGCTACTATATGGATGCGGGCCAGAAATTGGAGGGAAGGCTGGATATGCTGCAACAAGCGGCTACGCAGTCGACCGACGCAAATTCATGGATCGAAGCATTGAAAAAGGTTGCCGGGGATCGAGATATTGCTCAGTCGAGATTGAATGGCTTGCAAGCGTTCGTTTTGAAGTTCATGCTCAAGAAGCACACGACGATGAGATACAAATCGACGTCGAAAACAAGCTAGCAGCAGCTTTCAAACAATAGCCAGATTTCCGAAATGAAAAAACCCAGCACTGTATATTAGACAAGTGTCTAATATACAGTGCTGGGTTTATGTACAGCTTTCGCCGTAAGTCATTGAATCTATTGGTCGGGGCGAGAGGATTCGAACCTCCGACCCCATGCACCCCATGCATGTACGCTACCAGGCTGCGCTACGCCCCGACGAGTTGCGGATTATAGCAGAGGGGTTTGAGTTTTTGCTATGGTCTTTTGCGCAACGGCAGTTCGCCTGTGGAGCGTCGCGGCGTAGAATCCGGTCATGACACTTTCCTCCAACCTGCTCGATCGGGCTGCGGACCTGATCTGCCAGGCCGACGGCCTGATCGTCGCCGCCGGCGCCGGCATGGGCGTCGATTCGGGGTTGCCCGACTTTCGCGGCGATGCCGGCTTCTGGCGCGCCTACCCGGCGTTGGGACGGGCGCGGCTGGCGTTTACCGAAGTCGCCTCGCCCGCCACCTTCCGTACCGATCCCGCGCTGGCGTGGGGCTTTTACGGTCACCGGCTGGCGCTGTACCGCGCCACGCTCCCCCACGCGGGATTCGACCTGTTGCGGGACTGGGGCGCGGCGCGGCCGCACGGCGCCCTGGTCTTTACCAGCAATGTCGACGGCCAGTTCGGGCGTGCCGGATTCGATCCCGCCCGGATCTACGAATGCCACGGGTCGATTCATCACCTGCAATGCCTGCGCCCCTGCTGCGACGGGATCTGGCCAGCCGATGCGTTCGTGCCGGACGTCGATGCCGATGCATGCCGGCTGCGCAACGAGCCGCCGACCTGCCCGCACTGCGGTGGCCTGGCGCGGCCGAATATCCTGATGTTCGGCGACTGGGACTGGGTGGAAGAACGCAGTGCGCGCCAGGGGGAGCGGTTGCAGGCCTGGCTGGAGCGGGTGCGGCGGCCCGTCGTGATTGAGCTGGGGGCGGGGACGGCCGTGCCCTCGGTACGGCATTTCAGCCAGCAGGTTGTCGCGGGTGGCGGACGGCTGGTGCGGATCAATCCGCGCGAGTGGGAAGTGCCGACGTCACGCGACGTCGGCCTGGCCACAGGAGCGCTGGAGGGGTTGCGGGCCATCGCGGCCCGTCTTGGCGCTTAAACGTAGCGTACCGACAGCTCGGTCAACCCGTCGACGCGCCCGACCAGCGTCTGGCCCTTCTGCACGGCGCCGACACCTTCCGGCGTGCCCGTGAAAATCAGGTCGCCCGGCTGCAGGGTGAACAAGGTGGACAGGTTGGCGATCGTCTCGGGAATCGACCAGATCATCTCGTTGACGTGGCCGTCCTGCTTTGTCGTGCCGTCCACCTGCAGGCTGATCGCAGCCCCTTCGATGTCGGTCACGCCAGCTGCGGGGTGCACCAGGCTGACGGGCGCCGAATAATCAAAGGCCTTGCCGATTTCCCAGGGCCGGCCGGCGTCCTTCATTTTTCCCTGCAGGTCGCGGCGCGTCATGTCGAAACCGACGGCGTAGCCGAAGATATGCGCTGCGGCATCCACCACGGCGATGTTCGCGCCGCCCTTGCCGATGGCGACCACCAGCTCGCACTCGTAGTGAAAATTGGTCGTCTGCGGCGGGAACGGCAGCTCGGCCGTCGTGCCGGGTGCCACGGACACGACACCGTCGGCGTCACCGGGTTTGCAGAAGAAGAACGGTGGCTCGCGGTTCGGATCCGAGCCCATTTCGCGCGCGTGGCCGGCGTAGTTGCGGCCGACGCAGTAAACTCGCCGGACGGGAAAGCGGGCGTCGGTGCCGGCGACGGCAAGGGTCGCGCCCTGATGCGGGGGGAAGACGTAATCGGTCATGATGCTCCGTATGATGGACTTCAGGTAAACAACAGGGCCTTCATCGCCACCTGGACGGAGGCGGTCAGCGCGGCGCTGTCGATATCCGGGTTGTGCTGGGCGCGCGCGCTCAGCCCCTGGAATATCGTGATGATAGCGTCCATCCGTCCTTCCAGCAGGGCGTCGTCCACGGACAGGCCGTGCAGCTCCCTCCCGGCCTTGAAAATGGTGCGGAACTGCGCCCGCGTGCGGCGGTCCGCATCGTGCACGACCGCGGCGATCGTGGGATTGCGCGACGCTTCGGCCGTGATTTCCAGCGGCAGCTTCCAGGTATCCCGGTCCAGGTGTTCCAGCACGCTTTTCGGCACGTCGTCGAGCAGCGCCTGCAGCACGTCGCCGCGCGCTTCCAGGTCCTGCAGCAGTGCCGTCACGCGTTCGACGTTTTCCTCGACGAAGGCGGCGATGATCGCATCCTTGCCGTCGAAGTAGTTATAGATATGGCCGGCGCTCATGCCTGCGGCCTTCGAGATTTCAGCCATGCTTGCACCGTGGAAGCCGCTGCGGCTGAAACATGCCGTTGCCGCTTCCAGCACCTGGCGGCGCCGGCTGCGGGCGCGCTCAGGATCGTTGTGACGCTTTTCTGTGTTGCTCATCTGGTTTCCGCCTGCTCGGCTCGCTGTGGGCACCGTTGCCCTGTTTGTCTGATGCGCCGCACCCGGTCGTTGCGCCTGATGCTATTATTTCTACCGCAGTCCCGCTTTCGCCCACTGTCGTCTTTTTCAGGAAAGTACATGGCTACCCGGACCTCCCCTTCCCGTTCTATCGAAATGCGGCCGCTGGAACAGGCCGACCAGGGATTCATGGAACAGTTGTACGCCAGCACCCGCAGCGCGGACCAGCGCATGGACGGCTGCGATGCCCGTACCGAGGCGCTGCTGGTGGCACTGCAGTTCCGCGCCCGCCAGGCGCAACTGCGCACGCAGTACCCATACGGCGACATCGCCGTCATCCTGGAACGGGACCGCCCCATCGGCAGCCTGTACGTCAATTACGGCCCGGACGAGATCCGCATCCTCGACATGAGCCTGCTGCCCGAATACCGCAACCGCGGCATCGGCCTGGGCCTGCTGCGCAGCCTGCAGGCCCAGGGCGTACGCATGCGCGTGCCCGTGCGGATCGACCTGCTGCTGAGCAGCCCCGCCTATCGCCTGCTGCAGCGCTGCGGCTTCGTGCTGCGCGGGGCCAATGGGCTGCATAACAGTCTCGAATGGGTGCCGCCTTTGCTGACGTAATGCGACGGCACTTGAGGAGTACCGGTGTCAGACCCGATGGGGCGTAGCAGGGGTTTCAAGGAGCACAGCTCCTTGCCTGCGAAGCGGTGATGGCATGCATGCCATCACTCCTCCCTGACCCCGGCACTTATCAAGCGCCGCGGCGACGCATAGGAACAGCACTTACTGCCAGCCACCACCAAGAGCCTTGTACAACGTCACCTGATTCGTCGCCTTGGCCAGCCGCGCCGAAATCAGCCCCTGCTGCGCCGCATACAGGTTACGCTGCGACGTCAGCGACGTCTGGTATGCATCCGCGCCCTTCTGGTAACGTGCTTCGTAGATGCGGTAGCTCCTGGCCGATGCTTCGGCCAGTGCTGCCTGCGATGCTACCCGCTCGTCCAGCGTGCCCCGCTGCGCCAGCGCGTCCGCCACTTCGCGGAACGCCGACTGGATCGCCTTTTCGTACTGCGCCACGGCGATGTCGCGGTCGGCCTTCGCCACGGCCAGGTTGGCCTGGTTGGCGCCGCCCGAGAAAATCGGCAAGGTCAGTTGCGGCACGAAGCTCCACGCGCCCGAACCGGCCTTGAACAGGCCGGAAAGCGCCGTACTGGCGCTGCCCGCGCTGGCCGTCAGCGAGATGCTGGGGAAGAACGCGGCACGAGCAACGCCGATATTGGCATTCGCGGCCTGCAGGCTGCGTTCGGCCGACAGCACGTCCGGACGGCGTTGCAGCACCGTCGATGGCACGCCGGCCGGCAGGTCCGCCAACTGCGTCGCCGACGTCAGCTCGCCCACCGGCAGCAGTTCGGCCGGCACCGGAGCGCCGGCCAGCAGCGCCAGCGCGTTCTGGTCCGCCGCGACCTGCGCCGTGTAGACGGCCATGTCGTTGCGGGCCGATTCCACGCTTTGCTGCGCTTCGTACATGTCCAGGCCCGACGTGGCACCGGCCGCGAAGCGCCGGCGGCTCAGCTCATAGCTGATCTGCTGGCTCTTCAGCGTGTCCTGCGCCAGGCGCAGGCGCTCCTGGTCGGCGGCGAGCGTCAGCCACGCGTTGGCCACTTCGGCCACCAGCGTGATCTGCTGCGCGCGGCGCGCTTCCTGCGTGCCCAGGTACTGCTGCAGGCCCGCCTCGGACAGGTTGCGCACGCGGCCGAACAGGTCCAGCTCATAGGCAGCCACGCCCAGGTTGGCGCTGTACTGGCGCGTGATGTAGCCGTCGCCCGTGGGGCTCATATTGTCCGGCACGCGCTGCGCCGTCTGCCCCACCGACGCGTTCACCTGCGGCAGCTGCGCCGCGCTGGTGACGCGGTACAGGCCACGGGCCCGTTCGATGTTCAGGATCGATACGCGCAGGTCGCGGTTGTTCCCGATCGACAGTTCCACCAGCTTGCGCAGGCGGTCGTTGCCGATGAATTCACGCCAGCCGATATCGGCCGCTTCGCGCGCCTCTGTCGGCCGCGCGGCCGGCTGGTAGGCGTCGCCTTGCGGCCAGGCCGTCGTCACGGGCGCCGCGGGGCGCTCGTAGACAGGCGCCAGGCTGCAGCCGGCCAGCAGTGCGGCGATCGCCGCGGCGACTAAGCTCTTGTTCAACGTCTTGTTCATATCAGTGTGCTTCCTTAACAACGATTGCATCCGTGCCACCGTTGGCCTTCGCGGTGCGGCTGGCGAACCAGCTGCGCACCAGCACGAAGAACACGGGCACGAAGAAGATGCCGAGGAACGTCGCCGTCAGCATCCCGCCCAGCACGCCCACGCCGATGGCGTTCTGCGAACCGGAACCGGCGCCGCTTGCCACGGCCAGCGGCAGCACGCCCAGGCCGAAAGCGATCGACGTCATCAGGATCGGACGCAGGCGCAGCTTGACCGCCTCCAGCGTCGCCTCGCGCAGGTCGCGGCCTGCTTCCTGCAGCTCCTTGGCGAATTCCACGATCAGAATCGCGTTCTTCGCCGACAGGCCGACCACCGTCAGCAGGCCCACCTGGAAGTAGACGTCGTTCGACAGGTGGAAGCCCCAGGTGGCGATGACGGTACCCAGGATACCCAGCGGGATCACCAGCAGCACCGAAACCGGCACCGACCAGCTTTCATACAGCGCGGCCAGGCACAGGAACACGATCAGGATCGAGATCGAGTACAGCTGCGTGGTCTGCGAGCCGGACTCGCGTTCTTCCACCGACAGGCCGGTCCACTCGTAGCCGATGCCGGCCGGCAGTTGCGCCATCATCTTCTCGACTTCGGCCATCGCCACGCCCGACGATACGCCCGGAGCGGGACTGCCCTGCACGTTCACGGACGAGAGGCCGTTGTAACGCTCAAGGCGCGGCGATGCATACTTCCACTCGCCATGCGCGAACGCGGAGAACGGCACCATGTCGCCGGCGCCATTGCGCACGAACCACTTGTTCAGGTCTTCCGGCACCATGCGCGCATCGGCCTGGCCCTGCATGAACACCTTCTTCACGCGACCGCGGTCGATGAAGTCGTTGACGTACGCCGAGCCCCAGCCGACCGACAGCACGCGGTTGACGTCCGCCACCGTCAGGCCCAGCGCAGTCGCCTTCTGCTGGTCCACGGTGATCTTGTACTGCGGCGTATCTTCCTGGCCGTTCGGGCGCACGCCCACCAGCGCCTTGTTCTGCGAGGCCATGCCGAGCAGCTGGTTACGGGCCGCCATCAGCGCCTCGTGGCCCACGCCACCCTGGTCCTGCAGCTGCAGGTCGAAGCCGGATGCGTTACCCAGTTCCAGCACGGCTGGCGGGGCAAAGGCAAACACCATCGCATCGCGCAGCTGCGAGAACGAACCCATGGCGCGGCCGACGATCGAGCCGACGCGGTTTTCCTTGCCACCGCGTTCGGACCAGTCCTTCAGCTTGACGAACGCGATACCGGTGTTCTGGCCATTGCCGCCGAACGAGAAGCCGGCGACGGCAAACACGGAAGCCACGTTGGCCTTCTCGTCCTGCAGGAAGTGCTGTTCCACCTTCTCGATGGTTTTCAGCGTGCGCTCCTGCGTGGCGCCTGTCGGCAGCTGGATCTGCGAGAACAGCACGCCCTGGTCCTCTTCGGGCAGGAAGGAAGTCGGCAGGCGCATGAACACGAATGCCAGTGCGGCCAGGATGACGGCATAGACGATCATCGAACGGCCGGTGCGGCGGATCATGCTGGCCACCCAGCCCTGGTACTTGTTGGTACCCGCCTCGAACTTGCGGTTGAACCAGCCGAAGAAGCCGCGATCGGTCATGTGGTGACCTTTCTCGACAGGTTTCAGGAACGTGGCGCACAGCGCCGGCGTGAAGACCATTGCCACCAGCACGGACAGCGCCATCGCCGAAACGATCGTGATGGAGAACTGCCGGTAGATGACGCCCGTGGAGCCACCGAAGAACGCCATCGGCACGAACACGGCGGACAGCACCAGCGCGATACCCACCAGGGCGCCGGAGATCTGGCCCATCGATTTTTTCGTTGCCTCTTTCGGCGACAGGCCCTCGTCCGTCATGACGCGCTCGACGTTTTCAACGACGACGATCGCATCGTCGACCAGCAGGCCGATCGCCAGGACCATCGCGAACATCGTCAGCGTATTGATCGAGTAGCCGAACGCGGACAGGATGGCGAAGGTACCCAGCAGGACGACCGGCACGGCCATCGTCGGGATCAGGGTGGCGCGGAAGTTCTGCAGGAACAGGTACATGACGAGGAACACGAGCACGATGGCTTCGCCCAGCGTCTTGACGACTTCCTCGATGGACAGCTCGACGAACGGCGTCGTATCGAACGCGACGACGGCCTTCATCCCTTTCGGGAACAGCCTGCCCATCTCTTCGACGCGCTGCTTGACCGCTTCGGCGGTATCGAGCGCGTTGGCGCCGGTGGCCAGCTTGATGGCGATACCGGCGGCGGGCTTGCCGTTGAAGCGGGCGACCGTGTTGTAGTTCTCGCGGCCCAGTTCCATCTTCGCCACGTCGCGCAGGTGCACGGTGGCGCCGCTTTCCATCGTCTTCAGCAGGATCGCGCCGAACTGCTCGGCCGTCTGCAGACGGCTTTGTGCCGTCACGGTGGCGTTCAGCTGCTGGCCCGGGATGGCGGGCGCGCCGCCCAGTTCACCGGCCGAGACCTCGGCATTCTGCGCCTGCACGGCCGTCATCACGTCCGCCGGCGTCAGCTGGTAGCTTTGCAGCTTGGTCGGATCCAGCCAGATGCGCATCGCATACTGGGAGCCGAACAGCGTGACGTCGCCGACGCCGGCCACGCGCGACAGCGGGTCGACAACATTGGCGGCCACGTAGTCGCCCAGGTCGGCGTTGTTCATGCTGCCGTCCTCGGAGACGAAGCCCAGCACCATCAGGAAGTTCTTGGTGGCTTTCGAGACGACGAGACCCTGCTGCGTGACAGCGGTCGGCAGCAGCGGCGTGGCCAGCTGCAGCTTGTTCTGCACCTGTACCTGGGCGATGTCGGGATTGGTGCCGCTCCTGAACGTCAGCGTGATGCTGATGCCACCGGTGGAATCGGACGACGACGACATGTAGCGCAGGCCGTCGATACCCTTCATCTTCTGTTCGATCACCTGCGTGACGGCGTCTTCAACGGTCTTGGCCGAGGCGCCAGGGTACGAACCCGCGATCGAAATCGATGGCGGGGCGATGCTCGGGTACTGTGCGATCGGGAGTGTCTTGATCGCCAGGACACCGGCGAGCATGATCACGATCGCGACCACCCAAGCGAAGATCGGGCGGTCGATGAAAAATCTTGCCATTATTGAGTTCTCCTGCCTGGCGGATTAGTGGGCTGCCGGAGCAGCCGGTTTGGCCGAAGCGGTATTGGCGACGGCAGGTGCGACGGTTGCCGGTGCGCCCGGTTTCACCTTCTGCACGCCTTCGACGATGACGCGGTCGCCACTGGACAGGCCGGCCTTGACCAGCCACTTGTCGCCCAGCGTGCCCGTCGTCTGCAGCACGCGCTGCTCGACGATGCCTTGGCTGTTCAGCACCAGCGCGGTCGCTTCGCCCTTCGGATTGCGCGTCACGCCCTGCTGCGGCACGGCGATGGCATGCTCGTCGACGCCGTTTTCCACGACCGCGCGCACGAACATGCCCGGCAGCAGGTCATGCTTCGGATTCGGGAACAGCGCGCGCAGCGTCACGTTGCCGGTGCCCGGGTCGACGCTGGCGTCGGCGAACTGCAGCTTGCCCGGCTGGGCATACGTGGTGCCGTCCGCCAGCTTCAGCGTGACCTTGGCCTGGCCGCCGGCCTGCTTGAAGCCGCCGGATTCGAGCTGACGCTTCAGGCGCAGCATCTCTTCGCTGGACTGCGTTACGTCAACGTAGATCGGGTCGAGCTGCTGCACGGTCGTCATGGCCGTGGCCTGGCCGGCCGTCACCAGCGCGCCAGGGGTCACGGTCGAGCGGCTGATGCGGCCGGAAATCGGTGCGCTGACCTTCGTGTATTCGACATTGATGCGGGCCGCTTCCAGCGCGGCCTGGGCCGATTCCACATCCGCTTTCGCCTGCGCGTTGGCGGCGATTGCGTCCTCATAATCCTGGCGGCTGACGCCTTCGATCTCCACCAGTTCCTTGTAGCGCGCCACCTTCGGGCCGGACGTCAGCAGGTTTGCCCTGGCGCGCGCCAGCGTGGCCTTGGCCTGGTTGTAGCTGGCCTGGTACGTGGCCGGATCGATCTGGTACAGCGGCGTGCCGGCCTTGACGTCGGCACCTTCCGTAAACAGGCGCTTCTGGACGATGCCGCCCACCTGCGGGCGCACTTCGGCGACCAGGTAAGGCGACGTGCGGCCTGGCAGTTCGGTAATCACCGGCAGCGCCTGCGGCGCGACCGTGTAGACGCCGACCTGGGGCGGCGGCATCTGGCCGCCAGCGCCCGGGCCTGCGGCTTTCTTGTCGGAGTCGCAGCCGGCGGTCAGTGCCGCCGCGCATGCGAGGAAAAGGATGCCGGCCGACCGCAGCGGCGGGCTCGAGAGCGTGTGGTTCATACGGTCACTTTCTGATCTGAAGAGGGTGGTGCGAATAGAATGAACGATCATTCTAATACAAAACAGAAACAGCTGCACTTACTGACTCGTAAGTTATTTATCTGTCCGAAAGGAAAATGTCGGGTCGTGGACGTGGAGTGGGACGGCGCCGCGGTGGCGCGTCATCGACTGTGCTGCCACGGCCGGTTCTGCGGCCGGATGGCGATCGGGCGTCCGCCCGGCGTGGAAGAGATGCCAGTGATGTTGCCGCAATACAACGCAGCCCACCGGAAAGATGGTGCAGCAATCCTGCGCAGCCGGCACGGGGGCGGTGTCCGTCCATCCCGGAAGCTGGATTGACGGAGTGATATCAGGCATACCGCCCGCGCAAAGGCACCCGCAAGCTGCACGCCGGAAACAGACATCCGTCACCGATGCCAAGGGGGATCAGCGCATCAGTTTGTCCAGCGGCGCGCCAGGGGCAGTACCGCCGCGAGAGCGCCCTCAGGTCGCCGTCACCGGCGTAAAGTAAGTCGTCACACTCTGCAGATAGACGCCCGTGGCCGCCTCGAACCCGGAATCGATGCCGACATAGATCCACAGCTTGCCTTCCGCATCGGCCTTGACGGCGGGGCCCGTCACGTAACGGTACAGCTTGGCTGCGTACGGCGGGTTCTGCACGCAGGCCTGCCCGTTGGCCAGAGTGCCGAGGATGACGGACGTGGCGCCCGCGCCGGCCTGGTTGCCCTTGTCGACACTGAACTTGACCGTGCCGTTTTCCGTGACGGCTTTCGGCTCCGCAGGCGAGGCGCCGGCAACGACCCATACCGATTCGCCGGGCGAGCCGCCAACACCCATGCAGCCCGATGGCGCGTTGCTGAGCAGATTGACGGAATACGCGACCGTGTAGCTGGTGTTGGCGGCGAAGCCCGTCAGCTGCTTGCGCACGTACATGAACGCGTCGTCGCTGTTGTTGCGGGCGCTGAGGAACAGCGCTTTGCTCTCGGCAGCAAGCCCAAGGTTCAGGCTGGCGGTGGAGCGCTGCTCGGCCACCACTTCCGTGGGGGCCGTCTCAAGCGTGTAATCGCTGGTGCCCGCGACCCAGCCATCCATGCCCTGCTTGAAGTCCGTCGTAAACTGGCGCGCCCCCGCGGTCGGGGTCGCGCCAGTGGGCGTATCGGCCGGATCGTCGTCATCGCCACCGCAGGCGGCCAGCAGGGCGAGGATTGCAGCGGATATTCCGGTTTTCCAGAGTCGGGTCATCATGGCCTTTCTGTAGTGGGCAAAAGCCCTATTTTAGAAAGGAAAACATTTCTCGAGTGACCAACTTGTAACCAGTTGTACAACCTGGACTGTAACGCTTCGCTGTAATTCTCACTTCCAGCTGCCCCGCAAGGCGGCAACCTCCTGCCGCAGCAGCTCCGGCGTCACCTGCGCCGGCGCCACCGGCACGCCGATCGCCAGCGCGAGGCGCGAACGCAGACCCTTGCGGAACGCGCGCTCCAGCAGGCTGTCGCTGCTGCGGCTGAGCAGGTGGCCCCACAGCCCGCGCAGCGCCATCGGAATCACGGGCACGTGCGAGCGCTCGACGATCTTCATGATGCCGCCCTTGAACTCATTCATCTCGCCCGTTGTCGTCAGGCGCCCCTCGGGGAAGATGCAGACCAGTTCGCCATCGTGCAGCGCGTGGGCGATATCGACGTATGCCTTCTCCAGCAGCCACGGGTCTTCCTTGGCCGGGGCAATGGGTATTGCCTTCGCCGTGCGGAAGATCCAGCCCAGCAGCGGCGTCTTGAAGATGCGGTGATCCATCACGAAGCGGATCGGGCGCGGGCTGGCCGCGCCGATGACGATGGCATCGACGTAGCTGACGTGGTTGCAGACGAGGACCGCGGCGCCCTCCTCCGGGATGCGGCCCTTCTCGATGACTTTCACCTTGTGCACCGTGTGGATCAACAGCCAGGCCAGGAAGCGCATCAGGAATTCCGGCACCAGCGAGAAGATATAGACGGCCACGAGCGCATTCATCACGGCCGTGGCCAGGAACAGCTCGGGGATCGTCAGGCCCTGGCCCAGCAGCAGGATCGCCACGCCGGCCGCGGCCACCATGAACAGCGCGTTCAGGATGTTCATCCCGGCGATGGTGCGCGACAGGTGCCGCGGGTCGCAGCGCAGCTGGATCAGCGCGAACAGCGGCACGATGAAGAACCCGCCGAAGATGCCGATCATGACCACGTCCAGCAGGATGCGCCAGGCGCCGTGCTGCGCCAGCAAGCCGAAGGCGTCGACCGCGCTGGTGTTGGTATAGCCCTGGCTGGCGAAATACAGGTCGATGCCGAACAGCGACAGGCCGATGGAGCCGAACGGCACCAGGCCGATCTCCACCTTGTGGCCGGACAGCCTCTCGCACAGCAGCGAACCGACGCCGATCCCCAGCGAGAATACCGTCAGCAGCAGCACGAACACACTGTGGTCGCCATGCAGGTACGTCATCGCATACACGGGGAACTGGGCCAGCACCATCGCGCCGTAGAACCAGAACCACGAATTGCCCAGCATGGACAGGAACACGGAGCGGTTGCCCGCCGAATGCTTCAGGTTGCGCACCGTCTCCGTGAACGGATTCCAGGCGATGTTCAGGTCCGGCGCGGGTGCCGGCGTGACGGGGATGCCGTAACTGGCGATCAGGCCCAGCACCGCGAAGCCCACGGTGCCCGCCGCAACGAAGCCGATGCCCAGCGTCTGGTGCATGACGATGACGTCGCCGAACACCTGGCCGAGCAGGATGCCGACAAAGGTTCCCATCTCGACGACGCCGTTGCCGCCGGTGAGCTCCTCGGGGCGCAGCTGCTGCGGCAGATACGCATATTTGACGGGGCCGAACAGCGTGGAGTGCGTGCCCATGGCGAAGATGGCGAAGACGAGCAGCCACAGCGTGTGCGTCATCCAGCCCACGGCGGCAACGGCCATGATGGCGATCTCCAGCCATTTGACGAAGCGCACCAGCCGTGATTTCTCGAACTTCTCGGCGACCTGCCCGGCCGTGGCCGAGAACAGTACGTATGGCAGGATGAAGAGGCCGGGAATCAGGTTCGTCACCAGGGATGGCGACAGCGTCGTCCAGCTGGCGGCGTCGAACGTGAGGACGACGATCAGCGCCGTCTTGAACAGGTTGTCGTTGAACGCGCCGAGAAACTGCGTCCAGAAAAACGGGGCGAAACGGCGCTGCGTCAGCAGCGAAAACTGGCTCGACTGGCTCATGGGGGTCGGTCGGAGTTGAAAGAATCGACAACATACAGGACATCGGGCGCACGAACAATGCTGCCGCGCATGGTATCGGTTTGCGATACCGCCACCGTCTACGCGCCGCTACGAAGGCTGCACGCGGCAGCTCGATGGCGATGCGCGCGCCGGCGGCGTGGCTTGCAACGATGAAGCTGCCGCCAGTGCCTGCACCCGCTCGCGCATGCCGCTGAACGGCGTGCCGCAGTCCTCGACGCGGATGCAGTACACGTGGAACCTGGACGACCGGATGAAATGGGACGAAAAAAAACCGGTGACAGGCACCGGTTTTCAAAGGAGATCAATACTGCTGCTGGTCTGTCTTGTACTTCGCATCGTACGGACCGGCAGGCAGCCCGCGTCCCGCGCGCGCCACCGAGATGCCGTTGACGCTCTTGGCCAGCGGGATGTAGTTCGGCTTGGCCTTCTCGAACGCCGCCACGATCGCCTTGGCCAGCAGGCCGTTCTGGCCGCCCGCCGGGTCGTATGCCATCGTCTCGCTGTGCTTCCACAGTTCGTCGCCCGTCTTGCCGTTGCGCAGCGAGTAGCTCAGTTCCACCGTCGTCGTCGTCGAAATGACGGCGTATTTCGAGTCCCACCGTTCGATGACGACGTACAGCACCGCATCGGCGCCGAACAGCTCCGCCAGTTTCGGCGTGGCGCTGGCGTGCACCAGGTTGGCGTCGCCCAGGCCGTCGTCTTCCATCACGCGCTTGATCAGGTTGACGGGGAAGACGTAGTAGCCGCGTTCGGCGATGGGCTGCGAGATCGTCGACAGGAAGTAGTCGGGCGCGTCGACGTCGACGCTGCGGCTGACGACCGGCACCACCAGCACCGAGCGCGGGTCCGCCTGGCGGAACGCCGTGTAGTCGTTGTGGGCCTGGGGCGGCGTGGCGCAGCCGGTGACGACGATGGCGACGGTCGCCAGGGCCAGGACGCGTTGCAGGATCGATTTCATTGTTTTACCTCGCTGCCGGCGCTCTTCACTTCGGCGATCTTGATCATCCGGTTCATCAGCGTGGCCGACTCCGGCCATTTGGCCTTTTCCTTGCCAAAGAACGCGATGGCGTCCCGGTTTTTCCCCTGCTGCAGCAGCAGGTAGCCATATTCCGCGTACAGCCCTGGCGGCACGACACGGCTGGCCTTCTCGGCATTGACGATGCTGGCGTCCAGCGCTGCGGCCAGGACGTTCATCTCCGCCGGCGTCTTGTAATACTGGTACAGCGACTGTTCATACGTGCCCCAGTCGTATTTCGACTGCGGGGCGGTGGCGCAGGCCGTCAGCATCAGTGCCGCGGCCGCGATGGCGATACGTTTCATTGTTTTTGCTCCGACTGGACGGTCACGGTACTGGTTTCGCCGGCGCTGGCGAAGATCTGCTGCGCCAGCAGCACGGTCTGGCCCTGCTTCACTTCGACGCGGTGGACGCCTTCTTCGATCAGCAGCTTCTGCGCCACGCCGTTGTACTTGCCTGCGTCGCCGATCAGGATGCCGTCGAGGTAGAGCGCCGCACCGGCCGGAGCGCCCTGCACCGCCAGCGCGGGCCGCGCGGCGCCCGTGCGCACTTCGGTCGTCGGCAGCGCGCAGGCCGATACCAGCGCCGCCAGCGCGGCCGCCATCAGTGTATTCTTCAGAATAATCGTCATATCAGTTCTTCGCTTCCGTGATGAAGTAGCCCGTGCTGTTTTTCGGCAGCGTGCCCGAAACCACTTCGGCCACCGCGCCCTCGTCGCTTTCGGCTTCGCCGAACAGGCTGACCACCTTGACGGAAGCGACGGTCGTACCCGGCAGCGTGATCTCGAAGCCCGTCTGCGCGCTCTTGACCTTCTCGCCCTCGCGCATCACGGCAAACGTGTCGCCGACCTTGACGCCCTGGCGCGCGCCGCCCGACATGTACACGGTGCGGCCATCGCTTTTGAGGATGTCCGTGCGCCAGCGGCGCTCTTCCAGCTTGTTGATCAGGGCCGTCTGCACGTCCGAGATCGCGGCCGCGATGGCGCGGTCGTTCAGCGTGGCGTCGTAGTCGGCCTTGCTGCCGTAGCCGGCGATCTCGCCCGACTCGGTATTGGCTTCGCCCGTGCCCGTCGCCGTAAAGAACACGTGGCCCGTGCGCGCATCCGCCAGGCGCACTTCCACCTTCGCGCGTGCCGTCTGAATCTTCGTCGAGCTGAGGAAGCCCGCCTTGCCCGTCGTGCTGCGGCCGAACTCCGTGACGGAGCCCAGGATCAGCGTGTCGACGCCGATCAGCCCCGCGGCCGGCGCGCCGTTGATGCGCTGCTCGTCCTTGATCTTGTTCAGGTCCTGGCGCTCGAAGACCAGGAACCTGTTCGAGCCGACCAGTTTCGTGGCCAGCATGTCGGAAGCCTGCTTGCCCAACGGATCGCTGCTGGCGTCCGTCAGGAACGTGCGGCCGTAGCGGGTCTCGTTGGTAAAGCGGCCGATGGCAACCTTGCGCTTGAAGATTTTCTGCTGCGGCAGCGCGGCCGCTTTCTGGGCTTCGGCCTGCTGCACGCGCGAGACCGGGGCCTCGACGGCTGCCGGCGGCGTGCTGGTCGTGGCGCACGCACTCAGCAACAGCAGCGAGCCCGCTGCCATGAACGACTTCGTATTCACTTCAACCTCATCATTTATCGTTAAGTCGTCATCATATAATTTCCACGTGGAAATTTCACAAATATATCTTTCACCGTTGTGACAATTCGGGAGAATGTTTCACTGTCGAAAGTGTTAAGAGGAAATTGCCATGTGTTTCCGGAAAAACAAGAAATTACCCTCGCGGACGCCGTTTTCCCCTATCATTCCAGAGTTAACATTTCTATTACAATTCCGGCCACGCCGCCGCTCGTGCATGTCCCTCAAGCTATCGTTCCGCCAGCTGCTGCTGGGTGCCTTCCTGTTGATCGCCGCGCTGCTCAGCGCCACCTCCGTGCAGGCGCTGCTGACGCTCGAACGGCTGGCCGCGCAAAGCCGCGAGACGAGCCGCGATGCACTGATGCTGACGGCCAGCGCGCAGCAGCTCGCCGAGCGCAGCGTGGCGATGGAGCGCAGCGCACGCCAGTTTCTCGTGTTGGACGACCGGGTGTTCCGCGAGCGCTTCGCCGAGGCGTGGCGCGATGCGCTCGCGGCCCTGGACGTCATCGCCACGGCCCTGCCGGGCGCGGAACCGACGGCCTTTGCCGACTGGCGCCGCAACGGCCAGGCGGCATGGGAAGCGCTCGACATGCCGCGCGAGCGCCGCAACGCGCGCCAGTTGCGCCTCGATGCGGCGCTGGCGCAACTGCCCGCCATCAACGAGGAGCTGGCCGAACGGGTGAAGGATGAAGTCGACCGCCGCAACGGCGCCATCCTGACGGAGCTCGAAGAGCGCCGTACGATCCTGAAGGGCCAGGCCGCCGCATCGATCGGCCTGGCGGCCGTGCTGGCGCTGGGCTTCGGCATCTGGCTGGCGCGCCCCCTGCGCCAGATCGAGAACGCCATCGCGCGCCTGGGCGGCAACCGTTACGACATGCCCATCGCCGTCTACGGCCCGGCCGACCTGCGCCGGCTGGGGCGGCACCTGGACTGGCTGCGCCAGCGCCTGGGCCATCTGGAGGCGGACAAGTCGCGCTTCCTGCGCCACATCTCGCACGAACTGAAAACGCCGCTGGCCGCCCTGGTCGAAGGCGTGGCGCTGCTGGAAGACGAAGTGGCTGGCCCGCTGGCGCCGAACCAGCGCGAGATCGCCGGCATCCTGCGCCAGAATACCGTGTCCCTGCAGACCCAGATCGAGGATCTGCTGCGCTACAATGCCGCCAGTTTCGATGCCCAGACGCTGCGGCGCGAGCCGACCGACGTGCACGAGCTGCTGGCACGCGTCATCGACAGCCAGCGCCTGCAATGGCAGGCCCGCGCGCTGACCGTCACCACGGCCGGCACGCCCCCGCCGATCGCCGTCGACGTCGACAAGCTCGGTGTCGTCATCAGCAACCTGCTGTCGAACGCCGTGCGGTTCAGCCCTGCCGGGGGCACGATCCGTTTCGAACTGAACGTAACGCCGGCGGGGCGCGGCAGGCAGCTGCAGATCGACTGCATCGACGCCGGCCCTGGCGTGGCCCCACAGGACGCGGACCGTGTCTTCGAGCCCTTCTACCAGGGCGAACGCCAGCCGCCCGGCGCCCGCCGCGGCAACGGTATCGGCCTGTCGATCGTACGCGAATACGTGAGCGTACATGGCGGCACCCTGCAACTCATGCCCTCCTCCGCGGGGGCCCACTTCCGTATCGAACTGCCCTATGACTAAACTATCTGCCAAACGCGGCGTCCCGTTGTACCTGGCGATCTGCCTGCCGCTGGCGCTGCTGCTGGAAGGCTGCGCCCAGAAGCCCGTCGCCACGCTGCACTACCCGCTGACGCCGCGCGTTGCGCCGCTTCCTGTCGCCGTGGCGCCCGTCGTCCCGCGCGACGAAGTGGCCCCGCTGCTGGCCTATCACCAGTCGCTGCACCGCATGACGCAGGGTGAGCTGCTGAAGGAACTGTCGAGCATCATGCTGCAGCAGCGCACGCCCAAGATCGCGCTGCAGACGGGCCTGATCCTGATGCTGACACGCGGCGGCGGCGACCTGGCGCGGGCCCAGGCCAACTTCGACAGCGTGGTCGGCTCCACCGAGCCGGAAGCGGAAGGCCTGAAGCCGCTGGCGCAACTGCTGGCGAGCCACTGCGCCGAAGCACGCCGGCTGTCCGACGCGACCGACCGGCTGGCACTGCAGCTGCGCGAGACGCAGCGCAAGTCCGACCAGCTGAACGAGACGCTGGAAGCGCTCAAGGCCATCGAACGTGGCCTGCCCGTGCGACCCACCAGCGGCGCATCCGCGGGAGGGCGATGATGCCGAACGGTGCCCACCTGCTGCTGGTCGACGACGACCCCGACCTGCTGCGCCTCCTGTCGATGCGGCTGACGGCCAACGGCTACCGCGTCACGGCCGTCGGCAGCGCCGAAGCGGCGCTGGCGCGCATCTCGATCCAGCTGCCCGCGCTCGTCATCAGCGATATCCGCCTGCCGGAGCGCGACGGCATGGCGCTGTTCCAGCAGATCCGCAGCCAGTGGCCGGCGCTCCCGGTGATCCTGCTGACGGCGCATGGCACCATTCCCGACGCGGTGGAAGCGACGTCGCTGGGCGCCTACGCCTATCTGACCAAGCCGTTCGACGCCAAGGTGCTGCTGGAACGGATCGAGCAGGCACTGGCGCTGACGGCGCCGTCGGCCGCGCGCACGACGGGCGACGAAGCCTGGCGCTCGGAGATCATCAGCCGCAGCCAGTCGATGGCGGAGCTGCTGGCCGAAGCGCGACTGGTGGCCGCGTCGGACGCCAGTGTGCTGATCCGCGGCGAGAGCGGCACGGGCAAGGAGCTGCTGGCGCGCGCCATCCACCGCGCCAGCCGCCGCGCCAAGGCACCGTTCATTGCCGTCAATTGCGGCGCGATCCCCGAGCAGTTGCTGGAGTCCGAACTGTTCGGCCACGTGAAAGGCGCGTTCACGGGCGCCGTTACCAGCCGCGAGGGCCTGGTACAGGCGGCGGACGGCGGCACGCTGTTCCTCGACGAGATCGGCGACATGCCGCTGCTGCTGCAAGTCAAGCTGCTGCGCGTGCTGCAGGAGCGCGTCGTGCGCCAGCTGGGGTCGGACGCCGGCCGTCCCGTGGACGTGCGCATCCTGTCGGCCACGCACCGCGACCTGGACGCCGCCATGCTGGAAGGCCAGTTCCGTGAAGACCTGTATTACCGCCTGAACGTCATCACGCTGACATTGCCGCCGCTGGCCCAGAGGCGCGAGGATATCGGCCTGCTGGCGACCCAGTTCCTGCAGATGCTGGCGGCGAAATATGGCAAGGTCGTCAACGGCTTCGCGCCGGACGCCCTGGAGGCGCTGACGCGTTCCTCGTGGCCGGGCAACGTGCGCCAGCTATACAACGTTATCGAGCACGTTTGCGCGCTGGCAACGGCGCCTCTCGTGCCACTGTCGCTTGTACAGCGCGCCCTGCGCGTCCCCACGCTGGAGGTGCTCAGCTACACGGAAGCGAAGCAGCGCTTCGAGCGCAATTACCTCGTGCAATTGCTGAAACTCACTGATGGCAACGTGTCCGACGCGGCCCGCCTCGCTGAACGGAACCGTACTGAGTTCTACCGACTGTTACAGAAGTACGACCTGAACGCCAGCCAGTTCCGTGGCGACGGCAACCCTGTCGCTGACGAGCGACAAGAATAATCTGTTATAAATCAGTTGGTTAGGCTTGTAGGGCCGGAAACTGTCGCTGTATCACGACAGATCCGGCCCTTTTTCATTACTTGCCTGCAAGTTAATCTTGATGAATTTCTCATGTCATTGATTTCAAAGGATTTATTTGACCTGGCACGGCGCTTGCTCATACCTCGTCAACGTCTCAAGGCGTTCCTTTAAATGAAACTGGAGATTAACCATGACGAATTCGAAACTGATCGCTTCCCTGCTGATGGCCGCATCGATGAGCGTAGCTTCCGTAGCTTTCGCCGCCGAGCCACAACAGGACGCAGCCATGGCAGGTGCGGCAGCCGCTTCCGGCGACACCGCGCTGACCGCCAAAGTCAAGGCTGCGCTGGCTGACCAGAAACAGATTGGCGTGTCGAGCCAGCAAGGCGTCGTCGTCCTGAGCGGCACTGTCGCCAGCACCGACGAAGGCACCAAAGCCATCCAGGCCGCTTCCTCCGTCGAAGGCGTGAAGGAAGTCAAAAGCGAACTGACCGTCGCCAGCAAGTAAGCTGACGCAACCAACCCCGGCAGTCCCGGGCAACCGGGGCTGCTGTAGTAGCACCAGCAGTACCCGCAGTACCGCAGTAGAAGTAGCATCTGAGAGTAGCAGTACCTCCCCTTCCCGCGGATGGCACGCAAGTGTCGTCCGCGCTTTTTTTTGTGCGGTCCGGTTGATGCGGACCGTGGACCAGGCAATCCGCTGTCTGCGATGGCTTGCTGGCGTTGCCCAAGGGCCGGCACTTTTCAGGCATTCGCGCTGGCAGGGCGGTCCCCGGTGCTCCCGACAATCAGAAAAACTCGTCCAGCAGCCGGTAGAACGCGGCGCGGCCGGCATCGAAGCCGATGGGTTCCGGCGCAAAGTAGCGCTGCAGGAACGGCGCGATCCACTGTTCGCCCAGCTCCTCTGCGATATCGCGCACGGCCAGCACCAGATCCTGGTGGCGGTCGCCCACGCCCAGGCGGCCGCAGTCGATGAACCCGGCGAACACGCCACCGGACGCCAGCACGTTCGGCAGGCAGGCGTCGCCGTGGGTGACGACGAGATCCTCGTCGCGCGGCTTGCGTGCCGCCAGCAGCGCGGCCAGCTCGCCGGCCGTCCGGCCGGCATTGTCGTCATCGAAATCGTCCTCGTCCACCAGGCCAGCCGCCAGCCGGGCGAGCGCGCGTTCGATGCGGCCCGAGGCGCGATGGTCGAACGGGCAGTCGCGCGGATCGAGCACGTGCAGGCGCCGCAGCGCGTCGGCCAGCACGGCCACAGACTGCTCCGGCGGCACGTCCGTCAGATTGGCGCCGGGCACGGCGCCCAGCAGCAGCCAGTGCAGTCCGTCCACCGTCGTCATGTCCAGCACCGGAGGGCACGGGATGCCTGCCGCCGCCACCCAGCGTAGCCGGGCGGCTTCGTCCGCCAGCTCGGCCAGCACGTCCGCCGGCTCGGTCTTGATGAAGAACCGCGGCGCCCCGCCAGCTGCGGATTCGAGGCGATACACGGCCGCTGCCGAACAGCCGCCCGACTGCGTCACGATCGTAAAACCTTGCAGCCGCTCGCGCCAGGGCCCAGGCAACATGTCGACAGAACTATCCATGAGTCCCCTCGAAGTTGTACACCCCACAAAAAAAAGGACGGCCACGGCCGCCCTTCTCTCAACGCAACCAGCCAGTCAGCTGAGGTTTTCCAGCCTGATCTTCGTCACGCTGCCCAGCACCGTCGGCAGCCCTTCCATGCGGGCGATCGCGTCCAGCACCTTCTTTTCCTGCGTCTGGTGCGTCAGCATGATGATGTCGGCCTGGGTTTCGCCTTCGGCCGGTTCCTTCTGCATCATGGCGTCGATGGAGATCTCGCCGTCGGCCAGGATCCGGGTCAGGTCGGCCAGCACGCCCGGCTGGTCCGCCACGCGCATGCGCAGGTAGTAGCTGGTCGTGACTTCGGCCATCGGCAGGATGGCGATGTCGGCCAGTTCGTCCGGCTGGAACGCCAGGTGCGGCACGCGGTGTTCGGGGTCGGCCGTGGCCAGGCGGGTGATGTCGACCAGGTCGGCAATCACCGCCGATGCCGTCGGCTCAGCGCCCGCGCCCTTGCCGTAGTAGAGCGTGGCGCCAATGGCGTCGCCCTGCACCAGCACCGCGTTCATCGCCCCTTCCACGTTGGCGATCAGGCGCTTGGCCGGGATCAGCGTGGGGTGCACGCGCAGTTCGATCCCTTCGATGCCGTTGACCTTCGCGCGCTTGGCGATGCCGAGGAGCTTGATGCGGTAGCCCAGCTGCTCGGCGTAGCGGATGTCGGCCGCTTCCAGCTTCGTGATGCCTTCCACGTGCGCCTTCGAGAACTGCATCGGGATGCCAAACGCGATGGCCGACATGATGGTCGCCTTGTGCGCCGCGTCGACCCCTTCGATGTCGAACGTCGGATCGGCTTCCGCGTAACCCAGCGCCTGCGCCTGTTTCAGCACGGTGTCGAAATCCAGCCCCTTTTCGCGCATCTCGGACAGGATGAAGTTCGTCGTGCCGTTGATGATCCCGGCCAGCCATTCGATGCGGTTGGCGGTCAGGCCTTCGCGCAGGGCCTTGATGATGGGGATGCCACCGGCGACGGCCGCCTCGAACGCCACCATGACGCCCTTCTCCTGCGCCGCCTTGAAGATCTCGTTGCCATGCACGGCCAGCAGCGCCTTGTTCGCCGTGACGACATGCTTGCCGTTGGCGATGGCCTTGAGCACCAGTTCGCGTGCCAGGTCATAGCCGCCGATCAGTTCGACGACGATGTCGATCGACGGATCGTTGACGATGTCGAACGGGTCGGCCACGACGGCTACCAGCCCGCCGGTGCGCTGTTTTGCGCGCTCGATATTGCGGGCCGAGACGGCCGCCACTTCAATGCCGCGGCCAGCGCGGCGGCGGATTTCTTCCTGGTTGCGCTTGAGGACGTCGAAGGTGCCGCCGCCCACATTGCCAACGCCTAGCAAACCTACTCTTATCGATTTCATGTCTGTGCTTCTGATGCGGCGCCCGCTGGGGCGCCTGGTTGATCGGTCAGGCCTGGCCGTTACGGCGGCGGTAACCTTCCAGGAAGCGCGCAATGCGCCCGAAGGCTTCCGTCATGTCGTCCGCATTGGGCAGGAACACGACGCGGAAATGATCCGGCGCGATCCAGTTGAAGCCCGTGCCCTGGACGATCAGGACCTTGGTTTCGGCCAGCAGGTCGTAGGCGAACTGCTGGTCATCCGCGATCGGGTAGATCTTCGGGTCGAGGCGGGGGAACATGTACAGTGCCGCCTTCGGTTTGACCACGCTGATGCCGGGGATCTCCGTCAACAGCCGGTAGGCGAGGTCGCGCTGCTTCAGCAGACGCCCGCCGGGGCCGACCAGGTCATTGATGCTCTGGTAGCCGCCGAGCGCAGTCTGGATGGCAAACTGGCCCGGTGCATTGGCGCAAAGGCGCATCGATGCGAGCATGTTCAGGCCCTCGATGTAGTCCTTCGCGTGTCTCTTTTCGCCCGACAGCACCATCCAGCCGGCACGGTAGCCACAGGCGCGGTAGTTCTTCGACAGGCCGTTGAACGTGACGACCAGCAGGTCCTCGCACAGTGCCGCGATCGACGTGTGCCTGATACCGTCGTACAGCACCTTGTCGTAGATTTCGTCGGCGTAGATGATCAGGCCGTGCTCGCGCGCCAGCCCGATGATCTGCAGCAGCACGTCGTCGGGATACAGTGCGCCCGTCGGGTTGTTCGGGTTGATGACGACGATGGCCTTCGTCTGCGGCGTGATCTTGCGCCGCATGTCGTCGATGTCGGGATACCAGTCCTGCTGCTCGTCGCAGACGTAATGCACCGGGCGTCCGCCGGACAGGCTGACGGCCGCCGTCCACAGGGGATAATCCGGCGCCGGCACCAGCACTTCGTCGCCGTTGTTCAGCAACGCGTTCATCGCCATGACGATCAGCTCGGAGGCGCCGTTGCCCAGGTAGATATCGTCGATCGTCACGCCGGCGATGTTCTTTTCCTGGGTATAGTGCATCACGGCCTTGCGTGGCGCGAACATGCCTTTGGAATCCGTATAACCGGCCGCGTTGGGCAGCTGGATCTTCATGTCCTGCACGATTTCGTCGGGCGGATCGAAGCCGAACACGGCAAGGTTGCCGATATTGAGCTTGGTAATCTTGTGGCCCTCTTCTTCCATCTGGCGCGCTTTCTCCGGCACCGGACCACGGATCTCATAGCAAACTTCGGCCAGCTTGTTCGATTTCTGAATCGGTCGCAAAATCAATCCCTTATTTGTCGGGCGGCGGGTCGCTGCCACCCGTTTGCTGCAATGCGTAAATACCCATTCTGCCGAAACCGCCCCATTTAAGCAACCTCCAGCCCCGCCCGAGCCGGAAAACGGGGTGACAAGCGTTACAATAGGGCCTGTTTGGGACCAGATACGAGTCTTTTCATGAAGCTTCATGCCAGCAACACAAAGCAGTACCAGACCGTGACGGGTTATTTCCCCGGCGGCGTCGAGATCAACGCCCAGCCCTACGACTACAGCTTGCTGATGCTGCCCGAGACCGAGCCGCGCCCCTGGCCGGTGGCGTCGTTCGAGCAGCTGACGGTCGAGCATTTCGAGCAGCTGCTGGCCGAGCAGCCGGACGTCGTCATCCTGGGCACGGGCGAGCGCCAGCGTTTTGTACACCCGCGCATTTCCGCACCGCTGACGTCGCGCCAGATCGGTGTCGAGTGCATGGACACGAATGCCGCCTGCCGCACGTACAACATCTTGATGGGCGAAGGGCGCAAGGCGCTGCTGGCCCTGATCATTGAAAACAAACCTGAAAAATAACGGAACCCCTTGAAACGCGACTTCCCGGATGCAATATCGGGAAGATGTTTCGACACGTTCGCACTTGATGGAGAACCGCAGTGGCCGATAGCCCAAACCCCTCCCCTCTGGCAGATTTTTCCGCCGCCATGACCGGCGGCCAGACGTTCAGGCTGTCGGGCCGTCCGGCCAGAACCACCGTGCTGTATTTCTACCCGAAGGACAACACGCCCGGCTGCACGACGGAAAGCCTGGCGTTTCGCGACCTGCACGAGCAGTTCAAGGCGGCCGGCGCCGAGGTGTACGGCATCAGCCGCGATTCGCTGCGCTCGCACGAGGGCTTCAAGTCCAAGCTGGAACTGCCGTTCGAGCTGATTTCGGATCCGGACGAAGCCGTCTGCCAGACCTTCGGCGTCATGAAGATGAAGAAGATGTACGGCAAGGAAGTGCGCGGGGTCGAGCGCAGCACGTTTGTCATTGACGCTGACGGCCGATTGGTGAAAGAATGGCGTGGCGTCAAGGTCCCGGGACACGTCGACGAAGTGCTGGAATTTGTCGCGCGCCGCTGAAGGCGCAGCCTGCGATACACTGTCGGCACGGGACCATGCCCGGCGCGAACATGCCCGGCCGCCCTCCGGACGACCAGCTCGGGTTTTTCAGTTTGGTTTTTTTAGCTTATTCGGACACAGCCATTCAGCAACATCTTGAGTCGACCGCATTCTCCTCTCCTCACTGTTCGGTGGCCAGCCGGCCACCTGGTTTTATCTGCGTCTTCCCGTCTGTTTCTCCCCTTTTATCGTTTACCGGGCAATCTACCGCCCACCGGCATCCAACCATTCCGACAGTCCCATTCTCCGTGGCGCGCATTGCGCCATGGCGGAACCTTTTTAAGATGAGATCCTGATGCCACTGCCAAAACTGCCTACCAAGCCAGCGACCCTGCTGCTGGCCAAAGATTATCCCAAGGCGAGCGGAGCGAATCCGGTCCCGTTCCCTGAACATGAAGCCGACGCCGCGCCGAAGAAGTCGACGCGCTCCAAATCCGTCGAGCTGTTCGAACCCGTATCCCCGCCCGTGATGGCGGACATCCCGACACCGGCGCCGAAAAAAACGGCGCGCAAGACCGCCGCGAAAACGGCCGAGACACCGGCTGCAACACCTGCTGCAATACCGGCGGCGGTACCGCCAGCTCCACCGGCCGTGCCGGTCGCGCCCGTGACGGCGCAGGCCCCTGCTGCCAAAGCGCCGCGCGCCAAGGTCACGCCCATCAAGGCCGAAGGCCCGCATCCGGTCCACCACAAGGACAAGGAAGTCGTCATCAAGTCGTCGACGAGCCGCCATGCGGACCAGATCGGCGGCACCAAGCTGTTCGTGCTCGACACGAACGTGCTGATGCACGACCCGACATCGCTGTTCCGCTTCGAGGAGCACGACGTCTACCTGCCGATGATGACGCTGGAAGAGCTGGATAATCACAAGAAGGGCATGTCCGAAGTGGCGCGCAACGCCCGCCAGGTATCGCGCACGCTGGACGGCCTGGTCGCCAACACGGACGACGACGCGATCGAACAGGGCATTCCGCTGTCCAAGCTGGGCAACAAGGACGCCCGCGGCCGCCTGTTCTTCCAGACCCGCCTGCAGATCGCCGACCTGCCGGAAGGTCTGCCGCAGGGCAAGGCCGATAACCAGATCCTGGCCGTCGTCCGCTCGCTGGAAGCGGAACAGGAAGGCCGTGCCGTCGTGCTGGTGTCGAAGGACATCAACATGCGCATCAAGGCGCGCGCGCTGGGCCTGCCTGCCGAGGACTACTTCAACGACCACGTGCTGGAAGACACGGACCTGCTGTACTCGGGCATCGTGCAGCTGCCGGACGACTTCTGGAACAAGCACGGCAAGGACATGGAGTCCTGGCAGGAGAACAAGAACGGCTACAGCTACACGTACTATCGTGTGACGGGACCGTTCGTGCCGTCGCTGCTGGTGAACCAGTTCGTCTACCTGGAACCGAACAACGGCGAGGCCTCGTTGTACGGCCAGGTCAAGCAGCTGAACGGCAAGACGGCCGTCATCAAGGTGCTGCGCGACTACAGCCACAACAAGAACAACGTCTGGGGCGTCACGGCGCGCAACCGCGAACAGAACTTCGCGCTGAACCTCTTGATGGATCCGGAATGCGACTTCGTCACGCTGCTGGGCCAGGCCGGTACCGGCAAGACCCTGCTGGCGCTGGCCTCGGGCCTGGCGCAGGTACTGGAGACGAAGCTGTACAACGAGATCATCGTCACCCGCGTCACGGTGCCGGTCGGCGAGGACATCGGCTTCCTGCCAGGTACCGAGGAAGAGAAGATGAGCCCATGGATGGGCGCCTTCGACGACAACCTCGAAGTACTGAACAAATCCGATAACGACGCCGGCGAATGGGGCCGCGCCGCCACGCAGGACCTGATCCGTTCGCGCATCAAGATCAAGTCGCTCAACTTCATGCGCGGCCGTACGTTCGTCAACAAGTTCCTGATCATCGACGAGGCGCAGAACCTGACGCCGAAGCAGATCAAGACGCTGGTGACGCGCGCAGGTCCCGGCACGAAGATCCTCTGCCTGGGCAATATCGCGCAGATCGACACGCCGTACCTGACGGAGGGCTCGAGCGGCCTGACGTACGTGGTGGACCGCTTCAAGGGCTGGCAGCACAGCGGCCACGTCACGCTGGCACGCGGCGAACGTTCGCGCCTGGCCGATCACGCGAGCGACGTGCTGTAAGCGTCACGACGTCGTTTCCGAAGCCCGCCCGCAGCGATGCCGGCGGGCTTTTTTATGGTTAAACCGGAGGCACGCTTGACCTTCCCCCTATGGGAAGCCTTACAGTACGCCCATCGACCATCACAGAGGAGCAGCAAATGTACGAACTGGTAGTGGAAAACATGACCTGCGGCCATTGCGTGGCCAGCGTGACGAAAGCCGTCAAGGGCGTCGATGGCGCCGCGCGGGTCGACGTCGACCTGGCCGGCAAGCAGGTCAAGGTCGAGTCGTCCGCCGGCCTTGACGTCATCAAGGCCGCCATCATGGATGCCGGCTATCCCGTCACCGGCGCGCACTGAGCGAAGCTGGCGCCTGGCCGTCCAGCTCCGGATAACGCCGGAAAATTCCGTCCTCATTGAACGGGATGCGCCGCTTCGACTTCAGGTAGGCCTCGATGTTCGGCCGCGCGGCCACCATGTCGTGCAGCGCGATCAGCCGCGGCCACTGCGGTTCCAGCCGCGCCATCGTCTGCGGGAACGCATAGCGCAAGCCGGCGATCAGCTGGAACAGCGACAGGTCGACGTACGTCAGCCGCGCGCCCACCGCGAAGCCGCCCCGGCGCGGATTGTTCTCCAGCACCCGCTCGAAATAGCCGAGGAACTTCGGAATGCGTTCGGTCCGGAAGTCCTTCGCGCGCGCCTTTGCCTCTTTTTTCTGATCGTCGTAGTACAGGTTCATTGAAATCGGATGATGGCTGTCGTGCGCCTCGGCGACAACGTCCGCAATGGTCAGCTGCAGCTGGTTGCACCATAGCCGGCCTTCCTGTGTGCGCGGCGCCAGGGCATGCTTCGCGCCCAGGAACTGCAGGATGTTGGTCGTCTGGCCGATCAGCTGGGCACCCGCACGCAGCACGGGCGGTGCGAATGCCGGCATCGCTTCGATTGCCGCATCCAGCACCGCATCGATCTGCGGCATACCCTTCCTGCCGCGCCCCACGTCCTGGTACGGCACGGCGGCCTCCTCCAGCGCCAGCCGGACGAACTCGCCGCGGCCCTGGATCGTCGGCCAGTAGTACAGAATATACGGTTCCACCTTTCCTCCTGTCGGCTGTGACGGTATCCGATTCTAGCCCGGCGGCGGCGGCCCTGCCGGACGCTATAATCGCCCGACCACCCTATCGAGACGCTTCATGCCACCTGTCCCCCCGCTCGACCTGCTTACCGTCATCCTGATCGCCGCCGCCGGGCTGTTCGCCGGCACCCAGAACGCCCTGGCAGGCGGCGGCTCGTTCATCACCTTCCCCGCCCTGCTGCTGGTCGGCCTCAATCCGCTGGCCGCGAACATGACGTCGACGATCGCCATGTTCCCTTCCCAGGCCACGTCCGCCATCGCCGGGCGCAAGCTGGTGGCCGACGTGGGACCGCTGACCTTCCGGCAGATGTTCGTCATCAGCGTGATCGGCGGCATTGCCGGCGCCATCCTGTTGCGCATCACGCCACCGACATTTTTCGAGCGGCTGGTGCCCTGGCTGGTGCTGTTCGCCACGTCGATGTTCGCGTGGGGCGCCTTCCGCAAGCAGCCGCTGCACGCGGCCAGTTCGATGCCGCGCTGGGCGCTGGTCGTGACGCAGACGGCGATCTCGATCTACGGCGGCTACTTCGGCGGCGGCATCGGCTTCCTGATGCTGGCCGCGCTGACGATCGCCGGCCAGCAGATCCGCGCCGCGACGGCGACGAAGAACATGCTGGCCATGGCGATGAACGCGGCCGCCACGGCCATCTTCGCCTTTTCCGGCCTGATCAGCTGGCCGGCCGCGCTGGCCCTGTGCGCCGGCGGCATCGGCGGCGGCCTGCTGGGCTCCTGGCTGATCTTCCGGCTGCCACCACGGGCCATGCGCATCTTTGTCGTCTGCGTGGGGGCGGCGCTGACGGTCTATATGTTCTGGCGCTGACCGCCAGCCGCGTCAAGCGGCAGCGTTCATGCGTCGATGGCGAGTGTTTGCAGGATGGGGCAGTCCGGCCGGTCGTCGCCGTGGCAGCAGTGGGCCAGCCTCGCCAGCGTATCGCGCATCTCCGTCAGTTCGCGGATACGATCATCGAGTTCGGCTACGTGCGCCAGCGCGATGCGCTTGACGTCGCCGCTGGCGCGGCCGTCGTCGCGCCACAATGACAGCAGGTCGGCGATGCGCTCCAGCGAAAAACCCAGCTTGCGCGCGCGGCGGATGAAGCGCAGCACGTGCAGCTCTTTTTCACCATAGACGCGGTATCCGCTGTCCGTACGCGCCGCCGCCGGCAGCAGCCCGATGCTTTCGTAATAGCGGATCATCTTTGCGCTCACGCCCGACGCCGTCGCAGCCTGGCCGATGTTCATGTGCGGCTCCCGGTATCGTTGGCCGGCTTCCAACGCCGCAGCAATAGCGCGTTGCCGATCACGCTGACGGAACTGAGTGCCATCGCGCCGCCGGCGACGACGGGGTTCAGCAGCCCGAACGCGGCCAGCGGAATGCCGGCCAGGTTGTAGATGAAGGCCCAGAACAGGTTCTGGCGGATCTTGCGGAACGTGCGGCGCGAGATGTCGATGGCGTCCGCCACCAGCACCGGATCGCCTCGCATCAGTGTGATGCCGGCTGCATGCATCGCCACGTCCGTGCCCGTCGACATGGCGATGCCGACGTCCGCCGCCGCCAGCGCCGGCGCGTCGTTGATGCCATCGCCCACCATGGCGACACGCCTGCCTGCACCGCGCAGTGCGTCAATGGCGGCCGTTTTATCGGCCGGCAGCAGATTGGCCTGCACGCTGCCGATCCCTACCGCGCGCGCAACGGCGGCCGCGCTGCCCGCGTTATCGCCGGTCAGCATGACGGTATCGATGCCGCGTGCCTGCAGGCGCGCAACCGCGGCGGCGGCGCCCGCCTTGGGTGGATCGGTAAACGCCAGCAGGCCAAGCAGCGTGCCCGTGCCGGCATCGGCCAGCCAGGAGATCGTATGGCCGGACGCTTCCAGGCGCGTGGCGACGTCCGCGAGCCCGTCCAGGTCGATGCCGCGTTCGCGCAGCAGCCGCGAACTGCCGAGGAGCAGTTCGTGCCCTTCGACGATGGCTGCCAGGCCGCGGCCCGGCAATGCCGTCACGGCCTGCGCCGCCAGCCGGTCGGCCCCACTCGTCTCGGCGGCATCGACGACGGCGCGGGCCAGCGCATGTTCGCTGCCGCGCTGGATCGCGGCCGCCAGTGCCAGCAGCCGCGTCTCGTCGCCATCGGCTGGTGCCTGCAGCACGGTAAGCACGGGCCGGCCCTGGGTCAGGGTGCCTGTCTTGTCGAAAACCACGGTCGTGATGCCGTGCGCCAGTTCCAGCGCCTGCGCGTCCTTGATCAGGATGCCGTGGCGTGCCGCAACGCCGGTACCGGCCATGATGGCGGCGGGCGTCGCCAGCCCCAGCGCGCACGGGCAGGCAATGACGAGCACCGCCACCGCGTTGACGATGGCAGTCTCGCCGCCGGCGCCGGCCAGCAGCCAGCCGACGAACGTCAGCGCCGCCAGCACGATCACCACAGGGACGAAGGCCGCACTGACCTTGTCCACCAGGTGCTGCACGGGCGCCTTGGCCGCCTGCGCATCCTCGACCAGACGGATGATGCGCGCCAGCGTGCTCTCGGCGCCGATGGCCGTCGTGCGCACCAGCAGCAGGCCGTCGCCATTGATCGCGCCCCCCGTTACCGTGTCGCCGGGGTGGCGGGCGACGGGCAGGCTCTCGCCGGTGATCAACGCTTCGTCCACCTGGCTTTGTCCTTCGACGACGATGCCGTCCACGGCGACGCGCTCGCCGGGCCGGACGACGACCACGTCGTCCAACCGCACGGCGGCGATCGGCACGTCCGTCTCGATGCTGCCGCGCCGCACGCGCGCCGATTCTGGCCGCAATGCCTGCAGCGCCCGGATCGCCGATGCTGTCTGGCGCTTGGCGCGCGCCTCCAGCCATTTGCCCAGCAGGACCAGCGTGATGACGACGGACGACGCTTCGAAGTACAGGTGCGCCGCCTCGCGCGTCAGCAGCAGGTACAGCGACAGGCCATATGCCGCGCTGGTGCCCAGGGCCACCAGCAGATCCATATTGCCGGCACGGGCGCGCAGCGCCTTCCAGCCGGCACGATAGAAACGCGCGCCGAACAGGAACTGGACGGGTGTCGCCAGCAGCCATTGCAGCCACGCGGGCAGTACGCCATGCGGCAGGGACGGCAACAGCATCGGCAAAATCAGCGGCAGCGACAGCGCGGCCGACAGCAGCACCGGCAGGCCGGCGTTTTCGCCGCGCAGCCAGGCCAGCGGCGCCGCGGGCGGTGGAGCAGTAGTCTCCGGTTGCGCAGTCAGGTCGACCGGCGGCACGTGCGCTTCATAGCCGGCCCGCTCGACGGCGGCCACCAGCAGCGCCACGTCGACCGGCCCGGCCGTTTCGACGCGCGCGGTCTCGGTGGCCAGGTTAACGCTGGCCGAGGTCACGCCGGGAAGCGCGGCCAGCGCCTTTTCGACGCGGCCGGAGCAAGACGCGCAGCTCATGCCGCCGACGCGCAGGTCCGTCGATATCTGTGGGGTTGCAGTTTCACTCATGGGGACTCCCGATGCAGGATGCGGTTCGATGATATGACCGCCATGATCAAGTATCCCACGATGGGAAGGTCAAGCGCTTTCGTCCACGCCGGCATGGACGCAGGAACGGGGGGTGTCCCTATTTTCCCGGCAAACCTCAGCGGACCTCGCAGTCGACGGCAGCCGGTGGCCGCGCACCACCGCGACCCGGTGCATTCGGCCCCTCGGGCGCGCTGAACGCGGGCGGCGGCGCGAACCGCATGCCCGGGTCGGCGGGCACCGCCACGGGCGGCAGCGTCAGCCCCGGCACGTGGCCGAACTGCCCGGCGGCAAAGCTGGCGGCGCCGGCGGCGTTGGCCACGTGGATCATCCCGTCCAGCACCTGCAGATACAGGCCGGCGGTGCGTGCGGTGTCGCCGCCGTCCGTCACGTACTCGGCGATGAATGTCGTGCCGCGGATGCCGATCGTGGCGGTCGGTGTCTTCAGCTCGAACTTCTCCTTGCTGCGCTTGCCCAGCAGTCCCGTGACGGAGCGCAGGCCGCCCTTGACGAGGCTGAAGCGGGCCTGGTCGCCGTCCTGCTTCGCGTTGTCGAAGCTGAAGTTCTCGATTGTCAGCGTAGACGCCGGCCGCAGCGTGATCTCGCTGTTGTCGATGAAGCGCACCAGCGCATAGGTGTTTTTCTCCGTCACGAGCGTGTCGCCGTTCTCCACCTCGGATCTCACGGACAGGATCTTGACGGCGCCGCTGGCCTTCTTTGCCAGCAGTGGGCCGCTCAGCTGGATGACGGTACCGGCCACCGGCGCGGCCAATACGGTAGCGCCCAGCAGGACGTACAGCAGCAAGGCGGTCAGGAAGCGGAGTGCCACCTTGGCCGGGTCAGTTGCAGTAATTTTTAATGGCTGGCTTGTCATCTCGTGCTCCCGATGGCGTGGTGGCGCGGTTGTCGCCCCCTTTCCTCTCCTGGTCCCTGCCGTCTTCCTCCGGCACCGACCCGCTGCCGTCCGGCCCGTGCTTGCCACCCAGCTCCCGCGCGGGGCGGTTGATGGCGGCGATGGCTGCATTGGTTGCCAGCTGCACCGGCTTGACAGGGTCCTGCTGCGATGGCGGGGCGATGGCGGCGCATCCCGGCAGGGTTGGGGTCAGGCGGCATTGGTCCGCATCGGTCAACGCCGGCGGTGCGGGCGGATCGACCGGTTTCTCCTGACCAGGTTGATCCGGATTGCCCGGATTGCCCGGGTTGCCCGGGTTGCCCGGATTACCGGGATTGCCCGGATTGCCCGGGTTGCCCGGATTGTCGGGATTGCCCGGATTGCCCGGGTTGCCCGGGTTGTCCGGATTGCCTGGGTTGTCCGGATTTCCCGGGTTACCGGGGTTACCGGGGTTACCGGGGTTACCGGGGTTACCGGGGTTACCGGGGTTACCGGGGTTCCCGGGGTTACCGGGGTTCCCGGGGTTCCCGGGGTTCCCGGGGTTCCCGGGATTGCCCGGATTGCCCGGATTGCCCGGATTGCCCGGGTTACCGGGGTTCCCGGGATTACCAGGATTACCGGGGCTGTTCGTATTCGCCTGCTTCGTAATACGCTGGCCGGCGATGTTGTCGGTTTCGGCATAGATGTTCGCCCCCGCCCGCAGCAGCAAAGCTCCGCCGGCCCGCACCGATGCCTGCGGTCCGACAAACAGCGCGTCCTCCGGCGAACCGCTGGCGCCGGCCTCCAGCACGATATCGCCTGCGGTTGCAACAGTGCCGTAGACCGTCAACGGGCTGTGTGCCTTGACCGTGATATCGCCCCCGTCTGCCAGCACTTCGCCGCCGAGGCCGACGATGGTTGCGCCATAGTTGTTCAGCGTGATGTCGCCATGATTACCCTCCGCCAGTGCCAGGCGCTCCACCGTCAGCGTACGCCCCCGCCCCGGCGCATTGTTGACGATATTGATCGGCGCATTGCCATGGTCGGCGATGCTGGTCGCGGCCAGCGTGGTGACGGTCGTGCGCAGCGGCGCCGACTTCGTGCCGATGCTGCCGTCCACCCGCAGCGACAGCGCGATCGCCGCGATAGTGCCGGCCAGGTCGCCTCCGCTCGCCAGGCTCACCGAACCCGGGGCCTTGATCTCGACGGCGCCGATGCGGTTGGCCGGATTGTCCAGCAGGACGGCACCGGCGTTCGGCCCCGCCACCTCCACGCCGAGCATGCCCACGACGATGCCGCCGTCCGGTGCTTCGCTTTGCGTGATGCCTGCGCCCGTGAACAGGTTGATGCGCGTCGTGTCCGCATTGGCGTTGCTGTGCGGGGCGAAGCCGCCGTCCTTGCCCTTGTCGTCGCTGACGCCCACGCCGGAAATGCGGATGGCGCCGCCGGCAAGGTCGCCGATATTGACCGTCGTTGCCGCCACACGCCACAGCTGCGTGATCGACAGGCAGCCCGGCCCGCAGTCGGCAGCGCCCACGTCGATCGCGCCGCCGCTGAAGGATTTCAGCGACACCGTATCGGCATGGATCGTCTGCGCGATATCGATGCTGTCGGCCGTCAGCACCACGCTGCCAGCCTTCATTTCCGCCTGGTTGACGATACCCTTTGCCGCGGTCAGCCGCACCGCGTTGCCCCCCGCGTCCAGTCCGTTCACGGTCAGCGTTCCGCCGGTCCCGATGGCCACGTTGCGGCCGGCGTTTGCCGCCAGGGTGATGGCATCGACGGTCACGTCATCCGCAGTGTTCAGCAGCACATTGCCGGCGCCTTCGGCCCGCACGGCACCGATGCGGTTCGATTGCTGGTCGAGATAGATATTGCCACCCGATGCCACCAGGTCCAGGGACGGCGCCGCGATGCTGCTGTCGGCGCCTTGGGCGATGCCGCCGGGCGCCGTCAGCGTCACCGCGCCGGTGGCGAAGATTCCCGCCGCACCGCCGACATTGTCGATGTAGACGTTGTTGGCGTCGCGATAGCGGAACGTGCCGTCCCTGGCAGCTCCCGCCAGTGCGCCGACACGGTTGGCCATGTGTTCGAGCATGACGGACTGGCCACTGGCGACCAGCGTAACGGCGCGCACGGGAGCGCTCTGGGTGACGGTACCGCCCAGCGCCGTCAGGGCCAGGCCTTCGCGTGCCAACAGCATTCCGTCTACGGCGATGGCGCCGCCTTTCAATTCGACGAGCCCCGCGCCCGTGCCCACGCCGGCACCGGCGCGGGTATCGGTCAGGTCCAGCGCGCCCGTCACGGTCACGGTGCCCACGTATCCTTCGCGTCCGCCGATGACGACACGCGGCGCGGCGACCGCTCCCAGTTCGGCGTTGCCCAGCCAGGCGCCAGGCGCGCCCAGCGTGATGGCCGCGTCGCCGCCATACGTATCGAAGAACACCTGGTTGCCGCTTACGCTGCCGCCGGGCAGCAGATCCATGCCGTCCGCGCGCAGCGACACGGCGTTGCCTTTGACGCTGGCGCCGTCCGCCACGCGCAGCACGCCCCCTTCGCGCAGCGCCGCCAGCGTGACATCGCCGGCGCCGGCATCGATCCCGCCACCGACGGCCACGTCGGCGCCGCTCAGGTTGACATCGCCGCCACCGGTGCGCAGCGCGGCGCCCAGGCTGACGGCGCCGCCGGCGAAGTCGCCGCCCGCGGCCGGATCGGCGGCGCTCAACGTCAGTTTGCCGCCGTTGGTCTCGATGGCGGCGTTGACGGCGATATCGTGCCCGGCCTGCGCCGTCAGCCCGACACCGGCGCGGGCGATATTGACGGCATCGGTAAACGTGATGTCGCGCCTGGCCTGCAGGACGACGTCGGCGTGCGCGCCGTCGATCAACGACGTGGCGATTTCCGTGACGCCGCTGGCCGGCCCGGCATCGAAGCCGGCAGCGTCGTCCAGCGTGGCGCCGCCCGAGGCGACAGCCTTCACCTCGATATCGTAGGGATCGAGCAGCCACGTGCCGTTACCCGCCGGGCCGCGCGCATCGACGCGGATCCCCGCCACGTCGAGCTGGTGGCCGGACGTTTCGATGCGCCCGCCCTTGCCGCCGCCGGCGCCGCGCGCCGAGAGCGTGCCCTGCACGCGCGCCAGTTCGTCGCCCCACGCGACGATCGTGCCGCCCTGCCCCGCTTCCAGCGCGTCGGCCGCGATGACGGCATCCTTGCCGACAAACGTACGTGCCGCGTTGGGCACGGCGCCGTCGCCGCCCTGCCACGCGCCGCCTACCAGGACCATGCCGCCCCCCCGGGCGCCGCTGGCATCGACGCGGGCGTTGCCGGTCAGTCCCACCTGTTCGCCCATCACCTGGACCGTGCCGCCGGCGCCGGCACCGCGCGCACTGGTCACGCTGTCCGCTTCCAGCAACGCTTTGCGGCTGGCCTTGAGCACGATGCGGCCGTTCTCGCCAACGACGGCGCTGTCCGCATTCACCGTGCCGCGCTGGTGCACGAGTGCGCCGTAGATACCGATGCCGCCACCCGCCGCGACGATGCTGCCCAGGTTCAGGGCCCGGTCCTCCGGCGCCGACACGACCACGTGTACCGCCGGATTGGCCGAATCGACCAGTTGCACGCTGTGTCCCGCCGCCAGCAGTACCTCACCGCCCGGCGCCTGGATGATGCCAGTGTTCGTCACGTCCGGCGCGATCAGGTAGACCTGGCCGCCCTGCGGTGTGGTGATGCGGCCGTGATTGGCGACCGGCCCCGCCCCTGTGCCGGCGAAATGATTTCTACCGGCCAGGAAATCCGCATTCGACAGGTTCAGCGTGGAGGCCACCAGGCCGTTGACGTCGATGCGCGCATCTGGCCCGAACAGCACGCCGTTCGGATTGATCAGGTAGACCTTGCCGTTCGACTGCAGCGTGCCGAGGATGGCGCTGGGGTCCTGGCCCGTGATGCGGTTCAGCACCCGGCTGTCGCCATTTTGCTGGATGAAGCGCGTGATCTCGTCGCGACCGATGGAGAAGCTGGCCCAGTCGATGATCGTGTTCGGCGTGTTCGTGATGGAGAACACGTTGCCCTGCTGGCTGAACGCGGCCTGCCCCGCCGCTACCTGCGGCAGCGTGGGATTGGCCGACGCCGCCGGCACCACGGCGCCGAAGCAGGCCGCGACCAGCGCGGGCAGCAGGCGGCGGGAAGCGGAGGGCCGAAAACGGAGATCAGCGCAGGGCTGGGATCGGCGAGGAGCGGAAGTCATGATAGTGCCTCAATAGGAAAGGCCGAGCCGTACATGCAGGCGGTTGGCGTCGGCACGGCCGGTGGCTCCGGCGCGCACGACGTGCCCGTAATCGAGTTGCAGGTTCGCGTACGTGGAGACCAGCAGGCGCAGGCCGATGCCGGCGCTGCCGATTGCCGTGCTGGCGAGTTCTCCCGCCAGCGCGTGGTTGCGCCTGACCCAGGCGCTGTCATAGAACGCCAGCGCACGGCACTGGCTGGCGAACGCACCGCACAAGTTCGGCGTGTACAGTTCCAGGTTGGCGCCCAGCCCGCGGTCGTTGGCGAGCTCGCGTTCGGCGAAACCGCGCACGGAGCCCGCGCCGCCAGCGCCGAACTGCTCGCCCGGCACCAGCGCGTCGCGCGTGTACTGCCCGTTGACGATGGCGCGCGCCTGCCAGTCCCCCGGCAGCACGCGGCTCCAGCTGCCGCCCAGGCGCAGCAGCGTGTAGTTGTCGCGCGCACCGAGGCGCGCGCGCGTGAAGTCGGCCTGGCCGCCACGCGAGCCGCCCGGCACGTTGCGCACCAGCGTCACCGAACCGGCCAGTTCCGACCCCGGTCCCGCCGCGCTGCCCAGCCACGTCACGCTGACGGGATGTACCGTCACGTTGTTGCCCAGCTCCTGTCCCAGCAGCACGATGCTGTTCCTGAACGCCTTGTGCTCGACACCATACTGCAGTCTCGCTTCCAGGTCGCCGCGCCGCCGCAGGTTCTGCGTGTAGCGGGCGCCATACACGGCGCCCTGGCCGCTGACGGCCAGATTGAACACGCCCGCCGCCACCGTGCCCGAATCCACGTTCGAATAGCTGGCATAGAGGTCCAGTGCATCGCCCAGCGCATACAGAGGGATGTGATAGCCGGCGCCGTACACCCTGACGCGGCCGGGATGTTCGACGGTGGTGGTGTACTGCAGCGTCATCACATGGTCCAGGTTCCACAGGTTTGCATGCTGCAGCACGATGCCGGTGCGGGTGCGACCGGTCTGCGCGGTTCCGGTGTTGTCGATATTGACGATGGCCTTCCACGGCCGCTCGTCCGTCACCTCCAGCGCGGCATCGACTTCGCCTTCGGCATCCAGGCTGCCCTGCAGCTTCAGCGCCACCTTCTTCGACGGGTTGTCGTTGGCCAGCCGCAGGCTGTCGGAGATCGCGGCCACATTCGGCGTTTGCCCGCCCTCCAGCCCCGGCACGCTGCGCCGGATGTTCGCTTCATCGAAGTGGCGGTTGCCGCGCACCGTCACGCGCCCGACTTTTGTCTCGACCACACGCAGCCGCACGACGCCGCGATCCAGTTCCTGTTCCGGCAGTTCGACGGTGACGACCGTGTAGCCGGCGGCCCGGTAAGCCCCTTCCAGCGCTTCCAGCGCGCCCTGCACGTGGCCGAAGTCGCGAGCGCCGCCGGTGAACGGCGCGACCGCACCGGCGACGGTGGCCGGCGCCAGCAGCGTATTGCCGCTCACGTCGAACCGGCTGATGTCGAAGCGGATGACGTCGGGCTGCGCCGGCGCGGGCACGTCGGCGCGGGCGATGGCGGCAGCGGTAACGAGGGCGGCGCCTGTCAGCAGGCGACAAAGGCCCAGAAGGCGCAGGTTCATAGTGTCGGCTCGAAGTTCCTGATTGCGGCGTCGAGGCGGCCGGTCGCCGCGCTGACGCTGGTTGAATTATCCCGCATTTACCCACTCGAGCATTGCTTTTAACAATGCTTTCAAGCAATAAAGTCGGAAATTAAGCCGGAAATGCCACAGGTATTGGCTATTTGGTATCGAACGTCGTCACGCCATCCCAGTCGGGTCCCGGCGGATCGACGCGGTAGACGGCCACGCGCCGCTCGTACAGCGCGTACAACGCACGCTCGGGCGCCGCCGCGCGCAGCGCCGCCAGGCCCACCGCTGCGTCATCCCAGCGCCGTGCGCGCAGCAGCGCCAGCGTGCGGTGCCACTCGTCCAGCTCCGCACGCGTCGCCGGGTCGATGGTCGCATCCAGTCCGACCGGCTCGAAGATCGCAACGGGTTCGTTCTTGCCCTTCACGCGTACGAGATCGAGCTCGCGGTAGGCGAACTCCGGCGCCTGCGCCCGCGTCGCCGCGCCGACCGCGATGCCGGCGCCATAGACCTTCGTGATGCCTTCCAGCCGGGCCGCCAGGTTGACGGCGTCGCCCATCACCGTGTACGCCCGCCGGATCGACGAGCCCATGTCGCCCACGTGCATGGAGCCGCTGTTGATGCCGATGCCGATGCGCAGCGCCGGCCAGCCGCGCCGGCCGAATTCCCGGTCCAGCCGCGTCGCGCTGGCCTGCATCAGCAAGGCAGTCGCCACCGCGCGGCTGGCGTGGTCCGCGAATGCCACTGGGGCGCCCCAGAACGCCATCACGGCGTCGCCGATGTATTTGTCCAGCGTGCCGCGGTGGCTGTCGCGGATGTCCTGCGACATCGCGGTCAGGTAGCGGTTGATGTATTCGCGCAGCTCCCTGGGCGGCAGCCCTTCGGAGATCGTCGTGAAACCGCGCACGTCGACGAACAGCACCGTCAGATCGCGGGTTTCGCCCTCCATCGTGTAGCGTTCCGGGTTGTCCGCCATCTCCGCCACCAGCTCGGGCGCCACGTACTCGCCGAAGCGCGACACCAGCGCGCGGCCGCGCCGCACCTCGAAGAAGTAGCCCCACGCGACATTGAAGACGAACAGCGCGACGATCAGCAGCACGATGGCGGCCAGGTTCAGCACCGCGTCCTGCGCGCCGTACAGGTAAATATTGGCCAGCACGGCCAGCGCCAGCGCGGCGACCGACACGGCGATGGACGGCAACGGCGCCAGCACGGCCAGAGCGAACGTCAGCACGATACCGAAGGCCAGCACCTGCGCCAGCTCCGCGGCCACGGCGTAGTCCGGCCGCGCCTTGAAACTGTCGTCGAGGATGGATTTGACCAGGTTCGCGTGCACTTCCACGCCGGGGTAGACGGCGCTGACCGGCGTGGCCCGCAGGTCGTTCAGGCCGGCGGCCGTCGTGCCGACCAGGACGATGACGTCCTTCAGCAGGGCCGGCGGCACGGCGCCGCGCAGCACATCGACGGCCGATACGTAGCGGAACGCTCCCCCGTGCGGGCCGCCGCTGCCGCGAAACTGCACCGTCGTCGTCATGCCTTCGCCGACAGGGATGCGGATCGCGCCCTCGGGATGGAACAGCGCGATCGCATCGAGCCCGCCGCCGGCGCGTTGCGCGCTTGACAGGCTGTCGACGGACTCCATCCACAACGGCGCGATGGCACGCGCCTGCAGCGCCACGGCCACCGTGGCCAGCGACAGCGCGGGGTAATAGCCCGTCCCGATCTTCTGCAGCAGCGGCGTCGAGCGCACCACGCCGTCCGGGTCCGGCAGCACGCTGAAGATGCCGGCGCCCTGGGCGGCGGCCTGCAGCCGTGCGATATTGGCTTCGTAGCCGCGCGACTGATAGGCGTACAGCGTGCGTCCGTTCAGCGCTTCCTCGGTAAACGCGGGCCGCGGCAGCACGCCCTTGGCCAGGCTGCCCGATGTGGCGTAACCCAGCACGACGGGCTTTCCTGCCATCGCCGCCGCCAGCAGGCCGTCGTAGTCCATGCGCGTGCGCAGCGTTTCCAGTTGCGCGGCCAGGCCGGGCACGTCCTTCAGTTCGCGCTCGGCCAGGCGCCGCAGCACTGTGTAGCCCGAGCTGTTGTCCGGTTCCGGGAACGACACGTCGAAGCCCACGGCCGCGGCGCCGTAGCGGCGCGTCAGCTGCGTGACCAGCTGCGCCATCACGTCACGGCTCCACGGAAAGCGGCCGACGGCCGTCAGGCTGCGGTCGTCGATGTCGACGATGACGACTCTCGGGTCGAGCACGGGACGCTCGACGCGCATGCGCAGGTCGGCAATGAAGGTGTCGAGCCGCTCGACGGCATCGACGCGCAGCCAGCCGGTAACCTGCAGCGCCGCCAGGAACGTCAACACCAGGCCGGGCAACCAGCGTGTCCAATGACGACGGACCAGGCGCGCCAGGCCGGTCACGGCGTATAGCCGGGGATGGCCGACTCGTCGACGTCGTCGATCTGGGCCGGGTCCAGGTGGCCGCGGGCGAACTCCAGGTAGACCTTGCGGCGAACGAAGATGTCGAACAGGGCCGGGTCGATATGGCCGTTCAGGCTGAAGCGGCCCAGGATGGCCAGCGCCTCGGACAGCGCCTTGGGCTTCTTGTACGGCCGGTCGGTGGCCGTCAGGGCCTCGAAGATGTCGGCGATCGCCATGACGCGGGCGGGAATCGACATCTGGTCGCCGCGCAGCCCTTTCGGATAGCCCTTGCCGTCCATGCGCTCATGGTGGCCGCCGGCGAATTCGGGCACGTGGCGCAGGTGCTTCGGCCAGGGCAGCGACTCCAGCATGCGCACCGTCATGACGATGTGATTGTTGATGATGGCACGCTCCTCGGGCGTCAGCGTGCCGTAGCGGATCGTCAGGTTGTGGACCTCGTCGGCACCGAGAAACGGCTGCTCGACGCCTTCCGCGTCCGTCCACCGCCGCGCGGCGATGCGGCGCACGCGGTCTTCGTCGTCCGGGGCCATGCCTTCGCTGCCCACGTTGACGTGGCGCAGGAACGCGCGCTCGGCGCGCAGCGTGGCCTGTTCCTGGCGCAGCCTGGCGCCGATGGCGTCCGGGTCGCCGCCGGCGATCTGCTCCTTCAGCGCGCGCAGCTCGGCGTCGCGCAGCAGCACCTCGAAGCGCGTGTCCAGCAGCCCGATGCGGTCGTAGATCGTCTGCAGCTTGGTGGCCTTGTCGACGATGTGGACGGGCGTGGTGATCTTGCCGCAGTCGTGCAGCAGCCCGGCCAGCCACAGCTCCTTGCGGTCGGCGTCCGACATGCGGAAATTCGCCAGCGGGCCGTGCTCCGCCTCGCTGGCCGCATCCGCCAGCATCATCGTCAGCACGGGCACGAACTGGCAGTGACGGCCCGTGTAAGGCGACTTCTCGTCGATGCCGATGTTGATCAGGTTGACGATCCCTTCCAGCAGCTTTTCCAGCTGGCCGACCAGTTGCTGGGTCGTCAGCGCCACTGCGGCCTGCGCCGCCAGCGCTTCGATAAAGCGCTGGTCGGTGGCGGAAAAGGTGCCGACGGTCCCGCCCCGCGGGTCGCGCGCGTTGATCAGCTGGAGAACGCCCAGCAGTTCGCCCGTGTGGTCGCGCATCGGCACCGTCAGGAACGACTGCGAGCGGTAGCCGAAGCGCTGGTCGAACGCGCGCATGCCGGAGAAGTTGAAGCCGTCGGCCTGGTAGACGTCGGCGATGTTCACTGACTGGCCCTGGTTGGCCGCATACGCCGCCACCGATTCCAGATTGGGTTCGCCCTGTTCGCCCGTCAGCGCCACGGGCGCGATATCGCCCGGATTGCCGCTCGATCCCCCCAGGTGCAGCCCGAGCGTATCGTTGACGGACAGGTGGAAACACAGCGTACGCCCGTCACTGCTGGGCCGGTACAGCGTGCCGCCATCCGCATTGGTCATGCGCTTGGCGACCAGCAGTATCCGCTCCAGCAGCAGATCCGTGTCGTGGCCCGCGCCCAGCGCCACGGACAATTCCGTCAGCTGATCCAGCCGCTGCGCGATCTGGTCGTGATTCAGTTCATGCATATTCTCGGGGCTTTAGTTACCTCACGGAAATGAATATCTTAACAGCCTCACCAGCAACATGCATACTGTATACAGTTACGGACGCAACATCCGTTCGATTCCACGGGTAGCGCGATGTCGGACCAGTTGCGCTGCAAAACCCGCTATCATCGTGGATAACCGAAGGATAACGCCCCCGCGCGGACGGCGCAGCAAAATCGGGTGAATAAGAACAGCGATCAGGATTCTCGACGATGAAATGTAAATTCTGGGGGGTGCGCGGATCGATTCCGTCGCCCGGGCCGCGCACCGTGCGCTATGGTGGCAATACCACCTGCATCGAGGTGCGCAGCGACGACGGCACGCTGATCGTCCTCGATGGCGGCACCGGCCTGTTTTGCCTGGCCCAGGCGCTCGTCGCCTCCCCCCGGCGGCCCATCGAGGCACACATCTTCATCACGCACAGCCACTGGGACCATATCCACGGCCTGCCCTTCTTCACGCCGTTGTTCATCAAGGGGAGCCGCGTGCGCCTGCACGGCGTGACCGACCCGGAGACGGGCCGCGGCATCGAGCACGTGATGAACGTACAGCTGCAGAACAGCTACTTCCCCGTCAGCGAGGCGCAGATGGGCGCCCTGATCGATTACCGCACGCTGGCCGTGGGCGAGCCGTTCGCCGTGGGCGACGCGGTCGTGCGCAACGTCGTCATGGGCCACCCGGTCACGGACCTGGGCTACCGCATCGACTGCAACGGCAAGTCGCTGTTCTTCACGGGCGACCACGAGCCGCTGTACAACCTGTACCCGGAGGATCACCCGGAGCACCGCGCCTGCGCGGAGCACGTGGCCGAACGCACGGCGGCCATCGACGCGATGGTCCTGGGTGTCGACGTGCTGATCGCCGACTGCTCGTACACGAGGGAAGAGTATCCGGCCAAGACGGGCTGGGGCCACGGCACGTTCGACAGCGCGCTGGCGATGGCACTGCGCGCGGGCGCGAAGCAGCTGTACTGCACCCACCATGAACCCACGCGCAGCGACGACGAGCTGGAGGCGGCGTTCGCGGAAGTCATGGCACGGCATGCGGGAATGCTGAACGGTTTGCAGGTGTTCCTGGCCTATGAGGGCCTGGAAGTCGAGCTGTAACGGCGGCGTTATAAGGTCGGCGTTGTAACGGGCGGGTTTTTACGGAACAGGAAAGCATGGAACAGCTTCGGGGGATCGTCAGCGATCTGCGGCACGGCAAGACCGTCATGTACAAGAAGGAGACCGGCACCAGCACCCTGCACGCGGCGGTGTTCCGGCTGGGCGAGCAGCAATGCAAGATCGTCGCCAATCACCCCATCGTCATCAACGACGGCGACGAGATGATCCTGTCCGGCGCATACCGCAGCGACAAGCTGTTCATCGCGCTGGCGCACCGCAACGTGACGCGCCGCGCCGAGGGTCACGAAGGCTGGGCCACCCGCCTGGCCCTGACGGTGGTGCTGGTCGCCGCCGGCATCTGGCTCAGCACCGAACTGCTGGGCGGCGGCTACGCGCTGGTGCTGTGCGCCGCGCTGCTGGGCTCCGGCGTGCTGATGTCGTGGCGCTCGGTGCAGGTGATCCTGTCGATCCTGGCGCTGCGGCCGGCGCCGGCGAAGAAGAAAAAGAAGTGACGTCGCTGTTGTTCACGGCACGCGAAGGAGAACGGATGGCGGTAATGAACATAGCGGTCGATGGCGCAACGGTAGCGGCGGTCGATCTGGCGCGACTGGACATGTTCGCGGTGCACCTGTACGGCGACCTGACCAGCGCCGATGCGGCCTGCCTGTCCTGCCATGGCGGCACGTATCCGGACGACGGGCCGTCGACGTTCCGTATCTGGGCCGAACAGGCATTGCCCGGCCGGACCCCCATGGTAACGGTGACGTTTACCGACAGCGCTCCCGCTGCGCAGCTCACGCAGGGCAAGACGATCGCCGAGATGTTCCCGGACGAGCCGCACAGCGGGCGCACCGATTTCACGCCGACGCCGGCGGAGGAAGCAGAGCTGCGCAACCGGCCACGCGTGCGCGCAGGCTTCTCGTGGGCGCTGCGCACGTCGGGCGGCGACGACCTCGCCGGCCGCAATGGGAGCGACGACGATTCCTTCGCCTTCTCGGTCCTGTGGACGCCCGACTATCCGACCCAGGCGCGCGTGAATGGGTCGACCACGAATATCGACAACGTGCTGCGGCGTGCAGGCGGCACGGAACTGTACAACGGCATGCTGCACGTGGGCGACAGCGTCACGTTCCGCTGCGGCGATTAGGAGAAGACATGGCGGTGATGAGCATAACGGTCGATGGCGACCCGGTGGCGGTCGTCGACAACGGCGACCTGGCGATGCTGTCGGTGCACCTGCGCGCCAGCGTCACGGAGGAGCATGCGGCGGTGCTGTCGTGCGACGGCACGCTGACGGCGGGCCACGCGGACGGTTACCGCGTCTGGCTACCCGAGCTGGCGTTGCGCGACGGCCAGGTCGTGACGATACGGATGGACGACGATAACCGCATGCCCGTCACGCCCGCGCAGGCACCGGCCGTGCCGCATACGGGCCTGTCGCCGGAATCGGTGGCGACGCTGGGCAACGCCGGCTCGCCCACGGCGCGCGATGTGGCAGCCTCGCGCGGCCACGCCCGCGTGCGGCCCGGTTTCTCGTTCGCGCTGGCGACCTCGCGCGGCACCCGCTGCGACGTGCGCAGCGGCCCGGGCGACGAACAGTTCCAGTGCCTCGTCATGTGGACGCTGGACTGGGAGCCGGAATACGCCCGCATCCGTGCCCTGACAACCAACCGCGAACGCATCCTGCGCCGCGATCCCGGCACGCCGGTATTCGACGGCCGGCTGTTCCTGGGCGACGTCGTCACCATCCGCTGCGGGGGCTGAAATGCTGTCTCACGTCTTTATCGGCGTAACCGATTTCGAACGCGCCTTCACGTTCTATGCGCCGCTGATGGCGGCGCTGGGCCAGCCGCTGCGCTTTCGCGACGACACGCGGCCGTGGGCCGGCTGGATGCCGTCCGATGCGCCCCGTCCCCTGCTGCTGATCGGCGCGCCGCAGGACGGTCATGCCGCCACCGTCGGCAACGGCGCGATGACGGCGCTGCTGGCCCGGGACCGCGCTACCGTCGATGCGGCTCATGCGGCGGCGCTGGCGCATGGCGGCACCTGCGAAGGCGTACCCGGACTGCGGCCGGCATACCATCCGGATTATTACGGGGCGTACTTCCGCGACCCGGATGGCAACAAGCTGTGCGTATGCTGCCACGAGGCGGCGTAAATCAGGTTGCCGGCAGCCGCTTGTACATGACGGTGGTCGCGCCCAGGGAACCGTCGTCCAGCCGGGCATAGTCGGGAATCGTCCCGCTCACTTCGAAGCCAAGCCGCTCGTACAGGTGCTGGGCCCCGCTGCCCGTCCACGTATCCAGCACGAGCAGGGTACGGCCCAGTTCCCGCGCACGTTCCTCGGCCGCCGCCATCAGCCGCAATGCCATGCCGCGCCGGCGCGCGCCAGGATGCACCAGCATCTTGTTGATCTCGGCGCGGTGCGCGCCATTGGCCGGCATTGCCAGCGCCAGTTGCACGGTGCCGCGGACGCCGTTGTCGTCGCTGGCGACAAAGAGCGTGCGCGCGCCGGCATCGACCTGCTGCGCCACGGAGAGCCAGTATCGGCGGGCGTCGCTGACGTCGAACGGCGGCACGAAGCCGACGCTGGCACCGTGCAGCAGGCAGGCGTGCAGCAAGTCGGCCAGCGCGGCGGCATGGGCGCGCACGCCATCGCCATGCAATTCTTCGATAGTCAGTTTCATGGTTCGCATACCGCGATCAGGTAATGGGCCGGCGTGGGGCCGGGACACACGAAACGGGTGGGGCCGAACAGGCGAAAGCGCAGGCAGTCGCCCTGCTCCAGGCGATACGTCACGCCTTCCAGCGTGTAGTCGAGCGCGCCGTCCAGCATCCAGATGTGCTGCTCCAGCCCGCGCACGGCCGGCTGGTCGTAGTCGATGACGGCGCCGGCGGGCAGCCGCCCTTCGACCAGCTCCGCGCGCAGCCCCTGCGCCGGTGGCGACACCATGCGCCGCGTAAAGCCGCTGGCCGGATCGGTCCAGACGGGCTGCTGGCCGGCGCGGATCAGTTGCGCGCCCTGCTCTTCGACTTCGGCGATCAGGCGCGACATCGGCAGGCCGTACACGGTGCACAGCTTGCCCAGCAGCGCCGCCGTGGGGCTGCTCTCGCCCCGTTCGAGGCGCGACAGCGTGGCGCGGCTGATGCCGCTGGCGGCGGCGAGGGCGTCGAGCGACAGGCCGCGCTCCTCGCGCAGCGCGGCCAGGCGGCGGACCAGTTTGGATTCGAAATCGTCTTCTCTCATAAACGAGAGATTATCTCATTTATGATACGTCGGCAAGGGATCAGTCCGCGCGTTCGGCAAACCGTTGCGCCAGCACCGCGCAGACCATGAGCTGGATCTGGTGGAACAGCATCAGCGGCAGGATGATCATCCCCAGCGACGACGTGGCAAACAGCACCTTCGCCATCGGCACACCGGACGCGAGGCTTTTCTTCGAGCCGCAGAAGACGATCGTCACCTCGTCCTCGCGCGAGAAACCGAGGCGCCGGCTGGCCCAGAACGACAGTCCCAGCACGACGGCCAGCAGCACGCAGCACACCACACCGAGCGTGACGAGCAGTTGCGGCGAGAGCCTGTGCCACAGCCCTTCGTCCACCGCTTCGCTGAACGCCGTGTAGACGACCAGCAGGATGGAGCCCTGGTCGACGTATTTCAGCATCGGCTTGTGGCGATCGACCCAGCGGCCGATCCAGCGCCGCAGCACCTGACCCGCAAGGAACGGCACCAGCAACTGCAGCACGATCGCCAGCACTGCATCGAGCGACGAGCGGCCGGCGTGCCCCTGCACGACGAACGCGCTGACCAGCAGTGGCGTAATCAGGATGCCGAGGAAGTTCGAGGCGGAAGCGCTGCAGATGGCGGCCGGCACGTTACCCCGCCCCATCGCGGTCATGGCGATGGACGACTGCACGGTGGACGGCAGCATGCACAGGAACAGGATGCCGACGTACAGGTCGGGCGTCAGCAACGTCAGTGCGACGGGCTTCAACGCCAGACCGAGGATGGGGAACAGCACGAAGGTACAGCACAGCACCAGCAGGTGCAGGCGCCAGTGCGTCAGGCCGGCCACGACGGCTTCGCGCGACAGCTTGGCGCCGTGCAGGAAGAACAGCAGGCCGATGGCAAATGCGGTGACGTCCCCGAAGACCACCGCTGTCTGCCCGGTACAGGGCAGCACGGAAGCAATGGCGACGGTGATCAGGAGAGCCAGCGTGAAACTGTCCGGCTTGAGGCGGGAGAGGAAGGAGGACTTCGAAGACATCGGGCCATTCTAGCCCAGCCGGGCCAGCGATGCTTGGGGACAGGCCGCGCGGCCTGTCCCCGACGTAAAGCGTCCAGTTACATGATGTGCCGGCCAATCCACCACGCGATCGCCGCCACGAACGCCGACGCGGGAATCGTGAAGATCCACGCCCAGACGATGTTGCCGGCAACGCCCCAGCGCACGGCCGACAGGCGCTGCGACGAACCGACGCCGACGATGGCGCCCGTGATCGTGTGCGTCGTCGACACGGGCACGCCCCAGAACGACGCCATCAGCAGCGTGATCGCGCCGCCCGTCTCGGCGCAGAAGCCGCCGACGGGTTTGAGCTTGGTGATCTTCTGGCCCATCGTCTTGACGATGCGCCAGCCGCCAAACAGCGTGCCGAACGAGATCGTGCCATAGCAGGCGATGATGACCCACAGCGGCGGCTCGGCATCGCTGGCGGCAACGTGGCCCGAAGCGATCAGCAGCATCCAGATGATGCCCATGGTTTTCTGTGCATCGTTACCGCCGTGCCCCAGGCTGTAGGCGGCCGCGGAGGCGAGCTGCAGGCGGCGGAACCAGCCGTCGATCTTGCGCGGCGTCGACTTGACGAACACCCACGAGACGATCAGCATGATGATCGAGCCCAGGAGGAAGCCCAGCAACGGCGCGACAACAATGAACACGACAGTCTTGATCAATCCGCCGGCGATCAGCGCGCCGGTGCCGGACTTGGCGACCGCCGCACCGACCAGGCCGCCGATCAGCGCGTGCGACGACGACGATGGAATGCCGTAATACCACGTAATCAGGTTCCAGACGATGGCGCCGACCAATGCCCCGAAGATGACGTAGTGGTCGACCACGTCGGGGTCGATGGTTCCCTTGCCGATTGTCTGGGCCACCTTCAGGCCGACAATGAAGATCGCGATGAAATTGAAGAAGGCGGCCATCGCCACCGCCGTTTGTGGCTTCAGCACGCCGGTCGACACCACGGTCGCGATCGCATTTGCAGCGTCGTGGAAGCCGTTCATGAAATCGAAGACGAGTGCCAGGAAAATCAGTAGAGCCAGCGCATAGATGCTGATTTGTATGGTGTGCATATTGTTTTAACTTATCCTGTCGAACGGTGCTTACGCGTTCTCGACGATGATGCCTTCGATGATGTTGGCCACGTCTTCGCAGCGGTCCGTCACGGTTTCCAGGATCTCGTAGATGGCCTTCATCTTGATCAGGTTGCGCACGTCCGGCTCGTCGCGGAACAGCTTCGACATCGCGGCGCGCATCACGTGGTCCGCATCCGATTCCAGGCGGTCGATCTCTTCGCAGATGGCGACGATATCGCGCGCATTGTCCATGTTCGACAGCAGGGCCACGGCATCCTTGACCTTCTCGCAGCAGGCCAGCACCAGTTCGGCCAGGCGTTTCGCTTCCGGCGTCACGGCATGCAGGTCGTACAGCGATACGGTCTGGGCGGCGTCTTCCATCATGTCCAGGATGTCGTCCATCTTGGTGATCAGCTTGTGGATGTCGTCGCGGTCGATCGGCGTGATGAACGTCTTGTGCAGCAGGTCGACAGTGGTGTACGTGATCTTGTCGGCCTGTTTCTCGATGCTTTCGATCGCATGCACGCGATTTTCCAGGTCGTCGAAATTGGTCATCAGGCCCAGCATTTCTTTCGCGCCTTTGACGCACAGCTCCGCATGCTGATTGAACAGGTCAAAGAATTTGCCCTCGGTGGGCATCAAGCGTCCAAACATTTTGTTTCTCCGTTGGTTGGTGGTGCGGGGCCGTCGCGCGAGGACGGCCCTGTGGTTCACTGCGGCTTCAGACGACCCGTGATCAGTCGCCCTGGTAGACCGACAGATTACCGGTGTAGTTGCCGAATTTCGTGTACATGCCCATCCACGTGAGGCGGATCGCGCCGATGGGACCGTTACGCTGCTTGCCGATGATGATTTCGGCGGTACCCTTGTCCGGCGAATCGGGGTTGTACACCTCGTCGCGGTACAGGAAGATAATGACGTCCGCATCCTGTTCGATAGCGCCGGATTCGCGCAGGTCGGACATGACGGGACGCTTGTTCGGGCGCTGTTCCAGAGAGCGGTTCAGCTGGGACAGTGCGATCACGGGGCAGTGCAATTCCTTCGCCAAGCCCTTGAGCGAACGCGAGATCTCGGAAATCTCGGCGGCGCGGTTGTCGCCCGGCTGGGAACCCTGCATCAGCTGCAGGTAGTCGACGATGATGAGACCGAGCTTGCCGCACTGGCGCGCGAGGCGGCGCGCCCGTGCCCGCATTTCGATGGGGTTCAGCGCGGGCGTCTCGTCGATGTACAGCTGCGCCTCGTTCATCTTCTGGATGGCGTGCGTCAGGCGCGGCCAGTCCTCGTCGTTCAGCTTGCCCGTACGCAGCCGGTGCTGGTCGAGCTGGCCGACCGAACCCAGCATACGCATGGCCAGCTGGGCGCCGCCCATCTCCATCGAGAACACGGCCACGGGCAGGCCCGCTTCGATGGCGACGTTCTCGCCGATGTTGACGGAGAAAGCCGTCTTGCCCATCGACGGACGTCCGGCCACGATGACCAGGTCGCCCGGCTGCAGGCCGGACGTCATGCGGTCCAGGTCGATAAAGCCCGTCGGCACGCCCGTGATCTCGCTGCCGCTGTCGCGGCTGTACAGCTCGTCGATACGCTCGACCACCTGCGTCAGCAGCGGCTGCACGGCCGTCCAGCCCGACGAGCCGCGCGAGCCCGCCTCGGCGATCGCGAAGATCTTCGATTCGGCCTCGTCCAGCATCTGCTTGACTTCCTTGCCCTGCGGGCTGAACGCGTTGCCGGAGATTTCGTCGGCCACGGTGATCAGCTTGCGCAGCACGCCGCGGTCGCGCACGATCTCGGCGTAACGACGGATATTCGCCGCCGACGGCGTGTTCTGCGCCATCGCGTTCAGGTACTGCAGGCCGCCCACTTCCTCGGCCTTGCCCAGCATCGTCAGCGCCTCGAAGACGGTGATGACGTCGGCAGGCTTGCCGCTGTTGATCAGCCGCACCATCTGTTCGAAGATGATGCGATGGTCGTAGCGATAGAAGTCCTCCGCATGCATGAAGTCGGCGATGCGGTCCCATGCGGCGTTATCGCGCAGCAGGCCGCCGATGACGGACTGTTCTGCCTCGATGGAGTGCGGCGGGATGCGAAGGGAGTCGACTTGCGGGTCGGATGGGGCGGCGTTCATGGCGCGAATTATACCTGCTTCGGCTAGGCGAAGTTCACTAAAGAAATCTGGCAAAGCCGCTTCCACGGCGCATTTCTGGCGCATGCGCGGCGGCTTTGTGGAGACTCATGGCTGCAATAAAAAAGCCGGGCGAACCCGGCTTCTTTATAAGTACGACAATCTACCCGTGAAAAGATTCCCGGGTGATTCAGGCAGCGTCGCCCACGACAGCCACGGTCACTTCGACCACGACGTCGGTGTGCAGCGCCACGGAGACCGGGTGCTCGCCCGTGGTCTTCAGTGGGCCGGTAGGCATGCGCACGGCGGCTTTCTCGACTGCGAAACCAGCCTTCGTCAGCGCTTCGGCGATGTCGTAGTTGGTCACGGAACCGAACAGACGGCCGTCGACGCCGGCTTTCTGCGACACCGTCACGGTCATGCCGTTCAGCTTTTCGCCCTGGGCTTGAGCGGCGGCCAGCTTTTCAGCGGCGGCTTTTTCCAGCTCGGCGCGCTTGGCTTCGAACTCGGCAACAGCCGAGGTCGTTGCACGACGTGCCAGTTTTTGCGGGATCAGGAAGTTACGTGCGTAGCCGTCCTTGACCTTCACGACGTCGCCCAGGTTGCCGACGTTGATGACTTTTTCCAACAGAATGATTTGCATAGTTCTCTCCAGGATCTATCTGCCGCAATTAAGCGTGGTGCAGATCGGTGTAAGGCAGCAGGGCCAGGTAGCGGGCGCGCTTGATCGCGGTGTCGACTTGACGCTGGTAGTGCGCCTTCGTGCCGGTCAGGCGTGCTGGCATGATCTTGCCGTTTTCCTGGATGAAGTCTTTCAGCGTGTCTACGTCTTTGTAGTCCACTTGCTCAACGCCAGCGGCGGTGAAGCGGCAGAACTTCTTGCGCTTGAACAGAGGATTTTGCTGTTTGCGCTTCTCTTTCAGCTTTGCTTTGTTTTTGTCGAACTTTTTACCGAATGCCATTTTAGGCTCCTGTATCTAAATGTGGTGCTGTCAGGGCAGCACGGAAATCAATGATGTGAAATACCAGGCTCTTGCTGTGGCGATTTTTCTTGGCCAGAAAACCCGTGAACTCGTACGTCCCTCCCAGTGCCGCACCGCTGAAGCGGTTCGAGATCTCGCCCGCGGCAACCGCGGAGATTTCGAACTCGGCCAGGCGGGCGATGCCTGCCTCCATCTGCTGCGAACTGTGCTGCAATACTGCATTCACGAGTGGCAGACCGGCCGGGGTGTATCGCAATACTTCCCGCTCGGTGATGAGGCCGACAAACTGAAGGTGGTTCAAGGACTCCCTGCAATACTTACGCCGACAAACTTAAGCTGCTGCGGCTGCTGGAGCGGCGGCTGCTGGTGCTTCCGAGCGGTGGCTCTTGGCCGCGTCTTCACGCTGGACCGACTTCATCATTGGCGAAGGCGCGGTTTCCGCTTTCTTCATCTTGACGGTCAGGTGACGCAGCACGGCATCATTGAATTTGAATGCGGTTTCCAGTTCGACCAGGGTCTCGTTGTCGCACTCGATGTTCATGCAGATGTAGTGTGCTTTAGCCAGTTTCTGGATCGAGTACGCCATCTGACGGCGGCCCCAATCTTCCACGCGGTGCACGTTACCGCCGCGCGAGGTCACGCTGGCCTTGTAACGTTCGATCATCGCGGGCACTTGCTCGCTCTGGTCCGGATGGACGATAAATACGATTTCATAGTGACGCATGCAAACTCCCTTAAGGACTGTTGATAGCCCACCCCGGCGTCAAGACGGGTGTGGGAAGAGGTAAGCCCGCGACTATATCAGGGTTTTGACGGAAAATCCAGCATCCCAAGCCACCTCGGCCGGACGTCGGGCCGCCTCGGTGTCTGCGGCGCCGTCAGCGAAAAAAACCGGGGACAAGCACCGTTTCCTGGCTTCCATCCTGACGTGCCCGAAAAAACGGAGCCTGTCACCGGTTTCCAGAGTGCGTGTAAAAAACCGCTGCCAGGCACCAGTTTCGGCATCTGTTTCCCGTGGCCTTTTTCTGCCCCGACGTGGGGAAAACCGGAGCCTGTCACCGGTTTTGCGCGGCGTGCCTGCGCCGCACGAGACCAACTCATCACAAATATTTCGCCCAAACCAACAATTTCCCTTGCAATCCCACGGGTACTGTACAAAAATACAGACTGTCTATATAAACAGCCATTGCACCATGATCAAGCTCACCGCAAGACAGGAACAAATTCTCAATCTGATCAGGGATGCCATCGAAAACACCGGCTTCCCGCCGACCCGCGCGGAAATCGCGGCCGAGCTGGGTTTCAAGTCCGCCAATGCGGCCGAAGAGCACCTGAAGGCGCTGGCGCGCAAGGGCGCGATCGAAATGACGGCCGGCACGTCGCGCGGCATTCGCCTGCTGGGCGAGCGCCCTGTCGCGTCGCAGGGACCGAAACCGGCGGACCTGGGCCCGATGCCGCAGGTGCCGGCGTCGCTGCTGATGTCGCTGCCGCTGATCGGCCGCGTGGCCGCCGGCTCGCCGATCCTGGCGCAGGAAAACCTGGAGACGAGCTACAGCGTCGACCCGGCACTGTTTTCCGCCAGGCCCGACTTCCTGCTGAAAGTGCGCGGCGAATCGATGCGCGACATCGGCATCATGGATGGCGACCTGCTGGCAGTAAAGAAAGTGGACAGCGCCAAGAACGGCCAGATCGTCGTCGCCCGCATCGGCAATGAAGTCACCGTCAAGCGCTACCGCCGCACGGGTTCTACCGTGGAGCTGCTGCCGGAGAACCCGGACTTCAACGTGATCACCGTCGATCCGGAGAGCGATGAGTTCGCGCTGGAGGGATTGGCGGTCGGGTTGCTGCGCAGCTGGCACTGAGGCATCGGGCCATCTGGCGGCAGCTGCCTGGACGTCGTCAGCTTTGACGACGTTAGCTCTGGCGTCGCCTGCTTTGACGACGTTTTGACGTTGACAGCTCTTACCGCGTTGGCCCCACGTCGCCCGCCTATCACTGCCTGCCGCCACGTCGGAGGCAGTCACCTGCTGTAACTCGCATGGCTCACGACAGGTAACTGCCTCTGGTGTTTTTATTTGCCGGCGGCACGCAGCGCCACCGTCCGGTGCGCCAGATCCACGTACACGGCGTAAGCCTGGAAGAAGTCCGCGCCCAGGATATCATCGGCCTTGAAGCGGCCCGGCAGCGGCATCAGGTACGATTTGATCGCCGCCGGCTTTCCGCCAGACGCAACCGGCCCGTCCGGCAGCACCAGCGTTACGAATTCGCATGGTCGCGCGGGCCCGAACAGGTCGCACTTTTTCGTCGCGTCGCGTTGCGCCTGGACGGGGCCGGGCTTGACGATCGACAGGTTGGCTGCCGAATCGAACGTCAGCGGCACCGACACCTCCGCTCGCGCGCCAACAGCGGCCAGCAGCAGCGCGGCTATCGTGACGAGGCGCAGACTCATGCGTTCACCCTCCTGCGTTCACCCTCATGCCGGCAGCGCCGCCTTGAAGTCGTCCAGCAGATCGGCCGCGTCCTCGATCCCGACCGACACGCGGATCAGCGACTCGGCGATCCCCATTTGCGCGCGCCGCTCGGCGCCCATCTCGTAGAAGATCGTGTGCGCCACGGGAATGACAAGGGTGCGCGTGTCGCCCAGGTTCGACGCCGGCACGGCGATCTTCATCCGGTTCAGGAAGTCAAACAGGTCGATGCCGTCCTTGAGTTCAAAGCTGAACAGCGAACCGTAGGCGCGGAACAGTTCCGACGCGACGCCGTGCTGCGGGTGCGTCGGCAGGCCCGGGTAGTAGACGGCGGCCACGCGCGGATCGGCCGCCAGCATTTCCGCCAGCGCCTTCGCATTGGCGCAGGTGCGCTCCATGCGCAGCGCCAGCGTCTCCGCGCCTACGGCGATATGGTGCGCCGCTTCCGGCCCGAGCGAAGCGCCGAAGTCGCGCAGGCCCTTGGCGCGGATCTGCGTGATGCCCCACATCGGCTGCGCCGCCTTTTTATAGTTCTCGAAGATATTCGGGAAGCGGCTCCAGTCACAGACGCCGGTATCCGTCAGCGCTCCACCCAGTGCATTGCCATGGCCGCCGATCGACTTCGTCAGCGAGTTGACGACAAGGCCCGCGCCCACCGCCTTGGGCTGGAACAGGTACGGCGTCGTCATCGTGTTATCGACGATGTACAGGATGCCCCGCTCGGCGCACAGCTGGCCGATGCGCTGCAGGTCGGCGATCTGCGTGCGCGGATTGGCGATCGTCTCGACGAATACGATCCGCGTGTTGTCCTTCAGCGCGGCGGCGACGTTGGCCACGTCGGTCGCGTCGACAAAATCGACGCCGACGCCCTGCCCGGCCACCGTCTGCCACAGCGAGTTCGTATTCCCGAACAGGAACGACGACGACACGACATGGTCGCCCGAGCGCAGCAGCGCCTGGAACACGGCGCCGATGGCGGCCATGCCGGTGGCGAAGCACAGCGTGGCGACGCCGCCTTCCATCCTGGTGACCTTTTCCTCCAGCGCGGACACCGTCGGATTGCCCTGGCGGCCATAGCGGAAGCCCGGCTCGCGGCCCTGGAACACGGAAGCCAGCTGGCGCGCATCCGTGTAGCCGAATGCGACGGACGTGTGGATGGGTTTATGCAGCGAGCCCTGCTCGATGGGCTTCTGGCGGTCGCCGTGCAGGATCGTGGTCGTGAAGCCGTGGGTTTTCTTTTCGCTCATATGCACTGACAAAAAATAAGGGCCCGGAAATCCGGGCCCTTCAGTTTAGCAAACCATCACACTTCCGGGGTGGCCGGGTGCAGGTTCAGCTGGTTGATCGCGGCGCCTTCGACACCCGGCACTTTCGGGTTGTGGCGGGCCTGCTCGATGCGGTCCAGGTACGCGGGCGTCACGCCGCCTGTCACGTAGACGCCGTCGAAGCACGACGCTTCAAAGCTCGTCAGTGCCGGGTTGACGTCCGAAATGGCGCGCTTCAGGTCGTCCAGGTCCTGGTACACCAGCGCATCGGCAGTGATCTCGCGGCAGACTTCCTCGACCGTGCGGCCGTGGGCGATCAGTTCGTCGCGCGTGGGCATGTCGATGCCGTAGACGTTCGGGTACAGCACCGGCGGCGCGGCGGAAGCGAAGATGACTTTCTTCGCGCCGGAGTCGCGCGCCATCTGGACGATCTCGCGGCTCGTGGTGCCGCGCACGATGGAATCATCCACCAGCAGCACGTTCTTGCCCTTGAACTCGTCGCCAATGGCGTTCAGCTTCTGGCGCACGGACTTCTTGCGCAGCGACTGGCCCGGCATGATGAAGGTGCGGCCGATATAGCGGTTCTTGATGAAGCCTTCGCGATATTCCTTGCCAAGGCGCAGCGCCAGCTGGATCGCGGCCGGACGGGACGAATCGGGGATCGGCATGACGACGTCGATATCGTCGGCCAGCCCTTCGCGCTTGATCTTCTCGGCCAGGTACTCGCCCATTTTCAGGCGGGTGCTGTAGACGGAGGCGCCGTCGATGACGGAATCGGGCCGGGCCAGGTAGACGTATTCGAACACGCACGGGTTGAGCGATGCCGTGTCGGAGCACATACGGCTGTGCAGCTGGTGATCGTTGTCGATGAAGACCGCTTCGCTAGGTGCCACGTCGCGCAGGAAACGGAAGCCGATGCCTTCCAGCGCCACCGATTCCGAAGCGATCAGGTACTCGTTGCCCTGCTCCGTTTCGTTGACGCCAATGCACAGCGGACGAATGCCGTGCGGGTCGCGGAAGCCCAGCATGCCCACGCCGGCGATCTGCGCCACGGCGGCGTAACCGCCCTGCACGCGGCCGATCACGGCCTTGACGGCCTGGAAGATCGTGTCCGGATCGATCGAATAGCCCGTCGTGGCCTTCTGGATTTCGTGCGCCAGGACGTTCAGCAGCACTTCCGAATCGGAGTCCGTGTTGATGTGACGGCGGTCGTTCTTGAACATCTCGGACTTGAGCTGTTCCCAGTTGGTCAGGTTGCCGTTGTGGGCCAGCGTGATGCCGAACGGCGCGTTGACGTAGAACGGCTGCGCTTCCTCTTCCGACGACGAGCCGGCGGTCGGGTAACGGCAGTGGCCGATGCCGGTGTTGCCCAGCAGCGAGCGCATGTTGCGGGTACGGAAAACGTCGCGCACGAGGCCGTTAGCCTTGTGCATCGTGAACATGCTGCTGTAATTGGTCGCGATACCGGCCGCGTCCTGGCCGCGATGCTGCAACAGCAGCAGCGCGTCATACAGCAGCTGATTGACGGGTTGATGGGAGACGACGCCAACGATGCCACACATACTGTGCTCCTGAATGGGTGCTACGGATTTATGAAATTCTAAAATTGCACGTGCTGCGCAACGGCAGCGGGAAGAAAGGGTTTCACGGTGCGGACACCGCTCTCGGCCAGCGGGCTGAGCAGCGCATGTCGCCAGAAGTCCTGCTGCGGAATCGACGTCATCCCGCACAGTATGACGCCGGCCAGCACGATTACAAGTCCGCGTCCCAGGCCGAACAGGCCGCCGAGGCCGCGATCGGCCAACGTCAGCCCGCCCGCCTCGACCAGCGCGGACACGGCCATCGACAGCAAGCCCATCAGTATGCGTACGCCGATGAAGAGGGCGATGAACGCAACGATCAGGCGCACCACCTCGCCGGGTATCGCGGACGGCAGCAGCACCGCCAATGGCGCGCTGTACGTATTGGCGACCACGAACGCCACGATCCAGCCCAGCAGCGACAGCATTTCCTTCACCAGGCCGCGCAGCATGCTGACGACAATGGAGGCGACCAGCACGAACAAAACAAGGTAATCGAAAATCGTCACTGCGTCTCGTCAAATGCGGTTGCGGCGGTCAGACGGGCACGAGGCTGCCGGACAGGCCGATCTTCTGCAACCGCGCCCTGGCCTTTTCCGCCTCTTCGCGGCTGCCGAACGGGCCCACCTTCACGCGGGTCAGCTCGCCAGACGGCGACTTCTGCGTGAACGACTTGATGCCTGCGGCCTGCAGCTTGCCCTGCAGTTCATCGACCTTGTCCTTGGCCGACAACGCGGCCACCTGGATCACGTAACGGCTCGATCCTTCCGGCTCCGCCGGCTTCGCGGCCGCCTTGCCTTCCAAAATCGCCAGCGCGCGGGCGGCATCGTCCGGCTTCTGCTCGGGCTTGGCTTCACGCTTCGGCTCAGGCTTAGGGTCGGGCTTCACTTCGGGCTTCGCCTCGGCACGACGCGTTTCGGCCTTGGCTTCCGGCTTCGGCTCGGCCTTGCGCTCAGGCTTCACGTCATGTTTCGGCTCCGGCTTCGGCTCGGGCCTGGGTTCGGTTATCTTCGGCTCCGGCTTCGTTTCCTTCGGTTCCGTCCAGACCACGGGCTCGTTCGGCTCCACCTTGGCAAGCGCCACTTTCGGTGCCGCCTCGGCCGGCTCGACGATTTCCTCGCTCTGGTCGAGCGCTTCGTTCTGCGCGACCTTGTCGGCTGCCTTATCGGCCACCTTGTCGGCTTCGTTTTCCGCGGTCACGGCCGCGCCCTTGTCGTCCTCGGCGGTCTTTTCCCGTGCGGGAATCTGGATGGCAATATCGTTGGCCAGCGGCTTCGGCTCCGAATCGAGCACCATCGGCAGCCCGATGGCAACGGCCAGCGCCAGCGCGATGGCGCCGACGAGGCGGCGCCGGGCCCGTTTCTTTTCCGGGAGCACCGGATCGGGCACTTCCCGGCCGGAACGGCTGCGGCCGCGCGCGGCGGCGGCTTCGGCGCCGGCATGCGCGGCGCGTTTGGCGCGGGCACGCTCCGCAAGGTTGCGGTCGTCTGCGGCCCGGTAATAGCCACTGTCTTCAGTGGACTCCTGCTTGTTTTTACCAAATTTCGAGAACAAGCCCATGCGTGAATTTCTCAGTGGAGTGAGGATTTGCGTGCCGCCATGACGGCGCCAACGGTCAGGAACGATCCAAAGACCACAATTCTATCATTCTCCCCTGCCCGGCTCATCGCATTTGCAAACGCCGCTGCAGGGTCGTCGAACAGGTTGACGGTGCGATCCTGCCGGTCCGGCTGGATCATCTGCACCTTGGCAGCCAGCTCGGAGGCGCTGGCGGACCGGGGCGACGGCAACGTTGCCAGGCACCAGTGATCGACGTGTTCCGACATGGCCTTGACGACACCGTCGATATCCTTGTCGTGCATCGAGCCAAATACGGCGAACGTGTATGGGTGGTAACCCATATTGCCCAGGTTCTGGTTCAAGGCAGCGGCAGCGTGTGGATTGTGCGCCACGTCGAGGATGACGGTGGGACGGCCCGGCAACACCTGGAAGCGCCCCGGCAGCTCGACGGTAACGAGGCCGTGGCGCACGTCCTGCGCGCCCACCGGCAGTTCGTTCTTGAGCACTTCCAGCGCCGCCAGCGCGGCGGAAGCGTTGAGCAGCTGGTTGGCGCCGCGCAGGCTCGGATAGGCCAGCGAATTGCGGCGCTGGCTGCGCCCGCCGTAGTTCCACTGCTGCTTGTCGCCGGCATAGTTGAAGTCGCGCCCCATCAGCCACAGGTCGGCGCCGATGGCCTGCGCGTGGTCGATCAACGTTTGCGGCGGCACGGGATCGCTGCAGATGGCGACCTTGCCCGGCCGGAAGATGCCGGCCTTTTCAAAGCCGATCTGTTCGCGCGTGCCGCCCAGGTAATCGACGTGATCGATATCGACGCTGGTGACAATCGACACGTCGGCATCGACGACGTTGACGGCGTCCAGGCGGCCGCCCAGGCCCACTTCGAGAATCACGACGTCCAGCGGCGCCTTGCTCATCAGGTGCATGATCGCCAGGGTGGTAAATTCGAAATACGTCAGCGACGTGTCGCCGCGTACGGCTTCCACCGCGTCGAACGCCTCGACCAGCCGGGCATCGGTGGCCAGGTCGCCGTTGATGCGGGCGCGCTCATTGAAGTCGAGGAAGTGCGGCTTGATGTACAGCCCTACCTTGTAACCGGCTCGCAGCAGGATCGATTCCAGCATCGCGCACGTGGACCCCTTGCCGTTGGTGCCCGCAACCATGATGACGGGGCAGGAGAACTGCAGGCCCAGGCGTTCCTTGACGGCGCGCACGCGGTCCAGGCCCATGTTGATGACGGTTTCGGCGTGGCGCGATTCAAGCAGCGCGAGCCAGGCTGGGAGGGTGGTGGGAGTGGACATGACTTCCGGAAAATGCGGGGAAAGGCGGGATTTTACCAGCGGTACAAAAAAGCCGGGGACAGGCACTGCTGCGCGTCGTCAACGCGCGCAGCCGCCTGTCCCCGTGGTTCGGCTCGAAACTTACGCCAGAACTTCCACGGCCTGATTCTGCAGCAGGGCCAGCAGGCGCGCGATTTCTTCGCGCATCTTGCGGCGATCGACGATCATGTCGATAGCGCCCTTGGTCAGCAGGAACTCGGAACGCTGGAAGCCTTCCGGCAGCTTCTCGCGCACGGTGTTTTCGATGACGCGCGGGCCGGCAAAGCCGATCAGCGCCTTGGGCTCGGCCATGACGACGTCGCCCATGAACGCGAACGAAGCGGACACGCCGCCCATCGTCGGGTCGGTCAGCACGCTGATGAACGGCAGCTTCTTCTCCGACAGCTTGGTCAGCATCGACGTGGTTTTCGCCATCTGCATCAGCGACAGCAGGCCTTCCTGCATGCGCGCGCCGCCGGTGGCGGTAATGCAGATGAACGGCACTTTCTGTTCCAGCGCGACCTGGGCCGCGCGGGCAAAGCGCTCGCCGACGACGGAGCCCATCGAGCCGCCCATGAATTCGAATTCGAAGCACGCCACGACCACCGGCAGGCTCATGATGGAACCGCCCAGGCAGATCATCGCATCCGTTTCGCCGGTGGCTTCCATTGCCTGCTTCAGGCGGTCGGGGTATTTCTTGCTGTCCTTGAACTTCAGCGTATCGACGGGCAGGCTTTCCTGGCCGATCTCGTAACGGCCGCCGGCGTCCAGCAGCGCATCGAGGCGCTCGCGGGCGCGGATGCGCATGTGGTGGTCGCACTTGGGGCAGACGTGCAGGTTCGATTCCAGATCGGTACGATACAGGACGGCCTCGCAGGACGGGCACTTGACCCACAGACCCTCGGGCATCGTCTTGCGGGCGGCAGCGTCCGAACGCTGAATGCGCGGCGGCAGCAGTTTTTCCAACCAGCTCATATTTTCTCCTGTTGCTCTGTGACGTAGGGCGGAAGTGTAGCCTGTTCCATCAGCCGTGTCGAACATTCAACTTTGCCAACTTTACGTACGACCGTGAGATTTTATGCGGCCTGCGGTTCACATCAACGGCCGAGCCCGTGACAACATCGGGGTCAGGCACCGATGTTGTCACGGCTCGGCCGTTAGCGTTGCGCCGGCTCTTGCGCTTGCTCGTCCAGCGCCCTGCGGATGCCGGTCACGAAGCCTTGGACGGCCGCCGGCGCGCCTTCCGGCGTGCTCGCTTCGATCTCCTGGATGACGCGGCTGCCGATGACGACGGCGTCGGCCACCTTCGCCACCGCTTTGGCCGTGGCAGCGTCGCGGATGCCGAAGCCCACGCCGATCGGCAGGCTGACGTGCTTGCGGATCGCCGCGATGCGCTCGGCCACTTGCGCCGTGTCGATATTGCCGGCGCCCGTCACGCCCTTGAGCGACACGTAATACGAGAAGCCGCTGCCGACCTTGGCCACCTGGGCGATGCGCTCCTCCGTCGACGTCGGCGCCAGCAGGAAGATCAGGTCCAGGCCGGCGGCGCGCATCTTGCCGGCAAACACCTCGCACTCTTCCGGCGGGTAGTCGACGACGATGGCGCCGTCCACGCCCGCTTCCTGCGAGGCAGCGATAAAGGCGTCCACGCCGATACGCTCGATCGGGTTGGCATAGCCCATCAGCACGACGGGCGTGGTCTGGTTTGTCTGGCGGAACTCGCGCACGAACTCGAACGTGCGACGGATGCCGACGCCCTGCGCAAGTGCGCGCTCACATGCGCGCTGGATGACAGGCCCTTCGGCCATCGGGTCGGAAAACGGCACCCCCAGCTCCAGCACGTCGGCGCCGCCGGCAACGAGCGCGTGCAGCAGCGGCACCGTCTGTGCCGGCGACGGGTCGCCGGCGGTAATGAAGGTCACGAGACCGGTCTTGTTTTGTTCTTTCAGTGCTGCGAAGGTTTGGGCAATACGGGACGTTGGGGACATTTTTATTCTCGGCAAAGGTGGTTGTCAAAATCGGAGCCTGTCACCGGTTTTCCAAAACCGGTGACAGGCTCCAGTTTTCTTGCAGCGGACTCAGCTGAAATTCAGCCCCATCCGCTCCGCCACCGTATGCATGTCCTTGTCGCCCCGGCCGGACAGGTTCGCCAGCACGATCTTGTCCTTCGGCAGCGTCGCGGCCAGCTTGGCCGCATAGGCCAGCGCGTGCGACGATTCGAGAGCCGGGATGATGCCCTCGATATGGCAGCAGTCGTGGAAGGCCTGCAGCGCTTCCTCGTCCGTGACGGACACGTACTGCGCCCGGCCCGAATCCTTCAGCCACGCGTGTTCAGGCCCGACGCCCGGATAGTCCAGGCCCGCCGAGACGGAATGCGTCTCGATGATCTGGCCGTCCTCGCTTTGCAGCAGGTAGGTGCGGTTGCCGTGCAGGACGCCCGGATAGCCCTTCGTCAGCGATGCCGCGTGCTTGCCCGAGTCCAGGCCCTCGCCTGCCGCCTCCACGCCGATCAGCTGCGTGTCCTTCTGGTCGATGTACGGATAGAAAATGCCCATGGCGTTCGAGCCGCCGCCGATGCAGGCCAGCACGTAGTCGGGCTGGCGGCCCGTCATTTCCGGCATCTGCACGAGGCATTCCTCGCCGATGACGGACTGGAAGTCGCGCACCAGCATCGGATACGGGTGCGGTCCGGCGACCGTGCCGATGATATAGAACGTGTTTTCGATATTCGTGACCCAGTCGCGCATCGCCTCGTTGAGCGCATCCTTCAAGGTCTTCGAACCGGATTCCACCGGCACGACGGTGGCGCCCAGGAGCTTCATGCGGTAGACGTTCTGCGCCTGGCGCTTGACGTCCTCGCTGCCCATATAGACGACGCATTCGAGGCCGAAGCGCGCGCAGATCGTCGCGGTGGCGACGCCGTGCTGGCCGGCGCCCGTCTCGGCGATGATGCGCGGCTTGCCCATGCGTTTGGCCAGCAGTGCCTGGCCGATGACGTTGTTGATCTTGTGCGCGCCCGTGTGGTTCAGGTCTTCACGCTTGAAGAAGATCTGCGCGCCACCCGCCATTTCCGACCAGCGGCGGGCGTGATAGATGGGCGACGGACGGCCGACGAAGTGCTTCAGCTCATAACGGAATTCTTCGAGGAACTCGGGATCGCGGCTATAGCGGGCGTAGGCTTCGTTCAGTTCGGCCAGCGCGTAGGTCAGCGTCTCGGCAACGAAGGAGCCGCCGTACGGGCCGAAGTGACCCGTGGTGTCAGGCAGCTGGTAGTCGGTGGCGTGGAACAGGGCGGCGGGGCCGTTGGCATTCGGGGTTTTCATGTGAAGCTCTCTGTACTGGAACCTTCGCCCGCCGCCGCGCCCTGGAACGCTATGAACGCTACGGGATGGCTGGCTGGCCGGAGGTCGAGATGGATTCGGCGGCCCGCACCGCGGCAATGAACTGCGCGATCAGGCGGGCATCTTTGATGCCCCTGGCGGCTTCGACGCCACTGCTGACGTCAACCGCGTAGGGGCGCATGCTGGCCACGGCGCCAGTCACGTTGTGTACGCTCAAGCCACCACTCAAAACGGCCCGATGCGCGAGATCTTTTGGAACGAGAGACCAATCGAAAACCTTTCCTGCGCCGCCGTATGCATCGACAAACGTATCGAGCAGTACCCCGGCAAAGAGCGGGGAGGAAGCGCGGCATTGTGTCTCATATTCTAGCAGCTCGCTGCCGACCGTGTCCCCTTTTACACGGAACACGCGCACGAACGGGCGGTTCACCGCGGCGGCGGCGGCCGCGCACTGCTGCGCCGTCTCGTCGCCATGGAACTGCAGCAGCCCGACGGGCGCGGCCGCCACCGTCGCCGCCACTTCGTCGGCGGGAGCGTTGACGAACAGCCCGACAGCCGTCACGAACGGCGGCAGCAGCGCGATCAGCTCGGCCGCGCGCTGCGGCGTCACGTAACGGGGGCTTTTCGGGTAGAACACGAAACCGACGGCATCCGCGCCGGCGGCCACGGCGGCCTGCACGTCCTCTTCGCGGGTCAAGCCGCAGATCTTGATACGGGTACGCTGCATGATGGTCCTTGTCAGAAGGCGGGCAGGATGCGGGGCGTTTCCTGCGGCAGGCCCCATTTGGGATCGTAGTCGATATTGGCCAGATACAGGCCGTCCGGCATGAACGTGGGCGCCGCCACGGTGCGGTCGCGCCCCGCCAGCAGTTCGCCCAGCCATTCCGTGTCCTCGCGGCCCTGCCCCACATAGATCAGCGCCCCCACCAGGTTGCGCACCATGTGATGCAGGAAGGCGCTGGCGCGCAAGGTGAACAGGATCATGTCGCCATGCCGCTCGATCGCGATCTCGTGCATCTCCTTGACGGGCGTCTTCGCCTGGCAGCCGGACGCGCGAAACGCCGAGAAGTCGTGCGTGCCGATCAGCGGACGCACCGCCTCGCGCATGCGCTCGACATCCAGCGGACGGTGCATGAAGCCGGCGCGCCCCGCCAGGAGCGGCGCACGCACGGCATTGTTGTAGAGCAGGTAGTGATAGGTGCGCGAGCGCGCCGAAAAGCGCGCGTGGAAGTCGGCGGCCGGGTCGAACTCCGCTTCGCCGTACGCGACAACTTCGTGCAGCTCCTTGGCCCAGCGCACGCCGATCGACTCGGGCAGAAAGGCGTTGATGCCGCGCACCCAGGCATGCGGCTCGCGCTGCAGGTCCGTATCGAAATGGACGACCTGGCCCAGCGCATGGACGCCGGCATCGGTGCGGCCGGCGCAGGTGGTGCCGATATGCACGCAGGCGAACTTTTCGATCGCCCCCTCCAGCTTGTCCTGCACGGTCTGGCCGTGCGGCTGCACCTGATAGCCCTGCCAGTCGGTGCCGTTGTACTGGACTCCCAATGCGATGCGTTTCAATGCCTGCTCTTCTGACTCAATTGCGGAGCGGGCATTATACGCGCATGGCCAGGAGCGTCGGCACGGCGGCCGTTCAGCCCAGCTGCGCCAGCATCTCGTTGGCGCGGGCCACCTGGTCGTCGCTGCCGCCGCGGATGACTTCGTCGAGCAGCTCTCGGGCGCCTTCCTTGTCGCCGATCTCCTGGTAGGCGATGGCCAGGTCCAGCTTCGTGTCCATTTCCATCTGCAGGGCCGACATGGGTTCGGCCGTCGGGGCGTCGTCCGCTGCCGCTGCCGCCGTGACGGCATACGGGTCCGGCGCGGCGGTCTGCTCCTTCTCGTCCAGTTCCAGGTCGATGCCCGACAGGTCGAACTCCGGCGGAGGCGCCGCTGCCGGCTGGTCGGCCACGCGCGGGGTGTCGGGCAGCGCAAAGTCCTGCTCGTCCAGGCCCAGCGACGGTTCCTCGGACGGCCGTACGGCCGCTTCGCCAGGCGGCACCGCGTCCGGCAGGTTGAAGTCCATCAGATCCAGTTCGGCCAGCGGATCGGTTGCCGGCTCGTTGGCCGATGCCGTCTTGTCCGCACCCGGCAGGTCGAGGTCGAAGTCCATGGACAAATCGTCCAGTGACGACGGCGCGGCGGCGCCCGGCGCAGCGGCGGGCGCTGGTGTTTCCGGCTCGTCGAAAGCCAGATCGAGACGGTCGGCGGAAGCGTCCTGCGCCGCCTGCCCCGCTGCGGCCGCCTGCACGTCCGTCGTGCGGCGTGCCGTATCGTCGCCCAGGCCGCCCAGGTCGAAATCGAAGTGGTCGGCGTCGCTGCCGTCGGCCACGGTCGGCGCCGGTGGCGCGGCATCCGGGACGGCCGTACGGTCGTCGCCGAAATCGAAGTCCATCAGGTTTGCGGCCGCTGTCTCGTCGGATGCCGGGGCGGCAGCCGCGTCGGAGGGACGGGCTGTGGCATCGCTGTCGAAGTCGAGCGGACCGGCTTGCGCCGTCGCGGTTTCGTGGCGGCCCGGCTGGCCGAGATCGAGATCCAGGCCATCGTCCGGCGCCGCCTCGGCGCGGGCTTCGCGGCGCTGCTCCAGCATGCTGCTGAAGTCCGACAGCGCGCCGGCGTCACCGGCCGAATACGTGGCGGCCCCTGCCGCCGCCGCGGCAGCACCGGCCGCCACGGCATAATTGCCGGCGATGGCGCCATCGCCGCCGCTGTACAGCGGATTGTGCGGATCGATCGAGCGGCCCAGCGCCGCGGCCTGGGCCCAGTCGTCGCCCTGTCCACCGGTCAGGCCAAGCAGCTCGCTGGCCTGGGCCTCGAAAGCACGCGTGTCCTTGCGGGTCGCGTAGATCTCCAGCAGTTTCAGGCGGACAGCGTGGCGCTCGGGATGCGTGCGCAGCGCTTCCTTCAGGATTTCCTCGGCCTGCAGATCGCGGCCATAGGCGATATACACGTCCGCCTCCGCCACCGGGTCCACTTCGTTGGTATCGAGCTGGCTGGCCGATGGCGCGAAGTTCGAGTTGAACACACTGTTGCTGGTGTCGACGCTCTGGCCGCCCGCCTCCGCATACAGCGGCTGCGCCAGCGTGCCTGGTTCATCGAGCGGCACGGCGTCCTTGACGACGACCTTCTTCTCCTGCGCCTTGCGGCGGCGCGACAGCGTCAGCCCGACCGCGGCCAGCAGCGCCGCCAGCGCGACGCCAATGAGCGGCATGTTTTCCGTGATCGACGCCATGATGCCCGGTTCGGGCTTCGCCGGCACGTCGGGCGGCGTTTTCGCCGGCGTCGCGACGGGAGCGGCGGCGGGCGGCTTCGGCGTCAGGTCCACGGGAGCCATCGGCTGCGGGGCCGCCGGTGCATTGGCTGTATCAGCCTGTGCCAGCGCTGCCTTGTCCTGTGCGTCCGCGGCGGGCTGGTTTTTCACCGTCATCAGCTTTTCCAGGTCGCTGACGTTCTTTTCCAGTTCCTTCACGCGGGCAGCCGCATCGGCCACCTGCTGGTCCTTGGCGATCTTGTCCTCGACGGCAGCCGCGGCCCCGGTCTTGCCGGAACCCTCGCCCGCCTTGGACAGTTTGAGCTGGTCCTGGGCCTCGTTGGCGGCGGTCGGGCGCTCCTGCACCTTCGTCGTGATTTTGCCGGTGGCGCTCTGCGCCGTTTCCGGCGACTTGGCCGGTGTGCTGGCGGCGACCTGGCCCGCCAGGCGCGCACGGTAGGCGTTGAAGTCGGCCGCGTGGGCGACGACGACGCGCCTGGCCTCGCGCGGGCCGGTGCTGCGCACGGCATCGGCGCCCGGCACGGACAGGATGGCACCGGACTTCAGCCGGTTCATGTTCTTGCCGCTGAACGCTTCGGGGTTGGCGCGGTACAGCGCGACCAGCATCATGTCGAGCGAGATGCCGGCCGGCTTGAGGTCGCTGGCGATTTCGCTCAGCGTGTCGCCCCGCTTGACGCGTACGTCCGGCTGGTTCTGTTCCTCGCGGCGCTGCTGGGCGGTCGGTGTCTGGGCGGGGGCGCCCGCCGCGGGCTTCGTGGCACGTTCGCCATTGGTCACGTCGATGGGCGCGGCCACCTGCGGCGCCTGCGTGGAGCGGATCTCGGCCGGGTCCAGCAGGAACGTGTACTCGCGCACCAGGCGCCCTTTGGCCCATGTCAGCTCCAGCAGCATGTCGACAAAGGGTTCGTTGACGGGCTGGCTGGACGTGACGCGGATGAACTGGCGGCCGTCACGCTGCTCGATGTCGAAGCGCAGGTTCATCAACGCCGGGTTGAAATCGATGTTGGCGGCCTTGAACGCTTCCGCCGGTGCCAGCTTCGCGGTCAGGTCGCCTGCTTCCTCGGGCGTCACGGCGGTCAGCTCGATCTCGGCACGCAGCGGCTGGCCCAGGGCGGACAACACGGTCAGCTTGCCGAGGCCGGCGCCATACGCAGCGGGCAGGATGGCAGCGCCGATGACGGCACTGGCCAGTGTATTCAGCGCGAACGATGCGACCCTGGAGCGTTTTTGTACGGGCATATTTTTCTGGTAATAAGTTGGCAACGGGAAAAAAGTTACTTTCCCAGACGTCTCAACATAACACCATGGCCCCACGACATGCAAGCTCTGCACCTCTGCAGTAACCCCGCAGGACCGTCCCTGTAGACGGCTCGACAACACCACGCCCCAAGATGGCCCCTGCCCTCAATGTGGACACGGCCTCGACAGGAAACAGCTCCATGACAGTTTTCGTGCCTGACCCCGATGTTGTCATGGGCTCGGCGGCAGGGGCGAAAAAAAGCCGGGCGGTGCCCGGCTTGCTGGTGGCGCAGTGGACGCTTACTTGTCCAGCACGATGCGCAGCATGCGGCGCAGCGGCTCGGCGGCGCCCCACAGCAGCTGGTCGCCGACGGTGAACGCGGAGATGTACTCCGGGCCCATCGACATCTTGCGCACGCGGCCGACCGGGATCGTCAGGCTGCCCGTGACGGCGGCCGGCGTCAGGTCGCGTACCGACGCCTCACGCGTGTTCGGCACGAACTTGACCCACTCGTTGTCCCCCGCGATGATGTCGTTGATCTCGTCCAGCGGCACGTCCTTCTTCAGCTTGATCGTCAGCGCCTGCGAGTGGCAGCGCATCGCGCCGATGCGCACGCAAAGGCCATCGACCGGGATCACGGACGAACCGAAGTCCGCGCCGCGGCCCAGGATCTTGTTGGTCTCGGCGCCGCCCTTCCACTCTTCCTTCGACTGGCCGTTGTTCAGGTCCTTGTCGATCCATGGAATCAGGTTGCCGGCCAGCGGCACGCCGAACTGCTTCGTTTCTTCGCCGGACAGGCCGTGCTGGGTTGCCAGCACCTGGCGGTCGATTTCCAGGATCGCCGAAGCCGGGTTGTCCAGCAGCGGCTTGACGGCCGCGTTGATGGTGCCGAACTGCGTCAGCAGCTCGCGCATGTGCTGCGCGCCGCCGCCCGATGCGGCCTGGTAGGTCATGGACGTCATCCACTCGACCATATCCTGCTTGAACAGGCCGCCCAGGCCCATCAGCATGCACGACACGGTGCAGTTACCGCCGATGAAGTTCCTGACGCCCTTGACCATCGCGTCCTTGATGACGTTCAGGTTGACCGGGTCCAGCACGATCACGGCATCCTTGTCCATGCGCAGCGTCGATGCCGCGTCGATCCAGTAGCCGTTCCAGCCGGCCGCGCGCAGCTTCGGGAACACGTCGCTCGTGTAGTCGCCGCCCTGGCACGAGATGATGATCTCGCAGCGCTTCAGTTCTTCGATGTCGGTCGCGTCCTTCAGCGTGGTTTCGTTTTTCGCCATCGCCGGCGCCTTGCCGCCCGTGTTCGACGTCGAGAAGAACACCGGTTCGATGTGGTCGAAATCGCCCTCTTCCTGCATGCGCTGCATCAGGACGGAACCCACCATGCCGCGCCAACCTACCAGACCTACTAGTTTCATTTGGAATCCCTCGGATTATTCTGTGTGTTTTCTTGTAACGCCGCGCATGCCCGTTCGGCTTACCCGACCGGGCGCGCGGCACGCAAATTATTTCGCCAGCGCCGCGACGACGGCGTCGCCCATCTGTTCCGTGCCCACTTTCGTCGTGCCTTCCTCGAAGATGTCCGGCGTACGCAGGCCCTGCGCCAGCACGGCCTTGACGGCGTTCTCGATGCGGTCGGCCTGTCCGGCGCGGTTCAGCGAGTAGCGCAGCATCATCGCGCAAGACAGGATCGTCGCCAGCGGATTGGCCACGCCCTTGCCCGCGATGTCGGGTGCCGAGCCGTGCGACGGCTCGTACAGGCCCTTGTTGTTCGCGTCCAGCGATGCGGACGGCAGCATGCCGATGGAGCCCGTCAGCATCGCGGCCGCGTCGGACAGGATGTCGCCGAACATATTGCCGGTAACGATGACGTCGAACTTCTTCGGCGCGCGTACCAGCTGCATTGCCGCGTTGTCGACGTACATGTGATCGAGCGCCACGTCCGGATACTCCTTGTGCACGTCGCCGACGATGTCCTTCCAGAACTGGAACGTCTCGAGCACGTTGGCCTTGTCGACGGACGTCAGGCGCTTGCCGCGCTTCTGCGCCGCCTGGAACGCCACGTGGGCGATGCGGCGGATTTCGCCTTCGGCATAGCGCATCGTATCGAAGCCTTCGCGCTGGCCCTTGAACGGACCGTCCGGGCACTCGCGCACGCCGCGCGGCTGGCCGAAATAGATGTCGCCGGTCAGTTCGCGGATGATCAGGATATCCAGGCCGGACACCACTTCTGGCTTCAGCGTGGACGCGCCAGCCAGTTCCGGATACAGGATGGCGGGGCGCAGGTTGGCAAACAGGCCCAGGTTCTTGCGCAGGCCGAGAATGGCCTGCTCGGGGCGCAGCGGGCGCTCCAGCGTGTCGTACTTCCAGTCGCCGACGGCGCCGAACAGGATGGCGTCGGCCGCTTGCGCCAGCGCCAGCGTGGCTTCCGGCAGCGGATGGCCGGCCGCTTCATAGCCGGCACCGCCGACGGGCGCCGTCTCCAGTTCGAACTGTTCGTCCAGCGCGTTCAGTACCTTGACGGCCTGGGCGACGATCTCGGGGCCGATGCCGTCGCCCGGCAGGATTGCGATTTTCATGTTGTTGTTCTCAGATCGAGTTGGCCAGCCAGGGCTGGTTTGCCAGATGACGCTCCTCGAAGGCACGGATGCTGTCGGCATGACGCAAGGTCAGGCCGATGTCGTCGAGACCGTTCATCAGGCAGTATTTGCGGAAGGCGTCGACCTGGAAGGGATAGGAGATCTTGCCGTCCTTGGACAGGATGCGCTGCTGCTCAAGGTCCACCACCAGGCGGTAACCGGGGAAGGCCCTGACTTCGTTGAACAGATGATCGATCTGCGCTTCGGTGAGCACGACGGGCAGCAGGCCGTTCTTGAAGCAGTTGTTGAAAAAGATATCGGCAAAGCTGGGCGCGAGGATGGCGCGGAAGCCATACTGCTCCAGCGCCCACGGCGCGTGCTCGCGCGAGGAGCCGCAGCCGAAATTCTTGCGCGTCAGGAGAATCGAGGCGCCCTGGTAGCGCGGCTGGTTCAGCACGAAGTCCGGGTTGAGCGGACGGCGCTCGTTGTCCATGCCCGGTTCGCCGTGATCGAGGTAGCGCCACTCGTCGAACAGGTTGGGACCGAAACCGGTACGGCGGATCGACTTCAGGAACTGCTTCGGGATGATGGCATCGGTGTCGACGTTGTTGCGGTCGAGCGGAGCGACGAGTCCTTCATAGATCGTAAATTTTTCCATGGTGCTCTGCTGGTGGGCGGCGGCGCGCGCGTGACGTGCCGGCCGCGATGTTATTTTCTGCCGGCGCCTTCGACAACCTGGCCGACCTTCTGCACGTCCTTGCCGATGCCGGCGATCGTGTTGCAGCCGCTTAGGATCAGGGTGGTGAGGGCGATGGCGAAGATGGTTTTCATAATGATTCGAGCTGGATTGTTACTACAAAAATGCTGCAAGCGTGGGTCAGGAAGGAGTGATCGCTGGCAGGCGATCACGGCTGCGCAGGCGCGGAGCATGCTCCGCGAAACCCCTGCTGCGCCCCGGCGGGTCCGATCCCGGCCATGCGCCGTCGGGTTGTCAATGCCAGCGGCGCGCGATCAGCGCAGGCCGCGTACGTCGACAAAATGGCCGGCGATACCGGCAGCGGCAGCCATGGCCGGGGATACGAGGTGGGTACGCCCGCCCTGGCCCTGGCGGCCTTCGAAATTACGGTTCGACGTCGAAGCGCAGCGCTCCCCCGGATCGAGGCGGTCGGCGTTCATCGCCAGGCACATCGAGCAGCCCGGCTCGCGCCACTCGAAGCCGGCCGCCCTGAAGATGACGTCCAGCCCCTCGCGCTCGGCCTGCTCCTTGACCAGCCCTGACCCCGGCACCACCATCGCCAGGCGCACGTTCGACGCGCGCTGCTTGCCGCGCACGACGGCGGCCGCGGCGCGCAGGTCCTCGATGCGCGAGTTGGTGCACGAGCCGATGAACACCTTGTCGATGCGGATATCCTCGATTGCGGTATTGGGCTTCAACGCCATGTACGTCAGCGCCTTTTCCATCGCGTCGCGCTTGACGGGATCCTTTTCCAGGTCCGGATCGGGCACGCGGCCGTCGATCGACGTCACCATTTCCGGTGACGTCCCCCAGGTGACCTGCGGCCGGATCTGGGTCGCGTCGAGCGTGACGACCAGATCGAACTTCGCGCCCGGGTCGCTGTGCAGCGTGCGCCAGTAGGCCACGGCCTGGTCCCAGTGCGGGCCGGCGGGGGCGAACGGACGGCCCTTGATGTAGTCGATCGTGGTGTCGTCCACGGCCACCATGCCGGCGCGCGCGCCCGCTTCGATCGCCATGTTACAGACCGTCATGCGGCCTTCCATCGACAGCGCGCGGATCGCCGAACCGGCGAATTCGATCGCATAGCCGGTGCCGCCGGCCGTGCCGATGACGCCGATCACGGCCAGCACGATGTCCTTGGCGGTGACGCCCGGCGGCAGTGCGCCGTCCACCTGCACCAGCATCGATTTCGATTTCTTCGCCAGCAGCGTCTGCGTGGCCAGTACGTGCTCTACTTCGGAAGTGCCGATGCCGTGGGCCAGCGCGCCGAACGCGCCGTGCGTGGACGTGTGCGAGTCGCCACAGACGACCGTCATGCCCGGCAGGGTCGCGCCCTGCTCCGGGCCGATGACGTGCACGATGCCCTGGCGCTTGTCGTTCATGTTGAAGTACGTCAGGCCGTACGCCCTGGCGTTGCTGTCCAGCGTTTCGACCTGCAGGCGCGACACGGGGTCGGCAATGCCGTGCGAGCGGTCGGTGGTCGGTACGTTGTGGTCGGCCACGGCCAGGTTGGCGGACAGGCGCCATGGCTGCCGGCCCGCGGCGCGCAGGCCGTCGAACGCTTGCGGGCTGGTGACTTCGTGGAGGAGGTGGCGGTCGATGTACAGGATGGCGGTGCCATCCTCCTCGGTACGCACCACGTGGGATTCCCAGAGTTTGTCGTAAAGCGTCTTCATGATTGCTGCTTACTGCCTGTGTGTAAGAAGTTCCATTTTGATTATGCCACAGTTTGTGCGCTGCAAAACAAGCCGACTTCCGGCCTTGTGGGCCGGTGCCTCTTGATCCGGTGCGGCGCGCCGCTGGCGCCAGATATTGCAATGTCCTGCCAAAATTTCCTGAAAACCGGTGACAGGCTCCGATTAATTTGCAACATTACCAAATAACCGGAGCCTGTCACCGGTTTTTTTTGCTGTTGTTGCGGCAATAAAAAAAGCCTGCGAGGTCGGTCGCAGGCTTTTTGTACTACTTGCTTGGCAACTATGCTTATGCTGCCATGCGGACCGCGCCCCTGCAACCGTCCATCAGGAACGATAGGCCCACGACCAGTACCAGCTCGCCTTCGGCGGAGCGTGCCGTACCCGTGATGCCTTCGACGGCAATCGCGGTCATCGGCTTGATGACAAGGTCGGCGGTGCCATCGACGGCGCCCACGGCCAGGATGTAGGGCTGCGGCGAGTTGATGACGATACCCACGCGCTCCGGCGACAGCTCGTAACCCAGCGCGCCGGCCAGCGAGCGCACCGGCAGCGGACGGCCCTGGTCCTTCAGCACGGGCGCGCCGCCCACTTCCATGAACTCTTCCGGCAGCTCGACGACACGCTGGACGACGGCCATCGGCAGCGCCAGCAGCGCGCCGGACGTCGATACCAGCATGGTCGGCACGATCGACAGCTCGATCGGCAGGCGGATGGCGAACTTGGTGCCCTTGCCCAGCATCGACTCGATATGGATGGCGCCGCGGTTCTTCTCGACGGCGGTCTTCACCACATCCATGCCCACGCCGCGGCCCGACACCGACGACGCCACTTCCTTCGTCGAGAAGCCTGGCAGGAACACCAGCTGGTACGACTCGTCGTCCGTCATGTTAGCCGACGGCGAGATCAGGCCCTTTTCCGCCGCCTTCTTGCGCAGCGCGACAGGGTCCATGCCCTTGCCGTCGTCCTGCAGCACGATCATGACGCTGTTCGCTTCCTGCCATGCCTTGAGCAGAATTGTGGCGCGGGCGCCCTTGCCGGCGGCGACACGCGCATCGGGGCCTTCGACACCGTGATCCAGCGCGTTGCGCAGCATGTGCACGAGCGGGTCGTAGAGGCTGTCCACGACGACACGGTCCACTTCCGTTTCCGCGCCTTCGATGATCAGCTCGACTTCCTTGCCCAGGTCCTTCGCCAGCTCGCGCACCAGGCGCGGGAACTTCTGGAACAGGCGGCCGACCGGCTGCATGCGGGTCGCCAGCGTGGCGCGCTGCAGTTCGGTGGAGTAGCGCGATGCGCGCTCCAGCGTTTCCGTCAGCGCGGACATCAACGTGGCGGCCTGGCCCTCGAACTTGAACTGTTGCAGGCGTTCCAGCAGCACGGCAGCCTGGTTGGCGGCCTGCACGGATTCGCCGGCCACTTCCAGCAGCGCGTCCAGCTTGACCGCGTCGATACGGATACTCTCTTCCTTGGCCGGCGCGGCGTGCGCCGGCTTGGCTTCCTCGCGGCGTTCAACGCCATCCCACCTCTTGCCGCCCGCGTTATCGGCGGCCGGTGCGGCCACGGTGGCGTCTGCCGGTGCCTGGGCAACGGGTGCGGGTGCGGCAGGCGCGGCGGCTTCGCCGGCAGGCCGTGTGTACGAACCCGGCGGCATCACCGCTTCGTACATGCCTTCCCAGTCGAGGCCGCTGGCCGATCCGGTGGCGGGCGCAACGGTGGGTGCGGCGGCCGCGACGGGGGCCGCCGCAGGCGCTGCAGCAGGCGCGGCGGCCGGCTTGGTCGACGTGACCTTGCCTTCGATGGCGTCCGTCAGGATCTTGTCCAGCTCGGCCGGCATGGCCGGCAGGCTTTCCGGCGCGGCTCCATTGTTCAGTTCGGCCAGCTGGTCGGCCACGAAACCGGACGCCATCAGCGCCGCCTCGATCGACAGCGGCGTCACCGGCGCGGCACCGGTACGCAGCGCGTCGAACAGGTTTTCCGTCAGGTGGCAGGCCGACACCAGCGCGGGCAGGTTCATGAAACCGGCGCCACCCTTGATCGTGTGGAACGACCGGAACACGGCGTTCAGCGTTTCCTTGTTGGTTGGATCGCGTTCGAGGGCAAGCAGATGCTCCTCCACGTTGACCGCCAGGTCCATCGCCTCAACGACGAACTCTTTCAGCATATCGTCCATTAGAACCCCAGATCCGCAAGAAGATCGTCCACACTGTCCTGGCTCAGCGCCACGGCAGGCGCCGACGGGCCGCTCATCAACTCCACTTTCTCCACTTCTTTCTGCGCAATCTTCTCGCGCTTGTCGGGCGGTGCGTTGTCTTTCAGCAGCTGGGCCAGCTCGGCTTCCACTGTCTGCGTGATCTTCACGACCTTCTTGATCAGCTGGCCGGTGATGTCCTGGAAGTCCTGGGCCATCATGATTTCCAGCAGACGGGCCTTTTCGGCCTCGGTCGCTTCGGAGACAGCCTGGGCGAAGGCGCGCGAGTCGCCGGCCAGGGTCTTGAATTCGTCAATGCTGAGTTTGCCATCGAACAGCGCGGCCCAGCGGTCTTCCATTTCCTTCGACTTCTTCGACAGCACGTCCTGTGCCGGCATGCCATCGTCGAGCGTGTTCAGCACCTTGTTGGCGGCCTGCTCGGTCAAGGTGGCCACGTATTCCAGTCGGTCCTGGGCGTCCGAAATCTGGCTCGACGCTTCCGTCAGCGCCTTGTCATAACCCAGCTCGCGCAGCGAGTCGTGCAGCAGGCGGACAATGCCACCCAGGCGTTCGAACATCGTGCCATCGCCTTCGGCGGGGATGCCGGCCGGCGCGGCAGCGGCCGCTGGCGCCGCCGGGGTCACCGCTGCGGCCACAGGTGCGGCTTCCGCGGGTCCCTTCGAGGCGATCTCGTCGAACAGGCTTTCCAGGTCGTCTTCTGCAGCAGCGGCCGGCGCGGGTGCCGGGGCTGGTGTCGGAGCGCTGGCGCGCTGCGCAGACACTTCCTCGAATAATGCGTCGAAATCATCAGCGGCGTCGGTCATATCCCTGCTTCTCCATAATCAAAAATTTACTGCCGTCATAGATGCCAGAGACCTGTCATGATTGACGCTCGGCAATATTAACGCACTTCCGCGAGTGTAGCAGGGCGCCCCCCGCTTATTCAATCACCGCAGCGACAAAGGCGGCGCAAAAATGTGCGGCAGCAGCAAAAGCGCTACTTTGTGTTGTATTTGGGCTGCTGGAGGCGTTAGAACTAATACAAAACTGATTTTTGAAGCAATTTTGCGCAAGACTTACTGCACTCTTGAGCAAGATCAAATCTTTGCATCCAGACAAGGATGACAAACCGGACTACAATTACAGTGTGGGCACCCTGAAGGACGTACAGTCAGTAGCTATCTCGACAACCGGAGGCCGGGATGTACCGGAAAATTCTGATCACCACCGACGGATCGGCGGTTTCCCGCATGACAGCCTGCGCCGGCGTTTCGTTCGCCCAGCAGATGGGTGCCGAGGTGCTGGCCCTGTTTGTGGCGCCGGAGTACCAGTATCCCATATACGTGGAGATCATTCCGCCCAGTTATCCCAGCGAAGAAGAGTACCGGGCGGCATTGGTGCGTGCGGGGCGCGAGCACACGCAATCGATCGTCGACGCCTGCGCCCGCAAGAACGTCCACTGCGTCAGCATGACAGCTTTCTCGGAAAGCGCCGCACTGAAGATCGTGGAGGTGGCGCAGCAGACCCATTGCGACCTGATCTTCATGGGATCGCACGGCCGCAGCGGCTGGGGTCAACTGCTGCTGGGTAGTGTGACGAACAAGGTGCTGTCGCACTCCAGAATTCCGGTGCTGGTCCACCGCCTGCTGAAGGAACCCGCCGACTGACCGGCAGCGATTGCCGACGGGCTAGCCCAATACGACACCTTATATGCCAGCAACAGTAGCCACACGAGCAAACCGACTTCCCGACTCTATGATCAGAATTGTCATCGCCGACGACCACACCATCATGCGCGAAGGACTCAAGCGTATTCTCGACGGTGCCCCCGACATCGACATCACGGGCGAGGCGGTCGACGGCTTCGAGGTGTTGCGCCACGTGCGCCAGGGCGGCTTCGACCTGCTGCTGCTGGACCTGTCGATGCCCGGCCGCAGCGGTGTCGACCTGATCCGCCAGATCCGCAGCGAATCGCCCAAGCTGGCCATCCTGATCCTGACGATGCACGAGGAAGAACAATACGCCGTACGCGCCATCCGCGCCGGCGCGCAGGGCTACCTGACCAAGGAAAGCGCCGGCACGCAGCTGGTCGGCGCCATCCGCAAGGTCGCCTCGGGCCGCCCGTATATCAGCACCGAAGTGGCGGAACAACTGGCATTGAATATCATGATGCCCAATGAAAGCCTGTTGCACAAACAGCTGTCGGACCGCGAGTTCGAGGTTTTCTCGCTGCTTGTTTCCGGCAAGTCGATTACGGAAATCGCCAATGGCCTGCACCTGTCGGTAAAAACCGTCAGTACCCATAAAACGCGCATCATGCAGAAAATGGGAATGACGTCTTTGTCGGAAATGGTGCAATACGCAGTTGCGCATAAGCTACTTTCACCGTTCAAAACCTGATCTCACGGCCGTTCGCAAATCACTCCGTCCGCCACCCCGCGTTCACTCTGGGCGGGACCGCCCGCCAGTAGGAGTATTCCTACGCTTCTGCGCCAGCTCCTACGGGCGATTCAGCGCATACCGATATCCATCACCCGACCGCGTTGGCATACTGAAACCGTTCCAGTGAAGTTGCCGCGCAGCCACCCGATCCGTCAAGGACATGGCTGCGACAGCACAATAACCGGTAGTCGTACAGGCCGAATGCATCTATCCCAGCGGTTTGTATATCCAAAACGTTCGAAGCCAAAATGACCTGAACCAGGAGATGAGCATGCTCCCAACGCAATTGTCCGAAATCCGTACCGCCGCGCCAGGCACCCAAACTCCTGCCATGGAGGCGGGCCGCCAGCGCCAGGGACGGCTCTGGTCGAACCTGAAGGAAGTGTGCGATCTTCTCCATATCCCGTCGGCCTGCACCATCCAGTCCGAAGAACTGCTGTTTCAGCACGTGCAGTTCAAGACGGGCCAGCGCATCCACACGATCGGCCAGCCGTTCGACACACTGTATATCGTCAACTCGGGTTTCCTGAAGACGGTACTGATCGACGAGTTCGGCAACGAGCAGGTGCTGAGCTTCCCGATGAAAGGCGACATGCTGGGCGTCGACGGCATCCACAGCCGCCACTATGCGTCGGAAGCGGTCGCGCTGTCGGACTGCGACCTGATCCTGCTGCCGTTCAAGAAGCTGACCGCCCTGGGCCGCGTACACCTGGAACTGGAAAACATGATGTACGGCGTCATGAGCCGCGAGTTGGTACGCGAACAGGCGATGATCGGCATGCTGGGCGCGCTCAGCGCCGAAGCGCGCGTGGCCCGCTTCCTCGTATCGCTGGCTGACCGGTTTGCCCAGATGGGCTATTCCAGCAAGCTGTTCAATCTGCGCATGACGCGTCATGAAATCGGCAGCTACCTGGGCCTGACCCTGGAGACGGTCAGCCGTACGTTATCGGCGTTCAATGAAATCGGCCTGATCAGTGTGGACCAGCGCACGATCGGCATCAAGGATCCGGAAGCGCTGAAAACGCTGCGCCGCCTGCCGCCGTCCCGTTCGCGGGCGAAAAGCAGCGCCAGCCGCAAGGCCGCCGCCGAAGCCGTGGCACCGGCCGCACCCGGCGTCGCGACGCCCGGCGTAGCAACGCCCGGCACTTCTCTCCAGCTGATGGCTGCCGTCTGATTGCCGCATCGCCTGCGTCCTTGACCTCACCCAGCTTTGACCCGCCCCGGCGGGTCTCTTTTTTTGCACGTTCCGAAAAACCGCCGGCAAGCAGATTCCACTTGCATTTTCGGCAGCACTGTCGAATAATGCAAATGCGAATCATTCTTATTTAAGCTCACTGAAAGCCATCGCCATGCAGACACCGACCTTGCAAGCCACCCACGCAACCGTTTCGAACCAGTCCGCGGCGCGGCCGCCGCAGCCCGTCCAGCGCCTGACCACTGCGGGCCTGATGCAGGACCGCCGTGAAGTGGAAATCGAACATGCGGGGCGCATCTACCGCCTGCGCATTACCCAGCTCAACAAGCTGATCCTGACAGCCTGATTTCACGCATCCAGCCAGCCAGCCGCGAGGCAGCCAGCCACCGCCCAGAGGAGAGTCCCGATGGCCATCGACCATACCGATCCGATCTACCTGACCCCCGCGCCAGGCGGCGCGCAGCCTGAACTGATGCTGTCGGCCGTCCTGCACCTGATGTCGCATTACACGGCCAGCGAAGGCTCTGCCTGCGTCAAGCTGGCGGCCGTCATCGAACGGCACCTGAAGGCGCTGTCGACGCTGCCCGGCATGGCGCCCGTGCTGGCCGCGACCTGCCAGCAACTGTCCGAACAATGGGCCGGTATCGTCGAGCGTTCGCTCCCCCCGGCGAAGAAAAAGGAAGACAACTTCCTGTCCCGCTTCATGGCGCGGACCCGCCCTGCCCCCCAGGTGGTCTGACGATGTGCAAGGATCACAAGCTGCCGGCGCTGCCGGAAGAACCGGCACAAGCGTCGCGCCGCCGCCGTATCTGGGAACTGGCGCATACCTGCCATTGTCCGCTGATCGGCGTCTGCATTCCGCTGGGCGCGCTGCGCAAGCTCGTCGGCAAGGTTGCCGGCGGCAAGGTGCTGGCCGACGACTATGAGATCCACGTGGGCGCCGTCAGCGAATGCGGCACCCGCAATGTCCTGTCCGAAGCCGTGCAGAAGGAGCTGGAGCGCCGCTTCGCGCCCGTCATCGCCCGCTTCCGCGCCGCCCGCACCACGGAGCAGCTGGCCGAACTGTGGCAAGGCGCCGTTGCCAGCGGCGACGTGGCCGGGGCGTTCTGGGCCGGTCTCAGCCATCCCCGCTGCCTGCCTGCCCTGGAAGAAAAGATGTGCCGCGACCTGCACATGATCCAGCACCAGGCCGGCGCCTGTACGCGTGCCGACCTGCAGCGCTTCAATACGGTCATCGACGAGAACGCCAACATAACGCGCGAGCTGGCCAAACTGCAGCAGCGCAGCGCGGCAATGCAGCTGGAACGCACGGCGGAGCAGGACCGGCACGCGGCTGCACTGATGCAGCTGCGGGCCCAGCTGGTCGGACGCGACAGCATCATCGACTCGCTGCGGCAGGAACTGGAGCAGCTGCGCAACTCGATCCCTGGCCTGGAAACCCGTGAGCGCCTGGCCGCGCGCCTGGCGCAGACCGACGAGCGCGAACGGGCGCTGCGCGGCCAGATCGCGGATCTGCGCCGCGATCTGCTGCAGGCGCAGGCGCAACTGGACGCGGCAACGACGCCGGCGCAGGCCGATGCGTCCGCGCCGGCGCCCGCCGTCGTCGAACACATCATCCGCCTCCCCATCCGGCTGGCCGAGCGCAGCGTGCTGTGCGTGGGCGGCCGCAGCGGCAACGTGGCCACGTACCGGGCGTTGATCGAACGCACGGGCGCCCAGTTCGCCCATCACGACGGCGGCCTGGAGGATAATGCCGGCAAGCTCGAGGCCAGCCTGGCGGCCGCCGATCTCGTCATCTGCCAGACGGGCTGCATCAGCCACAGCGCTTACTGGCGCGTGAAGGACTTCTGCAAGCGAACGGGCAAGCAGTGCGTCTTTGTCGACAATCCGAGTGCATCGAGCCTGCAGCGCAGTCTGCGGGAGCTGTCGGAGACCGAAACCGACACGCTTTGAACCAGGTACGCCTCCGGCTGCCGGTATTGACGGCTTTTGCAGAGGGCCGGGGTCAGACCCGACAGGTCTGACCCCGGTACTTCTCAAGCGCCATCGCTCAAAAAAAACGCCCCGTGCGCATCAAGCGCACGGGGCGTTTTTCACTGAAGCATCAACTTAGAACGTGTAGTTGCCGGTCAGGTAGAACGTACGGCCCAGCGGGTCGGCGTAGCGTGGGTCGAAGCCGACCTGGTGGCCCGACGAGTTGCGCAGCGACAGCGGCGGCGAACGGTCGGCGATGTTCTTCACACCGGCGCGCAGCGACGCGTTCTTGTTCAGGATCCAGCGGCCCTGCCAGTCGAACGTCAGGAACGACGGCACTTCCAGGCGCAGCGACTCGTTCTTGCCGGTCGACAGGTTGCGTACCGTGGCCAGCGCATCGGTGTAGCCGTTGCGGTAGTTGGCGATCAGGCTGTTGGTGAACGCACCCGTTTCCAGGGTCGTCGACAGGCGGATGATGTGACGGAAGACCACGTCGTCGTCGGTACCGAAGATGTTCAGGTTGCTGGTCCAGTCATTCTTCGTGCCGGCTTTCGTGTAGTCGGCCTTGAGCATGTAGGTGCCGCCCAGCGTCGACGTCAGCTTGCCGAAGGCGAAGCGGTTCGTCACCGTCGTATCCCAGTCGATGCCGCGGTAGTGCGTCTGGCCGATATTGACCGACAGTTCCTTCTGCGCCCAGTAGGTGTTGCCCGTGCCTGGTTCCGTGTAGGTCGTGAACAGGTCGCGGAACGTGACCGGATCGGCGAAGATCTGCTGTTCGCTGATCGCAGACACCTTGTCGCGCATCTTCACATCCCACAGGTCGGCGCCGATCACGAACGTCTTGTTCGGTTCCCAGCGCACACCTACCGTGTACTGCTTCGATTTTTCCGGGCTCAGGTTTTCGTTACCACCCGACAGCACGTTGTACTGTGCGCTGCCCGGACGGCAGTAGTTGTCGTTGCCCAGCGGTGGGCAGGTGAAGCTGCCCGCCGTGAAGCCGGCATTGACCAGCGGCTGGCCGATGTCGAGCATGCTCGGCGCCTTGAAGCCGGTGCCGTACGAGCCGCGCACCAGCACGGTCGGGATCGGCGTCCAGCGCGCGCTCAGCTTGTACGTCGAAGCCGATTCCTTCTTGCCCATCTTCTTGCCGGTGATGCCGTTGTCGACGGCCGTGATGGCGTCGTAGCGGCCGGCAGCCGTCACTTCCAGCGATTTTACGACCGGCAGGGCCAGCTCGAAGAATGCGCCGTAGTTGTCACGCTCCAGGTCGTAGGCCGCCGGCGTGTTGTAGTTGTAGATCAGCCCGGCAGCAGCGGCCGCCGATGGCGACTGCTCGTAGTGGTACTGGCGATAGTCGGCGCCGATTGCCAGCTGGGCTTTGCCGCCGGCCATGTCGAACAGCTCGCGCGAAGCGTGGCCGTCGATGCCCTTCAGGGTCGTCGATGCGGAACGGACCGTGCCATGGAAGATCGAGTCCTCGATCAGGGCCTTGGTGGCGTCGCTCTGCGCGCCGATCGGTGCGAACGGGTCGAACGAGCGGTTGGCCAGCATGGCGCGGAATTCGTTGTTCAGCACATAGCCGCCAACATACTTCTCGTCGAACTTGTTGCGCGACCACGTCAGGCCCGTATTGAAGCTCCAGCCGCCGATATCACCTTCTGCGCCGGCAACGAAGTGCTGCGAGTCGGTGACGGTATTGCTATCGCGGGTGCCCCAGTCATACGTACGGTAGTTGCCGGACACCGACTTGACGCTGGCGGCTTGGGCCGACGTCAGGTACGGCAGCACGTTGGTGCGGTACATGTCGGAGTTGGTTGCGATCGTGAATGGCGCCGTGTTCGGCGCGATACGGGCCGTCAGGTCCAGACGCGTCCAGGCTGCTTCGGCAAACAGGCGGACGTTTTCCGTCAGGCGGAACGTGCCTTTCGAGAAGAACGCATCGCGCTTGCTTTGTGGAACGATTTCGATCGTCGACACGAAGTCGAAGGCGCAGTTCTGCGTCGTGGCCGTGTTGGCCAGGCTTTCGAAGTTCAGCGTCGGGCAGGTGCCATTCTTTTTCAGGTATGGGCTGAAGCCGATCGCGGGCTGCTTCGGATCGTTGAACGTGACGGACACGTTGGCCGGCACGGTTGAGGCGCTGGTACGGTCGTAGACGTAGTTGGTGCCGTTGTGGCCGAACGGCACGTAGGCGGTACGGGCGAAGTCACGGTCGGTCGACTTCAGCTGCACGCGCTCGTCGTGGCGGTACGATGCCATGATGTTGAAGCGATCCGTGTCCAGGTCGCCGTAGCCGCCCGTGATGCTGATATTCTGCTGGCGGCCGGCGTGGCTTTCGCCTGGCTGGCTGTAGGTCGCTTCGACGCTCAGCGTCTGGAGGTTTTCTTTCAGGATGAAGTTCATCACGCCGCCGATGGCGTCCGAACCGTACAGCGCGGAGGCGCCATCCGTCAGGATCTCGACGCGTTCGATCGCGGAGAGCGGGATGGCGTTCAGGTTGACGGAGCTGCCCGAACCTTGCGGCGCCACGCGACGGCCGTTCAGCAGGACCAGCGTGTACTCTTCGCCGATGCCGTGGATCGAGGCGGAAACGCGGCCGCCCGAGTCGGTGCCGGCGGCGATGGCGTCGACCGTAAAGCCCTGCATCGCAGGCAGGGTCTGGATCAGTTCAGCGACGTTGGTCGCGCCCGTGCGGGCAATCGTTTCGGCGGACAGGCGCTGCACCGGCAATGCGGTTTCAGCGGCAATGCGCTTGATCGCCGAGCCGGTGATCTCAACGCGCTGGATTGCCTGTTCCTGCGCGCTGGCAAAGCCCGTCAGCATGGCGGAACCCGCCAGTACACCGAGCGCCAGACGGACGGAACGGACGCCAATTTTCTGTTGCAACACCATAACTACTCCCTGTTCTAAGTGGACACAATGGCCAATGGCTGACGCGGACGTGGCGCACGAGGTGAGGTTCCGGGGGAAAGTCGACTACGCGCGACGAGCCCGCCTGACGGCAGCATTGCTCATCTAGAAAGTATTATGGATGAGTAAATAAACGTTGTTCTGCTGTTTTTGATCACATGTTGAAAATAGATAAACAAAACACGGAAGAAACGTATGTTTATCGGCGTTAATGGGAATGAGCTGAATTAAGTTTTGCAGCGTATGCCGTAATCTGTTGGATTTGCGTCACACTTGCAATATGACAGCGACGCTACAATCAATAAACGTCGCGCCGGTAGCGGCCTTGCAGTGCCAGCGCATCGACTCCTTCGGCGCCCAGGATGTCGCGCAAGGCGGCATCGACGCCGCCGGCCATTCCCCCCAGGCTGCCGCATACGTAGATCGCAGCATCCTGGCGCACCCACTCGACCAGTGCCGGCGCCTGCCGGCGCAGCACGTCCTGCACGTACAGCCTTTCCGGCTGGTCGCGCGAGAATGCCAGGTCGAGGCGCTCCAGCATACCCGTCTCGTACAGCGCATGCAGTTCGGTGCCGTAGTGCATGTCATGCACCGCGTTGCGCTCGCCGAACAGCAGCCAGTTGCGGCCTTGCCCGGCCCGCACCCGGGCACGCAGGTGGCCGCGCAGCCCGGCGATGCCGCTGCCGTTACCGATCAGGATCAGGGGGCGCGCGGCATTGTTTTCCAGGCGGAAGCGCCGGTGCTGGCGCAGCCGCAGTGCGATGGTGGTGCCGATATCGGCCTGTTCGCACAGCCAGCCCGAGGCCACGCCTGACGAACCGTCGGCATGACGGTGCAGCCGCACCAGCAGATGCACGCGGCCATCGGCCGGGATCGACGCGATCGAATATTCGCGCGGGTGCTCCGGGTCGCCCGGCGCCACAACCTGCACCAGGTCGCCGGACTGCCATGACGGCAGCGTGCCCTCGGCCGGTTCCAGCTCGATGTGCCAGACGGCGCCGCCGGCGCTGTGCGGGTTGAGCAGGCGCCGTGCGGCAATGCGCCACGGCGCGAACGCCGGCGCGCCCCAGTCCGGCGCGTCGCTGGTGCCGGCCAGGTGGCTGAGCTGCTGGCGCCACTGGCCGATCGCCTGCGCCGAGCTGCGATCGACATCGATGCGGTCGAACAGCGGCTGAGCGCCCTGGGCACGCAGCCATTCGTCAAGCGCGCGGCCAAAGCGGCAGAAGTGGCTGTAGGCCCGGTCGCCCAGCGCCAGCACGGCGTAGTGCAGATGCGGCAGCGCCACGGTGCGCGTCATCAGCCGCCCCGCGAACGCGGCGCCGGCATCGGGCGCGTCGCCTTCGCCATAGGTGCTGACGACAAACAGGATGCGTTCCGTGTGCTCCAGCATCGACTGCGTCACGTCGCTTAACTCGCAAACCCGTACCCCGATGCCGGCCAGCCGCAACGTGGCGGCGGTCTGCTCGGCCAGTTCGGCGGCATTGCCGGTCTGGCTGGCGTGGGCGACGATCCAGCTGTCCACCCCGGTCGCCGCACCGGCTGCGCGCTTGCGGCGATGGCGCAGCCACGGCAGCAGGCACGTGGCACCGTAAGCGGCAAAGCCGGCGGCCGTCAGCGCCAGCCGCGTGGGGTCGCCGGTCAGGATATCGTCGGGGAAGATCATTCGTCTCAGTCCAGCATCGCGCCGAAATGGCTGCTGACGGTTTCCAGCAGCGTGCCGTCGGCCTGGCGCACGAGGAAGCGCGCCGCGAGGCCGCGCCGCTCGGCCAGCCGCAGGCCCTCGTCCACCCCCAGCACCGTCAACGCGGTCGACCAGGCGTCCGCCGTCATGCAGCTGGCGTGGATGACGGTAACGGAGGCGATGCCGCTGTCGATCGGCATGCCCGTGCGGGGATCGATCGTATGCGGATAGCGGCGTGCATCGGTCTGGAAAAAGCGGCGGTAGTCGCCCGAGGTGGCGATCGCCAGGCCGTGCAGCGCCACCACGATCTCGCCGGCGTTTTCCAGCGGCTGTTCGAGGGAGACCCACCACGGCTGGCCGTCCGGCTTGACGCCGGCACCGCGCAATTCGCCGCCCACTTCAACAAGGTAGTGGCCGATGCCGAGGCGGTCCAGGCACCCGGCCAGGCGGTCCACGGCGTAGCCCTTGGCGATCGCCGACAGGTCAAGCTGCACGCTGCCCGGCTGCCATGCGCGGCGCCCGGCCGCATCGAGACGCACGTGCGCACGGTGTGCCAGCACGCCGGCCACCTGCGCCGCCGTCGGCGGCGCGAAGCCCGGTTCGTCGTAACGGTCGACGGGGCCGAAGCCCCACAGGTTGACCAGCGCGCCAGCGCACGGGTCGCAGGCGCCGCCGGTGGCATCGCAGACATCCAGTCCGAACGAGAGGACGTCGAAAAACTCCGGCGGCAGTTCGTGCCACGTGCCCGCCGGCGCCCGGTTGAAGCGGCCGAGGCTTGAGGTCGGCTCCCAGTGGCTCATCTGGGCGACGACGAGGTCAAGCTCGGCCTGCAGTCGGTCCCCCAGATCCGCTGGCCCGCCGACGGCGCGCACAGACCAGCCGGTGCCCATGCTGGTCCCGTGCCAGTCGGCGATCGTGCCGCCGGCGGGCGGCGGTGCGGACGATATCTCGTGCGGCAGCAGGACCCTGCGCATGCTTACTGCGGCAGCACTTCGACAGTGGCCGCGTAGGTCGCGCGGCGCGCCGGCATCTGCGGCGGCTGGCCCGGTTGCGCCGGTGCGGCGGCCGGCCAGCTGCTGCTGACGAGGTACATGCCGGCGGCGGGGATCGTAAACGTGATCTCGCCTTTCGCGTCCGTGCTCTGGCGGATCTCGCCCAGCGTGCCGCGGTAGCGCACGCCGCCCGGGATCAGGCTGAATGGCAGGTTGGCGGCCGGCTTACCGTCCAGCAGGAAGCGCCACGTCGCCTTTTCGCCCGCGCGCATGTCGTTCGGGTGGGTGACCGGCACCAGTTCAAGGCCGCTGCCCGAAGGCTTGAAGACGGCCGTATCGGGTTCGTTCGCGCTGACGAACGTCTCCAGGCGGCCATTGGTGCGCGATACCTTCAGGTCTTCCGCGTTGGCCGGCACTTCCTGAGCCAGAGCGGACTCCAGGCCGCGCCAGCGCTTCGTTTCGCCGTTGGCCTTCCAGCTGGCGAACGCCGTCTGCGAGACCAGCGCGATGCGGTACGTGCCGCTCTTCGCCATCTTCACGTCGAACGTGCTGCGCAGCTTGCCCGTGCTGGCGTTTTCCGGCGTGACGGCGGCACCATCGGGGCCGGTGATCCGGATGCCATCGAGCTTCAGCGGCACGTGGTCGATGTCGAACAGGCCTTCGGAGATGGCGGCATCCACGGTCACCCACGGCTCCTTGCCTTCCACCAGCGTCGACGACGGCAGCAGCCACGGCTTGTGGGCGTGCGCGCTGAACGCGGCGCCGGCCAGTGCCAGCGCAATCAGGGTCTTATGCAGTTTCATCGGTGGTCCTTAAGGTTTGACTTGCACGACGACGTTACCCAGTTCTTCCTTGCCCTTGGCGGCGAATTCCTGCGCCGACTTCGGCGGCCAGGCCAGCGACACCTTCACCAGTTCGCGCCCGCCCGCCTCGCGCGCCGCTTCCACCACCAGCTGGTACTGGCCGGCCGGCAGCTTGTTCAGCGCTTCCTTTGCGACCGGGAACGTCAGCGTGTGCTCGCCCGGCGCGCGCGTGGCGCCGGATACGCCGTCCAGCGGCAACGCCAGGTCGCGGCCCGTCTTGCGCCACCACTGACGCATGTCCTTGACCCACTTCGTGCCCGCGTTGTCCTTCTTCTTGGTGTCGTACAGCACGGCGAGGTTGGCGACCACTTTCTGGTCCGCGTTTTCCATCCACGCGGCGATGTACGGCTTGTGGTACTCGGCCACGTTCAGTTGCGGAATATCGAGTTTCAGGGCCAGGTCGGCCGCCATCGCCGATGCACTGAACAGCGGGATGCTGAGTGCGATGGAATAGCGTAATTTCATGTATGCCTCTAGAAGATTTAGTGAATGAACAGCAGCGCGATCACGGCGGGGATGAGAATGCCGAGACCGACCATCGGCCAGGTGAACGGCCGGTTTGCCGCGTGGAACTTGAGGATCAGCAGGCCCGTGATGCAGAACACGAGGCAGGCGCCGGCAAAGATGTCGATGAACCAGTTCCACGTAGCGCCCGTGTTGCGGCCCTTGTGGACGTCGTTCAGCCACGAGATCCAGCCGCGGTCCGTGTTTTCGAATTCGGCGGCGCCGTCCTCCAGCCCGATGCGGACCCACGCGTCGCCGCCCGCCTTCGGCAGCGGCAGGTAGACTTCATCGACGGACCACTCGGCCGCGCGGCCGCCCGCCTTGACGGACCAGGTGGATCGCAGCCAGTCCTCGGCGGCGGCGGGCAGCGGTGCCTTGTCGCCGTCGTGCTCCTGCGCGAACGCCTTCAGTTGCGCCAGCAGCGGCGCGGGCGCCGTGGCGTCCTTGCGCACGATCGTCGGTTTGGCCTCGATCTGCGCGGCATGGTTCAGCGTGATGCCCGTAATACTGAACAGGAACATGCCCAGCAGGCACAGCGCGGAGCTGATCCAGTGCCACTGGTGTAATTGCTTCAGCCAGACGGCGCGGCTGGCAGACCTCAGGCTGGCTGCCGTCTGGGGGGATGCGTTTTCGCTCAATTGATGTGCTTTCCTGCGCCGGCAAAGGTATAAGACTACAAATGATAATGATTATCATTTGGGGAGTCAATCGCATCCATGGCAGAGATACAAATCTCCTTGGGTGGCGTTATCAAATCAATATTGCATCGGTGTTCGATGGCGTACAGAGGTAAAGTCCACAATAGCGTATTGTCGAGTTTGTTCTGGACAAAACAGGAGAGCACCAATGACGACATTCACGAAAAACGAGCTGGACGAGCTGACCAAGCGCATCAAGGAAGTGAAGTTCGGCATGTTCACGACAAGTGACAGCGAAGGCTGCCTGACGAGCCGTCCCCTTACGAGCCAGCAGGTCGACGAGGCGGGCACCATGTGGTTCTTCGTCTCCGACCAGGAGGACTTCACGCGTGAACTGCCGAGCCAGCCGTCCGTCAACGTCAGCTTTGCCGACGTGGACGATCACCTGTACGTATCCGTCTCGGGCCGCGCCGAGCTGACGCGCGACCGCGCCAAGATGGAAGAGCTGTGGAAGCCGTCGGTAAAAGCCTGGTTCCCGCAGGGGCTGGACGACCCGCACCTGGTGCTGCTGAAGGTGTCGATGCAGTCGGCCGAATACTGGGATACGGGAAACAGCAAGATGGTGACCCTGTTCGCCATGGCGAAGGCGGCCGTGACGGGCAAGCCGCCGACCGATATTGGCGAGCACAAGCATCTGGGCCAGTAGAAGTTAAAGCAACGGACAGGCTCCCGCTGGGTGACTGTCCCATGCCCCCCAAAAAAAATCCGCCGAAACCGGCGGATCTTTTTTTTCACACGCCCGAGCTCGACTCGGGCCCGGGTGCCCCGCCCCCGGTGCCGGGCTGTTCGCCCTGGCGTGCGCCCTGGTCGGTGCTCTGGCGGTTGCCCGGAATCGGTTTGTCCACACGCCGCACTTCCGTTTCCGGGAGATCGATGTTGCCGATGCCCGGATGCTCGGTATCCACGAGCACGAAGGTCTCTTCGCTGGAGTGGGTCTTGCGGGAGTTGTCTGATGGCGTCATGCCTCGCCTCCTCGACAGAAGTCCTGGGAGTTCGTTGAATCAGCCCTGACGGTTGTCGCCGCGGCCGTCTGTCTGGCTGGGCTGGGTACCCTGATCGTTGCCGGCGGTGGCAGCGTTACCGCGCGTTGCGCTCTGGCGATTGCCGTTCTTGTGGCTCATGGCCCCGGCACGGCGTGCCTCTTCCGACGTGAATTCGTGCGCGGTGCCTTTTGCATGCGCCGCGCGCCCCCCTTCGGAAGCGATCTCGCGCTGGCGCTGCGGATCCATCGATGCGAAGCCACGGTTCCGGGTCGCGCTCTGCTTGTTGCCCGTGGTGCCCTGGGCCTCGCCTTGCCGACTACCTCGATTGTTACCCTGATTGGATGATGCCATGATCAATTCTCCTGAAGTGATGCAGTGGAATTTGGCGTAGTGAAGGTGTGAAGGTACGTATAGAGCGTGTAGAGAGGAGACCCGTGCCCGATCGCTCACCGACCAGCGACGATCATTGTTATAACAATCGGGCAACAGGAGCACCCATGGTAGTGCAAGCACTGAACAGGAAATATAGGACGCGTACAGGTCTGGCTGTAGGACAGCTCTTACCCCAATTCCAGTGGGAAAATAGTCTCCTCGACGGCGAGGTACAGCCTGTCGCCGGGGCCCGGTTCGATCTCATGCCCGCCCGTGAACGCGCCGAAGGACGGCAGCACGGCGCGATGCGTGCCCACCAGGAAGCATGGCAGGCGCATCGACTCGCGCCCGGAGCGCAGGCGGTAGACGGGATGCACGTGCCCGGCCAGCACATAGCCATCCGCCGCCAGGTCCGGATGGTGGCAGAACGCGAACGGGCCGACGGCATAAGGTTCGTCCACCATCTCGAGGCGCAGCTGCGCCGACGGGTCGCCGGCATGCTTGTCGTGATTGCCGCGCACGAGCGTCAGGCGCAGGCCGGGATGACGCGCACGCCATGCCAGCATGGCCAGCAACGTCGATGACGCGTGGGCAGCCTTCGCATGCAGGAAGTCGCCCAGGAACAGGATGTGCGCGACATCGTGGGCGGCCAGCAGCGTGTCGAGCGCCTGCAGGTTTTCCGTCGTCGTGCCGCGCGGGACGGGAATGCCCAGCGCGCGGAACGAGGCGGCCTTGCCGAAGTGGATGTCGGCGATCAGCAGCATGCGTTCGCGCGGCCAGTACAGGGCCTTCTGCGCCAGCAGCAGCACGTCTTCGCCCGCCAGCGTAATGGCAACGGCGCTCATGGTTCCGCCGCCCTCATGGTCCAGCCGCCTTCTCCAGCTCGCGCAGCACGCGCGCCACGCGGTCGGACAGCTTTTCCGTCGTCAGCTTCTCGCGGAAGCGCTCCACCATCAGCGCGAAGCCGAACGGCGTGGCCCGCTTTGTTTCGTGATAGCTGACGGCGCGGCCCCGCAGCGCTTCCAGTGTGGCGCGCAGCCGGTTCAGCTCCAGCTCCTGTTCCAGCACTTCGCGCTGCGCCTGCGTCAGCAGCAGGTTGGCGGCGTCGTGCTTGCGAAAGACCTCGAAGAACAGCGACGACGACGCCTGGATCTGCCGGTTGCTTTTCGGCTGGCCCGGATAGCCCTGGAACACCAGGCCGGCGATGCGGGCGATCTCGCGAAAGCGCCGCTGCGACATCTCCGTCGCGTTCAGGCTGGCCAGTACGTCCTCCAGCAGGCCATCGGTGCTGAACAGGTCCACGTCGCTGCCATGGGCGGGTGCGAAGACCGTCGGCCAGTCGACGGTTTCCGATGCCAGCAGCTCCAACCCGTAGTCGTTGACGGCAATGGAAAACGTGATCGGCCGTGTGCGTCCGATGCGGTAGGCGAACAGGGACGCCAGGCCGATGTGCACGGCGCGCCCGGCGAAGGGATAGAGGAACAGGTGGTGGCCTTCGCGGCTGTGCAGGCTCTCGATGACGGTGCGTTCGGGCGTTGGCAGCGCCGACCAGCGCGCCTGGATCTCCAGCAGCGGCGCGATCGCCAGCATTTCAGGGCCGCTGTAGACGCCTTCCGTGACGAGGCGCATCTGCGCCAGCGCCGCATGCGCCAGCTCGGACGACAGCGGCATCTTGCCGCCCTGCCAGCGCGGCACGGCGCCCTTTGCGCCCGTGGCCCGCTTCACGTAGGCCGTCATCTCGTGCACGCGGATGAATTCGAGGATACGGCCGCCGAACAGGAAGTTGTCGCCCTTGTTCAGGCGCGAGATGAACCCCTCTTCCACCGTGCCGATCCGTCCGCCGCTCTGGTACTTCACCTGGATCATGGCTTCCGAGACGATGGTGCCGATGCCCATCCGGTGGCGCCGGCCGATCGCGGCATCCGGCACGCGGTAGATGCCCTCCTCGTCCGGCAGCACGCGCCGGTATTCGGGATAAACGGTGAGACTCTGGCCGCCACGCGCCACAAAATCAAGCGCCCATTGCCATTCGTCTTCCGTCAGATGACGGTACGACCACGCGGTGCGCACCTCGGCGAACAGTGCCTCCGAACGGAAGCCGCCGCCCAGCGCCACCGTGACCAGGTGCTGTACCAGCACGTCGAGCGGCTTTTCCGGCACGCTGCGCGCTTCGATGTCGCGGTCCTTGACAGCCTGGATGGCGCCGGCCGCCTCCAGCAATTCGAGGCTGTGCGTAGGCACCAGCGTGACGCGCGACACCCGCCCCGGCGCATGGCCCGAGCGTCCCGCGCGCTGCAGCAGCCGGGCAATGCCCTTGGCGCTGCCGATCTGCAGCACCCGTTCGACGGGCAGGAAGTCCACGCCCAGGTCAAGACTCGACGTGCAGACGACGGCCTTCAGCTCGCCCTTCTTCAGGCCCAGCTCGACCCAGTCGCGCACTTCCTTGTCCAGCGAGCCGTGATGCAGCGCGATGATGCCGGCCCAGTCGGGCCGCGCCTCCAGCATGTTCTGGTACCACAGCTCCGCCTGCGAACGGGTATTGCAGAACACCAGCGTCGTCGCATTCTGCTCGATCTCGTCGATCACGGCGGGCAGCATCTGGATGCCGAGGTGGCCGGCCCACGGGAAGCGCGACGGGTTGGCGGGAATCAGCGTATCGACGCGCAGATCCTTGCGGATGCTTCCCTCCACGGTGGCCCCTGGCATGTCCGCGCCCAGCAGCACGTCCTTGGCGCGCGCCAGGTTGCCCAGGGTCGCGGACAGGCCCCAGACGACCAGCCCCCCGTTGCCGGCGGCGTGATTCCAACGGCGCAGCCGGGCCAGCGCCAGCTGCGTCTGCACGCCCCGCTTGTTCCCCATCAGTTCATGCCATTCGTCGACGATGACCATGTCCAGCATGGCGAACTGCTCGGCCGCATCGGCTTTCGACAGCATCAAGGTCAGGCTTTCCGGGGTCGTGATCAGCGTGTCCGGCAGGTGCTTCGCCTGGCGGGCGCGGGTCGCGGACGACGTGTCGCCCGTGCGCGCATCGACCACCCAGCCGGGCATCAGCTGCGTGCTCGATTCCGTCAGCGCGCGCAAGGTGTCCGCGGCCAGCGCGCGCATCGGCGTGATCCACAGCACGCGCAGGCCGCGCTTGCGCGAAGGTTTCGCCACCATTGCCCGCTGCAACGCGGCGAACCATACCGCGAACGTCTTGCCTGACCCGGTGGTGGCATGCAGCAGGCCCGATTCGCCGGCCAGCGCGGCCTGCCAGACGGCGCGCTGGAACGGGAAGACCTTCCAGCCGCGCGCATCGAACCAGGCCCCGGCCTGCCCTGCCGCCTCGCGCCTGTTCATGCCGCGAGGCTCGCCTGCGCCAGCAGGCCCTTGAGCGAGTCGAGCGTATCGGCTTCCTCCACGCTTTTGTCGTCGCGCCGGCGCAGGATGCGCGGGAAGCGCACGGCGATGCCGGATTTGTGCCGGGGCGATGCGGCGATACCTTCGAAGCCGATCTCGAACACCATGGTCGGCTTCACGCTGCGTACGGGTCCGAACTTTTCCACGGTCGTGCGCCGCACCGCGTTGTCGACCTGGGCGATTTCCGCATCCGTCAGCCCCGAATATGCTTTCGCGAAGGGCACCAGCATGCGCTGGCCATCCGCATCCACGTCCCAGACGGCAAACGTGTAATCGGTGTACAGCGACGCGCGGCGGCCATGGCCGGCCTGGGCGTAGATCAGCACCGCATCCACGCTGTACGGATCGATCTTCCATTTCCACCACGTGCCCACGTCCTTGGTACGGCCCACGCCATACTGCGCGCTGGCGGCCTTGATCATCATGCCTTCCACGCCGCGGGCGCGCGACTCATCGCGGATGCGGGCCAGCGCTTCCCAGCTTTCGGCTTGCACCAGCGGCGAGATGCGCAGGCGCGGGCTGCCGGCGCGCTCGACGAGCTGCTCCAGCAGCGTGCGGCGCTCGCATTGCGGCAGCTTGCGCAGGTCGACGCCGTCCAGCTCCAGCAGGTCGTACGCGACCAGCGCGGCGGGCAGCTCGGCCAGCAGCTTGGGCGACAGGGTCTTGCGGCCGATGCGCTTCTGCAGGTCGGCAAACGGAGACGGGTTGCCGTTGTCCTTGTCACCGCTTTGCCAGATCAGGATCTCGCCATCGACCACGGTGCCTTCGGGCAGGCGGATCGCCGCCAGTTCCGGGAAGCGCTCCGTGATGAGGTCCTCGCCGCGTGACCACACCCAGTTGTCGCCGCCACGGGACACGATCTGCGCGCGCATGCCGTCGTATTTCCACTCGACCTGCCAGTCGGCGATGTCGCCCAGCGTTTGCGGCGCCGCCTGCAGCTGGTGCGCCAGGAAGAACGGGTACGGCTGGCCGCCGCGCATGGCGTGTTCCTGGTCGGACTGTTCCGCGATCAGTTGCAGGAAGCCCTGCGCCGTGGGGCTGACGCTGCCGTCCGTCCAGCCCATCAGACGCTGGGCGATCAGTTTCGAATCGACTGCCGCGATGGCGGACAGCGCGCGCGTAACGAGCAGTTTCGAGACGCCGACCCGGAAACCGCCGCCGATCAGTTTCACCAGCAGGAAGCGCTCGCGCGTTTCCAGTTCGTCCCAGTAGTCGAACAGCGCCTGGCGGATCGTCTCGGGCGCGGCGCCGCGCAGCGGCGCGATGCGCTGCTCGATCCACGTGGCCAGGCCGATGTCGCTGCGGGTCTTCGGTTCCGGCAGGATGTGCGCGATCGTTTCGGCCAGGTCGCCCACGGCGTCGTAGCACTCGTCGAACAGCCATTCGTCCAGCCCCGCGTATTCGGTGGCGTACTGGCGCAGCAGCTTGGCCGGCACCGCCTGGCGCGGCTTGCCGCCTGCAAGGAAGTAGACGGCCCACGCCGCGTTTTCCGGCGCGGCGCTGGAGAAGTAGGCTTTCAGTGCGTCGAGCTTGCGGTTGGTGGCGGTGGTTTCATCCAGCTCGGCGTACAGGCGCGCGAATTCACGCATCGGCATCCTCCCGAGCATCCTCCCCAGCGTTGTCCACCTTGCGGCGCGCCTCGGCCGTGCCGGCGTCGCGGGCCGCATTGGCCTTGTCCTTGACGGCCCAGCGCTGCGCGACGGGATCCGGTTCGGTGGTCGCCACGCCTTCCGCCGCGGCACCCGCATCGGCGGCATTCTCCGCTTCGTCGTCGCCGTATTCGGTGTCGAAGCCTTTCGCATCCAGGCCGTTCTGGCACAGCCAGCGCACCATCGTGGGAATCGAGCCGTGCGTCACGACGACCCGTTCCGCTTCGGTCGCCTTGATCGCGCCCATCAGGCCGGGCCAGTCTGCGTGATCGGACAGCACGAAGCCGCGGTCCACGCCGCGCCGCCTGCGCGCACCGCGCAGCAGCATCCAGCCGCTGGCGAAGGCATCGCTGAAGTCGCCGAACCGCTTGACCCACGGCGAGCCGCCTGCGGAAGGCGGCGCGATGATGATGGCGCGTTTGATGTCGGCCTTGTCCACGTCGCTGACCATCTTCGTTTCGGGCAGCGGCACGCCAGCGGCGCGGTAGACGCGGTTGAGCGGCTCGACGGAGCCGTGGCAGATGATGGGACCGATGGAGGCATCGAGACCGGACAGGATGCGCTGCGCCTTGCCGAACGAGTAGCACAGCATCAGGCTGGCGCGGCCTTCGGCGGCGTTCTTGCGCCACCAAGCGTTGATGTCGTCGAACGTCTGCTGCTGCGGTTCCCAGCGGTAGATCGGCAGGCCGAACGTGGACTCCGTGATGAACGTATGGCACCGCACGGGTTCGAACGGCGCGCACGTGGCATCGCCCTCGACCTTGTAGTCGCCCGACGCCACCCACACTTCGCCGCCGCATTCGAGCCGCACCTGCGCGGAACCCAGCACGTGCCCGGCCGGGTGCAGCGAGATGCGCACGCCATTGTGCTCGACCACTTCGCCATATGCGAGGCCCTGCACGTCGATGTCGCCCAGGCGCGACTTGAGGATGCCGACGCCGGGCGCCGCGGCCAGGTAGTGGCCATGGCCCACGCGGGCATGGTCGCCATGGCCGTGCGTGATGACGGCACGGTCGACGGGGCGCCACGGATCGATGTAGAACCCGCCCGGCACGCAATACAGGCCTTCTCTTCGGACGACGACCATATCGGACATACGATGCTCCCTCAACGCTATGGTTCATTGTAGCCAGAGGGATCTTGCGTGTATGTCCGCCAGCGCACCAAGTGCGGCGGGGCGGGCGGGTCAGTGGCGTGACAGGGCAACGCGTATTTGCGACGGTGTTTGCATCGGTGACCGGCATCATTTTCCGGGCTTTGCCCGGAAAAATGGTGTCAGTCCCACAGGGGGCGGAATGGCGTCTGTCGCCGATTTTCGGGTCACCGGCGGCACTGCGAAAATCTGGAATAATGCTGAGGACAGACACGCATTTTTTCGGGCTTTGCCCGGAAAAATGGTGTCAGTCCCGCAGGGGGCGGAATGGTGGCTGTCACCGGTTTTCGGGTCACCGGCTGCACTGCGAAAATCTGGAATAATGCTGAGGACAGACACGCATTTTTTCGGGCTTTGCCCGGAAAAATGGTGTCAGTCCCGCAGGGGTTTAAGCGAGCTGCACGAACTCCGCCATGAACGTCTTGGTCGTATTTTCGGGGAACTCGATGGTGACCTGGTCGCCCGCGACGGACAGCACGGTGCCGATATCGAACTTCGGCACCTTGACCTGGCTGCCGACGGCGATCACGGGTGCCGGCGGCACGGACGGTTCCGGTGGCGGTTCGAACAGAGCCTCCTCGCCATCATCCATCTGCACGGATGGCGGCGATATGCAGTTGTCGCAGCAGTCGCAGTGCTCGAAGCCCGGCTGGTCGTCGGCAAAATAATCGAGCATCAGCTTCCAGCGGCAGTAGCCGCTCTGCGCGTAGCCGACCATCTGTTCCAGGGCTTCGCGGTCGCGCTCCTGCTTGTGCTGGTAGACGGCGGAGAGCTGGTCGAAGATTTCCGCCCTGGCATCCCTGTTCGTCAGCAGGTAATCGAGCTTGCGGTTCTGGCGCAGCAGCTTGCCGTCCTTGAGCAGCTTCAGGCAGACCTTGAGCTTGCTGTCAGCCATGTCCGGCAGCGCTTGGGCAATGACGCCCGCCTGGCACGGTACCAGCGGCGCGACGCTGTCGTAGACGGCACGCAGCTCCTCGGCTGTCGGGTAGTGCTTGACCAGGAAGAACTGCTGCAACCGCTTGTCGTCCTGGAAGTACAGCAGTGTGCATTCGGCCGGCTCGCCATCGCGGCCCGCGCGGCCCGACTCCTGGTAATAGGCTTCCAGGTTGGCCGGGACCTGCAGGTGGATCACGAAGCGCGTGTCGGTCTTGTCGATGCCCATGCCGAAGGCGTTCGTCGCCACCATCACGCGCCGCTCGCCGTTCATGAACAGGTCCTGGTTTTCCTTGCGTTCGCGGGCCGGCAGCTTGCCGTGGTACAGGGCGACGCTCTCGCCGGCCTGCTCCAGCGCCGCATGCATCTCTTCGGCCGCCTTGATGGTGGCGGCATAGATGATGCCCACGCCGGCCGTTTCGCGCACCAGCCGCAGCGCCTCGGAAATCTTCTCGGCCGGATTGGTGATCTGGATGACGCGGTAGTGCAGATTGGGCCGATAGATACCCGTATTGACCACGTGCATGCGCGCGCCCAGCTGGCGGCCGATATCGTCGATGACGTCCGGCGTGGCGGTGGCCGTCAGCGCCAGCACGGGCGGATTGTCCAGCGCACGCCGCGCCGCGCCGATCTCCAGGTAGGCGGGCCGGAAGTCGTGGCCCCACTGCGAGATGCAGTGCGCTTCGTCGATGACGAGCAGCGAGATTTCCGTGTCCTTCAGCACCTCGAGGAACTCCGGCGTTGCCAGGCGCTCGGGCGTGCAGAAAACGATGTTGCTGAGGTTATTGCGGATGCTGTCCAGCGCCTCCAGCTCCTCGCCGCGCGACAGGCTGCTGTTGAGCTGCGCTGCGCCGATGCCGATTTCCTCCAGTTTTTCCAGCTGGTCCTTCATCAGCGAAATGAGCGGCGAAACGACGATTGTCGTGCCCTTGAAGATGGAGGCAGGAATCTGGTAACAGAGCGACTTGCCGCTGCCGGTGGGCATGATGGCAAGCGTGTCGTTGCCCTCCAGCACACTGTCGATGACGCCGCGCTGGCCATCGCGCAGCTGGTCCACGCCAAACACGTTGTGCAACAGATTGCGGATTAGCCGCGCGCGTGCGGCGCCAATGCGCACCGCGGAGCGCTTCTCGGCGGCGCTCAGGTTTCTCGTTACCATGGATTTGTCCGGTTACTATCTTAGCAACCAATGTAGGCGCCGTACCGTGCAGATACCATAGGACGCGGCCTACAAATATCGTAGGAGTATGGCGAGAGCGCGCTCTCGCCCAGCCGCAAGCGGCCCGTCAATAATTACTGAGCAATGCGTACAGCACCATGACAAGCCCTGCCAGCGACACCAGCCACACCAGCGAGCGCACGTAGGGAATGCCCAGCGCATATAACGGCACGTAGACGATGCGCGCCACCAGGTACAGCCAGCAGCCCCACAGCGTCAGCGTACCCTCCGCCCCGCCCACGTGGGCCGCCAGCACGGCGGCGGCGAACAGCGGCAGCGTCTCGAACAGGTTCTGCTTGGCCCGTTCCAGCCGCGCCGTCACCTTGCCCGGCGGCGGTGCGCCGCCATCGCGGGCACCGGCGTTGTACGCGGCGCCCGTTTCCTTCGTGCGCAACGTCGAGTGCAGGAAAATCTGCACGATCGCCAGCACCAGTGTCCAGCCCAACAGAGTCAGTCCGTGCTCATGGTTTCCTTTCGAGGTGGTTGGTCCGTACGCTGTCCAGCGCGGCCTGCAGCTCCATCAGGTCGTAGGGCTTGCGCAGGCAGGCGGCAGGGAATTCCAGGTGATCCAGCGCTTCCTTGCCATAACCGGTCGAGAAGATCACGCGGATCGACCGCCCGGGCTCACTGGCCAGCACGCGCCGCGCCAGTTCGATACCGGACATGCCCGGCAGGCTCACGTCGGTAAACAGGATATCGAAGTCCTGGGTGCGCATCAGCTCCCAGGCTGCCTCGCCGTCCGACACGCCGGAGACGGTGTGCCCCAGCATGCCGACCAGCTCGCACACCATCTGCTGCGAATCCAGGTTGTCCTCGACAACCAGCACGCGCAGCGATGCGTCGCGTTCGATGCCCGGCGGCGGCTCCAGCAGCTCGCTGGCACCGCCCTCGCCCGCCGCGAGCGCGCTGCGCCGGCGCGCCTGCGCGAGCGATTGCTGACGGCGGTTGTTCAGGACGTGGCGCAGCTTGCGCGCCAGCTCTTCGCGCCGGTAAGGTTTGCTGAGCAGCTCCAGGCCCGCATCCAGACGGCCGCCATGGACGATGGAATTCTGCGGATAGCCCGACGTGAACAGCACGGCCATCTCCGGATGCAGCTCCTGCGCGATGCGCGCCAGCTCGGGGCTGCGCAGCGGGCCGGGCATGACGACATCGGTAAACAGCAGGTCGATATGCTCGCCCGATTCGACGATGCGCAGCGCCTTCTCGCCGTTCTCCGCCTGCAGCACGCGGTAGCCCAGCGCCGTCAGCATGTCCAGCACCACGGTGCGCACGCCCTCGTCGTCTTCCACCACCAGGATGGTCTCGCTGCCGCCCGTTGCCGGCCCGCTGCGCGGCGCGGTATCCTCCACTTCCGCCAGCATCGTGCGCGGCAGGTAGATCTTGACACTGGTGCCTTGCCCCGGCTCGCTGTAGATCTTGATGTGGCCGCGGCTCTGCTTGACGAAACCATACGCCATCGACAGCCCGAGGCCGGTGCCTTCGCCTTCAGGCTTGGTCGTGAAGAACGGCTCGAACGCACGCTGCAGCACATCCGGCGCCATGCCGCAGCCCGTGTCGGTCACGGACAGCAGCACGTACTGGCCCGCGGGCACGTCCACCAGGTTGTTGACGTAATATTCGTCCAGCACCGCGTTGCCCAGCTCGATCGTCAGCCGGCCCGCGCCCTGCATGGCATCGCGCGCGTTGATCGCCAGGTTGAGGATGACGTTTTCGATCTGCCCCGGGTCCACGAGGGTGTTCCACAGCCCGCTGCCGACAACGACGACCAGCTCCACCGCCTCGCCCAGCGCGCGGCGCAGCAGTTCGTCCATGTCCGACACCAGCCGGCCCAGGTCCGCCACCACGGGCTGCAGCGGCTGGCGCCGCGCAAACGCCAGCAGTTGCGACGACAGCTTGGCGCCCCGTTCGACGGCGCCGATAGCCATGTCGAGCCGGCGCCGCGCCACCGCATCGGACGGCATGTGCTGCGCCAGCAGATGCAGGTTGCCCGAGATGATCTGCAGGACGTTGTTGAAGTCGTGCGCGACGCCGCCCGTCAGCTGGCCCACCGCTTCCATCTTCTGCGCCTGGCGCAGCGCCTCCTCGGCCTTGTCGCGCTCCGCGATCTCGCGCGTCACGCGCTGCTCCAGCGTATCGTTCAGGTCGCGCAGCGCCGCCTCGATGCGGCGCCGCTCCGTGATGTCGATCTTGACGGCGATCAGCGCGACGGGCTGGCCCGACTCGTCGTCCAGCCGGCTCATGCTGCTGGCGATCCAGACCCATTCGCCGTCCCGGCGCAGGTAGCGCTTCTCCAGCGTGAACGGCTCGCCCGTTGCCACCAGGTGCGCCACCAGCGCGCTGTTGCCGGCCTTGTCATCCGGATGGATCAGATCATCCATGTGCAGGCCCAGCATCTCGCCCTCGGTGCGGTTCAGCATGCGGCACAGGGCGCCGTTGACGCGCTGGAAGCGCCCGTCCAGGCTCAATTCCGACAGGCCGACCGACGCCTGGCCGAAGATCGCGGCGAGACGGTCCTGGCTGGTGCGCAGCTGCTGTTCGATCTGCTTGCGCCCCGTGATGTCGAAGGCCACGCCGACATAGCGCCGCTGCGCGTCCGTGGCGCCTTCCACGGCCTCGCCCTGGCGCGCGACCCAGCGCACCTCGCCCGTATCGGGCCGGCGGATGCGGTATTCCGTGTAGGCCAGCGGATTGTCGCTGTCGTGCAGCCGGCGCGAGCCCATCTGCGCGTGGTCCCGCTCATCGACCAGCGACACCAGCAACTCCTGCGTCACCTCGACATCGTCGGGCAGCCCCCAGACGCGCCGGTACTGCTTCGACACCACCAGCTTGCCCGTGGCCGGGAACCATTCAAAGCTGCCGATGCCACCGGCCTGCTGTGCCATGCGCAGGCGCTCTTCCGTGACGATGCTGTCGGTAACGTCGATGCCGTCCACGAACACGCCGGTGACGCTGCCGTCGGGCGCGCGCAGCGGCTGGTAGACAAAGTCGAGGTAGCGCGATTCCAGCACGCCATCGGGCTGCTTCATCAGCTTCACCTTCAGCTGCCGGCCCACATAGGGCTCGCCCGTGCGGTAGACGCGGTCGAGCAGATCGACAAAGCCCTGCGCGCGCACTTCCGGCAACGCCTCCTCGACCGGCTTGCCGATGACGTCGCGCCCGCCCACGAGCTGCAGGTAGGGTTTGTTCGCCAGTTCGAAGACGTGGCGCGGGCCGCGCAGCACGGCCATGAAACTGGGCGCCTGCTCGAACAGGTCGCGCAGCAGCGCCGTTTCCTCGCGCAGCCGGCGGTTCTGCCGGTCGAGGTCCGCGCGGTCGCGCTCGCGCCGGCGTTCCTCCCGCACCCGCTCCGTCACTTCCACCACGGTGCACAGCACGCCGCCTACGCCGCCGCAGGTGTCGTACACCGGGGTATAGAACAGGTCGAACCAGACCTGCTCCGGCGTGCCGTTGCGCAGCACCGTCATGTGCGTGTTCGTATGCTGGCGCGTCTCGCCGCGCATGCCCGCCTCCAGGATGGCGCGGTTCCAGTCCCACAGTTCCGGCCACGCATCGGGCACGGTGCCGCCCAGGGCGGCCGGATGGCGCGCGCCGGCGATTTCCGCATAGCCGTCGTTGTAGACCATGACGTGCCGCGGCCCCCACATCAAGACCATCGCGATGGGGGAATTCAGGACGATATCGACGGTGGTGCGCAGCGCCGGTGTCCAGTCGCCCGGCGCGCCCAGCGCCGTGGCGCTCCAGTCGAGCGCGCGTACCAGGTCGCCAGTCGCCCCGCCGCCGCGCGGCACGTAGGGGACCAGGCCACTGGCCGCGGCGGGTGTGCAGTTCATGCCATCTGCCTCTGCGCGGATCGCGTAGTGCCGGCATCGGCCGGGCGCGGCGCATGCGGGCGCGGCAGGGTCACCGTCAGCACGGTGGTGCCGCCGGCGGCATCGGAGGCCACGGCCAGGTGGCCGCCATGGGCGCGCACGAACGTGCTGGCCGTGTACAGGCCCAGTCCGAGGCCCTGCCCGGACTTGCGCGCGCCGTCGCGATGCTGGAACGGCTCGAAAATGTGGGCCAGGCGCTCGGCCGGGATCACGCCGCGGTTGCCGATGGCGATGCTGAGCCGGTCCGGCGCGCGACCATCGATCTGCACGGTCACCGGCCCATCGGCCTCGCCATGCTGCAGTGCGTTGCCCAGCAAATTGGACAGCGCCTGCGCAAAGATGCCGCCGTCCACGGGCGCCACCGGGTCGCCGCTGTGCGTCACCTGCACGCGCGACGCCCGCTCCGGCACGGTGAATTCATCGGCGATCGTGCGGCACAGCTGGCCGATATCCTGCGGCGCCGGTTTCAGCTGCATCTCGCCGGCGCGGATGCGGGCCAGGTCGAGCAGCTGGTCCACCATCGACGTCATGCGCCGCGCGCTGCTCTGGATGCGCTGAGCGGTGACGGCCACTTTCGGGTGGTCCGTCATCATCGGCAGCAGCATGGCGCCGTTCATGACAACCGACAGCGGCGTGCGAAGGTCGTGCCCCAGCACGGCCATGAACATCTCGTTCATGTGCAGGGCGCGGCGCAGGTCGTCGAGCTGCTGCGACAGCTGCTTTTTCTGCTGATACAGCTCGACAAAGACATTGACCTTGCTGGTCAGCGCCTTCGGATCGATGGGCTTGTACAGGAAATCGACGGCGCCCGCCTCGTAGCCGCGGAAGCTGTAGCTGGGTTCGCGCGAGGCGGCCGTCAGGAAGATCAGCGGAATGCTGCGGGTACGCTCGCTGCCCCGGATCAGTTCCGCCAGCTCGAAGCCGTCCATGTTGGGCATCTGCACGTCCACCAGCGCCAGCGCCACTTCGTGCACCAGCAGCAGTTCCAGCGCTTCCGCGCCGGAGGCCGCCTTCAGCAGGGCAATGCCGGGCCGCGCCAGCAGCGCCTCGATGGCGATAAGGTTCTGCGGGACGTCGTCGACGACGAGGATATTGATCAAGGCGCTCACAACGGTTCTTGGGCTCGTTCGTTTTTCGGTCTGTTGCTCTGGGAGAAACGCAAAAAGCCGTCAGCCTGCCGCATTGCGCGGCAAGGCCCACGGTTGTCGGCGACGGTTTTGCGATGAGACCGGATGTTACATCATTTATCAAAATGACAGCGCATTGTTGAATTGGCACGCTTTCCAGCCCGGGCATGCCGCGGGCGCAGGATCATGCATTAAGCCCTTTCATGCCTTCCGGCGAATACCGTTCGCCGGCAGCAAGGCCAGGCGGAAACGCGGCAGCGATCTCGGCGATGTCTTGCGGGCCCAACGTCACGTCCAGCGCACCCAGGTTCTCCAGCAGCCGCTCCTGGCGTCGGGTGCCGGGAATGGGAATGACGTGCTCTCCCTGTGTCAGCAACCATGCCAGAGCCAGTTGCGCCGGCGTGCAGCCCCGGGCGGCGGCCAGCGCGGTAACGGCCGCGGCGATGCGCGCGTTGGCCGCCGCGTTATCGCCGGTAAAGCGCGGATTGAACGACCGAAAGTCGCCCGGCGGCAGCGTGGACGTATCGACTTTCCCTGTCAGGAACCCGCGGCCGAGCGGGCTGTAGGCGCACAACACCGCCCCTACTTCGCGGCAGGCCTGCAGCACACCCTCCTCGGGATCGCGCGTCCACAGCGAATATTCGCTCTGCACGGCGGCGACCGGGTGGATCGCGGCAGCCCGCCGCAACGTCGCCGGCGTCACTTCGCACAGGCCGATGGCGCGCACCTTGCCGGCGCGGACCAGCCCGGCCAGCGCGCCGATCGTCTCCTCCAGCGGCGCCAGCGGGTCGAGCCGGTGCGCATAGTACAAGTCGATGGTCTCGACACCGAGGCGTCGCAGCGACGCCTCGCATGCCGCGCGGATGTAGGCCGGCGAGTTGTCGATGCGCCGCTCGTAGCTGCCCGGCTTGCGTACCAGGCCGAATTTGGTGGCGATGCGGACCTGGCCGCGCCGCCCCGCCAGGAAGCGGCCCAGCAGCGTTTCGTTGTGGCCGAAGCCATACGCGTCCGCCGTATCGAACAGCGTGACGCCCAGGTCGGCCGCGCGCGCCAGGGTGCGCAGCGACTCGGCGTCGTCGCTGGGACCATAGAATTCGGACATCCCCATGCAGCCCAGGCCCAGGGCCGACACGTCTTCACCTGCGAGTTTGCGAGTTTTCATCGATTGCCTCCTGTTGGAAAGCGCTCAGTGTGGCGCTGCACGTGCAATGATGGAATGTCCCGTTTCGTGATACCTTTTTAGTATGAGGATCGATACCCGTGCATTGGAACTGTTCGTCGCCGTCGCCACCTGCCTGAGCTTTCGCCAGGCGGCCGAGGGACTGCACATGACGCAGCCGCCGCTCAGCCGCGCCATCCGCCAGCTGGAGGAACGGCTGGGCCGGCGCCTGTTCGAACGCGATACGCAGCGTGTCGCACTGACGGCGGCCGGCAAGGCCCTGCTGCCGCGCGCGCAGAAAATCCTGGCGCTGCTCGATGGCGCCCTGGCAGCGGTGCGGGCGCTGGAGGGCGGCAGCGCGGCGCCGCTGCGGCTTGGACTGACGACATCCGTCGAAGCCGGGTCGTTCCGGCTATTGACGGCGGCGCTGCCGTCGGCAACGCTGCACGCGGACACGTCACCCAGGCTCGTGGCGGCACTGCGCGCGGGGCGGCTCGACGCCGCCGTTATCGCGCTGCCGACGCGCACGGGCGACCTGGCCGTCGAACCCCTGGGCGCGCAGCCGCTGCTGGTGGCGCTGCCGGCCACGCATGCGCTGGCGCGCCGGCGGCGGCTCGCACTGGCCGATCTGGCGGATACGCCGCTGTACTGGTTCGAGCGGGCGCGCCAGCCGGCGTTTTTCGATCACTGCCATGCCGTCTTCGCCCGCCACGGCTTCGCGCCCCGGCTGCTGCGCGAGCCGCAGGACCACCACGTGCTGCTGGCCGGGATCGCGGCCGGCCAGGGCAGCGCGCTGCTGCCCGCGTCGTTTGCCGCATTGCGCCTGTCCGGCGTGGTCTATCGGCCCCTGCGCGAAGGGGCGGAGCTGGCCGTGCATCTCGGTCTCGCGCTGGCGAGCAGGCCGCACCCGGCATCGGACGAACTGCGGCGCCTGGCCCGCGCCCACCTGGGCGAAGCCGGCGAAATGCAAGTAAAATCGCCGCTTTCCTCTTCAGCCTTGACACCGACATGACCTTCCACCTCAGCGACACCGCTTACGGCACCGACACGCCGGAAGCCAAACAGACGATGTACGCGGACCTGCGCTCCCAGCTCACGGGCCTGGTGCACGGCGAAACCGACTGGATCGCCAACACGGCGAACTTCAGCTCCCTCGTCTTCAACACGATGCCGGGCCTGAACTGGGCGGGCTTTTATTTCCTCAAGACGCAGGACGAACTGGTGCTGGGACCGTTCCAGGGCAAGCCGGCATGCATCCGCATCAAGCGCGGCCGCGGGGTGTGCGGCACGACGGTGGAAAAAGGCGAAGCGATCGTCGTGGCGGACGTGCACGCGTTTCCCGGCCATATCGCGTGCGACGTCAACTCGCGCTCGGAGCTGGTGGTGCCCGTGTTCTCGAAGGGCGAGATCATCGGCGTGTTCGACCTGGACAGCCCGCTGCCGAACCGCTTCGACGCGGTCGATGCGGAAGGGATCGGATCGCTGGTAAAAATTCTGGAACAGACGCTGGAATAAGCGTGAAGCACTCCGGGTTTTCTCAGCGTCGCCGACCGCGAAAAAACCGGTGACAGGCTCCGGAAGCCAAAACCTGAAGTGTTTGAACATGTCCGGGACAGGCACTTTGGGGGCTGCCCGAGTGGCCTATTCCCGATCCTGTCAGACCAGCAGCGCGGCGCTCATTGACTTGGCCTGGTCGGCCGCCTCGTTCAGCAGCGCGGCGACGGCGGGCTCGTTGAGGTAAAGCGTCAACGCCGGCGTGCGGGTCAGCGCCAGGTCTTCCGTGTAGGGCAGCGGCGACGGCACCGGCGAGAGCTGGCGTGCCAGCAGGAGCGTGTCGCGCAGGCCCTGCGGCGGAATGCCGATGGCGCCGCCGCGCAGCGCCACGATGGCGATTGCCACCGGCTCCGGCACCTGCAGCTTCTTCATGATTTCGCGCGCGATGATTTCCTGCGCCGCCCCCATCCACTCGTCCGGATCGTCCAGCAGTCCGGGTATCGTATCGGCTCTTCCCAGCAGGTAGAAACCGGCCACCTCGTGCATGATGCCGGCGAACAGCGCCGTATCGGCATCGATCTTCGTGATGCGCTGGGCGATCACATACGCCAGCGCGGCCACGTGCGCCGTGTAGCGCCACAGCTGCTCGGCCTTGGCGCGCAGCGCCGGGTCGGCAATGCGGGCGCCGAACTGGCGCACCACCATGGCAGAGGCCAGCGAATAGAGATTGCGGTAACCGAGCCGCATGACGGCTACGCGCACGCTCGTGGCCAGTGCCGCACCGTTGGATCGGAATACGGCCGAATTGGCCAGCGCCACCGCGCGAGCGGCCAGCACAGGCTCGGCCAGCAGCTTGCGGATGACGTCCTCGTCGTGACACGCGGGATCGGCCAGGCATAACTGGAGCGACAAGGCACCGTTGACACTGGTCGGGAACACCAGTTCGCCGCGTTGTGCCTCCATGACAATGGCGGCAAAGTCCTTCAGTTTTTCCTTTTCCATGACAGCACTATAACCGCGAACGGCTCCGTTGAAATAGGGTGACGGTAAAAGAACCACTAAAAGTTGCTCATAGGCACAAGTCTATACGATGCGCGCGGCTGGCGCTTTATGCAAGCAATAATGCTGCGGACTTATCGGTTGTTTGCCCCTTTGCAACCACTGCGTGGCTGTCGCAATCTACACTTTCGAAACGCCAGCCAGTGGCCAGCGGTCGCGACTCGTTGCCGATTAACCACGCTGGTGCTGCAATGGATGCGGCGGAAAATAGGACCGAAGTTGAGCGCCGGCACCGGCGTAAATGGCTGGCGGACCAGCATCCATGCACGTTGCAAGGATGGCCCCACACGCACGGCGGTACAGGCGCCGGAAACGGCACGACGGCACCGAAGCGCAGCGGCCGATTTATCGTCATATGGTAGATGATTGTCGACGAGAAACAGTATACATTATTGCTTTTTGTTATTTCTTTCTTGATATTACCGCCGCGATGACGACGAACGTGCCGCAACGAACACTGTTGAACCGCCTGTACTTCTCCCGGTGCGCTGCGTCCCGGGACACAGGTCCTTCATGCTGACCGGCGCCGTGCTGGCGGTTGCCGCGCTTGCCTTACGGCTCGCCGGTGCCCAGCACGGCGAGTGGGCCGGCACCATGATCGCCGCACAGATTGTCCTGACGTTCGTTTTCCTACTGCTGGTGCTGCTGCGTTACGGCTTGTCCTACCCCGGCACCAACGTCATCGCGCACGGCAATGGCTACAACCACTGGACAATCCACATGGGCCCGGCCGTGTCGCTGCTGCCGTGGTACTACGCTCGCCAGCACTCGGCCTTCCTGCGCCAGGACGTCTACAAGATGCTGCACCAGATAGACCGCCACGGCATGACTGGCACGGTCCGGCTGGAAAGCCCGCTGCTGGCGGACCCCGTACTGCGCCGCCTCGCGGCCGCCAAGCTGCGTAATATCTTCCCCCACTGGACAGTCCACCAGCAGTTGCGCGACCGGCCCTTATCCGGCGTCACCGCCTGGCAGCTCACCCGGCTGCGCGAGGCGCTGCGCCGCCGCAAGGGCTCGCGCCCGTTCGAGCCTTTTCGCGGTGGGGCGGCGGTGGGGTTGATTACGCTGGCAGTGCGGCCCCGGCCTGCCGCCGTCGGGATGGATGAGTCGCGCAGGTTTGCGTGACACGCGGCGTCAAGACCTGGGCGCCAGAGTCTCTGCTGGCACTTGACCAGACCTGCTTGCTCTATATATGAGCTGCATGGAGACCCCATGATTGGCTCTTGGGACGGCAATCGTACTGTACTGAAGCTTCTACAATATTATTTTCGATGCAACGGCACCCGCCGCCATACCTTGACGCGGCAATTCAACCCGAACCCAGCGGGCAATGACGAGCGCGGCGAACAGCATCAGTGCGCCTGCGGTGATAAAGACACCGCTGACGCCGCCGAAGCCGAATACTATCCCGCCCAATGCGGCACCGACAGCTATCGACGATTGCACCGCTGCGACCACCATGCCGCCAGCGGCCTCGGCTTGGTCGGGAACGGCACGGGCTACCCAGTTGGACCACGCTACCGGTACGCCGCCAAAGGCAAAGCCCCATATAGCCACCAGAAGCATCAACCCTGTTCCGTGGACGGGTAGCCAGATCATGCCGAGCGCCGCTACACCGACCAGCGCAGGCATCAGCACCAACGTAGCGCGCAGGCTACGCTCTATCAGCCAGCCGGCCATCAGCGTACCAATGAAGTTGGCAACACCGAAACCCAGGAGCATCAGGGACAGGCCGTCAATGTCGGTGTTGGCTACGATTTCAAGCGCAGGGCGGATATAGGTGAACAATGCATATTGGCCCGTATGGGCAAGTACGCAGCCCATCATCCCTGGCCCAATGCCTGGCCGACGCAGCAATTCGAGAACCGTCGCCGTGCGAATCATCTTGCGCGGTGCCATTCGGGGCAGCGTAAACCATTGGAAGACAAGCGTCAGCCCACCCACAGCGGCTGCGGCGATAAATGCACTGCGCCAGCCATAAAGCCCCCCCAGGTAGCTCCCCAGCGGCACCGAAACCACCGTCCCGACAGCGATGCCGCTGAATATGATGGACAGCGCTCGCGGCACCAGCTTCAGGGGCACAAGTCGCATGGCGACGGCGGCCGCCATGCTCCAGAAGCCGCCGAGCGCAATGCCGAGCAGAATGCGCATGATCAGCAGCACCGTCAGGCTGGACGACATCGCCACCAGCGTGTTCGAGGCGATCATCAGCACGGTAAAACCCACCAGGACGACACGCCGGTCGAACCGACGTGTCAGACCTGGCACCAACAGCCCGGCGAACAATGCCACTATGGCCGTAACGGTCACTGCCTGACCAGCCAGTGCCTCCGATCCGCCAAGATCGGAGGCCATCGGCGTCAACAGACTGGCTGGCAGATACTCCGCCGTCAGCAATCCGAACACTCCCATGGCCAGTGAAAATACCGCCATCCAGGCAGGCGCCGAAGGCTCTGCCACGGACAAGCTGTGGACGTTATCTTTTTGTATGGCGTCTGAAACATCATTATTCATCTCGAACATCCTGGAAAATGGCTAAAGACAAAATGTTAGGCTTCAGGTTCAGGATGATCTATGATGGCAACTCCTGAAGTTTTGATCGAAAACCCGAAAATGACCGAGCAGGAGCAATTTTCCCTGTCATCCGATCTCATCAGTGAACTGCTGACCGGCATGCGCTTGCGGGGTGTCCAGTACCGTCGCGTTCAGACTGGCCCCACCTTTGGCCTGGACTTCGACAACAAGCCAGGGCACGCCTGCTTCCACTTCCAGGCCGTGGGCACCGCCTTCCTGCGCACCAGCGATGGAACGGTGCGGGAGCTGAGAGCGGGGAGCGCGGCGTTCCTGCCGCAGGGAAAGGGACACCAGCTGCTGTCAGATCTGGGTCATTCGGTTCAGGATGTCGAGAAATTCACCACTACGCCGCTTGGCGAGGCCGTCACCGGGATCGACACATGCCCGAGCACACACGCTGCTCCCGCCGCAGTGTTCTTCTACGGTTGCATGGAATTCGATCTGGGCGGAATGCAGGAACTGGGCAAATTGATGCCGATAGTCATGGTCGCCGATACCCAGGAGCAGCGTTACCCCGGATTGCTACCCATTCTTGACTCAATGAAACGGGAAATCTGCGCAGGCCGTCTGGGCTTTGCCGGCATTCTGGCTCGCCTTGCCGAGGTGGCGGCGGCAATGATTGTGCGTGGGTGGATCGAATGCGGTTGTGAAAACGCCTCTGGCCTCGTTGCCGCGTTGCGTGATCCGCGCCTGGCACGTGCAATCATGGCATTGCACCGCCAGCCTGGCCGTGAATGGACAGTTGCGGAGTTGGCTGCGCAATCTCATGTCTCCCGTTCCGTCTTCGCACAACGCTTTCAATCGACTATCGGTGTCCCACCGCTGCGCTATGCCACAGAACTGCGGATGCGCCTTGCGAGTCGGTGGCTGGCGCATGAAAAGCTGTCCATCGACGCCGTTGCCGAGCGTCTCGGCTACACATCCCAGGCTGCGTTCAGTCGTGCCTTCAAGCGCGTCATAGGTCACCCCCGGGTGTCAGTCGGCAGATGGCCTTATAAAACCCTCGCTCCGCGAGCCGCCTTTGCTCGCATTGACTGAAGGCGCGGATTGACTGGCGGCGCCGTGGTGGCCGCCGATCCAACCCGGCCACACATCCCAACCCCACCCCCGAAACAGGTAAAATGCAGCCCTGACAACGCGCAGCCCCTTGCCGCGCCAGCCTTACCGAATCCGAGAAATGAACGCCCCTTCCGAAATCAACGCCGCCGCCGTCAAGAACAGCCCTGCCGAAAAAGTCACGCCAATGATGCAGCAATATCTGCGCATCAAGGCCGAACACCCGACGATGCTGGTGTTCTACCGCATGGGTGACTTTTACGAGCTGTTCTTCGACGATGCCGAAAAGGCCGCGCGCGTGCTGGGGATCACGTTGACGGCGCGCGGGTCGCAGAACGGTGTGCCGATCAAGATGGCGGGCGTGCCGTTCCACTCGCTCGATGGCTATCTGGCCAAGCTGGTCAAGCTGGGCGAGTCGTGCGCCATCTGCGAGCAGATCGGCGATCCGGCCACCAGCAAGGGGCCGGTGGAACGCAAGGTCGTGCGCATCGTCACGCCGGGCACGCTGACCGATTCGGACCTGCTGCCGGAAAAATCGGAACGGCCGCTGCTGGCGATGTTCCTGATGGGCGGGCGCAAGCAGACGACGGCCGGCCTGGCGTGGCTGTCGCTTGCATCGGGCAACCTGCGCCTGATGGAGTTTGCCGGCGAGGCGCGCGCCGTCACCGCGCGGCTGCAGCAGGAACTGGAACGCATCGTGCCGGCCGAGATCCTGCGCGCCGACAGCGGCAACCTGTTCGAAGAAATCACGCAGTGCCACGTCAACAATGTGCCGGAATGGCACTTCGACGTCGTGCATGGCCACAAGGCGCTGCTGGACCAGCTGGGCGTGGCCACCTTGACCGGCTTCGGTGCCGACGGCATGGGCGCCGCGTTCGGCGCCGCCGGCGCGCTGCTGCGCTATGCCCAGTCGACGCAGGGCCGCGGCCTGCAGCACGTGAAAAGCCTGACGTGCGAAACGGAGAACGAATTCATCGGCCTCGATGCCGCCACGCGGCGCAACCTGGAACTGACGGAGACCATCCGCGGCCAGGAGTCCCCTACCCTGTTCTCGCTGCTCGATGGCTGCCGCACGGCGATGGGTTCGCGCCTGCTGCGCCACTGGCTTCATCACGCGCGGCGCGACCAGTCGGTGGCGCGCGCGCGCCACGATGCCATCGCGGCACTGATGCAGGACGATGCCACCGGGTCGCTGTCGTTCCACCTGCAGCACGTGCCGGACATCGAACGCATCACCACGCGCGTGGCGCTGCTGACGGCGCGCCCGCGCGACCTGGCGGCCCTGCGCGACGGCCTGCAGCAGCTGCCCAAGCTGCGCAAGTCGCTGGAACGGGTGCTGGCGCTGGACTCGGCCGACAGCCTGCTGCGCCGCATCCATGATGCGCTGGCGACGCCGGAACACTGCGTCGACCTGCTGGTGCGCGCCGTCATGCCGGAGCCGGCGACGATGGTGCGCGACGGCGGCGTCATCGCGCGCGGCTTCGATGCGGAGCTGGACGAGCTGCGCGGCCTGTCCGAGAATGCCGGCCAGTATCTGGTGGAGCTGGAAGCGCGCGAACGTGCGCGCACCGGCATCGCCAACCTGCGCGTGGAGTACAACCGCGTGCATGGCTTCTATATCGAAGTCACCAACGGCCAGGCCGACAAGGTGCCGGACGACTACCGCCGGCGCCAGACGCTGAAGAACTGCGAACGCTACATCACGCCGGAGCTGAAGGCGTTCGAGGACAAGGCGCTGTCGGCGCAGGACAAGGCGCTGGCCCGCGAGAAAATCCTGTATGACCAGCTGCTGGCCGATCTCGCGCCGTTCATCGTCACCTTGCAGTCGATCGCCCAGGGCATCGCCCAGCTGGACACGCTGACGGCACTGACCGAACACGCGCTGCGCAACAACTGGTGCGCGCCACGGCTGGTATCGCAGGCCTGCATCGACATCGCCGAGGGCCGCCACCCGGTCGTGGAAAACCAGATCGAGCGCTTCATCGCCAACGACTGCAAGTTCGGCGACGAGCGGCGCCTGCTGCTGATCACCGGCCCGAACATGGGCGGTAAATCCACGTTCATGCGCCAGGTGGCGCTGATCACGCTGCTGGCCTACATCGGCAGCTACGTGCCGGCCGCCAGCGCGACGCTCGGTCCCATCGACCGCATCTTCACCCGCATCGGCGCGACCGACGACCTGGCAGGCGGGCGCTCCACGTTCATGGTGGAGATGACGGAAGCGGCGACGATCCTGAACGGCGCCACCGAGCACTCGCTGGTGCTGATGGACGAAATCGGGCGCGGTACGTCCACCTTCGACGGCCTGGCGCTGGCCTGGGCCATCGCGCGCCACCTGATCGACACCAGCCGCAGCTTCACCCTGTTCGCCACCCACTACTTCGAGCTGACGCAGCTGCCGGAAAGCCACCCGACGGCGGCCAACGTGCACCTGTCGGCCGTCGAACACAAGGACAGCATCGTGTTCCTGCACGCGGTGCAGAGCGGACCCGCGTCGCAAAGCTACGGGCTGCAGGTGGCGCAGCTGGCCGGCGTGCCGCAGCCCGTCATCAAGGCCGCACGCAAGCACCTGGCACGGCTGGAATCGCAGGCGTTGGCACCGACGCCGCAGCTGGACCTGTTTGCCGCGCCGGTGCCGGACTGCGACGAGGAAGCGGCCGAAGGCGCGGAAGCAGCGGATGCACCGGCCGCCAGCCCCGCCCTGCAGGCGCTGATGGCGGCGCTGGAGGAACTGGACCCGGACGCGCTGTCGCCCCGCGAAGCGCTGGACCGGCTGTATCAGCTCAAGCGTCTGGCCGCCGCACCCGCATGAAGCGCGCCGCCGCGTCCCTGCTGGCGGCATTGACGCTGCTGTGCGCCGCCCCCACCCGCGCGGCGGACGACGAGGCATTCGAGTTTGCCGTGATCGGCCACACCTTCCCCGGCGAATCGGGCGACGACGACCTGCGCCGCACCATCGCCCGGGCCGACAAGGCAAAGCCGGCGTTCGTCATCGCGGCCGGCATCAAGTCGGCGGGCGAACCATGCAGCGACAAGCTGTACCTGCAACGCAAGGCGCTGCTGAACAAGTCGGACCGGCCGCTGATGCTGGTGCTGGCGGGCGCGGACTGGACCGACTGCCGCAACTCGGCCGGCCGCACGAACGCGCTGGAACGGCTGAACCGCATCCGGGAACTGTATTTCGACGGCCGCGATTCGCTGGGCGAGCGCAAGCTGGAACTGAACCGGCAGTCGACGATCACGAAGTTCCGCAGCTATGCCGAGAACGCGTACTGGGAACAGGGCGGCGTCCTGTTCGCCACGATCAACCTGCCCGCCAATAACAATCACTTTCTCAGCGAGGCAGGCCGCAACAGCGAATACGAGGACCGGTTTGTCGCCAACCGGGCCTGGCTGCAACGCCTGTTCAGCATGGCCAGGCGGCGCAAGCTGTCGGGCATCGTGCTGTTTTCCGACGGCGACCTGAAGGCCCACGTCGAACAGGGCTTTTCGCTGCTGGCCGGGTTCTCGTCGAAGCAGGACGGCTTCGGCGACACGCGCAAGCTGGTGCGCACGCTGGCGGAAAAGTACATGGGCAAGGTGCTGCTGGTCGATACGGCGCGACCGCAGGCGGTCGTGGCGGGCGAGGCGCCGGCCGGCACGCTCACGTGGCGCGGCAACCTGGGCCATGTGACGCTGACGGGCGAATGGAACGTCGTGCGGGTCGAACCGGGCGCTGCGACGCCGTTCACGCTTCTGGCGGAAGGCAAGGACGATGCGCGCCGCGAGCACGGCGGCAAACGGCCGGCAGCCGAGAAGCCCGAGAAGGCGGGCAAGCCGGGATAGTTGCACCCAAGCCGGGGGACGAACAAAACGGGCAGCCTGGGCTGCCCGTTTTTATCATGCTCAGTGAATCGGCTGGCTGCGGAAGTGGTCGCCCGCGCCGCCTTCGTCCTCATCGTCGTCGCCATGGTGGTGGCCATGGGCGCCGTGCACGTGCTCGTGCGCGATTTCCTCGTCCGTGGCGGCGCGTACTTCGGCAACCTTCAGTTCGAAACGCAGCGCCATGCCGGCCAGCGGATGGTTACCGTCCAGCACGACCTTGTCTTCGGCGATATCGGTCACGGTGAAGATCATCGCTTCCTCGTCGCTGTCGCCATCCGGCATGCCTTCGAACTGCATGCCCACTTCCAGCGGCTCCGGCAGGCGCGAGCGCGGCTCGACCTTCACCAGGTTCGGGTCGTAGTCGCCGAAGGCATCTTCCGGCTCGATCTGGATGGTGTTCTCGTAGCCGACTTCCTTGCCTTCCAGCTCTTCCTCGATCTTCGGCAGCGTGTTCTCGTAGCCGCCATGCAGGTACACCATCGGTTGACGGCCATCCTCGATCAGATTGTTCTGGGCATCGGACAGTTTGTACTGCACGGTCACGACGGTATTCTTGGCGATCTTCATCTTTGCATCCTTTCAGGTCTGGTTGCGCGATTATACCCGCACCTTCGCCCGCACCTTGTTTGCAGCCCCGCCATGACGCGCGGCGGCGGCGGCGAATAAACTATAATCCGGGCATGAAAAAACCCGCACCCCTCCGCCTTCTGGGCGACATCACGCCGGCGCAGTTCATGCGCGACTACTGGCACAAGAAGCCGCTGCTGATCCGCCAGGCCATCCCCGGCTTCAAACCGCTGCTGCCGTTCGAAGAGCTGGCCGAGCTGGCCACCAGGGATTACGTCGAGTCGCGCCTCGTCTCCCTGACCGACGGCCAGTGGGACATGCAGCACGGCCCGCTGGACGAACTGCCGCCGCGCACGCAGCCGGGCTGGACGATGCTGGTGCAGGGCGTCAACCTGCAGAACGACGCGGCCGATGCGCTGCTGCGCCAGTTCCGCTTCGTGCCCGATGCGCGGCTGGACGATCTGATGATCAGCTTCGCCACCGACGGCGCCGGCGTCGGCCCTCACTTCGATTCGTACGACGTGTTCCTGCTGCAGGCCGAAGGCCAGCGGCGCTGGAAGATCAGCGCGCAGAAGAACCTGGACCTGGTCGAGGGGCTGCCCCTGAAGATCCTCAGCAAGTTCAAGGCGGACGAGGAATTCGTGCTGGAACCGGGCGACATGCTGTACCTGCCGCCGCAGTATGCCCATGACGGTGTGGCGATCGGCGATTGCCAGACGTACTCGATCGGGTTCCGTTCGCCGTCGTACCAGGAACTGGGCGAAGCATTCCTGCAGTTCATGGCCGACTCGATCGACCTGCCGGGACGCTATGCGGACCCCGACCTGGCACCGTCGGACAAGCCGGCCGAGATTCCCAAGCACATGCTGGGCACGATCGCGGACGAGCTGAACAAGATGCAGTTCACGGAAGACGACTTCACGATCTTCCTTGGCGAATACCTGTCCGAGCCGAAGCATAATGTGTTCTTCACGGGCCCGAGAAACCGCTGCCGGCCGGCCGGTTCGCGCAAAGCGCGGCGAAAAAGGGCGTGACGTTGTCGCGCAAGACGCAGATGCTCTACCGTGGCAAGAACGTCTTCATCAACGGCGAGTCGTTTGCCGTCAACCGCGCCGACAAGGTCACCCTGGAGACGCTGGCAAACGAGCGCAAGCTGGACGGCGCTGCGGTTGCGGCCGCCTCCGAGGACGTCATGGAAGCGCTGTTTGCCTGGTACACGGACGGCTGGCTTGAACTGAACTGATCGCATCAATCAATCGATAGGGGGCACGATGGAACGACAGTCGTTCGATACCAGGGCCGGCTTCCAGGCCGCCCTCGACGCCGTCTTCGGCCGCGCCCGCCTGACGCTGAAAATGTTCGACCCGGACTTCGCCAGCTGGGACCTGGGCAGTGTACGCAACGATGCGCTGCTGCGCGCCTTCCTGCGTGGCGGCGGCCGCCTGCAACTCGTGGCACACAGCAATGTACGGCTGGAGCGGGACGCGCCCCGCTTCCTGCGGCTGCTGCAGGACTATGGTCATCTGATCGAGTGCCGGGTGACCAACCGCTCGCTGCGACACCTGACCGATTCGTTCTGCGTGGCCGACGAGCGCGACGTCGTCCGGCGCTTCCACTGCGATTTTTTCCGCGGCGAGGTGAATTTGGATGAACCTTCGTCAACCCAAAGTGTTCTGGAGCGTTTAGAGGGTATCTGGGCCGAAACGGCGCCGGGTTTGCACGCCGTCGTCACTGGTTTATGAGTGGAAAAACGGCTGCGGACTACGCCGCCCGGGCTCGTTCGACAACCCGGTGTGCGTTGTCTGGTTACCAGTATGTTGGCGTTCATCGCGGTGGGAAACGTAAAGTTGGTTTAAACTGCGGTACTGTTGCGAATTTGATATTGCTTTGCTGCAAAATAGTTATGAATTCGTCCTGTGCTGCTATTGCGACCCGCCAAGAATCGCTATAATATTCGGTCAGGAGTTTCCGTTGTCAGGGGCACCATATGGTCCGAACGACCACGAAACGCCCTACTGAGCGATAATTACCGGTAATTATTCATCGCAACACTGTTATTTTGTGAATTAATTAAGGAAAACAAATGAAAAAATCCCTGCTGATCGCCTCCCTGCTGGCTGTTGCTCTGGCTGCTTGCTCGAAAAAAGAAGAAGCGCCTGCTGCTCCAGTAGCAACCCCAGAAGCAACCGCTCCTGCTGCTGACGCTGCTGCTACGCCAGCTGCTCCAGCTGCTGACGCAACCGCAACCCCAGCTGCTCCAGCTGCTGACGCTGCTGCTTCGGCTGCTGCTGATTCGGCTGCTGCCGCTTCCCAAGCTGCTTCGGCCGCTTCGGACGCTGCTTCGGCTGCCGCTGCTGCTGCCAAGTAATTGGCCGCATAAGCCATCTCCGGATGGCTTGACGAAAAAACCGCCTTCGGGCGGTTTTTTTATGGGCGTAAAGCCCTGGATCGGCGCCCGATGACGTGCCGCCCGCCCGGCATTAAACTTTCGGCATTTACTGCCGTAAAGTAGGCATGACCGCCATACCGACACTTACCGGCCTGCGCCCTCGGACGCCCTACACGCCGACCCGGCGCGAGGCGACCGCAATTGGCAGCACTGCCGCGCCGTCGGCGATCGTCCATCTCAGTGCCGAAGGGAGCGCCGCAGCCAGCCAGGCGGCCGGCCAAGCAGGCACTGCGCAGAAATCACCGTCCGTCCGTTTCCGCGATGTCGGTGCCGCCATGCTGGAAGGCTTGAAAGGCGGCGCGAAAGTCGGTGGCAACGTACAGCCGGTGCCGAAAGACGCCACCCACGGGTTCACGCTCAGCGTCGCTACCGCGCGCGGCACCAAGGTGGATCTGTCGCTGGCCGCCCGGGGTGACGACCTTGTCACGCACATCTCGGCAGACGCCGAGCTTGGCGGCGATGAACGAGCAGCGCTGGCCGCGCTGGCGGGCGGTTTCCAGGACATGATCGACGGCATGACGCTGGACACGCCCAAGATCCGCCTGGGTGCGCTGGCCCAACTCGACACGACCGTGCTGCAGTCCATCGACCTCCACGCCGCAGTGACACTGCCCACGACGCCACCGGCCACGCAAACGCTCGGCTTTCACATCGACGCGCGGCAGCGCAGCATGCAGGCCGATGGACCAGCCGGCAAGGTCGACGTCACTGTCAAGACAAGCGTGCCGGAAAGCCTGGGCACGTCGAGGCAGCAGGCCCGCGCAATCGACGGCTATCTGAAACAGTTCGACCAGGCCGCCGCGCGGGGCCATGCCGATGCCGGGCTGGTAACGATGTTCAAGGATGCGTTCGCCGATCTGAGCCGTACGGCGAGCCGGGACGGGCCGCGCCAGCCAGGCGGCACTGCCTCGGAACAGGGGGCTCTGCCGGGTTTGCGCCCGCTGGCACGCGAGGATAAATCGGTGCTGACCGGCCTGGCCGATTTCAGCGCGCGTATCAGCCAGACGCCGCGGTACAACAACCCCGTGCATCGCGACGAGGTCGACAGCTTCGAGTACGAAGTTTCGCAACAGACGCGCACGGACGGCAAACTGTATGCGGACCGTTCACTGGGCCAGGTCCAGCAGTCGCGCCTGAAGGCGCAGTTCCACGCGCCGCTGCGCGAAGGCATGCCGCTGGCGTTCGACTTCTCGGCCCAGACCCAGAACTACCAGTACCACCAGGTCGACGATATGGCACGCAGCAGCGTCGACCTGGCCTACCGCAACGGTCGACTGCGCAGCGCCAGCATGGAGCAGACCGCCAGCCAGTCCGAGCGCATTCGCGAGTACGTGCTGGGCCGGGTGGTGTCCGATGAGACACGGCCGGCCGAACAGCGCCTTGTTCGCGATCTGCTGGCCGCGCTGTCGCCCTACCAGTCCGATCGGGACGGCGGCACGCACGACGCCAGCAGCGCAGCCAGCGAGGCGCGCCGTCTGGCGTCGCTGGACGCACTCGGCGAGAACTTCCTGCTGCTGGGCAACGCCACCGACCTCTCCATGCGGGCTGGACGGTTCCAGCCGGTCCCGTAAAAGACGGTGAACCGCCCTCGCGTGCGCGGGGCGCTCCAGTTCGCCGAACATCGCCACGGCGCAATCCTCCGGCGAAGTGAGGCTGGTGCCGTCGGCGTCAATCGGCAGGGTGTCTGTGCCGATGCGGAACCGACCCGTCCGCCGCCCGGTTCCAGGTGTGCGACCGGACAGAGCATCCAGTCCAGCTCACGCGTCTCGCGCCGCAACGCCAGCGCCCGACGGGCGCCCTCGACCGTCTCTTTCCACTGCGCCGGCAATTCGAGCATATCGATCAGCCCCACACCGGGCGCCAGTTCCAGGCAGCCCGCACCGCCAACGACCAGCAGGCGCGGCACGCCTGCTGCGGTGGCGCCCGCCGTATGTTGGGGGACCGTCGCTCCGGATCGGCAACCGACCGTGCCTGCCCGAGAGGCGGTCCTGCCAGGAGCATAAAAAAACCGGCCGAAGCCGGTTTTTCTTACTTCAGCTGCTCCTGCAGCAAGGTCAGAATCTTCTCGGCCGTGGCCGACGTATCGGCGACGCCCTTGTTGTCCTGCACCATGACCTGGCTGGTGTTGGTGTCCGGCGAGGCCTTGACGACGATGCGGTAGCGTTGCGCTTCCTTGTCCGCTTCCGACGAGCCCCAGCTGAACAGGCGCTTGATGAAGCCCTTCTTCTCGACCTGGTCCGCGACGTAACGCACAAAGTAGATGCCCTGCACGCGGTCGCGGTCTTCCACGGTAAAGCCGGCACGGTCCAGCGCCAGGCCGACGCGGCGCCACGAGCGGTCGAAGCCTTCGTCCGTCTCGACGTGGCGGGCGGCGCCCTCGCCTTTCAGGAATGCGTGCAGCGGCTGCACGATGGCGTTGTCGACGGCCGTCTTGGCTGCCGCCTCGTCCGTGCCGCCCAGGCGCGTCATCAGACGGGCCAGGAACAGCGCTTCCAGGTTCGGGTCGCTTGGACGGGTCGTCCATTGGGCGATTTCCTTCTGCGGGCCCGTCAGCACTTCCTCCGCGCCACGATGGCTGATGAAGATCTCCGTCGTGCCGTCGGCATTACGCTCGATACGGGTGCGATACTTGTCGCGCTCGCCGCTGGAGTACGCCGAATCGAATACCTTGCCGATGGTCCTGCGGATGAAGTCCTGCGGAATCTTGGCGCGGTTTTCGTTCCACTCCGTTTCCATGACGCCGGCGGTGGCGTTATCGAGCGACAGCGTGAAGCCGTTGTCTTCCCAGAAGGACTTCAGCTGTGGCCACAGCGTGTCGGCCGGCTGCTTGACGACCAGCCAGCGCTGGTTGCCGGCACGTACGACGCGGACGGCGTCGTTGCCCGTGCTGGCCACTTCGTTGCCGGCCGGCGCGGCGGCGCCTGCCGCAGGGGCGGCGCCGGTCGTGCCGGCGCGCTGGGCAGCGTATCCGGACGCGGTTGCGATGCCGCTGTTGTTGGTGTCGGGCAGCGCGTAGCGATTGTCTTTCTGCAGCTGCGTCAGGTCAGGCGGTACATCCAGCGTGGCGGCTTTCTTGGCCGATTTGTAGTCCACGGTGCTTTTGCCGACGACCGATTCAACCATGCCGCAACCGGTCAGGCTGAGCATGAGGGCGCCGAGCACGAGCCCGCGTTGCGGGGTGAGAAGAGCTTTCTGTGTCATGTGGTTACTGAGTAGAAGCTGAAAACCAGCTGGAATCTTCCTGACAATCACGGGCCCTGCGGCCCGCGGTCCGGGCTTTACTGCAATACGCCCGCGTCGCGCAGGGCAGCGCGCACGGTGGCGTGGAATTCGTCGGCAAGCGGCACGAGCGGCAGGCGGATGCCGGCCGGCATGCGTCCCATTTCCGCCAGCGCCCACTTTACTGGCACAGGATTCGGTTCCACGAACAGCTTCTGGTGCAGCGGGAAAAGGCGGTTGTTGATCTCGATGGCCTTGCCGATTTCGCCCGTCATGGCGGCGGCGCACATGTCGGCCATGGCGCGCGGCGCCACGTTGGCCGTCACGGAGATATTGCCCTTGCCGCCGGCCAGCATCAGCGCCATCGCGGTGGGATCGTCGCCCGAGAAAACGGCGAAGTCGCTTGGCGCCAGGCGCAGCAGGTCGAGGCCGCGGCCGATATTGCCGGTTGCATCCTTGACGCCGATGATGTTCCTGATCCCGGCCAAGCGCAGGATCGTCTCGTTCGACATGTCGGCCACGGTACGGCCGGGCACGTTGTACAGGATGACGGGCAGATCCACCGCTTCGGCAATCGCCTTGAAGTGGCGGTACATGCCTTCCTGCGTCGGGCGGTTGTAGTAAGGCACCACCTGCAGCGTGGCATCGGCACCGGCTTCCTTGGCGTAGCGGGTCAGGTTGATCGCTTCGGCCGTCGAATTGCCGCCGCTGCCGGCAATCACGGGAATGCGGCCAGCCACACGGTCCACGCACGCCTTGATCAACGCACAGTGCTCTTCCACGGTCACGGTGGCCGACTCGCCCGTCGTGCCGACGATGACGATGCCGTCCGTGCCTTCGGCGATGTGCCAGTCGATCAGCGCATCCAGAGCTTGATAGTCGAGACTGCCATCAGCCGTCATCGGAGTGACGATTGCTACAATGCTGCCCTTAATCATAGGAAAACCAATTGCAAAAAGATTTAAAACGTCGATTGTAGACGATAGGCTGTGCGTGTGGTGGTTTTCGGGCCGGAATCAACGCTCCAGCGCCCCGCTACCCCAGCAGCGCAGCCTCCCTGGGAAACTCCGCCTTGACAGCGCAGAAGCGCTGCACCATCGCTTGTTTCGGGTGGTTAACGATCCCATCTTCAAAAGCGATGACACGCAAGCCATGCTGGCGCGCGATGTCCAGCAATTCGCCCGGCTTCAGCAGGAAGTCGGGGTTGCCGGGCTTGCCGAACGCGGCATTGCCGTCCGCGAACGTTTCGTAGACCAGCACGCCGTTCGGCAGCAGGCTGTCGACAATGCCGGCAAACAGCGGGCGGTGCAGATAATTCGTCACGACAATGCCGGCGAAGCGCTGTGGCGGGAACGGCCAGGCTGCGCCCTCTTCCTCCAGGTCGATCTGACTGGTGACGATGCCGGGCGCCGTCGTGGCCGCGATGGCCGCCGGATCGCGGTCCACGGCGATCACGGCATGGCCCAGCGCCGCCAGGTGGCGCGAGTGGCGACCGTTGCCGCAGGCCAGGTCCAGCACCTCGCCGCCGGGAATCAGGGGAGCAAATCGTCGGACCCACGGGGAAACGGAGTCGATTGCTGCGTGGTTGGTTTCGTTCATGTGCGCTTTGCTCACGTGTTGTTGACTTGTTACTCGGTTCATTCATTGGCTCAGGCATGCGCCAGACCCATTGCCTCGCGCACGTCGCGCATGGTTTCCTGCGCCAGCTTGCGCGCCGTTTCATTACCGTCCGCCACGATGGCGCGCACCAGCGACGGATCGTCCAGGTAAGGCTGGGCCCGCTCATGCATGGGCTCCTGCTCGGCCAGCACGGCATCGATGACGGGCTGCTTGCATTCCAGGCAGCCGATGCCCGCCGAGCGGCAGCCCTTTTGTGCCCACTCGCGCGTGTCCGCATCCGAATACACCTCGTGCAGTTGCCAGACGGGGCAACGCGTGGGCTCGCCGGGATCGGTGCGCCGCACCCGCGCGGGGTCCGTCGGCATCGTGCGGATCTTCTGCGTGACGCTCTTGCTGTCCTCGCGCAAGCCGATGGCGTTGGCATGGCTTTTACTCATCTTGCGCCCGTCCAGGCCGGGCAGACGGGCCGCCGCCGTCAGCTGCGCCTGCGGCTCGACGAGGATCAGCTTGCGGCTGCCTTCCAGGTAGCCGAACAGCCGTTCGCGGTCAATCATCGACAGGCTGCCCGCCTCGTCCAGCATGGCCTTGGCCTGCGCCAGGGCGTCGTCGTCGCCGTCCTGCTGGTACAGCGTGCGCAGTTCCGCATACAGGCGGGCGCGTTTGCTGCCCAGCTTTTTCACGGCATCCTGCGCCTTCTGTTCGAACCCCGGCTCCTTGCCGTACAGGTGATTGAAGCGGCGCGCGATCTCCCGCATCATTTCCACATGCGGCACCTGGTCTTCGCCCACCGGCACGGTGCTGGCCCGGTAGATCAGCACGTCCGCCGCCTGCAGCAGCGGATAGCCGAGGAAGCCATAGGTCGACAGGTCGCGCCCGGCCGGGTTCTCGATGGCGTCCTTGTACGTCGGCACCCGGTCCAGCCAGCCCAGCGGCGTCGCCATCGACAGCAGCAGGTGCAGCTCCGCATGTTCCGGCACCCGCGACTGGATGAACATCGTCGCCTGCGTGGGATCCACGCCTGCCGCCAGCCAGTCGACCAGCATGTCCCATGTCGCCTTCTCGATGACGGACGGGTCGTCGTAATGCGTCGTCAGCGCGTGCCAGTCCGCCACGAAAAACAGGCAAGGCTGCTCGGCCTGCAGCCGGATCCAGTTCTTCAACGCGCCGTGGTAGTGGCCCAGGTGCATGCTCCCCGTGGGACGCATGCCGGAGACGACGCGATCGGGATACATGGGGGCCGGTGCCGCGTCAGTTCAGCAGCGGCTCAGTTGAGCAGCAGGTTAAGCGGCAGCACCAGCAGCGCGATCAGGCTGATCATGCCGCGCACCAGGGTCGTCAACAGCGAACTGAGCACGCCCGTGTACATCAGCAGGATCAGTGCGATGAAAATATACGGCGTGTACACCTCCAGCCGAGCATACCTGCGTGCGAGCTCGTTCGGCAGCAGCGCCGTGACGACGCGCCCGCCGTCCAGCGGCGGTACGGGAATCAGGTTGAACACGCACATGACGGCGTTGACGATGATGCCGCCCTGCGCCATCCCCGTCAGGAACGGTTCCGTCACATTCATGCCGTTCAGCAGCACGGCCCAGATGGCCCAGGCCAGCGCCATGACGAAATTCGACGCCGGACCGGCGGCGGCCACGAAGCCCATCTGCTTCTTCGGGTTGCGCAGACGGCTGTAGTCGACCGGCACGGGCTTGGCATAACCGAACGGCATGTGCAGGAAGTAATACGTCAGCAGCGGCAGCACGATCGTCCCGAACGGGTCGATGTGGCGCATCGGGTTCGCCGTCAGGCGTCCCATCTGGCTGGCGGTGGGGTCGCCGAAATAGCGCGCCGCGTACCCGTGCGCCGCCTCGTGCAACGAGATGGCGAAAAGGACGGGAATCGCGTACAGCGCGACATTGCGGATGACCAGGTCAAGTTCACTCATGGGGAAAATTTTACCAGACCGGCAACAGTCGCCTGCGGCAGGCCCGGTTTCAGGGGTCTAAAGTTGAGAAAAGAGGCGGCAGGCTTACAGCCCCAGGGTGGCGGGGTCGCCGCGGCCCAGCCGGACCAGTTCCGGTTCGTCGCCCGTCAGGTCGACTACCGTCGTCATCGCCATGCTGCAGGCGCCGCCGTCGATCACGAGATCGAGCTGCTTGCCGATGCGCTCGTTAATGGCTTCCGGATCGTTCAGCGGCTCGTCCTCGCCCGGCAGGATCAGGGTGGACGACAGCAACGGCTGCTCCAGCTCGCGCATCAGTGCCTCGACGATCGGCGTCTCCGGCACGCGCAGGCCGATCGTCTTGCGGGATGGATGCGACAGCCGGCGCGGCACCACGCGCGTCGCCTCCAGGATGAACGTGAACGGTCCCGGCGTGCCCAGCTTGAGCAGGCGGAACTGGCGGTTGTCCACGCGGGCATACTCGCCGATTTCCGACAGGTCGCGGCACAGCAGCGCCAGGTGATGCTTCTCGTCGATGCCGCGGATGCGGCGCAGGCGCTCGACGGCCGCCTTGTCGTCGAGGTGGCACACCAGCGCGTAGCAGGAGTCGGTGGGTACGGCGACGACACCGCCGCCGCGGATGATTTGCGCCGCCTGCCTGATCAGGCGGGCTTGCGGGTTCTGGGGATGGATCTGGAAGTATTGACTCATAAAGTGACGATGGCCTCAGCGGATCGACTGCAGCGCCGCAATGCGTTCTTCGAATGGGGGATGGGTAGAGAACAGCGACGACCAGCCGCCGCCGCCCGAAATGCCGGAAGCGGCCATGTTCTGCGGCAGTGCGCCCGGCTCCATGCCGCCCAGGCGGGCCAGCGCGTGCTGCATCGGCACCGAACTGCCGAGCAGCTGGGCCGACCCGGCATCGGCGCGGAACTCGCGACGGCGCGAGAACCAGGCCACGATGATCGAAGCCAGCAGGCCGAACGCAATCTCGCAGACGAATACCGTCACCATATAGCCGATACCGCCGCTGCGCCCTTCATTGCGCAGCAGTACCTTGTCGACGAAGAAGCCGACGATGCGGGCCAGGAACACGACAAACGTGTTCACGACACCCTGGATCAGCGTCATCGTCACCATGTCGCCATTGGCAATGTGGGCGACCTCATGGGCCAGCACGGCTTCCACTTCGTCGCGGTTCATCGATTGCAGCAGGCCCGTGGAGACGGCCACCAGCGCGGAATTCCTGAAGGCGCCCGTGGCGAATGCGTTCGGCTCGCCCTCATACACGGCCACTTCGGGCATGCCGATGCCGGCACGCTGCGACAGGGTCTGGATCGTCGACAGGAGCCACTGTTCGGTGGAATTCTGCGGCGCGTCGATCACGCGCGCGCCGGTGGACCATTTCGCCATCGGCTTGGACATCAGCAGCGAGATGATGGCGCCCGTGAAGCCCACCACGAGCGAAAACGCCAGCAGGCTGCCCATCTGCAATTGCCCGCCCGCGCCGGGCCGGCCGATGCCGAGCAGCGACAGCACGATGGACAACACCAGCATCACGGCGAGGTTGGTGGCGATAAACAGGACGATGCGTTTCATTTTTTCGGTTCTCCGCGTACGGACAAAATACAACTATATAAGACGACGATATGTCGGCAATATGACGCGCCTCCCCGGCCGGGGAAGCGCGACAGGGTCAAGATGGTGTTGGGCCGCGCCGATTGCAAGTGCGGCGGCCCGAGGCCGCCGGCGGCTTAAGACCGGCTTCAGCCCGCGGGCTCAGAACCAGTCGTGCCAGACGGGCGTGACATTGCCCGGCAGCGGCGGCAGCGCCGCGAAGTCGACGCGGGCCTCGCCGGGTGCATGGAAATCGGTGCCGCGCGAGGCCAGGAAGCCGTAGGCATTGGCCAGCTGGGCATAGACGGGATACTGGTCCGGCGTATGGCTGCCCGTCACCACTTCGATGGCACTGCCGCCCAGCTGCCTGAACTCGTCGAACAGGGCGTCCTGCTGGATCGGCGTGAAGCGGTAGCGGCCCGGGTGAGCGATGACGGCGATGCCGCCGGCGCCGCGGATCCAGCCGACGGCATCCTGCAGGCTGGCCCAGCGATGCGGCACGTAGCCGGGCTTGCCCTCGGACAGGTACTTGCGGAACACCTCGGCGATATTGGCGCAGTAACCCTCCTGCACGAGGAAACGGGCGAAGTGGGTGCGCGACATCAGCGCCGGATTGTCGACATAGCTCATGGCGCCTTCGTAGGCGCCGGGGATGCCCGCCTTGGCCAGCTGCACGCCGATTTCACGGCCGCGTGCGTCGCGCCCGGAACGCGTCGCCTCCAGCCCTTGCGCCAGCGCGGCATTGTTCTCGTCGATCTGCAGGCCGACGATGTGCACCGTCTCGCCACCCCAGGTGATGGAGATCTCGACGCCGGCCACGAAGCGCATGCCCTGCTCCGCCGCAGCGGCGCGGGCGGCCGCCGTACCGCCCACCTCGTCGTGATCCGTCAGCGCCCAGACGTCGACCCCGCCCTTGCGCGCATGGGCCGCGACCAGCGCGGGCGGCAGGACACCGTCGGAAACGTTGGAGTGGCAGTGCAGGTCTACTTTCATCGGGCTCTATGCGCAGGTGGACGTGTGTGAACGAAGTGCCATTGTACGCTGCCTGCCGCGCGCACGCGGGCGCGCAGGTTGCCGCATCAGGCCAGGAACGCCTCGATCATCGCCGCCAGCAGTGCCGGCTGGTCATGGTGCAGCATATGGCCCGCGTCCGGGATCTTTTTCGGCGTGACATTGGCGATATGGCCGATACGCCGGTCCACTTCGCGGCGCCCTTCTTCCGGGCCGCCCATCCACTCCCACATATTGGTATGTTCCGCCTCGACCCACAGCACCGGCGCGGTAATCCTGCGCCAGCAGGCCAGGATGTCCTCCACGTGATACGGCAGCGGGCTCGCCTGCTTGTGCACCGGATCGCCCAGGATTTCCCACTCGCCCGCGTCGTTCGGCGCCGACCAGTGCTGCGCCAGGAAGGCGGCGCGTTCGTCCGTCAGGCGCGGATTGGTCTTCTGCAGTCGGCTGGCCACGGCCCGCACGTCCGGATAGGCGCGCATGACGGGCGGCGCCAGGAGCTCGTCGAGCCACTTTGCGTACTTGCCCGGCGCATCCGCCGGCACGGCGCCCTTCAGTCCGAAGCCCTCCAGGTTGATCAGGCGGCGGATGCGCTCCGGGCGCACGCCGGCATAGATGCCGACCACGTTGCCGCCCATGCTGTGCCCCAGCAGGTTGACGGCGCCGTCGGGCTGGTAGTGGCGCAGGAGGGCGTCCAGGTCGGCCAGGTAGTCGGGGAACCAGTACGTGTCCGTGCCGGGCCGCTCCGTCAGGCCGAAGCCGCGCCAGTCCGGCGCGATCACGTGCCAGTCGCCGGCCAGATGATCGACGACGAACTGGAACGATGCGCCCACGTCCATCCACCCGTGCAGCATGAAGATTTTCGGGGCGCCATCTCGGCCCCAGTGGCGCACGTGGGTGCGCAGGCCGCGCACGGTGAGGAATTCGGAACGGGAAGGTGTCATCTGATGCCTTGAAATAACGGCCCGGGGCGCAATATGCGCGCCCTGGCGCCGGAAAACGTCGTGAGACCAGCATAATAGCACGATCGTGCGAAAATGCATTGCCGCATGAGATCGCGCCATGAGGGCGTAAAATACTGCCACTATTTCCCCTCAAACAAGGACTGCCATGGCCATATACCAGCTGGGCGAGCACGTGCCCGAGATCGACGACTCCGCTTTTGTCGCCGACAGCGCCACCGTGATCGGCAAGGTGACGTTGCACCCGAACAGCTCCGTTTGGTTCGGGGCGACAATCCGCGGCGACAACGAACGGATCACGATCGGCACCAACAGCAATGTCCAGGAAGGCACGGTGATGCATACCGATATCGGCCACCCTTTGACGATCGGTGCCGACGTCACCATCGGCCACCAGGCCATGCTGCATGGCTGCACGGTGGGCGATGGCGCGCTGATCGGTATCCAGGCGGTGATCCTGAACGGCGCGAAAATCGGCCGGGGCTGCCTGGTGGGCGCGGGAGCGCTCGTCACGGAGGGGAAAGAATTTCCGGACAATATGCTGATCATCGGTTCGCCGGCGAAAGCCGTGCGGGCGCTGACGGCGGAAGAAGTGGCGCGCCTGAAAGGCAGCGCCGACAGTTATGTGCAACGGGCACGGCTGTTCAAGACACAACTCAAAAAGATTGGATAAAGCATGACCCAGGATACGCTGCAAAAATTCATTTTCGACAACGCTGCCGTACGGGGCGAACTGGTCGATATTTCCGCCACATGGCGTGAAATCCAGTCGCGTCACGCGTACCCCGTTGCCGTCAAGCGCCTGCTGGGCCAGATGGTATCCGCCGCCGCGCTGCTGTCGGCCAACCTGAAGTTCAACGGCGCCATCGTCATGCAGATCCACGGCGACGGTCCCGTGCGCCTGCTCGTCGTCGAGTGCGACTCGCAGCTGCGCATGCGCGCCACGGCCAAGCTGGACGATACCGCCGCCGTTGCCGACGATGCCACGCTGACCGACCTGCTGAACCAGACCGGCCGCGGCCGCTTCGTCATCACGCTCGACCCGGCCGAGAAGGTGCCCGGCCAGCAGCCTTACCAGGGCATCGTGCCGCTGGACGGCGAGGACGTCGCCACCGTCATCGAGCACTACATGCTGCGCTCCGAGCAGCTGGACACGAAACTGTGGCTGGCCGCCAGCGACGACACGGCCCGCGGCCTGCTGCTGCAGAAGCTGCCGCTGCACGGCGGCAAGGCCGAAGCCAACCCGCTGACGCACGAGGAAGCGCTGGAGACCTGGAACCGCGCCTCCATGCTGGGCGCGACGTTGAAGGAAGAAGAGATGCTGGCGACGACGATCGACGTCCTGCTGCAGCGCCTGTTCTGGGAAGAAACGATCCGCGTGTTCGATCCCGTGCATCCGTCGTTCCACTGCACCTGCAACCGCGAAAAAGTGGGCAATATGCTCAAGATGCTTGGCCGCGAGGAAGTGGAAGCGGCGCTGGCCGAACAAGGCAAGCTGGGCATCAACTGCGATTTCTGCGGCAAGCACTACGACTACGACGCCGTCGACTGCGCCCAGCTGTTCGCCAGCGACGCCCCGGCCGAAGCGCTGATCCACGCGACCGAGGCGAAGCACTGACGCCGCAGCCGGGGCAATCGCCTCGGCAACGAGCTACATGCGCCTGCCGGGTACTAGACGGTGTCACTGACACAGGCTGTTCAGGCCCTGCCTGGCTTCCAGGCTCGGGCCCTGGCGCGAATACCCATCAGAGCCAGCCCCGCACCCATCATCCAGAATGCTGATGGTTCCGGTACAGGCCACGGCAGCGCGGCCCCCGTATGCTGGTCAAGGTGGAGCGACAGATAACCGTCGCGGCTGCTGCCGCTGCCGTTCAGGTATGAGACTTCGTAAGGAATCGTCTCGTCAAGCGAACGGTTTTCCCCGGCCAAGCTCACGATGTTGTGGTATGCCTCATCGAAGGCGAAGTATTCAACGCCACCGTTGGCGTCCCGTATCAGGACAGTCATGTTGGCATGCGCGTTATACCATTGATCAAAGCCCGCTTCGCCCTCGATGACGGCACTGCTCGACATGGCGCCAAAGAAACGCACGCCCGTGTTGGGCGCCAGGGTGAAATGGTAGAGGTCGCTCCCCGCCGATACGTCCCCGCTGCGCAATACCGACAGATCCTCCTCGGTGGTAACGGCGGTATCGATCCGCAGTGTCGTAAGCGCCGGGCGCCCGGTCAGCGTCATCGCATACGTGTACCCGTCCTCGAAAAGGGTTAGCGCCTGCGGCGAGCCCACCGCATCGAGCTGCTCTTCCACGCGATCCATCCAGAACCCGTCCTGGGTAGCCACGTTCATCCGCACCGTGTTGTACGGGCGGTACTGGTAGCGCATCGGCCACCATGTCAACGCCGCATCGATGCCGTCGCTCGGATCCAGATCGGTGATTTCGATGCCAAAGCCCCCTACGCTGCTCGTCCCTCGAACGTCCGCACTCGCAAGCCCCGGCGCCATGGCGGCCAGGCTTAATACGCCCATCATCACAACTTTCGTCGGTTTCATCGCTGTCTCCGTTATCGTTGCTGGAGCGGTTTACTTTACCATTAATTACAAACGATGATAATTCTAATTACCTATGGTGGCCACAAGCTTTTTTGGTGCAACGAAGTTGTGCGCTCAACGATATATTGGGGCATTGCGAGCTGCGACGCCCAAGGCTACGCCAGCGATACCGCTACAAGAGGCACACTGGCAGCCAGGTATGAGCCAACCGGAGCAGGCTCACCATGCATTGCACCTGATCCGGCTTGAACCGCGTTACACCGGCGTCACCATCTCCACGGAAATTGCCTCCCCGACGACGCACTTCGGGTAAACGCCAGCCTCCTGAGAGACGAACGGCCTGGCCGCAAAGCCAACCGGCCCTCGAGGCAACACCAGAAATACTATACCGTCCGAAGGTCGGGCAGCAGCCTCAACTGAACTGCATCAGCATCTGTCAGGTTTCATTTTCAGCGGTAGCTGAGCGCGTTGTAGATCGTGCGGCGCGTGTCTTCGATGCGGCGCCGGCCGTGCATCACGCGGGCGTTGTCGATGACGACGATGTCGTTGTCCTGCCAGCCCACGTTCACCGTATGCCGCGTGCACACGGCATCGAGCGACGCGCGCATCTCGTCCGACAGCGGGGTGCCGTCCGCGAACGCGATCGTGGGCTGCTCGTAGTTGAACGACGGCCCGAAGATGCTGTTGGCGAAGGCCGGGCGGCCGGGGCTGAAGGGCGAGCGTTCCAGGATCGCGGGCGTGCGGAAGCTGTACGTCACCGAGTCGTCCGCGTGCAGTTCGACTTTTGTGTTGGCGCCGTGGTTGGCGAGGGCCAGCAGGCGCGCGTAGCAGGTTGGCGTGTCGGACGCTTCAGGACCGCCGGTGTAAGCGTGCCGCACATAGTTCTTCCACAGCGCTTCGCCCACGCGACGGGTGTAGACGATGTCCTGTGCCCGCAGCGCCGCGCGCATCTGTGGCGCCAGGTCGTTGAACACGGCGGCGCCGTCGCAGACGGTGGTCTGCGAACCGATGGCCGGTGCCTGGGTGCAGAAGAACCAGCACAGGTCGGGCCAGAACGGGCTGTTGCCGTTCTCGCAGTGCAGGCCGATGGCGTCAACGCCCGCGTCGACCTTCTGCGCCAGCACCTTGCCGTCCTTGTCGTGGAACTGGCGGGCCGGATCGAGGCTGATGCGGCTGCTGTGGGCGCGCACCAGGTCCGAGAAGCCCTGCACGTCGCAGGGAAAGCCACGCAGGATGACATAGCCGTACTGCCCCAGCCAGCCGGCCAGTTGCGCCTTGCCGATCGATGCCAGCGTATCGCCGGCGTCGCCCTTGACCACGAGACCCGACTGGCGGGTATGAACTTCAGTTTGCACGTCATTCTCCAAAAGTATGAGGTTGATACAGCGTGTTGGCTTATGCCCGGCGGGCGCGCACATGGCGCTCGATATCCTGGCGGCGCGGCCGGCCGGTGACGGTGAACAGGCTGGCGCGCAGGGCCGGTGCATCGGCTTCGAACACGAAGGTGCTGGCCCGTTCGACACCGGACAGCCAGCGCTCGCCGTGGCGTTCCAGCTCGCGGCGCAGCGCGATCGGATCGGCGCCGGCCGCCGTCAGCACAAAGGCCGACAGCGTTTCCTGCCCTTCGCCCAGCAGCACGACGTCCGCCACGCCCGGCACGCTGCGGTAAGACGCCTCGGCCGGTTCCGGCGACACGTTGCGGCCGTGCGCCGTGATGATCAGGTTCTTCTTGCGGCCGATGATGGTGATGTAGCCGTCGGCGTCGATCTCGGCCAGGTCGCCCGTCCACAGCCAGCCTTCGGCATCGGTATGGCAGGCGCTCGGATCGCTGCCGCTGTAGCCGGCAAACAGCGACGCGCTGCGGATGCCCAGCTCACCGTCCGGCCCCAGCCTGCAGGCGACGTGCGGCAGCGGTTTGCCGACGCTGCCGATGCGGTTCGCCGCCCGGGTATTCCACGACACGACGGAGCTGTTCTCGCTCAGGCCATAACCCTGCAGCACGGGGATGCCCCGCTCCGCCAGCCGGGCGATCGTCTTGGCGGCAACCGGCGCGCCGCCGGCGGCAATCAGCGGCGGCGTGGCGCGGCCGAACAGCGCCTGGCACAGGGCCCCGCTGTCCAGGTGGGCCATGCGGTGCGCCGCGCTGGCCAGCACTTCCACCAGCGAAGGCGGCAACGTCATCGCACTGGGGCGGGCACGCCGCATCAGCGCCAGCTTGTCGGCCGCCACCGCGCCCGGATCCCCCAGCGGCGCCTCGCCCGCGGGTGGCAGCACGACGGTGCCGCCGGCCGAAAACGGCATGTACAGCGCCGTCACCTGTTCGATCAGGAGGCTGAACGGCACCAGGTTCAGGTAGCGTTCATAGTCCTGCGGCGTGGCGTTCCCCCACAGCGATGCCAGCAACGCATCGAGCCCATGCTCGCGGATGCGCACGCCCTTCGGCGAGCTCGTGGTGCCGGACGTATGAATCACCTTGCAGACCCGGTCTGCCCCGGTACCGGCAACTGGCCCCTGCGCACCCGCGGGTGCGCTCTCGATCAGCTGGCGGATGGACAGGCACGGCACCGAGCGGAATGCCTGCGGCGCGCTGGCGCGCCAGGCGTCGAAGCGGCGCCGGCCCTCGTCGTCCGTCAGCACGACGCTGCACGGAGCCAGCAGGTGCGCTGCCTGTTCCGCGCTGAACGCCAGCGGTACCGGCACTTCCACATAGCAGCCCAGCAGCAACGCCAGGTCGGCCTCGATCCACGGCACCGAATTGGCGGCCACCAGGCCGACGGTGGCACCCGGCGGGCAGCGGCCGGCCAGCGCCGCCGCCAGTGCGCCGCACTCGCGCTCCAGCGTGCCGTATGTGACGGCCCGGTGCGACGCCACGGTGCTGCTCAACTGGACGATCGCCGTGTCGTCCGCACGCTCGCGCATTACGCTGCGGATCCTGTCGATGAAATGCGTCATGCTGCTTCTCCCATCAGATGCGCCACCGGCGCCGTGTTCGCGGCCTGCGGATCGCTCATCCGCGCCGCCACATTCTCGAGTCCATCGGCCGACGGGTCGGCCAGCAGGTGCCGGTTGTAGCGGCCGCAGACCGCGTCGAAGTAGTGCCCCACCCTGTCGACACGCAGCAGCCCCGTGACGGGACTGGTGTCGTAGTAGGTGCCCCAGTTCACCCCCGGCGTTTCCGGCAGGCGGGCGGCATCGGCCACGGCCAGCTCGTGGAACTGCAGTTTCAGGCTGGCGAAGCTGCGCCGCAGCTTGGCCGTGACGGTGCAGATGACGCCGCGCAGGCCCAGGTACCAGCACACCAGCGGCAGCGCGCGCATCAGCTCCGTGCCCATCGACGGCTCCACCGTCGCCAGGGCCGTCACCTCGGCGATATCGCCGCGTGCCACGTCGCGCTGGAAGATGTCTGCCACTATCTGCTCCAGCGGCCGGTCCAGGTAGTGCTCGGAGAACAGCGCCGCGCGGCCGCCGAACGACAGCCCGGCACAGGCCAGTGCCTTGTCGGTGGCGCGATCGATGCAGACGATGAAGCGGTGCGGCCGGGGCGCAATCGTTGCGCCATATGCGTGCCGGTAGACGGTGCGCGCCAGGGCGACCGAGGCATCGTAGTAACGGTCGTTCGGGCCGACCAGTTTGAAGACCAGGCTGCGGCCGTTCTGTTCAAGCTGGAACATGGCGGCCCCCTGCGGTATTGGTGCTATCGGACGTCAAGAGGTAGTCGAACGATACTGGTGTACTCATGTTGTTCCCTGGGTTTGAAGATGACACTGGAGAGGTAGACGAATACGCCTTCGCCCCGGCCTGCTGGTGGAGAAGCCGAACCAGCGAAGGACATGGTACCGATCGTTTGTTGGACAAACTGAGGGGATGTTGAGGGCATTTGTAGCGCTTCGTCGGGACCTTGTGACGTACTGCCGCGTAGCACGGAACGGTCCGCAACGGGGTGATAAATATCAGTTCGTCATCATCGCGTCACACGGTGCCGCTACCCTGCGCCTTTTTCCCTTGTGGTTATCCTTTGTAGAGGCAGGCAGACGAATGAACAGGAATCTGAAGGCGGCGGCAGCCGCATGTGCGGCACTCACCCTGGCCCCGCTGGCGCTGGCGGAGAACGTGGCGGCGGCGGTAGCAACGATGGCCGCACCGGGCGCGGACAGCGCGGCCGATGCGGCGGCCGCCGATGCCGCCGCAGCCGGTCCCATCGCCACGGTGGAAATCGCCACGCGCCGCACGCGCTCCTCCGTCGCACTCAAGCAGGACGAGATCCAGAAGATCCTGCCCGGTATCAATCCGCTGAAGGCCCTGCAGACGCTGCCCGGCGTGAACTTCCAGACGGCCGACCCATGGGGCAACAACGAACAGAATCTGTCGCTCTCCGTACACGGCTTCTCCGGCCAGCAGCTGGGCTACACGATGGACGGCGTGCCACTGGGCGACCAGCAGTACGGCAACTACAACGGCCTGTCGCCGCAGCGCGCCGTGATCTCGGAGAACGTGCGCGGCGTCGTGCTGTCGTCCGGCGCGGGCGACCTGGCCACCGCGTCCACCAGCAACCTGGGTGGCACCATCGAGACGTTCTCCAGCGACCCGCTGGCCACCCGCAACTTCGCCGCGCAGCAGACGGTGGGCAGCCACAAGACATCGCGCACGTTCCTGCGCTACGACACGGGCAAATTCGGCGACAGCCGCGCCTACATCTCGGCGCTGCACCACGAAGCGCGTGCGTGGGACTTCGAAGGCCGCCAGGGCGGCGACCAGCTGAACGCCAAGTTCGTCAACGACAACGCCACCGGCAAGCTGACCCTCTTCCTGAACTACAGCGACAAGATCGAGCCGAACGAGGACAGCACCGTCCACGTCGCCGGCGAAACGTCGGCACCATACACCCGCCCGTTCCTGTACCCGGACTTCCCCGCCGCCCTGTCCTACCTGTCGCCGACGGGCGCCACGCCGGCCGCCGAAGGCAACAACTACCGCAACTACTACAGCGACGCGCAGCGCGAGGACTGGCTGGGCTACGCACGCTACGAGTGGAACCTGTCGGACAACGTCACCTGGATGAACCAGGTCTACTACCACTACGACGACGGTGTCGGCGTCGTCGCCGGTCCGATCGGCGTGGCCGGCCTGCCGGCGCTGTTCGCCGTCTACTATCCGAACCAGAACCTGAAACAGGTGTTCGGCAACTCGGGCTACGCCACGCGCACGACGGAATACCGGATCAACCGCGCTGGCGTGCAGTCGATCCTGCGCGCGGAGCTGGGCGCGCACAAGGTGCAGGGCGGCCTGTGGTTCGAGCACAATGAATCGCAGGCGTACCGTCGCTGGTATGCGCTGGACGTCAACAATCCAAGCTCGCCCTACGACCGTCCGTCGAACCCGCTGATCACGCAGTACGGCAGCGAGATCGAGAACAAGGTCGTGCAGCTGCACCTGCAGGATGAGTGGCAGGTCCGTCCCGACCTGGTGCTGCAGGCCGGCTTCAAATCGAGCCTGCAGTTCGCGCATGGCGACTTCCCCGTGCAGCCGAAGATTGGCGCGATTGCCGGCGGCTCGAAGGCGCTGCCGGTCGGCGATATCGATACGAAAAAATGGTTCCTGCCGCAGCTGGGCGCGCGCTGGGACCTGAACGCGCAGGACCAGCTGTTCGTCAACGTGCAGAAGAACATGCGCCAGTTCGTCACGTACGGCGGCGGCGGCGCGTCGCCATGGAGCCTCGCCAGCCAGCAGGCGTTCGACCTGTTCAAGGCCGAAGCGAAGCCGGAGACGTCGGTCACGGTGGAAGCGGGCCTGCGCGGCAGCCGCACGTTCGGCGGCGGCATCATCTCAGGGCTGGACGGCCAGGTCAGCGTCTATCACGTCAACTTCAAGGACCGCCTGCTGACGATCAGCCCGACGCCGGTGATCTCCTCCATCATCGGCGGCAACCCGGTGCTGGCCAACGTCGGTAGCGTCAAGACAGACGGCATCGACCTGTCGGGCACCCTGCACTTCGGCCGCCGCTTCTCGATCTACAACGCGCTGTCGTACAACCGCTCGCAGTATGAGGACAACTACATGAACGGCGCGGCCACCGTGCCGACCAGCGGCAAGAACGTCCCCGGCAGCCCGGAATGGATGGACAAGTTCGTCGCCACGCTGAACCTGGGCCAGACGGAGATTTCGCTGCAGGGCGAATACGTCGGCAAGCGCTATGCGACGTACACCAACGACCTCTCGGTACCGAGCTACTTCCTGATGAACCTCGCGGTCGGCGGCAAGCTGCCGTTCCTCGACGGCTTCGTGAAGAACGCCCGCTATCGTGCTACCGTAACGAACCTGGCGGACCGGACGGGCAGCCTGAACGTCGTCGTCGGCGCGGCCGACAAGACGTACAACACGTTCCCGATCCCGCCGCGCCAGGCCTTCCTGACCGTGATGGCGGATTTCTGATGACGGACTTTATTCTTCCCCGGCGCCACCTGTCGCGGCGCACCTTTATCGCGGCCGCTGCGGGCACGTTGCTGCTGCCGGCCGTCCACGCGGCCGATGCGAAAGCGAAACCGCTGGTGTTCGCGCACCGCGGCGCCTCGGCGCTGCGGCCCGAGCACACGCTGGCCGCCTACGCAAAAGCCATCGCGGACGGCGCCGATTACATCGAGCCGGACCTCGTCTGCACGAAGGATGGTGTGCTCGTCGCCCGTCACGAAGCCGACCTGACGGAAACGACGGACGTGGCGAAGCGCAGCGAGTTCGCGTCGCGGCGCACCAGCAGGAAGCTCGATGGCGAGACCCACACGGGCTGGTTCGTCGACGACTTCACGCTGGTGGAGCTGAAGACGCTGCGCGCGGTGGAGCGCATTCCGCAGTCGCGTCCCGGCAGCGCGCAGTACGACGGCATGTTCCAGCTGCTCACGTTCGAGGAAGTCATCGACTTCGTCGCCGCGCAGTCGGCCACGACGGGCCGCCTGATCGGCCTCGTGCCCGAGCTGAAAAGCTCGACGTATTTTGCCGCGCACCGGCTGGCGCTGGAGGACCGCTTCATCGCCACGCTGGCGGCACACGAATACACGCGCCGCGCTCCTGTCGAGATCCAATCGTTCGAGGTGGCGAACCTGCGCTACCTGCGCGACAAACTGGGTCGCCGCGCCAACTTGCGGCTGATGCAGCTCGTCGGCGTGGGCGCCATGCAGCCCAGCGACGTAATCGCCGCGGGCGGCAAGCTGACCTACGGCGCGATGGCCACGCCGCAGGGCCTGCGCGACGTGGCCGCCTATGCCGACACGTTCGCGCCGCCCACGCGCGCGCTCATCCCGCTGAAGAAGGACGGCAGCCTGGATGCGCCCACGCCGATTGCCACCGACGTGCGCGCTGCCGGGCTGCGGCTGGAGACCTGGACGTTCCGCCCCGAGAACCGCTTCCTTGCCGCGGACTTCCGCAACGCGGCCGGGGAGCACGCGCGCAACGAGGCCGGATCGGTCGCGGAGATCCGGCGCTACCTGCAACTCGGTCTGGACGGCTTCTTCACGGACGACCCGGCACTGGGCCGTGCCGCGGTGGACGGCTGAGGCGCGCACGCCCACCGCAAGCAGGTTTGCGCGATGCCATGTAAAGTCATGCTTTATCGATCGGAGATACAACATGACCAACAAGGCACTCATCATCGGCAGCAGCGGCGTCGTCGGCAGCGCGCTTGCGGAGCGGCTGCTCGAGCAAGGCTGGAACGTATCCGGCGTCTCGCGCGGCCGTACGGCCACCGTGCCCGGCGTGACGCAGATCAGCGCGGACCTGACCTCGCGGGATGCACTCGACGCAGCGCTTGCCGGCGTCGATCCCACGCACGTCTTCATCACGGCCTGGTCGCGCCAGGCCAACGAGGAAGAGAACATCAAGGTCAACGGCGCCATGGTGGCGAACGTGCTGGCGGCCATCGGCCCGGCCGGCACCGTGCGCCACGCCGCGCTGGTGACGGGGCTGAAGCACTACCTCGGCCCGTTCGACGCCTACGGCAAGGGCGCCGTGCCCGTGACCCCGTTCCGCGAGGAGCAGGGCCGCCAGGACGTTCCCAACTTCTACTACGAGCAGGAAGACCGCCTGTTCGACGCGGCGAAGCAGTTCGGCTTCACATGGAGCGTGCATCGTCCCCACACGATCATCGGCTACGCCGTCGGCAATGCGATGAACATGGGGCAGACGCTGGCCGTCTATGCAAGCCTGTGCAAGCACACGGGCCAGCCGTTCGTCTTCCCCGGCAGCCGCGCCCAGTGGGAAGGCGTGACGGACCTGACGGACGCACGCGTGCTGGCACGCCACCTGCAATGGGCATCGACGAACGACGCGGGCAAGAACGAGGATTTCAACGTCGTCAATGGCGACATCATCCGCTGGCAGTGGCTGTGGCCGAAGCTGGCAGACTATTTCGGCGTGGAGGCGGCGCCGCTGCCGGCGGCCATCAGCCCCCTGGAAGACCGCATGGCGGTTGCGCCGCGGCTGTGGCGCGAGATCGCGCAGCAGCACGGCCTGGCCGAAGCGGACGTCACGAAGCTGGCCTCCTGGTGGCATACGGACGCGGACCTGGGCCGGCCAATGGAAGTCATCACGGACATGACGAAAAGCCGCAAGGCGGGCTTCCTCGATTATCAAGGCACGCCGGACGCGTTCTTCGACCTGTTCGAGCGGCTGAAACGCGAGAAGCTGATTCCAGGCTGAGTATCTGGGGCCTGGCTCCCGCCGAAGTCAGCGCATGCGAGGATCGACCAGCCACTTGCGCTGCATGACCGCGCCGATCCGCGCAGCATCCGCATGGCGCGGATTGATCAGCACATTGCGCTCCTCCGGCACCAGCGCGGATGGCACGTCCAGCAGCGCCGTCCGCCCTTCCCTGCACCATGCTTCGCCGGCCTGTACGCTGGGCAGTCCATACGGATCGGCATCCCAGCCGGCCGGCACCGGGTCGAGCACGGTGCGCGCGGCATACACGTCGTCCGGCACGTCGATCCGCACCAGGTACCGGTTCCACGGAAGCCGTTCCACCGCCAGGTGCGCCAGCGTCTCCAGTGAAGCCAGCGCGATATTGGCCGATGTGTAGACGACCGGCGTGCCGCGCAGGTTCCAGCGCCCGCCCGTGGTCTCGGCACCCTTGCCGCTCAGGTCATCGGCCGAATACGCAGGCGTGACCGCGGCAATGCGCCACAGCGCGCAGGTCATGCATAGGCTCCGCTCTGCGTCATGTCGAGCAGGTTGGCGATGTATTTCTGGCCCTCGACGGTGTCGAGGTAGCTGGCGGGCGTCTTGCCGCCCAGGGCGGGAACGGAGGTGTTGAGCCAGCGCGACAGCCAGGCGAGCGTATCGAAGCCTTCCGCGTTGCCGGACTGTTCGACCATCGTCTGCACCTGGCCGATCAGTGCTTTCACGCCCAGCACACGCTCCGATTCGTCCGGCGGCAGCGGGCGGTTCTCGCGTACCTTGCGGTTCAGCGTGGCGCGCGGAATACCCAGCGCGTCCATCAGGCTTTCCTTGGAGACAGCAAGCAGAGCCGACAACTCCGCCACCTCGCGGGCGGCAACGCCTTCCCGGATCAATTCGATGCGATATTGCGGCCCCGCCTGGAACAGCCGTACGAAGCTTGCACATTCGCCATCGCCCCCCTGCCGAGCGGTACGACGGCGCTCAGCCACCGATTTGTCTGCTGCGCCCATAACTGTCTCCAATGAGCCATCAGACTATCTCAAATGATCCGACGAGGCAAGCACGCTCCACCGGCGCGTGATGCAGCTCAGCCTTGCGGCAAGGCAGCTGTCAGCTCGGTCCAGCCCAGCGGCTGCGGCTGGCCCCGCTCGCGCACGCCGAAGAACGTTACCGCCAGCTCCCCCTGGTCGTCGAAGAATTCGACGGACGTGACGCCGGCGCGCTGCAGCACGTAGCCGGCGCGGAACGTGCCATCGCGCAGGTGCAGATTGAAGTCGGGATCGAGCACATTGAACCAGCCGCCGCTCGCGGCGACTTTGCCGATCTTGCCGATCTTGCCGCTGTAGATCTGCGTGACGGCGCCGTTGCCGACAAAGGCCATGATTGCCACGCCCTTGGCCGCTGCCTGTTCCAGCAGCTGGCGTACGGCATGCGGCGCAATCCTGCGGGCCGCGCCGGCAGGCGCCAGGCGTAGCGCCTGCTCGCGCGACATGCCGAATTCGCCGACGATGCGGTTGAACTGGTGCACGTCTGTCATCTCCTTCCACGCGAGCTGGAATTCCTTGACGTCGATTGCGCTGTCCGGTTTTGGGGCGGGCTTCGGCGCGGCGGGAACGATTGCCAGCTTGCCGTCCTGCTGCGGATGACGGAACTCGGCCACCAGCTTGTCGAACACGGGAATGGCCGCGTCGTTCTTCAGGTAGACCTTGTGGACGGCCGTGCCGGCGGCATCGAAGAACTGCAGGCTGCGGCTGACGGCGCCGTCGCGCCCCGGCTGTATCACGGCGAAGGCATGGCGCCATTTCGGGAACTGGAAGCGCAGGTCGATGGGGCCGCCCAGGTAGCCGCCGGCGATATTGAGTTCGCGCGCCTCGCGCTCGGCATCCTTGGCGCCGTCGTCTCCCTGCTTGGCCTGGGCGATGCGCGTGGCGGTGCCGGTCACTTCGATGACGGCATTCTCGTTGCGCGTCAGCGCCATCACGCGGCCCAGGTCGAGCGCGCGGCGCATGATCTCGCGCGGCGCATGCGCCGTGTCGGCAAGGCGGGTGACGGTGTTGCCGATGCCGGTGGCCAGCAGTTCCGCTTCGGAGACCTGCAGCGTGCGCGACGCGTCGCGCATCTGCACCGTGGGCTGCTCCTTGCGCAGCGCGGCCCACCGTTCGGCCAGGGTGGGCGTTTGCGCGAAGGCGCAGGGTGTGCCGATGGCCATGGCGCCGGCCAATGCCAGCAGATTGCGTCGTAGTGTTTTCATGATGTCCTCAGTAAATCAGTTTGAAGGTGACGGCCGCATAACGGCCGGGGCGCGCCTGGCGTTCGATGTCGGCCAGCGTTGCCGCCGTGGTGCCGGCCGGCAGGCTGCGCGAGTTGGCGTAATCCCAGTATTTCTTGTCCGTGACGTTGTAGATGCCGGCCGTCAGCTCGGCGTTGCCGCCGACATTCCAGTAAGCCGCCAGGTCCATGATCGTGTAGGACGGCACGGCAAAGCGCGTGCCCACCGCTGCGCTGGCGGCCGCGAACACGTCGGCATCGGCCCGCTTGGCGCCGACGTGGACCAGCGACACCGATGCCCCACCGCGCTTGCCCGGATCGTCCCACGCCAGCGTGGCGCTGGCCTTGCGGGGCAAGGTGGACGCCAGTTCGGCCTCCATCCCGCTGGCCTCGTTGCGTGCCTTGCTGTGCTGGACGCCGGCCACCAGCGCCAGGCTGGTGCCGTTCAGCGGTGCCGACCACTGGCCGAAGTCGAAGCGCGCGGACGCCTCGCCGCCCCAGGTCTTCGCATCGCCCACGTTTTCCGGCCGGTACAGGCCAAAGGTGATGGTCGGGTAGTTGACGGGATCGGGCGGCTGCGCCGCATATTCGATCAGGTTGTCGTAGCTCGTATGGAACAGCGCGGCACTGACGCGCACGCCGCGGGCCACCTGCCCTTTGATCCCCAGCTCGAACGCGTTGCTGGTCTCCTTCTTCAAGCCGGCATTGCCCAGCACTGCATAGCCGTTGCTGCCGCCCGTGTAACTGAAGGAATCGTAGGTGCCCGTACGCTCTGCCGCCGTGGGCAGGCGCGTGCCGCGGCTGTACTGCAGGTAGGCGGACCACTCCGGCCGCAGCGCATATGCCAGCGCCAGGCTGGGCGTGAAGTAGCCGTCGCTCTCCTCGCGCACTTCCCCGGCCGCGCCGGGCACCGCGACGGCATAGGTCGACAGGTTCTTTGGTTTCAGCTCCCGATGGTCATAGCGCAGGCCCGGCGTGATCGTGAAGTCGCCCAGTGCCAGCTCGCCGCGTGCATAGGCCGCCAGCTTGCGCGTGTCCGTATCGGCCATGCGGTTCTTGCTCATGATCTGGTGCGCGCCCGTCGCGATGACGGTCCGATCCTCGCGCCACGGTCGGCGTGTCTCGATCGACTCGGCGCTGAAGCCATACGCCAGCCCGTGCGCGCCAAACCGCTTGGTCGCGTTGGTCGTAACGCCCACGCTGTCGTTCTCGAAGCCCGTCGCGATGTCGCGCACGTAGGGCTGGTTGCCGGTGATGTAGCGGGCATGCGTGGCGTCGGCCACTTCCGCGTCCTGCACGTAGATACGGCTTTCGAGCGTATCGAACCAGGGGGTCGTGCCGGTGAAGCGGTGATCGATGCTGGCCCGGCTGCGGCGCGTGCGTGAGTCCTGCGCCGCGCCTTCCGGGTACGAGGCGCCTTGCTTGTTGTCGAAGCGGCGCCGGTGCTGGGCGCGATAGGCATCGATGGTCGCCACCAGCGTGTGGCCCTGCCGGGGCGAGTACGCCAGCTTGGCCAGCAGCGCATCCGAATTCCAGTCGTCCGGATTCACAGCCACGCTGCCGCTGGACTCGAGCGCGCTGCCGTCGCGATGCACCAGCAGCGCCAGCGCTTCCCATGCGCCGCTGTGCACTGCGCCCGTCAGCGCATGCATGCGCATATTGGCCGCGCCGTCGTAGCCGAACTTGTAATCGGCATGGACGGGGTGGGTGGCGCTGACGTAATCCTCCGGCGCCTTCGTGACGAACGTGACGGCGCCGCCCAGTCCCGGCGTGCCGGCGCGCGTGGCCGTCGTGCCGGAGCTGATCTCCACCGTGCGGAACGTTTCGGGGTCGAAGTAATCGCGCCCGACACCGAACGCGTTGGCGGTCATGCCGTCCGGCTTGGGCGCCGCATCCGGCAGCGCGATGCCGTCCAGGTCGAGGCTGACGCGGTTGCCTTCCACGCCGCGGATATTGAAGCCCGTGTTGCCGGCGCCGTCCCACACGTTGCCGCTGCCGCTGGCGGCGCCCGGCACGCTGACGAGCGGCGCATAGCGCGCCATGTTCTGCATGTCGGTGGCGCCGCGGCGCGTCAGGTCGTCCGCGGTCAAGGCGGTCGTGGTGCCCGGCTCGTCGATGCGTTTGCCGGTGATGACGACGGTGTCGACGTCGTCGGCCGCAGGGGCGGCGTATGCGTGGGGAGCGAGTGCGGCAGCCAGCAGTGCGGGAAGCAATGCCAGCCGGAGAGTGTTACAGCCAGGAGTTGCGGCCATGTCAGTCCAGATAAGAGTTCAGTGAAAAGCTGGCTCTTGAACCTGGCGAGTGACCTCGCGAGACCGGGCAAGATTGCTGGCGCTATCCTGCCATGTTAATACGAATGATTCTCATTTTCAAGTAGACGTTATGTTGATTTCCGGTCCGGCATGGTGCTGACGTGTCTGCCAGAGTCAGTGCGGCCTGGCGTCCTTCGGCTTCTCAGGTGGTGGCGGCGCGGGCGTGACGCCCTCGCCAGGCATGTCCTGGCCCTTGCGCAGGATCTGAACGTAGATCTCGTTCTGCTTGATCATCGACAGCTCGAAACGGGCCCGTTCCTCGACGGCGCCGGTGCCGTCCTTCAGGTCGCGCACTTCGGAATCGAGCTTGGCGTTACGGCTCTTGAGGCTGTCGTTCTTCTGGTGGGCCGCATCGACCTGCTGCTCCAGATCGGCGACACGGAGCCATCCGCCCTTTCCCAGCCACAATGGATATTGAATCAACAGCAGCAGCACTGCCAGGGCAAGGGTAATCAGACGCATAAAATGGAAAACCGGCCGGTAGAGCATACCGGCCGGAAATAAGAGTTGCGGAGAGTTGCGATTACTTCAGATTATAGAACGCTTCGCGACCCGGGTAGCTGGCAATATCGCCCAGATCTTCTTCGATACGCAGCAACTGGTTGTATTTCGCCATACGATCCGAGCGCGACATCGAACCCGTCTTGATCTGCAGTGCGTTCAGGCCGACGGCGATGTCGGCAATCGTCGAGTCTTCCGTCTCGCCCGAGCGGTGCGAGATGACGGCCGTGTAGCCGGCGCGCTTGGCCATTTCGATGGCGGCGAACGTTTCGGTCAGCGTACCGATCTGGTTGATCTTGATCAGGATCGAGTTGGCGACGCCCTTCTGGATGCCTTCCTTCAGGATCTTGGTGTTGGTGACGAACAGGTCGTCGCCGACCAGCTGCACCTTCTTGCCCAGCGCGCCGGTCAGCGTGGCCCAGCCTTCCCAGTCGCCTTCGGCCATGGCGTCCTCGATCGAGATGATCGGGTACTTGTCGCACCACGTCGACAGCAGGTTGGTGAAGTCCTGTGCCGACAGCGACAGGCCTTCGCCTTCCAGCTCGTACTTGCCGTTCTTGTAGAACTCGGACGCGGCGCAGTCCAGGCCCAGCGCGATCTGCGTGCCTGGCTCGTAGCCGGCTTCCTCGATGGCCTGGATGATCAGCTTGATCGCTTCCTCATGGTTCTGCACGGACGGTGCGAAGCCGCCTTCGTCGCCCACGGCCGTCGTCAGGCCCTTCTTGTGCAGGATCTTCTTCAGCGTGTGGAACACTTCGGCGCCGTAGCGGATCGCTTCCTTGAACGTCGGTGCGCCCACGGGAATGATCATGAATTCCTGGATGTCCAGGTTGTTGTCGGCGTGCGCGCCACCGTTGATGACGTTCATCATCGGCACCGGCATCTGCATCGAGCCCGAACCGCCGAAGTAGCGGTACAGCGGCAGGCCCGCTTCTTCCGCGGCGGCCTTGGCGACGGCCATCGACACGGCCAGCATCGCGTTCGCACCCAGGCGCGATTTGTTTTCGGTGCCGTCCAGGTCGATCAGCGTACGGTCCAGGAAGGCCTGTTCGTTCGCGTCCAGGCCCATGATCGCTTCGGAGATCTCGGTGTTGATGTTCTCGCAGGCCTGCAGCACGCCCTTGCCGAAGTAGCGCTTCGGATCGCCGTCGCGCAGCTCGATGGCTTCGCGCGAACCGGTCGACGCGCCCGACGGCACGGCTGCACGGCCCATCACGCCCGACTCCAGCAGCACGTCGCATTCCACGGTCGGATTGCCGCGCGAGTCGATGACCTCACGGCCGATAATATCAACGATAGCACTCATAACACTTCTCCAAAGTAGACAAGAAACCGGTGGGCACGCACGTCGGGAACCTGCCGCAAACGTGGTGCGCATGTCAAAATTGCAGCAAGGGTAACAGAGGATCGCCTTGTAGGGAAGCGCGACGACTCACTACAAAAAGTGTCGCCGCCGCGCCCTGCCGGGGCGGTCGACGCATTACGCCAGCGCGAGGGAAGATATGCACGTCGCACACTCGGACACGAACGAAGGGGCACGCGACCTGCTGCGCCGCATGCTGGACGCGGCCATCGCCGCCGCCCAGCCCGGGCTGTGCATCCCCGCAGCCCTCCCCGCGCCGCCGACAGGCCGGCTGATCGTCATCGGCGCCGGCAAGGCATCCGCGGCGATGGCGCGAGCCGTCGAGCAGCAGTGGACCGGGGCGTTGGCCGGCCTGGTCGTTACCCGCTATGGCTATGCGGTGCCGTGCGAGCGCATCGAGATTGTCGAAGCGGCGCACCCGGTGCCCGATGCGGCCGGGCTGGAGGCCGCGCGGCGCATGCTCGAAAGCGTGCAGAAGCTGACCGAAGACGACACCGTACTGTGCCTGATCTCCGGCGGCGGCTCGTCGCTGCTGCCGTTGCCGCTCGATGGCATCACGCTGGAACACAAGCAGCGCGTCAGCGCCGCCTTGCTGAACTCCGGCGCCACGATCGGCGAGATGAACTGCGTGCGCCGGCATCTGTCCGCCATCAAGGGCGGCCGGCTGGCGGCGGCGTGCCACCCGGCCCGCGTCGTCACGCTGCTGATTTCGGACGTGCCGGGCGACGACTCGACCGACATCGCCTCCGGCCCCACGGTAGCCGACCCGACCACGTGCGCCGATGCGCTGGACATCGTGCGCCGCTACGGCATCGACCTGCCGGCCGCGGTGACGGACGTGCTGGCGAGCGGCCGCGGCGAATCCGTCAAGCCGGGCGATCCGCGCCTGGCACGCGCCGAGGCGCACCTGGTCGCCACGCCGCGAATGGCGCTGGAAGCGGCGGCGCGCGTGGCGCGTGAAGCTGGCGTGACACCGTACATCCTGGGCGACAGTATCGAGGGCGAAGCACGCGACGTCGGCAAGGTCATGGCCGCCATCGCGCGGCAGGCTGCGGCGCACGACGAGCCGTTCGCCACGCCGTGCGTGCTGCTGTCCGGCGGCGAGACGACGGTGACGGTGCGGGGCAACGGCCGCGGCGGGCGCAACGTGGAGTTCCTGCTGGCGTGTGCGATCGCGCTGCGCGGCGCACCGGGCATCCATGGCCTGGCAGCGGATACGGACGGCGTCGATGGTCAGGAAGAGATCGCGGGCGCGGTGATTGCGCCGGACACGCTGGCGCGCGCCTGGGCCGCCGGCATCCGCCCCGCCGACAGCCTGGCCAACAACGACGGCCACGGCTTCTTCCAGGCGCTGGGCGACAGCGTGGTCACGGGCCCGACGCTGACGAACGTCAACGACTTCCGCGCGCTGTTGATCCTGGGGATTGAAGCTGCCGAGACGGCTGATGAGTTCCGGGGTCAGGGGCCGTCGATCGCGCCGGAAGCATAAAAAAAGCCGGCTTGTCGCCGGCTTTTCAGTCTTACTCGAAGCTGTTCTCGAGGAAGCCGGCCTTCTTGGTGATGCGGTCCAGCTCGATCAAGGTGGACAGCAGGTCCTTCATGCGGCCCAGCGGCACGGCGTTCGGACCATCCGACAGCGCGGTGGCCGGCGTCGGGTGCGTTTCCATGAACAGGCCGGCCACGCCGACGGCGACCGCCGCGCGCGACAGCACGGGCACCATCTCGCGCATGCCGCCCGACGACGTGCCGTTGCCGCCCGGGAGCTGCACGGAGTGCGTCGCGTCGAACACGACCGGCGCGCCCGTTTCGCGCATGATTGCCAGCGAGCGCATGTCGGACACCAGGTTGTTGTAGCCGAACGAGGCGCCGCGTTCGCAGGCCATGAAGTTGTCTTCGTTGAGGCCCTTCGCCTTCGCGGCGGCACGGGCCTTGTCGATGACGTTCTTCATGTCGTGCGGGGCCAGGAACTGGCCCTTCTTGATGTTCACGGGCAGGCCGGACTGTGCACAGGCCGTGATGAAGTCCGTCTGGCGGCACAGGAAAGCCGGCGTCTGGATCACGTCGACGATCTTCGAGACGATTTCGATCTCTTCGATCGAGTGCACGTCCGTCAGCACGGGCACGCCCAGCTCGCGCTTGACGTCGCCCAGGATTTCCAGGCCCTTGTCCATGCCGGGGCCGCGGTACGACGTGCCGGAGGAACGGTTGGCCTTGTCGAACGACGACTTGTAGATGTAAGGAATGCCCAGTTCAGCGGTCATTTCCTTCATGGCGCCGGCGACGTCGAACGCCATCTGGCGCGACTCGATCACGCAGGTGCCGGCGATCAGGAAGAACGGCTGGTCCAGCCCGACATCGAATCCACACAGTTTCATGCTGCATCTCCTTGCTCGGTTACGGCAGCGCCGCTGTTGGCGGCCGTGCGCGACACGCTCTTGTGCGCCAGCGCCGCCTCGATGAACGACTTGAACAGCGGGTGGCCGTCGCGCGGCGTCGACTTGAATTCAGGGTGGTACTGCACGCCCATATACCATGGGTGCGCATTGGCGCCTTCGCGCGGCAGTTCCATGATTTCGCACAGGTCTTCCGTCGGCGTACGTGCCGCCACGACCAGGCCCGCTTCTTCCACGCGCGGCAGGTAGTGGTTGTTCGCTTCGTAGCGGTGGCGGTGACGCTCCGTCACGACGCCGCCGTAGATCTCGTGCGCCAGCGTACCCGGCTTGACGGCGCAGGCCTGTGCACCCAGGCGCATCGTACCGCCCAGGTCCGAGTTGGCATCGCGCTTTTCCACTTTGCCGTCCTGGCCCTGCCACTCGTCGATCAGCGCGACGACCGGCTGGTCGGTGTCGGCATCGAACTCGGTCGAGTTGGCGTTCGTCAGGCCCGCCATATGGCGTGCGTATTCGATGAGCGCCACCTGCATGCCCAGGCAGATGCCCAGGTAAGGCACCTTGTTCTCACGGGCGAACTGCGCCGCACGGATCTTGCCTTCCACCCCGCGCTTGCCGAAGCCGCCCGGCACGAGAATCGCGTCGTACTTGGCCAGGTCGCCCGGGCCCTTTGCCTCGATCTCTTCCGAGTCGATGTATTCGATGTTGACGCGGCTTTCCGTGTGGATGCCGGCGTGGCGCAGCGCTTCCGTCAGCGACTTGTACGATTCGGTCAGGTCGACATACTTGCCCACCATGCCGATCGAGACTTCCTGCTTCGGGTGCTCCAGCGTGTAGATCAGCTTCGACCAGACCGACAGGTCGGCCGGGGCCGGGTCGATGTCCAGCGCCTCGCAGATGATCGCGTCCAGGCCCTGGTCGTGCAGCATCTGCGGCACCTTGTAGATCGTGTCGACGTCCCAGACGGAGATCACGGCGCGCTCTTCGATGTTCGAGAACAGCGAGATCTTGGCGCGCTCGTCTTCCGGGATGGCGCGGTCGGCGCGGCACAGCAGCGCGTTCGGCGAAATGCCGATCTCGCGCAGCTTCTGCACCGAGTGCTGCGTCGGTTTCGTTTTCAGTTCGCCTGCGGAGGCGATGAACGGCACCAGCGTCAGGTGCACGAACGCGGCGTTCTTGCGGCCCGCGCGCAGGCTCAGCTGACGTGCCGCTTCCAGGAACGGCAGCGACTCGATGTCGCCCACGGTACCGCCGATCTCGCACAGCGCCACGTCGTAGCCTTCCGCGCCGCGGCGGATGTAGTCCTGGATTTCGTTCGTGATGTGCGGGATCACCTGCACCGTCTTGCCCAGGTACTCGCCGCGGCGTTCCTTGCGGATCACGGATTCGTAGATCTGGCCCGTGGTGAAGTTGTTCACCTTGCGCATGCGGGTCGAGATGAAACGTTCGTAGTGCCCGAGATCCAGGTCGGTTTCGGCGCCATCGTCCGTGACGAAGACTTCACCGTGCTGCATGGGGCTCATCGTGCCCGGGTCCACGTTGATGTACGGGTCCAGCTTGAGCATGGTGACTTTGAGGCCGCGCGATTCGAGGATCGCGGCGAGGGAGGCGGCGGCAATCCCTTTTCCAAGGGACGACACAACGCCACCAGTGACGAAGACAAATTTGGTCATTGCGAGATCGGGCGCCGGGAAGGCGCGATGCGGGAAATTGAAATTATAGCCTAAACCGCCCGACCCTTCATCATGCAACGGTCGAAATTACGCTGTAGCAACCCACTTCATTGTGCGCAAACGAACAGACCCGCCAGCCGCGTCGGGCCGAAAATGGTCATTATTTCAACAGGAGGTCACCATGAGCTTTGTTAATGACGTCGTCGGCACCAATAACGAACAGGGCCCAGGCCCACGCCTGATGGGGGCGGACACGCTGATCGGCGACCACATCCACAATATGCAGAACGAACATCTGGGCACCGTCAAGGAAATCATGCTGGACATGCAGACGGGCCGCATTTCCTACGTCGTGATGGCGTCGGGCGGCGTGCTGACGATCGGCGAGAAGCTGTTCGCCGTGCCCTGGGAAGCGCTGGCGCTGGACCCGGCCAACCACCAGTTGCGCCTGAACATTGCCAAAGAGCGCATTGAAGCGGCACCTGGCTTCGACAAGGACCACTGGCCGGACATGGCGAACGACGCCTGGGCCACGGAAGTGCACAGCTACTACGGAACCGGCGCATCGGCCGGGCAGCACCAGAGCCTGCGCTGACGGTGGGCGGCCTTTGGCCGCCACTTCGGTGCCCCGCGCATTGGCGGGCACCCTCAATGCCGGTTGCGTCCTGCGCGGGCCGCCGGCGGGCAGCCTGCCTGCCCGGAATCGGCCATAACCCGGCCGCGGCGCGCCCTCTTCGGAGGGCGCGTTTTTTTGCTGTGACGTCAGGTTTTACGCCAGTCGTAAATTCAGCCGTACCGCATCGGCGTCCAGGCGATGCCGTTCTTTTCCTCGCGCGGCGCGGCCGGCACAAAGCCGAGCCGCACGTACATCGGCAGCGCGTGATCGGAAGCGTTGACGGTGAAGACGCCCGGATTGCCCAATGCCAGCGCCTCGTCGCGCGCCAGTTCCCACAGCCGGCGGCCCAGTCCCTGTCCGTGCAACGCACGGTCGACAAACAGATGGAACAGGTGGCCGTTGTCGCGCATGGCGACGAAGCCGGCCAGCGTGTCGCCGCGCCACGCCAGCCGGTAGCGGAACGACGGCGCGGCCAGGTAGCGCGCCTGCGCGGCCGCGTCGATATTGGCGACAAACGATCCGGCGCCCCGCCCTGCCGGGTCGACCGTCAGGAACGGCAGCAGGTCCATGACGAGGGCGCCGAGGATCGGCGCATCCGCGACGGTGCCGGGGCGAATGACGATGGCGTTGTCCATCGCATCATTCTGCCAGAACCTTCGCGGCCCGCCGATCGGTTCGTCAATTCACCCACAGCAGCCGGCGCAGGTAGCGCATGGCGGCGCTGTCGGTCTGTTCCGGCTTGCCGGCATACGACTGGATGAACGCGTTCAGGCCCGATGCGGGATGGGCCGCGTCGATCTTGCGGCAGTAAGCTTGCCACGCCTGGCGGTTGGTGGCCTCAAGCGGATATTTCGGCGCATTGCGGAACAGCGCGGACACCGAGAAGCCCTGGCCTTCCGGACACACGCGGGCCATGGCCGCCATCACGCCGGACATCTTCTCGCCCAGCGGCAAAAGAGTCTTGCCCTCGACCAGCGGGATCAAGTGAGACATCAGTTCACCCCAGACGCGGAAGTCGTCAGCATCCATCGGCACGGGAAAAACCGTGTTGACCTGACGCGGATTGGCCAGCCATTCCAGGTCGTCGTCCCGTTCGGCCAGCACGGCGCGGCGCATTTTCTCCGACGTATTGATCCCCTGCACCAGCAGCCGGTGCGCACGCTGCATGCCTTCCGGATGGGCCAGGAAGATCGCGCGGCTCGATGTACCCTCGCTTTCCCGATACTGGTACGACAGCGCCATCTCCATCAGCGCCTCGGCAAAGTAATGGTAGCTGAGCGACCACGCGATGTCCGACTGGTCGGTGCGGATCGCCGCCTTGCGGTTGTACTCGTCCTCGTAATAGCTCTCGTCTTCGGACGGCGCCTGCAGCTTGAGCTGGCCGTCCCGCCGTGCCGGGATGGCGAAGAAATTGCGTTCCGCGGTACTGATGCTGCCGTCGCCGTTCAGGTCCCGCGCCCACGTGGCCGGCACCAGCAGCAGGCCGTCCGCGCTCGAGCGGATGCGGATCTTTTCCAGCATCTGGCGGCTCTGGCGCAGCTGGTCGCGCGCGTGCGTCAGTTCGGCGCGCACGGCCAGCGCGATCTCGGTGTTGGAAGGCTTGTTCTCGCCCATCCGGCGCGAGCCCTGCTCGACAAACGTCCAGACATGCTGGACCAGCGCCACGTCCTTGCAGATGACGAAGGCCTGCTGCTCCTGCACGCTCATGCGCAGGCTGCGCTTGACGTTCGTGCAGGTCTTGTCGAAGGCGGCGGAGCTGGTCAGGTCGGGCTGGGCGGCCGAAGCAGTACCGGCCAGCAGGAATGACGACAGCACGGTTGGCAGCAATGAAGCGGTAAATCGCATGGGATCCTCGATCGAAGTAAATGTTCGCCAAGGTTAGCCAAACGAAGCTATTGGCTATTGCGTACCGTTAATCCTTGTCGAATGGAGGCGCGATTATACTGGCCAAGCCACCCGTATTGTCAAATTCGCAATTCGCATACCGGCCCTGATGCCGGTGTCCGTCATCCGTTTCAACGTCGGCGCAGCGGCCGGCGCACCATCTTGTCCTGCCGGCGAGTTCTCGGCGCCCCGCTGTATCGACGGTGTCGGCGACGCGCGCCGCGTCAAGCCGCGCCTGCACCGCCCGGCGTGGAACGGGCACGAGGCCCCCGCCACGAGCACACGGGACCCCGGCGCGCCGCTGCTGCGCTGCCAGCGCGGCGCCGGGCCGCTCAAGCAGCTGCGTTAGTGCGGCGACGCGCGTTACAGCTCGCGCCCCAGGAACAGCACCCCGTCCAGCGGATTGTAGACGTAGGGTTCGATGGCGACGAATCCCAGCTCGCGGTACAGCCCCACGGCCGCCGTCATCGTTGCCAGCGTGTCGAGGCAGATCTGCCGATAGCCGGCCTCCTTCGCCTCGGCGCAGATGCGCTCCGCCAGGCCCCGCCCCAGCCGTTGCGCGCGGGCCGCCGGCCTCACGTACAGCCGCTTCATCTCGCAGCGCGCCGCATCGACGGGCCGCAGGGCGACGCAGCCGACAGCCGTTGCGCCATCCCACGCCAGCAGCAGGCGTCCGCGTGGCGCCGCGTATTTGCCGGGCAGTTCGGCCAGCTCCGCCTCGAAATTCTGGAAGCACAGGTCCACGCCCAGCGCCACCGCGTATTCTCGAAACAGTTCGCGCACCACGGGCAGATTGTCCGGCAGCACGGCCGGCCGGATGTCGATGGTCACAGGTACAGCGGCATTGTCTGGCATGACGTCTCCTCCGATTGATGGCGCCATGCTACCGCATCAGCAGAAGTCGCGGCTGGCCGTCGGCAGCTTGCCCAGCATCGGCGACAGGTCGACCAGCCGCTTGGCGACCAGGTGGCGCACGATGCCTTCCTGCTGCCACACCCCATATACGCCCAGCAGCGATGCGCCCAGCACCTCGCGCCGGTACCGGTCGACGAGGTCGGGCCAGACGATGACGTTGACGTTGCCCGTCTCGTCCTCGATCGTGACGAACAGCACGCCCTTGGCCGTGCCGGGACGCTGGCGCACGGTGACGATGCCGGCGCCGCGCGCGAGCTGGCCGTCGGCGAACGTGTTCAGCACCTCGGCCGGCAGGAAGCGCTTGGCCAGCAGCTGGGAGCGCAGCAGCGCCAGCGGATGCCGCCCCAGCGTCAGCCCCTGGGCGCGGTAGTCGCCGATGATGTCGTCGCCTTCGCTCGGCGCGCGCAGCCGGGGCGCCTCTTCCACCGCCGTGGTGGGGCGCAGCAGGTCCTTGTCGGGCACCGCGCCCACCGCTTCCCACAGCGCCTGGCGGCGGTTGCCGGCCAGGCTTTGCAGCGCGTTGCCCGATGCCAGCACCTGCAGGTCGTGCCGGTCGAGCCGCGCCCGGCGCGCCAGGTCCGCCACGTCCGCGAACGGCTGCAGCGCGCGCGCCTGCTCGATCCGTTCGGCCGCCTCGGCGCGCATGCCGCGCAACAGGGACATTCCGAGACGCACTGCCGGCTGCACGCGGGCGTCTTTTTCCTCCAGCGTGGAATCCCAGCCGCTGACGGCGATGTCGATGGGCCGTACCTCGACGCCATGCCGCTTCGCATCCTGCACCAGCTGCGACGGCCCGTAGAATCCCATCGGCTGGCTGTTGAGCAGCGCGCACAGGAACGCGGCCGGCTCGTGGCACTTGATCCACGAGCTCACGTACGTCAGCAGCGCGAAGCTGGCCGCATGCGATTCGGGAAAACCATATTCGCCGAAGCCCTGGATCTGTTCGCAGATGCGCTCGGCGAACTCGATGTCGTAATCCCGCTCCAGCATGCCCGAGATGATGCGGCCGCGGTACTTGTCCATGCCGCCCTTGCGCTTCCATGCCGCCATCGCGCGGCGCAGCTGGTCAGCCTCCCCTTCCGAGAAGCCGGCGGCAATCATCGCCACCTGCATCACCTGCTCCTGGAAGATCGGCACGCCCAGGGTGCGCTCCAGCGCTTCGTGCAGGCCTTCCGGATAATCGATCAGGCTCGGGTCGAGCCGGCGCTGCAGATAGGGATGGACCATGCCACCCTGGATGGGACCGGGCCGTACCAGCGCAACTTCGATGACGAGGTCATAGAAGCGGCGCGGCCGCAGGCGCGGCAGCATCGTCATCTGCGCGCGCGATTCGATCTGGAACACGCCGATGGTATCGGCCTCGCACATCATGTCGTACGTAGCGGTGTCGTCGCGCGGGATATCCTGCATGCGGAACTCCTCGCCGCGGCGCTCGCCGATCAGGTTCAGGGCGCGGCGCAGCGCCGACAGCATGCCCAGCGCCAGCACGTCCACCTTCAGCAGGCCCAGTTCTTCCAGGTCGTCCTTGTCCCACTGGATCACGCTGCGGTCCTTCATCGTCGCGTTCTCGATGGGGACGAGGCGCGACAATTTGTCCTGCGCGATGACGAAGCCGCCCACGTGCTGCGACAGGTGGCGCGGGAACCCCAGCAGCCGCTGCGCCAGGCTGGCCCACTGGTGCGCCATCGGCGTGGTGGGATCGAGGCCGCATTCGGCAAAGCGGTTCAGCAGTTCGTGCTTGCTGTCGAACCAGTGGTGCGCTTTCGCCACCTTCTCGACGATAGCCAGGTCCACGCCCAGCGCCTTGCCCGCGTCGCGCAATGCGCTCTTGGGCCGATAGCAGATCACCGTGGCCGCCAGCGCTGCCCGGTGCCGGCCGTATTTGGCGTAGATGTACTGGATGACTTCTTCGCGCCGCTGGTGCTCGAAGTCCACGTCGATATCGGGCGGCTCGTCGCGCTCGCGCGAAATGAAGCGCCCCATCAGCAGATTGCTCTCGGCCGGATTGACCTCCGTGATGCCCAGGCAGTAGCAGACGGCGGAGTTGGCGGCCGAGCCGCGGCCCTGGCACAGGATCTCCTGGCTGCGGGCAAAGCGCACGATGTCGTAGACCGTCAGGAAGAAGAACTCGTACTTCAGCTCCGCGACCAGTGCCAGTTCTTTCTCGATCTGGTCCTGCACCTTGGCCGGCACGCCTTCCGGGAAGCGCGCGTGCGCGCCGATATACGTTTCCTGGCGCAGGTACGACGAGGGCGTATGCTCCGGCGGTATCAGCTCGTTCGGATATTCGTAGCGCAGTTCGTCCAGCGAGAATTTGCAGGCCTGCGCGATGCGGATCGTTTCGGCCAGCGTCTGCGGCGGATAGACGTTGGCCAGGCGCAGGCGCGAACGCAGGTGCTGCTCCGCGTTCTGCGCCAAGTCGTAGCCGCATTCGAACACGGGCTTGCCCAGCCGGACGGCCGTCAGCGTGTCGTGCAAGGGTTTGCGCGAGCGCACGTGCATGCAGACGTGGCCCGCCGCCACGACGGGCATGCCGTGCTGCAGCGCCACCTCGTCGATGCTGAGGCGGTGGCCTTCGTCGAACGCACGCTGCAGCAGCACGAGGCCCAGCCACGCACGCCCCGGGAACGTGGCCGCCATCCATGCCGCCCCGTTGTGCAGGCGGTCGATGTCCGCCGTGTCCCAGACCGGGTACGCGGGCAAGAGGATCAGCAGGCAATCCGGCAGACCTTGCAGGTGCGCCCGCTCCGGCGGCGGCGCGGCAAAATCGGCCGGATGCAGCAGGTAATGGCCCTTCTCCGCGCGGGTGCGGCCCAGGGTGATCATCTCCGACAGGTTGCCGTAGCCGTTGCGATTCTGCGCAATCGCCAGCAGCGACAGCGCGTGCGAACCGTCCGGGTTCGTCAGCCTGAACCAGCTGCCGATCAGGAGGTTCTCGTTCCAGCCCGCCGCCTTGGCCTCGCCATGGGCGCGCACGACGCCGGCCAGCGAGCACTCGTCCGTGATCGCCAGCGCCGTGTAGTCCAGCTGCATGGCGCGCGCCACCAGCTCCTCCGCATGCGAGGCGCCGTGCAGGAACGAGAAGTTCGTCATGCAGAACAACTCCGCGTACGGCGGCAGGGTGGTAAACGTGGACATCGGCGATCCGTTGATACTGTATAAACGTACAGTATTATACCGTGCACCGGCTGCGTTATCCTGTACGGATGACACGACAACTCGAACTGCTCTGCTTTGGCACCCGTCCCGGCGAGGGCAACGCGGCACTGGTGCTGCTGGACGACGGCAGCAATGCGGCCCAACGCCAGGCGCTGGCGGCAGCCAGCGGCGTAAGTGCCTGCGTCTTCATCGACGTCCCTGCGTACTCCCCCACGCTCGATTTTTATTACCCTCACATGCGCAGCCCTTTGTGCGTGCACGCCACGCTGGCGGCGGCGCGCGTGCTGCTGGACGCCACGGCGGGCCCGCTCGTCGTGCGCACGGCATTGCGTGGACAGACGCTGACGCTGCACCGGCAGTCCGATGACGTGTATGTGGAACTGGCTTCGCAGCCAGCGCCAGCGCCGCCGTTATCCACTGCATTGGCGGCTCGGCTGATACCCGGAATCGCGCTAGCATCCACGCCGGCCATTGCCTCCGTCGGCAGTCCGAAGCTGCTGCTGGAAGTGCGCGACAGTGCGGCGCTGGAGGCGCTGCGGCCCGACCTGGCGGCGATTCATGCATGGGGCAAGGAGCACGGCATCGGCGGCTGCTACGCGTGGTGCCGCCGGCCGGACGGCGCGCTGGAAGGACGCAACTTCAATCACCTGGACGCGGCGCACGAGGACAGCGCGACAGGCGTGGCGGCAGGCGCGTTGACGGTTTTTCTGGGCGAATCGCTGCGGCTGTATCAGGGCGCGCATCTGGGCAAACCATGCCTGTTGCGGACCGTGCTGGAGAGAGAAACGCTGCTGATCGGCGGAGCAGTGGAGTATGCGCGCAGGGACGGCAAACTATAGTAGCGTGCCACCCGCACAAGTGTAAATAACGAACTTGTGCGAAATTGTTACACTCGCAAAATTGGTCTTAGTGCAACGCGGGCCTGCCGATTAGAATCATTTTTTTCCTTCGGAGAGCGCCCCGTGTTTTCGACCCCAGCCAAGATTCGCACCCACCTCCGCCCCGTCCGCCAGGCAGTCCTGTTGAGCTTGTACGGCAGCGCTATCTTCGCCGCCGCATCGGGCGCGCACGCCCAGAACACCGGCACGCCGCCGGCCGCCATCGCGCCGGCCGATTCGTCCCTGCAGGTCGTCAACGTGGTCGGCTCGCGCCGCGCCACCAGTTCGGCGACCGATACCGTCTCCCCTGTCGACGTGATCCCGCTGTCGGCCGCCGCCGAACGAGGCGGCCAGTTCGATCTGTCGCAGACGCTGACCAATATTTCGCCGTCGTTCAACTCCACGCGCCAGACCGGCGCGGATGGCGCCGACCTGGTGGACTCCGCCGCGCTGCGCGGCCTGGGTTCCGACCAGACGCTGGTGCTGGTGAACGGCAAGCGCCGCCACACGTCCTCGCTGGTCAACCTGTTCGGCGCGCGCAACCGCGGCAACACGGGCACGGACATGAACGCGATCCCGATGCTGGCGATCAAGGACGTGCAGGTACTGCGCGACGGCGCCGCCGCCCAATACGGCTCGGACGCCATTGCCGGCGTGATGGACATCGGCCTGAAACGCAGCATCGGCTGCGAAGCGGTGGCCGGCTACGGCCAGTATTCCGCCGGCGACGGCAAGAACTACCTCGCCTCGGCCTACTGCGGCTTCGCGCTGGCCGGCGGCGTCGTCGGCGTGACGGGCGAATACCTCGACCGCGGCCGCTCGGACCGTTCGGAGCCGGACAATCCGCGCATCATCGGCGACTCGAAAACCAAGAACAAGACGCTGTACGTCAACGGCGACATTCCGACCGGCGTGGCCGGCGGCTCCGGACGCTTCTACTTCACCGGCGGCGTGCAGACGCGCGACGCCTCGTCGGCCGCCTTCGGCCGCGGCGGCGTCGGCACGGAGGATATCCCGTCGCGCAATTCCGCCGCCATGTACCCGGACGGCTTCGTCCCGTTCATCAACGGCGACCTGGATGACCGCTACGTGATCCTGGGCCACCGCGCCAAGCTGGGCGAGTGGAACACGGATCTGTCGCAAACGTATGGCTACAACCGCCTGCGCTACGCCATCGCCAATACGCTGAACGCGTCGATCGCCAATGCCGACCTGCTGGCCGGCGGTCAGGGTGTCAGCCCGACTTCCTTCGAGGCGGGCGGCTTCTCGTTCGCCCAGTACACGACCAACCTGGACTTCAACCGCTACTTCACCGGCATGGTCGGCGATGGCCTGAACGTGGCGTTCGGCGCCGAGTACCGCGTCGAGAAGTACAAGATCGAAGCCGGCGAACCGGGTTCGTACATCGACGCGGACGGCGTCGGCATCGGCGGCAACGCGGGCAGCCAGGGCTTCCCCGGTTTCCAGCCAGGCGACATTACCAACGCGCGCCGCCACAGCACGGCGGCCTACCTGGACCTGGAAGCGGACATCAACGCGCAGACCAAACTGCAGGGTGCCGTGCGCTGGGAAAAATACAGCGACTTCGGCTCCACCGTCACCGGCAAGCTGGCCGGCAGCTACCGAGTGGCGCCATCGGTGCTGCTGCGCGGCTCGGCCAGCACGGGCTTCCGCGCGCCGTCGCTGCAGCAGGCCTACTTCTCGTCCACGTTCACCGACTTCATCGGCGGCGTGCCCACCGACGTGGTGCTGGCCCCGAATGGCGGCGCCGTCGCCAACCTGGCCGGCATTCCGAAGCTGAAGGAAGAGAAATCGCGCTCCTTCACGCTGGGCACAACGTGGACGCCGACGGACGCGATCTCCGTCACGGCCGACCTGTATCACATCAAGATCAAGGACCGCATCGTGCTGTCCGGCCGCTTCGACGCGGACAATTATCCCGAACTGGCGGCGCGGCTGGGGACATTGGGCGTAGGCCAGGCGCAGTTCTTCGTCAACTCCGTCGACACCAAGACGCAGGGCGTGGACCTGACCGCATCGCACAAGGGCACGGTGCTGGGCAACCGCCTGACGACGTTCCTGGCGGCGAACTTCAGCAAGACGGAAGTGGACGGCATCCATGCGCCGCAATCGCTGGCCGGCTACGAGGACGTACTGCTGTCCGAGCGCGAACGCCTGTTCATCGAACAGGGCGGTCCGCGCCGCAAGGTCACCCTGGGCTTCGACTACATCACGGGACCGATCCAGACGGACTTCCGCATCATCCACTTCGGTCCGCAGACCTTGGGCACCTTCAGCGGCACGGCGGCCGGCGTGCCGAACCTGAAGTACGAAGCGAAGACGTCGGCCGACCTGTCGCTGACCTACACGATCAACCAGAACGCCAAGATCACCGTAGGCGGCAACAACATCTTCAACGTCAAGCCGACGTCGCAGAACGCCGACGAAACGGACAACGGCTTCAAGTACGACAGCGTGCAGTTCGGCCTGAACGGCGCCTCGTACTTCGCGCGCCTGCACGTCAAGTTCTGACGTACAAGCTGTTGCCGGAAATCGGGGACTGTCCCCGTTTTTTGGCAATTTCTTACGGCCCTGCACGCCGCCCGGCTGTGGGGCTTTTTGTTGTCATCGCGCAGTCATATCGCGCGGTTACATTCGCCGTTTTGAATTTTTCTCGACAGGATCAGCATGAACACGAAGCAGAGGACGGCGAATCAGGTAATGGTGGCGGCGCTGGTCGCTGTGGGTCTGGTCAGCCTGGGCGGTTGCGGCAGCAATGACAACAACTGGGCCGAGCCGACGCCACAACCGCCCGCGCCCGGCAAGATCGCCGAAGGCACGACCGTCACGTTCGCGCTAATGGAAACCACCGACCTGCATTCGAATGTCCTGAGCTACAACTACTACTCGCTGGCCGAGGACACGAGCCTGGGCATGGAGCGCACCGCCACGCTGATCCAGGCGGCACGCGCGGAAAACCCGAACAACGTGCTGCTGGACGACGGCGACGTCATCCAGGGCACGCTGCTGGGCGACCTGCAGGCCGTCACCGCACCGATCCCCTGCTCCGGTACGCTCGCCGTGCACAAGGCGATGAACGCGCTCAAGTACGACGGCGGCGGCATGGGCAACCATGAATTCAACTATGGCCTGCCGTTCCTGTCGCAGGTCACCAACACCGACTTCAATATCCCCGGTGTGACCAAGCCGACGGGCACCTGCGGCGCGCCGGCCTTCCCGCTCGTCCTCAGCAACGTAACGGGCGTCGCCAGCGGCAAGCCGATCTTCCAGCCGTATGCCGTGCTGCCGCGCACCTTCAAGGCCACGGCGCCGGACGGCAGCAGCGTGGACGTCAAGCTCAACGTGGGCATCATGAGCTTCGTGCCGCCGCAGATCCTCGAGTGGGACCAGAAGAACCTGGCCGGCAAGGTCGCCGTCAGCGGCGCGAAGGAAGCAGCGCAGCAGTACATTCCCGAGCTGCGCGCCAAGGGTGCCGATGTGATCGTCGCGCTGTCGCACGGCGGCCTCGATCCGAGCCCGTACAGCCCGAAGATGGAAAACCAGAGTTATCACCTGGCCGGTACCGGCATCGACGCGCTGATGGTCGGCCACTCGCACCTGATCTTCCCGAAGGGGAAGGAGACGGGTGCGGCGGCGCTCGATCCCTCGCTGGCCGCGCTGCCGGCGGGCGCCAATATCGACGCCATCAACGGTTTTGTGAACGGCGTGCCGACCGTGATGGCGCAGAGCTGGGGCAGGCGCCTGGGCATCATCAGGATGACGATGGTCTACCAGGGCGGCAAGTGGGTCACGCAGCCAACGAAGACCACCGTCGAGTCGCGCGGCTTCAAGTACACGGATGGCACGACGCTCGTGAAGGCCGATCCCGCGATCGCCTCGCTGGTGGCGACCGAGCATGAGGCCACGATCGCCTATGCCAAGCAGCCGCTGGGCGTGACGACGGACTTCGAGATGTCGTCGTATTTCTCGCTGGTGGGCGATGTCTCGGCCATCCAGCTGGTGAACCAGGCGCAGATCGACTACGTGAAGAACTTCATTGGCACGTCGACCGACCCGGTGCTGTCGTCGTATAAAAATATTCCCGTGATCTCGTGCAGCGCGCCGTTCAAGGCGGGCCGCAACGGACCTTCCGACTTCACCGACGTCGCGCCAGGCGCCAGCGCCGCCGCGCCGGTCGGTCTGCAGGTGCGCAATCCGGGCGACCTTTACCTGTACAGCAATAACAACCTGCAGGCCGTCAAGATCAAGGGCGCCGACCTGAAGGCGTGGCTGGAAGCGTCCGCAAAACAGTTCGGCCAGATCGATCCGGCCAGGACGGCGGAACAGGACCTGGTGCCAAGCTACGGCACGATCTACAACTACGACGTCTTCTACGCCGAGAACAACGCGCTGACCTATCAGATCGACGTGACGAAACCGGCGGGCAGCCGCATCGTCAACCTGGTCTACCAGGGCAAGCCTGTGGCGGACACGGACGACTTCATCGTCGCCACCAACGACTACCGCGCCGGCGGCGGCGGCAACGTGCCCGGCATCGACGGCAGCAAGACCATCATCAAGTCGCCCGACGCCAACCAGACGGTGGTCAGCAACTACCTGCAGAAGGTCGGCAAGGCCAGCGGCAAGGTGACGCTGGCCGGGAACGGCAGCGCGCGCAGCTGGTCGTTCGCGAAAGTAAAGACCGCCGGTCCCGTGATCCTGCGCTCCGCGCCGGGCCAGCTGGCACTGGCGCGCAGCAGCGGTATCGCCGCCGTCACGGCCGAAGGCGGCCTCGATGCGAGCGGCTTCGCCAAGTACACCATCGACCTGTCGAAGTGATGACGGTACGGTGCGCTTGTGCGATCGTGCTGGCGGCGGCGCTGGCAGGCTGCGGCCATGAAGCCGTGCCGACGTCGGCGCAGATCGAGGCGCTGGCGATGACTGCGGCGCAGCGTGGCGACCCGGCGGCCGAACAGCGGCTGCAGCGGCTTGCCGTGCAGGGCGCGACGGTGGCGCAGCGTGAGCTGGGCATCCTGTATCGCGCCCGCCCGGCGGCCCGCGCCGATGCGCAACGCCTGCTGCTGCAGGCCGCGCAGGCCGGCGACGCGCAAGCGGCGTTTCATCTGGGGGAGCTGTATCGCGTACCGGCCGCCGGCATCGCGGCCGACCCCGCTGCCGCGTGGCCGTGGTACCAGCGCGCCGCGGAAGGCGGCCAGGCGAAGGCCGCGTTGCAGCTCGGGCTGATGGCAAAGAACGGCAACGGCGTGCCACGGGACGCGGCGGTGGCCGCACGCTGGCTGCAGCTGGCCGCGGAACTGGGCAACGCGCACGCGATGTTCCTGCTGTCGTACGCCTACCGCGAAGGCGAAGGCGTGACGCGCGACCCGGCCAGGGCGGCCGTATTGCTGGAGGAAGCGGCGGAACACGAGTACCCGCCGGCGCTGCAGGAACTGGCGCTGACCACGCAGGACCCGACCCGCGCGGGGCACCTGATGAAGGAAGCAACCGAGCACCGGCGCAATAACTGGAACCGGTTCTAGGAAAACCTCGGGACAGCCCCAATGGCGTGAAGTTAAGGTATCTGGGATCGTGGTAGCGGCTGAGAAGGGCCGGGCCAGGGAGGCGTGGTGGCGTGCACGCCCCCGCCGCTACGCAGGCAGGAGCGATGCTCTTGAATTCCCTGCTTCGCCCCGCCGGGTCCGGCCCCGGATCTCATCAGCCGCCGACACGGCCCGCGTGAAAGCCGGATCAACTTAACGGCATTAGCGTCAGTCCCCTGGATACGCCGGCAGCAAGCGCGGAATCGATCACTTGCCGGGAACAGACCCCAGCGTCGCCAGCTCTCGCGTCATGTTGACGATGGCCAGCTCGTTATACTGGTCGGCGAACCAGCGGTTGCCGAACAGCTGACGTCCCTCGGCCTTGCCGCGCAGGTGCGCCAGGACCTGGCCGCGCTGGCTCGTGTAGTGATCTTCCTCCACGTGCGCATACTCGGCGCGGATGCCGCGCGCATAGTGCTCGTACACTTCCTGATCCTGCCCCAGGATGGCCAGGTCCACGCCCAGCATGATGTCCTTCAGCGGATGGGTAACCGCGCCGCCCTGGAAATGATCCGTCGCGCGGATCAGCTGCGCCACTTCGTCGGCAACCGAAGAGTCCCAGGCCAGATCGCTCTCCAGCCAGAGCCGTGCGCTCGCCTCCTCGTTGGAGACGCCGTCCGCGGCCGCGTGCGTGTACACGGCATCGTGGAACCAGAACGCGGCACGCACGATGTCGACATCGCGCTGGGCGGGCCGGGTATTGGCGCTCCAGGCGCGCACTTCGGACAGGCCATGCACCAGGTGATCGAGGTTGTGATAATGCCGCTCGGCGCCGCCGTAGGCTTCCGCCCCGGTCAGGCGGGCGAACCACGCCTGCGCGTTGGCCGCCGCCGCATCGTCGCCGGCCGGCCACATCGACTGCCATTCCTTGTGCAGCCAGTCGAGGATCCACGAACGGTACGCGGGACCGGGGACGAACTTCTTCATCGTCCAGTTCCACCCCACCGGGCCTTCCAGCGCCTTGACGAAGCTGGAGCTGACGGAACCCAGGTCGCGCGGGGGCATGACGAACAGCGTCTTGGCGCCGCCGATCACTTCCACGTTGGTTTGCTGGATCAGGTTTTCGTAATCGAAATCGGCCGTCGTGCGGATGCCGCGGATCAGGTAGTCGATGCCGTGCTTGCGCGCCACGCGGGCCGTGTAGTCGCTTTTCACCGTCACGACCTGCACGTTGTCCCACCGGCGTTCGGCGCAGCTTTCCAGCACGATGGCGCGGCGCTCCTCGGCGGAGAACCGCGGCGCCTTGGTCGAATTCTCCGACAGGAAGACGACCACTTCCTCGGCAATCGAACGGGCCTCGCCAATGACCCACATATGGCCGTTCGTGATCGGGTCGAGAGTGCCCGAGAAACCGATTTTTTTCATCCGCTGCCCTGTTGGCCAAATGTCAATAACGCCATTCTAGCCGACCGGCGCGGCCGATGCGATGGTCAGGCCGGCGCCTTCGCCGACGCAGCCGGCTTGCCGCTGGCCGGCTGCGCCGGCGGGAACGCCACCTGCACCAGCAGGCCGCCCAGCCGGGGCGACGCATCGAGCGTCAGCGTGGCGCCATGGCGCTCGGCGATTGCCTTGATGATCGCCAGTCCCAGGCCACTGCCGGTGGCCGTGCTGCCCGGCACGCGGTAAAAGCGGCTGAACACGCGCTCGCGCTCTTCCGGCGAGATGCCCGGCCCGCTGTCCTCGACGACCAGCGTGGCGCCGCCGTCGGCAGCGCGCACGGACACGTCCACCGTGCCGCCCGCCGGCGTGTACTTGACGGCGTTGTCGATCAGGTTGCGCAAGAGGACCAGCAGCGCATCGCCCTGCCCCTGCACGACGGCTTCTTGCGCTTCGTGCATGCCGACGTCGATCTCGCGCGCGGCCGCTGCGCCCACCATGTCGCCCAGGGTGCGCTTGGCCAGGTCCGTCAGGTTGACCGGCTCCAGTTTCGCCTCGGTCGCCTCCTGGCGCGCCAGCACGAGCAACTGCTCGACGAGGCGGGTGGCGCGTTCAATCCCCGCCGTCAGGCGGCCGATGGCAACGGAACGCGCGGCGTCGTCCTCGGCGCGGTCCAGGCTGAGCACCTGCAGCTTCAGCGCCGCCAGCGGCGAACGCAGTTCATGCGCCGCGTCCGCGACGAAGTGCTGCTGCGCGTCGAACGCCGTGCGCACTCGTCCGAACAGCAGGTTCAGTTCATGCACCAGCGGTTTCACCTCGTCCGGGAGATCCGATTCGGACACGGGCGACAGGTCGTCCGCCTGGCGCGACGCCACCTGGCGGCGCACCCGCGCCACGGGCGCCAGCGAACCGCTGACGACCCACCAGACCACCAGCATCAGCACGGGCGCCATCATCGCGATGGGGCCGACGGTGCGCAGCGCCAGCGCACCGGCCATGCGCTTGCGCACGGCCATGTCCTGCGCGATCTGGACGGTCTGGTTGCTGGTCTGGACGGAGAACACGCGGTACGTGGTGCCCTTGGCCTTGACGTTCGAGAAGCCCAGCACCGCCCGCTGCGGCAGCTCGGCGCGCGAAATCGAGCGGAACACCTGGATGCCGTCCGGCGTCCAGACCTGCACCACCATGTCGTCGTTGCCCGGATCGGCGCTGGGGCCATGGGTGGAATTGGCCAGCGGGACGCCGGAACGCAGCGCCAGCGCCATCTGCTGCATGTGGTAGTCGAAGATCTGGTCGGCGTCGTGCAAGGCGCTGCGGTAGGCGATCATCGCCTGCGCCAGCGCGGCCATCGTGATGGCCGCCAGCAGGAACCACAGCAGGCGCCCGCGCAGCGAGTGCGAGACACTGACCTTCGGCATCATACTTTCGGCACCATGTAGCCAAGTCCGCGCACGTTCTGAATCAGTTCGCTGCCCAGCTTCTTGCGCAGGCCGTGGATATACACTTCGACGGCATTGCTGTTGACTTCATCCTTCCAGCTGTACAGCTTTTCCTCCAGCTGGGCGCGCGACAGCACGATGCCGGGGCGCGCGATCAGCGCTTCCAGCACGGCCCATTCGCGGGCGGACAGGCTGACCGGCTGGCCTTCGGCCAGCACTTCGCGGGTCTGCGGATTGATGGAGACCCCCTTGTGCTCGAACACGGGTTCGGCGCGGCCGGCCGAACGGCGCAGCAGTGCGCGGATGCGGGCCAGCAGTTCGTCCAGGTCGTACGGTTTCAGCACGTAGTCGTCCGCGCCCGCATCCAGGCCGGCGATGCGCTGTTCGACGGCATCGCGCGCCGTGGCCACCAGCACGGGCGTGAGCTCCTTGCGCGTGCGCATCGAGCGCAGCACTTCCAGCCCGTCCTTGCGCGGCAGGCCCAGGTCCAGCAGCACCAGGTCGTACGTCTGGGTCTGCAGCGCGGTATCGGCCATCGCGCCGTCCTTGACCCAATCGACGGCGTAATGCTCGGCCCGGAGCAGGTCCAGTACCACTTCACCGATCATCACATCGTCTTCCACCAGCAGCAGCCGCATAATCGTTCCTCTCTGTGTTTATCGGCCGCCCGCCGGGTCAATCCGGCTGGCGGCATCGCCATGGCGGCGGGCGCAGTTTATACCACGCGGGTCAGCCGAGCAGGCTTCAGCCCAGGCGCACGGGGATGAAAATCCGTTCCTCGCCGCGCTGGATCAGCAGCGCTACCGAGCGGTCCGAACGCGACACCACGTCGCGCACCTGCTCCACCGACGTGACGGTACGGCCGTTCACGGACAGCAGCACGTCGCCCGGCATCACGCCGGCGCTGGCAGCCGCGCCGCCGGCATCCTCGATCACGAGGCCGGCCGGGAGACCCATCTGGCGCCGTTCGAGCTGGTCGAGCGGGCGCAGTGCGAGACCCAGGCGCAGCTTGTCCGCCGGAGCGCGTTGCTCGGCGCTGGCGAGGACGCGGTCGTTGGCGTTACCCAGCTTGCCCGTCAACGTGACGGCCTTGCCCTGGCGCCAGACGTCCATCGTCAGCTTGTCGCCCGGCTTGGCCAGTGCCACCATGGCGGGCAGATCGCCCGACGCCACGATCTTCTGGCCGTTGACGGAGCGAATCACGTCGCCCGGTTTCAGGCCGGCCTGCTCGCCCGGACTGCCCGGCTGGATATTGGCGACCAGCGCGCCTTCCGGCGTGGGCAGGCCGAACGAGTCGGCAAAGCTCTGGTTCACCTCCTGCACCGTCACGCCCAGCCTGGCATGCACGACCTTGCCGGTCGCGACGATCTGGTCCTTGATGCGCGTGGCCAGGTCGATCGGGATGGCGAACGACAGGCCCTGGTAGCCGCCCGTCTGGCTGTAGATCTGCGAGTTGATGCCGACGACTTCCCCCTTCGTATTGAACAGCGGGCCGCCCGAGTTGCCGGGGTTGACGGCGACGTCGGTCTGGATGAACGGCACGTTGCTGTCGTCCGGCAGCGAGCGGCCCTTGGCGCTGACGACGCCGGCCGTCACGGTGCTTTCCAGGCCGAACGGCGAACCGATGGCCAGCACCCACTCGCCCACTTTCAGGTCGGTGGAACGGCCCAGCGGCACGACCGGCAGGTTTTTCGCATCGATCTTCAGCACGGCCACGTCGGTCTTCGGATCGGAACCCAGCACCTTGGCGCGGAACTCGCGGCGGTCGGTCAGCTTGACCGACACCTCGCTGGCGTCGCGCACGACGTGAGCATTGGTCAGGATAATGCCGTCGGCACTGATGATGAAGCCTGAACCGACACCATGGCTGGGCGCCTCGTTGCCGCCGCCGCGCTGCGGGCCCTGGAAGCGACGGAAGAATTCGAAGAACGGGTCGTCTGCAAACGGTTCGCCGCGCCCGTCATAGGCGGCGCGCACGCGCCCGGTCGTGCTGATATTGACGACGGCCGGACCGTTGCGCGACGCGATTACGCTGAAATCAGGCAGCGCGATCATCGGCGCCGGCGTCGGCGCGGGCGCACCGGCAGCCGCGTTGGTTGGTGCTGCGGCAGCCGGTGCTGCGGCGGCCAACGCCGGCGCCGGCGCGGCCTCGGCCGCATTGTTCCGTTGTACCGCGATCGCCGCGCCGGCGCCCAGCACGCCGACCGCGCACAGCGTCGCGACCAGGCGCTTCATCGTCATCGAGACAACAGTAGTCTTGCTCATCGCTGTACTCCACATGAATCAGTTATCGATGTCAACAATATGAGGCCACAAGCTTAGTCCGTCCTTAATCGCGCCGGCGATGCGCCCGGTGCGGTGCCGCCAGACGCACAAAGGCCGGGTTGCCCCGGCCTGTTACTGCATGCTTGACGCGGACCGGAGCCCGGTTTTCCCGCGTCTGCCGTCGGCTTACGCGGCGTCGCGTTTGTCGTCCAGCGCGGTGACGGTGGCACCGGCCCCGTCGATGGCGATCTTGCGTGGCTTCATCGCTTCGGGCACTTCACGCACCAGGTCGACGGTGAGCATGCCGTTGTTGAACGACGCGCCCGTCACCTTGACGTGATTGGCGAGCTGGAAGCGCTGCTCGAAGTCGCGCGCCGCGATACCGCGATGCAGGAAGGTGCGCTCGACGGCATCCTTCTGCTTGCGGCCCACCACGACGAGCGAGTCGCGCTCCGACGTGATGTCGATTTCGGAACGGTCGAAGCCGGCCAGCGCCATCACGATGCGATACTGGTCTTCGCTGACCAGTTCGATGTTATAGGGCGGATAGCTGGGCTGCGTGTCGTTGTTCAGCAGCTGGGCCAGGCGATCGAAGCCGATGGCGGTACGGTACAGCGGAGTCAGGTCAAAAGTACGCATTTCTTATCCTCCTGAGAAGCGATAGTGTTTGCGGCCCCCATCCGGGCAGCCGCGGGTACAAAACAGTGCAACGATTTCGACGGTCCTGATTGGCGGGCACCGTGCGGCGCCCGCCGGCACCGGAATCAGGCATTCAGCCATTCCGGCATCAGCGCGTGGACCCGGGCGAACCTGGACTGGCCGGCGCCGCGTCAGGCCGCGCGTTGCTCTTCGATGGCGGGCACGTCGGCGTTCGCGACGCCATCGATGGCGATCTTGCGTGGCTTGAGCGCTTCGGGCACTTCACGCACCAGGTCGATGGTGAGCATGCCGTTGTTGAAGGACGCGCCCGTTACCTTGACATGGTTGGCCAGCTGGAAGCGCTGCTCGAAGTCGCGTGCCGCGATGCCGCGGTGCAGATAGGTGCGCTCGGTGCCGTCCTTCTGCTTGCGACCGACGATGTGCAGCGTGTCGCGTTCGCTGGTGATGTCGATTTCCGAACGGTCGAAGCCGGCCAGCGCCATGACGATGCGGTACTGGTCTTCCGACACGAGTTCGATGTTGTAGGGTGGGTAGCTGGGCTGTGCCTCGGCGTTATTCAGCATCTGGGCCAGGCGGTCGAAGCCGATAGCGGTACGGTACAGCGGAGTCGGATCAAAAGTACGCATGATGGATATCCTTTCAAAGTTAAGCGATACCGGAAGACGCATCGGACGATCCGCAGCGGCATGCCGCGGTGCTCCGTGTGTCTTCAAGAGCCGCGGTCCCCATCCGGGCAACCGCTGAATCCAATATAGAACTGCCGGAATCGGTTTCAAGGGAGTTTCTGCAAAAATTTTTGCTGTTACTTTCTGAAACATTTCACATTTCCCACGTGCTACACTCGCCCGCTGGATGACTCTGACCACACGCCCCATGCCCCTGCACTTTGCTCCGCGCGCAGCGATCCTGCCGCTGCTGCTGGCCACCGCTTTCTGCGCCAAGGCCGACCCGCTGCCCCCTTCGCTCGACCAGCCCTACCCGGGCACGATCCGGATGAAGATCGACGCTTCCGATACGGCCCGCAATATCTTCCGCGTCCAGGAAACCATTCCGGTCAAGCCGGGCAAGCTCACCTTGCTGTACCCGCAATGGGTCACGGCGCAGCATGGTCCCACCGGCGCGCTGCATCAGCTGGCCGGCCTGAAAGTCACGGCGAACGGCAAGGCCGTGCCGTGGAAGCGCGACCCGCTCAATGTCTATGCGTTCCAGATCGACGTGCCGAAAGGCGCGCAGGCTGTGGAAGTGGAATACCAGCACCTGTCGCCCACCGAAGGCGGCCAGGGCCGTATCGCCGTGACGCCCGATATCCTCGGCATCCAGTGGCAGTCGATGACGATGTATCCCGCCGGTTACCACACACGCCGCATCCCTATCCAGACCACGCTGACACTGCCCGCCGGATGGCAGTACGGCACGGCGCTGGAGACGGCCAGGCGCACGGGCGACCAGATCGAATTCAAGACCACCGACCTGGAAACCTTCATCGACTCGCCCCTGTTTGCGGGCCGGTATTACAAACAGTTCGACCTGGATCCGGGCGCCAAAGTTCCCGTCAGGCTGAACGTCGTAGCAGACTCGGCCGAAGCGCTCGACGCCAAGCCGGAGCAGATCGAGCTGCACCGCGCGCTGATCAAGCAGGCTTACAAGCTGTTCAACTCGCAGCACTACACGCATTACGATTTCCTGTTTGCCCTGTCCGATGAATTCGGCGGCGTGGGCCGCGAGCACCACCAGTCCAGCGAGAACGGCGTCAAGAGCAATTACTTCACCGAGTGGAGCAAGACGGAAGCCGTGCGCACGCTGCTACCGCACGAATTCACGCACTCGTGGAACGGCAAGTTCCGCCGCCCGAAGGGCCAGGACGTGCCGGATTTTAATTCTCCGCTCGATAACAGCCTGTTGTGGGTCTACGAAGGTCAGACGCAATACTGGGGACAGGTACTCGCGTCCCGCTCGGGGCTGGTGAAACTGTCCAGCGTGCGCGACATGATCGCCGCCACCGCGGCGACGTACGCGAACGTGCAGGGCCGCTCGTGGCGCCCGGTTGTCGACACGACCAACGATCCGATCATCAGCCAGCGCCGGCCGCAGGTCTGGCCGAACTGGCAGCGCAGCGAGGACTATTATGCGGAAGGCGCGCTGATCTGGCTGGACGTGGACACGAAGATCCGTGAACTGTCCGGCGACAAACGCTCGCTGGACGACTTTGCGCGCGGCTTCTTCGGTGTCGACGACGGCGTCAACGTGGCCAAGCACTATACGTTCGACGACGTCGTCAAGGCGCTGACGGCGGTGCAGCCGTTCGACTGGGCGCCGTTCCTGAAGAAGAAGGTGGAGGAAGTCGGCCCCGCGCCACTCGACGGCCTGGCACGCGCCGGCTGGAAGCTCGTCTATACCGACACGCAGACGGAGTTCCTGAAGGGCATCGAAGAGCAGAGCAAGACGGCAAATTTCCAGTTTTCGCTGGGCTTCTCCGTCGGCAGCGACGGCAAGATCGTCGGCATTGTCTGGGATGGGCTCGGCTTCAAGGCCGGCCTGTCGGGCAATACGACGCTGCTGGCGGTCAACGGCCGCGCCTACAAGCCGGAGCTGCTGCGTGCCGCCGTCACGAAAGCGAAGACGGATAGCAAGCCGATCGACCTGCTCGTCAAGCACGGCAACGACTACCGCACCGTTTCGCTCGATTATCATGGCGGCCTGAAATATCCGCGCCTGGAGCGCATCGCCGGCACCCCGGATCGTCTGGAAGCCATCCTGCAGCCGGTCAAGTAAGCGCATTCGGCATTGCGTGCACGGGCGCACGTTCCTGACGGGACGTGCGCCCGTGTTACGTGCGCTTCAATACAGCTCCTCAAACGAAATGGAGAATCCGATGATCACGTTGCATACCTGGACGACACCGAATGGCCGCAAGCCGCTCATCATGCTGGAGGAACTGGGTGTGCCTTACCGGATCGTTCCCGTCAATCTCGCGGAACGCGCGCAATTCCGCCCGGAATTCCTGGCAATCTCCCCAACAACAAGATTCCCGCGCTGGTCGACGAGGAGGCGGACGGCGGGCCGCTGACGATGTTTGAAAGCGGTGCCATCCTTACTTATCTGGCGGAGCGGCATGGCCGGCTGCTGCCCGCGCAGGGTCCGGCCCGCTACCAGGTGCTGACGTGGCTGCACTGGCAGATCGGCGGCGTCGGCCCGATGATCGGCCAGCTGGGTGCGTTTTCCCGGCAAGGCGATAATCCGGACGCCACGACGCACTTCGTCCGGGAAGCCGAGCGCCTGCTGGGCGTGCTCGAAGGCCAGCTCTCCCGCACCGGCCACCTGGGCGGCGACGGGTATTCGATTGCCGATGTCGCGCTTTATCCGTGGATCGTGGCCGCCGGCGAAAGGCTGGGGCCACAGCTTGGCGAGACACTGGCCGGCAAGGCGTCTCTGCAGCGCTGGCTCAAGTCAGTCGGCGAACGGCCTGCAGTGCAGAGGGCGATGGCCTGGCAAGGGACGGCGCAGGGCTGAGCTTTCCCGTGTGCCGCCGCAGCCCTGGTGGCTGGGTGCGCGGACTCGCCTGTGTCAGCGGCCGTCGGTCGTTTGGCTGTCGAATGTTTCAGCTGATGCTCCGTGAAACCGGCTGGCGGCAGTGAGACGGCCGGGTCAGGCCATCCCGCGGCACCAGTCATCGCGACCCAGCAGGTATTCGACATTGCGGCCGTCGTCGCACAGGCCGAGGCGGCGCCAGCCTTGCGCGGCATAGAAGCGGTCCGCGCGCGTGCCGGCCGCTGTCGTCAGCGCGACGCTGTCGTGGCCCGTGGCGAACAGCCAATCGACAGCCAGACCCAGCAAACTCCGGGCCAGTCCCCGTCCTTCCCAGCCCGGCTGGACGAACAATGCCCAGATCGATCCATCGATGCTGTCCGCATAACAGAACGCCACGATGGCGCCATCGACCTCGGCAACCCAGCCGCGTCCCGAATGGTCCAGGTAGTCCTCGTACATTGCAGCGGTGATGCGGCCAGGGTCGGACAGCACATTCTCGGTAACGGCCAGCCGGATGGCCGACATGGCGGGAATGTCGGCCCGTTCGGCGCGGCGGAACAGTGGCGGCGGGTGCGTTGGCATGGACTGGTGAATAATGACGGCGTTGACTGGAGTACGTGACGCGGCGATGCAGTCGCCGTTCGTTACCCCGCCCCATCCAGGTACCGCGTGCTCCACGCCGCAATCAGGTTGGCGACGTAGACGGCGTCCTCGCGTCGCGTCAGCAGGTGGTCGGCACTGTCCAGGCTGATATAGCTTTTCGGATGCTTCGCCGCCTTGAAGATGTTCATCGCGTTCTCGATACCCACCGTTGTGTCGCCAGGCGCGTGCATGACCAGCAGCGCCTTGCGCATCGCCGCGATTTTCGGTTGCAGCGTGTGCTCCGCCACGTCCTCCAGGAACTGCCGGCGGATGCGGAACGGCCGCCCCGCCAGCTGCACCTGCGCTTCGCCGGCGGCGACGATCGTGTCGAGCTGCGGGCCGAACAGGTGCGTCACGTGCGACGGATCGCTGGGCGCGGCGATCGTCACGACGGCGCGGACTTCCGGCACGTTGCCGGCGACGGCCAGCGTGGCCGCGCCGCCCAGGCTGTGGCCGATCAGGATCTGCGGTGCCGCGTAGTGCGCGCGCAGATAATCCGCCGCGGCGACCAGATCGGCGATATTCGACGAAAAATTCGTGTTGGCGAAATCGCCTTCGCTGGCACCCAGGCCTGTGAAGTCGAAGCGCAGCACGGCGATGCCATGATCCGTCAGCGCCTGTGCGATGCTGCTGGCCGCGAACACGTCCTTGCCACAGGTGAAGCAGTGCGCAAACAGCGCGTAGGCGCGGATCGTGCCTTGCGGCGAATCCAGCCGCGCCGCCAGCAGGGCGCCGCTGGCACCGGGGAAGTCGAGTCGTTGTGCCTGCATGGATGTTCCTGTCGCGATCGATGCCCGTACTCTGCACGGGAAACGGCCGTGTGGCAAGGGAGCGGTCTGCACACGCCGTGTACGGTTGGGTATGTCAGCGTTATGTGTGGGTGTGGGGCATCAGGCGGTTGTTCGTAGAGCTGCTCGTGCGGCTCCTCGATGGTTGCATCAGGTGGTTGCTTGTCGGGCTGCTCGGCGGTTGCTCGGCGGTTGCTCGGCGGTTGCTCGGCGGTTGCTTAAGCGGTTGTATCAGCCGGTTGTATCAGCCGGTTGTATCAGCCGGTTGTATCAGGCGGCTGCATCAGCGACTGCATCAGCGGCTGCATGAGGCGGCGGCCTGGGCGGCTGGATCAGTGGCTATCTCGGGCAACGGTTCGGCGACGGCGCGGCGGCTGTTCGGCGGCTGCATGAAGCGGCTGCGGCAAAGTCAGTATCCGAGGGCTGCGCAAGGGACCGCATCAAGAAACAGCATCAGCGCATGGCCGGCTGGGCTGCATGAAGGTCGGCTTGAACGGCTGAGTGAAGGACAGCATGATGGGCGACATGAACCCGCGTTCGATACCGCGTGGCCCTGACGTGCTGGCGGTAACCGCCGTCAACCAAACAAGCCGTGCAGATACCAGCGCGGCTCGGAGTCCTCCTCCGTGCCCGTCAGGCGTTCCCGATATACCCAGTAGTGCGCGTTGTCCTCGCCTTGTGCGATGAAATAATCGCGCGTTTGCGTTTCGCCCCACCACCCTGCCTCAATGCGCTCGGCCGACGACACCATCCGCAGCGGGGAGCAATAAAACGGCCGGTGGTCACGCACCAGCAGCGCGATCGGCTTGGCCAGCAGCCACGCAGGCCGCGGCAGGCTGCCGGGCGGCAGCGCCGCCGCCACGTCTGCCGGACGCACCTTCTCCTGCACGGGTGCCCAGCCGTTGGCATATTCGGGCCGGTGGTCGGCGCGGGGGACGGCCTGCAGCACATTATCGGCGCCCAGCCGGGCCACCAGCAATTCAAAAAGACGCAAGCGGTCTTCCTTGCTGCCGCCCGGCTCCGGGAACAGCGAGTCGCTGTGCGGCGCCATCGGCTTGACCTGCAGCGCTTCCAGGCACAGCCCGATGACGGGCGCATCCAGCACCAGCTTGCCCAGCTTTTCCTTTAGCAAGCGCACCAGGTGATCGTCGCGCCAGACGGCTTCGGCCAGCATGATGTCGATCGCCGTGGGCGGCCGCGCCACCCTGCCCCGTTCGTGTTCCAGCAGCAGGCTGATACGCTCGACGGCGAACTGGCGCGCGCACAGCCAGCCCGTCATCTGCTGCAGCAGGCGGCGGGCACCGGCCAGCAGCAGGTCGGCATCCTCGATGCGGCCGAACAGTTCCAGCTTGGCGCGAAAGCTGGGCGGCGCCTCGATCCAGCGGAACATCTCGGCCGTATGGCCGCGCGCGGCATCGAGCACATCCAGCAGCGCACGGCCGCAACGGCGCTGCAGGCCGGGCCGGGGCAGCTGCATCAGGTTGCCCACGGTGAGACAGCCGATGCCCTCCAGCCACGCCAGGTACGGCCGTGCCGGCAGCAGCAGGCTGACCGGCAGGCCCTGCAGCCGGCGCTCCATCTTCTCGATTGTTAAAGAACGTCCCGCCCCGCTGCGTGCCAGCAGCCAGGCGCCGCGCGCCGTGGGAGCTACACCGAGCACCGCCGTAAAACCCAGCGCGCGCAGGCTATCCCGCACCAGTGCGCACAGCCGGCGAATGCCGCCGAACAGACGCAGGCTGGCGCCCACATCGAGCAGCAATGTTGCTTCCTCGCCCTCCGTCACCTGCGGCGTGTACTGCAGCAGGGCCATCGCCACCGCGTGCAGGGCCTCGGCCTCCTGAACGGGCGCGCGTTCATGCAGCGCGATCTCCGGTGCCAGCATCAGCGCGCCGCCGCGGCGCATGCCGGGCCGCACGCCGGCACGCGCCGCCAGGCTCGAGACGGCCAGCACCACCTCGTGTTCCAGCACGGCCGTGCCGACGTCATCCGACCAGCGCGGGCAGAACACTTCGAGCGGGAGCCGGGGCAGATGCAGGCCGATCCATAGTCGCATGTCGTTGCAGTAAAGAAGGTGTCAGGGGCAAAAACAGCGGCGCCTCCCGTTGCGGCCCCCGGCGTTTGATAAAACCGATTTCCATCCCGCCCGCGGCCGCCCGCAACGACAGGCGCAACGGCGCGGGAGAAGCATCCTGCGCGGCCGCCAGCGGCCGCAACAGGCAGAACAGGGTATCGCCGCTTTGCGCCGCCAGATGCAGCCGACGCAATGCCTCGCCCCGCACATGCTGCTGCCACAGCAGCAGCGCACCGCAGCAGCCGCTGCGTAATATCTGCTCGGCCGCCCATAGCGCGTCCGTGCTTTTGCCCGTGTTGCGGATCCAGATCAGCTGGGCCGGATCGATGCCCAGTGCCGCCAGCGCCAATGCCTGCGGTGCATGGGGTGGTTGCAACATGACGATGGGCCGTCCGGCAGCCGCCACCTTCGTCAGCGCGGGCCGCAGCAGGCGCAGTTCGCCGACACCCGGCTGCGGCAGCAACAGCTCGAACAATGTCCCCGTGGGCCAGCCGCCCCCCGGCAGTTGGGTCGACAGGGCCGGATAGCCCGTGTCGACACAGCGGTCGGTGGATTGCGCCAGTTGCGACGCAAGCCAGAGCGAGGGATGCAGGACTTCCGGCGCCGCGATCTGAGCAGTGCGCTGGGCAGTGCCTGAGGCAGTGCCCAGCGCACTGCACGAAACAGCATGCGGAGCAATGAGCGGATCGGAGCGGGCCATGGATGACAATCTTCATATACTGTACATGCATACAGTACCCGCCAGTTCGGCGTTTGACAAGGATTTTCTTGTCAGAGTGTCTAAACCATTGCTTTAACTGGTGCGCCGCAAGCCGTTGATTCTAAGCAGAAATTATCCATTTCGGAGACAGCCGAAATAAGACAGTTGCTCAACGGTATCGTGCGTGCGTCCGGCCTCAGCGCCGATGTTTTGCAAAAAACGCCAGCATCATCCGGCTCGCATCCGGCCCCGCTTTCGCGTTGAACGCCAGCCGCTCGTCGCCGCCGCTCCAGGCGTGCTCCAGTGCGTCGATATGCGCCTCCCGAACCACCAGCTTGCGGCCCAGGTAGTAGTCGCGGATGACGTGGCCATTGCGGTTGCCGCGGCGGCCCGCCGGTTCGATGCGGATGCGCGGCGCCGTGTCCGCGGGCAAGCCGTTCAATAGCAAGCTCTGCTGCACCAGTTGCCCCTGGTTGACGGAACGCACCACGCTGTCCGCCGCGCCGTGGATCAGGATCGTCGGCATCGTCGGGAAATCGGCACGACGCATCAGCACTTCGCGGATGGCCTCGGCCGAACGGGCGCCGCCGCCATGCTGCATGACGCCAAGCGCGCCGATGGCGCCGTTGCCGGCGCCGAACACGGGGCCGGAGTGCAGCCCCACGGCCGCGATGATGTCCGGATAACTCAGCGCCATGATATTGGCCATGCCCGCACCGGCCGAGATACCGCAGGCATACACCCGCTGCCGGTCGATGGGATATTGTCGCAGCACCTTCGCCAGTACGGTGGCGACAGGCTGCACGTCACCGCCACCGGCCTGCGTGGCGCGGTCGAACCAGCGCCAGCAGCGGTGCGCGTGCACACTCGTCGATTGCTGCGGATACAGCACCGCATAGCCCTTCTTTTCCGCCAGCAGGTTCATCCGCGTGCCCTGCGCAAATTCCGTGGCCGTCTGCTGACAGCCGTGCAGCATCAGCACGAGCGGCAGGCCGTCCCGCAGCGCTTCCTCCGGCACCGTTTGCGGCAGATACAACCAATAACTCATCCGTCGCGGCGGTGCGTCCGGCAGCGCGACCGTTTCATGCCCGAGCAGCCATTTGCCGGGCGCGGCGGGTACGGCAGCGGCGCGCCTTGCGGCTGCCTTGCGGACCGTCTTGCGGGCCGGCGCCGCGGTAACCGCCGGTAACGACAGCAGCCCCGCCATCATCTTGCCGGCGGCCCGCTGCTGGGTCTTGCCCAGCTTTACCAGGCTGCGCATCAGCCCCGCCCCACTTGCCCTGCTGCCACGTTTTGCCATGCCAGCTTCCCCCGTGAAGAGCCCACACTATTGACTTATAGTAATAACAAGAAAATGTCGCTTGCGCTATTCTGGCATGCGCACCGCCGCGTTATCCGGCGGATTTCACCACAGGATTCACAGGAGACCACAATGAGCTATCTCGACCGAGACCCGTTTGGCATTTACCGTGACCGCAGCACCAGCGATGGCCCTGGGCCACGCCTGATGGGCGCCGACACCCTGATGGGCGAAGACGTCTATAACCGCCAGGAAGAAGACCTGGGCGACATCAAGGAAATCATGCTCGACATGCAGAGCGGACAGATCGCCTATGCCGTGCTGTCGTTCGGCGGCATCCTGGGCATGGGTGACAAGCTGTTTGCCGTGCCTTGGCAGGCGCTGCAGCTCGATACCGTCAACAAACGCTTCATCCTCGACATTCCGAAGGAACGGCTGGAAAGCGCACCAGGCTTCGACAAGGACGCCTGGCCCGATATGGCCAGTCCCGAATTCGGCAGCCAGATCCACGGCTTCTACGGCACCCAGCAGGCAATGCCGGGCCAGATGACGTCCACCGGCAGCGTGATGGGCAGCGGCACCAGCACGATGCAAAGCGGCAGCAGCTATGGCCAGAGCGGCAGCCTGTCGGGCGACGCCAGCGGCAATATGAGCGGCAACAGCATGTCCGGCAACCAGGGCGCGAGCCTGGCGTCGGGAACCGGCCTGTCGAGCCAAAGCGGCAGCCTGGGCAGTGGCAGCTCGGGCCTGGGCAGCAATACGCTGGATCTGGGCAGCGGCTCGGATCTGACCGACAAGAACGTCAACCAGGTCGGCGGGCTGTCGAACCAGAGCGCCAGCATGGATCCGAACAAGAAATATTAAGCGGCCGGCAGCGCAGGCCGCCCTGCATTGCCGCGAACGAGGCTGATAAATGTCGGAAGGGCCGGGGTCGACCCGTCGGATCTGCCTGCTCTCCGGCTCTCATCACAATGCGGCGCAGGCAAACATCGGTGACGGCTTTCCCTGGACATGCCCAGGGAAAGCCTGTCACCTGCCCACTAGCGTTGCATCGATTCCCATACCTTGAACAGCCGCTTGACGGATACCGGCATCGGCGTGCGCAACTCCTGCGCGAACAGCGACACCCGCAACTCCTCCAGCAACCAGCGAAATTCCACCAGCTTCGGATCGGTGTTCTTGCCGGCCGACTTGTCGCGCGCCACCCTCAGGTAAGGCTGCGCGGCCTGCTGCCATTCGGCCATCGATTTCGCATCGCGGGCCGCATCGGCACGCAGCTTTTCCAGGCGGACGTTCATCGCCTTCAGGTAGCGCGGGAAGTGCGCCAGCTGGGAAAACTCCGTATCGAGCAGGAAGCGCTTGTGCACGAGGCCCTTGAGCTGTTCCTGCATGTCCGCAGCCGCCTGCGGGTTGATGCCCTGCAGCCGCTTGGGCAAGCCGTGAAACTCCGTCAGCACCTGCGAGACGAGGCGGGCGATCTCGTTCACCAGCAGCACGAGGCGCGACTTGCCCTCGTCCTTGCGCTTGTTGAACGACGCGGCATCCGTTGGCAGCGGATCCTGCAGGCAGGCGATGTCGATTGCCTTGGCAATGATCTGGTCGCGCAGTTCCTCCTGCGTGCCCATCGCCATGAACTGCATGCCCATCTGCTGCAGGTTCGGGATGCTCTTTTCCACGAACTTGATCTGGTCCTTCATCTGCAGCGCGAACAGCCGGCGCAGCCCGACGCGATGCGTGCGCGCCGCCACGTTCGGGTCGTCGAACACCTCCAGGTCGCAATGACCGACCTTGTCGACCAGCGCCGGGAAGCCGATCAGGGTCAGCTTGCCCTGCACGATCTCCAGCAGTTCGGGCAGTTCGCCGAACGTCCACGCCGTGATGTTCGTATGCGCCGCGGCGGGGGCCGGCGGTGCGGCAGGTGCGGGCGGCGGCGCACTGCCCGGTTTGCCGCCGGCCTTGACCTCGCCGGCGATGCCGCCGTGTGCCGCGCCTTTTGCCGGTTTTGCGCCGCCATCGAGCCGCGCCAGCGATGCGCTCGACGCCGGCGGCGCATTCTCCGCCATCTTCTGGAAGCTCTGGCGCGCCTGGAGCCCGTACTCGGCCTGCAAGGTCGCCAGGTTGCGGCCCATGTCCAGCTGGCGTCCGTGCTCGTCGAGCACCTTGAAGTTCATGAAGTGGTGCGCCGGCAGCTGCTCGGGCTTGAAGTCGGACGTCAGCACGTTGATCGTCACCTGCTCGCGGATGTCGGCGATGATGGCGTCGATCAGGTCACCGCGCCCGAACGATTCTTTTGCTGCGATCCGTTCGCAGAACTTCGCCGCGTAATCCGGCAACGGCACCATATGGCGGCGCTGCTTCTGCGGCAGGGATTTGAGCAGCAGGTGCACCTTCTCCTTCAGCATGCCCGGCACCAGCCACTCGCACCGTTCGCGCGACAGCTGGTTGAGCGCATACAGCGGCACGTGCAGCGTGACGCCGTCGCGCACCGTGCCCGGCTCGAAGTGATACGTCAGCGTCATCTCGATGCCGGCAGCCAGCATCTTCTTCGGGAACAGCTCCGTCGTCACGCCTGCCGCCTCGTGGCGCATCAGGTCTTCCTTGACGAGGTACAGCAGCTTCGGGTCGGCCTGCGTGGCCTTCTTGTGCCACGCCTCGAAACCGGCGCCGTTGACCACGTCGTGCGGAATCAGCTTGTCGTAGAACGCTTCGATCAACTGCTCGTCCACCAGCACGTCCTGGCGGCGCGACTTGTGTTCCAGCGTCTCGATTTCCTTCACGAGCTTGTGGTTGTAGGCGAAGAACGGTGCGCGCGTGTCGTAGTCGCCGGCCACCAGAGCGTCGCGGATGAAGATTTCGCGCGCCTCGGCCGGATTGTGCAGCGCGTAGTTGATGCGCCGCTGGCTGTACACCGTCAGACCGTACAACGTCGCCTTCTCTGCCGCCGTCACCTGCGCCTGGCGCTTCTCCCAGCGCGGCTCGCCCCACGATTTTCTCAGGAGGTGGGCGCCGACCTTCTCCAGCCATTCCGGCTCGATCCTGGCGATCGTGCGCGCATACAGCCGCGTCGTCTCGACCAGTTCGGCCGCCATCACCCACTTGCCCGCCTTCTTGCCCAGCGAGGAGCCGGGCCAGATATGGAACTTGATGCCACGCGCGCCCAGGTAGCCCGGGTCGTCTTCCATCTTGAAGCCGACGTTGCCCAGGAGGCCCGTCAGCAGCGCCATATGCAGCTGCTCGTACGTCGCCGGTGCCTCGTTCAGGCGCCAGCCCTGTTCCTTGACCAGGGTGAGGAGCTGCGAGTGCACGTCGCGCCATTCGCGCAGGCGCACCTGCGACAGGAAATTGCTGCGGCAGTTGTCCTGCAGCTGGCGGTTGGTTTTCTTGTGTTCGATGGCGTCCGCAAACCAGTGCCAGATCTTCAGGTACGACAAGAACTCGGACTTCTCGTCGTTGAATTTGGCGTGCGCCTGGTCTGCGGCCTGCTGGTGCTCGATGGGACGGTCGCGCGGGTCCTGCACGGACAGCGCCGATGCCACGATCAGCACCTCCGTCAGGCACGCGCTCTCCTGCGCCGCCAGGATCATGCGGCCCACGCGCGGGTCCAGCGGCAGCTTGGCCAGCTTGCGGCCCAGCGGCGTCAAGCGGTTGTCGTCGTCCACCGCGCCCAGCTCCTGCAGCAGCTGATACCCATCGGCGATGGCGCGCGCCTGCGGCGGCTCGATGAACGGGAACGTCTCGACGTCGGTCAGGTGCAGCGACTTCATGCGCAAGATAACGGCCGCCAGCGACGAGCGCAGGATCTCGGGTTCGGTGAACTTCGGCCGCCCGTTGTAATCCTGCTCGTCGTACAGTCGGATGCAGACGCCGTCGGCCACGCGGCCGCAACGGCCGGCACGCTGGTTGGCCGCCGACTGTGCGATCGGCTCTACCTGCAGCTGTTCGACCTTGTTGCGGTAGCTGTAGCGCTTGACGCGCGCCGTGCCGGCATCGACGACGTAGCGGATCCCCGGCACCGTCAGCGACGTCTCGGCCACGTTCGTGGCCAGTACGATGCGGCGCTGGTTCGTCGTGCGGAACACGCGGTCCTGCTCCTCGACGGACAGGCGTGCGAACAGCGGCAGGATCTCCACGTGCGGCGGATGGTGCTTGCGCAGCGCCTCGGCGGCATCGCGGATCTCGCGCTCGCCCGGCAGGAACACCAGCACGTCGCCCTGCCCCAGGCGGCACACTTCATCGACGCCGTCGACGATGGCATCCATCAGGTCGCGCTTCTCCTTGGCCGCGGCGGACGTGCGCAATTGCGGCTTGGCGGCGTTCGCGCCGGGCGGCAGCGTCATCGCCTCGCGCTCGACGGGGCGGTAGCGGATCTCCACCGCGTACAGGCGGCCCGAGACCTCGATGACGGGCACGCGCGGCTTGCCTTCCTGCGAGAAGTGGCGCGCGAAGCGCTCCGCATCGATCGTGGCGGACGTGATGATGACCTTCAGGTCGGGCCGGCGCGGCAGCAGCTGCTTCAGGTAGCCGAGCAGGAAGTCGATATTCAGGCTGCGCTCGTGGGCTTCGTCGATGATGATCGTGTCGTAGCCCTTGAGCAGCGGGTCCGTCTGCGTTTCGGCCAGCAGGATACCGTCCGTCATCAGCTTGACGTACGCGCCCTTGTGCAGCGTGTCGTTGAAACGTACCTTGTAGCCCACGTGCTCGCCCAGCGGCGAGCCCAGTTCCTGGGCGATGCGTTTCGCGGTGGACGACGCGGCGATCCGGCGCGGCTGCGTGTGACCGATCAGGCCATTCTGGCCGCGCCCCAGTTCCAGGCAGATCTTCGGCAGCTGCGTCGTCTTGCCCGACCCCGTCTCGCCGGAGACGATCACCACCTGGTGGCGGCGCAACGCCTCGGCGATTTCCTCGCGGCGGCCCGAGACAGGCAAGTCCTCGGGAAAGCGGATCGGCGGCAGCGGATTGCGGAACGCCCGTTCCGCCTCGCGTTCGGCGCGCTGCGCTTCGCGTGCGGCGCGGGCGGCCGCCTGTTCCTGCGTCTCGGGTGTCTTCGGCCCGTTCGGCTGACGGCGCTGGCCCGACTCTCCGCGCCGCGCCGCCTCGCCGGGCGCGCGTGCACGCCCCTCGCGCGGCTGGCGCGGCTGGCCGTCCGGCGCGGGCCGGGTATCCTTGGGCTTCTCGACGGGGGTGACGGGAGAGGAGGAAAGGGACTGCTTGCTGGCTTCTGACATTGTTTTTTACATAGTTTTGCGGTGAAAACCGCGCAGCGAATTATAATGCGGCCAATGGAAAACCCTACCGAATTCGTCCACTGGCTGCGCTCTGTCGCACCGTACATCCATGCCTTCCGCGGCAAGACCTTCGTGATCGCCTTCCCGGGCGAGCTGGTGGCCGCCGGTGCCCTGCCGGTGCTGGCGCATGACCTGTCGCTGCTGCACGCGCTGGGCATCAAGGTTGTCGTCGTCTACGGCTCGCGCCCGCAGGTTGCCGAACAGCTGGCCCTGCGTAACGTCGCAGGCCGTTTCCACAACGGCATCCGCATCACCGACACCGCCGCGATGGAATGCGCCAAGGAAGCCGCGGGCGAACTGCGTCTCGATATCGAGGCCGCATTCAGCCAGGGTCTGCCGAATACGCCCATGTCGAACGCGGCGATCCGCATCATTTCCGGCAACTTCGTCACGGCGCGTCCGCTGGGCGTCATCGACGGCGTCGACCTGGAACTGACCGGCATCACCCGCAAGGTCGACGCCGAAACGATCCACTCGATCCTCGGCACCGGCGGCCTGATCCTGCTGTCGCCGCTGGGCTTTTCGCCTACCGGCGAGGCGTTCAACCTGACGATGGAGGACGTGGCCGTCTCCGCCGCCGTGGCGCTGCACGCCGATAAACTCATCTTCATCACGGAAACCGAGATGATGCGCGACGCGGCCGGCACGGATATCCGCGAGCTGTCGTCGCACCAGGCCGAAGCCGTGCTGCAGGCCGGATTCCTGCCGCCGGAGACGGCGTTCTACCTGCAGCATGCCATCAAGGCGTGCAACAGCGGCGTGGAACGCTCGCACATCGTGCCGTTTGCGATGGACGGCTCGGCCATGCTTGAACTGTTCACCCACGATGGCGTGGGCACGATGATCAGCCACGAGAACCTGGAAAGCCTGCGTCCCGCCACAATTGAGGACGTCGGCGGGATTATCAAGCTGATCGAGCCATTGGAGGCGGATGGAACGCTCGTCAAGCGGGGGCGCGAACTGATCGAACGGGAAATCAATTATTTTTCCGTCATCGAGCATGACGGCGTGATCTTCGGCTGCGCCGCGCTGTATCCGTTCCCGGAAGAGAAAATGGCAGAAATGGCATGCCTGACCGTCAACCCGGAAGTGCAGGCGCAGGGCGACGGCGAACGCATCCTGAAACACCTGGAAAACCGCGCGCGCGCGTCGGGCATCACGAAACTGTTCGTGCTGACGACCCGCACGGCGCACTGGTTCATCAAGCGCGGCTTCGTGCCGGCCACCGTCGACACGCTGCCGAAAGACCGCCAGCGCATGTACAACTGGCAGCGCAAGTCCCAGGTCCTGGTGAAAACCTTATAATTCCCCTTTAGCGACAATCACAGGAGCACCCGCGATGGCCCGTACCGTCCACTGCATCAAACTGAACAAGGAAGCCGAAGGCCTGGACTTCCCCCCTTATCCGGGTGAACTGGGCAAGAAAATCTATGAATCCGTGTCGAAGGAAGCATGGGCCGCCTGGCTCAAGCACCAGACGATGCTGGTCAACGAAAACCGCCTGAACCTGGCCGACGTGCGCGCCCGCAAATACCTGGCCGCACAGATGGAAAAGCACTTCTTCGGCGAAGGCGCCGACCAGGCCATGGGTTACGTGCCGCCACCGGCCTGAGCCATAGCGACAAAACGAAACGGCGCCTCGGCGCCGTTTTTTTATGGCCAGAACCGGAGCCTGTCACCGGTTTTTCCTGAAAACCGGTGACAGGCTCCGATTATTCGAGTGTTGCCTGAAAAATGGGGTCTGTCCTTTTTTCAAGCAACTTCCACAAAACCGGAGCCTGTCACCGGTTTCTCTTACTTTGCGGCGTTGACGATCGTGCCGATAACGTCCGGGAATGCCTGTGCGCCCGTTGCGCGGTTGAAGAGGCCGGACTGGTGGTTGTCCGTGTAGCCGTTGTCCCAGTACATCGGCACGAGGCCATGCGTGAAGGCCGAGCGGGTGATGTACTGATCCCAGTATTTCCGGTGCGTGCCGGCCGCGTCGTATTCCGAGCGCAGAATGGCCGCGTATTCACCCAGGATGACGGGCACGCCCTGGTCGATGAAGCGTGTCTTCATTTTCTGGAACTGAGCATCCGTATAGGGCTCGTTGGCCCAGCCCGACGGGTTGGCCGCCTGGCCCCACTTCCAGCTGCCCGAATTGGCGTCCAGCGTGAAGTCGTACGGATCGTAGTAATGCACCTCCATCATCAGGCGGCCGGCGGCGACGTCGCCAGGCATCGCAGCATTGCACGAAGTCGCATGATCGATATTGGTATTAAAGCCCTGTACGACCAGGTGGCGCCTGGCATTGTTGCCGCCCGTGTTGCGCACCGCCGTGACGAAGACCTGGTTGAACCCCTTCTGCACGTCGCAATATTCGACCGTGGGCGCGTTGTAGTCGCCATCGACCATCACTTCGTTGGTGCCAGCGAACAGCAGCGTATCGTCGTGATTCCTGAAGTTATTGGCAATCTGCGTCCAGAATTTCGTCAGCCGCGCGTTGGCCTCCTTCTGCCGGGCATAGGTCGGCTGCAGCCAGCCGCCGTCCCAGTGGACGTTGATCATCGCGTACAGCCCGGCGTTGTGGGCATAGTTGACGACCTCGGTGACGCGCTCCATCCACTGCGGGCTGATGTTGTCTCCCGCATCGGCATACTGCTTCCACGATACCGGGATGCGCACGCTTTTGAAGCCGGCGGCCCGGATGCCGTCGATCAGCGCCTGCGTCGTGCGCGGATTGCTCCACGCCGTCTCGTTGAAATTCGTGCTGCCCCAGACATACGTGCCACCGACCGCTTCCAGCGAATTGCCCAGATTCCAGCCGGGCGCCATATTCTTCGACAGCTGCATGCTGGTCAGGCTGCGCATCACGCCCACGCGCACGGCGCGGGCGGCACCCGAATCGAAGCTGCCGCTGCCGCTGGTGAACTTGATCCAGTACCAGTACGCCCGTCCCGGCACCGCGCCCGTGTCCGAGTAGCTGGTAACGCCGCCCGCCAGCTGGGCGATACGGCTGCGGCCGGCCGTGTCGATGTCCGCATCGCGGTACACCTGCACGGCGCTGACGGGACCGTTGATGGTCCAGCGCAGCTCGACGCCGTTGCCGGCCCCGGTGGCGCTCAGGCAGACGGTGGCGCCGCCGCCGCTGCCGCACTGCGTCTGCGCCTGTACCAATGGGGCCGCGCCGACGGCCAGCGCGACCAACGTTCCGATTAGCGATCTCATCTTCTTCTACCTTTCAGGAAAGGGCCCGGCCGGTGTCTCCTCCGGATGCGGGCATGTGGGGAAAGCGTTGTTGTAGGGGTATTGTCGGAGGGGGGCGACGACGCGGCAATTGTGAAATCCGCCAAGGACGGACATAAAATCGCGTGCAAAGAAAAAACGGCGCCGCAGCGCCGTTCACCCCTCAAAACCCGGGACAGTCCCTGGTTTTAAAGAAATTTCCTGGAAACAGGGGTCTGTCCCGGGTTTTTTAATACTGCTGCTTGCGTACGCCCTCTGGCGTGCCCAGCAGGCAGACGTCTGCGCCGCGGGCAGCGAACAGGCCGACGGCCACGACGCCGACGATCGCGTTGATGCGCGTTTCCAGCGCCACCGGGTCGGTGATCGACAGGCCGGCCACGTCGACGATGTTGCCGCCGTTGTCGGTGACGAACGCTTCCTCGGAGCCGGCTTTCGTGCGCAGCTTCGGCTGGCCGCCCAGCGCGGCCAGCTGACGCATGACGGCATTGCGCGCCATCGGCAGCACTTCCACCGGCAGGGGGAACTTGCCCAGGGTTTCGACCAGCTTGGAGCCGTCGGCGATGCAGACGAACTGCTTCGACACGGAGGCAACGATCTTCTCGCGCGTCAGCGCCGCGCCGCCGCCCTTGATCATGGCGCCCTGCGCGTTGATCTCGTCGGCACCGTCGATGTAGACGGCAATCGAGTCGACGTCGTTCAGGTCGAACACGGGAATGCCGTGGCCGGCCAGGCGCGCGGCAGTCGCTTCCGACGACGCCACGGTGCCCTTGATGCGGTCCTTGATCTTCGCCAGCTCGTCGATGAAGAAGTTGGCCGTCGAGCCGGTGCCGACCCCGATGATCTCGCCATCGACAACGTAGTCGATGGCGGCGCGGGCGGTGGCTTGTTTCAGTTCGTCTTGGGTCATGATTGCAATGGTAGGATGGGGAATCGGATCGGGCGTCATTCTACCAGCAGCACATGACAGGTACGCCGGGACGCCGGACCCGCGACCGTTGTGCGAAAATGGGCCTTCGACAAGACTTGCAGACAACCACATGCCGAACCCCATCGTATTGATCGTCGACGACAGCCGTGTTTCCCGCCTGGTCACGCGCCAGCACATCCTGGCCCGCCATGCCGACTGGACCGTCGTCGAAGCCGGCACCGGCGAGGAAGCACTCGCCAGGGCGCCGGAACTGCAGCCCCAGCTGGTGCTGCTGGACGTGAACATGCCAGGCATGGGCGGTGTCGCTGCGGCTGAACAGATGCGCCGGCTGCTGCCGGCGGCCCATATCTCGCTGCTGACGGCCAATGTGCAGGAAGCCACCCGCAAGCGCGCCCAGGATCTCGGCATCGGCTTCATGGAAAAGCCCATTACCGAGGAACGCATCGCCCGTCTGATCGCCCCGCTGGAAGGCTGATATGGTTGAACTGTCCGAACTGGAGCATGACGCCCTCGTCGAGATCTTCAATATCGGCGTGGGACAGGCCGCGGCCGCCATGAGCGGCATCGTCGGCGAGGAGGTGACGATGTCGGTGCCGTCGATTACCTTCCTGTCGCGCATAGAAGCGGCCCAGCTGCTGGAGGATGCGCACCGCCGCAGCGGCAGCATGCAGGGCACTGGCGAGCGCATCTGCGGCGTCAGCCAGCATTACGAGGGCGCATTCCAGACCGAAGCCATCCTGATGTTTCCGGAAGACAAAAGCCTGGAAATCGTCCGGCTCATGGTGGGCGAATCCGTGCCGCTGGCCGAGCTGTCGGAAATGGAACAGGAAGCGATGAGCGAAATCGGCAATATCATCCTCAATTCCTGCGTCGGCACGCTGGCCAATATCTTCCAGCAAGAGCTGCATGGCTCGCTGCCCGTCTACCAGGTGGGCAGCAGCGACGAGATCCTGGACGCCACCGGCAGCCGCGCCGAAACGGTCGTCATGATGCTGCACATCGACTTCATCCTGGAAAAGCACCAGATCCACGGCTATGTTGCATTCATTCTCGACGTGACGGCACTGCACGACCTGAAGGAACAGATCGACCGGTATCTGGCGCGGGCGATGGGACAGCATTGACAGCATGACCGATACTACTCGCCTGCAATTACTGGAAAGCGTACTGGAAGCGGTCAGCGTCGGCGCCGTCGTGCTCGATGCCGACGGCCGCATCGTGCTGTGGAACCGCTGGATGAGCCGCCATTCGGGCTGTGCCACCCACAAGGCCGTCGGCACCGAGCTGTTCGACCTGCTGCCGGAGCTGCGCGGCGGGCGCGTGCAGGCGGCCGTCACGCAGGCCCTGCAGAACAATTTTTCGTCGCTGCTGTCGCAGACGCTGAACCGCTCGCCCTTCCCCCTGTTCGCCAGTCCCGCCGCGGCAGCACGCGGCGAACGGATGCAGCAGGCCGTCGCCGTGACGCCGCTGACGTTGCCCATCGGCGGGCGCCACTGCCTGATCCAGCTGTCCGACGTCAGCATGGCGGCCGGGCGTGAGAAGCTGCTGCGCGAGCAGACGGAGATGCTGCGCATGCAGACGTTCTCGGACGGCCTGACGGGCGTCGCCAACCGGCGCGCATTCGACGTGGCGATCGACCGCGAAGTGCGCCGCGCCAAGCGTTCGGGCAGCACGGTGTCGCTGCTGATGATCGACATCGACTACTTCAAGCCGTATAACGATCATTACGGCCACCAGCAGGGCGACCAGTGCCTGATCCAGGTGTCGAGCGCGCTGCAGGCCCAGTTGCAGCGCTCCGTCGACATGCTGGCGCGCTACGGCGGCGAGGAATTTGCCGTCATCCTGCCCGACAACGATCCGCGCCAGGCCATGCAGATGGCCACCACGCTGCACGGGCGCATCGTCCGACTCGCCCTGCCCCATGAATACGCAGGCGGCCCGGACAAGCAGATCACCGTCAGCATCGGCGTCGCCACGCTGGCGCCGGACCGCCATGGCGACGTGGCGGCGCTGATCGGGGCGGCCGACCACGCGCTGTATGCCGCCAAGCGGCAGGGCCGCAACCGCATCGTCGCCGCGCCGCCCGAGCTGCTCTAGTCCACCGGGGCGCCGCAGCTTTCCGGTGCGTGGTAGCCTGTAACCATCAGGCGCACCGTACCGTGGCCAGGCCCCGGTCTCCCGCGCGCCGCCAACCACAAGGAATGACGATGCTGACCAAAACCGATCTCCCCGTACGTGCCGAACCGGTGCGCCTGCGTCGCGACATGACGCTCGAAGATGCCTATCGCCGTATCGGCCTGAACTGCCTGCGCCAGATCCGCGCCAATGCCGCGGGCGCGCAGCACAAATCCGTGGAAAGCCTGCACCAGATGCGCGTCGGCCTGCGCCGCCTGCGCGCAGCGCTGGACCTGTTCGGCAACCTCGTCGCACTGCCCGAGCCGATGCGCGCCGGCCTGGATGCGCTGGCGCAGCAGCTGGGCGCCACGCGCGACTGGGACGTGCTGGCCACCTCCACCCTTGCCGGCTTCGACGCCGCTGCCGAGCAGATCGCCAGCCTGCAGGTCGCGGCGCAGGAACGCTCGCAGCGTAGCCATGCCGCACTCTCGGCCGCGCTGGAAACGCCGGTGCACATGCAGCTGCTGACGGAAGTGGAAGACTGGTTCGAACAGCGACGCTGGCGCGAGCAGCCCGACTTCGATGCCGGCGCGCTGCAGCAGAAGGCCACGCGCGCCGCCGTGCCGCTGCTGGCCCACGCACAGCGACGCCTGCGCAAACGCGTCAAGGGTCTCGAGGACGGCAAGGCGCCGGTCGAGGGCGAGGCTGCCCACGCCCGCCACCGCGTGCGTATCGCGGCAAAAAAGGCGCGCTACGCGGCGGAGTTCTTCCATTCGATCCTGCCGGGGCGGAAGATGAAGCGCTACATCGGCAGCCTGTCAGGCCTGCAGGACAGGCTCGGCGAGCTCAACGACCTGGCGGTGGCGGAAGGACTGCTGGCGCAACTGGCCGAGCATCCGGGCCGCAATGCCGTGTCGCGCGAGCAGATCATGTTTGCACGGGGATTCGCGGCGGCGCGATCGGCCGCCTGCGTAAAGGCTTTGCACAAGCCGCTCAAGGCGCTGGTGAAGTTGCGGCCGGTGCGGGGGTAAGTTTTACGTCCGCGACAGGCACCTGTTTCAGGGTCGGAGACCCAAACACAGGTGCCTGTCCCCAGCTTCTTCAGCGGATCTGCAGCTGCGCCAGAATCTCGCGGTCGATCGATTTCAACGGCACGCTCTTCTCCACCCCGCCGCGCTTGACGGCTTCCTTCGGCATGCCGTAGACGACGCAGCTTTCCTCGTCCTGCGCCACCGTGCGGGCACCGGCGTTGCGCATTTCCAGCAGGCCGGCCGCGCCGTCGTCGCCCATGCCCGTCATGATGATGCCCAGCGCGTTGGCGCCGGCGTTGCGGGCGACGGAGCGGAACAGCACGTCCACCGACGGCCGGTGCCGGTTCACCAGCGGGCCGTTGACCACTTCCACGAAATATTGCGCGCCGTCGCGGCGCAGCAGCAGGTGGCGCCCGCCAGGCGCGATCAGCGCGCGCCCCGGCAGCACACGGTCGTTGTGGCGCGCTTCGATCACATTGATCTGGCAGACTTTATCCAGCCGTTCCGCGAACGCCGCCGTGAATTTTTCCGGCATGTGCTGGACGATGACGATGCCGGGCGTAACACGCGGCAGCGCCGTCAGCACTTCCTCCAGCGCCTGGGTGCCGCCCGTGGACGTGCCGATGGCAACGATGCGCTCCGTCGTCTGCAGCGGCGTGCGTGACTCCGCCAGGGCCGGCAGGATCGCGTCGGCCGTCAGCTTCGCCGGCGCCTGCTGCGGCGTGGCCCCCACCGACGCCCGCGCCGCCAGCCGCTTGACGTTGGCCTGCGCGGCGGCGCGCACGGCCGCGACCAGTTCGTCCGCGCTGTCGTTGAGGAATTCCTTCAATCCCAGGCGCGGCTTCGTGATGACGGCGACCGCTCCGGCGGCCATTGCCGCCATGGTCGTTTCCGCGCCCCGCTCCGTCTGCGTCGAGCAGATCACGACAGGGGTCGGGCGTTCGGCCATGATCTTGCGCAGGAACGTGATGCCGTCCATGCGCGGCATTTCCACGTCCAGCACGATCACGTCCGGCCAATGATGCTTCATCCGTTCGATGGCCAGCAGCGGATCGGCCACTGCGTGCAACAGCTCGATGCCGGGCGCCGCCTGCAGCAGCGCGCCCACCATCTTGCGCACCACCGCCGAGTCGTCCACCACCATCACCCTGATCGGATTCGCCGCCATTGTCCTTACGCCGCCTTCTTGTACACCGAGGGCATCACGGGCCGCACGGCATCGCTGATCTCGTTCAGCGTTTCCGAGTGACCGATGACGAAATGGCCGCCCGGTTTCAGGGGCGCCGTCACGCGCGCCACCACCTGGCGCTTGGTGTCGCCGTTAAAGTAGATCATCACGTTGCGCAGGAAGACCATGTCGAAGGCGCCCAGTTCCGGCAGCGCCGTGTTCAGGTTCACCTGGCGGAACGTCACGCGGCTGCGCAGCGTGCGGTCGACCAGCAGTGTGCCCTGCTGTTCGGCGATGCCCTTCAGGCAGAAGCGGCGCAGGTAGTCCGGCGGCACGTGGGCCGCCCGTTCCATCGGGTAGTGGCCCGTACGGGCGCGCGCCAGCACGCGGGTGCTGATGTCGGACCCCACCACTTCCCACGGCGTATTGCCCAGCGTGTCGGCCAGTACCATGGCGATGCTGTACGGCTCCTCCCCCGACGAGCACGCGGCGCTCCAGACGCGGAACGGCGCACCGGTGCGCAGGTTTGGCCGCGCCGCTTCGGCCGTGGCCTTGAGCAGCTCGAAATGGCGCGCCTCGCGGAAGAAGTACGTCTCGTTCGTCGTCAGCAGGTCGACGGCGATCTGCACCTCGTCCTGATGACGACCGCTCGACAGCATGCCGAGGTAGGCCGCATAGCTGGCCATGCCGTGGTGCGCCAGCCGCTTGGCCAGGCGGCCGCTCACCAGCGCCTTCTTCGCGTCCGACATCGTGATGCCGGCGATATCGAAGATGAAGCGCTGGAACTGCGCGAACTCCGGCTCGCTGATCGGGTAGGCGCCCATGCTCAGGCCGCAGCCGCGTCGGCAGCCTGCTCCGGCAAGGTCGCCAGCGCTTCCAGCGCCAGCACGTGATCGACGTTGAGCAGGATGACGAACTTGCCGTTCAACTTGCCCATCCCGGCGATGAAGTCGCCGCGGATACGCGTGCCGAACGACGGTGCCGGCTCGATCTCGCTGGCCGCGATGTCCAGCACGGCGCTGACGGCATCGACGACGACGCCCGTCACCTGCCGCTCGCCCTCGTTCTCCGTCTCGACGATGACGATGCAGGTGCGCTTGCCCGGCACGGCCAGCGGCCGGCCGAAGCGCGCCGCCAGGTCCATGACGGGAACGACGGCGCCGCGCAGGTTGATCACGCCGCGGATACAGTCGGGCATCATCGGCACTTCGGTAATTCCGGAGAATTCAATGATCTCCTTGACCGCCATGATGCCGATGGCGAACGCTTCGCCGCCCAGCATGAAGGTCAGGTATTGGGCGGTCTCGTTCGCGCCCGTGACGGATGTTGTCTGCTTCATTTTCATGCTCAGAATTTGGTGAAGTTCGCTTCGTCCGGCTCGCCGTGGACAGCGAAGCTGTCCGCCAGCTTCAGCGACGTGCGGCGGCCGTTTCGTACGCCCTGCGGCCGGCGCGATGCAACGGTCAGCGCGGTGCCGCGCGCGCCGCGGGTACCGTCCAGGTGGAAGAAGCCGATCGCCACCTGCAGCTGTTCCGCCTGGCTGCTCATCTCTTCGGCCGTCGCGGCCAGTTCCTCGGAGCTCGACGCGTTCTGCTGCGTGCCCTGGCTCATCTGGCCAACGGCGGCGTTGATCTGGCCGACACCGGCCGATTGCTCTTCCGAGGCCGCCGTGATTTCCTGCACGAGGTCTGACGTGCGGCGGATATTCGGCACCATCTCGTCCAGCAGTGCGCCGGCCCGTTCGGCCAGTTCCACGCTGTTGCTGGCGACTTCGCCGATTTCCTGCGCCGCCACCTGGCTGCGTTCGGCCAGCTTGCGCACCTCGGCCGCGACGACGGCAAAGCCCTTGCCATGTTCACCGGCACGCGCCGCCTCGATGGCCGCGTTCAGCGCCAGCAGGTTGGTCTGGTACGCGATATCGTCGATGATGCCGATCTGCTTGGCGATCCGCTTCATCGCGACGACGGTGGCCTTGACGGCTTCGCCGCCTTCGGCAGCCTCGCGCGCCGCCTTGCCGGCCATGCCGTCGGTGACGCGGGCATTTTCCGTGTTCTGCGAAATGGAAGCCGTCATCTGCTCCAGCGACGCGCTGGTTTCCTCGACGCTGGCGGCCTGCTCGGACGCGGCCTGCGACAGCGACTGCGCCGTGGCGCTGACTTCTTCCGACGCCGATGCCAGCGATTCGGCGCTGGCATTGACCTCGCCGACCACTGCGGCCAGCTTGTCCATCGTGCCGTTCGAGTAGTCCTTCAACTGGGCGAATGCGCCTTCGTAGTCCTTGTCGATGCGCTTGGTCAGGTCGCCCTCGGCCAGCGCCGCCATCACGCGCACCACGTCGGCGATGCTGGTGCCGGTCGTCGTCACCAGCTGGTTCAGGCCATCGCCCATCTCCTTCTGGAAGCCCTGCATGCCCGTAGTGTCGACGCGTGTATCGAAATTGCCGTGATTGGCTGCCTCGACGACGGCGCGCTGGCCGTCGATGACCTTGCGCAACCTGGTCACCATCTCGCTCACGGCATGCAGCATGCTGTGGCGGTCGCCGCGGCGAACGCGCACGTCGGCCGACAGGTCCCCGGCGGAAATCTGCTTGAGCAGCTCGGCCGCGTAGGCCGGCTCGCCGCCGATCAGGCGCGTGATCGTGACGGTGATCCACGTCGCCATCAGGATGCCGGCCAGGATGGCGATGGCGCCCAGCGTGAGCTGCTCGCGACGGGCGCTGTCGGATGCTTCGATGGCGGCCTTGGCGCTGGCATCCATCGCCTCGTTCTGGTGGTTGATGATCTTGGCGATCGATTCGGTATACGCCGCCTGCACAGCTTCCACCTGGCTTATCAGCAGCGCGCGCGCTTCGTCGCGCCGGCCTTCGCTGATCATCGTCAGGTACTGGTCCTGCAGCACCCGGTAGCGCTGGCGATGTTCCTGGGCGGTTTGCAGCGCCTCCTTGCCGCGGGCGGACGCCACAGTGGCCTCCAGCCTGTCGAAATTGGCGCGCAGTTCGACGCGGTTCGCTTCGATCGTCGCCAGCTCGCGGCGCTTCTTGTCGGCGTCGTCGAAGATGGCCAGGTTGCGCATGGCGATGGCAATCTCGTGGATATTGCCGATCAGGTCATAGCTGCGCACCACCTTCGGGTACTTGTCGGTGATGACGGTATCGACATTGCCGCTGATGGTGCCGATACTGCGCAGCCCCAACAGGACCATGCCGATGAGGAGGATGCTGACGGTGCCGAAGGCGATGGCCAGCCGGACGCTGAGTTTCAGATTACGGAACATGATGACTCCAGGCGGCGGCGCCGCCGGTTAGAGGTTAGAAGCGGGTGAAGCTGGCTTCGTCGGGGGCGCCTTCGCTGGCGAAAGCCGGCTTGCTCATCGCGATGCCGGGGCGTTTCTTCGCTGCCGCGGCGCGCTTCGGCGCCGTCGGGGTGGCGCTCTTGCGTGCGGCTGCGCCGTCCCCATGCAGGTGGAAGAACGCCATTGCCTGCTGCAGCTGCTCGGCCTGGCTGCTCATTTCCTCGGCCGTTGCCGCCAGTTCTTCCGAGCTGGAGGCATTCTGCTGCGTCGTCTGGCTCATCTGACCGACGGCCGCATTGATCTGACCCACGCCGGCCGACTGCTCTTCCGAGGCAGCCGTGATTTCCTGCACCAGGTCGGAGGTCTTGCGGATGTTCGGCACCATCTCGTCCAGCAGCGCGCCGGCCCGTTCGGCCAGTTCCACGCTGGACGTGGCCACTTCGCCGATTTCCTGGGCCGCCACCTGGCTGCGTTCGGCCAGCTTGCGCACCTCGGCCGCCACGACGGCGAAGCCTTTACCGTGTTCGCCGGCACGCGCCGCTTCGATGGCCGCGTTCAGCGCCAGCAGGTTGGTCTGGTAGGCGATGTCGTCGATGATGCCGATCTGCCTGGCGATCCGCTTCATCGCGGTCACGGTGGCCTTGACCGCTTCGCCGCCTTCGGCCGCCTCGTTGGCGGCCTTGCCGGCCATGCCGTCGGTAACGCGGGCGTTCTCGGTGTTCTGCGAGATCGATGCCGTCATCTGTTCCAGCGATGCGCTGGTTTCTTCCACGCCGGCAGCCTGTTCGGAAGCGGCCTGCGACAGCGCCTGCGCCGTCGCGCTCACTTCTTCGGAAGCGGAAGCCAGCGACTGCGCGCTGCCGTTCACTTCACCGACCACCTGCGTCAGGCGGCCGATCATGTTGCGCATTGCATCCAGCAGCTGGCCGGCCTCGTCGCGCGAGTTGCCTTCCACCTTGACCGTCAGGTCGCCAGCCGCCAGGCTGTCCGCCACTTGCACGGCCTGGCGCAGCGGACGGGTGATCGACAGCGTGATCAACGTGGCCAGCAGCGTTGCCAGGGCTGCCGCAAGGCCAGCCACCATCAGCATCAGCGAACGGGTTTGCTCGTATGTCGCGTCAGCCTGTTTCGACTGCGCATCCATCAGCGTGTTCTGATGGTCGCCGAGCGCATCGAGCGCATCGGCGAGCTGCGTGTTCGTTGCCATGAACTCTGTCTTCAGGTAGTCGGTCGCCAGCTTGCGGTCGGCGCGCTCGAGCTGGAAGAACTTCTCGTACTTCGGCTCCAGTGCGGTGCGCGCATCCGCGATATTCTTGAACAGCACGCGGCCCTTTTCGCTGACCAGCATTTTTTCGATCTGAGCCAGCCGCGTCGCGATGCTGGCACGGTTGCCTTCCACGATCTTGCGATACCTGGCGCTTTCCTCGTCGGTGCTCGCCAGCAGCATGGCGCGCAACTGCCGGCCCGTGTCCACGCTCGCGCGGATCATGTCCTTGGCCATTACCACCTTCGGGTAAGCGTTGCCGGTGATCTGGTGGGTGGCGTCGTTCAATGCCTCCATGCGCTGGACAGCCAGCCAGGTCAGGCCGGCCAGCAATGCGACGATGGCGCCGAAGGCCAGCGCCAGACGGATACCGATTTTCAGATTTTTAAGCACGATGGCTCCAGACTATTCAGATTTAGGTTTCGTTTTTACGCGACCGCGGCATTACGCTCGGTCTCGACGCCATTGAGCAGCGCCGCCATGTCCAGGATCAGCGCCACGTCGCCGTTACCCAGGATCGACGAGCCGCTCAGGAAGCGCACGCCGGAAAACACTTTGCCCAGCGGCTTGATCACCGTCTGGAATTCGCCCAGCAGGCTGTCCACCACCAGCCCCGCCTTGCGGCTGCCATAGCGCACCACGACGATGCTCTGGCGCCGGGCCGGCACGCCTTCCACCGCGAAGCGTTCGCGCAGCCGCACGAACGGCATGGCCTGTCCACGCAGATCGACGTAATCGCGGGTCGGATCGTCGTTGAACTCGATGCATTCCTCGACCATGTCCATCGGGATGACGAACACGGATTTGCCGAGGCCCACCTGGAAGCCGTTGATGATCGCCAGGGTCAGCGGCAGGCGCACGGTGACCGTGGTGCCGACGCCTTCCGTGCTGGCGATCTCCACGCTGCCCCGCAGCGCGACGATATTGCGCTTGACGACATCCATGCCCACGCCGCGTCCGGACAGGTTCGTTACCTGCTCCGCCGTCGAGAAGCCCGGCTCGAAAATCAGGCCGAAGATTTCCTTGTCCGACAGGACGCGGCCCGGTTCCACCAGCCCGCGCTCGATGGCCTTGGCCAGGATGCGGTCCTTTTTCAGGCCGCCGCCATCGTCGCTCACTTCGATGACGATGCTGCCCGAATCGTGATACGCGTTCAGCGCCACGCAGCCCTGCGCCGGCTTGCCGCGCGCCGCGCGCACGTCCGCCGGCTCGATGCCGTGGTCCATCGCGTTGCGCACCAGGTGGGTCAGCGGGTCGCCGATCTTTTCCACCACAGTCTTGTCCAGCTCCGCGTCCTCGCCCGACAGTTCCAGGCGGATGTCCTTGCCGATCTCGCGCGACAGGTCGTGCACGACGCGCTGGAAGCGGTTGAACGTGGCGCCGATCTTGACCATGCGCAGCTGCAGCGCGTTGTCGCGCACTTCCTCCACGAGACCGGACAAGGTCGACGTGCATTCCAGCAGCTCCGGAATCTGCGTACGGCGTGCGATCAGGTTGGCGCCCGCGCCGGCGATGATCAGCTCGCCCACCAGGTTGATCAGGCGATCGAGCTTGTCCGCATCGACGCGCACGGAGCGGCTTTCCTGGCGTGGTTCGTTGGCCTGCTTCTGCTTCGACAGCGCCGCTTCCAGCACCGGAGCGCGCACGGCGCCCTGCGCCACCAGGATCGTACCCAGCGGAGCGGCCTGCGCGCCGCCGGCGCTCTGCACCGCCAGCGCCTGTTCCAGCTCGTGCGCCGTGATGCTGCCGCTGCGCACCAGCATCTCGCCGAGAAGGCTGCGCTGCTCCGGCAGGTCGTCGATCAGCTGTACGTATTCGGACACCTTGGTGCGCGGCGGCAGGATACGGATCTGGCAATCGTCGCGCACGAAGTCGAACACCTCGTCGATGGCCGCCTTGTCCGCCACCGTCAGGAAGCCAATCTCGAAGCCGAGATAGCACGATTCGGCATCGAACGCGTCGGCCGCCGGCAGCGCATCGTCCAGCAGCGCGATGTCGGTAATCGTGCCCATCTGGCCCAGGTAGCGCAGGAACGACAGCGGGTCCATCCCATTGCGCATCACGTCCGGGCCGAAGCGCAGCGAGATGTGCCACTGTTCCGCCGTCGCCGGTGCAGCGGCCGCACTGGCCGCCGGCCGCTGCGCCGGGGCGTGCGCGCGGCTGTCGCCCAGGTAGGCCTGCAAGCGCGCGGCCAGGGGCGCGCCCTGCTGCGCCAGCGCCGTGTCGCCTTCCAGCCTGCCTGCCTCCACCGCGTCGACCAGCGCACCGATATGGTCGCAGCAGGCCAGCAGCAGCGTCACCAGGTCGTCCGTCACGGGCACGCTGCCGGCACGTACCTTGTCCAGCACACTTTCGGCCACGTGCGTGAAGTCCACCACGGCATCGAGCCCGAACATGCCGGCCGAACCCTTGATCGTGTGGGCCGCACGGAAGATCGCGTTGACGGCCTCGTCGCCGTCGATCGCCACGTGCAGCAGGCCATGTTCCATGGCCTCCAGCAGATCGCGGCTCTCGGCGATGAACGTATGTATCAGTTGGTCCAGGTTCATGCCTGCTCTCCTTCGAAGCGTGCGGACAGCCCCGTCAGCGCGAACACATCGCGCACTGCCGGACTGCAGGCGACCAGGCGCAGCACCTGTCCCTGGCGTTCGGCATCGCGCTGGGCGACCAGCAGCAACTGGATGCCGGCGCTGTCGAACTCCGTCACGCCCGACAGGTCGAGCGCCAGTGCGCGCGATCCGGCCACGGCCGCCTGCAGGGCGCCGTACAGCACGTCCTTCAGTTCCGCGGCGCGGTAGATCGTCATCTCGCCGTCGATTTGCAGGGCAACAGGGACCCCTTGGCCCGCCGCGCCAATTTCGCCATTCGTCATCAAATACTCCCCGGCGTTAAGCCGGATGTTCGTGATTGGGTTGTGTGGTTGCCGCCGTTACGGCATGACCAGCTTCTGCACCGCGGCCAGCAGGGAGTCCGGCTTGAACGGTTTGACCATCCACGCGCGTGCGCCGGCGGCCTGGCCTTGCGCCTTCTTGTCTTCCTGCGACTCGGTGGTCAGCATCAGCACCGGCGTGAACTTGTAGGCCGCGCGCGTCTTGAGTTCCTTGACGAACGTGATGCCGTCCATGTTCGGCATGTTGACATCGCTGATGATCAGGTTGACCTTCTGCCCCGTCAGCTTCTTGAGCGCGTCGACGCCGTCGACGCCTTCGATGACGTCATAGCCAGCCTGCTTCAATGCGATGCCGACGACCTGGCGGATCGACAGGGAGTCGTCCACGACCATGATGGTTTTTGCCATGAGAGTTCCTAGAAAAATGTGATTTCTTCAGCCTGCTGGGGAGCAGGTTTCGAGGCGCTCCGATGGAGCGTGCGTTCTTCCGCCATTGCATACGTGCTTTCCAGCTCGGCGAGCAGGCTGCGGGCCTGCAGCACGGGGACCGCGGTGCCGGCAACGCCCTGGCGGTGTTCGTCCAGGTAGGCCGGCAGGCGGGCGATGTTCTGCTGGACGTGCGACATGATCTGGCTGACGCGGTCCTGGAACTGCAGCTGCACCAGCGCGTCCGCCACTTCGGCCTTGATGCCCACGCTTTCCTGCTCCAGCAGGTCGGACGACTGCGCCAGCGCATCGGTCACGCCGCGGAAATTGTTCAGCACCTTGTCGATGGTCTGGCCGGATACCTGCACGGAGCGCTCCTCGTCGCGCATCGAATCGCCGGCCGCCTGGCACGTGCTGTCGATCGCGCTGCTGATCTGGCTCACCTGCCGGGCGATGTGCCGGCCCGCTTCGGCGGAACGGTTCGACAGCATGCGCACCTCGTTGGCGACAACGGCAAAGCCGCGTCCTGCCTCGCCGGCCCGGGCCGCCTCGATCGCCGCGTTGAGCGCCAGCAGGTTGGTCTGCATGGCGATGCTGGCCACGTTTGCCGCCATCTCCTGCAATTGCGCGGTGATCTGCTGCAGGCCCTGGATTTTCTCCAGCATGACCGATTTGCTCGACGCGGCACTGGCCAGCATGTCCAGCAGCGAGCGCAGTTCGCGTTCGCTGTCGGCGAACACGTCGACGATGCCGCCGCCTTCGCGGTTGCGCGCTTCGCCCGATGCGGCCAGCGCCTGCTCCAGTTTGAAGACGATGCCGGAGAAGCGTTCGATCAGCGCAACGACCGCCGCTTCCATCTGCTCGCGCGACGCGCCGATATGCGACGCCCAGACGCCCGCCACTTCGTTGCCGAAGTCCTGGCGGCTCTGCAGATAGGCGTCCAGCGTGGCGCCGCCGGTGTCGCTGGCCCGGCCGTGCAGGCTCAGGCCGGCCCCGGCGGCCAGCAGCCCGGCGGCGATCAGCCAGCCATGCCACTGCCATCCCGCCAGCGGCACGACGGCGCAGGCGGCCAGCGCGGCAATCAGCGCGGGATAGAGGTGGACAAGCCGGTATTTCTCGAACGGACGCACTGCGAACTCTCCAGGAGCGGTATTGAAATCAAGGTTGCAACACTCGCTGCCAGGGTGGCGAACAACGTTGCGGCATGCGGCCAGGTGTGAATCACATGGCGGGCGCGGTTCACAATCATTGCAGATGATATTGCCGCAGCGCAAGCACCGCATCCGTTTTTCCGGTAGAAGGTCGCGGAAAACAGACAGGGCTTATTTGAATGAAAAGCCAATAAGGAACGAGACTGTTTTAATGTCATTCCTTATCGACACGGGCATGGCGGGAGAATAAAAAAAAGCCGGCTGAGCGCCGGCTGCAAAGGACTGAAAAACGATCAGTCGCGACGGCGACGGGCGGCGAAGCCCATCATGCCGAGCCCGGCCAGCAGCATGCCGTAGGTGGCAGGCTCCGGTACCGGCAGCACCTCGACGGTCAGCGCCGTCTGCGTCACCGTAGCATTGCCGACACCGTCGAACCACAGACCGGTTGCAAACGCGATCGGGCTGTCCGGGTTGATGGCGGCGTCCGTTTCGATTCCGGTGATACGGAATTCGTCCACCGATTTGCCGAACTCGAAATGCTCGCCGCCAGCCACGTTGGAAGCGAACAGTTTCCACTCGCCGCCTTCTTTCAGCCAGATGTCGTAGCGGCCGTCGCCTACGCCCGGCAGCAGGGTCACACCGTTGACCAGCGGGCCGTTGCTGATCAGGTAGTCATAGCCGGTGGCGACGATCGGGTCGATCCAGATCGGCGTGCCGGTACCGACCGGCATGTTCTCGAACACCCAGCCGGCGCTGCCGTCGTCGATATTGTCTGGCAGGACAGGGTTGTACGGCGCGCTGCCCGGCAGTTCGTCGCTGCGCACCATGAAGCGCCAGACGCCGTCCGTGCCCACGTTGCTGGTGTTGACGAGACCCGTCACGTTCTGCGTGCCCGAACCGATCAGCGAATACGAATTGGTTGCCGCGCCCGCGTTCCAGCCGGCCACGGCGGCCCTGCCGCCAAAGCCGTTGGTGCCTTCGCTGGCGTCGCCCGTCGTCCACTGCAGCTGGCCGTAGCGGAATTCCATGTCGAAGTCGCCCGCGTGGCCCGTCGTCGCCGACTGGTCCTTCAGCACCAGCTGGAAGGTGTTCTGCTTGTCGTTGTGGTGGTCGTAATAGCCCACCGTGTCCCAGGTCACGACCAGCGTCTTGCTGTCCGGCGTGGCCATGTAGACGTTGTTCATGAACGGATTCGGCAGGTTGTCCGTCTGGTTGCGCGTATCGACGTCGGCCCAGAACGGGGCGATCATCGCCGCGCTGGAGATCGGGAACAGCGACGGTGTGAAACTGCTCAGCGCGCCTGTGAACGAAATATTGCCGTTGTTATTCACCCAGTAATTCGAATAGGCGTTACCGAAGAAATTAATGCGGAACGGCAGGGTCAGCTGGCTGGACGACCCGTCGTCATTTGGCGCCATCACGAGCGTGCCGAAGTCCCGGTCGCCGCCGAAGCCGGACAACAGCGGATCGGCGTAGGCCGTGGTGCTGGCAAAGGCCGCCAGCAGGGACAGTGCGAGGAGAGTACGTTTCATTATTTTCCCTGGTGTATTGAGTTGATTATCGACATTGGTGGCTGAACGCGGTGCGACATGCAGCCGTGATTGTGAGATAAGCAAAACGAATTGGGTATCACATAAGCAAGTGATTGATATCGGCTTATATTTATGTTATTTTAATAAGTTGCATTTCTATAAATACACCGCTTTTACCTGGCCACAATGGTGCCGCACATCCGCCCGAGGGACGACCCGATGCAACTGGAAGTGTTTGAAGCAGCGATGTCTGGCGACGACGACATGTTTTTTGCCACCGCGCTCGCCTGGCTGCAACGCGACATCGACTTCGATGGACTGCTGTGGGGCACGCGCACGGCTGGGCGCACAGATGCCGTGTTGCGCGTCCATGGCCGCCCTGCCGCCATGGCGCACGAGCACGGCCGGATAGCGGCGTCGGACCCCGTCACGCTGCGGGCCATGGCCGCGCCCGACGAGGTGCATGCGCTGGCGACCGGCATCGTCTGCGCGGCCGATGCGCAGGCGCTGGCGTTCTGGCATGGGTATGACACGCGCCAGCTGATGATCCTGGCGAAACCGGACCACGCGGACGAGGCACTCGGCATCATCGGCGTGCTGCGCGCCAGCGACGAGCCGTTCCCGGCCGACCAGCGGCGGGCGATGCGCCGCACCGCGCAGGCAATCCTGCTGGCGCAGCAGTTGCGTGAAGCGAAGGCGACCCGGATGGCGGCGCCGCCACAGCCCGCCCCCGGTGCTGCATTGACGGAGCGCGAGATGGCCGTCGCCCAGGCTTACGCGGACGGCCGTTCCGTCAAGGAGGTGGCACGGCTGATGGGAGTATCGGTATCGACGGTGCAGTGCCACCTGGCGCGCGTGTATCGCAAGCTCGACGTACACAGCAAGATCGCGCTGCGCAAGATACTGGGCGACCGCCGTGCGCGGCCGCGGGTGGCTTGAGGGGCCGCTTCAGCGCACCGGACCGGCAGGCTGGGCCGGTGACTGGGCCTTGTCCTGGGCGATCAGCGTGGCCAGTTGGGAAGCGGTGCCCACCAGTTCCATCGTCACCACCTTGTCGGCAGGGATCATCAGGTTTTCGGGACCGTGCCAGTCGTTCTTCTTGCGGCTGACCAGGCGGTTGCCCTGGACGCCATCGGGCCCGGTAAAGGGCTGGACGTAATACACATCCTCCAGCTGCACGTGCGCCGGACCGACCTGGCGCAACACGCCGAAGAACATCTGGCCGTTCTGCAGCTGGACGGCGTAACGCTGTCCGGGCGTGCCGGCATCGAAGGCAGGCCGCGCATGCTGCTGCCACGCAACGGCGGCCTGCACCACGAGTGCCGCTACCGCCAGCGCTGCCAGCAGCAGCCCTGCCGCGCCAAACCGGCTTCGCGACGCGCCGGCCGCCGGCGCCTGCAATTGCCCGTCAGCGCTCATGCTGCCTCCCCGTGCCGGTTCATGGCGGCAGGCGCTCGGTCATCGAGAAGGAAAAGGTAACCCGGTTGGTACGGGTCGACGCAAGTGAATAAGGAATGGAGGGTCGGCACGGCGTCTCGAAAATGAATGGTTGTTCGGTTTCCGCACGCCGCTGCAAAGCCCGGCAAACACCTCGCCGACTGGCGCACGGGCGCTGGCAATCGGCACCGATTATATCGCGAAATGGCACAATTATTAATACGGCAATATCCTGACCCGGCAGATCAAAACCATCCGCCGGGCATGCGCCGACAAAAAATTAAACTTTTGCTATGATCCTGCATCACCGTCCGCGCCAGGTCGTCCAACCATATGTCCTCCACCATCTACCGCTTCGGTCCGTTTGCACTGCATCCGGCACAACGCCGCCTTCTGGCTGGCGGGACGGAGATCGTGCTGCAGGCGCGCGCCTTCGACGTTCTGCATGTCCTGGTGGCGCGCCAGGGCGTCCTGGTGCTGAAACGCGAGTTGCTGGACACGGTGTGGCCCGGCGCGGTAGTGGAAGAGAACAACCTGCAGGTGCACATCTCGCAACTGCGCAAGACCCTCGGCCACGACGCCATCAAGACCGTGCCGGGGCGCGGCTATCAGCTTGCCCTGCCGTGCGCCAGCGAAGAGACGGCCGTGCCGGCAGGACCGCCACCGTCGCCGGCGCTGTTGTACGGCCGGGATGACGACCTGGAAGACTGCCTCGACCTGCTGCGCAACGCGCGGCTGGTGTCGATCGTCGGCGCCACGGGTGTCGGCAAGACGTCGCTGGCGCGCCACGTGGCGGCCCGCCTGCATGTCTCTTTCGATGGCCGGGTAACCTGGGTGGACCTGGCGCATGCCATGACGGCCGCGGATGTCGAAGCCGCGCTGGCCCGCGTGGAACCAGGCTGTCGCCTGCTCGTGCTGGACAACGCCGACCAGGTCAGCAACGCGACGGCGCAGGAGGCGGAGCGTCTGCTCGCACAAGCCCCGGCGCTCCGCCTGCTCGTCACGACGCAGGTTCGGCTGAACCTCCGGGAGGAATCGGTGTATCGGCTGGCATCGCTGGCGGTGCCCACGGGCGGCAACCCCGCCGTGGAGGCGCTCAAATATGGCGCGGTCGCGCTGCTGCAGGCACGGATCGCCGCGCGTGACCGGCACTTCATGCTGGACGACGGCAACATCGGCACAGCCATCCGCCTGTGCCGTCGCCTGGACGGCCTGCCGCTGGCGCTGGAGCTGGCCGCGGCGCGCGTACCGGCGTTCGGCCTGGAAGGGGTACTACGGTCGCTGGACGACGGCCTGTTCCTCCTCAGCGGCGGTACGCATGCGGCACCGCCCCGCCATCGCGCACTGCACAGCGCACTGGACTGGAGCTACGGCCTGCTGCGGCCGGGCGAGCAGGCGCTGTATTGCGCGATGGCGCGCTTGCCCGGCTGGTTTGCCCTCGACCAGCTGGGCAGCGGTACGGCTGGCCGGACCAGCCTGTTCGATGCCGTCGACACACTGGTCGACCGCGCCTTTGTCGTCTTCGACGGGGCGCGCCCACGGCCCTACACGCTGACCGAGACCGGGCGCGCCTTCGCGCTGGCAAAGCGGCGCAACGGCGCCGCCTCGCTTCAGGCCTCCTGACGCTGGCGGTGGGCCCGCGCGGCGATCAGCCCCAGGCCGCACAACAGCAGCATCCACGTCCCCGGCTCAGGCACGGCGCTGACGGACAACGCGTAGTTGAACGCAAAGCCCGCAGGACCGGCGAACGTGTAGCCCGCTGTCAGCACCACGTCCTGGTAGCCCAGTTCCAGCTTGCCCAGGGCGAACGTCCCGTCGTCGAAGAACGTCATCGCATCGTCGAGCGACGTGAACGTGTGGGCAAACAGCGTGTTACCTTTGATGGTCAGCGTCAGGTCCAGCTGTGTCAGCCCGGTGCCCGAACCATCGGCACCCAGCAGCCCTAGCGTGAGATAGCGGTCGCCTCCGGCGTAGACGGAGAAACTGGCGCTGGTTTCATATTCCAGCACGCCAGTGCCGGAATATGATGCCCCCTGCGTGCCAGCGCCCAGCAGCGGGGCACCGGCCAGCATGGCGGTGCCACCTGGCAAAGCCGTGGCGTAGGATGCGGCCTGGACATCGCTTGGGACGGCCAGTGTCGGGATGGCAGTGCCCACTTCCGCCGACGTCGCGACAGTGGCCCCGCCGGCGACCTGTGCCGTGGCTGCCGTCGTGACGTTCATCAAGTAGTCCCAGTTGGCCGTGCTGCGAGCCGTCGCGCTGCCGCTCGCGCCCTCTGCCCGCGCCAGCGCATCCGCACGCAGGCCGGATGCCTCGGCCGTCGCCGTGCTCGGGCCGCCGGTCGAAATCGATGTCGCAGTCGCCTGGCCGTTGCCTGCGGGTGCGTCACCGAGCTTGATCCCGCCACGGGCACTCGCCAGCGCGGTCGCCGCACCGCGCGAGGTGGCGCTCGCGGTTGCGACGGCATCGCCGCCACGCGCAGCGTGCTCGTACCACCCGCCATAGCCACCCGAGGCAGTGGCGGCCGCGGTGACGGCCGCGGTACCGGTACTGCGGCCGACCGCTTCGCTGACTGCGCGCGCGCCGATGGATACACCGTCGATCAACCGTGCCTGGTTGCCGTTGCCGGCCTTCGCCGTGCTGGTGACGAGGACGGTACTGTTACCTTCCACGCGCGCCCGTGCCGTCGCGTCGCCGCCGCCGGCCACGGCGGGCGCCAGGGCGGCGAACGTTTCCGCGCTCCCGCCGGTGGCTGTGGCACGTCCGTCCAGGGCGCCGTTGCCGGCGAGCGTCAGCTCCGCCAGGGCGCTGCCGCCCGGAGCGCGCCGCGCACGGGCCGAAGCGGCAGCGCCGCCCGTTGCCTCGACCACCGCGGCTGTTGTCGTTGCGGCGGTCGTCGACAGCACCAGCGCACTGTGCGCGTTGCCGCCACCGCCGGTGGTGTCTTCCGAGGAGCGGTCCTGTTCGCCCGTGCGCCCGCCGGTCGAGCGCACCTTGACCAGGATTTCGCGTGCCTTGGTGTCCTGCAGCGTCAGCAGCGACTCCGCCGCGCCTCCGGCACCGAGGCTGACATCGTTGTCGTCTGCACTGCCGCCTACGGCCGTCTGGGTCAGCCACAGCTTGCCCGCCGTCGATCCGCTGACCGCATCGACCAGGCGCACCGAGCCGCCATTGACGCCCGAGCTGCCTGTCGCCATGCCGATGACATTCACGTGACCGGTGGCCGAGACGCCGCTGGCGGCCACGTTCAACCGGGCGCCCACGTTGCGACCGAATGCCTTCGCCTGAACGGTCACGGAGGCATTGGTCGCGTTACTGCCGCGCGCCACCGCGTTGGCGCTGCCGGCAATGGTGCCGCTGCCGGCATAGGCCGAGCTCATCAGGAACAGCAGCGATGATTTGCTGTTCAGCACTTCCACGATGGACGTACCGTTGCCACCGGTCCTGCCGCCGCCGCCAACGGCGGTCTGGCGCAAGTCGACGATACCCGTGCTGTCCGCACCACTATTGATCGTGGCGATGGCGTTGCCGCCGTCACCGTTCCTGGCACCCATATAGCCCGCGCCGCCCGTCCCTGCCGTTGCCGTGATGTCCCCCTGGACGTAACCGCCATTGGACACGGCCGTGGTCGTCACCTGCACGTCGCCGCCACGTCCACCTACGTAACCCGAGCCGGCGGCATCGCTGCCATCCCTGGCCTCGGCCTTGTGCACGACCGTCACGTTCTTGCCTCCCGTCGAACGGGCACGCAGGTCGCTTGTCGCCGACGCACCCGACGCACCGTTACCGGGTTTCGGCTGCTGGAAGCGGGCCTGGCCGCCAGTGACCACACTGCTGGCATCCACAGTACCGGTCGCGACGATGTCGAGCCGCCCGGTGGCGCTGCCGCCCGTAGCGGACGCCGCGTTCGCGGTGCCGTCGCCGGCGTCGCCACCCTTCGCGCTCAAGCGCCCGGTAACGTCACCCTGGCCACGCAGCAGCAATTCGGCTTGCGCAGTGCCGCCCGCACCGGCCGCCCCACGATTGCCGGTCGCGCCTCCGATACCCCCGGTGGCCGTGACCGTGCCGCTGACGGCTGCCCGGGCCACGGTCGACGTCAATTGCAGGCTGGCGGTCGCGTTGCCGCCGCTTGCAGCGATGCCGTTCGCGGCGCCGCCGCCATAGCCGCCCTCGGCCTTGACGCCGACAGTCAGTCCGCTTGCACGGCCGTCGGACAAGGCCAGCGTGCTGGAGGCATCGCCGCCGCGGCCGCCTGCGCCGGCGTCCTGCTTGTAGCGCACACCACCGGAGCCGCCGCCACCGCCGACGGCCGTTTGTTGCAGGGTCAGCTGGCCTGTGGTCGAGCCCGTGACCGCGTTGTTAAGCTGCACCGCGGCGCCATTGCCACTGGTGCCGCGGGCGCTTTCGCCACCGACCCCGCCGGTGGCGGTGGCTGCGACCCGCACCGGTCCACTGACGGAGCGGCCGGACGCGCTCGCGCCGGCCTGGCCGCCTGCGCCGCCCGCAACGGCACCGGCCGCACCGCCGGTGCCGCCTGTCGCCGTGGCAGTCACGTCCACGGCACCCGCGCCGGCCGCGACGCCGCTCGCCTGCGCAGTGGCACTCGCGCCTGCACCGCCATTGCCGTCGATACCGCCCTGAGCGCCGCCGGCACCCCCAACACCGCCTTTGCCACCGGTGGCCAGTGCCACCGCCGTGGCCGCACCGCTGGCAGGTGCGGAATTGGCTACCGCCTGCGCCGCACCGCCGTCACCGCCGACGCCACCGTTGGCACCGGCACCGCCCACGCCGCCGGCACCGCCAGCGCCGCCCTTCGCTTCCGCACGCGCCGGCACCGTGCCCGTCGGTGTATGGGTGGCGTTAGCCGCGCCGCCAGCGCCGCCAGCGCCGCCCGGCTGGCCGGCAGCGCTGCCATTGGTACCGGCCGTACCGGGGGTGCCGTTGACGACGGCGGCGTAGCCCTGCTGGGCCAGCAGTGCAAGCAGCAAGGGGGTGGCGCGCAGCACGCTGCGCGGTGTGGTGCCGAGGGACATGAATGATTCTCCGGTTAGTTTAAGCGCGGGGACGCACCCCGTCACGCTGCAGTATCCGATGTCCTTTAGACAAAGTCCTTGGTAAAACCTTAAGCGTTCTGAAGCGCGACTTCGGCAAGAGCGGTGGGCGCCCGGATGCCGCCGGCTTGCCACTGATGCTACCGCGGGGATGGAGGAAAGGTAAAAGAAAAGTGCATCGCAAACGGGGGCACGCCACCAGCCAACCGGCGTCGAGCCCCGCGTGGGGTCAGCGGGCGTGCAACCGGTCACCCGGCCGCCCGCAGCATGCTCAGGCGCGTGCCTTGCGGCGCACCAGGACCACCGTCAGGCCCAGCAGCATCAGCATGCATGCCTGCGGTTCCGGCACGGGGGCGATGCCCAATGCGTACTGGAAAGAGTAGCCGCCCGGCCCCGTGTACGTGAAGCTGGCCGATACGAGCAGATCCTGGCTGCCGGCGCGTTCCCGGCGCCGCCGACGGCTCTGGCCTCATATTGCTGGACGGGAGCTGCCACGACGACATGTTCGCCCTGGCCGCCGGCCGTGCCATTGCCGCCCGGTGTGGCCCCGTTTGATGCCCGGCGTTCGGGGCGCACCAGTAGCGCCACACGCCTGGCTGACCACGATGGCAGGCAGCAACGGAGCGAAGTGGTGAGGACATAAACCATTGGGGTCTGATGGGCTGGGAACGATGCATGGGATCTCGCGTAGATGAGCGCCCGCCGGACGGCGGCGCCGGATCACGATGGCGCGCCGGTCAACAACGCAGGCAAATGCCGACCGCTGCGATTGTGTATTCGATAATTAATGTGCTATTAAATAAATATCACTATCGAATACCTAGTCGTGCGCTATATATCGCCTCACGCGGTCCTGCGTTATCAGGCCGGTGTCGGGTCCGGCATTCGAACAATTGCCGGCGCCGACAGTCGGGCCGGTGTCCAGATGTCGGGCCTTATCCCGGTGTGGAACTGCGCCATGAAAAAAAGGCACCCGCAGGTGCCTTTCGTTCATGCCGCTTGAAATCAGCCGCGCAATGCGCTCGCCGCCTTGGCCAGGGCCGTGATATGGCCCCAGTCGCCGGCCTTCATCGCATCCTTCGGCGTCAGCCACGAGCCGCCCACGCAGGCGACGTTCTTCAGCGCCAGGAAAGCCGGCGCCGTTTCCTGCGAGATGCCGCCCGTCGGGCAGAACGTGATGTCCGGCAGTGGTCCGCCGATGGCGTTCAGCATGCCCACCCCGCCGGCCGGCACGGCCGGGAACAGCTTCAGTTGCCTGAATCCCTGTTCGCGCGCCTTCATCACTTCCGACGGCGTCATCACGCCAGGCAGCAGCGGCAGGCCGGACGACTTCTGCGCGGCGATTAGCGCGTCCGTCAAACCGGGCGAGACGCCGAACACGGCGCCCGCGTCGCGCGCAGCGGCGAATTCCTCCGGCTGCGTCAAGGTGCCGACGCCGACGATGGCGCCTTCAACTTCGCTCATGGCGCGGATCGCGGCCAGGCCGTGCTGTGTACGCAACGTCACTTCCAGCACGCGGATGCCGCCGGCGACAAGGGCCTTGGCCAGCGGCACGGCGTGGTCGGGATCGTCGATCGCAATCACGGGGATCACGGCCGAGGTACGCATAATGTCGAGCAGGTTCATGGTCATGGCGCTTTCTTTACGAGGAAATCTTCATCGGAACCGGGCACGGTATTGCCCACATTGTCGCCACCGTGCAGTTCCACGGTGGTGTCGCGCGGCGACGGCAGGCCGAACGTCGTCGCGCCCTGCTCCGCCGCCGACACGGTCGCACGGAACATGCCGAACAGTTCCCGGCCCATGCCGACGTGGCTTGGCGTCAGGTCGGCCTGCGCCTGCGCGCGCGCATGCCATTCCTTGCTGTCGACCTTTGCCTCCAGCACGCCGGTGGCGGCGTCCAGGTGGATGATGTCGCCGTCGCGCACGAGGCCCAGGGGGCCGCCGGCCAGGATCTCCGGCGACACGTGGATCGCCGCCGGCACCTTGCCGGAGGCGCCGGACATGCGGCCGTCGGTCACCAGCGCCACCTTGCGGCCGGCATCCTGCAGGTTCGCCAGCGCCGGCGTCAGCGCGTGCAGTTCCGGCATGCCGTTGGCACGCGGGCCCTGGAAACGCAGCACGGCGACGAAGTCGCGGTCGAGCTGGCCGGCCTTGTAGGCGGCCATGAAGTCCTCCTGCGAGTTGAACACCAGCGCCGGCGCTTCGACGGAACGGTGCTCGACCTTGACCGCCGAGACCTTCATCACTGCGCGGCCCAGGTTACCGTCCACCAGCACCATGCCGCCATCCTTCGAGAACGGCTCGCTGGCGGGACGCACGACGTTCAGGTCGCCCGACACGGCCGGCGAATCCTTGAAGACGACGCCCTTGCCGCCTTCGGCCAGGAACGGCTCCTTGCAGTGGTTGCGCAAGCCTTTGCCCATGATCGTCGTCACGTCTTCGTGCAGCAGGCCGGCATCGAGCAGCTCGCGGATGACGAAGCCCGTGCCGCCAGCCGCGTGGAAGTGGTTCACGTCCGCGTCGCCGTTCGGGTAGATGCGCGCCAGCAGCGGCACGACGGCGGACAGATCGTTGAAGTCGTCCCAGTCGATGACGATGCCGGCCGCCTTGGCAATGGCCGGCAGGTGCAGCGTGTGGTTGGTCGAGCCGCCGGTTGCCAGCAGCGCGACGACGGCGTTGACGATGCATTTCTCGTCGACGATATGGCCGACCGGGATGTATTCGTCGCCCTGCTCGGAAATCAAGGCGGCGCGCTGGGCCGCGGCTGCCGTCAGCGCGTCACGCAGTTCCGTACCTGGCGTAATGAAGGCGGCGCCCGGCAGGTGCAGGCCCATGACCTCCATCAGCATCTGGTTGCTGTTGGCGGTGCCGTAGAACGTGCAGGTGCCGGCGCCGTGGTAGGACTTGGCCTCGCCTTCGAGCAGCTCCTCGCGGGTGGCCTTGCCCTGTGCGTAGCGCTGGCGGATGGCTGCCTTTTCCTTGTTCGACAGGCCGGACGTCATCGGGCCGCCCGGAATGAACACCGCCGGCAGGTGGCCGAAGTGCAGTGCGCCGATCAGCAGGCCCGGCACGATCTTGTCGCAGATGCCGAGATACACGGCGCTGTCGAACATGTTGTGCGACAGGGCGATGGCCGTGCCCATGGCGATGGCGTCGCGCGAGAACAGCGACAGCTCCATGCCCGGCTGGCCCTGCGTGACGCCGTCGCACATGGCGGGCACCCCGCCGGCAAACTGCGCCACCGCGCCCACGTCACGCACGGCGTCCTTGATGATCTTCGGGAAGTATTCGAATGGCTGGTGCGCCGACAGCATGTCGTTGTAGGACGAGACGATCGCCACGGAAGCCTTCTTGACTTCCTTCAGGATCAGCTTGTCGTTGGCGGGGAAGGCGGCGAAGCCGTGGGCCAGGTTGGTGCAGGACAGCGAGCCGCGCTGCGGACCCTTGACGCGGGCCGCTTCGAGGTGCGCCAGGTAGGCGCCGCGCGACGGACGGCTGCGCGCGACGATGCGCGCGGTGACTTTTTCGAGGACTGGGTGCAAGGCCATTATGCTTCCTTATCGATGAATTCCCGAAATTTTACTACAAACGCCGACAGGCGTGTTTTTATGCAGGTTTGCATAGCGGCGCGGCCGCCTCGCGGGACCCGGCGTACGCGACTTCGAACGGTATTTTTGCGGCGCAACGGATAAACGCGTAGTGAAGTTACCCTCTTTTCCTGTATAGTTTAGCCAATATTCCCAACTGACCCAGAACCCATGCGCCAGCCAGCCCTCACGACCACCGCCTCCTTTCAAGCCCTGGAATCCCACGCCGTCGACGCGAAAGCGTGGCAACTGCGCGACCTGTTCCGGGCCGATCCGGAGCGTTTTCCGAAGCTGACCGTCGACGCGGCCGGTCTGTTCCTGGACTACTCGAAGAACCGCCTGGACGCCAGGACGATGGAACTGCTGCTCGACCTGGCCCGTGAACGGGGCGTGGAAACGCAGCGCGACGCCATGTTTGTCGGCGACAAAATTAATCTTACCGAACATCGCAGCGTGCTGCACACGGCCCTGCGTATGCCGCGCGGCAAGGAGCTCGTCGTCGACGGCCAGAACGTCAACGCCGATGTGCACGCGGTACTCGACCGGGTCAAGGCATTTACCGACAAGGTCCGTGCGGGCACGTGGCTGGGCTACAGCGGCAAGCCGATTACCGACATCGTCAACATCGGCATCGGCGGCTCCGATCTGGGCCCCAAGATGGCCGTGCTGGCGCTGCGTTCGTACGCCCACCCGCGCCTGAAGATGCATTTCGTCTCGAACGTGGACGGGCATGACATGGATGAGGTGCTGGCGCAGGTAAGCCACGAGACGACGCTGTTCATCGTCGCATCGAAAACCTTCACTACCGCCGAGACGATGCTCAACGCACAGACGGCGCGCCGCTGGTTCCTGTGCGAAGGCAAGGAAGAAGACCTGGCGCGCCACTTCGTGGCCGTCTCCACCAACACGGAAGCCGTGGCGAAGTTCGGCATCGACGTCGAAAACATGTTCCCGTTCTGGGACTGGGTGGGCGGGCGTTACTCGGTCTGGTCGGCCATCGGCCTGCCGGTCGCGCTGGCCGTGGGCTTCGGCTACTTCCAGACGATGCTCGACGGCGCGCATGCCATGGACGAGCACTTCCGCACCGCGCCACTGGAACAGAACATGCCCGTGCTGCTGGCGCTGGTCGGCTTCTGGAACCGGCAATTCCTGGGCGCCGCATCGCTGTCGATCGCGCCGTACCACCAGGACCTGAACCGCTTCCCCGCCTACCTGCAGCAGCTCGACATGGAAAGCAACGGCAAGCGCGTGACCAAGGGCGGCCAGCCCGTCGATACGCCCACCTGCCCGATCGTCTGGGGCGAATGCGGCACCAATGCGCAGCATGCGTACTTCCAGCTGCTGCACCAGGGTACCGACATCGTGCCGATCGACTTTATCGCCGCGCTGCGCGCCACGCACGACCTGGAAGGCCACCACGATGCGCTGCTGGCGAACTGCTTCGCCCAGTCGGAAGCCTTCATGAAGGGCAAGACGGCCGCCGAAGTACGCACGGAGCTGCAGGCGCAGGGGCTGCCTGATGCGAAGATCGACGAACTGGTGCCGCACAAGACGTTCCCCGGCAACCGGCCGTCCAACACGATCCTGATGGACCAGCTGACCCCCGCCACGCTGGGCGCGCTGATCGCGCTGTACGAGCACAAGACCTTCGTGCAGGGCGTGATCTGGGACATCGCCAGCTTCGACCAGTGGGGCGTGGAGCTGGGCAAGGTGCTGGCCAAGAAAATCCAGGCCGAGCTGGAAGGCGACGTCGACCAGGCGGCGCACGACAGCTCGACCAATGGCCTGATCGTCATGGCAAAAGGAGCCAAGGTCCAATGAGCGATTTCGACATCGTCTGGGACGAGCCGATGCAGGTCGGCGAGGGTCCCCTGTGGGAGCCGCGCGAAGGGGCGCTGTACTGGGTCGATATCGACGGCTTTGCCGTGCACCGGCTGGACACGGCGTCCGGCCGGCATACGGCATGGACGATGGCGACGGAGCCTTCCGCGCTGGCCCGCCATGCGACTGGGGGCATCGTCGTCGCCACGCGCGCCGGCTTCGTCCACCTGGACCCGGCCACGGACACGATCACCGATATCGCCCCGTCGCCCTTCGACCAGACCAAGGCCCGCTTCAACGACGGCAAGGCCGACGCGGCCGGCCGCTTCTGGGTCGGCACCATCTACGAGCCGCGCGACCGGCCGGCCGCCGAGATGTACGTGCTGGAAAAAGGTGCGGTACGCCTGGCCTGGTCCGGCGGCATGACCAATTCGAACGGGCTGGGATTCAGCCCGGACAACCGCACGATGTACCACGCCGACACGACGTCGCACACGGTGCGCCGCTTCGACTTCGACCCCGCCACGGGCAGCGCCACGAACCTGCGCCCGCTGATGAAGTTCTCCGAGGACAAGACCAACAACTACGGCGGCCGGCCCGACGGCGCGGCCGTGGACAGCGAAGGCAATTACTGGGTCGCCATGTTCGAAGGCGGCCGCATCGTCAAACTGTCCCCAATGGGCGAGCTGCTCGACGAGATCGCCCTGCCCGTGCGCTGCCCCACGATGGTGGCGTTCGGCGGCCCGGACCTGCGCACGCTGTACATCACCAGCGCGGGCAAGCGTCCCCAGGCGGAGCTGGAGCAGTATCCGCTGTCGGGCAAGGTGCTGGCGCTGCGTGTGCCCGTTGCCGGCCTTGAACAACCGGCGTATGTTGGCTGAGGGAGCCTGACAGACCGGCCGCTCCTGTAGTATATTTTCACCAGACGCTCCATATCCGGTAGTATATTTCCACAGAATTCACAACTTATATATTATGGCTCTCACCGACTTTGACCTGGTTCTGTTTGGCGGCAGTGGCGATCTCTCGATGCGCAAACTGCTCCCTGCGATGTTCTCCCGCGACCTGTGCGGCGACCTGCCGCCAACGGCCCGCATCATCTGCATCGGCCGGCACGACAACACCACGGAAGAATTCATCGACACGGTCAACGCGACGTCGCGCCCGCACATCAAGTCGAACAAGGCCACGCCGGAAGCGTGGGAGCGGTTCACGCGCCGGATCGTCTACGTATCCGTCAACGCCACCGACTCGGGCTCCTACCAAAGCCTGGCCGCCGCCCTGCGCGACCAGCCCGGCCTGACGCGCGTGTACTACCTGGCGACGCCGCCGGCGCTGTTCGCGCAGATCTGCGACAACCTGAAGGAAAACGGCCTGGTCACGCCGGAATCGCGCGTGGTGCTGGAAAAACCGCTGGGCCGCGACCTGGAATCGGCCAAGCAGATCAACCGCGAAGTGGGCGAAGTGTTCGAGGAATCGCAGATCTACCGGATCGACCACTACCTGGGCAAGGAAACGGTACAGAACCTGCTGGCGCTGCGCTTCGGGAACATCCTGTTCGAGCCGCTGTGGCGCCGCGAATGGATTTCGGACGTGCAGATCACCATTGCCGAGAAGTTGGGCGTGGGCAACCGCATCGGCTACTACGACACGTCCGGCGCGCTGCGCGACATGCTGCAGAACCACCTGCTGCAACTGCTGTGTATCGTGGCGATGGAGCCGCCGGCGTCCACGGCGCCCGATGCCGTGCGCGATGCCAAGCTGCAGGTGCTGCGCTCGCTGAAGCGCTTCACGCCGACCACGCTGGCGCAGAACATCGTGCGCGGCCAGTACCGCGCCGGCCACGTGGACGGCCAGGCCGTGCCGAGCTACCGCGACGAGCCGGAAGCGCCGCAGCATTCGCGCACCGAGACGTTCGTGGCGATGAAGGCGGAAATCGACACGTGGCGCTGGGCCGGCGTGCCGTTCTACCTGCGCACGGGCAAGCGCATGGCCGACAGCCTGGCCGAGATCGTCGTGCGCTTCAAGCAGATCCCGCACTCGATCTTCAACCAGCCGACATCGTCGTTCCAGCCGAACTCCCTCGTCATCCGCCTGCAGCCGGACGAAGGCCTGCGCATGAACCTGATGGCCAAGACGCCGGGCGAAGGCATGCGCCTGAAACCGGCCGAGCTGGAACTGGACTTCCGCGAAACCTTCAAGACGCCCCGCATGGACGCCTACGAGCGCCTGCTGCTCGACGTGCTGCGCGGCCAGCTGACGCTGTTCATGCGCGGCGACGAACTGGAAGCGGCGTGGGAATGGGTCGAACCGATCCTGAACAACTGGGAACAGGACGACACGGCACCGCTGCCTTACACGTCCGGCACGTGGGGCCCGGCCGCGGCCAGCGCGCTGATCGGCCGCGACGGCCTGCAGTGGCGCGAGGAAGCGCTGCCGGAAGACTGATCGGACTATCTTGGGCTTGCCACCATCCCCATCGCAGTTGACACCGCAGCCGACGCAGCTGACACCACTGATGCTATTGGACTCCATCCGCACGCAGCTCGACTCGCTGTCCAAATCGGAACGCAAGGTCGCGCTGGCGGTGCTCGACAATCCGTCGCGCACCGTCAGCTCGAACATCACGGCGCTGGCAAAAAGCGCGGCGGTGTCCGAGCCCACCGTCGTGCGCTTCTGCCGCACGCTCGGCTACGACGGCTGGCATGAGTTCAAGCTGAAGCTGGCGCAGGGGCTGGCGCTCGCCCTGCCCGGCCTGAACGAGGCGCCGTCGCAAGGCGACCTGGCGTCGGATCTCGTCAATAAGATCTGCAGCCGTTCCATCAACACGCTGCTGGACCTGCGCAACAACCTGCACCACGAACCCGTCCAGGCGGCGCTGGACATCCTGTCGCGCGCCAAGAAGATCGAGTTCTACGGCCAGGGCACGTCCGGCATCGTGGCGGCCGATGCCCAGCACAAGTTCTTCCGCTCGGGCGTCCCCACGGTTGCCTACTCCGACCCGGCGATTCACAGCATTGCCGCCGCGCTGCTGAAAAAGGGCGACTGCGTTGTCGCCATCTCCCAACGCGGCAACAGCCCGGCGCTGGTGCGCTCGGTGCATCTGGCCAGGGATGGCGGCGCGGACGTCATCGTGCTGGCGCCATCGGGCACGCCGCTGGCCGACCTGGCCACGGTGCTCATCCCCATCGACCTGATCTTCAATACCGACCCGTACACCCCCATCTCGGCACGCCTCGCCTACCTTGTCGTCATCGACGTGCTGGCCGTCGGCCTGGCGCTGCAACGGGGTCCGGACTTCCGCCGCCAGATGCAGAACGCGCAAAAGGCGTTGCAGGAGTTCGAGGTACAGTTCGATTCCTTTATCGGCTAGGGCCGGCACTGCCGCCCGGCGACAGTCGATCCCCTGCTGCGCGCGGCTTCAGTCGGCCGCCCGGGGAGGAATCCTGCGCGGCCTGATCCCGCCAAACACCCTGGCAAAGGCTTCGAGCTCGACAGGCTTGACAAAGTAATGGTCGAAGCCCGCTTCGTTGGCGAGGGTCCGGTCCCGTGCCGTGCCGAACCCGCTCAGTGCGATCAGGACGGGCGGCGGGTTCGCCACGTTGCGGATGTCGACGGCCAGATCGTGTCCGCTGCCGTCCGGCAGGCCGATGTCGAGGACGCAAGCGTCGGGAATGGACGATCTGACGGCATCGAGCGCGGCGCCCGCCGTGTGGGCAAGCGTGACCCGGTGCCCCGCCGCCGTCAGGAAAAACTTCAGCATTTCGGCGGCATCCACGTTGTCGTCGACGAGCAGCACCGACAGGCGCACTGGCGCATGCGGTACCTCGACCAGCCGATCCGCGACGCGGCGCTCCGGCGTGGTCTGATCCTGCGCAAGCCTGGGCAGGCACACCCTGAAACAGCTGCCATGGCCGAGCCCCGCGCTTTCGCACCCAATAGCGCCGTCGTGCAGATGGACGATACTGCGTGCCAGTGCCAGGCCGATGCCCAGGCCGCCCATGGCCCGATCCGATGTCGTGTGCACCTGCTCGAACAGGTCGAAGACGAACTGCTGGGCGGCGGGATCGATGCCGATGCCGTTGTCCGCCACTTCGATGCACACGACACCATCGGCGACCGACATCGCCACGCTAATGGCACCGCCGGGAGGCGTGTACTTGGCGGCGTTATTGAGAAGATTGGCAATGACCTGGATCAGCCGTTTTTCATCGCCCTTGACATGGGCCAGGGCGGGCGCCAGCGTGATCGCCAGCGTGTGCTGACGGCTTTCGATCAGCGGGCGCACCTGTTCGATCGCACAACTGACGACCGCTTTCATGTCCAGCGATGCGAGCTGCAACGTAACCTGCCCACGCGATACGCGTGACACATCCAGCAGATCGTCGATCAGCGCGGTCATGTGCCTGACCTGCCGGATAATGACCTGGCTCGCCTTCCGTGCCGCGGTGGCGTCGAACTTGCCCAGCGACAGCAACTCCGCGGCAGCACTCACCGGCGCCAGCGGGTTTCGCAGCTCGTGCGCGAGCATCGCCAGAAACTCGTCCTTGCGGCGATCGGCGTCGCGCAACGCCGCCTCCATGCCCTGCCGTTCGCCCACATCATGAAACACGATCACGGTCCCACCGGCCATGCCGTCCCGGCCGGGAATGGCCGACTGCCGCGTTTCGACGACATGCCGGGTACCGTCGCGTGCGCGCAGTATCCGCGTCGACCGGGGCGGCGTGCCCTTGATTTCCTCCCGCGCCAGCCTGGCCTCGTCCGCACTGTATTCGCCCGGCGGCACGATGTCGAACACCTGTTCGGTACGCAGTCCTCTTGCATCCTCGCGTGACCAGCCCATGAAGTGCTGGGCCTGGTCGTTGACATATTCGACCAGGCCGGCGTCATCGACGGAAATGACGCCGACCGCGATCGCGTTCAGCGTCAGCTCGGCGCGCTCCTTCTCGCGCGCCAGCCTGTCCTGCAGGTCCTTCAGGTTGGTGAGGTCGCGTGTCATTTTGCAAAAGCCCTCGAGCCGGCCATCGTCGCCGCGAATGGCGATCACCTCGACCAGCGCCCAGAACAGCGATCCATCCTTGCGCTGGCGCCACGCCGACTCCTGGAAGGTGCCATTCCTGGTCGCGTCCTCGAGGTTGTGCCGGGGGTGGTCCCGCTGCCGGTCCGCTTCCGTGTACAGCATCGCCAGGGGCTGCCCGATCGCCTCGTGCGCCGGATAGCCCTTCATGGCTTGCGCCGCAGGATTCCAGGTCTGGATGATCCCGGCCGTATCGAGCAGGAAGATCGCATAGTCCGAGACTTTCTCGACCATGCGGGAAAAACAATGTTCATGGAACGGATCCGCCATTTCCCCCTCGCCAGTAGTTACGCAAAATTGCGCACGGCGCTCGGCTGCCGCACGTCAACTATATGCCGAACGAGGAAGCGCTGGCGGACGCCTCGATCCGGGGAACCAGGATGGGGTCAGGTCAAGTCTGCGCCAGCCCGACCTGGGCCGGCCGCCGCAATCCCGCCCACACCGCCGCGAACCCCACGCTGCAAATTGCCGTCACGACCACCATCGGCGCCGCTGTTCCGTTGGAAAAGCAGCCGGTGACGAAGCTGCACACGGCCGTCAGCGCCATCTGCACGAAGAAGAACAGCCCCGAGGCCGATCCCGCTACGGACGCGTAGGGCTGCAGCACGCCGAACTGGCAGGCCGGGATGGCGATACCGACCGACAGCATGATCAGCAGGAACGGCGCAACGATGGCCGGCAGCGCGAGCGGGAGCAGCGTGGTCGCCCCCAGCAGCAGCGCCGCGCCGCACAGGTTCAGCGCCACGGCCCACGAGATCACGCGGTCGGCGGGATGGCGCGCCGACAGGCGCCGGAACAGGTTGGAGCCGGTGACGTAACCCGCCACCGTCAGCCCGAACACCAGCGCGTAGGCCGTCTGCGACAGGTGCATGGTCCGCTGCAGCAGCACCGACGACTCCGCGATGAACGGGAAGTAGGTGCAATAGACAAAACTGATCGCCAGCGCATAGCGCAGGAAGTACGGGTCGCCCAGCAGGCGGCGGTAGACCGCCAGCGGCCGTTCGCGCTGGCCGCCGGCCGTGACGGCCAGCGTTTCCGGCAGCAGCAGGGCTATCAGTGCCAGCGACACGGTGCCCAGCAGTGCCAGCGCGATGAACACCCAGCGCCAGCCCAGCGCGATGTCGATGGCGCTGCCGATCAGCGGCGCCACGATGGGCGACAGGGCCATGCCCATCGAAATCCGGCTCAGCATCCTGGCCTGCGTGGCCTTGTCGAACCGGTCGCGCACCATGACGCGGCCGACGACCGTGCCGCAGCAGCCGCCCAATGCCGGGAACATGCGCGCCACGATGATGGTTGCGACGTCGCCGGCGATCACGCAGACCACGGTGGCAAGCAGGTACAGTGCGGTCCCCCACAGCAGCACCGGGCGGCGGCCGACGCGGTCGCACAGCGGGCCGCAGACCAGCATGGAGACGGCATAGCCCACCATGTACAGCGTCAGCGTCAGCTGCAGGTTGGCGTCCGAGGCGCCCAGCGTATCGGCCATCGCCGGCAGCGACGGCAGGTAGGCATCGATGGTCACCCTGGGCAGGCAGACCACGATCAGCAGGATGGCCGTCCAGGCCCACGGTTTGAGCGTTCTGTTGTCGGACATCGGTTCAATCCAGTGCAGGTGCGGCGGTGCGGCCGGTCGTCAGCGCCTTGTGGTCGGGCGCCAGCGACGACAGCACGTCGCTGGCGATATGGCGTGCGCGGCGGGCGATCATTTCCGTATTGCCCACCGCGAGCAGCACCGAGTCGGCCAGCAGCACGCTCTCGCCATGGCGGATCCGGTAACGCTCGCCGCGCCGGATGGCGTCCGCCGCGTGTGGGATCACTTCGATCTCCAGTCCCTTCTTGACGGCGGCGGCGCAGGTCTCGACGAAGAAATCGCCGAGGAAGCGGCCGAACATGGGGCGCGGCGCATAGGCCGTCGCCAGGTCCGTGGCCGAGACGGACTTCAGTTCGTCCTCGTGGTGCGCCTTCCAGCGCAGCCAGGCGGAAAAAGTCGAATAATCGTTGGCCGAGACGGACATCGTCTCCGCATTCCGGTTGAGCAGGGCCGTGTCCACATCGGCCTGGTATGCCAGTCCCGGTCCGATCTGCTCGCGCGGCTCGAAGACGACGACGCGCATCGATGCGGCCTGCTCGCGTGAGACGGACGAGACAATCTGATGCAGGAAGGCGACACAGGCGCCACCGGCACCGACCACCGCCACGGTGAATTTTTCTTTAGCAAAGATTGTCATGCAGGCATCCGGATGAAAGTGAGCGATTTGGCAAGTCTATGGTCACCGTGGTCTAATACTAAGTACCATTTATTTCATCGTTCATTGGACCACTATGGCACGAGGCAAGACGGAATTCGCCCTGGACCTGCCCTGCCCCGCCGGCCTGCGGGGCGGAGCGCCGGCGGGCGACAGCAAACAGGACCTCGTCTATGCCACCTTGCGCGATGCCATCCTCGGCCGGCTGATCCCCGCCGGCAGCCGCCTGCCGTCCACCCGCATGCTGGCCCAGCGCTGGGGCCTGTCGCGCGGCACGGTGGAGATCGTCTACGACCGCCTGAGTTCCGAAGCATATGTGTCGCGCACGCCGGGGTCGGGCACGCGGGTCAGCGCCGTCGTGCCGGACCGCTACCTGATGGCGATCGCTCCGGGCGTGCACCCGCTGGCCGTGCCCGCGCCGCGCGCCCCGGCCGCGAGTGCGCCGCCCGCCGGGCCGCCCGATCCCGCCGTACAGGTGGGCGTGCCGTTCATGGCGCGCCTGGCCGATCCGGCGCTGTTCCCGTTACCCGCATGGTCGCGCCAGATCGCCCGCGCGCTCGATCGCGCCGGCGTCGAGCTGCTGTGTTGCGCCGATCCTGCCGGCCTGCCGGTACTGCGCGAACAGATCGCCGACTACCTGCGCAAATACCGGGGCATCGGCTGCAGTGCCGACGACGTGATCGTCCTCACCGGCATTCGCCACGCGCTCGACCTGGTGGCGCGCAGCGTGCTGCGGCCCGGTGACAAGGTCTGTGTCGAAGACCCGGGCTACCCGGCCGCGCTGCAGATCTTTGCCAGGGCCGGTGCATCCGTCGTTCCGGTCCCCGTCGGGCCGCACGGACTGGAATGCGCGCTGCTGGACGGTCATGCCGATACGCGGCTGGTGTACGTGACGCCGGCGCACCAGTCGCCCACCGGCGTGACGATGTCGGTCACGCGGCGGCTGGAACTGCTGGACTGGGCGGAGCGTCACGACGCCTGGGTCATCGAGGACGATTACGACAGCGAATTCAATTACCTGAACGCGCCGCTCGCCGTGCTCAAGTCCCTGGACAGAGAGTGTCGCGTGATCTACACGGGCAGCTTCAACAAGACGCTGTTCGCCGGCCTGCGCGTAGGCTTCGCGGTGGTGCCGCCGCAGCTGAAGGGCCAGCTGCTGGCGCTGTGGCAGACCACGGGCCGCTCGGTCGGCGTGACGGAACAACTGGCGCTCGCGTCATGGCTGGCCGACGGCCTGTTCGTGCGGCACCTGCGCTCGGCGCGGCGCGCGTACCAGGAGCGGCGCGATGCGATCCTGGCGGCGCTGGCGGCGGGGGCGCCCGGTCGTTACACCGTCAGCGGCCACCATGCCGGTTTCCATTTTGTTCTGTGGCTGCCCGAGGGCAGCGACGAGGCGGCGTTCTGCGCCCGCGCCGCCGCCACTGGCCTGCAACTGCAAGGCTTGCGCAGCCTGTGCAGGGAGGTCGTGCTGCCGCCGGCCATCGTGGTCGGCTACACGGCGCTGACGATGGCGCAGGCGCGCCACAGCGCCCGGCTGCTGGCCGGGCTGCTCAGCGCATCGGACTAGTCAGAACACCCACAACTTCTCGACCGGCATCTGCAGCCAGTACATGCCATCGTTCAGGCGATGGCGCGAGTAGGCCCGCACGCTGATGTCGCCGGACTTGAACAGGCATTCCCACCGGTCGCCTAGGTACATGCACGTGACCAGCGGCAGCGGCAGCGCGTTGTCGACCTGCCCGGCGCTGATGCGCACTTCCTCCACGCGCACCAGCGGCGCAATGTCGGCCAGGCGGGTGCCGCGGGCGGTGCCCTGCAGCCGCGTGCCCGCCACGTCGAGGATGACGTTGCTGCCATCGCGCTGCACCAAGGTGCCGGGCAGCCGGTTGTTACTGCCCATGAACTCCGCCGTGAACAGCGTGTCCGGCGTTTCATACATGGCCTGCGGCGTGCCCTGCTGCTCGATGACGCCGTTGTTCAGCAACAGGATGCGGTCCGAGATCGCCATCGCCTCTGCCTGGTCGTGGGTGACCATCAGCGCGGACAGGCCGAGGCGTACGATCAGCTCGCGCAGGAACGCCCGCGCCTCTTCGCGCAGCTTGGCGTCCAGGTTCGACAGCGGCTCGTCCAGCAGGATGACGGGCGGGTTGTAGACGAGCGCGCGGGCAATCGCCACGCGCTGCTGCTGTCCGCCGGACAGTTGATGGGGGTAGCGCTCGCCCAGGTGGGCCAGGCCCAGCTGCCCCAGCACCTCCGTCACGCGCGTTTTGATTTCTCCGCCGGGCATCCGGCGCAACGTCAGGCCATAGGCCACGTTGTCGAACACGGTCTTGTGCGGCCACAGCGCGTACGACTGGAACACGAGGCCAAGGTTGCGCTGTTCGGCCGGCATCTCGAAGCGATTGGCGCCGTCGTACACGCGGCGCGTGCCGATGTCGATGGTGCCCTGGCGTGCGCTTTCCAGCCCGGCTACGGCGCGCAGCAAGGTAGTCTTGCCGCTGCCCGATGGCCCCAGCAGCGCCACCACTTCGCCTTTTTGCAGGTGCATCGACACGCCCTTCAGGATCGGGTTGGCGTGCGCGCCGGTGCCGTAGTCCAGGTGCAGTTCGTCGACGGTCAGTTCGTTCATGTGCAGGTCCCGTTTCATGGTCAGACTCCTCTTTCTGCGTTTAGTCGTGCAGCTTGACGCCGAAGCGCAGCGCGATGCCGAGGCCGATGGCCACCAGCGTGATGTTGATGAAGGACAGCGCCGCGACCAGTTCCGTCGAGCCGCCCGCCCACAGCGAGACAAGCATGGCGCCGATGACCTCGGTGCCGGGCGACAGCAGGTAGACGCCCGTCGAATATTCGCGCTCGAAGATCAGGAAGATCATCAGCCAGCTGCCCAGGAGGCCATAGCGCACCAGCGGCAGCGTGACCTGGCGGACCACCTGGCCGCGGTTGGCGCCGACGGCGCGCGCCGCCTCTTCCAGCTCGGGGCCAACCTGCAGCAGCGCGGTGGAAATCAGGCGCATGCCGTAGGCCATCCACACGACCGAATAGGCCAGCCAGACGGCGAAGATCGTCGAACGCAGCGAGCGCAATGCCGGGATCAGATGTGCGGACAGCCACGCCGCCACCGGGTTGTCGGCCGCCTGCAGCATGCCATCGAGCCAGCTTGGCACGAACAGGAACACCCACAGGAACGCCAGGCCCGCCAGCAGGCCGGGAACGGCGCGCGGCACCAGTACGCTGTAGTCGAGGAAGCGGGCGATGCCGTCCTGGCGGCGGTGCATCGCCAGCGCGATGAAGCTGTAGCAGACGACGGCCAGGCCGCCGCCCACGACGCCGATCAGCACCGTATTGACGATGGCGCGGATCAGCGACGGCTGTTCCAGGATGTCGCGGAAGTGCTGCAACGTCAGCACGCCCGCCAGGCTGACGCCCTCTCCCCAGTATTCGACGAACGAGCGCAGCGCGATACCGGACAGCGGCATGACGATGGTCAGCAGCAGCCACGCGCCCAGCAGCGCATAGGCCAGCCACTTCCAGCGGCCCAGCGGCAGCGCCTTGCTGCGCGCGCCCTTGCCCTTGATCGACACATACTTGTTCGCCGAGCGCAGCAGCCAGCGCTGCAGCATCACCAGCGGCATCGTCACCATGACGAGGCAGACGGCAACGGCGGCCATCAGGTGATACGATGGCGTGCCCAGTTTGTTGGTCAGTTTATAGAGGTAGGTCGGCAGCACCAGGTGGCCTTCCGGATCGCCCAGCACCAGCACCAGCCCGAACACCTCGAAGCCGAGGAAGAACACCAGCACGCCCGCATACGCCAGCGCGGGCATGATCATCGGCAGCGACACGGACATCATGACCCGCAGCGGCGAAGCACCTGCCACGCGGGCTGCCTCCTCCACGTCGGAGCCCAGGCTGCGCAGCGCCGACGACGCGTACAGATACACATGCGGCACGTGCGTCAGCCCGGCGATGACGACGATGCTGGTGAACGAATACACGTTCCACGGAATGAAGCCGATGATCGCCTTGATCCACGTCGAGTAGAAGCCTACGGGCCCCATCGAGACGACATAGCCGAAGCCCATGACCATCGGCGACACGAAGATCGGCACCAGCAGCAGCGGCGCGATCCAGTTGCGCCCCGGCAGATCGGTGCGCACCATCAGGAAGGCCAGCATGCCGCCCAGCGGCACGGCGATCGCCGCCAGTCCGGCCGCCAGCATCAGGCCGTTCCTGAACGCCATGCCGAAGTCCGGATCGTCGACGATGAAACGGTAGGCGTCCAGCCCCAGTTCCTTTTCCGGCATGAAGAACGGCGCGGACAGGAAGCTCTGGTAGAAGATCAGGCACAGCGGCGCGAAAATGGCCAGTGCGGTCAGCACGACCACCAGTGCGCGCAGCCAGTTCACGCGCGGGCCGCGCGCAGCCGCGAGGGCCGGGATAGTGGCGCCCTGGGCGAGCGTCGAAGTAGCGTTCAGCATGGCGTGCTCCTTACTTTTTGCCGGCGGTTTCTTTCCAGCCCTTCAGGAATGCCATGCGCTTGGCAGGGGCCAGGTATTGCAGCAGTGCCGGCGAGACGGGGATCGGCTTGACATTGGCCTGGCCGATGGTCTTGATCAGGTCCGCGCTGGTCGTCTCGCCCGTCACGTCGGCGCGGATTGCGTACAGTTTCGAGTCGTTGGCGATGATCGTCTGGCCCCGCTTCGACAGCATGTAGTCCAGCCACAGCTTGGCCGCGTTGACGTTTTTCGCCGCCTTGTTGATGAAGACCACGCGCGACACGATCTGCGTGTAGTCCTTCGGCAGCACGACGCCGATCGACGGATCGGTCTTGGCGCGCACCAGCGCATAGGAGCCCAGAACGTTGTAGCCGATCAGGTTCTCGCCGGACGAAATGCGCTCCATCATCGTGCCGGTGGACGACTGTACCCGCACCTTGGCCACACCGAACGCCTTCTGCAGGTCGGCGAATTTCGCGTACGTCTGCGCATCGTGCGTCATGAACATGAAGCCGACACCGGATTTCTCGATATCGTAGGTCGTGACCTTGTCGCGGAACTTCGGCTGCTGGATCAGCCGCGCGAAGTCGTCGTGCGTCTGCGGCACTTCGTTGGCGGCCAGCAGGCGCTTGTTGTAGACAATCGCGGCCGGCTCGAACGTGGTGCCGTAGGCCTTGTTCTCCCACACGGCCCACGCGGGCAGGCCGCCCGCTTCGACGGACTTGTACTGCAGCGCGCTGCCTTCGCTGGCCAGCTTCATCTGCAGGTCCATCGCCGAGGACCACATCACGTCGGCCGTGTTGCCGCCCGCGGCGCGTTCGGAGATGAAGCGGTTGTAGACTTCCGTCGAATTCATGTCGTTGTATTCGACCGAGATGCCGGGATACAGCGCATTGAAGTCGCGGATCAGCGGCTGCGTGGCCTTGCTGTCGGTGGCGCCGTAGACCACCAGTTTGCCCTCCTTCCTCGCGCCCTCGATCAGCTTCTGGTAGTCGGCCGGGTAGCCTGCCGGCACCTGGGCCAGGGCGGTGCCCGCGGCCAGGGTCAGCAGGACTGCAATTGCGGTTTTCATCGTCATGGTTGTCTCCGTGTGTTATGAAGGTTCAGCGCATCAGGCCAAGCTGGCTGGCGCGCTTGCCGTAGTCGTCCACGGCTTTTTGTACGTAATCGGTCAGTGCCGGGCCGGTCAGGCTCAGCGGATACAGGCCGGCGGCGGTGCGCAGCCGGGCGAAATCGGGCGTCGCCATCATGCGGTCGAACGTCTGCACCCAGCGGCGATAATCGGCCTCGGACGCCTGGGGGCCCATCCAGATGCCGCGGATCGTGGGCCAGACCACGTCGTAGCCTTGCTCGCGCGCGGTCGGCACGCCGGCCAGCGCGCCGGGCAGGCGCCCTTCCGAGAGCACGGCCAGCACCCGGACCTTGCCGTTGGCGGACATCAGGTGCGCTTCCGACGCATCGCCGGACACCACGTGCACGAAGTCCGCCTGCATCGCCGTGAAGGCTTCGCCGCCGCCCTCCAGCGCCACGAAGCGCAGCACCTTCGGATCGATGCCGGCACTGCGTACCAGCAGCGCCATCTTGAGCCAGTCCTGGCTGCCGATGGTGCCGGACACGCCGATCAGCACCCTGGACGGGTGGCGCTTCAGCGCCGCGATCAGGTCGGCCAGCGTGCGGTACGGCGAGCCGCTGCGCACGGCGATCATGCCGTAGTCCGCGCCCAGCGCTGCCACCCAGCGTACGTCCGCCGGCCTGGCCTTGCCGAACTTGCCTTGCGCAAGATTGAGCAGCGAACCGCCGGAGAACGCCACCAGCGTGTTGGCATCGCCGCGCCGCGACGACACCAGCGAATGCCAGGCCACGGCGCCGATGCCGCCGGGCAGATAGCTCAGGCGCAGCGGCCGGCCGGCCTGGTCGGGCAGCCCCTTCAGGCCGTCGCGTACCAGCTTGCACGTCAGGTCCATTGCGCCGCCCGGCTTCGACGGCACGATGCATTCGATCGCGCCGTTCGGCCCGCCGGCTGGCGCTGCGGCGCCGACGCGCGCGAGCATCGCAAGGAAGCACAGTGCAAGAAGGCGGCGCATGTCAGAACCGGTGCTGGATGCCGACGATGGCGCCGCGCTGCGTATCGCCGAATCCCGGATCGTCGCGCGACAGGCCGACCAGCTGGTCGTGCTTCGCCTTCGCATACGCTACCGTCGCATACAGGTCGGTGCGTTTCGACAGCGCATAGCGGTAGCGCGCCACCAACATCAGCGGATCGGCATCCGCACCCGCTGCCGTGTTCTTCACGTTCATGTAGTAGACGGCGCCCGTCAGCGTCACGTTCGGTACCGGCTTGTACGCGACGCCTGTCCAGTACGTGTCGCCCTGGACGTCCGCTGTCGCGCCGGCGCCGGGTTCGAGCCGGTAATCGCGGCCGGCCACCCAGAACTTGACGTTGCCCATCGTGTAGTAGGCGCCCAGGTGGATCACGCGGGCTTCGTCGCGCCGGCCCGTGAGCGGGACGCTGTTGCCATTCTCGCGTTCCCACGTGGCCATCAGGCCCAGGCCGTCGGACTCATAGCTGACGGCGGCGGCAAGCTTCCTGCTGTCGCTGCCGGACGCCGTTTGCTCGCCGAGCGCGTATGACAGGCCATACTTGACGTCGCCCGTGCTGCCGGAATATTTGACCAGGTTGTCGAAGCCCGTCGTCATGCCGTATTTGCTGGGGCCCGTCGCGTTGCCCGTTGTCGCCCACGAGTAGAACGGGGCAAAGCCCATCGGGTCGAAGCGGATCACGGTGTCATACACGCTGGTGAACGAGCGGCCCAGCACGAGGCGGCCGAACTTGCCTTCCAGCCCCACATTGGCCTGGCGGCGGAACAGCTGGCCGTCAATGCCGCCCGTGTCCATCAGGATGCCGCCTTCGAGCTGGTAGACGGCTTTCAGGTCGCCGCCCAGGTCTTCGACGCCCTTGATCCCCCAGCGCGAGGTGTTCATGCCGCCGGAGCTGACGCGGGTCATCGAGCGGCCGTTCGGTGCCGCATCGGAAGCGTAGTCGATGCCTGTGTCGAGCAGGCCGTAGAGGGTCACGGCGGATTGGGCGTGGGTCGCTGGTGCGGCCAGGCAGGCCACGGCGGCCAATGCGCCGCAGGCGATGGTGGTTCTTTTCACGGATTGTCTCCTGGGTTTATAGTTATTGCGCTTGCCCTCGTGGCGGGGCATGTGGGTACTATAGAATCGTCAACCTTTCAAAATGCTTTCAGGCCCCAGACATGCGCATCCTCCTGGTAGAAGACCACACCGAACTGCAACACTGGCTCGCCAGGGCGCTGCGCGATGCGCATCTTACGGTGGAATGCGCCGATAACGGGGCCGATGCGGACGCGCTGCTGCACACGCAGGAATACGCGCTGGTGATTCTGGACCTGACCTTGCCGCGCATGGATGGCCTGGAGGTGCTCAAGCGCCTGCGCGCACGCGGCGGTGCCGTCAGCAAGACGCCCGTGCTGATCCTGACGGCGCGCGGCGGCCTGGAAGACCGCGTGCAGGGCCTGAACCTGGGCGCCGACGATTATCTCGCCAAACCGTTCGAGCTGGTGGAGCTGGAGGCGCGAGTCAAGGCGCTGCTGCGCCGCGGCCTGGGCAACGAAGCACTGGTGTACCGCTGCGGCGAGCTGGCGTTCGACACCGTCTCGCGCATGTTCAGCTACTACGGCAACAACCTGGCGCTGACGCCGCGCGAACACGCCGTGCTGGAAGCGCTGATCACCCGCAGCGGCCGCGCCGTGGCGAAGGAAAAGCTGTTCGACGAGGTGTTCGCGCTGGCGGACGACGCCAACCTGGACGCCATCGAACTGTACATCCACCGCGTGCGCAAGAAGCTGGAGAGCGGCCAGCCCGGCGCCGCCGCCATCACGACCTTGCGCGGCATCGGCTACCTGCTGCAGCCGCGCGACGCCGCATAGCGGACATGGGAAGCGTGCCGGAACGGTCACGCCACGGTGCCGGCAGCCTGCGCGGCCAGCTGCTGCGCTGGCTGCTGCTGCCGCTGATCGTGCTGGAGGTATTCAACACCGTGTCGGCGTATCACAACGCGCTGGACGCGGCGGACGTGGCCTACGACCGCTCGCTGCTGGCCTCGACGCGGGCGCTGGCCGAACGGGTGTCGATCGTCGGCGGCAAGGTGGTGGCGGACGTGCCATACGTGGCGCTGGACAGCTTCGAGACCGATACGCTGGGCCGTATCTACTACAAGGTCACGGGCCTGCGCGGCGAGACGGTGTCCGGTTACGACGACCTGCCGCCTGTCCCCGCCAACGTGCCGCGCTCCGAAAGCTATCCCGCGCTGGTGCGCTTCTACCACGCCGACTACAACGGCCAGCCGGTGCGCATCGCCGCGCTGCTGCAGCCCGTGTACGACGACTCGATGCGCGGCATCGCGCTGATCCAGGTTGGGGAAACGCTCGATGCGCGGCGCGGGCTGACGAACAAGATCCTGCTCGACACGGTGCTGTGGCAGGCCGGCCTCGTGGCGGCGGCGGCGCTGCTGATCTGGTTTGCCGTGCGCCTCGTGCTGCGGCCCCTGATGCTGCTGAAACGCGAAGTGGAGTCGCGCAGCGTGTCCGACCTGTCCGACCTCGACGCCACCCTCGTCCACAAGGAAGTGCGCCCGCTGGTGGCGGCGATGAACGCGTCGATGTCGCGCATCCAGGGCCTGATCAACAGCCAGCGGCGCTTCATCGCGGACGCGTCGCACCAGCTGCGCACGCCGTTGACGGTGCTGCGCACGCAAACGGAAATGGCGCAGCGCGAGATCGGCCGCCACGGCGCGCCGCCGCAAGTGACGACGCTGGTCGACAGCATTGCCACCACGACCGACGCGGCAGTCCACCTCGCCAACCGCTTGCTGACGCTGGCCCGCATCGAGCACAGTAAAGGCGGCCTGGCCGAGCCGGTCGCGCTGCGAGCGCTGGTGCAGGAGATCGCGCTGGAGCTCGCCCCGAACGCGGTGCGTGCGCGCATCGATCTCGCACTGGAAGCGCCGGAGGAAATCGTCGTCTCGGGACAGGCATTGCTGCTGCACGAGATGATATCGAACCTGGTGGACAACGCGCTGCGCTATACGCCGGCCGACGGCAGCGTCGTGCTGCGGGTGCTGACGACCGATGGCGGCGCGGTGCTGGAGGTGGAGGATGGCGGTCCCGGCATCCCGGCGGCGGAGCGCGAACGGGTGTTCGCGCCGTTTTACCGGGCGCCTTCGTCGATGGCCGCCAACCCCGGCGGGGCCGGGTTGGGGCTGGCGATTGTCAGCGATATCGCCGCGCTGCATGGCGCCGCGATATCGCTGCATGATGGTACCGGAGGTCGCGGCTTGCTGGTGCGGCTGGAATTGCACTGAGCGAACAGCCGCGCATCGGTGGCCGGGACCCGCCCGCTATCATGGAGAACTTCGGCGACCGTTCGGCAATTATCCGACAACCGCCGAGAAGCGCCGGCTATTTACATGTGCAGCATGTACCAGGTGCCCTTGTCGCCGCCCGCGGCCCAGGTACCGGCGATTTTCAGCGGCGACTCGAAACTGCCGGTAAAGCCTGGCCCGCTGATGCCGTTGCCGACCAGCGAGAAGCTGGCCACACCTTGCGCATCGACCGTACCGGAAATGTCAAATGCGATATTGTAGTTGTTATTGCAATGCCCGTTCACCACCCCGTTGCTGGCGATCCTGACGGAGCAGATACCCTCGGCCGTTCCGGTAAACCAGACCTGCCAGACGCCGGTGAAGCGTTCCACATTCAGTTTTTGTCGACCGGTGGCAGCCTGCGCATAACCGGCCAGTTCCGAGTTGAACGATTGCGTCCGGACAGGCTTGGCGGGATCGACCGGGGTCGTCGTGCCAACGATGTCGCACTTCAGCTCAACACCGGTCACGGTGTCGCGCCAGCAGGTTTGATTGCTGACAGTTGTGCTGCGCGGGAACTTGTAAGTTACGGCGGTGACCGTCTTCACAGCAGTAAACGTGCCTGCCCGGACGGTCAGGGGCTCGACCGCCACGACCGAACCTTTGGCCGTCACGGCGGTATGTTCGTCGGCGTCGTTGGTGCAGGTACGGGTCGTACTCGTTTCCCAGGTCTGCCCGAGGGTCAGCGTGGCCGGGATTTCGGCAAAAGCAGGCGTGAAGACGTAGCCGCAGGGCTCCCCGACCGACTTACGTGCGCCGTCCACGGTGTACTGCGTGTAGGTGCGGTTCTCACCGTCCTGCTCCACTTCGGCGCGCGCATACGCGCCATCGGCATCGATATGCGTCGTGACGACCGATCCCCACGACACACCGCTGGCATCGGGCTGGCCGGCGACCGAATAACGCCAGGCAACGTAGTTCGACTCGAAGTCCTTGACCGTCTGCTTGGCGCTACGGTAACTGGCCTGCGCCGGCGGCGATGTCGGCCCTCCCTGCTCACCGCCACCGCCACCGCAAGCTGTCAGCATCGTTGCTACGGCAAGAGCGGCGATAAACGTGTGTTTCGCCTGCTGCGGTAGTGTTACCTGTTCTACTTTTTTCACTTGCTATCCCAGTAATTTCCAATATCAAATTATAACTTCCAAGAGGAAATTATGGGAAAAGCAAGCATGGCGGCCAGCCTGGACGTTGTGCAGTTGTAACAACGCGTTGCAGGTATCTCGGTAACGGGCCTGCTGGCCGGCGGCCGGCACGCTGGATGCACGTTTGCCTGCGCCGATTACCAGCCTTCGTCAGGAAGCGGCGGACGGCACAGGCCTGGCCAAAGCGGATGGAGGCGCTTAAGCCTGCTGCAGCCGCATCTGTTTGGATCGCGATGCGCGCGGCTTGGTGGGGCGAGCGTCGAGCCGGAACACCGCCACCGCGTCGGCCAGACTGACGGCCTGTTCGCGCATCGTTTCCGATGCCGCGGCCGACTGTTCGACCAGCGCGGCGTTCTGCTGCGTGACGGCGTCCATCTGGCCGACCGCCTCGTTGATCTGCTCGATCCCCGCCGTCTGCTCGATGGCGGCGGACACGATCTCGCCCATGATACCCGGCACGCACCCGACGCTGGCGACGATCTCCGTGATCGTCGATCCCGCCTGTGCCACCAGCGTCGCACCGTCCGAGACGCGGGCAGTGGACTCGCCGATCAGGTCCTTGATTTCCTTCGCGGCGGCAGCGGAGCGGTGCGCGAGATTGCGCACTTCGGTGGCGACAACGGCAAAGCCGCGGCCTTGTTCACAGGCCCGCGCCGCCTCGACGGCGGCATTGAGTGCCAGTATATTGGTCTGGAACGCGATGCTGTCGATGACGTTGATGATGTCGCCGATCTTGTCGGCCGACGCCCGGATCGCATTTATCGTGCCGACCACCCTGTCGATCACGCCGCGACCCTGGCGCGCGACGGCCGATGCGGACTGCGCCAGCTGATTCGCCTGCCGCGCGTTGTCGGCGCTTTGCGTGACGGTGGACGTCAGTTCCTCCATCGACGACGCCGTTCCTTCCAGCGAACTTGCCTGCTGCTCCGTGCGCGCCGACAGGTCCAGGCTCCCGGCCGCCACTTCCGCCGCCGCCACGGTGATGGTCTCCGTGCTGGAGCGGACGGCGCTGACGGTCGATGCCAGGCTTTCGTTCATCGCTTTCAGCGCCGCCAGCAGTTGCCCCGTTTCGTCGGCGGCATTGACGTCGATGCGGCTGGTGAGATCGCCTGCGGCCACCGTGTTGGCCACCTCGAGCGTGCGGGCACACCGGCGTGATAATGGACATCGCGATCAGCCACGCCGTGCCGCCCGCGAACAGCAGCGCCAACGCACCCAGGGAGTGCGTCAGCGCGATCGAGTGGTCGTAGGCGTCCTCGGCCTCCTTCGCCGACTGGTCGGTCAGTTCCCTATGAAACTGGATCAGGTCGTGGGCGGCGGTTTCAGCCGCACCAGAACGGGGCGCAGCTCGCCCGCCAACAGGCACGCGCGCCATCCGCGTCGCCTGCCTTCGCCAGTGCAATTAGCCGGTCCTGCCCCGCGATGTAGAGTGCCGTTTCCTCGCGCATCTGCGCCAGTCGCGTGCGGCCGCGCGGGCGGTCCAGCACGCGATGGAAGTACTGCCGGGCGCTCCTAACCGACAGATATTCCGATACCTACAAAAAATCCGCCTCTACGCAGTTGCTCTTTTGCAGTGATCATCGATTATCGCATTAGCTGAACGGCCACCACACGCAGTCAGGCGGCCAGCGCCGCCCTTCTGCGTCCCGCCGCCGGCTCCACGGCAGCATAGACATCGTGCGCCACCATTTCCGCCGTGGCGGCAGCCAGCGTCCAGCCAAGGTGTCCGTGACCCGTGTTGTAGAACACGAACGGCGTACGGCCGCGGCCCACGCGCGGCATCGTGTCCGGCATCATGGGCCGCAGGCCGGCCCAGGGCACCACGTCTTTCGTGGCCACGCCCGGGAAGCAGCGCTCGACCCAGTCCACCAGCGGCCGGATGCGCTCAAGCCGGATGTCGCGGTCGAAGCCGGCGAATTCCGCGCTGCCGGCCACGCGCAGCCGGTCCGTGCCGAAGCGGCTGGCCACGAGCTTCGTCGCGTCGTCCAGCAGGCTGACGGTCGGCGCTGCGGCCTGGCTGGCCGCATCAGGCAGGTGGACAGTGATCGAATAGCCCTTGACGGGATAGACGTTGACGCGGTCGCCCGCCATCGCAGCCAGCGCGCGGCTGGCGGTGCCTGCGCAGACGACAACCGCGTCGAAGCGGTAGCTGTCCTGCACTCCGGCGTGGCGCACGGTGACGGTTGCGCCCGGCTCGCCGGGCGACAGCGCCAGCACGTCGCGCCCGCACATCATCGTCACACCGTGCCGTTCGCAGGCGCGCGCCAGGCCAGTTGTGAACTTGTGGATGTCGCCGCTGCTGTCGCTTTCCGTGTAAAAGCCGCCGTAGTAGTCGCCGTGCAGCGTGGGCTCGATGGCCCGCATCTCGTCCGGCGTGACGCCGCGGCGCGGCAGGCCGCCCAGCGCCAGCAGCCTCGTCACCTGCGCCGCATGGTCGAAGCCCGCCTTGTCGCGGTAGACGTGCAGGATGCCGGCGCGGCGCTGGTCGAAGGCGATGCCTTCCGCCGTGGCCCAGGCAAACAGGTGCTCGCGCGCGGCCACCGCCATGCGCGCGGTGGCCACGGTGTTGTCGCGGTAGCGCGGCACCGCCGCCAGGAACTCGGCAAACCACGACAGCTTGTGCCACGTGGGGGCCGGGCGCACCAGCAACGGCGCGTCGCGGCGCAGCATCCACGCGAAGCCCTTGCGCACGGTGCTCCAGTGATTCCAGACTTCCGCGTTGGATGCGGACAGCTGGCCGCCGTTGGCATACGACGTCTCCATGGCGGGGTAGCGGTGCTTCTCGAATAGCGTGACGGCCAGCCCCCGCTGGGCCAGCGCATAGGCTGTCGTGACGCCGGTGATGCCGCCGCCGATGACTGCGATGGTTTTCATGTGTTTTGAGATGGCCTGTTCCGGCGCATTGAGGCTGGAGGCCGCGCACGCGCGCCGCCTCCCCCTCTGGACCGGGGATTCACGCCCGCTGCGCGATCGGCGCACCGGCGTTTGCTCCTTCGGTGCGCCGGGCGCGCCCTTGCGCCGGCAGCTCTTCAGAGTGCGGATGCGGTACCGGTTCCTTGTGCCTGAGAGATTGTCGGGGCGATCGCTCCTTCGCCGGGGTCCCCCGATACCGCGTCAACGTTGGTCTTTAGCTCACCGCGGCAAGCATACCGCACTTGCACGCTCTTGTATCAGTGGACGACAAATTGACAACATTGCCGGCCTCAGGGCGCCAATGGCGTGCGCACCGGCTCTTTCGGTACAATAGTCTTTTGCCCCAACCTCTACCTTCGGCACAGTCATGAATCAACTCGAACAGCTCAAGCAATACACCAAGGTCGTTGCCGACACCGGCGACTTCCAGTCGATCCAGGCATACACGCCACGCGACGCCACCACCAACCCGTCGCTCATCCTGAAGGCGGTGCAGAAGGACGAATACAAGCCGCTGCTGGAAAAGATCGTGCGCGACAACCCGCATGCCTCGACGGGCGAAGTGATCGACCAGCTCTTGATCGCATTCGGCGGCGAGATCCTGAAGATCGTCTCGGGCCGCGTCTCGACGGAGATCGATGCGCGCCTGTCGTTCGACGTCGAGGGCAACGTGGCCAAGGGCCGCGAGCTGATCGACCTGTACGAGCGCGCCGGTTTCGACCGCGAACGCGTACTGATCAAGATCGCGTCGACCTGGGAAGGCATCAAGGCCGCCGAGATCCTCGAGAAGGAAATGATCCACTGTAACCTGACGTTGCTGTTCTCGCTGCCGCAGGCCATTGCCTGCGCCGAAGCGGGCGTGCAGCTGATTTCCCCGTTCGTTGGCCGCATCTACGACTGGCACAAGAAGCAGACGGGCATCGAGTACGAAGGCGCGGAAGATCCGGGCGTGCAGTCCGTCAAGCGCATCTACAACTACTACCGCAAGTTCGGCTACGAGACCGAAGTGATGGGTGCCAGCTTCCGCAACACGGGCCAGATCCTGGAACTGGCCGGCTGCGATCTGCTGACGATCAGCCCGGACCTGCTGCAGAAGCTGGCCGACAGCAACGCACCCGTGGAGCGCAAGCTGTCAACTGAGACGGCAACGGGCAGCGCGGCGAAGATGTCGCTGGACGAGAAGACGTTCCGCTTCATGCTCAACGAGGATGCGATGGCCACGGAGAAGCTGGCCGAAGGCATCCGCGCCTTCTGCGCCGACTCGGGCAAGCTGAAACAGATCATCACCGGCATGCGTTAAGCGCGGTCGGGCGGCACTGCCAAAAGGGAGCTTCGGCTCCCTTTGTTTTTTCCGCAACATGTACAAAACGTTACAGATGGCAGTGATATACAATGTTTCTCCGCCCTCCGGCACAGGAGGGATGCCTGCACGCCACCTTCTTCTTATGAGCCATCCATGAGATCTGTTCCCCGCTGCACCGCTCCCGTCACCTCCACCATTACCGCCGTCCTCACGCTGTCGCTGCTGGCGGCATGCGGCAAGAAAGACACCGCCCCACCTGCCCCGCCGCCGCCCACCGTTTCCGTCATCACCGTCGCGCCGGCCGCCGTTGCCGTGACCGACGAGCTGCCGGGCCGCGTGGAAGCGTCGCGCATCGCCCAGGTGCGGGCGCGCACGCCCGGCATTGTGCTCAAGCGCGTGTTCCAGGAAGGCGGCGACGTCAAGGCGGGCGAAGTGCTGTTCCGTATCGACCCGGCCGAGTTCCAGGCCAACTACGCGAGCGCGCAGGCGGCCGTGGCCAAGGCCGAGGCGAACCTGGCGCAGGCCGACCTGAAGGTCAGGCGCTACAAGCCGCTGCTGGCCGCGCAGGCCGTCAGCCAGCAGGAATACGACGATGCCGTGACGGCGCAGAAGCAGGCGTCGGCGGATCTGGCCACCGCCAGGGCGGCACGCCAGACAGCCGGCCTGACGCTGGGCTATGCCACCGTGACGGCGCCCATCTCCGGCCGCGTGGGCCGCGCCCTCGTCACCGAAGGCGCCCTGGTCGGGCAAGGCGAAGCGACGCCGATGGCCACCGTGCAGCAGCTCGACCCGATCTACGTGACGATTACCCAGTCGTCCACCGAGGTGGCGCAGTTGCGCCGCGCGCTGGCCAGCGGCCGGCTGAAGAGCGTGGGCCAGGACCAGGCCCGTGTCACGCTGCTGATGGAAAGCGGCGAAGAGTACGGGCAGCCAGGCAAGCTGCTGTTCTCCGACGTGTCGGTGGACGAGACCACCGGCTCCGTCTCGATGCGGGCCGAGTTCCCCAACCCGAAACGCACGCTGCTGCCGGGAATGTACGTGCGCGCCCGACTGGAACAGGGCGTCAACGAGGCGGCCATCGCCGTGCCGCAGCAGGCCGTGGTGCGCGGCGCCGAAGGCTCGTCCGTCATGATCGTCGGCAGCGACAACAAGGTCGTCGCCCGTCCCGTCAAGGCCGAAGCGTCGAGCGGCGACAAGTGGATCGTCAGCGAGGGCCTGAAAGGCGGCGAGCGGATCATCGTCGAAGGCTTTCAGAAGGCCAAGCCGGGAGCGGCCGTGACGCCGCAGCCGTGGCAGCCAAAGGCGCCCGCCAACGGCGCCCCCGCGGCCCCGGCCGCGCCGGCAGCGAAATAAGCGGGAGCCGCGATGCCAAAATTCTTTATCGACCGCCCCGTCTTCGCCTGGGTGATCGCCCTGTTCATCCTGCTGGGCGGCGCGCTGGCGATCGCGCGGCTGCCGGTGGCGCAGTACCCGACCATCGCGCCGCCGTCGATTGTCGTGACCGCCAACTATCCCGGCGCCACCGCGCAGGTACTGGACGACGCCGTCACCAGCGTCATCGAGCAGGAGATGAACGGCGCCGATGGCCTCCAGTACGTGGAGTCGCAGAGCGACGCCAGCGGCGGCGTGACGATCACCGTCACGTTCCTGCCGGGGACGAACCCCGATCTGGCTGCCGTGGACGTGCAGAACCGCATCAAGCGCGTGGAGTCGCGCCTGCCGCAGGCCGTCACGCAGCAGGGCGTGCAGGTCAACAAGGCGCGCTCGAACATCCTGATGTTCGTCGGCCTGTATTCCACGGACGGGCGCATGGACCCGACGGCCATCGGCGACTACATGGCCCGTAACGTCGTCAACGAGATCAAGCGCATTCCCGGCGTGGGCCAGGCGCAGCTGTTCGGTACCGAGCGCGCGCTGCGCGTGTGGGTAGACCCGGACAAGCTGACAGGCCTGAAGCTGAACATGAGCGACGTCACCGCCGCGATCCGTGCGCAGAACGCGCAGGTCACGTCCGGCACCATCGGCGACCTGCCGAATCCATCCTCGCAGGCCTATGCGGCGCCCGTCGTCGTCACGGGCCAGCTGACGTCCGTCGAGCAGTTCTCGAAAGTCGTCCTGCGCGCCAATCCGGACGGCTCCACGGTGCGCCTGGCCGACGTGGCCCGGCTCGAAATGGGCGGCGCCACGTACAACATCAGCGCGCGCCTGTCCGGCCAACCGTTCGTCGCCATCGCCGTGCAGCAGTCGCTGACGGGCAACGCGCTGGAAACGGCCAACCTGGTCAAGGCCAAGATGGAAGAGCTGTCGAAGTTCTTCCCGCCGGGCCTGAAGTACACCGTGCCGTACGATACCTCCACGTTCGTCAAGATCTCCATCGAGGAAGTGGTCAAGACGCTGCTGGAAGCGGTCGTGCTGGTGTTTATCGTCATGTACGTGTTCCTGCAGAACTTCCGCTATACGATCATCCCGACGATCGTCGTGCCGATCGCACTGATGGGCACTTTCGCAGCGATGCAGCTGTTCGGCTACTCCATCAACGTGCTGACGATGTTCGGCATGGTGCTGGCGATCGGCATCCTGGTCGACGACGCCATCGTCGTCGTCGAGAACGTCGAGCGCATCATGAGCGAGGAAGGCCTGTCGCCGCGCGATGCAACGAAAAAGGCGATGTCGCAGATCACCGGCGCCATCATCGGCATCACGCTGGTGCTGATCGCCGTATTTGTGCCGATGGCGTTCTTCGGCGGCGCCGTGGGCGCCATCTACCGCCAGTTCTCGCTGTCGATGGTGGCGGCAATGGGCTTCTCGGCGCTGATGGCACTGACCTTGACGCCGGCGCTGTGCGCAACGATGCTCAAGCCCGTCGAGGCAGGCCATCACGTCGAGAAGCGCGGCTTCTTCGGCTGGTTCAACCGCGGCTTCGCGAAGACGGCGACGAGCTACCAGGGCGTAATCGCCCGCATGCTGACCCGCACCGGCCGCTTCATGCTGATCTTCGTCGCCTTGCTGGCCATCGTCGCGTGGCTGTACATGAAACTGCCGTCGTCGTTCCTGCCGAACGAGGACCAGGGCTACATCATCACCAACGTGCAATTGCCGCCGGGCGCGTCGCGTCCCCGCGCGGAAGCCGTGCTGGCGCAGGTCGACGCGTACTTCCGCAACCAGCCCGAGGTCGCCCGCACGATCGCGGTGGCCGGCTTCTCGTTCTCGGGCAACGGCCAGAACGCGGGCCTCGTGTTCGTGCCGCTGAAGGACTGGGACGAGCGCGGCAAGGGCCAGTCGGCGGACGACCTGGCCAAGCGCGCGATGGGTGCGCTGTCCGGCATTCCCGACGCGGTGGTCTTCCCGCTGTCGCCGCCGCCGATCCGCGAACTGGGTAACGCCACCGGCATCACGGCGCGCCTGCAGGACCGCAGCGCCCAGGGCCACGACGCGCTGATCGCGGCGCGCAACCAGTTGCTGGGCATGGCGGGCAAAAGCCAGGTGCTGAGCGGGCTGCGGCCGGAAGGCATGGAGGATGCGCCGCAGCTGCAGGTGGACATCGACCGCGAGAAGGCCAATGCGCTGGGGGTGACGTTCGCGGACATCAACAGCACGCTGTCGGCGGGCCTCGGTTCGTCGTACGTCAACGACTTCAACGCGGCCAACCGGCAACAGCGCGTGATCGTACAGGCGGACCAGAAAAGCCGCATGCAGCCGGGCGACATCCTGCGCCTGAACGTGCGCAGCAGCGGCGGCAACATGGTGCCGTTCGCGTCGTTCGCCACGACGAAATGGATCAACGGCCCCGTGCAGCTGGTGCGCTACAACGGCTACCCGGCCATCAAGCTGACGGGGGACGCGGCGCCGGGCCGCAGCACGGGCGAGGCGATGGAAGAACTGGAGCGCCTGGCCGCCCAGCTGCCGCCGGGCTTTGGCATCGAATGGACGGGCCAGTCACTGGAAGAGCGCACCTCCGGCTCGCAGGCCCCTGCCCTGTTCGCGCTGTCGCTGCTGGCCGCGTTCCTCGTGCTGGCGGCGCTGTATGAAAGCGAATCGATTCCGATCGCCGTGCTGCTGGTGGTGCCGTTGGGGGTGCTGGGCGCGCTGCTGGGTGCCCACATCCGCGATTTGCCCAACGACGTCTACTTCAAGGTGGGCCTGATCGCCATCATCGGCCTGTCGGCCAAGAACGCGATCCTGATCATCGAGTTTGCCAAGGACCTGCAGGCGGGCGGTATGGGCCTGATCGAGGCGACGCTGGAGGCAGTGCACCTGCGCTTCCGCCCCATCATCATGACGTCGCTGGCGTTCATTCTGGGCGTGCTGCCGCTGGTGATCGCCACCGGCGCCGGGTCGGCCAGCCAGCGCGCCATCGGCACGGGCGTGATGGGCGGGATGATCACGGCGACCGTGCTGGCCGTGTTCCTGGTGCCCGTGTTCTTTGTCGTGATCCGCAAGATTTTCAAAGGCAGCGAACGCCAGCGCCGCCTGGCCGCACACGAACTGGATATGCCGGAGAAGAAATGATGACGAAACCAGCAATGATCAAACCTGTCCTGAGCGTGCTGGCCGCGGCCGTGCTGTCGGCATGCTCGCTGGCGCCCACGTACCAGCTCCCCGCCGCCCCCGTCGCGGGGGACTTCCCCGTCAACGCGCCTGGTGCCGGCGCCGCCGCGGCACCCGCCGCGGACGGAAAGGCCGCCGTCGACACGGGCTGGCGCGACTTCTTTGCCGACGACCGGCTGCGCTCCCTGATCGCCACGGCGCTGGGAAACAACCGCGACCTGCGCACGGCCGCGCTGCGCATCGAGGAGGCCCGCGCCGCGTACAACATCACGCGCGCAGACCGCCTGCCCAGCGTGAACGCGGGCCTGACGGGCACGCGGGCACGCGGGGCCGACTTCCGGAACACGCCGGGCCAGGGTGGCGTGGGCGAGTACTACGACGCCGGCATCTCGATCCCCGCGTTTGAGCTGGACTTCTTTGGCCGCGTGCGCAACCTGTCGGCCGCGGCGCTGTCTTCGTATCTCGCCACCGACGAAGCCCGGCGCGCGGCGCAGATCAGCACCGTGGCCGAAGTGGCGAAAGCGTATTTCACGGAGCGGGCGTATGCCGAACAGCAGCGGATCGCGCAGGCCACGTACGAAGCGCGCCGCCGCACCTACGACCTGACGCGCCAGCGCCTGGAAGTGGGCGCCTCGTCGCTGCTGGATCTGCGCCTGAACGAAACGCTGATGGAAACGGCACGCGCGCAGGCGCTGGCGCTGGCCCGCCAGCGCGCGCAAGCGGAAAACGCGCTGACCCTGCTGGTGGGCGCGCCGCCCGCACAGGCGGCCTCCGGCCCGATGGCGGACGACCGCCAGATTGACGCGATGAGCGCCGTGCCGGCCGGGCTGCCGTCGGACCTGCTGACCCGCCGCCCGGACATCCGTGCGGCCGAGCAGCGCCTGCGCGCGGCCAATGCCAATATCGGCGCGGCGCGGGCGGCCTTCTTCCCGCGCATCTCGCTGACGGCGGCGCTGGGCAGCAGCAGTCCGGAGTTCTCGGGGTTGTTCGACAGCGGCACGAAGACGTGGTCGTTCGTGCCGCAGCTGGCCGTGCCGATCTTCGACGCGGGCCGCAACCGCGCGAACCTGAACCTGGCCGAGGTGCGCAAGGACATCGCCGTGGCAGATTACGAGCGCACCATCCAGGTGGCATTCCGCGAAGTGGCCGACGCACTGGCCGCACGCAGCTACCTGGCTGACCAGGTGGCCGCGCAACGGGCCATCCAGGAAGCCCAGGCGGAGCGCCTGCGGCTTCTGCAGCTGCGCTTCGAGAACGGCGTGGCCAGCACGCTCGACGTGCTCGATGCGCAGCGCGAGCTGTTCGACGCCGAACAGCAGCTGGTGCAGGCGCGCCTGCTGCGCACGACCAGCGCCATCGACCTGTATCGGGCGCTGGGGGGAGGATTGCAGTAGTCGTATGGATGCACCCATCGTTATCCGGCTCGGCCAGCGCGCCCGCCAGCGCATCGCCACCGAAGGCCTGCAAGCGCTTGATGTCGCCATCGTTCCCGCTGCCGCCGGCGGGCCGAAGGGTCTGATCCTGCACGGCATCGACAAATGGCTGTTCGGCGAATGGCTGCCCGCCGCACCGCGCGAACGCCGCCTGATCGGCGCGTCGATCGGTGCGTGGCGCATGGCCGCCAGCGCGCTGGCCGATCCGGTCGCGGCGCACAAGCGCCTGGCCCACTACTACACGCACCAGACCTATCCCGACAAGGTGGATGCCGCATACGTCAGCCGCACCGTGCGCGCCCTGCTGGACGATGTGCTGGACGGGCACGGCGGCGAGGCGCTACGGCATCCGCTGCATCGCCTCGCCGTCATCACGGCGCGCGGCATCGGCCCGCTGGCCGATACGCGCGGCGTACGCTGGCGCGAAATGGCCGGCTTCCTGCTGGCGGCGGCCGGCAATGCCGTCTCGCGCGCACGGCTGGCGCAGGCAATGGAGCGTGTGGTGTTTCACGATGCACGCGACGACAGTGCGTGGCTGCGCGAACAATTCGACGCCTTCGGGACGGCGTTCGCGGCCCTGGACGAGACCAACCTGCATGCGGCGCTGGTCGCCTCGGGCTCGATCCCGCTGGTTCTCGAAGCGGTCACGGACATCCCGGGTGCGCCGCCGGGCACGTACTGGGACGGCGGCCTGATCGACTACCACCTGCACCTGCCGTATCGGCGCGATCCCGGCCTGGTGCTGTATCCGCACTTCACGGACTACATCGTGCCGGGCTGGCTCGATAAATCGCTGCCGTGGCGCCGCGTGAAGGATGCCGCACTGGACAACATGGTGCTCGTCTCGCCGTCGCCCTCATTTCTGGCTCGCCTGCCGAACGGCAAGATGCCCGACCGCGCCGACTTCCAGCGCTACGGGCAGAACCACGCCGCCCGCATCCGCGACTGGACGTTCGCCATTGGAGAGAGCGAGCGGATGGCGGAGACGCTGGCGCGGTGGGCGGAGAAGCCGGATCTGAAGCTGGCGTCCGGTTTCTGACTACAACGGCCGAGCCCGTGACAACCTCGGGGTCAGGCACGGAAACTGTCACGAACTCAACCGTAACGTGGTGAATCGCCCGATTGTTGTCAAAATCGACGACGTGTTACCGCACGTAGCGATGAGTCCGTGACAGTTTTTGTGCCTGACCCCGTTGTTGTCACGAGCTCGGCTTTTGGCAGTCTTACAGCAGGAACATCTCCTGCAAGTCATTGAGGAAGCGCTGCCCCAGCTCGGTGGGGCGGATGATGGCGTGGTCGCGGTACAGCAGGCCCTTGGCCTCGGCGGCATTGAGCTGCTTTTCGATGGTATTCAGCGCCAGGCCCGTGCGCTCGGCATACAGGTTCGGCGTGAAGCCTTCGCGCAGGCGCAACGTATTGAGCATGAATTCGAAGCCCATCTCGTCGCGCCCGATCTCGCGCTCTTCCTGCACGGGCGTGCCGGCTGCGACCTGCTCCATGTACGACTTCGGCTGCTTGTACCGGGCCTGGCGCAGCACGCGGTGCGGGAACGACAGCTTCGAGTGCGCGCCCGCGCCGATGCCGAGATAGTCGCCGAACTGCCAGTAGTTCAGGTTGTGGCGGGCGCGATGGCCCGGCTGCGCGTAGGCCGACACTTCGTAGTGGCCGTAACCCGCATCGGCCGTCATCTGCGCGATCAGGTCCTGCATGTCGGCGCTGGCGTCGTCGTCCGGCAGCTGCGGCGGGTACTTGGCGAAGACCGTGTTCGGTTCCATCGTCAGGTGATACAGCGACAGGTGCGGCGGCCGGTAGGACAGCGCCGTCTCCAGGTCCGTGCGCGCCTCGGCCAGCGTCTGTTGCGGCAGCGCGTACATCAGGTCGAGGTTGAAGTTGTCGAAGTTCGCCTGTGCGATCTCGACGGCGCGGCGCGCCTCGTTCTCGTCGTGGATGCGGCCCAGCGACTGCAGGTGGTGGCCGTTGAAGCTCTGGATGCCGATCGACAGCCGGTTGATGCCGCTGGCGCGGTAGCTGCGGAACTTCTCCGCTTCAAACGTGCCGGGATTGGCTTCCAGCGTGATCTCGGCATCGCTGTCCAGCGGCAGCAAGGTGCGCAGATCCGACATCAGCCGGTCCAGGCCCGCCGCCGACATCAGGCTGGGCGTACCGCCGCCGACAAACACCGTATATATCTTCCTGCCCCAGATCAGCGGCAGCGCCATTTCCAGGTCGGCCCGCAGCGCGTCGAGGTACTGCCGCTCCGGCACCTCGCCCTTTGCTTCGTGCGAGTTGAAGTCGCAGTAGGGGCACTTGCGCACGCACCACGGCCAGTGGATGTACAGCGACAGCGGCGGCAGCGCGGACAGGTTCAGCGCGCCCGGCTGCAGGTACTGCGCGGCGACGCCGGCAGCGCTGTCGATGGTGCGGGTCGGTGCGGTCTTCACGCCGACGGGTTTGATCGGGATCATTTCAGCTTGTCTACCAGTGCACGTAGCGCCTGGCCGCGATGCGACAGGCGGTTCTTTTCTTCCGGCGCCAGTTCGGCCGTGCACTTGCCCAGTTCCGGAATAAAGAAGTGCGGGTCGTAACCGAAGCCACCCGCGCCTCGCGCTTCCGGCACGATGACGCCGTTCCACCGGCCGTCGGCAATGACGGGTTGCGGGTCGTCGGCATGGCGTACGAACACCAGCACGCAGTAGTAATACGCCGACTTGTCGTCATGCGCGGCGAGATCGGCGATCAGCTTTTCGTTGTTGCGCGCGTCCGATTTCGGCTCGCCCGCGAAGCGCGCCGAGAAGACACCAGGCGCGCCGCCCAGCGCATTGACGCAGACACCGGAATCGTCGGCCAGCGCTGGCAATCCGGTTAGGCGCGACGCGTGCCGCGCCTTTGTCAGCGCGTTCTCGACAAACGTGAAATACGGCTCTTCGGCCTCCGGCACGTCGTACTCGCCCTGGGCGTGCACTTCGAAGCCGACAGTCGACAGCAGTTCGTTGAATTCCTTCAGTTTGCCCGCGTTATTGGAGGCGAGGATGAGTTTCTGGGTCATGGCAATGAGTCGGCGGCAGCAATGTTTTCCGAAAACCGGTGACAGGCACCTGTTTCCACAATCTGGAAACTGGTGCCTGTCACCGGTTTTTTCGGGGAGGCGGTATTTTACCCCGCCAGCCCGAGGGTCTGCTTCTGCAGCGCGATCAGGTCGCGGATACCGCCCTCGGCCAGGTCGAGCAGGCGGTTCATCGTGGCGCGGTCGAACGCGGCGCCTTCGGCCGTGCCCTGCACTTCGACGAAGTGGCCGGCATCGGTCATGATGACGTTCATGTCGGTGTCGCAGGCCGAGTCTTCCGGATAGTCCAGGTCCAGGACCGGCATGCCCTGGTAGACACCGACGGAGATGGCGGCAACGAAGTGCTTGACGGGGACGGCTGGCAGCAGGCCTTTGTCCACCAGCTTCGAGAACGCGTCAAACGCGGCCACCATCGCGCCCGTGATCGACGCCGTGCGCGTGCCGCCGTCGGCCTGGATCACGTCGCAGTCGAGGTGCAGGGTGCGTTCGCCGAATGCCTGCAGGTCGAACGCGGCGCGCAGCGAGCGGCCGATCAGGCGCTGGATCTCCTGCGTGCGCCCGCTTTGCTTGCCCTTGGCCGCTTCGCGGTCCATGCGCGAATGCGTCGAGCGGGGCAGCATGCCGTATTCGGCCGTCATCCAGCCCTGCCCTTTGCCCTTCAGGAAGCCCGGAACCTTCTCTTCGATGCTGGCGGTGCAGATCACCTTCGTGTCGCCGCATTCGATCAGCACGGAGCCTTCCGCGTGCCTAGTGTAGTTGCGGGTCAGGCGCAGCGTGCGCAGCTGGTCGACGGCGCGGCCGCTGGGGCGGGATGCAAATGTCATGGTGTTCCTGTTCTGGTTATCTGAGGATTATCTGAGGATTATCCAAGTAAGCGCGATGATTTTTCGATGGCGCCGCGGATTTCGGCGATGGCCTTGTCGATCTCTTCCTCGTCGAACGGGTCGAAGCCCGTGCCGGGCGTGATCGTCGAGCCGTGCAGGTCCCCCGGCAGCGCATCGGTCGAGATGAGCGACGGCGTCGTCATGACTTCCGTCGGAACGTCGCTGGCGCCGGCGCCGCCCTGCCAGGTGATGGCCAGGCCGGTCGCATTGTCGCCCGCTTCGCCGCCGCGGCGCAATGCCGCCTGCAGCAGCTCGGGCACGGCGCGCACGACGGCGCGCGTGGACAATGCATCGACCAGGTCCGGTTCGTCCAGCACGGCCCACAGGCCATCGGAGCATAATAGCATCGTGTCGCCCGGCCGCAGGCTGGCGCGCGGCGAAACGTCCACCCGCGGCGCCGTGGCTGCGCCCAGGCAGTTATACAGCTTGTTGCGGTCCGGGTGCGTGGCCCGTGCCGACTCGGGCACCTTGCCCTTTTCGATCAGGTTCCCGACGTGCGAGTGGTCGCGCGTGCGCGCCAGCACGCAGCCGTCGCGCAGCCAGTACAGGCGCGAATCGCCGCAATGGGCCCACGTGGCCGTATTGTGCTGGATGAGGCAGACGACGATCGTCGTGCGCGGCGTGTCGGGCATCCCCTGCTGCTGCGCGTAGCGGTGGATTTCGCGGTGCGCCGCCATGCAGGCATCCTGCAGGAAGCGCTCCGGCCCCTTGACGTAGGGCGTGGCCTGCTGCTGGAACAGGGCGGAAATCGTCTGCAGCGCCACCTGCGCCGCCGCCTCGCCACGCAGATGGCCGCCCATGCCGTCGGCCAGCACCAGCAACAGCGCGTCGCGCGTGAAGCTGTAACCCATGCGGTCCTGGTTGACTCTGCGCCCGCCGATATGGCTTTCCTGATAAACGGAAAATTGCATGGCAGTGCTACGGCTGCAAGGTGTCGGGTGCGCCGGCGGGACGCCGCCAGCGCGCCGCCAGCCGCCGTGCCAATCCTTGCAGGCCGCGCGGCGCCGGTATTGCCTGTGCGGCTGGCGCATGGTCCTGCAACGGCTCCTGCAGCGCCTTCTGCAGCGCGAACAGGCTTTGCGGCCGGGCCAGCGGATCGACCTGCAAGGCCCAGCGCACCAGGTCGACGAGCTGCCGCGAATAGCGCTCGCGCAGCCGCTCGAAGTGCGCGTCCATCCGGTCGTCCTTGCGGCGCGCGTCCGCCGGCTGCGGCGGCGCGCCTGCCATGCAGGCGAACATCGACGCGCCGATGCTGTACGCGTCCGTCCACGGCCCCAGCGCTTCGGTCTTCACGTACAGCTCTGGCGCGGCAAAGCCGGGGGTATACATGGGCTGGAGCGTCGGGATATCGGTATTCACGGTCTGGCGCGCCGCGCCGAAATCGAGCAGCATCGGCGTGCCGTCGGTGCGCAGGTAGATATTGGCCGGTTTCAGGTCGAGATGCAGCAGCTGGCTCGCATGCACCTCGCGCAGGCCCTTGAGCACCTGCGTGAAAATCTGGCGGATGAATGCCTCGCCGATCCGGCCGCCCTTGGCGTGCTGGCGGCCGATGAATTCCTGCAGCGAGTGACCGGAGTCATAAGCCATGACCATATAAACTGTGTCGTTGGCGCGAAAAAAATTCAACACTCTCACAACATTTGGATGCGAAATGCGCGCCAGCGCCCGGCCCTCTTCGAAGAAGCATTTCAGGCCGATGCGGAAGATGGCGAGGTTGTTTTTCGATACGGAGGGCGCCAGTTCACCGGCTTGCCGCAATGCGAGGGCGCTGGGCAGATACTCCTTGATGGCGACCGCATTGCCGTCGCCGTCATAGGCGAGATAAACAATACTGAACCCGCCTGACGCAATTTTCTTTACAATGCGGTATCCAGCTAAAGCCATCCCATCCGGCAATGGGGCGTTGTTTTGTGCAGCCATAGGTTTCCTCGCCTCAACACCCGGATTGTGTGGACAAAACCAACTAATGTAAAGCTAAAATCGGGGATATCCATTGAGCATTTCCAGCATGACGGGCTACGCGGTTGCCACCAGCGAAAGCGCGGCGGGAACTCTGACAATCGAGATCAAGAGCGTCAATTCCCGTTTTCTTGACCTCCAGTTCCGCATCAACGACGACCTGCGCGCACTCGAACCCGATCTGCGTGCCGCCATCATGGCCGCCATCACGCGCGGCAAGGTCGAGATCCGTCTCAGTTTCGGCCGCAAGGCCGCCGGTGCCGGCACCCAGGCGCTCAACGTGCCACTGCTCAGCGAGCTGTCGCGCCTGCAGTCCGAAGTGAAGAGCCACTTCGCCGGCGCCCAGGCGATGTCCGTGGCCGAACTGCTGCGCTGGCCCGGTGTCGTCGAGGAAGCACAGATCGGCCAGGACTCGCTGCAGGCCGACGTCGCCGCGCTGATGGGCCGCACGGTGCAGGCGTTCGTGACCAGCCGCCAGCGCGAAGGCGCGGCGCTGGAAGCGATGCTGATTTCCCGCATCGAGGCGATGGAAGCCATCGTCAAACGCATCACGCCGCTGATTCCCCAAGTCGTGGCAGCGTTCCAGCAAAAGGCCATCGAGCGCATGCAGGAAGCGCTGGGCCTGGCATCGCAGGGCTCCAACAGCAGCCTGTCGCGCCAGGACGCGATGGAGCGCATCCGCCAGGAAGTCATCCTGTACGGCATCCGCATCGACGTGGCCGAAGAGCTGGGCCGCCTGTCGGCGCACCTGTCGGAAACCCGCCACATCCTGAAAAAAGGCGGCCAGGTGGGCAAGCGTCTCGACTTCATGATGCAGGAGCTGAACCGCGAAGCCAACACGCTGGGCGCCAAGGCCTCCGTCAAGGAGCTGGCGGACGCGTCGATGGAACTGAAGCTGCTGATCGAGCAGATGCGCGAGCAGGTCCAGAACCTCGAGTAACCGCCAAAAAAAACCGGTGACAGGCTCCGTTTCTCAAAAACCGGAGCCTGGCACCGGTTTAAGAAATGGCGGGTGCCCCGCCATTTTTCAGGCAACTTTGCCCGGCAGTCCTTCGAACCAGTCCAGCGTACCGCTCCACAGCGGCTGCGCGTGCGGACGGAAATATCCCATGTGCCCTACCTTGCCGAGACCGGCGCGGCCGGTGTCGATGTCGATGCCGCGCCATGGCGCGTTGCGGTAGCCGGCCATGAACGCGTCGCGCGACGCCGGTGGCGCCCACAGGTCGTCGGTGGCGTTGACGGCGACGATCGGCGCACGCACGGCGGCAAAGCCATCGGCGACGGCGCCCATTTCCGGGTCGTCGAAGAAGTAGCGCGGGAAGCGGCACCAGTAGCGCCACTGCCGGTAGACGCCCAGCGGAATGTCCTCGCCCATGCCCAGCCGGCTCCATGCCAGGTAGCCGTGTTTTTTTGTCAGCAGCGGGCCGGCGATGCGCCACATGAACAGCACCTTCAACCGCTCGAGCGGCGGCATCCAGCCGTGCCAGCCGGCGCCGGTGCCGAACACGTACATGCCGTCGACTTTCGCATGATTGGGCAGTAGGCCGAACGCGTGGCCACCGTACGAGTGCCCCACCAGCAGCAGCGGCACGCCCGGCTGCGCGGTCGCATCGACGACGGCGGACAGGTCCAGCCGCGACCAGTCGAGGAAGTCGCCGTCGAAGCCTGCCAGCGTCGCCGGCTTCGACTGGCCGATGCCGCGATAGTCGAACGTGGTGATGGTATAGCCGCGCGCGGCCGCGAATTCGGCAAAGCGGCGATAAAAGCCCTGCGGCACGCCGGTGGCGGCGGCCACGATGACGCGCGCCTTTTCCGCGCCGTGGGCCGGATAGCGGATGACGCCGAGCGGGTAGCCGTCCGCCGCCGGAATCGTCAATGGCTGGGGTGCTGGTGCGGTCATCCATCTCTCTGTGTGTTTTATTTGAGGCACCACTGTAGCGGGGCGCGCGGCGTGCCATCAAGCGTTCGATTCGAAAGGTTGTTCGAAATCGGACCGCAAAATCGGTTGCTCTTGGTAAAATAGATCTTTGGGCGCGTCCCTTTGATTCGAGATTGCAAATGAGCCAACACTTCTCCGGCAGCCTGTTCATGGTTGCGGCGCCGTCCGGCGCGGGCAAGTCCACCCTGGTCAATGCCCTGCTGGCGCAGGAACCCACCATCAAACTGTCGATTTCGACGACCACGCGGCCGCCCCGTCCGGGCGAAGAGCACGGTCGCGAGTATTTCTTCACGACGGCCGAGGATTTCGTCAAGCGCGCTGCCGCGGGGGAATTCCTGGAATGGGCCGAAGTGCACGGCAATTACTACGGCACGTCGCGCATTTTCGTGGAAGAGCAGATGCGCGCCGGCACCGATATCCTGCTGGAGATCGACTGGCAGGGCGCGCGCCAGGTGAAGAAGCAGTTCCCGCAGGCGGCCGGCATCTTCATCCTGCCGCCGTCCATTGCCGCGCTGGAAGAACGGCTGCACAAGCGCGGCCAGGACGAACCGCACGTGATCACGCGCCGCCTGCTGGCCGCGGGGGGCGAAATCGCGCACGCCCCGGAGTTCGAATATGCTATTATCAATGAAGAGTTTGCGGTCGCCTTATCCGAACTGAGCGCGATCGTTCGGTCGGCCCGTTGCCGGTTTGCGCAACAGGCGGCCCGCAATGCATCGTTGTTTGCCCAGCTGGGTATCCATGCCGAACACGCCGACTAGGCCGTCCGCGCAGCAAAAATTCACCCGTTATCGTCAAGTCAATTCACGACAAAGTTTAGGAGTTACACCATGGCCCGTATCACCATCGAAGATTGCCTGCAGAATGTGCCGAACCGCTTCCAGCTGACGCTGGCCGCAACGTACCGCGCCCGCCAGCTGCTGCAGGGCCATACGCCGAAGGTCGAAGCCAAGGACAAGCCGACCGTGCTGGCCCTGCGCGAAATCGCTGCCGGCAAGGTTGGCCTGGAAATGCTGAAAAAGGTCCCAATGTAATTCGGGATTGCCTCCCATCGTTCCACCCAGGTTCTCCCAGAATTGACCACACGTCGAACTTCCATGAACCTGACCTCCGCCGAGTCCGACATCGTATCCGGCAACAACGCCGCTGAACGGCCCGCCACGCGGGCCCGGCGTCCGGCCCGCGCACGGCCGGACGGCGAAGGTCCTCCCGTCATCTCCACGTCTCCCCTTGCCGCGCCATTGACCCCGGCAGGCGTCGCCACGATCACCCATCTGACGGAAAAGCTCGCCGAATACATGGCGGAGGCCGACCTGAAAAAGGTCAAGGAAGCCTATCGCTTCTCCGACGAGATGCACCTGGGCCAGGTGCGCAAATCGGGCGAGCCATATATCTCGCATCCGATCGCCGTTGCCGAAATCTGCGCGGACTGGAAGCTCGATGCGCAGGCCATCATGGCCGCGCTGCTGCACGACGTGATGGAAGACCAGGACGTCAAGAAGGAAGAACTGATCGAACGGTTCGGCGCGCCCGTCGCCCATCTGGTGGACGGCCTGTCGAAGCTGGAGAAGATCGAGTTCCAGAGCCAGATCGAGGCGCAGGCGGAAAACTTCCGCAAGATGCTGCTGGCGATGGCGTCGGACGTGCGCGTCATCCTCATCAAGCTGGCCGACCGGCTGCACAATATGCGCACGCTGGACGTGATGGCGCCGGCCAAGAAGCAGCGCATCGCCGGCGAGACGATGGAAGTGTACGTGCCCATCGCCCACCGTCTGGGCCTGAACAATATCTACCGCGAGCTGCAGGACCTGGCGTTCTCGCACCTGTACCCGATGCGCTATACGGTGCTGGCGAAAGCCGTGCGGGCGGCGCGCGGCAACCGGCGCGAAGTCGTCGGCAAGATTCTCGACTCCGTCAAGAACACGCTGTCGATGGCCGGCATCGAAGCGGAGGTGTACGGGCGCGAAAAGACGCTGTACGGCATCTACAAGAAGATGCGCTCGAAGCACCTGACGTTCTCGCAGGTGCTGGACGTGTACGGCTTCCGCGTCGTCGTCGACAGCTTCCCGAACTGCTACGTGGCGCTGGGCACCCTGCACTCGCTGTACAAGCCGATGCCGGGCAAGTTCAAGGACTATATCGCCATCCGCAAGCTGAATGGCTACCAGTCGCTGCACACCACGCTGATCGGTCCCTACGGCACGCCGGTGGAGTTCCAGATCCGCACGCAGGAAATGCACCGCACCGCCGAATCGGGCGTGGCGGCGCACTGGCTGTACAAGAACAGCGACGCCAACATGACGGACATGCAGCAGCGCACCCATGCGTGGCTGCAGTCGCTGCTCGACATCCAGCAGCAGACGGGCGACTCGGCCGAGTTCCTGGAACACGTCAAGGTCGACCTGTTCCCCGACTCCGTCTACGTGTTCACGCCGAAGTCGAAGATTATCGCCATGCCGCGCGGCGCCACCCCGATCGATTTCGCGTATGCGATCCATACCGGCATTGGTGACCACACGGTTTCCGTGACGATCAACGGCGAGCCGGCGCCGCTGCGCACGGAGCTGCGCAATGGCGACATCGTCGAAGTGGTGACGGACCCGGATTCGCGCCCGAGCCCGAGCTGGCTGAGTTTCGTCCGCACGGGCAAGGCGCGTTCCGCCATCCGCCATCACCTGCGCACCATCAACCTGCCCGAGTCCATCAACCTGGGCCGCCAGCTGCTGCGCCAGGCGATGGCCGCGATCAGCCTGTCGCCGGACCTTCCCGAGTCGCTGATCGAGCGGCTGCTGAACGAGTCGTCGGCGAAGTCGCTGGACGAGCTGTACGCCGACATCGGGATCGGCAAGCGCATGGCGGCGCTGGTCGCGCGGCACATCTTCGGCCTGCTGGGCGGCGAGTCGGCCAGCGTGCCGGTGGATCACAACAGCGCGTCCGACCTGGACCCCGTCACGATCTACGGCAGCGAAGGCGTCTCCGTCCAGCTTGCCGCCTGCTGCCTGCCGATCCCGGGCGACCAGATCGTCGGCCAGCTGCGCCGCGACCAGGGTCTGCAAGTCCACACCAACGACTGCACGGTGGCCAAGCGCCAGCGCCAGAAGGAACCGGACCGCTGGATCGCCGTCAAGTGGGGCACGGAACTGAACCGCCGCTTCGACAGCCGCATTCGCCTCCTGATCAACAACGAAAAAGGCATCCTTGCGCGTGTAGCGGCCGAGATCGGCGAATCGGACGGCAACATCACGTTTGTCGGCATGGACGAGGACAAGGAACACGTCCTGCACCAGCTGCGCTTCACCATCCAGGTGAAGGACCGCGTGCACCTGGCCGGCCTGCTGCGCAATGTGCGCAAGGTCAGCGGCGTGAATCGCGTGGCCCGAGAGCGAGCGTAAAAAAAACCGGTGACAGGCTCCGATATTCAAAACCGGTGACAGGCTCCGGTTTTTCTACGTCCCGTCATTGCACCTCCGATTTTCGGGGCCTGCCCGGCCGGCGACGAGGTAACCCGGCAACAGAAGCTTCTTTCAGTGCTTCACGTATGTTGTTCAGTTCGAAGTCGCTGAGGTTGCAAGCGCTGAGTTGCCGGTAGTGCAGCTGCCGATCCTGATCCGTTCTCCCCAGCTGAAGATATAGCTCATGTCTATCTAACAGGGAGTCGTCTGCGAGGCCCGCGTTCCCACGATAGCTGGACCATCGATATTGATCGAGGCGGTCCGCCATGCCCGCGCGGATTGGGTTCGCCTCGATATACCGCTGGCAATTCAGCAGGTAGTGCTCCGTCGGTACGGGACAAGACCAGTACCGACCTTCCCACGTGGTTCCGGTACGGCCGAGCCGCCTGTTCAGATACAAGCCGTACTGCTGCCCCAACAGCCTGACCATGCGAGGTGCGGCCGTAATGTCCGCGAAGGAGGCAAGAATATGGACGTGATTGGTCATCAGCACATACGCGTGAACCGAACATCCGCTTGTACAGGCGTGCTCCCGCAATCGCTCCAGATAGACCAGGTAATCAGACTCCGTATGGAAGCACGGCTGTCTGTTATGACCGCGCTGTACGATATGAAGTGGCATTCCCGGCAAAAGAAGACGAGCACGGCGCGGCATACGATACCTCCGGACGAGACTGCCGCTATTGTGTTAGCCCATCATCCATCGGTACCTGCGCGACCGCAAACATCCATGCAGTCCCCGCCAACCCAAAAACCGGTGCCAGGCTCCTGTTTTCAGGCTCCTGTTTCCCATCCGGGAATTTGCTGGACGGATTCGATCGCGCGATCGAATGCTGCTGAATTGAAATCGGAGCCTGTCACCGGTTTGGTTTTTTGAAATCGGAGCCTGTCACCGGTTTTTTAGCTGGTTGCCGCAGGGTACGTAACTTCCAGAATCTCCAGCTCCTCTACTCCGGTCGGCGTATGCAGTGTCACCACATCCCCTCCCGCGCCTTGGTGATGGTGCGGGCGATGGGTGAGATCCAGCTGACTTTGCCCTTGAGCGGGTCGAATTCGTCGATGCCGACGATGGTGATCGTGTTTTCGTCGCCGTGCTGGTTGCTGTAGGTGACGGTGGCGCCAAAGAAGATCTGGTCGCTGCCGTGGTGCACGCTCGGGTCGACGACTTCGGCCAGGTCGAGTCGCTTGGTCAGGAAGCGGATGCGGCGGTCGATTTCGCGCAGGCGGCGCTTGCCGTAGATATAGTCGCCATTTTCCGAGCGGTCGCCGTTCGACGCGGCCCAGTGCACCACTTTCACCACTTCCGGCCGCTCGACGTCGATCAGCTGCAGCAGCTCATCCTTGATGCGCTGGTAGCCGGCCGGCGTCATGTAGTTCTTCGACCCGGGCGGAATTGCCGGTGCCTGGACGACGTCATCGTCATCGTCCTGGTCGGTTTCTTTCACAAATGCTTTGTTCATGAGAAGTGCGTTTCACGTATCATCCTGCTAATGCGGAACGATTGTACACATATATGAGCACAGCCCCTTCCTGTCACGACGCGCTCTGGCACGTCGCCCGCTCCGAGCTGTATGTGATCGATCCCGCCACCCTGGGCATCCGCGCCGCCAACCCCGCCGCCTGCCGCAATACCCGCTACAGCGCCGACCAGCTGACGGCCTTGCGCCTGGTCGATATCGCTCCGCAGCTGGCCCAGGACGACCTCGACGGCGGCGGTGCCGACGGCAAGCCCGTCAGCACTCACTTCGCCCGCGCCGACGGCAGCCGCTACCCCGTGACCTTGCACCTGGTCCGCATCCGCCACGACGATGCCCCTGCCCTGCTTGCCTGCGTCGACGACGACAGCACCGCCATGGCGCTTGCGCGGGTACAGTCGCGCTTTGACGCGATCGTTTCCCACACGCCCGGGCTGGTCTACCAGTTCCGGCTCGACGCAGACGGCAACGCCAGCTTCCCGTACGTCAGCGAAGGATGCCAGGCGCTGCTGGGGCTGCCGCCGGCCGAGCTGGCCGCGCAGCCCGAGCGCTTCCTCGAACTGGTCCTGCCCGAGGACCGCCAGTCCTACCTGGACGCCATGCTGTCCTCGGCCGGCACGCTGTGGGGCTGGAACTGGGAGGGCCGCATCTGGATCGACGCCTGGAAAGACGTCAAATGGATCAACCTGCGCGCGACCCCGCACAGCCTGCCGAACGGCGCCGTGCAGTGGGAAGGCATCATGACCAATATCACCGAGAGCAAGCTGGAGGGACTGGAAGTGCGTGCCAGCCGCGCCCGCCTGGCTGAGCTGACGGCGCACATCGAGAAGGTCAAGGAGCAGGAGCGCACCCGCATTGCCCGCGAAATCCACGACGACCTGGGCGGCAACCTGACAGCCATCAAGATGGCGCTGGCGATGCTGTCGGCGCGTCTCCCGGACGGCGACCAGGCCCTGCACGACAAGGCGGCCTATGTCGACGAGCTGGCCGACCGCACCATCGACGCCGTCCACCGCATCACGCTCGACCTGCGGCCGTCCATCCTCGATTTCGGCCTGGTCGCCGCGCTGGACTGGCAGGTCAAGGAGTTCTCCGCCCAGGCCGGCATCGCCTGCGCTTTTCAGTCCGATGCAGGGGAAGTGCAGCTCGACGCCGATCAGGCCACAGCCCTGTTCCGCATCGTCCAGGAGGCACTCACCAATATCGCCAAGCATGCCGGGGCGACGCGCGTGACGGTGCGGCTGCAATGCGGCCGGGAACACGTCGGCTTGAACATTTCGGACAACGGCCGCGGCATCGCTCCCGCGGACCGCAGCAAGCCGGCCTCGTTCGGCCTGCGCGGCATGGCCGAACGGGCCCGCGCGCTGGGCGGCACGCTGCACGTCACGCCGGCGGAAGGCGGCGGTACCGTCGTTGCCATTAAAATCCGCCGCCAGGGCTACAATAGCGCACCATGATGTTGCAATATCGAAACACGCAGAGGCCAGCATGAACCAGAAAGCCCTTATCAAGGTCTTTATCGCGGACGACCATGCAATCGTGCGCGAGGGGCTGAAACAGATCCTGGCCGATACCAAGGACATTGTCGTCTCCGGCGAAGCCGAGAACGGCAGCGATGCATTACGCCTGTTCCGCAAGTCCGGCTGTCACGTCGTTCTGCTGGACATCTCCATGCCCGACCGCAGCGGCATCGAAGTGCTCAAGCAGATCAGGAAGGAAAAGCCCGAGCTGGCGATCCTGATGCTGTCGATGCACCGCGAGGACCAGTACGCCATCCGTTCGCTGAAAGCGGGTGCGGCCGGGTATCTGACGAAACAAAGTGCACCAAAAGAGCTGGTAAATGCCATTCGGCAAGTCGCAAGCGGGTTAAAATATATCAGTCCCGCATTGGCCCAGGAGCTGGCCAACCACGTGGGCGACGAGCACCAGGCTGCACCGCATGAAACATTGTCGGATCGCGAATACCAGACGCTGACGATGATCGCCTCCGGCAAGACGGTGGGCGTCATCGCCGAAGAGCTGTCGCTGTCGGTGAAGACCGTCAGCGAGTATCGCGCCCGCCTGCTCGTCAAGATGAAGCTCAAGAACAGCGCGGAACTGACGCACTACGCCATCAGGAATGGCTTGCTCGACTGATGAACGCTTAATAAGTTTCAATGCTCTGAAGTAAGCCGCCTTCCACCCCTTTCTCGGTGCTTCGGCGAGCTCAGCAGTAACCTATGATTCAGTCAACAAGTATGAATCAAGCAATCAGTTATCAATGTGAAGGCTCCGGGCCAAGATGTCGAGCAAACCCACCACCACCGCCAGCGCCGAGCAGAATCCGGCAGAGATAGCACGCGAAGCGTTCCGCCGCCTGGCGATCCGCCGCATCGCGCCGACGCCGGAAGCCTACCGGGACATCTATAACGAAATCGCCGGCATCCCGACGCCGGCGCCCGTCGGTCCGACCACCGCTCCCGCAACCGCACCCGACACAGGTCCGGAAAACGTCCTGACGCGCTTTGCTGCCCGCATGACGGAACAGCCGGGCGAACTGGCGGACTTCGGCCGCCGCTTCAACCGGGCCGTCAAGGCGCGCGACTGGGAAGCCTACGCGGCAACCTTGTCGCAGCTGGCCGAGCGGCCGGTGCGCAAGGCCGGCGGCATCGAGCTGGCGCCGATGCCTGAGGGCGAACAGACGCGCCTGCTGCGCGACCTGCTCAGCCGCACACTGACGCTGGCCGTCGCGTCGCTGCTGTCGGGCACGCCGCTGGCGGCGGAGGCCGAATCGCTGGGCTCGGCAACGAAGGAAGCGCACACGGAAGCGGACCTGTCGGAAATCGCCGTGCGCCTGAAGCAGTTGTGCTACCAGATCGAACTGAAGAGCGGCGACACCGCAGAACAGCAGGAACTGCTGCTGCGCCTGTTCCGCCTGCTTCTGGAAAACGTCAGCGAACTGCTGGAAGACGACTCGTGGCTGCGCGGCCAGGTCGACTCCGTGCAGGCGCTGATCGAAGGCCCGCTCGATGCCCGCGCGCTGGAAGCGGCCACGCGCAGCCTGAAGGACGTCATCTACAAGCAGAGCCAGCTCAAGCACAGCATGACCGACGTGCGCGTCACCGTGAAAAACATGATGATGACGTTTATCGACCGTCTCGGTCAGGTGGCCGCCTCGACGGGCGACTTCCACGAAAAGATCGGCAATTACTCCGCCAAGATCAGCCAGGCGCAGGACATCGGCGAACTGAACACGATTCTGGACGAAGTGCTGCAGGAAACCCGCATCGTCCAGAGCGAGGCGCTGAAGGCGCGCGACAACATGGTCACGGCGCGCCAGGAAGTGCAGGATGCCGAGGCGCGCATCCACGCGCTGGAAACGCAGCTGCAGCATATGAGCGAGCTGGTGCGTGAAGACCAGCTGACGGGCAGCCTGAACCGCCGCGGCCTGGACGACGTGTTCGAACGGGAAACGGCCCGCGCCGACCGCCGCGGCACGCCCCTGTGCATCGCCGTGCTGGACCTGGACGACTTCAAGAAGCTCAACGATACGTACGGCCACATCGCCGGCGACGGCGCGCTGAAGCACCTCGTCAAGATCGTCAAGGAAACGCTGCGTTCGATGGACGTCATTGCCCGCTTCGGCGGCGAGGAATTCCTCATCATGCTGCCGGAAACGACGGTGGACGCGGCAGTGGCCACCATGACGCGACTGCAGCGCGAACTGACGAAGCATTTCTTCCTGCACGATAACGAAAAAGTGCTGATTACCTTCTCCGCCGGTGTGGCATTGCGCCGCCCGCACGAGGAACAGACGGAACTGGTCAAACGGGCCGACGAAGCCATGTATACGGCAAAGAAAACCGGTAAAAACCGCGTGGTCGTAGCGGAATAACAATTGATTTAATCAATACACAAAGAAAAGCCCGGTTCACCGGTAATGCCGTTCAGTTAAGACTGAACGGCATTTCTATTTTGCGGTTGTAAACGCCCCGCATCACTGTTAACCTTCGTCGCCATGTTCGACGACACCCTGCATTTCCTAGCGAATCATCTCGAGTCTCCTGATTGGGCGAGGCTGGGAGAGCATTTGCCGTATGAATGGGTCGAGCAGGCGGTGTTGAGCACGGAGGCGGCCAGTATCCGACATCGGCGTCTACCCGCTGAGCAGGTCGTGTGGCTGATGGTCGCGCTGGCTTTGTATAGGCACAAATCCATCAGCGAAGTGCTCGATGATCTTGGTTTGGCGGTACCGGATTCACAGACGCCATTCGTCAGCAAGAGTGCTGCGGCACAAGCCCGCCAACGCGTCGGACAAGCACCTTTGAAATGGCTATTCGAGCGTTCGGCCAGGCACTGGGTTGCGCAGGACAAGAAGGCCTATCTGTTCAAGGGGTTGCAGTTGTTCGCCATGGACGGAACAACCTTGCGTACGCACGACACGGTGGAAAATCGCGAGCATTTCGGGGCGCAAAGCTACGCGAGCGATACGGTCGCAAGCTATCCTCAGGTGCGAGGTGTCACCGTGACATCGCTCCCTACGCACTTGGTACACAGCGCCGTGTTTGGGCCGTACTCGACCAATGAAATGCTGTATGCAAAGCAGCTGCTTGGCACCATTCCGAATGAATCACTGACGGTTTTCGATCGAGGTTTCCTGTCAGCCGAGATCTTATGTGGCCTGACAGGCAGCGGCGCTGAACGGCACTTCATCATCCCGTCCAAATCGAATACCAAGTGGGAAGCAATCGAGGGCGAAAGCGAAGATATGCTGGTGCGCATGCGCGTCTCGCCCCAAGCCAGGGCCAAGTGCCCAGAGTTGCCCGAGTTCTGGGAAGCGCGGGCAATCACCGTCGTTGACGCCCAAGCACGCAAGCGCATCTTGCTGACGTCGCTACGCGACCGCCGTCGCTACAAGCCAAGTGATATCGCCCTCTGCTACGACAAGCGCTGGGGAATTGAGACGAGTTACCGGGAGCTCAAGCAGACCATGCTCGGCACAGCGCTGACGCTGCGCTCGAAAACCGTGGACGGGGTATATCAGGAAATCTGGGGCACTCTTATTGCTTACAACCTAATCCGGCTCGAAATCGCCAAAGCCGCACTGGCCGTCAAGTGTGAACCGACCGAGGTAAGCTTCATCCGCGCTTTTCACCTAATCCAGTTTGAACTGCACTGGGCAGGGGTCACCAGGTCGTACGGAAAACTGCCTGCATCAATGAAGCACCTACGAGAAAGGTTGGTTAGCCTCCTGAACGACGAACGGCCCGGCCGCAAATGCGACCGGGCCGTCAAGGCAACGCCGAAGCGTTACGCCGTCCGGAAGGTCAAGAAGCTACCTTAACTGAACGGCATTACGGTTCACCGGGCTTTTTTATTAATATCGCCGGCGCATCGGAACAACGGTCTCGCACTTATTTTAACCATAACTTAACACGCGGAAAATATTTCCTTTAGAATAAAACGCGCCCGCGGCCCGACCGGCCGCGCGCCCCCACGCCCCCGGGCCAACGCGTATTTATTCACGAAAAAGGAAGAAATCCATGACGGGTGTCCGTACTTTTGCCACCACCAGCGCCGCGTCCGCACTGGCCGCAGACAATATTCCCACCGAGGGCAGCGACGTCCTCTACGGCAGCATCGTTGACGGGCTGGGCGGGAATGATACGATCAATGGCACGACCGGCAACGATTCACTGATGGGCGGCGCCGATCACGACGTCCTGACGGGCAGCAATGGCAACGACACCCTCGTCGGTGGCGCCGGCGCCGATACCTACGAGTTCGACGAATATTCGGGCAGCGACGTGATCGTTCTCGATCCCAGCGAGCCGGGACAGGCCGACCGCATCAACCTGCGCAATGTCGACGAATCGGAGCTGGAATTCTTCCAGCGCATCGGCAACGATCTGATTATCAAATGGCAGAAGGACAATACCGGCGCGGTCCAGCAGGTAACGCTGAAGGACGTTTATTCGGACCCGTCGCATCAGCAGATAATCTTCGAGCTCGATAAATTCCTCGACACCGTCCCTGTCGAATACACCATGAGAGAGGTATTCGAGCGTTATACGATGTTCCTGACGGCGGGCGACGATACCCTGGGCCCGTCGGACCTGGCTGAACGCGTCAATGGCGATGCCGGCAACGACCGTCTCGAGATGGGCGCCGGCAACGACTTCGCCAGTGGCGGCGTGGGCGACGACACCCTGGACGGCGGCACCGGCAACGACAGCCTGTCCGGCGGCGCCGGCAACGACACCTTCTTGCTGCGCATCGGCGCGGGCGTCGACACGATCGTCAGCAGCGACAACACCGTCGGCCGTATCGACCTGCTCAAGTTCGAGGACGTTCCCTCGACCGGCCTGACCGCCGTCATCCGCTCCGGTGCCAACCTGATCCTGAAGTACGGCGCCACGGACGAAGTCACGCTGTCCAACCACTTCAGCGCTGCGACGGGCGCCATTACCCATGTCGAATTTTCCGACGGCCAGACGTGGGACATGGCCCAACTGTACGCCGCCTACGATATCGACCTGACCGCCGGCGACGACACGGCCGCCTTTCCCGCCAGCCTGGCCGAAACGGTACACGGCGGCGCGGGCAACGACATCATCGACGGCCGCGGCGGCAACGACCTGATCTACGGCGACGACGGCAACGACTCGCTGACGGGTGAAGTGGGTACGGACACGCTGCACGGCGGTACCGGCACCGATACGCTGGCCGGCGGTATCGACAACGACGTGCTGCATGGCGACGCCGGTAACGATTTGCTGTCCGGCGACGCCGGCGACGATGTCCTGTTCGGCGGCGCCGGCAACGACACGCTGCAGGGCGCGGTCGGCAACGATACCGTCGACGGCGGCAGCGGCGACGACAGCATGGTGGAGTCCAGCGGCAGCAATACGTTCATCCTGCGCGTGGGCTCCGGCCGCGACAGCATTTCGCTGGCCGGGAACACGATGGCCAACAAGGTCGAGACGATCCGCTTCGAGGACGTGGCCTCGACGGCACTGACCGGCGTCCAGCGTGCCGGCGCCAACCTGGTGCTGACCTACGGCTCGGGCGACAGCGTCACGCTGGTGTCGTTCTACAACAGCGCATTTGCCAAATTCTCGACGCTGGAATTCTCCGACGGCGTCAGCTTCCGCCCCGACCAGCTGGCCGCCAGCTACGCCATCGACATGGCGGACACGGCCGAGAACTTCACGTTCACCGACGCCATTGAAACGATCCACGGCGCCGGCGGTAACGACACGATCGCAGCGGCGGGCGGCAACGACGTGGTCTATGGCGAAGCGGACAACGACAACATCAACGGCGGCGCCGGCAACGACACGATCTTCGGGGGCGACGGCGCGGACATCCTGAACGGCGTCGACGGCGACGACGTGCTCGACGGCGGCACGGGCAACGACACGATCAGCGCCGGCACCGGCAACGACACGGTGCTGCTGCGCATCGGGTCGGGCCTGGACAGCGTCACCTTCGGCGACAGCACCGTCGGGCGCATCAAGACCCTGGTATTCGAGGACGTCGCGTTCGGCGCGCTGACGGGTGTGCAGCGCAGCGGCCTGAACCTTGTCCTGTCGTACGGCAGCGCCGACCAGGTCACGCTGGTGAACTACTTCAGCGGTACGACCGCCGAGATCAACGAGATCCGCTTCAAGGACGGCAGCTACACGGTGGCCGATATCCTGTCCAGCTATCCGCTGAGCCTGACGGACGCGGCCGACAACGCCATCTTCACGCGCAACTGGAACGAATCGATCGACGCCGGTGCCGATAACGACACCGTGGATGGGCAAGGCGGCAACGACGCCATCCGTGGCGAAAGGGGCAACGACTCGCTGACGGGCGGCGCCGGCAACGATACGCTGGTGGGCGGCGCGGACAACGATGTGCTGATCGGCGGCGTGGACAACGACATCCTCACCGGCGACGCGGGACGCGACACGCTGACGGGCGACGCCGGCGACGACCGCCTGTCCGGCGGCCTGGACGCCGACGCGCTGAATGGCGGCATCGGCAACGACACGCTGGACGGCGGCGCGGGCAATGACGCCCTCGTCAGCGGCACCGGCAACGACATCGTCGTGCTGCGTGTCGGCTCCGGCGTGGATACCGTCGACCTGACCGACGCCAGCGCCATCAAGAGCAAGATCCTGCGCTTTGAGGACGTGACGTTCGACGCCCTGACGGCCGTCAAGCGTGTGGCCGGCAACCTGACGCTGCAATACGGCGATGGCGACAGCGTGACGGTGACGAACTTCTTCGGTGCCAACAAGTTCAACGCGATCGAATTTGCCAACGGCGTCACCTTCACGCCGGCCCAGCTGTTTGCAAAATACGATATCTGGTTCTCCGAAGGCGCCGACAACGGCACGTTCAGCGACGACGTCGAGACCATCCATGGCGGCGCCGGCAACGACACGATCGCCGCGCTGGGCGGCAACGACGTGCTGTACGGCGACGGCGACAACGACAACCTGCAGGGCGGCGCCGGCAACGACACGCTGTTCGGTGGCGACGGCAGCGACGTGCTGACCGGTGACGTGGGCGACGACCGCTTCGACGGCGGCGCGGGCAACGATACCTACAACAGCGGCGCCGGCAATGACGTGTACGTGCTGCGCGTGGGCTCAGGCGTCGATACGATCAACACGGCCGACAGCACTGTCGGCCGCATCAAGACGCTGGTCTTCGAGGACGTGGCATCGACGGCACTGGCCGGCGTGCAACGCAGCGGCCTCAGCCTGATCCTGAACTATGGCAATGGCGACCAGGTCACACTGGTCAATCATTTCTCGGCGGCCGCCAACGAAGTCAACGTCTTTACCTTCTCCGACAAATCCGTGACGGCTGGCGAACTGCTGGCTGCCTACCCCCTTCGGCTGACGGTCGGCGCCGACACGGCAACGTTCCCGCGCAATACGGACGAGACGATCTACGCGGATGCCGGCAACGACACCGTCGATGCCGCCGGCGGCAACGACGCGATCTACGGCGAGGCCGGTGCGGATTCGCTGACGGGCGGCAGCGGCAACGACACGCTCTCCGGCGGCACGGAAAACGACGTGCTGATCGGCGGCGCCGACAACGACGTGCTGACTGGCGACGCCGGCCGCGACACGCTGACGGGCGACGCCGGCGACGACGTGCTGCGCGGCGGCGTGGAAGCCGACAGCCTGGTGGGCGGCATCGGCAACGACACACTGGACGGCGGCGCCGGCAACGATACGCTGACGGGCGACGCCGGCAACGACCTGTACCTGCTGCGCGTGGGCTCCGGCAATGACACGATCAACCTGGCCGACACGACCACGGGTCCGAAGATCGAGACGGTGCGCTTCGAGGACGTCAACTCGGACGCATTGACGGCAGTAAGGCGCAGCGGCGGCAACCTGATTCTCGAGTATGGCAACGGCGACAGCGTCACGTTCACGGCGTATTACACCGGCAACAAGTTCACCACCCTGGCGTTTGCCGACGGCGTCAGCCTCGACCATGACGGCCTGTTTGCCCGCTACGCCGTGCGCCTGACGGAACTGGCCGACAGCGCGGCATTCACGGACACCCCGGAAACCGTCTACGGTGGCGCCGGCAACGACGTCATTACCGCGCTGGGCGGCAACGATGTCGTCCATGGCGAAGGCGATAACGACAACCTGAATGGCGGCGTCGGCAACGACTCGCTGTACGGCGGCGCCGGCAACGACAACCTGACCGGCGACGTGGGCGACGACGTGCTGGACGGCGGCACGGGCAACGACACGATGACGAGCGGCGCCGGCAACGACACGTTCCTGCTGCGCACCGGCGACGGCGTCGACACGCTCAACGTGGCGGACACCGTCGCGGGACGGGTCGATACGATTGTCTTCGAGGATATCGGCGCCCTGAATATGGCAGGCGTGCAGCGCGTGGGCGCCAATCTGGTGCTGAACTACACGGCAGCCGACCAGGCCACGATCACTAACTTCTTCAGCGGCCCGACCCAGGTCGTCAACACGCTGAAGTTCGCGGACGCCACCTGGACCGTGCAGGAGTTGCTGGACAATTACTACATCAATCTGTCGGTGGCGGCCGATACCCTGACCTTCTCCGCACTGGGCGAAGCCGTCAAGGCGGGCGCCGGTAACGACGTGCTGGACGGCGGTGCCGGCAACGACCGCCTGTACGGTGAACTCGGCAGCGACAGGCTGACGGGCGGCATCGACAACGACGAGCTGTACGGCGGCGACGGCCTGGACACCCTGCTGGGCGGCACGGGCGAAGATGTGCTGGAAGGCGAACTGGGCGTGGACTCCCTGCTGGGCGAAGCCGGCAACGACGTGCTGCGCGGCGGTGCGGGCAACGACATCCTGGACGGCGGCGCCGGTGACGACCTGCTGGACGGCGGCGTCGACAACGATGCGCTGACGGGCGGCGTCGGCAACGACACCTATCTGTTCCGCCTGGGCTCGGGCGTCGACACGGTCACGGCAACGGACAGCACCGTGGGCCGCGTCGAAGTGGTGGCATTCGAGGACATTGCGGCATCGCAGCTGACGTCCGTGGTCCGCAGCGGCAACAACTTCGTGCTGACGTACGGCACGGCGGACAAGGTGACGGTGGTGAACCAGTTCCTGTCCGCCACGTACGCCGTCAACGCCTTCCAGTTTGCCGATGGCCAGGTCTACACGGCGGCCGAACTGCAGGCGCTGGGCTCGGCCATGACGGCCAGCGCGACCGAGGCCGCGCTGGTGGGCGTGGCACCGCTGGAGCCGGTGCTCTAAGGTTCGTCACCGTTGTATACAAAGGGTCTGCGGATGCAGGCCCTTTTTTTGTCTGCAGCGGATGTCGCAGGCAGCACATCGGGGCAGGCACTGATGGCGCTAACTTGAGGCGCAAAGGCCAGCGAGCCGCAGGCTGTTTCAAAACCCGTACCCAAGAACTGGGTCAGACCCGCCGCGTCTGACCCCGGCTCTCCGCCGTCGGGTCAGTTTTATGTCGGCGGCATGCTGCGGTCAGTCCTTTACTTCGCGGCATCCGGCGACTGGCGCCGATTCGCTCAACGGCCCGCCCCCGCCGTGCTACCCGACGCATAGCGATAGCAAGCAATCAACAACATGCAACGCAGGCATGCCAACGTACCCACAATGGACCCAGCCGCAAATATATTGACGCGAAAAAAATTTTATTTCACCCTAAAGATCGCCGAAACCCTGTCGTCTAAGCGTGCCCGACCCATGCCAGAGTGTCCACAGCGCAAAAAATTCTCTCAAAAAACCCCTAAAGCTTCCCGTGTGGCAACCGTTACCAGTTACAACAGCGGCTTGAACGTCACGGAACAGCGAGACGGGCCAAAGTGAAAGAGCAAATCGCCACATACAGCAGCACCAGTTTTGGAGAAATACCATGGCATCCGTAATCAATACCAACGTCGCATCCCTGAACTCGCAGCGCAACCTGAGCTCGTCGTCTTCCGCACTGGCTACCTCCCTGCAGCGTCTGTCCTCCGGTCTGCGTATCAACAGCGCCAAGGACGACGCGGCTGGCCTGGCGATTTCCGATCGTATGAACTCGCAGATCCGCGGCATGACGCAAGCAACGCGTAACGCCAACGACGGCGTGTCGATGGCGCAAACGGCTGAAGGCGCACTGTCCTCGTCCGGCGACATCCTGCAGCGTATCCGCGAACTGGCAGTGCAGTCGTCGAACTCGTCGAACTCGGCTTCCGACCGTCAGGCACTGCAGACTGAAGTGACCCAGCTGGGCTCGGAACTGAACCGTATCGCACAAACCACCACGTTCAATGGCCAGGCGCTGCTGGATGGCTCGATGGGCACGGCGAACTTCCAGGTTGGCGCCGATGCCAACCAGCTGATCTCCGCCAACGGCGCGAACTTCCTGACGAGCACCTACGGTAACAACCGTGTGGAAAACGCCCAGTCGGCTGTTTCGACCAGCAACTCGTCGGTCGCTTCGAGCGTTGTCGTCTCCGGTGGCCGTGGTACGAAGACCGTCACCACCGCCAACGGCGATTCGGCAAAAACCATCGCCGCCAACATCAACAAGCAGACCGCCGACACCGGCGTGACCGCTACGGCGAAGACGCAAGTCAACATCAACACGGGCAACGGCGCTGTCAGCTTCAAGCTCAATGCCGACAATACCGCGGCGAACGCGGTGGACATCAACTTCACCGTCGGCGGCACGGGCTCGACGTCGGCAGACTATGCATCGGGCATCAACGCCATCAACGCCCAGTCGGCCAAGACGGGCGTCACCGCTGAATACGACCAGAAGAACGGCGGCATCAAGCTGACGCACGCTTCCGGCGAAACGATCAACATCGAGAATAAAACCACCACCGCCAAGTTCGACGTCTCCTCCTACACGGCAGCAGGCGCCACCAGTGGGACTGCGGATATCAAGGCCGCCGCTGCAAAGGGTATCGCCAACGGCAATATCACGTTCGACTCGGAAACCAGCTTCGCCGTGACGGACGCCGGTACGGGACTGGGTGTTGGTGCAGCGGCAGGTGCAACGACGGCGCAAGCGTCGACGCTGAAAGCGGTTTCCGAACTGGACGTGACGAGCTTCGACAACGCCCAGCTGGCAATCAAGATCGCCGATGCCGCACTGGCAAGCGTGAACACCCAGCGCGCCGCTTACGGTGCTCTGCAGTCCCGCTTCTCGTCGGCCATCTCGAACCTGGCATCGACGACGGAAAACCTGTCGGCATCGAAGAGCCGTATCGTCGATACCGACTTTGCAGCGGAAACCGCCAGCATGACCCGCGGCCAGATTCTGCAGCAGGCAGGTACCGCGATGCTGGCCCAGGCCAACTCGCTGCCTAACGGCGTGATGAGCCTGCTGCGCGGCTAATCCCCGACAGTCGTTTCAACATGGTTCCCCGCCTGGTTTTCCAGTCGGGGAACTTTTTCCGTTTATAGGAGCCCATCATGACGATCGATACGCTGGGTGGTCTGCCGGGTGGCGCGGGACGCGGGCTGGTCGGCAACGACACGACCGCGAACGCGACGCAGCAAGCGGCCGGCATCCGCCCGCCCGTGGTGGCAACGCAGACGCCGGACGCCGTCAAGGCCAAGGATGCGCCCGTCCCCATGGACGAGCTGAAAGATGCTGTCGGCAAGCTCAACGCGAACATGCAGGCCAACGCGCGCAGCCTGCAGTTTTCCATCGACGAGGACAGCAAACGCACTGTCGTCAAGCTGATCGATGTGAACACGCAGGAAGTCGTGCGCCAGTACCCCACCGAGGAAGCGCTGCGCCTGTCGAAATCGCTGGACAGTTTACTGGGCCGGCTGATTCACCAGGCTGTTTGAAGTACCGGGCCGCTGCCCGTCGCGGGCGGCCTTTCTCCCCTCCGCAGTCGTCCGCCAGGCATCGCCTGAACTGGCACCTTTTTTGCCCTCTCAAGTCTCGTTAGATTCTGCCGATAAAGACTTATATTATCGCTTTCTCAGGAGCAAGCCGTGGCAACTTCAGGAGTCTCAGCGTCTGGCGGCATGATCGACGTCGCCAGCATCGTTTCCCAGCTGATGCAGGTCGAATCGCAACCGCTGACCAAGTACGACCAGAAAACGGCCTCCTACCAGTCCAAGCTCAGCGCCTATGGCTCGCTCAGCGGCGCAGTGGGCGTGTTCCAGTCCGCCCTGGGCGGGTTGACGAAGTCGACCGACTTCAAGGGCCTGTCCGCCACGGCCAGCAACAGCGACGTGCTGACCGCCTCGGCCGGCGCGAAAGCCGTGGCCGGCAACTACAAGGTCAATGTCACCCAGTTGGCCCAGAGCCAGACGTTGACGACGCTCGGCCTGGCCAGCAGCAAGTCGTCCATCGGCACGGGCGCGAAGACGACGATCTCGTTCCAGTTCGGCAGCGTCAGCGGCGGCTTCGGCCTGGCCGGCACGACGCTCAACAGCACAGTGGCACGGGACGGCATCAGCAACGGCTCGCTGACGATCAACGGCACGGCCATCGCCACCGACAGCACGACCACCAGCGCCCGCGCGCTGGCCGAAGCCATCAACGCGAAAAGCACGACGACGGGTGTCACGGCCACGGCCACGCCCGCTTCCACGTCCGGCACGCTGTTTGCCGGCTTCGGCAACGTCCGGACGGGCGCGGATGGCGGCTACTCGCTGTCCGTGGGCGGCGTGCAGCTGGCTGCGCAGGGCGCCAACACGGCAGCCGGCGCCGGCATCACGGCCGCATCGCTCGACACCGCGCTGACCGACCCCAGCACCGTCCTGACGGCACTGACGAACGCCGGTATCACCGTCAGCGGCAAGGCCGCGGACGGCACGCTCAAGTTCACCCGCGCCGACGGCGCCAACCTGACCGTCGAGGAAGCCGTGACCGGCAGCGCGGCGGCGGTATCGGGCGGGATCGGCAACGGTGGCGGCCAGGTCAACGGCGGCTCCAGCACGACGGCCGTCAGCGGCATTTCGCTCAGCTCCACCGATGCCAGCCCGATCACGATCGCCGGCAGCAATCCCGCCGCAGCAGGCCTGACGGCCGGCACGGGTGGCAGCTACCTGGGCGGCGCGTTCACGCAGGACGCCAGCATCGCTTCCGGTGTCGTGACGATCGATGCCACCAACAACTCGATGGAAGGCATCCGCGACGCCGTCAACAAGGCCGGCCTGGGCGTGACCGCCACCATCGTCTCGGACGGCAGCGCCAATCCGTACCACCTCGTGTTCACGTCGAACGCGACGGGCGCGAACGCGTCGATGAAAATGACCTTGAGCGGCGACGGCGCCGATCCGCCGGACAGCGCGCTGGCGGACATGCTGAGCTACGACCCGGCCGGGTCGCAGAAGATGACGCAGACGTCGGCGGCGCAGGACACCAAGCTGACGGTGAACGGCATTGCCGTGACGAGCCATTCGAACAATGTTGGCGAGGCCGTCCAGGGCGTCACGCTGACCGTCACGCAGACCGGCTCCAGCACGCTGAACGTCAGCAAGAACACGGGTAGCGTGAAAACCAACGTGGAAGCGTTCGTCAAGGCGTACAACGACCTGAACGGCACGCTGAAGAAGCTGACGGGCTACAACGCCGACACGAAAACGGGCGGTGCCCTGCAGGGCGATTCGACCGCGCAGTCCGTGCAGTCGCAGGTGCGCCGCATGATGACGACCAGCATTACCGGCCTGACGGGCAGCCTGACGACCTTGGGCCAGGTCGGCATCAGCTTCGCCAAGGACGGCACGCTGAACCTGGATTCGGGCAAGTTCTCGAAAGCGCTGGAGACGTCGTTCGACGATATCGGCGCCCTGTTTGGCGCCGTGGGCCGCTCGACCGACACGCTGGTGTCGTTCACCAGCTCGACTTCCGCGACCAAGCCGGGCACCTATGCGCTGACGGTCACGCAAATGGCCACGCAGGGCGCCCTGACGAGCAGCGCGGCCGTACCGGCCAGCACGACCATCGCGGCCAATACCACCTGGTCGGTGACGCTCAACGACGGCGAGCCGTCGAATTCGAAGAACACCACCACGGTGACGATCCCGGCAGGCACCTACACGGCGGCCGAACTGGCCAAGGTGATGCAGTCGTCGATCAACGGCGCTTCCGCCTTTTCGTCGGCGGGCAGCTCCGTGACGGCCTCGATCGGCACGGACGGCAAGCTGCTGCTGTCGTCGGCGAAATACGGCTCGGCGTCGAACATTGCCGTGTCCAGCGTCAGCGGCACCACGACCGACAGCCTGTTCGGCGGCGCCACGCCCACGGCGGGCAAGGACGTCGCGGGCACGCTGGGCGGGCACGCCGTCACGGGCACTGGCCAGACGCTGACGGGCCTGGCGGGCACCGACGTGGAAGGCCTGGTCATCGATATCACCGGCGGTGCCGCGGGCGATCGCGGCACCGTCAGCTTCTCGCAAGGTTACGCGTATCAGCTGAACAACCTGGCAACGACGATGCTGGGCAAGACAGGCCAGATCACCAGCCGTACCGACGGCATCAACAAGTCGATCGCCGATATTGCCAAGCAGCGCGCCACGTTCGCCGACAAGCTGACGGGCATCGAAGCCCGCTATCGCGCGCAGTACAGCAGACTGGACGTCATGCTGTCGCAGATGCAGACGACGTCCAGCTACCTCACGCAGCAGTTGGCAGCCATTTCCGCCAACAGCTAAGACAGTAATAGGAGAAACACATGTTCGGAAGCCCACAACGCGGCGTCAACGCGTACGCCAAAGTCGGTCTGGAAACCGGCATCGCGGCCGCTTCGCCGCACAAGCTGATCGTGATGCTGTACGACGGCGCCATCGTTGCCATCCTGAACGGCATGACGCACATGAAGGCCGGCCATATCGAAGAGAAGGGCAAGGCCATCTCGAAAGCCATCCAGATCATCGACAACGGCCTGCGCGCCAGCCTCGACCGTGAAGTGGGCGGCGACATCGCCCGCAACCTGGATGCGCTGTACGAGTACATGAGCTCGCGCCTGCTGATGGCCAATCTGCAGAACAGCACCGAGATCCTGGAAGAAGTGCGCGGCCTGCTGGCCGACCTGCGCGATACGTGGAAGCAGATCGGCGACGAGCCGACCGGCGCGGCGCCGCTGCGCTCCCCTTCGATGGCCAACGGTTAAGGAACGACGATGACGAATCAGGATGTGCTGACCGTGTACGCGGCCATGGGTGAACTGACGAGCCAGATGGTAGCGGCCGCCAACGAATCGGACTGGGATCGGCTGGAAGCGCTGGAGCAGCGCGTGTCCGCCCACGTGGCCCTGCTGAAGACGACCGAAGGCAGCATCAAGCTCGAAGCCGAGCAGCGCAAGCGCAAGGTCTCGCTGATCAAGCAGATGCTGGACGACGACCGCAAGGTGCGCGACATGATCCAGCCGTGGATGGCGCAACTGTCCAGGCTGATCAACAGCACCGGTACCGAGCGCCGCGTCGTCAACGCGTACGGCGCCGTCTGAAGGACTGAAACGCCGTGCAGCGGCTCGATACCCCCGGGCTGCGGCCCCTGGCACCGGTCGGCTCGACGCCGATCGTTGCCGACCCGCGCCAGGCGGCATTCCAGCGTGCGCTGCAACCCTTCGTCGGCCAGGTCGTGCAGGGCGCCGTGCTGGCAAAGATGTCGGACGGCTCCTTCCTCGTCCGCGTGGCCGATACCAATGCCCGGATGATGCTGCCGGCCGGCGCCGACGTCGGTGCCGATGTGCCGATGACCGTCGTGGCGGCGCAGCCCCGGCCGCTGCTGCAGGTGGGTACCGAGCCGGCCCAGAGCCCGGTCGTGCACACGCAGACGGGTGCCCCGACCAGCTCGGCGGCCACGCTGCTGAGCAAGGCGCCGCTGACGCCGCGCGAACAACTTCCCCAGCTCGACCGCAATACCCCCCAGCCCACCCTGAGCCCGGCCGCGCGTGCCATCGCGACGGCGCTGACGCAGGCGTACACGGCGCCCGGCGCGCCCGTGATCATTCTCGGCAAGACGCCGCTGGCCGGTCCCGGCACACCTGTTCCCGAACAGCTGGGCAAGCAGCTGCAGAATGCGCTGGGCGAGTCCGGCCTGTTCTATGAATCGCACGTGGCCGAGTGGGCCGCAGGCAAGCGGCCGCTGCAGGACCTGGCGCGCGAACCGCAGATGCAGCGGCACGCGGAGGCTCAAATGCGGCAGTCGCCGGCCGAAAGCGCCGCCCGGGCGCTGGCGGGGCCGGACCTGTCGGCGTCGCAGATGATCAACCAGCAACTGCACACGCAGGAGCAAGGCAAGGTGCAGTGGCACGGCGAGGCGTGGCCGGGCCAGCCGATGCAGTGGGAAGTGCGGCGCGACGAAAGGGACGAGCGATCGCAACGCGACGCTCGCGAAGGTCACGAGGACGCGCCGGTGTGGCGCAGCGGCGTGAAGTTCCGCTTTCCGCTGCTGGGCAAGGTGGCGGCTAACGTGACGATGGTGGGCGACCAGGTGCACGTGCAGGTGCAGTCCGATGACGACACGACAACGGAAACGCTGCGGGCGTGGGCCGGCATGCTGCAGGGGGCGCTGGACGCCGCCGGCGCGCCGCTGACGTCGCTGTCGATCGGCACCACCGAGGGGCCAGTCGATGCACAGTGACGACAGCGCGCCGCGCCGCCCCATGCAGAGCGCCGTCGCGCTGGCGTACCGCGACGGCCAGGGCGCGCCGAAGGTGGTGGCGAAAGGCCGTGGCCTCGTTGCCGAACAGATCATTGCCGTTGCCGCCGAGGCCGGCGTCTACGTGCATGAATCGAAGGAACTGGTGTCGCTGCTGATGGACATCGACCTCGACCGGCAGATCCCGCCCACACTGTATCGCGTCATTGCGGAACTGTTGGCCTGGCTTTATCATATTGAATCGGCGCAAAAGTCTGGCCTGCCACCGCCCCCGGCACCGGCCCTTTCCGCTCCCCCCACCACCTCAAGCACACTACCCTGATGTACCCTTTTCTTTTTGATGCGGACATGGACAACTGGCACGATTTCGAGGTGGGATCGCGTCGGGAAATCCTTGCTCTGCTGCGCGGCATTTCCGAAAAAAAGCAGATGATCCGCATGCTGCCCCTGGGCGACAGCGACATGTGTGTCACCACCATCCTGCACGTGGACGGCGATACCGACACGGTGCTGTTGGACCGTCCCTCCGATCCGGAGGAAACGGCCCGGCTGATGTCTGGCCGGCCCGTATCGTTCGAGACGACGCTGGACAACATCCGCATCATCTTCGGCACCGAAGTGATGCAGCTGGGCATGCTGGACGCCGTGCCGGCGCTGAAGATCCCGCTGCCAAGCAGCCTGATCCGCCTGCAGCGGCGCGAGTTCTACCGCATGCCGACACCGGTCGGCAATCCCGTACGCGTGACGATTCCGATGCCGGAAGCGCAAGGCGGCGGCGAAGCGGCGTTTCCGCTGTCCGACATCAGCTGCGGCGGCATCGCCATCCTCGACAACCGTTTCGTGCTGGGCGATTCGATCGGCCAGGAATACGCCGGCTGCCGCATCGAGTTGCCGGAGATCGGCCCGATCGTCACGGGCCTGCAGATCCGCAACGCGCAGGAGATGACGTTGATGAACAACAAGGCCAACCGCCGCCTGGGCTGCCAGTTCATCGACATCAGCACCGCCGCGATGAGCGCCGTGCAGCGCTACATCACCAAACTGGAACGCGAGCGCAACGCCCGCATGGCCGGGCTGAACTGAGCTGAGCTGAGCTGAGAAAGCAAAGCGGCGGCAAAACCGGTGCCAGGCTCCTATTTTTCGCAGAAAAATAGGAGCCTGGCACCGGTTTTGCCAATTCAGAAAATAGGAGCCTGTCACCGGTTTTTCGTTCGGCGAAATCCGGGATGGTCCCGGAGGCTTCTTACACCTGCATGTTCATGATGTCGTGATAAGCCGAGACGAGCTTGTTGCGCACCTGGATCGTGGCCTGCATATTGATGCTGGCTTTCTGCATCGAGATCATCACGTCCGACAGGTTGACGGAGTCGTCGCCCATCTGGAAGCGCTTGCTCAGGCCTTCCGCTTTTTTCTGGCTGACGGCGACCGTGTCGAGCGCGCCCTTCAGCGCGTCCGAGAAGTCGACCTTCGCAGCGGAGGCTTCCGTCTGAATGACGGGCGGCGTCGCCTGGGGCCGCGTTGCCGCCGCTTTCAGCTGCGCGATCATCGATTGGATCTGGCTGCTGTCGATACCGCCTGTCTTCATGATTAACTCTCCAAAAATGCTGTTGCTGCGCTGTTGCTCTACTACAACCGGCTGAGCAGCGTTCAATCGGACGCGGCATTTTGCCTTGCTACAATAGGTGCTTGCTTACGGGAACGATGTTCCCTCGCACTGTCAGGCTTCCAGAATAGCAGCACCAAGGCAAGCCACTGCCACGAGCAGGCCCGGAAACCAGCCTCTTTTCCCGGGATTAAATTGCCGTAAGGCAGCCGATAATGTGCATCAGGCCCCGCTCCACAGCGCTGAGGCCCCGATCAACAGACGACCTTAACGCCCCTGGAACGCATACATGGCTGCAGCCGCCGAAGCACTCGATATCGACGCATCCGCCGACGCCGGAACCGAAGGCAAGGTGCCCTTCTACAAGACCGCGATGGGCAAGAACATCATCCGCGGCGGCGCCGTCGCAGCCATCCTGATCACCATCCTGATGATCTGGCTGTGGAACAAGGAGCCCGACTACAAGGTCCTGTTCAGCAATTTCTCCGACCGCGATGGCGGCGCCATCACGGCCGCGCTCGACCAGATGCAGGTGCCCTACAAGTTCAGCGAAGGCGGCAACGCCATCCTGATCCCGGCCGAAAAGGTGCACGACACCCGTCTGCGCCTGGCATCGCAAGGCCTGCCGAAAGGCGGCAACGTCGGCTTCGAACTGATGGAAAACCAGAAGCTGGGCGTGTCCCAGTTTTTGGAGCAGGTCAATTACCAGCGCGCGCTGGAAGGCGAGATGGCCAAGTCCATCGAATCGCTGGGCGCCGTGCAGTCGGCCCGCGTCCACCTGGCGATGCCGAAGCCATCGGTATTCGTGCGCGAGCAGCAGAAGCCGACGGCGTCCGTCATCCTGACGCTGCACCCGAACCGTGCCATCGATCCGGGCCAGGTCAGCGCCGTTGTGCACCTGGTGGCCTCGTCCGTGCCGGAGCTGCAGCCCGCGAACGTGACGGTCGTGGACCAGCAGGGCAACCTGCTGTCGGACCAGAACAAGAACAGCAACACGGCCATCAAGAGCCTGGATGCGACCCAGCTGAAGTACGTGCAGGAACTGCAGAACCAGGTCATCAAGCAGGTCGAGAACATCGTCAAGCCGATCGTCGGCGAAGGCAACGTGCGCGCCGAAGCGGTCGCGGACGTGGACTTCTCCGCCGTCGAGCAGGCGGCCGAGTCGTACAAGCCGAACTCGTCGCCGGCCCCGTCGGCCATCCGCAGCCAGCAGAGCAGCGAAACCAACGGCAACACCAACGCGAACCCGAACGGCGTGCCGGGCGCCCTGTCGAACCAGCCGCCAGGCGTGGCCACCGCGCCGCTGACGACCACGCCACCGGGCGAAGCCCCTGCCCCGGGCACGGTGCCAGGCGGCACGGCAGCGGCCGGCACGGGTCCGATGCACAAGGAATCGACGACCAACTATGAAGTCGACAAGACCGTGCGCTACGAGCAGAAGGCCATCGCCGGCCTGAAGCGGATGACGGTCGGTGTCGTGGTGAACTACCGCCGCATCGTCGGCCCGGACGGCAAGGTGACGGTGCGTCCGCTCAATGCCGACGAACTGGCCAAGATCAACAGCCTGGTGCGCGAAGCGATGGGCTACAACCAGGACCGCGGCGACTCCGTCAGCGTGGCCAACGCGCCGTTCGACGGTGTCGACAAGGCGGCCGAGCCGGCGCTGGACTGGTGGCGCGATCCGGCCAACCTGCCGATGGCGAAAGAGCTGGCGAAATTCCTGATCACCGCGCTGATCCTGCTGTACATCCTGATGCGTGTGGTGCGCCCGATGATGCGCCCCGTATTCAAGAAAATCGACGAGATCAATGCGCCGGAGCCGGAACCGGAACCGGAAATCATCGAAGAGCCGACTGGTCCGACCGAAGAGGAAATCTTCGCGCAGCAAATGGCCGAAATGGAAGAAAGCACCGCGCGCACCTACCGCGACAACCTGGCCCTGGCCAAGAAGCTCGCCGCAGAAGATCCGCGCATTGTCGCCAACGTAATCAAGGCATGGATAGAAGCAAATGACTGATAGTACCGGACTGCAAAAAGCAGCGATTCTGATGCTGGCGATGGGTGAAACCGAGGCCGCCGAAGTGATGAAGTTCCTGGGGCCGCGCGAAGTGCTGAAGCTGGGCGCCGCCATGGCGACGATGAAGGGCGTGCCGCACGAGCAGGTTGTCGACGTGCTCGATGACTTCCGCGACGAAGTGGCCGCCGCCTCCACCGTCGGCCTGGATTCGGACGAGTACATCCGCCAGGTGCTGACCAAGGCGCTGGGCGACGACAAGGCCTCCGTGCTGCTGTCGCGCATCCTGGGCGGCAAGGACGCGTCCGGCATCGAAAGCCTGAAGTGGATGGATTCGCCGTCCGTCGCCGAACTGATCAGGAACGAGCACCCGCAGATCATCGCGACCATCCTCGTCCACCTGGAGCGCGACCAGGCCTGCGAAATTCTGGGACACTTCACGGACCGACTGCGCAACGACGTGGTGCTGCGTATCGCCACCCTGGACGGCGTGCAGCCGGCCGCGCTGCGCGAGCTGAACGACGTGCTGACGAAACTGCTGTCGGGTAACGAGAACATCAAGAAGTCCACGCTGGGCGGCGTGCGCGCGGCGGCCGAGATCCTCAACTTCATGAGCGGCGAGCAGGAAAACTCGGTGATGGACAATATCAAGAACTACGACAACGACATGGCGCAGCAGATCATGGACGAGATGTTCGTGTTCGACAACCTGATCGACATCGACGACCGCGGCATCCAGCTGCTGCTGCGCGAAGTGCAGTCGGAAATGCTGATCATCGCCCTGAAGGGCGCGTCGCAGGAACTGCGCGAAAAGATCTTCAAGAACATGTCGGCCCGCGCCAGCGAAATGATGCGGGAAGACCTGGAATCGAAGGGCCCCGTGCGGCTGTCGGAAGTGGAAACGCAGCAGAAACAGATCCTGCAGATCGTGCGCCGCCTGGCGGACGAAGGCCAGATCGTGTTGGGCGGCAAGGGCGAGGACTCTTTCGTTTAAACTACAGTTTTGCACTGAACGAGGTACTGGTTGGCCCACATTCCGAAAGAGCAGCAGACGGCGTTCCAGCGCTGGGAACTGAAGTCGTTCGGCGACGAACGGCCCAGCACGCTGGCCGCACGCCAGCGCGAGGAAGCCGAAGCCCGCGCCGCCGCCGAGGCGGCTGCGGCCGAGGAAGCGGCACGCCAGGCGGAATACGAAGCCTTCCTGAACGCCCCTGCCCCGCCTGCCTATCCGACGGAAGAGGAACTGGCCGCCATCCGCGAGGAAGCGCGGCTGCAGGGCTACCAGGACGGTTACGCGGAAGGCCACCGCGCCGGCGAGGACGAAGCCATCCGCGAGGGCGAGGAAGCCACCGCCACCGCGCTGGCGCCGCTGGCCGGCCTGGCGGAACAGTTTGCCGAGGCGCTGCGCGGCGCCGACCAGCTGATCGCGCAGGATGTGCTGGAGCTTGCCATGCACCTGGCCCGCACGATGGTGCGCCAGGCATTGCCCGTCAAGCCGGAACTGATCGTGCCGATCGTGCGCGATGCCGTGGACACGCTGCCAAGCGTGCAGCAGCCGGCCGTGCTGATGCTCAACCCGGAGGATGCTGCCGTCGTGCGCACCGCCATCGGCGAGGAACTGGCCAAGGACGGCTGGCGTATCGCCGAGGACGAGTCGATCGCCCGCGGCGGCTGCCGGCTCGACACGGCCACCAACCAGGTCGATGCCCAGATCGAATCGCGCTGGACCCGCCTCGCGGCGGCGCTCGGCAAAAATGTGGCGTGGCTGGATTAGGGAGTGCCCATGGACGCGAATGTGACTGAACAGGCCGGCGCGGCGTTGCACGCCGGCCGCTGGCGTTCCTACCTGTCCGACTGCGCCGCCGTGGCGGACTTCGTCGAGCCCATGCAGGTGGCCGGCCGCGTTACCCGCGTTGCCGGCCTCGTCATGGAGGCCGTCGGCCTGCGCCTCGCGGTGGGGGCGGCGTGCACCGTGCCGCTGCCCGCGGGCGGGCGCGTAGAGGCGGAAGTCGTCGGCTTCGAAGGCGGCCGCCTGTTCCTGATGCCGCAAAGCGACGTCGAAGGCATCGTGCCCGGCACCCGCGTCTTTCCCGCCGAACCGCTGATCCCGCGACCTGGCTCCGTGTCGAGCGCCACGCCACGGCGGCGCACGAGCGACCGCGCGCGTCAGTTGCCGGTCGGGCCGGAACTGCTGGGCCGCGTCGTTGACGGCGCCGGCCGGCCCCTCGACGGGCTCGGTCCCATCCACGCTTCCGACAGCGCGCCCATCAACGTGCGCCCCCTCAATCCGCTGGGCCGCGCCCCCATTGTCGAGACACTGGATGTGGGCGTGCGTTGCATCAACGCCATGCTGACGGTCGGCCGTGGCCAACGGATGGGCCTGTTCGCCGGTTCCGGCGTGGGCAAATCCGTGCTGCTGGGCATGATGGCGCGCTACACGGCGGCCGACATCATCGTTGTCGGACTCATCGGCGAACGGGGCCGCGAGGTCAAGGAATTCATCGATCATATCCTGGGTGAGGAAGGCCGCGCCCGCTCCGTCGTCATCGCCGCGCCGGCCGATACGCCGCCGCTGATGCGGATGCAGGCCACCGCCTATTCGACCGCCATCGCCGAGCACTTCCGCGACAAGGGCCAGAACGTGCTGCTGATCGTCGACTCGCTGACCCGCTACGCGATGGCGCAGCGCGAGATCGCGCTGGCCATCGGCGAACCGCCCGCGACCAAGGGCTATCCGCCATCCGTGTTTGCCAAACTGCCGGTGCTGGTGGAACGGGCCGGCAACGGCGAGGAAGGCGGCGGCTCGATTACGGCGTTCTATACGGTGCTGACGGAAGGCGACGACCAGCAGGACCCGATTGCCGACTCGGCGCGTGCCATCCTGGACGGGCACATCGTGCTGAACCGGCGGCTGGCCGAAGCGGGCCACTATCCCGCCATCGACATCGAACAGTCGATCAGCCGGGCCGCCCACTCGATCACCTCGCAGGAACACCAGACCCAGGCCCGCCGCCTGAAGCAGCTGTTTGCCCGCTACGAACGCAGCCGCGACCTGATCGCCGTGGGCGCCTACACGCCCGGCACCGATCCCGTGCTGGACCAGGCCATCAAGCTGCACGACCGCATCGAGCATTTCCTGCAGCAGCGGATCACGGAACGGGTCGATATGGCCGAGAGCTTGGGGCAATTGGCCACGCTGTTCGACTGATTGAATCCGTTGCCTGTTGCCTATAATCAGCAATATGGCCTCGACTTCCCAACTTGAAACACTGATCGACATGGCGCGTCGCGAAACCGACGACTGCGCCAAGCGGCTGGGTGCCGCGCTGAAAGCCGTCACCGATGCGGAAGAGAAGCTGAAGATGCTGATCGGCTACCGCGACGAATACGGCCGCCGCTTCGACGCCGCGCAGCAGGGCGGCATCACGCCGATGGCTTACCGCAACTTCCAGGCGTTCATGGAAAAGCTCGACACGGCCGTGAAAGGCCAGGAAGAGATGGTGCGGCATGCCCAGAAGCGCGGCGAGATGGAAAAGACAAAGTGGCAGGAAGCCGAGCGCAAACGCATGTCCTATTCGACGCTGCGCGACCGTGAAGCGGCCCGGCAGCAAAAGATCGAAGCCAAGCGCGACCAGAAGGCCATGGACGAGCACGCTGCACGGCAGGCCTTCTACAAGCGCTGATCCCGGCGTACCGATTCACGATTTACCAGCGAAAGAGCAAGGCCGCGTCCCATGCAGACCCAGTCCATCCAGAACACTCTACTGAACACCAGCGTACCGACCGGGCAGAAGCGCGCCGAGGGCGACCTGGACTTCAAGCAGGCGCTGGCGCGTCAGGTCGAGCGCCAGCCCCTGCCGCAGCCCATCAAGGTACCGATGAAGTCGGCGCCGATGACGAAACCGGCACCGACCGCCCAGGCGCAACCGTCCAAACCGGTCACGCCGAATCCGGCTGCAAAGACCAGCCAGGCCAACGCGGCGAACCAGGCCAAGCCGGCGCAGCAGACCAGCCAGGCCAAGGCGGCCGACGCGGCGGAGCAGGCGCAGGAAGCGGACGCGGCCGACAGCACGCGCGATACCGCAGCGGCGGACGCAACGGCAGCCGCCGCGACCGCAGCGGCGGCCGAGGCTGCACCGGCAGAGACCACTGCACAACCGGCCGATGCCGCGGCGGCCGAAGCAGCAGCAGCCGCCGCCGCAGCCGTCGATCCGATGGCCAACATGCTGGCCATGATCGCCGCATACAACCAGCAGACCCAGGCGGCCAGACCAGCCGAAGGCACGGCCGACGTGCCCGCCGAAGGCGGCACGGCCGGCGATCCGCTGGCCGCGCTGCAGGACGAGACGGCAGATGAAGCCGGCAAGGGCGGCAAGCCCGATGCGGGACTGGGCGCCGATACGGGCGCGGCGGGCAAGGGCAAGGCCGATGCGGCCGCCCTCCCCGGCGCCGATGCACGGGCGCTGGATGCGGGCAAGCTGGAATTGTCCGCCGGCGCCGTCAAGACAGAAATGAAGGCCGAAGCGTTTGCCGCCAAGCTGGCGGACGCGGCGGCGGCAACCCAGCCCGTGCTGCCGCAGGCGACCCAGACGCTGGTCGCCACGGCCCAGGCGGCCGACGTGGCCGCGTCGAACCAGTTGCAGGCCCGCGTCGGCAGCAGCGCCTGGGAGCAGCAGCTGGGCCAGAAAGTCGTCTGGATGGTGGCCGGTGGCGACCAGAGCGCCTCGCTGACGTTGAATCCGCCCGACCTGGGTCCGCTGCAGATCGTGCTGAACGTGTCGAACGACCAGGCCAGCGTGAGCTTCATGGCCGCCGAGCCGGAAACCCGCCAGGCACTGGAAGACGCGATGCCGAAACTGCGTGAAACGATGAGCGAAGCGGGCATCCAGCTCGGCGAGGCCAGCGTCTCGACAGGTAGCCAGGACCAGCGCCAGGCGTTTGCCGAACAGGCCGAAGCGCGCGCCGCGGCCGGCAGCCGGCGGTTCAATAACGGCGGCGGCGAAGGTCCGGCGCAGGCGCAGCCCGAGCCGGTGGTGCGGCGCGCCATACTGGGGGCGGTCGACACGTTCGCCTAGTGGCAGCATAATGCGCGGTGGAAACAAAAGAGTGGCGGCAATTCCGCCCTCTGCTCGCGCGATGTTGGCGCGGCGGTTGCCCCTAGAATGACATAATCGAGCCGGCGTCGTATCCGGCCAGGCTTGGAACTGCGCGGACCTGCCCCGCCGCGCATCTCCTTCAACCCGGGGCAGTGTGAAAGCGAGAAGATGAAGGCTGATGCGAAAGCCGAAGCGGCACCGGCCGGTGGCGGTTCCAAGAAAAAACTGATCATGATTATCGTGGCCGTGCTGATCCTCGCCATCGGCGGCGGCGGCGGTGCTTACTTCATGCTGAAGGGCCAGGACGACAGTGCCGAGCACGACGACGAGCCCGTCAAGAAGAAATCGAAGAAGAAAAAGAAGGAAGCCGGTCCGCCCGTGTACGTGCCGGTCGAGGCGTTCACCGTCAACCTGCAGCCGGAGGAAGGCGAACAGTACCTGCAGCTGGCGTTTACGCTGCAGGTGCCCGATGCCGAGCAATCCGAGGGCATCAAGAACAATATGCCAAAGGTGCGCAGCCGGATACTGCTCCTGCTATCCTCGAAGAAGGCGTCGGAAATCAATACACCCGAGGGCAAGCAGCAGCTCAGCAAGGAGATTCTCGAACAGGTCAACGAGCCGTTCGAGGAACATGGCGACGAGCAGGAAGTCTCGGAAGTATTATTTACCTCGTTTATCATCCAGTAAGCACACAGCGAACATAAAGAGTCATGGCCGATAATTTTCTCTCCCAGGAAGAAGTCGATGCCCTCCTGAAAGGCGTGAACGGCGATCAGGATGACGTCGCCGCGCCCGAGGAAGTCGCGGGAGTCAGAACCTACAACCTGGCAACCCAGGAGCGCATCGTGCGCGGCCGGATGCCCACGTTGGAAATTATCAACGAGCGTTTCGCCCGTCTGCTGCGCGTGGGTCTGTTCAACTTCCTGCGCCGCAGCGCGGAGGTGTCGGTCGGATCCGTCCGCGTGTCGAAGTACAGCGAGTTCATTCGTAACCTGGTCGTGCCGACCAACCTGAATCTCGTGCACATGAAGCCGCTGCGGGGCACGGCGCTGATGGTGTTCGATCCGGGCCTTGTGTTCCTGCTGGTGGACAACCTGTTCGGCGGCGACGGCCGCTTCCACACGCGCGTCGAGGGCCGCGACTTCACGGCCACCGAGCAGCGCATCATCCTGCGCATTCTCGATATCGTGTTCGAGGCGTACACGAAGTCATGGGAACCGGTGTTCCCCGTCGAATTCGAGTACATTCGTTCCGAAATGAACACGCAGTTCGCCAACATCGCCACGCCGAACGAGGTGGTGGTGGCGTCGACGTTCACGGTCGAGCTGGGTTCCGTGTCCGGGCAGATCCACTTCTGCATGCCGTACTCGATGATCGAACCGATCCGCGATGCGCTGACGTCGTCGCTGCAGGGCGAGGCACTGGAAGTGGACAAGCGCTGGATCCGCCTGATGACGCAGCAGATCCAGATCGCCGAAGTGGAACTGGTGGCACGGCTGGGCACGGCCAAGGTCAGCTTCGACGAGATCCTGAACATGCGGGTGGGCGACGTGATTCCGCTGAATATTCCGGAAACGATCGAGGCAACCGTGGATGGCGTACCAGTGCTGGACTGCACGTACGGCGTCCTGAACGGACAATACGCGCTGAAGGTGGAGAAACTCCTCGCCAACAGCGATAATCTCAGTAAATAAGATTTGCGGTAACGCAGGAGCGAAACATGTCTGACAACCAAGACGATCAAACAGCCGACGACGATCTGTGGGGTGCCGCGATTGCCGAGCAGGCCAAGGCCGAAGCGGAAGCGCTGCAAAGCCAGGCCGCGACGGCCGCCGTGTTCAAGGATTTCTCCAAGACGGCCCCGAAGACGGAAACGCACAACGATATCGACTTCATCCTCGATATCCCCGTCCAGCTGACGGTCGAGCTGGGCCGCACCAAGATCGCCATCAAGAACCTGCTGCAGCTGGCGCAGGGCTCCGTGGTGGAACTCGATGGCCTGGCCGGCGAACCGATGGACGTGCTGGTGAACGGCTGCCTGATCGCCCAGGGCGAGGTGGTGGTCGTGAACGACAAATTCGGTATCCGCCTGACGGACATCATCACCCCTTCCGAACGCATCCGAAAACTGAATAAATGACCTACGCGTCCTGCAAGGCGCTGTCGACGACGCTGCTGGCTGGCATTTTGCTGACCAGCAGCTTTGTCGTTTCTGCGCAGACCTCTTCCACGCCCGTCGTCACGGCGCCCATCAACCGTACCGTGGCGCCCGTCAAGGCAGGCGAACCGGCCACTGTGCCGGTCGACCCGGCCATTGCCGGCGCACCAGCCACCGCGCCCGTCGCCGAGACGCCGGACCCGGCCGCGCCGGCCCAGCCGCGCGCCACGACGCCGGAGCAGCAGGCCGCGCTGGCCGGCGCCCGGCCCGTCACGCCGACGGCCATGCCGGCCGCGCCGTCCGCTGCCGGCAGCCTGTTGCAGACCGTGGCCGCGCTGGCCGCCGTGCTGGCGATCGTCATGGGCCTGGCCTGGATGCTGAAACGCTTCGGGCCGAAGACCGTCACGGGCGGCTCGGCCGTCAAGCTGGTGGGCGCGATGTCGGTCGGCACGCGCGAGCGCATCCTGGTCGTGGAAGTGGGTGACCAGTGGATTGTCGTGGGCGCCTCCCCGGGGCGGATGAACGCGCTGGCGACGATGCCGCGCCAGGAAGCCGCGGCATCCATGCCGGGACCACATCCGAACCTGCCGGCCACGAATTTCTCCGAGTGGTTCAAACAGACGATCGAAAAGCGCAATGGCAAGTAATTCGAGGAATCTCTACTGCGCCGCTGCGCTGGCGGCCGGCCTGCTGGCGCTGCCGCTGATCGCGGGCGCCGCGCCGACGATCCCCGCGTTCACCACGAGCGCGGCGCCGGGCGGCGGCACGCAGTACGGCCTGACGATCCAGACGCTCATCCTGATGACGTCGCTGACGTTCCTGCCCGCGGTGCTGCTGATGATGACTGGCTTCACCCGCATCGTCATCGTGCTGGGGCTGCTGCGCCAGGCGCTGGGCACGCAGACGGCGCCGCCCAACCAGGTGATGGTCGGCCTGGCGCTGTTCCTGACGTTCTTCGTCATGGGCCCCACGTTCGACCGTATCTACACGGAAGCGTACCAGCCGCTGCAGGCCAACCAGATCACGATGCAGCAGGCGATGGAACGGGGCTCGGCGCCGTTGAAGACGTTCATGCTGAAGCAGACGCGCCAGGCCGACCTGGCGCTGTTTGTCAAGATCTCGCGCAGCCCCGCGCTGCAGGGTCCCGAAGACGTGCCGCTGCGCATCCTGATCCCGGCATTTATCACCAGTGAACTGAAGACGGCGTTCCAGATCGGCTTTGCCATCTTCATCCCGTTCCTGATCATCGACATGGTGGTCGCCTCGGTGCTGATGTCGATGGGTATGATGATGATGTCGCCGGCCGTCATCTCGCTGCCGTTCAAGATGATGCTGTTCGTGCTGGTCGACGGCTGGCAACTGCTGCTGGGCTCGCTGTCCCAGAGTTTCTACTAGGAGGCGCCATGACACCGGAAAGCGTCCTGTCGATGGGCCGGCATGCAATGGAAATCACGTTGATGGTGTCGGCGCCGCTGCTGCTGGTGGCGCTCGTCATCGGCCTGATCGTCTCGATCTTCCAGGCGGCCACGCAGATCAACGAACAGACCCTGTCGTTCATCCCGAAACTGGTGGGCGTGTTTGTCGCGCTGGTCGTGGCCGGTCCGTGGATGATTTCCGTGATGACGGACTATATGCGCGAGATCTTCACCGGCATCCCCAATATGGTCGGGTAACGGCCGATGCTGGTGCTCACCGCGGCCGAGATCAATACGTGGATCGCCGGCCTGATCTGGCCATTGACGCGCATCCTCGGCCTGATCACGGCCTCACCGCTGTTCGGCAACCCGCGCATCCCGCAGACCGTCCAGCTGAGCCTGGGCATCGTGATCGCCATCGGCATCGCGCCGCTCGTCCCTGCCGTCCCCGCCGCCGACCCCGCCTCATATGCCGGACTGCTGATCCTGGCGAAAGAACTCATCACGGGCGTGGCGATGGGCTTCGCCATGCGCATCGTCTTTGCCGCCGTCGAGATGGCGGGCGAAATCAGCAGCCTGACGATGGGCCTGGGCTTCGCCAGCTTCTTCGACCCGATGTCGCAAGGCCGCTCGTCCGGCATCGCCCAGTTCCTGACGTGGATCGCCACGATGTCGATGCTCGTTGCCAACGTCCACCTGCTGCTGCTGGAAGCCCTCGCCGAAAGCTTCTTCACGCTGCCGATCGCCAGCACGACCTTCCACGGCGGCGGCTTCTGGGACCTGGCCACGTGGGGCGCGAAAATCTTCAGCGCCGGCCTGCAACTGTCGATGCCCGTCATCGCCGCCCTCCTCATCACCAACGTCGCACTGGGCATCCTGACCCGCGCCGCGCCGCAGCTGAACCTGTTCGGCATCGGCTTTCCCATCACCCTGGGCGCCGGCTTCCTCGTGCTGATGATTGCGCTGCCGTATCTGTCGACGCCACTGATGAATCTGCTCGGATCGGGGACGGAGAAGGCGCGGCATCTGTCGCGGGCGTTTGCCGGTAAGGGGGATGTGCCGGCGAAGCCCATCCTGGCGCCGCCTCGGCAGTAGCCTTAGGGTGTCTGACCAAACTTCGCGACATATCTTCAAAAGATGAGTGTTAAGGAAAGCGAGAGGAAGGCCTGCTTGATAACTCGTTGCACAGCGCTATTTTGCTGTTGTCCGCCTTTCGGGGTCTACGGCAAGTTGGAAGATGAGCTTCTATAAAGCGCAGAAGGGTCTTAGGAACAATCGGTTCGGCCATGGCATCGCTTCGTATGCGTACACGGCCGTTCTTAGCGCCCGGTTCCCGGCCGCTTACATCCGCTCCGCCCCAATCTGGCGCAACGCGGGAAAACACACCTGAAGGCGGCCGTAGCGGTAGCGGGCATCACAGCGATGGATAGCCGTACACGTTGTAAAGCGCCATTGGCCCAGTTAGCCGGGCGACTATTGCGCAGTGGACTGGACTTCGCCCGGGCTCCCCATTTCACTGATACGCTTGAGGGTAACGCGTTTGAACACCGGCTTGCATTGACCACAGTAGAAATCCCTGATACCGACCTTCCCGGAAATCGACTGCGGACGCACGACCCCGCTGAAGGTGAGCACTTGCAAAGCTTCGCGGTCGGGCGCTCCTTTGACGGGATTGCTGGCAAGACCGCTTGAGTATTCGGCGATAAAGGTCAGCAATTTTTTCTTCGGATCGTATGTCAGTTTTTGAATGGTTGCGGGGGCCGGTTCGGAGCTGCCGATGGCGACCATGACCTGACCGAACGTTTCCGCTTCGCGTTGGTAGAGCGCAACATTGTATCCAGAAACAAAATGTGGATCGTCAGCGCCTTCGGTCTGCATATTCGAATAGTAGCCGAGCAGGCGCGCCGACGCCGGCTCTACAGCGCGCGCCGTCGGAACGAGGCATGCGGCGATCAAAAAGGTAGCAAGAAACTTCATATCAGTGTCCGGTGGTTGACCAGTGCGGTTTGTCAGCATTTCCGCCGACGAATTTTTTGACGCCATACGTCAGTCCAACAGCTTTAAGCTGCAGGTTCATGCCGGTGCGCGGCATGGTGTTGATCTCCGTGATCGAGCCATCCTTGTTGGCGATGTTCAGCGTGCCGGTCCAGGTAATCGACATGTCGATCGCTTCGCCTCTTGTATGCAAGGTGTTTAGGGCGGGCGGTGTATTCGCGGCCAGCCCTCCGATACCGAACCCGGCCGACATCTGGCGCGCCGCGTTCACGGAAGCCGCCAGCGTAGGGTGGTCCCATTTAATGTTAACGCCTGCCATCGGCGGTACCATCGCCGGATCGAAACCGTTCTTTACGATCCTGTGTGCCCAGTGCATGAGGTATGCGCGTTCAGGTGGTCGGTAGGTCGCCGCTATGGTCTTGACACCCCCTGCCGCCTCAATCGCAGCAATGAACGCGTTACAGTTGTCCCGGAAGTCAGGCTTAAGAGTTGATGTTTCGCGGCTACCCGGAAAGCGGCCGCACCACACAGGACCGCTGAGCTCAGGCGCGACGCTAACAGTCGCAGGCGTAGTGTTCGTGGTCGGTGTGAGCGGTGCTGTCGTGTTCATAGTAGGGTACTTCTATCGTCGCGTTCTGTGGGTGGTCCGAGCATGCCTTTTCGGTCATGCCGTCGGCGTCCGTGGTACCTATAAGCTCAGTACCGTCGTCCAGGGTGATACGGTAGCGCGTATACGCAAGCGCCTTTCCTGTCGATTCATCCTGAACACGGAAGGCGAGGTCGAATTTGTGATCATGGTGAGCGTCACCCGCAGGCGACGTGGCGGGTATTTCACCGAGGGCTGCGTCAAGGGCAGCAGACGTGGCGGCTGCCGGGGGGCTGACTGTTCGCGGCGCAGCGCCACCGCTATATTCGACAGTGTCGGTAAACTGGGTAGCGATCAAGACAGCCCCGCACGCTGTTTTCATACCCGCAAGCGCCACTCCCTTCCCGTAGAAGGTAGTGGTCATGGCACCCTCGCTGATGGGGAACGTACCTTTGCATTTAGGACAATATGTTTTATGTCCGATAAAGGCAATCGGCTTGCCGAAACAGATGTCGGTAGGACTTCCTTCAAGTACCGTTCCGCCGTGACTCGTCGGATCACCGAGCCTGATAATTTCTCCTGCCATGGGTGCACCATATAATATTAAGTGCCAGAGCCTAACATGCTCTTACCTATTTGTCACTGAAGTGAATCGCCACGAGTTTTCTAGACACTCGCGAGCCGCTTGAAATACTGCTTTTCATACTCGACCGGCGACAAGTCATTGCTGAAGCTGTGCCGGCGCTTTGGATTGTAAAACATCTCGATGTAATCGAAGACATCCTGCTTTGCTTCTTCCCGAGTGCCGTAGGTCTTGCGCCTGATTCGCTCCCGTTTCAGAAGTTGGAAGAAGCTCTCGGCCACGGCGTTATCGTGGCAGTTTCCGCGTCGGCTCATGCTCTGCTGCAGGTTGTGCTCGGTCAGGAAGTCGCGCCAGTCGTAGCTGCTGAACTGACTGCCCTGATCGGAATGCACCATCACCGAATTCTTGGGCTGCCGACGCCAGACAGCCATCAATAGCGCGATCATGCCAGCTCGCGATCGATTCGGGAACTTATCGACCAGCCGACCACCTGACGCGAGAACAGATCAAGCACTACGGCCAAATACAGCCAACCCTCATGCGTGCGGATGTATGTTATGTCCGTCACCCAGATGCAATTCGGTTCTGCTACATCAAATTGGCGCTGCAAGTGATTTGGTGCCACCAGCGATGGTGCGCCGCCGCGTTTGTACTTGCGCTTGGCATAGCCTGTCTGCGAGCCAATCCCAGCGGAGCGCATCAGCCGATGGACGCGGTTAATGCCGCACTGCTCGCCAAGCTCGCGCAGATCGTCGCTGACCTTGCGGTAGCCGTACACGCTGCCGCTTTCAAGTCACGATTCCTTGATAGGGATGAGCAGACGCTTGTCTTCCTTGGCACGCTTACTTTCAGGATTCAGACGCCATGCATAAAAGCCACTCGGATGCACTTCGAGCACTTTGCACAGCCGGCGCACCGGGAATTGGTCCTGTAACTGAGCAATTAAGGTGTACCTTACCCGGACGTCTTGGCAAAGTACACCGCGGCCTTTTTCAATATGTCACGCTCCTCCGTGACGCGTTTGAGCTCGGCCTTCAGGCGCCGCATCTCGTCAGACTGAGCATCGACAGCCTTTCGCTCCGCCTCGGGCACGCCATAGCGCTTCGTCCAGGCGTACAGGCTATGGATGCTTACTCCGAGCCGCTCCGCCACCTCACTCGCTGGGTGCCCACGCTGGGCTACCTGCTTAACTGCTGCAATCTTGAATTCCTCTGTGTACCGCTTGCCGCTCATACGATCTCCTTTTGCCCGATATTATGGCTCAGAAGTGTCTACAATAGTCGTGGCGATTCAAAGGTGGGATGCAGATCCACCCGTTGCCGCAGCGCTTTGAGCAGTTGCCCGAGAGTCGCTTTAGAGTGCCGCTCAAGCAGGGTCTGAAGCTGCTCTACAGTCAGCAGTGGCTCGCCTTGCAGTGGGAACGTCAGGCAAGTGCCCATCAAGCGCTCGACACTCTGTCCGGCGATCACCGCAATGCCCAATGTCTTCAGAACATGATCCTGGACAGGCTTGTACCCTGATTGGACTTCGTCTTTCATGATCTCCTCTCATCCAGCGAAATGCGCTGAATGGCTGCGTCGCAGTATAGTTTAGACCTAGCGCCCAGCACATGACGGGTTAGCGTCCGTCTTAGGGCGCCGCTACGCTGGCCCGACTGAACCACCGTTGATCAAATGTACAAGGCCGATAGTGACAAGAGCCTCTGGAACACAAAGTCTTGGCCATCGCAGACATTTGCAAGCCGCCTGACAATGGTTACTTCTGGCCGAAAGCGGCCGCCCACAATGCCTCAGTGTACGGTGTTGTTGTTCTCAGGACAAGCGGCGAGTTTTGTCTGGAGATTTTATTTACACCTCTGGAGACAGTCCATCATTACTGCGCCGGACAGGCAATGTGCAGAGAGGTCATAATTGGGCCGCTCGCCGTTCGAAACGCCTCAGAAACTACGTTATCAGTATAAGTATGCTTATCAGAAAATCGAAGACTTTATGAAGACCATTGCCCGAATTGTTTTTGTTATTGGCGTCTTTCTGGCCTGGGTCCTTCCGTTGGCAGCCGTACCGTTTGTCAACATAATGCCGTATTTATTCAGCTCGACATTTGGCGAGCGCTTTCTGATATCACTGGCCACGACTGCCCTGCTTGCGGTCTGCTGGTGGTTCGCATGCAACGACGGCAACCGGCGCTCGCTCGTAAGCCCCCGACGGGCGAGGAAGGATGCACTGAACCTTGCGCTTGGCACCGTGGCGGTCACCTGCATCCCCGCGATTCTCGGCGCGAATGTCTTGGGAATATTCGTGACAGGACTCAAAAACCAACCCGTCAGACACACGCTGGAAGTCGTTGACATTACGGAGAAAACACGAAAGGAGCCTCGCACGCGATGGGAGCTGGCGTGCGCGCGAAGTGAGGCGCGCTTTGAAGTGGTGCTCGCGGACAAAATGCTGGCCGTCCCGGCTGTGCAAGTGGGCTCGCGGGTCACGCTGTCCGGACGGCGTAACTTCGTGGGAACGTATGTGGAGCAGGTGGCGGTGACGCCTAAGGCCGAGCCCACCTGTTGAGACGCGTCACCTGACGCTTGTGGGCCGATGATGCGTGCAGGTATAGCCGGGAAAACGATCAACCACGCGCCCGGGCGGTTGGCGGGACATGCCTGCCGCCCCCAGCGCTTAATTGATGTAGTTGAACAGCGAAAGACTAGTAGCAGTCTTAAAAGTCTGCTGCGCCGCCTGCAAACTGGTGGTCTGCTGCGCAAACCGCGAAGCGGCTTCGATCGGGTCGACTTCGATCAGGTCCGACACCTGGGTCTGGTACTGGATGTCCATTTCCGAGCCGGCCGAGTCCAGGTAGTCCAGTTCCTTGCCGCGGGCGCCGACGGAGGCGCGGACGGACAGCACGTTATCCGAGGCGTTCTGGATGTTCTGGTTGGCTTCATTCAGCGCGTTGGTCAGCTTGGCGCCGGCCGTCGGGCCCGTGCCCGTCGAGCGCAATGCGTTGATGACGTTCTGGATCGACGTGAAGACGGACTGGTTCTTGCTCGGTTCGACGGCGAACTGGTCGCCGGCGGCGGGCTCGCCCTTGACGTCGAACGTGATGCCTTCGAACGTGATCGGCTCGCCGGCCTTGTAATCCGTTGCGGGCAGCACGGGCGTGTTGCCGTTGGTGACGTCGACAACGGAATACTGCATCTTGCCCGTCGTGGCGTCTTTTGCGAACGACAGCGTGTAGTCGTGGCCCTTGACCGTCCCCGTCACGGTGCCCGGCGAGATGATGCCCGTGCCGGTGTTGCCGGCGCCGGTCGGCTTCGTCAGGAACGTGCCGTTGCCCGTCAGGTTGCGCTCGAAAATGGCGCTGCCCGAGGCGCTGATGGCCATCTTGCGGCCCGATCCCACCTGCAGCTCGCGCTCGCCCTGGTCGCCGTAATAGTCGGCGCCGGTGGCGGTCTGGGCGAACGGCAGCGTGTTGGTCTTGTAGCCGGCGAAGACGTAGCCGCCCGTGCCGTCGGCCGTGTTGGCCTGGCCCAGCAGGTCGCCCATGCGCGCTTCCAGGTCGACGGCCAGCGCTTCGCGGTCGGCAATCGACAGCGCCGGATTGCCGGCGTACAGAATGGTGTTCTTGACGTCGGTCAGTAGCTCCCCTACCGTTCCAAGCGTGGTATCGACCTGCGCCAGCGACGACAATGCCGTCTGGCGGTTGGTCTTGTACTGGTCGTTGATTTCCAGCGACTGCGTCACTTCCAGTGCGCGCGCCGAGGCGACAGGGTCGTCGGCGGGCGTCAGCACGCGGCGGCCCGTCGACAGCTGCATCTGGGTCTTCAGCATGTTCGATTGCAGCGTGCCCAACTGGTTGGTGCCGCGGTCGTACATCATGCTGGTGCTGATACGCAAACTCATGGTCCTGTTCCTTCCTTCGATTACCGGATCTGCAGCAGCGTGTCGAACATCTGACCCGCGATCTGCATCACCTTGCCGGCGGCCTGGTAGGCCTGCTGGTAGCGCAGCAGATCGGCTGCTTCCTCGTCCAGATTCACGCCGGACACGCTTTGCTGCGACGCCATCGCCTGGTTTACCGTTGTTTCGGCAGCCGCGCTGCCGACCTGCAGTTCACGCGTCTTGTTGCCGACGTAGTTGACGGAGGCCGCATAGCTGCCCTGGAACGTGGCGCTGTTGCCGTTCAGGATATTTTTCGTTTGCAGGCCGGCCAGCAGCACCCCGTTGCGACCATCGCCCACGCCCGTCGTGTTCGGGCCGACGGTAAACTTGTCGCCCTGCTGTGGCGTGCCGCCGATGGCGAAACTCATGCCGTTGTAGCTGAGCGTGGCGCCCGTCTCGAAGCGCACCGGCGTGCCCGGCGCGAACGATTCCGTCGTGCCGTTGGCCCGCGTCAGGACGACGTTGGTCGTCCGGCCTGCCGGGAAGCCCGCCAGCTCCGGCCGCGTGTCCGCGCCTGCGGGAGCCGGCTGGAGCGTCAGGTCCATGGGCGCCGCCAGCGCATTGCCCGGCGCCAGGTAGGTCGCATCGACGGTACCGGCGCTGATCGTGCCGGTGCCCTTGTTGCCGACGGGCGTGGACGTGGCGATCGGCGCCGCCAGCGCGACCTTGTGGTAATCCGTGATGGCCACGCCGAATTCGGCTGCGGCCGTGTACGTGGGGCGCACTTCGAAGCGGTCGCCCGTCTGCGGCGTGCCGGAGAAGTTGTACGTGACGCCGTCGATTTCCATCGACGTACCGGCCGGATTGGCCAGGATCGGTGCGACGGCCGGGTTCAGCGGCGTGCCGTCGGCACGCTCGATGTTGTAGTAATTGTTGCCGCCGGCGGTGGTGACCTTGACCTTGTAGTCGGCGCCCGTCAGCTTTGACGCATCCGTGACGGTGCCGTCGATCTTCGCCGTGCTCAGCGGCGAATTGCGCGTGTCGTAGCCGATATACGCCTTGATGGGCTTGAAATAGTCGCCGCCCGGCTTGCCGTCCAGGTCCTGGCCCAGGCGGTGCTGGTCGTTGAACGCATCCGTCATCCCGGCCGCGATCAGGCCGATCTGGTTCTGCACGCGATCCAGGGTTTCGTTGCGGAACGCCATCAGGCCGCCCAGCGCGCCACCCGTGAAGGTATCGTCCGGCAAGGTCGACACCTTGCCGGCCGTCTGGTAACCCACGACGGTACGGCCGGGGTCGGTCGTCGACGGGATGGCGGCCAGTTGCATGCTGCCGACGCCGACGACCAGCGGCTGGCCCGAGCCGATCGACACGTTGAGCATATTGTTGTCGCTCGGCAGCACGGTGACCTTCACTTGCTGGTTCAGGTCGCGGATCAGCTGGTCGCGCTGGTCCAGCAGGTCGTTCGGGGGATTGAGCGGGTCCATCGTGGCCGCTGCGATCTTCTTGTTCAGGTCCGCGATCTGGGTGGTAAACGCATTGATCGAGTTGACGGTCGATTCGACGGAGCTGTTCACGCCTTCCTGCAGTTCCGACAGGCGGCCCGACACTTCATGGAAGCGCGCGGCCAGCGTCTGCGACGACGACAGCATCGATTCGCGCGCGGCCTGCAGCGACGGCGTCGAGTTGGCCGTCTGCACGCCCTTGAAGAAGTCCTGCAGCGCCGGCGAGAGGCCGATGGTGCTGTCGGACATCATGTTGTCGATCTGGCTGATCTGGCCCAGGTAGGCGTCCACGGAGCCCTGGTTGGCCTGGGCGTTCAGCACCTGGGTGTTCAGGAAGTTGTCGTAATAGCGCTTGATCTGAGCAACCTCGGTGCCCGTGCCGATATAACCGACGCCCTGGTTAATCGGTGGCAGCGTCCCCTGGACGATGCCCTGGCGGCTGTAGCCGGGCACGCTCGCATTGGTAATGTTGTGACCGGTCGTGGCGAGGCCCGTCTGGGCCGCCATCAAGCCGGTCTTGCCGATGCTGAGGAGGTTGCTCATGTGGTCTGCTCTTTCCTGTCTGATCTAGGTAACGACGCAATCGCGGAAAACTTGAATGCCTGCACAGTCATCAGACCAGTGTCTTGTTGATAACGGCCGCCAGCTTGCTGGCGTAGTTCGGGTCGGTGGCATAGCCGGCCTTCTGCAGGTTGCGGGCGAACGCCGTGGCATCGCCGCCGCTGGCCAGCACTTTTTCGTAGCGCGGATTGTTCGTGATCAGCCTGGCGTAATCCTTGAAGCTGTCCGCATAGCTGTCGTAGGCGCGGAAGCGCTCGATCCTGCGGGTGGGCTGGCCGTTCACGTATTCCGTCGTGGCCACGTCCACCGTCTTGCCCTTCCAGCCGGCGCCGGCCTTGATGCCGAACAGGTTGTGGCTGGTGCTGCCGTCGGCAGCCTTGATCTCGCGGCGGCCCCAGCCGCTTTCCAGCGCCGCCTGGCCCAGCATGAACTTGGCCGGCACGCCGGTGGCGCGGCTGGCTTCTTCCGCGTGGGCGGACAGTTTGTCGGCAAATGCCCGCACGTGCGCATGGCGCGACGTGCTGGCCGTCGTGGCCGCCGGTGCCGCCGCCGCATTGGCCGCGGCGTTGCCGCCGGCGGCCGCAATGGAACGCTGCAGCTTGGCCGCGTCGATCATCGAACGGGTCAGGCCGCCTTCGGGCATGGCCGCGTCCGCGCTGATAGCCGCGTTGTTGCCATTGATCCCCGCCGTCTTCGACAGCTGGCGCACCAGCACGTCCGCCAGGCCGATGCCTTTCTTGGCAATGTTCTGGCTGGTCTGCTGGTCCAGCATCGTCGTGAACATCTTCGTCTGCTCGTTGTCGAGCATGCCTTCCTGCGGCGTCGCGTCGCGCATGCTCTTCAGCATCATGTTGACGAACATGGCTTCGAACTGCGTCGCGGCAGCCTTGGTCGCTTCAGCCGAGCCCGCCCTGGCGCCCTGGCGCAATTCGGACAGGCCCTTGCTGTCGATTGCGAGGCTGGCGGTAAGGTCTTTGGGGGTGCTCGTCTGACGGATCATGGCTGCCTCGATGACTTATTGTTAGATGATTTCCAGCTCGGCGCGCAGCGCACCGGATGCCTTCATGGCCTGCAGGATGGCCAGCAGGTCTTGCGGCGACGCGCCGATGGCATTCAGCGCCTTGACGACGTCGGCCAGCGCCGCCCCGCCCTGCACCATCAGCACCTTGCCCGGCGCCTTCTGGATGTCGACCGAACCGGGGTTCGTCACGGCCGTCTGGCCGCCCGACATGGCGTTCGGCTGGCTCACCTGCGGGTCGGCCGACACGGCCACCGACAGGTTGCCGTGCGAGATCGCGCACGTCTGCAGCGTCACCGCCTGGTTCATCACGACGGAGCCGGTACGCGCGTTCATGATGACCTTGGCGGCCAGCGCGGACGGCCGCACGTCGATGTCTTCCAGCTGGCCGATGAACGTCACGCGCTGGTCCGAAGCGGACGGCGCCTGGACGCGGATGACGCGGCCGTCCAGCGCGTAGGCGATGCCCGTGCCGTACTTGTTGTTGATGGCTTCGACCACACGGCTGGCGGTGGCGAAGTCCGTGCTGTTCAGTTCCAGGCGGATCTGGCCGCCCTCGCCCAGTGCCGTCGGCACGGCGCGTTCGACGGTGGCGCCGCCGGAAATGCGGCCCACCGACAGGTGGTTGACGACAACCGAGGCGCCGCCGCCGGGCGACTGCGCGCCGACGCCGCCCACCAGGATATTGCCCTGTGCCATGCCGTAGATGGCGCCGTCGGCACCCTTCAGAGGCGTCATCAGCAGCGTACCGCCGCGCAGGCTTTTCGCATTACCCATCGACGAGACGGTCACGTCCAGCATCTGGCCCGGCTGGGCGAACGCCGGCAGCGACGTGGTGACCATGACGGCCGCCACGTTCTTCAGCTGCAAATTCGTGCCAGGTGGCAGGGTCACGCCCATCTGCTGCAGCATGGCGGCGATGCTCTGCACGGTGAACGGGGTTTGCGTGGTCTGGTCGCCGGTGCCGTCCAGGCCCACGACGATGCCGTAGCCCATCAGCTGATTCTGGCGCACGCCCGCGATGGTGGCGAGGTCCTTCAGGCGCTCGGCATGGGCGACCGGTGCCAGCAGAGCAATGGAAACGCCCAATGCAGCGAGGGTTTTGGCAAGGATGGTCATATCAGAACGGCAGCAGGCTCAGGAAGAAACGCGACGCCATCGACGACAGCTCGGCGCGGTCCAGGTGCGTATTGGTACGGTACTCGACACGGGCGTCGGCAATGGCCGTGGACGACACGGTGTTGCCCGCACCGATCGAGTCGGGATTGACGACGCCGGAGACGCGGATGAATTCCGTGCCCTTGTCCATCGACACCTGCTTCTCCCCGGCGACAACCAGGTTGCCGTTCGACAGCACTTCCACCACCGTCACACCCATCGTGCCGGTAAACGTGTTCGAAGCCGTCTGGCTGGCCGCATCGGCCGACTTGTTTTCCGTGCTGGTGCCGATATTGGCGCCCAGTCGGCCCTGCAGCGGACCCGGGATGCCGAAGTTGGCGCTGCCGGTGCGGCTGTTCGAGCTGGCGCCGTTCTTCACCGCCGACGTACGCTCGGTGATGTTGACGTTCAGGATGTCGCCCACGTGACGGGCACGACGGTCCTCGAACGCGGGACGGTAGCTGGCGGTCTGGTAGATTGCGCCGTTGGCGGTCGCTGCCGTCTGCAGCGGCGGGATCGGCCGTGCCGACGTAGGGCCGGCAACGATCGTCGTCGGCGTGCTGGCGCAACCGGCCAGCGCGGCAAGGATGAAGGCGGAAAGAGCGAGCTTATTCATGATTACATCTGCGACAGTTTCTGCAGCATCTGGTCGGACGTGGTGATGGCCTTCGAGTTGATCTCGTACGCGCGCTGCGTCTGGATCATGTTGACCATCTCTTCGACCACGTTGACGTTGGACGTCTCGACATAGCCCTGCAGGATGACGCCGGTGCCGTTCTGGCCCGGCTGGTTCTGCTGGGCGGCGCCGGATGCGCCCGTTTCGACGTACAGGTTCTCGCCCAGCGACTGAAGGCCGGTCGGGTTGATGAACGTGGCCAGTTGCAGCGAGCCGATCTGTTGCGCGGCCGCCTGGCCGGCCAGTTGCACGGAGACGGTGCCGTCCTTGCCGACGGTGATGTTGTCGGCGTTGATGGGGACGGTGATCGGCGGCTGCAGCACGTAGCCGCTGGAAGTGACCATCTGGCCGTTGTTGTCGCGCTGGAACGAGCCGTCGCGGGTGTAGGCCGAGGTGCCGTCCGGCATCAGCACGGTAAAGAAACCGTTGCCGTTCACCATCAGGTCCTTGTCGTTGCCGGACGCCTGGGGGTTGCCCTGGGTGTGGATGCGCTCGATCGTGACGGGACGGACACCGGTACCGATCTGCATGCCCGACGGCAGCTGGGTCTGCTGCGAGGAATTGGCGCCGGGCTGGCGCACGTTTTGGTACAGCAGATCCTCGAACACGGCGCGCGACTTCTTGAAGCCGTTGGTGCTGACGTTGGCGAGGTTGTTCGACACCGTGTCCATCTGTGTCTGCTGCGCTTCCATGCCGGTCTTGGCAATCCAGAGCGAACGAATCATGTGCTTTCTCCCGTAATGCCGGCGAAGGGAGGCTCCCCCCGTCCGGACAACTGGAAGCTCTGGCACTGACTGACCTAATGAGCTTCCTCCGATGAAAGCATTATGCGCGGCAACGAATCAATTCAAAGCGAGGATCTGGGTGGCTTTCGCCGCGTTATTCTCGGCGTTCTTCAGCAGGCTCATTTGCGTGTCGAACGATCTTGCCAGGGCGATCATATTGACCATCGCATCGACCGGATTGACGTTGCTGCCTTCCAGGCAACCTTCCGCCACGCGCACGTTCGGGTCGGCCGCGGCCGGCTCGCCGGAGTTCTGGCGGAACAGGCCGTCGTCGCCGCGCACCAGTCCCGAGGTCGGCGGATTGACCAGCTTGATGCGGCCCAGCACGTTGGCCGGACCCGGCTGGGTCTGGCCGTTGTCGATGCCGCTGACAGTGCCGTCGGCGGAGATCGAAATGTCCATGTTCGGCGGCACGGCGATGGGGCCGTTCTCGCCCTGCAGCATCTGGCCGGAACTCGTCTGCAGCATGCCGTTTTCGTTGATCTTCAGGCTGCCGTTGCGGGTGTACGCTTCCGAGCCGTCCGTCGACTGCACGGCCAGCCAGCCTTCGCCCTTGATGGCAACGTCGAGCGAGCGGCCCGTCGTTTCAATGGGACCGGCACGGAAGTCGGCGCCCACGGTGTCGGCCACCACGAACGTGCGCGTCGGCAAGCCTTCGGACACGACGGGAACAGCGCGGAACGCGTCGATCTGGGCACGGAAGCCCGTCGTGGTGGCGTTGGCAAGGTTGTTCGACGTGGTGGCCTGCTGGTCCAGGATGTGCCTGGCGCCGGTCATTGCTGTGTAGACGAGTTTGTCCATGGTGTGCTCTGTATGGCACAAAGTGCCGTTGACGATGGATGAAGCGGTCGCGCAGTGCCGGGGTCGGACCCGATGGGTCCGACCCCGTTTTTCCGTCGCGGACTGCAACAGCTAAGCGGGCAGGCTTACTGGCATTAACGCAGATTCACCAGGGTCTGCAACACGGAGTCTTCCGTCTTGATCGTCTGCGCATTGGCCTGGTAGACGCGCTGCGCGGTGATCATGTCGACCAGCGCTTCGGTCAGGTCCACGTTCGACGCTTCGACGGACGACGCGCGCAGCTGGCCCATGCCGCCCTCGCCCGGCACGCCGATCTGCGGCACGCCGGAACCGGAGCTTTCCGCCCACGCGTTGTTGCCCAGCGGGGTCAGGTTCTCGACGCTGGTGAAGTCGGCGAGCACGATCTGCGCCAGCGGACGGGATTTACCGTTGCTGTACTGGCCCAGGATGACGCCGTTCTCGTCGGCGGCGAAACGCTGCAGGCTGCCGGACGAGTAACCGTCCTGCGTCGACATCTTTTCGCTGGTGGCCGTGCCGTACTGCGTGGTGCCGTCGAACGTCGTCGTGATCGGGATGAGCAGTTCGGAACCGTTGTCCGGGTAGACCGGCAACGTGATTGTGAATGGCATCGTCGTCGGCGGCGTGGCCGCGGCCATTGCAGCCGTGTCGAGCTGGCCCGACGTGGAAAAGCGCAAGGTGCCCACTTTCTTGGCCTGAACGTTGACGGCGCCCGCAAACGCGGACTCGATCATTGCCGGCGTGTAGTTTGCCATATTGCCAATATCGGTCGTGCCGTTGTACAGCGCGCTCACGGCTGCGGTGACGGAAGCCGGCGGCGGCGGCGTCAATCCATTGAGCTTGGCGGTCACGGCGGCGCCCAGCGCGTCGGCATAGGCGACGCGGGCAGCGGTCGGATCGGTGCCATTCGCCAGGGCGTTTTGCAGCGCGGTGCGCGCAGCGGTAACCGTTGGGTCTGTTGCCGTTGCCGTCATGATGGCCTTGGAGTCGACTTGCACGCCGTCGTTGGCGGCATACACGTCCCAGTCGCCGCTGCCCAGGCTGACGTAATACATGCCCATCGTGTGCTCGTTGCCCAGCGAGTCGTATACCGGCATCACCGTCTGTTTCGTGTACGACGTCGGGTCCGTTGCGTCGAACGGCTGCGTCTTTGGTGCCGTCGAGTTCGAGCTCAGGTTGATCTGGAAGTTCGCCTTGGTCGTCTGCACCGGGGCCAGGTCGGACGAGTCGATCGTGATCGGCACGGGTGCGCCCTGCAGGATGACGCCGTCCTTGTTGGCCAGATAACCCGTCAGCGCCGCGCCCTGGGCGTTGACGATGCCGCCGTTCTTGTCCATCGAGAACTGGCCGTTACGGGTGTACTGGATGGCGCCGTCCACCGTCGTGCGGAAGAAGCCGCCGCCGTTGATGGAAATGTCCAGGGGATTGTTGGTCGTTTCGATATTACCTTGCGTGAACTGCTGCGCCAGGCGCGCCACCGTCACGCCGATACCGGGATTGTTGCCGCTGATACCGTTCAGGGAATTGGCGTACAGGTCGGCAAACTGCGCTTCCGAGCTCTTGAAGCCGACCGTGCTGGCGTTGGCGATGTTGTTGCCGATGACGTCGAGCGACTTGGCTGCGCCGTTGAGACCGCTAAGACCTTGTTGGAACATGATTTTCCCCTGTCAGAGATGGGCTGGAACTGATTTGAATGATGAGGTAACGGCGCTGGTGTTCTGGAACCGCGCGTTACAGAACCTGTTTGATGTCGTCCATGGTCAATTGACCGAGGGACGGCACGTTGAGCTTGGCGCCAGTGGGGCCCGTCGAGACGCTGGCGACGGTGCCGAAGGCCAGCGTGCCGGCATCCGTCAGCGTCTTGCCGCCGGTCGAGGCCGTCAGGGCCAGCGTATAGTTGCCGTCCGCGGCCGTGGTGCCGTCGGCCAGCTTGCCGTCCCAGATCAGGGGCTGCACGCCCGGCTCGACCGCCTGCATCGAAATGGTATGGACGACCTTGCCGCTGGCGTTGCGGATCTCGACATCGACCTTGTCCGCATACGAGCCCAGCTCGACACCGAAAATCCCCTTGCCTTCCGCGACCTGCATCGTCTTGCCGGCGGCCAGGACGCCGTGGTTGATCATGTTGACGGCCTGGGCGGAATTGCTGGCCGCATAGTCCGACTTCAGCGACGCCAGCGTGTCGTTCAGCTTGTTGATGCCCGTGACCGTGTTCAGCTGGGCCAGCTGGCTCGTGACCTGGGCGTTATCCAGCGGGTTGAGCGGATCCTGGTTCTTCAGCTGCGTGATCAAGAGGGTCATGAACTTATCCTGCTCGGCGGAGATCTTGTCGCCCGACGTCGCTTCCTTCGGGTTGACGGCGTTCATCAGTGCCGAGGCCGGCGACGTAGCGTTGTTGGTGGTGGTAATCGACATGGCAGCCTGGATTATTGACCGATGGTCAGGGTTTTCATCAGCAGCGACTTGGCTGCGTTCATCGTTTCCACATTGTTCTGGTACGAGCGGGAAGCGGACAGCATGTTGACCATCTCGTCGACGGTGTTCACGTTCGGCATTTCGACATAGCCTTTCTCGTCGGCCAGCGGGTTCTTCGGGTCGTACATCATCTTCATCGGCGACGGGTCTTCGATCACCTGCTTTACGCGCACGCTGGTGGCCGTGTTGTCCGCGCTGGGCGTTGCTTCGAAGACGACCTGCTTGGCGCGGTAGGCCTGGCCACTGGCGCTGGTGGCGCTGTCGGCATTGGCGAGGTTGCTGGCCACGACGTTCAGGCGCTGCGACTGCGCGCTCATCGCCGAGCCGGACACATTAAAGATATTGAACAGAGACATGATTACTGTCCTCCCTGGATCACGGACAGCAAGCCCTTGATCTGGCTGTTGATGAAGTTGACGCCCGCTTCGTAGCGCAGCGCGTTGTCGGCGAACTGGTTGCGCTCGACGTCCATGTCGACGGTGTTGCCGTCCACGGCGCCCTGCACGACACCGCGGTACTGCAGCGGCGTGCCGTCGGCCGTCGTGCCGGCACCTTGCGGCGGCAGCGGATAGTGCTTCGGCGCCGTCGTCGTCAAAGGCCCGCCCTTGTTGACATCGAGCGCCGCCTGCAGCGCGGATGAAAAGTCGATATCGCGGGCCTTGTAGTTGGGCGTGTCCGCATTGGCGATATTGGAAGCGAGCACGCTCTGGCGCGTCGAGCGCAGGCTCAGTGCCGTTTCGTTGAATCGCAGGTGATCGTCGAGTTTGCCTAGCATTTTACGCTTCCTCCATCGGTAACAGGATCGATGATACGGATGCTCCACGGCAAATAAAGCGATGAGAAGCACGACCTTTCCCGTCCTGTTCGCCGCTTTCGTCCGGCCGCCACGGCCTATCATGGCAACATTCACGCAAAGTATTGCCACATGAAAACTCTCACTTCAGCACTTTTACTGTCAGCGATTACGGGTGCCGCCTCCGCTGCGCAAATCCAGGATCCGGCCAAGCTGCGCCAGACCGTGGACCAGTTCCTGCAGGTGCAAAGCGCAGGCCTGCCCGGCAAGGTGACGGTCACGGTCGGCAACGTGGACGGGCGCATGAAGCTGGCCGCCTGCCCCGCCCCGGAAGCGTTCCTGATGCCGGGCAGCAAACCATGGGGCAAGACAACGGTGGGCGTACGCTGTGCGGCGCCCTCGCCTTGGACGGTATATATCCAGGCGAACGTGTCCGTGCTGGGTCATTACATCGCTGCCGCATCGCCCGTGCCGCAAGGCCAGCCGATCGTGGAAAGCCAGCTGGCGACGATCCAGGGCGACCTGACGACGCTGCCGGCCAGCATCGCCACGGACAAGGCGCAGGTGCTTGGCCGAACCAGCAATATTGCCATTTCCGCCGGCATGCCGCTGCGGCTCGACAGCCTGCGCATCAAACCCGTCGTGCAGACGGGCCAGCTGGTGCGGCTCGTGTCGAGCGGACCCGGTTTTAAGGTATCGGCGGAAGCGAAAGCCGTGGCCAACGCCGCGGACGGCCAGGTGGTGCAGGTACGCACGGCCGGCGGACAACACATCAGTGGAATCGCCCGCGCAGGCGGAATGGTCGAAGTAGCATTTTGAAAATTTCGGCCGGGGACGCTAAAGTTCGCGCCACCCATGCCGTTATAGGACTCGTACACCGGAGTAAAAGCTCCCACCAGACGAGGAAGATGCTGTGAAAATCAACGATCCATTGAAGAGCAACAGTTTGCCGGGCAACACGCCGGCAAACAACGCCCGCACGAACGCGGCCGCGACGGCGGACACCGCCGGCACCGCGGCCAGCACGGCGGCAAAGACGACCGCCGCCAACGTGGCGCAGGCCGGCTCGGACAATGTACGCCTGTCCTCGCAAGGCCAGGCGCTGGCGGCAAGCAGCAGCAGCGGCGTGTTCGACACGAAGAAGGTCGAACGCATCAAGCTGGCCATCGCCGATGGTCAGTTCCAGGTGAATTCTGAAAAAGTGGCAGATGGCTTGCTCGATACGGTCAAGGATCTGCTGCACTCTCGAAAGCGATAGGACATGATGAACGGTGCCCCCCATACTCCCATGCACAGCCTGCGGGCCGAGCACAAACTGATCACCGCGCTGCACGACGTGCTGCGGCAGGAACAGGAGCTGTTGGTGGCCGCCGATATCGAGAGCCTTGACAAGCTGACGCCGCGCAAGGCCGAACTGATCAACGAAATGGCCTTGCTGGCCAACCAGCGCCACCGCGCGCTGGGCGCCGCCGGTTGCGCACCGCGCGAAGCCGGGATGGAGACGTGGCTGGACGCCCACGGCACCGAGGACGACCGCAAGCTGTGGAACGACGTGCTCGGCCAGACCCGCGAAGCCAAGGAACTGAACCGCCTGAACGGCATGCTGATCAACCGCCAGATGAGCCACACGCAAGGCGCGCTGCAGGCGCTGCGCCCGCAAGCGCAAGCCGGCGTCTACGGCCCCAGCGGCCGCACCGCGACCAACACGGTGTCGCGCGGGTTTGTTGCGCGGTGAGCGGTTGGGACATGCAAGAACAGAACCGGGCGCTGCCCGGTTTTTTTCGCCCCGCTATCGACCCGCTCCAGCATGAAAACCGGTGACAGGCTCCGGTTTTCATTCGCCTGCCTTACCCGGTGACTGGTTCCGTTTCAAACCGGAACGAGTCACCAGTTTCTGGAAAATCGATTCCGCGCATGACCCCGCCGTTCTCGTTACCGAGCGGAACAATGTGTGAATGAAGACACTCTTCGGTATTGCACTTGCCCGATGCGCGGCTGCGTGCCGTTGTGCGGTATGCTGTCTATACGCTTCTCGAATGAGAAGCATCTTTTGATCGAGAACTTAACCGGTGCCAGAACCGATGTCGGAAGAACGCCGCGCCCACGTGCGCCGGCTGCTGCAGGTCGATGCATTCGTGACCACCGAAGGTCTCGAGCAGCGCTGGCGCGCGCAGATCATCGACATCGCCCGCATGGCCACGGGCTTCATCACCGCCGAGGAGTTGCCGGAACGGACCCGCTACCGCCTGCAGTTTCGCTTTCCCGGCAGCGACATCCAGGACGAAGTCGAGATGACGCTTGTCTACTGCCATACCGTCGGCACGCAGGGGCGCTTCCACTACGGCGCGCGCATCCTGGCGGTGTCGCAGGAATGCGTCGATCGTATCGTCGAATACGTCACGCGCGGCAATCCGCGCATGCGCTAGCGGCGGTTACAATCGCTAACAAGCTCGCTGGGAAGCGCCCTGGCGGGGCTCGTAAAATCGTTTTCATGAACCGGCGCGCCGACTCCTCCACTGCCGAAAAACTGCATATCGCCCTGCTGACGAAAGAGGCCTTCGGCCTGGAAGCAGCGGAGCGGTACATGCGTTTTTCCGGCCTCGACCCGCGCCAGCTGAACGATGTACTCGCCCGCACGGCCGAACAGCGCAGGGCCGCCACCGCCTTCGGCGACTCCCATCCCGACCGGCGCTCGCGGCCGCGCTGAACTCGCCCCGCACCGCGGAACTCAGCGTTCCCGTAAGGGTAGTGTATCCGGCGCTAACGTGACGAAGGCGAAGCCATCCGGCGGATCGAATCCAGAGTTCGGCTGGCATCGAGCGAAACCGTTGCCTCGCGGCGCGTCAGTGCAATCGGAACACCGTCCGGCCCGGTGCAGGTCATTGCGGCAGCGGCCTCGTTGTGTAGGCAGATCACCGCCGGAATGGCACGTCCAGCCTTGCTGCTGGGCAGGAATGGCTGGGCCGTCAGCGTTGCCCCATCCAGCGTGACGCGAACGGGAAATCCGATGGACGGGCGCGGCCCGGACTGACCGCCGTCCTTGCCATCGACATGCTGCAACGGTGCGGCTGAACCGATCATCATGCCCAAACCGTCAGCGTCCAGGTGCATTTCCGTCCGGGTCCCGGTATCAGAGGCCGTCGCCCAAACGCCCGTGACGCTGTCTGGCAGTCCGCCCGCGGCGTTGGCGCAGCAATGCAACAACGCCGCGAGCGCGAGAATAGCGCTTCGCATCATGCGCCGGCCGCCTTCAACCAGTCCCGTCCGCGCGCATCCAGTGCGCGGGCAATGACGTCGGGCGGCAGCGTGTAGACGGTGGCCCAGCTGGCGCGGCCGTCCGCCGTGTTCGACGGGAAGCTGGCCGTCTCAATGGGCCAATGGTACTTGCGTTTCAACGCGCGGACGATGGCGGCCAGCGTGACACGCCCGCGCAAGGGTTCGGCACCGAGCTGGTCGGCATTGGATAACAGCACGGCAAGGACGGCCCCGCGCGCGGTGCGCGGACCGGGGAAGACAGGAGTTTTCTGTGGCATGGCGCCATTCTAGCGGCACAGCACCGCACGCACCCATGAGCACGTGTCCACCTCGGGGTCACACCCCTACAAGGACACGGACTCAGCAGTTGGGAATAGATGAGCTCGTGCCTATGTCGGGGGGTGACCCCAGGGTGGACACGGACTGGGCTATGACCTTGGCTTTGGCACGCGAGGACGATTGTGATAGCTTTGCATCGGTTCGCTTCCGGAGACTACGATGACGGCTGATCAGGCGTTGCTGCAGGAGTTACAGGCGCGGTTCGAGCGCAACATGGCGCGCCATCGGGGCGTCGCGTGGGCCGATGTGGCAGCCCGGCTCGACGCCGCGCCTGCCGCATTGACCGCCCTGCGCGCAATGGAGGACAGTGGCGGCGAGCCGGACGTTGTCGGCCACGACGAGGGCACTGGCCGCATCGTCTTCTGCGACTGCGCCGCCGAAACGCCGGCCGGACGGCGCAGCCTGTGCTACGACGGCGCCGCGCTGGCGGCGCGCAAGGAAGCGAAACCATCCGGCAATGCCGTCGACATGGCAAAGGCGATGGGCATCGAGCTGCTGACGGAAGAGCAGTACCGCGCGCTGCAGCAGCTGGGCGACTTCGACCTGAAGACATCGTCCTGGATCGTCACCCCGCCGGACATCCGCAAGCAGGGTGGCGCCCTGTTCTGCGACCGGCGCTACGGCCGCGTCTTCACGTATCACAACGGCGCGCAGTCCTACTATGCCGTGCGCGGCTTTCGCGGCGCGCTGACCGTATGAACGACACGAGGCGCCTGCAGGAGCTGGTGCGCCTGCGCCGCGTGCGCGACCGCATGGACCGCGAGTATGCGCAGCCGCTCAATGTCGAGGAACTGGCGCGGGGCGTGAACATGTCGGCGGGCCATTTGAGCCGGCAGTTCAAGCTGGCCTATGGCGAATCGCCCTACTCCTACCTGATGACACGCCGCATCGAGCGGGCGATGGCGCTGCTGCGCCGCGGCGACATGAGCGTGACGGATGTCTGCTTCGAGGTAGGCTGTTCGTCATTGGGCACATTCAGCACCCGCTTCACGGCGCTGGTCGGCGTGGCGCCGTCCGTCTACCGCGGCGAGTCCGCCAACGCCACGATGGGCATCCCACCGTGCATCGCCAGGCAAATTACGCGTCCGGTCAGGAATGAAGAAGCGGCGCCGCCAGCGCGTCGTTATGCTGGCATCTTCAGATGACGAACCAGAACAAAGGAGATCCACGTTGGACATCTCGATTCACTCGACCTTCCTGCCCCACACGGACGCCGAAGCCTCGCTGGCGTTCTACCGCGACACGCTCGGCTTCGAGGTGCGCAACGACGTGGCCTACGGCGCGCTGCGCTGGATTACCGTGGGACCGAAAGGCCAGCCGGGCACATCGATCGTCCTGTCCCCGCCAGGTGTCGCACCGGGCACGACCGAGGAGGAGCGCCGCACGATCACGGAAATGATGGCCAAGGGAACGTATGCGATGCTGCTGCTGGCCACGCAGGACCTAGACGCCACGTTCGACAAGCTGCAGATGCGCGAAGTAGACATCGTGCAGGAGCCGACCGACCAGCCGTACGGCGTGCGCGACTGCGCGCTGCGCGATCCGGCCGGGAACATGATCAGGATTCAGCAGGTGAAGGCGGCTGTCGCCGCGTGAGGGTCAGCAGGCGCCGCCACAGCGATACGGGCTGTCCGCCCTGCCCTGCCGCGATGGGGACTGAAATTCTGTCGCGGTAAGGGAACCGGTCACCATGCTCTTTGGGACAGGTCATGAACGCGCGGCAGGTCAGGAGTTCGATGCGCTCGGGTCGCGTGAGGTCGTCTTCGGCCGGCTCTGCCGGGTCGAGCCGCGCCAGGTCCGTTGGCGCATCCACATTGAAATGATAGTGACCGTCCAGCGCATAATCGCGCCGGAATGCCGTTCGCCAAGCCGAGTTGCCGCCCCATCCATGCGCCAGATCGTGCGTCGGGCGGCGCTCGCGGCTGTACGCCCAATACAGTGTGGATGCCTCCGCAATTCCGGGCGTCAGCACGTCGCCACCGGCCACGACCGAGACGCCGCCGCGGACGACCAAGAGCGAGCCCAACATGAGACACGGCCAGTGCCATGTCACTATTCGAGGCGTCGCACGCAGATCGGGAGCCGCCACTGTGTTGACTACCTCGTGATAAAAAGGCGTGTAACTGTGTGGACGTATCGCATCGATACCGAGCCTGCCCAGAAAATCCTCGACCTGCGTCATGGACAACATAGCGTCGCCATCTTCACGGCTGGCCGCCTGGAGCAGCCGGTCACACAAGCGGCCCAACGCATTCAGGCGCCAGAGCTCCTGCTGGCTCACTGCCGGCACGGCGCTGCGGCCCCGCTCCCGCAAGGAGGCCAGCCAGGTGGTTTCCTCGACGTTTGCCGCCAGCCATGCCGTCAGCAGGCCGGCGACTGCGTCGTCACGCGCGTCGTCGACTGCTTCGATGAGGAAGCGATAGGGACATGCCTGCGTCATGCCAAGCATAATGCCGAAAATTCTGCATGACACGCCATCAGGACTCCATGAAGAAATAGCGACGGTCGTTCAGCAAGCGCCGCCATAATCCACTACAGGCTCTCATACTTGCCATCGTCGCGGACGCACAGCACGCAGGTCAGGAACCACCGTCCGCTCGCCCGCTGCAGCACGTACGCGCAATCTTCACCTGTCGACGCTCCCCGGGTCATGACGAGGCAGGTATCGTCCACGTACTCGACAGCCACGACCTGCTCTCGCGCGGTATGCACCGGCTCGGCACTCAATGCCACAGGCCGCGCTTCCAGCTCGGGCGGGCAGTACTTGCTCAGCAGGACGCGGTACGCGACCTCCGCCGCGGTCAGGCCGGTACTGCGGTCGCGCTCAAAGGCGCGCCATGCGAACAGCGACCACGCCTCGTGGTCCTCGATGAATGCATGGATGAAAGGTTCCGGTTCGAGCAGCGCGACAGGCCCGGCGATCGGTGCGTAGGAAGACATCGAAAAGGATCGCAGGCCGATTACTGCGCCGGCTGGGGTGCCGCCGGCGCCGGCGCCGCCTCAGCCGCCGTCGGAATCTCCGTCTCCGGATCGGGCACCCCGGACAAGATGGTCACCGCCACGCGCCGGTTGCGCGCACGGCCAATCGGGTCGTTGTTGTCCGCAACCGGCTGGTTGGACGCATGACCGACGGCCGTCAGCCGCTCCGGCGCCACGCCGGACTCGATGAACAGCCGCACGACGGTGGCGGCACGGATCGACGACAGCTCCCAGTTCGACGCATAGATATTGCGGATCGGCTGGTTGTCCGTGTGGCCTTCCACCTGCACGGCGTGCGGGTCGTCCTTCAGGAGGCTGGCAACGGCCTGCAGCGCTTCGCGCGACGCTTCCGTCAGCTTCGCTTCGCCCGGATCGAACAGCACGGAGGCGTTGATCTCGACGGACACGCCGCGGCTGTTCTGCGTGACGCGTACCTTGCCTTCCTTGACGAGCGGCGCCATCGTGGAAAGCAGGTCCTGGGCCAGCTTCGTCATGCGCACTTTTTCCTGCACGATCATGGCGCGGCGGCGGATGGCCTGGGGCGTGGCTTGCGGCGTCGTCTGCACTTCCGTGTTCTGAACGATGGCCGCGCCGGCGCCGCCGAAGGCGTCGCCCAGCGCGTCCGAGAAGACCTTGTACTTGCCCGTATTGACCACCGAGATCGCATACATCACAACAAAAAACGCGAACAGCAGCGTGATGAAATCGGCGTACGAGATGAGCCAGCGCTCGTGGTTTTCCGGCTCTTCGTCGTACGGTCGGCGGGCGCGGCGGTATTGGCTCATGGCTGAACTTTGGCGTCAGTGATCGCGCATCAGCGTGGCGATGCGCTCGTCCATGATGCGGGTGAAGTCGCCCGTGGCGATATCGTGGAACACGGCCGCGGCGATTTCCTGCTGGTGCACCTGGGCCGTGACGATGTTCTTCAGCTTGTTGGCGATCGGGTAGAAGAACAGGTTGGCCAGGCCGACACCGTAAATCGTGGAGACGAACGCCACCGCGATGCCGGGGCCCAGCTTGGCCGGGTCCGACAGGTTTTCCATCACGTGGATCAGGCCCAGCACGGCGCCCAGGATGCCGATCGTGGGCGAGTAGCCGGCCGCCGATTCCCACACGCGCACGGCCTGGCGCTCGGCCGTCTCGAACGCGGTGATTTCCGTGTCCAGCAACTGGCGCAGTTTGTCCGGCTGGATGCCGTCGATAATCATGCGCAGGCCCTTGGCCATGAACGGATCGGTGGCGGCGGCCATATGACGCTCCAGCGCCAGGGGACCGGCGCGGCGCACCGTCTGGTTCCACGTCTGGATGTCTTTCTTCAGGGCGGCGCGGGTATCCGCCGGGGGACGGATCACCCAGCGCAGCATGACGATGCCGCGCCGCAGGGTACCGGGGCGCGTCTGCAGCAATACGGCGCCCAACGTGCCGATGACCACGATGGCAAACGCGGCCGGCTGCACCAGCGAGGAAAGCTTGCCACCCTCGAGCGACTGTCCGACGATCAGGCCAGCCAGCGCCAGCAGTATGCCGGCTACGCTGGACCAGTCCATGCCTGCTCCCTCAAGGTGGCGCGCAGCCGCGCGACGGCCTGCGTATGCAGCTGCGATACGCGCGATTCGGAGACGCCCATGACGGCGCCGATTTCTTTCAGGTTCAACTCTTCCTCGTAGTACAGGCCCATCAGCAGCTTCTCGCGCGGCGGCAGCGCATCGATCGCATCGATGACGGCCTGGCGGAAGTCCGTGTCCATCAGCGCGCGCAGCGGATCGGCATCCTCGTCGTGCGCGTAGCGGTCGAGGAAGCTGTCGCTGCCGTCCTCGTTCTTGAAGTCCTCGTAGTACACCAACTGGTGGCCGCCGCCTTCGGACAGCATCTCCTGGTAGTCCGCCAGGGACAGCTTGAGCGACTTCGCAACCTCGGACTCGCTGGGCGGCCGCCCCAGCTTCTGCTGCAGCGACGCCATGGCCGTCTCGATCTTGCGCATGTCCTGGCGCATCGTGCGCGGCATCCAGTCGCTGCTGCGCAACTCGTCCAGCATGGCGCCGCGGATACGCATCACCGCATAGGTCTCGAACTGCGCACCATGCGTCTCCTCATAGCGTCCGATTGCGTCGAGCAGGCCGATCATGCCTGCCTGTACCAGGTCATCGACTTCCACGCTGGGCGGCAATTTTGCCTTCATGTGGTGGGCAAGGCGCTTCACGAGAGGCATGTGCTCCGTCAGCAGCGAATCCTTGTTCACCTTCCCTTTGACCGTGTACATAAATTGTTCTACTTGTTATCGGCTCATTCAGTTGACGCTCCCCGCGAATCCCTCCGGCGCGCCGGCCAGGGCAAAGCGGCCCGCCATTTGACGGAACGCCACCGAGGCACCGGCCAGCGGAAACGCATCCACCACGGCGCGGCCCAGGCGCGCGGCGCGATGCAGATACTCATCGGCAGGCACGGACCCCATGGACACAAGATTGACCGCCAGGTAACGGCTTGCCGCCTGCGCCATATTATCGTAAACCACCCGTGCCTCAGCTTCCGACGCGCCCGTGACGACAATGCCGAACGGGCGACGGCCCAGCTCGTGATTCAGGCGCTTGATCATCATGTAGGCGTTCTTGATCGACGTGGCGCTGTTCGACACCTGCACGACGATTTCCGAACTGGCCATGACGGGCACGGGGAACGCTTCGCCGTCGAATTCGCCATCGACAAGGACGATGCCGGCCTGCGTGGCCATGACGTCGAATGCCTTGGCCAGGCGGCGGCTTTCGGCGGGACCGTTGCGTGCTTCGCCGCGCGTCATCGACACCACGTTGAAGCCCTGCGGCACCTGGTGCACGACCTGGTTCAGGCCGCACTCCTGGCGCGCCACGTTCAGCAGGCTGGCGCCGTTGTCGACGCCGAGGCGCGAAGCGACACCGTGCGCGCTGGCGCAGGCGTCGACCAGCAGCACGTCGTTGCCGTTGCGGGCCAGCGAGGCGCCCAGGTTCACGAGCATCGCGCCCTTGTCGTCCTGCGGGGTGGCGGACAGGAACGTGACGATACGGGGCCGCGGCGGCCCCGCCAGCATGCGGCGCAGACCTTCGGCCTGGTCGAAATCGAAGTTAGCCAAGGTACACCTCGCGCGTTGCATTGTTGCCGGCCGCTGCCATCAGCATCGGCAGGTCGCTGTCGGAAAACTGGCTGACGTCCTTTTTCGAGCGGAAGGCCCGTTCGATCAGTTCGTCCGGCTTGGCCAGGTGCAGGTCTTCCGGCACGCGCTGGCCGTTCGACACGTAGAACAGGTTCAGTTTCTGGCGGATCACGACGTCCAGCACATTGCCGATCGACGCCGCTTCGTCCAGCTTCGTCATGATGGCGCCGGCCAGGCCCGTGCCCTGGTAGGCACGCACCACTTCGGCCAGCGTTTCCTGCGTCGACGTGCTGTTCAGGCACAGCAGGCGTTTGACGTCCACGTCGGTGCCCTGCAGCATGGCGACCTGTTCCGTGACCATCTGGTCGCGCTGGCTGACGCCGACGGTGTCGATCAGCACGGTATGCTTGTTGCGCAGTTCCTTCAGCGCGATGCGCAGGTCCGCTTCGTCCTTCACGGAGTGCACCATCACGCCCAGGATCTTGCCGTAGATGCGCAGCTGCTCGTGCGCGCCGATACGGTAGGCGTCCGTCGTGATCAGGGCCAGCTTTTCCGGGCCGTGGCGCATCACGCAACGGGCCGCCAGCTTGGCGGTGGAGGTCGTCTTGCCGACGCCGGTCGGGCCGACCAGGGCAAACACGCCGCCCTTTTCGATCAGCGCGTCTTCGTTGGCGATGACGTTCAGGTTGCGGGCCAGCACGGTGCGGATCCAGCGCAGGCTTTCCTCCGCGGAGCGGCCGGCCGGCATTTTTTCGATCAGCATCTTGGCCAGGGTGGCGGAGAAGCCGGCACCCAGCATTTCACGCAGGACAGTGGCCTTGTGCGGTTCGCGCTGTTGCGACGAGCCCCACGACAGCTCGGCCAGCTGCGTTTCCATCATGCCGCGCATGGCGCGCAGTTCCGTCATCATCGTGCTCATTTCCGCAGCCGCGTTGGCCTTGGCGGAGTTGACGGCGTCGGCCACCATCGCCGAGATGCGGTCCATGTCGACGGCGGGAGCGGCCGGTGCGAAGCCCGGTGCCGGGCGAACCTGGGCCCGGGCCTGCGCGCGCGCTTCCATATTGGCCTGCGCTTCCGCTTCCATCTGCGCCTCCATCTGCGCCTGCATGCGGGCCTTGATGGCGTCCTGCATCTGCTGCTGGGTCGGTTGCGAACGGGCTGCGGCCGGACGTGCCGGTTGCGGACGTGCCGGTTGCGGACGTGCCTGCGGCGGCGTCATCATCGGCGACGGCGTGTAGGTGTCTTCAATCTCGAGCTCGGGCATGGCGGGCGCCGTGTCCGCGGCCGGCTGTGCCAGCGATGCGGCATCGTCGTTCGCCAGCGCCAGGATCTCGACCACCCCATCCATCGGGCGGTTGGACAGGATCACCGCATCGGGGCCAAGCGCTTCGCGCACTTTGCGCAGGGCTTCACGCGATGTAGGTGCGGTAAATTTTTTGACGTTCATGCTGCTGCTCCAGGCGAGATTTTCTCTGATGGAGTGATTATTGACGATGCCAACAGGAAATCATCCGGGGAAAAGGATGGGAAAAGCCCTGCAATTCGCCGTCGTCCCCTGCGGGGAGAGCGACTTGCAGTTTTGCCACCATCCATGCGAAGATGTGAATGATAATAATTCGCATTTGCGGAGACTTTCCGCCACATGCACCACTTCAGAGAGAAACACCATGAATTCGAACAGGAACCCGCTGGCGCTGGCCGTTCTGGCCGCGCTGGCCGCCTCCCCTCGCGCCCACGCCGCCCCGGTTGACGAGGCCGACGCGCCCGTCAGCGTCGTCACCGTCACCGGCGCCCGCAGCGAGCCGTACAACCCGACCTCGGCCATGACCGCGACGAAGATCGACGCGCCGCTGCGCGACATTCCGCAGACGGTCAACGTCATTCCCGCGCAGCTGCTGCGCGACCAGTCCGCAAGTTCGATGGAGGATGCGATGAAATTCGTGCCGGGTGTGGGCCTGTCGCATGGCGACGGCCAGCGCGACCAGGTCACGCTGCGCGGCTTCTCCGCCATTTCCGACCAGTTCGTGGATGGCCTGCGCGACGATGCGCTGTACTTTCGCGACCTGTCCAATATCGAGCGCATCGAAGTGCTGAAGGGTCCGGCCGCCGTGCTGTACGGGCGCGGCTCGTCCGGGGGGCTGATCAACCGGATCAGCAAGAAGCCCGGCGCGAACAGGCGCGAGGCGACGGCCCGGGTGGGGAGCGATAACCGCCGCCGTGGCGAGCTCGACCTGGCGGCGACGGAAGGCACCATGGCGTTCCGCGTCACGGGCGCCGTCGAACGCGCGGACAGCTACCGCGACCAGCAGTTCCTCGAGCGCGACGCCATTGCGCCATCGCTGCAGTTCCAGCTGGGCGCGGCCACGACGTTGCTGCTGCAGGCCGAGCACCTGTCCGACCGGCGCGTGACGGACTTCGGCGTGCCGTCGTACAAGGGCCGCCCCGTCAACGTGCCCGAGAGCACGTATTACGGCGCCGCCAACGCGCGCGACGCCGACTACTCGCATGCGGAAGTGACGGCGCTGGGCTTCACGCTGGAGCACCGCTTCAGCAACGCGCTGGCGCTGCGCAACGCCTATCGCCACCAAGACTACACGCTGGCGCGCTACAACACGCTGGTCGGCAGCGTCAACGAGGCGGCGCTGACGGCCTCGCTGAACCGCACCAATCTGCGGCGCGAGGAGGACAGCTGGTTTAACCAGACGGAACTGACACAAACGGCGCATGTCGCAGGCATGCGCCATAAACTGCTGTACGGCATCGAGGTGGGCAAGCAGAACAAGGACCAGGTCAACCGGTCGCAAAGCAATGTCGCTACCGTCGCGCTGTTCAATCCCGTGCTGCCGGTCCTGCCGAAATACCTGAACGTGGCACCCGGCACGGACAACCTGGGCATCATGAAGACGGCCAGCGCGTACGTGCAGGACCTGGTGGCGCTGTCGGAACAGTGGAAGGCGCTGGCCGGCGTGCGTTATGACCATTTCGAGCAGCGCACCGTCGAGCGCCGCGCGGGCCAGGCCAACCTGGACCGCACGGACGTGGCGTGGAGTCCCCGCGCGGGCCTCGTCTGGCAGCCATCGGCCATGCAGTCGTATTACGTGTCGTTCAGCAAATCGTTCCAGCCGTCGGCGGAGAACTTCCCGCTCGCTGCCAGCAACGCGCAGATCGAGCCGGAAAAGACAACCAACAAGGAAGTGGGCGGCAAGTTCGATTTCCTAGGCGGCGCGCTGTCGGCCACGGCATCGCTGTTCCGCCTCGAGCGTACCAATATCAAGGCGACCGACCCCGTCAGCAACCGCCTGATCCCCATCGGCGAGCAGCGCACGGACGGGCTGGAACTGACGCTGACGGGCCAGCTGCCGCAAGGCTGGCAGGTGTGGGCGGGCTATGGCTTCCTGGATGCCGAGGTGACATCGTCGCCGGCGCTGGACAACAGCGACAACGTCATCAAGGGCGTGCCCGTGCAGGGCAAGCGCGCCACGCTGACGCCGCGCCACAGCGCCAACCTGTGGCTGGCGAAATCGTTCGGCAACGGTCTGCGCGCCGGCGCTGGCGTCAACGCGGCGAGTGTACGCTTCGCCAACCCGGGCAATACCGTCGCCCTGCCCGGCTACGCCACGGTCGATGCGATGGCCGGCTGGAAGCTGGGCCGCGTGGACCTGCAGCTGAACGTGTACAACCTGCTGGACCGTTCGTACATCGTCTCCGGCCACGGCAGCTCGCCGAACCTGAGCCTGCCAGGTTCGCCACGCTCGGCGGCCCTGACGGCCCGCTACCAGTTCTAGGAAAATTCCGGGACAATCCCGGACCATAAACCGGTGACAGGCTCCGATTTTTTAATCGGAGCCTGTCACCGGTTTTTTGCTGGTCAGGTGTTGCCCACCAGCGCGGTGACGCGGATCGTTTTCGATTCCGGAATCTCCGCATGCGACAGCACTTTGAGCTGCGGCAGCGCGCGGCGCAGGAAGCGCGACAGCAGCGGACGCAGCGGACCCGGCACCAGCAGCACGGGCGTGACGCCCAGCGCTTCCTGCTGCTGCGACGCCTGGGCGGCCTGCTGGGCGATCGTGTCGGCCAGGCCCGGCTCGATGCCGGCGCCGTCGGCGCCGCCCGTGGCCAGCGCCTGCATCAGCAGGCGTTCGAGGCGGTTGTCCAGGGTCATCACGGACAGCTCGCCGTTGCCCGGGAACAGTTGCTGGACGATGGCGCGACCCAGTGCGATACGCACCAGCGCCGTCAGCTCGCCCGGGTCCTGCGTGTGGGCGGTGTGCTCGGCCAGCGCTTCGATAATCGAGCGCATGTCGCGGATGTGCACGCCTTCGGACAGCAGGTTCTGCAGCACTTTCTGCAGCGCCGACAGCGAGAGCATCTTCGGCACCAGGTCTTCGATCAGCTTCGGCGCTTCCTTGCCCAGGTGATCCAGCAGCGCCTGCACTTCCGTGCGGCCCAGCAGTTCCGACGCATGCGTCGTGATCAGGTGGTTCAGGTGCGTCGCGACGACCGTGCCCGCATCGACCACCGTGTAGCCCATGCCCTGCGCCTGGTCGCGCAGGCTGGCGTCGATCCACGTGGCCGGCAGGCCGAACGCGGGGTCCGTCGTCGCCAGGCCCGGCAGGTTGCCGCTGGCCATGCCCGGATTGATCGCCAGGAACTGGCCGTTGAACGCTTCGCCGGCGCCCACTTCCACGCCCTTCAGCGTGATGCGGTAGGCCGACGGCTTCAGTTCCAGGTTGTCGCGGATGTGTACAGGCGGTGCAAGGAAACCCACTTCCTGCGCGAACTTCTTGCGGATGCCCTTGATACGCTTGAGCAGCTCGCCGCTTTGCGCCTTGTCCACCAGCGGAATCAGGCGGTAGCCCACTTCCAGGCCCAGCGTGTCGACAGCCTGCACGTCCGACCAGCTTGCTTCTTCGTTCTCGGCCGGCGCGGCCTGGCCGCCCGCTGCCGGGGCGCCGCCTGCGGCCGTACCGCCGCCGCCCGCTGGACGATCCGCCGTGCCGTTCGCTTCCGCCTCCTTGCGCTTCTTGTCCAGCATGTAGCCGGTACCGCCCAGCGCGGCACCCAGCGACAGGAACATAAAGTTGGGCATGCCCGGGATCAGGCCCATGCCGCCGATGATGCCGCCCGTGATGTACATGACTTGCGGCTTGGCGAACAGCTGGCCGACCATCTGCGTGCCGACGTCGGTATCGCTGGCCACGCGCGAGACGATGATACCGGCCGCGACCGAGATCACCAGCGACGGGATCTGGGCCACCAGGCCGTCGCCGATGGCCAGCAGCGTATAGACCTTGGCCGCTTCGCCCACAGGCATGTCGTGCGACAGGATACCGATCAGGAGGCCGCCGACGACGTTGATGACGGTAACCATGATGCCGGCCACGGCGTCGCCGCGCACGTACTTCGAGGCACCGTCCATCGCGCCGTAGAATTCCGCTTCCTGGGAAACTTCGCTGCGGCGCTTGCGGGCATCCGCTTCGCCGATCAGGCCGGCGTTCAGGTCGGCGTCGATCGCCATCTGCTTGCCGGGCAGCGCGTCCAGCGCGAAGCGGGCGCCCACTTCGGCGATACGGCCCGCGCCCTTCGTCACGACGACGAAGTTAATGATGGTCAGGATGATGAAGACAATGATACCGATCGTGTAGTTGCCGCCGATCAGGAAGTGGCCGAAGGCCTCGATGACCTTGCCGGCGGCGGCGCCGCCCGTGTGGCCCTCCGACAGCACGATACGGGTGGACGCGACGTTCAGCGACAGGCGCAGCATCGTCGATACCAGCAGCACGGCGGGGAACGCCATGAAGTCGAGCGGCTTGACTGTGTACAGCGCAGTCAGCAGCACGATGATCGACAACGCGATATTGAAGCTGAAGAACAGGTCGAGGACGATTGCCGGCAGCGGCAGGATCATCATCGCCAGCAGCATGATGATCAGGATCGGCGCGGCCAGGCTCTTCGTATTGGCACCGCCGATACCGCTCATCCATGCTGGCAATCTTATGCTGTTCATCAAACGTTCCTCTCGCTGGTGGGATTGGTTCCCGGATGCTGAGATTATTGATGATGCAGTGAGGAAACGATGCGGCGAAAAGGCCGGGGAAAACCCCGCTATTCGCGCGTCGTGGGCCCGGATGTGGGAAAAACGTCATCGGCGGGCACGTCGCTCCGGCGTGAAGACCTGAAGCGAGGTGCCCGTCCCGAGGCTGCTTACTGTGGCGGCTTCCTGGATGCCGGGTCGTTCGGGTCCATGTCGGCCGGCACGTCGAGCCTGGTCGGACGGTCCGGATAACGGCCGCCCGGGCGGTAGGCGCGCAGCTGGTAGACGTAGGCAAGCACTTCGGCCACGGCCGCATACAGGCGGGCCGGAATTTCGTCGCCGATGTCGGTGTGCTTGTGCAGCGCACGGGCCAGGGCCGGGGCTTCCAGGATCGCCACCTTGTGCTCCTTGGCCAGTTCGCGGATCCTGGCCGCCACTTCGTCCGTGCCCTTGGCCACCACCTTCGGCGCGCCGTTCGCGCCGTCCGTGTACTTCAGCGCCACCGCATAGTGGGTCGGGTTGGTCACGACCACGTCCGCCGTCGGCACATCCTGCATCATGCGGCCCTTGGCCATCTCGCGCTGCATCTGGCGGATCTTGCCCTTGATCTGTGGGTTGCCATCGCTTTCCTTCGACTCCTGGATCGTTTCCTGGCGCGTCATCTTGAGCTTGTCGGCATAGTGCCAGATCTGGTACGGCGCATCGATGACGGCGATAAAGCCCAATGCGCCCACCAGCCACAGGAAGCTCGTTGCCATCATGTCCAGCAGGTGCACGCTGCTTTCGTGCAGCGGCTCGTTGGCCAGGCCGAACATGGCATCCGCGTGCTTCATGATGACCATGTATGCCACGGAGCCCACGACGATTGTCTTGACGATGGCCTTCAGCAGCTCGACCAGGGAGTTCTTCGAGACCATGTTGGTGATGCCGCTGATCGGGTTGAGCTTGCTGAACTTCGGCATGAACGCCTTGGAGCTGAACAGCCAGCCGCCGACAAATATGGGCGAGACAAGCGCCACCACCATCACGGCCAGGCCGATCGGCAGGAACGTGATCAGCACGTTGACGATGTCCGTCAGGATGCGGGTAATGAGAATGTCCGGGTGGTAGGCCTGCTCGCGCGTCAGCGACAGGCCCGACTTGAGCGTGGCGCCGAGACGGGCCGCCATCGAGGAGCCCATCATGTAAAGACCGGCGCCTGCCGCCAGCAGGACAGTAAATGTGGCAACTTCGCGGGACCGGGGAACGTCGCCTTCTTCACGCGCCTGCTGGAGGCGCCTCTCTGACGCTGCTTCTGTCTTTTCCGCTCCGCTGTCTTCTGCCACGCGCTGCTCCCGGTTCGATTAACAGGCGCCATTATTGCGGACGGCACGCCGCCGTCATCGCCCGAACAGCGGGACGATGCCCGTCCTATTCCGTTTTCTCGACGGCAACCTCGGGGGCCGGCGGCACGTAGCCCGTCGGCCGCACCGTCTGGTCGATGGCGCCGAACACCGACTTGCCGTCCGCATCGAGCATCTCGATGCGGACCGTGTCGCCGAACGCCATGAACGCCGTGACCGGCTTGCCCTCGGCAATCGTTTCCAGGATGCGCTTTTCGGCAATGCACGAATAGCCCTTCTTCGCATCCTTGTTCGACACCGGCCCGGTGCCCAGAATCGTGCCGGTCCGCAGCCTGCGCGTGCTGGCTGCATGGGCGATCAACTGGGCGAAATTGAACGTCATGTCCTTGCCGACATGGGGCTGGCCGACCAGACGCCCGTTCCACGACGCGCGCAGCGGCAGGTGCACCTTGGCGTCCTGCCACGCCTCGCCCAGCTCGTCCGGCGTAACGGCAACGGGGCTGAACGCCGTCGCGGGCCTGGACCGGAAGGCGCCGCAGCCACGGACGAGCTCGTCCTGCAGGAGATGGCGCAGCGACACGCCGTTCGCCAGCATCAGCAGGCGGATGCGCTGATACGCGTCGTCCGGCGTGGCGCCCATCGGCACGTCGTCCGTGACGGCGGCCAGCTGTGCCGCGAAATCGATGCCCCAGGCTTCATTGGCGACGACGATGTCGTCCGTCGGGCCCAGCAGGTCGTCGCTGGCGCCCTGGACCGTCGGCGGCTGCCGCCGGAACGACGCCGGCATTTCGCCACCCTCGGCCTTGCGCAGCAGCTCCACGTGGTGCAGGTAGGCGCTGCACTCGGCCCACTGGTAGGCGCGCGGCAGCGGTGCCATGCAGCGGCGCGGATCGAACTCGAACGTGCGGCGGGCCTTGCCGTCGTTGAGCTGGCGCGACAGCGTGTCCAGCTGGGGCGCGATGAATGCCCAGTCGTCCAGCGCCCGCTGCAGGGATGCGGCAATGCCGTCCGCCACGACGGCGCTCTTCAGGTCGCGGGCAACCACGATCAGCTGGCCGTCGCGGGTACCATCATTCAAGGTTGCAAGTTTCATGGATGAAAGATCGTGTTTCGTCTGGACGAGACTGTAGCAGATGGCCCAGCGAGCCGCTGTTGTGCGCGGGTAATATCGCTCTTATGATAAGTTGTCCGCTGGAGGCAGAACCATCGTGAATGAATACTCAGCAACAAAGCGCAGGGCCGTGGACGATTTCTGGACCACGCAAGCACCCTGCACCCACTGCCTGCAACTCTACGACAGCGACGAGGCGCTGCTCGATGCGCTCGAAGGCTTCATCGCGACCGGCATCCGCCAGGGCGATGCCATCGTTGTCATCGCTACCCCGTCGCATCGCCTGGAACTGGACCGCCGGCTGGCCTACGCGGGCTTCGACCCGGCTGCGGCAGCCGAGCGCGGCCAATACCTGCCGCTCGATGCGGCCGAGCTGCTGGCGCGCTTTACCGACAACGGGGTGCCGGACGAGGCACGCTTTCGCTGCGTGATCGACGGCCTGCTGCTGCGTGCCCGCAAGCATTACCCGACCGTGCGCGCGTTCGGCGAGATGGTGGGACTGCTGTGGGCGGACGGCCATTACGCCAGCACGGCCCGGCTGGAAGAAATGTGGTCGCGCGTCTGCCACGACAACAACCTGGCGCTGTTCTGCGCCTATCCCAGGGCCGGGTTCGACGCCGCGCCCGCCTTCGCGGCGCAGATCGAGGCGGCCCACTCGCAGGCCTGCCCGTTCTGACTCACGCGGCCGCCAGCAGCGCCAGCTGCGCCTCGTCCAGGTAGCACCATTCGCCCTCTTCCAGATCCAGCGACGCCAGTTCCAGAGCGCCGATGGCGGCGCGATGCAGTGCACTGCAATGGTTCCCCGCCGCGGCCAGCATGCGTTTGACCTGGTGGTACTTGCCCTGCTCCAGCACGATTTCCAGCAGATGGTCGCCACGCTTTTCGCACACCAGCGCCGCCAATGGCGCCGGCTCGTCGTGCAACTGCACGCCCGCCAGCAATTGCGCAATCAGCTCGTCCGTGACCGGTTCGGCCGTGGTGGCGTGATACACCTTCGGCACGTGCCGCTTCGGCGACGACAGCGCGTGGATGAACGGACCGTCGTCGGACATCAGCAGCATGCCCGTCGTGTCGTGGTCGAGCCGGCCGACGGGCTGCACGTCGCGCCAGGTGAACTGCTCGGGCAGCAAGGTCAGCACGCCGGGACGGTGGCTCGGCTTGCGCGAACACTCGAAGTTGGCGGGTTTGTTCAGCGCGATATAGACGTGCTCGCGGTAGCGCCACTCCTCGTCGAACACGGTCAATACCAGGTTGTCCGTCTCGACCGGACTCTTGTAGTTGTCCTGCACGGCGCCGTTGACGGCCACTTCGCCGTCTTCGATAAGGGTGCGGCAATACTTGCGGGTGCCGAAGCCTTGCGATTGCAGGATGCGATCCAGGGATAATTTGCTCATGGGCCGGCATTCTACCGGATTTGACTCCGCCACCTCGATGCGCTTTTGATGCATATCAAGCTGCATGGAAGGCCCGTTGTTAAACTGAAATTACAGTAGGAATTTACTGAACAGCTCGCCGGGATTCCTAACCCGGCTGTACGCAGCACGTCGCCAGGTTCGTATCGCCTGTCCAGGACCGGCGTGATGCAAAGCATTGCAGTTACGGTGCAGCATTAGGATGCCAGCCGATGAACGCCAGCCGATGAACGCCCGCCAGACCGCAGTTCGCGACACTTCGACCGAACAATACAGCAATTTCCGCAGGAGAATGTGATGACGAACGAAACGCCCCGCCAAACCAGTGCACCGGCCAGCGCACGCACCCAATCCCCCGGCAGCAGTACCGTCCGCACGACGGGACGAGCTGCGAGCCAGGCGACCCGGATGGCAATCGCCCACCGCACGGCCGCCCAGCTGGCAGCAAACCTGCTGGTGAATCGGGTACGCCTGCGCGCCGGGCGCGACTGGGAAAGCGCCCTGTGCCCGGCAATGCCACAGTCCGGCTGGCTGGCCGCGACGGAACACGATCTGATGACGTGGCTCGACACGGGAGGGTTTGCCGCCGGCGAGTTACCGCCGGCGGGCGTCGGCGCCCAAACGAAAACGGCGGCCTGAGCCGCCGTTTTCTTGCCCATCACAGGACATGAACGAGGAATTGAATTCTCTCTGGTCTGCATCAATGCAGTTAAGTAGTTCCGCTTACGCAAGTGAATGCGAGCAAATAGGACTCGTGCAACTTCGTATAACAAGGTGCAATGAAGTGCAACGAAGTGCGTCCAATTACTGCTTTCTTCATTACTGCGCTGGTTGACTTCGCCCTCCCTTGGAATGAACTACACACCTACTATAGTCCAAGCGGGAGATTTATCAAGAAGTTCGCGAAGAAATCGAATTCATGGCCCGCTGTCCCGCTGATTGCCGCTGTCTCCATCGGAGACGGCGGCAGTTGACTACTTCAGCGACACGCGTCCCGCCTCGCCGACCGCCGCCTTGAATGCGCCGCCGCCCATGGCGGCGCCGAATTTCTTCAGCACGCGTTCCGGCAGGCCTTCATGCTGGGTATAGTCGATGATGTCCTCGGCCTTGACGATGTCGCGTGCCACGCTGTCCACGCTGCCGAAATCGTCTGCCAGGCCCATCTTGACGGCGCGCGCGCCCGTCCAGAACAGTCCCGAGAACGTTTCCGGCGTTTCATGCAGGCGCGTGCCACGACCGGCGCGCACCACGTCGATGAACTGCTGGTGGATCTCGTTGAGCATTTCCTGCGCGTGCTCCTTGTGCTTGGCCGACTGCGGGCTGAACGGATCCATGAAGCCCTTGTTTTCACCGGCCGTGAGCAGACGGCGCTCGACGCCCAGTTTCTCCATCGCGCCCGTAAAGCCGAAGCCGTCCATTAGCACGCCGATGGAACCGATGATGCTGGCCTTGTTGACGTAAATGCGGTCGGCCGACGCGGCAATGTAATAGCCGCCGGACGCGCAGATTTCATCGACGACGGCGTACAGGGGCTTGTCCGGGTAGCCCTTGCGCAGGCGCCCGATCTCGTCGGCGATCATGCCGGCCTGGACCGGGCTGCCACCGGGGCTGTTGATGTGCACGACGATGGCAACGGAACTCTCGTCGGAAAACGCCTTGTTCAGCGCGGGGATGACGACGGCCGCGGCGCCGCTGCCTTCCGATTCGATATTGCCCTCGATTTCGATCAACGCCGTGTGCCGGCCCACTTCCGTGTCGGCGCCCAGAATGCTGAGGTTGAAATAGCTGGCAATCGCCAGGAAGACGAGCACGAGCAGGAACACCTTGAAGAAGATGCTCCAGCGCCGGTTGGCACGCTGTTCCTTGATCGTCGCAAAGACGAGTTTCTCCAGCACTTCCCGTTCCCAGTTGATGGGCAGCTGCCCGGGAGCAGGCGCGGGCGGTACGGGCGGTTGGGTTGGGGGAAGATTGTCACTCATGGATAAATGTCGATGGTGAAACGCTGAAAAGGAAAACGACGTCAGGCGCGCGCGGGGCGGACGAAATCGTCCGGCTGCCAGTACAGCTTGCCGTCGCGCTCCGTGACGGCGATGGGCCGCAGGCGCCCGCCCCGGCAGGGTCCGCCGGCACACTGGCCGGTCGAGGGAATATAGACGGCGCCATGCGTCGAGCACATCAGATACATCTTGCTCGACTCGAAGAACTCCCCCGGTGCCCAGTCCAGTTCGATCGGTACATGGGCGCAACGGTTCAGGTAGGCGTATGCCGCGCCGCCGTGGCGGATGACGAACGCGTTGGCGTCCTCGCCGCCTGCCGTGACGGGAAAGCGCATGCCCAGCCCACCGGCGACGACGGCCTCGGCCTCGCAGATCAGGATCTCTTCGCTCACGGCCGTGCTCTACGCGTTGGCATCCAGCCAGGCGTGCAGCTCGGGCACGTTCCTGGCGGAGAAGAGGGGCTGGCAGGCGTGCAACTGGTCGACCGGATGGGCGCCGTACTCGACGGCAATACCAGCCGAACCTGCGTTCTGGGCCATCAGCAGGTCGTGCGTCGTGTCGCCGATCATGACGGTGCGCTTCAGGTCCTGGCCCAGTTCGCGCGTCAGTTCCTGCAGCATGGCCGGGTGCGGCTTGGAAAACGTCTCGTCGGCACAGCGGGTCGCGGCAAACGTGGTCAGCAGCTTGGCCGCGTTCAGTGCCCGGTTCAGGCCGACACGGCTTTTGCCGGTGGCGACTGCCAGGAAATAGCCCTGCTGCGTCAGTGCCTCCAGCATTTCCAGCACGCCGTCGAACAACGTCAGCTCGTGATCCTTGGCCAGGTAGTGATAACGGTAGCGCTCGACCATGCGCGCATAATATTTCGGGTCGACGCCTGGCCCCAGCACGGCCTGCATCGCTTCGGCCAGGCCGAGGCCGATCACGTGCGACGCCGCCTCGCGGCTGGGAATGGGCAGGCCGAGGTCGCGTGCCGCCGCCTGGATGGATTTGACGATCGTTGCCGTACTGTCCATCAAGGTGCCGTCCCAATCGAAGACGATCAGGTCAAATTGCTTTCTTGCCATGTAATCCGGCTGCGCCGGCTCCTGTAGAGATCGGGACGTCGCGCCTGGGCGCCCGTCCGGTGAGGTGGTGCTCAACTGCGGTTGCTCAACTGCGGTTGCTGCTCAACTGCGTGGTTGCCCCAAGCTTACCAAGAATTTTTCGCATTCGGGCGCCAGCGGGGCATTCAGGGTCATCATTTTGCCCGTGTCCGGGTGCGTAAAGCTGATCTGGTGGGCGTGCAGGAACATCCGCTTCAGGGCGCCGCGCCTGCCGTCACCCTTCTGTAATGCCTTGTTGAGCGCGAAATCGCCATATTTGTCGTCGCCAGCGATGGGAAAGCCCGACGATGCCAGATGAACCCGGATCTGGTGGGTACGCCCCGTCTTCAGCTCCGCTTCCAGCAACGCGAAGTTGTCATATTTCCTTAACAATGTGAACACCGTATGCGACGCCATGCCGTCGGCCTGCACGGCCACGCGGCGCTCGCCATCGGCCGTCGTGTACTTGTGCAGTGGCAGCTTGACGTGCTGGCGCTGATTTTTCCAGTCGCCCACGGCCAGGGCCAGGTAGCGCTTGTCCGTCACGCCGTCGCGCATTTGTTCGTGCAACGACGTCAGTGCGGAGCGCTTCTTGGCCAGCAGCAATAACCCCGACGTTTCGCGGTCGAGCCGGTGCACCAGTTCCAGGAACTTGGCATCGGGACGCGACGCGCGCAACTGTTCGATGACGCCGAACGACACACCCGAGCCGCCATGCACGGCGACACCGGCCGGCTTGTCGACGACCAGCATATGGGCATCCTCGAAGACGATCGGGAACTCGGCCGCCGGCACCGTGTTTTCCGGCTTCTCCGCCATCCGCACGGGCGGGATGCGGACAATGTCGCCAGCGGTCAAACGGTACAACTGGTCAATGCGGCCCTTGTTGACACGCACCTCGCCGGAGCGGAGGATGCGGTAGATGTGGCTTTTCGGTACACCTTTGCAAACACGCAACAGGTAGTTATCTATCCGCTGTCCGGCCTCTTCTTCGCCGATCGTGACGAATTGCGCTTGCGGCAGGACTGTATTGGGGAAGTCGCAGCGGGTTTGTGCCCGGGCCCGGGGGCCCCCTTTTGCGTTGTCTTCCCAGAAAATCTCTCTAAGTCCTTCATTTTGAATATATAATCGTTTTGCCGTAGCGAAGCTGTACTCGAAGTAGTACTTCAAGCTGCTGCAGTGTAAGAAGAAAACCACAATTCTACACAGGGGCGCATCCGCTGGCCTCGCCTAATTGCAAATTCAGCGGAAATAAATGTATACGCACATTCGGGCGCGGGTCAGGGTTACGACCTCTGTCGTCATCGGATTATGGCAGTCTGAAAAGCCAGCCGCGCGTTGCATTTGCCGCCTGCGAGGCTTGCGACAAGCACCCTTCGCGGCGACAACTGCCTGCGATCGCGACGGTTCCGAAGGCTGCCTCATGCGCACGGATGCTGGATTAGATTGGCTGGAAGATAGGATAAGTCCGGCGAGCAAGCACTACAGTCGTTGCTCGCTGGTTGATGGAACCGATAACGCTTGCCGTTTCGCCAGGCACCATACAAGATGCCTGGCTCGACGATTTGCGCACGCCCGCATTCTCCCGTCCCGACGTGCTCGGTATGACAGGATGAGTTGCAGGTGGTGCGAACTCGGCAGGACGATCGGCCCCATGCGCCCTGCTGCGGCAGCCGCGCCACCGCGCGCTGCCGCACGACGAGGCATTTCCCCGCAGCCTCCTTAATTCTCGCGTATATCCTTGTATGGTTGCCGCCTCCACGGGGGCGGCATTACATGGCCCAAGGGTCGCGGAGTTAAATAAAAATGAAACGCATGTTGTTCAACGCCACGCAGCAGGAAGAGCTGCGCGTGGCAATTGTCGACGGTCAGAAACTGATCGACATCGACATCGAAACCGCCGGACGCGAACAGCGCAAGTCCAATATCTACAAAGGCGTCATCACCCGCATCGAACCGTCGCTGGAAGCGTGCTTCGTCAGCTACGGCGAAGATCGGCACGGTTTCCTCCCATTCAAAGAAGTTGCCCGCACGTATTTCCGTGAAGGCGTCGACGTACGCAATGCCACCATCAAGGAAGCATTGCGCGAAGGCCAGGAAATCATGGTCCAGGTCGAAAAGGAAGAGCGCGGCAACAAGGGCGCGGCCCTGACCTCGTTCATTTCGCTGGCCGGCCGTTATCTCGTGCTGATGCCGAACAACCCGCGCGGCGGCGGCGTGTCGCGCCGTGTCGAAGGCGAAGAGCGCCAGGAACTGCGCGAGACGATGGACAAGCTGGACCTGCCGCAGGGCATGTCCGTGATCGCCCGCACCGCCGGCATCGGCCGCAACGTCGACGAGCTGCAGTGGGACCTGAACTACCTGATGCAACTGTGGCGCGCGATCGAAGGCGCGTCGAAGTCGGCCTCCGGCGCCTTCCTGATCTACCAGGAAAGCTCGCTCGTCATTCGCGCCATCCGCGACTATTACCAGCCCGACATCGGCGAGATCCTGATCGACACCGACGAGATCTACGAGCAGGCGCACCAGTTCATGAGCCACGTGATGCCCGACATGGTGCACCGCGTGAAACGCTACAGCGACGACGTGCCGCTGTTCTCGCGCTTCCAGATCGAACACCAGATCGAAACGGCGTATTCCCGCACCGTGCCGCTGCCATCGGGCGGCGCCATCGTGATCGACCACACGGAAGCGCTGGTGTCCGTGGACGTCAACTCGGCGCGGGCAACGCGCGGTTCCGACATTGAAACGACGGCCTTCAACACCAACTGCGAAGCGGCCGAGGAAGTGGCCCGCCAGTTGCGCCTGCGCGACCTGGGCGGCCTGATCGTCATCGACTTCATCGACATGGAAGTGGCGAAGAACCAGCGCGAAGTGGAACAGCGCCTGAAGGACGCGCTGCACCATGACCGTGCCCGCGTTCAGATGGGCAAGATTTCCCGCTTCGGCCTGATGGAACTGTCGCGCCAGCGCCTGCGCCCTTCGCTGTCCGAAGGTTCGCACGTGACGTGCCCGCGCTGCTCCGGCACCGGCCACATCCGCGATACCGAATCGTCCGCCCTGCAGGTGCTGCGCATCATCCAGGAAGAGGCGATGAAGGAAAACAGCGCCGCCATCCACGTGCAGGTGCCGGTCGACGTGGCCGCCTTCCTGCTCAACGAGAAGCGTGGCGAAGTGCTCAAGATCGAGAACCGCCACCGCATCACCGTGATCCTGGTGCCGAACAAGCACCTGGACACGCCGCACTACAAGCTCGAACGCATCAAGCATGACGATCCGCGCCTGGAAGAAACGGCCGCCAGCTACACAATGGCGGAACAGGCCGATACCGACATGGCCTTTGCCAAGCGCCAGAAGGAAGACGCCAAGCCGCGCCAGGAAGCCGTCGTCAAGACGATCACGCCAAGCCAGCCGGCCCCGATGGTCGACCGCACGCCGGCCGAGCCCGTGGCGCCGGTCGCGCCGCCTGTGCCGGTGGCAGCTGCACCGGCCGAAAAAGGCTTCTTCGGCAAGCTGATGTCATTCTTCACGGGCAAGCAGCCGGAACCGGCTGCACCGCCAGCCCCGGCCATCGTGACGAAACCGGTCGCGCCAGCCGAGCGCGGCGACAAGAACGCCCGCGCTCCGCGTGGCCGTGGCCGTAACGGCAAGGGCGGACGCGAGGAACGCGAACCGGGCAGCCGCGAGGAAGCCGGCAAACCCGCCGTCGCCGCCGAGGGCCGTCCGCCGCGTGCACCACGTCCGCCCCGGGAACCACGCGAGCCGCGTGAAAACCGCGAGCCGCGCGAAGTCGTCGAAGGCCAGGCAGTGCCTGCGCCACGCGGCGAACGCGCCGAGCGTCCGGAGCGCGCGGAACGACCTGAGCGCGCCGAACGTGCCGAACGTGGCGAGCGTCCTGAACGCGCACCGCGTCCACCGCGCGAGCCGCGTGAGCCGCGCGAAGCGAAAGTCCAGCCGGCCGAAGCGAAAGCCGAGGAACTGGCGCTGGCAGCCGCCGGCGTCGGTCCGGTCGGTACCGGCAGCGGTCCCGTTGTCGACACGACTGATCTGCTGAAACCGGCCGTCGCCAGCCAGGGACCGGAAGGTGAAGAGTTCGAGGGTGGCGAAGGTGGCGACGAGCCGCGCCGTCGCCGTCGTCGCGGCGGCCGCAACCGCAATCGCCGCGAGCGCGAAGGCGCCGAGGGGATCGAGGGTGCGGAAGGCGAAACGTCGTTTGAAACGACGACCGTTGCCAGCGTCGTCGTGTCCGAGGCTGTCACCGTAACGACTACGACGATGGCCCAGTCCGACGACGTTGCCGAAGGACGTGCGCCGGCTGCTGTCGAGCCGGCTGCTGTCGAGCGTGACGCTGCCGAACCTGTTGCTGCCGAACCTGTTGCTGCCGAACCTGCTGCTGCCGAGCCTGCTGCTGTCGAGCAAGTCGCTGCGGCCCAGGAAGCCGTACCAGCCGTTGCCGAGCCGGTGCAGAAGGCTGCCGAAGCCGAGCCTGTCGCTGCACAGCCCGCAGCACCAGTTGCCACGGCGCCTTTCGCCGAGGAAACCGCGCCCGTGGTCCCTGCCCCGGTCGTGGCGCAAGCTGCGGTCGAGCCGGCACCTGCCGTCGAGCCTGCTGAAGCGGAAATCGTCGATGCACCGGCCGCCGAGCCACTGCCGCCAGTGTCCGCACCTGCGCCGGCGCCCGTCGAGCAGGCCCCGGCCGTGACGCCGGCTCCCGCTGTCGAGGAAGCACACCCTGTCGCGCAGGCTCCGGTTGTGGCGGAAGAAGCTGCACAGGTGCCGGCCCAGGCGCTGGCCGAACCGGGTGCGGAAACGCCGACGCCAGCACAGGCGACGGCACCTGCACCAGCGGCCAAGCCGGCCGACCTGGATGCGCTGCTGGCGTCCGCCGGCCTGACGATGGCGGCAACCGACCCGGCCAAGCTGCGCGCCGCGCAGGAAGCGGCTGCCCAGGAAGCGCCGCCACCGCCGGTACGCCGCCAGCGCAAGCCGGCACCCGTGGTGGTCGATGAGCCGCTGGTGCAAGTGAACACCCGCAACTGATCGGCCACGCGCCACCGAAAAGGGAAGCCTCGTGCTTCCCTTTTTTTATCCATCGACCGCCATGCATCCAGACCTTCCTGCTCCCGTCAGCCTTGCCACGGCGGCGCGCTACTGGCTCAAGCTGGGCTTCATCAGCTTTGGCGGCCCCGCCGGCCAGATTGCGATGATGCATGCCGAACTCGTCGAGCGACGCCGCTGGATTTCGGAGAACCGCTTCCTGCATGCACTCAACTACTGCATGCTGCTGCCGGGGCCGGAGGCGACGCAGCTGGCGATCTACATCGGCTGGCTGCTGCACCGCGTGCGCGGCGGCCTGGTCGCGGGTCTGCTGTTCCTGCTCCCTTCCCTGCTGCTGCTCATCGGGTTGGGCTGGGTGTACATGGCGTTCGGCAACGTGCCCGCCGTGGCCGCCGTGCTGTATGGCATTAAGCCAGCCGTCGTCGCCATCGTGCTGGCGGCCGCCTGGCGGATCGGCCGGCGCACCTTGCGCAACGGCCTGCTGGCGTCGATCGCCGCCGTGGCGTTCGGCGCGATCATGCTGGGCGTGCCGTTTCCGCTGATCGTACTTGGCGCTGCCGCCGCCGGCTGGCTCGGCGGCCGGCTGCGGCCGCAGGTATTCGCACTGGACAATGGCGCTGCGCACGCCGGCGCCGGCGCTCCGGCACTGATCGGCGACGATACGCCGACGCCGGCGCATGCCCGCTTCGGCTGGCGCCACCTCATCCTCACGTCCGTCCTGGGTATCGGGTTGCTCGCCGCCAGCTGGAGCCTTCTTGCCGCCGCTACGGGCGCAGACCAGCCGCTTGCGCAGATGGGCTGGTTCTTCACCAAGGCTGCAATGCTGACGTTTGGCGGCGCCTATGCGGTGCTGCCGTACGTCTACCAGGGCGGCGTCGACACCTATCACTGGCTCACGCCAACCCAGATGATCGACGGCCTGGCGCTGGGCGAAACGACGCCGGGGCCGTTGATCATGATCGTCGCGTTCATCGGCTTTGTCGGCGGCTGGACACACCACGTGCTGGGGGCGGCGCCATGGTCGGGCATTGCGGGCGCGCTGGTGGCGGCGTGGTTCACGTTCGTGCCATCATTCGTGTTCATCCTGGCGGGCGGGCCGCTGGTCGAGGCAACGCGCGGCAATATCCGCATGACGGCGCCGCTGACGGCCATCTCCGCGGCGGTCGTCGGCGTCATCGCCAGCCTGGCCGTGTTCTTCGGCAGGCATGTATTTCTGGCAAGTGGCGAGGCCGACTGGGCAGCTGCGGCAATTGCCACCATGGCGGCAATCGCACTGCTGCGTTACCAGATGGGAACAGTCAAGGTGCTGTTGGCCTGTGCAATCTGCGGCCTCGTGCTATCTTATCCGGGTGGAACCACCCAACTAATGTAGTAAAAGTAATGACTGAGAAGATTATCATGCTGTCGGATGAGCGCGCGCGCGCGCCCGCCATCCCTGCCGCGCTCGAACCGGCCACGGGAGACCTGCGCGACGCCCTGGCTCGCCCCCTGCACGACCTGCGCATCTCCATCACCGACCGCTGCAACTTCCGCTGCGTGTATTGCATGCCGAAGGAAGTATTCGACAAGGATTACCAGTACCTGCCGCACTCGTCGCTGCTGACGTTCGAGGAAATCACCCGCCTGGCGCGCGAATTCGTCGCGCACGGCGTGGAGAAAATCCGCCTGACGGGCGGCGAGCCGCTGCTGCGCAAGAACATCGAAAAGCTGATCGGCATGCTGGCCGAACTGCGCACCGTGCACGGCAAGCCGCTCGACCTGACGTTGACGACGAATGGCTCGCTGCTGGCACGCAAGGCGCAGTCGCTCAAGGATGCCGGCCTGAACCGCGTGACCGTGTCGCTGGACGCGATGGACGATGCCGTCTTCCGCGCCATGAACGACGTCGATTTCGCCGTGGCGGACGTGCTGCACGGCATCGACACGGCGCATGCCGCCGGCCTGGGCCCCATCAAGGTCAACATGGTCGTCAAGGCTGGCAGCAACGAGCAGGAAATCCTGCCGATGGCCCGGTATTTCCGGGGCACCCCGCACATCCTGCGCTTCATCGAATACATGGACGTGGGCGCATCCAATGGCTGGAACATGCAGGACGTGATTCCCTCCGCCGAGATCGTGCGCCGCATCGGCGCCGAGATGCCGCTGGCGCCGGTGGACCCGAACTACACGGGCGAGACGGCGGCGCGCTGGCGCTATGCGGACGGCCGGGGTGAAATCGGCGTCATTTCGAGCGTCACGCAGGCGTTCTGCAAGGACTGCACGCGCGCCCGGCTGTCCACCGAAGGCAAGCTGTACACGTGCCTGTTCGCCACCCGCGGCCACGACCTGCGCGCACTGCTGCGCTCGGGCCGCACCGATGCCGAGCTGTCCGCCGCCATCGGCGCCGTCTGGCGCGTGCGCGGCGACCGCTATTCCGAACTGCGCACGGTCAATACGGACGGCCTGGTCCGCTCCGGCGAGCGCAAGGTCGAAATGTCTTATATTGGGGGATGATTTGACGAGCAGTACCACTTCTTACGACGACGTATCGGGCCTGATCCTGGCCGGCGGCCGCGGCACCCGCATGGGCCGCGTCGACAAGGGCCTGCAGCCATTCCGCGGCGCCACGATGGCCGCTCACGTCCTGCGCCGACTGGCGCCACAGGTGCGCTCGGTGACGATCAATGCCAACCGCAACGAGGAAAGCTACGCGGCACTGGGCGTTGCCGTCCGGGCGGACGAGCTGACGGGCTTCGAGGGTCCGCTGGCCGGCCTGCAGACGGGCCTGCGCCACTGCGACACGGACCTGCTCGTCACGGCACCCTGCGACTCGCCATTCCTGCCGCAGGACCTGGTGCAGCGCCTGCGCGAAGCGCTGGTGACGCAGGAAGCGGACCTGGCCCTTGCCGTGACGATGGAAGCGGACGAAACGGGCGCCGCCCACAAGCAGCCCCATCCGGTGTTCAGCCTGATCCGCAAGAGCGCTCTGCCCCACCTGGACGCCTACCTGGCCGAAGGCGGCCGGCGCATGGACGGCTGGCACAAGTCGATCAAGGTGGCCGAGGTGCTGTTCAACGATGCCGCGGCGTTCCGCAACATCAATACGCTGGCAGAACTGCAGCACGAGGAACAGGCGAACGGCGCACCGACGTTGCAGGACGTCGTGAGCTGCCTGTCCGGCTACGATCCCCATGCGGTACCCGTGCGCCAGGCGCAGCACATCATTCGCGAATTCATCCAGCCCGTGCGCGCCGTCGAGAAGGTGGCGCTGCGCGCCGCATTGGGCCGCGTGCTGGCGGCCGATATCGTCTCGCCGATCAGCGTTCCGGCGCACGACAATTCGGCAATGGACGGCTTCGCGTTTGCCGGCGACCAGCTCGATACCGAACATCCGACCACGCTGCAGGCGATCGGCGCCGTCTATGCCGGCCGCCCTTCCGACCTGCGGCCCGAGCGGGGCCAGTGCGTGCGCATCATGACGGGCGGCGTCATGCCGCCCGGCTGCGACACCGTGCTGCCGCAGGAACTGGCCGCCGGCATCACCGAGGACAGCGTGACGATCGCGCCGCGCACGATCAAGACCGGCGACAACCGCCGCTTCAGGGGCGAGGACCTGATGGAAGGCAGCCCGGCGCTGAAGGCGGGCAGGATCGTCCGGCCCGCCGATCTCGGCCTGATCGCGTCGCTTGGCATTGCCGAGGTGGCCGTGCGGCGCCGGCTGCGCGTGGCGTTCTTCTCCACCGGCGACGAACTGCGCTCGATCGGCGAGCCGCTTGCCGCCGGCTGCGTCTACGACAGCAACCGCTACACCCTGCACGGCATGCTGACGCGCCTCGGTGTCGAGCTGGTCGACATGGGGATCGTGCCTGACGACCCGGCTGCGCTGGAAGCGGCGCTGCGCGATGCGTGCGAAAGCGCCGATGCCGTCATCACGTCCGGCGGCGTGTCGGTCGGCGCGGCCGACTATACCAAGCAGATCATGGCAACCCTGGGCGACGTGACGTTCTGGACGATCGGCATGCGTCCGGGCCGCCCGATGGCATTCGGCAAGATCCGCTCGAACGGCCACAGCGCTTTCCTGTTCGGCCTGCCCGGCAATCCTGTCGCCGTGATGGTGACGTTTTACTTTTTTGCCCGCCACGCGCTGCTGCGCATGATGGGCGCAAGCGCGGGCGACGACCTGCTGGTGCAGGCCCGCTCGTTCGGCCCCATCCGCAAGAAGCCGGGCCGCACGGAATACCAGCGCGGCATCCTCACCGTCAACGCGGACGGCGCGCGCGAAGTGCGCATTACCGGCTCGCAGGGCTCCGGCATCCTGCGTTCGATGTCCGAAGCGAACTGCATGGTGGTGCTGCCGGATGAACAGGGCAATGTTGCCGCGGGGGACCTGGTCGACGTGCTGCTGTTCGAGGGGCTGGTATGACCAGCTGAAGCGGACTCAGCTGTCGGCTTCCGGCAGCTCCACTTCCTTACCCAGCAGTAGTTGCGCCGCCTCGGCCGGCAGCGCCTCCACCGACTTCAGCTTGCGCGCCATCTGGCGGCTGCGCATTTCCGCCGTCTCGATATTTTTCGCGGCGCGCTCCAGCGTGGTTTTGGTGGCGGCCAGCACGTCGCCGAACTTGCCGAACTCCGTCTTGACGGCGCCCAGCACCTGCCATACCTCCGACGAGCGCTTTTCCAGCGCCAGGGTGCGGAAGCCCATCTGCAGGCTGTTCAGCAACGCCGTCAGCGTGGACGGGCCGGCGATGCTGACGCGGTTGACGCGCTGCAGCTCGTCCGCCAGGCCCGGGCGGCGCATCACTTCCGCGTACAGCCCTTCCGTGGGCAGGAACAGGATGGCGAAATCGGTCGTCTGCGGCGGGCAGACGTATTTCTCGGCGATGGTCTTCGCCTCGCCCCGCACGGCCCGCTCCAGCTCCTTGCCGGCTGTCGCGACACCTTCCGCGTCCGCCCGGTCGGCCGCTTCCAGCAGGCGCTCGTACTGCTCTTTCGGAAACTTCGCGTCGATCGGCATCCAGACGGGCGGGCCGCCATCCTTCATGCCGGGCAGCTTCAGCGCGAATTCCACGCGGGCATTGGTGCCCGCCACCGTTTCGACGTTCTTTGCATACTGGTCAGGCGTCAGCACCTGCTCCAGCAGCATTTCCAGCTGCACCTCGCCCCAGGTGCCGCGCGTCTTGACGTTCGTCAGCACCCGCTTCAGGTCGCCAACGCCCAGCGCCAGCTGCTGCATTTCGCCCAGGCCCTGGTGCACGCGCTCGAGCCGGTCCGACACCTGCTTGAAGGACTCCGTCAGGCGCGATTCCAGCGTCGCATGGAGCTTCTCGTCGACGGTCTGGCGCATCTCCTCCAGCCGGGCGCCGTTGTCGGTCTGCAGGTCGCGGATGCGCGTTTCGAGCGTCATCCGCACTTCCGCCATGCGCCGGGCGTTCGACTCCGTCAGCACTTCGATCTGGCGGCGCATGCCGTCCAGCTGCTGCACGGTGGCGGCGTGGCTTTGGCCCAGCGTATGGCTCATCTCCTGGCGCTGCGCCTGCGCCGTTGCCTGCAACTGCATGCGCACCTCGCGCTCGACGCGGTCCAGCCGCTCGGCAATATCGGCTCCGCCGCGCGGACGCAACAGCAGGGCCACCTGCAGCAGGAGAATCAGAAGGGCCAGGCCCAGCAGGATATACAGTTCCATCGTTCAGTCCACGGCTAAAAAACACTGTGCAAATATACAGCATCACAGCCATGGCGAACGGCAAACTGTTTCCCAAAAACGTGGACAGTCCCCGATTTCTGGAAATATTTCCTCAAACAGGGGTTTGTCCCGGGATTAGTTGCTTCAGTCGGGCTTGTTGCGCATCCAGTCGGCGGTCTGGTAGAACGACTGCATGAGGCGCAGGCGCAGGTCTTCCGGAATGCCGACGTCTTCCATGGCCCAGGCCATGGCGCGCAGCCATTGGTCGCGCTCGCCCGTACCGACGGCGAACGGCAGGTGCCGGGCGCGCAGGCGCGGGTGGCCGAACTGTTCCTGGTATAGGTCGGGCCCGCCCATCCAGCCCGTCAGGAACCAGAACAGCTTGTCGCGCGAGCCGTCCGTCGAAGGGGGATGCATGGCGCGGATGCCGGCGAATTCCGGCTCCAGTTCCATCAGGTCGTAAAAGCGGTCGACCATCTCGCGCAGCTTGGTTTCGCCACCGATAACGTCGTACAGAGTGCGGTTTTGTTCAGGGTTTTGCGTCATGCCCGCCATGATAACTCAGCGCGCACAGCCTGATTGATGTAGATCAAGCGGATTTCCAATACCCCTCAAGACCGACGAGTTTGGGGGGAAGATGGACACTTGTCAGGAGTTTCTACAGCCATGCGCGACGATCGCTTCGAACGCAAAGCCGGCGCTTTCTTCGCCGCACAACTCCGCCGCTATCGCAATGGCGAGCGCGCTGCCGTGCAGGCGCTCGTACTGGGCTGGGCGGGGCTGATCTGCCATCCGCTGTTTTTCCTGGTGTTTGGCTGGATCCTGCCGCAGGCGTATCAAAGCCCGGGCCTGCGCGCCGCCGGCACCGCGCTCGGCGTGGCCGGCATTGTCGCGGAACGGATGGGGTCGCGTTACTGCGAACTGTACGTACCCGTTGCCGTCACGTTCCTGCTGCCGTTTTTTTTCCACCTACATGTTCCTGATGAACGACGCCACCGGCGCTTGGGTCCAGTGGCTGGCCGTCGCCATTGTCGCGCTGTTTCACATGCCGACGCCGATGGCGCTGCGCTGCTACGTCACGGGCACGGTGCTGGCCCTGGCCTGCGCGATACTGCAGGGCCGCGGCCATGTGATCCTGTCCACGGCATTCCTGCACCAGTTGCCCGTGCACTGGTTCCTGATCGGTCTGCTGTGCGTGGCCCGCCTGGGCCGCTCTGCGCTGGAGCAGGAAAAACTGGCGGGCATGGGTGAAGGGCTGGGCGCCGTCGCGCACGAGATGCGCACGCCGCTGGCCAGCATGGATGCCAATGTGCGCGGCCTGACACGCATGCTGCAGGGCGAGCCCGGCACCGGCTCCGGCTCCGAGGAAGCGCGCCAGGCCATGACGCGCATCCAGTACGAAGTGCGCCATATGAACCACCTGATCGACCTCTTCCTGCTGAGTGCGAACGCCGTGCGGCGGCGTCTCGATCCATGCGAATCGGTGTCAATGGCGGACGCCGTGCAGGCCGTGCTGCGCCGCTACCCGTTTTCCAGCCCGGCCCAGCGCAGCGCCGTGGCCGTGGACGTGCGCTCGAATTTCAACTTCGCTGGCCAGTACGAACTGACGGTCGTCATCCTGCTCAATCTGCTGCGCAATGCATTGAAGGCGATCCACCGCGCCGGCAAGGGCCGCGTGCGTATCGTCGTGGACGGCCAGCGCAAGCCGCCGCGGCTGCTGTTCATCGACACCGCCTGCGGCATTGCAGCGCGCCATCAACGGTTTATCTTCCAGCGCTTTTACGCTTACCCGGCCTATACCGGCACGGGCGTGGGCCTGGCGCTGTGCCGCCAGATCATGCACGCCTGGAACGCCCGCATCCGCTGTGTCTCCCGCGAAAGCGCCTACGCGATCTTCGTGCTCGAATTTCCCATCCAGCGCGCCAAAGTGCCATCAGGTGAACCATGAGACTACCCATCTTCTCCCACCCCACCACGACAGTGCTGGTCGACGACAGCGATTCTTTCCTGAAGAGCCTGTCCTTCCAGCTCGATCCCGTGCTGCCGAGCAAAACCTTCCACGACACGACGATGGCGCTCGACTGGTTCAACGCAAGCACGCGTCGTGCCGACTTGCCGCTGCACGTCAACTTCGACATCCTCAACCAGACGCCGGACCAGCCCAACGTGGCCGTGGACGTGCGCAGGATTCACGACCTGTGCGCCAGCGCGCACCGCTTCACGATCCCTTCCGTGCTGGTGGTCGACTATTCGATGCCGCAGATGAATGGCGTGGAGTTCTGCCGCCAGATCGAATACCTTCCCTGCAAGAAGATCCTGTTCACAGGCGCGGCCGACGAAAAGATCGCCGTCAACGCGTTCAACGAAGGCCTGATCGACCGCTTCATCCGCAAGAGCGACGACGACGCGCTGGACCGTCTGGAACAGGAAATCCTGGCGATGCAGCGGGCGTTTTTCGTGGACCAGGCGGAAACGCTGCGCGACCTGCTGTCGCTGCACGATTATTCTTTCCTGCGCTGCAATACCTTGGGGGTCTGGTGCGCGAGCTGTACGTCAAGCACGGCTATGTGGAGCACTACCTGCATTCGAGCCCGACGGGCATCCTGTTCCTGGACAAGCATGGTCGCGCTACCTTGATGGTCATCGAAACGGAACAGGGCATGCATGCGCAATACGAGGTGGCGCGGGACAACGAAGCGCCGCAGTCGTTGCTGACAGCGCTGCAGGAACGCCGCGTGCTGCCCTTCTTTCCGCCCGAAGCAGGCGCCGGTATGTATTCCAACGCGGCCGGGGAACAGTGGCACCGCTACTGCGCCGCCCCGCAAGTGCTGCAAGGCCGCGAACGCTACTACTGGGCCCTGTTCGAATTCCCCGGCCATTACCTGGAAAGCCCCGTCTATCCGTTCAGCGAGTTCCTCAACTCGCGGCACCCGCCCTGCGACCTGGCTGCTTGAAGCACCGGGCGCCTGCCGCGAAAACCCGGGACAGCCATTATTTTCAGGCAATGCTTGCTGAAAATAGGTGGCTGCGCCCGGTTTTCAGGCCTCGCGCAACGTCTGCAACGGCGGCTGGTTCAGCACATTGCGCAACCCCAGCCAGCCGCCGGCAATCGCGCACAGCGCGCCCGCCGCCAGGCCGGCCAGCCAGACAACCGGGCTGAACATCCACTCGAACTTGAACTGGTACGTGGCCAGGCCCCAGCCCATCGCCGCGGCGCCGCTGGCGGCGAGCAGCCCCGACAGGGAACCCACCAGCAGGAACTCAATCAGTTGCGCCTGTGACAGTTGCTTGCGCGTGGCGCCCAGCGCCCGCAGCAGGCCCGCCTCGCGGGTGCGCTCATCCTGGGAGCCCATCAGTGCGGCGTACAGCACCAGCACGCCGGAAGCGAGCGTGAAGGCAAACAGGAATTCGACGGCGCGCACGACCTGGTCGAGCACCGACTGGATCTGGCGCAGCACGCCGCCGACATCGACCACCGTCAGGTTGGGGAAGTCGCGCGACAGTGTATTGGCCAGCGCCGCGGCCCGCTTCGGCAGGTGGAACGCCGTGATCCACGTCTGCGGCGTCTCGGCCATCGCGGCCGGGTTGATGATGACGAAGAAGTTTACCCGCATCGAACCCCACTCCAGCTTGCGCAGGCTCGTGATCTTCGCCTCGACAGGCGAGCCGGCGATATCGAAGCGCATCGAGTCGCCCAGCTTCAGGTTCAGCGTTTTCGCCAGCCCTTCCTCGACGGACGCCTCGGCCACGCCTGCCTTGTCCTCGTACCAGCGGCCGGCCACGATGTCGTTCTGCGGCGGCGTCGCCGTCATCGTCGACAGGTTGAACTCGCGCTCGGCCAGACCACGGGCGCGCTCTTCCGTGTACGTGGCCGACGTGACGGGTTTGCCGTTGACAGCCGTCAGGCGGCCGCGGATCATCGGGTACAGCGGCGCCTCCAGTGCACCGCCGGCCTTCAGCCGGGCGGCAATGTCATCCTTCTGGTCGGGCTGGATATTGATAACGAAATGGTTCGGCGCATCGGGGGGCGTCGCGTTGCGCCACGCGCTCATCAGGTCGCCACGCACGACGGTCAGCAGCAGCAATGCCATCAGTCCCAGCGCCAGCGACACGACCTGCACGATGGTGGCACCGGGGCGGCGCTGCAGCGACGTGACGGCAAACCGCCACGCCTGGTGATTGACGGCCCCACGCACCCGCTTCAGCACGACCAGGCCGAGCCAGCCGGCCAGCGCGAACAGGCCGAAGGCAGCCAGGAAACCCAGCGCCGTCATCGCCGCCAGTTTCACGTCGCCGGCCTGCCACAGCAGCAGCAGGAGGAAGGCGAGCAGGCCGAGGCCGTACGTCGCCAGCGCCATCGGCTGCGGTGCCGCCGCCTCGCGCCGGATCACGCGGTTGTGCGGCACGTTGCGCAACTGCAGGATCGGCGGCAGCGCGAAGCCGGCCAGCAGCAGCATGCCGACGGCCAGGCCCTGCAGCGCCGGCGCGAACGTGGCCGGTGGCAGCTCGACCGACACGAGCTGCCCCAGCATTTCCAGCAGCACATAATGGCTGGCGAAGCCCACCAGCACGCCCAGCGCGCTGCCGGCCAGGCCCACCAGCAGGAATTCGATCAGGTAGATCGCCGTCACCTGGTTCTGGGTCAGGCCCAGGCAGCGCAGCATGGCGCAAGCGTCCAGGTGACGCATCATGAAACGCCGCGCCGCCATAGCGACCGCCACGGCCGCCAGCAGGGCCGACAGCAACCCCACCAGCGACAGGAAGCGGTCGGCCCGCTCCAATGTCGCACGCATTTCCGGCCGGCCGTCCTGCAGCGAGTCGATCCGCACGCCGCGCGCCGCGCCCGCCTTGATCTGTGCCCGCAGCCAGTCGGCGTAGGCGGTGACGTTGGCGGGTCCGTCCTCGCCCTCGCCCGCCAGCAGCAGCCGGTAGGTGACGCGCGCACCGGGCTGCACGAGGTTGGTCGACGCCAGCTCGTCGAGCCGCACCATCACGCGCGGTGCGAAGTTGAGGAAGCCCGTGCCGCGGTCCGGCTCCGAGGCGATCAGCCGGGCAACGCGGAACGTGCGGTCGCCCAGGCGCAGCGGCGCGCCGACCTGCGTCTTCAGCGCGCCCAGCAGCGCGGCGTCGAGCCACACGGTGCCGGGTGCCGGAATGTCGGCCGCGGGGGTGCCGACGCTGTCATTGGCCTGGTCCACGCTTGTGGTGACCTTCACTCGGCCCCGCAGCGGATAGCCCGGGCCGACCGCCTTCAGCGACGCCAGCACGGACTGCGCGGCATCGCCCTCGCCCGCCTGGGCCATGCTGGGGAAGACGACGGTTTCGGCCTGGACCAGCCCGCGGCGACGCGCCTCGTCGCGCCATTGCGGGCGCACGGGCTGGTCGGCGCCAACGACAAGGTCGGCACCCAGCAATTGGTGCGCGTCCCGGTTCAGGCCGGCGCGCAGGCGGTCGATGAAAAAGCCCGCGGCAGAGAGCGCCGCGACGGCGACGACAAGGGCAACGAGAAGGAAGCGAAGCTGGCCGGCCCGCCAGTCGCGGGCGGTCATGCGGAGGGCTTGGAGGAACATGAGATCTGATTGCTTTCGTTGGCGGACGCTTGCCTTGCAGCCTGGAAGCGTTGAGATTCGCTTGATGCGCCGGAACACTTGCGAAGGGCCGGGTCAGACCCGTTGGGTCTGACCCCGGTACTTCTCAAGCGCCATCGATTGCTTACACGACGTTAAACGCCGTGAAATAGGCATCGACCTCGTCGAGGAACTGCTGCTTCTTCGCAGGCTCCAGGAACGACGCGGCAAAGCTGTTGCGCGCCAGCTCGTGCGCGTGTTGCAGGCCCAGCGGCAGCGACTCGAAGGCGGCAACGAAGTTGGCGTTCAGGTAGCCGCCGAAATATGCCGGGTCGTCCGAGTTGACGGTGGCAACCAGGCCCGCGTCGAGCAGTTCCAGCAGGTTGTGTTCCTTCATCGTGTCGAACACGCGCAGCTTGATGTTCGACAGCGGGCACACCGTCAGCGCCGTTTTCTCGGCGGCGATGCGGCGCGTCAGCGCGGCATCTTCCAGGCAGCGTACGCCGTGGTCGATGCGCTCCACGTGCAGCACGTCCAGTGCCGTTTCGATGTACGCCGGCGGGCCCTCTTCGCCCGCGTGCGCCACCAGATGCAGGCCCAGCTCGCGGCAACGGGCGAAGACGCGGGCGAACTTCTCCGGCGGGTGGCCCACTTCGGACGAGTCCAGGCCCACGCCGATGATCTTGTCCAGGTACGGCAGCGCCGCGTCCAGCGTCGCCAGCGCGTCTTCTTCCGACAGGTGGCGCAGGAAGCACAGGATCAAGGTCGCGCTGATCGGGCCTTCCTGGCAGGCACGATGAATGCCGTTGATGACGTCGCCGATCGGCACGCCGCGCGCCGTGTGCGTTTGCGGGTCGAAGAAAATCTCCGCGTGGCGGACGTGATCGGCCTTGGCCTTCGCCAGATAAGCGGCCGTCATATCGTAAAAATCCTGCTCCTTGAGCAGCACGCTGGCGCCGGCGTAATAGATGTCGAGGAACGATTGCAGGTCCTTGAAATCGTAGGCGGCCCGCAGGGCCTCGACCGATGGATATTCCAGCGTGACGCCATTGCGTTCGGCCAGCGCGAAAATCAGTTCCGGTTCGAGCGAGCCCTCGATATGGATATGCAGTTCGGCTTTCGGCATGTTCTGCACGATGTGCAGCAGTTGGGTGTTCATTGTTTTTCCTTTGATGGGGCAAGATATCTGCGCATTCCCGCAGTTTAGCGCAAGACGCCGGCGACTATTGACCGGTACCCGGCCTGCACACGAGAAGAAAACGGCAACGGCACTGCAACCGGCGAGCACCGGGCCGCATCCTGACCGCATCGCGCGGCAACCAGCCGGCAAAGAAGCACAACCGGCCGGCAATGGCGGCGTGCCGTTGGCGCACGGTTTGTGCGGTGTTCAGCACGGCTTTAGCAACCATGCTACTGTGACGACCAGCGTGAAGCATTTTGCAACAGTGCCGTGAACGGCAGCCGGAGGGCTTCTGCGTGTGGCCTTTTTTTCGTTTGGCATCAACCGCTTGGAACATGTTTTGACGATGCTGGATATTGTTTTGACTTCCTGCACCATTAGAGCAATAATAAATTTCACAAGCGTAAGATGCGTTTATGCGTACACACACGCAAGCCGGGCTCTACCCACAGCACGGCCAATAAGAAATCCAGCTCGGTACGCGCAAGCCGTACCCCGACGAAGCTGATTGAAAACAACAATATCAAGGAGTTTGCACCAGGGATCAGGCCAGCAGCCAGCCGTGAAGACTGCCGACCACAGTAGGGCTCTTCGAACACCCATTGCGCGCGCCGCCCACGGTGAGCGCCGCAGCTGCAGGTATCGAGAGTCCGTGACGAGTAGGTTTACATCAGAGGACATGCACATGACCATCTTTGACAACTACGCAGCACGGTACGAGCGCACCCGGGAAGAGGAAATGTCCCTCTCCGAATATCTTCAGCTTTGCAAACGAGACCACCTCACCTACGCGACGGCGGCGGAGCGCATGCTGGCCGCGATCGGCGAGCCGACACTCGTCGACACGCGCAACGACACCCGGCTGTCCCGCATCTTTGCCAACAAGGTCATCAAGATTTACCCCGCCTTCCGCGAGTTCTACGGCATGGAGGAAGTGATCGAGCAGGTCGTCTCCTACTTCCGCCACGCGGCCCAGGGGCTGGAGGAACGCAAGCAGATCCTGTACCTGCTGGGGCCCGTGGGCGGCGGCAAGTCGTCGATCGCGGAGAAGCTCAAGTCGCTGATGGAGCAGGTGCCGTTCTATTGCATCAAGGGCTCTCCAGTCAACGAATCGCCGCTGGGCCTGTTCAACGAGCAGGAAGATGGCGTCATCCTGGAGGAAGACTACGGCATCCCGCGCCGCTACCTGCGCAGCATCCCGAGCCCGTGGGCCGTCAAGCGCCTGCATGAATTCAACGGGGACATCAACCAGTTCCGCGTCGTCAAGCGCTACCCGTCGATCCTGAAGCAGGTCGCCATCTCCAAAACGGAGCCGGGCGACGAGAACAACCAGGACATCTCCTCCCTCGTCGGCAAGGTCGACATCCGCAAGCTGGAAGACTACGCGCAGGACGACCCGGATGCGTACAGCTACTCGGGCGGCCTGTGCCTGGCCAACCAGGGCCTGATGGAATTCGTCGAGATGTTCAAGGCGCCCATCAAGGTGCTGCACCCGCTGCTGACGGCCACGCAGGAGGGCAACTACAAGGGCACCGAAGGCTTCGGCGCGATCCCGTTCGACGGCATCGTACTGGCCCACTCGAACGAATCGGAGTGGAAGACCTTCCGCAACAACCGCAACAACGAAGCGTTCCTGGACCGGATCTACATCGTCAAGGTACCGTACTGCCTGCGCGTGTCCGACGAGATCAAGATCTACGAAAAGCTGCTGCGCAATTCGTCGCTGGCCGAGGCGCCCTGCGCACCCGGCACATTGCGCATGATGTCGCAGTTCGCCATCCTGTCGCGACTGAAGGAGCCGGAGAACTCGTCGATCTTCTCGAAGATGCTGGTCTACGATGGCGAGAACCTGAAGGACACCGATCCGAAGGCCAAGTCCATCCACGAATACGTCGACTACGCCGGCGTGGACGAAGGCATGAACGGCCTGTCGACCCGCTTCGCCTTCAAGATCCTGTCGAAAGTGTTCAACTTCGATTCGACGGAAGTGGCGGCCAATCCCGTCCACCTGCTGTACGTACTGGAGCAGCAGGTCGAACGCGAGCAGTTCCCGCCGGAGACGGAACAGAAATACTTCTCCTATATCAAAGAGCACCTGGCGCAGCGCTACGTGGATTTCATCGGCAAGGAAATCCAGACGGCCTACCTGGAAAGCTATTCGGAGTATGGCCAGAACATCTTCGACCGCTACGTCACCTTTGCCGACTTCTGGATCCAGGATCAGGAATACCGCGATCCGGACACCGGCGAGAGCTTCGACCGCGAGTCGCTGAACGCCGAGCTGGAGAAGATCGAGAAGCCGGCCGGCATCAGCAATCCGAAGGACTTCCGCAACGAGATCGTCAACTTCGGCCTGCGCGCCCGCGCCAACAACGGCGGCAAGAACCCGGCCTGGACGAGCTACGAGAAGTTCCGCACCGTCATCGAGAAGAAGATGTTCTCGAACACGGAGGAGCTGCTGCCCGTCATCTCGTTCAATGCCAAGGCCAGCGCCGAGGACGCGAACAAGCACGCCGACTTTGTCGCGCGCATGGTGGAAAAAGGCTACACGGCCAAGCAGGTCCGCCTGTTGTGCGAGTGGTATCTGCGTGTGCGGAAGTCGTCGTAACGCCGGCGGTGCGATAATAAAGGCAGCTTGTAATGCGGCGCGGTCGACAGGCCGCGCCGGCTGCTCCACCGGACTCATCGCTGCAGTAGGAGGCTCCTTTTGACTTATCTCATCGACCGCCGTTTGCAAGGCAAGAACAAGTCCGCGGTCAACCGCGAGCGCTTCTTGCGACGTTACAAGAGCCAGATCAAGGACGCCGTCGGACGCGCCATCAAGGGCCGCTCCATCACCGACATCGAAAATGGCGAGAAGGTTTCGATCCCCGTCAAGGACGTGAACGAGCCCAGCTTCGGGCATGCCCATGGCGGCGTGTGGGAAGTGGTCAACCCGGGCAACCAGGAATACCAGAAAGGCGACCAGATCGCCCGCCCGAAAGGCGGCGGCGGGGCCGGGCGCGGCAAGGCCGGCAACAGCGACCAGACCACCGAGGACGACTTCATCTTCGAGCTGTCGCGCGAAGAATTCATGAATTACTTCTTTGAAGACCTGGAACTGCCGAACCTCGTCAAGACGCAGCTGACCGCCACCACGGACTTCAAGACCCAGCGCGCCGGCTATACCGTGTCCGGCACGCCATCGAATATCCACGTGCTGCGCTCCTTGCGCGGCGCCCTCGGCCGGCGCATTGCCGTGGGCGGGCCGTCGCGCCGCCAGCTGGCCGAAGCCGAACAGGAACTGGAAACGCTGCTGCTGGACGGCGCGCCGCTGGACGACGTCCGCGTCGTCGAACTGAAGAAACAGATCCACCACCTGCATACGCGCCTGCTGGCGATTCCGTTCATCGATCCGTTCGACCTGCGCTACAGCAACCGCATCAAGGTGCCGAAGCCGATGACGCAGGCCGTCATGTTCTGCATCATGGACGTGTCCGGCTCGATGGACGAGCAGCGCAAGGACACGGCCAAGCGCTTCTTCATCCTGCTCTACCTGTTCCTGAAGCGCGTGTACGACAAGATCGAGGTCGTCTTCATCCGCCACCACACGGCGGCGGCGGAAGTGGACGAGCACGAGTTCTTTCACTCGCGCGAATCGGGCGGCACCGTCGTGTCGTCCGCCCTGAATCTGCTGAACAAGATCATCGACGAGCGCTACGGCGCGGGCCAGTGGAACAGCTACGTGGCGCAGGCATCGGACGGCGACAACTGGGACAACGACTCCGTGCTGTGCCGCCAGATGCTGACCAATACCATCATGCCGAAGGTGCAGTATTACACCTACGTGGAGATTACGGACGGGCCGCCGCAGAACCTGTGGGAGCAGTACGCGCAAGTGCCGGACCACCACGCGCACTTCGCAATGCAAAAAATTGTCACGCCGGCCGATATCTATCCGGTGTTCCGCGAACTGTTCAAGAAGCAGCCAAAATGAACCAGATGACGAAACGACCGCCCCACCCGCGCGCGCTGCCGGAGCAATCGGAATGGACGTTCGAGCTGATCGAACAGGCGCACGAGGAAATCCGACGGGTCGCCACGGGCTTCGGGCTCGACACCTACCCCAACCAGCTGGAAATCATCACGGCCGAGCAGATGATGGATGCCTACACGTCCGTCGGCATGCCAGTCTCGTATAACCACTGGTCGTTCGGCAAGCATTTTCTGGCGACGGAAAAAGGCTACCGGCGCGGCCAGATGGGCCTCGCGTACGAGATTGTCATCAACTCGAACCCGTGCATCGCCTACCTGATGGAGGAAAACAGCCTGACGATGCAGGCGCTCGTGATCGCCCATGCCGCGTACGGCCACAACTCCTTCTTCAAGGGCAATTACCTGTTCCGCACGTGGACGGACGCCGATGCGATCGTCGACTACATGGTGTTCGCCAAGAACTATATCGCCGAGTGCGAGCAGCGCCACGGCATCGATGCCGTCGAGCTGCTGCTGGACTCGTGCCATGCGATCCAGAACTATGGCGTGGACCGCTACAAGCGTCCCGCCAAGCTGTCGCTGGCCCAGGAGCAGCAGCGCCAGTCGGAACGGGAGGCGTATCTGCAGTCGCAGGTGAACGAGCTGTGGCGCACGCTGCCCAAGCGCGACGAGGAGGAAACCGTCGCGCAGACGCCGCACCGCTTCCCCAGGAGCCTGAAGAGAACCTGCTGTACTTCATCGAGAAGTACGCGCCGCTGCTGGAGCCGTGGCAGCGCGAACTGGTGCGCATCGTGCGCAAGATCTCCCAGTATTTCTATCCTCAGCGCCAGACGCAGGTGATGAACGAGGGCTGGGCGACGTTCTGGCATTACACGATCCTGAACCAGCTGTACGACGAAGGCGTCATCGGCGACGGTTTCATGATGGAGTTCCTGAAGAGCCATACCAACGTCGTCTACCAGCCGCCCGTGCACAGCCCCTACTACAACGGCATCAATCCGTATGCACTGGGCTTTGCGATGATGACGGACATCCGCCGCATCTGCGAGAACCCGACGGCCGAGGATCGCGAATGGTTCCCGGATATCGCCGGCAGCGACTGGCGCAAGACGCTCGACTTCGCCATGCGTAACTTCAAGGATGAAAGCTTCATCGCCCAGTACCTGTCGCCACGGCTGATCCGGGAGTTCCACTTCTTTGCCGTGCTGGACGACGACAAGAACGAGAAGCTCAACGTGTCGGCCATCCACGACGAGATGGGCTACCGCTACGTGCGCCAGCAGCTGGCCGACCAGTACAACCTGGGCAACCGCGAGCCGAACATCCAGGTGTGGTCCGTCAATACCCGTGACGACCGCGCACTGACCTTGCGGCACACCCAGTTCAACCGCCGGCCGCTGAACCAGCAGGCCCATGAGGTGCTGAAACACGTGGCACGGCTGTGGGGCTTCGACGTGCATCTCGACACCGTCTCGCCGGAAGGCAAGCTGATCAGCACGCTGGAGTGCAAGCGCGAGAAGCGCGGGCGGATGATCTGACGCTCAGACGAGCATCGCTGCGCGCCCGAGCGGCGCGTGGGACCGAAGCCCGTCGCCAGAAAGATCGCTACTCGACAGGTATGCTGCCGGCAAGCTGCCAACGTTGGCAGTTGCCCGCGCCGGGCCAGGTACCTGGCGGCGCCTCGCGCTGGCGGAAAACGGGTCGCTGCCTGGCATCGGCCTGGTGGTGCCGGACGGTTTTCGCCTCGCCAAACTCGGATTCATTACTTTTTCCGACCTCCTCATTGCCCTCTCTGCACCAATCTGGGGCACCTTGCCTTCAGATATAAGCCCAGCCGCTGCTACTCTGGCATATAGTGGCGGAAGCCGGGTGTGCGGCCTGACCAGTCTCTCCTGAAATCGTTTGCCGGTCAGGCCACTAGTGAGCCCCAGTGACGTAGTAGATTTTCAAAATTGATAAAAATATACGCTCGAATCGCCCATGTGCACGGAATTTGCATATACTGAAACGGCGACTGGAATGACCCGGATGCTTGCATGCGAGAAAGACCGTTGACCAAATTTTATGCAACTTTATGCGGATAGCTGGGTCTGATTATTCTGTTTTTCGAGCATTACGAAAACTATTCCGCGCCTGCCGTCCGGTTCGCTCGACGGTACCGGCGAGGTGCTTTCAGAGTGCGCCAGAACGGTGCACGGATGCTTTACACAAGTGCGCTAAAGGCATGAAATTTAACCGGATTTTGGAGATCAAAATTCTATGTAAAATGAAGAATTCGTATGTATAATTCGCCGACGTCCCGGGTGCGGCTGTAGCTTTGTGTCGCCATTTTGGGGGTTCAAGTAAGAGTAGGATTGGAGAAAGCAGGCATGAATTTTAGTGATAACGGGAAGGTCAAGAAGAACTATACCGGCATCGTGGTAGTGGTGGCCTTGCACATTGTGGCTGCTTACGGGATCGTGTCAGGCTTGGGCAAACGGATGATCACGAAGATGATCGAACCGGTTGAAACCAAGATCATCGAGGAGGTTGCCCCTCCTCCACCTAAAGAGCTGCCGCCGCCACCTCCACCGCCAGAAATGAAGGCACCACCGCCGCCATTCATTCCGCCGGTTGAAGTGAACGTACAGCAACCACCACCGCAGCAGAACGTGATCGCGAATGCGACCAACGTGAAGCCGGCAACGAATCAGTTGACCCCGCCAGCTCCGCCGGCTCCGCCAGCACCGCCGGCACCACCGGCACCGGCTGTCCGCACCGCGGCTGTGGTTGACTTCAGCACGTGCCAGAAACCGGAATGGCCAAAATCTTCTCTGCGTAACGAAGAAACGGGTACGGTAACTCTGCAGTTCCTGATTGGCGTCGACGGCCGGGTCGCCGACTCCAAGATTCTGAAGTCCAGCGGCTTCCGCGACCTGGACAAGGCCGCGGTAGCAGGTATCAGTAGGTGCAAATTCAAGCCAGCCACGGTTGATGGCAAGCCGCAAGAGGGCTGGCAGAGTATGCAATACGTCTGGACGCTGGAATAACCAACCGAGACAGAGTCTCAATTAGCAATTTCGTTGGCGTTACGTTCAGCGAACTGATCTTTTATCAATTTGGAGGAAGCATGTTTAAGAATACCCGTTTGTCCGCTGTACTGGCCGCTGTGCTGTTCTCGGTGACCGCAGCAACCGCCCTGGTCAGCGCACCGGCCCTGGCCGACGCGCCAGCCCCGGCAGCCGCTGACGCGCCTGCAGCAGCGCCGGCAGCGGATGCGGCAGCCGCACCAGCAGCAGACGCAGCACCAGCACCGGCAACCGACGCAGCCGCTCCAGCAGCAGCCGGCGCCCACGGTGCAGGTCAGGAAGAAATCGAAAACCCGTTCGGCATCAAGGCCGTGTGGCATTCCGGCTGGGTAGCGAAAGGCACGATCGTCATCATGTCGATCATGTCGATCGGCTCGTGGTACATCATCATCACCAAGCTGCTGGACCAGATGAAAATCATGCGTCAAGCTAAAGACGTGCATGCCAAGTTCTGGAAAGCATCGTCGGTCGCCGCTGGCGCCTCGACGCTGGCAGAAGGCTCGCCATTCCGCTTCATCGCTGAAACCGGCATCAAGGCTTCCGGTCACCACGACGGCGCCCTGCTGGAACAAATCGATCTGTCGACCTGGGTGACGATGTCGATCCAGCGCGCTGTCGACAAAGTCCAGTCGCGTCTGCAAGACGGCCTGTCGTTCCTGGCAACCGTTGGTTCGACCGCACCGTTCATCGGTCTGTTCGGTACGGTCTGGGGTATTTACGGTGCACTGACGAACATCGGTATGACCGGTAACGCGTCGATCGACAAGGTGGCAGGTCCGGTCGGTGAAGCACTGATCATGACGGCATTCGGTCTGGCAGTCGCAGTTCCTGCCGTTCTGGGCTACAACTGGCTGGTACGTCGTAACAAGAGCGCAATGGAAGAAATCCGTTCGTTCTCGGCCGACGTGCACTCCGTGCTGATCTCCGGCGCCATGTCCACCGCCGACTCCGCTGCTCGCGCAGCCAAAAAAGTAGGCTAATACCATGTCGATGTCCGTAGGCTCCGATAGCGGAGACGAAGACCAGGTAATGTCAGAAATCAACACGACGCCTCTCGTGGACATCATGTTGGTTCTGCTGATCATCTTCCTGATCACCAGCCCGGTGGTCCTTAAACTGCAGAAGATTGCTCTGCCAGAAGAGGTCAACCAGGCGATCCAGACGAAGCCGGAAAATGTCAACATCGTTGTCAACAAGGATGGCGACATCTACTGGAATCAGAAGAAAATGCGGGACACGAATGAGTTGTTCGATTTTCTGAAGGTCGAGGCAGTGAAGGTACCGCAACCGGAAGTGCACGTACGTGGCGACAAGGAAGCCAAGTACGAGTCCATCGGCCGCGTGATCTTCACGACCCAGCGCGCTGGCATCCAGAAGGTTGGTTTCATTACCGAACCGCCTGACAAGATGTAAGGCCCCTGCCCGGCCATGGCTTGTTCGTGAGCCGGGCAGTCTTCTATAAGGAACACACCCATGAGTATGAATGTCGGTTCGGGCAGCGCAGCACCAAACGCTGATCCGGAACCAATGATGGAAATGAACATGACACCGCTCATCGACGTGATGCTGGTGCTGATCATTATGCTGATTATTACGATTCCGAAGGCGAACCACTCGGTTAACCTGAACATGCCGGTGGGTACCCCGCCGCCACCGACCAAAGAGCCGGTGGTTGTTCAGATCGACGTGGACTTCGACGGCACGATCCTGTGGGATGGCGCCGTGGTTCCGGATCGTGCGCAACTGGAACAGAAGCTGATGAACGTGGCGGCACAGGGTGATCAGCCGGAAGTGCACCTGCGTCCCAACAAGCTGGTCAACTACGAGTCCGTGGCAGGCGTGATGGCTGCGGCCCAGCGTCTGGGTGTCACCAAGATCGGTCTGGTCGGCAACGAGCAGTTCCAGTAAATGGAAAGTCGGAAGTTCCCTGCCATCGCGGCAGTGACTCGTTGAAGCGCACGCCGTATGCACTTCGTGCAGCGTGCGCTTCAGCTTCCGTCACAGCCTGGCACGGATCGTGCAATCGATGGCAGAGCTTCCTGGAGTGCGTCTCTTTATTTTCCCCGATAGGCAGGTTATCCTGCCTATTCGTTTTTTTGATGAAAGAAATCTCGCCTATGTCCAAGTTCCGTCTCGCTCATCTCGGCCTTGCAATGGCCGCCCTCGGTTTCTCCGCAGCAGCGCCTATGGTGGGTCTGGTGCCGGCAGCGTACGCTGCCGACACCGTGCGTGCCGAAGTGGGCAAACCACTGCAGGAAGCGCAGCGCCTGGTGAGTTCAGGCAAGGCCCGCGAAGCGCTGACCAAGCTGCAGGCTGCCGACGCCGTTAGTGGCAAGAGCGACTTCGAGAAATACCAGATCGAACGCGTACGCGCCGCCGCCGCCGCCAGCGCTGGCGACAACGCGACCGCCATCCGCGCATTCGAGACCCTGATCAACTCGGGCCGCCTGTCCGCTTCGGAAAAGCCGAAGTTCACGGAAGGCCTGGCCGGCATGTACTACCGCGCCAAGGACTACCCGAAAGCCATCACGTGGATCCAGAAGTCGCTGCAGGACAACCCGAACAACGCCACGATGAAGCAGCTGCTGACGCAGACGTACTTCATCAGCGGCCGTTATGCGGAAGCGGCGAAGGAACTCTCGCAAGGCCGTCAGTCGGAAGAAAACCTGCAGATGCTGGCCAATATCCAGCTCAAGCAGAACGACAAGGCAGGCTATGTGCAGACGCTGGAAAAGCTGGCCGGCCAGTATCCGAAAGCGTCGTACTGGGCCGACCTGCTGAACCGCGTGCAGGGCAAGCCTGGCTTCTCGTCCACCTTGAACCTGGACGTCATGCGCCTGAAACTGGCACTGGGCCAGTTGTCCAAGCCATCCGAGTTCATGGAAATGGCCCAGCTGGCACTGCAGGCCGGCAACGCGCCTGAAGCCATCAAGATCATCGATCAGGGCTACAAGAAGGGTGCACTGGGCACGGGCACGGATGCCGCACGTCACCAGCGCCTGAAGGATCTGGCGAACAAGACGCTGGCTGACCAGACGGCCAACCAGGCCACCCAGGAAGCCAACCTGATCAAGGAGAAGGACTCCGACGGCCTGTTCAACATGGGTTATGCACTGACCTCCGGCGGCAAGGCCGACAAGGGCATTCCGTTGATGGAGCAGGCGATGAAGATCGGTACGCCGCGTCGTCCGGAAGAACAGAAACTGCACTACGGCATCGCTCTGTTCAATGCTGGCAAGAAAGCCCCTGCACTGGCCGCACTGAAGAACGTCAAGGGTACTGCCGGCGAAGCCGAACTGGCCCGCTACTGGACGCTGTACATCAACAACCCGATGTAATAGCGACAACAACACCGGCCCGGCCGGTTTTGTCAAAGCGCCCCTGCCCCGCAGGCGGCGCTTTTTTCGTTTACGGGGTCGCAACGGGGCCCCGCTGGTGCGCTGCGGCATTTCCATATGTGAATTGGTCAAACAATCCGTATAATCGCTGGTTCAGGCAACAGGATTCGAGCTCGACACCCTCATGAAGGTATTTCGCGGACTACCCAACGCAGCGGCGCGCGCGCCCTGCGCTCTCACCATCGGCAACTTCGACGGTGTCCATCGCGGCCATCAGGCGCTGCTGGCACGCGTGCGCGCCGCGGCGAAGTCGCTGGGCCTGGAAGCGGCAGTCATGACGTTCGAGCCACACCCCGCGAATTCTTCGCGCACAAGGCGGGTGACATGTCGAAGGCGCCGCCCCGCATCGCCAACCTGCGCGACAAGCTGGGCTCGCTCGCCACGAACGGCATCGACCGCGTCATCGTCGAACACTTCAGCGACTCGTTTGCCTCGCTGTCCCCCAGGACTTTACGGAACGCGTCCTGGTGGACGGCCTGCACGTCAAATGGCTGATGGTCGGCGACGACTTCTGCTACGGCGCCCGGCGCGCCGGCAATGTCGCCATGCTGATGGAAGCGGGCCGCCGGCACGGCTTCCACGTGGAGGCGCTGCCGACGGTAATGAACGGCGACATCCGCATCTCGTCCTCCGCCGTGCGTACGGCGCTGTCGCAGGGCGACTTCGGCCAGGCGGAGCAACTGCTGGGCCACCCTTACTCGATTTCCGGCCACGTCATCCACGGCGCCAAGCTGGGCCGCACCATCGGCTATCCCACGCTGAACCTGCGCGTGCCGCACCGCCCAGCGCTGGGCGGCATCTTCATCGTCCAGGTGCATGGCCTGGCCGACGGGCCGCTGCCGGCCGTTGCCAGCCTGGGCGTTCGTCCCACCGTCGAGGATGCGGGCAGGGTGCTGCTGGAAGTCCATATTTTCGATTTCGCCGGCCACTGCTACGGCAAGCAGGTCAAGGTTGAATTCCTGCGCAAGATCCGCGACGAGGAAAAATTCATCGACCTGCCCACCCTGACGGCCGCCATCGACCGCGACGCCGCCGAGGCGCGTGCCTTCTTTGCCGCCCGCGGCACCCACGTGGAAGAGCGCAGCGGCGCCATCACGGCCACCGACCGAATTTGAGTGGCGCAAGCCCCCTGCTGCCCCGTCACTCACCAATACACGTACCAGAGAAACTACCGACATGTCCGACAACAAAGCCAAGAAGGCCGAGAGCAAATATCCGGTCAATATGACCGAAACGCCATTCCCCATGCGAGGCGACCTCGCCAAGCGCGAACCGGGCTGGGTGAAACAATGGCAGGACAAGAAGATCTACCAGCGCATCCGCAAGGCTGCCGCCGGCCGGCCGAAGTTCATCCTGCATGACGGCCCGCCGTATGCCAATGGCGACATCCACCTGGGCCACGCCGTCAACAAGATCCTGAAGGACATCGTCGTCAAGTCGCGCACGCTGGCCGGCTTCGATGCGCCGTACGTCCCGGGCTGGGACTGCCACGGCATGCCGATCGAGATCCAGATCGAAAAACTGTACGGCAAGAACCTGCCGACGGCCGACGTGCTGACCAAGGCGCGCGCCTACGCGCTGGAACAGATCGACAAGCAACGTGCCGGCTTCATCCGCCTGGGCGTGCTGGGCGAGTGGGACAACCCGTACATGACGATGGCCCACGGCAACGAAGCGGACGAGCTGCGCGCGCTGGGCAAGCTGCTGGAAAAAGGCTACGTCTACCGCGGCCTGAAACCCGTCAACTGGTGCTTCGACTGCGGTTCCGCGCTGGCCGAGGCGGAAGTGGAATACCAGGACAAGCGCGACCCGGCCATCGACGTCGGTTTCCCGTTTGCCGAACATGACAAGCTGGCGGCCGCCTTCGGTCTGGACAAGCTGCCGGGCGAGCGTGGCTTTGTCGTCATCTGGACGACGACGCCATGGACGATCCCGTCCAACCAGGCACTGAACGTGCACCCGGAAGTGACGTACGCGCTGGTGCAGACCAACCGCGGCGGCGACATGCTGATCCTGGCCGCCGACCTGGTCGAAGCCTGCCTGGCACGCTACAAGCTGGAAGGCACGGTCGTTGCCACGACGACAGGCGCCAGGCTGGAAAACATCCGCTTCAAGCATCCGCTGCACGCGCGCGACGCCTTCTACGACCGCTACTCGCCCGTCTACCTGGCCGACTACGTGACGACCGACAGCGGTACCGGCATCGTCCACTCGGCGCCCGCCTACGGCCTGGAAGACTTCATTTCCTGCCGTCAGCATGGCATGAAGGATGACGACATCCTGACGCCGGTGATGGGCGACGGCAAATACGCGTCGACCCTGCCGCTGTTCGGCGGCATGACGATCTGGGAAGCATCCAAGCCGATCTGCGAGGCGCTGCGCGAAGCCAATGCACTGTTCGAACTCAAGATGTTCGACCACAGCTACATGCACTGCTGGCGCCACAAGACGCCGATCGTCTACCGCGCCACGTCGCAGTGGTTTGCCGGCATGGACCTGCAGCCGATCGACGGCGGCCCGACCCTGCGCGAAACGGCGCTGGAAGGCATTGCCGCCACCAAATTCTTCCCCGACTGGGGCCAGGCGCGCCTGCACGGCATGATCGCGAACCGTCCGGACTGGACCCTGTCGCGCCAGCGCCAGTGGGGCGTCCCGATGGCGTTCTTCGTCCACAAGGAAACGGGCGAGCTGCATCCGCGCACGCCGGAGCTGCTGGAACAGGTGGCGAAACGCATCGAAGCCGGCGGCATCGACGCCTGGCTGGCGCTGGACCCGGCCGAGCTGCTGGGCGACGACGCGGCCATGTACATGAAGAACAAGGACACGCTGGACGTCTGGTTCGATTCCGGCACGACGCACCAGACGGTGCTGCGCGGCTCGCACAAGGAGCAATCCGCGTTCCCGGCCGACCTGTACCTGGAAGGCTCGGACCAGCACCGCGGCTGGTTCCACTCGTCGCTGCTGACGTCGTCGATGCTGAACGGCCGTCCACCGTACAAGGCACTCCTGACGCACGGTTTCACCGTCGATGGCGAAGGCAAGAAGATGTCCAAGTCGCTGGGCAATACGCTGGCACCGGACAAGATCTCCAATTCGCTGGGTGCGGACATCCTGCGCCTGTGGATCGCGTCGACCGACTACACGGGCGAGCTGTCGATCTCGGAAGAAATCCTGAAGCGCGTGACGGAATCGTACCGCCGCCTGCGCAACACGCTGCGCTTCCTGCTGGCGAACACGTCGGACTTCGATCCGAACACGAATGCCGTGGCCATCGACGAGCTGCTGGAAAGCGACCGCTACGCGCTGGCCAACCTGGCCGTGCTGCAGGCGTCCGTCGAGCAGCATTACGAGAACTACGAGTTCCACCCGGTCGTCTCGAAGCTGCAGAACTACTGCTCGGAAGACCTGGGCGGCTTCTACCTGGACATCCTGAAGGACCGCCTGTACACGACGGCCGTCGATTCAAAGGCGCGCCGCTCGGCGCAGACTGCCTTGTGGCACATCACGCAAAGCCTGCTGCGCATGCTGGCGCCCGTGCTGACGTTCACGGCCGAGGAAGCCTGGGCGAACTTCGCCGGTGCCGAGGCATATGCCGCGTCCGACGAAACCATCTACACGCAGACGTGGTGGCAGCTGCCGGCCATTGCCGACAGCGAAGCGCTGCTGGCCAAGTATGCGGTGATCCTGGCCGTGCGCGCCGACGTGACGAAGCGCCTGGAAGACCTGCGCGCGTCCGGCGCCATCGGCTCGTCGCTGCAAGCCGAGCTGGAGATCCGCGCATCGGGCGACAAGTACAACCTGCTCGCCAGCCTGGGCGACGAGCTCAAGTACGTGTTCATCACGTCGCTGGCGAAAGCCGTCGAAGCGGCCGCCGGTGAAGCCGAGGCGGTCAGCGTGGCAGCGTCGAACGACGCCAAGTGCGAGCGCTGCTGGCACTACCGCGCGGACGTCGGCAGCCACGCCGACCACCCGACCCTGTGCGGCCGCTGCTACAGCAACCTGTTCGGCGCCGGCGAACCCCGCAAGTACGCCTAAGCAGCAAATCATTGCCAAGAAAACCGGAGCCTGTCACCGGTTTTCAAAAAAACCGGTGACAGGCTCCGGTTTTTTCTAAACCCTTCAACCGACGTCCCATGGCCAAGAGCAAAAAAACATTTTCCAGCAAACCTTCCGGCAGCCTCGTTCCATGGCTGGGCATTGCGGCGTTGATCATTCTGATCGACCAGCTGACGAAGATCACGATCACCAAGCTGTTCACCTATGGCGAGGAAAAAGTGATCACGAGCTTCTTTAACCTCGTGCTGGCATACAACAAGGGCGCCGCGTTCAGCTTCCTGTCGAACGAGTCCGGCTGGCAGCGCTATTTCTTCACGGCCATCGGCATCGGTGCGGCGCTGTACATCGTTCACCTGCTGCGCAAGCACGCCGGGCAGCGCATGTTCTGCTGGGCACTGGCTTTGATCCTGGGGGGCGCCGTCGGCAACGTCATCGACCGCGTGCTGTACGGCCACGTGATCGACTTCCTCGACTTCCACTGGCGCGGCGTGGGCCACTTCCCCGCCTTTAACGTGGCCGACAGCGCCATCTGCATCGGCGCCGCGCTGTTCATCCTGGACGAACTGCGCCGCGTCAACAAATAGCGTCATCAAGCCAACCGGAGAGCAAATGGAACTGACGGGTAAAAAGATTGTCCTCGGCCTGTCCGGGGGCGTCGCCTGCTACAAGGCGGCCGAGCTGTGCCGTGCGCTGACGAAACAGGGCGCCTCGGTCCAGGTCGTGATGACGGATGCGGCGCTGCACTTCATCACCGCCGTGACGATGCAGGCGCTGTCCGGCAAGCCCGTGTATTCGAGCCAGTGGGATCCGCGCGTGGGCAACAATATGGCGCACATCGACGTCACCCGCGACGCCGATGCCATCGTCATCGCGCCATGCTCTGCCGATTTCATGGTCAAGCTGGCGCACGGCGTCTGCGACGACCTGCTGTCGACGATGTGCCTGGCGCGCCCACGCCACGTGCCGCTGCTGGTGGCGCCGGCGATGAACGTCGAGATGTGGACCAATCCGGCCACGCAGCGCAACGTCAACCAACTGCGCGAGGACGGCATCTGCCTCGTCGGCCCCGCCGCCGGCGAGCAGGCATGCGGCGAAACCGGCATGGGCCGCATGCTGGAACCGGAACAACTGCTGGCCGAGATCGTTGCCGCGTTCCAGCCCAAGATCATGGCCGGCAAACGCATCCTGATCACGGCCGGCCCCACCTTCGAGCCCATCGATCCGGTGCGCGGTATTACCAATCTGTCGTCCGGCAAGATGGGCTACGCCGTAGCGCGCGCCGCCCGTGAGGCCGGTGCCGAAGTCACGCTCATTTCCGGCCCGACGGCCCTTGCCACGCCGTTCGGCGTCACCCGCATCGACGTGCAAAGCGCGCAGCAGATGATGGACGCGGTCAACCGCAGCATCGACGGCCAGCACGTTTTCATTGCCGTGGCGGCCGTGGCGGACTGGCGCGTCGCCAATCCCAGCACGCAGAAGGTCAAGAAGACCGAATCGGGCGTGCCCGTGCTGCAGTTCGAGGAAAACCCGGACATCCTGGCGACGATCGCCGCGCGCACGACGCTGGCCGGCCATCCGTACTGCGTCGGCTTCGCCGCCGAATCGGAAAATCTGGTCGAGTTCGGCGCCGCCAAGCGCGAACGCAAGGGCATCCCGCTGCTGGTTGGCAATATCGGTCACCAGACATTCGGCGCGGACGACAACACGATCATCCTGTTCGACGAGCACGGCCATACGATCCTGCCGCGCGCGGACAAGCTGAGCCTGGCACGTCAGCTGATCTCCGAAATCTCCAAACGCATCAACAAACACTCGCTGTTCCAATAATGAAATCCATCGACGTCAAGATCCTCGACCCGCGCATGAAAGACCAGCTGCCGGCCTACGCAACCCCTGGAAGCGCCGGCCTCGACCTGCGGGCCTGCCTGGACGCGCCCATCACCATCGAGCCGGGCCAGACAGTGCTGGTGCCCACGGGGCTGGCAATCCACATTGGCGACCCCGGCTATGCGGCAATGATCCTGCCACGCAGCGGCATGGGGCACAAGAACGGCATTGTTCTTGGGAATCTGGTAGGCTTGATCGATTCCGACTACCAGGGTCAGCTGATGGTGTCGACGTGGAACCGGGGTCAGCAGAGCTTTACGCTGAACCCGATGGAACGTCTGGCCCAACTGATCGTCGTGCCCGTCCTGCAGGTGGGCTTCAACGTGGTGGAGGAGTTTGGAGACAGCGCACGAGGCGAAGGCGGCTTCGGCAGCACCGGCAAACACTAAAAACAATATGAAGGAAGGATACATGGCAGGAGCCGTCATCCCACGCATCACATCAACCACGCGGTCTGGTCTGGCCGCATTGACGGTGGCCCTGCTGCTTTCGGCCTGCGCTACAACGGCCCCTCCTTCCCTGCCGCCCGTCGTCGATACGGGCCCGGCCGAACCGCCCGCCCCGCTGGTCACGCCGCGCATGATGGCCGCACGCGACGCCGTACGGTCGATGGTGACGTTGCAGGACCGCCTGTATCGCGTGGCGGCGCCGCTGCTGATCAACAATGCCGAGCTGTGCCGCACTCAGGCGCGCAGCCTGCTGGGCTTTACCGCGAAAAACAAGTGGTCGTACCCGGGCGAATACGCCGATGCCGCCGAGGCGGTGCTGGGCTATGGCGATACGCTCCAGGTGTCCGGCGTGCTGGCGGGCAGCGGCGCCGCCCGCGCCGGCCTGCGCAAGGGCGACGAACTGATCGCCGCCGACGGCAAACCGCTGCCCACGGGGCGCGGCGCCGAAACCCAGGCTGCCACCGTGTTCGGCCCGCTCGTCTCGAAGCGGGCACAACTTTCCATGACGATCACCCGCGGGGGGACCAACCAGGTACTGAAGGTGCCCGTCACGCGCGCCTGTGCCATCCGCGTCGACCTGGGCAATGCCGACAACGTCAATTCCTATGCGGACGGCACGCGCGTGGCCGTCACGCGCGGCATGATCGACTTCGCCCAGAACGACGAAGCCATTGCCTACGTGCTGGCCAAGGACATCGCCCACAATGTGCTGGGCCACCCGGGCAAGCTGCGCAGCACGGCAACGATCGGCAGCATGATCGACAACCTGACGTCCGTGCGGCCGGATCTGTCGCTGCTGATCGGCACGTCCGGTATCCGGCCGGTCCCGGCGCATATGGAAGTGGCGGCCGATACGCTGGCGCTGTACATGCTGGCGCGTGCCGGCTTTCCGATCGAGCGCTACAAGACGTTCTGGTTGCGCCTGGCCGCCCAGTATCCGTCAACCGTACTGAACGGCTACATGGCCATCCATCCCAATATCGCGCAGCGCACAACGGCCATCGACAAGACGATCGCCGCCATCCGCAGCAAGCAGTCCGCGCGCAAGCCGCTGGTGCCGTGAACGTCCGTTCCGCCCTCCCTGCCCTGTTGCTGTGCAGCCTGACGCTGCCGGCGCAGGCCGCCCCGTGGACAAAAGTACGCACGGACAAGGACGGAACGCTGTACGTCGACAAGGCGTCGATCAGCAAGGTCGACGGCGGGCGCAAGGTGTGGACGCTGGAATCGTTCCGCAAGCCGCAGTCGGCGCCTGACGGCAAGCTGTACCTTTCCGTGCGGGCGCACCAGCTGTACGACTGCGAGGCCCGGACGGTCACCCTGCAGGCGCAGCTGTTCTATCCGGAGGCGATGGCAAAGGGCGAGATCGTGGGCAGCTACAAGTTCGAGGCATTCGACGCGGAAAACGTCGAACCCGGCAGCCGCTACGACGGCGCCTTCAAGCTCATCTGCGGACGCCGCAAGTAGCGCCGCCGGCGTGTGCCGACGTGTTCCCGGGCGCCATAGTATAGTCTGGTCCATGGACAGCATCGACCTCGAAGTTCTCAAAACCAGCGCAACATGGATCGCGGCGGGACACCGCTGCGAACTCGTTACCGTCATCAAGACCTGGGGCTCGAGCCCCCGCCCGATCGGCGCCACACTGGCCATCTGCGACGACGGCCGCGTCGTCGGCTCCGTCTCCGGCGGCTGCATCGAAGACGACCTGATCGAACGCGTGCGCAACGAAGGCATCACGCGCACGCTGCCGGAAATCGTCAGCTACGGCATCACGGCCGACGAGGCACACCGCTTCGGCCTGCCTTGCGGCGGCACCATCGAGCTGGCTATCGAACCGCTCGGGCCCGGCAGCCGCATCGGCGAACTTCTCGCAAGACTGGAACAGCACCAGCTGGTCGAGCGCCGCGTCGACCTGCGCACGGGCGCCGTCACGCTGGACAAGGCCGCGGCCGGCAGCGTGCTGACGTTGAGCGACGACGCACTCGTCACGCAGCACGGCCCGCGCTGGCGCCTGCTCATCATTGGTGCGGGACAGCTGTCGCGCTTTGTCGCGCAGATTGCCAGCGCCATGGATTATCACGTGACCGTCTGCGATCCGCGCGAGCAATACCGCAGCGGCTGGACGTTGCCGGACGTGCGGCTGGTCCATGCAATGCCGGACGATCTGGTACAGGAAATGCGGCTGGACACGCGCAGCGCCGTCGTCGCGCTGACGCACGACCCGAAGCTGGACGACCTGGCACTGATGGAAGCGCTGAAGTCGGACGCGTTCTACGTGGGCGCCATCGGCTCGCGCGCCAACAACGCCAAGCGGCGAGAGCGGCTGCTGCAGTTCGACCTGACGCCATCCCAGCTGGACCGCCTGCACGGGCCGATCGGGCTGTACATCGGCAGCAAGACGCCGTCCGAAATCGCCATCTCCATCCTGGCCGAAATGACGGCAGTGAAAAACGGCGTCCCGCGCGAACTGCAGGTCAACCACGCCGCGGCGCTGGAAGCCCCCGGCACGGCCGCCTGCGCCATCACGATGCAGACTTAATTCAGAAGCAAGAACCGGCTGGCGCCACCCCAACATTCGGGTGACAATACTGCACTGCCCGTGACAACATCGGGGTCAGGCACGAAAACTGTCACGGCCTCGACAGAATGCCAAACCTGGCAGAATTCGCAGAGTTTGCGCCCCGCCGGCAGGTGGGCCGTCGGCTACACAGTCTGCCCCAGCCACCAAGGCCGAGCTTGTGACAACATCTGTGCCTGACCCCGATGTTGTCAACAAGCTCGACAATTACAACGATCCTATGTCCACAGCTAACTTGCTCCGCCTGTTCCTGCTTGCCGCCATCTGGGGTGGCTCCTTCCTGTTCATGCGCATTGCCGCGCCGGTGCTGGGGCCGGGCTGGCTGATCGAACTGCGGGTGGTGTTTGCCGCGCTGTTCCTGGCCGCGATCGCGCTGATGCTGAAGAAGTCGCTCGATTTGCGCCGCTACTGGAAGCACTACGCCATCCTCGGGCTGTTCAATGCCGCGATTCCGTTCGTGCTGTTTGCGTATGCGGCAAAGACGCTGTCGGCCTCGCTGCTGTCCGTGCTGAACGCCACGGCGCCGATGTGGGCCGCGCTGATCGCCGCCGTGTGGCAGCGCCAGATGGTGACGCCGCGCGTGCTGCTCGGGCTGGTGCTGGGGACGGCCGGTGTCGCCTTGCTGGTCGGCACCGACCGGCTCAGCACCCAGGACGGCGCCCTGCTCGCCATCGGCGCGGCGCTGCTGGCGCCGTTCAACTACGGCATCGCGACCGTCTACGCGAAGTCCGCCCCGGCCGTGGAGCCGTTCTCGAACGCCCATGGCAGCATGTGGGCGGGCGCCGTGCTGACGTTACCTGCGCTGTTCATGTTCCCCCAGCCGGCGATGCCGTCCACCGGCATCCTTGGCGCGGCCATCGCCCTGGGCGTACTGTGCAGCGGCGTCGCCTACCTGCTGTATTACGGCCTCGTGCGCGACGTCGGCCCTACCTCCGCACTGACGGTGACGTTCCTCGCGCCGCTGTTCGGCATCCTGTGGGGCACGGTGTTCCTGCAGGAAGCGGTCGGCTGGACGACATTGGCTGGCGCCGGCATCGTGATCGCGGGCACGATCCTGGTCACGGGCTACCGCCCTGCCTGGAGCCGCGCCGCCAAAGCCGCCGCATGACGGCATCGTTCGACATCGTCCTGCCGCCCGGCTACCGGGCCGGAGACGTGCTGCGCTTCCACAGCCGCGATACGGAAAACGTTGCCGAGGAAGTCACGCCGGCATTGCTCCGCAAAGGCGTGATGCTGGACGGCGTTCCCGTCGTGCTGACGGCGCCGTTGTGCGACGGCCCCGGCCCCATCGTCTGCCAGGGGCACGCCGACGGCGAGTTGACGCCAACATTGCGCCAGCACATCCACGACGCTCTGCTGAACATCCTTGGCCTGCGCATCGATCCCGGGCCGTTCCTCGATGCGGTCCGCGCCGATCCGCTGATGGGTCCGCTGGCGCGGCGCCGGCCCGGCCTGCGCATCGTGCAGTCCGCCACCGTGTTCGAAGCGCTGACGTGGGCCATCATCGGCCAGCAGATCAACCTGTCCTTTGCCATCGCCCTGCGCCGCACGTTCATCCTGCAGGCCGGCCGACAGCACAGCAGTGGCCTGTGGTGCTACCCGGAAGCGTCCGACGCGGCCCGCCTGACGTCCGATGCTCTCACCAGCCGGAAGTTTTCGCGCGCGAAAGCGGACACCCTGCTGCGGTTCGCCGGTCTCGTCGCCAGCGGCGCGCTGGACCTGGCACCCGGCCCTGACAACACCATCGAACATATCGGCCAGCGCCTGCTGGCGATCAAGGGGATCGGCCCGTGGACGGTCAACTACGGGCTGCTGCGCGGCTACGGCCATGCCGACTGCTCGCTGCATGGCGACGTGGCCGTCCGTGCCGCGCTGCAGCGCATGCTGGGCGGCGACGCCCGGCCGGACGTCGCCCGCGCCGAACAATTATTGCAACGGTATCAACCGCATCGTACGATGGCGGCGGCTCATCTGTGGGCCAGCCTCGCGCCTGAAGAATAGCTTGACCCTGACGCAACGTCAGGCTTCAGGATGGCACCAGATGACGGAGCGACCATGCTGAAGATAGGACAACTTGCACGACACGCGGGCCTGACGGTCCGCACCCTGCACCACTACGACAGCATCGGCCTGCTTTCGCCATCCGCCCGTTCCGACAGCGGCTACCGCCTGTACAGCCGCGACGACGTCGCCCGCCTGCATCAGATCCAGGCGCTGCGCTCGTTCGGCATCACCTTGGCCGATATCGGAACCTTGCTGGCTGGGGCCGGCGTTTCCTCCCTTTCCATCGTCGACCGCCAGCTGGCCGCCCTCGACCGGCAGATCAGCGAAGCGGCGCGGATGCGCGAGCAGCTAAAGCGTATGCAAAAGCAACTCGCTACGGGAGAAACACCGGATCTGGCTTCCTGGCTGACCACACTGGAGCATATGACCATGTACGAGAAATATTTTACGCAGGACGAGCTGGCGAATCTGGCGCTGTATCACGACGTTAATGTGAAAGCGGAATGGCGCACACTGGTGGACGAAGTGGCCGCGTTATCAGCCGCCGGTATTGCGCCCGATAACGCGGCGGCAAAATCGGCCGGGATGCGCTGGATCGAGATGCTCGAGCGTGATACCAACGGCAGTCCGTCCTTAATGGCAAGGCTCAATATCATGCATGACAGCGAACCGGCATTGCAACAGAGCACGGGTATTACACCAGCGATAAGGGACTTTATCGGCCGCGTCATGGGCGAAATTAAGTTGGAAGCCTGGTCGCGTCACCTGCTTCCGGACGAGCTGGAGCAAATGCGCCGTCATCAGGCCACCCGTGCAAAAGAGTGGCCGCCGTTGATCGAATCGGTCAGTCGCCAGATGCAAGCCGATCCGTCCGCGGCGTCCGTCGATGCCGCAATACTGGGCGGGCAGTGGATGTCCTTATTCCACGATATGGTCGGCAACCGCCCGGAGACCATCGCCCGGTTCCGAACCGCGATTGAAACCGAACCGATGCTGCGCATCGGCCGCGGGATGACGGATGAGATGCTCGCCTGGCTGCGTCAAGCCTTGCACCGGGACTGAGACAGGCAAACAGGGCCGTATCCACCCGGAGCCCGAAGCAGCCGATGGTTTGTTCTTGTCAGGGTAGAACAGGCAATACGTGCCGATAGCCGTTTTGACCTGGTAGATCTGCGCCGGATCGTTGGGGGCACTGAACAATTCAACCCGGGCGGCTTCGTACCATTTCAGGGGTACGGCCAGATGGGCGGCGAGAAATGCGTCGTCCAGCTTCTTTCGCAGCGATTTTCCCTCTGCGCCCGATAACAGGTTTTCGCCAGGAGGTCGCATATCCCGGTCGATTTTCCCCGCCATTCCGATCAGCGCAGCCGTATCGATGACGGCCGCCTCTGTTTTAGTCTCGACCGTATCCGGCCCTGGTGGTTCCATCATGACAGCGGCCGGCACAGGGGCCTTGCGCGGTTTATCCGCCACCCTATGCGCCGGCCTGGCGATAACATTGCCTGGAACCGGGGGAAGAGGAACCGTCTGCTCCGCTCTTGCAACCGGCGCAATAAAGACGATATCGATGCGGCCCGCGCTGCTGCCCCGATCCCGCAGTATGCGTTGGCCCAACATTACCAGCGCTAATAGCAGATGGAAAAGAATGATCAGTGCCAGCGCCAGGGCCCGTGCGCGGGCACCTGAGTAAACAGCGGTCATCGTTGTCCCTTTATGGTTTTATTACCGGATAACTGAGAGCAGTTTAACCGGCCAAACCATAAAACAGCTGTTGGTAAAAAAATATTACAAACAAATAATGCGGAGGACGAAAAAAAGCCGTCATCGCTTGCGCAGATGACGGCTTTCTAAAATTTGGTTGCGGGGACAGGATTTGAACCTGTGACCTTCGGGTTATGAGCCCGACGAGCTGCCAGACTGCTCCACCCCGCGTCTGATGAACGTATTATAGGACACGCCGGGCGATTAGGCAATATCAATCCGCACTTCCCGTACGATAGGACCGGTTTATCCGTCAGCAGGCACCTTGCGCACCGATGCGCCAGTACGCGACGGACGCCAATCAGTGTAAAGTAAGCATCAGACAACCGGGCCTCGCCAGCGCCCGGGGCCGCGCCATCCGCCGGCCCCGGGCGCTGACGGGGCCCACCCAACTTCACGAATGTTATGAAATTCTGTTCCGAATGTGCTCACCCGGTCGAGCTGATGGTGCCGCCCGGCGATAACCGTCCCCGTTATGTGTGTCCCCAGTGCGCCACGATCCACTACCAGAACCCGAAGATGGTGCTCGGCACGGTTCCCGTCTGGGAACGCGACGGCGAACCGCAGGTCCTGCTGTGCCGGCGCGCCATCGAACCGCGCTACGGCTACTGGACGCTGCCGGCAGGCTTTATGGAGAACAGCGAAACGACTGCCGCCGCCGCCCAGCGCGAGACCGAGGAGGAAGCCGGCGCCAATATCGAACTGGGTCCGCTGTTCGCGCTGATCAATGTGGCGCACGTCCATCAGGTACATATGTTCTATCTGGCGACGTTGCGCGACCTGGACTTCGCGCCGGGCGAGGAAAGCCTGGAAGTGCGCATGTTCACGGAAAGCGAAATCCCGTGGGACGACCTGGCGTTCCCGACGATCCACGAGACGCTGGCGTTGTTCTTTGCCGACCGGGCCCGGATGCGCGCGCGCGGCAGCGACCATGGATACGGCTTTCACACCCAGGACATCACGCGCCCGATGCGCGCCGCCGGCGAACCATGATTCCCTGGCTCGGCGCTCACACCCCGTTCCCGGACGTCTCCGAGGCACTGACCACCGAGGCGCCGGGGCTGCTGGCCGCAGGCGCCGACCTGTCGCCGCAGCGGCTGCTGATGGCGTACCGCAACGGCATCTTCCCGTGGTTTTCGGAGGGCCAGCCCATCCTCTGGTGGAGTACCGATCCGCGCATGGTCCTGATGACGGCCGATTTCAGGGTGTCCGACAGTCTGAAAAAGACGCTGAAGAAGGTCGAACGGAGCAGCCGTACCGACGGGCGCTGGCAGGTGCGGTTCGACAGCGCGTTCGAGCCGGTCATGCGCGCCTGCGCGGCACCCCGCCGCGATGGTCCGGGCACGTGGATTTCCGAGGAGATCGTCGAGGGATACACCGGCCTGCACGCGCTGGGCTTTGCCCACTCGTCCGAAGTGTGGCTCGATGGCGAGCTGGTGGGCGGCGCCTACGGCGTGTCGATCGGCCGCATGTTCTATGGCGAATCGATGTTCGCGCGTGTGACGGACGCGTCCAAGGTAGCGCTGGCCTACCTGGTCCACTTCCTCAGGCTGCAAGGCGTGGCCATGGTCGACTGCCAGCAGGAGACGGCGCACCTGGCATCGCTGGGCGCGGCGCCGATTCCCCGCAGCGAGTTCCTGGCCCATCTGCGCGAAGCCATCGCGAAGCCGCGCATCCGCAACTGGCAACCCGTGCCGCCGTTCGTCGCCGCCACCTGACGCTCCTTTGGCAGCCGCGCACATGGCTGCAACGGAACGCGTTATGATATGTTTCACAGGCACCGCGCACCGCGCCGGTACCGACGTTTTGACAACGCACCCCAACGCACGCTGATCACAGGTTCTGCATGACGCAGCTAAACGACCTTCCCTTCGCGGCCCTCCAGTTCTACACGACGGCGCCCTACCCTTGCAGTTACCTGGACTCGCGGCAAGCCCGGTCCCAGGTGGCGACACCGTCGCACCTGATCAACGCGGACGTCTACTCCGAACTGGTGCGCAATGGCTTCCGGCGCAGCGGCATTTTCACCTATCGGCCGTACTGCGACGGCTGCCAGGCCTGCATTCCCGTGCGCGTCGTCGCCGACGCATTCGCCCCCTCGCGCGGCCAGCGCCGGGCCTGGGCGCGGCACGAGCACCTGCAGACGGGTGTGGCCACACTGTCGTTCTCGGACGAGCACTATGCGCTGTACCTGCGCTATCAGAGCACGCGCCATGCCGGTGGCGGCATGGACCAGGACAGCCGCGACCAGTATGCCCAGTTCCTGCTGCAAAGCCGCGTCAACACGCGCCTCGTCGAGTTCCGCGAGCCGGACGGCACGCTGCGCATGGTCAGCATCATTGACGTGCTGTCGGACGGGCTGTCGTCCGTCTACACGTTCTTCGACCCCGACGTGCCGGGCGCGTCGTTCGGCACCTATAACGTCATGTGGCAGATCGCCCAGGCGCGCGAGCTGGGCCTGCCGTACGTCTACCTGGGCTACTGGATCGAGGAAAGCCCGAAAATGAGCTACAAGATCCGCTTTCAGCCGCTGGAAGCGCGGCGCAAGGGTGTATGGAGCGTGCTGGAGGCCTGAACCCCGCCGGGTGCAAGGTAAAATGGCGGGAATTCACCTGCAGATCCCGTCATGTCCGATAAATTCCTGTATTCCCTGCTTCGTCCCGCACTGTTCTCGATGGACGCCGAAAGCGCCCACCACTTCACCCTCAACAACCTCAAACGCCTGTCGAAACTTGGCCTGCTGCGCGCTGTCGTGCAGCCGCCGAAGCCGGACCCGCGCACGGTCATGGGCCTGCTGTTCAGGAATCCCGTCGGCCTTGCCGCGGGCCTGGACAAGGACGGCGCCTATATCGACGCGCTGGCCGACCTGGGCTTCGGCTCGATCGAAGTGGGCACCGTCACGCCGCGTGCGCAGCCCGGCAATCCCCTGCCGCGCATGTTCCGCCTGCCCGCCGCGCACGGCATCATCAACCGCATGGGCTTCAATAACGGCGGCGTCGACGCGTTTGTCGCCAACGTCCAGTCGTCGCGCTTCTACCAGAGCAAGGCCGGCGTGCTGGGCCTGAACATCGGCAAGAACGCCGATACGCCGATCGAGCGCGCGGCCGACGACTATCTGCACTGCCTGGAAAAGGTCTACCCATACGCCAGCTATGTGACGGTGAACATCTCGTCGCCGAACACGAAGAATCTGCGCCAGCTGCAGGGCGGTTCGGAGCTCGACGGCCTGCTGGCGCAGCTGAAGGACGCACAGGGGCGCCTGGCCGACCGGCACAAGCGCTACGTGCCGCTGGCCCTGAAGATCGCGCCCGACATGGACGGCGAGCAGGTGAAAAACATCGCGGATGCGCTGGTGCGCCACCGCATCGACGGCGTCATCGCCACCAATACGACGTTGTCGCGCACGGCCGTGGAAGGCATGCAGCATGGCGCCGAGACTGGCGGCCTGTCCGGCGCGCCCGTGTTCGAGCTGTCGAACGGCATCATCCGCCTGCTCAAGGCGGAACTGGGCGACGCGCTGCCGATCCTCGGCGTGGGCGGCATCATGCGCGGCGTCGATGCGCAGGCCAAGATCGCCGCCGGTGCCCAGCTCGTGCAACTGTACAGCGGCCTGATTTACGCCGGCCCCGCCCTGGTGCGCGACTGCGCCGACGCCCTGCGCAAATCATAGGAGAACCCATGGAAAAAATCAGACTCGGGCGCACCGACCTGGAAGTCTCGCGCATCTGCCTCGGCACGATGACGTTCGGCGAGCAGAATTCGGAAAGCGACGCGCACAGCCAGCTGGACCTGGCACTGGCGCGGGGCATCGACTTCATCGACACGGCGGAAATGTATCCCGTCATGCCGAGTGCGGCCACGCAGGGATCGACGGAGCGCTTCATCGGCACGTGGCTGAAGAAATCCGGCATGCGCGACAAGGTGGTGCTGGCCACGAAGGCGGCCGGCCCCAATCCGAACACGCACTGGATCCGGGGCGGCAAGCAGAATTTCGACGAGGCGAACCTGCGCGCGGCGGTGGAAACCAGCCTGCAACGGCTGCAGACGGACTACATCGACCTGTACCAGCTGCACTGGCCGAGCCGCAACGTGCCGATCTTCGGCGCCACCGCGTTCGAGCCGCAGAAGGAGCGCGCCAGCGTCGCCATCGAAGACACGCTGGCCGCGCTGGGCAAGCTGGTCGATGAAGGCAAGATCCGCCACATCGGCGTATCGAACGAGTCGTGCTGGGGCGTCTGCGAATTCATCAAGCAGGCCGAGACGAAGGGACTGCCGCGCATCGCGACGATCCAGAACCTGTACAACCTGACGGCGCGCCATTTCGAAACCAGCCTGCTGGACGAAACGTGCTTCCGCGAGGACGTCAGCCTGCTGGCCTACAGCCCCCTCGCCTTCGGGCAGCTGACGGCCAAGTACCACGACAATCCGAAGGCGCACGGCCGCCTGACGATCTTCCCGCCGACGTGGAGCCCGCGCTACCTGCGTCCTTCGGTGCTGTTGGCGGTGGCGCAATACACGCAACTGGCCCGCGACAACGGCCTGACGCCGACGCAACTGGCGCTGGCCTGGTGCTACTCGCGCCCGTTCGTCGCCTCGACCATCATCGGCGCCACCACCCTGGCGCAGCTGGAAGAAAACATCGCCGCGTACACCGTCAGGCTGCCGCAGCATGTGCTCGAAGCGGTGGACGCGATCCACGCCAGTCTGCCGAACCCTGGCCAGTAAGCCGCGCGAAAACCGGAGCCAGGCTCCGGTTTGATCTACCCGCGCAGAAACCGGTGACAGGCTCCGGTTTTTCTGAAGAAAACACCGCCGCGTACACGGTCAAGCTGCCGCAGCATGTGCTCGAAGCGGTGGACGCGATCCACGCAAGTCTGCCGAACCCGGGGCAGTAAGCTGCGCGAAAACCGGTGCCAGGCTCCGGTTTGATCGACGCCGCGCGGAAACCGGTGACAGGCTCCAGTTTTCCGCTCGTGGAAACAGGAGCCTGTCACCGGTTTTTCTGGTAACTCATCTATATACGAAATATTCATAAGCAAAGCGCGTAGCAATCGTTCGTGCGCGGGTGGCGGGGCCTTAAGATAGCGGCATCGATAACCTTTTCCGCTAATGATGAGCACACGCCACAAGAATTCCCTCCTCGTCTTCTCGCTGATCGCCGCCGCCACGGGGCCTGCCGTTGCGCAGGAAATGCCGGCCGCCGGCGACATGCAGACCGTCGTGGTCACCGGCACCTACGCTAAAAACCGCCGCAGCGCCGATTCCGAGTCGCCCATCGACATCATCGGCGCCAAGGAGCTGCAGGCCACCGGATCGGCCGAGCTGGCTTCCGTTCTCGCGCGCGTGCTGCCGTCGATGAACTTCCCGCGCCCGTCCGGCGCCGATGCGTCCGATGCCGTGCGTCCCGCGCAGTTGCGCGGCCTGGCGCCGGACCAGGTGCTGGTGCTCGTCAACGGCAAGCGCCGCCACACGTCCGCCGTCATCAACGTCAACGGCACGTCCGGCCGCGGTTCCGCGCCGGTCGACCTGAACGCGATTCCGCTGGCCGCCATCGACCATATCGAAGTGCTGCGCGATGGCGCGTCCGCGCAATACGGGTCAGACGCCATCGCCGGCGTCGTCAACATCATCCTGAAAAAGGGACCGAAGGGTGGTGAAGTCGAAGTGGGTTACGGCGAGTACCAGGAAGGCGACGGCACACAGAAGACGATCAAGGCATCCGGCGGCTTCGCGCTGGGCGATAAAGGCTGGCTGCGCCTGGCGGCGGAAGCGGCCGACCGCGATCCGACCAACCGCGCCGGCGCCGATTTCCGCGATCCGAAGGAACCGCTGTACGGCCAGGTCACGCAGCGCTACGGCGACTCGGACACCAAGCCGCGCAACGTGATGTTCAATGCGCAGTACCAGGTAGGCGAGAACACGGACCTGTACGCGTTCGGCCAGTACGGCAGGCGCGACACGGAGGCGGCGGCCACGTGGCGCACATCCACGCGCTCGCCCCTGTTCCCGCAAGGCTTCCTGCCGTTGCAGAACAGCGAATCGACCGATGCGTCGCTGGTGGCGGGCCTGAAGGGTGACTTCGGCGGCTGGCGCTGGGATGCCAGCGTGGACTACGGCCGCAACAGCTTCTGGCTCGACAGCGACAACACGGCCAACGCGGACCTGCTCGCGCAAAGCCCGACGCACTTCCACCTCGGGAAGCTGACCAATACGCAGTCGGTCGCGAACTTCGACCTGGCGCGCGAGATTCCGGTCGCGGTCTTCAGCGGTCCGCTGACGGTGGCGACGGGTATCGAAATCCGGCACGAGGAATACGAGATCGGCGCCGGCGACGAGGCGTCGTACTTCGGCGGCGGCGCGCAGGGCTTTGCCGGCTTCCGTCCCGTCAACGCGGGCAAGAACAGCCGCAGCAACCAGTCGGCCTACGTCAACCTGGAAGCGCAGGTGACGCCGAAGCTTTCCGCCGCCCTGGCAACGCGCTACGAACACTACACGGACTTCGGCAGCACGACGTCGGCAAAGGCTTCGGCACGTTACGCCTTCAACGACAAGGTCTCGCTGCGCGGCACGGCCTCCTCCGGCTTCCGCGCACCGTCGCTGGCGCAGCAGTTCTACACGATCACGACCACCAATTTCTCCGTCATCAACGGTGTCAACACGCCGATCGAGACGGGCACGTTTGCCGTCAACAGCGCGGCCGCGCGCGCCATCGGCGCGACGCCGCTGAAGGCGGAAAAGGCGCGCAACTACAGCATCGGCCTGCAGCTCTCGCCGACGCGCAACTTCAACACCAGCGTGGACGTCTACCGCATCTTCGTGGACGACCGCATCGCGCTGTCGGCCAACATGACGCTGCCGCCAACGCTGCGCAACGCACTGGCCGCGCAGGGCGTGCAGGTTGGCGCGGGCCGCTACTTCACCAACGCCATCGACACGAAGACGACGGGCGTGGACGTCGTCAGCACGTATCGTCTGGACCTCCAGAACCGCGACCGCATCGACTTCACGGCCGCGTACAACCACAACAAGAACGAAGTGGAAAACGTGGCCGCCAACCCGGCGCTGCTGACCGCGAACAACCTGCTGCTGATCGACCGCCAGACAGTGCTGCGTACCACGGTCGGTTCGCCGAAAGACAAGCTCAGTCTCGGCGTGGATTACACCACAAGCGTATGGAACGCCCACGCGCAGGCGACGCAGTACGGCAAGTTCACGGTCCCGCAAAACAACCCGGCCTACGACCAGACGTACGGCCGCCAGTGGGTGCTGGACGTTTCGGGCAGCATCAAGCTGGCGCAGAACTGGCGCATCACCGCCGGCATCGACAACCTGACGGACAGCTACCCGGACAAGACCACGTCGGCCAACAACCTGAACGTGGCCGGCATCTACCCCTACAGCATCTGGTCGCCGGCCGGGTTCAATGGACGCTACTACTATGCCAAGGTGGCGTACAGCTGGTAAGCCTGCAAGAAAAAAGGAAAAAACCGGTGACAGGCACCGGTTTTTTTCTATGCCGCCTCGGCCCCCAGCAACGCCTGTTCGATATCGCCGCGTTTGAGCTCCGGCGCGAACTGCGCGATGAACTCGTACGCATAGGTGCGCAGGTAGGCGCCGCGGCGCACGGCGAGGCGCGTGGTGTTCGACGCGAACAGGTGCGACGCTTCGATCGCGCGCAGGCCCTGGTCGCGGCCATGGTCGAACGCCATCGAGGCAACCAGGCCCACGCCCAGGCCCAGCGCGACGTACTGCTTGATGACGTCCGAATCCATCGCCGTCAGCACGATGTCGGGACGCACGCCCGCCTTGTCGAACGCGTCGTCGATATGGCCACGGCCCGTGAAGCCCACGTCGTACGTAATCAGCGGGAACTCGGCCAGGTCTTCCAGCCGTACCGGCGTGCGCTGCAGCAGCGGGTGCCCTTCCGGTACGACGATCAGGTGGCTCCAGCGATAGCACGGGAACGATACGAGGTCGGGGAACTGCGACAGGCCCTCGGTGGCGATGCCGATATCGGCCTTGCCCGACAGGACCCACTCGGCGATGTGTTCCGGCGCGCTTTGCTGCAGGGCGATGCGCACGTCCGGGAACGCCGTGCGGAAGTGCTGCACGGCGCGCGGCAACGCATAGCGTGCCTGCGTGTGCGTGGCCGCCACCGTCAGCGTGCCGGTGCTTTTTCCCTTGTATTCGAGGCTGGCCTGCTGCAGGTTCTCCGCCTCGATCAGCAGCCTGTCGATGATTTTCAGGATGCCCTTGCCGGGCTCCGTCAGGCCCGTCAGGCGCTTGCCGTTGCGTTCGAAAATGACGACGCCCAGTTCATCTTCCAGTTCGCGGATCTGGCGGCTCACACCGGGCTGCGACGTAAACAGCGCATTGGCCACTTCCGTCAGGTTGTAGTTGCGGCGCGCGGCCTCGCGGATGGAACGCAGCTGCTGGAAATTCATATCGCGGCTCCTTCGTCGACAAACACGTGCAGGCGTTTTGGCCGCACCACCAGCGTCTCGCCCTCCTTCAGATCCAGGTGGCGGAAGCGGTCATTGGAAATGGTCGCTTCGATGATCTGGGCGTTGTCGGCGCGTTCCAGGTCCAGCTGGGCCAGCGGGCCGATCGCGTGCGCGCGGCGCAGCTTGACGACGATGCCCTCGGCGCCCTGCGCATAGCGGTCGATCTCCAGGTCGTGCGGCCGCACGTAAGCCGTGCCCTTGCCGTCCTGGACGCCGCGATGCTGGTCTGGCACGTCGAACTGCACGCCTTCGCTGGCCAGCACGCCGTCATGCACGCGGCCATGGAAGACGTTGACGTTGCCGAGGAAGCCGTAGACAAACGGCGACGCGGGATGGTTGTACACCTCGTCCGGGGCACCCAGCTGCTCGACACGGCCCTTGTTCATCAGGACCACCTGGTCGGCCACTTCCAGCGCTTCTTCCTGGTCGTGCGTGACGAAGATCGACGTCACGTGCAGGTCGTCGTGCAGGCGGCGCAGCCAGCGGCGCAGTTCCTTGCGCACCTTCGCGTCAAGGGCGCCGAACGGCTCGTCGAGCAGCAGCACGCGCGGCTCGACGGCCAGCGCGCGCGCCAGTGCGATCCGCTGGCGCTGGCCGCCCGAGAGCTGCGGCGGATGGCGGTCCGCCAGCCAGTCCAGCTGGACCAGTTCCAGCAGGTCTTTCACCTTGCGGCGGATCTGGTCTTCGGACGGGCGCTCGGCGCGCGGCTTCACGCGCAGGCCGAAGGCGACGTTCTCGAACACCGTCATGTGCTTGAACAGCGCGTAGTGCTGGAACACGAAGCCCACCTGGCGCTCGCGCACGTGGCGTGCCGACGCGTCCTCGCCATCGAGCAGCACCTGGCCCGAATCCGGGTGCTCCAGGCCGGCGATGCAGCGCAAGAGCGTCGTCTTGCCGCAGCCCGATGGGCCCAGCAATGCCGTCAGCTCGCCCGCCGGGAAGTCCAGCGATACGTTGTTCAGCGCGGTGAAGTCGCCGAAACGCTTGTTGATGTTCTTGACTGCGATCGTCATGTCTTGCTCCGCTCAGTGTTCAGTGCTGTCGTCGGCACGGCTTTCGTGCAGGCGCCATTCGATAAAGGACTTCAATGCCAGCGTGACCAGTGCCAGCAGCGCCAGCAGCGAAGCGACGGCAAAGGCGGCCACGAAGTTGTACTCGTTGTAGAGGATCTCGACCTGCAGCGGCATCGTGTTGGTCTCGCCGCGGATATGGCCCGACACCACCGAGACGGCGCCGAATTCGCCCATGGCGCGGGCGTTACACAGGATCACGCCATACAGCAGGCCCCATTTGATGTTCGGCAGCGTGACGCGGAAGAACGTCTGCCAGCCCGACGCACCGAGCACCACGGCAGCTTCCTCTTCCTCGCTGCCCTGTGCCTGCATCAGCGGGATCAGTTCGCGCGCGACGAAGGGGAACGTGATGAAGATCGTGGCCAGCACGATGCCGGGCACGGCGAACAGGATCTTGATGTCGCGCGCCATCAGCCATTCGCCGAACCAGCCCTGCGCGCCAAACAGCAGCACGTAGATCAGGCCCGAGATCACAGGCGACACGGAGAACGGCAGGTCGATCAATGTCAGCAGCAGGCTCTTGCCGCGGAATTCGAATTTCGCCACGGCCCACGATGCGGCCACGCCGAACACGAGGTTCAGCGGCACGGCAATGCCGGCCGCGATCAGTGTCAGCTTGATGGCCGAGATGGCGTCTTCGTCGACGATGGCCTCGACGTACGTCTGCCAGCCCTTGCGCAGCGCTTCGGTGAAGACGGCAACGAGCGGCACGAACAGGAACAGCGTGAGGAATGCCAGCGCGACGGCCAGCAGCACCCAGCGTACCCACGCGGGTTCGAGGACGTCCGAGACGGTGGGCAATTCGCCGCGGCGAGAGGATGTGCTCATAATTATTTCCCCGACTTGCCGCGCGCCCAGGCCTGCAGCAGGTTAATTGTCAACAGCATGAGGAACGAGACGACCAGCATGACGACGGCAATGGCCGTGGCACCCGCGTAGTCGTACTGCTCCAGCTTCGTGATGATGAACAGCGGCGTGATCTCGGAGACCATCGGCATGTTCCCGGCAATGAAGATGACGGAGCCGTATTCGCCGGTGGCGCGGGCGAAGGCCAGCGCGAAACCCGTCATCAGCGACGGCATGATGGTCGGGAAAACCACCTTGACGAACGTCTGCAGCGACGAGGCGCCCAGCGACGCGGCGGCTTCCTCCAGCTCGCGCTCCGCGTCCTCCAGCACGGGCTGCACGGTGCGCACGACGAACGGCAGGCCGATAAAGGTCAGCGCCAGCACGACGCCCAGGGGCGTGAACGCGACCTTGATGCCCAGCGTGCCTTCGATGAAGGTGCCGAGCCAGCCGTTGGACGAATACAGGGCGGTCAGCGTGATGCCGGCAACAGCCGTCGGCAGCGCGAACGGCAGGTCGACCAGCGCGTCGACGAAGCGCTTGCCGGGAAAGCGGTAACGCACCAGCACCCACGCGACGATGCCGCCAAAAATAACGTTGATGAAGGCAGCAATCAGCGAGGCGCCGAACGTCAGCCGGTACGATGCCATCACGCGTTCGGACGTGACGGCGCTCCAGAACGCCTCCCACGTCATCGTGAACGTCTTGAGGAAGACGGCGGACAACGGGATCAGGACGATCAGCGTCAGGTAGAAAATCGTGAAGCCCAGCGAGAGCTTAAAGCCCGGCATGACGCGGTACGGCGCCCTGCTCTTCGTCGCGGCTTGGATCGGCACCGGCTGTGCGGCCGGCAGGACTGCGGACATGGTGGCCCCTCTTATTACATTTTCGGATAATGAGGCCGAATAATCGCAGAGGAGCGTAATAACCCAAACTACGCTTTTGTCATTTGCTTAGATGCCAGATGGGATATGAAAGCAAAGACCGGGAGCAACCCCGATGACAAAACCGGTGACAGGCTCCTGTTTTCGCATGGCGAAAACAGGAGCCTGTCACCGGTTTTTTGAAACAGGGGTCTGTACCGGGTTTTGCCCGGGCGTCAGCCCATTACTTGTTTGGCTGGGGCGTCAGGCGCAGGTACGGTTTCGGGGCCGTGAAGCCTTTCGGGTACTTCTGCTGGATGACTTCCGGATCCTGTACCGTCAGCGGGATGATGACGTCGTCGCCGTCCTTCCAGTTGCCCGGCGTGGCGACCGTATGCTTGTCGGTCAGCTGCAGGGCGTCGATGACGCGCAGGATTTCGTCGAAGTTGCGGCCCGTGGTCAAAGGGTAGGTGATCTGCAGGCGGATCTTCCTGGCCGGGTCGATGACGAACAGCGAGCGCACCGTGGCGGTGGCGGACTGCTCCGGGTGGATCATGTCGTACAGCGTGGCGACCTTGCGGTCCGCGTCGGCGACGATGGGGAAGCCGACCACCGTCTTCTGGGTTTCCTCGATGTCCTTGATCCACTCGGTGTGCGAGTCGGCAGTGTCGACCGACAGCGCGATCGCCTTGACGTTGCGCTTGTCGAATTCAGGCTTGAGTTTCGCCGTCAGGCCCAGTTCCGTCGTGCAGACGGGCGTGAAGTCGGCCGGGTGGGAGAACAGCACCACCCAGGAATCGCCGGCCCACTCATGGAATTTGAGACGGCCGATGCTGGAGTCCTGTTCGAAATCGGGGGCGGTATCGCCAAGGCGTAGCGTCATGTAAGTCTCCGGAAAAAAGTGATCTTGAAAGTTCGTCAATAAGCGGACAGTGCATTGTGCGCCCGTTCGGCCAGCGCTTGCAACTGCTGCTGGCCGTACAGCCAGTCGCCCAGGCCGGATTCGGCATTGATATGGCCCAGCTCTCCGGCCTCGATGAAGGTGCTGCCCCAGCGTTCGGCCCAGCCGCGCGCCCGCTCCAGCGTCATCCACGGGTCGTTGGCACTGGCGATCATGATCGACGGGCACGGCAGCGCTCCGTGCGGCAGCAGGTCGGCCACGCCGAACTTGTCCGGGTCCGCCGGTGCCACCAGCAGCAGGCCGGCGACGTGCCCCGGATCGCGCGCCACACTGCGCACGGCAGCCAGGCAGCCGAAGCTGTGCGCGACGATCAAGGTGGGCCGCCGCTCGGCTTGGCGGGCCGCATCCACGCGGCCGCTCCAGGCAGGCAGATCGGGCTCGCTCCAGTCGCGCTGCTCCACGCGCTGGAACGACGGGTACAGGCGCTGCCAGCGGCTTTGCCAATGGTCTGGCCCGCTGCCATGCAGTCCGGGCGCCACGAGGACGCGGTATGGCGCAAGCGTCGGCATCATGCGTCCGTTATTTCTGGTAGATCTGGTCGAACACGCCGCCGTCGGCGAAGTGGGTTTTCTGCGCGCGCGCCCAGTCGCCCGCCACGTCGCCCAGCGTGAACAGTTTCACGTTGGGGAACTGCGCCGCATACTTCTTGGCTTCCTTTTCCACCGTCGGGCGGTAATAGTTCTTCGCGATCAGCTCCTGCGCCGCATCCGTGTACAGGAAGTTCAGGTACGCCTCGGCCACCTTGCGGGTGCCGCGCCGGTCGACGACCTTGTCGACGACCGACACCGGCGGCTCGGCCAGGATGGAGACGGACGGCGCCACGATCTGCACCTTGTCCGGGCCCAGTTCCTTGATGGCCAGCAGCGCTTCGTTCTCCCACGCGATCAGCACGTCGCCGATGCCGCGCTCGACAAACGTCGTGGTGGCGCCGCGCGCGCCGGAATCGAGCACCGGCACGTTCTTGTACAGTTTTTTCAGGTATTCGCGCGCTGCGGCGTCGCTGCCGCCCGGCTGGCGCAGCGCGTAGCCATACGCCGCCAGATGATTCCAGCGGGCGCCGCCGGACGTTTTCGGATTCGGTGTGATGACCTGGATGCCTGGCTTGACGAGGTCCCCCCAGTCCTTGATGCCCTTCGGGTTGCCCTTGCGGACGAGGAACACGATCGTCGACGTGTATGGCGCGGCATTCTTGCCCAGGCGCTTCTGCCAGGCCTTGTTGACCAGGCCGCGCTCGGCAATGGCGTCGATATCGTAGGCCAGCGCAAGGGTGACGACATCCGCTTCCAGGCCGTCAATGACAGCGCGGCCCTGCTTGCCCGAGCCACCATGGGACTGCTTGATCTTGACGTTGTCACCCGTCCTGGCTTTCCAGTCCTTGGCAAAGGCTTCGTTGACGTCCTGGTACAGCTCGCGCGTCGGGTCGTACGACACGTTGAGCAGGCTGATGTCGGCCGCCTGCGCGGTCAGGGACAGCGCGAGCGCGGCGGCAACAGCGGTGATTTTTTTGGACAGCATGAGCAACCCCTTTATGTTCGGACATCGCAGCGTACCCGCCGGCCTTATAAAAGAGAACTAATGTTTAGTTTCATCCATATACCTCATACTTATATAGATGCACCAAACGACTCAATAAAACCGATTGAAGAGCACGACAAGCCAGGTGGCACCAGCCAGCAGGCAACTCAGCAGCACGGCGGCGCTGCCGAAGTCCTTCGCGTTCTTCGACAGCGGATGGCGTTCCAGCGAAATGCGGTCCACGACCGCCTCGATGGCCGAATTGATGAGCTCGACAATGAGCACGAGGGCCAGCACCCCCATCAATGCCAGCTTCTGGAATGGCGACACGGGCAGCGCCAGCGCGACGACGGCGCCGGCAACGAACAGCATCAGCTCCTGGCGAAAAGCGTGTTCATGACGCCACGCGGATTTGAGCCCGTCCACCGAATAGAAAAAAGCCGACAGGATGCGCTTGGCGCCACTCTTGCTCTTGAATTCACTGACAGGTTCCATGGGGCATCGCTTCGTTAAAGTGCGCCATTATAGCGCCCGTCCCCTGGCGCCGAATTCCCATTTTTTTCACATCATGGTATAAAGAGGCCGTCGGATACCGCACTGCACAATATGAAAATCGAAACCCTCCCGGAACAGAAGACCACCATTCAGGTCATCGAACGCATGGTCGCCCTGCTCGATGCACTGGCAAAATATCCCGATCCGGTCAGCCTGAAAGAATTGTCGAAGGTATCGGGCCTGCATCCGTCCACGGCCCACCGTATCCTGAACGACATGGTGCTGACGCGCTTCGTCGACCGTATCGAACCCGGCACCTACCGCCTGGGCATGCGCCTGCTGGAGCTGGGCAACGTGGTGAAGAGCCGGCTGTCGGTGCGCGAAGCGGCGCTGGAGTTCATGCGCTCGCTGCACAAGAAAACGCAGCAGACGATCAACCTGTCCGTACGCCAGGGCGACGAGATCGTCTACATCGACCGCGCGTTTTCCGAGCGCTCCGGCATGCAGGTCGTGCGCGCCATTGGCGGGCGCGGCCCGCTGCACCTGACGTCGACCGGCAAGCTGTTCCTGTCCGTGGACGAGCCGAAGGCCATCCGCGCGTATGCCACCCGCACGGGCCTGGCGGGCCACAACAAGAATTCGATTACCGACCTGGCGAAACTGGAACGGGAGCTGTCGCTGGTGCGGTCGCGCGGCTATGCGCGCGACAACGAGGAGCTGGAACTGGGGGTGCGCTGCATGGCTGCCGGCATCCGCGACGACAGCGGCAAGCTCGTCGCGGGGCTGTCGATCTCGGCGCCGGCCGACCGGCTGCAGGAGGAGTGGCTGGAGGATCTGGTCAATACCGCCAACCAGATTTCGGCGACGTTGGGTTATCGGGTGGAATAAGCGCCGGGGTCTGGCGGCCCGCAGGCGGCGCCCCCGGAAGCTTCCGAGGTTACATCCCCGCAGTGGGCCTTGGCGCGGCAATGCTGCTGCCGAAGCCGCCCGAGCCGGCCATCGTCCCCATCGAGCCGCCGGCACCGACATCGGAGAAGCCCGGCGGTTTCAGTGCCGTCAGCCATTTGCGCATGCGCATCGCATCGGCCACGCGGGCGGCCGTGCCCTTCGCATCGAGCAGGACCATGATCACGGCGCGGCCTTCCACAACGGCCTGCATCATCACGCAGCGCCCCGCTTCGTTGATAAAGCCTGTCTTCTGCAGGCCAATTTCCCAGCCCGAGTTCGGCGTCACGAGACCGTTCGTCGTACCGAACTGGACCGGACGGCCGTTGCGCTCGATGATCGCCTTCGGATCGGTCGAGTATTCGCGCAGGATCGGGTGCTCATAGGCAGCCAGAGCCAGCTTGGCAAGGTCACGTGCACTTGCCACGTTCTGCTTCGACAGGCCGCTGGAATCGACATAACGCGTGTCGTTCATGCCCAGCGCGCGGGCCTTCGCATTCATTGCCTCCACAAACGCCGGCAGCCCGCCCGGGTAGTTGCGGCCGAGGGCGGACGCGGCCCGGTTTTCCGAGCTCATCAGCGCGATGTGCAGCATATTGCGGCGCGTCAGGCGGTCGCCCACGTTCAGGCGCGAGCTGGAGAACTTGGCGCGGTCGACGTCGTCTTCCGTCACCGTCAGCACTTCTTCCATATCCTGGTTGGCTTCGACAACGACGAGACCCGTCATCATCTTCGTGATCGAGGCGATCGGCAACGCGACATTGGCGTTCTTTTCAAACAGCACTTCCGAGTTGCTCTGGTCGAGCACCAGCGCCACGTTCGACTTCAGGTCGAGCGGATCGCGCGTCAGGTTCAGGCCGGCCAGGTCGCCCATCGTCGGCCGCGCCACGGCCGCGCTCACATTGGTCATGCGCTGGTAGACGACCTTGCGCTTGCCGCGCTCGGTGACGACCCGGCGCACGATGCGCTCGCGCGGCTCGGCCGAGAACGTGGCGGCACGGCGCGCGCCGGCCTTGGCCGCCTTGGCCTTCCTGGCCGTCACTTTCTTGACCGTGGCTTTCTTGACCGTGACTTTCTTGACACTGGACTTCTTGGCGCTCTGCGCCGCCTCGACGGTGCCGACCGGCACCGAAAGGAACAGCGCCGAGATCAGCGCGCCCACGACAAGTTTAAGCATAATTCATCCCCGCGAAACACGGCAGCTGCGGATCCCTCGAAAACCCGGCTGCTTTGATGAGAGTCCGCACGGTCGGCGCTGAGCGCGGCGATGGCGGAACGACCGGTGCCTTGCGGCCTACCGGGCTGTACGGCGGCGCATGGCGCCAGGCCGCGATTGTCGAGGTCCCAAATATGTGTTGCAGTGTAGCAAAATACGGAGCGTGCGCAACCTGAATTCACATTGTCGCGTTCAAAGTCTGATCAAGGATAAAACACTTTGCCGATTCCTGATGCAAGCGCGCAACGACGTTCTTCCAAAACGCAACACAATGTTAGCGCTATACAAATGTAACGAAACGGTCCAGGGGCTCGCGCTCCGTCACCAGGCTGTTTTCAATTTTTGTCTCATCGGCAACCCCCAGCGCCATCCCGCACACCACCATTTCATTGTCCGGCAATGCCAGCTGCTGCGCAATGATGCGATGGAATTGTGTCCATGCCGCCTGGGGACAGGTGTCCAGCCCGCGGCCGCGCGCTGCGATCATGACATTCTGCAGGAACATGCCGTAATCGAGCCATGACCCCTGCTCCATGACGCGGTCGATCGTGAAAATCAGGCCGACGGGCGCGTCGAAGAAGCGGAAATTGCGCGCATGTTGCGCGGCCATCCCTTCCTTGTTCTCCCGTTGCAGCCCCAGCAGCGCGTACAGGTCCCAGCCCACCTTGCGGCGCCGGTCGATGTACGGCGACTTCCACTCGCGCGGGTAATACACATACTCTTCCTTGTGGCGCGCGTTCTCGGCCGGGTCGAGGTAGGCGGCCGTAACGGCGTCGCACAACCCTTCCCGTGCGGCGCCCGTCAGCACATAAACCTTCCAGGGTTGCGTGTTCGTACCGGAAGGCGCCCGGCGCGCCACTTCGAGGATGGCGGCAATTTCCTCGCGCGGCACCGGCGTGCGCAGGAACGCGCGGATCGAGCGGCGCGACGCGATGGCGGCATCCACCGCCTGCTGTTCGGGTGTCTGGATCATCTGGGCCTTTGTTTAAAAGTCATTTCTTCCTGCCGACGACAAAATACACGCCCAGCACGGCCAGCGCCATGCCGGCAATGCCCAGCGCGCTGAACGCTTCGCCGAACATCAGCCAGGCCATCACGGCCGTGGTGGGCGGTGTCAGGTACAGCAGGCTCGTCACTTGCGTGGCGTCGCTGCGACGGATCAGCGCGAACAGCAGGAAGATCGCGCCGATCGACAACGCCAGTATCGACCACAGCAGCGCGCCGATAAAGCTGGGTGTCCAATCCACGGCAGCGAGTTCCGGCGTCAGCCCTTCGAATGCAATGGCAAAGGGCAACACGACGACACCGGACGCGGCAAACTGGATCACGGTACCGACACGCAGGTCGAACTGCGGACAATAGCGCTTCTGATACAGCGTGCCGGCGGTAATGGAGCACAGCGCGCCGACGCACAGTGCCAGTGCCGGCCAGCTGAGGCCGACCAGGGTCATCTTCGCCGCGACGACAAGCGCCACCCCGGCGATGCCGAACATCAGACCCAGCCATTGCCGCGGCCTGACGCGCTCGCCGACCAGCGGTGCCGCCATCGCCGTCAGGATAGGCTGCATGCCGACGATCAGCGCCGTCAGCCCGGCAGGCGTGCCCAGTTTGATGGCACACCAGACGCCGGCAAGATAACCCGCATGCAGCAGCACACCGGCCACGGCAATATGCAGCACCTTGCCGCTCGGCCATGGCGCACGCAATAACACGATCAGTGGAACAAGGATGACGAGCACGCCGGCAAAGCGCAGCAGCAGGAATGTCAGCGGCGGCGCATAAGGCAGGCCGAATTTGGCGACGATAAAACCCGTGCTCCACAGAAACACAAAGAACAGCGGGACCGGCGACAGGAATGAATGTCCTGCGGACTGTGGCGCGGCAATGGACGAATGGGTCATCGCGGCAGTCTACCATGGGTAAAACGACACGACCGGACGCCCCTGAAAATGCCGTGACGCAATGCAGCACAATGCATCGCAGAAATGATTGCGCTCCCTTGGCAGAAACCCTTGTCGATACCCTTGTGCAACGCACAAAATACGCTTGACTTAAATTTCGTCACCCGTAAAATGAACGATGTTGCGTTGCACAATAGCTGTTCGGACCAGAAACAATTGCCGCGAATAAAAAGTCGTAATAGCGCTGCATCGCCGCAAGGCGGGTGGCAAACAGCAAGTAGTCTGAAACGTAGCTGCAACTTGGCTGCAAACTTCGTTGCAACTTAGCTGCAATTTCCCACAGGAACCGCTGAGAAGCCCCGGCAAATATCGCAAGGGGTCATTCACGTCCACTACTATATTTGGAGAGTCATATGTTTTCGATCCCTGAGCAATTTTCCAATGCGACCAAGGCCAACCTCGAAAGCCAGTACGCTATTTTCTCTGCACTGACGAACAAGGCGTTCGAAGGCGTTGAAAAGCTGGTTGAACTGAACCTGTCCGTTGCCAAGCAGTCGCTGGAAGATTCTTCGGCCGCCGCAAAGCAGCTGTTGTCCGCCAAGGACCCGCAGGAGTTCTTCTCGCTGACCGCCGCGCGCGTCCAGCCGAACGCCGAGAAAGCCATTTCCTACAGCCGCAGCCTGGCATCGATCGCCACCGGCACGACGGCCGAGTTCTCCCGCGCCGCCGAATCGCAGATCCTGGAAACGAACCGCAAGGTGATCTCGCTGGTTGACGAAGTCAGCAAGAACGCACCGGCCGGTACCGAAAACGCCGTGGCCCTGTTCAAGTCCGCCCTGGGCAGCGCGAACGCCGGCTACGAGCAGTTCACCCGCACGGCCAAGCAGGCCAGCGACGCGATCGAAGCCAACGTCAACGCCGCCGTGAGCCAGTTCACCAGCGCCGTGAAATCGGCACCGGCCGCCAACACCGCAGCCGCTTAAGCTTCACGAAGTCATCGCCGGGGGCAGACCCCGGCCATCGCTGTACCAGGTCTCCTCGGCATCCGTGGATCCTCTCAGCGGATGTCCTTCAGGGCCCCGGACACGTCCGGGGCTTTTTTTGCGCCAAAAGTATACAGATTGTCCATTTAGAGATAATCTGTATACATCATGACGACACGCACTGCGGAACAACGACACCTGCTCGAGCAGGTGCAACAGATTGCCGAAGGACTCGGCCGTTCGCTGGCGCCATTCTGCGAGGTCATCGTCAACGACCTGCTCGACGCGGACCGGGCCGTGGTGGCGATCCACAATAACCTGTCCGGTCGCGCCGTGGGCGACCCTGCCACGGAGCTGGGTGTGGCACGCATTGCCGACCCCAGCGTGCCCCAGGTGCTGGCCAACTACCCCAACCGGTTCCCCGACGGGCGCCCGTGCAAGGGCACGTCCATCGGCATCCGCGACAGCCATGGCAATTACGTGGCGGCGCTGTGCCTGAACATGGACCTGACGCCCGTGCACGCCGCCCAGGCGCTGCTGGCGCAGTTCGGCAGTACGAGCGCCCCGGCGGTGTCCGAATCGCTGGCCCCGGCCGGTGCCGCGGCGATCCGCCAGCACATCGACGCGTTCGCGGCCCGCCACGGCACGACGGCCCGCGGGCTGAAGGCCGATGCGCGCCGCGCGCTGCTGCGCGAGCTGAAGGATGCCGGCCTGACCGACCTGCGCCGCGCCATGGAAACCGTGGCCACCCACCTCGGGGTGTCGCGGGCGACCGTCTACAAAGATTTCAACTTCGGAGGAACAGCATGACCGACCTGACCTTGCCCACCTATGACGACGTCGTCGCAGCGGCCGCCCGCATCGCCGGCATCGCCCATCGCACACCCGTGCTGACGTCGCGCACGATCAACGAGGAATTCCGGGCGCAAGTGTATTTCAAGGCTGAAAACCTGCAGCGCACGGGCGCCTTCAAGTTCCGCGGCGCCAGCAATGCGCTGTCGCGCCTGTCGCCCGCACAAAAAGCGGCCGGCGTGGTCGCATTCTCGTCCGGCAACCACGCCCAGGGTATGGCGCTGGCGGCGCGGCTGCTGGGCGTGCCCGCCACGATTGTCATGCCGCATGACGCACCACCGCTGAAGATTGCCGCTACGCGCGGCTATGGCGCCACCGTTGTCTCGTACGACCGCTACACGGAAGACCGCGAACAGATCGGCCGCGATCTGGCGCAACGGCACGGGCTGACGCTGATTCCGCCGTACGATCACTTTGACGTCATCTGCGGCCAGGGCACGGCGGCCAAGGAGCTGTTCGAGGAGGCGTGCGAGCTGGATTACTTCTTTGTCTGCATGGGCGGCGGCGGTCTGTTGTCAGGCTCGGCACTGGCCACGCGGGCGCTGTCGCCGAAGTGCAAGCTGTACGGCGTGGAGCCGGAAGCAGGCAATGACGGCCAGCAGTCGTTCCGCAAGGGCGAGATCGTCCATATCGACACGCCGCAGACCATCGCGGACGGCGCCCAGACGCAGCACCTGGGCCAGCTGACGTTCCCGATCATCCGGCGCGACGTGGACGACATCCTGACGGTCACGGACGCACAACTGGTGGAAGAAATGCGCTTCTATGCGGCGCGCATGAAGATCGTCGTCGAACCGACGGGCTGCCTGAGCCTGGCTGCCGCCCGCCAGATGAAGGACGAGCTGGCCGGCAAGAAGGTCGGCATCCTGATCAGCGGCGGCAACGTCGACATCGAGCGCTACGCCAAGCTGCTCGCGCAGTAAGTAAAAAAAACCGGTGACAGGCTCCGGTTTTCCCGAAAACCGGAGCCTGTCACCGGTTTTTCCGCCGGTTGTTTACTCGCCGAGGTAGGCCGCCTTGACGCGCGGGTCGTGCAGCATGTCGTCGGCGTTGCCCGTCATCGTGATCGCGCCCGAATCCATCACGTAGCCGCGGTGGGCCGCCTGCAGCGCCAGCTTGGCGTTCTGCTCCACCAGCAGGATCGTGATGCCTTCTTTCGACACGTTGCGGATGACTTCGAAGATCTTGTCGACCATGATCGGCGACAGCCCCATCGACGGCTCGTCCAGCAGCAGCAGGTGCGGGTGGCACATCAGCGCGCGCGCCATGGCCAGCATCTGCTGCTCGCCGCCGGACAGCGTGCCGGCCAGCTGGCCGGCACGTTCCTTCAGGCGCGGGAAGATGTCGAACCATTTGGCGATATCGGCGTCGATGCCAGCCTTGTCGTCCCGCGTGTAGGCGCCCATCATCAGGTTTTCCTGGATGGTCATGCGGGTAAAGACGCCCCGCCCTTCCGGCACCATCGCCAGCTTGCGCTCGACGAGGTGGAAGCTCTGCGTGCCCTTCAGCGACTGCCCCAGGTACGAGATCGTTCCCTCGACCTTGCACGCCGGCAGCGTGCCGGTGATCGCCTTCAACGTGGTCGTCTTGCCGGCGCCGTTAGCGCCGATCAGCGTGACCAGTTCGCCCTCGTTGACCTCCAGGTCGATGCCCTTGACGGCCTTGATGCCGCCATAGGCCACCTTCAGTCCGGAAATCCTGAGGACATTGTTTGCTGCATTGACCATCAGTGCGACCCTCCCAGATAGGCGTCGATGACAGCCTGATTGCTTTGTATTTCATGCGGCAGCCCTTCGGCGATCCGCTTGCCGTACTCCAGCACCGTGATGCGGTCGCACAGGCCCATCATCAGCTTGACGTCGTGCTCGATCAGCAGCACCGTCTTGCCTTCGTTCTTGATCTTCACCAGCAGCTCGCGCAGCGCCAGCTTTTCGGTGGCGTTCATGCCGGCCGCCGGTTCGTCCAGCGCCAGCAGTTGCGGGTCGGTCGCCAGCGCGCGGGCGATTTCCAGCCGGCGCTGGTCGCCGTACGACAGGTATCTGGACGTGCGGCTGGCAAACTGGCCGATGCCGACAAAGTCCAGCAGCTCCTGCGCACGCCGGCGGATCGACGCCTCTTCGTCGCGCGCCGCCTTGTGGCGGAAGATGGCACCGAACACGCCCTGGTGCGAGCGCACGTGTCGCCCGACCATGACGTTTTCCAGCGCCGTCATCTCGCCGAACAGGCGGATGTTCTGGAACGTGCGGGCAATGCCCGCCTTGGCTACCGTGTGCGGGGCCGATGGCGAATACGGCTTGCCGGCCAGTTCGAACGTGCCCGTATCGGGCTGGTACAAGCCCGTGATGACGTTGAAGAACGTGGTCTTGCCGGCCCCGTTCGGGCCGATCAGGCCGTAGATCTGGCCCCGTTCGATCTTGATGCCGACATCGGTCAGCGCCTGCAGGCCGCCAAACCGCTTGTTGACGCCCTGGATATTCAGAATGACTTCGTTCATACGTTTCCTCAGGCGGGCACGACGCCGGACGATTGATCTTTGGTGTCGGAATCGGCATCGGGCCGGTCCTCGTGCTTCGGCGACGGCCACAGGCCGGCCGGACGCGTCAGCATGATCAGCACCATCGCCAGGCCGTACAGCAACTGGCGCAGCACTTCGGCTTCGATCAGGATCTTGCCGAACAGCTGCTGCTGCAGTGGCTCCACCACATGACGCAGCACCTCCGGCAATGCCGCCAGCAGCGCACCGCCCAGCACGACGCCGGGGATGTGGCCGATACCGCCCAGCACCACCATCGCCAGCACGGCAATCGATTCCGTCAGCGAGAACGATTCCGGCGAGACGAAGCCCTGGAACGACGCGAACATCGCCCCGGCCACGCCGCCGAACGACGCGCCCATGGAAAACGCCAGCAGCTTGACGTTGCGGGTGTTGATGCCCATCGCCTTGGCGGCGATCTCGTCCTCGCGGATCGCCACCCAGGCACGGCCCAGGCGCGAATGCTGCAGGCGCGACGTCATGAAGATCGTGGCGATCGTCAGCAGCAGGAACAGGAAATAGTAGGCGTTCACGGACGGGATCGAGAACGAGCCCACCTGCACCATCGCGCCCGAGCCGGCGGCGCCGGCCAGGTCGACACCGAACACCTTGATCGGATCGATCAGGTTGATGCCCTGCGGGCCGTTGGTGATGTTGATCGGGTCGTTCAGGTTGTTCATGAAGATGCGGATGATCTCGCCGAAGCCCAGCGTGACGATGGCAAGGTAGTCGCCGCGCAGCTTCAGGGTCGGTGCACCGAGGATCGCGCCGAACATGGCAGCCAGCAGCGCGGCCAATGGCACGATGAACCAGACGGACAGGTGAATGCCGTTGGTGCGGATATCCTCGCCCAGCACGGCCGCCAGCGCTTCGCCGGTGCCCGGATGCAGGTTGATCAGCGACTCCAGCAATGCGGCGAACTGGGGCGAAGCCAGCAGGCCCGTCAGGTAGGCGCCCAGCGCGTAGAAGGCGATGTAGCCCAGGTCCAGCAGGCCGGCAAAGCCGACCACGACGTTCAGGCCCAGCGCCAGCATGATGTACAGCAGCGCCAGGTCGGCGATGCGGACCCAGGAGTTGCCGTAGTTCTGCGCCAGGAACGGGAAGGCGATCATGACGACCAGCAGCAATGCGATGCTGGTCCACGCTTTTTGCGGATTCTTGCTCGTATCGAAATTCAGCAGTGCCATGGTGTTCCCCTTAAGCGCGGTCGGCCACGCGCTCGCCCATGATGCCGGACGGGCGTACCGTCAGCACCAGGATCAGCACGATGAATGCGAAGATGTCCTGGTAGTGGCTGCCCAGGAAGCCGTTCGTGAAGTCGCCGATGTAGCCGGCGCCCAGGCTTTCGATGATGCCGAGGACGATGCCGCCGATCATGGCCCCGTAGATATTGCCGATGCCGCCCAGGACCGCGGCGCAGAACGCCTTCAGGCCGGGGATCGTGCCCATGGCAAACTGGATCGACGCATAGTTGGCGCCCCACATGACGCCGGCCACGGCCGCCAGCGCGGCGCCGATGGCGAACGTGTAGACAATGACGCGGTTCGAATCGACGCCCATCAGGCCCGCCACGCGCGGATTTTCCGCGACGGCACGCATGGCGCGGCCCATCTTGGTGCGCTCGACCAGCAGCACCAGCCCGCCCATCGACAGCGCGGCAAGCGCCAGCAGCAGGATCTGCGTGATGCTGATGACGGCGCCGCCGACGGCGATCGGCTCGGTGGACAGCAGCTGCGGGAATGGCAGCGGGTTGCGGCCCCAGATCATCATGGCGAACGTTTGCAGCAGGATCGACATGCCGATGGCCGTGATCAGCGGCGCCAGCCGGGGCGCATTGCGCAGGCGGCGGTAGGCGATGCGTTCGATCAGCACGTTGACGATCATGCAGCAGGGAATGGCGCCGACAATGGCGATCAGCAGTTGCAGGCCGCCGGACATTTCAGGGAAATGCGCGCCGAGGATGTTCAGGATCGTCAGGCCGATCATGGCGCCGATCATCAGCACGTCGCCGTGGGCGAAGTTGATCAGGTTCAGCACGCCATACACCATCGTGTAGCCCAGTGCGACCAGCGCATACATGCTGCCCAGCACCAGCCCATTGATAATTTGTTGGATAAAAGTATCCATCGTGAGATTGCCCCTTCAGTGCGCGGCCATGGAGAAATCGTGTTGTCCCATACCCTGCCGCTGCGTAATAAAAACGGCACCCGGGAGGTGTCCCGCGTGCCGCCGTGTTCCGCCCTGTTCAACAATGCATTGAGCATCGCATCCTGAACGATCCTGGTCCCGCCCGCAGTGCAGAAAAGCGGTCGGAATGGCAATTTTTCCAAGCGTTCGCAATGATAGCGATTCTTAACGAAAACTAACTGTGGAAAAATCGGGACAATTCTAAATTAAATTCTGGCGACAAGTGGCTTTCTCATCAATAGTGATCGGGAAGTGTTGTATGAATGTCGTTACGCCAGACCTTTCGGCAGCGGGAACGTGACGTTTTCTTCCACACCTTCCAGGGGCCGCACGCTCTTGACACCGAGTTCCTTGAGCCGGTTGATCACGGCCTGTACCAGCACTTCCGGTGCCGACGCGCCTGCGGTCACGCCAACGCGCCGGAAACCGTCCAGCCACGTGGGGTCGATCTGCTCGGCGCGGTCGACCATGTAGGCAGGGGTGCCCATCTTCTGCGCCACTTCGCGCAGACGGTTCGAGTTCGAGCTGTTCGGGCTGCCGACGACGATCACCACTTCCACCTGCGGCGCCATGAACTTCACCGCTTCCTGGCGGTTCGTCGTGGCGTAGCAGATGTCGCCCTTCTTTGGTTCCTGGATATTCGGGAAGCGGGCCTTCAGGGCAGCAATGATCTCCGCCGTGTCGTCCACCGACAGCGTGGTCTGCGACACGTACGCCAGATGGTCGGGATTGGCCACGTTCAGCGTGGCGACATCCTCGACCGTCTCGACGAGGTGCATGCCCTCTTCCGCCTGGCCCATCGTGCCTTCCACTTCCGGGTGGCCGTCGTGGCCGATCATGACGATCTCGTAGCCGGTCTTGCGCATTTTCGCCACTTCTACATGGACCTTCGTCACCAGAGGGCACGTGGCGTCGAAGATCGACAGGCCGCGCGACTCCGCTTCGGCCCGCACGGCCTTGGAGACGCCGTGCGCGGAAAACACCAGCGTGTTGCCGGCCGGGACGTCGTCTAGATCCTCGATAAAGATGGCGCCCTTGGCGCGCAGATCGGCGACGACGTAGGCGTTGTGGACGATTTCATGCCGCACATAGATGGGCGCGCCGAATTGCGTCAGCGCCCGCTCGACGATTTCAATGGCGCGGTCGACGCCGGCGCAAAAGCCGCGCGGCTGGGCCAGCAGGAGTTCTTTGTCCATGATTACAACACCGAGATGAGGTTTACTTCGAACCGGACCGGCTGGCCGGCCAGCGGGTGGTTAAAGTCGAAAAGGGCGGAATCGTCGTTCAGCTCGCGCAGGATGCCGGCAAAGCGGCCGCCGCCGGGCGCCGCGAAGTCGACCAGGTCGCCCACCTTGTAGTCGGCACCGGGCACGGAATTCTCGTCCAGCGTGGCGCGCGAGACGGGCCGGATCAGCTCGGGATTGCGAGGGCCGAAGGCCACGCCCGGCGCCAGGTCGAACGTCTTGTGGGTGCCTTCAGGCAGGCCGATCAGCAATTCCTCCAGCACCGGCGCCAGCTGGCCCTGTCCCAGCATCAAGGTGGCCGGGTTGCCGTTGAACGTGGTGACGATGTCGGTGCCCTCCAGGGTGGCCAGACGGTAATGCAGGGTAAGGTAAGCGGAAGCGGTGACGACGTTGGACATGGCGATTCTTTGAACGGGCAAAGCGTTATTGTATGCCAGCTTGGGTTCGGGCTGTTCGCCAGGCGCCGCTGACCGTGGGGCATTTCCGGCCCCGGGTACGGAGCTGTATCAGAACGTCGTGCCGCCGGGCTGCCGATAATGACTCCTCACCGGCTAAGGAGGCACCATGGCGATCTCGGACTGGCCCGAACAGCAGCGCCCGCGCGAGCGGCTGATCCGCGACGGCGCAGGGGCGCTGTCGGATGCGGAGCTGCTGGCCGTGTTCCTGCGCGTGGGCGTGCGCGGCAAGAACGCCGTCGAACTGGCCGGCGACATGCTGCGCCACTTCGGTTCGCTGCAGGCGCTGTTTGCCGCCAGCCTGACGGAATTTACAGCCATTCCGGGCCTGGGCAGCGCCAAGTTCGCGCAGCTGAACGCCGTGCTGGAGCTGGCGCGGCGGGCGATCACGGAACAGTTGCGCGCCGGCGAAGCGTTCGGCTCACCGCAGGCCGTCAAGGAATACCTGCGCCTGGCACTGGTCGGCCAGCCCTATGAATCGTTTCATGTGTTGTTCCTGGACGTCAGGAACCGGCTGATCGAGGCGCGCGAGATGTTTCGGGGCACCCTGACGCACACCAGCGTCTACCCGCGCGAAGTCGTGCGCGAGGCGCTGGCCTATAACGCGGCCAGCGTGATGCTGGCGCACAACCACCCGTCCGGCGTCCCCGATCCCAGCGAATCGGACCTGCTGTTGACGCGCACGCTGGTGCAGGCGCTGGCCCTGGTCGATATCCGCATCCTCGACCATTTCGTCGTTGCCGGGCACCGCGTGCATTCGTTTGCGGAGCATGGGCAGATATGATCCAGCAGACTGTTTCGGCGTTCTGGGGCCAGGCCCGGCGGGTCTGACCCCAGCCGTCCTCAAGCGCTATGGCTTTGTGATGCGATAACGCTGCTCGCGGTACAGCATCGACGGCAACATCACGTGCGCCATTGCCCGCTCCACCTGCGCCTTGTCCGGCGGCGTGCTCAGGAGCTCAAGGCGGCCACTGGCCGCATCGTACTTGCCCGCCAGCGGTCCGTGATCCGGCTGCAGGATCGTCGCGCCCGTGTCGTCCAGCCACGTGAAGTTGTTATCGAACTGCAGCAGCGCACGGCCCGGAGTCGTGCTGTCGCGCACGAAGTCGCGGCCGATCATCGGGTGCTCGCTGGAGACGCCCAGCAGCGACAGGAGCGTCGGCCCCAGGTCGATCTGGCTGGCGATCGGCTTGATGGTTTTTGGTTGGATGTCCGCGCCCAGGATCAGGCCCGGGATATGGAATTTGTGGATCGGCACCAGACTGTCGCCATAGACGCGGTTGTCGTGGTCGGCCACGATCAGGAATACCGTGTCCTTCCAGTAGGCCTCCTGCTTGGCCGCGCGGATGAATTTGCCCAGCGCGAAATCGGCATACTTGACGGCGTTATTGACGGTCTGCTTCGGCTGCTCGTGCAGCGCGATCTTCCCGTCGGGGAACTCGAATGGCTCGTGGTTCGACGAGCTGAAGATCAGCGTGAAGAACGGCTTGTTGCCCGCGTGCAGCGTTTTCAGGCGCTCCAGCGACTTGTCGAACAGGTCCTCGTCGGACGCGCCCCAGCTGCCTTCGAACTTGGGCTTCATGTCGCTGCGGTCCGTCACCTTCTGGAAGCCGTTGCCCGTGAAGAACTGGCGCATATTGTCGAAGTGGGCTTCGCCGCCATACACGAACTCGGTGTGATAGCCCTGCTGGCCCAGGCCCAATGCCAGGGTGTAGAAATTCTGCTGCGCCAGCGACAGTTTGACGACGCTGCGCGCCGGCGTGGGCGCATAGCCGGCAATGACGGCCTCGATGCCCCGCACGGACCGGGTGCCGGTGGCATACAGCTGCTCGAACCACCAGCCCTCGCCTTTCAGCTTTTCCAGCTCCGGCGTGACGGCCAGGCCGCCCAGCGACTTGACGAACGTCGCGCCCAGGCTTTCCTCCAGCACGATGACGAGGTTTTTCGGCCGCTCGCGGGCGATGGCGGCCTGCTGGCGGTGCAGTGTCGGCAGCTCCGGCGACCTAAACTGGTAGTCCTTCAGCCACGGGGCGGCGCGGACCTGTGCCAGCACCTGCTCGCGCGGCATCTCGCCATAGATCTCGGACGAGCGCGCTTCCTTGCGCATCGACGTCAGCGCGTCCAGCACGGACCAGGGCGAATTGATGATGACGGAATTGACCATGGCATCGCCCGTCAGCGCAAACAGCGCCGGGTTGGCGGGGCGGTGATCGGTCGTCGAGCGGATCTGGATGGCGACGATTAGCACGGCCAGCGGCCAGGTCAGCAGGATCTTGCGGGTGGACCAGGCCGGCGCGGCCGGGGCGCTTTTCAGGACGCGCCAGAACGTCACGCCCAGCAGGATCGTCAGCCCAAAGCCCAGCAGGACGGTTGTGCGGTAGCCGTTCCACAACGTTGCCGCCACTTCGCGGGGATAGACGAGATATTCGATGAACAGCCGGTTCGGCCGCACGTCGTACTGCAGGATGAAGCGTGGCGTGGCCAGCTCCAGGAACACGAGGACGATCAACGCCAGCGTGGCCCAGAACACGTTGACGCCCCGCCATGCCCGCGCCGCCCCCTGGCCACGGGAAAACGGTGCGAAGAACGGCACCAGCAGCAGCGGGAGAGCGAGGAAATAGCCCAGCAGGATCAGGTCGGCACGGACGCCCTGCACCAGAATGTCACCCACGATCCCCGTGGCGGCGACGCGCTGCCACTGCCACCCGATCAGGCCGATGCGCGACAGCGACAGGATCAGCATACCCAGCACCAGCATTTGCAACAGCGTGGCGTAAGGCCCGGCCCACCGTGTCACCTGCGCGAGGCGGGCCGCGCCACACGTCAAAACCTGTCCTGCTGCCGCTGTTACTGCCTTTGCTGACTTCGTCATGGAGATTTCAAAAGGAAGGAATCGGATGGCTGCCGCCGCAACGGCCGATAAAGCCGGATGAGCATGCCGGACGGCTTTATACAACAGGCCGTTGTAACCCGGCGTTAGGTGTGCGTAAAGAATTTGTTAACCGGGGTTAAGCGGAGGTGACGCGCCGACACTTTTTCGTGGACTCAGTGCAACAGACGCCAGTCCAACCGGGCAGCCACGACCCGGCACGCTGTGCCGCCGGGTTTGGCCCGTGTCCCCCCGGCGTCAGATGGAACGGTTGCAGCCGACGGTTTTCCGTTAGATATCAAGGACTTCCCGTAACTCAACGGCAAACGTTAAATATTACAACGGCGTCGAGACACAATTGTTTTTCGCAAGTGATTGAAAAAGCTGAGTTTTTTGGGTATAGTCTTGTTTTTTCCGATTTCGGAAGTTACTAAGGAGTGCGCCATGGCACGTGTTTGCCAAGTCACTGGGAAGAAGCCGATGGTCGGCAACAATGTTTCCCATGCAAATAACAAAACCAAACGTCGTTTCCTGCCGAACCTGCAGAACCGCCGTATTTTTGTTGAATCTGAAAACCGCTGGGTCTCCCTGCGTCTGTCCAACGCCGGTCTGCGCGTGATCGACAAGGTCGGCATCGATGCCGTCCTGGCCGACATGCGCGCTCGTGGCGAAAAAGTCTAATAGGGAGCTATCATGGCAAAAACTGGCCGCGACAAAATCAAGCTGGAATCGACCGCTGGTACCGGTCACTTCTACACGACCACCAAGAACAAGCGCACGATGCCTGGCAAAATGGAGATCATGAAGTTCGATCCTAAAGCCCGCAAGCATGTGGCTTACAAGGAAACCAAGATCAAGTAATTGATCGGGTCCCACAGAAAAACCGCTCATCGAGCGGTTTTTTTTCGCCTGGCGTTGCGAGGACAGGCTTTTTTGGGAACTGGTTCCTGTTTCAAGACTTCATCTGAAACAGGAGCCAGTCCCGACGTGCAGCCTCCCCTGGTCGCCAGCGACGAAGCACCGCGACCAGTATACGCCTGTCGAGAGTGCATCGGGTAGAACGTCGGGAGCAGGCACCTGGCCCGAGGCTGGCGCCCCGTTACTAGAGCCAGGCCCCGGCGGCATTGGAAACGAGCAGTGCCTCTCCCGCGATCGGACGGAACGCCGGGGACAACCGCACGTCCCCGTCGGCGCAAAAAAAAACGGCCCCGAAGGGCCGTTCATCGTTGCTGTCACCGTCAGGCATAGCTGCGCAAGCGCATGGAGAAGTCCTGCAACGCCTTGATGCCGGACGCCTCGGCGCGCTGGCACCAGTCCTGCAGCTTCTGGACCAGCTCGTCGCGCGTGAAGTGCGAACGTTCCCAGATCACGCCCAGTTCGACGCGCATATTGTGCATCGTCTCCAGCACCTTGCTGTGTTGGAACAGCTCAGACAGCTGCGCCTGCTGCGGTGCCTCCAGCTTGGCCGGTTCGCGCTGCATCAGCTTGCGGGCCGACTTCAGGAACGTCGACTCCAGCTGGGCCTTGTGCTTCAGGTGCCCCACTTCTTCCGCCCAGGCATGCTTGACCGATGCGGCGTACTTTGCCATGACGTCGTAGCGGTTGGCGATCACGGCCTGCAGCGTCTCGACGTCCGCATGCGCCTTGTTCGTGGCGAACTTCGGCTTCGGCGGCATCTTCTTGACCTTTGCCAGGCCGACCATTTCCATCATGCGGATGTAGCCCCAGCCGATATCGAACTCATACCACTTCGACGACAGCTTGGCCGACGTCGCATACGTATGGTGGTTGTTGTGCAGCTCTTCGCCACCGATCAGGATGCCCCAAGGGAGGATGTTGGTGGCCGCATCGGAGCAGTCGAAGTTGCGGTAGCCCCAGTAGTGGCCGATACCGTTGATGATGCCGGCGGCGGTCACGGGAATCCACAGCATCTGCACGGCCCATACCGAAATACCCTTGACGCCGAACAGCATGACATTCAGGATCAGCAGCAGCGCCACGCCCTGCCAGCTGTATTTGGTGTAGAGGTTGCGCTCGATCCAGTCGTCCGGCGTACCGTGGCCATACTTCGCCAGCGTTTCCTTGTTCTTCGACTCAGCGCGGTACAGCTCGGCGCCTTCCCAGAACACCTTCTTGATGCCGCGCGTGACGGGGCTGTGCGGATCTTCTTCCGTATCGCACTTCGCATGGTGCTTGCGGTGAATCGCAGCCCACTCCTTGGTCACCTGACCGGTCGTCAACCACAGCCAGAAACGGAAGAAGTGCGACGGAATGGCGTGCAGCTCCAAGGCGCGGTGCGCCTGGTGGCGGTGCAGGTAGATGGTGACAGCGGCGATCGTAATATGTGTAACGATCAGTGTGTAGATCACGGTTTTCCATGGGGAGAGCCCCGTGACGCCTTCGTTCAAAAACTGCAGGACAGCATTCAAGCTAAATTCCATTCAAGCTCCAAGAGTGACTCCCGATTCTGTTGCACCGGTGCGCGGGAATCGGCGCCGCCGGTTGTACGACATATTCTGTCCGTCATTGTACGCCGATTCCGAAATAACGAGCAGCACGATACCTTCCCGCCACCGCTCATTCTGGTCGAACTTCCGGCAGGGCTCCGGCAGTCGATATCGGACCGACAATACGCATTTCGCGCTGCGGGAACGGCACCGAGATGCCGTGCTCTTTCAGCGCCTTCCAGATGGCCCGGTTGACGTCCGACGTGACACCGCCGCGGCCGTTTTCCGGGTCGGCGATCCAGAAGCCCAGCTGCAGTTCCAGGCCATCGGCACCGAAGTTGAGCAAGGTGGCGGACGGCGGCCGCTCGCTCAGCACCCGCGGCACGGCAGCGGCCGCCTCTTCCAGCAGCTTCAGCACGAAGTCCAGGTCCGTTTCATACGATACCGAGACCTTCGTGCCGATCCAGACGTATTTGCTCGTCAGCGACGAGTTCTGCACGACACCCGACACCAGCATTTCGTTCGGCACGATGGACTCGATGCCGTCCAGCCCCTGCAGCACGGTGTAGCGCGTGTTGATGCGGGCGACGCGACCGCTGAACTTGTCGACGGTGATCATGTCGCCAATTGCCAGGCTGCGGTCGAGCAGAATGATAAAACCCGACACGTAATTGCTGGCGATCTTCTGCAAGCCAAAGCCGAGGCCGACACCCAGCGCACCGCCGAACACGGACAGCACGGTCAGGTCGATCCCCACCATGTTGAGGCTGAACAGCACGGCCACAACGATCAGCACGGCCCGGCCGACACGCGCCATGACGACGCGCAGATTCGAGTGCAGCGTCTCGACGTGCATCAGCCGCTCTTCCAGCGCCGCACCGGCCCACATCGCCAGCACCAGCGTCACGATGACGGACAGGGCCGCCTGCAGAATATCGGCCAGCGTCATCCTGTTCTTGCCGAGACGGATTTCGATGTGGTCGAGATAACGGTGGATGTCGTCCCAATAGCCGAGGACGTACAGCGCAACGGCGATCCAGACTACCAGCTGGAAGATCTTCTCGAACGTCAGCAGCGCCGCACCGACTTCGCCATGGCGCGAGAACACGCGGCGCAGCAGGTAGAACCCGAAGCGGATCACGGCCAGCGAGCCGAAGATGGGCAGCGCCAGCTTGATGAGGTTGATATGGTGCCAGCGCGCCAGCACCACCTGCGACAGCGCCAGCAGGCAGACAATCGCCAGCGGACCGACGACGCGGCCGAAGCTCTCCATGCCGAACTGGCGTACGCCCGTGCGCGAGCCGTCGCCGCGTAACCACTTGTGGATCAGGCGCGACAGCCCCCAACCGGCCAGGATCGACGCGGCAATGGCTCCCAGCTGCCACATGATGCCAGGGTCTTGCAGATCCCCCAGCAGATCGTTGAAGAGATTGGTCAGGCGCTGCTGGTTCATCACGCCACGTCGCTGCCTTCGGCTTCCTCTTCAGCTTGCTCGACTTTCGCGGCTTTCGCGGCCATCGGCTTGCGCTCGAACACGGCGGCAAAGAAGCCGTCCGTCTGGTGGCGGTGCGGCAGCAGCTTCAGGTAGTCGCCCATCTCCAGCGCGATCTTCTGCTCGGCCAGCACTTTGCTCATCGGCACCAGCTCGAAGTCCGGGTGCGTGGCGATGAACTGTTCCGCCACCGCATCGTTTTCTTCGTTCAGCAGGCTGCACGTCGCATAGACCAGGCGGCCACCAGCCTTGACCAGGCGCGCGGCGCCGTCCAGGATAGCGACTTGCTTGTCGTGCATCTCGGCGATGGCGCTTTCCGGCTGGCGCCATTTGACGTCCGGATTACGGCGCAAGGTGCCCATGCCCGAGCATGGCGCGTCGACCAGCACGCGGTCGATCTTGCCGGCCAAACGCTTGATTTTCGCGTCTTTTTCGTGGGCGATGGCGACCGGATGCACGTTCGACAGGCCCGACCGGGCCAGCCGCGGCTTCAGCTTCGCCAGGCGTTTTTCCGACACGTCGAAGGCGTACAGGCGGCCCGTGTTGCGCATCTGCGCACCCAGCGCCAGCGTCTTGCCGCCGGCACCGGCGCAGAAGTCGACGACCATCTCGCCGCGCTTGGCACCCAGGATCTGCGCCAGCACCTGGCTGCCTTCATCCTGGACCTCAATCGCGCCTTCCTTGAACAGCGGCAGGTTCTGGATCTGCGGCTTTTTCAGCACGCGCAGGCCCAGCGGCGCGAACGGCGTGGGCGTGGCGGCGATCGGCGCTTCGGCCAGTTGCGCCATCACCTTGTCGCGATCGGCTTTCAGCGCATTGACGCGCAGGTCCAGCGGCGCAGGTGTATTCAATGCATCGGCCAGCGCCAGCGCTTCTTCTTCGCCATATTGCGCCACCAGCTTCTCGTACAGCCACAGCGGCAGGTTACTGCGCAGCGACTTGTGCAGCAGCTTGCGGTCGATACCCTTCATGCGCTGCAGCCATTCCACCTCTTCCGGCGCCAGGCCCGGCAGCGCGTCGACACCGACGGCGTCCGCCATGCCCAGCAGCATCAAGCGCCGCATCGTCGAGCCGCCGCCCGCTTCGGAGAAATCGGTAAAGAAATTCTTGTTACGCAGCACCGCATAGATGCACTCGGCGATGGCGCCGCGCTCGCGGCCGCCCAGACGGGGGTGGTCCTTGAAGTAGCGCGACAGGGTGGTATCGGCCGGCGCCGTAAAGCGCAGAATCTCGCGCAGCACCTCTTCGGCGCTGGCAAGAACAGCTGGTGGCAATCTCATGTGAATCCTGGTGTTGAGTACAGATTAAAAAAGGCGAATCCGAAGGGAATCGACAAGGCGATTCCCCGGACAGTCAGTGCGCCGGACGAGGGTTGTGCGGGCCGTAGACCTGGCCATCCTCGACCGTCAGTGTATCGTCGATAAACCAGCGGATGGCGCGCGGATACAACACGTGTTCCTGCTCCAGCACGCGCGCGGACAGCGTCTGCGCCGTATCGCCCGGCAGCACGGGAACGGCAACCTGGTCCACGACGGGGCCATGATCGAGCTCGGCCGTGACGAAGTGAACGGTGGCGCCGTGCTGCGCATGCCCGGCGGCCAATGCGGCCTCGTGCGTGTGCAGGCCGGGGAAATGCGGCAGCAGCGACGGGTGGATGTTCAGCATCCGCCCGGCATAGCGTTCGACAAAGCCCGGCGTCAGGATACGCATGAAGCCGGCGAGCACGACGAGGTCGGGCGCGTAGCCGTCGATGACGTCGGCCAGCGCCGCATCGAACGCTTCGCGCGTGGCGTATTCCTTGTTCGGGACGACAGCGGTGGCAATGCCGTGGGCGGCGGCAAATTCAAGGCCTTTCGCATCGGCGCGGTTGCTGATCACGGCGGCAATCCGGGCTGGCCAGCGCTCGGCCTGTGCCGCGCGGACCACCGCTTCCATATTGCTGCCACGTCCGGAAATAAGGATGACGATGTTTTTCATGGCCGACATTGTACCTGCTGCTTGTCGGGCGGGCCAAGAAAGCCAGCCGGTCGGCGACACTTTATGCTGCGGCGCAGCACACGCAAGCCGCGTGCACAGGCAAGGTAAACCCTACTCGAAGGAGTAAAATACCCGGAACGGGACTTTCTTTTCAGTCCAGTAATCGGCGGCATCGCGGAACACGTCCAGCAGCGTTTCGCGCGCTTCGCGGTCGAATTTCTGGGTGTTCGGCAATTGCTCGAGCACGATGACAAAGCCCGTCTGGGGGCCGGCCTTGAACATCGTCTCCGTCAGCGTTTCACGCAGCGCGTCGAAGTTCTTGCCGCAGGGTTTGGGAAAGCGGAACGATTCCGCAATGATGCCAAGGACTTGCTGCTTGGTCAGGCCAGCGTTGCAGTGCGCATACAGAAAATGCTGACCCAGGCGGCCGGCCTCCTCTTGCAGTTCAGTGACCCGGAAGGCCCTGATGGACTGGACGAGGTTGGGCGGCACGGTTAAGAACAAACTCATTTTTCCCTCAAATCGACCTGTGGGACGCCCGAAAACGCTTGCGCAGCGGTTGTTCCAGCTTCCCCTTTATTATGTAAGGTAATGTTGTGTTTTTTGCTATAGTGAAGGCACCTATACGCGGACACTGACACTTTGACGGACGCAACCTTCTGGACGCGCACGTTTCTCTCCGTCAATTCGATCCCAAGGCTATAAGGGTAACGTGTTGTACAGCATGAATCAACTTGAATGTGGTTCTGCGCGCAAGATTTGTTAAAAACCGAGCATCTTCCACCCATTTTCAGCTCATTTTAAGCATCGTTGCCGAGAATTTCGTCCCTGCCTCAAAGCACCGGCACTACCCTGCGTTACAAATTGTTGCCATGCACTTGGGCGCCAGGGCGGCGTCCGCGTTACCATTAACATGCGCGGTTCCTCCCAAAAATGCAGTGAACCGCCACCGGGCAAATCAAGGTAGTTCACTCTCCAGAACGAGGTATTTCAAATGAAGCTGCAAGCCAAACTGATGTCAGCGGCAGTGCTGATCGGTAGCCTGTCCGCCGCGCAGGCGGCCGATTTCGAGGATTATGGCCGCGTCGTGCGCGTCACGCCACAAGTCGAGCGCATCAACCAGCCCCGCGAGGAATGCCGCACGGAGTATCAGCAGGTGCAGGTACAGCCGCAGCGCAGCGCGGGCGGCTCGATCATCGGGGGTATTGCCGGCGCCGTACTGGGCAGCAACATCGGCAGCGGTAGCGGCCGCACCGCGGCCACGGCCGCAGGCGCCATTGCCGGCGCCATCGCAGGCGACCGCATCGGCAACCAGAATGTCGGCGCGGGCGGCGTGCAGGAACAGGCCGTGCGCCAGTGCCGCATGGTCGACAGCTGGGAATCGCGTACCAACGGGTATGAAGTCGTGTACGACTATCGCGGCCGCAATTACACCAGCATCATGTCGTTCGACCCGGGCGAGCGGGTGCGCCTGCGGGTATCGGTCGAGCCGATGCAGCGCTGACCGACGACATTCAGCCCCCGACTGCCGGCCCTGCGCCGGCAGTTTTGTTTGCAGTGGGCTTGCTAGCGAGCAAGCCCACACGGGATAATGGGGCGCGTTCCGCCCTGCCCTGCCGTGCCACACATTTCCTTATGCTGATCAAACGTAAATCCATCGAAAAAGAAGAATCGTCGCGTCCGGCGTCGAAAGCCCCCGCCAAGGCGGCCCCGCGCAAGCCGCGCTACGCTCCTGTCACGTTGTCCGAACAGGATGGGGTGCGCTACCTGCACTTCGGCACGGAATGGGTGCAGGGTGCGATGCGCATCAGGAAGCCCGACTGGCCGGAACTGGAATACGCGCAGCAGATGATGGCGTGGATGTTGTGGAACGACGCGCCCCGCGCCATCGCCCAGCTGGGCCTCGGCACCGCCGCACTGACGAAATTCTGCTACAAGACCTTCCCCGCGGCGCAGGTGACGGCCATCGAACTCAATCCCCACGTGATCGCCATTTGCCAGTCGATGTTCAAGCTGCCCGACAATGACGAACGCCTGCACGTACTGGAAATGGATGCGCTCGACTTCGTGTCCGACCGTGCCAACCACGGCTCGCTGGACGCGCTGCAGGTGGATTTATATGACGCCACCGCGCGCGGCCCCGTGCTGGACACGCCCGAGTTCTACCAGGCGTGCGCGGCGTGCCTGAACGATACGGGCATCATGACGGTCAACCTGTTCGGCGACCATCCAAGCTATGCAAAGAACCTGAAGGCGATGAAGTTCGCGTTCCCGCAAGTGGTCAAGCTGCCCGAGGTCCATGATGGCAACGTCGTCGCCATCGCGTTCCGCACGCCCCGCCCTGTCGACGCCGCCGCGCTGGCCGAACGGGCCGCGCGGATCGTCGCGGAAACGAAACTGCCCGCGAAATCGTGGGTGAAAGGCGTGCTGGCCAGCCAGTCCTGACACGGAACAATCCATGCCGAAATCGCTTGACCTGCAACAGATCTTCACTTGGCTGCTGGCCGACGGCATGGTCGAGAAGGCGCACGTCAAGGCGCACTTCGCGCAGGCGCAAGGCATCCTGCGCAACACGGCCGGGTCGATGCATCCGCTGTCGGCCGTGGCCCACTGCAAGCTCGTCTCCACCAGTGCGCCGCACCGGCTGCTGACACTGGACGTGCTGACGGAATGGCTGGCCCAGCGCGTCAACCTGCCGCTGTTTCGCATCGATCCTTTGAAAGTGGACTTCACCCGCGTGGCGGACGTGATGACCGCCAGCTACGCGGCGCGCTTCAATATCCTGCCGGTGGAAATTTCCGGCGACACGCTGACGGTCGCCACGGCCGACCCGTTCGCGCTGGAATGGGAAACGGAAATCGCCAAGGTCTCGCGCCGTTCGATCCGACGCGTGATCGCCAATCCCCTCGACATCGCCCAGTACACGTCGCAGTTCTTCACCTTGGCGAAGTCGATCCGCGACGCCAACAAATCCACCGGCCAGGACCTGGCACTGCGCAACAACTTCGAGCAGCTGGTGGAGATGGGCAAGACCAACCGCCAGGTGGACGCCAACGACCAGCACGTCATCAATATCGTCGACTGGCTGTGGCAATACGCGTTCGAGCAGCGCGCGTCCGACATCCACCTGGAGCCGAAACGCGACATCGGCAATATCCGCTTCCGCATCGACGGCGTGCTGCACCAGGTGTACCAGGTACCGGCGGTCGTCATGATCGCCATGACGGCCCGCATCAAACTGCTGGGGCGTATGGACGTCATCGAAAAACGCCGGCCACAGGACGGGCGCATCAAGACGCGCACGGCCGGTGGCCAGGAAATCGAACTGCGCCTGTCCACCCTGCCGACGGCCTTCGGCGAAAAACTGGTCATGCGCATTTTCGATCCGGACGTGGTCGTCAAGACGCTGCCCGAACTGGGCTTTCCGCCCGACGACGCGGCCCGCTGGGATGCGCTGACGCAGCGCCCGCACGGCATCATCCTCGTCACCGGCCCGACGGGCTCGGGCAAGACGACCACGCTGTACACGACCTTGAAGGCGCTGGCCACCAGCGAGGTGAACGTCTGCACGGTGGAAGACCCGATCGAGATGGTGGAACCGTCGTTCAACCAGATGCAGGTGCAGCCGAGCATCGACCTGTCGTTCGCGGACGGCGTCAAGGCGCTGATGCGGCAGGACCCGGATATCATCATGGTGGGCGAGATCCGCGACCTGGCAACGGCGGAGATGGCGATCCAGGCCGCGCTGACGGGCCACCTGGTGCTGTCCACGCTACACACGAACGACGCGCCCTCTGCCGTCATGCGGCTGCTGGAACTGGGCGTGCCCTACTACCTGCTCGAAGCGACGCTGATCGGCATCATGGCGCAGCGCCTGGTGCGCACGCTGTGCGCCGAGTGCAAGGCGCCGGACGGCGAGGTCGCCGACGACATCTGGGCCGGCATCGGCGGCGCCTGGCATTTGCCGAAGCCCGAGCAGGTCTACCGCCCGGTCGGCTGCCCCGACTGCCGCCAGACGGGCTACCGCGGCCGCACAGGCATCTACGAGCTGCTGACGGTCACCGAGGCCTTTAACGACCTGATCGGGGAGGAAACGGAAATCGGCGTGCTGCGCCGCCAGGCGGTCGTGGACGGCATGAAGCCGCTGCGCATCGCCGGTGCGCACAAGATCATCGAAGGCGTGACAACGGTGGAGGAAGTGTTGAAGGCAACCGCCGCGCTGTCATGACGTTGAAATATTGTCGCGCCTACCCTTGCAGGGCGCAATCGGCCTGTATATAATACGGCCTCTTTCGGGTCGTTAGCTCAGCTGGTAGAGCAGCGGACTTTTAATCCGTTGGTCGCAGGTTCGAATCCCGCACGGCCTACCACGAATTCGCAGTACCAAAAAAGGCGTTACGAGCAATCGTGACGCCTTTTTTGCATTTGCGCCAGAGCGCACTTTCCCTCCTGCCTATCGTTCTTAAACGATAAGCCCCAATCACCACAGAAACGCCTGCACAGTGCAAGTGCGCAAGCACTACTTGCGCCTTGTCATGAGCTATTTGAAATTTCTTCATTAAAGTCGGGCAGGTCGCTGCAGGTTCGCGCACACCTCAACGCAGTGCCCGAGGCGAACGTGACAAAAAAGCAATGATCTAATAAAATATTCGATTGCCCGAATCAATGTGGTTCATTGCAATGTGCAAGCGAGTAGTTCTCGCAGCCACTGCCCTCTCTTGAATAACACTGCCCAGCTCAACTGATGAGCGATGACGATGACTGACCTGCAAGCACTGCTGGAAACCCACCAGAGTACCCGACTGTTGCGCTTATCGTTCCCCGAGGACGATGGCCCGCAAGCCAAACTGATGGTCAACCGGTTTGAGGGCACGGAATACCTGTCGCGCGACTTCGAATTCAAGGTGGAACTCCTGAGCGACGACGCCAGGATCGAACTCGAGGCGATGCACGGCAAGCTGCTGTGCGTGTCGCTGGTACAGGCGGACGGCAGCCTGCGGCCATTCACCGGTTACGTGGCGTCGTTCAGGCTGGTCAAGACGGACGGCGGCGTGGCGTTCTACGAGGCCGTCCTGCGGCCGTGGCTGGCCTACCTGCGCCTGCGGCGCAATAACCGGTTGTTCCATGGGCAAAGCCTGCGCGACCAGACCGAAGCGATCTTCGCCGGTTACGGCGGCCTGCCCGCCTGGGAATGGGAAGTCGCGGGCGAACAGCCGCAGTTCACAATGGCCACGCAGTGGGACGAAACCGATCACAACTATCTGTGCCGGCGCTGGGAAGCGGCAGGGTACAGCTACTGGTTCGAGCACAGCAGCGAAGGCCACAAGCTCAAGGTGTGCGACGACACCCGCATGAGCCAACCGATCGACGGCCCGGCACCCGGCATCCGCTTCCAGCGCGCCGGCGGCGTGGCCGAAGAGGACGCGATCGGCGACTGGAGCCCGCTTCGCCAGTGGACATCCGCCCAAACGGCGGTGAGCGGCTTCGACTTCAAGAATCCCCGTCCAGTGCATGCGGACAGCGTCACCATCGAACAGCAGGGCGACATTCCGCAGCTGGAGGTGCACAGCTATGAAGGCCATTACGGCTTCAGGCACCAGTCCGGCGCCGACGATCTGTCGCGGTTGCGCATGGAAGAAATCGAAGCGCGCGGCAAGCGGTACGAAGCACAGGGCAACAACCGCCGCGTCGCGCCTGGCAGATGGTTCAACCTGCTCGACCATTTCAGCGAAGGCGAAGACACCGAATTCCTGATACTGGAAGTACACCACGAAGCCAGCAATAACTATCTGCAAGGCAAGGGTGCGGTATCAAGGTACAAGAATCGCCTGCTCTGCCAGAGCAAGGCCCTGCCCTGGCGGCCGGGCCGCGGTTTCAACAGCACGGATACCAGACTGCTGGCTTTGCAGACCGCCATCGTGGTCGGTGCGGAAGGCCAAGGCAGCCTGAACGTGGACGAGTACGGGCGCGTCCAGGTCAAGTTCCACTGGGACCGCGACGACAGCGGCAGCTGCTGGGTACGCGTTGGCAGCAACTGGGCCGGCGGCGAAAAGGGCCTGGCCAGTCATCCGCGGGTCGGCTCGGAAGTGATCGTGCAATGGCTCGACGGCAATCCCGACCATCCGATCATCACCGGCGCGGTCTTCAACCAGGGCTATATGCCGCCGTGGAAGCTGCCCGAACAGCGGGCGCTGACCGGCCTCAGAAGCCGGGAGCTGAGTGCGGATGGCGGCAATACGCCCGGCGGTCGCAGCAATCACCTCGTGCTGGACGACACGCAAGGACAAATCCAGGCTCAGCTCAAGAGCGACCATCTCGCCAGCCAGCTCAGCCTCGGCCATATCAGCCGCATTGAAGACAATGCCGGCCGCAAGGACGCGCGCGGCCAGGGTTTCGAGCTGCGCACTGACGGCCACGGCGCGGTACGCGCGCAGCAGGGCCTGCTGCTCAGCACCGAGGGACGGCCGAACGCCCGCGCCCATATCACCGACATGGAAGAGACGGTGACGCGCATCGCGCAGGGCAAGGAGCTGCACGACAGCCTGTCGCAAGCCGCGCAACAGTCGCAGGCGCACCAGCCTGGCGACCAGGACCAGGTGATCGCCGCCCTGCAGGCGCAGATCGACGCCCTCAAAGGCCAGGGTGGCACGCCGGCGCAAGGCGAATTCCCCGAATTCCAGGCGCCCCACCTGACGCTGGCCAGCCCCGCCGGCATCGAAACGACCACGCAAGGTTCCACCCATCTGATGAGCGTGGAGCACAGCGCGGTGACCAGCGGCGGCCATATCAGCCTGAGCGCGGGCAAGAGCCTGCTCGTCAGCGTCAAGGAAGCGGTGCGCATGTTTGCCTACAAGGCCGGCATGAAGCTGGTGGCGGCCAGCGCCGACATCGACATTACTGCGCTGAAGGACAGCGTCAACATCCTGGCCAAGCTCAACATCACTCATACCGCCAACAAGATCACGATCACGGCAAAGGAAGAGGTGGTGATCAACGGCGGTTCCAGCTTCAGCCGCTGGAACGCGTCGGGCATCGTCCATGGCACCAGCGGCAACTGGACCCAGCATGCGGCGCACCACAGCTTTGTCCCCGGCAAGAGCGAAGGCACGCCGACCTTGCCACAGCCTATGCAGCTGGCGCCGGGACAGCTCGACCTGCATCACCAGTACGTGAATACGCAAGGCAGCAAGAAGGGAGGCATCCGGCAAGGCGACTACACCGTCGTCGACGCCGAGGGGGGCGTCCACCAGGGCACGCTCGATGGCGACGGCTTTGCCAGCGTGGCCGGCCTGCCGATGGGGATGGCCACGGTCACCTACGGCAAGGACCCGCGCGACCCATGGGATGAAGGCAGCGTCCTCGGCAAGGGAGACGAATGGCCGGCTGCGGCACTGCCCGAGGCGGGCGCCGCCGCTACGGCGGCAACGGCCGGTCGGCCAGCGCTGGCGGCGGGGGCTGGACTGCTGTCCAGTGCCGCCGCAGCAGCAGGCAGCCTCAAAGGCGCAGCAGGCAAGATCGGGGCGATGGCGCAAGCCGCACACCAAGCATCAGGCGCCGCGCAGGCGCTGAAAAAAGGCGGCGCACAAGCTTTGCTCGCGCCAGTGGGGCAGGCAGCCATGGCCAATGTCGCGGGCAAGCTCCCCGGCGGCGCGGCGGCACTGAATGCCTACGGCGCGCTGAGTGCCGACAAGCCTGCCGCCGCGGTCGCGTCTACCCTCGGCTTGCCCGGATCGCTGCCCCGCATCGGCGCCGAGATCCCGCCGACGCCCCTGAAGACATCCATCGTTTAACAGCGCCATGACCGAACCTACGAAGCCCACAGCGCGCGCGCCTGAAGTCGCCGTCGCACCACTGAACACGATCGACCAGCAAGACGTCGGCGCCGCTGCCGCCGCCTTCGACAAATGGCTGCGCAAGATCAGCTACGACTACGTCACGCTCGAGCGTCTGAGCACGGTCGCGGGCAGCCTGCCGGTGATCGGCAACATCATGGCGCTGATCGACGCCATCATGGATATGGTGGGAGTAATCCAGAAGACCGTTGCCAAGGAGAAGATCGAATTCCTGGCATGGGTCAGCCTGGGCATCAACCTGATCGGCGTCGTGCCGGTCCCTCCGGCGATGAGCGCCGCGCGCATGAGCCTGCGCCCTGCCCTGCACCTGGTCCGGCAAAAGCTGGCACTGGGCGTCAAGGATATCGGCGCCGCGCTGATCGAGGTGCTGATCGTGCACCTTAACGCCAGGCTTGCCGGCGAGATCGAGACCTTTGTCGACAGTGCGATGGCCAAGTTGTCCGGCATCCTGGACGATTGCGCCGACCTTGCCGACGGCATTGCCGACGACCTGATCAAGATCCTCAACCGCTGCATCGGCAAGGAACCGCTGTTCGCGGTCGCATCGCCGGCAGAAGCGGAGCGCAAGCAGCACGACCCCAAGGTGCAAAGCAGCTGGCGCCGCATGTTGAGCGCCCTGGACCGGGAATGCAAGAAGGCCGCGAACTATGCCGCCGCCGCGGCAGCGAGCCATCTGCCGCAGAGCGCGGTTGCCGGCGTAACGGGCATCATCACCCACCTGACCAATTTCAAGCCGGCGTTTCGCGGCAAGCTTGCCGCACTGGCCGACGAACAGACGCAGATGAGCATCCGCTGGATCCTGATGCGGCTGCGCGACGCCGTCGTCAAGCACAAGAAGCGCTATGCGGCGCTGGTGCCGTCCGCCAAAGGCGCGCAGCACAAGAAAAACAACCCCGGCCACGAGCTGGGCGCGACAAGCCGGCAAAGCCCGGCCAAGGGCGACGCCAATCAGTGCAAGCTGTGCCCCGCGAAAGCCGCCACCGCGCACTCGGTCAGCTTCGCTACCGGCGCCGAAACCTTTATCCACACCGACTTCGTGCTGGGTGCGCCGCTGCCCATCGAGTGGAGCCGCACCTACCGCAGCCAGCTGACCGCCTATGACCGCGGCAATCTTGGCGCGCGCTGGCTCACCCCGTACAGCACCCGCATCGACGTCGTCGGGCAGGGCAAGCCCACCGCCCTGCTCTATCACGCCGCCGATGGCCGCAGCCACTGCTATCCGTTCCTCGCCGTCGGCCAGCAGCACCACGACCCGGTCGAGCAGATCACGCTGACCCGCATGAGTATCACCCTGCTCACGCTCGACTTCGGCAGGCCGCTGCCGGAAGGCGAACCGAGCCCTTGGCGAGAAACCTATGAACTGACCGACACCGTGCGCACCAAGGCTGCCGAGATGGGCAGGCAGCATTTCCGGCTGATCTCCCTGCATGCCAAAGACGGTGCCGCCCTCGGCCTGCGCTACGATCATGTCGTCGCGGGCGAGGAAGTGCTCAGCGACATCATCAGCAAGCAGGGCGACACCATCGTCGCTCACGCCGGCACACAAGTCGACGCCGACAGCGGCCACATCGTCGCGCTGTGGGAAATCCGGGATGGCCAGCTGGTGCGCCAACTGGCGGCCTATGATTACGACGAGCACGGCGACCTGATCCAGGCCCAGGACGAGAACGCGGCTGCCTGGCACTACCAGTACGACCGCCACCTCGTCACCCGCTACACCGATCGAACCGGGCGCGGCATGAACCTCGCCTACGACACTAGCATCGACAGCGGCGCCCAATCGAAAGCGATCCGCGAATGGGCGGATGACGGCAGCCACGACACCCGCCTGGAATGGGACAGGAACATCCGCCTGGCCTATGTCACGGATGCGCTGGGCAACGAGACCCGCTACTACTACGACATCGCCGGCTACACCTACCGCACCGTGTATCCGGACGGGCTGGAGGAATGGTTCTTCCGCGACGACGCCAAAAACGTCGTCCGCCACATCCACACCGACGGCAGCAGCGAACATTTCCGTTACGACGACCACGGCAACCTGCTCACGCACACCCGCGCCGACGGCAGCCAGGTCCACTTCGAATATGACGCCCAGCACCGCCTCACGGGCATTCTCGATGCCGAAGGCGGCACCTGGAAGCGCGACTACGATGCCCAGGGCCGCCTGGTCGAGGAAACAGACCCACGCGGCAACAAGACCCAATACGCGTACGACAAGGCCGGGCGCCCCGTGGAAGTCACCGATGCCAAGGGCGGCGTCAAGAAACTCGCCTATACCCCGGACGGCCAGCTCGCCAGCTATACCGACTGTTCCGGGCACAGCAGCCAGTGGGAATACGACGAGCGCAAGCGGCTCATCAAAAGCATCGACGCCGCCGGTAACGTCACGCGCTACAGCTACACGCCGCTTAGTGCCGAGACGCTGGCGCTGGCGCACAGCGAAAGCAGTGGCAACCATCCAGGTCAGCTCGAGGCAGTCATCCACCCCGACGGCACCGAAGAGCAACTGCGCCACGACGCCGAAGGCCGGCTGCTGGCGCACACCGATGCACTGCAACGCAGCACCGCCTACCGCTACACGGCGGCAGGCCTGATCGCCCAGCGCACCGATGCGCTAGGACAAAGCCTGCAATATCGGTGGGACGCACTGGGCCGCCTGTCCGCGCTGGAAAACGAAAACGGCAGCACGTACCACTTCCAGTACGACCCGGTTGGGCGCCTGCTGCAGGAACAAGGTTTTGACGGCAAAGCAACCGAGTACCGCTACGACGAATCGACCGGCGTGCTGGCGGAAACGATCGAAGCCGGCGTGACGACACGGCTGCAGTTCGACCCGATGGGCCGTCTCGTGCAGCGCCGGGCCGCAGCGCCTGGCCAGCCCGAGCAAATCGAAACCTTCGCCTACAACGCCAACGGCCAGCTGGCCGAAGCGCAGAACGAGCACGCCCGGCTGCAATGGTTCTACGATGCCACCGGCAATCTGGTGCGCGAACACCAGCACTACCAAGGCCCGTTCCATCCCGACAAGCGCACGGCAGTCTGGCACCACCGCTATGACGAACTCAACGGACGCACCGGCACCACCCGCCCCGACGGTCACTGCATCGAGTGGCTGACCTACGGCGCCGGTCACGTACACGGCCTAATGCTCGACGGCCAGGAGCTCGTGTCCTTCGAGCGCGACGCGCTGTACCAGGAAACCGGCCGCACGCAGGCCAATGGCCTGCTGCAAACGATGAAGTACGACCCAGCGGGCCGTTTGATCGAACAGCAGCTTGGCGCGATAGCACAGCTCAGCCGGAAGGACCGGGAGTTCATCCCGACGATGTCGCGTCCCGACGCCCAGGTCGGCATGCAGGCGGCGATCCGCCGACGCTACCGCTACGACCCATCCGGCCAACTTACGGGCCTCGACGACACTCGGCGCGGCCACATCGAATACCGCTACGACCCGGTCGGACGGCTGCTCGCCGCCAACAGCGCCATGGGGCATGAAACCTTCGCGTTCGACCCGGCTGGCAATATCCAGGTGCCCAACACTACGCAACACCAGAGCAGCGCTACCCGTGTCCCGCTGCCAAAGGTGCTGGACAATCTGCTCAAGGAGTACGCCGGCACCAGCTACCGCTACGACGAACGCGGCAACCTCGTCGAGCGCAGGCAGAATGCAGAACGTGACACGTTTGAATGGGATGCGTTCAATCGGATGACGCGTGCAATCACCCGGCACGGCGTCACCACCTTTGCCTACGATCCGCTGGGAAGGCGCATCGCCAAGCACAGCCAAGCGGTGGAAGGCAGCGGCCCTCGACAGGCAACCCGGACCATGTACGGCTGGGATGGCGACACGCTGGCCCTCGAGAGTAGCCTGCACCACGGTCATGCAAGGGGAGAACGGACGGTGCACTATGTGTACGAGCGCAACAGTTTCGTACCGCTGGTACAGGCCACGCGAAGCCAGGCGCTTCGCCTGGCCCCCACCACCGACGTCAAGGCGCTGATGGCTGGCAACGATGACCAGTACGACATTGCACTCGATCCGCTATGGAACGGGGAATCCGAGCAGGAAGCCGAGCCATTCAGTAAAGACGAGATCGCCTTCTATCAATGCGATCATCTAGGCACGCCGCAGGAGTTGACAGATTGCGACGGCAAGATTGCGTGGTCGGCGCAGTACAAGGCGTGGGGGCAAGCGAAGGAAGCAATCAGCGAAGCGGCATATAAGGCCGGGATTCGCAATCTGATCCGGTTCCAAGGGCAATACTTTGATGATGAAACGGGGCTACATTACAACCGGCATCGGTTTTACGATCCACTTAGCAGCAGATTTGTAAGCAAAGATCCAATCGGATTGCTAGGTGGCTTTAATACTCATACATATGCACCTAACCCTATTCAATGGATCGATCCACTGGGTTTGACACCGAAGAAACCGAATTCTGCCAAGATCGGTTGCTCCAGTTGCGATCCATGCCAAGGTCGTAATCCTGCCGCAGTGGCGCAATCTTGGCAAGGTACTGATCCATACAACGGGGTAGACAACTATAAGAACACTATCGTGAAAAAAGGCACAGTATTCTATACGCTCTATCCACATGGCAATGCCCCGGGGAACTACCTAGTGAAATCTGACGCAGTTTTAGGGGCCCGTACTGCTAGGCAGTACAATGATTCAGTACAGGTTGCTCACAGAGGAAATTGGAAACACCGCGACGCACGACCTATGCGGACTAAAGTTCACGGTTACGTTCTTACGAAAGACACGTGCATGGCAGTTGGCGTAGCAAAAAATAATCCAAACCTTGGCAGCGGTGGCGCCACACAATATTTCATTGAAGATAGAGATAAGCCGAACCTTGTAGATACCGGGCGCATCATGGAATATAGGAACTGAAATGTATACAGCTAAATTAGATTTGCAAAATGGCTTAATTTTCGTTAATTCAGCGCCGATAGTGGTTGACGAAAATGGCATCCTCGTCACCTCAATTACGAAGCTCTGTTCGCCACCGTTTGAAGCAGCTGAGGGGCGAACATGCTATCGACTTTTACATAAAGTCAGCATTTTCGGGAGATCGGCTGACCTCGTGATTGAAGTAGGACAAAGAATGGTGTGCGCCGTAGCATTTCTGTTTGATTACATCGAGTTTTTTGAATCTAGCATACTTGAATCCAAAACACTAAAGGCGTTTGAGAAGTCTCTAAACGTAAAGTTCTTGAGCGATCACCCAAGCACTGCCATTCTGGAATTCAGCAAATGGGGGCAAGCCAAATTCTTTTATGACCATAAGCAAGGCGACCTAAGTTTGGATATAATTTTCATTCCCGACCTACGGAAACATGCTTTCCCTGAGTGACTCGAAAACATAACTTCAACAATCTAGGTGCGTTTGCGGGTCCAAGTGCAAAGCTTAGCCGCAGGCGAATTAGTTTATACCTTGGTTATGCTTACAAAAGGGACGTTATAGGAAGTGCGATGCCATGGAAATTATTTCAACTCGCGATCTGCGCACATGCGACGTACCCCAAGGAGATTTCAACTGGTCTGCATTCTCAAAATTTGCATTAACGTTCGATCCACTCACCGAGGTTACAGATGATTCCACTCAAGTATCTGTGAGATCAACGCCAGCTCTCATCTGGACTGTTGTAGAGTTGAGGTACTTTCTCTACTGTTGGCAACGTGTTGAAAACAATCAGGGCGGCCTAACGCCAGAATCTATTGAGAGCGTTCAAACAGCTCTGAATATTTCGCTCAAAGATTTGATTTGATACCGGCACCAAGAATATCGGCAGGCAACAAATTAAAGAAAATAGACCGTATCACGTTAGCTATTTGAGGATCCCGGCACAGTCCCAGCTAGGAGCACGAGGTCGATCAGCGGTGTCGAAATTCGATTGTAATATCGGCCACCGAACTGCCGGCTCCTACCTTGACCACTCGGCGTGACTCCCTTGGGCTACTTGGAGACTGAAAATTCTGTACCAGGTATTTTTATTGAAACTTTAAGGAGGTAGAAATGCAATCCAGAGCAATCTTCGCCGCTGCAAGCATAATGCTTGCGAGCTCTATGGCAATGGCCGGGCCGGCTCCGAAAGCTGTCGATTTGGCCAAACTTTATGGGCATTTCGAGAAAGCTGGTTATTCGTCTCTGGAGCTCATGAAGGCTACAAAGCAGGTATTAATTTCAGGTATAGTCCTTGAGGTTGCCGAATCATTTAGCGGCAATTCAATATTGAAAGTTGGCACGCCTGCCAACCCGCAAGAATTGGCCAGGCTTAGCGCTGCCGATGACGCTCAGGAGGACAAGCTGAATGCGTTGCAAGCGGGAATTAAGTTCAAGGCAGTTTGTGATCTGGCATGCTCCTCAGGTGTACGATACATGTCCTTTCAAAACTGCGTTATTAAATAGGGCTACCTGACATCGCATCATACAGCGCGTGCCTAGGGTGCGCAATCAATGGCGCCACGGAAAGTTCGTACGACAAATTATGATTAATTGGCTAGAAGGAAAGATCGATCTCGGTGCGACGAATATTGGGGTTAGTTCCAATCGCTTAGAGCTCGACTCTCTCGCCGAGCAGGGCTGATTCATAAACCAAAAGATGCTGGTGACGGCAGGGCTTACTTCTATGTCGAAACTATGGTGCAAGGAATGAGATTTGGCGTCTTCATCAGCTTACAAGACAAAAGAGTTAACTCGTTGGTATTCCACTGGCTAGACTGCCCTTGCACAGGGAAAGGATGGGATGGCGTAAGTGATGAGTTGTTGCGAGAAGAATATTGTCTGCTTTTGAAGTTTGTGCAAAAGACTGGCGCAGGTCGACCGGATGAAAAACAGGAAAGGCAGAGTACGTGGCGCTTTAAATGGGGGCAGGTTGTCGTCAGCTGTCAACAACGAGACTTCGTTGCAGCCATCAGCATGGAGCCCCGCTGAGGTCGCGCGATCGGAAGTTCGACGACACCTGTCATTTATTCGCGCGCACGGGCAGAAACAAAGGTGGTACGAACGCCAGCCTCTTAAGCACCACGTGCCACAATAGCAAGTGGCGCTGTGCCAAGCGGACTCCCGACGCGCAAGGGCCCACAAGACGCAGTTGAGCTCAAGCAGCGAGGCCCTTATGCACGAACGTCACCGATCCCACTGGAGTACCAAATGTCATTAAAAATCATCACAGTCGGCGACATGACCGACCACGGCGGCTCAGTGATCAGCGGTTCGCCCAACCACGACATCCGCGGCAAAGCGATCGCCAGACTGGGTGACAAAGTCGCCTGTCCGCTGGTCTACCCGGGCGGCAAACCGCATGGCATCAACAAGATCACCACCGCCCACGACACGCTTACGGTGGACGGCATCCCCGTGGCGGTCGAGGGGTGCACGACGGAATGCGGATGCAAGCTGATTGGCAGTGCGCCTGCAACGGTCGCCTGAAGGTCAAACAGGATCAGAACACACTCTGGCGGAGGTTTTGAAGCTTGGCCGTACGCCTCATCACGAGATACATTTACGACAATTAGCTAACCGCAAAGCGGTAACATGGTGCTCTTTTGATATCCCGGAGTCCTCATGCAACTGCTGGCCCTCGCCGCTGCCGCCCTGTCGCTGTCGCTTCCCCTCTCCACTCAAGCCCAAACCACGGCCAACGCCTACCTCAGCGGCTTCCGCTATGAGCTGATCGACCTGGACCTGAATGACGGCATCGCCGCGCAGCTGACCTTGGTCGATACCGGCCTGAATGTCATGGCAGGTTATTACGGGACGCCGGATAACAGCACGCCGCCGGATCCGTTTCACTACCTGAACACAGAGGGGACCGTGGATGTCACGGTCGCCGCGGGTAGCGCGACCGGCACGCTGGCGGCGACGTCGGCCAACACGTCGGCATCGCTGCAAGGCGACCAGGGCGCCCTGTTTGCCCAGGCACTTTGGGGCAGAAATTTCACGCTGACACCCAACAGCCGGCTGGTCCTGCACGCCGACGCCCACGTGGACGGCACCCGGGATCCGACCCGCGCCGGCATCGGCTACGCCGCGGTGTTTTTCACGTGGGGCGATGAGGAATTCTATGTGGAAGACGGCCTGTCGACCTACCAGGGCGACTCGGAAAGCCGTGCGCTGACGGTAGCGTTGTCGAGTGGCGCGGAGGAATTGAGCGGCAACTACGGCTTCACGACGGGCGTCTATGCCACCGTGACGTCGGTGCCGGAGCCATCCACGTACGCAATGCTGGTATTGGGTCTGGCCGGTATCGGCTGGAGCGTCGGGCGCAAAGCGAAGTAAATCGTCATGCCGGGCGCGGTGCAGCCTATTCCACGCCGCCAAGCCGCCGGGCCAGCAACGGCACACCAGCATGGAGCCGAACGCCAACCCCTCAGCGAACGGAAACAAACCGTTCCGCCTGCACCGCAGCAGGCCGCACCACGACTTGGCCGGTGACGAACTGCACGAGCCGGCCCAGCGGCACCTCCACCCAGCGGTGGAACACGGCGCCCGCCCACAGGCTGGCAGCCCAGGCGACCAGCATGCCGAAAGCCTGCGGCTCCGGTTCGGGGGAGACAAAGCGCGTGAACGCGGCATTGACCAGCAGGCAGACGGCGAAGTGGACAAGGAAGACAGCATACGAGATCCGTCCCATGCCGTTGATGGCGGACCAGACCGGCCCGTTCGACGTCGTCGTGCTGCGCCCGAACAGCACCAGCACGCCGGTCACCAGCAGCGCCAGCGCAATGCGGCTCCTGAAGTCCAGCATCAGCGCGACGAGCGCCGGTACTACCACCATCAGCACGAGCAGCGCAACGGCGGCCGGATGGCGGCGGCGGTCGCCTGCCCACCATGCCATGACGCCCAGGCCGTAGCTGCCGAAGAAGTACGGCGCCCAGTTGTCCCAGTCGCCATCGAGATTGAAGTGCAGCAGCGACAGCGCCACGCCCAGCGCCACGGCAACGGGCATCAGCCAGCGCGACGGATGGTCCCCGGCAATGCGGCCGGCGGTCCACAGCATCAGCACGAGCAAGGCATACAGCTGGAAGTCGATCGCCACGTACCAGGCGCCCGCCGAGACGGAATCGAACCCCAGCACGCCATGCAGCAGCAGCGCGTGTGCGCCCAGCTGGTCCAGTGTCGGCGGCGCGGAAATGGAGTCGTGCGTCATCCACGTGCCCGCCCAGTCCGACGCGACCACGGCCAGCAAGGTGGCGGCAATGAACGGCGGCGCCAGCTTGGCATAGCGCCGGCCGATGGCGGCCAGCGGGCGGCTGTGCCCGGGCTGGCCGGTGGGCGCGAGAGATTTGGCGGCCAGGAAGCCGCCGATGACGAGGAAGACCTGCACGGCGATGCGGGCGCTGTCGCCCAGCCAGTCGATCAGCTCCGGCCACAATGGGCGGGCGCGATCGGCCATCGGGCCGTAAAATGCCAGGTGGTGCAGCACGATCAGTTGCGCCGCACCGGCTTTCAGCAGGTTGATCAGGCCAAATTGCGATTGGCTCTTCTTTGCCATCCCTGGCGTCACATGCACCGCAGCGCTCATCCGCATCCTTTGCAGCTTACTCATCAGCAAGTATTACAGCTTGATGAATTATCAACAGGGCGTGATGATAGCCGAGTTAGCCCGGCGGTGCCGTCTCTTACATCCGGTTACAGCTGGCGGCCATGATCCAACCACCCAGCTCTGGGTCGTAATACTGTGCCGATGCGGCACGCCGCGTAACCCGGCGCACATGATAGAGACTACCCGTCCCCTCGCAGAACCACTGGATTGTCGCAACGCCGTTTACAGCAGGCGTCAGCATCGGCTGGCAGGTCGCCAAGGCCGTCCGCGGTACCGCATGCGGCTGAGCCAGGGCCGATCCGCCTTACTTCCCTTCCCGCAACCGCCACAGCGACGTCGGCAACGCAATCGGCACCCCTGGCTTGAAGAACGCCGAGTCCTGGATGCGCGACGTCGTCACGTAAATGCTGCCGTCCGGCCCCTGGCTGAACGTGTCCGGCCAGCGCAGGCGCGCGTCCTGGATCAGGATGCCGGGGCGGGCATTCGGGCCGGTCGCCAGGTTGCGGATCTTGATCGAACTGTCTTCGGGCGACGTGACGTACATGCGTTCCGTGCCATTCGCGATCCACAGGCCGTCGGCCACACCGTTTTTGCCATAAACCTGCACCTGCGACGAGATGTCGTCGCCGCGCCAGCCTGCTTCCGTCAGCGCGCTGGTGGCGATGCGGTACAGCGTGTCGCCCTTGATCGCCTGCCAGTAAAGGTATTTGCCGTCCTTCGACAGCGCGATACCGTCGGCGGAGAATTCCACGCCCTTGCCGTCCGGCCGGCGCAGCGGCTTGCCGTCCGCCTTCACGACCAGGCCTTTCTTTGCCTGCGTCGACGGATCGCCATCGAGCAGCCGCTTCGCTTCGCCCGTGCCCAGGTCCACAACGACGATGGCCCCACGCACGCCCGAGTCGGTGATGTACGCCCATTTGCCGTCCGGCGAGAAGCGCACGTCGTTCAGGTAGGAGCCCTGCAGCGCCACGCTCTCGTCGAAGCGGATGTTCTGCAGCACGGTGCTGGTGGCAAGGCTGACGCGCACCAGTTTCGGCCCGCCCGGCACGATCGTCGCCTGCGCCGGCGCGGCCGGATCGAGCACCCAGACATTGCCCTTGCCGTCCGCGACGACGCTCTGCACGCAGACCCAGTGCTCGCCCGGCGACAGCTCGTCCTTGCGGGTGTTGCGCCATGCATTCCACGTCTCGTTCGGGAACGGCTTGAGCGTCCCGTCCCTGGCCAGTTCGGCCACGGAGATGGGCGAGTCCTCCGTCCAGCGTGGGAAGTTGACGAAGATGCGGTTGTCTTCCGAGATGGTCACGCCGGTGACCTGATGACCGAAGTCGGCCACCTTTTCAATCGAGAAGCCCTTCGTCGTGGGCGTGAGCTGGGCGAAAGCGGAAGTGGGAGCCAAAGCGGCCGCGTACAGCGCGGCGGAGGCCAGCACGGCGGCGGGCCAACGGTAGTAAGCCATCTGAATTCCTTTCGTTGGGAGGAACTGCACACTGGACAATCGCGCCGATGATGCCACAGGCGCTGGATGTTTCGGCAGGGTAGCGAATCGGGCTCAGCTTCGCGCGGCGCGACCTCTGTGGCTTGCGCCGTCAAGGTCCACCGGGCATTGTTTCAGCGTGGATTTTGGTGAGACTTCAGCGCCGGCCCGCCTGCTACCATCGCGTTTCCTTCAATGCCCGCTTCCCTGGGCCCGCCGCTGGCCGGCAGTCAGCAGAGAACGAGACCATGGCAAATCGCGCTTACCTGTGTGGACTGAACCAGAATTTTTTCGAGGACGACGACGTCGAACTCGTCCCCCTGCTGGAACGGGGCTACGCGCTGCCGCTGCTGTGGTTCACGCTGTTCCAGCCTGGGGACATCCGCATGTACAGCCACGTGCCCATCCTGCTGACGTCGCGCGAAAAAGCGCTGGCGAACCTGGCGCGGCGTGCGGATGCCATGAAGGCCTTCCTGGGAGAGCCGGCCACCATCGTCGATCAGTGGCGCACGTTCATCGAACAGAACGACTACGCCAACTATCTCGTCAACACGCATGAACTGCAGATGATGGAGAACGAAGAGGGAGCGTTCCACCGCGACCTGCAGCAGTGGTTCGCGCAGTTCGAAGCGCTCGCCGACGGCACGGCCGGCACACGCCAGCTGGGCGTCGTCGCGCAGGCCAACGAGGCGCTGGCCCAGTTCCCCTACCGCGGTGACCCGTACCACCTCGTCGGCATCACGTTCGACCGCGCGACGCCGTGGGACGAACGCAGGAAAGCCTGATCAGCCGATCAGCCGTGCGCTGCCTGACACCTGCACGGAACTGCCCGGCTCGGGACCGATGTCGACGTGCAGGTGGCACGGTACGCCCATGTCCTCACCCTGGACGATGTCGATGGCGCCGCCGTGCGGCCAGTCCGCGTCGCGCAGGTAGCCGGCCAGCGCGGCGGCCGCCGCGCCCGTGGCGGGATCCTCGTAGACGCCACCGGAAGCGAACGGATTGCGCGCATGGAAGCGCTGCGCACTTCCAGCATGAACCAGGGCGATGGTGGCGAAGCCTTCGCGCAGCATCAGCATGCGGCCGGCATCGAGGTCGTAGCGCATCGCGGCCAGCGCCGCGCGCGAGTTGAGAGGGATGATCAGGTGGCCGGCGCCCCCGTTGGCCAACGCCGGCGCCAGGCGAGGATCGAGGTCCGCCGCCGTATAACCGAACAGCACCAGCGCCTCGTCGATCAACGTTTGCGGTACGGGCGCGCTCGACGTGGGCGGCGATTGCAGGCTGGCCGCGACGCCGTCGGCCGTGCGCGTGCCCTGCACGGTAATCGACACGTGGTTGGTCGTCAGCGGGAAGACGCCGTCGCCCTGCTGCAACGCCAGCACGGCGCCCAGCGCGATGGTCGCATGGCCGCAGAACGGCACTTCCGATTCGGGCGAGAAGTAGCGCACGCGCCAGCCGTTATCGGCGCGTACCGCAAATACCGTTTCCGAGTAATTGACCTGTGCGGCGACCGCCTGCATTTGCGCCGCTTCCGGCCAGGTGCTGCCGATCCACACGCCGGCGGGATTGCCACCCTTTTCTCCGGCGCAGAACGCCGCCACCCTGGTTACCTCGTCGATCATTGTGTTCCTCCTGTACTGCCCAGTATAGCGTTGCACAGGTAGCCCGAGAAGTAGCCGGGTGCGTCGAAGTTCAACGCCGGGGAGGGGCACCCGAAGGTGCCGGTCCCCAGGGTCACTAGTTGAAGCTCAGCGCAGCGCTGTTGGCGTTGCTGACCTTCTTGCCCTTCAGGTCGATCGTGAAGTGCTCGCTGGGCTTGGCCGAACCGAGGCCCTTGAGGATGCCGAAGACCTGCTTGAACTGGTTCTGGAACGGCACGCCGACCGAATTCTGGTCGGAGATCTTGTCGCCGGTCTTGACAATCGCCGCCGGGCTGGCCGGGAACGCGGCCATCAGCACCTTGTACTGGCTGACGCGCTCCGTTCCCATGTCGCGCAGCGCCAGTTCGCCCGCATACACGGTGCGGTGGAAGTCGCCGTAGAAGATGTAGGGCGTGATCTTCGCGAAGTCGTCCAGCTTGAACCCGGCCTTGCCGGCCAGCGCTTCGGCCTTGACGGTGGCGGCGGCCCAGTCGCTTGACAGCTGGGTGGCGGCGACACCGCCGGCGGCAGCGGTGTCCCTGGCGGCGCAGCTGGCGGTCAACGGCAGCACGCCCGGTGCGTCCTTCAGCTGGGCCAGGGTCACCTTCGTCTGCAGCTGCGACAGGATCAGCATCTGCCGGCCGTTCAGGTTCATCGCCGCTTCCTTCATCTCGCAGGGCCAGTATTCGTCCATGAAGCGCAGGCGCGACAGCTCGCCGAAATAGTAGTGCGTGAATTCGCCGTACGATTTCGTGTCGAGGATGGCGCGGTCCCAGCGCTTCGCCACGTCCGCGCTGGCCGTGCTGCCCTGCAGGTAGTCGTACTCGGCCTGGTACAGCGGGAACAGCTCGTTGAAGCGCGGCACGCTGTTCAGGGGAATCGTCTGCACGTCGATCGTGTCCTTGTCCTTGTAGCTGACGATCTTGTACGCGGCGCCGTACACGGCCAAGGATGGCGACTGCACGTTGACGAAGAAGTTGCCGTTGGCGTCCGTCACGTCGTTGGTGCCGTTGAAGTGCATGTGGCCGCCCACATGCATCGGCAAGCCGGTTGCCGTCACGGCGGCCGTCGTCGCCGCATCCGGCACGCGCGCGGTCTGGAACGCGCCGGACTTGAAGACGGCCTTCATCGCGCCGGTCTGGTTGGCGTAGAAGTCCATCGTCGGATAGTGCGAGAACGCCATCAGCTGCTTGTTCTCCGCCTTGGCGCGGGCGCTGACGGCCTTGATCCAGTCCATCAGGTGCTGCTTGTGCGTGACGACCTTGTTCCAGCCCGCATTGCCGGCGCCGTCGAAGCCCTTGATGTTCTTCGGATTGGCCGGATCGAATTTCGCGTTCGGGACGAACACGTTGCCATCGATTGCCAGCAGCCACAGGCCCTTGACGGGTTCGACGAGGTAGGACGTGTCGAACATCATCGTGCACTTCGTGTAGGCCTTGCCCAGCTTTGCTTCGCCGGCGGCCTTGTACGCGCCGCCCGTGCCTTCGGCACAGATCTCGAACTGGCGATTGGCCAGCGTGCCCTGCGTCGCCGCTTCGTCGTAGCTGTATTTGCCGCCCGTGTATTTCGAGAACGGCGTTTCCCACAGCACGTCCGCACGGTTCGGCATGAAGCCGTAGTCCGACAGCTTGGCCACCAGCTTCTCGTAGCCCTGCTCCATCAGTTCATCCGTGCAGACGACCGTCGGGTCCTTCGCCTTGCAGGCTGCGTTGCCGGTTGCGTAGACCTTCTGTTCCTTGCCTTCTTTCGTCAGGAAGTCGTTCTTGCCCGCTTCCATATCGTCGTGCGGCTCGTTCGGATCGTGGTTGCCGGGCGCGATAAAGAAGCGCATGCCCTTGGCCTGGTATTCCTTGAGGATGTCGGCGATGCCGTTGATATTGATCGGCTGCGCATCGTCGGAGAAGTCTCCCGGCAGCGCAACGTGGCGGATGCCCTTGGCGTACGCGTCGTCCAGCGCGGCGCGGAACGCGAAATAGTTTTCGTTGAACAGGCGCGTCGACGTCAGCTCGGCGTACATCGTGCGGATCGTCGCATTGCGGCCGTCCTTCATCGGAACGCCGGCAAACTGCGCGCTCTTGAAGTCGCCGTAGACGTTCTCGAAGTGGACGTCCGTCATGAACGCCACGCTGGTGGTGGCAACGACGGGCGGCGTGGGGACGGGGGTCGGTTCCTGCGGGACGGTGACGACGGGCGCAGGGTCGTCGTGGTCGCTGCCGCAGGCCGACAGCAGTGCCAGCGTCATCGCCGCGGCAGCGACGAGCAATGGACGGGTCTTGATCATGCATCTACTCCGGACAGGTAAAACCCAGCATGGTGCCTGCCGATTTTGACCGGATGATGACGCGGGTTAAAAGGTAAAAAGGCGGGCCGCAGCCCGCCTGTATCCGCCGAAGGACGGATTATTTCTTGACCTGGATGGAGCTCTTCACGTCGGACACACCCTTGACACCGCGCGCCAGTTCGACGGCGCGGTCGGCTTCGGCTTTCGATGCGACGAAGCCGCTCAGCATGACGACGCCCTTCTGGGTTTCGACATGCACGTCCATCGCCTTGGCGGTCTTGTCCGCGGCCATGTCGGCCTTGACCTTGGCCGTGATCATCGTGTCCGTGACGGCAGGCGATGCAGCCACGTCGGCGGTTTTATCGCGGGTGGTCTGGGCCAGCTCCGACGTCTTTTCCTTGGCTGCCTGCGCCATTTCGACAGTCTTGTCCTTCGCGGTCGCGGCCACGGCGGCAGTCTTCTCGCCCAGGCGCTCCGCGCCGGCAGCCGTCTTGTCGCCCAGGCGCTCCGCGCCGGCGGCCGTACGGTCGCGCACGTCCGCGGCGTTGTTGGCCACCGTGCCGCGGTCGGCGTTCGGCACGAGCACAGCCGTGCGGCCGTCGCCCGTCGTGCCGGCTGCATTCGTGCCAGCGGTCGTGCCCATCGTCGTGCCGGCGCCCGTCGAGGCGAGCGCATTGGCCTTCGACGTGCGCGCCTGGTTCTGGCAGGAATCCTTGGCGTCGCCGCTCATGTCGTCGCAACGCTCCTTGGCCAGCTCATATTGCGCATCGGCCAGCTTGCGGTTGGCCTTGTCCAGGTCCTTCGGCGTGTTGCGGTATTGCGCAACGGCGTCACGCTCGGCCTTGGCGCGTGCCACCTTGGCTTCTTCCTCGCAGATGTCCTGTGCGTTGTCCTTCAAGGCGTTGCACTGCTTCTTGGCCGCCTTGTAATCGGACTCAGCCTTGTTGTGGGCGTTCTTGTACCCCGCGGTATCCATGTTCTGGGCAAATGCAAAACTTGCGCTGGCTGCGGTAGCCAGGGTCAGCAATACGATCTTCTTCATGTTGGTCCCCTTTAGGATTGGTTGGCACAGACATTAGACGCCACAGCCGCGCTGCAGTTCTGTGCGGCGACGTACACAGATCGGGAGGTTGTTGTTTATTTGTCGCGTAAAGCAAAACCCGGGACAGGCCCGGATTCGAGGAAACAATTCAGTGCGGGCAGCACGCCGTTTTGCGGGCAATATTGCCGCAGATCTAGGCGCTGGGGCCGGGTTTCAGTCCTGCAGCAGGCCAGTGCGCCACAGCGGTACGACCTGTTCGAAAGGGGTGCGGCCCGCACTGAAAACGTGGCCCGACGGCGCCAGCTTCAGCCAGGCGCGCGTGTCGTGCGACCCGTGGTTGTGCGGCTGCGCGTCGCGTACCGACTGGATCCACGCGTGCACCCGACCATAGTCGGCCGGGCGCGAACGCTGAATCCAGGCCAGGGCCACCAGATCTGCGAAACCTTCCTCGCGGCGCGTCTCGCGCTGCTGTTTCGACAGCTCGACAAGCGCCGGATCGCCGGCGTGTTCGTTGCCCGCTTCCGTGAAACCGGCCGGCAGCGCATGCCAGCTGCCCTGGACGATACGCCAGCAATGGCCCAGCTCGTGCGCCGCCATCGCCTCGATCAGTACGTCGCGTTCGTTTTCGGCCACATTCTGCAGGATGGTTTCCGCGTAGGGATTGCCGCGCATCGACAGCACCATCTTGCAGCGCCCGTTGGCGTAGCCCATCGCCAGGGGTACGTCGTTCGGGCCGGCCTGGGGCTGGACGATGATATCGACCGGCAACTGCTGTGCCTTGGCATAGGCGATGACAGGCGCGGCGGCATTCAGCCAGCGTGTCTCCTGTGCCGTCAGCTGGGCGGCGTGGGCCGTAACGGCGGTCAACGAGAGCAGGTAAAGGGAGAAGGACTTGAGCATGGCGAACTCCGATTGCGACGATTCACTATACATGCCTTGCGGCAATTTGTAACACCGAAACCGGGGCTGTTACAAAATTTTGCCTTGAAGAAATGCGAAGCTTTGTCAAAAAATAAGGCCGCGCCACCGCGACGGGCGACACGGCCTCCAAGGGCTACCACGGGGGTGAAACGGAACTAGCGCACTACCTCAGAACTCTTCCCACGACTCATCCGGCTGGGTGCGCGCGTTGACGGTTTGCCTGGCTGCCGGCCGCACCGGCGCGCGCACCGGTACCGCTCCGGACACCGGCACAGAGATCGGCGTGGGCGCGGGTGCCGCACGTGCCGCAACGGCGTCCGGGGCCGCGACACACGGCGGCGGCGCGGCCTTCGGTTTGCGCGCGCGCGCGCCGGCAGCCTTGCCGGTCAGCTTGAACACGGCGACTACCTGGGCCAGGTTGCCAGCCTCCTCCTGCAGCGACGACGCGGCGGCCGCCGCCTGTTCGACCAGGGCGGCATTCTGCTGCACCACCTGGTCCATTTCCACGACGGCGGAATTGACCTGCTCGATTCCCGCGGTCTGCTCGATGCTGGCGGTGGAGATCTCGCCCATGATGTCGGTTACGCGGCGCACGCTGTCGACGATCTCGGCCATCGTCGCGCCGGCCTGATCGACCAGTTTCGCGCCCGCGTCCACGCGCTCGACAGAGTCGTCGATCAGCGCCTTGATTTCGCGCGCGGCGCCTGCGGAGCGCTGCGCCAGGCTGCGCACTTCCGTTGCGACGACGGCAAAGCCACGCCCCTGCTCGCCCGCCCGCGCCGCCTCGACGGCCGCGTTCAGCGCGAGGATATTGGTCTGGAACGCGATGCCGTCAATGACGCCGATGATGTCGACGATCTTCTTCGACGACTCGTTGATCGACGCCATCGTCTGCACGACTTCGGCCACGACGGCGCCGCCCCTGGTTGCCACTGCCGATGCCGACAGCGCCAGCTGGTTGGCCTGCCGCGCGTGGTCGGAATTCTGCTTGACGGTGCTTGTCAGCTCTTCCATCGACGAGGCGGTCTGCTCGATATTGCCTGCCTGCGTTTCCGTGCGGCGCGACAGGTCGTGATTGCCGGCGGCGATTTCGCGTGACGCGGTGGCGATGGTCTCGGTCCCGTTGCGGACCTTTGTGACGATATTGACGAGGCTGTCGCGCATGCCGCGCATCGCGAACAGCAGGCTGGACGTGTCACCCGGCCGGGTCTCAATGCGCACGGCCAGGTTACCGGCGGCAATCGCCGCGACGATCGACGACGCATAGGCCGGCTCGCCGCCCAGCTGGCGCGTCAGGCTGCGGCCGATGCCCCAGGCGGCGGCCACACCCAGCGCGATGGCGACCAGGCCGACACTGAGCATCAGCACGCTGAAGTCGTGCGCCACGGCGCGGGCAATGCCGGCCTGCGCCACGCTGTCCTGCTCTTCCAGTTCGATCAGCCTGTTGATGGCGGCAAGCCACGCAGCGAACGCGGGGGCGGCCTGCTGGTGCAGCAGGGCGGTGGCTTCCGGCAGTTTGTCCGACTGACGCAGCGCGACGACGGCGGCAATCAGCGGCAGCGTTTTCGCCTCTGCCGCCTTGATGCCGGCCACGGCGCTGCGCTCGGCGGCCACGGTGTCGGCGCGACCGGCCAGCAGTGCATCCAGCGGCGTGGCCGCGCGGCGATACTTGTCAGCCAGGCTGAATAATTCGCCCAGGTGGCGCTTGACGGTGGCCGCATCGCTGGCCAGCACCACGTCGCGCAGCGAGATGGCGCGGTCGTGCACGCTGCCGCGGAAATCGAGCGCATGGCGCTGCTTGACCGCGTTGACTTCGGAGAGATTGGTGAGGATGGTGTCGATCTGGCCCACCCGGTGCATGCCGAGCGCGGTCACGATCACCAATAACAGCAGGACGAGACCGAAACCGATCGATAAACGCGTACTGATTCTGGTGGCGTTGATGCCCATGTATTCCCCCGTGACTGTTGTAGTACAGCAAGGAGTTCACGGTAGCATGGGCCTCAACGCCTTTCCATCAGGCATCAGGCGAAACTGCAGAAGGTTTGCTGCAGGCCAAATCCGCATCGGCCTGCAGCAGGCTTTGTCTTACCGTGCCAACAGCGCCTGTGCCGTCGGGAACGACGGACGGATATCGTTGGGTACCGACTTCATCTTGTTCAGCGCCTTCTGCACGTCCGGACGGATGACGACGTACTTGGTCATCATCGCCTTGGCGCGGGCATAGTCGCCGGTCGCTTCGATCGTCAGGAACTCGCGGTCGAGGTCCGTGACGGCCTGCTTGATCTTGGCGTAGTTCACCGAGAACGTGCCGTTGCCGTGGGAGACATAAGCACCCTTGTCGAGCAGGTAATTGACCTGGATGGCCATGCCGCGCGCGTGCGAGTCGGTCAGGCCGAAGTGCAGCGTACGGAAGGCCGACGCCAGGAACGTCGTGTGCAGCTTGCGCTGCGCCTCTTCGCCCTGCCCCAGCGAATCCTTCAGCTGGCCCTTGTCCATCATGTACATCAGGGCGTACAGGCCCGTCACGTCCGCCTTGGCTTCCTCGATGGTGGCGTAGGTTTCCTTCAGGTCCTGGCGCGGCGTCGATTCCACGCCGTTCTGCTTTGTCTTGTGCGGGCCCAGGCCGTGCGTGATCTCGTGCGCCAGGATGTGCGTGAAGAACGAATTGAAATCGACGTCCTTGCGGTCCTGCGGGCGCAGCACCAGCTGGGCGATCGGCTGCAACGTCGCCTTGAATTTGGCTTCCTGCACGTTTTTCAGCATGACGCGCTTGGAACCGCGCTGGCTGATGATGCGTTCGTCGTTCGGCAGGTTGTAGGCGGCCGTCTGCACGCCCATATTGCCGTCGCCGGCGCCGAACACCTGGTTGACCACCACCATCGGCGCCACGGCGCCCACCTTCGGGTTGCGGTACTGGGCGTCCAGCGGCAGGTTGTCTTCCAGCTCCTGCATGTGCTTGGCGAAGAAGTTCAGCTTGTCCGTTTCCTGCTGGTCGCGCAGGCTGACATACGCCTCGAACGCGGCCTTGTAGCCGAACAGCTCGTCGTTGTAGGTCTCATAGGGGCCGATCGTCACGTCCACCGGCGAATCGAGGTCCATCCAGGCGAAATCGGACGCCAGGTAGTCGTTCGTCAGGAACGCTTCGGCGCGCAGGGTGAGGAACTTTTTCAGCGACGCGTTGTCCGTGGCATCGGCCGCTTCCTTCAGCAGGATCGACAGTTGCGTCAGCTCGGTCTTGTACTCTTCCGAATACTTAACGGTCTGGAACTTGCCGTCCTTGCCCTGGCGAATCGTGGTGAAGAACCACTGGGCGTCCCGTTTCTCCTGCGCCGGCAGGCTGCTCATCCACTTTTCCAGTGCCGCCTTCTTCGCGGTCTCCGGGTAGAAGTTCGCGCCTTCGATCTTGCGCGCCGGGATCTTGATCTTGCCGATCTGCGCCGGCAGGAACGAGGTATTACCGTCCAGGATGGACCATGGGCCCTTGTTTAGCCAGAAATAGTCGACACGGGCGCGGCCCAGTGGCGAATTGTCGTTCTGCAGTGCCGCAAGCAGGGCTTCGTTGCCGGACCAGCGCTGGCGCAGCTGCAATATGTCGACAATCTTGGCCGCTTCGATCAGCTTGGCAATGGCACGCCGGTCGCCGGCGGACAGCGCGCCCGCATTGACAACCAGCTCGACCGGCGCATAGCGCGCCGTCATTTTGTTCAGTTGAGCAACACCGGCAGGCGCGGCGGCGGCACTGCCGATGGCGGTGCCGGCGACGACCGTGCCGACCAGCAGCGAGAGGAGTTGTTTTTTCATGGGGACCTGCTTTTCGGTGAAAAAAGGTCCACATTGTAAACTGCTCCGGCCCGCCGCACACTTCCCGCTGTGATTGCCGACAGCAGGTGTCGCCGATGCGCTACCGGACCCGCCAGGTTTTGCCTGTGCCGGGCCCTCACGCTGCGGCTGTATGCCAGCGCGACACGGCGCGCATCGTCGGCTCGAAGCCGTGGACATCCGCGCCGTATTACGGCAACGATTCCGACCGCCTGCCCGCGACCGGCAGGCCACGCCGAAGCGGACAACCTTCGCGGCATCTTGCCGGAGCGGCTCGGGCTCCCTGGCCCCTGAGGCACCGCCGGTCCCGGCGATGCCTCAGGGTTCGCACCTCCGTTACGCGACGTCGGTAACGAACTGCTCGCGCGGACGGCGCACTTTCGGCAGGTTGACGAGCCAGTCCTGCTCGGCCTTGCGGTAACCCAGCGGCAGCATGACGACGCTGCGCAGGCCACGGGCGCGCAGATCCAGGATCTCATCCACGGCGGCCGGATCGAAGCCTTCCATCGGCACGCAGTCCACTTCCTCGAACGCGGCCGCGATCACGGCGGCGCCCAGGCCGATGTACGCCTGGCGGGCGGCGTGCTGGAAGTTCACTTCCGGACCGCGCGGCGGGTACGTTGCCAGCAGCTGCTGGCGGTAGGCTTCCCAGCCTTCGTTCTTGAAACCGCGCACTTCGTTGGTGTAATCGAACATGCCGTTGATGCGCTCGGGCGTGTAGTCGTCCCATGCCGCGAACACCAGCAGGTGCGAGCCGTCCGTGACCTGCGCCTGATCCCACGACACCGGCTTGATGCGTGCGCGCAGGGCCGGATTCGTCACGACGAGGATCTCGAACGGCTGCAGGCCGCTCGACGTGGGCGCCAGGCGGGCCGCCTCGATGATGCGCTCGACCTTGTCGGTGGGAACGGCGCGTTGCGGGTCCATCGCCTTGGTGGCGTAGCGCCACTGCAGTTTGTTCAGCAATTCCATTGTGCTTCCTTCCAGAGTGAATACAGCCATTGTATTTTTTCCTCGCGCGCGGATAAACTACGCGACAGGAAAATCATTTGTTCTCTTGCGGCTAAAATCCTCGGCTAATCGGAGTCTCCATGCCACGTCGTTTCGATCATCTCGCCGATGTCGAGGTCCTGCTCACTGTCGTCGAGCACGGCTCGCTGACGGCGGCCGCCGTCGTGCTGGCAACGACGCCCTCCGTGCTGTCGCGCGCCGTGGCGCGGCTGGAGGGGCGGCTGGGCATGCAGCTGCTGCGGCGGACGACCCGCAGCATGAGCCTGACGGAAGCCGGCCGCCAGTATGTGGAAGAGGCGCGCGCCGCGTTTGCACTGCTCGACAAGGCCGAGCACGCCATCCAGGGCAGCGCCAGCCAATTGACGGGACGCGTGCGCCTCAGCGCCCCGACCAGCTACGGGCACCAGCGCCTGCCGCCCATCCTGGCCACGTTCGCGCGCCAGTACCCGCTGGTACAGGTAGAACTGAACATCACGAACCGCAATGTCGACATGGCGGCCGAGGGTTTCGATCTGGCCATCCGCTCCGGTCCCCTGCCCGACAGCAGCATGGTGGCGCACCGGCTCGAGGACGCCCGCGTGGTGCTGTCCGCGTCGCCCGCCTACGTGCGCGACGCGGGGCCGCTGAAGACCTTCGACGACCTGCAGCGCCAGCGCTGCATCGCCTTCCTGCGCCCCAGCACGGGACGCGTGTCGCCATGGCACCTGCGCGTGAACGGCGAGGAAATCGACTGGATCCCGCCCTCCGCGCTGGCGGTATCGGATGACGTGATGGGCGTCGTCAGCCTGGCCGAACAGGGCCTGGGCATCACCATGTGCCCGCAATTCATGATCGCGCGCAGCGTCGAAGCGGGCCGGCTGGTGGAGGTGCTGCCGCAACTGCCGTGCCGCAACCGGCCGTTCTCCGTCATCTTCGCGCCGCATCGCAACCTCTCCCCCGCCGCCCGCGCGCTGATCGACACGCTGGTAGCAGCAACCCGCTAAAAACCGGTGACAGGCTCCTGCTTCTCAATCGGGGCTTGTAAAACCGGTGACAGGCTCCCTTTTTACGGGCTTCTGTCCCCAAAAACGGAGCCTGGCACCGGTTGCAAGATCAAATCGGAGCCTGGCACCGGTTTTGGGTTTGTTGTCAGTGCGCTTGCGCCAGCGTGGCCAGCGCGCCTTCGGGTTTCCAGCCGGCGCCCAGGGCGCGGGCGACGGAGACGGCGGCCAGCAGGCGCTGCGTGTCGATCTGTACGCCGGCGCGGTCGGCCGCCAGCGCGCTGCGCTGGGCATCCGTCACGTCCAGGTAGGTCGACAGGCCGCGCTCGTAACGGGCGTGGGCGACGAGATACGCCCGCTGCGACGCTTCGCGCGACACGCTCTGCACCTTGCCCTGCTGCTGCTTTTGCTGCACGTCCGACAGCGCGTCTTCCACTTCGCGCAGCGCCGTCAGCAGACGCTCCTGGTGGTTCGCCAGCGCTTCGCCGTAACGGGCCTGCGCTGCGGCCAGGTTGGCCTTGTTGCGGCCACCGTCGAGGATGGGCAGCGACAGCGCCAGAGGCCCGGCGCTGAACTGGCGCGAGCCGCCCTTGACGATGTCGGACAGTTTCTCGGACGCGAAACCGAAGTTCCCCGTCAGGGAAACGGACGGATAGAACGCCCCTTCGGCCACGCCCACCTGCGCGTTGGCCGCCTTCAGGTTCGCCACGCTGGCGGCGAGGTCGGGACGCTGGCCCAGCAGGCTGGCCGGCAGGCCGACGGGAATCGCCGGCGGCTGCGGCAGGGCCGACTGCTGCGCGGCCGGCAGCACGGCCGTCGATGGCGACGCGCCCAGCAGCACGGCCAGGCCGTGCTCCAGCGTATTGCGCTGGCGCTGGACTTCTTCCAGGTCCGCTTCCGCGTTGGCGCGTTCGATGCGGGCGCGGGAGGTGTCGAGTTCATTGGACAGGCCCGCGTCGAAGCGCGCCGTCACCAGGCCTTCCGTTTCGCGGCGCGTTTCCAGCGCGCCGCGCAGGATGGCGATTTCCGCATCCAGCCCGCGCAGCTGCCAGTACGTGGTCGCCACTTGCGACGTCAGCATCAGCATCACGCCATCGCGGTCCGCCTGCGCCGCCAGCGCCTGCGCGTCGGCCGCTTCCACGGCACGGCGCACGCGGCCCAGCAGATCGAGTTCGTACGAGAACGCCGTGCCGACCGAGTAGTTGTTGCCACTGATGGAGCGGCGGCCCAGCGCGATGCCCTGCGCCGTGTTGGCCGACGTGCGAGAGTTCGAGACACCCGTGCTGACGTCCAGCTGCGGACGCTCGCCGGCGCGCGTCACGCCCAGCTGCGCCTCGGCCTGCAGCAGCCGCTGCGCCGCCGCCTTGACGGTGGGGCTGTCGCGCAGCGCCCTCGCCTCCAGGTCGGCCAGCGTGGCGTCGCCGAACACGCTCCACCAGTCCTGCGGCAGGCGCGCCGTGTCGGTGGCGGCGGCATGGCGGAAGCCCGCATCGGCCACATTGGCCGGCGCCTTGAAGTCGCTGCCGACGGTGACGCAGCCGGACAGCAGGAAGGTCGCGGCCATGACGGCCAGCGGGAGTTTTTTCATACGATTGAACATAGCGTTACCTCTTGTATTTTCAAAGGCGCGGATCAGTGACCGCCGCCGCCGCCACCGGGGGACTTGACCTTGTCGGACAGCCACAGGATCAGGATGCAGGACAGCAGGATGCCGCCGACGATGAAGAAGCCGTCGTTGTAGGCCATCACATAGGCCTCGCGCCGGACGATGCCGTCAATTGCCTTGAGAGCCATATTGGCCGCGCCGGAAGGATCGAAGCCCTGGCCGATAAAGGCTTGCGTCATCTGGTCCAGGCGCTCCTGCGTCGCCAGCGAGAAGCCGGTGATCGATTCGCCCAGGCGCTGCGAGTGGAAGTGTTCGCGCTGCGACAGCGACGTGGCCAGCAGCGCGATACCGATCGAGCCGCCCAGGTTGCGCGTCATGTTGAACAGGCTCGATGCGGACGGCATGTCCTTCGGCGAAATGCCGTTCATGGCGAAGTTCGACAGCGTCAGCATGACGAACGGCTGGCCCAGCGCGCGGATGATCTGCGACAGCATCAGCTGGTCGTAGCCGGTCGAAGCGTCCATGTACGCGTTCATCAGGCACGAGCCGCCGAACAGCAGCAGGCCGAAGGTGCACAGGATGCGGTTGTCGATCGTGCCGGACAGCTTGGCAACGAACGGCATGATGAACAGCTGCGGCAGGCCGACCCACATGATCACTTCGCCGATCTGCATCGGCGAATAGCCGGCAATCTGGCCCAGGAACAGCGGCAGCAGGAACGACGAGCCATACAGGCCCATGCCCATCACGGCCGACAGCACCGTCGCCACGAGGAAGTTGCGCTGGCCGTACAGGCCCAGGTTGACAAACGGCTGCTCGCGCGTGGTGCTGGTGACGACCCAGCCCAGCAGGCCGACGATCGCCAGGCCGGCAAACGTGACGATGAAAGCGGAGTCGAACCAGTCCTTGCTGTTGCCCTCTTCCAGGAAGATGGTCAGGCAGCCCAGGCCCAGGGCCATGAAGCCGATGCCCAGCCAGTCCGCGTTCCACAGCTGGTCGAGGCGGAATTTTTCCTTGTCGAGGCCATAGGCGATACCGGCCATCAGCAGCAGGCCCGGCACCCAGTTGATGTAGAAGATCGACGGCCAGCCATACAGCTCCGACAGGTAACCGCCCAGCGTCGGGCCCATCGCCGGCGCCAAGGTCGCGGTCAGGCCGAACAGCGCCATGCCGGTCGAGCGTTTCGACGGCGGCAGCTTCGTCATCACCAGCGTCATCGCCATCGGAATCAGCGCGCCACCCGTGAAACCTTGCGCCATGCGGAATACGATCATGCTTTCCAGGTTCCAGGCGAAGCCGCACAGGGTGGAGAAGACCAGGAACAGCGCCGTGGTGCCCAGCATGTAGCCGCGCAGCGAGAACACGCGCGTCAGCAGGGCCGTCAGCGGAATGACGATGATCTCGGCCACCAGGTAGGCCGTGGAGATCCACGAACCTTCTTCCTGCGTGGCCGACAGGGAGCCGAGGATGTCCTTCAGCGAGGAGTTGGTGATCTGGATGTCGAGGACGGCCATGAAGGCGCCCAGCATGCCGGCGGCCACCGCCACCCACGTGCGTGGCGAGATGGCGCCCTCCGCCTGCCCGTAGGCAGGGAGTGTATTCGTCGAGCTCATTGCGAGCGCTCCCGGAAAATCAGTGTGCCTGCGTGGTGGCGGCCTGCGCGTGCTGCGCCGGCGCCTCTTCGCCCAGTTCCACCTCGGCGATGACGGACATGCCCGGTACCAGGCGGCCCGACAGCGCCTTCAGGTCTTCGTTCTTCAGCGTGATCTTGACCGGCACGCGCTGGACGATCTTGGTGAAGTTGCCCGTCGCGTTATCGGCCGGCAGCAGCGCGAACTGGTTGCCCGACGCCGGCGAGAAGCTGTCGACGCGGCCGACGAGTTCCTTGCCCGGCAGCGCATCGACGCTGATGTGGACCGGCTGGCCGATCTGCATCTTGGCCAGCTGCGTTTCCTTGAAGTTGGCGGTGACCCAGACATTGTCCTGCACCAGCGCCGTCAGCTGCTGGCCGGGCTGCACGCGCTGGCCCACTTCGACGCTGCGCTTGCCCACGCGGCCCGAGACCGGCGCCAGCACCGTGTTATAGGCCAGCTGCTGTTCGGCGTCCTTCAACTGCACCTTCAGGACGTCGATCTGCGCCTTCAGCACATCGCGCGCCGACGTCGCGGCGGCAATCTGCGCCTTCGCGGCGGTGGCGCTGTCCTTGCGCGCGGCCACGTCGGCCAGCGCGCTGGCGCGGGTGGCGGTGGCGGCGTCCAGTTCGGCTTTCGAGACAGCCTTCATCTGGCTCGTGTACAGCTGGCTGTAACGCTGCGCGTCCTGGTTGGCGCGCACCAGCATGGCCTCGGCCTGCTTGATCTGGGCCTGCGCGGCACTGGCCTGCGCGTTGACCTGCGCGACCTGCGCGTCCGCCTGCAGCACCTGCGTTTCGGCGCTGGCGATCTGCGCCTGGATCTGCTCGACCTTCACGCGCTGGTCGAACGGATCCAGCTCGGCGATGACGTCGCCCTCCTTGACCACCTGGTTATCGTCGATCAGCACCTTGGTGACGATGCCGGCAATGCGCGACGAGACCGGATGGACGTGACCCGCCACGTACGCGTTCTCCGTCTCGACGAAATGCGCGCTGCGGTACCACATGCGGCCACCCGCAGCGAGCGCCGCCAGCGCAATCACGCCGGCGATGATGACGACCTTGCGGTTCGGCTGCTTCTTTGCCGGCGCCGCGGCAGCCGCGGGAACGGCGGCAAGCACTTTTGGTTCGGCTGGATTGTGCTGGTTGGACATGGTGGGCGCTCCGAAAAATGAAATTGGGTCTGTGCATTATTCGACAAAGATTGGCTGAAGTCAAGAAATGAAACGATTGCATTTCATTTCTAGGTGGCATAAAGTATGGCCATCTGATAGCCTCCCCTTTTCCCCACCATGTCGCGAAAAATGTCTGACGAGCAAGCGCTGGACGTCCCTGCCGATGGCTGTCCGTTTACCAACCGGACGGCGGGCCGGCCGCGCGCGTCGGAGGCGGAAGCACGCATGCAGGACCTGATGACCGTGGCGGCCGAGCTGTTCCTGGAAAAGGGCTATAGCAAGGTCAGCCTGGAAGCGATTGCCCGCAAGGCGCACGTTGCCGTACGCACGATCTATGTGAAGTTCGGCGGCAAGGCCGGGCTGTTCCGTGAAATCCTGCGGTCCGGCCGCGAGAGTTATTTTGCAACGATGGAAGACCTCGAGACGAATCTCCGGCCCATGCGCGAGATCCTGATCGACTTTGGGGCACGCATGAACGAGCTGGTCTCGTCACCCGGGGCGATCAACCTGCACCGCATCGTCATTGCCGAAGCGGCGGCCGACCCCGAGCTGGCGGAGGCCTTTTTCGACGCCGGACCGCGCCAGACGCGCGAAGCACTGCGCACGTTCTTCTCGCGCGCCGACATCCGGGCACAATTGCGTGCCGACATGCCTGCCGAACAACTGTCCGTGCATTTCCTCAACTGCCTGATGGGCGACCAGCTGAAGCGCTACCTGTTCATGCCCCAAGGCTGCGGCGAGCACCAGAACCTGCTCCTGGTCGAGCAGCGCGTCGACCTGTTCCTGATGGGTGCGCAACGTCCCGCCTGACCCGGGGCTGCTCTGCGGTATGTGCGCTGGCGCACGGTAGACCGGGCGCAGCTGGCGGATAATGCTTTCCTCAAGAACATAATTCGTAGGGAGGCAGTATGAGCAGGATCGATCGACTCGAATTCAGCCAGAAGGTAGCGTCGCTGAATGAATGCATCCGCGGGTTCCAGGCCAATCCCAGCAAGGAACAGCTGGACCGCGCCATCAGCGAGCTGCGCGCCTACGCGGAGGCGGCCAACGGCGGCGAAATGGAGATTCCATCGCATTTTGTGGCGAACTGAGCCACATCACACACGACAACCGGGCAGATGCCCGGTTTTTTATTTCCCGAGGATTGACATGAGCACGCAAACCGACGACCAGCAGTTCTGGCAACTCATCGACAAGTTCATCCAGCACGCCAACGAACAGGGCCAGGCCAGCGGCGCCCCGCCCCACGTGGCCGGCGCCGCACTGATGTTTGCCGCCGCGCGCTTCAATGCCTACGTGCTGGCCCGCAGCGCCGCAAACGCCGAGCAGTTCCGCGACAACATGCCCGGGGCGCTGGAGTATTTCCGCAAGCAGTTCGACAAAATGATGAACGAAAACATGGCCGACTACGCGACGAACTTCGACAAGTACGAGTCCCGTTGAGCCGTCAGTCGCGAAACAAGGGCGTTGCGGATTGACACGTCCGCCGCCTTGCGGTTTAATGCCTGGACCGTCTTGAAAACGATTTCATGATATCGGCTTCTTCCTGACCCCTTCCACGCCTCTTAAACAGACACCACGATGACCGACCAATTGCAATTTCCGCCATCCTTCACCTGGGGCGTCGCCACCAGCGCTTTCCAGATCGAAGGCGGCGCCGCCGCCGACGGCAAGGGCCCGTCGATCTGGGACACGTTCAGCCACACCCCCGGCAAGGTAATCGACGGCAGCAATGGCGACGTCGCCTGCGACCACTACCACCGCTATGCGGAAGACGTGGCGCTGATGGCCAGCCTGCACGTGGACGCCTACCGTTTCTCGATGGCATGGGCACGGGTACAGCCGGCTGGCAAGGGTGCCTGGAACGAGGCGGGATTTGCGTTTTACGAAAAGCTGCTGGACGAGCTGGACAGCAAAAACATCGCCGCCCACGTCACGCTGTACCACTGGGACCTGCCACAGGGGCTGCAGGACGAAGGCGGCTGGCTCAACCGCGACACCGCGTATCACTTCGCCGACTATGCAGCGGAAGTGGCGCGTCGTTTTGGCCATCGGGTGAAAACGATTGCAACGCATAACGAACCATGGTGCACGGCCAATCTGGGGTACGGAAACGCCCAGTTCGCCCCTGGCGTGGCCGACCTGAAGCAGTCGATCCAGGTGTCGCATCACCTGCTGCTGTCGCATGGGCTGGCAATGAAGGCGATGCGCGCCGTCGGCGGTTCCGCCCAGCTGGGCATCGTGCTGAACCAATGGACGTCGGACCCGGCCACGGACAGCCAGGCGGACCGCGACCTGGCCGCGTTCGAATACTCGCGCTCGGTGGAATGGTTCATGGACCCGATCTTCAAGGGCCACTACCCCGCGCTGGCATTGGAAGCCCACGGCGCCAACGCTCCCGAAGTGCGGGACGGCGACTTCGACATCATTCGCGGGAAAATCGACTTTCTCGGCGTGAATTACTACTTCCGCCACTTCGCCAGCGCGGAAACACCGCCACGCCAGCCTGAAGCAAAGCTGGGCACGACGGACATGGGCTGGGAAATCTACCCCCAGGGCCTGACGGAGCTGCTCGTCAAGCTGAAGGGCCAGTACGAACTGCCGCCAATCTACATTACGGAAAACGGCATGGCCAACCCCGACCAGGTGACGGACGGGCGCGTGGCGGACGCAAAGCGGATCGATTATGTGCAACGCCATCTGGCGGCATTGCACGATGCGATGCGCCAGGGCGTCGACGTGCAGGGTTATTTCTACTGGAGCCTGCTGGACAATTTCGAGTGGAATTCCGGCTACGCCAAGCGCTTCGGCATCATCCACGTGGATTACGCCACGCAGCAACGCACGCCAAAGGACAGCGCGTTGTGGTACCGCGAATTCATCGACGGCCAGCGCCGCTGATCGCGCCTTTTGACAGAGACCCCGCAGCATAGCGGGGCACTACAATAATCAGACACCCGAACCAGGAGACACCATGCCCACAGAGGCCACGACCTACCCGCCCGGCGCCGCTGCGGCCTCCCCCGCCGCCATGCGCCGCGTGAGCCCGCTGCTGTGGGTGCCGAGCGGCTACTTCACGATGGCGCTTGCCTATGTGATGCTGACGAACGTGACGGCCATCATGTTCAAGAACCTGGGCATGGACAACGGCCGCGCCGCCGAATACGCCAGCTACCTGATCCTCGCATACACGATCAAGCCGCTGTTCGCGCCATTCGTCGAGATGTACCGGACCAAGAAGTTCTTCGTGCTGTGGACGCAGATCATCCTCGGTGCCGGCTTCGGCGCGGTGGCGCTGGCGATGTCGCTGCCGAACTATATGGTGATCATGGTGGCGCTGTTCATCGTGCTGTCGTTCGTCGGCGCCACGCAGGACATCGCGGCGGACGGCGTCTACGTGACAAGCCTCGATGCGCGCTCGCAGTCGCTGTACTGCGGCATCCAGAGCCTGTCGTGGAACGTCGGTCCGATCGTTGCATCGGGCGGCCTCGTCTACCTGTCCGGCTGGCTGCACACGAACACGTTCCACCACGACGCCGGCGTCTTCGGTCCCGGATGGATCGACAGCTGGCGCATCATTTTCTTCATCGTCGGCGGCGTGACGCTGGCGATGGCGTTCTGGCACATGAAGACGATGCCGGACGGAGCAAAAGCGGAAAACGCGCCGACCTCGGTGGCGGACGCCTGGTTCATCCTGAAGGATTCGTTCGTCACGTTCTTCCAGAAGCGCGACGTCTGGCTGATGATCGGCTTCGGCTTCCTGTTCCGCCTCTCCATCGGCCTGTTGGAAAAGATCGGCCCGTTCTTCATGGTCGATCCGGTCGCCAAGGGCGGCCTGGGCCTGTCGAACGAGCAGCTGGGCCTGTTCTACGGCACCTACGGCCTCGTCGCCGTGCTGATCGGCTCACTGCTGGGCGGCATGTTCGTGGCAAAACGGGGCCTGAAGCCGACCCTGTTCCTGCTGTGCTGCGCCGTCAACATTCCGAATGTGACGTTCCTGCTGATGGCGTATTACCAGCCGACCGACGTCATCGTCATCAGCGCCGGCGTCGCCATCGAAAAATTCTTCTACGGCTTCGGTTCCGTCGGCTTCATGATCTACCTGATGCAGCAGCTGGCGCCGGGCAAGTACACGACGACGCACTACGCGTTCGGCACCGGGCTGATGGGCCTATGCATGATGGTCACGGGGCTGGTGTCGGGCCACCTGCAGCAGATGCTGGGCTATGTGAATTACTTCTGGTTCGTGATGGCGGCGACGATTCCGTCGTTCCTGGTCACCTGGTTTGCGCCGTTTCACCATAAGGAAGACTGAAGGAGCGTATTGGCACGTCTCATGGGCAGCCCAGCGGCTGCCCCTCCCCTCGCAGGATCAACTCAGCGCGCAATCCTGCACGACGTGATACGCATCCTCGCCGAGCCCTTCCAGCGATGCTGCCAGGATGACCGCCTTGGCCAGCACCACCTCCGGACCGGCCGGAGTAAACAGCGAGACCGACTCGGCAATCAGGACCGCCGAGAATTTGACCATATCGAACCACGACAGCTGTTCGGCCGCCGCCACGACGATGGCTTTGATGAGATCAGGGTTGGCCAGCGACGTGAAGGCATGCGCGATCGCTTTAGCAACGCTGTAGACGTCCGCCGGATGCATCAGCTGACGGGCCAGATCCTCGACAACGCCCTGCTCCATGCCGCGCAGCGCGGCAAGCACTTCTTCGCTGGCGGCGATTGCCTGAAGCTGCGCGCGGCTGAAGGCCCGATAGGACAGCAGTGAAATGACGACGTCGACAAACAGGACGATGCACGATGTCGTGCAGCTGGACGTGCCGGCCTGCTGCTCCGCCGCCGGCGCACCGCCGGCCCTTACGGGCGCCGGTGCGGTGGGGGCGCCGACGCCGGCGGCCGCCCTGTCCGGCGTGTAGGTTCCCAGCATATAGCTCTTGATGTCCTGCTCGCGTGCGTCGATGGCCTCGGCGTGTTGCGGCAGCAGCCGTTTCACCTGGTCGAGCGCCGCGTCGAGCGCGTTGTCGTCCACGAGGATACCGTCGCAGTTTTCGATGTCCGGGTCCTTCAGATCGGTAACGTCGATCGATGCCCTGACATACGTGCCGTCGATCCTGCGCGCGTCGCATCCGAGCAGCACCCTCGGGTTCTGGCAGGCGTCCAGATACGATCCGGCCGGGAGCACATTGGCAGTACCGCCAGCCGCCGGCACGATTTGCAGGGCGCCGTTCTGGCAGGCGATCTGATAGTTGTCATGATCGGGAAGTACGACACTGAGATTTCCCGCTAGGGCGCTGCCGTCCTTCGCTTGCGCGACTAGCGTGATCTGGATGTTCCTGACGGATTTGATATATGAACCCTTGGGCGGATTCGAGGAAGAATAGGTCATCGCAATTCCTTTCAATGTGCAAGCGCCGCTGGCAGGTGTCGGATACGACTGCGTCAATCAGCTTACCCCGGCGTCTCAGGCAACGCGTGTCCCATACTATTGGTCCACCTTTCTGGCACGATTGAAAGCACCATATCGCGCGTGCATTTACTCCGCGCGCGTGAAGTGTCTGGAAATGTAATTGGCGCAATATGGTGGCCGGAGCCGGTCGTTACCGCCGCTCGCTCAGGGCGGCGATGTGTTCGCGCACAGCCGCCTGCGACAACTCACCGACATGCCGAAACCGCAGCGTGCCTGCGGCGTCATAAAACAGCGTCGTGGGATAACCCGGGGAATGGGTGCGGGTGCCAAGCTCCCTGGCTGGATCGAGGACGACGTTCCGCAGTTCCAGCCGCTGTCCCGACAGGAAGCGTTGCACCTCTTGCTCCGACTCGCCCTGATTGACAAAGACGAACGTGACCCCGGGGTGTGCGTGCTGGGCTGCCTTCAGTGCCGGCATCTCGCGCCGGCACGGGCCGCACCACGTCGCCCACAGATTGACGACAAGCGGACGCCCCCTGAAGCGGTCCAGCGCAACGACGGCACCGTCCAGCCGGCGCACGTCCATCGAAGGCAGCGGCTGCAGCTGCGGGGCCAGCGCGCGGTTGAACATCGTGCCACCGAACCATACCGCCGCCCCCGCCAACGTCGCAACGAGCAACGGCCGACGCAACGGCACATTCGTGCGCACCGAGACCATACCAACGACCAGCGCTGCAAACCATCCCGCCCAGGTGGCAAAACCACCGTCTCGGAAATTGAACGCGGATAAGGGCGAATCGACGTACAGATCCGCGTTACGCAGGACAAAGACCAGCCGGGCAACGACAAACCCAGCCACGGTCATCTTCCAAAAAGCGGCACCGGGATCGACTCCGCGAAAACGCCGGAACCACGCCCCGGCCGCATTGGCGGTGCCAAGACCCGCCAGCGCCAGCAGCGCGTAGGCGGGAATTACGATCGGGCCCAGCTGGATGCTATCCAAGGTATTCTCCAGAGCGGAACAGCTTTATCGCCCGTTTGCGTACAGCTCGCGCGGTACGAAAATGCGGTGGCCCAGGGGCTGCGTGAAACTCAGACCATTCACGGTTTCCAGGAGCGTACTGCGGCTGAGGCATTGCTGCACGTCGAACGGCGCGCACGCGGGAATATCGACTTCGTGATAAGTGCTCGCGCCGTAGATGCGCATGGCGTAGTGCGGGGAGAAATCGAGCCAGGGGACTGGCTGGCTCCCATACCGGTAAATCCTTACCGTGAACCCATCCTGCAGCGGACGCTCGAATGAATAAACCAGCACGTCGCGCCAGGTCAGACGCCAGCCCAACAGCACCCCGGCCAAGATCAGCAGGCCCCACGGCACCAGCCTGAACGCAATTCCACGCATCCGCATCCTCTGATTACTTATTAGTCGGTGTACTCACCCCATCATGGCCGGCTTTTTCCCGGCCGATGCGGCAGCGGGAGTGTACACGCACCGGGCCGGGACCTCGCCAATTCGCATGGCAAGGCAAGCACCGTCGCGCATAAAAAAACCCCGGCCGCAGCCGGGGTTCAAGGCAAAACAACCGAAACTCAGAACGTATAACCGGCGTTGAAGCCGATCGTACGTGGCGGCAGGTATTGCGCCTGCCAGACGCCTTGCGGGTTCTGCGCACTCGTCTTGATCTCCTTGTCCGTGGCGTTGCGCACGAAGACGTCGACGTAGTATTTCTTGTCCGCGTCGTAGCGCAGGCCCAGGTCCAGCTTCGAGTACGAACCCTGGCGGTCCGGCGCACCCAGGTTGAACACCGACAGCCAGCTGGCCGATTCCCAGTGCGCCGACAGGCGTGGCGTCAGCGTGCCGGCCGGCAGCTGGAAGACGTGCTGGTACATCAGCTGCGTGCTCCACTTCGGCGAGTGCGGCATCGTGTTGCCCGTCACGTCCAGGCAGTTGGTGATGCCGGGAATCGAGCAGGCCGGCAGCTGGTAGTCGTTGCTGCCGCCAACCAGCTCGCCCAGTTCCGCGTTTGTGTAGGCGGCTGTAAACTGCAGGCGGTCGGCCTTGGTCAGCTTGGCGGCGATCTCCGTCTCGAAGCCCCAGACGTCGGCGCCTTCGGCGTTATACGTCGACAGGCTGTGGCTGCCGTCCGGATTCGTGACCGGTGCGCTGAACTGGAAGCCCTTGAACTTCTCGTAGTACAGCGCGTTGTTCATGCGGATCATGCCGTTCAGGAACGTACTCTTGCTGCCCAGCTCGTAGTTCGTCAGCGTCTCCTGGCCGTACGGCTTGCCGCCATCCTGCAGGCCGCCTGATTTGTACCCCGTCGACACGCTGGCGTACAGCATCGACGTCGGCGTGATGTCGTAGCTGACGCGGCCCAGCCACGTGGCCTTGCTGCCGCTGAACGAGCCGCTGTTGTACGAGCTGATCGCGAAGCCCGAGCCTGGATCGGCCGGGTTCGTGCTCGGGCTGATCGGCACTTGCGGGACGCTCGCGTCGCCGCTCCAGCCCCAGCCGAGGCCGCCGATATTCTGGCGCTTGTCCTTCGTGTAACGTGCGCCGGCAGTCAGGTGCCACTGGTCCGTCACGTTCCACGTGGTCTGGCCGAACACGGCTTTCGAATCCACCGTCTGCTTCGGCTGGATGAACGAGCCCTGCCAGTTGACGGTGCCCTGCTGGGTGCCGTTCATGATGGGGATGTCGAAGCGCATCGCGTTGTTTTCGCGGCCGTAGTACAGGCCCAGCAGCCAGTCGACCTGCTTCTTGCCCGTCGACTGCAGTTCGACCTCGTGGCTGTAGCTCTTGTACTTCGACAGCAGCGTGTTGTTCGCCTGCGAGTTGCCGCCCGTGGTGAAGCTGGTCGGGATGTACGAGCCGCCGTCCTGGTCGTAGGTCGACGAACCGTGGAACGACGACCATCCGGCGATGTAGGCCAGCGCCATGTCGGGATTGATGGCCCAGTCGACGCGGCTGCGCACCGAATTCGAATCGCGCTTCAGCGATGGCGCCGTGTCGATCAGCGCGGACCACAGGTCCTGGCCGGCGCGTGGCGTCTGCATCAGGTTCATGCTCGGGGTGCCGCGGTCCTGATAGCGTTCGTACGCCAGGTTCCAGTGCAGCGACGGCAGGATTTCCCACAGCAACGACAGGCGCAGTGCCGTCTGGTCCTGGGCGCTGTACTTCTTGCCGCCCTGGACGAAGTTGGCGTTGCTGATCGGCTGGAAGGCGATCGGATTGCCAGGATGCGCGGCATTCCATGCCGCGATCACCGGGGCGGCGGCGGCCTGCTGCTGTGCCAGCGGGATGTTCGGCGGCGCCTGGTAGTCGACATAGCCGTCATGCTGTTCATGGACGAACGCGACGCGCATCGCGGCGGTGTCGGACAGCGGGATATTGAACGCACCGCGGCCGCCGACGCGGCTGTAGTCGCCCATGCCCGCCTCGACGTAGCCAGAGTTGCTGCCCAGTGTGGGCTTGGCCGTCTGCATGTTGACCGCGCCAACGGTCGAGTTGCGGCCCCACAGCGTGCCCTGCGGGCCGCGCAGCACTTCGATGCCTTCCAGGTCGAACAGCAGCGTCGTCGCGCCTTCAGGGCGCGGCGAGTAGATGCCGTCGACGAACACGGCCACTTCCGGATCGGCGTATTCGGTCTTCGCGCTGTCGTTGCCGATACCGCGCATCGTCATCGTGATGACGCCATGGTCGCCCTGGCTGGTGGCCGAGAAGCCGGGCACCAGGTTGACGACATCCTGGATCGTCTGGACGTGATTGTCGTCGAGGGCCGCGGCGCTGATGGCCGTCACGGCAACCGGCGTGCGCTGCAGCGACGTGCTGCGCTTCGTCGCCGTCACATACACCTCGGGGATCACGGTGGAGTTCGCCTCAGCCGCCTTCTGCGCCTGCTGCTGTTCCTTTGGGGCTTCCGGCGTGGCGTTGACGCCGGCGGTCTGTGCGTAAGCGGTGTTCAGCCCGGCGAGCAATGTCAGCACGGCGAGGCGGATCGGCGTTCCCGGCAAGCGGGACCGTGGGGTGCGGGTGTTCATAAGTCTCCTTTGTTGCCGCGCAACAGATCAGCTGTGGCGCTAACATATTGTTTGAATGCAATTTCTTGCAGCTGAAAACGTTTTCAGCTAAATTGAAAACGATTTCGTGTTTTATGAAACCGTTTTCATACTAGCCAAGTTAGAATGTTGATGTCAATTTAAAAATGTGGGGAAACCACTTTGTTCCGGCTACCCCTGTGGGCTTCTGGCAACAACGAGCCGTAACGATACCCCTATGGCGCAACCATTTCGCATAGCCCATCGCTGTCGCCGCAACGTCAGGTCCAAACGGCCCAGCCTGTATCCCACAGCGGTAACGGGCACCGCCGTGGGACACGAGCCCAACAGCAACGCTGACGAGCCACTGATGAGGACGTTGACAACATCGGGGTCAGGCACAAAAACTGTCACGGGCTGCGCTGCGAGCGCGCATGGCCTGGCTGCCAGCGGCGGATGATACGAACGGAGCGCCAGTACCGCTAATTAGAAGGAGAATAACTTGCAGCCAATTCGCAACGTTCTGGTCGTCGGCGGCGGCACCGCCGGCTGGCTGGCCGCCGGCTTCCTGGCCAGGACGCTGGGCACGGCGGGCGGCGGTATCGCCGTCACGCTCGTGGAATCGAAGGAGATCGGCATCATCGGCGTCGGCGAAGGGACGTTCCCTTCGATTCGCGGCACGCTGTCGATCCTCGGCATCGATGAGGGACGCTTCATCCGCGAATGCAACGCCACCTTCAAGCAGGGCGTGCGCTTCAACCACTGGGTCCGTCCCCCCGGCACACCCGGCGCCGACCACTATTTCCACCCGTTCAGCCAGCCCAGCCAACGTCCCGGCGGGCCGGAGCTGCTGCCGTACTGGCTGATGGGCGCGGCCGGTCCCGACGTGCCGTTTGCCGCCGCGGCTACGATGCAGAAGCACGTGGCGGACATGCGACATGGCCCCAAGCGCACGACGGATGCGGATTTCATGGGCCCCCTCAACTACGCCTATCACTTCGACGCGGGCGCGTTTGCCGCCCTCCTCGCCGCGCACGCGCAGACGCTGGGCGTGCGCCGCATCGAGGCAACCGTCGACCAGGTGAAGCTCGGTGCATCCGGCGCCATCGCCGCCGTCGTCACGCGCGAAGCGGGCGAACTGGCGGCAGACCTGTACATCGACTGCACGGGCTTTCGCGCCCGGCTGATCGGCGAGGCCCTCGGTTCGCCGTTCAGGAACATCAACGACACGCTGTTCGTCGACCGGGCACTGGCGATGCAGGTGCCGTACGACCGGCTTGATGCGCCGATCCCGTCGTACACGATCTCCACGGCGCACGAAGCGGGTTGGACGTGGGACATCGGCCTGCACGAGCGCCGCGGCATCGGCTACGTCTATTCGAGCCGCCATACGAACGACGACCGCGCCGACCAGCTGCTGCGCCAGTACATCGGCCCCGCCAGCGACGGCCGCGAACCGCGCATGCTCAAGCTGAACGTGGGCTATCGGGAAACCCAGTGGAAGAAAAACTGCGTGGCGATCGGCCTGTCCGGCGGCTTCCTGGAGCCGCTGGAGTCGTCCGGCATCGGCCTGATCGAAGCGGCCACTTATCTCGTCAGCTACCTGTTCCCATACGACGGCAACCTCGCACCGGCGGCGAAGCTGTTCAACGGCCAGATGAAGGCGCGCTACGAGCGCATCGTCGATTTCGTCAAGATGCACTACTGCCTCTCGCAGCGCACCGACAACGCGTTCTGGATCGAGAACGCGCACGCGTCGACGATACCGGAGTCACTGCGCGAGCAGCTGTCGATGTGGCGTTCGCGCCCGCCGCACCGGCTCGACTTCGTCACCGACATCGAGATGTATCCGCCATCGAGCTGGCAGTACGTGCTGTACGGGATGGAGTTCCCCACGCAACAGCTTGCCCACCGCGCGGCGCTGCCGGACCTGGCGGCCGCGCAGCGCGAATTCCAGACGATCGCCCAGCTGTCGCATCATGCGCTGGCCGACCTGCCGGCGCATCGCGCCCTGGTGGAGCATTACCGCGCACGCGGCACCAGGGCGGCACAGCCCGCACGGCGGCTGTACGTCTAGCAAACGAGGGCCGCGCGTATGCTAACCTTCGGCATCGCGCGGCCGATCCCGGCGCCGGCACCATCATCAGACAACGATAACAATTGAGCTCAGACGACCACTCCAACCCGACCACCCTGCTCGACGTGGCCCGTGCGGCCGGCGTATCGGCCAGCACCGTGTCGCGCATCATGAACGGTACCGCCCGCGTGGCCGAGGACAAGCGCAAGGCCGTGCTGGCCGCCATCGAGAAGATGCAGTTCGCGCCGAACCAGATGGCACGCAGCCTGAAAAAAGGCAGCACGATGACGATCGGGATCGTCGTGCAGGACATCAGCTCGCCCTTCTTCGACGAGACGCTGCGCGGCGTCGACGACGCGCTCAAGGGCACCGGCTACACCAGCGTCATCGTCAGCGGCCACTGGAACGCGGACGAGGAATCGGACCGCATCCGCCTGCTGCTGGCGCGCAAGGTGGACGGCATCATCCTGCTGACGGGCCGCATTTCGGACGAGACCGTACTGCACTTCGCCAACCAGCGCCCCATCGTGGCCACGGGACGCTCGCTGCGCACGTCGAACGCGATCGGCTTCAAGGTCGATAACGAACACGGCGCGTGGCTGGCCACGCGCCACCTGCTCGACCTGGGCCACCGCCGCATCGTCTTCATCACCGGCCCCGCGTCCAGCAGCGACGCCAACGAACGCCTTGCCGGATACCGCCGCGCAATGGCCGAAGCGGGCGAAGCGGTCGATCCGCAACTGGTCGTCGAGGGCGACTTCCATGAACCGAGCGGCCTGGCGGCGGTCAACCGGCTGCTCGAACGCGACGTGCGATTCACCGCCGTTTTCGCGGCCAACGACCTGTCGGCCTATGGCGCCCGCCTTGCGCTGTACCGCAAGGGCATCCGCGTGCCGCAGGACGTGTCGCTGGTGGGCTTCGATGACCTGCCGGGATCGTCGTACACGGCGCCGCCGATGACGACCGTGCGCCAGCCGCTGTACGACCTCGGCAAGGCCGCCACCAACGCGCTGCTGTCGCTGATGGGGCGCGAAGCCTTCGACGAGGGCGTAGCGCCGGTGGAGCTGGTCGTGCGCGAGACCACGCAGGCGGCGCAGTAAAACCGGAACATCAACGGTCAGCGGGCGCGATTCGCGCAAGCGCCGCCGCAAACGCGGCATGCGCGGCCGGGTCCACCGGCCGGTACTTCGCCTCGGTCCGTGCGGGATCCTTGCCCAGGTAGTTATCCCCTTTCCAGTTGCGCACGGGCCTGACCGGCCGCGGCACGAAGCCGCCGCCGCAATTGGGGCAGACATTTTGCAGCAACCCGTCCACGCAGTCCGCGCAGAAGGTGCATTCGTAGGAACAGATACGCGCATCCGGCGCGGCGGGCGGCAGTGCCTTGTCGCAGTGTTCGCAAGTGGGTCGCAGTTCGAGCATGGCCGTCTCCTTGTTGACTGGCCGATGTTAATCCGCCCGCGGTTGACAGGAATGACAGCCATGGATGAATATCTGCCACATGCCCTCCCCTGTCGACATCTGGCTGCTCGTATTTCCCGGCTTCGTGCTGCTGGACGCGACCGGCCCGATCCAGGTCTTCGCCAGCGCGAACGATGAGGCGCGTGACGCGGGGCTGCCGCCGCCGTACCGTATCCACCTGATCGCCCAGGGTGGGGGCGCCGTCATGTCGTCGGCCGGCGTTGCGATGATTGCAGCACCACTGCCACGCGGCGGCATCCCCGGCAGCACGCTGATCGTCTCCGGTGGCGGCGGCGCCGACCTGCCCTCCACCACCGACGCCGCGGGATGCGCGGTCCTGCGCTGGGTCACGCGTGCCAGCATTCTCGCCGCGCGCTGCTGCTCGGTGTGCACGGGCGCGTTCGTGCTGGCGCGCGCCGGCCTGCTGGACGACCGGCGCGCCGTCACGCACTGGCAGGACGCGGCCGCGCTGCGCTCGCAGCATCCGCTGGTGCGGGTGCAGGACGATGCGATCCACGTCCGCGACGGCAAATTCCACACGTCCGCCGGCATCAGCGCAGGCATGGACCTCGCGCTGAGCCTTGTCGAGGAAGACCTGGGCCGCAGGGCCGCGTTGGCGGTTGCGCGGCGCATGGTGCTGTTTCTCAAACGGCCTGGCGGACAACGCCAGTTCAGCGCCGAACTGCTGGCGCAATCGGCCGCCGAGGGGGTGGCGGCGCAGCTGACGGCCTGGTTGCGTCCCAGGTTGCACCAGATGCTGGATGTGGACCAGATGGCGGCCGCGTGTGCGCTGTCGGTACGAACGCTGCATCGCAGGCTGCGTGCCGAGGCGGACATCACGCCGGCGCAACTGCTGGCGCAATTGCGCATGGAGCTGGCGTGCCAGCTGCTGGAACGGCCGGGCGTGACCGTCAAGGGTGTGGCGCGGCGCAGCGGCCATGGCAGCGAATACAACCTGCGGCGGGCGTTCGTGCTGCGGCTGGGCGTATTGCCGGGCGACTATCGGAAAAGGTTTTCGTGACTGCGGCAACGGGTTCGTCGCCAACAACGTTTGTCGTGCATCAACGACAATGACTGTTGCACATGTGACATTTGGCGCCTCGGTATCAGCTCATGAATGGGAGCCATATGCCAACTGTCACCATCCACATCGCAGGCCGCGGTACGCGGCTGGCTGACGGCAGCCCTTCCATGGCGGGCCATATGTGGATCGGCCTGGAAAACGGTACCACCGTCCACAGCTACGGCTTCGGCCCCGCCGGCGCTTACGAAGGCCAGCCGTTCGCGCCCGGCCGCTTCTACGACGACGACCATGAGACCTACCCGGCCCGCCACTACCAGAAGCGCATCGCCATCAGCGCCAGCCAGTACGAAGCCATGCGCGACTTCGGCCGCGAACCCGCCAGATACGGTTTTGCCTCCTACTACAACGGCTTCACCAACAGCTGCGTGCACTTTGCGTGGAAAATGCTGGAGCACGGCGGACTGAATCCCACCCATTACGAAGGCGACGTCTGGCCCACCAATAATATCGATCATGCCGATACGATCGACAGGCCGGACGGTCGTGACGTCGCCGGCCCTGCCCGTGCCGGGACGGGCGCGCGCCTGTGGCAATGGCTGCGGCCATTGTCACAGTGGTGGGTGATACGGATCGTCGTGGGATTGGTTCGTGCCGCCGTGACCAGGCCCTGGCCAGGCATCGTGGTCGGCAGGGCGGCCGCGTAGGCGGACAGCCCACGCGTTACCCATCGCTCGCCGGACGGCGCCGCCATAAAAAACGCCACCCGCAGGTGGCGTTTGTCTTTCGACGTCCCGCTCAGCGCTTGCGCGGCGGCGGCAGGTCCGTGCAGACCCCTTCGTACACTTCGGCGGCCATGCCGATCGACTCGCCCAGCGTCGGGTGCGGGTGGATCGTCTTGCCGATGTCCGTGCCGTCGCAGCCCATCTCGATCGCCAGCGCGATCTCGCCGATCATGTCGCCGGCGTGCGTGCCGACGATCGTGCCGCCGATGATGCGGTGCGTTTCAGCATCGAACAGCAGCTTTGTGAAGCCTTCTTCACGGCCGTTCGCCACGGCACGGCCGGAGGCGGCCCACGGGAAGTGGCCCTTCTCGACCTTGATGCCCTTGGCTTTGGCTTCGTCTTCCGTCAGGCCGACCCATGCCACTTCCGGATCGGTGTAGGCAACCGACGGGATCACCTTGACGTCGAAGTGCGACTTCTGGCCGGCAGCCGCTTCGGCGGCCACGTGGCCTTCGTGCACGGCCTTGTGCGCCAGCATCGGCTGGCCCACCAGGTCGCCGATGGCGAAGATGTGCGGAACGTTCGTGCGCATCTGGCTGTCCACGCTGATGAAGCCGCGGTCGGTGACCTGCACGCCGGCCTTGTCGGCGGCGATCTTCTTGCCGTTCGGGCTGCGGCCCACGGCGACCAGCACCATGTCGTACAGCTGCGGCTCGGGCGCTGTGGCGCCTGCTTCCGCCGCTTCGAACGTGACCTTGATCCCTTCCGGCAGCGCTTCCACGCCGACGGTCTTGGTCTTGGTCATGACGTTGTCGAAGCGGTGCGCGTTGTACTTCTGCCAGACCTTGACGGCGTCGCGGTCCGCGCCCTGCATCAGGCCATCCATCATCTCGACCACGTCGATGCGCGCGCCGAACGTCGAGTACACCGTCGCCATTTCCAGGCCGATGATGCCGCCGCCGATGACGAGCATCCGCTTCGGCATGAAGCGCAGCTCCAGCGCGCCCGTCGAATCGACGATGCGCGGGTCTTCCGGCACGAACGGCAGCTTCACCACTGCCGAACCGGCCGCGATGACGGCCTGCTTGAACTGCACGACCTTCTTCGTGCCGTCGGCGCTGGTGACTTCGATGTGGTTCGGGCTGAGGAACTGGCCCACGCCCTGTACCACTTGCACCTTGCGTGCTTTCGCCATGCCCGTCAGGCCGCCCGTCATCTTGTTGATGACGCCTTCCTTGTACGCGCGCACTTCATCGATATCGATTTCCGGCCGCGCGAACTTGACGCCATGCTTGCCCAGGTGCGCGGTCTCGTCGACCACGGAGGCCAGGTGCAGCAATGCCTTGGACGGAATGCAGCCCACGTTCAGGCAGACGCCGCCCAGCGTCGCGTAACGCTCGACGATAACGGTGTTCATGCCCAGATCGGCCGCGCGGAACGCGGCGGAGTAACCGCCGGGACCGCCGCCCAGCACCATCATGTCGCATTGGATGTCGGCCTGGCCGGAGAACGAACCGGCGCCTGGCGCAGGTGCCGAGGCGGGCGCGGAGGCCGGTGCCGGCACGGCGGGACCGCCGTACACGGCCCCCGCCTGGCCTGGCGCGGCGCCCGTCTCTTCCGGCTTGGCGACCGGCGAGGCCGGTGCACCGGCGCCCGCAGCGGCGGGGGCGGATTCGCCACCCTTTGCTTCGAGCAGCATCAGCAGGCTGCCTTCGGAGATCTTATCGCCGACCTTGATGCGCAATTCCTGCACCACGCCGGCGTGCGTCGACGGGATTTCCATCGACGCCTTGTCCGACTCCACCGTCACCAGCGACTGGTCGACCTTGATCGTGTCGCCCGGCTTGATCATCACCTCGATGACTTCCACTTCCTTGAAGTCGCCGATGTTGGGTACCTTCACTTCTACGATGCTCATCGATCGGTCTCCTTACAGCAGGATCTTGCGCATATCGGCCAGGACGTCGGCCAGATACACGGCGAAGCGGGCACCGGAGGCACCATCCACGACGCGGTGGTCGTACGACAGCGACAGCGTCATCATCAGGCGCGGCGCGAACTGCTTGCCGTCCCACACGGGCTTCATCTGGGCCTTCGACAGGCCAAGGATCGCCACTTCCGGCGCGTTGACGATCGGCGTGAAGTGCGAGCCTCCGATGCCGCCCAGCGACGAGATCGTGAACGTGGCGCCCTGCATGTCGGTCGGCTTCAGCTTGCCTTCGCGGGCCTGCAGCGACAGCTCCGTCATCTCTTTCGCGATCTGCGTCACGCTCTTCTGGTCCGCGTTCTTGATGACGGGGACGACGAGGCCGTTCGGCGTGTCGGCCGCGAAGCCGATGTTGTAGTACTTCTTCAGGATCAGGTTCTCGCCCTTCTCGTCCAGCGACGAGTTGAACGACGGGTACTTCTTCAGTGCCGCGACGGACGCCTTGATGACGAAGGCCAGCATCGTCAGCTTGGTCGCATCCTTGTTCTTGGCGCTGGCATTGTTCGACTCGACGCGGAACGCTTCCAGGTCGGTGATGTCGGCATCCTCGAACTGCGTCACGTGCGGGATCATGACCCAGTTGCGGTGCAGGTTCGGGCCGGAGATCTTCTTGATGCGCGGCAGCGGCTGCAGTTCCGTTTCGCCGAACTTGGAGAAGTCCAGCGACGGCCATGGCAGCAGGTTCATGCCCGCGCCACCGCCGGCGGCAGCCGTCGGCGCGTTTGGCGCGGCCGTCGCGCCGGACATGACGCCCTTGACGAAGTTCTGCACGTCCTGCTGGGTGATGCGGCCTTTCGGACCGGTACCCGGCACGCGGCCGATATCGACGCCCAGTTCGCGGGCGAATTTACGGACCGACGGCGACGCGTGGGCCAGCTTGCCGGAGACGCCCGGCGCGGCCGGCGCTTGCGCAGCCGGTGCCGCAGGGGCCGGCGCAGCGGCCGCAGGCGCCGACGCAGCAGCCGGTGCCGCAGGTGCGGCAGCAGCGGCAGCCGGCGCGGCTGGAGCAGCCGCGCCGCCGGTGGCTTCCACCACCAGCACCAGCGAACCTTCCTTGACCTTGTCGCCAACCTTGACCTTGATTTCCTTGACCACGCCGTCATGCGACGACGGGATCTCCATCGATGCCTTGTCCGATTCGACGGTGATCAGCGACTGGTCCTTCTTGATCGTGTCGCCGACTTTTACCATCACTTCGATGACTTCGACTTCCTTGAAGTCGCCGATGTCCGGCACCTTGACGTCCACCGGACCGGCCGACGCCGCAGGTGCGGCGGCAGGAGCCGGTGCGGCAGCGGCAGCAGGTGCCGGCGCAGCGGCAGCCGGCGCCGGCGCGGCAGCGGCAGGGGCAGCAGCGCCGGCGCCTTCGGCTTCGACCATCAACAGCAGCGAACCCTCGGCAACCTTGTCGCCGACCTTGACCTTGATTTCCTTGACGACGCCAGCCTGCGACGACGGAATCTCCATCGACGCCTTGTCCGATTCCACGGTGATCAGCGACTGGTCGACCTTGATCGTATCGCCTACCTTGACCATCAGTTCGATGACTTCGACTTCCTTGAAATCGCCGATATCCGGGACTTTCACTTCCACAATGCTCATAGCGTTTGCTCCGTATTCTCGTTATTGGGTCACCGGATTTGGCTTGTTCGGATTCAGGCCGTACTTGACGACCGCCTGTTCGACAACGGACAGGTCGATCTTGCCTTCGTCGGCCAGCGAGCGCAGTGCTGCAACGGTAATGTAGTAGCGGTTCACCTCGAAGAATTCACGCAGCTTGGCGCGGCTGTCCGAGCGGCCGAAGCCGTCCGTGCCCAGCACCTTGTACGTGCGGCCCTTCGGCATGAAGGCGCGGATCTGCTCCGCATACAGGCGCATGTAGTCGGTGGTGGCGATGATCGGGCCTTGCGTGTCCTGCAAGAGGCCGGTCACATAAGGCACGCGCTGCTCCTTGGTCGGGTTGACCAGGTTCCAGCGTTCCGCATCCTGGCCTTCGCGGGCCACCAGCGTCAGCGACGGTGCGGACCAGATGTCGGCGGCGACGCCCCAGTCTTTTTCCAGCAGTTCCGCGGCGAACATCGACTCGCGCAGGATCGTGCCGGAGCCGACCAGCTGCACGCGTTCCTTGGCGTCCTTCGAGCCTTCCTGCAGCTTGTACATGCCCTTCAGGATGCCCTCTTCCTGGCCGGCCTTCAGGCCCGGGTGCGCGTAGTTCTCGTTCATGATGGTGATGTAGTAGAACACGTCTTCCTGTTCCGTCACCATGCGGCGCAGGCCGTCATGAATGATGACCGCCAGCTCGTGGCCGAAGGTCGGGTCGTACGGCATGCAGTTCGGGATCGCGGCGGCGAACAGGTGGCTGTGGCCATCCTCGTGCTGCAGGCCTTCGCCGTTCAGCGTGGTACGGCCGGCGGTGCCGCCCATCATGAAGCCACGGGCGCGCATGTCGCCTGCGGCCCATGCCAGGTCGCCCACGCGCTGCATGCCGAACATCGAGTAGTACGTGAAGAACGGGATCATCACGCGGTTGTTGGTCGAGTACGACGTCGCCGCGGCGATCCACGAGCTCATGCCACCCGCTTCGTTGATGCCCTCTTGCAGGATCTGGCCGGCCTTGTCCTCGCGGTAGTACATGACCTGGTCTTTATCCACCGGCTCGTACAGCTGGCCCTGCTGGTTGAAGATGCCGATCTGGCGGAACAGGCCTTCCATGCCGAACGTACGCGATTCGTCGACCAGGATCGGCACGATGCGCTGGCCCAGGCTCTGGTCGCGCAGCAGCGCGGTGATGATACGAACGAACGACTGCGTCGTCGAGATTTCACGGCCTTCCGGCGTCGCTTCCAGGACTGCCTTGAAGGCTTCCAGCGGCGGCACGACCAGCGTTTCGTCGGCCTTCATGCGGCGGTGCGGCAAATAACCGCCCAGGGCCTTGCGGCGCTCGTGCAGGTACTTCATTTCCGGCGCGTCGTCGGACGGCTTGAAGAACGGGATCTCGGCCAGCTTGTCGTCCGGGATAGGAATGTTGAAGCGGTCGCGCATTTCGCGGATGGCTTCGTCGTCCAGTTTCTTGGTCTGGTGCGCCGTGTTGCGCGCTTCGCCGGACTTGCCCATGCCGAAGCCCTTGACGGTCTTGACCAGGAGGACGGTCGGACGGCCTTGCGCTTCCTGCGCTACCTTGAACGCGGCGTAGATCTTGTGCGGATCGTGGCCGCCGCGGGTCAGGCGCCAGATGTCGTCGTCGCTCATGTTGGCAACCATCTCCAGCAGCTTCGGATGCTTGCCGAAGAAGTGCTTGCGCACGTAGGCGCCGTCTTTCGCTTTATAGTTTTGATATTCGCCGTCGACGGTTTCCATCATCACGCGCTGCAGGATGCCTTCCTTGTCCTTGGCCAGCAGCTCGTCCCAGCCCGGGCCCCAGATGACCTTGACGACATTCCAGCCGGCGCCGCGGAAGTCCGCTTCCAGTTCCTGGATGATCTTGCCGTTGCCGCGCACCGGACCGTCCAGGCGCTGCAGGTTGCAGTTGACGACGATAACCAGGTTGTCCAGCTGCTCGCGCGCGGCCATGCCGATCGCGCCCATCGATTCCGGCTCGTCCATCTCGCCGTCGCCGCAGAAGGCCCAGACCTTGCGGCCGTCGGTATTGGCAATGCCGCGGGCGTGCAGGTACTTCAGGAAGCGCGCCTGGTAGATCGCCATCAGCGGGCCCAGGCCCATCGAGACGGTCGGGAACTGCCAGAAGTCCGGCATCAGTTTCGGGTGCGGGTACGACGACAGGCCCTTGCCGTCGACTTCACGGCGGAAGTTCAGCAGCTGCTCTTCCGACAGGCGGCCTTCCAGGAACGCGCGGGCGTAGATGCCGGGCGACGAGTGGCCCTGGATGTACAGCAGGTCGCCGCCATGCTCTTCGCTTGGCGCGCGCCAGAAGTGGTTGAAGCCGATGCCCAGCATGTTCGCCAGCGAGGCAAACGAGGACAGGTGGCCACCGAGGTCGCCGTCGGCGCGGTTGGCCTTGACGACCATCGCCATCGCGTTCCAGCGCATCCACGAACGCAGGCGCTCTTCGTATTCCAGGTTGCCCGGGCAGTGCGCGCCCACGTGGGCGGGAATCGTGTTGACGTAGGCGGTGTTGGCGGAGAACGGGATCAAAGCGCCGCGGCGGCGCGCCAGATCGACCATGCGCTCCATCAGGTAGTGGGCCCGTTCCGGTCCTTCGTTTTCGAGGACGGCTTCAAGCGCCTCGAGCCATTCCTTGGTTTCCAGTGCGTCCGGATCGTTGGCGGTTTGGGCCGTGACCTGGTCAAGTTGAGCTGACATGTATCTAGTCTCCTAAGTTTGATTGAGCCCGAACCGATGCAATGACCGTCGCGGACGCGTGGGGGTGATTATTTACTAAGACATATGTGAAGTGTGAGGATTCTAACAGTGAATTCCGGCTTTTTCAAAATACGCAATGGCTTTTCATGATGTGAAATCAACCTATGGGAAAATGGTGCGGTGCCGCATAAATACTGGCTTTCCGGCGACTTGTCGACGGGCAACTGACCGCGACAACACGGTTTTCGGGCCCGGTTTCCGCCATGCCCCCGCCACTGGCATCGAACTCGTTCGGCGCCGATTTATAATGTCGTTCTTTCCTTCCCACCACAGCACATCACCATGCCAGCACAACTGATCGACGGAATCGCCCTCTCCCAAAAACTGCGCGCCGAAATCGCTTCCCGCGCCGCCGCACTGACCGCCCAGGGCCGGCAGCCCGGCCTGGCCGTGATCCTGGTGGGCGAGGACCCGGCCAGCCAGGTCTATGTGCGCAACAAGGTCAAGGCCTGCGGCGACGTGGGGATCCATTCCGTGCTGGAGAAGTACGACGCCGACCTGACGGAAGCGGCCCTGCTGGAGCGCATCGCAGCGCTGAACGCCGACCCGGCCATCCACGGCATCCTCGTGCAGATGCCGCTGCCGAAGCACATCAACCCGCACAAGGTCATCGAGGCGATCAGCACGTCCAAGGACGTCGACGGCTACTCGGTGCTGTCGGCCGGCGAACTGATGACGGGCCTGGACGGCTTCCGTCCCTGCACGCCATACGGCTGCATGAAGCTGATCGAGTCGACGGGCTTCGACCTGCGCGGCAAGCATGCCGTCGTGATCGGCCGCAGCAACACCGTGGGCAAGCCAATGGCCCTGCTGCTCTTGCAAGCCAACGCCACCGTCACCATCTGCCATAGCGCGACGCCGGATCTGGGCGTCTACACGCGGCAGGCCGACGTCGTGGTGGCGGCGGTAGGCCGCCGTAACACGCTGACGGCCGACATGGTGAAGCCCGGTGCAATCGTGATCGATGTCGGCATGAATCGCGACGATAATGGCAAGCTGTGTGGCGACGTCGATTTTGCCGCGATCAGGGAAGTGGCCGCGCACATTACGCCCGTACCGGGCGGCGTGGGCCCGATGACGATCACGATGCTGTTAATGAATACCATCGAGTCGGCGGAGAAGGTGTAAGCGCCGGTTCGACCAAACAACTGGAAAGACTATGACGACGACCGAAAACCCCCTGCTGGACTTTACCGGCCTGCCCCGTTTCGATGCGATCCGGCCGGAACACGTGACGCCGGCCATCGACGAGCTGCTGGCACACAACCGCGCCGTGGTGGCGCAGCTGGAAGCGCCGAGCGAGGACGTCACGTGGCAGAACTTCGTCACGCCGCTGGAAAACGCCACGGAGCAGCTGGGGCGGGCATGGGGGATCGTCGGTCACCTGAACAGCGTCGTCGATACGCCGGAGCTGCGCGCCGTCTACAACGAGAACCAACCCAAGGTCACAGAGTTCTGGACCGAGCTGTCGCAGAACGAGGCGCTGTTCGCCAAGTACAAGGCCTTGAAGGACAGCCCCGAATTCGCGACGTTGTCGCCGGCGCGCCAGCGCATCATCGACAACGCCATCCGCGACTTCCGCATGGGCGGCGCCGAGCTGCCGCCGGAGCAGAAGGAACGCTTCGGCGCGATCCAGGAGCAGCATGCGGCCGTGTCCACGCGCTTCTCCGAGAACGTGCTGGACGCCACCAACGACTGGACGATGGTCGTCGAAAACGAAGCGGATCTGGCGGGCCTGCCGGACGATGTGAAGCACGCCGCGAAGTCGCTGGCGGAGAAGAACGGCAAGCAGGGCTGGCAGTTCACGCTGCACTTCCCGTCGTACTACCCGATCCTGCAGTTCGCAGACAACCGCGCGCTGCGCGAGAAGGTCTATCGCGCCAACGCGACCAAGGCGTCCGAGCTGGGCGACGTGTTCAGCGAAAAGGACAAGTGGGACAACGGCGGCAATATCGTCACCCTGCTGAAGCTGCGCGCGGAAGAGGCGCGGCTGCTCGGCTACAAGAATTTCGCCGAAGTGTCGCTGGTGCCGAAGATGGCGCAAAGCCCGGAGCACGTCATCGAGTTCCTGGAAGACCTGGCAAAACGCGCGCGTCCCTATGCCGAGAAGGATCTGCAGGAGCTGCAGGCGTTCGCGCGCGAAAACCTCGGCATGGACAGGCTGGAAGCGTGGGACCTGCCCTACGCGTCCGAAAAGCTGCAGCAGCACCGCTATTCGTTCTCCGCGCACGAGGTCAAGCAGTACTTCCCCGAGCACAAGGTGATCGACGGCCTGTTCAAGCTGATCCAGAATCTGTTCTCCGTCGAGATCAAGCCGGACGAAGCGCCCGTGTGGCACAAGGACGTGCGCTTCTTCCGCATCGAACGCAACGGCGAGCTGGTGGGCCAGTTCTACCTGGACCTGTATGCCCGCCCCGGCAAGAACAGCGGCGCGTGGATGGACGACGCGCGCAGCCGCCGCGTCGAGGGCGGCCGCCTGCAGACGCCTGTCGCCTACCTGACGTGTAACTTCACCGAGCCTTCCGTCGTCAACGGCCAGCCGCAGCCGGCCCTGTTCACGCACGACGAAGTAATCACGCTGTTCCATGAGTTCGGCCACGGCCTGCACCACATGCTGACGGCCGTCGAGGAACTGGGCGTGTCCGGCATCTCGGGCGTCGAATGGGATGCCGTGGAACTGCCGTCGCAGTTCATGGAGAACTTCTGCTGGGAGTGGGACGTGCTGTCGCACATGACGGCGCACGTGAAGACAGGCGAGCCGCTGCCGCGCGCGCTGTTCGACAAGATGACGGCGGCGAAAAACTTCCAGTCCGGCCTGCAGACCTTGCGCCAGGTCGAGTTCTCGCTGCTGGACATGCATTTGCACTACGACTACGACCCTGAAGGCGGCAAGTCGGTGCAGGACGTCATCGACGAAGTGCGGAGCCGATTCGCCGTGATCGTGCCGCCGGCCTTCAACCGCTTCCAGAATTCGTTCGGCCACATCTTCGCCGGCGGTTACGCGGCGGGCTACTACAGCTACAAATGGGCCGAGGTGCTGTCCGCCGACGCCTATGCCGCGTTCGAAGAGGCGGCCGAGCTGGAAGGCGGCAAGCTGCCCGTGCAGACCGGCGAGAAGTTCCTGCGCGAGATCCTGCAGGTGGGCGGCTCGCGCCCGGCGCTGGAGTCGTTCACGGCCTTCCGCGGCCGCGAGCCAATGATCGACGCGCTGCTGCGCCACAGCGGCATGGCCGCCTGACGCGGTCCCGCTTCACTTACCCGCTTTATGCGGCGCCATGCCGGCCCCGAAGGTCGGCATGGCGCCGTTTTTACATGTGCCGCCAGATCTTCAGTCAAGCACCGGACCGCGGCGAAATGAATTTACAATAGCGCCATGACCCGAATCGACTTCCACACCAACGTGCCCGACAAGATCGCCTACTGCTGCCGGCTCGTGCGCAAGGCGTACGGCGCGCGCAACCGCATCGTCGTCATGACGGAGGACGCGGCGCAGCAGGCCGCGCTCGATGCCGCGCTGTGGACTTTTTCCGGCCCGGACTTCCTGCCGCACGTGGCGTTCGACGATCCGCTGGCGCCGGACACCCCCATCGTGCTGACGCACAGCGACGCGGCCGAGCTGCCCGAGGCGGACCTGCTGGTGAACCTGGCGCGCCGTGCGCCGGCGCAGTTCGAGAGTTTCCCGCGCCTGATCGAAGTCGTCTCGACCGACGAAGCCGATGCCGCCGCCGGGCGCCAGCGCTTTGTCGCATACAAGCGGCAGGACTACCAGCCCACTCACCTCAGCATAGGAAAATCATGAGCCAGGACGTTCCGTTTGACGCCGGCATTCCCGTGCTGACGGAAGTCGTCAGCATGCCGCCCGGCGCCGCCGCTCCCGCGCCGGCAGCGCTGCCCGCCACTGGCGCGCTGGACGCCGCCGAATGGGAAGCGCTGGAGCGCCGCCTCAACGAACGGATCCTGCAGCAACTGACGTCGCGCGTGGATTTCATGCTGGAGCAGCGCGTCAGGGACGGCATGGCCGCCGTGCTGACCCACGTGCTGCATGACGTGACGACGGAACTGCGGGAAGGCTTGCACGAGACGATCGGCCGAATCGTCACCCGCGCCGTGCAGCAGGAAATCGCCGATCTGCAGGCACGCAAGTAGGGAATCCGTGCATAGGGACAGTGCATCCTGCCCCGCACCGGTGCATGCGTGAAAAAAGCGCGTTCTGCGTCTTTGCCAATTGAAAATTTTGCTGTACCTTCTCGCATTGCAGGCGGCGTTCGCGAGGCGCCGCCGACTTAAAAATCATTGGAGAACGAGACATGCAAACGAAGTTCGTCGCCATCGCAGTTGCCCTTGCCGCCGCCTTTGGCGGTTCCGCATCGGCCCAGGAAGTGATCAAGATCGGCCACGTCGGCCCCGTCTCGGGCCCCCAGGCGCACCTCGGCAAGGATAACGAGAACGGCGCCAACATGGCGATCGCGGACCTGAACGCCAAGGGTATCAAGATCGGCGGCAAGCCCGTCAAGTTCACGCTCGTGCTGGAAGACGACGGCGCCGACCCCAAGCAGGGCACGACGGTCGCCCAGAAGCTGGTCGATGCGAAAGTGAACGGCGTGGTCGGCCACCTCAATTCGGGCACCACGGTGCCGGCGTCGCGTATCTACTATAATGCCGGTATCCCGCAGATTTCGCCGGCCTCGACGATCCCCACGTACACGAAGCAGAAGTTCAACACGGCCTTCCGCATTGTTGCCAATGACAACAAGCTGGGCGGCACGCTGGGCAAATACGCCGTGACCAAGCTGGGCGCGAAGAAGATCGCCGTCATCGACGACCGCACCGCTTACGGCCAGGGCGTCGCTTCGGAGTTCATCAAGGGCGCCAAGGCGCCGGGCGTGCAGATCGTCGACAAGCAGTTCACCAACGACAAGGCAACCGACTTCAACGCCATCCTGACCAGCATCAAGGCGAAGAATCCGGACCTCGTCTTCTTCGGTGGCATGGACGCCGTGGGCGGCCCGCTGCTGCGCCAGATGAAGGCGCTGGGCATCAATGCGAAATTCATGGGTGGCGACGGCGTCTGCACGGATGCGCTGCCGCGCCTGGCCGGTACCGCGGCCGCGGACGGCGTTGTCACCTGCGCCGAAGCGGGCGGCGTGCCGCCGGAGCTGCAGAAGAATATGGACGACTTCCGCGCCCGCTACAAGAAGCAGTTCAACCAGGAAGTGCAGCTGTACGCGCCGTATGTGTACGACTCGGTGATGACGATGGCGCAGGCGATGCAGGATGCCGGGTCAAGCGATCCGAAGAAGTACCTGCCGTTCCTGGCGAAAGTGAAGTATCAGGGCGTGACGGGCCTGATCACGTTCGACCAGTTCGGCGACATCCAGGATGGCGCGCTGACCCTGTTCACGTACAAGGGCGGCAAGAAGACCAGGATGGAAGTCGTGAAGTAACGACTTGAAGTAACAAGGATAACAAGCGCGGAGACAACGCGAGCGGGCCGTCCGGTGAGGACGGCCCTTGTTTTTTCTGCGGCCCCTTATGCGGTGGCCGCATACCGATCGGAGTAAACCAACTATGAACACCAAACTGATTCCCCTTGCCGCCGTGGCCCTCGCCTTCGCGGGCACGCACGTCCAGGCGCAGGAAGTCGTCAAGATCGGCTACGTCGGCCCGATGTCCGGCCAGTCCGCCCATCTGGGCACGGACACCCAGAACGGCACGCGCCTGGCCATCGAGGACCTGAATGCCAAAGGCTTCAAGATCGGCGGCAAGCCGGTGAAGTTCGTGCTGCAGGCGGAAGACGACGCGGCCGATCCGAAACAGGCCACCTCCGCCGCGCAGAAGCTGGCCGATGCGAAGATCAACGGCGTCATCGGTCACCAGACGTCCGGCACTTCCATCCCCGCTTCGCGCATTTACTATAACGCCGGCATCCCGCAGATTTCCGCCTCTGCCACGAGCCCGGTCTACACGCACCAGAAGTTCAACACCACGTTCCGCGTGGTCGCCAACGACAACAAGCTGGGCGCCACCCTAGGCCAGTACGCCGTGCAGAAGCTTGGCGCGAAGAAGATCGCCGTCATCGACGACCGCACGGCCTACGGGCAAGGCGTGGCGGACGAATTCGGCAAGGGCGCGCGCAAGGCCGGTGCCGGCGCCGTGCAGATCGTCGCGCGTGAATTCACCAACGACAAGGCCACCGACTTCAACGCCATCCTGACCAATATCCGCGCCAAGAATCCGGACCTGGTCTTCTTCGGCGGCATGGACTCCGTAGGCGGCCCGCTGCTGCGCCAGATGAAGGCGCTGGGCATCAAGGCCCGCCTGATGGGCGGCGACGGCATCTGCACGGAAGCCATGCCGCGTCTGGCCGGCGCCACCGCGGGCGAAGCACCGATCGTGTGCGCGGAAGCGGGCGGCGTGGCGGCGGGACAGCAGCAGAAGATGGAAGAATTTGCGGCGCGCTACAAGAAGCGCTACAACCAGAACCTGCAGATCTACGCGCCGTACGCCTATGACGCCACGATGGCAATGGTGCAGGCGATGGCGGACGCGAAATCGGCCGATCCGAAGAAGTACCTGCCGTTCCTCGCGAAGGTGAAGTATGCCGGCGTCACCGGCGAGATCGCATTCGATGCATTCGGCGACATCAAGGACGGCGCGCTGACCTTGTACACGTTCAAGGACGGCAAGCGCACGCTGATCGAAGTGGTGAAGTAAAGGGATCGGGGCTGGGCTGGCACCTGTCGCGGCCCCCTGCCACAGGCGTCTGCCCCTGGCCTCGAGACCATCCACGTCGCAACCGTGGAACAAAAGAACAAAGCCGGGCAATGCCCGGCTTTTTTATGACCCGGCGCTTATTTCTGCGCCAGCACCCATTTTGCCAAGGTGCGCGCCTCGGCCTCGCTGACCTGCGGATTGGCCGGCATCGGAATCGCGCCCCAGACGCCGGAGCCGCCTTTCATGATCTTCCCGACCAGCTTGTTTTCGGCATCCTTCTGCCCCGCGTACTTGGCGGCCACATCCTTGTAGGCAGGACCGACCAGCTTGTTCGCTACAGCGTGGCACGCCATGCAATTCTTGGCCTTGGCCAGGTCCGCACTTGCCATCGCCGCCTGCGACACAAGCGCCGAGGCAAACACCGCTGCAACCATCATGGAACGTTTCATCGATTTCTCCAAAGTAATCTGCCGATGATTCTACTCTTTCTGTGAGGCAGAGCAACCGCGGGCAGTCCTCTCCACAACGGCCCGGATCCAAGCCCGTTGACCGTTAAGATGTTACTGCATGTAAAGCTGGAGTTTTGTAAGATGGACGCAAAGGAGCCCACCATGCCCATCATTGTTGTCATCGCTGCATTGTGCGCGCTGCGCTTTTTCGAAGTGTGGCGCTTCGCCGACGTCTCCTGGTGGTGGATCGTGGGCCTGATGGTGTTCGCGTTCGTGTGGTTCCAGTTCGTCGAGCCGCTCCTGGGCCTCGACAAGCGCAAGGCCCACAACGAGGACGACAGACGGCGCAGGGAGCGCGCCAGGAAGAGCCTGGAGAGACCGCGCAAGTAAGGCATACGCGGCTCTTGCCCCACGTCACACAGGCCCACGCAAGGCCTACCTTACGTAAAAAATGCGGGTAATATACACAGTGCTTGTTTATTTTTGAGGTGACATCATGGCAACAAACGCGAAAGTACGTCTGAATGCCGACCTTTCCCCCGCCGTCGCGTCGGCGTTGAAGGATCTGGCAAAGTCACAGAACATATCGTTGACGGAAGCCTTGAGCCGTGCCATCAGCACCGAGTCCGTCCTTGCCCAGCGCCGCAGCCAGGGTGCGAAGGTCGTGATCGACGACGGCAACGGCAAGCTGTCCGAGCTGATTTTCACCCGCTAGTCCCACAGGCAAGACCGTGCCCGAAGACGATGAGGTAGCGGATCCCCGGCAGTCCGCCCCGCCCGCCGGATCCGTGGATCGGCACGAAAACGCCGAGATCCAGGAGACGCTCGACGCAACGGTTGGCGCCGGAAAGCCGGCACCAGGACTGAGCACGCCAGAGGTCACGGGCAATTACGATCCCGGGCGATACCAGGATGCCACCCGATCCTATATCGCCTATTGGCTGCTCGGACTACTGACGCTGATGGTCGTGGGCGGATTCGGCATGCTCCTCGTGGTCCCCCAGGTCACATTCGACGACCTCAAGAGTATTCTGGAGCTGGTCTTTGGACCCATCGTTGCACTGGTTTCCGCAGCCACGGGCTTTTACTTTGGTGCCCAGCAGCCCGGAGCAGGCAAGAAGCCATAGCGGCCGGCGAGTGCTACCCAGCCGGCCGCCGTTGTGCTGTCGAAGCAGGTCAGCGCTTCAGCTGCGACAGGTCGCGCACGGCGCCGCGGTCGGCCGACGTCGTCAGCGCCGCGTACGCCTGCAGCGCCTGCGAGACGTAGCGCTCGCGGCTGACGGGCTTCCATGCATCCGCACCCTTCGCTTCCATCGCGGCGCGGCGGTGCGCCAGCTCTTCGACTGACAGGCGCAGGTTGATGGTCCGGTTCGGAATATCGATCTCGATCGTGTCGCCCTCTTCCACCAGTCCGATCGCGCCGCCCTCCGCCGCTTCCGGGGAGGCATGGCCGATGACGAGGCCCGAGGAGCCGCCGGAGAAGCGGCCGTCGGTGAACAGCGCGCATGCCTTGCCGAGGCCCTTCGATTTGATGTAGGACGTCGGGTACAGCATCTCCTGCATGCCGGGGCCGCCCTTCGGTCCTTCGTAGCGGATGATGACGACGTCGCCCTCATGCACGGTGTCCCCGAGGATGCCGGCCACCGCATCGTCCTGGCTTTCGAACACGCGTGCGCGGCCCGTGAACTTCAGGATGCTCTCGTCCACGCCCGCCGTCTTCACGATGCAGCCCTTTTCCGCGATATTGCCGTACAGGACCGCCAGGCCGCCGTCCTGCGAGAACGCGTGCTCGCGGTCGCGGATGCAGCCGTTGCTGCGATCGAGGTCATTTTCTTCGTAGCGCTCCGATTGCGAGAACGCCACCTGCGTGGGTACGCCACCAGGCGCGGCGCGGAACAGCCGGTGGACGGCCGGATCGTCGCTGCGGCGGATGTCGTATTTTTCGATGGCCTCGCCCATCGTGGCGCTGTGCACCGTCGGCAGCGACGTGTCCAGCAGACCCGCGCGGGCCAGCTCGCCCAGGATCGAGACGATGCCGCCGGCGCGATGCACGTCCTCGATGTGGTACTTGTCCGTCATCGGGGCCACCTTGCACAGGCATGGCACCTTGCGCGAGATGCGGTCGATGTCGGCCATGGTGAACTCGACTTCCGCTTCGTGCGCAGCCGCCAGCAGGTGCAGCACGGTGTTGGTCGAGCCGCCCATCGACACGTCCAGCGCCATCGCGTTTTCAAACGCCGCCTTGGAAGCGATCGAACGGGGCAGCACCGAATAATCGTCCTGCTCGTAGTGGCGCTTGGCGATGTCGACGATCAGGCGGCCGGCGCGCAGGAACAGCTCCTTGCGGTCCGCGTGGGTGGCGACGATGGTGCCGTTGCCCGGCAGCGCCAGACCCAGGGCTTCGGTCAGGCAGTTCATCGAGTTCGCCGTGAACATGCCCGAACAGGAACCGCAGGTGGGACAGGCCGAGCGCTCGATTTCGGCCACGTCCGCGTCCGACACGGTCGAGTCGCCCGCCTTGATCATCGCGTCGACCAGATCGAGCTTGATGATCTTCTGGCCGCCGTTGACGACCTTGACCACCTTGCCCGCTTCCATCGGCCCGCCGGAGACGAAGACGACGGGGATGTTCAGCCGCATGGCGGCCATCAGCATGCCGGGCGTGATCTTGTCGCAGTTGGAGATGCAGACCATCGCATCGGCGCAGTGGGCGTTGACCATATACTCGACGGAGTCGGCGATCAGGTCGCGCGACGGCAGCGAATACAGCATGCCGCCGTGGCCCATGGCGATGCCGTCGTCGACGGCGATGGTATTGAATTCCTTGGCAACGCCGCCGGACGCCTCGATCTCGCGCGCCACCAGTTGCCCCAGGTCCTTCAGGTGCACGTGGCCGGGCACGAACTGGGTGAACGAATTGACGACGGCGATGATGGGCTTGTCGAAGTCGCCGTCCTTCATGCCCGTGGCGCGCCACAGGGCGCGGGCTCCGGCCATATTGCGGCCCTGGGTCGTGGTGTGGGAACGGTAAGTGGGCATGGGTGTCTCCTCGGAACATGCGGCGAAATCGGACAGACAGCGTGCGCTTTCCTCCATCAGTTGTCAAATATATGATTTAATGTTCTGTGATTCATTTCGTATATAAGCATTCCAAACTATGGCCGCCAACATCGAACTGCGTCAGCTGCGTTACTTCGTCACGGTGGCGGAGGAGCTGCATTTCGGCCGCGCCGCGCGGCGCCTGCACATGACGCAACCGCCGCTGTCGCAGACGATCCTGGCGCTGGAGGACATGCTGGGTGCGGCGCTGTTCGACCGCAACCGCCGCGGCGTGGCGCTGACGCCCGCAGGCGAGGCGCTGCTGCCGGAAGCGCGCCGGCTGCTGGCGCAGGCGGGCGAGCTGCCGGGCCTCGTCCGGCGCGCGGCCTCGGGCGAGACGGGCAAGCTGTCGTTGGCCTTTGTCTCGTCGGCCGACTACAGCGTGTTGCCACCGTCGCTGCGGGCCTACCGCGCCGCGTTCCCGCACGTGCAGATCACGCTGCAGGAAGCGACGTCGGACCGGCAGATGGACGAGCTGCTGCAGGGCCGCATCGATGCCGGCCTGCTGATTCCGCCGCTGACCGAGAAGGTCAAGGCGGAACTGGACTATCTGCCGATCCTGTCCGAGCCCTTGATCCTGGCCTCCCCCGCCAACCTGCCGGAACTGCGCGGCAAGCATGACGCCAGCCTGCGCACGCTGCCGCCGCTGCCGCTGATCATCTTCCCGCGTGCGATCGCGCCCGGCCTGTATGATGCCATTCTCGCGGTGTTCCGGGCTGCCGGCATGACGCCGGTGATCGGCCAGGAAGCGATCCAGATGCAGACGATCGTCAGCCTGGTCTCGGCTGGCATGGGTATCGCACTTGTGCCACAATCGGTGTCGAACCTGCGACGCCCGGGAGTAGAATACCGGCCGCTCGCACAGACGACGCCCCTCGTGGAGACGGGCCTGGCCTGGCGCCGCGACAATACCTCGCCCGTACTGAAGGGCTTTCTGGATTTGATGAGGAAGAGACTTTAATGCTGATTCACCCGATGCCCGATCCGGTGGCGTTCCACGTCGGCCCCGTTGCCGTTCACTGGTATGGCCTGATGTACGTGCTGGCATTCGCGCTGTTCATCGCGCTGGGCCGCGTGCGCATCCGCCAGCCGCACATCGCGGCGCAAGGCTGGAAAAACGAGGACCTGGACGACATGCTGTTCTACGGGATGCTTGGCGTGGTGCTGGGCGGCCGTCTGGGCGAGCTGATTTTCTACCGCCCCGAGTGGTTCCAGACCCCGCTTGAGATCTTCAAGGTGTGGCACGGCGGCATGAGCTTCCACGGCGGCTTCCTGGGTGTGCTGATCGCCATGTGGTTCTGGTCGCGCAAGGCGGGCCGCAACCTGCTGGACGTCTACGACTTCATCGCGCCGATGGTGCCGCTCGGGTATGCGTGCGGCCGCCTCGGCAACTTCATCAACGCCGAGCTGCCGGGCCGCGTAACGGACGCCACGCTACCGTGGGCGATGATCTGGCCAAACGTGGACGCCCTGCCGCGCCACCCTTCCCCGGTCTACCAGATGCTGGTGGACGGCCTGCTGGTGTTCGCGATCCTCTGGCCGTTCGCCCGCCACGCCCGCCCGCGCCTGGCGGTGGGCGCCATGTACACGCTGCTGTACGGCTGCGCGCGCTTCTTCACCGAATACTTCCGCACGCCGGACTGGGAAACCACCGTGCTGGGCCTGCCCATCACGTCCGGCCAGGTGCTGTCGCTGCCGATGATCCTGGCGGCGGTCGCGATGCTGGTGTGGTCGTACCGGCGCAATACCTACGGCACCGCGCCGGTAACGGTGTAAGCGCGGGCCCCGGCGCGTCGCTCACGGGGCGACGTGCACCACCAGCTTGCCGAAGTTTTTCCCCTCCAGCATGCCGGCGAATGCCGCCGGCGCCGCTTCCAGCCCTTCGACGATGTCTTCCCGCACCTTGACGACTCCGGCTTCGATCCAGCGTGCCATGTCATGCCGGAAGGCGTCGTAACGCCGCTCGTAATGGTCGAGAATGATGAAGCCTTCCATGCGGAGGCGTTTTTGCAGCACTGCCTTCGTCAATGCCGGCAGGCGGTCGGGGCCAGCCGAAGTAACGGCATCGTTGTAGTGGGCAATGAACCCGCAGACCGGAATGCGCGCACGCAGGTTCAGCAGCGGAAGCACCGCATCGAACACGGGTCCGCCCACGTTTTCAAAGTAGATGTCGATACCATCCGGACAGGCGGCCCCCAGCCGCTGCGCCAGCGCCGGGTCGTGCCGGTCGAGGCAGGCATCGAAGCCCAGCTCGTCCACCGCATACTTGCACTTGTCAGCCCCACCTGCGATACCGACCACGCGTGCGCCCTTGAGCCTGGCGACCTGACCGACAACGGAACCGACGGCGCCCGTGGCGGCGGCCACGACCACGGTCTCGCCCGGCTGCGGATTGCCGATGTCGAGCAACCCGACATAGGCGGTGAATGCAGGCATTCCCAGTCCGCTCAACGCCAGCGCGGGTTGGCGCAAGGTGCCGACGGGCGTCAGGTCCATGCCATCCGACAGCGTGTAATCCTGCCAGCCAGCATTGGCCAGCACCAGCTCCCCCGCCTGAAAGGCCGGATGCCGCGATGCGACAACACGGCTGACCGTGGCACCCACCATCGGTTCGCCAATGCCGATGGAAGGCGCATAACCGGGCCCTGCTTCGTCCATCAGGTTGCGCATATACGGATCGAGCGACAGATAAAGCGTTCGCAGCAGGACCTCGCCGTGGTTCGGCGTGGGTACGCTCGTCTGCTCGAAACGAAAGTGGGCGGGTGCCGGCAATCCCTGCGGACGGGCGGCAAGAACGTAACGCCGGTTGACGGTATCGCTTTGTAGCATGGCTGGCTCCTTCCGATGACATCGATGGATCGATCTACGGCTTGCCAGGACAATGTAGCACCGAATAGACCGGTCGTCTAACAAGACCCCTCTGTTATCCGGGGTTCGTGAGCGGATCGGTCAGCCGGTCAGCCGGTCAGCCGGTCAGCCGGTCAGCCGGTCAGCCGGTCAGCCGGTCAACCGGTCAACCGGTCAACCGGTCAACCGGTCAACCAATCAGCTTGACGATGAAGCGCCATTCCGCAGGCTCGACCGGCATCACGGACAGCCTGCTGCCCTTGGCCAGCAGGCGCATGTGCTCCAGCTCCGGGTGGCTGCGCAGTTCCTTCAGGTCCAGGTAGCGCCCCTTGTGCACGGCCTTCACGTCGATGCCGGTCCAGCGCGGCTGCTCGGGCGTGGCCTTCGGGTCGTGGTAGGGACTCTTCGGGTCGAACTGCGTCGCATCGGGATACGGGGCGCTGACGATTTCGGCGATGCCGGCGATGCCCGGCACGGCGCAGCTGGAGTGATAGAACAGCACGCCGTCGCCCACGTGCATGCCGTCGCGGATGAAATTGCGCGCCTGGTAGTTGCGCACGCCGTACCAGGACGTCGTCTGCCCCTTCGATGCCAGTACATCGTCGAAACTGATATCGTCCGGCTCGGACTTCATCAACCAGTACTGCTTCGGCATCGGCGCCTCCTCCCAACAAAAAGACGAAAAAAAACGGTGGCGCATCCATCGATGCCGCCAACCGCTTCGGTATTGCAAGTACTGCTGATGCCGCTTCGTACTACTGAATAAGGCCCCGCCTGTGCCGCTATGCCGGCATCCCGAACCTTACGGTTCAAGGTGGTCACAGTCAGTTCAACTTCGGGTTCATCGGACTAGCGACGCTCACGCCCGTCGAACTATGTTCCGCAACCGATGCGTGTAAATGGTTCAAGGAATATATGACAATCGCGAACACTGCAGGGTGACACGGAGTTTACTCCTCAATCCGTGTGATTGAAAGCCCTAATTCCAATCAAATTCCTGATCGGAAGCGATGGACGCGGGCTAGCAGCAGGATCCGGGGAGGGACTGGCGAAGGGCTTGACGGCCGCCTGCAGGAGAGCCCGGGAGCGGCCTGGCAGACTCTTGGCGAAGAGTCAGAACAGCGCTTCCTGCGGCGTCAGTGCACTGTCGAGCACACGCTGCATGGCCGCGATCTTCTGCTGCACTTCCAGCAGCGACATGTCCGACAGCGGTCCCGCCGGGGCCTTCGCCGTCAGGAACTCGGCCGCCATGGACAGCGCCGCCATCACGGCGATGCGATCATTTCCCTTGACCTTGCCCGTGTCGCGGATCGTCGTCATTTTCTTGTCGAGCAGGCTGGCCGCTTCCCGCAGCGCGCGCTCTTCACCTTCCTTGCAGACGAGCCGGTACGGCTGCCCCATGATATTGACGTCCACGGGGATCATTGCGCGTCCTCTTTCACGGCTTCGCTTTCTTCACTGGCGGGTTCGACCGCAGGTGCAGGCGGGGAGATTTTCAGGAGCAGGGCCGAAACGCGCTGATGCGCCTCGCCCAGGCGATGCTGGTGGCTGATGTTTTCGGCGACAAGCGCGGCATTGGCCTGGCGCAGCTGGGCGTTTTCGCGACGCAGATTGTGCGTCAGCTCGGCCAACTGTTCGATCTTGTCAGCGAGTTCTTGGAAGTCGGAAATCATCCCGCCACTATAGGCCCGCGTCAAACCGTGGTCAACCGAATATGCCCGCTAATACACTTAATTACATCTTAATGACAATGAGCAGGCTGACAAGATTAAGCCTGACGACGGCGCGGCACGTGTGTGGACAGGCGCGGGCGTGATGGCCCTGCGCCTGCTCACGAACGGGCCCTGCGCCTGCTCACGAACGGGCCCTGCGCCTGCTCACGAACGGCGCCGATGGCCGCTCAACTGGCGGCACCCAGCGCCAGCAGCAGCATCGCGCCGGCCAGAACGCCGAGCGCGGCGCCGGCTGCGACATTGATGGTCACACGCACCCAGTTTGGCGCGTGCATTTCTCGAGGGAACTTGGTATGGAACATCACAGCCTCCGCTATAGATCACTACAACATCGGACGAGGAACTTAGAGTCTGCACTTCTTTCGATTCTTTGTCAAAACACGAAGGGCCCGCGCCCTTGAACGATGCCGGGTCAGTGCCGCCGGCACACAGACGTTGTGACAAGTCAACCGCCGATGTAGCAGAACTTGCAAACAGTTAGGGTTTATGAAAGGACAGGCCTTGAAATAGCCGTGGGGCGTCCCTATAATTGTTGGCACTCGTTAGTAGAGAGTGCTAACAACGATTTTGAACCTCACTGTATAAATAAGGAGTTTTGTATGAACCTTCGCCCTTTGCACGATCGCGTTATCGTCAAACGTCTGGACCAGGAAACCAAGACTGCTTCCGGCCTGATCATTCCTGATGCCGCCGCTGAAAAGCCGGATCAGGGTGAAGTGCTGGCAGTTGGCAACGGCAAGGTGTCGGACGCCGGCGTGCTGCGCGCGCTGGAAGTCAAGGTCGGCGATCGCGTACTGTTCGGCAAATACTCCGGCCAGGCCGTCAAGGTTGACGGCGAGGAGCTGCTGGTGATGCGCGAAGAAGACATCATGGCCATCGTTCAGAAGTAATCTGGCTCACTTAAAGAATTCAGGAGAATACAAACATGGCAGCTAAAGAAGTGATTTTCGGCGACGCAGCGCGCGCCAAAATGGTTGAAGGCATCAACATCCTGGCCAACGCGGTCAAAGTCACGCTGGGCCCGAAAGGCCGCAACGTCGTGCTGGAGCGCTCGTTCGGCGCCCCGACCGTGACGAAGGACGGTGTCTCGGTGGCCAAGGAAATCGAACTGAAAGACAAGCTGCAGAACATGGGCGCGCAGATGGTCAAGGAAGTCGCTTCCAAGACCTCCGACAACGCCGGTGACGGCACCACCACCGCGACCGTTCTGGCACAAGCCATCGTGCGCGAAGGCATGAAGTTCGTTGCCGCCGGCATGAACCCGATGGACCTGAAGCGCGGCATCGACAAGGCCGTTGCCGCCACCGTCGAAGAGCTGGCCAAGATCTCCAAGCCATGCACGACGTCGAAAGAAATCGCCCAGGTTGGCGCGATCTCCGCAAACTCGGACTACTCGATCGGCGAGCGTATCGCCGAAGCGATGGAAAAAGTGGGCAAGGAAGGCGTCATCACCGTGGAAGACGGCAAGTCGCTGAACGACGAGCTGGACATCGTGGAAGGCATGCAGTTCGACCGCGGCTACCTGTCGCCATACTTCATCAACAATCAAGAGAAGCAAGTCGCCATCCTGGAGAACCCGTTCGTTCTGCTGTGCGACAAGAAGATCTCGAACATCCGCGATCTGCTGCCGGTACTGGAGCAAGTGGCCAAGGCCGGCCGTCCGCTGCTGATCATCGCAGAAGACATCGAAGGCGAAGCCCTGGCAACGCTGGTGGTCAACAACATCCGCGGCATCCTGAAGACCTGCGCTGTCAAGGCGCCTGGCTTCGGCGACCGTCGCAAGGCCATGCTGGAAGACATCGCCATCCTGACCGGCGGCCAGGTTGTCGCTGAAGAAGTCGGCCTGACGCTGGAAAAAATCTCGCTGGCAGAACTGGGCCAGGCGAAGCGCATCGAAGTGGGCAAGGAAAACACCATCGTCATCGACGGCGCTGGCGAAGCTGCCGGCATTGAAGGCCGCGTCAAGCAGATCCGCGTGCAGATCGAAGAAGCGACGTCGGACTACGACCGTGAGAAGCTGCAAGAGCGCGTGGCCAAGCTGGCCGGCGGCGTTGCCGTGATCAAGGTCGGTGCTGCCACCGAAGTCGAGATGAAAGAGAAGAAAGCCCGCGTGGAAGACGCGCTGCACGCTACCCGCGCAGCCGTTGAAGAAGGCATCGTGCCAGGCGGCGGCGTTGCGCTGCTGCGTGCCCGTGCTGCGCTGACCGTCAAGGGTGACAACCCTGACCAGGAAGCCGGCATCAAGATCGTGCTGCGCGCGATGGAAGAGCCACTGCGCATGATCGTGCAGAACGCCGGCGAAGAGTCGTCCGTCGTCGTCAACGCCGTCCTGGGCGGCACCGGCAACTACGGCTACAACGCAGCCAACGGCACCTACGGCGACATGGTCGAAATGGGCGTCCTGGACCCAGCCAAAGTCACCCGTTCGGCTCTGCAGAACGCCGCTTCGATCGCCGGCCTGATGCTGACGACCGACTGCATGGTGGCGGAAGTCGTGGAAGACAAGCCAGCCGGCGGCATGGGTGGCATGGGCGGCATGGGTGGCATGGGCGGCATGGACGGCATGATGTAATCATCCGGCCGGCTTCCAGCCAGCGACAAAAAAGCCGCTTCTTCGGAAGCGGCTTTTTTTATGCGCGCAAAGTTCGGCCCGGCCCTGCCTTAATGGTGCTGTCGACGTCGCGCAAGGATGGCGCCGATGGCGCTGCCCAGCCCCACGCCCAGGCCGATGCCCATGGCAAAATTGTCCATTGCAACACCCACCGCACAGCCGATCGCGGCGCCGAGGCTGATACCCACGCCCACATAGCGGCCCATGAAATCGTCTGGTTCCATATCCATACCGAGTCTCCGTTGTTGAGTTGTTGTGCATTTAATATACGCCTGATTCAGCCCCGTTTGCCTTTTTTTTAAGCGAGTGTCCCACATTGGCAACGGTTCCACTAAGGCTGAGCAGACGCTGCGGCGCAGCAGAAAAAACCGGTGACAGGCTCCGATTTTGCGCAATCGGCGCCTGTCACCGGTTTTTTTCTTACGGTTTTTTGGCGTGCGCCAGCGCTGCGGGACGCGCTTTATCATGTAATTTTGGTAACGAGGGACTGACATGGCAGACACCGTAGGCGACTTCCTGTTGCAGCGCATGAATGCGTGGGGCGTGCGTCGCGTTTTTGGTTATCCCGGCGACGGCATCAACGGCATCATGGGCGCCTTCGGGCGGCAGGACGGCATCGAATTCATCCAGACACGCCATGAGGAGATGGCGGCGTTCATGGCGACGGCGCACGCCAAGTTCACCGGCGAGGTGGGCGTCTGCGTGGCCACCTCCGGCCCGGGCGCCATTCACCTGTTGAATGGCCTGTACGACGCCAAGCTCGATCACCAGCCGGTCGTAGCCATTGTCGGCCAGCAGAAGCGCTCGTCGATCGGCGGCGACTACCAGCAGGAGGTCGATCTGGTTTCGCTGTTCAAGGACGTGGCCCACGAATACGTGCACATGGCAACCGACGCCGCGCAGGTACGCCACCTGGTCGACCGCGCTTTTCGCATCGCGAAGGAAGAGCGCACCGTCACCTGCATCATCTTCCCCAACGACGTGCAGGAACTCGACGCCGTGCCGAAGCCGCCACGCGAACATGGCACCGTCCATTCCGGCATCGGCGCCCTGACCCGCAGCCACGTGCCGCCGCTCGACGCGCTGCAGCAGGCTGCCCGCATCCTCAACGAGGGCAAAAAAGTCGCGATTCTGGCCGGTGCCGGCGCGCTGCACGCGACCGACGAGCTGATCGAGGTGGCGGAGCTGCTGGGCGCCGGCATCGCCAAGGCCCTGCTGGGCAAGGCCGCGGTGCCGGACGACCTGCCTTTCGTCACCGGCTCGATAGGCCTCTTGGGCACGAAGCCCAGCCACGACATGATGAACGGCTGCGACACGTTATTGATGGTCGGCTCGAACTTCCCGTACAGCGAATTCCTGCCGAAGGAAGGACAGGCGCGCGGCGTGCAGATCGATATCGACGCACGCCGCGCCAGCGTGCGCTATCCGATGGAGTTCAACCTCATCGGCGATGCCAGGGCCACGCTGCGGGCGCTGATCCCGCTGCTCGAACGCAAACAGGACCGCGCGTGGCAGGACGAGATCCGGGAAGGCGTCGAACGCTGGTGGCGCGTGCTGGAGGGCCGCGCGATGAACGACGCCGATCCCGTCAACCCGCAGCGGGTGTTCTGGGAGCTGTCGCCGCGGCTGCCGGACCACTGCGTCGTTGCCGTCGATTCCGGCTCGGTCGCCAACTGGTACGCGCGCGACGTGAAGATGCGGCGCGGGATGATGACGAGCGTCTCGGGCGGCCTGTCGACGATGGGCTGCGCAGTGCCTTACGCGATCGCGGCCAAGTTCGCGCTGCCGGACCGCCCCGTTGTCGCGCTGGTCGGCGACGGCGCCATGCAAATGAACGGCATCAACGGCCTGATCACCGTAGCGAAATACTGGAAGGGGTGGGCCAACGGCCGGCTGGTGATCATGGTGCTGAACAACCAGGATCTGAATCTCGTCACGTGGGAAGAACGGGCGATGGGCGGCAACCCGAAATTCGAGGCTTCGCAGACGATGCCGGACTTCCCGTACGCCGCGTACGCGGAGCTGCTGGGACTGAAAGGTATCCGCGTCGATACGCCCGAAGGCGTGGCGGCCGGATGGGAAGCGGCGTTCGCGGCGGATCGGCCATGCGTGCTGGAGATGGTCGTCGATCCGAACGTGCCGCCGCTGCCGCCGGACGTCTCGCCCAAGCAGGCAAAGGCCTACTTCTCGGCGCTGCTGAAAGGCGATCCCGACGCGCTGGCAACCGTCAAGGCCAGCATCAAGGAGACGTGGGAGGCGTGGTTCCCGCCGAAGAAATAGCCTGCCCCGTCATCCCCCCTGGCGGCGCAGCGCGATATAGATATCGGCGCTGTTCTCGCCGATGACTTCGAAGTCGCCGCTGTAGCTGCGCTCGATGTCGCGGCGCTGCCAGATGTGCTGCCACGCAGCGTAGATGGCCTTCGGATCGTCGATGCTGAACTTCGCATAGCGCGCCGCCGGCAGCGTCACGCGCTGCAGGCCTGCGCCGACCTGTGCGTCGGCCGGCACGCGGCTGCCCAGGATGACCGTATAGGCGCCCTGCGCATCGCTTTCATAGTCGAAGTAGGCCTCGCAGATCGGGCCTTCGGCGAGGGTTCCCAGCGCGTTCAGCACGCCGTCGCGGAAGAACGCGGCCCACAGCTCCCCGATCTTCTCCAGTCCGGCGGGGCTGTTATCGGTGCGCACCGCGATTCCGGCGATCGTTACGGGTTGAAGGTCGGTCAGCTCATAGCTCATCATGGCGGTGGTCTCGTTCATTCTCTGTTCTTGCGCACGCTGGCGGCAATCTCGTTGGTCTCGCCGGCAATTCTACAATATCGTTATGACAATCAATCGCCGATGGCTGCACGCCGCCGCCGTCGCGCGAAATTGCTGGTGACAGCCCTTTGGTTTAGTATGAGCGCACCCTTACCTGTAGAAAGCGCAGCCCCGATGAGCAAGCCCTCCCGCCTTCCCGCCGTTGCCGGCACGCTTGCCGGCTTGCTGGCAGCCGGACTGGGAGTGCTGTACTTTTATCCGCATGGCGGCAAGACGCCGGCGCCGGCCGCCCTGCCCGCGCCGGCTGCCATGAGCGCGATGTCGCCGGCGCGCCTGACGCGCGAACAGGCGGTCCAGCGGCTGATGGCACTGCCCGAGCTGAGGGCGTGGTCCGCGGCGATCGAGCGCAACTCCGGCGGCGCCCACCGTGGCGCCGTCATCGAATACGATCCCGCGCCGCGCCTCGTGGACGGCAAGCCGTATTATCAGATGAGCTTTGTCGAGAACACGCCGCAGGCGGCCGTGACGTGGCAGGGCTTCCTCGTCGCCGTCGCCGGTGGCGACATCCTCGTCGAGGATGAGGCAAACGACACGCTGCTGGACGTCGAGCGCTGGCGCCGCGAGCAGCAGCCGTTGCAGCGCGTCGCGCCACATCAGGAGACACGGTAACGCCACTGCCGTATCATTGCGCCATGTTCAAAAAATTATTTGCCTCTTTCGGTGCCCGCAAGGCCTTGCCGGGTGCCAGCGCCAAACCGTACAAGACCGATGAGCTGAACCTCATCTACCAGCTGCTGTTCTGCGACGATCCCGACCTCGTCAAGGCGACGCCCGTCCAGGCTTCGCTGTTCGGCGCGGCGCCGGATGCGCGCGTGGTGCAGACGATCGGCGAGGACCCGGCCGAGGAAAGCCGCGTGCGGCTGCTGGCCTGGCACTGGCTGCGCACGTCCGGCCAGCCGATCGCGTCGCGCGAAGTGCTGGGTATCGTGGTCGAAGTGCCGCTGGAAGAAGGCCTCGACGCGCTGGCCGCCTATGCGGACGGCAGCGTACGCTACATCAACCACACGGGCAGCGTGGCCGTCTTCGAAGGCTCGCCGGCCGAGGTGGCGGAACAGGGCAAGCGCCTGGTGCATGCCGCCATTCCGCTGGCCGTGCGGGGCGCTGCCAGAAACCGCATGGCACCGCCGGCCGTCGGCAATGTGCGCTTCTCGCTGCTGACGGCGGACGGCCTGCACGTGCGTGAAGGAACGTTTTCCGACATCGCGCGCGACGCCTTGTCCGGTCCCGCGCTGCAGGAAGCCCAGCGCCTGCTGGACACCATCGTCAGGCAGGGGACGCAGCCGCCGGCCTGACCGCGGCGGCGGTCACCCGGCCGACCCACCACACCGAGAACAGCGCAAGCGCCGCTGCCACCCAGCCATTGATGCCATAGCCGGCGATATGGCCGGCGGCATCCGTGTGCAGCCACTGTCCACCCAGTAGTGCCCCCAGGCCCGTACCGATCTGCACCACCGCCGCGTTCGCGCTGAGGAAGGCGCCACGGCGCTGAGGTTCCGGCACCGTCGTCATCAACGCCTGCAGCGGCACATTACGGCCGGACATCGCCACCATAAAGACCGGGAACATCGCGATCAGCGCGATCAGCGACACCTGCGGCAGGTGCGTAATGCCCAGCATCGGCACGAGCGAAAACAGCGCCATGAAGCGGAATACGCGGTGCTTGCCCACGCGGTCGGCCCACGAGCCGATCATGCGCGACGTGAAGAACGTCGCCAGTCCGCCTGCCAGGTAGATCCACATGATGTCCCCTGGCCGTACGCCGTAATTGCCCACCAGTACGGGGGAGATGAACGGAATCACCAGCATCCCGGACAGCATCGTCAGGAACGACAGCAGGAATGCCCGCAGATGCGCGGACACGCGGAACAGCCCGATCAGATCAGGCAGCACGCGCGCCAGCGGCACGCGCTGGGCCAGATGCGCCGTCAGCGTCGGCAGCACGAACATGGTCAACAGCCAGATCGCCAGCGAAAATACGACCAGCAGATAGAACGGCGACTGCCAGCCAAAGCGCGCCGCCAGCCCGACACCGAGCGGCACGCCGGCGATGGCGGCCATGCTGAACGACGTCATGACGATGCCGGTGGCCGCGCCGCGCCGCTGCGGCGGCACCAGGTCGCCGATGATGGCCATGCCGATGGCGCCCAACACGCCGCCCGTCAGGCCGGCAAAGGCACGCGACAGCACCAGCACGTGGAAGCTGGGCGCCAGTGCGCACGCGAGGTTCGACAGGTTGAACAGCATGAACACGGCCAGCAGCAGGCGCTTGCGCTCGAAGCGGTCGATGTAGGTTGCGGCCAGCAGGCCGGAGAGGCCGGCACACCACGCGTAGGCGGAAACGGCGCCGGAGAATTGCGCCGCGCTGATGTCGAATGCGAGCATCAGCTGCGGCGACAGCGGCATCATGACCATGAAGTCCATGATGACGGTGAACTGGATCAATGCGAGCAGCCACAGGACGAGGCGTTCGCGGGTGTCGGACAAAGGTATTGTCATATTGTTGTCTTTCGTCGGTGGCAGCCGGCGGGCGCGTGCAATCCGCCGCTGCCGGTCGGTCAGTCCAGCTTGCCGATTTCTTCGTTGGCGCGGCGCAGGATCGCGGCAATCTCTTCACGCCGCGCCTGCGGTGCCGCGGGATCGCGTGCGCGCATCACGACGGTTTCCTTCAGCTGGTGCATCACGGCGCGCAGGTCGTCATGCCGGCCGCCCTCGCCGCCCGGCCCGCGGCCGCCGTCCGTCAGCCGCGCCATCATCGCATCGACCATGGCGCGGTTCTCGTCCAGGAACGCCTGGCCTTCCGGCGTGATCGAGTGCAGCTTCTTGTTGCCTTCCTGGCTGATCGACACGTGGCCCATATCGTACAACATCGCCATCAGCGGGTAGATGGCGCCGGGGCTGGGCGCATAGCCGCCGCCGATGCGCGTTTCCAGCTCCTTGATGATTTCATACCCGTGACGGGGCTTTTCGGCGATCAGCTGCAGGACGACATAGCGCATCGCGCCCGAGTCGAACATGCGCGGACCACGCCCGCCCCCGCCACCGCCACGTTGGTGGTGATGGCCGTGCTCGTGCATATGGAAGCCGTGTTTGCGGAACATGTGGAACATTTGCTTCTCCTTTAAGATATATCTTACGTACGATATATCGTAAACGTTTTTCATCAGAGTGCAAGAGATTTTTTCCCGACATTTCCCGGCTGGTCGTTGCCGGATATCTGTCGGAGACCACGGCCGGCCGACGCCTTTTCCGTGAAAGTGGTCTCGCGCACAGTACGTGCCCACGACCTGACGGCACAATGGCTCCATCAACCACGGGAGGACTTATGCGCAAGATGATCATGATGGCAATCGCCGGCTTTATCTGGAAAAAGGTGCAGGCGAAGATGGCCGGCCGCGCGGCGGTGCGCCAGCCGATGGGCCGCCGCTACTGAGGCTGAGAAATAAAGCTGCAGTAATCGAAGCGGCAAAACGAAAAAAGGCGCTGTTCAGATGAACAGCGCCTTTTTTGCGCCCTTTGCGAGCTCCCGACTTTAACTATCCAGGTGCGAGATCAGCATGCGCGCCTTGTCCGGCGTGGCGCCCTTGCGCTCCAGGACCAGTGCCTTGTTCGACTCGTCCAGCGAGATGCCGACGGTGAGGATGTCGATCAGCAGCAGTTGCAGGATGCGCGAGATCATCGACAGGAACGTCGTGCTGTCCTCGGTGTGGTCGACGGCCAGACAGACGGTCGCCTTCTTCGCCAGCGGCGACTGGCTGGTGGTGATGGCGATGACGTCGGCGCCGCAGGCACGAGCCGTGTCGATGGCATCGAGCAGCTCCGGCAGCTTGCCGGAATTGGAGATGGCAATGACGACGTCTCCCGGTTGCAGCAATTCCGCCGCGAGCGACAGCAGGTGCGAGTCACCATACGACGCCGTCGGAATACGGAAGCGGAAGAACTTGTGCTGGCCGTCCAGGCCCACCACGCGCGAATTGCCCATCGCGTAGAACTCCACTTTCTTCGCCTTCGACACCAGCGCGATGGCGCGGTCCAGCGCGCGCACGTCCAGCTGGTCGCGGAACTTGAGGATCGCGGAGACCGTGTTGTCGACCACCTTGGCCGACAGGTCGTGCGTGCTGTCGCTCACGCGCACCTGGCTGTGGCGCACGGGAATGGCGCCCGTCAGGCTGCTGGCAAATTTCAGTTTGAAATCGGCCAGGCCGAGGAAGCCCAGCGAGCGGCAGAAGCGGATCACCGTCGGCTGCGACACCTCGGCCATCCGCGCGATATCGGCGATCGGTTCGTTCAGCACGAGGCGCGGCTGTTCCAGCACCAGCTGCGCCACCCGCTGCTCGGCCGGCGTCAGCTCATGATGCAGGTGCTGCACACGCTCCATCAGCGTATTGGCGCCGCTGCGCCCGCGCAGGTGTTCGGACAGGATCGTCGCCACGCCGTAGAACGCAGGGTTGGGCGTCGTGATGACGTAGGTCGGAATCTCGGCCAGGTAGGACGAGAAACGCCCTTTCGCTTCGAAGCGCGTGCGGAACGGCGACTCCTTGAACCACTCGCCCATGCGTGGCACGATGCCGCCGCCGATAAAGATGCCGCCGAAGGAACCCAGCGTGACGGCCAGGTTGGCGGCAGCGCCCCCCAGCATCGCGCAGAAGCATTCCAGCACTTCCACACACAGCGGCTCCTTGTCCTTCAGCGCGCCGGCGATGATCTGCTGCGACGTCAGGTCGCGCACCTGCCGGCCGTTGCGGCGCGCAATCGCCCGATAGATGATCTCCATGCCGGGGCCGGAGATCAGGCGCTCGTTCGACACGTGCGACCACGTCTGCCAGGCGTATTGCAGGATCGCGTATTCGCGCTCGTCCGCCGGCGCGAAGTTGTTGTGGCCCCCTTCCGAGCCCAGCGTGACGAAACCGTCGACGGTGGGGATGACGCCGGAGCAGCCCAGGCCAGTGCCAGGCCCCAGCACGCCGATGACGGAATTGGCCGCCGGCGTGCCGCCGCCCACCTGCATCAGGTCCGAAGGCTGGAACGTGGGGATCGCCATCGCCAGCGCCGTGAAGTCGTTTACGACCAGCAGCGTGTGCAGCCCCAGCTCGCGCCGCACTTCGTCGGTGGAAAACTGCCAGTCCCGGTTCGTCATGCGGATGTAGTCGCCATGGACGGGATTGGCCAGCGCCAGCGCGCCGTGATTCAGGTTGATGTCGGGATGGTCGGCCAGGTAGCTGCGCAACAGGGGGACGATGCCGGTGAAGTCGTCGCACTGGAGCACGCGCACGGACTGGTATTCGCCGGGCGCCGTCTGCAGCGCGAAGCGGGCATGGGTGGCGCCGATATCGGCCAGCAGGCGGGGGCCGTCCGCAAAGGCGGTGCGGCTCAGTTTTTGGTCTACATCCAGTTGTTTCATCGTCTCTTCTGTTCTCGTGGGATTTTCTGTACTTTTGTTACCACCGAGGCCGCAGCATACCGCAAATGGCGGGTACAAAAAAGGCGAGGCCCGGTCGGAGCCGGGCCTCGTGCCTTGGGCGCCTTACGCCGCGTAGCCGAACCACGCGCCGCATGGGGGCAGCGTCACTTCGCCATCCGCCGCGCTCCCCGGCAGGCCGGGCTGCGCCAGCGCCTCCGCGCCGCGGGCCTGCGGCAACGTGAAGCGCACCTCATCTGCGCCCAGGTTGAATACGCACAGCACGGAACGCTCGCCGGCCAGGTCGCGGCGGAACGCCAGCACCGGCTCGGGCGCGTCGAGGAATTCGATCTCGCCGCGGGTCAGCTGAGGCATCGTGCGGCGCCACGCAATCATGCGGCGCGCGAAGTTCAGCGGCGAGTCCGGATTGCCTTCCTGTCTGGACGCGGCCACCGCGATATGTTCCGGCGCCACCGGCAGCCAAGGTTGGCCCGTCGTGAAGCCGCCGTTCGCGCCATCGGTCCAGGCGATCGGCGTGCGGCAGCCGTCGCGGCCCTTGAACTCGGGCCAGAACGTGATGCCGTACGGGTCCTGGATCAGTTCATACGGCACGTCCGCTTCGGTAAACGCCAGCTCGTCGCCCTGGTACAGGCACGGCGTGCCTTTCAGCGACAGCTGCATCGCCAGCGCCAGCTTGCCGAACGCCGCGGCGTCCTTGCCCTTGCCCCAGCGCGTCGCCACGCGCGGCACGTCATGGTTGCCCACCGACCAGGAAGCCCAGCCATCCTTTACGCGGCGCTTGAAGTCCTCGACCTGCGTGCGGATGTGCTGCGCGGAGTGCTCTTCCGTCAGCAGGTTGAAGCTGTAGGCCATGTGCAGCTTGTCGCCGCCTGCCGTGTACTCGGCCATGAAGGCCAGCGCGTCGTCCGCACCCACCTCGCCGATGGAGACGGCGCCGAATTCGTCCAGCACCTGGCGCACGCGCTGCAGGAAGGCGACGTTCTCCGGACGGCACTTGTCGTAGATGTGGGCCTGGAAGCCGTACGGGTTCACGTCCGTGACCGTGGCGGTGTCGCGCACGGTGGCGGGTGGATTGCTGCGCAGTTCCTTGTCGTGGAAGTGGAACGTGACGGCATCGAGCCGCACGCCGTCCACGCCGCGCTGCAGCCAGAAACGCAGGCTGTCCAGCATGGCCTGCTGCACTTCCGGATTGTGGAAGTTCAGGTCCGGCTGGCTGGTGAGGAAATTGTGCATGTAGTATTGCTTGCGGCGCGAGTCCCACTGCCACGACGAGCCGCCGAACACGGACAGCCAGTTGTTGGGCGGATTCCCGTCCGGCAGCGGATCGGCCCAGACGAACCAGTCGGCCTTCGGGTTATCCCGGCTGCTGCGGCTTTCGACGAACCACGGGTGCTGCTCCGAACAATGCGACATGACCTGGTCGATCATGATCTTTACGCCCACGCTGTGGGCCTTGGCGACCAGCCGGTCGAAGTCGGCCAGGGTGCCGAAGAGCGGGTCGACGTCGCAGTAGTCGGCGATGTCGTAGCCGAAGTCCTTCATGGGCGACTTGAAGAACGGCGAGATCCAGACGATGTCCACGCCCAGTTGCGCGATGTAGTCGAGGCGGTCGGTAATGCCATTCAGGTCGCCGACACCGTCGCCATTCGTGTCGAGGTAGCTGCGCGGGTACACCTGATAGATGATGGCTTCCTGCCACCAGGTCGGGGACGATGCTTGGGTCATGTCGATTTCCGGGGTCGATTGCGGGTTGTGTGCAGAGAGATTGTAGAGAATATACATCAACCATATGAATTTCTCAACGCATCCATAGGCACAAGTAGTCAGCTATAACTTATATAAAACAACGGCTTACACTCATAATCAAAAATAAATGCTCGCAAATCGGTAGTCAAACTACAGATTCGGCTATAAAACGTCGGTCGCTCCGGCCAAATTCCCGGGTTGCCAGACGGTTGCCGTTCCCATAGCATCCGTGCCACACAACACTCATGCGCGACACGCACGCCATCCGGGCCACCCCCTGGCACGCGTCGCACACTTAACGGGGACACCTATGGCATTGGACCACACCGAGGGCAACGGGCCGCTACCGCGGCAGATACCGTACATCATCGCCAACGAAGCGGCGGAGCGCTTTTCCTTCTATGGCATGCGCAATATCCTGACGCCTTTCCTGATCAGCACCCTGCTGCTGTTCGTGCCGATGGAAGACCGCACCGGCGAAGCAAAACACGTGTTCCACACGTTCGTCATCGGCGCCTATTTCACGCCGCTGCTGGGCGGCTTCCTGGCCGACCGCTTCTTCGGCAAGTACAAGACCATCTTCTGGCTCAGCCTTTTCTACGTGCTGGGTCACGCCTGCCTGGCCGTCTTCGAGGACAACCTGAACGGCTTCTACTTCGGCCTGTTCCTGATCGCGCTGGGCGCCGGCGGCATCAAGCCGCTCGTCTCCGCGTTTGTCGGCGACCAGTTCGACAAGACCAACAAGAATCGCGCCAAGGTCGTCTACGACGCCTTTTACTGGTGCATCAACTTCGGCTCGTTCTTTGCCTCGTTGCTGATGCCCTTGCTGCTGAAGAACTACGGCCCCTCTGTCGCCTTTGGCGTGCCGGGCATCCTGATGGCGTTCGCCGTGCTGATCTTCTGGCTCGGCAGGAACAAGTACGTGCACGTACCGCCTGCGCCGCCCAATCCCGATTCGCTCACCCGCGTCGCCCGCACCGCCCTGCTGGCACGCCAGCCCGGCCAGGGCCGGCCGGGCCTTGCCGTGGCCGTCCTCGGTGTCGTGGGCGCCGTCGTTTCCCTGCTGATGTCGTACTCGTGGGGCTTCGTCATCGGCGCGTGTACGGCTCTCGTGCTGTTGCTCGCGTTCGGCGGCATCGGCACCGGCATGCAGCTCGAACGCGCACGCGGCAAGCATTCGGACGAGGCGGTGGAAGGCGTGCGCGCCGTGCTGCGCGTTCTCATTGTGTTCGCGCTGGTGACGCCGTTCTGGTCGCTGTTCGACCAGAAGGCGTCGACCTGGATCGTTCAGGCCAATGCCATGACCAGCCCTGTGCTGAACGTCTTCGGCTGGGAGTTCCAGGTGTTGCCGGCGCAGATGCAGGCACTCAATCCGCTGCTCGTGATGCTGCTGATCCCGTTTAATAACCTGGCCATCTTCCCGCTGCTGCGTGCGATCGGCATCGAACCGACAGCGCTGCGGCGCATGACGACGGGTATCGCCCTGTCCGGCGCTGCCTGGCTGGTGATTGGCTGGATCCAGCTGTCGATGGATGGCGGCACGCCGATGTCGATCCTGTGGCAGCTGGCGCCGTACGCGCTGCTGACGATGGCCGAAGTACTGGTCTCCGCCACCGGCCTGGAGTTCGCCTACAGCCAGGCGCCGGCATCGATGAAAGGTTCCATCATGGCGTTCTGGACGCTGGCCGTCACCGTCGGCAACCTGTGGGTTCTGATCGTCAACGCCAGCGTCAAGAACGACGCGGTGATGGGGCACATCGAAAACAGCGGACTGTCGCCGATCGCGTTCCAGATGTTCTTCTTCGCCGGTTTCGCGCTGGTGACGGCCATCGTGTTCGCGTTGTACGCGATGCGCTACAAGATGGTCGACAACTACCGGGGTGGCAACGGCGGCAAGCCGGCGCAAGTCGCTCAATAACCGGGCGGCCGGACGGCCGGGAGCAGTCGGCGTTGATCGCGCAACGATGTGCGTGACATCCCGCCAATGCACCGGCCGCCACCGGCTTTTTTTGTGGTTCTCTTGCGGCACCGGCGCAACAAAACAAGACTTGCGCTGATGCAATTAGCCTATAATCTTCATAGCTTTTGACTGAACACTTTTGGCAGCGCCCAATCTTCGCGCCGCCATTGCCTGTCCGCCCTATCGCGGTTTTGCAGAACGACATCTCGTGCAGCGCACGTGTTGCGCGATAACTTCCTATCACTATGAAAAACATGAAAGTCGGCACGCGGCTGGCCATAGGCTATGCGCTCGTGCTTTGCCTGATGCTCGCGATCGTCGCCACCGGTCTCCTGAAGATGCGCGAGATGAACGAGCGCACCCGCACTATCACTGAAGTCAACAACGTGCAGATCGCGCTGATCGCGACGATGCAGGACACGGTCACGGATCGCATGATCGCCCTGCGTAACCTGATTCTGTTCACCACGTCGGAGCAGATGCAGCCGGAGACGAAGCGCATTGCAACGCAGGAAGCGCTCTACACCGAAGCGTTTGCCAAACTGCAGAAGACGTTCGAGGGCCCGGAAACCACGCAGGAAGAGAAAGCATTCGCCGTCAAGCTGCAGGAACTGTCCAGCAAGGCCGCGCCGCTGATGGCCAAGTCGATGGAGCTGGGCCTGGCCAACAAGGCCGAGGAAGGCACCGACTACCTGATCAACCAGTTGCGCCCCGTGCAACGCGAGTGGCTGGCAACCCTGAGCGACCTGGTTGCGTTTGAAGACAAGCTCAATGCGCGCGCCGCAGCCAATGCGCAGGCGGCCTATGACGGCGCCGTCAAGCTGATGCTGATGCTGGGCGGCATCGCGCTGGCGCTGGGTGTCGCCTCGGCCACGACCATCACGCGCGGCCTGCTGCGCCAACTTGGCGGTGAACCGAACGACGCGGCCGCCATCGCCACCGAGATCGCCAATGGCAACCTGACCGTCGACGTGCCGGTGAAACCGGGCGACCAGTCCAGCATGCTGTACGCGATGCGCACGATGCGCGACCGCCTGGCCGCCATCGTCACCGAAGTACGCACCGGCACCGACACGATCGCCACCGCCTCCGGCCAGATCTCGGCCGGCAATGCCGACCTGTCGTCGCGCACGGAAGAACAGGCCAGCTCGCTGGAAGAAACCGCGTCGTCGATGGAAGAACTGACGTCCACCGTGCGCCAGAACGCCGACAACGCGCAGCAGGCCAGCGCCATGGCCGCATCGGCATCGGAAGTGGCGGCGAAAGGCGGCCAGGTCGTCGCCCAGGTGGTCGATACGATGGGTGCCATCAACGAGTCGGCGCGCAAGATCGTCGACATCATTTCCGTCATCGACGGCATCGCGTTCCAGACCAATATCCTGGCGCTGAACGCCGCGGTGGAAGCGGCCCGCGCGGGCGAACAGGGGCGCGGCTTTGCCGTGGTAGCGGGCGAGGTGCGCAACCTGGCGCATCGCGCCGGCACGGCCGCCAAGGAAATCAAGGCGCTGATCGACGACTCCGTGCACAAGGTGGACGAAGGCTCGCAGCTGGTCGGCCAGGCCGGTGCGACGATGGAAGAGATCGTCGGCAGCGTGCAGCGCGTCACCGACATCATGAGCGAGATCTCGGCCGCCAGCCGCGAGCAGAGCAGCGGCATCGATCAGGTCAACCAGGCCATCGCGCAGATGGACCAGGTCACGCAGCAGAATGCCGCCCTGGTGGAGGAAGCCAGCGCCGCCTCCGAGTCGATGCAGGACCAGGCCGCCAAGCTGGCGCAGCTGGTCGGCACGTTCACGGTGCCGCAATCGGCGGCCGGTCCTGCGCCGGTGGCGGCGGTGGCGGCGCGTGTCGTTGCCGCGAAGCCGGCCAGGCCGCTGGTGCAGGGGCCGGCACCCGCCGCCGCCCCGGTCAAGCCCGCCAAGGCGAAGGCAGCGCCGCAGCCTTCCCGCAAGGTCGCGGCAACGGCCGAGTCGGAGTGGGAAGAGTTCTGACCTGCCGGCGCAACCGCCCGGTTGCGCCGTGCTTTCGCTGAAGTAGTAAAACTACATCACATCGATTACCATACGTGCCAACTCAAACAGGGGGCACGTATGGTCATCCGCAAGTCCACCGGGGCAGCAGCCGCAGCCCTCATCCTCGTCAGCGCTTCGCCCGCCCACGCGGCAGGCGATCCCGCCATGTGCAATGCCGACGGCATCCCGGCCGTCCTGTCTCCCGCCGCAGCCCTGTTCGACGCGCGCGCTGCCTGGCTCGATCGGCGCAGCCTGGTCTGGCCGGCCGCGCCTGAGGGTATCTATCGCCTGTATCACAGCACCACCGCTGGCATCGTCGCGCAAGCCGGAACGCCGGTGCGCGGTGCCGACGGCGCGCTCCCGCTGGCTGCCACGGCCACTGCCATTCCGGCTGCCTTTGCATGGCTCGGCAAGGGTCCGGTGTTGATGCTCGGCGCGGCCGATGAATCGCGCATCGGCACGCTGCACAAGGGCCAGCTGGTGCTGGTGCGCGAGGATGCGCAAGGCAAGGTACTCGACGCCACGCACGTGCAGGTGGCCGGCGCACTGGACGACCTGTACGCGACTGCGGAACGGCTCGCCGACCTGGGCGCGACGCCGGCGCAAGGCCGTACCGGCTTCAAGATTTGGGCACCGACCGCACGCAACGTGGCGCTGTGCACGTACGATAGCGGCACAGCCCCGGCCCGCGCGGCCACGCCGATGCGCTTCGACGCCGCGACCGGCGTGTGGTCGGCCACCGTCCCGGCCAACCTGAGTGGCAAATACTTCAAATACGCCGTCGACGTTTACGCCAACGGCAGCGGCATTGTGCGCAACCTGGTCACCGACCCGTATGCCGTCAGCCTGACGACCGACTCCCGGCGTGCCTATATTGCCGACCTGGCCGACCCGCGCCTGCGGCCGGCAGGCTGGGAGCGCGATGCGCCCCCAGCGAACAAGGTGCAGGCGCAGCCGGACATGTCGATCTACGAACTGCACGTGCGCGACTTTTCCGTCAACGACGCCACCGTCAGCGCCGCCAACCGCGGCAAGTACACGGCATTCACGGAAAAGACATCGGACGGCATGCGCCACCTGGCGGCCCTGTCGCGCGCCGGCCTGACGGACGTGCACCTGCTGCCTGTGTACGACATCGCCACGGTGCCGGAAAGCGGTTGCGCCGTGCCGGACACCGCCCGCCTGCGTGCGCTGGCGCCGGACAGCGACGTGCAGCAGCAATTGACGGGCCTCACGCGCCAGACCGATTGCTACAACTGGGGCTACGACCCGTATCACTACAGCGCGCCGGAAGGCAGCTACAGCACGGACGCCGCCGATGGCGCCAAGCGCATCGTCGAGTTCCGGCAGATGGTGATGGCGCTGCACGGCATCGGCCTGCGGGTCGGCATGGACGTGGTGTACAACCACACGTTCGCGGGCGGCCAGGACGGGAAATCCGTGCTGGACCGGATCGTGCCAGGCTACTACCACCGCCTCGACGCGAAAGGCGCCATCGAGCGTTCCACGTGCTGCGACAACACGGCCACCGAGCACCGCATGATGGGCAAGCTGATGATCGATTCGGCCGAACTGTGGACGAAGCACTACCACATCGACTCCTTCCGCTTCGACCTGATGGGCCACCAGCCGCGCGCGACGATGGAAGCGCTGCAGCGCCGCGTGGACGCCGCCGCGGGCCGGCACGTCAACCTGATCGGCGAGGGCTGGAACTTCGGCGAGGTGGCGAACGGCGCGCGCTTCGTGCAGGCCTCGCAGCTGTCGCTGAACGGCAGCGGCATCGGTACCTTCAGCGACCGTGGCCGCGACGCGGTGCGCGGCGGCGGCGCGGGCGATGCCGGCAACGACATGCTGGCGCGCCAGGGCTACGTCAACGGCCTGTTCTACGCTCCCAACGGCAGCGCCATGCAGACGAAAGAACAGCTGATGAAGGCGGCCGACCTGGTCAAGGTGAGCCTTGCCGGCGCAGTGCGCGGCTATCCTTTGACGACGTACACGGGCGCGGTGCGCAAGCTGGAAGACATCGACTACGGCGGCCAGCCCGCCGGCTACGCCGCCGCGCCGGGGGAGACCGTCAACTACGTGGAGAACCACGACAACCAGACCCTGTACGACCTGAACGCGTTCCGGCTGCCTCTGGCCACCAGCGCAGCCGACCGTGCCCGCGTTCAGATGCTGGCCGCGGCCATCAATACATTCAGCCAGGGCGTGGCCTACTTCCACGCCGGCTTCGACATCCTGCGCTCCAAGTCCCTTGACCGCAACAGCTTCGAGTCGGGCGACTGGTTCAACCGGCTGGACTGGACTTATCGGGACAATTACTTCGGCACGGGCCTGCCGCCCGCCGCGGACAACGGCAAGGACTACGCGCTGATGCGTCCCCTGCTCGCCAATGCGGCGCTGAAGCCCGCTCCGGCCGACATCGCGTTCGCGCGTGATACGTTCCGCGACCTGCTGAAGATCCGCGCCGGCAGCACGCTGTTCCGGCTGCGCACGGCGCAGGACGTGGCGCAGCGGCTGCGGTTCCATAACACGGGACCGGCGCAGGTGCCGACCGTCATCGCGGCGCAGCTGGACGGCAGCGGATATCCCGGCGCGGCGTACCGGTCGATTGTTTATCTGATCAATGTGGACAAGGTCGAGCGCAAGATTGCGGTGCCGCAGGAAGCGCGCCGGCCGTATGCGCTGCACCCGGTGCAGCGCGCCGCCAATGCCGGCGACCCGCGCGCCGCGCAAGCGCAGTACGACCGCGATACGGGAACGTTTACGGTGCCGGCGCGGACGGCGGTGGTATTCGTGGAGGCGTTGCCGCGCAATTGAGCGGGCCGTTGCATCGGGCCGCTACGTCGGGGACAGGCACCCGTTGCAGGGCATTCGCCCTGAAACAGGAGCCTGTCCCCGCACGCTGCTGCCGCGGACTGGTGAGCCGCCTGGAGCGGCTGATCCGCGGCCCGCGAGGTGCCTGTCCCCGACGTGAAAGCGACCGGCGTCGCCAGCCCTAGCGCGCCGCTTCCAGCAATACCACGCCAGCCTTGCCGCCCGTCGCGACCTTGCCGTTGCGGACGGTGTACGTCACGCCCGAATAGGCATCGCGCACCCGCGTACCGTTGGCAAACACGGAGCCGACACTGACCGCAACCGGCTTCCCGACCGGCACATCCAGCGCCACGACAACCTTGTCGTTACCGAAGATGCGGGCAAACGTGTACGGCTTGTCGGCCAGCTTGCGGTGCTCCCCTGCCCCGATCGACAGGTGGTTCTGCCGGAATAGTCCCAGCTTGCTCCAGTGCGCGCGCACGTCGGCGATGCGATAGCCGTCGCGGGCAGTATTGTGCGCCAGCTCTTCCCAGTTCATGTAAGAACGCAGCTTCGCGTCGCCCGTCGCTTCGGCCATGTCCAGCCGGCGCGCCGTCTCGTCGCCGTAGTAGATCTGCGCGGCGCCTGGCGCGAGCAGCAGCTTGTTGGCCGTTTCAAACGGCTTCGTACGCGCGGCGTCGAACGGGTTGCCATCGTCGTGCGAGTCCATGTAATTGAGCACCGACTTGCCGCGCAGCGGGCCATGCAACGCCGCCGCGTACTTGGCGAAGATGCTTTCGTAATCGCCCTTGCCGTCCGATGGCAGCGAGAAGTTGATCAGGGCGTCGAAGCCGTCCGCATAGAAGTCGACCTTTGCGGTGCTCATGTCGAATTCACGGCCGTGGCCGATGCTGTAGTTGTACACCTCCGCCACCGTGAAGAACTTGTCGCCCAGCGCCTTGCCGGGATGGGCCTTCCTGTAGTCCTCGAACGCCGCGTCGGCAACCGTGCGCAGCTCCTTCCATACGCCGGGCTCCGTGTGCTTGACGGTGTCGGCGCGGAAGCCGTCGATGCCGTACTTGCGCACCCAGTCGGCGTGCCACTTCATCAGGTAGTAGCGCGGTGCGCGCGGGTAACCGGTGCGGGAGAAGAATTCGTCCAGCTCCTTTACCTCGCGCTCGTAGCGTCCTTCCTTTTTCCACTTCTCAACGAGCGCGGGCGGCAGCGCCACGTTCTCATTGCTTTCCGTGCGCACGTCCGGCAAGTTGGCGACCAGCGCGCACGTGACCGTAGTCGCCACGTCCTTGTGCGTGCAGACGGGGTCCATGCGCACCCAGTCCGCCGGCCAGTTCGGGTCCTGCCCCGTCACCGGGCCGATATGGTTCATCACCACGTCGAACAGCACGCGGATGCCGCGCGCATGGGCCGCCTCGACGAAGGCGCGGAAGTCCGCCTCCGTGCCCAGGTTCGCATCGATGGCGGTAAAGTCGCGCGCCCAGTAGCCGTGGAAGCCGTAGGACTTGCCGGTGCCTTCGTCGGTGCCCGCATGGATCTGCTCCACGGGCGGCGTCAGCCAGATCGCATTGACGCCCAGGCTGTCGAAGTAACCTTCCTTCACCCGGGCCGTCAAGCCTTTCAGATCGCCGCCCATGAAGCCGCGCAGCGGTGCCGCATCGGCCTTGCGGCCGTAGGGGAAGTCGTTCGACTTGTCGCCATTGCTGAAGCGGTCCGTCACCACGAAATACACGGTCGCGTTTTCCCACATGAATGGCTTGGGTGCTGCATGGACTGCCGATGCTGCCAGCAGCGTGGCCAGTGCGATGGAACTCGGCTTGAAACGACCAGTATTCATGGGCTTCCTTTAGGATGACGTCAGGTGATCACGGTCGGGTTGCTCCGTCCCGTGTTGAGGGCGATGCTTGCCACGCTGTCGGCAATGGCGATCAGCGGCGCGAGCGCCTGCTGGGTTGGAATATTGTGCAGCGCCGGATCGGCTTCGTAGCGCTCCAGGTAGACACGCAACGTGGCGCCCTCCGTGCCCGTGCCGGACAGCCGGAAGACAATGCGCGAGCCGTCCGTCATCACGATGCGGATGCCCTGCTGCGCCGACTGCGCGCCATCGACCGGATCGGTGTACGAAAAATCGTCGGCGTAATCGACCTTGTACAGGTTCATTTCCTGCCCGGCCATATTGGTCAGCTTGACGCGCAGGTCGTCCATCAGTACCTGCGCCGCATGTGTTTCGATGGCTTCGTAGTCGTGGCGCGAATAGTAGTTGCGCCCGAACCGGGCCCAGTGTTCCGTCACGATCTGCTGCACGCTCTTGCCCGTGACGGCCAGCAGATTGAGCCAGAACAGCACGGCCCACACGCCATCCTTCTCGCGGATGTGGTTCGAGCCGGTGCCGTAGCTCTCCTCGCCGCACAGGGTGGCGAGGCCGGCGTCCAGCAGATTGCCGAAATACTTCCAGCCCGTCGGCGTTTCGTACAGCTTGATGCCCAGCGCCTCGGCCACCCGGTCGGCCGCGCGCGACGTGGGCATCGACCGGGCGATGCCGGCGATGCCGCCGCGGTAGCCCGGTACCAGCTGCGCATTGGCTGCCAGGATCGCCAGGCTGTCCGACGGCGTGACGGCGAAATCGCGCCCGACGATCATGTTGCGGTCCGCATCGCCGTCCGACGCGGCGCCGAAGTCCGGCGCGTCCGGGCCGGCCATCAGCTCGATCAGCTGCGCGGCGTTGACGGGGTTCGGGTCCGGATGCAGGCCGCCGAAATCTTCCAGCGGAATGCCATTGATGACGGTGCCGGCCGGCGCGCCCAGGCGTCCTTCCAGGATCGCGTGCGCATACGGGCCGGAGATGGCGCTCATCGCGTCGAAGCACATGCGGAAGCCGCCCGCAAACAGCTTGCGGATGGCATCGAAATCGAACAGGCCTTCGAGCATGTCGGCATAGTCCTCCACCGGGTCGATCACCTCGACCTGCATGCCTTCCATGTAATGGCGCCCGATCGCGTCGATGTCCACGTCCGGATCGTCGCTGATGCGGTACTGGGCGATGGTCGTGGTGCGCTGGTAGATCGCTTCTGTCACGCCTTCCGGGGCCGGGCCACCGTTGCCGATGTTGTACTTGATGCCGAAGTCGCCATCCGGGCCGCCGGGATTGTGGCTGGCCGACAGGACGATGCCGCCCAGCGCCTCGTGCTTGCGGATGACGCACGACACGGCGGGCGTGGACAACAGGCCGCCACGGCCGACCAGCACGCGCGCGACGCCGTTGGCCGCCGCCATGCGCAGGATCGTGTGCACGGCCGCGCGGTTGTGGAAGCGGCCGTCGCCGCCCAGCACCAGCGTCTTGCCGGACAGGTCGCCCAGCGTGTCGAATACGCTCTGGACGAAGTTCTCCAGGTATTGGTGCTGGCGGAATACCGCCACTTTCTTGCGCAAGCCGGACGTGCCCGGACGCTGGCCGGGGATGGGATTGGTGGGTACGATCTGAATTGCCATGTTCTCTCCGCCGTATAGTGGGCTACCGTTAAAAGTTGCCACTAGAATAACGCGAACAGGCGCGCCGCGGCGCGCGGGTGGACCGCCGGGTCAGCTCAGGCGACCGCCTTGGCCTCGTCCCGCACCCACAGCGTCAGCACGCCCGCCAGCGCCATCGACGCCCCGCCCAGCGCCAGCGTGTTGGCCGTGTGGCCGCCCAGCAGGTGCGTGGTGACGAAGCCCAGCAGCGCGCCGCTGAGGATCTGCGGGATCACGATGAAGAAATTGAACACGCCCATGTAGTAGCCCATCCGGTTGGCCGGCAGCGCGCCGGCCAGGATGGCATACGGCATGGTCAGGATGCTGGCCCACGCGATGCCCACGCCCACCATCGGCACCAGCAGCATCTGGCGGTCGTGGATCGTGAAGATGCTGGCCAGGCTGATGCCGCCGACGATCAGGCAGACGGTATGCACCATCTTGCGGCTGGTGACGCGCGCCAGCACCGGCAGGATGAACGCGGCGAGCGCTGCCACGCCTGAATAGACGGCGAACATGATGCCGACGTAGTTGCCGGCATCCTGGTACAGGGCCGACTGCGCATCGGCGGTGCCGTAGACGTTTTCGGCGATCGCGGACGTTGTGTAGATCCACATGGCGAACAGGCCGATCCACGTGAAGAACTGCACCAGCGCCAGCTGCGCCATCGTCCTGGGCATGTGGAAGAAGCCGTCGATGATTTCGACGATGCCGTGGCCGATGCCCTTGCCGCTCTCGCGGCGGAACGCCTCCATGTCCTCCGGCGGACGCTCGTCGCTGGTGAACACGGTCCACAGCACGGACAGCAGGAACACGGCGCCGCCGGCATAGAACGAGTAGCGCACCGTGTCCGGCACACCGCCGTCGACGGGAACGTTACTCACGCCAAGATAGTCGGCAAAGATCGTCGGCAGCAGCGAGGCGATGACGGCGCCGCAGCCGATGAAGAACGTCTGCATCGCAAAGCCCGCGGTCTGCTGCGAGGGATCGAGCTTGTCGCCAACGAAGGCACGAAATGGCTCCATCGAGACGTTGATGGCGGCATCCATCATCCACAGCACGGCCACGGCCATCCACAGCACGTGCGAGTTCGGCATCAGGAACAGCGAGATGGACGCCAGCACGGCGCCCAGGAAGAAGAACGGACGGCGGCGGCCCCACTTCGGGTGCCACGTATTGTCGGACAGGTAGCCGATGATCGGCTGCACCAGCAGACCCGTAACGGGCGCTGCGAGCCAGAACAGCGCCAGTTCATCGTGGTTGGCGCCGAGCGTCGAGAAGATGCGGCTGGTGTTGGCGTTCTGCAGTGCGAAGCCGAACTGGATGCCGAAAAAACCGAAGCTCATGTTCCACAACTGCCAGAACGACAGCCGGGGCTTGTTGGTGGTGGAATGCATCTGCTGTCTCCGATGTGTGCCGGCGCCTGCGAGACGCCTTATTTGTAGCAAAATAACATGCAAGAGTTACCGTGTCAAATGGCTCAGACGCCCAATCTCACAGGGGATCGACCGTTCGCCTGTAGTCAAACAACAGGAAAATCTACAAACTCAGCACTAACTGCGCGGACATTGCGGCGCGCGCCGGCAGCTTGACCGTCGCCACGCCCGTCTTGCCGTCCCAGCGCACCGCCAGCGGCTTGCCATCCAGGGTGGCGGCGCGCGGCTTCGCCGTTACGTTGTGCACGTGCAGGGCGTAGGCGCGCGCAAGCGCCGTGTACTGCCGGCCCGTCTCCGTCGCAATGCCGATGCGCAGTTCGCGGCCCTGCACGGCACTGGTGAAACGCGCCAGTTCGTAGCGGCCCTGCTCATAGGCTTGCGCCGTCTTGCCGTCGTCGTCATACAGCATGCCGGCCGATTGCGCGACCGTCGCGTCGTGCCAGTAGTGCAGCGCCACGTCTTTCGTCGAGTAGTCCTTTGTCGACTGCACCACGTCCACCATCGGCACGAAGGCGCCGGCCCGCACATAGACAGGAATGCGCTCCGCCACAACGGGTACCGTCTCCTGGATGCCGCCGCGATGGCGCTCGCCCGTATGGAAGTCGAACCAGGCGCTGTCCTTGACGGGGAAGTACACATCCTTGCGCGTGGCGCCCGGCTCCGTGACCGGCGCCACCAGGAAGCTGTCGCCCCACAGGTAGGTGGAAGCGATCGTGCCCGTGTCGATGGTGGACGCGCTGCCGTCGTCGGCAAACAGCACGGGGTGCATGAGCGGCATGCCGGTCCGGCTGTTCTCGAAACCGGTCGTGTAGTTATACGGCAGCAGGCGATAGCGCAGGCGCACCGCTTCGGCCGCCAGCGCCCTGGCACGCGCGGCGCGGTAGACCGGCTCCGCGGCCACCGCTTCCTGCGCGTGCGGACGGAATACAGGCTGGAACACGCCGTACTGCAGCCAGCGCACGTACAACTCGTCGTCCAGCACGGGGCCGGCGAAGCCGCCCAGGTCCGAGTGCATGTAGCCCAGACCCTGCATCCCCATCTGCAGCGCGATCTCCATCTGCGACTGCAGGCCGCCCCAGCTGCGGCCAACGTCGCCCGACCACGGGATCATGCCGTGGCGCTGCGAGCCGGAATACCCGGCGCGCATCAGGATGAACGGCCGCTCGCCCGGGAAGTCCTTCCTGTAGCCGTCGGCGATCAGGCCGGCCCATTCGTGGCCGTAGACGTTGTGCACCGCATCGGCGCTGCCGGCCACGTGACGCAGCCCTTCCGGATGCACTTCCGGTTCGCCCAGGTCGCCCCACCAGCCGCCCACGCCCTGCAGCTTCAGGTCCTTGTAGATGTTCCAGAACCAGTCGCGGCCTGGGGTGCCCGTGATGTCGACGAGACCGGTATTGCCGAAGTAGAAGTCATAGGTGTACGGCGTGCCGTCCGCCTTTGTCGCCAGCGCCTTCTTGTCCACCGCATCCTGCCAGCGGCTCGATGTCGTCAGCACGAACGGCTCCGTGATCAGGATCGTCTGCACGCCCTGTGCGGCGAAGTCCTTCATCATGCCTTGCGGGTTCGGGAAGTTTTCCTTGTCCCACGCCAGATTGCCCATCGTTCCCTGGACGGTCTTGCCGAACCAGTACAGGTCCAGCACGATCGCATCGAGCGGGATCCTGTCTTTTGCAAATTGCGCGACGGTGGCGCGCGCCTCGGCTTCGTTGCGATAGCCGAAGCGGCTGGCGAAATTACCGAACGCCCAGCGCGGGGGCAGCGGCTGGCGGCCCGTCAGGCTGGTGTAGTTCGCCATCACGTCGGACCACGCATCGCCGGCAATGATCTGATAGGTCTTGCGCCCGCCCGTCGTTTCGTAACCGAGCGTGCCGTCCTTGCGGCTGTCGAAATCGAGCCAGCCCGTGTACGGGTTGTCGAAGTGGATCGCATAGCGCTTCGACGACAGCGCTAGGGGAATCGTGAAGTTCAGCAGCTGCGAGCGGTTACCGTAGCCGTAGTCCGCCTTGTTGTACAGCTGGAAGCGGTTGCCGCGGCGGTTCATGCCCACGGCGCGGGCACCGGCGCCGTACAGCGCTTCGCCGTCGTCCAGCGCGAACCGGATGGCTTCCAGCTTGCCCGCTTTGGTGTAGCCGTCCTTTTCCGCCACCAGCGGCTTGCCCTTGTAGGCATAGCTGATGCGCAGCGGCTGCTTGCGCACCGTGACGGTGATGCCCGGCGTTGCATATTCGATGCTTGCGCCGGCGTCCTTCAGGGTTGCACCGACCGCCACCGGCGCCAGCACGACGGCATGCGAACGCGGATCGTATCCCTCCCCTTTCGGGATGAACGTCGTCTCGACGATCGCCGCCGAATACGGCTTGATCAGGTACCGCCCGTCGCTGACGACGATGTCCAGCGTATTGCCGTTGACGGCAAAGCTTTCGAGCCGGCGTTCGGCCGCATGCACGGAAGAGAAGGCGAGAAGGGACAGCAGAGCAATCGATTTCGGGGCCATGGTCGCGTGTAGTTTAAGTACAGATTGACAGCATGACAGAAAGCGGCGCCGGAATACAGTCCCCGCTGCGTTATATTAGCGGGCGCAGTGCAACCAAAACACCCACAAGGGAGAGATCCATAGTGCAGACCAAACTCAAAACAGTGTACACACCGCTGGCACTGGCCGCGCTGCTGGCGCTGACCGCTGGCGCGGCCAGTGCGCAGGCAAAACCGCAAGCCGCCGGCAAACCGACTGTCGCCGAAGCCAAACGCTTCCTGGCGGAGACGGAACGGAAATTCGAGAAACTGGGCATCGAAGGCGCCCGCGCCGACTGGGTCGGCTCGAACTTCATCACGGACGATACCGAAGCCATTGCCGCCTACTTCGGCGAGCTGCAGCTGGACGCGTCCGGCCAGGCCGCGCTGGCCGCGCGCCGCTACAACGGCCTGAAACTGGGCGAGGACGATGCCCGCAAACTGAAGCTGCTGCAGCTGACGCTGATGCTGTCGGATCCAAAGGAGCGGGCCGAGTACGCATCGGCGAAGGCGGCGCTCAATGGCGCCTACGGCAAGGCCAAATACTGCCCGCCGCAGAACAGCGTGCTGGGCAAGGACTGCCTGGCGCTGGGCGAACTGGAAAAGGTGCTCGCCAACAGCCGCGAGCCGGCGAAGCTGCAGGAAGCATGGAGCGGCTGGCACAGCCAGGCGCCGTCGTACAAACAGCGCTACGTGGACTTCGTCGCGCTGTCGAACAAGGGCGCGCGTGAAATGGGCTTTGCCGACACGGGCGCGCTGTGGCGATCGCAGTACGACATGCCGCCGGAGGCCTTTGCCGCCGAAATGGAACGCCTGTGGCAGCAGGTGAAGCCCCTGTACGACTCGCTGCACACGTACACGCGCTACAAGCTGCGCGCCGCGTACGGCCCTGAAGTGGTGCCGGCGACGGGTCCGATTCCCGCCCACCTGTTCGGCAATATGTGGAGTCAGACGTGGGACAACATTTACCCGCTGCTGAAACCTGCCGGCGACACGGCCGCCTTCGACCTGACGAAGGTACTGGAAGAGCGCAAGACGACGGCAAAGGAAATGACGCAGTATGCCGAGGGCTTCTACACGTCGCTGGGCATGCAGAAGCTGCCGGCGTCGTTCTGGGAGCGCTCGCTGCTGACCAAACCGCGCGACCGCGACGTGGTCTGCCACGCGTCGGCCTGGCCGATCGACGGCAAGGACGACGTGCGCATCAAGATGTGCATTACGCCGACGGCGGAAGACTTCACCGTCATCCACCATGAGCTGGGCCACGTCTATTACTTCCTCGAGTACAAGGACCAGCCGGTCCTGTTCCGCAACGGCGCCAACGACGGCTTCCACGAGGCGATCGGCGATACCGTGGCGCTGTCCATCACGCCGGGCTACCTGAAGAAGATCGGCCTGATGAAGGAAGATCCGGATCCGAAGGGCGACATCCCGCAACTGCTGCAGCGCGCGCTGTCGAAAGTGGCAATCCTGCCGTTCGCGTATTCCGTGGACCGCTGGCGCTGGGACGTCTATGCCGGCAAGACCCAGCCGGCCGACTACGACAAGACGTGGTGGCAGCTGCGCGAGCAGTACATGGGCGTGAAGCGTCCGGCGCCGATGCTGCCGAATGGCTTCGACGCGGGCGCGAAATACCACGTCGCCGCGGACGTGCCATACGCGCGCTACTTCCTGGCCGACCTGTTGCAGTTCCAGTTCCACCGCGCGCTGTGCCGCGAGGCCGGCTACACGGGACCGTTGCACCAGTGCTCCATCTACGGCAACGAAAAGGCCGGCAAGAAGCTGCAGGCGATGCTGCGGATGGGCACCAGCAAGCCATGGCCGGAAGAGCTGAAGGCAATCAGCGGGGAAGACCGCATCGACGGCAACGCGCTGATCGAATACTTCGCGCCGCTGAAGGCGTGGCTGGATGAGCAGAACCGCATCCTGGCCTCGCAGCAAAAGTAATCCTTCGCGGGACAGGCACCTGCCACGGGCCGCAAGGCCTGTGACAGGTGCCTGTCCTCGACCGTTCAAGATTATCGCCTGCCCAGCTACTTGTAATTCCCGTACCCGAACGCTATAGTTGAGAATTATTCTCATCCAGACAGCCAGCCGCCGCCAGCCCGTCTTCCAAACCAGGAAGGGTTCATGGCGCAGTTTCTCTCTCCGGCAGCAGCCGGCAATGCACGACATCCCAAACTTCATCCACTGGTGCTCGCCGTGCTGCTGTGCGCGTACGGCGCGAGCGTCGCAGCCGCCGACGAACCGGAGGACGCGGAGCCCGTCACCGTCGTCACCGTCGAAGGCCAGCGCGCCGATGACGGCATGGTCGCGAAACGGGGCAGCACGGCCACGAAGACGGATACGCCGCTGATCGAGACGCCGCAATCGATTTCCATCGTCACCAACGAGCGCTTCCTCGACCAGGGCGCGCAGACGGTGCGGCAGACGCTCAGCTATACGGCCGGTCTCGTCGCCGTCTCGTTCGACAGCCGCGCCGACAGCGTCTCCTCGCGGGGCGGCTCGCCCACGCAGCTGGTCGACGGACTGCAGAACAACTTCGGCTCGTACAACACGACGCGTCCCGACCCGTTCATGCTCGAGCGCGTGGAAGTGCTGCGTGGGCCGTCCTCCGTGCTGTACGGCCAGGGCAGCGTCGGCGGCGTCGTCAACTATGTGCAGAAAAAACCGCTGGCGCAGCGCGGCGGCGAGGTGCAGGTGCAGGTCGGGAACCGCCAGCGCAGGCAGGTCGCCGTCGACGTCAACGAAGTGCTGGACGACGCGGGCCACTGGCGCGCGCGGGTCGTCGCCATCGCCCGCGACAGCGGCTCGCAGGTCGAGCATGTACCGGATGACCGCCTGGTCTTCGCGCCATCGCTGACGTGGGCACCGGACGCGAATACGGAACTGACGCTGACGGCGCTGCGCCAGCACGACGAGAGCGGCTCGCTGATCGGCTTCTTCCCGTGGCAGGGCACGCTGCTGGCGTCGCAGTACGGCCGCATTCCCACGTCCACGTTCACGGGCGAACCGGGCTGGGATGCCTACGACACCGACCAGACCGCGTTCGGCTGGCAGCTGCGCCACCGCCTCAGCGACACATTCGAGCTGCGCCAGAACGGCCGCAAGGCGAAGGGAAAGTCGGACTACCGCAGCGCCTATACGAGCTTCACGGAAGTGAAGGCGACGGGGCGCCCCGCCCGCCCCGTGTTCAATGCCGACAACCGCACCGTCAACCGCGACCTGATCCAGCAGGCCAACGAACTCGATACGCTGCTGGTCGATACGCAGCTGGAGGCGAAGTTCGCGCTCGGGCGCTGGCAGCACACGGTGCTGGCCGGCGTGGACGTGCAGCGCGCCGAAGTGCGTCAGGCCACGGGCCGCGGCATGGCCGCACCGCTGGACCTGTATGCGCCCGTGTACGGGAACTATACGGTACCGACGTCACTGGCGCACTCGCCCACGTCGCTGCTGCACCAGAAGGGTTTGTACGTGCAGGAGCAGGCCAGGTTCGATGAGCGCTGGGTGGGTGTGCTGGGCTGGCGCCACGACCGGGCCGAGAACGATATCGAAGGCCGGCCCGCCGCGCGCACGGACGATCGCGCCAACACCGGCCGCGCCGGTCTTGTCTACCTGGCCGACGACGGTTGGGCGCCGTATGTCAGCTATGCCGAATCGTTCCTGCCGCTGGGCGGCGTCGACGTTTACGGCGAGCCGTACAAACCGCAGCGCGGCCGGCAGTGGGAAGCCGGCGTCAAATGGCAGCCCGCCGGTGGCCGCGTCACATCGGCGCTGGCGCTGTACGAACTGCGCGACACCAACCGCAAGACCACGGACCCGGCCAACCCGCTCAACAGCCTGCAGATGGGCGAAGTCAGGGTGCGCGGTGTCGAGCTGGAAAGCACGGGCGCCCTGCCGCGCGGCTGGAACTGGACGGCGGCCTACACGTACACGGACGCACGCATCGCGCGCAGCAACGGCGCGGACCTGGGCAAGCGCGTTTCCGGCATCCCGAAACACAATGTGTCGGCGTGGCTGGCACGCGACTTCGCCATTGCCGGCGTGGGCGGCTTCACGGCAGGCGGCGGCGTGCGCTACCTGGGCACGTCATGGGACGGCACCGACAGCCTGCGAACGCCATCGGCCACCCTGCTGGATGCCATGCTGTCGTACAGCACGGGCAACTGGCGCGTGGCAATGAACGTCGTCAACCTGGCCGACAAGGTGCAGATCACGACGTGCCTGGCGCGCGGCGACTGCTTCTACGGCCAGCGGCGCACCGCCATGCTGACGGCGCGCTACGCCTGGTAGGCGATGTTCCCGGGACTGCCCCGGCAACATCCGAACCGCCGCGGCGGGCCGTGGGTCAGCCGCCGACGCGCGTCAGCCGCAGCGTGTATTCCTGCTCGCGGCCGTCGGCATTCCAGCGCTGGGTGGCGTCAAGCGTCGCATCGTCCACCACCTGCCAGACAAACGTACCGGGCGCATTGACGGGTGTAAACGTGGCGGAGTCGGGGTGAATCTCGGCGGCGCGCCACGTGAACTCGCCCCAGCGCGACAGCACTTCGCCGTCGTTCAAGCTGATCCGCGCGCTGTCGGCGCCGTCCGTAAACGCGGCGCTGTCGTAGCGGCGCGACTGCAGCACGCCGGGCTCCGGCCGTTCGTACTCTTCAAAGAATTCCTTGCCGTCCGGGCTGGTGCCCTTCCAGCGGCCCTGCAGGAACTGCAGCTTGGCGAAGTCATCGAGGCTGAACATCGTGGTCTCCTTTCCGTGGGAGCTGCGACTGTACACCGCACGCGCCGGCTCGGGCGCGACGTTGCCAGCGGGGCAGGGTCGATGCCGGGTCGGACCGGCGCGGCCCGTGACAGTTTTCGTGCCTGGCCCCGATGTTGTCATGCCTGCGCGATGAAAAAAGCCCCGCCGCTTGCGCGGACGGGGCTTTGCCGAAGCCGGGTGCTGGCTTAGAACTTGTAGTTCACGCCCAGCAGCACGGTACGGCCGTATTTCTGGTATTCGAGCTGCTGGTTGCGCGAGCCGTTGTACGTTTCGTAGGCGGCGTTGCGCAGGTTGTTCGCCTGCAGCACGAAGCCGACGTTCTTCAACGGACCGTCCTGGAACGTGTAGCCGATCTGCAGGTCGAGGATGCTCTCGCCCACCACGTAGCGCAGCGAACGCTCGGCAGCGAAGTTGCCGATCTCGCCGACGAAGTCGGAACGCTTGCGCTGCGACAGGCGCGTCTCGAAGCCCGCCTTCTCGTAGTACACGGTCAGGTTGGTCGTGTGCTTGGACAGTCCCGGCAGCGGGATGTTCTGGCCGATGCTGCCGTCCGGATCCTCGATCGTGATCGCGCTGTCGGTGTACGTGCCGCTGGCAATGATGCCGAAGCCGTCCAGCACTGGCGTCAGCATGTTCAGCGGCAGCGAGCCGGACAGCTCGACGCCGCGCATATTGCCGCCCTTGCCGTTGTACGCCGACTTGTAGTCGCCAAAGGGCGTATTGGCCTTCGTGCCCGGGATGTACTGCGAGAAGTCGTACACCTGCGTCTGCGTGAAGATGTAGGTGTCCAGCTTCTTGAAGAAGAACGCCGCGGCCAGGTAAGCCTTCTTGCCGAAGTATTTTTCGTACGAGACGTCGAACGCCTTTGCGCGCCATGGGTCCAGCTGTGCATTGCCGCCGCTGGCGCCAGGCTTGAGCGTGACGTCGCTGACGCCGAAGTCCAGCGCGGAACGCAGCTGGTCCACGCGTGGGCGGGCGATCTGCTTGGCCATCGCCACGCGCACGGTCTGGTCGTTCGGCAGGCCGAACGACAGGTTCATGCTCGGCAGGTAGTCGTTGTACGATTTGCCGTCGTGGACCGGTTTGACCTGCTGGCCGGCGGGCGCCGTGCCGTCCCAGTAGTTGGCATCGGACGACTGCTTCGTGTGCTGCGCCTGCACGCCCACGTTACCGCGCAGCGTGAACGCGCCGAAGTCGTGGTCGATGTTGGCCTTGACGAAGGCGGTCGAGATTTTCTCCGAAACGTCCCACGCCTTCGAGATCAGGTAGTTCTCGGTGGACGTCGGATTGAACGACATGTACTGCGACACCACGCCCGGCACGTTCCATGCGGGGATGTAGCCGACGCCGGCGAAGCCCAGGCCAACCGGCTGGTACTGCAGGTCGGAAGCGACCGTGGTCGGTTCGCCGCGCAGGTTGATCGCGCCTTCAGGCTGACGCTTGAATTTCGAGCGGTCCGAATAGTTGGCGCCCACGTCGAAGCCGGAGAACCAGTTTTCCAGCGCGCCCGTGGCGGCGATGTTCGCCGTCAGCTTCAGGCTTTTCAGCTCGTCTTCCACATAAGGCGTCTTGCCGTAGCCGGTCCCGTACACCGTGTTGCGCACGTACAGCTGCGACGGATCGCTGTAGTCGCGACGCGGCGCCATCAACGGGTAGGTGCCCTGGTTGAAATCGAGGCCGATGGAATCGAGGTTGCCGGCCAGGCTCGTGGCGCCCAGCTGCAGGTTGTTTTCCAGCTGCGTTTCGTCACGCTTGGCCTTCGACCAGCTGGCGTCCGCCACCAGCGTCACGCCACTCAGGCGCAGTTCGTTGTTCCAGCCCAGCGCGCGGATGTCGTCCTGGCGGCGGGTGTACATGCCGCGCACCAGCGGGTAGACGTTGTTGATCGTGGCACTGGCCAATGCGCCGTTGTCGGTAACGAGGTCGCTTGCCGAGATAGGACCGTTGCTGCCGTTGTTCGTCATGCTGATTTCGAACTGGTTGGCGGTGTCTTCGTGCTTGGCGCGCGATGCGTACAGGTCCAGCATGCTGGTCCACTGCTTGTTCGGACGGTACTGGATCACGCCCATCAGGCCGTCGCGGCGGTTATAGCCGCTGCGGCCCAGGGCCTTCATGCCTTCGGTGAACGCGGTGCCGGCCGGGACGCCGGTGACGCCCACGGTCTTCTTCCACGGCTCGTAAATGCCCGTTTCATAGGCCACGACCGGCGAATCCATGTGCGCGTAGCCGATCGCCACGCCCAGCGTGCGGTTCAGGAACTGGTCGATATAGCTGACGGAGAAGCGGTCGCCCTTGCCGTCCGTGTTGGCCAGACTGCCCAGCGAGTTCTTCTCGCCGCGCAGGTTCATCGACACGGTGCGCTTGGAGAAGTTCAGCGGACGCACAGTCTGCAGGTCCAGCGTGCCGGACAGGCCCTGGCCCACCAGTGCCGCATCGGGCGTTTTATAAATGGTCACGCCCGACAGTAGCTCGGACGGATACTGGTCGAATTCGACGCCGCGGTTGTCGCCGGTCGACACCTGCTCGCGCCCGTTCAGCAGCGTGGTGGCGAAGTCGGGCGACAGGCCGCGCACGGAGATCACCTGGGCACGGCCGGCGACGCGCTGGGCGGCCAGGCCTGGCAAGCGGGCGATCGATTCGGCGATCGACGCATCCGGGAGCTTGCCGATGTCTTCGGCGGAAATGGCTTCCACGATGGACGTGGCGTCCTTCTTGACGGAGATGGCATCCTCGATGCCGCGGCGGATACCCGTCACGGTGACGGAAGCCATCGGCGCGGGCGAAACGTCGGCCTGGTTGTTCTGTGCTTGCTGGGCGAAGGCCGGATTGGCCAGCGCCGCGACGAAGAGCGCGCAGCCGGCGGCTACAGGGCTCAGTTGCATGGCTGTGCGCGTGGTGCGCTCAGGCGCGAAGAATTTCATCAAAGTCCCCTCACTAAACTAACGATTTTTCCCGCACCAGCTGCGCATGAGCCTGAAAGCCTGGCCGGAGATCGATGCGATACGCCGGCCTAGCTGAACTACACGGGAATCCAAGATGTATGGCCGTTCTTTTGGACGTCCTGCAAGAATTTTGTACTAAAACTAGATTTGGTGTCAATTAAAGTTCAATCCGACTACGTGGAAATATGCGGCTCTTCCGGGCATAGCCCTGTCACTTCCTGCAGGCCGTTGTATTTGCGGTACATCCCCGCGTCGGGCAACGTGTAGTGGGACTACATCAAATCCGACATTAGGCCAACGATTACGCCGTTTTTGTAGCAATTCCGTCAAACCGGCCATGATGCTGTATCTTGACTAGAAGTTCCATAAGAATTGTTCCATAGGGTTTGATAGGCGCCCGTGGGCATAGTATTCTTGGCCGCATTGCAGCCTCAGCAGGGCAACAAAGACCCTGTAGTTCCACTACTTCCCTACGGAGACACCATGAAATGCCATGCCCTGGCACTGCTCGCCGCCGGTACGCAGCCTGTTGCCACACCCTGCCACGCTTGCACCGCTTGCCGCATCGGGCATCTGGAACCCGCGTGCTGGTGGACGGGCATGCAGCAGGGCCGCGACGTGGCCGCCGGCACCGTCCACCGCCTCGAGGGCACCGTCAAGCTGCCGGCCTGCAGCGCCCTTCTCCTGGAATGCCAATGACCCGAGCGACACCGATTGCCGCCGCCGTCCTGGCCCTGCTGACCGGTTCCTCCCTGCTCGCCCGGGCCGACGACATGACCGTCGCGCTGGGTGCCTGGGGCAAGCAGGCGAAAGTCCGCTTCGGCGACGCAGGCGCCGAGGCCGAACTGCGCAGCTATACGCACAGCACCGACCTGGCGCTGCGGCCAGGCGACCCGCAGGAGGTGCGCTACGTCGAGCGCGCCGATGTACCGCGCGTGCGCAGCGGTAAACTGGCTTTCGATGCCCTGTTCGCAATGGCCGGCGACGAGATGAAACAGAATGCCGTCTCCGCCATCCGCGACGACAGCTACAACGGTGGCCAGCCGATTGCCTGCGAATGCTTCGAGACGGGTGAAAAATGGCATTACGTGTGGACGCGCGACCTGTCGTATGCGGCCGACCTTGGGCTGGCGCTGCTGGACCCGGAGCGGGTACGCAACTCGCTCCAGTTCAAGCTGTCCGGCTACCGGCCAGGCGTGACGAAGGCACGGCAGGTGCCGGGCACGCCGGATGGCTTGCAGATCGTGCAGGACACGGGCAGCGGCGGCAGCTGGCCGGTGAGTACGGACCGCGTGACGTGGGCATTCGGTGCGGATGCGGTCTTGAAAACGCTGGCGCCGGCGCAGCGCAGCGCCTTTGCCGCGACGGCGCTGAAGGCCTTGTCCAACACCATCGAGATCGACAGGGTCGCGGCGTTCGACGCCACAGTCGGCCTGTACAACGGCGAGGCGTCGTTCCTCGACTGGCGCGACCAGACCTATGCCGCCTGGATCCCGGACAACTTGCCGTTCATGGCAACGTCGAAAGCGCTGTCCAGCAACGTGGCGTACTACCAGGCTTTGCGCCTCGCTGCGCGGCTGGCGCGCGAAGCGGGACAGGAGGCCGATGCACAGCGCTGGGAAAGCTGGGCGGCGGCGTTGAAGGACGCGATCAACGCCCGGTTCTGGCTCCCGGACGCGGGCATGTACAGCAGCGTCACCGCCGGCCACTTCGACGGCGCGCCGTTGCACAAATTCGACTGGCTGGGCCAGTCGCTGGCCATCGTCGCCGGCATCGCCGATCCCGGGCAGGCGCGCAGCATCATGGCCCGCTATCCGCACGGCCCCATGGGCGCGCCGGTGATCTGGCCGCAGCAACCCGGCCAGGCCGTCTACCACAACCGCGCGATCTGGCCGTTCGTCACGGCATACGGCCTGCGCGCGGCGATCGATGCAGGCAACGTAGCCGTTGCCGACGCGGCATACGACACGCTGATCCGCGCGGCCGCCGTCAATGGTTCCAACATGGAGAACCTGGAATGGCTCTCCGGCCAGCCGCTGTTGCAGCATCCCGGCCACGACGAACTCGATGGTCCCGTCGTCAATTCCCGTCGGCAGTTGTGGTCCGTGGGCGGCTATCTCGGCGCGGTGATCGGCGGAGTGTTCGGTATCCAGGCAACGCACGACGGGCTGGCGGTAAGACCGTTCATCACGGCAAGGCTGCGTGGCGACATACTGCAGGGCAGCTCCAACCTGACCCTGTCCCAGCTCGTGGTGCGGGGCAAACGCCTGACCGTCAAGGTGGCGCTGCCGCCGCCCGCGCAGGCCGACGGCTACTACCCGGTCAGCGCCATCACCCTCAATGGCAAGCCGGCCGACTTCCCTGTCGCATGGGACGCCCTGCCGGATGACAGCACGATCGCCGTCACGCTGGGGGAGCTGCAGCCGGGCCGGCAGGAGATCACCCGCGTGGCCGCGGCGCCGCTGGCCGTGGACAGCAAGGTGTTCGGCCCGCCCGAACCGGTCGTGGCAAGCGTGCGCGCCACCGGGGGCAAGGCCGTATTGACGATCGGCGGATCGATGCCGCCGGGCGTCGCGTTCAACGTCTACCGCGACGGCAAACAGGTCGCCGCCGCCCTGGCGGCACGCAGCTGGACGGATACCCGTCCCGGCGCCGCATCGTGCTATGCGGTTGAAGCGGTGTACCGGGACTCGGGCAACCGCAGCCACCACAGCGCGCCGGCGTGCCTGGGCGAGAAGGATGCCATCGCCGTCACCGGCAACTGGAATAACTGGGGCGGCCAGGATGACCGCATTGCCGTCAACGATGTCGTCGTCACGAAGGCCGGCACGTACGGGGTGCAGGTCCACTACCGCAACAACGCGCATGCGATCAACCTGGGCATCAGCGGCGGCGTGAAATGGCTGCGCGTGGCCGATGGGGCGGGCAAGGTAGTCGCGCAGGGCGTGGTGCAGATGCCGCACTCCCCCGCAGCGAAGGCGCTGTATTCGACGCCGCTGGCTGCCAGCCTTCAGCCGGGCCGCTATTCGCTGCAGCTGTCGGACTTCACCAACATGAGCTACTTGCAATCGAACGCGACGTACAAGGATGCCGGCGGCGTTGCGGGGCCCTCGAACCGTGTCCACATCCTCGGCCTGCGGCTGCTGCCCACCAGTGCGCCGCGTGTGGCGCCGGCAACCAGGTAGAACCGCCAGAGCCCTCTCAGGCTGGACCGTCCTGGGACCGAAGCCGGTTTCCGGTGTTGAAGTCGATGCGGTAGACGTTCGTCAGCCGCGTCTCCTCCCCCAGCCGTGTCAGCTCCACGAACCGCAATCCGAGCTTCTGCAGCATCGCGTTCGATGCGAGGTTCCCTGGCGAGGTGATGCCGTACAGCCGCCGCAGCCGCAGCGTATCGCGCGCATGCGCCAGCACGGCGGCAGCCGCTTCGTACGCATAGCCCTGGCCCCAGTACGCCGGCCGCAGCGCATAACCGATATCCGTATCGGGCAGCGTGTCGCGGCGGATCAGGCCGCACAGGCCCAGCGGCGCACCGTCCTCGCGGCGCTCCACCATATACAGCGAATAACCCAGGCGCCGCTGCATCTGCATCGCGCCGGAGACGATATTGGCGCGTGCTTCCTCCAGCGTGCGGATGCCCTTGTCGCCAATATGCTCGATCCACGACGGATCGTTGATCAGCTCCAGGTAGAACGGCGCGTCGTCCGTGTGCAGGGTGCGCAGCACCAGGCGCGCGGTTTCCAGGACGATCATTGCGGACGGGCCACGCCTGGCCGGGCCACGCCTGGCCGGGCCACGCCTGGCAGCATCGCCGCCGGCCGCGAGCCGAGACGGAAGTCGGCCGCCGCCGGGCGGCCCGGCAGGTCGAGCGTGGCGACGGCGCGCGGCGTTTCGGCCACCACCTTCCCGCGCCGCATGACGAGCCGGCGCGCCGCGCGCAGCCGGATCGCCTCGACGGGGTCGGCCGCATCGAGCAGCACGAGGTCCGCATGGCAGCCCGGTTCCAGGCCGTAGCCGTCCAGACCGAGGATGCGCGCCGGCGTGGCCGTCACCGCGTCGAAGCAGGCGCGCATGCCCTGCTGGCTCGTCATCTGCGCCACGTGCAGGCCCATGTGCGCCACCTCCAGCATGTCGCCGGAACCCATGCCGTACCAGGGATCGAGCACACAGTCGTGGCCGAACGCCACTTCCACGCCGGCCGCCATCAGTTCCGGCACGCGCGTCATGCCGCGCCGCTTCGGATACGTGTCGTGCCGGCCCTGCAAGGTGATGTTGATGAGGGGATTGGCAATCGCCGCGACGCCGCTTTCGGCGATCAGCGGTAGCAGTTTGCTGACATAGTAATTGTCCATCGAGTGCATCGACGTCAAATGCGAGCCGGCCACGCGGCCATGCAAGCCGAGCCGGTGGGTCTCGGCCGCCAGCGTCTCGATATGGCGCGACAGCGGATCGTCCGACTCGTCGCAATGCATGTCCACACGCAGGCCCTGCTCCGCCGCGAACTCGCACAGGATGCGGATCGACTCGGCGCCATCGGCCATCGTCCGCTCGAAGTGCGGGATGCCGCCGACGACGTCGACGCCCTGGCCGATGGCCCGTTTCAGGTTGGCCAGCGCCGTGGCGCTGCGCAGCAGCCCATCCTGCGGGAACGCCACCAGCTGCAGATCGAGGTAAGGCGCGACACGGCGCTTCACCTCCAGCAGCGCCTCCACCGCCAGCAGGCGATCGTCGCAGATGTCCACGTGGCTGCGGATCGCCAGCAGCCCGCGTGCGACCGCCCAGTCGCAATACTGCATGGCCCGCTCCACCAGCGCCTGCTGCGTCAGGTCCGGTTTCAATTCGCCCCACAGCGCGATCCCCTCCAGCAGCGTGCCGCTGGCGTTCACGCGCGGCAGGCCATAGCTCAGCGTGGCGTCCATGTGAAAGTGGGCGTCGACGAACGGCGGCGTGACCAGGTCGCCGCCGGCGTCGATCTCGCGCCCGGCCTGTACCGGCAAGACCGGTGCGACGGCGACGATGCGGCCGTCCGTGATGGCGATGTCGATACCGGTCCTGCCGTCCGGCAGCGTGGCGTTGCGGATCACTGCGTCCATCGTGCGCTCCATTGATAGGGTAGGCTGATTGTAGGCAGAGCGGACGGCTTCGTGCAAACAATTGCTGAAGCTGGCGCGCGGCCTGCCGCAATGTTGCAGCGCATAAATTTGTAATACCGGACCCGGCCGCGCGCGGGGCGAAATCGCTTTGCAATGCGTGCAATCGTCGCTAAAATAGTTTTATTGCATTGCACCATTCCGTGACGCACGACGTGACGCACAGGGTGACGCAAGATACCGATTCCCTATCCTTCCAGGAGTGCTTATGACTTCGATTACCGAGCAATTGTCTGCAACGAGCAAGTCGCACATTGAAAGCCAGCTCAATCTGATGGATGCGGTACTGCGCAAATCCGTCGAGGGCATGCAGCAGGTCGTGGCACTGAACCTGCACACGGCGCGCAGCGTGCTGGAGCGCAGCACCACCACGGCGCGTGAGCTGCTGGACGCCAGGGATCCACGTGAAGTGCTGACGCTGGCCACGAAGCCGCTGCCTGCCGTGGAAGGCCTGCTGTCGTACGGCCGCGAACTGTACGGCATTGCCAGCCGCGCCCAGGTCGAGCTGCTGCAGTCGGCCAGCGCCCAGTTCCGCACGCTGCCTGGCAAGCCTTCGGCTCCCGCCCAGGCGCCGCTGCGGCTTGCCACAGAAGCACCCGCGCAGGCGGCGGCTCAAGTGATACCGCAAGTGCGCGACGTAACGCATGAGGTGATCGACAACGTGGCCGCGGCCTCGGAGGCGATCGAACACAGCGCCGCGCAGGCGACCCACGCGGCCACCGAGGCGACAACGCAGGCGGCGCAGGAAGCGGCAGCGGCAGCGCGTGAGGCGGCCCGCGAATCGGCCCGCGAATCGGCCCATGACCTGGCGCGTGCTTCGGCCGAAGCAGCGGCGCCGGTGCAGCAGGCGACTGAAAACGTCGCCGCCGCTGCCAGCGACAACGTGCAGCAGACCACTGAAAGCGTTGTAGCTGCCGCCGATACCGTGCAGCAGGCTGCGAAAAGCGTGGTGGGCACGGCCAGCGACAATGTGGAGCAGGCCACCGCCGCCATCGCCGCCGCAGTGGCCGAAGCGGCCCCGGTGACGCCGGCAGCCGAGACGCCGGACGACAGCATCCCGGCCCTCAAGACGAGCCGTGGCAAGCCAGCGGCCAAGCCGGTCGTCCAGGCACTGGCGGAACTGGCCGACAAGGCACCGGCGAAGTCCGCACCCGGCAGGAACCAGCCTCGGAAATAATCGCTCGCCGGGCAGGACCGGGGACGGGCGCCAGAGGTGCCTGTCCCCGACTTCCAGAACCGCCCGTTGCCGCCATCCGTCCCGCTGCCGGGCCCGCCCGGCAAAAACCACCTCGCTGATGTATCCTGACGGCCTTCGTCAAGGATATGTCATGAGTTTATCGAGGCTAATCAGCGGCTTCGTACGGTCGCACTGGCGCGCGTACGCGGGCGCCGCGGTCATGCTGGTCGGCGTGGCCCTCATCGCCATCTGGATTCCACGCAAGGTCGGCGCAATGATCGACGCGCTGGCCGCACATCGGCTCACGCGCGACGAGCTGCTCGTCGATATCGGCCTGCTGTTGCTGGTCGGCGTGGCCAATTATGCGCTGCGCGTGGCGTGGCGCATCCGCCTGTACTCCGCCGCCTACCGCCTCGGCGTCGAGCTGCGCACGCGCTTCTATCGCCGGCTGTCGCTGCAGGGTCCTGCGTTCTACCAGAAGCAGCGCACGGGCGACCTGATGGCACTGGCCACCAACGATATCGACGCCATCGAGATGGCCGCCGGCGAAGCCATGCTGGCCGGCTTCGACGGCGCCCTGACGCTGGTGATGGTGCTGGGCGTGATGACCCTCGGCGTTGACTGGCGCCTGGCGCTCGTCGCCCTGCTGCCCTTCCCGTTCATGGCTTATGCGTTCTGGCGCATCTCCAGCCACATCCATACCGCTTCCGCCGATGCGCTGAAGCGCTTTTCGGCGCTGAACGACCATGTGCAGGAAACGTTGACGGGCGTGCGCACATTGCGCACCCTCGGCCTGGAGCGGCGCAGCGCCGCCACGTTCGGCGAGCTTGCCGGCAAGGCTGCCGATGCCACGCTGACGGCGCAGCGCTGGGAAGCGGCGTACGAACCGTCGGTCGGCCTCGCGCTGACCGCGGCCACGGGCCTGACACTGGGCGTCGGCGGCTACCTCGTCTGGCAGAACGAGCTGACGATCGGTGCGCTGACCAGCTTCTCGATGTACATGGGCCAGCTGATCTGGCCCATGTTTGCCGCGGGCTGGGTACTGTCGCTGATCGAGCGTGGCCGCGCCGCGTGGGCACGCCTGCATCCGATGCTGGATGCGCCGCTGTCCATCGACGACCGGGGCAGCGTGAACGCGCTGGTGCCGGGCACACTGGTGCTGGACGACGTGACCGTCTGCTACCCGGGCCAGAACGAACCGGCGCTGGCCGGCGTGTCGCTGCGCCTGCAGCCGGGCCAGACGCTGGGTCTTGTCGGCCCGACCGGCGCCGGCAAGTCCACCCTGCTGCGCGTGCTGCTGCGCCAGCTGACGCCGCGCACGGGCAGCGCGCGCTGGGGCGCCCATGCGCTCGACGACTACACGCTCGAGGCCCTGCGCGGCGCCATCAGCTGGGTGCCGCAGGAGTCGTTCCTGTTTTCCGCGTCGATCGCCGAGAACATCGCACTGGCGCGGCCAGATGCGACACGCCAGCAAGTGGAGCACGCGGCCGATCTCGCGGCCATCCATGACGACATCAGGCTGTTCCCCACGGGTACGAGACGGAAGTCGGAGAGCGCGGCATCACGCTGTCCGGCGGCCAGCGCCAGCGGGTGGCGATTGCCCGCGCGCTGCTGTCCGATAACGACCTGCTGCTGCTGGACGACGCGCTGTCGGCCGTCGATACCGGCACCGAGACGCGCATCCTGGAGCACCTGGAAGAACTACGCCGCGCGCGTCCCGAGCGCAGCGCCATCATCGCCAGCCACCGGCTGTCGGCCGTGGTCAACGCCGACTTCATCGTCGTGCTGAAGGCGGGGCGCATCGTGGAATCGGGCACGCACGAAGAACTGCTCGCGCAGGACGGCTGGTATGCCAGCCAGTGGCGCTATCAACAACTGGAGGCCAGCCTCGATGCGCTCTGACCCGCAACAGACCCCTGAAGAGAAACGCGCCCAGAAGGCGCAGATGCGGCGTGCGTTCGGCCTGCTGCGCCGCGCCGCCAAACCGGACCGCCACCACCTGGGCTGGGCCGTGCTGTGGCTGATCGTCGCGGCCGCGCTGGAGGTCATCGGTCCCCTGCTGGGCAAGCGCCTGATCGATGAGCACCTGCTGCCGCGCGCACTGGACTGGAACGCGATCGGCATGCTGCTGGGTGGCGTGCTGCTGGCCGGTGCCGCCTCCACGTGGCTGCGCTATCTGCAGCTGTCGCGCCTTGCCGGCCTGGCGATGCGCTCCGTGCAGCGCCTGCGCGAGCAGGTGTACGGCCATGTGCTGCGCCTGCCGATGGCGTTCTTCGACCGCGCCATCACGGGCCAGCTGGTCTCGCGCGTGACCAACGACACGGAAGCGGTCAAGGGCCTGTACATCCAGGTGCTGTTCGTCATCCTGGACAGCACCATCGTGCTGGTGGGGACGATCGCCGCGATGGCATGGCTGGACTGGCGGCTGATGCTGATCGTCGTCGCCCTGATGCCGTTCGTGCTGCTGATTGTCTGGCTGTACCAGCGCCTGTCCGCGCCGGCCGTGACGCGCGCGCGCCAGCTGCGCAGCGACATCAACGCGCAGATGGCCGAATCGATCGGCGGCATGACCGTGCTGCAGGCGAACAATGCACAGGCGCGCTTCGCCGAGCGGTTCGCCGCGACAAACCAGGAGCATTACACGCAGCGCGTGGCCGAGATCCGCGCCAACGCGTGGCTGCTGCGCCCCGCGCTGGACATGCTGAACGTCGTGCTGCTGGCGGCCGTCATCTACTTCTTCGGTATGCGCGGCGGCAGCAACGCCATGAGCACGGCCGAAGTGGGTGTGCTGTACGCCTTCATCAACTACATCGCCCGCGTGATCGAGCCGCTGATCCAGATCACCATGCAGTTCAGCCAGTTGCAGCAATCGGTTGTGGCCAGCGCGCGCGTGGCCGGGCTGCTGGACGAAACAGGGGCGCTGGAACATGGAAAACCACGCCACAGCGCCGCCGCCAACGAAGCGCCCGCCGGCAGTCCCGCCATCTCGATCCGGCACCTCGACTTCGCCTATATCGACGACCAGCGCGTGCTGCACGACCTGTCGCTCGATATTGCGCAGGGCGCGTTCGTCGGCATTGTCGGCCACACGGGCAGCGGCAAGTCGACCCTGCTGTCGCTGCTGCTGCGCTACTACCCGGCGCGGCACGGCAGCATCCTGATGAACGGCGTGCCACTGGACGATATCGACATCGAGCAGTTCCGCAACGAAGTGGGCCTGGTGCCGCAAGACCCGTTCCTGCTGGCGGCATCGGCGTACGAGAACATCGACATGGCGCGTGGCCTGCCGCGCGAGCGCATCGAGGCGGCCGCGCGGGCGGCGCATGCGCACGACTTCATCATGGCGCTGGAGGACGGCTACGACACCCTGCTGGGCGAAGGCGGCTCGCGCCTGGCGTCCGGCCAGAAGCAGCTGATCGCCATCGCCCGCGCGCTGGCCGGCTCGCCGCGCATTCTGCTGCTGGACGAAGCGACGTCGCGCATCGACAGCCAGACGGAGCAGATTGTGCAGGAGGCCATGAGCGAATTGCGTGGTCGCGTAACGATCGTCGCCATTGCGCACCGGCTGTCGACGATCCGCGACGCCGACCGCATCGTCGTGCTCAATCACGGCCGCATCGAGGAAACGGGCTCGCACGACGCACTGATGCAGATCGAGGGCGGGCTGTACCAGCGCTTATATCTGCTGCAACAGTTGGCGGCATGACACTCCCCGGGAACGCGCTTAACGAGATTTTAATGATTCTTAAATAAGTGTGTTGCGTAAAAGCGGAAGGAAAGACACGAACATGGGGATTTACTGCCGGGTGAATTGTTCTCGCGTGCAACAGGCATATAATGCTCCGACACCTGGCGCCCAGCTCTCGCGCCGTGCAGCCCGAGGACCGCAACGTTGGCACGTTTTCCACTTTTCGAACGACAGACTTCGCTAGTCCGCGCCCTGCGCGCGGTGGCGGCGTCGTGCGTGCTGGCGCCGGCGCTGGCGTTCGGCCAGGACACGCTGTCGACGCAGCTGGAACATATCCGCGAAGCCGTGCGCTTCATGCCCGATCGGGCGCTGCAGCAGCTGCAGGAAATGGAACCGCGCGCGCGCGCAGATGCCGCCGCCCGTACCGAATTTCTTACTTTGTACAGCAGCGCCGTGCGCCGCACCGGCGACGTGCGCCGCGGCCTCGGCCTGGCCGACGAACTGATCGCGACCGGACGTCAGCAGCATGACGACGTGGCGCTGGCCAAGGGACTGCTGGCGCGCTGCTACGCCCTGTATGAACTGGACGACCTGAGTGGCGCGCATACCGCCGCGTTCGAGGCGGAACGGGTGGCGCTGCGCACCGGCAATCGGCCGCTGCAGGTGCAGGCCACGATCACGGCGGGCCAGTCCTACCAGGAACAAGGCAATTATCCGGCTGCGTTGCCCAAGCTGCAGGCCGCCGTGGACATGGCACGCCATATCGAGGACGACCCCGTGTCGCTGGCCAGTGCCCTTAATGCGCTGGTCTTCCTGTATGTGAACATGCGCCAGTACGACAAGGGCTGGGAAGTGCAGCAGGAATCGCTCGCGGTCGCCAAGTCGCTGAAGTCGCCCGGCCGGCTGGCCGAAGCCCTCAGCACGGAATACGGCCTGGCGATCGAATCGCAGCAGCCCGAACGCGCCCGCCGCGCGCTGATCGAGGGCCTGGCTGTCGAACGCAAACTCGGTGCGCGCCAGATGGTGGCGACGACGCTCGTCAACCTGTCCGACAGCTACCTGAAGGACCATGATTACGTGCGCGCGCAGGATTACGCCATTCAGGCGCTCAAGGCCGCTGCCGAGGTGCACAGCAATCTCGATACGGCCACCGCCCGCATCAACCTGGGCCAGGCGTATCTGGGCCTGGGCCGCATTGCCGAAGGCAAGCGGCAGTTCGAAGCCGGCCTGGCGGCCTACGACAAGTCAGGCGACAAGCCGGAACTGCAGGCCGTGCTGATGGAATATGGCGCGGCGCTGGAGCGCGCCGGCGACTACAAGGGCGCCGTCGAGGCCTATCACCGCGAACGCACGATGTCGAACGAGATGTTCGCCAAGCAGCGCCAGAAGGACTTGCTGGAGGTGCAGCAGAAGTACGACACCGAAAAGAAGCAACGCCAGATCGAGGCGCTGCGCCAGGAAAACCGCGTCAAGGGCGCGGAGCTGGACAACCGTCGACTGCAGCAGCGCGTCTGGTGGCTGCTGGCCGTGGTCTCGGCGCTGGTGGCCGCCATCGTCGGCCTGTTGTACCGCAAGGTACGCACCGCCAACGCGCAGCTGGAAGTGAAGAACGAGGAGCTCAAGCAGCAAAGTTCGCTCGATCCGCTGACAATGCTGTACAACCGCCGCCACTTCCAGGATTTCATGCGCGGCCACTCGCCGGTCGAACGCCGCGTCGGCGGCGACGACACCGTGGGTGCGCTGTTCCTGCTCGATGTCGACCATTTCAAGAACGTCAACGACACCCACGGCCACGCCGCCGGCGACGCCGTGCTGCGCATGATCGCCGAAAACCTGCGCGTGGCGCTGCGCGAGACGGACATGATCGTGCGCTGGGGCGGCGAGGAATTCCTCGCGTTCCTGCCGGCCGTTTCGCGCGGCAGCATCGACGACGTGGCGCGCCGCATCCTGTACAGCATCTCGTCGCAGTCGCTCGAGTACCAGGGCACCGTCATTCCCGTCAACGTGTCGGTCGGCTTCGCGCCGTTCCCGCTGGTGCCGGGCGGAACGCCGCTGTCCTGGGAGCGTTCCGTCAACCTGGTGGACATGGCGCTGTACCTGGCCAAGGCCCACGGCCGCAATCGCGCCTACGGCGTGCGCGCCTTTGCCAACTTCGAGCAGACGACGATGGAGTCGATCGAACAGGATCTGGAGCGCGCATGGCGTAATGGCTTTGTCGATCTGTCCGTCGTGCTGGGCGGCGCGCATGGGGTGCCGGCGCCGGAAGAGGCCCAGCCGCACAGCAATGTAGTGACCTTGAAGCGGCCGCGCAGTTCGCGGCCGTGAAGGTGCGGGGACAGGGGCCTGCGCAAGTCTGCGCCGGGTACGCCGCTACTTCTTGTCGTGTTTGGCCGGCTCCTCATCCTCCCGGGCCGCCTCGGCATTCGCCTGGATCTTTTCGCCGGCCCGCTCCAGCTTGCGTCCGACGGCAACGGCCGCCTTGTCGAGGTGTTCGCCCGCCTTGTCGGCGAATTCGTCCAGTTCGCGGCCTGTCTTGTGGGCCGCCACCTTCAGCTCCTCGTTGGCTTTTTCCAGATGCACCGCAGCCTTCTTGGCCGCTTCGTCCAGCTCCCGGCCGGCACGCTCGGCAGGACCGTCGATGCGGCGTTCCTCGTCCTTGTGACAGCCGGCCAGCGCCAGCAGGAGCAGCCCGGCAGGCAGCAGGCGTGATGTGAGTGTCATGGTCCCTCCTTCGCGCACGTTGCCAACAGTCTAACAAATTTTACTCGCGCGATGCGCCGCGCTGGATCACTGGCAGCGTTCGCTCAGCCACTGGCTACCGGCCGCCAGGCAGCGCTGATAGTCGCGGTCGAGCCGCGCGGCGCGCTCGCGCAGCGCCGCACAATTGCCGGCCCCGCCGGACAGCGCGACGCATTGCGCGGCCTTGCCCATCGCGCCACGGTAATTGCCCTGCGCGATATCGCGCTCCGCCTCTACCTGCAGGCGCCGTGCCTCGCGCGCGTCGGGTGCGACAAACGACGTGGTAGTAAGCGCCCCGGCCGGTGGCGGTGCCGTCGTGGAAATGGGCGTCGCCGTCCCGCTCGACGACGTCGCGCCGCCGCGCCCTTCCAGCAGTGTCGACTCCAGCAGTTTCGACAGTTCCTCGCGCAGCGCTTCGATGCGCGGCGTGGCCTCCGGCCGTTTCAGCTTTTCGGCCGCCTCCAGCTTGGCCTGCACGCATGCCCGGTCCTTGCGTGCCAGGCACGCGTTTGCGTCGTCCAACAGCTTTTCCGCGCGCAGCCGGTCGATGCGCTCGCGCCATTCGCGCGTGTCATCGTCGTCGTTCCATTTGCGGGTGAACGTGGCCAGCCGCGTCGACGCCTTCTCCAGGGAACCTGCGGCAAGCGCCGTCTCCAGCGCCTTGCGCGTGTCGGTCCATGCCCTGGTGCGCTGCTGCTTGCGTTCGCACGCCGGCGCCGAGGCGGCAATCGCGGCCTGCAGCTTTTGTACCTGCGCCGCTGCGGCCTTGTCGGCCCGCAGCGCCGTCAGCTCGGCCCGCGCATCGGCAATCCGGCACTGCTCCGTCAACGCGACAGCATCGTCGACGCGCTTCTTGAACCTGGCCGACGGGTCGCCCGGCTTGACTGCGAACCAGATGGCGATCAGCACCAGCGCGACGAGGAACCACGTGCCTGCGCCGATGGGCTTGCGCAGCGGCGGCGCGGCCGGGCCGGCGGCAACCGGCGGCGCAGGCCGGGCCGGCGGTACGGGTGGATGCGTCGGTGCGGGACGCGACGCCGGCGCTACGGGCGGCGCTGGTGGTGGCGGCGCGGGCGGTGGCGGCGCCGTCACGGGCGGTGCCACCGGCGGCGGTGCGGCCGCGGGCGGTGGCGCCACGGGTGGCGGCGCAGCGGGCCGCGCGCCCGCCGCCTGTCCGGTACCGCAGTAGGGACAGAAGTTGACCTTGCGCGGGAACGTCCTGCCGCACGCCCCGTTTACACAGCGATATTCCACGGTGCGCGTTCCTTATTCCGGGTCCGGGATATCGTCGGTCGGGTCGGGGATCGACGCGGCGAACAGCACGGCCAGTTCCGGCACGTCGCGCGCGGCCTTCCACCCGTCCACGTGGGGCACCCAGCGCATGTCCCAAACTTTGGTCGCGCCGTCGATCTCGCCGCGCGCCACGCGCTGCGCCAGTTCCTGCACCGTGTACGGCCCCTGCTGCATGCGGTTGACGAACACCTTGTACAACGAGCCGCCGGCAGCTGGCACACTCCCCACGGGCGCCGCAGCAACAGCTCCTCCCGCCAGCAGATGGGCCGCCGTGGTTTCGCTGGCAAGGTATTCCGGTCGCGGCACGCGCTTGTCGACCGACTGCTGCACTTCCCATGTGTAGGCATCGTGGGCGGAGCCGGGTACCACGTCGCTCCACTGCGCCAGCAGGTCCAGTGCCTTGTCCTCCATCCCGGCCAGCGCGGCATTCGTCGCGACGGCACGGCGCAGCCATTCGTCATGCAGCCGCCTTGCCGTGATGTTCGGCAGCGATGGCGACGGCAGCTCGGCGCCCGTCTCGTCCACTTCCAGCTTCGGCTGGTAGACGCGCTGCTGGTAGTGGCGCATCAGCGCCGCCAGCAGCAGCATCTGGTGTGGTCCCAGGCGCGCCAGGCGCTGCTGCACCGCCACGACGATCTGCTCGCGGTAGAACGCGGGCAGACCGTTCGAGCGGACGGCGAACTCGTTCCCTACCTGCAGCCATTCGCCCGAGCCCTGCTCCACTTCGAACAGATACTGGCCGCGCGGCTGGAACGTCGCTTCGCGGTCGGCCAGGTCGGTCTTGCGCTTCAGGACACCGGTGGCGACGGCCTGCAGGAACCATTCGTAATCGTCCGCCAGCCGGTTCAATTCGTCCATGTTCGGTGCGATCGGATGACGGAAGCGCGTCGCGTCGAAGTGCAGGTGCGTGGGGATCTTCGGGTTCTCGATCTGGTACGACGTGCGCCACGTGGGCAGCCCGCGCAGCACCGTCATCGGGAAGCCGGACAGCTCGATGTAGCAGACGGCCCGCCCGCCAATGCCCGTGTTGACGATGTTGACCAGCTCACCGTGGAAGAAGCCCGTCGGCACTGCCGCGCGGATCTCGCCTTCCAGCCGGCGCCAGGCGTTGGCGTCGCCCACGCCGATGAAGCACTTGAACTGGTCGGCGTTGGGCGTGAACTCGGCCGAGAAGCGCGCGTTCACCCATGGCATGGCGCTGCGCAGCCATTCGTTGAAGATGCGCTGGCGCTCCTGTGCGGACAGCGCCAGCAGCCGCTCCAGCAGCGGATCGCCCGGCGCCTCGCCCACCGCGGCCACGTCGTCGGCCGTCAGCTGCGTCTGCGCGCGGCGGAACAGTTTCAGCAGCAGGGAAGAACGCAGCTTCTCGTCGCCCAGCTGCGGGAACAGCCGCGCCGAGCCGCCGAATTCGGCCAGCACTTCCTCGCTCCAGAGGCTGACGTCGCCCGTCAGCTGCACGGGTTCCGGCAGCACGTCCGCCGCCAGCTTCATGTACGTCGCATGCTCGTGCTGCGCATCGGCGCGCAGCTGCGCGATGCGCTGGTCCACCGCGCCCAGCATCGCCTCGACACAGCGGCGCCCTTCCTGGAACTCGCCGGCGATGCCGGACCAGATGGCGTGACCGCGCTCGTCCACCGACTGCACGTCGCCCAGCCATGCCGACAGCGCACGCAGCACTTCCGTCGCCTGCCCGGCCGCCACGGCCAGCAGGTGGAAGCGCAGGTAGTCGGCAATGTCGCGCTTCAGGTGCACGACCACTTCGCGCGCCTGCGCGCCCGCGTTGATCCACTTGCCGGCCGCCTGCGCCAGGTTGTTCAGCGATTCTTCCACCTGGCGCGTGCGCAGCGCATCGCGCATGTCGCGGTAGCGGCGCGCATTGTGCTCCATGTGCGGCAGGTCGCGCTGGGCGATGCGTGCCTTGATCTGTTCCAGCAGGGTCAGGACGAATTCCAGGCCGCCCTGCTTGCGGTCGTCCAGCAGGCCGTACAGGCGGTCGCGGATGCGTCCCTTCATCCGCATTGTCAGTTCCTGCGTGTGGCGCTTCAGCCGGTCCTCGCTGGTCTCGGCAATCGCCCCTGCTTCACGGATCGCGTCGCGTTCCAGGTGCGGCAGCAGCTCGGCGACCTTCTCGCGCCAGATCTTGAGGTCGTAGCCACCGGTGATGCGGTCGATCTCCATCTGCACTTTCGATTCCACGCGTTCCAGCAGCGAGCGGCCGTCCTTGTCCATCAGGAGCTGGTCCGACAGCGCATACTCCTGGAATGCCGTCACATCCACCGTGCCCTTGCGGAAGTCCGGGAACTCGTCGAACGTGCGCTCGGCCATCAGCATCTGCTCGCGCATGAAGACGTCGCGTTCCTGGTCGCCCGCACGGCGGCCCGGCGCGCCGTCGTTGCCGACGATGCCGAAGAACGCCTTGACCATCAGCGCCGCCAGTTCATACGCGCGGATATCGTCGCGCAGGCTTTGCTGCGTATCGAGCACGGACTGGCCGAAGGCGGAATAGACCTTCGAATACGACAGCCGCATGTCGCCGAAGCGCTGCTCCGGCACGCGCGGATTGAACGGTCCCAGCTTGTGCTGCTGCTGGTTGACGGCCACCGAGCGCTTGCGGTTGGCGAAATCGGCCGACGCGAAATCCTCGAACAGCGAATCGGCCACCATCTGGTAGACGTCGCGCACGTCCTGCGTGGCCTTGTTCGACAGGTTGGCCGTGTCGACGAAGTACACGTCGTCGAACGGTGCGCCACGGCCCGTCAGGCTGTCCGGATCGGCCCAGCGCACCTGCGCGTTCATGTCGCGCATTGCCGTTTCCATCTCCATCAGGGTGGCATACGCGTTGGCTTCGGTGCGCTCCTTGTTCGCCTTGGCGTACCCGCCCGGCATGAACATGACGAGATCGACCTGGCTGTCGGCCACCTCCTGGCGCGCGATGGCCTTGGCGATCCAGCCCAGGTCCAGCGCCGTACCGGCACCCGTGCCACCGGCGTTCGACGCGATGACGACGATGCGGAACTTCGACGTGTCGACCTGCAGGCCCAGGCGCTGGTAATTGTCCTTGCGTTCCTGCCCGGCGTTACTGGCCAGGAAATTGAGCGCGCCCTTGATACGGCCGCGCAGCTTCGGGTATTTGTCGAACAGGTACAGGCGCGCCACGGCGCGAATCTGGCCCGCGCCCTTCGACGGGTCGATGCCGAGGGAGCGCAGCTTTTTCGGCCGCAGCGGCATCCAGTTCTCGATCAGCGGGAAGCGTGCCAGGCTGTCGTCCGACTCGTGGTACTGCTGCAGGTCGATCGGTTCGACGAGGCGCTCCTCGTCGCCCAGCTTGACCAGTTCGTACCACGGGTCGGTGCGCTGCGACTTGCCGTCGTCGATGACGGCGCCGCTGTCCAGGTCGACGTGCAGGAAGCGTGCGACGGGGAACTCGCCGATCGATTCGACGCGTGCCGGATGGTGCCGGTTCCACACGGCCGACAGGATGTGGCGGCGAATGCGCATCATCACTTCCATGCCCGTGCCGCCCGCGCCGATGAACAGCGTGGGCCGCAAGTCGATCTTCAGTTCCGCCTTCTTTTCAATGCCGGGAATATCCGCCATGCCGTCCTCCTAGCGCCGGCCGGTGAACAGCGCGCCGACGATGGCCGCGATGCCGAACACCAGCAAGGTACCCGTGATGGCGACGTTGAGGAACTTGGTCGAGTTGACGAAGCCCAGCACGACGGCCGCGCTGAGGAATGCCAGCCCGAAGAACAGCAGCCACCCGGCCGTGTCGGCCGACGACGGTGCCACGCGGCGGCGCACCAGGTAGTTGGCGAACGCGTTGCGGGCAAAGAAGAACACGATCAGCAGCACGACGAACACGGCGCCGCCGATGGCGATGTCGCGCGTGGACGTGTCCGTGGCGGGTGCGCCGGCGACCGGCGCGACTTCCATGCCCGTCGCCGTTTCCCCGGGCGGCGTGGTGCTCAGGGTGCCGTCGCCCGCGGGTGGGGCCGGCATCGCGGTTTTCTCGTCCTTGCCCGCGCCGGGGACCTTGAAGCCTGGGTCGGTATCGGCCTGCGCCAGCAGAATTGCGTTGGTGGTCATCGAATCCTCGTGTATGTAGCTCTGATTATCGCTTTGATTGTCGTTATCGGCCGATCCGTACCTGTGCGCCTTCGCGCAGGTCGGTCAGCTTGTTGCCGAACAGTGTGGTGTGCAATGCCGCGACCCGGTTGCCGGCGCGGTCGTACAGCGGCGTTTTGGCGCCAGCCTTGGTATGGATGGTGCGCTGCTCTCCCTCGACGGTGACGAGCACCTTGCGTCCGCGCGTGGCCGCGATCAGCAGCGCGGCGGCCGCTGCCAGCAACGCAAACAGAGCGCCCAGTGCGGCCAGCAGCGGCGCGGCACCATGCTGCAGCCGCACTTCGACGGGCAACGCGGCGCGCGAGCCCTGGATGCGCTCGGGCGGCGTGAAGATGTCCGGCAGCGGATCGCCCGGGAACAGGGTGGCCATGCGCTGGCGGAAGGCCTGCGACAGCTCCAGCTTCTGGTCCGATAGCTGCACGTCGATCCGGCCCGGCAGCACCTGCGCGGAGCCGGCCGACTGCAACGCGGCCAGCGACCATTTACCCGGCAGGTTCGCCACCGGCAGCGCCATCGTCGATGCCAGCGGCTGCGGCTTGCCCGGTGCCAGTGCCGCCACGTCGTCATGCGCAAGTGCCAGCGGCTTGACGGCGCCCGCCAGCGACGACTGCGCGGCGATGCGCGCGTGCGCAATCGTGTACGGGTAGATCGCGTTCTCCAGCCGCCACGTGATGCGTGCGGCGGGGGGCGGACCGTTCGCGGTGGCCTGCGCGTCGACGTCCGCGCGCAGGCGGCCGTCGGGCAGCGTAGCGAAGGTGACGCCTGGGACGTTCTCGACGCGCGTCGGCACGAGCCGCACCGTGTCCGCATCGAGCGGTTTCAGACGTGCCGGGGGTTCCGTGATCACCTTTTGCAGCCGGCCGCTGCGCAGCAAGGCGTCCAGCTCGCGCATGCCCTGCTCCTGGACGGCAAACACGTAGACCATCAGGCCGTTGGCGCTGTAACGCTCGCCCTTGACGGGCATGTGCAGCGGGAAGGCGACAGCCTTGCGGATGGCCGCCCCCGAGTGGATCAGCTGGTAGAACTCGCGGTTGCGCTGGGCCGTCGCCTGGTCGTTGTTCGGGCTGTTCTTGTTGTTGGTGAACAGCCAGACAAGGCCCGGCTTGCCGCCCAGCGCCTGGGTCATCGCCGAACCGACCGCCTCGCCCAGGTCCGTGTCGGCCAGGGCGCCGCCGTGTGGCTTGCGCGCCACCGTCAACGGCGCCAGCGCAGCCCGCACGGCCTCGCGCTGGGATTTATCGTCGACGCTGCGGGACATTAACGCGCGCGGCGACGGCGCACCCGGCAGGCCCTGGTTGAAGGCAGCCAGCACGAGCGCATCGCCCGGCTGCGTGGCGGCCGTGACGACCTCCGCGATCAGTGGCTTGTATTGCGACGACGGGTCCGTGAAGAACGGCTCCATCCAGCCCGAATTCTGCACGAGGAAGACGTGCGACGTGGCGTGCGCCGGTCCGGCCAGCGCCGCCAGCAGCCCTGCCAGCAGGACGCGCATCATGCGAAGCCCTCCAGGCGCCAGCCGCGGATGTCGTTCCAGGTGGGATGATGCAGCCACAGCTTGCCGTCGTAGACGAACGGCACGCAGGCGCCGGGGTCCTTCAGGCGGGCCACCTCGTCGAGGATGACGTTGCGCTGGCCGATCCATTCGACGATGGCGCCCGACAGCGTTTCGTCCGTCAGTGCCTTTTCGGCCAGGCCCGGATAGCGGAAACGCAGCACGAGGCCGGACGGCTGGCTGCGCGCGGCCACCACGTTTTCCAGCAGCGGCAGCACGTAGACGTCGCCGCGGGTCTGGTCTTCCACGTTCTCGACCGACCACGGATCGTCCTTGACCTGGTGGCCGCGGCGGAACAGCAAGGTGCCGAAGCCCAGCCGGGCGCCGCCGATGGGGTGGACCTGCGCGACGCCCGTGGTGCCCAGTTCGCGGAACGAATAGCTTTCGCCGTCATGGCCCAGCAGCCACAGGCGGCCATCGCGGCTGCGTACGGGACCGCCGCATTGCAGGCGCGGCTGCCACGGGAATGGCCAGGGCAGCCAGCGCGGCGCGCTGCCGGGACGCCACAGCAGCTGGCCTTCGTCGTGCAGCCAGCACAGTTGTCCGTCATAGCTGTACGGGCGTGCCCACCCTTGCATCGGCACGGGCACCTCGTCGGCCCCCAGCACGTCCATCGATTCGGGGTCGGCGCCGTCGTGCGCCGCCGTCCACAGCCGCACGGTGCGGGCGTAGTGGGCGCCGCCCAGGATCAGGCAGGCGATGCGGCCGCCGACGGCGCCGGGGCTGGCAACGAGCTCCACTTCGAGCACGGCTTCCGTGTGAAAGGTCTCGGTGACGGGGTTGACGATCAGGCGGTACAGCCCGCGCTGCGACGGGACCAGCGCCACCTCGCCGCGCCGCTTCGGCTGCACGACAGGCAGCCAGGCGTATTGCGAGGCAGTGAAGCGCAGGTCGGCCGTTCTGCCGTCCGGTGCCAGCACCTGCCAGTGCGCCGCATGCGGGTCCCAATACTGCAGCACGTTGCGGGTATAGGCCAGTGCCAGCAGCCGCTGGGCGGCAAAGCCGAAGGTGGCGGCGGCGAAGACGCAGATGGCGTTGGGCGGTACGGGCATGCGGACATCGGCCTGGCCCCGCGCCGGCTCCGGCGGACGCGTCTCCAGCACGGCGGCCAGCGGCTGCGCCGTCTGCGGCAGGCCATGCGGCACGTGGCGCGGCAACGGACAGTCGTCTGCGCTCAAGGTGGCACTGGTGGCACCCCACCAAGCGGGTCGGCGCGTCATGTCGGCCATGGAGAGCGGCGCGCCGCACTCGGGGCAGTACGCGAAGCCTTCGGGATAGATGGGTGCGTGCGCGCAGGCGGACGGCAGCGATGCACCGAGCAACTGCGCCACGTCCGGCAAGCGGTGGCGCACACCCTGCCAGTCGATGGGGGCCCCGTCCTTGCCTGCCTTTTTCTCGAAGCGGTTGTGTTCCCCTTCCAGCCACGTGCCGTGCGCCGTCTCCCACCTGTACGCCATATTCCTCCGCCTCTGATTGGACATTGCGCGCGCGTGCGCGCAGTTGTGTCAATCATAACGCATCGACACGGGCGTTCGGCGGACGCACCGAGGATTTCTGGACGGTTACCCCTGACAAAGGAACCGCGGCGGCGCCATCGCACGCAGGCCCCGCCCCAGCGCAGCAAGACGTTGCCGGCCCGGAAAGCGGAACGGGGACAGTTGCCTGTCCCCGTTCCGATGCGTCAGTCGCCGCCCAGATTGATCTTCTTGGGCGGCGGTGGCGGCGTCCACGGCACGGCGTCGCTCTCGGGTGCCGAGTCCATTGCGTCGGAATATTCCAGCCAGCGTTTCAGGCTGTCCATGCGGCGCACATTGATGCCCTTGCCATTGATGTAGCCCACCTGTTCGAAGTATTCCAGTTTGGTCGTCATCTTCGACGTGGTCGGCAGGTTGTCGACCAGACGTTCGTAAGCTTTCCTCGCCTTTTGCTCGTACTTCACCAGGTGCGGCTCGCTGAAACGGTTGCTTTCGTAATAGATCGTGACCGTGCGGTCATGGTTGCCGAAGCCGACGACCGCCGCCCCCTTGCGCAGGGTCTGCAGTATTTCATCCTTGATGTGCGCCGTCGGCACGAACAGCGCCGCCCGCCCGTCCGCATCGGGCCGTTCCTGCGGCAAATCCTGGCCAAACGTCACTGTCATGCTCTTTCCCACCCTGATAGTTGCGCCAGATACAAGTGTTGCCGCCCGGCTATAAGTGGACCGATTCTAACCCGCGCACCATGCGCCCACAAGCCGCGACGCCGTTTCCCTCCGGAGCCAACCGTATAATGCGCATGGCCGCAACACTTTGCCGTACTTTTGGCCCTGAACCCTTGTATTGACTGCAAATATGACGTCTTTTCCACCCGCCATCCTCGATGCCGCCGCGCGCAACGTGGCCGCCCTGCTGGCACATGCCATCGAGTACACGCCCGCGCATGCCGCGCTGGTCGTGTTCGACTGCCGCAGCGAACTGAATGCCGCGCTGACGCAGGCCTACCGCCGCGCGCTGCCCAATGCGACGTTCATCGATTTCGACAGCGTGGGTCCGGACGACGTGCTGGCCGCCTTCGAGCGCCTGTCCGCCGGCGACCTGACGGTGCTGATCCAGACCACGAGCTTCCGGCTGAACGACTACCGCATCCGCATGGAGCTGTTCAAACGCGGACTGAAGGTGATCGAGCATATGCATCTGTCGCGCATGCCGGGCGAGCAGGGCCTGCACTACATCGACGCGCTGGCCTACGATCCGGCCTACTTCCGTGGCGTTGGCCATGCGCTGAAGCGCCGCATCGACGGCGCATCGGGCGGCATGGTCGACAGCGGCGGCGAGCAGCTCGTGTTCGCGTCCCCCTTCGAGGAAGCGAAGCTCAATATCGGTGACTACAGCGCGATGAAGAATGTTGGCGGCCTCTTCCCCATCGGCGAAGTGTTCACGGAAGCGCGCGACCTGGAAGCCGTTAACGGCCGCGTGCGCGTGTTCGTCTTCGGCGACACGTCGTTCCACGTCAACCGTCCTGTCACGCCGATCACGATGATCGTCGAGAAGGGCCGTGTCACGGGCGCCGAAAACAGCACGCCCGAATTCGACGCGATGCTGGAGATCATCCGTGCCCACGAAGGCGAAGTGTGGGTGCGCGAACTGGGCTTCGGCATGAACCGGGCGTTCTCCATCACCCGCACCGTGGACGATATCGGCACTTATGAGCGCATGTGCGGCATCCACCTGTCGCTGGGCGCGAAGCACGGGCAGTACCAGAAACCGCAATTCAAGCGCAAGGACGCGCGCTATCACGTCGACGTGTTTGCCGTCACCGAGGGCGTATATCTCGACGGCGAGCGGATTTACGCCGATGGCGCGTGGATCGTCGCCAGCGCCGCATCCCACGGCGGCACGGGCTGATACTCGGCCAGGAGAAAATCGATCAGCCGCCGCACCTTCGGCGACGGCTGCCGGCTGGCCGGATACAACGCCGACAGGTAATTCAGTGGCAGCTCCCAGTCCGTCAACACCGGCACCAGTGTGCCGTCCAGCAGATTGCGCATCGCCAGGAACGTCGTGCTGTAGACGATTCCCATCCCCTGCAAAGCCGCGCCATGCAGCACCAGCCCATTGTTCGACGTGAACGCGGCGTCGACCCGCACAACGCGCTGCTCGCCGGCGCGGGCGAAGCGCCACGCGGTGCCGTCCGTCAGGTGCGAGAAGTGCAGGCAGCGGTGGGCGCGCAGCGCTTCCGGCGTCTCGGGCACGCCGAACTTCTCCAGGTAGGCCGGCGACGCGCACAGGATGCCGCGGCAAGGCGCCAGCGGGCGGATCGCCAGCGCGCGGCTGTCCGGAATGCCACCCACACGGATCGTCAGGTCGAAGCCATGTTCGATAGGGTCGAGCAGCGCGTCGTCCACGTGCAGCAGCGGCTGCAGGCCCGGATGCGGCAGGCTGAACCGGGCCAGCGCGTCGGCCAGCCACGTGCTGCCAAAGCTGGACGGCGCCTGGATGCGCAGCGGTCCGGCCAGTTCATCGCCGGACTGCATGACGATGCGCGCCGCCTCCTGTGCCTGCAGCACCGCGGCGCTGCACGGTTCCAGGTAGGCCTGGCCGGCATCCGTCAGGCTCACTTCGCGGGTGGAACGGTGCAGCAGCCGCACGTCCAGCCGTTCTTCCAGCTGCAGGATGTGTTTGCTGACGAGAGCGCGCGACAGCCCCAGCCTGCGCCCGGCTGCGCTGAAGCTTTTCAGGCGCGCCACTTCCACGAAGATTTCCATTGCCCGTAATTGATCCATCAGGCAATTGTCTTCATTTTGACGACAACGTGTCAACCATTTGCCGCTATCCGGGCACAAAGCGCTGCCCTAGAATGGCGTCATCCATCGACCCGGAGTCCATCATGCTGAGTGCCGCCCAGAAAGAACAGTACCAACGCGACGGTTTCATCGTCATCCCCGACTTCAAGTCGGCCCACGAAATCGCGGCGCTGCGCGCGCGCGCCGCGCAGATCGTCGACGAGTTCGACCCCACGGTCGCGCAGGGCATCTTCACGACCAGGGACCAGGAGAAGAAAGCCGACGAGTATTTTCTCCGCTCCGACAACACGGTCCGCTGCTTCTTCGAAGAAGAAGCGTTCGGGCCGGACGGCCAGCTGAAACAGGCTAAATCGCTGTCGATCAACAAGATCGGCCACGCGATGCACGACCTGGACCCGACCTTTCGCGCTTTCTCCGCCGATCCGCGCCTGGCCACCGTCGCGCGCGACCTGGGCCTGGCGGACGCGCAGGTGTGGCAGTCGATGTACATTTTCAAACAGCCCGGCATTGGCGGCGAAGTGCGCTGGCACCAGGATGCGACGTACTTCGACACGGACCCGATCAGCGTGACGACATTCTGGTTCGCGCTGGAAGACGCGACCCTGGAAAACGGCTGCCTGTGGGCGGAACCGGGCGGCCACCGCACGCCGCTGCGCGAGCGCTTCGTCCGCACGGGCGACGACATCGCCGTGGAAAAGCTGGACAGCACGCCATGGCCGGACGACAGCACGGCCGTGCCGCTCGAATGCAAGGCCGGCGCGCTGGTCTGCTTCCACGGCCTGCTGCCGCACTACAGCGCGCCGAACCGCTCGCCCGTGTCACGCCACGCGTACACCCTGCATGCGACGGACGCCAACACGGTCTACTCGCCGCGCAACTGGATCCAGCGCGGCGCCTCGTTCCCCGTGCGTGGCTTTATCTGATGCAGATCCGGATCCTCGCCCCGCACTGGGGCAGCAACGACCTGGCGCCCCAGGTCTTCATCGACAAGGTGGTGGCGGCCGGTTTCGACGGCGTCGAGATGTCGCTGCCGCTGGACGCCGCGCAGCGCGACGACTGGCTGCGCCGCATCGCCGATGCAAAGCTCGATCTCGTCGCTTCGCAATGGGAAACGGTGTTCCATCCGCAGTTCCACGAACACCGCGCGGCGCTGCAGGCGCTGCTGCACAACGCCTGCGCGGCGCGGCCGCTGCTGGTCAACTCGCATACCGGCAAGGATTTTTATACGCGCGAGCAGAACGAGGAACTGCTGGCGCTGGCCGATGCGATCGGGCGCGAGCACGGCGTGCCGATCGCCCACGAGATCCACCGCAGCCGCTTTTCGGGCCACCCGATGCTGCTCAAGCCTTACCTCGACACGCTGCCCGGCCTGACCTTGACGGCCGACCTGTCGCACTGGTGCGTTGCCTGCGAATCGCTGCTGGAAGACCAGCCGCGGACGCTGGACATCACGCTGCCGCGCGTGCGCCACGTCCACGCGCGTGTCGGCCATGCGCAAGGAGCGCAGGTAGCCGACTTCCGCGCGCCGGAATACGCAGCGGAACTGGCCGCGCACCTGGGCTGGTGGGACCGCATTGTCGAACTGCGCCGCGCCGCCGGCGCGGCCATGCTGACGTTCACGCCGGAGTTCGGTCCGGCGCCGTACACGTTCAATCTGCCCTACACACGCCAGCCCGTGGCCGATGCGTGGGCGCTGAACGTGGCGATGCTGCGGCTGCTGCGCGAGCGTTACTGACGTGCGCTGTTGCCCGAAAAACGGGGTCTGGGCGACCCCGTCCGTCCCCATTTTTCGGGCAACTTTTTTCAGGCGGCCACCGGCTGCGGCACCCGCAGCGGCAACGCGATGATAACGGTGGTGCCGTGCTCCGGCACCGATTCGACGCGGATCGTGCCTTTCAGCACGCCGGTCACGATGTTGTAGACGATATTCATCCCCAGTCCCGAGCCGCCCTGCCCCATCTTGGTCGTGAAGAACGGGTCGTAGATCTGGTTCAGTGTCTTGCTGCTCATGCCGACGCCGTTGTCGGCAAAGCGCAGCTCCGCCGTATCGTCGTCCAGCACGGCGGCCGTGATCGTGATGATGCCGCGGCCGCGCCCTTCGAACGCATGCAGCATCGCGTTGTTGATCAGGTTGCTAACGACCTGGCTGACACTGCCCGGATACGAATCGAATTCCAGCGTTTCCGGCACGTCCACGCGCACTTCGCAGCTGGCGCGGCGCAGCTGTGCCGCGTACGTGGCCAGCGTGTCGCGCAGCACGCCGGCCAGCGCGAAGGTGCGGCGCTTGTCGGACGTCTGGTCCACCGCCACCTGCTTGAACGACGTGATCAGGTCCGCCGCCTTGCCCAGCGACGTGGCGATGATGTTGCAGGCCGTTCCGGCATCGGCCAGGTGGGCTTCCAGCGTGGACTTGCGCACGCCGCCACCGTCGGCCAGCTTGCGCTTGAATTGCGCCACCATGTCGGCCAGCGCCGTCGCCGTCAGCAGGCTGTTGCCGATCGGCGTATTGAGCTCATGCGCGATGCCGGCCACCAGCGCCCCCAGCGCCGCCATCTTTTCCGACGTGATCAGGCTGGCCTGCGCCTGCTGCAAGGTATGCACCATGGCGGACATCTCGCGGTGCGCCTGCTCGGCATGGGCCTTCTGCTGCGCCACTTCACGCAGGCTGTATTCCAGGCCCTGCCGGCTCTCCAGCAGCGCCGCTTCCGTCTTGCGGCGGTCGCTGACGTCCGCCAGAACCCACACGCTGCCCTTGGCCGGCGCCTGCGGGTCGAGCAGGCGGCCGTTGACCATGCACCACAGGCTCCGGCCGTCGCGCCGCACCAGTTCCAGCTCGGCATAGGCGCGCTGTCCGCCCGGGCCGCACTGGAACGGGTCGACGGCCGGCGCGCTCGGCACCAGCGTTGTCACGGGCCGGCCGTCCAATGCGCCGTGCGGATAGCCCAGCATTTCCTCCAGTCCCCGATTGCAGCGCACGATCTGCCCTCCCGAGAACAGGCCGATGCCGACGACGGCGCTGTCCTGCAACGCGCGCAGTTCTTCCAGCGTGGTGCGCAGGCGGCGCGAGATATCGCGCCGCCGCTGCAAGGTGACGACCAGCGCGGCGATCAGGGTGCTGATCAGGAAACCACAGCCGCCGATCAGCACGATCGTTCCGTACTCGCGGCCATACCGTCCGCCCGCATAGCCCTTGAACTGCATCAGCCAGTGGCGCTGCCCGACGTTGAGCGTCGTGTGCGACGTCAACCCCGGCACGACGGGGCGGGCGGGCCTGTCGCTGCGCACCTTGCCGGCGCTGTCGAACATCAGGTTCTCGATGCCGGGCGGCGTGCCGCCGCCATCGATCAGGTAGCCGGCGTCGTTGATCTGCACGTGCATGTCGGCCAGGAGACGCGGATCGATCACTTCGCGCATCAGGTCGGAAACGCGAAAGACAATGGCAACAAAGGTCGTCAATGCCGCGCGCCGCTGCTCGACCGTTGTCAGCGGCGCCCCCTTGCGGTAGACGGGCAGGCGGGCGATGAAGCCCGGCTCGCCGCTGGCGTCCTGCACGAGCGTGATGCGTTCAGTGACGACCAGCTCGCCCGTGTCGCGCCCCATCTCCAGCGAGCGCAGATGCGCGGGGAAGGCCACCAGGTCCAGCCCGAACGCGTTCTCGTTGCCGCGCATCGGTTCGGTGTATTCGATCAGGTAATGCTCGGCCCGCTCTGTGGCGGGATGAGGCTGATAGTCGGGATAGCCACCTGGCTGCAGCGTGGTGTCCTGCCGGATCGTTTCGACATGGCTGGCCAGCCCGGCGGCCGGAACGCGACGCACCAGCTGGATGGCCTGGAAGCCGGGGTAGCGCTGCTGCAAGCGCAGTTCACGGATGTAATGATGTAATTCGGCGCGGTCGATGCGCTCGTCGACGGCCAGCACGGCGCGGATGCTGAGCAGTGTGTCGAAATAGGTTTTCAGCCGTGCGTCCGTGTCGCGTGTCACCTTGTCGGTGTCGCGCGCGAAACGGTCGGCGATCCGGGCGTCCTGGGCGTCCAGCGCAAACAGGCACGCCCACGCCGTCAGGCAGATGCCGACGGTAAAGGCGAGATAACCTTGTGCGCGCATTCGTACGTCCCGCAGCTGGATGGATGCGCTGACTATAGCATGGGGCACTGGAACATTCAGCTGAGCAATGTATGTTGCGCCGGGTCTGTCTCATCCATCAGACGGTCAAAAAAAAACCGGTGACAGGCTCCTATTCCCGGAAACCGGAGCCTGTCACCGGTTTCTCATCACGACGCGTTATTCGATCAACGCGGGTGTGCCGTCTTCCAGAAAAGCGCCAAAGCAGCGCGTGCATTCAAGACAGAACAAATGGGGAATGCGCACGCTCTTCTGGCGCAGCACCAGCTGCAGGTGGCCATCGCCGCAGACCGGGCAGGTCTCGCGCATCGTGCCACAGGTACGGATTTCATCCGCGAGGTAAGTGTCATCGTAGCGCACGCCGTCGACCACGCTCTGCGGGTCAAGTTGCACCAGATAAAGGCCGGCCGGCTGGTAACGCTGCTCGGTCGTCGGCGATTGTTTTGGGTCGATCTGATTCATCCGATTCATCATCTTTCCCCTTTACCGTGCCAGTGTTAGCAGGTCACAAAACGATAAGCCAAACGGGCGGCATGTGGCAAGCACAATCGACTGCGAGAAATCGCTTGCAATTAGATCGCGTACTACATATACTGCGTGCATGGAAACGAACAACACCCTCGACACCGGCAATGCGCTGTCCCGCGTACCGCAACTGGATCAACAACTGTGCTTCGCCTTGTACTCCACGTCGCTGGCGATGAACAAGCTGTACCGGAAGCTGCTGCGCAAGCTCGACCTGACTTACTCGCAGTACCTCGTCATGATGGTGCTGTGGGAGCGCGATGAGCAGACGGTATCGGACCTGGGCGAAAAACTGTTCCTCGATTCGGCCACATTGACGCCTCTGCTGAAGCGGATGGAACAGGCCGAGCTGGTAACGCGCACCCGCAGCGCCAGCGACGAACGCCAGGTCATCATCGCACTGAGCGAACGGGGCAGCGCGCTGCGTGAACAGGCCAAGGCCATTCCGGCCTGCGTGCTGGAAGCGACGGGATGCAATCTGGACCAGGTCGTCGGCCTGAAAGGTCAGCTGGACGACCTGCGTGGCCAGCTGATGAAAAGCGGGATGTGAAAGCCGGTTCGCCGGTTTTCAAAGCAACAGATTTGCCGTATCCGATAAGTAGCGAACTATATAATCGCAGTCAACTTAAAAAGGAAGAACAAAATGAACCCGATCAGACAACTTGCCTCCGCCGCTGCCATTGCCGCAGCGTTCGTTACCGGCGCTGCTACCGCTGCCGAGCCTGGCGTCGAACCGACGACCGCCAGGTTCCTGAAAGCGCTGGAAGGCGGCGCGCCGCTGGAATCGCTGACCCCGGCGGCCGCCCGCCAGGTGCTGGTTGGCGCGCAAGCAAATGCAAAGCTGCGGGCCGCGGACGTGTCGGTGAAGACGATCGAGCTGGACGGCAAACCCGTGAAGCTGCACATCGTGCGTCCGGCCGGCGTCAAAGGGACTTTGCCGGCATTTATGTTCTTCCACGGCGGCGGCTGGGTGCTGGGCGATTTCCCTACCCATGAACGCCTGGTGCGCGACCTCGTCGTGAACTCGGGAGCCGTTGCCGTATTCGTCGACTACACGCCGTCGCCTGAAGCAAAATATGGCACCGCGATCGGCCAGGCATACGGCGCCACGAAGTGGGTGGCCGCACACGGACGGGAAATCGGCGTGGACGGCAGCCGCCTGGCCGTGGCCGGCAACAGCGTCGGTGGCAACATGGCCGCCGTGGTCGCGCTGATGGCGAAAGAACAGGGGCAGCCGACGCTGCGCGCCCAGGTACTGCTGTGGCCGGTGACGGACGCCAGCTTCGACACGCCGTCGTACAACCAGTATGCCGAAGGCTACTTCCTGACCAAGGGCATGATGCGCTGGTTCTGGGACAACTACACGACGGACGCCGCCGCCCGCCGCGAAATCCACGCCTCGCCGCTGCAGGCCGGCACCGCCCAATTGCAGGGCCTGCCGCCGGCGCTGATCCAGACGGCCGAGTTCGACGTGCTGCGTGACGAAGGCGAAGCATACGGCCGCAAGCTGGCGGCGGCGGGTGTCGACACGACGACGGTACGCTACGGCGGCATGATCCACGACTACGGCCTGCTCAACGCCCTGTCGGAAGTTCCTGCCGTGCGCACCGCGCTGCGCCAGGCCGGCGACGAACTGAAACACCGCCTCAAATAAGCCGTCGCGTACGCACCACGCCGGCAGCGCCCACCGGACAGGCGGACGTCCGCCCGGACAGCGCGCCGGCATGTGCTGTTGCCGGCGCGGACGTCCGCCGCCGTTTTACGCCTGCCATTGTTTCAAGATATTTACAAATAGACTTTCCTCGCGTCATGGGGCAAGCCCTTAAAATACCCCGACAATTCTTCCAACTTTCACATTGCCAGGGGTCCGATGAAGCGCTCTGCCATCGCCGGTATTACCGTCCTGTTATGCACGTCGCTCCACGCGACTGCCGCGGACAAGTTTGACGACAAGTTCCGCCAGCTCGACGAGCTGCTGCCCACCGCGACGCCATACCGCACCGCCTCCGGTGCCCCGGGCCACCAATACTGGCAGCAGCGTGCCGATTACACGATCCGTGCCACGCTGGACGAGGCCAACCGGACCGTCACGGGGGCCGAACAGATCACCTACCACAACAACTCGCCCGACACGCTCGCCTACCTGTGGGTGCAGCTGGACCAGAACATCTACAAGCCCGACTCGGATGCGCGGCGCATGCAGACGGCGCCCTCGCGCGAAGCGTGGACCAAACCGCGCGGCGAGGATGGCGCGAAATACGAAGGCCTGCGCAGCACGCTGGTCGGCCGCGAGTTCGACGGCGGCTTCAGGATCTCGAACGTCAGAACATCCGGCGGCGCACCGTTGCAGTACGTGGTCAACGGCACGATGATGCGCATCGACCTGCCGTCGCCGTTGAAACCGGGCGAGCGCGTCACGTTCGGCATGGAGTGGACGTACAAGGTCAACGAACAGAAGGTGCTGGGCGGGCGCTCCGGCTACGAATACTTCGAGGAAGACAAGAACACGCTGTTCGAGATCGCCCAGTGGTATCCGCGCATGGCCGCCTACTACGATGTCGCCGGCTGGCAGCACAAGCAGTTCCTGGGCTCCGGCGAATTCACGCTGGAATTCGGCGACTACGACGTCAGGATCACCGTACCGGCGGATCACGTGGTGGCGTCCACCGGCGAGCTGCAGAACCCCGGCGACGTCTTGAGCGCCACGCAGCGCCAGCGCCTGGAGCAGGCGAAGACGGCGAAGAAGCCCGTCGTCATCGTCACGCAGGCGGAAGCCGAGGCGGCGGAGAAGGCCGTCAGCAAGGCCAACAAGACCTGGCACTTCAAGGCGAAGAACGTGCGCGACTTCGCATGGGCGTCGAGCCGCAAGTTCATCTGGGACGCGCAGGGCTACAAAAAGGACGGCACCAACGTGCTGGCCATGTCGTACTACCCGAAGGAAGGCAATCCGCTGTGGGAGAAGTACTCCACGGCGTCGATCATCCACACCATCGAGCAGTACAACAAATACAGCTTCGATTATCCGTATCCGACGGCGATCTCCGTCAACGGCCCGGTCGGCGGCATGGAATACCCGATGATCTCCTTTAACGGCCCGCGACCGACGAAGGACAAGAAGACGGGCCAGCTGACCTACTCGAAGCGCGCCAAGTATGGCCTCATTTCCGTCATCGTGCACGAGGTCGGCCACAACTACTTCCCGATGATCGTCAATTCCGACGAGCGGCAATGGACGTGGATGGACGAGGGCCTGAACTCGTTCGTCGAATACCTGGCCGTGCAGGCCTGGGAGAAGGACTTCCCCATCGGCCGCGGCGACCCGCGCGATATCGTCAACTATATGCGTTCGGCAAACCAGGTGCCGATCATGACGAATTCCGAGTCGCTCCTCCAGTTCGGCAACAACGCCTACGCCAAGCCGGCCACCGCGTTGAACATCCTGCGCGAGACGATCCTCGGCCGCGAGCTGTTCGACCATGCCTTCCGCGAATACGCGCGGCGCTGGAAGTTCAAGCGCCCTACCCCGGCGGACTTCTTCCGCACGATGGAGGACGCGTCGGGCACGGACCTCGACTGGTTCTGGCGCGGCTGGTTCTACACGACCGACGCCGTCGACATCAGCCTGGATAACATCGGCGAACTCACCGTCGACACGAAAAATCCCGAAGTGGAAAAGGCATGGGCGCGGGCGCGCAAGGCCGAAGAACCGGTGTCGATCACGGACCAGCGCAACGCATCGATGCCGCGCCGGATCGACACGCAGCCGGAGCTGCGCGACTTCTACAACGAGCATGACGAATTCACCGTCACGAATGCGGACCGCAACAAGTACAAGGAAGCGACGGCGGACCTGGAGCCATGGCAGAAGAATCTGCTGGCACAGGGCAAATACCTGTACCTGGTCGACTTCACCAACAAGGGCGGCCTCGTGATGCCGCTGATCCTCGAAATCACGCTGAAGTCGGGCAAAAAATATGTCGAGCGCGTGCCGGCCGAGGTGTGGCGCTACTCGCCAGCGAAGATCACGAAGCTGCTGGTGACCGACGAGCCGATGACCTCCCTGACGCAGGACCCGTACTGGGAAACGGCGGACATCGACACGTCCAACAACAGCTGGCCGCGCAAGGCCGCACCGTCGCGCCTGGAGCTGTTCAAGGCAGAGCGCAAGGTGCCGGACATGATGAAGGACTTCAATACGCCATTGAAGGCCGACGACAAGGATGCGAAGGACGGCAAAGCCGGCGACAAGCCGGCGGCAACGCCACCGGCCAACGGCGCCGCGGCCAAGCAGGAAGCCGAGCAGACGCCGTTGAAACTCGATCAGCCAAAACCGGCGGGCAAGCAGTAAAGCATGCGCCTTCGTTCCAACAGCATCCTGCTGGCCCTGGCGCTGTACGCCGGTACCGCGCACGCGCACAACTACCATATGGGCATGGCGGACATCGGCTACAACGCCGCCACCGGCCATACGGAAGTGATCCACACGTATACTGCGCACGACATCGAGGCGCTGCTGGCGAACCTGTATGGCCGCCATTTCGACCTTGGGCTGGAAGAAGACCAGGACGTGCTGCGCCAGTACATCGAGCAGCGCTTCACCATCAGCGCGGCGGGCAAGCGCCTGCCGTTGCAATGGGTCGGCGTCAAGGCCGATGCCGACACGATCACCGTCTTCCAGCAGATCGGGCATACGGCGCTGCCACCGGGCGCCGTCATCGCCGATAGCGTACTGACGGATTTCATTCCCACGCAGATCAATACCGTCAACGTGGGCGCCAACGCCGGCCGCGCCGCCACGACGCTGACATTTACCGCTGCCAGCCCGCAACACGCGCTTCCGTAAAAAACCCGGGACAGACCCGGGTTTACAGGCAATTTTTCTTCAAACAGGGGTCTGTCCCGGGTTTTTGACACATGAAACGCATCCTCCCCTTCGCTCTTGCCACGTTTTCCCTGTCCGCCCATGCGGACGATCCATTCCTGCAACGAGTCCTGATCGACGCGTCGCGCACGTCGCAGCTGGGCATTGCCGACTCGGCAGCCGACGGCACCGTCACGCAGCGCCAGCTGGCGGCGCGCACGTCGTACCGGCCCGGCGAACTGCTGGAGGCCACACCAGGCCTGATCGTCAGCCAGCACAGCGGCGAGGGCAAGGCCAACCAGTTCTACCTGCGCGGCTTCAATCTCGATCACGGCACGGACCTGCGCACGACGGTGGACGACATGCCCGTCAACCAGCGCAGCCATGGCCATGGGCAAGGCTGGACGGACCTGAACTTCCTGATTCCGGAACTGGCTGCCCGGCTCGATTACAGCAAGGGGCCGTACAGCGCGGCCAACGGCGACTTTTCGTCCGCCGGCGCCACTGCCATCACGTACGCCAACCGCCTGCCGCGCGGCGCGTTCGACGTCACCATCGGCCAGGACGGCTATCGCCGTGCGCTGCTGGCCGATTCACCCGCAGCGGCGGGCGGCAACCTGCTGTATGCGCTGGAAGTGCTGCATAACGACGGTCCCTTCACGCGCGGCGACGACTACCGCAAACTGAATGGCGTGCTGCGCTACAGCCAGGGTTACGCCAACAACGGCTGGCACGTGACGGCGATGGCGTATGGCGCCAACTGGAACGCGACGGACCAGATCCCGCAGCGCGCGGTGGACGCCGGCGCGCTGGGCCGCTTCGACGCGATCGACCCGACCGACGGCGGCAGCGCGCACCGCTACAGCATCTCGGGGGCGTGGCGCCGCACGACGGAGGACTCGGCATCGAAGGTGTCGGCCTACGTCATCGCCAACCGCCTCGACCTGTTTTCCAACTTCACGTATTTTCTCGACGATCCCGTCCACGGCGACCAGTTCGCCCAGCCGGACCGCCGCGTGACGACAGGCTTCGACGCGCGTCATGGCTGGCACCTGCACGCGGGCGACGTGCTGACATCGACCACCGTCGGCATGCAGGTACAGAACGACAATATCCACAACGGCCTGTATCGCACGGCCGCTCGCCGCACGCTCGGCACGATCCGGCAGGACCATATCGTCGAATCGTCGGCCGCGGTGTTCGTCGAGAACCATACGCGCTGGCGCCCCACGCTGCGCACGGTGGCAGGCCTGCGCGCCGACCGCTACCGCTTCGACGTGACGAGCGACCGCCCGGACAACTCGGGCAAGGCCAGCGACACGCTGGTCAGCCCGAGCGTCGGCCTCGTGCTGGGACCGTGGGCGCAGACGGAGTTCTACTTCAACGCCGGGAGCGGCTTCCACAGCAACGATGCGCGCGGCACGGTGATTGCCGTCGATCCGAAGACGAACGAGCCGACGCCGCGCGTCACGCCGCTGGCCCGCTCGCGCGGCCTCGATCTGGGGGTGCGCAGCGAATGGGTGCCGGGGCTGCAGACGACGCTGTCGCTGTACCGTCTGGACTTCGATTCGGAGCTGGTGTTCGTCGGCGACGCCGGCACCACCGAAGCGGGCCGTCCGAGCCGGCGTTACGGCATCGAGTTCTCGAACTACTACAAGCCCGTCAAGTGGCTCAGCCTCGACGCGGACCTGGCCTATGCGCGCGGGCGCTACCGCGACAGCGATGCTGCGGGAGACCACATCCCCGGCGCCGTCGAAGGCGTGGCGCAGCTGGCCGCCACCGTGACGCCCCAGGGCGCGTGGTCCGGCGCGTTGCGCCTGCGCTGGTTCGGCCCGCGCCCGCTGGTCGAGGACAACAGCGTGCGCTCGCGCGCCAGCGCCACCCTCAATGGCCGCATCGGCTACCGCGTCAACCGCAGTACCCGGCTGGAGCTGGAGGCGTTCAACCTGGCGAACCGGCGCGCCGCCGCGATCGAGTATTACTACTCGTCGCGCCTCGCGAACGAAGCGCAGGCGCAGGACGACATCCACTTCCATCCGATCGAAGCGCGGTCGCTGCGGTTGACGTTGTCGCACAGCTTCTAGCGGCGTCGTACAATAAGCGATCTCCACGTCACCGAACTCACTCCATGGCCGCCCCAGTCTTCACTCCCCTCGAACAAGTCGGTATGGCCCTGCGCACGCAAGGCTATGCGCTGCTGGCGCCGGCCGACGTGGCCGCGCTGGCGGGCTCGCCGCTGGCCGAGCTGGCGCAGCTGACGCCCGCGTGGGACGAGCTGGAGCTGGACAGCTACCTGAAGGACGGCGGCCGTTACCGCCGGCGCCGTCATTCCTGCTTCGTGCAGGAAGGCGATGTGCTGGCGCAAACGGCGCACCGCGCGCACTGGCAGCCCGTCGAATACAACGCGCTGCATGGCGGGATGCACCGCATGTTCGCCCCCGTGCAGCCGGCCACCATCGAACAGCCGGGCTGGCAGGGCCTGTTGACGGCGCTGGGGCGCGTCTGCTCCGCCGTGCGGAACGAACGCACCTGGTACGTCGAGGCTCATCAGTTCCGCATCGACACGGCCGACGGCATCGGCCGCCCCACGCCGGAAGGCGCGCACCGGGACGGCGTCGATTTCGTCGCCGTGATCCTGGTGGGACGGCACGCCATCAAGGGCGGCGAAACGCGCATCTTCGAAGCGGACGGCCCGAATGGCAAGCGCTTCACGATGACCGAGCCGTGGACGATGCTGCTGCTCGACGACGCCGCCGTCATCCATGAATCGACGCCGATCCAGCCACTGGGGGAGCACGGTTATCGCGACACGCTCGTGCTGACCTATCGGGCCGGCGGCTTCCAGGGCGAACAACAATAGAGCATGCAGCTTGCGGCATGCAAGCCTGAATATCACCAGGGCGCGGCAGGCGCGCCACCGGCGCGCCGATTCCGCTATAGTCAAACGCATCAAGCAATGGGGGGCAGTCCGTGGACGCCAGCTATGAAATAGAACCGGGCGAGATCGAGATCCTCATCGTCGAGGACAGCCCGACACAGGCGGAGCGCCTGCGCCGCCTGATCCAGTCCGTCAAATACCGGGCCCGCGTGGCCGGCGACGGCCGTCTTGCGCTGGCGGCGATCCACGAACGCAAACCGCACCTGGTGCTGTCCGATATCGTCATGCCGGAGATGGACGGCTATGACCTGTGCCGCGCCATCAAGTCCGACGCCGGCCTGCGCGACATTCCCGTCATCCTCATCACGTCGCTGAACGACCCGAAGGACATCATCCGCGGTATCGAATGCGGCGCGGACAATTTCATCCGCAAACCGTATGCGGAAGACTACCTGCTGAACCGCATCGGTCACATGCTGGTCAACCAGAAGCTGCGCAAGAACCAGAACATGGAAGTGGGCATCGCCCTCTACCTGGGCGAGCAGAAGCACTTCATCAATGCCGAGCGTCAGCAGATCCTCGACCTGCTGATCTCCACCTACGAACAGGCCGTGCAGGTCAACAGCGAACTGCAGGCGCGCGAGCGGCAGGTGATCGAACTGAATATGCGCCTGGCGCACCACGCCGGGCAGCTGGAAACGATCAACCGCGAGATTGCGCTGAAAAACCTGGAACTGGCCGAGGCCAGCCGGATGAAGTCCGCATTCATCGCCAATATGTCGCACGAGCTGCGCACGCCGCTGAACGCCATCATCGGTTTCACAGGCGCGCTGTTGATGAAGCTTCCCGGCCCGCTGACGGCGGAACAGGACAAGCAGCTGAACACGATCCGCTCCAGCGCGCGTCACCTGCTCTCGCTGATCAACGACATTCTCGACGTGGCCAAGATCGAGGCGGGCAAGGTCACGCTGTCGATCGAGGCGGTCAAGTGCCAGGACCTGGTGCGCGAGGTCGCGGAAACGCTGCGCCCGCTCGCCACGCAGAAGGGGCTGTCGCTGGAGGTGGTGCTGGACGAAACGCCGATCACGCTGAACACGGACCGCCGCGCGCTGACGCAGATACTTATCAACCTCGCCAATAACGCCATCAAGTTCACGGACAAGGGCATGGTACGAGTCAGCCTGGGCCTGAGCAAACAGCCGGACGGAAAGCAGACCGTGGAGTTCTCCGTGGCCGACAGCGGTGCCGGCATCCGCACGGAGGACCAGGCCAAGCTGTTCCAGGCGTTCTCGCAGCTGGACTCCACGTCGACCCGTCATGCCGAGGGCGCCGGGTTGGGCCTGTACCTGTGCCAGAACCTGGCCAACGTGCTGGGCGGGTCGCTGTACTTCACCAGCGAATTCGGCAAGGGCAGCGTATTCACGCTGGCGCTGCTCCCCAAGGGCGGTGGCGGATAACGATGTCAGTTTCTGTCTTTGTTGCATCTGCACATAAGCCCGGCAGCACCAATTTGCTCATGAATCTGACGAAATAGCGCGCACGGTAGTTCTACGGTATTGCACCGCAACATAAATCGGATTATAGTTATTCCGTCTCCTCCAAGCGTTCTCCGAACAATTGGAATTCGCCCGCAGCCTTGGCTCGCGGGCATTTTTTTGGCGCGATGCTTCGTGACACCGGCAGTACCGGCCTTCACCTTGCAGTGACGCATCTTGCACCGCCGGTCCTGGATTGCTGCGTTCCCGGAATCGCCCGGCTTGCAGCGCACGCAGGGCGCAACGCGCCAACCTACGCTCCAATCCCAACCTCGCAAATGCTGCCGGCAGAACGCCAGCGCCTTCGCTCGCACCCGCCCGTACCGCGCCGGCAAGAGACAAATCCCGACGCATGATTCTTTCTCATCGATATGGAACAGCGACGAGTCCGGTCAGCCAGCATGAAGTTTAGACAAAGCCAATGCAACAGCTTGCGTTGGTGGCATGTCCGGGAATTATTCAAACGACCGATTTAGTTATATCAATCGTTTGATTTCTATGGTGTAATCCCGGCATGATTGACAAACTCACCCGTAAATCCCGCGCCGATGGCGAACAGTCGCGCGAACGCCTGCTGCTCGCCGCAATGAAGCTGTTCGGCGAACAGGGCTTTTCGCGCACGTCCACGCGCGAGATCGCACTGGCAGCCGGCGCCAACGTTTCTGCCATCAGCTATTACTTCGGCGACAAGGCCGGCCTGTACAAGGCGGCGCTGACGGACTACCTGCCGCCGCCCCAGAAAAACATCGAGATGTTCGACCAGCCCGGCTTTACGCTGCGGCAGGCGCTGGAAGGCTATTACGCGCAACTGCTGGGGCCGCTGCTGGAAGGCGACGAGGCCGAGCTGTGCCTGCGTCTGTGGCTGCGCGAGCTGCTGGAGCCGCGCGGCGTGTGGGCGGAGGAGCTCAATACCGGCATCCGCGCCGAGCACATGGCGTTTGCCGCCGTGCTGGCGCGGCACCTGGGCGTGCCGGTCGACGACGACGTGCACCGCCTCGTGCATGCGTGCGCCGCGTTCGGCGTCCACCTGATGATGGGGGGCGACGTGATCAAGGCACTGACGCCGCAGCTGCTGGCCGGGCCGGACGCGCTGCGCAACTGGATTCCCCGGCTGGCCGACTATGCGGAAGCGATCGTGCTGGCGGAACAGCAAAAACGACAAAAAGGAGCAGTATGAGGAACAGACACTGTGCGCTGGCCGTCGCGGCGGCACTCGCACTCTCCGGCTGCGGCCTGACCGGCCCGGCCAGGCAGGTCCCGGACGAGGCGCCGGTGCAGTGGCAGGCGCCGCTGCCGCATGGCGGCAGGGTGACGGAACTGTCGGGCTGGTGGCGCAGCCAGGGCGATCCCGTGCTGGCCCAGCTGATCGAGGCGGCGCAGGAAGTGAGTCCGACAATCGCGTCGGCCCGCTCGCGCATCGGCCAGGCCCGCGCCGAACGCACGGCCGCCGGTGCCGCGCTGGCGCCGGCAGTGAACGGCGTGGCGACATCGACCCGCACCAGCCAGCAGCAGGCCGAGACACCGTCCAACACGACATCGCAGGTGTATGCCCAGGCGTCGTGGGAGCTGGATATCTTCGGCGGCAACCGGGCCGCGCGCGATGCGGCGCAGGCGCGGCTGGACAGCGCGCAGGCGGGCTGGCATGACGCACGCGTGTCGGTGGCGGCGGAAACGGCCAACGAATACTACGGCCTGCGCGCCTGCGAGCAACTGCTGGCGGTGGCGCAGCAGGACGCCAGGTCGCGCGCCGACACGGCCCGGCTGACGGAGCTGACGGCGAAGGCCGGGTTCCAGGCGCCGGCAACGGCGGCGCAGGCCCGTGCCAGCGCCGCCGAGGCGAACAGCCGCGCCATCGCCCAGCGCGCCCAGTGCGACGTCAGCGTCAAGGCGCTGGTGGCGTTGACGGCCATCGATGAGCCCCAGCTGCGCAACCGCCTGGCCAGCGCCGCCCCGGCCGACGCACTGGCCGGGCTGTCGCCGGCGCAGGGCATCGCGCTGGCGCAACTGCCGGCGCAGACGCTGGCGCAGCGGCCGGACGTATTTACGGCCGAACGCGAGGTGGCCGCCGCCAGCTTCGAGGTGGTCGGCGCGCGCGCCCAGCGGTTCCCGCGCCTGACGCTGGCCGGCGCGGTAGGCCGTGGCCGCGTGCACGTGGCAGGCGAGAACGTCACGGCCAATACGTGGAACATCGGCCCGGTGCAGTTGTCCGTGCCGCTGTTCGACGCCGGCACACGCCGCGCCAACGTGGACGCAGCGCGGGACCGCTACGAGGCCGCCGTGAGCAGCTACCGCGGCACCGTGCGCCAGGCCGTGCGCGAAGTGGAGGAAGCGCTGGTCAACCTGCAAAGCACCGACGAACGCGCCGCCGACGCGCGCACGGCGCTGGAAGGCTATCGCAGCGCGTTCGTGGCAACGGAAGACCGCTACAAGAACGGCATGGCAAGCCTGCTGGAACTGGAAGACGCCCGGCGTACGCGCCTGGCCGCGGAAAACGCGATGGTCAGCCTGCAGCGCGAGCGCAGCGCCGCCTGGATCGCCCTGTACCGCGCAGCGGGAGGCGGCTGGACCCGCCCCGCCCAACAATAATGGACACGCATATGAACAACACCAAAACCATCGTATTGGCCGTGCTGGCCGTGTGCATCGCCGCAGGCGGCGGCATGGCCGCCATGAACGCTTCCGCCGCCAAGGAAGAGAAGAAACCGGCCCAGACACCGGCACTGACGGTCACCACGATCCGCCCGACCACCGCGTCGCTGCCCCTGCAGCTGACCGCCAACGGCAATGTCGCGGCCTGGCAGGAAGCCGTCATCGGCAACGAATCGAACGGCCTGCGGCTGACGGAAGTGCGCGTCAACGTGGGCGACGTGGTGAAAAAAGGCGAAGTGCTGGCCGTGTTCTCGGCCGATACCGTCAATGCGGAAGTGGCCCAGGCACGGGCAGCGCTGGCCGAAGCGCAAGCCAATGCCGCCGAAGCGCAGGCCGACGCCCGCCGCGCGCGCGCGGTACAGGCCAGCGGTGCGCTGTCGGAGCAGCAGATCAGCCAGTACCTGACGGCCGAGCAGACGGCGAAGGCGCGCATCGAATCGGCGCGCGCCGTGCTGGCCGCGCAGCAGCTGCGCCTGAAATACACGCAGGTCGTGGCGCCCGATGCGGGCGTGATCTCGGCGCGCAGCGCGACCGTCGGTTCCGTCGTGGGCGCCGGCACGGAACTGTTCAGGATGATCCGCCAGGGCCGCCTGGAATGGCGCGCCGAAGTCATGGCGGCGGACCTGAAGAACATCCGTATCGGCGGCACGGCCAGGGTCAAGGCGGCCAATGGCAGCGAGCTGACGGGCAAGGTGCGCATGGTCGCGCCCACCGTCGATCCGCAGACGCGCGTCGCCCTCGTCTACGTCGACCTGCCGCCGGACCTGAACCGCAACGCGCCGTTCAAGGCCGGCATGTTCGCCACGGGCCAGTTCGAGCTGGGCAAGTCCGATGCGCTGACGTTGCCGCAGCCGGCCGTCGTCGTGCGCGACGGCTTCCCGTACGTGTTCCGCCTCAATCCCGATTCGCGCGTCAGCCAGGTCAAGATCCGCACGGGCCGCAGGCTGGGCGACCGCATCGAGGTGACGGGCCTGACCGCCGACACGCAGGTCGTGCTGAGCGGCGCCGGCTTCCTCAACGACGGCGATCTGGTGCGCACCGTTGCTGCCCCGGCTGCACACTCGGCCACGGCGCCGGCCGTCGCCAGCAAATAAGGAAGAACGATGAACTTCTCCGCCCTGTCGATCAGGAACCCGATCCCCGCGATCATGCTGTTCGTGCTGCTGACCCTTGCCGGCCTGCTGGCCTACAAGGCCAATCCGGTACAGGACTTCCCGGATATCGAACTGCCCATCGTTACCGTCTCGGCCAACCTGCCCGGCGCCGCGCCGGCGCAGCTGGAAACGGAAGTGGCGCGCAAGATCGAGGACTCCGTCGCCACGCTGCAAGGCGTCAAGAACATCTATACCAAGGTGCTCGACGGCGACGCCAACGTCACCGTCGAATTCGTCCTCGAGAAGAACCTGTCGGACGCCGTGAACGAAGTGCGCGACGCCGTCACGCGCGTCAAGGCCGACATGCCTGCCGAACTGCGCGATCCGATCGTCAGCAAGGTCTCCACCGCCGGCCGCGTCGTGCTGACGTTCGTCGCCACCGCGCGCACCACGGGCGGCACGAAGATGGACGATGCCGACCTGTCCTGGTTCGTCGACAACACCGTGTCGAAGCGCCTGCTGGCGGTGCCCGGCGTCGGCTCGGTCAGCCGGGTGGGCGGCGTCAACCGCGAAATCCGGGTAGAACTGGACGACGAGCGCATGGCGGCGCTGCGCGTGTCCGCACTGGACGTATCGCGCCAGCTGCGCCAGGTGCAGCGCGAAGCGCCGGGCGGACGCGGCGACGTCAGCGGCGCCGAGCAGTCCGTGCGCACCATTGCCACCGTCAAGTCGGCACAGGAGCTGGCCGCCATCGACATCCCCCTGGGCGACGGCCGCCACGTGCGGCTGGACCAGGTGGCCACCGTCACCGACACCGTCGCCGAATCGCGCGCCGTGGCCACGCAGGACGGCAAGGCCGTCGTCGCGTTTGAAGTGTTTCGCACCAAGGGCGCCAGCGAAACGGCCGTCGCGGACGGCGCGCGCGCTGCCGTCGCGAAGCTGCGCGGCGAGTTTCCCAACATCGATCTGAAGGAGTCGATCGACAACGCCTCGCCGGTCGAGGAAAACTTCGAAGGCTCGATGGAACTGCTGTACGAAGGCGCGATCCTGGCCGTTCTCGTCGTCTGGTGGTTCCTGCGCGACTGGCGCGCGACCATCGTGGCCGCGGCGGCACTGCCGCTGTCCGTGATGCCGGCGTTCCTCGGCATCTACTGGTTCGGCTATACGCTCAACACGGTGACGCTGCTGTCGCTGGCGCTGGTCGTCGGCGTGCTGGTCGACGATGCGATCGTCGAGATCGAAAACATCGAACGCCATCTGCGCATGGGCAAGACACCGATGCAGGCGGCACTGGAAGCGGCCGATGAAATCGGCATGGCCGTGATCGCCACGACTTTCGCCCTGGTGGCCGTGTTCCTGCCGACGGCCTTCATGGGCGGCATCCCCGGCAAGTTCTTCAAGCAGTTCGGCTGGACGGCCGTGCTGGCGGTGCTGGCGTCACTGGTCGTGGCACGGCTGCTGACACCGATGATGGCGGCCTACCTGCTGAAACCGAAGGAGCACAAGGAGGAGAAGGACGGCTGGCTGATGACGCGCTACATGCGCACGATGAAGTGGTGCCTGAATCACCGCGGCATCACGGCCATCGCCTCGGCTGTGTTCTTCGTCGCCTCGATCATGCTGGTGGGCCTGCTGCCGACGGGCTTCGTGCCGCCGGCGGATCGCGACCAGACGCAGGTCAACCTGGAGCTGCCGCCCGGCTCCACGCTGGCACAGACCCGGCTGGTGGCCGAGCAGGCGCGCCAGGCGGCGATGTCCGTGCCCGGCGTCACGGGCGTGTACAGCTCCGTGGGCGGCGGCTCCTCGGGCGACGCGTTCGCGCCCGGTGCGGCGGCGGAAGCGCGCCGTGCCGTGCTGACCATCACGACGATCCACCGCACGGAGCGCGACGAATCGATGGGCGAGATCGACAGCCTGCTGCGCAGTAAACTGTCCGCCGTGCCCGGCGCCCGCTTTACCGTGGGCCCGCCGGATACGGGCGTCAAGATGCAGCTGGTGCTGCAGTCGGAAGATCCGATCGCGCTGATGGGCGCCGCACAGAAGGTCGAGCGCGAACTGCGCACGCTGCACGGCATCGGCAACGTCACGTCGAGCGCCTCGCTCGTGCGCCCCGAAATCATCGTGCGGCCGGACTTTGCCCGCGCCGCCGACCTGGGCGTGACCGCCAGCGCCATCGGCGAGACCGTACGCGTGGCCACCGCGGGCGACTACGACTTCGACCTGACGAAGATGAACCTGCCCGAGCGGCAGGTGCCGATCCGCGTCAAGCTGCCGGACGCCGTGCGGGCCGACCTGGATGCCATTGGCCGCCTGACGGTGCCAGGCACGAACGGCCCCGTGCTGCTGGCGAACGTGGCCACCATCACGATGGAAAGCGGCCCGGCCCAGATCGACCGCCTGAATCGCAGCCGCAACGTGACCCTGGACGTGGAGCTGGGCAACCGCTCGCTGGGTGAGCTGAACCAGGAGGCGCGCGCACTGCCGTCGATGCAGAACCTGCCGCCGTCCGTCAAGATCGCGGAGCTGGGCGACGCGCAGGAAATGGCGTCGCTGTTCGCCAGCTTCGGCCTCGCCATGGCGATCGGCGTGCTGTGCATCTACGGCGTGCTGGTACTTCTGTTCAAGGACTTCATGCAGCCGGTGACGATCCTGGCGGCGCTGCCGCTGTCCATCGGCGGCGCCATCGTGGCGCTGCTGGTCACGGGGCGCGCGCTGTCGATGCCGTCGATGATCGGCCTGATCATGCTGATGGGGATCGTGACGAAGAATTCGATCCTGCTGGTGGATTACGCGATCCTGGCGCGCCAGGCCGGCATGAGCCGCTTCGATGCGCTGGTGGACGCCTGCCACAAGCGCAGCCGCCCGATCCTGATGACGACCATTGCCATGGGCGCGGGCATGATGCCCCTCGCCCTGGGCCTGGGCGCGGACCCGAGCTTCCGTTCGCCGATGGCGATCACGGTGATCGGCGGTCTGATCACGTCGACGTTACTGAGCCTCCTGGTGGTGCCGGCCGTGTTTACGTACGTGGACGACCTGGAGCACCTGCTGCGACGCACCGCGCGCAAGCTGCGCCGCCATCCACATCCCGGGCATCCGCACGGACAGCATGGGGTGGATGCGGTGGGCAATCCGGTGCCGCGCAATATTGGCGGGCACGGGCACTGAATGCGAGGGGAGCCTGTCCCATTGTCGTCGGAACAGGCGACACGCTATTTCTTCACTCGCGGTTCGGGTAATTCTTCCATCGCAATGGCGGCCAGGTCGAGCAGGCTTTGCAGCTCGGCGGCACGCAGCTTGCGCGGCTCGCGGTCGATCACGCACAGCGTGCCAAGCGCGTTGCCGGCCGCGTCGCGCAGCGGCACGCCGGCATAAAAGCGGATGTGCGGATCGGCCAGCACGAGCGGATTGCTGCGGAAGCGCTCGTCCGCGGCAGCATCTTCGACCACGAACGCCCCTTCGGCCAGGATGGCGTGCGAGCAGAACGCCCACTCGCGCGGCGTCTCCCGCGCATCCAGCCCCACGCGCGCCTTGAACCACTGGCGCTGCGCCGTGAGCAGCGAAATCAGCGCGATCGGCGACCCGGTCACGGCTGCGGCCAGCCGAACGATGCGGTCGTAACCGGCTTCCGGCGGTGTATCGATGAGGCCCGATGCAGCCAGCGCTATCAGCCGGGATGCTTCGTCCTTGCCGGCCGGGTAGTCCGGTGCCGGCAGCGGCCGGAATTCCTCGGACGTCAGGTCCGACATCGCCACTTCGACAGCCCGCCCTGCCGCCCCCGGCGGCGCCTGCTGCTCCGCCGGCTCCATCAGCCGTGCAATACGGCTAAGCCGCGTGCGCCGGTGCCCGCCTGGCGTTTTCCACGATTCGATCGCGCCGCTTTCCATCCATAACTGTACGGTACTGGTTGCAACGCCCAGCAGACGTGCTGCCGCGCTGGTTGTCAGGATGGGATCTTCGTCCACGGGGATCAGGGTAGAGTTGCTTTTCATAAACTCCGAGTATACCCGTTCAAACGAAATTTGAGAATTTTGATGATGAACCGATTCTGAACCAAAAATCCGTAAAATTTAGGTTGCGTTAAGGCAATTTTCAGTCCATTATTGATCATATTCGTCAAATCAGACCATGGGAAACATGAACGCATTCAGAAACGCCACGATTGCAACGAAACTGTACACAGCATTCGCGCTCGCGCTGCTGTTTACCTTCGCGCTGGCCATTACTGCGATCTCGCAGGTCCGCATGATCGACGGCGCCCTGGTCAATGCCGAGACGCTGCGCCGCGACCAGCTCGACCCGCTGTACGACGCCCGCGAAGCGCTCGACCAGACCGGCATGGCGGCGCGCAATGCGTTCATTTTCAACGATGCGGCAGCGGCCCGCCGCGAGCTGGACATCGTCGACGAACAGAAGGCTGTCTACCTCGCCGCACTGGCCAAGCTCGACCCGGCGCTGCACGACAATCCGGCGTATCAGAAAGTACGCGCGGGCCTGACGCAGATGGCCAAGGAACTCGAACGCCCACGCCAGTACCGCGCCGCCGACGACATGACACGCTTCGGCACGTTCCTGGTCGAGGAATGCAGCCCGCTGCGCCGCCAGATCGTGGCCGACATCAACGTGCTGCTGCGCGACCTGCAACAGCGCACGGCGGCGGCCAGCGCCGTCACCAATGCGCGCGCGGCCGATGCGCAGAACTGGATCGTCACGCTCAGCATCCTCAGCGCCGTCGTCTGCACGACCATCGGCACGACCATCGTGCGCGGCCTGCTCCGCCAGCTGGGCGGTGAACCCCGCTACGCGGCCAGCGTGGCCCGCGGCATCGCCCGCGGTGAACTGCACCGCGAAGTCGACACGGCCCGGGCCGCGCCGGACAGCCTGCTGCATGCGATGAGCGGCATGCGCGACAGCCTGTCCGATATCGTTACCCGCGTGCGCGGCGGCACCGATGCCATTGCCTCCGCATCGGCGGAGATCGCGTCCGGCAACCTGAATCTGTCGGAACGTACGGAACGCCAGGCCACCTCGCTGACCGACGTGGCGGTCTCGATGAAGCAGCTGATCGCCTCCGTGAACCGCAATGCCGACTACGCGGCCGAAGCAAGCAAGGTGGCCGAAAGCGCCGCCCGCGTGTCACAGCAGGGCGGCTCGGCGGTGGAAGGCATCGTCACGACGATGAACCTGATCAACGAGTCGTCCCGCAAGATCGTCGACATCATCGGCGTCATCGACGGTATCGCGTTCCAGACGAATATCCTGGCCTTGAATGCGGCCGTGGAAGCGGCCCGCGCCGGCGAACAGGGTCGCGGCTTCGCCGTCGTCGCCTCGGAAGTGCGCAACCTGGCGCACCGCTCGGCGGCCGCCGCAAAAGAGGTCAAGGCCCTGATCGAGGACTCGGTCAGCAAGGTGGGCGCCGGCACGGAGCTGGTGGGCCACGCGGGCCATACGATGCGCGACGTCGTGGACGGCATCGGCCGCGTCACGCAGATCATGGCCGAGATTTCGGACGCAACGCGCACGCAGAGCAAGGACATCCAGAACGTCGATATCGCCATCGTCCAGCTGGACGACATGACGATGCAGAACGCGGCGCTGGTCGAACAGGCCGCAGCTGCGGCGCAGGCACTGCGCACGCAGGCGGCCGACCTGGCCGGCGTCGTCAACACCTTTCAGCTGCAGGAGGAGCCACATGCCGGGAGGCTCGCGCTGACGGCGTAACGCACTCGGATGTTGCAAAAAAATACAATTTCCGTGCTGGGGTGCCGGTTTCACATCCACCGCCACCCGTCATGAATCTCCGCGCAAGCTTGCTGCTGCTGGCCGTCCTCCCCGGCACCACGCTCGCCGATACCCTGCGCGCCCGCGCTTCTCTCGCCTACGACGCGCTCGGGGCCACTGCTGGCCGGCACCTGCACTGGCACCTGCAATGCCAAACCCTTCCGCGCGGACGCCACCGCGTCGCCGACGATCGTCGTCGGCCGCCACGGCAAGGTAAGCGCAGCGTCCCCTTCGATCTGCGCGCCACCCTGCTGGCCGATTTGTGGCGCACCACCGACAGGAAGAAGCCACAGGCGCAAGCCGTGTCCCCGTAACGCCCCGTACAGTCGGGCCTACACGGTTTTTGCCTTCTTGACGCCGTTCTGCGAGCGGAATTCCTTCAGCACCCACTGCTGGCAGTTGGGGCACGGCGCATCGCGGTGGATGCGGTTGCGATTGTCGATGCGGTACACCCACATGTCGCAGTTCTTCGGCGCGATGTCCTGCAGCTGCAGCGCCATCCACATATGCGCTTCGGCGCAGTTGTGGGGCGCCAGGGCCGTGGCCTGCGCCACGTTGTGCTTTGCCAGCATGGCGTTCCATTTCGCCGTCAATGCGGGCGTAATCGCCGGCGCACCGGCCCCGCCGGACACGGTGATCATATGCGCCGACCATGCGACGCGGCTGGCGCCAATTCCGTTCTTGTTGCAGTAGACCTGGATGTCCTTCTCCGCCTTGTCGTTCTTACCCTTCGGCATCGCTGTCTCCTTCGGTGGAAGTCTGACCGTGTACCAGTATGGCACCGGCGCACCCGCCGTCAAGATACATTCGATCTGCTCAGCGCGAAATCGGAAACGGTGCTGCTGGACGATGGCGCTAGCAGCCTGGCGTACCAGTTCATGATGCCCGGCGGCCAGTCGATTTCCCTCATCTACGGCGCCGCGAACCAGGTGACGGCGGTTGTCGGCATGGGAACGGAGCGGTCTTCGCTCAGCTGCAGTACCGACCTGTAGACGCCGCCCCGCCGGGTTGTCTGTGGCCGCACAGGCGAGTGGTGTGAGCATTCACGGCGGGGACTGGCACCCGAAGGCGCGGTGCCGGCCCCGCGACGCCGGCATCCGCACGCATCATCACGGCGCCACCCACCCTCCCCCATCGCCCGGTACAGGTCCACTGAAGCCGTCAGCAACCGCGTGCGCAACTGCAGCCGCGCCACATCGGCCGCGTACAGGCTGCGCTGGGCGTCCAGCTCTTCCAGGTACGCCGCGTAGCCGTTACGGTAGCGGTTGTGCGCGATGCGCAGTGTTTCGGCCGCGGTGGCGCGGCGGGCGTCGTTCTGGACGACCTGTTCGCGCAGCCGGACGATCGCGTTCAGGCCGTTTTCCGTTTCCGCGAACGCCTGGCGTACCGTGTTCTCGTACGTGGCGATGGCCTGGTCGCGCTGGGCGGCGGCGGAATCGGTCGCCGCCTGCACGCGGCCGCCGTCGAACAGCGGGGCCACCAGCGACCCGCCCAGGCGCCACAGCCGCGTCGGGCCGTGAAACAGGTCGCTGAACTCCGCCGACTGGACGCCGCCGGTGCCCGTCAGCCGGAACGACGGCAGCAGCTGGTCGCGCGTGGCGGCCAGCTGGGCGACGGCGGCGGCAATCGCCTGTTCGGCGCGGGCGATGTCGGGGCGGCGGCGCAGCAGGTCCGACGGCAGTCCCGCCGGCACGGGCGGCGCGGCCAGGTCGGCCAGCGGCGTGCCGCGAATGATCGGCCCGGGCATGCCGCCCGCGAGGATCGACAGCGCGTTCTCCTGCTCGAAAATCTGCCGCTGCAGTTGCGGGATCTGCTCGGCGGCCGCGTCGTATTCGGCCTGTGCCTGCAGCCATTCCAGACGCGAGCTGTAGCCCACTTCGAACTGGCGCCGGGCGAGGTCGCGCGACTGTTCGCGCAGCCGCAGCGTGGCTTGCGCCAGTTCCAGCTGCGCATCCAGGCCGCGCAGGTTCAGGTAGCCGCTGGCCACATTGCCGGCCACCGACAGCGCGGCCGCATCGCTGTTGGCCTCCTCGGCGCGCAGCGTTGCCGCCGCCGCTTCCGTCGCATTGGCCAGGCGGCCCCACACGTCGATCTCGTAGGCAGCCTGGAATTCGGCCTGGTAGCCGTTGCCCACGTGCGGCTGGCCGTTGTACAGCAACGTGCGCGAGCGCGCCGCGCCCGTGTCGAACGACAGCGTCGGCGCCTGTGCCGAACGGGCAGAGCGCACGCGCGCACGGAAGTCCTCGATGCGGGCGCGCGCCACGCGCAGGTCGCCGTTATTGGCCAGCGCCTGCGTTACCAGCGCCGTCAGCGCCGGATCGTTGAAGCCCTGCCACCAGGCCCGGTCGACCGGGCGCCGGGCGACGTCGGCCAATGGCGGCGCGCGCCAGCCGGCCGGAACTTGCAGGGTCGAGGGCGGCGGCGGCGCCACCTTCGCGGCGCAACCGGCCAGCAGCAGCGCCGCCAGCAATGTCGGTACCGCCGCCCTCATGGCCGGCGTGCCGCAGGCGCGGGGTTGGTGGCGGCGTCGTTCAGCTCCGACGATGTGTCGATGCTGACGATGACGGACATGCCGGGACGCAGCCGCGGTGCCAGGGGCTGGCCCGCGTCGATGCGGATGCGCACCGGAATGCGCTGGGCGATCTTGACGTAGTTGCCCGTCGCGTTATCGGCCGGCAGCACGGAGAACTCCGAGCCCGTGGCGGGCGAAATGCGCTCCACTTGCCCCGTCAGCACGGCGCCATCGAGCGCATCGACCTTGAACGTCGCGCTCTGTCCCACGCGCACGCCGTTCATCTGGGTTTCCTTCAGGTTGGCGATGATCCACATCTGCTGCGGCACGAGGCCCATCAGCTGCGCGCCCGAATTGACAAAGGCGCCGCGACGCACCGTCACCTGCCCCAGCTGGCCGTCCGACGGGGCCACGATACGGGTGTTGTCCAGGTCCACCTGGGCCGCTTTCAGCGCCGCCTGCGCGTTCGCCACGGCCGCTTCCAGCGAAGCACGGTTGACGGTGACGGACTGCGACGACTGGCGCGAGATTTCCACGTTGGCCTGCGCCTGCGCCACGGCCGCCTGCGCCTGCGCACGTGCCGCGCGCTGGGCATCGCGCTCGCGCTGCGACAGCGATCCGTCCTGCACCAGTTCTTCCACGCGGCGCAGGTCCGCCGCGGCACGTTGTGCCTGCGCGCGCGCATTGGTCAGCGCCGCTTCCTGCAGGGCGATGGTGGCGGCGGCGCTGCGGCGCGACTGCTCCCAGTTGGCCAGCGCGGCCTTCTGTGCCGCCAGCTGGGCCTGCGCCTGCTCGTAGCGCTGCTCGTAAATGCGGCGGTCGATCTCGACCAGCAGGTCGCCCTTGCGGACGAACTGGAAATCCTGCACGTGCACATCCGTCACATAGCCGGACAGCTGGGTACCGATCACCGTGACCTGGCCGCGCACCAGCGCGTTCTCCGTCGAGACGACGGGACTCGTGAACGGCGGCAGCCGCCATGCGTACAGCACGATCAATACGCCGATCAGCGCCACTAGGGCGAAGCCGGCGCCGGCGATCCATTGCTGGCGGCTGTCCGGTTGCGCCGGTGCGGCGACAGGGGGGGTTGGCGGGGGCGCCGCGGGTGCCGCGGCGGGCGGTGGAGGAGTATCGTTTGCGCTCATTGCGATCCGGAGTTATTGAGTGAGACTTTGGCCATGCCCGTTTCGGCGTTCTGCGCCGGCACGGCGGGAACGTGGGTCGTGATGCGCTGCCAGAGCTGGTGCGAAATCATCCAGACCAGCGTGCCGACGGCCACCAGGGAGATCAGCAGGAAGACATCGTTGTAGGCGAGGATGTTGGCCTCGCGCGTGGCGGCAGCGCCCAGCGACGCGACGCCCTGGGCATTGCGCAGCGCCGGGTCCATCAGCGTGCCGCCCAGTGCGGCGCCGCTGCTCTGGATGCGCGCAGCCACCTGCGGGTCCAGCAATGTCAGGTGCTCGACCAGCTGGCTCGAATGGAATTTCTCGCGCATCACCTGCACCGTGCCGACGATCGCCGAGCCGAGCAGGCCGCCCAGATTCTGCGTCATCGAAAACATCACGGAAAAGCTGATCAGGTTTTTCGGCTGCGCGATGATGGCGCCGAAGCCGGAGACGAAGACGGGGCCGATAAAGAAGGTGCCGGCAAACGCCAGCAGAAATTGGCTCAGGTACATCTGCGCCGGCCGTGTCACGTTGCTCGCGTGCGAGTCGAGCCACGCGCCCACGGCCATCAGCGCGAGCGAGAACATCAGCGAGACCTGGATGCGGGCCGGCGAGATGGTCAGCGCGCTGGCGGCCATGCCGGCGACGCTGGCAACCAGCGTGACGGCCCACAGGTCGAACATCTGGTCGTTCTGCAGGCCAAGCGCGTTGAGGAAGCCGACGGTGCCCGTGGCCTCCGACTGCACGATGCGGATCAATACCACCGACAATGCAAGCCGCACCATATTGGCCGTGGTCAGCCAGCGGATATTGAGCAGCGGGTTCTTGCGGTTATGTTCGATCGCGACGGCGGCCGTGACGAGCACGATCGAGCCGACCAGGCACCAGCCGATCCATGGCGCCTCGAACCACCAGACGGTGCGGCCAAGCGCCAGCGCGGCGCACAGCAGCGCGACGCCGGGTGCGAACAGGGCGAACGTGAGGAAGTCGAGCTTCTCGAACGCGCGGATGCGGTCGCCCGGCGGGAGCTTGAGCAGCAGCACGCAGCCCAGCGACAGCAGCGACAGGCCCAGCTCGAACGAATACAGGCCGCGCCATTCCGCGATCTCCAGCAGCTCGGTGGAGAACAGCCGGGCGATCGGCAGCGCCAGCTGGGAAAAACCGATGCCCAGCACGACGCCCTTCAGCCGGTGCTGGGCCGGAAAGCCCTGCAGCGTGTAATAGAGCCCCAGCGTTGTCAGCGCACCGGCGCAGATGCCGCTGGCCAGGCGGACGGCGATCGCCGAGCCGAGATCGTGCACGAACAGGTGCGCCAGCGTCGTCAGTGCGTACAGCACGAGGAACAGTTCCGTGAACAGGCGCAGGCCATACTGCTGGCGGAATTTCACCAGCAGCAGATTCATCGACACATTGCCCATCACGTAGGCGGCCGGCAGCCACTGGATCTCGGACGCGTAGACGCCCAGCGAGCCTTGCGCGTAAGTGAGGTTGACGGTGACGAGCGCGTTGCCCAATCCCCCGTCAGCGCGACGATGAAACCGACCAGCAGATAGGCGATGCGCCGCGGCGTCGAGTGCAGCGGCGAGGACGGAGAGCCCGGCAGCATCGGCTTTTCATGCGGCTTCCAGGTCTGGGGAGCATATACATCCATGCGATACCTGATTTCTTGTTTTTCTTTGCGTGTGCCCTGATAACGTCGAGCATAGCACCGGGCCGCCCGTTCGGGCGGCCCGGTTGAACATCGCGCGTGCGGCGCGCCTTACGGCAGAGCCGCAGTTGCCACTTGCGTCAGACCAGCGGCGGATCGGTCTCGCGCTGGAACACGCGATGCCCGGCCAGCACCTGCTTGAACGCCGTCAGCGCCGCCGGCACGTCGTTCGGCTCGGCGCCGATGATGCCCGGGTCGGGCGTGCCGTCCGGCAGGTTGGACGGAATGTCGGCCTTGGCCAGCAGCTGGGCACCCGCATCCACCACCATGATCGGCTTGCAGTGGCGGTATTGCAGGCGCACGAATTCCAGCGCATTGGCGTCCTTCGACAGCGCCTGCGCGGCCTGCTCGCCTGGCGGCACGATCATCGCGTCGTAGATGACGGACGGACCCGCCTCCAGCGTGATTTCCACGTCCAGCGTGCCACCGTTGCAGCCTGCTACCTTGCCCAGCTTGCTGCCGACAATGCGTGGCACGGCGCCGTCGGCCAGCAGCGACGCGTAGATCGAGCGCGCGGCTTCGACGTCGCTGCCATTGGCCACCAGGATGGCGACGCGGCGCGTGTGGATGCCCGTGCGGCCCGGCCGCGCGAACAGCGACAGCGCCGACGACGGCGGATACTCCGGCAGCGGGCGCGTGGTCGCCAGCGGCTGCGGCGGCGGCACCTCCATGCCCAGGCCATCGGCCACGGCGGCGGCCAGCGCCGCATCGACATTGACCAGCATCGACAGCATGCGCTCGCGGATCGCCGGCACCGTCACGCGGGTCAGCTCGAAACGGAAGCCGCCGATGATGTGGTGCTTCTCGACCGGCGTCTGGCTCTGCCAGAACAGGCGCGCCTGCGAATAATGGTCGGCGAACAGCGCCGGCTTGCCGCGCACCTTGTCCTCCGTGATCGGCTGCGGGAAGCTCGTGAAGCCCGTCATTTTCCCGCCCTGGAACGGGCAGCCGCCCGCCAGCGAATTGGGCTCGTACGACACGCGCCCGCGGTTGATCGTCTGGCGGTGCATGCCGTCGCGCTGGTTGTTGTGCACCTGGTTGACGGGCGCGTTGATGGGGATCTCGTGGAAGTTCGGGCCGCCCAGGCGGCTGATCTGCGTGTCCACATAGGAGTGGATGCGTCCCTGCAGCAGCGGATCGTTGGTAAAGTCGATGCCCGGCACGATGTGCGCGGTGCAGAATGCCACCTGTTCCGTCTCGGCGAAGAAATTGTCCGGGTTGCGGTTCAGGACCATCTTGCCGATCGGCTGCAGCGGCACCAGCTCTTCGGGCACGATCTTGGTGGCGTCCAGCACGTCGAACGGGAAGGTCTCGGCCTGCTGTTCGGTAAACACCTGGATCGCCAGTTCGTATTCGGGGAACTCGCCCGCCTCGATGGCCTCCCACAGGTCGCGCCGGTGGAAGTCGGGATCGGCGCCGCTGATCTTGACGGCTTCGTCCCACACCAGCGAATGGGTGCCCTGCAGCGGTGTCCAGTGGAACTTGACGAACACCGAGTCGCCCACGGCATTCACCAGGCGGAAGGTATGCACGCCGAAGCCCTGCATCGTGCGGTAGCTGCGCGGGATCGCGCGGTCCGACATCGCCCACATCAGCATGTGCATCGATTCCGGCATCAGCGAGGTGAAGTCCCAGAACGTATCGTGCGCACTGGCCGCCTGCGGCATCGCATTGTGCGGCTCGGGCTTGACGGCATGGACGAGGTCCGGGAACTTCATCGCGTCCTGGATGAAGAAGACGGGGATGTTGTTGCCGACCAGGTCCCAGTTGCCTTCGTCCGTATAGAACTTGACGGCAAAGCCGCGCACGTCGCGCGCGGTGTCGGTCGAGCCACGCTCGCCGGCCACCGTCGAGAAGCGCACAAACACGGGCGTCTTCTTGCCCGGTGCGGAGAAGATGTTCGCGCGGGTCAGCGCGGACAGGTCCTGGTAGCTCTCGAAATAGCCGTGTGCCGCGGAGCCGCGCGCATGCACCACGCGCTCGGGAATGCGCTCATGGTCGAAGTGCGTGATCTTCTCGCGCAGGATGAAGTCTTCCATCAGCGTAGGGCCGCGCAGGCCCGCGCGCAGCGAGTTCTGGTTGTCCGCGATGGGCACGCCCTGGTTCGTCGTCAGTACGCGCTCGGAGGAGTCGGCGCGCACGCGGTCCAGCGGTGCGTTGGTATTGTTGACGCCGATGGGCGGCTGGCCGGAGCCCGTCTTGGGCGACGCGATGTTCTCGACGGCCGTGCTGGCGGTCACGATATCGCTGGCGGGTTTGGCTGTCTGCCCTGGCTGCGGGTCGCGGGCGGCATCGCCGTACTCGCCCGGCTTGTTGACGTTGTAATCGATCTCGTCGGCAAGAATCATGCCGCCGGCCTGCTTTTCCAGCAGCACGTCGCCCTGCGGATTGTTATTGCCCAGCGAGGCGGGCGGAGCGGAGTCGGACGGACCCGCGACAGTGCTCAGAATGGAACCGGCGCCATCGACGCCAGGATTGCTGTTGTTTTTATTGGACATGAACTCTCGTATGGATGAACATCGAAAAAGCGGACATGCCGATGCCCGGCCTCGCTCCGAAGAACGAGGGCCGGGCATGGCATTACGGCAAGTGCCCGCGGGGCGTGACGCGATCAGTGGCGGCGCGAACCCAGCAGCTTCGACACGGCATAGCCGGCGGCCATCGCCACCAGCACGGACATGCCCGGGCTGCTGCGCACGTAGCTGCGGCCCGTTTCGGCCAGGCGCTGGTAAGCCACGTTCAGGTCAGCGGCCTTCTGGCCCAGCGTATCGGACATCGAGTTGACGTTGTCGGACACCGTGTCGACGGTATCGTGCGCCTTGCTGACGATGCGGTCGGCGGCAGCCGGCACTTTCTCGGCCAGCTTGTCGACGGTGCTGTGCACCGAAGCGGCAGCCTTCTCGGCCTTTTCAGCCGTCGGTTTGACCTGCTCGGCTACTTTGTCCACAGTCGAATGAACGGCGGCGGCAGCCTTGTCGGCTGTTGGCTTGGCCTGGTCGGCCAGCTTGTCGATCTTGTCGTGTGCGTCGTTGCGGGTGGTATTGCCGATCGGCGTGACGGTGCCGGTTGCGGTGGTGGTCTTGTCCTGGTTCGTGTCCATGATCGATATCCTTTTGTCTGCGTTGGTCAATACGAGCTTGCAGGGATAACAATAGGCGCATTGACAATGTGTCACCGTGCGGGAACTAACAAAGAAGGCAGCACCGTTGCGCGCACCACCGACGGGTTTGGACAGCCGGTGCATACTGGCGCCGTTCAAAGGAGGATTCCATGCTGCCCATCCAACCCATCGGCGAACGTTCCGCCGTTACCCAGGTGTACAGCGCGGCCGGCACGACCGCGACCAGCGCGCCCTTGCCGCCCGGCGTTGCCGTCGACATCTCGCCGTTCGGCCAAGTGCTGGGCACTCTGGCACTGGCGCAGCGGCGCCTGGAGGAGCTGGCCGCCAGCGGCGCCGATGTCAACGCCGACGTCGCCCAGCTGGGCGTTGCCGCCAGCGAGCTGACGGAAGCGTTCAACCTGGGACGCGGCCTGCCGCTGCCGGGCCAGGCCGCGCTGCCCGACCGGCTGACGGCCGCTCTTGCAGCCCAACAGGAAACGCTGGCCCAAGCGGGCATCGCCGTTGCCGGCGACGGCCGCCTGGCGGTCGACGGCGGCCGGCTGCTGGCGGCATTCGGCAGTAATCGCCAGGCTACGCTTGCGACATTGACGCAGGCAGCGGCGCGCTTTGCCGCAGCGGGTGAGACGCCTGCGCCGGCGGCGCGGCAGCAAGCGCCGGCCGCCACGCAGGACGAGACGCCGCCTGCCGCCATCCCCCCGCTCCCCCCGGGGCCGGCGATGGAACGGGATGCCGCTGCCCTGGCGGCGCCGAACGCCGCAGCGGCTGCGGCCACGGAAGCGGCGGCACGCGGCGTCGGGGACGTCACCGAACCGGCGCAGCGCCAGCAGACCATGCCGGCAGAGGTGGCGCGCGCCGATGTGCGGCGCCAGCCCACCGTCCAGGCAGAAGACGCGCGCGCCGCTGCGCAGCGGCTGGCCGACCTGCAGGTGAGCGCCAGTCTTGCCGAAGCCAGTCAGGCCACGCTGACGCGCGACGCCCGCCAGGCGGCCTACCGCCTCGAGGTGGCGCGCGAAGTCGCCGGCGTGCAGGCGGCCGTACAGGAAGATGTCGCCACGCAGGACCAGCGGCTGGCCGAAGTCCGCGCGGCGGCGCTGCGCCAGCTGACCAGCAGCGCAGAGGAAGACCTGGCAGCACAGGCGCTGGCGGACCGGCTGGCGCGCCGGCGCGATGCAGCCGCGGCGATTGCGCTGACGCCCGAGGAACAGGATGCGCAGGAGCGCCTGATGTCGGTACGCCAGGCCGCGGCCGGGATACACTCCTTGCCGCGGCAAGGATCAAGCCGGTCCACGGATGCCGCCATCGGCATCGACAGCGCCCCGCTGGCGAGCGCGGATGACGCGTCACGGGACAGGACCCAGGCCGCCGCAGCAGCCGGCAGACCGATGCCGCCAAACGCGGCCGACCCGGCACTGGCGGCGGCAATTGCCGCGCAGTGGCTGGCAGGCGGGGTGCCGGGTGGCGGCGGCGCCAGCGTCGCACCGCCGCCCCGCACTCAGCTGGTGTCGCCGGTGCGCCCAGTCGCCCGCGTGACCGCTGCGGAAGGCGGCGGCACGAAGCCCCGCGGCGGCGCCTGACCCTGCCATTTTGCACTTGCCGCCGTGGCAAGATCGTGGATAATCCCGTTGAGCTGAATGAACGCAGCGCAATAACGCAGCACATTACAACGGGAGACGCGATGAAACAAAAACAACTGGCCGCCATGATGGCGCTGGCCGGCCTGACGGCTGTGGTGATGACGGACGCGACGGCGCAGGAGACAATCGTCCGGATCGGCCACAGCGGCCCGCTGTCCGGCGCGCAGGCGTTTTCCGGCAAGGACAATGAGAACGGCGCCCGTCTTGCCATCGAGGAGCTGAACGCAAAAGGCGTCACCGTTGGTGGCAAGAAAATCAAGCTCGAGCTGGTGTCCGAGGACGACCAGGGCGACCCGAAGGCCGGCGTGTCGGTCGCGCAGAAGCTGGCGGACGGCGGCGTCAAATACGTGGTCGGACCGTACAACTCCGGTGTCGCCATTCCGGCCGCCCGCGTCTACAGCAATGCCGGCGTGGTCGTGGCCAGCGTCGCCTCCAATCCGAAACTGACGCAGCAGGGCTATAAGAACCTGTTCCGCGTGAACGCCAGCGATACCCAGCTGGGATCGAAAATGGCGCTGTACGCGGCAAAGGAGCTGAAACTGAAGAACGTGGCCGTCATCGACGACCGCACCGCGTTCGGCCAGGGTCTCGCCGAGGAATTCAAGAAGCAGGCGCGCGCCTCCGGCATGACGGTCGCCGGCCACGAGTACACGACCGACAAATCGGTCGACTTCACGGCCATCCTGACCCGGTTGAAGTCGAAGAAGGTGGAGGCGATCTTCTTCGGCGGCTATGCGCCACAGGGCGGCCCGATGGCCCGCCAGATCCGCCAGCTGGGCCTGAACGCCAGGCTGCTGGGCGGCGACACGATCTGCACGGCGGAGATGGGCAAGCTGGGGGGCGACGCCGTTGGCGCCAACGTCCTGTGCTCGCAGGGCGGCGCCCTGCTCGACAAGGCGGCCAGCGGCCCGGCATTCAAGGCCAAGTTCAAGAAGCGCTTCAATGCCGATCCCGACGTCTACGCCGCTTCGTATTACGACGCGGCCAACATGTTCGTGCAGGCGATGCAGCAGACGAACTCGATCGACGCCGGCAAAGTCGGTGCGGCGATCGCCGCGGGGAGCTACCAGGGCGTGGCGGGCACGTATGCGTTCGATGCGAAAGGCGACATGAAATCGTCGCCCGTGACGATCTTCACGTTCAAGGGCGGGCAGCCGGTGGCCATCACCAGCTTCTGACGTCCGAGCCGGTCGCCTGTCTCAGGGTGCATACCCTGTGACAGGTGCCTGTGCCCGACCTGCCGGCTGGAGCACCGGAGCACGCGCGGGAGGCCGGCGTCGCCCCAGAGGACAAAAATCAGGCCGCGGCGCGGCGGGCGTGCAGCGTTGCGCTGTCGCGGCCAAAGAACTCGACGGATTTGACGTTATTGCGGCCGCTGCTCTTGGCGGCATACAGCAGCCGGTCGGCCGTGTCGACCAGCAGCTCCTGGGCGAAGCGCTGCTCGACCAGCGCGAAGTCAACCGCCGTGACGCCGAAGCTGGCCGTCACGCCCACGATCGTGTCCGGCGCCACTTCGGTGCCGGAGCTGATCAGCGCCGTGCGCATCCGCTCGGCCAGCTGCACGGCGCCCGTCAGGTCCGTTTCCGGCAGCACGATCAGGAACTCCTCGCCACCGTAGCGGATCACGCTGTCGACGCTTTCGCGCGTCATGGAGCGCAGCAGGTTGGCAAACGTGATCAGCACCGCGTCGCCGGCCGGGTGGCCGTAGGTATCGTTGACGGACTTGAAGTGGTCGATGTCGCAGATGACGACCGCCAGGCTCAGTTTGAAGCGGCGCGCCCGCGACAGTTCCATGTTCAGCAGTTCCTGCTGCAGGTAGCGACGGTTATGGCAGCCCGTCAGCGGATCACGCTCGGACAGGTTCTTCAGGAACGACTGCACGCGGAACTCTTCACGCCGGATCAGCGCGTAGCGATGCGCGGCCATGCACCCAAACCCGTTCGACAGCACCAGCAGCATGATCATCGTCAGCTGCTCGGTGCCCGACAGCCTGCCCTGATAGATCACAATCCCGACGAACACGCTGGTCGAGATCACGCCGATCGGCACCGCATAGGCCACGCGGTTCGGGATATAGATATACACGACCAGCGCCATGATCGACATCGCCATCGCATGCCACGGTGTCTCGGTGGGCCGGTAGATCACCACCAGCATGAATGCGGCCATGCCGATAATCTCGGTAATGCTCGCCCCCAGCCAGATGCGGCGCACGGAATGGGGATACCAGTACGTCATCAGGCAGCTGATCAGCGCGCTGACGGCAACGGCAACGCGGCCCAGGAACAGGATCAGCGCGTCGTTGCCCGGGCCCAGCGCCATGATGTCGGTAATGGCGAAGGCGACATAGAACGTGGCACAGAACAGCAGCGCCAGACGCACTTGGGCTTGGGTTCGCGGCAACTGGTGGCGGTTGAAGTGAGACTCGACCGTACGGTCGGAGAACTCGGCACGCAAGCGCCGTATGTTGTATGCCGCATCGTTGACCAGGGGTGGCAACGCGCCTCCTTGTGTTTCGGGATGTCCGCGCCAATGCGGACAAATGGCTGCCATTGTAATACTACTTACCCTCCATAATCACACTGAAAGTCACCTGATCGATGTTTTTTTGGCTTGGAACAACGATGGTGGATGGACAGCGAATGACTGTCGTGGCGTGGCATGCCGGCGCATCACTGCGGGTGCGGACAGCCACCTTCGCGAAGGGTGCGGAACGCTGGGAAACGTCTGCCGCCAGGGGGCCAAGTGCAATGCCGCAGTTGCCGCCCAGAATGCAAAAAGGGCCACCCAACTGGGTGGCCCTTCTCACTTTTCTGGTGCCGCTGACCGGAATCGAACTGGTGACCTTCGCATTACGAATGCGCTGCTCTACCGACTGAGCTACAGCGGCTAAACCTTGAAATCTGTCTAGCTTTACTTCGTTTCGATCAGTGCTGCATCGAAAGAGGCCACATTTTAGCAACTGTTCTTGCGGTTGACTAGGGTATCTTTCGATTTTTTTTCAACCGCACAAGGATACGATCGGGTTTCCATCGCAAACCCGCATGAATCCTTGTGCTCGGCAGTACGAAGTTTGGCCTCAGGCGTGGTGATAGCCCGTGACAACCGCCACTTCGTCGCGCGAACCCAGGAAGACCGGCACGCGCTGGTGCAGTTTTTCCGGCTGGATGTCGAGGATGCGGTGCTTGCCGTCCGTTGCCATGCCGCCCGCCTGCTCGACGATGAACGCCATCGGGTTCGCTTCGTACATCAGGCGCAGCTTGCCCGGTTTGCTCGGGTCGCGGATGTCGGCCGGGTACATGAAGATGCCGCCGCGGTTCAGGATGCGGTGCACGTCCGCCACCATCGAGGCGATCCAGCGCATGTTGAAGTCGGTGCCGCGCACGCCTGCCGAACCGGCCAGCAGCTCGTTGATGTAGCGCTGCACGGGCGGATGCCAGTGGCGCTGGTTCGACATGTTGATCGCGAATTCCTTCGTCGTGGTCGGGATCTTCATGTCACGTTGCGTCAGCACCCACGAGCCCATCTCGCGGTCCAGCGTGAAGCAGTTGACGCCGTTGCCGGTGGTGAGCACCAGCATCGTCTGCGGGCCGTAGACAGCGTAGCCGGCCGCGACCTGCTTGCTGCCCGGCTGCATGAAGTCCTGCTCCGTCGGCTGGCCCATGCCTTCCGGTGCCCTCAGCACGGAGAAGATCGTGCCGATCGAGACGTTGACGTCGATGTTCGACGAGCCGTCCAGCGGATCGAACAGCAGCATGTATTCGCCCTTCGGATAGCGGTTCGGGATCTGGTGGATCGATTCCATCTCTTCCGACGCCATGGCCGCCAGGTGGCCGCCCCACTCGTTCGCTTCCAGCAGGATTTCGTTGGAAATCACGTCCAGCTTCTTCTGCACTTCGCCCTGCACGTTTTCCGATTCCAGTGCGCCCAGCACGTCGCCCAGCGCACCCTTGCCGACGGAATGGCTGATGGTCTTGCACGCGCGCGCGACGACTTCGATCAGGAGGCGCAGTTCGGCCGGAATCGTGTTGTGCTGGCGTTGTTCCTCAACGAGGTATTGAGTGAGGCTGATGCGTTTCATGGAGTCCCTTGGGTTGAAAATGGAAAACGGCGCGTGCTGCGCCGCCGCGGCGGCGCGCACGTCTAGATGAGGTGAAAGAACTAATTGGACAGCGCCTTGCTGACGACTTCCAGCACGTCGTTCGACAGCTTCTGCGCACCAGCGACCTTTTCCAGCGCGGCGCGCATGTGCGTCTGCAGGGCGGGATCGTAACGGCGCCAGCGGTCCATCGTGCGCGCCAGGCGGGCGGCCACCTGCGGGTTGAGGGCGTTGAGCTTGATGACGTGTTCGGCCCAGAACTCGTAGCCGCTGCCATCGGGCGCGTGGAACTGCGCCGGGTTGCCGTTGCAGAAGCTGAACAGCAGGCTGCGGGCCCGGTTCGGCGTCTTCAGCGTAAACGCCGGGTGCTGCATCAGTTCGCGCACGCGGGCCACGTCGGTCGTCTGCGCGCTGGCCTGCATCGAGAACCACTTGTCGACCACCAGCGCTTCGCGTTCGAACTGCTGGTAGAAGCTTTGCAGCGCCCCGTCGACGTCGGCACCGCTGTGGATCAGCGATACCAGCGCGGACGCACGGTCCGTCATGTTCGTCGCTTCCTCGAACTGGCGGTGCGCCAGTTCGAGCACGTGATCGTCCGGCGCCGCGCACAGGTACGCCAGCGCCAGGTTCTTCAGGCCGCGCTTGCCGGCCGAGATGGCATCCGGGCTGTACTCGCCCGGCGTCTCGTTGGCGGCATACGCCGTCAGCAGCTCGGCGCGCAGCACCGTGGCGATCGTGCGGCGCATGAACTGGCGCGCCTCGTGGATGGCGCGCGGATCGACCACTTCCATCTGGTCGGCCACGACGGATTCGGACGGCAGGATCAGCGCCTGCTCGCGGAACGCGGCATCGAGCCCGTCGTCCAGCAGCAACGCGCGCTGGGCGGCGATGAAGCCATAGTCCAGTTCCAGCTCGGCACCCTGCTGCACGGCGGCGGTCAGCCGCAGCAGGCGCGCCATGGCCAGGCGCTGGCCCGCTTCCCAGCGGTTGACGGGATCGCTGTCGTGACGGAACAGGTGCACCAGTTCATCGTCCGTGTACGGATACTCCAGCACGACAGGGGCGGAGAAGTCGCGCAGCAGCGACGGCGTGGGCGCTTCCTTGATGCCTTCGAAGCGGAACGTCTGCTGCGCCTCCTTCAGCTCCAGCACGACCGTGGTTTCGCCTTCCAGGTTCAGGGCCATGTCGAAGCCGTCCGCACCCAGCAGGCCAACGGCCACGGGAATATGGAACGGCTGCTTGGTCTGCTGGCCCGGGGTGGGCGGGCAGCGCTGCGCCAGGGTCAGCTCGTAGACCTGCTGTTCGGCGTCGTACTTGGTGCTGGCCGTGACGATTGGCGTCCCGGCCTGGCTGTACCAGCGCTCGAACTGGTCCAGGTCGCGTCCGTTCGCATCGGCCATCGCGGCGCGAAAATCGTCGCACGTGACGGCCTGGCCGTCGTGCCGCTCGAAATACAGGTCCATGCCCTTGCGGAAACCGTCGCGGCCCAGCAGGGTCTGGTACATGCGCACGACTTCGGCACCCTTCTCGTAGACGGTAACGGTATAGAAGTTGTTGATCTCGACGAACGAGTCTGGCCGCACCGGGTGCGCCATCGGCCCTGCATCCTCGGGGAACTGGGCCTGGCGCAATGTGCGCACCTGGTCGATGCGGGTGACGGCGCGGCCCGTGGCCGTGCCGATCATGTCTGCCGAGAACTCCTGGTCGCGGAACACCGTCAGGCCTTCCTTCAGCGACAGCTGGAACCAGTCGCGGCACGTGACGCGGTTGCCCGTCCAGTTGTGGAAGTATTCATGGCCGACGACGGCCTCGATGCCGGCGTAATCGACATCCGTCGCGGTGGACGGATTGGCCAGCACGAACTTCGTGTTGAAGATGTTCAGGCCCTTGTTTTCCATTGCGCCCATGTTGAAGTCGCCCACGGCCACGATCATGAAGCGGTCCAGGTCCAGCTCCAGGCCCCAGCGCTCCTCGTCCCAGCGGATCGAGTTCTTCAGCGACTGCATGGCGTAGTCGGTCTTGTCCAGATTGCCGTCTTCCACCCACACCTGCAGCAGCACTTCGCGGCCCGACTGCAGCGTGTAGCGTTCTTCCTGGCACACCAGGCGCGCTGCCACCAGCGCGAACAGATAGGACGGCTTGCGGAACGGATCCTCCCACTTGGCGTAGTGACGCCCGTCCGGCAGGTCGCCCTCTTCCACCAGGTTACCGTTCGACAGCAAAACCGGGAATTTTTCCTTGTCCGCCCGCAGCATGACGGTGTAGACCGCCATCACGTCCGGACGGTCCGGGAAATACGTGATGCGGCGGAAGCCTTCGGCCTCGCACTGCGTGTAGAAGCTGCCGTTCGACACGTACAGCCCGGACAATGTGGTGTTGTCCTGAGGAACGCACAACGTCTCGATTTCCAGCACGGCATTGAGCGGCGCGGCCTTGATGGTCAGCGTACTCGTCCCCACTATGTACTCACCAGGGTTCAGCGCGACACCGTTCATGCGCAGCGCGACCAGTTCGATGTCCTCGCCGTGCAGCACGATATCGTGGTTGTCGCTGTCGGGGTTGTGGCGCATCGTTACGCGGTTGGCGACGATCGTGCGGGCGGGATCGAGATCGAAGCCCAACTCCACGGTTTCCACCAGGTAGCTGGGCGGGGTGTAGTCTTTGCGGTAAATCGTCTGCGGGCTGTCAGTTCTCATGAGATTCGCCGGGGCCGGGATAAAAGGATATTTTACCAACACCGGCAGGATGCGACGTTCGTTTCTTTTCAGCTCTCACGGCGGCCGTAACATTCTGTAATAATCGCATGGCGCGATATCGCCGCAATTACACTCGATCTCTGGAAAACGGATTATTCAGGGCAGCAGACAGCAGTAGCTAATTAGGGGAAGATCATGAAATGCTTGGCCATCCTTGCCGCAGCGGGCACCCTGCTGCTGACCGGGTGTGCGACGACCATCCGCAGCGACGTCACCGTGTTCCACCAGTGGCCGGCGCAGCTGCAGGAGAAATCGTATGTCTTCGGCACGCCGGCACCGGCCGAGGACACGCTGGAATACCGCAGCTACCAGGACCTTGTCGCCGCCCAGCTGGACCGCCTGGGCTTTGCCCGCGCCGGCTCGCCGGCCGCGGCGAAGCTGCGCGTGGACATGTCGTTCTCGACCACGGACCGCCCTACCCGGCACCTGCAGGCGATGGACCCGTATTGGGCAATGTCGCCCTACTGGGGACCGTACGGCTGGCCATACCGCGGCTTCTATCCGTCGCGCTACCGTTACCGCCACTACGGCTTCCGGCCGTATTACGACCCGTGGATGTACGGCCCGACGGAATTCCGCGAAGTCGTCGTGCACAACTACGAGCGCAAGCTGAACGTGCAGATCGCCGACATGTCGGGTACGAAGCTGTACGACGTGACGGTGCACAACACGAGCCGCAAGCAATCCACGCCGCTGGTCATGCCGCTGCTGGTGCAGAGCGCCTTCAAGGAATTCCCGGGCGAGAGCGGCAAGGCGAAACGGGTCGAGCTGGAGCTTCAGCCGCAGCAGTAATAGCGGAAAAACCAGCCCTCACGGGCTGGTGAAATACACCAGCACGCCCACCAACGCCACCGCCAGCAGCAGCACGATGAGCAGACGGCCGAACTTCGGCACGCCATCGTCTTCGGAAGAATTCATTTCCACCTCAATGCGGCAGCAGGATCGACGACCCGGTCGTGCGGCGCGACTCCAGGTCGACGTGCGCGCGGCCCGCATCCTGCAGGCGGTAACGCTGGTTGACGGCGATTTTCACTTCGCCGCTGGCGATCACGCCGAACAGCGAGCGCGCCGTCGCCTCCAGGTCTTCCCGCTTCGCCACGTAATGCGGCAGCGTGGGCCGTGTCAGGAACAGAGAACCGCGCGATTGGAGCTCCGCCGGCGCGAACGGCGGCACGGGACCGGAGGCGTTGCCGAAGCTGACCATCAGTCCCAGCGGCTTCAGGCAGTCGAGCGACCCGGTAAACGTGTCCCGGCCGATGGAGTCGTAGACCACCGAGACGCCTTCGCCGTTCGTCAGCTCGCGTACCCGCTCTGCAAAATTCTCGCGCTGGTAATTGATGACGTGCGTGGCGCCATGCTCGATCGCCAGCGCCGCCTTTTCTTCCGAGCTGACGGTGCCGATCAGGTTCACGCCCAGCACCCGCGCCCACTGGCAGGCGATCAGGCCGACACCGCCGGCGGCGGCGTGCCACAGCACCGTATCGCCGGGCTTCAGGTGGGCCGTGCGGTGCAGCAGGTACTGTACCGTCATCCCCTGCAGCATCGCAGCGGCGGCCGTTTCAAAGCCGATGTGATCCGGCAGCACGACGAGGATATCGGCCGGCATATTGCGCACCTGCGCATACGCGCCGTTCGGCCGCGCCGCGTAGGCCACGCGGTCGCCGGCTTTCAGGCGCGTGACGCCCTCGCCCACCGCCTCCACGGTACCGGCGCCTTCCTGCCCCAGCCCGTTCGGCAGCGGCTGGGGGTACAGGCCCGTGCGGAAATACACATCGATGAAATTGACGCCGATGGCTTCGTGCCGCACCGTGACTTCGCCGGGACCGGGCGGTCCCACGTCCACGTCCACGTATTCCAGCACCTCCGGACCGCCGGTCCGCGTCATGCGTATCGCCTTGCTCATGTGTGCCTCCGTCTGGGTCGGTTCAAATGGTGGGTGCGGGGTTCGGTAACGATTGCGCCGCATCCATCGCCTGCTGCAGCTGCGACAGCACCAGGTGCGCCGTCGCGACGTTGGTCGCACAGGCCACGTTGTGCACGTCGCAGGCGCGCACCAGCGCATTGATGTCCGGCTCGTGCGGCTGCGGCGTCATCGGGTCGCGCAGGAAGATGATGGCATCGATCTGCCCTTCCACCAGCTGGGCACCGATCTGCAGGTCGCCGCCGAACGGACCGGAATGCTTGCGCTCCACCGGCAGCCCCAGTTCGGTGATGAGCCGCCCGCCCGTCGTGCCCGTGGCCGTCAGCGTGCAGCGGCGCAGGAAGTCGGCGTATTCGCCGGCCAGCGCGATCATGTCGTCTTTCTTCCTGTCGTGGGCGATCAGGGCGATGCGGGGATTCATGCCATCTCTTTCATGGTCGTCTCTTCCACAAGTCAGGAAGCCTTCTTTACCCGCGACAGCAGGTAGATCCCTGCCAGCACGAGCGCGGTACCCGCCAGCTGCCAGCTGGTGACGGGTTCGGCCAGGATGACCGCGCCCAGGAACAGCGTCGACACCGGGCCGATCATGCCGGCCTGGGAAGCGATGCCGGCGCCGACGCGCTGCACGGCCGTCATCGTCATGAACACGGGCGCCACGGTGCACAGCAGGCCGTTCACCAGCGACAGCCAGTAGACGGGCGCCGGCTGGATCAGCAAGCCGGCGGGACGCAGCAGGAAGAACTGGCCGATGCAGGCGGCGCTGGAAACGCACATCGCGTAGGCGACGAGGCGCAGCGAGCCGATACGCCGTACCAGTTCGCCGGAACCGAGCAGGTAGAAGGCATAGGTGGCCGCGGAGCCCAGTACCAGCAGCGAGCCGAGGACGACGTCGCCGCCGCCGTCCAGGTCGTGCACGAAGACGAGAATGATGCCGGCATACGCGATCGCCAGCGCGATCCATTGCAGCCGGCCGATGCGCTGCTTGAGCACCGTGGCGGAAATGAGCAGCACGAACGTGGGCGTGAGAAAGAGGATCAGGCGTTCCAGCCCGACAGTGATGTACTGCAGGCCCAGGAAGTCGAGGAAGCTGGAGGCGTAATAGCCCACCAGGCCCAGGCCGACGAGACGCCAGCGGTCGGCCGTGGACAGCGGTGGCCCGGCACGCATCTGCCACAGCGCCACGGCCGCAAAGACGGGCAGCGAAAACAGCATGCGGAACGCGATCAGCGTAACGGCGTCGATGTGATAGCGGTACAGCAGCTTCGCCACGACGGCCTTGGTGGAAAACAGCACGGCGCCGGCAATGGCCAGCGCCAGCCCGCCAAGGTGGCCCGCGTTGCTGCCCGAGGAGTCCGTTACGCTTTTTGTCATCAGGGCATTGTAAAGCCAAATGAGCAACCCCGCTGGCCGCGGCCCGGCTCGGCCGGATGTCCCGCCGCAGCCCGGCCGGCCGTCAGCCGACAGTTACCGCGACGGTTCCGGCGCGCACCGTGGCCGTCGTTTCGCGTGCCACGATTGCCGCCGGCGCGGCCGTACCGGCCAGCCGGTTGACCTGGCGGAACCGCGCCGTCAGCCCCGCCGGCGTCACGGTGACGATGGTGTAGCCCTGCGCGTCCGTGTTCACGTGACGCAGCCACGGATTGCTGTTCAGCGCCGCCAGCTCGCCGGCGAGGTTGAGCAGCGTGCCGCCGAAATCGGTGCTGGTGGCAGCCAGCGAGTCCAGCACGGCCTGCGTGGTCGCGTCGAGCCTGGCCTCCGGCACGCCCCGGGTCGCCAGGGCGCCGCGCAGCGGCACGCGCAGGCCTTCCAGCAGCGTCTCGGTCGTCGGTGCCGCCTTGCCCAGCGTGTAGTCCAGCAGGTTGACGTGCACCGTCACGTTGCCCACGTCGGGCACGGGAATCGTGACGGGGTAGGCAACGATGGTGGCCAGTTCGCCCAGGCCGGCTGCCACTTCGCGCAGGTACGTGAAGAACGACTCCGAACTGATGCCGGCCGTGACCAGGTCGACCATCACGGGCGTGCCGCCGCCGGGCGCGTCGAAGTCGTCGCTGACGGTGCCGGCCAGGAACGCGTGCAGATCGCCCGTCAGCGCGACGACGTTGCCGACGCCGTTCTCGCGCAAATGCCGCATCAGCGCCTTGCGCTCGCTGTTGTAGCCGTCCCACTGGTCGCAATTGAGCAGGAAGCGGCGGAAGTACGGCGCCAGCGCCGCAGCCTGGCCACTGTCGACGACGAAGCGGGACGCCGCCTTCCTGGCCTGGATATCCGGCCGGATGTACTCGAAGGCGATCGTATGCGCCGCCAGCGACGCGCTGGCGGCAGGCCCCGCGCTGGCACTGAGCGCGGCGAACAATGCGCGCGCCGCCAGCGTAGCCTGCGCCGTCGTCAGGCCCGCGGCCTCGCCGGCAGCCACCTGCTGCGCCAGCGGAGCGTCCGCCGCGACGGCGGCCGCAATGCGCAGCGCGCCGTTCTGGGCCGGGGCGGCGGCGGCACCGGCAGTGAGCGCTGCCACCACGGCGCCGGCCAGCGGCACGTTGCCGTCCGCGGCCAGCGACGCGGCCGTGATCGATGCCGCCATGGTCGGTACGGACCGCAACGCCAGCAGCGACGCGATCGCATCGGTCCCGTTCAGCCCCATGCGGAGCAGCGACACCTCGTTGCCCCACAGTTTCCACGTGGTGCGCGCCTCCGTCATGGCGCCCTGCCACCACTGCCGCTGCGCCGCGCCCAGCATGCTGACGGGCGCCAGCGGATCGCTGCCGCCCGCCGCCATTCTGGCCGCTTCGGCGCGATCGAACGCATCCTGCGGCACCAGGTAGCGGCTGCCGATGCGGCCCACCGGCTGGCCGCTCGCGCCCGGCGCCGATTCCGGGATTACGTGGTCGGCGCGGTACAGGCGCTGGTCCGTCATCACCAGCCGGGCCAGCGTGCCGAAGTCGAACTGGCGGTAGATGCGGATATTGTCGAAGCCCGACTGCGCCAGGTCGAACGACACGTCGGCCGGCATGAACTCGAACCAGGCCTGGCTGGCATCGCGGCGACGCTGCGTCTGGCGCGTGCCGCTGCCGCCGCCCAGCGTCGCGTCGTACGTCTGGGCATCCTGCCAGCAGTCGTCGGAAAACTCGTGGTCGTCCCAGATGGCGATGAAGGCGAAACGCTCGTGCACCGCCTGCAAGCGCGGATCGGCGCGGTACTTCTTGTAGAGGTAGCGGTAATCGGCCAGCGTGGTCGCATAACGGGCCGCGCCGCTGCCGGTTGCGGTGCCGTCCGGCAGGCGCAGCGGCTCGTGCCGGACCTCGGTGGCGCCGGCCTGGAACGCTTCGCCCACCGTCTCATAGACGTAGTCGCCCAGGTGGATGACGAAATCGAGCTCGTTCTCGGTCGCCAGATGCGTCAGCGCGCCCCAGTGATTGACGCTCCAGTCCTGGCACGTCAGGCAGGCAAAGCGCAGCTCGCCGACAGCGGCGCCTGCCGCCGGGGCCGTGCGGAAACGGCCGACATTGGAACGCACGTCGCCGGCCACGAACTGGTAATAGTATGTGCGGCCCGGCTGCAGGCCCGTCAGCTTGTGCCGCACCGTGTTGTCGTATTCGGTGCGCAGCGGCAGGCGCAGGTCCGCCACGGGCGCACCCGTCAACGGCGCATTGCTGCCCAGCAGGCGTGCATCGTCGCCGGCGCTGACGACCAGCTGCACGGTCGCCCCGGCGGACGCCGGCGCTGCCGCCGCCGGGTCGGCCGAAGCGGGGACGACGCGGGTCCACAGCACGATGCTGTCCGGGCGCGGATCGCCGGCCGCGACGCTCTGCGGGAAGCGCCAGTCGCCGCCGCCCGCGGGCGGCAAACCGTCGATGGGGACGTCGCCGCCGCCGCTGCCGCAACCCGTTACCGCGGATACCGTGATGAAACCGCCCAGCTTCAGAAACTGTCGCCTGTCCATACGTCCCCCTTGTTGTATATTTATAAAAGCATAACAGCAGTCATGCTCCTGCGCACGCCTGTCGAGTCCGCGCACGATTGAACGGTTATCGACAACTCGACATTTTCCGCGTACGCTGCGCGTTACAAGAATGCTATTTAACTTAAAAGGATGACATCATGGCAGACACCTTCAGCACGTTCGACGGCGGCCCCGGCAAGGACAGCCTGTACGGCACCACCAACGCGGACGTCATGCACGGCAATGGCGGCGCGGACACGCTGATCGGCAATGGCGGCGACGACCAGCTGTGGAGCGGCAGCGCGGCTGACCCGGAAGGCAAGAACGACCGCGACGGCGACCTGCTCGACGGCGGTTCGGACAACGACACGATCAACGGCGGCAACGGCAACGACCTGCTGATCGGCGGCGCCGGCAGCAACCTGATCACCGGCGGCGCCGGCGTGGACACGGCGCTGTACAACCTGGCCCGCGGCGACTACACGATCGCACAGAAGAACGGCACCATCGGCGTCACCTCCAGCACTGGCGGCATCGACACGCTGAACGGCGTCGAGCGCCTGCACTTCACCGATGTGGACGTAGCCTTCGACCTCTCTGGCAACGCAGGCAAGGTGTACCGCCTGTACCAGGCAGCCATGGACCGCGCACCGGACAAGGGCGGCCTAGGCTACTACATCGCGGCCGCCGACAAGGGTGCCAGCTTCGAGGACATCGCCGCCGGCTTTACCCATAGCAAGGAATGGGCCGATCTGTACGGCGCCAGCTCGTCGACCGAAGCGTTCCTGACCAACCTGTACGACAACGCGCTGCACCGCGCGCCGGACCAGCAGGGCATGGCGTTCTGGACGGACGTGCTGGCCAAAGGCTACTCGCGCGAGTACGTGCTGATGGAATTCTCGGAAAGCGCCGAGAACCAGGCGCAGGTCATCGGTGCCATCCAGAACGGCATCGAATACACGCCATACGTCTGATCTTCCACGGCCCCGACAGGCGGCAGTCCGACGGGGGCGGTATGTTAGAATACCGCCCTCGATTGCACACCGTCTAAGGAAGAGTCAACATGGCTGGACACAGCAAATGGGCCAATATCAAGCATAAAAAGGCTGCAACGGACGCGAAACGCGGCAAGATCTGGACGCGCCTGATCAAGGAAATCACCGTGGCCGCGCGCATGGGCGGCGGCGACATCAATGCCAATCCCCGGCTGCGCCTGGCGATGGACAAGGCGGCCGACGCCAATATGCCGAAAGACAATGTGCAACGCGCGATCACCCGCGGCACCGGCGGCGACGAAGGCACCAATTACGAAGAAGTCCGCTACGAAGGCTATGGCATAGGCGGCGCCGCGATCATCGTGGACTGCATGACGGACAACCGCGTGCGCACGGTGGCGGAAGTGCGCCATGCGTTTTCCAAGCACGGTGGCAATATGGGCACGGAAAACTCCGTCTCGTTCATGTTCAAGCACTGCGGCCAGTTCCTGTTCGCGCCTGGCACCGACGAAGCGAAGCTGATGGAAGCGGCGCTGGAGGCGGGCGCCGAGGACATCGTGGCCGACGACGAAGGCGGCTTCGAAGTGCTGTGCGCACCGAACGATTTCGCCAACGTCAAGGACGCGCTGGAGAAAGCCGGTTTCAAGGCCGAAGTGGCCGAGATCATCATGAAGCCGGCAACGGAAACGGTTTTCACTGGCGAAGACGCGATCAGGATGCAGAAACTGCTGGACGCGCTGGAGAACCTGGACGATACCCAGGAGGTCTATACCAACGCCGTGATCGAAGAGTAAGCGATCGCGCACGCATCCGACAGTTGTATGACACGGCGGCCCGCGGGCCGCTTTTTCCGCTCCTGGACCCGGCACACCCGGGTGCCGGGAAGCCTTTTCAACATGGCGTGCCTGCACTGGTTCGGCGCTGTGGCTGGCCATATTGAAGAAGCTTCCCCGAAATTCTCAAACATGAACGAACGGTCCCTATGAAAATCCTGGTAGTCGGCTCCGGCGGCCGCGAGCACGCGCTGGCTTGGAAATTGGCGCAATCGGAACGAGTGCAGATGGTCTTCGTCGCCCCCGGCAACGGCGGCACCGCACGCGACCAGCGCCTGCAGAACGTGCCGATCTCCGATCTGCACGAGCTGGCGGACTTCGTCGTGCGCGAGCACGTCGCGTTCACCGTCGTCGGCCCGGAAGTGCCGCTGGCGGCCGGCATCGTCAACCTGTTCCGCGCGCGCGGGCTGAAGATCTTCGGACCGACGAAGGAAGCGGCGCAGCTGGAATCGTCGAAGGACTTCGCCAAGGCATTCATGAAGCGCCACGGCATTCCCACGGCCGAATACGAGACGTTCAGCGACGCGGCCGGGGCACATGCCTATATCGACGCCAAGGGCGCGCCCATCGTCATCAAGGCCGACGGCCTGGCCGCCGGCAAGGGTGTCGTTGTCGCGCTGACCCTGGAAGAGGCGCACGGCGCCGTCGACCACATGCTGTCCGATAACGCCTTCGGCGACGCGGGCGCGCGCATCGTCATCGAAGAATTTCTGGCCGGCGAGGAAGCGTCGTTCATCGTCATGTGCGACGGCAGGAACGTGCTGCCGCTGGCAACGAGCCAGGATCATAAGCGCCTGCTGGACGGCGACCAGGGCCCGAACACGGGCGGCATGGGCGCTTATTCGCCGGCCGCGATCGTGACGCCGGCGATGCATGCGCGCGTGATGCGCGAGATTATCAATCCCACCATCCAGGGCATGGCCAAGGACGGCATTCCGTTCTCCGGCTTCCTGTACGCGGGCCTGATGATCGACGCGGCCGGCAATCCAAAGACGCTGGAATTCAACTGCCGCATGGGCGACCCGGAAACGCAGCCGATCATGGCGCGCCTGAAGACGGACCTCGTGGGCGTGATGGAGCACGCCGTCAACGGCACGCTGGACTCCGTCGGCCTGGAATGGGACCGCCGCACCGCCGTCGGCGTCGTGCTGGCCGCTGCCGGCTACCCGGACAATCTCGTCAAGGGCGCCGCCATCGACGGCATCCCGGCCGAGACGCCGGAGTCGGTGACGTTCCATGCGGGCACCACGGACGTGGACGGCCAGCTGGTGACGAGCGGCGGCCGCGTGCTGTGCGTCGTGGGCCTGGGCGACTCCGTCAAGATGGCGCAGAAGCAGGCATACGAGAGTGTCGAGAAGATCCATTTCGATGGCGTGCAGTACCGCCGCGATATCGGCTGGCGCGGGCTCAAACACTGATCACCGGAGGGCCGGGGTCAGACCCGTCGGGTCTGACCCCGGTACTTCTCCAGCACCTCAAGAACGCTTATGTCCACACCCACCCCCGCCCTCGTCAAAGCCTACCTCCTCGACCTGCAGGAGCGCATCGTCGCCGCCCTCGAAGCGGCGGACGGCAACGCATTCCTGCGCGACGCCTGGGAACGCCCGGAAGGCGGCGGCGGCATCTCGCGCCTGATCGAAGAAGGCGCCGTGATCGAACGGGGCGGCTGCAACTTCTCGCACGTAACGGGCGCCCAGCTGCCGGCATCGGCCGCGGCGCACCGCCCCGGCATCGGCGGGCGGGCGTGGGAAGCGATGGGCGTGTCGCTGGTGCTGCACCCCCGTAATCCGTACGTGCCCACGGTGCACATGAACGTGCGCTTCTTCAGCACCAGCACGGAAGACGGCACGCCCGTATGGTGGTTCGGCGGCGGCATGGACCTGACGCCCTACTACGGCAACGCGGACGACGCGCGCCACTTCCACCGCACGTGCCGCGATGCGCTGGCGCCGTTCGGCACCGACCTGCACGCGCGCTTCAAGAAGTGGTGCGACGAATACTTCTATCTGAAGCACCGCAGGGAAGCGCGCGGCGTGGGCGGCATCTTCTTCGACGATTTCAATGCGCTGCCGTTCGACGACAGCTTCGCCATGATGAAGAACGTCGGCGATGCGTTCCTGGCCGCTTACCTGCCGATCCTGCAGGCCCGCAAGGACACGCCGTACGGCGAACGGCAGCGCGATTTCCAGGCTTACCGGCGCGGCCGCTATGTCGAGTTCAACCTCGTATTCGACCGCGGCACGCTGTTCGGCCTGCAGTCGGGCGGGCGCACCGAAGCGATCCTGATGTCGATGCCGCCGGTCGTCAAATGGCGCTACGACTGGCATCCGGCGGACGGCACGCCGGAGGCCGCGCTGTACACGGACTTCCTGCCGCACCGCGACTGGCTCGCTTCATGACGGGTTGCATCGCCCTGCTGGGCGGCAGCTTCGACCCGGTGCACAACGGCCATGTGGCGCTGGGCCGCCGCTTCGTCGAACTGCTGGGGCGCAGGAGCTGCGCGTGATTCCCACGGTGCCGTGGCAGAAGGCGGGGCTCGTCGCGACGCCGGAGCAGCGCGCGGACATGGCGGCACTGGCCTTTGCCGGCCTGCCCTGCCGCGTCGTGATCGACCGCCAGGAACTCGAGCGGGGCAAGGCGACTTATACGGTCGAGACGCTGCGGGCATTGCGCGCCGCGCTCGGTACTGACGTGGCGCTGTGCTTCCTGATGGGCGCCGACCAGTTGCAGCGGCTGGACACGTGGCATGCATGGCGCGAACTTTTTTCCCTGGCACATCTGTGTGTGGCGGCCCGTCCGGGCTTCGCACTCGATGGACCGGATATTCCACCCGAGGTGGCCAACGAATTCAAGGCGCGGCTGTGCGCGCCGGAACAACTGACCTCACAGCCGGCCGGACGCACCTGCGTGGCATCCGACCTGGCCGTGGACGTCTCGTCGACCCGCATCCGCGCTGCGCTGCAGAGCGGCAGTAAGGCAAACTCGCTGATTCCGCGGGTAGTGCTAGACTATATCGAACAACATCATCTCTATAAGAAGCAAGACTGAATGGACATCAAAAAACTGCAAACCCTCGTCGTGGACGCCCTGGAAGACGTGAAGGGCCAGGACATCGTCGTGTTCGACACGACCGGCCTCACCAGCCTGTTCGACCGCATCGCCATCGCATCCGGTACGTCGAACCGCCAGACGCGCGCACTGGCGGCCTCGGTCCGTGACAAGGTCAAGGAAGCCGGCGGCGACGTGATCGGCGTCGAAGGCGAAGACACCGGCGAATGGGTCCTCGTCGACCTGGGCGACATGATCGTCCACATCATGCAGGCGCCGATCCGCGCCTACTACCGCCTGGAAGAAATCTGGGGCGAGAAGCCCGTCAAGCTGGGCGCCGCCAAGCGCAAGGCGACGGCCGAAGGCAAGGCCGCCGAGGCGGCTGAGGCTGCGCCGAAGAAGAAGTCCGGCCACCTGGCCGCGACCAAAACGGAAAAAGCCGCAGAACCGGTCGTCGAGAAAAAGGCCGCTCCGGCGCGCAAGCCCGGCACCGTGAAGGCGGCTGCCGCCGCCGGCGCCGTGGCGAAGAAGGCCGCCGCGAAGAAGGCCGCACCGAAGATCGAGGCGCCGGAAGGCAAGAAGGTCAAGGTCGCCGCGACCAAGTCCGCCACGGCATCGGCCAAGGCCGCCAAGGAAGCGAAGGCGAAGGATGCCGCCAAGGGCATCGCCGCGCCGACCAAGACCGTCATCAAGCGCATCAAGAAGCCGGCCGCGGAAGAGTAATTCCGTATGCAGCTGATCATCGCTGCCGTCGGCCATAAAATGCCGGCTTGGATCGAAACCGGTTTTGCCGAGTACGTCAAGCGGATGCCGCCGGAGCTGCGCATCGTGCTCAAGGAGATCAAGCCCGTCGAACGCTCCGGCAGCAAGACCGCCGCGACGGCGATGGCGCTGGAGCGCGAGCGCATCGAGGCGGCCCTGCCGAAATCGGTGCGCATCATCGCCCTCGACGAGCGCGGCAAGGACCTGACCAGCGTCGGGCTGTCGCAGCAGCTGGAGCTGTGGCAGCAGGACGGCCGCGACACCGCCTTCCTGATCGGCGGCGCGGACGGACTCGACCCGGGCCTGAAGGCGAAAGCCGAAGGGCTCATCCGCATCTCCAGCATGACGCTGCCACACGGCGTCGTGCGCGTGATGCTGGCCGAGCAGCTCTACCGGGCCTGGACGATCACGCAGAACCACCCCTACCACCGCGTATAAAAAAAACCGGTGACAGGCTCCGATTTCCGAAAACCGGTGACAGGCTCCGATTTTCGGGCAAGAACGCCCGAAAATCGGAGCCTGTCACCGGTTTACGTTCCGGGTTACGCCCGTGCTTCTGTCACAGTTGCTGCATAGCTGGTATCGTTTCACTATCGAGCAATTACTAAACAATAACAACGATGAAACCGGTCGAACGAAAAATCTACCTTGCTTCCAAGAGCCCGCGGCGGCGCGAGCTGCTGCGCCAGATCGGCGTCGAGTTCGAGCTGCTGCTGCTGCGCAGTGACGGGCCACGCGGTGCGGACGTTACCGAAGACGTCGCCGCGGACGAACCCGCACAGAACTACGTCACGCGCGTGGCCAACGAAAAGGCCGATTTTGCCTTCGAGCTGGTACGGCGGCGCCACCTGAAGCCGCGTCCGATCCTGTCGGCCGACACCACCGTGGCCGTGGACGGCGCGATCCTCGGCAAGCCGGCGGGCAAGGAGGAAGCCGAGGAAATGCTGAACCGGCTGTCCGGCCGCGTGCACCAGGTACTCACCTCCGTTGCGGTGCGCACTTTTGACTTCAATGGCTGCGTGACGCAGGTGTCGGACGTACGCTTCGCCAAGCTGACGCCGGCCGCAATTCAGGCTTACTGCGCCACGTCGGAACCGTACGACAAGGCCGGCGGCTACGGCATCCAGGGCCTCGCCTCGATGTTCATCGAGCATATCGAAGGCAGCCATTCGGGCATCATGGGCCTGCCGCTGTTCGAAACGGCCGACCTGCTGCGCCAGGCGGGCCTGAAGCTGCCATGAACGAAGACATCCTCATCAACATCACTCCGCAGGAGACGCGCGTCGCGCTCGTGCTGCAGGGCGCCGTGCAGGAACTGCACATCGAGCGCACCCTGACGCGCGGGCTGGCCGGCAACGTCTACTCCGGCAAGGTGGTGCGGGTGCTGCCGGGCATGCAGTCGGCATTCATCGACATCGGCCTGGAACGCGCCGCGTTCCTGCACGTGGCCGACATCTGGGAAGCACGCCCGCACGATGGCCAGGCCGCCGTGCCGACACCCATCGAAAAGCTGCTGTTCGACGGCCAGGTGCTGACGGTGCAGGTGATCAAGGACCCGATCGGTACGAAGGGCGCGCGCCTGTCCACGCAGATCTCCATCGCGGGGCGCATGCTGGTCTACCTGCCGCAGGATTCGCACATCGGCATCTCGCAGAAGATCGAGAAGGAAGCGGAGCGCGAAGCGCTGCGCACGCGCATGCAAAGCCTGCTGCCGAAGGAAGAAAAAGGCGGCTACATCGTGCGGACGCAGGCCGAGGATGCCAGCGATCCGGATTTGCAGGCCGACATCGAATACCTGCGCAAGACATGGGCCGCCATCACGCATGGCGCCCGCACGCGCCCTCCTACCAGCCTGCTGCACCAGGACTTGAGTCTGGCGCAGCGCGTGCTGCGCGACTTCGTGCACGACGAGACGGCAACGATCCAGGTCGACTCGCGCGAAAACTTCCTGGGCCTGCGCGAATTCGGCAAGATCTACACGCCCAGCGTACTGCCACGGCTGCAGCACTATACGGGCGAGCGTCCGCTGTTCGACCTGTACGGCGTGGAGGAGGAAATCCAGCGCGCGCTGGGCCGGCGCGTGGATCTGAAATCGGGCGGCTACCTGATCGTCGACCAGACGGAAGCGATGACGACCATCGACGTCAACACGGGCGGCTACGTGGGCGGACGCAATTTCGCCGACACGATCTTCAAGACCAACCTGGAAGCAGCGCACGCGATCGCCCGCCAGCTGCGCCTGCGCAACCTGGGCGGCATCATCATCCTGGACTTCATCGACATGGAAAACGCCGAGCACCGCAACAACGTGCTGGCGGAACTGAAGAAAGCGCTGGCGCGCGACCGGACCAAGGTGTCGGTCAGCGGCTTCTCGGCCCTCGGTCTCGTCGAAATGACCCGCAAGCGCACGCGCGAATCGCTGGCGCACATCCTGTGCGAACCCTGCCCTGCCTGCAGCGGCAAGGGTCAAGTCAAGACATCCCGCACGATCTGCTACGAGATCCTGCGCGAACTGCTGCGCGAAGCCAAGCAGTTCAACCCACGCGAGTTCCGCATCCTCGCCTCGCAGGAAGTGGTGGACATGTTCCTGGAAGAGGAATCGCAGCACCTCGCCATGCTGGGCGACTTCATCGGCAAGAAGATTTCGCTGCAGGTGGAGAATGCCTATCATCAGGAGCAGTACGATGTGATCCTGATGTGACACAACCTCGGGACAGGCAGCACGCCTGTCCGCGTCACTTCATGCGCTTGCGGCACCGCTCCTCGGCGGTGGGAACTCCCGCGGGCCGCAAGCGCGGGCGTTACACCTTGCGGCGGCGGGCGGCAACGCCCAGCAGCGCCAGGCCGCCCAGCATCATGCCGTAGGTTGCCGGTTCAGGAACCGGGGTGACCGCCACGCCGGCCGAATAGGCGCCGGCCGCTTGCGACAGCACTTTGCCTTCCACTTGCAGGTAGTAGCCGCTGCCCGACAGGGCACCGGTCGTCAGGCGCCACTGGTCAGTCGCGCCCGTTTCCAGCTGCGTGCCAGCGGTGACGAGGGTGCCGTCGGCGTTGAACAGCGAGAAGCCCGTGATGTCCAGGCCGTTCTTTGGATTGCCGCTGTACGAGAACAGGTCCGCCACGATCGAGCTGCCGCTCGCTACGCTGAAGCTGTACTGGTCGGCAAACGTATCGTCGCGGTGGTTGCCCGTGATCAGGCGACCGAAGAAGCCGGCGTTGTCCGTCAGTTCGATCGGGGCGACCGGGTTGCTGATGTCTTCTGCCAGCACGGCCTGGCTGGCCAGTGCGGCGCAGGCGAAGGCCACTGCGGATGCAAATTTCTTGGTTTTGATCATGCGTTGCTCCTAGTCAAATTACGACACATTACGGTTGAGGCCGCTGAGGAGCCGTCAAGGTAGCGCAGATATCCATTGCAAAAAATGTTGCATTACACGCGCTTACAAGTTGCTAATTTGAAAATGTTAAATTTTCCGCAAAGGCAATGCTGATAAACGCAATAAAATCACCGGACTACCTTTTGGGAACATATTATTATTTTTTCTGTAAGACGATTCTTACACGACTGCGCGACTTTTTTACACGTCGTCGCGGCGCCGCACTAAGCCCGATATAAGGATACGCGCTTGACGCATGATCGTAACGACGATCTATAGTTACGAATGGTTACTTTTGAGCATCTGTCACGCCCATGAAAAAAGCACATGTCCCTCACGGGTGCATGTGCTTTCAGTCGACACGGCGCCGGGGCGCCGGGTACGTCGTTCCTTAGAACTTCCAGACCAGAGCGGCGCTCAGGTTCGTCGCGTCGCTGGCAGGCTTCTGCACTTCGACACGGCCGGACAGCTGGTTGCTGAACGAGTAGTTCAGGCCCAGGCCGAACAGGGCGCGGTCGACGTCGTCAGACCCGACGGAACCATAACCGTCAGCGGAAATCTTGACTTTGACTTGGTTGTAGCCCAGACGAGCGTACACGTCGGTTTGTGGGTTCAGCGGCAGGAAGCCCAGCACCGACACGTGCGTTTGCTTGAGTTTCGCGTTTCCGTCGAAACCCGCAACGCTGCCGCTCCACTTGCCCAGCTGGCGGTAGCCAACTTCCACGGCGAAGTTCTGGTTGATGCCGTAGCCCAGGAAGGCGCCAACGCTGGCCTTGTTGCCGTCCAGGTCGTCGATGTCGGTCACGCCCAGGTCCACACCGCCGTAGAAGGCGACAGGAGCAGCAGCGAACGAGGAGGAGGCAACCAGTGCCAGTGCTGCGGCAGCAGCGATTTTCTTCAACATAATATTTCCGATCAGTGGTATCAAATTTTTCTTATCGCAACCGAATAAAGCATTTACCCAAGTTGCTGATCGGCAATTATACTAGACAATATGACGTTGGTGCAATAGCGATAAATACTTAATTAATATTGCCAGCTATATATCGGATGGCTTTACTGCGGGGGTGACACGACAAAGAACTCGCGACGCGCGATGTCGGTGGCAGGAAACCAGATGCGCGCCGCAAGCGCTGCCGTCAGTGCCGGCGACGGCGGCTCAGCGCGCCCATCAGCGCCAGCCCACCCAGCAGCATGCCATAGGTGGCCTGCCCCGGCACGGCGGTCGAGTACAGGGCGAACCGGTGATGTCCACGCCGTTGTTCAGACTGCTGCTGTGCGAGGACAGATTGGCCACGATGGACGATCCAATTCCAGGGGTAATGTTCCCCAACAACGGGTTCCGCCCCTATTTTCTTTGCAACGCCTCGTTCGCTCAGGACGAGGTCGGGTCCGCCACCGTGCCTTCGCCGCCCAACATCGGCTGCAGCGTCTGCCACACCATGCCAGCACCGATCCCGCGCATGCAGTGGTGATGCCCCAGCGGGCACTCGCGCTGCCGGCACGGCGAACAGTCGAGCCGCAGCGACAGCGATTGCGCGATGCTGGAAAACGGGGGCGCATGATCCGGGTCGGTGGGCCCGTAGATGGCGACAACGGGCCGGTCCAGGCTCGACGCCACGTGCAGCAGCCCGGAGTCGTTGCTGACGATGGCGGCGCAGCGGGCAATCAGGGCGATGGCCTCGGCCAGGCTGGTCTGCCCGGCCAGGTTAAACACCGCCAACCGCGCGGCGGCCGGCTCGTCCGCCAGCGCGGCAACGATCTCGTCGCACACGGGCCGGTCCTTCGGTGAGCCGAGCAGCGCGATCTGCGCCTGGGGCTGGTGCGCCACGATGGCTTCGGCCAGCGCCGCAAAATGCGCCGGCGGCCAACGCTTGGCGGAACCGAATTCCGCGCCCGGCGCGAAGACGACCAGCGGCCGGTCCGCGCCCAGCCCTGCCTTGGCGGCGGCGGCATCCATCTGCGCCGCGTCGACCTGCAGCCTGGGGCGTGGCACGGCCGACCGCAGCGGTGCTTCCGGCGCATCGGCCAGCGCCGCATAGAACGGCACCATCGGCCGTGGCGGCACGTCGTCATGGTGCATCACGTTGATCAGGCCATAGCGCGACTCGCCCTTGTAGCCGACGCGGCGCCGGATGCCGGCCAGCCACGGTATCAGCGCGTATTTCAAGGTGTTGGGCAGCACGTACGCTTCGTCATAGCCGCGCGCCTTGAGCATGCGCGCATAGCGCCAGCGCTCGCGCAGCTGCAGCGCGCCATGCCGGAACGGCGTTTGCAGCACCTCCGCCACTTCGGCCATCTGGCGCCACGCTGGCGCCACAGCCGGCGGCGCCAGCACGTCGATGGGCGCTTCGGGATGGCGTTCGCGCAGCAGCTGCAGGAGTGGCTGCGCCATGACGGCGTCGCCGATCCAGTTGGGGGAAATGACCAGGATGCGCGACATGTCAGCGGCGCCCTTCGGCGACCCCGTCGCGGGCGTTCAGGCACAGTCCCATCAGCACGAACAGCATCAGCGCATAGAACATCGCGCTGCGGGTTGACCAGAAGATCACCTCCGTCAGGCCGAAACTGAAGTAACTGAGCACCAGCAGCAGCCCGGCCAGCGCGGGCGCGATCAGGTGCGGACTGGCCGTTTCATGGGTGTCCAGGATGCGCAGAAAGAACAGGAACGGCAGCAGCAGCGTGGCAAACCAGCACAGCGCGCCAAACGTGCCGCCGTAGACGAGCGCCTGCAGCGTGTCGTTGTGGAAGTGCTCCGCTTCCAGCACGAAGGGTTGCAGCTGGCCCGCCTCGACCAGCTCGCGCAGCTCGCTTTTCACCTGCTCCGTCCCCGCCGGCATCCACGGGTGCCTGGCGATCAGCAGGCCGGCGCCCTTCCACAACTCGAGCCGTACGCCCACATTGGTGTACGCGCTGCCGCCGGAATAATACGTGCGCACGTCGCTGATGCCCTGCCCCAGGCGCTCGCTGATGCCCGTCTGCGGCACGAGATACGCCACGATCATGATCGACGCCACCAGCGCGGCGGCCGCCTTGGCGAATTTGCCGCGCAGGTAGTGGCCGTATTTCACGAACAGCAGCGCGGCAAAGATGATCGCGACCCAGCCGCCGCGCGTGCCCGTGGCCAGCGTGCCGACCAGACCGGCAACGGCGCCCAACGCGGGCCAGATGCGCTGACGCCCCTTGAAATCGAGTACGCCGGCCAGGCACATCAACCCCATGCACAGGACGATATCGCCGAACGTGATCGCGTTCATCATGCCGCCCGGCCGCAGCACGCCTTCGAACCAGCGCTGGTAATTGGACACCGCGGCACCGGCAATGGCGCCGCCGATCAGGCCCCACCACAGCGCCTTGCGCGTCGGCTTGCAGGCCAGCACGGCGACCAGCGCACTGGCGGCAAACAGCATGCGGCTGGGCTTCTCCCAGTTGCGCAGCGGGACGCCCTCGTGCACCATGACGACCAATCCGACGAACACGAAGACGATGGCGAACGCTGTCAAAACGCCGCGGATATCGCTAAGATGACGGCGGAACGCCGGCATGCCTTCGCGCGCGCACCACAGCGCGGCCAACAGGAAACCGAAGCTGCACAGGCCAACGCCGGTGCGGGTGATCAGGCTCAGGAAGGGCAGCAGAAAAACCAGGCTGGTGACAGTGACAGTTTTTACGTCGACATTCTTGGTTAAAGTATTATTCATTAATATTTTTGTGAGCGGCTCTTGCAAAAATCAACACGGGCAGCATCGACTTCATGCAACAAGCGTCAAAAATCTCTGTCATCGTCACGACGTACAACCGACCGGACGCCCTGACGGCGGTGGTCGAAGCCTGCTTTGCGCAGGACGATACAAATTTCGAAATCATTATCGCTGATGACGGCTCGACGAACAACACGCGGGACTGCGTGGCCGCCCTGCAGGCGCGCGCGCCGGTGCCGCTGCGGCACGTCTGGCAGCCCGACGACGGCTTTCGCGCCGCGCGCGTGCGCAACCTGGGCACCCTGGCTGCGACGGGCGACTATATCGTCTTCCTCGATGGCGACTGCATCCCCGCGCGCAATTTCGTCTCGCAGCATCGCAAGCTGGCCCGGCCCGGCTACCTCGTTTCCGGCAGCCGTGTGCTGCTGAGCGAACAATATACGCGCGAACTGCTGCAGGGGCATCTGGATCTGCACGAACTGTCCGTGTGGGCACGACTGCGCCTGCGGCTGGCGGGCCATCTCAACAAATTCGTGCAGACGGTTCTCGTGCTGCCGGACGTCGGCCGCGAGCGCAAGCGCTTCAGCTGGCGCCGCATCAAGAGCTGCAACCTAGCTGTCTGGCGCGCCGACCTGGACAAGGTGAATGGCTTCGACGAAAGCTTCCTCGGCTGGGGCCACGAGGATTCGGACCTGGTGGTACGCCTGTTCAACGCGGGCGTCCTGCGCAAGGACGGCGCATTTGCCACGGAGGTCTATCACCTTTGGCACCGCGAGAACCGGCGCGACCAGGAAAGCAGCAACCGCGCCGTCGTATTGCAGCGCGCTGCCGACCGCACCACGCAGGCCACCGCAGGGCTGCGCGAGCTGGCGGGAGTCGCCTGAGCCCGCGTGGGCCATCGGAACAGGCGCCGCGCCGTTGGCGGAGTAGAATCCCCCGGTAGCGGCAGCATGTGCGGTACCGAACTGAGCAATTGTTGCGGTACTGCCAAGCTGGCAACTCGATTCAACTCACAAGGAGAACGCGATGCGCCTGGACATTTACCGACGACCTGAACACGATGGCATTTTTTCCTACCTGGCCGTACCGGAAGGGAAACCGATTCCGCAGGAAGCGATCAATACTGACTGGGAACCGGAACAAAAGGCTATGGAAGTCGACGACAACGCCGACGGCCTGCCTGACTTCCATATCGAGCAGCTGTCCCAGCAGATCGGTACCAAAGGCTACGCGATCACCAGCCTCAAGGATATGTAACCCCCGGCGGCTGCCCGGCACCAGCCGGGCAGCGTCGTCAGACAACGCGCCACGACCGACCATGCAGGCGGCCCGCTCGGTGGCGATACGCGGCGCGTTCGCCGTGCGTGTCGCGTCCCTGGCGACGCGTTCAGATAGCCCGCTCAGACCCGCCGCTGTTGCGCGGCAAATTGCCAGCAATGCGCGGCAAACCAACCGCGTCGGCATCACAGGTGGAAACATTCGCTTGCAGATAATGCCGCAGGGTCATGCCGCAGTACGATGTTTCACCCCATAATGCCTGGTCAAGGACTTCGGACACTCCGTCACAGGAGGAACCAGCATTGGAGGCAGAACAAAATACAAGGGCGGCGAGGCCGTCATCCGGCCCGACAGTACTGCAGCCCGGCAGTAACAATGTCAGGCCGCTCAGTACTCCACCGCCACCTCGCGCGCGCCCAGCACCTGCTCCAGCGCCACCGTCAGCGCATCGGATGGCGCCACCCGCCAGTCGTCGCCCAGCTGCAGCACGCACTCGATGCCCTGCGGCTTGATGCGCATCTGCACCGGCAGGCCGTAGTCGTCGCGGTGCGGCGCCAGTATGTCGCGCAGCTTGGCGGCAGGGACGGCTTCCGGCAGCGTCCATCCCATCTGGCGCCCGAACTGCAGGCGCGCCGCGACGATATCGTAGACCTTCTCGGCCGAGATGCGCAGGCCGCCCGTGAAGCGGTCTTCCGACACCTTGCCCGTCACGGCCAGGAACTCGTCCTCCTTGAAGCATTTTTTATTGGCTTCGAAGATTTCGCTGTACACCGTCACTTCCACCACGGCGCTCTTGTCGTCCAGCGAGACGATCAGGATCTTGCCACGCTGCGTCATCTGCGTGCGGATGCCCGTGATGACGCCGCACATCATGCGCGGCTCGCGCGACGGCTCCAGCTCGGACAGCTTGGTGCGGGCGAAGCGGCGCGCTTCGACCGCATAGCTGTCGAACATGTGGCCGGACAGGTAGAAGCCGAGCGCGATCTTTTCCTCGGCCAGCTTCTGGCGGTCCGTCCAGGGCTGCGCCTGCACGTACTCGGGCGGCGCCACCAGGTCGCTGTCGTCGCCGCCAAACAGGCTGACCTGATTCGCCGCGCGCGCTTCCTGGTCGGCGCATTCCATCGCGAAGCCGACGGAGGCGAACAGCACGGAGCGATCGACGCCGAAGCAGTCGAACGCGCCCGAGCGGATCAGCGCCTCGATCGTTCGGCGATTGATCTGTTTCTTGTCCACGCGGCGGCAGAAGTCGAACAGGCTGACGAACGGACCGTCGGCCTCGCGCGCGGCGATGATCGCCTCGATCGCGTTCTGGCCGGCGCCCTTGACGCCGCCCAGGCCATAGCGGATATTCGTGACCTTCTTGCCCGTGACGGAGGGGGGCGGGCCGTCCGGACGGAAGCGGTAGGCCGACAGGTTGATGTCCGGCGGCAGGATCTTCAGGCCGCAGACCTCGATCGAGTCCTCGACGAGGATCTTGACCTTTTCCGTGTCGTCCATCGCCAGCGACATGTTGGCTGCCATGAACGCGGCCGTATGGTGCTGCTTCAGGTAGGCCGTGTGATACGACAGCAGCGCGTACGCGGCGGCGTGCGATTTGTTGAAACCGTAGCCCGCGAACTTCTCCATCAGGTCGAAGATCTCGTCGGCCTTTTCCGTCGTCAGCCCGCGCTCGCCCGCGCCCTTGCGGAAGATCTCGCGGTGCTCGGCCATCTCCTCGGCCTTCTTCTTGCCCATCGCGCGGCGCAGCATGTCCGCGCCGCCCAGCGAGTAGCCGCCGATGATCTGCGCCATCTGCATGACCTGTTCCTGGTAGACCATGATGCCGTAGGTCTCGGACAGGATGCCTTCCGTGCGCGGATCCGGATAATCGAACTTCTCGCCGTGCTTGCGCTTGCAGAAGTCGGGAATCAGGTCCATCGGGCCGGGACGGTACAGCGCGACCAGCGCGATGATGTCCTCGAAGCGGTCGGGGCGCGCGTCCTTGAGCATGCCCTGCATGCCGCGCGACTCCAGCTGGAACACGGCCACCGTTTTCGCCTTCGTCAGCAGGTCGTACGACGGCCGGTCCGTCAGCGGCACCTTGGCGAGGTCGAAGTCCTTCATCGCCGGATCGAGTTCGCGGATGTAGTTCACCGCGCGGTCCAGGATCGTCAGCGTGGTCAGGCCCAGGAAGTCGAACTTCACCAGGCCCACGGCCTCCACGTCATCCTTGTCGTACTGCGACACCACGCCGCCATCGCCGCCCTGCGTGTACAGCGGGCAGAAGTCGGTCAGCTTGCCTGGCGCGATCAGCACGCCGCCGGCGTGCATGCCGATGTTGCGGGTGATGCCCTCCACCTGCTGCGCCAGGTCGAGCAGCTGGCGCACCTCCTCTTCGTTTTCGAGGCGCTCTTTCAGCAGCGGCTCCTCGTCGATCGCGTCCGCGATCGTTACCGGCTTGCCCGGCTTGAACGGGATCAGCTTCGAGATGCCGTCGCAGAAGTTGTAGCCGAAGTCCAGCACGCGGCCAACGTCGCGGATCGCGCCCTTGGCCGCCATCGTACCGAACGTGGCGATCTGCGACACGGCGTCCTTGCCGTACAGTTCCTTGACGTGCTGGATGACGCGGTCGCGCCCTTCCTGGCAGAAGTCGATGTCGAAGTCGGGCATCGAGACCCGTTCCGGATTCAGGAAACGCTCGAACAGCAGGTTGTAGCGCAGCGGGTCCAGGTCGGTAATGAGCAGGCAGTAGGCGACCAGCGAACCGGCACCGGAACCGCGGCCCGGGCCCACGGGCACGCCGTTGTCCTTGGCCCACTGGATGAACTCCGCCACGATCAGGAAGTAGCCCGGGAACTTCATGTTGATGATGGTGTTGTTCTCGAACTCGAGCCGCTCCTCGTAGCGCGGGCGCTGCTTCTCGCGGTCGACCGGGTCCGGGTACAGGTGCGCCAGGCGCATCTCCAGGCCCTTCTTCGTTTCTGCCACGAGGAATTCGTCGATCGTCATGCCCGGCGTGGGGAAGTTCGGCAGCTGCGGCTTGCCCAGGGTGAGCGTGACGTTGCAGCGCTTGGCGATTTCCACGGAGTTCTCCAGCGCGGCCGGCAGATCCTCGAACAGGATCGCCATCTCTTCCTGCGTCATGAAGCGCATCTGCTCGTTGAAGCGCTTGACCCGCTTGGCGTTGGCGATCATCTCGCCTTCGGCGATACAGATGCGCGCCTCGTGCGCGATGAACTCCTTCTCCGACATGAACTGCACCGGGTGCGTCGCCACGACAGGCAGGCGCAGCTTGGCCGCCAGTGCCACGGAGTGGCGCACCTGCGCCTCCTGGTTCGGCTGGCCCGCGCGCTGGATCTCGATATAGAAGTGGCCGGGGAAGATCGCCGACCATTTGCGCGCATGGCGCTCGGCCAGGTCCAGGTTGCCGTTGTCGATGGCGCAGCCGATATCGCCGAACTGCGCGCCGGACAGCGCGATCAGGCCATGGGCCCCGGTCTCGCCGGGGAAAATATCGTACGTCTTATCCTTCAGTTCCGCCAGCCATTCGGTGCGCAGCTCGGCGCGGCCCTTGTACTGGTTCGTCAGCCACGCCGTCGACAGCAGCTCGCACAGCTGCAGGTAGCCGACGCGGTTCTTTGCCAGCAGCAGCAGGCGCGAAGGCTTGTCGCGATTGTCGTCATTGGTGATCCACACGTCGCAGCCGATGACGGGCTTGACGCCCTTGCCGCGCGCCGTCTTGTAGAACTTGACCATGCCGAACAGGTTGGACAGGTCGGTCACGGCCAGCGCCGCCTGCCGATCCTTGGCGGCGGCCTTGACGAGGTCGTCGATGCGCACGAGGCCATCCACGATCGAGTATTCCGAGTGCACGCGCAGGTGGACAAAAGCGGGTCCTGCGGGAGGCGCGGGTTCGTCCGGCAGCACGACTGCGCCGGTCTGTTCGATGGTGTCGATGCTCATTTGCTAACGCTGACAACTGATGGGAATCCGCTATTTTACCCGTCTCTACCCGGCGCCGGGCGCATTGCCTGCTGCGGCGTTGCCGCGTACTGCGACGCCGGGGCGAGGCACGGTACAGCGGCAGCGCATTGCCTTATAATGTCGCCTGTTCCGGAAATTTCCTCTCTGATCCCTTATGCAAGCAAGCAATCTCGACGCCACCGCCGCGTCCGGCGTCGCGCATTCCGCGCATCCCGCGGCTGAACCGTTCGTCAATATCGCCGCCTACAAGTTCATCACGCTCGACAACCTGGAAGAGCTGCGCCCGCAGTACCAGGAGGTCACCACGCGCCTGAGCCTGAAGGGCACGATCCTGCTCACGCCGGAAGGCATCAATATGTTCCTTTCCGGTACGCGCGGCCATATCGACGAGTACCTGGCTTGGGTACGCGCCGATGCCCGCCTGGCGGACCTGGAAGTGAAGGAAAGCCTGTCGGTGGAGCAGTCGCACAAGCGCATGCTGGTAAAGATCAAGGCGGAAATCATCACGATGCGCATGCCGCTGATCAAGCCGGAAGAAGGCCGCGCACCGTTTGTCGATGCGCCGACCCTGAAGCGCTGGCTCGACCAGGGCCATGACGACAACGGCAAGCCCGTCGTCATGGTCGATACGCGCAACGATTTCGAAGTGGACGTCGGCACGTTCGAGAACACCGTCGACTACCGCATCAAGAAATTCACCGAGTTCCCGCAGGTGATCGCCGACCACAAGGACGACTTCGCCGGCAAGACCGTCGTCACGTTCTGCACGGGCGGCATCCGCTGCGAGAAGGCGGCCATCCACATGCAGAACATCGGCTACGACAACGTCTACCAGCTCGAAGGCGGCATCCTGAAGTATTTCGAGGAAGTGGGCGGCGCCCACTACACGGGCGACTGCTTCGTGTTCGACTACCGCACGGCGCTCAATCCGAAGCTGGAGCCGACCGAGACCGTGCAGTGCTTCGCGTGCCGCGCCGTCGTCACGCCGCGCCAGCAACTGGCGCCGGAGTACGTGTATGAGGTGTCCTGCCCGCATTGCTACGGCAAGGCTGCTGAGTAAAAAAGCGTCCGATCGGACAAAACAACGGGGGCGTTCGCTGTCGGGAGACCCTGACAGTGACCGCCCCCGGAATTTTTTCTCCCCGTCTTACTCGAAGTGCGCGGCCAGCAGGCGCACGTCGTCGCCCGACAGCGTGCCGGCCGCGGAGCGCAGCCGCAGCGACGACAGCATGTAGTTGTAGCGCGCCTGCGCCAGGTCGCGCTGGGCCGTATGCAGCTGGCGCTGCGCCACCAGCAGGTCGAGGTTGATGCGCACGCCGCCCTTGATGCTTTGCTCGGTCGCCGTGATCAGCAAACGGGCCGAATCGACGGCCTTGATCAGCGCATCGATCCGGGCCACGCTGCTGACCAGGATGTTGTAATCCTTGCGCAGCTCGATCAGCACCTTGTCCGTCTGTACCTGCAGGTCTTCCTCGGCCTTGCTGCGGTTGGCCACGGCCTGGCGCGACTGCGCGCTGACGGAACCGCCCGCGTACAGCGGCACGTTCAGCTGGATACCGACACTGGACAGGTTCTGGCGCCGGTTGATCGTATTGGTCGTATCGGAATCGGACTTCTGCAGCGTGCCCACCAAATCGAGCCTCGGCGTATGCCCGGCGCGGGCGCGGGTGATTTCCTGCCGCGCGATCTCGACGCCGTAGCGCAGCGTTTTCAGGTCCGGATTGTTGTCCAGCGCCGTCTGCTTCCACACGTCGTAGCTTTGCACCTCGGCCGGGGCCGGGCGGAAGCCGGGGCGCAGCTCATCGAGCTCGCCCACTTCGCCGCCGATCACGCCGGCCAGCGTGTCCTTCGCGTTTGTCAGGTTGTCCTGCGCTTCCAGCACCTGCGCCTCGGCCAGGTCCAGGCGCGACTGCGTTTCCAGCGCGTCCGTGCGGGTGCCTTCGCCCTTGCTCAGCAACAGGTCGTTGACCTTGCGCTGTTCCGCATACATATCGCGTTCCGCCTTCGCCAGCGCAAGCTGGTCCTGGCGCAGCAGCACGTCCAGGTAGGCGCCCGTCACGCGCAGGATCACTTCCTGCCCCTGGCTGTCGAACTGCGCCGCTGCGTATTCGCTTTGCGCGTTGCCCAGCTTGTAGCGGGCATACGCATCGACGCTGACCAGCGGCTGGCGTACCTGCAGCACGGCCGAGCGGGAGATGTAGCTCTGTTCGGTACTGCGGTTGTTCACTTCATCGCGCAGGTTGTTGCGGCTGGCGCTGTAGCTGCCGGTTACCGTGGGCAGCAGTGCTGCGCGGCCCAGCACGCGGTTTTCCTTGCCGCTCTCGTTGGCGTAGAACGCCGACCGGTACGCCGGGTCGTTTTTCAGCGCGGCTTCATAGGCCTGCACGAGGTTCAGCGCCGCCGCGCTGCCGCCCTGCAGCAGCAGCGCCGCACCGACGGCCAGCGGCAGCAGGCGGATTTTCAAACGGAGTTGGTTCAACATCGTTACGTTATTCCTCGCTCAGCGACGTGTGCGCGCGGTCCAGCAGCGGCTTGAACAGGTAGCTCATCATCGAGCGTTCGCCCGTCTTGACGAACATCTCCACCGGCATGCCGGAGCGGATTGCCAGCTTGACCTTCTCGATTTCCTTCATGCCCTCGGGCGTGACGCGGGCCCGTACCACGAAGTGGGCAGCACCGGTACGCTCGTCGACCGTCCGGTCGGCCGCCACGTTGACGATTTCGCCCTGCACGTGGGGGGTATGGACCGAGTTGACGGACGAGAACGTCAGCTGCACGGGCAGGCCGTTGTGCACCTTGTCCACCAGGTTCACCGCCAGCTGGCCTTCGACGACGAGCGGGTCTTCACTCGGCACGATGTCCATCATCTTGAAGCCGGGGCCGACCACGCCGCCCTGCGTGAACACGGCGAGGTTGACGACGGTGCCACTGACAGGCGCGCGCACTTCGACGTTCTTCAGGTCCTGGCGCTGCGCGACCAGGCGGGCGCCCTGCCCGTCCGCTTCGCGCTGCACCTCGACGAGCGACGTGCGCACTTCCTTCTGATAGTCCTGCAGGCGCTGGGCGCGGCGCAGGCTCAGTTCCATGATCTGGCGCTGGGTGCGGCCGATATTGCCGATGTCTTCCGACATCTGGCCGCTCAGCTGCGCATACGTGCGCTCCAGGTCGAGCAGGCGGTTGCGCGCCACGTAGCCGTCGCGTGCCAGGTCGCGCATGCCACCCAGTTGTTCCTTCAGGATGGCCATCTGCTGCTTCTTGGCGTCGCGCGACTCCTGCAGTCCCTGCATCTGCACCTTCAGGCCGGCGATGTTTTCGTCCACGGCCGCCAGCTCGTTGCGCAGCGACGTCTGGCGCGAATTAAACAGTTGCGTCTGCGTCGCGATGACATCCGCCACGCGCGGATCCTGCTGCTTTTCCAGCAGCTCCGCTGGGAACGTGACCTTGGCCGCGCCATCGCGTTCGGCAACCAGGCGCGCCTCGGTGCCACGGGCGCTGAGGTACTGGACGTTGGTGATTTCAAACTGCGCGTTCGCCGTCACGTTATCCAACCGCACCAACACCTGGCCGGCCTTGACGACGGCGCCGTCGCGCACCAGCAGTTCGCGCACCGTGCCGCCCTGCAGGTGCTGCACGGCCTGGCGGTTCGACTGCTTGGTGACATAGCCTGGCATCGGCACGCCCTTGTCCAGCGGCGCGAAGAAGGCCCAGATCAGGAAGCCGACAAAGCCGACCAGCACGATCAGCCAGCCCGCCCGCGCGAAACCGCTCGGGTCCGTATTCACCGCAACGGGCGTGATCTCGTGCGAGACCACGTCGGCCGCCGGTTCCTTTCGTTCGATAATGCTGCTCATTATTTGCCCTGCTCTGTCGTGGTTTCCGTGGCCGGCACATTACCGGCCGCCGGCGCTGCCTGTGCCTGTACTGCCTGCGCGGCCGCCTGCTGTGCCTGTGCTGCCTGCACCTGCGCCTGCTGCGCCGCCTGCTGCTGCGCCAGCGCTTTCTGCGCGCCTTCCTTCAGCGCGTTCAGCACCTGGTCGGACGGGCCGAACAGCGCCACGGTACCGTCGCGCAGTACCAGCAGTTTGTTGGTCGCGCTGATGATATTGCTGCGGTGCGTGATCAGCACGACGGTCTTGCCGCGCTTGCGCAGGTCGGCCACGGCCCGCACCAGCGCCAGCTCGCCCGCATCGTCCAGGTTCGAGTTCGGTTCGTCCAGCACGATCAGCGACGGGTCGCCGTACATCGCGCGGGCCAGGCCGAGACGCTGCTTCTGGCCGCCGGACAGGCCGGCGCCGCCTTCGCCCAGCATGGTGTCGTAGCCCTTCGGCAAGTGCAGAATCATCTCGTGCACCTGGGCCCGCATTGCGGCCGCGACTACCTGCTCGGGATCGACCGTGCCGAAGCGGGCGATGTTCTCGCTTACCGTCCCGGCAAACAGTTCGATATCCTGCGGCAGGTAGCCCAGGTAGGGCCCCAGCTCGCCCTTGTTCCATTGGTGGATGTCGGCGCCATCGAGGCGCACCTTGCCAGCCATCGCCGGCCACACGCCGATCATCAGCCGCGCCAGCGTGGATTTGCCGGTGCCGCTCGGCCCGATCACGCCCAGCACGTCGCCAGGCTGCAGGGCGAAGTTGACGTTACGCAGCAGCGGCACCTGCGATCCGGGCGGCGCCGCGGTCACACCTTCCACCGCCAGCGCACCGACCGGTTTCGGCAGCGGCATGCCCGCATCGCGCTTCGGATTGCCCTGCAACAGCGAGATCAGGCGCTCGTACGCGCTGGTGGCGCCGCTCCAGTTCTTGTAGACGCCGATCACGCCCTGCACCGGCGCCAGCGCGCGGCCAACGAGGATCGATGCGGCAATCATCATGCCGCCGGAAATTTTATTCTCAAGCACCAGCAGCGCGCCGAAACCCAGCGTCAGCGACTGCAGCGAGACCTGGACGAACTTGGTGGCGGCCGCGATGCGTCCCGCCTTTTCGCTGGCGACGGCCTGCAATTGCAGGAACTTGGCATGCAGCTTGAACCAGCGGCCCATCAGGTTCGGCAGCATCCCCATCGATTCGATGATTTCCGCGTTGCGCAGATTGTTGTTGGCAGCGGCAACCGACTGGATGGCCATCGTGTTGGCCTCTTTCAGCGGCGCGCTGGTCACGCGTTCGTTCAGCACGGCCAGGCCGATCAGGATCAAGGTACCGCCCAGTGCGAACAAGCCAAGGGTCGGCTCGAACGCGAAGATCACCAGCAGGTAGATGGGGAACCACGGCGCGTCGAAGAAGGCGAACAGCGCATTGCCCGTGAGGAACTGGCGGATCGTCGTCAGATCCTGCAGCGCCTGGCCGGCGTTGTTGGCGCCCGACTTCAGGTTGTGCTCGAACGCCGCCGTGTAGACACGCTTGTTCAGCTCCATGTCGAACTTGGCGCCGACGCGGATCAGCATGAAGCTGCGGATCAGCTCCAGGCCGGCCATCAGCGCGTACGCGCCCAGCATCATCAGGGTGAGCATCAACAGCGTGATCTCGTTGCGGCTGCCAAGCACGCGATCGTACACCTGCAACATGTAGATCGACGGTACCAGCATCAGCATATTGGTGATGGCGGAGAACGTGCCGATGGTGATGAAGGTGCGCTTGAAGCCCAGCAGTGTCTGCTGGATTTCGTTCTTCGCTTTTAAAAAATTGTTTTTCATGTATTTGCTCTGCTCAAGAACCCGCTGGGCGCACGCACGGACGCACTTCGCGCGCGGGAATGCATATTATGGCGCAAAACCGCGTAAATTTGTGATGTGCATCACAAAATAATGCTACAGGCAAAAAAAACCCCGCCGTCTTGCAACAGCGGGGTTTGATTTCGCGAGCCAGCCCGAAGGCTGGCCGCGCCACGTGATTATACGTGGGTGATGATGCCGTTGTCGAACTTCAGTTGCTCTGGAGCCACACCGGTGATGGTGATGGTCAGAACTTCTGCGACCGAAGCGCTGGAGCCGAAGGCCGTGGTTTCCACGTAGACCTTGGTGCCCGTGCCCGATTTCTCGAAGAACACTTCCAGGTCGGTGTTGACGCCTTTGGTCAGATCGCCGGTGGTGTTCAGCTTGTAGCCCGAACCAACGTACAGGACGTCGTCGCCAGCCACACCGAAGTTCACCAGGGTCGACGCTTTGGCATCGGCCAGGAAGATGTCGTTGCCCGACGTACCGGCAGCAGCGGCGCCCAGCGTGACAGGCACGTTGAACTCGTTGGCCGTGAACGTGCCTTGAGCGAACTTGATAGCTTCGTTCAGGCCAGCCAGCTGCGTAGCCGTAGCTTGCGCTGCGGTCAGGTCAGCCGTTGCTTTCGTCAGCGTTTCGATGGTCTTCTGCGCACCTTCAACAGCCGTTTTGGTCGTGTCGACGGTAGCGGTCAGTGGGTTTGCATCGTCAGCCGTGGTGTACGCGGTGACCAGACCCTGGAAGTCGGACAGGGCCTTGGCGGCGTCTGGCGTGCCAGCAGCGACGTTTGCTTCCAGAGCGGTGATCTCAGCGGTGATCTGAGCAGCGGTTGGCAGCGCGTTGTCAGCCAGGTCGCCGGTCAGCTTGATGGCTTGACCAACAGCGATCAGCTCGTCGGAGGAGCCGGCCTTCAGGTCAGCAACGTCCACGCCGAATTGTGCGGCGACGGTCGCGGTGTGAGCAGCGACTTCAGCTGCGTCAGCGGTTTCCTTGGCAACCGTTGCGTTCAGCAGGGCGGTAACGCCTTTGAACGTCGTTTCGGTCACGCCGGTGCCCAGCGCCAGATTGCCCTTAGCGTCCAGAACGATCAGATCGGTGGATGCGCCGCCGTCTTTCGTGTACTTGGCAGTGCCGTTGCCGGACACATCGAAGGTAACGACCGTACCCGAAGCCAGTTCGAAAGTCGACTCAGCAGCCGTCAGAGCGATGCCAGCTTGTGCTTGCGTCGTTTCAGCGGTCTTCTCGGCAGCGACAGCAGCAGCGCGCGTTGCGATCAGCGTCGACAGGCCTTCGACCTTGTCAGCAGCCGTCACAGCGGTTGCGTAGGCTTTCTCGGCTTCGCCCAGAGCTTTCGTGTTGGCAGTAACCTGGTCGGCCAGCAGAGCGGCTTTGATGCCTTCCGATTTGCCAGCGTAATCGCCAGTGATCAGGGCGTCAATGTTCGTTTCAGCGGTGGTGACTTTGCCAGCGATCGAAACTTCGGTAGCGCTGGTCTTTGCATCGTTATCGCCGTCAGCGGTGACCAGGAAGGCGGTCTTCGCGTCGATAGCGGTGTCCAGAGCGGCCAGGGCAGCCGTCATGACGAATGGCGTACCAGCGTGCACGACGTCGGCAACGACTTCGTTCAGGTTAGCCGGAGCAACAGCGGCAGCGTACGAAGCATCGGTGGTCACGCCAGCGATGAATTCTTTTGCCAGTTTCAGGGCTTCGGCGCCAGCGTAGCCAGCTTTTTCAGCGTCGGTGTCCAGAGCGGTCGTGAAGGCTTCAGCAGCTTTCACTTTGTTGTTGTACGCGGTCAGGTCGGTGCCTTGCGCGCCGCCGGCGATGTCCTTGACAACCAGGTCAACGGTGATGCGCTTTTCAGTCAGGGCGTTAGCGTAGAACGCGCGGCCGGTTGCGTCAGCAGTGTGACCGAAAATGTTCTTGTAGATCGTGTCAACGATTTGCTCGTTGGTCTGACCTGCGAACGCGTCCTTGTATTCCGGGGACTTGGCGAATTCAGCGGAAACAGCAGCGGTGTTGCCGTTGGCTTTTTCAACAACGCCTTCCCAGAAAACCAGACCACCTGGGTCTGCTGGGCGGTTGAAGTAAGCGACGTACAGTTTTTGCAGGTCGTTGTAGTAGGTAGTTGCCATGTATAGCTCCTGAGAGATCGTTAGATCGAAAGTCATCAATATTGCAGCCACAAAAGTGTTCTGCAGCCCAACGCCCCGAATCATGACAGAAGGGATCATCCCAAAATGTGATCACCGTCACACTCTAGGAAAATTCTTCATCTTTTTCGACGTTTTCCTAATATCCAATTGTTGGGCAAACAATTGGCCGGGAATTATCGTGCAACTTTGGCGGGAACACAAGGCTGACTCAATTGTGCGCAAAATGTGCGCGATTATGTGATCGGCGATACAACACATCGCCCATTCTCTCCGGAAGAACCAGGTTCTGCAGGCGCTGCTCCTGTCAGGCTTACCGGGTGGCGTGTGCTTCCCAGCGGCTCGACGTCCCACCACACGCCCAATAAAAACCCCGTGCGCGGACGGGGTTTCGAAATGCTATTTATTTAATGCCGCCACAAGGCGGCGCCATTCACCGTCCGGTTTTTATCGAGCCGGGCATCGAAGATATAAACGGCGGTGCCATTGTGTTCGTTGCTGAGCAACCCCTGCACATTCATGACACCAGTGCGGCCGGCCGGATCGTCACCGTACAGCCTGCCATTCTTGCCGAGCACGCCCTGGGCCTGCAGGCCGAACGTCTCTTTCAGGCTGGTCACGTCGGCACTGGTGACGAAACTGCGGGCGCCGAAATCGACCGTCAGCTTGCCGTTGCTCATCGACGCTGGACTTTCAATCCGCTTGGTGCCATAGTCGGTGTACATATACACATCGCTTTGGGCGAGTTTAAAGCCCATCGAACCGCGCTCGGGGGCCACATATTCCCGTCCAGACGTCTGGTACAACGCGAAGTTGCCGTTGGTGGCCAATAACTGGCTGCGCTTGTTCTCGATCAGCATATTTATCTGAGGAACCTGGCCCAGCACGGATTGCCAGCGCCCCCACACAATGCCACGCTCCGGCTGGAGTGGTTCAGGATCAGGCACGATTACGGGTGGCACCAGCACCGGAGGTACAATTATCGGTGGCACGCTTACAGGCGGCGGTACGACCACAGGATTATCTTTTGGCGGCGGCTGGTTCGCGGTCGTTACCGCGACGAGACTATCGCTCTTCTTTGCGTCGAGGTTCGGGCCCGAGGCAATCGCGGAGCCGCCTGCGGCGTGGGCCACGGGCTCATCCGTGCGCGGTGGTGTCACCTCGTCCGGCGTGGACTCGCCACCTCGCAGCACCTCCGGTGCAGCCTTGCCCTTTTGTACTCGAAGCAATTGACCTTTCTGCGCAGCGAACAACTCGCGACTGGCAGCGCCTTCGCACGGCCCTGCCCCCTCGGGACGGCAACCCTCGCCAAAACCGCTGACCACGACACCGCCCGTCAGCACGGTAACGCTCGTCGTCACGTTATCCGTAAACACGGTGAAGTCGGTACCGCGCACACCGATCGCGGCGACGGGCGTATTGAAGCGGAAATTCTGCCTTGCCTGCTTGACGGCATCACCCGAGCGCGCGCGCGCAACGCCCTTGACGAGCTCGAATTTGACGCGGGTATTCTGCGGGTTGGCCTGGTCGACGCGGTACGTCACCACGCGCGCTTCCGAGTTGGGGCGCAGGATGAACAGACCGTTGTCGAGCGTCTTCACATAGACGAACCCATCGGCGCCCGTGCGCACGACGGCGCCTTCCCGTACGGTCGCGCCGACCGCTGCCGCCTCCCCGTCGAGCTGGCTGTTACCTGCAGCGAAAATGATCTTGCCCGCGTCGTCGGCCCAGGCGCAGGACGAGATAAGGAAAGCGAAGCTCAGGAATAGGTGGCGCAGCATAGGGGATCCGGAAAGTAAGAGGACGTGTAACGTCAACGTGTAACGGCTACGATGTGGAAGCAAATCGGGGCGCCGGATAAAACGAGATGACACGCTTTGCATTCTAGCCGAATCGGTCAGGCGTTCCGAATGCCTTACATTTTGTAGCAAAATCGGTGAGAGCCGGTCACCAGGGCAAAGATCGGCCCGCCGGGGGACCACGGCACGGTCGCACACGATATACTTGCCGATTCACACTTTATTATCAGTTACGTGCCTCATCTCTCTGAACGGCCTGTCAAACCGCCCCGCTCACCGCTGCTGCGGGCGGGGCTCGTCCGCGCGGCCATTGCCGCGCTGGCGGTTTGCGCGACGCTGGCGGGCGAGGCGCTGCCGGGGCACTTTTCGTACTTCGGTAACGAATGGTTACGGGACATTTTCCTGCAACTGCAAAAAAGTGATGCGCCAGAACAACGAATCTTGATCGTCGACATAGACGAAATCAGCACCGACCGGCTCGGCCCATGGCCCTGGCCACGTACCCGCATTGCGGATCTGGTCGAAACGCTGCTGGGGCATTACGGCGTGCGCGGCGTGGCGCTGGACATCGTGCTGCCCGATCCGCGCGATGCGGATGGCGACCGCCGTCTGGCGATGCTGTCGGAGCACGGGCCACTGGTGCTGGCCCAGGCGTTCGACTTCCAGGCCGGCCGGCCGCAAGCGCTGCTGGACGGACAGCCCGGCGGCACCACCACCCGTTACGGCAACAGGGGCGTGCCGGCCACGGGCTACATCGCCACGCATGCTGCGCTGTCCCGCAGCGGCAAGGTGGGCAATATCGGCTTCGTGCCCGATGCGGACGGCGTGCTGCGCCGGATACCCCTGCTGACCCGTTTCGACGGCCGCACGTATCCCGCGCTTGGCGTGGCACTGGTGGAATGCTGCAGCGGCGGCGCCCCGCTGGTGCTGCCACCGGCCGATGTCGCGCGCATCCCGTACCGGCGCGACTGGAGCGCCTACACTGTCGCCACCGCGGCGGAAATCCTGGACGGTGCCTACGCCGCGGATGCTTTCCGCGACCGGCTGGTTGTGATCGGCTCGTCGTCGCTGGGGCAAGGCGACCGCGTCGCCACGCCGCTGGGCAGCAGTCGCCCCGGCCTGGGGGTGCAGGCGGACATCCTGTCGATGCTGCTCGATTGGCAGGCCGGCAAGGCGCCATCGCCCTGGCCGGGCACGCTGATCGCCTGCCTGTTTGCGCTGGCATCCACCGGCGTGGCGCTGCTGGGCTTCCCGCGCCTGTCCGCCATTGCCAGCGTGGGCCTGCTGGGCACCATGGCGCTGCTGTGGCTGGGCATCGCCTGGTTCCTCAGCGTGCACGACCCCGACTTCGTCACCACCGGGCCGCTGGCAACGCACCTCGTGCTGCTGGCGCTGGCCGTGCCGTACCAGTGGCAGCTCGCGCAGCAACGCTCGCGGCACCTGCTCAATACGCTGCGGCAATACGTGGCGCCGGAAGTCGTGGCCGAGCTGCTGCGCCGCGACGACGGCGATCCGCTCAAGCCGCAGCGCTTCGACGTCACCACGCTGATTGCCGACATGCAGGGCTATACGAGCCAGGTCGAGACCCTGACGGTCGAGGACGCCGCCCGCCTGACGCGCGACTTCCTCGAATGCCTGACCGGTCCCGTCATTGCGCACCGCGGCACGCTGGACAAGTACACGGGCGACGGCCTCGTTGCCTTTTTTGGCGCACCGTTGCCGCTGGAGCACCATGCCGACATGGCGCTGGACGCGGCCGCGGACATCGTCCGGCGCGTCGAGGAACTCAGCCGTGCTCGAGTGGCCGGCGGCCATCCGCCACTGCGGGTGCGCATCGGCATCGAAAGCGGTATTGCGCTGGCGGGCGACTTTGGCACCGTATTCCGCAGTATTTATACGGCAGTGGGCGACAGCGTCAACACGGCGGCACGCCTGGAGCAGGCCGCCCGTGAATTTCCGCACGATATTATTATTGGCGCCGGCGTCGTCCAGCGCGCGCAACGGCATGACTTCGTTCCACTGGGAGAGCGTATCCTGCGTGGCAAGGAAAAGCCGACAGCGCTGTACACCCTGGCTGCCCCGAAGGATGCACCATTGAACAACCCATCTCACTCTCGCCTGCCATGACGGACCGATTCATCCCCCGACTCATCTGCTCGCTGCTGCTGGCCTTGCTGGCCGGGCTGGCGCAGGCGTCGGACCCGGCCGCCGACGGCGCCGCGAGCGAAAACCAGGAAACCTACCGCAAGGCGCTGCAGTCGATCGCGGAAGGGCGCAAGGACGACGCCATCCGCATGCTGGAACAGGTCATCCGCAGCGAAGCCAAGCATGCCGGCGCCTGGCTCGACCTGGCGCTGATCCGCTGCGCGCTAGGCCAGCGCGAGGAAGCCGAACGCCTGTTTGTCCATATCGAACAGAATTTCGACCCGCCGCCCGGCATCCTGGAGCTGATCGCGCAATCGCGCGCGGGCGGCTGCGCCGGCTGGCAACCGCTCAGCCAGACGTCGGTCAGCATCGGCCGCGGCCTGTCGCAGAACGTCAACCAGGGCACGCGCGCCAACGGCACCGATCTCGGCCTGCCGGTGGACCTGCCCGTATCGGACGAGTTCCGCCCCATGCACGACCAGTACAACGCGCTGACGGTGGACTATATGCGCGAACTGACGGGCAACGGCGCCATGGGCTTTGCCCAGTTCCAGGGTCGTCGCTACGACCAGCTGAACGATTACGACACCGTCTCGCTGTTTGTCGGGGCCGAGGCGCCCTGGCGCGTGGGCGACGTCACCGTGCGCGGCAGTGCGCTGGCCGGTCTCGTCACGCTGGGCGGCCAGCTGTACCAGCGACAGGCACAGGCGCAGGTGCGCGCCACCATGCCGTGGACACTGCCGTATGGCACCAGGCTGCAGCTGTCCGGCAGCATTAATCACCTGCAATACCTCACCTTGCGGAACTTCGACGCCAACACGGCCGAGCTGCGCAGCCAGTTGCTGTACCGCGACGACGCGCTGTACGCAACCGCCAGCGCTTCGTACATGAACGACCATGCGATCGCCGACCGCCCGGGTGGCGACCGCAGCGGCTGGCTGTTCAGCTCGCTCGTTCGCTACCAGCTGCTGCGCGACCTGACGGGCGAACTGGGCGTCAGCCGCCAGACGTGGAACAACCGCAGCGCGTATTCGCCCGGCCTGATCGACGTCGTACGCCGGCAGCGCACCAACGTCTGGCGCGGCATGCTGAGCTATGCCGTCACGCGCAACCAGGCCATCGTCGTCGAGGGCAGGCTCATCCGTAACAGCGAGAACATTTCGCTGTTTGAGTACAATGACAAACAACTGCAGATCAGCTGGCAGTGGCAGAGCCAATAGGGACGGGTAAGGGGAAATGGGCGTACGCAGCGATCAGAAGGCCGTGGCGGCATCGGACAATGTCCAGCTGCAGGTGCACTTGCGCAAGATTCCGCTGCTGGCCGAGCTGACGCCAGAGGAACTGGCGCGCGTCGCCACCGAAATCCGCATCCGCCAGTACGGCAAGCGCGAAGTGGTGCTGCACAAGGGCGGCAGCGGCGACGGCCTGCTGTTCCTGCTGGCCGGCCAGTTGCAGGTCATCGATATCACGGAAGACGGCCGCGCCGTCGGCCTGCGCATGCTCGAGCCGGGCGACTTTTTCGGCGAAATCGCCCTGATCAACAATTCCACCCGCTCCGCGTCTGTCGTGGCGATGTCGCCCGTCATCGTCGCCTTCCTGCCGGCGCAGACGGCACTGCACCTGTTCTCGCACGTGCCTTCCGTGGCCCGGCAGATGCTGCGGCACCTGGCCGAGAAGATCCAGCGCGACTCGGAGTTCCGCTCGCTGCTCAGTATCAACAACACGAACCGGCGCATCTACGCCTACCTCGTGCTGATGAAGAAGCAGACGCCCGAGGGCGAAGTGGTCGACAACCTGCCGACGCACCAGGACATCGCCAACATGATCAATACCAGCCGCGAGACGGTGACGCGGGCGCTGCTGGCGCTGGTGCAGCACGGCATCGTGCGCAAGGACAGCCACCGGCTCGTTATCGTCGACCCGGAGCGGCTGCAGAATCTGGTGCATAAAGAGTAGGCGCTGTCACCCCGTCCCAATGAACTGTCGCGTTGGCATCAACTACCGCGCGGCAACAACGCCGCCTTGAGCAACAATTGCGGCGTGGCGATCTGCCGTTCCTCGAGCTCGTGCCGCCACCCCAGGTAGTTGGGCAGATAGCGACTGGCCACACCATGGAATCGTAGCAACCACACCTTGAACCGGCTGTGATAGCCGTTCACGCCTTGGATATGGATGACGTCATTGCCGCGATCGCCGGCCTGGATATTCAGCGCCCGGTGCCGGATACCGGCGGCCTCGGCAAACGCCGCATAAGCCGTGGCACCGTCCGTGACCAACAGCGCGTGAAGAGACAGCACGGGTGGCAGACACGCTTTCAACTGCGCTGCGGTTACCCTGCCCCGCCCTGTCACGAAGTCGCACGTCTGGCGCATGCGGTCACGCGCCACCAGGATGCAGTCAAGCTCCCGGCTGATGCCGCGGCGACTGGCCGCGCCACCGCGCCGGCGCGCCGGCCGGGTCAGATGACGTGAACCCTTCTGCGACTCCAATAAGTACGTCTCATCCGCTTCTACGATTCCTTGCAGGGGTTTCGGACGATCTTCTTTCGCCATCGCCAGGAACCGGTGGCGCCAGCGGAAGCTGGTATTGCGATGGATCCCAATGGCGTCGGCGGCGTCACGCACCGTCATCGAGCCCAGCATGCACTGCAGGAACGGCAGCCATTTTTCCCGCAGGCGGATAAAGGCCAACGGCGTATTGGTCAGGGCGTTGAACGAGCGCGTGCATTCGCGGCAGCGATAGCGCTGCAGCCCGTAGAACACGCCATGGCGGTACAACCTGGTGCCTTGGCAGTGCGGACAGCAGCGAAGTTTCGAACCGCGCTCTTCGATAATGGCAATGCAGTCCCGCAGCGACGTGCTGCGGGCGATCCGTTCGCGCAACACATCGGCCTGCTGCCCGGTGAGTTCCGTCAGGCATTGCAGCGTTTGCGCCGCCAGCTGCTCGAAGTCACGTGCTTCCATTTTTCACCTCCGGCTGAGGGGTTCACGAAGGTATGACAATGGTCGAGCCGGGAAGTTCATTGAGACCAGGGCACAGCGCTAAAGAGTAGGCCACGACTGATACCCTGTATCAATCAGTTACATCTCTGGCAAGGCAGTGCGCTATAATTGCCGGTCCTGAAATTTGTACCGCCGCAGTTCCCGCGGACACCCTACTCCAAATGCGCACAGTTACGATGGCCGGCTGCAGCTTGTCCACACGAGGTTTCCTGTAATGGCGGGAGCTTTGCTGCGCGCCATCTGGAACTATCGCGGCTTCATCTTCGGCAGCGTCCGGCGCGAATTCCAGTCCAAATACCGCAACACGATGCTGGGTGCCAGCTGGGCAGTGCTGAGCCCGCTGGCGCTGGTGCTCGTCTATACGCTGATCTTCTCGCAGGTCATGCACAGCCGCCTGCCCGGTGCGACCTCGCCGTACGCGTACAGCATCTACCTGTGCGCCGGCGTGCTGACGTGGGGCCTGTTCGCCGAGATCACCACACGCGGCCAGGTCATGTTCCTGGAGAACGGCAACCTGCTGAAGAAGATCAGCTTCCCGCGCATCAGCCTGCCGATCATCGTGGTCGCCAATGCTCTCGTCAACTTCGCCATCGTCTTCTCGCTGTTCATCGCGTTCCTCTTGATTACCGGCCAGTTCGTCGGCCTGCCCTTCCTGGGCCTCGTGCCCGTGCTGGCGATCCAGATCCTGCTCTCCATCGGCCTGGCGCTGGTGCTGGGCATCCTGAACGTGTTTTTCCGCGACGTGGGCCAGTTCTTCAATATCGCGATCCAGTTCTGGTTCTGGCTGACGCCCGTCGTCTATCCGTTCTCGATCATTCCGGCAACGCTGCAACCGTGGCTGCTGTGGAATCCGATGACGCCCCTGATCCAGAGCTATCAGCGCGTGCTGGTGGACGGCCAGTGGCCGCACTGGCCGCAGCTGGCATGGCCGCTGGTCCTGGCATTGCTGCTGTGCGTGCTGGGACTGAAACTGTTCCGCAAACGCGCCAACGAAATGGTGGACGAACTGTAATGGGCAGCATCACCGTACGCCAGGTCGGCAAGGCTTATAAACAATATCCGACACGCTGGTCGCGCCTGGCCGAATGGGCGCTGCCCATGCTGGGCACGCGGCACTCGCTGAAGTGGGTGCTGCGCGACATCGATTTCCATATCGAAGCGGGCGAAGCCGTCGGCCTGATCGGCGTCAACGGCGCCGGCAAAAGCACGCTGCTGAAACTCATCACGGGCACGTCGCAGCCGACCACCGGCGTCATCACGACGCATGGCCGCGTGGCCGCGCTGCTGGAACTGGGCATGGGCTTCCACCCCGATTTCACCGGCCGCCAGAATGTGCTGATCGCCGGTCAGCTGCTGGGCCTGTCGCTGGAGGAAATCAGCGCACTGATGTCCGAGATCCTCGAATTTGCCGAGATCGGCGAATACATCGACCAGCAGGTGCGCGTGTATTCGAGCGGCATGCAGATGCGCCTGGCGTTCAGCGTGGCCACCTGCGTGCGGCCCGACATCCTGATCGTGGACGAAGCGCTGGCCGTGGGCGACGTGTTCTTCCAGCAGAAGTGCTTCGCCCGCATCGAAAGCTTCACGAAAGCCGGCACGACGTTGCTGTTCGTGTCGCACAGCGCCGGCACGGTGCTCAACATCTGCAACCGCTGCATCTTCCTGCGCAACGGCGCCGTCGCGTTTGACGGCGCGCCGGCCGACGCGCTCGACCTGTACCAGGCCGAGCTGCTGGGCCGGCTGGACCAGGCACCCGACCAGCTGCAGATCCGCGCTGCGACAGCGGTCGCGCCGGTGCCGGCGAAAGACGATCTGGTGGCGCTGACCGGCAAGACGGGCAGCATCACCACACCGTCCGTCGACTGCGTGCTGGTGCGCATGCTGGACGCCCACGGGAACGAACGCACCACCCTGATCGCCGACCAGCCGGCCACGCTGCAGATCGAATACCTGCTGCATGAAAGCCTGCGCGACCCGCACGTCGGCTTCAAGATCCGCAACCGCTTCGGCGTAGTCCTGTTCGAAACGAACAGCTACTGCATGGGCCAGCCGTCCCGGCCTGTCGCCGCCGGCACCGTGCTGACGGCGAACTTCACGGTGCCGCTGGTGCTGGTGCCGGACGAGTACACGATCACCGTCGGCTTCAGCGACGGCGGCTACGGCGAAGGATCGTTCGAGCGCGTCCTGAACTACATGCACGAAGTGCACTGCTTCGTCGTCGCTCGCAATCCGGAAGCGATCACGTGGAGCGGCCTGGTAAACCTGCAGCCGCAACTGCAGCTCTCCACGCGCTGAATTTACCTTGGAATCCCTATGTCAGACATTCGTACAAAGTCTCCGGAGGGGGTTGCAGCCGCCGCCCTGATTTCCGGTCCGTACCGCGGCCTGCCGGCCGCCTTCGCGCTGGAGCGGGCATGACCTTCATTTCGTACGCCCAGAATTTCGAGGACGTGCTGCTGTGGCGCGCACTGAAACACGTGCCGCAGGGCTTCTACATCGACGTCGGCGCCAACGACCCGGAGGAGCACTCCGTCACCAAGGCGTTCTATGACGCCGGCTGGCGCGGCATCAATATCGAGCCGATGCCGTCGTACCACGGAACCTTCCTGGAACAGCGCCCGCGCGACATCAACCTCGCCGTCGCCTGCGGCGCCGCCCAGGGGTCGATCACGCTGTTCGACACGCCCGCCGTCAACGGCTGGGCCTCCACCGACGCGGCCACCGCCCGGGCGCACCGCGCCGAGGGTGTCGAAGTCGTCGAGGTCGAAGTGCCGCTGCGCACGCTGAACGACATCTGCGCCGAATATGCCGAAGGCGACATCCATTTCCTGAAAATCGACGTGGAAGGCTTCGAAGGCGAAGTCCTGCGCGGCCTGGACCTGCGCCGCTGGCGCCCATGGCTGCTGGCAATCGAGGCCACGCTGCCGAACAGCCGCGAGACGGTGCACGAGCAGTGGGAACACCTCGTCACGCCGTTCGGCTACCGCTTCGCCTACTTCGATGGCCTGAACCGCTACTACGTGGCCGACGAACACGCCGAACTGCTGGACGTGCTGAACGTGCAGGCCAACGTGTTCGACGACTTCGTCACCCACCACCTGGACAAGGCGCAGGCCCGCAGCGCAGCGCTGGCGCAGGAAGCAAGCAGCAACTGGCAGCGCGTCGAGGAACTGGCAGCGCAGTTGGAAAAAAGTCAGGGCGCGCTGGCAGCGCAGCTTGAGCAAACAAGGGATGTAACCGTCCGGCTGCAGCAGACACAAGGAGTGCTCACCGCCGTACAGGAACAGGCAGAGCAAGCCACGCTTGGCCTGCATGCTGCCGAAGGCCGCATCCACACACTGCAGGCGGCGCTGCACGAATCGGACGAATGGGGCCGCAACCTGGAACAGCGCCTGATCGCAACATACGCCAGCACCTCGTGGCGCATCACGGCGCCATTGCGCTTTATCGCCCGGCGCGGCCCGGACAGCCTGCCCAATATCGCGCGGCGCAAGGCGAAGGGCGCGCTGCGCCGCAGCCTGCGCTGGGTCACGTCGCAGGAAGCGCTGCGCCGCACGCTGCTGCCGCTGATCGACCGTTCGCCGTGGCTGCAGGCCAGGGTCGCGCGCGTGCTGGCGGCAGCGAAGAACGCCACGTCGGACAACGTCTCCAATGTACAGAGCGTGCCGCAACAACTGCGCGAGCTGCCGGAATCGGCCCGCGCCGTGCTGGCCGACCTGCAGCAGGCCTATAAAGAACAAGCGAAATTTTGAACATGCGTATCGTAATCGACCTTCAGTCGTGCCAGGACGGCACCGCCCATGACGCCGCCGCCGTGCTGGCGCAAGCGCAGCAGCTGGCCGCCGATGCGCGCGCCCACACCGTGCTGGTCGCGCTCAGCGCCGCCTATCCCGACAGTATCGATACGCTGCGCCACGCCTTTGCCGGTTTGCTCCCGCCGACGCAAGTGCTCACCTGGGCCATGCCGGCAGAGGACGGCCCGTGGCAACAGCATGCGGCGCAGGCGTTGCGTACCGCCTTCCTGGCGTCGCTCGACGCCGATGCGATCTACCTGCCCGGGCTGTTCGACCATCCGCCCGTGGGCGCCGCCGTGCAGGTGCTGCCGGCGCCGGTTCCCGGTGTAGCGTGCATCGTCGGCGTCGGCGACGCCGCTGCCCTGCTGGCCGCGGACACGTCGCCCAAACACGCCGCGCGCCGCCTGCTGCTGCAGCACACGACACTGGTGCTGGCGCGGCGCGAAGCGGAAGTGCGCCATCTTGGCCCGCTGCTGCCGCATGCCCGCGTCGCCGTCCAGCCGGCCGATGCCGCAGGATTCTGGGACATGGCCGAAGCCATCGCGGCCGAGCAGCCGGCCGTCACGCCAACGCAGCGCCCGCGCCTGGCGTTCGTGTCGCCGCTGCCGCCGGAAAAATCGGGCATCGCCGACTACAGTTTCGAGGTAATAGGCGAACTGGCCGCGCACTACGACATCGAACTGGTCGTCACGCCTGGCGCCGCGCCGCTCGCGCCCGACAGCGCGCTGGCCCGCTTCCCCGTGCGCAGCGCGGACTGGTTCCTGCAGAACGGCGCCGGCTACGACCGCGTGCTGTACCACTTCGGCAATTCGAACTACCACAAGCACATGTTCGCGCTGCTGGAGCGCCATCCTGGTACTGTCGTGCTGCACGATTTCTACCTGTCCGGGGTGCTGGACAACATGGAGCGCGATGGCGACGTGCCGGAAGCGTTCCTGCGCGCGCTGTATGCGTCGCACGGCCACCCTGCCCTGCACCACCACGCGGAGCACGGCCGCAATCCCGCCATCTGGGCCTATCCGTGCAATCTGCCTGTGCTGCGCCAGGCGGCCGGCGTCATCGTGCACAGCGATTTCTCGCGACGGCTGGCCGAGCGCTGGTATGGCCCGGGCAGCGCCGAAGGCTGGCGTACGTTGCCGCTGCTGCGTGGCGGCGCCCCAAGCGATCCGGCGGCGTTCCGCGCCGGGGCGCGCCGGGCGCTGGGCATCGCCGACGGCGACTACATCGTCACGTCGTTCGGCATGCTGGGCGCGACCAAACTGAACGACCGCCTGCTGGACGCCTTCCTGGCGTCGCCGCTGGGGCAGGATCCACGCTGCCGTCTGGTCTTCGTGGGCGAGAACGAAAGCGGTCCTTATGGCCGCGAACTGGCGCGCCGCATCGGCACACTGGGCGAGAAGGTGCGCATCACCGGTTTTGTGAGCGGCACCGATTACGCCCGCTGGCTGGCCGCCAGCGACACGGCCGTGCAGCTGCGCGCGCAGACGCGCGGCGAGACGTCGGCCTCGGTGCTGGACTGCCTGCTGCACGGCGTGGCGACCGTCATCAATGCGCACGGCGCCTCGGCCGACCTGCCGGACGACGTGCTGGTGAAACTGGAAGACGGATTCGAAACGGCCGACCTGGCCGCAGCGCTGGCGGCCCTGCACGCGGACGCGCAGGCCCGCCTGGCGCTGGGCGAAAAAGCACGCGCCTACGTCGCGCGCGAACACAGCCCGGCGCAAGTGGGCCGCCTGTATCACGAGGCGATCGAACACTTCGCCACGCACAGCGCGCCCGCGCACTACCGCCGCATGGTCGGCACGCTGACGGCACCGGACACGCCGCGTCCGCCGGGCGAGGCGGCGCTGATCGATCTGGCCGGCCTGATCGCCCTCAACGCGCCGCCGGGCAACCGCGGCGCCGCGCCGCGCCAGCTGTTCGTCGACATCTCGGCGCTGGTGCAAACGGATCACAAGACGGGCATCCAGCGGGTCGTGCGCAGCGTGCTGCTGGCACTGCTGAAGGATCCGCCGCCCGGCCTGCGCGTGGAACCCGTGTACAGCGAAGGCAACATGCATTGCTACCGCTACGCGCGCAACTTCACGTTCCGCATGCTGGGCGGCCAGGCGCCGCAGCTGGAGGATGCGCCCGTCGAACTGACGGCTGGCGACATCTTCCTGGGCCTGGACCTGGCCTCGAACATCACCACGCAGAATGAAGCGCAACTGCTGCGCATGCGGCGCCACGGCGTGCAGGTGTGGTTCGTCATCTACGACCTGCTGCCGCTGCTGCTGCCGCACGCGTTCCCGTACGGGACCGGCAAATACTACGGCGACTACGTCAACACGATCACGCTGGTGGCGGACGGCATTGTCGCCATCTCGCAGTCGGTGGCGCAGGAGCTGCACGAGCTGCTGGCCAGCCGGCCGAACCGCCGCGCCACGCCATTAAAACTGGGTTACTTCCACCTGGGCGCGGACATCGATGCCAGTGCCCCGTCGACCGGCCTGCCGGACGACTCGGACCAGGTCTTCGCCGCCGTGCAGGCCGCGCCGACCTTGCTGATGGTCGGCACGCTGGAGCCGCGCAAGGGGCAAGCCCAGGCGCTGGCCGCCTGCGAGCTGCTGTGGGAGCGCAATGTCGCCGTCAACCTCGTCATCGTCGGCAAGAACGGCTGGCTGATGGATGCGCTGGCCAAGCGCCTGGAAACCCATCCGCAGCGAGGCCGCCGGTTGTTCTGGCTGCCGGGCGTGTCGGACGAGATGCTGACGCGCCTGTACGCCACGTCGTCCGCGCTGCTGGCCGCCTCCGAAGGCGAAGGCTTCGGCCTGCCGCTGATCGAAGCGGCACAAAAGGGATTGGCGGTGATCGCGCGCGATATCCCCGTCTTCCGCGAAGTGGCGGGCGACCATGCCTACTACTTCGAAGGCAAGGAGCCGGCGCAACTGGCCGGCGCCATCGATAGCTGGCTGGCGCTGCATCACGCAGGCCAGGCACCCGGATCGGAACGAATGCCATGGCTGACGTGGCAGCAAAGCGCGCAGCAATTGATGGAAGCCGTCGTGCACGGCCGTATCCACGCGCGCGTGGAAGGCGGCGACATCGCGCCGCAACTGCTGGTGGACGTCTCGGCCATCGCCCGCGACGACCTGCGCACGGGCATCCAGCGCGTCGTGCGCGCCCAGTTGTGGGAGCTGCTGCGGCTGCCCACCACGCGGTTCCAGGTCCACCCGGTCTACCTGACCGATGACGGCGGGCGCTGGCACTACCGCTACGCGCGCCGCTACGAGCATACCCTGCTGGGCACCGACAACCATGGCGTTGTCGACGACGACGTCAAGGTGGGGCACGGCGACGTGTTCTACGCACCGGACTTCTTCCCCGGCGCCGTCACCGAGGCGGCCAACACGGGGCTGTATGCGCGCTGGCGCGCCGCTGGCGTTTCCGTCAACTTCCTGATCCACGACCTGCTGCCGGTGCTGCGGCCGGATTACTTCCCACCGCGCACGGATACCGTGTTCCGGCACTGGCTGATGGCCATCGTCGCCAACGCGGACCGGCTGATCTGCATCAGCGCCGCGGTGGCCGACGAGACGCGCGCGTGGCTCGGCGAACACCTGCCGGACCGGCCGCTGCCCGAACTGGCGGTCGTGCACCACGGAGCCGACATCGACGCGTCGCGCCCCAGCATGGGTCTGCCGGACGACGCGCCGGCCGTGCTGGCCGACATCGCCGCCGTGCCGTCGTTCCTGATGGTGGGCACGATCGAGCCGCGCAAGGGCCATATGCAGGCGCTGGACGCGTTCGAGCAGCTGTGGGCGCGGGGCGTGGACGTGCGGCTGACGATCGTCGGCGGCGAAGGCTGGAAAGGCCTGCCGGACAACCAGCGCCGCACGATCCCCGCGATTATCGCCCGCCTGGCGCACCACCCCGAGCTGGGCCGCCGCCTGCACTGGCTGCGCGGCATCAGCGATGAATACCTGGAAGCGGTGTACCAGGCCAGCGCCTGCCTGCTGGTACCCAGCGAAGGCGAAGGCTTCGGCCTGCCGCTGATCGAGGCGGCACGCCACGGCCTGCCCGTGATCGCGCGCGACCTGCCAGTGTTCCGCGAAGTGGCGGCCGAGCATGCGCATTATTTCAGCGGTGCCGATGGCGCCGACCTCGCCGGCTCGATCGAAAGCTGGCTGGCACTGCACCGCAGCGGCACTGCCGCCACGTCGCAAGGCATGTCCTGGCAGACGTGGGCCAGCAATGCGCGGCAACTGGGCGAGCTGCTGTTCGGCCCGGGCGCCATCACGGAGATCCACCCGACATGACCGACATTGACCTGACCGCGTCGCAGGCGCGGGTACGCAGCGCCGAACCGCCCCTCGTTGTCGACCTGGACGGCACGCTGATCCACAGCGACATGCTGTGGGAGTCGCTGATGCTGTTCCTGCGCCTGCACTTCCTGCAGGCGTGGCGGCTGCCGCTGTGGCTCCTGCGCGGCAAGGCCGGCTTCAAGCATGCGCTGGCCGAGTGGGTGCAGCCCGATCCCGCCGCCCTGCCCTATGACCGCGACCTGCTCGAGCACATCGCCGCACAACGCGACGCCGGCCGTCACATCGTGCTGGCCACGGGCAGCCAGCGCCAGCTGGCCGAGAAGATCGCCGCGCACCTGGGCGTGTTCGACGAGGCGTTCGGCACCGACAGCGACGTCAACCTGACGTCGTCGAACAAGGCCGCCATGCTGGTGAGCCGTTACGGCCAGGGCGGTTTCGACTACATCGGCAATGCGACCGTCGACATCCCGGTGTGGCAGGCCGCGCGCTTCGCGTATTCGGTCGGCAACAAGCCGTTCCGCCTGGCCGATGGCCGCGCCACCGAGCGCGCCGGCGGCACCCGCTACCACCCGCTGCCGGCGCTGTTCAAGGCCATGCGGCCGCGCCAGTGGCTGAAAAACCTGCTGGTGTTCGTGCCGATGCTGGCCGGCCATGCGCTCGATGCGGAACATGCGCTGCAGTCGCTGCTGGCGTTTGTCGCGTTCTCGCTGTGCGCCTCGAGCGCCTACCTCCTCAACGACGCACTGGATGCGCCGGACGACCGGCTGCATCCGACCAAATGCAAGCGCCCGATTGCCGCCGGCACCCTGCCGCTGGCGCTGGCGGTCGTCGCCAGCCCGCTGCTGGCCATCGTCGCCCTGTCGCTCAGCTTCGCCTTCAGCCCCCTGCTGGGCGCGGCGCTGATCCTCTATTTCGTCAGCACGCTGGCCTATTCGTTCCAGCTGAAGCGCATCATGATGATCGACATCGTCGCGCTGTCGCTGCTGTACACGATGCGGGTGCTGGGTGGCGCCGCGGCGACGGCCATCACGCCGTCGTTCTGGCTGCTGGGCTTTTCGTTCTTCCTGTTCCTCAGCCTTGCGCTGCTGAAGCGTTTCAGCGAGCTGTACAACCTGCACCAGCGCGGCAAGGACAAGACCAGCGGGCGCGGCTACACGGTATCCGACCGGATGCCGGTGGCCGTCATGGGCATCAACAGCGGCTTCCTGTCGGTGCTTGTGTTCATCCTGTATTTCAACTCCGACCAGGTGCTGGAGCAGTACGACACGCCGCAGTTCCTGATGGGCGTGGTGCCGCTGCTCGTGTTCTGGCTGGGCCGCCTGTGGATGCTGGCGTTCCGCGGCCAGGTCAACGAAGACCCGGTGCTGTACGTCAGCAAGGACAAGGTCAGCCTGCTGACGATCGCCCTGTGCGTGATCCTGGTCGTCGCCGCCACTTTCTGAGAAAGCCCATGAGCTCCACTCCCGTCGGTTACCTGTGGTGCGGCGCTGCCGCCCTGGCCAGCGCGCTGTCCACGCTGATGATCAAGTTCTCCTCCCATGCGGGGCCGGACTGGACCCTGCCGCGCCTGGCCTGGCTTGCCGCCGCCATCGCCAGCTATGCGCTGGGTTTCGCCTGCTATACGCTGGCCCTGCAGAAGCTGCAGATCAGCCTGGCCTATCCCGTCATGACGGCCGTCACCATGGTCCTCGTCACCGTCCTGGGCTGCGCCGTGCTGCAGGAGCCGCTGGCACCGGCCAAGCTGCTGGGCATCACCCTCATCATCGTCGGCGCCTTCGTGCTGGCGCGTTAATCCCATTGTCATCATGAGCCAAACCGAACAACTCGTCGCCGTCGTCATCCCCAGCTTCCGGGTCACCCGCCACATTCTCGGCGTGATCGCGTCGATCGGCCCGCAGGTGGCGCGCATCTACGTGGTGGACGACAAGTGTCCGGACGGCTCCGGGGACTTCGTGGCCGGCCATTGCAACGACCCGCGTGTCGTCATCGTGCGCCATGAGGTCAACCAGGGCGTCGGCAGCGCCGTCATGAGCGGCTACCGCGCGGCCATCGAGGAGGGCATGAGCGTCATCGTCAAGATCGACGGCGACGGCCAGATGGACCCTGGGCTGATCGACAACTTCGTCACGCCGATCCTGCGCGGCGAGGCCGACTACACCAAGGGTAACCGCTTCTTCTATCTGGAAAATATCGGCCGCATGCCGCCGCTGCGCCTGTTCGGCAATGCCGTGCTGTCGCTGATGACGAAGCTGTCTTCCGGCTACTGGGACCTGTTCGACCCGACCAACGGCTACACGGCCATCCACGCGGAAGTGGCGCGCCACCTGCCGTTCGACAAGATCAGCAAGCGCTACTTCTTCGAGACGGACATGCTGTTCCGCCTGAACACGATCTCGGCGGCCGTCATCGACATTCCGATGGATGCCACGTATGGCGACGAGGTCAGCAATCTGAAGATTTCCAAGATCGTCACCGAGTTCATGCTCAAGCACCTGCGCAACTTCGGCAAGCGCATCTTCTATAACTACTACCTGCGCAATATGTCGGTTGCGTCGCTGGAATTGCCCCTGGGCCTGCTGTTGCTGATCGGCGGCAGCGTCTTCGGCGCGGCGCGCTGGATCGCCTCGGCACAGGCCGGCATCCCGACCGGCGCCGGCACCGTCATGGTGGCCGCGCTCCCCGTGATGCTGGGCCTGCAGCTGATCCTGGCGTTCGTGGCATACGATATTGCCGCGGTACCGCGGCGGGCGCTGCACGTGGCGCTGCGCCGGCGCAAGCCGTGACGGCCCTGCGCGGCCTCGTCAGCCGCCGCTTTGCCGTTTATCTCGTGGGGGGCGTGCTGAGCGCGCTGGCCGACGTGGGCACGATGCAGGCATTATTGATGGGAAACGTGCCGGCCGTGCCGGCCGCCAGCGCCGGCTTCGCCGCTGGCCTGCTGGTCAACTACAGCTTCCATGCCCGCGTGACGTTCCGCGACCTTGCCGGCGGCGGCACCGGCACAGTGCTGCGCTACCTGTGCCTGGTGCTGGTCAACTATCTGATCACCGTGGCGATGGTGGCGGCCTCCCAGCGCTGGCTGGGGATGGCGATGCCGGGCAAGCTGCTGTCGATGCCGGTCGTGGCCGTCAACGGCTTCCTGCTCGGCAAGCACTGGATCTTCCGTCAGCGGCTGCCGAACTCCACCGACTGAAGGGCCATGCCCAGCGTGCGCTGGTCCGGTCCCTGGCCGATCGACACGGGCGCCGTCGGCTTCGGCACGTCGATCGTCACTTCCGTCGTATTGCCATCCGTTTCCAGATCGAAGACCCGGAACTGCTCGCGGATGCCGAGGCGGAAGGAGTCCTGATGAGTGCCCACGCGCAGGATAAAATCTTCCTCTTGATTAGGGCCGAACGCCGTGCCCTTGATGATCAGGCGCAGCGAGCGCGGCAGCGGGTTGGCGAAACGCAGGCGTACCTGCGGCGCCACCGACCACGCGCCCCACGGTTCGGGCGACGCCAGCCCGTCCACCGCCGTCAGCACGCCGCTGCCCAGCGGGTTGTCCATGCCGATCCGGGTCAGCGTGCCCTGCGTGGGCTGCAACCGGATCAGCGCGTAGTCGGAGGTGCGGATTTCCGGCACGATCGTGGCAGGCAGCGGATGCGGTCCGACCACCAGCAGCCAGCGCCGGTTCGGTGGCAGTTCGTTCTTGCGCAGCGGCGCGCCGGGCGTCAGTTCGATGAAGTCGGCGCCTGCCGTATCGATATGGAACAGCGCGCGCAACAGGCCGCCACCGTCGCCCGCCACCGTCACCCCGGCCACTTCATCCTTGCTGAGGTAATCGCGCACCATGATGCCGGCCTTGTCGTACTCGCTGGCCGTCTGCTGGCGCGTCATGACCTTGCTGGCGATGAACTGGCCGGAAAGCAGCGCAAGCGGCAGCAGCACCCAGCCAAACGCGCGCAACCCGAGCTGCGGGCGCCACGCCCAGCAAGCCACCAGCACCAGCTGGATGCACGCCAGGATCACCAGGCGGCCTTTCGTGTCGGCCAGGATCTCCAGCTCGGGACTGTCGATGAAGCTGGTAGGGAACGTCGGTACCAGCGGTACCGCCACGGCCGCCACCAGCGCGGCGGCCAGCACCAGGGCGATGGCGATGCGCCGGCGAGGCGCATCGCGCAACGGCGCAAACGCCAGCAGGATCACGAGCGGCAGGATGAAGTTGTAGTAGCGCATGTGCAGCCGGTGGCCCTCGCCCGGTGCCGCATCGGCGATGGAGGCGGTATACAGCACCGTCACGCCGACGGCTGCACCCAGCATCAGCCCGGCGAAGACCTGCGCGCGGGCCAGATCGGGATTGCGCTCCTGGGCCGGCGCCGTCAGGTGCGCGAAATACGTGGCCAGCGGCAGCGCCAGCACCACCGTCAACGTCAGCAGATGGCCATACAGGCTCGTCAGGGCCGGGCCGATCAGTTTCAGCAGACGGCCGCCCCTTCCGTATTGGTGGCGTGGTTACCGTAGAAACTGCCCAGCAGGCCCATGCCCGCGGGCCCCGCCAGCACGTAGCCGATTGCCGTCTTCACCAGCAACGTCGTGACGATCGCCGCGCCGGCCATCGTCACGAAGCGGCGCAGCCAGCCGTCGCGCTCGCCGGTGAAGCACAGGTAGAACATGAATGCCACCAGCGCGGGCAGCAGGAACAGGCCGTGCACCTTGACCGTGCACATGGCGCCCAGCAGCGCGCCTGTCAGCAGGCCGTAGCGCAGTGGCGGCAGGCGGTGACATGCCAGCACCGCATGGGCCAGCACGCAAAAGGCCGTGAAGTACATGGACTCCGGCATGAAGTAGCCCGTGTACGTGTTGACGGGCATGAGCAGCACGGCAACCGTCAGCGCCTGCGCGACGCCGCGGCTGTACAGCGCCCTGGCGATTCCATACAGGAACGGCGCGCTGGCCATGTACAGCGCGACGTTCAGGACGCGCGCACAGCCCAGGAAGCCCGGTCCGCAATGGCTGGTCTGGCCGAACAGTGCAAGATACAGCCAGGATGGCAGGACGGATTCGGCCAGCGGGTACAGGCGGGCCGATTTGCTGTAGAGCCATTCGTCGGCAAACACCATCGGGTACGCACCCGTGCCGCGCAGCACGAGGTACAGCGACAATACCGCCAGGGCAATGACAAAGCCATGCCGGCGCAGCGGCGTGGAAAACAAACGGATTGAAGTGGTGGTCATTTGGAAGATGAGTGGGAAGCCTGGGCAGCGGCGAACGCGGCGCCGACACGCAGGTCGCCTTCGTAGCTGAGGTGATTATTGTCGCGGTACATCAGCGTGCCGCCCACGTCGACCCGGCAGCGCTTCGCGTCGCACAGTGCCTCGGCCGGGCGGAACTGCTGCACGGCCGGGAACTCGGCCAGGATGGCGGCCAGCAGGCGCTCGTGCTCGGCCGTGTTGCGTTCGAACTCGGCGCGGGAGATCGAGCAGTCGTGCCGCGTGGTGCTGCTGGCAATGCCGGGACGCCGGATGCACGAGCGCGGCTCGAAGCCCAGCGCCGGCACGTCGTGCAGGAAGATGACTTTCTTGCCGGCCTGCGTGTAGCGGCGCAGCGTTTCGCGCAGCGCGGCCATGTGCACGGTATTGCCGTCGCTCAGCTTGGCAGCGGTGGAGATGAGGACGGTATGAATCGTCGGGATTTCCAGGGCCAGCTCCAGCATGCGTTGCGTGACCGCCTGGTATTCGTCGCCGCTGGCCGGATCGAGACCCCAGTACGGGATGCGCGTGCCGAACATGACCATGTTCTCGCCCTGCTTTTTATACCACGCCCCCAGCCCGGCGGAGACGTGATACGCATGGCTGTCGCCGATCAGCGCGACGGTCGGATTGCGCTCGGGCCACGTCTGCAGGCAATATTTGTAAAGCGTGTCGAAGCCATAGCGCTGCTTGCAGGCAGCGGCGTTGGCCACGTCCTCTACCAGGATCAGCGCCTTCTGCATGCGCTCGCTTTCGGCGATGGCGCGGCGCTGCGGCAGGCCATCCTTGACGTACAGCAGCGCGCCGCCGGCGGCCACGGCCACCATCGCCGCCGACAACATTGCGACGCGCGCGCGGGGCGTGCGCCAGCCCCGCAGCGGCCGCTCCAGCAGGCGCCACGTGGCCCATGCCAGCAGCACGGCGATGGCCAGCGCGGCACCGCGCAGCGTGGCCGACGGCGTGCCCGACTCGACGATCTGCGCAAACGACAACAGCGGCCAATGCCACAGATACAGCGGGTAACTGATGAGACCGATACCGACCAGCGCCTTGCTGCCCAGCACCCGGTTGACCAGCCCGTACGGGCCTGCGGCGATCAGCAGCACGGCGCCAGCCACGGGCAGCAGCGCCCACCAGCCGGGAAACGCGCGGCCCTTGCTGACCAGTCCGTACGACAGCGCAATCATCAGCAGCCCCAGCAGCGAAATCAGATCGAGCTGGCGCTTCGATGCGCGGTCGCCAAGCGCCGCCACGGCGCCGGCGCAAGCCAGCACCGCGCCGGCCAGCAGTTCCCAGGCACGCGCGGCGGGAAGATAGAACGTCGCACTGGGGAAGGCGCGGATACCGCCCACATTCAGCGCGAACGACAGCGCGGCCAATATGCCGGCGCATAGGAGGATCTTGCGCCGCGGCGCGGCCCAGAGAATCAGCAGCGGCCAGGCGACATAAAACTGCTCTTCGATCCCGAGCGACCACAGATGCAGCAGCGGCTTAGTTTCAGCGGCCGTGTCGAAATAACCGACCTCGCGCCAGAGGAAAATATTCGACAGAAAAGCGGAACCGCCGAACACGTGCTTGCCCAGCATTTTCAGCTCGTCCGGAAACAGTGCGAACCAGCCAAACGCCACGCAGCAGACCATTACCAGAATCAGAGCGGGGAAAATACGCTGGATGCGTCGCCCATAAAACGCGGCGATCGAGAAATGGCCCTGTGCCGCCTCGCCCGCGATGATGCGGGTGATCAGGAATCCGGAAATGACAAAGAAAATGTCGACACCGGTAAAGCCACCGGGCAGTGCCCCCGGAAACGCGTGGAAGATCAGTACGCCCAACACTGCCAGTGCGCGCAGGCCGTCGATATCGGGGCGGTAGGCCAGTTTATCGTGCGTGAATGCCGGTCGTTCCAGCGTAATCTGACTATCCCGTTTCATCGCACCCGCACGGTATCACCGCCTGAAAAATGGGCGATTTTACACTATCGTCAGATCGATTGTCTAAAATTCGCATCGGATTTGCGACGGCGTGCGCGTGCAATATACTGAGCGGATTATTCAAGAATGGAGCTGGTCTTGACTGCTTTAATTGAAACCGGAACGGCCGGACTACGGCGTTTCGCACTGGGGCTGGCGCTGGCCCTGCTGGCATTCGTGGCGGCCGTACCGCCGGATCACAACGGCGACTTCGTCGAATACACGCTGGTGGCGCATGCCATTGCCACGCATGGCACGCCCGATATCCGGCTGTCCGATATCGCCGCCGTCAAAGCTGCCATTCCCGAGCGCGCCAACGTATACCAGTTTCTGGAAAACGATATGCGCGCCGGCAAAGAGGACGTGTATGCGGCGTTCGTGCGCGGACGCGGCGGAGATGTCTATGCCGTGCACTTCTTTGCCTACCCTGCCCTGGCCGCCATTCCCTACAAGCTGCTGGGACTGGTCGGTCTGCCCCCCTTCAAATGCTTCCTCGTGGTCAATGCCGCGGCCGTGTTCGTGCTGGGGCTGGCGCTGTACCGCCTGTTCGGCTCCGTCAACCGGGCCGCGGCCGGGCTCGCGCTGTTCATGCTGTGCGGCGGCATCCTGTATGCGCGCTGGTCCAGTCCTGAATGCCTGAGCGCGGCAACCCTGCTGGCCGCCCTGGCTTACTACGGCACGGGCGCCCCTATCCGCGGTGGCCTGCTGGGCGGCCTGGCAACCTTGCAGAACCCGACCATCCTGTTCTTCTTCGGCTTTGCGCCGCTGCTGCGCCTGTGTATCGACTACCAGCCGGCCCTGGGTATTGTCGCCAACGTGCGCCGGCAGATTACCGTCCGCGCCGTCGCCGGCCTGGCCCTGGGCCTGGCGCTGTTCGCACTGCCGCCGCTGTTCAACCTGTACCAGTACGGCGTGCCGAACATCATCGTGAAGAAATTTTCGGACTCCAGCTTCGTCAGCCTGACACGGCTCGTGTCGTTCTTCTTCGACCTGAACCAGGGCATGCTGTTCGGCGTGCCGGCCGTCGTGGCCGGTCTGCTGTGGGTTGCCCGGGGCAGGCGGACGCGCGCGTTCGCGATGGCGGGGCTGGCCGTGCTGTTCACGCTGGCGCTGGCTGTGCCGGCGATGGCCGTGCTGAACTGGAATTCCGGCGCCGTGGGCATGATGCGCTATGCGTTCTGGGCTTCCATGCCGCTGCTGTTCGTGCTGCTGTGGCGTGCCGCGCAACTGCCGCGCTGGCCAAGGGCCGCGCTGCTGGCCGTCGTGCTCGTCCAGGGCGTCTGCACGGCGCAAGCGCTCACTTACTCGTACGTGCAGTTCAGTCCGCTGGCACGGATCGCCCTGCGTCTGGCACCCGGCCTTTATCATCCGGAACCGGAGATCTTCGCCGAACGCACCGGCGAGAACGACGACTACATCAACCCCGCCAACGTCTACCACTGGCCGCGCGAAGGGCAGCCGGTGAAGTGGCTGTACAACACGGCCCAGCCCGGGATCGAACAGAAGCTGTGCGGCGCCGGCCGTATGCTGTCCGCGCAGAACCGTTTCACGGACACCTACCGCGGCTGGCGCTACGTCGACGGCACGCTGCATTGCCAGCAGGAAGACGCGAACGTCATCCGCCTGACGCTGCCCCAGTTCCAGTACAGCCAGGGCGTGCGGCTGATGCAAGGCTGGAGCGGCCCCGAGGCCGGCGGCGGCGTCTGGGACGGTGTCTGGAGCGACGGCCCCGTATCGACGATGTCGATCACAGTACCGGCCGTCAAGGCGAGCGGCACCCTGACGCTGCTGGGCCATTACTTTGAAGGCAACCGCCGCACCCATGTCAACGTCGATGGCCGCGACCTGGGCTGGATCGAGCTCGACAAACGCAACGACATTCGTCTCGAACAGATCCGCGGGGGCCGGATCGTCGTGACGCTGCGGCACGAAACGTCTACCCAACCCAACCCGCAGGACACGCGCAAGCTGGCGTTCTTCCTGCAAGGGATCGAGGTCCGCTGATGGACGCCCGCTTCCCCTTCTTCGCGGTGCCGTCCGCGCCACGCCGCATCGCGCTGCCTGCGTTCCTGGCGATGCTCGCGGTACTGATGCTGGCTCTACTGCCCTTGCGCACGAACCAGCCGATCAGCGGCGACGGCCTCGAATACGCCCTGATGACGATGGCGCTGTCCAAACGGGGCAGCGCCACGATCACGCCGGCCGACATCGCTACCGCACGGCAGGTGATGCCGCACCAGTTCGCCGGGGCGCTGGACCCGCTGGACGCAGCGATCAGGGAGCACAAGCCGCTGCCGGCCGGCTTCTACGCGGGCCGCACCGGCGCCCAGGCGATCCACTTCTTCGGCTACTCGGCGCTGGCCGTGCCGCCTTACAAGATGCTGCAGGCGGCCGGCCTCTCGCCGCTGCGCTGCTTCCTGGTGCTGAACCTGGCGTTCCTGCTGCTGCTGGGCTGGAGCGCGTACGAAAGCCTGGGCGGTGCGGTGACTGCGCTGAGCGGCACGGTGTTGTTCCTGCTGTGCGGAGGGATCCTGTACTGGGACTGGAGCGGACCGGACTTCATTACCGCGGCCGCGCTGCTGGCGGCACTGCTGTGGTTCGCGTCCGGCCGGCTGCTGGCCGCCGGGCTGATGCTGGGGATCGCCGCGATGCAGAATCCCGGCCTGGCCTTGCTGATTCCCGGGATCCCCGTGCTGCTGTGGTGCCTGCGCGACGGCGGTGTGAACTGGCGCAAGACGGGCCCCCCGCTGCTGGGAGCGCTCGTGCTGGCGGCCGCGCTGGCGGTCCTGGCGCCGCTGTACAACCTGTATCAGTTTGGCGTGCCCAGCATCATCGCCAAGCTGTCGACGGCATCCGACCTCGCCAGTACGGCGCGGCTGTTCTCGCTGTACTTCGACATCAACCAGGGCATGATCGTGGCGCTGCCGGTATTGGGGCCGGTCCTGATCGGGGCCGCGTTCACCGGCAGCGCCGAGCCGCGCAGCCGCTATCGCGTCCTCCTGCTGGTGTGTATTGTCGGCAGCATCGTCCCTGTGCTGCCGGCCCTGGTCGTACACAACTGGAATGCCGGCGGCAACGGTGTAATGCGCTACGCCTTCTGGGCCGCCATGCCGCTGCTGTTCGCGTTCCTGTGGCGCCTTGGGCGCTACGGTGTGCCGCGCTGGCCGCTGCTGGCGACCGTTGGCGCGCTGCAGGCAGGCGCGATGGCCGCGGCCACGCGCACGAGCTATACCGACTTTACACCGCAGGCGCGCGCCGTGCTCGCCGCGGCACCGCAACTCTACAATCCGGAACCGGAGATTTTCCATGAACGTGTGACTCATCAGGAGAGCTACCCGGGCCCCGAGAAGGTGTTCCGCTACGCCCCGAACGGCACCACGATCAAGACGATGTACCACGACCACCATCCGGATATCGATGCCGAGCTGTGCCCGTCCGGCCAGCGCCTGGCCGATGGCATGTCGCGCACCAGCGCCGACCACGGCTGGCGCTACCTCAACGGCCCGATCCGATGTCAGCCCGACGCCGGCACACTGCGCCTGGGGCTGCCACAGTTCCAGGCCGGCCAGGGTATCCACCTGACGCAGGGATGGGGCACGCCGGAAGCGGGCGGCGGCACGTGGGACGGCGTCTGGAGCACCGGGAAGACGTCAACGCTGGCGATCGATGCGCCGGCAGCGCGCAAGGATGCCCAGCTGACGATCCTGGGTCACTACACGGAGGGCAACCGGCGCACGCGGGTGACCGTGAACGGCCGCGACCTGGGCTGGATGGCGCTCGACACGCCGCAACGGATATCGCTTACGGGGGCCGCCGATGGACGGATCGCGGTGACGCTGCAACATGAAGCGCCCGCCCAGCCCAATCCGGACGACAGGCGCACGCTGGCGTTCTTCCTGCAGCGCATCGAGGTGCGCTGAGCGCAGGGCCGGAAGACGGCCCCGCCCATGAAAAAAGCGGACCAAAGTCCGCTTTTTTCATGCAGAGGTCACCCTCATTCCTTCGGCAACCCACCCAGCAACGCCGCGATCTTCTGCTTCGGCTTGGCTTGCGGGGCCGGCACGTCGGCCGCGGCCAGCGTCGACGGCGCGCGCGACGGCTCGTACGGCTTCAGGAACCACGGATCGACCTTGTCGCGCCGCGGCAGTGGACGGCCGCCGCGATCGCCGCGATCCGGCCGGTCGCCGTTCGGACGGGCGCTGCCGCTGCGCTCGCTGCTGCCGCGTTCGCTGCTTCGTTCACCTTCCGCGCCACGCCTTGGCGGACGGCGCTCGCCGGAGCGCTCCTCGCTGCCGCGGGCGGAAGGAGTGAAGCCCTGCAGCTCGCCGCGCTTGATGGTCTGCTTGATCAGTTTTTCGATATCGGCCAGCAGGCGCTCGTCCTTGTCCGTATAGATCGAGATCGCGTCGCCGGAGGCGCCGGCACGGCCCGTGCGGCCGATGCGGTGGACGTAGTCTTCGGCGTTGTACGGCAGGTCGTAGTTGATGACGCACGGGAGGTCCGAGATGTCCAGCCCGCGCGCCGCCACGTCGGTGGCGACCAGCACGTCGATTTCGCCGCGCTTGAACGATTCCAGCGCCGCCATGCGTTCCTGCTGCGTCTTGTCGCCGTGGATGGCGGAGGCTTTCATGCCTTCCTGTTCCAGGCCACGCGCCAGGCGCGAGGCGCCGATTTTCGTGTTCGAGAACACGATGACCTGTTTCAGCTCGCGCGAGCGCAGGATATGGGCCACGGCCTCGCGCTTGTTCTCGTCGCTGACCTTGTAGACGACCTGCGTGACCTTGTCGGCCGTCGCATTGCTGCGCGCCACTTCGATCGTCACCGGGTTGTTCAGGAAGCTGTTGGCCAGCCGCTTGATCTCGGCCGAGAACGTGGCCGAGAACATCAGGTTCTGGCGCTGCTTCGGCAGCAGGTTGATGATGCGCTGCAGGTCGGGCAGGAAGCCCATGTCCAGCATGCGGTCGGCTTCGTCCATGACAAACATCTGCACCTGGCTCAGGGACACCGTTTTCTGTTCGATATGGTCCAGCAGGCGGCCCGGCGTGGCGATAATGATCTCGACGCCGTTGCGCAGAATCGCCGTTTGCGGCTTCATGTCGACGCCGCCGTAGACGACCGTCGACCGCAGCGGCGTGTGGCGCGAATAGGCGGCCACGTTTTCCGCCACCTGGACGGCCAGCTCGCGCGTCGGCGTCAGGATCAGCGCGCGCACGGGGTGGCGGGCCGGGCTCATGCTCGGACTGGCGTGGGCCAGCAGCAGCTGGATGATGGGCAGCGAGAAGCCGGCCGTCTTGCCGGTACCGGTCTGGGCGGCGCCCATGACGTCGCGGCCCTGCAACACGACGGGAATGGCCTGCGCCTGGATCGGCGTCGGATGCTCGTAGCCCTGGTCCGTCAGCGCGCGCAGGATGTCGGGCGACAGGCCAAAGTCGGAGAAACGCACCTGGGCGGGTGCCGCAGGCTGGACGCCAGAGGCGGAAGGGGTTTCGAAATCAGACATATTCTGTGCGGCGACCGAAAGATCGCCATGCTTTCTACATAATGAAACACGACTTGGGACACGACTTTGCGGCAGGCATTGCCGCCACGGCCGTCGATGTGCACACATGCAACAACCTCAGGCCAACCCCGGATAATACCCGTTTCAGGCCACCGACGCACAGTCCGTGTCGTTCAACAGGAATTTTATTGCATAAAAGGAATGTATAATCGTCGGATGCACCGTCCACCGTTCCCTGCTTTTCTGCCTGTCCGGCTGTTTGCGCTTCTGCTCGGCATCCTTATTGTCGTGCTGACGGCCACGGCGGCGCTGTCGCAGCCGGCCGCGCCGCCGACATTGCGCTTCAAGAAGCTGGGACCGCTGGGCAATGACGAGCCGTCGATGCTGTCGCTGCTGCAGGACCGGCAGGGCTTCATGTGGATCGGCACGCACGTCAACGGCCTGTACCGCTACAACGGCTACCAGGCGGTGCGCTATGCGAGCCGCAGCAACGATGCCGGCAGCCTGCCGCACGACCGCGTCTCGGCCCTTTTCGAGGACCGGCAGGGCCGCATCTGGGCCGGCACGCAGAACGGCCTGGCCCGCTTCAATCCGGAGACCAACAACTTCACCACCTTCGTCGCCGCCACGGGGCCGAAAAACCGCGGCATCATCAAGGCCATCGTGTCCGACGGCAAGGACGGCATGTGGATCGCCAGCTGGGGCGGCCTGCAGCACTTCGATCCGGCGACGGGCAAGTTCGAGGTCTACGCGCACGATCCGGCCCAGCCCGGCAGCCTTGCCACCAACGACATCAATGCGGTGGCGCTTGACGCCAAAGGGGGCGTGTGGGCAGCCACCTGGCCGGGTGGGCTGGATTACCTGCCGCCCGGCGGGAAGAGTTTTGTCCATTACAAGCTGGACGAGTCGGAGCGCCCCGACCCGCGCCGCAATATCGTGCGGGCGCTGCAGTTCGACCGTGCCGGCGCCCTGTGGATCGGCACGGAAAGCGGCGCACTGCGCTGGGACGCCGGCACGCCGTGGTCCGCCCGCCGGGTGCTGGCGACGCCGAACAGCCGCGTCAACAGTTTTTATATCGACCGGCAGAACACCTTGTGGGCGACGACGCTGTCGGCCGGCCTGCTCCGGTGGGACGCGCGCGCGGAACGCTTCAGCCAGTTCTCGCACAACCAGAGCGACCCGTTCTCGCTGCCCGGCGACAACCTGCGTGCCCTCGCCCAGGACCGCGGCGGCATGCTGTGGGTGGCGTCCTTCACCGACGGGATCAGCCTCGTCAACCTGAACAGCGCCGGCTTCACGCGCTACGTGCCGCACAGCGCCGACCTGACGGGCACGCCAGGCACAAATGCCGTGCTCAGCATCGCACCTGCGCCGGACGGCAAGCTCTGGCTCGGTGGCAATGCCGGCATCAGCCTGTTCGATCCGTCCGACAACAGCGTCGTGCGCCGCTATGTGTCCGACCCGGGGCAGCCGGGCAGCCTGAGCCAGAACATCGTCTACTGCCTGTACCAGGATCCGGACGGACCGCTGTGGGCCGGCACGTCCAACGGCCTGAACCGGCTGGACCGCCCCGACGGCAAGTTCACGACCGTCCACTTCGGCGACACGGCCAGCGACTACATCAATGCCATCCACCCGGGCCGCGATGGCGTGCTGTGGCTGGCTACCGGCAACAGCCTGATCCGCTACCTGCCCGCCAGGGGCACGTGGAAAATCTACCGCAACGATCCGGCCGACCCGGATACCCGCAGCGTCAACGGCACGTCGTCCGTGCTGGAAGACCGTGCCGGCCGCGTGTGGATGGGCTCGGAATGGAACGGTGGCGGCCTCGACATGCTGGACCCGGCCACGGGCAGGTTCCGCCACTTCGTCCAGCAGCCGGGCGCGGACAGCCTGGCCGACGACAACGTCACCAGCCTGCACGAGGATGCGCTGGGCCGCATCTGGGTCGGCACCGCCAAGGGCCTGCAGCAGGTCGTCGAGCACGGCGAGCGGATCGGCTTCCGCTCTTACCTGGATGCGACGCAAGGGGCCAAGGTCCTGTCGATCCGTAACGACCTGGACGACAAACTGTGGGTCAGCACGATCGCGGGCCTGTACCGGATCGACCCCGCCACGGGCAAGTCGCTGCAGTACACGGCGGCGGACGGCATGACGGACGGCTTCACGATCAATTCGTCGGCCGCGGGAACCGACGGCCTGCTGTACTTCGGCGGCGTGCACGGCATGACGGCAATCGCACCGCGCGACGTGCGCAGCCCGTCCGTGGCGCCGCAGGTGGCGATCACGGACATCAAGGTCTACAACCATTCGCTCGCCGCGCCGATACCCCATCCCGGCGTGACGCTTGATGGCGCCGTGACTTCACCGCGCGCGCTGACCCTGGCGCCGCCGGCGGCGGGCTTCTCGATCGAATTCGCCGCGCTGCACTACACGGAGCCGGGCCTGAACCGCTATGCCTACCGGCTCGAAGGCTTCGACGACGGCTGGGTCGAAACGGATGCCACCCGCCGCGCCGCGACGTACACCAACCTGGATCCGGGCCGCTATGTCTTCCGCGTCAAGGCGTCCAATCACCGCGGCGTATGGAATGAGGAACCGACGACGCTGGTCGTCACCATCACCCCGCCGTTCTGGGAGACGTGGTGGTTCCGCGCGACCGCCGGCCTGCTGGCCTGCGCGCTGCTGTGGGCCCTGTACTACTGGCGCGTGCGCCGTTTGACGCAGCTGCAGCTGGCGCTGGAGCGCGTGGTGGCGCAGCGCACGGCCGAGCTGGAACAGTCGAACCTGAAGCTGGCCGCGCTGTCGATGACGGACGGCCTGACGGGCATCACCAACCGGCGCGGGTTCGACACCCAGCTGGAAACGGAGTGGCGCCGCGCCGCCCGCACGGGCCAGCCCGTGGCACTGCTGATGCTGGACGTGGATTACTTCAAGAAGTACAACGACCGTTACGGCCACGTGGCCGGCGATGCCTGCCTGCGCACCGTGGCCACACTGCTGACGCGCCACGCACGCCGTACAACGGACCTGGCGGCCCGCTATGGCGGCGAGGAATTCGTGCTGCTGTCGGGGGCGACGGAGCGCGAGCACGCTCTGGAGACGGCGCAGGCCATCTGCACGGAACTGGCGGACCTCGCCGTCGAGCACGACGAGTCGCCGTTCGGCCACGTCACCATCAGCATCGGCGTGGCCGTGCTGGTGCCGCAGGAAGGCAGCGATGCGGACGACCTGGTACGCCGCGCCGACCGGGCCCTGTACCGCGCCAAGATCCGTGGCCGCAACCAGGCCATGCTCGCCCAGGATGAGTAACGTGGGCAGTACCATCGCTACGCCGGCAGCCGATCCGCAACCCGTGCCGCCGGCCCCGCCGGACCCTGAAGACTGCTGCCGCAGCGGCTGCGCCGTCTGCGTATTCGATCTGTATAACGAAGCGCTGGAGCGCTACGAGGCCGCGCTGGCGGCGTGGCTGGCGCGGCATCCGGAGTAAAGCCGCGCTGGCGCGATGTGGGATTCTGCGCCACCTGAATACTCCGAGGAGTTCCAGGCGGTGGCGCAGTGGGCCCTGTCAGGCCAGCGCTTCCTTCGCCGCCTCTTCCGGCGTCAGGTCGGCGCAGTACTGGTCGGTGAACCAGTCGATCTGCTCTTCGATATGATCCTGCGCTTCCCGCACGGTGGCGCCACCGGCGACCAGAAAGCCTTCCACTTCGGTACACCACTGGATGAACGCCAGCGACTCTTCATCCAGCTCTTCTTTCTTGGCCATACGATTTCCCTTCCTGTTGCAAAGCAGCCGATTTTACCGTAGCCGGGACGGGGACCTGTCCCGGCCCTTCAGCCGTCCGCTTCAAAACGTCTCCCACTGATCCGCCTGCGGGTCCGCCCGCGCCGCCGAATTGCCCAGCGAAGGCCGCGGCGCAGGCTTCGGTCCCGGGTGCACGACCCTTGGCGCCGATGTAGCCACCACGGCACCGGCGTGCCGGTTCGGGGGCGCCGGCTGGGCAGCTGCCATCATGCTCGCATCCACCCGGAACACGCTGACAATCTGCGCCAGCTGCGCGGCCTGCTGCTGCATCGCTTCGGCGGCCGCCGCCGACTGCTCTACCAGCGCGGCGTTCTGCTGCGTGGTCTGGTCCATCTGCACGACTGCACGGTTGACCTGCTCGATGCCGGCACTTTGCTCGCTGCTGGCCACCGTGATCTCGCTCATGATGTCCGTCACGCGGGTGATGCCGGCCACGATCTCCTGCATCGTGCTGCCGGCCTCGTTGACGAGACGCGAGCCTGTTTCCACCTTGTCGACAGAATCGTTGATCAGCCCCTTGATATCCTTGGCTGCCGCCGCCGAGCGCTGCGCCAGGTTGCGCACCTCGCTGGCGACAACGGCAAAGCCCCGCCCCTGCTCGCCCGCGCGCGCGGCCTCGACAGCGGCGTTCAGCGCCAGGATGTTGGTCTGGAACGCGATACCGTCAATGACGGAAATGATGTCGACGATCTTGCGGGACGCGTCGTTGATCGACGCCATCGTGCCCACCACTTCGCCCACGACGGCGCCGCCGCGCACCGCGATGCCGGACGCCGACTGCGCCATCTGGTTGGCCTGGCGCGCGTTGTCCGCGTTCTGGCGCACGGTGGACGTCAGCTCTTCCATCGACGATGCTGTCTCTTCGAGTGCACTGGCCTGCTGCTCGGTGCGGGCCGACAGATCCTGGTTGCCGGCCGCGATCTGGCGGGAGGCCGTGGCGATCGTCTCGGTGCCGGCGCGCACCTGGGCGACGAGCGACTGCAACTTGCCCGTCATGTCGCGCAGCGCCTCCATCAACTCGCCTGTTTCATCGCGCGAGCGCACGCCGATATCGCGCGTCAGGTCGCCCGACGCGACGGCCCGCGCCGCCTCCAACGCCTCACTCAGCGGGCGCGCGATCATGCGCGCCACCCACAACGCCAGCGTACTGCCCACGATCAGTGCCAGCAGCAGCAAGCCGATCGACAATGCCCGGGCTTCCCGATATTGCGCTTCCGCCGCCGCGCTGGCGCGCTCGCCGCCTTCCACGTTCATCTTGACGAGCTTTTCCAGCGCCGCGTTGGCGTCGCCCAGCACCCTGGCCGACGCGCCCGCCGCCGCGGCGCGTGCCTCCGCCTTCAGGTTCTGGCGCGACAGCCCGACCACCTTGTCGTGCTCCACCAGGAACAGCTGCCAGTTGCGGCTGAAGTCGTCGTAGATGGCCCGCTCTTCCGGGCTGGAGATCAGCTTCTCGTACGCCGCCGCAGTGATGCGCTGGCCCTCCAGCGTTTTCGCCATGCGTTCCTCGTACGTGGCCAGCGACTTCGGCACGTCCGTCAGCATGTGGGCCAGCTGCCAGCGGCGCAGTTCGCCCACGTCCGTGCGCAGCTGCATCACGGCGCGCACGCTGGGCATCCAGTTGGTGGCAAGGTTCGTGGACGCATCGTTAAGCCTGGACATCGAGCCGATGCTGGCGATGCCCATGATCAGCATCAGCAACTGCACGGCGCCGAAGGTGGCGATCAGCTTCGGCGCGATCCGCAGGTTGTGGAACCATTTCATGGCGTCTCCTTGATGACGCGGATGGCATCCGGACCCGGGACATGTGCCCCGCTGCCGGTCCGTCCGCTGCGTCGATGATCGATGGCCGGGCGCACATGCGGCGCTGCGTGTTCACAGCATGCCATCGAAGACAAAATAGCGGAGCCACCGTGCGATTGGTTCCTGTCGGTAAGCGGCAAGTGCCCGGAGAGGTCGCCTGGCGTGGCTCCACAGGCACACAAATTACGCACGGAATACATTCTATTTTAGAAATTTTAGTGTCAATTCTTGCAATTTCTTACGGCTGGGTTTACCATTTGATCCAGGCTAAACAATCGCCATCACATCATTCTGCCCGCGATCCCGGCGCAAACCTCAACGAGAAAAATACAATGACTTTTGCTGCAATCTTCAAAACCGCACTGCTGAGCGCGGCCCTGCTGGGCGCCGGTTCGGCCAACGCCACCTTCAAGACCGGCAGCATCGGCGGCGCGAGCGTGGATGACGTTACGCTGGCCGGCGACAATGCCGACAAGCTGGTGTATTCGAGCCTGAATCCGATGAGCAAGGGCTCGCTTGCCTTCAGCCTGGCGTTCTGGAACACCGGTTCGCTGTTCTGGAACAAGCTGGAGACTGTGGACGGCAAATATGTTACCGACTACAGCTCGCGCTTCGATTTCACGTTCGGCAAGGACAAGACCGGCAAGTCCGGCACCTGGTCCATCACCAACGTCAGCACGAAGTACGATGCGACGCTGGACCTGACGCTGGCCATCCACGCTTCCAACGCCAGCACCGCATTCCTGTTCGATGAAACGACGATCGGTGCCGGCGAGACGCTGAACGGCACCTGGGACATCGAATGGCTGAACAAGGGCGGCCAGGTGCCCGGCTTCTCGAACGCCGTACTGTTCGGCCGCGACCTGTGCCTGACGACAGCCATCCCGGCCGTGCCGGAACCGGCAACGCTGCCGATGCTGGCCGGCGGCCTGGCACTGGTTGCCCTGGCAGCCCGCCGCAAGTCGAAAAAATAAAAACCAAGGCAAGTAACAAGAACGAAGAATAAAGCAGCATTACCCTTCGAGCCCGCAGCGCAAGCTGCGGGCTTTTTCTTTGGTGCGCCGCCTTGTCGCGCTTTTGTTGGCGGCTATGTGAACAAGCGCACTGCCGGGTCCGGTACTTGGACGCTATGGTGAGGCTTCATATCCGGGAGCCGCCGGAGTGGGTTCGTGCATCGGGCCTTCCGGTCTCCTTTGAACACGACAAAAAAGGACATCGCCATGCAAGCTCCCGAGCGTCACCCGCTGACGATCACCGTCAACGGCCGCGAGCACACACTGGAACTGGAAGCCTGGGTCACCCTGCTCGACCTGCTGCGCGAGCGGCTGGGGCTGACCGGCACGAAGAAGGGCTGCGACCAAGGCCAGTGTGGTGCCTGCACCGTGCTGGTGGACGGCCGCCGCATCAATTCCTGCCTGACCCTGGCCGTGATGCAGGTCGGCCGCAGCGTCACCACCATCGAAGGCCTGGCCGACGGCGATAAGCTGCACCCGCTGCAGCAGGCGTTCGTCGAGCACGACGCCTTCCAGTGCGGCTACTGCACGCCGGGCCAGATCTGTTCGGCCGTGGGCCTGATCAACGAAGGCCAGGCCAAATGTTCGGCCGAGGTGCGCGAGCTGATGAGCGGGAACGTCTGCCGCTGCGGCGCCTATCCGCAGATCCTGCGCGCTGTCAGCCAGGTCGCGGGCATCGCGCCGGACAGCGAGAACGCGGAACACGCCGTGGTGACCGGGACGGTGCCGGCATGAACCCGTTCGCCTATTCCCGCCCCGCGGACATCGACGCCGCGCTGACGCAGATTGCCGCCAACGGCACCGGCGACGCAGCGCTGGCTTCCTCCGCCGGCCCCGCGCCTGGCCCTGATCTTGCGCCCGCCGTGAATCCCGCCACGCCGCTGGCGGCCAACCAGTACGAAGTGCGCTTCGTTGCAGGCGGCACCAACCTGCTCGACCTGATGAAGGAAGGCGTGATGGTGGCGCCGAAGCTCCTCGACATCAACCGCCTGCCGTACGACGCCATCGAGGAGACGCCGGATGGCGGCTTGCTGCTGGGCGCCCTGGCCCGCAACGCGGATACGGCGTACCACCCGCTGGTCAAGGAACGCTATCCGCTGCTGGCCGATGCGATCCTGGCCGGCGCGTCGCCGCAGCTGCGCAATATGGCCAGCAACGGCGGCAACCTGCTGCAGCGTACCCGCTGCTACTACTTCTACGACGTGGCCACGCCCTGCAACAAGCGCACGCCGGGCGCCGGCTGCTCCGCCATCGGCGGCGTCACGCGCCAGCATGCGATCCTCGGCACGTCCGAGCACTGCATCGCCACGCATCCTTCCGACATGTGCGTGGCGCTGGCCGCGCTGGAAGCAGTCGTGCACGTGCAGTCCGCGCGCGGCAAACGGCAGATTCCGTTTGCCGAGTTCCACCGCCTGCCGGGCGACCGTCCCGACATCGACACCACGCTGGCAGCCGATGAACTGATCACGCACATCGCGCTGCCGCCGGCACCGCAGTTCGCCGGTCACTCCGCCTACCTGAAGCTGCGCGAGCGGCTGTCGTATGCGTTCGCGCTGGCCTCCGTGGCGGCGGCGCTCGACATCGCCGACGACGGCACCATCCGCGCGGCCCGCATCGCCATCGGCGGTGTCGCCCACAAGCCGTGGCGCATCCCGCAGGTCGAAGAGATGCTGGAAGGGCAGCGCCCGTCCGACGAGGTATTCGGCCGCGTGGCCGAAGCGCTGCTGGCCGGCGCGGTGGGGCGCGGCTCCAACGACTTCAAGATTCCGCTGGCACGCAACGCGATCGTGCGCGCGTTGCACGTGGCCGCGCGCGGCACGGTAACGAACTGGAACGTCAGCATCGAAACGAACGAAGGAGATCTCCAATGACGGACCTGATCGAGGCATTGAAGGCACCGACGGCCGACCCGGGCACGGGCCAGGTGCGCACGGGTACGCCCGTATCGCGCGTGGACGGCCGCGCCAAGGTGACGGGACAGGCGAAATACGCGGCCGAAGTTCCCGCGCCGGATCTGGCGTACGGCGTCGTCGTCAGCTCGCCTGTCGCCAAGGGCCGCATCACGGCCATCCATACGGCCGATGCGCTCGCGGTGCCCGGCGTGGTGGAAGTGCTGACGCACCAGAACCGCCCCAAAGTACGCAGCTTCGACATCGCCTACAAGGACATGACGGCACCCGCGGGCGCGCCGTTCCGTCCCCTGTACGACGACAAGGTGTTCTACAGCGGCCAGCCGGTCGCGCTGGTGGTGGCCGAGACCTTCGAGGCGGCGCGCTACGCCGCCGCGCTGGTGCGCATCGACATCGAACAGGAGCCGCACGACACCAAGCTCTCCGCCAACGTCGACAAGGCGTACAAGCCGAAACCGCTGAAGGCCGGCTTCGAACCGCCGCCCGACGAAAAGGGCAATGCGGACAAGGCGTTCGCCGAGGCGCCCGTCAAGATCGACGCGGAGTTCTACAGCGGCGTGGAGCACCACAACCCGATGGAGCTGTTTGCCTCCACGGTCATCCGCGACGCGGACGGCCACCTGACGATCTACGACAAGACGCAAAGCTCGCAGAACAGCCGCTGGTACGTGTCGCACGTGTTCGGGCTGTCGAAGAGCAAGGTCACCGTGCGCAACCCGTACGTGGGCGGCGCGTTCGGCTCCGGCCTGCGCCCGCAGTACCAGCTGACGCTCGCCGTGATGGCGGCGCTTCACCTGAAGCGCTCGGTGCGCGTGCAGCTGACGCGCCAGCAGATGTTCAGCTTCGGGCATCGTCCCGAAACGCTGCAGCGCGTGAAGCTGGCGGCGGAGCGCGACGGCACGCTGCGCTCGATCTATCACCAGGCCATTGCCGAGACGTCGCCGATCGAGGATTACGTGGAGGTCGTCGTCAACTGGTCCGGCATGCTGTACGCATGCGACAACATCAAGTTCGACTACAAGCTGGTCAAACTGGACCAGTACACGCCGATCGACATGCGCGCGCCCGGCGCCGCGCACGGCGTGCATGCGCTGGAAGTGGCGATGGACGAGCTGTCGTACGCGCTGAACATGGACCCGCTGCAGCTGCGCCTGAAGAACTACGCGGAGCGCTCGCCCGTCGAGGACAAGCCCTACTCCAGCAAGGAGCTGCGCGCCTGCTACGAGCTGGGCGCGAAGCAGTTCGGCTGGGACAAGCGCCAGCTGGCACCGCGTTCGATGAAGGAAGGCACTGAGCTGGTCGGCTGGGGCATGGCGACGGGTGTCTGGGACGCGATGCAGATGTTCGCCCGCGCCAGCGCCGTCCTGCACGCGGATGGCAGGCTGGTGGTCTCGAGCGCCGCGACCGACATCGGCACGGGCACGTACACGGTCATGGCGATGATCGCCGCCGAGGCAATGGGCATGCCGCTGGAGGACGTCACGTTCCAGCTGGGCGACTCGACGCTGCCTGTGGCGCCGATCGAAGGCGGCTCGTCGCACGTGACGACGGTGGGGTCGGCTGTCGCCGGCGTCTGCGAAAAGCTGCAGAAGACGATCCTGAAGCACGCGCAGAAGCTGAAGGACTCGCCGTTCGCCAGCGCAAAGATGAAGGACGTGGAATTTGCCGGCGGCACGCTGCGCCTGAAGAAGCAGCCGGAGACAAGCCTGCCGCTGACGGCGATCCTGAACGACAGCGGCATGGTGCGGCTGGAGGAAAAGTACCTGATGCTGCCGAATATGCTCAAGCAGCGCAAGTTTCGCCGCCTGGTGCATTCGGCCGTCTTCGTGGAAGTGCGCGTGGATGAGGAGCTGGGCGTGGTACGCGTGACGCGTGTCGTGAACGCCGTCGCCGCGGGCCGCATCATGAACCTGAAAACAGCGACCAGCCAGGTCGTCGGCGGCATCGTCTGGGGCATCAGCCAGGCGCTGCACGAAGAGAGCTACACGGACCACCGGTTCGGCCGCTTCATGAACCACAATCTGTCGGAATACCACGTGCCCGTCAACGCGGACATCCATGCCATCGACGTCATCTTCGCGCAGGAGGACGACCGCATCGTCAGCCGGCTGGGTGCGAAGGGTGTGGGGGAAATCGGAATTGTCGGCGTGGCGGCGGCGATCAGCAACGCCATCTACCACGCAACGGGAAGGCGGCTGCGCAGCACGCCGATGACGCCGGACAAGGTGCTGGCGGGGTTCGACAGCGGGAAGCCTTGACGCTTTAGTGGCTTCAGGCGCCTGACGCTGTCAGGCGCCTGTTTCCGACCTTTATCTCGTCCGTATCAGATGTAGTAAATCAGCGCCGCAACACCAACGATCAAGGCGACCTTGGTGATCTTGTACACCGTCTTGTTCCATGCCTTGAAGCGGCGGCGGTATTTGCCGGCATAGAAGGAAACCCGGAACAGTTTGCTGACCAGGCCCACCTGGTCGCCCGTCTCGTTCGGCGAAGCGGCCGCCGTCATCATCGTCTTGCCAAGGAACCGGTTGATGGCCTGCGCCCAGCGGAAACGCATCGGCCGCTCGACGTCGCAGAACAGGATGATGCGGTCGCTCTCGCTGCCGTTGATCGCCCAGTGGATATACGTCTCGTCGAACATTACGCCCTGGCCGTCGCGCCAGCTGTGCTTGACGCCATCGACGTCGATAAAGCAGCGGTCGTCGTTCGGCGTGGCCAGGCCCAGGTGATAACGCAGCGAGCCGGCAAACGGATCGCGGTGGGGATTGAGTTTGCCGCCCGGCGGCAGCTCGGCGAACATCGCCGCCTTCACGGACGGGATGCCCTGCAACAGCGCATGCGTCTGCGGGCACAGCTGCGCCGCCGACGGGTGGCTGGCGTTATACCATTTCAGATAAAAGCGCTTCCAGCCGGCCTTGAAGAAGGAATTGAAGCCGGCATCGTCATTCTGCTCGGACGCCTTGATCTTCTGCAGGCGCAGCAGGTTCTCGGCCTCGGCGCGGATCACCTGCCAGTTCTGCTGCAGCGGCGCCAGTTCCGGAAAATCGCTGACAGGCAGGTAAGGCGTCGACGGCACGCGCGAAAACGCGTGCATGAAGATGTTAATTGGCGACATGAACGACGAGTGGTCGAACAGCTGGCGCCCGAACGGCAGCCGCACCCGCCCGCGGAAGTGAATGTGCAGGATGGAGAGGAAGTAAAAACCGATAATGGCCCATTTCATGGCGCGGAACCTCAGATGCTCGAAACCGGCCATTTTAGCGCAGGTTGCGGCAATTCCGCCGGCGGTGCCCCCACTGCCAACCGCCCTGGTCGGGAATAGCAAAACAGGTGCACCTGTGAGCATGCTTTAGTGGCAATATTGCAGTTGGCGCCTTGCCAATGCAGTGTTCACAGGACCGCCCATGAACTGTGTCGTCTGTCACCACACCGTCAGCCACGGATTGACCGGCTGGCATAGCCAGTGCCCCCACTGCCGCTACGAAGCGGCCACGCTGCGGGTATCGATCAACGTGCCGCAGGCGCATGCCTCGATCGACGAAGAAGCCAGGGAAGCGTCGCTCAAAGCACTGCGGCAAGCCAATTTCGCGGAAATCGTCGATCACGCCCGCACCTACGCGCCGCCCGGCGGCCGTCGCCTGCTGGACGTCGGCAGCGCCCACGGCTGGTTCCTCGAAGCCGCCGCCCCCGCATTCGACGCCATCGGCATCGAACCGGACGCCGAAGTGGGCAGCAAGGCCGCACAACGCGGCTTCCAGGTGCGCCAAGGCTATTTCCCGGACGCGCTGCGCTCGGACGAGACATTCGACGTGATCGTTTTCAACGACGTCATTGAACACATCCCCGACATCGGCAGCGCCCTGCGCGCCTGCCACGACCGCCTGAACCCGGGCGGCATCCTGATCCTGAACCTGCCCAACAGCCGCGGATTTTTCTATCGCCTGTCCAAGTTGCTGGTGCGCCTGCGCATTGCCGGCCCGTTTGAAAGGATGTGGCAAAAAAGCCTGCCCTCGCCGCATCTGCATTATTTCGACAACCAGAACCTTACGCGGCTCCTGGCTGGCCTCGGCTTCTCGCTGGTCTTCCAACGCGAACTACCGGCGCTGCGTGCGCAGGGTTTGAAGGAGCGGCTGGGTTATGTGGGCAATCCGAATCCGCTGGTCTTGTGGGGGCAGTATGTTGTGATTCGCTGTCTGATTCCGGTTCTGCGATTGTTTCCTAGCGATATTATTGTTGGGATTTATCGGCGCGAAGGGTGAGGCCGACTTGCACTGCCGCCGGTGGCTGGCTCACATTCGTTGTCATTGGTCGATCCGTCGGTGTGGTCGATCCGACGTATCGGTCACGGACAAGCCAAATATGATAGATATCTTAGATGCTGCGCTTCTTAGTTCCTGTCCCTCCCATGTGGCGTCACCGTGGCGGCTCGCATGCAATGGAACTGAGCAAGTCAGTCATGTCTTCGAATTCTTGAGCAATAAATCCAGTACGAAACCGTACGGGTCTCCACCGTTCATCCGGGCCTTGCTGATCAGTGCCGAAAGCTGCGGCGTTACTTCCACCGAAGTGCCGGTCTGGGCCAGAGAGAGTAACGTTTCTGCTGCAGCCATCACGACGTCGCGGTTCCGACTCGCCATCAACGACGTGAGAATTTCAAGGGCAGCCGAGTTGACTGTCCCATCAAGCATCTCGGCGCAGCGAATTTGCCAGGCCGTGCCTTTAGTTGCGCATACACCGCGAAGTTTGGCCCAATCCGTATCACTGAACCCGTCCATCAACTCCTCGGCATGCATGAACCCGAAGTCAGACCAACAGTCGCCTTCGCCCCAGTCGACGTCCAGATAGCTTACGTACCGATCGAGTTTGTCGCCATTCTCTGAATCGCCACGAGTTTTCTAGACACTCGCGAGCCGCTGGTGGACTTCCACCAGTTCGGTAGACAAATCCCAACCTCACATTGAGGCGCGTTCAAAGGCCTCAGGGCTGACATGCCCCAGATGGCTGTGGCGCCTGGTTCGATTGTAAAAGACTTCGATGTAGTCGAAGATGTCGGCACGGGCCAAATCTCGGGTTTTATAGATGCGTTTGCGAATCCGTTCCTTCTTCAAGCTGCTGAAGAACGATTCAGCTACCGCATTGTCCCAACAATTTCCTCGCCGGCTCATGCTTGGTTCCAGATTGTTGGCTTTGCAAAAGCGCCGCCAATCATCGCTGCCATACTGACTGCCTTGGTCTGAATGGACCATCACGGTTTGCTTCGGCTTGCGCCGCCAAACCGCCATCAGCAAAGCATCGATCGCCAGCTCGCGTGACAAGGTTGGCTTCATCGACCAGCCAACAACCTTGCGTGCAAAAAGATCGACCACCACTGCGAGATAAAGCCAGCCCTGCCATGTCCGGATATAGGTAATGTCGGTCACCCAAGCCTGATCCGGCGCGTCAACGGTAAATTCGCGGTTCAGCCGGTTCGGAGCGATGATCGAAGGCCTTCCAGCAATCCGCCTAGGAGCCTTGTACCCACGAACAGCCTTGATTTTGTTGGCCTGCATGAGCCGCGCCACTCGGTTGCGGCCGCAGGTCTCTCCGGCTTCGCGCAGATCGCCAAAAACGCGATTTGCTCCGTAGACTCCGCCGCTAGCCGAATAGGAATCTCGGATCACTTCAAGCAACCGTGCGTCTTCTCTGGCACGCTCCGACTCGGGCTGATGGAGCCACTGCTAAAAACCGGCCCTGGCTACTTTCAGAACGCGGCACATCAGCACGAGCGAGAACTCGTGCCGGTGTTCGTTCATGAACCGGTACTTTACTCGGGCTCCTTGGCAAAGTACCGTGCGGCTTTTTTTAACAGGTCTCGCTCCTCTTCCAGGCGCCGCATCTGGGAACGCAGCCGCAAGATCTCGCTTTTTGCTTCTACCAGCTCTGCACTTTGCTTCTCGTCCTTGCTCGGCATCGCTGACTTGACCCACTTGTACAGGCTATGGGCTGACACGCCCAACCGGGCGGCAACCTCCGGTACCGGGTAGCCCCGCTCGACCACCTGCCTCACGGCCTCTTCCTTAAATTGTGGCGTATAACGCTGTGTGCTCATTCATTTCTCCTATGCTCAAATCATAGGTCAGAAATGTCTACCAGAGTGGTGGAAGTCCACACCCTATTAAGCCGTTTATCCGTTTGATTTTCGCGCTACCCATATAGCCAATAGCTTTCCGCATACCAGCACCGTTCCTTGCTGCCGTCCGGCAGCCGGTCCGTCTGGCTCTCCAACCAGACGATATCGCCGGTAGGCGTGCGACCTGGTCGGCGCTTAACGCGATGTCGGGACGCAGTCCGAATTCGCGCGTAGTCCTAGTCGCTTAGCCAGTCTTCAGACCCGCGAGGATAGTCAAAGTCGAAATCACCCCATCTAGCCACGTGCTCATCCACAATGTCTTTGTCTAACGGAACTTCGCAGTAGACGCCAGATCCGCGTCTGATCTCAACTTGAAGTGCATCTATGACAATCTTGGGGTCCTCGGACGACGATATCCGCCCGCTCGCCTTACACCGATAAAACAATGAAGACATCCCACCAGCGAGGGAAGGTACAATCATCCTGATCGCGTATATTATATTACCGTTAACAATCGCTAGTCTAACGGGATGCTCATAATCTTCGGGGTAATGATCAGCAAGTATGGCCAATCCCGTTGGCAGGTCTACGATCCAACCGGAAACCTCGGTGGAATCACCGACCTTAAGACAGTCCAACTGCAGCAATTCTTTAACGTCCACGTTACTCTCCAATTACAATCGCGTTTAACCCTCGCGCCATGTGCGCATCCATAAACTCACCAAGCACCCCCGCGGCCCTTTGGACGGATCCCGAGTCATATAGTATGTTACACCATCGACCACTTTCTTCCCGTCCACGATAATAAAATGATTTCCCATGTTTAGGATAACGTTGTTCCCAGCATCAAGCGCCCTATTCAACTCGCCCGGGAAGAAAATCGCTTCGGGTTTGTTTTTTATGCCATACTTGGATATCACTTCCGAAAGTTCAATGTAATTAACTCCAGTTGTACGGACCCCATTTTCGAATGCCGCAGCCACCTCTGCAATATCGACTGTCCTACCAGTTTTATCTGTGACCACCATCGCAGCACAGGTCGGTCCACATAACGGCCCACGGCCTTGGTTCAGACTTGCTCCAGGGGGGTCGTAGGGAATTATTCGTGGACTTTCGAGGCCTCCTGCCGCGCCGTCGGCCAAGACGTCGTTTGGAGCACTGCCAGTATCGGCAGAAAGTCCGTCTGATGGCTCTGGATTATATGCTTCCGTACCGTTACCTGGCTCGTGCACTGCACCATCTTTTGGCGTAGCAGGAACTTCGCTCAGCGTAGGGTTCTCTACACTTTTTACTGTGGCGAGCGTGTCGGTTGGCTTCAAGCCACCACTCTCTGGAGTGACGTCAATGCTTTTTGGTACGCCCGGGTTATCCTTAGGTACAGTCGCGGGTGTGTAAGTAACTGGCTCTAGCTTCGGTACCGACGGAGCTGTTGCAATTTTGCTACCCACGCCGGGGATGAGCTTACCTTCAACGGCCGCCTTGCCTAGCGTCGCCAATGCGCCTTTAGTTACCTTTACACCCACTTTGGCAAGCGTGACAGCAGCCTTTGCGACGTCGCCAACTCCCGATACAAGTCCCCCAACCTGCCAGATCAGCTCAGCGACGTTCTTCCCTAATGCCTCAGCATTTGTCTCGCCGCCAACCCGCAACGCCGTTTCCACTGCGTTCAGCTTGGTCGTAAGTTCGTTCAAAAAATCGTCCGCAACTTGGCCGCGTACCTCTTCGCTTGTAACGATCGCTTTCAAGCCCTTGACGCGAGCAACAGGATCCTTGAAGAAGTCCACCATCCCCTGCAGATCCGACATTCCCGCCTCGGCCAGACCTTTGACAAAACCGCTTTTTGTCAGCGCAGTCTGGTTCATACTTACGACGCCCCACTTTCCTAATACCTTCAAATACTCAAGTGTGCCCTTTGCAGCAGTGAGTTCCTTGTTCATCTGCACAACCTGCTGCGTCGCCAACCAATTGTTATCCGTCGCAGCAACCGAAGCGGAAGTCGCCGCGCTTGCGTCAAGGTTTGTGGCTGTCGCAAGACCGGCAACCAGGCTCGCGATCAGGTTCCGTTTTGCCTCAGCATCCGCTTTCGACTCGTCCGGCGTCGGATCCGCAAACAACTGCGTTAGCAGGCTGGAGGCCGCCGCGCCGGCTGCACCACTGGTGCATTGCTGACTACTGGCGGCAGCGCCTGCACATGCCAACATCGCGTGCACGGCGGCGTGCAACGGCGTACCTTCTGTGAGTTCGCCTTTTTCGACCAGGCTGCCGAGATAGGCTGCGCCTTGTTGCTGGGCGTAGTTGACCAGTAAAGTCTGGCCAAACTGTGCTGCGGAACCAGTAACATTTCCTGATGCGGCTGCAATCAGGGCAGTCGTCACCTGGCGGTACGTTCCCTTTGGCCCCCAATCGCCAGCCAGCTCCGCTGCTTCGTTTCTCAAGCCCTCTGCTTGGTTGGCGCGCTCCTCTCTCTGCGCATCCGTCAAGCCTGGTGCCTGAGCTTCAGCTTCCAGTTGCTTCGCTTTCGCCAGCTTCTCGTCCGCTTCCTGTGCATACTCTTGCAGCAGTGCGTTAGCCTGCTGGCCAAACGCATTCGTGACAGCAAAGGCCGCTTCGATCGCCGCCTTGTCGAATATGGGCTTCAGTGCGCCGCTCGAATCCTTCTCGCTCGACACATCCCTGTTCAACCCGGCGAGCGCCTCTTCGCCAGTTTTACCAGTCAGCTCCTGCTGCTTCTGTTCGTCGGTAATGGTGATGTCAGCGCCGCTGATGCCACTAAGGGTGGTACTGGATGCGCTGTCCGATGCGGCCATCGCGATTGGCGTGTTCATGCCCGTTCCGCCAGTTTGCATCGGCTTCCAGATGCCTCCCGCCACACCGGTTGTATCAGGCTCGCTTCCTTTGCCGCCTTTGTCGCCTTTCGTGCCGTAGCCGCCGCTCAGGCCGACGCTCTGACCTTTGTAGTCGGCGTGGTTTTCGATATCGCTGACCGTCAGCGATCCCGTCGACAGCGTGTTCTTGTGCTGTTCGATCGCCTCCTGCGTGCTGGTGACCACGGCCCCCTTCAGGTCCGTGTTGCCCTTGACCGTGATCTGGAAGCCATCCGAGCCGGCGCGGATGCCGCTCTGTTCCTGGACGCTGGCGTAGTCGCTGTGCAGGCTCGAGTTGCTGAAGCTGCCGTTGACGCTTACGCCGACGCCCGCCGTGCCACCAACGCTGACGCTCTGGTTCTTGCTGTCGAACTTCGCCGTGTCCTGAAGGCTTTCGATATTCAGGTCACCGCCAACGTTCATCACCACTTTCTGGCCCGTCGCGACCGCGCCCTTGATATTGGTATCGGCGCCGCTGACGATCTCGAGCTGCTTGCCGGCGTTGACATGCGAATTGAGCTGCGTCGTTCCTTCGCCATCTTCCTTGCCACGTCCCAGGCTGGCGTTGGCGGTAAAGCCGATCGACATGCCGTTGGTACCGATGGATGCGCCGATACCTGCCGCCGCGCTCATGCTCTTGGTATCGCTGTGCTGGGCCTCACGGTCCTGTGCAGCGACAAGATTGACCTCGTTGTCTGCCTGGAGCTTGACGTTCCCCTGCGCATTGATCTCGGAGCCGACAACGTTGATGTTGCTGTCTTTGCCTCCCCCCGTCGCGCGGATCGTGATGTCGTTACCGGCGGTAAGAACGCTGCCGGTGTTGACGACATTACTGGTGGTCTGGGTGTACTGGTTCTCCGAATGGCCTGCGGTCAGACTGATGCTGACGTTCAGGCCATTTTTAGCGATATCGCTGGCCGCGTTCCTTGCCGCCAGCGCGGTGGTGGCAGCCGCAAGCGCCTGCACCCGGCCGTCCTTGGACTGAGAGCCCGCGCTGGCCATGCTCTGTGCTGTCTGGATCGCATTGATCACCGAACCGCCCAGCGAAAGCGTCAGCCCGTCCTGCACCGTCTTCTGCTCGAACTTCCCTTTCGAGTCATCCAGGCCAGGGTCGATGGTGACGCTGCGGCCGTCCAGTGTCATATCCACGCCGGCAGCGAGATCGCTGCCGCTGACTTTAATTGCTTCACCCGCCGTGATATTCAGGTTGCCAGCCAACGAACCCACTACGCTGCGCGACTGCCCGCTTTGCGTAGTCGCATCGCGCGTCTGATCCGTGGTGGTCGTTCGTGTACCGTAGCTGAAGCCGAAGCCGCCCCCGCTGAGGAAACCGCTCTCCTTGACTTCCTTATGGTGCTGCTCCGTCAGCGTGCTGGTGCCGGCGACAATATTGACAGCCTCGCCTGCATAAAGCGCTACGTCGCCATCCCCGGCTACCGCGCTTCCAATGACATTGATATCCTTGTCGGCAAGAATATCGACGTTCGCACCCGAAATGCTGCTACCGATGGATTGACTGCTGGCCACGTAGTCGGCTTCGGTTGTAGTCTTGCTCTTGAACGTACTGCTCGAACTCCGTTTGGAAGCCGTGTCGGAAACATCGTTCTCCTGTACCGCAGCGATATTGACACTGTTCGTCGCGATGAGTTTCAAGGTTCCGCCCGAGCCGATCGCGCTGCCGGTGATGTTCAGGTCCGCCTTCCCGCCCTCGCCTGCATTGATCTTCAGATCCCCAGCCGACGCCACACCTGCCCCCACCACCGTTTGGTTCTGATGCACCTGCCGGTCGTACTGCTTGCTCTTCGGGTCGTTGAACAGCGACGTCTTGACTTCGTCGGTGACGGCCGCGATGTTGATCGCTCCGCTTGCCTCCAGCAGGCCCGTCCCGGTGCCGCTGGTACCGATGGATACCTGCGTACCCGTCAAGTTCAGGTTACCGAACGCCTGCACCGTCAGGTTGCCGCCCGTGGACAGCTGGCTCACTTGGTGGTTGATCGCGCTGTCGTTCTGCGTGAAACCGCTGATCTGCGACTGGTACGTGCTGCCCGTCTGCACCGTATTGAAGGTAACGTCGCGGCCGGTCATGATGCTGGCCGAACCGGCCGTGATCTTGCCGGCCAGGTCGGAAAGGTCGCGTCCTGCGAAGATGTCCAGCTTGCCCGTCGCCGTGATCGAGGCGACGTTCGACAGCGACGTATAGCTGCCGCTGTTGGGACCGAAGTCGTACGTCTGCTTGACGACCAGCGTCTCGTTGCGGATGTCACCGCCGGCGTCCAGCTGCACGTCGCCACCGGCGATCGTGCCGCCCTGGTTGACGATGTTCCGTTCGGCCACCAGCATCGTCCGACCATTGCCGCCGTCGATGACGCCGCCGAAGTTGGCGATGCCTTCCGTGGTCTTGATGCTGACGTTCTCGCCGGTCACGAGCGCCCCACCCGGACGCAATGCCTTGCCGTCCACGTGGGCCACGTACACCTTCGGTACCAGTACCGTTTCCGTGCTGCCGTCGGGCAGCTGGACCGTCTGGCTTTCCATCCAAACGATGTCGCTGGTCAGGCGCGCGACCTGGTCGGCGCTCAGTGCGATGCCGGGACGCAGGCCGAATTCGCGCGCGGCGCTGACGGCGTTCGTCAGCAGTTCCTTGTAGACCGTGTCGTCGCTGGCGCCGTTGGCCGGCTGGCGGCCCGTCAGTTCGGACAGCTGTTCGCGCACCAGGCGCTGTTCATAGAAGCCGTCGCCCAGGCGCTTCTGTGTCACGGCGGGGTCCATTGCCAGCTGGTTCAGCAGATAGTCGCTGCTGGTCCACTGGCCCTGGTTGGCGAACTGCGGGCGCGCTTCGTACAGGTAGCTGCCGCCGGCATCGGGATTGCGGATGAACAGGCCGCCCGGCGACACCTTCATGACGTTGCCAATGGCCGCGCCGCGCACGGCGGACGCGTTCTGGCCGGCCGCGTTGCCGGCGGCCGTGCGGACGTCGCCCAATGCCGTGCGGTTGTCCGTGCTGTTCACGGCGCCCAGCAGTGCGCCTCCATTGACTTCGCCACTGCCGCCCATCGCGCCGTTCGCGGCGGCGCCGTTGACGGCGCCGCTCGACGCGGCTTGCGCGGCGGTGCCAAGCTTGCTGGCACCGCCGCTGCCGGAAATCGAGCCGCTGGCCTCAGCCCCGTTGCGCGCTGTCAGGTCGGCGGCAGCGGCGATGGCGCCGAATGCGCCGGAAACGTTGGCGTTGCTGCGCGTGCCGCTGCCGGATGCACTGCCTGGCACGCCGCCGTTCGCACCGCTGCCCGCCGACGCATGGGCGCTACGACGCGGCCGCGCTGCGGTATCGATCAACGTGCCGCAGGCGCATGCCACGATCGACGAAGAAGCCAGAGAAGCCTCGCGTAAGCACTGCGACAATCCAATTTAGCGAAAATCGTCGAGCACACCGCACCTACGCGCCGCCCGGCGGTCGTCGCCGCGTTCGACGCCATCGGCATCGAGCCGGATGCCGAAGTGGGCAGCAAGGCCGCACAACGCGGCTTCCAGGTCCGCCAGGGCTATTTCCCGGACGCTCTGCGCCCGGACGAGACATTCGACGTGATTGTTTTCAACGACGTCATTGAACACATTCCCGACATCGGCAGCGCCTTGCGCGCCTGCCACGAGCACCTGAACCCGGGCGGCATCCTGATCCTGAACCTGCCCAACAGCCGGGGATTTTTTCTACCGGCTGTCCAAGCTGCTGGTCCGGCTGCGCATCGCCGGGCCATTCGAAAGGATGTGGCAGAAAAGCCTGCCCTCGCCGCATCTGCATTACTTCGACAACGAGAACCTTACCCGGCTCCTGGCCGGCGTCGGCTTCTCGCTGGTCTTGCAGCGCGAACTGCCCGCGCTGCGCGCGCAGGGCTGAAGGAGCGGCTGGGGTATGTGGGGAATCCGAATCCGTTGGTCTTGTGGGGGCAGTATGTTGTGATTCGTAGTTTGATTCCGGTTTTGCGGTTGTTTCCTAGCGATATTATTGTTGGGATTTATCGGCGCGAGGAGTGATGCAAGCCGCGCTCCATGCTGGAGACAGGCCGATTAGCGGACGAGTTCCTGACGACAAGCCCAGGGCCAATTATCGCACTTCGATCTCAATGGGTCGTGGCAACAAAGCCGAAAGCCAAGAGTAAGCCTGCTGCCAAACTTGCGACGCCGCGAATCCAGGCCATACGACAGAATCAATGCCATCGAACCGTTAGCAATACGGGTGAAATCACAGCCACCCCAGCCAGAAATGACTACCATGTGGCGGCAATAGCTGTACGCGTGCGCTTTGGAGCCGTATCCTGACGACGCCAAGCATTCTCGCTTCCAAGCGCGTTCATCTCTTGGAAGTCGAAGCTGTTTCTTACTGCATATCCGCTACCCAGCTCACCTTAGTGTTTGTGCCGAAGCAGCCTTCCCAAATGCAAAAAATCCTCGCGTTCGCCCTCTGCTCACCGAGAGCTGGCAGGATCTTCCATATCCCGACCGCGATCGAACGAGTCCGACCATGCCATCAGCTCTCCCAAGAGGAAGACTGATTGGTAACGCGCGAGGATCGATATCGCCGAATTATCCGCTTGTCTCGCCGTCGTCATGCAAGATCGGGTAGCAGAAGTAGTCGCACGTTAATCTGAGCATTTTCATCCGTATCCACCAGGTACAGCGTCTGACATATGCACCTCGGCAAGCTAGCAGATCTCGCGCAATACCGCTTTTGCGCTGGACGGGGAAAATACGGCAAAGCGGCGGGTTCCATCTTTTTCCAGTCAAGAATGCAATAGATCAAAATTTCAAGATAGAGCACAAGTTCATCATTCGCAATGCCCGGCACGTCTTGATGCACAAGGGCTATTTCTGTCTCTTGGCGCCATTGAAAGTCGCGCAGGCAGTCAGATACTGCATTCCAGTTGCCGCCAAAATACCATGGAAACGCCAGGGCCCGATCCAGTTCGGCGAAAAGGTCGTCTACCGAGGAGACGCCGCTTTTTACAAAACCCACAAATTCACCCGGGCCATTGACTCTCGGCATTACGTCATAATACGTGAATTCTTCTATATCCACCCACGCCCCCACAAACATGTTCATGCAAGTTCGTGCAAAGTCAAAGGTATCATGCCTTATGCCTTGCTACGAACTCGTCAATTTTCTTTTTTTTGGCAACTCCATAACCAAAATCCCAACAATCGAGCCTGGTCGTTCAACTCAAGAAGAACACCCCCGGCGCCGACTAACTTGGAAACCTCAACTGTCTCCCGCAACCTTGCGCGACCGCCGGCTTACGCTAGCGTGGTCCAGCGCGCGCCGGCCAGACGCAGTGCCTTGCCGTCCATGTGGCCACGTACCCTCTGTACTTGCACCGTTGCGTACTACAGTCTGGCAGCTGGACCGTCTGGCACCGCCGTTACCATATTTTTCTGACGCGCGACTGCTTCACGCATGCAATCCACGATGCAGTTCCGATCACGCCGTATTACCCATAATTCGCTTAATCACTTTCGCTGTCAGACGCGCCTGCCTCCTCCATTACGACCCCTATTGGGTAAGCTGTTCGAACTGTCGCGACACCAAAACACTGATAAATATTCTCCTTTTCTCGCCATCATCCTGATTTTTTCCTCCACCGCCATAGGTGATATGGTCGAGTGAACGCTTCGTACCGCGGATCATAATGTAATCCACAAAGGCCCGCATCAAATTATATCCCGGCCCGGGATAGAAATATAAGACGCACCGACTTCGCCATATTATTTACACTTAACCTTAAGATCCAAATCTTTCCGTATAGTAGACATCATATATTTTATCACACAACAATATCATATCGGACCCAGCGCGCCGCTCGAGCTCGGGATGAGTTCTATGCAACTCGAACGCGGCCCCTTTAAGGCTTCCAATCTTCTCACCCTCCACCACTACTTCGCTGGCGCAGAGAATAAATCTATTATGTTGCTGTCGGAGAAGAACCCAGCCAGCATTCGATTCTAGCAATACTAGTGCTTTTTCCACCAACTCGCATAGTCGGTCAGCATCGTCAGGATGTATATGAAAGGCCACATACAACAACGATTTGCCGTCCTCGGAAGTTGGCACCGAACTGTACCAGCCTCTTCTGACGATGTGGTTCAGTAGATCTAAAAATATTGCCAACGGAAGTTCTTCATTACTATAGGCCCTGGGTGTCATTCTAAAACCCCCCTTTTTGAAGTTGTGGTATCTTTGGATTTTCAATGTCGGGAACGTACACTCGCCAAGATATACCGTCCGGATTTTTCGATCTCAACATATCGATATAATTCGCCTGGGTGATCGGGGATTTGGATACTAGGGGGTCGTAAAAATACCGGCCGTCCGTGTACACTGAGTGATAAGCAAACTGGTCCATACCAGCCTCGGTTTGTACGTTAATTGAATTTCCCATCTGCCACACATATTTCTCAGGCCAGTTAGCATTCTTACTACCAAATATGACGATCTTCCCCTCGCCATCTGCCGCCAGGCTTAAGTCTAGAGCACACTGAGTACAGTAGTGGGAATCAGGATCGAGCTCTGTATATTTAACCAATAGCTGTTCTTTGGCCCCGGCGTTGGCAGGGGGATAGGCTTAGTGCTTTCGCCTGCCAGAGCTTCACCGCCTTTTGGACTCGTTGCTAAGTGATCGGCGGCATTTTCCTGGACATTGCTTTTAGGCGGAATCACGTCAGGACGATCCGTTGTGGTAAGAGCCTCACCCGGCCTAACCTTTGGCGGTCTCAGCACCCCAACCAGCCCCCCTTCGAGTGCTGTCGGCAGCGCACTTATAAGGAGATTCTTGCCCTCCCTAAGAAGTCGTTCTTTCTCTCTGGCATTGTACACAGCCAACTCTTCAGCTGTCGGCTTATCCGGACGCAAATTATCGCCAAGAACTGTCCAAGCATAATCTCTATAGTTCTTATCGTTTCGGAATTCTGAGTAGATCGTTGGGTTTTGGAATTCCCCACCTTTCGCGACGAACATGCCTTTGGTCCCATCGGGGGTCTCGAATGTGCCGCCCTTTGAATTCACCAAAATGAACTGCTTGGCAAGGTTATATGCCCATCGTGCCTCTGAGGTTGCTGGGCCCAAGCCGTTTGCGTAAGAATCTTGGTACACCTTATCAACACTTCCTTCGCCCGCTCGGGTTAGCCAGGCCAATGCTTCAAGCTCGGTGACTGACCGGCCAAGCTCGTCGCTAAGCTTCTTAGCGAATGTCTTTCCATTCTCTGTTATCCATTTTAGTTCAGCCGGATGCAGTTGACGATTAAACCTGTCTTCATTGAATGCGGTAGACGCTCCTGCACCATTGCCTGCTACACCGCCGACGACTGCAGCGGCCCCGGCAGCAAGCACCTTCGAAATTTCTGATGCCGTTTCTCCGCTAACCCCAGCCCCTAACAGGCCGGCTCGCAGTTCGCCTTGTATCTCGTCCAAGATCGGTGCCATGGCGGCTGCGGACCCAGCACCTAATGCCCCATCAATTCCTCCGCCAAGGGCACCGATTGCCATGTGCCCCGCCACTCGATAGATGCCACCTTCCTTCCACTTGTCGGCTTCAGCATCATTCCCTTCTTTACGAAGTGTCTTTTCGCGAGCAGAAGCCAAGTCACCGAACTGCTGGGCTAACACGGGCAATGCCTTACTCGTAATCGCGGCGCCAGCCTGCACTTCCTTCAACAGCTCGTCGCCATTCCAGTCCTTGGCGAGCGCGCCGGATGTATCCTTATCGGATGTGACGGTGCGATCTAGCTCCGTCAGCGCTGGCGTGACACCGCTGGTCAGCGTGATCGCACCACCGCTGATGCCGGCCTTAGTCAGGCTATCTTGACTGCCATCGGTACTGGCGAAGCCCGCATTGTTGCCGATCCCAGTTTTGCTGGATGCCGCACCCTTGTCCGCGACGCTCTTCGCCTTGCTCTGGTCGCCCAATTTTGTTCCGATCGATCCTGACATCGTGATACCACTGGCCTTGAAGGAATCGTTATTTACCAGGTCACTAAACGTCAGGCTACCGGTATTGAGGCTGTTCTTGCCTGTATCGACCGCCTGCTGGGTGCTGCTGATCGTCCCGCCTTTGAGGTCCGTATTCCCTCCGACAGTCAACTGGAAGCCACCATTACCGGCTTTAATGCCACTCTGCTCAACAACGCTGAGGTAATCGCCCTCGGCCTTTGCCTTGCTGAAGTTCCCCCCTACAGTGCTGACCCCGTAGCAGAACGGCGGAATGCACAGACTCAGGTTCATCCCCGCACTGGTCTGCTTGCTGTCGAATGTACTTTTATCCTGCAGACTCTCGATAGCGAGATCGCCGCCTACGTTCGCTTGCACTTTGTCTGCTGAGATGACTGCGCCCTTCAGCGTCGTATCGCCGCCACTCACCACTTTCAGTTCGCCGCCTGCATTCACGTGGGTGTTGGTATAGGTGACATCTTCGCCATCTGCCTTGCCGCGGGCTTTGCTGACACCGACGTCCAAGGTAAAGCCACTCTGCTGGCCACCAAATGCAAAGCCGATGCCAATGCTCGATCCGCTCGACTTGTTGCTGCTGTGCTGGCTGGCCGTATTTCGGCCCGCTAGCAGAGCAACATCGTTGTCAGCCTTCAAAGTTATATCGCCGCCGCCGTTAATCTCGCTGCCAATAGCAGTCAGATTGCTGTTCGCACCAGCACCGGTAGCGGTGATGCTGACGTTGCCTCCAGCTGAAACGCTCGATCCTACCGAGGTCTCGAATTTTTGTTCGGTCTTGTTTTCACTCTTGTTGCTGCCAAGGCTGACACTGACCTTAATGCCGGCAGTACTGCCACTCATGATCGATTGCGCACTGTTCACTGCTTCGACGGCACCGGAAGCCGCGGCAATCGCCGCCAGGGCCTTCATGCGGCCATCTCCAGTATCTTTCGCCGAATCCACCGTGCTTTTAAGGCCCTGCAGGGCACTCACCAACGGAATGTTCACCGACCCGCCAATCGCTGTCTTGCTGAACGTGCTGTGATCCGTACTGGTACCGCTGTCCAGCGCAGCATTGATCGCCACGTCTTGTGCGGTAATGGCGATATTCCCTTTAGGAGCCAATACCTCGCTCGCTGTCTGCGTGTACTTCTCCCCCGCGCTCAACGTCACATTGCCACCCAGGCTGGCGATCTGGCTGCCGACCTGCGTGACGGAGCTGTGCGTGCCGTCCTGTGTGGTCTTGACGCTGCCGACCGCCGGCTGGAAGGTCGTGCCGATCATGCCCGACTTCTTGCTGCTGCTCGATGACGTGTCGTCGCTCGTGTTCTGCGCGCTGACGATGGACAGGTCACGCGTCGCGGCAATGCTGATGTTCTCATCCGCGACCACCGTGCTGCCCTGGATCAGCGTGTCCCGTCCACTGGTGGCCGTGACCGAGCCGCCACTGAGCATGCTGCCCACCTGCGTGACCGTGTCGCCGTCGCTGGCCTGCTTCTGCTGGCTCTTGCTGTAGCCCATGCCGCCGGCGCCGAACGAGAAGCCGCTCTTCTTTTCTTCGTGCGTGTGCTTCTCGCTGCCTTCCGACGCGACTGTCGTTACCAGCAGGTCGCGGCCCGCGTTCAGCGTCAGCGCCTCCTCCGCCGTCAAACCGCTGCCGGCGATGGCGATGTCGTTCGCTGCCTTGACCGTGACATTCTTGCCACTGACATCGCTGCCCACGACAAGGCCAGCGGCGCTGTAGTCGGTGCTCGTAGAACTGCTCTTCTTGAAGGTGCTGCTCGATTCGCGGTGGCTCGCCGTGTCGGAGACGTGGTCCTCGATCGCGCTCTTGATATTGACGTCGTTCGTCGACGACAGCGTGACCGCACCGCCGCCGGCGATCGTGCTGGCGGTCAGGTTCAGGTCCGCCTTGCCGCCCAGGCCCGCGCTCAGCGTCAGGTTCCCAGCCGACGCCACACCTGCCCCCACCACCGTCTGGTTCTGATGCACCTGCCGGTCGTACTGCTTGCTCTTCGGGTCATTGAACAGCGACGTCTTCACTTCGTCGGTGACGGCCGCGATGTTGATCGCCCCTTTGGCCTCCAGCAGGCCCGTGCCGGTGCCGCTGGTACCGATGGATACCTGCGTACCCGTCAGGTTCAGGTTGCCGAACGCCTGCACCGTCAGGTTGCCGCCCGTGGACAGCTGGCTCACCTGGTGGTTGATCGCACTGTCGTTCTGCGTGAAACCGCTGATCTGCGACTGGTACGTGCTGCCCGTCTGCACCGTACTGAAGGCGACGTCGCGGCCGGTCATGATGCTGGCCGAACCGGCCGTGATCTTGCCGGCCAGGTCGGAAAGGTCTCGTCCTGCGAAGATGTCCAGCTTGCCCGTCGCCGTGATCGAGGCGACGTTCGACAGCGACGTGTAGCTGCCGCTGTTGGGACCGAAGTCGTACGTCTGCTTGACCACCAGCGTCTCGTTGCGGATGTCACCGCCGGCGTCCAGCTGCACGTCGCCACCGGCGATCGTGCCGCCCTGGTTGACGATGTTCCGTTCGGCTACCAGCATCGTCCGACCATTGCCGCCGTCGATGACGCCGCCGAAGTTGGCGATGCCTTCCGTGGTCTTGATGCTGACGTTCTCGCCGGTCACGAGCGCGCCACCCGGACGCAATGCCTTGCCATCCACATGGGCCACGTACACCTTCGGTACCAGCACCGTTTCCGTGCTGCCGTCGGGCAGCTGGACCGTCTGGCTTTCCATCCAGACGATGTCGCTGGTCAGGCGCGCGACCTGGTCGGCGCTCAGTGCGATGCCGGGACGCAGGCCGAATTCGCGCGCGGCGCTGACGGCGTTCGTCAGCAGTTCCTTGTAGACCGTGTCGTCGCTGGCGCCGTTGGCCGGCTGGCGGCCCGTCAGTTCGGACAGCTGTTCGCGCACCAGGCGCTGTTCATAAAAGCCGTCGCCCAGGCGCTTCTGTGTCACGGCGGGGTCCATTGCCAGCTGGTTCAGCAGATAGTCGCTGCTGGTCCACTGGCCCTGGTTGGCGAACTGCGGGCGCGCTTCGTACAGGTAGCTGCCGCCGGCATCGGGATTGCGGATGAACAGGCCGCCCGGCGACACTTGCATGACGTTGCCGATGGCCGCGCCGCGCACGGCGGACGCGTTCTGGCCGGCCGCGTTGCCGGCGGCCGTGCGGACGTCGCCCAATGCGGTGCGGTTGTCGGTGCTGCCCACGATGCCCAGCAGCGCGCCTCCATTGACTTCGCCGCTGCCGTTCACCGCGCCGTTGGCGGCAGCGCCGTTGACCGTGCCGCTCGATGCGGCTTGTGCGGCGGTACCGAGCTTGCTGGCGGAGCCGCTGCCCGAGGTCGAACCGCCGACCACCGTAACGTTGCGCAAGCCGCTGGCCTCGGCCTCGTGGCGCGCGGTCAGGTCGGCCGCCGCCGCGATGGCACCGAATGCGCCGGAAAGATTGGCGTTGCTGCGCGTACCGCTGCCGGATGCACTGCCTGCCACGCCGCCGTTCGCACCGCTGCCCGCCGACGCATGGGCGCCGGCCGATGCGGCACCGGACGCGCCGCTGCCGATCACGTTGACGGACTCGCGGACGTTGCCCACCGTGCCCGCGGTCACGTCGATATTGCTGAAGCTGCGGGCAGAGATCGAGACGCCCTGGCCGCCCTGGATGGTGCCGGCGGCGGTGCCGATTTTTTCGTTGATGCTTGGCTGCTGATAGTTCACCACCGTGCCGTCGCCGGTACGCCAGGTACCGTCGAAGGTATGGGCGCGGTACAGCGTCGCGCCCGTGTTCGTGATAACTGCGCCACCATCGATTGTCAATGCGCCCCGCGCCATGATATCGCCGTAACGATTGTCGATGACGTTACTGACCGTGACGTGCATATTGCCGCCTGAGACGATCTGCGAGACAGGCCCGGACCCTGGCGCGATCTGATCTTCCACCGCAGTGTGGTGGGCCGTGCGGGACACTTCGAGCTTGCCCTCCTGTGGCGCCACCGCCCACACCTTGTCGCGCAGGATCGTGGTGCGGGGATCCGTGTAGTCGGGCTGCGTGATCAGGCGGATGCAGTTACTGCTGCAGTTGCCGTACTGGTTCGAGAAGCTGATCGAATCCTTCCAGGTGTGCACCGTACTGGCATAAACGATCGCGTTACTGGACGCACCTCCCTGGTCGGGATTGGCGACCTGGCCACGGTCGGTGTAGTAAATGACGCGTGTCCCTTCCGAAGCCGTAATCCTCTGCTGTGTGCCATAGCCCTGCGCGTAAGCGGAAGGCGCGACAAGGAATACCGAGTCGTTCGCGTGCGTACGGATGACGGCGCGGTAAATCGAGTAGCCGTCAGGCGTGACATACTGCTCCTCTTCCAGAATGTCAGCCGGATTCACAAAGTAGACTTCGTGCGGCTGGTAGTTACTGGAATTCGCGTCGAAGTTTTTTGGATTCTTACCTTGGTGGTACCAGCTCGGCAAGTGCATCTCGACCGTCTCATCCACCGTCTGCACCTTCGTCAGCTGCACATTCTCCCGAACGTTGGTCAGCGTGGTCGCCCGCAACGTCAGATCCCGCCCGGCCTCGATGGTCGACGAGTTGTTGTTCACCACAGCGGTGCTGCCGCCACCGGCGCCGCCGATGGTCAGCTCGCCGCTGCTGTACAAGGTCGCCTGCCCCGTGTTGTTCAACGTGCCCGCCACGCCCAGGTTCATTGACTTCGTCGCGCCGATCAGCGCCGCTGCACCCGTGTTGTCCAGGTTTTGCGTGGCCAGCGTGACGTCGCCGCCGACGATGCCGCTGGTGTTCCTGACGTTGGCGGCAGTGATATCGAGCTTCGTGACGCCGTTGATCTCGCCCGCATTGGTCAGGTCGCCCGCCGCCTTCAGCACGACACCCTGCCCTTCGATCGACGCGCCGGCCTGGTTGACGATCTGCTGGCCGGACAACGTGAGCGTGCCGGCCGCCTCGAAGGTGGACGTGTTGGTGATATTGCCGGTTACCGCCAGCGACAGGTCGCGGTTCGAATGGAACTGCTGCGCGCCCGCGCTTTGCACGTAGTCGCCGTCCATCGTCAGCGCCAGGTCGCGCCCGCCGAACAGTTCACCCATGCCGCCCACGGTATGCGTGGTCACCACCAGGTCGCGGTCCGTTGCGATGCGGCCGCCCTGGTTGTTCAGCTGCTGGCTGTTCAGCGCGAGGTCGGCCCCGGAGCCCGCGGCGGTGCCCAGCTGGCCGCCATTGTTGTTGACCTGCTGCGCCGTGATGATGGCGTTACCGGCGGCGACAATCTGTCCACTGTTGGTGAACGTGGCGGCGCTCTGGTCGAACGTCAGCGTACCGCCGCTGCTGATCTTGCCGCCGTTGGTCAGCTGCTGCGTGATCGCCAGGTCGAGATTGCGGTTTGCGGCAATCGTGCCGCCCGCGCCGTTCTGCAACGTCTGCGCCGAGAGCAGCAGGTTGCCCATCGTTGCGATCGAGCCAGTGCTGGCGATGCCGGCCTTGCTGACCAGTTTCGTGTCGCCCGTGCCGGCGTTGTTGATGCGGCCATTGCCATTGTCGATGGACGCCGCGTCCACCGTCAGCGTGGCGGCCGCGCCCAGCGTTTCGATGACGCCGCCGCCGTTCGTGAGCGTGCCCGTCGCATCGAGCTGCAAGCCGGATCCCGCCTGCAGCGTGCCGCCGCTGTTGTCGGCGGCACCATTGAGCGTGAGTTCCGCCTTGCCGTCCGCGACGATCGTGCCGCCCCGGTTGCTCATGCCCGGCGCGGTGACGTCGATGCCGGCGCCCGAGCCGCGAACGGTACTGATCTTGCCGCCGTCGTTATTGAACGACGCCGCGCGGAACGTGGCGTTGCCGCCTGCGGCGATCTGGCCGCTGTTACTGAACGAAGCGCCGGCCTGGTTGAAGATCAGCGTGCCCGCGCTGCTGACGGTGCCGCTGTTGACCAGTTGCTGGCGCACGTCCAGCAGCATGCTGCCACCCGCCTGGAGCTGGCCCTGGTTGCGCAAGGTCTGCGCATGCAGGTCCAGCGCGCCGTTGCCGGCGATCGTTCCGCCGTTGACGATGCTGGTGTAGCTGGTGACGTTAGTCAGCCCGGTGCCGCCGTTGACGATCCTGCCGCTGCTGTCGATCGACTGCGCGGTGACGGTCAGCGTGCCGGACGCCGATTCGATCGTGCCGCTGCCGTTGGCCAGCGCGCCGCCGGCGGACACCGTCACGTCACGCCCGCCGTGCAGGGTGCCGCCGTTGTTGCCGATGGTGCCCGCCACGTCCACGGCCAGCCTGCCGTCCGCCGCGACGGTGCCGCCGGCGTTGGCCAGGCTGTTGGCATCCAGCGTGATGGCCGCGCCGGAACTGGACACGGTGTAGAGCTGGCCGCTGTTCGTGATGGAAGCCGCAGTGATGTCCACGGCGCTGCCCGCGCCGATCCGGCCGCTGTTGGCAAACGTGGCACCGGCCTGGTTGAAGCGCAGCGTACCGCCGCTCGTGATGGTGCCGCCGCTGTTGTCCAGCTGCTGGCTGACCAGCAAGTCCAGCGCACCGCCCGCGGCGATTGCGCCGCCGGTGCCGTTACGCAGCGTCAGCGCCGTGATGTCCATGGCGCCGTTGCCGGCGATCGTGCCGCTGTTGACGATGGCGCTGGCGCTGTCGATGGTCGTCAGGCCGGTACCCGCGTTGACGATGCGGCCCGTCGTGTTGCCGATCGACTGCGCCTGCACGGCCAGCGTGCTGGCAGCGCCGACGGCTTCCAGCGCGCCGTTCGTATTGGTCAGCGCACCGCCGGCGGTGACCGTCAGGTCGCCCGGCGTCTGCACCTGGCCGCCGCTGTTGTCGAAGGCGCCCTGCGAGCTCAAAGTGGCGTCGCCGGCCGCGCCGATGGCGCCGCCACGGTTGGAGAGTGTCGATTCGCTGGCGATGGCGATGTCCGCGCCCGACTGCGTGGCGATCTGGCCGCCGTCGTTGTCGACGGTGGCGCCGTGCAGCAGGATGGTACCGCCGGCTACGATCTTGCCGCTGTTGGCAATCGTGGCCGCCGCCTGGTCCATGGTCAGTGCCGCGCCGGCGCTGATCGTGCCCGCGTTGGCCAGTTGCTGCGCGATGCGCAGGTCCATCGTATTACCGGCCGCCAGCGTACCGCCGGCCAGATTGCGCACCGTCGCCGCGTCCAGTGCGACGGCGCCGTTGCCGGCCAGCGTGCCGCTGTTCGTCACGGATGCCACGGCCGTTATCTGCGTGTCGCCCTTGCCGGCGTTGACGAGGCGTCCTGCCGTGTTGTCGATGTCGTGTGCCTGCACCGTCAACGTGCCCGCCGCGTCGGTGACCTCGATGGTGCCGCGGCTGTTATCGAGTGCTCCCGCCGCGGTGATCGTGGCCGCGCCGTCGGCGACGATGGCGCCGCCGACGTTGACGATGCCCGCGCTGTTCAACGCGATCGCGCCGCCCCGGTCCTTGACCGTCACCAGCTGGCCGCCGCTGTTGTCGAACATGCCCGTGTCCAGCGCGGCATTGCCGCCGCTGACGATCTGTCCGCTGTTGCGCACGGAAGCTGTCGCCGCCGCCACCGTCAGCGCGTCGTGGCTGCTGATGGTGCCGGCGTTGTTGATCGATTGCCTGGCCGTGACGTTCATCGCCGCGCCCGCCGCCATCGTGCCGCCGGACGCGTTGACGATGTCCGTGGCCGACATGTCGAGCTGGCCGTTACCCGCGATCAGGCCGCGGCTGGACAGTGTACCGGCCACGTTCAGCGTTGTCTGACCCGTACCCACGTTGACGATGCGCCCCGCGCCGTTATCGAGCGCGCCGGCCTGCAGCGCCAGCGTGCCGGCGGGATCGAGCGCTTCGATGACGCCGGCGTCGTTCGACACCTGTCCCGCCGCCGTCAGCGCCAGCGAACCGGTCGCCTGCAGCGTGCCTTTCGTGTTGTCGACCTTGTCGCCGCTGTCCAGGCGCACGGCGGCGTCGGACAGGATCGTGCCTGCGCGGTTGCTGACGGCGGTGGCATCGATGCCGATGCCGGCACCCGAGCCCTTCGCGGTCGCCATGCGGCCATCGTCGTTATTGAAGTCCGCGCTGTGCACGGTCAGCTCGCCGCCCGCGACAACCAGGCCGCTGTTGCGCACGGAAGCCCCGGCCGCGGCGACGTCCAGCGCCGCGCCGCTGTCTATCGTGCCGCGGTTGTCCATCGCGGTACCGATCGTGGCCGTCATGGCTCCCGCGGACGCGATCGTGCCGGCCGCTTCGTTGACCAGCGTGGCCGCATTGATTCCCAGCGTGCCGTTGCCGGCGATGAGGCCACTGTTCGACAAGGTGCCGACGGCACCGACCGTGGCGGCGCCCTGCCCCACATTGACGATACGCCCCGAACCGTTGGCGAGGTCGCCCGCCTGCACCGCCAGCGTCGCCTGCGCGCCGGCCGCTTCGATGGAGCCGGCGTCGTTCGTCAGCAGGCCGCCGGCCGCTACGGTCACGCCGGTTACCCCCTGCGCGATACCGCGGCTGTTATCCAGCAGGCCGTCCACCGCGATTGCCAGCTCCCGCTCGGCCACGATGCTGCCGTTCCGGTTGGTCAGGCTGGCGCCGCGTACCGTCACACTGGCACCGCTGTCCTTCGCGACGGCGATCTGTCCGCCGTCGTTGTCGATCGCGCCAGCGATGAGTGTCGCATCGGCGCCCGCGACGATGGTGCCGCGATTGGTCAGCGCCGTCGCGGCTTCGTCCATCGTCATTGCGGCCTTGCTGCTGATGGCCCCCGCGTTTTCCAGGCTGCCATGCACCTGCAGCGCCAGCGTATCGCCCGCCGCGATCGTGCCTGCCGCCGTGTTGACGGCCGTTTGCGCCTCCAGCGCCAGCGCGCCGTTACCGGCGATCAGGCCACTGTTCATCAGGTGCGCGGTGGCGCGAACGGCCGTGTCGCCGCCGCCTGCGTTGACAATGCGGCCGGCGTCGTTCAGCACGGCGCCGCCCTGCACCTGCAGCGTGCTGGCCGGGGTCGTCGTTTCGATATTGCCTTGCGTGTTGTCCACCATGCCGCCGGCATGCATCGTCAGCGTGCCCTGCGCCTGGATCAGCCCCAGCCTGTTGGTCAGGCTGTCGGCGACGATGAACGCGGCATTGCGGTCGGCCATGATGGCGCCGCCCTGGTTGCTGAGGTTCTGTGCGCTCAGCAGCATGTCCGCATGCGAGCCCTGCGCCGTGGCGATGCGGCCGGCGTCGTTGTCGATCAGCTTTGCCGTCATCGTCAGCGGTCCGCCGGAAACGATGACGCCGCGGTTGTGCAGCGACAGGTTGGCTTGATCGCCGTGCAGGCCCGTCGCCGCGCTGATCGTGCCGGTGTTGTTCAGCGTTTGGCTGACGGCCAGGCCCAGCGCGCTTGCCGTGCTGACGGTGCCGCTGTTGTCCATCGTGCGCGCCGCCACGTCCAGCGTACCGTTGCCCGCGATGACGCCCGTGTTGACGATATGGCCGGTCGCGCCCACCTGGGCCGCGCCCGTGCCGGCGTTGACGATGCGTCCGGCCGTGTTGTCGATGGAGCCCGCGTGCACGGCCAGCGTCCCGGTCGGGGCGATTGATTCGATCACGCCGTCGCGGTTGGTCAGTGCGCCGCCGGCGTCCATTTTCAGCGCGGTGGCCGTCTGGATCACGCCCTTGGTGTTGTCGATGTCGCCCGTGACGGTCACGTCCGCGGCACCGCTGGCCATGATGTGGCCCGCCTGGTTGCTCAGCGCATTGGCATCGAGCGTCAGCGCGCCGCCGTTCAGCGTGTCGATGGCGCCACCGTCGTTGACGACGCGGTCCAGATTCAGGCTGGCGTTGCCGCCCGCATCGATGGTGCCGGTGTTGACCAGCGTGGCGCCGGCTTCGTTGGAAGCCAGCGTGCCGGCGCTGCTGATGGCGCCGGCGTTGTCGAGCTGCTTGTGCACGCCCAGGTTCATGTGGTCGGCCGCGACGATCTCGGCGCCTTCCGCGTTGGCCAGCGTGGCCGCGTTTACCGTCAGGCTGCCGTTGGAGGCGATCACGCCGCGGTTGTCGATATGGTTGACCGCGGCCACGGTCGATTCGCCCACGGCCGTGCTGACGATCCTGCCCGCGTTGTTGCCGATGTCCTGGGCCTGCACCGCCAGGCGCGCGCCGGCCTCGATGCTGCCGGCCGTGTTGTCGAGCATTCCGCCCGTGCGCAGCGTCAGCATGCCGTCGGCCGAGATGCTGCCGCCGACGTTGCGCGTATCGCCCCGGACGTTGAAGTCGCCCGTGCCATCGGCGCGGATGGTGCCGCCGGAGTTATCCAGCCGGCCCGTCGTCATCGTCAGCCCGGCCAGCGTGTCGGTGGCCGTGGCGATGGTGCCGTCGTTGACGACGGCCGCGTTGGCGATCGTCATCTCGCCCTGCGAGACGATGCTGCCGTGGTTATTCAGCAGTGCCTTGTCCTGCTGCGTCGTGAACCTGGCACCGCTGGCGATGGCGCCATCGTTGTCCAGCTGCGTACGGACGTTCATCGTCATGTCGCCGGCGGACGTAATGCGGCCCGTTCCGGCGTTCGACAGCAACGACGCGGTAACGTCCACGCTGCCGTTACCGCCAATCAGACCGCTGTTGGTGACGGTACCCGCCGTGATGCTGGCAGCGCCCTTGCCAGCGTTGGCGATGCGGCCCGCGCTGTTGTCGATACGCGCCGCCTCCACCGTGAGCGTATCGGCGCCCGCCAGCGTCTCGATCGTGCCGACGCGGTTGTTCAACGCTCCTGCCGCCTGCAACGCCAGCCGCTGCGCGCCCTGGATCGTGCCGCCCGTGTTGTCGACGCTGCCGGAAGACGCGATGGATGCGTCGGCCGCACTCGCGATCTTGCCGCCCGCGTTGGCGAGCGTGCCGGCGGACCAGGTCAGCTGACCACCCGCCGAGACGCTGCCCTTGGTGTTGTCGAAATCGCCCGTCTGCATGCGCGCCGCGCCGCCGACGGTCCAGATGCCGGAGGCGGCGCTGGCAGCACCGCTCTTCAGCGTCAGGTCGCCCGTCACGTTGACGGTGCTGGCGTCCCCCGCGATGGTGCCGGCACGCAGGTCGAGCGCTGCCGCCACGTCCAGCGTTCCCTTGGCCTGCCGCAGCTCGCCGCCCACGTCGAGCGACGCGGCGGCGGCGCCGGTCTGGCGCAACGTGCCGCCATCGTTATCGAGTCCGTCCGTTACGTCGATGGTGAAACGGCCGGCCTGCAGCAGGCCGGTGCGGTTGGCGAACGCGCCGGTCGAGGCATCGAGCGTGCCGCCGACGAGCAGCTTGCCGGCGTCGTTGCCGAAGGTGTCGGTACGGGCCGTGAAATCGCGCCGTACCGTCAACGTGCCCTGGCCGTTGTCGAAGCTCGTTCCATTGACCGCCAGCGCTTCCAGATACGCCTTGCCGCCTCGGTTGTCCAGCGCGCCCGTGCTGACGGACACGCCGCCGCCGGCCACGATGGTGCCGGCACTGTTGTCGACCAGCTGCGCCTTCAGGATGCCGGGCTGTTGTACCGGCGGTGCCGGCACGGCCGGCGTGGCGACAGGCGCGGTTGGTGCCGGTGCCGGCGCTGGCGCCGCCGTATCGACAACGACGGCGGTATCGGTGGCCGCGACTGGCGCGACCGTGCCGCCGCCTGGCGTCACCGTGACTTCGCTGACGGTCGGCGCGACGGCCTCGCGTCCCAGTGTGCCGCCGCCATTGACGACGCGGCCCGCATCGACCGCCAGCACCGTGCTGCCGGATTGTTCGATGGTGCCCTGCGCGTTGCGCAGCGTGCCGCCGCTGGTCAGCTCGATGCGGCCGGCGGCGATGGTGCCGCCGCCGTTGTCGGCATCGCCGCGCACGGTCAGAACGGCATTGTTACCGGCCATGAGCTGCCCGCTGTTCGTCAGGCTGCCCGCCGTCAGCGCGACATCGCCCGTCGCCTGCAGCTTGCCGCTGTTGGCGACAGCGTCGGCGCCGACCTGCACACGCTGCGCGGCCAGGCTGCCGCTGTTTTCCAGACGTCCGCTGGCGGTGACGACGAGGTCCCCGGCCGGGGCGCCGATCTCGCCCGCATTGCGCACGCCGACGCCCGCTTCGGTGCCAACGAGGTAGATCTGATTGGCGTACATGCCGCCCAGGCGCGCCACGTCGATGGCGTATTGCGGCGCATCGGCGGCGCCCTGGCGTGCCTGCGTGACCTGTGCGCTGCCGCTGTCAAGCACGTCGTTGACGCCGGCAATCACGTCCAGGCGCTGTGCCCACAGGCCCGCGTTGACCTGCACGGAACGTGCTATCAGCGCCGTGTAGTCGGTCTTGCTGGCATCCAGACCGCCGCCGTCGATGGCGATCGCCCCGCGCGCCACCGTGTAGCCTTTCAGCTGGCCATCCTGGAGCACGGGCGTGCCCGTCGTCAGCGTGGCGCGGCTGACGTTGATGAAGCCGCCGCCGTCCACCGAAATACCGGCCGGGTTGGCGACGATCGTCTCGGCGCGCTGGCCGGCCACCTCGATATAGCCCTGCAGCCGGCTCGGATTGGCCGAATTGACTTCGTTCAGGATCACGCGCGCGGTGCCGTCGGTCATCCACGGGTTGGCCTGGACCCATCCGCCCAGCTGCGACTGCACGTCCGTGCGCGAGTTGTTGAGGATGACGCCCGTTTTCGGCACGTCGAACTGCGAGTAGACGTTGCGCGACACGCCGGCCGCGCTGGGCGTCTGCACGTTGACTTGCAGGACACCGTTGGCGGCGTTCAGCACCGTCGGGCGCTGGTGGCCCGGCGCGCGGCCATCGGCGACGACCTGGCCGAACGCGGTGCCCGTCAAGGCAAGGCTGCCGAACGCGGCCCCCAGCAACAGCAACAGCCGGCGCAGCGCCGGCATCGTCAATGCGGCCGGTGCGCAGGTGGCCAGCGCGCCGCTCTGTCCCTGTCCCTTGCCCTGACTGCGCGCCGTCTCCTGCACGGCCATGCACATGCCACGGGTCTTGTTGAAAACGATGCGGTAGCGAAGCTTGTTCATGTCAGTACTCGAAGTTCAGGTTGAAGCCGCTGGCCACGCCGGCGGTGCGGAAGGCCGCGGGTTTGCGGACAGGTTTGCCGGCGAAGACTTCCGCCTGGAAGCGTCCCAGCTGGCCGCGCCAGCCCAGCGCCATGCCCGTCAGACTGGTGCCCAGCAGGCGTGGCGCACTGGCGCCGGAGACGGTGCCGTGATCCAGCGCCACGTACAGTTGCTGGTTCGTGCCGGGCACGGTCCAGGTCACATCATTGCGCAGCAAGGTGCCCCGTTCGGCCGACAGGCTGGCTTCGCCGTCGAAGCCGCGCACGGTGTAGCGCCCGCCGATGGCGAAGCGGTCCTGCGGGATCAGCGCAGTGCCGTTCCACTGGCCGCGCCACGCGCCCTGGTACGTCAGGCCGGCCGGCAGGGGGACGGTGACGTTCAGGTCGACGTTGACGATGCGCGGGCGCGACGTGCCTTCGCCGTAGGGTTCCTCGGGTGCCGGCAACGTGCCGAAGGCGGACGTGCCCAGCTTGTAAGCGATGCTGCCATCGACAGTGCTCTTGCCGATGAATTCCTTGTGCGCCAGCGCCAGTGCGAAGCCGCCCATGCGGCGCCGCTGCACTTCCACTTCCGTGTCGTCGATGAAGTTCCGGCTGCGACGCTGGTAGGCGCGCAGCGACACCGTGGTCTTGCGCACCGCATCGCGATAGACGATGCGCGCCAGCTTGAGCTCCGTGTTCGTGCTGGTGCCGCGGTAGATGTAGTCCTGGTTGGCCCCTGCCACCGTCTGGTGGTAGCCGTAGTCGTTCAGCTGGAAGGTGGCCAGCCAATAGCCGTAAGGAATCGAGTAATGCAGCGCATGGCCCTTCGTGCCGTAGTCGCCGCCGGGGCTGTCGCCGGGCAGGTTGCGGTTCAGCGTCACATAGAATAGATCGTGGTGGCCCGTCGGATTGTCGACGGACACCGTCGCGCCGCCCTGGTACGTGCCGGTGGAGCGGCTGCCGCTGTCGTCCAGCGAGAGGGCGAAGCGCCATGCGCGGCCGCCCTGCCAGTCGATCGCCAGGTCGCTTTCGCCCGGTTGTTCGCCAGGGACGATCTTGATATCGGCTTCGGTGCGCGGCACGCGCTTGAAGTTTTCCAGGCCCTGCTCGATGGCGCGCAGGTCCAGCAGGTCGCCCGGCCGCAGCGGCAGCGCGTTGGCATAGCCGCCCGTGGGCTGGCCCGCCGTGAAGCGGACCGCGCGCACGCGCCCCGGCACGAGCGTCAGACGCAGCACTCCCGTCAGCAGATCCTGCGATGGCGCGAGCACGCGGGCAGTAACATAGCCGCGGGCGATCAGCGCGTTCTGGATCGCGCTCACCATTGTGTTGATGCCCGTGCTGCCCAGGCAGCGGTTCAGCGCCGGCTGCGCGGCGCCCAGCGCCCACTGGAAGCGCGCGGCTTCGTCGCCGCCCAGCGCCACGGTGCGGATGACGAAGCACGGCGATTCATTGGCAGGATACCCATCGGCCGGTGCGGCCACGGGCGCCTGCAGGCGCACGTCGGACCCGGCCTCATCCTGCTTGCGCTGGATCTCCTCGCGCTGCTGCTGGCGGCGCAACTGCTCGGCTGCCAGATCGGGGGCCGCAGGCGTCACTTGGGCCAGTGCGGACGGGACAACGACGCAGCTCACGAGGGTCAGGTGAGCGCGTTGCGAAAACGAAAACATTGCATACCTTACGGAAACACTTCAGCTGTGTAGTATAGCGAAGTGATTTCCATACGGAAACGACCGCAGTGACGTTTTACCCTTTAATTTTTAAAAAGTCGCGTTGCTGTATTTTATAGCCCACATATTCGTGATAATTGGTGAGAATTTCGCCGCAAGATATTCTCGGCGCTTATATCGATTATTTCAGATTCGTGACAAGAAACTGCTCCACACGCTTCCAGAAATCGATGCGGTTATTTTCATGCCTTAACCCGTGGCCCTCGTTGGCGTACACCACCCAATCCACCTTCCGGTTGTGTTCGCTGAGTGCGCGGCGCAGCCGTTCGGCGTGGGCGATAGGCACGCGGCGGTCCTCGCTGCCGTGCGCAATCATCAGCGGCTGCGTCAGCCGGCTTGCCAGCGCCACGGGCGAGTTCTGCCGCAGCACCTCCGCATCCTTGTCGGGGTCGCCGATCAGTGTGCGCATATCGTAGCGGGTATTGTTTTCGGAGACGTCGGCCTGTGCCGACGTGAACATCAGGTCGATATCGCTGACGCCAAACGAATCGATCCCGGCACGGAACAGTTCGGGGTTGCGAATCAGGCCCATCAGCGTCGCGTAACCGCCGTAGCTGCCACCCATGATGGCAATGCGTTTCGGATCGGCCAGCCCCTGCCGGATCGCCCACTGTGCGGTATCGGCCAGGTCGTCCTGCATCGCGCGGCCCCACTGCTGCCAGCCGGCACGGAAATGGGCGAAGCCAAAGCCGAGGCTGCCACGGAATTCCGGTTGCAGCACGACATAGCCGCGCGACGCCAGGAATTGCGCCTGGGCATCCCACTCCCACGAGCCGCCGCGTACCCATGGGCCCCCATGCACCAGCATTACCGCCGGCAGCGGCCCTTTGGTTTTACCGGGCGGCATGGTGACGTAGGTCGGAATCTTCAGGCCGTCGCGCGCGTCGATGCGGTGAAAATCGCGGATGCCCATATCCCTGTGCTGGATGTCGGGATGGGTGCTGCCCAGGCTGACGACGGCATTCGTGGCCGGCGTATAGATCAGATACTGCATGGGCTGCCGGTCCGACGACGATCTGACCAGCAGCGCCGGCGTGTTCCGGCAATCCATGCCGCAGGTGACCTGGTTGCTCATTCCCGGCACGAGCGCATCGATCTTGCCTTGCGCCTCCTTCATGGCGGGATCGAACCAGACGGTGGATCGGGCATCGGACTGGAAATGCACGCCCAGCAGCTTGCGCGCAGCGTGGTCCATCTCGGGATAGCCGCCAAAGTCGAAACCGTCCAGCACGATCAGCGGCTCTTTCGAGCGCTCGTGTCTGGCGATATCGAAGGTGTACAGCGCGGTTGTGCCCTTGTATGAAGCGGTGACGTAAAGCGTATTGCGGCTGTCGAAGAAGGCGGGGTGGAAGCGGGTCTCCTTGTAGCAGTCCGTATTGCTGATTTCCGCCCAGTCCTTGCCGTTCTTCTCCCGGTACGACAGGATGCAGCGGCCCTTGTCGCTGGAGAAGGCAATGCGGGGCGCATCGTCCGCATCGAGCAGCCACGCGCGCACTTTGCCGGGCTGCGTGCCCTGGAACAGGTCCGACAGGATGCGGGTACGGGTGTTCAGCCGGTACAGCCGTGACGATTCGGGCTGCATGTCGAGGCTATTCCATATATATTTTTCGACGATGATGTCGTCCGATCCGTCGTGCGTGGGGCCGTGGTAGGCATAGGCGGCTGTCAGCACGCGCGTCTTCAGGTGCGAGCCGGTTGTCTCCTGCCGGTGACGCCAGTTGCCGGAAATAAGGTGCTGCAGGTTGCTGCCGTCGCGGTCGGCCGCGAACTCGTCGAGATTGCCTTCGAATTCGACACGCATGTCCTTGACGGTAAACGTCAGGCGATCCTCGTTTACCCAGTGTATCCCCGTGATGGGCGCATCCTCGCCCTGCGATTGCGCGGTGACCGTCGCGTCGTCGAGGTTGCGCGTGCTGCGCACGACGATGCGCTGCTTGCGCTGCGCGTCGGTATGCAGATAGGCGACGTAATTTCCCTTGGGCGACAGCGTTGCCATGGCAACGGTCGGCTCGCCAAAAAACGCCTCGACGGGCGGTGCGGCGGCAGCGCCGACGAGAGGGGACAGGCAGATCGTCGCTGCCAGGACGGGTTTCAGGAGGAACGAGCGCATTATCGGCACCGGGAAAGTTGGACCGATGATTTTCAATCCGACAATATCGCAGTGTCAAGTTTATTGGACTGCACGTTGTAATAACGCTGATTCTCTTCAATTACCACGTAAATCCAGACCCGGTGCAGCCGATATAAAAACCGGCAGCTGCGCCGTATAATGCAGATCCATTATAAATGCGCCACTGATATTAATGACAGCCCAGTGGCCGATGGCAGCCCGGCCGGCATTGCACCGGCCGGGCTGCAGTGCCACTTACGCCACCTGCGGCAGCTTGTCGATCATTTTATCGAGCGTGATCGGATAATCGCGTATGCGCACGCCCGTGGCGTTATAAATGGCGTTGGCCACTGCCGCCGCCACGCCGCAGATACCGAGTTCACCCACGCCCTTGGCCTTCATCGGCGACGACATCGGGTCCGTCTCGTCCAGGAAGACCACTTCCTGGTGCGGAATGTCCGCATGCACGGGCACCTCGTAGCTGGCCAGGTCGTGGTTGACGAAGAAGCCGAGGCGCTTGTCGACCACCAGATCCTCCATCAACGCCGCGCCCACACCCATCGTCATCGCGCCGATCACCTGGCTGCGCGCCGATTTCGGGTTCAGGATGCGGCCGGCCGCGCAGACGGCCAGCATGCGCCGCACCCGCACTTCACCCGTGTACGCGTCCACCGCCACCTCGACGAAGTGCGAGCCGAACGTCGACTGCTGGTACTTCTTGTCCAGGTCACCGAATTCGATCATGTCCTCCGCCACCAGCTCCGCGCCCTGTGCCGCCTGGCGCAGCGGGATGGACTTGCCGCCTGCGTTGACCATGCCATCTGCGAACTGCGCCTGTGCGCCATCCACGCCCAGCTTCTGGCAGACGATGTCGCGCAGCTTCACGCACGCGGCGTACACGCCGGACGTGGCGCTGTTGCCGCCCCACTGGCCGCCCGAGCCGGCCGATTCCGGGTAGGCCGAGTCGCCCAGCTTGACCACCACTTTCTCCAGCGGCAGGCCCATCATCTCGGCCGCCGTCTGCGCGATGATCGTGTAGCTGCCGGTGCCGATATCGGTCATGTCGGTTTCGACGGTGACGACGCCGTCAGGCCCCAGCCGCACCCGGGCGGCGGACTTCGTCACGATATTGTTGCGGAACGCCGATGCCACGCCCATGCCGATCAGCCAGCGGCCCTCGCGCACCTGCGCCGGCTGCGGGTTGCGCTTGTTCCAGCCAAAGCGTTCCATCCCCTGGCGCATGCATTCGACATAGCGGCGCTGCGAGAACTTGCGCTCGCGCTTCTCCGGGTCTACCGTCGTGTCGTTGATGATGCGGAACATGACGGGGTCCATCCTGAGCTTTTCCGCCATCTCGTCGATGGCGATCTCCAGCGCCATCATCCCCGGTGCTTCGCCGGGCGCGCGCATTGCGTTCCCTTCCGGCAGATCGAGCACCGCCAGGCGCAGGGTCGTCAGGCGGTTCGCGCCCGCGTACAACAGGCGGGTCTGGTTGACGGCCGTTTCCGGTTTGCCTTCCGGCAGATCGCCCGACCAGCTCTCGTGCGCAATGGCCGTGATGCGCCCTTCGCGCGTGGCGCCGATGCGCAGACGCTGGATCGTGGCCGGGCGGTGCGTGGTGTTGTTGATCATCAGGGCGCGCTGCAGCGCCACCTTGACGGGCCGGCCCGTCGCCTTCGCGCCCAGCGCGGCCAGCACTGCCTCGGCGCGGATCCACAGCTTGCCGCCGAAGCCGCCGCCGATGTAGGGCGAGATCAGGCGCACGTTTTCCTTCGGGATATTCAACGTCTTCGCCATGTCGCTCACGCTCCAGGCGATCATCTGGTTGGACGTCCAGATCGTGACCTTGTCGCCTTCCCAGCGGGCGATGGACGCATGCGGCTCCATCATCGCGTGGGTCTGGTCCGGCGTGGTGTAGGTAGCATCGAGCTTGACGGGAGCCCTGTCAAACGCCGTGGTGAACGCGCCGACCTTCGTTTGCGGCGGATCCTCTTCCTTCTTCGGGATCTTTGCCGTGTCCTTGACGGCGGCCAGGTCGTAGGCGCCCTTCTCGCGCACGTACTTCACCTGCACCAGCTGGGCGGCGGAGCGGGCCTGTTCGAACGTCTCGGCCACGACCAGCGCGATGGCCTGGTGATAGTGCTCGATCTTCGGACCGGCCAGCAGGGCGGCCGTATTGAATTTGCCTTTGCCGAGCTTGCCGGCATTGTCCGCGGTGATGACGGCAATGACGCCGGGGGCCCGCTTCGCGGCGGCGAAGTCGATGGATTCGATGCGACCCTTGGCAATGGCGGAACCGACGACATAGCCGTACGCCGCATTGGGCGCCGCCTCGTTCTGCTCGTAGGCATAGCGCGCGGTGCCGGTGGTTTTCAGGGGGCCGTCGATACGGTCGACGGGCTTGCCGATGACCTTCAGCTGGTCGATCGGGTTGGTGGTGGCAGGCGTTGCAAATTTCATCGCTTATCCTTTCTTCGCATCCGCCAGCACGCCGTCGAGCGTACGCTGGACCAGGGGGATCTTGAACGCGTTTTCTTCCGTCGTCCTGGCGCCGGCCAGCAGCTGCCCGACAACAGCCTTGCCGCCGCGCGGCAGCTGCGACTCTGCTGCCTCGACGCGCCAGGGCTTGTGCGCCACGCCGCCAAGGGCGATGCGCCCCTTGCCGTCCGGCTGGACGATGGCCGCCACCGAAATCAGTGCGAATGCATACGAGGCACGGTCGCGCACCTTGCGGTAGAAATGCTTGCCGCCGACGGGCTTCGGCAAGGTGACGGCCGTGATCAGTTCGCCCGGCGCCAGTACGTGCTCGATATGCGGCGTGTTGCCGGGCAGGCGGTGGAAGTCGGCGATGGGGATCACGCGCGTGCCGCCATCGGGCTTGACGGTTTCGATGCTGGCATCGAGCACACGCATGGCCACGGCCATGTCGCTCGGATGGGTGGCGATGCAGGCATCGCTGGCGCCGACAATCGCGTGGCCGCGCGTGTAGCCGCCGATGGCGGAGCAGCCGCTGCCCGGGGCGCGCTTGTTACAGGCCATGTTCGTGTCGTAGAAATACGGGCAGCGGGTACGCTGCAGCAGATTGCCGGCCGTCGTGGCCTTGTTGCGCAACTGCTGCGAGGCGCCGGCCAGCAGCGCGCGCGACAGCACGCCGTAGTCGCGCCGCACCCGGGCGTCGGCCGCCAGGTCGGTGTTGCGCACCAGGGCACCGATGCGCAGGCCGCCCTCGCTTGTGGCCTCGATCCTGTCGAGACCGAGGCCGTTGACGTCCACCAGGTGCGGCGGCGTTTCGATCTCCAGCTTCATCAGGTCCAGCAGGTTGGTGCCGCCGGCAATGAAGCGCGAGCCCTCCGCCCGCATCACGGCGGCCGCCGCTTCGGCGGGCGTGCGCGCCCGTTCGTAGGTGAAGACTTTCATGCTTTGCCTCCCGCGACTTCCGTGATGGCGTCGAGAATATTCGAGTAGGCGCCGCAGCGGCAGATATTGCCGCTCATGCGTTCGCGGATCTCCGCCGCGCTCAGCAGCGGCGCCTGCGTCAGGTCGCCCGTGACATGGCTGGGGATGCCCTTGCGGATTTCGTCCAGCACGGAGACGGCCGAACAGATCTGGCCAGGCGTACAGTAGCCGCACTGGTAACCGTCATGCTTGACGAAGGCGGCCTGCATCGGATGCAGTTTATCGGGTGTGCCGAGGCCTTCGATCGTCGTCACCTGCGCGCCGTTGTGCATGACCGCGAGGCTCAGGCACGAGTTAATGCGGCGGCCATCGACGATGACGGTGCAGGCGCCGCACTGGCCCTGGTCGCAGCCCTTCTTGGTGCCGGTCAGGTGCAGGTTCTCGCGCAGCGCGTCGAGCAGCGTGGTGCGCGTGTCGACATCGAGCTCGCGCGACTGGCCGTTCACCGTTAGCGCTACCTTCGACATGACGGGCGGCGTCGGCGAGTCCACTCGGCCGGCGGCCGGCTGGGCCTGTGCGCCCGCGACGGTCGGCACGGCGGCGGCGGTGGCCGTAAGCGCGCCTGCGATCAGCAGGTCGCGCCGGGTAAGTTTGAGGTCATCCATGTATCGCATCCTATGGCTGGGTGGGGGTGGCTGGAAGCGGCGCTTGTTCAGCGCGGGACGGCAGACCTTGGGTGAGCCTGGCCGATAGTTATCTTAAATGCAAATCCGGATTCGATTAGCACGGTTGAACGGCATAGTCTTATGTCTGGGAGTCATGAATCGGCAGTGAACCGCCATAAGCCAATGCAGTGCAATCGACGCGGGGATGGGGTACGCTGCGGGCTGACCCGTCCTTCGTCCGCCATGAAACATCTATTTAATACCGTTGGCTGCATCGCCGTCGTGCTGGCCCTGTTCGGCGTCTTCCTGCCGCTGTTGCCGACAACGCCGTTCCTGCTGCTGGCCTCGGCCTGCTTCGTGCGCGGCTCGCCGCGCCTGCACAACTGGCTGCGCACGAACCGGCTGTTCGGCGGCTACCTGCGCGACTATGAGGACGGCCGCGGCATCCCGCTGCGGGCGAAAGTCGTTGTGCTGCTGCTGATGTGGGGGTCGCTGGGATGGTCCATGACGCGGGTGCCGGGGGTGGCGCTGGTCGCGATGCTGGCGGCGATCGGGGTTGGCGTGACAATCTACCTGGTGCGGTTCGTGCCGACGATGCGCAGGTAACGAAAAGCCGCCGCGCCAATGCGATAATGCCGGCCGTTCGTCAACTCATTCATGACCCGCACCGTGTTCAGGCTATCCCGATCCGCTGCGACGACGGCAAGCGCTTTTCCGTGTATTGCGGCGAGCAATGCGAAGATGGTTCGACCTCAGCGCCGAAACCGACAGGGAAGAATTAAAGCCGGCCTACCTGGGCAAGCGCGTCGTGGTCGCGGTCCGCCCCGAACGCAATGGCGAGCGCCTGCCCGGTGCCGACGCGGCGGACGTGATGATATCCGTGAAATCGATCAGGTTCGTGAAGCAGGTGACGTCGTTACTTGAATTGCCCGCCATCCTCGTCGCCCGGCAGCAACTCGGGGCTGCCATCGACACTGTCGTCCACCTGGCGGCCGCCGGGCACTGCGGCGGCAGCGTCGATCACCGCAGGTGTGCGAGCCGCCGACGCGTACAGTACCGGGGCGGAGAAGATCAGCGCGAGCAAGGTGGCGGCAAAGGCAAGGATCGGGGACATGGCGTGACCTGTTGGATGGCGTAGCTGTCATATGGGGTGCCACGTCGGCTTTGCAATGGCCGGCGCCGTGCACTTCGCCGCGGGGAATTGGCGTATATTTCTCCTCACGAGAAACAGCCAGCAAGGGAGTCGTCATGAAACCGCGTATTCGCCGCGCCGCCCTGGCGGCCGCACTGCTGCTCCCGGCCATCGGTGCCTTCGCCGGTGCGAAGGTCACTTATGTCCAGCCCGAAAAAATGACGGATGTGCCCCGCTTTCCGTCCGACCGCGAGTCGATGGAAATCACGTTCCGCGAGCACCTCGAGAAACTGTCGGAACGCCTGCCGGCGGGCCAGCAGCTGGTCGTGGAATTCCTCGATATCGACCTGGCAGGCGACGTCTTCCCGCGTGTGCCGGTGCAGGATATCCGCGTCCTGAAAGGCCGCGCCGACTGGCCGCGCATGCACCTGCGCTATCGTATCGAACAGGACGGCGCGGTGCTGCGCAGCGGCGAACGCGAACTGGCCGACCCGAATTATCTGATGCATTCGAGCCGCCACAACGGCGAGCTTTACCAGCACGAGAAGATCATGCTGGACGACTGGTTCCGCAAAGAGGTTCTGGCGGAACGTCGATAACCGGGAACGTTACGCCGGCCTGCCTCATCGTTCCGCACAGCGGAACCATTTCCCCTTCAAACGACGTGCTTTTGCAACGCCCGCCCCGCTATCGCCTCAGTTAGTCAATTGTCGTTGACGCCACCGCGCGTCCTTCCCTACAGTTTCATTATTCGCACAAGAGTTTCGCACAGAGAAACCGCGACGAGTGGCGTCCGCCACGCCGACAATAAAACTGGAGACCGCACCATGAAAAAAATCATCGCAAGCCTGCCCGTACTGTATGCCTGCATCGCCACGGCCGCCGCGCAGTCGGGTGTCACCTTGTACGGCATCGTCGATGCCGGCGTCACGCACGTCGACAGCGCCGGCCCGGTGGGCGGGCGCAGCACGATCGAGGCCGGGCAAATGCAGGTGTCACGCTTCGGCATCAAGGGCGTCGAGGACCTGGGCAACGGACTGAAAGCCCGCTTCGGCCTGGAGGGGACGCTGTTCAACGACACCGGCGTGGCCGGCGTGGCGACAGGAACGCCGTCGGCCAACAGCCTGTTCGACCGCGAAGCGACCGTCGGCCTGGCCGGTCCGTTCGGTTCGATCGACATGGGCCGCCAGAACATCCTGGGCGTGCAATCGGTCGGCCTGGCGGACCCGATGGGACTGGCGTTCGCAGCCACCAGCCCGAACGTGCTGTTCGCGGCGATGAATCACGCCGGCGTCTACGGCCCATACGGTGCCAACAACGGCGGCACCGCGCTGCGGCAAAACAACTCGGTGCGCTACGTCTCGCCATTGTTCCGCGGCGCCGGCTTCGCCCTGATGCACGGCTTCGGCGAGCAGGCCGGCGACGCGGAAAAGAGCACTTACCAGGGCGCGTCGGCATTCTTCAACCGGGGATCGTTCGGCATCGCCGGCGCCTATGCGCGCATGAAGAACGCGGCCAATACGGACGTGCTGACGTCGCACGCCTACGGCATCAAGTACACGGCGGGAACGGTCGCGCTGAAGTCCACGTGGGCGCAGAACACGCTGGCCAGCACGGGCCGCAAGATCCGTGTGTTCGGCGTCGGCGTCGACGTGCCCGTCAGCCCGGCGCTGTCGCTGAACGGCGCCTTCTACGACACGCGGCGCTCCGGCGACCTGCGCGACCGGTCGCGCCAGTACGTCTTCATCGCCCGCCACGCCCTCAGCAAGCGCAGCACCGCCTACCTGTCGCTGGCCCGCGCGACGACGGACACCGTCGTCACCGCCACGCAGATCAACCTGGCGCAGGGCTTTGTCGCCATCGGCAGCGATGCCGCCAACCGCGTCACGGTCGGCCTGATGCACCTGTATTGAATGGCGCCGGCCCGGGTCACCGCGCAGCGGTGGCCTGGGCTTCCTGCAACGTGCGCCACAGGATCTTGCCCGTGGCCGATTTCGGCAGCGCCGCGCAGAACTCGACGATGCGCGGGCTCTTGTAGGTGGCCATATTGGCGTGCGCCCAGTCGACGATTTCCTGTTCGCTGACGGTGCCGGCGTAGCCCTCCTTCAGCGCGACGACGGCCTTGACGGTCTCGCCGCGGCGCTCGTCGCGGCTGGCAACCACGCATACTTCGCGGATCGCCGGGTGCCGGTACATCAGCGCTTCCACCTCGGCCGGCCAGACCTTGTAACCGCACGCGTTGATCATCCGCTTCAGCCGGTCGACCATGAAGAAATAACCGTCGTCGTCCACCCTGCCCAGGTCGCCCGTGCGCAGGAAGCGCTGGCCGTCGATCTGCACGAACGCCTCGGCGCTGGCGTCCGGATTGTTCCAGTAGCCCTGCATGACCTGCGGGCCGTGCACGACGATCTCGCCTACCTCGCCCGGCGCCAGTTCGGCCAGCGTCACGGGATCGACGACGCGGGCGTCGACGTCGAAGATGGGGATGCCCAGGCACTGCTTCTTGGGCCGCTCGCCCGGATTGATGTGCGTGGGCGCGATGGTCTCGGACATGCCGTAGCCTTCGACATAGTCGATGCCCAGCAGGTCGTGCATCTTCTGCGCGATCGCATCGGGCATCGCGGCCCCGCCCCCGCTCATGCGCCGCACGCTGGACAGGTCGTACTCGCCTAGTCGGGGACTGGACAGCAGGTCCACCACCATCGTTGAAATCAGCTGCAGCGCATTGACGCGGTGGCGGCGGATGCAATCGGCCGCCGTATCGCGGTCCCAGCGCGCCAGCAGCACCATCGTGCCACCGATGAAGACCAGGCCGTTCATGCCGCCTTGCATGCCCGTGACGTGGAACAGCGGCAGCACCGACAGCCCCACCGTGTCCTGCTGCGTACCGAACCACTGCATGCCCGCAACCGCCGTCACCATGACGCTGCGATGCGTGTGCATGCAGCCTTTCGGGTAGCCGGTGGTGCCCGACGTGTAGGGCATGACGCACAGGTCGTCCGGCCCCGCAACGAGGGGCGGCGGTTCGCCGCCGGCTGCCAGCATGTCACGCCACATGACGACGCCGGCGCCCGCGATGTCCCGGCGCGGCGCGGCGACGAATTCCGGCACCGCCAGGTCGGTCGGCTGGCGCAGGTAATCCGAATAGGCGGCCACCAGCACGTGGCGCAGACCCAGTGGCTGCACCTGCGCGTACAGGTCCTGCGGCACGAAAACCGTCTGCGCGCCCGTGTCTTGCGCATAGTGGCGTAGTTCCTCCGTCAGGTTCATCGGGTTGACGGGAACGACGACGGCATTCGCACGCAGGATGGCGTAGTAGGCCAGCACGAACTGCGGGCTGTTCTGCATGTACAGCAGCACGCGGTCGCCCCGCGCCACGCCGCATTGCCCGCACAGGAAGCCGGCGATGCGCTCGACCTCCCGCCAGCATTCGGCATAGCTGATCGGCGTGTCGTAGAAGACGATGCAGGGTTTGTCGGGATAGCGCCGGGCCGACACCTCCAGGTTGTAGCACAGGTTCGTCTCGGGCACGGTGAGGTGGCGTGGCAGGCCCTTGGGCCAGTGGTCGAAATGGCGCTGGTTCATTTATCTCCTGCCTTTATTTCGCTGTACGAAACTGCGTTTTGGTTTGATTCAGTGTAGCAGCGGCTAAATGTGATGTAAACTGGGCTGGACATCGACGTCGGGAAGCAGCACTTCGGGAGGCTTATGGCGGCAGGCGAAGAAAACAGAACGGTGCCCGCGCGCTTCGAGCGCCTGAAACGGGGCGGCCCGTACATCGCCGGGCTGGGGGAGCTGTATGTGCTGCACGAGGGCGGCCGGATCGTCATCGCCATGCACGTGGCGCAGCGCCACACGAACATGCGCGGCATCGCGCACGGCGGCATGCTGGCAAGCCTGGCCGATACGGCGCTCGGCATCGGCCTGACCCTGGCGTGCGAGGCGCGCCATTCGTTCGTCACCGTCAGCCTCACTACCGATTTTCTCGATGCGGCGCGTCCCGGCGACTGGGTCGAGGCGCACGTGCGCATCGACCGGATCGGCGGGCGCGTGGCGTTCGCGGCCTGCGACCTGCGCACGGGCGAGAAGGCGCTGCTGCGCGCCAGCGGCGTGTTTGCCGTGATGGCGCCGTTGACGCCGGAGCAGCTGGCCGCGGGCTACTGAGGCGTCAGGACTCCAGGCGCCGCGCGATCCCGATCAGGCGCGGGCGCACCTCGTCGAGCAGGAATTCCTTCGACACGCTGGAGGACGGCCCGCCACAGTTCATCGACATCAGCTGGCTGCCGCCGATGGGCATGAAGCCCACAGCGATGCCGTTGACGTCCTTCTGCCAGTCGCCGAACGACGTGGCACAGCCATACCGTTCGCAGTCGGCGACACCGCGGGCCAGACCCTGGCGCATCGCCGTGTGCGCCGTCTCGTCCAGTTCCAGCGAACGGCCGAAGATGTCGTTGCGTTCCTGTTCGCCCGCACGCGCCAGGTAAGCCCGGCCGATGGCCGACACGGCCAGCGGCAGCCGCGAGCCCACCTGCAGCGCCAGCGCCAGCGCCGCCGTGCTGCGGCACACCTCCACGTAGATCATCGACAGGCGGTCGCGCATCGCGATCGAGACGGTGGTGCCGGAAAACTCGGCCAGCTCCTGCATCATTGGCCGCGCCAGCTGGCGGATATCGAGCCGCGCCAGCATGGCGCTGCCCAGGCCCAGGGTTGCCGTACCGAGCAGATAGCGGCCGCCTGCCTCCTGGGTCAGGTAGCCCAGCTTCGTGAGCGTGTAGGTAAAGCGCGTCACCGTCGATTTCGGCAGGCCGCAGCGCTCGGCGATCTGCTGGTTCGTCAGGCCCTTGTCGGCCGAGCGGAAGCACGACAGCACTTCCAGGCCGCGTGCCAGCGCGGTGATGTAGTAACGGTCTTCGGGACCGCGCGCGCCGTCGGCATCTGGTTCACCGGCAAGGCTCTCGTCTGCTGCATTCATGGGGACTCCTGGGGTATTCGGTAGCGCGTCTTTGCAGTGCCGGCCGGCCGTGGCACACTGGATGCGGGCGTTGTCGCCACGCCGCCCCGCGGTCCGGTTCCCGAACAAATCGTTGCCGGTCCTGCAAAAGTATCGTATTCTTTTTTCATTCCATTTTACACCCAGCCGTTTCGCAGGACAAAACGCATTTCCGAGTATTCCTTACACCGGGGAGTCAGCAGCATGCCGGAAGCACCATATCGAACGACTGTATCGAGGGACCGACCGCACGGCGCACCTGGCGCTGCCTGCCATCCGTGCCGAACGAGCGGGACACGCGACGTCGCCAGCGACGTATCCCCGGTCCGCAACGCCCAGGGAGTCATCATGCCCGACTAAGCCCGCCTCTTGCCAGCATCCAGACACGTACGACCCACTACAATAACGGAGACAGTTTTGGAGCTTTTTCTGCAGCAGGTCCTCAATGGACTGACGCTGGGAGGCGTATACAGCCTCGTGGCGCTCGGCCTCACGCTGGTGTACGGCATCCTGCACGTGCCCAACTTCGCACATGGCGCGTTCTACATGGCGGGCGCGTACTCGGCCTTCTTCCTCATCAACAAGCTGGGCCTGAATTACTGGTGGGGCATGCTGGGTGCCGCCGTCACCGTGGCGCTGATCTCCGTGCTGTCCGAACGCCTGGTGTTTCATCCGCTGCGCAAGGCGCCCTACCTGCATCACATGATCGCCTCGATCGGTATCCTGCTGTTCCTGGAGGCGGGCGCGCAGGCGCTGTGGGGCGCGGACTTCCACCGCATGGAGACGCCGTACACGCAGCTGCTGACATTGGGCTCGCTGACATTGCCGGCCCAGCGCCTCCTCATCATCGGCGCGGCATTCACGCTGGTCGTGCTGCTGCAGCTGTTCCTGACCAGGACCATCACCGGCGCCACCATCGTTGCGATGGCGCAGAACCGCGAAGGCGCCGCGCTGGTGGGCATCGACGCCACCCGTGTCGCGATGCTCACTTTCGCCATCGCCGGCGCACTGGCCGGCATGGCCGCCGTGCTGTACGCGCCCATCAATCTGGTCTACACGTCGATGGGCCATCTCGTCATCACCAAGGCCTTCGTCATCATCGTGCTGGGCGGGATGGGCAGCGTGCCCGGCGCCATCGCCGGTGGGCTGATCATCGGCTTTGCCGAGGCGTTCGGCGCGTTCTACATTTCGACCGACTACAAGGACATCATTGCCTTCGCGCTGCTGGTGCTGATCCTGTCGGTGCGGCCGCAAGGCCTGTTCGCGCGGGGAGCCCACTGATGAAGCGACTTACCTCCACCGTCGGCTGGACGTTCCTGCTGCTGCTGGCCCTGGCCTTTCCCTTCATGGCGGGCAACGACTACCACCTGACCGTGATGTCGACGGCCTATATCTACGCCATCGCCACCGTGGGCCTGAACCTGATCACGGGCTACACGGGCCAGTTCAACCTGGCACACAGCGGCTTCATGGCCGTCGGCGCCTACACGGTCGGCATCCTGACCGTGGACTATGGCATGTCGTTCTGGCTTGCCTTCGCGTTGTCCGGCTTCGTCGCCGCCGCCATCGGCGTCTTCGTCGGCCTCGTGTCGCTGCGTCTGAAAACGCACTTCTTCTCGATCTTCACGCTGTGCGTGGGCTACATCATGTTCCTGCTGATCGAGAAATGGGAAAGCCTGACGCACGGCACCGTCGGTATTGTCGGCATTCCCGCGCCCGAGCCCATCGGGCCGCTGGATTTCTCCGAGCCGCGCGCGCAGTATTACCTGGTCCTGTGCTTTCTCGTGGCCAGCCTTTGGATCATGCACCGGATCGTCCGCTCCCTGCTGGGCCGCACCTTCATGGCGATCAGGAACAGCGACGAGCTGGCGCAGGCGCTGGGCATCCACCTGATGCGCAACAAGCTGCTGTCGTTCGTGCTCTCCGTATTCTTCGCCGGCCTGGCGGGCGGCCTGTACGCGGGCTACGTGCGCTTCCTTGGTCCCGGCATCGCCGGCGTCGAGCACACGTTCGACATGACGATGTACATGCTGGTGGGCGGCATCGGCACCCTGCTCGGCCCCCTGCTGGGCGCGATCGGCGTGCCGTGGCTGACGCAGTACCTGCAGGTGCTGCAGGAGTACCGCTTCGTCGTCTTCGGCCCCGTGCTGGTGCTGCTGGTGATCTTCCTGCCGTACGGGATCGTCGGCACCTGGATGAACCGCCAGCGCAGGAAGGCCGCTGCCGCACGGACGCCCGCGCCTCCGGCAATCGCTCCCTCGAAGGAGGTGCACCATGCTTGAGATTACGTCCCTCACGAAGCGCTTCGGCGGCCTGACCGCCGTCAACGACGTCAGCGCCAGCTTCGCGCGCGGCACGATCAACGCGATCATCGGTCCGAACGGCGCCGGCAAGACCACGTTCTTCAACCTGGTCAGTGGTGCGATCCGGCCCACGTCCGGCCGCGTCCTGTTCGATGGCCGGGACGTGACGGGCATACGGGCCGACCAGGCGGCGCGGCTGGGCATGGCGCGCACGTTCCAGACGACCGCGCTGTTCGACACGGCCACGGTGCTGGACAACCTGATCGTCGGCCACCGGCTGCGCACCCGCTCGACACTGGTGGACGTGATCCTTGGCACGAAGCGGCTGCGCGACGAGGAGCGCATCTGCCGCGAGAAGGCGCGCGCCGCGCTGGACTTCGTCGGCCTGGCGCACATCGAATCGCGCCTCGCCGGCGACATCTCGCAGGAAGAGCGCAAGCGGGTGGCGTTCGCGCTGGCGTTGTCCACCGATCCCGCCTTGCTGCTGCTGGACGAGCCGGCCGGCGGTGTCAATCCCGAGGAAACCGATGGCCTGGCGCGACTGATCCGCAAGATGGCGAAAAGCGGCCTGACGGTGTGCCTGATCGAACACAAGATGGACATGATCATGAACCTGGCCGACCGCATCCTGGTGCTGAACTATGGCGAAAAGATCGCCGAAGGCACGCCGGCCGAGATCCGCGCCAACCCGGCCGTCATCGAAGCCTACCTGGGGAGCGAACATGCTTAGACTCGATGGCGTATCGCTGTCCTACGGCAGCTTCCGCGCGCTGCACAACGTCAGCATCCATGCGGACGAAGGGGAACTGGTCGTGCTGCTGGGATCGAACGGCGCCGGCAAGAGCTCGATCTTCCTCACCATGAGCGGCTTGCAGCGGGCGGCATCCGGCAGCATCCGTTTCGGCGGGCACGAACTGGTGGGGCGCAAGCCGTCGCAGATCGTGGCGGACGGCCTGGTGCACTGCCCCGAGGGCCGCAAGCTGTTCCCCGGCATGTCGGTGCTGAAGAACCTGACCCTGGGTGCTTACGTGCACCGGCGCGACAGCGGCGGCGTGGCGCGCAGCCTGGACGAGGTGTTCGGCCTGTTCCCGATCCTGCACGAAAAGAAGGACGCGCCGGCCGGCTCGCTCAGCGGCGGCCAGCAGCAGATGGTCGCCATCGGCCGCGCGCTGATGGGACGCCCGAAGGCCCTGCTGCTGGACGAGCCGTCGCTCGGCCTCGCGCCGCTCGTCGTCCGCCAGATGTTCGACATCATCGCCCGCATCAACCGGGCCGGCACCACCGTGCTGCTGGCCGAGCAGAATGCGTACGCGGCACTGAACATCGCCAGCCGCGCCTATGTGATCGAGCAGGGCCGCATCGTCATGGAGGGCGGCCGCGAAGAGCTGCTCAATAACGCGCAGGTGCGCAAGGCGTACATTGGCGCCTGACTGCGCGGCGCGGAACCATTACAACAAGGAGGAGACACCCATGAAACCACAGATCCGCATCACCGTGCTTGCCGCCGCACTGGCCCTGGCCGGCGTCGCCCACGCCCAGGAAGTCCTCAAGATCGGCTTTTCCGGTCCCCTGAGCGGCGGCGCTGCGCTATACGGCAAGAACGTCCTCAGTGGCATGCAGATGGCCGCCGCCGAAATCAACGCGAAACCGCTGGAGATCGGCGGCAAGCGCTACAAGCTGGAGATCGTCGCCCTCGACGACAAGTACAACCCCAGCGAGACGGGCATCAATGTGCAGCGCCTCGTGCAGCAGCACAAGACGGCCGCCGTGCTGGTGCCGCACTCCGGCGGCATCTTTGCCGTGCAGGCGTTCAATGAAAAGTCGAAGGTGCTGCTGCTGGCCTATACCAGTCTGCCGCAGGCGACGGAACGGGGCAACACGCTGACGGTACGCATCCCGCCGGACTTCACCGGCTACATCGCCCCGTTTACGAAAGCGATGATGACGCTGCACGGCAAGAACGTCGCGCTGGCCGCGGCCGACCATGACTACGCCAAGGCGTGGGCCGCCGCCTTCAAGCCGGCATGGGAGGCGGCCGGCGGCAAGGTCGTCGCCGAGAACCCCATGTCGTACAACAAGGCCACCGATTTCTACAGCGGCGTCAGTCGCGTGCTCCAGTCGAAGCCGGACGTGCTGTTCATCGGCGGCGCCTCCGAGCCGACGGCGCTGGTGGCGAAGCAGGCGCGCGAACTGGGCTTCAAGGGCGGCTTCATCATCATCGACCAGGCCAAGATCGACGAGATGGCAAAGGTCGTGGGCGGCCTGGGAGCGTTGGAAGGCTCGGTCGGCGTGATGCCGGTAACCGGCGACGACCGCCCCGAGCCGGCCGCTTTCACGGCGCGCTACCGCAAGCTCAACCCGGGCAAGGACCCCAGCAGCGAAATCAGCCTGAATTACTCGGCCGTCCACGCGACGGTCGCGGCAATGAAGCTGGCGGGTACCGTCACCGACGCCGTCGCGATCCGGGCGAAGATGGACCAGGCCTTCAGGACGCTGCCGCCGGCTCTCAACCCGAACGACATCGAAGGCCTGGACAGCAAGGGCGGCACGGTGGCCAACACGATCATCGGCGTTGTCGAGAAAGGCAAGATCAAGGGGCAGTTCCTGCGCGCGCTGAACGCCGGGAAGTAAAACGGGGCCTCGGGGACAGTTGCCTGTCTCCGAGGTCAACGCATCGGCCTTATCCCAGCGCGATATACCGCTGCAAATGGTGATCGCCATCCCCCAGCTGATGGTCGATCATGACGAGCCGCTTGGCATAGTGGGACAACGGCAGTTCCCACGTCATGCCGATCCCGCCATGCAGCTGGATGCATTCCTCCGCCACCAGCGTTCCCACCCGCCCGATCGTCATCTTGGCGGCAGACAGCGCCCGCTCGCGTGGCACCCGGTCGCCCTCCAGCGCGGCGGCGGCATTGATGACGCTCGAGCGGGCCTGTTCGATTTCCAGCAGCAGATCGACCATCCGGTGCTGCAGCGCCTGGAAGCTGCCGATCGGCACGTCGAACTGGCGGCGCGTGCGCAGGTACTCCAGCGTGGCCGCCCTGGCCTCCTCCATCGCGCCCAGCGCCTCGGCGCACAGGGCCAGCACGCCCCGTCCGACGGCCCGTTCCAGCGTATCGTACCCATGTCCCGCTTCGCCCAGCACGGCCTGCGCGTCCAGCCGCACGCCGTCGAACGTCACGTACGCGACGCGGCCGCCGTCCATCGTCGGCGTGCCCTGCACGGTCACCCCGGCGGCATCCGCCGGTACGATAAACAGCGAGATGCCGTGTTCGTCGTCCACGGCCCCGGCGGTACGGGCCGACACGATGAACAGCTGGGCATGGTCGCCATGCGCCACCACGGACTTTGCGCCTTCGAGTACCCAGCTGCCACCGTCGGTACGCGCCGTCGTCCTTACCCGGGCCAGCTCGTAATGCGAGTCCGGCTCGTCGTGCGCCAGCGTGACGATGGTGCCGCCTTCGACAATCGACCGCAATATCTCCTTCTGCGCATTGCTGCCGGCCAGCGCGATCGCCTCGCCGGCCAGCACCGCGCTGGCAAGGAAGGGTTCCAGCACCAGGCCGCGCCCCAGCGACTCGAACACGACGGCGATATCGTGACCGCCGCCGCCAAATCCGCCATCATCCTCGCGCAGCAGCGCGCCGATCGCCCCCAGTTCGGCGAACCTGCGCCACATCGTGGACGAATAGCCCTGCGCTGACGCCGCGATACGGTTGCGCGTCTCGAAACCGTATTCGGCGGCAATGAAGCGATCCAGGCTGTCGGCCAGCATGCGCCGTTCTTCCGTGTGCTCGAAGTTCATGTGGGTCTCCTTACAGGCCGAGGATCGCCTTGGCGACGATGTTTTTCTGGATCTCGTTGGAGCCGCCGAAGATCGACAGCTTGCGATTGTTGAAATACTGCGCCGCCGCGGCATGCGCGAAGTCCGGTCCCACACAAGCCATCTCCTCGTCGCCGTCGAGCGCCGCGGCCACGAACGGGCGGGCATGGATGCCCATCGCGCGGCGCGTCAGCGCCAGGATCTCCTGGCGGATCTGCGTGCCGCGGATCTTCAGCATCGAGCTTTCCGGTCCCGGCGCACCGCCGCCCGCGACGGCCGCGATGACGCGCAGGTTGGTCGTCTTCATGTTCTCCAGGTCGATCTCGACGCGCGCCAGCCGCGCCGCAAACAGCGAATCCTCGGCCAGCGGCCGGCCGTTGCGGGTACGCTGCGCCGCGACGCGCTTGAGGCGTTCCAGCGCGGCCACCGACAGGCCGACACCGGCGATATTGGTGCGCTCGTACGTGAGCAGATATTTGGCGCAATCCCAGCCGCGGTTCTCTTCGCCGACGAGGTTCGCGGCAGGCACGCGCACGTCCGTGAAGAACACCTCGTTGACTTCATAGCCGCCATCGAGCGTGATGATGGGCCGCACCTCGACACCGGGCGACGTCATGTCGACCAGCAGGAAGCTGATCCCCTGCTGCTTCTTCGCTTCCCGGTCCGTGCGCACCAGGCAGAAGATCATGTTGGCGTACTGGCCCAGCGTGGTCCATGTCTTCTGCCCGTTGACGATGTAGTGTTCGCCGTCCCCGTCTACCCCGCGCACGGCGGTGGTGCGCACGGCCGCCAGGTCGGAGCCCGCACCCGGTTCGGAATAGCCCTGGCACCACCAGTCGGAGCCGTCCAGGATGCGCGGCAGCCAGTAGCGCCGCTGCGCGTCGGTGCCGTAACGGATCAGCACGGGGCCCAGCATGTTGACGCCGAACGGCACGATGCGGGGCGCATTCGCCAGCGCGCACTCGTTCTCGAAGATGAAATTCTGGACCGCTGTCCATCCGGTGCCGCCGAACGCCACCGGCCAGTGGCCGGCCAGCCAGCCGCGCGCGTGCAGGATCGCGTGCCACTGCTCCATGTCGGCCTTGGCCAGGTGCCTGCCCTGCGCGACCTTGTGGGCCAGGCGGGCCGGCAGGCGCTCGGCCAGAAAACTGCGTACTTCGTCGCGGAAGTCCTGTTCCGCCGGGTTGAAGTTCAGGTCCATCGGGGCTCCAGTTTCGCTGTGCGGTTTATCGTTTCGCGTATTGATTCCAGCAGCACGATACCGCGATTTGCGTTGTCATGTAAACCACCCGCTACAATGAAGCGTCACCGCTACCGGAGCCGCTCTTGAACTGGGACTATCCACAACCGCACATTTACCGCGTCACGCCGCAGGGCGACGATATCGACGGCCTGGATCACACGAACAACGCCGTCTATGTACGCTGGTGCGAGCAGGCCGGCTGGTCGCATTCGGAAGCGCTGGGGCTCGACCTTGCCGCCTATCGCCGCCTGGACCGGGCCATGGCGATCGGCCGTGCCGAATACGACTACGTGCTGCCCACCGGGCTGGGCGAGGAACTGCTGCTGGGGACGTGGCTGTGCGGCACGGATGGCCGGCTGACGATGGAGCGGCGCTTCCAGCTGGTCCGCGCGCGCGATGGGGCGACCGTCATGCGCGGGCGCTGGCATCTCGTCTGCATCGAGATCGGCAGCGGCAAGCCGCGGCGCATGCCGCCGGAGTTTTGCGATGCCTACCTGCCGGTCGTCGTGAGCGCCGCCAATGATTCATGAGTTAAGCTCATAAGCCCATGCAACCCTGTAGGTTAGCAACCGCCAAGCGGGCGCATACAGGCGTCAGGATCTTTCTCGCAGCCTGAATGCGCCGCGTGGGCCTCTATTGATGAACGTGACTCATAAGCCCATGCAATTTCGCGCCCGTTTTACGCGCTCATTTGCCGCTACCATGCTGTCCTTGCAAAACTTCCGCTTCAACTCCAAAGGATATCCATGACCGTTAAAGCCTATGGCGCCCACGCCGCCGACAAGCCGCTCGAATCGCTCGACATCACCCGCCGCGCACCCGGACCGCACGACGTCCAGATCGACATCGCCTTTTGCGGCGTATGCCACTCCGACCTGCACACCGTGCGCGCCGAATGGGCCGGTACGCTGTTCCCGTGCGTGCCGGGCCACGAGATCGTCGGCCGCGTCGCTTCCGTCGGCGCCCACGTCACGGATTTCAAGGCTGGCGACCTGGTTGGCGTCGGCTGCATGGTCGACAGCTGCCAGCACTGCGCCGATTGCGACGACGGCCTGGAAAACTACTGCGACGGCATGGTCGGCACGTACAACGGCGCCACCGCCGACGCACCCGGGCACACGCTGGGCGGCTACTCGGAACAGATCGTCGTCCACGAACGCTTCGTGCTGCGCGTGAGCCATTCCGCCGACCAGCTGGCTGCCGTCGCGCCGCTGCTGTGCGCCGGCATCACGACCTGGTCGCCGCTGCGGCACTGGAACGCGGGCCCCGGCAAGCGTGTCGGCATCGTCGGCATCGGCGGTCTTGGCCACATGGGCATCAAGCTGGCCCGCGCCATGGGGGCGCACGTGGTGGCGTTCACGACGTCCGAATCGAAGCGCGCCGACGCGCTGGCGCTGGGCGCGCATGAAGTGATCGTCTCGCGTGACGCCGAGGCGATGGCGTCGCAGACGAAAAGCCTGGACCTGATCGTCAACACGGTGGCCGCGCCGCACGACCTGGACGCGTTCCTCAACCTGCTCAAGCGCGACGCCACGATGGTGCTGGTCGGCGCGCCCGCCACGCCGCACCCTTCGCCGCAGGTGTTCAACCTGATCACCAAGCGCCGCGCGATTGCCGGCTCGATGATCGGCGGCATTCCGGAAACCCAGGAGATGCTGGACTTCTGCGCCGAGCACAATATCGTGGCGGACATCGAGATGATCCGCGCCGACGAGATCAACGCGGCCTACGAGCGCATGTTGAAGGGCGACGTCAAGTACCGCTTCGTCATCGACAACGCCACGCTGGCAGCCTGACTCGTGCTGGTCTGCCGGTGCGTTCGCATCGGTGACCAGTCTTGCCATTTCGTCGCTGCGGGCAGCCTGGATCGGAAGGTGCTGCTGGCGGCATTGACGCTGCCGATGATCGTCTCCGGTACCATCCACCCGTCGGCTGGTGGACGTGGGTAGCGCGCACCTTGCCGCATGATGCGGAAGCGGGCGGCGGCCTGCTGGTCGCCATCACCCAGCTGGCGACCGCTTCCGGCGCGACAGTGGGTGGTTTGGCGTTCGATGGGTTGGGCTACCAGTCAACCTTTGGCGCAGCCGCCTTCACCACGCTGCCGGCGGCAGGCCACGCGAAATGAGCCGCGGCGGTAGAATCGTCGTTTCACCAGACGATTCACAGCCGATGGCACGCGAAAACATCAACGACATCCTTGTCTTCCTGGCGGTGGCGCGCGAACGCAGCTTCACGCGCGCCGCCGCCAAGCTGGGCATGACGCAGTCGGCACTGAGCCACATCATCCGCGGGCTGGAAGCGCGGCTGGGCGTGCGCCTGCTGACGCGCACGACGCGAAGCGTGTCGCCCACCGAGGCCGGCGAGCGCCTGCTGCAGAACGTGGCGCCGCGGATGGAGGAGATCGAAGCGGAAATCGCCGCCGTCAGCGATCTGGGCGACAAGCCCGCCGGCACCATCCGCATCACCGCCACCGATCACGTGATCGACAATTTCCTGTGGCCGCGGCTCGCGCCCGTGCTGCCGCAATACCCCGACATCCATCTGGAAATGAGCGCGGACTACCGCATGGTCGACATCGTGGCGGAACGCTACGATATCGGCGTACGCTGGGGCGACCAGGTCGACAAGGACATGATCGCCGTGCGCCTGACCCCGGACATGCGCACGATGATCGTCGGCTCGCCCGCCTACTTCGCGCACCGGCCCATCCCTGCCTCGGCACAGGACCTGATGAAGCACAGCTGCATCGGCCTGCGGCTGGCAACGGCCGGCAGCGTCTACGCGTGGGAGCTGCGGCATGCGGGACGCGACCTGGAACTGCGTCCGCGTGGCCAGTTCACGTTCAGCGGCACCTACCAGATGCTCAATGCGGCCCTCAGCGGTTGCGGCCTGGCCTATCTGACGGAAGACCTGGCCGCGCCGCACGTGCAGGCCGGCCGGCTGGTCAGCGTGATGGAAGACTGGTGCCCGCACTTCCCCGGTCTCCACGCGTACTACCCGAGCCGGCGGCACTCGTCGCGTGCCCTGGGCATCGTGATCGACGCCATCCGCCACAAGGCCTGAGCCGTCAGCGCCTGGCGATAAAGAAGCGCAGCATTTCCCGGCTGGCGTCGGGTCCGTCGGCATCGGTATAGGACCCGCGCCCGCTGCCACCGGACCACGCGTGACCGGCGCCATGGACGGTCCACTGTTCGGCAAGCACTTCGCCCGTTATCCTTCGATGGACGGTGCGCGTGTAGGCATGCCGGGCCGCCGCCGCCGGCGCCGAATGGACGACTTGCGCCACGCCGGTCGCCGGTGTCGGGCCGCCGGCGATGGATTGGCGGACAACGCAGTCGCTGTTGTTCAGGTGGACCGTCTTGTCCCTGTCGCCGTGGAAAACAATGATGGGAAGGCCGTTCGCCGCCAGCGATTGCGGCGGCGCCACGCAAACGCCGTTGCGCATGGCCAGCATCGCATCGTGGCCGCTGGTCGCACTGCCGTGCGCCAGGCCGGAATGGCAGCCTACGGCCGTGAACAGGTCGGGATAAGTGCGCCCCATGATGACGGCCATCGCACCACCGGCCGACAGGCCGGCAACGCCGACATGCGCGCGGTCGACCGCGTAGTTGTCGATGATTTGCTGCGTGACCCCGGCGATCAGCGCGGGCTCCCCATGACCGCGCTCGTGATGGGCCTTGTCGAACCACTGCCAGCAGCCATGCCAGTTGGCGCCGCGCGACTGTTCCGGATAGACGATCAGGCAGCCGAACTGCTCGGCCAGTTCGTTCATGGCGGTGCCGCGCGCGAAATCGTCGGCATTCTGGCGGCAGCCGTGCAGCATGACCACGAGCGGCATGGGCGTGCCGTCGTAGCTCGCAGGTACGTACAGCTTGTAGCGCAGGTTGCCGGCGCCGTTGCGATAGAGGCCGGTAGAGAACCGCCCGGTTGCGCGACGATTTGTGCGCGCTACCCGGACGGGTTGCGATGGCTGGGCTCCGCTGCCAAAGGCAAGGGCCGTCCATGCATCGATTAATGTTGTGAGCAGCATTGTTGATACCTGATTCGTCATCGGCGTCTCCGATGTTTCCATCCATTATCGCATATTGCTGCGCTGCACCATTAATTAAATAACGATCAATCGCCTTGCACTGGGGAATTTGGGCTACTTCCGGGATCGCGGGCTGCCGCAGTGGAATGCTGCGCTGCAGCGGTTCGCCGGGGCCGGGAGAGAGTTGCCATGGCCATCGCAAGGGCCGGGGTCGGACTCGCCGGGTCTGCCCCCGCGGTCCGGCAACGTCTCGCCCATTACGGTCGATAACGGTAATGGCCGGTGATGGGAAAGTCGAACAGCACGTCTTCGAGCTGCGTGCCCGCGCCGATATTGTGGATCACCAGTGGTGTACCGCCTGGCGATACCTGGTCGGCCACGATGCCGATGTGCGGCAGCCCTTGCGGCAAACGCCAGGTGACGATATCGCCGGCCCGGTAATCCGCGGCCTTCGTCGACGGCTTGACCGTCTCCCCATGTCGACCGAAGAACACCGCCAGGTTGGGCACGCGGCGGTGGTCGATATTCCGGTCGGGTCCCTTCATCCCCCAGTTGGCGGGATACGCTTTCCAGGCGGCGCGCATATCCTCGTGCACCCGCTCCTGCAAATCGACACCCAGTGCGCGGTAGGCGCGGACGACGACATCCGTGCACACACCGCGATCGAGCGGAACGTCGCCATCGGGATAGGCGATGCGCTGGTAGCTGCCGTCATAGCGGAGCGTCACGCCAATTTGCGTGCGGGCTGCCGCGACCAGCTGTTCGGCGGGGGCGGCAAACAGCTGGGGAGCGGCCAGGCTGGCGAGCAACAGGAACAAGCGAGGGGCCATCGTGAAACCGTTTGTCAAAACGGCAATGATACCCCAGCGTGGCGTCACCCGGCAAAGGCCGTCGATTCGGCACATCCCGACCGCAACTGCGCGATCGCCTGCTCCCAGCCCTGCACGCGGCCAAGAGCTTCCTCGCGTCCTGTCGCCGGCTCGAAGACGCGGTCCACGCGCCACTGCGCGGCCAGGTCGTCGGTGCCGCGGTAGACGCCCGCGGCGAGTCCCGCCAGGCTGGCAGCACCCAGCGCCGTCGTCTCGGTGACGACGGGGCGCACGACCGGAATGCCCAGCAAATCGGCCTGGAACTGCAGCAGCAACGAGTTGGCGCAGGCGCCGCCGTCCACGCGCAGTTCCGTGATCGGTGCTGCGGCGTCGCGCTGCATCGCCTGCAGCAATGCGGCGCTCTGGAACGCGATCGATTCCAGTGCTGCGCGGGCGATGTGCGCAACCGTGGTGCCACGCGACAGGCCGAACATCGCCCCCTTGGCGGACGGCACCCAGTACGGCGCGCCCAGCCCCGTGAACGACGGCACGAAGACGACGCCGCCGGCATCGGGCACCGACGCGGCCAGCGCTTCGATCTCGTTGGCCTGCTTGATGGCCTTCAGGCCGTCGCGCAGCCATTGCACGACGGCGCCGCCAATGAACACGCTGCCTTCCAGTGCGTACTGGTGCACGCCGTTCGCCTCGCACGCGGCGGTGCTGATCAGGCCATTGTTCGACGCGGCGCACTCGCTGCCCGTGTTGAGCAGCATGAAGCATCCGGTACCGTAGGTGTTCTTGGCCATGCCGGGCTGGAAGCACGCCTGGCCGAACAGGGCCGCCTGCTGGTCGCCGGCCATGCCGCCGATGCAGACTTCGCCGCCCAGCCACTGCGCGTCCGTCATGCCGAACAGGTGGCTCGACGGATGCACGTCGGGCAGCAGTGCGGCGGGAATATCGAGCCACGCCAGCAGCTCGGCATCCCAGCACCGTTCGTGGATATTCCACAGCATGGTGCGGGCCGCGTTGCTGACGTCGGTGACGTGGACACGTCCGCCCGTCAGGTTCCATGCCAGCCAGGCATCGACGGTGCCGAACGCCAGCTCGCCGCGCACGGCGCGGGCGCGGGCGCCGTCCACGTTATCGAGGATCCATTTCAGCTTGGTCGCCGAAAAATACGGGTCCAGCACGAGGCCCGTCTTGGCGCGGATCTTGTCCGCCAGGCCATCGGTGCGCAGCTTCTGGCACAGCGCCTCCGTCCTTCGGTCCTGCCAGACGATGGCGTTGAAGATGGGGCGCCCCGTTGCGCGCTCCCACACAACAGTGGTCTCGCGCTGGTTGGTGATGCCGAGCGCGGCGATGTCACCTGCTTTCAGGCCGGCCTTGGCCAGCACTTCGCGCGCCGTGGCGAGCTGGCTTTGCCACAGCTCGTCGGGGTTGTGCTCGACCCAGCCGGGTTGCGGGAAGATTTGCGTGAATTCCTGTTGGGCCGTTGCTACCACCGCGCCGTCGCGAAAGACGATGCTGCGCGAGCTCGAGGTGCCCTGGTCCAGAGCCAGTAGATAGGCCATGTCTGATCCTGCCTTCAAAATGAAACGGAACGCGCGGCGCATCCGGGAACGAATACGCCGCGCGGGGTGGAACAACGATCAGCGTACCTTGCCGGCCTGCCAGGCCTTCAGCAGCTGGTCGTAAGGGATCGTCTCGCCCTTCGGCTTCTCGTTGGCGACCTTCGCCCATGGTGCGGCGTTGTTGGTCAACATCGTGGCCGGGTCCTTCTTGTCGTTCAGCTTCGGCGCGCACTTGGCCATGCCGGCGCGTTGCAGGCGGCCGAGGATCTTGTCCATCTCGTCGGCCAGGTTGTCCATTGCGCCCTGCGGCGTCTTCTCGCCGGAGATGGCAGTCGACACGTTCTTCCACCACAGCTGCGCCAGCTTCGGATAATCCGGCACGTTGTTGCCGGTCGGCGTCCATGCCACGCGCGCCGGGCTGCGGTAGAACTCGACCAGGCCGCCCAGCTTCGGCGCCATGTCCGTCATCGCCTTCGAGCGGATGTCGGAATCGCGGATAAAGGTCAGGCCGACGATCGATTTTTTCAGCGACACGGTTTTCGACGTGACGAACTGGCCGTACAGCCACGCGCCGGCCAGGCGGTCAGGCGGAGTGCTCTTTAGGTAGGTCCACGAGCCCACATCCTGGTAGCCGTTCTGCATGCCATCCTTCCAGTACGGGCCGTGCGGGCCGGGCGCCATGCGCCACTTCGGCGTACCATCCGCATTGACAACCGGCAGGCCGGCCTTCGTCATGCTGGCCGTGAAGCCCGTGTACCAGAAGATCTGCTGGGCGATATGGCCTTGCGACGGCACGGGACCGGACTCCGAGAACGTCATGCCCAGTGCCTGGGGCGGCGCGTACTTCTTCATCCAGTCCAGGTATTTGGTCAGCGCATACACGGCGGCCGGCGAGTTGGTCGCACCGCCGCGCGCGACGGACGCGCCCACCGGCGTGCACTTGTCGGCCGCGACGCGGATGCCCCACTCATCGACCGGCAGGCCGTTCGGCAGGCCCCGGTCGGCGGCGCCGGCCATCGACAGCCACGCATCGGTGAAGCGCCAGCCCAGCGACGGATCCTTCTTGCCGTAGTCCATGTGGCCGAACACCTTGCGGCCGTCGAGTTCCTTGACGTCGTTGGTGAAGAAGCTGGCGATGTCCTCGTAGGCCGACCAGTTCTGCGGCACGCCCAGGTCGTAGCCATACTTGGCCTTGAACTTGGCCTGCAGGTCCTTGCGCGCGAACCAGTCGGCGCGGAACCAGTACAGGTTGGCGAACTGCTGGTCGGGCAGCTGATACAGCTTGCCGTCCGGCGCCGTGGTGAAGCTGGTGCCGATGAAGTCCTTCAGGTCCAGGCCTGGATTGGTGTACTCCTTGCCGGGGCCGGCCATGTAGTCGGACAGCACGACGGTCTGGCCATAGCGGTAGTGCGTGCCGATCAGGTCCGAGTCGTTGACCCAGCCGTCGTAGATCGATTTGCCGGACTGCATGGACGTCTGCAGTTTCTCGACCAGGTCGCCCTCCTGGATCACGTCGTGCACGACCTTGATGCCGGTGATCTCCTCGAACGCCTTGGCCAGCACCTTCGATTCATACACGTGCGTGTCCAGCGATTCGGACACCACGTGGATTTCCTTGATGCCTTTGGCTTTGAGCTTGTTGGCCGCGCCGATGAACCATTTCATCTCTTCCAGCTGCTGCGCGCGGCTCAGGGTACTGGGCTTGAATTCGCTGTCGATCCATTTTTCGGCCGACTTGCTGTCGGCCAGGGCGTTGCCGCTCATGGCCATCACGGCGACGGCAATGGCGCCCAGCTTGAAAACCGCTTGCTTAGTTTGAATCATGTCTTCTCCACGTTTTTGTCGTCGTCTTTTCGGAAAAACCCGGTACTACTTTTCGCTTACGCTTTCGCCATGATGATCGCCATTGCGGCAAACCCCAGCGCCGTGCCGATCCACTGGCTCAGGTCCGTGAAGCCGACCCAGGCCAGGTTGATGTAGGCAGCCGTCAGCAACCCGATGAACAGGCGGTCGCCGCGTGTCGTGCGCATCGGCAGGAAGCCCTTGCGTTCGACAGTCGGCCAGCGCAGTTCCAGCACCGTCATCCCCACCAGCATCAGTGCAATGCAGCCGAAGAAGACGGCTACCGGCATCGTCCACGCCATCCATGCAAATGACCACTCCATCGTTACACCCTCCCCATCGCGAAACCTTTGGCAATATGATTGCGCACGAACCAGATCACCAGCATGCCCGGCACCAGCGTCAGCACCCCGGCGGCGGCCAGCACGCCCCAGTCCATGCCGGCGGCCGACACGGTGCGGGTCATGATGGCGCTGATCGGCTTGGCGTCCACGGAGGTCAGCGTGCGCGCCAGCAGCAGCTCCACCCAGCTGAACATGAAGCAGAAGAAGGCGGTGACGCCCACGCCGGCCTTGATCAGCGGCAGGAAGATCTGCAGGAAGAAGCGCGGGAACGAGTAGCCGTCGATATACGCCGTTTCATCGATCTCGCGCGAGATGCCCGACATGAAGCCTTCCAGGATCCACACGGCCAGCGGCACGTTGAACAGCATGTGCGCCAGCGCCACGGCGATGTGCGTGTCCATCAGTCCCACCGTCGAATACAGCTGGAAGAACGGCAGCAGGAACACGGCTGGCGGCGTCATGCGGTTCGTCAGCAGCCAGAAGAACATGTGCTTGTCGCCCAGGAAGCGGTAGCGCGAGAAGCCGTAGGCCGCCGGCAGCGCGACCAGCAGCGAGAGCGTGGTGTTCATCGCCACGTAGATCATCGAGTTGATGTAGCCGCCGTACCAGGACGGATCCGTGAAGATCGTCTTGTAGTTGTCCCATGTGAGGTTCTGCGGCCACAGCGTGAAGACGGACAGCGTTTCCTCGTTGGTCTTGAGCGACGTATTGAGCATCCAGTACAGCGGCACCAGCGTGAACGCGACGTACAGGATCATCATCACGCCACGCGGGATGCGGTTGTTCTTCACAAAAGCTTGGCTCATCGGGGTGCTCCGCTGGATGGGGGAGCCGACCGCCACGTCTTGCAGGTCTCTAGGCATGGTCGCTCTCCGCGCTGTTGTTGCTGTTGCCGGCCTTTTGCATCCAGTTGTACAGCACGAAGCTGAACAGCAGGATGATCAGGAAGTAGATCAGCGAGAACGCCGCCGCCGGGCCCAGGTCGAACTGGCCGACCGCCTTCTGCGTCAGGTACTGGCTGAGGAACGTGGTCGAGTTACCGGGCCCGCCGCCCGTCAGCACGAACGGCTCCGTGTAGATCATGAAGCTGTCCATGAAGCGCAGCAGCACGGCGATCATCAGCACGCCGCGCATCTTGGGCAGCTGGATATGGCGGAACACGGCCCAACGGCTGGCGCCGTCGATCTGCGCTGCCTGGTAGTAGGCATCCGGGATCGAGCGCAGGCCGGCAAAGGCCAGCAGTGCCACCAGCGGCGTCCAGTGCCAGACGTCCATCAGCAGCACGGTCAGCCACGCATCCAGCGTGTGCGACGTGTAGTTGTAGTCGATGCCCAGCATCTGCAGGCCATGGCCACCCAGGCCGATGTCGGCGCGGCCGAAGATCTGCCAGATGGTGCCGACGACGTTCCACGGAATCAAGAGCGGCATCGACAGCAGCACCAGCGACAGCGACGACTTCCAGCCTTTCGACGGCATTGCCAGGGCCAGCGCGATCCCGAGCGGAATCTGCACCAGCAGCACGCACAGCGAGTAGATCAACTGGCGCGCCAGCGCGGCGTGCAGTTCCGGGTCGCGCATGATTTCACGGAACCATTCGAGGCCGACAAACACGCTTTGACCGGGGCCGAGAATATCCTGCACCGAGTAGTTCACCACCGTCATCAACGGCAGGATCGCGGAGAACGCGACGCAGACGAACACCGGCAGGATGAAGAACCAGGCCTTGTTGTTATAGGGCTTGTTCACTGCGCGATCCTTTCGTCGTTGCAGAAGAAGATGGTTTCGGGACGCGCCAGGCGCAGCCAGTGGCGGCCCGCCTGCACGGGAACCGACGTATCGAGCTTGCCTTTCAGCGGATGGCCGGCGATCGTTCCCGTCACCAGCTGGCACGTGCCCAGGTGCTGCACGTGGCGGATCTCCGCCTCCAGCGCGCCCTCGGCGCCGCTTGGCGCCAGTTCGATGAATTCGGGCCGGATACCCATCGACAGCGTGCCCTGCGCGCGCTTCAGTTGCGCCACGCGCGCCGGATCGAGCGCGAGCCTGTCGCTGCCGATGAAGATGCCGTTCGTGTCCGCCGCGTCCAGCTTGACGGGGTAGAAATTCATGCCGGGGCTGCCGATGAAGTAGCCGACAAAGGTGTGGTCGGGCCGCTCGAAGAGCGCATCGGGCGCCCCCTTCTGGACGATCTTCCCGTCCGTCATGACGACCACTTCGTCGGCAAATGTCAGCGCCTCGACCTGGTCGTGCGTCACGTAGATCAGTGTCAGCTTCAGTTGCTGGTGGATCTGCTTGAGCTGGCGGCGCAGCTGCCATTTCAGGTGCGGGTCGATGACCGTCAGCGGCTCGTCGAACAGGATCGCCGAGACGTCCTTGCGCACCAGGCCGCGGCCCAGCGAGATCTTTTGTTTCGCATCGGCCGACATGCCGCTGGCGCGCACCTTCAGCGCATCCTTCATGCCGAGGATCTCCGCCACCTCGTGCACCCGCTTGTGCACCTCCGCTTCCGGCACCTTGCGGTTACGCAGCGGGAAGGCCAGGTTGTCGTACACCGTCATCGTGTCGTACAGCACGGGGAACTGGAACACCTGCGCGATGTTGCGGCCGCGCGTAGGCGTGTCCGTCACGTCCTTGCCGTCGAAGAGCACCTGGCCGTGCGACGGCACCAGCAGGCCCGAGATGATGTTCAACAGCGTCGACTTGCCGCAGCCGGAGGGGCCCAGCAGCGCATAGGCGCCACCGTCTTCCCACACCATGTTCATCGGCTGCAGCGCGAAGTCGGATGGCTGCTGCGGGTTCTTGCCATAGGCATGACCCAGGTTACGGAATTCAATGCGTGCCATGGCTCGCCTCCCCCGGTGCGCGCAGCAAGGCGCCGTCCGCATCGAAAATGAACAGTTCCTGCGGATCGACCCAGGCCTGCACCTTCGCGTCGATCGCCACCGAATGCACGCCCGGCACCTGCGCCACCAGGCCGGCACCGCCCACGCGCAGGTGGACATAGGTTTCCGAGCCGCTCAATTCGGACAGGTCGACCGTGCAGTCCAGGCTATTCACCTGGGCCGTGCCCGGTTTGAGTGCCACGTGGTGGCAACGGATGCCGACCTTGCACGGCTGGCCCTTGGCCAGCGCCAGCGCAGGGCCGCCGATGCGCAGCACGGGACCGTCGTCGAGACGCACGGTGTGGCCGTCTTCCATGCGGCCGGGCAGCACGTTCATCGGCGGGTCGTTGAAGATGGCGGCCGAGCGGATCGAGATGGGTTTGCTGTAGGTGTCGAGCGTGGGGCCGGTCTGCAGGATGCGGCCCGCGTCCATCACGACGGTCTGGCCGCCCAGCAGCAGCGCTTCCTGCGGCTCGGTCGTGGCGTAGACAACGGTGGTGGCGCCATCGGCAAACAGCGAGGCCAGTTCGGCGCGCAGTTCTTCGCGCAGCTTGTAATCGAGATTGACGAGCGGTTCGTCCAGCAGCACCAGCGGCGCCTTTTTGACGAGCGCCCGTGCCAGCGCGCAGCGCTGCTGCTGGCCGCCGGACAATGCGCCCGGCAGGCGTTGCAGCAGATGGCTGATGTGCAGCTTCTCGGCCATCTCCGTCACGCGCTGCTTCACTTCCGCGTCGGGCCGGCGCTGCAGGCGCAGCGGCGCGGCGATATTGTCGAACACCGACATGGCCGGATAATTGACGAACTGCTGGTACACCATGGCGAGATTACGGTCGCGGACGCTCACGCCCGTGACGTCCTTGCCATCGACCAGCACACGGCCTTCGGTCGGGCGATCGAGCCCGGCGATGACACGCATCAGCGTGGTCTTGCCCGCCTGCGTGGGCCCGAGCAGGACGTTGATCGTCCCCGGGACCAGTTCCAGGTCGAGGGCGTACAGATGCGTCTCTGCCCCGACCCGCAAGCTAATATCCTTCAGCTGCAGTTTCACTGCTGTCTCCTGTTCTTGTTGCCGCTTTTTTCTTTATTTTACTGCTCAGTTGCAAGCTCAGTTGCCTGCGGATTGCCGCATGGCGTAATCCGGACTGCCGTGCTCCGGTGCCGATTGCTGCGTCATCCATTGCTGCAGCCGTTCCATGTCCGCCGGCTTGCTGTGCAGGCCGCACTTGGTGCGACGCCACAGCACGTCTTCCGCACTGCGCGCCCATTCTACCTGCATGAGGTATTGCACTTCCCGGCTATAGACACCCGGCGACAGCTCGGTGCCCAGATCGGCCAGGCTGATGGCGTCGCCCAGCATCTTTTCGGCACGGCTGCCGTAATTGCGCGCGTAGCGGTGCGCCAGCTTCGGCGGCAGCCACGGATGGCGGCCCTGGAAGCGGCGCAGGAATCCGTCAAAGTCGTAGCGCTCGATCAGCATGCCCGGGAACTGCAGGTCGCCGCCGGGCAACGGCGCTTTGGCCGTCCAGTCGGGCGCATCGCTGCCGAGGCGGCGCAGCAGCATGCCGACACCCTCCTCGGCCAGCTTGCGGTACGTGGTGATCTTGCCGCCCCAGATATTGAGGAAGGGCGGCGCATCGTCCGGGCATTCGAGCAGGTAGTCGCGCGTGATCGCCGACGCCTGGCTGGAATTGTCGTCCAGCAGAGGGCGTACGCCGGAATAGGTGCCGACCACATCCTGCGGCGAAATCTGCCGGCTGAAATAGCGGTTGGCCATCTCGCACAGGTACACCGTCTCTTCCGGGCTGATCGTCACGCGCCCCGGCTCGCCCTTGTATTCGAGGTCCGTCGTGCCGATCAGCGTGAATTCGTCCTGGTAGGGAATGGCGAAGATGATGCGCTTGTCGGGGTTCTGGAAGATGTAGGCGTAGTCATGCTCGAACAGCCGCGGCACGATAATGTGGCTGCCCTTGATCAGCCGCAGGCCATAGCTGCGCCCCGCGCTCAGCGCGGCCGCCGCGAACTGGCCCGTCCACGGACCGGCCGCATTGACGATGGCACGCGTCCGCACCTCGATGCGGCCCCGCTCGGCGCTGTCCAGGGTGGCATGCCAGCCGTCGCCGTCGCGCCGCACCGACGTGCACGGCGTGCGCGTCAGGATGGTGGCGCCGCGCTCGCTGGCGTCCAGTGCGTTGAGCACGACGAGACGGGCGTCGTCGACCCAGCCGTCCGAATAGACAAAGCCTTTATTGAAGCTGCCCTTCAACGGCGCCCCGGCCGGATGGCCGCGCAACGCGATGCCTTCAGACCCGGGCAGGAACTCGCGCCGCGCCAGATGGTCATACAGGAACAGGCCCGCTCGGATCATCCACGACGGCCGCTGCGCCGCATCGTGCGGCATGACGAAGCGCAGCGGCCACATGATGTGCGGCGCCGTGCGCAACAGCACCTCGCGCTCCTGCAGCGCCTTGCGCACCAGCTTGAATTCGTAATATTCCAGGTAGCGCAGGCCGCCGTGAATCAGCTTCGTGCTGGCCGACGACGTGTGCTGCGCCAAGTCGTGCTGCTCGCACAGAACGACGCGCAAGCCGCGGCCCACGGCATCGCGCGCAATGCCGACACCATTGATGCCGCCACCGACGATCAGCAGGTCGCAGTCGATGCGCGCTTCCGAAGCTTGCGCCATCACTGCACCGACCTGCACGCGTCGCCCGGTGTGCCGCTGGCGCGGGCCGGACGCGTGCAACTTGTGGAACTTGTGGCGCGAATATGGTCGTTTTTGTTCATATCCTGTCTCTTATCGTTTTATTTTTGCTGGCGCTTGGCGTTGGCTTTGCTAGAGCGGCTGCCGGGTTGCCTTGGCTACCTGGCTACCTGGCTACCTGGCTGCCTTGGCCGCCTTGGTTGCCTCTTGCGTCAGCTGCCGCGGTCGCCTCTCCACTGATACAAGCGGTCTCGCTGCTCGCTGCCTCGACTGCCCGGCTGCGCTGCAACCGGCGGCCTCCGGTCCGCTCGGGACTGGCTCGTTTCCCGGGATCTCCGACCCTGAGAAAGGTGCCTGTTCCCGACTTGGAGCGACCGACAGCTGCTGGCAGCTGCGCATCCCAGCTGCATTTCCCAACTTTGCGCCTCACTCGCTCGCATGCAACGCTGTATCAGAAGTTGCACCAGCGAGAGTTCATTGTACATATTTCCACATTGCGAACAACAAAATTTTTGCGTTTTGGTTCGTTTATGTTCGCTTAAGCTGGGAACTATGTTCACTTTTCCCAACATGTACCCCTTCGGTGGACTTGCGGGCCGCCTGCATTGTCGAGCACACCACGAGGTGAACTATAATGAACACGTCCGGCAGCCAGCGCGGTGCCACAGTGCCCTTCACGCTTCAGCTCACCATTCGCCGATGACACCACGCCACCGCAGACTGCTCGACCACATCCGCCAGCACGGCGACACCTCCGTAGAAGACCTGGCCCGCATCCTGGGCGTGACGACCCAGACGATCCGCCGCGACATCCGCGAACTGGAAGACGCGCGCCTGCTGGCGCGCTACCACGGCGGCGTCAGCATTCCTTCCACGGTGGAAAACATCGATTACGATCAGCGACGCGTAATGGACAGCGATGCCAAGCGCCGCATCGGCCAGCTGGCCGCGGCGCAGGTGGAAAACGGCCGCTCGCTGATCATCAATATCGGCACGACAACGGAAGAAGTGTCGAAAGCGCTGTTGCACCACCGCGGCATCCGCGTGGTAACCAACAACCTGAACGTGGCCTCGATCCTGTCCGGCTGCGACGACGCGGAAGTCATCGTTGCCGGCGGCCTGGTCCGCAAGCGCGACCGCGGCATCGTCGGCGAAGCCACCATCGACTTCATGAGGCAGTTCAAGGTCGACATCGGCATCATCGGCGTCTCCGGCATCGAAGCCGACGGCACGCTGCTCGACTACGACTACCGCGAAGTGCGCGTGACGCAGGCGATCATGGAGCAGTCACGCCAGGTCTGGCTGGTGGCCGATCACACCAAGTTCGGGCGGCATGCGCTTGTCCGGCTTGGCAGCATTGCGCAGGTGGATAAATTCTTTACGGATCTGCCGGTGCCGGCGGAGGCTGCGGAGGCTTTTGAGAAGGCTGGGGTGGAGGTGATCGTGGCTGGGGCGGAATAGAAAAGCGAATTTACAGAACACACTGCCGGGCCGCCCGACAGCGCTTACCTAATTGAAGACATTAGCGCCGGACCCGGACAGCATCAAAGAACCAGCCCTTCCAGAATATCGTCAGTTTGTTATGGCTTTTGATGAACGCGACAGTGCAGCCAAGGTCAACAACCTTCACCGGATTCGGTAGGTGCAGATTTTCCGAACTCGCGTGGGCCTGCTCGCGAAGATACAAAGTCGGCTCAACCAGCATGACGTCCAGTGTGGGAGCACCACAGTCGCGACGACCGAACGCCACCCGATCTTTGGTGATGGTAAAGATGCGCCCCACCAGGGCTCCCGCCTCACGGTCATCGAGCGCAGTTATCTCCGCAGAATCCAGTGGGACGGTAAAGCGCCACCGCCCTAATACGCTTTCGGCTTCGCTGGCCGCGTATGCAGGCGGTGCCACCCACAACGCTGGCACCGCTGCATTAATGATGGCGGCTACGATCAAAATTGCGCGTTTTAACGCGCCGCAAACTGGGGAATATCGCATGGCAGCTCCGACTCAGCTTACCGATGGGCTCTCACAGCGTCGAAGAAATAGCCGCCCCACGTCACGACCATGCGATTCCTGTTTTTCACAAAAACAGTCGCACAGCTTATATCGAAAACAGTGACCGGATTCGGAAGTTTAAGTTTGGAGTTATCGATTCCAGCCTCGCTGGCAAGATAAATATTCGGCTCAACATCTAAAGCCTCCAACTCGGTTGGCTGACACTTTTCTTTTCCGAATATGGCGCCATCCGGGCGTATCCTGATCGATTGACCGAGAAGCGCTCTTGCGGCTTTATCGTCCAGCGCTGTGATAGCGACTGAATCCAGCACCTTTACCAACCGCCATTCACCCACCAGGAAATTGGCTTCCACAGCCTGGCAAGTCGAGAAGAAGGACGCCAGTATTACTATGGCTGCGAAGATAGCCGTGGAATGGCGCTTATACGTATATTTAATTAGGGCCATGAACTTCCTCCTGTTTGCTCGACGCTGCAGCATTTGTTTTGACCGCGTGGAATGGTGCACTTTCCTCTGCACGCCGTGCAACGAGCCCGGAAGCCAGCTTTTTCTTTCCTTTGAGCCTGACATAGACAGAATCAGACATGATCTGGGCAGCGCGAGGAAAATTCTTGCCATTGAGTGCATCATAAACTGGCTGGTTTGCCACGTTGGTTGTGTTGTACGTGAAGCTTACCAGCCCGTCAAATTGATCTTGAGTCAGCGCGACACGAACCTTCAGCTTTATGCGCCGCTCGGCCTCGGCTATACGCTTCCCGTACTCAATATCCACCGATGCAGCATCGACCATTCGCGCCAACTCGTCCTCGCTGCAAATTCCTTTGTGGGCATAAAACCCGATGCCCCAAGTACAATTGCCCTTTCGCTTTCCCATGTCGTTGTAATATCTGAGCATAACCTTTTCGGTGGCGCGCATTCTGGCGCGAGCCATGCTGCTCATGGTCATGCCCGCGTTTGGCGAAGTTACCGAAGTCCGCTTTAACGATGCCATCATTCCCTCCCAGAAAGAATAACAAGCTATCACAACAGCAGCGCTAACGAATGACATTCCTCAAGAACTTGGCAGCTCGATCAGGCATTCTCACGGCACTCGGGAAAGCTAAAGGCTTGCTCGAACAGCCAAGAGCAGCCTCATCGAAACAGAGGATAAATTCAATTTGGAGAGAGCGTTTGCCCGTCCCTGGATTTCTCGACGGAACTCGAACCGGGCTGCATCTAGCCGAGTATTACCACGCGAGTGCCGAGAAACTGGGCTTGCCCAATCTGGTCTCAGTGCTGCACCTCGATTGCACGTCAGTATTCGTCAGAAGTAAGAACCGCTTGGTTCTTGCATGGAAAGGATGGTTCTTTGACGCTACGCGCATCAGGCGCTAGCAATGAACACAGCAGAAGCGTCAAGACCTGAGTCAGCGCGAGCTGGACGCGCCCATTTCGTGGGCAAAAAAACGCACTGACGATAGGAATGGTAGGCCTCCCCGGAGTCGAACCGGGCACCAACGGATTATGAGTCCGCTGGAAATCGCGTTGATTGCGATTGCAAGGCATTGACGATATCGGCTATAATCTATAAAAATCAAGTGCTTACATCGCATTTTCTAAACTTGTTGTTGACCGCCATTGATCTTCATTCTTCAAAACCCCTTACAACCACCGTTACATCCTCGCAATGGCAAAAATCAATCTCACCGCAAGCCGGCTAGCTGAGTTCAGGTGCCCGGAGGGCAAGTCCCAGGCATTCCTTTGGGACTCGACAGCGCCGGGCTTAGGCATACGTGCCACACCGCGGGGTGCCTCGGCATATATATTTCAGAGTGAATATCAGGGCCGTACGCTACGCATGACGATCGGCGGCATCACCGCTCGGAGCATTGCAGAGGCACGGGTCAAGGCCCGCGAACTTCAGGCCATGGTTGATGACGGCCGGGATCCGCGACTAGTGAAAGCCGAGATCATCGCCGCAGATACCGCGAAGCGTGAGCGAAATCGTGTAGAGGCAGTCACCGTCGCGGTGGCGTGGGCTGAGTACATCCACGCGCGGCGAGAAATGTGGGGCGATCGCCACTACCGCGACCATATCGCGAAATCAAAGGCAGGCGGAACAGCTTCTGCCCGTGGAACGCGGGGGCGTGGCGTGACGATTGAGGGACCTCTCTATGTATTCATGGCTATGCGTCTTTCGTCACTTGACGCAGCAACCATTGAAGCATGGGCTCAGCGAGAAGGGAAGGTACGGCCAACTGCCGCCAGATTAGCATGGTGACTGCTCAAAGTGTTCCTAGGATGGTGCGCCGAACATCCCCAGTATGCGGAGCTCGTATCAACTGCTAACCCGGCGAAGACCAAAAAGAGCAGAGAGGCACTCGGTAAGGCCCAAGTCAAATCCGATGTACTTCATCGGGAACAGTTAGCTGCTTGGTTTTGCGCTGTGCGGAACTTGAAGAATCCGGTTGTGGCTGCCAGCCTGCAAACCATCTTGTTGACGGGTGCTCGTCCCGGGGAGGTACTTTCGATTAAATGGGAAGACATCAATCTTCGGTGGAGAGGCCTTACCATTAAAGACAAGGTCGAAGGGAATAGAACTATCCCGCTGACGCCTTATCTTTCGCAAATTATACAAGCGCTTCCGAAGAAATCAGAATGGGTTTTTTCGGGCGCTGGTGGCCGCCCGATCTCAAGCCCTAACCATGCCCTCTCGGCCGTAGGCCAAATCGTCGGCATCGATGGGCTCACTCTCCATGGACTTAGACGCTCGTTCCGCTCCTTGACTGAATGGCTTGAGGTGCCTGCAGGTGTTGTTGCTCAAATCATGGGGCATAAGCCGAGCGCAACTGCTGAAAAACATTACACTATTCGGCCGCTCGACCTGTTAAGGGTTCATCACGAGAAAATTGAAGAGTGGATTCTTGAACAGGCAGCTCTGTCTTTTCAACCGGTGCCAGCCCTGAAATTACTCGCGTGACAGAGTGACGCCCCAGTCATTTCGGGATGTCAGTCCGTGCCTATTTAATCAGGGCGCGTTTAAAAACCGGCCAAATTTTCTAAAAATGGCCCGTTTTTCCGGCTATCGTGGTCGCGGTATGTAATCCGGCTAAAACATGATTGTTTCCTGGCTGGGATCGACGGCGTGACCCCGTGGGGTAGATTGCACAAGACGTGATGCCGTTGGATCCAAAAGTCGAAGGGTGTTAGCCGCCAATCGCACTGTGCGATTGCTTCGCATGTTTGTGCCCCAGCAATGGATCGGTTTGCCTGACGAGGAATCGAGAATACGTTCTACGACAGCGAGACCCTTAGTGCTTTGTAGTATCGACTCTCGGTCGCGAGTCGGCGCCAGACGCGACAACGCTGCGAGAGTGTCGCCCTTGCTCGAATCGAAGGAACTGACGCGCCAGATCATCGATGCGATCAACTAACACCTCGCCGAAAAATGCCTGACGATGCGTGAGCGGACTATCGCCGATGCGACATTGATTGCCGCATCGCCATAGACGAAGAACAAGGCTCCAGGCGCGATCCCGAGATGCACCAGTTCCGAGGAGGCGATGACCGGCAACTCGCCATGAACGCTCACATCGGCGTTGACGCAGCTTCTGTTACCACCCAGTCATCGGGACGGCTAGCACGTGACCGACACAACGCGGGCACACGCGCTGTTGCATGGCGACGAGAAGGTTGCACTGGGCGACGCCGGCCACCATGATGGAGGAAACGGAACTGTTGCTTTACTGACAGCAGCTCTGCAGGATAGCTGATTGACACGTCACTCCCACGACTATATGCGAACAGTCGGTCTTTTGGGATCGGAGCTATTGGGTCGTTGCCCTCAGTGGCGCCCATGCATCATGCCCATCCCAGGCCCTACGGGCGACCTGGACAGCTTCATTTCCGTCGACTAGCATTGGCACATGTGCGGCCGCGCTCGACGAAGCGGCCCCTTTCCACGGTTGACCTTGGTAAAATGCAAGCTTGGCTATGTCTGGTGTGCGAGTGTTTGTAAATATATGAAATATATAGAATTATTTGCGGGTTGTGGAGGTCTATCCCTCGGTCTCAGAGCTGCCGGCGGTCAAATGTTGTTAGCCAACGAACTGTCACCCATGGCGGCTGAAACGTTCGCGTACAATTTGTTAGGCGAGGACCTTAGCGAGAGTGTCCAGCCAAGGCTAGACACGTCCTACAGCCAAAAAACTAAGTGGCTAAGCAGCAGGTTCGCAGCGGATGACCTTAGTTCGCGCTTGCGTGAAAACCCCTACCTTTATCCTGCGGTTGGGGACGGGCATAGCGACCTGCACGAAGCCGGGTTGGACCTTGAAGGCTCATTAGTTGTCGGGAATGTACGTCAGCTTAACGCCTGGCTCAAGACCTCTCACAATAGAATGGCGCTTGAACGGCTTCGCGACGGATTCGGAAAGGGAAATATCGATCTGGTGTCTGGCGGCCCGCCCTGCCAGAGCTTCAGTATGGCTGGGATGCGTGAGTATTCGAATTCACGCAACGTATTGCCTTGGGAATTTGCGAAATTCGTACAGCTTACACGACCGAAGTTTGCCCTGCTCGAGAACGTTACTGGCATTCTGAGACCCTTTCAAGTGGCTGGAAAGCAGGTTTTTGCATGGGTGGAGGTTGCTAAGGCATTCGCGCAAATCGGCATGGATGGCGACGAGGCGGGAGTCGCGCAAGGCGGATACGTACCAGTTTGCTTGCATGTCAATGCAAAGAACGCTGGCGTGGCGCAGAACCGTACAAGATTCATCATGCTCGCGTTCCGCCGGGACGTCTATGATTGCCTAGTTCGCCAAATGGGCGAAAGGGACCGCAATCTGTTGCATTCGTCGGAAAACTTCTTCGCAAAGGTGAGGCAGGAACAGGACGTAACCAGGGAGGACCTCCCCTTGCATGACGCGGCAAAGGTTCCAACAGCATTTGACGGAACTTTCCTGGAGAGCCTAGCGAAATACCGTTCCGCTCCTTCGGTCAAAGAGGCGATCGACGACCTTCACTCTCAAGAGCTAAGCCCATCCCCCTATGTCCTACGAATTAACGATCTCCTTGGAAGAGTGGTGCAAGAACATCCTGGGACGTGCCTGGCGCGCGATCAGGTGGCTAATCACGACAAGCGAGTGCACCGTTTCGATGTCCAGGCACGCTTCCGGATCTACCAAGTGCTTAGCAAGCTGGGCAAGTTCTCGCCCCACGCCGTCGCCGTTATTAAAATGCTTCGAGGAGAGCTGGACAGCCTGGAAGACGATACTTGGGAAAAAATCGCGAGTGAGCGCTTCTACCTGACTGCCGGGGCGCCGTTTTACAAGTGCCAGTCCAAGGACGTGTTCGAGGCATTCGTGATAGCGCTTCGAACTGGCAAGCGATCGCAGCGAGCCCTCGTCGGCGACGATCCAGCGCCAGCGGCGCTATCTATACCTGACGACACGTGCCATTTCCTAGAGTCGCTGGACGGCCTTCGCACGCTAACAGTTCGGGAGATGGCAAGGATACAGTCGTTTCCCGACAACTTCGTCTTCCGGTCGAAAACAACGACGGGGGGGCACAAACGTAAGTACGAGGTGCCGCAATACACTCAGGTAGGCAATGCCGTGCCCCCACTCCTCGGCCATGCGCTCGGCGAGATTATCCAAGCGCTCCTGCGGCAGTACAGTCAGGGATATGAAGGTGCCCGGGCAACCGTGTTGAAGAAAGCTGCGTAGCCGATTAGTCGCGTCCCAACGAGACGGAGAAAAAGGATCTGCCGCTGAGAGACAACACAGCCGTGCGGTGGCGGACATAGGCACCCCCTCATTAACGCGGGAACCCTCCCGATGAGGCAGGAGCCCTAGCAGTACCCAGAGGGTGCGCAAACGAGACAAACAGTTGATAGCGTCCAACCTGCTTAGCAGGAATCCTCCCGGGTAACTCGCCCCCGATCCATGGTCTCTATCAACTATTATTGCATCATGGACAGGACGTTCTAGCTGTTTCTCCAATCAGAAGTAGCTTACAATGCTTGAGATCAATGCCGATGTCTGTATTTGTGCACTCGCCTGTATTTAAGACCAGTGGCGAGATCGCTTCCCTGCAAAGGCAACGTAAAAGTCTACAATAGCTTGGAAAGCAAATCTAACTTTGCAACCTCTAGCCCACCGTTTACCTCCGCTTATAGCGCAACATGTATCAGTCGCGTGCGATAGCCTTGCGCGGCATGCACCCCCAGCTAGCGCGGAGCTGTTCTCGACTCCGACGCTTCATCCAGTGTGGGACGCGAGAGGGCAATCTAGACCTTGCTGGCTGTCAACACAGGAAGGCTAGTCAGCATGAACCGATATCGTTTCGTTGATCTCTTCGCGGGCTGCGGTGGGCTATCGCTCGGGCTTTCACTGGCGGGACTCAAAGGACTATTCGCTGTCGAGCGAGACGCGATGGCGTTCAAGACTTTTGCTGAAAACTTCCTTAGAGAAAAAGATGGTCCGGTGCCACCCTTCGCGTGGCCCACATGGCTTGCGAAGCGCGCTTGGCCTATTGACGAGCTTCTTGAAACCCATCATGCCCACATATCCAAGCTTGCAGGACAAGTCGATGTGCTTGCAGGCGGCCCACCGTGCCAGGGCTTCAGCATGGCCGGGCGTCGCCTGGAGTCCGACCCGCGTAACCAGTTATTCGAAAAGTACATCGAGTTCGTCCACGCAGTTAAGCCCAAAGCACTTATTCTGGAGAACGTGCCTGGCATGCGCATTGCGCACTCCCCCGACGAACGGGCGTGCGATAGCGGGGGCCAGGCGGTACAGTCGTACTACGACAAGCTGAAGCTCGGGCTCGAGGCAGCGGGATACGAAGTGCTCGGGCAGATATTGGATGCATCACAATATGGCGTCCCGCAGAAGCGTTCACGACTGATCGTGCTTGGGCTAGAAAAGAAGCTAGCCAGGCGCCTGCCCGGCGGCATCAAGCGCGTATTCTCCTTGCTAGAGGAGGGGCGCTTGGCACATCTAGCGGAGATGGGCCTTCCAGCCCACAGGGCAATTTCTGCTAGCGATGCAATATCAGATTTGCGCTCCGACGGCGCCATTCGCCAACCGTGCATCGATCCGGAATCGCGGGGTCCGTTTGAGGAAATTAGATATGCTGGGCCGAAGACTGCCTACCAGCGCTTGATGCACCTCGATTGCACTGACAACGCCATGAACAGCATGCGGCTGGCGCGCCATGGCACCGAAATCCGTGAGCGATTTGCAATGATCCTGGCTGAGTGTAGGCGCGGTGTCCGCATGGACAGTGCAAGCCTCGCACGCCATGGGCTGAAAAAGCAACGAATTCATCCGATGGCTCCCAACGAACCGGCGCCGACGATAACGACGTTACCGGACGACGTACTCCACTATGCGGAACCTAGGATCCTCACTGTGCGGGAATGCGCCCGGTTGCAAGGTTTTCCCGACTGGTTCCGGTTCCGCGGAAAGTTCACGACCGGGGGCCACCTAAGAACCAAGGAATGTCCGCGTTACACGCAGGTAGGCAATGCAGTACCTCCGCCTCTCGGAAGAATGATCGGCCTCGCCATCGTGTCGGCTATTCGCGAAGCATCCACTGGGAAGGCACAATCGCCGCCAAGTTTTGCACTAATACAACAGCGTATTTCGATAGCATGACAGGAGCCAGCTGGTGGAACATGAACAGATAGGTAGCACAAGGTTTCCGGGGGAACTGATCGAATGGGCCGGTAACCATTCCGGCGGGGTCAAACGGCTATTCGACGAACTCAGCGGCCGGCCCGGCAGGGAACTTCTCCGGACTCGACTTATAACCAAGCTCGAAACATGGGCGGATGAGATCGCATCAGCGTCTTCCGGGACCCCCCGCATCCTTTTGCTAGTAGGCGGTCCAGGGAATGGAAAGACGGAGGCGGTCGAGCACACAATCAAGTACCTCGACGAGGTTTTAGGAGCCTCGGGCGCCCTCGTGGCGAGGATCGCACTGGATTTCCATCCGCCGGCGGGCCAGCCTGTCCCGCGAAGAGTACGCGTGAACTTGGACCACTTCCTTTCAAGTCGTACACTGGATCTGGACATCGTGCAGGATGCGACTGTCACCGCCAGTGGGGAAGGGAAGACTGCTCCGCAGCTCCTGCTCGATGAACTGTCCAGTATGCTCGATCCCACCTCCACATCACTATACCTTTGCTGTGTGAATAGAGGGGTGCTCGACGACGCCCTTATCCTGGCATTGGAAAGACGCCAGATCCAGGAGCAATTGCTCCTGGAAGACATAACTCGTGCCGTTGGCCTCTCCTCAGACGCGCCTTCGTGCTGGCCACTAGCGGGCCACAATGAGGTCGCCATTTGGCCGATGGACGCGGAATCCTTGCTTGTTGCACCAGCTCCAGGTGTACCATCGCCCGCTGAAGCGTTAGTCCGGCACGCCACTAACTCGGCAGATTGGCCAGCTCTGGGCGAATGCCCGGCTGGAACGTCCTGCCCGTTCTGCCAAAGCCAGACCTTGCTTGATCGGCATGAGGAGCGCACGGCCCTACTGCAAATTTTACGTTGGCATGAGCTTGGAAGCGGCAAGCGATGGAGTTTCCGGGATTTGTTCTCCCTGATGTCCTACCTTCTGGCAGGACAGTACCATGCATCCTCGAATCAACTGGCGACGCCGTGCGAGTGGGCCGCGGGATTGCGACGTCTTGACGAGGCTGGGCGCCTAGCGAAGCGACCGCATCGCGAACAACTGACTGCACTATTCTACCTTGCTACTTCGGGTTACCAGCATGCGTTATTCCACCAGTGGGATCACCTTGCTGCTGCCTCGCTGGGCCAAGACCTCAAGGATCTGGCCATCGGAGAGCTCGACCAAGGTGTCGGCAATACCTTGCGAGGTATGCAGTACTTTCTACAAGACCGAAGGAAACCTTACTTACCAGCCACGATCACGGCATCCCTAGCGGGCCTCTCCGCGTCCATGGACCCGGCGCTCGCGAGTCCCGATTTCGAGGTGCATGTTAGCGGTCGGAGCAAAGCATTCCTATGGGACATTGATTCGAGATTCAGCCGGTCACTAGCAGACGGGATCGAATTCATGCGCCGGCGGCAGGCACTGTCTTCTAACGAGCTCGAGCTCCTGAGTCGCCTTGCTACTGCCGACAAGTTCCTTTCCCTTCCAGAGGCGCGACGCAAAAGGCCGGGCACCGCAGGACGTGTCCAGAGGACGCTGCGCGATTTCGCCTGCCGTCTAGTCAGGCGCAGTATCTGCACTCGTTCAGCGGTTGTCGCGGACGCGGCAACCCTGCGCAACTTCCAGCTCGTCGTCGAGGAGGATCACGGAAAACGTATTTACGAGGTTGGCCAGCAAGTGAAGAAGCTATTGAACAATAGCCATGGATTTGAAGTCTCGCTAACCACCACGTTCGGGCAACCGCTACCACCGCGGCAAAGGCAAGCGATACTTGTGGTGCAACCGCAACCAGTTAGCCCGATTCCATCGCCCAGCGCTGGACGTCCACCAGCACCCATCCGCTTCTTGCGTGTCGGCCAGGGCCGTTCGGCCCAGCCCATCGCCCTGACCTACGACCTCTTCAAGGCAGTGGAGGAACTAGAACGCGGGTTGTCGATGGCGTCGCTACCGCGGACCGTAGTAGCGATGCTCGATGCAACCCGCGCCAAGCTGGCCGGCCCTATTGTCCGCGACAGGAATGCCTTGGAAGACGCCCGGATTACTCTTGGTGGCGACGGTGCCTATATTGGCCAGTCGTGGGATGGCTTCGTCGTATTGGAAAGGAACAGCAACGATGAGTCTTGATGACTTCCTACGAGCGCCATGGCAAAACTCCCATGAGTTGTACAAGGACTCTGCCCTAGCGATGAGCCCGGCGCCGGAATATGCTAGCTCAGAGGTACTCCTTGCTTCGCTATACCGCACCATCGGGTTCGCAAGCGCTACCGAAGGTAGCATCCCCCAGGCCGGGCGAGACCTCGACAAGAAGATCCAACAACTCAAGGAGAAGCGCTCTCCAGCGGCAGAAGGAGCTACCGCAGATGCAGGCACTTGGCATGGCATGCTTCATGGCATACTCGAAAGCCCAAAGCTAAGGAACCAGTCCACGAAACGTTTCCTCCAAGTTACTCCGCTCGTGCCTGGGACATCGCTCTTCTCTGGCTCCGCGCGCAATGCGGGAAATCCATGGCCGGCAGGAAGTCTGGTGCGACGCATGGTATCGCTGGGTTCCGAAGACGGGCACGCCGCCGATGGGCTGTGGCAAGACCTCTTCTCCGCGCTGGGCGTTGGCGACGATGATGACGTTTTTGCCCGCTGGCTGGAAGGCGAGACTGGCGCATGGGTTCCTGGCAAGCATTGGCAGCTCAACCCTATCCCGGCTGGAGAGGCAAGACTGGATGCTGATGATCTTAGAAGTGTCCAGTTCCTGCCTTCTCGGCAGCTTACAAAGGACCTACGAGCGATCATCTTAGCCAAGGATGCAATGACTCGCCGCCAATGGACGAGCCTGCTGGAAGCGGTCCTGCGGCTGGCCAGTGTTTCCCACGTAACGTGGCTATGCGACGTTCAGGCCCGGATTTGGCAGTCCCTCTCTGATGCGCTTGACTCAAAAGGGCCGATGGGGCCCGCTGAGGCACGTAGGGCTATATTTCCTGGCAGTCCCCAATACATGGCCTACGGTTCGAAGGCGCAACCGAGCCTCAAAGATGGTTTCTCGGGCTATCTTGGAGCACGGTTGGGTATCAACACGGTCCTGTGGTCTCTAGAGAAGGCAGGCGCGCCCTACGTAGGAGACATATCGTCCAGCCAGGGCGTTGCAGGGCTATGCCAGCACGTCAGGTACAACCACGATCAGTTGTCTGCACTCGGAACCAAGCGAGCCTTTTTAGACGTTCGGGAGCGCGAGGCTCGCGCGATGAACTGCAAAAAGGGAATCGGAGCAAACCTTGTCGAATTTGCACGACACGTACTAGGCCAGCGGGATACCGCCGAACCCCTCTTGCGGGGTTACGATCAAGGTTACGTACTCAAGAAAAAGAGTGCCGGCAACTCCGCCCCCTGGATAGTTTCCCTCGGCCCAGTTGCGGTACTAGCTCTGGTACATTGCGCATTAGCCGGGTTATCTGGACCGCGCTCAATCCATCGCCTAGGACAGCACCTCGCTTCGTATGGCATCGCGATTGACCGCCACGACATCGGAGGGAACGACCTCGGCCACCAGCTCCGTATGCTAGGACTTGTGCTTGACAGCCCAGATGCCGAAAGCGGCATGCTACTGCTCCCCCCATTCAAATCGAATATCAAATGAATAGACTCGTCCATGCACTCGCCAATATCGTCCGGACCAAGGTACTGGATGCTACGCAAGGCCGAACCGGCGGAAAGCTGGAGTCTCGCTTTATTTTCCACGGCCCTCCCCTGGAGCTGCTCGAGGGTGTTTTCCAGGAGCTTGCAAAGGATGGGGGAATTCATGTCGAGCGTGCAGACCACTCCGCGCCAACACTAATTCCGGTACTCCTCCAGCTACCTGCAGACAAAATGGCAGGACCAAACCCTGGGATAGGATTTTCGGGCAAGTGCGACGAGGGTCACTTGCTCGACATTCGGAACGATCCAGTCAATCCAAGCTTCTTAGCCCTGGTGCCGCCAGGGCAACACAACAACAGGTCGGTTACCTCAACCACGGACGAATTCGGGATCAGCCCCGCCTCCAACAGGGTGTACGCAGACTTCGAAGCCTGGTGGGACGACGGATTCATGCAAGATCTCTTGGACAAGGGCTTGCAGGCGGCCGGACTCGGCGACGAGCTGAGTAATGCAAGGCTATTCGCTCGTCGCGCCGCTGAAGCAGTCGACGAGATGGATGCACACAAGGGTACGCGCATGGCTGCATGGCGCCTTGTATCTCGCATCTTCTCAATCCCTGACGCGTCGGATGACCTAACGCCCAGCAGCGCACTCGCCTTAGCATGTGGTGTACCTCCGTTGAGTGGAGGCGGAATATCTAAAATTCAACTCGACATCCTAGGTAGCGTTGCCGAGGAGCTGGCCGACGGCTTCCGCACTGGGATCGAGCGGATTGCTAGTGCGGCGCCGGAGCCGGACAAAGATGCGCTCTGCGGCTTTCTCGCGCACATCCAGGCAACCTGTGATGTGCCAACGGCGTTCGAGCGGGCTACGCAGGCGTTCTACCTCCCATCTGGCGCCAGCGTGCTTGAGGCTGCACCCTCATGGTGGTCGTACCTCGACACCGATCGCTGGGCCGGACTACTGTCCGAAGGAGCCGGGGATGAAGATGCGGAGGGCGAACTTTCCATCGTGTGCAAGAACGGCATTATCCCGGCGAGCCGCGGAATACCCGCGATCGTGCATGGCGAGGTCGAGCTCTCGATTGCAATTAGCGACCTTGCTAGGACAGGACAGGTACAGGCGACGCTGCTTGGCGGTTCGTATGGAAAGCTCGGCAAGTCGGTCACGATCGATGGCGCGATGCAGGCACAAGAGGCCGATGACCCACCGAAGGGCATACACAAGTCGCCCATCACATACAAGGTACAGTCCGGCTCGCGTAGGCCCGCTACCGTGAAGGTAATTTCCTTGGCCGCGTGGACACCTGGGATCGTCGTTACCTCGAGAATGGCTACCAAGCTGTCGCCTCCGAGGAAGCCCCGCAAGGCCAGTGCTGGAAGCGATTGGGAGTCCACGTTGTCGCTGCCTGGCTCAGGCAGGTACGAGCTCCTTCTGCTGGCGTCGGAGGGTATCGAGATCGTAGAAGCTGCTTGCATCGGCGACGATGCCACAGAGGTGCTCGATGAGGCACGCACTTCCCTTCCTGTGCATACCATTCGCGACGGAGAGTATCAGGTCGAGATCGAAGCCGAGGGAAAATACCAACTCGACGTGACGTTCCGGCGGCTAGGAGTCAAATGCATCGAAACCTGCATGGTATTGATCACTTGCGAGGAAACGCGCGAGGAAGGTTGCCGTAGCGAGTTCGAACGGCTCATCAGGCAAAACCGCCAGCACCTCGATAGGCTCGATGGCAAGTCCATTGTCCAGCTCGACCGCAACGCTCGCGTATCCAGCCTGCAGTCGTGGCTGCTTGATGAACGACATATCGAAAAGTCGTTCATACCGATCGTCCTCTCCGATGACTACGCAGGCGTATGGGCACCTCCCGACTGGACAGGGGAAAATGGCCCTATCTTGTCCAACGCTCGCTTCCTACACGACCCTAGGCCCAGCGCATCTCGCTTCTGCCCACCACGAGGTTTTGTCGAGGCAAGGAAAGCAATCGCTGCAAGGATTAGGTCAAGCACTGAAGACGAGCTAGGGCTCGTGGAATCGTCACCGCTCGGTAAATGGCTTGCCGTCGACTTGGATTTCCGCGCAATCGTAGAGACATACCTCGACGCCTATGCTAGCTGGCTCGAGTCTGACCGCGATGTCGCATGCTGGGTGGATTCCATCGCCGTATGCGGGCGAGAAGCCGGCGGCAGAACGCTAGCCCGGATACCCGATGCCATCATTTTATCGCCACTACATCCGTTACGTTTTGCCTGGCACTGCCTCGCCCAGCAAGTCCTCCAAGACGCAGTGGACGGGAGTGGCGATACGCCCTGTCCGGCTGCGAGCATCCTGGATCCGGACTGTATTCCCGATATCCTGACCATGTCGTTACAGTCGCCGGGAGCATCACAAGGGATCGACCGTGCAGATTTTCTTTCGGTAGAGTGCAACTCGGATTACTGGTCTGTGCTGTGGAATGGTGCCCGCCTTGCCGCTATCCCGTCCAGGTCGCAACAGGCACCTTTCGATGGGATGTTCGGCCTGAAGGTAGGCGGGATATCAAGCGGCTTCAGCCCTGCTCAGGTCGGCCGTGCACTCGAGGACGTAAGCGACCTCCTTGCTGCCAAGTCAGTATTAAGTTTAGTTATCACGGGCGGAGGGGGCACGACCGACGCTTGTAACGAGGGATTGGCCACTTGGTGCACGCGGCGCTTCGGAAGTGACGACAAGACCGCGCCTCGGCAAGCAGTGGGGCCGAGAATGATCGACGTGTATGACACCCGGCCACCCGCGCTGCGTCCCGACCAGGCTACGATCGCAAACCTTTCTGAGGATACCGAAAACCACGTACGTTGGTTCGAGAAGCGTCCTCCAGGAACGAGACCAGACCTTGGCATCATTGCCCAGCTTGACTCAACACAGCCAGAAGCGGTCGAGGTAGGGATGCGTTCGCCACTCGGGCTGGGGGGTCTTATCCGCCACCGTATTAGGCGCCAACTCAATGGCTTCTTCCTTAGCGAATCAAGACAAGGACTTTCAATGCCTCCGTCCGGGAGCACTTTCGCCGACAAGGTCGCAAACTGCATCCTCGTGCTAGAGAATGGAAGAGATGTGTCGGTTGGCTTGCAATTTGCCCCGAATGTGCATGCGGTCTCCAGCATGGTCGAGGAGCATAACGCCGGCTTCGTCGCTGTATCGTCATCCGCCATTGACCCCGCTTGCTTCCTCGGTGGCTGGATACCAGGTACTTACTTATGGGACTTCGACCTGCCGTCGTATTCGCAGCGTGCAGGGGACACTAGTGGCTACTATCTGCTATCGCAGGTAAAGGAAGCCGACCGTGACGCGTTGGCGCGTGTACTTAAACCAGTCCTGGGCAATTCTCCGCTCGACGATACGGGACTCGGGGAAGTCCTACTCGAGGTCGCAAGACGAGGCATCCCTACCGTGCGTGGGCTTTCCGGAGACGACACTGGCGCCACCGGCGATCTGGGACTCTTCCTAGCTGCCCGGTTACTGCAGGACCAATTCCGTACGACCGGCAACTTGGATAGCCTGCTGCCTATCCTCTCGGGCACTGGTGATGATGCGTGTATTGCACTCGTTATACCTGTCGACCCTTTCAGGGGTTATCTTTCGGATCTCACTCGATCCCTAGGCAACGGGAGGAAGGACATATCGTTGTCGCGGCCGGACTTGCTCGTCGTCGGCATGCAGGTCAATGGGTGCGGTGTTCGGATTCGTCTTACCCCTATCGAAGTCAAATGCCGGCAAAGTAGCGTCCTTTCCGTGGCCGACTCCAAGGACGCCCTGGGACAAGCGAAGGTGCTGTCCTCCCTCCTGCATTCGATGCAGGTGAAAGCTTCCACCTCTGCGGTCTGGAAGCTTGCACTTCAGCACTTGTTGTTATCAATGGTTGGGTTCGGCATGCGAGTCTACAGCCAGCACCAACTCATTGCACAACAACAGCGACTCTGGGCGAGCTACCACGAGCGCATTGCCGCATCGTTACTGGAGGCGGAGCAGTCGTCTATTGAAATCGACGACAAGGGACGGCTTATCGTAGTCGATAATTCACCGGAAAGCGCTGCACGCGACAACGATGGAGATGGATTTGCCGAGACCATCGTGATCTCGACCTCAGGCGCCAGGGAAATGATTGCTGGCGACGCGCAGGAATTCTATGCCAAGGTACGTGCCAAAATCGGACATTGGGCGCTGCTCCCGAAAACGCCTGTGGATGCCGCGATCGCAGGTTCCACGGGCTCAGCCTTATCTGGGCGCACTCCCGTTCCCGAACACCCGTCTATCGCCCAGCCGGCTGCGCCGATTAGCCCCACCGACAGTTCCAGCGTCACCGACATTGCAATCATCACCGCTGTGGACGAGCCCTCCGAACCCGCGCCGGAGGCAGGGCGATCAATCAGCTCGCAATGCAGCGGCATCCTCCTATCGGTAGGGCACACTGTCGATGGCTTTGAATCAAGGCAGCTATCGTTGAACATCTCTGATACCAGGCTCAACCAGCTAAACATTGGCGTCGTCGGCGATCTCGGTACTGGCAAGACCCAGTTGGTCAAGTCTCTTATCTACCAAATCGCCAAGGCCCGTAAAGAAAACCGTGGCATCAAGCCGCGCTTTCTCATCTTCGACTACAAGCGGGATTACAGCAGCCCCGAATTCGTCGAGGCTACCGGCGCCAAGGTCGTCAAGCCTCGCCACCTCCCACTTAACCTGTTCGACACGGCCTTGATTGGCGAATCTCCCGCGCCGTGGCTCGACCGGTTCCGGTTTTTTGCCGATGTCCTCGACAAAGTCTACACCGGAATCGGGCCTGTCCAGCGGGATAAGTTAAAAGGGGCGGTGCGCAGTGCGTACGATTCGAGCACGCAAGGTAGCCAGCCGACAATCTACGATATTCATTCCAGGTACCGGGATCTGCTCGGAACTAAGTCGGACTCGCCAATGGCGATTATCGACGACCTCGTAGACATGGAGATATTCGAACGCGATCCCACGAAAACCAAGCCGTTCGACGAGTTCATGGATGGGGTCGTTGTGGTTTCGCTAGACGCAATGGGGCAGGATGATCGAAGCAAGAACTTGCTTGTGGCTATTATGCTGAATATGTTTTACGAGAACATGCTCCGGACGCCAAAGCGGGCGTTCGAGGGCACGGATCCCCAGCTCCGCGTCGTCGACTCCTACCTTCTGGTGGACGAAGCAGATAACATCATGAGGTATGAGTTTGACGTGCTGCGTAAGTTGTTGCTGCAGGGGCGTGAGTTCGGGACAGGGGTGATTCTGGCGTCGCAGTACCTTAGACATTTCAAGACAAGCACGACAGACTATCGGGAACCCCTGCTGACCTGGTTCATCCATAAAGTGCCGAACGTCGCTGCAGCGGAACTCGGCGCGTTAGGTTTCACTTCAGATCTAGGCGACCTGTCCGACAGGGTAAAAACCCTGCAAAATCACCACTGCCTTTATAAGTCTTTCGACATTGCGGGGGAAGTGATCAGGGGGGCGCCATTCTACGAAATAGTGAAGGGCAGCTAGATGTCATATTGGGTTATGCGAACGAAGCGTGGTTGATTCTCTTACTCCGGCACAGCGATCCGAACGGATGTCGCGTATCCGTGGCCATGACAGCAAACCCGAGCTTGCCCTGCGGCGTTCACTCCACCGGCTCGGATTGCGCTACAAGCTACATGTCAAGGATCTGCCTGGCAAGCCCGATCTGGTTTTTCCACGCTACAAGGTAGTTGTATTCGTCCACGGCTGCTTTTGGCATCGGCATCAGGGCTGTAAGATCGCAACGACCCCGAAGAGCAATACTCAGTTTTGGGTTGAGAAGTTCGGGAAGAACGTCGCGCGAGATTCACGCGTTACGGCCACCCTCGTAGAACTGGGTTGGCGTGTTTTTGTCGCATGGGAGTGCGATTTAGCGCCTAGCAAGCTCGAATCTACCAGCAACCGGCTAGCGGCGGCCATCCGCGAAACGGTCGGTCAACCAGAACAAGGTGTTGACGTAGATTCGGAGCATAAATTGCGCCCAATTCTGGAACACTAGAAGTCTCGACGGCTTCGTTGCAACTTGAGTGCTGGCTTGCCTGCCGCCCCGTCGCCAAAGCTTCTGGCGGGCATCACGTAGCCGAAAGACGCCTACGATGACGCGCGCATATCGTCTGATTTGCGAGAACGCTTCTCGAGTAAATCGCGCAGCCATCGTTCGAAGTCGTTCAGCATTCGGTTTCGCATTGCCTTGGCCTGCCGCCGTTCGTCGGGCGGGCTTGCCTCTAATTTCGGCCTCGATGGCAGAGCTCGGCGATCCGCCGTAGCGTCTTGGTATACAAGGCAGACGGTTGGGCAGGGGAACCAAACGGTCGGCGACGTCACATTGTCGCATAGCCAGTCGTCACGCACATAAGTCTACAGGCGTGCAAGACTAATCTTCCCGTCGTCGGGCGCCAGTATTGGAATCGGCGGGTCGTCGGCTTGCAGTTCCGGTCCTGCCAGCACATGACGACGATCGCATCGGCTAGTGGGCGAAGCAACCCGCTAGCCGCGCCAACCCAGCTCGCCAGCGGGCGCGATCGAGCTCGACGCCGCGCGGGCTTAAATTATGAAAGGGGGCACAGCGGCGGGTGATTGGCGACCTTGGCTGTCAACATGTGCGCCAGCAGACCTGCCCACGAGACTGGGCCTAGTCATCCAGCTTTTTGCCGGGACCTAGCGTCCCGTGGGTAGATGTCTCGTGGGCACGAATGTCAGCACGGATTTCGTTGCATAGCTTCATGAACTCGGCTAACAGCACTTCGTCATTGAGCAGCTCGCGGATCGACTCAAGTAGCTCGGCGTCGGTATAATCTGTAGGCATATGTACCTCGGATAGAGCGTTGCTGGTGTGACGTAAAGTCTACACCAGCCGATGCCCGCGTACTACCCTTGGAAGATGCACGTAGCCGGCAAGCGTCATCTCAGTACCGTCCAGACACCGATACCAACCCACTTCACGATAGTTCCCACTAAATTTTGGTGGGGCTACCGTGAAGAGTATCGGGGGTCAGTTCAGGCATGGAAAACAGCGGCCCACACTATACGTCGGCATTCAAGCGCAAGAGGTTGGAAGGCCTGCGATTAGAGCGTGTCCGTCTCCCAAGTGGCATTGGGATCACGGCCTGATGCCAACATGGTCTTCGAGTGACGGCTACAACTGCGGGCCGCGCTGCTCAACGAAAGAAGCTGTAATGTTGCCGGTCGCGCTCGCTCCGATCGATGCCGTGCGGCAGCCCACTGCACAAGGCACAGGCCGGATAAAGATCCGTTTAGGTGACACGGTGGTACGCATTGAACGCGCGTCAAATGCGTGCGGGCTCGGCGCCGTTGCGGAACTTGCAACGGTGAGCGGACTAGCGTCGCTACGCGCGTCCGGCTGACTGCTGGCGCACTCGACATGGGGCCCGGTTTCAACGGCCTAGCGGCGAAGGTGGAATCGGAATCATCAACTGAGGTGCTGGACCAGCGATGGCTTGTGCCGGCTGTTCCAGGCTTGAAGTGGGGGCGCTTCATTGGCCACAAGCGACCAATGAGACCGTGTTGCTGAGTCAGGCGCGGCTTTCGATGCTGCTTGAAGGGTTTGACTGGCGCCGACAGGAGCGTACCGGGAAACCCGAGGCGGGCTTGTAAGCACAGCACTCGCGTAAACTCGGCGCACGCGCACAGCTGACCACCCCCGATGAGACTGACGCGCTTAAAGCGTTGCTGTTGGCGCGCGACGAGCTGGTGGCCGCTAAAGGCGTAACTCAATACGCGCGCCGCCGAGATCGAGCATCTGAAGTTGCGGATCGCTAAGCTGCGACATACCGTCCAGACGCAAGTTCGATAACCTGATCGAAGCATTGGATTGCAGCTGGAAGACGTGCAGCCAATGAAGCGCAAGCGGCTCGCGAAATGCCTGCGTTTGGCCGGCCGCCACGCGGCAAGCCGTGCGCAAGCCGTTGCCTGAACTCCTGCCGCGCGATGAAAAGTACACCTGCCGCGGTCTGACGCTTGCCTGGCCTGTGGCGGTGGTGCAAAAGTTGGGGGAGAATCTGGCCGCGCAGCTGGAGTACGTGCCAGCGAGCTAACGCGTGCATATATGCATCCAAAGCGGGCCTGCACCTGCTCGACGCGATCGTCCAGGCGCTGGCGCCCAGCCGTCCGATCGGCAAGCGAAATCCGGCCATTGCTTACCTCCGGCCACCATCAGGACGATCACCGACGCTACTAATCCTTCAACAGCAGGTAGGGCTTCACTCCTAATGCCCTGGCAATTTTCTCGACGTTATCGAGCGACACGTTTCGAGCCCGACGTTCGACATGGGCGATGAACGTCCTGTGCAAGCCTGCCTCGAACGCCAACATCTCTTGCGACCAACCTTTCTCACCACGCAGGCGGACCATATTGCCAGCCAGCACGGCACGTACTGAAGGCTCATGGAAGGGTGTGTTCGCTAGAGATTGCATCTACACAGTGTCACAAGCTGGAGCTTTTAAGTCAGCCGTGTTTACGTCACAATCTCATCTTATTGCAACCGTCATGTACATTTGTCCTGAGAAAGAATTTCCCGTGAAAAACGTTATACAACTTACCATTTTTCTAACCTGTCTCGGCTGGGTTCCCACACTTAGTGCGGCATCGACGAAAACGGAGGCTGTCAAGGCCGTGCCAGATGAAACTGCGCTTGCCGCGACAAGGGCGCTCCGGAAGCTTGAGTCGAAGATCGAGGTTGGGGTGACGCGGACCAAATATGCCGAAGAGTTAGCTGACGTCGATTTCGCGATAACTGAATTTGAGGAAAGTGACTTCGGTAAAAAAGTTCCGAAGGCAGTGCTGGCATACAAGCTGGCGCTAGACAATCACCGCCAAGCAGCACGTGCATGGCAACTTTACATTGCGGCAGGTCCGAGATATCAGTTCATTGGGGATGGGCTTTCCAAGCTTTTGACGAAATACTGTCCTCTTCAAGAGGAAACGTTGCTGACCCTGCCGGAAAGAGCTTTAGACCCGTGTCTTGCTGACATCTGGAAACGCGCCGAAGAATTATCCGCAGAAGGCCGCTCGCTGATTGCTGAAAGCAGGCAGAAAGGAGTGAAAAGCGGTGGACGATAGCACGATCGGCAGCTATGGACGCCCCGCATATAGGTGAAGCCTCGACCGGCTTGGAGTTCAGCCCGATCTGGCTGAGCTAAACCAGTAAGCCGAAAATTCCGAAGTAATTCCTTTACGAGATTATCAGTCCTAGAGGTACATATGACAAACGCGCAGAGCGTGACAATTACTGTCGCAGATGTGGCTGCCGCACTCGGAACCACAGAAAAATCAATGCTGCGTTCCTTGGCGCTAGTGGGTTGGAATATCCTGATGAACGATGCCTCGCGCTTAGCCCATCAAGAACATTTTGGGAAAATTAAGCAGGGCCCGGCCGGGACCGCAACTAGACATGAGGGACCGAACTGGAGGCACGTTGTTCAGGCTGCCCAGCAATTGGTTCCGGACTCGATGCGGTCCGCGCCTAAACCATTGGGGACACGGCATCAGGGTTTCCTATACGTGCTTTACGATAGCAGTGCAGGTCTGTGCAAGATTGGCCGAACAAAAACAACAAAAGGACAGCGCCAGCGGGTGCAGATGTCCGCACACGGCGGGATACTCGCCAATATTGTAAATGCGGAAGTCAGCAACTGTATAGAGGCTGAATCTCAATGCCATGATTATTTTAGCGAACGACGCAAGAATGGGGAATGGTTTGAGGTATCACCTGAGGAAGTAGTCCGCTATATCCAGGATTTTTTAAATCCGATGAGTATCGATTTTGAGAGCATAGAACTTCTGGAAAGGCTTGGCATACTCCAAGCAATAGCTCCAAAAGCTTCGTTATCAGCATCCTCCCTCTTAGCGTGATTGCAGGGGTGAAGGCGTACGATAGTGCGCCTTCACTTGCGGAACGTATTTCGCCTATCAAGACGGGGACGTCAAGCAGACTCTGACATTTTCAGTACCTCGACAAGTTTCAGTACAGAGAGGGTCCAGACCTTGATGACTTTTATCTCTGCAGCTCGCATTCCGTGCCGGCGCCAGCGTTGCGCTGCCTTTGCTTTGCCTTCGGTAGTCTTCGGGCCAGTGGAACGCAGCCACGGCTTTGTGCGTTGTATCAATTCGCGTCGTGCTTGCCTCTGGTCGGGCGTCAACGTTGGGGACTTACGCATCCTCACTCCTCATCTGCTTGAGCGCTCCGAGCGTCGTCAGGAGTGATTTCTGCGTGTTAATCGCCGAACGTAACGCCACCGCCGTGACATCATTTCGCTTCGCCGCCGCCGCCGATTGGAGCAGCCGGTAGAACAAGGCCTCCAACACGACGGCCTGCCGCCCGAGCGATTCTCGAATGGCATCATCGCCTCTCGTCAGCAATTCGTTGTTGCGTTGCGTAAGCTCTTGAAGCGCAGCGGTTGCTGGCATTATCTCGTCATCGAGAATAGCTGCCAGAGCCGCAGCGGTGGCGTGTTCGACCCCGAGTGCTGCAGTTTTAATAGTTGATTCGTTCATAGTGGGTACCTTTACCACCCCCGTCCCCTCCCCCGCTGCCACCAGCGGTCTGGTAATTGCGGGGAGTGCGGGGAGTAGATGAAGAAAAATGTAGAGATAAATCAGATCCGTATTGCCCTTAGGGCCGCTTGAGATCGGGATAGCTTCTGCCAGTACCCGCATCCCCAGCAGCGGCAACACACCACGCCTTGACGCCGTTTCGATCAGTGCCAGCTAGCCGGAAGCACATGCCGTTGACCACACGGTCTCGTCGGTGCTGAAGGACTCTACCGATACCGATGGCAGTCGGCCCACCCTGCCCAAGCTGCCGCATTAGAGCCCCCAATGCCTCGCGCACCATTCCTGCAGGATCGTCGGTATCGGCACGTTCACCAGCGCCCCAAAGGTTCAATACGTCCTTCGCCCGGAATGACACTCCAGCGAATACATCGAATAGACCAGTCATGAGCATCAGGTGGGCGCTGGTTTCTGGATCATCTTCACTCGCCTCCTGCAAAATAGACCAAGCAGGGTCGCCGATCTTCCCCAGGCCGGCCTGTTCAGTAAGCCCGGTGGCGCCCAGCCACAAGATGCATTGCCGCACTAGTCGGGTCCACTCTGCGAAACCGCAGTCACCAACGCCGGCTGCGCTGGCATTAGCGTCCCAGTAGGCGCGAATAAGGGACAATACAGCGGCCGCAATCTCAATTCGCATAGCGAGCGCTTTATCGACTGGATCGAAGTTGAAGTCGCGTGTCTGGGGAGTTTCGACACCGGTATCGATCCGAACACGGATAAAGCGTCGACCCAAGTCTCGGTCAAGCGACGCATTGTTGCCTGTAGCGCAGACCATAAGGCGTGCGTCACCGCGGTACCACTGATTGCCGCCGAGGATGCGTTCGCTGAGGGCCCCGTCGCTGAGCAAACTAGCGATAACAGGGCTTTTCCAGGTTCCGACGACGTTATCGACGAGCCAAAACGTTTCGCCAGAGATTAGCATCGCCACCAGCTTCTTTACTGTCTCTGCCTCCGCACCTGCACCATCCACATAGGGCATCACGCCGCTCTTCTTGCCCGCGTAAGCACCGCAAGGGCAGCCGCACATTTTGTTTTGCCGCTGCCCTGAACTGGGGCATCAAAGAAGAATGCCGGCGCCGTGCTCAAGGCCGGCCTGCACACTGCCGTGAATATAGCCGCCAACATGGCTGCGCGATCGTTGTCGGTGGCAAAGCGGAAACCTGACCACGGTTTCCACAATGTCTTCAGCGCGTCGACCAGCTCCGCTTGACTCGGCGCTGCCGGAATTAATGGCAGCATTTCAGCGTCGAACTGCGCGAAGATACCCGTCTCGACGTTGTACCCGACGGTGGTGACAAGGGTGCCTGCGGGCGTGGCGAACGGAAGATATGCAACCGCTTTTAAGACCTTAAGCTTCATCACCCCTCCGCCATCGCGATGACCATCTCGACTACGTCATTCGGCACATCTACTGGCAGGTCTAGGCCCTTGTCATTTTTCACGTACAGGGCAGCTCGCGTACCAATCAGGTGGGCCAGGTTATGCTTGCGGAGCGGCCGCATGCGACCATCCTCCATCACGACAAGGCTCTCGCCGCGAATGAAGACATCCGGCTCCTCCGCCAAGGCCTTCAAGATCTCGTCAGCAAGCTCCGCCTTCCTTCCACGCTGCATATAAAGGCGGTGAGGCTGTCGACGTAGCCGATACGTGGTGCCTCCGCGCGCGAAACTATGCAAGGTAGGGGACGCCCCATAGAGGAAGAGCTTCCCCGTGACCTTGCCATTTGCGTAGTCGGGCTCTAGAGGATCAAGCGTCAGCGCCCCATGGAAGCGCTCCCTGTTATCCAGGATCGTACCAATCTTTACCGCCTCCCCGCCCGCCATCCGGACATCGAAGTCTCCCAGCAGCACCCCGCCCAAGGCTGCAGACAGTGATCGATCCACACGTTCCGATGCCTCTGCGATCGTCATCCCTGTGCTGCTGAGGCTTGAGATTGCAGTGTCGCGCCGCGATTCCTTCCATCGCTCGCGCGCTTCTTGAGCAGCGCCTGCCGCCTTGGCGTAGGCGGCAGATACCAAGGCCACGTACCGCGTTTCCTCGTCTGGCGTAAGGTTTTCAATTGCGGAAGTAGTATCCAGCCACGATCCGGCAGCGAGAACAATCGGCGTGCCACGTCGCTGCACCAGAGGAGGCTTGCACTCTGCGCCGCCGGCAAAGTCAAGCCGAGCTGGCTGGAACATGGCCGAGTCGATGTCGGCACGCTCTAGGCGTTGGCCGGACGAGGAAATTGCAATGTACCCATATCCGTTGAGCCACAAGCGTTTCATCAGGACTTCCCCGACGCGTTCCGTGTCGCCAGTGTCCGCGACCATTAGATACAAGCGCTGCCCGCGCAAGCCATAAACCTTTTCGTCATCGTTGAAAATATGGGAGCTACCCGAGCACCACCAGAGGACGCCTGCATTTGCAACGGCCGGGGCGATTGTCGTCAACATTTTCCACAACTCAGCCTGCGTGAGCGGCAATGTATCTGAGCGGGCGTCATAGTCGAGTACGATCACACCACGAGTTCCGTTCGGGAAGCCGAAGTCTTTCGCTGTACGCGTCAACGCCTCAGGGTGCCGAACCGCCCTAGCCTTCGCGACGATCTTCCCTTTGATGGAACCCGACAGTGGGATGCTGGATGAGATCGCTTGCGCCGTCGACACGGATCCGATCAGGACTGCAAATTGATCGATGGTGTTGAAGCTCAGCACTTCGAAAGAGGCTTCGCTCAGCTCTCCAGCCGTCTGCTTCTCCAAGCCAGACGGCCCGAGGCGATAGACCTTGCCGAGTGTACGGGGGACCGTCGCGGTGAATAAGGTAAATTTTCCAGTCATCAGAAGCTCCAATTACCGCGCAGCAGATCAAGGAGGGCCTCCTCCTTGGCCACAAAGTCATCGAAAACTTGTTGGGTGCACTGCAGCCGGAACGAGGCCAGTTGCTCTGCTGTGAGCGTTGAACCCGGAGCCAGATAGTGGTGTTCTCGGTAAATATCCACGAAGTCTTGGTCTGACATCCCACTGGCGATTTCAGCCAACATCATTGCAAGCTCATCGCGAGCGAACTCAAGCACGTCGTCAATCGACGCGGCAATCAGGATGTGTTCGGTCATCATTTCGCCTCCAAGAGGCGTTTGATATCGGCGACCACCCATGCGAGGCGTCGGTTGACGCGCACTGGACGTAGCGGCCCGCAGTCCAGGCAAGCCCACTTACGCAGTGTCTGCGCCTGCCTGCCAAGGTGGAATGCGGCAGTTGCAGTATCAACTGCATGGCGCGTTTCGGTAAGCAAAGAAGGGAAAGATTGCCGGCTATCAATCGCCGGCGGTGGAGTCGTGCAATCGGTCATTTGAGTTTACGAAGGTCGAGTGGGTTCATGCTCTTCCAAGGAAGGGCGCCAACAGGACCGTTTCTGCTCGACGGATCGCAGGTTGTTTTACCGTCAATAACGGAGGGCCACCACACCCGCAGCGTTAGCGGCAATTGCCGCCGACCGCCCTAGCCTCGACTGCTACCCCTGTGGCAACAGTCCGCACGACTACAACGGTACGAGAATTTATCTCTGGCAATTATTGTAGACTGAAATCAATACTGATGTAAACCTGCCCAGTGTGCGTGCCCATACTATGTTGCGTGCAGCTGTGTGGAAATGGTCTTACAAACACCTTACATCATGTGGAGCGCCTAAGCATGAGCCGCCGACGATGAAGCTAAGTGTATGATTTTATTGGTAGGCCTCCCCGGAGTCGAACCGGGCACCAACGGATTATGAGTCCGCTGCTCTAACCAGGCATGAGCTAGAGGCCCTGAGGTAGTGCGGATAACGTGCAGAGTAATGCGGAAGAACCACTGCACGAGTTCGTTGCCAGACTGCTACAACGAACTCGGCAGCTTAGAGCCTGGGGCGGCTCCAGTCAAGTCCCACCGGCGCTTGACTGGACCAAGGCGGATCAGTTCCCTTCCAGGAAGCTTTTCAGCTTGTCCGAACGGGACGGGTGGCGCAGCTTGCGCAGTGCCTTCGCTTCGATCTGGCGGATGCGTTCGCGGGTGACGTCGAATTGCTTGCCGACTTCCTCCAGAGTGTGGTCCGTGGACATTTCGATGCCGAAGCGCATGCGCAGCACTTTGGCTTCGCGTGGCGTCAGCGAGTCGAGAACGTCCTTCACGACGCCGCGCATCGAGGCGTGCAGCGCGGCATCCGACGGAGCCAGCGTGTTGTTGTCCTCGATGAAGTCGCCCAGATGGGAGTCGTCGTCGTCGCCGATCGGCGTTTCCATCGAGATCGGCTCCTTGGCGATCTTCATGATCTTGCGGATCTTATCTTCCGGCATCTCCATCTTGATCGCCAGGGTTGCCGGATCGGGTTCGGCACCCGTTTCCTGCAGGATCTGGCGGCTGATCCGGTTCATCTTGTTGATCGTCTCGATCATGTGGACCGGAATGCGGATCGTGCGGGCCTGGTCGGCGATCGAGCGCGTGATTGCCTGGCGAATCCACCAGGTTGCGTACGTCGAGAACTTGTAGCCGCGGCGGTACTCGAACTTGTCCACGGCCTTCATCAGGCCGATATTGCCTTCCTGGATCAGGTCGAGGAACTGCAGGCCGCGGTTCGTGTATTTCTTGGCGATCGAAATCACCAGACGCAAGTTCGCTTCCGTCATTTCGCGCTTGGCCTTGCGCGCCTTCATTTCACCGGCCGCCATCTGGCGGTTGATGTTGCGCAGGTCCGGCAGCGGCAGCACGACCCTTGCCTGCAGGTCGATCAGGCGCTGCTGCAGTTCCTTGATCGTCGGAATATTGCGGCCCAGGATGGCGCTGTAGGCGTGGTTCGCGGCCACTTCGCCGTCGACCCATTCCAGGTTCGTTTCGTTGCCCGGGAAGACCTTGATGAAGTGGGCGCGCGGCATGCCGCACTTGTTGACGGCCACGTCGAGAATCTGTTTCTCGATATGACGTACTTCATCGACTTGGCCGCGCAGCGTGTCGCACAGCTTCTCGACGACTTTCGCCGTGAAGCGGATACCCAGCAGCTCGTTCGAAATCGCGTCCTGCGCCTTGATGTACGACTTCGAATTGTAGCCTTCGCGCTCGAACGCCTTGCGCATCTTGTCGAACTGGTTCGCAATCTCGTCGAACTTCGCCAGGGCGTTGTTCTTCAGCGCTTCCAGCTGCTCGGCCGAGTAGCCGGCGGCCGCGCCCGACGGGCTTGCTTCTTCCTCTTCCGCTTCTTCCTCTTCTTCCTCTTCCTCGTCGTCTTCGTCGTCCTCGGTGGCGGGCGGCGCGGCAGCGGCGGGCTGGTCTTCGTTGTCGTCGACGAGGCCGTCGACGATTTCATCGATCTTGATCTCGTCGTTACGGATGCGGTCGGACGTGGCGATGATTTCGGCAATCGTCACCGGGCAGGCCGAGATGGCCTGGATCATGTCCTTCAGGCCGTCTTCGATGCGTTTGGCGATCTCGATTTCGCCTTCGCGCGTCAGCAGCTCGACCGAGCCCATCTCGCGCATGTACATGCGCACGGGGTCCGTCGTGCGGCCGAAGTCGGAGTCGACCGTGGACAGCGCCGCCTCGGCGGCAGCCTCGGCCTCGTCGTCGCTGGTGACAGTGGCGACGTTATCCGACAGCAGCAGCGTTTCGGCATCCGGGGCGTGCTCGTACACCGCGATGCCCATGTCGTTGAACGTGCCGATGATGCCTTCGATGGCCTCAGGATCGACGATGTTGTCGGGCAGATGGTCGTTAATCTCGGCATACGTGAGGAAGCCGCGCTCCTTGCCGAACTTGATCAGCGTTTTCAGCTTCTGGCGGCGGCGTTCGAGCTCTTCCTCGGTCGCTTCCGTGTCCGAAGAGAATGCATCCTTCAGCAGCGCCTTTTCCTTGGCCTTGCGGTCCTTGGCCTTGGCCTTGTCGACGGCTTTCAGCTCGGCGCGCTCGACCGCGTTGAGCGCGGCGACCTCGTCGTTCTCTGGCTGGAATTCCTTCGGCTTGCGACCACGCCGGCCCGGTACCTTGACGGACGGAAGCACATAGCCGGACGTGTCGATCGCGGCAAGCGTCGCGGCATCGGTGGTCTGGCTCACCGCCGGCGGTGCGGCGGCCGCGCGCGTATCCACGGCCTCCGCGCTTGTCTCGGCCTTGTCGGCCGTCTTGGCTGCTCGGGCGGTCACTTTGCTGGGCTTTGCAGCCGCTTGGGTTTCAGGTTTCTTTGCTGGCACAGGCGCTTTCGATGTCACAACGACTTGCTTACGGGATCTCGCATATCCGGCGCATGCGCGACGGTTTGTCGAGATACCCTTACGGTTAGGACGATGCCGATATCCCGCGAACGCCACCAGCTACCACCTGCTGCACTTTCAGCTTCACTTCCGGCCTGCCGCCAGGTGTCTCCATCGACGGCATTTCCCGGCCGGACCTGATACCGCTTGCAACGGCTTTTCGGGGTCCTCCACGGGTCCTTCCACGGTCTTTCCATGCTACGACACTGCTACAACGGACACTGCTACAACCACTGCTGCAATCTCTCCCACATTCACGATGCCATCGAATCAAACATGACATAGCGACCATTCGTGGCGGAAATTCTACTGTATGAAGGCGCGTGGGGGCTAGAGCGGACAAAGAGGACACGGCACGGAAGCCGCCCGGTACTCCGGAGCGTGATGCGGGCCGCCTGTCGCTGGTGTTGCGATCACGCCGCCGATGCAAGAAAACTCGCGCCGTCTCATCGATGTCCGGCCCACCCGCCGGCACAGTTTCATCCTGCCGTTCGAGAGCCTAACCTACTGAAAACAAACACAAATTCTGAATTGAAAACCTTGCCAATGTAATCAAATACTTAGCGTTTTATTATAGCACGCCACTTTTCGAATACCAGATTGGCCCGGGTGTCGCTAAGGCGTCAGCGGAAACTCTTATCCGCTTCCTGTTCGCGCAGCAGCTGGTCTTCCAGCGCCTTTAATTCGCGATATCCCGTCGTCAGCACGTCGGTCGGTTCTTTCGCCGTGATGGCGGTATTTATCGCTTCCATCACGATATTAATTTCGTCCCTGACCTGCTGCAGTTTCAGTTCGCGCACCGTGGCAGCAAGGAACAACCGTTCCGTTTCGATCTCCGGCTCTGGCGTGGCGGCGATTTCGCCGATGATCGCATCATAACCATCGCCCTGCTCTTTCAGCTGCTGCGCCAGCGCGGCAAATGTGCCGTTCGGTCCCAGCGATTGCGCCAGCTGCACCAGGTGCAGCAGGTGGTCATATTGCTCCTGGCCGAAATGGCGGCAGGCTTCCAGCGCGTCCGCGTCCATCTGCAAGGCCAGCGACGGGTGCGTCACCAGCATGCGGATCATTTTCCGCTCGAGCCCCACCGGCTCCTGCCGCTTGCTGCGGGCCGGCGCCTTGCGGCTGACGGCCACTGGCTTGCTCAGCTCGAACAGCGCTTCGATCTCGCCGGGCGTGCTCTGCGTCATCGACGCCAGGCCTCGCACGATCTGCAGCCGCAATCCGGACGGCGCCATGGCCTGCAGCATCGGCTTCGCGTCGTACTGGGCGCGGGCGCGGCCTTCCGGCTCGTCCAGGTCGTGCTCGCCTGCCGCCTCGCGCAGCAGGAATTGCGACAGCGGCATCGCCTCGCTCACCTGCTGTTCGAACCCATCGGCGCCGAACTCGCGGATGTAGCTGTCCGGGTCGTGCTCGGACGGCAGGAACAGGAACTTGATGGTCTTGTCGTCGGACACGTGCGGCAGGCACGCTTCCAGCGCCCGCCGCGCCGCCCGGCGGCCTGCCTTGTCGCCATCGAAACTGAAGATGACGGTGTCGGTTTGACGCAACAGTTTCTGCACGTGAATCGTGGTGCACGCCGTGCCCAAGGTGGCCACCGCATGCGGAAAGCCCATCTGCGCCAGCGCCACCACGTCCATATACCCTTCCGTCACCAGCACATAACCCGCATCGCGGATCGCCTGGCGTGCCTCGAACAGGCCATACAGCTCGGAACCCTTTGAAAATAAAGGCGTCTCCGGGGAATTCAAGTATTTTGGTTCGCCCTGTTCCATGATTCGCCCGCCAAAGGCGATGACCTGCCCTTTGGTGTTGCGGATGGGGAACATCACGCGCTCGCGGAAGCGGTCGTAACGCTTGATGTGGCGGCCTTCCTCGTCGACCTTGTCGATGACGAGGCCGGCTTCGACCAGCGCGACGGCGCTGTAGTCGGGAAAGACGCTGCGCAGGTTGTCCCAGCCGTCCGGCGCGTAACCGAGCGCGAAACGGGCCGCCACTTCGCCCGTCAGGCCGCGGCCCTTCAGGTAGGCAATCGCGTTCGGTGCCGAGCGCAGCTGGGTCTTGTAATACTCCATCGCCAGGTTCATCGCTTCGGACAACGCCATGCTCTGCGCCTGCATCTGCGCACGCTGGGCCGGCGGAATCTTGTCGTCCTGCTCGGGCACGACCATGCCGACACCCTGTGCCAGGTCCTTGACGGCGTCGACGAAGCCCATGCCCGAGTATTCCATCAGGAACCCGATCGACGTGCCGTGCGCGCTGCAGCCGAAGCAGTGGTAGAACTGCTTCGTCGGACTGACGGTAAAGCTGGGCGACTTCTCGTTGTGGAACGGGCACAGGCCCTGGAAGTTGGCGCCCGTCTTTTTCAGCTGCACGTAGCGGCCCACGACGTCGACGATGTCGACGCGGTTGAGCAGGTCGGAGATGAACGATTCTGGGATCACAGGATGGTTGCGTTGTTTCGGATCAGACTAAACTGCCGCGCCCGCTCGCTATTGAGGCAACGCAAGACGCGGCGATGCGGGAGGAACCTGCCTAAAAACCGTGGCGTACCGGCGGCATTATGCCGGGGCCAGCGCCTTCTTGACGAGACCGGAGACGACCGTCATGTCGGCCCGGCCTGCCAGCTTCGGCTTCAGGATAGCCATGACCTTGCCCATGTCCTGTGGACCGGCAGCGCCGGACTCGGCGACGGCGGCTTGCACTTCGGCCTGGATTTCGTCGTCCGACAGGCCGGCCGGCATGTAAGCGGCCAGCACGGCCAGCTCGGCCTTCTCGATATCGGCCAGGTCGGCACGGCCACCGGCCTCGAACTGGCTGATCGAATCCTTGCGCTGCTTGATCATCTTTTCGACGATGGCCACGGTCTGGTCGTCGTTGACTTCGATCTGCTCGTCCACTTCCTTGCGCTTGATCTCGGCCAGCAGCAGGCGGATCGTGTTCAGCTTGCCGGCTTCCTTGGCGCGCATGGCGGCTTTCATGTCATCGGTGATCTGGGCTTTCAGACTCATGGCTACCTCTAAAAAGTAAGGGACAAAACGAAAAACCCGCTGCGGCCGAACCGGAGCGGGTGAGCGCTGACGCAGCCAGGCCGGGAGGCGATGTGCGCCGTCGGCAGGCCCGTTGCGAGAGCTGGAATTAGTACAGCTTCTTCGGCAGTTGCTGGCTGCGGATGCGCTTGTAGTGACGCTTCACGGCAGCTGCCAGCTTGCGCTTGCGCTCTGCGGTTGGCTTTTCGTAGAACTCGCGCGCACGCAGTTCGGTCAGCAGACCGGTTTTTTCGATGGTGCGCTTGAAGCGGCGCATGGCGACTTCGAACGGCTCGTTTTCTTTAAGGCGAATAGTGGTCATGTAAAAATTCAAACCGTTAGAGGGTTTTTAGGAAGACAGCGATATTAGCAGCATTTGTCCAGATATACAATAGGCGCGATTGCTAAACCGGCCCGGCAGGCGGGTCCTGGGCTTACCCCGGGAAACCTCATCTGAAACTCGGGCTTTGTCTTGCCCCGCTAACATCAGGAACCGCTGCGACATGATGAAACTCTCGCAACGGGACCGGAATGATATCAGATTGCCAGCCCGGCCGCCATCCCCGATGCCCAGGCCCACTGGAAGTTGTAGCCTCCCAGCCACCCCGTCACGTCGACCGTCTCGCCGATGAAGTACAGGCCGGGCACCTTGTTGGCCATCATCGTCTGCTGCGACAGCTCCTTCGTGTCGACGCCGCCGCGCGTCACCTCGGCCTTGCGGTAGCCTTCCGAGCCGTTCGGCGTGATGGTCCAGCCGTTCAGCGCCTGGCCCAGCTTGCGCAGCTGGGCATCCGGCATGTCGGCCAGGCGGGCGTCGAGCGCGAAGCCGTGCGCCGTCAGCAGGCCCTCGGCCAGACGCGCCGGCAGCCACTGCGCCAGCGCGTTGCCCAGCTGCTTCTTGATCGTGCCCTTGCCTTCGATCAGCGTCTGAGCGACGTCCATCTCCGGCAGCAGGTTGATGATAATCGGCTCGCCCGGCTGCCAGAAACTGGAAATCTGCAGGATGGCGGGGCCGGACAGGCCGCGGTGCGTGAACAGCAGGTCCTCGCGGAAGCGGGCGCCCGTGGCCTTGCGGCCTTTCAGGGAGCCTGTCGTCACGTCCACTTCCAGCGAGATGCCGGCCAGCGGCACGAACGGCTGCCACTGGGTTTCGTCGAACGTCAGCGGCACGAGTGCCGGACGGGGTTCGACAATTGCCAGGTCGAATTGCTTTGCGATGCGATAACCGAAGTCGGTCGCGCCGATCTTCGGGATCGACAGGCCACCCGTGGCGATGACGACGTTGGCCGCTTCGATGTCGCCGCTGTCCGTTTGCAGCAGGAAGCCGGCGTCGGTCTTCTGGAACGTCTCGACCTTGGCGGGCATGCGCCAGTGGACGTCGCCGGCGGCGCATTCGGCCTTCAGCATCTCGATGATCTGCTCGGCGGAATCGTCGCAGAACAGCTGGCCGCGGTGCTTCTCGTGATACGCGATGCGGTATTTCCTGACGAGGGCAAGGAAGTCCTGCGGCGTGTAGCGCGACAGCGCACTCTTGGCGAAGTGCGGATTTTCGGACAGAAAATTGGCCGGCCCGGCATTGATATTGGTGAAATTGCAGCGCCCGCCGCCGGAGATGCGGATCTTTTCGGCCAGTTTCGACGCGTGATCGATCAGCACGACCCGCTTGCCGCGCTGCCCGGCCGCGGCCGCGCACATCATCCCGGCCGCGCCCGCACCGATCACTGCCACATCAAACTGTTTCGCCATCATCCGCCCCGGTCAAACCGGCCATTTTACGCGACCCTGCCGCGCATGGCTGCAGTCTATTTTTTTCCTGGCCCGACCATGCGCGCCGGATTCCCCGGTTACGGTATGCTCAATTGTTTTCGTAACAACAACTTACTGGAGTTATCCATGCACACCCGTACCCGTCTTGCCATCGCCATTGCCGCCGTGGGCTTTTCTGCGCTGGCCCATGCACAGATCACCGTGCCGATCCACTCCGTTGCCAGCAGCGACGGCAACCGCAACCTGGGCAGCGTGACGATCACGGAAACGCCGGGCGGCCTGCAGTTCGCGCCGGCCCTGCAGGGCCTGCCACCGGGCCAGCGCGGCTTCCACGTCCACATGAACGGCAGCTGCGCCGAAGGCCCCGTCAACGGCAAGCCGGCCCCGGCCGGCGCGGCGGGCGGCCACCTTGATCCGCACGGCACCAATGCGCACAAGGGACCGAACAACGGCGGCCATCTGGGCGACCTGCCGAGCCTGGAAGTGGACAGCAGCGGCGCGGCGCTGAAACCCGTCGTGGCGCCCCAGCTGAAGTCGCTGGCCGACGTACGCGGCCGGGCATTGATGATTCATGCCGGCGGCGACAATTACGCGGATTCGCCGGCACCGCTGGGTGGCGGCGCCGGGCGGATTGCCTGCGGGGTTATCGGCGAGGGCGTGAAGTAAGGCTACCGACGAGCCCGTTGACAACATCGGGGTCAGGCACCGATGTTGTCACGAGCTCGTCATTTGCGAGACTGCGCATGGCCGGGCCCGTGCCCACCACGGTGCCTGACACCGTGTTTGACAGTTTTTGTGCCTGACCCCGATGTTGTCACGGGCTGGGCAGTCGTCAGGCTGGATGTCGCTGGCGGATCGCGCGGGAGGTGGCGACGATGTGCTGGACCTGTTGGGCGATCGGGTCCGGTACCGGCACCGCACCGTCCAGTACTGACCTGATCCATGCCGCCGTGGCGGCGGCGCTCTTGTCTTCGGGGAGCTCGGGCAGGTGTTCTGCGATCATCTGCCGCTCGACCAGCACCGTGCGCTGGCCTGCGTGGAACCAGTCGATCTTCTGTGCCTTGGTGGCGTTGGCCACCGTCTCCCCTTCCGTGCCGCGCATCAGGAACGCGTCGCCGCGCTCGTGCGGAGCAGCCGTGGTGAAATACTCTCCCAGCGTTTCCAGGTACTCCGGGTGGGTGTACGACACCAGCCGCAGCGCAGCGCCGGCAAACGGCTGCATGATTTTCACCAGCGTGTGCGTGGAATTGCGCACGCCCAGCACGCGGCGCAGCGACAGCATATAGGCCAGCTTTGGGGCCAGCGTGTCGATGGTGATGAAGCTGACCTGGCCGGCGGCCAGTGCCGCCTCGGCCGCTTCGGTCGACGCGGCGGCATGCACGTCCAGCTCGGCAAACACCTCGGCCGTCGCCACGCGTCCCACGTCATGCGGCACGCCGTGCACGAGGACGGGCACGCCTGCGCGCGCCAGCAGCAGCGCCAGCAGCGCCGTCAGATTCGCCATCTTGCGGGCGCCGTTATAACTGGGGATCAGCACGGGGGCAAATTCGCCAGCCGGAGCCCGCAGCGGCGTGAACGACGCTTCGGCCGCTTCCAGGAAACCGGCCAGCTCGTCGACGGATTCACCCTTGATGCGCATGGCCAGCAGGATGGCGCCCAGTTCGAGGTCGGACACGCGGCCATCGAGCATGGCCTGGTACAGCGCGCGGGCGTCAATGCGGCTCATGCCGCGGGCGCCCTTCTGTCCGCGGCCGATTTCCTTGATGAACGGCGCGGCATGGAATGGAGTGGTTTCGATCGTCATGTCAAACAGCTTACATTATTTCGGCTACACTATTCGATCCCCTGAAGAAAACACACGCTAGAAGCAGACACAACCATGATTGCACCCGATCTCGAAAATATTAACGTCACCTCGTTCGCGCCGATGCCCACGCCGGCGGAACTGCACACGAAACTGCCGCTGACGGACGCCGCGTCCGCCACCGTCACGAAGGGCCGCGAGGATCTGCGCGCGATCCTGGACCGCAAGGACAAGCGCCTGTTTGTCGTTGTCGGCCCTTGCTCGATCCACGATCCTGTCGCCGGCCTCGACTATGCGCGCCGCCTGAAAGCGCTGCAGGAAGAGGTCAAGGACACGATGCTGCTGGTGATGCGCGTGTATTTCGAGAAGCCGCGCACGACAACGGGCTGGAAGGGCTATATCAACGACCCGTTCATGGACGACTCGTTCCGCGTGGACATCGGCATGGAAAAGGCGCGCCAGTTCCTGCTGGACGTCTGCGAGCTGGGCCTGCCGACGGCGACCGAGGCACTCGACCCGATCTCGCCGCAATACCTGGGCGACCTGATCGCGTGGACCGCCATCGGCGCCCGCACGACGGAATCGCAAACACACCGCGAGATGTCATCGGGCCTGTCGACGCCGGTCGGCTTCAAGAACGGCACGGACGGCGACATCAGCATCGCCATCAATGCCATCCTGTCGGCCGCCAACCCGCATGCCTTCCTTGGCATCAACGGCGAAGGCAACGTCGCCGTCGTGCGCACGCGCGGCAATGCCTATGGCCACGTGGTGCTGCGCGGCGGCGACGGCCGTCCCAACTACGATTCCGTGTCCGTGACGATCGCCGAGCAGGCGCTGGCGAAAGCCAGGCTGCCGGCCAATATCGTCGTGGATTGCTCGCATGCCAACAGCTACAAGAAGCCGGAACTGCAACCGCTGGTGATGACGGACGTGATCAACCAGCTCGTACACGGCAACAAGTCGCTGGTCGGCGTGATGATCGAGTCGAACATCGAAGCGGGTAACCAGAAGATCCCGGCCGACCTGTCGGAACTGAAATACGGCTGCTCCGTGACGGACGGCTGCATCGACTGGGACACGACGGCGCAGATGCTGCGCGCCGCGGACGCCGAGCTGCGCCGCCGTTCCTGAGGAAGTTGCCAAAAAACGGGGACAGTCCCCGTTTTGAGAAACTTTCCGCAAAACCGGAGCCTGTCACCGGTTTTTCAGGCAGCACCGCGGCGGCACCGGCCGGGACGCGCCGACGGCTTTCCTTTACAATGGCGGATTGCCCATTTACTTTGCAGCATCCCCATGATCGTTCTCGGCGTCGAATCCTCCTGTGACGAAACCGGCCTGGCCCTGTATGACACAGAGCGCGGCCTGCTCTCCCACGCCCTGTATTCGCAGGTGGCGATGCATGAGGAATACGGTGGTGTGGTGCCGGAACTGGCGTCGCGCGACCACATCCGCCGCGCCATTCCGCTGCTGGAGCAAACGCTGCAAGGCGCCGCCATCGCGCCGCAGGCCATCGATGCGATCGCCTATACGCAGGGGCCCGGCCTGGCCGGCGCTCTGCTGGTGGGCTCGTCGATCGCCTGCAGCCTGGGCCTGGCGCTGGACAAGCCGGTGCTGGGCGTGCACCACTTGGAAGGCCACCTGCTGTCGCCGCTGCTGGCATCCGATCCGCCGGAGTTCCCCTTTGTCGCCCTGCTGGTCTCCGGCGGCCACACGCAACTGATGCGGGTGGACGGCGTGGGCCAGTATGAACTGCTGGGCGAGACGGTGGACGACGCTGCCGGCGAGGCGTTCGACAAGTCGGCCAAGCTGCTGGGCCTGGGTTATCCGGGCGGCCCGGCCATTTCCCGGCTGGCCGAATTCGGCGATCCGCTGGCCTACAAGCTGCCGCGTCCGATGCTGCATTCGAAAGACCTGAATTTCAGTTTTTCCGGCCTGAAGACGGCCGTGCTGACGGTCGTGAAGAAAAGCGCCGTCAATGTGTGCGAACAGGACAAGGCCAATATCGCGCGCGGTTTTGTCGACGCCATTGTCGACGTATTGACGGCCAAATGCATCGCCGCGCTGAAGCAGACGGGCCTGAAACGCCTCGTCATCGCCGGCGGCGTGGGCGCGAACAGCCAGCTGCGCGCCGCACTGAATGCGGCGGCAGTCAAAAAGCGCTTCCGCGTGTATTACCCGGAACTGGAGTTTTGTACCGACAACGGTGCGATGATCGCGTTTGCCGGTGCCATGCGCCTGTCCATCAATCCCGCGGCGGCGCAACGCGATTATGCCTTCAATGTGCGGCCACGCTGGCCGCTGGACGAACTGAAAGTCGTCTGACCGCCCAACGGGCGATTTTAGTTGCCGTGCCTTAGCTACCCAGCAGCACCGCGGCCAGGCCGACCAGCGCCAGCAGGCCGCCGGCCGCCACCGCGCCGGTGCGCCCATGTTTTTTCTTCAAGTCCACGCCCCGTGCGGCCATGCGCTCGCTGCGCAGCGGTTTGGCCGGCGCACGTGGGTCGGTTTTCGTTTGGTTGTGAACGGACTCGTTCATGCTGGTCTCCTCGATTTGTCTATACAGAAGAATGTACCAGCAATATGCATGCCATTACCACTCGATTGGAAACTAAATTGCCGCCGAGCTAGATTAGCACGGCGCGGCGGCATTGCAGGGCCCGACGTGAGGGCGCCGAACGTCCGCACATGGCCCCGCCGTGAGATCTCCGCAGCGGACGATGCGACGGGCGCGGCCGTCAGCGAACGCCGCCATTATGGGCGCCCATGCACCGGAAGCGAGCAGGACTGCCGCCCGGCAGGACAGCCAACCCGTCTCACGCAGTCCCTGTCACACCGCTTTGCTCGCGCTGTCGTCGGTTTCCCGCAGCGGCGACGCACGCCGCCAGACGGTGCAGCGGTCCATCAGCCCGGCTCGGGCGGAAGCGCCTTGCCACACTGCTTGCAGTAGCGCGCCGTGGCTTCATGGCCACGCGTCATGCAGCGTGTGCACGAGCGCCCGGCCAGCAGCCGCACGCCACGCTGGTGCGAGATCTCGGAACTGATGATGCCCGTCGGGACGGCCAGGATGCCCCAGCCCAGCAGCATCATGAACGATGCGATGCTGCGGCCGACGTCCGTCTTCGGCACCAAGTCGCCGAAGCCTACCGTCGTCACTGTCGAAATGGCCCAGTACACAGCCGTGGGAATGCTGGTAAAGCCGTGTTGCGGCCCTTCGACGACGTACATGACGGTCCCCAGCAGGAACACGATCAGGAACACGGTGGAGAGAAACACCAGTATCTTGCGGCGGCTGGCCAGCAGCGCATCGCCCAGCATGCTGTATTCCTGGATGTACAAGGTCAGCTTCAGGATGCGGAAAATGCGCAGCAGCCGCAGGATGCGCACGTCCAGCAGCACGTGCGCGCCCGGCACGAACAGCGACACATAGCTGGGGAGGATGGCCAGCAGGTCGATCACGCCGAAGAAGCTGCGCGCATACCGCAGCGGACGGCGCACGCACAGGAGGCGCGCGATGTATTCGATCGAAAACAGGATCGTGAAGACCCACTCGGCGGCAATCAGCCAGTCCTCGTGCGTCCTGGCGATGGCCTCGATCGATGTCAGCACGGCGGCCAGGACACTGAGCAGGATCGTGGCGATCAGCGCCAGATCGAACGCACGGCCCTTGCGGGTTTCCGACTCGAAGATGACCTCGTAGAGCTCCGCGCGCCAGCCGCCGTCGGGCTTGCCCAGGCGCTGTTGCGGGTCGGTTGTCCGCACGGCATGTGCGGGCTCTGGCGGCGGTTGCATCTGGGCGGACATGCGCGTCATCTTACCCCGGCGCCCAGCAGATCGGCGCGCGGGTACCCCCACTGCGGCACGTCGGCGCAGGCTTCGCGCGCAGCGCCGGACAGGGCCAAGGCCGTGAAATTGCCGCGCGGCGTCGCGGCGTAACGCAGGTCGCTGGCCGCGTCCTCCGTTACCGCCGGCATGCGCGCAAAGCGCAGCCACGCATTAACGTGGCAGTCGCTGCGCGACAGGTTGCGCAGCATGGCCAGGTCGCCCTGCCATGGCGCGGCCAGCACGATGCCGGCCGCCGCGACGGCAGTGGCATCGCTGTCGCGGAACGCCGCCGGGCAGGCGTCGACCGGCAGCCAGCGGGGCGCAAGACTCAGCATTCCGCGCCGCAGACGGTAGCTGCCGGCCCCTTCGTTCGACTCGATGCTGACAAAGGACCAGCACAGCGGCTGCGCCGGATACCCCGTCATGGCCACGTCCAGCACCTTCGACGCGGGATCGATGGCCTGCAGCGTCGTCTCGATGCGCTGCCGCCCCGCCGAAGACGCCCCGCCCTGCACGGCGATGAAGCCGATGGAGATGATGGCGGCCAGCGCCAGCGCGCGGCGGCTGTGGCGCCGCGTCACCCGCAGCGCGGCAACGGCGGCGCCGATCAGCGCCAGCACCAGCAACGAATGCCAGCCCAGATAGCCGCGCCACGTTGCGCCCAGCACGAACAGCGCGAGGCCCGCCAGCGCCAGGAATCTCGCCGGCCGGTTCGGTATCGCCAGCGCCAGCGGCACGCCGAACGCCACCCAAAACACGGGCTCCACGATAAACACTACGTCGCCATAAAACCAGCGCGGATCGAACGGATAGAACGGGTGGATGCCGTACGAATTGAGGAAGTCCATCGACAGGTGCAGCCCGAACCCGAGCACGATGGCGGTACCGAGGCCCGCCCGCGCGGTGCGGCTCTCGCGCAGCAGCCGGCGTGCGTTCGGCCACAGCGTCCACAACAGCGCCAGCAGCAGCAACGCCTGCGGCAGCGCGTACAGCAGCGTATGCGTATGGCCGCGGTGATGCAGCAGGTAGCCGAGCGGCGCCGGCAACAGTTTGGTCAGGAACAGGTCCAGATCGGGAAAATTGCTGGCCGCGGCGCAAGCCGTCAGCAGCAGGCGATGGCGGGTACGCTGGCGCGCTTCGTCAGGTTCGGCCGGCAGCGAACGTTGCAGCAGTTCCCCGACGCCGAGGCCTACGAAGGAATGGGTAATGTTGTCCATGGCGGCATGGTAACCGAAAGACACGCCCACGCCCGCTGACAACATCGGGGTCAGGCACGAAATCTGGCACGGACCCGGCAGTGCGGCCGCGCCGACGCCCGCCCGCGGACGGCAAACGTCGGGCACACTGCCCTATGCCCAGCGCACTCAGTGACTTACTTCCACCCCATGCCAGAACGCCACGCGCCCCTTGATCGCCTTGGCCGCCTCCGACGGCGTCGGGTAGTACCAGGCCGCGTTCCTGTTGACCTTGCCGTCCACTTCCACGTCGTAATAGCTGGCGACGCCCTTCCATGGGCACATGGTCGTGTGGCTGCTGTCCTTCAGGTACTCGCGCTTGATGCGCTCGACCGGGAAGTAGATATTATGCTCGACGATTTCCACTTCGGTATCAAGCGCTTCGGCGATGACGACGCCGTTCCAGACTGCTTTGGGCATGCTGTTCTCCTTGGATTCAATCGATTCGATTACGGCCGTTTGCCTTGGCCGCGTACAGCGCCGCCTCGGCGGCGCGCAGCAGTGTGTCGGCGTCGTCGATGGCCATGTGGTCGATGGCGCCGACGCCGAAGCTGGCGGTGACGGGCACGCGCCGGGCACCGTCCATGTGGACCTGGGCTTCGATGCGGCTGCGCAGCGTTTCGGCCATCTTGCGGGCGCCGATCAGCGGGGTGTTCGGCAGCAGCAGGCACAGTTCCTCGCCGCCGTAGCGCCCCGCCACGTCGATCATCCGCACGTTTTCGCGCACCAGTTTGCCGACGGCGGCCAGCACCCGGTCGCCCGTTGCGTGGCCATGCTCGTCGTTGATGCGGCGGAAGTGGTCGAGGTCGAGCATGACGGCGGCCAGCGGGGCGCGGAAACGCCGGGCCCGCGCCACCTCGAATTTCAGCCGGTGCAGCAGCGAGCGGCGGTTGTGCAGGCCGGTCAGTTCGTCCGTCGTGGCCAGCTGTTCCAGCCGCTGTTCGGACTGACGCAGCGCCCGCTCGGCCGCACGCGCCTCGATCAGCGCCATCGCCTGGTGCGCCAGGCCCGCCAGCAGGTCGCGCTGTTCCGGCGTCAAGGTGCCGGGATGGCTGTCCATCACGCACAGCGTGCCGATGGGGTGGCCGTCCAACGTCCACAGCGGCGCGCCGGCGTAGCGGCGCACCTGCGGCGCGCCCACCGTCAGCGCCAGGCTGGCCATGCGCGCGTCCTGCGTCGTATCCGGGACTTCCGTCAGCGTGTCGCCCAGCACGGCCCAGGCGCAATACGACTGGCTGCGCGGCAGCGAGTCCAAGTCCAGCCCGACGCTTGCGCGAATCCAGGCGCGGTCGCCGTCGACCAGCGTCAGGTGCGCGTATGGCATGCCGCACAGCCGGGCCGCCAGCGCTGTCAGGAACGCGAAGTCGGGGCCGGACGCATGGTCCGGCGCACCGCTGCGGTGCAGAGCGGCGAGCCTGGCCTGCTCGTCCGCCGGCTGGGGAAAGGTGGGGAAAATCTGTTCTGCTGCCGCCATGCGCACTCCGGGTCGATACTTGCGGGCAGTGTAGCCGAAATGACCACGCGTGGTATCCCCGATAAGATGGGCAGATCGCGCTTAATTCTCCGCTTGCTCGGCGACGATCTGGCGCAGCGCCTGCTCGAACAGTTCGGGCGGCTGGCCGCCGGAGATCAGGTGGCGCTGGTTGACGATCACGGCCGGCACCGAGTTGATGCCGTGCTGCTGCCAGAAGCTCTCCAGCGTGCGCACCTCTTCGGCAAAGCGGTCGGACTCCAGCACGTCCTGGGCCGCGATCAGGTCGAGACCGACCTTCTCGGCAGCCCGCAGCAGCGTGTCGTGCGAGCTCGGGTCTTCGCCATTGGTGAAATACGCTTCGAACAGGGCGTGCTTGAGGTCCTTCTGGCGCCCCGTCTCCTCGGCCCAGTGCAGCAGGCGGTGCGCATCGAACGTGTTGTAGATGCGGCTGCGCTTGTCCATGGCGAACGTGAAGCCCACGTCCGCACCGCGCTGGCGGATCATGGCGCGCGACTGCTCCTGCTGTTCCGGCGTGCTGCCGTATTTTTCGGTGATGTGTTCCGTGATGTCCTGCCCTTCGCGCCCCATCCCGGGGTTCAGTTCGAAGGGCTGGAAGTGGAATTCGGGGGCGAGCTCGGGACCGATGCGCTCCAGTGCCGTCTCCAGCGAGCGCAGGCCGATGACGCACCACGGGCAGGAAACGTCGGAAACGAAATCGATGCGGACGGGAGTAACCATGGCGGCCTTTCAATAGTGGCGGCCGCCGGCGGCGGCCATCCTTTCATGATGAGGCCTGCCGCCGGATTTGCAAGCGCGGTTATTTTTTCTTGGCGGCGGCCGGCCTGGACTTGCTGCCGATGCGGCTTTCCTTGCCCGCCAACAGATTGCCGATGTTCTTCGCGTGGCGCCAGATCAGCAGGCCACACATGACGACCACGGCGAAGAACTGCGGCTCCACACCGAACAGTAGACCATAATAGAACGGTGCGAACAGCGACGCGATCAGCGCGGCCAGCGACGAGTAGCGGAACGCATACGCGACCACGGCCCACGTGACGAGCGTCGCGAGGCCTAGCCAGACGTTCAGCGCCAGCAGCACGCCCGCCGCCGTCGCCACGCCCTTGCCGCCGGCGAAGCGGAAGAACACGGGCCACAGGTGGCCAAGGAAGACGGCCAGCGCGACCAGCGCGATAGTGGTGTCGTCCGCGCCCAGCCGGTCGGCGAAGTGGATCGTCAGCCACACGGCCAGCCAGCCCTTGAAGGCGTCGCCGACGAGCGTCCAGATGGCGGCCTTCTTGCTGCCGCTGCGCAGCACATTGGTGGCGCCAGGGTTGCCGGAGCCGTAGGTGCGCGGATCGTCCAGGCCATAGATCTTGCTGACCACGACAGCGAACGAGATCGAGCCGATCAGATAGGCGGCAATCGTCAACAGAACAGTATTCATTTCCCCGAAATCCTATGGTGATTGTTTTTGGCCGCAGCCGGCGCCGACTATACAGTACGGCTATTCAATCGGCCAGCGCGCAGTGGACCGGTTGCGCCCCCAGAACGTCGACCAGCACGCGCGGCGCGATGCCGACCAGGAAGCCGCGCCGCCCGCCATTGATATAAATCGTTTCCAGCGCGAGGATCGACTCCTCCACGTAGACCGGCATCGCTTTTTTCGTGCCGAACGGCGACGTCCCGCCGATCATGTAGCCCGAATGGCGCTGCGCCACCTCCGGCTTGCACGGCTCGACCGACTTGCAGCCGATATTTCGCGCCAGGTTCTTCGTCGAGACCTTGCAATCGCCGTGCATCAGCACAATCAATGGTCGGGAGGCTTCGTCCTGCATCACCAGCGTCTTGACGACGTGGTGCTCGTCGACGCCCAGTGCCTGCGACGAGACGGAGGTGCCGCCATGCTCCTCGTACTCATAAGGATGCTCGGAAAATGCCACCTTCTGCTTGCGCAGCAGTGCAGTCGCCGGCGTTTCTGAAATGTGCTCTTTCTTTGCCATGCCGTGATACGCTAACCAATATGAAAAGGGACCTGCCGTGGCGGGGTCCCTCATGGGAGTTTCTAATTATGCAGCAAGAAATTCGCTTTGCCACCTTCAATGTCTGCAATCTGGCGCCACCGGGCGCGAAATTGTACGACAACCTCGCCCCTCTGAGCCTTGATGAATACGAGGCGAAAGCCCAATGGATCGCTCGCCAGCTCGATGAACTCGATGCGGACGTGATCGGCTTTCAGGAGATTTTTTCGCAGGCGGCATTGCGCGACGTGCTGGCACGCACACGCAAATACCGCGACGCCACCCACGCCGGTTTCGATCCCGATCCGCATGCCACGCGCCTGACGCCGAACGTCGCGCTGGTCTCGCGCCTGCCGCTGGCGGCGCCGGCGACGATGTATGCCAGCTTCCCTTCCGACGTGCCGTGCGACTCCGGCAGCCCGGACTCCGACCGCTTCGCCCGCGCGCCGCTGCATGCGCAGGTCGTGCTGCCGGGCGAGCAGGTTGTCGACGTCATCGTCGTCCACCTGAAGTCGCGCCGGCCCGATTACCGCAATGGCGACAACGGCGAGGACCCGCTGCAGTATGCGATGGCCAGCCTGCGCTCCCTGGTGTGGCGCGGCACGGAGGCAGTAGCGCTGCGCGTGCTGCTCTCAAAAATGATGCGCGGGACGCGCCGGCCGTGCGTGGTCCTGGGCGACTTCAACGACACGGCCGATGCCGTGACGACGACGATCGTGCTGGGCAACGGCGGCACCTACGGTGGTGGCGCCAGTGCCGAGGAGCGGCGCGGCCGGCTGTACGACAGCCACCGCATCCAGCGCAGCCAGGACCCGCTGCGCCACGTGGCCTACACCAGCATCCACGAGGGCCGCTATTCGACCATCGATCACGTCCTCGTATCGGAGGAATTCAACGGCGAGTCGGCGCGCGCCATCGGCGAGGTGGTGGACGTCAGCTATTTCAACGATCACCTGCGGCTGGCGCGCCCGGAGGCGTCCGACCACGGCCAGGTGCTGGTGCGGCTGCGCCTTTACTGAAGCGTCAGTGCAGCACGCCGCCAGGACCGCTGGCAGCGCGCCTGCGGCTGCGTAGTCCCCTCGTTCTGGCCGCAGCCCTGCCCGCGCAGGAAGCCGAGCTGCTCGGCCGTCTCGATGCCTTGCGCGATCGCCATCATCTCCATGCTGCGTGCCATCGATGATGGTGCGGATCGCCGCGGCTGTTCTCGGACACCGCGCCGCCAGGTACAGCTACGCTCTGCGTTTTTCATGCCGTGATGTCGACGTCCATGCAGAAAATCCGGCCCGGCACGCCGTCGTGCGGAACCGCCCCCTCGCGAGAAATTCACCGTATCGGGCACAGCCATTCGGACCAGACCGGCATTGCTATAATGAAAACATGAACGATCCCATCCTTTCATCCTCACGCGATGAATATGCGCGGCGCATGACGCGCGTCCTGAATTACATCGAGCAGCACCTGGATGAACCGCTGGAACTGGCCCAGCTGGCCGACGTGGCGATGCGCTGCGACCTCTGCATTCCGGTGCGCCCGCTCTGACGAGCGCGGAATAATCCCGGCGGTGGGACCTTCATCCGGCGACAGGTACCGGGTCCCACCGCTTGCGCCGTCGCTTTGTCAGCCTCCGCTGCAATTCAGGCGCGCAAAAACGCGCTTTGTCGCATCCCCGTGGCCGCCGTCCTTGTCGAATCGTACAGTGCCACCATCGCGCAGTATATTCGCCGGCAGCGGCCAACCATTCCGATAAAATCATGACCACCGACGCACTGCCCATTTCCTCCCGCCGGCGCTGGCGCAAGCCGGCCATCGCTGTCCTCGTGCTGGCCATTGCCGGCGGCGCATACCTGGCGCTGCGTCCGCACCCTGCCCCCACGCCAACGCCTGCGGCCGCGCAGCCAGCCAAACCGGTCGTCTACGAACTGGCGGCTACCGACGTCGCCGTCGTGACGGCCGGGTCGCTGGCGGTGCAGTTGCCGCTGTCCGGCTCCCTGGTGCCCGTCAGTCAGGCCACCGTCAAGTCCAAGGTGTCCGGCGTGGTGCAGGACGCCAGCCTGCGCGAAGGGATGGCCGTGGCGGCCGGACAGGTGCTGGCCCGGATCGACCAGGCCGACCTGCGCGCGCGCCTGACACAGCAGCAGGCCATGCTGGACGAAGCACAGGCGCGCCTGTCGATGGCGCAGAAGAACGAGAACAACAGCCGCGCGCTGCTGGCGCAGAAGTACATCTCGCAGACGGCCTACGACACCAACGCCAATGCCGTCGACCTGGCACGCGCCAGCGTCAAGGCGGCCTCCGCACAGCTGGAGCTGGCGCGCATCGCGCTGGCCGACAGCGTGATCCGCGCGCCCATCGACGGCATCGTCAGCAAGCGCCACGTGCAGGCCGGCGAGAAAGTCGCGCCCGACATGGCCGTCTACACGATCGTCAGCCTGGCCGAGCTGACGCTGGAAGCGCAGGTGCCGACGTCGGACATCCCGCGCATCAAGGTAGGCCAGGAGGCAGCGTTTCGCGTCGACGGTTTCGCGGGCCGCACGTTTGCCGGCAAGGTCGCCCGCGTCAACCCGACGACAGAGGCAGGGTCGCGCGCAATGCTGGTGTATATCACCGTGTCCAACGGCGACGGCGCCCTGCGCGGCGGCATGTTCGCCAAGGGCAGCATCGTCACGGAACGCACGGCCGCGTTGCCGCAGGTGCCGGTGGCGGCCGTGCACGAAGAAAATGGCCGCGCCATCGTCCACAAGGTCAGCGCCGGCAAGGTTGTGGCGCAGCCTGTCACGCTGGGACTGCGCAACGAAGATGAGGGCATGGCCGCCGTCACGGACGGCCTGGCCCATGGCGAACAGGTCATCGTCTCCAGGCTCGATGGCGTCAAGCCCGGTGCCAGCGTCAAGCTGCCGCAGGCGACCTCCATCACGACCGCGCAGGACAAGAAGCCGGCCGTCAAGCCGCCGCAGGGGTAAGCCATGTGGATCACGAAAATCAGTATCCGCCAGCCCGTCTTCGCGACGATGGTGATGATCGGCCTGATGGTGCTGGGCCTGGCCTCGTACCGCGGCCTGGGCGTGGAAAGCATGCCGAACGTGGAGATTCCGTTCGTCGCCATCGAGGTTCAGTACCCGGGCGCCTCGCCCGAGGCGGTGGAGACGGACATCACCCGCCCTCTGGAGGATATCGTCAACACCGTGCGCGGCGTGCGCACCTTGCGCGCCAACTCGTGGGAAGGCAAAGCCGGCGTCTACCTGGAGTTCGAGCTGTCCACCGACATGGACCGTGCCATGCAGGACGTGCGCGACAAGGTCGGCATCGTTCGTCCGCGCTTCCCCAAGGAGGCCAAGGACCCGTTCATCGTGCGCGAGGAAGGCGATAACGCGCAGCCCATCGTGCGGCTGACGCTGACCTCGCCCACGGTGGACATCCGCACGCTGTCCACCCTGGCCGACCAGGTCATCGTCAAGCGCCTGCAGGGCGTTCCCGGCGTGGGCCAGGTGCGCAGCTATGGCCAGGCCAAGCGCGAAATCCTCATCAGCCTGAAGCCGGCCGAGATGACGGCGCAGGGCGTGGGCGTCAACGAGGTGATGCGGGCGATCCAGGATACCAACACCAACCTCCCCGCCGGCACCATCACGCGCGAGGCGAACGACCGCATGGTGCGCGTGGAAGGCAAACTGAAACATCCGCGCGAATTCAACAAGATCATCGTTGCGCGCCGCGCCAATGGCCCCGTCTACCTGGACCAGGTAGCCGACGTTGTCGACGGCGAAGCCGAAGAGCGTTCGCTGGCACGCATCAACGGCAAGCGCGGCATCTCGCTGGAGATCACGAAGGTGCAGGACTCGAACGTGGTCGAGGTGGGTGAAGGCGTCAAGGCCGTCGTGGCCGATATGCAGAAGTCGCTGCCGGCCGGCGTGAGCCTGTCCATCGCGGACGCCGAATCGGACCGCGTGCAGAACCAGCTGAACAACGTCAAGCGCACCATCGTCGAAGGCGCGGTGCTGACGATGATCATCGTGTTCTTCTTCCTGCACTCGTGGCGCTCGACGATCATCACGGGCCTGACCTTGCCGATCTCGGTGCTGGCCAGCTTCATCGCCATGAAGGCATTCGGTTTTACCCTGAACTTCCTGACCCTGATGGCGCTGTCGCTGTGCATCGGCCTGCTGATCGACGACGCCATCGTCGTACGCGAAAACATCGTGCGCCACCTGGGCTTCGGCAAGGGCCACCGCAAGGCAGCCGAAGACGGCACCAACGAAATCGGCGTGGCCGTGATGGCGACGACGTTTGCCATCGTTGCCGTGTTCGTGCCGGTCGCGTTCATGGACGGCATCATCGGCCGCTTCTTCCTGCAGTTCGGGATTACCGTGACCGTGGCGGTGCTGGTGTCGCTGTTCGTCAGCTTCACGCTGGACCCGATGCTGTCGTCCGTCTGGCACGACCCCGTGCAGGACCGCTTCAAGTACCTGCCGTGGCTGGGCCGCCTGATGGAGAAGATCGAGCATGGCATCGACCGGGTGCACGTCTGGTACGGCAAGGTGCTGGCGCTGGCGCTGGACTGGCGCAAGACCACGCTGGCGCTGACGCTGGCCGTCTTCGTGGGCAGCCTCTTGCTGGTGCCGAAGATCGGCGGCGAGATGTTCCCGGAAACGGACCGCGGCTGGATCGACATGGAGTTCAAGGTGCCGGTGGGCTCCAGCCTGGAATACAACGCCAGCAAGGTGGAACAGGTGGAAGCCGCGCTGCGCGAATTTCCGGAAGTGGACACCGTGTTCAGCAATATCGGCGCGGACGAAGGCCGCCACATCTCCTACGTGAACGTCAAGCTGACGGACGTGCACAAGACACACCGCCGCTCGCAGCAGGCGCTGGAAAAGGCGATCCGCGCCAGGCTGGCGTCGATTCCGGGCATCACGCCGTCGGTCGGCGAGAAGCCCATCTTCATCGCCATCCTCGGCACCGACGAGGCAAAACTGGACAAGGTGGCGCACCAGCTGATGGACAAGATGCGCAACATCCGCGGCGTGGCCGACCTGGAATACAGCCAGGAAGGCGCCAACCCCGCCACGCTCATCCGCATCAACAACGAGCTGGCGAGCGACCTGGGACTGTCCACGCAGCAGATCGGCGCGGCGCTGCGGCCGTTCGTCGCAGGCGAAACGGTCAGCTACTGGCTGGCGCCGGATGGGCAGAATTACGACGTCAACGTGCAGCTGCCGAAGTCGGGCCGACAGCGCGTGGCGGATCTGGCCGACCTGTCGCTTGCATCGGGCAATGCGGGTCCGGACGGACGCCCGCTGATGGTGCCGCTGCGCCAGGTCGTCGAATTCGTGCCGTCGTTCAGCCCGCAGGTGCTGAAGCGCCAGGCGCTGATGCGGCGCGTGGCCGTGATGGCCGGCGTCGAGGGCCGCCCCGGCGGCGACGTCGACGCGGACGTGAAGAAAGCCATGGACTCGATCGAGATGCCGGCCGGCGTGCGCTTCGACGTGGGCGGCAATGCCAAGCAGATGCAGGAGACGATGACGAGTGCGATGGTCGCACTGGGCATTGCGATCGTCTTCATCTACCTCGTGCTGGCGTCGCAGTTCGGCAGCTTCCTGCAGCCGGTTGCCATCATGATGTCGCTGCCGCTGTCGCTGATCGGCGTGCTGCTGGCGCTGCTGGTGACGGGATCGACACTGAACATCTTCTCGGTCATCGGCGTCATCATGCTGATGGGGCTGGTCACGAAAAACGCGATCCTGCTGGTGGATTTCACCAATCACGGCCAGCAGGCCGGCCAGCCGCAGCGCGATGCCATCATGGCGGCCGGACAGGTGCGCCTGCGGCCGATCCTGATGACGACGCTGGCGATGATTTTCGGGATGCTGCCGATGGCGATCGGCATGGGCGAAGGCGGTGAGACGCAGGCGCCGATGGGCCGCGCCGTGATCGGCGGCGTGATCACGTCAACGCTGCTGACGCTGGTCGTGGTGCCGGTTGCTTATACGTACCTGGACAATCTGGGGAAACGGGCGAAGCGCTGGTTCGGTCATGCGCCCGATGATGCGCATGAGCAGCCGGCCAAGCCGGAGCTGGCCAACGCCGCGTAAGGCAATCGAGCTGCAACCCCAAAAGCTGCAACCAAAAAAGCTGAGGCCCAAAAACTGAACCCGGGACAGACCTGTTTTAAGATGGTCTGTCCCGGGTTTCTTATTCCTGACGCTCGGCCGCGGTATCCTCGTCGGCGCTGTCGGCATCCTCACCGGGGTCGTCGGCGTCCTGCCCGGCGCCCCCTTCAGTTCCCGCTTCTCCTTCCGGCCGGGACTTGGCCTCCTGCTTGCGCCGGGCCTTTTCCTCGGCCTTGCGTTTCTTCTCCAACTCGCGTTGTCGCTTCTCGTATGAGAAATTTGTCTTTGCCATGGCAACCTCCTTTCCCGCCATTATGCCCGTAGCGCCAGCATCGCAGAAATTTTATCCACGCGGATGATGTACCGCATGCAATTGCTTCAGCCGTTCGCGGGCCACGTGCGTGTAGATCTGCGTGGTCGAAATGTCCGCGTGGCCGAGCAAAAGCTGGACCACGCGCAGGTCCGCGCCATGGTTGAGCAAGTGCGTGGCAAACGCGTGCCGCAGCGTGTGCGGCGACAGCGGCGCCGTGATGCCGGCACGCGTGGCGTGCTTCTTGACGATCACCCAGAACATTTGCCGCGTCATTGCCGCGCCGCGCGCCGTGACAAACAAGGCGTCATCCTGCTGACCGTTGAGGATGACGCCGCGCGCCTCGCCCAGGTAGCGCTCCAGCCACGTGCGCGCCTGCGTACCGAACGGCACCAGCCGCGTCTTGCTGCCCTTGCCGGTAATGCGCAGCACGCCCTCGTTCAGGCCCAGCTCCGTCAGCTTCAACGCCACCAGTTCGGAAACACGCAGCCCGCTTGCATACATCACTTCCAGCATGGTCCGGTCGCGCACGCCGCGCGGCTCGCGTGCATCGGGCGCAGCCAGCAGCGCTTCGACCTGCGCTTCGGAGAGCGTGTGGACGAAGCGTGTCGGCTGCTTCGCCGAGGACACCTTCAGACACGGGTCCCGGGCGATGCGGTTCTGCCGCAGCGCCTGCTGGTAAAAACGTTTCAGCACGGACAGCCGGCGGTTCGAGGAGCTGGGCTTGGTGTCGTCATGACGGGCGGCGAAGTAGGCGTCGATGTCGGCGCGGCCGACCGCCAGCAGTGACGCACCGGCCTGCGTCACGTCGAGCCAGCGCGCGAAGGCACGCATGTCGCGGCGGTAGGCGTCCAGCGAGTTTTTCGACAGGCCGTCTTCCAGCCACAGGCTGTCGCAGAACGCGTCGATCAGAGCAAGGTTGTCTGCTGCCATGCGTATTCGCGCAGTCCCTCGTGCGCCAGCAGCCAGCGCTTGACGTTCAGCGTAAAGCCGTTACGGTCGTCGCTGCCGGCAAAGCCGCCCAGCCCCTGCGCCCCCGTCACCCGATGGCACGGCACCACGAGCGGAAAATGGTTGGCGCCACACGCCTGCCCCACCGCGCGGGGCATCGAGCCGACGAATTTCGCCACTTCGCCATAGGTCCGCACCTCGCCACGGGGAATCCCGCCAATGGCACTCCAGACCTTGCGCTGGAATTCGCTGCCGACCTGCGCCAGCGGCAGGTCGAAGACGAAGTCCGGATCGTCGCAATAACGCAGCACCTGCGATGCGGCCCGTTCGGCCACCGGGTCCTGGGGCGCCTTGTCGTCGAAGCTTTCCGGCAGATAGACCAGCTCGGTAAGGACGGCGCCGCCGGTGCGGATGCCGAGAGCGCCGAAGGGCGTCCTGACGATGGCGGCAAACAACTCGCTTGCCTGTTGTATTTTAGTCACGCTCACACTCCCTGCTACTGTGGCAAACATGCTACACGATCCATCAGGCAACAGCCAGCGACATGGGCAGGCAGAAAAAAACGCACCCATTGGGTGCGTGGGATCGAAAAAAAACGCACCCTCGGGTGCGTGGGATCGAAAAAAAACGCACCCTCGGGTGCGTTTTAACTCTTACCTGGCACGGTCCCGGCTGTTTGGTCCCGCTGCGGCGTGGCTTGTGGCCGCCTGCAGCAGTGATGCCAACAGCATCTTGTGAACCGCGTGTCTCCTCGCTTTATTGCGCCGTCTCCGGCAGCCTTCTTATTTACCACTCCCCACTGACCAGCATGTCCGTTGCTACCTTGGTGCATATCGTTATTCGCTGCACCAATCAGGAGCGAGGCAATCATAACTGATCCGTCCTGCTTTTTCTCCAGTTTTTTTTTAGCAACGGACTATTTGGTTCACATGTAAATGAGTGTGGTTTTTAGCGCAAAATTTGTGGTAAGCCCTTTACCCCACGCTGCCGTACACGAGGTTTGGCAGCCACAGCGAGATCGCCGGCACGTACGTCACCAGCATCAGGAAGCCCAGCATCGTCAGCAGCCACGGCATCACGGCAACGGTCAGTTCCGAAATGCCCATCTTGGTAATGCCCGACGCCACATACAGGTTCAGCCCCACCGGCGGATGGCACATGCCCACCTCCATGTTGACGACGATCAGGATGCCGAAGTGGATAGGATTGATGCCCAAGGCCACTGCGACCGGGAACAGGATCGGCGCCATGATCAGCACGATCGACGACGGCTCCATGAAGTTACCGGCGATGAGCAGCAGCACGTTTACGACCAGCAGGAACGCGATCGGGCCCAGACCCTGGTCCGTCAGCCATGCCGCCATCTGTTGCGGAATGTTTTCGCTTGTCATCAGGAACGAGAACAGGACGGCGTTTGTGATGATGTACAACAGCATCGCCGACATCGACGCGGAATCGAGCAGCACCTTGCCGACCTGCTTGATCTTCAGGTCCTTGTAGACGAAGACGGCAATGACGAATGCGTACACGGCCGCCATCGCCGCCGCTTCCGTCGGCGTAAACATGCCCGAGTAGATGCCGCCCATGACGATGAGAATCAGCAGCAGGCCCCAGGCGCTCTTGCGGAACGCGGCCAGGCGCTCGCCCCACGTGGCTTTCTTCATGCGCGGATAGTTGTGCTTCTTCGCCAGCACCCACGTCGTCAGCCCCAGCAGGAACGCCAGCATCAGGCCGGGAACGACGCCGGCCATGAACAGCGCGCCAACGGACGTGTTGGTGGTCACCGAATACATCACCATGACGATCGACGGCGGAATCAGGATGCCCAGGGCGCCCGACGTGGTAATGACACCGGCGCCGAATTTGCGGGGATAGCCCTGTTTCACCATCGCCGGCAGGATGATCGAGCCGATGGCGACGACGGTCGCCGGGCTCGAACCCGAAACGGCCGCGAACAGCGCGCACGCCATGACGCCGGCCAGCGCCAGGCCGCCGTGCCAATGGCCCACGCAGGAGGTGGCGAAGTTGATCATGCGCCGCGCCACGCCGCCGTGCGTGAGGAAGTTACCGGCCAGGATGAAGAATGGGATCGCCATGATCTCGAACTTCTCGATCCCCGTGAACAGCTTCAGTGCGACCGATTCGATCGGCACCTGCGTCATCGTGAACAGGAACGTCAGGACCGTCAGGCCCAGCGAAATGGAAATGGGCATACCGGTCAGCATGAGGACCAGCAGCAGGGCAAAAATAATCAGTGCGTTCATGCTTTGGCTCCCTGGAGTTCGTCGTCCAGGCCTTCAACGTGGGAGTGGTCGTGCTTCGGCAGGTCGCCGGTGCGGATGAAATGCACCATCACTTGCAGGAAGCGGAAGGACATCAGGTAGGAACCGAGCGGCACGGCCAGGTAGACTATCCACATCGGCACTTCCAGGTCGGCGGAAGTCTGCTCGGTGTGGCCGATTTCCCACACGAACGACGCGCCCAGCGTGCCGACGATGCCGGTAAAAGTGGCGCCGGCCAGCAGGCCGAAGATGATGAACTTGTTGCGCCATGGCGTCGACAGGCGGTTGATCACGACGTCCACGCCCACGTGGATGCCGGTGCGCACGCCGTAGGCGGCGCCGAACTTGGCCATCCACACGAACATGTAGATGCACACCTCCTGCGCCCAGCTGGTGTTGATCTGAATGAGTTCGTCCTGCAGCCAGCCGAGGGGCAGGCCGGACAGGTAGCGGTGCACGACCGCCACGAAAATGATGAAGGTGGCTGCGCCCATCAGGGTCGCAATGATCCATTCTTCCAGGTGGTCCAGGAATTTCATGGTGTTCTTTCAATAGAAACGGCTCGGGAAGCCGAAACCGGGAGGGATACTGTCTGAGTGAGACTGCGGGGCGGCAGGACGCCGCCCCGGGTACATAGCCGAAGCTATGGTTACGCGAAGTTTATTTCGCGCTTTCCTTGTTGATCGCGTTGATCAGGTCCGCGCCGATACGGCTTTCCATCTGCTTCTGGACTGGCGCCAGGGCTTTCTTCCATTCCGCCTGCTGCTGCGGGGTCAGGGCGATGAACTGGGTCTTGCCCGATTTCTTCATGGCTTCCAGCGCCATGTCGTTATCGCGCTGGGCAATGGCTTTTTCGTACGTCGTCGCTTCGCGCATCGCGCCTTCGAGCGCCGTGCGGATGTCGGACGGCAGGCCATCCCAGAACTTCTTGTTGACGATGACGGCATAGCCCAGATAGCCGTGGTTCGACAAGGTGCCGTACTTCTGCACCTCATGCATCTTTTGCGTGTACATGTTCGATGGCGGATTCTCGGTGCCGTCCACGACGCCCGTCTGCAGCGCCTGGTACACCTCGGAGAACGCCAGCACCTGCGGGTTCGCGCCCATCATGCGCATCTGCGCGTCCAGCACCTTGGAGGACTGGATGCGCATCTTCAGCCCGCGGAAGTCGGTCGGCGAGCGCAGCGGCTTGTTGGCCGACATGATCTTGAAGCCGTTGTCCCAGTAAGCCAGGCCGGTGATGCCCTTGCTTTCCAGTTTCTTCAGCAGGCCCTTGCCGATCGGGCCTTCCGTCACGTTGTACAGCGCGGTCTTGCTCGGGAAGATGTACGGCAGGTCGAAGACCTCGAACTCCTTCACGCCCAGCGGGCCGAACTTGGCCAGCGACGGCGCCAGCATCTGCACCGCGCCCAGCTGCAGCGCTTCCAGTTCTTCCTTGTCCTTGTACAGCTGGCTGTTCGGATAGACTTCGACCTTGACGCGGCCGTTGGTGGCCTTTTCCGCCAGCTGTTTGAAACGTTCCGCAGCCTGGCCTTTCGGCGTATCGAGGGCCACGACGTGGCTGAACTTGATGACGATCGGTGCCTGGGCAAAGGCGTTGGCGGTAAAGCAGGCGGTCGCGGCAAATGCGACCAGGATGGTCTTGAGCTTCATGTGTGTCCCCAAATATGAGTTGGTTTATTATCGGGTGTCGATGGCGGCAGCGGCGCGCTGCACGTCGGCCTCCTTCACCCTCGGACCTCTTGGCCCTTGTTTTGCCGTCCCATTCTGTGCAAGTGCACCGCAAGGGGCAACTGTGGAAAACCACAATATCGCAGTGTAGCAATTTCATTACCCTCAGACAATGACTAATTCCCCATCGCTGGCTGCGCGCTTGCCCTTTCCGCACACGGTCCGATGGCTGATGCCGGTCGTGCTGGTGTTGTTTTTTCTCGCCATCCTGATCTGGCTGCCATGGCAGGCGCGCCAGATGGAACGGGGCGAGCGCCAGGAACAGCTGATCGCGGACACGCTGTGGGTCGAGCAGACCATCCGCTTCCAGATGGGCCGGCACGAGGACAGCACGCGCGCCATCGGCAACGACATCCTGGCGGGCACGCCGCCCGCCCGCATCCACGAGCGCATGCTGCGCCTGCTGAAAACCGGCACGGAACTCAAACGCCTGATGTGGCTCGACCCGGAGGCGCGCATCCTTGCCGCCACCGAGGCCGCCCCGCCCCGGGTGGCTGCGCTGTCGGCCGCGTCGCGCGATGCCGCGGACCGCGCCCGGCGCAGCCGCAATCCCGTCTACGGCCAGCCGGGCGCCGAATCGCTGCAGACGGTCGGCACGCCGGGCGCGTACATGATGGATTACCACCTGCCGCTGTATCGCGGCGACACCTATGTGGGCAGCGTCGTCGCCACTTACCAGCTGTCGGCGCTGCTGGACGAGATGGTGCCGTGGTGGTTCGCCCAGGACAACCAGATCTCGCTGCTCGACCGCGACGACCGCATCCTGGCGCGCCGCGCCGCCGCAGGGCCGGGCCACGGCGTCTACACGCACAAGCGCGCGCTCGACCTGCCCGGCGTGACCGTCACGTTGATGACGGACAGCGTCAAGAGCGAACCGAAGCTGCTGCCCAACCTGCTGGTGGGCTCCGTCATCGCGCTGTCGCTGGCGCTGTTATGGAGCCTGCTGGCGCTGTGGGGACACATTTCGCGCCGGCTGGCCGCCGAGGATGCGCTGCGCCAGCAGATGGCGTTCCGTACCGCGATGGAAAACTCGCTGGTGACGGGCCTGCGCGCGCGCGACCTGGAAGGCCGCATCACCCACGTCAATCCGGCGTTCTGCCAGATGGTGGGCTATACGGAAGAAGAGCTGGTCGGCCGCTCGCCGCCGATGCCGTACTGGGCGCCGGACGTGATGCCGGAATACCAGCACCGCCTGGCCAACGTGCTGGCCGGCACGGTGACGCCGCAATTCGAGACAATCTTCCAGCGCCCCGACGGCACCCGCCTGCCCGTATTGATCTTCGAAGCGCCGCTGGTCGATAACGAAGGCCGCCACACGGGCTGGATGGGATCGATCCTGGACATCACGGACCGCAAGCGCATCGAGGAACTCAACCGGGAACACCAGGAAAAGCTGCAGGCCAGCGCGCGCCTGGCCACGATGGGCGAGATCGCCTCGATGCTGGCACACGAACTGAACCAGCCGCTGGCCGCCATCTCCAGTTACACGACAGGCGCCCTCAATCTGCTGGCGCGGGCCGATGGCGACCGCCAGCCGGTCGACGGCGGCAAGCTCAAACCCGCGCTGGAACAGGTGGGCGCGCAGGCACGCCGCGCCGGGCAGATCGTGCGCAGCGTGTTCGATTTCGTCAAGAAGCGCAAGGCCGAGCGGCGCGACGTGGCGCTGGCCGCCATGCTCGACAGCATCAGCGCGCTGATCGAACTGCAGGCCCGCCAGCACCGGGTAACGCTGAAAACGGTGCTGCCGGCCGACCTGCCGGCCGTGCACGCCGACCCGATGATGGTCGAGCAGGTACTGCTGAACCTGACGCGCAACGGCATCGAAGCGATGGCCAACGTGCCACTGGCGCGCCGCACGCTGACCGTCGAAGCCTGTTACGATGCGCCCGCGCACCAGGTCAGCGTCTGCATCGTCGACAATGGCCATGGCATCCCGCAGGACGTCGCCGAGCGGCTGTTTTCGCCGTTTTTCTCGACCAAGGCGCAAGGCATGGGCATGGGGCTGAACATCTGCCGTACCGCCATCGAGTTCCACGGCGGTACACTGACGCACCGCGACAATCCGGGAGGCGGTACCATATTCACTTTTACGCTGCCCGCCGCGGGCGCGTAGTTTTACCAACGGAGTTACCCGATGCTGCATATCGTCGATGATGAAGAAGTGGTGCGCGATTCGCTGTCGTGGCTGGCCTCGTCGCGCGCCATTCCCGCCACGACCTACGATTGCGGTGCGAAATTCCTGGCCTACGTGGAGGCGGGCCGCTTCGATCCGGCCGGCGACTGCGTGCTGCTGGACGTGCGCATGCCCGACATGAACGGCGTGGCCGTGTTCGACCAGCTGCATGCGCGCGGGCTGACGCAGCGCCTCCCCGTCATCTTCCTGACCGGCCACGGCGACGTGCCGATGGCGGTGGACACGCTCAAACGCGGCGCATTCGACTTCTTTGAAAAACCGTTCAACGACAACGACCTGATGGACCGCGTGCAGGAAGGCCTGGCGAAGTCGATGCACGCCAGCGCCAGCGCCGCCGTGCACGCACGCCTGGCCACGCTGTCCTCGCGCGAACGCGAGGTGCTGGACCTGATCCTGGCGGGGAAGATGAACAAGGTCGTCGCCGACGAACTGGGGATCAGCATGCGCACGGTGGAAGTGCATCGCGCGCACATCTTCGACAAGATGCAGGTCAAGACGGCCGTGGAGCTGGCCGGCCTGCTGAAGTAAGCGCATGGCCCTCTCGTCGAGCTTCGTCATCGACATGACGCTGCGGCGCGAGATCGTGCCGGACCCGGACGCCTACCCGTTCAACCTGCCCGCCGTGCGGCACCTGAAGGTGCTGACGTTCCACCCGGCCGTCACGTTCATCGTCGGCGAAAACGGCAGTGGCAAGTCGACGCTGCTGGAAGCGATTGCCGTGAGCCTCGGTTTCAATGCCGAAGGCGGTACCCGCAACTTTAATTTCGGCACGCGGCCTTCCCACTCCGTGCTGCATGAGTACATCCGCATCGCCAAGGGCTTCCGGCGTCCGCAGGACGGTTTCTTCCTGCGGGCCGAAAGCTTCTTCAATGTCGCCACCGAGATCGAGAACCGCGATGTCGGCGGCTCGTACGGCGGCGTCTCGCTGCACGAGCAGTCGCACGGCGAATCGTTCATGGCCCTGCTGACGCACCGCTTCCGCGCCAGGAGCCTGTATGTGCTGGACGAGCCGGAAGCGGCCCTGTCGCCGCAACGCCAATTGGCTGCGCTGGCACGCATCCACCAGCTGGTGAAGCAAGGCTGCCAGTTCATCATCGCCACGCATTCGCCCATCCTGATGGCCTACCCGGATGCGAAAATCTATACCTGCATGACCGACGGCCTGCGCCGCACCGATTACGAAGACACGGAACATTACCAGGTCACGCGGGCTTTCCTCGCCAATCCGCAGCGGATGCTGGATGTGCTGCTGGCCGAGGAGGATGAGCCTCACCGCAGCGATCCATGACGCTATCCTCCAGCTTTGCCATCGACGTGACGCTGCGGCGCGACAGCGTGCCCGATTTCGACCGCTATCCGTTCCACCTGCCAGTCGTGCGGCACCTGCAGGTGCTGACATTCCACCCGGCCGTCACGTTCATCGTCGGCGAAAACGGCAGTGGCAAATCGACGCTGCTGGAAGCCATCGCGGTGGCCCTCGGCTTCAATGCCGAAGGCGGCAGCCGCAATTTCAATTTCGGCACGCGGGCATCGCACTCCGTGCTGCACGAATACATTCAGGTCGCCAGGGGATTCCGGCGCCCGCGCGACGGCTATTTCCTGCGCGCGGAGAGTTTCTTCAACGTGGCCACCAACATCGAAGCGCTCGACGAAGAGCCGCAAGGCGGCCCACCCGTCATCAGCTACCACGGCGGGCGCTCGCTGCACGAGCAGTCGCACGGAGAATCGTTCATGGCCCTGCTCACGCACCGTTTCGGCCCCAAGGGTCTGTATGTGATGGACGAACCGGAAGCGGCGCTGTCGCCGCAGCGCCAGCTGGCCGTGCTGGCGCGCATCCACCAGCTGGTGAAACAGGGCTCGCAATTCATCATCGCCACGCATTCGCCCATCCTGATGGCCTATCCGGACGCGAAAATCTACTCCTGCACGGCCGACGGCCTGCGCCGCACCGACTACGAGGATACGGAACACTACCAGGTCATGCGCGATTTCCTGGCCAATCCGCAGCGGATGCTCGAGGTGCTGCTGGCCGACGGCAAACAGGACAGCGGCTGAAACCGCCCCCCTGTTTATGAGGCAATCTTTCCAAAACGGGGACAGTCCCAAATGCCGTTAAGTTAAGTTGTTGAAATTGTGGTGGCACGGCCCGCGCGAAAACAGGATAAGTTAACGGCATTCGGGACAGCCCCCGTTTTTTGGAAATAGTCCTGCTGTGGTTTGACCGCTTTGCCGGCGTGGCGAAAATGTGACGGCGCAATTGATTCTTTCTGAAACAATTGCGGAGATCAGGTATATTTCTTCAGGTAAATATTCTGAACGCTTTCTTTCCGACGCCCACTGCCATGTCCCTCCACCAGCTTGTCTATCTCAGCGAGTCCACCAGCAAGATGTCATCGGACGACCTGATTCCCATCCTCAACCAGGCCAAGCCGAACAACGCGGCCATCGACGTCACCGGCAGCCTGTTCTATAACGGCGGCTGGTTCCTGCAAGTGCTGGAGGGCTCCGCCGCCACATTGACGGCGCTGTATGAAAAGATCTCGAAGGATCCACGCCACAAGAACCTGCGCCTGCTCTACAACGAGCCGGCCGAGTTCCGTACGTTTACGCGCTGGAGCATGAACATGACGAACCTGGACGATCGCCAGTCGGACAAATACGAAGAGCTGGTCGAGATCATCGAGGCCGCCAAGGCAGGCCGCCGGATCCGCTCGATGTCGCCGGCGGTCGTGCTGCTGCACATGTTCCGCAACTGACCCAAACCCGGGACTGCCCCCTGTTTTCGGGCAATATTTCCTCGAAACCCGGGTCCGTCCCGGGTTTTTTTATTGCGGCCCATGCAGCGCCAGCGCCCAGCTCACATGCTCGCGCACCAGTTCGGAGGGGTGATCGGCGCGGCTGCGCAGCGCGGCCACGATTGCCGCGTCGCCACGCAAGCCGGCTGCCGCCGCGTTGCCCAGCCCGACAGCCAGGTTGCGCAGCCACCGTTCGTGGCCGATCCGTCGGATCGGGCTGCCTTCCATCCGGCGGTTGAATTCCTCTTCACTCCACGCGAACAGTTCCAGCATGCCGGCGCTCCCCAGGCCATGACGCTCGTCGAAGTCGGGCAAGGTGGCGCGCTGGGCGAACTTGTTCCAGGGGCACGCAGTCTGGCAGTCGTCGCAGCCGTAGACCCGGTTGCCGATCAGGGAACGCAGCTCCGGTGGAATGGCGCCTTTCAGTTCGATCGTCAGGTAGGAGATGCAGCGCCGCGCGTCGAGCCGGCCCGGCGCGACAATCGCCCCGGTCGGGCAGGCGGTGATGCAGGCGCTGCACTGGCCGCAGTGGGCATCGATGGGGGCGTCGACGGGCAGCGGCAGGTCGACCAGGATCTCGCCCATGAAGAACATCGAGCCGGCCGCGCGATTGAGTAGCAAGGTGTGCTTGCCGCGCCAGCCCAGTCCCGATTTTTCCGCCAGCGGCAGTTCCATCACCGGCGCCGAGTCGGTAAATACGCGGTAGCCGAATTCCCCGACGGCCGCGCGCACCTTGTCCGCCAGCTGCTGCAGGCGGGCACGCAGCACCTTGTGATAGTCGCGGCCGCGGGCGTAGACGGAAATCACCGCGGCGTTCGGATCGGCCAGACGCGCCTGTTCGCGCGCGCGCCAGTCGGCGCCGGCCGACTCGGGCAGGTAGTTCATGCGCGCGGTGATCACGCGCACGGTGCCCGGCACCAGTTCGGCGGGGCGGGCCCGTTTCATGCCGTGGCTTGCCATATAGTCCATTTCACCGTGCATGCCGGCGTCCAGCCAGGCCTGCAGGCCCGTCTCGGCGGCGGACAGGTCGACGTCAGCGATACGCACTTCGGCAAAGCCCAACGCTATCCCCCACCCCTTGATGGCGGCGGCCAGGCTTGCGAGTTCTTCTTGGGACGGGGACATCGGACGGTACAATGGCGGCAGGAACAATCCACCATTTTATGCCATGCAGTCCTTCAAAGCCCACCTTCGTGACGAATCCCACACGGCCGCCCTTGGCGTGTCGCTGGCGCGCGCCCTGCTCCCGGGCATGTCGATTCACCTGCAAGGCGATCTCGGTGCCGGCAAAACGGCGCTGACGCGCGCGCTGCTGCACGCAGCCGGCCACCAGGGCCACGTCAAGAGCCCGACCTATACCCTGGCCGAACCGTACCGGGTCACGCTGGACGGCCAGCCGGTCACGATCATCCATTACGACCTGTATCGGATGGGCAGCCCGGAAGAATTTCTCGACGCGGGCTTCCGCGAGGACTTCGACGGCCACAATATCTGCATCGTCGAATGGCCCGAAAAGGCCTTTCCCGTGCTGCCGCCGCCGGACCTGCGCGTCAATCTCACCGTGGCGGGCGAAGGACGTGATGTAGAATTGCAGGGTTCTTCCGCATTAGGTTCGTCATGCCTGCAACGCCTCCACTTCCCAGCGATCCTCTGATACCGCCTGCCCGGCCCGGCAAGTCGCGCCGCACAGTGCTGAAGGCCGGCGGCGCGCTGCTGCTGTCGGTGCTGTCGCCGCTGCCCGCGCGCGCCGCGCAGATCATGGCCGTCCGCGTCTGGCCGGCCGACGACTACACCCGCGTCACGCTGGAAAACGATACCGACCTGAAAACGTCGCACTTCATCGTCAAGGACCCGGAACGCCTGGTCGTGGACATCGAAGGGCTGGAGCTGAACCCGACGCTGAAGACGCTGGTGGCGAAGATCCAGTCGAACGACCCGTACATCAAGCAGGTGCGCGTGGGCCAGAACCGCCCGAACGTGGTACGGCTGGTGTTCGACCTGAAGGCGGAAATCCGGCCGCAGGTGTTTACGCTGGATCCCGTGGGCGAATACAAGCACAGGTTGATCTTCGATCTCTACCCCGTGCAGCAGCTCGATCCCATCGCGGCGATGATCGAAAAGGGCGAATGGTCCAGCGACGGCAAGCCCGTGGGCCAGGCCCCGGCCACGCCGGCCGAAGCACCGGCGCCCACGCTCGGCAATGCGCTGCCGCTGCCGGACAACAAGCTGCCGGCGCCGGGCGTGCCGTCGCAGGCCTTGCCCCGCCCCGACATCGCGGCCGTGCCGCCGAAGACGGACGCGCCGAAGCCGGAGCCAAAGAAACCGCAGGTCGACAAGAACGACAAGCTGGTACGCATGCTGACCGTGGCCCTCGATCCGGGCCACGGCGGCGAGGACCCGGGCGCCATTGGCGCGAAGGGCAGCCGCGAGAAGGACATCGTGCTGGCCATTGCCAAGCGCCTGAAATTCAAGATCGAGGAACACCCGAACATGCGCGTCATGCTGACGCGCGACGGCGACTTCTTCGTTCCGCTGAACAAGCGCGTGGAAAAGGCTCGCAAGGTCGATGCCGACCTGTTCGTGTCGATCCACGCGGATGCCTTCGTGTCGCCCAGCGCGCGCGGCTCCTCCGTGTTCGTGCTGTCGGAAAAAGGCGCCAGCTCGTCGGCCGCGCGCTGGCTGGCCAACAAGGAAAACCAGGCCGACCTGATCGGCGGCGCCAACACGCAGGGCCACGACCCGCAACTGGCCAGCGTGCTGTTCGACCTGTCCACCACCGCCCAGATCAACGACAGCCTGAAGGTCGGCAAGGCCGTGCTGTCGCAGATCGGCGGCATCAACAAACTGCACAACGGCGCTGTCGAACGGGCCGGCTTTGCCGTGCTGAAGGCGCCGGACATCCCGTCGATCCTGATCGAAACGGCCTTCATCTCGAACCCGGACGAGGAAGCGCGCCTGCTGGACAACGCCTACCAGGACCAGATCGCGGACGCCATCGTCAAGGGCATCCGCCAGTATTTCGCCAAGAACCCGCCGCTCGCCAAGAGCCGCCTGACCTGAGGATGACAATATGAAGATGGTGACGTTCGGCCAGTTGCCGGCCGTATGCATAACCGCGCCTGACGGTGCCGAAGCATTGATCGCGCTGTACGGCGCCCACCTGGCATCGTGGAAGACGGCCGACGGGCGCGAACGCCTGTTCATGAGCGCGCAGTCGCCCCGCGACGGCAGCGCGGCCATCCGCGGCGGCGTGCCCGTCATCTTCCCGCAGTTCTCCACGCGCGGCACGGGCCAGCGCCATGGCGTGGCGCGGCTGTCGCACTGGCGCGTGGCGGATAACGGTGACGATTGGGTCGAGCTGGCGCTGAACCAGGACGCCGTGCCACCCGCGCTGGCTGCCGGCTGGCCGCATGCCTTCGCCCTGGCCTTGCGCTTCACGTTGCGCGGCGACGCCATCGTCATGCGCTTCACGGTCGTCAATACCGGCGCCGCGCCGTTCGACTTCGCCGCCGCGCTGCACACGTACTACGCCGTAGAGGATTTCACGCAGACGGTGCTGGAAGGCCTGCCGGACGAATCGCCGCTGCGCTTCGGCCCGAAGCTGGACAACATTTACGCCGCGCCAGCGGCATTGACCCTGTCGCACCCGGGCGCCACGCTGCAGCTGCGGCAGCAGGGTTTTACGGAATGGGTAGTGTGGAATCCGGGGCTTGAAGGCGCCACGGCGTTGACGGACATGGCGGACGACGAATGGCAGCGCTTTGTCTGTATCGAGCCGGCCCTCGTCGACAAGCGGGAACTGGCCGCCGGCGCCACATGGACCGGCGTGCACACGGTTACTGCGACTCTTTGATCATCCTGCCCGAGCTGGCCTGCACCGGCCGGGCGTTCAACGGATAGAGCCGCGAGAACAGCGCCATCTGCTCGGATGACGCCTGCAGCGGCTCCTTCATCACCAGCCACAGCACGCCTTCCGTGCATGGTGGCTCGGACAGCGAACCCATATACGTGTAGTAGTCCCGCCGTTCCGGCAGAAGGTCGTTGGGATCGAACACGATCGACGGCGTGTAGGTGTCCGTCTTTTCGAGCGGCAGGTTGTTCCACACGGTCTGCACGGCCGGCTGCGGACGGCCCCGTTGCAGCATCAGCGCCAGGATGGCCACGTGGCCCTCGACGTCCTTGTGCACCAGGTGGATACCCATCTCGTAGCTCTTGCCGTTGACCCGCTCTTCGGCGGGGCGATGGAAGTGCAGCTGCTGCAGTTCGTAGGTACGGCCCGCAACCGACAGGTAATTGCCGCCGCCGAGGCGCACCTGCACGGTGTGCCCGTTGTCCTGTACGCTGAACGACGACGGGCGGTAGTCGAACGCGATCTGCTCCAGATCGACCTTGATGCCGTCGCGGATGTCGATCGGCGACTGGCGCGCACCGCCATTGCACTTGTTCCAGCTCGCGTTGATCTTGCTCCAGTTGGCCGGGCCGAATTCGCCCTCGTACGTCCAGAACGTGCCGTTGGCCGGCGGCGGTGGCGCGGCGGCGATGACCGCGGCACGCTGCGCCCGTGCCGCCGCTTCCTTCCTCGCCTTTGCGGCGGCGGCGATGCGCGCGGCCTGATTGGCGCGCATCGCGGCCAGGCGCTCGGCGATCTTGGCCGACAGCTCCGCCTCGGCCATTTCTTCCTGCTCGCGCGCGGACAGCTTCTTCGCCGGCGCATCCTTTGTCAGTTTCGACGACGGCAGTTTGGGCGCCTTGGCGTTCGAGGGCGACAGAGGGATCGGCGGCAAGGAAGAGTCCTTGACCGAAGCGGGGGGCTCGTTTGCGCTGGCAGCCCCGAGGGCGAGACTGGCAATGACGGCGATCAGCTTGCGCATGTTAATCCGGAAAGTAAAAAAGCATTACTCCGGTTAACGGATGCCGTAGGGCAAAACTTGAGGGTATCGGTGCTGCGAAAGCGCGGCGGCAAAGGCCGCCGCGCACGGGCCAGGCTCAACGGCCCATGAATTTGCGGCTGAACTTCCACAGGCCACCCAGGGCGACCGGAACGACCGCCACGGCCACGCCGAACAGCACGATGGCCGTCAGGTTGTCGCGGATGATAGGGATATTGCCGAACAGGTAACCGGCCACGCACAGCGAGATGACCCACGCCAGTGCGCCGGTGACGTTATAGAGCTGGAAGCGGCCGAACGTCATGTCCGACACGCCGGCCACGAACGGCGCGAACGTGCGCACGACGGGAACGAAGCGGGCCAGGATGATCGTCTTGCCGCCATGGCGTTCGAAGAACTCGTGGGTGCGGCGCAGCGCGTCCTTGTTGATCCAGCGGTAGTCGTGCGTAAACATCCGCTGTCCGATGGCTTCGCCGATCAGGTAATTGGTGGTGTTGCCCAGGATCGCCGCCGTCACCAGCAGGAAAATCAGCAGCCCCAGGTGCATCTGGCCGGTGGCGCAGAACGCGCCGGCGATGAACAGCAGCGTGTCGCCGGGGAAGAAGAACAGCACGACCAGGCCCGTCTCGGCAAAGATAATGGCAAACAGCACGGCGTACACGTAGACGCCATATTGATTGATCAGAATGCCCAGCGTCTTGTCGACGTGAACCAGCATGTCCAGCAGTTGAACGAAATCCATAGATATCCCAAAAGGTTGCGGCGGAATCATACACCAGGGTTATGCGGGCAACACCCCCTGCGCGGACGATATTTTGCTTACAGATTAGTCGAGGCAATAGCTTTGCCAGTTTAACCATATTCCTGTCTACAATTCTTAGCGTCCACTTAGCAAACCGATAAGGACAACCGACGCGCGCCTTTCCCCTGAGCCCGGTCACGGGCGCCGTGCTGTCCGTCCTGCCGCGCGGTGCGGGTGCCATGGGCTTTTACGACAAGCCGGCGCAGATGGTGCCCATCAAATCGGTGCGCACGGAGTCCGCCAGCTTCAAGGCCGTCGCCGAAGCCCAGCGCAACCGCGGCGGGCCGTGGACCAAGGTGGCGGCCGGAGCACGTGGATTTGTGCAATGCCGATTCCCGTGCGACAGCAGAGCCCGTGACAACATCGGGGTCAGGCACGAAAACTGTCACACACGATGTACGGGGGCGCGGCTGTAGCACATTGGCAATTCGTCGGCCCAGGCGGCTTGCCGGTGCGCCACCACGGTTATAATGGGCGGCTATGAATGCGCCACCCGCCCCCCGCCCGATCCGGGCACTTCCCGATCAGCTCATCTCCCAGATCGCCGCGGGCGAGGTGGTCGAGCGGCCGTCCGCTGTCGTCAAGGAGCTGCTGGAGAACGCGCTGGACGCGGGCGCCACGCAGATCACCGTGCGGCTGGAGGAAGGCGGCGTCAAGCGCATCTGCATCACCGATAACGGCAAGGGCATCCCGCCGGACCAGATGCCGCTGGCGCTGGCACGCCACGCCACGTCGAAAATCGCGTCGCTGGACGACCTGGAAAACGTGGGTACGCTGGGCTTTCGCGGCGAGGCGCTGGCCTCGATCGCCTCCGTGGCCGTCGTCACCCTGACGTCGCGCACCGCCGACGGCGCCCACGCCTGGGAGCTCGAGGGTTCGCACCTGGGCACCGTGCAGCCGTCGTCCGGCGCGCCCGGCACCACCGTCAACGTACAGGACCTGTACTACAACACGCCCGCGCGCCGCAAATTCCTGAAGTCCGAGCAGACGGAATTCGGCCACTGCGCCGAAGTCGTGCGCCGCATCGCGCTGGCGCGGCCGGACGTGGCGTTCACGCTGTCGCACAACGGCCGCACCGTCGATCACTGGATGGCGTCCGACATGGCCAAACGCAGCGCGCAGATTCTCGGCGAGACGTTCGCCGAAGCGCGCTTAGCCATCGACGAAGGCTCCGGCGTGCTGCGCGTGCACGGCTTCGCCGGGCTGCCGACAGCGTCGAAAGCGCGCGCCGATTGCCAGTATTTTTATGTGAACGGCCGCTTCGTGCGCGACAAGCTGCTGGTGCACGCCGTGCGCGCGGCCTACGAGGACGTGCTGCACGGCGACCGCTTCCCGTCGTACGTGCTGGCGCTGGACCTCGACCCGGCGCTGGTGGACGTCAACGTGCACCCGTCGAAAATCGAAGTGCGCTTCCGCGACAGCCGCGCCGTCCACCAGTTCGTGTTCCACGCCGTGCAGCGCGCGCTGGCGCAGACGTCGGCCACGGCGCACGGCAGCGTGCCCTCGCCGCTGCCTGCCGCCGACACGCTGACGACCGGCGGCGGCCCGCTGTGGCGCCCGCAGCAGCAGGCGTCGTTCGGCTCCATCCTGAACCCGACCTACACGCCGACGTTCTCGCCGTCGCCCTACTCCCGCCCCGGCGAAGGCGGCGTGGCGCAAAGTACCGAAAGCTATGGCGCGCTGTTTGCCGACGGCAGCAGGCGCGTGGCGGAAACCGCCGCGCCGTATCTGCCGCAGGCGACGCCGTACGTGGCCTCGTCCGCCGCGCTGGCGCACGAGGAGTTCCCGCTGGGGTTTGCGCTGGCCCAGCTGCACGGCATCTATATCCTGGCGCAGAACAGCAAGGGCCTGGTGCTGGTGGACATGCATGCGGCGCATGAACGCATCCTGTACGAGCAGCTGAAGAATGCGCTGGATGCGCAGATCTCCGGCAGCGACATGCAGGTCCAGACCCTGCTCATCCCCGTCACGTTCTATGCCGATGCGATCGAGGTGGGCACCGTCCAGGAGCATGGCGACACGTTGCGCACCCTGGGCTTCGACATCGCCGTGCTGTCGCCGACCACGCTGGCCGTGCGCGCGGTGCCCGCCCTGCTGAAGAACGCGGACGCCCAGACGCTGGCGCGCGACGTGCTGCGCGACGTACGCGAATACGGCGGCTCGCGCGTGCTGATCGAGCGCCGCAACGAGCTCTTGGGCACCCTTGCCTGCCACACGGCGGTGCGCGCCAACCGCATCCTGACGCAGCCGGAAATGAACGCCCTGCTGCGCCAGATGGAAAGCACGGAGCGCGCGGACCAGTGCAACCATGGCCGCCCCACCTGGGTGCAGGTCGAAATCAGCGCGCTCGACAAACTGTTCCTGCGCGGTCAATAAGCCGCATCCATCCATTGTCATGAATCAGAATACCCAGCGGCCGCAGGCGGTCGCCATCATGGGCCCGACCGCGTCGGGCAAGACCGCCGCCGCGCTGGCCATCGCCGCGCGCGTGCCGGCCGAAATCATCTCCGTCGATTCAGCCCTCGTCTACCGGGGCATGGACATCGGCACGGCCAAGCCGTCGCGCGAGGAACTGGCCAGCGTGCCGCACCACCTGATCGACATCCTCGACCCGCTCGACAGCTACTCGGTGGCGCAGTTCCGCACCGATACGCTGCGCCTCGTCGGCGAGATCGTCGCGCGCGGCAGGCTGCCGCTGCTGGTAGGCGGCACGATGCTGTACTTCAAAGGCCTGGCGGACGGGCTGGACGACCTGCCCGGCGCCGATCCCGCCATCCGCGCCGAACTGGAAGACGAGGCGGCGCTGCTGGGATGGCCCGCCATGCACGCGCGCCTGGCGACGCTGGACCCGGAGACAGCCGCGCGCCTGAAGCCGAACGACGCGCAGCGCATCCAGCGTGCGCTGGAGATCATCCGCCTGTCGGGCCGGCCGATGTCGGCACTGCTGGCGCAGCGCGCGCCGGAAGTGCTGCCGTTCGAACTGACGTCGTTTGCGCTGGAGCCACTTGACCGCGCCGTTCTGCACGAGCGCATCGCGCGCCGCTTCGATCTCATGCTGGAAGGCGATGCGCTGCTGGACGAAGTGGAACACCTGCGCCGGCGCGGCGACCTGCATCCGGGCCTGCCATCGATGCGCTGCGTCGGCTACCGGCAAGCGTGGGAATACCTGGACGGCCGCATCGACTACAAGACGATGCGCGAGACAGGTATCATTGCCACGCGCCAGCTGGCCAAGCGCCAGCTGACGTGGCTGCGTTCGATGCCGGAGCGGATCGTCATCGACTGCCTGGCGCCGGATGCGACGGCGCGCATCCTGGCGGGCTTGCCTTTATAGCACCCGTGTTCGTCACAACGCGGGCTTCTTGACAGAAACGACGCCACAGCCGATAATGCTTGCCGTTGCGGTGATATAGCTCAGCTGGTTAGAGCACAGCACTCATAATGCTGGGGTCGGTGGTTCAAGTCCACCTATCACCACCACCCGAATTGCAGAAGATGGCCTGTCCGGCAACGGTCCAGGCCATTATTCTTTCAGGGCGCAGCCTTGTCGAGTTGACCAGTTTTCGGTGATATAGCTCAGCTGGTTAGAGCACAGCACTCATAATGCTGGGGTCGGTGGTTCAAGTCCACCTATCACCACCAATACGGAAAAGCCGCCGATCCTTACGGGTCGGCGGTTTTTTTCATGGGCGACTATTTTTTCGCCGGGATGTGCCGGTTTATCAACGCATCGATGTCCTGGTCCGACGGGTTCGGCTTGTAGGCCGGATTGTCCACCGGCGCGCGGCGCAGCGGCTGCACCGCCCGCTTCGCGTGCAGGTCGCACAGCTTGCTGCCCAGGTTAACGCCGCCCATCTGCATCATCGATACCTGCGCATCGGACTTGACGGTTTCGCTGACAATGGCGCCGTTGCGCTTGCGGACCTGTCTCAGCGTGCCGTAGTAATTGCGCTCGCAGTCGAGCAGCTCCGTCGACTGTAGCTCATCGTAGGCGTTGCCCTGCGCGTCTCGCTCCGGTGTCTGGTAGACATAGCGGTAGGTGCCGACGATAAAGCTGCCGTCGATGCTGCTGGTGGTGTCCAGCATCGATTCAGGCTGCGCGCGGAACTTGCCCTTCTTGCTGCCGAATGCCGCGCTCAAATAGATGGTCGCGCCCGGCTCCAGCGTTTGCTCGTCCTTCACCCACTGCCCTGTAGCCGGTCCCGCCACCGCCGCCGCTGCCGCGCCGATTGCCAATACCGCCGCCGTCAGGCGCTGCAGATTTGCCCCTGTCCATTTCATCCTTGCCCTTGCCTCGTGAACTGTACAACTGTCGCGCTGCCACGCCATGTTGGCAATTTGCCATGCAGGCCAGCATTAGACCCGTTCGGCAACGGGACAGCAAGCCCGCTCGTGATGCATCCATCGAACGATTTCCGACAGCCGATAACCAGGCCGCGCATCGGCGACATCCCCTACTGTCGCGTGGACCCGCCCGCTTGCGCCATCTCGACCTCGAACATCCGCTCGAACGCCGGCAGCGCGTGCGCGGCGCATTCGACCATCCTGCGGCCGGCCGCAGCCAGCCGCGGGTCCTCGCTGCGACTGAGTTCCCGCCCCACCTTGTGCTGCGCCGGGTAGCTGTGATGCAGGGCCGCGTAGATATCGCTTACCGTCACGGCCGAAGCGTCGGGCCGCCCGCTGCCGGTGGACTTCAGCGCTTCGCCAACGATGCCGTGCAGCGCGCCGATACCGTGCTCCTGCAGCCATTCCATCAGCTGGACGGTGCGATAGGCGGTCGTGTTGTCGCGCGCGGGGCGCTCGGACAGCAGCGCGTACACCTGCGCCCGCGCCAGCCAGTTGCCCTCGGCGGCGGCGCGGTACAGGTTGCGCATCAGCTTGCGGTCGTGCCGGCTCGCGGGCAGGCCGCCCAGCCATGCGTCGACGGCGTCCAGCGAGGGCACGGGCCCCACCTCGGCGGGGTGGCGGCATTCGAATCCGGCCGGATCCTGCGCCGCCGCCATGTCCTGCCGCAGCTTGCTCATCACGCTCTGCGTGCGCTGTGCCAGCTCGTCGCCATCGATGCGTCGGGCCGGACCGAGCCAGCTCATGTCTCCATGCCGCGACGCGTGCGCCATGCGCGCATGCTCGGCGTGGCCATCGCGCGGACCGCTCCACCGCGTTGCGTCGCGCTCCTGATGGGCGGCCGCGTAAATCAGTCCGCCCGCCATCAGCAGCAGCAGGCCCAGTGTGAATTTCCCGTTCATCGATCCTCCCGTTCGCGTCCAGCAACTGTAGGGCCGGCGTCAGGGAAGAGAGTTGCGCAACAGCAATGCCAGACGGCGTTGTTGCGGAAAGGTATCACCAAACGCCAGCTGCGGTGTAGCCTCGGAGCCTGGCAGGCGGCAGTGCTTGCGCCGCGTCAGCAACGCCGGGCGCTCCCCTTCGTACACTCGGAATTTTGCGGAGGAACTATGCCCGACCTGATGGAAATCCTGACGCGGCTGATGGCCAGCCGCCGCGAAGACATTCTGAAAGCCGTGCACGGCAAGCCGGGCGCCGTGTCGGTGGCGGCGCTGCAGAACGACGAGGCGGTTGCCACGCTGGCGCGCTACAGCTACGCGCTGCTGCCCGGGGTGGTGCGGCTGGCGGTCAGGGAAGATGCGTTCCGCCGCTTCGTCATGAACAACCGCGACAAGCTGCTGGCGCAGCTGGTGCAGCCGGCCGCATCCGTCTAAGCGACCCAGCCGCCGACGACGTAGCCGGACGTCATCGCGACGACCAGCAGCGCGCCGATCGGCGTTGGCGGCGCCGGCGATGGGATATCGCAGGCGCGGCAAATCGCGCCGATGCCAAGGCCCAGCAGCGAGCCGATGACGAGTGCGCTCATTGCCCCTCCCGCCCGGGGCCGTGCCATCCAGCGCATGGCCGCCGCAATGCTGCCGGTTGCGCGCGGCGCGGCGGGCGACGAAGCGGTCCACCAGCCAGTAGCCGCTGCTCATCATGAATACCAGCAGCGCGCCCGACAGCACGGGCGGCGATGCCGCCGGGATGTTGAAGCGCCGGCACGCCAGCCCCACCACGAACGACAGCACCAGCCCCGCCAGGATCTTCACGTAGTTCATGGGCGCCTCAGAATGCAAAGCAGCTGCAGCCGAATGCGCCCCAGAAGCCGGCGAAGTCGGAAACAGGCACCGTCGACTTGCGTGCGACGTCATGCGAGTGGGCGTGCACGCCGCAGGCGCCGGCGCATTGGTGCGGCAGCGCCGACTTCGCGGCTTGCGGCGGCACCGCGCGGTAGTGGCCGGGAACCTTCGCCACCGGCGACCACTCGGGCAGCACCGGCAGGTCCGGCGGGCCCAGCTTCGTGAACTCGGCCTGGCCGAAGACAATGCGCCCGCCCACCACCGTCAGCACCGATTCGATGCGCTTGATGGCTTCTTCGTCCACCCGAAAGAAGTCCGCCGACAGCACCGCCAGGTCGGCCAGCATGCCAGCCTGGATGCGGCCCTTCTTGCCCTGCTCATTCGAGAACCATGCGCTGCCGGCCGTCCACAGCGCCAGCGCCGTCTCGCGCGGCAGCTTGTCGCCCGCGTCGTACAGGCGCAGGCCGCCCACCGTGCGGCCGGAAACGAGCCAGTACAGCGCCGTCCAAGGGTTATAGCTGGCCACGCGCGTGGCATCGGTGCCGGCACCGACCGGCACGCCGCTTTCCAGCATGCGGCGGATCGGCGGCGTGTGCTTTGCCGCGTCCGCACCGTAGCGGCCGACGAAGTATTCGCCCTGGAACGCCATGCGGTGCTGAATGGCGATACCGCCGCCCAGCGCCTTGACGCGGTCGATGTTTTTCGGGCTGATGGTTTCGGCGTGGTCGAACAGCCAGTGCAGGCCGTCGAACGGGATGTCGCGGTTGACCTTCTCGAACACATCCAGCATGCGCCCGATCGATTCGTCGTACGTGGCGTGCAGGCGGAACGGCCAGCGCTGGCTGACCAGGTGGCGCACCACCTGTTCCAGCTGCCCTTCCATTTCCGGCGGCAGGTCCGGACGCGGCTCCAGGAAGTCCTCGAAGTCGGCGGCCGAGAACACCAGCATCTCGCCGGCGCCGTTGTGGCGGTACCAGTCGTCGCCCTGGCCGGGCGTGACGATGTCCGTCCAGCGCTGGAAGTCCTGCAGCTCCTGGCCCTTGTTCTGTGTGAACAGGTTGTAGGCGATGCGGATCGTCAGCTGGTCGTCCGCCGCGAGCTGCTCGACGACGTTGTAATCCTCCGGATAGTTCTGGAAGCCGCCGCCGGCGTCGATGGCGCTGGTCAGCCCCAGGCGGTTCAGTTCGCGCATGAAGTGGCGCGTCGAGTTGATCTGGTGCTCCAGCGGCAGTTTCGGTCCTTTCGCCAGCGTGGCGTACAGGATCATGGCGTTCGGCCGCGCGATCAGCATGCCGGTCGGATTACCGCTGGCGTCGCGCACGATCTCGCCACCGGGCGGATTGGGCGTGTCCTTCGTGTAGCCGACGGCGCGCAGCGCGGCGCGATTGAGCAGCGCCCGATCGTACAGGTGCAGCACGAAGACGGGCGTATCGGGCGCCGCCGCGTTCAGGTCCTCGATCGTCGGCATGCGTCGTTCGGCAAACTGGAATTCGTTCCAGCCGCCGACCACGCGCACCCACTGCGGGCTTGGCGTACGCAGCGCTTGCTCCTTCAGCATGCGCAGCGCATCGGCCAGCGACGGCACGCCTTCCCAGCGCAGTTCGAGGTTGTAATTCAGGCCGCCGCGGATCAGGTGCAGGTGCGAGTCGTTCAGTCCGGGGATGACGGTGCGCCCGTTCAGGTCCACCACCTGCGCGTCCGGCGTGCGGTGGCGCATGACGTCGTCGGCATCGCCGACGGCCAGGAATTTGCCGTCTTCGATGGCGACGGCGGAGGCAACGGGATTGGATGTGTCGCCCGTATGGAAACGGCCGTTCAGGAAGATAAGCATGGTGTACGCAGGATGGAAACGATGCAGTCCATCATACGCGGCCGGCCTGCGGCGTCATCCCTTGTCCGGGGCCGTGCCCGCTCTGCTAAAAGGATGAAGCCCGAGGGGGTGGGGACAGGCTCCTGTCTCGGGCCGAGAGGCCAGTGACAGGAGCCTGTCCCCGACGTACGCTATTTCGTCCGTGTCAGCACCAGCGCCACAAGGCTGAGCAGCGCGGCGATCGACAGGTAGTAGCCGACGTACTGCAAGCCGTACTGGTTCGCCAGCATCGTGGCGATGTAGGGCGCCAGCGACGCGCCCAGGATGCCGGCCAGGTTGAACGTCAGCGAGGCACCCGTGTAGCGCACCTCGGCCGGGAACAGCTCGGACAGGATCGTGCCGAGCGGACCGTATGTCATGCCCATCAGCGCGAGACCCAGACACAGGAAGATCGTCACCTGGGTCGTGCTGCCGGAGCCGAACAGCGGCGCCAGGGCCAGGCCGAACAGCGCGATGGCGGCGGAAATGACGATCAGGGTGAGACGGCGCCCGTAGCGGTCGGCCAGCAGCGCGGCGACGGGAATCGTCAGGCCGAAGAACAGCACGGCAAACAGCTGCAGCACGAGGAAGTGCTGGCGCGAGAAGCCCAGCGCCGACACGCCCCAGTTCAGCGCGAACACCGTCATCAGGTAGAACAGCACGAAGGTCGCCATCGCCATCAGCGTGCCGAGGACCAGCATGCGGGTGTGGTCCCGCAGCACGGCCACGACCGGCACCTTGACGCGTTCGCCCTTGTCCAGCACCTTCTGGAAGTCGGGCGTTTCCGTGATCTTCAGGCGCACGTACAGGCCGACCAGCACCAGCACGGCGCTGGCCAGGAACGGAATGCGCCAGCCATAGCTGAAGAACTGCTCGTCCGTCTGCAGCTCGGACAGCAGCAGGAATATTCCGCCGGACAGGAAGAAGCCGATCGGCGCGCCCAGCTGCGGGAACATGCCGTACCACGCGCGTTTGCCGGGCGGTGCGTTTTCAGTGGCCAGCAGCACGGCGCCGCCCCACTCGCCGCCGAGGCCCAGGCCCTGGCCGAAGCGGCACAGCGCCAGCAGCAGCGGCGCCCATGCGCCGATCGACGCGTAGGTCGGCAGCATGCCGATGATGACCGTGGACAGCCCCATCGTCAGTAGCGCGGCCACCAGCGTGGCCTTGCGGCCGACGCGGTCGCCGAAGTGGCCGAAGACGGCCGAGCCGACGGGGCGGGCGAAGAACGCGATGGCAAACGTGGCGAGCGACTGCAGTGTGGCCGCGGCGGCGTCACCGGCAGGGAAGAACAGTTTGGGGAAGACAAGGACGGCGGCCGTCGCGTAGATATAAAAATCGAAAAATTCGATGGTGGTGCCGATCAGACTGGCGAACAACACGGTGCCGGGCTTGTTGCGCGCGGCACCGGAATGAGCTTCTTGCATGCGGACTCCGGGCTAACGTTACGGTGAAAGTGCCATCAGCCGGGTGTGGCGATCTTGGCAAACGCATCGCGGATCTCGCTGGCGTCGGCGGGGCGTACCACGCGCGCCACTTCCTTCCCGTCTTGCAGGAAGATCATGGTTGGCCACAGTTTGACACGGAAGGAGCGGCCCAGCAAGCGCCCGGGCCCGTCCTCGACCTTGAAGTGGCGGATGTCCGGATGCTCGCCGTACGCCTCCGTCAGCAGCGGTTGCGCGGCGCGGCAGTGGCCGCACCAGTTGGTACCGAATTCCAGCAGGGCCGGGCCGGTCAGGGCGTCGATCTCGGCGCGCGTGGGCGCCGCTTCCTGGTAGGTGTGTTCCATATGCGCTCCTTGTCTTCTGTTGCGTGATAGGTGAACATTATCACGCCCGCAGCAGACAAGAGCGCACAGCGAAACCTACGCCGACAGCGTGGTGTTGATCTCCTTGCCGCCCACCTTCACACGGGTCAGCTGCAGGCCCTTCACGTTGTACAGATACCAGGGCTGCTCGCCGTTGGCCGGCGTGCCGAAATCGCAGTCGCTGATCTTCACGTTCGTCACCGGCACCACCGTCGGCATCGGCTGCGGGCCGTTGTAGTCCGATGCGACCGGGCCGAGGATGACGATGGCCTGGTAGCACGACGCCAGCGTGCCCTTCTTCGTCTTCACATTGCCCACCGTGACGTTGGAGATCTGGATATTGTCGACGACGGGTGGGCGCAGCCGCACCGTATCGGCCGTCGGCGTGTAGTCGCAGTCGAACGTGACGACGGCGCCGGCCGCCGTCGCCACCGTTTTCGACGCGATCGGCGAACCCGGCAGCGACGCGTAGAACGAAGGGCTGGTCTGCACGCCGTTCGGAATCTTCACGTTGCGAACATAGAAGTTGCGCAGGTAGCCGCCGCGGTTCATGTTCGTCTTGAGGCGAATGGCCGTGTTCAGCGGATTGGTGGCCCAGTGCGTGTTCTCGAACACGAGGTTCTGCGCATAGACGTTCTGGATGCCGCCCGCCATTTCGCTGCCCAGCGTGACGGCCCCGTGACCGCTGTGCATGATGCAGTCCTGGATGACGATGTTCTGCGACGGACCGTATTGCGTATCGCGGTTCTTGCCCGCCTTGATGGCGATGCAGTCGTCGCCTGCGTCGAACGTGCAGCCTTCGATCAGCACCATGTCGCAGCTTTCCGGGTCGAAGCCGTCGCTGTTCGGGCCATGGCTCTCCGCATGTACGTTGCGGATGGCGATGTTGCGGCAATGGACCGGGTGGTGCTGCCAGAACGGCGTGTGAATCACGTGATACCCGGCCAGCAGCACGTTGGTGCAGCCGATCAGGTGCACCATCGACGGACGCAGGTAGTGACCCAGGCCGAACACGCGCTTTGCCAGCGGCACGCCCGCTTCCGACAGCGCCGGCAGGTACTGCTCGTCGGCGCGCCACTTGTCGCCCTCGCCCTGGATCAGCAGGCGCTCGGCTTCCGTCAGGTGCGGCGCCACGTCCAGCAGCGACTTCGGATTGACCGGATTGGCGATGCGCTGGTTGATCTTGCCGGGCGCGTCGCCCGGCGTATTGGCCTGCGAGACGGGATTGATCGTGCGGTTCTTGCCTTTCCACGTCCACCAGCAGTCGGTGCTGCCAGCGAACGGCACGCCGCCCTGCCCGTTCAATGTGCTGGTCCAGTCCTCGCCGGTCAGCGCGATATTGTCCTGCCCATACGCGTAGATCATCGACGCGAAGTTCAGGCAGTCGTTGCTTTGCCAGCGCGTGATGACCAGCTTGCCGTTGCTGCCGCAATCGAAATCGCCATATTTCGCGTAGTCGCGCGGGTCGTTGCTGAAGTAGACGTGCGCGCCCTTTTTCAGGTGCACGTGCACGTTCGACAGCAGCACGATCGGTCCCGCCACGTACCAGTTCCCCGCCGGGATCACGACGCGGCCGCCGCCTGCCTTGTGGCAAGCCGCGATGGCTGCCGCGATCGCGGCATAGCAATCCTTCGAGCCCGGTGCCTGGGTGTCCACCGTCGCCTGGTCGTCGTGCGACACCCAGGCCTTCACCTTCGCCAGCCGGCACGGCGCGGCGCCGAACCCGGTGATGACGAAGTCCTGGTCGCGAAATTTCAACGGCTTCGACAGCGTGTCGGCGATCTCTTTCGCCCGCGCCCATGGGTCTTCCGCGATGGCGGCGCCCGCGCCGTTCATCGCGCCGGTGGCGGCCAGGCCGCTGGCCGATACCGCCTTCATCATCGTGCGGCGTCCCTGATTGACCGTGGTTCTCATCGTGTATTCCTTATTCGTCTGCATTGTTGAATTCCGCCAGATAGATGTCCTTCGGTGCCGGGGGCCCGTCATAGCCGAGGTCCCGGACCGGATCGATGCCCGCCTTGCGCAGGTTGTTCCAGAAATCGTCAGAGGTAAACTGGGCCGGCCGGTGCGACAGCGTGCCCGCGCGGTTCCATTCCGACCAGGGCCGTTGGCGGTCGATATGCCGGCCGATGGTCGAATTCACGACGATCATCTTGCCCACCGTCTCCAGCACCGTCGGCGTAATCGTGCCTTTTGGCTTGCGGTACACACTCTCGGCGCCCAGCACGCACCGATAGCCCGGGACGTCCACCGGCGCGTACGGCGAGCAGCGCGAGTTGTGGAACCACTGGCGCGCAAGATGAAACTTGCCAGCCAGCGCGTTGGGCGAGCCGTCGCTGGTGAAGCGGACCGTGTCGAACACGAAGCCGTACTTCGTTTTCCAGTTGGTGTTGGGCGCGCCCACGTAGGACATGGTGCGGTCGCCCAGCGAACGGACTTCGCTGCGGTAGAAATAGGCCGTGGTGTCGCCGAAGATGAAGTCGACGTCGCCTTCGATGTACGAGCGGTGGAAGAAGCTGCGCGCCGTGACGCGCGTCTCGGCCGACTTCAGGTACAGCGTGTCCTGGAAGCCGATCAGGCGCACGTTCTCGAACTGCGCCTTGTCAGCGCCCTCCACCGTCAGCGCCACCGCCTGGTGATGCACCTTGTTGATCTGCGCATCGGGCGCGCTGTTGCCGCAGGCGCGTTCGCCGCACTCCTCGCGGGCATTGCCCGTCGCCTTGTTGTACGAGTTCTCGAACGTCAGGTTGCGCGCCTGGAAGCCGTGATTGCGTACCCACACCGTCATCGTGCCGCTGGTCGAGATATTGCCGCTGCGCTCGCGCACCAGCGCATGCATTTCCTGGATCGACGGATCGACACTGGCGAACTGCGCGCCGAACTGTTTGACGTAGTCGCCTGGGGCCACCGCCGCGTCCAGCCCCGCTGTGATGACGGTATCGGCCGCGCTCCTGCCTTCGCCGTACAGCGTGATCGGCCGGGACGACGCCGGGACGTATACCAATTCGCGGTAGGTACCCGGTTTCACCAGGATGTACACGCGCTGCCCGCTTGCGGCGCCGCCATCGCTGACAGCCCGGCTGACGGCGTCCTGCACGCGGTTGAACGTACGCCTGCCATCGGCGCGCGCTGCCGCGTCGACAACGTAGTCGGCCTTGAAGACGGCACCCCGCGCCAGCGGGTCGGCCAGCGGGTCCCATGGATCGACGGTCTCGCTGCCGGCGCGGCCCGTGGTTCGCAGCACGTTGGCGATCGTCACCTGGCGGCCGATCTCGGGCGGCAATTGCGGTCGCACGACGGGCGTCGCGGCGATATCGCCTTGCGAAGACGTCATCGGTGCCTGACACCCGGCCGCGAGAAGCATCAGTGCGAATGCCGGTACAGCGGCGGTCCGGCGCGCCCTCACTGCCCTTCCTCCGGGCGGAATTCCGTCGCGATGGCGGGAATGGCCGCCTTGATTTCTCGCTCGACCATGCGGGCAAAGTAGGCCGCGCCCTTGGCGCCCACGTGGGTATAGTCGAATGCGCTCTTGGCCGCGCCCTGCGGCTCCACCGTCGCGGCCGATCCTGCCGGCGCAGGCAGCGCCGCCGGCTTCGGCGCGACGGCCAGCGTGTCCGCCTCATCCGGCCCCATGGCCTGCACGGCGGCGACGCTGTCCGCATTCAGGTCCAGCAGCGGCACCTTTTTGTCCTGAGCGACGGTGCGGATCACGTTCGCCCACGGCTGCAGGTTGTTTTCCAGCTTGCCGTCCTTGAAGCTGCGTCGCGTCAGGGGCGTCACCAGCACCGGCGTGGCGCCCAGTGCCTTGACCTCGTCCACATAGCGCGCCATGTTGACGGGGAATTCCGTCTTCAGGTCCGTCGAACGGCCAGGCTTGCCCGGCTGGTCGTTGTGGCCGAACTGGATCAACACATAAGTGGCGCGGTAGGCGGCGCTGCCCTTGAGCAGGCCCTGCACCTCGTTCCAGCGGCCTTCGGCGCGGAAGCTGCCGGAGCTGCGGCCTCCCTTGGCCAGGTTGATGCACGTATCGGCGCGGATGACGCGCGCGCAGAATGCGTCGCCATAGCCGCTGGCGGTCGCCATCGTCGAATCGCCGACGAGGATGAAGCGGACCGGCTTCGTGTCTGCGGCCTGCGCGGCCGTCATGCCGGCCAGCGCGAACGCGGCGGCGGCGGCTCGACAGGTTATTGATCGATAGGTCATTGGTGTCTCCAAAAATAAGACGGCGCCCGCTGCGGTCCAATGCAGGCGGGCGCCGTTCATGACAGATGCGTCAACGCTCGATCAGAAATTATAGGTCGCGCGCAGGTTGTACGAGCGGCCGATCGGGCTGGCGGCGCTGGACAGGTAGCTGAATCCGTAGCCGCTGTGGTTCGTCACCGGCGGGTCCGTATCGAACACGTTGGTGATGCCGAAGATCAGCTGCAGGTTCTTGATGCCCTTGTAGCCCACCGTCAGGTTCCACGGCTTGTACGAATTGATGTCGCGCCAGTACTGCTGCGCCACCAGGTTCTGGTCTTCGTACGACGAGTTGTAGTTCTGCGTCGCCTGCGCCGTCCAGTCGCCTTTCGACCAGCCGAACTTCAGCGTGTGCTTCCAGCGGTAAGTGATGATCGGGAAGCTCGACGTGGTGCCGTTCGACGCGTTGCCGAAGCGGCCGATGTTCGACACCCAGGCATCGCCTTCGAACAGCTGGTTGTCGAACTTCGTCAGGTACGTGCCGTCCAGTTCCACCTTGAAGTCGCCATAGGTGCTGCTGCGCGGGAAGCGGTACGTGGCCGAGACGTCGATACCGGCCGCCTTCTGGCCGCCCAGGTTCATCGTCGTGTTGTTGATGAACGCCAGCGTGCCGTCCGGGTTACGCACGAACAGTTCCGCATAACGGGCCGGGTCCTGGAAGTAGACCTGTTCCGGCAGGTTGGCCAGCATGTCCTTCATGCGGATATTCCAGTAGTCGAGCGACAGCGTCATCGACTTCATCGGCTCCATCACGACACCGAGCGTGAAGCCGCGCGATTTCTCCGGCTTCAGGTTGGCGTTGGAACCCACCTGTTTCGGCAGCTGGACGTCGCAGACTTCGGACTCCACGTAGCCCGGCAGCGGCGTGCCGCTGCCGGCGACGGCCGGCGTCGCGCTCGGGCACAGGATCGGATCGTCCCAGCGCGAGCTGGTCTTGCCGGTCGCGCCAGGCAGGCGATAGCCGTAAGCGTCAAACAGGGTCGGCGCGCGGAAGCCGGTGTTGGCCGAGCCGCGGAACATCAGCGTCTTGGTCGGCTCCCAGCGGAAGCTGGCTTTCGGATTGAACGTGTTGCCGAAGTCGCTGAAGTAGTCGTCGCGGCCGGCGAAGTTCAAGGTCAGCTGCTTCGTCAACGGCACGTCCAGCTCGGCGTACAGCGCGTAGACGTTGCGCTGGCCTTCGCCGTGCGACGCGGTGCTGTTCAGGTACTGCACTTCGTTCTGGATCGCCAGCTTGTCGTCACGCGTCGTCGTGTGGTTCACGTCGGCACCGATGGCCAGCGCCATCGAGCCGCCGGCCAGTTCCATCAGCGGACGGCTGACGGTCAGGTCGGCGCCCGTGTACGTACTGCGCGAATCGCGGTTCTTGATGCCGTCGACGGAAATCGTCTTCAGGTAGTCACGGCCGGCCTGATCCTGAAGGCCGAATGGGTTCAACGCGCCGCTTTTCAGCCCGTCCAGCAGTCCCTGGCCGCGCACGAAGCCGCGGTCATAGTAGTTTTCGCGGTCGCTGATGCCGATCACGAGGCCGGTACGATAGTCCCACTCGCCGAACTTGCCCTCGTCGACGAACGCCAGGCGCTGGTTGACCTGCTTGTCCTTCTGCACCGCGATGCCCAGATCGGCCACCGACCACGTGACGATCAGCGGCGCGCCGTTCAGGCCCGACATGGCGGGCACGCCGCCGCTGGCACCCGGGTACCATTTCGACGACGATGGCAGCTGGGCCGTGACGCCGTTGACGGCGACCGACTGGGTCGGATTGCGCGCCGCCAGGATCTCGGACTGGCCGCGGGTGTATTCGACGGTGAACGTGTGGTCTTCGCTGAACTGCTTCGTGGCGCGGCCGTAGAAGCTCAGTTGCGAGTTCTCGTGCAGCGCGGTGCCGTATTCGGTATTGTCGATCAGGCAGGTGCTTTTCGCGCCGACGATCGAGTATGGCGCCTGGCAGCTGTCGGCGTACGGATTGCGCGCCGTCTTGTTGGCGGCCGTCGTGAAGTTGGCGGGCATGGCATAGCCGCCGCTGCCGATGGTGCGGGAACGGCCGATTTGCGCCAGGATCTCGTCCGAGCCCAGGTCCGGACGGTCCTTCGACGCCAGGCGGCTGCGCTGGTGGAAGTCGACCGTGCCGTAGACGTTCCAGCCGTCGCGGGCCAGGCTGCCTTTGCCGAAGGTCAGCGTGGCGCGCTGCTCGTCGCCGCCGCCGCTGCGCTCAGGCTCGACCCATTGGCCTGTGATCGAGCCGCCTTCGACTTCGCGCTTGGTGACGAAGTTGACGACGCCGCCGATGGCGTCGGAGCCGTAGATCGACGAGGCGCCGTCGTTCAGGATCTCCACGCGCGCCAGGGCGCTCATCGGAATCACGTCCAGGTTGGCGTAGCCCGACGAAATGGCTTCGTTGGCCAGGCGGCGGCCGTTCAGCAGCACCAGCGTGCGGTTCACGCCCAGGCCGCGCAGGTTGATGTTGGTGCCCGAGCCGGCATTGGACGGGGCCAGCGACGCCGATTGCGGCAGCGCCATCATGACGTCGGCCAGCGTGGTCAGGCCGCGCTGAGCGAATTCCTCGGCCTTGATGGTGGTGATCGGCAGGGCTTCTTCGTTGGCCAGGCGTTTGATCGACGAGCCGGTCACTTCCACTCGCTGCATCGAGGCGTCCTGCGCGGATGCCCCATTCGTCACGGCCAGCACGGCCAGTGCGATGGAGGTCAGTACCAGCCTTGGCTGACAGAGGGTTTCGCGCTTGTTCATGAGTCTCGTCTCCTTGTGTTTTTCCAAATTGAGTTATGTCGTCGTCCGTGGACGGCCGGCAGTTGGAGCACCTCGCGTACTCCGTGCCGCTGCGACGAAGACCTGACACGGGGCCAAGGTCGCACGCGGTCGATAACCGATTTGTTCGAGAAAGGAGCGCGGCAGCATGCGCGTTGAGCGCCCGTGCCGGCATACTTGACGGGGTAACCCCGGGGTGTACGCAAGGTGTCCCTGCGCATCCTGTCTCCTCGGCGCCCCTGGTTTTTTTGGTGGGGCGCCCGTACTGCTTTTTTTTATTCTGTGCTGCTAGCCGCGCGAGAACGTCCTCGTCACGCGTTCGAGGTGGGCCCGCATCGCCTTGCGGGCTGCCGCCGGATCGCGCGCCGCGATGGCCTCGAAGATGCGGCGGTGGTCCTTCAGCGTTTCCTGGCGCAGCTCCTCCGTCTGGAAATGCTCTTTCAGCTTGTGCCACAGGCGCCCGCGCTGGTCCCACAGGTATTCCAGCGCGCCCGCCATGGCGCCATTGCCTGTGGCGCGGCCGATCGCCAGGTGGAATGCGCGGTCGGCCCCTTCGTTGGTGGTCTTGTTGGCGTGGTGCGCCTCCATGTCCTCCACCGCCTTCAGGATCGCGTCGATCTGGCTGTCCGTCGCCGTGCGCGCGGCCATCGCGGCGATCTCGCCTTCGATCAGGCGCCGCGCCGACAGCACTTCGAACGGCCCCGGTCCCGCTTCAGGCAGGTTCGATGCCGGTTCCGGCACCTCGCTGACGTAGACACCCGACCCGCCCCGCACCTCGATCACGCCGCCCAGCTCCAGCGCGATCAGCGCTTCGCGCAGCGAGGCGCGGCTGACCGCCAGCTTGGTCGCCAGATCGCGCTCGGACGGCAGGCGCGCGCCGGGCCGGATGCCCTCGGCGGCGATCAGCGCCACGATGCGGTCCGCCACAACCCGGTACAGCCGCGGTTCGTGGCTGGCCTGCTCCGGCGCTGTGCTGACCTTCTTGTGCATCCTGGCGTCTCTTTCCGTTGCAGAGTATTGCTCTGCATTATTGTCATCTGGTCAGGCCATTCTAAAGCGGTCAGACCAAAATCGCAATGTGGACTAGCCAAAAATATTCGGCTCTGTCATACTGAAGTCATCAGACAACACACCGTGGCGCCCTTCTGCGTTGCAACTTCGCAACAAGAACATCACGTCGCGGCCCCTCCCAGGATTGAAGATGACAGCGAGCACTCCGCGCCGTATCCACATGCACGACAACGACAATGTGGCGATCGTCGTCAACGATGGCGGTCTGCCCGCGGGCACCGTCTTCGCCGACGGCCTGACCCTGGTCGAGGGCGTCCCGCAAGGCCACAAGGTCGCGTTGACGGACCTGGCGCTGGGCGATCCCGTGATCCGCTACAACGTGACCATCGGCCGCGCCGCGAAGGCGATCCCGAAAGGCAGCTGGGTTTCCGAACAGCTGCTGGAAATGCCCCCGCGCGCGAACTGGACAACCTGCCAATCGCCACGATCAAGCCCGAACCGCTGCCGCCGCTGGAGGGCTACACGTTCCAGGGTTACCGCAACGAGGATGGCTCGGTTGGCACCCGCAACATCCTGGCCATCACGACGACCGTGCAGTGCGTCTCGGGCGTGGTCGACTTCGCCGTCAAGCGCATCAAGGCCGAACTGCTGCCGCGTTATCCGAACGTGGACGACGTGGTGGGCCTCGAGCACACCTACGGCTGCGGCGTGGCGATCGACGCGCCCAACGCGATGGTGCCGATCCGCACGCTGCACAACATCAGCAAGAACCCGAATTTCGGCGGCCAGGCCATGGTTGTCTCGCTGGGCTGCGAAAAGCTGCAGCCCACGCGCCTGTTCCCGAAAGGCTCGATCCCGATTCGCAAGGCCGACAACACGATCGCCGACGAGGCGCCCGTGGTCTGCCTGCAGGACAACCATCACGTGGGCTTCATGTCGATGATCGATTCGATCATGCAGACGGCCGAACAGCAGCTCGAAGTGCTGAACCGCCGCCAGCGCGAGACCTGCTCCGCGGCCGACCTGGTCGTTGGCGTGCAGTGCGGCGGCAGTGACGCGTTCTCCGGCGTGACGGCCAATCCGACCGTGGGTTTTGCGACCGACCTTCTGGTGCGCGCCGGCGCCACCGTGATGTTCTCGGAAGTGACGGAAGTGCGCGACGGGATCGACCAGCTGACGTCGCGCGCCGTCAACGAGGAAGTCGCGCAGGCGATGATCCGCGAAATGGACTGGTACGACCAGTACCTCAAGCGCGGCGGCGTGGACCGCAGCGCCAACACGACGCCAGGCAACAAGAAGGGCGGTCTGTCGAACATCGTCGAGAAGGCGATGGGGTCGATCGTCAAGTCCGGCAGCAGCCCGATCTCCGGCGTGCTGTCCCCTGGCGAGAAGCTGACGACAAAGGGTTTGATCTACGCGGCCACGCCGGCATCGGACTTCATCTGCGGCACCTTGCAGCTGGCCGCCGGCATGAACCTGCACATCTTCACGACGGGCCGCGGCACGCCGTATGGCCTGGCCGAAGTCCCCGTCATCAAGGTCGCGACGCGCGACGACCTGGCGCGCCGCTGGCATGACCTGATGGATGTCAACGCGGGCCGTATCGCCACGGGCGAGGCAACGATCGAAAGCGTGGGCTGGGAGCTGTTCCGGCTGATGCTCGATGTCGCCAGCGGCAAGAAGACGTGGGCCGAGCACTGGAAGCTGCACAATGCGCTGGTGCTGTTCAATCCGGCGCCGGTGACCTGATGTACTCGCGCGGCTGAGCGGACGCCGGGGTGGATATCTGGTCAAATAATGGCTAAATCAAAAGGGACTCCAAACACATGACGACAAAAAAACCATTCAAACGCCTGCTGCTGACGGGCGCCGCCGGCGGCCTGGGCAAGGTTCTGCGCGAACGCATCAAGCCGTGGGCCGACGTGATCCGCCTGTCCGACATCGGCGACATGGGCGAAGCGCGCGAGGGCGAAGAGATTGTCCGGTGCGACCTGGCCGACAAGGCCGCCGTGCTGGCGATGATGGAAGGCGTGGACGCCGTGCTGCACTTCGGCGGCATCTCGACGGAGAACACGTTCGAGAACATCATGACGGCCAATATCCAGGGCACGTACAACATCTACGAAGCGGCGCACCGCCATGGCGTCAAGCGCATCGTGTTCGCCAGCTCGAATCACACCATCGGCTTCTATCCGCAGACGCAGGTCATCGACGCGGACGACCCGCCGCGCCCGGACAGCATGTACGGCCTGTCGAAGGTGTTCGGCGAACAGCTGGCGCGCTACTACTTCGACCGTGCCGGCATCGAAACCGTCTGCCTGCGCATCGGTTCGTCGTTCCCCGCCGTGAACAACCCGCGCATGATGTGCACGTGGCTGTCGTACGACGATCTGGTGGAAGCGCTGCGCGTGTCGCTGCTGACGCCGCGCGTGGGCCACACGATCCTGTTCGGCGCATCGAACAACAAGCGCCAGTGGTGGGACAACCGCAAGGCCGCGCACCTGGGCTTCCAGCCGAAGGACAGCTCCGAGCAGTTCCGCGCCGACGTGCCGGAAACGGGCGAGTATCCGCCCGAAGACGACGCGGCCTCCAACTACCATGGCGGCAAGTTCATCTTCGACGGGCCAATCTACTGATCGCGTGCGCGACACCAACTGATCAAACGCGTATTTCCCCGAGTCAAAACCGGTGACAGGCTCCTGTTTTCACATGGTGAAAACAGGAGCCTGTCACCGGTTTTAAAACAGGAGCCTGTCACCGGTTTTTCTTACCGGTTTTCTGTTTTTACTTCTTGAACTTGGCGCACGGGTCAGGGCGCTTCACCGCCGGCACCACCTTCATCGCATCGAACTGCCCCGGCGCCGCTTTACCCTCGACATAGCCGATCGTCTCGATCGTCAGCCTGGGACCGTAGGTCGTCAGCCAGCGCGGCACGCCGATATCCTTGCGCACGTGGCCATTGCCGGCGATGAGCACCACGTCGCGCGGCTGCTGCTCGCGGATCAGCTTTGCCATCCAGACGTCGCGCGCCATCTGCGCGTTGACCATCCCCGGCAGCATCATCGCTGGCACCATATCGCAGTGGCCCGCCTGGATTTCCCGCTCCTGCGCCTTGCGCCAGTCCGCCGAGACCGGCTCGCCCAGGCGGTATTCGGCAATGGTCTTCGCATCGAAGCTGGAAGCGATACCGTCGCGCACGACCTTCGACGCATCCGCCCGCGACAGGTTGACGGCAACGATCGGCAGCTTATGGTCCAGCGCCAGCTGAATGATGTTGTAATACTGCTGCCAGTCCCAGCCCTTGCGGTCCATGACGCGGATGACGCAGCCGGCGTCCATGCAACCGTTTTGCGCTGCATTCAGCAGGTCCTGGTCCTGGCGGTCGAACTGCTCCATCGCGATGACGGGACGCCATCCCGCCTCGACCCGCTGACGGAGCTCTTCGTAGCGTTGCACGTGGCCGGCGCGGTTGTCGTGCACCTCGCCCAGCAGCAGCACCTGCGGGTTACCCTTGGTAACGCCGGACGCTGCCGGCACCTGGCGGGGGTTCTTCTTATAGATGGCGCAACCGGCCAGCAGCGCGCCGACCAGCAGCAGCGGTAACAGTTTCGACTTCATAAAGCTTCGCCCGATGGAAAACCTCAGTCTACCGCAAGCGCCAACAACCGCCGAGATCGTGACAACATCGGGGTCAGGCACCAATGTTGTCACGGGCTGGACAGTAGCGGCTTGAACGGCCGAGCTTTTGACAACATTCGTGCCTGGCACCGGGGTTGTCAGCGGGGTGGGCCGTTCAACTGTCACCCGAGGGTGTAGTCGAAGTCATAGTAGTGCTTGCCCTGCTCCATACGGATGTTCATCGTGCCGCGCAGGCCCGTCAGTTCGTCCGTGCCGGAGTCCGGCGCCACGATGATGCGCAGCCCGGCGTGGTCGCCGCCCATGACACCCGTGTGCTGCAGCGCGAAGCTGCCGTGGCGGCCGTCCAGCGTGCCCTCGACCTTCTCGATGGCGACATAGACGGCGGACGTCGGTACCGCCCCGTGGTATGACAGGAACTCGCCGCGTCCCGTGGCCGTCAGCGCGCCCTGGTAGCGCTTGTCCAGCGTCATCCGGCCAACGCCGCTGTCGCTGTTGAGCTCCGCGACCGGCTGCGGCACCATCGCCACATCGAATTCTCCTCTGACCGTGCCCATCTGTCCTCCCGAAGTGATCAATCCCCCGCTTCCCTGGCGAGGGCGTGCAGTTTCGTGATGGTACTCCAGTTGCGCGTCGTGACGGCATCGCCCAACAGCTTGCCCATGGCGGCGGCGGCACGGCTGGACAGCACGCCGTCCGGGCACCACAGGTAGCCGGCCCAGCGGCCGACGGCAAACCCTTCCGGCTGCCACGGCTGATGGCACAGCGGCTCGAGGCGGGTGCGGTCGGCCGGGTCGGCGAGAATGGCGACAAGCAGCCGGGAGGGGTCGGTGGCCTGCTCGCGCAGGCAATTGTCCTGAACCACCTCGTCCAGCCGCCCGGCATCGAGCACGGTGACGCGCGAGCCGACGCCCAGCTTCAGCACCAGCGCCTCCTCGATGCGCCGGGCGGACAGCCCCGCATCACGGGCGGGGCTGTCGAACACCACGTTGCCGCTGTTGAGCAGCGTGCGCACACCGGAAAACCCCAGGTCGGCCAGCACCTTGCGCAGGTCCGCCATGGCGATGCGCTTGGCGCGCCCCACATTGACTCCTCTCAGCAGCGCGATCTGCCGCGTTGTGCTCATTGTCTGTCTCCTCGATTTTGCACGCAGTATGCGTCAGCCGGGCCGAGCCCGGCGCCCGGCTCACGGGGCCGGTGCCGGGTCCGCCAATGTGTCGCCCGGCGTCACGCGAGGGATGCGCAGCGCGAACGTGGCGCCCTGCCCTTCCACGCTGCTGACGGCGATCGTGCCGCCAAATTGCTTGACGATCAGGTTGTAGACGATGTTCAGGCCGAGACCCGTGCCGCCCTGACCGCGCCGCGTGGTGACGAAGGGATCGAACACCTTGTCCAGCAGATCGGCCGGGATGCCGCGGCCATTGTCGGCCACTTCCATGCCGACCCAGTCGCCTTCGGGCCGCACGCGGATGGCGATCGTGCCCTCCTGCTCTGGCGCAAAGGCGTGGTCGACGCAGTTCAGCGTCAGGTTCGTGATGACCTGCGCCAGCGCCCCGGGATAGCTGTCGAGCACCACGTTGTCGGGGCAGTCGATCGTCACGTCCAGCCGGGTTTTCTTCAGCCGCGGCTGCAGGCTCGACACGACCTCGCCGATATAGTCGCGCAGCTCGAAGCGGCGGCGCGCCTCGCTGACCTGGTCGACGGCAATCTGCTTGAAGCTGTGGATCAGGTGCGCGGCCCGGTAGGCGTTGTTCATGATCAGCCGCGCGCTTTCGCCCGCCGTGCCAATATATTTCAGGATCTCGGATTTTTTGACGGCACCGGCCGTGATGGCGTCGTGGATTTCCTCCGTCGCCTCCTTCAATACCGAGGCGCTGGTCAGCGCGATGCCAACCGGCGTGTTGATCTCGTGTGCCACGCCGGCCACGAGGGCGCCCAGCGACGCCAGGCGCTCCGCCTGCAGCAGCGACTCCTGGGCCTGGCGCAGGTCGTGCAGCGCCTGCGCCGTCTCCTGCGCGGCGCGCCGGGCCGCGTCCTCGGCTTCGCGCGTGCGCAGGATGATCGTCTTGACGCGACGCTGGATCGCGTTGAATCCGCGGATCACGTCGCCCAGTTCGTCGCGGCGCTTTTCCGGCAGCTCCTCCACCTCGTCGCTGCCGCGCGTGGCCAGTTCGAACAGACCGTCGCGCAAGCCCTTCAGCGGGTCGAATACGATGCGCAGCGACAGCGCCAGCGCCACCACGAGAATCAGATCCAGCAGCAGCGCTTCGCTGACCCGGCGGCGGATCTCGGCCGCCAGACGCGCCTCGATCTGGTCGCGGCTGAAGTTGACGACGACGCGCCCGACGATGACGGGCCGTGCCGACTGGTCCGTCTCGCGATAGGCAAGGTCGGCCACGACGGGGGTACCGGCGACGTCGGCATTGCCGTCCACGTTGGCGACTGTGCCGTCGGCATTGCGCCGTTTGCCGGCAAACAGTCCCACGGAAGTGTCGTAGACGCGGATGGCAACCAATTCGGGCGGCAACATCTCGGCCGCGACGATATTGTCGACCTTGGTCTTGTCCAGGTCCCACAGCGCGGAGGGCAGACTTGTCTGCAGCCGCGTCAGTACGCCGTCACGGAGGCGCTGGTTATTGACCTCCAGCTCCTGCGCCAGCGTGTACTGGGCGTAACTGCCGGAGATCCCCAGCACGACCGTGACGATCACGACGAACAACAAGGTCAGCCGTGCCTGGATTCCTAACATCCGCATCTCCTGAAAAGTGCCTTCAATGTATGCTAATAGATGCACATTGGCAATATATTCAAACGGCACTGTCAAGGTTCGCGGCTTCCATCCTGCGATGATGATGCTACCATCCCCGCAACAGGAGACCATCATGACGATAGTCGCACGAGTCCACGCGCTGGCGCAGGTCTCTTCGGCCAAGGTGTGTCACGATGTGTTGCAGCGGTTCCGCGTGAATTGCCTGTTCCGCACTGCCGGCACAGGCCAGGCGCGCCTGCACCGGCTCGTCCTGGGCTACCGTACCGGGCAGGAGCAGCCGCCATGACCCACGTATTGACATACGACGAGATCGTTCACGGCCTGGACGATCTGCCGGCGTTGCCTGCCGCCGTGCTGGACCTGCTGCGCAGCGTGGACGAGGACGACATCGATCTGGCCGTGCTGGCGCAGAAAGTATCGTATGACCCCGCTCTGACGGCGAAGGCGCTGCGCCTGGCGAACTCTTCGCTCTACGGCCTGCAGGTAAAGATCACCACTGTCCGGCAGGCCATCACGTACCTCGGTTTCCAGGCGACACGCAACCTGATCAAGGCTGTGGCCATCACGCGCTGTTTTGCCGGCCGCAGCTGCGCCGGCTTCAACCACGAAGCGTTCTGGCGCCACGCGATTGCCAGCGCCATCTGCGCCAAGGCGCTGGCACGTCACATGCGGTTTCATCAGGACTACGCGTTCACGGCCGGCCTGTTGCACGATATCGGCAGGCTCGTGCTGGTCAGCTGTTTCCCGCGCCATTACGAAGCGGTGCTGGCATGGCGCGCAAGCCACGACAGCGCGTTGCTGGAGGCGGAGCGGGCGGTGCTGGACATCGACCATGTCGAAGCAGGACTGGCGCTGGCCGAACACTGGCGGTTTTCCGACACGATGCGCCTTGCCATCGGCGGCCACCACACGCCGGAACAGGCCGGTGCCAGCATCCTGGCGACGATCGTGCACGTGGCGGACGCGATTGCCCACGCGCTCGACCTGGCGCAGGTGGACGACGAACTGGTGCCGCCGCTATCGGAGGCTGCGTGGTATCGACTGCGGCTCGATGACGCTGCATGTCATCGGCTGTTCCGGGAGGTGGAACTGCAGTATGAGGAGATCGCGGCGGTACTGCTGCCGTAAAAAACAGGAGGGGTCGCTCCCCTCCCTGCACTCATCAGTGGGCGTAGTTGCCGCCGGTGCCGCCTTCCGCTTTTGGTGCCTGTTGTGCAGGCTGCTGGCCTTGCTGGGCCGCTTTGTCTTCTGGCTTCGGGCGGCCTTGCGCGTCGGACAGACGATATTTGGTGCGACGGTCGCCCATCAGGTCGCGCAGGTCGCGGATGCTCATGCCGGTGACTTCATGCATGCGGATCAGCAGCGAAGCGCCAACCGGCAGGCGGTGGTGGCGGATCTTGCTGATGACAGGTGGCGCGACTTCCAGCAGGCGCGACAGTGCAGCATCGTTTTTCAGTTGCATCTTGCCGAGCAGGATGTCCAGCAGATGGTTCGGGTTGTAGCTTTCTTGGGATGCGAGAGCGTGGTGTGCCATGATTGATCCTCGTCTATGTAGTTGGTTGAATGGTGCTGCTCCGAACTTAAGGAAGACTTGGTATAACCAAATAAGTTCCAGAACGAGTTACGCCAGAACTGCTGGCGCAAGGGCCGGCGACCTCTGGGATGAAAATTGCAAATACAGCAAAATTCTATGCCCAAACAAGCCCGCTCCAGCCAAGCGATGCAAGGCGATGATTAATCGAAATCAATCTTTCGCAAAAAATCTTACAACAATGCTATTTCACCACACGCAATCCGCAAGTGGCGCACGAAAGAACTTACAGGAAATTGTTACAACACTGTCGAGGTCGCGGCACAGTGTTGTCGAGATAGCGATATCATCCGCCGGCATCGAAGAGGCCGGCACGTCGGCCGAGATGAAGCCTGCTAATAGCTGAGCAGCTAGAACGGCACGGTGCGCCGACGGGGAGGGCGAACGATTCGCAACGGCCTCGCCGGCCACGGGGCAGTTGTGCTTGGCGTTTCTCGGCGGGTGGTGATAAAATTTTAACAATTCGCGGACTGGCGCCTTCAGGCAACTTCGATTCCGTACTGCCGAAACGCAGCAGCCTTGCAGAGCTCAGCACTATCGTGCCGACAGAGGCCTGAGCCAGGCCCTGCTCATTGCTTGATGTGCCCAGGCGAATTACCAGGCGAACCATTATCCCTACGGCGGCCCAACCAGCATGTCACGATCCCTTCGCGCCATGGCATTACTCAACGGATGGTCCGCGATCCCGTACCGGCCCGGCCAGGTCGCCGACCGAAAAACGCTTCGCCAAATCAGGCGCGGAACCATTGCGCCAATAACCGTCTGGAAGTCCCCGCACAAATGAAAATCGAAAAGCTCGCGCCTGAACTGGTCTCCACTGAAAAAGAAGAGTTCATCCCGCGGAAAAAGGGCTTCTCCGCGCTGAACTGGCTGCGCTTTCTGCTGGCTGTGTATATTGTCCTGTTTCATACGCTGAAGAACTATGGGTCGCTGAATGGTACCTGGTATGAGGCCGTGCTCGGTCTGGGCAATATGGCGACGAGTGTGTTTTTCGTGCTGTCCGGCTTCCTGCTGACTTACGCCTATGTGGTACAGAAAAACGGCCGCCCGGTGGACCGGCGCAATTTCATGATCGCCCGTTTTTCCAACCTGTATCCGCTGCACATCGCAGGTCTGCTGCTGTCGCTGCTGCCGATTGCTCTTGTTATCGCGTCCAAGGGCGGCGTGTCGGTGCCGATGGAGGTGTCGGGAACGGCAAAGCGGATGCTGGGCCACGGCGAGCTGGTGGCGGGCTTGATCATGAACATCCTGCTGCTCAATGCCTGGAATCCCTTCTACATGTCGTTCAACTACCCGTCGTGGTCGTTGTCGGCGCTGGGATGCTACTACCTGCTGTTCCCGGCGCTTGCGCCCAAGATCTACCGCATGAAGAAAACGCTGCTGGCGCTGGTTGCCCTGGGCATCGTCTTTTCCATTCCCGGCCTGATTGCGGACCTGCTGGGCCTTACGGACGTCGTTACCGACGGCCTGCTGCACCGCAACCCCATCGTGCGCTTTCCGCTATTCCTGGCCGGGATGGTTCTGTGCGTGCATTTCTCGCACAGCAAGGCGCTGGGCGGGCTGCGCCAGATTGCCGTCATGGGCACCGTCGTGCTGGTCACCGTCGTTATCGGCGTCTGGATGCAGCATGAGGAAAACCGCATGCACCTGATCAAGAACGGCATGTACTTCCCTGCCGCGCTGGCAACGATCTGGCTGTGCGTCTGCATGAAGCCGACCCATAATGCGAGCATCCGCCACTGGGGCGAACGCCTCGGCGCGGCGTCCCTGCCGATCTTCCTGCTGCACGGCCCCACGTTCCAGCTGTTTCAGCCCATCGAACAGCTGGTGATGGGCGCCCTTCACAGCCCGGACTGGCGCATCTCGTCCATCATTGCCGCCGGGCGCCATGTGGAACGGTCGATTGGATTCTTCTCCGTCTATCTGGTGGGGTTGATCCTGTTGTGCATTTTTGTCCAGGAACGCCTCGTCGCGCCGCTGCAGGTGAAGATCCGCAACCGCTGGGGCACGCGCAAGCCGGCCCCGCCGGCCGCCAGCGAAACCCGCAACGGCACGAACTGATTACGTCGGCGCCTGGCGCCGATGCAGCCAGGGGCGTCGAAGTACGGTAAACTCCGTGGATGCAGAAAAAAGTATTTATCAAGACCTTCGGTTGCCAGATGAACGAGTACGACTCCGACAAGATGGCCGACCTGCTGGGCGCCACGGATGGGCTGGTGCGCACGGAGTCCCCGGAAGACGCGGATGTCATTCTCCTTAACACCTGTTCCGTGCGCGAAAAGGCACAGGAAAAGGTGTTCTCGGACCTGGGCACGTTCAAGAAACTGAAGCAGGCCAATCCCGATCTGCTGATCGGCGTGGGCGGCTGCGTTGCCTCGCAGGAAGGCGACGCCATCGTCAAGCGTGCGCCGCACGTGGACATGGTGTTCGGCCCGCAGACCTTGCACCGCCTGCCGAAGATGATCGAGCTGCGCCGCCACAGTGGCAAGCCGCAGGTGGACATCACGTTCCCCGAAATCGAAAAGTTCGATCACCTGCCACCGGCCCGGGTAGAAGGGGCATTCGCCTATGTCTCCATCATGGAAGGCTGCAGCAAATATTGCAGCTACTGCGTGGTGCCGTACACGCGCGGCGAGGAAGTGTCGCGCCGTTTCGAGGACGTGCTGACGGAAGTGGCGGGCCTGGCCGCGCAAGGCGTCAAGGAAGTCATGCTGCTGGGACAGAACGTCAACGCGTTCCGCGGCGAAATGGCCGATGGCGGCCTGGCCGACTTCGCGCTGCTGATCGAATACGTGGCCGCCGTGCCCGGCATCGAGCGCATCCGTTTCGTCACCAGCCACCCGAAGGAGTTCACGCAGCGCCTCGTCGACTGCTATGCGCGCATCCCGCAGCTGGCGGACCACCTGTACCTGCCGGCCCAGCACGGATCGGACAAGGTGCTGGGCGCGATGAAGCGCGGCTATACGGCGCTGGAATACAAGTCCATCATCCGCAAGGTCAAGGCGGTGCGGCCCCATATCACGATTGCCTCGGATTTCATTGTCGGCTTCCCCGGCGAAACCGACGACGATTTCGAAGCCATGATGAAGCTGGTGCAGGACGTCGATTTCGACAACAGCTTCAGCTTTATCTTCAGCAAGCGCCCGGGCACGCCGGCCGCCGGCCTGGCGGACGACACGCCGCATGAGGTCAAGCTGGCACGGCTGCAACGGCTGCAGGCGCTGATCGACGCCAACACACGCCGCCACAGCGAGCAGATGGTCGGCCGCACGATGCAGGTGCTGGTCGAAGGCCCGTCCAAAAACGGCGGCCGCGAGCTGACGGGCCGGGCCGGCAATACCCGGACGGTGCTGTTCGACGGTGGCGACGCGCCGGAGCGGTTCCATGGCAAGATGGTCGACATACGTATTACCGAAAGCCTGTCCTATTCCCTGCGCGGCGAACTCGTCGCCACCACCCTGGAATCGCTGAACCATTGAAAACGAAAACGCCAGTTCAACCTCATTACTTCACGCCGGAGCCGATCGACAACACGCGCCTGGCCAATCTGTGCGGTCCGCTTGACGAAAACCTGCGCCAGATCTCGGCAGCGCTCGATGTCACTATCTTCCGGCGTGGCGAGCGGTTCATCGTCAGCGGCACGAACGCCGAGCGCGCCGTCCAGATCCTGGAAAAATTCTATGCGGTGGCCGACAAGGCCGTGCCGGTCGAGGAGGTGCAGCTGGGCCTCGTCGAGCAGCGCACCAGCGCCGCTCCCGCCGACGATGGCGCCAGCGAGGAGGAGCCGCCGTTCAACGATCCGGACATCGCCAGCCCCGTGCTGAAGACGCGCCGCAGCGACCTGCGCGGCCGCACGCCGCACCAGATCCGCTACCTGCGCAATATCCTCGAACACGACATCAGTTTCGGCATCGGCCCCGCCGGTACCGGCAAGACGTATCTTGCCGTTGCCTGCGCCGTCGATGCGCTCGAGCGCGATGCCGTCAAGCGCATCATCCTGACGCGCCCCGCCGTGGAGGCGGGCGAGCGCCTGGGCTTCCTGCCGGGCGACCTGGCGCAGAAGGTCGACCCTTACCTGCGTCCGCTGTACGACGCGCTGTACGACCTGCTGGGCTTTGACCGCACGATGAAGATGTTCGAGAAGCAGGTCATCGAGATCGCACCGCTGGCCTATATGCGCGGGCGCACGCTCAATCATGCCTTTGTCATCCTGGACGAGGCGCAGAACACGACCGTCGAACAGATGAAGATGTTCCTGACGCGCATCGGCTTCGGCAGCAAGGCCGTGGTGACCGGCGACGTCACGCAGGTCGATCTCGCCAAGCACCAGAAGAGCGGCCTGATCGACGCCGTGCAGGTGCTGCGCGACGTGCGCGGCATCGCGTTCTCGCAGTTCTCCAGCGAGGACGTCGTGCGCCACCCGCTGGTGGGGCGCATCGTCGATGCCTACGACGCCGCGCACCATAGCACGGCCGACATCACCCCCTTGCTGAAACCCGTCAAAGCGCCTGCCCGTAATGTCCGAAAAAAATAAGCTGACCCTGTCGGTGCAGTATGCCGACACCCGCCTGCAGGAAAGCATCACCCGCCCGGCCATCCGCAAATGGGTCAAGGCGGCCCTGCTCGCCCCGGCCGAACTGACGATCCGTTTCGTCGACGCGGTCGAGGGCCAGAGCCTGAACCGCGAGTACCGCGGCAAGGATTACGCCACCAACGTGCTGACGTTTGCGTACAACGAAGGCGAGGAAATCGCGGAAGACGATCCTACGCGCGCCGACATCATCCTGTGCACCGACGTGCTGCAGCGCGAGGCAGCCGAGCAGAACAAGTCCGTGGAAGAACATACGGCGCACCTGATCGTGCATGGCGTCCTGCATGCGCAGGGTTACGACCACGAGGACGACGAGGAAGCGGACGAGATGGAGTCGCTGGAGACGGAAATTCTGGCCGAGCTGGGCTACGCCGATCCTTACGCGGCGGAGAAATAACGTTGGAATAAACCGGTGACAGGCTCCATTTAATAAATGGAGCCTGTCACCGGTTTTTTTTACTCCAGCTCGCGCCGCTTGCGCACCACCACCCACCCCGCCACGGCCGTGAATACGGCCACGATCCCGGCGATGATCCAGAAGCCCGCGCCGTCATTGGCCAGCGGCACGCCGCCCACGTTCATGCCTAGAAGGCCCGCAATGATATTGATGGGCAGCGCCAATACCGTGACGATCGTCAGCACGTACAGGCTGCGGTTGTTGGCTTCGTTGACGAGCGCGGCGATCTCTTCCTGCAACAGCTTGATGCGTTCCTGCAGCGACGAAATGTCGTTCAGTGCGACGGCAAACTCCTCGCTCGCCTCGCGCAGCTCCTGCCGGTCCGTATCGCGCACCCAGCCGGGTGGCCGTTGCAGCAGGCGGAACAGCGCTGCCGGTTCCGGCGCGAGGAGACGCTGCAGGCGGACGAGCACGCGGCGCAGCGCGCCCAGGTCGGCGCGCTTGAACTTCAGCTGGCCGGACAGCAGGTTGTCCTCGATGCCATCCACGCGTCCCGTGGCGTCGCGCACGATACGCGTCAGCACATCGGCCTGGTCGCGCAGCAGGTGCGTCAGCAGCGCCAGCGACGAATCCATTTCCTCGCCCTTCAGCACCGCCTGGCGCAGGCGCTCGACCGATTGCAGGGGACTGCGCCGCGCGCTGATGACGACCTGGCGCTCGACGGATAAAAACAGGCTGGAGATATCCGAAGGCTCGAACGAAAAGTCGCGCAGCACGTCGTTGACGACGGCAACGAGCGTGTCGCCGGCCCGCTCGATGCGCGTCGAGCGCGAGCCGGCGTGCAGGCAGTCGTAGAACTCGTCTTCCAGCGCCGCATGCTCGCGCAGCCATTTTTCGCTGACGGTGTTGGCCAGGTTGAAATGCAGCCAGACAAATTCGTCGGGGTGGCCGGCACGCTGACGCAGCCAGGCGGCCGCGTCGCCCGCACCGATGACCAGCGGCTGCGACGCGCGGCCGAACAGGTAACCGCACACCAGCCCGCACTGGTCCGATCCGTATGCCACCGCACTCAAACTGTTCATTGCCTGTTCCGCCTCCCAGGCGGGCAGCATACGGTCCGAATATGACAGCATGATTGCAGGCGGTGCTTTTTTGATAAAAACAGCTCGCCCCTCGCGTTTGGTGTATCCTGTATCCCTTCGAAACAATGGCTCACGCCTACTATGCAAGAGCACTCTAGTAGCGTCAGGAATGACGCTAAACCACATCGATCGCTCCTCGAGCGACTCACCGCCCTGATTTCCCCTGAACCCGAGAACCGCTCGGAGCTTCTCGAAATTCTGCACGAAGCCCATGAACGCAACCTGATCGATGCCGACGCCCTGTCGATGATCGAAGGCGTGTTCCAGGTTTCGGACCTGTCGGCGCGCGACATCATGGTCCCGCGCTCGCAGATGGACGTCATCGACATCTCCAAGCCCATCGACGAATGGATGCCGCTGGTGCTGGAAACGGCCCACTCGCGCTTCCCCGCCATCGAGGGCGAACGCGACAAGGTTGTCGGCATCCTGCTGGCAAAGGACCTGCTGCGCTACTACGCGGAAGAATCGTTCGACGTGCGCGACATGCTGCGCCCGGCGATCTTCATCCCCGAATCGAAGCGCCTGAACGTGCTGCTGCGCGACTTCCGCGCCAACCACAATCACATGGCCATCGTCGTCGATGAATACAGCGGCGTGGCCGGCCTTATCACCATCGAGGACGTGCTGGAGCAGATCGTCGGCGACATCGAGGACGAATACGACTTCGATGAGGAAGAAGACAACATCATCTCGATCAAGGAAGGCCAGCTGGGCCCGCGTTGGCGCGTGAAAGCGCTGACGGAGATCAGCCAGTTCAACGAGGAACTCGACGTCGACCTGTCCGATGAGGACGTCGACACCATCGGCGGCCTCGTGGCCAAGCACCTGGCGCGCATGCCCCACAAGGGCGACGTGTTCGACATCGACAACCTGCGCTTCGAAGTGCTGCGTGCCGATGCCCGCCAGATCCACGTGCTGACGGTCGAGAAGCTGCCACCCGCCGTCGACGAGCAGGACTGATGCGCCTGCGCCGCGCCCGCCCGGGCGAGCCGTCCGCTCCACCGCGTTCCACCCGTAGCCGCATGATCATCGCCGCCCTTGCGGGCGCGGTGAGCGTCTTCTCGTTCGCACCATTCGGCTGGTGGCCGCTGCAACTGTTCACGCTCGCCATCCTGTTCTACCAGGTCATGCGCGCGCCCACCGTCAAGGCGGGCGCACTGGTTGGCTGGGCCTTCGGCTTCGGCTGGTGCCTGGCCGGCGTACATTGGCTGACGATCGCCATCTCGCGCTTTGGCGGCCTGCCGGCCCCGCTGGCGTGGATCGCCATCGCGCTGCTGGCCGTCTACATGGGCGCCCACTGCGGCGCGGCCATGTGGCTGGCCGGCTGGCTGCGCAAGAAATGGGCGCTGCCGCTGCCCGCCGCCAATCTGCTGGTCTTCCCCGCGTTGTGGGCCGTCAGCGAATGGTCGCGCGGCTGGCTGTTCACGGGTTTCCCGTGGGCGTCGGCCGGCTATGCGCACAATGTCTCGCCGCTGGCCGGCTACGCGCCCGTGCTGGGCGTGTTCGGCATCGGCTGGCTCGTCGCCGTCACGGCGGGCGCGTTGCTGCTGCTGATGCACCGCAGCCGCTGGATGGCGCTCGGCCTGCTCTGCGCCATCTGGGCCGCCGGCTTCGGGCTGGGCTTCGTGCGCTGGACGCAGCCGGTCGGCAGCGAGCTGTCGGTCCGTCTCATCCAGGGCAATATCCCGCTGTCGAAGAAATTCGAGCAGGAGCAGTTGCCGCGTACGCTGCAGTACTACCAGGAGGCCGTGCTGGCCGAACCGGCCGACCTGATCGCCATTCCGGAGACGGGCATTCCGCTGTTCCCGCAGCACCTGCCGGCCGGTTACCTGGACCGCTACGGCAGCTTTGCCCGCAAGACCGGCAGCGCGGTGGTGCTGGGCATGCCGATGGCCGACAGCCCGACGCGCTATGCCAACAGCGTCATGGGCCTGGCGCCCACGGGCGGCAAGCCATACCGCTACGACAAGCATCACCTGGTGCCGTTCGGCGAATTCATTCCGCCGGGCTTCCGCTGGTTCACGGACCTGATGTCGATTCCGCTGGGCGACCAGACCCGCGGCATGCTGCAGCAGCCGGCCTTTTCCGTGCGCGACCAGCGCGTGCTGCCGGACATCTGCTATGAGAACAACTTCGGCGAGGAAATCGCCGCGCAGCTGGCCAACGGCTCGCATGCGACGGTGCTGCTGAACGTGTCCGAACTGGCGTGGTACGGCGAATCGGTCGCGATCCCGCAGCACCTGCAGATCTCGCAGATGCGTACCCTGGAGACGGGCCGGCCGATGCTGATGGCGACAAACTCCGGCGCCACCGCCGTCATCGACCACCGCGGCGTCGTGCAGGCCAGCCTGCCCTGGTACCAGCCGGGCGTGCTGTCGGCCAAAGTGCAGGGGATGACGGGGAACACCCCGTACATCCTGGTCCGGAATCGCCTCATCCTGGCGCTGGCTGCACTGGCGATCCTGGCAGCCTGGCTGACTTCGCGCAGGAAGACGACCGGCGCCGCGTAAACGCCCGCCGGCATCGCTCTACTAGACTGTTATAAAAACCGCTAAAATGGGCCGTTTTAGCATTCAGCTACCGATTCGCTCGCTTCGCCCCGTCACCGACCAAATACGATGCTCACATTTCAACAAATTATCCTGACCTTGCAATCCTACTGGGACAAGCAGGGTTGCGCCCTGCTCCAGCCATACGACATGGAAGTCGGCGCGGGCACCTTCCACACCGGTACGTTCCTGCGCGCGATCGGCCCGGAGCCCTGGCGCGCCGCCTACGTGCAGCCGTCGCGCCGTCCGAAGGATGGCCGCTATGGCGAGAACCCGAACCGCCTGCAGCATTACTATCAATATCAGGTCGTGCTGAAACCCGCGCCGGAAAACATCCTCGACCTGTACCTCGGTTCACTGGCCGCCCTGGGCCTGGACCTGAAGCAGAATGACGTGCGCTTCGTCGAAGACGACTGGGAAAGCCCGACCCTGGGCGCCTGGGGCCTCGGCTGGGAAGTCTGGCTGAACGGCATGGAAGTCACGCAGTTCACCTACTTCCAGCAAGTGGGCGGCCTCGATTGCAAGCCCGTGCTGGGCGAGATCACCTACGGCATCGAGCGCCTGGCCATGTACCTGCAGGGCGTCGAGAACGTGTATGACCTCGTATGGACCGAGTGGGAAGAGAACGGCACGAAGAAAACGCTGAAGTACGGCGACGTGTTCCACCAGAACGAAGTGGAGCAGTCGACGTACAACTTCGAGCACGCGAATACGGAACTGCTGTTCGCGCAGTTCTCGAACCATGAAGCGGAAGCGAAGCGCCTCGTTGAACTGCAGCTGACGCTGCCGGCCTATGAGCAGATCATGAAAGCGTCGCACAGCTTCAACATGCTGGACGCGCGCGGTGCCATCTCCGTCACGGAGCGCGCCGCCTACATCGGCCGCGTGCGCACGCTGTCGCGCCTCGTCGCCCAAGCCTACTACGATTCCCGCGAACGCCTTGGCTTCCCGATGCTGGGCAGCGCCACCGCAGAATGAATACCGCCATGACCCAGACTCTCCTGATTGAACTGCTGACCGAAGAACTGCCGCCGAAGGCCCTGTCCAAACTGGGCACCGCCTTTGCCGCCGGCATCGTGGGTGGCCTGAAATCGCGCGATTTCCTCGCCGACGACAGCGTCGCCACCACGTACGCTACCCCACGCCGCCTGGCGGTGTCGATCACCAACGTGCGCGACGTCTCGCCGGACAAGTCGATCCGCGAAAAAGTGCTGCCCGTGACGGTGGCGCTGGACAAGGAAGGCAACCCGACCGCGCCGCTGGCGAAAAAGCTGGCCGCGCTTGGCTTCCCCGACCTGCAGGTGGCCGACCTGGAACGCGCCCAGGACGGCAAGGCGGAAAGCTTCTTCTACACGTACACCGCACCGGGCTCGCCGCTGCAAACGGGCCTGCAAACGGCGCTGGAGGAATCGGTCGCCAAGCTGCCGATCCCTAAGGTGATGAGCTACCAGCGTCCCGACGGCGCCACCGTGCAGTTCGTGCGTCCCGCCCACAGCCTGATCGCGCTGTACGGCGACAAGGTGCTGCCACTGACCTTGCTGGGCCTGACGGCGGCCAACGTCACCGACGGTCACCGCTTCCTGACCGCACCTGGCCAGCGCGCCGTGACGGTGCCGCATGCCGACGCGTATGCCACCACGCTGATCGAACAGGCCAAGGTGATCCCGTCGTTCGACGCGCGCAAGGAGCAGATCCGCACGGCGCTGCTGGAAAAAGCCGGCGCCGACCAGGTCCTGATGCCCGAAGCGCTGCTGGAAGAAGTGACGTCGCTGGTCGAATGGCCCGTTGTCTACGAATGCCGTTTTGAGGAGGAATTCCTGGCCGTGCCGCAGGAATGCCTGATCCTGACGATGCAGACGAACCAGAAATACTTCGCGCTGACGGACACGGACGGCAAGCTGCGCTCGCGCTTCCTGATCGTCTCGAACATCGCCACCGACACGCCGCAGGCCATCATCGGCGGCAACGAGCGCGTGGTGCGCCCGCGCCTGTCGGATGCCAAGTTCTTCTTCGAGCAGGACAAGAAGAAGACGCTGGCATCGCGGATCGACCAGCTGCGCAACGTTGTCTACCATAACAAACTGGGCACGCAGTACGAGCGCACCGATCGCGTGATGGCGCTGGCCGGCAATATCGCCGAACGCATCGGCGCCGATCAGACGCTGGCCGAACGCGCGGCGCTGCTGGCAAAGGCCGACCTGCTGACCGACATGGTGGGTGAGTTCCCGGAACTGCAGGGCATCATGGGCACGTACTACGCGCGCCACGACAAGGAAGAGGAGGAAGTCGCGCTGGCGATTTCCGAGCACTACCAGCCGCGCTTTGCCGGCGATGCGCTGCCCACGACGGCGTCGGGCACCGTCGTCGCGCTGGCCGACAAGCTGGAAACGCTGGTCGGCATCTGGTCGATCGGCCTGCAGCCCACCGGCGACAAGGACCCGTTCGCGCTGCGCCGCCACGCCCTCGGCGTGCTGCGCATGATGATCGAGAAACGCCTTCCCGTGGCGCTCAGTAAACTGCTGGAAGATGCCGTATCGTCGTTCACGGGCCGGCCAGGCTTTGTCGACCCGCGCGCCGACGTCACCACGTTCATGATGGACCGCCTGCGCGGCATCCTGCGCGAAAAGGGCTTTACGCCGAACGAGATCGAAGCGGTCGTGGCGCAGAATCCGGACCGGCTGGACGACATCGTGCAGCGCCTGGAAGCGGTGCAGGCGTTTGCCGCGCTGCCGGAATCGAGCTCGCTGGCCGCGGCCAACAAGCGCATCACCAACATCCTGAAAAAGAACGAGGAAGCGCTGGCGCAAGCCGGCACCGTCAACCCTGCCCTGCTGCAGGACACGGCCGAGAAGAACCTGGCCGCCGCCGTCACGCGCGTGCAGCCGCAGGTCGATGCCGCGTTTGCCGCCGGCGACTTCACCGGCACCCTGAAGACGCTGGCGCAGCTGCGCGACGACGTCGACGCGTTCTTCAACGACGTGATGGTGATGGCCGAAGACATCGGGCTGCGCAATAATCGCCTGGCCCTGTTGTCTTCGTTGCACGGCATGATGAACCGCGTCGCGGACATCTCGAAACTGGCAGCGTAAAGGTCACGACCCGATGCCCCAGCCGCCGCACCCGAAGCTGATCATCCTGGACCGGGATGGCGTGATCAACCACGATTCGCCGGACTTCATCAAGTCGCCCGACGAGTGGATTCCCATCCCCGGTTCGCTGGAAGCGATCGCGCGCCTGAACCAGGCGGGGTATCGCGTGGTGGTTGCGTCGAACCAGTCCGGCATCGCGCGCCAGTTCTTCGACATCACGACCCTGAACGCGATCCATGCCAAGATGCACCGGCTGGCGCTGCAGGTCGGGGCTGAGATCGAAGCCGTGTTCTTCTGCCCGCACGCGGCGGCGGACAACTGTGACTGCCGCAAGCCCAAGCCGGGCATGTTCGCGGAGATCTCGAAGCGCTATCAAGTCAGCCTGAAAGGCGTGCCGACGGTGGGCGATTCGCTGCGCGACCTGCAGGCAGGCTTCATCAGCGGGTGCGTGCCGTTCCTCGTCATGACGGGCAAGGGCGAGAAGACGCACGTCACGGGCGGCCTGCCACCGGGGACGCTGTCGTTCCCCGACCTGGCCGCCACCGTGCAGCACATACTGAAACAATCCGCCGCGCCCACCGCAGCGGTCAACTGATATTCTGGAGAGTCGCGTTGCGTAAAGCCGTACTGTTTTTGCGTTCCCTGTTGTTTGCGGTCGTGATGGCGATTGCCACCGTGATCTGGTGCTTCGTCTGCATGCTGGCCGCGCCGCTGCCATACAACAAACGCTATTACGTCACGTCGCGCTGGAACGTGTTCATCATCTGGTGCGCGAAGGTCATCTGCGGCATCCGTTACGAGTTCAAGGGTTACGAGAATTTCCCCGATTCGCCGGCGATCGTGCTGTCGAAACACCAGTCGGCATGGGAGACGATCTTTCTGCTGGCGAACCTGCCGCGACCCCTCGTGTTCGTGTTCAAGAAGGAGATCCTGTACATCCCCTTCTTCGGCTGGGGCATCGCGCTGTTGCGGATGATCCCCATTGACCGCAAACAGGGCAAGAATGCGTTCAGAATGGTGGTGGCGCATGGCAAACGCCGCCTGAAAGACGGCCAATGGATTATCATGTTCCCTGAAGGGACACGCATCCCCGTCGGCCAGGCCGGCAAGTACAAGAGCGGCGGCACGCGCCTCGCGATCGAGACCAAAGTACCGGTCGTACCGATCGCCGTGAACTCGGGCGAGTGCTGGCCAAAGAATTCGTTTATCAAATATCCGGGCAAGATCACGGTGTCGGTCGGTAAGCCGATTCCGTCGGAAGGGCAGACGCCCGATGGCATGATGGAACAGGTGGAACAGTGGATAGAATCAGAAATGCGCGTCATTTCGCCCCACGCCTACAACGCTGGCTAGACGAACTGGCCACGAACAGGTCGGCGGCGCAGGGTGACGGCGAACAGCCAGGCGCCCCGCGGCTCGACCTGTTTGCAGGTGGCGTCACTCCGGCGGCGCCATCGTCCGCCGCTTCTTCCGTCAGTGCCGCTTCGCCTTCCGCCGTACCCTCTCCCACCGTTCCTTCGTCGTTCCCCGTTCCCGCTCCCGCCACCGTGAATCTGCTGCGCCCACCGGTGCCGCTGCGCCGTCCCGACCCCGTCGTCACGCCGGTTCCCGGCCTGGACAAGCGCCAGACGCTGGTGGGCGAATTCGTCCTCGAGTACACGCTGCGCCGCTCGACCCGCAACTCGATCGGCTTCATGATCGACGACGATGGCCTGCGCATCACGGCCCCCAGGCGCTGCACGATCGCCGACATCGAAAACGCGATCCACGCCAAGCGCAACTGGATCATGACGAAGCTGGACGAGCGCCGCCAGCGCCGCGCCGCGCGGCTGGAAAAGCCGCCAGTGGAATGGAAGGACGGCGCGAAACTGCCCTACCTGGGCGGCGAAATCACGCTGCGGCTGTACGTTGCGCCGCGCAACCGCACCGAGTTCAATCCGGCCACACAGGAACTGTCGATGGGCCTGGTGTCCGGCGCCACCGAGCAGCTGGTCAAGGAGCGCGCCAGGAACTGGTACAAGCAGCAGGCCGAGGGACTGTTCCAGCAACGCCTGGACCTGTATGCTCCGCGCGTGGGGGTGCAGTATTCGGCGTTCTCGCTGTCCTCGGCGGATACGCGTTGGGGCTCCTGTACCGTGCAGCGCGCCATTCGCCTGAACTGGAAGCTGCTGCAATTCTCGCTGCCCCTGATCGATTACGTGGTCGCGCACGAGCTGGCGCACATCCACGAAATGAACCACAGCCCCCGCTTCTGGGCCCATGTCGGGCGCGTCTACCCGCAGTACGAGGAAGCCAAACAATTGCTGCGGCGCCGTTCGCAGGAGTTGACGCCATTGTGGACGTAACCCGGGGAAGCCGAAACAAAAGGAGAATCGTTGCGAGAGAACGGTACAGTGGCATCGCGGGCGTGGACGAAGGTCTGCCCGATACCATCATCGGTGGGGAGCCTTCCGGCACTCATCAAAATGAGCGTTTAGGGTGGTACGTCTGGACACGCGACAATGCTCCCAAGTGCGGTTTCTGCGCCGTTCTCCAAGGCCACTTACCGTGGACATGGAGCCGATGTCGGTGCGGACGCTAGCTCTTCTCGCTAACCCCGGCGATATTCGCCTTGCGAAATGTCAAAGACACCCGCCGGCCGCGCTTGCCCCACTTTTCATTCAAACGTTTTCGGATTTCATGGGTCCACTCGTGGCGAGCCTCCCCCTGCATAACGATAGCGCTGCCTCTTTCCAGCACTACCGATGTCTTATTCTTACTCACGCGGTGGCTGAAGATCATCTCCCATGATTCAAGGAGGCTTATGGTCACAATCGCGCCGCGGAAGCAGGACTCACAATCGACATGCGCGGCAATGCCTTGCTTCCCGATGTACTCGTTAACAATGACTTGATCCGGCATTTCTTCCGTTAATCCAGCTGCGACCAAGCGTGTAGCCAGCGGCATCGCCCAAGCTGGTAATGGCCCAAGGTATCCGCCAGGGCTCAACTTGCGGGCTTTATAATCGTAGCGCCAACCATAATGCTGCACACGGCGGGACAAGTCGTCGAGCCACACCGCGCGATCCACGGCCTCTATCAGCTGGCGCTCCTCGTCGGCGGTAATAAATTCAGGCACGCAGAGAAGCCCGGGCACATTGGAATCCTCATGTTCGGCCAACAATGAGGCCTGTCTGGGTGCCATGATCCGTTGCGACATCGGCGCTAGCGTCTGCGGCTGGGGTGGGTCTGGCAGTTGCTTCGCGATAGAAGCATGCGATATCCAGTGCTTGAAGCCTTCCTCATCGATATCGTGATTCAGCGTCAGTGAATCCGATAAGGCTAGTGTGATCGCCCCCTTGACAACGATGCGGCGGTTGGAAATGCGTACACTGCCTTCGCCAGACCAGCTCAGGGCTCCGTCGGCGATGCGGATAACAGGATGCGCTAACGAGGGTTGTCGGGCCTGCACCAGCGCAAGCGCAGCGTCGCGTACGTGCCGATCCTTCAGGTCGCTGAGATACCAACGGCCACGGCTGTTTTGCCTGCGCTGCGCCAGAAGGGTGCCGCCTGCGCGAATACTCAGGGATGCATCTTCTGCGCTCCATACTGGATCCTCATCATCATACCAAGGCCATACCAGCGCAGGTTGAGACGACGACTGCATCCGCCAGGTCCGAAGCGCCAGCCAATACCTTCCTTCGGGCAATCCGGTAAACCTGGGTTCAAGATCACGATATCCGGTAATCAGGCCTGCCAGTGCTGCCGCAGTCATCCACACGGCTGGCTGCATTCCTGGCAGATCTGTCTTCCACGTTTCAAACCGATCGGCCGTTGGCCGCAGCAGGACTAATTGCAGCGCCATTCCGAGCGGGTCCCGATCGCCGTCGGCGATATCAATAACTTTTTGGTCGCCAAGCAACAATGCAGTGTCTTCCTCCAGTGCGGCAAATAGCTCCCGGCCTCCAAACTCGGCAGCAGCCTTACCGATGATTTCGCCAAGCAAGTCGCGGCGGTTCCACCCCTCCCTGATACGATGCACTGTGAACGTGTCGATCATCGCCCGCCATAGCGCCAGGTCCCTGGAATCGGTCTCTGTCCGGGCCCCGGCTTCTACCCAAGGTGGCTCGTTCCACCATGCGCAAGCAGCATTACTCTCGAGGATCCGTCTGCTTGCGAAAGCTCGACAGAGGGTACTCAACCAGGGTGGCGTGGACGGCACGCTCCATACGGCCATTGCCGCGGCGCCGCGCAGTGCGTTCCATACCGCAGGCGGGCGCAATGCGTTGACACCTGGATGCCGTGCCGACGTTTCGCGAAAAGCCACGTGTTTCACAATAAGCGGCTGGTCGAAATCGGCGAGGTTCGCGAAGCCTTTACTCATCGCGGCAAGCCGGGTCCTTTCCGCTTCTGTTGCAACCGAAAACTCCGCAATGGCGGTCAAAGGAATCGGCGCAGCCCAATACACGCCTTCGTCGCGCAGGCTCGCTTCTGCGAGCATGCCCGAACGCCATTCATCATCGCAGTTGATTGGTACTTCAAAGTCAGGCAGGCGTCTGGAATCAATCCACATTACGACTGGAATCCTGTCGCCACATTCCACCTTGTAAGGCTGGTTGATCCCGAGCCAGAAGCCACTTTCTTCCGTCGCCGGTACCCACCACTCATCCGCTAGCAGCTGAAGCCACCTGCGATGGTCACACACGATTGCCAGCTGAACTGCCTGGTTCTGCGATTGCCTCTCTCCGAATGCCAGCTCATCAACCAAGGGTGGTGCGTTTATGGAGTTTAGCGAGCTCGTCATCGGGTCAGCAGATTTGGAGGAGGCAGCGCGTCGATCTGTGCCTTCGACAGTGGCGTTACACCATTTACGACTGTCAGCATATGCTTGGCTCGGGCACATAGCATGTACATCTGCCGGAACTGTGCCAGCGTTCTACAGGGTAAGGCATCCTGGACACCCTGCAGAAATACGGCATCGAATTCGAGTCCAATGACGGCCTTGTCGGTCAACACCGTGATGCCTGGTTCATATGTGAGTATGGCATCCTCCTGGCCGGGTTCACTGTTGCTAGTGTATGCGTCAACTCGTCCTCCCGGCAATAGCGCCAGAAGATTTGCCCGCAAGACGTCCGTGTCATCTTTTCGTCCGACAATCACACCGATGGAGCCTGCCTGGTTTTGAAATCTGTACGCAATACGCGTCGCCAGCGCATCCCAGTCTGCGACAGCAATCAGTTCAGGAATGTCGCCACTACGCGGGCGTACGGCAATCGCGGGAATCGCATGCTCGGCGCGGTGAAAGTGCTCTGCTACACGAGCTATCTCGGGCGTATTGCGATGATTTCGCGTCAACCTGATCGGCGCTGGCAACCCTGCTGCTCGGATATCGCTCAATGACGCGTGCTCATCATTGGTCGTCTGGTTCTCGTCAGCGAAAACGGTGAGAAAGCCCCCACCGAAGGCAATCGCCCATCGAAAGAAGCCGGCAGGAAGATTTTGCCCCTCATCGACGATCAGGTGATCACAGGGGGCCTTCGCACCATCCTCGGCAAAGTCGGCGCACACGCGATCCCAATCGTACACGTAACGCCTTAGTTCGGGTATATAACCGCGGTCGAGCCGCATATACTCCGTCGAGACATACGCATTCATCGTTACACATCGTATGCCTTCGAGCTGTTGTTTCGCCAGCGCCGCGAGCATCCGATTCTTCGTTACCAGGACGACACGTTTTCCCTCATTGCTGGCCTGCCGCGCTCGCAGTACCGCGAGCGCGGTTTTGCCTGAGCCTGGAGGACCAACCACAAACATGTGCTGGTCAAACGGCTGTTCGAAGGCCGTCATCTGTTCGTCGATCAAATCGTCCAGTTTCGGTAAATTCATCATGACTTGGACTCCAGCGAAATTTCTGCGATTTCGGGCCGATAGAACAGCTCATAGCGTAACGGGGCCGGATTCTTGACACCACCGTACACGATGCCTTCCCCGCCCGCCCTGTGGCGAAACCCTGTCTTGATGAGTGCGTCGGAAAATTCCGGGAACTTCATGTTTCGAACGGGCAGGACACTATTCGTGTACAGCACGACTACCGCTCCAGGCCCAATATCAGTCAGAGTTCGGGCCAGTTGCGCAACGGTATCTACAGCTTTGAATGATTCGCTGGCCAGTAAATACGACGCAATCACAATCGTCAAACGGCCATGCTTGCGCTCATGCTGTATCTGCTCGAGTCCAGCAAGAAACTCACAGCGCGTCTCCTCGTGAAATGCATTCGATTGCTGCGCAGCACAGTACAGCTTTTTCCCGAGCGTAAGCATGGATAGCGCCCGATCGACGCCGTAATAACGGAACGAACAATCCGCACCGAGTGCAGCGGCAAATGCCAGCCCTCCGGTGAATGGTCCGCACCCGAGGTCGAGGATCGTGCAGCGGTCAAGCCTGCTTTTGTCCCCCGATTGCATCGTCGTAAATGCCTCGATCAACTCATCGAGATGACGCGGCTGGTTGTAGCGCGCATAAAGGAGAGCCCTGTCGTCCGAGCTTAGTGTGCCATGACTGGCGGCGAAATCAGCGCGCCCCCCCTCGAGCACATCCGTAAAGATCCGGTCTTTCGGCCAACCGAGGTAAGTCCCGCCGACAGAGCGGTCGTCGCGGTCAATTTCATCGACAATGTACTCGCTGTAGAGGGAGGAAAGCCAGTCCGGCCACATAAGATTTTTCCCGGTAAAAAAACCCATGGTACGTTGGGAATTTTCTTAGTGCCGAAGCCAAACATTGAGCCAGATCAATTCTGCGATAGCGAACGCTACCGTCTAATGTAGTAGGGCCACGCCGGTAGTACGCAGCCTCAATCCGCCAACGGCGGCAGCAGCGCGATGGTACGGGCGGTGGCGCCCCGGTGCAGATTGGCGAAGGCCAGCGCATGGCGGCCCATTGCCGCGCGCGCCGTGTCGTTGGCCAGCAGCTGGCCCGCCTGCATCATCAGGTCGGCCGCATCGGCCACGCGCATGGCGCCGCCGGCGGCGAGCGCGTCTTCCGTCACCTGGGCAAAGTTGAACGTGTGCTGGCCGATCAGGACGGGCTTGCCCAGCGCTGCCGCTTCGATCAGGTTCTGGCCGCCCAGCGGCTGCAGGCTGCCGCCGATGAAGGCGACGTCGCAGGCAGCATAATAGGCGAACATTTCGCCCATCGAGTCACCCAGCACAACGCTGGTGTCCGCATCCACGCCTTCGGCGAGCTGCGAGCGCCTGCGCACCGACAGTGACCGCTCACGGACCATCGACTCGACGGCATCGAAGCGCTGGGGGTGGCGCGGCACGATCAGCAGCAGCGTAGCGGGTGGCAGTGTCGCTCGGGCAGCCTTGAACGCATCAAGGATCAGTTCCTCCTCGCCCTCGCGCGTGCTGGCGCACAGCAGCACGGGCCGCTGCCGGCCAAACCATTCGCGCAGGTGCATGCCAGTGGCGACCATTGCCGGCGGCACCACCACGTCGAACTTGATGGAGCCGGTGACGGCCACGTTGGCCGCGCCGAGCGAACGCACGCGCGCGGCATCGTCTTCCGTCTGCGCGGCCACCAGCGATATCTCGGCGGCCGCGTCGCGCATCACCTTCCCCAGCTTTTGCGCCTTGCGCAGCGAGCGATCCGACAGGCGCGCATTGGCCAGCACCACCGGCACGCGCGCGCGCGCGCAGCCTGCGATCAGGTTCGGCCACACTTCCGTCTCCATCAGGATGCAAAGGCGCGGTTCGAAATGACGGATGAAGCGGCGTACCAATCCCGGCATGTCGTACGGCAGATAGGATTGCACGAGCCGGGCGCCGTGCTTCGCGAACAGGCTCTTGCCGGTGGCACGGCCCGTGGGCGTCATGTGCGTCAGCACGATGCGTCCGCGCGGATACTGTTTCAGCAGTGCGTCGACGAGCGGCTCGGCCGCACGCGTTTCGCCAACCGAGACGGCGTGCACCCAGATCGTCAGCGGCTCGTCGTTGGCGGCGCGCCGGCCGTAAATGCCCAGCCGCTCGTTCCAGTGGCGGCGATAACCCGGCTCCTTGCGGCCGCGCAGCCACAGGCGCAACAGCACCAGCGGCAGCGCCAGCCACCAGACCAGCGTGTAGACGTGGCGGATCATCGCGGCGCGAGCAGGCTCTTGGCCGCGGCGATCACCTCGGCCGCCGCAGGCGGTGCGCCCCGGTCGCCCAGATTGACGATCTTCGGCGACCAGTTGCCTTCCGTCTTCCAGCGCGGCGAATCGCAGTAGATTTCCACCACCGGCCGGCTGAAGGCGGCGGCGATGTGCGTCAGTCCCGTGTCGACGCCGACGGCCAGCGCGGCATGGCGCGCCAGCAGCACGGCATCGGCCATCGACAGTTGCGGCAGCACGCGCGCGTTCGGCAGTGCCGCCGCGAGCGTTTCGGCTTCGGCCTTTTCTTTCGGCGAGCCCCATGGCAGCAGGATGGGCATCAAGGCCAGCGCCTGACCCAGTTCGATCCAGTTGGCGGGGGCCCATTTCTTGGCGTCGCGCGCCGTGCCGTGGAAGTAGACGACGTAGGGTTCGGCCGGCATCCACGCCGGCCTGGCGGCGTCGGGCGCTACGTCGGGCAGGCCGAAGTTAGCCGGCGTATCGACCCGGTAACCCAGCGCGGCGGCAACGACCAGGCGTCCTCGCGCGACGGCATGCGTGCGCGGATCGAGCGGAATGCTTTTGGAATGGAAGATGCGCGAGATGCCTTCGTAGCCGGAACCCTCGCTGCCGTTGGCCAGACCGACCTTCTGGCCGCCGCGCACGACCCGGGCGGCGCCCATGATGACGCCAGTCTTCAGGAGGCCCTGCGTGTCGAACACGTAGTCGTATTCGACTTCGCGCAAGGTGCGGAAGAACTGCCCGATTTCGCCGCGCACCGATTTGTCCGACAGCTTCTTGCGCCAGCGCCGCAAGGCGAACGGAATGATGTTGCGCACCATGGGATTCAGGCGGACGAGGCTCACGTAGCCCTCCTCCACCACCCAGTCGATCTGCGCGTTGGGAAAGTGGCGACGGATGTCCGCCACGATCGGCATGTTATGCAGCACGTCTCCCAGCGAGGAGACGCGCACCAGCAGGATATTCATCCGAACCGCTGCAGGCGAATCAGAACGGCAGTTCAGCGTCCGGCTTGGCGGCCAGGATCACGCTGCGGAACTGGCCCTGGATGCGCTCCAGCGCTGCCGGCGTCTCCGCCTCGAAGCGCATGACGATCACGGGCGTCGTGTTGGACGAACGGGCCAGGCCGAAGCCATCCGCGTATTCCACGCGCAGGCCGTCGATGGTGATGATGCGCTCGTTGCCTGGGAACGTGGCGTCGCTGCGCAGCTTGTCCATCAGCGTGAAGTTCTCGCCTTCGTTCAGGTGCAGGTGCAGTTCCGGCGTGCTGTCGGATTGCGGCAGGGCGTTCAGCAGCGCAGACGGATCCTGCTCTTTCGTCAGGATCTCCAGCATGCGCGCGCCGGCGTAAAGGCCGTCGTCGAAGCCGTACCAGCGGTCCTTGAAGAAGATATGGCCGCTCATCTCGCCGCCCAGCGGTGCGCCCGTTTCCTTCAGCTTGGCCTTGACCAGCGAGTGACCGGTCTTGTACATCAGCGGCTTGCCGCCCGCCTTTTCGATGTACGGCGCCAGGTGGCGCGTGCACTTCACGTCGTACAGGATCTGTTCGCCCGGATTACGCGACAGCACGTCGGCCGCGAACAGCATCATCTGGCGGTCCGGATAAATGATCTGGCCGTCCTTGGTAACGAGCCCTAAGCGGTCGCCGTCGCCGTCGAAGGCCAAGCCGATCTCCGCGTCGGTCTCCGCCAGGCAGCGGATCAGGTCCTGCAGGTTTTCCGGGTGCGCCGGATCGGGGTGGTGGTTGGGGAAATTGCCGTCCACTTCGCAGAACAGTTCGATCACTTCGCAGCCCATGCCGCGATACAGGTCGCCCGCGAACGCGCCGGCCACGCCGTTGCCGCAGTCGACGGCGATCTTGATGGGACGCGAGACTTTCACGTCGCCGATGATGCGTTCCAGGTAGGCCGCACGGATGTCGTGGGTGCGATAGCTGCCCGGCTGGGAGGCAAACTTGCCTTCGTTGTCCAGGATGCTCTGGTACAGGCCCGTGATGGCGTCGCCGTAGATCGCTTCTCCGGCCAGCACCATCTTGAAGCCGTTGTAGTCAGGCGGATTGTGGCTGCCCGTAACCATGATGCCCGATTTCGAATCCAGCACGTTGGTGCCGAAATACACCATCGGCGTGGCCACGACACCCAGGTCGACGACATCGACGCCGGCGGACTGCAGGCCTTCGGCCAGCGCGGCGGCCAGCGCAGGGCCGGACAGCCGGCCGTCACGGCCGATCACGACACTCTTTTCGCCGCGGGCCACAGCGGCCAGGCCGAACGCGTGACCGATTTTGCGGGCAATGCCCGCATCCAGCGTTTTATCGATGATGCCGCGGATATCGTAAGCTTTGAAGATGGATTTGGACAGGGAGACCATAGATGTGAGTGGGTGTGCCTGGGCCACGGTCGCGGCCGGCTTTCAAGATTGGAAACATCGGTATAGTAAGTGCGATACCGATATCAGGCAACCCCTGCCCGTCCATCGTCGGCCAGGCACAAGCAACAATGGGGCCTTTCGGCCCCATTGTTGCTTGTCGCTCGATTTGTCAGATTCGCAGTTCGTCGATGGCCTTGCCGGAATCGACCCATTGCTTGACCCATTTCGGCTGGCGACCGCGGCCGGTCCATTGCTGCGTCGTATCGTCCGGATTACGGTAACGGGCGGCGACGGTGCTGCCTTTGCCACGACCGCCGGTGGCGATCAGATCTTTCAGCGGCAGACCCACGCGCTGGGCGATCGCAAATATCTGCTCGCGTGCCTTTTGCAGGTCCTGGGTTTCGCGCCTTTTCAGTTCACGGCCAATCTGCTCCTGCAGCTGGCGCAATTCGGCAGGCGACATATTCGACAGATCCATCGCATTTTCCTTTATATATATAGTACCCAGTGAAGTACCGGGCATAGTACGGGAACGAGATTCTGACCGAAATATACACCAAGTTCAAATTTTTGCTAGTTTCTTTTGTGCCGGATCATCCAGCGCGGCGCTTTAAATCGCACGATCCGCACATATAACCACACATAACTGATAATGAAGAGGCAGCAAAACAGCATCAGCACCCAGGTATAGCGCCAGAATACTGTTGCGGGAATAACCGCCATCAGCGAGAACATCCACAGATAAGGCGACGTCAGCGAATTACGGCGCATCAGCGCGCGCGCATCCTTACGGCCGACGGCCCACTGGACGACGCGGCGAAAGATCAGGCTGTGCAGATGAATACCATCCGGCATGGCAGGAGATTTACCGCGGATAAACATGCGGCGATAGACCGAAAACAGCGTTTCGAACGCCGGGTAGATCAGCAGCAGCGCAGCATACCAGGTGGACACCTGCGGATTGCGCATCACCAGCAGCAGCGCCAGCTCGCCCAGCATGAAACCGATAAAGTAGGCGCCGCCATCGCCAAGGAAAATCAGTCCGACGGGATAGTTCCAGATCAAAAAACCGGCCGTGGCGCCTGCCACCATCAAGGCGGCGACCAGCACGAACATATCGTTGACCTGCAGCGCCACATAACCCAGCGACAGCAGCATGCAGATCGTGACGACGCTGGCCAGGCCGTTAAAGCCATCGATGATGTTAATCGCGTTGGCAATACCGGCCACCGACAGCACCGTCAACGGCAACGTCAGCCAGATATACGGCAGCGGCCATGCATCGGCAACCCAGTCGATTCGGTCGATACGCGCATCCAGCAGGTAATAGCCGAGCAATGCGGCGATCATTGTAAGAATCAGGCGGCGCGCGGCGCTGACGCGGCCCGTGTAATCCTCGACAATACCGCCGATAAATGCACAGCTGGAGCAGGCAATCAGCGACAGCATCCAGGTCGTCATCGCCGGCACGCGCCAGACGGAAATACAGGCGGACAGGCCTACGGCCAGGAATATCGACAGGCCGCCAATTCGGGCCACCGTGTGGGCATGAACTTTCTGCACGCCGTGAAAATCGGCATCGAGCGCGGGGCCGTGCAGGCGCACTTCTTTGATGACCAGCAGGGTCAGCAAGGCAGACGCGACAAAGCTTACTAGGAAGGAAAACATTTATACATTAATCTTGGTGGGAAGCCTGGCGCTTTTGCCGCGTTGCAGCACTGGCATGCTCGCATGCCAACCAGTGATTGTACCGGATTAATGGGGAGAAACTGGAAAATCACCGGCGCACGGGGCGGACAACGGCCGTCCATGCCCCACCCGCGCCGCTGTGCTTATTGCATGCACTTATTGCATGCACAAACGCAGCGCCTCTTGCCAGTCGGGCACATGGCCAAAGCGCTCCAACAATCGCCGGGAAGACAGCACCGAATACTGCGGCCGTCGCGCCGGCGTTGGGTACTCGGCCGAAGCGATCGGCACAACGCGGCAGTCGATGCCGGCCTGCTCGACGATTGCCTGCGTGAACCCGAACCAGGTGGTCCGCCCCTGGCTGCTCAGGTGATAAATGCCGCCGCACTCCTGCCACCAGCCTGCATCGAAGCCAGCACTGGAGCCATGCGCCCGCGCCTGGGCTAGGATCGTCGCCGTCGTGTCGGCAACTGTGCGACTCCACGTGGGTGCGCCATGCTGGTCTGCCACGACGCGCAGCTCGTCGCGCTCCCTGGCCAGCCGCAGCATCGTCAGCAGGAAGTTCCTGCCACGCATGCCGTACACCCAGCTCGTGCGCAGGATGAGGTGCGCCGCACCGCTGGCGGCAATGGCCCGCTCGCCGGCCAGCTTGCTGGCACCATACACGTTGACGGGACCCGTGGCATCGGTCTCGGCGCGCGCGCCGGGCTCAGTGCCTGGAAAGACATAGTCGGTCGAATAATGCACGAGCACGGCGCCCAGGCGCCTGGCTTCCTCCGCCATCACGCCGGGGGCCTCGGCATTGATGCGAAACGCCAGTGCCGGCTCGCTCTCGGCCTTGTCCACGGCCGTGTAGGCGGCCGGGTTGACGATGAGTTGCGGCCGCACGTCGCGGATCACGGCGCGCACCTGATCGAGGTTCGACAGGTCCATGCGGGCCCTGTCGACGGCCACCACCTCGCCGAGGCCCTGCAGGCTGCGCTCGAGCTCATAGCCGACCTGGCCACCGCATCCCGTCAGCAGGATTTTCATGCGAATACTTCCACCTGCGTCAGGGGCAACGCCTTCTGGTCCTTGGCCGACAGCAGGGGCATGCCGTCCAGCGGCCACTCGATGCCCACTTCCGGATCGTTCCACAACAGCGCGCGCTCGTGCTCGGGCGCGTAATAGTCCGTGGTCTTGTACAGGAACTCGGCAAACTCGCTCGTTACGGCAAAGCCGTGCGCAAGGCCGGGCGGAATCCAGCACTGGCGCTTGTTCTCGGCCGAGAGCTCGACACCGAACCATTGGCCGAACGTGGCGGAGCTCTTGCGCAGGTCCACGACGACATCGTAGACGCTGCCGCTGACGACGCGCACCAGTTTGCCCTGCGCCTGCCGGATCTGGTAATGCATCCCGCGCAGCACATTGCGCGCGGAGCGCGAATGATTGTCCTGCACGAATGCGGCGTGAATGCCGGTCAGGTCGGCAAAGCGCCGGGCATTGAAGCTTTCGAAGAAGAAGCCGCGCTCGTCGCCGTACACGGTCGGCTCGATCACCAGCAAGCCCTCGATGGGCGTTGTCGTCACTTTCATTGCCGTGCCACCTTGTCTTCGAGGATGCGCAGCAGATACTGGCCGTACGCGTTCTTGCGCAGCGGCTCCGCCAGACGGCGCACCTGCGCGGCATCGATATATCCCTTGCGGTACGCAATCTCCTCCGGGCAGGCTACTTTCAGACCCTGGCGCTTTTCCAGCGTGGCGATGAACTGCGATGCGTCAAGCAGCGACTCGTGCGTGCCGGTATCGAGCCACGCCATGCCTCGCCCCATCACTTCCACGCGCAACTGGCCGCGCTCCAGGTAGGTCTGGTTGACGTCCGTGATTTCCAGCTCGCCGCGCGCCGATGGCCTGATGGACGCGGCAATGTCGCACACCTGGCTGTCGTAGAAATACAGGCCCGTTACCGCGTAGTTCGATTTCGGCACGGCGGGCTTTTCCTCGATGCTGACCGCGTTCAGGTCGCTGCCGAATTCGACGACACCGTAACGCTCCGGGTCCTGCACGTGGTAGGCGAACACGGTGGCGCCGGCCGGTTCGCTGGCGGCGTGGCGCAGCATCCGTTCCAGGTCGTTGCCGTAGTAGATATTGTCGCCCAGGATCAGCGCGGACGGCGCGTCGCCGATGAACTCGCGGCCGATGATGAATGCCTGCGCCAGCCCGTCCGGCGACGGCTGCACCGCATACGACAGCTCCACGCCCCACTGGCTGCCATCGCCGAGCAGGTCGCGAAAGCGTTCCGTGTCCTGTGGCGTCGAGATGATCAGGATCTCGCGCATCCCGGCCAGCATCAGCGTCGTCAGCGGATAGTAGATCATCGGCTTGTCGTAGATCGGCAGCAGCTGCTTGGAGACGCAGTTCGTGACCGGATACAGGCGGGTGCCGGAACCGCCCGCCAGGACGATGCCCTTGCGGCGCGGTACGGATGCGGTGTCGTTCATCGGACGTCTCCTCGGTGGACGTAGTTCGTTTCGACCCAGCGGGCATAGGCGCCGGACTGCACGTCCGCCACCCAGTCCGGATGATCCAGGTACCACTGCACTGTCTTGCGGATGCCCGTTTCGAACGTCTCGGCCGGCCGCCAGCCCAGTTCCCGTTCCAGCTTGCGCGCGTCGATCGCGTAGCGGCGGTCGTGGCCAGGACGGTCCTGCACGTAGGCGATCTGGCTGCGGTAGCTGCCGCCGTCGGCCTTCGGTTGCAGGCTGTCCAGGATGTCGCACAGCGTATGCACGACGTCCAGGTTAGTCATCTCGTTCCAGCCGCCCACGTTATAGGTTTCGCCCGGGACGCCGGCGTCCAGGACCCGGCGCGCCGCCGCGCAGTGATCCGCCACGTACAGCCAGTCGCGCACCTGCCGGCCGTCGCCATAGATCGGCAGCGGCTTGCCCGCCTGGGCGTTGGCGAGGATCAGGGGAATCAGCTTCTCCGGGAACTGGTACGGGCCGTAGTTATTGGAGCAGTTCGTCGTCAGCGTCGGCAGGCCGTAGGTGTGATGGTAGGAGCGCACCAGGTGGTCGGACGCCGCCTTCGATGCCGAGTACGGGCTGTTCGGCGCATAGGCCGTGGTTTCCGTGAACGGCGCATCGTCGGGGCCGAGCGTGCCGTACACCTCGTCGGTGGAGACGTGCAGGAAGCGGAAGGCCGCCTTGCCCGCAGCATCGAGCGCGCTCCAGTAGGCACGCGCCGCTTCCAGCAGGGCGAACGTGCCGTTGATATTGGTGGCGATGAATTCGGCCGGACCGTGGATCGACCTGTCCACGTGGCTTTCGGCGGCAAAGTGCACGATGGCGCGCGGCTGGTGCTCGCGCAGCAGGGCCAGCACGTGCTCGCCGTCGCCGATATCGCCGCGCACGAACACGTGGCGCGGATCGTCCTGCAACGCTGCCAGGTTGTTGACGTTGCCGGCGTAGGTCAGCTTGTCGAAATTGACGACGCCCTCGTCGCCTTGCGCCAGCCAGTCCAGCACGAAATTGGCGCCGATAAAACCGGCCCCGCCTGTCACGAAAATCATTTAGTATCCCAGTCTTGTAGTTGCGTTAGTAATAACCCTGATCGATCATCCCGATTGTCTGTAACGCGCTTGCCGCTTAACTGTGCTGTTTCTAGGAACTTGAATGCGGACGACGTCCCCCGGAATCTATGTCATCGGTGACTTACAAGGCTGCCATGCCGAAACGGTAACGCTGGTAGAAGGTATTTTCGCACGCGAACACGACTTGGGGCAGCCTCCGCCATCAATTCTGTTTTGCGGAGACCTGATCAACCGCGGCCCCGATTCGCTCTCGACACTGCGCTACGTACAGGCCCTGAGCCAGGGCAGCGGCGGGCGCATCGACGCGGTGCTGGGCAACCACGACCTGCACCTGCTGGCCGTTGCCAACGGCATCCGCCCCGAATCCGGTTCCGATACGCTCGATACCATCCTGGCCGCGCCGGACCGGGAAGCGTTGCTGCACTGGCTGCGCCACCGGCCCATGGCGCTCTTCGCCGGCGGCAACCTGCTGGTGCACGGCGGCGTGCTGCCGCAATGGACGGCGCAGCAGACCATGGCGCTGGCCGGCGAAGTGGAGGCGGCGCTGCGCAGCGACGGGTGGACGGGATTCCTGGCCGAGATGTACGGCAACCTGCCGGACCGCTGGGACGACGACCTGCGTGGCGCGGCGCGGCTGCGCTGCATCGTCAACGCCCTGACGCGGATGCGCTTCTGCACCGCCGATGGCGTAATGGATTTCAAGCTGAAAGAAAGTGCGACGGTCGATCCCGCCACGGGCCTGATGCCGTGGTTCGCCGTGCCGGGACGGCGCACGGCCGACGTGACCGTCGTCTTCGGCCACTGGTCGGCACTGGGCCTGCGCATCGAGCCGAACCTGGTGGCGCTGGACAGCGGCTGCGTCTGGGGCGGCCAGCTTTCCGCCGTAAGGCTGGACGACAAGTCGCTGCTGCAGGTGCAGTGCCCCGAGTTTCGCAAGGCCGCCGGTAAAGAAAACCGGTGACAGGCGCCCTTTTCTGATACTGGGGACAGGCGTTCGCCAGCGCCCTCCTCAGGCGCTGCGCGTCGCTGGCAGGTCCGGCTCGTCGTCGTCGACCGCCGGATCGACGGGCTCCTCTTCCTCCTCCGGCACCGTCTCGACAATCCCCAGCGCCTGCCGGATCGCCTCCTCCGTCGTCTCGGCCAGCTGGCGCCGGTGCGCGCCTTCCGCCTTGATCGAGCGCAGGATGGTGACGCGGGCACGGATCGGCGGGCCGCTGAGGATCGCCATCATGCTTTGTACGAACGTCATGTCACCCACGAAGTCCACAGCGGGATGCAGCTTGCGGGCGTTGTCCACGTAGCTGATGGCATACGGCTGAACTCTTGATTTCGCATCCACGGCCGCCTCGAACAGGTTGGCATGAAACGGCAGCAAGGTGCCCTGCGGCGCTGTCGTCCCTTCCGGGAAGAACGCCACGCGCTGACCGGATTTCAGCGCCTGCACCAGGCCTTCGAACGCCTTGCGCAGATCGCGCCGGTTGCCGCGGGCAATGAATACGGTGCCGGCCTGCTCGACCAGCCAGCCGGCCAGGGGCCACGCCCGGATCTCCGCCTTGGCGACGAAGCGGCATGGGTAGAGCGCATTGATGACGAAGATATCCAGCCACGAGACGTGGTTGGCCACGACCAGGGCGTGCGCTTTCGGCGCCGCGCTACCGGCCGTGATCTGCACGGTGACGTTGCAGATGGCGAGCAAGTGGCGCGACCAGCGCCGCACGTGGATTTCCCGCGCCGCACCGTCCGCCCACGGGAACACCAGTGCGCAGATCGCCAGCCCCACCAGCAGGTGCAGGATCACGCGGGCGATGCGCAGCGCCAGCAGCATGGTGTCGCCTTACGCCGCGTTGCGTTCGAAGGCCACGTGGCCGGACACGATGGTGGCGCGCACCTGCCCCGCCATTTCGTAGCCGAGGAATGGCGTGTGCTTGCCCTGGCTGGCCAGTGCCGGCGCTTCCACCAGCCAGCGCGCGGCCGGGTCGAACAGCACCACGTCCGCATTGCTGCCCACGGCCAGCGTGCCGGCATCGAGCCCGGCCACCCGTGCGGGCGCCGACGTCACGCGGGCCAGCGCCTTGAACAGCGCATCGCCGGGACCGTGGTGACCGCCCAGGTCCTCGGCCCACTTCAAGGTCAGCGACAGGAGCAGCTCCAGACCCGTGGCACCGGGCGACGCTTCGGCGAACGGCAGCAGCTTTTCGTCGTCGTCGACCGGCGTGTGGTCCGAGCAGATCGCGTCGATGGTGCCATCGGTCAGCGCGGCGCGGATCGCATCGCGGTCGCGCTGGCTGCGCAGCGGCGGCGTCAGGCGCGCGTTCGGGTCGAAGAAGTTGATGTCGGCATCCGTCAGATGAATATGATGCGCGCCGACGTCGCAGGTGACCGCCAGGCCTTCCGCCTTGGCCGCACGCACCAGCTCCAGGCCCGCGGCGGACGAGATGCGGCACAGGTGCACTTTCGCCCCGGTCGCGCGCAGCAGTTCGAAAATCGTGTGCAGCGCAATGGTTTCGGCCATCACCGGCACGCCGGACAGGCCCAGGCGCGAAGCCAGCGGGCCGCTATGCGCCACGCCGCCCTTGCCGATGTGGGCATCCTGCGGGCGCAGCCAGACGGTGTAGCCGAACGTCCTGGCGTACTGCAGCGCGCGCAGCAGCACGGTCGTGTCCTCGACCGGCACTTCGGCGTGCGAGAAGCCGATACAGCCGGCTTCCGTCAGCTCGGCCATCTCCGTCAGCGCCTTGCCCTTCAGGCCCATCGTCAGCGCGCCCAGCGGATGCACGTGCGCCCCATTCAGGCCGCGCGCCCGGTGCTTCAGCATTTCCACCAGGCCCGGCTCGTCCAGCACGGGGTCGGTGTCCGGCGGGCAGACCAGGCTCGTGACGCCGCCCTGCACGGCCGCCTGCATTTCCGATTCCAGCGTGGCCTTGTATTCGTAGCCCGGCTCGCGCAGCCGGGCCGACAGGTCGACCAGGCCCGGGGCCACCACGAGGCCCGTCGCGTCGATGGTGCGCGCGGCCGTGAAGCCCTCGGGCGCCGCGCCGACGGCGGCAACCTTGCCGTCGGCGATGTACAGGTCCTGCACGGCGTCCACGCCGTTGGCCGGGTCGATCACGCGGCCGTTCTTGATATGGATAGTTGTCACTGCGTTCGTCACTTCTTTTGTCCTTGCGCGGTTAGCCCTGCGCAGTTATCCCTGATTACCGGCCAGAATACTCATCACCGCCATGCGGACCGCGATACCGAACGTCACCTGCGACAGGATCACGGCCTGCGGGCCATCGGCCACGGCCGATTCGATCTCCACGCCGCGGTTCATCGGGCCCGGGTGCATGACGATCGCGTCCGGCGCCGCCAGGGCCAGGCGCTCCTGCGTCAGGCCATAGCTCTTGAAGTACTCCTGCGCCGACGGCAGCAGCGCGCCGCTCATGCGTTCGTTCTGCAGGCGCAGCATGATGATGACGTCGACATCCTTCAAACCCTCGTCCATGTTCGTGAACGTGCGCACGCCCAGCTGTTCCAGGCCGCCCGGCAGCAGCGTATGCGGGCCGATTGCGCGGATCTCCGGGACGCCCAGCGTCGTCAGCGCGTGAATGTCGGAACGGGCCACGCGGCTGTGCAGGATGTCGCCCACGATGGCCACGCGCAGGTTGGTGAAGTCCTTCTTGTAGTGCCGGATCGTGTACATGTCCAGCAGGCCCTGCGTCGGGTGGGCATGGCGGCCGTCGCCGGCGTTGACGACGTGGACGTGGTTCTGCCGCGTGTCGTGCAGGTGCTTGGCGATCAGGTATGGGGCGCCCGAAGACGCGTGGCGCACGACGAACATGTCGGCATGCATGGCCGACAGGTTGTCGATCGTGTCCAGCAGCGATTCGCCCTTGCTGGCCGACGATGCCTGGATATTCAGGTTGATCACGTCCGCCGACAGGCGTTTCGATGCGATCTCGAACGTGGTGCGGGTGCGCGTGGAGTTCTCGAAGAACAGGTTGAACACGCTTTTGCCGCGCATCAGCGGCACCTTCTTGACCTCGCGGTCGGACACGCTGACGAACGACGATGCCGTGTCGAGAATCTGGTTGACGATGGCCTTCGGCAGGCCTTCGGTGGTGAGCAGGTGCTGCAGCTCGCCGTGTTTGTTCAGTTGCGGATTAAGCATGATCGCGTTCGATGGTCAGTTTGAATTGTCCCGTTTCGGACTGCTGCAGGCGCAATGCCTCGCCGGGGCCCACGCGGGTGTGGGCCGCGACGAAATCGGCGGCCACCGGCAGCTGGCGCTCGCCGCGGTCGACCAGCGCGGCCAGCAGGATGCGCGCCGGGCGGCCATAGTCGAACAGTTCGTTGATGGCCGCGCGCGTGGTGCGGCCCGTGTACAGCACGTCGTCCACCAGCACGATGGTGGCGCCGGCCACGTCGAAGGCGATGTGGGTCGGCTTCACTTCGGCCGGCAGGCCTTTTTTCGCATAGTCGTCGCGGTAGAACGAAACGTCGAGCACACCTAGGCGCGCCGTCAGGCCCAGGTCGCGCGCCAGGCGCTCGGCAATCCAGGCGCCGCCGGAATGAATGCCGACGATGGCCGGCTCGTGGGCACCGGCGATGCCGGTCCTGACCTGGTCCAGCAGCGCGGCGTACAGCGCCTCGGCGTCCAGGGTTTGGGGATCAAGTTGGGGCATAGGAATCGTTATTGAGGAAAATACTGGTCGAAATACTGTTGCAGGATAATGGCGGCGGCGCGGTCGTCGATGACTTCGCCGCGCCTGGCCTGGATCACGGCGGAGGAATAGCGCTCGTCCACCAGCTCGACGGGAATATTGAAGCGGCCGTGCAGCTGGTTGGCGAAACGGCGGCAGCGCGCCGTCATGTCGTGCTCGGCGCCGTCCGGATGCAGCGGCAGCCCGACGACGAATCGCGTCGGGCCCCATTTGTCGATCAGCGCCGCGATGGCGCCAAAGCGGGTCGCATTGTCCTCGCCCCTGATGACGGCCAGCGCAGACGCCTGGCCGATCATCGTGTTCCCCATCGCTACGCCGATACGTTTGATGCCGAAGTCGAAGCCGAATACCGTTTCTGGAGCAGACACTGGATCAGGCATGGCCCGCTTCGGAAGTGAGCATCAGCGGGTCGATGCCCAGCAGTTTCATGGCGGCGACGTAACGCTCCTCGATCGGCGTCTCGAACAGGATGCCGGGGTCGGCGCCCACCGTCAGCCAGCCGTTGCGGCTGATCTCGTCTTCCAGCTGGCCCGGACTCCAGCCCGCATAGCCGATCGAGACCAGCATGCGCTGCGGACCGGCGCCGCGGGCGACCGCCTCCAGCACGTCGATGGACGTGGTAAAGGCCACTTCGCTCGTGACGGTCAGCGACGACGAATAGCGTGCCCCCGGCGTGTGCAGAACGAAGCCGCGGTCGTCCTGCACGGGGCCGCCGAACATGATGGGCTTTTTCACCATCGCATCGCGTCCGGCCGTGATTTCCAGATCGATACGCTCGAACAGCGTGTCCATCGTCATGTCCGTCGGCTTGTTGATGACGACGCCCAGCACGCCGTTCTCGTTGTGCTCGCAGACGTAGACGACCGTTCCGCCGAATACGGCATCGTGCATCGACGGCATGGCGATCAGAAAATGGTTCGCCAGATTCAGGGCAGGCGTGGTCATGGAATCGGATTGCTGCAAAGGATCGTCGCTTCGCTGTAACAGTCCGGGCACAGGTAGAGGTTTGCTGACTTTGCTTTTCTTCATACGCTGCTCTCTCTGCTGGGGCTGATTCGTAGGCAAATCTGGTCTGTAAAACGGTCGCAAACTGTCGTGCTCAGCTGTCTGCACAGCTTGTCATGCAGAAGTGGCAGAACTGTCGTGTCGGACCGCATTGTAGGGCATGTGAATTTCCATTCCAAACGGAAATTCTGATCCGACATGGCGACAGTTTACTATGAATTGCCGGAACGGCCACCGAATCCGAGTTTTGCGCTGTCCCGCAGTCGTACTGCCGTTGGCGCCCGATCGAGCTGATTGTAGGCAATAATTCTCCTTCCCTCTTTGACCTTGAGCACAGAAAATGCCCGTAAGCAATCCCTCCCCGGCAACGTTGGTCTGGTTACGCCGCGACCTGCGCTCCTTCGACCACGCCGCGCTGCATCGCGCCCTGCAGGAAGGCGGGCCGGTGTATTGCGCCTTCGTCTTCGATACCCCCATCCTGGCCGGACTGCCGCGTGAGGACCGCCGCGTGGCCTTCATCCATGCGACGCTGACGGAGCTGGCAAGCGAACTGGAAAAGTTGGGTGGCCACCTGATCGTCCGCCACGGCGATGCACGCGACGTCATCCCGGCACTGGCGGCGGAACTGGGTGCCGCGACCGTCCACGCGAACGACGACTACGATCCGCAGGCCATCGCGCGCGACCGGGCCATCGCCGCGGCGCTGGAGCAGAGCGGACGCCGGCTCTGCCTCCATAAAGACCACGTGATCCTCCACAAGGAAGAGGTGCTGTCGCAAGCGGGCAAACCGTTGACGGTGTTTACGCCATATAAGAACGCCTGGCTGAAGAAGCTCAATCTCGACCCGTCTCTGCTGGCGCCACTGCATGTCGATCCGTACGCCGCGCGTCTGGCGCCGGGACGCAGCACGCTGCCGACGCTGGCGCAGCTGGGCTTCGACGACGTGGATCTTGCCGCCATCGGCATCGAAGGGGGCATGACGGGCGGCGCGGCTGCGTTCGACGCCTTCGTGCCGAAACTGGCGCCATATGGCGTCGCGCGCGACTTCCCCGCGCAGCGGGGCACGTCGCAGCTGTCGCTGCACCTGCGTTTCGGTACTGTTTCCATTCGCCACGTGGTACGCACGATACGCGACATCGCAGCCGCCGGTCATGGCGGCGACGGCGGCGCCGTCTGGCTGGCCGAACTGATCTGGCGCGAGTTCTACCAGCAGATCCTGTACCACTTCCCCCACGTCGTCCGTTCCGCGTTCAAGCCGGTCTACGACCGCATCCAATGGGAGACCGGCGCCGAAGCCGATGCCATGTTTGCCGCCTGGTGCGAAGCCCGCACCGGCTACCCGCTGGTGGACGCGGCCATGCTGCAGCTGCACCGCACAGGCTTCATGCACAACCGGCTGCGCATGGTAACGGCCAGCTTCCTCGTCAAGGATCTCGGCATCGACTGGCGCCGCGGCGAAGCCTGGTTCGCGCTGAAGCTGAACGACTACGAACTGGCCTCGAACAACGGCGGCTGGCAGTGGGCGGCATCGTCCGGCTGCGACGCCCAGCCGTTCTTCCGCATCTTCAACCCCGTCACGCAGTCGCAGAAATTCGACGCGGAGGGCACGTTCATCAAATCCTTCCTGCCGCAGCTGGGCAAGCTGAACGCAAAAGAGATCCACGCCCCATGGCTGGCGCCAGGCAAGGCGGCCGGCTATCCGCCTCCCATCGTCCAGCACGACGTGGCGCGCCAGCGCACGCTCGAACGTTACGCGGTCGTGAAAGCATAAACCCGGGACAGACGCGGTTTGGGGGAAATATTTCCTTGAATGGGGGACTGTCCCCGTTTTTGGGAAAGATTGCCCGCGCGGTATAGTAGCGATTCCCTGACTCCGGTATAGCTTATGCCCTACCTTCCCCGTCGCCGCACGCTTGCTTACCTGGCCGCTTCCGGCTTGGGGCTGTGGGCGTCCCCTTTGTTCGCGGCATCACCCGCCGAGCGGCTCACCGCCGCGCAGTTGCGGGCCGACCTGGCGTTCGTGCGCCGGAAGCTGGGCGACACCCATCCCGACCTGGCGTTCTCGGCCGACGTGGCCGCCGTCGACGGCGCGTTCGCACGTCTCGACGCCGCCGCGCGAGACGGCCTGACCCGCGACGAAGCGTGGCTCTTCTTCAGCACAATGAACCCGATGTTCGCCGACGCCCACGTCCTGATCGGCTATCCCGACTGGCGCGGCGACGTGCGCAGTCACCTCGCTGCGGGCGGCACGCTGTTCCCCTACGAGGTCGAGCTGAATGAGGGCGATCTGGTCATCTCGGCCCTGGCCGGCGGCGCGGCCACGCCGTTGCAAGGCGCCCGCATCGTCGCCATCGACGGCGAGCCCGCCGCCGCGACCACCGCGGCATTGCTGCAGCGGATGCATGGCGACACGCCGTCCTTCCGCGCCAGCCTGCTGGCCCGGCGCTGGTGGTTTTACTTCTGGAAGCTGCGCGGCGCGCCGGCCAACTACCGGCTGGCACTGGCGCGCGATGGCCGCACGTGGACCGTCAACGCCCCCGGCAGCGCCGCATTGCCATCGCTGCTGCGTACGGAGGCATCGTTCGACGAGCAGTTCCGGCTGGCGTTCCGCGCCGACGGCAGTGCCGTGCTGACGGCGGCCTCGTTCGCCCCCGCCGAACCGGCGCGCGTGCTGGAATTGTTCCGCACCGCGTTTGCCACGCTGCGCGAGCAGGGCACGCGCGAGCTCACCATCGACGTCTCGGCCAACGGCGGTGGCGACGATGCCATCTGGCTGGAGGGCCTGATGCCGTATCTCGCCACGCAGCCCTACCGCACGGGATCGACGTACCGCAAGAAGGTGCTGGAGACGAATGCAGCGAAGGGCGAGCAGGCCGGCCAGGTGGTGCGCGGCGAGATCGCCACGTGGCATCCGCCGCAGCCGGACAACCCGCTGCGCTTCAAGGGCCGCGTGCGGGTGGCCATCGGACCGGCCACGTATTCCTCCGCCGTCCTGTTTGCCAACGTCATGCGCGACTTCGGCTTTGCCACGCTGGTCGGCACTGGCAACGCCGTGCGGCGCGCGCAGTCGGGCGGGGTGCGCGACTTCATCCTGCCGCAGTCGGGGTTGACGATCTCCGTGCCGCGCTTCGTGCTGGATCCGCCGGGCGGGGGCGGCGGCTTGCTGACGGTTTCCTAAGGCAGCCGGACGTCGGGACAGGCCGCGCGGCGGACCGTCCTGAAGGTGCCGGTCCCCGCCGCTTATCCAGCTTCTACGGCAGCAGGCCCGCAATCGCCCCCAGCAGGATCGATTCCTGGAACGGCTTCCCGAAGTAAGCGTTGACACCCAGCTGCGTCGCGTAATTGCGGTGCTTGTCCGCGCTGCGCGACGTGATCATGATGATCGGGATGCCGCGCGTGCGCTCGTCGCTGCGCACGTTACGGGTCAGGTCGAAACCGTCCATGCGCGGCATCTCGATATCGACCAGCATCAGGTCCGGCAGGCGTCGCGCCAGCTGCTCGTTGGTCTCGTAGTGCAGCTGTTCCAGCGCGTCCACGCCATCCTTTGCCAGCAACACCTTATAGCCTTCCCGCTCCAGCAGCCGCTGCGTGACCTTGCGCACTGTCAGCGAATCGTCGACGACCAGGATCGTACGGGCAGCCGCTTCGGCAGCCGGCAGCGTGGCCGGCGCCGCCACGCGCAGCTCGGGATGCTCGTCCAGGTGCTGTTGCAGCAGCAGCGGATTGAGGATCAGCACGATCTCACCGGAACCGAGCACGGTGGCACCGGCGATCCCGGGCAGCCGTGCCAGCTGCTGTCCGATATTCTTGACGACGACCTCGCGGTTGCCCAGGATCTCGTCGACCTGCAAGACCATGCGCTCGGCGCCGGAACGCAGCACCAGCACGGGTGCGGAACGCTGCGCCAGCGGCCGGGCTGCGCCGTCGCCCAGCAGCGTGGCCAGGTATTGCAGCGGCAACATGCGGCCGTGCACTTCCAGCGTGCCGCGCTCCTGGACATTGGCGCGCACCTGCAGCACCTGTTCGACCAGCACGGCCGGCACCGCGTGCGTCCTGCCGCCCGCGACCAGCAGCACGACCTGCGTCACCGCCAGTGTCAGCGGCAGGTGGATCGTGAAGCGGGTGCCCTGTCCACCGGTGCTGGCAGTGTCGACACGGCCGCCCAGCGCCTGCGCTTCCGAGCGCACGACGTCCATGCCGACACCGCGTCCGGCCAGCTCCGTCAGCGTATCTGCCGTCGAAAAGCCGGGCTGGAAGATCAGGTCCGCCACCGCCACGTCATCCACCTTGTCGGCATCGTCGGCAAGCAGTCCCAGGCTGCGGCCCTTGGCGCGGATGCGGTCCAGGTCAAGGCCGCCGCCGTCGTCGGAAAACTCCAGCACGATCTCGTTGCCCTGCTGGCTGACCTGCACCAGCAGCTCGCCGGTTTCCCCCTTGCCGGCCGCCACCCGCGCCGCGCGCGGTTCGATGCCGTGCACGATGGCGTTACGCAGCAGGTGTTCGAACGGCGCCGCCATCCGTTCCAGCACGCTGCGGTCCATCTCGACCGAACCGCCGCGGATGTCCAGGTTGACGCGCTTGTCCATCTCCTTGGCCGTCTGGCGCGCCACGCGGTACAGGCGCTCGGCGATGCTGCCGAAGGGGACCATCCGCACGCGCATCAGGTCGCGCTGCAGATCGCGCGTCATGCGCGCCTGCTGCACCAGGTCGTCGCTGGCGCTGTCCACCGAGCGCGCCAGGCTGTCGTGGAACGAGCCCACGTCGTCGACGCTTTCGGCCATCATCCGCGTCAGTTCCTGCAGCCGCGTAAAACGGTCGAATTCGAGCGGATCGAATTCGCGCTCGCCGGCGATCGACAGGCGCGACGCAATCTGCGACTCGGCCTGCACCTCCACCTCGCGCAACTGGCGGCGCAGCCGGTTCAGGTTTTCATTGAAGTCGGCCAGCGAGGTGCGCAGCACGCCCACCTCGTTCTCCAGCCGGGATCGGGCGATTGCCACCTCGCCCGCCTGGTTGACGAGCCGGTCAAGAATGTCGGCGCGCACGCGAACCAGCGGCGCGGGTGCACTGCCGCCTTCGGCCGCCGGCACCGGCTGCGCTTCCTCCACCGGCGCGGGGTGCTGCAATTGCTCGAACAGCAGCAGCGCATGGTCGTAATGCCCCAGCAGCTGTTCGAACGCGGACGGCGTCGCGCTGCCGCCGGCAGCCATCGACTCGACGTGCGTTTCGATTTCATGCGCGTGCTGGCCCAGCCGCATGGCGCCCGCCATCCGCGCGCTGCCCTTGAGCGTATGCAGTACGCGCTGCAGCGTGTTGGCGTGCGCCAGCTCGGCCGGCGCCGCCTGCCACGCGCGCAGCGCAGCGCCCACCTGCGGCAGCAGATCGGCGCCCTCCTCCAGGAACACGGGCAGCAGGTCGGCATCGAGTTCGTCGTCCACGGGTGTGGCCAGCGCATCGGATCCGGTCGGCAGCGCCAGCACTTCGACATCCGTTTCCGCGGCAGGCGGTTCCTCCGGCTGGACTGGCGCTTGCGCCGCCGCGGGCGGCAGCGGTTCCGACACTGGTTCCATCGCTGGTTCCAGGCCCTCTTCCGGTTCGACGGCGGGCGCTTCCGGCGCTGGTTCCCCAACCGCCTCCGGCTCGGCGCCAGGCGCCGCGAGCGCGCCCGAGAACAGGTTGTCGATATTGTCGGCCGGCGCCGCCGCCTGCGTCAGCGGCGGCTCGGCAAACGCATCGTCGAAGGCGGACGCGAACAGGTCGTCGATGCTTTCGTCCTGCGTGGCCAGTTGCGGGCGCAAGGGCAGCGGCGTGCCGCGTGCCGGCAGCGGCGGGGGATCGGCCAGCAGCGCGCGATACGTGTCCGCGAACAGCGCATCGAGACGTGCCGCCAGTTCGTCCACCGGGGCCGGTGGCGGCGTTGGCTCTGCCGTTGCCTGCGGCGTGGGCTGTGGCGTTGCCTCCTCGGCCAGCATGCTGTCCAGCCGCGCGGCCAGCACCTCGCCCGAGGCCGGCGTGCGAGCCAGGTCCCCGCGCAGCTTGTCCAGCGCAGCGATCAGTTCCGGCTGTTCGGCCGGCATCTCGCCCGCCGCGAAAGCCTTCACCATCTGGCGCATGCGCGCCAGCGTGAAGTCGAACAGGTCGTGCTGGGCCGGATCCGGCTGCACCACCGGCTCCTGCTGCGCCTGCAGTACCACTTCCAGCGCATACGACAGCTCGCGCAGCGCCTTGAAGCCGACCGTGGCCGAAGCTCCCGTCAGCGTGTGTACGGCCTGCAGCGTGTTGGGGTCGAGGCTGCGGCCGGGCGCATCGCGCCACGCGGCAAACTCGGCCTCCAGCCGCGCCGTCAGATCCTGCGCTTCGGCCGTGTAGATCGAGAACAGAGCGCCGGGGACGGCCAGGCGACCGACAAACACCATGTCGTTGGTCGCCCGCTCCGGCTGGCCCGCCGTCGCCGCGTCCTCCGTTGCCGCCTCGTTCATCGCCATGCTATCCGTCATCGGTTCGGACGGCACCGCTTCGTTCGTCGCCGCTTCGTCCGTGACGTATGGCGCCGATGGCGGCGGTTCGAACGCCTGCGGCACCCGCGCCGGCACGAACTGCCCGCCTTCGCGCACGCGCGCGGCCGCGTCAATCACGGCGGACGCGCTGCGCGGCGAAATCCCCTTGGCCACCAGCTCGCCGACCCAGGCATCGAGTTCGGCGGCGACCCATTCCAGCAGGCCAAACAGCGCCTCGGTGACGGGCCGCTCCTCGGCCAGCCACACGTTCATCGTCTTCTCGACCGCGCCCGCGCTGTCGGCGAACTGGTTCAGTCCCACCATCCGGCCGCTGCCTTTCAGGGTGTGGAACGAGCGGCGCAGCATCGCCAGGTTTTCCACAGTGCCCGCATCGAGGCGCGGCTGCGCCAGGGTCATGTCGATAAACGCCAGCACTTCCTGCGCTTCGCCGATGAATATTTCCAGCAGCTCCGCTTCGATGGCCGCGTCGGCCGGGCCGCCGATGCTTGACGGTGGCGCTTCGGGAACCGCCAGCGGGGCCGGAGGCGGCACCTCTTCCTCCAGCACGGGAATCGTCTCCGCGCCGACGATCTTGCGGAACGGGATGGCGCGGAACGTCCCCTGCGCCTCGTCGAACGCGAATCGCTCCCGGGCGCCGTCCGCGTTCTGCGCCAGCATGTCGACAAAGAACCCCAGCGCGCCGATATTGCGGGCGATCGCCTCGAGCGTCGCGGCATCGGCCACGCCGTCGGCGATGCGCGCGACCTCGTTGCGCACGTGGCGCGCCGCGCGCGCCGCTTCTTCCTGATCGGCCACCGCCAGCGCGCCTTCCAGTCCGTGCATCACGCTGTCCAGCGAATGCAGGTCCGCATCGCCCGCGGCGTGCAGGTCGTCCAGCACCTTCTCGACGTGGCGCAGCGCCGTCTTCATTTCCTGCGCCAGCGCGATCGCCGTGTCGTCCTGGCGCAGCCGCTGCGCCAGGCCACTCTGCCATTGCGCCGGTTCGGGCGGCACTTCGCCGGCCACCAGCGCCTGCAGCCGCGCCCCGATCGTGTCCGCATGGGCCACGAAGTCGTCCGGCAGGTGGCGGATCTGTTCCAGCCCGTGGCCGGCGAACAGCAGCGCCGTTGCCATCTCCAGTCCCAGCTCCTCGCTGCGTCCGGATGCGGCAGCCGTGTTGGCGGTCAGCGCCAGTTGCCGGATCAGGGCGCCCAGCGCGGGCACGTTCAGCTTGTCGCTGGCGGCGGAAACGAGTGCCAGCGTCTGGCCGAATTCGGCGTTCAGCGACGCCGGCGCTTCCGGTTGTTCCAGGCGCTGCCAGAGCGCGCGCGCCTGCGTCAGGGCTGCCTTGGCCCGCGCCAGCGCGTCCAGGTCGAGCTGGCCGTAGCGTTTCGTTTCATAGTCGGGCGGGACGAGACCCTCCAGGTGCCAGGCCTCGCGCACCTGTCGCGCCAGCGGCGGCAAGGTGTCCGGTGCGGCGGCAGCAACCAGGAACAGCGCGTCGCGCAGCACCGCTTCCGGGGTCTCGGGCGTGCCCTGCGCCAGGCGGCGCAATTGCAGATTGACGTGGCCGAACAGCTGCTTCGCATACAGCCCGGCGGGCACGTGGCCGGCCGCGACCAGCTCCGCGAACGACTGCAGCGCCAGCCAGAACGCATGCGCCCGCGCGTCCGGCTGCGCGGCCGCCACGTCCGCGAGCACGTCGCGCAGCGGCGCCGCATGGGCGGCTTCGCCCGACTTCAGGTACGGCAGCAGCGCCCGCTCGAAGCGCAGGCGCAGCGCGCCGAAATCGGCCGCCGTGGCGCCTTCCGGCACCGGCATCGCAGCCCAGCGGGCCAGGTCCGGGAAGAACAGGTCGGCCGGATGAATGCGCTGCGCGCCCAGCAGCGCCTGCATGTCGCGGTAGAACGGGAACAGCCGCACGGGCTGGAAGGGGGCACCGCCCAGCAGCTCTTCGAGGTATTCGATGACGGCCTGGTACAGCGCGGCGACAACCTGCACGTGTTCAAGGCTGCATTTGAGCGTGCCCGCCTTGAAGTGCTCCAGCGCCTCCTCGGCCAGCTGCGTCATCAGCACGACGCCGTCGGCATCGACCATCAGCAGTGCGCCATGGGCCTGGTGCAGGTGCGACTTGGCGTGGCGCAGTGCCGTGGCCTGATCTTCCGGTTCCAGCCCGCCCGCTTCGAACAGGGCGGTGCGGGACCGGCCCAGCGCTTCGCGGATCTCGACCATGACCCAGGACAGCGGGCCGGGATCGAACTGGTTGGACATCGAAAAATCGTGTTGGATCATGCTTGCCTCGGGCTTGTTCAAGATACGATGCGGAACCGCGACACGGAGTTTTTCAACTCCTGCGCCAGCACCGACAGCCGGTGTACCGACTGCGCCGTGTGCTGCGTGCCTTCCTTGGTCTGTTCCGTCACCTGCAGAATATGCTGGATGTTGCAGGCCACGTCGGTGGCCGACGTGGCCTGCGTGCCGGTGGCCTGGGCCATGCCCTGGATCAGCTCCGCCAGCCGGTTCGATACGTGCGAGATGTCTGCCAGGGCAGTGCCGGCCGCGTCGGACAGGCGCGCGCCCTCGACCACGCCCTGCGTGGATTTTTCCATGGCGGCGACCGCGTCGTGCGTATCGGCCTGGATGGCGCGCACCAGCGCGCCGATCTGCTTGGCCGCCTCGGCGGACCGTTCGGCCAGCCGCTGCACCTCTTCGGCCACGACGGAAAAGCCGCGCCCCGCCTCGCCGGCCGACGCGGCCTGGATGGCCGCGTTCAATGCCAGCACGTTGGTCTGTTCCGTGATGTCCGTGATCAGTTCCGTGATCTCGCCGATTTCCTGCGACGATTCGCCCAGGCGCTTGATGCGCTTCGATGTTTCCTGGATCTGCTCGCGGATTTCATGCATGCCGGCGATCGCGTCCTGCACGGCGTCGGCCCCCTGCCGCGCGGCGGCGACGGACTGGCGCGCCACGTCCGCCGACTCGCTGGCCGAACGCGACACCTCCGTGATTTCTTCCGCCATGCGCACCACGGTGGCGCTGGCGTCCCGGATCTCGCGGGCCTGCTGCTGCGATGCGTTCAGCAGTTCGCTGGAGATGCCCTGGGCGTGGGTGGACGCCTCCGTCACGTGTTCGGCCGTCACCGTCACACGCCCGACCAGGCCGCGCAATTCCTCGACCGTGTAGTTGACGGAGTCGGCGATCGCGCCCGTGATGTCTTCCGAGACGGTGGCCTGTACCGTCAGGTCGCCGTCCGCCACTTTCTGCAGCTCGTTCATCAGGCGCAGGATCGCCGCCTGGGTCTGCGCATTGGCGGCGCGGGCCTCCTCTTCATGCTGCTGTGCCAGCCGGCGCATCTCCTCCGCTTCCTGGCGACGCCGTTCCGCGCCGCGCGTGCGGCTGTATGAGTCCTGCAGAAGAACGCGGCCGATGGCGGCGCCCGTCAGCAAGCTCGCCAATCCGGCGGCCACCATGAACCAGAACGGCCAGCCCAGCGCTTCCTGCTGGCGGCGGTATGCGTCCAGCAGCGCCGTCAGGTTCCGGCGCAGGTTTTCGTTCTGCGCGAAGATCAGCCGCTCGGCGTTTTTCGCGGCCGCGAACTTGTCCAGCCGCGTCAGGATGGCATCGGTCTGCGCCTGATACGGCTCGAACTGCGCGCGCAGCGCCTGCAGGCGCTCGCGCTGCGCCGGATCGCGCGTGGCCGGCAAGCCGAGGCTCGCACTGCCGTTCAGCAGCCCCTCGAGCGTGATGCGAAAGATCGTCACGTCGCGCCCCAGCTGGAACGCCGTTTCCGACGCCAGGTTCCCGGCCGTCAGGAACTCGCCGGCGCCGCGGCTCATGCGCTGCGTCAGCATCATCAGGCGGCCCAGCGCCGCCATCTCGCGCGCCCCGGCGCCACGCTGCAACCGGGCCGCGGCGATCTCCTCCGTCAGCGCCAGCAGCCGCGGGGACGCCTCGTTCATCAGCTGCAGCGTCTTGTCGACTCCGGCCAGCGCGCCGCGCTGGCGCAGGATCGTATCGGCCGCCTTGCCGGTGGCGGCCCATTGCGCCCGCGCCCGCGAGACGGCCGCGCGCAGCTCGCCGCTGGCGGCGCTCACGTGGCTGCCCTGGTACGTGCCGCCGCCGGCCATCAGCGCCAGATCGTTGGCCAGCTCGCGCCGGCTTTCGTCGAGCTGGCGAAAAGCTTCCGCGTTGCCCTGCACCGCGTTCGGCGCCGCCTTGCCGATACGCTGCGAATGCATCAGCGCGTCGCCGGCCAGCTGCGTGCCGAGCGCGCGGGCCGCGCCGTAACGGACATTGAGCGCGACCAGGGCGGCCGACAGCGCCAGACTGACGGCCAGCGTGCTGACGAGGTAACTGAGCTGACGCGCGGGCGGCAGGTGGCCGATCAGCGGCAGGCGCAAGCCCATGCCCGTGTCGGCCGCGGCGTCGGCCGAGGCACCGCGGCGGCGCAAGGCATCGCGCAGGCGCAGCGGCGCTTCCGAGTCTCGGGACGACATTGCGCCCGCAGGCCGGGCAAACTGGGAGTCGCCGTACGTGCCGAGTTCCGGGTCCGGGCCGCTGCGCTTTTGCTGCCGATCCTGCTGCTGCCGATCCTGCTGCTGCCGGCCCGCCCGCGAGAAAATCCTGAAAGCCATTAAAACCCCTCTCACCCGTGGTGGTTGGCCGGCTACCGGCCCACGTGCAGGAAACGCGGTTCGCGTACGAGCAGGGCCAGGTCGAGGCGCTGCCAGGCTTGGCCGGCGCTGTCGGTAAAGGACTGCGCCTGCCAGCCCGGTGCCGCGCTGTCCATCGGTACCTCCGTCATGTCGGCCAGCTTGCGCAGCCCGAGCACGCGGGCGACCAGCAGCGCGCACGGCAAGCCCAGTGCGGGCGCGAACGTGACGATGCGCGCCTCCGGTCCCGGTGGCGTCGCCGCTTCGTCGCGGTAACGCGCCAGGTCGACAATGCCGGTCAGGTTGCCGCGGATATTGGCCAGGCCCAGATACCAGTCGCACGTCAGCGGAACGGTGGCAATGGCCTGGTGCGACACGATCTCGCCCACCTGCGTCAGGTCGAGCAGGTAGTGGCGTTGGCCGATCAACACCCCCAGTTCGCGCCCGACGGCCACGGCCTCGCCCTGCGCAGCCTGCATGCGTTCCAGCAGTTGCACCTGGTACTGGCGCAGGCGGCTGCGGCGTTCGCCGCCCGCCTCGCCGCCGTCGCTGTCGCTGTCGTCCGCATGGTCCGGCAGGTCCGCGCCGCCGGCCAGCGTCTCGTCCGCGTCGCCCGTCATCTAGACCAGTGCCGCGATCTTGGCCAGCAGCTCGGCCGCGTCCACGGGCTTGACGAGATAGTCCTTGGCGCCCTGGCGCAGGCCCCAGATCTTGTCGGTTTCCTGGTTCTTGCTGGAGCAGATGATGACGGGGACATCCTGCAGCGCCGGATCGCGCGCAATCGAGCGCGTTACCTGGAAGCCGTTCGCGCCGGGCATTACGACATCCATCAGGATCAGCTGGGGTTTCTCGACACGGATGCGCGTCAGCGCTTCCTCGCCGCTTTCCGCCGTCGCCACCTCGTAGCCGTTCTTTTCCAGGATATCGGTCAGGTAATAGCGCTCGGTGGGCGAATCGTCGACGATGAGTATTTTCTTGGCCATGCTTGCCTCGCTGGTCTTATTGGCCCGGGCCGGTGTGCTCGCGCACGGCGGCCAGCAGGCTGTCTTTGCTGAAGGGTTTGGTCAGATAGGCCGACGAGCCGACCATGGCGCCGCGCGCGCGGTCGAACAGGCCGTCCCGGGAGGACAGCATCAGCACCGGAACGGCATGGAATTTCGCACTCTTCTTGATCAGCGCGCAGGTCTGGTAACCGTCCAGCCGGGGCATCAGGATGTCGCAGAAGATCAGGGCCGGATGGTGGTCGTTGATCTTGGCAAGCGCGTCAAAGCCGTCTTCGGCCAGCACGACCTGGTAGCCGGCCTGGCTGAGGAAAATCTCGGCGGACCGGCGGATGGTACTGCTGTCGTCGATCACCATGATTTTCATACCTGTCGCTTGCGGCGTTGTCGTCATATCCGTCCGTCGTGACCCGATGCTCCCCCGTAAATGGCATCTGAGGCGTACGATAGCACAGGGGTGCGCCCCATGGCGGACAGGTTTTTTATACTAGCGGTATGACCAATATTCAGACCGGAAAGATAACACGTGAAAGGCGCTTGCTCTGGCAAAAGCGCGGACAGCGCAGCGGTGGCCGCCGTGCACGGCGGCCATCGGCGTCAGATCGCCACCATCTCGAAGTCGTCCTTGCGGGCGCCGCACTCGGGACACGTCCAGTTCATCGGCACGTCGTCCCAGCGCGTGCCGGGCGCGATGCCCTCGTCCGGCAAGCCTGCTTCTTCGTCGTAGATCCAGCCGCAAATAAGACACATCCAGCTTTTGAATTCCTGTGCCGCGCCACTTTCATTGTTATTGCTGCTCACGTTCTGCCACCCTCAATAAAGTAAAATGCCGAATCGGGTATCTTAATCTACTGGCCGTGCAAAACCAAACTTCTCCTCTCATACTGACCTTCGGTGTGGCCGACCCGATCGGCGCGGTGGGCGTGCATGCCGACCTCGGCGTATTCGCGGCGCTGGGCTGCCAGGGCCTGTCGGTAACGACGGCGCTGCTGATCGGCGACAGCGCCAGGGTCGAAGACCAGCAGCACGTGGAGCCGGACTGGGTTTCCGACCAGGCCAGAGTCGTGCTCGAAGACGCCCAGGTGGCCGCGTTCAAGATCGGTGCCCTGGACCATATGGAACACATCTCGTCGATCGCCGAAGTGGTGTCCGACTATCCCGACGCGCCGCTGATCCTCGATCCGTTCGGTTCGCAGCTGCCCGCGCTGGCCGAGGAGACGGACTTCGAGGAACTGCTGACGGTACTGCGCCAGCTGCTCGTGCCGCAGGCCACCCTGCTGATGCTGTCGCAGGTGGAGCTGGGCCATATCGCCGAAACGTGGCGCGACCTGGCCAACGGCGAAACGATGGCCGACGACGCCCAGCACCTGATCGACCTTGGCTGCGAATACGTGCTCGTGACGGGCACGCCGGCGGGCACCTCGCGTGCCGAATCGGGCCTGCGCGCCAACACGCTGTACGGCGACGGCGGCATCGTCCGGCACGACCGCTGGCAACACCTGGCCGGCCCGTTCATCGGCGCCGGCTGCACGCTGTCGGGGGCGATTGCGGCCTACATGGCGCAGGGGATCGACGCGCCGCGCGCCGTCCAGCTGGCGCAGCAATACACCCACAATACGCTGCTGCACGCGCGCCGCTACGGCATGGGCCGGCTGGTGCCGGCGCACTTTTACGCGCTGCACGCGCCGGCCGGAAATCTGAACCCGGCAACGGCCGCGCACCTGGCGCCACCGGCGCGCAGAAGCAGCAGCACAGATCGCACCAACAGGACCAACAGGACCAAGCAATGACGACTTCAAAGAACGACACGCTGTTCGAACGCGCCCAGAAGACCACGCCCGGCGGCGTCAACTCGCCGGTGCGCGCGTTCCGCTCCGTGGGCGGCACGCCGCGCTTCATCACTCGTGCCGAAGGCCCGTATTTCTGGGACGCCGACGGCAAACGCTATATCGATTACATCGGCTCGTGGGGACCGGCCATCGTCGGCCACGCCCATCCCGAAGTGGTGCAGGCCGTCCAGGATGCCGCCACGCGCGGCCTGTCATTCGGCGCGCCGACGGAAGCCGAAGTGCTGATGGCCGAGGAAATCTGCCGCCTGGTGCCGTCCATCGAGCAGGTACGCCTGGTCTCCTCCGGCACGGAAGCGACCATGAGCGCGTTGCGCCTGGCCCGCGGCGCCACGGGCCGCGACAAGATCGTCAAGTTCGAAGGCTGCTACCACGGCCACGCCGACTCCCTGCTGGTGAAGGCTGGCAGTGGCCTGCTCACGTTCGGCAATCCCACGTCGGCCGGCGTGCCGGAGGACTTCGTCAAGCACACGCTGGTCCTGGACTACAACGACGTGGCGCAGATCGAGGAAGCCTTCGGCAACTTCGGCAGCGAGATCGCCTGCGTCATCGTCGAGCCGGTGGCCGGCAACATGAACCTGATCAAGGCGTCGCCCGAGTTCCTGCAGGCCCTGCGCGAGCTGTGCACGCAGCACGGCGCCCTGCTGATCTTCGATGAAGTGATGTGTGGCTTCCGCGTGGGCCTGGGCGGCGCGCAGGCGCTGTACGGCATCCTGCCGGACCTGACGGCGCTGGGCAAGGTCATCGGCGGCGGGCTGCCCGTGGCGGCCTTCGGCGGCAGCGCGGAACTGATGAATCACATGGCGCCGCTGGGCGCCGTCTACCAGGCCGGCACGCTGTCGGGCAACCCGATCGCCGTTGCCGCCGGCATGACGACGCTCAAACTGATCCAGCAACCGGGCTTCTACGAGAAGCTGACGGCCAGCGCCAAGCGCCTGACCGAAGGCCTGACGGACGTGGCGTTCGAGGAAGGCATCGCCTTCTGCGCGGACTACGAGGGCGGCATGTTCGGCCTGTACTTCAGCGAGCAGCCACCGCGCAACTACGCCGAAATGATGGCCGGCGACCGCGCCCGCTTCAACACCTTCTTCCATGCGATGCTGGACGAAGGCGTGTACTTCGCGCCGGCCGCGTTCGAGGCGGGGTTCGTCTCCGCCGCGCACGACGATGCCGTCATCGACGAAACGGTCGAAGCGGCCCGCCGCGTATTCCGTGCGCTGAAGGCTGCCTGATCCTGCTCCGCAAGCCGGCTCGCTTAGAGCCGGCTTAATCCTGCCGCGCATTCCTCATTTGTAACAGCTTTGACACGTTGCTCACGTGTCGGCGCTGATACACTCCGTTCCCATATGAAACCACCCCCTGCCACTTCGCGCTGACGCGCGCCGTCCCTTCACGTCGGCGCCGTGCGCCCCTGTACCCTGTACGAGCCGACCATGAAACTGCTGCAGAAACTCACCGACAACGACACCGTCAAGGCCCTCGGCCCCGGCCTCATCACCGGCGCCGCCGACGACGACCCTTCCGGCATCGCCACCTATTCGCAGGCGGGCGCGCAGTTTGGCTTCAACATGCTTTGGACGCTCGTGCTGACGTATCCGCTGATGGTGGGCATCCAGCTCGTGTCGGCGCGCATCGGCCTGGTCACGGGTCGCGGGCTGGCCGCCAATATCCGCCGCGCCTATTCGCCGGCGCTGCTGTACTTCATCGTGTTGCTGCTGCTGGTGGCGAACATCGTCAATATCGCCGCGGACGTGGCCGCGATGGGCGAAGCCCTGCGCCTCGTGACGGGCTTCGGCTCGGCCCACCTGTATTCGCTGGCTTGCGGCTTCCTGTGCCTGACTTTGCAGGTGTTCCTGCCGTATCGCGTCTATGTGCGCTACCTGAAATGGCTGACACTGGGATTGCTGGCCTATGTCGGCACCGTGTTCGCCGTGCAGATGCCGTGGCGCGACGTGGCGGTGGCGACGCTGATGCCTCATTTCACCTGGGACCGGGCATCGGTCGGCCTGATCGTCGCCATTTTCGGCACCACCATTTCGCCTTACCTGTTCTTCTGGCAGGCGTCGCAGGAAGTCGAGGAACTGCGCGACAGCCGCACCCAGTCATTGCGCCGTGCGCCGGAAGCGGCCGCGCGGCACCTGCGCCGCATCAAGCTGGATACGTTCATCGGCATGGCGTTTTCCAACCTGGTCGCGTTCTTCATTATCCTGACGGCCGCCGCGACACTGGGCGTGCACGGCATCACGGATATTCAAAGCTCGGCCCAGGCAGCGGAGGCACTGCGCCCGATTGCCGGTGAATTCGCCTTTGTCATTTTCGCGCTGGGGATCATCGGCACGGGCATGCTGGCCATTCCCGTGCTGGCCGGCTCGGCCGCCTATGCCGTCACGGAGAGCTTTCGCTGGACCAATGGGCTGGACCTGAAGGTGCTGGAAGCGCGCGAGTTCTACGGCATCATCTCGCTGGCGACGATCGGCGGCATGGCGCTCAATTTCGCGCCCATCGATCCGATCAAGGCGCTGATCTGGTCCGCACAGATCAATGGCGTCATTGCCGTGCCGATCATGATCGTCATGATGCTGATGGCGCATAACCCGGCCGTGATGGGCCGCTTCACGCTGTCGCGGCGGCATACGTTCTTCGGCTGGCTTGGCGTGGCCGTGATGGCCGTGGCGGTGATGGCGATGTTTGCCACCAATTGAACGTCGGGGCAGGCCGCGCGGCCTGCCCCGGTATTATTTCAGCCAGCCCCGGTGGCGGAAATACAGGAAGGGTGCGATGGCGCTGGTGATCATCAGGCCGAGCGACCACGGATAGCCGTATGTCCAGTTCAGTTCCGGCAACAGCTTGAAGTTCATGCCGTAGACGCTGGCGATCAAGGTCGGCGGCAGGAATGCCACGCTGGCCACCGAGAAGATCTTGATGATCTTGTTCTGGTTGATGTTGATGAAGCCGACGGTGGCGTCCATCAGGAAGTTGATCTTATCGAACAGGAACGATGTGTGGCCGTCCAGCGATTCGATATCGCGCAGGATCTGGCGCGCTTCCTCGAACTGCTCGGAATTCAGGAGGCGCCCCCGCATCAGGAAACTGACCGCGCGGCGCGTGTCCATCATGTTGCGGCGGATGCGGCCGTTCAGGTCTTCCTCGTGGGCGATGGCGGACAGCGCATCGGCCGCGTCCTTGTCGGTGAACTCTTCCTGCAGTACGCGGCCCGACACTTCTTCCAGGTTCTGGTAGATGCCTTCGAGCGCGTCGGCGGAATACTCGGCGTCCGTCGCGTATAAATCCAGCAGGACGTCCATATAATCGGCGATCGAGCCGGGACGCGAGCGTGCGCGCATGCGCACCAGGCGGAACACGGGCAGGTCGTCCGTATGGACGGAAAACAGCATTTTCTTGGCCAGGATAAAGGCGACGGTCACGATGCGGGACGGGCCGTCGTCTTCTTCCAGCAGGAAGTCCGTGCGCAGGTGCAGGTCGCCGTTCTCCGCCTCGTAATAGCGGGCGGAGGCCTCGATGTCCTTGACTTCGTCCTCGCCCGGCAGGATCACGCCGTACATTGTCTTGACCCAGGCGCGCTCGTCGTCGTTCGGGTCCGTCAGGTCGACCCAGACCGGCGCCACTTTTTCAAGGTCTTCGCGCGTCTCGATGGGCACCTGGTTGAGCCGGCCATTTTGTAAAACGAATACGTTGATCATAGGCACACTCTCAGCCGGGTGGATCAGGCGCGCAAGGCGCAAAAATCAAAACAGCGCAAGTGTACCCGCAAGGCTGGCGTCAGACCATACCGCCCGGCTACTTTTTGTTCCTGTGGCTCAGAAAATCGCCCGCGGGGCCACGCAGCCGCCCCGGCGTTTCATGGCAGTTCGGCCGAACCCATGCGTTGCAGGATGATGCCGGTACGCCGCTTCAGATAGCTGGTGTTGCGGTGGGCATCGTAATAGCGGGGGTTGGGCAGCATGACCGCCAGTTTCGCCGCCTGCGCCGCGCCCAGTCTGGCGGCAGGGATGCGGTAGTAATAGCGCGCGGCCGCCTCGGCGCCATAAATGCCGCGGCCGAATTCCACCACGTTCAGGTAGATCTCGAAAATGCGCTGCTTGTCCATCAGCGCTTCCAGCATATATGTGATGATCAGTTCCTGGCCCTTGCGCACATAGCTGCGCGAGCCGGACAGGAACAGGTTTTTCGCCAGCTGCTGCGTGATGGTGGAGCCGCCGTGCGTGATCCTGCCCCGTTTGTCGTTGCGCTCGAACGCCTTTTCCAGCGCGTCCCAGTCGACGCCGTCATGCTCGGAAAAATTGGCATCTTCGGAGGCGATGATGGCCCGCTTCAGGTTTTTCGAGATGCGTTCGTACGGCACCCACTGCTGGCGGATGGTGGCGTTCGGATCCTTCTCGCGCATGGCCGACTGCTGCTGGCGCATGAAGGCCGTCATCGTCGGATTATGGTCGACCCACCACCAGATCTGGACGAAAAAATAGGCCTGCACGGCCAGAAAAATCGCGATCGGTAGAATAAACAGCCATTTGACCCAGGCCCAGCGGCCCGGTCGTTTTGTTGTTGTCATAGTTTTTGACGCATGGATTGCAAAACCGCCGCCGTGTCCGGACGCACGCCGCGCCAGCCCAGGAACGCTTCCGCGGCCTGTTCGACCAGCATGCCCAGGCCGTCACGCGGCACGGCGCCTTCCGCCTCGGCAAAGCGCAGGAACACGGTCGGCTCCTTGCCGTACATCATATCCAAAGCCAACGTTCCCGGGTGGAAAACCGACGGCGGGAACGGCGGCAGCGCCGCCTGCAGGCTGGCCGATGTTGCGTTAATGACGATATCGAAGTCGCCGGCGATGTCGGCAAACCCGCCCGCCGACAGGACGTCCGCGCCGCCCAGCGCGGCAAACTGCTGCACCAGCGCTTCGGCCGTGGCCACCGTGCGGTTGGCGATATGCAGCGCTTGCGGGCGGTGTTCCAGCAGCGGCAGTACCGCGCCGCGGGCGGCCCCGCCTGCCCCGAGCAGCAGCACTCTTTTGCCCGTGATCGCCACGCCGGCGTTGTGCGTGATGTCGGCCACCAGGCCGGCGCCATCCGTGTTGTCGCCCGTAATGCCGTGCTCGTCGAACAGCAGCGTGTTGACGGCACCGGCCGCCTGGGCGCGGATCGTCAGCGCCCCTGCCAGCTTGTGCGCTTCCAGTTTGAAGGGCACGGTGACGTTGGCGCCCTTGCCCCCTCGGCGATAAAGGCGCGGACGGCGTCGGCAAATCCGTCGACGGGCGCCAGGCGCTTGTCATAGACCAGCTGCTGGCCCGTCTGCGCGGCAAACGCGGCGTGGATATCGGGCGACTTGCTGTGGGCGATGGGGTTGCCGAAGACGCAGTAGCGGTCCATGGTACGTTCCTTAGTTGGCGCTGTTGAGGTCTGCCTCGAGCCGCTGTTCGCGGGTGAACTTGAAGCGCGTGATGATGACCCACAGGTCATCCTTGTCGCTCGACAGCATGTTGGGCGGGAATTTGCCGAACGGCGAAGCACGCCGGACGATGTTCATGGCGGCCTCGTCCAGCGCCGGATTGCCGGAACTGGTCTGTACCTTGATGCCGCCTTCCTTCATATATAAGGTGCCGTCCTGGAAGATGGGAATCTGCAGCACCAGCTCGCCATACAGCTTGCGGCCGTTCTTCTGCGGGAAATTCAGCGTGCCGATTTCCTCCACCTTGCGCTGGAACTGCTTGTAATACATCGCATAGCCCACCTGTTGCGTGCTGGGCGTGATATAGGTCCTGCGCGGGCGCTTGTTCTCGTCCTCGATACGCTGCGTGATTTCGGCCGCCATGCGTGCGATGGCCTTGCTGCTCTCGATCAGGTCGGCGCCGCTCGGCACGGGGTCCGGCTTCTTTTCCTCGGCGACGGGCGCGGCCCGATACGGCGTCTTTTTCACCTGCGTCATCAGTGCATCCTGCTTGGCCTGCAGCGCCTCGATGCGCTTCTGCGCGGCCTTGATGCTGTCGCCATCCTCCATCCGGCGCATGTCCGGCAGCGGCGACTTCGAGCGACCCTTGTCCGCATTGCCGCCGCCTTCCAGATTGGCCTGCGCCAGCGCGTCGGCCTTCAGCGGCTTGTTCGCGTGCTTTGCGTTGACGAGGATGACTTCCAGCGTGGGATCGGTCGGCGCGATCTTGAAATCCCTGGGCGCCGCAAAATGCACCGCAAGCATCGCCGCATGCGCCGTCAGCGAGACGGCAAGGGCAATCATCAGAAACCGGTTTTCTTGAAGAGACTTCACAGGCAGCAAGGGCAAGGCAGAATGCGCCATTCTACCCGCCAAAAACCCGGGACAGACCCGGGTTTTCAGGAAATTGTTTCCCAAATCGGAGACAGTCCCCGATTTTGGGAAACATTCCTGGCCGCTGGCCCGCGTTGACAGGCTCGCCATGCGCGAATGATAATGAGAAACATTCTCAATTGACCAAGTCTCGATTCCCTTCAGGAGGAAGCTTCGTGCTGCCAATGCCCTTCCAGCCCCGTCCGCTACTCGCGGCGATCGCTCTTGCCCTGGCCATGCCGGCCCATGCCGAGGAACCGCCGCCCGAGCAGGTGATCGTCACCGCGTCGCGCTCGAACGTCGAGCGCGACAAGGCGCCGCAGACGGTGGTCGTGATCGACAAGGAAACCATCGAACGGCAGCTGACGCTCTCCAGCAATTCCTCCGATGTGCTGAGCAACCTGCTGCCCTCCTACACCCCCAGCCGGGGCAAGATGAACGGCTCCGGCGAAACGCTGCGCGGGCGCACGCCGCTGATCCTCATCGACGGCGTGCCGCAGTCGAATCCCGTGCGCCCGACGGGCCGCGAGGCGCACACGATCGACTACGCGATGGTCGAGCGCATCGAGATCGTGCAGGGTCCGAACGCCGTCAATGGCCTGGGGGCCACGGGGGCACGATCAACATCATCACGCGTCGCCCGGCCAAGGGCTCGTTCAACCAGCATATCGACGTGCAGGCGACCGCGCCGACCACCGACGCCACGTCTGCCACGCTGGGCTACAAGACGACCTACCGTGCGGACGGCCGGCTCGACAAGCTGGACTATCTGTTCTCCGTGTCCTACGAGGACCAGGGCCTGTACGTGGACGGCGCCGGCCGCCCGGTGGGCGTGGACGTGACGCAGGGCGACCTGATGGACTCGCACAGCGACGATATCCTGACCAAGATCGGCTACCGGCCGGACGACCGCCAGAAGCTGCAGTTCTCCGTCAATCACTACCGCATCAAGTCCAAGGCGAACTATGTCGGCGTGGCGGGCAACCGCCAGCTGGCCATCCCGTCCACGTCGGTCGAAGGCACGCCGCCCGGCACGCCGGCGTGGAACGACGTGTGGACCGCCAGCGCCAGCTACAGCCACTACGACCTGGCCGGGATGGAGCTGTCCGCGATGGTGTTCGGCCAGGAGTTCGAGGGCCTGTTCGGCGCGGACAACTCGGCCACGTTCCAGGACGTGCGAATCGCGCCGCGCGGCACGCTGTACGACCAGTCGCGCTCCACCGCGTCGAAGGTCGGCAGCAAGGTGGGGCTGACGAAGGCGGACCTGCTGAACGGCCGCCTGAAACTGACCGCCGGCTTCGACACGCTGTTCGACAAGGGCAAGCAGGACATGTACGGCACCGGCCGAACGTTCGTGCCGGAGTCGAAGTATCGCAACCTGTCGCTGTTTACCCAGGGCGAATTCAAACTGCTGGACACGGTGACCTTGCATGGCGGCGTGCGGCGCGAGAACGCTGAACTCGAAGTGGATAGCTACCGCACCCTGGCCGCCTACAACAATACCTTCGTCGAAGGCGGCAAGATCAAGTTCAACGAAACGCTGGTCAATGCCGGCGTGGTGTTCACGCCGGTGCAGGACGTGACGCTGTACGCCAACTATTCGGAAGGCTTCGGCCTGCCCGATATCGGCCGCGCGCTGCGGGCCATCAATACGCCCGGCCAGAGCATCGCCAATATGCGCACGCTCGAGCCGATCCTGACGGACGGCGTGGAAGTGGGCACGCGCGTACGCAAGGGGCCATGGGAATTGGACGCCAGCTGGTACCGCTCCGACTCCGACTTCGGGGTGCGCATCGTCTCCGTCAACGGCGTCTTCATGATGGCGCGTGAAAAGACCCGGCTGGAAGGGTTCGAGGCCAGCCTGGCGCACCGCTTCAACGCGGCGCACCGCGCCAGCGTGTCGTACGCCCACACCAGGGGACGCTACGACAGCAATGGCGACGGCAGCCTGGATGCGAAGCTAGACGGCCTGAACGTGTCGCCGAACCGTGTGCTGGCATCGTGGAGCGCCAACTGGACTGGCAAGCTGTCGTCGTACCTGCAGGTGCAGCACGCGTTCAGCCAGAGCTTCGACGATCCGGCCAAGGCATTCTCCGGCTATACGCTGGCCGACGCGTCACTGAACTACAAGCTGGCAAAGGGCGAGCTGCGCCTGGGCGTGGCCAACCTGTTCGACAAGTCGACCATCACGTACTACTCGCAAAGCGCGCTGGTGGAACCGGCCCGATATTTTGCGGGACGCGGCCGCACCGTCACGCTGGGTTACGCGCTGGGGTTCTGAGCGACCAAGTCAAAACCGGTGACAGGCTCCAGATAACGTAAAACCGGTGACAGGCTCCGATTACGCAAACAGGAGCCTGTCACCGGTTTTCCAGAAGTTGGCAATCTTCCCTCGAATCAGGGGGCTGTCCCGGGTTTTGCTTCGTCAGCTCCGCCACATAAAACCGGTGACAGGCTCCATTTATTTAACCGGAGCCTGTCACCGGTTTTTTTTTCAGTTCGCTGGCGGCTGATCCGCTTCGTCCGCCAACTCCGCCACTTCCGCTTTCTCGTCGGCCGGCTGGTCCGGGTCGGGCACCAGTTCCGGCACCGTCTCGCCGGCCAGCACTTCTTCGGCTTCCTCGTCGAAGTCGACGTCGGCAGCCGGGGCCTGATCCGTCGCGACCTCCAGCAGGCGCGTTTCGATCGACAGGTCCACTTCGTCCCAGCGCAGCACGTCCAGCTTGACGGCAGCGCCGCGCGCCACCGACGGCATGCCCGGCAGGCGGATGATCAGCGGGATCTCCGTCAGGCGCAGCACTTCGTCCTTCAGCACGACGGCATCGACCTGCTTCGCGTCGTGCTGGCCCAGCCAGCGCAGGCACCAGTAGCGCTCCATGTTCGCCTGGAAGTCGGCGTAAGCCGCGTAGGCGGCGTCGAACGCGGAGACGATGGCGAACAGGTTGGCGTCCTTCTGCTTGAACGGCGCCACCAGCGGCGCCATGACGCCCTTCTCGGCCACGGCCAGGATCTGCCACTGGTTGACGAGGTCCGTGTAACGGCGCAGCGGCGACGTGCTCCACGCGTACTGGTCGACACCGAGACCCTGGTGCGGCGCCGCGTGCGTCACCATGCGCACCTGCATTTTCGCGTTCCAGCCACCCACGCCCTGCCCCTGGCTGCGGTAGATGCCCGGCACGCCATGGTCGTGCATCAGCTTGCCCCACGTGCTGTTGGCAAAGATCATCAGCTCGGCCACGATCTTGTCCAGCGGCGCGCCGCGCTTGCGGCGCGAGATCGTGACGACGTCGTCCTCGACATAGAAGTTGAAGTCGACGCGGTTGTTCTGCTCCGGCTTCAGTCCGAACGCCTCGCGCTTGACCATGCGGCCCGCTTCCAGGTGGCGCGCCCAGCCCCACAGCAGCGTCAGTTCCGCCTTGCGCGGATAGTCGCCCGCTCCGCTCTCCAGCGTTTCCTCGTTGACGACATCATCGAGCTCGTTGTGGCGCAGGTTGTTGGCGATCGGGACGAGTTCGGCGCGCGTCTCGGTCGAGACGACGGACCAGTCGGACGGATCGAGCGTTGCATACAGCGACAGCGCCGGACACGTCTTGCCCTCGGCCAGCGTGAACGCGTTGACGATCGAATCGGGCAGCATCGTGATCTTGTCGCCCGGCATATACACGGTCGACATGCGCGCGCGCGCGATCTTGTCGATGGCGTCGTCGGGCTTGATGCCCAGGCCCGGTGCGGCGATGTGGATGCCGATGCGCACCTTGCCGTCCGGCTGGTGCACCACGGAAAACGCGTCGTCGATTTCCGTCGTCGTCACGTCGTCGATGGAGAACGCCTCGACGTTGGCCACCGGCAGGCCGGCCGGCGCGGCAGGTACCGCCACGTCCGGGAAGCCGTGCCCTTTCGGGAAATTCTCGAACAGGAACTTTGCCATGTGCAGGTCCTTGGCCGAGCCGACGCCGCCGACGGCGAGCATCAGGCGCGCCGGCGTCGTGTGCAGCTCGTTGCAGGCCGCGTCCAGTGCCTTGTATTCGATGGTGTTCTTGTCCGGCTTGAAGAGCAGCTGCTGGACGATGTTGCGCATCGACGCGGGAAGCACATTGGCCTTGAGCTCGTCCACATAGCCCTGCTGGATCACGGCCTGCTGCTTTTTCTTTTCGATGCCGGCCAGCGCGGCCTTCAGCGTCTGTTCCGGCGCCGCCTTGTAGCGGCCGCGCCCTTTCTTGTGAAAATAGATGGGCGCCGAGTGCAGGGTCAGGATCAGGCCCGCCGCCTCGTGCGGCAGCGGCGGGTGGCCGAAGTATTCGGCGCCCAGGTCGGCGAAGCCGAATTCCTCTTCGCCCGCCACTTCCCACAGGAAGTCGAGATCGACATCGGCCGCCACGGCTTTCGCCTGCTCCAGCAGCACTTCCGGCGCGGGCTTTTCGTACTGCAGCAGCACGTCGCGCGACTTCACCTTGCTGCGTTTGCCGCTGGCCAGCTCCACCTGGTAGGCCTCGCCAGCCTGGGAAAGCACGGTTCCGACCTTGAAATCGCCGGATTCTTCAAAAAAGACATTCATGTTCATCTCGTATTCCATGTTCGTGGGACCAGCCGCGTGACGGACGGCAGGAAGACCTCCGTCACCAGCAGCGTGCCCTGGCGGCGCCGGTACAGGCAGCGCCGTGCATACAGCAATTGTTCTTCGGCCGCGGCCGCGCCATGTTCCTTCAGCGCCGACCGCGCACGCAGCGCCAGCGGATGCGTGTCGCGCAGCCGCGCATATTCCAGGGCGCCGCGCCGCACGCGCGGATCGCCGAACAGCGTGGTTCCCAGCGAGCGTTCGCCCAGTGCGGAGAACAGCGGCCAGTCGGTGGCGTCGGCGCTCATCGGTACGACGGTGTGGGCATAGACGACGGGCGTATTATCACACCGCAGCAGCACTTCCCTTTCCCACACCCGCCCCGGGCGATGCAGGCCGATGGCGCGCGTCTCGTCCGCGAGGCAGGTGGCGACGTGCTGGTGCAGCACCTGCACGCGGAAGGTTGCGCTGTGCTGTTTGAGTTTTGCCGTCAGCGAGCCGCCGCCCGTCAGCCAGTGGCGCAGCGCGTGCGGCGCGTTGACGGCCAGGACGTGGCCCATCCAGTTCGCCTGGCGCAGCGAGCGTTCCCTCATGCGGCGCCGTGCACGTGGCCGAACGCCAGCACCTCGTCCACGTACTGCGCAAACTCGCCGATGCCATGGTCGCTGCCGTCGATGACGTGCTGGCGCGCGCCCGCATAGTGCGCCACCATCGTGCGGTAATCCAGCACTTCGTCGCCGGTGGCAGCCAGCAGGAAGTAGCGCTCCGGCCGCGTGATGGTCGGCACGGCAAAGGCGCGCAGCTCGTCGATGTATTCGCGCCGGAATTCAAACGGCTCGTCGCTGTGATACATCGTCGTCACGCCCACGTATTTCTCCAGATCGAGGAGCGGCGTGACGGCGGGATTGAGCAGCACGGCGCGGCAGCCCAGCCGTTCGGCCATCCACGTGGCGTAGTAGCCGCCCAGCGACGAGCCGACGATGCACAGGTCGTCCGCCCGCACACCGGCCACCAGCGCGAATGCCTGCGCCATCGCCAGCCTGGGCGACGCCGGCAATTGCGGCGCGACGTACTCGTCCGCGCGGCCCAGCGCCGCCATGCGCTCGGCCAGCAGCCGCCCCTTCATCGACCGGGGCGACGAGCGGAACCCGTGTAAATAGAGGATCATGGCAGATCAGCGCGCCAGTGCGTCCAGCAGTTTCTGGTGCACGCCCCGAAGCCGCCATTGCTCATGACGACGACGTGGTCCCCGGGCCGTGCCTGTCCCACGATGGCTTTAACCATCAGGTCCAGGTCTTCGTACGCCGAGGCGGTCGCGCCCATCGGCGCCAAGGCCGACGCCAGGCTCCAGCCCAGCGACTTCTCGCTGCCGAAGCCGAACACCAGGTCCGCATCCGTCAGGCTGCCCGGCAGCGCGTCCTTCATGGCGCCCAGCTTCATCGTGTTCGAACGCGGTTCCAGCACGGCCAGGATGCGCGTGTCCGGTCCCAGCTTCTGGCGCAGGCCGCCCACGGTGGTGGCGATCGCGGTCGGGTGGTGGGCGAAATCGTCGTAGACGGTCACTCCCTTGACCACGCCACGCACTTCCATGCGCCGCTTGACGCTTTCGAACTTCGCCAGCGCCTTGGCCGCCTGGGCGATCGGCACGCCCACGTTGCGCGCGGCTGCGATAGCGGCCAGCGCGTTGTTGCGGTTATGCTTGCCCGTCAGCTTCCAGTCGACGGTCCCTTCGAACTGGCCGTTGAACAGTACGTCGAAGCTGCCGTCCGGATGTTCCTTCATCGTCCAGTTGCCGCCGGCGCCGCCGAAGGTCTCCTTCTCGCTCCAGCAGCCGCGCCGGATCACGCGCTGCAGCGACTCCTCGTCGCCATTGACGATGACGCGGCCGATGCCGGGCACGGTGCGCACCAGGTGATGGAATTGCGTTTCGATGGCGGCCAGGTCGGGGAAGATGTCCGCGTGATCGTATTCCAGGTTGTTCAGGATCGCCGTCTTCGCGTGGTAGTGCACGAACTTGCTGCGCTTGTCGAAGAAGGCCGTATCGTATTCGTCCGCCTCGATGACGAAGAATTCGGAATCGGCGCCCGGGCCGGTCAGCCGCGCCGACACGCCGAAGTTCATCGGCACGCCGCCGATCAGGAAGCCTGGCGCATAGCCCGCATCCTCCAGAATCCATGCCAGCATGGCCGACGTCGTCGTCTTGCCATGCGTCCCCGCGACCGCCAGCACCCATTTATGGCGCAGGATATGTTCGCCGATCCACTGCGGCCCCGAGACATAGGGCAGGCTGCGGTTCAGGATTTCCTCCACCAGCGCATTGCCGCGGGCGACCACGTTGCCGATCACGTACAGATCCGGGTTCAGGTTGACCTGGTCCTTGTCGAAGCCCTGGATCAGTTCGATCCCCTGGGCTTCCAGCTGGGTACTCATCGGCGGATAAACGTTGGCGTCGCAGCCCGTCACCTTGTGGCCGGCTTCCTTTGCCAGCACGGCCAGGCCACCCATGAAGGTGCCGCAAATGCCGAGTATATGGATATGCATGATGGTCGCGGTCGATATGAATAAATACAGGAACGGGATTTTACCCGACGCGCGGGCTTTTCCCGGTTCAGCGTATGATCACGGCTATGATGGCAAACCAATACGATGACATTGTGCAGCTGCGGGCCCGCATCGCCACGCTGGCGGCGCGCATGGTCGCGCAGGACGGCGCCGACTACGCCACCGCGAAACGCAAGGCCGCCTTTCAGCTGCTGGGCGAGCAGGCCAATGCAAAACGCGACCTGCTGCCTGACGACGTGCAGATCGACGAAGAGGTCCGGCAGTACCACGCGCTGTTCAACGCGGACACGCAGCCGGCGCGGCTGCGGCACCTGCGCACGGTGGCGCTGGAGGTCATGGAGCTGCTGGCCGACTTCAACCCGTTCCTGACGGGCGCGGTGCTGAACGGCACCGCAGGCGAACACGACGACATCCGCCTGCAGCTCTTTGCCGACAGCGCCAAGGAAGTGCAGATCTACCTGCTCAATAAAAACGTCGATATCGAGATCAGCGAAAGCGACCATTTCAAGGGCGCCCGCCACGATCCCGTCGAGACGGTGAGCTTCCTGTATCGGCAGGAAGGCGTGCACGTGGAACTGTATGAGCATCACGACCTGCGCGGCGCCAAAAAACAGCGCAGCGGCGACCGGCCCGCCCGGGTCGACATCGCCGAACTGCGCGCTCTATTAATATCCGATACCTCTTCTGAACAATGAATAAAAAGCATCTGTTTGCGTACGGCATCGTCGCCGTGCTGTTTGCCGCGTCCGGCTTCCTTGTCGGCGGCAAGCTGAAACCGGCGCCGGAGCCGATGACCTTCAAGCCCGCACCCGGTGGCGGCGGGGCCGCGCCTCTCGCCAGCGAGCCGGCCGGTCCGGTTGCCAACCTGTTTGCGCAAACCATGCCCGACGATCAAGGCACGCAGCAGGCGCTGGCCCAGTGGCGCGGCAAGCCGCTGCTGGTGAACTTCTGGGCCCCCTGGTGCGCCCCATGTGTACAGGAAATGCCGGAGCTGTCGCGCCTGCAGACGGACGGAAAATACAAAGACCTGCAGGTGATCGGCATCGGCATCGATACGCCAGCCAACATCGCCGAATTCAACCGGAAATTCAAGCTCGGCTTCCCGCTGCTGGTGGGCGGCACGAACGGCACAGAACTGTCGCGCACGCTTGGGAACACTCAGGGCGGCCTGCCATTTACCGTGCTGATCGGCGCCGACGGCACAGTCAAAAAAGGCTATCTGGGACGGCTCAATTTCGACAAGCTGGCGCAGGATCTGGGCACATTGTGAGCAGGTTGGCATGTTCTTTTTTCTTGCCAATGGTCGCGCTTGACGGCAAAATGCGGAACTTTCGCGGACTATGGTCAGGAACATGGCAAAACACTTGCTGCTGCTGAACGGCCCCAATCTGAATCTGCTGGGGACGCGCGAGCCACACATCTACGGTGCCACGACACTGGCCGATGTTGAACGGGCCGCACAAGAGCAGGCAAGCACGGCAGGTGCACAGCTGGTTTTCTTCCAGAGCAACCACGAAGGCGCACTGATCGACCGCATTCACGCCGCGCGTGGCGAAGGCGTGGATTACATCGTCATCAATCCGGGCGGCTATACCCATACCAGTGTCGCGCTGCGCGACGCGCTGGCCGGGGTGGCCATCCCGTTCGTGGAAGTCCATATTTCGAATATTTATCAGCGCGAAGCGTTCCGCCACCATTCCTATCTCAGTGCGATCGCAACCGGCACGATCTGCGGCCTCGGCATCGAGGGATACCGCCTTGCCATCGACTTTGCTCTAAAAAGCAGTTAATCTACGCGATCTGCACGCATTTTCACGTTCTGACCCACAAGGTCGCAACGCATACTTTTACAAAACAAGATTAAACGGAGTCTCAGATGGATCTACGCAAGCTCAAGACGTTGATTGACTTGGTTGCCGAATCGGATATTGCAGAACTCGAAGTGACCGAGGGCGAGAGCAAGGTACGCATCGTCAAGTCCTCCGCCATGCCGCAAAACCAGGTCGTCATGATGCCGTCGCACGGAGCTCCGGCCCAGTTCGCACCGGCTGCGCCGAGCGCCGCGCCGGTTGCCGCGCCCGCGGCCGCTCCGGTGGCTGCCGAGCCGACCGGCCATATCGTCAAGTCGCCAATGGTCGGCACGTTCTACCGTTCCTCCGCTCCGGGCAGTGCCCCGTTCATCGAAGTGGGCAGCACGGTCAAGGAAGGCGACACGCTGTGCATCATCGAAGCGATGAAGCTGCTCAATGAAATCGATGCCGACAAGTCCGGCACCGTCACCCAGATTCTGGTCGAGAACGGCCAGCCGGTCGAGTTCGGCCAGCCTCTGTTCGTGATCGGCTGAGACCTGGACGCGGCTGCCAGCAGCCGCACCGGTCAGCACCTCCTCATCTACAAAGAACACCCGGCTCGTCCGGGTGTTCGCAAAGATAGAACTAGCCATGTTTGAAAAAATCCTCATTGCCAACCGCGGTGAAATCGCGCTGCGTATCCAGCGCGCCTGCCGCGAGATGGGCATCAAGACGGTGGTCGTCCACTCCGAAGCGGACAAGGACGCGAAGTACGTCAAGCTGGCCGACGAATCCGTCTGCATCGGCCCCGCGCAGTCGTCGCTGAGCTATCTGAACATGCCGGCGATCATCAGCGCCGCCGAAGTCACCGACGCCGAAGCGATCCACCCGGGCTATGGCTTCCTGTCCGAGAACGCGGACTTCGCCGAACGCGTGGAGAAATCCGGCTTCGTCTTCATCGGCCCGCGCTCCGACTCGATCCGCCTGATGGGCGACAAGGTCTCGGCCAAGCAGGCGATGATCAAGGCCGGCGTGCCTTGCGTGCCCGGTTCCGACGGCGCGCTGCCGGACGATCCGAAAGCCATCGTGCAGATCGCCCGCAAGGTGGGCTACCCCGTCATCATCAAGGCGGCCGGCGGCGGCGGCGGCCGTGGCATGCGTGTCGTGCACACGGAAGCGGCGCTGCTCAATGCCGTCACGATGACGAAGACGGAAGCCGGCTCCGCCTTCGGCAACCCCGAGGTCTACATGGAGAAGTACCTGGAGAACCCACGCCACGTGGAAATCCAGATCCTCGCCGACGAACACCGCAACGCCGTCTGGCTGGGTGAACGCGACTGCTCGATGCAGCGCCGCCACCAGAAGGTCATCGAGGAAGCGCCGGCACCGGGCATCCCGCGCAAGCTGATCGAAAAGATCGGCGACCGCTGCGCCGAAGCGTGCCGCAAGATCGGCTACCGCGGCGCCGGCACGTTCGAGTTCCTGTACGAGAACGGCGAGTTCTACTTCATCGAGATGAATACCCGCGTGCAGGTCGAACACCCGGTCACGGAAATGATCACGGGGATCGACATCGTGCAGGAGCAGATCCGCATCGCCTGCGGCGAGAAGCTGCGCTTCCGCCAGCGCGACGTGATGCTGTCCGGTCACGCGATCGAATGCCGCATCAATGCCGAGGATCCGTTCAAGTTCACGCCCTCCCCTGGACGCATCACGTCGTGGCATACACCGGGCGGTCCGGGCGTGCGCGTGGACTCCCATTCGTATGCGGGTTACTATGTACCGCCGCACTACGACTCGATGATCGGCAAGCTGATTACCTATGGCGCCACGCGCGAACAGGCGATCCGCCGCATGCAGATCGCCCTGTCGGAAATGGTGGTCGAGGGCATCCAGACCAACATTCCGCTGCACCGCGAACTGATGGTCGATGCCCGCTTCATCGAAGGCGGCACCAACATTCACTATCTGGAACAACGACTGGCGGAAATGCCCAAGGCAGGTTCATGAGCTGGACTGAAATCGTCATCGAAGTCGCCCGCGACAACGCGGAGGCTCTGTCCGACGCACTGATCGAGGCGGGCGCGCTGTCCGTCTCCGTCGAGGATGCGGACGAAGGCACCGAGCAGGAAAAACCCCTGTTCGGCGAGCCGGGCATGGAGCCGAAGGAAGCGGCGTGGGAACACAGCCGCGTCGTGGCGCTGACCGATGTCGACGCCGACCAGGCAGCCATCGTGGTCGAGGCGGCAGCCGCCATCGGCCTGGCCGCCGCCCCCGCCTTCACCACCCGCAAGGTGGACGACGAGGACTGGGTGCGCCTGACGCAGTCGCAGTTCGAACCGATCCACATCGGCAGGAACATCTGGGTCGTGCCGAGCTGGCACGAAGCGCCCGATGCGAATGCGCTGATTCTGGAGCTGGACCCGGGTCTCGCCTTCGGCACGGGCAGCCATCCCACCACGAAGCTGTGCATGGAGTGGCTGGAAGCCCATCCGGCACCGCAGCAATCCGTGCTCGATTACGGCTGCGGTTCCGGCATTCTCGCCATGGTGGCCCGCAAGCTGGGCGCCACCAAGGTCGCCGGTGTCGACATCGATCCGCAGGCGATCGAATCGGCGCGCGACAACGCCGCGCGCAACAAGGTCGAGGATATCGAGTTCTTCGTGCCGGAAGACTTCGCGCAGTCGGCCCACGCGGATGCCCGCTTCGACATCGTCGTGGCCAACATCCTGTCGTCGCCGTTGAAGCTGATGGCGCCGATGCTGTCCGGCCGCGTGGCCGACGGCGGCGCGCTGGTGCTGTCCGGCGTGCTGGCCCGCCAGGCCGAGGAAGTGGCGGCGGCGTATGCGCCGTTCATCAAGCTCTCCGTCTGGGCCGAGCACGAAGGCTGGGTCGCCCTGCACGGCCGCCTGGGCAGCGCCACCGCCCTGCCGGCGCGTTAAGGTTCAGCCGACGCGCATGGCGCTCGCCACCCAATGCCCCCACTGTCATACGGTTTTCCGGGTCGCCCACGACCAGCTGAAACTGCGTGGTGGCATCGTGCGCTGCGGCGCCTGCAATGAAATCTTCGACGGCAACGCCGCGCTCGTGGAGCCGGCGCTGCCGCCGCTGCCTTTGCATTCCTCCGGTGGTTCTCCCGGTACGCCGCTGGATCTGGAGCTCGACATCGAGCCGGCGCCGGTAGCTGCGGCCAACTTCGATCCTGTCGAGCCTGCACCCGTTGCGCAGCCCGCGCTGGCAGTGCAGCGGGAGCCGGAGCCGGAGCCGGAGCCGGAGCATCTTGCCACCGATGCGCCGCCGTCCGAACCCGCGGCGCCGAACCCTGTGCCGGATAAAGCGCCCGCCGCGCCGGCGCGGCACGAGGACAGCGATTTCGACCTCCCCTCCGAGCACATCGTGGCCGTCGCGCTGGACGACGTGCACAGCTTCGACGACACGCCACCCGCACCTGAACCATTGGCCCGCGACGAGACTGCCGACATCGCCGACGACAGCGCCGTGCGCGCCGCCGACGACGCGGCAGCGGCGGACCTGCTGACGGGCGCGCCGGAAAGCGCGTCCCTGGCGGCCGGCAGCGGCGCCGTCGCCAGGGCGGACGAGGCCCACGAAGGCGACGAACCGGAATTCATCCGCCAGGCCAACCGCCGCGAGCACCTGGGCCGCAATGCGCGCGTCGTCATGCGCTGGGGCACGCCGCTGCTGGTGCTTCTGCTGCTGCTGCAGATCGGGACGACGTTCCGCAATCCGCTGGCGGCCCGCTATCCGGCACTGGCGCCGGCCCTGTCGGCGCTGTGCGCACCGTTTCTGTGCAAAGTCGAGCTGCCGATGCAGATCGACACGCTGGCGATCGAACAGGGCGAGCTGCAGACGCTGTCCGACAATACCTTCAGCTTTGCCACCGTGCTTCGGAACGGCTCGCGCACGGCGCAGGCGTGGCCGCATATCGAGCTGGTGCTGAACGACGCAGCCGACAAGCCCGTGCTGCGCCGCGTCTTCGCGCCGCGCGACTACCTGGGCAATCCGGCGGACCTGCGCCAGGGATTCCGGCCGCGCAGCGAGCAGCCCGTGAAACTGTATTTTCAACTGAACCGGCTCAAGGCATCGGGCTACCACATCGCCATCTTCTACCCCTGAGACTCATCATGAACCAGACATCCCTGATCTGTGGCTCGCTTGCCATCGACGTCATCATGCAATATGAAGGACGCTTCGGCGACACGCTGCTGGCCGACCAGCTGCACAAGGTCAACGTGTCGTTCCTCGTGCCGACCATGCGCACGGAATTCGGCGGCTGCTCCGGCAATATCGCCTATAACCTGAAGCTGCTGGGCGGCGATCCGCGCATCGTCGGCGTCATGGGCCAGGACTGCGCCGCCTACCTGGAACGCCTGCAGAAGCTGGGCATTTCGACGCAGAACATCCTGATCAAGAAGGACGCCTACAACGCGCAGTGTTTCGTCACGGCCGACTCGGACAATAACCAGATCAACGCGTTCCACCCGGGCGCGATGTCGTTCGCGCACGAGAACAATATCGAGGACGCCGGTCCGGCGCGCCTGGCGATCATCTCGCCGGACGGCCATCTGGGCATGCTCAAGCACGCCGACGACCTGGCGCGCCTGAACATTCCGTTCATCTTCGATCCGGGCCAGCAGATGCCGATGTTCACGCCCGAGCAGCTGATCGCCTTTATCGACAAGGCTACCTACGTCACCTGCAACGACTACGAGATCGAGCTGCTGGTCGACCGCACGGGCCTGTCCCTGGCCGATATCGCGAATCGCCTGGAAGCGCTGATCGTCACGCGCGGAGAGAAGGGTTCGGAGATCTACACGAAAGGTACCAGCATCGACATCCCGGCCGTGCAGGCCGACGCCGTGCTGGACCCGACGGGCTGTGGCGACGCCTACCGCGCCGGCCTGCTGTACGGCCTGACGCACGACCTGGGTTGGGAAACGACGGGCCGCCTGGCCAGCCTGCTGGGCGCGATCAAGATCGCCCACAAGGGTGCCCAGAACCACGTGCTGACGAAGGAAGAAATCGCCGACCGCTTCGAGCAGGCCTTCGGCTACAAGTACTGACAATTGCGGGTCAGGTCCGGCATCCGGACAAACGGCCCGGCCAGCGCCGGATCCGTGTCCCGATGTCGGACCTGACCCCTGTTCTTATCCTGAAAACGCCATCCCCAGCACCAGCTGCGCAATCTGCAGCAGCACCAGCGCCACCAGCAGCGACAGATCCAGATTCCCCACCAGCGGCACGACGCGCCGGATCGGCCGCAGCAGCGGCTCGTTCAGCGCCCGCACGAACGGCGCCAGCGGCGCATGCGGGTTGACCCAGCTGAAGATCGCCTCGACGACCAGCAGGATCATGAAGCCGTACAGGATCCAGCGCAGGAAGCGCAGCAGCGCCACCTTCAGCACCGTCTCCACCGGCACCCCGCCGATCAGCAGCAGCGACGACGCCAGCAGCACGATCAGAAAGGCACCCAGCAGGCTGGCCCAGTCATAACCACCCACGCCGGGCACGATGCGGCGCATGGGTTTCACCAGCCAGTCCGACAGCTGGAACGTAAACTGCGCCACCGACGATGGCGGACGTACGCGCGTCGCCTGCATCCAGAACCGCAGCAGCAGGACGCTGCCCAGCAGGACGGCGACGGTATCGACGATCAGCATCACAATACTAAGAAGCACGGGCATTCTCCAATAAGCTTGAGGCTTGCGTAAAAAAACCGCTGTGCGATTGTCTCACACAGCGGTTTTTACGCACATCAGGCCGTTTGCAAAAGACGGTGGCCAGGCGTGACCTGACGGGCCGCACGGTGCGGCACAGTCAGTGTCCAGCCAGGCAAGCGTCTCAGGCAGGACGGGTGCTGGTCGGGAACGGCCATGCGGCAGCAGGTGCCGGCACGGTCTTCGCGGCTGGCGCGGACGAAGCGGCGGCTGCCGGTGCGGCGGCTGGCTTGGCGGCCGTGCTCTTCTTGGCAGGAGCTGCCTTCTTCGCCGCTGGCGCCGGTGCGGCTGGTGCGGCGTCCGCAGCGTTGCCGGACTTGGCGGCAGGCTTGGCGTCGGTGGACGCTGCCTTCTTGGCGGCCGGTTTCGCGGCCGGTTTGGCGGCAGGCTTGGCGGCAGGCTTTGCAGCCGGCTTCGCGGCCGGCTTGGCAGCGGCCTTAGCGGCTGGCTTTGCAGCCGGCTTGGCAGCGGCTTTAGCAGCTGGCTTGGCGGCAGGCTTGGCAGCGCCTTTAGCGGCTGGCTTGGCAGCGGCTTTAGCAGCTGGCTTGGCGGCAGGCTTGGCAGCGCCTTTAGCGGCTGGCTTGGCAGCAGCTTTAGCGGCAGGCTTAGCGGCTGGCTTGGCGGCAGGCTTGGCGGCAGGCTTCGCAGCCGATTTCGCTGCCGGCTTGGCGGCCTTGGCAGCAGGCTTGGCAGCGGCTTTCTTCGCGGCTGGCTTGACGGCGGCTTTGGCAGCCGGTTTTGCAGCGGCCTTCTTGGCGGCCGGTTTAGCGGCTGGCTTCGCAGCCGCTTTCTTCGCTACCGGCTTGGCGGCGGCCGACTTCTTGGCTGCCGGCTTGGTCGCTGCCTTGGCTGCCGGCTTGGCGGCGGCTTTGGTCGCGGTCTTCTTCGCTGCCGGCTTGGCGGCGGCCTTGGTGGGGGTCTTGGCTGCGGTCTTTTTCGCTACCGGCTTGGCGGCGGTTGCGGACTTCTTCGCTGCCGGCTTGGCAGCTGCCGTCGCTTTCTTGGCCGCCGGCTTTGCAGCTGCCGTGGTCTTCTTCGCAGCAGCCGGCTTTGCAGCTGCCGTGGTCTTCTTCGCAGCAGCCGGCTTGGCGGCGGCCGTGGTCTTCTTCGCAGCACCTGCCGGTTTGGCGGCGGCGGTCTTGGCGGACGACTTGGCGGTCGTGCCCTTCTTGGCAGGAGCAGCAGCCTTGGCGGCTGGCTTTTTCACTTCGGTCTTCTTAGCGGCGGTAGCCATAATAATTCTCCTTCATCCGGGATGAAAATACGCACATGATTGAAACCCGTCCGGCCCCCACCCTCAGGCGGAGGTCCGAGCGAATTATTCATCGGCGCAAACATGTCGATGTTTGCGCTAATGAATTCGGCACCCGGCTGAACTGCTGCAGCTCCTCACGACTGCAGCACTTCAGCCATTCGACTCCACCGCCGCGCATGGCCACATGTCCATGGGTTGGCGGCTTCATCAAAAATTCTTGTTCTACGTGTCTCCCTGGGTGGGCGCGCCTTCAGCTCCAACCACAGTTTGTGGACCAGACATCGCGGCACGTCGCGTGCTCCGTTCAAAGAAAAAACCGCCCGGCCTGACTCAATTCAGGCGAGGCGGCTTACAGATCACGGCGTGCTTGGTGTGCATATCTGTGCGAACTTTTTGTCCTGTTTTTCTTTGCGGTTTGCGTCAACAACACACTCAAAAAAAGAGCGCTTGCATAACTACTCGTTTTCAAGTTCGTAAAGTACACGAAAACCTTATTGATGCGCAACGGGAACGCATGCTTTTCGCAGTCTTTTTTTGCGTCGGTGCGCGAGGTGGCGCACATTGCATCGTCAATGCCGAGCGCCGTCACGCGCCGCGCGTGGCCCCAATGCCGTGTTCGCGCCTCGCCCCGCTTCGCATAGCGCCTTTACCTAAAGGCGCTATGCGAAGCACCAGCGAACCGGTGCATGCCGGGTGCGACCGGTGCGGCGTGGCGCACCGCTGTTTGCGCGATGCAGTGCCGATTAAGCGACAGCGACGCACCAGCGCACGCAAGCGCCAGGCGCCGCGCGTTCAACGTGACGTTCACGCTCGCACTTCAAGCGCCAGGCAACGCCACGAACAGCGGGTGCTGTTCAGCGATGGCGGAGAGTGCGTTGAGCCGCGTGTAGTTCCCGGCATCGACAGTTTTCAGCATGGCCGGGATGAACTGCCACACGACCGCGAGCGTCACCTCCGCCACACCCCAGGTGTCGACGTCGTCGGACAGCGGCGCCGCTGCCAGCTGTGCCTCCAGCGCGGCAAGCGCCGCGGACAGCTGCCCCGTCACGCGCGCGACCCACGGGCCGTGACGCTTGTCCTCCGGCCGCAGCAGGTCCTCGTACACAAGCTGCACGGCCTTTTCGGATGCGGCCAGCGCCAGCCCGGTCAGCACGTACGCATGCGCGCGCGCCGCGCCATCGGCCGGCCAGGGCTGGCGCAGCGCTCCCGGCAACCCGGCGGCATAATCGATGATCAGGGTGGAGTCCATCAGCACCTGGCCGTCGTCCAGCACGAGCGTGGGTGCCTTGACGACGGGATTGATACGGGCGAATTCGTCGAAGGTGCGGAACACGGACAGCGGCGCGTGTTCGAAGCCGATGCCCATCAGCTTCAGGCAGATCGCCGTGCGGCGAACATAAGGCGAGTCGAGCATGCCGATCAGTTTCATGTTGGTCCTTTCAGGTAAATGGATGTTGGACAGCCAGTGTAGCGCGCTACACTGATGAGATCGAAAAGAAAGGAGAGACCATGGACATCGGCATCGCGGCAGCACTCGTGCGCGCGCAACTGCTGCCACGCTGGCCGGACGCGCGCGTGGCCATCATCGGCGGCTCGACCGCACGCGGCGAGACGACGCCCACTTCCGACATCGACCTGCTGCTGCTGTTCGACCACGTCGACCAGGCCTGGCGCGACACGCTCAAGGTGGAGGGCCAGACAGTCGAACTGTTCGGCCACGACGCCGCCACCTTCGACTACTTCTGCCGCGAGATCGATGGGCCAAGCGGGCGCATGCCGCTGGCGGCGATGGTCATGGATGGCGTCAGCATCCTGCCGGAACGCCCTCTGCTGCGCTGGCTGCGCCAGCATGCCGAGGCGCTGCACGCGGCCGGCCCGCCGGCGCTGACGCCAGAGACGCTGGCGCGCCGGCGTTACGCCATCACGACCCTGCTGGAGGACGTGACGGACAGCACGGCGCCGGACGAAACGCTGGCCATCGCCGCCGCCCTGTACCTGGAACTGGCCGACTTCGCGCTGCGCGCCGCCGGTGCCTGGTCGGGCGGTGGACGGCATCTGGCGCGACGGCTGCGTGCCACCTCACCCGCACTGGCAGCGACGCTGACGGACGCGATGGGGACGGTGCTGACGCAACCGGCAGCCGCAAAGCTCGCGTTCGGCCGCGCCGTGCACGAGGTGCTGGCGCCGCATGGCGGGTTGCTGCTGGAGGGATTTAGGCTGGATGCGCCGGCCGCATGGCGCAGCGCCGCGACGACTGCGCCGGCGGTCGCCTGAAAGCGCCCGTTTGCGGTCAACCGTCGGCGGCAATTTGTTAAATCGGCGTAGACTCGGCTGGCGATATGTAAGTCACGATCCTGTTTTTGCAACGAAAGGTATCCTCATATGCCACGTAAGAACCTGAATCGGAAGACGAGCTTCATTCTGCTGCTGGCCGTGACGGCCCTGCTGTCGGCCGTGATGGTGTGGAGGCGGCGACCTGACGGTGGCGCTGCCGGCCGACCGCGATGATGAAATGGGCCGCCTGATGAAGGCCATCAACGGCATCGGCGACGGCCTGACCCGGCTGGTGTCGGATGTCGGCCAGAGTACCCACACCATCCATCATGCGTCGGGCGCACCGCTCGGCAGCGGCGGCAACGTCAGCAACGTCAGCAACTTCAGCGGCATCATCGGCGAGATCACGGTGGCGGGCAAGGAGCAGTCGAGCGGCATCGAGCAGATCAACCGGGCCATCACGGCGATGGACAACACTACCCAGCAGAACGCGGCGCTGGTCGAACAGGCTGCGGCGGCGGCCCAGTCGATGCAGGATCAGGCCGCGATGCTGGAGAGCGGCATCAGCGTGTTCAAGTTGCGCGCGGGGACCGCGGTGACGGCGCAGCGGGGGCTGGTCGTGGTCTGGGCGCAATAGCGCGGCGGCGCGCAAGCGGTTCGCGTCAGGCCGCGTATCCTCTATATATAGTATGCAAGCCGGCCGCATGGCGCGCGGCCGGCGCCTCACTGCCTCACGCGGCCACGGATCTCAAACGCCTGCGTTTCGAGCGCGTCGCGCTTCATCAGCTTCTGGTGGGCCAGATAGACATCCGCAAACGCCGGTTGCGCGGCGACCTTGCCGACGTAATCGAGCAATGCGTCGATATCGCGTGCCTCGCCGCGCAGCACGAAGCTGCGATTGCCCTTGTCGGGCGCAAACTCGAGCAGCTCGATCTCCGTGCTGCCGGTGCGCTCCAGCGCCTGGAAGACGGGATACCAGCGGAACTCGCGTTCCGAGCGCAGCGTTGCCCAGCGCTTCGCCCGCTCCTTCTCTTCGCGCGACGGCGCCGGCGGCGCCGGCTTGTACAGCGCCTGGCGCAAGCGCCCGAGGGTGGCGGCCTCACGCTGCGCAGCCTGGTGGCTGGTCCACGCGTCGACGGCAAGCTGCGTGGCGGCGCCGGCCAGCAGGACGGCCACCAGCCAGGGTAACGCACCATGGCGCCGGCGTGGTGCGAGCAATCGGTTCATCGCCTCCATCAGCGGCTCCATGCGTCAGTGGCAAGGGTGCGGATGCGGGCGGCGGCAAAATGCTGCGCCACCAGCGCGGAATCAACCATGCCGGCTTGCGACTGCCATATCTGTACGGTTGCGGGTGGCGCGCCCGTGCCGCTGCGGCGCAGCAGCCGCCGCAAGGGGACGACGGGATCGCCGCCGGCCGGCTCCACCTCCAGCGCCTCAAATTTACCGCCAACGCTGCGCAGCGCGGTGAGGCGACCCGGCTCGGCAAGCAGCAGCAGGCCGACGGTGCGCCGGATGCCGGTCGGCTGGCGCCAGTACGCGGCGGCGGTGACGGGCGTCACCCGGTTCAGGCGCAGCCCATGCGCGGCCATGCGGCTGGCGGCGTCCCCCAGCCATGCCTTTGGGATGGCGACCGCCAGGCCCGGCCGGCCAAAATGCCGGAAGCCGCAATGTACCGCCCAGCCGTCGTCCACCTCCACGCCGGCACGTTCGAAGCAGGCCTGCGCATACAGCGGCAATTGTTCAGGGCTCAGCAACTGGTCCTGCCACGGTAGCGCGACGCTGCGCGCCAGCGCGTCGGACACCAGCAGCTCGACGCTCGTGCCGGCGCCGCCCGCGCGGGCACATTCCAGCGCCAGCGCATCGACCAGCGGGCCAAGCTGGTCGCCGCCTTCATCCGGCATGGCCGGCAGGAGCAGCTGCCCCCCCGCGCCTGCACCCATGCGGCGCCGGGAAACAGCCCGCCGCGCAGCCGGCTACGCCACAAACGTAACACGGTTCACCTCCTGTAATGTAGTGTGGCCTTCGCGTACCAGGTCCAGCGCGACATCGCGCAGGAAGCGCGTCCCTTGGACCCGTGCCTGCTCCTTCAGGCTGCGGATCGATGCCCGCGCGACGATCATCTCGCGGATCTCATCCGTCAAACGCAATACCTCGGCAATCGCGCGCCGGCCACGGTAGCCCGTGTTGCGGCACTGGGCGCAGCCGCGGCCCGCCTTGAAGGCAAAGTTGTGCGGGTCGTGGATGCCCGATTCGGCCAGCAGTACGGGATCGATGTCCACCGGTTCGCTGCAATGCGGGCAGTTCTGGCGCAGCAGGCGCTGCGCCACGACGCCGGTCAGCGACGACACGAAGTTATACGGGTCGACGCCCATGTGCATGAAGCGGCCGATCACGTCAAAGGTATTGTTGGCGTGCACGGACGTAAACACCATATGGCCCGTCAGTGCCGACTGCACCGCGATCTGCGCCGTTTCCGGATCGCGGATTTCGCCGACCAGGATCTTGTCCGGATCGTGCCGCAGGATCGAGCGCAAGCCGACGGCAAACGTCAGCCCCTTCTTCTCGTTGACGGGAATCTGCAGCACGCCGGGCAACTGGTACTCCACCGGGTCCTCGATCGTGATCACCTTGTCCTCGCCGTGATTGATTTCCGTTAATGCCGCGTACAGCGTCGTCGTCTTGCCGCTGCCGGTCGGACCGGTCACCAGCATCATCCCGTACGGTTCGGCCGCCAGGCGGCGCAGCAGCGTGATCGTGCGCGCATCGTAGCCGAGCGAATCGAGCGTCAGCCGCTGCACGTTGTCCATCAGTGCCTTCTTGTCCAGCACCCGCAGCACGGCGTCTTCGCCATGGATGCTGGGCATGATCGACACACGGATGTCGATATCCCGGCCTTTCGACGCCACCCGGAAGCGGCCGTCCTGCGGAATCCGTTTCTCGCCGATATCGAGTTCCGCTAGGACCTTGATGCGGGCGATCGCCTGCTCCGCCAGCGCGGGGTTGTTGACCATGGCGATCCGGTTCAGCACCCCATCGATGCGGAACTTGATCAGCAGGCCCTGGGGCAGCGATTCCAGGTGGATGTCGCTTGCCTCGAGGCGCAGCGCGTCGAACACGGTGGAATTGATCAGGCGCACGGCGGGACTGGTCTCGCCCTGGATCGAACTGAATGTCAGGTCGCCGCTGGCATCGCGCTCGGCTTCGCTGACGATCTCTTCGCCCACCGCATCCGCCACCGCGCTGAACGCCGCCTCGTGCATTTCCAGCTTCGCCAGCACGGCTTCGGGGTTGGCAAGGTAGAGCTGCGTGATGCGGCGGTCGGCCAGCCAGGCGCCCAGGCCGCTGCGCAGCGGCTGCCCCAGCACGGCCAGCAGGCTGCCGTCGGCGTCCTGGGCTACGACCAGCACGCGGCCCACCATCGCCGTGTAATCGAAACGCTCGAACAGCGGCTCGATTGCCGCCAGCCGGGCAGCGTCCATCACCGGATAGGCCAGCGCCTCGGCCACGTGGCCCAGCGCGGTGTCGGCATTGGTGCCGTGTTGCCGGGCCAGCGTTGCCAGCCAGGCCGCGGGGCCGGCGGCATCGCTGGCCTCGACTATCTGTTGCAGGGTTATATCCATCGTCGTTTCAAACAATATTGGCCAGGTCGAAGATCGGGCTATACAACATCAGCACGATGCCGCCCACCACGAGACCGATGCCCAGCATCAGGACCGGCTCGATCAGGCGGCCGGCAGTGTCGATCCAGATCGTGGTTTCCTGGTCGTAGAAATCCGCGGTGCGGCCCATCATTTCATCCAGGTTGCCGGACGATTCGCCCGCCACCAGCAGGCGCACGGCCACTTCCGTCGTCAAGCCGTTATCGCTCATGGCCACCGACAGCGGTATGCCTTCGCTGACGCTGCGGATGGCCCGATCGAGATCGCCGTGCATTGCCGCAGGCAGCGAAGCACGCGTCATGCGCATGGCCGGCAGCACGCTCAGGCCACTGGTCAGCAGCATGCTCAGGGTGCGGTACAGGCGCCCCAGCTGCAGCACCTGGATACGTTCGCCGATCCATGGCAGCGTGAGGATCCGGCGGTAAAGGGCGCCGCGGATGGCCGGATGCACGACCAGCGTAATGGCCAGGGCCAGCAGGGCGGCCATGCCGCCCCATGCCAGCAGTTCGTTATTGCGCACGAAGGCGCCCCACCACCGCACGAAACCGGCGTCGCCATTGCGCATCGTGCCGGCATCTTCGTACACGGCCGAGAAGCGCGGCAGCACGTACAGCATCAGGAACACGATCACCAGGAAGCCCACACTGAGCAGGATGGCGGGATAGGTGGCCGCCGCGGCCAGCTTGCCGCGAATCTCGTCGACCTGGCGCTGGTATTGCATGTAACGGCTGATCGATGCACGCACCGTGCCGGTCGTCTCGGACGACCGGACCATCGCCACGTACAGCGCCGGGAAGACGGAGGGCAGCGCCGCCATCGCATCCGACAGCTGGTTGCCCTGTTTCAGCTCGCGCAGCAGGACTTCATAAATGGCCCGGTTGCGCGGCCGCCGGTCATTGCGGGCAAGGACGTCGACCGCATCGACGACCGTCTGCCCGGCCTCCAGCAGCGAATGCATCTGCTGGTTGAAGACCGACAGGTTGAACGCCGTGCGCGGCCCACGTCCCGACCACGAGCCGACCGCGCGCAGGCCGATCACGCGGCCGCCGTTACTGGCGACCAGGCGCCGCGCCTCGTCTTCGGTCGCCGCTTCGACCAGCGTCTCCTCTACCGCGAGTGCCGCTGTCAACAGTTTTATCCGGAATTGCATGGGCGCCCCTCAGTTCCAGCTGGCGACATCGGCGTCTTCGCCGATGCCATTCTGCTTGCCGTCGGCACCGAACGACACGATGTCGTACTCCCGGGCGGGATCGGCGGCGGGAAACCTGTAGACATAGGCGTGGTCCCACGGGTCGGCGGGAATGCCCTTCTTCAGATAGGGCCCCTGCCAGTTCGGTTCATTCGGCGGTTGCACGAACAGCGCCACCAGCCCCGCTTCCTGCGCGGGATAGTGGCCGGTATCGATGCGGAACTGGTCCAGCCCTTTTTCGAAGGACTCGATCTGCGCCCTGGCGATCTGCGTCTTCGAGCGGCCGATCTGGCTGAAATACCGGGGTGCCACGAACGCGGCGAGGAGGCCGATGATGACGATGACGACCAGCAGCTCCAGCAGCGTAAAGCCGCGCTGGCGCACGGCCGGGATGGTGGTGTTCATGGCTTGCTTTCCGGGTTGGGACGGTACACGAATTTCCAGTCGCTGTAGTGCTGTGCGTTGTCGAACCCGGCAAGCTCCTTCGGAAATCCGGCGCGTTTCAGCGGCTTGACCTGCGAGCGCGAATACACGCCGATCAGGGCGCCGCTTTCGTCATGCACCAGCCCCCACTCGCCCTGCGGGGTCAGGGGGTCGCGATACAGCTTGCGCAACGGCCGGCTGGGCCGCACCAGGCGCTGGTCATGCAATAAATCCTTCAGTTCGTGCGGATAGCTGGTCGCGGTGCCGGGCCCGCCAACATAGTACCGGCGGATCGCCTCGCGGTAGGCCTGGCCGCGCCACAGCAGTTCCGCCTCGAGATCGCGCCGTTCGGTGTTCAGCGTGTTTTCCAGCGCACGCACCGAAACGATCGACAGCACGCCGATCAGGAACATCACGACTACATAGCTGAACCCTTGCTGGCGCCGCATTACCAGTCCTTCAGCCATGTGCCGTCCCGCCCCTTGCCGGGGGCGCCGCTGCGCACGTCCGCGACCACGCCCATGGCCGGATCGGCCGGTGGCATCGCTATCCAACTGCGCGCGCTCTGGGTGAACGGGTCGACCGGGATCTTGCGCAGATAGCGCTCCGTCACCAGCTCATCGAGCGTGTCCGGATACCGGGTCCGGTCGGCATAAAACTTGTCGATCGCGTCGCGCATGATGTACAGGTCCTCGCGCAGCACGTCTTCCTTGGCGCGGTCCAGATTGCCGAAGTAGCGTGGCGCCGCCACGGCGACCAGCAAGCCGAGGATGGCCATCGTCACCAGCAGTTCGATCAGCGTGAAGCCGCGTTGGCGCATCGTTACCACTCCCGGTACGGCACGCCGTTCATGCCTTTTTGCGCCGATGTCGAGTAGACGTCGAACACGTCGTCCCCCGCCACCGGGGCGTCCGGCGGCGACAGGTAGCTGCGCTTGCCCCAGCTGTCGATGGCCGTGACGGCCAGGTTCGTGACGAACGGATCGCGCGGCACCCGGCGCAGGAAGTACAGGCGGCGGCCGTCACTGGCTGTCGCGTCGGGCACGCCCGCCGTCAGGTCCAGCAGCGAATGGGGATAGCCCGATTCGTCGGACTTGACGACGATCTTGCCTGCATCGGCAGCACGCTTGTAGGCGTCGATCGCCTCGCGGATGTCGCGCAGGGCGGTGCGCAGCTGGTGCTCGCGCTCGCGGCGCATTGTCGTTTCGATCACCGGCACCGCGACGGTCGCGAGAATGCCGAGAATGGCCGCCGCGGCCAGCAGCTCGATCAGGCTGAAGCCGCGCGCCGGCCGCCGCGTCCTTGGCGCCGTCATGGCGTGATCGCGATCCGGTGCCAGGCCGGCAGTGCCGGGCGGGAAATGGCGGTGCTGGCGCCAATCGGCGTGGCGGCGATCAGGCTGACCTGGGCTTCCGGCGCGGCGACGCGGGCGCGCAGCGTGACCGCCAGCACGGCGCCCTCGCCTTTCGCTTCGCCGCCCTCGTTGTTGAAACCGACGGAGGCCCGCCCGCTGGCCGCGTCCACCGACTTGCTGAATGCCCCTTTGCCGCCCTGGTTGAAATAGCCCCCGTCGTCGATCGAGACGATATCGAATTCGGCCGGATTGAAGCCCAGTTGCAGCGACGCCGCGCGCAGCGCTTTCGGGCTGTCCATGTTCAGTTTCAGCGTGACCGTCTCCCCTGCCTTGACGCTGGCCGGGCCGGTCCAGGCGAATTTCGGCGCGTCCGGCCCGGCGGCCGGCGTGACGACAGCGTCCGTGCCGGCCGCCGCCGCGGGGACGGCACCAGCGCCCGGCGCGCCGCTGGCGCCCTTCGCGTCCATCGTGCGCAGTTGCAGCGGCCGGTCGCGCAGCGTGCTTTCGGTACCGGACCAGAATGCCTCCTGGGCGGGATCGCGGCGGGCGATATTGCGGATCAGGCGCGGCGTGATCGACAGCACCACTTCCGTCTTCTGCGTCGAGTCGCTCTGGCTGCCGAACAGGCGGCCCAGGATCGGGAAGTCGCCCAGCAGCGGGATGCGGTTGCCGGACGCCCGGTCTTCGTCGCTGATCAGGCCCGCCAGTACCTGGGTCTCCCCGTCCTTCAGCCGCAGCGCCGTATTCACGTTGCGGGTGCCGATCTGGTATGCCTGCGACCCGTTGTTGGTCTTGACCGACGAAACCAGCGAGCTGACCTCCAGGCCGATCTTCAGGCCGATTTCGTCGCGCACGTGGATGTCCGGCTCGACTTCCAGCTTCAGGCCCACGTCCAGGTACTGGATGTTCTCGGTGACGAAGGTATTGGTGCTGGTGGTCGTCACGACGGGCACCTTGTCACCGATCATGATCTTGGCCTTCTCGCGGTCGCGCACGCGAATGCGCGGGTTGGCCAGCAGGTTGGCGTCCCCCACCGTCTTCTGCAGGTTGATCGTGGCACTGGGCACCGTGATGCCGATCTGCGTGGAGTTCAGGTTGCGCAGGTCGCTCAGCTTCATTGCCGACGTGGACGTGCCGTTGACGGGCACGGAACTGGTGGCGCCGAGCGGCGTCACCGTCAGCTGGCTGTTCCACTGCACGCCGGCGTTGAGCAGACGTGTGCGGTTGATTTCGAGGACTTCCACCTCCAGCATCACTTCCGGCTCTTCCAGGTCCTGCAGGCGGATCAGCTTTTCCGCCAGCGAGATCGTCTCGGGCGTTTCGCGCAGCACCAGCATATTGTATTTGTCGTCGACGTAGATATCCTTCAGCTTCAGGACCGTCTTGAGCATCGTGGCGGCCTGCTTCGCCTCGATGTTGGCCGTGTAGAACGCCCGCACGACGAGGTCCTGGTACTCCTTCAGCTTGGCCGGCGTGTTCGGATAAATCAGCACGCTGCTGGCGTTGAGCACCTTCTTTTCCAGCTGGCTGGTCGACAGGATCACGTCGATGGCGTCGTCCAGCGAGGTCTGTTTCAGGAAGACGGTCGTGCGCTGGTCCGGCTTGACGTCGCGGTCGAAGATGAAATTGATGCCGGTCGTGCGCGCCAGCGCGTCGAAGACGATCTTGACGCTGGCATCGCGGAACTCCAGGTTGATGGGCTTGCGGTATGCGGCGCCCAGGCTTGGCGCGGTGACGCTTTGCTGCGTCTGCGCGGCATCCAGTTCGGCGCGCAGCGTCAGCGCTTCCGGATGCGCCGGCACGCGTTTCAGGGCGCTCGTCAGCAGTTCGGCCGCCCGTGCGACATCCCCGGATTTCATGGCCGCACGTGCGTTGCTTGCCTCCTCGTCGGCGCGCGCCATCGAGGCGACGTTATCGAGTCCGGCGCGGGCACGGGCGTTGTCCGGATCGTATTTCAGGACGGTCTGGTAAGCCTGCTGCACATCGTTGCGCTCACCGCGCGCCAGCGCCGCCGTTGCCGTCTGGAGCAGGCGGTTGGTTGCGTTCTCCCGTGCACGCAGCCAGTCGCGCCGGTATTCGATGCTTTCCGGCTTGAGCTGGCTGGCCTGCGCCAGCTCGCTGACCGCCAGCGGATAATCCTGCTGCTCCAGCGCGGCGATGCCGCTGCGATGGTGCGACTGCGCGGCACATCCCGCCAGTGCGGCAAGCACCGCGATCGTGCCGAGCCGCTTCATTGTTTTCAGTGTCATTACCTGTCCTGCGCCGGTATCGGCAATGTCTGGCGCAGCCCCGACGACAGCGTCTCGAATTCGATCTGCGCCGCGCCGATGTTCAGCACCTTGTATGTTCCTTCGACCGTTTCCCCCTGACGCGCGAGCAGCACCTGGTCGCCGCGGCTGAGATAGATCACCTGATTGCCGTCGTCGACCATCTGGCCGACGAATTGATAAGGCAGCGGCGGCGGCGGTGGTGGCGCCGTATCCGCCACCACCACCGGCTCGACGGCGCGCGCCGCCTGGACCGGAACCGGAGCCGGCGCGGCCTGCCAGCCGCGCGCCATGAATGGATCGTCGTCGCTGGCGACCCAGTCCGGGCCGTGCGGCTGTGCTGCCGCTGCCGCGCCGCTGGTCGCGACGGACGGGACTGAGCCGGCCTTGCGCGCGGTGTCGCGCTCGGCCAGGGCCGGGACGACATCCCCGGACTCCTCGGCCGTCGGATAAAAGATGGCGCCGACCGTCAGCGCCAGGGCGCACAGGATCAAGGCCCAGCGGACCCGCGCGTCAACCATGCGGTTTCCTGAAGAAGCCGGAGAACGTCAGCTCGCACGCCAGCGCCGTCATGGCGGGGTTCTCGCGGCCGCAGCGGACCGCGTCCAGCGCCACATTCGGCATCTCGCTGGCCAGCGCGGCCACGGCCTTGCGCAGCTGCGGATAGCCACTCTTGACGGACAGGCTGATGCGGTAGCGCAGATAAGGCTGTTCGCGCGTATCCTCGAGCGCGTAGTTGACTTCGTCGAGCGGCAACCCGGCCTGCGTGACGACGGAAGTAAACGTGTGCACGACCGCCGCGCTGTCGAAGTCCGGCAGCACAGGAATATCGGCAGCCGCGCCACTGTCGGCGGACATGGGCGCCGGCCGTTGGGTGCGGGCATGGCGCAATGCGGCGATATCGTCGCGCACCTGGTGACGTTCGCTCTCCACGCGCCATGCAACGCCCAGCATGACCGCCAGTCCCAGAGAGGAGGCCAGCACCGCAACTGCAGCCAGGGGCTGGCTGTGCCAACTGCGGAGCAGGTAGAACTGGAAGAATCGTACGGCGCGCAACTTTATGCTTTCAGAAGATGCGCCCGGCTGGTTGCGCTTGGGAGGGGATTATATTGTTAGGAGGTAATTTGGATTCTCACCAATTGTCACGGTGCAGAAAAACAACGTTGCTGCGGGCGCACTGGACGGTTTGCAGTGCTGACTGAACGCGCTGCCCACAGCGTTGTTCGCCCAGCCGCCGCTGGCTTGCCTCACCATCAGGTGTCAAGTGAGAATCTCAATTCCGATGAGGTTGCCATCCTTGGTCAAAGTCCAAAATGAATATCAGGACCATTGTATTTAATGAGATCATGCAATTTCGCCTGTTTCTGCACCGCTCCTGCTGTGCGCTGGCCTGAATGGTTCGGCAGCGTTAGATACGCAACATCTTCATCGTCTTCGCTGATCTTCAACATCATTTTCGCCATCGCAGTATGCTTCCCCTAACTTTGCTCACGGGTAGTCGCCCCAGGCCAGGAAGATCGTAACCCATCAACCACCAGCGCGCGCCCTGCTATTTGCGGCATCGTCGTGAACCATGGATCTCGAACGCCTAACATGCCATCGGCTTCCTAAGCATCAGATGCTGACAGAACAAAGACCTCAACATCTTTAAAACCAGCCGAAGCGAGTACGCCCTCCAGCTTCGCCGCCTCATGACCGTACAACTGAGCAGATATAAGCTCTATCTGACACGACGGATCACGAATCACTGTGAACTTGACGCCTTCCCCTCGCCATACGTCCATGCCGAGATAAATCTCGGTATGACGAGCGTCAAATTCGGTCTCAAGTACAACGATCAACTTGTCAGGCAGTCGCGCCAGTGAGAAAAACGCCCAGCCGGCGTCCGTCAGACACCTCGCTATTGGAGATGGCAACAAGAACGCTGCAACATAACAACAGCACTCACCCATCGATATAATGTTTGCGCGACCTAATTACAAAAATCTCTCAACAGATTCGGTTTTCCGATTCCAACCAAACCGCGTTCCCGATCATCGAACTCCCCCAAGACTTTGAACAGTAGGCTGTCACTTTTGGTTACACTCTCAATGAGAGCCATGTCATGACCGAGCTCGCCGCGCCATCCAGTTTCAACTAATTGTTCCATGGTGGACTGCCCGGAACATGAAAGGATATACGCCGATTTTTCAGCCAATAAAGCTTTCGCAACTGAAGGTAGCGAAAGTTCAGAAATACAGATTGAACCAAAAAATTTCACCCCCTCATTCGATGCAACAACGTATTCGCTCGCCTCACAGGCATGAGAAATTTCAATCCCGCGTGCTTTAAGGGCGCCCCAAAGCTTATGGTATCGGGTGATTCGCGTGTCCGGCTGCCAAGCCGGACTAGCAATTAGCACCCACATCCTATGTCGGGGCAGTTTTCTTTGTACCAGACGATAGATGAACCGCAGTACGGCCAACAATGAATCATACGGTGCCACCCCAGCCTCCAACCAAGTGGCGCCACCTAGCTCGCAGCTCCCGGGGGCACCATATGAACGAACATTTATCACATCGTTAATATCGAGAATGTTTTCTGAAAAACTGAGCTTAATGGTCATAATCGTAATGATTCTTTGCTGGGTCATTAAAATGGGAGCCACGGTTTTGAGGGTCTCCTGGACCATAATTATGCCCCCCGGCGTCATCACGTATGCGTACCGTCCGAGTTCCACCGCCAGGTGCGGGCACCTCAAATTCGTAAATTCGACCAGGTTGTGGATTGCCACGTAAATCCTCATTGGGCAAAGTCCGACTAGGTTGCTGACTTGTAGGTATTCCAGCCTCACGTTTGGCCGCATTAAAAGCACCTGCACGTCCAGCTCCTGCCGGGGTCATGTTAGGCGCGCGCGCACCTTTAGCCAGCGCACCCTCACTAGCTCGGCCTCGTGTTACCAACATCATACCCAGCCCTACATACTCCTGCCAATTTTTCCTGAAACTGGCACCCGCAGCTTCCTTCCCCTTATCGTCCCCACCAATATAATTCACGGTGTCCGTCGCGAGTTTTTTGGCCGTTACATATACACGCTGGATATCATTGATAAGAAAGGCTTCTTTTGCATCTTCCCACACAGTGTGAGAAGCCTTGCCACTTGCAGTAGTATTTGTCGAGTTACTTGCTGCCCCGGGATTTTTAGTCTGTCGTACGTTTGGATCTGCCCCGATTCCAGTCTTGACGCCAACGATATACGCGCCAGGATTAGCTTCAAGGACCTTTTCGACTTCGCGCTTCAGCCTTAAGGCACACAAAGGATCCGCCGAGCCGCTGCAGTGCGACTTGACCACGTCCACATAGTCTTTTCGAGTCGGCTCCTTGGCTGGGTCTGATGCAAATCCCGTCGGATCGGTACGGTTGGTCGGATTGTTCAGTACGTAGCTGTAACGATTGTAACTCTGGCCGTCTACAGGGTTCTCGATCAATACATCGGCCGACAGGAACCTGCCGACCAGCGGATCGTACACGCGCCCGTTCATGTGTACCAGATCGAGCTGGTCCAGCATTTCATGACCCGTATAGCCGCGCTTGTCGACCTGTCCGTCCAGCGAATCCGGCGTGGTGGCGCCGTCGACGCTGCGGCGCTTGCCCCATGCGTCGTAGGCCAACCGCTCCTTCAGCGCGCCGGTGGCATCGGTCAAGCCAACGATACTGCCCAGCCGGTCGCTGTGCGTCCACACCAGCTCGGTCGCCTGGCCTGGCTTGTCGATTTCCAGACCGAGGCCAAGCGGCCAGTATGTCTTGACCGTGGCCTGGGTGCCGGAGATTTCGGCCTCCTGCGCGCCGCCGCAGTTCGAGTATGAGCCTTAGGCGCTGCGCGAGCGCTCGACTAAGCCATATTGGGCCTTAACGACGTTCAAGTTAGTGCATGGAGCCCTTCAGTACCTCAGCGAGAGCGTCTTTGAGCAATGTTTCTTCTTTTTCCGCTTCAAAACCTACAGCCACGTCTTCCTTGATCAACCATGCAACATCAATGACGTTCTGGATAGCCGGGTCAACGCGCATATTTTTCCGGCCAGGTATCAATAAAAGACTTACCGCTTCATTAGGCAACAAATGGCCGCCTGCCATCAACAGAGCGATCAGCCATGTATGCCTCGCCGGATCAAAAAAATAGCCTGTGACGGTCTTTTTCATCAGGGCTATCAAATGGTTGACATCCCAAGTCTCCCAGAATTTCAGCATCAGCGATTCCACCTCATCAGGAAAAGACAGCCCCCTTTCATAAAAGGAAGCCGTCAAGTCCCTGACTCGGTTTTCATCGCCCCGAACGAATTTGGAATAAAATATCTCCCACAGGTAATCTAGCTCACGGCCTTCTAACATATTTGCAACCTTTCAATACCTCGTAGTGCCGCGCGGCACAGGTTCCGGCCCGAAACTCGGGGAATATTTTCATACGGGGCGTTAAACGTCTGAGTTCCCGTCCACTCATCCGGAAATTGGCGCTCCCCGCCGTATTTACCTGTATGATTTTGATGTCCGTGCAGAACTTCGTCGTTCTTGGTCACTTTATGAGTCCTGGATATCATTTCATCATCAAGCTTTTCGATAATTTGCATCGACTCAGCTCCGTCCCTCCCGAGCGACTTGCGGCGCAGGACTTTCGTAGTGATTTTCCCTAGGCCTTTCTGGATTAATTGTTTCGGGTTTCCTACCATACCAGCCATGCCGAGCCAAAAAAGTTGACGGTCGCTGGCTCCAGCGGTTTTACCTAGCTGATTGACGAGATCAAAATCGAGCCACTGCCCCATCACCTGGTCGGCGGTACCATACTTGCGGGTGCTGCTCTCTTTCCATGAACCGGTCTGCATGACAACTGAGTCGCCATTCAACGCAGTTCCGGTGTCGATACGGTCACTGAACGTACGTATCGTACTGTTAGCAGAGCTATTCGACGCCCCGGGATTTTTAGTCTGTCGTACGTTTGGATCTGCCCCAATTCCAGTCTTGACGCCAACGATATACGCGCCAGGATTAGCTTCAAGGACCTTTTCGACTTCGCGCTTCAGCCTTAAGGCACACAAAGGATCCGCCGAGCCGCTGCAGTGCGACTTGACCACGTCCACATAGTCTTTTCGAGTCGGCTCCTTGGCTGGGTCTGATGCAAATCCCGTCGGATCGGTACGGTTGGTCGGATTGTTCAGTACGTAGCTGTAACGATTGTAACTCTGGCCGTCTACAGGGTTCTCGATCAATACATCGGCCGACAGGAACCTGCCGACCAGCGGATCGTACACGCGCCCGTTCATGTGTACCAGATCGAGCTGGTCCAGCATTTCATGACCCGTATAGCCGCGCTTGTCGACCTGTCCGTCCAGCGAATCCGGCGTGGTGGCGCCGTCGACGCTGCGGCGCTTGCCCCATGCGTCGTAGGCCAACCGCTCCTTCAGCGCGCCGGTGGCATCGGTCAAGCCAACGATACTGCCCAGCCGGTCGCTGTGCGTCCACACCAGCTCGGTCGCCTGGCCTGGCTTGTCGATTTCCAGACCGAGGCCAAGCGGCCAGTATGTCTTGACCGTGACCTGGGTGCCGGAGATTTCGGCCTCCTGCGCGCCGCCGTAGTTCAACGACGTGCCGTTATCGGTCCGGTCCATGCGCGCACGCTGGTGTTCCGGTCCATAGACGAAGTTCTGGATGACCGCGCCCTTCGTCAATTGACGTGGCATGTCGAAACTCGTCCACGTTGCGGTGCGCCCTGGCGCGACAGTCTGGTTGCCGTTGGCATCGTAGCCAAAACTGCCGACACCGCCAATGCTGGAGACGGCGTGCGGCTGTGCCGTTCCCGCGGACGGATACACGTACGGCTGTGTGCCGACGTTGGTCTTCGTCAGGATGCTGCCGGCGGCATTGTAGGTAAAGGTCTGTTTTGCCTGTCCGGTCACCTGGCTGGTTTCGATCCTGTTCAGGCCATCGTATGTGAACAGCTCCTGGAACCCCTGGGATTCCCAGTACTGGCTGCGCTGCGCGACATTGGCCAGCGCATCGTACGTGTAGCTTTCCTCCAGTCGCCGGCTGCCGGCCATTGTCTGCAACAGGCCGTTCGATTGAAGGCCCGTGTACGAGTTGAAGGTTTTAGTCTGCTTCAGCCCATTGCCCAGCAATGCCACGGTGGTCCGGCCGGAGGCGTCCTGTGTGTCGACGGTCCAAAGTACCGAACCGGCCCGCTCGATGCGTTCCAGATAGCCCTTGTCGTTGTAGCGCGAGTCATAGGTCTTCTCGGCATCGCTGTTGCGGCGGTATTTCTGCTGAACCGTGCGTCCCCACGCGTCATAGCCAACGGCGCTGACATAACTGTCGGAACCGATCAGCTGGGTGGTCTGCGACGGTCGTCCGTACGCATCATAGGTATGCAGTCGACGATAATCCTTCGCCGCGACAGTGCCGGTGTGCGCCTCGGCCAGCTGTCCGACACCCTTTGGCGCGGTGTCATATACCCAGTGCGACTCCAGGTCCGTTTCATAGCGAGCGACCATACGGTCAACATTATCGAACTCGACCCGGGCTTTTTTCCCCAGCGCCCGATCTTTGGGCGACGTGGTAGCCCATGTGCGGCCCAGCGGGTCGACATCGTAATGAATCCAGCCAAGGTCCGGATCCTTCAGGTCCGTGCGCCGTCCCAGGACGTCATAGGTCACATTGATCACGTTGCCCATCGGGTCCGTCGTCGTCTGCAGGTTGCCGAATGCGTCGTAGCCGAATTTCGTTTCGACGCCTTTGGCGTCAGTTACGGAACGCAGCTGGCCGATGACGTTGTGCTTTTCGGTGCGGGTGAACCTCCGTTCGTTGGTACTGACCGTGGTCAAGCCGTTGTAAGCCGACGTGGCTTCGCGAACATTCCCGCTTTCATCGAGGGAGACAACGCTGGTCCGCCGGTCGAGAATGTCGTAGCCGTAGCGCTGCGCCAGGTACGACGTTTCGCCATCGAATCGCGGCTGAGCCTGTTCGTACAGACGGCCCAACGCATCGTAACGACGATCGACAACGATGGCCTTGCCACTGAAGCCCCAGCTGCGGCTCTGGATGACATGGCCAACGCGGTCGCTGTAGACCACTTGCGGTACAGCGATGCGATCCGCTCCATGGAAGTACTCCGTCACCTGCGCCACCGTGGCGCCGGCTGGACATGAAGCGTCGCACTTTTTCGTATAGGTACGCGTCTCGTTGCCGTCCGCACGCAATTCCCTGACAGGCTTGCCGAATCCATCGACCGCCCAGCTGGTGGTCAGCTGATTCGGCCCCGTCAGGCCGGTCTGCGCTCCGGTAGCCGGATCATATCCCTGTGTTTCAGCATGTCCTGCCGCGTTCGTCACCTTGCTGGCATAGCGGCCGTTGGCGTCATATGCCGTCGACGTTTGCCGGGTCTTGGCCTTTGCGTCATACGGATCGGTCCACGCTTCGGTACGTACGTTGACCAGGCCGAACGCGTTGGCACTGCGGTCGAATGTCGTCGTGACCTTCAACGTTGCATTGTCGGGCTCCCTGACCTCCTGCTTCATCAGACCCGTCGTGGCATCGTAGTCGTTGCTGACCGTCCGGGTAATACTGCCGGTTTCGGGATCGGTCTTTGTCACCCGGCTGAGCGTTGGCTTGCCGATGAGCCAGCTTGCGCCGTCGTTGCGGAACGTCGTGGCGCTCGAGGTGACGTACGCCGGACTGCCTGCAGCGCTGAGGCTCGTTGTCGTGCTGTTGGCCGTCAGGTTGCCCCAGCCATCCCCGTAAGTGTTCTTCGTCACCACAGTGCCGAGGTCAACGCCCAGCGGATCGATACGCCTGACGGTCGTGGTATCGACGTACGGAAGCGTGGAGGTGCTGCCGTTTGCCTGGGCAATTCCCTGAGTTTGCAGCACATGTTTACTTTCCTGCAGCAGCACGCCAGCGTTGGTCCGGATCGTCTGCTCCAGCATCGTGCCGGTATGCGGCCATTGCTGTGCATAGCGCGTCGCCGTCGTCAGGCCTTTCTGCTCGTCAATAGTTTCGATCTTCGCAAAGCCGAGGGCGCCGCGGCCGCTGACGTCGAGACCGGGGTCCTGATAACGGTACGAGACAGTGCGCGTACCCGCGACGCCGTTGTCCGTCAGCATGCGACCGACGACCTTTCCGGGAGAGCGTGCCACGCGAGCAGGATAGGCAAGGGTCGATGTGCCGCTGAGGGTCACGACATTTGCCGCAATGCCGTCAAGATATTGCACGGACGAGGTGGCACCCAGACCATTCGTCACCTGGACGATACGGTCCAGCGCCTCGTTATCCCGCGCCACATCGACAGGAGCAAACAATTCCCAACGTCCATCTTCCTGCCACACCTTGTTGACGAATTTTCCGCTGTGGTAGTACAGCAGTTGAGCGCTGCCGGTGCCAAGCAGGTCGAGGAATAAAACGCGGTCCTGCGCGAGGCTGCCGATTTCCCGCGGGTAGGTAACTCCGGCCCACGGCGTACACACCATATTGTTGTCCGCAGCGGCAGTACCGCCGGTCGTATCATCGCCAAGCAGGCGGCACACTTGCAGGTTGCCGGTTCTCGTCGCCACACCATGCACATCGAAGGTCACGGAACTGGTTAGGATCGACGGTGCTCCGTCGCCGACGAAATTGCCGACAGCCAGCACGGCCTGATAGGCACTGCCGCTGTACTTGCGCCGGACCGCGCAGTCAAGGGCGCGGCCGGTGGAGTTGCAAACCGTGAATTCCGGCGCCTTGAGCTTGCGCAGCGAACTGTCGATGCCCATATAGCCGAACGCCACCCCGTTGTAGCCCGAGGCATTGAAATCGGCGGACAACGTGCCGCCAGTAGCCGGGTAATCGAAGAGGTAAGGCCGGCATTCGAGCGAATCGGTACAGGGCGTTACTTCAGGATAGACGTAGGAACGGAAGTCTCTCGTGGCCTGACTGCCGGCAACGCCCAGGTCCGTCACGACCACCGCTGCCTGGGGATTAAGCCACGTGTATTCATTGGATACAGTGCCGTCCGTATCGACAAAGCGATAGGCGTAGGCCTGTGTCCAGCGTACGTCCGTTGGGCGACCGATTCCGGTCATGTCCACCATTTGGGTAAAACTGGCATAGTCGCGCAACGGCTGCAACATCATTTGCGCACTGTCGGCCACCGGCGGTGTCAGCACGCTCACGGGCGGATTGGTGTCCGTGATGCAGCTGCTGCCCGCGCAGAACGTGGCGGTGCCATCGAGTTTGTAGGCGGAGTAGTGACCCATTTTGCCGTCGCCATTGGCATCGACAACATAAGGCATCTCGCTGCCACGATTTTCTCCGACAGCCGGCCAGTTATTGCACACAAAAGTAATCGTGCCACCCGCTGCCGGCATGCTTCCGGCGGCGCCCAGCGGAGACAGGCAGATTTTTGTTCCGGAGCTCTGAGTTCCTACCAGCAGATCGGGGGCGCCATCGCCGTTGAAATCGCCCACGTCCAGCACTGCGAAATTCACATTCGCCCCACCGACATTGACGTTGTAGTTGTATTGGGCAAAACCGCTGCCTGTATTGTGGAAATAACGATATTGGCTGCGCAGCGTCCCCGGAGGCAGCGGATTGTTCGCGTCACGACTTCTCTGCGCGTACGAATCCAGGTCGTCAGGGACGGGCCCTGCTACACGCTTCTCCAGGACGTCGGTCAGGCCGTCGTTGCCGAAGTCACTGAACGAGAAATACTCCAGATGGTTCGCTGACGGCGGGAATATCGTATTCGCCGCAGCAGCCGGATTGTTCGTCGTCATGATGGGTCCGTTCGCCCACATGCCTTTGCTGACAAAGCCAGGCGTCTTGCCCGGATCCGGCTTGCCCCAATCAAAACGTGTCGCTGGCAGGCACTCGCTGGCCCCGGATTGCGGATTGCGCGCGCACGCGGTTACCCGATTCAGCAAGCTGCGTCCGCTGGTCGGGCTGTATTCGTAGTCGAGGGTGTACGTGCGCACCAGGGTGCCATTGGACAGGCTGCCGGTCAGATCGGTCCCGTGATAGGTCTTGATCGATACAAGGCGTTTGCGGATGTCGGCACGCGTCTCGTCCAGATAGCGCGTCCATGCATCGTTACGGATCGCGTAGGTGAATTCGACAGCCGCATGCGCCGGCTTGCCATTGCCGCCGTAACGTATTGCCGCGACAAGATGCTCGCCCGTGCTGCTGTCGAGCGTATAGCTGAAGTTGATGTAATTGCCGACGCGGTCAGTCACACTGTCCAGTGCCCACGCGCGCGCTCCTGCCTTGGGACCGATGGCAGCACCAAGCACGCCACTATTGGGTGTGCCGATGACGGGGGTCACATAGCCTGACTGGGCACCATACGTCAGGATGCGACCGTCCCGGGTCTCGACCTTGTAGCTTCTTTTGCCGCCGACCTCGACGGCCCTGATCCTGCTGAAGGTCTCGGACTCGGTCCGGAACTCAGCATTGGCCGCCCAGTAATTGGCTTCGGTCTGGGGCAGATTGACCAGTTTCAGGCGTTGGCCGTCGAGGCACAGCCTGTCGGCATTGTCATAACCGATACGGCCGTTCACGCCATCCTGGGCAATGGTCTTGCCACAACGGGTAATGGTCGACAGGCCGCCCAGCGACCAGCCAAGCCCGAGCTGGCTATTTGGTGCGTTACCGGAATAGTTCAGCGACAACTGCGGCTGCAGACCGGCCGTTCCCGGCGGCACCGTCAGCTCCATGCCGTATGTGGCAGCACCGTCGTTGGCCACGGCAAGGCTACCCGGCAGAGATCCCGCATCGGCATTGCCAAGATGAGGTGGTGCGATGGTGACCGGCTTCGGAACGCCGGATGTAGTGCCAGCCTTGACCGTCACGGAGACCGCGGCGGATTGTCCGATTTGTGCGCCGGTACCGTCATAGGCGCGCGCAATGAGCGAATATGTGCCAGCGGCCATTGGGCTCCAGTTACCCACCCAACGGCCGCCACTGTTGACTGCGGAAGCGACTTCGGCATTATTGGCGAGGAATCGCACGCTCTGCACGGTCCCGCTGACCGTAGCCGTCAACGTCTGCGCAATGCCTGTCGTCAGTTCGGCACCAGCAGTCGGTGCATTGATCGTAATCGTGCTGGCCGCGCTCACAAAGAACGGAACCACAGCGCTCTGGATGGCGGTACTGCCCTGGCGCGCCACCGCATAGACCGTGTATGGCGCGGTGCTGACGGCCAGCCCCGTCTTCTGTACCGAGTACTCGCCTGCCGCGCCGTCCGGCTGCGCGGCGATCCACTGGCCGTTGACGTAGAAGCCCACCTCGTCGAACGTGCCGCTGTAGTTCGTCAGCTTCATTTTCAGGAAGGCGGGATTCGGATAGACGTACGTCGCATTCGCCGTTGGCGTTGTGATGCCCACGCGCGTGGTGCCTGGCATCGTGCAGTTGTTGTCCACGCACGGCAGCGAGACGTTCAGCGCCTTGTTGGCCGTTTCGGCCCAGACGTACAGGCGCCGCCCAGCGTATTGCGCGATGTAGGTACTGAGGTTGACGACGAAATGGTGCGCGGTGCCCGGCGTGGCGCATTGCGACTGCACGCTGGCGTTGTCCAGTTCGGTGGCCACATTGGCGACGCCCGTCGTCAGTTCCGTGCCGCCGCTGCCCAGGCTTGGCGCGTCCAGCAGTACCTTGTAATTGAGCGGCGTGGTGCTGCCCGACTGGCATGTCCAGCCGTACAGTTCGGCCGTGCCGGCGGCATTGGTGCGCACGCCGCCGATGGTGCCCAGCAGCGCGCTGTTGGTGACGTTGACGATGACGGGACGCGATTCCGTCTGCAGGCCGGCACTGTCCGTGCTGCGCAGCTTGAAGAAATGGATGCCCGCGGCCAGGTTGACCGGCGCGCTCATCGCCAGCGATGCAGTCGAGCCCGTGACCGTCTTGACCGGTGCGGCGGCATACATGCCGGTAGCGTTGGCCTGGAACAGTTCGAGCTTGCTGACGACACCGCCGCTGCGGCTGCCATTGCCCGTCAGCGTCACCGCGGCCGTGCCCGTACCGCTCACGCGCACGTTGGTCGGCGTGCCGGTCAATGTTGCCGTCGGGCCCGCACCCGCCGTGACCGTCACGCTCAGGTTGTCGGTCTTGGCGCCGAACCAAGTGACGTCCTCGTGCACCATCTGCCACTGGAAGTTATAGGTGCCGGCCGTTTGCGGCGCCGTTACCGTGGCGGTAAAGGTACCGGTCTGGCCCGGTGCCACGCTACCGGTCAGGTAGACTCGCCCGCCCCAGACGCGGTTATCCTGCGGATTCTGCGAGCCGAGCCGGAAGGATGCGCCTTCGCTCCACGTGGTCGTACCCGTATTCACCATCGACACGCTGAACGTCACCGGCTGGCCGGCACGCAACGCGGCCGGCATGGTTTGCGAAACAAAGCCGGCCGCATCGCCGGCGGTGCTTGCGGCGACGGTGACAGTCGATACGGCGCTGGTGCCGACCTGGCCGGCATTGTCGGTCGCGCGCAGCTGCAGCGCGTGCTTGCCCGCAGCCAGTGCCAGCGCCACGTTGATCGATGTGCCGCTGGTGGTATGGATCGGCGTCGCGCCGTCCAGCACTTCGAGTTTCGTGATCGTGGCGCCGGTGCTGACCGTGCCCGTCACCTGCACATTGACGGTACTGCCGGACGAGATCACATAGGCGCTATTGTTGAGCGGCGCCGTCAGCGTTGCCGTTGGCGCCGGACCGGCCACTGTAATCGTCGAGAAGGCGCTTCGGGTCTTGCCGCGGCTGTCCGTGGCGCGCAGCTCGATCGTGTGCGACCCGACGGCCAAAGCCTTGCTCAGGCTGATGCTGGTGCTGGCGACATAGCCCAGCGATGTGCCCCCGTCGAAAAATTCCAGGCGCGCGATCGTGGCGCCGGCGGTGCCGGCGGCGCTGCCCGTCAATGCGACGGTTGCCGTGGTCGTGGTCGTGGTGAACCTGGCGCCGTTGGCCGGGCTGGTCAGGGACACCGTCGGCAATGCTTCGGTGACGGTAATCGGTGCATGCACGAAGTCGCCGAACCATGCTTGATTTTCCTGCAGCATCTGCCATTGCATGTCATACGTGCCCGGGGTCGCAGGTGCCGTGACGGTGAAATTGAACGTGTAGGACGCCCCTGGCGCTACCGCAGTGGCGACGGCAACCCTGCCTGGATGCCAGATGGTGTTGTTTGCAGGATTCTGGGAGCCCAGCGCATAGGGATCCTGGCCGCCCACGGTCCATGTGACGTTGCCGGTATTTTTCATCGTCACTGAAACGGCATAGGCCTGTCCCGCCGACATCGCTGACGGTATGCTTTGCGCCGTTACCGTAGCGCCCCTGGTGGCGGGAGCGGTAGGAGCGGCGGCCACGTTGACCACGAAATATTGCGTGCCCGCCTCACTGCCGCGCTCCGTGCGCGCGATCAGGCGCAGCGTATGGGTACCCGGCGTCAGCGCGACAGTATTTCTGATCGAGCGAACCGTGTTGACGTACCCTTCGATATTGGGATCGTAGACCACCTCATAGTCAACCGCATCCAGGAATGATTCGCCTTCGGCAACCAGTATCTGATTGACCGCATCGAACCGGTCCTGCGCGCTGGCGTTGCCCGAAAAGGTAACCCTGAAGACACCGCTTGCGTCGGCGGTGCCGCTGGTGGCACTGATGGCAGGGTTGAAGAAATTGACCTGCGCGGACGCACCGCCTGCGCCAAGGATCAGCAGCGCCAGCATGAGCCAGCGGATCATCCCGACCAATTGCTGCGCCCGTGCGCGCAAACACCCCATTACAACCGTCGACTGCTGCCTGACCATAATCCACCCTGATTACTCCGGCGTACCGGAAGTTAGCTTTTTAGAAGAGGGGAGTATTCTGAAAGGTATGCAGCAACAACATTCTCGCCAAATGTCACGACGTCAAAATATTTGAATTTTTACAACAGTTCAGATTTGCAAATATCTGCAAACTATGCTGAGGCCAAGTCGCGATAAAAAAAGCCGGCGTTCCTGATGGAAGCCGGCATTTTGCCTTACTCAGCTGCGGCGGATGTCGCGGCAGACAATCAATCCCAGTTCAACGCCCCACCAGTCTGATACTCGGTCACGCGCGTCTCGAAGAAGTTGCGCTCCTTCTTCAGGTCGATCATCTCGCTCATCCATGGGAACGGGTTTTCGTCCTGGTCGAACAGCGGCTCCAGGCCGATCTGCACGGCGCGGCGGTTGGCGATGAAGCGCAGGTAGCCCTTGAACATGGTGGCGTTCAGGCCCAGCACGCCGCGTGGCATCGTGTCTTCCGCGTAGGCGTATTCCAGCTCGACGGCTTTGAGGAACAGCGTCTTGATCTCTTCGCGGAATGCGGCGGTCCACAGCTGCGGGTTTTCCAGCTTGATCGTGTTGATCAGGTCAATGCCGAAATTGCAGTGCATCGATTCGTCGCGCAGGATGTACTGGTACTGCTCGGCGGCGCCCATCATCTTGTTCTGGCGGCCCAGCGCCAGGATCTGCGTGAAGCCGACGTAGAAGAACAGGCCTTCCATCAGGCAGGCGAAGACGATCAGGGACTTCAGCAGTTTCTGGTCGTTTTCGATCGTGCCGGTCGTGAAGGCCGGGTCGGTCAGGGTGTCGATGAACGGGATCAGGAACTGGTCCTTGTCGCGGATCGACTTGACTTCGTTGTAGGCGTTGAAGATTTCCTGCTCATCCAGGCCGAGCGACTCGACGATGTACTGGTAGGCGTGCGTGTGGATCGCTTCCTCGAACGCCTGGCGCAGCAGGTACTGGCGGCATTCCGGCGCCGTGATGTGGCGGTAGGTGCCCAGCACGATGTTGTTCGCGGCCAGCGAGTCGGCCGTCACGAAAAAGCCCAGGTTGCGCTTGACCAGGCGGCGCTCGTCTTCGGACAGGCCGTTCGGGTTCTTCCACAGCTCGATATCGCGCTGCATGTTCACTTCCTGCGGCATCCAGTGGTTGGCGCAGCCGGCCAGGTATTTGTCCCACGCCCACTTGTACTTGAACGGCACCAGCTGGTTGACGTCCGTCTTGCCGTTGATGATGCGCTTGTCGTCCGCGTTGACGCGCAGCGCGACCTGCTCGGCAGTGGATTCCTCGCCGGCGGCGCCGGCTGGCAGTGGTGGTTGGCTTGGCGCGGCGGCCGCTTCATCATCCCAGGAGAGCATTGTTATTCCTTCAGTTCTGTATTTGAATCCTCAATAGCTGTTGCCGGGGTCACCGGTCGTGGCGTTCTTGGAGTTCGATGGTTGGTCATGGCGCCACCCCGGGCGGGATGGCGACTTGTATCAGTTGGCGACTCGACGGGCGCCAATCAAGAGCTGACAGCATGGGCCGGCAGGACGGGCCGGCGGCCCATCCTGTTGCCTCAGCTTATTGGCAACTCATTGGCAGGCTTCGCATTCCTCGAAACCGGCGTCGCCAGGACGCAGGTAGCATGCGGCGCCCTCTTCCACCTGCTGCACCGTGGTCGGCGCTTCGTGGGTCGGCACGGCCGGTGCGCTGCCTGCGGCGGCGACGCCGCCCGTGGCCGGGCCGTGGGCCGAGACGGCGTTCAGCGCGCCCGTCTTCGACGTCGACTTCTCCATGTGCGACGCGGCGATCGTGCGCAGGTAGTACGTCGTCTTCAGGCCGCGCAGCCAGGCCAGCTTGTACGTCTCGTCCAGCTTCTTGCCCGAGGCGCCGGCCATGTAGATGTTCAGCGACTGGGCCTGGTCGATCCACTTCTGGCGACGCGATGCCGCTTCCACCAGCCAGGTTGGCGAGACTTCGAACGCCGTGGCGTAGATGTCGCGCAGGTCCTGCGGCACGCGGTCGATCTTGGTCAGCGAGCCGTCGAAGTATTTCAGGTCGGCGATCATGACTTCGTCCCACAGGTCGCGGGCCTTCAGGTCGCGCACCAGGTACGAGTTGATCTCGGTGAATTCGCCCGACAGGTTCGACTTCACGTACAGGTTCTGGAACGTCGGCTCGATGCAGGCCGAGACGCCGATGATGTTCGAGATCGTCGCGGTCGGGGCGATCGCCACGCAGTTCGAGTTGCGCATGCCGAACTGCTTGATGCGCTCGCGCAGCGGCGTCCAGTCCATCGACGACGACATGTCCTGCTCCAGGTAGCCGCCGCGCTCTTCCGCCAGCAGTTTCACGGAGTCCTGCGGCAGGATGCCGCGGTCCCACAGCGAACCCTTGTACGACTCGTAATGGCCGCGCTCTTCGGCCAGTTCCGTCGATGCGTAGTAGGCGTAGTAGCAGACTGCTTCCATCGACGTGTCGGCGAAGTCCACGGCGGCTTGCGACTGGTACGGCACGCGCATCATGTGCAGGCAGTCCTGGAAGCCCACTCATTTATCCCATTCCCATGCCGACCGGACGGTGGCGCATGTTGGCGTTGCGGGCCTTCTCGACGGCGTAGCGGGTTCGTTCGCCTTGGCGTATCCGCTGATGCGGCCACTGGTTCGATGCCCTATTTGTTTGGTAATATGACAAGCCCTAGGGACACGAGACACCGGAGAAGCGAATGGGTCTACCTCTAATAGTAATGGGGGATCGCACGAGCCATGGCGGCACAGTCATTTCCGCTGACATGACTTTCGACATCAATGGCAAGTGTGTCGCCCGCATCGGGGACATGACGGTCTGCCCGAAATGCAAGGGGGTGTTCCCGATCAAATCAGGCGCGGGCGATGTGATGGACGGCGAAGGCAACGGGTACGCACGTCACATGGACGAAACCGAATGCGGCGCAAAACTGATCTCCAGCCAGGTGACCACGTTTTGGGACAACAAGTCTTCTTCAGGCGCGACATCCGGCGATGGCGAGGTGCCGCTCGCTGATGCGGCATCAATTGCTTCACCCACCTCCTCGGGGGTTTGCCTGGACTGCCTGCTGAAAGCATCGGCGGCCGGCAGTGCGACGGTGATACGGGAATAGCTCATGATCGATGTGGTGGAGCGGCTGGCGCAGTTGCAGCAGGACGTGTCCTCGGCACGCCTGTACGCCCTCGTCGACGGCGTACAGCATCAGGTTCATCGAGGGGTGCGCATCGATGATGGCGCTGGCCGCTATTCGCTGTTTCACGGGACCGCAGATGCACCGCTGGCTCCTGCCGGCCCCTGGTTAATCGATGCCGACATTGCAGGACAGACGTACACCGCGGATCTCGCAGCACTGGAACGCGAGGCCGCCGCGGTAAGCTGGATCTTCGCATCGCAGGATCTGGTCGGGTTGGCGCAACTTCTACAGCTCAATCTCGATATGAAGCTGCCGGACGGGCGCTCGGCGCTTGTCCGCTTTTGGGACCCACGCGTGCTGTACTCCCTGGCCGAGGTGCTGACGTCGGAACAAAGACATGCCTTCTTTGGACACGTGCACGAATGGCACCTGCTTCATAAGGGGCGTCGAGTATGGATCGGGAGGCACCGTGATAACGCTTAGTGAAGAACAATGGTCTTTCCTGAAGAGACGCGACACAGCTAGCTTTGTCGATTCGGTGTGCGAACAGTATATAAGCACGCACAAGACGTTCGCGCCCGGGATGACGCGCGAACAAACTCTCGCCATCATGCAGGCGGCGTACGAGTTTGCCGAACGCGCTGGATTCACCTCGACACCCCATATCGTTCACCTGATGTATTTTGCGGCAGACGCACCAGGCGTTCTGGACGAACCAGCTGTCATCGCACAGCTGCGCAAGCCTGGTTCGACGCCGGAGCAACGTTTTGACGACTTGCTCGCGGTTCTTTCGGTTGAACTTAACCGCCTGGAAGAGGGAAGATAAATGGCGTCACTTGCAGGAACCTTGTTGCGCGCGGCGGCACAAAAAGCGGCTGAACGGGCTGCCGCGGCGGCCGCCGCTGGAGCAGCAGCCGGCGCGGCTGCGGAAGCGGCAAAGGAAGCTCGCAGGCGGCAGGCGGAGGCTGAGAGAGCCAGAAGTACGCCTATCGCACGCACGGAAACGCAGGCAAAAGCCAAGGAAGAGAAGTGCAAGGAATGTCCGCCGGATCGCGGGGTCGTCCAAATGCGTAAAACCAACGGCTGGTCCGAACTGGCCATCGCGTACCAAGCGCGGATCGGCGGCATGCCGATGACGAACGGAGCGATCGCCGAATGGGTTTACAACGGCGTTGCGTTCGATGGATTCGACTCGAGCCAGTGCCTGCTCAAGGAAGCAAAATCACGGTACGACCAGTTTTTCGACATGTGGGGCCGGCCGCACCTGTTTTGGGGCGACGGCGAAGCCGCGCTGATCAATGAGGCCATGCGTCAAGGTGCAGCTGCCGAGCCCCGGCCACCGACGCGCTTGCGTTGGCATTTCATGGAACCACTCAGTTACCGGCACTTTTCTCGTATCATCAGAGCAGCTTATCCCGACGTAGAGGTAGTACTCGAACCATGACTCCATCCATTCCCGCACTCGAACTCCAATTCCGCCGCCAAGCCAGCGAATTGCCGACCATTGAAGTACAGTTGGGCGAACTGTTCCAGTTTTCGCAAGCTGTTGGCCCGTACTCTCCCCTATTGCGTGAATGGTATCTGACTTCCGACAAAGGCATGAAAGAGGCGCTCTTGTATCGAGCGTTCGACGAGCGCGGCCCGACCGACGCCGCGCTTGCGGTCCTTCGTACGAGAACCAAAGGCGTGAAAGACATTCGCTCAGTCTCTGTCTGGAACGGTGCCGAAAACCAAGAGGAAGGTGCTGTTCTTTCTTCCCGCTGCAATGTTTTCGGCCGGCCTGATGCTGTCAAGTTCGGACTAACATTGCGGCCCGAAGTACTGGATTGGAAGACGCCGGTGCAGTGGATACAGGCCGCAGTGTCGATCTGGCCTGCTCAGTTTGCTTCGTTCGGGCCGTTCTGGTATTCAGAAAGAGCTGTGTTCTCTGACAGGCCAGGTGTGGGTTGGATGCTTTATTTGCCGAAAAAGCTCACGGTACAACAGGTGCCAGAGGCTCGGGCCTTGGTTCCAGTGATGAACAAGAATAGCGAACAGATCGGCACAATTATTGTCAGTGTGACGGATGCGCCATTCTCGTTAGACAATGCTGACCATATCAAAGTGGCGAATGACATCGAAATTCGATTGGCTGATCAAGACCTATTATCGCGCTTCGCCGATCTCTAGCGGAAGCCCTTAGCCCCAAAAGGCCGTTAGCTTGTTGCAGGCCGGAACGCCGGTAAGGTTCGATATCGTCTCGGTCGGGCGATCACCACGCAGTTCGAGCTGCGCATGCCGAACTGCTTGATGCGCTCGCGCAGCGGTGCCCATTCCATCGGCGACGACATGTCCTGCTCCAGGTAGCCGCCGCGCTCTTCCGCCAGCAGTTTCACGGAATCCTGCGGCAGGATGCCGCGGTCCCACATAGAACCCTTGTACGACTAGTAATGGCGGTGCTCTGCGGCCAGCTCCGTCGAGGCGCAGTAGGCGTAGTAGCAGACCGCTTCCATCGACGTGCCGGCTCACTCCACGGCGGCTTGCGACTGGTTCGGCACGCGCATCATGTGCAGGCAGTCCTGGAAGCCCATTCATATACCCCTTGTCCATGCCCACCGGGCGGTGGCTCATGCTACTTTCGGTGACTGCTCCATACAGACTCAGTCGTCAAAAACGGACGCCATTCTTCGCAGTACTGATGATTAGTTTTCTGGATCTTTTTTATTCTCCGGCTGCGGAGTTGGTTTCCGCCACGCGGCTGCGGCCCCTTTCCGCTCCGGTATGGGCTCGAGCATATTCCTAGCTTTTAGCCTCAAGAAGACGTTTTTCATAGTATTCTCACTTTTGATACCAGTAACGTCACGCGCAACTGTATTTGTGATCTCATCATGCATTTCCATGTATTTCATAACTAGCTCCTCTGGAGAGCCAAGAGATTCATGTTTGATCACTACAATTACCGATTCTTCAGTTTCTGTAATTATTGGGGGCTTTAGACGCAACGCCTCCATTGCCGCAAACGCAGTATCGAGCCCCTCCCCAACGTCCTTGTTAGGAGGGTTCGGAAATTTGTTAATCAAGCGGACGAGTGCCGGATTCCTTGCACTCTGAGCTTTCAATATGTTCCGGGGTGTAACGTGACCCGGCAATTTCCCTGGACTTTCGACCTCTACACGATTGTCAAAAATGCGGATTTGAACATCCGTCGCGATACTGTAGTCCCGATGCAGCACAGCATTTGCGATCACCTCGTGAAGCACTTCTTCTGGATACTCGACCGATTCGAGCCCTTGTTCGCCAAGCTTCTTCACCCCTTCGATGATCTTCTTCGTCTCTGCCACCGCGTTATATATCAAGTTATATACATCACCCTCGATAGTCAAGGGAATGTCCTTAAGGTACTCCCTCCCGATATCGTCTTTGGTTTGATACCGTGTAACTTTAATACTACTGCGTTTTGCCAGAAATACTGCCGGCTCATCACAGAATAACAAAACTCCCGTTACTCGCACATGATTATCTTTGACAAGGTCTTGATTTTCCAAGTAGGTCAAAGGCTCAGCAGAAGGAATAACATTTATTAAAAAATTGATGATTGAATTACTATTCTCGACCCGCCTGAGCGGCATTTCAATCCATTCATTTTCAAAAGTAATAATTCCCTTATCCAGCTTAAGGCGAGAAAGTTTTTCCTCCGTATCAATTTTTTGCTTTCCCGCATTGACTCGGACAAAAACATCCCCACCAGAAGACTTTACTATGTCCTTAACCTTCTTTACGGTAATGTGGAGTACTAATCCAGGCAAATTCCTGCTTGACAGAAATTCAAATTTTAAATGATTTCCAAATGGATGTGCTTAAAAAAGGACGTGGGCAACAGCGTTCGCCTCTTCGACATCATCAAATCCAACCCAAGTCATACTCTGACTTTGTTTGTCCTCACTAATGCCAACATAAATATCACCCCCGGCGGCGTTAGCAAACGCTGATACTGTTTCAGACAACTTGGCAGGCTTTATTTCCTTCGCCTTAAAATCGTTCCAATAACTCTCTTTTTTCGCGAGGATCGTCGCCGCCTGATCATCGCCAATCTCATAAACAGGATACATACGCCCCTCGAATGACTGTTGTTATCTCAAAGAAATACTTCGCCTTTGGATTTCGGCTGCACATTTTGCTACCTAGCATCAAAAATGCTGCTCCCGACGCACCTATAAACGCCAGCTAGATCTATCAAAAAAGAGCTGAGCGAAGACTCACTCCTCAAATTTGGTTTCGCTAATACCAATTGAAGATCCCTGTGTACTCTTCAGGTCAATCCCAGTTCAACGCCCCACCAGTCTGATACTCGGTCACGCGCGTCTCGAAGAAGTTGCGCTCCTTCTTCAGGTCAATCATCTCGCTCATCCATGGGAACGGGTTTTCGTCCTGGTCGAACAGCGGCTCCAGGCCGATCTGCACGGCGCGGCGGTTGGCGATGAAGCGCAGGTAGCCCTTGAACATGGTGGCGTTCAGGCCCAGCACGCCGCGTGGCATCGTGTCTTCCGCGTAGGCGTATTCCAGCTCGACGGCTTTGAGGAACAGCGTCTTGATCTCTTCGCGGAATGCGGCGGTCCACAGCTGCGGGTTTTCCAGCTTGATCGTGTTGATCAGGTCAATGCCGAAATTGCAGTGCATCGATTCGTCGCGCAGGATGTACTGGTACTGCTCGGCGGCGCCCATCATCTTGTTCTGGCGGCCCAGCGCCAGGATCTGCGTGAAGCCGACGTAGAAGAACAGGCCTTCCATCAGGCAGGCGAAGACGATCAGGGACTTCAGCAGTTTCTGGTCGTTTTCGATCGTGCCGGTCGTGAAGGCCGGGTCGGTCAGGGTGTCGATGAACGGGATCAGGAACTGGTCCTTGTCGCGGATCGACTTGACTTCGTTGTAGGCGTTGAAGATCTCCTGCTCATCCAGGCCGAGCGACTCGACGATGTACTGGTAGGCGTGCGTGTGGATCGCTTCCTCGAACGCCTGGCGCAGCAGGTACTGGCGGCATTCCGGCGCCGTGATGTGGCGGTAGGTGCCCAGCACGATGTTGTTGGCGGCCAGCGAGTCGGCCGTCACGAAGAACCCCAGGTTGCGCTTGACGAGGCGGCGCTCGTCTTCCGTCAGGCCGTTCGGGTTCTTCCACAGCTCGATATCGCGCTGCATGTTCACTTCCTGCGGCATCCAGTGGTTGGCGCAGCCGGCCAGGTATTTGTCCCACGCCCACTTGTACTTGAACGGCACCAGCTGGTTGACGTCCGTCTTGCCGTTGATGATGCGCTTGTCGTCCGCGTTGACGCGCAGCGCGACCTGCTCGGCAGTGGATTCCTCGCCGGCGGCGCCGGCTGGCAGTGGTGGTTGGCTTGGCGCGGCGGCCGCTTCATCATCCCAGGAGAGCATTGTTATTCCTTCAGTTCTGTATTTGAATCCTCAATAGCTGTTGCCGGGGTCACCGGTCGTGGCGTTCTTGGAGTTCGATGGTTGGTCATGGCGCCACCCCGGGCGGGATGGCGACTTGTATCAGTTGGCGACTCGACGGGCGCCAATCAAGAGCTGACAGCATGGGCCGGCAGGACGGGCCGGCGGCCCATCCTGTTGCCTCAGCTTATTGGCAACTCATTGGCAGGCTTCGCATTCCTCGAAACCGGCGTCGCCCGGACGCAGGTAGCATGCGGCGCCCTCTTCCACCTGCTGCACCGTGGTCGGCGCTTCGTGGGTCGGCACGGCCGGTGCGCTGCCTGCGGCGGCGACACCGCCCGTGGCCGGGCCGTGGGCCGAGACGGCGTTCAGCGCGCCCGTCTTCGACGTCGACTTCTCCATGTGCGACGCGGCGATCGTGCGCAGGTAGTACGTCGTCTTCAGGCCGCGCAGCCAGGCCAGCTTGTACGTCTCGTCCAGCTTCTTGCCCGACGCGCCGGCCATGTAGATGTTCAGCGACTGGGCCTGGTCGATCCATTTCTGGCGACGCGATGCAGCTTCCACCAGCCACGTCGGCGAGACTTCGAAGGCCGTCGCGTAGATGTCGCGCAGGTCTTGCGGCACGCGGTCGATCTTGGTCAGCGAGCCGTCGAAGTACTTCAGGTCGGCGATCATGACTTCATCCCACAGGTCGCGTGCCTTCAGGTCGCGCACCAGGTACGAGTTGATCTCGGTGAATTCGCCCGACAGGTTCGACTTCACGTACAGGTTCTGGAACGTCGGCTCGATGCAGGCCGAGACGCCGATGATGTTCGAGATCGTCGCGGTCGGGGCGATCGCCACGCAGTTCGAGTTGCGCATGCCGAACTGCTTGATGCGCTCGCGCAGCGGCGTCCAGTCCATCGACGACGACATGTCCTGCTCCAGGTAGCCGCCGCGCTCTTCCGCCAGCAGTTTCACGGAGTCCTGCGGCAGGATGCCGCGGTCCCACAGGGAACCCTTGTACGACGCGTAATGGCCGCGCTCTTCGGCCAGCTCCGTCGACGCATAGTAAGCGTAGTAGCAGACCGCTTCCATCGACGTATCGGCGAAGTCCACGGCGGCTTGCGACTGGTACGGCACGCGCATCATGTGCAGGCAGTCCTGGAAGCCCATGATCCCCATGCCGACCGGACGGTGGCGCATGTTGGCGTTGCGGGCCTTCTCGACGGCGTAGTAGTTGATGTCGATGACGTTGTCCAGCATGCGCATGGCCGTGCGGATCGTCTTCTGCAGCTTGACGTGATCGAGCTTGCCCTCTTTCATATGGGCCGGCAGGTTGACGGAACCCAGGTTGCAGACGGCGATTTCGTCCGGGCCCGTGTTCAGCGTGATCTCGGTGCACAGGTTCGAGCTGTGCACGACGCCCACGTGCTGCTGCGGCGAGCGGATATTGCAGGGATCCTTGAACGTGATCCATGGGTGGCCCGTCTCGAACAGCATCGACAGCATCTTGCGCCACAGGTCCAGCGCCTCGATCTTCTTGAAGACGCGGATTTCGCCACGGGCGGCTGCCGCTTCGTAGCCTGCGTAGGCTGCCTCGAAGGCCTTGCCCACTTTATCGTGCAGGTCCGGCGTTTCGGACGGCGAGAACAGCGTCCAGGTGCCCTTTTCCATCACGCGCTTCATGAACAGGTCGGGAATCCAGTTGGCCGTGTTCATGTCGTGCGTGCGGCGGCGGTCGTCGCCCGTGTTCTTGCGCAGGTCGAGGAACTCCTCGATGTCCATGTGCCACGTTTCCAGGTAGGCGCAGACGGCGCCCTTGCGCTTGCCGCCCTGGTTCACGGCCACGGCCGTGTCGTTGACCACTTTCAGGAACGGCACGACGCCCTGCGATTTGCCGTTGGTGCCCTTGATGTGGGCGCCCAGCGCGCGCACCGGCGTCCAGTCGTTGCCCAGACCGCCGGCGAACTTGGCCAGCAGCGCGTTTTCCTTGATGGCGTCGTAGATGCCTTCCAGGTCGTCCGACACCGTGGTGAGGTAGCACGACGACAGCTGCGAGCGCAGGGTGCCCGAGTTGAACAGGGTCGGCGTCGACGACATGAAGTCAAAGCTCGACAGCAGGTTGTAGAACTCGATGGCGCGCGCTTCGCGGTTCGCTTCGTTCAGCGCCAGGCCCATCGCCACACGCATGTAGAACGCCTGCGGCATTTCGATGCGCACGTCGCGCACGTGCAGGAAGTAGCGGTCGTACAGGGTCTGCAGGCCGATGTAGCCGAACTGCAGGTCGCGGTCGGCGACGATCGCTTTGGCCAGCTTGGCCAGGTCGAACTCGGCCAGCTTGGTGTCCAGCAGCTCGGCCTGGATGCCCTTGGCGATGTATTGCGGGAAGTAGTCGACATACGCCGCGGCGGCCTGCGCCTGCGGGGTTTCCTTGCCGAAGACTTCCTTGCGGATCGTGTGCAGCAGGATGCGGGCGGTAACCTGCGAGTAGGCCGGGTCCTTTTCCATCAGCGCGCGGGCGGCCAGGATGGCGGACTTGTGCAGCTCTTCGACGGGCACGCCGTCGTACAGGTTCTTGACCGTTTCGGCCAGGATGGCATCGGCATCAACGTGCTTTTCCAGGCCGGAGCAGGCGGCGGCGATCAGGTCGCGCACTTCCTGCATCACGAGCGGACGGCGCTGGCCGTTCTCAAGCACGTGCAGTTCCGGTTCGGCCACGTCAGGCGTGCCGGCGGCGGCCTTCTTGGCGCGGCGCTCTTCCATCTGCTTGGCGCGGTACAGCACGTAGGCGCGGGCCACGTCGTGTTCGCCGGAGCGCATCAGCGCCAGCTCGACCTGATCCTGTACGTCTTCGATGTGGAACGTGCCGCCGGATGGCTGGCGGCGCACCAGGGCATTCACCACGTTGTTCTTCAGCTCTTCGACCAGTTCGCGGATGCGCGCGGACTCGGCGCCATGCCCGCCTTGCACGGCGAGGAAGGCCTTCGTCATCGCGACAGCGATCTTGGTGGGTTCGAAGGCGACGACGGCGCCGTTGCGACGGATGATGCGGTAGTCGCCCAGCGCGCCCGACGTTGCCATGCCACCTGACACGGACGCTGCGGACGCCGGCACTTGCGATGCCGGATTGGTGGTGATGTCTTGGTTAGATTGCATTGTGGCTCCCCGAAAACGACGTGCAGAAAAGGGTTGGACCGCGCGGATGAAATCGCTGCGGTCCCTTGATTTGTAGAAACTTTGATCACTAGATTTAGTGAGTAGTGCAAGTTGTTGCACTAATTGTAGTGAGAGCGCCGGCCTTCTACAAGCGCTACAGCCGCAAAATAATTTGCCAGAACGTCCAAGTTTCGATTGACTTTTTGATGTGCCTCAAACGACGGGCGTTATCGTGTAAGCAAGCGCTAACATCGATTTTAACGGTTGGGTACGGCTGCTGAAACGGCAGGCAGACGCAGACCGGGACGTTGAACTTATGACAAACTTATAGGCCGGACACTACCACGCTGTGCGGCGCGGACCGGCATTATAGACGATGGCAGCCGCGGCCGTGATGGGGCCTGCCCCGCCTGCGCAGGGCATTCGCAGGCCTGCCGGATTCATTCCTTGATATTGAGTTTCTGCATCTGGTAACGCAACTGCCGAAAACTGATCCCCAGCAGCTGGGCGGCCTGGGTGCGGTTGTATTGCGTCTGCGCCAGCGCCCGCACGATGATTTCTCGCTCCACGCGCTCCAGGTATTCCGGCAGGTTGGCCGGCAGCACCGTCAGGTCGGGCAGCGGCGGCAGATCCGCCGGCAGCGGTTCGGCAGCAGGCGCAGGCGGCGAGGCAACCACGGGATCGGCGCGGACGGGGGCCTCGGCCACCTTCGCCCCCTTCAGCGCCAGGTCCTCGACGTGGATCACGCCGTCGTTGGCAAACGCCAGCGCCCGTTCCAGCACGTTTTCCAGTTCGCGCACATTGCCGGGAAAGCTGTAGCCGCGCAGCGCGTCCAGCACGCCCGGCCCCAGCGTGGCCCGGGGCCCGGTACCGGACAGGCGCGCCAGGATCGCTTCCGTCAGCACCGGCAGATCGTCCAGCCGCTCGCGCAGCGGTGGCAGTGCCAGTTCGATCACGTTCAGGCGGTAAAACAGGTCCTGCCGGAACCTGCCCTGCTCCACGCAGCGGGCCAGATCCTGGTGCGTGGCGCTGACGATGCGCACGTCGACGGGCTCCTCGGCCGTGGCGCCGATCTTGCGCACCCGCCGCTCCTGGATGGCGCGCAGCAGTTTGACCTGCATGGCCAGCGGCAGGTCCGCCACTTCGTCCAGCATCAGCGTGCCGCCGTGCGCTGCCTGGAAGAAGCCGTCGCGCTCATCCGCGGCGCCCGTGAAGGCGCCCTTGCGGTAGCCAAAGAACTCGGCCTCCATCAGCGCTTCGGGAATGGCCCCGCAGTTGACGGCAATGAACGGCCTGTCGGCGCGCGAGCCTTGCGCATGGATTTCGCGTGCGGCCAGTTCCTTGCCACTGCCCGATTCGCCCGTGATCGCGATCGGCGCCATCGAGCGGGCCAGCCGGGCAATCTGCGCTCGCAGCGCCTGCATGGCCGCCGACTGTCCCTTCAGGCGGCTGTCCACGGCGTCGCCGCGCGGTACCGGCGTCGGGCCGTTCAGCTGCAGCGCCGACAGCACGAGCTGGCGCAGCTGGTCCAGCTGCACCGGTTTGCTGACATAGTCGAACGCGCCTGCCTTCAGCGCGACCACGGCATTGTCCGCACTGCCGAACGCGGTGACGACGGCGATCGGCGTGTTCCTGCCGCTGGCGGCGATTTCCCGCACCAGCTCCAGCCCGAGCCCGTCGGGCAGGCGCATGTCCGTCAGTACGAGGCCATATTCGGCGCCGCCGCCCAGGCAGGCCCGCGCCGTGCGCAGGTCGGCCGCGCTGTCCACGTCGAGTCCCATCTTCAGCAGCGTGATCTCCAGCAGCTCGCGCAGATCGTCTTCGTCGTCGACCACCAGAACTTTCGGAGCACTCATCGGCGGACCTTTGCTGTCTATATATAGAGGCGATGCGTGGAACGGCTAGGTGCCAGCGCGGGCAAACGTGATGACGAACCGGCCGCTGGACGCAGGGCTGGCGCCGCCCGCCACGTCGAAGCGGTATTCGTAATCGAGCATCGCGTCGTTATTCAAGCATAACTCACGTGCCAGATACAGGCCCAGACCGGTGCCCCTGGAGGACGTCGTATAAAACGGCTCGAAGAGGTGAGCACGCACTTGCGGCGCAATGCCCGCGCCGTCGTCCTGCACGTGCAGCTCGGGCGGCCAGCCGGGCGCCGCGACGACAAACAGGCGGATGCTGGACGGCTTGCGGCTGGCATAGCGCACCGCGTTGCCCAGTAGGTTGAGCAGCACGCCGCGCAGGTGTACCGGGTCGAAGCGGACGGTGATGTCGGCCACGCCGGCGATATCGAGGACGGCACGGTCCAGGCCATGCAGCTCGTCGAATTCGTCCTTCAAATCCGCCACCAGCGCCCCCAGGGCCAGCGGCTCGCCGTGGCTGTGCGCCTTGCGCGACAGTTGCAGGATGTCCTCGACCATGCGGTTTACCCGCGCCACGTTGTCGCCGACGATTCTCAGCAGGCGCACGTGCACGGGCGCCGACAGGTCCTCGGCCAGCAGCGACGTGGCATGGCCGATGGCCGACAGGGGATTTCTCACCTCGTGCGCGATGCTGGCGGTGAGCCGCCCCATCGACGCCAGCTTGAGCTGCTGCGCCTGATTCTCGATGGCCGTGACGTCCTCCAGGAAGATGACGTTGCGCTCCAGGCCGGGCGCGGTCGTCTCCGCGGCGGCAAAGCGCAGTTTCAGGTGGGCGGCCAGGTCGCGCCGGCCGTTCCAGGCGGCCGTCATGTCCTGCAAGGCCGGATCGGTGTACGGCTTGATGGTGACGAACGCCGTGGCGCGGGCCGGATCGGCGCGCCAGTCGTCATAGGCCTGCGCGATCGCGTGCAGCGAGGGCAACGCGCCCAGCCGCAGGCCCAGCGCTCCCGCCACGCCCAGCATCTGCTGCGCGGCGGGATTGCCGGCGTGGATCTCGCCATCGGGACCGACCACCACGACGCCATCGCCCGCATGGGACATGACGAGCCGGTTGACGGCCTGCTGCACGCCGATCTCCAGGCCGCGCTGCACGGCGAGTTCTTCCTGCAGGATCAGGCGTGCCGCCATGCGGTTCACCAGCAGCACGACGGCGAAGAAGGCGGCGCCCAGCATGCCGGCCTGCAGCACGGCCGCGTCGCCCTCGGCATTGAGCAGGCGCCAGACGCTGTCGCCCAGCACGAACAAGGTGACGAGGGCCGCGCAGAACAGCGCCAGCACGAGGGGTGCCAGGATGGCGCAGCCGGCCAGCGGAAACAGGTAGAGGATCGCCAGGCCGCCGCGCACGCCGCCGCCGCCCACATACAGCAGCGAGATGACGGCCAGGTCGCAGGCGACCTGCGACAGCAGCTGGAACAGGAAGCGGCGGCGCCAGCGCGCGGCCACCACGGCAAACAGCACGGACAGCGCCAGGTAGCCGCCGCAGACGCGGGCGTACAGCAGGTCGCCCGAGTTGTGCAGCCCGCGAGTATCGACGCTGAGGTAGACCAGCAGGACGAGGGCGATGACGACGCGGGTGCCGTTCAGGGTCTGCAGCGAACGCCAGAAGGTGTCGCGCGACTGGGCCGAGAGGGCGAGCGGTGCGATGGACACGTGCCGCGCGCCCGCTCGCTATGGCGCGGGCGTGTGCGCCGCGCTGCAGTAATCGCGCCCGCCGGCGGGCACGTTTTCCGATGCCGGGTAATACATGCCGCAGTGGGCGCAGCACAACATCGGCTCGGCCGTCACCGCCGGCGGGCGCGCAGCCTGGCGGCGCGCCTGGGCCGCGATTTCCTCCTGCTGGCGGCGGATATTGGCGCGCAGCTTGGCGCGAACGGCGGCGACGACCAGGAACGCCAGCGCCACCCAGAACAGAATACGTGTCATGCGTAACCTCGATGCAAAACCACTTCCAGCACGAAGCGGGTACCAACATACGCCAGCAGCAGCGTGGCGAAACCGGCCAGGGTGAAACTGAGCGCCGTCTTGCCGCGCCAGCCGCGGAAGTGGCGGCCGGCCAGCAGCGCGGCAAACAGCAGCCATGACAACAGCGTGAAGACGGATTTGTGGTCCCACTTCAGCGCCTGGCCGAACAGCTCCTCGGAGAAGAAAATACCGGACAATACCGTCAGGGTCAGCAGGGTGAAACCGAAGCCGATCAGGCGGAACAGCAGCTTTTCCATTGTCAGCAGGGCGGGCAGCTGGTCCAGCGCGGCCCACAAGAGGCCCGCGCGAGCCGTGCGCGCATGCAGCCGCGACTCTTGCAATGCCATCAGCACGGCGTGGAAGGCGGCGATCGTCAGCGTGCTGTAGGCCAGCGTGGCGATGGCGATGTGCCAGCCGAACAGCGGCGAGCGGCCTTCCAGCGGAATCAACGCGCCGGGGAATATCCCCTGCAGGACGACGGCAATGGCGGCGCACGGCATCACCATGCGGCGCAGGCCGTCGAGCGGGAAGTTACGGTTTTCGATCCAGTAGGCACCCACGGAAATCCACAGAGCCGACGACAGCATGGCGGCAAACCCGAGCCGTAACGACCCGGGCACCATGACGTCGAACCACAGCGCCGCGCCATGCGCCAGCCACGCCACGGGCGTGATGCCGGCAATCAGGCGGGATTTCGCGGCAGGCAGCAAGGCGCACACGAGGTACAGCAATGCGGCTGCGATGAGAAAATTTGTCTGCATCGGCGCAGTTTACTATAGCGCTGCACATGTCGGGGGCCGGCGCCGGGTCACGGCGAAAAAACCGGAGCCTGTCACCGGTTTTTCTGAGAAACCGGTGACAGGCTCGGATTTAGTCGACCGCGGCGAGGCGCAATTCGTCGTTGTGATGGCGCTGCTGCTCCTCCATCACCAGCTGCCCCAGCTCGCGCTTCAAGGCGTTGAATTCGGCCGATGCGGGATCGCGCAGGCGCGGCAGGTCCACCAGCAGGTCGCGCTTGATCGTGCCGGGCCGGTACGTCATGACGACAATGCGGTCGGCCAGGTAGATCGCCTCCTCGATGCTGTGCGTGACGAAAATGATGGTCTTTTTCAGCTCGGACCAGATGCGCAGCAGTTCGTCCTGCAGGTTGCGGCGGGTCAGCGCATCGAGGGCGCCGAACGGCTCGTCCATCAGCATGATGGGCGAATCGAGCGCCAGCACGCGGGCAATCGCCACGCGCTGGCGCATCCCGCCCGACAGGTCCTTCGGATAGCGTGCGCGGAAGTCCGCCAGCGACAGCATCTTCAGGAGCTTGTCGACGGTGGCGCGGATCTGCGCTTTCGGCTGGCCCTTGATCTCCAGCCCGAAGGCGACGTTGTCCTCGACCGTCATCCACGGGAACAGCGCATATTCCTGGAACACCATGCCCCGCTCCGGCCCCGGGCCCGTGACGACCTGGCCGTCCGCCGTGATGGTGCCGGACGACGGCGGCGCGAAGCCGGCCACCGCGTTCAGCAAGGTCGACTTGCCGCAGCCGGAGGGGCCCAGCAGGCAGACGAACTGGCCGCGCGGGATTTCCAGGTTGATGTCCTTGAGCGCGATGACGTCGCGCCCCGGCGTGGAAAAGATCTTGTTGACGTGCTTGACGACGATGTGCGGTGCGCTCATGTCAGTTCTCCAGGCCGCGATGCCAGCGCAGCAGGTGGTTGTTCAGTTTGTTGACGCCGATATCGATGGCCAGGCCGATCACGCCGATGGTCAGCATGCCGGCGATGATCTTGTCGGACCAGAAGTACTCGCGTGCTTCCGTGATGCGGAAGCCCAGGCCATTCTGGACGGCGATCATCTCGGCGACGATGACGACGATGAACGCCGTGCCGATGCCGATCCGCACGCCCGACAGGATATACGGCACGGCAGCCGGCAGGATCACGCGCACGAACATCGTCGTGCCGGAAGCGCCCAGGTTGCGGGCCGCGCGCAGGTAGATGCCGTCCACGTGGCGCACGCCGGCCACGGTATTCATCAGCACGGGAAAGAACGCGCCCAGCGCGATCAGGAAGATCGCCGGCGGATTGCCCAGCCCGAACCACAGGATCGACAGCGGAATGTAGGCGATCGGCGGGATGGGCCGCAGCAGCTGCACCAGAGGGTTGAGCCACGCATAGACGTGACGGCTCGCGCCCATGGCAAGTCCGATGGGCAGGGCGAGCCCGGCGCCGACCACAAAGCCGACAAACACGCGGTACAGGCTCCCCAGCGAATCGTGGATCAGCTCACCGGAAAACGCCCACGCCAGCTTCGACCCGGCGGCCGGGTCGTAGGCCTGCAACGGCAGCAGGTACTCGATCCATTTCGCCACCACCGCCGCTGGCGACGGCAGCACCTGCGGGTTGACCCACTGCAGTTGCGCGGCCGTGTGCCATAACGCAATCACCAGCGCCGGGACCACCAGGCCGACACCGACTTCCCGCCAATCGATCCTTGCCATGCCGGCCCCCTTACTTCACGCCCAGGCTTTTCTTGGCCTGTTCGAGCAGATCGGTCTTGACCCAGTCCTTTGCCACGGGCGGACGGCTCATGCGGCCCACGCCCGTCTTGACCATGATGTCGGTCGTTGTCTGGATATGTTCCGGCGTGATGTCGTAGCTGTACGGCGAATTGCCGATGGCATCCTCGAAGTCGTCCTTCGTGATCTGGCCCTTGAAGATCACCTCGCGCACGTATTTTTCGGCCGTGGCCTTGTTGTCGATGAACGTCTTCGTCGCTTCCACGAAGCAGCGCATGAACTTCTCGGCGACAGGACGGCGCTCTTTATAGAACTTTTCCGTCATGACCATCGTGCGCACCGGCTCGCCGATGGGCGTGTTGTAAGGCTTCATGATCTCAATGCCGAAGCCCTTGTTGATGGCCTGCGAAGACTGGGGTTCGGATTGCATCATGGCGTCGATATTCTTGCCGAGCAGTGCCTGGTTCAGGTCCGCGTAGGCCAGGAGCACGAGGCGCACGTCCTTGCCCGGCTGGTCGGAAGCGGTCAGGCCAGCCTGCTGCAGTTCCGCCAGCAGCAGAACTTCCTGGATGCCGCCGCGCGTGACGCCCACGCGCTTGCCCTTCAGGTCCGCGATCGACTTCAGTTTCAGGTCGCTGCGGCCCACCAGCCGCGCGCCGCCCTTGGCGAAACCAGCCACCGCATAGATCGGCGCCCCGCCGGCGCGGCCGGAAATGGCGGCCTCCGACGCGGTGGTACCCACATCGAGCTCGCCGGCGATGATGGCCTGCATGACGTCCAGGCCCTTGGCAAAGATATGCTCTTCCACCTTGATGCCGCACTTTGGCGCGATCTCCTTGATATAGGAAACGGCGCCGTAGTGGGCAAACTTCAGGTTACCCAGCCTCACCACTTCCTGCGCCTGTGCGTGCATCGGCACGTGCAGCGCCAGCGTGGCCAGTGCGAGCGTTGCCGCCAGCGTCGTCGATTTCAGTCTCATCCGGTCTCTCCTCAGATAACTCGTGATCGCGCCGGCGTTACCGCCTGCCGGCCTCATGTTTGGTGCCCGGGAAATCATACCTCGGATTGCCCGGCAGTTTTACGGCCTCGCAATGCCTGTTGCGGGGCGGCTGCGCGCAGCATGTCGCGCCCCGGCCCCGAACGAGACTAGGGAGCACAATGCATTCCCGACGGAAAGTTGTCAATGAGAAATGGCAAAGAGTGGGCCGCCGCGCGTGGTGGGCGCACGGCATGCCGGGTCAACGCAACCGCTCGCGCAGCCGCGCCAGGCGCTCCGCGGAGGGCGGATGGCTGGCCAGATAAGGCGGCATGGCGCCGTGCTCCTTCTCCAGGCCCTCCAGCGTTGCGAACAGACGCTCCAGGTGTGCCAGCGGAATGCCGTTCCGATGCAGCATGGCCGCCGCGTAATCGTCCGCTTCCTGTTCGGCGTCGCGCGAGTAGCGCATGTCCAGCGCCATCGTCGGCAGGCCGGCCACCAGCGAGCCGGCATCGCCCACGACAACGGTAATGACGGCGGCCACCGCCGAACCCTGGATCAGCCGGCGCGTCATGTGCCTTTCGTGCAGGTGCCCCAGTTCGTGCGCCAGCGTGGCCAGCACGGCCTTGTCGTCCTCCAGCAGGTTCACCAGCTCGTCGGTCAGCACGATGTCGCCGGACGGCAGCGCGAACGCATTCGGGCCGATGCGGCTGCGGCGGAACACGAGCCGGTACGGCGGTGCGCCATCCTCTGGCGGCGCCAGCTGGGCGAACGCCTGCGCCAGTTCCTCCTGGCGGCTGGCGGCCAGCCGGGTGGGACTGAATACCCGGCGGTCCAGCATCTTCAGCACGCCCTCCCCCAGCTGCCGCTCGACGGACGCCGGCAGCATGCGCGCAACAAGCTTCGCCCCTGCCGGCACCACGAACAGATACCCGACCACCAGCACGATCACCAGCATGGCGAACGAGGCCAGCACGGCACGCCAGCTTTGCTGCATCCAGACCACCGTGCTGTCGCGATGGCCCGTGGCATGCAGCAGCGCCTCCATCGCACCCCGTTCGTCGGGCTCGAACACGGCTTCGTCGGCGAACGTCAGTTTGCGCGGCGCATGCGTGCTGCGTTCCGACACGCGAATGTCGTTGAGCGGCGTACACCGCTCGGCCTCCCCTTCCAGGCAGGCATGGCCGTCGCGCACGCGCAGCACGACCCGGTGCGCGCGCGACGTGACGCCGTCGTAGTAACGGCCGGCGACGGCCGTGCCGGCCGCCTCGTCGAGCGTTGCGCCGCCATCCATCACAGCGACAGGTCGAAGCCCGCCAGGTCGGCAGCACCTTCGCCAAAGGCGCCGACGGCGTCGCCCTTGTTGGCGACAACATCATCCAGGCTGCCGTTGACCAGCACAGCGGTCGATTCCAGGCGATAGCGCAGTGCGCGCACGTGGGCAAACGGAATGAACAGGCCCAGCGTGAAGACAATGCCCAGCGTGTTCGTGAGGTACAGGCCGGCCAGGCGCGACCACGTCATCGTCGACTTGAAGCGGTGCGCGCCCAGTTGCGTGTGGTTCCAGATCAGGTTCTGCAGCACCGCCATCAGCGCCCAGCTCACGCACAGCATGAAGGCATAGCCGACAACAACCAGCAGGATGACCGCGCCCGATGCGCCGGAGGCACCGCCCAGGAGGCCGGCGACGCCGCCCATTACGGCACCGGCGACGCCCAGCGCGAAGCCGCCGCCGATCATCAATCCCAGAAACACGGCATACGTCTTGTAGAACTCACCGACCGTCGCGTCGAACGAGAAGTGCGTGCCGCCGTAGCGGCTTTCCGTGTGCTGGTACCGCTTCAGGCGCTGGTGCACGAATGGCGTACCGAAGCCGAGCGTGATGACGGAAAAGACCGGCAGCACAAGGTAGTGCAGATAAGTGCTTCCCAGGCTGCCGCGGAAGCCGAAGCGGATGCCGCGATAGCTGCTGTTATGCAGCGAGAACTGCAGGCTTTTCCAGACCAGCCACGGCATCACGGCGGCGACGACCACCATCATGACGAGGCCGAGCGGCAGCGAATAGCGCAGCGCGACGTTATATCCGCCCAGCAGAACGAGCGCGGCGATGCGGCCCTTCAGGATCGCCATCGGATTGCCGTGGTACTCGAAGGTGCTGCCTGCCAGTTTGGTGTTGGCGTAAAAATACTGGTTCCGCCGCACTTTCGCCCAAGCCGAGTAGATACCAAGAGTTACGATCGACAGCAGCAGGTTGACGATCCAGATGCGGAAGTACTCGCTTCCGGTGGCCGAGAACGCAAGACGCTCCTCGGTAGCGGCCGCAGGTACGGCCTGTTCAAAAACAGCGGACATTTTCTCTCCCCAGACTAGACAAGCGAGCACCTTGCAGTCTCGCAGAATAGTTGTCAATGAGAAATCTCAAATGTTTGCCGAACCTGTGCACGAATGTGACAATTGGTGAGTTTCGCGCAGCGTTTTGGCCCTAAAATGCTCCGTTTTGACCATTCGCAAAACCAACCATGTCCTCCCGTTTCGCAATCCGGTCGTTCCGTCGAACCGCCATCGCCATGGTGCTGCCACTGCTGCTGGTCGCGTGCGGCGGCGGCTCCGAGAACGATCCCCCGGCAACGCCGACAGCGCCAACCGCGCCGGCCGTGACGCTGGACGCCACCGCAAGCGCCGGCCAGCTGTTGGCGGGCGGCGCCACGACACTGACCGCCGCCGTTTCCGACAACAGCGCCGTCTCATGGCAACTGGCGGCCGGCGCGCCGGGCAAGCTGTCGGCCACGACGGGCGCCAGCGTCACCTACACGGCGCCCGCCTCGGGCATCGCCGTGCCCACGGCCGTCAACGTCACGGCCACCGCGGCGGGCGTCGGCAAGACCGTGCAACTCGTCATCAACCCGGCGCCGGGCGGCGCGGGCCTGAGCCTGATCGCCGGCGCGCTGGGCAGCCACACGGTGGTCGACGGCAACGGAGCCACGGCCCGTTTCGATAGCATCAGTGGCATTGAGGCGGCCGCCAACGGCTCCTGGCTGGTGATCGACAACCGCGCGTTGGCGCTTCGGCACGTCAGCGCCGGGGGCAGCACAAGTACAGTGGTCAACCTGGCGGTCAGCACGGACGGCTTCGGCCAGTTCCTGGGTATTGCGCCGGCGACCGACGGCTCCATCCGGGCGGTACAGCGTTTGAGCACCGGCGCCGTGCTGCGCAGGCTCGCCCTGGACGGCACCATAACGACCATCGGCTCCCCGACACCAGAGCTGGAAGGCACGCGCAGACTGGCAAGCAGCGCCGGTAACGACCTGTTCGTACTGGCCTCGTCGGCGGCATACAGCGGCATTTATCGGGTGAGCAGCACCGGCACCGTGACTTTGCTTGCGGGTGGCACTGGCGGTGGCACACTGTCCGACGGCCAGGGCGCGGCGGCGCGCTTCAACAGCCCGACGGACATGGTCCGGCTGCCAAATGGGGACTTCTATGTCATCGACGGGCAATCCGTGCGGCACGTAACGGCCGCCGGCCGCGTCACGACGCTGGCACTGACCGACGTTGACCTGCCCGCCGACGCAACGCTGCGCAGCATCACAGCACGCGCCGACGGCACGCTGGGCCTGCTTGTGCATACGAACTCCCGCTACACCGTCTACGGCATGACAACCGGTGGCGCGTTGACGCCGCTCAGTGGCGGTTTGCGCGTCTTGCCGGCCGAATCGGGCGGCTTGCGAAAGACCGATTTCGTCACCCTGCGCGCAGGGCCGGGCAGTACATTGGTGGTAGCTAATGGCGGCGAACTGCACACGTTGCAAGCCGCGCTACTGGAACCGCTGGCAGGGTTGGAAGACGACAGCTTGCGCGACACGGACGGCCTCGGCACCGAGGCGCGCTTCGTCGACCCGAAGTTCGTCGCATCGGATCAGCGCGGCAAGATCTATGTGGCCGATCACCCGACCGGCTATGGCGACGTTCCCGGCAGCCCCACGGATCACGGCCTGTACCTGCGCCAGATCGACGCGGCCGGCCAGGTCACGACGCTGCTGACGAAGGACGACTTCGGCCGTCCGCGTGGCCTGCTGGCCGACACCGCTGGCAACGTGTACGTGCTGGAACAGGCACGCTGGCTGGGCCGGCTGGACAGGTCCGGTGGCGCAGTGTACAAGATCGCGCCGGGCGGCACGATGACGCTGATCGCCGGCCAGACGGAGGCGAACGATACCCGCCCCATCGACGGCAAGGGTACCCAGGCACGCTTTGCCCGGCCGACGTTTGCCGGCATCGCGGCGGACGGCACGCTGTACGTTTATGACGTCGACAATACGATCCGCAAGGTCGCCCAGGACGGCACCGTCACCACGGTGGCCGCACTGCCGGCCGACGTGGGCGTTGCGCCGGACGGCAAACGATACGATTACGATGGCGAGACAGTCGGACGCATCGAAGCGGACGGCAGCCGCACTGTCGTCGCGGGCCAGAAAGGCAAGGAGGGCACCCTGCTGGGCACCCTGCTGGGCGCGCTGCCAGGCGCGCTCGGCGCAACCGGTGGCCAGGCCTCGCTGCCAGGCCTGCTGACGCCGACCGGCCTGCACACGTTCGCCCTTATTTCCAACAGCGCCATCGTGAAACTGGTCCTGCCCCACTAATGTAAAATGACGGGATTCCGGCACCGGCTACCCGATGCCGCCCTCCCTTCTATTAGTACAGTACCCGACATGCTAGACAATCTGACTCAACGCCTTGCCAAGGTCGTCAAGACCATGCGTGGCGAGGCACGCCTGACCGAGGCCAATACCGCCGAGATGCTGCGCGAAGTGCGCCTGGCACTGCTGGAGGCCGACGTGGCCCTGCCGGCCGTGCGCGAATTCATCGCCAAGGTCAAGGAAAAGGCGCTGGGCGAGGAAGTGATCTCCTCGCTGTCGCCGGGCCAGGCCCTGGTGGGCGTGGTGCAGCGCGAACTGGGCGCCCTGATGGGTGCCGACCTGGGGCCGGAAGCGGCCCAGCTGAGTTTTGCCCAGCAGCCGCCGGCGATCATCCTGATGGCCGGCCTGCAGGGTGTCGGTAAGACCACCACCGTCGGCAAGCTGGCCAAGTACCTGCGCGAAGAGAAGAAGAAAAAGGTGCTGACGGTGTCGGCCGACGTGTATCGTCCCGCCGCCATCGCCCAGCTGCAGTCCGTCACGGGCCAGGCCGGTGCCGACTTCTTCCCGTCGTCGTCCACCGACAAGCCGGTCGACATCGCGCTGGCCGCGCTGGACTGGGCAAAGAAGCACTATCACGACGTGCTCATTATCGACACGGCCGGCCGCCTCGGCATCGACGAGGAGATGATGAAGGAGATCGCGGCCGTCCATGGCGCCGTCAAGCCGATCGAGACGCTGTTCGTGGTCGATGCGATGCTGGGCCAGGATGCGATCAACACGGCCAAGGCGTTCAACGACGCGCTGCCGCTGACGGGCATCGTGCTGACGAAGCTCGATGGCGATTCGCGCGGCGGCGCCGCGCTGTCCGTGCGCCACATCACGGGTAAGCCGATCAAGTTTGCCGGCGTGTCGGAAAAGCTCGATGGCCTGGAAGCGTTCGATCCGTCGCGCATGGCCAACCGTATCCTGGGCATGGGCGACATCCTGGCGCTGGTGGAAGAGGCCCGCAAGGGTGTGGATCAGAAGGCGGCCGCCGATCTGGCGGCCAAGGTCAAGTCGGGCGGCAAGTTCGACATGAACGACTTCAAGGCGCAATTGGGCCAGATGAAAAAGATGGGCGGCATGGCCAGTCTTGTCGACAAGCTGCCGGCGCAGTTCCAGCAGGCCGCGGGCGGCGCCAACATGGACCAGGCGGACAAGCAGGTGCGCCGCATGGTCGGCATCATCGATTCGATGACGCCGGCCGAACGCGCCAAGCCTGAACTGATCAAGGCCACGCGCAAGCGCCGCATCGCGGCCGGCGCCGGCGTGCAGGTGCAGGAAGTCAATCGCATGCTCAATCAGTTCGAGCAGATGCAGACGATGATGAAGAAGCTCTCCGGCGGCGGCATGATGAAGATGATGCGGTCGATGAAGGGCATGATGCCCGGCCTGCGGTAAGCCACGCCAGCGCCTTTCGGGGACAGGCACCCGTTGCGGGCGACGGCTCGCGACAGGTGCCTGTCCCCGACGTTTATCCGGCGCAGTGCGGGCGCAACCAATGGCCGTCGCCACCACGCCGACTTTGCCGCATCGCCTGATCTGACAGGCTTCCCAACCCGGAACCGCCCTCCGTAAACACGTTCCACGGCTTTTTGCGTTTGTTAGTGTTCTCTTACGTGTCGTTTCCCACAAAAAACGCGAAAAACGCTTGCATACTTGTACAATCCCCACCAATATTAGCCGTGCGATTGTATAGCGCAATTTTCCATGTGTTTGTTAAGGAGGCTCGAATATGGCAACAGCCAAGAAATCCCCGGCAGCACCAGCCAAGAAGGCCGCGACCAAAGCGGCTCCGGCAAAGAAGGCGGCCGCTCCAGCGAAAGCTGCAGCCAAGCCGGCAGCGAAAAAGGCAGCACCGGCAGCACGCAAACCCAATGCAGCATTCATGAAAGAGATGACTCCTTCGGCGGAATTGTCTTCGGTAGTAGGCGCCTCCCCGCTGCCGCGCACCGAAGTGACGAAGAAGGTCTGGGACTACATCAAGAAGCACGATCTGCAGGACGCGGCGAACCGTCGCATGATCAATGCGGACGACAAGCTGAAAGCCGTCTTCGGCGGCAAGGCCCAGGTCTCGATGTTCGAGATGACGAAGCTGATCTCCGATCACCTGAAATAAGCGGCGGCGGCATGCAGGCCGTCGACGACAGCCCCGGCGCCTTGCGACCGGGGCATTTTTTTGGGTCAGGCGTTTAGCGAGCGTCCGCGTTCACTTCCAGTTGTTCCACGCCTTCAGCACCGCATTCGGATACTCCGGCCGCCCACGACTGCCGTTATACCGGCCCAGCGCCAGGTACAGATTCCCGCCTTCCATATCGAGGTACATGCGCAGGATCGCGCAGCCGTAGCGCAGGTTCGTCTGCATGTTGAAAAGCTTGCGCCGGTCGCTGTCGCCGATGACGTTGGTCCAGAACGGCATTACCTGCATGTAGCCGCGCGCACCGACCATCGACACCGCGTATTTGCGATAGGCCGATTCGACCTGGATCAATCCCAGCACGAGGCCCGGATCAAGCCCCGCGCGGCGCGCCTCGTACCATGCCGTCTGGAGGAACTCGGTGCGATGCTGGGCGTCCGGCAGCTTGCGCCGCAGCCGCTCCGACATCGTGGCGACCCATTGATCGTAGCGTTGGCGATCGGCCGGATTGGCGAACGCGGGTTTCGGGGGGCGCGCATCGAGGATGGCATTCGACAGCGCCAGCCGGACCGAGTCGGCCAGCGCTTCTTCCTTCTGGTTGCCGGCAAAGCCGAACGGCGCGCACAGCACGCCGGTGGCAAAGGCCAACGTATGCCACCAGCGCAAGGGGCGCGCCCACCACCGGCGCCGTTCACGCCCGGACGCGCTGTGGTGGTGCGCCGCACTCACTGCTGCACTTTGCCCTTGATGAAGGAGACGATATCGGCCAGCGGTACATTGGTCGCCTCGGTGTCGCGACGGCCCTGGTATTCCAGCTGGCCTTCCTTCAGGCCGCGGTCGCCGATCACGACACGGTGCGGCACCCCGATCAGTTCCCAGTCGGCGAACATGGCGCCCGGACGCAGGCCGCGGTCGTCGACGATGACGTCGATGCCCGCTTCCTGCGCCGCCGCGTACAGCTTCTCCGTTTGCTCTTTCACCAGCTCGCTGCGATCCATTCCCATCGGGCACAGCACCAGCTCGAACGGCGCGATCGACGTCGGCCAGATGATGCCCTTGTCGTCGAAGTTCTGTTCGATGGCGGCGCCCAGGATGCGCGTCACGCCGATGCCGTAGCAGCCCATCTGCAGCGGTGCCGGCTTGCCGTTTTCATCCAGGTACGTGGCCTTCATCGATTCCGAGTACGCGGTGCCAAGCTGGAACACGTGCCCCACTTCGATGCCGCGCTCGATCGCCAGCACGCCCTTGCCGTCCGGCGAAGGATCGCCTTCGACGACGTTGCGCAGATCGGCCGTGATCGCCGGTTCGGCCATGTCGCGGCCCCAGTTGGCGCCCGTGTAGTGGAAGCCTTCTTCGTTCGCGCCCGTGACGAAGTCGGACATATTGGCCACCGTGCGGTCGGCAACGACGGTCACGGCGCCCTTGGTGCCGATCGGCCCCAGATAGCCCGGCTTGCAGCCGTAGACTTCCAGGATTTCTTCTTCCGTCGAGAAGCGGTAGGCGCCCGTCAGGCCAGGCACCTTGGCCGCCTTGATCTCGTTGAGCTCATGGTCGCCGCGCAGCAGCAGCATGAAGTACTGCTTCGCGACCTTGCCGTCGGCTTCCGTTTCCGCCGTCAGCGCGATCGTCTTGACGGTCTTCGACAGGTCGATGCCCAGCAGCTTCGCCACGTCCTCGCACTTCGATGCCTTCGGCGTCGACGTCTTCGTCAGTTCAGCCGTCGGTGCCGCGCGCGTGCCGGTCGCCAGCGCTTCGGCCGCTTCCATGTTGGCCGCGTAGTCCGAGTCCGGGCAGTACACCAGCGCGTCCTCGCCGGTGCTGGCGATGACGTGGAATTCATGCGAGCCGGTGCCGCCGATGGCGCCGTTGTCGGCCGCCACCGCGCGGAATTTCAGGCCGAAGCGCGTGAAGATCTTCGTATAGGCGTCGAACATGATCTGGTAGGACGTCTGCATGCCTTCCAGGTCGCGGTCGAACGAGTACGCATCCTTCATCGTGAACTCGCGGCCGCGCATCAGACCGAAACGGGGACGGCGCTCGTCGCGGAACTTGGTCTGGATGTGGTAAAAATTCAACGGCAGCTGGCGGTACGATTTGATCTCGCTGCGCACCACGTCGGTGATCACTTCCTCGGACGTCGGCTGGATGGCGAACTCGCGGCCATGACGGTCCTTGACGCGCATCAGCTCCGGCCCCATCTTGTCCCAGCGCCCGGTTTCCTGCCACAGCTCGGCCGGCTGTACCAGCGGCATCAGCAGCTCGATGGCACCGGCACGGTTCATCTCCTCGCGCACGATGGCTTCGACCTTGCGGATCACTTTCAGGCCCATCGGCATGTAGGTGTAGATCCCCGAGCCGAGACGCTTGATCATGCCTGCCCGCATCATCAGTTTGTGGCTGACGATTTCAGCATCGGAAGGCGCTTCTTTGAGGGTGGAAATAAAAAACCGGGAAGCACGCATAACAGTGAATTCTTTTCAAAAAGAGAGGGTTATAATCAACCTAATTTTAAAGGATTAGCTGGCTGATGCGTCCATACTTTGTACAAATGCGTTCAATTGCGGGCCTTGCCGGCCGCTTTCGTACCCCGAAAGCGCAGCCGGCGGGCAGATAATGGCAACGATCAACCGTAGCGGCCGGGCTCGTACCCGACCGTGCAGTCAGGCCGTACCGAAAGGTCCGGGGGCTGCGGCACGATCGCATGCAGGCACCGGCGCCGCGCAACGGTTTTTCGTGCGTCCCGGATGTCGGCAACAATGTAAGAGGATAGCAAGGCCGCAGAAAGTTTGAGGTGCAATATGCTCGATCGGGAAGGGTTCCGCCCCAACGTCGGCATCATCCTGCTCAACGCCCATAACGAGGTGTGGTGGGGCAAGCGGGTGCGCGAGCACTCATGGCAATTTCCGCAGGGCGGCATCAAGTACGGCGAGACGCCCGAGCAGGCGATGTATCGGGAGCTGGAAGAGGAGATCGGATTACGACCGGAGCACGTCAAGATCGTCGGGCGCACGCGCGACTGGCTGCGTTACGAGGTGCCCGATCACTTCATCAAGCGTGAAATCCGCGGCCATTACCGTGGCCAGAAGCAGATCTGGTTCCTGCTGCGGATGTGTGCGCGCGACAGCGAGGTCAATCTGCGCCTGACGGATCATCCCGAATTCGACGCGTGGCGCTGGCACGAGTACTGGGTACCGCTCGACGTGGTGATCGAATTCAAGCGCGAGGTCTACCAGCGCGCGCTGCAGGAGCTGTCGCGTTTCCTGTCATGGCCGCCGCACGGCGAACGGCGCCATTCGGCCCGTTATCTGCGTCAGCCGCATGGCCGCGGCCAGCAGGGGCAGACGTCGAAGGACGTGCCGGCCCAGGAGGTCGTCGGCTGCGACGGCACGGCGCTCGCCGGCGCCAAGCGCTGACGCAACCAGCCTGATGTCCCGAGGCGCCGGCCTGACGCTGTCAGGCCGGCGCCGTACGTCTTTTCCCCGTTCGTTCTACAATATCGGCCCAGCCGACCGCATTCATCCATGTTCACGCCCTCCTCCCACGACGTCCGCCGCTTCTTCTGCGAAGTGTTCCGCAAGAACGCGGCCAAGGAAATCCTCACGCCGCTCGAAGCGATGGCGCTCGACTGGGTGCTGGAGCATCCCGAATATGCCGACGCGCTGGCCGACGTGGACAGCGCCTTGACGCGCGACTACTCCGTCGAAGGCGGCCAGGCCAATCCGTTCCTGCATCTGTCGATGCACCTGTCGATCTCGGAACAGGTGTCGATCGACTCGCCGCGCGGCATCCGCGCTGCCTACGAGGCACTGGCGCGCAAGCTCGACTCGCCGCACGAGGCGCAGCACGAAATCATGGAATGCCTGGGGGAGATGATCTGGAAGTCGCAGCGCTCCGGCCTGCCGCCGGATGGCGAGGCGTACATCGACGCCATCAAACGCCGCGCCTCATGAAAAAACCCGGGACAGACCCGGGTTTTGAGGCAACAATTTCCAACAACGGGGACAATCCCCGATCCAAGGCAATCATCCCTCAAAACAGGGGTCTGTCCCGGGTTTTCAGCGGCGTACCGTCAGCGTGCCCGGCAGGCTGTGCAGGTAGGCGGCAATATCCTTGATATCCTGGTTCGACAGCGGCTTGACCTGTCCCGTCATGATGGCGTTGTTGCGGCCATTGGCGCCGTCGGCGCGCTTGTAGGCGACCAGCGCGTGCTCCAGGTAGTCGCGGTGCTGCCCCGCCAGTTTAGGGTAGCTGGGATCGATCGGCGTGTTGTAGTCCTTGCCGTGGCATGTGGCGCAGGCATATTTTTCCGCCAGCGCCTTGCCCGTATCGACATTGCCGCCCGCGCTGGCACCCAGCGTGACGGCCGACAGCAGCAGGGCAACGGTGAATTGTTTCATGGTCGCTCCTTATTTCTGCTGTGAGTAGAAGGCGGCGATGTCGGCGATGTCCTGGTCGGACAGGCTGACGGCGATGCCTTTCATGGACGGATGCTTGCGGTCGCCCTTCTGGTATGCCCGCAGCGCCGCCTCGATATACTTCGCATTCTGCCCGCCGATCTTCGGCACCTGGAACACCTCGGGAAGGTGGCTTTATAGCCGGGAATGCCGTGGCAGCCGATACACATTTCGATCTTGTTGCGGGCTGCCGAGGCGTTGCCGACAACGTCGGCCGCCATGGCGGCGTTCGCCGCTCCGGCAAGCACGAGAAGTGCGAAGAGTTTTTTCATGGGTGGCTAGATGAATCAAAAAAGGTAATCGGAGGGGACTCCTGGTTTGACGCGTCTCCGGTCCCCCTTGCTGCGTACACCAATACTTGACTTTCATACTACCAATCATTGATTCTAACCCAGCTATTTCGGGTCGTCCACAAAGTTGCCGGACCGTCCGAAAGCCTGCCACACACGCTTCCCCTTATACTTGGCGTTTTCTGTCACCGGGAAGTCAAGCTTATGCATGCCGACAATAAATCCAGGCGTTTCGAAGGTTCCGACAGCTATGTTGCCACCGCCGACCTGAAGCTGGCCGTCAACGCCGCACTGACGTTGCAGCGTCCCCTGCTCATCAAGGGCGAGCCCGGCACCGGCAAGACGATGCTGGCCGAGGAAGTGGCCGCCGCGCTGGATCGCCCGCTGCTGCAATGGCACATCAAGTCCACCACGAAGGCACAACAGGGCCTGTACGAATACGACGCCGTATCGCGCCTGCGCGACTCCCAGCTGGGCGACGAGCGGGTGCGCGACATCCACAACTACATCGTCAAGGGCGTGCTGTGGCAGGCCTTCACCGCGCCCGAACCGGTCGTGCTGCTGATCGACGAAATCGACAAAGCGGACATCGAATTCCCCAACGACCTGCTGCGTGAGCTGGACCGGATGGAGTTCTACGTGTACGAGACGCGCGAGATGGTCACCGCGCGCCACCGTCCGCTCGTCATCATCACCTCCAACAACGAAAAAGAGCTGCCGGACGCGTTCCTGCGCCGCTGCTTCTTCCACTACATCCAGTTCCCCGACAAGGACACGATGGAAGCCATCGTCAAGGTCCATTACCCGCACCTGAAACAGGAGCTGCTGGCGCAGGCGCTGCAGTCGTTCTATGAAGTGCGCAACGTCTCTGGCCTGAAGAAAAAACCGTCCACGTCCGAGTTCCTCGACTGGCTCAAGCTCCTGATGGCCGAGGATATCGGGCCGGAAGCGCTGCGCAGCCAGGACACCAAGGCGATCGTGCCGCCGCTGCACGGTGCGCTGCTCAAGAACGAGCAGGACGTGCACCTGTTCGAACGCCTCGTCTACATGTCGCGCACCAACCGATGATCAACCTGCTGCGCCACCACGCCGCGCGCCGCCACGGCACCGTGTGCTACACGGTCATGCACAGCATCGTGCGTGGCGAGTGGCCGGAATTGCGCGCGCGGCTCGACGACCTGCTGACCCGGGAGCGATGATGCTGATCGATTTTTTCTTTACGCTCAAAGACGCGAAAATCCCTGTCACCATCAAGGAGTTCCTGACCTTGCTGGAAGCGATGCGGCAGAACGTCATCGACCAGTCGCTGGACGATTTCTACTATCTCGCGCGCCTGACGCTGGTGAAGGACGAGGCCCACTTCGACAAGTTCGACCGCGCCTTTGCCCAATACTTCAAGGGCATCAACGGCGCGTTCGAGACGGGCAGCGCGATCCCGCTCGACTGGCTGGTCAAGCGGATGGAGCGCGAGCTGACGGACGAGCAGAAGGCCGCGCTGGAGAAATTCGGCTACGACAAGCTGATGGACCGCCTGCAGGAACTGCTGAAGGAACAGAAGGAACGCCACGAAGGCGGCAGCAAATGGATCGGCACGGGCGGCACGTCGCCGTTCGGCAATGGCGGCACCAATCCGGAAGGCGTGCGCATCGGCGGCAAGGGCGGCAACCGCACGGCCGTCAAGGTGTGGGACCAGCGCAGCTACAAGGACTACGATTCGGACCGCGAGCTGGGCACGCGCAACATCAAGGTGGCCCTGCGGCGGCTGCGCCGCTTTGCCCGCGAAGGCGCCGCCGAGGAACTGGCGCTGGACCAGACCATCCGCGCCACGGCCAACAACGCCGGCTGGCTCGATATCAAGATGCAGCCGGAGCGGCGCAACAACGTCAAGGTGCTGATGCTGTTCGACGTGGGCGGCACGATGGACGACCATATCGAGCGCACGGAAGAACTGTTCTCGGCGGCGAAGTCGGAATTCAAGAACATGGAGTTCTATTACTTCCACAACTGCGTCTACGACTATCTGTGGAAGAACAACCGCCGCCGCAACGCCGAACGCTTCCCGACCTGGGACGTGCTGCGCAAGTACAAGCCGGATACAAAACTGGTGTTTGTCGGCGATGCCACGATGAGTCCTTACGAGATCCTGCACCCGGGCGGCTCCGTCGAGTACAACAACGAGGAAGCGGGCGCCGAATGGCTGGCGCGCTTCACGCACGCGTTCCCGAAATTCGTCTGGCTCAATCCGGAACCGGAAGGCCTGTGGCAGTACCGCCAGTCGATCGCCGTCATCCGCCAGCTGATGAACAACCGCATGTTTCCGATCACGCTCGCCGGGCTGGAAGGGGCGATGCGCACGCTCTCCAAATAAGCCGCGGCCAGAACGGGTGCCCGGAACCGGAAAACGGGAGCCTGTCACCGGTTTCTTGAAAACCGGTGACAGGCTCCTGTTTTTTTACTGTCGCTATACGCGCACGCCGCCGTTCTTTACGCCCTTGTTACGGCGAAATCGCTATCGTGAAACTGTCTCCACTACCGATAGCGAACCATGCAAACACTTACCGTCATGCCGCCGTCGACGCGGCTCATGCTGATCACCGTCGATACCGACCGCGTCATCGAACTGCGCCGCCTGGTTGCGCGGGCCTGCGGCAACCGCCTGTTGTTCATGCGCATGCAGCCGATCGAGCATGCCACGCGCATGCAGGTCTGGCTGCGCGTGACGGAACCGGGCGTCCAGCGCATCGTCGATGCGGTTACGCGCAGCCTCCCTTCCGCGCAACTGGGCCGCGTGGTGGCGCCATGATCGTCACCGTCGTCAACGAAGGCGTCGGCGTCGCCAAGCCGGCATTGGCCGAACACCTCGCCGCGTTGCGCGGCCTGGCCGGGCGCAAGGTGCTGCTGATGGACGCCGATTCCCATCCGCATCCGAGCCACTGCGGCAAGGCGGCTTTGCCGATCGCGGCGCGTGCCGTGTGCGGCAAGGGCGTGCAGGCCGAACTGGAAAACCTCGGCCAGCGCTTCCAGGACATCGTTGTCGATGCCGACGGCCGCGATTCGCTGGGCAGCCGCGCCGCCCTGATCGCGGCGAAAGTGGTGGTGATCCCTGCCGACGACCTGCATGGCGACCCGGCACGCGCTGTCAGGCTGGCCGAGCGGATCGGCAATGCACTACTGTTCAATCCTGGCCTGCGCATCGTCATCGTGCCTTGCCACGGCTGGAGCGGCGGCAGCTGTCACGGCGCAGCGTGCGTCACCACGTTACTGCAACAGCGCCTGGCGGGCGCCGAGCTGGCCGGACAGCCAGGCTCGTTGTACGCCACCGTCTTCGGCAATTAGCCGCACCCCGCGGCGGCACGTGCCGTGCCGCCGCCTCGCGCATCAGAACACCTTCGACACCGTCAGCACCAGCGCATCCTTGCCCGTGAACTTGCCATTGACAGGCGAGGCGTACGCGCTCGCGCCGGCGTTGGTGGCGATCCACGCCAGCGCCACCGAAGCGACGCCAAAGTCCTTCGTCACACCCACCTTCCAGTCCGTATAGTCGGCCGCGTCGTGCTGCTTCACCTTCTGGCGACCGGCGTGCAGCGTCACGACCACGCCGCCGATCTCGCGGTTGAACGACAGATCGAGATAGCCGCTATGCCGGCTGTCGGTGAAACCGAACAGATTGGTCGCGGCATGGGAATACTTCAGCGTCCATGGCCCGGCGCCCAGCTGGCCATACAGCTCCAGGGTGTTGGCATCCGGGTGCAGGCGGTTGGAGGGGTAGACGTAGCCCAGCAGACCGGCGTCATACGAGATGGCGCTGCCGCCCAGGTTGCCGAGGGTGCCGCGTTTGCCGGCATACAGGTCCCACTCGCTGCCGCCATCGCCGCCGGCATCCCTCGTCCACCTGATCGTCGACAGCCAGGCGCCCGCGTAAAAGCCGGTACCGGCATCGACCCAGTCCGCGCCGCCCTGCAGCGCCGGCTTCAGACGGGTCTGCGAGATGCCGCGGAAACGGTAGTCGGACGTCACGGCCACGTTGTAGGTCAGCGTGGAAGCGGGCGTGGGCGTGCTCTCCTGAGCCTTGGCGCCGGCGGCGAATACGGATGCAAATGCGAAGGCAAAGGGAATGCCTGAAAACAGACGTTTCATGATGTTCTTTCAATGTGCAAGGACGAACGGGGCCTTTGCCGTCACTGGCGTGGCGGCGCAGCTGGCCGGGTGCTGCGAATAAGAGGTTGCTAGCCGGGTGCGAGCAGCAGGCGGTAACCGACTGCCGTTTCGGTCAGCAGGTGTACGGGTTGGGCCGGCTCACGTTCCAGTTTCTGGCGCAGGTGCCCCATGTAAATGCGCAGGTAGTGGCCGCTTTCGGTATGCGACGGTCCCCATACCTCGCGCAGCAGCTGGGGATTGGTGACGACGCGGCCGGCATTGTTGACCAGTACGGCCAGCACGCGGAATTCGGTCGGCGTCAGGTGGACCATCTGGCCCGCCCGCGTGACCATGCGCGCCGGCAGGTCGACGCGAACGTCGCCGAACGACACGACACCGTCGCTGTCCCCGCCTGGGACGCGCTGGCGGCGCAAGGTCGCGCGCACGCGGGCCAGCAGCTCGCCCACGCCGAACGGCTTGGTCAGGTAGTCGTCCGCGCCGGCGTCGAGCGCGCGGATCTTTTCCGCTTCGCCGACGCGGGCGGACAGCACGATGACGGGTACGCTCGACCACTTGCGCAGGTCGGAGATCAGGTCGATGCCGTCGCCGTCCGGCAGGCCCAGATCGAGGATGACGAGATCGGGCCGGCGCGTGCCCGCATCGATCAGGCCGCGCTGCATCGTCGCGGCCTCCTGCACATTCCAGCCTTCCGCTTCGAGCGCCATGCGCACGAAACGGCGGATCTGCGGCTCGTCTTCCACCAGCAGCGCGGTGGGATTCAACTTATCGTTCATGTTCACTCACTGGTTCTTCCGGCAGCGCGGGCGCCGTGCCCAGCGGCAGGGCGATGACGATGGCGGCGCCGCCTTCCGGTGCGCGGCGGGCGCCGATACTGCCGCCGTGTGCCGTGACGAGCGCGCGGCAGATCGCCAGGCCAAGGCCAATGCCGGGCTTGGCCGACTCGCGCTCGCCGCGCGCGAATTTCTCGAAAATGACTTCTTCCTGCCCGGCCGGCAGCCCGGGACCATTGTCGCTGACGATGACCTCCAGCGAGTCGGCATCCACCTGTGCCGAGACGGTGATGGTGCTGCCGGGCGGCGTGTACTTGGCCGCGTTCTCCAGCAGATTGCACAGCACGCGTTCGATCAGTACCGCATCGTAGCGTACCAGCGGCAGATCGGCCGGCAGCCGGGTCGCCACGCGATGCTGCGCCAGCAGGGTGCGGCTGATGCGCAACGCACTGCCAACCACCTCCTCCACTGCCTGCCACTGCAGGTTCAGTTGCACGGCGCCGCTCTCTATCCGGGCCATGTCCAGCAGATTGGCGACCAGGGTTGCCATCCGCACCGTCTCCTGCTGCAGGGCGTGCGCCATCTCCAGCTGGTTCTCCGCCAGCGGCGGCTTCGACAGCGCCAGCGACTCGGCCAGGCCGACGAGCGACGTCAAGGGTGTGCGCAGGTCGTGCGACAGCGCCGCCAGCAGCGAATTGCGCAGCCGCTCCGACTCCATCTGCACCAGCGCGCCCTGGGCCACGTCGATGTAATGCACCCGTTCCAGCGCGATCGCGGCCAGTGCGGCAAACGTGTCGAGCTGGCGGCGCTGCTCGGGAATGAGCAGCCAGCGCCGGTCGCGCGGCGCCAGCACCATGACGCCGCGCGTGCGCATCGGCGCGATCAGCGGCAGGTAGAACAACGGTGACGACGGCAGCGTCCCCGTATTGATGCCGGCCGCTTCCGCATGATCGAACGCCCACTGGGCAATGGCGGCATCGGGCACCGGGGCGGCCGGATCGGCGTCCTCCGGCTCGACCAGGCGGCCGTCCGCATCCGGCAGCAACAGCGTGACGCGGGCGCGGAACGCCTGCGCCAGTGTGCGCCGCGTGATCTCCAGCACCTGCCCGGCCTGCAGCACGCCGGTCAGTTCGCGCGCATATTCGTACAGCTCGCGCGAGCGCGCCTCGCGATTGGATGCCACGCGGGCCTGGAACCGCAGCCCGGCCGTCAGGTGACTGGTGATGAGACCCACCACCAGCATGACGGCGAACGTGATCACATACTGGAAATCGCTGACCGCTAGCGAAAACGTGGGCGGCACGAACAGGAAGTCGAAGGCGGCCACGCCGACAAAGCTGCACAGCACGGCCGGCCCGCGCCCCAGCTGGAACGCCACCAGCAACACGGCCAGCAGGAACAGCATGGCGATATTGGTGATATCGAGCGCCTGCGCCAGCGGCACGCCAGCCGCCGCCACCAGCGCGGCCGCAGCCACGGCCAGCGCGTAACGCGCCCAGTCGCGGGGCGCGGCCTCGCTGGCGGTTGTCTCGGGCCGCGCCGCCACGCCGGCGGCGCCGCCGATTTCGATCAGGTCCACCGCCGGCGCGCGCACGGCGATGCGGCGCAGGTAAGCCCGGCGCCATGGCCAGACCCCGCTTGCGCGCCCCAGCACGATTTTCGAGATATTCTGGCCCAGGGCATAATCGGCGATCGCCGTGCCGATATCGTCGGCCGCCAGCACCGCTGTCGTCGCGCCCAGGTCTTGCGCCAGCTTCAGGGTCTGCAGGATACGTTCGCGCCGTGCGTCCGGCATGCGCCGCAGCGCCGGCGTCTCGACATACACGGCATGCCACTGCGCATTGAGCTGGCCGGCCAGCCGGGCGGCACTGCGCACCACGTGTTCCCCGCCCGGCTGCGGACCGACGCAGGCCAGCAGCGCGACGCCCGTCTTCCACATCGGGCTGATCGATTGCTCCACGCGGTAAGCCTGCACATCGCCCTGCACCCGGTCGGCCGTGCGGCGCAGCGCCAGTTCGCGCAGGGCAATCAGGTTCCCCTTGCGGAAAAAGTTGGCCGCCGCGCGCTCGGCCTGCGGTCCCTGGTACACCTTGCCGCCCTTCAGGCGTGCCAGCAGTTCGTCCGCCGGCAGGTCCACCAGCACCACCTCGTCGGCGTGGTCGAACACCGTGTCGGGCAGGGTTTCGGCCACGCGGATGCCCGTAATGCCGCCCACCACGTCGTTCAGGCTTTCCAGATGCTGCACGTTGACCGTGGTGAAGACGTCGATACCGGCATCGAGCAGTTCCTCGACATCCTGCCAGCGCTTCGGATGGCGTGCGCCCGGTGCGTTCGAGTGGGCCAGCTCGTCGACCAGGATCAGCGCGGGGCGCAGCGCCAGCGCGCCATCGAGGTCGAACTCGGGCAGCGTCTTGCCGCGCCATGCCACCTCTCTCAACGGCAGCACGTCCAGCGTGTCGAGCAGTGCCGCCGTGTCGGCGCGGCCATGCGTTTCGACGATACCGACCAGCGGCCGCACGCCTTCGGCCTGCAGCTTGCGGGCGGCCGCCAGCATCGCGAACGTCTTGCCGACACCGGCCGATGCACCGAAGTAGATGCGCAGGCGGCCGCGCGCGGCCTTCCTTTCCCGCGCCTGGAACTGCGCCAGCAGCGTATCGGGATCGGGACGTTGGGGTTCGTCTGAAAGCATGGTTCGCCAGTGTAGCCGATGCGGCGCTTATTGCTCGTCCAGCGCCAGGTTCAGCGCCAGCACATTGACTTTCGGCTCGCCCAGGAAGCCCAGCGTAGGCCGCTCGGCAAGACGCTCGATGACCGCCTGCACGCTTGCAGCGTCGATGCCGCGCGCGCGCGCCACCCGCGCCACCTGATACCGGGCAGCCGCCAGGCTCATGTCCGGATCGAGGCCGCTGGCCGATGCCGTCACCAGGTCGACCGGCACCGGCATCGTATTCGTCGGATCGGCCGCGCGCAGAGCCGCGACGCGCGCCCTGGCCGCATCGAGCAGCGCGGGATTGAGCGGTCCCTGGTTCGACCCGGACGAGCCGTTCCCGTTGGCCGCCATTGGCGCCGTGGCCGACGGACGGCCCCAGAAATAGCGTGGCGCCGTGAACGACTGGCCAATGAGGCGCGAGCCGACGACCTTGCCGTGGCTTGTGACCAGGCTGCCGTCCGCCTCGGCCGGAAAGGCCAGGCTGGCGATGGCCGTGACGCCGGCCGGGTAGATCGCGCCGCACAGGACGGTCAGCACGCCGAAGACGACGACAGCGGGACGGAGATGGGAAATCATGTTGGATCCTTTCAGGCGAAGCGGAGGGCGACAAGGCACATGTCGATCAGTTTGATGCCGGCAAACGGCAGCAGCAGGCCGCCCAGGCCGTACACCAGCAGGTTGCGGCGCAACAGCGCACTGGCGCCGATGGCCCGGTAGCGCACGCCTTTCAGTGCCAGCGGAATCAGGAACACGATGATCAGCGCATTGAAGATGACGGCCGACATGATGGCCGAATCCGGACTGGCGAGGTGCATCACGTCCAGGCTTTTCAGCTGCGGATACGTGCCCACGAACGCGGCCGGGATGATGGCGAAATACTTGGCGACGTCGTTGGCGATCGAGAACGTCGTCAGCGAGCCGCGCGTCATCAGCATCTGCTTGCCGATTTCGACGATTTCCAGCAGCTTGGTCGGATTCGAATCCAGGTCGACCATATTGCCTGCCTCCTTGGCCGCCTGGGTGCCACTGTTCATCGCCACGGCGACGTCGGCCTGGGCCAGCGCGGGCGCGTCGTTGGTGCCGTCGCCCGTCATCGCCACCAGCCGGCCTTCGCCCTGGTAGCTGCGGATCAGCCTGAGCTTGTCCTCCGGCGTGGCTTCGGCGAGAAAATCGTCCACGCCGGCCTCGGCGGCGATGGCGGAAGCCGTGAGCTTGTTGTCGCCGGTGATCATGACGGTCTTGATGCCCATCCTGCGCAGCTCGGCGAAGCGCTCCTTGATGCCCGTCTTGACGATATCCTTCAGTTCGACGACGCCCATGACCTTGCCTTCGTCGACGACCACCAGCGGAGTGCTGCCGCGCCGGGCGACGTCGTCCACGCTACGGGCCACGTCGGCCGGATAGCGGTAGCCCAGGTCCTCGACATAGCGGCAGATGGTGTCCGCAGCGCCCTTGCGGATGCGGCGCGCGCCGATGTCCGCGCCGCTCATCCGGGTTTGCGCCGTGAATTCGACAAACGCGATGTCCTCGACCGCGGTGCTGCTTTCGTGCAGATCGAAGCGCTGGCGCGCCAGCACGACGATACTGCGCCCTTCCGGCGTCTCGTCCGCCAGCGACGCCAGCCGGGCCGCCTGCGCCAGCTTTTCCTCGCTGACGCCGGGCGCCGGCAGGAACGTCGCAGCCTGGCGGTTACCGTGCGTGATCGTGCCGGTCTTGTCGAGCAGCAGGACGTCGACGTCGCCCGCCGCCTCGACGGCGCGGCCGGACGTGGCAATGACGTTCGCGCCCATCATGCGGCTCATGCCGGCCACGCCGATGGCCGACAGCAGGCCGCCGATCGTCGTCGGGATCAGGCACACCAGCAGCGCGATCAGCACCGCGACCGTCACCGGCTGGCCGCTGCCGGCCGCCTGGACGGAAAACAGCGAAAACGGTAGCAGCGTCACGGTAACGACCAAAAATACGATGGTCAGCGCCACCAGCAGGATCGTCAGCGCGATCTCGTTGGGCGTCTTCTTGCGGCTGGCGCCTTCGACCATGGCGATCATGCGGTCGATGAACGCTTCGCCCGGATTGACGGTGATGCGCACCACCAGCCAGTCCGACAGCACGCGGGTGCCGCCGGTGACGGCCGAGAAGTCGCCGCCGGACTCACGGATCACGGGCGCGGATTCGCCCGTGATCGCGCTTTCATCCACGGAGGCCACCCCTTCGACGACTTCACCGTCGGCGGGCACCACATCGCCCGCTTCGACCAGCACGGTCATGCCCTTGCGCAGGTCCGTCGCCGGCACGGGCAGCCAGGTGGTGCCGTGGCGCGGCGTCGCCAGCTTCTTGGCCGTCACCTGGGTCTTGAGTGCGCGCAGCGATTCGGCCTGCGCCTTGCTGCGCCCTTCCGCCAGCGCTTCCGCGAAGTTCGCGAACAACACGGTAAACCACAGCCAGATCGTGATGGCGGCAACGAAGCCGCTGCCCGTCTGCAGCGCCAGCAGCGTCGTGACGATGCTGCCGACATAGACGACAAACATGACGGGGCTGCGCAGCTGCACGCGCGGGTCCAGCTTGCGCACGGCGCCCAGCAGCGCAGGGCCGATCAGCTGGCCGTCGAAAAGTGTCAGCGAGTTGCGTGACATGGTGATCCTCTTATCTGTCAGTGAAAAGTTGCACGTGCTCGATGACGGGGCCCAGGGCCAGCGCCGGCACGTAGTTCAGGACGCCGACCAGCACCACGACGCCGATCAGCAGCACGACGAACAGCGGTCCATGGGTCGGCATCGTGCCGCCGCTGGCGGGCAGCCGCTGTTTGCGCGCCAGCGAACCGGCAATCGCCAGCACCGGCACGATGACGGCGAAGCGGCCAAACCACATCGCGATCGCCAGCATGACGTTGTAGAACGGCGTGTTGGCGGACAGGCCGGCGAACGCACTGCCGTTGTTGTTGGCCGCCGACGTGAAGGCATACAGCACCTCGGAGAAGCCGTGCGCGCCCGGGTTGGCGATGCCGGCGACGCCGGCCGGCGCCGTCACGGCAATCGCCGTTCCCGTCAGTACCAGCACGGGTGTGGCCAGGATCGCCAGCGACATCATCTTCATTTCGTAGGCCTGGATCTTCTTGCCCAGGTATTCCGGCGTACGGCCGATCATCAGGCCGGCAATGAACACGGCCAGCATCGCAAACACCAGCATGCCGTACAGGCCCGTGCCGACGCCGCCGAAAATGACTTCGCCGAACTGCATCAGCAGCAGCGGCATGGCTCCACCCAGCGGCATCAGCGAATCGTGCATCGCGTTGACGGCGCCGCAGGAGGCCGCGGTCGTGACAGCGGCAAACAGGCTCGATGCGGCGATGCCGAAGCGGGTTTCCTTGCCTTCCATATTGCCGCCGGACTGCAGCGCGCCGGCCGCCTGATCGACGCCAAGCGCGCTCAGCCCGGGGTGGGCCTGCTGCTCGGCGCCGACCAGGAACAAGGTGGCAAGCACGAACACGATCGTCATCGCGGACAGCACGGCCCAGCCCTGCCGGCTGTCGCCGACCATCCGGCCAAACGCGAAGCACAGTGCCGTCGGAATCAGGAAGATCGCGATCATCTGGGCGAAGTTCGACAGCGCCGTCGGGTTCTCGTAAGGGTGGGCGGAATTGGCGTTGAAGAAGCCGCCGCCGTTGGTGCCCAGCAGCTTGATGGCTTCCTGCGAAGCGACGGGCCCCATCGGCAGCGTTTGCGTGCGGGCGGTGCGCTGCTCCATGACCGGCTCGCCGGTGCTGTCCTGCAGCGGGTTGCCGTCGGCGCCCGCCTTGGGTACCGAGTAGGCCACCGGGTCAACCAGCGCCACGTCTTTATAGCCGGCGAAGTTCTGGATCACCCCCTGGCCGACCAGGAAGACGGCAAACAGCAGCGACAGCGGCAGCAGCACATACAGCGTGGAGCGCGTCACGTCCACCCAGAAATTACCGATCGATTTGCCCGAGCGCGCGGCGAACCCGCGGATCAGCGCAAACACGACGGCCATGCCGGTCGCCGCCGAGAAGAAGTTCTGGCCCGCCAGCGCGACCATCTGGGTCAGGTAGCTCATCGTCTGCTCGCCGGCGTAGCCCTGCCAGTTGGTATTGGCGACAAAGCTGACGGCCGTGTTGAAAGACGAATCCGGACTGACGGCGGCCAGTCCCTGCGGATTGAGCGGCAGTACGCCCTGCAGGCGCTGGACTCCGTAGACGAACAGCGTTCCCAGGGTATTGAACAGCACCAGCGCGATGGCATACGAGCGCCAGCCGGTATCCTTGCCCGTGTCCACGCCGGCCACGCGGTACAGCGCCCGTTCGGCGCGGTGCAGCCATGCCAGGCCGCGGATGGGCGCTGCGCCCTCTCCTACCATGGCCACCAACGCGCCCAGCGGCCAGGCCAGCACCAGCAGCGCGAGCAGAAACACGGTCAGCAGCGGCAGCAACGACAGCGATGCCTGGGCGGTCATAAGTCCTCCGCCTTCAGCAATGCAAACAGCAGATACACCAGCAGCGCCGCGGCGACCAGCGCGCCGGCCAGGTAAACGGGCAGATGAGCGCCGCTCATGGCCGGCCCTCCAGCTTGCCGCAGCCGGCGGCGAGGCCAAGCACCAGCGCCGCGAAGGCGCCGATCAAGGCGATATAGGCGATATCCAGCAGGATGTCCATCGGGTTCCTTTCCAGGTCTGTTTCGATCCTGGCAGGTTATCGACGAGCCCCTAAAAACGGGGTAAAGAGTTGAAGCGCTGCTGTAAACAAGGTATAAAAACGAAAAAGACTGGATGTTTGTACAGTATTTGGCGACAATAGCAGGCTTGCCCTGCAGTGCCAGCGTCGCATTTTCGGCAGCGAGGTGGCGCCGGGATTCCTTCCCGGTCCGCAGTTGCGGATAGAATGCGCAGGCATCCGGCCACGAGGCCCCCATTCAAGAATTGCAATATTTATAGTATGGCCACTAAAAAACCTGTTTCCGATTACAGCGAATCATCGATCCGCGTCCTGAAAGGACTGGAGCCCGTCAAGCAGCGCCCGGGCATGTACACCCGCACGGAAAACCCGCTGCACATCATCCAGGAAGTGATCGACAACGCCTCGGACGAGGCGTTGGGCGGCCATTGCAAGAACATCGTCGTCACGCAGAATGCGGACGGCAGCATCACGGTCGAAGACGACGGCCGCGGCATTCCCGTCGGCCTGCACCCGGAAGAAAACGTGCCGACGGTGGAAATCGTCTTCACCCGGCTGCACGCGGGCGGCAAGTTCGACAAGGGCTCGGGCGGCGCGTATGCGTTCTCCGGCGGCCTGCACGGCGTGGGCGTTTCCGTCACCAACGCGCTGTCGAAGCGCCTGGAAATCTCCGTCTGGCGCAAGGACGACAAGGGCAACGGCTTCCACGCCCTCGCCTTCGAGAACGGCGACCTGGTCGAACCCCTGACCTCAACGCCAGCGCCGAAGGACGGCAAGAAGTCCGGCACGCGCGTGACCGCCTGGCCGGCCGCGAAGTATTTCGATTCGCCGCTGATCTCGCAGGTCGAGCTGCAACGCCTGCTGCGTTCCAAGGCGGTGCTGCTGCCGGGCGTCACCGTTACGCTGAAGAATGAAAAAACCGGCGACTCGCAGACATGGCAATACAACGACGGCCTGCGCGGCTACCTGACGGAAGCGCTGGCGCAGACGGGCAATGGCGAAACGGTCGTGCCGCTGTTCGAAGGCGAGCAGTTCGCCGGCCCGGACGCGGAAGGCTTTGCCGAAGGCGAAGGCGCGTCGTGGGTGGTGGCGTGGACGGAGGAAGGCGCGATCATCCGCGAATCCTACGTCAACCTGATCCCCACCCCGAACGGCGGCACGCACGAATCGGGCCTGCGCGAAGGCCTGTTCGGCGCGATGAAGAATTTCGTCGAGCTGCACTCGCTGCTGCCGAAAGGCGTCAAGCTGTTACCCGAGGACGTGTTTGCGCGCGCCTCCTTCGTGCTCTCGGCCAAGGTGCTCGATCCGCAGTTCCAGGGCCAGATCAAGGAGCGCCTGAACTCGCGCGACGCCGTGCGTCTGGTCGCCACGTACTCGAAGCCGGCGCTGGAGCTGTGGCTGAACCAGCACATCGACTGGGGCAAGAAGCTGGCCGAACTCGTCATCAAGCAGGCGCAGTCGCGCCTGCGCTCGGCCCAGAAGGTCGAGAAGAAGAAATCGTCCGGCGTTGCCGTCCTGCCGGGCAAGCTGACGGACTGCGAATCGTCCGACGTATCGCGCACGGAAATCTTCCTCGTCGAGGGCGATTCGGCGGGCGGCTCGGCCAAGATGGGCCGCGACAAGGAATTCCAGGCCATCCTGCCGCTGCGCGGCAAGGTGCTCAATTCGTGGGAGACGGACCGCGACCGCCTGTTCGCCAACAACGAAATCCACGATATCGCCGTGGCCATTGGCGTCGATCCGCACAGCGCGACCGATACCCCGGACCTGTCGGGCCTGCGTTACGGGAAAATCTGCATCCTGTCCGACGCGGACGTGGACGGCTCGCACATCCAGGTGCTGCTGCTGACGCTGTTCTTCCGCCATTTCCCGGCGCTGATCCAGAACGGCAACATCTGCATCGCCCGTCCGCCGCTGTACCGCGTCGATGCGCCGGCGCGCGGCAAGAAGCCGATCCAGAAGCTGTACGCGCTGGACGACGGCGAACTGACCGCCATCGAGGACAAGCTGCGCAAGGACGGCCTGAAGGACGGCAGCTGGTCGATCTCCCGCTTCAAGGGCCTGGGCGAGATGAACGCCGAGCAGCTGTGGGAAACGACGATGAACCCGGACACGCGCCGCCTGCTGCCCGTGGCGCTGGGCGACTTCCAGCACACGGAAGCGGCCGCCCGCTTCAATATGCTGATGGGCAAAGGCGAAGCCGCCGCCCGCCGTGCATGGATCGAAGAACACGGCAACGAAGTCGAAGCGGACATTTAACGGAACACGTACTCACATGACTCAACAAGCAAATCTCTTTGACGAGCCGCAGCCGAATAACAGCAGCGGCGGCAATGGCGGCGACGGCGTCGAAACGCTGACCCTGTCCACGTTTGCCGAACGCGCCTACCTCGATTACGCCATCTCCGTCGTGAAAGGCCGCGCCCTGCCCGACGTGTGCGACGGCCAGAAGCCCGTGCAGCGGCGCATCCTGTACTCGATGAACGAGCTGGGACTGAACGCGGCGGCGAAGCCGCGCAAGTCGGCCACCGTCGTCGGCGACGTGCTGGGTAAATTGCACCCGCACGGCGACCAGTCGGTGTACGACGCGCTGGTGCGCATGGCGCAGGACTTCTCGCTGCGCTACCCGCTGATCGACGGCCAGGGCAACTTCGGCTCGCGCGATGGCGACGGCGCCGCGGCGATGCGTTACACGGAAGCGCGCCTGACGCCGATCGCCCGCCTGCTGCTGGACGAAATCGGCCAGGGCACGGTGGACTTCATTCCGAACTACGACGGCTCGACGGAAGAACCGGCGCTGCTGCCGGCGCGCCTGCCGATGGTGCTGCTCAACGGCGCATCCGGTATCGCTGTCGGTCTCGCCACCGAGATCCCGTCGCACAACCTGCGCGAGGTGGCCGATGCGGCCGTGGCGCTGATCCGCAACCCGAAGCTGACGCATGCGGAGCTGATGGCCATCGTACCCGGCCCCGACTATCCGGGCGGCGGCCAGCTGATCACCCCCGCGGCGCAGGTGGCGGACATGTACGCGTCCGGCCGCGGCAGCATGAAGGTGCGCGCGCGCTGGAAGATCGAGGAACTCGCGCGTGGCCAGTGGCAGGCCGTCGTGTACGAACTGCCGCCAGGCACCTCGTCGCAGAAAGTGCTGGAAGAGATCGAAGAGCTGACCAACCCGAAGGTCAAGCTGGGCAAGAAGGCGCTGTCGCCGGACCAGCTGGCACTGAAGGCCATGGTGCTGGGCGCGCTCGACACGATCCGCGACGAATCGGGCCGCAACGCGCCCGTGCGCCTCGTGTTCGAGCCGAAGTCGAAGAACCAGGACCAGAACGAATTCATGCTGATGCTGCTAGCGCACACGTCGCTGGAAACCTCGGCGCCGATGAACCTCGTCATGATCGGCGGCGATGGCCGGCCGCGCCAGAAGGGCCTGTACGACATCCTGTCCGAGTGGATCACGTTCCGCTTCGCCACGGTCACGCGCCGCACGCAGTTCCGCCTGAGTAAAGTCGATGACCGCATCCATATCCTGGAAGGGCGCGAGACGATCCTGCTTAACATCGACGAGGTCATTCACATCATCCGCAATTCGGATGAGCCGAAGGCCGCACTGATCGCCCGCTTCAACCTGTCGGACCGGCAGGCCGAGGACATCCTGGAAATCCGCCTGCGCCAGCTGGCACGCCTGGAAGCGATCAAGATCCAGCAGGAGCTGGCCGAACTGCGCAAGGAAAAACAGGGTTTGCAGGACCTGCTGGACAACCCGTCGTCGATGAAGCGCCTGATCATCCGTGAAATCGAAGCGGATGCGAAGACGTTCGGCGACGCGCGCCGCACGGTCATCGAGGAAGCGCAGCGCGCCGTGGTCGAACAGAAGATCGTCGACGAACCCGTGACCGTCATCATTTCGCAAAAGGGCTGGGTACGCGCCCGTACCGGCATCGGCCACGACCGCGCCCAGTTCACGTTCAAGGCCGGCGATGCGCTGCACGATGCGATCGAATGCCGCACCGTCGATACGCTGCTGGGGTTCGGCGACAACGGCAAGGTGTATTCCGTGCCGGTGGCCGCGTTACCCAACGCGCGCGGCGACGGCGTGCCGATCACGACGCTCCTTGACCTGTCGGGCGGCGCACGTCTGCTGCACTACTTTGCCGGGCCGGCTGCCACGCAGCTGCTGCTGGCATCCGACGCGGGCTTCGGCTTCATCGCCAAGGCGGGCGACATGGTCAGCCGCCTGAAGGGCGGCAAGTCGTTCATCACTCTGGACGATGGCGCGAAGCCGCTGGCGCCGACAATCGTCGCACCGGATGCCAGCGCGATTGCCGTCATTTCCGAAAAGGCCCGCCTGCTGGTGTTCGGCATGGACGAAATGAAGGTGCTGACCAACGGCGGCCGCGGTGTCACGCTCATCGAACTGGAGCCGAAGGAAAAGCTGGTGGCCGCGCACGCGATCACGCAGAAAGGCGTCACGGTGCAAGGTATCGGCAATGCGCAGAAGGCGAAGGAAGAGCGCATGGGACCTGGCCTGCTGCAGGAGCACTTCGGCAAGCGCGCCCGCAAGGGCAAGGCGATGCCGACGCGGATCAAGCCGACCGGGTTGGTGCCGAACAGCTGATACGGGTGAGTATCTGAGGAGGAGCACTGTGTGGCGCGACGCGCCACACAGTACTTTTTTTATGCCGCGCGCAGCGTCCGCCGTGGCGTCATCCGCGCCAGGTAGCGCTGCGCGGCGGCGCGTCCGGCCTGATAGCGGGCGCGGATGCCGGCTTCCGAAAAATCGTGGTCGCCGCCCTCCGCGGCCGGTCCGCTGGCGATCACGTGCAGGTTTTTCAGCGCACGCCGGCGCATCAGCCATTCGAATGCGGGCGTGCCTTCCACCGGCGTCCCTGCCGTGACCGATTCCAGCTTGTCGAGCATGGCCAGGAAGCCGTCCAGCCCCGCACTGCCGCCGTACTCGGTCCAGAAGCGGTTCTGGTATTGCAGCGCCAAGGCGCGCGTCTGCACTTCGCGCAGGTTGGCCGGCGACGACTGGCCGTCCGTCGGGAACAGGTCGACAACGAAAATCGGCAACGAGTCGATCTCGTCAGGCTCCAGCAGGTTCAGGAGCGCGTCGATGGGCGTGTTGCTGAACAGGCCGCCGTCCCAATAATCGGTGCCGTCAATGCGGGTGGCAGGGAAGCCCGGCGGCAGGCTGCCGCTGGCGACAATGTGCGATGGCGTCAGTTGCGCGCGCACGGACTTGTGATGGCCGCCATCCGGATGCGCGCCTTCCCCGGTGTGGTTCGAGAAGGTCGTCAGGCCGCCCGTGTACAGGCTGGTCGCCGTCACGCCGATGCGGATGTGCTGCGGATCGTTCAGCTGGCCGAAGTCCAGGTGCGATGCCAGGGTCTGCAGCATCGGGCCGGTCGTGCAGTAGCTGTTCCAGTTCCGCATATTCCACACGTCCAAGCGTGACTGCCAGAAGTTCGGATTGCCCAGCAGGGAAAGGTCGCTCTGCTTGTTGGCCGGCAGCCAAGGCAGGGTGGGCAGCGTGATCGCCTCCCATATGCCGTTCAGGCTGGCGGTGATATCGCCCCCTTTCGCACCGGCGATCGACGCCGCATTGATGGCGCCGATCGACACGCCCGTCACCGCGGTCGGATGCCAGCCATCCTCCAGCAATGCCGCCACCGCACCGAATTCAAACGCCCCCAACGCACCGCCGCCTTGCAGAATCAACCCCATCGACTTTTTCATTGCCGCTCCATCACAGTAAAGGAAGCGTTAGATTGCTCGATGGCATTTCCTCGATATTGACTTGTATCAACTGCCAGTTGGCGACGCGCACCTCCCTCTTGCACAGGGCAGATGGGTGTCGCCAAAAACAACAAAAGCCGCCGCCCGCGCATGGCGGGACGGCGGCTTTCAGTCAGCGCGGCAGGTTAGTGCTTGGCTGCTTCTTTCTTCACATCGGCGTTGGCCTTGGCGACAGCTTCGTCGGTCTTGGCGGCGGCCAGTGCTTTTTCCTTGTCGGCTTCAGCCAGCTCTTTCGAGACCTTGGCGTTTGCCTTGGCATTTTCCTTGGCGGCTTTCGCTTCGGCGCCCGCAACTTTCTTGTCGGCCTTGGCTTGCGCTTTCAGCTTGTCTTCCGGATCGGCGTCTGCCACCTTCTCGTTGGCTTTGACGTATTCCTTGTCGGCCTTGTGAGCAGCCTTGGCTTTCTTCTGGTCAGCCTTGTGCTGGGCCTTCGCTACGTCCTCGTTGACGTCCTGAACTTTCTTGGCTTCCTTGTTCTGGGCCTTGGCGATATCTTTTTGTGCGTCAGCCTGTGCCTCGGCGACGTTCTGGTTCACTGGCGCGGTGTTGGTCTGCGCGTGAGCAGCAGTAGCGATAACACCGGCGATCAGGGTTGCGAGCAGTTTATTCATGATTTGGCACCTTTCAATGTGGTTTGCGTTGTTTTCTTCTTGTCACGTGATCAGAATAAACTTTCCAGGCGCCATCAACCGTGCGCTACCGTACATTGAAACATTTTGTTGCCTTTCTTACTTTAATTGCTTCGCGGACGCGAATACAGGTCGATGGTCTGGCCGATCGCTTCAGCGCAGACGGCGCAGAACGCTTCGCTGCGGTCGAACATCAGACACTGCTGCTGCGAACGGTAACAACCCGTCGCTTCATAGTTGGCGCCTTCGAACGCCCCAATGGCCTTGCCATGCGGCGCCTTCGAGAACAGCGCATTGGTCCATGCCAGGTCGTCGCGGAACAGCCGGTTCATTTCGCTCTCGGGGCGGTTGTCCTTGCGCAGCTGCGCGCGTACCTTCTGATACTCGCGCGAGTGCGCCTCGTACTCGGCCTTCGGCCATGGCGTCGGCAACGGCGTACCGGGGGTCACGTGGCGCCGCCATTTGATGTTGGCCGGGTCGCGCAGCGCCGTCACGTTCGGCTCCCACGGCTCCATGCGCTCGCCGCTCGACTGGTATGCCACCGGCGACGTGTAATACTCGTCCGCCAGGCCGGCGAAGTGATGGCCGAATTCATGCACGAACAGGTAATTGGCCCAGTCGTTGTTGGCCGCTGCAGTGCTGAACTGGCCGTAGATGCCGCCGCCGCCGTAGGTATCGTTGTTGACCAGGATCTCGATGAACTCGTAGGGCGCGTGCTGGGCGATGTCGCGCAGCGCGCGGTTATCCGTCGTCAGCACGTAACGCTCGCTGCCGAAGATGTCGTAGCGCGTGTTCAGCGCGGACGCGTGGTGCGTACCTGTCGACGGCCGGCTTACGCCCGACTCCTGCGTCGGCACCGCCAGCGCCCAGACATTGAAGTCCGCCGCACGCTCGCGAAATGGCGAAACGGTGAACAGATAGTCGGCCAGACGTTTGGCCGACTGCTCGAATTTCTTCATCTCGGCGCGCGTGTAGCCATCGCCCAGGATCAGCAGATCGACCTTCTGCGGCGACGGCCCGGCAACGCGGATCGGGATGGGCCGCGCCGGCGCCGGCGGCTGCTTGCGCACGACGTCCAGCGCATCGGTGTCGATATCGGCGCTCCAGACGATGGAAAAGGCGTTGCGCTCGTCGCGTTTCAGGATGCGTACCTTGACGGGGCGGTCCGGCTTCGGAAACCGCACCGACTCGCCGAACGCACGGCTGGCCTTTGCCGCCTCCTCCGTGCTGCGCCATTCGCCGAAGATCGTCGAAAACCCGCGCGAATACAGCAGCTGTCCCGTCTTCGCATCCACCACCTCGACCCGGTTGATGCCGCGGTCCGTGTCGTCGATGGTGCGGTCCATCGCGCCCGGCCACGGCAACGGCTCGATGACGACCCGTTCCAGCGCGTAGGTTTCGGCCAGCGCATTGCCGCTGTGCAGATAATCGACCCGCACGGTGGCCGGCTGCGCGGCGCCGGCGGAAGCGGCAATGGCTGCCAGGAAGGCAGTGGCCAGACTACGGATAAAACGCATGGTGTCTCCTGGATGTCACGCTAGGGCGCGGATGGCGGCTATTGTATGCCGCTGTCCCGCCCACGGTACAGCAGCGGCTTGCCGGGGACGCAGAAGCACGATACCCTTTCATTACGCCCATTCAAACCACGCGCCGTGCCCTACGCCCATCCCAACGACCCCGAACAACTGCGCACCTGGCTGCTGGGTGCGGCCCGCAAGGATGCACAGGCGTTCCAGGCTCTGTACCTGGCCACGTCGCCAAGGCTGTTCGGCTTCGCGCTGCGCATCCTGCCCCGGCATGAGCTGGCCGAAGAAGCGTTGCAGGATGCCTTTGTCGCGATCTGGCATGCCGCCGGCCGTTATGAGGCCAGCGGGGCAGCACCGATGTCGTGGATGACGACGGTCGTGCGCGACAAGGCGTTCGACATCCTGCGCCGGCTCGATGCCAGGCCCGACGTCGACGTCGCGCAGTTCGAAGCCGACATCCTGAACGGCCTGGAGGACAAGGCACTGGACCCGGCGCTGGCAGCGCGCACCAGCGGTGAAGCCCGGACGCTGGCGTTCTGTCTGGCGACGCTGGAAAAGACCCAGCGCCAGGCAATCGCGCTGGCCTACTTTCACGACATATCCCATGCAGAGGTGGCGCGCCAGCTGGCGCTCCCTATCGGCACCACCCGGACCTGGATCCGGCGCGGCCTGGCGACTTTGAAAACGTGCCTGGCGCGGGAGGCGGCGTGAGCATGCGCGCCGCCATACGCAGCAACCCGGAACTGCGCGACCGGCTGGCTGCCGAGTACGTCCTGGGCACGCTGAAAGGCGGGGCGCGGCGGCGCTTCGAAAGCTGGCTGCATGACGATGCGGCCTTGCGCCGGCTCGTCCAGGAATGGCGCGCCCGCCTGGAACCGCTGGCGGAACTGAGCCCGCCGCGGGCGCCGCGGGCCAGCGTATGGCGCGACATCGAAGCACGCCTGCACCTGGCACCGTCGCCGAAGCGCTGGCAGCTGTGGCACCGCGACCCGCTGCAATGGTGGCGCACGCTGGGCCTGACCGGCACGGCGGCCACCGCGGCGCTGGCCATCGTGCTGGCGATGCAGCGGCCGGCGCAGCAGGTCGACACGGTAGCGGCGCTGATGAACGAGCGCGCGCAGGCCGCGCTGCTCGCTACGGCGGATCACCGCAACGGCGTGATCGCCGTAAGGCTGCTGGGCGACACCCTGGTCCCGGACGAGCGCACCTTGCAGCTGTGGGCCATCACGCAGCAGGGTACACCCCGCTCGCTGGGCATCCTGGACGACAGGGGCAGCGCCCAGCTGCCCGTCAATGACCGGGCCCTCGGCAGCGATGTTGCGCTGCTGGCCGTCAGCGTCGAGCCCAAGGGAGGCTCGCCCAATCCCAACGTGCCCACCGGCCCGGTGCTGTACCGCGGCGGCTGGGTGCGGCTGCAGTAACGCACCGCGCCACGTCAGCGGTACTTGTACAGTGGCCGCGGAATATCGATGGGGCGGATATCCAGACGGATGTTCAGCACGGAATACGCTTCGGCGATGCCGGAGATGTAGCCCACGCTTTCCGGCGTCTTCGAGAAGCGGAACTCGAACCCCACCTCCGGTGTCGTGCTGCGCGGATTGCCGCTGGCGACACCGATGGCCTCCTCCTGGTCGCTGTCGATCAGCCGTTCCATCAGCTGGACGACCGCATAGTTGCCAAGGATGTCGTTGCTGTAGACGGGGCCGCGCAGCGCCGTACGGCCCGCTTCGATCCGGCCTCCCGCCTTGTCCGGCGCCGGCGTGAAGCTTTGCGTGATGATGTTGAAGCGGTCGCCCCGGTCCAGGTAGCTGATGCGCACGTTGCTGACATTGAAGTCCGGCCTGGACTTGTCCCATACCGCCTGCGACGTGTCGATCAGGAGGCCACCGCTGTAGCCGATGACCTCGACCTCGCGCTGGGCGTTGATGACCAGCGCGCTGTCTTCGTCGATGCCCAGTCCCAGCTTGTAGTTCTTGGTCAGCATGGCTGGAATCATGCGCGCGAAGCGGCCTCGTACCAGCAGGTGCTGGTCGACGAACACGTCGTCGCCGATGAAGCCGAGACCGGGCGCGATCTCCTGGCCGTCCGTGATCCCGTTGCGCAGCATCGGCAGGATGGCGCGCGGGTTGTGGAACATGGTGCTGCTCATGATGGCGGCGCCGGCGCTGGTCCCGGCCACGACACCGCCGCGCCGGTACAGGTCCCAGACCGCTTCCAGCGCCGCCGTGCGGGTGCCGTCCTCGCGCACCAGCGCCTTGGTGATGCGGCTCTGGTCGCCGCCGGCGAAATACACGCCGCCGGATTTGCGGATCTTTTCCGCCAGCGCCGCGTCGTCGGCCGCCTTGCGGTAGTCGCTGCCGGCCAGGCGTACGGCGACGGGCACGGCAAAGGCGTCCGCGCCGTATTTCTTCAGATAGCCGATGATGATCTCGGCAGCCCGCTCCGGCGTGCCGGACGCGGCCGGAAAGACCGCGATACGGGCGCCCTTGCCGCCGGCGAGGTTGACGATTTTCTGCCAGACGTCCGCGTTATCGCCGCGCAGGCCGCCGCCGATGATGACGAGCGAGCCTTTCGCGGCAGGCAGCGGCTTCTCGGCGGCAGGTGCCTCCGTCGGCGGCTTCAGGATGTCGGGTTCCTGGGCCAAGGCAGGCCCTTGTCCCAACAGCACAATTCCAGCGAGGATGCCAACCTGGATTGTTGCGAGTGCATGCCTGCCCGCATGTACCGGCGACCGCCACGATCTGAACGACACCTTCTCCATGCATCCTCCTAGTCTTGTAACGCGCCGCGGCGTCCGAACGCCCCGGCAGGACCGAAGCGCCCGTTATCTGCGGTCAGGGAACCTGCGACCTTCCGCGAGGGAGGCAAAGTTCGCCATCCGGCGCCCGTTCAACAGTACGAGTGTGGACGACGTGCCGATGCCGCGCAGGTTGGCGCTGTTCCGACACGCTGGTCGCCGTCGACATTGATGCCTTGATCGGTTGTACGCCGGTCGGGCCATTGTCTGTTCCGCCCCTGACGACGCGACAGGTACGACGGCCGCCATGCCAGAAATGACAGTGTTTTCACTTTACGCACGTCCGTCTGAAAACTCAACCAGGGCGCGCGTGCTTATCCCGCAACGCCCCGGCATGGGGCCGAAAAGATGGCAGGCAGCTACGCTGCACCGCTGCCATGCGGTGTTATTCTGCCATGGTGCGGTAGAGATCGGGGAGGTAGCGCTCCATCAGCGCGTCGGCGAACGGCGTCGGTGCGAAGCCGTAGCGCGCGTACAGGTCCGATGCCGTCGTCGTCGTCAGCATGAAGCGGCGCACCGTCTGCAAGCCGGGATGCGCCATCACCGCATCCATCAGGCGCGTGCTGTGGCCCTGGCCGCGATGGGCCGGCAGCACGAAGACATCGAGCAGGTAGGCAAACGTGGAGTAGTCGGTAATGACGCGCGCGAAGGCCACCTGGGCGCCACCGGCATCGTACACGCCGAAGCACAGCGAACCGTCGATCGCGCGCTGCAGCACGCCGCGCGGCATGCCCTGCGCCCACGTCGATTCCTCGCCGAGGAAGCAGTGGATCATGCCGACATCGAGCCGGTCCCTGTCGGTATCGACTTCGAATGGGCCAGTCATCGCGAATACTCCTGTGCCGAGTCCTGCATGATCGCTTTCGTCAACAAAAATACAACAATAGCATCGTGACAGGCCGCAGGCCAGCAAAAGGCCGCCGGGCGGCAAACGTTGTTTATAATCGGTAAATTACTGGAACCTGCCCATCATGACTGAACAACTCTCGAAAAAAGGCGAGGCCTGGTCGGCCCGCTTCTCCGAACCCGTCTCCGATCTCGTCAAGCGTTACACCGCCTCCGTCTTCTTCGACAACCGCATGGCCAAGGCCGACATCGAAGGCTCGCTGGCGCACGCCGAGATGCTGGCGGCGCAGGGCATCATTCCCGCCGCCGACCTGGACGCCATCCGCGCCGGCATGGCGCAGATCGCGCAGGAGATCGAGTCCGGCAAGTTCGAATGGCTGCTGGACCTGGAAGACGTCCACCTGAATATCGAAAAACGCCTGACCGAGCTGGCCGGCGACGCGGGCAAGCGCCTGCACACGGGCCGCTCCCGTAACGACCAGGTGGCCACCGACATCCGCCTGTACGTGCGCTCGGCCATCGACGACATTACCGCCCTCCTCACGCAGCTGCGCAGCGCGCTGGTCGACCTGGCGGAAAAGCATGCGGACACGATCCTGCCGGGCTTCACGCACATGCAGGTGGCGCAGCCGATCACGTTCGGCCACCACATGCTGGCGTACGTCGAGATGTTCGGCCGCGATGCCGAGCGCATGGCCGACTGCCGCAAGCGCGTCAACCGCCTGCCGCTGGGCGCCGCCGCACTGGCCGGCACCACGTTCCCGATCGACCGCGAGCGCGTGGCGCGCACGCTGGGTTTCGATGACGTCTGCCACAACTCGCTGGACGCCGTCTCGGACCGCGACTTCGCCATCGAGTTCACGGCCGCCGCCTCGCTGATCATGACGCACGTGTCGCGCATGTCGGAAGAGCTGGTGATCTGGATGAGCCCACGAGTGGGCTTCATCGACATCGCCGACCGCTTCTGCACGGGCTCGTCCATCATGCCGCAGAAGAAAAACCCGGACGTGCCGGAACTGGCACGGGGCAAGACGGGCCGCGTCTACGGCCACCTGATGGGCCTCCTGACCTTGATGAAGGGCCAGCCGCTGGCGTACAACAAGGACAACCAGGAAGACAAGGAGCCGCTGTTCGACACCGTCGACACGGTTGTCGACACGCTACGCATCTTCGCCGATATGGCCGGCGGCATTACCGTCAAGCCCGAAGCGATGCGCGCCGCCGCGCTGCAGGGTTATGCAACGGCCACCGACCTGGCCGACTACCTGGTCAAGAAGGGACTGCCGTTCCGCGACGCGCACGAAGCGGTAGCGCATGCCGTGCGCACCTGCGTCGATGCCGGTTGCGACCTGGCCGACCTGTCTTTGGTCCAGCTGCAGAAATTCTCGCCGCTGATCGGCGACGACGTGTTTGCCGTCCTCACGCTGGAAGGGTCGGTGGCCGCGCGCGATCACGTCGGCGGCACGGCGCCGAACCAGGTGCGCGCCGCCATTGCCCGGGTCAGGAGCCAGCTCGCCATGTAAGCGCCCTCCCCTTACCGTCACGCCGCATCACACAACACCGCAATACGGACGCCAACGCAGCGTCCGAACACAAGCGAGGAGACAACGATGTTCATGGCAGTTTCGCGGGCAATCGACAAACTGAACGATTCAATCGCGGCGGCAGTGTCCTGGGCACTGCTGCTGGCGGTGCTGATCTGCGCAGGCAATGCGCTGGTCCGCTATTCGCTCAACATGAGTTCCAACGCCTGGCTGGAAATCCAGTGGTACCTGTTTGCCGCTGTATTCATGCTGGCTTCCCCCCACACGTTGCGGCGCGACGAACACGTGCGCATCGACGTCGTTACCGGCCGCTTCACGAAACGCACGCAGGTATGGCTCGACCTGTTCGGCTACCTGTTCTTCCTGATGCCGGTCTGCCTCGTGATCCTGTATTACGGCATCCCGTTCGGCCTGCTGTCGGTGCGAAGCGCCGAGATGTCCAGCAATGCCGGCGGCCTGATCGTCTGGCCCGCCAAGATCCTCGTCCCCATCGGTTTCGCGCTGATGATACTGCAAGGTATATCCGAGATCATCAAGCGCATCGCCTACCTGCGCGGCCGGCTCGACGCCAGCGCCTTCAGCAAGCATGCGACCACGCCCGCGGAAGAAATCGCGGCGATCAAAGCAGCCAACCAGATCAACTGAGCCGGGGACAGCCACCATAATGGAAGCCTTCATCATCGCCAACATGGCGCCCATCATGTTCGGGGCGCTCGTCATCTTCCTGCTGTCCGGCTTTCCCGTCGCCTTCGCACTGGCGGCGAACGGGCTGCTGTTCGGCCTCGTCGGCATCGAACTGGGCCTCCTGAAGCCCGAGCTGCTGCAGGCCCTGCCAAACCGCATCTTCGGCATCATGGCCAACGACACGCTGCTGGCCATTCCGTTCTTTACCTTCATGGGGCTGATCCTGGAGCGCTCGGGCATGGCCGAGGACCTGCTCGACACGATCGGCCAGCTGTTCGGACCGATCCGCGGCGGCGTAGCGTACGCCGTCATTTTTGTCGGCGCGCTGCTGGCGGCGACCACCGGCGTCGTCGCCGCCTCCGTCATTTCGATGGGCCTGATCTCGCTGCCCGTCATGCTGCGCTATGGCTACGACAAGCGCCTCGCGTCGGGCGTCATCGCCGCTTCCGGCACGCTGGCGCAGATCATTCCGCCCTCGCTGGTGCTGATCGTGATGGCCGACCAGCTGGGCCGCTCGGTCGGTGACATGTACAAGGCCGCTTTCGTACCGGGCCTGCTGCTCACCGCCATGTATGCCGGCTACGTGCTGGCCGTGTCGATCTTCAAGCCGCACCATGCGCCGGCGCTGCCGGAACATGCACGCAACCTGAAGGAGCCCAATGGCGACACGGGCGTGCGTTCGCTGCTGGTATTGGTGGTCGCGGCCGTGGCGGCCTCGTACGGCTTCGCTCACTATTACGAGGCAACCCACCCAGCTGCGCATGCCGACGAAGTGGGCATCTTTTCGGCCGCGTTGGGCATCGTCGGCGCTTTCGTTTTCGCCGCCGCCAACCGCTACCTGAAACTGGGCCTGTTGTCGAAAATGGCCGAGAAGGTGGTGTTCGTGCTGATTCCGCCGCTGGCGCTGATCTTCCTCGTGCTGGGGACGATCTTCATCGGCCTGGCCACGCCGACGGAAGGCGGCGGCATGGGCGCCCTCGGCGCCATCCTGCTGGCCATGATGAACCGCCGGCTGAACTGGGGCCTGCTGTCGCAGGCGATGATGTCGACGACGCGGCTGTCGTGCTTCGTCATCTTCATCCTGATCGGCTCCACCGTGTTCGCGCTGGTCTTCCGTGGCGTCAACGGCGACCTGTGGGTCGAACACCTGCTATCAAGCCTGCCAGGTGGCGCGACGGGCTTCCTTATCGTCGTCAACATCCTGTTCTTCGGGCTGGCGTTCTTCCTCGACTTCTTCGAGCTGGCCTTCATCCTCGTGCCGCTGGTGGGGCCGGTAGCGGAAAAGCTGGGGATCGACCTGATCTGGTTCGGCGTGCTGCTGGGCGTGAACATGCAGACGTCGTTCATGCACCCGCCGTTCGGCTTCGCGCTGTTCTACCTGCGCTCCGTAGCGCCGAAGGAAGTGAAAACCGCGGACATCTACTGGGGCGCGATCCCGTTCGTCTGCATCCAGGTGATCATGGTGGCGCTCATCATCGCCTTCCCCAACCTGGTATCGGTCAGCGCGAAAACGGACATGACGGAGCAGATCGAACTGCAGATCGACGCGCCGGCCGATTACGGCTCGCCAGCCGAGGGTGCGCAGGACGAGACGAAAGACGGCGAGGCGCCGCAGCTGAACTTCTCGACCGACGAGGAAGAGAAGAAGAAATAGCCGATGACTAACCCTACACAAGAAAGCGGGCCGCAGGACTGGGTCGCGCTATTGCACGACAAGGCCACCCGGTACGATGCAGTTTTGATGACGATCACGGCACAAGGACAGCAGCAGTATCTGGGCACCGTAGAAAGGGTCTACTCGCGGCGTTTCGAAGGGCCTGAAGCCTACGCGTCCGGCACCCTTCGCTTTGTCGGCGCCCCCGGAACCTGGGGTAACCAAACGCTGGCGGATGGCGAACGTGCCCTGGTTTTCGTCCGCTGGCTGCCACACTCCGGTCGTTATTACCAGGACCATTGGCACGGCCATTTCACGATCGTAGAGGTAAATGGAGTGGCGTGCGCGGTGGCGAACTGGCACTTGCTGCGATCGACGGAGCGGACATGGGGGCCGGAATGGCTGCGCAATGCCGCGTTCCTGCCGGACGAGAACAAGCCCTGGCAAGTTGCCATACCTTTCGCCCTGCTTGAACGCCACCTGATCGAAGAACTTGACCGCCCCGGCGTCCGGTAGCAGCCGGCCGCCGGGGAAGATTTGCCCAGGCCGCCGTCAGGGAATGCGGTCAGTGCGTGACCAGCTTGGACAGCACCGCGAACGCGGCCCCCGTCTGGTCCTTGTCGAGGATCAGTGTCAGCTCGGTGTGTGTGGAGATCAGGTTGATGAGGTTGACCTTGTCCCACGCCAGCTTCTTCAGGATCGCGTGATAGATACCGGGTGTGCGGTGCGATTCGGCCGTCAGCTGCAACGTGACGGCGTTCAGGTTTTCCAGCCGCGCCAGCAGGCGTTCGCCGGAGAACACTTCCTCGACCAGCGGGATCAGCAGGCGGCTGCAGATCACCATGATCTCGTTGACACCGCGCGTCACGGTCAGGAACAGGTCGCTGCGGCGTCCTGCCTGGGCCAGCAGCTGGCGGTGGCATTCGTCGGTGCATTCGGACTGGCGGTACGTCAGTTCGACGAGGTCCGTGCGCGCCGTCAGCTGGCCGGTCTTCTGCGCCAGCACGATATCGCTGGCGCCCTGCTCCGGCAGGCGCTCGGACACGCGTCGCAGCGCCATCACCACGGCAGCCTGGCCGACGGGTTTCCATAAATCGTTCTCCAGCTGCGGCTGCAATTGCCGCGCCAGTTCCGACAGGTTGATCAGACCTCGCCGTAATCCCTCGCTGAGGAACGGCGAATCCATGACGATACGTTCTACTTTGGTAGCTATGGACTGCATGGCAGCTTGCCCGCAAGGGCATCCTTTCTGGGTGGACAGGTAATGCGCCGCTCCGCCGCGGGCAGCGGAGAACTGGCGTCCGAATTGCAAATACACGCCGGACGCAAGCGCCGGACGCGAAAAGGATGCTGCCTATGTAGGTGGCGCGGTGGCGCCCGGTCGATGAAGGGCGAAGTGAATACGAGCGAGAAGGCCTGATACCTTGGTCATGATTGCGTCCCTGAAGTTTGCCTCAGCGCGTGATGGGATCCGAAAACCTGCTGGCACGGCGCGCCGCAAGCGGATGCGGCGGCGGCAACGGGTTTCGCATCCGTTCCCCTTTCCCAGCTGCGCTGTATTTGTAAGCCCGTCGGGCATACGTGGCCGTTCGGTGCCACTGTAGTGTACGGCGCGGGATTCAAATATTGCAACCATCACACAACGTAACTGTTGCATGCGCGCCGAAAATCGAAAATGGAAACGATTACGTTGCGGCGAGCCGACAGCCGACAGCCAACCGCACGCCACAAAACACGTCGAAACGATAGTTGCGCCGTCGCCCCTGTGGTGGATGATGTCCCATTCTTAACAAAATTCGGTAACACGACTCATTTTGTGAGTTTTTTGACACGGCGAAGACGGACGGAATACTGTGCCGCTGACCCGGAGTCCGCCGCGGTCCTGCCCCCCTCCCCATTACCGATTTTTGGAGAAAAGATGAACCTTCGCTTGAGCATCATCGCTGCGGCTATCGCCGCACTCCCCGCTCTGCATGCCGACGCCCAGACCCGTGGTGTTCTGCCCGAGAGCCTGATGGCCGCCCCGGTCGAGCCCATGAACGCCACCGCCAAAGCCAACCTGGAGAACCGCATGGCCGCACGTCGCGCCGCCGCAGGCCTGGACGACGAGCATGGCTACAAGATCACCGTGCAGCACCCGGGTGAAGCCGGCACGCGCATCACGCGCGCCCAGCACACGTTCAAGGGCCTGCGCATCTTCGGCTCCGACTCCGTCATCGTCAGCGATGACAGCGGTGAGATCCTCAGCGAATCCGCGTCGAACCGCCGCCAGGGCCTCTCCAGCTCGCGCGCCGCCGTGGCCGCCGGCCAGGGCATGCCGGACGTGACGGCCGCCGTCACGCCGGAAGAAGTCATCAACAGCGTCGTCAAGCGCGTGGCACCGGTCGGCGTGCACCGCTGGAAGCCGGAAGCGGAACTGCTGATCTACCCTGTCATGAAGACGGTGCGCACGGCCGCTGCCGCCAACAAGGCGGAATTCGCACTGAACGCGCTGGACCTGGAAGACGTGGTCGACCGCTATGAACTGGCCTATCTGGTCAAGACGCGCATGGCCAACGGCAGCAAGCTGGTGTACCGCGACAGCATCGTCAACGCCAAGACGGGCGCCGTGATCGCCGAATGGGATGCGCTGCAGACCGTCATCGGCCAGGGCAAGAGCCAGTACAACGGCACGGTGCCGATCAACACGACGCTGTCGGGCAGCACCTACCAGATGCTGGACACGAGCCGCGGCACGGGCGGCAAATACGGCGGCATGGCCATCACCAACGCCAACCACAGCTCGGCCAACGCGCCGAACCCAGGCAGCATCTATACCAACAGCACGAACACCTGGGGTGACGGCCAGCAGTACATCCCCGGCGGCAGCACCACCAACGCCAACGGCCAGACCGCCGCGGTCAACGCGCTGTGGGGCCTGATGAACACGTACGACACGATGAAGAACGTGGTCGGCTGGCGCAGCCTGGACGGCAACAACACGGCAACCTACATCGCCGTCCACGTCGACAACAACTACGACAACGCCTTCTTCGACCCAAGCTGCAAGTGCATGTACATCGGCGACGGCAGCAGCTTCAAGAACCTGGGTTCGATCGACGTGATCGGCCACGAAATGGGCCACGGCGTCACCGATGCCACGTCCAACCTGGTCTACTCCGGCGAATCGGGTGGCCTGAACGAATCGAACTCGGACATCCAGGGCGAAGCTACCGAAGCCTATGCCCGCGCAGGCGGCACCGGCACGACGATTCCTTCGACCGGCAATGATTGGGTGATGGGCGCGGAAATCAGCAAGACCGGCACGCCGCTGCGCTACATGTACAAGCCAAGCAAGGACGGCTCGAGCCCGAACGCGTGGAGCAGCACGATCAAGAACATCGACGTGCACTACAGCAGCGGTCCGAACAACCGCATGTTCTACTTCCTGGCCAACGGCTCGAGCGCCACGACCACCAGCGACTACTACAGCCAGTACCTGACCCAGAGCCCGAAGAACATGACGGGGATCGGCACGGACAAGGCGTTCCGCATCTGGTTCAAGGCCAACACCACCAAGTTCACGTCGTCGACCAACTACGCCGACGCTCGCAACAAGGTGCTGCAGGCGGCCGAGGAACTTTACGGCGTGGGCTCGAAGGAAGCGACGGCCGTCAAGCGTGCCTATGCGGCGATCAACGTCGGTACCGACGTGCCTGAATCGGGCGGCGGCACGGGTGTCTCGATCGCCACGCAGCCCGCTTCGATCACCGTGGCACCTGGTGCCACCGCGAGCTTCAGTGTAAGCGCGAGCGGCGGCACCTCGCCATACAGCTACAAGTGGTTCAAGAACGGCACGCAGGTCAGCGGCGCCACGGCAGCAACCTACTCGTTCACCGCCCAGTCCACGGACAACGGCGCCGTGATCAAGGCCACCGTGACCGATTCGTCGTCCACGCCCGTCACCGTCACCTCCGGCAATGCAACCTTGACCGTCAGCAGCACCGGCGGCGGCAGCGCGGAGCGCGTCACCAACGGCGGCTTCGAGTCGGGCACCACCGGCTGGTCCGGCACCACTGGCGCGATCGGCTCGTTCTCGGGCCAGACGGCATACGAAGGCACCCGCTTCGCCTACCTGGGCGGCAACGGTGCGACGGCAACCGAAACGCTGACGCAGTCGGTCACCATCCCGTCGACGGCAACGGCGGCGGATCTGTCGTTCGCCCTGCATATCGACACGGCCGAATCGGGCACCACCGTGTACGACAAGCTGGTTGTCACTGCCAAGGGCAGCTCGGGAACGACCACGACGCTGGCAACGTACTCGAACGCCAACGCGGCCGCGGGTTACCAGGTTCGTAATTTCAGCCTGCTGGGCTTCAAGGGCCAGACCGTGACGCTGTCGTTCGCGATGACGGAAGACACATCGGCACAGACGTCGTTCGTGATCGACAAGGTCAGCCTCGTCACCAGGTGATCGACTCGTAGCGCCAGGCGCAGGCAGGTGCCGTTCCCGGCCCTGCCTGCGCTTTGGCCTGTTATGATTTCCGCTTCACATATGGAGCGGAGCAGCAATGAGCACGATCGGAATCGGCGGCAAATCGGTGGACGAAGCATTGGCAGCACTGTCGGACATGACAGCGGGCGCCGTCCCGATCGCGCGCGACGAGCACCTGGCCCGCATCGAGCGCGCGCAAGCCTTCATGCGCCGACAGGGCATTGCCGCGATCTACCTGAACGCCGGCGCCAACCTGCTTTATTTCACCGGCACGAAATGGCATGCCAGCGAACGCATGGTCGGCGCCATCCTGCCGGCCACGGGCGCGCTGGAATATATCGCCCCCGCCTTCGAGCGCGACACACTGATCGACTTCATGCTGGTCGAGGGCCAGGTCAACTGCTGGGAAGAACACGAAAGCCCCTACGCGCTGTTCATCGACGTGCTCGCGCGCATGGGCATTGCGGCCAACGCGGACCTGCCGCCGCGCATCGGCATCTGCGAAAGCGCCGCCTTCTTCATCTACGACGGCATCCGGCCGCTGGCTGCCGGTTACCGGCTGGAGAACGCCCGCGCCGTGACGGCGCACTGCCGCACCCGCAAGTCCGCCGCGGAGATCGCGTTGATGCAACGCGCGATGGACATGACCCTGGCGGTGCACGTGGCAACCGCCAGCATCCTGCGCGAAGGCATCACGACAGTCGAGGTGGAGGAATTCATCGCCCGCGCGCACAGAAAGGTTGGCGCGCCTGGCTCGTACTTCTGCATCGTGCTGTTCGGGGCCGCCACCGCGTTCCCCCACGGCGTCAGCTACGTCCAGACATTGAAAGCCGGCGACACGGTGCTGATCGACACGGGCTGCAAGCTGCACAACTACATCTCCGACATCACGCGCACCTATGTCTACGGCGAGCCGAGTGAACGCCAGCGCTTCGTCTGGAACGCGGAGAAGGCAGCGCAGCAGGCAGCGTTCGAAGCCGCGCAGCTGGGCGTGCCATGCGAGGAAGTGGACGCCGCCGCGCGTCGCTCGCTCGTCTCGAGCGGCTTCGGTCCGGGCTACAAGCTGCCCGGCCTGCCGCACCGCACGGGCCACGGCATCGGCCTGGATATCCACGAATGGCCGTACCTGGTGGGCGGCGACACGACGCCGCTGGACGTGGGCATGTGCTTCTCGAACGAACCGATGATCTGCGTGCCGGGCGAATTCGGCATCCGCCATGAAGACCATTTTTATATGACGGCGAAAGGACCGGCGTGGTTCACCCAGCCGGCGCGGTCAATCGACGATCCGTTCGGGCTGGCGGCGTAAAAAGAGGCCAGACACCCGTCCCGGGCCGCTCGGCCCGGGACGGGTGTCTGGCCCCGGCGTTCGCCTGCCCGATTACTTCGCGGGCTTGCCGATATAGCTCAGTTCCGCGATTTCCTTCAGCGCTTCTTCCTGGCCGACCAGCTCCGGCTTGACGCGGCCGACCATCAGGCCCATCGACACGGACGTACGCACGTACTTGGTCTCGCCTTTGTCCAGCACGAACGACAGGTTGTTCGTCGCTTCGGTGCTCGTTCCCGCTTCATGGCTGCCAGCCGACGTGTCGGCATAGATGTAGCCGCCCGGTTTGGACTCGCCGACGACGGCGCCGTCCAGCTTGATGTCCGGTTGGACGGCGGCGCCAACCATGCTGTTGACGCGGTAGAAGTAGACGCGGCCCTGGTCGGCGGCCAGCTTCGGCGTGTTCGCCTGCTGTTCGTCAAATTTCGGACCGGTGGCAGCGCAACCCGTCAGCGCGCCAGCAGGGCGATGGCGCCCAGTTTCAGAATGCTTTTCATTTGTTATCCCTGGTTTTGTAAGTGGAGTGACAGCGGCGTGCGCAACGGCGAAAAACCGCGTTCGGCCGGCAGGTAGAAGCCCACCAGTTGGTCCCTGTCGAGGACCAGCCATGCCTCATGAATATGCGCGCCCTCGACGGTAAAGACATCACCGACCGGGCGATATACCGTACCCTGAGCAATGGTGCCCGCCAGCGCCCAGCGGCTACCTGCGTTGATGGGCCGCGCGTAGCCGGAATCGAACGTCACGACAGCGCTGCGCGCCAGCACGACAGGTGTCGTGGCCGCGGCGGACGGGCTCAAAGACACCGGCGTGTGACGGACAGCGCCAGTGCAACCGCCAAGGAGCAGCGTCGCGGCAATGAAGAGAGCAGGCATTTTCATGATGCCCGAATGCTACTCTTTTTGAAGCAGTGAAATCTATCGAATTATCACTTTGGAGGCCGGACTCTAGCGTTCGGCGGCGCAACGGGCGGCGAACATCGGCTTCTCGGGCCCGGGACGGGCACCTCGCGAGGTGCCCGTCCCAGCTCCTCAGGTCCGCTTCGACACGAGAGTCAGGATGTCATAGCTGGCCACCAGCTCGTCGTTCTGGTTCGTCACCTGCACGTCCCACGCGACGACGCCCTGGCCGATGCCTTTGTCGTCCTTGCGGTTGCGGTCCACCTTGCGCTTGCACGTCAGGCGGGCGCGGATCGTGTCGCCGATGGCGACGGGGGTGATGAAGCGCAGGTTGTCCAGGCCGTAGTTGGCCAGCACGGGGCCCGGCGCCGGCGAGACGAAGAGGCCGGCAGCGGCCGACAGCACGAAGTAGCCGTGCGCGATGCGCTTGCCGAACTGCGTATCCTTTGCCGCGATCTCGTCGAAATGCATATAGAAATAGTCGCCCGAGACGCCGCCGAAGTTGACGATGTCCGCTTCGCTGACCGTGCGGCGGTGCGTCAGCAGCGAGTCGCCCACCTGCAGGTCCTCGAAGTGCTTGCGGAACGGGTGCACGTCGCTTTCACGCACCGCGCCGCCGCGTACGTACTCGCCCGTGATCGCCGACAGCATCGTCGGCGATCCCTGCACGGCGGCGCGCTGCAGGAAGTGCTTCACGGCGCGGATGCCGCCCAGTTCCTCGCCGCCGCCGGCGCGCCCCGGGCCGCCGTGCTTCAGTTGCGGCAGCGGCGAGCCGTGGCCGGTCGAATCGACGGACGCCTCGCGCTCCAGCACCAGCACGCGGCCGTGGTGGGCCGCGGCCATCGGCACCGCATAGGCGGCCGTGGCCGGGTCCTTCGTCACCAGCGTGGACACAAGGCTGCCCTTGCCGCGGGCCGCCAGCGCCAGCGCTTCGTCGATGCCGTCATACGTCATCAGGGTGCTGACAGGACCGAACGCTTCCACGTCGTGCACGGCATCGTTGTCCATCGCGTTGCGGCACATGACCAATGTCGGCGAGAAGAAGGCACCGTCGTGGACACCGTCGCCGACCAGTCTCAGTTCATCCGGACGGCCGTACAGCAGCTCGTTCCCCGCCAGCAGCCGCTCGACCTGCGCCGCCACGTCGCGCTGCTGGTCTTTTGACGCCAGCGCGCCCATGCGCACGCCGTCGACCGACGGGTCGCCCACGGTGACCTTCGCCAGACGGTCGCGCAGGCGCTCCGCGACGGCGTCGGCCTGCTGCCGCGGCACGATGATACGGCGGATTGCCGTACATTTCTGGCCCGCCTTGCCCGTCATCTCCCGCGCCACTTCCTTGACGAACAGGTCGAACTCCGGATCGCTTGGGGTCACGTCCGGGGCCAGGATCGCGCAGTTCAGCGAGTCCGCCTCCGCCGTGAACGGCACCGAGTTGGCAATCAGGTGACGGTTGCTGCGCAGCTTCGCCGCCGTGTCGGCCGAGCCGGTGAACGTCACGGCATCGAAACCGGTCAGGCGATCCAGCAGGTCGCCCGTGCTGCCGATCACGAGTTGTAATGCTCCCGCCGGCAGCAGGTTCGACTCGTGCACCATGCGCACGAGCGCCTCCGTCAGGTAGCTCGTTGCCGTGGCGGGCTTGCCGATGCACGGCATCGCGGCCAGGAAGCTGGGCGCGAATTTTTCCAGCAGGCCCCAGATGGGGAAGTTGAACGCGTTGATGTGCACCGCGATGCCGCCCTTCGGCACGAGGATGTGGGTGCCGGCGAAGCCGCCCCGCTTGCCCAGCGCGATGGCCGGCCCTTCGTGCAGCACGTTGGATGACGGCAGCTCGCGGCTGCCCATGCTGGCATAGGCGAACAGGGTGCCGATGCCGCCTTCCACGTCCACCCAGCTGTCCGGACGCGTGGCGCCGGTCAGGTGCGAGATGTGGTACAGCTCTTCCTTGCGCTCCATCAGGTACAGCGCCAGCGCCTTCAGCGTTGCCGCGCGCCCCTGGAAGTCCAGCTTCATCAGCCCCGGCACGCCGGTCCTGCGGCCATAGTCGACCGCTTCGGCGAAGTCGATGGCTTCGGCGTGGGTGTGATAGATCAGCTGGTTGTGCAGAGCGCTGTGCAGCGGCGTGTGCGCTTCCTTGCCGTGCCAGCGGCCGGCGATGTAGCTTTGCAGGGTGGTGGTCATTTGGGTCTCCGATTGCTTGTACGTCGGGGACAGGCACCCGCCTCAGGGTCGAAGACCCCGAGGCAGGTGTCCGTCCCCATTATCTTTTTACCTGGTGCAGCGGCAGCGAGCTTTCCCACTGCATGCGCTGGCGGCCCGGCTCGGGCGCCGCCAGCGCCTCGACTTCGCGCATCGTCTCCAGCGAGCGCACCGCCAGTTCATGGTACTGGCCGGTGCCAACGTTCTTCCACGCCAGTTCCGCATCCGTCACCTCGCGCACGATGCGCGCGGGGGTGCCGATCACCATGCTGCGCGGCGGGATCTCCATGCCCGCCTTGACGAAGCACATGGCCGCCACGATGCTCTCGGCACCGACGGCGGCGTTGTCCATCACGACGGCATTCATGCCCACCAGTGCATTGCGGCCGATGCGGCAGCCGTGCAGCACGGCACCGTGGCCGATGTGGCCGTCCACTTCGACGACCGTGTCCGCGCCCGGAAAACCGTGCATCACGCACGTGTCCTGCAGGTTGCAGCCCTCTTCCAGCACCAGCCGGCCGAAGTCGCCGCGCAGCGAGGCCAGCGGGCCGACGTAGCAGCGCGGGCCGACGATCACGTCGCCGATCAGCACCGCGCTCGGGTGTACGTACGCACTCGGATGGACGACGGGCCGGATGCCGTTGATCTCGTAGACCTTGACCATGTCCTCAGACCCGCTCGATCACGAGGGCGATGCCCTGCCCCACGCCGATGCACATCGTGCAGAGCGCATAGCGCCCGCCCGTGCGCTCCAGCTGGTTGACGGCGGCCGTGACGAGCCGTGCGCCGGAGGCACCCAGCGGGTGGCCCAGGGCGATGGCGCCACCGTTCGGATTGACGTGCGGCGCGTCGTCCGGCAGTCCCAGGTCGCGCGTGACGGCCAGGCCCTGCGCGGCAAAGGCTTCATTCAGTTCGATGACGTCCATCTGGTCTATCGTCAGGCCCAGCTGCGCCAGCAGCTTTTTCGACGCGGGCGCGGGAGCGAAGCCCATGATGCGCGGCTCGATGCCCGCCGTGGCCATGCCCAGCACTTTGGCGCGCGGTCTCAGGCCATACTGCTCGACGGCCTTGCTTGACGCCAGCAGCACGGCGCAGGCGCCGTCGTTGACGCCGGACGCGTTCCCGGCCGTGACGGTGCCGTCGGCCTTGACGACGCCCTTCAGCTTTGCCAGCTGTTCGATCGATGTGTCGGGACGGGGATGCTCGTCGGTGTCGAATACCTTCGACTCGCCCTTTTTCGAGTGCAGCGTGACAGGCACGATCTCCGCCTTGAACAGCCCCGCCTCGTGCGCGGCGGCCCAGCGCTGCTGGCTGCGCAGCGCGAACGCATCCTGGTCAGCGCGGTTCACATTGAACTGCTGCGCCACGTTTTCCGCCGTCTCCGGCATGGAATCGATGCCGTACTGCTCCTTCATGCGCGGATTGACGAAGCGCCAGCCGATCGTCGTGTCCTCGATCTTCGCGGTGCGCGAGAACGCCGTATCGGCCTTGCCCATGACGAACGGCGCGCGCGTCATGCTTTCCACGCCGCCGGCAATCATCAGGTGGGCTTCCCCGGCCTTGATGGCACGGGCGGCCGTGCCAATGGTGTCCAGGCTGGAGCCGCACAGGCGGTTGATCGTATTGGCCGGCACGGCAGGCGGCAGTCCCGCCAGCAGCGCGGCCATGCGGCCCACGTTGCGGTTGTCCTCGCCCGCCTGGTTGGCGCAGCCGACCAGCACGTCGTCGACCTGCGACCAGTCGACGCCGGGGTTACGCTCGATCAGCGCAGCAATGGGCAGCGCGGCCAGGTCGTCCGCGCGGACGCCCGCCAGGGCGCCGCCATAGCGGCCGAAAGGGGTACGGATGGCGTCGCAAATATAGGCTTCGTTCATGGTTTGTATTCTCCGTGCTCAGTTTCTCGGTCGCTTGTCCAGCACGCGCCTGGCCTTGCCGGTCTGCGTGCGTTCGATGCTGTCGGCGGCCAGCAGGCGTACCTTCGTGGTGACGCCGACATAGGTCTTGATGTGATGTTCCAGTTCCCGCGCCAGGCTGTCGACGGCGTTGTCCGTCAGCGTGCCCGTGATTTCGGGGCGCAGCTCGCCGACGACATCGAGCTTGTCGAGATGGCCGTCGCGCGTCACGATCAGCTGGTACTGCGGCGCCAGCTGGGGCATTTTCAGGATCAGTTCCTCGATCTGCGTGGGGAATACGTTGACGCCGCGGATGATCAGCATGTCGTCCGAGCGGCCAGTGATCTTGTCCATGCGGCGCATCGCGCGCGACGTGGGCGGCAGCAGGCGGGTCAGATCCTTGGTGCGGTAGCGGATGACGGGCATCGCCTCCTTCGTCAGCGACGTGAAGACCAGCTCACCCTCCGAGCCGTCCGGCAGCACCTCGCCCGTTTCCGGGTCGATGATCTCGGGATAAAAATGGTCTTCCCAGATGACGGGGCCGTCCTTGCTCTCGATGCACTCGCTGGCGACGCCGGGGCCGATCACTTCCGACAGGCCGTAGATGTCGACCGCGTCGATGCCGGCGCGCTGCTCGATCTCGCCGCGCATCGCGCCCGTCCACGGCTCCGCGCCGAAGATGCCGACCTTCAGCGACGACTCGGCCGCGTCCAGCCCCTGGCGCCGGAACTCTTCGATGATGTTGAGCATGTACGACGGCGTGACCATGATGATCGAGGGCCTGAAGTCCTGGATCAATTGCACCTGCTTTTCAGTCTGGCCGCCGGACATCGGCACGACGGTGCAGCCCAGCCGCTCGGCGCCATAGTGCGCCCCCAGACCGCCAGTGAAGAGGCCATAGCCGTACGAGATGTGCACCATGTCGCTGGCGCGGCCGCCGGCGGCGCGGATCGAGCGCGCCACCATGTCGGCCCACATGTCGATATCGTTTTTCGTGTAGCCGACCACTGTCGCCTTGCCGGTGGTGCCGCTCGACGCGTGGATGCGCACCACCTGCTCGCGCGGCACGGCGAACAGGCCGAACGGGTAGTTGTCGCGCAGCGTCTTCTTGTCCGAGAACGGGAATTTGGCAAGGTCGGACAGCGTTTTCAGGTCGTCCGGATGGACGCCCTTTGCATCGAACGCGGCGCGGTAGTGCGCGACGTTGTCGTAGGCGTGCCGCAGCGACTTGCGCAACCGCTGCAGTTGCAGCGCCTGCAGTTCGTCGCGGCTGGCGCGTTCGATCGGTTCCAGATCCGCTGGCGCGGGTTGGCGTTGCACCATGGGTGCCTCCTCCTGGTCTTTACTTCAAGCCTGGACAGGGACCACTTCGCCGCCGATCCGGTGCGACTTGCCCCGGAAAGTGGCGACGATGCGGCCATCCTGATTGATGACGTTGACGTCATAGATGCCGGTCTTGCCGGCGAGCGCCCGCTCGACCGCTTCGGCGGTGAGCAGGTCGTTCTGGCGTCCGGGCGCCAGATAATCGATGGTGCAGCCGGCACCCACGGTCACGAGGTTATGGCTGTTGCAGGCGAACGCGAACGCGCTGTCCGCCAGCGTGAAAATAAAGCCGCCGTGGCAGGTGCCGTGGCCGTTGAGCATATCGGGCCGGATGCGCATCGACATGCGCGCGTAGCCGGGGCGGATCTCGTCCAGCGTCATCCCGAGTCCCTGGCTGGCCGTGTCGCGGGCGAACATCGCGGCACCCGCCGCCTGCGCCAGCGTATCAGGTGTCGTCATCGCGGCATCACGCATGGATGTTCTTTCCTGCCGCCTGGCGGCGGCGCAACAGCGGCGACACGCGGTAACGGTCTTCGCCATAGCTGGCAGCCAGGTTTTCCAGCACCGTGACGACGTGGCCGACGCCGACCGCATCGGCCCACGCCAGCGGTCCGCGCGGATAGTTCACGCCCTTCTGCATGGCGGTATCGGCCGCGGCGGCGCTGCACACGCCCTGGTACACGGCATCGGCCGCCTCGTTGGCCAGCATGGCGACAGTGCGCATGACCACCAGGCCCGGCACGTCGTCCAGCCGCGTGACGGCAAAGCCGGCTGCCTGGAACAGCGCGACGGCGCTGTTGAAGGCGGCCAGGCTGCACTGGTCGGCGGCGGCAACGGCGATGCGCGTGGCCGTAGCGGCGTCGAAGACCAGGTCGAACACCACCGTGTCGTCGTGCCGGTTGGCGCGGGCGCGTTCCGTTGCCGTGCGCCCGTCCGTCAGGTAGATGGCGGCACCATTGCAGTGGAACGCCGGCGCTTCGTGCTGGTGGCCTTCGGCCGAATGGCGTTGGTGGACGTCGATCCCGTGCGCACGGAGGCGCCCCAGCATCGCCGCCGTCTGGCGGCCGTCCGCACCTGCTTCCAGGCTGTGGCCGACGAATTCGGGACGCGCCAGCGCCGATTCCGTGCGCACCGGCTGCGGCGCGGCATTGGCGCCGTACGGATACAGGCCCCGCCCCGATTTGCGGCCCAGGTAGCCGGCATTGACCAGCTCCTGCTGCAGCACCGATGGCGCAAAGCGCGGATCGCCGTAGTAGGCGTCGAACACGGAGCGGGTCACGGAATAATTGACGTCGTGCCCGATCAGGTCCATCAGCTCGAATGGACCCATGCGAAAGCCCCCCGCCTCGCGCAGCACGGCATCGATGGTCGGGGCATCGGCTGCCTGTTCCTGCAGCAGGCGCCAGCCTTCGGCATAGAACGGCCGCGCCACGCGGTTGACGATGAAGCCGGGCGTGGATTTCGCGTGCACGGGGCTCTTGCCCCAGCTGGCCGCCGTGTCGTAGACCGCCTGCGCGACCGCCGCATCGGTAGCCACGCCGGAAATGACTTCGACCAGCTGCATCAAAGGCACCGGGTTAAAGAAGTGCATGCCGACCAGGCGGCCCGGCCGGCGCAGCTTGGCGCCGATGGCCGTGATCGAAATCGACGACGTGTTCGAGGCCAGGATCGCATCCTCCGCGACAATGCCTTCCAATTCCGCGAACAGACCACGTTTCACGTCCAGGTCCTCGACGATGGCTTCCACCACGAGGGCCGCATCGGCCACGTCGGCCAGCGACGACACGCCGTGCAGCCGGGCGCGGGCGGCGTCGGCCTCCGCGTGCGTCATCCTGCCCTTGTCCGCCAGCCTGCTGTAGATGGTGCCGATGCCGGCCAGCGCGATGGTAATGGCGTCCGGACGGGTGTCGTACACCTTGACGGTGTGCCCGGCGGCGGCCGCGACCTGCGCGATGCCGGCGCCCATGGCGCCGCTGCCGATGACGGCGATGACGCTGCCCGGTTCCAGTTTGACGGTCATCATTCCCCTTGAAGTGCGGCGTGCGCTTGGCGATGAAGGCATCGACGCCTTCGCGGTAATCGTGGCTGTTGCCCAGCTCGCGCATCATCTCCGCTTCCAGCTTCAGTTGCTCGGGCAGGCTGTTGGCATAGCTCTGGTGGATGGCGTGCTTGGTGAAGGCGAGGCCTTTCGTTGGCGCGCAGGCGAAGTGCTCGGCCAGCGCCAGCGCTTCCGTCATCAGGGTTTCGTCCGGCAGCGCCTTCCAGATCAGGCCCCACTGCTCGGCGCGGTCCGCCGTCAGCTTCTCGCCCAGCATGGCAAGACCCATCGCGCGGGCGTGGCCGATCAGCCGTGGCAGGTGCCACGTGCCGCCCGTATCCGGGATCAGGCCCAGCTTGCAGAACGCTTCGATGAACGACGCCGACTTCGCGGCCAGCACGATGTCGCACGCCAGCGCGAGGTTCGCCCCGGCGCCGGCCGCCACGCCGTTGACGGCGCAGATGACGGGCATCGGCAATGCCTTGATGGCCAGGACCAGTGGCGCGTAGAATTTTTCGACGGAGTCGCCCAGGTCGACGCCCTTGGCGCCTGGCTCCACGGCGCGGTCGGACAGGTCCTGCCCCGCGCAGAAGCCGCGGCCGGCGCCGGTCAGCACCAGCACGCGCACGGATTTGTCGGCGCGGATACGCTCGAACGCGTCGCGCACTTCCAGGTGCATCGCCTGCGTGAAGCTGTTCAGTTTATCCGGGCGGTTCAGCGTCAGTTGGGCGATGCCGCCTTTGATGGTGAACAGGATGTTATCGTAGGTTTTTTGTTCGTTCACGGTGTCTCCTCCGTTTGATCTTTATTCCGCCTGGTCGAAGTCGATGACGACCTTGTCCGTGGCCGGGAAGCTCTGGCAGCTCAGCACGAAGCCGCGCGCGATCTCGTAGTCTTCCAGCGCATAGTTCACGTCCATATCGACCTTGCCGTCGACAACCTTGCAGCGGCACGTCGAGCATACGCCACCCTTGCATGAGTAACGCATTTCCAGGCCGGCGCGCAGGCCCGCGTCCAGAATGGATTCCTTGTCCTTCTCCATCGTGAACGTGGCGGCGTTGCCGTCCTGGATCACCGTCACTTCCGTCAGGTGCTGGGCCGCCTGGGCGTCGAGCGCGCGCGCCTTGTGCTGGTGCTTCGGAATGGATGCGGCAAACAGCTCGACCTTGATGTTCGATTTCGGCATGCCCGCTTCCTGCAGCGCTTCCGAGACGCCATGCATCATGTCCTCCGGGCCGCAGATGAATGCCGTGTCGTAGTCGGCGATGTCGATCCAGTGCTGCAGGAACTGCTGCGTCTTTTCCTTCGTGATGCGGCCGTTGAACAGGTCGATGTCCTGCTGTTCGCGGCTCATCACGTAGACGATGTTCAGGCGCTCCAGATACGTGTCCTTCAGCTCCATCAGTTCGTTCTTGAAGATGACGGACGACGAGGCACGGTTGCCGTAAAAGAGCGTGAAGCGGCTCTGCGGCTCCGTCAGCAAAGTCGTCTTGACGATCGACAGGATCGGCGTGATACCGCTGCCGGCCGCGAACGCGAGATAGTTTTTCGCTTGCGAGGCGTCCAGCGGCACGTTGAAGTGCCCCATCGGCGGCATCACGTCGACGACGTGACCCGCTTTCAGGTTCTCGTTGGCCCACGTGGAGAACGCACCGCCCTGTGTGCGCTTGATGGCCACGCGCAGGCAGCCGTCCTGCACCGCCGAGCAGATCGAGTACGAGCGGCGCAAGTCTTCGTCACCGACCAGCGCGCGCAGGGTCAGGTGCTGGCCCTGCTGGAAGCGGAAGCTGTCCTGCAGCTCGGGCGGCACGGCAAACGTGACGGCAATGCAGTCGCGGGTTTCGTTATGCACCTTCGCTACGGGCAGCGGATGGAATTTGCTCATGATGTCAGTGGCACTTGAAGTAATCGAACGGCTCGCGGCAATCGCGGCATTTGTACAGGGCCTTGCATGGCGTGGAGCCGAACTGGCTGGTCAGCTCCGTATGCGTCGAGCCGCAGTACGGGCAGGCCACGACAGGCGGCGGCGCGGCGCGGCGGGATACCGCTGCGGCCAGGCCGCCCCGCAGGCCCGAGATGTCGATCACCTGCTGGGCGGGCGGCGCGATGCCATAGCCTTTCAGCCTGGCCTTGCCGGCGTCGCTCATCCAGTCCGTCGTCCATGCCGGCGACAGCTGCGTGACGATGGTGACGTTGCCCACGCCGTGCTCGCGCAATGCGGCGCGCACCGCCTCGTCGATGACCTGCATCGCCGGACAGCCGGAATACGTCGGCGTGATCGTCACGCTGACGGCTTCCCCTTCGATCCGCACGGCGCGCACGATGCCCAGGTCGACGACGGAGATGACGGGGATTTCCGGGTCCGGCACGTCGGCCAGCCAGGTCCAGACCTGCTCTTCCGTCAGCCGGGTGGCGACAGCGGGGGACATGTCACCACTCCGCGCCGGGATAGGCGCGCTGCAGGAACTGCATCTCGGCCAGCAGGTAGCCCAGGTGTTCGCTGTGGCGTCCCTGCTTGCCGCCTTTCTGCATCCAGGCGTCCGCGGGCGGCATCGTCAACGTCGCCTCTGCGAAGATGTCGGCCACGTGATCGAGCCATTGCTGGCGCAGTTCGGCGGCGGGCGGGGCGATGCCGGCGGCGACCATGGCTTCGTCCACGGCGTCGTAGTTGAAGACTTCGCCCGTGTACATCCACAGCTCGTCCGCCGCCGTCTGCGTGTAGCGGTGGCTGGTTTCCGTGCCGTCGCCCAGGCGGACGATCAGGTCGCCGCTGCGGCGCAGGTGGTACGTCACTTCCTTCAGCGATTTTTCCGCGATCCCGGCGATGCGGGTGTCGGCGGACTTCGTCAGCGCACCGATCAGGAAGTAGTGCCACGTATCGAAGTAAAACTGGCGCATCAGGGTGTGCGCGTAATTCCCGTTCGGCTGTTCGACCAGCAGCACATTGCGAAAATCGTGCGCGTCGCGCCGGTAGGCCAGCGCGTCTTCGTCGCGGCCCTGCCCTTCCAGCTCGCCGGCATACGTCAGCCACATGCGGGCTTGCCCCAGCAGGTCGAGCGCGACGTTCGTCAGCGCCATGTCTTCTTCGAGGGCCGGGCCCTTGCCGCACAACTCGGACAGGCGCTGGCTCAAGACAAGGGCGTTGTCGCCCAGGCGCAGCAGGTAATTAACCTTGGTGTCCATGCTCAGTTGTCCGCGTTACAGGTTCTTCACTTCTTCCGGCATCGGGAAGAAGGTGGGGTGGCGATAGACCTTGCTGTTCGCGGGTTCGAACAGCGCGCCCTTGTCGGACGGGCTGGAGGCGACGATGTCCGCCGCGCGGGCGACCCAGATCGAGACGCCTTCGTTGCGGCGCGTGTAGACATCGCGTGCGTTATTGATCGCCATCTCCGCATCCGGCGCGTGCAGGCTGCCCACGTGCTTGTGGGCCAGACCGTGCTGGCTGCGGATGAACACTTCCCACAGTGGCCATTCCTTGCTCATCATCGTCTCCTCAGGCCGCGGCCTTGTTCTGTGCTTTTTTCTCTGCATGGGCGACCAGCGCGTCGCGGAACCATTCGCCATCCTCGTACGCCTTGACGCGGGTGCGCAGGCGCTCGCGGTTGCACGGGCCATTGCCCTTCAGGACCTCGTGGAATTCGGTCCAGTCGATGTCGCCAAATTCGTAGTGTCCCGTTTCGGCATTCCACTTCAGGTCCGGGTCGGGAATCGTCAGGCCCAGGTACTCGGCCTGCGGGACGGTCTGGTCGACCATGCGCTGGCGCAGCTCGTCGTTGGAGAACAGCTTGATGCGCCATTTGGTCGACTGCGCGCTGTTGACCGATTCCGCATCCGACGGGCCGAACATCATCAGGGAAGGCCACCACCAGCGGTTCAGCGCATCCTGCGCCATCGCCTTCTGTTCAAGCGTGCCCTTCGCCAGCGACATCATGATGTCGTAGCCCTGGCGCGCATGGAACGACTCTTCCTTGCAGACGCGGATCATCGCGCGCGAGTACGGGCCGTAGGAGCAGCGGCACAGCGGGATCTGGTTGATGATGGCGGAGCCGTCCACTAACCAGCCGATGGCGCCCATGTCGGCCCACGACAGGGTCGGGTAATTGAAGATGCTGGAGTATTTGGCCTTGCCGGAATGAAGCGCGGCCAGCAGCTCGTCGCGCGAGACGCCCAACGTTTCGGCCGCGCTGTACAGGTACAGGCCGTGGCCCGCTTCGTCCTGGATTTTCGCCAGCAGGATGGACTTGCGCTTCAATGTCGGCGCGCGCGTGACCCAGTTCCCCTCTGGCAGCTGGCCGACGATTTCCGAGTGCGCGTGCTGCGAGATCTGGCGGATCAGCGTCTTGCGGTACGCCTCCGGCATCCAGTCCTTCGCTTCGATCTTGACGCCGGCGTCGATGCGGGCCTGGAAGGCCTGCTCGTCCGCACTCATGTCGTCCAGCGTCCGGATGTTCTTCACCCCGGTTTCCACCATTTGTGCATACATGACGTTGTCTCCTCCACGTTCGACACATCATACGATACGCAATAAGGTTTGACTACGCATTTTTTGTGTCATATTGAATATCCGTATCTTGTTGGCTGAGCTTACAATAGCTGTCATGCGTATTCCCACCACCATCGATGACTGGATCGACCAGTCGCTGACCCTCGACCCGCCCCGCTCCAAGTCCCTGTTGATGACGATCTTCGGCGACGCCGTCGTCCCGCATGGCGGCCTGGCATGGCTGGGCAGCCTGATCGAACTGGCCGCGCCGTTCGGCATCAACGACCGGTTGGTGCGCACGTCGGTCTTCCGGCTGGCGCAGGAGGGCTGGCTGGGCGCCCAGCGCGACGGGCGCCGCAGCAATTACACGATCACGCCGGAGTCCATGCTGCGCTTTACGCGCGCGTTCCGGCGCGTGTATGCCGCGCCCAATGTGCACTGGGATGGCAGCTGGACGTTTTTGCTGGGGACGAACGGGCTGACCGCGACGGAGCGGGCAGCGCTGCGCAAGGAGTTGCTGTGGGAAGGTTATGCGGTCGTCGCGCAGGGGATCGCGGGGCACCCGGCCGGCGACGCGGCCGCGATCGACGATTTACTGGGACGCCTCGCGTTGCGGGGCAAGGTGTATGTGGTGCAGGCGGCGCAACTGCCCGGCGTGCAGGGCAAGCCGCTGGCGGACCTGGTGGCGGAAGGGTGGGACTTGTCGGTCGTGATTGCAGGGTACGAGCACTTTGTCGAGCGCTTCCTGCCGCTGCGCGAGCTGCTGCAAGGCCAGCTGACGGCCGAACAGGCGTTCATCGTCCGCACGCTGGTGCTGCACGCCTACCGGCGCGTGCAACTGCACGATCCGCAGTTGCCCGTCGAGCTGCTGCCCAGGCCATGGCCGGGCGCCGCCGCGTTCGAGCTGGCAAGGGAGCTGTACCGCGCGACTTGCGTCGCCGCCGAAGAGCATATCATTGCCGCACTACGGCGCGAAGATCCGGCCGCACCCGAGGCGCAGGCGGCGTTCTACGACCGCTTCGGCGGCATGCGCTGACAAGCAACCGCCGCGCCGGTGACAACATCGGGGTCAGGCACGAATGTTGTCACGGACTCTGCCGTAGCAGGGCTTACCGCTGAGGTCGTGACAGTTTTTGTGCCTGACCCCGTTGTTGTCACGGGCTGGGCTGGGGGCTTATTTTCGGCCGGCGGTGATGAGGTAGTTCTGCATCGTGGCTTCCGCCACCGATGCCCACTGGTTCTGGTCGTGGCGGAACTTCTTCCACGGCTCGTAGATCTTGCGGAATTTCGCGTTCTTCGCCGCTTCCTCTTCCATGACCAGACTCGACTGCTTGTACGCAGCGTCCATGACGTCCCGGCTGAAGTTGCGCAGCCTGGCGCCGTTCTTCATCAGTCGCGCGAGCGCGCCAGGGTTCCTGGTGTCGTATTCGGCCTGCATGACGACGTGGCACTCGTAGCTGGCCGCTTCGAGCGCCGCCTGATACTGCTTCGGCAGCTTTTCCCATTCCTTGATGTTGACGTAGAAGGACAGCTGCGGCCCCGCTTCCCACCAGCCGGGCGAGTAGTAGAACGGGGCGACGCGGGCCAGGCCCAGCTTTTCGTCGTCGTACGGGCCGACCCATTCGGCCGCGTCGATCGTGCCCTTCTCCAGCGCGGCGTAGACGTCGCCGGCGGGGATCTGCTGCGGCACGACGCCCATGCGCTCCATCACGCGGCCCGCGAAACCGGCCACGCGCATCTTGAGGCCCTTCAGGTCGGCGACGGACTTGATCTCCTTGCGGTACCAGCCACCCATCTGCGTGCCAGTGTTCCCGCCCATGAAGTTGACGATGCCGTAGCCCCGGTAGAACTCGCGCAGCAGCTCGCGCCCGCCGCCCTGGTCGAACCACGCGGTCTGCTGGCGCGACGTCAGCCCGAACGGCACGGCGCAGTCGAACGCGAACGTGGGATCTTTGCCGAAGTAGTAGTAGGCCGGCGTGTGGCCGATTTCAACGGTACCCGCCTGCACGGCATCCATCACCTGCAAGCCCGGCACGATGTCGCCGGCGGCGAACTGGCGGATAACGAACTTGCCGCCGGTGAGCTGGGCGACGCGCTTGACGAAGTTCTCGGCCGAGCCGGAAATCGTGTCGAGCGTTTTCGGAAAGCTGGAGGCGAGGCGCCAGTTGACGGTGGGCTGGACCTGCGCGAAGGCCGGTGCGGCAATGGTGCCGGCGCCTGCGGCGACGGCGGTATTCTTCAGAAAGGAACGACGTTGCATAAGTCTCCTGCTGGTTTTTGGTGGTGCGCCGGATGGGACGCTCGGGACGCCCTGCGGATGAGGCGTCGGTGCAGTCCATTCTAGCGGGATTATCGGAACGGCCACAGCCCCCTGTGCGACCGGCAGGCAAAGCCGGTATCATGGCGCCTTCGCGCCACGGCGCTCCGAAAATCAGTCAGGACACACAATGTCTATCAAGATCAGCAGCCAGTTCGATGCTGGCGCCATCGACGTCGTCAGCGTTACCAGCGCCGGCGATATCGACGTCAATATCCGCAAGGACTCCCACGCCGACATCATCCAGTGGTTCTACTTCCGCGTCCAGGGCGCGCAGGCCACCGAACTGACGATCCGCTTCCTCAACGCCGGCAAGGCCGCCTACGCGGACGGCTGGCAGGACTACCAGGCCGTGGCCAGCTACGACCGCGACACGTGGTTCCGCGTGCCGACGAGCTTCGACGGCGACGTGATGACGATCGAGCACACGCCCGAATACGACAGCGTCTACTACGCCTACTTCGAGCCGTATTCGTGGGAACGCCACCTGTCGCTGCTGGACAGCGCGCAGCTGTCGCCGCTGGCACAGCTGGTCGACCTGGGCAGCACGGTTGAAGGCCGCGACATGAACATGCTGATCGTCGGCGACGAGGATGCACCGAAGAAGGTCTGGGTCATCGCCCGCCAGCACCCCGGCGAAACGATGGCGGAGTGGTTTGTCGAAGGCATGCTGGAAGCGCTGCTGGACCCGGCCGATCCGTTCGCCAGCCAGTGCCTGAAGGAGGCCGTGTTCTATGTCGTGCCGAACATGAACCCGGACGGCTCGGTGCGCGGCAACCTGCGCACGAACGCCGCCGGCGCGAACCTGAACCGCGAGTGGAATACGCCGACGATGGAACGCTCGCCGGAAGTTTTCCTCGTCAAGCAGAAGATGCTGGAGACGGGCTGCGACCTGTTCCTCGACATCCATGGCGACGAGGGCCTGCCGTACGTCTTCGTGGCGGGCAGCGACTCGCTGGAGAACTTCACGCCGGAGCAGAAGGCCGAGCAGGAACGCTTCATCGAGGATTTCAAGATCGCCAGCCCGGACTTCCAGAGCGAATTCGGCTACCCGGACGCGCCATACACGCCGGAAGTGCTGACGATGGGCTCCCCGCACGCGACGCACGCCTTCGGTTGCCTGTCGCTGACCCTGGAGATGCCATTCAAGGACAACGCCAACGATCCCGATCCGGTCAACGGCTGGAACGGCGCGCGCTCGATGAAGCTGGGCGCCGCCATTCTGCAGCCCGTGCTGCGGGCGCTGCGCCGCTGAAGAACTGGGACAGGCACCCGACGGCGGTACCAGTCCCCCGCTACTCGCGCAACAGGTGCTGGAACGCCTGCGGCATCCACGGCCGGGCCGCCAGCAGGAACGTCACGGCGTGGCGTTCGTCGTACGGCAGCCGCGCGTCGTCCTGGTGCTGGCGCGAGAATTCGTCCGCCACCTGGCGCAGCCGCTCCAGCAGCGCCCGGGACGACGCCGGCGACAGCATCACGTTCACGAGCCGCAGCAGCTCGCCCGGCCCGTCGAAATGGGCGTCCAGATAGTCGCCATACGCCTCCTTGCGGAACCAGTTCTGGATCGGGCCATCCGGTATCCAGCCGAAGGTGCGTGTCACCAGCAGCTTGACGCGGTTGTTCGGCTTCAGGACAAGAAAACCGATGCGGTCCAGGCGCAGCAGGCACTGCACCGCTTCCGCCTCGCTGAGGCGGTATGCCGCCACCAGCCGCTCGACCGGCACTTCGTTCAGCGCCGCCACCGCGACCAGCAGCAGCTTCGTGTCGCCGATCAGTTCCTCCTCCTGCGCGTAGGTCAACTGCGTAATCAGCTGCGGCGCGTCTGCCGCGGCATGGGCCAGCTCCGCGAAATCCATCCCCAGCACGACCAGCACCTGCTCAAGCCGCTCCAGGGTAAAACTGCGCTGGGCGAACAGACGCTTGACGCTGGCTTCGGACATGCCGATCTGCTGCGCGAGCGCGGCATACGTGACGCCCCGCCGCTTCAATTGGCGTTTCAGTGCGTCGATTAGGAGCGTTGTGCCGGACATCATACTCATCCATAAAAAGTAGCGGAAAATGATACCACGCAGTTTCCGTGCAGATACTTGGTACGGGGCTATTGCCGTCGCCGGGTGTTGCGGCGATGATGCGTCACCGATAACTCTCCTGGACTCATCATGAAACGCCTCCTGATCGCCACCTGCCTGACCATCGCCTGCGCCGCCGCGCCCATCGCCGGCGCCCGCGACGCTTCCGCGCCATCGCAGGCCGTCAGCGAAGTCACCGGCTCCGTGGTTGGCGGCTCGATCATCGCCGTTGCCGTCGGCGGCAGCCTGGTCGTGGCCAGCGTGGCCGCCGTGGGCGAAGGCATCGAAGTGGTGTTGAAGAACGTGGCCAAGGGCAGCACGGCCACCGTGCGCCTGTCCGGCAAGGCGGCGCAGCAGTTGTCGCTGGCGGTCGGCACCGTCGTGGAGGTCGTCGCCACCGCTACGGGGCACGTGTTGATGGCGTCTGGCAAGGCCATCGCGTTCATTCCCAACGAAACAGGCAAGGCTTTGATCCGCAGCAGCAAATCGTCATGAACCGACACTAGCGTCCTGCAAGTTGATTGCAGGCATCATCAGGATCGGCGATGATCGCGGCTCTTCATTCTGGAGCATCCGCATGAAACGACTGTTTGGCGCCGCCCTCCTGGCGGCATCGCTGGCTTCCTCCCCCGTTCACGCCGAGCCCTCGGGCGCGTCGTATGGGCTCAGCTACCTGTCCGGCTTTGTTGTGCTGGGATCGATCGCGATGGTGGGCGGCGGTGGCAGCGTGATCGTCGAATCCGTCAAGACCGTGGGCGAAGGCATCGAAGTCGTGCTGAAAAATGTGGCCGATGCCAGCACCGCCACCGTGCGGCTGTCCGGCAAGGGTGCCAGCAAGCTGGCGATCGGCGCCAGCACGGCGCTGGACGTTGTCGCCACCTCCACGGGCCACATGCTGGTCGCTTCCGGTAAGGTCCTTGCTTTCATTCCGAATGAGCTGGGCAAGGCGCTGCTGCACCACTCCGAGGTGGGTGCATGAAACGCCTGCTGCTTACCTGCCTGACTGCCTGCCTGACGCTGGCCGCGCCCGCGTGGGCCGGCCGCACCTGCGAAGAGCGGCCCATGGCCGTGGCGGACACCGTCAAGTCGATGGACCTGGCGCAGCGTACCTTCCAGGCGCTCGATGCGACGGGCGCGCAAGTCGTGCTGCTGTCGCGAGTGGGCCAGGACCTGTCGAAATACGGCCTGAAGTTCTCGCACATGGGTATCGTCGTGCGCGACCATCCGGAAGGCCGCTGGACCGTCGTGCATGAGCTGAACGAGTGCGACACGGCGGCATCGCAGCTGTACAACGAAGGCCTGGGCAATTTCTTCCTGGGCGACCTGTTCCGCTACGAGGCCGAGGTGCTGGTGCCAAGCGCGGAAACGCAGGCGCGCCTGGCGCAGCTGGTCCTCACGCGCACCGCGCGCCGGCTGCACGAGCCGAAGTACAACATGCTGTCGTACGCGTTTTCCACGCGATACCAGAATTCGAACCAGTGGGTGCTGGAGACGTATGCCGCCGCCGCCGCGCCCGCGGGCGAAGTGGAAACACGCGCCGAAGCGCAGGCGTGGCTGAAGAAGGCGGGCTTCGCGCCCGTGACGATCCGTGTGCCGTCGATCACGCGCCTGGGTGGGCGCATGTTCCGCGCCAACGTCGCCTTCGACGATCATCCGTTCGACCGCCGCATGGCGGGCAGGATCGATACGGTCACGACGGTTTCGATCGTCAACTTCGTGCGTGCAACGGATACCCAAGCCAGGGTACAGTACGTCGACTGATCCTTGATCCCGATCAATCCGGGCGGGCTCATCGTTGTAAAGATGAGGGATCACAAGACCACCTGGAGACGATGATGCGCACTTACGCCTGCGGCCTGGCCGCCCTTGTCCTGCTGGCGGGCTGCTCAACGCCGTACCGCCCGCCGCAGTTCCTCGAGCCGGGCGCCAGCTTTCCCGGCCTGATCGATTTCGTTGCGGAAGCGGACAAAAAATCCGGCAAGCAGGAGGCCGACGTACTGCTGGTGCACGGCATGTGCACCCATGATGCGACGTGGGCGACGGAGACCGTGAACACCCTGGCCGCGCAACTGGCCGCCAACGTCCTCCCCTCGGCGTCGCGCTCGGGCGGCAGCGGCATCATCACCATCCCCGACATCATCCACACGCCCAGAGGCAAGTTGCTCGTCAAGTCGCTGATCTGGTCGCCGCTGACGACGCCCATCAAGCAGCAGCTGTGTTACGACCAGACGGACAAGTCGCCAATCTGCCTGGGAATGCCGGCGTTTCCTGGCAAGCGCGCCAGCCTCAATGCCAAAGCCAAGGATGGCCTGCTCGACGACTGCCTCCCCGATGCGCTGATCTACCAGGGCGACGCCCGCTTCGAGATTCAGAGGCGCATGCGCGAGGCGATCATGAACGCAACCGAAAACGCGGATCCCAACACGCCGCTGATCGTCATCTCCGAAAGTCTCGGCAGCAAGATCCTGTTCGATACGCTGGCAGGAATGATCGAGGACAAGGACCAGCGCGCCGCGCAGGCGGCGCGGCGGGATCTGGAACGCATGGCTTACCTGATCATGGCGGCCAACCAGATCCCCCTGCTGCAGACGGCCCAGCAGATACCGGCGCCAGGCGACCGGCAGACCATGCAGGCCCCACCGCCGGACAGCTTGCAACTGCTGCTGAAAAAGCGCGAGGACTTCTCGAAGGACCGCCGCGGGCCCGCCATCGATGCACTGACGCTGATCGCCTTTACCGATCCGAACGATCTGTTGTCCTATACGCTGCCACCCGAGCGCTATCCTGGCGCGATCGTGCACAACGTGCTGGTATCGAACGACCGTACGTACTTGGGCTTGTTCGAGAACCCGGTGAAGGCGCACCTCGACTACCTGTCCAATCCGGATGTGGGAAGCCTGATCAGCTGCGGACAGCCACGCAGCGCACTGTGTAAATAGAAACCGCGCAGAAACCGCGGTGGAACGTCGGGACAGGCCGCGGCCTGTCCCTGGCCAACATCAACGGCCCGCGCGCCCCGCCGCGATCAGGTAGTTCTGCATCGTGGCCTCGGCCACGGAAGCCCACTGGTTCTGGTCCTGGCGGAACCGCTTCCATGGCTCGTAGATCTTCTTGAACTTGGCGTTCCTGGCCGCTTCCTCTTCCATCACGGTCGTCGACATCCTGTAGCACGCGTCCATCACGTCCTTCGGATAGTTGCGCAGCTTGACGCCGTTCTTCAGCAGGCGCGCCAGCGCCGTCGGGTTCTTGACGTCGTACTCGGCCTGCATGCCGACGTGGGCTTCGTACGTCGCCACTTCCAGCGCCGCCTGGTATTCCTTCGGCAGTTTCTCCCAGTCCTTCAGGTTGACGTAGAACGAGAACGACGCCGACGCTTCCCACCAGCCCGGCGCATAGTAGAACGGCGCGACCTTGAAGAAGCCCAGCTTCTCGTCGTCGTACGGGCCGACCCACTCTGCCGCGTCGATCGTGCCCTTCTCCAGCGCCGGATAGATATCGCCGCCGGCCAGCTGCTGCGGCACGACGCCCAGGCGCTCCAGCACCCGGCCCGCGAAACCGGCCACGCGCATCTTGGTGCCTTTCAGGTCGGCGACCGACTTGATCTCCTTGCGGAACCAGCCGCCCATCTGCGTGCCCGAGTTCCCGCCCAGGAAATTGAGGATGTTGTAGTCCTTGAAGAACGCGCGCGTCAGTTCGCGCCCGCCGCCCTGGTCGTACCAGGCCGTGTGCTGGCGCGACGTCAGGCCGAACGGCACGGCGCAGTCGAACGAGAACGTGGCATCCTTGCCGAAGTAGTAATAGGACGCGCTGTGGCCGCATTCGACGGTGCCCGCCTGCACGGCATCCATGACCTGCAGGCCGGGGACGATCTCGCCCGCAGCGAAGGAGCGGATCGTGAATTTGCCGCCGGTGAGCTGGGCAATGCGCCGGGTGAAGATGTCGGAGGCACCGAAGATGGTGTCGAGCGACTTGGGGAAGCTGGAGGCGAGGCGCCAGGTGATGGCGGGTTGCGCCTGCGCCAGTGCGGGGGCGGCGATGAGGCCGGCGCCCGCGCCGGCGGCGGCCTTGGCGATAAAGGAACGGCGTTCCATACGGGTTGTCTCCTGTGTTTTTTATTTACGTTCGGAAAACGTTACTACTCAACACAGTGTAGGGAAACGCCACCGGCGTGGCAATCGATTGTTGGGAAAGGTCAGTTCCCCGCAACGACCATTTTTTCCAGCAGGATCGAACCGGTCTGCTTGGTGCCGCGCACCAGCACGTCGTTGCCGATGGCCACGATCTGCGCCAGCATCTCCTTCATGTTGCCGGCGATGGTGATCTCTTCGACCGGGTACTGGATGATGCCGTTCTCGACCCAGTAGCCGGAGGCGCCGCGCGAGTAGTCGCCCGTCACGTAATTGGTGCCTTGCCCCATCAGCTCCGTCACCAGCAGGCCCGTGCCCATTTTTTTCAGCATGCCGGCGAAGTCGTCGGCCGCTTCCGTGCGATTCGACGTCAGCGACAGGTTGTGCGATCCGCCCGCATTGCCCGTCGTCTGCATGCCCAGCTTGCGCGCCGAGTAGGTGGACAGGAAGTAGCCTTGCAGGATGCCGTCCTTGACGACGTCGCGGTACTGCGTGCGCACGCCTTCTTCATCGAACGGGGCCGAACCGATGGCGCCGGGCACGTGCGGGTCTTCCGTCACCTGGATGTGGTCCGGGAACACGGCCTTGCCCAGGCTGTCGAGCAGGAACGTGGACTTGCGGTACAGCGCGCCGCCCGACGTGGCCTGCACGAAAGCGCCCAGCAGGCCGGCGGCCAGCGGCGCTTCGAACAGCACGGGGCACGTGCGCGTGTTCATCTGGCGCGCGTTCAGGCGGGCCAGTGCGCGTTCGGCGGCGTAGCGGCCGACTGCTTCCGGCGTCGCCAGCTTTTTCGGATCGCGCACGGAGCTGTACCAGTCGTCGCGCTGCATCTTCGCGCCCTTGCCGGCGATCGGCGTGGCGGAAATCGTATGGCGCGAATACGGATAGCCGCCCATGAAGCCGCGCGAATTGGCCGCCACGAAGTGCGATTGCTGCACGTGCACGCCGGCGCCTTCGCTGTTGGTGATGCGCGGATCGACGGCAAACGAGGCAGCCTCGGCGCGCTGCGCCAGCACGACAGCTTCTTCCGCCGTGATCTCCCACGGGTAGAACAGCTCCAGGTCGCGCGGGTTCTTTTCCAGCAATTCTTCTTCGGCCAGGCCGGCGCAGTCGTCGTCCGCCGTGAAGCGGGCGATGTTGTAGGCCGCTTCCACAGTGGCGCGCAGCGAGGCCGCCGAAAAGTCGGACGTGGACGCGTTGCCGCGCTTCTTGCCGACAAATACCGTGACGCCCAGCCCCTTGTCCTTGTTCTGCTCGATCGTTTCGATCTTGCTCTTGCGAACCGACACCGACAACCCGCTACCTTCGCTGATCTCGACGGCGGCATCGGTGCCGCCCTGCTCGCGTGCATAGCCCAGAACGTCCTGGGCAAGCTGCTTCAACTGGTCCTGGCTGTGGGTGAAATGGGATTCGCTCATAGGGTGTTTTGGTGGGCTAAGCGTTAAAACAGTTATGATAGCAGCCGTTTACCGTTTTTACAGGCGCGCTTTCGCGGCGCACCTTCCTACCTTTCCCTATCATGCCAAATCCAAACCGTGGCTCCGTCGGCTTCCAGTCTTCCGAGTTCGAAGAGAAATACGACCGCCCATCCAAAACCGAACTGAAACGCCAATCCGACGCATTGCAGGACCTGGGCCATGAACTGGTCGACCAGCCGCGCGACCGTGTCAAGCGGGTGCCGATGCCGGAGGACGTCCGGGATGCGATTCTGGAGTGCCAGAGCATCAAGAACCATGAAGGCCGCCGCCGTGCGCTGCAGTTCGTCGGCAAGAAAATGCGCTCCCTGACGGAAGAGGAAGTGGCCATCATCCAGCGCACCATCGAAGGCTGGAAAGGCGCCTCGAAGGCCGATACGGCCGCGCTGCACGCGCTGGAGCGCCGCCGCGAAAAACTGCTGGTGGACGAGAAGGCGCTGACCACCCTGCTGGGCGAGCACCCGGAACTGGACGCGCAGCACCTGCGCACGCTGATCCGCAATGCCCGCAAGGAGCAGGCCGAGAACAAGCCGCCGAAAGCCTACCGCGAGATCTTCCAGATCCTGAAGGATCTCGACGCCAAGGGCCGCGCCGCGGCGAAGGCCGCCGGTGAAGCAGCCGACGACGACGACGAGGATGGCAGCGATGACGACCGCGACGAATAACACGGATCTCGTCATCGGCCTGGTGTCGATTTCCGACCGTGCCAGCGGCGGCGTCTACCAGGACCAGGGCATTCCGGCACTGGAAGACTGGCTGAACAGCGCCATCACGACGAGCTTTCGCGTCGAGACGCGCCTCATCCCGGATGACCGCGCCACCATCGAAGCGACGCTGATCGAGCTTGTGGACACGGTCGGCTGCCAGCTTGTGCTGACGACGGGCGGCACCGGTCCGGCGCGCCGCGACGTGACGCCCGAAGCGACGCTGGCAGTCGGTACGAAAGAGATGCCGGGCTTCGGCGAACAGATGCGCCAGATCAGCCTGCGCTTCGTGCCGACGGCAATCCTGTCGCGCCAGGTGGCGGTGATCCGCGAGACTGCCGACAGCGCCGCGCTGATCCTGAACCTGCCCGGCCAGCCGAAGTCGATCAAGGAAACGCTGGAAGGATTGAAAGATGCGGATGGCAAGCAGGTCGTGGCCGGCATCTTCGCGGCTATTCCCTACTGCATCGACCTGATCGGCGGCCCGTATATCGAAACCGACGCGGCCGTGTGCCAGGCGTTCCGGCCGAAGTCGGCCATCCGCCCTGCCCCCGCGCCTCTCAAACTGTAAGGAACCCATGAGCGACGTGCTGCAAAACATCGAGGTCTGCACCTCCGACAATCCGCAAATTTCCGTGATCGTGCTGCACGGGCTGGGCGCCGACGGCAACGACTTCGTTCCGGTCGTCAATGAACTGGACCTGGCGGGCCTGCCGGGCATCCGCTTCATCTTCCCCCACGCGAACACCATGCCCGTGTCGATCAACGGCGGCTACGTCATGCGCGCGTGGTACGACATCGTCCATACCGACCTGGGCCGACAGGAAGACGAAAAGGGCCTGCGCGCTTCGCAGCTGCAGGTGGAGGCGCTGATTGCAAGGGAAAAGGCACGCGGCATTCCGGCGCACCGCATCGTGCTGGCCGGCTTCTCGCAGGGTTGCGCGATGACGTTGCAGACGGGGCTGCGCCATCCCGAAAAGCTGGGGGGGCTGCTGTGCCTGTCGGGCTACGTGCCGCTGGCCGACAAGATCGCCGCCGAGCGCACGGAAGTATCGAAGCAGACACCGATCTTCCTCGTGCACGGACGGATGGACCCGGTGATTCCCGTGCAGCGCGCCATCGCGTCGCGCGACCTGCTGGTGCAACTGGGCTACAACGTCGAGTGGCACGAGTACCCGATGCAGCATTCGCTGTGCCAGGAGGAGATCGTCCACATGAGCGCCTGGCTGAAGAAGGTCCTGCAGTAAAGGCTGCGCAGTGTAAGCCGTGCTTCGCGATGTGTTAGGTTCGCAACGCGGCCGCGCATCGGTTGTCACAACTCACAAGAATGCGCCGCGTGCGGCCAAAGCGCGCGGGCGGGCGTGCTATATTGGCGCGATCATGAAAAAGTTTTATGGGAGTTCCTATGGAAGTTCGACTGAATGTAGATGACGATTTCTTGCGTAACATTCAGGACACCATCGGTGGTCCCGTCAAGGCAACGGACGTATTGCGTGACGCGTTGACCCTCCTGAACTGGGCTGTCGCCGAGGCAGCCAACGGCCGCGTGGTCCTCAGCGCCACCAATACGGGCGAGAACCTGCACCGGCTGGTGATGCCGACATTGAGCAAGATCGAAGTGCGGGCCAGGCAGTCCATCGAAGCCTGAGTTTCATCCCGCCGCGGCAGTGCTTTTGGCCGCACGGGCTGTCCCGCATAGGGCAGTCTATTCAGGCAGCGGCGCCGCCGTTGAAGGCGGAGCGCTCTGCTGCGTTGCATTCAGCACCATCGCCAGCAACGTGTAGTAGCCGTTCAATCCCATCAGATCCGTCACGCCATGCTCGCCGAACTGGCGCAGCGCGGCTGCATACGTCGCATCCGCGACACGCTTGTCTCTTTGCAGCTCCACGCAGAAATCGTAGACGGCCTGTTCGTCCGCCGCCAGGCCCGTCGGCGGCTGTCGCCTGGCGATGGCATCGATGACGTTCGGGGCAATGCCCTCCTGCGCCGCGATCGGCGCGTGGATGGCCCACTCCACCTGCTGGTCCCAGTGCCGCGCCGTGACGAGGATCGCCAGCTCCGACAGGCGCGTGCCGATGGCGCTGCGATAGCGCAGGTACTCGCCCATCTGCTGGGCGGCCAGCATCAGCTCTGGACTTCTCAGTAATGGAATAAACGGCCCGTACAGCGCACCGCGCGGGCCGTCGATGACGGCCTGGGCCACGGCTTGTTGCGCGGGCGTCAGCGCGTCGAAGGGAATGGGAGGGAGGCGATCTGGCATGCGGGAAATATTCGCATACAGCAAGGTAAAAATCAAAGTGCATGCACAGGCTGCGGGCTACTGTCTTGATTCACCCCACCCCGAACGCGAGGAGACCATGACACAGCTCATCCACCGAAACCTGCGCATCACGCCGCCTTCGGCCGTCTGCGCCTTCGGCATGTACGTGCGCGACAGCGACGGCAACACCTATCTCGATGCCAGCGGTGGCGCGGCGGTTTCGTCGCTCGGTCACAGCCATCCCGACGTGCTGGCCGCGATGCAGGCCCAGTTGGCGACCACAGCGTATGCCCACTCGGCCTTTTTCACCACCGACGTGGCCGAGGAGCTGGCGACATGCCTGGCGCAGAATGCGCCGGGCGACCTCAATAACGTCTACCTTGTCTCCGGCGGCTCGGAAGCCATCGAGACGTCGCTGAAGCTGGCGCGCCAGTATTTCGTCGAGAACGGCGAGCCGGAACGCCGCGTCTTCATCGCGCGCCGCCAGAGTTATCACGGCAACACGCTGGGCGCCCTGGCGCTGGGCGGCAACGAATGGCGCCGCAAGCCGTTCGCGCCGCTGCTGATGGACGTGGCGCGCGTGTCGCCCTGCTACGACTACCGCGAACGGCCCGCGTCGCAGGACGTGCAGGACTACACCGCCGGCCTGCTTGTCGAACTGGAGCACAGGATTCTCGACCTGGGGCCGCAGAACGTCATCGGCTTCTGCGCCGAGCCCGTCGTGGGCGCCACGCTGGGGGCCGTGGCCGCCACGCCGGGCTACTTCAAGGGCGTGCGCGCGCTGTGCGACAAGTACGGCATCCTGTTCATTGCCGATGAAGTCATGTGCGGCATGGGCCGCACCGGCACCTTGTATGCCATCGAGCAGGAAGGCGTCGTACCGGACATCGTGGCGCTGGGCAAAGGCCTGGCGGCGGGCTACCAGCCGGTGGGCGCCGTGCTGGCGCGCGATCACATCGTCGAACGGCTGCGCGCCGGCAGCGGCGTGTTCCAGCACGGGCACACGTACAACGCCCATCCGGTGGCGGCTGCGGCGGCGCTGGCGGTGCAGAAAGTGATCCGGCGCGACGCATTGCTCAGCGCCGTGACGATGCGCGGCACGGCATTGCGGCGCATGCTGCGCGACGCCTTCGGCAATCACCCGAACGTGGGCGACATCCGCGGGCGCGGACTGTTCGTGGGGCTCGAGCTGGTGCAGGAGCGCGAGACGAAACGTCCGTTCGACCCGGACCTGAAGCTGCACGCGGCCGTCAAGACGGCGGCAATGGCGTGCGGGCTGATGGTATATCCGATGGGTGGCACAGCCGACGGCCGCCGGGGCGACCACATCCTGCTGGCCCCGCCATTCATCGCGACGGAAGCCGACCTGGGGCAGATCGTGGCGCGGCTGTCGGATGCGCTGGCCAGGGCGCTGGAGGCGATCCGGCCGAGGTCCTGAAACAACCGGAGCCTGTCACCGGTTTTCTCGTCTTGAGAAAAACCGGTGACAGGCTCCGATTAGAACCGGTGACAGGCGCCGAAGCAGTCGGGCTGTCAGTACTGCTGGAATCCGATAACTTCCTGCTGCTGTTCACCCAGTCCGGCAATGCCCAGGCGCATAAAGTCGCCTTTCTTGAGGAAGCGCTTGGGCGTGCGGCCCATGCCGACACCTGGCGGTGTGCCCGTGGCGATGATGTCGCCCGGTTCCAGCGTCATGAACTGCGACAGGTAGCTGACCAGCTGCGGCACCTTGAAGATCATCGTGCCCGTGTTCCCGGTCTGCATGCGCTTGCCGTTTACTTCCAGGTACAGATCGAGGTCGCCCACGTCCCATACTTCATCGCGCGTGACGAGCCATGGGCCGACGGGGCCAAACGTGTCGCAGCCTTTGCCCTTGTCCCACTGCGGTCCCCGCTCCAGCTGGTACTCGCGTTCGGAGACGTCGTTGACCACGCAGTAGCCTGCGATGTAGTTCTCCGCTTCGGCCTCGCTGACGTAGCGCGCGCGCGTGCCGATGACGACACCCAGCTCCACTTCCCAGTCCGTCTTCTTCGAACCCTTGGGCAGCATGACATCGTCGTCCGGCCCGGACAGGCTCGTGATCGCCTTCATGAACACGATCGGCTCGGAAGGAATCGGCAGGCCCGATTCGGCCGCGTGGTCGGCGTAATTCAGGCCGATGCCAATGAATTTGCCGACGCCGGCAACGGGCACGCCGAAGCGCGGATTGCCGCGCACCAGCGGCAGCGATTCGGGCGCGATCTTCGCCAGCTTGCGCATGGCCTTGTCCGACAGGTTCGCACCGCCGATATCGCCGATCACACCGGACAGGTCGCGCAGCTTGCCTTCTTCATCGATCAGGCCAGGCTTCTCCTTGCCGACACGGCCATAACGAACCAGTTTCATTCTCTCTCCCACGCGTACTGCAGCTGTCAAAACGCAGATTCTACAGTGTTCCGCGGGCCGACCCTGCGACGGCGCCACGCGAACCACGCAAGGCCAGGCAATTGCAGCAGCACCAGCGCGCCAAACGCGGCGCTGTAGGCAACCGGGGGATAGCGGTTCGCGCTATCGGGCTGCCACAGGCCCACCACCTGGCCGAAGCCGGCCTGCACGAGGAAAGCGCCGGCGAAGATCAACAGGTTCAGGCACGTCGACGCGCGCCCCGTCAGCGCGGGCGGCATGGCCTGCGCGACGATCGTGTACTCGATGCCGGTGATGGTGCCTACCAGCGTGAAGGCCACCGCCAGCTGCGCGATCCCGGGCTGCCAGTTCAGGGCGATGGCGCATTGCACGGCGATGAACAACGCGACGCCGACACCGGCCACGGTGATCGCGTCGTACCCGCGTTTGGCCGCCCATTCCGTGACCATGCCGACGGAGATGGCGCCGAAGATGACGGCCGCCATGCCCAGGTACAGCAGCCAGGCCACGCTCTGCTCCGGGTAGCGGCCGACGTCCGTCAGCCAGCGGCCGATCCACAGGCCCTGGACGCCGAAGAAGACGGTGTGCGGAATCAGCACCAGGCCTGCCGTTTCGCGGAACGCGGGATGGCGGTAGACGTCGACCAGCACGCGCCGGTCGAAGCGTTTGGGCGGCGCGGCCGGCGGCGTAGGCGCCAGCAGCAGGATCAACGCCCCCACCACAACGCAGCCCAGCGCCAGCAGGATGAACATCCAGCGCCAGTCGGCGTACTGCAGGAACAGCCGCACGGGCAGCGTGGCCGATGCCGCGCCCAGCCCGCCGGCGGCAATCAGGTAGCCCTGCACCGACGGCAGCCGCGCGGGCGATATCCACGTCGACACGGCCTTGACGGCCGCCATGAAGCAGCCCGCCAGGCCCAGTCCCATCAGCGTGCGCGCTGCCAGCATCTGGGCGAACGTGCCGCTGCCGGCGAAGGCCAGCGTGCCAAGCGCCGCCACCAGCAGCATCGCGCACTGCACGCGGCGCGGGCCATACCGATCCAGCACCAGGCCGACGGGCAGCTGGGCCAACGCGAACGCGAGGAAGTAGGCGCTGGTCAGGAGCCCCAGTTCGGCCGGCGACAGGCCGGCCGCCGCCATCAGCTGCGGCGCCAGGATGGCATTCACCGTGCGCAGCAGGCATGACAGGTAATGTCCCAGCGCATAAGGAATGAAGACGAGGCACAGCACGGCCGCACCGGGCAGCTGGCCCGGCACGTGCTGGCGCCCCCGCCATACGGCCCGTGCCAGCCCGGATGCGGCGCGCTCCGACACCGGCAACGGGTAAGCGGTCCCGTCCTGCGGTTGTGCGCCGCTCATGGGTCACGCCACGTTGCTGTGGCTCGCGCAACCTTCGCGCGCCGAAGCGATCCGAATCACCTTGCGTTCCACTGGCCCGTGCTCCACGTGCTCCGGCATGCCTCCTTCGGTCTCGAAGAAGAACTTGTCCTTGCCGAACGCAGGCTTCAGGTGATCCAGCCACGTCGCTTCCGGATCGAACTTGGCGAAGAACGGCTTGCGCACCCAGTCGGGATTGCGGGCCTGCAGGAACTGCAGCGCGAATACCTTCTCGCCGGCGATGGTGACGACGCCGTCGATGACGACCTTGCCGGGGAAAGCGCTCATCGACGGACCGCGCACCGTGCGTGCCAGGCCCGAGACCATCTGGTATGCCTGCTGGAAGATCTCGTGCGCACGTGCCAGCGGCAGCTGGAAATACTCGCGCGGACCGGTGTCCCGTTCGACGAACATGTAGTACGGGATCGCGCCCAGTCGCACGCCGGTGCGCCACAACTCGGCCCAGGTGTGCGGGTCCTCGTTGATGTGGCGGATCAGCGGCCCCTGCATGCGCAATGTAGCGCCCGTGCCGACGATACGCTTGACTGCCTTCTGGGCGATCTCCTGGCGCAGCTCAACGGCGTGGTTGTAATGGCCCATGATGGCCATGTTCTTGCCGGCGGCAACGACCTTCTCGAACAGGCGCAGCAGGTCGTCGGCATCGCGGTCGGTGACGAAACGCTGTGGCCAATACGCGACGGACTTGGTGCCGATGCGAATATTCTGGATGTGCTCCAAGTCCGGGCCCAGCAGCGGTTCGATGAATTCGGCCAGCGAGCGCGTGTTCATGATCATCGGGTCGCCGCCGGTGATCAGCACGTCCGTCACTTCCTTGTGGTTTTTCAGATACGACACCAGTTCGCTCGTCTCCTTCGCGTCGAACTTCATGTCGTCCATGCCCACGAACTGCGGCCAGCGGAAGCAGAACGTGCAGTACGCATGGCAGGTCTGGCCGGAGCTGGGGAAGAACAGCACCGTTTCATTGTATTTATGCTGCAGGCCGCGCAGCGGCGCATCGTTCACGCGCGGCACGTTGTGCGTCATCTGGCCCGCGGGGTGAGGGTTCATGCGCATGCGGATCTTATGCACGTAGGCGGCGATCGCCGCATCGTCCTGCTTGACCATGACGAGGTCGCGCAAGGTGCGGTATTCCTCGATCGGCAGCATGTCGCGGTGAGGGAACGTCAGGCGGTAGATCGGATCGTCCGGTACGTTGCTCCAGTCGATCAGGTGCTCCATCACGTACTCGTTGGTGCGGAACGGCATCACATGCGAAACCACCTGCACGGCCTCCTGCTGGTCCGGCGGCAACCATTGCCAGTGGCGCGCCTGGCGAATGCTCTGGCGTGTGAAGGGCTTGAATTTTTGCGGGACTAAATCTGCGGACATTACGTTCTCCTGTCTGGACGGGGGCTGAGACCGACATGCTAGGCATCCTGGCCTGTCGTCGCGTTGCTTCAAGTCAATATCCACACGGAAACCAGCCGCTTTTGCGTTTGCTCAATTGCCTGATGGCACCGCCAGCGTAAATTACTCCTGGGAACGCGATGCCGTCCCTCCCCATATCATTCTCAAGGACTTTTCATGAAACAGATGCTGATCGGCAGCCTCGCCTGCCTGGCGATGGCAAGCGCCTTCGCCGCCACCGAACCCACGGAAAAAGACGCCATCGCCATGGCCGAACGGGGCGCCGCCTTCATCAAGGCCCACAGCAAGGAAGAGCTGATGAAAAAGCTGGCGGCCAAGGACCCGGCGTTCGTCCAGGGCGAGCTGTACGTCGACATGCGCGACCTCAAGACGGGCATCGTGCTGGCCCACCCGATCAACCCGTCCATCGTCGGCAAGGACCTGACGGACGTACCGGACCCCAGCGGCAAGAAATACCGCCGCGAGATCATCGACCTGGCGGCGAAAAGCGGCAAGGGCTGGGTCGACTACATGTACAAGAATCCCGTCAGCGGCAAGATCGAGCCGAAGACGACGTACATCCTGCGCGTCGGCGACGTCGTGCTGGAAGCGGGCATCTATAAAAAGTAAATCCCGGCCGCCCCGGTACGTTTGCCGGCGCGGCATCCGCAGTTCCTTCTTGCAGTTTCTCTCTTGATGTGGCGGGAGTCGTCATGCTGAACAAATTACGAATCGGTCCCAAACTGCTGCTGGCGCCAGGCGTCGTCCTGGTCCTGCTGGTGGCCATTACGGCCTGCGCCTGGTACGGCATGGTGCGCCAGAACGCCTCGATGGAAAATCTCGTGCAGGTGCGCGCGGCGCGCCTGAAAGCGGTGGCGGAAGTGGCCGGCGATGCCCGCTTCGTCCATGCCAATATCTATCAGCTGCTCGCATGGGTCAACGGCAGCTTCGCCAAGGCCCGGCTCGACGCACTGACCAACCAGATCAATGACCGGCACAAGGCCATCGACGGAAATCTGCGCAAGCTGGCGCAGGTGTCGGGACCGGACGAGCGCAAGCTGGCCGATGCGTCGATTGCCATCCTCGCCACCTACCGCAAGGCAGTGCTGGAGACGATCGAGATGGCGCAGATGGACCAGGCCATAGCGGCCAACTCGATGCAGAAAGCCGAAGCGCAGTTCGTGCTGCTGGACGAAGCGCTGACCCGCTTGTCCGGCCTGGAAAAATCGCTGAGCGAAGCGGCCTACGCGGGCGCGGGCGCCGAATTCGGCCAGCTGCGCATGACGATGACGGGCCTGTGCCTGCTCTCGATCGCCCTGTCGCTGCTGGTGTCGATGCGCGTGCGTGCCGTGCTGCTGCGTGACATCCGGGCGATAGCCGACGTCGTGCGCAGCCTGGCCGACGGCCGCCTGACGAGCGGCAGAGCCAATGCGGGCAAGGACGAAATCGCCGAGACGTCGCGCGTGCTGGACCAGAGCATCGTCAACCTGGGCCAGACGCTGCGCACGATCCGCGGCGCCGTGCAGTCGATCGACACAGCGTCGCATGAAATCGCCAGCGGCAATCTGGACCTGTCGAGCCGCACCGAGCGCCAGGCGGGCTCGCTGCAGGAGACGGCCAGTGCGATGGAAAACCTGACGACAGCCGTGCGCCAGAACGCCGAGAATGCCCGCGAGGCCTGCCGGCTGGCGGCAACGGCAACGACGATGGCGGAAAAAGGCGGCCACGCCGTCTCACAGGCGGTAACGACGATGGAATCGATCCGCGCCAGTTCGCGTAAGATCGTGGAGATCATCGGCGTCATCGACAGCATCTCGTTCCAGACCAATATCCTGGCTTTGAACGCGGCCGTGGAAGCGGCGCGCGCGGGCGAGCAGGGGCGAGGCTTTGCCGTCGTCGCCTCCGAAGTACGCACGCTGGCGCAACGGTCCGCCGCCGCGGCAAGGGAGATCAAGGAGCTGATCGCCGCCTCCGTCGCCACCATCGACAACGGCGCCGCCTCCGTCAGCCTGGCCGGCAGCAGCATGGGCGACATTGTCGGCTCCGTGCAGCAGGTCAATCACATCATCGGGCGCATCAGCACTGCCAGCGCGGAACAGGCGCAAGGCATCTCGGAAGTCAACGTGGCCGTCGGCCAGATCGATGACGTGACGCAGCAGAACGCCGCGCTGGTGGAACAGGCAGCAGCCGCGGCGGAGAGCCTGCAGGAGCAGGCGGTCAATCTGTCGCGGGCGGTGGCGGTGTTCGAGTTCGATGCGGTGGAGGCGGCGGCGCCGGTGTGCGTCGCAGCCGACGAGGACGAGGAAGACTACGAATATGCGGACGAAGACGAAGACGACGGCATCGTTGCAGTGGAGCGGCGCAGCGCGGGAAGCGCGATGCGCGGGCTGCTGGCGGCGGAACCGGATCGGGCCGCGCAGCGCCGGCGCGCCTGATCACGCCGGCTTCGTCACCTTGAACGGCTTGCTAAGGTGCGGCGAGCCGCGCAACCCGAATCGCCACGGCACGTCCATCGCTTTCGTGATGCCGATGCGCGGTCCGGCAACGATGTCGACGTCCCCTTCGCGCGCCACCAGCTCGAACGGCGGCGCCGCCAGCGACATGGCGTTGTGCTCGCGCGTGATGGCAAGCGCCTGGCACAGCCGTCCCGGCCCGGAGCCCAGCAGCGTGGCCGCCTCCAGGCCGCGGCGCGCGCGCATGACGTCCAGACCAACGAGCGGTTCGATGGCGCGGATCAGGACCCCGGCCCCATGTCCCGCTTCGCGGCAGACGAAGTTCAGGCACCAGTGAATGCCATAGGAACGGTAGACATAGGTATGCGCGGGCGGGCCGAACATCGACGCGTTGCGCGCGGTTGGTCCGGAAAAGGCGTGCGACGCCGGGTCTTCACGGTCGTACGCTTCCGTTTCGACGATGCGCCCGCCGACGCCATCGACCAGCACGGTAACGCCGATCAGCAGACGGGCTACCTCGTCGGATGGTGCTTCGAAATCAATTCCTGCCAGCAGAGTAGACATGCAAGAATTGTAGCGTGGCATGGCGAGTTGCCGCGCCCGCATGGCGGACATCCTTGCCACGTTGACAAAGAGCGCTGTCGTTTCGCCATCAAAAGGAGGCAGTTGGGCAGAAATAGACACACAATCGGAAGATTTTTCCGTCAGCGCTACTCTTGCCGTAGCGAAACAGGTGATAATGACAGCCGTAGAACCCTCGCCGTTCTTGCCTCGCAGTGATCATCCAATGTTTATGCCCAAAGCCGCCGTCCAAGCCGCCGTCGAAGTCGCCGCCCAGGACTCCTCCGTTGAGGATGCCCTGCTGCGCTCCATCCGCATTCCGCCGCGTCCCAGTCTGCTGGTCGACCTGCAGCGCGAACTGGCGGAAGGCGACCCGTCGCCGCGCCGCATCGCCCGCATCATCGGCAACGACGTCGGCATGTCGGGGGCGCTGCTCAAGCTGGCCAACTCGCCGTTCTTCGGCGCGGCGCGCAAAGCGAAATCGGTCGAACAGGCAATCAATTTCCTGGGCCTGAACCAGTGCGCGGCGCTGATGACCGGGCTGCTGGCACGCCAGGCGATCGACGGCAGCGACGGCGCGCTGAACCAGTTCTGGGATACGTCGGCGCGGCGCGCGCAGGCACTGGTCTTCATTTCGCGCCGGCTGCGCATCGCCCCGCCGGACATCTCGCACACGTTCGGCCTGTTCTGCGACATCGGCGTGCCGCTGCTGCTGGACCGCTTCGACGACTACGCCGAAACGCTGAGCATCGCCGCGCAGGACGCCGGGCGCGGCTTCACCGCCATCGAGGACGCCCGCCACGCCACCAACCACGCGGCCATCGGCTGCCTGCTGGCACGCAACTGGGGCCTCTCGCCCGACGTGTCGTGGGCCATCCTGCATCACCACGATTACCCGGTACTGGACGACGAGTCGACCGACGACGCGATCCGCTCGCTCGTCGCCGCTTCCGTGCTGGCAGAACGGGGCATCCAGCGCTACCGCGGCAACGGCGCTTCGCTCGAGTGGGAAAGAGGCGGCGAGCCCGCCTGCCGCCACCTGGGTCTGGAAGACGACGAAGTGGAAGACCTGCTGGACGAACTGCACGAGACCTTCCACACCGATCACTAAGGGATTGCCGGTCATGCGATCGGTTAGAATCGGCGCCAATCCCACTTCGCGCCGGTTCCGCCATGCCCAAGAATAAACGCCCCGTCCCCCGCAAGTCCGCCACGCCCCCGAGGAAAAAGAAGACGTCCTGGCCGCCGCGCTGTGCGCGCTCGCGCTCGAACTCGCCGAACAGGAAGAAGCCGATACGCTCGGCGAGGAACTTGCCGGCAAGGAGCTGGAGTTCAAACGCCTGGTGCGGCGCTACCTGAACGGCAGCAAGGACGACATCCTGTACGAAGCCATCGACCTGGCCAGCCATGAGGACGTGGGCGCCTGGCAGCTGCTGCGCAATGCCGTCGAGGAAGCCGCCGCCAGCGTGCCGCTGCGCCGCGAAGGCGCGCCGCCGCAGGAGATCGACGCGTTTGCGATTCCCGTCTTCGTGCACAGCCAGGGCGGCCTGGTCGAAGCCGAGGGCTTCCAGGACGACGAAGCCTACGACGCGCTGCTGGCCAGCCTGCGCACGGGCAAGCTGGAAAGCGACAAGGCGAAGATCGTCATCGTCCGCCACGCCTACGATGCCGGCGAGGTCGCGCGCATCACGTACAGCCAGCTGCACACGATGGCCAAGGAAGCGGCGGCCGCGCTGACGGAAAAGAAGATGACGGAAGCGCCCACGCTGCAGCGCAGTATCGCCGGCTGGACCGGCCCCACATTCGGGCCGGACGACGAAGCGGTCGAACTGCGCTTCATCGTCGGCTTTGCATTGAAGCGCGCCGACGATCCGTTCTACGCCGTGCCGGAAGACGAGGAAGCGGCCGATGCGTATTTCGCCGAGCGCCTTGCCCGCTACCGCCAGTGGACGGAAGACGCGGCGGCGCTGGTCGCGCGCTGCCTGGCGCCGCGCGAGCGCGAACTGCAGCTGAACTTCCTGTATCAGGACCTGTTCTTCGGCGCCCGCCAGCAGGGCATGGCCGAGCAGGCGATGCTGGCGCTGATGGCGACGCTGGGCGAGGCGCTTGCCGCGCATGGCGGTGCCGCGTCGGCCATCGTCGCGCCGGCGGACGTGGACGGCGAGATGGTCCTGCGCGTGCAGCTGATGGACGGAGTCAAGGTGCTGGCCAAGGGCGACCGTCCGTTCGAACTGGGCAGCGACCTGGAAATCGAAGTGGACGACGTGCGCGACGCGCTGGCCACGCTGGGCATCACTGACGTGGCGGTGGCCGAGCGGTTCGATCCTTACGGCCGCGCCATCGATCCACGCCCGCTGGCATAACGGTTCGCGGCCACGACGTGCCGGCCGCCCGCCGAACGGCGGCCGGGTTTTCTTTCAATCTCGGCTACACTGGCGGGCCGTGTGTATACCGATTGAAGGAAATCATGCCCCGTCACCTTTCTCTCCTTGCCCTGTCGCTGGCGCTCGCGTTTGGCTCCGTCCATGCCGCCGGCACCGCCGCGCATGCGACCGGCGTCGCCACGTCGGAAGCGGATGGCGCCAAGGAGACCAGGCGCGATCTGCGCGAGCATTACACGAAGTATGAATACCGCATTCCCATGCGCGACGGCACGCGCCTGTTCACCGTGGTCTACGTCCCCAAGGATACAAGCAAGAGTTATCCGTTCCTGATGCAGCGTACGCCGTACAGCGCCGGCGTGGAAGGCGAGGACGACCAGCTCCATTACGGCGTCGACTTCATGCCCGAAAAGATCGGTCCGTCGCGCGAGTTCGAGGACAGCGGCTATATCTTTGTCGAGCAGGACGTGCGCGGACGCTTCATGTCCGAAGGGAAGTGGCAGGAAATGACGCCACATGGGAAGACACAGCGCGTGGCCGGCGAAGGCAACGAGAGCCAGGACATGCACGACACGGTCGAATGGCTGCTCAAGCACGTGCCGAACAATAACGGCAAGGTGGGCATCCACGGCATCAGCTACCCCGGCTTCTACACGTCGGCCAGCATCATCGATTCCCATCCGGCCATCAAGGCCGCTTCGCCGCAGGCGCCGGTGACGGACCTGTACATGGGCGACGATTCCTATCACGGCGGCGCGTTCATGCTGGCGGCGAACTTCGATTTCTATTCCGCGTTCACGGAAGAGCCGAACCCGACGCCGCTGCCGAAGACGTGGTCACACTTCGACTACGGCGTGGCCGACGGCTACGATTACTTCCTGCAGCGCCTGACCTTGTCGAACATCCTGTCCAGCCTGACGGAGAAGCAGCGCGTGCTGCTGCAGCCGACCATCGAGCACACAACCTATGACGAGTTCTGGAAGAGCCGCAATATCGCGCCGCACCTGAAGAACGTCAAGGCGGCGGTGCTGACGGTGGGCGGCTGGTTCGATGCGGAGGATGCGCAAGGCCCGTTCACGACGTACGCCGCCATCAAGCGCAACAATCCCGGCACGTTCAGCGGTCTGGTGGTGGGACCGTGGGTGCACGGCGGCTGGGCGCGCAGCGACGGCAAGGCGCTGGGCCACGTGCAGTTCGACATGAAAACGGGCGAATACTTCCGCAAGCAGATCCAGTTCCCGTTCTTCGAACAGCATCTGAAAGGCATCAAGCCGCAGAAGGCCATCGCCGAAGTCACGGCGTTCGAAACCGGCAGTAACGTATGGCGCCAATACACGGCGTGGCCGCCGCAGCAGGCCAAGGCCCGCGTGCTGTACTTCGGCGCCAACGGCGGCCTCGGCTGGCAGAAGCCGACCACGCAGCCGGCCACCGACACGGGCTACGACGAGTACGTCAGCGATCCGAAAAAGCCGGTGCCGTACATCGGCTATCCGGCGACCGGCGTGCCGAAGGAATACATGGTATCGGACCAGCGCTTCGCGTCGACCCGGCCGGACGTGCTGGTGTATCAGTCCGAGCCGCTGGAAGAAGACGTGACGATCGCCGGCCCGGTGCGACCGAAGCTGTTCGTCTCGACGACGGGCACGGATGCCGACTGGGTGGTCAAGCTGATCGACGTCTATCCGAACGAATACCCGAGCAGCGGCAAGCGCGCGCGCGGCAACGACGTGCCGGCGCCGACGCTGACGATGGCGGGCTACCAGCAGCTGGTGCGCGGCAATCCGCTGCGCGGCAAGTTCCGCAACAGCTTCGAGAAGCCGGAGCCGTTCGTGCCGAACCAGGTGGAAGCGGTCAGCTACCACCTGGGTGACGTCAACCATACGTTCCGGCGCGGCCATCGCATCATGGTGCAGGTGCAGAGCACGTGGTTCCCGCTGGTGGACCTGAACCCGCAGACGTTTACCGATATTCCGAAAGCCGGGCCGGAGGACTTCCAGAAGGCGACGCAACGTGTGTATCACACGCCGGCGACGCCGTCGGGACTGGAAGTGCTGGTCCTGCCGGCGCGTTAAGAGCGGCAGGCGAGCGCGCCTGAACGCATTTTGACAAGCCGCGGCAGCGGGAGGATACTTGGCCGGAAGGAGATGCGCCATGAAGTATCCATCCTTGCCGCGGCTGTTTTGCCAGCTGCTCGTTCTGTTCTCCGTCATCGTGCTGGCCGGCTGCGCCAGCACCCGGGACGTCCCTGCCCCGCCCGCGGCGCTGTTTGCCGACACCCTGTTCCCGCCCTCAACCGTCCAGCTGACGGAAGACCAGATCTTCGCCGTGACGCCTGCCATGCGGGCGTACACCGAGGCGGTCACGCAGGAGCGGCGTGGCAAGGAGATCCGCCGCGCGCTGTTCGATGCGCTGTACCGGCGCGACCAGCTGCAGCTGGAATACGATTCGGCCATTACGCGCACGGCGTCGGAAGCGTTCGCGGCGCGCCAGGGCAATTGCCTGTCGCTCGTCATCATGACGGCCGCGCTGGCCCAGGCGCTGAATATCCCTGTCGTGTTCCAGAGCGTGCCGACGGAGGACAGCTGGAGCCGCAGCGGCGAGATCTACTTCAACAGCGGCCACGTCAACCTCAAGCTGGGCCGCATCATGCGCGAGGCGGCCGGCGGCTACGATCGCGAGAACTACACCGTCATCGACTTCCTGCCGCCGCCCGACGGCCGGCAGAAGGAAGGCTATCCCATCGGCCGCAAGACCGTCGTGGCGATGTTCATGAACAACCGTGCCGCCGAGGCGCTGGCGCGCGACAACTTCACGGATGCTTACTGGTGGGCGCGCAACGCCGTGCTGGCCGATCCGAACCTGCTGTACGCATACAACACGCTGGCCGTCGTGTATCGCCGCCATGGCGACCTGGCACAGGCCGAGCTGACGTTGCGCTATGCCTTGGCCCGCGATCCGAGGAGCGCGATGGCGCTGTCCAACCTGGCGCAGGTGGTCGAACGGCAAGGCCGCATGGACGAGGCGCGCGAACTGAAGGCGAAGCTGGCGCGGCTGCAGCCGGAGCAGCCGTTCCGCTACTTCAACCTGGGCCGCGAGGCGATGCAGGCAGGTGACTACCGCCGCGCCCGCGAGCTGTTCCAGCGCGAACTGCGGCGCGATCCCACGTACCACGAATTCCACTTCTGGCTGGCCGCGGCCGACTACCAGCTGGGCGACCTGGACGGGGCCGCCAGGCACCTGCGCATGGCCCTGAATGCCAGCACGACGCGGCAGGATCACGAGCTGTACGCTGCCAAGCTGGACCGGCTGCGCGCGAGTGGCGCCGAAGCGCGCAGGCCCTGAACACCCGGGACAGCCCCCTGTTTTGCGTAAAGGTGCAACGGTTATGTTGCCCAGCTAACTGTCCGACAACTTTTCATACAAAAATCACAATACACACGGGGACGTGCCGCCGGGTTTGGGAGTAGACTCTAAGCATGAGTACATCCCGAAAAGTGGCGGCAGCCGTCGGCGTGGCGGGCTTCCTTTGGGCCGGCATGGTATCCATGATCGCGGCCAGCCAGCGCAAGCTCCTGTTCAATCCGACGCTGATCCGCGAGGTCCAGAGCCCCCGCAGCGCGGGCCATCGCACGCGTGCCGTGGTGCTGCGTGCCAGCGATGGCACCCGCCTGGCGGGCTGGCTGATGACGCCGCACGGACCCGGTCCGCACCCGGCCGTCGTCTACTTCGGCGGGCGCTCCGAAGAGGTGTCGTGGGTCGTGCGCGATGCGGGCACACTGTTTCCGGGCATGACGGTACTGGCGATGAACTATCGGGGCTATGGCGATTCGCGCGGCGTGCCGGGCGAAGAGCATATGGTCGAGGATGGCTGCATGCTGTTCGACTGGCTGTGCAGCCGTCAGAACGTCGATGCCAGGCGGGTGGCCGTGGTGGGCCGCAGCCTGGGCTCGGGCGTGGCAGTGCAGGTGGCCAAGGAGCGGCCCGCCCACTCCGTCGTGCTGATCACGCCGTACGATTCGATCCTGGCGCTGGCGCAGCGCAAGTTCCGCGTGGTGCCTGTCAGCTTCGTACTGCGGCACCGTTTCGAGTCCGTCAAATACGCGTCACTGCTGCGCGCGCCAACTTACGTGTTGCGGGCGGCCAGCGACGATGTCGTGCCGCACTCCCATACCGACCAGCTGGTGGCGCAGATGACGCGCATCCACCAGGACGAAATCGTTCCCGACTCGGATCACATGAATATCCCATACCTGCCGGCGACGCAGCAGAAGATCGCACGCTTCCTGACGACGCAGTTTGCCGTTACACAGCCGCTGGCGGCAACGGCGCCTTCGGCGGCATAAGGTCGTTAACGACGAAAAGCCGCAACGCGGAAATCCGCGGCGGCTTTTTGCGCTCCCGTGATGAATGCAGCGAACGGGTACTGCGATGGACTCTCGGCTGCGGCCGCGATCAGCGACGGCGGGCCTGGTGAGTGGGCGCTGGGCCTCGGTGTTCGATATGACGGAAAACGATGCGACCCTTGTTCAGGTCGTAGGGCGACAGTTCCAGCGTGACACGATCACCCGCAAGAATACGGATGTGGTTTTTCTTCATTTTGCCCGATGTATATGCTACGAGTTTGTGGCCATTATCGAGGTCGACGCGGAAACGCATCTCGGGCAGGATTTCGGTAACGAGGCCGTTCATTTCAATCAGTTCTTCTTTAGCCATAATTCCTTTCGTGAGTGGCACGGAGCCATTGCCGGACGCCGTCTGGTGCCGGATGCTGCGTCATACCGATATGGGGGTAAATTCGTGAAAAAAAAGCCCGCTTGCTGCGGGCTTCGTTTCAATGTAATGCCAATGCTTGAATCGCTGCTCCAGCCCATGCTATCTGCGTGGTGCGGATGCTTCGGACGCCCATGCTATCTGCATGGTGCCTCCAACGTGTAATTCGACCAATGTCTGGTATGACAACCTTCCGGGCTAAACTCGCATCGCGGCTTTACACACGCCTGCCTTGCGTTACCAGGAGGGGCCGACGGAATCAACTCCATCGACAGAACAAAGTATAGCACAACTGTTTGTGCGGCGCACAAATACCGTACGGCGTGTTGTTATCCCGGGAAATCGATAAACCGCAGCGGTACCGCGTCCGTCAGCCAGACGCCGTTATCGGCGCGGTAGAACACGTGCCCTTGGGCCGTCATCTGCACGGCGCGGATCGACAGCACGACCGGCACACCATAGCGCGTGCCGACGCTGACGGCCGTCGCCCGCGCCTCGGACAGGTGGACGTGCTGGCGCGATTGCGCCTTCAGCCCTTCTTTGCGGATTGCCGTGACGAAGCGGCTGGCCGTGCCATGGTAGAGAATCTCCGGCGGCTGGGCCGGTGCCAGTTCCAGGTCGACGGACTTGAGCGAGTGCCCCTGGCTGGCGCGGATGGAGCAGCCGTCTTCACTGAAGGCAAAGCGCTGCTTCTCGTTGCTGGTCACTACCTCGCGCAGCTCTTCCAGCGTGAAGCGCTTACCGTGCGCGTGTGCTCTCTCCAGCAGCGTGGCGACGTCGGCCCAGCCGTTCTTGTCGAGCGTCAGGCCGATGGTGTCCGGCGCATGTCGCAGGATCAGGGAGAGGAATTTACTGATGCTTACTTTTTTGTCGGTCATCAGGCATTCTAGCGTAGCCGAATTCACAGGAGACCCGATGCCGCTGCCCGCCCTGATCATCATCGACATGCAACAAGGCATGGCCGACCCGGCCGCCGGAGAGCGCAACAATCCGCAGGCCGAGGACAATATTGGCCGCCTGCTGGACGCCTGGCGCAACGCGGAGGCGCCAATTGTCCACGTGCGCCACATCTCGCGCACGCCGGGTTCGCCATTCTGGCCAGGACAACAGGGCGTCGAGTTTCAGCCCCGCTTCCTACCGGCACCGCATGCGCACGTCGTGGAGAAGAACGTGCCCGACAGTTTCATCAATACGGGACTGGAACGGTGGCTGCACGTGCGCGGCATCAACCGGCTGGTCGTCACAGGTGTCAGCACCAACAACTCGGTCGAATCGACCGCGCGCACAGCCGGCAACCTCGGCTTTACGACGCAAGTGGTCGCCGACGCGACATTTGCTTTCGCCCGGGACGACTATGCCGGCAACCCTCGCAGCGCCGACGAGGTGCACTGGATGGCACTGGCCAACCTGGACGGGGAATACGCGCAGGTAGTGGATACCGCAGCGGTGCTGACGCAGATGGACGTCTGAATCCCGATCAGGCAGAGCCTGTCGCCGCGATGGCCTTGGCCGGCGTATAATAAGACACCCACATCAACCATGCGCATGGGATGCCAACATGAATGCACCACTGCCCTCCCCCGCAGAGAAGCCGCGTGCTAAGAAAGCCACCAACATCACGCTGGCGATGGACGTGTATCTCGCAGCCAAGGATTTCGGCATCAATATCTCGCAGGTGTGCGAGCAAACCCTGCGCGAACAGATCCAGGCGCGCAAGGAACAGCAGTGGAATGCGCAACACGCCGATTTCCTGTCCAGCTACAACAGCGTGGTGGAAACGGAAGGCGTGGCGCTGCAGGAATGGCGCGCGTTCTGATGGCGCGCTTCGACATCTACGCCAACCCCGGCCGCAACAAGGCCAGCATTCCGTACCTGGTGGAAGTGCAGAGCAACGTCATCAGCGGGCTGAGGACGCGCATCGTCATCCCACTGCGCAGCCTGAGCGGCTTCTCGGCCGCAACGCTGCCTGCGGATCTGTTTCCCATCATCGAGGTTGACGGCAACGACTGCTTTCTCGACACACCGCAGATGGGGGCTATTCCGCTTGCCGAACTGAAGGTGCGCGCCGGCTCGGCTCTCGAGCATCGGCTGGCGATTCAGACGGCGCTAGATCGGGTGTTCGGGGCGTACTGAAGCGCGACAGTGACGAAACGTCTAATGTGGAGTTAAAACCCTACTTTATAGCTTGAAATCATGCTAACGGCCTAAGTCAGTCCCTCAATACTCCCGTCTAATTAGTCGGAGGATTCGACCGACTGGCAGAGCTGCGGGCCAGCCAACGCGTTTCGGGACCGCGTGCTCTATACCTTGGCGGCCTGACTATCGCAGAACTGCCATCAAACTGACGTACACTACACGGACGCTCCCATGGACTGCTATTAAGCTCAACATTCGACGCGCTTTTCGCAACAATATCGAAGAAAGTAAATTTTTACACGCGAAGCATATATGAGCTTGAACGAATTAATACAGGTTTGCATTGCCCATAACCTCGATGGGTACAACATCGACCTCGGAGTCAAAAGTTTCGCTGTAAACCTGTTAAAGCCGGAGATGCCTGTCATTTCGATTCAGTTGCGTAGTCTGGACGAGCTCTTGCGAATGATGAAGAAGGCTGATAGCACCCATATCTACATTGCTCGCGGCGTTTTCTATTTGAATGCGCTCTACTCGGTGACAAATAGTTTCCCCGCAGCACGCATCTACTACCTGAAAACGCAAGATCTAATGGCCGTTGCGGCTATAGGCAGCTTTTTGGAAGAACATAGTGTGAGGCTGCCGCCAGTGAACGATGCACAGCTCTCCCAATTAATAGATGACCAGTGCTACCCCGAAAGATATGCAAAATGGCACACACAATGGGAGGCGAATAGCAGAACATTCAAAGGCTTGTTAGACGGACGCATCCAAAATACCTCGGTCGAGCAAGGGATTTGGCTATCGTCCAATGGCCGGTGCATGTTCTGTGAGAGCAAGACGGACCGCATGTCTACCGCGACCATTATGGCAGAAAAGGGAGTGCTGGTTGGTTTCCAGCTCTGTGGCGAGCACGAGACTGAGGCAATGAATCATCCGACGCTATTCAACTATATCTGTTCCAAGACTGGCATTCCTGCACCATTCTTTGCTCGAGCAACGGTTGTTCTTCACGGCAAATACGCACTCACCATCACCCGCCATGCCCTGCTCAAGGATCTAGATTGCGAAAATGAGAAGGTTAGCGGAGCGACTATCACCGCTAAGCGTAAGTCCGGCTTTCGCGTTATTGTCCGCCAAGATGCATTACACGACTATGCTTATATTATCCAGGACCCACGGAGAAGACCAGTTTCAAGAATTGATTCTGCCAATCACCATCACGTCGCATATGGCCCGGACCATGTCCATCGCGATTTAAGAAAGGCGAATAAAAACAAGGTTGAGCCGAGTTTTACATACGGATTCGTTGCCGCTGACCTTAAAGCGATAAAAAAGCTAATCGAGAATGCGGAAACACAGTGGCAAAGCAAGCTTGCAGCGCAACCGTTCGGCAAGGCGTAAGACGACCAAAGTTGCTTCTTCAAGTAATCTTAAAGCTGTCCAACGTCAAGAAAAAATGCTGATTGCGAGGTCGTAGGTTATTTGGTCTACGATGCGTGCGTAACCCTTCGCCACTCCTCGATTTTATTATCAAGCGACATCCCCGCATACGCCGGCGAAGTCGACGGCAACACCACCGTCCGATAACCCGCCGCGGCAAACTGGGGAGCAAACTTTCCCGACGTCTGCCCGTTAAACCCCACAGTCTCCAATGCCGGGCACAGCCGATGCAGCCGCTCGAAATCGTTTGCCGCCGGGTTGCGGATCGCCGAATCCAGGCTGCCCTCGCGTTCGCAGGCGCCGAGCACGTCCCATAGCCCGAAGCCGTGCGCCAGCAGGCGCGGCAGCCGGTCGGCGTAAGGGAGGCTGACGAGATCCTCTCCCGTCAGCGCGGACAGGATCGGCCACAGCGCATTGCGCGGGTGGGCGTAGTACTGCTGGGCAGCAAGCGAGGCGGCGCCGGGGAAGCTGCCGAGGATCAGGACGCGGGTGTTGCTGTCGATGACGGGCGCCAGGCCCGTGAGAGGAGCGGTCATACCAGCAATTGTAGCGGCTAAGCTTCGGTGTAGAATCGGCACAAAGTGCACAGACACAGGAGACAACCAATGAGCGACCCGCGCACCATCCATTCGCTGCTCGACCAGTACAGCGACAGCCACCGCAATCCGACAAACGAGTTGATCCACTTTGTCTGCGTGCCGCTGATCATGCTGTCGCTGCTGGGATTCCTGTGGTGGCTGCATCCGCTGGTGGCCATCGCGGCCGTGGCGGCGTGCCTGGCGTACTACTGGAAGCTTTCGCGGCCGTTCTCGGCCGGGATGCTGGTGATGGCGCTTGTCATGCTTGGGATTTTAGCGGCATTGCCGCCGATGACCGTCCTGCCGTTGTGCATTGCGATGTTCGTGCTGGCCTGGATCGGCCAGTTCATCGGCCATATGATCGAGGGCAAGAAGCCGTCCTTCTTCGACGACTTGCGCTTCCTGCTGATCGGCCCGTTGTTCGTGCTGAGCTTCCTGTACCGCCGCTTCAACCTCGCCTACTGATCATCATTGCCCGCGCAGCACGACCCAGCCGACCGGTATGGCTTCTTCCGAATACAGGATTAGCGTGACCATCAGCACGGCGACATAGCCGAGCACGGAAGCGACTTTCATCTGCAGGGGTTTGCTCACGAAGCACCATTGGAAGGGTTGGTCTTTGAATAATACTTTTCTTCACGACAAAGATTAAGCTGGCTGCGTGTGGCTTGACAGCCATCAATGGGGCCGTGCAGCTCAACAACAAGCGATATCCGTGGAGTAATTTTTAGCGGCGCCGTATACTGCTTCGATGCCTTCCTCGCTGCTCTTCCTTATCGCCAGCCTCATCTGGGGTTCAACCTTCTGGGCCATCACGCTGCAACTGGGTGAGGTGCCGCCGAGCGTTTCCGTCGTCTACCGTTTTGCGCTGGCGTCCGCCGCGCTGTTCGCGTGGTGCAAGCTGCGCGGCGACAAGCTGACGCTCTCCTGGCATGCGCAGCGCTGGACGATCCTGCAAGGCTGTGCCACCTTCGGCCTCAGCTATATCTGCACGTATTCGGCCGAGCAATACCTCGTGTCGGCGCTGGTTGCCGTGCTGTTCGCGCTGATGGTGTTCTGGAATCCGCTGATCGGCCGGCTCGTGCTGGGCACGCCGCTGAACTGGCGCACGTGGGCGGCCGGGAGCGTGGCCTTGTCCGGCGTCATCCTGCTGTTCTACCAGTCGATCGGCAATGCCATCCGCGACATCCTGGCCGGCGGCGAGGGCCACTTCCTGCTGGGCCTGATTCTGGCGCTGACCGCCACATTGGCCAGCTCCTTCGGCAACGTGGTCGTGGTCAAGGTGCGCCAACAGGCCCCGAACGTATTGCTGACAATGGCCTGGGGCATGCTGTGGGGCACGCTGCTGGTGGCGCTGTGGGCGCTGGCGACGGGCGAGCGCTTCGTGGCCCCGCCGACGGCGCGCTATTGGGCCGGGCTGATCTATCTGTCGCTGTTCGGCTCCGTCATCGCCTTTGCCTGTTTCTTCACACTGATCGACCGCATCGGTTCCCACAAGGCCGTGTATATCGGCGTCGTCACGCCCGTGATCTCCGTGCTGCTGTCGATCCGGCTGGAACATTTCCGCCCCGGCGTCCTCGAATGGGCTGGCATGGTACTGTGCCTGGGCAGTGTTGCCTGGGTGCTGCGCACGCCGACGCCCGCCCGACCTGTTGTCGCCATCGATCCCGACCTGTTAAAGAAAGCCTCATGAGCCTGCATATCCGCCCCGCCCGTCCGGAAGACGTCTCGTCCATTTTCGCCATGATCCGCGAGTTGGCCGTGTTTGAAAAACTGGAACACATGGTGATCGCCAACGAAGCGATGCTGCAGGACGCGCTGTTCGGCGTGCGGCCGCCATGCGAGGCGATTGTCGGCGAAGAGCACGGCGAGGTGGTGACGTTCGCGCTGTTCTTCCATAACTTCTCCACCTTCCTGTGCAAGAAGGGCCTGTATCTGGAAGACCTGTACGTCAAGCAGAACCGTCGCGGCAAGGGCTACGGCAAGCAGATGCTGGTCGCGCTGGCGGCGCTGGCCGTCGAGCGCGGGTGCGGCCGCTTCGAGTGGTCGGTGCTGGACTGGAACGCCAACGCCATCAGCTTCTACGAGAAGATGGGCGCGGACGTGCTGCCGGACTGGCGCATCTGCCGCGTCACCGGCGACGCGCTGATGCACCTGGCCCGCGGCGCCTAAAAAAATCCCACGCACGCGGCGTGGGAGACAACCCATTGTCAAGTGGGAGGGGAGATGAATCGACGGGTTCAATATAATCGCCCGTCCCCGGCCCTGCCCCTCCCTTTACAAATGCTTACCGCGACGGGAAATTGCTTACAGATGTCGGCTGCGCACTTCAGTGACGTACCTGTTGCACCACAAACCGTCGCTCGGCCAGTTCGAACAATGCCTGCGTCAGCAGCGCGAGCACCGCGGCGGGAATGGCACCCGCCAGCATCATGTTGTTGTCGTTTAGCGCCAGCCCCGTCGTGATGCGTTCGCCGTAGCCGCCCGCACCGATAAAGGCGGCGATGGTGGCCGTACCCACGCTCATCACCGCAGCCGTCTTGACGCCCGCCAGGATCACCGGCAGCGCCAGCGGCAACTCCACGTGCCACAGCCGCTGCCAGCGGTTCAGTCCCAATGCCAGCCCCGCCTGCTGGAGCCCACGCGGCACGCCAGCCAGCCCTGTGCACGTGTTGCGCACGATGGGCAGCAAGGCGTAGACAAACAGCGCGACCAGCGCCGGCACGATGCCGATGCGGCCCAGCAGCGGAATCAGTATCGCCAGCAGCGCCAGCGACGGGATCGTCTGCAGCATGCCCGCCAGGCCCAGCACGCTTTGACGCAGTCGCGTCTGGCAGGCCGCGACAATGCCCAGCGGCACGCCAACGACGCAGGCCAGCAGCACGGACAAGGCGACCAGCAGCACGTGCTGGCCCGTCAGGCGGCCGAGGTCGGATGCGAACAATACATCGGTGAATTTTGGTGCGGCTGAACCTGTGTTCACGCGAGGGGGTAACGCGGACGCGGATGAGCCCGTGTCCATGTCGGGGACTGGGCGTCCCCGTGATGACCCCAAGGTAGACACGGGCTCGGCCGGGTGGGACATCAGCCAGTTTTTGGCGATGCCGGCAAACGGCTGGCCTTGCAGCTCGGCGGCGCCGTTCATCGCGATCATGTCGGTGGCGGAGATGCGGCCTTCCAGCTTTTGCAGCGCGGCCCAGGCCGCGGGGAAGCGTCTGGCGGCGTCCAGGCGGTACAGCAGCACCGCGTCGTAGCGGGGGAAATAATGTTTGTCGTCTTCCAGCACCGTCAGCTTGTAGCGGCCGATCTTCGCATCTGTCGAATAAATGTCGATGACGTCCACCTGGCGCTGCGCCAGCGCTTCGTAGGCAATGCCGTGGTCGAGCCCGCGCGGTTCCTGCAGCAGGCCGTAGCGCTGGCGCAGGCCGGCCCAGCCGTCGGCGCGGCCGATGAATTCATGCGACAGGCCAAAGCGCAGGCCGGGCTGCCTTGCCAGGTCGGACAGCGTGCGCACGCCCGCCGTGTCGCTCCGCACGGCCAGCGCGTAGGTGTTGTTGAAACCCAGCGGGATCGCAACGCCCAGGCCCATCGGCGCCAGCTCGCGCCGGATCTGTTCCAGTGACGCGGGCTTGTCGTGCTTCAGGACTTCCTGGTCGATCGTGCCCACATATTCCGGATAGACGTCGATGCTGCCGTTCTTCAGCGCTTCCAGCACGATGGCCGTGTTGCCCAGGCCCTGCCGGTGCTCCGTGCGCGCGTGCGGCGCCGCCGTCTGCGTCACCACTTCGGCCAGGATGTACGACTCCGTAAAGCGCTTCGAGCCGACGCGCAGCACGTCGTCCGCCAGCGCCGGCAATGCGGCCGACAGCAACGCGGCGCACAGGAGCGACGAGCCAGGCAACCGCACTATGCGGCCCGCCACACGCCACCGTTGACGACCGCAGCGCAGGGATTGAAGCCGATGGCATAGCTGAGGTCCGCCGGCCGGGCGATGCGCCACAGCGCGAAGTCCGCGCGCTTGCCGGTTTCCAGCGTGCCGATCTCGTCCGCCAGTCCCAGCGCGCGCGCGCCGTGGGCCGTGCAGCCGGCCAGCGCCTCCAGCGGCGTCAGGCGCCACAACGTGCACGCCATGTTCATGGCCAGCAGCAGGGACGTCATCGGCGACGTGCCGGGGTTGTTGTCCGTGGCGACCGCCATCGGCACGCCGGCCGCGCGCAACGCGGCAACGGGCGGCGGCGTCGTGTCGCGCAGGAAGTAATAGGCGCCCGGCAGCAGCACGGCCACGGTGCCGCCCTGCGCCATCGCGGCGATGCCTTCCTCGCTCAGGTGTTCCAGGTGGTCGGCCGACAGGCCGTCGAAGCGCGCCACCAGCTGCGCCCCCTGCTGGTCGGACAGTTGCTCGGCATGCAGCTTGACTGGCAGGCCGTGCGCACGCGCCGCGTCGAACACGCGTTCCGTCTGCTCACGGGTAAAGCCGATGCGCTCGCAAAAGGCATCGACGGCATCGACCAGCCCGTCCCCGACGAGAGCGGGGATCATGGCGCACACAGCGTCCACGTAGGCATCCGGCCGCCCCGCGTATTCGGGCGGCAGCGCATGCGCGCCCAGGAATGTCGTGACCACGCGCACGGGCATCGTCTGCCCCACCTTGCGCGCCACGCGCAGCATCTTCGCTTCGGATGCCAGGTCGAGCCCATAGCCGGACTTGATCTCCAGGGTTGTCACGCCTTCGGCCAGCAGGCTGGCGATGCGCGGCATGCTGGCCGCCAGCAGCTCCTCCTCGCCCGCGGCGCGCGTAGCGCGCACGGTGGACATGATGCCGCCGCCGGCGCGGGCGATGTCCTCATAGGTGGCGCCGTTCAGCCGCGCCTCGAATTCGTCGCTGCGGTTGCCGGCATGGACGATGTGGGTATGGCAGTCGACCAGCCCGGGCGTGAGCCAGCAGCCGCCGCCATCGCGCACCTCGCGGGCCTCACCCTGCCCTGCCGCTTCGGCAGCAGGACCGAGCCAGGCGATGCGGCCATCGCGCACGGCAATCGCGCCGTCGCGCAACTCGCCGTAGCCACCGCCCGTCATGCGGGCCAGGTGGACGTTCGTGATCAGCAGGTCCCACTGTGTCATGCGCTAGTCGTCCTCCTCGTTGGGCATGATGTCGACGATGAAGACGGTGGCGCTGGGCGCTTCCAGCGTCCACACTTCCTCGCGGTCGAGTACCACGGCATCATAGCGCACCAGCGCCATGCGCTCGCGGCTGCTGTAGACCGTCAGCGTCTCGCCTTCGGCCAGGAACAGCACCGTCAGCGCGCTGCGCCGCTCCAGGATGGAATAGTCGCGCACCACGCGCCGTTCCAGCTGGTGCGAGCAGCGCTCGCGGCGCGTCATCACATTGAAGTCCGTCGTCGGCACGCCATCGACGGTGGCCGAGACGGGGATCTCGCCGGGAAATGCGACGACCGGCTCGCGTTCGGACAACGCCACCTTGCGCTCGTTGCCCACGTCCAGCACGACGCTGCCGCCATCGACCAGGGTCAATGTGCGGTCGATGCCGGGGAAGACGGAAAACGGGCCGCTCTGCGCGATCGTCGCCAGGCTGATACGCCAGTCGAAATCGTGCAATGTGGCGCCGGGCGGGGAGGCCAGGATCTCCGTGGTGCAGCCCCCGCCGTTCTTCCATGGCGTGGGGTTCAGGCTTGCATACTGAATCAGCGTCGTCATGATCGCAACTCGCGCAGTTCGGCCAGCGTCTGTCGGAAGCGCGCGGCGATGGCCGGTTGCGCCACGTGCTTCTGGCCGCGCACGACCCACCGTCCGCCGGCCAATACGTCTTGTACCAGATTGTCGTTACCGCTGAAGATAAAGCCGTTCAGCACATCCGGCGCCGCCAGCCCGTACAGGTTCGGGTGGCTGTCGTCCAGCACCAGCACGTCCGCGCAATAGCCGACGGCCAGTGCGCCGACCGCACGGCCGGCCGCTTGCGCACCGCCTGCCAGTGCCGCCTGCCACAGGTGGTTGCCCACCCGCCGCTCGTGCGGTGCGACGGCGATATTGCGTGCCTGCCGCACAAGCCGCTGGCCGTATTCCAGCCAGCGCAATTCTTCCACAGGACTCTGCGACACATGACTGTCGCTGCCCACGCCGAACCGGCCGCCCTGCGCCAGGTAGGGCGCCAGCGGGAACAGGCCGTCGCCCAGGTTCGCTTCCGTGGTCGGGCACAGCCCCGCCACGGCACCGCTGGCCGCCAGCATGGCCGTTTCGTCATCGTCCAGGTGCGTAGCGTGGACCAGACACCAGCGCGCGTCAACCGAAAGATGATCAAACAAGTACCGCACCGGGCGGCGCCCGCTATGATCCAGGCACTGCCGCACTTCGCCAACCTGCTCGGCAATATGGATGTGCACCGGCCGCTCCCCCGGCAGCGCCGCCAGCACCGTGCGAATCTGCTCGACCGAGGCTGCCCGCAGCGAATGCGGGGCTACCCCTACCTCGACGGCGGTACTGCGCAACGGTTCCAGCGCCGTCAGGATTTTCAGCACGTCTTCCGCATCCGTGCGGAAACGGGCTTGCTCCGGTTGGAGCGGCGCGTTGCCGAATCCCGCATAACTGTAGAGCACAGGCAGCATCGTGATGCCGATGCCCGCCAGCTGCGCGGCGTCCACGACGCGCCGCGCCGTCTCGGCGATATCCGCGTATAACGCGCCATCGGGCTGACGGTGCACATAATGGAACTCGCAAACGGACGTGTAGCCATGGCGCAGGCATTCGGAAAACAGCTGGGCGGCAATCGCCCCCATCTGCTCCGGCGTGATCTGGCGGGCGAACCGGTACATCAGGTCGCGCCAGGTCCAAAAGCTGTCCGGTCCATCTCCAGCGATCTCCGTCATGCCGGACAGCGCACGCTGAAAACTGTGCGAGTGCAGGTTGACCATGCCCGGCAAGACCAGTTGCGCCACTTCGGCATCGGCCGGCGCGACCGCGTCGGGCGTCACTTCCGTCAGCAGGCCCTGGGCATCCCAGCGCAGCAGCACGTCGTTGCGCCAGCCCTGCGGCAGCAGCGCGCGGCGGCAGAACAGCGCACTCACGCGCGCGCCCAGTCGATCGCCGCCTGCAGCATCGTGCGCAGCACCGGCTGCACCTGCTCCGCCAGGTCGGGCCGGTAGCCGAACGGCGCCATCTCGTCCATATACGTGGACTGGCACATCTCGAGCTGCACGGCGTGGACGCCCGGCCCGGGGCGGCCGTAATGACGGGTGATATGGCCGCCCTTGAAGCGGCCGTTGACCGCAACGGTAAACCTGCCGTCCGCCCGCGCGGCTTCCGTCACGCGCTCCGTCAGTGCCGGATCGCAGCTGGCGCCGTTGGCCGTGCCGAAATTGAGGTCCGGCAGCTTCCCCTCGAAGAAGCGGGGAACGACGGACGCGATCGAATGCGCTTCCCACAGCACCACGCGCCCATGCCGCGCCAGCAGCCGGTCCAGCTCCGCGCGCAGGCAGTCGTGGTAGGGCTGCCAGTACAGCGCCAGGCGGCGCTGTACTTCTGCCTGGTCCGGCGCCCGGCCCTCCAGGTACAGGGGCTCGCGACCGAACGTGTCGACGGGGCACAGGCCCGTCGTGTCCTGGCCCGGATACAGGTTCGTGTTTTCCGGCGGGCGATTCAGGTCGATCACGTAGCGCGACCAGCGCGCCGCCAACGTCGATGCGCCCATCTCGCCCAGGAAACCGTACAGCTGCTCCAAGTGCCAGTCGGTATCGGCCAGCAGCCGTCCGCAGGGCGCCAGCGTGGCGGCGATATCGTCGGGAATATCGGTGCCCACGTGCGGCATCGATACCAGCAGCGGCACCTCCCCTGCGCTGAAACGGTAGTCCATGGGCGTCCTTTCGTTACGGATGCAGTGGCGTAAACAGGTTGCGGCACGTGGCGGACAGCTCGCCTTTCAACACCATCTGCTTGGCCGCCTCGATATCGGGTGCGAAGTATCGGTCGGCGTCGAAGAATGGCACCTTCTGTCGCAGCTGCGCATGCACGTGCTCCAGGTGCGGCGACGTGCGCAGGGGCCGGTGGAAGTCGACGCCCTGCGCCGCGGCCAGCAGCTCGATGCCGATGATTGCCGCCGTATTGTGCGCCATTTCGTCCAGCCGGCGCGCCGCGAACGTGGCCATGCTGACGTGGTCTTCCTGGTTCGCCGACGTGGGAATGGTGTCCACGCTGGCCGGATGCGCCAGCGACTTGTTCTCCGACGCCAGCGCCGCCGCCGTCACATGGGCGATCATGAAGCCGGAATTGACGCCCGGCTCGCGCACGAGGAACGGCGGCAGGCCGGACAAGGTCGCGTCGATCAGCAGCGCGATGCGGCGTTCGGCGATGCTGCCGATCTCCGCGATGGCCAGCGCCAGCGTGTCGGCGGCAAACGCCACCGGCTCGGCATGGAAGTTGCCGCCCGAGACGATGTTGACCTCATCGCCGTCCCGGAACAGCAGCGGGTTGTCGGTGACGGCGTTCGCCTCGATCAGCAGGGTGCGGGTGACGTTGGCGATCAGGTCCATGCAGGCGCCCATCACCTGCGGCTGGCAGCGCAGGCAGTACGGGTCCTGCACCCGCTCGTCGCCAACCAGGTGCGAGGCGCGGATCGCGCTGCCCGTCACCAGCTGACGATAGATGGCCGCCGCGGCGATCTGGCCCGGCTGGCCGCGCACTTCGTGCACGCGCGCGTCGAACGGCGAGTCGCTGCCCTTGGCCGCATCCAGCGACAGCGATCCCGTCACCATGCCCGCCTCCAGCAGCCGCTCGGCCATGAACAGGCCATGCAGCGCCAGCGCCGCCGACGCCTGCGTGCCGTTGATCAGCGCCAGGCCCTCCTTGGCCGCCAGCACGACGGGCGCAATGCCGGCCGACGTCAAAGCGTCGGCCGCCTGCATCAGTTCACCCTTGACGCGCACCTCGCCCACGCCCAGGATCGCCAGCGTCATGTGCGACAGCGGCGCCAGGTCGCCGGAAGCGCCGACGGAACCTTTCACGGGAATGGCCGGCATGATGCCGGCGTTGTACAGCGCGATCAAGGTGTCGATGACGACCGCGCGGATGCCGGAATAGCCGCGCGCCAGGCTGCCGATCTTCATCAGCATCAAGAGGCGCACGACGTGGTCGGGCATCAGGTCGCCCGTGCCGACGGAATGCGACAGGATCAGGTTGCGCTGCAGTTGTTCGAGCTTGTCGTCCGGAATGCGGGTTTTCGCCAGCAGGCCGAAGCCCGTGTTGATGCCGTATGCCGCTTCGCCCTTCTGCACGATGGCCTGCACCGCCTGCGCGGACGCGTCGATGACAGGATAGGCCTCGGCAGCCAGCGCGATCGGGCCGTGCGCCGTCCAGGCGGCGCGCAGCTCGGCCAACGTCAGCTTGCCGGGATTCAGGGTCAGGGTGTGGTTCGGTTGCGTCATCTTCATTACTCGGTTATTTGATCATTGGCAGATTCAGGCCATTGCGCTGGGCGCAGGCGACAGCGGTATCGTAACCCGCGTCGGCGTGACGCATGACACCGGAGCCGCTGTCGTTGACGAGCACGCGCGCCAGCCGTTTTGCGGCCTCCTCGGTGCCGTCGGCAACAATGACGACGCCCGAGTGCTGCGAATAGCCCATGCCCACGCCGCCGCCATGGTGCAGCGACACCCACGTGGCGCCGCCCGCGGTGTTGAGCAGCGCGTTCAGCAGCGGCCAGTCGGAGACGGCATCCGTGCCGTCCATCATGCTTTCCGTTTCGCGGTTCGGGCTGGCGACGGAACCCGTGTCGAGATGGTCTCGGCCGATGACGATCGGCGCTTTCAGTTCGCCATTTTTCACCATGTCGTTGAACGCCAGGCCGGCGATATGGCGCTCTCCCAGGCCCAGCCAGCAAATCCGCGCCGGCAGGCCCTGGAAGGCGATGCGTTCGCGTGCCATGTCCAGCCAGCGGTGCACGTTGGCGTGGTGCGGAAACAGCTCCTTGATCTTCGCATCCGTTTTATAGATGTCTTCCGGGTCGCCGGACAGCGCCACCCAGCGGAACGGTCCGCGCCCTTCGCAGAACTGCGGCCGGATGTAGGCCGGCACGAAGCCGGGGAAGTCGAATGCGTTCCTGACGCCTTCGTCGAACGCCACCTGGCGGATGTTGTTGCCATAGTCGACCACCCTGGCACCGAGCGCCTGGAAGTCCAGCATGGCCTGCACGTGGACCGCGCAGGATTTCGCGGCGGCCGCTTTCAGGACCGCATGGCGCGCCGGGTCGTGCTGCGCCGCCTTCCAGTCGGCGACGCTCCAGCCCTGCGGCAGGTAGCCGTTGATCAGGTCATGGGCGGAGGTCTGGTCGGTCACCAGGTCGGGAATCAGGCCGCCCTCCCTGGCCTTGCGCACCAGTTGCGGCAGGATGTCGGCCGCGTTGCCCAACAGGCCAATGGAGATGGCTTCGCGCTTGTCCTTGTGTTCGCGCACCAGCGCCAGCGCCTCGTCGACGTTTGCCGCCTGCTTGTCCAGGTAGCGCGTGCGCAGGCGGAAGTCGATGCTGCTTTGCTGGCATTCGATCGTCAGCGACACCGCACCGGCCATCGTTGCGGCCAGCGGCTGGGCGCCGCCCATGCCGCCCAGGCCGGCCGTCAGTACCCAGCGGCCCGACAGGTCTCCGCCGAAATGCTGGCGTCCCGCCTCGGCAAAGGTTTCATACGTGCCCTGCACGATGCCCTGCGTGCCGATATAGATCCAGCTGCCGGCCGTCATCTGACCGTACATGAACAGGCCCTTGCGGTCCAGCTCATTGAAGTGCTCCCAGTTGGCCCACTTCGGCACGAGGTTCGAGTTCGCAATGAGCACGCGCGGCGCGTCGGCATGGGTGCGGAACACGCCGACCGGCTTGCCCGACTGGATCAGCAACGTCTCTTCCTCGCCCAGTTCCTTCAGCGATGCCAGGATCTGGTCGAAGCACGCCCAGTTGCGCGCGGCGCGGCCGATGCCGCCATAGACGACGAGGTGCTGCGGATTCTCCGCCACTTCCTTGTCCAGATTATTCTGGATCATCCGGTAGGCCGCTTCCGCGCCCCATGTCTTGCAGACCTTCTCGGAGCCCCGCGGCGCGCGGATGTCGCGGCTGGCATCGAAGCGCGGATCGTCGTTGTGTTCGTGCGGCTGGCTCATGGCGGCGTCTCCTTATTCCCGGTAGTGGATGCGATAAGGATAAGTTGTCTATACAACCGAAGTCAAGAACCATTTGCCCGGATGAAGTCGACAAACGCGCGCAGCGGCGCCGGCACCAGGCGGCGCCCCGGGTAGTACAGGAACGGGCCGGAAAAGCTCTGCCACCACGGTTCCAGCACGGGCACCAGCGCGCCGCTGTCGAAGTGCGGCTGCAGCCAGTCCTTGAACAGGTAGACGATGCCCGTGCCGGCGATGGCCGAGGTGACCGCCAGGTCGGCGGCCCCGCCGAGGCGCACCAGCAGCGGCCCGCGCGGCAGGATGTTGAGCACTTCGCCATCGCGCTCGAATGTCCACTCGATCGGCGTCGTGCCGGCGAAGTGGCCGCCCAGGCACGCGTGCTTTGTCAGTTCGCCAGGGTGCCGCGGCTGGCCGTGGCGCGCGAGATACGCGGGCGACGCGGCGGCGGCAAATTGCTGCACACGGGGTCCGATAGGCACGGCGATCATGTCCTGCTCCAGCCGTTCCTCGTAGCGGATGCCGGCGTCGCAGCCGGCGGCCAGCATGTCGACAAAGGTGTCTTCCGTGATCACGTCCAGCACGATGTCGGGGTATTGCGCCAGGAACGCCGGCACGATGGGGGGCAGCACCAGGCGCGTGGCCACCATCGGCACGTTCAGGCGCAAGGTGCCGGTGGGCCGGTCGCGAAAGCCGTTCACTACGTCCAGCGCGACTTCCATTTCCCGCATGGCCGGGCCGAGACGCTCCAGCAGGCCCCGCCCCGCCTCGGTCGGGACGACGCTGCGGGTGCTGCGATTGAGCAGCCGCACGCCAAGGCGCTGCTCCAGCCGGCGCACTGCCTCGCTCAGTCCCGACGCGGACACGCTGCCGAGGCGCGCGGCATCGCGAAAGCCCCCGGCGCGGGCGACCGCGACAAAAGCCTGCAAATCTCCCAGATCGACGTTCATGCCCGTCCTTTAGCCCGTTCCACTTTGCGTTCGTGCATTCGATTGTGCGTAATTTCGTACAACCCATCCACACTTTACCGGATTGTCGCGCAGCCGGCCGGGACCTATGCTGTGCTCACACATTTACCAGGAGCACAGCATGACACCAGGCACATACCAGCTGGGCGGGCGCACCGTCAAACGCCTCGGCTACGGCGCAATGCAACTGGCGGGACCGGGCGTATTCGGTCCGCCGCGCGATCCGGCAGGCGCGCGCGCCGTGCTGCGCGCCGCCATCGCGGCGGGCGTGAACCATATCGACACGTCGGATTTCTACGGTCCCCACGTGACGAACCAGCTGATCCGCGAAGCGCTGCAGCCCTACCCAAGCGATCTCGCCATCGTCACCAAGATCGGCGCCCTGCGCGGCACGGACGGTACGTGGCTGCCGGCGTTCGGACGGGAGCAGCTGATCCAGGCGGTACACGACAATCTGCGCAACCTGGGGCTGGAAACGCTGGAAGTGGTCAATCTGCGGGCCATGTTCGACGTCCACGTTCCGGCCGAAGGCTCATTGGAGGAACCGCTGTCGGTGCTGGCCGAACTGCGCGAACAGGGCCTCGTGCGTCACATCGGCCTGAGCAACGTAACGCCTACGCAGGTGCGCGACGCGCGCCGCATGGTGCCCATCGTCTGCGTGCAGAACCAGTACAACCTGGTGCACCGCGGCGACGATGCACTGATCGACACGCTGGCGGCCGACGGCATCGCCTACGTGCCGTTTTTCCCGCTGGGCGGCTTCTCGCCGCTGGATTCGGCCACGCTGTCCGGCGTGGCGGAGAAGCTGGGCGCCACGCCGATGCAGGTGGCGATTGCGTGGCTGCTGCAGCGGGCGCCCAACATCCTCGTCATCCCCGGCACGTCGTCCGTCGCGCACCTGCACGAGAACATGGCCGCCGCGGACCTCCAATTGCCACCCGACGCGCTGGCCGCGTTGAACGGCATGGCCCGTTGAGGCGTATTCGTTGAGGCGTATTATTTCTTGTACACCTGCCGGCCGGCGACCCACGTCTCCAGCACGCCGACCTTGCCGATCTCGCCGGCCGGAATCGCAAACAGATCCCGGTCGGTGACGACGAAATCCGCCCACTTGCCCGCCTCCAGCGAGCCGATGACCTTCTCCTGGCGCGCGGCGTAGGCGGCATCGAGCGTGAAGCAGCGGAACGCTTCCTTCAAGGTCATCGCCTGCTCCTTGTGCCAGCCGGCGGCCGGCACGCCGCGCATGTCCTGGCGCGTGACGGCGGCGTGCATGCCCTCGAACGGATTGGGCGACTCGATGGGGAAGTCCGATCCGCAGGCGATGCGGTCGCCCTGCTTCAGGAACGTGCGCCACGCATAGGCGCCTTCGATCCGCTGCGGGCCGACGCGCTGTTCGGCCATGTTCTGGTCGGACGTCGCGTGCGTGGGCTGCATCGACGGGATGATGCCCAGCGTTTTGAAGCGCGGAATGTCGGCCAGTGCCACGACCTGCGCGTGCTCGATGCGGTGGCGCAGATTTTTCGCCGGGTACTTCTTCAGCAGCGTGGCATAGCTGTCGAGGATCTGCCGGTTGCCGCCATCGCCAATGGCGTGCACGTTGACCTGGTAGCCGGCCTTCATCGCCTTTTCCATCTTGCCGCGGATTTCGGCGTCCTTGTAGAACAGCAGGCCGTGCGTGTGCGGCGCATCCGTATACGGCTTGATCAGCGCAGCGCCGCGGCTGCCCAGCGCGCCGTCGGCATACAGTTTGACGGCCGACAGCGCATACACGTCGTCCGCGTAGGTGGGCAGCGGTCCGTGTGCCGCCAGCTTGTCGAAGTCCTCGCCCGTGTCGCCGATCATCGCGTAGACACGCGTCGTCAGCTTGCCCCCGTCCGCATAGGCGCGGTACAGCTTGTCCTCCGCCACGCCGATGCCGGCATCGTGCACGCTGGTCAGGCCGTTTTTACCCAGCACCGCCAGCGCGCCTTCGAGTGCGGCGCGCGCCTCCGCTTCCGTCGACGGCGGCAGCACCTTCGTCACCAGTTCCATCGCGCCGTCGACCAGGATGCCGGTCGCATTACCCTGCGCGTCGCGCTCGATCTTGCCGCCGGCCGGGTCTTTCGTCTCTTTGGTGATGCCGGCCAGCGCCAGCGCGCTGCTGTTGACCCAGACGGCATGGCCGTCGACGCGGCGCATCAGCGCCGGCCGGTCCGGCACGGCCGCATCCAACTCCTGCGCGGTGGGGAAGCGGCCCAGCTTCCAGATCTCCTGGTTCCAGCCATTGCCGACAACCCAGGCGCGCCCCGGATTGGCCTTCGCATACTGCGCCACCGTCCGCACGGCGCCGTCCAGCGACGTGGAGCTGTACAGCTCCGCCGCCGTCGCCACCTGGCCCAGGCCGAAGACGTGGCCGTGGGCGTCGATCAGGCCGGGCAGCACCGTTTTACCCTGCACGTCCACGTGACGAAAACCCGCCGCCTTCGCCGCCACATCGGCGGCGCTGCCGACGGCAACGATGCGGCCCTTGCCATCGAACGCCAGCGACTGGAAGCGTACCAGCTCCCCGGCCGCGTTCAGCGTGTAGCCGTTGGCGTTGTCGATGACGGTCTGGGCGTGGGCACCGAAGGCGATAAAGGCGCCGGCACAGGCGGCGAGAGTGCGACGTGGCATGAGACTCCTTTGAATTCGATAGCAAGATGCGGTGGCTGGAGCGCAGAGTGTAGCGAAAACGCGGCGGCTTGCGCAGGCCATCGTGCGTGACATTGCATGTAAGATATGAATTCTCCAGCGGTGCGAGTTCAGCCCCGCGGTGAGAATGCGTGAGTTTTACAGGCTGGCAGAGGCCACCGGCAGACATTCTGTCCCTGCTATATTGGAGAAAATAGTTGAGTTCATTAGAACAAGTCTGGGCATATCGGGAGAAAACCGTCTATCCGAAGTTGTTTGGCGTGCCGAGCCGGGGATCTTCCCGCTTGACGCGGAGATTTTTGCGCAAGTGTTCAATGTCCAGGACGTGGACCCGCGCTGGTTGCATCTGGGCGTGATGGAATTCGAGCCAACACCGGCAAGGCAATCGTGGTTATACGTGACCTCGGGAGCGTCCAATCCATGGGAGACCGAACCGCGGGATTACCGTCCGGACGAGCCTTCCTGGCTGGGCGTGGAGTTCGTGATCGAAGCACCCGGCAAGGCGGATTGGCCCATCTACGTATTGCGGCGATTGCTGGCGTACCAGCTTCTGGTCACTCACGGTCATTTTGGCGACTTCGAACCGGTCGGTTACGGTTTTCGGGTTCCGGCTGGCGGAAGGATCGACGGCAGCGACGATTCGCAGCTGACCTTCCTTGCCGTTGCAAGGCCGAGCCACTACGAAAGCACCATCCAGCTCGATTCAGGATTTTTCGACTTCCTGCACGTCGTGGGTATCACTGAACAGGAACGCGACTACGCAAAATCGGCCAGTACCGAAGAGTTGATTGCCAGGCTGACGATGCATGGTGCGTATCCAGTCACCGATCCAGAGCGGGCCGGCGTTATCTGATTCCTTGACTGGCATTGGCCGGCGGGGCACATCCCCGATCGACCGGTGCCCCATACACTCGACAGTAATCATGCAAAACCGGAGTACGAACCGATGAATGTCTCGCTCGGGCCGCCAATCAGGGCCAGGCACCTTGCGGCAGTCGTGCTCGCGCTGACCGCGCAACTCGGCACAACCGACGCCAGCGCCATGTCGCGCATGGGCAGTCTCGAGGTCAGGCTGCAAGGGGACACACCCTGCTTCACGATTACCAGAAAAGAGAGATGGTGGAACGGTGTTCCGATGATCCATTCGGTCGGCGTCTCGGCATACGTGCGGGGCGCCCCACCGACGCCCGTCTGGCACCTCAGGCTGTTCCCGAACGCCATCCGTCTGGACAGGGACACCTGCCTGCCCTACGGTCACTCGCCGGCGGGGCCGGATCGACCGAGGCACCCCGCCTGGTACCGTGGCAGATTTATGCGGTGGGAATCGGCGGCCGCACCGACCGGCCGAGTGACGGTACGCAGGGTTATTCCGCCGATTTCTGCCTGGTACCCGGTGAAGGAGGCGCCATGACGGTGGTGAATCTTTCCGGGGAAAGCATCCAGCGAGGGCAGACGCGGTGCCACGCCGGATCGGCACGCTCCGGCGCAGAGTAGGACGGAAATCAACCGCGCAGCGCTATTTCGTCAGTACGACAATACCAGCCTAGGGTTTCGAGGACAGCACGGCAAACATGCCTGCCAGTGTGCGCATACCCGGCAGGCTTAACAGCTTGCCCAGTTTGCCGCGCCCCTGCTGGCGATGCAGCGCAATAGCGGAAACTGGTGTTGCGATGAATGCCGATGGCATCGGCTGCCACCCGTACCGTCATCGAATCGAGCATGCATCGCAGGAACGGCAGCCATTTTTCGCGCAGGCGGATGAAGGCAAGCGGTGTATTGGTGAGTGCGTTGAACGACCGGCGGCACTGCCGGCATCGATAGCGCTGCAGCCCGTAGCAGACGCCATGGCGGTACAACGTTGTCCCGTCGCAGTAAGGGTGCTAATGGGGAGTATCAACCGGTTATTTCGCCGCGACGACAACCGGGCAATAGTATCGGGGCCTATGCTAGAGTTGCGCTCCCGCGTAACCGGCAAACGATCCGATACTCCCGATGGTACGTCCCGATTCATCCCTTCACGGCGAATGGCGCCGCGCGCAGTGGTTGGCCCTTTCCCTGGCATTTGCCGCATTGGCGCTGGCGGTCATGTGGCATCGCTGGGGCGGGACGGTCGAGGACTCGCTGGCCTATTTCAATACCGCGCGCTATCTGCGCGGCGAAGTCCCCTTCGCGGAGCTGCGCGCGCCGTTCCCCTACCGTGTAACGATCCCGGCGTTGGCGGCCTTGTGGCCCGGCGACCTGCGGAGCGGCTTCGCCACGCTGAACTGGCTGGCCACGGCCGGCACGGCCGTCACGCTGTCGTATCTCGTCTTTCGGGCCGGGGGCGAGCGGCGCCGCGTCCTGCTGGCCGGCCTGCTGGCCATCGTCTCCGTGCCGACCTACTGGTACGCACCGTATCTGCTGACCGATCCCGGCGCGATCTTCGGCCGCTCCGTGTTCGCGCTGGGCGTCGTGACGGGCCAGCCCTGGCTGGCGCTGGCCGGCGGGCTGTTCGCCACCACCGTCCGGGAAGAAAACATCCTGCTGCTGGCCTGGCTGCTGGTGTTCGGCCGGGTGGGATGGCTGCGCGGCGGCATCGTGCTCGCGCTCGCGGCCATCTGGCTGATCGTCGTGCGCTGGTATGTGTTCCCCGGCTTGCCGACTTATTTGTGGGTGCCCAATATCGGCACCGTGATCGCCGCGCTGCGCGACCAGCGCTCGCTGCTGTCGCTCGTCAGCGCCGGTGTCATCGTCATTCCGCTGGCCGTGCTGGCATGGCGGCACGTGCCCGAACGGATCCGGCCATTGAAGGGCATCCTGTTGATGATGGCCGTGCCGCCGCTGTACGCGGCGCTGTCCGTACGGATCGAGGGGCGGGCCATCTGGAGCCTGTATCCATTCCTGATTCCGATTGCCGTATTCGCGCCAGGCCTTATTCGGCGTCGTGAAAAATAACCCCCAGCGTATGCCGCCGCCCGCTCCGGACGCGGCTGACGCCATGGCGCAGGTTGACGCGACAGATCCCACGCGTGCCGTTCACGGGGCGGTGAAAGACGGGGAAGATCACGCAGTCGCCCTGCCCCAGCGGCACGACCTCCACTCTTGACTGCATGCGCGGACGCTGCTCCGTCAACACGAATTCGCCGCCGGTGAAGTCGATGCCGGGCCGCGACAGCAGGAACGCGGCCTGCAGCGGGAACACGTGCTCGCCGTATAAATCCTGGTGCAGGCAGTTGTAGTCGCCCGCCTCGTACTGCAGCAGCAGCGGCGTCGGGCGCGCCTGGCCGGCGGCGTGGCAGCGCGCCAGGAACCCGGCGTGCGACGCCGGGAACCGCACCGGCAGGTTCATCGCCTCGTACCAGCGGTTGGCAATTGCCGCCAGCGGCCCATACAGCTGCTCGCGCAGGCGCGCCACGAGCGGCGGCAGCGGATAACAAAAATACTGGTACTCGCCGCGGCCGAAGCCATGCCGGGCCATCACGACGCGGCTGCGGAAGCAATCGGGGTCGGCATACGTCCGCGCCAGCGCCGCGCAGTCGTCCGCCGCCAGCACGCCCGGCACGTGGGCGCAGCCGTCCGCGTTCAACGTTTCTTCGATGGCGTGCCAGTCGAACGTCACTTGCCGCCCTCGCGCTCCAGCAATGCCTGCTTGCGCTGGACGCCCCAGCGGTAGCCGGACAGCGAACCGTCCGTGCGCACCACGCGATGGCAGGGAATCGCCACGGCCAGCGCGTTGGCGGCGCAGGCGCCGGCCACGGCGCGCACGCTCTTCGGCGCGCCCACCATCTGTGCCAGCTCCGTATAACTGACCTTCCGGCCGGCGGGAATGGTGCGCAGCGCCTGCCACACGCGCTGCTGGAACGCCGTGCCGCGCACGTCCAGCGGCAGATCCAGGCCCAGCTCCGGCGCCTCCACCAGGCCGATGACCTTTGCCACCGTTTCTTCGTATGCCGGTTCGGCGCCGATCAGCTCCGCCTTCGGGAAGCGGTCCTGCAGCTCGCGCGCCAGCGCGTCGGGATCGTCCCCCAGCAGGATGGCGCAGATGCCGACGTCGGTGCTGGCTGTCAGGATCGCGCCGAGGGAGCACTGGGCGATGGCGAAGCGGATGGTGGCGCCCTTGCCACCGGCGCGGAACGCCGTCGGCGTCATGCCCAGCGCCCCCTGCGACGTGGCATAAAAGCGGCCGCTGGAGTTGAAGCCGGCGGCGTAGATGGCGTCCGTGACGGTCGCCTCGCGGACCAGGTTCTGCTGCACGCGGCGCTGGCGCTGCGCCGCGGCATACGCCTTCGGCGTGACACCCGTATGCGCCTTGAAGATGCGGTGCAGGTGGAACTGGCTCAAGTTGGCCGCTTCGGCCAGCGTCAGCAGATCGGGCTGCGTGTCGGCCGCCTCGATCACGCGGCAGATGCGCTCGACGAGGGCGGCATGCCGTTCGGCCAGCGGCGGCTGGTCCGGCTTGCAGCGCAGGCAGGGACGAAAGCCGGCCTGCTCCGCCGCGGTGGTGCTGGCGTGAAAACCGATATTTGCGCGCAAAGCAGGCCTAGCGCCGCACGAGGGCCGGCAGTAGACGCCGGTGGTGCGCACGCTATACCAGAACTGGCCGTCCGCAGCACTGTCGCGCCGCTGCACGGCGGTCCAGCGGGCTTCGTCGGTGGCGAAGTCGTTGCTCGTTGTGGTGGTGACGGTCATCGGGTTTCCCTCGCAGATGTTCGATGCATCCATATTATGGCGCCGCCGTGACCCGGACACTCCGCCGCTTGCTTTTGAATTCGTCCGGGCCGATGCTAGAATCGCCCCACCCCGCAGCGGAGACCAGTTTGGACGCACAGCCAGCAATAGAGAACATCGACACCAGTATCCCCGTCTTCCAGCGCATCAAGGACTTCCTGACGGCGCAGATCGCGGCCGGCCACTGGAAGGAAGGCGACGTGATCCCGTCGGAGCAGGCGCTGGTGCGGCAGTTCGGCGTGTCGCGCATGACGGTCAACCGCGCCGTGCGCGAGCTCACGGCCGAAGCCGTGCTGACCCGGCGCCAGGGCTCGGGCACCTTTGTCGCACCGCAAAAATACCAGGCCACGCTGCTGCAGATCCGCAGCATCGCCGACGAAGTGCGGTCCCGTGGCCACGTGCACCGCAGCAGCCTGCAGTTGCTGGAGCAAAGCGCCGCCAGCGAGCTGCTGGCCAAGCAGTTCGAGCTGCCGGCCGGCCTGGCACTGTTCCATTCGATCATCGTCCACTACGAGAACGGCGTGCCGATCCAGGTGGAGGACCGCTGGGTCAATCCGCAATGCGCACCGGCCTACATGGAGCAGGACTTCACCCGCGTCACCCCGAACGAATACCTGGTGGCGGCCGCGCCGCTGCAGGGCGCCAGCTACAGCCTGGAGGCGCTGGCGGCGCCGCGCGACATTGCCGACATGCTGGCGATGGACGCGCGCCAGCCCTGCCTCGTGCTGCGGCGCCAGACCCGCTCGGGCGGCAGGGTCGCATCCATCGTGACGATGTGGCATCCCGGCCACCGCTACCAGTTTGCCGGCAGCGTCAGCACCGGCAAGGAAGCATGACCCTTCACCGGGCTTCGATGCTATAGTTGACCCGACCCCAGTGGCCGGGTTACGGCCGGGTCCCAGCCCCGGTTGGCTGCCGGTTTGAAAGGGAAGCACTTGCAAGGGACGCTCTTGCCATCTCGCGGTCCGTCGTGCCGCTTCATTTCCGCCCGCCTGGCGCGCGCGGCAGGGAGTGCGCTCGCCTGTCTGTTCATGTGGGCCGCAGCCAGCCCGGTCGCATGGGCCCTGGATGCCGTCACCGTCCAGCTCAAATGGCGCCACCAGTTCCAGTTTGCCGGCTACTACGCCGCCCAGGACAAAGGGTATTACCGTGCGGCGGGCCTGGACGTCACGCTGGTGGAGGCACAGCCGGGCGAGGACCCCGTGGCCGCGGTGCTGGACGGCCGTGCCCAGTACGGCACCAGCAACAGCAGCCTGCTGCTCGCGCGGGCTGCCGGCGCGCCCGTCGTCGTGCTGGCATCGATCTTCCAGCACTCGGCGGCTGCGCTGATCGTGCGTCACGGCCCGGACGGCAAGCGCGTGCCGCTGACCCGCGCCCGCGTGATGCTGGCGCCGGGGAACGAAGAACTGCGTGCGTACCTGCTGCGCCAGGGCATCCGGGTGCAGGACATGACGCTGCTGCCGCACAGCTACCGCCTGGCTGACCTTATCGAAGGCCGGGTCGACGCGATGTCCGGCTACGTGACGGAAACCACCTACCAGCTCGAACGTGCCGCGGGCCGCTACGACGTGCTGACGCCCCGCTCGGCCGGCATCGACTTCTACGGCGATATCTTCTACACCACGGAAGCCGAACTGCGCGACCATCCCGAGCGCGCCCGGGCGATGCGTGCCGCCACCCTCGAAGGATGGCGCTATGCGATGGCCCACCCGGAGGAGATCGCGGACCTGATCCGCGCGCGCTACCCGAACCATCATTCGCGCGAACATCTGATGCACGAGGCGCGTCTGACCACGCCGCTGCTGGAACAGCCGCTGATCGAGCTGGGTTACAGCAACCCGGTGCGCTGGCAGGCCATTGCCGATACCTATGCGGCGCTGGGCATGATGCCGGCGCGCTTTCCGCTGCAGGGCTTCCTGTACGAAGCGTCACGGCCAGCCCCGCCATGGCCCTGGCTGGCCGCCGGCACGCTCACGGCGCTGCTGGCGCTTTTCGTCCTGTGGCGCCAGCGGCGCATGGTGCTGCGCCTGCGCGGCGCCGAAACGCGGGCAGGCGATGCCGAACGCATTGCCGGCTTCGCGCTGGCCGGTTCCGGCGAAGGCCTGTGGGACTGGCAGCCTCAGAAAAGCCAGCTGCGCCTGTCGCCACGCTACTGCGAGATCCTCGGCTACGAGCCGGACGAGCTGGCGCCCGCCACGCGCGAGGAATGGCTCGACTACGTCCATCCGGACGACCGCGCCCAGATGCGCCATGACATGGCCGCGATGGAAGCGCCGGAGGCGGGCCAGGCCCACATCACATGGGAATTCCGCATGCGCTGCCGGGACGGCCATTACCGCTGGGTGCTCGTACGCGGCATGGTGCTCGAACGCGACCGACAGGGCCAGCCACTGCGCATCAGCGGCACGATGGGCGATGCGGGCAAGCGCGCCGACGAGGAGCGCGAAAGGGTCGCCGCCATCATGGAAGCCATGCCCGGATCGATGCTGATCGCCGACCGTGGGGGCCGCATCCGCCAGGCCAACGGCGCCGCCGCCACGTGCTTCGGCTACAGCCACGAGGCGATGGCGGGGCTGTCGCTGGAACTGCTGGTGCCCGAGGTGATGCGCAGCACGCCGGGCCAGCCGCGCGAACTGTTCAGCCGCCCCAATCTGCCGGGCCGCGTGCTGACGGCGCGCCGCAACGACGGCAGCCATTTCCCGGCCATGGTGCACCTGGCGCCGATCCAGCTGGACGGCCAGGGGCTGTCGGTGGTTTCCGTGCGCGACATGACGCAGCGCCAGCGCACCGAACAGGCGCTGCATGCCAGCTCCGAACGCTACCGGCTGATCGTGCAGACGGCTGCCGAGGGCATCTGGATGACCGATGCGAACGACTGCACGTCGTTCGTCAACCCGACCATGGCGCGCATGCTGGGCTATGAGCCGGAAGAGATGCTGGGCCGGCCGATGCAGGAGTTCATGGACGAGGAAAGCTGCGCGCTGCTGCGCCGGCAGAACAGCCGGCGCCGGCCCGGCATGGCCGAACAGGGCGACGCGCGCTTCTACCGCAAGGACCATTCGTCGATGTGGGGACTGCTGTCGACGACGCTGATCAACGCCGACAACGGCGTCTACGCCGGCACGCTGGCGATGATCACGGACATTACGGACCGCCGCCTGGCCGAAGTCGCGCTGCGCAATTCCAGCCAGCGCATGGCCTCGGTCTTCAATGCCGTCACCAACGGCCTCGTGGTCCTCAACAGCGAAGGCGTTCTGCTCGAATGCAATGCCGCGGCCACGCGGATGCTGGGCCGCGCCGCCGCCTGCGGCTCGCGCCTGTGGCCGGGCGTGCACGAGGACGGCCGGCCGTTCGTCAACGACGAGCACCCGGTGCAGCGCGCGCTGCGCTCGGGCCAGTCCGTGCGCGACGTCGTGATGGGCGTGGCGGGCGAGGACGGCACGCTGGGCTGGCTTTCCGTCAACGCCGAACCGATGCGCGACGAACTGGGCGCCGCGACGATGGCGGTGGCCAGCCTGACCGACATCACGGACCGCAAGCGCAGCGAGGACGCCGTGCGCGAAGGCGAACAGCGGCTGCAGGAAATCATCAAGATGATGCCGATCGGCCTGTTCCTGAAAGACGCGGACGGCCGCTTGATCCAGATGAATCCCGCCTGCGAGGAGCAGTTCGGCTACACGCTGCAGGATCTGCACGACGGCGATTATTCGCACCTGCACACGCCCGAGGAGATGGCCGCGTTCCGCCAGCGCGACGAGGAGACGTTCGCGCGCGGCGAGCTGACCGACTTCGAGGAGACGATCCACAATCCACGCCTGGGTCAGCAGCGCTACCTGCGCACGTTCAAGAAGCCCGTCTACGACGAGGCGGGCAAGCCGGCCTACCTGATCGGGATGTCGATCGACATTACCGCCAGCAAGCATGCGGAACAGGCGCTGCGCGAACTGAACGAGAACCTGGAAGAGCGCGTGGCGCGGCGTACCGCGCAGCTGGAAGAGGCGCGCAAGATCGCCGAGGAAGCAAGCCTCGCCAAGGGCCAGTTCCTGGCCAACATGAGCCACGAGATCCGCACGCCGATGAATGGCGTCATCGGCATGGCCTACCTGGCGCTGAAGACGGAGCTGGATCCGCGCCAGCGCGACTACCTGGAAAAGATCCGCTTCGCCGGCGAGCACCTCCTGCGCATCATCGACGACATTCTCGACATCTCGAAGATCGAAGCGGGCAAACTGGAAATCGAACAGGTGCCGTTCGCCATGGAGCACGTGATCCGCACCTTGACGACGGTGGTGACGCCGAAAGCGACGGGCAAGGAGCTGGCGCTCGAATTCGACCTGGATCCGGCCCTGCCGCCGGTGCTTCTGGGCGACCCGCTGCGCCTGGGCCAGGTGCTGATCAACTACACCAACAACGCCATCAAGTTCAGCGAACGTGGCAGCATCAGGGTAGGCGTGCGGCGCCTGATGGGGGACGACGCCCGCTGCCTGGTGCGCTTCGAGGTGACCGACGAAGGCATCGGCCTGTCGGACGTAGAGATGGGCAAGCTGTTCCAGTCGTTCCAGCAGGCCGACGCATCAACCACGCGGGCCTACGGCGGCACGGGGCTGGGACTGGCCATCTGCAAGCAGCTGGCGCAACTGATGGGCGGCGAAGTGGGCGTTACCAGCCGCCCCGGCGAGGGCAGCACGTTCTGGTTCACGGCGCTGCTGGGCATCGGCTCGGCGGCCGGCGCGGCAGCGCAGCAGGACGCCAACGCGCCCGTCGTCCCCAGTGCCAGCATGGCCGCACTGAAGGACGCAAGGATTCTGCTGGTGGAAGATAATACGTTCAACCAGCAGATTGCATCGGAGATGCTGGAGGAGGCGGGAGCGGCCGTGTGCGTCGCCAACAACGGCGCCGAGGCGCTCGAGCTGTTGCGCCAGACCGGTTTCGACTGCGTGCTGATGGACGTGCAGATGCCGCTGATGGACGGTCTGGAAGCGACGCGGCGCATTCGCGCCGATCCCCGTCTGGCCGGACTGCACGTGCTGGCGATGACGGCCACCGCCACGAACGAGGACCGCGATCGCTGCCTGGCCGCGGGCATGGACGACTTCATCTCGAAACCGATCCAGCCGGCGCTGATGTACCAGAGCGTGGCGCGGTGGCTGCCGCCGCGCCGGCACGACGACGTGGCGCGCCTGGTGCGCCCACCGCGGCGGGCACCCCGCGCCACGCTTGCCGGCGATCCGGATATCATCGACCTTTCCGTGCTGGCACAGGTGTTGGGCTACCATCCGGACAAGATCCGCAAATTCGCGTTCAAATTCCTGCAGACGAGCGAAGCGGGCTTCTCGGAAATGGAGCAGGCCGCCGCCGCCGGGGAGATCCAGGCCGTGCGCGACCTGGGGCACCGGATGAAGGCCTCCGCGCGCACCGTGGGGGCGATGGGCCTGGGCGACCTGTGCCAGCAGCTGGAGAATCTGCCCGCGAGCGATCCGGCGGGCGAGGCCCGGGCGGCACGCGCGCTGATCGACAGGCTGTGGCCGCTCCTGGCGCAGATTACGGAACACATCATGAACAACACGACTTTTGCCGACGACAACTGATATGGATACCGCCCTCAGGATTCTGCTGCTCGACGACGATACGTTCATGCTGGAACTGCTGACGGAAATGCTCGATGGCCTGGGTTACCGCAACGTGCGCGCCGAGAGCGACGCACGGGCCGCGCTGGTCGCGTTGCCCGAGTTCGCGCCGGACTTGCTGATCTGCGACCTGTCGATGCCGGAAATGGACGGCATCGAATACCTGCGCGCCGCGGCCGAGGCGAAGTTCAAAGGCGGCGTTGTGTTGCTGTCCGGCATGGACAGCGGCATCCTGCGCGCGGCCGAAACGCTGGCAATGGCCGAGGGCCTGACAATCCTTGGCGCGTGCAGCAAACCGGTCCCCCGCACGGCGCTTGCGAAGCTGCTGGAGCAGGCTGCCCGGCAGCGTCAGAGCCTGGTCGAGACAGGCGTCAGGCCGGCGGCACACGGCGACGCAAAATAGGTTATTATTTGATCCATTCCCGCCTGATTCCCACTTGCAACGTGCATTGAATTAGCGTGCGCCGTCTCCATCTGCCCTGTATATCCTGGGGATGACGACGAGGTGCCGCTTCGCCGTACGTTGCCAGGCAACCTTAATCCATCCTCCTGACGAGGCAAAAACATGAGCGACAACATCAAACACATTACCGACGCATCGTTCGAAGCGGACGTGCTGAAGTCCGACCGTCCTGTGCTGGTCGATTTCTGGGCAGAGTGGTGCGGCCCTTGCAAGAGCATCGCCCCGATCCTGGAAGAAGTGGCCAAGGAATATGACGGCAAGCTGACGATCGCCAAGCTGGACGTGGACGCCAACCAGGCCGTGCCGGGCAAGTTCGGCATCCGCGGCATCCCGACCCTGATTCTGTTCAAGAACGGTGTCCCGGCTGCACAAAAAGTCGGCGCGATGGCAAAAGGCCAACTGACCTCTTTCATCGACAGCAATATTTGAGTAATATAGGCGGTGCTGCGCCCGCAGCGCTGCCTGCCTGGCGGGGATCGAGGCTCCAGCCCTTTCCCTTATGACAATTTAGTCCACGCAGTTCCCTCCCCTACCTTACTTTCCCGTCACGGGACACTCAAACACCTATGCATCTATCTGAATTAAAGGCCCTCCACGTTTCGGCGTTGCTGGAAATGGCTATCGGTCTGGATATCGACAATGCTGCGCGCCTGCGCAAGCAGGAACTGATGTTCGCCATCCTGAAGAAGCGCGCCAAGTCCGGCGAGCAGATCTTCGGCGACGGTGCCCTGGAAGTGCTGCCGGACGGCTTCGGCTTCCTGCGCTCGCCCGATGCCAGCTACATGGCCTCCACGGACGACATCTATATCTCTCCTTCCCAGATCCGCCGCTTCAACCTGCACACGGGCGATTCGATCGAAGGCGAAGTGCGTACGCCGAAAGACGGCGAACGTTACTTTGCGCTGGTCAAGGTAGACAAGGTCAACGGCGAATCGCCGGAAGCCTCGAAGCACCGCATCCTGTTTGAGAACCTGACGCCGCTGCACCCGAACGAGCCGCTGCGCCTGGAGCGCGAGATGAACGGCGCGGAAAACATCACCGGCCGTATCGTCGACCTGATCGCCCCGATCGGCAAGGGCCAGCGCGGCCTGCTGGTGGCGTCGCCGAAGTCCGGTAAATCCGTGATGCTGCAGCACATCGCCCACGCCATCACGGCCAACCACCCCGACGTCACGCTGATCGTGCTGCTGATCGACGAACGTCCGGAAGAGGTGACGGAAATGCAGCGCTCGGTGCGCGGCGAAGTCGTCGCCTCGACCTTCGACGAACCGGCCACCCGCCACGTGCAGGTCGCCGAGATGGTCATGGAAAAGGCCAAGCGCCTGGTCGAGATGAAGAAGGACGTCGTGATCCTGCTGGACTCGATCACCCGCCTGGCCCGCGCCTACAATACCGTCATCCCGGCCTCCGGCAAGGTGCTGACGGGTGGTGTGGACGCCAACGCGCTGCAGCGTCCGAAGCGTTTCTTCGGCGCCGCGCGTAACATCGAGGAAGGCGGCTCGCTGACGATCATCGCCACCGCCCTGATCGAAACGGGCTCGCGCATGGACGACGTCATCTACGAAGAATTCAAGGGTACCGGCAACATGGAGGTGCACCTGGAGCGCCGCCTGGCCGAGAAGCGCGTCTACCCGGCCATCAACCTGAACAAGTCGGGCACCCGCCGCGAAGAACTGCTGATCAAGCCGGACCAGCTACAGAAGATCTGGATCCTGCGCAAGCTGCTGTACTCGATGGACGAGATCGAAGCGATGGAGTTCATCCTCGACAAGATGCGCGCCACGAAGACGAACACGGAGTTCTTCGACATGATGCGCAGAGGCGGCTAAAGCCGCAAGGCGCCAGGGAGATCGGCCTTGCAAGGCCGCTCGCTTGCGCAGGCGCGGGCCAGGGCCCGCGAAAAACCGGTGACAGGCTCCTATTTCCAGCGGAAATAGGAGCCTGTCACCGGTTTTTTTCGTTCTCGCCGATGACCGCACCCGGCTTTTGCTATACGAAAGCCATGGAGTTCATCCTCGACAAGATGCGCGCCACGAAGACGAACACGGAGTTCTTCGACACGATGCGCAGAGGCGGGACAAGTCCCCACAAAAAACCGGTGCCAGGCTCCTGATTCCGCTGGAAGCAGGAGCCTGGCACCGGTTTTTTGGAGCCTGGCACCGGTTTTTTTCCTTCTCGCCGATGACCGCACCCGTTTTTTTGCTATAATCCCCGGCTGTTTTTAACCCCGGCAAGTGAGCGGCAATCGGGTCAAGAAGCTGTGCGACCGACGAAGTGCTGTTTGGCTACCAACCATTTGAGAGAAACACATGAAAGCCGATACCCATCCAGAATACCGCGAAGTTGTTTTCCACGACCTGTCGTGCGATTTCAAGTTCGTTACCCGTTCGACGATCCAGACCCGCGAAAAAATCACCCACGAAGGTAAAGAATACCCTCTGGTGAAGATCGAGGTTTCCTCGGAATCGCACCCGTTCTTCACGGGCCAGCACAAGATCGTCGACACCGCCGGTCGCGTCGAGAAGTTCCGCCAGAAGTTCGGCAAAGTCGGTTCGAAGACCGCCGTCGCCGCAGGTTAATTTCCTGTTTGCGAAAAAAAGGCAGCTGCGGCTGCCTTTTTTTATTGTTATCGCCGATACTCCTGTTTCCATCGGTAAGTCCCCCGTGAGTTATGAAGCCTGTCCGTCTCCCCGCCTCCGCCACCCTTGCCCTGCCCCGCTGGGCCCTGTTCGCCCTGGCCCTGCTGTACATCCTGCCGGGCGTAATCGGACGGGAGCCGTGGAAGAACGACGACGCGGCCAGCTTCGGCGTCATGTGGACCATGGCGCACGGCACCTGGCAGGACTGGCTTTGGCCGAACATCGCCGGCATGTCGATGCCCGAGGAAGGTCCGCTGATGTTCTGGCTGGGCGCGCTGTGCATCAAGCTGTTCGGCGGCCTGCTGGGCGACGTGCTGGCGGCACGCATTGCCACCATCGGTATCTTCCTGCTGAGTGCGCTGTCGCTGTGGTACACCACCTTCAATCTGGGCCGCCGCCCCGAAGCCCAGCCGCTCAAGCTGGCGTTCGGCGGCCAGCCCGAGCCCGACGACTTCGGCCGCACGCTGGCCGACGCCGCCCTGCTGATCTATCTCGGCTGCCTGGGCCTGCTGCAGCACAGCCATGAGACGACGGTCGAGCCGCTGCTGACGGCGCTGCTGGCGCTGACGCTGTACCGCTCGGTGCGCTACATGGAGCGCCCCTGCCTGCGCAACGCGTCCCTGATCGGCCTGGCGCTCGGCCTGATGACGCTCACCCGCGGCTGGGTGCCGCCCGCCGCCCTGCTGGTGGCACTGTTCATCTGCACGCGTTTCCTCGCCATCCCCGCCCTGCGCACGCTGTCGCACCTGCTGCTGTCGCTGGGCGTCGCGGCCGCCGTCACGCTGCCGTGGGCCGTGCCCGCCTTCCTGACGCATCCTTACGGCCAGGCCCCGCTGACGGCATGGATGGCCTGGAACGCGTCGCAGATCGGCCTGCCGAACCTGCGCGCCGTGCAGACGTTCCTGCGCGACGGCGTCTGGTTCTTCTGGCCGGCGTGGCCGTTTGCGCTGTGGGCCGCGTATGCATGGCGCCGCCAGAGCAATCTGCTGCACATCGTGGTGCCGACGACCTTCGTGACGATCGCCTCGCTGCTGCTGCTGCTGCATCCGGCACCGGACCATGCGCAGCTGCTGATGCTGATCCCGCCGCTGGCCATCATGGCCGCGTTCGGCCTGCTGACCGTGCAGCGCGGCGCCATCAACGCCATCGACTGGTTCTCCGTCATGGTACTGACCCTGGGCGCGGCCCTGCTGTGGATTTTCTGGTATGCCCAGCTGACCGGCTGGCCGCCGAAGCCGGCCCACAACGTGCTCAAGCTGATTCCCGGCTACGTGCCGGAGGCGAACTGGCTGGCCGCCATTGTCGCGGCAGGCGCCACCCTGGGCTGGTTCCTGCTGGTGCACTGGCGCGTGTCGCGCCGGCCTTCGGTGCTGTGGCGCGCTGTCGTGCTGTCCTCCGGGGGCGTGATCCTGATCTGGATCCTGCTGATGACGCTGTTCCTGCCGCACACCAACTACAGCAAGAGCTACGCCACCGTCGCGCGCCAGGCCGCGGCGGCCCTCCCGGCCGATACCGATTGCGTAATGAGCAATGCCGGTCCGCCGCAGCGCGCATCGTTCGCCTACTTCGGCAAGCTGCCGTTCAGCGGCGTCGGCCAGCGCGACTGCAAGGTGCTGTTGTGGCAGGAGGCCACCCGCTCCCCGGTGCGTGCCAAACTGCCGCCCGGCAAATGGACAGTCCTGTGGGAAGGCCGCCGCGCCAGCGACCGCAGCGAACGCTTCCGCCTGTTGCGCCGCGTCCCCTGACGACGCTGCATGTCCGCAACGCCTGTCAGACCTGACGGGTGCGGTGCCTTGCTGCCTGCAAGCCGATCCGCTATGCTAAGGTAGTTATTGCCTTGGTGAATGATTATGTGGAAAGCGGCAGCGGCCCTCGCTGTACTGGTGGTCTCGGGCGGCGCCCTGGCGGGCGGTGCGATCGGCCCCACTGCGGAAATGCGTCCCGGCCCGTCGTTCGCCCAATGGCCCGCGCTTGTCCTGACGGGCGAGAACACGCCGCCTTCCAGCATGCTGGTCAACGGGTGGCCCACCGGCTACCAGACCGACAAGATGCATGCGCTGCTGCAGCGTGCCGGCGTCCCCTACCGCATCGATATCGTGCCGTGGAAGCGGGCTTATGTCATGGCCCAGCGCGAGCCAAACACGTGCGTCTACTCGACCACCCGCACGCCCGAGCGGGAAAAGCAGTTCAAATGGATCGGTCCCATCAACAGCACGGACTGGATACTTCTTGGCCGCGCGGGCCAGCAGTACCGGCTACGCTCGCTCGACGATGCCCGTTCGCTGCGCATCGGCACCTATAACGGCGACGCCCGCGGCGAATACCTGCGCGGCCGCGGCTTCATAGTCGATGCGACCCAGAACGACATGGCAAACCAGCAAAAGCTGCTGCTCAACCGGATCGACCTGTGGGCCGTGTCCGTCCGTACCGACAGCGCTATGCTGGAACGGCTGACCCTGGGCGGCAAGATCGTCCCCGTGCTGACCTTTAACAAAGTCCAGCTCTATCTCGCCTGCAATCCCTCCGTTCCCGATGCCCTCGTCGAGCGCCTGAACGCCACGTTCGAGACGCTGCGGCGCGACGGCACGCTGAGCCGGATCGACCGCGATTACAACGACCGCGAAGACCGCTCCATGCAGAAGTAACACTTGTAAAACCGAATAGACAACTCGCAATTGCCAGAGTAAAAAGGTGTTGCAGGGCACTCTTTTTTCTTGAGGAAACTAAAGACAAAGGTTGTGGACGGCGGTATAGTCCACATATACGTTACGTTGCCGCTCGGCATTGAGGGACAAGCCCTTATCGGAACACAAGCTGCACCCCAAGCAGCGTCCATGCACAGCGACACGACTTCCCGGCAGTGCCCTGTCAACCGCACGCCGGCATCCGAGGTCTGAGCTGAAGCGCCACGCCAACGCGCCCCGGCCCATCCTGTTGTACCGACATCCGATCTAATTGCTTGTCTATTGAGTCTGCCTAATGTTCAATCTCTATAAACTTCAGCTCGCTCTCAAGAACACCTGGGTGCGTATTGCCCTCGTGGTCCTGGCAGTCGCTGCCATTGCCTTTGCCATCCTCAGCAATGAGGCGGTCCAGGACAGCAGCCCTGTCGTGCGGTCGCAGAATATTTCCGAGATCACGGCCCTGGTGGGCCAGCGCGACAAACTCGACTATCTCCTGATTGCCCGTCCGCTGTCCGACGCGCCCCGCTACATCTACAAATACAAGGATTCCGCCCAGCTGCACGTGGTGAAAGTGCCGAGCACGTCCCACCTGTCGCTGGAACGCGAAGTGCTGCTGCGTAATGGCCTGCCCTACGCCATCGCCAAGGAAGACTATCTGGCCACGCACAAGGCGGTGCTGCAGGACGACGGCGGCACGATGGCAACGATGACGGCATTCGCCCGTCGCCACGCGTTCGACATCTTCCTCGTCACGCTGCTGCTGTTTGTCCTGAAATTCGGCATTCCCGGCATGGGCATGTCCGCCTCCGTCATCACGCCGGACAAGCTGAAGGGCTCGATGGACGACCTGATCGGCATGGAAGACATCAAGCAGGAAGTGCTGCACCTGGAAGACATGATCCGCAACCGCAGCGTGTACAAGCAGCACAATATCGACAAGCCCTTCAACGTCATGCTGACCGGTCCGGCCGGTACGGGCAAGACCAAGCTGGCCGGCTACCTGGCCAAGCGCCTGGGCTACCCGCTGATCTCCGCTTCGGGTTCCGCGCTGGAATCGGGCTACATCGGCGGCGGTTCGAAATCGCTGAACGCGCTGTACCGCAAGGCCTGCGCCCGCGGCAATTGCATCATCTTCCTGGACGAGGCGCAGGCGCTGTTCATGCCGCGCGGCCGCGGCGAGAAGAAATGGGAAGACGACACGGCCAACACGCTGCTGGGCCTGCTGGACGGCGTCAAGAGCGATGAGGGCAAAGGCGTCATCTGGGTGGTCGCGTCGAACTTCGACGACAACAACTCGTCGATGGACGAAGCCATGCTGCGCCGCTTCTCCGTCAAGATCAACTTCCGTCTGCCGAACAAGACGGAACGCCAGGAACTGCTGCGCTCGTTCCTGAGCCGCAAGGAAGAAGGTCTCGTCGACTGGAACGACATGGACCTGAACCAGGTTGCCGAGATCACCAACAACCTCAGCCCGGCGCTGCTGGAAACGGTGGTGGAACGCGCCTCGATGCTGTCGATTCAGGACAAGACCGTCATCAACACGGACCTGATGTTCCGCGCCTTCGAGCGCGCCACGATCGGCCTGACGGACCGCGCCACCACGGCCGAGAAGACCCGCCAGCGCGAACGCATCGCCCTGCACGAACTGGGCCACTTCTTCATGCAGATCGATCCGTACCTGCGCGCCGGCCTGTCGCTGAACGAAGTGAAGGAAAAATCGCATCTGCTCAAGATCAGCACGGAATCCGTGTCGAAGCTGAACGCCCTGGGCTATGTGCTGTCCGCCGGTGACGACATGTCGCTGCGCACGCTGGAAGAGATGGAACGCGACGTCATGCAGCTGTACGGCGGCGTGGCTGCGGAAGAGCTGTTCTACGGTGCCCGCGGCATTTCCGTCGGCAGCCAGAACGACATCCAGAAGGCCACGTCGATGCTGGACATGATGGTCAACCGCCTGTCGATGTACTCGCGCTCGAAGCTGGATTACAGCCAGTTCAAGAACGAAACGAGCGGCGAGCACACACTGGTGCAGGTGGAAGCCAAGGCCGACGAGCTCTACAGCGAGACCTTGAAGTCGATCGGCGACTACCGCGACGTGATGGAATCGCTCAAGGACGTGCTGATGGAACGCTACGTGCTGACCAAGGACGGCGTGTTCGAACTGCTGGAACAGCACCTGGATCCGGCTCCACTGCGCCTGGCGGCATAAGCCGTCCCGGCATCAATGACCAAGGCCCGCATCCGCGGGCCTTTTCTTTTGGCGACATTCAGCGCCATGCCAGCATCGGCTTGCCGACATCGGCCTTTGCCACCCTGGCGGCCGGCAGCCGTTCGAAGTTGCCGATCGTAACCATGTCGCCGTCATTGGCGAAGCTCAGTTCGACGCCGCTGCGCGTGACAAACTTGCCGGGCGCGACGGGCTCCAGCTGGACCGGCGTGCGACGCGTCGATTGCAGCGCCAGCGTGGTCTGTCCCGCACCGTGGTTGCGCACCACCACGTAATAGCGGTTGTTCTGTTCCGTGAACTCGGCCACCTGGCCGTTGCTGAGGCGATAGCTGGATGCATAATCGTTGAACTCGTTCGAACGCAGCTCGTACTTGCCGGCGGCATGGGCAGGTGCGGGCACGGGAATGGTCGGTTGGGTTTCCTGTGCGGCGGCGGGCACGAGGCCGGCAACGACAATGCAGAATACGGCGGCCACGCCGGTAAGCTTGTTGTTCATCATTTTCTCCGTAGGGGTTTGGCAGGGTCGTTGCGGCATCTGGATAATGTGCTGCAACGGTGGACAAGGTAACAAACGGATCGCGTGACGGGGAGCGGGAAGCGACGAAGCGCAGGATTTCGAGGACAGGATGCGGGCGTCCCCGCATGAACGGCATTATGGATGGGGTATGGGCCGCACACCGGCTGGGCTGACGTCCCGACCGCTGGTCAGGCAGGCGCGCGCCGCGTAAACGCCACTGCGCCGATGCTGTCCGCTTTGCACAGCCAGAGGAGAAACCCATGACAGACCGCTTCGACCGCAGCGACAACCAGCATCGTCCCCCGATGGGCCCGACAACGGCCGCGACCTCTCAACCGCTGATCGTGACGCCCACCTTTGTCAGCCGCGTGGACGACACGCCGCGCCGCGCGCGCCCGCAGGACCCGGGCGCGTCGAAAGACCGCGCCGGGCATACCGTGCGCAACCCCGACCTGCATCCGGCGGCGCTGGCCCTGGAAAGCGATCCGAACCTCGCGTTCGAGCACTGGGACGAATACTGGCGCAAGGTGCACGGCCCGAAATTCGCCTGGGATGAACCGGGCAGCTCGTCCGCGCTGGTGCTGCGCTATGACCAGGTGCACCGGCTCGCTTCCGGCCCGTCGTCGCTGTTTGCGCCGCCATATCGCGCCATGATCGACGGGCAGGGGCGGCTTCCTGCCGATCCGGCAGCGCGGGTGCCGCCGCTGCGCCGGCCGCGCTGGGATGGCTTCGCCTACATCGCCTACGCGCAGGAAACCGATATCGAGGCCACGCTGAAGCAGCAGAAGTTCGCCGAACGCATCGTCGCCGACGAGCAGGTGGCCTTTCGCATGGTGACGCGCGAGATCACGCGCGAGTACATCCTGATCCCCAGCGAACGGCATCGGGATCCGGTCAGCCTTGTCAGGATTCACGTGCGTGCGCCCGAATGGTCGCGCGAAGCGTTCCAGCACCGGCTGCTGCACGACCATGCGCAGCTGGTGCTGGCGCAGCCGGCAACGCGCGAACTGGTGCGCCGCTATGCGCAGCTGCACAATATCGGCTCGACGCAATACGATCCAGAAGGCGGCAAGATCGATGCCGTCTCGGTGCTGTCGTTCGCGTCGCTCAACGACGTCGAGGACTATCTTGTCAGCGACGACCATCGCCTGATCGAACAGTCCGAGAACGCGCTGGCCGGGCCGGGCTCCGAGTGGTGGACGGCGGTCAACTACAGCGTCATCAACCGGCTGATGCCGGAACGCGCCACGATCCTTCCCGCGTGCGACGATTGAGTTCAGGCCGTTTGATCCGCTGCGGCCCGGGCGCGCCGCAGCAGCGGTTCGGCAACCAGCACGCCCAGCGCGCTCCAGATCAGGCCGAAGCACAGCAGCGTATTGAGCGACACGGCCTGGCGGTAAAACACCAGCGCGACGAACAGCTGCGTGGTGGGCAGCACGAACTGGAAGAATCCCATCACCGATAGCTGCAGACGCGCCGCCGCCAGGGAAAACAGCCACAACGGCAAGACGGACACGACGCCGCACAGCGCCAGCGCGACGAGTACGCCGTCCGGCAGCGCCGGCGGCAGGTGCATGGACGTCGCCGATGTGGCCAGCGACAAACCCAGCAGCACGCTCAGCACCACCGTCTCGCACAGCAGGCCGCTGAACGCATCCAGCGTGGTGAGCTTCTTCAGGCAGGCATAAGCGCCCCACGTGGCGCCGATCACCAGGTAGACCCAATGGTTCAGCTCACCGCTGCGCTGGACCATGGCCAACACAGCCGCCACGATGACGGCCAATGCACTTTTACGCACCCAGCTCATCCGGTCACCAAGCGCCACCGCCCCCACCGCGATCGCCACGAATGGGGCAATCAGGTAGCCGAGGCCGCTCTCGACAACGTGGCCGTGGATGGACGCCCAGATAAATGTGCCCCAGTTGACGACGACGAGCAGCGCAGCGATGGCATGGATGACCAGGATGCGCACGCCCAGCCGCGTCCGCAATCCGCGAAAGCGCCCCAGCATCGCCATGACGACGGCCAGCGTGCCCAGCGACAGCAGGATCCGATAGCCCAGCAATGTGGTCGGCGCAATCGCTGCCAGCATCTTCCAGAAGAGGGAGGACAAGCCAAGGAACAGGTTGGCGGCAATGCCCGCGAGGATGGCCAGCAAGTGATCGGCACGCTTGGCAGACATCGTTGTCCCGACCCTTTCCGTTGCCACGTCGCCGCTTCGCCGCGCGTGAATGGTTCATCTGCACATGCCCACGATCATCGTAGCATCGTTGCGCCTGCCCAAAACTCACCAAAACTATCGATCCCACGGCGCTGGCACGCAGCGCCGTTTTTGAAAGACGTCCCCGCTGTCGAGCTCGGGGCGACGGCGCTGCGCGCCGCCATCGAGCGCGCCGGCGTCGGCCCCGACAAGATCGACGCAGTCCTGATGGGTAACGTGGTCCAGGCCGGCAACGGCATGAATCCGGCCCGGCAGGCGGCCATCCACGCCGGGCTGCCCGTCGAGGTACCGGCCATGACGCTGAACCGTGTGTGCGGCTCGGGCGCGCAGGCCGTCGCCTCGGCGGCATTTGAAATCCTGGCAGGCGAATCGCAGGTCGTGCTGGCCGGCGGCATGGAAAACATGGACCAGGCACCGTACCTGATACCGCAAGGCCGGCACGGCGTGCGAATGGGCGATGCGCAGATCCGCGACAGCCTGTTGCGCGACGGCCTTGTCGACGCATTCTCGTCGCAGCACTCGGGCTGGCATACGGAAGACCTGGCGACGGCGCTGGACATCAGTCGCCAGGCGCAGGACCGCTGGGCCGCCCGGTCGCAGCACCGCTTCACCGCGGCGCAGGCGGCCGGCGCGTTCCGCGAGGAGATCGTCAGCGTGGACATCCCGGGCAAGCACGGCACCCGTGCTTTCGATACCGACGAAGCGAACCGGCCCGACACGACACCGGACACGCTGGGCCGCCTGAAGCCGGCGTTCCGCCCCGACGGCACCATCACGGCCGGCAATGCGCCGGGCCTGAACAGCGGCGCGGCCGCGCTGATTGTCGCGGACCGCGCCGCCGCCGAGCGCCTTGGCCTGCAACCGCTCGCCCGGCTGGTCGCCTCCGGCGTGGCGGGCGTCGAACCGTGGCAGTTCGGATTGGGTCCGGTACCCGCCGTGCGCAAGGCACTCGAGCGCGCCGGCTGGAAACTGGCCGACGTCGACCGCTACGAAATCAACGAAGCCTTCGCGGCCGTGCCACTGGCGGTGGCGCGGCGGCTATCGCTGCCGGAAGACGTCATCAACATGGAAGGCGGCGCCGTCGCCCACGGCCACCCCATCGGCGCCACCGGCGCGATCCTGACCGTTCGGCTGCTGCACGCAATGCGCCGCGGCCTGGCGCGGCGCGGCGTGGTGACGCTGTGCATCGGCGGGGGCCAGGGGATTGCGCTGGCGATCGAGAAGATCTGACGAAGCCGGCGTGTGCGATACGCGCTTCTTACACCTTCATCGGCAGAATCACCATCTGCAAGCCCTCCAGATGCAGCCGCCGCTGCACGGCCAGCGAAGCCTGGTTGTGCAGCATGCGCACGAGCCAGTTGTCGCTGGAGAAAATCAGCTTGCTGGTGAAGTAGATCGCGTGCGGGAACTCGCGGCTGATTTCCTCGCACAGGCGCGTCACTTCCTCGACGGCATCCGTGCCGAAGCCCAGATATGACGACGCGGCCATGCCGTGGCTGTGGCAGAAGTCGACGAAGTATTCCAGCGTTTCGGACGCTTCCTCGCGCATCTTGTCCATCGCGCCTTCGCCGCCGTAGGCGTGCGAGTCAACGGTGCGCGCGTTCACGAACAGGAAGTTCTTGAAATGGCCCGGAAACATGCGCTGCACCCACAAGAGCGCATGCAGGCCGCCGCCGCGGGACGTACCGACGATGAAGACGGCCGTCTGGTCGTCCGGATTCGGCTCGACGGGCTCGCGGTTCGGGCCGAAGGGCTGCGTGGCAAACACCTCGTCGACGGAGTGAATCGCCTGCTTCGTCTCGCGGTAGTGCTTGCGGATGAAGATGCACAGCGTGGCGATGGCGCCGATGATCAGCGCCGTGGCCCAGCCGCCCTGCGCGAAGCGCTCGACCAGCAGGATGACGAGAATGCCGGCGCAGATGACGAAGCCCAGCGCCGACAGCAGCAGCCGGCGCAGCCAGTGCGTGCCCTTCCTGCGGTTGCGCGCCCAATACAGGCACAGGCCGAACAGCGAAATGGCGAAGGTCAGGAACACCGAAATCGAGTACAGCACGACCAGCAACGTCACGCTGCCGCCCGTCCAGAACAGGATCGCCAGCGCGGCGATGCCCATCACGAGAATGCCGTTCTGCGTGACGAGCCGCGTGGAGAGGTAGCGGAATTTGTGCGGCACCCACGAATCGGCCGCCATGTTCGACAGCACGGACGGCCCGCCCAGGAAGCCCGTGTTGGCCGCGACGAACAGCAGTCCCGCCTCGAACGCCAGCACCACGGCCAGCATGATCTGGTTGGCGACCTCGCCGCCCGGATTGGCGTTCTCGATGATGCTGCGGAACGTGGTCGCATTCAGCGTCTCGCCGTGAATGGGCGACGCATCCCACAGCAGGTACAGAAGAATGATGCCGCCGGCGGTGACGGCCAGCGACAGCGCCATGTACAGCATCGTGATCTTACCGGTGCGCACGCGCGGCTCGGCCAGCAGGTTGACGTTGTTCGACACGGCCTCCAGCCCGGTGTATGTACCGCCGCCCTGCGAATACGCCAGCAGCAGCATCGCTGCCACGCCGCTCCAGCCGATGGAGCCGGCCAGCGTGTGCGTTTCTTCCAGCGTGCCGGGCACGAGATCGGGCAGGTAGGACGCATGCGCGGCGATGCCGTAGACGATCAGCACGAGGTGCGTCAGCACGAAGCCGACAAAGATCGGCAGCAGGATCTGGATCGCCTCCTTCAGGCCGCGCAGGTTCATGACGATCAGCATGGCGATGAAGAACGCCTCCGCCCATAATTTATAAGGCTGGAAGCCGATAGGCAGGAACGACGCCAGCGCATCGACGCCGGACGCAATGGAGATGGCAATCGTCAGCACATAATCGAGGATCAGCGCACAGCCGGAGATGAGCCCGAGGTACGGACCCACCAGCTTCGTCGCGACGCGATAGCCGCCACCGCCGGTGGGGAACAGCTCGATGACCTGGTTGTACGCGAGGGCGATGATGAAGACGGTGATCGCCGTCGCAATGGCCATGTACAGGCCCAGATGGGTATGTCCACCCAGCGCCTTGAAGGTTTCCTCCGGACCGTAAGCGGACGACGACAAGCCGTCCGCCCCCAACCCCACCCACGCCAGGAAGGCCACGAGCGCCATCGAATGGCGCGTCTCGCTGGCCATCGGATCGAGCGCCTTGCCCAGGATGATTTCGCGGATTTTCTTGTTTTTCATGCGTGCTGGCCGCTGCCGGCCCGTTACGTGCCAGCCGAGATGATACGCGATCTGCCAATCGGCTCCGTTGCCAGGCCGATAACGACCGGTGCAGGGTTGCCCCAGCTGATCAAATCAGTGATAATGCACGGCGCGTCGCCGGGATGGCGGAATAGGTAGACGCACGGGACTCAAAATCCCGCGCCGCAAGGCGTACCGGTTCGATTCCGGTTCCCGGCACCACGCACCCTGCATCACCAAAGCTCAAAACCCGCATGTTCTCAAGACATGGCGGGTTTTTTGTTGCTTCGGCCGTGCCGAAGCAAGTTGCTGAAAGCATCGCGGATGCCCTTCGGACCTATTCGGCGATGCGTCGAGTTTGCACCCGTTATGACAACCGATTCCGGTGGGGAGATAGGATGGCCGAACAGTGGCGGCGGCAATGATGTCGGCGAGCAGCTGGATCGGCACATCCCGAGCGCATCGTTAAACCCAAGCTTCAGCCGCCCCCTTTGTGTTCAGATACGACCTCAGGATGATTCGAATCCCGCTCGAGCTGTGGCAAGACGCGGCTGCCTACTTCCCCGTACGTCGACGTGGGCGGTGCCATCCAGGCGTACCATAACGCGGCATCGTAAGCGAAGCGAGTTCGCACACCGTTACCCGGCGGGGGGCAAACCCCGGGAGCCGGTGACCCCAGCTTTCCCGAGGGCTTTACAGGCCAATATCGACAACGCAGCCTGAAAACATAGGCGACGTCCGCGCTAGTCGGTCAACAGGGCCAGTAGCAAAGGAGCTAAGCCAGCTCTCAGCGCGCTGGAGTCGGATGTGTTCTGCTCGGTCCGGCCGGGAACAGCATCGCAATCAAGTAGTCAAGCTATTCCGGCGTGAGTGCATGACTCGGCCTCCACCAAAGTCGATGCGATCGATTCAATCGGCGATGGTGGCTAACCAGGTATTACGGCAGTGTGGAAGCAGTGATCAGACCTTTGCTTCCAGGCCCGGCGTTGCGGAACGCACGAGGAAAGCCTGCGTCAGTTGCGGCAGGTGGTCCAGCAGCCAGGCGGCCATCGCCTTTTCCTGCACGATGATCTGCTCGCAGGCCGCCTTCGTGGTGGCGTCGCCGGCCTGCTCTGCCGCGGCGATCAGCGCCGTGTAGCTGGCGATTTCCAGGTTCTCGAACACATAGCCGGCCATCGCGCCCTTGACCACTTCATCGCTCACCGTCATGCCGCCAACGGCCTGGCCGAATGCCATCAGCTTGCCGCCCAGGTCCTTGATAATCGAGTTGCTGACGCCCCGGCGCGCCATGGCCTCGTCGAGCAGGCCTTGCTGGCCGCGGGTTTCCTCGATGTGCTGGATGATACGGGCCTTCAGTTCGGGATAGTGCTCCAGGCGTTCGGCCTGCGCCGTCAGCATTTTTTCCGCCTGCTGTTCCATCGCGTGCGCATCACGCAGCCAGTCGTTAAGGTTTTCGTTCACATCTGTACTCATGGTTTCCTCCATTGGTGGTTGGTCGGGGGGAAACCGCATGGTAGCCGTACCCGTTTGGCTGATCTGTAAGGGCATGGCGCCGGGCCATGTAGGACCATGGCGCATCGAGTGTCCAGGGCGAACAAGGCTGGTTGAGCCCAACCTGAAGTTGGTCGGAAGTCGGGTAGCGTCAGAATTTGTTGGTAGATTTGTTGGTAGTTTTCGAAGTGATCCGAGACCCCTGCAAGAATGCGGCGCTCAACGCAAAAGATGATTCCGGTTCCCGGCACCTCGTTTGCCAGCGTCACACTGACCAACGTGCGATTTGCAAGTTGTCGTGCCACGGATACAGATGCTGTGCCATATTAGCCTGTTATCGATTTAATACCGAATCATGCTAAACTATATTTCCTTATTTACAACAAAGAATCGGCATGAAACTTTTTGCAATGACTGGGTTGGCGTTGGCTATTTTTTCCGGAACCGCATTTGCCGCAGGCGGGACTGCACAGGCCGCATTAACTGTTTATCGCTACGAACTGATCGACCTCGATCCGAACGACAATATCACGCCATCTGTAAAATTTGAATATTCCGATATATGGGCAGAGGCCACCATATCGGGGCAGAGTGATATTGAATACATAGGCGAGGGGGTCGCATCCGCGTCATTGAGCGTGGCCGATGGGAGCGGCGCGGCCACCTCCTCTGACGATACGCATAGCGCCAGCATGCGTCTCGGCAGCGAGGGGGAGATTCGTGCAATCGGCAAGAGGGATAGCGAGTTCTATCTTAGCGCTAAAACCAGGATGGTCATTTGGGGCCGGGCTACCGTCGAGCTCGATGTAGGCACCCTTGCGCCTGACCAGTACGCCAGAGCGGTTGCGTACGCCCATGTCCATTCATTTGGTTCCAATGCGACCGACGACTATGGCCTCTCCCTTTTCAGCCCTACGGATGGTGGCACTGCAAGCCTGGATCAGACATTCGCCTTGGAGATGGTCAACGAGGGCGACTACGACATGTACGCCTACCTGGAACACGGAGCCTACACTGAAGGCCATATCACCTCTCCGGTTCCCGAGCCCTCCACCTGGCTAATGCTGGGCGCTGGCCTCGCATTGACGGGCGCGATCGCTCGGCGCCGCCGCACCGCTGTAGAAAGCTGAGCAGCTCGCAATGGTCATTGTGCGTGCGCATGGTGTGACGGACAGAACGTCCAGTTACACCAACGTCCCTGACGCTCGCTGGCAGTGCTTGGCGCATGGCCTGCCTTTAACTCGTCCGCAGACAGACGGCTTCCTTGACGAGCCCACCAGCTAGAACACGCCATCCCTGGTGCCGCTTTGCGATAACGCGGCACTTCATCGGCAGCTCTCCCATCTCCGCTATGCGCAGTGTTTCGTCATATCGACGCAGTCTCATGCACAACCTGCGATCCTACGACTCCGCACTGTTAAAGCGTGCCGCATAGTCGCTCCGCCTCCCCCGACGTCGACAAGAAAAAAGCCGCAGGAACGCGGCTTTTACTTTTGAGAGCGCTGCCTCGGCCTATCAGACTGCCGCCTTACGCCGGCGTGCCACGGCCCCTGCCACCGCGAGACCGCCCAGGAGCATCGTCCAAGTCTGCGGTTCGGGCACTACTGCAACGGAAACATGGACCCAAGCGGGGGTGAAGTCGAAAAAATTACCATCTCCCGAGTAGCGTTTGCCATAGGAGCTGATGGCGTACACAGGTGATGCGATTACAAGGTCGAGAGGCTCTGCCCACAACACGTACGGTACATCGCCCGTCGGTTGCCATTCTGCATAAAGGCTGAATTCAGTCTGCATACCGACTTCCCTCAGGGTCATGCCTAACGACAACTCTCTGTTTCCGCCGTCTGCAAACCGTGCTATAGCGTATGCGTCGCCGACTCCGACAGCAGAATCCCGGTAGGTGCCCACGCTGATGTCGAAGTTATAATTGCTTTCGGTGATAAAGTCCAGGCCGGTTTCCGTATCGTAGTGGGTCACCCAGTTCAGTTTTACCGGCGCGCCTGCTGCCTGGCTGCCCCAGGCGTCCGTCAGTACCCCTTCTGACTGGATCGTCAGCGTAGCAGGGGCCGCCAGCGCGGCTGTAGAGGATAAGGCGAGTGCAAAGGCCAATGGCAAGCATTTTATGCGCATCATAATCCCTTCATAAGTTTTGGTTGTTAGTGATTGAGCGGACTATAGCGCATAGATAATAAAAATTCTTCAATTTAATGCAACTTATGCATAACGATGCTCGAGCTGACTTGCCAATGACCGACCTGTTCCCCCGCTTCGCCACCGCTATCCGCACGGCCGACCTCGCCGCCATCGACCGCCACACGCTGATACCCGCCGCGTTCCTGCTCGAGCAGGACGGACCCTATGCCGTCAACTACATCCCGTTCGAAGCCGTGAATCGCACTGCGCGGGTCGTCGTGGTCGGATTGACGCCGGGATTCATCCAATGGCGCAACGGTGTTGCGGAGGCGCAGCGCCAGTTGCTGGCCGGTGCCACGCAGGAGGACGCGCTGCTGGCAGCCAAGCGTTTTGGTGCGTTCAGCGGTCCGCTGCGTCCTAACCTGGTCGCGCTGCTCGATGCCATTGGCCTGCAAGAGTGGCTGGACGTGCCCAGCTGCGCCGTCCTGTTCGATACGCGGCCGGATCTATTGCACAGCACTTCGCTGTTGCGCCATCCCGTCAGCCGGCATGGCGTCAACTACAGCGGCACGCCGGCGCCGGTCTCCCAGCCGTTCCTGCGCCGGCAGATCGGGCAGTACTTCGCGCACGAGGCGGCGGCGCTTGGCCATGCCATCTTCGTTCCCCTCGGGCCGGCGGTGGCCGAGGGACTGCGCTGGCTCGCCGATCAGGGCGCGCTGTCGCAGGAGCAGATTTTTGACGGCTTGCCGCATCCTTCCGGTGCCAATGCCGAACGGATCGCCTATTTCCTGGGCCGCAAGGAGCGCGGGACACTGTCCTCGCGAACCGATCCCGTGCGCCTCGACCTTGCCCGCGAAGAGCTGATCCGCAAGGTCGAACTGCTGCGTAGTCAAGGCTGATGAACACTTTTCTGTATGCTGCTCTCGGATTTACCCTCGCCACCGTGGTTGCATGGGGTGGGTTGCTCGTGTGGGCATTTATATTCCTGGACCGTCACGACAGCTATTGGGATCATGCGCCCGGCGCGGCCGAGACCTTCTTTGTTTGCTGGCTGCTGTCCGGGATCGTCGCTGCGTTCATCGCGGCCTGGATGAGCCGGACCAGGCGCTCGTCTTGACCACGCGGCGCTGCCACAGCTGGTCTTCAGGTCGCTGAACAGCCCAGCCGCTTCAATCAACCGCATCCGCCTCGGGCGGGTAGCCGATACGCAAACCCTCCACATGCGCAAACGACGTCAGCACGTGCGGCCGCGTGTTGCCCCGGTTGATGATGTGTTCCACGGGGATGCCACGCACGGTCAGCGCATCCGCCACCATCGAGCGGTGGCAGCGCCACGGCACGGCTTCCGCACACATCAATGCGCAGCGGCGATCAGTGGCCCGGACGATGACTTCGTCGACGCCGGCAAGGAACTCATCGGACTGCATGTGGTCGGCATACCCCCGAAACGACTTGTTGCGCCAGCCGCTGTTGGGCGAATCCTTGCGCGCGTGGCGCAGGCCGCCCAGGGCACCGATGTATTCGTAACCGATGCCCGCATCGGCCAGCGCAGGCGGCAGCAGGTCCTGCCCGAACTGGGGATTGTGGCGCGACTTCGGTACGGTGCGGATGTCGATCAGCAGCTCGATGCGGTGCTCCGATAACAGACTGAGGAACTCCTCGATCGGCCGGTTCGAGTGGCCAATGGTGAATACGGTGGACATGACGCGTGGACGTGGTTGTCGGTGGCATTTATTCTCGCCTGGCTGTGGAAACGGTGGCGCCGCCTACTACGGTGAGAATGTACGCATTTTCGGACAAGATTTTCTGATAGCGTCTTCATTTCCATCTGGAGGACCTGTGGCCATGATCCCATGTGTGTTCCGTTACGCCCCCATCATCGCACTCGCGTGCGTCCATCCGATCGCTTCGTGTGCGACGAACGCGCCCGTGACCACCGTGACGCGGCTTGGCACGTCCATCATGGACGTCAGCTGCACGGTCGCTGCAGGTGGCAGATGTCACTATCTTTTCGTGACGTCGCTCTGCCAGGAAAAACTACTGCGCGACGGCACCAAGGAGCGGACGTGCCGCTATGACCAGGCGGTACCGCCGTTTCAGCTTCGTTCAGGCGAAAGGAAAACCGTAGGCGGTCTTCCCGCCGATTTCCTCTACACGATGAAGTTCGGTGCCGCGCCCACCATGGACGAGTGCATCCGCGCGCCGATCCCACACTAGTCGGGCGGCGGTGGGTGTTCGCCGCCCCCCTCCTCCCGATGCGCCTTCAGCAGCGTATAGCCCGTCTCCCGATCCGGCAGCACACCCGCATGCACCAGCCGCGCGACAATGCTGCCGTCCGTCCTTCCCAGCTGCACGGCGATCTGGCCGAGTGGCGTGCCCGCTTCGAACTGCCGCAGCAGCGTATCGACGTCGTCGCCCGACCACTTCTTGCCGACATTGGGCAACTCGACGCCGTTGCGCACGAACGGCGTCTTGCGTGGCCTCGCGGCGGACACCGCGGGTGGCGGCAACAAGGCATTGCGGGCGAGGAACAGCGCGCGGATGATTTCCGGTGCCGTGCAGATGTCCCCTTCGCCCAGCACTTCGCCGGTGCGCGGATCGACGCCAAGCGCCAGGTGTTCGATGATCTGCGCGGCCTGCTGTGGTGTCATGGGATCCTCCATCTTGAAACGGTCTGCCGTCCAACATAGCAGCGACTCATGCGCCTGCGACAGCAATCTGCGCAGGCGATGGTCCGGCTCAAGGCCTGTGGAAATCGGTTGAACCATTTCCTGCGGCTGCGAGAGCACGGGCTGGCAACTGCCCGACTTGTACGGGTAAAATGCCGCCACTACGTGAATGGTGCCCTTCCGCCTGTCGGCGGCGGGGTGAAACGGGAAGCCGGTGACGCGGGGGATTGCATCTCCCGCCAGTCCGGCGCAGCCCCCGCTGCTGTAGGCCTGACGACGTTGACCGAACGCCACTGTGCATTGCATGGGAAGGCAGGGTCAGGGAAGGATGACGGCAAGCCAGAAGACCGGCCAGTCACGATTGCCTGTGCAGGACCCGGGGTGCGGTCTTGTCTGTTGGCTGCCGATTTTCTTCCTTTGCCGATAGCGCATTGCGTGACCACGCGCGCCGGAGGAACACGGCCGCCTGTGCCCACATGCTCTTAACGGTTGACTCAATTGCGTACCTACCCGAACCACCTTCGCGGCACCGCCGCCATTGCACTCCTGTGCGCCTCCCATGCCTCGGCCCAGCAGGCCGAGTTTCTTCCCACCGTCACCATCCAGGGCGCTGTCACGCAGGACGGCCTGGGCCTGGCGCGCCAGACCGGCACCGCCAGCCGCCTGAACCTGGGCGCGCAGGACGTTCCCGCCAGCGTGGAGTCGCTCAGCGCCGCCACGATGCAGGCGCGCGGCGACCTGCAGGTCAAGGATGCCATCACCCGCGGCACGGGCCTGACCGATACGAGTTCGCCGGGCAACGGCATCGCCTACTCGGCGCGCGGCTTTGCCGGCAACGACGCCATCGCCATGCTGGAAAACGGCCAGCGGCTGCTGGTGGCTTCCGGCACCGCCACGTATCCGTCCGACCCGTGGGGCTATGACTATATTGAGGTGCTGCGCGGGCCCGGCTCGGTGGTGTACGGCAGCGGCAGCACGGGCGCGGCCATCAACGCGGTGCGCAAGGCGCCGCGGCCCGTCGCGTCGTTCGAGGCCATGGCCGGTATCGGCGGTGGCCGGTCAGTGCGAGCCGGTGTCGGCGGCACTGGCGCCATCGGCGACAAGGGCGCTTTCCGCATCGACGCCTATGCCGACCGGAGCGACGGCTTTGTCGATCGCGGCGAATCCCGTCACGGCAAACTGCTCACCAGCATGACGTATGCGCTGACGTCCGACATCGACCTGGACCTGCAGCTCGATCACGCCGAACAGAAGCCGCGCCGTTACTTCGGCACGCCGCTGGTGAACGGCAGGCTGGCCGGGCACCTGCGCGACGAAAACTACAACGTGGCCGATGCCGACATCGAACTCGTCGACGACAAGGCGGTCGCGCGGCTGTCCTGGCGCCTGTCTCCCGCGCTGACCGTCGGCAACGAACTCGCTTACATGAAGGCGCGCCGCCATTGGCGCGACGTGGAAACCTATGCCTACGATGCGGATGCGGACGTGGTACGGCGCAGCGACTACATCGCCATCGGCCACCGCCAGGAGCAGACCGCCAATCGCCTCGAAGTGCGCTGGAACGCCGGCGGCAACCGGCTGGTGGCCGGCTGGGAGGCGGCCACGGTCAACTTTGAACACAGCAATAATTCGCCGTACGGCGGCAGTTCCACCGTCACGCCGACCGATGTCGATCCCGGCAGGTTCGACAGCCCGGACCCGCTGCGGCCGAACTTCGCCACCGACACGACCACGCACGCGTTCTATATCGAGGATGCATACGATCTGAGCGAACGGCTGCTGCTGTTGGTAGGCGCGCGCCATGACCGCTACAAGGTCGATCGGGTCAGCCTGCAGGGTGCGCCCGGCTTTGCGGCCACGCTGCGATCGAATGCCGTGCGCATCGGCCTGACGTGGAAACTGGCGCCGCAGGCGTCGCTGTACGGGCAAGTCAGCTCGGGCAGCGATCCGCTGACGAGCCTGTTGTCGCTGAACCTGGCCAATGCCCGCTACAAGCTGACGCGGTCGCGCCAGATCGAGGGCGGCTTCAAACAATCGCTGAACAATGGCAAGGCCGAATGGACGGCGGCGCTGTACCGGATCCGCAAGGACGACATCGTCACCCGCGATCCGTCCAACCCGGCGCTGTCGATCCAGGGTGGATCGCAGTCGTCGCGCGGTGCCGAGATCAGCGCCAGCACTGCCCTGGCGCGGGCCTGGCGCCTCGATGCCAATGCGGCCTGGACCGATGCGCAATTCGATACGCTGCTCGAAAGCGGCAACGTGTCGCGCGCCGGCAACCGGCCGGCTGACGTGCCGCGTCTCTCGGCCAACCTCTGGCTCAGCTACAGGAGCGCCGACTGGCGCGCGGGGGTGGGCGCACGCCATGTGGGCGAGCGGTTTATCGACAACGGCAACACGCAGGCGCTGCCAGCCTACACGGTGTTCGACGCCACGCTGGGCTGGCAGGTCAACCGCAACACGCTCTTGCAGCTGAATCTGCGCAACCTCACTGACAAGCTGTACGCCAGCACGTCCTATGGCAGCACGCAGTACCTGCTGGGGGACCGGCGACATGCCGAACTGACCGTGCAGTGGCGTTACTAGAACGGGCTCAGCGCGCGCTGCCGTGCGCGCGCACGACGCCGGCGTTGAACGCAATCACGACGCCGGCCAACGACAATATGCCCAGCGCCACCGCGATATTGGTCTGCGCGGCGATCCAGCCGATCACCGGCGGGCCCAGCAGCAGGCCCGTATAGCCGACCGTGGCCGCCGTCGCCACGCCCACCCCCGGCGCCGTGCCGGGGATGTTGGCGGCCGCGGCGAAAATCAGCGGCACAACGTTGGCCGCGCCCAGCCCGACCAGCGCGAAGCCGACGGCGGACAAGGCGTAGTGCGTGCTTATCACGGCGATCAACAGCCCCAGCAGGATCGAGATGCCGCCGGCGATCATCAACGTCGGCGAGCCGAACTTTACCGTCAGGCGGTCGCCGGCGAAACGGCAGGCGGCCATGGCGATGGAGAAAGCGGAATAGCCCAGCGCCGCCGAGCCTGGCGTGGCACCCGTGCGTTCCGTCATCAAGAGCGCGCTCCAGTCGACCAGCGCGCCTTCGACGGCCATGCACAGCAGCGCCAGCAGGCCGAGGAACAGCGCGGGTCCACGGGGCAGCGCGAAGTGGCTTCCGCCAGTGCCGTGCGGGGGCGTGTTCAGTACGCGGCGTGCCGTCAGCAACACGGCGGCAATCGCCACGACGCTGAACGCCAGCGCGCCGCGGCCGTCGCCAAAGCCGTGCTCGACGATCAGGCCGCCGCCCGCCGCCCCGATCAGTCCTCCCAGGCTGAAGAAGGCGTGGAACGACGACATTGTCGGGGTGCCGCGCGCGATCTCCACTTCGCTGGCGTTGGCGTTCATCGAGACGTCCAGCGCGCCGTTGGCCGCACCGAACGCGAACGCGGCCACGAACAGGCCGGCCACGTGCGACGTGCCAATCAACAAGGTTGTCGTCAGCGCGAACAGGAAGGCCGCCCGCAATGTGGTGCGGCGCGTGCCCCAGTGTGCCGTCAGCCAGCCCGCGATCGGCATGGCCGCCATCGCGCCCGCGGCGATCGTCAACAGCAACATGCCCAGCACGCCGGTGTCGAGCCCTGCCCTTGCCTGCACGACCGGCACGTGCGCTGCCCACAGGCCGATGCCGGCACCGTTCAGCAGGAAGATCGTGGAGATGGCCCAGCGCGCTGGGCCGATGGCAGGTGTGGTCCTCATGGTTTCTCCGCAAAAATCAGCTCGGGGCCGCCGGCCAAGTCACGCAATGCCGCCACCTGGTCGGCAGGAACGTCCGCCTCCAGTACCAGATGGTCCAGTTCGGCGGGGGTGCCCAGGAGGAACGGCGCCGGAGCACCGAAGCGGCCGTTGACGACCACGGCGGCGCGGCGGGCGCTGACGGTCAGCATCGCGCGTTTCAGTATTGCTTCCTCACCGTCGGAGGCGCCCAGGCGCTGGCTGTCGAGACCGCACAGGCCGACGATGCACAAATCCGGCCGCAGCTGCTCGATATCGGCCAGGGTTCGGGCGCCCAGCACGGCGCCGCACTGCGCGGAGTAGGTGCCACCCAGCAGAATGACACGCGTCCGGCGGAACTCGCCCAGCGCCAGCGCGATATGGGGGCTGTTGGTGACGATCGTCGCCGCGCAGCCGTCGTCGAGCTGGCGGGCCAGCGCCAGGTTGGTCGATCCTGCGTCGATCAGTACGGTGTCGCCCGCCCGCAACAGCGCGCGAGCGGCGTGCGCCAGCAATGCCTTGCGCGGCAGATCCGTGCTTTCGCGCTGGTCGAACGCCGCCTCGCCGCCGGCACGCCGGATGGCGCCGCCATGCACGCGACGCAGTTTTCCCGCCAGGTCGAGGTCGCGCAGGTCGCGCCGGATGGTGTCCTCGGACGTCTGGAAGCGCTGCGCCAGCTCGGCTGCCAGCACCTTTCCGTCGCTATCGACCGCCGCGACGATCAGTCGCCGCCGCTCTTCCGCCAATTGCATAAGCTTGCTCCATCTTGTGTGATGGTGCAAGCATACACGAACAAACATGCAAAGAAAACGCAAAGACGGGCATCAACGATCTTTGTAGGGTGCCGCTCGTAGCGTGTCCCGGGGTGGATCGGGTGGCGGACTGAAGTCGATCTCGCAGAGCCAGGACTGCGCGTACTCAACGATTTCGCCGTTGCGGTTGCGGATGCGCTCGAAGCCCGTCAGCGTAAACCTGCCATCGCCGCACCACAGGATGCGCGGCTCCAGCAGCGTTTCGCGTATGACGGGCGAGCCGTGTTCCATCAGCCGGGCCAGCTTGACGGGGCGACGCAGGCCCTGGTCGTCCGTGTCCAGGATACGCAGTTCGCCGAACCGTGGCGCGGCGCGGTCGCCGAGGACACGGCTGGGCAGCGAGATGCCGCCCATGCGCAGTTTGACCATTTTGATTCTCATGATGCCGACCAGAAATAATACTGTATGTTTATACAGTATAGCAGCCCGGAGCGGGCTGGCGCGTTTTCTAGCGGACGCCGATTCGCCCTGGCGGCAGCGTCCCCAGGGTGCACTCGGCGCTATCGCGCGACAGGATCAAACGGCTGCCGCCCCTGTCGGAGGCCTTGCGGGCAATATAGCTGCCGGTTGGCGTGCAGCTTTCGCCGGCAAGCAGGGAGCGTGGGTTTGCGGATCGTCCGCAGCGCAGGCGGACAACGCAATTGCCACCGGCCATGGCAAGGCAGCGGTTGCACATGATGTCTCTTCCATCCCTATGGTCCTGATATCAAGCGTAGCAACGGCATTCGCGGGGGTGTGCCGGCCAAAGGCCATTGACGACAAATTCCCGACAAATGCGTGACACTTGCGAGCTCATCGCTACACGAAGTCATCGTACAACCGGGCCAGCGCTGGGTCCCTGCTGTTATAATCGGCACTTACCCATCCGCACCGAATGCTCCATGTCCGCACTGACCGCTACCGTTACACCGCCGAAAAAGCGCCACCGCAACCTTGCCCAGGGCGTGGTGGAAAGCATCGGCGCCAGCATCCGCGAAGGCGTGCTCAAGCCTGGCGAGAAGCTGCCGACGGAGTCCGTCATCATGGAGTTGCACGGCGTCAGCCGCACCGTCGTGCGCGAGGCCATTTCGCATCTGCAGGCGGCCGGGTTGGTGGAAACCCGGCACGGTATCGGCACCTTTGTGCTTGAGCCGCCGGCCCCGCCATTGCTGATTTCGGCGGATACGATCCGCACCATCGGGGACGTGCTGGCCATCCTCGAGCTGCGCATCAGCCTGGAGACGGAAGCGGCGTGGCTGGCGGCGGCGCGCCGCACCGACGTGCAGGTGCGCGAAATGGGCGAAGCGCTGCAGCGCATCATCCAGGGCGGCTCCGTCGAGGCGGACGTGCAATTCCACCTGCTGATCGCGCAGGCCACGGGCAACCGTTACTTCGTCGATATCCTGACGCATCTGGGCACGACGATCATTCCCCGCGCCCGTGTCAATTCGGCCCAGTTGGCGCATGACGATCCGGCTGTCTACCTGGAGCGCGTCAACCGCGAGCACGAAGACATCTACAACGCCATCCTGCGCCAGGACGCCGAGGGCGCCCGCACCGCGATGCGCACCCACCTCTCCAACAGCCGCGAGCGCCTGCGCAAGGCACAGGAAGAAACGGCGACATCGGCCTGACCGCAGCTGTCAGAAAGACCGGAGCCAAAAAACCGGAGCCTGTCACTAATGCCGTTCAGTTAAGACTGAACGGCATTTCTATTTTGCGGTTGTAAACGCCCCGCATCACTGTTAACCTTCGTCGCCATGTTCGACGACACCCTGCATTTCCTAGCGAATCATCTCGAGTCTCCTGATTGGGCGAGGCTGGGAGAGCATTTGCCGTATGAATGGGTCGAGCAGGCGGTGTTGAGCACGGAGGCGGCCAGTATCCGACATCGGCGTCTACCCGCTGAGCAGGTCGTGTGGCTGATGGTCGCGCTGGCTTTGTATAGGCACAAATCCATCAGCGAAGTGCTCGATGATCTTGGTTTGGCGGTACCGGATTCACAGACGCCATTCGTCAGCAAGAGTGCTGCGGCACAAGCCCGCCAACGCGTCGGACAAGCACCTTTGAAATGGCTATTCGAGCGTTCGGCCAGGCACTGGGTTGCGCAGGACAAGAAGGCCTATCTGTTCAAGGGGTTGCAGTTGTTCGCCATGGACGGAACAACCTTGCGTACGCACGACACGGTGGAAAATCGCGAGCATTTCGGGGCGCAAAGCTACGCGAGCGATACGGTCGCAAGCTATCCTCAGGTGCGAGGTGTCACCGTGACATCGCTCCCTACGCACTTGGTACACAGCGCCGTGTTTGGGCCGTACTCGACCAATGAAATGCTGTATGCAAAGCAGCTGCTTGGCACCATTCCGAATGAATCACTGACGGTTTTCGATCGAGGTTTTCTGTCAGCCGAGATCTTATGTGGCCTGACAGGCAGCGGCGCTGAACGGCACTTCATCATCCCGTCCAAATCGAATACCAAGTGGGAAGCAATCGAGGGCGAAAGCGAAGATATGCTGGTGCGCATGCGCGTCTCGCCCCAAGCCAGGGCCAAGTGCCCAGAGTTGCCCGAGTTCTGGGAAGCGCGGGCAATCACCGTCGTTGACGCCCAAGCACGCAAGCGCATCTTGCTGACGTCGCTACGCGACCGCCGTCGCTACAAGCCAAGTGATATCGCCCTCTGCTACGACAAGCGCTGGGGAATTGAGACGAGTTACCGGGAGCTCAAGCAGACCATGCTCGGCACAGCGCTGACGCTGCGCTCGAAAACCGTGGACGGGGTATATCAGGAAATCTGGGGCACTCTTATTGCTTACAACCTAATCCGGCTCGAAATCGCCAAAGCCGCACTGGCCGTCAAGTGTGAACCGACCGAGGTAAGCTTCATCCGCGCTTTTCACCTAATCCAGTTTGAACTGCACTGGGCAGGGGTCACCAGGTCGTACGGAAAACTGCCTGCATCAATGAAGCACCTACGAGAAAGGTTGGTTAGCCTCCTGAACGACGAACGGCCCGGCCGCAAATGCGACCGGGCCGTCAAGGCAACGCCGAAGCGTTACGCCGTCCGGAAGGTCAAGAAGCTACCTTAACTGAACGGCATTAGGAGCCTGTCACCGGTTTTTGAAAACCGGTGACAGGCTCCGGTTTCTGCCCGCCGACGCCGGGGCTACAAGTCGCGGGGAGGCAGAGTGTCGCATTTTGCCCTTTCCTGACAGAACATTGCAGGAAAACCGGAGCCTGTCACCGGTTTTTTCAAAACGCTTGCCCCGCCTTCGTTTAGGTTGTACGATGTCATACAACGATGGGCAGCAGCCCTCACTATCCACTTGTTAAAAAGCGAGAAGACACATGCAACCTAAAGAACTCCAAACCGTCCTGTCCCACGGCCTGCTGTCGTTCCCGGTCACCGACTTCGACGCCAACGGCGACTTCCGTGCCGATACCTATGCCAAGCGCCTGGAATGGCTGGCACCGTACGGCGCCTCGGCCCTGTTCGCCGCCGGCGGCACGGGTGAGTTCTTCTCGCTGACCCCGAACGAATACTCGGACATCATCAAGACCGCCGTCGACACCTGCCGCGGCAAGGTGCCGATCCTGGCCGGTGCCGGCGGCCCGACCCGCGCCGCCATCGCCTACGCACAGGAAGCGGAAAAGATCGGCGCGCAGGGCATCCTACTGCTGCCGCACTACCTGACCGAAGCAAGCCAGGATGGCCTGATCCGTCACGTCGAGGAAGTTTGCAAATCGGTGGACTTCGGCGTGGTCGTGTACAACCGCGGAGCGTGCCGCCTGACCGCCGACTCGCTGGAGATCCTGGCCGACCGCAACCCGAACCTGATCGGCTTCAAGGACGGCATCGGCGACATCGAACTGATGGTTTCCATCTGGCGCCGCATGGGCGACCGCTTCAGCTACCTGGGCGGCCTGCCAACCGCGGAAGTTTACGCGGCCGCGTACAAAGCTTTGGGTACGCCTGTATACTCGTCGGCGGTATTCAACTTCATGCCGAAGCTGGCCATGGACTTCTACCACGCCGTGGCGAACGACGACCGCGAAACGCAGAACCGCCTGCTGGACGAGTTTTTCCTGCCGTACCTGGCCATCCGCAACCGCAAGGCCGGTTATGCCGTGTCGATCGTCAAGGCGGGCGCGAAGATCGCAGGCTACGACGCAGGCCCGGTCCGCGCACCGCTGACCGACCTGACGGAAGAAGAATACGCGATGCTGGAAAAACTGATGCGTGCCCAGGGCCCGCAATAACAGCGTTACGCAACATGAAGTAAAACGATGCGGGCCGTGGCCCGCATTCCTCATTTCTGCTGGCCGGAATAACCGATGCGCGCCGGGTGCGCGCACTAAAGGAGAGCATATGCAAATCAAAGGTGAAATGATCATTGGCCGCGCGGCCGTGCTGGGCAAGGAAGGTACTGTCAAGGCCATCGACCCGTCGCGCAACGAGCAGATCGAGCCGGCCTTCGGCCTGGCCTCGAGCGCCGAGCTGGAAAAAGCCTGCACGCTGGCCTGGCAGGCGTTCGACCGCTACCGCGAAACGACGCCCGAGCAGCGCGCCAGGTTCCTCGAGACGATCGCCGACCGCATCATGGACCTGGGCCCAAGCCTGGTCGAACGCGCGATGCAGGAATCCGGTCTGCCGCAAGGCCGCCTGGAAGGCGAACGTGGCCGCACCTGCAACCAGCTGCGCCTGTTTGCAAAAGTCGTGCGCGACGGCCGCTACCTGTCCGCCACGCTCGATTCCGCCCTGCCCGACCGCGCGCCGGCGCCACGTCCCGACCTGCGCCTGCGCAAGATCGGCCTGGGTCCGGTCGCCGTGTTCGGCGCATCGAACTTCCCACTGGCCTTCTCCGTTGCCGGCGGCGATACCGCTTCCGCACTGGCAGCCGGCTGCCCGGTCGTCGTGAAAGCCCACTCGGCCCACCTGGGCACGTCCGAACTGGTGGCGAAAGCCGTGCAGCAGGCAGCGATCGACTGCGACATGCCCGAAGGCGTGTTCTCGATGCTGATCGGCGCCGGCCAGACCATCGGCCAGAACCTCGTCAGCCATCCGCACATCAAGGCGGTCGGCTTCACCGGCTCGCGCGCCGGCGGCATCGCGCTGATGAAGACGGCGGCCGCCCGTCCGGAACCGATTCCGGTCTACGCGGAGATGAGCAGCATCAATCCCGTGTTCCTGCTCGAAGGCGCGCTAGCCGGCGAAAAACTGCCGCAGCAGTTTGCCGACTCGCTGACGCTGGGCGCCGGCCAGTTCTGCACCAATCCTGGCCTCCTGATCGCCATCGATTCGCCGGCACTGGACAAGTTCGTGCAGAACGCCGTCACCGCGCTGCAGGCCAAGGGCGCGGCAACGATGCTGACCCCGGGCATCCACCAGGCCTACAACTCGGGCGTGGCCAAGCTGGGCGCCGTCGAAGGCGTCACGCTGCTGGCCCAGGGCCAGACGACCGACAACCCATGCAGCGCCGTCGCCGCGCTGTACAGCACGGACGCCGCCACGTTCCTCGCCAAGCCTGAGCTGGAAGACGAAATCTTCGGCCCGTGCTCGCTGCTGATCCGCTGCCACAGCGAAGCGCAGCTGATCGACGTGGCCGAACACGTGGAAGGCCAGCTGACCGCTGCCGTCCACGCGACGGGCGCGGACATCGGCATCGCGAAAAAGCTGCTGCCGACCCTGGAACGCAAGGCCGGCCGCATCCTGTTCAACGGCTTCGGCACCGGCGTGGAAGTGGCGCATGCGATGGTGCACGGCGGCCCGTTCCCGTCCACGTCGGACAGCCGTTCCACGTCGGTGGGCGCGTCGGCGATCGACCGCTTCCTGCGTCCGGTCTCGTACCAGGACGTGCCGGCAGAACTCCTGCCGGCCGCATTGGCAAGCGACAATCCGCTGGCCATCCCGCGCGTCGTGGACGGCGAACTGGTGCTGAAGTAATGACGGCTGTGTCGATCGAACGTGTCGCGGGCGTGCATTGCGCGACGGGTGAAAGCCCGGCGTGGGATGCCACCGCCCGCGCATGGTACTGGGTCGACATTCCCGCGAAGCGCATCTGGCGGCTCGATGCCGCCGGCCGCACGCGCTCGTGGGAAGCTCCCGAGATGGTTGCCTGCGTCGCTCCGCGCGCACGTGGTGGCCTGATCGGGGGCATGGAGACGGGCATGTTCGACATTGACTTGTTCGACAACGGCAGCGTGGCCGTCACCCTGCTGGGCAAACCGGCGGAGCTGGGCGCGGGCATGCGCTTCAACGACGGCCGTACGGACCGGCAGGGCCGCTTCTGGAGCGGCACAATGTTCATGGACATGAGTGCCGGGAAGGATGTGGGACGGCTGTACCGCTACGATGCCAACGGCCTGTCCGCTGCTGTCGTCGATGGCCTGTTCACGCAGAACGGTCTGTCCTGGTCGCCCGATGGCCGCACGATGTACCTGTCCGATTCGCATCCGAAGAGCCGCCTCGTGTGGGCCTTCGATTACGACGTCGCGACGGGCGTGCCATCGAACCGCCGTGTTTTTGCCGACTTGAACCAGCACGTGGGCCGTCCCGACGGCGCCGTCGTCGATGCGGACGGCTGCTACTGGAGCTGCGCCAACGATGCCGGCTGCGTGCTGCGCTTCACGCCGCAGGGCAAGCTGGATCGCAGGATCGACCTGCCGTTCGCCAAGCCGTCGATGTGCACGTTCGGCGGCGAGGACCTGAAAACGCTGATCGTCACGTCGATCGTGTCGGGCAAGCCGGAAGATGCCGAATGGGGCGGCGCCGTGGTGCTGCTGCGTCCCGGCGTGCAGGGCCTGGCCGACGCGCCCTGCGCCTTTTAGTCATAAGTTCAATAGGGACGGACGGGGTCGCCCGGACCTCATTTTTTCGGGCGATATTGCCTGAAAAATGGGAGCTGTCCCTATTTTTCAGGCAATGACCGGTGCATCAGCGTTTGGTCGAGAACCTGAAACTCGTCACCGACCGGAACACCTCGCCCGGCCGCAATACCGTGGTCGGAAACGCCGGCTGGTTCGGGCTGTCCGGCAAATGCTGCGTCTCGAACGCAAAGCCGTCGTAGCGCTGGTATGCCGTGCCGCTCGTCCCCACCTCTTTGCCGTCAAAGGCATTTGCCGTATAGAACTGTGCCGACGGTTCCGTCGTGGCGATCTCCATCCGCCTGCCACTGGCCGTGTCATCGACGACGGCGACGACCGCCAGCTTGCCGGCGGGTTTTGCAAACACCAAACTGTGGTCGAAGCCGGGCGGATCGCCCAGCAGCGGTGAAGGCGTTTTCAGGCGCGCAGCGGCGCTGGCTGGTTGGCGGAAGTCGAGGGGCGTGCCGCGTACGTCCGCCAGCTCGCCCGTCGGCACGCGGTTGTCGTCCGTGACGGCGTAGCGGTCCGCGGCGATGCGGAAGCGGTGCGTGCCGATGCCGCGGCTGCCGGCGCCGGCCAGGTTGAAGTAGGCGTGGTTGGTTGGATTCAGAACGGTGGGCGCATCCGTGACGGCTTCATATTCGATGCGGAACTCGTCGCTGCCGCGCAGCAGGCGATAGGTCACGCGCAGCGTCAGCTTGCCCGGAAATGCCTGGTCGCCGTCCGGGCTGACCAGCGTGTAGACGGCACCAAGCGACGTGCGGTCCGCGAAATCGCGGCGCTGCCAGACACGGTGCTCGTAGCCGGGCGGGCCGCCGTGGATCGTCAGGCCGCGCGCGTTGGGCTGCAGCGCCACCGTCTTGCCGTCGAGGGTATAACGGGCGCCGCCGATGCGGCCGGCGTAGCGGCCGATGATGGCGCCCCACTTGCGTGTGCTGCGCTGGTAAGCCGGGAGATCCGGCAGGTCGAGGACGACGTTGCGGCGCTGCCCGTTGCGATCGGCCACGGTGGCGGAGATCAGCGTCGCACCGTAGTCGATGAACCCCAGCGTCATGCCGCGGTCGTTGGTCAGCGTGACCTTCTCGACGGCCGCGCCGGCGGTAGTGCTGCCGTAGGGCTGTACCGCGATGCCGGTGCTGCCGGCGTGCCCCGCCGTCACCAGCAGGGTCACAGCGAGCAGGGCCCGCATCACAGGTCGGTGATTTCTTTATAGCGCGGCACCAGCGTCTTCATGACGCCCCACGCCAGCAGGTAGGCCAGCGCGCAGAAGGCGAACATGATCATGTAGCCGGTGCTGAGCTGCCCCATCGCGCCGTAGTAGTCGAACAGCCAGCCGCCCACTTTCGACACCGCCACGCCACCCAGGCCGCCGGCCATGCCGCCGATGCCGATGATCGATGCCACGCTCTTTTGCGGGAACATGTCGGACACCGTCGTGAACAGGTTGGCCGACCAGGCCTGGTGGGCCGATGCGCCGATACCGATCAGCAGCACCGGCACCCAGTAGCTGATGTAGCCGTATGGCTGCGCCAGCAGCACGACCAGCGGGAAGCACGCGATCACCAGCATCGCCTTCATGCGGCCGTCGTAGGGCGTCTCGCCCTTGTCCATGAAGTAGGCGGGGAAGTAGCCGCCGCCGATACTGCCGATCATCGTCAGGCTGTACAGCACCGCCAGCGGGATGATGATGTCGCCCGGGCCCATGCCATAGGTAGAGGCCAGGTATTTGGGGAGCCAGAACAGGAAGAACCACCAGACGCCGTCCGTCATGAATTTACCGAAGGCGAAGGCCCAGGTCTGGCGGTAGCCCAGCAAACGGAACCACGACACCTTGGCGCCGGCCGGTGCCGTCGAGGTGGACGTCGCGGCGACGTCGCTGCGGATGTAGGCCAGTTCCGCTTTCGACAGGCGCTTCTGCTTTTCCGGCGTGTCGAACAGCATGTGCCATGCGATCATCCAGACAAAACCGATGGCGCCGATGACGATGAACGCGGCCTGCCAGCCCCAGTGGATGGCGATCCACGGGACCGTCAGCGGTGCCAGGATGGCGCCGATATTGGCGCCCGAGTTGAAGATGCCGGTCGCGAACGAGCGCTCGCGTTTCGGGAAGTATTCGGCCGTCGCCTTGATGGCAGCCGGGAAGTTGCCTGCCTCGCCGACGGCCAGCACGGCGCGCGACAGCATGAAGCCGATGATCGACGCGGGCGCCGCCACCATGCCCAGCGCGCCCATCGCCGCCCCCACGGCCTGCCCCATCGGCACGGAGTAGGCGTGCATCACGGCGCCGCCGGACCAGACGGCGATTGCCCACAGGTAGGCGCGCTTGGTGCCGATGCGGTCGACGATCGGACCGGCAAACACCATCGACAGCGCATAGACGAACTGGAACGCGGCCGTGATATTGGCGTAATCCGTATTCGACCAGTTGAATTCCTTCGACAGCTGCGGCGCCAGCAGGCTCAGGACCTGCCGGTCCAGGTAGTTGACGGTGGTGGCGAAGAACAGCAGCGCACAGATCGTCCAGCGGTATTTGCCCACGGCAGTGGCACCGCGCTGCCCAGCAGGGTGCTGGCTTACAGGCTCGTTCAGCTTCATAGGATCACTTATGTTGGTTATCGTCGATCTCATCTCTCGGTCTCCGGCGAGATCAGCCGTGGCGTGGCGCCACATGGTTGTATGTCATCGTACAACCTAACAACACGTTAAGCAAGAAGTAAAACCGGGCGCAGACCCTGGACTTGAAACCCCATTCACACATCGTAACGGCCCAGACAGAGCCGGTGCCAGCCTTCATTTCCATGACGCCGCCGGAGTCGCCGGCACAACTCTGTCGCGACTGCACAACGTGTACTGCGCCCGTCCGACGCTCCCCGGATTTCACAGGAATGTCCTAATGAAATAAATTTCTGCTGGGAAAATATGATACGGTGGAGGCCGTCCAAAATTTCCCTCACTCACGTGCTGACAGACCTGTTTACGCCGCCGGCCGACCCGTCGCTGCTTCAGTTCGGGCACTACGACCCGAAGCTGGTCGTGCTGTCGCTGCTGGTGGCCACATTTGCCTCGCTGATGGGTTTGCAGATGGCAGGCCACTCGCGCGCTGCCAACAGTCCCGTATCGCGTACGGGCTCGCTGCTGGCAGGTTCGCTGGCGCTGGGCTCTGGCATCTGGGCCATGCACTTTATTGGCATGCTGGCGTTCGACCTGTGCACGCACACGACCTACGATCCTGCCGCGACGTTGCTGTCGCTGCTGCCAGGTCTGGCCGCCGCCACCGTGGCGCTGACGATCTTGCGCCGCCCGACGCTCTCCAGCGGCACACTGCTGACGGGCGGTGTGCTGGTCGGTGCCGGCATCGGTGCGATGCATTACAGCGGCATGGCCGCCATGCGCACCGGATTGGAATTGCGCTACGACCCGTGGATGTTCGCGCTGTCGATCGTCGTTGCCGTCGTGCTGGCGACGGTGGCGCTGGGGATCCGCTTCGGCCTGCGCGGGCTGCGCGGCACACTCAGTCCGCGCCGGCGGCTGGCCATCAGCGCGCTTGTGATGGGCTGCGCCATCGCCGGCATGCACTACACCGGCATGGCCGCAGCCCGGTTCGTCGGCACGCCGCCACCCGGCGCCATCGCCGGCAATACCGATTTCGTCGCGCTGGCCGTGTCAGCGATGACCGTGCTGTTCACGCTCGTCGTCATGGGCGCCAGCGGGCTGCTGCGCTATCGCGAAATGTACCGCCAATTGCACCGCAGCGAGAGCTGGATGCGCGCACTGCTGACGACGACCGTGGACGGCGTCGTCACCGTCGACCGCCACGGCATCATCCACGAGTTCAACCTGTCGGCCGAGCGCATTTTCGGCTGGTCGCGCGACAATATCGTGGGCCGGCATATCAGCATCCTGATGGCCGACACAGGCAGCTCCGAGCAGAACGGCTTCCTGTACTTCCTGAAAACGGGCGACGACGAGCTGACGCGCGCAGGCAGCGAGGTGCTGGGCCGGCGCAAGGATGGCAGCCAGGTGCCGATCCGCCGCGCCGTGGGCCATGCGCGCCTGACGGGCTCCGACCTGTTCGTGCTGTTCATCACCGACATCAGCGAACGGCGCGCCATCATGGCGGCGCTGCGCGACAGCGAACGGCAGTTTCGCTCCCTGATCGGCAATATCCCCGGCATTTCGTTCCGCTGCCATGCTGACGCGGTCTATTCGATCGAGTTCCTCAGCGACGGGGTCGAGATGGTAACGGGCTATCCCGCCGCCGATTTCGTCGGCCCCGCCCCCGTGCGCACGCTGATCGAACTGATTGCCCCGGGCGACCTGCCCGGTGTGCTGGCCGTCTGCAATGACGCGGTGGCGACGGGCACTCCCTACACCGTCGAATACCGGCTGCGGCATGCGGACGGCGGCTGGCGCTGGGTCTGGGAACACGGCGCCGTCGTCACCGGCGACGACGGCCAGCCGCGCTGGGTGGACGGCGTCATCCTCGACATGACGGAGCGGCGCCAGATGGAAGAGGACCTGCGCCAGGCCAAGGAAAAAGCCGAACAGGCTGCGGCCGCGCGGGCGTCGTTTGTCGCCAACATGAGCCATGAAATCCGCACGCCGATGAACGCCATCCTGGGCTTCACGGACGTGCTGCTCGATGGCGAACTGCAGCCGCGCCAGCGCGCTCACCTGGACACGGTGCGCAATGCCGGCCGCGCGCTGATGCGCCTCCTGAACGAAATCCTCGACACGGCCAAGCTGGAAAAAGGCGCCGTGGAACTGGAACTGAACGACTACAGCCTGCTCGCGCTGATCGACGAGCTGTCGTCCACCTATAACACTAACGCGCACAGCAAGGGACTGACGCTGAACGTCGACTTCTGCCCGCGCCTGTCGCCCTGGCTGCATGGCGACGAGCTGCGCATGCGCCAGGTGCTGACCAACCTGCTCGACAACGCCATCAAGTTCACGGCCGCCGGCAGCGTGACCGTCAGCGTGGCGGCGCAGGACGGCCAATTGCGCATCGCCGTTGCCGACACGGGCATCGGCATCGCGCCGGACCGGCTGGCGGCCATCTTCGAACCGTTCACGCAGGCCGACGCGTCGATGACGCGCCGCTTCGGCGGCACCGGTCTGGGCACGACGATCAGCAGGCAGCTGGTGGAACTGATGAAGGGAAAAATCTGGGCCGAGAGCACGCCGGGCCAGGGCACGACGTTCCACGTGGTGCTGCCATTGTGTCCGGCGCTGGAACCGGAGCGCATGCACCAGCCGCGCCAGCGCCAGCGCATCGCCTTCGAACTGCCGCCGCTGCGCGTGCTGGCCGCGGACGATGTGGCGCAGAACCTGGAGCTGCTGTCCCTCCTGATGACGAAGCGCGGCCATACGCTGACCATGGCCCACGACGGCGCCCACGCCGCCGAGCTGGCGGCACGGCACGATTTCGACGTCATCCTGATGGACGTGCATATGCCGCACCTGGATGGCCTGGCGGCCACCCGCATCATCCGCGCCCAAGCCCAGTGCAACGGCCGGCCGCGCGTGCCTGTCGTGGCGATGACGGCCAGCGTGCTGGAAGCGCACCGCAAGGCCAGCACGGACGTCGGCATGGACGGTTTCGCGTCGAAACCCGTCGACTGGTATGCGTTGTCGCACGAAATCGCCCGCGTACTGGGCCTCGAGACGGCCGGTGCCGTCACGGTGCCGAAACCGGCCGGGCCGCAGGTCCTCGACCGCAAGGGCTCGCTACTGCGCTGGGGCAGCGACAGCGCGCTGCAGCAGGCGTTGTCGCGCTTCCGGCACGAGCATGGCGCTTGCGCCGGCGTGCTGGCGGGGCTGGCCGCCCAGCAGGATTACGCGGCCCTGCAGATGCAGGCGCACCGCGTGCGCGGCGTTGCCGCCAACCTGGGCTTCGAACAGCTTGCAGCGTTGCTGGCCGAGATCGAACAGGCAGCGGCCGACGGCGGCACCGGGTCGGCATCGGCACTGGCCCCGGCTCTGGCACGACTCGGCCCGCAGCTGGGACTGGCGCTGGAAGCCGCCGGGGACTACCCTGAAATACTGGCGCAGGTGCCGGCGGGTGCTCCGGTGGCAGGATTCGATGGCGCGGCGGTCCGCAATGCTGCCGCGGCGCTGCAACGTTCGCTGGCACGCGGGGCGCTGGACGACGACGCGCTGGCGCGGCTGTCGCTGGCGCTGCAGGGTCACGTGACGCCGGCCACGATGGCATCGCTGCACATGGCGCTGGGCGACTTCGACTTCACGCTGGCCGAGACGCGGCTGAACGACATCCTCGGCACGGTCTTCAACCCGAGTACGGAATCCATTTGAGCTTATGAGTGAGCAGATCCCCCCCACCAAACCATGCCGCAACAGCCGCTGATCCTGGCCGTGGACGACGAGGCATCGAACCTGCAACTGCTGCGGCAGATCCTGCAGGACCATTACCGCCTGCTGTTCGCCAAGGACGGCGCTCGCGCGCTGGAGCTGGCGCGGCGCGAAGGCCCGGCGCTGATCCTGCTCGACGTGATGATGCCGGGGATGAGCGGTCACGAAGCCTGCCGGCAGCTGAAGGCCGATTCCGCCACCGCAGGCATCCCCGTGATTTTCGTGAGCGCGCTGTCCGACCCTGAGGACGAGGTGCAAGGCTTCGATGCCGGCGCCGTCGACTACATCACGAAACCCGTCAGCGCGCCCATCGTGCGCGCCCGCGTGCGCACGCACCTGTCACTGGTGCGGATGGAGGAGCTGAAAGAGACGCGCCTGCAGATCGTCCAGCGGCTCGGCCTGGCCGCCGAGTACAAGGACAACGAAACCGGCATGCACGTGATCCGCATGAGCCACTATGCGCGCCTGCTGGGCGTGGCCGCCGGCATGGACGAGGCGCAGGCGGACGACCTGCTGCACGCGGCGCCGATGCACGACGTGGGCAAGATCGGCATCCCCGACCGCATCCTGCAGAAGCCCGCCGCGCTGGACAAGGAAGAGTGGGCGATCATGCAGTCGCACGCGACGATCGGGGGCGACATTATCGGCGAGCACACGCAAGGCATGCTGCAACTGGCCCGCAACATCGCGCTGACGCATCACGAGAAATGGAACGGCAGCGGCTATCCGCTGGGACTGGCCGGCACGGAGATTCCGCTGGAAGGGCGCATCGTCGCCATCGCCGACGTGTTCGACGCGCTGACGTCGGCACGGCCGTACAAGGCAGCGTGGCCCGTCGAGGAAGCGGTCGGTTACCTGAAGCAGCAGCGTGGCCAGCACTTCGACCCGGCGCTGGTCGACCTGTTCCTGCAGCAGTTGCCGGCGATTTGCGCGATCAAGGAGAAGTGGGCGGAGACGTAAAACCGGTGACAGGCTCCATTTCGAAAACCGGAGCCAGGCTCCCTTTTCAACGCCTTTCACCGACGTTCAACCTGTCTAAAACCGGAGCCAGGCACCGTTTTAAAACCGGAGCCAGGCACCGTTTTCGGCGCCTGGCTTCGACGTTCAAGCTGTTCGGTTGCTCCCACCGCACCACGTCGTTGCGCTGCACTCCGGGATTTGCAGACCGTGGCGACAGCGGGAAGCCATGGCCATCGTAGCGTTACTTCATTGCTGAAGTTTTGATTTGACGCAAACTTTGCGCAATCAGCCTTGAACTTCTCAGCCGGTGAGTTTCTGGTACAGCGCTAGATAGTCGCGCGCCATCTTGTCGGCCGTAAATAATTTCCAGTAACGCTCTTCGGCGCGCCGGCCCATGTCGGCCGCCAGTGCGGGGTTTTCCCACAGCTGGACCATGGCCGCGCCAAACGCGTCGGGATCGCTGGGCGGCACCACCAGGCCCGTTTCGCCGTGGCTGTTGATGTACGTGGTGCCCGTGCCGATCTCGCTGGAGATCATCGGCTTGCCGTACATCGCGCCTTCCAGCAGCGAGATGCCGAATGCCTCCGAGCGCAGGTGCGACGGGAACGCCATCGCGTAGCACAGCGTCAGCAGCGCTACCTTGTCATCCTCGTCGACGGCGCCGACGAACTGCACGTGGGTCAGGCCAAGGCGCGCGGCGTGTTCCTTCAGCTCCTGCTCGATGGGACCGGCGCCGACGATAACGACCGGGTAGTCGAGCCGCGCCATGGCGTCCAGCAGGATGTGCAGGCCCTTGTAGTAGCGCAGCACGCCGACGAACAGGAAGAAGCGCTCGCCCGCGCGGGCGCGCCATTTTTCCAGCAGCTCCGGCTTCGGTTGCGGATAGGTCGCCTTGTCGAGGCCAAACGGAATCGTCAGCACCTTGCCGTTGTAGCGCTTGAGCACTTCAGACGAAGCAAAGTAATTCGGCGACGTGGCGACGATCGCATCGACGTCCGACAGGAAGCGGCGCTTGAGAGGCGCATAGAACTTCAGCAGCGCCTTTTGCCGCACGATGTCCGAGTGATACGTGACGACGCTGGGCTTTTTTACCCGCGCCATGAAGTGCGCCAGGTCCATGAACGGCCACGGGAAGTGGTAGTGGATCACATCCGCTTCGCGCGCCAGTTCGGCCAGTTTGCCGATGACGCCCAGCGACACGGAATTGGACGCGATCTCGAACGCCTGGGGCACGCGGTGCACGCGGTGCCCATCGATGTCGAAGCTGTCGGCCGCACCGCCACGGGTCAGCGTCAGCACCTCGTTCGTCACGCCCAGCCGGCTCGTGCCGACACACAGCTGGCGGATCACCTGCTCGACGCCGCCCCACGATTCGGGAAAATAAGTCTTGTAGAAATGGAGGACGCGCATGGCTTTCGATTACTTGAGGAGCGCGCGGTACACGGCCGCCGTCTTGCGGGCCGTTTCGCGCCAGGTCAGTTGCAATGCCCGCACCGTGCCTGCCGCCATACAGCGGCGCCGCAGCGCATCGTCGCGCGCCAGTTCCAGCATGGCGCTGCCGATGGCCGACACCGACAGCGGGTCGACGTCGACCGCGGCGCCCGCCGTCACTTCCGGCACGGACGTGGCGTTCGAAGCGATCACCGGCACGCCGGCGCCGAACGCCTCGACAACCGGGATGCCGAAGCCTTCGTACAGCGACGGGAAGACAAACACGCCGGCGCCGGCATACACGTGGCGCAGCTGGTCGAAGCTGGTCAGGTGGCTCAGCCAGACAACGTTCTCGCCGCGCTGCTGCGCGGCGCGGATCCGGTTGACGACATCGTCGCTGCGCGCGCCGGGCGCGCCGACGATGACGAGCTGGCGTTGTGCTCGGACGTTCGCCGGCAGGCCCAGATACGCTTCCAGCAGGCGGGCAAAATTCTTGCGCGGCTGGATCGTGCCGACGGTGAGGAAGTAGCCTGCCCGCAGGCCGAGGGAGCGCAGCGTCTCGGCCACCCGGGACTCTGGCGCCGGTTCCAGCCAGGCTTCATCCACCCCGTTGGGCACGACGCTGATGCGGCGCTCGTCCACGCCAAAGCACTGGACCAGTTCCGCGATGGCGAATTGGCTGACGGCGATCACGTGGTCGGCCTTGCGCGCCGCGTTCACCTGCGCCCAGTTCTTCAGGCCGCGCAAACGGGGATTGCACCATTCGGGATGGGCGATGGGCAGCGCGTCGTGCAAGGTGGCGACGACGGGGCAGTCCATCCGCACGATGCGGTAATCGGTGGCGTGAAAAACGTCCACGTCCATGTGCTGGCGCGTGCCCGGCAGGAGCAGGTCCGACACCGTCGCCAGCGCCAGGGAGCGCGGCATCGGCCGGCCAACGGACAGGCTCGCCGTGGGACCGAACGAATACGGTATCACCGCGCAGCCGGCCTGCGGCAGCTCGCGCAGCAGCGCGTGGCTGTACACGCCGATGCCATCGAGGCGGCCGCCCGTCAGGCCGGGTTCAGTCGTCGTCGTGGAAAGGCCAATGCGGAGCTGCCGCGGGGCCGACATCACGCCTCGTACATCCAGCGCAGGGTGTCCGCCAGCGGCGGCGGTTCGATGGTGCCGACGACTGCCTGCAGGCGGCGGTTGTCGCCCGTCAGGCGCTCGACTTCGTTGGCGCGCACAAAAGCGGGATTGACATGGACGTCGATGCGGTAGCCCGCGATGTCGGCCATCATGTCCAGCACTTCGCCCAGCGAATACGCCTTGCCGGAGCTGACGTTGAAGATGCGCCGCGCCGCGTCGCCGGCCGGCGCTGCGGCCAGCAGGCGGCGATAGGCGGCGGCAACCAGGCGCACGTCGGAAAAGTCGCGCCAGACGTGCAGGTTGCCCAGCTCGATACGCGCTTCCTTGCGGCGGAAATGCGAGACGATTTTGGGCAGCAGGAAGTTGTCGGCCTGACCCACGCCCGTGTAGTTGAACGGGCGGGCCAGCACGATGGGCAGCTTGTCCATCCACAGCCGCGCCATGTATTCCATCGCCAGCTTGCTGACGGCGTAATCGTTGGCGGGAGCGGCCGGCACGTCCTCGTGGATGACGGGAACATCGGTGTTGCCGTAGATGTTGGCGCTCGACGCGACCAGCACGGCGGACGGCTTTTTCGGCGTCCCCGCCAGCGCTTCCAGCAGGTTGCGCGTGCCGACGACATTGACCCGATAAATCTGCTCGACGTCGGAATGGGCGACAAAGGCGATCGCGGCCAGGTGCACGACGACATCCGGCATCACTTCCCGTACGGCGGCGGCCAGGCCGTCGCGGTCCAGCAGGTCCACGCCGATGACGCCAGGTGCGCTGGCGCTGCCCGGCGTGGCGGTGCCGAAGACTTCATAGCCGGCCAGCGCCAGCTCCTCTGCCACGTAGCGGCCCGTGAACCCGGCGATGCCGGTCACGAGCGCCCGCTTGCCCGCGCCTTCGCGCGCGCCGGACAGTAACGTCAACGGTGGCAGCACGGCGCTCATGTCAGAACGAGAAGCCGGCGGTATTGCGGCGCAGGTCGGCCTCGACCATCATCTGGCACAGCTCTTCCAGCGTCGTCTTCGGCTCCCAGCCCAGTTCCTCGCGGGCCTTGGCAGCGTCGCCGATCAGCAGATCCACTTCGGCCGGACGGTAGAATTTCGGGCTGAGGCGCACCAGCAGCGTGCCGGTTTTCGCGTCATGGCCTGTTTCCTGCTCGCCTGCGCCGCGCCATTCGATGGCGATGTCGACGGCCTTGAAGGCCATCGAGACGAAGTCGCGCACGGTCTCGGTGCGGTTCGTCGCCAGCACATAGGTATCCGGCTGGTCGGCCTGCAGGATGCGCCACATGCCTTCCACGTATTCCTTGGCAAAGCCCCAGTCGCGCTTGGCGTCCAGGTTGCCCAGCTCCAGCACGTCCAGCTTGCCCAGCTTGATCTTGGCGACGGAGTCGGTGATCTTGCGCGTGACGAACTCGCGGCCGCGCAGCGGCGACTCGTGGTTGAACAGGATGCCGGACGAGGCGAAGATGCCGTAGGACTCGCGGTAGTTGACCGTCATCCAGTGCGCATACAGCTTGGCGACGCCGTACGGGCTGCGTGGGTAGAACGGCGTGTCTTCCTTCTGCGGCACGGCCTGCACCTTGCCGAACATTTCGGAGGTGGACGCCTGGTAGAAGCGGATCTTCGGATCGACGATGCGGATCGCCTCCAGCAGATTCACGGCACCCAGGCCCGTGATCTCGCCGGTGGTGATCGGCTGCTCGAACGACACGCCGACAAAGCTCTGCGCGGCCAGGTTGTAGATCTCGCCGAACTGGCCGTTCTGCAGCAGGCGGATCGACGAGGACAGGTCCGTCAGGTCGTGTTCGACCAGTTTCAGGTTGGGGTGATTCTGGATGCCCAGTTCTTCGATACGCCAGAAATTGACGGAGCTGGTGCGGCGGAACGCGCCGGTGACTTCGTAACCTTTCTCCAGCAGCAGTTGCGCGAGGTAGGCGCCATCCTGGCCGGAGATGCCCGTGATCAGGGCGCGTTTTGAGTTTTGCATAGTGTTGGGATTCCGGAACGACTTGACCATGAAGCCCAACATTGTAACAGAGGCATGACAACCGAAAGCCCCCAGGCACGGGGGCGATTACATTAATTACAGCTTGTTACGCGTCGATTTTACGCTGACGGCGGCGGGCCGCGACGAGAACCGCGAGGCCTGCCGGCAGCAGCAGCGCGGTCGACGGTTCGGGGACTGGCGGTGGAGAAATCGTGAAGGTGGTCTGGTTGGTCCAGTTGTACCAGTTGGTCCATGACGTACCCGTGCTGGAGTTTCCGCCTTCCGACCCGAAATGGCTGCCGGACACGATGCTGCCGCTCCATGAGCTGCTGGCTTCGTCGTTTCCAAAGTGGTGGATTGAAAATTCGAGCTGGCCCGTGGTCTTGTAGCTGAAGCTGTCGATCTGGCACTTCAGGAAAGGCGCCCACGTGCGCGCGCAGCCGCCCGGGTTCATATGCGCATGCGGATCTTCCGGGAACGGCTCGAGCAAGACAAAGGATTGCACCTGCAAGTATGTCAGCTCGTCTGCCAGAAGAACGCCGTCGGCATTGGCATCTTCGCCCCTGAAGGATCCCGTCAACTGGTAATTGAACGGGGCGCCCGTCTCGGCATTGATGAATCCTGTATAGCCGAAATTCCACGTCGTCTCCGCCGCATGGACGCAAGCGGTTCCCGCCGCCAGCAAGGCGGCGCACAGCAGTTTTTTGACCATTGTGTTTTTCCTGGTGAAGTGACAAGGATTGCCGGCCTCTCCGGCCGATCAATCTTGCAATAAAGCACCACGAAGGCAATGTATGGCTGACGAATTTTCAAAATAAATCTTAGAAATCAGTGACTTGCAGATAGCAAGCCAGTGCCGTCGTCAATACGCAACGCCACGCGCCATCAGCGCCGCGGCAATCGGAATCAATGCGAAAACATGGATTTCGGCCAGCATTGTACGGCGCACCGCCGTCAGCTCGGCGGCAGGCGGCGTGAAGGCCGGATCGGCCTTGAGCGCCTTCTGCCACGCGACGATGCGCAAGGTTGGCCTGATGGACAGCAGGCCGACGACGGCAAACGCGCCGACCTTTGCCCAGAACGCGTGGTTGTGCAGGTAGAAGTCCGCCCCCCTGGCGCCGAACCAGACGCGGGAAAAGCCGACCACCAGGATGGCGACGGCCAGCGCACCGTAAGCGGCGTCGAACCGCCCGAGCAGCCGCACGGTGTGAGGCGACATGGCGGCGGGCCGCATCAGCGCCAGTCCGGCCGCCAGCACGGCCGCGATGCCGAATACGATCAGGTGGTGGACGATGGCGAGGATGAGGTCGGTCATGGTGGGCACAATGTAGCGCTGTCTGCCGGGCATGTCAAAAAGTACATGTGGCGCACTTTTGACACGCCGGCGCCAGCGCGTTCCCCGGGCAGCAGCCAGAAAACGCACTTGTCCGAAAAACCTGACGCCTACGTCTGCTTTCCGCCTGCGCCGGCGGCGAGCGCCCGGCCTGACTCAGTCGATTGCGCGGCGGGCGCGCGCGTAACGAGCCAGATGCCGGCACAGACCAGCACCAACCCCGCCAGATTCTTCCATTCAAGGATGCTCTCGCCCAGGAACAGCGCCGACAACGCAGCACCGAACACGGGAATCAGGAACGCGAACATGCTGACCGTGCCGACCGGATTGTGCTTCAGCAGCAGACTCCACAGCGTGAAGGCCACGGCCGACAGCAGCGCCAGGTAGACCAGCAGAACCGCCGGCACAGCCGTCATGGCACCTGCCGTGCCGCCAGCCGCATAGCCGCCCGCCAGCAGCGCGGCACCGCCGATGGCGAGCTGCCAGCCCGTCATGACCATCGCGTCCATCCCGCCCGACACCTGCTTGCCGTAGATCGATGCCGCCGACAGCACCAACGCGGCAATGACGATAAAGCCTTCGCCATGCAGGGTGACCGGGATGGCGGCGCCACCGGCGCCAACGTTCACCGCCACCACACCGGCGAACCCGAGCAGGCAACCGGCCGCCTTGCGCGGCGACAGGCGGTCATTGCGATAGATGAAGTGCGCCAGCAGCACGCTGAAGAAGGTCGTGGTGGCGTTCAGGATCGACGCGCGCACGCCTGTCGTGTAAGCCAGTCCGATGTAGAAGAACAGGTACTGGAGTCCGGTCTGCGCGAGGCCCAGCACGGTCAACTGGCGCAGCTGGCGCGCCGTCAGCCGCAAGGCCGGCTTGCGCATGGCGACGGCCAGCACCAGCAGCAAGGCGCCGGCCAGCAGGAAGCGCCATCCGGCGAACACCAGCTTCGAGGGCACGTCGTGCCGGGCGATCCCCAGCAGCTCATAGCCGGTCTTGATGGAAGGGTACGAGCTGCCCCACAGCAGGCAGCACAGCGTTGCCAGGATGAGGACTGTTTGCGGTCGGGCGAAAAAAGGCGGCGTGGCTTGCTGGGTCATCGGTCTGAACGGTTGCATCAAACCCGCGATGATACGAGAGTTGGCGCAGCTGCGTGCTTCGGTCGACATTTCAGGCGGCGCGATGACAGCATCAAAAAAAAGGCCGCCTCGCGGCGGCCTCCCTCTCACGGCACTCAGGTTCAACCCTTGTTCAGCCCTTGCGCTGCGCAACCACGTCGACCACGCACAGCGCCGTCATGTTGACGATGCGGCGCACGGTGGCCGACGGCGTCAGGATGTGCACCGGCGCGGCGCAGCCCAGCAGGATCGGGCCGATGGCGATGCCGTTGCCGGCTGCCGTCTTGACCAGGTTGTAGGCGATGTTGGCGGACTCGATGTTCGGTGCCACCAGCAGGTTCGCATCGCGCTCGAGGCGCGAGTTCGGCATCAGCTTCTTGCGCAGCTTCGAATCGAGTGCGGTATCGCCGTGCATCTCGCCGTCGATCTCCAGGTCCGGCGCGCGTTCCTGCACCAGCTTGAGCGTGGTGCGCATCTTCTGCGCCGATTCGCTGTTGGAGGAACCGAAGTTCGAGTGCGACAGCAGCGCCACCGATGGCGACAGGCCAAAGCGGCGCATCTCCTCGGCCGCCATCAGCGTGATCTCGGCCAGCTGTTCGGCGGTCGGATTCTCGTTGACGTGCGTATCGACCATGACCAGCTGACGCTCCGGCAGGACCAGCACGTTCATCGCCGCATACACGTTGGCGCCGGCGCGCTTGCCCAGCACCTGGTCGATGTAGTGCAGGTGCAGCTGGGTGGTGCCGAAGGTGCCGCAGATCATGCCGTCCGCATCGCCCTTCCTGATCATCATCGCGCCGATCAGGCTGTGGCGGCGGCGCATTTCCAGCTTCGCGTATTCCTCCGTCACGCCCTTGCGGTTGGTGAGTTCGTAGTACGACGTCCAGTAGTCGCGGTAGCGGTCATCGTAGTCCGGGTTGATGACGTCGAAATCGACACCCAGCTTCAGGCGCAGGCCGAACTTCTCGATGCGCTGCTCCAGCACGGCCGGACGGCCGACCAGGATCGGGCGCGCCAGGCGCTCGTCCACGACGACCTGCACGGCGCGCAGCACGCGCTCTTCTTCGCCTTCGGCGTAGACGATGCGCTTCAGTTCGGGGTGCGTGCCCTTGGCAACCGAGAACAGCGGCTTCATGAAGGTGCCGCTGCGGTAGACGAATTCCTGCAGGCTGTCGGCGTACGCTTCGAGGTTCTTGATCGGACGCGTGGCGACGCCCGAATCCTCGGCCGCCTTGGCCACGGCCGGCGCAATCTTGATCAAGAGGCGCGGATCGAACGGCATCGGGATCAGGTATTCCGGGCCGAACGACAGGTTGGTGAAGCCGTAGGTTGTCGCCACGACGTCGGACTGCTCGGCGTGCGCCAGCTCGGCGATCGCGTGTACGACGGCGATTTCCATTTCGCGCGTGATGGTGCTGGCGCCGCAATCGAGCGCGCCGCGGAAGATGTACGGGAAACAGAGCACGTTGTTGACCTGGTTCGGGTAGTCCGAACGGCCCGTGCAGATGACGGCGTCGTCGCGCACGGCCTTGACGTCTTCCGGCAGGATCTCCGGATTCGGGTTGGCCAGTGCCAGGATGATTGGACGCGGGGCCATCTGGCGCACCATGTCCTGCTTCAGCACGCCGCCGGCGGACAGGCCCAGGAAGATGTCGGCGTCGGCGATCACTTCACCCAGGGTACGGGCGGAGGTCTCGCGCGCGAAGCGTTCCTTGTCCGGGTCCATCAGCTCGGTGCGGCCCTTGTAGACGACGCCGGCCAGGTCGGTGACGAAAATATTCTCGATCGGGAAGCCCAGGTCGACGATCAGGTCCAGGCAGGCCAGCGCCGCGGCGCCCGCGCCCGACACGACCAGCTTGCATTCCTTGATGTTCTTGCCGACCAGGGAAATGCCGTTCAGGATGGCGGCACCGACGATGATGGCGGTACCATGCTGGTCGTCGTGGAAGACGGGAATCTTCATCCGCTTGCGCAGTTCGCGCTCGATGTAGAAGCACTCGGGCGCCTTGATGTCTTCCAGGTTGACGCCGCCGAACGTGGGTTCCAGCGCGGCGATGATGTCGATCAGCTTGTCCGGATCCTGCTCGTTGATTTCAATGTCGAAGACGTCGATGCCGGCAAACTTCTTGAACAGGACGCCCTTGCCTTCCATGACCGGCTTGGACGCCAGTGCACCGATATTGCCCAGGCCGAGCACGGCGGTACCGTTGGAAATTACGGCGACGAGGTTGCCGCGGGCCGTGTACTTATAGGCCGCGGCCGGGTCCACGACGATTTCTTCGCAGGGAGCGGCAACACCGGGCGAGTACGCCAATGCCAGGTCGCGCTGGTTGGTCAGTTGCTTGGTCGGGGTGACGCTGATCTTACCCGGCCGTGGGCATTCATGGTATTCCAGCGCCGCGGCACGCAGTTGCTGGCGCAGTTCCTCTTTCTTGTCAGATGACGAATCCATTGCTGTACTGCCTTCCCTAGGTGCTCTGAAAAATCCTTTGATTTTAGCAGACGCCCCGAAGCGGCAAAGTAGGTATTTTCACCAAGCCATTATGTCAATAGGTAAATTGACATTGATTCCTCTAATTCTGCGATAGTTTTGCTATCGCTTACCCGTGGCGCCTCATCCACCGCAGGCGTAATACACTTTCAGCACCGATCTTCAAGGAGGGCGCCGTGGCGAAACGATTTGTCGTGCTGGCGGCCGTGCTGCTGATTCTGGGCGCGGTCGGATATTTTTTCGGGGCGGGACAGGCACTCGCCTGCGGCGTCGCCGCGGTCGCGGTGTACGTCTACGCGATGTACAAGCGTTACAAGGGGGCGGCGCCGCCAGGGCGGTGAGCAGGATGGCGACATGCCCCGCCTGCGGTCATGTCAGGCCGTTGGCGGCCGACATCGTAAAATACCGCATGCTCTCCGAATTCGACCTGATCAAACAATACTTCGTCCGTCCGGCCGGCAGCGGCCAGCCCCGCTCCGTGCTGGGCATCGGCGACGACTGCGCCCTGCTGGCGCCCGCCCCCGGCATGCAGCTGGCCATTTCCTCCGACATGCTGGTCGAGGGCCGGCATTTCTTCGAGGGCGAGGATGCGCGCCGGCTTGGCCATAAAAGCCTTGCCGTCAACCTCTCCGACCTGGCCGCAATGGGTGCGCGGCCGGTGGCGTTCACGCTGGCGCTGGCATTGCCTGCCGCCCAACCCGACTGGCTGCAGGGCTTTTCAAGCGGCCTGTTCGCGCTGGCCGATGCGCACGGCTGTGAACTGATCGGCGGCGATACGACCCGGGGACCGCTCACTATCTGCATCACCGTATTCGGCGAAGTCGCACCGGGCAAATCGCTGCGCCGCGACGCAGCCCGGCCGGGTGACGACATCTGGGTGTCCGGTACGCTGGGCGATGCCCGGCTGGCGCTGGCCGGCTTCAGGCTGGAGCATTCGCTGGGCGCGGAGCTGCAGCACGCGGCGGCGCAGCGGATGCACCTGCCGACGCCGCGCGTGGCGCTGGGCGTGGCGCTGGCCGATGGAGGCCTGGCGCGCGCCGCCATCGATATCTCCGATGGCCTCGGGGGCGACCTGCGTCACATCCTCGACCGTTCGGGCGTGGGGGCGACACTCGATGTCGACGCGCTGCCGCCCGGCCCCGTGCTGGCGCAGCAGGCACAGTCGCTGCGGCGGGCGTTCACGGTGGCCGGCGGCGACGATTACGAGCTCTGTTTTACTGCCGATCCCGCACAGCGCGACGCCATCGCGGCCGCAGCCGCGCGGTGCGGCACGCCGGTGACACGGGTCGGGCGGATCGACGGCGACGCCGGCTTGCGCCTTGTCGATGCCAATGGCATGCCGCTCGATCTCGTACTGGCCGGCTTCGATCACTTCAAATAGCTACCGCAAGAGGCGCAGCGCGTCCAGACACTACGCCAGCGCTGTGTGGTCCTCTCCCGGCTTGCCGGCCTGCCTGCCGCTGCCGTGCATCAGCCAGTAGTGGTGGAACGCCAGCCGGATATTGTCGCGCAGCTGGATGTCGTCCCACGGTTTCGTGTAGAAACGGTAGATGGCGCCACGGTTGATCGAATCGAGCATCGCTTCCAGGCCCGTGTAGCCGGACAGGATGATGCGGATCGTGTCCGGGTACATGTCCTTCACCTTGCTGAGAAACTCCGTGCCGCTCATGATCGGCATGCGCTGGTCGCAGACGATCACCTGCACCGGATACAGCGCCAGCAGGTCGAAGCCTTCCGATGGCGACGCGGCCGTCAGGATGCGGTAGCCGTCGCGCCGGAACAGGCGGTGCAGCGACGACAGCACGTTGACGTCGTCGTCGACGATCAACAGCGTCTGCGGCGGCTCGGCCGACTGGTTCGGATCCGGCGGCAGCGCCTTGCCGGCGAGGACGAGCTGGCCGATATCCTGCGCGGACAGCGGGCGGCTGAAATAGAAGCCCTGCACCTCGTCGCAGCGGTTGCGGCGCAGGTATTCCAGCTGCGGGCGGCTCTCGACGCCTTCGGCCACCACGCGCAGTTTCAGGCTGTGCGCCATGCTGATGATGGCCAGCGCGATGGCCGCGTCGTTCGGATTGGTCGTGATGTTGCGCACGAACGCGATATCGATCTTCAGCTTGTCGATGGGGAAGCGCTGCAGGTAGGCCAGCGACGAATAGCCCGTGCCGAAATCGTCGATCGCCACCTTGATGCCCAGCGCGCGCAGCTTCGTCAGCACTTCGATCGTGCGCTCCGCGTTCGACATCAACGCCGTTTCCGTCAGCTCCAGCTCCAGCAGGTCGGGCGGCACCTTGTGCCGCGCCAGCGCCTCGCTGACGTCCTGTTCCAGGTCGCCTTCGACGAACTGGCGCGACGCCACGTTGACGGCAATGTGCATCGGCCCGATCGGGCTCTCCAGCCATTCGGCGATCTGGCGGCAGGCGGCGTCGATAATCCAGCCGCCCGCACGCACGATCAGGCCCGTTTCCTCCAGCACGCTGACGAATTCGGCCGGGTACACCATGCCGTGCCCCGGACGGTTCCAGCGCAGCAGCGCCTCGGCACCGCTGACGCGGCCCGTGTGCAGGTTGACCTTGGGCTGGTAGTGCAGTTCCAGCTCGTCCTCGTCCAGCGCGCGGCGCAGCGCCATTTCCAGGTCCAGGCGCGCCAGTACCTGTGCGTTCATCCCGGCCGTGAAGAAGCGGTAGGCGTCGCTGCCTGCATCCTTTGCCTGCGTCATGGCCGTGTTGGCGTACTTGACGAGCGTTTCCGGATCGCCCGCATCGTCCGGGTAGACAGCGATGCCGATGGACGCCGTCAGCGTGGCGCGGTGCTCGCCCAGTTCGAACGGCGAACGCAGCGCGTCGCGCACTTCGTTTGCCACCAGCACCGCGTCGTGCTGGTCGCGCGTCATCGTCAGGATCAGGCCGAATTCGTCGCCGCCCAGCCGGCCCACCGTGTCGCGGATGCGCACGCACTGCACCAGGCGGTTGGAGAACTGGCGCAGCAGGATATCGCCCATGGCAGCACCCAGCGAATCGTTGACGTTCTTAAAACGATCCAGGCCGATGAACAGCACGACGATGCGCCACTCCTTGTCGCGCGCCAGCTCGATCGCTTCCATCAGCGTGCGGTAGAACAGCGTACGGTTCGGCAGCCCCGTCAGGCTGTCGTAATGCGCCATGTGCCGCAGACGTTCCTCGGCGACGCGGCGCTCGCTGATGTCGCGTGCCACGCAGATCAGCGTGCGCTGGCGCGTCTCGACGGCGTCTTCGCCGCCGTGCTGCAACTGCCAGTACACCTCGACCGGCACGGTCGCATGGTCCTGGCGCAGCAGCTCGGTTTCCGTCAATGTCGGCGAGCGCAGGTCCGCATGGGCCAGCGCGGCTTCGGCCTGGTATTGCAGAGCCTCACGCGTGCCCAGGCCGATGCGGGCCGGCGGCAACGCCAGCAACTGCTGGCGCGCGTAGCCCAGCATGCGGCAGGCGCCGTCGTTGACGTCCACCAGCTCCATCGTCGCTGAATCGATCAGGAAGATGGCATCCGCCGTGGCGTCCATCGCGCTGCGAAAGCGCTGCAGATCGGCCGTGCGTTCGCGCACCGTCTGCTCGAGCACCGTGTTGTGGCGGCGCGCCTCGCGCTGCATCAGCCGCACTTCGATCTGGTTGCGGATGCGCGTCAGCACCTCGACCGGGTCGAACGGCTTGCTGACGAAGTCGCGCGCGCCCGCATCCAGCGCGGCCTGCTTCTTGTCCGGCTCGGCCGTCACCACCAGCACGGGCAGGTAGCCGTCCGGCTCCAGCGGACGCAGGGCATGCATGACGTCGAAACCGTCCATGCCCGGCATCTGCAGGTCCAGGATGATGATGTCGTAATTGTGCTGCCGATGCCATGGCACCACCACACTCGGATCGAGCGTGGACGTGACGTGGGTATAGCCCGTCGACTGCAGGAGATACTCCAGCAGCTGCACGTTGACGGGCTGGTCATCCACGACGAGTATGCTGGCGTTCAGGATGTCTGCCCGGCTGATCATTTATTCCCCCTTGCTGCCCGCCATCCACGGGTTGCGCACGTTCCGCCAGCCAGGTAATCGTGCTGTTGATGGCTTCGGTAAATTCTTCGATATTGATCGGCTTGATCAGATACCGGAAGAATCCTGCCGCAATTCCCCGTTCCACGTCGCGCGGCATGGCGTTCGCCGTCAGCGCGATGACGGGAATGTGCGCCGTGCGCGGATCGGCCCGCAGCAGCCGCAGCGCTTCCATGCCGCCGATGCCGGGCAGGTTGATGTCCATCAGGATCAGGTCCGGCAGGTGACTGCGCGCCAGCGCCAGTCCCAGCTGGCCGTCCGGTGCCGTCAGCAGGCGCAGCTCGGGGCGGAAGCTGATGATCTCCTGTACCAGCTTCAGGTTGGCGGGGTTGTCCTCGACATACAGCACCGTGATGTTGTCGCGCATGCGGTATGGCAGCTCCGGCAGCGGCGGCAGGCCCTCCGCCGGCGACGGCACCGGCAGCGTGGTGTTCAGGTCGATCCAGAACACGCTGCCCACGCCGGGACTGCTGGACACGCCGATGCTGCCGCCCATCAGTTCCACCAGCCGTTTGGTGACGACCAGGCCGATGCCTGTGCCCTCTTCCGCGCCGGATTCCTGGCCCAGCCGGTTGAAGGGCTGGAACAGCATGCGCACCTGCTCGGCGGTCAGCCCCATGCCCGTATCCTGGACGGACAGTCGCAGCGTGCCCGCCGTGCCGGCCGTGCAGTCGACCACGACGGCGCCGCCGTCGCGGTTGTACTTGATCGCGTTCGACAGCAGGTTCAGCAGCACCTGCTTCAGGCGTGTGCGGTCGGCCGTCACGTTGACGGTTACGCCGGCCGGGAACAGCAGGCGGGTGCCGCGCTGGCCCGCCAGCGGCGCCATCATGGTTTCGCATTCCTGCAAGATGTCGGCCAGCGCCACCGGTTCCATCGACAGCGCCACGGCGCCCGATTCGATCTTGGCCAGATCGAGGATCTCGTTGATCAGCGCCAGCAGGTGGCGGCCCGATTTGAGGATGTGGTTGGCGAATTCCTTTTTCTGCGCCAGCGTGGAGGGCAGTTTGTCCGACGTGAGGATCTGCGCGAAGCCGAGAATGGCGTTGAGCGGCGTGCGCAGTTCGTGGCTCATCGAGGACAGGAACGCCGACTTGGCCTGGTTGGCGCTTTTCGCCTCCTGCATCGCCATCGCCAGTTCGCTGTTGGCCAGCTCCAGCTGGATCGTGCGCTCGTGCACGCGCTGCTCCAGTTCGGCGTTCAGGCGCATCACCTCCTGCTGCGCGAAGGAGCGCTGTTCCGCTTCGCGGGCGATCTCCCGGTTCGAGTTCTCCAGCTCACGCTTGCGGCTCTCGATATCGGACAGCATCTTGTTGAACGATTCGGCCAGCTCGGCCACCTCGTCGTCGCCGAAGCGCTCGGCGCGGCGCGAGACGTCGCCCGTCGCCACCACTTCGCGCGCCACGTGCGCCACATTCAGGATGGGCCGCGTGATCACCTCGTTGAGCCGGCGCCCCACCAGCCACGCGCTCAGCATGGCCAGCAGCGCGGCCAGCACGCCGATCATCATGTAGTCGATGAAGCGGTCCATCATCTCGTAATCGGCGCGCAGATAGACAGTACCGATCAGCTCGCCGTTATCGTAGATGGGCTGGAACAGCAGCATCTTGCCTTCCTGGAACTGGAATCCGGGCTGGCCCGCGCTGGACGGGATGACGGGCTTCTGGTCGGGCGCGGCGTAACGGGCGAACAGCGCGCCGCGGGCGTTGTACAGCGCCCCCGCGTTGACCTTGGGGCGCAGGCGCAGCAGGCTGAGGTTTTCCTGCGCCAGGCGCTGGTCGTCGAAGGTCAGCGCCGGGGCGCACATATGGCCCAGCAGCTCGGCCTGGGTGCGCATATCGTCGCGCAGCGTCTGCTGGTAGACGTGCAGGTCATAGGCGACGACGGTGCCGATCGATACCAGCATGGCCGGCAGCATGACCATGGCGATCACGCCGAGCAGCTTGTGGCGCAGCGATTGCCGGATCATGAGCCGCCTTTCGCCCGCGCCGGGCCGAACGGGACCGTGATCGCGATGACCTGCCGGCGCCAATCCCGGAACCCTTGTGATTGCATCACGTTACCTCGCCCTCGTATGGAAGGCGCAGGCCCGCCCGGCTCCGCCTTTCCGGTTCTATTCTATCGTTCAGTTCCGCAATGGTGCGCGTGATTATGCGGACAAGACTTTTGCAACTGGCAAATATTTCGCCCCGTGCGTGGCCGTGCGCGGGGAGGGCGCGCTAGAATGGGGCCGTCAGCCAGATACAGCCAAATACAGCCAAATACAGCCAGAGGCAGGCAGGATACTGGCACCAGCCAAGGAGCGACACGTGAGCACGGACATCAATGAACTGGCCGCCCAGGTAGGGCGTGCATTGCAGGAAAAAGGATTGCTGCTGGTTACCGCCGAATCGTGCACCGGTGGCGGCGTGGCACAGGCGGTCACGGAAGTCGCCGGCTCGACGGGCTGGTTCGACTGTGGCTTCATCACCTATTCCAACGCCTCCAAGACGGAACTGCTGGAAGTGCCGGCCGCCATGGTGGCGCAGTTCGGCAGCGTCAGCGAAGAGGTGGCCGCGTCGATGGCGCAAGGCGCGCTCGGCAACAGCAACGCCCACGTGGCCGTCTCGACGACCGGCATTGCCGGCCCGACCGGCGCCGTGCCGGGCAAACCGGTCGGCACCGTCTGCTTCGGCTGGGCCAATGGCGACACCGTGCACACCGAGCGCCTCGTCTTCGGCGGCGACCGCCGCGCCGTGCGCGAGCAGACGGTCGTGCACGCGCTGCAGGGCCTGCTCCGCTTCATCGATTAAGGCTTGCGCGTCGTTCCGATCCTTGCGGGCATCGGCCTGACGGCGGCAGCCGGCGCCTGTGCCGCCGCGCCGCCCGTGACGGTGTTCGCGGCCGGCGATATCGCCGACTGCCGCTGGAGCCGGCCCGCCAGTTCCGGCGCCGCCGGCACGGCCGCGCTGATCGCCGAACGCTTGCCGGCAACGCCGGACGCCATCGTGCTGACGCTGGGCGACACCACCTATCCGGTCGGCCTGCCCGCCGAGTACCGCGATTGCTACGAGCCCACCTGGGGCGCGTTCCGCGACCGTACCCGGCCCACGCCGGGCAACCACGAATACTACAACGGCAGCCCGGCCCCCTACTTCGACTATTTCGGTGCCGCGGCGGGCGCGCGCGGGCTGGGTTACTACAGTTTCGAGGCGGGGCCATGGCACGTCGTCTCGCTCAACAGCCATCTGTCTCCCGCGGACCATGCTCGCCAGCTGGCATGGCTGCGCGAGGACCTGGCGCGGCATCCGGCCCGCTGCACGCTCGCCTACTGGCATGTGCCGCTGTATAGTTCGGGCGGACACCCGCCGGCGACCAATCTGCGCATGCAGGACGCCTGGCGGGTCCTGCTGGCCGCGGGCGCGGAACTGGTGCTGTCCGGCCACGATCACGACTACGAACGCTTCGCGCCGATGGATGCCGAGGGGCGGCCGGACGCGCGCGGCATCCGCCAGTTCGTTGTCGGCACGGGCGGCGCTTTCCTGACGCCGTTCCGGCTCGGCGCGCGCGGTGGCGAGGCGCGCCAGGCAACGGACCACGGCGTCCTGAAACTCGTGCTGCGCGACGACGGCTACGACTGGGAATTCCTGGGCGTGCCGCGATCCTGGTCCGAGTATCCCGCGCCGGACGTGAACGACCGGGGCAGCGCAACCTGCCACTGAAGCGAAGTTAGAATGACAGCGCGCACGGTGCGCGCGATCCGGAGAACAATCGATGCAAAACACGGTTCATTTCATCCTGCAGGGTAAAGGCGGCATCGGCAAGACCCTGGTGTCCACGATCCTGGCGCAGTGGCTCAAGTCGAAAGACGACGCCCCTTTGCGCTGCTACGACACCGACCAGGAAAACACCACGTTCTCGCGCTACAAGGCGCTGGACGTGAAGCACATTCCCGTCATGACGGCGGCGCGCACCATCGATCCGAAGCGCTTCGACGCGCTGATGATCGACATCCTGGAAAACGACGGCAATTGCGTCATCGACAACGGCGCCAACACGTTCTCGCCGCTATTGGCCTACCTGCTGGAAAACCACTGCTTCGCGCTGCTGGAGGACTCGGGCCGCAAGGTGTACATCCACACCATCGTTGGCGGCGGCGATACGCTGCACGACACGGCGATGGGCTTCGTTTCCACGGCGAAATCGGCCGACGTGCCACTGGTGCTGTGGGAGAACGAGCACTTCGGACCGCTGCAGTCGGCGTCCGGCAAGGCCTTCATCGAATCGCAGACCTATGCGGAACACTCGGCCCGCGTGAAGGGCCGCGTCGTGCTGGCGCAGCGCAATGCCGACACGTTCGGCGCGGACATCAAGAAGATGAACACGGCGCGCATGACGGTGGACGAAGTGAAGGCCAGCGACAAGTTCAACGTGATGGAAAAGCAGCGCATCAAGGTGGTGTTCCGGGACCTGTTCGAGCAGCTCGACAAGGTCGAGTGGAACGGCGGGTAAGGCCATGGACCAGCACAAGCTGCGCAGCCTCGTGTTCGAGAAGACCGGCGTCAAGGTGGACGTCGACGATCCCATTTTCGCGCTGGTCGCGCTCAATGAGGCGGTGCTGGCCGAAGCGGTGGAACGGCATGTGGAGCGGATCGATGCGGCTTCCGCGGCACTGGTGCGGCAGGCTGGCGCTCCGGCGTTCGAGCCTGGCGCCGCGCCGGCACCGACGCGGGCCCCCCCAAGGTCCGACACGCGCCTGCTCGCCGTTGCCCTCGGCGCCGCGGCGTTTGGCGCGCTGCTGGTACTCATCGGGCAGGCGCTGTTCTTCCGTCCCGCGCCCGTAGCTCCGGTGACCGTGCCGGCGCCCCTGACTTCGGAGCAGATCGCCGCCATCGCCACCGGCGAGAAACTGCAGCGCGCCCTGCCGAAGCTGGATGCGAAAACGCGCACTGCCGTGCTGGCGGAGATGTCGAAGCCGTAATCCATCGCGTCCTTGCATCCCGCCGCGATTGCGACTAACATTTGAATATCTATTCAATTGTTAACTAATGAGCACTCTCGACAACGAAGAATCGGTCGCCCAGCTGGCCGACCTGTTTCACCTGCTGGGCGATCCCACCCGCCTGCGCATCGTGCTGGCCTGCGTGGCCGCGCCGATCGCCGTCAGCGACATCGCCGCGTCGCTGGCGCTGAGCAGTTCGCTGGTCAGCCACCATCTGCGCCTGCTGCGGGCGGCCCGCATCGTCAAGGCCGAGCGCCAGGGCAAGCAGGTCTTTTATTCCACCGCCGATGCGCACATCAGCGACGTGCTGCACGATATGCTGGAACACATCGCCGAACCATCGGCACCGAACGAAGCGGGAGCGGAAGCATGAGCGGACATCACCACCACGGCCACGGTCACGACCATGGCCACAGCCACGGCCATCACCATCACGGCGATCCCGTCAATCACGGGCGCGCGTTTGCGATCGCCATTGCGCTCAATGCCATTTTCGTGGCCGTGGAATTCGGCTACGGCTTCATTGCCAACTCCACGGCACTGATGGCTGACGCCGGCCATAACCTCTCCGACGTGCTGGGCCTGATGCTGGCCTGGGGCGCCGCCATCCTGGCCAAGCGTACGCCGACGCGCCGCTTCACATACGGCCTGCGCAGCAGTTCAATGCTGGCGGCACTGTTCAACGGCATGCTGCTGATGGGCGCGTGCGGCGCGATCCTGTGGGAGGCGGTGCTGCAGCTGATTCATCCCGTGCCCGTGCACGGCGCGACGGTGTCCGTCGTGGCGGGCATCGGCATCGCCATCAACGGCCTGTCCGCGTGGCTGTTCATGGCGGGCAGCAAGGACGACATCAATATCCGCGGCGCCTACCTGCACCTGATGGCCGACGCGGCAATCTCGCTGGGCGTGCTGGTGTCGGGGCTGATCGTGATGTACACGGGCTGGATCCGGCTCGATCCGCTGGTCAGCATCGCCATCGTCGTGATGATCGTGCTGGGGACCTGGTCGCTGCTGAAGGAGTCGACGCGCATGATGATGGCCGCTGTGCCGGACAGCGTGGACTCAGGCAAGGTAGAGCAGTTCCTGCGCGGCCGCGCGGGCGTGACGGACGTGCACGACCTGCATATCTGGTCGATGAGCACGACGGAGACGGCGCTGACGGCTCACCTGGTCATGCCCGACGGCTATCCCGGCGATGCGGCGATGGACGACATCGCGCGCGATCTGCGCCAGGAGTTCGCCATCCATCACAGCACCCTGCAGATGGAGCGCGGCACGACGGAACATGCATGCTGCCTGAAGCAGGCCGATGACGCGCATGATGACCATGACCATGCCCATGACCACCACGGCCATGGCCACGCCCACCATCACTGATCGGCCAGTCCCGCGAACAGCGGCGTGCTGAGATAGCGTTCGCCGAAGGACGGAATCACCGTCACGATCACCTTGCCTTCGTTTTCCGGGCGCCGGGCGACCTGCACGGCGGCCCACAGCGCGGCGCCGGCCGAGATCCCTACCAGCAAACCCTCCTCGCTGGCGGCGCGGCGCGCGGTGGCGAACGCATCGTCGTTCGTCACGCAGACCACTTCATCGTAGACGTGCGTGTTCAGCACGGCCGGGACAAAGCCGGCACCGATACCCTGGATCGGGTGCGGTCCCTTGGTCCCTTTCGACAGCATCGGCGACGCTTCCGGTTCCACGGCGATGCAGCGGAACGACGGTTTGCGTTCGCGCAGGACCTCGCCCACGCCGGTAATGGTGCCGCCCGTGCCGACGCCGGCGACGAGGAGATCGATGGCGCCATCGGTATCGCGCCAGATTTCCTCGGCCGTGGTGCGCCGGTGGACTTCCGGATTGGCGGGATTGTTGAACTGCTGCGGCATCAGACAGCGCGGATCGGACGCCACCATCTCCTCGGCGCGGCGGATGGCACCGAGCATGCCTTCGCTGCCCGGTGTCAGCACCAGTTCGGCGCCGTACGCGCGCAGCAGCATGCGCCGTTCGCGGCTCATCGTGTCGGGCATGACGAGCACGCACTTGTAGCCGCGCGCGGCGCACACCATCGCCAGCGCGATGCCGGTGTTGCCGCTGGTGGGTTCGACAAAGACGGTGTCGGATTTGACGAGGCCGGCGCTTTCCGCGGCGGCGATCATTGCCAGGCCGATGCGATCCTTGACGCTGTGGGCCGGGTTGAAGAATTCCAGCTTGGCCAGGACCTGTGCGCCGCTCCCGGCGGCCAGGCGGTTGATGCGGAGCAGCGGGGTATTGCCGATCAGCTCAGTGACGTCGTTCGCGATGTTCATTCCGGTCTCCGCTTTTGATAGAGGGAGACCAGTGTACGCCGCCGCTTATTTGACGTCGAGCAGTTCGACGTCGAAGATCAGCGCCGAGTTGGCCGGAATGCCGGGCATGCTGCGCGCGCCGTAGGCCAGCTCCGGCGGGATGATCAGCGTGCGCTTGCCGCCCACCTTCATGCCCGTCACGCCCTGCTCCCAGCCCTTGATGACGCGGCCGGCACCCAGCTGGAACTCCAGCGGCTCGCCGCGCGGACGGGACGAGTCGAACTGGCGGCCATGCTGGTTTTTCGCCAGCGGCCGGTACAGCCAGCCCGTATAGTGAACCGAGACATTGCTGCCGACGATCGCTTCGCGGCCCGTGCCGACCTTGACGTCGTTGACGATCAGCTGCTCCGCGGCCGGGCCGGGCGCGGCCGAACCGGGTACGACGGGGGCCGCAGCTGCCGGTGCGGCCGCAGCCGCGTCGGCCGGCGCGGGCGGCGTCTGCGCCAGTGCGGCGGTGCTCAGGCAAACGGAAAGGGCGGCGAACAAGGCGGACAAACGGATCATGATGGTATTCTTTCTGTTCTGGTTTTGAGGCGGCATCATGATAGCAAATCATCCGGCTGAAACAACGGTTGCAGCCCCCCGAAAGCTGTTTTACGCGCTGTGGCCGAACGATGCGGAGCGCGCCGCGCTGGCCGCGCTGCAGGCCGGCGTGCAGGGGCGCCTCACGCCGCGCGCCAAGCTGCACATCACGCTGGCCTTCCTGGGCCAGCAGCCGGCGGACACGGTGCCGACACTACTGGCGATCCTCGAAGAACTCACCTTGCCGCCACTGCGGCTGGAGATCGACTGCTACGGCTACTTCGCGCGGCCGCGCATCGCCTGGGCCGGCATGACGCAGGTACCTCCACCTCTGATGGACCTGCAGGCCGACCTGGTGCGCCGGCTGGAAGCGGCCGGCATCTCCGCCGCCACGCACGGCAGCTTCAAACCCCACGTCACGCTGGCGCGCGAGTCGCGCGAGGCGCCCCCTGCCGCACCGTTTGCACCCATGGTCTGGCAGGTGGACCGGGCCGTCCTGGTGGAGTCGCTGCCGGGTGGGCAATACGTGGTGATCGGGCGCTGAGCGCCGGCGCGACGCTGCTTTGCCGCCGTGCGCTGCACCGCATTCCTTCCCGTGCCAGCATGTCTCAGCGCCGCACGCCGCGCTGCCCTCCTGCGCTCCTGCCCGGCCGACACTTCTTCCGGCGCGTCTTGCGCTGCGTCTTGCGCCGTGCCTTCCCTTGCAGGGGCGGCGCCGTGCGCAGCGTCCAGATGGCGAACACGATGGCCGCCACCACAAAGCAGCCGGCCGTCCAGCAGAACGCCTCCTCCTGCAACGCAGTGAGAATGTGGACATGCGCCCCGCCGTCTCCTTCATGGTGGTGCAGGTCGTGCAGGTCGTCAAGTTGCGCTGCATGAGCGCCGTCGGGCGCCGCCGTCGATACCGCCATGCCGCCTCCCGATAACGTTTCATGGAAAAGGTTGTTAATGATACTGCATTATCATTATAATTAGTGCAGTTTCCCGTTATGGGACCCAGACGACAACCAGGAAGGATCCGTTTCATGCACCGTTCCCTCAGCAACCGCACTCCCCTCGCGCTGGCGCTCGCGCTGGCATTCGGCACCCCGATCGCGTCCGCGCAGGCCGACAAGTCCCGCACTGCGGCCGATCCGGACAGTGTCCCGGCCGTGGTCATCTCCGCCAGCGCGCTCGGTCTTCTCAGCGACGACATGATCACGCCCGCCGCGTCGCTGTCCGGCAATGAGCTGGTGCGCCAGCGAGAATCCACGCTGGGCGAAACGCTCAATCGCCAGCCCGGCATCTCGTCGAGCCAGTTCGGCGCCGGCGCGAGCCGCCCCATCATCCGCGGCATGGACGGCCCGCGGGTACGCATCCTGTCCGATGGCGCCGAAGTGCAGGACGCGTCGACGATCAGCCCCGATCACGCCGTCGCGTTCGAACCGATGCTCGCCGAGCGCATCGAAGTGCTGCGCGGCCCGTCGGCACTGGCCTACGGCGGCGGTGCCGTCGGCGGCGTGGTGAACATCATCGACCGCAAGATCCCTACCAGCGTGCCGGTCAACCCGGTCGAAGGCGCCGTCGAGGTGCGCGGCAACACAGCCGCGCGCGAACGGTCCGCCGCGTTTGAAATGACGGGGGGCAGCGGCAACGTAGCCGTGCACGCCGAAGGCGTCAAGCGCGATGCCAACGCCTACAAGACCGGCAGCGGCTGGGACGAAGGCGGCCGCGTGCCGGGCAGCTTCAAGGATGGGGAGACGGGCAGCGTGGGCCTGTCCTGGGTCGGCGAGCGCGGCTATATTGGCGCGGCCTACACGAAGGAGCGTACCGACTACGGCATTCCCGGCCACGCCCACGAGTTCGCAAGCTGCCACCCGCACGGCTCGCACCTGCACTGCGGCGGCCATGGAGACGAGGACGAGCATGGGCACGAGGGCGAACACGGGCATGAGCACGGGGCCGAGGTCGTCCCGGCCGTCAAGCTGGACAGCGACCGCTGGGACGTGCGCGGTGAATACCGCGACCCGCTGGCCGGATTCAGCAAGCTGCGCGTGCGCGCGGCGTTCACGGATTACCGCCACGACGAACTGGAAGGCGACGAGGTGGCGACGAGCTTTCGCAACAAGGCGCACGACGTGCGCGCCGAACTGGAACACCTGCCCGTGGCGGGATGGCGCGGCGTGATCGGCGTGCAGACGACGCGGCGCGACTTCAGTGCGCAAGGCGAAGAAGCCTACGTACCGCCCACGCTGACGAAGAAACATGCTGTCTTCGTGACCGAGGAATACCGCCTCGCCGACTGGCGCTTCGAGGCGGCGGCACGCCACGAATGGCAGGACATCGACGTCGACGCGAGCGCCGGCAGTGCGGACCACAGCGAACGCGGCACGTCGCTGGCGCTGGGCGCCGTGTGGAAGTTCGCACCGCAGTATTCGCTGGGTGCGTCGTTCTCGCGCAGCCATCGCCTGCCGACCGCCGAGGAACTGTACGCACACGGCGTCCACCTGGCGACAAGCACCTACGAGATCGGCAACGAGAACCTGCGCAAGGAAACGTCGAACAATCTCGACATCACCCTGCGCAAGTTCGCCGGCCCGACGACGTTCTCCGTGAGCGCATACCGCAACCGCATCAACGACTACATCTACGCCAGCACGCTGGACAACCACGAAGGGTTCCAGCTGGTCGAGTATGCGCAGCGCGACGCGACGTTTACGGGTATCGAAGGAGAGGTGCGCCACCAAATCGCGCCGTCCGTGCAGGCCGCGCTGTTCGGCGATTACGTCCGGGCGGAACTGCGCGACGGCACGGGCAACCGCAATCTGCCGCGCATCCCGTCGGGGCGTGTCGGCGTGAAGCTGGACGCCGAATGGCGCGGCTGGCACGGCGTCGTCGAGGCGTACCGGGTGGCAAAGCAGGATGACGTGGCCGAGTTCGAGACTGCGACGGCGGGCTACAACATGCTGAATCTGGGCACGCACTACACGACGCGCGTGCTCGGCCTGCCGGCCATGTTCTACGCACGTCTCAATAACGCCACCAACGAACTGGCGTTCAGCCATACGTCGTTCATCAAGCACGCGGCCCCGCTGCCGGGACGCAACCTGACCGCCGGCCTGCGCCTCAGCTTCTAGGCGCGTGGGCGGGCACCCCGGTTTCGGGGCGCCCGCCGGCGTCAGTGGCGGTGGCCATGCCCGCGGGACTTGGCCGGTGCGGCCACGGCCGCGCCGGCGCATTCGGCACACGTGCCGTACAACGTCAGGTCGTGCCGGACGACCGTAAAGCCGGCCGGCGCCAGGTCGTGCATCGGACCGGGGCAACCTTCGACCTCGAATACCCGGTCGCACTGCGTGCAGTGGAAATGGTGGTGATGGTGATGCGCCAGGCGGGCCGCTTCGTAGCGGGCATTTTCGCCGGGCAGCGTCACGCTCTGGATCTCGCCTTCGTCCAGCAGCAGCTTCAGGTTGCGGTAGACGGTCGCGATGCCGATTTCAGGCACCGAGACCTGTACGCCCGCATGGATTTCCTGCGGGCTGAGGGGACGCGCGGCCGCTTCGAGAACAGTGCGAATGGCGGAGCGCTGGCGTGTGGATCGTTCCATGGCATGACGTGTCGGATAACGGGACATTATCCCATAAGCGGCCGCGCGGCAGCCAGTTCCCGGCCGAATCATCGACGGCCTCTGCATCGCGGGCGACCATCGCCCGTCCATCGCTGCCGGCACATGCCGCGCAGTCAACCATCATCTTCGGAGCTTCTCTTGTCTTCCTTTACCCGTTTCCCCTTGCCGCACGTGTCCGGCAAGGCCATTGCACGAGCCGCCGCCGCCCTGGCCGCCGGCGCGGACGCCATGGCCCACGCCGAAACCGGCGCCCTCGCCCTCGCCCCTGCGCCGGTCGTCGAGATCCGCGCCAGCCGGGACAACGGCGGGCCCGACCGCATGGCCGTCGGCACGGGTGCCGCTGCGCTGCCCGGCACCGTCACCACCATCACGGCGGACGAGATCGCCACGCTGCCCGTGGGCCGCGACATCTCGAACATCTTCATGCGGGTGCCCGGCGTCGTCGCCAACAACATCGACCAGGGCGATACGGGTAACGGCTTTCGCATGCGCGGCTTCGCCACGCAGGGCACGCACGGCGCCGACACGGCCATCTACATCGACGGCGTGCCGCAGAACATACCGTCGAGCCAGGGCGGCGCCGGCCACGGCCCCGCGTTCCTGGAATGGATGACGGCCGACATGATCGACACCGTCGATGTCGTCAAGGGCCCCGTCTCGGCGCTGTACGGCGACCAGAACCGGGCCGGATCCATCACGATTACCACCCGCGAAGGCGGCAGCGCCACCCCGTCCAGTGCCGCCGTCACGCTGTCGAGCTACGGCGGGCGGCGCGCGTCGCTGCTGCTGTCGGGAGAATATGGCGCGGTGCGCTCGCTGCTGGTGGCGGACCGCTTCCGCATGAACGGCTTCCGCCACGGCGCCACCAACGACCGCGCCAACCTGTTCTGGAAGCTGTCGACGACGATCGGCACCGGCGTCTACAGCCTGCGCGCCAGCTACTATCGCTCCGACTACACGGGCGCCGGCTACCTGTCGCTGCCGGCGCTGGAAGCGGGACTCGATCCCCACGCCACGCAATACGGCCTGCCCGGCTTTGGCGACGCCCAGCGCCGCAGCCTGGTGTTCAACCGCCGCGCCATCGGCGCGGCGGGCTGGTTCGCCACGGTCTACGCGGAAGACTTCGAGCGCAGCCGTGCCATCACGACCAGCACGACCCAGCACACGTTCGGCCTGGACGACCGCCGCATGTACGGGGCGCGCGCGGGCAATACCTGGACCTTTGGCGACAGCGCCATCCTGACGGCGGGACTGGAAACGCGCTCGGACCGCGGCGATGCGCTGCGCCAGCAGTACCAGCGGCTGCAGCCGACGCCGAACTACGTCAACAACCAGGACCTGGACCTGCTGGCCCATGGCGTCTTCATGCAGGGCCAGTACCGGGTGGCGCCCACGGTGAAGCTGCATGGCGGGTTGCGCTACGACCGCTTCGATTACGACATCGTCAACCGCAAGCTGCCGGCGGCATCGACAGCCTACCGGGGCAGCGCACTGACACCGAAATATGGCGCCATCTGGAGCGTGCGCCAGGGAGTGGACGTGTTTGCCAACGTCGCGCAGGGGCTGCGCTCGCCAGCGGCCGAACAGATCAGCTCAAGCGGCAGCCTGGGACCGCTCGGCGCTCCGGGCGGACGGATCAATGCCGGTATCGATCCCAGCAAGGTGCGTTCGCACGATGTCGGCATCGACGTCCGCCGCGCCGGCGGCTGGCACCTGGCTGCCGCTGTGTATCGGATCACCAACGATGACGAGATCGTCAACACGGCACCCGACGTCTTTGCGGCGTCCGGCCGGACCAGCCGCCAGGGGTTCGAGCTGGACGCACACTACGCGCCCGGTCGCACGTTCAACGCCTACCTGAGCTACGGCCGCATCCTGCGCGCCCGCCTGGACAATCCCGCACCCGGTACCGGAGCCCTGCTGTCCGTCCCGGCCAATACGTGGAAGGCGGGGATGCAGTACCGCCAGCAGGCTGGGCCGGGCCGTCTGACCGTCAACGGCGACGTGTATCTGACCTCCCGTAATCCGTACTACATGGGCACGCCCCTCGTCCGGCGCGACATGCCCACGTTCGTGCGCTACAGCGTGAAGGGGGCATATGATCTCGGCAAGCTGCAGGGCACGCTGGCCGTAACGCTGCAGCCGCACAAGTTCGCCAGCGACATCGCGTATGGCACGGCCACCGGCCTGGTGGTATCGACCGTGCCGCGCACGCAGGTGGAAGCCGGCCTGCGCTACTTCTTCTGATGACGGAGCCAACCATGACCCCTGTTCAGGTGAAGGATCGGCGGCTGGGCCGGATGACAGGCCTGGCCGATACGCTGGGCATCGCCACGTCGGCGCTGTGCCTCGTGCACTGCCTCGCCATGCCGCTGCTGCTGGCATTGCTGCCCGCCGTGGGGTGGGCGAGCGACGACCGCACGCATGCCCTGCTGGTTGGCGTCGCCCTGCTGGCGGCGCTGCTGTCGATGGGACCGGGATACGCCGCGCACCGGCGCAAGGAGGTCCTGCTGGCCGGCGGCACCGGCCTGGCATGCCTGGCGATTGCCGCGTTCGTCATCGGTCCCCGTTATGGGCACGGCTGGGAGACGGCGGCCAGCGTCGCCGGGGCGGCGCTGCTGGGGTGGGCGCACCTGCGCAACCGGATCTGCTGCCGGCGGCACTCAGCCGGCTGACGCCTCTCCGGCCGTTTCCACGGCGGCGGGCGTCTCTTCCTCCCCTGCCAGCTTGCGCAGGATATGCCCGGCGGCCACCATGCCGAACGTGGCCGTCACCACCATTGCCGAGCCGAAGCCGGCGCAGTTGATGCCGGTCAGGCCGGGCTTGCCGCCGGCTCCGGCCAGCTCGTCGCCGTCGACGGAGCACACTTCACCCGTTTCCGGGAATTTCAGCGGCTCCATCGAGAACACGGCATCCACGCCCAGCTTGTTCTTGCCGTTGGCGGGGTAGTTGAACTGGCTGCGCAGGCGCCGCCGCACTTTCTTCAGCAGCGGCTCCTGCTCCGTTTTTGCCAGGTCGCGCACTTCGATTTTCGTCGGGTCGGTCTGGCCGCCGGCACTGCCGATGACGATCAGCGGGATCTTGTTGATGCGGCAGTAATGCACCAGTGCCGTCTTGGCGCGGGCGCTGTCCATCGCGTCCAGCACGTAGTCGTAGTCGTGGCCGCCGATCATTTCGTCCAGGTTGTCCGGCGTGACGAAATCCTCGATCTCCGTCACCTGGCAATAGGGATTGATCTGGGCGATGCGCTGCGTCAGCGCCGTGATCTTGGCCATGCCGACCGTACCTGTGAGCGCCTGGATCTGGCGGTTGATATTGGACTCGGCCACGTTGTCCAGGTCGATCAGCGTCAGGCGGCCGACGGCGCTGCGCGCCAGCGCTTCGACGGCCCACGAGCCGACGCCGCCAACGCCGATGACGCAGATGTGGGCACCGCGAAAGCGCGCCAGCGCCTTTTCGCCGTAGAGCCGGGCGATGCCGCCAAAGCGACGGTCGACGTCGATGTCGTCATCAAGAGAGGGATTCAGGTCGTTCATGGGGCGTTCCACCGGACAGCATAAAGGGGATTATTCTACAATCGCTGTGTAAATCCCGACGAATGCGCACGACGCGCGCGAAGAAAGAGCCCGATGAGTGAGTCATTATTGGACGCGGTACCCGGCTTCGACCAGCCGATCGCCGTCCTGAAACACTGCCACGACAAGATCCGCAAACAGCTCAGGACGCTGCAGAACCTGCTCACCCACCTGCCCGAGCACGGTGCGGACGCCGCCGCCCAGGGTGCGGCGCAGGCCGTGCTGAAATACTTCAACACGGCCGCGCACCTGCACCATGCCGACGAAGAGCAGGATCTGCTGCCGATGCTGGAGTCGACGGCAACGGGTGCCGACCTCGAACTGATCCGTACGCTGAAGCCGCAGATCCTCCGCCAGCATCAGCAGATGGATAACGATTGGCATACACTTAATTCTCAACTGGACCGTATCGCCGCGGGCACCGCGGCAGAGCTGTCGGCCGACGACGTGGCACGCTTCGTGCAAAGCTACACGGCGCACATGGAAACGGAAGAAGCGCACGTCGCGCCGATGGCCAAGCGGCTGTTCAGCCCGGCGCAGATGGCCGTGTTCGGCGAGGCAATGCAGCGCCGGCGCGGCATTGCCCCCGCATCAGCATCGAGCTCGGCACCCGCCCAGGCACCTGAGCCGGCCGTGACGGCTGCGGCGATTGCGGGCGGCATCGCGCTGGCGGACCTGCGCATGGACTACGGCCGCGCCAGCTTGTCCGAGGACGACACGCTGGACGACGCGGTCGCGCAGTTCACGAAATGGTTCGGCGAGGCGATGAAGGCGCAGGTCAACGAGCCGAACGCGATGACGGTGGCCACCGTCGGCAGCGACGGCCGGCCTTCGGCGCGCATCGTGCTGATCAAGCAGTACGATGAACGCGGCTTCACGTGGTACACGAATTACGACAGCCAGAAGGGCCGCCAGCTGGCGGAAAATCCGCACGCGGCCCTGCTGTTCTTCTGGCCCGAGCTGGAGCGCCAGGTGCGCATCGAGGGCCGTGTCGAGCAGACTTCGGGCGAAGAGAGCGACAAATATTTCTACAGCCGCCCGGTGAAAAGCCAGCTGGCGGCCATTGCTTCGCAGCAGAGCGCGCCGATCGCCAGCCGTGCCGAGATGGAGGCGCGTTACGCAGCCGTCGAGGCGGCCAGCGGCGACCATCCGCAGCGGCCCGAGCACTGGGGCGGCTACCGCCTCGTGCCCGCGCGGATCGAGTTCTGGCAGGGCCGGCGTTCACGCTTCCACGACCGCATCGTCTACACGCGGCAGGCGGACGGCAGCTGGAGCAAGGAGCGCATCCAGCCATGAGGTGACACGGCAGGCGCTGCAGGCGAGTTTTTGAAGTGCCGACCGGAGGCTATCTTGTTCGTACAAAATCGACTCAGCGCCTGGGTGGCAGGCGTTACCGGCCAGATGACGTTGCCGTTGCGGCTGAACTGTGGAACGTCAGGCCATCGACTTTTCCGATGAGGCGCCGCGCGTGACGATCCGCGTGCCGCATGCGTCGGCCGCGCGCTACCTGCTGCGGCCGTCGCTGTCCAACCTGGGCACGGCGTACGTGGAAGGCGACATCGAAGTGCGCGGCAACGCCCGCGACATGATCGGCGTCGTCAACGCGCTGGCGAAAAGCACTCTGAAGCCGGACGGCAAGCTGGCCCGCATCGTGCGCAACATCACGCACGACCGCAAGAACGACGCCGAGGCGATCCGCTACCACTACGACGTCTCGAACGCGTTCCACCAGCAGTTCCTCGACCCGGACATGGTGTATTCGTGCGCCTACTTCGAACGTGGCGACGAAGACCTACATGTACGAGGCAGCGTCCTGACCCTTTCGCTCAGCCCTTCAGCCGTGCCGTGTGCATCTTGCGAAATTTCGTTACCTTCGGTTCCACCACAAACGCGCAGTAGCCCTGCAGCGGGTGCTGGGCAAAGTAATTCTGGTGATACTCCTCGGCCTTGAAATATGGCTGGGCCGCGGAAATCTCCGTGACGATGGGCGCGTCCCACACGTGCGCCATCTCCGCCATCACCTGGCGCGCCATGGCTTCCTGCTCGGGCGACTGGTAGTAAATGACGGAGCGGTACTGCGTGCCCACGTCGTTGCCCTGGCGGTTCAGGGTAGTCGGATCGTGGATCGTGAAGAAGATCTCCAGGATGTCGCGGTAAGTGATGACGTCCGGATCGAACTCCAGCCGCACCACTTCCGCATGGCCCGTCGTGCCCGAGCAGACCTGTTCATAGGTCGGGTTCGGCTGCGGGCCGCCCGTGTAGCCCGACTCCACCTTGTTGACGCCCTTCACTTCCAGGTACACGGCCTCCGTGCACCAGAAACATCCACCGCCCAGCACTGCAATTTCCGTTGCCATACCATCTCTCCATATTGATGTTGTTACTTTAACGCATAAGGAGAATGGGTGCAGGGAGCATGCCGGCGTTACGGACGCAGTTCGTCCAGCACGTCCGTGATGGCCCGAACCACCGCTTCCGGCCGGTCCTGCTGGATGATGTGGCCGGCGCCGGGCACGACGCGCTGACTGCCGCGACTGGACAGCGCGGCAACTTCCTTGTGCATCGCCATGTTTTCGCGTTCCGTCGCCTTGTTGAGTTCACTTTGCGGCTTGCCCGGCACGGCGAACGGGCTGACACCACGTGTCAACACCACCAGGGGCAGGTCGCCATACGAGCGCCGCGCGGCGCCCAGTTCAGCACGGCTGACGTCGAAATGCGCTTGCTCGGATGCGGCCGCGTGCCAATAGCCGGGAGAGGTCTCGACAGCCAGGCGCGCGGCGGCCAGTTCCCGTCCATAGACGGGCTGAATGCCGCCGGTGCATTGCAAGAACGCCTCGCTGCCGGGCACGAAGCCTTTCTCGGCGGCGGCAACGCATTGCGGCCAGATCGCCGCCTGGGCGGCCGTGAGCTGGGACCATCGGCCCTGCGATGCCCTGTCGAGCCGCGCCATCTCATCCTCGTGCTCGGGCTCGACAAGCACGAGGCCTCGCACCTGTTCCGGATAGCGATAGGTGTAAAGCTGCACGTTTCCGCCACCATACGAGGTGCCCACCAACACGTAAGGTGGCGCAATGCCGGCCGTTTGCAGCAATTTGTGCAGGTCGGCGACGGCGTTGCCGGACGTGCCCGGCAACGGTGACGGATCGCTGTAGCCAAGGCCGGCGCGGTCGTAGACGCAGGCGCGGGTGCGCCGCGCAATGGCGGGCTGCACGGCGTGCCAGCTCCAGCCTGCGTCGGCGGACGGGGCGTCGAACACGACGGTCGGGCTGCCCGTGCCGTTGCAGTACAGGTGCAGGCGCCGTCCGCCGATATCGACCATCTGCTGCGGATGGGAAAACGCTACCTGGTCGGCAATGGGTGAAGCAACGGCACCGCCGCACGCGACAAGGCTGAACAATACGGACAGGCAGGAACGGGACATAGGCTGAGGTCGGAGTTGTGATGTTGCCGATCGTACAGCGAAAGGACCGACAACAATCTCTCCGATTTTCACACCGCGTCGTGCTACCGCGTCCGCAGCACGCCGGCCCCGCTGCCTAAACTTTGGCATAATGGCGGAAAAACAAGGCCTCCGATGAATACCAGCTCCCCCCGCAACAATGCACAGTTCGACAGCGCGCATTTTCGCCAGGCGCTGTCGCAGTTTGCGACGGGCGTTACCGTGATCACGACACGGCTGGCCGACGGCACGTTCCGCGGCCTCACCGCCAGCTCCTTCAACTCCGTCTCGCTCGACCCGCCGCTGGTGCTGTGGAGCCTGCGTACGGCCGCGAACAGCATGCCCATCTTCAGCGGCAACTCGCACTACGTCATCAATGTATTGTCGGCCGACCAGGCCCATATGGCGCGGCTGTTTTCCAGCCGCGGGACCGATCCGTTCACGCAGGTCGAATTCGAGCTGTCGCGCACGGGCCAGCCCGTCATCAAGGACTGCTCGGCCTGGTTCGAATGCCATAACCGCAGCCGCTACCCGGAAGGCGACCACGTCATCTTCGTCGGCGAAGTCGAGCATTGCGCATTCGCCCCACGTGAACCGCTGGTGTTCCACGACGGCAAACTGGGCGGGCTGCACACGCCTATCTGAAGCGCTGCGGAAAAGCGCAAATTGGTGTCGCCATTTCAAAAGCCTGGCGCAGGTTGCCCATTTAGAATGCGAGGGAACCGAAACCACAACGAGAGAGAGACACGATGAGCCAAGCCCGCGCGCAGTTCCACTGGGACGACCCCCTGCTGCTGAACGAACAGCTGACCGACGAGGAACGCATGGTGCGCGACGCCGCTGCGGCCTACTGCCAGGACAAGCTGGCGCCACGCATCCTGGAAGCCTTCCGGCATGAGCGCATGGACACGTCGATCTTCCGTGAAATGGGCGAGCTGGGCCTGCTGGGCCCGACGATTCCCGAGCAGTATGGCGGCCCGGGCCTGAACTACGTGGCGTACGGCCTGATCGCGCGTGAAGTCGAGCGCATCGATTCCGGCTACCGTTCGATGATGAGCGTGCAATCGTCGCTGGTGATGGTGCCGATCCATGAATTCGGCACCGAGGCCCAGCGCCAGAAGTATCTGCCGAAGCTGGCGACCGGCGAATGGATCGGCTGCTTCGGCCTGACCGAACCGAACCACGGCTCCGATCCGGGCTCGATGATCACCCGCGCCAAAAAGGTGCCGGGCGGCTACGCACTGACGGGCTCGAAGATGTGGATCACCAATTCGCCCGTCGCTGACGTGTTTGTCGTCTGGGCCAAGGACGACGAAGGCGCCATCCGCGGCTTCGTGCTGGAAAAAGGCATGCAGGGCCTGTCCGCGCCCGCCATCCACGGCAAGTTCGGCCTGCGCTCGTCCGTCACCGGCGAGATCGTCATGGACAACGTGTTCTGCCCGGAAGAAAACGCCTTCCCGGACGTGCGCGGCCTGAAGGGTCCGTTCACCTGCCTGAACTCGGCCCGCTACGGCATCGCCTGGGGCGCGCTGGGCGCTGCGGAAAGCTGCTGGCACACGGCACGCCAGTACGTGCTGGACCGCAAGCAATTCGGCCGTCCGCTGGCGGCGAACCAGCTGGTGCAGAAAAAGCTGGCGGACATGCAGACGGAAATCACGCTGGGCCTGCAAGGCTGCCTGCAGCTTGGCCGCATGAAGGATGCAGGCACGGCCGCCGTCGAGATCACGTCGATGATGAAGCGTAATTCCTGCGGCAAGGCGCTGGAGGTGGCCCGTGTCGCGCGCGATATGCTGGGCGGTAACGGCATCTCCGACGAGTTCGGCATCATCCGCCACATGGTGAACCTGGAAGTGGTTAACACGTACGAAGGCACGCACGACATCCACGCGCTGATCCTCGGCCGCGCCCAGACCGGTATCCAGGCTTTCCAGTAAGAACAAGCAACCAGGGACTGGCACCCAGGGTGCCAGTCCCGACGTTCACTCCAATGCTGCGGGCACCACGCCGGCCAGCCGGCTCAGGATTTCATACACGGCCCGCGCCTGTACCGGCTTGACGAGGTGCTCGTCAAAACCCGCGTCCAGCGCCCGCGCCCGGTCCGACGGCTGCCCGTATCCGGTCACGGCCACGATGCGCGCCTGCGCCGTGCCCGGCAAGGCGCGCAGGCGCCGCACCAGTTCATAGCCATCCATGCCCGGCAGGCCGATGTCGACAAACATCAGCGCCGGCGGCTGCTGTGTGACCGCCTGCAGCGCTTCCGGTCCGCCCGCTACGACCGTCGTGGCATAGCCGGCTGTCTCCAGCAGCAGCGCCAGCGTCTGGGCGGCATCGACGTTGTCGTCCACCACCATCAGTCGCGTCTGCTTCGTGCCGGCGCTCGGATGGCGTGCCGGTGCCGGCGAGGCGGCAGCCTGCGTGCCGCGCGCACGTGGCAGGGTGATCGTGAAGCAGCTGCCCTGCCCCGCGCCGTTGCTGTGCGCATCGGCGTGGCCGCCATGCAGCTCCACCATGCTCTTGACCAGCGCCAGGCCCAGCCCCAGGCCGCCCTGGGAGCGGTCCGGCGAGCGTTCCGCCTGCGTGAACAGGTCGAACACGTGCGGCAGCAGCGCTGGCGTGATGCCTATGCCGCGGTCGGCGACGATGGCCCGCACTTCGTGCTCGTCCGCCTCGACCGTCAGGGCAACGTCGCTGCCGGACGGCGAATAGCGGGCGGCGTTGTTCAGCAGGTTCGACAGCACCTGGATCAGCCGCGTGCGGTCGCCATGCACGAGCGGTGCGTGCTCCGGCAGCCGTACCGTCAGACGGTGCTGTTTTGCATCCAGCAAGGTACCGGACTGCTCCACCGCCTCGGTGGCTACGGCATTAAAGTCGAGAAGTTCACGCCGCAGCGTTACCAACCCGCGTGTGACGCGCGACACGTCCAGCAGGTCGTCGACGAGCTTGGTCATATGGTCGACCTGGCGCGCGATCACGCCGCTGGTCTGGCGCACCTTGGCATCGTCCAGTACACCGAGACGCAGCAGCTCGGCTGCTGTCGAGATCGGCGCCAGCGGATTGCGCAGCTCGTGCGCCAGCATGGCCAGGAACTCATCCTTGCGGCGGTTGGCATCCATCAGCTCCTGCTGGGCCTGCTCGATCGGCGTCACGTCCGTATTCGTGCCGAACCACTGGACAATCGTGCCGTTCGCGTCGCGCAGCGGTGCCGCCACGATCAGGAAGCTGCGGTACTCACCGCTGGCACTGCGCAGCCGGGCCGTCGACTCGTACGGGTCGCCGTCGGGCAACGAGCGCTGCCAGCGGGCCAGCAGTGGAGCGATATCGTCCGGGTGGACGACGTTGCGCCAGCCTTCGTTCTGCGCCTCGGCCGGCGATGCGCCCGTGTATTCGAACCAGCGGTCGTTCCACCAGTGCAGCAGGCCATCAGGCGTGGCCATCCATGCCAGCTGCGGGATCGTGTTGGCCAGCTGGCGCAGCCGCAGCTCGCTTTCGCTCAGCGCACGCATGGCCAGCACGGCGTCCGTGACGTCGCTGCCCTCGACAAAGATGCCCGACACGACGCCGCGATGATCCCGGATGGGCTGGAAGATGAAGCTGACGAAGCGCTCTTCCAGCGGTGCATCCGGCTGGCGCCGCAACAGAATCGGCATCTCCCAGCCCACGTGGGCTTCGCCACTCGCGAACACTTCGTCCAGCAGCCGGACGAAGCCCTGGTCGCGCACCTCCGGCAGCACGTCCGCGACGTTGCGGCCTACCACGTCAGTCCGGCCGATCAGCTTCAGATAGGCGTCGTTGGCGATCTCGAACACGTGGCTGGGGCTGCGCAGGACTGCCAGGATACCGGGCGCTTCCTGGAACAGTTGGCGCATGCGTTCGATTTCCTCGGCGCGGTGGCGGGCGGTGAGGATGCGCTCGGTAGTTTCCGTACAAGCGCAAAACATCCCTGCCACGGCACCCGCCTCGTCGTACACCGGCGAGTAGGAGAACGTAAACCATGTCTGTTCCATGAACCCCTTGCGGTTCATCAGCAGCGGCAGGTCTTCGTGGAATGTGGCGCGGCCGTGCAGCGCTTCATTGGCGCTTGGCCACAGGTCATCCCAGATTTCCGCCCATACCTGCTGGAACGGCCGGCCCAGTGCCGTGGGATGCTTGTCGCCCAACACCTCCGCGTACGAGTCGTTGTACAGGAAAGTCAGCTGCGGCCCCCAGGCCAGGAACATCGGAAACTTCGAATTGAGCAGCAAGCCGACGACGGCACGCAGCGACGCCGGCCAGTCGCCCGGAGTGCCCAGCGGCGAAGCCGCCCAGTCATATGCGCGCATCCGCGCACCCATCTGTCCACCCTCGCTAAGGAATGCCGGTGTGGATGCGGGGGAAATGACGGGGACGGGGGCGCTCATGTCGCGAGTATAGCAAGCCGCCTCAGGGCGCACGTTTGCGTGGAGCAATTTTGCAGGCGCCAGCTGAGCTCCTTGGCAAAGGCAGCCGCCAGGACACTCAGAACCTGAACGTCAGGCCGATGTTCACCGCGACCGGGTCGAGGCGGATCGCCTGGGTCTGTCCCGTGGAATACGAGGCTACCGTTTTCAGCTTCGTCTTGATGACCCCGCCGTCGATCGACCACCGTTCATTGAGGCGCAAGCTGGCGCCGACCTGGGCGCTGATGGCCCCCTTGGCCTTCAGCGAGAACGTCGACGGCGCACCGCCCGTGTTCAGCACCGACGTCAGCTGCGCGGAGCCGCGCTCGCGTCGGAAATAGGCGTACGTGACGCCCAGCCCCACGTAGGGGCGGAACACGGCATCCTTGCCGAAGAAGCGGTACTGCGCAAACAGCGTGGGCGGCAGCACGTCCGCCGTGCCCAGCTTGCCCGTGCCCGCGATCGCGCCTGCGCCGAACAGGTCGTGGCGGTACGGCGCGCCCAGATCCAGCTCGGCGGCGATATTGTCCGTGATGAAGTAGCCGATATTGAGGATGGGTTTCGTGTCCGGTCCCACGTCGGCCCTGGTGCCGGGCAGCGCGGGCGCGCCGACATCGCCGCTTTCCACTTTCGGGTCGATCCTGTTGACGCCGACCTTGACGGTCCAGTCGCCCTTGGCCTGGGCCGATGCGCCGGCCGCCGCGCCCAGGGCGGCAGCAAGGACCAGCAGCCGTGCTGCCGTGTGCAGGGATTGATTCATCTTGTCTCCTGGTTGTGGGGCGCTTACAGCCAGCCTTTCGTGACCATCGAGCGCGACACGTAGCGCGCCAGCAGCAGGTTGTTGAACGGCGTTGGATGCACTTCGTCGGCGAACGAGTAATGGCTGACGTCGCCCGGCTTCAGGCTGGCGGCCGTGCAACCGAGCGAGCTGCCCAGCGGGTTCCCCGCCGATTTCAGGTCGCAGGCCGGTTCGCTGACATTGGTCAGGCCGTAGGGACCCGGATTGGTTGCCTGATCGTGGCTGACGGCGTACACGTCGACGATCAGCACCTTTGCTTCGCCGGCCAGCGTGGCATTGAGCTGGGCATTGAATGCCTGCACCATCTTGTCGATCAGCGCGCGCGTGGCTGCATCCTTGCCGAGTGCGGATGGCGTTGTCGCCACATCCGGCAGGTTGTTGACGACGACATAGTTGGCACCGTTGCCGACGATTTGCGTCTTCACCAGCGCGGCCAGTTCGGCACCCGCCGTAGCCAGCGCGGCCACCAGGGCCGGTCCCTGGGCGGCGGCATAGTCGGCGCCGGCCTTGGCACCTGCGGCGGCGGCATCCTGCTGCGCCTTCTCGACCATCGGACCGTAGACCGCCTGCGACGCCGCAGCCGTGTAACCGGCGCGCACGGCCGCTCCGACGGCTGCCTGCACGACCAGCGCATCGGTACTGCCGGGCTGGGCGGCCGCGTTCGCCATCGCCTGCGCGATCGCCTGCGCGGCCGTTGCAGGATTGGTGGCGCCGCCGGCCAGCTGGGTTGCCAGGCCCGTCGTGAATGCGGCCTTGCCCGCCACGGTACCCGCGGCCGTGGCGGCGGCCTGCAGGCCGCCGAGGCTGACCAGCACGTCGTTACCGCCGGCCATGACAAACACGACCTCGTCGCCCTTGAACCTGCCGCCCACGCGGGCCAGGTGATTTGCCACCTGCGTGACCACGGGCACCGTCAGGGCGCCGACGGCGCTGCCGGTGGCCTTGTGGCCGGCGCCAATCGGATTGGTGACGCGCGCCCCGCCCTGCGCATAACCGAAGCATTCCGGATGGTTCGTCACGGGCACGGCAAAGCCCAGTGCGGGATCGCCGTCCAGGCCCGTCTGCGCCGCGCACGGTGCCGGCAGCTGGAACTGCGCCGCCATCAGTTCCGTCCAGTTCTTGCCCGTCAGTTCGGGATTGACGGCCGTGTTGTTGCCGTTGATGGTGAACTTGCCGCCACCCAGGGCCTTGATCGGGCCGACGTTGTACGAGCCGACATCGGACAGGCTGTCGCCAAACGTCACCTGCGAGGCAAACTTGACGCGGTTGATCTGGGCACCGGGCTGCGGATCTCCGCTGTTGCCGCCGCAACCGGCCAGGATGGCAGCAAAGACGATGGCAAGGGCTGCTTTGGTAGGACGCATCTTGTCTCCTGTGTATTCATGTTATGCATACGAACAACCTGCTCATTCGCAATCCGACTAATATGCCAGCGATAAACGCCGCTGCACAAGGACACGTTTGCAAAAACAACAGTTGTGCGTGGATTGCAATGCAGGATGCGCTGGCACAGCGAAAGAATGCACCGGGTAAAGAATGCCGAGCTCGTGCCCACCCTGGGGGACACGAGTTCAGCTCAATCTCGGCGTGCGGAAATCAGGCAAGCAGGCGATCGATGGTGCCGTGTGCGCCGTGTGCGGCGCGGCGCAGGCGGTCGTTGATGCCCAGCCAGCTGTCGTCCTGCGGTGGCGATTCGACGAGGATGAGTTCGGCGTCCGTCCCGTCCATCGCGCGCAGGGCGGCGTAGATGCCATGGGCGTAGCCGGCCGGGTCTTCCGGCAGCGGATGCTGGGCGCTGGCGCGCGTCAACAGCGGCGAATAATGGATCAGCGCAACGCGACGGCCCTTGTCGGCCAGCGCGTTCAACACGCCCGCTACCTGGTCGCCGGACAGCAATGCGACGGGCGCCTTGGGCGCGTAGTGCGACTCCAGCGTGCCTGACGCACGTGGCGCGCTCGCATCCGGCGCGACCGGCATGGCGCCGATCACGGCAGCGATCTGCGCCGCGCCGATGTGTCCCGGGCGCAGCAGCACGGGGCCGTGGGTGTCCAGGCGCGACAGGTCCAGAATGGTCGACTCGATGCCGACCTGGCTGGAGCCGCCGTCCAGCACGGTGATGCCGGCTGATGCGTCGAATTCATCCTGTACGTGCTGCGCGGCCGTCGGGCTGACGTTGCCGAACTTGTTGGCCGACGGCGCCGCCACGCCGCCCTTGCCGCCCTTGAATGCGGACAGCAGCGCCATCGCCACGGGGTGGGACGGGCAGCGCAGGCCGACCGTGTCCTGGCCGCCGGACACCGCGTCGGGAATATGCGCGTGGCGCTTCAGGATCAGTGTCAGCGGACCGGGCCAGAAAGCGGCCACCAGCCGGCGCGCTTCATCGGGAATGGCGGACGCCCAGTAATCGAGGTCGGCACCGGGCGCCAGGTGGACGATGACGGGATGGTCGTTCGGCCGGCCCTTGGCCGCATAGATGCTGGCGACGGCCACCGGGTTTTCCGCATCCGCACCCAGCCCGTACACGGTCTCGGTCGGGAACGCGACCAGACCGCCCGCTTCCAGCTTGCGCGCCGCCTGCTCGATTGCGCTCACCTGCGTGCTCACAACGCGATCCCCAGAATGGCACAGGCCGACGCCAGCTGGCGCTGCGCGTCATCGAGCGTATGCGCGACAAACGTCACGTGGCCCATCTTGCGGCCCGGCCGTGGATCGTCCTTGCCGTACAGGTGCAGGCAGGCGCCCGGCAGCGCGGCGACCTGGTCCCAGGCTGGCTCGCGGTACGTCTCGCCATCGAACCAGACGTCGCCCAGGATGTTGAGCATGACGGCCGGGGAATGCTGACGACAATCGCCCAGCGGCAGCCGTGCCATCGCCCGCACCTGCTGCGCGAACTGGCTCGTGATGCACGCGTCCATCGTGTAATGGCCGCTGTTGTGCGGGCGCGGCGCCATTTCGTTGACGACCAGCGTGCCGTCCGTCAGCACAAAAAATTCAACGCACAGCACGCCAACGTAGCCCAGCTCGGCGACAAACGCCGTTGCCGCGGCCTGCGCCTTCTGCGCGCACTCGACTGACACGTTCGGGCCCGGCACGGTGGTCGTAAACAGGATGCCGTCACGGTGCACGTTTTCGGCAATCGGGTAGACGACGGATTTGCCGTCCACGCCGCGCGCCGTCAGCACGGAAATTTCATACGCCAGCGGCAGCATTTTCTCCAGCAGGCACGTGACCTGCCCCATCGCCTCGAACGCGGCGCGCACGTCTTCGCGGGACTGCACGCGCACTTGCCCCTTGCCGTCGTAGCCCATGCGCACCGTTTTCAGAATGCCGGGCAGCAGGTCGTCGCCGATGGCGTCGATGTCCGCCTGCGTCGCGATGATCTTGTGCGGCGCGGGCAGCACCCCGGATTTTTCCGCGCAGCCGACAAAGAACGCTTTCTCGGCGATGCGGTCCTGCGCCACCGACACGCCCGCGGCGTTGGGCGCGACAAAGATCTGCTGCGCCAGCCGTGCCAGGCTGTCCGCAGGGACGTTCTCGAATTCGGTCGTGACGGCGGCGCACTGCGCCACCAGTTCATCGAGCGCGGCGCCGTCCGTGTAGCCGGCATTGATCAGGCGCTGTGCGACCTGGCCGGCCGGGCAATCGGCGGCCGGTTCCAGCACGGCGACCTGGTAGCCCATCTCCTGGGCGGCCTGGGCGAACATGCGGCCCAGCTGGCCGCCGCCCATCACGCCCAGCCACACGGGCGGATTGGCGGCGGGCACGGCGGGGAGGAATTGCGGTTCGGCCAGCGCGGCAAAATCGATGCCGCCCTGTACTGCTGACTTCGGATCGCTCATTTAATCAACCGGCAAAATCATGGCCTTGGCGGCCGCGGTCTGTTGGGAACGGAAGGCTTCGAGCTGGTCGGCCAGCGCGTCGTCCGTGGCGGCGATGATCGCCACCGCCGTCAGCGCCGCATTGGCGGCACCGGCTTCGCCGATGGCGAACGTCGACACGGGCACGCCCTTGGGCATCTGCACGATCGACAGCAGCGAATCCTCGCCGCGCAGGTATTTCGACGGCACCGGCACGCCCAGCACGGGCACGATGGTTTTCGCCGCCACCATGCCGGGCAGGTGCGCGGCCCCGCCCGCACCGGCGATGATCGCGCGCAGCCCACGGGCACGCGCTGTTTCCGCGTACGTGAACATTTCGTCCGGCATGCGGTGCGCCGAGATCACCTGCGCTTCGAACGGCACGCCGAACTGCTTCAGGATGGCGACGGCATTCTGCATCACGTCCCAGTCGGAACTGGAACCCATGATGACGCCGACGAGCGGCTTGTTGTGATCGGCCATCTCAGACCTTCAGCTTCTCGCCCGTCAGGCGTTCGATCGCTTCGAAATACTTGGCCTGGGTCTTGTCGATGACTTCCTGCGGCAGCGTTGGCGCCGGTGGCGTCTTCTTCCACTCCGTCAGCGTTTCCAGGTAGTCGCGCACGAACTGCTTGTCGAACGACGGCGGCGACATGCCCGGCGCGTACGAATCGGCGGGCCAGAAGCGCGACGAATCGGCCGTCAGCACTTCGTCCATCAGGTGCATGACGCCGTTTTCATCGAGGCCGAATTCGAACTTCGTGTCGGCAATGATGATGCCGCGCGTGGCCGCGTATTCGGCCGCCGTCTTGTACAGCTGGATGCTCACTTCGCGCATTCTGGCGGCCAGTTCGGCGCCGATGCGGCTTTCCATGTCGGCAAAGCTGATGTTCTCGTCGTGCTCGCCCAGGTCCGCTTTTGCCGCCGGCGTGAACAGCGGTTCCGGCAGCTTTTCGGCCTGGCGCAGGCCGGCCGGCAGGTCGATGCCGCAGATCTTGCCGGTTTCCTGGTAATCCTTCCAGCCGGAGCCGATGATGTAGCCGCGCACGACGGCTTCCACCATGATCGGCTTCAGGCGCTTGGCCACGACGGCGCGGCCCTTCACCTGCTCCACTTCGTCGGCTGCCACCACGGACTCGGGCGCGATGCCGGTCAGGTGGTTCGGCACGATGTGGCCGAGCTTTTCAAACCAGAAATCGCTCATCTGGTTCAAGACCATGCCCTTGCCGGGGATCGGTTCGTTCATCACAACGTCGAAGGCCGACAGGCGGTCGGTCGTGACGATCAGGATCTTGTCGTCGCCGACAGCGTAATTGTCGCGGACTTTACCGTGGCCGAGCAGGGGCAGGGACTGGATGGAGGACTGGTGAAGGCTTTTCATGGAGGGGAAATGTCTTACGCTTAATGAAAACGAAAACCTAAAAACGAAAACCGGCGAGAGGGAAAACCCGCTCGCCGGTCGAGTGAGTCCGGGGCGGCACGCCGCCCCGTTCCAGACAGGATTTTACTTCACAATCTGGGCCAGTTCACCGGCCTTGTAACGTTCTGCCATTTTTTCCAGCGGAATCGGCTTGATCTGCGAGGCGCGGCCTTCGCAGCCGAACGCCAGGAAACGGGCCTTGACGACTTCTTCGGCCGCCAGACGGGCCGGCTTCAGGAAGTCGCGCGGATCGAACTTCGACGGGTTCTGGAACATGTACTTGCGCACCGCCGCCGTCATCGCCAGGCGGATGTCGGTGTCGATGTTGATCTTGCGCACGCCGTGACGGATGCCTTCCTGGATTTCCTCGACAGGCACGCCGTAGGTTTCCTTCATGTCGCCACCGAATTCACGGATGATGGCCAGCAGTTCCTGAGGCACCGACGACGAACCGTGCATCACCAGGTGGGTGTTGGGGATGCGCGCGTGGATTTCCTTGATGCGGTCGATCGCCAGGATGTCGCCCGTTGGCTTGCGCGTGAATTTGTAGGCGCCGTGCGAGGTGCCGATGGCGATGGCCAGCGCGTCGCACCCGGTGCGCTCGACGAAGTCGGCCGCTTGCGCCACGTCCGTCAGCAGCTGTTCGCGCGTCATCGTGCCTTCGGCGCCGTGGCCGTCTTCCTTGTCGCCCTTCATCGTTTCAAGCGAGCCCAGCACGCCGAGTTCCGCTTCGACGGTCACGCCGATGGCGTGCGAGAACTTCACCACTTCACGCGACACTTCCACGTTGTAGTCGTACGACGCGACCGACTTGCCGTCCGCCTCCAGCGAACCGTCCATCATGACGGAGGAGAAGCCGGAGCGGATCGCGGCCATGCAGACCGCCGGCGACTGGCCGTGATCCTGGTGCATGACGACAGGGATGTGCGGATACGCTTCAATGGCCGCGTCGATCAGGTGGCGCAGGAACGCTTCGCCGGCATATTTGCGGGCGCCAGCGGACGCCTGCATGATCACCGGGCTGTTGACGGCGTCGGCGGCAGCCATGATGGCCTGCACTTGTTCCAGGTTGTTGACGTTAAAAGCCGGCAAGCCATAGCCGTGTTCGGCGGCATGGTCCAGCAGCTGACGCATGGATACGAGGGACATGGTAATACTCCAATCAAATAAAAACCTGTGTGGCGGGCTGCGCAGCTCGTGGCCGGGCGCCCGCCGGAAGCTGGGTAACCGCCTTGGCGCGCCTAGCTGAACTCGCCCACCTTGACGATCTTCAGCGCGTTGGTGCCGCCGACCTGCCCCATCGGCTCGCCCCACGTGACGACGATCATGTCGCCCTTCCTGGCGATGCCATGCTCGACCAGCAGATCCTCGGTCTGCTTCAGCACTTCGCGACTGGAGCCCTGCTGCACCAGATAATGCGCGCGCACGTTGCGGTACAGCGAAGCCTTGCGCTGCGTGGTGACGCTGGGGGTCAGCGCGAAGATCGGGGTGTCGATATTGTGACGGCTCATCCACAGCGCGGTGGAACCGGATTCGGTCAGGGCAACGATCGCCTTGACGCGCAGGTGGTGGGCCGTGAACAGGGCACCGTAGGCGATCGACTGGTCGATGCGCGTGAAACGGACGTTGAGGAAATCGGCGTCCAGCTTGTTGTATTCGGATTGCTCGGCTTCCACGCAGACGGCGGCCATCATTTCCACCGTCTCGATCGGATAACGGCCGGAAGCGGTTTCGGCCGACGCCATGACGGCATCGGTGCCGTCCAGCACGGCATTGGCCACGTCGGACACTTCCGCGCGCGTGGGTACGGCATTGAAGATCATCGATTCCATCATCTGCGTGGCGGTGATGGCGATCTTGTTCGATTCGCGCGCCATGCGGATCATGCGCTTCTGCAGCGCCGGCACGGCGGCGTTGCCCACTTCGACAGCCAGGTCGCCACGGGCGACCATGATGCCGTCCGACGCGTTCAGGATTTCCTGCAGCGCCGGAATCGCTTCGGCGCGCTCGATCTTGGCGATCATCTGCGGCTTGTGGCCGTACGGTTCGCCGGCAATGTTCGCCAGTTGGCGCGCCATTTCCATGTCGGTGGCGTTTTTCGGGAACGAGATGGCCAGATAGTCAGCCTGGAAGCTCATGGCCGTCTTGATGTCTTCCATGTCCTTGGCCGTCAGTGCCGGCGCCGTCAGGCCGCCGCCCTGGCGGTTGATGCCCTTGTTGTTGGACAGCTCGCCACCGATCTTGACCGTCGTGTGGATTTCGCTGCCGGCAATGCGGTCGACGACCAGCACGATCAGGCCGTCGTTAAGCAACAGCACGTCTTTCGGCCGCAGGTCGTTCGGCAGGTTTTTATAGTCCAGGCCGACGCGTTCCTGGTTGCCCAGCTCGCCGTTCTCGCCCCACTTCGAGTCCAGGATGAACTTGTCGCCGTTGACCAGATTGATCTTGCCTTCTTCAAATTTGCCTACGCGGATCTTCGGACCCTGCATGTCGGCCATGATGGCCACTTCGCGCCCGCATTCCGCCGCTGCCTGCCGCACCAAGTTGGCGCGATCGATGTGATCCTGTGCCTTGCCGTGCGAGAAGTTCAGCCGCACCACGTCCACGCCGGCGCGGATCATTTTGGTCAGCACATTGAGGTCGGTGGAAGCGGGGCCGATGGTTGCGACGATTTTGGTGCCACGGGACATTGAAGGTTCCTTGAACGGTAGATGAAGTGAAAAAGCGCAGCGCTGTAGCTGTGGACTACGTCGCTGCGCCCTGTCGCTGCGGGTATGTTACTTGGCAGCTCGTTGGACGAGCACTTCCACCGCCGGCAAGGTTTTGCCTTCGAGGAATTCCAGGAAGGCGCCGCCGCCGGTCGAGATATAACCAATTTTATCGGTAATGGCGTATTTTGCAATCGCTGCCAGCGTGTCGCCGCCACCCGCGATCGAGAAGCCCTTCGAGTCGGCAATCGCCAGCGCCAGCGTCTTCGTGCCGTTGCCGAACTGGTCGAACTCGAACACGCCGACCGGGCCGTTCCAGACGATCGTACCGGCCCTGGCGATCTGCTCGGCCAGGTGTTGCGCCGTTTCCGGACCGATGTCCAGGATCATGTCGTCGTCGGCCACGTCCGCCACCTTCTTGACGGTTGCGGTGGTCGTTGGCGAGAACTCCTTGGCGCAGACGACATCCGTCGGGATCGGCACCTGCGCGCCACGCTTGGCCATCATGTCGATGATCGCCCGGGCTTCTTCCACCAGATCCGGCTCGGCCAGCGACTTGCCGATCTTCAGGCCGGCAGCCAGCATGAACGTATTGGCAATGCCGCCGCCGACGACCAGGTTGTCGACCTTGTCGGCCAGCGACTTCAGGATCGACAGCTTGGACGACACTTTCGAGCCAGCCACGATGGCCAGCAGCGGACGCGCCGGGGCGCCCAGCGCCTTGCCCAGTGCATCCAGTTCAGCGGCCAGCAGCGGACCGGCGGCGGCGACCGGTGCGAATTTGGCGATGCCGTGCGTGGACGCTTCGGCGCGGTGCGCGGTGCCGAACGCGTCGTTGACGTAGACGTCGCACAGCCTGGCCATCTTCTGCGCCAGCTCGTCCGTGTTCTTTTTCTCGCCCTTGTTGACGCGCACGTTTTCCAGCAGCACGACCTGACCACTCTGCAGGTTTTCCAGGCCGGTGCCGTCGGTCCAGTTCTGTTTCAGTTCGACCGGCTGGCCCAGCAGCTCGGCCAGGCGGGCCGCGACGGGCGCCAGGCTGTCTTCCGGCTTGAACTCGCCTTCCGTCGGGCGCCCCAGGTGGGACGTGACCATCACCCTGGCACCGGCTTTGACCGCTGCCTGGATGGCAGGCACGGAAGCGCGGATGCGGGTGTCTTCGGTAATGTTGCCGGCATCGTCCTGCGGCACATTGAGGTCGGCGCGGATAAAGACCCGCTTGCCTTGCAGCGCGTTTTGCGCGATCAGATCGTCGAGGCGAGTGAAGTTCAGAACAGCTTGCATGGTTTCCCAAAGGACAAGTGATAGAAAGACTGCTATTTTACCGCAAGGGCGCCCTTGCCAGCCTGTCCATTAGAACAAATGCAACAGTCTCAGCGCCGTAAAGAACAGCATGCCGAACACGATGGTTTCCAGCATATTGCGGCGCCACAGATACCAGCCCACCGAGGCGATGCCCGCCAGCAGTTTGCCGTTCAGCAGCGTCACCTGTAAGGATTCCGGCTCCAGCAGCAGGTCCGGGCCGATGATGGCGGCCAGCGCGCACGACGGCGCATAACGCAGCATTTCATTCACGCGGCGGGGGATCGTCACCCGGTGGCCCACCAGCCAGAAGCCGCTGCGGGTAATCGCCGTCGAGACGGCCAGCGCGACGATGACGATCCAGATTTCCAGGTCGCTCATGGCTGCCCTTTCGCGGCGGCGAACCTGTCGCCCAGTTCCTCGACGGCCATGGCCGTGAACATGCCGACCAGCACGGCGGCCAGCAATCCCAGTTTATAAGGCAGCCCGGCAGCCAGCACGGAGACGCCGCCGGCCACGAGCACGCCGCACAGCGCTGGCCGGCTCGCCACCATGGGCACCATCACGCACAGGATGGCCAGCGTGCCGGCAAAACCCAGCCCCCACTCCGCCGGCACGACGTTGCCGAGGAAAATACCGGCAATGGAGCCGATCTGCCACGACGCCCAGTTGGGATACAACAATCCCTTCAGGTACGACAACTTGCCTTTCGAAGGCGCGGGGTCGGGATAGCGTTGCAGGAAAAGTGCGATGGAAATGTCGCCGGACACGAAGCCCAGGTGCAGACGCTGGTACCACGGCAACATCCGGAAGTGCGGCGCGAGCAACGCGGAAAAGATGACGAAGCGCAGGTTGACGACGAGCCCGGTCGTAAAGATCACCCAGATCGGCGCGCCGGCCGCGATCAGCGGCAGCGACGCCAGCTGGGCCGAGCCGGCAAACACCAGCAACGTCATGCCGAGCGCCTGCGGCAGCGTCAGGCCGGACTTGATCATGGCGACGCCGACAACAAGGCCCCAGGCGCCGATGCCGAACAAGGTGGGAATACCGGTCCGGACGCCATCGCGCCAGGCGGCGGGGTCAGGGGTGACGACGTCGCTTGCTTTGTTCATCTGCAGTCTTGTGGTATTCGCACCACACGGCTTCGTGGCGCGCGTGGCGAAAGCCCCTCCGTTTCCTGGCGCCGGAACCGGGGGAGGCGAATTGTCGGGTGCCGGTCAGGCAAATAAGGCCGCCATTTTAGCGGCGAATGCTGGGCCCTGTCCGAATCCGTTAAAATCGTGCTTTTTGAACTCCGGAGCATCTACAAGATGAGCAACGCCACCACGCCAGTCGAACTCGAAGGTAAGGACCTGCCGGCATTCTGCCCGAACCCGGCCATGCCGCTGTGGTCGGGGCACCCCCGCGTGTTCCTGGATTTCGCCGCCAACGGTGAAGCCAAATGCCCGTACTGCGGCACCGCGTACCGCATCAAGCCAGGCTCGGCCGTTCATCACCACTGATCCGGCGAAGATCGTTCGCACGTCTTTCGCGAGGCTGAGATGAAGAAGAAACAACTGAACGGCAGCCCTGCGGAAGTCGAAGCCGCGTTCTACGACGCGCTCAACCGCGCCGACGTCGAGGCGCTGATGGCACTGTGGGCCGATGACGAGGAAATCGTCTGCGTCCACCCGGGCGGTGCCCGCCTGATCGGCCACCGCGCCATCCGGGAATCGTGGACGATGCTGCTGGAACACGGTGGCCTGCCGGGCCGCCCATCGCAACTGCACGAAACGCACAACCTGATGAGCGCCGTCCACACGGTGGTCCAGGGCTCGACGTCCTCGCAGGGTGAACCGCACCACCTGATCGCCACCAACGTCTATATGAAAACGCCGAAAGGCTGGCGCATGGTGCTGCATCACGTCTCGACCGCGCCAGGCCCGGTCCCGTCCGAAGCCCACTCGACGGTGCTGCACTGAAAAAAACCGGTGACAGGCTCCATTTTCCGAAACTGGAGCCTGTCACCGGTTTTCTGGCAACATTCTTCCCCATGAACTACACCGCGCCGCTGTGGCTGCCCAATGGCCACTTCCAGACGATCTACCCCGCCAAGTGCATCCCCAAGCCGGCCGTGGCCTTCCGCCGTGAGCGCTGGCAGACGCCGGACGGCGATTTCGTCGATGTGGATTTCGTTGACGGCCAGCCCGGTGCGCCGTTTGTCGTGCTGTTCCATGGGCTGGAAGGGTCGTCGGACAGCCATTACTGCCGTGCGCTGGGGCCGAGCTGATGGCGCGCGGCTGGTCCGGCGCGATCCCCCATTTCCGCGGCTGCTCGGGCGAGCCGAACCTGGCGCCGCGCTTTTACCACTCCGGCGACGCCCAGGAAGCGGACTGGATGCTACGCCGCCTGCGTCCGCTGGCGACAGGCAAGTTCTACGCCTGCGGCGTCTCGCTGGGCGGCAACGTGCTGCTGCGCTGGCTGGGCGAATCCCAGCACTCGGCGCAATTCGTCGATGCCGCCGTTGCCGTCTCCGCCCCGCTCGATCTCGCGCGCGGCGGCGAAGCGCTGGGCCGCGGGTTCAACCGCGTCTACCAGCGCATGTTCCTGCAGACGCTGAAACCGAAGTGCGCGGCCAAGCTGCGGCAGTTCCCCGGGCTGTTCGACCTCGATGCCATGCACGCCGCATCGGACCTTTACACCTTCGACAATATCGTCACGGCGCCGCTGCACGGCTACCGCAATGTCGAGGACTACTGGGACCGCGCCAGCGCCAGGCACGTGCTGGAGGACATCACGGTACCGACACTGGTGCTGAACGCCCGCAACGACCCGTTTCTGCCCGGCCGGTATCTGCCGCAGGCGGCGTCCTCCCACGTGGTGCTCGATTACCCGGCGGAGGGCGGCCATGTCGGCTTTGCCACGGGCCGCCCTCCCGGCAGCCTGGCCTGGCTGCCACGCCGCATGATCCATTTCCTGGAGGGAGACAACAGCATCGGCGCGCCACAAAAGGCCGCGCTGTGCGATGCTTGAACCATGGACGATATCGTAAAACAGGCAATGGCCAAATGGCCGAACGTGCCGCACTGCTACGGCTGGCTGGCGCTGGACGCACGCGGCAACTGGCGCATGCGCGACGAGCGGGCGCAGCAGATGAACGAACCGGGCGACAAGCTGACGAACGCGGCGCTGGTCGGCTTCATCAACCGCAACTACCAGCGCGACGAGCGCGGTTGCTGGTTCTTCCAGAACGGTCCGCAGCGGGTGTTTCTGAACCTGGAAAGCACACCGTTCGTGGTACGGACGGATCCGGCCCAGGGACTCGTGCTGCACACGGGGGCGTCGATGCCGCCGGTGGAAGCGGCGTACCTGACGGAAGCCGGCGAGCTGATCCTGCAGGCCGGCGACATCGTCGCGCAGCTGGACGACCGCGACTTTGCGCAGGCGCTGGCGTGGTTCGACGTGGATGGCGAGGCGCTGCTGAAATGGATCGAACGGCCGGAGGCCGAGCTGACGATGCGCCTCGCGGGCAACCAGATCAATGTCGAGCACATCGGCCGCGACGATGCGCCGGTGCGGCTGGGGTTTGTGCGGGTGCCGACGGGCGTGACCGTCGACGCCCCTACCGCCGGGGCGTAGTTCCTGCGGCGGGCGCCTGGCTCCACGGCGTCGCGCGCGGCGTGCCGAACCGGCCATCGGCACAGCGCGGCGAATTGGCCAGCATGCCCCGGCACGACGGATCGACGGGCTCCTGCTCCTCCTGCACGGTGGTTGCCTTGACGCTGCCCGTGACGGCAAATCCCGCCCCCTTGTCCTTGCCTTTCTCGCCCATCGCCTCGCGCCGCTTGGCCTGCCATTCGCGCTCGCGCGCATCGATGACGGCCTGCTCGTAGAACGACGCATCGCGCGACTTGCGGGCCAGCTCCAGCTGGTCCAGCGCCGCCTGCGTGCCGCCCAGCAGCGCATAGGATTCGGCCAGCGCGATATGCTGCAGCGCGATCTTGCCCATCTTCGAATACGCCTGCGCCAGCAGGTCCTGCAGTTCCGGTTCGCTGCGGTACATCTGCAACTGGTCGCGCAGGAAGCGCTCCGCCTGTTCGGGCTTGCCGCCCTTGATCAGCGCGTCGGCATACTGCCAGACGATGCCGCGCGACAGCGGGAACTTGGCATGCGCCGCCTCGCCTTCGCGGATGGCCTGCGCGATGATGGCCGGCTTGTCCTCCTGGTCCACCTTGATCTCTAGCGACGTGTACGCCAGCACGCTGTCCGCGATCCCTTTCGGCAGCGGCGAGCTGAACGCGCCTGCGGCAGGCGGACGGTGGATCGTGGCGGCGGCCTTGTCCAGCCACGTCTGCGCGCCGGCGTAATCGCGCCGCTTCAGCGCCAGGATCGCCATGCCGTACTGGGCCGATGCAATCTGGTGCCGGCTCGGCTGCTCCAGCTGGTTGCGCAGGAACTCTTCCGTTTCCGCCAGGCCCTTGCTGGACGTATCCTGCAACACGCGGGCACGCGCGCGGACGAGGAAGAAGTCCAGCGCGTCGACGCGCTGGCGGTACGGCTGCTCGCGGATGCGCGCCTGGATGTCGGCAATCCGCTCGGTCGTCAGCGGGTGGCTTTGAAGATAGGCCGGCACCAGGTCGCTGTAGTTGCGCGTGGCCGACTGCAACCGCTGGAAGAACGCCACCATGCCGTTGGTCTCGTAGCCGGCCGCGCCCATGATCTGGAAACCGATGCGATCCGCTTCGCGCTCGGCATCGCGCCCGAAATTGAGCTGACGCTGGATCGCGACGCCCTGCCCGCCCATCATGACGCCCATCGCCGCATCGGGATTGTTTTTCGCCGCCAGCGCCGCCAGGATCATCGCCGCCAGCGGAATCAGCGCATCCGTTTTCTGTTCGCCCAGCTGGCGCGCGATATGCCGCTGCGCCACGTGGCCGATCTCGTGCGACAGCACGGACGCCAGCTCCGACTCCGTCTGCGCCGCCAGCAGCAGCCCGGAGTGGACGCCGATGAAGCCGCCCGGCAGCGCGAACGCGTTCAGCATCGGATCGCGCACGCAGAAGAAGAAGTAATCGTAGTTCGCCTCGCCGCGCGCCCCGGGCCGCGCCGTGACCAGCGTATTGCCCAGCGCGTTCAGGTACTCGATGATGGGAGGGTCGTCGAGGTAATCATGATCGAAGCGGATGTCGCGCATGATCTCCTCGCCCAGCTTGCGCTCGGTGATGGGAGACAGCGCCTCGCGCGACGTATCGCCGAGGCTCGGCAGGTTCGGCACATGGGCCGGCGCCAGCGCGGTTTGCGCCGGCGTGACGGGGGCGGCAATCAGCAGCGCTGCTGCCAGCGCCACGAGACGGCGGGGGAATTGGGTCGCATTCACGGTGCTATGATACCTGTTCTCTACACGCTCGCCACCAGGCGGCATTACCCAAAAGAATACACGCATGTCCGACCAGCTCACCCACTTCGACACCACCGGCCAGGCTCACATGGTCGACGTCGGCGCCAAGGCCGAAACCCACCGCATCGCCGTTGCCACGGGCACGATCCGCATGAAGCCGGAAACGCTCGCCATCATTTTATCGGGAAGCGCCAAGAAGGGCGACGTCCTGGGCATCGCCCGCATCGCCGCCATCATGGGCGCCAAGCGCACCAGCGACCTCGTCCCGCTGTGCCACCCCCTCGCGCTGACGCGCGTGACCGTGGACTTCGAGACCGATGAGGCCGCGTCGGCCGTCCACTGCCGGGCGCAGGTGGAGACGTATGGCAAGACCGGGGTGGAGATGGAGGCGCTCACCGCGGTCCAGGTGGGCCTGCTGACGGTGTACGACATGTGCAAGGCCGTCGACCGGGGCATGGTCATGAGCGAGATCCGGGTGCGGGAGAAGCATGGTGGAAAAAGCGGGGACTGGTCTTCGACAAGCTGATGGTTCATGTGACGCCACCGAAGCGGAGCCATCGTGATGTCCACCTTGACGGGGAAACGTTAACCAATATCTTGTCGCCAAGGATGCAGTCAAGTCACGTTGGGCGGTTGATACGCCTTGCAAACAACCGTTACATTCCAGGCATCATTCCCGAGACTTGGTCATTGCCACAGCTATAATGATCGTTTCTCTGCAGTGGAAAGAGCAACGATGGCTAGCAGTGCGTCCGCGGGCGACAGCGCTCCCCGGGTCTATGAATTCGAACAGATGAACCTGCAGGTGGGCGGCCGGGTGCAGTTCATTACGCACCGGACCCTGAAGCCCATCCAGCACTTTTCCAGCGTGATCGGCTGGGTGCGCGATGAGTACCTGATCGTCAAGATCCCGTTCGAGAACGGCGCACCCATCGCGCTGAACGAGGGCGACAAGCTGACGTTGCGTGTGTTCTCCGGCGTGAACGTGTGTTCGTTCTCGTGCGTCGTGCAGCGCGTGTTCCAGCGTCCGCTGTATTACGCCCATGTGACGTTCCCCGACCAGATCCAGGGCACGAACCTGCGCACGGCCATGCGCGTCAAGGTCGACATTCCCGCGCAGCTCAAGGGCAGCGCGGAGATCGAGCAGCGCGTCTTTATCGTCAACCTGAGCGTGTCGGGCGCGCTGGTGGAGACCGCACAACAGCTGGCTCAGGATACGGGCGAAGTTGCGCTGAAGTTCACGCTGATCACGCAGCCCGGCAATCGCGAGGTCATGATTACGACAAAGGCCATCATCCGCAATGCCGGCACAGCCAAGGCGCCGGGACCGAACCTGCCGCCGCTGTTCTCGTACGGGCTGCAGTTTATCGACCTCGACCATGCGCACTACCTGATGCTGCAGAATCTTACCTACGAAGCGCTGATCGCGGACCGCCAGAAGATCGTCTGACGTCGTTGTTGTTGCAGCATTGCGTTTCCGATAAGCTGGCGGATTCTCCTCCAGACAAAGAACGCCTTTGACCACGCGGCCAACCATCGGCAGCCTCTGCCCTGCCGCCCTGCTCTTCCTTCCGCTGGCCGCCTCGGCCGCGCCCGACGCGGCGGCCCTGCGCGCCATTGTCGATAACACCATCCAGCCCTTGATGGCCGAGCATGATGTGCCGGGCATGGCGGTCGCCGTCACCGTCGACGGCCAGTCCGCCGTCTTCAACTACGGGCTGGCCTCGCGCGCCGGGAACAAGGCCGTGGACGAGCGCACGGTGTTTGAAGTCGGCTCCGTCAGCAAGACGTTTGCCGCCACACTGGCCGCATACGCGCAGGCCCAGGGCAAACTGGCGCTGACGGATCACCCGAGTCGCTACTGGCCGGCCCTCCAAGGCAGCGCCATCGACAAGGCCACCCTGCTGCACCTGGGCACCTACACGCCGGGCGGCTTGCCGCTGCAGTTCCCCGACGAGCTGACCGATCCGGAGCCGCTGCGCTACTACCGCGACTGGAAGCCGGCGGCACGGCCGGGCGCTGTTCGGGAGTATTCCAATCCCAGCCTGGGCCTGTTCGGCCATCTGACGGCGCGTGCGCTTGGGAATGATTATGCCGATGCCGTCGAGCGCCTGCTGTTCCCTGCGTTCGGCATGACGTCCAGCTATGTCAATCTGCCCGACAGCGTGCGGCCGAACTATGCCTGGGGCTACCGGGACGGCAAGCCCGTGCATTTCACAGGCGAACCGTTCAGCGCGGTCACGTACGGCGTCCGGACGACCGCCGCGGATCTGCTGCGCTTCGTACAGGCCAATATGATGCCGCAGCAGCTCGATCCGGCCATGCGGCGCGCGGTGGAAGCCACGCACATCGGCTACTTCCGGGTCGGCGGCATGACGCAGGGCCTCGGGTGGGAGCAGTATGCATACCCCGTCAAGTTGCAGACGCTGCTGGAGGGGAATTCCGAGAGCATAATCTGGGATCGCCATCGTGCTCGCGCTGTGACGACGCCCGCCATGTCGACCACGCCGACGTTGTTCAACAAGACGGGCTCGACGGGCGGCTTCGGTGCTTACGTGGCGTTCGTGCCGGTGCAGAAGATCGGCATCGTCATGCTGGCGAACAAGAACTATCCGATTCCGGCGCGGGTGACGGCAGGGTATGCCATTCTGGAGGCGTTGGCGGCGGGCGCCCAAGCGGCGCCGCAATAAAAAACCGGGCCGCAGCCCGGTTCTCCTTCCGCCAGGACAGCTTAGCTGCCGGTGGTCAGGTTGTTCTTCGTGATGGCGGCGATCGCGGTGGTGTTGGTTGCGTTCGTCGTGGTATTCCACGTCAACGCGGTTTCGCCAGGCGTCGGGACAAACGTGATGGTGGAGCCGTCCACACCGGTGCCGATCCCGCTGGCCAAGGTCAGGACGATCGTGCCGCCGGTAACCGTGGCGGAAGCGACTTCCTTGGTTGCCGTGAATGCCGGGATATTCGAACCTGCCGTGCCCGTGGTGCAGTTCGTCAGAACGTTACCGGCTTCCTGCGCGCAAACAGCCACGGCCGTCTTCAGCGCATCGGCGGCGGACAGCGCATTGGCGACCTTGGCCTTGATGGTGTAGTTGCTGTACTGCGGAATCGCGACGGCGGCCAGGATGCCGATAATAGCGACGACAATCATCAGTTCGATCAGCGTGAAGCCGGCCTGGGCTTGCTGCTTCAGCGTTTTCATGGATTTCATTTGCTGCTCCTTCGGTTAAAGACGAATCGGGGTGAAACACTCGGGCTACTGCGTTACATACAGCAATCCGTGTGCCAGCCAGTTTTGTCTCCTTCCGTGGTGAACAGCGCAATATTCCACCCATTTTCGCCGTCGGGCTGACGTTTTTTGTCAGGCCGATGCCCACTAATTGTCACATCAGCGTTCGCAAATCGTCACATGACGGATTTTGTCAGGCCAACCGGAACGCCATCCGCGTGCCGGACAGGTCCAGCACGTCGCCATCGGCCAGCGGCTGTGGGGCGCGACCGAGTGGCGCGCCGTTCAATAGTGCCTCGCGTTCGCCTTCGGTGTGGGTGGCCGCGTAGCCCAAGCTGCCGCGGCTGATGATGACGACCTGGATGCCGCTGCGCCCCAGGCTGGTCTGCGCTTTCGTCAGCGCCAGCCGCTTGCCGGCATTGCTGCCGTTGAGCACTTCGATGACGGCCGCTGGCAGAGCGGGGGTGGCAGGATGCGGGACGGCGGGCGACAGCGCCGCGCCGGTGAGCGGACGGATGCCGTCGGCGACGAATTCGATGCGGTATTTGGCCAGCTTGATGACGTCATTATGTTGCAGGTAATGCTTGCCGACGCGGTGGCCGTTCACGAACGTGCCGTTCGTGCTGTACAGGTCTTCGAGGAACGAGTCGTCCAGGATCGTCGTGATGACGGCGTGCTCGCCGCTGACGGTGGGGTGTTCCAGGACGATGTCGTTATGGCGGCCCCGTCCGATCGCCATGCGTTCCTTGCTGAGCTGTAGCGTCTGCTCCAGGACGCCGTCGCGCGATATCAGGATCTTCGCCAACACTGTCCTCCAAATGAAAAACGGGGGCTTGCGCCCCCGTATTATCCGATGAAACCGTGGATTACAGCATTGCCTTCAGCAGGCGTGCCATTTCCGACGGGTTCTTCGTCACGGTGATGCCGCAGGCTTCCATGATTTCCAGCTTGGCTTGTGCCGTGTCGGCGCCACCGGAGATCAGCGCGCCGGCGTGGCCCATGCGCTTGCCCGGAGGAGCGGTGACACCGGCGATGAAGCCAACGACCGGCTTCTTCATGTTGTCCTTGATCCAACGGGCGGCGTTGGCTTCGTCCGGACCGCCGATTTCGCCGATCATGATGACCGCGTCGGTATCAGGATCGTCGTTGAACATGCGCATTACGTCGATGTGCTTCAGACCGTTGATCGGGTCGCCGCCGATGCCGACTGCCGACGATTGGCCCAGGCCCAGCGCGGTCAGCTGACCGACGGCTTCGTACGTCAGCGTGCCCGAACGGGACACGACGCCGATACGGCCCTTCTTGTGGATGTGACCTGGCATGATGCCGATCTTGATCTCGTCCGGCGTGATCAGGCCTGGGCAGTTCGGGCCCAGCAGCAGGGTCTTGGAACCGGCTTTGGCCATGCGATCCTTGATTTCCATCATGTCACGCACTGGAATGCCTTCGGTGATGCAGATCGCCAGTTCCAGCTCGGCTTCGACGGCTTCCCAGATCGCGGCGGCAGCGCCTGCTGGCGGCACGTAGATCACGGACACGGTCGCACCCGTTTCCGATGCGGCTTCTTTCACGGAACCGAAGATTGGAATGCCTTCGAAGTCTTCGCCGGCTTTCTTCGGGTTCACGCCTGCCACGAAGGCTTCTTTGCCGTTTGCATAGTCGCGGCACATGCGGGTGTGGAACTGGCCGGTCTTGCCGGTGATGCCCTGGGTGATGACTTTGGTGTCTTTGTTGATCAGAATAGACATGTTGATTCCTTAATTAAGCTTGACCGGCAGCAGCGGCGACAACGCTCTTGGCTGCGTCTTCCATCGTATCGGCGGCGATGATCGGTAGGCCGGATTCGGCCAGCATCTTCTTGCCCAGGTCTTCGTTCGTGCCCTTCATGCGCACGACCAGCGGGACCTGCAGGGAGACGGCTTTCGATGCCGTGATGACGCCTTCGGCGATCACGTCGCAACGCATGATGCCGCCGAAGATGTTCACCAGGATGGCTTTCAGGCCTGGGTTCTTCAGCATGATCTTGAACGCTTCGGTCACTTTCTCGGCCGTGGCGCCACCGCCGACGTCCAGGAAGTTGGCAGGCTCGCCGCCGAACAGCTTGATGGTGTCCATCGTGGCCATGGCCAGGCCGGCGCCGTTGACCAGGCAGCCGATATTGCCGTCCAGGGAGATGTAGGCCAGGTCGAACTTCGAGGCTTCGACTTCGGCTGGATCTTCTTCGTCCAGGTCGCGGTAGGCGACGATTTCAGGGTGACGGAACAGCGCGTTGGCGTCGAAGTTGAACTTCGCGTCCAGGGCGATGACTTTACCGTCGCCGGTCAGGATCAGCGGGTTGATTTCAGCCAGCGATGCGTCGGTGTCCCAGTACGCCTTGTACAGGCCTTGCAGGTTGGCGCGCGCATCGGCGATCGACGCTTCCGGCACACCGATCTTGCGGGCGACGTCGTCGGCATCCGCGTCGGTCAGGCCCACGGCCGGATCGATGATCACGTTGTGGATCTTCTCAGGGTGGGACTCGGCCACTTCTTCAATGTCCATGCCGCCTTCGGAGGAAGCCATCAGCACGACGCGCTGCGAAACGCGGTCCGTCACCAACGAAACGTACAGTTCCTTCTTGATGTCGGCGCCTTCTTCGATCATCAGGCGACGGACCTTCTGGCCTTCAGGACCGGTCTGGTGCGTGATCAGCTGCATGCCCATGATCTGTTCCGAGTATTCCTTGACCTGCTCCAGCGACTTGGCAACCTTGACACCACCGCCTTTACCACGGCCACCGGCGTGGATCTGCGCCTTCACCACCCAGACCGGGCCGCCCAGCGTTTCGGCAGCTTTCACCGCCTCTTCCACGGTCATGCACGGAATGCCGCGCGGAACCGTCACTCCGAATTTTCGGAGGATCTCTTTGCCTTGATACTCATGGATTTTCATGCTGGCTTCCCTTCTGATACAGATTTGAATGGTTAGTGATACTAATGGTCTTGCGGAGTCGATGGTACGGCTGTTTCAGTCGTGCGCACCTGAGCTGTATTGGCGGCCTTCGCCACCCAGCGGGGGTAAAACTCGGCAACGGCCCCGCCGTCGGTGCGCAGCGCGTGGCATTTGTCGAGTTGAAAAGGTTTCTCTTTGGGCTGGGCGGCGGTGGCCGCGTCGTACGTGGGCCACACATCGTTGGCGAACGCCTGGACGGCGGCGGTCGGCAGGATCTGCGCCAGCTCCGTCAGGTGGGTGCAGCCGGCGATGCCCGCCAGTCGCGCTTTCAGCTCGTGCCGGAAGCCGCGCATCAGGTTCAGGCCGATCAGCGCCTTGTAGGCGGGACCGATGATGTCGCAATAGCCCGCGTACGGGACGGCGTCCGAGACCGCTTCGGCGTCGACGATGGTCAGTTGCCTGTCCACGGTAATGCGCAGCGACAGGTCGTGCAGCGGTTGTCCGCCAGGACGCAGGCCGGAAGCCAGCAGGGTGTCGTTCTCTTTGATGTCGGTAATATGGGCGTCAAGGTCCCACAAGCCATCCTCGCGCGCGAACGCCTGGATGTCTATGGCGCGCGTATGGCGCAGCGCACGACGTGAGACAGGATTTGACAGGGACATAAAGACCGATGCCGCTTGCGCGGCCAAATTAGTAAGCAGCCATGTACAGAAAAGTACGTTGCCGCAGCTTCTACGGACAACCACCGCACCCGCGGTGCTGCATAAAACTACAAAAGTGTAGCACACCGGACAGGCCTGCGCGAGCGATGTGATCGTACAACCTCGGCTGTGGCGCGATTCACAGGGGTGATCGGGCGTGACGCTTTTGCAACTTTGTCAGTGATAACTCGACTGGCAGTCGGATGCGCGTGCATTAGCACCCCGGGCTCACGCGGCAGGTACTCCCAAGGTAGCCCCGGCTGGAGGACAAACCGGATTCCCGTCAGGGCTGCGGAATCGTTGACGCGGCGGCCCACCTTTCGGCGATCAATGCCGGGTTGGGAGATGAGTATTTATCACTGGCCAAAGATTCTTCACGGGTGAAGTCAAATATTCCAGGACAGTGCGTTGACCCTGCTGAATTTCAGCGACGACTTGCATCCCTGCCGCTAAACGAAATACTTCACCTCCGGGACCGACCAGTTGCTGTCCGTCCAGCTGATGCGGGCCCGGTACATCCTGGCGACGGCGGCGTTGCTCACCAGCTTGTACTCCCACACCAGGCTGAGGAAATCAGCGTCCGAGCCTGGCATTGTCCATCGCTAGGATTTTCATAACAACGGGTCGCATTATCGGACTTTGATGACGATCTTTCCCTTGGTCCGGCCGGCAGCCACATACGCTAAGGCCTCCGCGGTTTCCGCAAAAGGAAATACACAATCAACGACCGGCTTTAACGCACCTGATTCGAGCAACGATGTCATCTTTTGCAGCTGGTCGCCGTCAGCGCGCATAAATAAAAACGTGTAAGTGATGCCGGACTGCCTGGCCTTGTGCCTGATGCCAAAACTTAACAGGCGTAGCACCTGCTTCAATGGCCAAGCCAACCCCCGCTTCACAGCGAACGCTGGCGTCGGTGGGCCGGAAATCGATACCAGGTGGCCACCTCGCCTGAGTATCCGTAACGACTTTTCCAGCTCGTTATTGCCTTGGCTGTTGAGCACCAGGTCGTAATCCTGCAGCACTGACTCGAAGTCCTGCTTTTTGTAATCGATGACCAGATCGGCGCCGAGGGCCTTGACCCAGGCGACGTTGCCGGTGCTAGTAGTCGTGGCAACAAATGCGCCGAGATGTTTTGCCAACTGGATCGCAATCGCGCCCACGCCCCCGGAACCGGCCTGGATGAAGACTCTTTGCCCCTTTTGCAACTTGGCAACTTCGACGAGAACCTGCCAGGCTGTCAGGGCAACGAGTGGCACAGAAGCGGCCTCTTCCATCGTCAGGTTCGCTGGTTTATGTGCCAACGAGCTTTCCTTGATGGCGATTTTTTCTGCGAACGTGCCAATCCGCAAATCCTCCGGCCGCGCATAGACGGCGTCGCCCGGCTTGAAGCGCTGAACGCGCGAGCCGACCCTGATTACCTTGCCGGCGACGTCGTGGCCCAGTATCGCCGGCATGCGGTACGGCAGGATGAGCTTGAATTCGCCGCGTCTGATCTTGAGGTCGAGAACATTGACTGCAGCTGCGTGAATCTCGACCAGGACACCATCGTCCTGCAGTGCTGGCTCCGGCATATCGGCGATCCGGCCGATTTCCTTTTTACCATAGCGTTCAATGATGAAAGCTTTCATTTTTCCCGCTCTGCGATTGATGTCGCTGGAGCGTGAAACGCCGTGCGGTCGTAAGGAGCTATCACCTTCGGAGGTTGCAGAAATGCGGTCAAGCCCTGGAACCACATGACTTCCTGGAAGTCACCGGTGATCGACAACTCAGCAGTGCTTAGTCCGCGCAGGAAAGCCGCCTGGCTGTGCTTGGCCGACAGGATCTTGTATCCGGCCGGGGCATCCCTGAAACTCAGGGTGAACGCCGGGTTTTCCGCCAGTCCTGCCGCAGACGAGATGCTGCCTTGATGGATGATATAGGTGCGCCCCGACCCGGAAGCGGTACGGATCTGGAAAACCAGGTGTTTGCCACGAACGTATTGGGCACAAGCGGGATTGTTCTTGACCTGTCGCTTCAGCAACTGGGCGAACGCCCACAAGAGCACTTTGAATTTAATCATGGCAATGGCCTCACTCGCTCAGAAATTGCACAGCATGCTGCATGAACCGCGCCGGGTACTGGAACTGCGCGGCGTGGCCAGCGTCCGGGTAAATGAATAACTGCGCGTTGGGCAAGTTCCGGACCATATAGAAGGAGTTTACCGTCGGGATCATTACATCATGCACGCCGTTGAGGATGAAGACTGGCTGCCGGATACCGCGCAGGTAGGCAAACGGGTCGTCTTCCGACAGCCTCGACAGGTAGAACATATTTGCCTCGATCTGAGCCTTGGTGACCTCCTGCGACGAAGCCGGGTCCTGGTCGATGCGCTGGTGGCGACGCTGCCAGAATGCCCGCGCTGCCTGCTCGGCTTGCGCCGACCGGCCGAAGAACAGGTACAGGAAATCCTCGAAAGCAGGTACCGGGCGCGGTGCGGCAATCAGCACCGGCGGCGCCATTTCCGGATCGCCACCGCGCGGGCCTGTGCCCAGCAGCATCAGCTTGCGCACCAGTTCGGGATGGCGCCAGGTCAGGTCCAGCGCTTGGAAACCACCCAGCGAAAAACCGAGCAGGTCGATTTGCGCCAGGCCCAGCACACGCACAAAGGCCGCAGCGTCATCAGCCATGTGCTCGATGCGGGTGCGCGGTGTGCCGCTGGATGAAGCAACGCCGCGGCCATTGTAAAGAATGACTTCGCGCCCCTCGGCCAAGCCATCCGTCAGGAGCGGGTCCCAGTGATCCATGCCGCCGCGAAAATGCTGCAAGAGCAAAATAGGCGGCTGCGAGGAATTGCTGTCGCCCCAGCGGCGATAGGCGACTTGCGTTCCGTCGACCTGTGCGAAACGAGTGGGCGTAGTGAGATGGGTGTCAGTCATATGGTTATTCAACCCTGGCGCAGATAGCGTTCGGCCGCGTGCACCTGTTTCAGATCTGACAGCAGTCCTTGACGCGCGCCCTCAAGGGCATCCCAGCGTTCGGCCACATGCAGTGCCGGGATCGTGACCGTTTCACGGCGGTCGAAGCCGGCCAGTGCGGCATCGACCAGTTCACCGACCTCCATCATGTCGGGCATCGTGCTGACGTCTATCCCGGCGCGTGCCCAGATCTCGGTGCGCGTCGCCGCTGGCAGTACAGCCTGCACGTAGACGCCATGGGGAGAGAGCTCCAAGTGCAGGCTCTGTGACAGAAAGAGTACAAAAGCCTTGGTGGCGCCGTATATCGCCATGCCGAATTCAGGCAGGAAGCCAACCACGGACCCGATATTGACGATCGCGCCGGTGCCGGATTGTACGAACCGCGGCGTGACCGCCGCCGCCAGGCGTGTTAGCGCCGTGATATTGAGCGTGACCAGGCCGTCTATTGCGCTCGCATTCTGCTGCGCGAAGCCGCCCGACTGGGACAGCCCGGCGTTGTTGACCAGGATACCGATGCGGTCATCGTCGCGCAAACGGGTTTCGATGGCAATCAGGTCGGCGGGATGTGTCAGGTCGGCTGGCAGCACATCGACGGTCACGCCATTGTCGGCACGCAAGCGCGCCGCCAGGGTCTCGAGGCGCGCCCGATCACGGGCGACCAGCACCAGGTTGTGGCCGCGGCGCGCGAAACGCTCTGCATACGTAGCGCCAATACCGCTGGAAGCGCCGGTGATAAGGACGGTTGGAAGTAGTGTCATGATAAGAGTCTCAGCCGGAAATGGCAGGGTAGTCGATGTAGCCCGCTGCACCGCCGCCGTACAAGGTAGCGGGATCAAGGGGTGCCAGTGGAGCGCCGTCCTGCAGGCGCTCAACCAGGTCGGGATTGCTGATGAATGCGCGACCGAAGGCAACCAGGTCTGCCTTGCCTTCAGTTAAATGGGCGGTAGCAAGATCCAGGTCATAGCCATTGTTGGCCAGGTAGGTCTGCTTGAAACGGCTGCGCAGCGCGTCATAGTTGAAGGGGGCTACATCGCGTGGGCCACCAGTCGCGCCCTCGACCACGTGCAGGTAAACAATGCCCAGCGCGCTAAGCTGCTCGACAATGTATTCGTACTGCTGCTGCGGCGCGCTGCCCGAGATCGCGTTTGCTGGCGAGACAGGCGAGATACGCACGCCGGTACGTTCCGGGCCGATTTCCTTAGCCACCGCGGCGGTAACTTCCAGCAGCAGGCGCGCACGGTTCTCGATCGAGCCACCGTAAGCGTCAACGCGCTGGTTGGCCCCGTCCTTGATGAACTGTTCCAGCAGATAACCATTGGCGCCGTGGATTTCAACACCATCGAAGCCCGCTGCAATGGCGTTGGCCGCCGCCTGGCGGAAGTCGTTCACGATACCAGGCAGTTCACCAAGGTCGAGCGCGCGTGGCGTCGACACGTCGGCAAATTCATTGTTGACGAAGGTCTTGGTTTCAGCGCGAATGGCAGAAGGCGCCACCGGCGCAGCGCCGTCCGGTTGGAGGTCAACGTGCGAGATGCGGCCCACGTGCCACAGCTGAACGAAGATACGGCCGCCTTTGGCGTGTACCGCGTCGGTGACCTTGCGCCATTCGGCAATCTGCTCTGGCGTATAAAGGCCCGGCGTATCCTGGTAGCCCTGCGCCTGCACCGACACTTGGGTGGCTTCAGTGATGATCAGACCTGCCGAAGCACGCTGGGCGTAATAGGTCGGGGCAAATACACTCGGGACCAAGCCGGCACCGGCTCGGTTGCGGGTCAACGGTGCCATGACGATGCGATTGGCAAGCGTCAGCTTGCCCAAGACGTAAGGTGCGAACAGCGAAGGACTGGTCATATGAGTTCCTGTTTGTGGATGATTGGCGATAATGATGACGATCATCATCATTGATGTCAAGGTTTTGATTATGGACGACATCAATGTATAGTGGCGATTCATGCGGTCACCACTCACGGCGAGAGAAAAATGAAAGTCACCAAGGCACAGGCACAAGCCAATCGGACGCACATTGTCGAAACGGCTTCCTCGTTGTTCAGGGAGCACGGGTTCGATGGGGTGGGCGTAGCTGATCTGATGGCCGCTGCGGGCTTTACCCACGGTGGCTTCTACAAACATTTTGGCTCGAAGGTCGATTTGATGGCCGAATCGGCGGCCTGCGGCACTTCACAGACAGCAGCGCTCCTCGCTGATGCCGATATTGCTGAAGTTGTGAGGCTGTATCTATCGCGCGAGCACCGCGATGCGCGAGCAGCCGGGTGCACGATGGCTGCGTTGGGCGGAGACGCGGCACGTCAGCCAACTGTCGTTCGGGCAACATTCGCGGAAGGAATCGAGCGACTGTCAGCGGCACTGCGTGCTGCGGATACCTCGATGAGTGGTATGAATGCAGAGCAGGCGCGGGCGCGTTCTCTTGTCATCCTGGCACAAATGGTAGGCGCCATCGTCATGTCGCGCGCTTGTCCGGACGATTCGTCCCTGGCCGATGAGATTCTCGCAAGTTGCAGGAACGAGATATGTTCGTCGCTGACCGAGAATGTTAATCAGAATCGGACCTGATCGGTTATTGCGAGGTTGCCAGGTCAGAATTGAACTTTTGCTGCGTCTGAGAAACTGGCTTGAACGTCCGCCTTTGGGCCAGGCCCATCCAGGACTTGATCGACCCGAAGGGATGCTCGACCGAGCAACGCCGGATTCGCATGGCGTCCGGATTTTGTTCAAGACGCTCCTGCGTGTCGTCAAGCACGTCCTGGTGTTCCCAGCGCGTCACTCGGCGCTCCTGGCTCGCCGTGTACTTATCCTTGAGCGGGCAACCTTTACAGTTCGAGCGCCAGTGGCGATGAAGCGTCAAGCGTTTTTAACGCCGGTAAATCGCCAGATCAGGGATTGACCAGCCGGGAGCGGTACTCGTTCACTTCCCGATCGTAGAAAAAATCGGCTTTGTCGAATCGCCCGTCGGCCTTGGCATTGGACGTCTTCGGCGCTGGCACTACTGCGGTGATGCCAGCTTGGCTGCATGCCGGGACTTTCGCGCCTTTGAAGTAGCCGCGATCAGCGATCGCAGCCAGCGTGGTGGTCCCGATTGGCCGTTCAAACCTATCTGAACCGATTCAATCAGGCAGGCTGACGTTTTTGGATTGCGCTTCCGTTGCAATCCTGGATTCGAGCAGCGCTCACGCCCGCTGTCGCAGCATACAAAACGTCGGCGCCGTCGATGGCAGCGGGGCCAAGCAAGCAGGTTGCGCGTAATTGCGCGGCTTTATTGCCGCCAGCCACAACAGGAATGCCGTCCAGCGCCAGCAGCTGTACCTTGAACTCACCGGCAGAACAATGCCCTGCGTTCCCCGCTGCTGCTACCCGACAACAGCATCAATAGGCGCGATCCTGTCCAGGCCCTTCCTGGCAACTGAGGCGGACTCCGTCAATACCCGTCATCTTCCGGGTCATACCCCTTCATGGCGGCACGCACGGCCTTTTGCGAAAAGCCACGCTGGAGCAGAAAGCGCATCTGCTTGGCGCGCCCTTCCGCGTCTTCGGCCACTTCACCGAACTTGCGGCGCCAGACTTCGCAACAGCGCGCCACTTCGTCTTCCACCAGCCCCGCCTTCAGTTCCTGCAACGCTTCACCCTGGATGCCGTGGCTTTGCAGCTCGGCCAGGATGCGGCTGTTGCCGTAGCGGGCCGAGCGGCGGTGCACCAGCGACTCGGAGAAGCGCTCCTGCGACAACCATTTGTTCTTTTCCAGCCAGTCCAGCAGCGCTTCGACGTCCTCGCCCTCTTCCGCGTGACGGGATAGCTTGCGCGACAGCTCCAGGCGGCTGTGCTCGCGTGTGGACAGCAGGCGCAGGGCTCGGGCTTTCAGGCTGGGGGGCGGGGCTCGCATCGTCGGTCGGATCGGGTCGGAAGGTGGACTATAGCAATCCGTGGAGGTTGTTGGAAGTGCGGGCGGTGGTGGCTGCCGTTTTGGTGGCGATGGCGGATAGGGCAGCTTCTTGTGGAGCGACCTTGTTTGCGTGTGTAAAAAACCGGGGTCAGTCCCCCTGCGGGGACAAACCCCTGCCACGCTGGCGTTCTTTCGACATCGGACAAAAACGTCGGGATGCTGGCGCGCTTCGGACTGCTCGCTGAACGTGGAGGCCAGGCACCTTTTTTCGGGATCCTGGCCACCGGAAAAGCTCGGTCCACCGCTCGACTGTCCCAGCAGCGCCGAAAAAGGTCGGTCCACCGCGCGGCCTGTCCACATAAAACAAACGCCACCGCCGCGGAGCGGTCGGTGGCGTTCGGGTCAGGCCGTAACGGCAAACTGCGCGGCAGCCTGCGGTGCGTTTAGTCGACGGCCTTCAGCTTCGGTGCCGGCGCATCGCCGTCGCCGGTCGATGGCGGCAGTTCACGCACGCCCAGCGAGGCGCGGACCTTGTTTTCGATCTCGCGGGCCAGTGCCGGACGCTCTTTCAGGAACGTACGGGCATTGTCCTTGCCCTGGCCGATGCGCTCGCCGCCGTAGCTGTACCACGAGCCTGACTTCTCGACGATCTTCGCTTCCACGCCCAGGTCGATGATCTCGCCTTCGCGGGACGTGCCTTCTCCATACAGGATGTCGAAGTGCGCTTCCTTGAACGGCGGGGCGATCTTGTTCTTGACGACCTTGACCTTCGTTTCGTTACCGATCACTTCGTCGCCGGACTTGATGGAGCCGGTACGGCGGATGTCCAGGCGCACGGAAGCGTAGAACTTCAGCGCGTTACCGCCCGTCGTCGTTTCAGGGCTACCGAACATCACGCCGATCTTCATACGGATCTGGTTGATGAAGATGACCAGCGTGTTGGTGCGGTTGATCGTGCCGGTCAGCTTGCGCAGCGCCTGGGACATCAGGCGGGCCTGCAGGCCTGGCAGCGAGTCGCCCATGTCGCCTTCGATCTCGGCGCGGGGCGTCAGGGCCGCCACGGAGTCGATGACGATCATGTCCACGGAGCCCGAACGCACCAGAGCGTCGCAGATCTCCAGTGCCTGTTCGCCCGTGTCCGGCTGCGAAATCAGCAGCTCGTGCAGGTTGACGCCCAGCTTCTGGGCATAGGTGACGTCCAGCGCGTGTTCCGCGTCGATGAACGCGCAGGTGCCGCCGATTTTCTGCATCTCGGCGATGGTCTGCAAGGTCAGCGTCGTTTTACCCGACGATTCAGGACCGTAGATCTCGACCACGCGGCCGCGCGGCAAGCCGCCGACGCCCAGGGCGATGTCCAGACCCAGCGAGCCGGTGGACACGGTCTGCACTTCTTCCAGCGGAGCACTGGCATCCATGCGCATCACGGAGCCCTTGCCGAACTGCTTTTCAATCTGTGCCAGCGCTGCGGCAAGCGCTTTGGCCTTTTCCCCTGCAGGTACTGCCGCTTTCTTGTCGTCCATGATCTTCCTTCGCTTGATCTCTAAATCGTTTAATCGCTTCGTTCAACCGATACTGTATATGCATCCAGTGGTTTTTGCAAGCGCCGTTTGCGCTGCCGTGCGCACGAGTGCGCTGTCCGCAGATCTGCCGCAAAAGCCCGGCGCATTGAGTAAAATGAAAGCTACCCTTGTGCGGATCACCATGCGTATTCTACTAGCCGAAGATGACAGTGTCCTGGCGGACGGATTGACGCGCTCCCTGCGCCAGTCCGGTTACGCCATCGACTGCGTAAAAAACGGGCAGGAGGCGGACACTGCCCTGTCCACGCAGGAATTCGACCTGCTCATCCTCGACCTGGGCCTGCCGAAACTGTCCGGGCTGGAGGTGCTGCGCCGCCTGCGCGCCCGCGCCTCGCTGTTGCCGGTACTGATCCTGACGGCGGCCGATTCCGTCGAGCAGCGCGTGAACGGCCTGGACCTGGGCGCCGACGACTACATGGCCAAGCCGTTCGCGCTGTCCGAGCTGGAAGCGCGGGTGCGGGCGCTGACGCGGCGCGGCCAGGGCGGCGGCTCCACCGTGGTAAAACACGGGCCGCTGACGTACGACCAGGTGGGCCGCAGCGCCTATATCAACGAGCAGATGCTGGACCTGTCCGCGCGCGAACTGGGCCTGCTGGAAGTCCTGCTGGCCCGCACCGGGCGCCTCGTCTCGAAGGAGCAGCTGGTCGATCACCTGTGCGAGTGGGGCGAGGAAGTGAGCAACAACGCCATCGAAGTCTACGTGCACCGTTTGCGCAAGAAGATCGAGGCGGGCGGCATTCGCATCGCCACCGTGCGCGGGCTCGGCTACTGCCTGGAAAAATACGCCAGCCCTGCCCCTGCCGAGGCGAAGTGAGCGCCGAGGCGGACCAGGGCTGGAGCACGGCGCCGGAAGAGGAAGGCGACATCCAGCATTCGCTGTTCGGCGAAATCCTCGACTGGATGCTGGCGCCGCTGCTGCTGCTGTGGCCGATGAGCATCGCCATTACGTACCTCGTCGCCAAATCGATTGCCAACCAGCCGTTCGACCATGCGCTGGAGGATTCCGTGACCGTGCTGGCGCAGCAGGTGCGCGAAGTGAACGGCAAGCTGGTGCAGCGCCTGCCCGGTTCCGCGCGCGACATCCTGCGGGCCGATGACGTCGACAGCATCTATTTCCAGATCATGGGGCCGCAGGGCAGTTATATCGACGGCGACCGCGACCTGCCGCGTCCGGAACCGGAGCCGGACGACGACACCACACCCGCCGGTACCGTGCGCTTTCGCAGCGATAACCTGCACGGCACGCCCATCCGCGTGGCGTATGCCTACGTTAACCTGGAAGAAGACAACGCACGCCCGGCGCGCCTGGCGCTGGTGCAGGTGGCCGAAACGCTGGAAAAGCGCGCCAAGCTGGCCAACGAGATCATCAAGGGGGTGATCCTGCCGCAGTTCATCATCCTGCCCGTCGTGCTGGCCCTGGTCTGGTTCGCCCTGTCACGGGGATTGCTGCCGCTGGCCGAACTGCAGGAGCGCATCCGCGCGCGCCGGTCCGACGACCTCTCCCCCATCGCGCCCAACCAGGTGCCGGAGGAAATCACGCCGCTGGTGCGTTCGCTCAACGAGATGCTGGCACGGCTGTCGCAATCGATCGACGTGCAGAAGCGCTTCATCGCCGACGCGGCGCATCAGATGAAGACCCCGCTGGCCGGCATGCGCATGCAGTCGGAGCTGGCGCTGCGCCAGACCGACCACAATGAAATCCACCGCTCGCTGGAGCAGCTGGCGAAAAGTTCGGAAGCGGCCACGCGTCTGGTGAACCAGCTGCTGGCGCTGGCGCGGGCGGAAAACCGGCCGCAGGCCGGCACGCCGCAGGCGCCGCTCGATCTGGCCGAAGTGGCACGCAACGTCGTGCGCGAATGGGTGCCGGCGTCGTTCAGCCACCGCATCGACCTGGGTTTCGAAGGGCCGGACCAACAGGTCGACATCGCGGGCGATGCCGTCATGCTGCGCGAACTGCTGTCCAACCTGATCGACAACGCGCTGCGCTACACGCCTGTGGATGGCAGCGTCACCGTGCGCGTGCGCGCCGCCGCCGATGCCGCGATCCTGGAAGTGGAGGACACCGGTCCCGGCATCCCGCCCGCCGAACGGGTGCACGTGTTCGAACGTTTCTATCGCATCCTGGGCAGCAATGCCGAAGGCAGCGGCCTGGGTCTGGCCATTGTGCGCGAGATCGCGCAGCAGCACGGCGCCGAAATCGACATCTTCAGCAACCCGCGCGCCACGCAGCCGAAATATCCCGGCAGCCTGTTTCGCCTGACCTTCCCACCGCACGTGCCGCCCGCCGACGAGGAGACCCCGCACTTTGGATGACCGCACCCATTGGGATAAAACACGGCGCCTGACAGCCATCCTGCTGCTGGCCTGGCTGCTGACGGGCTTTGGCGCCGTCTTCTTTGCGCGCGAGCTGACAGGATTGACCATCTTGGGCTGGCCGCTGTCGTTCTATCTCGCCGCCCAGGGCGCATCGCTGCTCTACCTTGCCCTGATCGGCATATACGCATGGCGCATGCGCCGGCTCGATCGCCAGTTGCGGGAGCGCGCGTGACGAAGCCGGCGCAACGAACCTTCTTCCAGCGCCTGACGCGCTATTACGCCTTCTTCACGCTGGGCTTCGCCGCCTTCCTCGTCTCGCTTGCCGTGCTGGAAAAGGAAGGCATGCCGCGCGTGTGGATCGGCTACATGTTCATGTTCGCCACCATCGTGCTGTACGCGTCGATCGGGCTGGTGAGCCGCACGTCGAACGTTTCCGAATACTACGTGGCGGGCCGGCGGGTGCCGGCGCTGTACAACGGCATGGCGACGGCGGCCGACTGGATCTCGGCGGCGAGCTTCATCAGCCTGGCCGGCAGCCTGTACCTGCACGGCTTCGACGGCCTGGCCTACGTGATGGGCTGGACGGGCGGCTACTGCCTCGTGGCGCTGCTGATCGCACCCTACCTGCGCAAGTTCGGCCAGTACACGATCCCCGACTTCCTGGCCGCGCGCTATGGCGGCGCGCAGGGCGGCCGGGCCGTGCGCCTGTTCGCCGTCACGGCCACCATCGTGGTCTCGTTTACGTATGTGGTGGCGCAGATCTATGCCGTCGGCCTGATCGCTTCGCGCTTCACGGGCGTCGATTTCTCCGTCGGCATTTTCCTCGGCCTGGCCAGCATCCTGGTCTGCTCGTTCCTGGGCGGCATGCGCGCGATCACGTGGACGCAGGTGGCGCAGTACATCATCATCCTGGCCGCATTCCTGATTCCGGCGATGTGGCTGTCGGCCAAGCACAGCGACAACCCGATTCCGCAGGTCGCCTACGGCAAGCTGCTGCCCCAGCTGAGCGCACGCGAAGCGGCGCTGATGAACGACGACAAGGAGGCGCAGGTGCGCGCCATCTTCTGCACGCGTGCTGACGACTACCAGCGGCGCCTGGACGGCCTGCCGTATTCATGGGAGACGGGACGGGCCTCGCTGCAGCATTACCTGGACAACGTACGGCTGCGCAACGCCTCGCTGCTGGAGATCCGCAACGCCGAACGGGCGCTGATCGCGTATCCGAAAAACGCCGACGACGCCGTCGCCATCTGGACCGCGCTGCGCGACGAGAACGTCGCCCGCTCGCGCCGCATCACGCCGCACGCGGCGCCCTTCCCCGGTGCCACCGCCGAGGAGTCCGACATCAAGCGCAACAACTTTCTTGCGCTGGCATTGTGCATGATGCTGGGCACGGCCGCGCTGCCGCATATCCTGATGCGCTCCTACACCACGCCGTCGGTGGACCAGGCCCGCGTCTCCGTGTTCTGGACGCTGTTCTTCATCCTGCTGATCTACCTGACGATTCCTGCGCTGGCCGTGCTGGTGAAATACGACGTCTACACGGCCCTGGTCGGCAGCGACTTCGCCCACCTGCCCACGTGGGTCTCGTACTGGGCCAACGTGGACCGGGCCAATCCCCTCATCAGCATTGCCGACGTCAATGGCGACGGCATCGTGCAGCTGGCCGAAATCGCCATCGACGGCGACGTGCTCGTGCTGGCCACGCCGGAGATCGCCGGCCTGCCGTACGTGATCTCGGGCCTGGTCGCGGCCGGCGGCCTGGCGGCGGCACTGTCCACGGCGGACGGCCTGCTGCTGGCGATCTCCAACGCGCTGTCGCACGACGTGTACTACAAGATCGTCGATCCGAAAGCATCGACGCAAAAGCGCGTGACGATCTCGAAACTGATCCTGCTGGGCGTGGCCTTCGTGGCGGCGTATTCGGCATCGACAAAGCCCGGCGACATCCTGTCGCTGGTGGGCGCCGCCTTTTCGCTGGCCGCATCGACACTGTTCCCGGCCCTCGTCGTGGGCGTGTTCTGGCGCCGCGCCAATGGCTATGGCGCATTGGCCGGCATGGCGACGGGCTTCCTGGTCTGCCAGTTCTACATGCTGCACACCAATCCCGTCCTGGGCGGCAGCGCGGCCGACCAGTGGTTCCATATCGCGCCGATCTCCGCCGCCGTATTCGGCGTGCCGGCCGGGCTGCTGGCACTGATCGTCGTCAGCCTGCTGACGCCACCGCCGGACGCGCGCAGCGTGGCGCTGGTCGACTACGTGCGGCGGCCGGAGTAGCCGCTCAGCCGCTCAGCCGCTCAACCGCCCGGCGCGACCGTCGTGCGCCGCGCGCAGCGGGTGGCAAAGGCCGTGCGCACCGCTTCGTCGGCGATCTTCGCCACTTCCGCCTCCGCGCAGGTGGCGTCGCTGAGCGTCATCTGGTCGGCCTGCAGTTGCGGATCGACCTTGCTGTTACACCCGGCCAGGGCGAAAGCGATGACGGCAAGAAGGAGTGTTGGACTGGTTTTCATGACGTTCCTCACTGGGGAAATTGGACGATGCGGCCGAGTGTACCGGAACCGGGCGCCGTGGCAAATGCGCGCACTGTGACAATCCGAGAGAAATGCCGTGGTGTCCATGTGATAAGTTCGTCGCCTTTTCACTTTCGCGACAATCATGCGTCTCGCTTCCCTCCTGCGCGCCGGCCTGCTGTGCGCCATCGTCTCCGTGCCTGCCCGTGCGACACCACCTGCGCCGGTCGATGCCTTTTTCGCCAACCCATCGTTCACGGGCGGCCTGCTGTCGCCCAGCGGGCGTTACCTGGCTGCGAAAATCGTCGGCAAGACGGGCCGCGACTCGTTGGGCGTGATTGACCTGAACGACCGTTCGGCACGCATGGTCGCGGCGTTCGACGACGCGGACATCGGCCACGTCCAATGGGTCAACGAGGACCGCCTGCTGTTCGATTCGACCGACCGGCAGATCGCCTCGGGTGCCGCGCGCTTCGCGCCGGGCCTATACACGGCCCGGCGTGACGGCTCGCAGTTCCGCCAGCTGGCCGATCGGCGCGGGCGCTTTGTGCGCAACGGCTACGACAAGGTGCTGCTGCCGTGGCACACCTATATGATGGACCAGGCAGGCAAGCAGGAGTCGGACGAAGTCTATGTGCGCAACGTCAGTTTCAGAGCGGGACGTCCCCAGTCCGTCGACCTGCTGCGCCTGAACGTGGTCACCGGCCGCACCGCCACCGTCGCGCTGCCGGTCGACGCGATCGACTGGATGCTGGACAACGACGGTGAACCGCGCCTGGCGAAGTCCCTCGACAAGGACATGCTGTCGATCTGGCTGCGCGACCGCGACACGGGAAAATGGCGCGTGCTGGCCTCCTTCAAGGCATACGTCCCCGACGCGCGCGCCTTCACGCCGCTGCGCTTCGGCCCGGACGGCACGCTGTATGCCAAGGCGAACCAGAACAGCGACCACGCGGCGGTCCATACGGTAGACCTGGCGACGGGCGCCCTCAGCGCCCAGCCGATCCTGCGCGTGGACGGCTTCGACTTCACGGGAAGCTTCGTCGTCGACGCCACGCGGTTGCTGGGCATCCGCTACCTGGGCGACGCCGAAGGCACCGCATGGTTCGACCCGGAGATGAAGGCGATCCAGGCCGATATCGATGCGCAGCTGCCCGGCACCGTCAACCTGATCGGCGTGCCGCGTCGCCCCGCGACGCCCAACCTGCTGGTGACGGCGTTTTCCGACATGCAGCCCAGGGTGTACTTCATCTATAACACCGCCACCCGAAAACTTTCCGTGGCCGGTTTCGCGCACGAAAAGCTCGATGCCAGCGCGATGGGGCACCAATACTTCGTCAAGTACAAGGCCCGCGACGGCCTGGAGATTCCCGCCATGCTGACGCTGCCGCCCGGTGTGCCTGTCACCCGTGCAGGCGAGCCGCCCGCCAACCTGCCGCTGGTGGTGCTGGTGCACGGCGGCCCGTACGTACGGGGCACGCGTTGGGAATGGGACCCGGAAACGCAGTTCCTCGCCTCGCGCGGCTATGCGGTGCTGGAGCCCGAATTCCGCGGCAGTACCGGCTTTGGCCGGCGCCATTTCACGGCAGGCCTGAAGCAGTGGGGCCTGGCCATGCAGGACGATATCGCCGACGGCACGCGCTGGGCAATCGCGCAGGGGGTTGCCGACCCGCAGCGCATCTGCATCGCCGGCGCCAGCTACGGCGGCTATGCCACGCTGATGGGGCTCGTGCGCGACCCGGACCTGTACCGGTGCGGCATCAATTGGGTGGGTGTTACCGATATCAACCTCATGTACACCGGCCACTGGCTCTACGCATCCGATGTGCCGGAAGAATTCAAGCGCTATGGCATGCCCGAGCTGATCGGCGATCCCGTCAAGGATGCCGACCAGCTGAAGGCGACGTCGCCGCTGCAGCAGGCCGCACGTATCCGCCAGCCGCTGCTGCTGGCCTACGGCACCGCCGACGAGCGCGTGCCGATGATCCACGGGACCAAGTTCCGCGATGCCGTCCGCGCCGTCAACAAGGCCGTCGAATGGATCGAGTACGAGGACGAAGGGCACGGCTGGTCGCTGCCGCGCAACCGCATCGACTTCTGGACGCGCGTCGAACGCTTCCTCGACCGGAACATCGGCGCGGGGCGGGCGGGCAACGCAGGCGTTCACGCGGCGGCAAAACAGGAGTAACCTCGCACTGCGGCTGACGCGGCACTTTTCGAGGAGACTTGCATGGGCTCAGGCAGGATTCTGGTGGCACAGGGAGGCGGTCCAACCGCCGTCATCAACCAGTCGCTGGTCGGTGTCACGCTGGAGGCGCGGCGCTTCCGCGAAGTCACCCGCGTCTACGGCGCGCTGCACGGCGTGCGCGGCATCGTCGACGAGGAGTTCGTCGACCTCACGCAGGAGACCAGCCATAACCTCGAGCTGGTGGCGTCGACGCCGTCGTCCGCGCTGGGCTCCACCCGCGACAAGCCGGACGAAAAATACTGCGCCGAGATCTTCAGCGTGCTGCGCGCGCACGAGATCGGACATTTTTTCTACATCGGCGGCAACGACTCGTCCGACACGGTGCGCATCGTCAGCGAGCAGGCCCGCGCGGCCGGCTATCCGCTGCGCGCCATCCACATCCCGAAGACGATCGACAATGACCTGGTCGGCAGCGACCACACGCCCGGCTTCCCGTCCGCGGCCCGCTTCGTCGCCCAGGCATTCGCGGGGGCGAACCTCGACAACGCGGCGCTGCCCGGCGTGTATGTCGGTGTCGTCATGGGCCGCCACGCGGGGTTCCTCACGGCGGCCGCGGCGCTGGGCAAGAAGTTCCCCGACGACGGACCGCACCTGATCTACGTGCCAGAACGGGTGTTCGACCTGGATCGCTTCCTGGCCGACGTGAAGGCGATGTACGAACGCCACGGCCGCTGCGTCATCGCCGTCTCCGAAGGCATTCACGACGCCAGCGGCGCGCCCATTGCGACGTTGCTGGCAAAGGAAGTGGAGAAAGACGCGCACGGCAACGTGCAGTTGTCCGGCACGGGCGCGCTGGCCGACCTGCTGTGCGACGCGATCCGGGACAAACTGGGCATCAAGCGGGTGCGCGGCGACACGTTCGGTTACCTGCAGCGCTCGTTCATCGGCTGCGTGTCGGACGTGGACCAGCGCGAGGCGCGCGAGGTGGGAGAAAAGGCCGTGCAGTACGCGCTGTGGGGCGATCGCGACGGCTCCGTTGCCATCCGCCGCACGGGCTTCTATTCGGCCGACTACGCGCTGCTGCCGCTGGCGGACGTCGCCGGCAAGACGCGCACGATGGAAGACGAATTCATCGCCGCCGGCGGCACCGATGTCACGGACGCGTTCAGGATGTACCTGCGCCCGCTGCTGGGGTCGGGCATGCCGGATGCGTTCCGGCTGCGCTGCGCGCCGGTGGCGAAGATCCTGAAACGGTGAGGTCCAGCCGACAGGCTGCTGATGCGCAAGCAGTAATGGTGTCGTATCCGCTGTACCTGGTTGTGTTGATTGGCACTGGTGACGCCAGCGCATTGGAACCGGCTGGCCGGCTGCCGCACTCATAGCTAGTGGCGTGGCATGCTTCCGCAAAAGAGACCATGCCGAACATTATCCAATCACAGATCGGAACATACGATGATACGAGCGAGCTCTTCTCCAACGAGCCAAGGGATCGATGCAACTGCAGCACTGCAAGGCAGAGAAGCGGTGTCGGCGTCGCCCGGCCCGATTCCGCCACCACCGCCTCCTCCTCCAAAACCTCCTTCAGGCAGATCGCAGATGTCGTCTTTGCAGGCCAATCTTGTCCGTCAGGCGAAATCCGCGCAGCCAGGGGGGCCATCCGCTCCGGGTACGGTGAAGAAGTCTTGGGCAATCAGTACCACCCCGGCCATCCACAAACACCAGGGCGGGGAATATAAAACGCTGACGTCATTTGCCTTGACCCTGAAAGACAAGGGGATCTCTCATTATTCCAACAACATCGACGACAAGGCGGGATTTGTCGAGGCCTGGAAGGCGAAGGCCAGCAACACTCTACGGATGAATACGGAACAGGTGGAGAGTATTGACGAAGCAAAACTTGCTGAAGTCGTCAAAACACTCACCAACATTGACAACGAATGGGATGGTTATAAAGTATCGACTCAGCCACAAACCTTCCGGGGAGACGGACTGAGCATCGGCGAAAGTTATCCGTGGCTCCAGAACATCATCAAAGGTGCCAAAGGAGACGAAGTTACCAAGATCGATGTCAACGTTACCGAGACTTCACCGACCATCATGTCGACCAGCGGGGACAAGGACTGCAACTACGCAAAGAACGCAAAAATCCTGTGGAAATTTTCGCTCCCGGAAGGACAACACCGGGGGATATCGGAGCCAATCTACGCGAGTGAAAACGAAGTTACGTTTCCCATTTATAACAAGATGAATGTCAAAAGCGTGACCGTAATTCCGGAAGGCAAGTCATTCGATTCCGAAACGAACGGCACCGGGTTTGGTGATGCCCACCGTTATGTCATCGAGGCCGAAATGCTCCCCAAGCCTGGCGTTCGCGCCGGGTCGGCTGGCGCTGGTTAAACAGACAAAGCCCACACCGTACGTGCATTCTTGCTGGCGTGGCCACCGTCGCGACGTTCCTGTTTCGCCGGCCCCGGAGCCGCACCCAGTCGTCATCGACCTTCCTTGTCGGGTGCAGGACCGCCGCTCGGGCAGCGTGACTGGGCAGGATACGCAGATACGTATCGCGCCTTTTCTGGCGCCGCCTATTGCGCCGGGTCTTCCAGCTCCGCAGGCACGGTGTAGCGGGAATGCTTCGTATCGAACTTCAGTGTCCACTTGCGCGAGGCGACCGGCTTGCCATCGAGCGTGCCGCCCAGCGTCACGGTGATCGGCACGGGGGTCGCATCGGTCGCCTTGCCCGTGCGGTAGGACCAGCGCTGCCGTTCGCACCGGGGCGCGCCGGTCGGTTCGACACCGCGGCGCTCCGCTTCGGGCAGCTCCAGCCATTCGTCGTACGCCTGTTTCGCCTCGTCGCACGGCATGCCGGGGTCCTGGTCGGCGGCGGCCATGAACTGACCCAGCTTTGCCATCCCGTTCTCGCGGGGCGCCCACACGACGTTATGCGTCAGGGCACGTTGCATGGTGGGCTCCATGCCATCGGCAACCCTGACGAACCAGCCCCACGAATTCTTGCTGAGCGCCTCGAAACGCACGTCCTCGCGTTTGATCGCGGCACCATACCCGGCGATGGCGGGCTGACTGATTTCCACCAGCGTGCCGTCGCGCGGGCGGGTCGGGCGGATGTGGAACACGCCATACACGGAAGCGCGGTCGTCGTCGATCCAGCCTTCGCCGCTGGCAAGGAAGTACAGTTCGTCGCCGTCCGCACCGCGCATTTTCTTCTGCTGCACCACGCGCATCACATAGGCGCGGTTGTCTTCGTCGACGTACAGCCAGCCCTTGCGGGTTGCCGAGTATTTGCCGTACTTTTCCGCCATCGTTTTTTCGATGACGGCCGCTGCGTCGATCGTCAGGTACTCCGGCACCGCAGTGGCCTTCTTGTGCTGGTAGTACGCCACGCCGGACAGCACCAGCGCGATCAGGCCGCATGCCGCCAGCGCGTACAGCAGCGCGCTGAGCCAGCGGCTGCGCCGCTTCGCTTGCGGCACCGGCGCAGCAGCTTGCGGTTGTTTCGGGTCTTCCATGTGATCCTCTGACAGTCATGCACCCGCTTTTGAGCCGGGAAATTGTCAGATTTTACATTAGCGGTCCGGCACCGAAAAGCTGGCCTGGATGGCAATGGACGTAAAAAAGCCCGGCTTCGGCCGGGCTTTCGTCACGACAGCGCCGCTCCGGTCAGACGACGATCGTCTGATGCTCGCCATCCTTGCGCGCACGGATCGTGCCGATGCGCGAGACGGTTTCGCCGGCGGCCGTCAGCTGGGCCATCGCCGCATCCGCGTTTTCAGCAGAGACGATGACGGTCATGCCGATGCCGCAGTTGAAGACGCGGTGCATTTCCGCGTCCGCCACGCCACCGTGCTGCTGCAGCCACTGGAACAGCGGCGGCATCGTCCACGAGGAACCATCCAGCTCGGCCGTCAGGTGCTCCTGCAGCACGCGCGGGATGTTCTCCACCAGGCCGCCGCCCGTGATGTGCACCAGGCCCTTCACTTCCATCGATTCCATCAGCGCCAGCAGCGGCTTGACGTAGATGCGGGTCGGCTGCATCAGCACGTCGGCCAGCTTGCGGCCATGGAAGTCCGCTTCCAGGTCCGGCTTGGCCACTTCGATGATCTTGCGCACCAGCGAATAGCCGTTCGAGTGCGCGCCCGACGAGGCCAGGCCCAGCACGACGTCGCCCGGGGCGATCTTCGTGCCGTCGATCAGCTTCGATTTTTCCACCGCGCCGACGGCGAAGCCGGCCAGGTCGTATTCGCCGGCCGGGTACATGCTCGGCATCTCCGCCGTCTCGCCGCCGATCAGCGCGCAGCCGGCCTGCTCGCAGCCCTGTGCGATACCCTTGATGACGTCCGTGGCGATGGCCACGTCCAGTTTGCCGCAGGCGAAATAGTCGAGGAAGAACAGCGGCTCGGCGCCCTGCACCAGGATGTCGTTGACGCTCATGGCCACCAGGTCGATGCCGACCGTGTCATGACGGTTCAGCTCGAAAGCCAGCTTCAGCTTCGTACCCACGCCGTCCGTGCCCGACACCAGCACCGGTTCCTTGTACTTCTTGCTGATCTCGAACAACGCGCCGAAGCCGCCGATGCCACCCATGACACCTTCGCGCAGGGTACGCTTGGCAAACGGCTTGATCGCTTCGACTAAGGCATCGCCCGCGTCGATATCGACGCCGGCGTCACGGTAGGACAGGGATACATTGGAAGGTTGGCTCATGGTGTATTTCGCAGCGGAGGCGGTAAAATAGAAGGCGGAAGCCGCAATTCGTTCTCGATTCGTTCTTTTTGGGATCAAATCGCGGCAAGTCCGCTATTTTATCAAAATGGCCCGTCCCATCTCCTAAAAAAATCCACTGGCCACCCCTTCATGCCCCTACCGCCCAGCCACTCGCCGCGCCACCACGTGTCGGCAGCTTCTATAATGCTGGTGTGATGAGCGAAAAAGTTATAAAAATGATCAGGCAACCGGGGCAACAGCGATGAAACAGCTGGTGCTGGACCTGGGCGCCGAGCCCGTGCTGACCCTCGAATCGTTCGAGGTGGGCCGCAATGCCGAGGTGGCGGCGCTGATGCGCCAGTTCGCCGAGCGCAGCTCGCGCGAGCATTTCGCTTACCTGTGGGGCGAGATCGGCGCCGGCAAGACGCACCTGCTCAAAGCCCTGGCCGCGACCGAGCGGGCCCGCTACATCTCGCCGTTTTCGATCGAATCGGAGTTCGTCTATTCGCCCGACGTCGACCTGTACCTGCTGGACGACTGCGAAAAGCTTTCGCCCGTGGCGCAGATCGACGCGTTCGCCCTGTTCAATGAAATCCGCGCGAACGGCGCTTTCATGGTCTGCAGCGGCGCCGTTGCGCCGGCCGTGCTGCCGGTGCGGGAAGACCTGCGCACGCGCATGGGCTGGGGCCTGATCTACCAGCTGCACGGCCTGTCGGACGCCGAAAAGGTGGCCGCGCTGTCGCAGGCGGCGGCCAGCCGTGGGCTGACGCTGTCGCCCGGCGTGTTACCCTATTTGCTGTCGCACTTCCGGCGTGACATGCGCTCGCTGTCCTCGATGCTGGACTCGCTGGACCAATATTCCCTTGAAACCCAACGCCCGATTACCCTGCCGCTGCTGCGCGAGTGGCTGCAGGCCGAGGCAAAAGACTGAACTGAGAGACTGCATGAACCTGGCCCTGTTCGACCTCGATCACACGCTGCTGCCCATCGATTCAGATTACGAATGGGGCCAGTTCCTGTGCCGCGTGGGCGCCGTCGATGCCACGGAGTTCGCGCGCCGCAACGACGCCTTTTTTGCCCAGTACCAGGCGGCCACGCTGGACCCGGTCGAGTACCTCGAATTCGCACTGGGCACCCTGGCAAAATTGGACCCGGTGCGCCTGGCCGAACTGCAGCAGCAGTTCATGCGCGAGGTGATCGGGCCCAACATCCGCCCGGCCGCGCGCGCGCTGCTGCAGAAGCACCTGGACGCCGGCGATCTGGTCGCCATCGTCACGGCGACGAACCATTTCGTCACCGCCCCGATCGCGCAGGCGTTCGGCGTCGAGCACCTGATCGCCGCGATGCCGGAAATCGTCGACGGACGCATCACGGGCCGGCTGCACGGCACGCCCACGCAGGGCCACGGCAAGATCGTCCACACCAAGGCGTGGCTGGAGGGGATGGGCAAGACGCTCGACCACTTCGCCGCCGTCTATTTCTACAGCGATTCGCACAACGACCTGCCGTTGATGTCGATCGTCACCCACCCCGTAGCGACCAACCCCAATGCCGCGCTGACGACTCACGCGACTGCGCAAGGCTGGCCTTTACTCCATCTATTCAATGATTAAGAAATTCATCCGCAAGATCCTGGGCGTCAAGGAAGCCCGCAACACCGGCGAGCCTGAAGTACTGGGACCGGAGCAGCACGGCATCGACCCTAAAATGGTGTCGGCCAACGCCGTCCGCGTCACCTCCACCCTGCAGGAAGCGGGCTTCGAGGCATTCGTCGTCGGCGGCGCCGTGCGCGACCTGCTGCTGGGCGTCAAACCGAAGGACTTCGACGTGGCGACCAACGCCACGCCCGAGCAGGTCAAGCGCCTGTTCCGGCGCGCCTTCATCATCGGCCGGCGCTTCCAGATCGTGCACGTGATGTTCGGCCAGGACCTGCTGGAAGTGACGACGTTCCGCGGCACCGCCACGGCCGCGGCACCGAAGGACGAACATGGCCGCGTCCTGCGCGACAACACCTTCGGCACCCAGGCGGAGGATGCCGAGCGGCGCGACTTCACCATCAACGCGATGTACTACAACCCTGCCACCCAGCAGGTGCTGGACTACCACGGCGGCATGAAGGACATCCGCGCCCGCACGCTGCGCATCATCGGCCAGCCGGAAGCGCGCTTCCGCGAAGACCCGGTGCGCATGCTGCGCGTGGTGCGCTTCGCGGCCAAGCTCAAATTCGATATCGAACCATCGACGGCCGCGCCGATTCCGGTGATGGCGCCGCTGATCGACAACGTGCCGGCCGCGCGCGTGTTCGATGAAATGCTCAAGCTCCTGATGAGCGGCCACGCGCTGGCCTGCCTGCAGCAGTTGCGCAAGGAAGGCTTGCATCACGGTCTGCTGCCGCTGCTGGACGTGGTGCTGGAGCAGCCGCTAGGCTTCAAGTTCGTCACGCTGGCGCTGGACTCGACGGATCGCCGCATCGCCGCCGGCAAGACGGTCTCGCCCGGCTTCCTGTTTGCCTCGCTGCTGTGGCACCAGGTGCTGGAAAAATGGAACGCCTACCAGGCCGCCGGCGAATCGCCGATTCCCGCGCTGCATGTGGCTGCCGACGAGGTGCTCGACTCGCAGACGGAGAAACTGGCACTGCAGCGCAAGATCGGTTCGGACATGCGCGACATCTGGGCGATGCAGCCACGCTTCGAGCGCCGCAACGGCAAGAACCCGTACAAGCTGCTGGAGCACGTGCGCTTCCGCGCCGGCTACGACTTCCTGCTGCTGCGCTGCGCTTCCGGCGAGATCGACCAGGAACTGGGCGACTGGTGGACAGCCTTTTATGAAGCCGACGAAGCCACGCGCGCCGACCTGGTGTCGTCCGCTGCCGGCACGGGCGCCAAACGCAAGCGCCCGGCCCGCCGTGGCCAGCGCCACAAGGACGACCTGGAAGCGGGCGCTGGCCATGATGAGCAGGACGGCCCGGACGTTCATGCCCAGGTCGACGCAGCCGACGATGAGGGTGAGGAAGCGGACAGCTTCAATGCCGATAGCGCGGCCGCTGCGGCACCGCGCAAGCGCCGCCGTGGCCCGCGCCGCCGCAAACCCGGTGGCGAAGGCGGCGGCCCGCCGCCCGACGATGTGCCGTTCAACACGGGCCATTGATGCGCAGTGCGGTGGCCTACATCGGCATCGGTGCCAACCTGGGCGACGCCCGCGCCAACGTGCTCGATGCCGTGGCCCGGATGCGCCGCCTGCCCGCCACGACCGTGACGGGCGTTTCATCGCTGTACCGCACCGCCCCGATCGACTCTTCCGGCGACGACTACATCAACGCCGTCGCGCGCATCGAGACGGCGCTCGATGCCGAGGCGCTGCTGCGGGCGCTGCACGACATCGAGCAGCAGCACGGCCGCGAACGGCCGTACCGCAATGCCCCGCGCACGCTGGACCTCGACGTGCTGCTGTACGGCGACGCACAGATCGCCAGCCCCACGCTGACGGTGCCGCATCCGCGCCTGACGCAACGGGCGTTCGTGCTGGTACCGCTACTGGAACTGGCGCCATCGATCGTCATCCCCGGCCTCGGTCCCGCCGCCGCATTCGCGGCCGGCGTGGCGGACCAGGCCATCGCCATCCTGCACTGACACATGCAACTTCCCGTCATCGTCCAGACCGCCGGCCTGCTGACCCTGTCCAACGTCTTCATGACGGTCGCGTGGTACGGCCACCTGAAAAACCTGTCTGGCAAGCCCTGGTGGATCGCCGCACTGATCAGCTGGGGCATTGCCCTGTTCGAGTACCTGCTGCAGGTGCCGGCCAACCGCATCGGCCACACGCAATACAGCCTCGCGCAGCTCAAAATCATGCAGGAAGCGATCACGCTGACGGTGTTCGTGCCGTTTGCGATGATCTACATGAACCAGCCGTTCAAGACCGACTACATCTGGGCCGCCTTGTGCCTGGTGGGGGCGGTGTACTTCATCTTCCGCAGCTGACCCGGCGCCGTCATCCGGCGGCAGCAGCCTGCTCCATCCCGACCGAGTCCTGGCGGAAGACCGACGCCGCAAACGCCGTCGCGCAGTTCCTCGCATGGCGCGCATTGATATCGAGTGCGCTGGTAAAGAAGAACGTGCCCGTGGTCAGCTCACCCATCGCATGCAGCCGCGTCTTGCCGGGGAAGCGGCCGATTACTTCGTAGTTGTGCCGGTCCACGGCGATGCCACCCAGCGGGTGCTCGACGGCCATGCCCCGTTGCAGCAGGTTGGCCAGCAGGGTCGATTCAAGCCGTTTCGTCGCGCGGGGTGAACCCGTTGCGTTGATCAGGTAGTCGTACCCCAGCGCGGCCTGGCTGCTCGTGCGGATGACAGGCTTGCCGTCGCCATCCGCCTCGATGGCAAACTCGCCCGCATGGAAACTCAGCTGCCCGGATTTCAGATAACGCAGGATCCTGGCCGCATTTTCCGTTGGAATCGACACGCGATAGCTCATGAACGCGCTGAAGTAATCGGACAGGAACAGTCCCTTGTCGCTGTCGCGCAGCGCCATCCACAGCTGATCGATGACGGCATTGGTCGAGTACAGTACCGCCTGCCAGGGGCGGGGTGAGCGGGCCAGTTCGATTTCCTGCTCCAGATACGCGGCCAGATCCTTCGGCGGCGCGGGCGGCAGGGGCATGTCGCGCGGCAGGTCGCCTTGGGTGGCGTGGGCGATTTCCTGCCGCACCAGGTCCACGATATCGGTCAGGCGCAACCTGCCCTTCTGGCGCACCAGCGCTTCCAGGTGGCCTTGTTCCAGGAACTTCGGCACGATGCGGCCCTGGGTGCCGCGCACGCACGGAAAATAGCCGCTGCGCGAGTGGATGGCGATCGGGCCGCGATGGCCCGACTCGACCAGCCCGATGACGGCATCGATGCAACTGAGGCGGGCGCCGACGATGCCGACATTGGCGTCCGGCGCGATCCTGTGCGGCAGCTCCGCGACCGGATATGGGCTCGGCAGGATGCGGCCCACCTCACCGGCAAACGCCGCCGGCTTCGCGGGCAGCGTGCCGCAGCACAGGAAGACGTGGTCCGACGTCAGGGTCAGGCTGCAGTTGGTCCGCGCCACGCAGCTGTTGCCGACCATGGCGATGTCGTTCACCTCCGCGTCGACCTGGATAATGCGCACATTGACCGTGAGCGCATGCTTGACCATCCACGCCATCTTCGCCTGCAAATACATGCCGAACAGGGGACGCGGCGCATAGCTGTCGGGGTGCAGGTCGAAGGCGGGGAAGTTACGCCACCAGGCCCACTCGTTCTCCCGCAGCCAGTTGTAGAAGTCGCCCGGCCGGTCGTGGAACGGCGTGATGAATCCCGTTTTCGTGTTGAGCAGATTCGACGACACGTCGCGTGCGTAAGCCGCGCCGGGGCCGAACACGCCGCGCTTCTCGACCAGGTAGACCGTGGTCTCGGGCTGCTGCCCGGACGGCACGGAGGCGATGTAGTTGTACAGGAATGCGAGCGCCGTAGCGCCGCCGCCCACGATAGTGATGACCATGATAGTGCTCCCGAATGCCTAATTGGATTGAATCGCTGCGAAGCCGGCCATCGGCCGCAGCTTCGCAGCGACGTGGAAATCGCAGTCCACGACGTTGCGAATGGCGGCAACGTCGATGCCGGGCGCAAGCTCGGTCAGTTCAAGCCCGCGCGCGCCCAGCCGGAAAACAGCCCGTTCCGTCACGTACAGGACTTCCTTGCCGTTGGCCGCCGCCTGCCGGCCGCTGAAGGTGAGCTGCGCGACGTGCGCGTGGAATTTGCGGGTGCGCCCTTCCCGCACGATGCGGAGCCGCCCGCCGGCGATCTCGACCTGCAGACCGTCGGCCGTCAACGTGCCGCAAAAGACGATGTGCCTGGCCGACTGCGAGATATTGATAAAGCCGCCCGAGCCGACGATGCGGCCATTGAATTTGCTGACGTTGACGTTGCCCGCCGCATCCACCTGCGCGAAGCCGAGGAAGGCCAGATCGATGCCACCGCCGTCATAGAAGTCGAACAGCGCGGACTGCTCGATCACCGCGCGCGGATGGCGCACGGCCCCGAACGACAGCCCTTCGTCCGGTACGCCGCCGATCAGGCCCGATTCGACCGTCAGCGTGAAGTCAATCAGGCCCAGCTCTCGCGCCTGCGCACCGATCAGCGCCGGGATGCCGATCCCCAGGTTCACATTGGCGCCGGGGTGATTCGCCAGCTCCAGCGCGGCGCGATGGACGACGATGCGTTTGGCGAGCGGGAAATGCTTGCCCGATTCCCTCCCGCGCGCCGCGGCCTTGCCGGTATACGCGGGATCGAAAAACGTGCCGTAGGTTTGCGGGTGGCGGTTTTCCGGCGCCAGCACCACGTAGTCGACGAGAAACCCGGGGATTTTCACGTCGCGGTAATCGGCCACGGGACCGTCGAGCAGGCGCTTGACCTGCACGATGACGATACCGCCGCAGTTGTGCGCCGCCTGCGCCTGCGCCAGCGCATCCATATGGGACGTCTCCTCGGAGAAGATGATGTTCCCGTCCGGATCGCAGGCGGTGCCGCGCAGCAGTGCGCAGTCGACGCGCGGGGCCGGATAGAACAGCTGGCTGCGGCCCTTGAAGCGCAGCTTTTCCACCAGCGGCTGCGAACTCCGGCTGTCGATCACGCCGCCCTCCAGCGCGGGATCGACAAACGTATCGAGCCCCACGTGCGTCAGCAGGCCCGGCTCGCCGGATGCGATGACGCCGAACAGCTTGCTGATGACGCCTTGCGGCCAGTTGTGCGCTTCGATCGCGCCGTCCCGTGCCATGCCGGCGAGCGCCGGGCACAATCCCCAGAAGCCGCCGATCGCCCGTGCGACGAGACCGGGCAGGGCCAGGGAGTCGACGCCCTGCCCCGCCTTGTCGCCGGGGCCTGCGCCGAACAGCAGGGACAGGTTGCGCGGTCGGCCGGTCTCCTGGAAGCGTTCCCGCAGCGCTGCGGTCAGCGTGTCGGGATGGCCGCAGCTGCCGAAACCGCCCGGGACGACGGTCCAGTGATCGCGAACAAGCTGCGCTGCCGCAGATGCCGAAATGATTTTCATGGTGCCCGTCCGCGGTCACGTGAGCTGCTTGACCGGCACGTCGCGCATGGCCAGGATCGTGCAGCCGTGGTTCGAGCGCATCTCGTGGGTGGTACCGGGCGCGCGCACGATCAGCGAGCCGGGCGCAAAGGTGACGTCGTTTTCGATGTAGTCGCCCTGGAGTACGAACACCATCTCGTAGCCCATATGCAGGTGGCGCGGTGTGAAGGCGCCCGGGAGATAGCGGATCAGCGCCGCATCGGAGCCGGCCGGGTCGTCCTTTGTGTTGTCGAACAGCGGATGAATCAGTACCCGTTTGCGCAAGCCGGGCTGGTATTCATGGAACTCGATGTCGGGCAGCGCAACCGCCCCGACCGCCATTTTCAGGACCTTGTCAGATGCTTCCGGTGTAGTCATGTCGTTCCCTGGTTTGGTGATGGTAAGGTGGACGAACTCGCCTTCGCCCGGGGCACAGCCGTAGTAAAGACACAACTGATGATCTGTATAGTACCGAACGTTTGTTTGGTAAACTGGGTCGATGTTTCGGAGATTTGTATCGTTCGGTCAGGCACTCGTCTCGTTGACGCCGCATCCGCCGGCCGGTAATCTAGCCAAACATTCAGTATGTCTGGAATCCATCATGCGCAGAGTCATCGAAAAATTCGATCTGGTCGATATCGCGGCAAAGCTGTTCCGCATGAAGGGCTATTCGGCAACCAGCATCGACGATATCGCCAGGGCGTGCGGGCTGACCAAGGGCAGCCTGTATCACCATTTCTCCGGCAAGGAAGAGCTGGCTGTTGCCGCGCTGGAGCAGGTGCACCAGTTCTACCGCGACAGCATTTTCACCATCGTTCGCGACGCGGAAGATCCGTCGGTGAAGGAACTGGAGACGTTCAATCTTGCCGTGGAAAAATTCTTTACCGAGCATCCGCACGGCTGCCTGTTGGCCAACCTGAGCCTGGAAATCGGCGGTTCGTACGAACAGTTCAGCCCGAAAATAAGGCGCTTCTTCGAGGAATGGCAGGACTGCTACATGATCGTGTTCTCGCGCTACTTCCCCGCGGACGAAGCGCGCCATCGTGCCGCGGACGCGGTCGCCATCGTGCAAGGCTGCATCCTGATGAACCGCATCTGGCACGACGTGGCCCCGTTGCGACGCCAGCATGCCGCCATGCTGGAACGCTGCGCCACCGCCACCCTCAGCTGAAAGATTGTTCGCCCTGCGGCGCGGTTTTGTGCCAAGATACATACCGAACGTTTGGTTTAATGCACTGTCTCCTGCCTTCACGTGAAAGGAAAAATCATGTACGCGTTCCTGAATAAACTGCGCGGCGACCGGGCCGACCTTCCGCCGAAACCAAGCGGCCGCAACGTGCTGCTGGCATGGCTCGGCGGCTTTCTTGCCATCGCCGCCGTGGCGGCGCTGACGGACGTGATGTCTGCCGTCCTGGTGCTGGGCTCGTTCGGTGCGTCGTGCGTGCTGGTGTTCGGCTACCCGGACGTGCCGTTCTCGCAGCCGCGCAATGTCATTGCCGGCCACCTGTTCAGCTCCGCCATCGGCCTGGCGTTCCTGCACGTGTTCGGGCCGTCGTGGTGGGCCGTTGCGCTGGCAGTCGGTACCGCGATTGCCGTCATGATGGTCACGCGCACCGTGCATCCGCCGGCCGGATCGAACCCGGTGATCGTCTTCCTGTCGCAGCCCGGCTGGAGCTTCCTGCTGTTCCCCACGCTGATCGGCGCGCTGGTGATCGTCGGCGTCGCCCTGGCGTACAACAATGCGACGCGCAGCGCGCGGTATCCGAAATACTGGTGACGGCGGCGCCGGGCCTTCAATTTCGGCACGGTCGTGCTGCGGGGTTTAGAATACGCGCCGTAAGCACACTATTGAAGGACCCTCATGTCTGGTTATTTGCAAGGAAAAGAGATGGCAGCGCCGGGCGCCGCTACGCCAGGGGCCGTCGCGCCGGCACCGGCCAAGCCAGTGGCCAGCAAGGCGGTAACGATCCCGTCGCTGCGCGCGCTGCACGCCGCCGGCGAAAAGATCGCCATGCTGACGTGCTACGACGCCAGCTTCGCGTCGCTGATGGACCGCAACGGTGTCGAGATCCTGCTGATCGGCGATTCGCTCGGCATGGTCTGCAACGGCCACACGTCCACGCTGCCCGTCACGGTGCAGGAGGTGGCGTACCACACGGCCGCCGTCGCGCGCGGTGCCAGGTCGGCGATGATCATGGCCGACCTGCCCTTCGGCAGCTACGGCACGCCCGAGCAGGCTCTGGCCAGCTGCGTGACCTTGATGCAGGCCGGCGCGCACATCGTCAAGATCGAAGGCGCCGGCTGGCTGGCCGAGACGGTGCGCTTCCTTGTCGAACGGGGCGTGCCAGTCTGCGCGCACATCGGGCTGACGCCGCAGTTCGTCCACCAGCTGGGCGGCTACAAGGTGCAGGGCAAGACGCTGGAAAGTGCCGAAGCGCTCAAAGGCGATGCGTTGAAACTGCAAGCCGCCGGCGCGTCGATCGTGCTGCTGGAAGCAGTGCCGTCGAGCGTCGGCAAGGACGTCACCGAGGCGCTGTCGATTCCGACGATCGGCATTGGCGCGGGCCCCGACTGCTCCGGCCAGGTGCTCGTCATGCACGATCTGCTGGGCGTTTTCCCCGGCCGCAAGGCGCGCTTCGTGCGCAACTTCATGGATGGCCAGACCAGCATCGACGCGGCGATTGCCGCCTACGTTGCCGCCGTCAAGGATGGCAGCTTCCCGGCGCTGGAGCACTGCTTCTGACCCATGCGCGGGACGTCGCAGCCCCGCGCTTCATGGCGTGAAGACGATGCGCGCTGCTATACGCCGTCCACGCTTGCTCCACATCCCGCAGCGGCGCGGCCCGCGCATCGATACACGTGCCGCGCACGATTTGGCCACCAGCGCCGGCAGCGCCGCGGGCTGACCTTCAACCCGCCGCTGCCCCTTGGGGGAACCGCTGACGGACGGCGCCAACAACACCTGGCTCGATCCCGAAATGGCGCGGCCTGACAAGCGCCACGTTGGACATTGGCGCCTGGTCGAATACACCGGTGCGGAATTACGTGGACGGCTATGACCAGGCGACCAGACCGGCGAGCGCTTCAAGCCGGTCGGTACGGATGCCACGGTGGCGTGGAAGGTCGCTCCGGCGGCCACCGTCAGCTTCATCGTGCACAACCTGACGGATAAGCGGCCATCGTGGAATTCGTCGCAGGCGTTTTCGATTTCATGCAGAGCGATCTGCGCGGGCGGACCGCAGCCGTGAAGATCGTCCCCCCCTTCTAGGTCGGCTGCGAAAAAGGGAACCAATGTTTCCCGCATTTTTGATTTAGACTGATCGTTCCATCAACATCGCCTGCATGGCTGCGACAGACGGGCCGGCCATGCAGGTGCAACGCACCCATCCGATGAATTCGACGACTTTCGCAGTTCTACTGGTCGCTATCCTGGCGCTCGCTGTCGTGGTGGCTGCCGCCGCGCAGAAAGCGAAAACTGCTCCCGGGAGCTATCGGGCGCGCAAACTGATGAGTGAAAATGAACTCGAGTTCTTCGGCAGGCTGACGAAAGCCGTGCCGGAGTATTTTATTTTTCCGCAGGTCGCCATGGCGGCGATCCTGCAAGCAAAAAGTACGGATCGAAAAATTGCGCACCGGGATTTTTTGCGCATCGCTCAGCAGCGCGTCGACTACCTCGTGTGCAAGGCGGACGGTACCTTCGTTGCGGTTGTCGAGCTCGATGACAAGACCCACCAGGCAGCCAGGGACAAGGTTCGCGACGAGCGCCTGCAGCAGGCAGGAATCCGCACCTTGCGCTTCGAGTCGCGCAACAAGCCCGCTGTCGACGTGCTGCGCTCCGCCTTGATCTCCCCAGCGCCTGCCGATGCCATGGTGGCTCACGCTGCTGGCGTAAAAAACGCGATGGACACTGCCGCGCCTCCATCGCGCAGGCAATGAAAGCAGCCATAAGCTCTCTCCGGTGGTATACCTCCGACGTCAGATCTGGATCCAGGTCGTCTTCAACTCGGTGTACTTGTCGAACGCATGCAGCGATTTATCGCGCCCGTTCCCGGACTGCTTGTAGCCACCGAACGGCACGGTGATGTCGTCGTTGTCGTACTGGTTCACGTGCACCGTGCCGGCACGCAGCGCGCGTGACGTCTGGATGGCTTTCGTCAGGTCGGCCGTCCACACGGCCGCATGCAGGCCGTACGGCGACGCGTTGGCCTGTCTGACCGCCTCCTTCACGTCCGTAAAACTCAATACCGACAGCACGGGGCCGAAGATCTCCTCTCGGGCGATCGCCATGTCGGCGGTGACGTTATCGAAGATCGTCGGGGCGACGTAGTAGCCGCCCGTGTCGAGGCGTACCCGTTCGCCGCCCGTGACGAGTTTCGCGCCGGCGGCCTTGCCCTGCTCGATATAGCCTATTACCGTTTTCAGCTGGATGTCGTCGACGATGGCGCCCATCACCGTCTTGTCGTCCAGCGGGTCGCCCGGCGCGTAGGCCGGCACCAGCGCCAGCGCCTTTTCAATGAAGCGTGCACGGATCGACTCCTCGACAAACAGGCGCGATGGCGCGTTGCAGCTTTCGCCCTGGTTGAAGAAGATCGAGCCGATCGACGCTGCCACCGCCGCATCCAGGTCCGGGCAGTCGGCACAGAGGATGTTGGCCGATTTGCCGCCCAGCTCCGTCCAGGCCCGCTTCAGGTTCGACTGCCCCGCCATCTGCATGATCTGCTTGCCCACGCGGGTGGAGCCGGTAAACGCGATGCAGTCCACGTCCATGTGCAGCGCCAGCGCGCTGCCCGCCTCGTTGCCGAAGCCCGGCAGCACATTGAACACGCCTGGCGGAATACCCGCCTGCAGCGCCAGTTCGGCCATCCGCAGCGCCGTCAGCGGCGACTTCTCCGACGGTTTCAGGATCACGCTGTTGCCCGCCGCGAGGGCCGGCGCGATCTTCCACGACGCCATCAGCATCGGGTAATTCCACGGCACGATGGCACCGACGACGCCGACCGGCTCGCGCGTGATCAGCGCCAGGCTGTTGGCAGGTGTCGGGGCGATCTCGCCATATACCTTGTCGATCGCTTCGCCGTACCAGCGGATGCAGTTGGCGGCGCCGGCCACGTCCACGGCCTGGCTGTACTTGATCGGCTTGCCCATGTCCAGCGTTTCGAGCAGCGCCAGTTCGGCTGCATTCTGCTGCATCAGGTCCGCGAACTTGAGCAGGATGCGCTTGCGTTTCGCGGGCGCGAAACTGGCCCAGCGGCCGTCGTCGAATGCCGCGCGCGCGGCGCTGACTGCAATGTCGACATCGGCGCCATCGCAGCGCGCCACGGCGCCAAGCAGGCGGCCGTCGATGGGGGAGTGATTGTCGAACTGCCGCTCGCTGCGCGCGGCGACGCGTTCGCCATTGATGAATGCACGGCCATCGATCTGCAGGTCGCGTGCACGTTCTTGCCATGTTGAGGATGTCATCCGTTGTCTCCTTGTCGTTTGAACCGATTCTACTGCGGCCAGGCCCGCAATGCGATTTAGACATTAGCTATCGGTGTGATAGCTACAATAAATTTCAACAATTACCGCCGAGTCGATAGCATAAGCATTCCTTAAACATTAAAGTCGATAGAGAATGTATATGAGCAATCTTCTTGCTTTCCGTCCAGGCCGCACCGTGTTGTGCAGCCTGGTCGTACTGTCGGGTCTCGCGGCATTCGCGACGGGCGCGCATGCCCAGACGCTGACAAAAGACAACGGCGCCCCCGTCGGCGACAACCAGAACAGCCAGACGGCCGGTCCAAACGGCCCGACCCTGCTGCAGGACGTCCACCTGGTGCAGAAGCTGCAACGCTTCGACCGCGAGCGCATTCCCGAGCGCGTCGTCCACGCCACCGGCACCGGTGCCCACGGCACGTTTACGGCGACCGACGACCTGTCCGACCTGTCGAAAGCCAGGCTGTTTGCGCGCGACACCGTCACGCCCGTGTTCGTGCGCTTCTCGACCGTGATCCCGGGCCGCTCGGGCGCGGAGACGACGCGCGACCCGCGCGGCTTTGCCGTCAAGTTCTACACACAAGAAGGCAATTTCGACATGGTCGGCAACAACCTGCCGATCTTCTTCATCCGCGACGCGATCAAGTTCCCGGACATGATCCACGCGCTGAAACCGGACCCGGTGACAAACGTGCAGGAGCCGGAACGCGTGTTCGACTTCTTCTCGCACATCCCCGAAGCGACGCACATGCTGACCCGCGTCTACTCGAACCTGGGCACGCCCGCCAGCTACCGCGAGATGAACGGCAGCAGCGTGCACGCGCTCAAACTGGTCAACGCCAAGGGCGAATACGTGTACGGCAAGTTCGCCTGGAAGTCGCGCCAGGGCGAGCGCAACCTGCGTCCGCAGGACATCGCCGTCGTGCAGGGCAGGAGCACCAGCCACGCCACCGTCGATCTGTATGAATCGATCAAGGCCGGCAAATTCCCCGCATGGGACCTGACGGTGCAGATCATCAAGCCGCAGGACCTGGACAAGTTCGACTTCGACCCGCTCGACGCGACCAAGGTCTGGACGGGCGTCCCCGAACGCAAGGTCGGCACGCTGGTGCTGAACAAGGTGCCGGACAACTTCTTCGAATCGACCGAGCAGGTCGCCATGGCACCGGGTAACCTCGTGCCGGGCATCGAAGCGTCGGAAGACCGCATGCTGCAGGGCCGCCTGTTCTCGTATATCGACACGCAGCACCACCGCCTCGGCGCGAACTTCCAGTCGCTGCCGATCAACCGGCCGCTGGTCCCCGTCGTCAACAACAATATCGACGGCGCCGCCAACACGTCCGGCCGCAAGGGCAACGTGAACTACGAACCGAGCCGCCTGGCCCAGGTGAAGGAAGATCCGAACGCCCGCAGCAGCAACCTGCCACTGACCGGCACCACGCAGCAGCAGCGCATCGCCAAGACGCTGAACTTCCAGCAGGCCGGCGAGTTCTATCGCGCGCTGTCGAAGCAGGACCGGGATGACCTGATCGTGAACCTGTCCGGCGACCTGAAACGGGTGAAGAACCAGGACAGCCTGTACACGATGCTGTCGCATTTCTACAAGGCCGATGCCGACTACGGCAAGCGCCTGGTAAAAGCCGTCGGCGCGGATGCCGGCAAGGTCGCCACGCTGGCGGCCGGCCTGAAGGAATAATTTCCACGGCCGGGCTTGTGTCCCACCGCGGTGCCTGACACCGCGGTGACACGGACTGAGCCATCGCGGCTTGTATTTATACTACAATCCCCCGACAACCCCGCTGCTGCGGGGATTTTTCGCAGTGACTCGACGGGAGCTGGGGATGATCGATCTGGATCGGCGTAGTGTGGTTCTGGCGGGCGGCAGCGCGGTGGCGGCGGCGGCCCTGGGTGTTCCGGTGCGGGCCCAGACGCCCGTGCGCAAGGTGGGATATGCGATCGTCGGCCTGGGCGGCTATGGGCTCGGCGTTATCATCCCGCAATTCAAGAATTGTCAGCACAGCCGGCTGGTGGCCCTCGTCAGCGGCGACGCGGCCAAGGCCAGACGCGTGGCGGCCGAATATGGCGTCCCCGATCGCAGCCTGTACAACTACCAGAACTACGACAGCATCCGCGACAACCCGGACATCGACGTCGTCTACGTCTGCCTTCCCGTTGCCATGCACGCCGAGTACACGATCCGCGCCGCCAAGGCGGGCAAGCACGTGCTGTGCGAGAAGCCGATGGCCGTCTCCGCCGCCGAATGCGAGTCGATGATCGCCGCCTGCAAGCAGGCGGGCAAGAAGCTGATGATCGGCTACCGCTGCCATTTCGAGGAAAACAACCTGGAAGCGATCCGCTGCGCACGGGCCGGCGACATCGGCAAGCTGCGCTACTTCCGCTCCGAACATGGCTTTGTGGCCGGCAACCCGAACTCCTGGCGCCTGAAGAAGGCGATGTCCGGCGGCGGCTCTCTGATGGACATCGGCATCTACGCGCTGCAGGCAGCCCGCTACATGACGGGCGAAGAGCCCATCTCCGTCTACGCCACCGAGCGCACCGACCGTAACGACCCGCGCTTCCGTGAAGTGGAGGACATGATCGAATTCGAGCTGGAATTCCCCTCCGGCGTGCTGGCCTCCTGCATGTCCATGTACAGCGCCAACCAGAACCACATCCTTCTCATGGGCGAAAAGGGCCGCATCGAACTGGAACCCGGCACCAGCTATGCAGGCAACCGGCTGTGGGTCGGCAAGGGCCGCGAGAACGAAGTCAGGCCGCCACCCGGCCCGGGCGCCACGCAATGGGCTGGCCAGCTCGACCATATGGCGCAGTGCGTGCTGACGGGCCGCGAACCCATCGTGCCGGGCGAGGAAGGACTGCGCGACCTGCGCATCATCGAGGCGATCTACCAGTCGGCCCGCGAGCGCCGGCGCGTTGTGCTGCGCACCTGAGGGCCAGCGGCGGCGGCGATTCCCTCAATACAACAACTGATGAGGGACACTAGCGAAGATGGTCCCGCCGCCCTCTTCTGCCTTTATAATCGCGCATTTTCCGCCCGATTTTTCATCTTCAAGCCGCCCATACATGAACACCACTCTGATCATCTTCGTCGCGCTCTACCTTCTGGGGACGCTGGGTCTCGGCATGTGGGCGGGACGCCGGATCAAGAATACGGCCGATTTCGCGGTGGCTGGCCGCAGCCTGCCGCTGATCATGGTCATCACGACAACCTTCGCCACGTGGTTCGGCGCCGAAACCGTCATGGGCGTCCCTGCCAGATTCGTCCAGGGCGGCCTGAACGCCGTCATCGAAGACCCGTTCGGCGCCGGCACGTGCCTGATCCTCGTCGGCCTGTTCTTCGCCACCAAGCTGTATAAACTGAACCTGCTGACGATCGGCGACTACTATCGCCAGCGCTACGGCAGGGGCATCGAAGTGTTCTGCTCCGTGACGATCATCCTCAGCTACCTGGGCTAGGTGGCCGCGCAGATCACGGCGCTGGGCCTGGTATTCTCCGTGCTCACCAACGGCGCGATGTCGCCCGCCACGGGCATGGTCATCGGCACGCTGGCGGTGCTGATCTATGTCGTCGTCGGCGGTTTCCTCGCGGTCGCCGTCACCGACTTCGTCCAGATGATCGTGCTGGTTGTCGGCATGACGGTCATCGCGTTCTTCGCGGCCGACCTGGCCGGCGGCGCGGACGAGGTGCTGGCGATGGCGCAGCATGCCGACCTGTGGCGCGTACTGCCCGAGCCCACCTTCACCGACATCGTCTTCTTCTTCGCCGCCGCCATCACGATGATGTTCGGCAGTATCCCGCAGCAGGACGTGTTCCAGCGCGTGATGTCGGCCAAGGATGCACCCACGGCGCGCACCGGCGCCGTGATCGGCGGCGCCAGCTACATCCTGTTCGGCTTCGTGCCGATGTTCATCGTGGCCGCCGCCGTCGTCGTGATGGGCGACCAGGCGATGGACATCGCCAAGAACGACTACCAGCGCCTGCTCCCCACCTTCGTCATGACGAAGATGCCGCTGGTGATGCAGATCCTGTTCTTCGGCGCGCTGCTGTCGGCCATCAAGAGTACGTCGTCGGCCACGTTGCTGGCGCCGTCCACCAGCTTTGTCGAGAACATCCTGAAGAATCTGCGCCCCGGCATGACCGACCGCCAGCAACTGTTCGCCATGCGCGTGACGATCGTCGTCTTCGCCGCGCTGGTGCTGACCTACGCGATCGCCATGCAGGGCACGTCGATCTACGAGCTGGTGTCGAGCGCCTATCAGGTCACGCTGGTCGGCGCATTCGTGCCGCTGGTGATGGGGCTGTACTGGAAGCGCGCCACGACGCAGGGGGCGATCCTGTCGATCGGTGCCGGCATCTTTGTCTGGATCCTGTTCTTCCCGCAGATTTCCAGCCTGGGCGCCATGTTCCCGGGCCAGCTGGCCGGCTTGCTGGCCGCGTTTGCGGGCATGTTCATCGGTTCTCTGGGGCCGCAGGTACTGAAGAACCGGCAGGATGCGGCAGCGCATCTGCACGGCGCGAACGCCTGATGGCACACGGCTGAAACGCCGACGCGGCCGTCATCTCATCCAGCCGCGCCGTTCCAGGTCTTCCAGCGTGCGATCCAGGCACAGGCGGATCAAGCCGATCAGCTCGTCGATCTGCGGCCGCGTCATGATCAAGGGCGGCGCGATGATCATCCTGTCGCCCACCGCGCGCATGATGACGCCATTGTCGAACATGTGTGCGCGGCAGATCATGCCGACGCCCAGGCCCGGATCGAACTTCACCTGGTAGTGCACGTTACCGGCCTTGCGCCGCACGAGATTGAGGCCCGCGACAAAGCCGCAGCTCTCGGCTGTGCCGACCAGCGGATGGGCCGCCAGGCTGGCGAAGCGCGCCTTCAGGTACGGCGCCGTGTCATGCGCCACCTGCTCCAGCAGTTTTTCCTCTTCGATGATGCGGATGTTTTCCAGCGCGGCCGCGCAGGCTACCGGGTGGCCGGAATATGTAAAGCCGTGATTGAAGTCGCCGCCGGCGACAATCACCCCGGCCACCTTGTCGCTGACCAGCACCCCGCCCAGCGGCACATAGCCCGACGTGACCCCCTTGGCGAACGTGATCAGGTCGGGCCGGATGCCGAACTGCTCGGAAGCGAACCATTTACCAAGCCGGCCAAAGCCGGTGATGACTTCGTCCGCGATCAGCAGGATGTCGTATTTGTCGCAGATGCGGCGCACTTCCGGCCAGTACGTGACAGGCGGGATGATGACGCCGCCGGCGCCCTGGATCGGTTCGCCGATGAAGGCGGCCACCTTGTCCGGCCCCAGTTCCCTGATGCGCTCTTCCAGCCACGATGCCGCATGCACGCCGAATTCCTCGGGCGTCATGCCGACACCGTGTTCGGCATAACTGGGCTGGTTGATGTGGACGATGCCCGGAATCGGCAGCCCGCCCTGCACGTGCATGCCGCTCATGCCGCCCAGCGATGCCCCGGCCATCGTGCTGCCGTGATAGGCGTTGTGGCGGCTGATGATGACGGTGCGCTCGGGCTGGCCCAGCAGGTCCCAGTAGCGGCGCACCATGCGTACATTCGTGTCGTTCGCTTCCGAGCCGGAACCCGTATAAAACACGTGACGAAAACCGGCAGGCGCGATGCGCGCCAGCTTGGCGGCCAGCTCGACGGCCGGGATCGTCGTGGTATTGAAGAAGCTGTTATAAAAGGGCAGCGTCTCCATCTGCCGGGCCACCGCCTGCGTGATGCTGGTGCGCCCGTAGCCGACATTGACGCACCACAGGCCCGACATCGCGTCCAGCACCTTGCGCCCTTCCGAGTCCCACAGGTAGATGCCGTCGCCACGCACCATCACGCGCACACCCTTCTCGGCCAGCGCCTTGTGATCCGTGAACGGATGCAGGAAGTGGGCGGCGTCGAGGCGTTGCAGTACCTGCGTGTCCGGCAGCACGGGCACGATGGGAGTCGTTGTCATGATGCGCTCCTGATGGTCGACCGGCGCGCTGGCAGCCGGTATTCGACACCAGTGTACTCCGAGCGCGCCGGCCGGGAAAGCTGTTCAGGGCATCAGACGTGCAGCAGCAGGTGCTCGCGCTCCCACGGACTGATGACGGTCATGAACTCCTGGTGCTCCAGGTCCTTGATGGCCGCGTAGACGTCGATGAAGCGCTCGCCCAGCACTTCGCGCAGCTTGTCCTCGCCGCGCAGGCGCTGCAGCGCTTCGGGCAGGCCTTGCGGCAGCTCGTATTCCATCTCGTAGGCGCTGCCCGTCGTGATGGCGGTCGGTTCCAGCGCGTCCATCATGCCGAGGTAGCCGCAGGCCAGCGTGACGGCCAGCGCCAGGTACGGATTGGCGTCCGAGCCGATGATGCGGTTCTCCACGCGACGGTCCTGCACGCCCGATTCCGGCACGCGGAAGCCAACGGTGCGGTTGTCCATGCCCCACTGGATATTGATCGGCGCCGCCGTGTGGCGCACCAGCCGGCGATACGAGTTGACGTAAGGGGCAATGATCGCCAGCGCCGACGGCATATAGCGCTGCAGGCCGCCGATGTAGTTCTTGAACAGCGCCGACGGCGAGCCGTCCTGGTTGCTGAAGATGTTCCAGCCCGTTTCCGCGTCCACGACGCTCTGGTGCACGTGCATCGCCGAGCCGGGTTCGCCGGCCATCGGCTTGGCCATGAAGGTCGCGTACATCTGGTGTTTCAGGGCCGCCTCGCGCAGCGTGCGTTTGAAGAAGAACACCTTGTCGGCAAGGCCCAGCGGCTCGCCGTGCAGGAAGTTGATCTCCATCTGGCCGGCCCCGATTTCATGGATCAGCGTGTCCACGTCCAGGCCCATCAGGTCGCAGTAATCGTAGATATCCTCGAACAGCGGATCGAACTCGTTGACGGCGTCGATGCTGTAGACCTGGCGCGACGTCTCGGCGCGGCCGCTGCGGCCGACCGGAGCGCGCAATGGCAGGTCCGGGTCGGAGATCTTCGCCGTCAGGTAGAACTCCAGTTCCGGTGCGACGACGGGCTTCCAGCCCTTGTCCGCATACAGTTTCAGCACGCGCCGCAGCACGGAACGGGGCGCGAAATCGACCAGGCGGCCGTCGGCGAAATAGCAGTCGTGGATGACCTGCGCGGTGGGGTCGGTGGCCCACGGCACCATCGTGATGGTGGTGGGATCGGCTTTCAGGATCATGTCCCGGTCGGTGACAGAGATCGCGCGGTCGTATGCCGGGTCGTCGACAGGGGAATTGCCCGTGACGGTCATGCCCAGCACGGCTTCCGGAATGCGCATGCCCCGGTCTTCCGTGAATTTCGCCCGCGGCAGGATCTTGCCGCGGGCGACCCCCGTCAGGTCCGGCACCAGGCATTCGATTTCGGTGACCCGTTTTTCATTGAGCCACTCGTCCATGTCGGTATAGGTGAAATTCTCGCGTATAGCCATCTCTTGCTCCAAAAAGTCATTGATCGCGGCCCTGGCCGCGTACCCGTGCACTGACTTCGCAAGAACAGCTAGGGGATACTGCCGGCCCGGTATCTAAAGGGTTTCATCCGCCCCGCTCCTGGCGCTTCGCCTGGTAGTCGCGGCAGGCGTTGCCGAAAGCGAGGAACATCTTCATCGAGTCGGGGTTTTCCGTGATGCGCCACTCGGGGTGCCATTGCACCGCCAGCGTGAAGCCCGGCGCGGCGGCAACCGTGTAGGCTTCCACCAGCCCGTCGTGCGCCACCGCTTCCACGGTGAGGCCGGGGGCCAGCACGTCGACACCCTGCCCGTGCAGGGAGTTGACGGTGATCTCATCAAGGTTGCCCAGCATTTGCGAGAACTTCCCGCCGGGGGTCAGCCGGATCGGATGGGCGGGACCATACTGCACTTCCAGCGAATCGTCCTCGCGGTCGCGGTGGTCCATCATGCCCGGCACTTCCTGCACCGCCTGGTGCAGCGTGCCGCCCAGTGCCACGTTGATCTCCTGGAAGCCACGGCAAATCCCCAGCAGCGGAATGCCGCGCTTGACGGCCGCGCGGATCAGCGGCAGCACCGTCGCATCCCGCGCCGCATCGAGCGGCAGGGCGGGATTGCGGATGGGCTGTCCGTACAGGTCCGAGTGCACGTTGGAGGCCGAACCGGTCAGCATGATGCCGTCCGCCACCGCCAGCACCGCTTCCATGTCGGTCAGCTCGGCCAGCGCGGGCAGGATCAACGGCATGCAACGGGCCCCGAGGGTCACCGCGTTGACATACTTGTTTTGCGCCGCGTGATTGGGGAAATGGCCAATCTGCCGCGTGCAGGCAGGAACGAGGACGACAGGACGGCGCATGTTTTCAGCTCAGCTCCAGATGAGGTCCCGACCCCGGCGCCTGTGCGAAAAGACGCCGCGGTCGCTGGCGACCGATGACTTAATTTATCACAAATTCAATTTTGCTATCATTGCGCAGATACACAACCGAATCGCCCGTTTTGACGTTCATTGCCTGCCGCGCGCCATGAAAAACCTCCCATGGCGCGATTTTTCCGCCCTCGTCATCAGCATCGGCATCGTCGGCCTTGGCCTGGGCGCCACCATCCCGCTGACCGCCGTGACACTGGACGTGCGCGGCGCCGGCACGCAGGTCATCGGCCTCGTCACCGCCGCCAGCGCGCTGGGCATCCTTGGCGTGGCGCCGTTCGTCACCGGCTGGGTGGCCCGCTTCGGCCCGCGCCACACGATGATGGGTGCCGTCTGGGCCGCCGCCGCCGTCACGGCGGCCATGCAGGCCGCGACCGATGTCTGGCTGTGGTGCGCGCTACGGCTGGTCTTCGGGGCGGCGATGGGCGTGCTGTTCACGATCGGCGAAGCGTGGGTCAACCGCATCGCGCCCGACCAGTCGAGAGGTCGCGTGGTGGCGCTCTACACGACAAGCTTTACCTTGTTCCAGCTGGCGGGGCCCGCGCTGGTCGCACTGCTGAACGGCCGGCTGGCGTGGCCCTTCGCGGCCTGCGGGCTGCTGTTCATCGCCGCCCTGCCCGGCCTGATGCTGCTGAACGGAACCCGGCTGCCGGCGGAAAAGGAAGCGCACGCGCGCTGGCAGGACGTGCTGCCGAAGATGCCGATGATCGCGCTGGGGGCGGCGTTTTTCGCACTGTTCGACACCCTGATCCTGGCGCTGCTGCCCGTGTATGCGATGCGCCAGGGGATCGTGACGGAACTGGCGCTGATCTCGGCCACCGTCGTCCTCGCGGGCGACACGGCGCTGCAGTTCGCAATGGGCGCGCTGGCCGACCGCTACGGACGCTTCCGCGTGCATGTCGGCTGCGGCATCGCCGTCTGCCTGCTGCTGCCGCTGCTGCCACTGGCGGCCGGCATCCCATGGTTGTGGTGGACGCTGCTGCTGGCGCTGGGCGCCGCCGCGGGGGCGATCTACATGCTGGCACTGGTCGCCTGCGGCGAGCGGTTCAGCGGCGCCGCGCTGACCAGCGCTTCGGCCGTCGTCAACGCGTCATGGGGCATCGCCAGCGCGGCCGGGCCGCTGGCGACGGGGGCGCTGATGCACGGTGTCGGCATTCATGCGCTGCCCGCGGTGCTGTTTGGCGCCTGCGCGCTGTTTCTGATCAGTGCATGGTGGGAACGGCGTGGCAGATTGATTGAAGGCGGGGGAGGAACCTAATGGCCCGGGCCGGACACTCATGACCACTCGACCCCGAGTGAAGTCATTCAACCTTTCAGGAGATCCACCATGCCGCTTCCTCTGTTACCCGTACTGTCGTCGGCCCTCAGCCTTGCCAAACCCATCGCCGACGTGGCGCCGATGATCAAGGACTTCGTGTCTAAGGACAAAAACGAAGGTCAGGAAAGCATCTGACATCAGTGCCCGGCACCTTCCGGCGGAAGGTGCCTTTCCCCGCTCATTCCGGGTGAAACACCCCGCCCGGCAGCACGATGGTTGCCTGGAAGCCGCCGTCCGGCGCATTGGCCAGCAGCAGCTGGCCACCGTGCGCCTGCACGATGCCGCGGGCGATGGAAAGCCCCAGACCCATGCCGCTGCTGTTACGGCTGCGGCCGTGCTGCAGGCGCACGTACGGCTGGCCCAGGCCGGCCAGCGCTTCTTCCGGCACGCCGGGGCCATGGTCGCGCACCACGATCTCGATATTGCCGCCTTGTTCGCACACGGAGAGTTCGACCTTTTTGCCGTAATACAGCGCGTTGTTCAGCAGGTTACCGATCGCACGCTTGAGCGCCAGCGGCCGGGCCGTCACCGTCAGGCCGGACGCCTTGAACGACACTTCGTGGCCGGCCAGCTGCGCATCGCGCACCATGCGGCCCAGCAGCGCGTCCAGCCGCACTTCCGTCGCGTTTTCGTGAATGTCGCTGTCCTTCACCGTCTGCAGCGCGCCCTTGACCATCATGTCCAGTTCATCGAGGTCGTCGTGGAATTCGCTGCGCATGTCGTCGTCGTCCAGCAGTTCGGCGCGCAGCTTGAGGCGCATGATGGGCGTACGCAGGTCGTGCGAGATGGAGACGAACAGGCGCTCGCGGTCTTCCATGTAGCGCTGGATGCGCTTGCGCATGTCCTCGAACGCGCGGGCCGTGGTGACGAATTCGCGGCTGCCTGTCTCCGGCAGGGCGGGCGGGTTTTCGCCCTTGCCGAAAGCCGTCGCCGCATCCGACAGCGCGGCCAGCGGCCGCGTGATCCAGCGCACGACAAGAATGGACACCAGCAGCACGGCCGCCAGCGACATCGCCTGCAGCAGCAGGCGGTCGCGCGTCAGCGGGTTGCCCGTCTCGAGGAAATAAGGATTCGGCATCAGCGTGGCGAGATACAGCCAGTGGCCGGGATCGAGTTCGGCCTGGATCAGCAATACCGGAGCGGGCTTGGTCAGCAGGATGTGCTGGGTCCAGCTGTCCGGCAGGTCGGCCAAGGTGCCGCCGTCATTGTCGGCCGCCAGCCGGTCCGGCCATGCGAAGGCGACGCGCAGGTTCGGCGTGTTGGGCAGGTCTTCCTTCAGCGTCGCCCATAACTGCTTCAAGGCCGCGTCAGTCAGCTCCTGCCCCGCCAGCGAGCGCACCGGCACGGGCGCGCGGTTGATATTGACCAGGAAGCGCGTGCCGCCCATCTCGCGGAACTGCTGGATGATCAGCGGCCGGTAGTTCGGCGGCAGGCTCAGAAAAAAGCGCACCGCGCTGGAGGCACTGTGCGCCACGTGCTGCGCGGCGGTGCCCACTTCGCTGCGCGCCTCGGCGCGGCGCTGGGCGGCCCAGATGAAGTTCCCGACCAGCTGTGTGAGCAGCACGCCGATCACCATCACCAGTGTCAGCCTGCCCTGCAGCGACGACGGCACGATATGCCCATGCAGCGGCAGCCGCGGCGTCCTGTCAGGCATGGGACGACGTCACGTCGGCCGAGAACACGTAGCCGACGCCACGTACGGTCTTGATCAGCTTCGGGCTGCCGCCGCCGTCGTTCAGGCGCAGCCGCAGGCGGCTGATCTGCACGTCGAGGAAGCGGTCCATCGGTCCCGCATCGCGCCCGCGCGTGCCTTCCGACAGCACGCCGCGGTCCAGGATGTCGCCCGCGTGCTCGACGAAGTATTTCAGCAGCTGGAAGTCCAGCCCTGTCAGCGGCACCGGTTCGCCGTCCGGCGCCGTGACCGTGCGCGCCACCGTATCGAGCACGAAGCCCTCGAAGCGGTAATAGCGCGGCGCGGCCGGCGCTTCCATGCCGGTGCGGCGGTGGATGGCCTTGATGCGCGCCAGCAGTTCGCGTGGGCTGTAGGGCTTGGAGATGTAGTCGTCCGCGCCCAGCTCCAGACCCACCACGCGGTCGGTCTCGTCCGAGCTGGCCGTCAGCATGATGATGGGGACATTGGAGCGCTGCCGCACGGTGCGGCACAGCGCGAAGCCGTCCGTATCGGGCAGCATCACGTCGAGAATCACCATCGACAATTCGTCGACGCAGCGCGTGAATTCGGCCAGGAACGTGGCGCCGTCGTGCGCCAGGTCCACTTCGTACTGGTTCTTTTCCAGGTACGTCTTCAGCAAGGCCCGGGTTTTCTGGTCGTCGTCGACTATGAGGATCCTGCGCATGTGCTGCTTAACTCACTTATCTGGTCTTGGTGGAGGTGCGGGCGATGGCCGCCAGCCGGCGCTGCGTATCGGCCGCTGTCACGCTGTCGTCAAGGAAGTAGCGGTGCACCTCGGCGACGATCGCATCGCGCACCGTTTCGTCGGTGGACATGCGGTGGACGAGGCTGAGAACCTGCGCCTCGGCACCGCTGTTGAAGAGCTTCCACGAAGCGCGCGCACAGGCGTCCATCTTCATATGGCCGGCGTTGCGCAGCACCGGGATCGAGCCCTTGATCGCATTGTAGTCGACCTGCAGCGACGGCGTCAGCACCAGCGCCGCCAGTTTTTCCTGGGCCGCGCGCAGCTCGGGGTGGGTGCCCAGCATGCTGAGCGTGTCGACGTTGAACAGGTGATAGCGCTCCGTGCCCGGCGCCGCCGCACAGCCGAAGTCACGCTCGACCGCCATGCCCTGCGTGACCAGCTCGCCCTTGGCCCAGTCGCCCATCACCATCATCGCGGCGCGGTTCCCGACCAGCTCGCGCACGCTGTCGTCCCATTTGCGCTCGCGAATCGGGCTGCCCATCCAGCGCTTGATGGCGCGCAGCCGCCCCAGCGCACGAGCCAGGCGCGGGTCCGCGTAGGCGGCCGCATCGCGCTGGCGAAACAGGTTGCGGTACAGGTCCGCGCCCTCGGCCAGCACGATCGTCTCGAACAGCGTGGCCACCTGCCACGGTTCGCTGCTCTGGGCCAGCGGCACGATGCCGGCCTGCTGCAGCCTGGCCGCGACGCGCTCGAACTCCGGCCACGTGGCCGGAACCGGCAGGTTAAGGCGCTGCAGCAGCTTGCGGTTGTAGAACAGCGTATTGATGCGGTGGACGCCCAGCGGCGCCGCGTAGACATGGCCGTCGTATTCGATGGTGCTGGCAACGGCCGGCAGCAGCAGCTTGTTCCAGTTGCCGGCGATTGCGACGGCGTCCAGTTCCTGCAGCAGGTTCAGCTGCGCCCAGTCGCGGATCACGATGCCGTTCAGCTGCGCCACCTCCGGCGCGTCCTTGGCCAGCATGCGGCTGCGCAGGACGATGCCGGCGCCGACGCCCGAGCCGCTGGGCACCACGCCGTCGTGCCAGCCGACGTCCTGCTCGCCCAGGCGCTGTGCGATCAGGTCCACGGCCTTGCGCTCGCTGGCGGACTTCCACCAGTGCAGGACCTGCAGCGATTGGGTGCCCGCGGTGGCGGTGGCGCAGGCGGCAAGGCAGACGGCCGCCAGAGCCTTGCGCAAGGTGTTGTGATTGAACTGCTTCATCCCGGTCCGGGCCATCTGCTGGGACAGCGTTTGTTGTAATGACGGCACACTCGCCGAGTGTGGACTATACCCCAGTAATTTCTCTGGAACATGGTAATACTCTGGCACATTTTGCAACAAAACGTGTGGATTTGTTGCGAAATGTTGCAGGCGGCCCGGCACTGTTCCCCCTATGTGTAAGTTTTTGTGTCGGCGTCTGGCTGTCGCGTTCCATAAATGTCATGAAAATCATCAACTTGCATTTGAAATGTGGTTTTGATGCCACTGCTGGAATCCCTCTTTCTCCGATGCTACTGTGCGCTCGATACAACGATATCAATTACTAAACATACTAAACAGCGGAGACAGCATGATCAGAAAGTTCGCCCTTAAACCTATTGGCGCGTCCCTGGCACTCGCATTGGCTTGCGGTTCGGCCGCCGCTGCCGAACGCGATATCGAAGGCTTCCACGGCTACCTGCGCGCCGGCGTCGGCAACAGCAACCACGGCGGCAACCAGAGCTGCTACGGCCTTGGCGGTGTCTCGATGACCTACCGCCTCGGCAACGAATGCGACAGCTTCACGGAACTTGGCTATACCAAGGAAGTGGCGAAGGCCGAGAACGGCGTCAGCTTCGTGGCAACCGTCTGGGCCACCGCCTACAAGAACAGCTCCGACTTCGGCGACGCCGACCTGGAACTGACCAAGGCCTACGTGGAAGCACGCGGCCTGCCGTTCCTGAAAGGCGGCACCGCGTGGGCCGGCAAGCGCCACTACCTGCGCCCGGATATCCACATCCTGGATTTGCAGTACATTAACCTGAACGGCACCGGCGCCGGTATCGACCGTTATCCGCTGGGACCGGGCAAGATCAGCTACGCGTTCTTCAAGGACAATGACTTCAACAGCACCGACCCCGTCACGGGCCAGGTGATCGACTCGCTGGCCGCCTCGCGCCAGAACATCCTGTACGAAGACCTGCCCGTCAATCCGGGCGGGACGCTGGACTTCGCCGCGACGTTCATCACCGCCGAAGGCACCGACCGCACCACGCACAACGGCTGGCAGCTGTCGATGTTCCACCACCAGAAGAATGTCCTGGGCGGCAACAACAAGTTCGGCGTGCAGTACGGCGTCGGCCCTGGTACCGGCATCGGCGTCTGCTGCTCGCGCATGGGTTCCTCGGGCAGCACGCTGCTGGGATCGGACTACACCCGCGTGCGCGTGTTCGACGAGCTGTATCTGCAGCCGACGCGCGACTTCGGCGTGTCGCTGGTTGCCCTGTACCACCGCGACAAGAACGACGCCACCGGCTCGACCACGTGGACGACGATCGGCGGCCGCCCACAATACGCCTTCACCGACAACTTCAAGCTGCAGGCCGAACTGGGCGTGAGCCAGGTGAAGTCCGACGCCACCCCGGGCACGGCGCGCCTGACCAAGCTGACGATCGCGCCGACGATCGCGCTGGCCCGCGATTTCTGGTCGCGCCCCGAGCTGCGCCTGTTCGCCACCTACGGCAAATGGAACGACGCCGCAACTCCGATGGTGAACGCCTTCAACAACTCCGGGCCCGTATACGGCAAGGACACGGACGGTTTCTCGTACGGCGTCCAGCTGGAAGCCTGGTGGTAAAACAATAACGCGCACAAGGAGACAAGCATGAAACTGAAAACGAGCGTAAAGGCAGTCCTGGCGCTGGCGACCCTGATGGGCGCCGCCGCGCAGGCGGCGCCGCAGGTGGAAGTGCTGCACTACTGGACCTCCGGTGGTGAAGCGAAATCCGTCGCCGAGCTGAAAAAGATCATGGAGTCGAAGGGCGTGGCGTGGAAGGACTTCGCCGTGGCCGGCGGCGCCGGCGAGAATGCCGCCACCGCGCTGAAGGCGCGCGTAATGGCCGGCAGCCCGCCGACGGCGGCCCAGATCAAGGGTCCGTCGATCCAGGAATGGGGCCAGGAAGGCGTGCTGGCCAATATCGACCAGGCAGCTACGGAAGGCAAGTGGGAATCCACCCTGCCGCCGGTCGTGACGAACGTCATGAAATACAAGGGCCACTACGTGGCGGTACCCGTCAACGTGCACCGCGTGAACTGGCTGTGGGTGAATCCGGCAGTGCTGGCCAAGGCCGGCGCCAAGGCACCGACCAATTTCGCCGAGTTCTTCGACGCGGCTGACAAGATCAAGAAGGCCGGCCTGGTGGCGCTGGCCCACGGCGGCCAGCCGTGGCAGGATGCCACGCTGTTCGAATCGGTCGTGCTGGGCACGGGCGGCGCCGACTTCTACAAGAAGGCGCTGGTGCAGCTGGACCAGGCTACCCTGACCAGCCCGACGATGATCAAGTCCTTCGAGACCCTGGCGCGCATCAAGACCTATATCGACAAGGACGCGGCAGGGCGTGACTGGAACCTGGCCACGGCCATGGTCATCAACGGCAAGGCCGGCATGCAGTTCATGGGCGATTGGGCCAAGGGCGAGTTCACTGCCGCCGGCAAGGTGCCGGGCAAGGACTTCCTGTGCGTGGCCGCACCCGGCACAGACAAGGCGTACACGTTCAACATCGACTCGCTCGCCATGTTCAAGGTGAAGAACCCCGAGCAGCAGAAGGCCCAGCTGGTGCTGGCCAATGCCGTGATGAGCCCCGGCTTCCAGGAGGTGTTCAACCTGAACAAGGGTTCGATCCCGGTGCGAGCGGGCGCTGCCCGCGACAAGTTCGACAGCTGCGCGCAGAAGTCGATGGATGACATGGCCGCCACCAGCAAGGCCGGCGCGCTGCTGCCATCGATGGCACATGGCATGGCGATCAACACCGCCAAGGCCGGCGCGATCCAGGACGTGATTGCGCGCTTCATGAACAGCAACATGACGCCGCAGGCCGCGGCGCAGGCACTGGCCAAGGCCGCGAAGACTTCCTAAGCCGCTGTCGTCTTTCGTGCCGTCGAACCCGGGTTGCGCCATGTGCGCCGCCCGGGTTTGCGCACGCTCGCGTACACCGGGCAGTCCCCGTCCCGTGTTTTCGCTTCTGGAGAATCCCTCATGTCCGTTACACCGCTTACCTCCGGCACAAGGCCCGCCGCCGCCGGCAGGCGCCCTGCTGCCAATGACAGCACCGGCCTGCCGCCGCTGAAATCGGGCAGCCGTTTTGGCGCACTGGCCGATGCCTGGCTGCCGCGCCTCGTGCTGTCTCCGACCATCGTCGCATCGCTGGTCTTCGTCTATGGCTTCATCGCCCTCACCGCCTACCTGTCGCTGACCGAGTCGCGCATGATGCCGAACTTCGAGTATTCCGGCTTCGGTCAGTACGAACGGCTGTTCGACATCGAGCGCTGGTGGGTCTCCGCCGCCAATCTCGGCATCTTCGGCGGCCTGTTCATCCTGTTCTGTCTTGCCATTGGCCTGTCGATGGCGATCCTGCTGGACCAGCGCATCCGCCACGAAGGCGCGCTGCGCGCGATCTACCTGTACCCGATGGCGCTGTCGTTCATCGTCACCGGCGCTGCCTGGAAATGGATTCTCAATCCGGGTCTCGGCCTGGAAAAGATGATGCACGACTGGGGCTTTACGAACTTCACGTTCGACTGGCTGGTCGATTCTGACATGTCGATCTACACCGTCGTCATCGCCGGCGTGTGGCAATCGTCCGGGTTCGTCATGGCACTGTTCCTCGCCGGCCTGCGCAGCGTGGACGACAGCATCATCAAGGCCGCCATGGTCGATGGCGCCAGCCTGCCGACGATCTACTGGCGCATCGTCATCCCGTCGCTGCGCCCGGTCTTCTTCAGCGTGCTGCTGGTGCTGTCGCACATCGCCATCAAGAGCTTTGACCTGGTGATGGCGCTGACCGCCGGCGGTCCCGGGACGTCGTCCGACGTTCCCGCCATCTTCATGTATCAGTTCTCGTTCACCCGCGGGCAACTGGGCCTGGGCGCGGCGTCGGCCATGATGATGCTCGCCACCGTGCTGGCCGTGCTGGTGCCGCTGATGTACCTGGAAACGAAAGGAGCGCGCCATGGCCGCTGATCTGAACCACGCGGGCGGGCGTATGTCGTCGATTGCGCCAGGCCGCATCGTCATCTACACGCTGCTGGTGCTGGTGGCGCTGTATTACCTGGCGCCGCTGTACGTCATGCTGACGACTTCCGTGAAAACGCTGGACCAGATCCGCGAGGGCAACCTGCTGGACTTCCCGCTGGCGCCCTCCACGGCCGCCTGGGCCAAGGCCTGGTCCGGTGCCTGCACCGGCGTAAGCTGCGAGGGACTGGCGCCCTACTTCTGGAACTCGGTCAAGATGGTGATTCCGGCCGTGCTGATCTCCAGCCTGATCGGATCGGTGAACGGCTATGTGCTGGCCCACTGGCGCTTCCCGGGCCACAACGTCGTCTTCACGGCGCTGATGGTGGGCTGCTTCATCCCGTTCCAGGTGGTCATCCTGCCGATGGCGCGCCTGCTTGGCATGGCCGACCTGGCCAATACGACGACGGGGCTTGTGCTCGTGCACATCATCTACGGCATCGCGTTCACGACACTGTTCTTCCGCAATTACTACGTGACGGTGCCCGATGAACTGGTCAACGCGGCCCGCATCGACGGCGCCGGCTTCTTCACGATCTACCGCCGCATCATCTTCCCGCTGTCGCTGCCCATCTTCATGGTCTGCTTCATCTGGCAGTTCACGCAGATCTGGAACGACTTCCTGTTCGGCGTGGTGTTCGGCGGCGCCGAGGCCCAGCCGGTGACGGTTGCGCTGAACAACCTGGTGAACACGTCGACCGGCGTGACCGAATACAACGTGAACATGGCGGCAGCCATCATCGCGGCCCTGCCGACGCTGGTGATCTACCTCATCGCAGGCAAATATTTCGTGCGCGGGCTGACGGCCGGCGCAGTCAAAGGCTGACAGGAGACCTCATATGGCAAGTTTATCGATTCGTAATGTGCGCAAGGTCTATCCGAACGGCGCCGAAATCCTGAAAGGCATCGACCTAGAGATCGAGGATGGCCAGTTCCTGATCCTCGTCGGCGGCTCCGGCTGCGGCAAGTCCACGCTGTTGAACATGATCGCCGGCCTGGAGACCGTCACGGAAGGCGAGATCTGCATTGGCGAACGCGTCGTCAACAACGTGCCGCCGAAAGAGCGAGACATCGCCATGGTATTCCAGTCGTACGCGCTGTACCCGACCATGACGGTGCGCGAGAACATCTCGTTTGGCCTCGGCATCCGCAAGGTGCCGAAGGCCGAGCAGGAGCAGATCGTCAACCGCGTGGCCGAAACGCTGCAGATGACGCACCTGCTGGACCGCAAGCCGGCCATGCTGTCCGGCGGCCAGCGCCAGCGCGTGGCCATGGGCCGCGCCATCGCGCGCGACCCGTCGCTGTTCCTGTTCGACGAGCCGCTGTCGAACCTGGACGCCAAGCTGCGCGTGGAGATGCGCGCGGAGATCAAGCTGCTGCACCAGCGCCTGGGCGCGACCATCGTCTACGTCACGCACGACCAGATCGAAGCGATGACACTGGGCGACCGCATTGCCGTCATGCGCGACGGCGTGGTGCAGCAGTTCGGCAGCCCGCAGGAGATCTACGACAACCCGACCAACCTGTACGTGGCCGGCTTCATCGGCTCGCCGTCGATGAATTTCCTGCGCGGGAAGCTGGTCGCCGACAACGGGCTGTCGTTCGTGCTGGAACACCACGGCGCGACAACGCTGCTGCCGGTGCCGACGCCCTCCACGGCGCTGCGCGGGTGGCTGGGCAAGGAAGTCATCCTCGGCATCCGGCCGGAACACGTGACGGACGCGGACAGCGCCCGCCGCGCCACCGCGACGGCGGATTACCACCCGACCGAGGTCGATTGCCGGGTGGAGATCACGGAACCGACGGGACCGGACACGCTGGTATTCAGCTGGTTCAATGGCACCCGCATGACCTGCCGCACGCACCCGCGCGCCAACGCGGTGCCGGGCGGCGACGTGCGGCTGGCGTTCGATCTGTCCAAGGCGGTGTTCTTCGATCCCGCCACGGAGCTGCGGATCGGCTGATACGGGTAACACGTCGGGGCAGGCACCAGTCTTCTAGCGTTCCGCGCGAAGAGTGGTGCCTGCCCCGGTTTTCTATTGTGCTTCGGCCGCCTCCGCCCGCACCAGCGCGATCAGCTGCCGGATCTCCGGTACGCACGAGCCGCAGTTGCCGCCGGCCTTGACGCATGCCGTCACCTGCGCGGACGTTGCCAGGTCCCCCTCGCGGATCGCGTTGCAGATCGTATTTTTCCCGACACCGAAGCACGAGCACACGGTTGCCCCGGCATCGGCACCCTGGCGCAGCGGTCGCCCGGCCAACACCCCGGCACGGTCGGCATCGGAGACCGTTTCGTTGGCGAACAGTCCCGCCAGCCACGTACGTTCCGGCAGGTCGGGGCGCGGCGAGACAAACACGCACTGCGCGATGCGGTCGTCGACAAGGTGCACGGCGCGGTAGACGCCGGCGCTGCGGTCGCTGTATTCCAACCAATCGGCATCGTCATCCGTCACACCCAGCAGCTCGCGCGCCCAGGCCCCGAAATCGGCGATGCGGTTGCGGCCGGCCAGTTCGTAGCGGCTGAAACCTGCGCCTTGCGCTTTCGTCCAATACGCCACCCCGTCCAGATCCAACCTACTGCGGCTCAGCACGAAGCCGTGCCACTGCACGGGGAAGCGGTCCACCATCACAGGCGTGTGCTTGAATTCAGGCTCGCCGGAAACCGGGTCGACGACAGGATTGACCAGTGCGCCCACACGCGCGTCCGATGCCGTCTGGCCGTTCCAGTGGATCGGGATGAACACGCTGCCGCGGGCGATGCCGCCGCCGTGGCGTACCCGCGCCACCATGCTGCCCCAGCTCGATCCGATGCGCGCCAGTTCACCTTCGCGCACGCCGCACAGCAGCGCGTCCTGCGGGTGCAGGTCGACAAACGGCTCCGGTGTATGCTCGGCCAGCTTCGGCGCGCGCCCGGTGCGCGTCATCGTGTGCCACTGGTCGCGCATGCGCCCCGTGTTCAGTATCAGCGGGAACTCGCCGTCCGCCTTGTTCGCAGGCAGGCGCGGTGGCGTCGCGACGAACCGCGCGCGGCCATCCGGATGGGCAAAGCGGCCATCGGCGAACAGCGTCTTGCCGACGGGCCAGCGCACCGGCTCCAACGCGTCATACGCAGCGCGGTCCAGCCCTGCCAGAATGCCGATATCGAACATGCGTGGCACTTCGTCCGGCGTATTGCGCCAGGCGGACAGGCGCGCATGTTCGTCGAAGATTTCATGGACGCTGTCGTAGCCGAAGCCGTCGTAGCCGAGACGCCGTGCGAACTGCGCCAGAATGCGCCAGTCCGCACGTGCCTCCCCCGGCGCCGGCAGGAACGTGCGCTGGCGCGAGATGCGGCGCTCCGAGTTCGTCACGGTGCCGTCCTTCTCGCCCCACGCCAGCGCGGGCAGCAGCACATGCGCCAGCGCATTCGTGTCCGTGTCCTGCACCACGTCGGAAACCACCACGAGTTGGCACTTGCGCAGCGCGCGGCGCACCTGCTCCGCATCCGGCAGGCTGACGGCCGGATTGGTCGCAATGATCCACACGGCCTTGACCTTGCCGGCCTCGATGGCCTGGAACAGATCGACGGCTTTCAGGCCCGGTTTCTCGGCAATCGTTGGCGACTGCCAGAACTCGCGTACGGCGGCGCGGTGTGACGGGTTGTCCAGGTCCAGGTGCGCGGCCAGCATGTTGGCCAGCCCGCCCACTTCGCGTCCCCCATCGCATTGGGCTGTCCCGTGATCGAGAACGGTCCGGCGCCCGGCTTGCCGAGCCGGCCGCCGATCAGGTGGCAGTTGATGATGGCGTTGACCTTGTCGGTACCGCTGCTCGACTGGTTGACGCCCATCGAGAAGCCCGTCACCACGTTCGCATTGGCCGCAAACGCTTCGTAGAACGCCAGCACGTCCGCCACATTCAGGCGGCATGCGGCCGCCACCTCGTCGGGTGCGATCGCCGCCGCTTGCAGCGCTGCCTCATACCCGTTCGTGTGCGCCGCAATGAACGCCGGATCGACGGCGCCGCGGTCATGCAGATACGTAAGCAGGCCGTTGAACAGCCACACGTCCGTGCCGGGCTTGACGGGCAGGTGCAGGTCGGCCAGCTCGCACGTGGCCGTGCGGCGCGGATCGATGACGACGACCTTGAGGTCCGGCCGTGCTTCTTTTGCCTTGCCGATGCGTTGGAACAGGATCGGATGGCACCATGCCAGGTTGGAGCCGACCAGCACGATCATGTCAGCCAGCTCAAGGTCGTCGTAGGAGACGGGCACGATGTCTTCGCCGAACGCGCGCTTGTGCCCCGCCACGGCGGACGACATGCACAGCCGCGAATTGGTGTCGATATTGGCGCTGCCGACATAGCCCTTCATCAGCTTGTTGGCGACGTAATAATCCTCCGTCAGCAGCTGGCCGGACACGTAGAACGCCACCGCATCCGGCCCGTGCTCGGCCACGATGCTGCGCCATTGATCGGCCACCTTGTCCAGCGCCGCATCCCAGTCCACCTGCTTCAGCACCCCATCCTCACGTACGTGCGGATGCAGCAGGCGGCCGTCCAGTCCCAGGGTTTCGCCCAGCGCGGAGCCTTTGACGCACAGCCGCCCTGCGTTCGATGGATGCGCCGCATCGCCCGCAATGGCAGCCTGCTGGACGCCCTGGGGCGTGGCGCGCACACCGCAGCCGACGCCGCAATAGGGGCAAGTGGTTCGAACGGAGAGGTGTTCCTGGGACAGGTTCATGATGGCTGCTTTCAGGCTGCCTGCTGCACGGGACCGAACAGCAGATGGTGACGCAGCGCGGAGATATCCGCGCCCGTCTGGATCAGTTCAAAGTACCAGGGGCCGTCGCGTACGTCGCCATACAGCACGGCGCCCGTGAGGCGGCCACCATCGAGTACGAGACGCTTGTAGACGCCGCGGCGCGCGTCGCGCAGCACGAGGTCCTCGCTGCCTTCGCCGCCGATGAAATCGCCGACGGAGTAGACGTCGATGCCGGTGACTTTCAGCCGCGTGGGTGCGGCCTGCTGCACGTAGCGGCGATGCCCAGTGCCGGCCAGGTGGGCGGCGCAGACCCTGGCCTGCTCCCAGATCGGGGCAACGAGGCCGAACGTGGCGCGGCGGTGCTGCACGCATTCGCCGACGGCGTAGACGCGCGGGTCGTACGTCTGCAGCGTGTCGTCCACCACGATGGCGCGTTCGCAGTGCAGGCCCGCTTCCTGCGCCAGCGCGATATTGGGCCGCACGCCGGCCGTCATCACGACGAGGTCCGCGGCGATCTCGCTGCCGTCCTTGAAGCGGATGCCGGTGACGCGGTCAGTGCCGGCGATTTTGCTGCCCACAATCTCGCTGGTCTGCGCGTCGAGCAGGAAGCGCATGCCGCGCTTTTCCAGCGCCGCCTGCAGCAGCTTCGCGGCCGGCTTGTCGAGCTGCTGGTTCATCAGCGCATCCGTCACGTGCACCACGGTGACGTCCATCCCCTGCCGCATCAGGCCATTGGCAGCCTCAAGGCCCAGCAGGCCGCCGCCGATGACGACGGCATGCCGATGGTCGCGCGCGGCAGCCAGCATGCCCTCGACATCGCCGATGTCGCGGAACGCCAGCACGCCGGGCAGCTGGTGGCCCGGCACGGGAATGATGAACGGTTTCGAGCCCGTCGCCAGCAGCAGGCGGTCGTAGCGTACCTCCATGCCGGACCGCGCGCGCACGATGCGACGCCGCCGGTCGATGTGCACCACCGGGTCGCCCGCGTGCAGGGCAATGCCGCGCTGCGCGTACCACTCGCGCGTGTTGAGCATGATGTCGTCGACTGTCTTCTCCCCAGCCAGCACGGGCGAGAGCAGGATGCGGTTGTAGTTGCCGTGCGGCTCGGCGCCGAACACGGTGATGTCGTACAGGTCGGGCGCCAGCGCCAGCAGCTCTTCCACCGTGCGCATGCCGGCCATGCCGTTGCCGACGACGACCAGGGCCGGCTTCATGCGCCGACCCAGACCTTGCCGTCGTCGATCCGCGCGGGCCACGTCGGTACCGAGTTTTCCGGCACTTCCAGGCATTCGCCCGTCTGCAGGTCGAAGTGGTGCTTGTACAGCGGCGACGCGACGACGATGCGTTCGCCCAGGTTGCCCACCAGGCCGCGCGACAGCACAGCCGCGTTGGCGTTCGGATCGAAGTTCCCGATGGCGAACACGCGCGGTCCGGCGCCTGCATTTTGCCCATCACTCAAGCGGAACACAGCGACCTGCTCGCCGTTCAGCAGCGCGGCAACGCCGGTGTTCGGCACAATGTCTTCGACGCCGCACACGGCGGTCCAGCTGGCAGCGATGTTTTCACGTTTCATGGCGGTTCTCCTCAGGCGACTTTGATGGGGATGCGTTTGCGTTCTTCCACGGTGGCCGGACGGATCTGGCCCCGTTCTTCCATGAAGACGACGTTGGCGTCTTGCGCGTCGCTGTTGACGAAAGTGCGGAAACGCTTGCGCGTCTCGGGATTGCTGATGGCTTCCTTCCACTCGCACGCATACGTGTCGACGACGCGCTGCATGTCCGCTTCCAGCTCGGCGTTCACGCCCAGCTTGTCCTCGATGACAACCTGCTTCAGGTAATCCAGGCCGCCCTCCAGGTTCTCGCGCCACGTGCTGGTGCGCTGCAGCCTGTCGGCCGTACGGCTGTAGAACATCAGGAACCGGTCGATGTAGCGGATCAGCGTTGCCTTGTCCAGGTCCACGGCCAGCAGCTCCGCATGGCGCGGCTTCATGCCGCCATTGCCACAAACGTACAGGTTCCAGCCCTTTTCGGTGGCGATGATGCCGACGTCCTTGCCCTGCGCTTCGGCGCACTCGCGGGTGCAGCCGGAGACGCCGAACTTGATCTTGTGCGGCGTGCGCAGGCCCTTGTAGCGGTTTTCCAGTTCGATGGCCAGGCCCACGCTGTCGTCGACGCCGTAGCGGCACCAGGTCGAGCCCACGCAGGACTTCACCGTACGCAGCGACTTGCCATACGCGTGCCCCGTTTCAAATCCGGCATCGATCAGCTCTTCCCAGATTGCCGGCAGCTGGTCTACCCGGGCACCGAACAGGTCGACCCGCTGGCCGCCCGTGATCTTGGTGTACAGGCCATACTTTTTTGCCACCTGTCCCACGGCGATCAGGCCGTCCGGCGTCACTTCGCCGCCCGGCATGCGCGGCACGACGGAATACGTGCCGTCCTTCTGGATATTGCCGAGGAAGTAGTCGTTCGAATCCTGCAGCCCGGCGTGTTCCTTCTTCAGCACGAAGTCGTTCCAGCAGGTGGCGAAGATGTTGGCGACCAGCGGCTTGCAGATGTCGCAACCGAGGCCCTTGCCGTGGCGGACCAGCAGGTCGTCGAACGATTTGATCTGCCCCACGCGCACGAGGTGGAACAGCTCCTGGCGCGAGTGCGCGAAGTGTTCGCAAACATGGTTGTTGACATCCATGCCCAGCTTTTTCATCTCCGCCTTCATGATCTGCGTAACGAGCGGCACGCAGCCGCCGCAGGCCGTGCCGGCGCCGGTGCACTTCTTCAGAGCGCCGATCGACGTGGCGCCCCCGCCCACCGCTTCGCACAGCTTGCCCTTCGAGACATCGTTGCAGGAGCAGATCTGGGCGCCGGCCGGCAGCGCATCGACGCCGAGGCCGGCCTTCGCCTTGCCGTCCGCCTGCGGCAGGATCAGGAACTCGGGCGACTCGGGCAGTTCCATCTTGTTCAGCATCATCTGCAGCAGCGTGCCGTATTCGGACGCATCGCCCACCATTACGCCGCCCAGCAGGTACTTGCCGCAGCTGGAAACGACCAGCTTCTTGTAAATCTGTTTGCGCTCGTCGGTAAACTGGTAGCTGCGCGCGCCCTCTTCCTTCGCGTGCGGATCGCCGATGCTGGCTACGTCAACGCCCATCAGCTTGAGCTTCGTGCTCATGTCCGCGCCGGTGAATTCCGCCGTCTGACCCAGCATATGTCTGGCCGCCACGCGGGCCATGTCGTAACCCGGCGCGACGAGGCCGAATACCTGGCCGTTCCACAGCGCGCACTCGCCGATGGCGTAAATGTCCGGGTCGGACGTCAGGCATTGATTATCGATGGCGATGCCGCCGCGCGGACCGACGGTCAGACCAGCTTCGCGGGCCAGCTGATCGCGCGGGCGGATGCCGGCCGAGAAGACGATCATGTCCACGTCCAGGTGGCTGCCGTCCGCGAACTCCATGCGGTGCGCGCCCTGTTCGCCGTCGACGATCTGCAGCGTGTTCTTGCCTGTGTGGACGGTCACGCCCAGCTCTTCGATCCTGGCGCGCAGGACGCGTCCGCCGCCGTCGTCGACCTGCACGGCCATCAGGCGCGGCGAGAATTCGACGACGTGCGTTTCCAGGTTCATGTCGCGCAGCGCCTTGGCGCACTCGAGGCCGAGCAAGCCGCCGCCGATGACGACACCGGTCTTGACCCGTTTGCCCGCCTCCAGCATCGCTTCCAGGTCCTCGATGGTGCGGTAGACGAAGCAGTCCTTGCGGTCCTTGCCCGGCAGCGGCGGCACGAACGGATACGAGCCCGTTGCCATCACCAGCTTGTCGTAAGGGAGGACTTCCCCGGTGCTGGCGGTGACGGTCTTGCTGGCCAGGTCGATTGCGGTGGCGCGCGCGTTCAGTTTCATCACCATGTCATCCCGGTGGAAGAAACCTGGCTTCACCAGCGACAGCTCGTCCGCGCTTTTCCCGGCGAAGAACTCCGACAGGTGCACGCGGTCGTACGCGGGACGCGGCTCCTCGCACAGGATGGTGACCTGCGCACTGGCGTTCTGCTCCGCCAGGCATTCAAGGAATTTGTGGCCCACCATTCCATGGCCGATGACGACGATCTTCATGCTATGACTCCTTAAGCGGCGGCACGGGCCAGCGCGTGTTCTGCATTGGTGGAAGCGGAAAAGCGCAGCGCGATGGCGCACAGCGCGGAGGCGGTGACGAGCACGCCCAGGATCACCAGCGTCTGCTGCGTGCTGCCCACGCCTTTCATCAGGAAGCCGGCGGCCACCGCGCCCACGTTGCCGCCCGCGCCGATGATGCCAGTGACGCCGCCCAGCGCGCGCTTGTCGATGAACGGCACCAGCGCATACGTTGCGCCGCAGGCCATGTGCACGCACAGGCCGAAGCTCAGCATGGCGACGATGGCCATCGTGACGTTGTCGGCGTGAGCGAACCAGATCAGGCCCGCGCCTTCGCCCAGCATCAGGATGAACAGCAGTGTGACGCGGCCATTGAGGCTGCTGCGCAGCGCCATCTTGTCCGAAACGATGCCGCCCAGGGCGCGGGCAAACAGCGCCAGCAGACCGAAGCTGCCGGCCGCCATGCCGGCCTGTTTCAGCGACAGGTCGAACGTATCGACGTAATACACAGCGGCTACGTTATGGATGAACAGCTCGACGCCGAAGCATGCACCGTAGGTGACGAACAGCAGCCAGACGCGGTAATTCGCGGCGGCCAGCTTGAAACTGTCCCAGCCGCCCTTCTTGCCGCCTTCGATCTCGATGCCGGCAGCGCGCAGCTCGGCGTAGTTCCCTTGCGGGCAGTCCTGCGTGAAGCGCCAGTACATCAGGCCGACGACGACCATCAGCACGCCCGGCACGATCAACGCGAAGCGCCAGCCGAACGCTTCGTCCACGCCCAGCATGACAACGGCCGCCAGGATCAGCGGCATCAGTGCCTGCGTGACGCCGCCCCCGGCGTTGCCCCAGCCGGCGGTGGCCGCGTTGGCGGTGCCCACGACGCGCGGCGCGAACATGACGGAAGTGTGGTACTGCGTGATGACGAAGCTGGCACCGATCGCGCCGATCAGCGTACGGAAGAACAGGAAGCTCTCGTAGCTCTGCGCGGCGGCCACGCCGAACACGGGGATGGCGCCAAGCAGCAGCAGGCCCGTATGCGCCTTGCGCGGACCGTAGCGGTCGCACATCGGGCCGACGATCATTCGGACGGCGATCGTGATCGCGACGGCGGCGATATTGATGTTGGCGATCTGCTCGACGGTGAGGCCGAACTGCCCTTTGATGATCGGCATCAGCGGCGCGCAGGCGAACCACGCGAAGAAGCAGACGAAGAACGCCATCCACGCCATGTGGAAGGCGCGCATCTGCGGCGTATCGAACGAGAAGAGTTTGATGCTTTGCGCTTTGCTGGTCATCGTCATGGACATGTCCGCACCCCGTTTTGTAGTGATCAAGCTCGAAAAAAAAGGCGCCCGCGCAGGACCGCCCGCAAAATCGGGCAGTACCGCACGGACGCCGTTGTCCTGTGCCGTCCCGTCGTTGGGCCGGCTGTGCAATGTGGGGAGGGATCGCCATTGACCCCTCGTGTGTTCCAGCTCTAGCTTTGCAAGAGACGTGCCAGCTGGTCTTCAGGGGGAAAGCGCCGGATGCGCGATCGTAAAGCGGGGGATGGCGGGGCGCGGTGCCTGTTCGCGGTGCAGCGCCGCCCAGGAATGGTGCAATGCAGCGTCAACGCTGCCGGATAGCGAACGAGGCGACGTAACCCTCGGGATCGGCGCCGTTCCACACGCCGCCGCCGATGAACGTCGAGCTGCGCGTACTCTCGGCGGGGACTGCCACGCCGGCCAGTTCGGCCGCCTCGCGGTACAGCTGCGCCCGCGTGATCGCGCGCGCCGTCGCCTCGTAGTCCGGGTGGGATTTCAGCAGCCCCCAGCGGCGGAACTGCGTCATGAACCAGATGCCGTCGGACAGGTACGGGTAGTTCGCCGCGCCATCCTGGTGGAAGCACAGCGGGCGAGCGTCCTGCCATTGCCGGCCCATGCCGTTGTCGTAATGGCCCAGGATACGCGGCAGGATCGCAGCCCTTTCAGTGCCGACGTAGCAGCCGGACGACACGATCTCGGCCATCGCCCGGCGGTTGGCGACGCTGACGTCGATCCAGCGGCTGGCCGCCAGCACGGCGGCAACGAGCGCCCGGCACGTATTCGGATGAGCGTCGACAAACGCGGCAGACGCGCCCAGCACCTTCTCCGGATGGTCGGGCCAGATCTGCTGGCTGGTGGCGGCAGTAACGCCCACCCCATCCATCACGGCGCGGTGTCCCCACGGTTCGCCGGCACAGAAGCCGTCCATATGGCCTTCGGCCAGGTTGTAGACCATCTGCGTGGGCGGCACGGTGATGGCACGCGCGTTGCGCAGCGGATCGATGCCGTGCGCGGCCAGCCAGTAGTACAGCCACATGGCGTGCGTCCCGGTCGGAAAGGTCTGCGCGAAGACGTACTGGCGCCGTTCGCTCTTCATCAGCGCCGCCAGTGACGGCCCGTCCACGGCGCCCAGCTCCGCCAGGCGTCTCGACAAGGTGATGGCCTGGCCGTTGCGGTTCAGGTTCATCAGCACGGCCATGTCGTGGCGCTGCGCGCCGATCCCCAGCTGCGTGCCGTAGACCATGCCGAGCAGCGCATGCGCCGCGTCGAGTTCGCCCGTCACGAGCTTGTCGCGCACACCGGCCCATGACGTCTCCCGGCTGAGCACGATGCGGATGCCGTACTGTTCGTCGAAGCCCAGCACGGACGCCATTACGACGGACGCACAATCGGTCAGCGGATTGAATCCGATCCGGACAGCCTGTTTTTCAATTTGCATGGCGTCCCCTCGGGGACGCACCAGTGTTGTGCATCATCCCAGCAAATCCTCCACATCCAATATCCGCTGCGCGACCTCGGCCAGCTTCAGGTTCTTGTTCATCGCCAGCGTGCGCAGGCGCTGGTAGGCCTGGTCCTCGCTCATGCCGTGACGCGACATCAACAGGCCCTTGGCTCGGTCGATGACCTTGCGCTCGGCCAGCTTGTGCTTCGTGTCGCGCAGCTCGTGCAGCAGCTTCTCTTCCTTGCGAAAGCGCGCCAGTGCGACGTTCAATACGGGCTTGATGCGTTCCGGCTTCAGTCCCGCCACAATATACGCAGAGACGCCCGCTTCCAGCGCAGCTTCCATGGAAGACGTCTTGTCGTCTTCGGTAAACATGACAATGGGGCGGCGCTCGTCGCGCGTGGCGACGACGATATGCTCGAGCACGTCGCGCGCATCCGATTCGGCGTCGACGATGATCATGTCGGGTAGCAAGCGGGCGATCTGCTCGGGCAGGCGGATATCGGCGGGCAGCGATGCGACCAGCTCGTAGCCGGCCTCGATCAACCCGGCCTGCAGCGCGCCGGCGCGCTGCGAGGCATCGCTTTCGTGCGGAGGGTGGACCAGGACGATACGAAGATTGCGGCTCATGCTTCATGGCAGAGCAAAAACCGGGCCAACCCTGGCGACGAAACCAGGCTGTCCCTGGTTTTCCGGCTTTCAGGCAGAGCGCTGCATGCCCCAGCGCCGCACGGTGCCCCGTTCCAGTGCGGCAAACAGCAGGTTTTCCACCGCCAGGCCGATCAGGATGACGGCGGCGAGGCCGGCGAACACCTTGTCGGTGTAGAGCTCATTGCGGTTCTGGAAGATGTACCAGCCCAGCCCTCCCTGGCCGGACGAGGCGCCGAACACCAGTTCTGCGGCAATCAGCGTGCGCCACGCAAAGGCCCAACCGATCTTCAGGCCGGACAGGATGGCCGGCAATGCCGCCGGCACCAGTATCTGCACGACGAACGGCAGGCCGCGTAACCCGTAATTGCGACCGGCCATGCGCAGCGTCTCGGGCACGGCCTGGAAGCCGGCATACGTACCCAAAGCGAGAGGCCACAGCACGGCGTGGACGATGACGAAGACGAGGCTCGGATTGCCGAGGCCCAGCCACAGCATCGCCAGCGGCAGCAGCGCAATGGCCGGCAAGGGATTGAACATGGCGACCAGCGTTTCCAGCAGGTCGCGGCCGAAGCGCGTCGACACGGCCAGCGCCGTCAGGACGAATGCGCTGACAATGCCGGCAACGTAGCCCTGCGCCAGCACCACCAGCGACACGCGCACCTTCGCCAGCAGCTCGCCACTGACGATACCGTCGCCAAAGGCCCGTGCCGTCTGCAGGAACGTGGGCAGCAATAAATCGTTGTTCTGCCAGCGCGCGACCAGTTCCCATAACAGCGCAAGCGCCAGCAGCAGCCCCGTCTTGCGCACGCCGCCCCGGTTCCACAGGCGCGTGATGACCGGCAGCGGACGTTCCAGTTCCGCGGTCGCCACCGGCGCCAGGTCGATCAGGTACTCCTGCCGGATGGGTGGGTCATACGCGCTCACAGGGCGATCCTTTCGTCGGTCGGTACGGCCGCGGCTTCATCGAACAACAGGCCGTGGATGCGCTGGGCGGCGGCCTGGAACTCGGCGCTGCCGCCGCTGGCCAGGTCGAATTGATGGCTGTTCAGCTCCGCCCTGACGCGGCCGGGGTGGGGCGACAGCAGCAGGATACGGTTGCCGACCACCAGCGCTTCCTCGATCGAATGCGTGACGAACAGCAGCGTAAAGCGGGTTTCGTCCCACAGTTTCGTCAGCTCTTCCTGCATCGTGCGGCGGGTCAGCGCGTCCAGCGCGGCAAAGGGCTCGTCCATCAGCAGCACGCGCGGCTGCATCGCCAGCGCGCGGGCAATGGCGACCCGCTGCTTCATGCCGCCGGACAGCGTGTGCGGATACGCGTGCGCAAAGCGCGCCAGGCCGACACGGTCGATCCAGTGCAGCGCGCGCTCGCGCGCTTCCGCGCGGCCCAGCGTGCGCGCCGCCAAGAGCGGGAACATGACGTTCTGCAGTACCGTCTTCCACGGCGGCAGCTGGTCGAATTCCTGGAACACGGCCATGCGTTCCGGCCCCGGCTGCGTGACGACACGGCCATCGAGTTCGAACGTGCCGGAGGCGGGCGCCAGGAAGCCGCCAGCCGCCTTCAGCAGCGACGACTTGCCGCAGCCGGATGGTCCCAGCAGCACGAAGCGGTCGCCGTCAAACACGTCGAAACTGACGTCCTGGGTGGCGCGCACGGAACGGCTGCCGCTGCGGTATTCCAGCGTGACGTCGCGGGCGCGCAGCAGCGGCTCGGGCCGGCCGACCACCTGCAGCGGCGCCATCTCAGCTGCCCTCCTTGACGAGCGGGTCATCGAAGAAGTAATCGCGCCACGCGGCTGGACGGTTCTTCACCGCCCCCACCTTGTGCATGAACTGCGCCAGGCCCAGCGTGTTCTGCGGGGCGATGCGGAACTGCACGTCGGGATTTTTGAAGATCTTCACCAGCAGGGCGCGATCGACCCTGGCCTTGTTGACCTTCAGGTAGACGTCCGCTGCGGCCTCGGGATTCCTGGCCGCGAAGTCCGCCGCTTCGGCCAGCGCCTGCACGAAGGCGCGATACGTCTTCGGATTCTCGCTGCGGTATTTTTCGGTGGCGTACAGCACCGTCGACGACGATGGCCCGCCCTGCACGTCGTACGACTTCAGCACGACGTGCGCGTTGGGATTCTGCGCCAGCTCCTGTTCCTGGAACGGCGGCGTGGCGAAGTGGCCGGTGATCTCGGTGCCGCCGGCAATGATTGCGCTGGCCGCATCGGGGTGCGGCAAGGTCTGCGTGATCTTGTCGAGCCGGGCGAACTCCTTGTCGCCCCATTGCTTCGCCACGGCCATTTGCAGGATGCGCGCCTGCACCGAGACGCCGACGGCGGGCAGGCCGATGCGGTCCTTCTCCGTGAAATCGGCGATCGTTTTGACCTTCGGGTTATTGCTGACGAGGTAGTACGGAAAGCTGCCCAGTGCGGCGACGCCGCGCACGTTCTGGCGGCCTTTGGTGCGGTCCCACAGGGTGACGAGCGGGCCGACGCCGGCACCGGCGATGTCGATGGCGCCCGACAGCAGCGCGTCGTTGATGGCGGCGCCGCCGGAAAGCTGCGTCCATTCCACCTGGATGTCCACGCCGGCCTGCTTGCCGTATTTTTCAATCAGCTTCCGCTCCTGCGCGATATTGAGCAGCAGGTACGTGACGCCATATTGCTGGCTGATGCGGATGCGGCCCTCGGCGTGCGCGCTCGTGGCAAGGAAAAACGCGGCGGCGGCAATGGTAAGTCGTTTCATCGTGGTCTCTTGCATCAGTAAGGGACGTCGCCCTCGATCGTGGTTCGGTACAGTTTCCGGCGCTGGTCGGCGGGACAGCCGGCCGCCAGGTGCATCAGGGAGCGGTTATCCCAGAACACCATGTCGTGCGGTTGCCAGCGGTGGCGGTAGATGTGCTGCGGCCTGACGCTGTGCGCGAACAGCTCGGCCAGCAGCGCGTCGCTTTCGTCCTGCGGTAGCCCGAGGATGCGGGTGGTGAAATGCTCGCTGACGAACAGCGCCGGCCGCCCCGTTTCAGGATGCGTGCGCACGACGGGGTGGACGACAGGCGGCACCTCGTCGATCTGCGCCTGCGTCAGGTTGGGTCGCCAGGGGCTGCGCTTCTGCAGCTCGGCATACTGTTTCAGGTAGCTGTGCTCGGCCTTTTTGCCGCGGATGGCGTCGCGCAGCGCGGCCGGAAGCGTATCGTAGGCCAGGTGCATATTAGCGAACAGCGTATCGCCCCCCTCGGCCGGCAGCTCCTGCGCGTGCAGCATCGAGCCGAGGCTGGGCTTCTCCTTGTACGACAGGTCGGAATGCCAGAAGTGGCCGGCGTCGCCCAGCCCGATCGGTCGGCCGTTTTCGACGATGTTGGAGACGACCAGCACTTCCGGGGTTCCCGCCAGCTGGAAGTTGCGCAGCACATGGATCTGCAGCGGGCCAAACAGCCGGGAAAAATCCACCTGTTGTCGCGGGGTGATGCGCTGGTCGCGGAAAACCAGCACATGGTGCTCCAGGTGCGCGGCGTGGATGCGCTGCAGGGTCGTGCAGTCCAGCGGCTCGTCGAGATCGAGGCCTATGACTTCGGCGCCAACCGGGCCATCGAACGGACGTACTTCGAGAGGATAGCCACTGACGACTGTACTTAATACCGCATTCATATACACGCTCCAGCTGACGGGATTTCAGTATGTGCCGGGCGCCTTGGGATGAAAACGAATGCTTTTTGCTATTAATATGCGGTTTTCAAACTTCAGGAGACCCCGTGGCACCTGCCCCGAAACCGCTGCACTGGCTGCTGCTTGCCGCCTGTCTCGCCGTATTGATCTGGTCCGGCATCGCGCCCTATGACCGCGCGACATGGTGGATGGAAGTGGCGCCCGCGCTGATTGCCCTGCCCGTGCTGATGCTGACGTACCGGCGCTTCCCGCTGACCGACCTGCTGTACACGCTGATCGCGCTGCATGCGATCGTGCTGATGGTGGGCGGCGCTTACACGTATGCGCGCGTGCCGTTCGGCTTCGACCTGCAGGGGTGGCTGCACCTGCAGCGCAATCCGTACGACCGCATCGGCCACTTCATGCAGGGCTTCGTGCCGGCGCTAGTCGCGCGCGAGATCCTGCTGCGCGGCAGCCACGTGACGGGCCGGCGCATGCTGGGCTTCCTGTGCGTCTGCGTGGTGATGGCGATCAGCGCGTGGTATGAGCTGATCGAGTGGGGCGCGGCCGTCGCGCTGGGACAAGGCGCCGACGAGTTCCTGGGAACGCAGGGCGACTCCTGGGATACGCAGTCGGATATGCTGATGGCGCTGATCGGCGGTACGGCGGCCATCCTGCTGCTGGCGCGCTGGCAGGACCGCCAGATCGCAAAGCTGCCGCACTAGGGATTACTCCGGCGTCTCGCCGTCCGCCAGGCGCTGCGCCAGCTTCAGCGCCGCGACAATCGCGGCCACCGCTTCGTGCCGCGCCTCGGCGCTTGGCACGCGCAGCGCATAGGACGGGTGGTAGGTAACGACGACCCAGCGCCCTTCATGCCGGAACGGTTTGCCGATATGGTCCTTCATCGTCACGCTGCCCGACTGCAGGATCGATTTCAGCGCCGTGCTGCCCAGGGCTACGAGGACTTCGGGCTTGACGGTTTCCAGCTCCGTCTCCAGCCAGTAGTGGCACGCCATCACTTCCTTCTGTGCCGGCGTCTTGTGCAGGCGGCGCTTGCCGCGCGGCTCCCACTTGAAGTGTTTGACCGCATTCGTAATGTAGATCTTCCTGCGGTCCATAGCCGCTTCGTCCATGGCCTTGTCCAGCAACGCGCCGGCCGGGCCGACGAACGGCTTGCCGGCCAGGTCCTCCTGGTCGCCCGGCTGCTCGCCCACCAGCATGATCTTCGCGTGATGCACGCCCTGCCCGGCCACGGCCTGCGTGGCGTTCTGCCACAGGTCGCAGCGGCGGCAGTCGTCCAGCGAGCTGGGTTGCTGACGCTCCGGCGCCGCCTTTTCCGGGGCGATGGGAATGGTCGTGCCGGTGCGCTTGCCGACCGTATCGAGCTGGCCCACCTTGCGCGCGCCCGCGGCAGCCTGCGACACCATGTGCGGCACGACGGCCGCCTCGGGCAAATTCTTCCAGAAGCGCGAGCGGATGTGACCGTGCATGGTCCCCGCGTTCAGCCGGGCCGGGTTGAAGATGGAGCGGTAGTACGTCAGCCACAGCGCTTCGCCGCTGTCCTCGACATCCGCCGCGCTGCGCATCAGCGGGCCAGTCGCATGCAGCGTGCTGCCATCCCACGCCACCGTGGCATCGGGCGTGCCGATCATCCAGCTGATCTTGCCCATGCGCCTGGCGAAGTGCTGGGCGACCTGCGGCAGCACGTCATGCGCCGGTTCGAACCACGCGACGAAGCGCGGGTCGCCTGCTTCGGGCGGCCGTTCGCGAAAGCGCAGGTAGGCATGCATGTCGTGTTCTTCGTGCCGCACGGCCTTGACCATGTGCTGCAGGCGGGCGCCGTCTTCGTCTGCCATCGACAGGATCTCCTGTTGTCCCAGTTGCCAGCGCCACAGCACCTTGTACAGGAAGCCCCAGCGGTCCGGGGCACGGTAACAGGCGGCGCCTTGCAGCATCTCCATCAACGCGCGCGGAATACGCGGCGGCGGCGCTGGCGGCTGGTCCAGCAGATCGGCCGGCAGTGCCGGGACCAGGCCCGTGTTGGCCGCGCTGAGCAGGTCGCCACCCGCGTGCTGCGTGCCGGACCATTGTACGGATTCAGGGGGGATCCGGCGCACGATCAGGTCGCGCGCGGCGGTGCGGAAGTCGCCGAACGATTCGACAGGGATGGGGTGGCCGGCGATTGCCAGCGCGACGGCGTCGACGGGCGCCGCGGTCTCGTCGGCGTCGCCCGGCTCGCCGTCGATGCTCATGCGGCCTGCAGCTCCGGCCATAAGGGCATCTGCTGTTGCTGCACATCGGCCATTGACCGGCGCAGCGCATCGGACGGCGTGGTATCGCGCGCGGGACGATAGTCGGCCGTGACGATGAAGGGCGCGATCTTCTTCATGCTGCATTTGAGGCGGGCGAGGTCGGCATAGCGCACCTGGCGCATGCGCCGCAGCTCGACGATGCGCTTGGCATTGCGCAGCCCGATGCCGGGGATGCGCGCGATCATGGCCGGCTCCGCGCGATTGAGGTCCATCGGGAAGTGTTCGCGGTTGGCCAGCGCCCACGCCAGTTTCGGGTCGATGTCCAGCGCCAGGTTGCCGGACGTCGGCAGCAGCTCGTTGACCTGGAAACCATAGCTGCGCAGCAGGAAGTCGGCCTGGTACAGGCGGTGCTCGCGCAGCATCGGCGGCGGTGCCAGTGGCACCGATTTCGGACTTTGCGGGATGGGGCTGAACGCCGAGTAGTAGACGCGCTTCAGTTTATAGCTGCCGTACAGCGTTTCGGCCGTCGTCAGGATGCGCTGGTCGTCGCTGGCATCGGCGCCGACGATCATCTGCGTGCTCTGTCCCGCCGGCGCGAACTTCGGCGCCTTCGGTTCCGCTTCCTTCTCGTCCAGCTTCAGGCGGATATTGCCCATGGCGAGCTTGATCGTGTGGACGTTTTTCTCGGGCGCCAGGCGCTGCACGCTGTCCTGCGTGGGCAGTTCGATATTCACGGACAGGCGGTCGGCATAGCGGCCGGCCGCGTCGATCAGCGCCGGATCGGCGTCCGGAATCGTCTTCAGGTGGATGTAGCCGCGGAACTGGTGCACCTCGCGCAGCTCGCGCGCGATCGCCACCAGCTGCTCCATCGTGTAGTCGGCCGACTGGATGATGCCGGAACTGAGGAACAGGCCGTCGATGTAATTGCGCAGGTAGAAATCGACCGTCAGCTTGACGACTTCGTCGACGGTAAAGCGGGCGCGGGGAACGTTCGAGGTACGCCGGTTGACGCAATACTGGCAGTCGTAGATGCAGAAATTCGTCAGCAGGATCTTCAGCAGCGAGACGCAGCGGCCATCGGGCGTATAGCTGTGGCAGATGCCCATGCCGTTGGTCGCGCCAATGCCATCCTTGCCTTCCGACGAGCGCTTGGGCGCCCCACTGCTGGCGCACGACGCGTCGTATTTGGCCGCGTCGGCGAGGATTTCCAGTTTGTCGATCAGTTCCATGGCGGCGCCTTGACTGTATAGGCATACAGTATACCTGAGTTGTGGGTCAGGTTTGCGTCACACGAGTGATGTGCCGGTGCAAAGCCGGGTCACTGGAGAAAATTCCAAAAATCGGGCACAGTCCCCGATTTTTGGAAATATTGTCCGGCAGAGACGGTTCGTTACTCCGCAGCAGCCGCATTGTAGGCCGCCAGCCGGTTTGCCAGCCGTGGCGCCAGTTCCTCGTGGCTGCTGACGCGCATGCCCAGATCGTGGAGGAGGCCGTCCTTCAGGCCGTACACCCAGCCATGCACGCTGAGAGGCTGGCCGCGGTCCCACGCGTCGCGCACAATGGTGGTGGAGCAGACGTTGACGACCTGTTCGACCACGTTCAGCTCGCACAGCTTCTCGCTGCGCTTCTGCTCGTCCAGCACGGTGCCCAGATAGCGTTCGTGCTTCTGGCTGACGTCCTGCACGTGGCGCAGCCAGTTGTCGACGAGCCCGACGCGGGCGCCGGTCAGCGCGGCATGCACGCCCTTGCAGCCATAGTGTCCGACGATGATGACGTGTTTCACCTTCAGCACCTCGATGGCAAACTGCAGCACGGAGAGGCAGTTCAGGTCGGAGTGCACGACGACGTTGGCGATATTGCGATGGACGAACACGTCGCCGGGCAGTAGGCCCAGCAGTTCATTTGCGGGAACGCGGCTGTCGGAGCAGCCGATCCACAGATACTCGGGCGATGCCTGATTGGCCAGTCGCTGAAAAAACTCCGGATCGCGCTCGACCATCGAATCGGCCCAGCGGCGGTTATTGTTCAGCAGATTTTGCAGGTCGGACGGGCTATCGATTTGGTCGCTCATAATATTCCTCTCAGACATGACAAAGCCGCCAATCGCCTCACGGCAAAGGGCGGCCGATGGGAAGCAGGCGGTAGTTTACCCGATGCTGGTGACAGGCCCCTGTTCCCGGACGCTTTTCCCGGAAATAGGAGCCTGTCACCGGTTTTCCTGGCTCCCCGGGAACTACTTACTCAAAAAAGTCTTTGACCTTATCCATCCACGACTTCGACTGCGGGCTGTGCTTCGAGCCGCCTTCGTTGGTCGCGCGGTCGAACTCGCGCAGCAGTTCCTTCTGCTTTTCCGTCAGCTTGACCGGCGTTTCGACGGCCACGTGGCAGAACAGGTCGCCCGGGTAGCCGGAGCGCACGCCCTTGATGCCCTTGCCCTTCAGACGGAACGTCTTGCCGGACTGCGTGCCTTCAGGAACGGTGAACGACACCTTGCCGGACAGCGTCGGCACTTCGATTTCGCCGCCCAATGCCGCCTTGGCAAACGAGATCGGCATCTCGCAGTGCAGGTCGTCGCCTTCGCGCTGGAATACCGGGTGCGGCTTGATGTGGATCTCCACATACAGGTCGCCCGGCGGCCCGCCGTTGGTTCCGGGTTCGCCGTTGCCGGACGAGCGGATGCGCATGCCGTTGTCGATACCGACGGGGATCTTCACTTCCAGCGTCTTGTTGCGCTTGATGCGGCCCTGGCCGGAGCAGGACGGGCATGGTTCCGGAATGATCTTGCCGGTGCCGTGGCACTTCGGGCACGTCTGCTGGATGCTGAAGAAGCCCTGCTGCATGCGCACCTGGCCGTGTCCGCCGCAGGTCGAGCACGTGACGGGCGACGTGCCCGGCTTGGCGCCGGAGCCGTGGCAGGTATCGCACTTGTCCCAGGACGGCACGCGGATCGTCGTGTCGAAGCCGTGCGCGGCCTGCTCCAGCGTGATCTCCAGGTTGTAGCGCAGGTCGGCGCCGCGGTAGACCTGGGGTCCGCCGCCGCGACGGCCGCCGCCACCACCGAAGATATCGCCAAAGATGTCGCCAAACGCGTCGCCGAAGCCGCCCGCGCCGCCGAAGCCACCGCCGCCGCCCATGTTCGGATCGACGCCGGCGTGGCCGTAACGGTCATACGCTTCGCGTTTTTCCGGATTGGACAGCATCTCGTAGGCTTCCTTCGCCTCCTTGAACTTTTCTTCCGCTTCCTTGTTATCCGGATTGCGGTCCGGATGGTATTTCATCGCCAGCTTGCGATAGGCCTTCTTGATCTCGTCGTCCGAGGCATTCTTTGCCAGACCGAGAATCTCGTAAAAATCACGCTTTGCCATAGGGAGGCACCTTGCTTACAGAACTGATACCGATTATGCGAAAAAGCCGAGCGGGCCCCGTGGGTACGGCAGCTCCGCTCGGCGGGTCAGGACATCAGCCGACCGAAGTTGGCTGACTCAGGCTTACTTGTTGTCCTTGACTTCCTTGAAGTCGGCGTCGACCACGTCGTCCTGCTGCGCACGCGCATCGGCGCCAGGCTGCTGCTGGCTACCGGCCGCGCCGGCATCGGCACCACCGCCTGCTGCCTGCTGCGCCTGCATGTCGGCGTACATCTTCTCGCCCAGCTTCTGCGCCGCTTCCGTCAGGGTGGCGATCTTGGCGTCGATCGTGGCCTTGTCGCCCGACTTGATCGAGCCTTCCAGATCCGTGATCGCCGCTTCGATCTTCTCTTTCTCGCCGGCGTCCAGCTTGTCGCCGTATTCGGTCAGGGACTTGCGGGTCGAGTGCACCAGCGCGTCGGCCTGGTTGCGCGACTCGGCCAGTTCCTTGACCTTCTTGTCTTCGTCGGCATTCAGTTCGGCGTCCTTCACCATCTTCTGGATTTCCTCTTCCGACAGGCCGGAGTTGGCTTTGATGGTGATCTTGTTTTCCTTGCCGGTGGCCTTGTCCTTCGCGCCCACGTGCAGGATGCCGTTGGCGTCGATGTCGAAGGTCACTTCGATCTGTGGCGTACCGCGTGCTGCCGGCGGGATGCCTTCCAGGTTGAATTCGCCCAGCGCCTTGTTGCCGGCGGCGATTTCACGCTCGCCCTGGTAGACCTTGATGGTCACGGCAGGCTGGTTGTCGTCGGCGGTCGAGAACACTTGCGAGAACTTGGTCGGGATCGTCGTGTTCTTGTGGATCATCTTCGTCATCACGCCGCCCAGCGTTTCGATACCCAGCGACAGCGGGGTCACGTCCAGCAGCAGCAGGTCCTTGCGGTCGCCCGACAGCACGGCGCCCTGGATGGCGGCACCGACAGCGACGGCTTCGTCAGGGTTCACGTCCTTGCGTGGATCCTTGCCGAAGAATTCCTTCACTTTTTCCTGCACCTTCGGCATACGGGTCATGCCGCCGACCAGGATGATGTCGTCGATATCGGAGACCTTGACGCCGGCGTCCTTGATGGCGGTGCGGCATGGCTCGATCGTGGCGGAGATCAGTTCTTCCACCAGCGATTCCAGCTTGGCGCGGGTCATTTTGAGGTTCAGGTGGACCGGCGCGCCGTTCGCCATGGCGATGTACGGCTCGTTGATCTCGGTCTGCTGCGACGACGACAGTTCGATCTTCGCGCGCTCGGCCGAAGCCTTGATGCGCTGCAGGGCAATCGGATCCTTCTTCAGGTCCAGGCCATTGATCTTCTTGAATTCGTCGATGATGTAGTCGATCACGCGCTGGTCGAAGTCTTCGCCGCCCAGGAACGTGTCGCCGTTGGTCGACAGCACTTCGAACTGCTTCTCGCCATCCACGTCGGCGATTTCGATGATCGAGATGTCGAACGTGCCGCCACCCAGGTCATACACGGCGATCTTGCGGTCGCCCTTGTCGGTCTTGTCCAGGCCGAATGCCAGCGCAGCGGCGGTCGGCTCGTTGATGATGCGCTTGACGTCCAGGCCGGCGATACGGCCGGCGTCCTTCGTTGCCTGACGCTGCGAGTCGTTGAAGTAAGCAGGCACCGTGATGACGGCTTCCGTCACTTCTTCGCCCAGGTAGTCCTCGGCGGTCTTTTTCATCTTGCGCAGCACTTCCGCAGAAATCTGCGGTGGCGCCAGTTTCTTGTCGCGCACGCCGATCCATGCGTCGCCGTTGTCGGCCTTGGTGATTTCGTAAGGCATCAGGGAGATGTCCTTCTGGACTTCCTTCTCCTGGAACTTACGGCCGATCAGGCGCTTCACCGCGAACAGCGTGTTGCGTGGATTGGTGACGGCCTGGCGTTTCGCCGGCGCGCCGACGAGAATCTCGCCATCTTCCTGGTAAGCGATGATGGACGGCGTGGTCCGCGCGCCTTCCGCGTTCTCGATGACCTTCGGCTGGCCATTTTCCATGATGGCGACGCAGGAGTTGGTGGTGCCCAGGTCAATACCGATCATTTTGCCCATGATTTGTTCTTCCTTAACTTGTGTAGTTTCTGATGTTTGTTATATGCGGAAAATCGTGTTTCTTTTCAAGGGGTTCCAACCCCCGACGATTTATTTTGGCTGGGCAGCCGTCACGATCGCCGGACGCAGCAGGCGGTCGGCAATCATGTAACCCTTCTGCAGCACGGCAACAACGGTATTGGCTTCCTGCTCGGCCGGCACCATGGCCACGGCCTGGTGCTTGTTCGGGTCCAGCTTGTCGCCGGCGGCCGGCACGACTTCCAGCAGACGGTTGCGCTCGAACGCGGCGGTCAGCTGCTTCAGGGTCATCTCGACGCCTTCGCGCAGCGATTCGATCGTGGGCACTTCCACCTTCAACGCCATTTCCAGGCTGTCTTTCACCGGCACCATGGCCTCGGCGAAGCTCTCGACGGCGAATTTGTGCGCCTTGGCCACGTCTTCCTGTGCCCGGCGGCGGATATTGTCGCCTTCAGCCTTGGCACGCAGAAACGCCTCATGCATCTCCGCCAGTTTCGCTTCGGTGGCGGCGAGCTGCTCTTCCAGGCTCGGGGCGGCCTGGGCGGCTGGCTCGGCGGGAGTCGAAGGCTGGGCGGATGCCAGTTCCTCATCGGGATTAGGGCTGGCCTGATTTTCCTGATCTTGCATCTATAGACTCCTACAATCTGTTGTTAGACATTGCCGGAGAGCGCCATTTCGCTGCCGCTTCCTCCGTTGCACTGGCCGCATATGGGCCTATCCCCTACCTTTTCAAGGGTTATTGTGCGCCCTTGTCTACCCGGTAGCGCACATTGTGCGCAGGTTGGCAGGCCTTTCATGGGCGCGCGACAACCTGGGGTGAATGCCCGCAACTGAATATTTTAACAGGCTGGCACTCCTCCCCGGCAAGTGCTAACAACACTTGCCAGTGACAACTATGCAACAGCTGGGAGAGGTTACTGAAGCGCGCCTTTGGCCAGCGCCGCTTCCCTGCCCTGGTCGGCATCGAGCTGACGCTGCGCGCGCTGGGCGGGCGTCATCATTGTCGGCCAGCCGATCATGTGCTGTTCGGCGATCTCGGCCAGGGCCGAAATCCAGTGGGGGCCTTCGTTCAGGCAGGGGATGTACTGGAATTCCTTGCCACCGTTACTGAGGAAGTCGTGGCGCACCTCCATGGCGATTTCCTCCAGCGTTTCCAGGCAGTCGCTGGTGAAGCCGGGGCAGATCACGTCCAGGCGGCGCACGCCATCGCGCGCCAGCTGCGCCACGGTCGGCGCCGTGTAGGGCTGCAGCCATTCGGCCTTGCCGAAACGGGACTGGAACGTGACGAGGTAGTCCTCGGGTTTCAGCTTCAGCCGGGCCGCCAGCAGGCGCGCCGTCTTGTGGCACTCGCAGTGGTACGGGTCGCCCAGCATCAGCGTGCGCTTGGGCACGCCGTGAAAACTCATGATGAGCTTCTCGCCGCGGCCGTGCGTGTCCCAGTGCGCCAGGATGTTCTGGCGCAGCGCCTCGATATAGCCGTCGTGGTCATGGTAATTCTTCACCAGACGCAGTTCGGGAACGTTGCGGATCTTCTTGTAGTGCGCGAACACGGCATCCCAGATCGAACCGGTGGTCGTGCCGGAATACTGCGGGTAGGCGGGAACGATGGCGATGCGGTCGCACCCGTCCTCCTTCAGGCGCGCCAGGACGTCGGGCAACGACGGCGAGCCGTAGCGCATCGCCATCGCCACGATGACGTCGCCGTGGCCGCGCTCGTTCAGCGCCTCGTGCAGCAGCATGGCCTGGTTGCTGGTGTGCACGCGCAGCGGCGAGCCGTCGCGCGTCCAGATCGACGCGTATTTCTTGGCCGATGCGCCGGAGCGGAACGGCAGGATGATCCCATGCAGGATGAACCACCAGATCGCCCGCGGAATCTCGACGACGCGCGGGTCGGACAGGAACTGTTTCAGATAACGCCGCACGGCGCCACGGGTGGGGGCGTCCGGCGTGCCCAGATTGACGAGCACGACGGCGCTGCGGCTGACCGTGCCGTGCTGGTGGGGAGGTTCTTTGGCGAAAGGCATGGCTGTTGTTGTGATGGGCGAGGGAAATACAGAAAGCCATTATATGCGGCCCTCATCCGGACCGCTGCCCTGCTTACCGCTGGAATAATCCGGCCGTTGTATTATATTGTTGGCAACAACAGCAATATATTTTCCAGACAGGGTAATCAACATGACGGGTGTCCATTATTCCCGGCTGGCGGTCGTGACGCGGGTTGCAGCGGCGACGGCCCTGGCCGCCATCGCGCTGCAGGCCAGCGCGCAGAATGCCGTGCTGACGCAGGACGGCCATACGTTTTCCTACCAGGAGCGCATCGAAACGGCGGTGGGCGACCTGCACGGCGAAGTCGTCGGCACGATCCACATCACGCGCGAGGATGGGCAGGTCCTCGTGTACGAAGAAGACACCGCGCTGCGGCCCGGCTGCGGCGACGAGCCGGCCGTCGAATATCTCGGTGGCGATTTCGTGGCGCTGTGCGGTCACCTGGGCGGGCGGCATTACACGAAAACCGTGTTCCGGCTGGCGCCCGAACCCACGCCGCTGGCCCAGCTCGACTTTTTCGATACGCCCGCCCCCATCGGCCTGGACCGCAAGGGCGTCCTGCGCACTCGCGTACTGCGCCGCGACGTGTTCCGCGGCGTCACGGGACCGGTGTATTTCCCGTACGTCCACACGTTGGACGGCGCCGCCGCGCAACCCGTCTTTGCCCCGGATTTCAGCGCCAGCGCGCGGCCGATCTATCTGGATTACTACGAGACGCTGCGCCGCGAAGAACAGCCGGCGGAACATTACCGCGAGATGGCAGCCGCGCTGGTGGCGGCCGGCGACGTGCGCTTTGCGTGCCGGGAGCTGGGCGAGCTGAAGCGGGCATTGCCGGCGTCGGTCGACTTGCGGCAGTGGTTGCGGACATTGCCACAGGGTGGCTATCCGGTGTTTGACGTTCGACGTTGCAAGGACATCTGAGCTGCCGGGAACCGGCACCATTGCAGGATTGGTGCCGGTCGCAATTGCCTACAGCGCCAGCAACTCCCGCGCATGCTTGCGCGTGGTGGCGGTGATCTCCAGCCCGCCCAGCATCCGCGCCACTTCTTCCACGCGGGCCTTGGCGTCCAGCACTTCGATGCGCGACGCGGTCTTGCCGTTTTCCAGCGTGCTTTTCGCCACCTGGAAGTGGCTGTTGCCCTGGCTGGCCACCTGCGGCAAGTGCGTGACGCACAGCACCTGCCGCTCCTGCCCCAGGCGCTTCAGCAGCCGCCCCACCACCTCGGCGACGCCGCCGCCGATGCCGCTGTCGACTTCGTCGAAGATCAGCGTCGGTACGGTTGTCGCGTGCGACGTGATGACGGAGATCGCCAGCGAAATGCGCGCCAGTTCGCCGCCCGACGCCACCTTGGCAAGTGGCCGCGGCACGACGCCGGCGTGGCCGGCCACCATGAACTCGACCTGCTCCAGCCCTTTCGCGGACGGCTCGGCCGGGTGCAGCGCCACCTCGAAGCGCCCGCCCGTCATGTTCAGGTCCTGCATCGCCTGCGTCACCGCGTCGCTCAGCGAGCGGGCCGCCGCGGCGCGCGTGGCAGACAGCTGTCCGGCCACGGCCATGTATTCGGCCTTGAGCTTGCCTTCCTGCTTGCGCAGCCCTTCCATATCCGTCGCGTCCGCCAGCTGCGCCAGTTGCGCGGCCAGGCGCGCGTGCTCGGCCGGCAGTTCGTCCGCATCGACGCGGAACTTGCGCGCCGCCGAGTGCAGCGCTTCCATCCGCGCATCGACCTGGCGCAGCCGGTCCGGGTCCAGTTCCACCCGGTCCAGGTACGTGTTCAGCGCATACACCGATTCCTGCAACTGGATGCGCGCCGACTCGATCAGGTCGACGACGGGCTGCAGCTCCGCATCCACCGACACCAGCTTGGTCAGCTTCTGGTTCAGCGACGCCAGTTGCGACACGATCGGCTGCTCGTCCGATTCCGAGATCACGGACAGCGCCTCCTGTGCGCCTTCCAGCAGGCTGGCCGCATGCGACAGCCGGCTGTGCTCGTTGCCGATCTCGCTCCACTCGCCCGGTTTCGCGGCCAGCTTGTCCAGCTCGCCCACCTGCCATTCCAGGCGCTCGCGCTCCAGCAGCACGTTGGCCGCGTTGGTCTCGAATTCCTCCAGCTGCTTCGCCACCGCGCGCCATGCCTTGTACGCCAGCGCCACGTCGCGCACGTTGGCGCCGGCCTGGTTGTCCAGCAACTCGCGCTGCGCATCCGTCTTCAGCAGCGACTGGTGCGCGTGCTGGCCGTGGATGTCCACCAGCAGGTCGCCCAGCTCGCGCAGCTGCGCGGCCGTGGCGGCGATACCGTTGATGTAGGCCTTCGAGCGCCCCGCGTTGTCGATCACGCGGCGCAGCAGCGCGCCGCCGTCCTCCGACGTGAACTCGTGCGCATCGAGCCAGGCTTGCGCCCCCGCCGTCACGGCGAAGTCGGCCGTGATGTCGGCCCTGGGCGCGCCTTCCCGCACGACGGATGCGTCGCCGCGGCCGCCCAGCGCCAGGGTCAGCGCGTCGATCAGGATCGACTTGCCGGCCCCCGTTTCGCCCGTAAACACCGTGAAGCCGGCGGTAAATTCCAGTTCAATTACATCGACAATGACGAAGTCGCGGATGGACAGTGTACGAAGCATAGGTTCCAGATTGATCAGATTTTCCCGTCGCTGGACGGGTACTCGTTCCAGTGCAGCTTGTTGCGCAGCGTGTTGTAGTAGCTCCAGCCTTCAGGGTGCAGGAAGGTGATCGTGTGCGGCGAGCGGCGGATGTGGATGCGGTCCTGCGGCTGCAGGCTGGCGAACGTCTGCATGTCGAAGTTCACCGTGATGTCGCGCCCGCGCATGATCTCGATGACGATCTCGCTCGAATCGGGCAGCACGATCGGCCGGTTCGACAGCGCGTGCGGCGCGATCGGCACCAGCACGATGCCCCCCAGCGTGGGATGCAGCAGCGGTCCGCCCGCCGACAGCGCATACGCCGTCGACCCCGTCGGCGTCGAGACGATCAGGCCGTCCGAACGCTGGTTGTACATGAAATGCTCGTCCACATCCACGCGCAGTTCCGCCATCCCCGCTCCCGCCCCGCGCGAGACGACGACGTCGTTGACGGCCAGCCCGATATGGATCGGCTTGCCGTCGCGCAGCACCCGCCCTTCCAGCAAGGTGCGGCGCTCCGCCTTGTGCTCCCCCGCCAGGATCTTGCTCAGCACGGGCAGCATGCCTTCCAGCGGAATATCCGTCATGAAGCCCAGCCGGCCCTGGTTGATACCGATCAGCGGCACCTCGAACGGTGCCAGCTGGCGGGCGATCCCCAGCATCGTGCCATCGCCGCCCATGACGATGGCAACGTCGGCCTTCTCGCCGATGCCTTGCGGGCTCATCGACGGAATCTCCGGCATGTTCAGGTGCGCGGCCGTTTCCGTTTCAAACACCACGCTGTAGCCGCCCTCCTGCAGGAAGCCGAGCACATGGCGCACGGAATCCTCGATGCCGGCCGTGTTGGGACGGACAACCAGCGCGATCGTGTTGTAAATGGGTGGCACAGCGGCAGGCGTGGCGGACATAAATACTCAGCAGTTCATATAGGAGCGGCAAAACCGGAAGGCAAACCGGCAGCCATCCCCGGGTGGCGACACGCCGAAGAGTAAACCATTCCCCGTTCTTCTGCCATTGCCGCCGTTGCCGAACCGTTGCCAAACCATTGCCGAACCGTTGCCCAACCGTTGCACCACCGTCCTCCGGCACGGCACGACGATAAAATACTGTATATTTGACCAGTATAAGTGCAGCGCGACAGAACCGCAAGCGCCGTCCTGCCACATTGCATCAGGCCCGCGTTTTACGCGGCTTGCGCACGCTGCACACCGTATCGAACCACGACTGCATGCCCACCAGCGGTTGCGGGTTAATCGGCAGCAACGCGTTGATGTTGACCCCGTTACCGCGGCCGCCGCGGCGTTCGTCCCACCAGACCAGCGCGTCGAGGTCATCGACTGCCGGCGCCGGCCCGAACGCCTGCGCCGCGCCCGGCCCAATGCCGCGCGCCGCCACGTCGGCGCGCCGGCCGCTGACGCCCTGCGCGGCGCGCCCGCCGCTGACCCAGCCGAGCGAATTGGAAACGGCCAGGACACGCGGGTGGATCGCATCCGTCACGAACACCTTCACTGTCGCCGTGCCGATTTTCCCGCCCGTGCCGCGCCATGCCTGGCCGTCCGCGACGGGGCGATACGTCGTCAGTTCGACGGTGTCGCCCGTGCGCACGCCCAGCCGCCGCGCCACGCTCGTGTGCATCCACATCGGGTTGTCGTGCACGATCTCGCTCAGGTATTTCTGCGACGCCGTGCGGCCCTGCGTGTGCACGTTCCACTTGAACGTCGTCAGGATGAACCGGTCGGCGCCCAGGCCCTCGTGCGACGGGATGGCGTGATAGGACGGCATGCCGTCGTCAAGCAGCCCCAGCTTCGCCGCCACCGCGCGCACCTCGGGCGCGAGGATCTCGAAGCGGCGCGACGGCGTGGCAAAACCGCGCACCGCCTTGCCATCGACGACCAGCCCCGCCGGCTTGCCGTCCGCCTTGCGCACGATGCCGGCTTCGACATGCGTGTCTTCCAGCTGCTTCGCCGTCAGCGGCTTGCGGTACGCCTCGTAAGGCTTCGGCTGACTGGTATCGACGTATACGCCGTAGTGCTTCATGTACTCGAAACCGTCGGCGAAACGCCGGCCGTCCGGGCCCGCTGTCGGCAGCTTCGCGCACTGCGCACGCACGAACGCTTCATGGTTCCCGAACTGGAAGTAGCGCGCCTGTGCGGGGCCGAGCCGGCGGCCGATCTCGAACAGGCTGTCGGCAAAGCTGACCGCCTCTCCCGGCGGCGCCACGACCGGCTGGCGCAACGTCACGTAATGCTGCAGTTCCAGGTTGTTGCGGATGTCCAGGCCCCAGCGCTCCAGGTACGTGGCATCGGGCAGGATCATGTCGGCGTAATGCGCCATTTCGGAATAGACGATATCCGAGCAGACGTGGAAGGGAATCAGCTTCTCGTCGCGCAGCACCTCGACCGTCGTGCTGCGCCCTTCCGGCCACGTCATCGGCGCGGCCAGCGTGTAGCTGATGTAGACGTCCACCTTCGCCCGTCCCTCGCGCAGGAAGTCGTACACCACCTGGCCTACCTTCATCTTCTGCCAGCGGTTCGCCAGCGGCCACTCGGGCGGGTCTTCCAGGTCGGTGCGGATCTTCACGGGCGGCGGCGCCGGCTGCGGCTGAGGATAGCGCGACGCGGACAGCTTTTCCTCCAGTCCGTAACAGTAGCCGCCGGGCCGGGCGATCGAGCCCACCAGCGCATTGAGCATGACGACGGCACGCTCGGCGTTGAAGCCGTTGTAGTGCGCTCCGGTGCCGCGATTGGTGAACGCGACGGCGGCGGGCCGCTGCCCGGCGAACTCCAGCGCCAGCCGCTCGATATCGTCGGCCATGATGCCCGACAGTTTCGACGCCCACCCCGGCGTGCACGGCGCCAGCCATGTGCGGATCGCATCGAGACCGGGCTGCACGAAATTGTCCACGAACTCGGCGTCGAAGACATTCTCGCGCACGATCACGTGAGCCATCGCCAGCGCCAGCGCGCCCTCGGTGCCGGGGAACGGCTGATGCCACTCGTCGCTGCGCCCCGCCGTATTGGACATGCGCACGTCGAACGTCACCAGCTTGGCGCCGTGGTCGAAGCGCGCCTTGACGACCCGATTGACGAGGTGCAGGCCGCCCTGGTGCGCTTCGTAGAAGTTGGCCCCGAAGTTGAGGAAGTAGCGGCAGCGTTCCGCGTCGATCGATTCCCAGTCCGTCTCGCCCAGCGACACGTAATTGGCCGCGCGCTTGTTCGACGAGCACAGGGCGCGGTGATTCAGCTGCACCGGCGAGCCGATGGCGCCGAGGAAGCGGTTGATCTCGGCGTCGATACGCGAACGACCCTGGTGCAGCGCCACGCGCTCCGGATGGCCGGCGTCGATGCTGGCGCGGATGCGGCGTGCGATCTCGTCGTAGGCTTCGTCCCAGCCGATGCGCTGCCATGTTCCTTCGCCGCGGGCACCCACGCGCTTCAATGGATACAGCAGGCGCTCCGGATAGTCGTTGATGGTCGGGCCGCTCTGGCCCTTGGCGCACGTCATGAACGAGTTGGCCATGTTCGGATCGCGCGGGTTGCCGCGGATCTTGATGACCTTGTTGTCCTGCACGAACGCCTCGATGCCGCAGACCGTCGAGCAGTTCAGGCAGACGGTCGTCACGCGTTTTGCCGTGCCGTAGTCGTTGCGCACCTTGCGCTGCGTGCCGTCGACCAGCGGCCGGTACGTCAGCGCCTGCGCCGGCGCCAGTTCGATCAGTTCCCCCAGCCCGAGGCCGGCCAGCGCGGCGATGCCGCGCGCGATAAAGGTACGGCGCTCCATCAGCGTTCCTCCGCCCAGCGGTCGATCTCGTACGAGAACGGGTCGTGGTTGCGCCCCTTCGGGATCTTGCGTTCGGCCGCGCGCGGCACCACGCCGCCCAAGCCGCGGTACTGCACCACGGGCTTCGTCTGCTCTTCCGGCTTGAGGACGGACAGGCTGCCACGGTGGCGCGCGTTGAACACGCTGACGGCGCTGGCCGGGTCGTTCAGGTCGCCGAACGCGAACACGTCGGCCGGGCAGGATTCGACGCAGGCCGGCGCCATGCCCGCGTCGAGCCGGTGCGAACAGAAATCGCATTTGTCGGCGATCTGCGCCACCGGATCGATGTGCAGCGCGCCGTACGGGCACGCCTTGATGCAGTCGCGGCTGCGGTCGCAGTCCGCTTCGACGATGCGCACAATGCCGTCAATACCGCGCTCGATGGCCTCGTTCGGGCAAGCCTTCAGGCACGGCGCATCCTCGCACTGCATGCACAGGGTGGGCAGGAAGGTGCGCTTCATCATCGGCCGCGCCGTGACGGGGTTGGCCGACTGGTAGTCGTGGTAGTACACCTTGGTACGGAAGTGGCCCAGCGAGACGCTGTTCTCCACCTTGCAGGCAACGGAACAGGCGTGACAGCCGATGCAGCGCTCCAGGTCGAGCGCCATGCCCCAGCGCGGGGCGGTCGTAGCGGGATTCAAGATAATGGTTCTTCAGTGTGAATCAGTGGGTGAATGCGACGCCCAGGCCCAGCGCGACGACGACGGCGACCGTCAAGGACAGGCCATGCAGGCCCACCAGCAGCAACCAGCGCCACGCCGTCCCCCAGCCGCTCTTGCGATAGACCCGCCGCATGGACCAGGGCAGGTAGACCAGCAGCCAGCAGAACAGGACGAATTTCAGGAAGCCCTCGGGCATCACGAGGAAGGCGCCGAACAGCACGAACGCAAAGGCATTCGTGTGCAGCGCGAACAGCACGTGCTCGCCGTAGCGGCGGCCCGTGCCCAGGTACAGCAGTTTCAGGTACAGGGCGAACAGCGGCATCAGGCAGAACATCGCGTAGGGCGCATAGCGGAAGAAGCTGGCCCGCAGGATCTCGCTCTTCTGTTGCATGCTCAGGCGGTCAAAGCGATCGATCGACTCGCGCAGCCCCGGCGCCAGCTTTTCCAGCGGCGTCGGCAAGGTCGTGTGGCGCGGCATGTCGGCCGGCAGGTCGTCCGCGTCGCCGATCACCAGCGCGCCCGGCTTCGCGGCCTGCGTTGCGGCAGGCTTGCCGTGGGCATCGTCCCCGGTACTGAACTGCACGACATCGGTGCCGGATAGTTTCATCAGCGCGAAAAACAGGATCGACAGGGACAGGTACAGCCGCAGCGGCTCGACATAACGGCGCCGCCGGCCGGCCAGATACTCGTTGGTCAGCGCGCCGGGACGGAACAGCAGCAGCGCGAGGGTGCGCCACAGGCGTCCCTCCAGCGCCACGTAATGGCCGACGAATTCATGGACGAACTCGCCCAGGCTCGGCATGTGCAGCCGCGTCTCCTGGCCGCAGGCAGCGCAGTAATGGCCGTTCACGGCGGTGCCGCAGTTGCGGCAGCTGGCGGGCACGTCATGGCGTCCGGCCGCTTCGATCGTCGCTGGTTTCAATTCCGGATCCCCTGGTGAAAACGACATGCTACGCATTCCATGCAATAAATGCACCATGACAAGACGGGAAACCAACAGTCCAAGCGCGCGACCGACCCCGTTAATCGTCGATATGATGTGATTCAGTTAAGTTTTTATGGAAGGACACCATCATGACCACTACCAACGACACCTCGCCCAACGAGAAGGACCGCCAGATCAATACCGATGTCGAAGTCGGCGCGACCGGCGGCAAACGGCTGCCGCACGAGCGCGACGAATCGACCGAAGGCGTCCAGCACCAGGGCGGGCGCACTCGCATCGAACAGGCCGCGCGCGATATCGATGCCGGTCTCGTCGATACCGACCTGCGCGAACAGCGCGGCGTGCAAAAGGCGCCACCGGGCAACGGCGACGCCCAAGCCAACCCCCTGCCCACCATCAAGCGCGACTGAACAACGCTGCTGAACCTACGAGAGAGCGTCCATGAATCGCATGATTGCCTGCAGCCTGCTGCTTGCCAGCGGTGCCGCGCTTGCCCAGAATGGCCAGTACCCGGTCGGCTACGGCCCCAACCCGAAGCTTCCGGAACCCGAGAAAAGCCTGATCCCCACGGTCAATGTCGCCCCCGTGGACGTGTGGAAAGGCAATGCGAAGCCCGCCGCCCCGGCCGGCTTTACCGTCACCGCGTATGCACGCGACCTGGCGCACCCGCGCTGGCTCTACGTGCTGCCCAATGGCGACGTGCTGGTGGCCGAGACCAACGCGCCGCCGAAGCCGGAGGACAGCAAGGGCATCAAGGGCAAGATCATGCAGATGCAGATGAAGAAGGCGGGCGCCGTCACGCCGTCCGCCAACCGCATCACGCTGCTGCGCGACGTGGATGCCAACGGCGCCGCGAAAACCCGCTCCGTCTTCCTGAAAAACCTGAATTCGCCGTTCGGCATGACCCTGGTCGGCAAGGATTTTTACGTCGCCAATTCGGACGCCGTCATGCGCTTCCCCTATGAGGAAGGCAAGACCGCCATCACGGCGGCGGGCGCCAAGGTCATGAGCCTGCCGGCCGGGCCGCTGAATCACCACTGGACCAAGAACATCGTCGCCAGTCCGGACGGCAAGTTCCTTTACATGACGGTCGGCTCGAACAGCAATGTCGCGGAAAACGGCATCGACAAGGAGGAAGGCCGCGCCGCGATCTGGGAACTGGAACGCGCCACCGGCAAATCGCGCCTGTTTGCCACGGGCCTGCGCAATCCGAACGGCATGGCGTGGGAGCCGAAGACGAAAGCACTGTGGACGGTCGTCAACGAGCGCGACGAACTGGGCAACGATCTCGTGCCCGACTACATGACGTCGGTCAAGGACGGCGGCTTCTACGGCTGGCCGTACAGCTGGTACGGCCCGAACGTGGACGCGCGCGTCAAGGAACCCCGCCCGGACCTCGTTGCCAAGGCCATCGTGCCCGACTACGCCCTGGGCGCCCATACTGCCTCGCTCGGCCTGACGTTCTATGAAGGCAGCGCTTTCCCCGCCAGCTACCACGGCGGCGCCTTCATCGGCATGCACGGCTCGTGGAACCGCAAGCCGCACAGCGGCTACAAGGTCGTCTTCGTCCCGTTCGCGGACGGCAAGCCGGCCGGCCCGCCGCAGGATTTCCTGACGGGCTTCCTCACCAGGGATGAAAAGGCGGCCGGGCGGCCCGTCGGCGTGGCCGTTGCCAGGGATGGCGCGCTGCTGGTGGCCGACGATGTGGGCAACGTCATCTGGCGGGTGGCCCCGGCGAAATAAGCGTCGCAGCACGCAGTAAGCAATACCCCACGGTCGCGCAAGCGACCGTTTTCGTCCATGTTCCTCGCTTTTTTGCCAAAGAGGAATTCCAATGACACGCATGGTCCTGGCAGCCACTCTGCTGGCCAGCGGGTGCTGCGTCGCTATGGAAGTGTTGGCGCGCCGGGGTCATCCGGTCAGATCGGCACAATCCAGGCGGATCAAGCTGGCAGGGACCAGGCCGGCCTTGCGTCACCGAATAGCGCACGTTCCAGGGCGCAACGGCCACTGACCGAACGCTGTCCGGCATTGGTTGCCAGGATGGGAACAATAGCAGTTGAGCGAAGGCGAGAACACGATCCCGGGCGTCTAAGGCTGAGCCGTGCTATCATGTTGTCTTTTTAGCATGTTTGCCGTATGAAAGTACCTGCCGTTCTCCTGTTGACCGCCACGCTGGCGCTTTCCGGCTGCGCCCGCAATGACAGCGCTGCGACGGATGCGCCCGTCGTTTCCCCCGCCGCGGCCCGTGCCGCCGAGCTGGCGGCCAGCAAGGATCCGTACGCGCCGCTGATGCGGGCGGTGTTTGGCGACGACTATCTGCCGGCCAGGGGCCACGCCGTGGAAGGCATCGGCGACCCCGACACGTTCCAGAAAGCGTATGCGCCGATCTACACGGGCGCCACGTCCACCCGGCTGCCATCGGGCGAGACGGTGCTGGTCGTCACCAGCATGGCGACGGACGAGAACGGCGACGAGAATCCCGCCCTGCCCGATCCTGGCCGGCTCAGCATCTACGTGCTGCGCCAGCAGGGCGGCCAGTGGAACCTGGTGCGCCGGCACGACGACGTGGCGCAGCTGGGCCGCGTCGGCTTCGTCGGGGACTTGCGCTGGGTGATGCCCGGGCAGGGCCGCCCGGTGCTGGCCGTCGAGCACCACGAAAGCGGACAAGGATATCGGGGCACGTGGCTGTCGCTGTTCGATCCGTCGAAAGAGAAAATCGTCGACCTGACCGGCAGCGGCATCATGACGGAGTCCGACAGCACGGGCGCCTGCCCCGCGGCCACCCACTGCTGGAGCGCCAGGGCAACCTGGCGTTTCGAACCGGCCGCAAACGCCGCTGCGTACGACGATCTCGTGCTGACCATCACGGGCGACGAGGACGACGTCGCCGACGATAAAGCCGGTGAGCCATCGGAAGATTCCGACCCCGTGCCCGCGCCGGCGAAGAAGCACTCGCTGGCCGGCACGGCCCGCTACGTGTTCCAGGACGGCAGTTACCGCCTGCGCGATGGCGCGAATACCTTGCCGTCCTTCTGAACTTTTCACTTTCCTACCCTATGAAGACTCTTGCCGCGCCGCTGGTGGCGCTGATCCTTGTTTCCGCCTGCTCGCGCAGGGAACCGCCGGCGCCGCCCGCAGCCGCGCCTGCCCCACAAGCCCCCGTTGCCGCCAAGCCGGCACCCGCCCCTGCCGTCGAAGACCGCTATGCGCCGCTGATGCGTGCCGTGTTCGGCAGTCAGTACCGCAGCGACAAAGGCGATGCGCTGGCGCCGATGCCCGATGCGCACGACCCGGGCACGCGCTCGCCGCTGGTGCTGTCCGGCGTCCAATCGACACAGCTGCCGTCCGGCGAGACGGTGCTGGTCGTCGCGGGCGAACAGGTCGATGAGAACGGCAATGCCGACTCGTCGCATGGCTCGCCGGGCTACCTCAGCCTGTATCTGCTGCGGCAGGAAAACGACCGGTGGGTCGTGCTGCGCAAGCATGAAAATATCGCCGAGCTGGGTTCCCATGGCAAGGTCGGCAGGCTCAGCTGGGTGGAGCTGGGTCCCGGCAAGACCGGCCTCGTGGCCGAACACGGCATGACGGGCCAAGGCACGACTGTCATGCAGCTTGCGCTGTTCGACCCGGCGGCCGGGAAGGTGGCCGACCTGACCGGCGATGGTATTGTCTACCACTACGACGACGAAGGCGGCTGCACCGAAATGCGCGAGCGCTGCGCGAGCAGCGATGCCAAGTGGCGGCTCGATGCCGCCTCGCCGGCCCAACCCTATTTCGATCTTGTGCTCGACATCGAGAGTACAGAACGGGTGGCAAAACCGGGCGCGATGGAAGCCGGACCGAAGGACGGCGCCGACGACATCGAGCGCGACGAGCGGACAACCCGAACCACCGCCCGCTACGGCTTCGTCGACAGTAAATACCGGCTGCGCGAGGGAAGCAATCCGATGGACTCCGAATAGGACCGCCGGCACGCTCTCAGCGGGAGCGGGCGAAAACGCATACAATCGCACCTTCCGGAACCTGCGTCAACGCCGGTTCCCTTCAGCCTCAACCGCCAAAAGAGAGATTTCAGCATGCGCATCCTGCATACGATGCTGCGGGTCGGCGACCTGCAGCGCTCCATCGACTTCTACACCAAAGTGCTCGGCATGAAACTGCTGCGCACCAGCGACAACCCGGAATACCAGTACACGCTGGCGTTCGTCGGCTACGGCAACAACCCGGACCATGCCGAACTGGAGCTGACGTACAACTACGGCACCGACAAGTACGAGCTGGGCACAGCCTACGGCCACATCGCCATCTCGACCGAAGACATCGTGGCAGCCTGCGACGCGGCCCGCGCCAACGGCGGCAACGTCACCCGCGAGCCGGGCCCCGTCAAGGGCGGCACGACGGTCATCGCCTTCATTACCGATCCGGACGGCTACAAGGTCGAACTGATCGAGCGCTCGTTCGACGGCGCCGGCGGCGGCCTGAACAGCTAAAAAAGAAAAACCGGTGACAGGCACCGGTTTTTTTTCGCGTGCGTCCCCGGCCAATCAGCCGTTGGTCAGCAACGCATTCACTGGCGCCAGATCCGCTTCCTTCAGCGTGCCGGCAGCGGCCTTCAGGCGCAGGCCGTTCATGATCGTGTCGTAGCGGGCCTTGGCCAGGTCGCGCTGGGTCGAGTACAGCTGGCGCTGCGCGTTCAGCACGTCGATATTGATGCGCACGCCCACCTGGTAGCCTAGCTTGTTCGATTCCAGCGCCGACTTGCTCGACACTTCCGCCGCTTCCAGCGCGCGCACCTGCGCCAGGCCGCTGTTGACACCGAGGTAGGCCTGGCGGGCGTTCTGGGCGGCACTGCGCTTCGTTGCCTCCAGGTCATTGCGGGCCTTTTCTTCCAGCGCGATGGTTTCGCGTACGCGGCTGGTGATCTGGAACCCGCTGAAGATCGGCACTGTCCACTGCACGCCGATGGCATTGTTCTTCGTGACGCCATACGCCGTCTGGCTCTGGCGCTGCGATTGCGCCACCAGGTCCACCGTCGGCATGTGGCCGGCGCGGTTGCGTTCGATTTCACGCTTGGCGATTTCCACCGCCAGCTGCTGCACGGCGACGCCGTAGTTCTGCTGCTCGGCCGACGAGATCCACGGCTCGATGGTGGCCGGCTGCGGTGGCGCGATCGTCACGCCCGTGCGCAACGTCGCCAGCGACGCCGGTGCCGTGCCGATAATCTGCTGCAGCGCCGTGCGGCGCACTTCGAGATCGTTGATCGCGGCGAATTCCTGCGCCACAACGAGGTCGTACGCCGCCTGCGCTTCGTGCGTGTCCGTGATGGTCTGCGTGCCCACTTCGAAATTGCGCTTGGCCGATGCCAGCTGCTCCGTCGTGGCGGACTTCTGCGCCTGGATCGAGGCCAGGTTGTCCTGCGCCGTCAGCACGTCGAAGTAGGCCTGCGCCACGCGCACGATCAGGTCCTGCTGGGCCTGCGCGAACTGCGCTTCGGCCTGCGCCTGCGCCAGCTTGCTCTGCTGGTACTGCTGCCAGTTGGCCCAGCGGAACAGCGGCTGGGACAGCTGCAGCGTGTACACGTTCTGGCTGTTGTCCGTATCGCGGCGGGTGATGAAGGTGGGCTGGCCGTCGACGACCGTGGTGGCGCCTTCGTTGACCGGCGTCATGTCGCCATTGTTCTTCATGTGGGTGCCGGACAGCGACACCTGCGGCAGCAGCAGCGAGCGCCCCTGGGCGATCCGTTCCTGGCCTGCCGTCAGCGAATTGCGGGCGCTGGCGTACGTGGCGTCGTTCGCGAGTGCTTGCTGGTAGACTTGGATAAGATCGGCCGCCTGTGCCGCATTTGCGTAAAGCGTGAATGCGCTGGCGAGCAGCACGGCGATAAGGGGTCTCTGCATTGCATTCTCCGTTGGACTCGTAAAAATTCTTGTGTTTATAGCTTGAAACGGTGCACCGCCGCGGGCCGCGTTGCCGCGCACCCGTACTGCCCCTGCCATGCATGGGGACGTTGTTTCCTCAACGGGACCGGCAGCCCGAGCGCCGGCCCAGTGACTGCTGGGACTAATATTTCGGCATGGCCGGATCGACCTGCAGCGCCCACGCGTGGATGCCGCCAGTCAGGTTGCTCACCTTGGCAAACCCGTGCCGTTCCAGGAACGCCGCCACCTGCAGGCTGCGCGCGCCGTGATGGCAGATGCAGACGATCTCCGCGTCTTCATCCAGGTCGTCGATGCGGGCCGGAATGGTCTGCATCGGCATCAGCGCTGCTCCTTCGATATGACAGGTCTCGTATTCCCACGGTTCGCGCACGTCGAGCAGGGTCGGCCGCGGACGGTCGCCGTCGGCCAGCCATGCAGCGAGGTCGGGAGCGGTCAGGTGCTGCATGGCTGCCTCCTGCTTCAGAACGTGAAGTGCGACGGCGTGACAGCCGACAGCAGCGGTTTGACGTCCGTTTCAAACAGCTTCTTCGTGTCGTAGCCGTTGTCGCCCGTGCGCGTGATCAGATGCGCGGACATGACCGGCGACTCGCCGATGATGGCCAGGATGCGCCCGCCCGTCTTGACCTGTTGCAGCACGCCTTCCGGCAGCACCGGCAGCGCGCCCGTGAAGACGATGACGTCGAACGGCGCGCCATTGGTCCAGCCCTGGGCGCCATTGCCCAGGGCCACCGTGACGTTCGATACGCCGTTGGCAGCCAGGTTCTTTTCGGCCAGCGCCTTCAACGCCGGATCGATCTCGACAGCGGTGACCTGGCGGGCACGGTGCGCCAGCAAGGCGGCAACGTAGCCCGTACCGGCGCCCACCAGCAGCACGGTTTCATGTTTCTTGACTTGCACATCCTGCACGATGCGCGCTTCCAGCTTCGGTGTCAGCATCGCATTGCCGCCCGGCAGCGGGATCTCGGTGTCGACGAATGCCAGGTTCTTGCAGGCTTCCGGTACAAAATTCTCGCGCTTGACGACCATCAACAGATCGAGGATGTCGGTGTCCAGCACATCCCATGGGCGGATCTGCTGTTCGATCATATTGAAGCGGGCTTGTTCGATATTCATCTTGATGACTCGGTGAAGGAATAAGAATCCGTCATTTTATCGTTGAACTGGTCAGGACGGCATATTAACGACAACAACGGCACTCGGCGGGAAATTGCGACAGTCTGCAGATTATGGGGGCTGAAGCTGCGAAAATTGCGACCCAGGCATTCACGGTGCGCGGATGCCGCGCTCGACCAGGCCGAGGAATGCGTCCATGAATGCTGCCGGGTCGATGGCCTGTGTATCGCAAGGGAAGAAGCTGTGCGACCACAGCATCAGCATCAGCACGGGCGCCGTCAGCACGCGCGTCATGACGTCCGGATCGACGGGCGCGAATTCGCCGTTGGCGACACCGCGGCGCACGATCGATGCGATCAGGCCGTTACCCCGTTCGATGACTTCGTCATTATAGAAGGCGGCGATTTCGGGAAAATTACCGGCCTCGGCCATGACAAGCTTGGCCAGCCCGGCGGCGCGCGTCAGGCCGACTTCGCGCCACCACTTGTCCAGCATGCCGCGCAGCAGCTCGTTGCAACTGGCGCCGGACGCGGCGGCCACGTCGCTTTCGGCCTCGCCGATGACCTCGACGATGTTCTCGCGCACGACCGCCTTGAACAGCTCCTGCTTGTTCTCAAAATACAGATATAGGGTACCCTTGGAGACGCCGGCGCGGCGCGCCACGTCTTCGAGACGCGTGGCGGCATAGCCCCGGTCGACGAACAGGTCAAGCGCGGCGGCCAGCAGTTCCTGCGGGCGGGCGTCCTTGCGACGCTCCCAGCGCGGCTTCGAGTCGGATTGCATAGGGAAGAGTAGATGCGGCAGTAACTTACCAATTGGTCAGTTAATCATAGCGTCGCCCTTGTCGGCCCGTCAAGGCGACGGATCGCGGCGTTGTGTGAAACGGGCACTACAGTGGAGAACGCCGATACGGCACAATCGGGCTATCGGAACCATGGGAGACCGGAGTGCCGCGCAACAACCCCTTGCAACGCCTGAAACGCATCCGTCGCATCGCCACGTGCCTGCTGGCGGGCATGGCCGTCGTGTTCGTTGTCGCCCGGCTGCTGCAGGCACGTCACCCGTGGCTGGGCTTCGTTGCCGCGTTTGCGGAAGCGGCCATGGTGGGCGGTCTGGCGGACTGGTTTGCCGTGACGGCGCTGTTCCGCCACCCGCTGGGGCTGCCGATTCCCCATACGGCCATCATTCCGCGCAACAAGGACCGCATCGGCGCCAATATCGCCGAATTTCTTGAACATAATTTCATCACCCATGAGGTCTTGCAGAACGAGTTGCGCGACGTCGATTTCGCCGGCGTCAGCGCGCGCTGGCTGGCCGAGGACGCCAACAGCCGCGCCGTGGCGGAACGTCTCGTCGGCACCATCCCCGCCGTCGTGAATATGATCGACGACCGCGACGCGGCCGAATTCTTCCGCGGCGCGCTTGGTTCGTCGTTGAAGGACGTGCGGCTGGCGCCCATGCTGGGCCAGGTCCTGAACGTGCTGGTCGCCGGGCGCCAGCACGTGCGCCTGCTGCAGCGGGTGCTGGGCCTGGTTGCCAAGGCGCTGGAAGAAAACCGCGGCTACATCCGCCAGAAGGTGCACGACCACAGCCCCAGCTGGATACCGAAAATGGTGGATGAAAAGTTCTACGAGCGGCTCATGAACGGCATCCAGAGCATCCTGGATGACATGGCCGACGAAAACGGCGAATGGCGCGCCCGCTTCCATCGGTCGATCGAAGACCTGATCCACGAGCTGGAAACGTCGCCCGAGTACGAGGAAAAGCTGCGCGCGCTGCTTGCAAGGGGCCTGCATCATCCGCTGTTCCGGGAATACGTCGGCACGGTCTGGTCCGACGTGCGGGCGCGGCTGCTGACGGCGGGCACCTCGCCCGACTCGCGCCTGCTGGCCCGGGCGCAGGCGGCATTGCAGGTCTTCGCGGCGGCGCTGCAGCAAAATCCCGCGATCCGCGCCAAGCTCAACGACTGGATGCGCGGCTTCGCCATCGAAGCGGTCGTCGAGCGGCGCAGCCTGATCGTGTCCGTCGTCCAGCGCGTCATCGACAAATGGGATGCCGAGACGATTTCGCAGAAACTGGAACTGCAGGTCGGCAGCGATCTGCAGTTCATCCGCATCAACGGCACGCTCGTTGGCGGCGTGGTGGGCCTGTTGCTGTATTGCGTGTCGCTGGCACTGGCCAGTGGGCAATGAGGCCGGGGCGGCGTAAAATACGCACCCCCCACCCGATCGAACGCCACATGAACTGCCGCGACCACTGCGGTGCCTGCTGCACCGCGCCTTCCATCACCAGCCCGATTCCCGGTATGCCGAACGGCAAGCCGGCCGGCGTGCGCTGCATCCAGCTGGCCGACGACAACCGCTGCCGCATTTTCGGCAAGCCCGAGCGCCCCGCGTTCTGCGGCGGCCTGCAGCCGTCGGAAGAGATGTGCGGCACAACGCGCGAGTACGCGATGCTCTGGCTGGACGATCTCGAACGCGCTACCCGGCCTTAGAACACCGGGGACGAAAAAATCACCGAAATCAGCCTGCCCAGGCCATCTTCTGCACCGAAATATGCGGATGGCTCTCCAACGGCTCCCACTCCGGCAGGAACGCGAAGCCCTGCCGCTGGTACAGCGTTGCCGCGCTGACGTTCTCCGGCGCGACATCGAGCACGATGCGGCGGTGGCCGCGCGCCAGCGCCCGCTCCTTGATCGCGGCGATCAGTTGCCCGGCCACGCCCCGGCCGCGATATTCCGGATGCACCCACATGGCGATCAGGTTGTACTCGTTCTTCCCGTTGATCACGCCGGCGACGATGCCGACGGCCTGCCCACCGTCGAACGCCAGCAGGTATTCGGCCTTGTCCGAGCCGGCGGCGCGCGTCTGCCATTGCTCGTCGGTGTACTGCGCGGCGGAGGCGTATGTGACGCCGAAAGCGGTCGGCGCGTCGCGCAGCGCGGCGAGGCGGACAGCCTTGAGGGTTTGCCAGTCGTCCGGCGTGGTGGGGCGGATGATCATCGGGTCATTTTTGTCTGTCAAAACACCATGGTCTCATCGGCATGTCATTTGTGCAAACCCGCGCTATGATTTCCGTTGTTCCCACTCGACGGAGGCGGTGCTATGAGCAAAAGATGGACGGCGGCATGCCTGATCTTCACGACGACAGGCGCCCTGGCCGATGACGCCACGGATGCAAAAGCCTATCAAAGATCGCGCGCGGCAGTAGCCGACCTGACGCGGATCGTCGCCCCCGGGGGCATCCAGGCGTCGTACAAGACGGCCATCGGCGGCATCGACCAGTGGCTGTTCGTGCGCGGGCAGGACAAGGCCAATCCGATCATCCTGTTCGTACACGGCGGTCCGGCATCCCCCGTGATACCGACGGCCTGGCAGTTCCAGCGCCCCATCGAGGAATACTTCACGGTGGCGAACTGGGACCAGCGCGGCGCCGGCCTGACGTTTCGCGACAACCCGCAGGAGAAGGTGGCCGATACGCTGAAGGTGGCGCGCTATGTGGACGACACCATCGAAGTGGCCGAGCACCTGCGCAAGAAATACGGCAAGGCCAAGGTGATCCTGATGGCGCACAGCTGGGGCACCGTGCCGGCGCTGGGCGCGGCTTTGAGGCGGCCGGACCTGTTCTACGGCTATGTCGGTATCGGCCAGGTGATCAGCACGCGCGAGAATGAACGCATCGGCTTCGACTACGCGCTGGCCCAGGCGAAGGCGCACCACAACCAGGAGGCGCTCAGGGACCTGCAGTCGATCGCGCCCTATCCAGGCGACCAGCCCATCACCCGCGAGCGCATCATTACAGCACGCAAATGGCCGCAATACTATGGTGGCCTGTCCGCCTTCCGCAGCGAATCGACATACTTCTTCAGCGGACCGCGCCTGTCGCCCGACTACAGCCCGGACGATGTGAAAAACATCGACCAGGGCAGCCTGTTCACGCTCGGCCGGCTGCTGCCGGAATTCGTCACGGTCGACTACAGCCGGGTCGGCACGTTCCCCATCCCCGTCATCATGTTTTTTGGCCGGCACGATTACACCACGCCGACGGCGCCGACCGAGGCATGGCTGCGGCAAGTGAAGGCGCCGTACAAGCAGGCCGTCTGGTTCGAGCGCTCGGCGCACATGGCGCCGTGGGAGGAACCTGGCAAGACGCTCGTCAGCCTGCTGCGCTACGTGCGTCCGCTGGCCGACGGCAAGATGCCCGACTAGGTCGTGCCCCGCTTAAGTCGTGCCCCGCTCGACGATGGTAAAGCCGACATCGCGGATCGGCTGCTCCACCGCGCGGCCGTCGGCGCGCTGCATGATGTAACGGGCGGCCGTGTCGCCGATCAGGGTGCCGTCCACGCGCACCGTCGTCAGCGGGGGCTGCAGGTCGCGCGACAGGGCAAGGTCGCCCATGCCGACAATCGCCAGTTGCGACGGCACGGCGATGCCCAGCGCCTGCGCCTCGACCAGCACGCCCAGCGCCACCATGTCGGAGCTGCAGAAGATGGCGTCGATGCCGGGCGCCCGGTCCAGCAGGACACGCAGCCCTTCACGCCCGCTGGCGGCCGTGCTGGGCGCCGGCACCACGTGCTGGGCCAGCGCGCCCGAGCCGGCGATGCCCAGCGACGCGGCCGCCGCACCGAAGGCCGCGTGGCGGCGGACGGCGCGCTCGTCGTCCGCCGTGATCGAGGCCACGTGGCGGCGGCCGCGCCGCTGCAGGAAGTGCGCGACGGCGGCGCCCAGCTGCTCGTGCGAGAAACCGACCAGCATGTCGACGGGGTTCGGCGTCAGGTCCCACGTCTCGACGACGGGAATGCCGCTGGCCACCAGCCGGCGCCGCGCCAGGGTCGAATGCATGATGCCCGTCAGGATCACGCCATCGGGCCGGCGCGCGATGATCGCTTCGAGCAGTGCATCCTCGCGCGAGCCAGCGTAGCCGGCCTGGCCCAGCATCATCTGGTAGCCGCTGGCCGCCAGCGTGTCCGTCAGCGCCTGCACGGTTTCGAGGAATACGGAACCCGTGATGGTCGGGACCACGGCCGCCACCAGCCGGGTGCGGCGCGACGCCAGGCCGCCGGCCAGCAGGTTCGGCACGTAGCCCGTGCGTTCGACGGCCTCGCGCACGCGCAGCAGGATTTCGTCCGATACCGCTTCAGGCGTGTTCAGCGCGCGCGAGGCGGTGATGGGGGCGACGTTGGCCAGCCGTGCCACGTCGCGCAACGTCAGGCTTGTCCCCTTGCTGCGCCGGCGTTTCGGCGCCACGGCCACCTTGTCGATATCGTGTTCCGCCATCAGCGCTCCTGCAGCCGCAGCGTGCTTTCGAGGCGGATGTCGTCCGACGCGCTGCCCACCATCAGCAGGAAGTCGCCCGGTTCGGCGGTCCATTTCAGCCGGCTGTCGAAGAACGCCAGCGTCTCGCGGTCGATGGAAAACGACACGCGCTGCCGCTCGCCCGGTCGCAGAACGACCTTGCGGAAGCCTTTCAGCTCCTTCACCGGCCGGACGACGGACGCCACCACGTCGCGGATGTACAGCTGTGCGATCTCCGTGCCGGCCACCTTGCCGGTGTTGGCGATGTCGAACGACAGCGTGGCCCGCTCGCCGTTCGCCAGAGTAGGCTTGTCGAGTGTGAGGCCGGAATAAGTAAAGGTGGTGTAGCTCAGGCCATGGCCGAATGCGTAGCGTGGCGTATTCGGTGCGTCGATGTAGGCGGAGCGGTAGACGATGTCCTTCTCGTTCAGCACCGGCCGCCCCGTCGCATATTGCGCATACGGCAGCGGTATCTGGCCGACGTTGCGGGGGAAGCCGATCGGCAGTTTGGCGGACGGGTTGTAGTCGCCGAACAGCACACTGGCGACCGCGTTGCCGCCTTCGGAACCGGGGAACCAGGCGTACAGGATCGCATCCGCCTTGTCCGCAATCTCGCTGAAGATCAGCGGACGGCCCGCCAGCAGCACGACGACGACCGGCTTGCCGGTGGCCTTCAGCGCCGCGAACAGTTCGTTCTGCCGGCCGGGCAGGCCGAGATCGGTGCGCGACTTCGCCTCGCCGCTCATGTCCCATGTCTCGCCCACCGTCAGCACGATGACGTCCGCGCTGGCCGCGGCAGCCACCGCCTTGGCAAAACCATCCTTTGACGCGCAGCCGGGCTTGCAGGCAGCGGCATGGATTACTTGCGCCCCCCTGGCGCGGGCGCGGATGCCGTCGAGGATCGTCACGACGTCGCCACGCACGTCGTTGACGACCCAGCCGCCTTCGAGATCGCGCTTCGAGTCGGCCAGCGGGCCGATGACGGCGATACGGCGCGCACCCGCCGCCAGCGGCAGCGTGTTGTTCTCGTTCTTCAGCAGGACGATGGATTTCTGCGCCACGTCGCGGGCAACGGCGCGGTGGCTCGCATCGGCCAGCACGGCCTGCTCCCGCTGCGGATCGGAGAAGCGGTAGGGCTCGTCGAACAGCCCCAGCTCGAATTTCTTTGCCAGGATGCGGCGCACGGCATCGTCGATATGGGCAGCACTGACCCTGCCGGCCTTGACGGCGTCTTCGAGGTGGTTGACGTACGCCTCGCCCTCCATGTCCATGTCGCTGCCGGCGCCCATCGCCTTCACGGCGGCATCGGGCAGGTCGCTGGCATAGCCGTGCGCCACCATCTCCTTGACAGACGCCCAATCGCTGACGACGAAGCCGCTGAACTTCCATTCGCCTTTGAGGATATCGCGCTGCAGGAAGCTGCTGCCCGTGGCCGGGATGCCGTTCAGCGTATTGAAGGCGTTCATGAATGTGGCGACGCCGGCGTCCAGCGCGGCCTTGAATGGCGGCAGATAGACTTCGTAGAGCTGCTGCGGGCTGAGATCGACGGCGTTGTAATCGCGGCCGGCAACGGCGGCGCCATAAGCGGCAAAGTGCTTGGCCGTGGCCATTACGCGGTCGGTGCCGCCCAGCTTCGCTCCCTGGAACCCGCTCACGCGGGCCCGGGCGATCTGCGACCCGAGATACGGGTCCTCACCGGCGCCTTCCATCACGCGGCCCCAGCGCGGATCGCGCGCCACGTCGACCATCGGCGCGAACGTCCAGTGGATGCCGGCGGCGGAAGCCTCGCGCGCGGCGATGCGCGCCGAGGCTTCGATCGCCTCCATGTCCCACGATGCGGCCTCGCCCAGCGGCACCGGGAAGACGGTTTTATAGCCGTGGATGACGTCCAGGCCGAACAGCAGCGGAATCTTCAGCCGCGACTGCAGCGCCAGCCCCTGCATCTCGCGCGTGTCCGCCGCGCCCTTGACGTTGAGCAGCGAGCCGACCTTGCCGGCACGGATATCGGCCAGCTGGCTGGCGCGCGACGCGGCCTGGGGCCCGGTCGCCTCGCGGCCTGTCAGCTGATTGAGCTGGCCGATCTTTTCCTGCAGGGTCATGCGCGCCAGCAGCGCCTCGACCTTCTGTTGCACATCCTGCGTCTGTGCCAGCGCGGACAGGGGCAACGCCAGCAGGCACAGTGCAGCGCTCCGTCGTAGTGTCATCCTGCGTCTCCCGTTTGGTTGTATTGTTCTTGCGCCTCGCGTCGCGGCACGCCGCCACGTTGGTGCGTTGGTAACGCTACCAAGTTTAAAAAAATATTAAGTTCAGTCCGGTGTAATGTCAAAGCAAAAATCTGCAGCCTGGTAGTTCCGACAGCGAAAAAAATTGTGTTGCCGGGCATGCTGCCATGCAGCAGATTAGTTGTAATTCCTATATCATCACGTGCGGTCCGGGGTATGCCTGAGCTGGCGGGTCGCCTGCCTGCTCGTGGTAAGCTTCGTGCCCACGCCGGGCCCCGTGCCATTCCACCCACCTCACACCCGACATAACAATGGATATCGTTCTCGCTCTGAAGGCCCTGATCATGGGCCTGGTCGAAGGTTTTACCGAATTTCTGCCCATCTCTTCCACCGGCCACCTGATCCTGGCCGGCAGCCTGCTGGAGTTCACGGGCGAGAAAGTCAAAGTATTTGAAATCGCGATCCAGGCGGGCGCGATGCTGGCGGTGATCTGGGAATACCGCGCGCGCATCGCCAATGTGGTGAGCGGGCTGGGCAGCGATCCGAAGGCGCAGCGATTCGCTCTGAACGTCGTGGTCGGCTTCCTGCCCGCGGCAATCCTGGGGCTGCTGTTCAACAAGGTGATCACCGCCGTGCTGTTCAAGCCCGTGCCGGTGGCCACGGCGTTCATCGTTGGCGGCCTGATCATTCTTTGGGTGGAACGGCGCGCCCGCAACAATCCCGTCGCCGTGCGCATCCAATCGGTGGACGACATGACCTTGATGGACGCGCTGAAAGTGGGCTGCGCCCAGGCGTTCGCGCTGATTCCAGGTACCAGCCGCTCCGGCGCCACGATCATCGGCGGCATGATGCTGGGTCTGTCGCGCAAGGCGGCCACGGAGTTCTCCTTCTTCCTGGCCATTCCGACACTGCTGGGTGCCACGTTCTATTCGCTGTTCAAGCAGCGCGAGCTGCTGTCCGCTGCCGACCTGCCGATGTTCGGCGTGGGGACGCTCTCCGCGTTCGTTTCCGCGTTCCTGTGCGTGCGCTGGCTGTTGCGCTATATCAGTTCGCATGACTTCACGATCTTTGCGTGGTACCGTATCGTGTTCGGCATCGTCGTCATCGCAACCGCCCACTTCGGTCTCGTGAATTGGGCAGAGTAAGAAATTAAGTCAGTTATGGATCATCTGGATATCAGTCAGCGCGCGCTGCACCTGCTTGAAACGGTTTTTGGCTACCCGGCCTTCCGCGGCCAGCAGGCTGAAATCGTCGAGCAGGTCGCCAACGGCGGCGATGCGCTCGTGCTGATGCCCACCGGCGGCGGCAAGTCGCTGTGCTACCAGATCCCGGCGCTGCTGCGCGATGGTGTCGGCGTTGTCGTTTCGCCACTGATCGCGCTGATGCAGGACCAGGTCGACGCGCTGGAGGAAGTGGGCGTGCGCGCCGCCTTCCTGAACTCCACGCAGACGTGGGAGGAAGCGTCCCGCATCGAACGCATGGTGCGCACCGGGCAGCTCGATCTGCTGTACGTCGCGCCGGAGCGGCTGATGACGCAGCGCTGCTTCGACCTGCTGCAGGATTCGAAGATCGCCCTGTTCGCCATCGACGAGGCGCACTGCGTCTCCCAATGGGGTCACGACTTCCGCCCGGAGTACATCAAGCTCTCCGTGCTGCACGAGCAGTTCCCGAACGTGCCGCGCATCGCGCTGACGGCCACGGCCGATCCGCAGACGCGCGCCGAGATCGCGCACCGGCTGGACCTGACGAATGCGGCGCAATTCGTCTCGTCGTTCGACCGCCCGAATATCCGCTACCAGATCGTCGAGAAGACCACCGGGCGCAAGCAGCTGCTGGATTTCATCACGGCCGAACACCCCGGCGACGCCGGCATCGTCTACTGCCTGTCGCGCAAGAAGGTGGAGGAGACGGCCGAATTCCTCAACGAGAACGGCATCCGCGCCCTGCCCTATCATGCCGGCATGGAGCACGCCAAGCGTGCCGCCAACCAGTCGCGCTTCCTGCGCGAGGAAAGCCTCGTGATGGTGGCAACGATCGCGTTCGGCATGGGCATCGACAAGCCGGACGTGCGCTTTGTCGCCCACCTGGATCTGCCGAAAAGTATCGAGGGCTACTACCAGGAGACGGGCCGCGCGGGCCGCGACGGCCTGCCCGCCAGCGCCTGGATGTCGTACGGCCTGCAGGACGTGGTGCTGCAACGCCGGATGATCGACGAATCCGAGGCGGACGAAAACTTCAAACGCGTGCTGGGCATGAAGCTCGACGCGATGCTGGGCCTGTGCGAGACGCTGTCGTGCCGGCGCGTGCGCCTGCTGGATTATTTCGGCGAAGCGTCCGGCCCGTGCGGCAACTGCGATACGTGCCTGCTGCCGCCCGTGTCGTTCGACGGTACGGTGCCCGTGCAGAAGCTGCTGTCGGCGATCTACCGCGTCGACCAGCGCTTCGCGGCCACGCACGTGATCGAGGTGCTGCGCGGCGTGGAGACGGAGCGCATCAAGACCTGGCGCCACGACACGCTGTCCGTGTTCGGCGTGGGCGCCGATCGCAGCGAGCAGGAATGGCGCGCCATCCTGCGCCAGGTGATCGCGCTGGGCCTCGTTACCGTCGACCATGACCAGTACAGCTCACTGAAGCTGACGGATGCGGCGCGCCCCGTGCTGAAGGGCGGCCAGAAGGTGCAGCTGCGCCAGTACCAGAAACCGTCGAAGCCGAAGCGCACGTCGGCCCCGAAAGGCTATGCCGAGACGTTCCTGGAGCCGGAAGAACAGGCCATCTTCGAGCGCCTGCGCGCCTGGCGCATGGGCATGGCGCGCGAACACAACGTGGCGGCCTTCGTCATCTTCCCCGATGCGACCCTGCGCGACATCGCCAAGGTCAAGCCCACGTCGCTGGGCGAGCTGCGCGGCGTGTCCGGCGTGGGCGAGAAGAAGCTTGCCTCTTACGGCGGCGATATCGTCGGCATCATTTCGGAAATGGTCTAGGGAGGCGGCCTCAGGCCGCCACGATGCGCCGGTACTGCCCCGGCGGCACGCCCACGGCGGCACGGAAACGGTGGCTGAAGTGGGACAGGTCGGCATACCCGCACAAGTCCGCCACCTGCTGCAGCGGCAGCAGACCCGCCTTCAAAAGTACCCTGGCCCGGTCGATGCGCCGCGCGGCTATCCAGGCCGATGGCGGCATGCCGAACGACACCCTGAACATGCGCGCCAGGTGAAACTCCGACAGGTTCGCCAGCCCTGCCAGCAGCCCCAATGTCAGCGGTTCGTGCAGGTGTGCTTCAATATGATCGGCCAGCCTGCGACGCAGGTGCGGCGCCAGCCCGCCCCTGACACGCTGGCCCGGCCTCAGCGCAACCTGTCCGTGCAGCAGGTTTGACAGCGCCTCGTGGGCAATCTCGTTGGCGCGCAGCAGGTTATCCGCGCCCTGCCACGGCACCTCCAGCAGCGCTTCGCACAGCCGCGCCAGCGGAGGATCGTCGAAGTACGTCCGGTCCTGCAGCATCAATTCGCGCGGCTCGCGGTCCAGCTCCACCACGGCGCGGCGCGTAAAGTGCTCCGGCATGAAGTACAGGTGCACGAGGCGCAGCGGATCGCGCACGTACCAGCGCGACTCGTGCCAGTCCGGCAGCGAACATAAACGTCCGGGACCGCCGAAGTGGCCCGGCGCGTCCTTGCGCTCGATGCGGTAGCCGCCGTGCAGGTAGCACGACAGGGTATGGTGACCCGGTTCGCGGTAGACCGTCTCGGCGAGGTCGGTATTGCGCTGCCAGACGGCCGCCGCCAGGCCGTCGCCCAGCCACGTAAACCGTTCCAGCGTCGCATCCGTGCCGCACATCGTGCGGAACACGGCGTGGCCGAGTGCATCGCGGGGCGCTGCCTGCAACGCGGCACGGGCGGCGGGCGCCATGCGCAGACCGGCGGGGAGATCGAGTGGAAACGTCATGGGAAAAAGTCTAGCACTTCCATCCCGTCGCGGCCGCAAGCCGCCGCAAAATGCGCAAGATCGGACAAGCGGCGCCGCGGCGCTTGCCGCAACATGGGCTTCAACCCACCACCTGCACTGCGCCATGAACCTGTTCCTGTACCTGCTCACCGTCCTGATCTGGGGCACCACGTGGATCGCCATCAAGCTGCAGCTGGGCGTCGTGCCGGCGCCCGTCTCGATCGCCTACCGCTTCTGGATCGCCGCCGCCGTGCTGCTGGCCTGCCTGGCGCTGGCGCGCAAGACCGTCTGGCCACCGCGCGCCGCGTGGGGCTACCTGCTGGCGCAGGGCGTCGCCCTGTTCTGCTGCAATTTCCTGTGCTTTTACTATGCCAGCGCGCACGTGCCCAGCGGCCTGGTGGCCGTCGTGTTTTCCACGGCGCCCATCTGGAATGCGCTGAACGGCCGGCTGTTCCTGGGGCGGCCCGTGCGCCCGGCCGTGGTCGGCGGCGCCCTGCTGGGCCTGGCCGGCATTGCGCTGCTGTTCCTGCCGCAGATGCAGGGACATTGGGACGACCGCGGCATGCTGGCCGGCCTGGCGCTGGCCGTGCTGGGCACGCTGTGCTTCTCGGCGGGGAATCTGCTGTCCGCACGCATGCAGGCACTGGGCCTGACGCCGATGCTGACCAATACGTGGGCCATGTTCATCGGCGCGGCGATCCTGACGGTTCTCGCGCTGACGCTGGGCATGCCGTTCACGTTCGAGACGGACGCGCGCTACGTCGGCTCGCTGCTGTACCTGGCGATTCCCGGCTCGGTGATCGCGTTCACGGCATATCTGCTGCTGGTGGGGAGGCTGGGGTCGGACCGCGCCGCCTACTGCACGGTGCTGTTTCCCGTCGTGGCGCTGACGGTATCGGCGGTCTTCGAGGACTATCGCTGGGGCGCGCCGGCGTTTATCGGCCTGGCGCTCGTCGTCTGCGGCAATCTGCTGGCGTTCATGCCGGCGCGCAGAACGCCGGCGGCCATTCCGCCGCCAGTGCGCATCTGACCAGCTGCCGCAGTAAAAAAATACCGGGACAGTCCCGGCATTTTCCGACGCTTACTTCTTCGTGAAGACCAGGTCCCAGACACCATGGCCCAGCTTCAGGCCGCGGTTCTCGAACTTCGTCAGCGGCCGGTATGCCGGCTGCGGTGCGTAGCCTTCGGCCGTGTTCTGCAGTCCCTCCTCGGCCGACAGCACTTCCAGCATCTGCACGGCGTAGTCTTCCCAGTCCGTCGCCAGGTGCAGGTAGCCGCCCGGCGCCAGCTTCTCGACCAGCAGCTTGACGAACGGCGCCTGGATCAGGCGGCGCTTGTTGTGGCGCGCCTTGTGCCACGGGTCCGGAAAGAACACGTGCACGCCCGCCAGCGAACCGGCGCCGATCATATTGTTCAGCACCTCCACCGCGTCGTGCTGGATGACGCGCAGGTTCGTCAGCCCTTCCTCGCCGATCAGTTTCAGCAGGCTGCCCACGCCGGGCGTGTGCACCTCGACGCCGATGAAATCCTTCTCCGGCATGTTCCTGGCGATGTGCGCCGTGGTCTGGCCCATGCCGAAGCCGATCTCCAGGATCACGGGCGCCTTGCGGCCGAACGTGCCTTCCAGGTCGAGCGGCGCCTTGGCATACTCGATCATGTAACGCGGCCCCAGTTCGTTCAGCGCACGTTCCTGTGCAGTGGAGAGGCGGCCGGCACGCGTGACGAAGCTGCGGATGCGGTGGTCTAGGGGGTCGTACAGCATGGACCGCGCGGGGCCCTTCGGTGGCGTGTCGGATGACATGGAATCTGCTGAAAAAAGTGGCGAAAAACGGACGATTATAACACCGGCGATAGCCACAATGCGACCGTCCGTCTGCTACACTTGCCAATCCCCAACCCGCAAAAAAAAACGTCATGAAGGATGCATGGCCCTCCTACGTGCAGGCTGTTCAGGCCCTGCCCTCCGTGCCCGACATCCTCAGCGTGATGGCGGAGATGACGGGGCTGCGCTTCGTCTGCGTGGCGCACGTGACGGAACGCAGCTGGACCACCTGCGCGGTGCTCGACCAGCTCGGCTTCGGCCTGCAGCCCGGCGACGAACTCGACGTCGGCACGACCCTGTGCCGCAGCGTGCGCGCGGCCGATGCGACGATCGTCATCGACCACGTCGCGGAGGACGACCTGTTCCGCGACCATCCCACGCCGCGCCTGCACGGCTTCGAGAGCTATGTGTCGATTCCCGTCTACAGCCACGGCAAATTCTTCGGCACCCTGTGCGGGCTCGATCCGCGCCCGCTGCCCCTGTCCGAATCGAAGACGCTCAAGTCCCTGCAGCTGTTCGCCCAGCTGATCTCGAAGCAGCTGGAGGCGGAACGCCGCTACGAAGACCGCGGCAGCGAACTGTCGGACGAAAAGGCGACGGCCACGCTGCGCGAGCAGTTCATCGCCGTGCTGGGGCACGATATCCGCACGCCGCTGTCGTCGATCCTGCACGGTGCGGAAATCCTGATGCAGCAGAGTGCTGACGAAGGCACGCTGATGATCGCGCGCACGATGCAGCGCAGCGGCCAGCGCATCGCCCGCATGATCGACGATGTGCTGGACTTCACGCGCGGCCGCCTCGGCGGCGGCATCGGCCTCGATGCCGGTCCCGTGGCGGACCTGGACGATGCGCTGCGCCAGGTCGTGGCCGAATGCCGGAACGAACACCCGGGCCAGACAATCGATGCCGCCATCGACGTGCCGGGCATCGTCTGGTGCAATCGCGACCGGGTGGCACAGGTGCTGGCCAACCTGCTGACGAACGCGCTACGTTACGGCCGCAAGGATACGCCGATCGGCGTCACGGCGGCGCTGACGGACTGCGCGTTCACGCTGACGGTCACCAACGAAGGCGAGACGATCGCGCCGGAAAAGCTGGACAAGCTGTTCCAGCCCTACTGGCGCGACGACGCCGGCCAGCCTCGCCGCGGCCTCGGCCTGGGCCTGTACATCGCCAGCGAGATCGCCAGGGCCCACGACGGCTGCCTGGAGGTGGTGTCGGCGGATGACCGGACCGCCTTTACGTTCTCGATCCCCGGCCGGCCTGCGATAATGGCGCCCCTCTCATCGACTCCGTAAAGCGTCCCGCATGGCTGAAGCACTGAATCTGGCAATCATCGTCGTCGCGCTGCTGGCGCTGTTTTTCCTGCTCAAGGGCCGGCCGAAGACGCGCCCGCTGCCCGAGCGCCCCGGCGCGGGTTCGTACACGCCCGTGCCGGCGGGAGAACCCGTGCTGCACTGGGCCGATGGCGGCGGCCAGTTCGATGTGGAAGTGCTGGGGGAATCGCGCTACCGCGACACCATCCGCGCACTGGCCGGCGACCATGGCGACGCCAGGGCCGATGCGCGCCACAAAGCCTTGCTGCTGCCGGACGACGCCAATCCGTACGAGGACAAGGCGGTGGCCGTCTTTGTCGCCGGCGAGATGGTAGGCTACCTGGCGCCGAAAGATGCGCTGGCACTGCGCCAGCGCCTGACCCGGCAGGACATCCCGGGCGCGCTGACGTCGTGCGACGCGGCCGTGCGCGGCGGCGCCGTGTGGGAAGGCAAGCGGCTCGCCTACGCCGTCTGGCTCGACCTCGACCTGCGCAACTGAAGCACTGAAAGACCCTGCACGCGTCAGGGACATTCGGAGACGTAAATGATTCTCATTTATAGTATCAGGCTTTCGATTTCCCAGGAATATCATGCTGTTTCGCACCAGGAAGCACTGGCTGGCACTGAGCCTGTGCTCCGCCACCCCGTTTGTCCACGCCCTTGACGAAGCGGACGCCCCGCTGCCGCAAGTGACCGTCGCCGGCGAACGCACAACGACCGGCGGCTACAACCCGCAGAACACCCGCAGTGCGACCCGCACGGATACGCCCATCCGCGAAGTGCCGCAGTCGGTCCGCGTGATCGGCACGCAGCAGATCGACGACATTGGTGCGCTGCGCCTGGCCGATACCGTCGATTACGTGAGCGGCATCGCGCGCCTCAACGACTTCGGCGGCACCTGGGACAATTTCGCCATCCGCGGTTTCTCCAGCACGGACATGGGTTTCCTCGTCAACGGCTTCCCCGGCTCGCGCGGCTACAATCCGCCGCGCGACACGGCCACCGTGGAGCGTTTCGAGTTCCTGAAAGGCCCGGCCTCCGCCATCTATGGCAGCAGCGAGCCGGGTGGTACGATCAATGTCGTCACGAAAAAGCCGAAGTTTACGGCGCGGAACGTGGCTGAAGTGGGGATCGGCAGTCGCGGCCTGCGCCGTGCCACGTTCGACAGCACGGGTGCCCTCGGCAGCAGCGTGGCTTACCGTCTCAACGCGATGGTGGAGGAAGGCGACAGCCGCAGCAATCTGCTCGGCAACAACCGCAGCCTGATCGCTCCCGCGCTGACGTGGCTGATCGACAGCCGGACGACGCTGAACTACGAAGCGGAATTCCTGCGCGCCGACACGCCGCTGGACCGCGGCCTGATCAACGTGCGCGGCAAGCTTGGCACGCTGCCGCGCGACCGCGTGCTCAACGAGCCTGGCGACGACAACATGACCCTGACCAGCGATACGCACCAGGCCACGCTGGAACACGCGCTGTCGGACAACTGGCAGGCGAAATTTGGCGCCAGCTACAAGGAAAGCACGTTCGACGGCAACTACACGGAAGCGACGTCGCTGGCGGCGGACAACCGCACGCTGAACCGCCAGGCGACGTGGCGCCAGCTGCCTTCGCGCGACGTCTCCGTGCAGGCCGAGCTGGTGGGTAAATTCAGCACGGGCGCCATCGGCCATACGCTGCTCGTCGGCGCGGAAGCGTCGCGCCTGTGGATGAACACCGAGATCCTGCGCTCGGGCAACGTGCCGCTCGATATCTACAACCCCGTCTACGGCGCGCCCGTGCCGGCGCTGACGAATCGCACCTCCAGTTCGGACGAACGCCAGCGCGTGAAGGCCGTGTTCGTGCAGGACCAACTGAGCCTGTCGCCGCAGTGGAAACTGCTGGGCGGCCTACGCCGGGACGAGTACAGCCAGGATGTGGAGAACCGCGTCGCGAAAACAAACACGTCAAAGCAGCAGAGCGCCGTGTCGCCGCGCGCCGGCATCACGTACCTGCCGAACGACTGGAGCTCGCTGTACATCTCGGCCGGCAAATCGTTCCGCGGCAACAGCGGGACGGACATCGCGGGGCGCCCGTTCGATCCGCAGCGCTCCACCGCGTACGAGGCCGGCTGGAAGCTGCAGACGGCGGACGAACGCCTGGGCGCCAACTTCGCCATCTACGACATCGCCAAGACCAATGTGCTGACGGCCAGCGACGTGCCGGGCTACTCCGTCGCGGCAGGAAAAATCAAGAGCACGGGGTTCGAGGCGGATGTGTACGGGCAGATCGACCGGCAATGGCGCATCAGCGGCAACCTGTCGTGGGATGACGCCCGCGTCACGCAGGACCGGACGCTGCCGGCCGGTACGCGGCTGACCAACGTGCCGAAATGGAGCGCCGGTCTGCTGGCCATGCGCGAGGCAACCTTTGCCAACGGCGCCCGCTACGGCATCGGCGCCGGCGTCAACTACGTGGGGAACCGCGCCGGCAATACGGCGGACACGTACTCGCTGCCCGCGTACACGACGGCCAAGCTGGTGAGCTGGTGGCAGGTGACGAAGGCCGCGCGCGTATCGATTGACGTGCACAACCTGTTCGACCGCGAATACTACACGTCGTCCTGGGGCAATCTGTATGTGACGCCGGGGGCGAAGCGCAGCGTGGTGGCGCGCCTGAAGATGGACCTGTAAGGTTGCCGCAGTTGACGCAGCTCGACTTCTCAGACGGCAAATCGATGGCACTGCGCGAGCGACTCGCGCAGTTTCAGGTCGCGCCGGGCGCTAGTGCGCCGTCTGCGGCGGTACCGCTTCCGCCGGCGCGGTGCGCAGGCGGTCTTCCAGGTTGCCGCTGTCGATCAGCTCGCGCGCCAGGGCGCGCGCTTCGATCTCGGCGGCATGCTCGCGTTTGAAACACGCTGGCGTTTCGATCACCACAGGCGGTTCGAACGTGCGACCGGAATAGCGGTGCGATTTAATGAGAATTTGCCCCCGGTATTTACCGAGCGGCTCTTCCGCCACATCCACGCTATAGACGTACCCTTTTACCCAGATATCTTCAGTCATGCCCACTGCATCAAAAAGCGAAAACGCGCATGCTGCCAACGCGAATGCCGTCGCGCGCGGTTGTTGCCGGCCGTAGCCTTGTCCGCGGGTGGTCGCGCATGCGCTGGCGACCCCGCGGATGGTGCCATCATACTATCAATGTACCTGATGAGTACGTACTAAAACACTGCGTTTTCAGTGCGGCTTGCCCAGATGCTGGCGCACGGCGCTGGCACTCGTCCCCGCCACCTTGACGGCTTCGCGCAGCTCGTCTTCCGACAGGCCCAGCTCCTTCGTCCAGTAACGCAGCTCCCACGGTTCGTTCACGTTGATGCGGCTGCGGTCCTGCGCGCCGCGATCTTGCAGATTGTCAGACATGGTTTTCTCCCGATACACGACACACGTCGTTGTAATGAGAATGTCGCAACGGCAGTTGCCGGTCAGTTAGTTGACGCACGTTTGACAACAGTTGCTGTCAATCTTGTAGTGGGCAGGAAGGCACCGTCGAACGAACCGTGATGCGCAATAACAAAAGGCGCCAGCATTGGCGCCTGTTCACGACGCCCTGCCCGAGGCAATCGTTGCCTCGAAACAGGGGCCTGTCCCGGGTTTCAGAACTTCGCGCGCACGCCGAACACGAAGTTGCGGCCCGGCAGCGGCGAGATATCCTTCAGCACGGAGGTCGATACGCGGATGTCCTCGTTCAGCAGGTTTTTCGCCAGTACGAAATATGTCAGGTCCGTATTGCCCACCTTCTGCGTGTACGACACGTTCGCATTCAGCTGGTTATAGCCCGGCGTCTCCGTGCTTTCGAACGACGCAAGGCGGTCCTGGCCACGCGCGTGCACCAGCGACAGGCCGGCGCGCAACGCATCCATGCGGTAGCCGACGGAGGCGCCGATGCGGTCGGCCGGCTGCAGCGGCAGGCTGCCGCCGGCGTCGAGCTTGCCGCGCGACGTGTCCGCAAACAGGCGACCCGACCAGCCCGCCCCCGTCTCGTTGATCGTCAGCTCCGCCTCGGCGCCGCGCACGGTGGCGTCGCCCTGCTGGAAGATGCGCTCGCGCAGCTCGTCACCCGGGTTGCCTTCCTCGTCCAGCAATGTCCCCGTGATATTGCCGTAGATGAAGTCGGTAAACTTGTTGCGGTAGACGTTGGCCTTCCAGCGCACCAGGCCCGTGTTCTTCTGCACCGACAATTCCACGTTGCGCGACGTCTCCTTGCGGAAGTCCTGGTTGCCAACGTCGAATGTGACGGTGGCGTCGTGCGGACCGAAGGAATACAGCTCCTCCGTGGCCGGCGCGCGCTCCGCATACGACACGGTCAGGCCGGCGCCGTACCCCGGCATGAACGGCCACATCGCGCCGACGGAACCGGACTTCAGGTCGAACGAGCGCTCCTTTCCGGCGACCGGCTCGCGCTTGACGGCGTCGAACCGCACGCCGGCGGACAGGCGCACGGGGCCCAGGTCCTTTTCCTCGACGAGAAAGCCGGCGGTGGACGTGGAGCGCGTCGTCGGCACGGTGTCTGGCCCGCCTTCGGCGCTGAGCGCGGCAAAGTGCGTGTTTTCCGTCTGCATGCCGAACGTGCCGTGCCAGCCGGCGACCGGGGCGTGCGTCAGCTCCCAGCGCGTTTCCGTCGAACGGTTGCTGAAGCGCACCTCGGGCGCGCCGTCGTCACCCAGCTCGGCGTGCTTGTAGTCCGTGTGGCCAGCCTTGAACTTGAAGGTCTCGATGCCGGAGAACGGCGCCTTGACGAGGCCTTCGACGTCGTAGCGCGTTTGCTCCAGGTCGATGCGCGAGCCTTCGTCGCTGGGGATGCCGTACAGGTTCGTCAGGTGCGACACCGAGGCGCCGACATAGCCCCAGCTCTCGACGTACGAGGCACCGATGCCGGCATTGCGCTCGCGCGTATCCGAATGCGGCAGACGGCCGGATGCGGACTCGGGATCGTTCAGCACGCGTGTTTCCGGGATCTTGTAGTCATCGGCATTGCGCGCATTGCCGTCCACGTGCACGGCGATCTTGCCGAACGCCGCATCGACGGTGCCGGAGGCGTTCTTGCCCGTGTCGACGGTGCTGTAACGCGCCTCGACCTGGCCCGTGGGTTTGGCTTCCAGCGCCGTGGGAATGCGCTCGTTGACGACGTTCACCAGCCCGCCGATGGCACCCGAGCCGTACAGCAGCGCGGCGGGCCCGCGCAGGATTTCGATCTGGTGCGCCACGGCGCCTTCAGCCGCGACGGCATGGTCGTTCGACAGCCCGGACACGTCCGACACGGACATGCCGTTCTCCAGCATTTTCACGCGCGGCCCTTCCATGCCGCGGATGATGGGCCGCGACGCACCGGCGCCAAAGGCCGACGCGGACACGCCGAGTTCCTGCGACAGCGTCTCGCCCAGCGAGCTGCCGGCCTTGTCGCGCAGCTCGTCGCCCTGCAGCACCTTGGCCGGCGTGAGGATCTGGTCGCCCTCGGCGGTGCGGAACGGATTGGCGGTCACGACGACCTTCGGGACAACCGTGTCCTCGGGAGCATCAGGCGCGGCGAAAACGACAGGAGACAGGGCGGACAGGATGGCGCTGGCGATCAGCGTGCGTTGCATATTCATGTAAAACCTCAGGCAATAGGAATGACGAGCTGCCGCCGCGCTCAATGCGCGCGGCGGTCACAAAGTTGCAGAACTTGGAGCAGGTCAGGCCAGAGGAGGCGCGCGCGACTGGAAGACGCAGACGGTACGCAGGCACGCGGCCGGCGTATCGGCCGCGGCGAGGAGAAGGTATTCGGGAGCGACAGCGCCAAAGCTGTACGAAGGCACACCCAGCGCATGCGCGAGCTGGTCGCCAGAGACGCACAGGCCGCACAGGTGATCGGCAGCAAGCGCCCGCTTCGTCTCGTCGCTGTTGCGTTCGTCCGCCTGCAACAGCGCCGCCAACCGCTGCGCTGCCGGCACGTGCGTATAGACGTGCGACAACGCCAGCTGCTGGGAAACCAGCAACAGCAGCGATAACAGCAGTTGAACGATGATGCGAGAAGACATGCGGTGCTGCCGGCGATCGTTAAGATGCCACGCCAATCGCAATGCGTGGGGTCGGAAACTGGAGCGGGTGAAGGGAATCGAACCCTCGTCTTAAGCTTGGGAAGCTCCTGCTCTACCATTGAGCTACACCCGCGTACGGCGCATTCTACGCGGGTTTGTACATCGTTGACAACGGTCGGGTTGGACACGGTGCCCGTTCACCCGAAGCCACCGCCTTTGACAGCGTCCCGAGCAACCCAGCCATTGCATACGAAGCCGCCGTAGTCGCAGATCGTATCAGCTGCCAGAGCGCTTCCCGTCGATCACCCGTGCTGGCGGCGCCGTCCGCTGATACTGAGTGCGACTGCCGATACGAGGAAATAAAATGCCCCGAAACCGGCATACCCCACCACTGTCGTGATCGGCGGCACAGCCGGGCCGCGTGCCTGGAGAATAAAGAACGTCCCTGCCAGCGCTGACTGCGCGCCGCTCAGGACCATCGCCCACTGTGCGCCGGCTTTCCAGCGCCGCAACGCCGTACCCAACTGAAGCAGCCCCGACAGAATGGCCCATACGCCAAACACACCCAGCACCCGATTCATGTCAGGCAGGGTCATGATCAGCGCCAGCACGACAGCGATGCTGACGATGACGTTGAGCAGCTGGGTCCGGCTGGCCGCCAGTTCGCCGCTGCGTCGGCTGTCGGCAAAATTCGCCAACGCATCCCACGCTGGATAGCAGACGAGAAGGACTGCCGCAGCGCTGGCGGAACGTGGCGCAAGGGCCAGCATGGCAGCTACCCACGCGAACGAAACCGTGGCGCGCATAAAGTAATACCGTTTCAGCCAGTTGTCCTGGCGTGTGAGTGGTGCGGGAGCGGGTACGTGGTCCATGAATAATCCATTCAAAGTTAAAGATGTTAAAGACTTCCTACTAGTTGGTAGGCAACTGGCCGCAGTAAATCGGCGATTACGGCGCGATATATTGTCAAGAGCGTACCGATCAGGCCCGATAGCGCGCCAGTTGACTGCCTGCGATCGCAGCGAATACGGACACATCGCCATAAGCTCGCGCCGACAGCATTGCTCCGTGAACGGTTGCCATGAAGACCTCCGCCTCGGCTTGCGCGTCATTAGACAACCGGATGGTGCCTTGTTGCGCACCATCCCGCAGCACCGATGCCATCCAGCCCGACAGGAAGTGGAAATAGGCTCGCACTTCGACCGCGACCTCTTGCGGAAGGATCGGCAATTCCCCGGCCAGCAATGCACAAACGCAGAATGGCGCACTGAGGTCTTCAATGCAGCTTTCCCAGTGCTTTACGTAGGCGCGCAGTTGTTCCAGCGCATCCGGAACGGCGCGCTGCAGATTCTCCAGCCCACTCTGCGTGGCTTCACGATGCTGGATAACCAGCGCCGTCACCAAGTCCACCTTATTGGGAAAGTGATGATGAATGCTGGCTTTGCGAATGCCGACGACTTCAGCAATATCGGCGTAGCTGAAGCCGTTGTAGCCACCCGCAACGATCAAGGCCCGTGCGCAGGAAAGGATTTTTTCAGATGTGCCGGTAGTCATGGGGCGTAGCCTACCTTCTAGTAGGAAAGCCGTCAAGCGATATCCATTGGTGAATCGGATTCACCACTGATGTGCATGCGGCCGCCTTTTTCCAGCCCTGTGCTGCCCGTATTCTGCTTTCTCATCGTCAACCACCATCGAGAGCCATCATGAACCTGGACCTGAACAACAAGACCGCGCTGGTGAGCGCTTCGACGTCCGGCATCGGCTATGCCATCGCCGACCGCCTTCTGCAGGAAGGCGCAACCGTCATCGTCAACGGCCGCTCGGAGGCGACCGTGGCGAAAGCCGTCGCGGCGCTGGCCGACAAACACGGCGCGCAGCGCGTGCTGCCGCTGGTCGGGGACCTGAGTGTCGCGGGCTCGGAAACGGTGGCGGCGGCGCGCTACCCCGCCATCGACATCCTCGTCAACAATATGGGCACGTATGCGCTCAGCGATTTTTTCAGCACGACCGACGCGGACTGGCAGCGCATGTTCGACACCAACGTCTGGAGCGGCGTGCGCCTGGCACGCACGTACATGAAGGGGATGCTGGAGCGCGGCACGGGTCGCGTGGTCTTCATTTCCAGCGAAGTGGCGCTGGCGCCGATGGCGGCCATGGCCCATTACAGCGCCAGCAAGGCCACGCAGCTGTCGATCTCGCGCAGTCTGGCCGAGCTGACCAAAGGCACGGCCGTCACCGTGAATGCCGTGCTGCCCGGCCCGACGGAAACGGACAGCCTGAAGTCGTTCATCGAGTCCGTCAATCCGGGACTGCCGTATGCGGACGCCGAGCGCAAGTTCATGGACGAGAACCGGCCGTCGTCGCTGATCTACCGCCTGGCCAAACCGGCCGAAGTCGCCAACGTCGTTGCGTTTCTGGCCAGCGAGCGGGCCGCCGTCATCAATGGCGCTTCCATCCGCGCCGAAGGCGGCACGGTCCAGACGATCGCCTGACGCGGCTATACTCCTCGTTTTTCGGAGGGCGCTTGGACAATCGCAGCGGCGACATGCAGGTATTCGTGAAAGTCGTGGAGACGGGCAGCTTCTCCGCGACGGCGCAGCTGCTGCACATGTCGCCTTCGGCCGTCAGCAAGCTGGTGTCACGCACGGAGAAGCGGCTGGGCGTGCAGCTGTTCAAGCGCTCCACGCGCAGCATGGCGCTGACGACCGAAGGCCGCGCGTTTTATGATAGCTGCGTGCGCATCCTGCAGGACATCGACGAGGCGGAGTTGAGCGTCGCGCAGGGCTTCGCACAGGTGCGCGGCCTGCTGCGGGTAAACGTCTCGCTGCCACTGGGCCAGCACTATCTGCTGCCGCTGCTGCCCGAGTTCCAAGGGCTGTACCCCGACGTGACGGTCGATATCTCGCTCAGCGATGCGAAGGTGGAACTGCAGCGCGACGAGGTGGATGTGGCGATCCGGATGGGACGCCTCAACGACCTGTCCTACCGCGCCCGTCACCTGGGACGCAGTCGCAAGGTGATCGTCGCGGCACCCGACTATCTGGCACGGCATGGCACTCCCCGCGAGCCGTCCGACCTGGTGCGCCATCGCTGCCTGGCGTTCAACTTCCGCCGTGCGACGGACGAATGGCCGTTCCTGGTCGACGGCAAGCTCGTTCACCTCGCGGTACAAGGCGGCATGCTGACCAATAACGGCGAAACGCTGCGCCAACTGGCGCTCGACGGCCTGGGCATCGGCCGGCTCGGCATGTTCCACGTCTACGACGATATCCGCCGCGGCGCGCTGGTGGAACTGCTGCCCCACTTTAACCCGAGCGACGTCGAGGAAATCACCATCATCTTCCTGAACCAGAAGCACGTGCCGCCGCGGGTGCGGGCCTTCATCGACTTCGTGGTCGAGCGCCTGGCGCCGCTGCTGGCGATCAATGGCGGCCCGCCGCCGTGATCGCCCGCGATCAGTCAGGCCTCTCCACCGTATAACCCTTCGCCTGCAAATCCGCCAGATATCCCTTCGGGTCCAGCAGCTTGCTTAACGGGACCATGGCAACGGTGGACCTGTTGGTGGCCAGCGCCTTCTCCGCCGCCGCCAGCCATTTGGTGCGCATCCGTTCCGGCACGGTACCCAAGCCGGCCTGCTCGCGCAGCACGGCGTTGCTGACAAATGCGGCCGTGCAGGCGCTTTCGTGCTCGGGATAATCAAGCTTGCGGATCACATCGATATCGCCCTTGGCCCACGCGTTGGCACGGACGCGGATCGCCTCCATATCCGTCTCCAGCCGCGCGATCGCGGTGTTGAAACAGGCCGCGTCGTCCATTGGCGCTTTCTTGAATTCACGGATGGCCTTGAGGGGGCTGTCCACGTCCATGTCCACCGTCGTCGACGTGATCTTCAGCTTGTTCTTTTCCGCCAGCCTGACGATCTCCTTGCGGATCTCCTGGCCATGGGACAGGCCGTTGTGGGCCATCGCCTTGTCGAACAGCTCCTCTGCCGCGAACACGGGCCGCTTGCGCTCATAGCTCTCGTCATCCTTCAGGTATTTCTTGCGCAGCGCGAGCCAGCGCTCGTGGACGCCGGCAGGCACCTGGTCTCGCAACATAGCGCCGTTCGGGCTCTTGTCCACGCCAAGCATAAACGGCAGCAGCAGCGCCGAGCGCAGGTAGCCGAACTCCAGCGACGCGCCGGGTTCCTTCAGCAACTCCTGCGATTGCGCGATGACGGTTTCGACCTGCTGCGAACGCCATTCCATGTTCTTCGGCAGCGGCCGGTACGTCCCGAATACCCACAGCACATGATCGTCCTTCGACACCTTCCACAAGCCAGGGCCCGGGCGCTGGCCGACCACGAGTATCTTCTCGGGTTCGACCTGCTCCACCGGCACGGACGACACTTCGGTTTGCGCCCAGGCTGACGCCATGGACAGGGAAAGCGACAGACAGACTGCAGCAACGGGACGAATGGACATCGAGCGACTCCTCAGGTTTCTGGTGAACGTGCAAGGGCGCTTTCAACATTTGCTTAGTGAAAGCAAGAAACATCCTATTGCAAAGTTGCCAAGCTGCCTAGCAGTTCTTCGTGCCGTGGCAAAATGAGTGAAAACGATACGAGGAGACTCCATGACCGCCATCCGCGCGCTCGCCCTGCTGGCTGCCGCCATCGCACTGCCGGCGGCTGCGCAGGACTACCAGCGTCAAGCCATCGACGGCAACCTGCCCGTATTCGCGCCCGCGCTGAAAGCGAAGCTGACCTTCCCGCTGGCCTGGACGCCGCAGGTCAAGGATCTGCCGGCATGGCGTGCGGCCGGCCGCGCGAAGCTGTGGGAGGCGACCCTGCAGGCCCGCGACGGCACGCCGTTCGCGCCGCAGCTCATCGCCGAGCAGGACCGCGGCAGCTACGTGGCGCGCCAGGTCGTCTTCAACCTGACGGTGCAAAGCCGCGTGCGTGCGCTGCTGCTGGTGCCGAAGGCGCTGGGACCGCACCCGGCCGCGCTGATGCTGCACGATCACGGCGGCCGCTTCGACATCGGCAAGGAAAAGATGATCGAACCGTGGGGCGACGAGGCGCGCCTCGCCGCATCGCGCACCTGGGCGGACAAATATTTTTCGGGACGCTACCCCGGCGACGAGCTGGCGCGGCGCGGCTATGTCGTACTGGTGACGGACGCGCTGGGCTGGGGCGACCGCGGGCCCATGACGGGCGACGCGCAACAGGCGCTGGCGGCGAACTTCTTCAACCTGGGCAGCTCACTGGCCGGCAATATGGCGCTGGAGGACATGCGTGCTGCCGCCTTCCTCGCCTCGCTGCCGGAAGTCGACAAGCGTCACGTGGCCGCCCTGGGCTTTTCGATGGGCGCACTGCGTGCCTGGCAGGTGGCGGCGCTGTCCGATGCCATCACGGCCGTCGTCGCCGTCAACTGGATGGCGACGACGCAGGGCCTGATGGTCCCGGGGAACAACCAGCTGCGCGGCTCGTCGGCCTTCCAGATGCTGCATCCGGGGCTGCTGCGCCACCTTGACTTCCCGGATGTGGCCAGCCTGGCTGCGCCGAAGCCGGCGTTGTTTTTCGCCGGCGCGGCCGACATGCTGTTCCCGCTCCCCTCCGTGCAGGAGGCATACGCGAAGATGGCCCACGTCTGGGGCGCGTGGCACGCCGCCGACAAGTTCGAAACGCGCATCCTGCCGGGCGGTCACGCATTCCCGCGCGAGGCGCAGGAAACGGCGTACGACTGGCTCGATCGCCAGTTCGGCAATCCGCGCTAGACCTGCGCGGCCGGCAGCGCCGCGCGGATGGCGGCGATGTTGGCGGGATAAGCGAGGTGCAGCCGATCCAGCGCCTGGTTGAACTGCTGGCGCCGCAGCGGCGCGATGTTCAGCAGCGGCAGGGTCTTGTAGACGATATTGAGCAGCCAGCGGTAGGCGCAGAAGTCCTGGCTGAACTGATACGCGCTGCCGTCCGCGTTGTAGAAAAACTCCTTGTGGAAGTCCGACACGGATGAACGCTGCGCCGTCTGCTGGCGGGCGAATGGCGAGCGGGCGTGAATCACGTCGCGCCCCGCCAACGCCAGGAACGCCGCAAAGCGCTCCATCATGAACTGCGCGGTGCGGCCCAGTGCCGTCTGGCCCGTCACCGCGTCCGGCAGCTCCGCCAGCCAGCCAACATACTCGTCCAGCATGGCCGCGTAGTCGGTGTCGAAGCGGGCGTCGACCTGCACGCGCTGGTGCGGCGGCAGCGCGTGGCGCCAGAATACGAAATTGGAGTGGAACGACAGGAAGCCGTCGTATTCGGGCCGGGCCGGGTCGTCCGACGGCACGGGCGGGTAGACGCACGCAAGCAGCACCATCATCTGGGCCACGAACCGGTCGTGCCGCTCCGCGTCCAGCCAGCGGTCGATCACCAGCTCGCGCAGCCGTGTTTCCGTATCGAAGACGGATTGCCACTGGCTCGTGGATTCATACTTCGCCGCCAGCCGCGCCGCGTCCGTCGGGTGAACCGACAGCGTGTCGTTGGGCGCGACGATGTCCGGATCGATTCCCGCCGCCTCGATATCGTTCAACCGTGCCTGCAAGGCGCGGTAACGTACCGGATCGACCGCCGTGGACGGATGCATCGCGAGAAATTCGCTCACCAGGGCCTGTGCCTCGTCCAGCCAGCCCGAGGGCAGATTGGCTGCGCCGGTATCGAACGTCAGCAAGTAATGGGGGCCGTGTTGCCAGCCGCGGGACAGCGTCCAGCGCAAATAGCCCTGGCGCGCCAATGTCGCCTGCAGCGGCGCCGCCACCAGCCGGTAGAACGGCGCGCTGTTGTCGGCGCAGTTGACGCGCAGTTGCAGAAAGCTCATGCGGGTATCCCTTCATTGTGCAGCGCCAGCGCGAACAGGCGGATCGTATTCTCGCGAAACGGCACGATGCCGGCGCGGTTGAACGACATGTGCAGCAGCGCATGCAGGATGCCCGGCACCCCGGCGATGCCGGCATCGGCCAGCGCACCACTGATGCGTGCCAGACGGTTGCGGTACTGCGCCAGCGTCGCCGGATAGTAGGCCCCCGTCGCGTGACGCGCCCCGGCCGCCAGCAGTCCGGGCCAGGCCCGTGCCAGCGCAGTGCCGGCGCGGACCTGGAGCGCACCGTCCAGGTCCGCACGATCGGCGATGCCGTGGCAGTCGCGCAGGTAGCGTTCGAACAGGCCCGCCTGCGCCAGCACCTCGTACTGCACCAGGCAGCAGCCGAACAGGATTTTCTCCATCTCCGCAGGCGTATGCCGCCGCAACAGCGCCAGCGTGGCATTGCTGTCGTCGACAAAGAAGCGCTCGCACAACGCCAGACCGGTCAGTCCGCCGTAGCGCGCCACTTCCGGCGCATAGGCGATGTAACGCAGCTCGCCGTTGCCGTGCCAGTAGCGCTCGGGCTCCGTGTGCAGTTGCGATGCGAACTGTTGGTAATAGCTGTCCGGCTCCAGCGCCGAGTGGAAGGGGTTGCGGTCCAGGTAGTCGCGCACGTGCGCGGCCAGCACCGGCGCCGCGGCGGCGTCGCGGAAGCGGATGCGCACGTGCGGACCGCCCAGCCAGTAGCGGATGAAGAACGACTCCGCCAGCAAATCCGGCGGCGCCGATGCCAGGCAGTCGCACAGGAAGCCGTCCAGCCGGGCGAAATCGTGGATAAAGACATGCAGCGACGTCCACGCCGGCGGCGCCGTCATGTGCGCAGTGCGGCGCCCGGCCGCAACGCCAGCGCGACGACGATCCCGCGCAGCACCGATGCCAGCGCGACAAGCGCCGCGATGGCGAATGCCAGCAGGATCGCCCATCCCCAGCCGTGCGCCTGGTCGACGAAACCGGCCAGGTAATGGCGCACGACCAGCAGCGCCGGCGGAATGCCGACCGCCGCGCTGATCGCGACCAGCACCAGCGTCTCGCGGCCCAGCAGGCGCACGATGTCGCCCCGGCCCGCGCCGTACAGCCGGTGCAGCACGATCTCGCGGGTGCGCCGTTGCACGCTGTATGACGACAGCACGTAGACACCCATGGCGGCGATGACGATGGCCAGCAGGGCCGCCGCCGCCAGCAGCTTCACGCTGCGCACATCGTCGGCGTAATGGGCTGCCAGCAGCGTCTCCTGGCGCGTCATCTTCAGGGCCCGGTCAGGCAGGTACTGGCGCCATGCCGTCTCCACCGCCGCTTCCATCGCCGTCGCGCCGCCCTGGAAGCTGACCGTCAGCACGGGTGCGCGACGCGTAAGCCGGAATGCCACCGGCGACGGTTCCTCGCGCAGGCTCTGGAAGCGGATATCCGGCACGACGCCGACAATCGGGTAGCTCTTGCCGTCGCCATCCACGGTGCGGTCGATCGCCTCCTGGGGTGTGGCGAAACCCAGCGCGCGCACGGCCGACGCGGTCAACACCAGCCCCGCAGCCTTGAAGTCCGTATCGCGCCGTTCGTCGTAGATGCGCCCCGCCAGCGGCTGCGCGCCATACACGCTCAGAAACGTGGGCGAGATGCCTTTCCATTCGATCGTGATGGGCGCGGCGCCGTCACGTTTGAGGGCGCCCTTCTGCACGATATCCTTGCGGCCCACCGCTTCCAGGCTCTGGCCGACACCCGTCACGCCGGGCAGGTTGCGCACCGCCTCGATAAACGAACGCACGCGGGCATCGGGTTCCGTGAAGGGCGCGCCCGCGTCGATCACCAGCTTGGCCCGCGCATCGAAGCCGGGGCTGGCGCCCAGTACGTGGTAGGTCTGCCATGCGACGCTGAGGGTGATGCTGGCCAGCGCCATCGCGCTGCCCAGTTGCAGCACTGTCAGCGCGCGCCGCACGCGCAGGCCGCCGCGCGATTCCTGGTCGTTCCGTCCCGCCAGCGCCACGGCCGCCTTGACGCGCAGGGCCACCCACGCCGGGTGCAGGCCGGCCAGGATGCCGGTCACCAGGCCGAGCGCCAGGAACAGCGCGACCACGGCTGCGCTGAGGATGCCGTCGATGGGGCGGTTCATCAGATCGCCGAACAGCGGCATCAGGCGCCACGCGCACAGCAGGCCGAGCGCCGTTGCCGCCAGCGCGATCAGCACCGACTCGGCCAGGAACTGCGTCACCACCTGGCCGGCGCGGGCGCCCAGCACCTTGTTGATGGCGATCTCGCGCTGCCGCCGCAGCGTGCGCACGGTTGCCAGGTTGACGTAGTTGATTGCCGCCAGCAGCAGGATCAGGAACGCCAGCGCCGCCACGGCAGCCAGCACGGGACGGTCGCCATGCAGCAGCGCGCCCTTGCCCAGGTCCGGGTCCAGGTAGGCATCGCGCAGGCGCACCAGCGCCACATCCATCAGGGCCTTGTCGCCCAGCTGCGCAAGGAAGCCGGGATCGAGCTGGCTATGCAGCGGCGACGTATCCGAGGCGCGCTGCAGCGCGGCCGTCAGCGTGGCCGGATCGGCACCGGCGTGCAGCTTCACGTAGACGCGCCCGAACAGGCGGCCCCAGTTCTGCGTCGCATCATCCCGGTCGGGGCCCGCCCACAACGTGGAGCCCGTGCCGGCCAGCGTTTCAAACGGGATCGTCGTCGCGCCGGCGGGGTCGGCCACCAGCGCACCCACCGTGTAGCGCTCGTTCGCCGCAGTGACCAGCTGCCCCACCACCCCGCTGTCACGCCCGAACAGCTTCCGGGCTCCCGTGACCGTCAGCACGATACTGTCCGGCCGGCGCAGTGCCGCGGCGGCATCGCCGGCGAGCACGCGGATGCCCATCATCGTGACGAACGCGGGATCGACCAGGGTGACCTGGGCGGCGACCGCGTGATCGTTGACGACCAGCGCGGCCGGCACCTGGGCGTACATCGTCACGTCGGCAGGCAGGCGGTCGTGCAGCACCGTCGTGCGCAGCGCCTGCGTTCCCTGCTCCGACCAGTCTTCCGGCACGCCCGGGAAATGGAAGCGCGTCTTGACGAGATACACCCGGTCGGGGTCGGGATGGCTGTTGTCGTAGCTGAACGAGTACATCACATAGCCCAGCAGCAGGAAACAGGCGGCAAAGCCCGTTGCGAGGCCGGCAATGGCGCTGCCGGACCACAGCCAGTCTTTGGCGAGCAGGCGCCAGCCTACGCGGAAATCGGAGAGCTGCATGATGTGCCCCTTGAACGAGATTGGCGGCTATTGCGCCGCCGCCGGCGCCAGCGAGATCTGGCCTGCGCCCAGTTCCGTGCGCAGCGCCACCCCTTCGGGCTTGAGCTGCGCGTCCAGCTGCGCGCCGAACAGCCAGTTGCGCTTCACGCCGGGCAGGCCGAAGATATCGCCGGCCCGCACCCGTGCATGGATCGATGCCAGCTGCGCCATCGTCGACCCGGCAAAGTCGATCTGACCGGCCGCCATGTTGACGGTCAGCGCGCTGCTCCACGTGGGATTGAGACGCAGCTCGCCGTACGGGTCGCCCTGGCACTGCGGCGCGCTCGACTGGATTTCAATCGTTCCGCCGGCCTTCTGCACCGCCGTCAATGTCGGCGTGCAGCTGCCGGGGACTTCCAGCGCGGTCACCTGGAAGGTCTCCACGGTGTCGTCCATGCGGATGACGAAATGGCCGCGACCCAGTTCGAACGTAACGGCCAGGGCGCTGCCCGGCAGGGCCGCCGCGGAGATCAGGCCGACCAGCGCGGCGGCGGGTGTGACGTATTTCATATCGTTCCTTTTGAGATGATTCAACGGACGGAGATGCCGCCATAACTGACGCGGATGGCCATCGTGCAGCAGCCGCTGTCGCGCTGCGCGCTGGCCTCGGCGCCCACCAGCCACTTGCGCACCTTGGTCCAGGGCAGATCGGGACGGCTGCCGCTGATGCCGCCCACGCGGGTCGAGAAGCGCATGTCGCGGTAGTTTTCCAGCCCCGTGCCGCTCAGCGAGACGCCGCCGGCCGTCAGCTCCAGTTCGAACGACGTCAGCGCCGACATCCGCAGCGTAAAGATCGTGCCTTCGTAGTCGCCGGTACCATGGCAGCTCTTGGTATGCCGCGCCGTCGTGACGTTCTCCTCATGGGTGATGGCCACTTCCGGCTGGCATTTGCCCTGCGGGCGGTAGCTCAGTTCGAACGGCGCATCCATCGGCCCGTCCACCAGTTCCAGTTCCACGCCACCGGCATCGATGCGGATGGTCTGTGGCGCCGCCTGCACCGCCGCGCTGCCCGCCAGAGCGGAAAATATCAGCCACTTCTTCATTGCTCACTCCCCATGTTGGCCGGACCACCCGGCCCGTATTCAAAAACGACTTTGCCGTGGCGGCCCGATGCCAGCCACGTACGCTGTACGAAATCGGCCAGTCCGTCGGGACCGGTGACGGTATCGAGCGGGATCGGCAGCCTCCCGGCACAGTGGTCGGCCAGCGCTTCGGCGAGGTCGCCCGTCGTGCCGAGGTTATTGCCGATCAGGCTGATGTTCTTGCGCACGATGAGGCTGAACACCTCGGCCAGCGGCAGCCCCTGGTCTATAAAACCGTCCGGCGCTTCCTCGCTGAACTGCTGGTAGACGCCGCACGTGATATAGCTGCCGTCGCGGCGCAGGTGGCGCACCAGCTTGCGCAAGTAGATATCCATGAACGGATCGACCACCGCGTCGAACTTCTCGATGCCTTGCGCGGCCAGGTACGCCTGCAGCAACGGATCGGCGGCCTCGCTGCGCGTCAGCACGCAGCAATCCCGGACGCCCAGCGCCCGCAGTTGCGGCACGGCCGCAGCGGACGTCGTCAGCGCATGCACCGTGTGCCCGCGCGCCACCAGTGCCCCGATGACGAACAGCGACGTGTTCGACGTTGCCGCTGTCACGGCGATGTGCGCGCCACGCGCCGGGCGCAGCCTGCGCACCATCGAATACGCCGTCTGCGCGCCCACGCCGAAGGCCGCCGCCTGGGCAAACGACATCTCCGCCGGAAAGCGCATCAGTTTTGCGCGCGGCAGCACCTGCAGCTCCTGCGATGCGCGCTGCGTCGACAAGCCGGGATGCGCCAGCGTGGCATCCACCGCGCCATCGCCGAACACGCGGTCCCCCGGCCGCAGGTCCTCGACAGCGCTGCCCACCTTGAGCACCGTGCCGGCGAACTCCGATCCAAGGACGAGATACCCTCCTTCGGCGCGACGCGCCGCCTGCAGCAGGCGGCCCTTCTCGCGGTAGTTGCACGAGAACGCATGGACCCGTACCAGCACATCGCCGGCATGCGCCGGGCCGGCCTCGTCGAATGCCGTGTCGGGCCGTTCCACCAGCGCGAAGTGGACCGCGCTGCCGTGCAGCGGCGTGCTGTACGCCTCGAGCGCGCGCACGTGATGCGCCGTCGCAGCGCCCATCGCCACCAGGGCCCGCATCACAGCGCTCCCGACGCGGCCAGCTTGCCGTCCGTGCCCTGCGCTTTCAGCTCCGCGGCCTGCTCGGCATTCCATTCGCGCGCCAGCTGCTTCTCTTTGCGCAGGTAGTACAGGTAGAAGCCGACGAAGATCGCCACGTGGGAGACGGATTCGGCGTAGGCGGCCAGCGTCAGGCTGCCGCCGAAGGCCATGCGGATCACGATGACGGGCACCAGATTGCACAGGTACATGGACCAGATGGTCAGCAGCAGCGTGCCGCGGGTGTCGCCCAGCCCGATGATGGCGAACAGGAAGGGGAACGATGCCATCAGCACGGCCCAGGGAATCGACGTGATGCGCACATAGCTGATCGCGCGTGCCGCGATGTCCGGATCGCTGACGAAGAAGTGAATGAAATAGGGTGCCAGCAGGATGAACGGAATCATCGGCAGCGCGGCCAGGATGAACGTGCGGCTGGCCATCCAGCGCACGCCGGTGCCGATATTGGCGAGTTTGCGGCCGCCCGCGTTCTGCGCCGTGAACGGGATGATGGTGCCGATGGCCCCCATCAGCACGGTCTGGAAGAAGCCCGTCACATACTGCGTCACCGTGACCGCCTCCAGCGTGCCCGGTTCGTAGAACGAGAACAGCAGGTACAGCAGGTAGAACGAAAGGCTGAGCGAGAACGAATTGAGCGTCTCCGCGCCACCCAGCTTGACCAGTTCGGCCCAGCGTGTAAACAGCTTGCGCGGTACGAAGTCGATCCCCAGGCGGAACGGGAACACCTTGCGCTGTACCATGTCGTGCCGCAGTACCAGCAGGCCCGCGACGCGCGCAGCGATCAGTGCCGCCGCGGCGGCCTGCAACGGCTCCACGCCCAGTTGTGCGCCGAAGTGGATGAAGGTCGGGCACAGGAGCACGCTGGTGCCGAACGTGACGATCTTGAACCGGCGGATGACCCACACGGCGCCGGCCATGCGCGCCAGCAGGCCGACATACAGGTGGACGATGACGAACAGGTAGCCGAACCAGTAGACATTCAGGTACGACAGCACCTGCTGCTTGACGAGCGGATCGACGCCGAACGCGGAGATCAGGTACTGCGTGCAAAAGCGCCCGGTCACGGCGATGACCAGCGCGATCAGCACGGTCACGCCAAAGCCGAAGTTGAGCAGGTAGTTCGACAGCGGGAAGTCCTTCTTGCCGAACGCCTGGTTGGCGTAGACGTAAATGGCCGACAGCAGGCCGCTGAACAGCGCCTCCAGCAGCGATACGGACGCCACCGCGATGCGGAACGTGGCGGGCAACTGCTGCAGGTCCGTCAATGTCAGCAGCCATCCCAGCGCGATGAACATGCCGATGTAGTCTAGGATCGAGAACAGCATCATCGGCACTGAGAAGCGGAACAGTGATTTGCGGACGTCGTCCGCGGTGAAGTCGATGTTCGTCATGGCATATCCGTCGGTTGGTCGGTCGATTCGAAAATAACTTCGTGCGCGTAGCGTTGACCCTCGTGCGTGGCCCGGTCGTCGTGCGCGCCCGGCAGCATCTCCTCGACCGACAGCAGGGCGAATTCGGTGTTGAAGATGCGGCCGATCATGCGCGTCATGATCGGCGCGCTGAAGTCCACGAACAGCGGCTTCTTGGCGTTGCTGACGTCGCGCTCCAGCACCTTGCCGGCGTGATGGCGGCGCAGGAACGCACGCTGCGGCATGCCGTGGTTGCGCCGCCACGCGTCGAGGCGGCTGAACCAGGCGAAGGCGTCCTCACCGGCAGCGCGCACGGGCAGCTGGTCTTTCGGCACCCACCACTGTTCGCGCGACAGGACGATATCCCGGTAGCGCACGCGGGGAATGCGGACGACTTCGCGCGGCGCCGCGTCGCTGACGATCTTGTGCACGCCGAAGCGGAACGCGAAGTAGCGCGGCGCGTCGGCCATGCCCAGGTTCAGCAGCATCTCGAGGATCTTCGGATACAGCTCCTTGGTAAACAGACCGCTCTGGCGCAGCGCCAGCACTTCGCCCGTGCCACGATGCAGCAGATGCGGATACGGCGCGTTGGCCGGCCACGTCAGCGCCAGGTCCGCCAGCGCCAGGTCGCCCGGCTGCGGCGCCGTCGGCGTATCGAGCCAGATGCGCCGGCCGCAGATGCGCGGACGCAGCGCCGTGTTGAAACCAAAACTGTCGTAGAAGTCGCACGTCCGTTCCAGCGCCGGCGCATAGCTGCTGCGGCAGGCGTCCAGCACGGCGGAATCGTCGGTGAAGGTGAAGAAGCGCGAGAAGCAGCGCAGGTAGCCGCTGTCGATGTTATTCAGGACGAACGTGTCGCCGCACAGGTGGCCGTACGCGGCGAACGCGCGGCCGGCCGGCTGCGGGGCGGCCACCGCATCCAGCACGATTTCCGCCTCGCCGCGGCGTTCCCAGATCTGCTGGTACAGGCGCAGTATCGGCAGCACGGCGCGACCCGGCGCGGATGGCGCGGCCGCCATGCAGCGCTGCATCGTTTCGAAGAACTCAAAGATGCCCACCGTCGCGCCGGCGGGCATGGCCGCCCGCAGTGCGGCCAGTTGCGCGTCGCCGAAGCCGCTGTGGAAGTTCACGCCAAGGTAATGCGTGACGAATTCGCCGACCTGCCGCGCGTAACCCTGCAACTCGGCGCGATCGAGCGGCGCCAGGTCGGGCAGCCCGCTGTCGTGATACACCAGGCCGGCCGTCTTCACCAGCGGGCAATCCAGCAGCGCGCCCAGTTGCGCCATGGCGGCGTGGACGCGTGCCAGCGCCGCCAGCAGTGCCGGCCCGGGCACGTCGTCCAGGGCCGCAAACGCCGCGGTCATGTCATCGAGAGCCTCGAGCACTGGACGCGCAGCGGCATCGTCGCCGGCCACGCGCCGGACGATGCCGCGGAATTGCTGCAGCAGGTCGCCGCCTTCGTCGTCCAGCCCGGGCGACGCCTGCAGCATGCCCGAAGTCAGCCACTTCTCCAGCAGTGCCGCCGGATCGGCGCCGGCGGGCAGCCGTTGCGCCAGCACGGGCCAGGGCAACCAGCCCTGCGCATCGGCGCCATCGGTAAACATGCCCACCGATCTGACCCGCGCGGTCATGAAGGTGGTGCGGTAAGCGTAGTATGCCGGCTGGTCCGCGAACAGATAGGTGTACTGGCCATCGGCGCGCGTGCTGCGGTTGCCCGTGACGCGGAAGCGGAAGTGGTCGCGATGACGCAGCACGAACCGGTCGTACAGCTTGAAGAAGCCGGCCCGGTCCAGCGTGTAGCGGCTGCGCATGGCGCGTCCGCCCAGCAGCGAAGCACGGCCCGTCGCGGCAAGCGGCGCGAAGCCCACGGACGTAAACGACGAGAACGGACTGACCTTGGTGACGGCGCGCGTCAGGTAGCGGTAGATCGTCTCCTCGTCGTTCAGCTTCTTCTTGTCCGCGATTTCGGGCGCGGCGCTATAGGCGCGCGCCGTGTCGTAGAGCTGCGCCCGCGTCATCGCCATACCGTGCAGGAATACGGGCAGTGCCGCCAGCGCCTGCGCGGCAGCGCGGGCCGATGCCAGCTGCTCGCCAAACAGCCCGGCCAACGTCGCCTCCCGGGCCAGGACGGTGCGTGTATGCGCCAGCCACCATGCCAGTTGCGGGTCCTGTGCCAGCAGGCCGGCGTAACGCCCGACGATTTCCGCCAGCGGCCGCTCGTTGAAAATCGCCCGGCGTGCATCGATGTACTGGCGGTAGTCGGTAGCGGCCCCCGCAGCCAGCAGGTGCAGCCGGTCGCAGGCGGACTCGCGCCACTGAGCCAGCAGTTTCCGGTCGCGTGCGAGAGCGGCCGCGGCGACTTCGACCGCGGACGATCCGGTCAATGCGTCAAGTGCGTCCAGCGGCAGGTTATTGGCCCGCACCACGGCATAGGGCACCATCATCGCAGTACTCCCCACGCCTCGCGGCAACGGTTGCGCGCCACGAGCAGACCGTAATAGGCGCGCTGGCCGTCGGCAGGCGTCTGCAGCAGCGCGTCCATCCCGAGCTGGTCGTAGCTGCGGAACGGCCGGCCGACGAGGCCATGTCCGCTCAGGTGCCGGATCAGCTGCTGGTTCAGGTAACCGAGTGCCATGTTCATCTCCACGAATTGGGCATCGCCGCAGTGGTAGGCCAGTTCGTCCACGCACAGGAACACCATGGCGGGAACGGTTCTGAAATTGAAGTTGTCGTAGTTGTAGAAGCGCTGGCACTCGTCGATGGGATCGCGCCCGTCGACACATTCGAGTGTGGCATCGACGCAGCGGTAGACGCCCGCCGCCACGCCCTCGCCGGCGCGCAGGCATAGCCGCGCTTCGATGCGTGGCGCCGTGGGCATCGCCGCCGTGAGCGCGACCTGCGCCGCGTCGATCGCCGCCAGCAGGTCGGCCAGGCGCGTGCTGTCGAGGATGCACGGCGCGGGATAGAAGCCGCGCTGGAAACGGCCGCTGCTGCGTTCACGCGCGTAGTGCCGGTGCTGCGCGAGTGCTTGCGTCCAGTCCCCCGGTTCGCCCTGGTCGGCGACGTCGAGGCGGATCGATTGCGCACTCACGGCCGGCGCGATGCGCAACCCCGCATGACGCCCCAGCGCCACCAGCTCCGACAGGAAATGGCCCGCCTCCAGCGCGAACAGCGACTTGCGGAACAGGTTGTACAGGGCGGCGTAAACCGTGAAGTCGTTGCGGATCTCCAGAGCGAGCGTTCCTTCGCCAGGCCCACCGTCGGCGTGCAGGCGCAGCGCGCGCATGTCGACCTGCCAGCGCCCGGCCGCGTCGTGCAGAACGAAGCGCAGCGGATAGTAAGCCCGCGGGGACGGATAACTCGCGTGCACGCCATAGCCGGCGCACGGCGTGACGGTGGCCGGCTGGTGCACCTGCAGCAGTACCGCCAGCAGCCGCTCGCGCGCACTGCCAGTGGGCGCGGCCCCCGTGAGCAGGGCGCGGAACAACGGCGTCAGGTCGCGCAACTCGCCCGCGGCGCCGGGGCGGCCGATCTGGTGCTGCCGCTCGAACGCATCGAGCGGCCTGGGACCGGCGCACGCGTCGGCCGGCGCCAGGTAGCGGAAGCTGAATTCGTCGATCGCGCAGCGACCCGGTTCGATGGTCGTCATGTCAGCCCAATGGATGCAGCAGCGGTTCGGTCAGGTCGGCGAGGGCGTTCACCCACGCACAGGCCAGCGCCGCCCGCGCCAGGCGACCTGCCGGGAGGCACAGCGGCTTGTCGCCAAATGTCAGCGGCAGCGTGCCCGGAATGAAGACGCGTGCGCCGTGCAGGCCGAGGGACGGCAGGCCAGGCGGCGTGATATCCGCCACAACCAGTTCGTAGCCCGCGCCGGCGGCACGTGCACCAAGCATCTGCCACGCCGCGGCGGGCCCTTGCGATGCTGTCGTGGCGCTCCCCGCGTGGGTGGCAACAAAGTCCTGCCATGCCAGCGTTTCGGGTGCCGCGGTGAGGAAATCGAAGTGGTGACGCTGTCCATCCTGGCCGTAGTACAGCGCCTGCGCGCTGTCGCGCAGGTGCGCCACGCTGCCGCCCGCATGCTGACGGCGGTGGCGGCCCAGATTGCGCTCGGACACGCCGACCAGCGAGTGGGCCTCTCCCAGCGCGGCGACGATCGCTTCGCACGGATCGGGATGGCAGGCCGCGGTGACGAAAGCGGCCAGCCTGCCTTCTTCCCTCCCCAGCAGCAGCACCAGCACAGAGGGGATCGCGAACTCCGTCGTGATGTCGAAACAGCGCACGTCGTAGCCCGCCAGTTGCAGTAGCGCGTACAGCTGCCGTGCCGGCGCATGATCGACGGTGGCGGCGACGAAGCGCGGTGGCGTGGAGCGGCTGTACCAGGCCAGCAGCAACGCATCGCGTTCGATCAGTTCCAGCGCCCCGAACAGCGCCGCCTCGTCGGCGGTGCTGCCCAATGCGCAGCCATTGCTGTTCTGGCCATGACTGAACAGGTGCCCGGGCTGCAGCAGGTAATTGATCATCTGCAGCGGTACCAGGCGTTGCGCCTTCGCGTGCACGAGCCGGCACGGCAGCCAGTGCAGCGCCCGGTCCTCGGCAAAGCCCGGGAAGAGCCGTGGCGACTGCTGCCGCGGCACATCGGCGATCTGGTCGGGACGCAATGCGGCCTCGCCCAGTTCCGCATACGTGGCCAGGCGCGCCGCCCGCGGCACGTTGCGGCCCGCCCAGCGTTCGCAGAATTCCAGGATGGCGCCGCGCATGCGCTGGCGGTCCGTGCTGCCACGGCCGATGCCCAGCAAGCCGGTGCCCGGATCGTAGCAGTGATAACTGTCGCCGCCGGGACTGGGCTGCAGCGTCAGGCCCAGCACCGAGGCGTTGCCGAACACGCGCACGGCGCCATCCAGATCGGCCGTGCCGGTCCGGCAATCGCGCCGCCCATCCGCTGTGGCAGGCGCCGCGGCGCCGGCCCGCGGTCCCGGGTAATAGCGCTTGCTGAACGCGCCCTCGAGATAGAGGAACACACAATCGCGCTCGGGCGGCTGCGTGGCGAGGCGCGCCAGCAGTGTTGTCAGCTGCACCTGCAGCATGGCACTCCAGCGCCATCTGCGCTGGAACAGCGGAAACGCGCTGAATTCGCCAGCGAATGCCAGCAGGTGGGCGCGATGGTCGTCCCCCGCCCCGGTGACCGGCAGCAGCGCCAGCGTCGTGGCGGTGGCGATCACCGCAACCGTGGCCGCCGGCGCCGCCGTGCCATCGCTATCGACGCTGGCATCGGCGGGCACACTGCGCACGAAGTCCATCAGCGACGCGATATCGTTCACGCGGCCTCCGGCGCCGGCACCTGCAGCGGGTGGTCCGCCAGGATGACATCGCGAACGCCGCCGTCGGCCGACCACAAGGCGCCATACAGCGCCAGCAGGCCCGCTTCGCGCTGTCCCGGCTCCGGCTGACCTTCGTGCGGCAGATAAATCGCGACGTCCCCTGCGGACATCACTGTGCACCGTGCCCACGCGGACGTTGCCAGTTCCGTGTCGGCCCACTGCACGCGCCGGCCGTAGGCGGTATTGATGCAGAAGCTCAGGTATTGCTCACGCGCCGTCAGCGCGGGTGCGGTGCCCTGTGGCGGGGGCGCCGCCCGCAATGGGGCGATGGCCTGTTCGGCGATGTCGAGCCGCGCCAGGTAGGCGCCGATTGCCGCACGCTCGGCTGGCGCCGTATTGCAGAACCAGTGCCGCTGTGCGTCGACCAGTTGCAGCAGTGCGCCGGCCATGCACTCGGCGTGCGTCATTCCCGCGCCCACCAGGGTCACGGGAGCGCTTCGCCCAGGCAGCTGTGCCTGCAGGGTGTACAGCTTGATATAGCAGCCCTCCTGCGTCCGCTCGACCGGGGAGCACAACGGCGACAGCGGCGTGCGCACCAGTTCCGCGACGCGCGCACCCACCGCGATCGCATCCTCCACCCCGGCCCAGCCGGCGGCGAACGGCAGCAGCGGATACAGCCCGGCACTGCCCATCGGCACGTCCGCATCGAGGCCGAAATGCAGATAACGGCGCGGCGCCAGGGCGCGCACGCCGCACAGGTCGTCGAAGCAGATCGCCGCGGCGGTCGCACCAGCACACAGGCTGTCGCAAGGCGATACCGGCGCGCCGCTTGGGCGGGTGGGCAGCAGGGCCACGTCCGCACCGTGCAGCACGCACAGCTGTCCGTTGCTGACAAAGGCAGCCAGGTGGCGCGCGTCGGGCAGCGCGGCAACCAGCGCCTCGAACGGGCATGCCGCATCCGCGCCGCATTGCAGGACGAGGGTGTGGTCGGGCGTAGCCGCCGTGACGATGTCCAGCGCGGCATCGGGCCAGCGCGCCAGCTCGCCGAAGGCGTCGCGCAGTTCGTGCGCCTGCCATTCGTCGCCCAGCTGCAGAACGCTCAGCCGGCGCACCCCGAGGCACGCCAATGTCTTGATCGCGCCGATCAGCGCATAGTCGCCCGCCACCAGCAGGATACGCGCGTCGAGAAAGCGGCCAAACGCGGCGGCACTGTCATCGACATACGAACGCAGATACAGCAGAGCGTCGTGAACCGGCTGCAGCCGGGCTTCTGCCAGCATTGAGCCGATACGGAAAGCTGCATGTTTTGACAGTAGGAATTCGAGAAACTTTAATATATACGCGCGATGCGCAGTCGGAATATATTCCATCGCATCGCACAATGGCAGCGTGCCATCGATCAGGTCGCAGAAGCGATATAGATGTTCGATGCAATCATGCTGCAAGCGCACAATATAATGTTGGCCCGCATATTGGATATAAATACGGTCTTCCGCGTTCCGTAGAAATATGTCTGGTCGAAGCGAATAAACATCTTCCGGCCGCAAAGAAATTTGTGGCATGTCCCGCTCCGTCTTATTCGGTAATGAACAATCCCGCAACGGGCTGCTCCCGGGTGAACGGGAGCAGCTCTCGCGTTCCGGTGCTCAGCATCTGGCGCCTAGGATGCGGCACCGGGAAGCGCACACCTGAATCAGCAGGCCGCGACCAGCGAGCTGTCCTGCTTGCTGCAGGTGGAGCCCGCGCAGATGGTGGACGATGCGCCCATTTCTTCCATGGCGGTTGCTTCGTTCGTTTCCAGGATTTCGAAGTCGAAGTCCACAGCGGTGTCAACGTTTTGCATGTAAATCTCCTAGTGGGATTACGGTTAAGCACTGTTCAGTGCAAGGAAATCGTAACGTACAACGTTTTATGCAACAAGCGAATATCCAAAGATTTTGTTCGTGATAACTTTTTGCAACAACAATCTCAATCAAAAAATAATGCGGACGGTCTGGTAATTTTTGGTGCTAGCATAATCCGCGAGAAAGAAGGCCTGGCGCGGACGCGACTTTATTCAGATTGACGTCATTCGCAGGTTTTTTTCAGGCAGTAAATAAACCCTTTACGACGACTGTCATCGGGAGTTTTCATGCAACTCAGCAGACGATATTGGCTGGCGCTGGCGGGGGGATCGTCGGTGTCGGGGTCCTGATGAACGTGTCGAGCGCGCCCGCCGGAACGGCCAGCCCGTACCGAACGCTGGCCGCAGCCGCCCCGCCGCCCGGCCGCATCGAAGTGGTGGAATTCTTCTGGTACAGCTGCCCGCATTGCTACGAGTTCGAGCCGGCACTGCGCGGCTGGGTGGCGCGCCATGGCGACGAGATCGTGTTCCGCCGCGTCCCTGTCGGGATGCATCCACGCCAGCTGCCGCAGCAGCGCATGTTCTACGTGATGGAAGCGCTGGGCATGGACCAACGGGCCGACCGCGAGTTGCTGCACCAGATCCACGACGCCAGGCGCCCGCTCGATACGGAAACGGCCCTGGCCGGATTCGCCGCCGATGCGGGCGTCGCAGGCGACCGCTTCCATGCCGCGTGGCGCTCGGCCGCCGTGCAGCAGAAGGTCGACGCGGCCACGCGCCTGCACACGGCGCTCAACGTCACCAGCGTGCCGACGGTGGTCATCGGCGGCCGCTACGTCACGTCGCCGGCCATGCTGGGGGCGACGTTGCCGATGTGGGGCCAGACGCCGGCCATGCGGCACGAAGCAACCCTGGCGACGATGGACACGCTGCTGCGCCAGGCGCGGCAGGACAGCACGACTCGATAACGGGAGAGGCGATGAACGCACCGCGCGAATCGATCAACATCACGGGCGCCGGCATGGACACCCTGCGCACTCGGCCGCGACGGCGCTGGCGACCCTGGGCGCTTGCCGCCGGCACCTGCGCCGTGCTGGCCGCGCTGGGGTGGGGCCTGGCGCCACGGGGCCTGCGGGTGCCCGCGGAGGACGCACGCATCGCGACCGTGCAGCGCGGCGTGTTCACGGACGATGTCGTGGTGCGGGCAAACGCCGAAGCGCTCAACCAGGTCCTGCTTGACGCGGTGGAAAGCGGGCGCGTCGAAGAAGTGTACGTTCGTGATGGCGCGCAGGTGCGCACGGGCGACCTGCTGTTTCGGCTGTCGAACCCGCAGCGCCGCATGGAACTGCTGCAGCGCGAATCGGAACAGGCGCAGCAACTCTCCAATCTCGCCAACCTGCAGGTGACGTTCCAGGTCGCGCGCAATGGCCACACGGATCGCATTGCCGACCTGCGCTTCGATGTCGCCCAGGCCGAGAAGCTGTACAACCGCAATCGCGAACTGGCCGGAAAAGGCTTCATCTCTGCGGTCGCGCTGGACGAATCGGCCGACCGGCTGGCGCAGGCCCGCCACAAGCTGGAAACGGAGCAGCATGGCGGCGACCGCGAATTCGCCGTGCGCGAGCAGGCCATGAACACGATGGTGGGCGCCACGCGCCGGCTGGAATCGGGCATGCAGCTGGCGCACGCCACGCTCGACGGCCTGGCGATGCGGGCACCGGCCGCCGGCCGCCTGAGCGACTTCACGCTGCAGGTCGGCGAAGCGGTGCGGGCCGACCAGCGCGTGGGCCGTATCGACGATGCCAGCTTCAAGCTGATGGCGCAGATCGACGAGTACTACCTCAATCGCGTGGCGCCGGGTGCGCGCGGCGTGGCGACGCTGGATGGCCAGGAGTATCCGGTGCAGGTCAGCCGGGTCTACCGCCAGGTGAAGGAGCGGCGCTTCAGCGCCGAACTGCTGTTCGCGCAACAGCCCCGGAGCCTGCAGCCCGGCATGAGCGTCGATGTGCGCCTGACGCTGGGTGAAGCGAAACCGGCGCTGGTGCTGCCGAACGGCCCTTACCTGAACGACAGCGGCGGCGCCTGGGTCTACGCGGTGTCCGCCGACGGCGCCGATGCGACCCGCCGGCCGGTGCGCACGGGCCGGCGCAATGCGGGGCAGGTCGAAGTGCTGGACGGACTGGTGCCTGGCGAGCGCGTCATCATCTCCGGCTACGCGCAGTATGGACAGGCGGAACGCCTGCGGCTGCAACACTGAACGATTCATTCATCCTGGAGCGCACATGATCAAACTGTCCCGCCTGAACAAAGTCTACGCGACCGACGACGTGCTGACGACCGCGCTGAGCGACATCGACCTGACGATCGAGCAAGGCGATTTCGTCGCCGTCACCGGCCCTTCCGGCTGCGGCAAGTCCACTCTTCTGAGCCTGCTCGGTTTCCTCGACGTGCCCGATTCGGGCGAGTACTGGTTCAACGGGCGCAACGTGGCCGGCCTGCCGGAGACGCAGCTGAACACCCTGCGGCGCGGCGGCGTGGGCTTCATCTTCCAGAACTTCAACCTGATCGATGAGCTGAGCGCGTACGAAAACATCGAGCTGGCATTGAAGTATTCGGGCAAGCCGGCGCACGAGCGGCGCGCGCGCATCGAAGCGGTGCTGGACAAGCTGGGCGTTCTGCACCGGCGCAACCACCGTCCCTCGCAGCTGTCGGGCGGACAGCAGCAGCGCGTGGCGATCGCACGCGCACTCGTGGCGGAGCCGGCACTGCTGCTGGCGGACGAGCCGACGGGTAACCTGGACTCGGCCCATGGCGCGGAAGTGATGGCGATCCTGGCGCGCATCAACGAGGAAGGGACGACCATCGTCATGGTGACGCACTCGCCGGAACATGCGGCCCGGGCGCGGCGCATCGTGCGGTTGCACGACGGCCGCGTGCAGGAGGATCAGGTGGACAGCCCGCTCCCCAGCGGCACCAGCGACGCGCTGCCCATCCGGGCCGTGGCCGCAGCAAGGTAGCGGGCCGCAGCCGCTTCGCCGTTCTGCTGCGCCAGCGCGAACCAGTGGCGCGCCTGCGCCATGTCGGCGTCGATGCCCTGGCCTGCCAGGTACATCAGGCCCAGATTGAGCTGGGCGCGGGCATGGCCCTGCTGCGCCGCCTTGCGGTACCAGATAAACGCCTGGCCGAAATCGCGCGCCACGCCCTGGCCATTGTCGTAGCGTAGCGCCAGCGTGAATTGCGCCAGCGTATGGCCCAGTTCCGCCGCCTTGCGGTACCAGTCATTGGCCAGCGCCACGTCCGGTGCCGGGCCGTCTTCACGGTCGTGCAGCAGGCCGAGGTTGTATTGGGCCGGCGCGTAGTCCTGTTCGGCCGCGCGGCCATACCAGCCCATGGCGGCGTGCAGGTCCTGCGCCACACCGCGGCCCGTTTCAAAGCGCAGCGCCAGTTCGAACTGGGCCCGCAGGTGACCCTGTTCGGCCGCCTTGATATACCAGCCGATCGCCGCTACTTCGTCCCGCGCCACGCCGTTGCCGCTGTCGCACAGCAGCCCCAGATGATATTGCGCGGACGGGAAGCCCTGCTGCGCCGCCTTGTCGTACCAGTGCGCCGCGCTGGCAGCGTCCTGCAGCACGCCCTGGCCGTGTTCGTACCGCAGACCGACGTTGTTCTGCGCGGCGGCGTGACCTTGCTGCGCCGCGCGCAGATACCAGTCGAGTGCCTGGCGCTCGTCGCGGGGCACGCCGTGGCCGTTGTCGAAAATGAGACCAAGATTGAATTGCGAGCTGACGTGGCCCTGTTCCGCCGCCGCGCGGTACCAGCGAATGGCCTGCATGCTGTCCTGCGCCACGCCGTCGCCCTTGTCGTAGCGCAGCGCCAGGTTGAACTGCGCCGGCGCGTAGCCCTGTTCCGCCGCGGCTTCGAGCCAGCCGATCGCCTCGCCGCTCTCGGCGCGCAGTGCCAGGTTGAACTGGGCGCGCGCATAGCCCTGCCGCGCCGCCTTGCGGTACCAGAGAATCGCTTGCGCCAGGTCCTGCGGCACGCCCTTCCCGGTGTCGTACATCATGCCCAGGTTGTTCTGCGCGCCCGCATCGCCCTGCTCGGCGGCCTTGCTGAACCAATGGCGCGCCAGCTCCGTGTCATGCGCCACGCCATGGCCCTTGGCGTACAGCCAGCCCAGGTTGTACTGCGCGGCGGCGTAGCCCTGCTCGGCCGCCAGCCGGTACCACTGCGCCGCCTCGGCGAAATCGGCGTCGACGCCCTGCCCCTTCTGATACATCACGCCCAGGTTGTACTGAGCGTGCGCCAGCCCCGCGTTGGCGGCCTGCCGGTACCACGCCAGCGCCAGCTCGTAGCTTTGCGGTGCGCCGTCGCCGTTGAAATGCATGAAGCCCAGGCTGTGCTGGGCCTGTGCCACGCCCTGCTCGGCCAGTGCCTTGAGGCGCAGATAATCAGGCGAAACGTCTGCGGGCGAGACCGCTGCCGGTGAAACGGTTCCCGTCATGCCTGGATGGCGAGCAGCGGTGACGGTTCGTCCGGCGCGCACGTCTGCCCCTGCGTCTGCAGCACGCGGATGAACGACGTCAACGCCATCGGCCGATGGTACAGGTACCCCTGCATCGTCGTGCAGCCGTTCGCTTCCAGGTAGCGCGCCTGCACCGCCGTCTCGACGCCTTCCGCGACCAGGTGCAGGCCGAGCCCGCGGGCAATCGAGATGATCGCCAGGATCACGGGGTAATGGCCGTTCTCGTCATGGATCTCCTTGACGAAGCTCTGGTCGATCTTGATCGTGTGGATCGGGAAGCGGTGCAGGTAAGCCAGCGACGAGTAACCCGTGCCGAAATCGTCGATGGCGACGGAGACGCCCAGCTGGCACAGCTTGTTCAGCTGTTCGATCGCGTAATGGGGATTGCGGATGCAGATGTTTTCCGTGATCTCCACTTCGATCTGCGCGGGCGAGATGCCGTAGCGCGTCAGCTCGCCACGCATCTTTTCGAAGAAGTCGCCCCGGTCCAGGTACTGCGGCGACAGGTTCAGCGACAGGCGGATATTGTCGCCACCCGCCTCGTTCCACTTCCGCAGGTCGCGGCACAGCGCGCCAAGCATCCAGTCCGAGATCGGCAGCATCAGGCCGTTCTCTTCGGCGAAGGGCAGGAACTCGCCGGCCGACAGCAGGCCGCGCTGCGGATGGTTCCAGCGCATCAGGCCTTCGGCGCCGATGATGCGGCCCGTGACATTGTCGATCTGCGGCTGGTAGTACATCTCCAGCTCGTCCTTCTCCAGCGCACGGCGCAGCGCCTGTTCCAGCGCGATCTTCTGGTGCGACACATCCAGCATCGAGTCGTGATAGAAGCTGTGGCCGTTCTTGCCCAGCGCCTTGACCTGGTACATGGCGATGTCCGCGTGGCGCAGCAGCTCGTCGATCGTCTCGCCGTCCTTCGGGTAGACGGCAATGCCGATCGACGCCGAGATATGCACGACGTGGCCATCGAGGTCGAATGGCTTTTGCAGGCATTCGAGGAATTTCTCGGCCACGCCTTTCGCGTCCGCGCGGTCGCGCAGCTCCGGCAGCACGATGGTGAATTCGTCGCCCCCCTGGCGTGCCAGCGTGTCGCCCTTGCGCAGGCATTCCTTCAGCCGCAACGCCGCCTGCTGCAGCAGCTCGTCGCCCTTGACGTGGCCCAGCGTGTCGTTGACCAGCTTGAAGCGGTCCAGGTCGACGAACATCACGGCCAGCTCCGTCTGTTTGCGCTTGGCCTGGATGACCGCGAGGCCCAGGCGGTCCTTGAACAGCATACGGTTCGGCAGGTCCGTCAGGATGTCGTGGTAGGCCTGGTAGGAGATCAGTTCCTCGGCGCGCTTGCGGTCCGTGATGTCGCGCGCCACGCCGTAGATGCCCGGCACGGCCGGCTTGCGGCCACCCTCCTCGTCCAGCGCGTGCATGCCGATCGCGTTCAGCGAGATCGCCGTCAGCGTGTTGCTGAACGTGCGCTCCGCGCTGCCGTTGCCGGTATTGCACTTCAGGCGCAGCTCCACATTGCGCGACGCACGCTCGTCCAGCCGGCGGCCCGAGAAGACATACCTGGCGCGCTCCAGGTCTTCCTCATGCACGACGATCGAGTAGTGCCTGCCGATCAGCTCCTCGCGCGTGTAGCCCAGCAGCTGGTAGGCGCGGTCATTGATGAATGTGAAGAGGCCTTCGTGGTTCAGCGTATAGATGATGTCCGGCGAGCTGTCGACCAGGTAGCGGTACATGCGCTCGGAATTTTCCAGGCGCTGCGTGATGCACTGGTTGTCCACGGCGAGCCGGCGCTTCTGCAGCGCGTTCTCCACCGTCTTGAGCAGTTCTTCGCGGCTGTAAGGCTTGCGCAGGTAGTCGTAGGCGCCGCGCTTCAGTGCGCCAATGGCCGCCTCGATGCCGACGTCTCCGCTCATGACGATCACGTCGCAGTCGATGCCGCGTGCGTTGATATAGTCCATGATCTCGTGCCCGCTCATGTCCGGCAGGCGCAGGTCCAGCAGTACGAGGTCGAACTGCATGCGGTTCAGTTCATCCACCGCTTCCTTGCCGCAGGTGGCGGTGACGAGATGATAGTCGCGGTCGCGCAGCAGCTCGTACAGCGACGACAGCAGCCGTGGCTCGTCGTCCACCAGCAGCAGGCGTGGCAGGAAGCCGCACGCGGCGGGGGCGTCGTTACCTGGGATTTGCTCGTTCATCTTGGCCTTACACAGAGTCCATCAAACGCGCGGGCATGCCGGCGGGTGCCGGTTCCTTGAGCGCAGGCAGGAGAATTTCAAAGCTGGTGCCGTTCCTGCCGCTGCGGCAGGTGATCAGCCCATCCAGTTTCTTGACGAGGCCGTGAACGATCGACAGCCCCAGTCCATGATGCTTGCCTTCCTTGCGGCTTGGCACGGCGCCGAACAGGTTCGCCAGCACTTCCGGTGCCAGGCCGGGGCCGGAGTCGGCCACCACCAGTTCCACGTACAGCCGGCGCTCGCGGTTGACGTGGCCCCGGTTGGCGATCTCGATGCGGCCACCGTGCGGCATCGCCTCGACCGAATTCTTGACCAGGTTGACGAGGATCTGCTTGAGCATGTCCGCATCGCCTTCCACTTCGTTCGGCTCGTCCAGCATGCGCACCATTACCTGCACGGAGGCCGGGATGAAATCGGTCGCGCGGAACAGGCGCAGCACGTCGTCCACCACGCGTGCGATGTTGGTCACGCGGCCCGTGTCCGTCGGCTGCAGGTCCGCCAGGCTGCCGATCAGCTGACCCACCCGGTCGATTTCCTCGTTCAGGATCGACATCTCGGACACCACCGGCTCGCGCCGCGCCAGCTTCGCATCCAGCACGGACAGGTAGTTCTTGATGATCGAGAGCGGGTTGTTCACTTCGTGCACCACGCGACGCGATGCCTCGCGGTACTCGTCCGCCACGTGGGCCAGCTGGCGGCGCGCCTGACCGCGTTCGGCCAGCGCCGTCTCCAGCGCACTGGCGGCCTGGTTGCCGAACGCCTGCAGGAAGCGCTCGCGTTTGTGCAGCAGCGGCAGCTGCCACGCGGCGACGCCGCCGATCAGCACGCCGAGGCAGCGCCCGCCCGTGACCAGCGGCAGGCAAACGATGGACTCGGTGCCGAGAATGCGGAACAGCTGCTCTTCGGCGATGCCCAGCGGCTGCACGCCGTGCGTGGCCAGCGTCACGCGCCGCTCGACGGCGGCGCCGGCCACGATGCTGCTCTTGTTCAGGGGGATTGCCAGCGCGGCAAGACGCTGCTGGTGTTCGCCGGTGGCCGTGCCGACCAGTGCCTGCCCGGTGGGATTCTCCAGCAGGATGATGGCGGTAGCGAAATCGAACAGCACGCGTGCCGAGCGCGTCATCGCCTCCAGCATGCTGCTTTCGCCCTGCTGGCGCGCGATGGCCTGGCCCATCTCGGACACCAGCATCATGTTGCGCACTTCTTCCTGCAAACGCTGCTGCACGGGATCGACGGGCAGCGCCGCCGGCGGCGGGACCACGTCGTCCGCGCCGGTCAGGTCGATGCCCAGGTAGTCGGCCGACTGGCGCACCTGGCGCGCCGCCGACTGCATGATCTTGTCCAGCGCCTCGTCGGCGATGCCGCACAGGGCCGCGGCGCCGGCGACGAGGTCAGGCTGGTCGGGGTGATGAATCAGCAGGTGCGCCAGTCGCACGATGCGGATCAGCGGATGCGCCGACTCCAGCCGGGCGGCCGGTTCGTGGTGATACAGCACGCTGTCGGCGAGGAAGGAATCCAGGTGCCACCGTTCGATCAGCCACGCGCCTGCCTCGGTATGCGTGATCTGCAAGGTGCGCTGCTCGACGGCGCACAGGTTTTCGTCGTCACGCGCCATGAAGTTGGTGGCGTATTCGCGCGGCGCCGTTGCCAGCAGCGCCAGCCGCCCCACGTTGTGCAGCAACCCGGCCAGATACGCTTCCTCGACCTGGGCATACTCCATCAGCCGCGCCGTCTCGCGGGCCACGACGGCCGCGCCCAGCGCATGCTTCCAGAACGCGCGCAGGTCGCTGCCGCCCGAGTGCGGGAAGCTGCTGAACGTCTGGTAGACGGATTCGCTGATGACCAGCGTCTTGATCATGTCCGTCCCCAGCGCCAGCAGCGCCCCCTCCAGCCCCACGCTGCGCTGGTGGCGCTGGTAGGCCGAACTGTTGGCAACCGCCAGGATCTTGCCCGTCATGCCCGCGTCCTGCGCAATCAGCGAGGCCAGCTCGGGAATGCCGGCGTCGTCGGTCTGCAGCAGCTCGATCAGCTTGATCAGGATCTGCGGCATGGCCGGCAGCCTGGCAATCATCAAGCGATTGCGGATGTCGTGGTCTGGTTGCATCGTTTCACTGGCGCCAGTGGACGTCTTCGGGAACAGGCGGCCCGGCCGTGTCACGGCTTGCCACCCGGTGAATGCTAGTGCGCTGCAAATAAGTGTTGCTATTTTATTTACAGAAAGCAACTAAACATTCATAGTAGCATAAATATACCTGCCCTTGACGAGAAGCAAATTCAGCGGGCGAAAAATGTCGCCGTGATGCCCACTACTGTTGTTTGGCAGCGTCGAGGGCCATCCGCTGGCGGTAGCCACGCGCCACCAGCCAGAGCATCAGCGCCGAGGACGTGAACAGCAGTTGCCCGGCGGCCAGCCACAGCACGGAGTCCGCCAGCGCCGGTGCCACGACGCCGGCGACGATCGCGCCCATCAGCGTCGTCTCGAACGACTGGCACGAGGCGACGGTGCCGCGGATATGCGGGAACAAGTCCAGCGCCAGCAGCGTGGCGGCGGGCGCCACGACCGACATGCCGAAGGTGTAGAAGAACATCGGCACAACGCTCCACGGCACCGAAGGCGGCATGAACAAGTGATACAGCACGTTGCAGCCGGCGGGCGTGAGCAGGAAGCAGAAACCGATGCCGATCTGGCGCGAGAACGTCATCCGGCCGGCGATGCGGTTGGCAGCCAGCGCGCCCGTGAAAATCCCGGCGACCGACGGAATGAACAACCACCCGAACTGGTCGGGCCCCAGGTGCAGCTGGTTGGGCAGCATCACGGGCGCTGCCGTGATGTAGACGAACAGGCCGGCGAAGTTCAGCGCGACGATGCCCGACTTCAGGTGAAACAGCGGCGAGCCGAGAATTTCGCGGTAGTTACGGGCAAGGAAGCGCGGGTTGAACGGCTGCCGCTTCTCAACCGGCAGCGTCTCCGGCAGGCGCCGCCAGCAGACGATGAAGAGGCCAATGGCAAAGGCGAACAGCGTCAGGAAGATCGCGCGCCAGTCGGTGTATTTGACGATGAAGCCGCCCATGATGGGGGCTACGGCCGGCGCGATGGCAAAGATCATCGTCACCAGCGACAGCAGCCGGGCCGCCTCGGCATCGTGGTACAGGTCGCGGATGATGGCGCGGCCGACCACGACGCCGGCGCCGGCCGATATCCCCTGCAGCACGCGGAAGAACCACAGGTAATGGACGCTGTGGGCGGCCGCGCAGCCGACGGTGCCGATGGCGAACAGCACCAGCGACACGAGGATGACGTTACGGCGCCCGAACGCATCGGACAGCGCGCCGTGCCACAGCACCATCGCCGCGAAAGCCAGCATGTAGGCCGTCAGGCTTTGCTGCACTTCGATGGCGGAAGCGCCCAGGGATGCCTGGATGTTGGGGAATGCCGGCAGGTAGGCGTCGATGCAAAAAGGCCCCAGCATCGACAGCGCCGCGAGCACGACTGCCAGGCCATTGCGCCCCAGCGGCCGCATATGCCCCTTGGGCGGAGCGACGGGGGGAACGGGATCCGGGGGATGTCGGCGGCGGTGTCGGGCAGCATGCGGTCTTCTGATCGGTGAGGGTGATGCGGCTGGGGACAGCTAATGTCCCCGACTTTCTGGGTTGCCCAGTTTACCGGACTTCGGGCAACGGCGCCGGCCACTCCTGGGCCGGCGGCGATCAGCCTTCCGCCGGGCCCTCTTTCGGCATGGCCTCTTCGCGGCGGTTAAAGCCGGCGACCATGTCGAAGCGGAACAGGCGGCATTCGAGCGCACCGTTGAAGAACGGGGTCTTGCGCGATTCCTTCAGGCGCAGCATCTTCGGCAGCCCCAGGTCGGCCGTGAACAGGTAAGCCGTCCAGCCGGCAAAGCGCTGCTTGAGCGTCTTGCTGAAATCGGCGTAGAACGATTTGGCCAGGTCGTCTTCCGGCAGGGTACTGTCGCCGCGCACGCCGATCCGCTCGCCGTACGGCGGGTTGGTCAGCAGGATGCCCGGCTGCGCCGTCGGCGCCTGCACCTGCTGCGCCTCGATCTGCTTCAACGGCACGTCGAACAGGATACCGGCGCTTTTCAGGTTGTGGCGCGTCATTGCCACCATGTCGCCCGAGATGTCGGAACCGAAGATCGTCGGCTCGGTCGGCAGCGGATTGGCCTTGATGGCCGACTTCATGTCCTGCCATGGGGCAGGATCGAAGTCATGGAATTTTTCAAATGCGAAGCGGCGGCGCGCGCCCGGCGGCACGCCCTGCAGCATCTGCGCGGCCTCGCACAGGATGGTGCCGGAACCGCACATCGGGTCGAACAGCGGCATGCCCGGCTTCCAGCCCGACACGCGCAGCAGGCCGGCGGCCAGGTTTTCGCGCAACGGCGCATCGCCCGTCTCGGTACGCCAGCCGCGCTTGAACAGCGCTTCGCCGGACGTGTCCAGGTAGACGATGAACTGGCGCTGGTCGAGGAAGCCGGCGATGCGCATGTCCGGCTCGCGCGTGTCGACGGACGGACGCTTGCCGTACATGTCGCGGAAACGGTCGCAGACGGCGTCCTTGATCTTCAGCGTCGTAAACTCGATGCTCTTCAAAGGCGACTTGATCGCCGTGACATCGACGCGGATCGTGTGATCGACGCCGAACCACTCTTCCCACGGCTGCGCGAGCACGAGGTCGTAGATATCGTTTTCGTTCTGGTAGTGGCACACGCCCATGCGCATCAGCACCCGCGATGCGATGCGCGAATGCAGGTTGATGCGGTAGGCGTCATACAGATCGCCCGAACAGTGCACGCCGCCGGGCACCTGGTTGTGCACCTTCAGCGTGGGGCTGGCGGTGGTTTGTGCGATCTCGAGCAGCTCTTCAGCAAGAGCGGCTTCCATGCCGCGCGGGCATGGGCAAAAATAGGAAGTCATGGGGGTACCCTTTATCCGTTGTGAAAAATGTTTCCAAAATCGAGGACAGTCCCCGATTTTGGCAATATTGCCTCAAAACAGGGGACTGTCCCGGGTTTTAGCGGCTGATCGCCCGCTCGAAGAAGTCCAGGCGGTCCTGGCCCCAGAAGCTTTCGCCTTCGTACACGTACCACGGCGAGCCGAACACGCTGCCGGCCATGCCTTCATCCGTGTTGCGGTCGTACTCGGCCTGCACGCTGGCCGTTTGCGCCGCTTTCAGCAGCTGCGCGCCATCGAGGCCGCAGCCGTTAGCGATCGCGACCAGGGTCGCTTCGTCGCCGATGTTTTTATCGTCCGCCCACAGCGCGTGCATGATGGCGTGGGACAGCGCCAGCGCCGTGTCGACGCCGTTGCCCAGCCGCGCCGCGACGATCAGTTTCGCTGCCGCGTCGGGCGAGACGGGGAAGAACGTTGGCTGCACCTTCAACGGCACGCCAAGAAAGTCCGACCAGCGCGCCAGCTCCGTCAGCCGGTAGGCCTGGCGCTGCGGTGCGCGCTTGGCCAGCGGCAGTCCGCCCGATGCCGGGAACACCTTGGAGAGATCGAGCGGGCGCAGGTCGATGGCCACGCCATGCCGGCGGCACATGGCGACAAAGCGCTCGTGGCCCAGGTAGGCCCACGGCGAATGGGGCGCGAAATAATACTGGCAGCTTTTCATGACGACACTCCGTCAGAATGGTTTGACGACGACCAGGATGACGATGACCAGCAGCAGCAGCACCGGCACCTCGTTGAACCAGCGGTAGAACACGTGGCCGCGCTGATTGACGCCGCGCTCGAACTTCTTCAGCAGCGAACCGCACGCGTGGTGATAACCCAGCACCAGCACGACGAACAGCAGCTTCGCATGCAGCCAGCCCGGCAGCTTCATGCCTTCCGGGCCGCTGTACTGCATCCACGCCAGGATCAGGCCGAACACGATGGCCGGCACCGCCAGCAAGGTCATGAAGCGGTACAGCTTCCTCGCCATCAGCAGCAGCCGCTCGGACGTCGGTCCCTGCGCTTCCTGCGCCAGATTGACGAACAGACGCGGAAGGTAGAACAGGCCGGCAAACCACGACGTGACGAAGACGATGTGCAGCGCTTTGATCCAGAGCATGGGAGGTCCTTTGGTGATTACGAGCGGATTTCGCCGTGTCCGAACACGACGTACTTCAGTGACGTCAGGCCTTCCAGGCCCACCGGGCCGCGCGCGTGCAGCTTGTCGTTCGAGATGCCGATCTCCGCGCCCAGGCCGTATTCGAAACCGTCGGCAAAGCGCGTCGACGCGTTGACCATGACGGAGGCGGAATCCACCTCGCGCAGGAAGCGCATCGCGGCACTGTAGTCTTCCGTGACGATGGCTTCCGTGTGTTTCGACGACCAGGTGTTGATGTGATCCATCGCCGCGTCGATGCCGTCGACGATTTTCACAGCCAGGATCGGCGCCAGGTATTCCGTCGACCAGTCTTCCTCCGTCGCATGCGCCAGGTGCGGATAGCCGGCAGCGGACAGGATCGCGTGCGCCTCGGCATCTGCGCGCAGCTCGACCGATTCCGTCAGATAGCGCTGCGCCAGTTGCGGCAGGATCGTGGGCGCAATGGAGCGCTCGACCAGCAGCGTTTCCATTGTGTTGCACGTGCCGTAGCGGTGGCATTTGGCGTTGAAGCCGATGTCCAGCGCCTTTTGCAGGTCGGCCCTGGCATCGATGTAGACGTGGCAGATGCCGTCCAGGTGCTTGATCATCGGCACCGTCGCTTCCTCCATCAAGCGGGCGATCAGGCCCTTGCCGCCGCGCGGGACGATGACGTCCACGTATTGCGGCATCGTGATCAGGGCGCCCACGGCGGCGCGGTCGGTTGTATCGACCACCTGCACGCCGTCGGCCGGCAGCCCGGCGCCTTCCAGGCTCGCCTTGACGATCTGCGCCAGCGCGCGGTTGCAGTGGATGGCTTCGGAGCCGCCGCGCAGGATCGTCGCGTTGCCGCTCTTGATGCACAGGCCGGCCGCATCCACCGTCACGTTCGGACGCGCTTCGTAGATGATGCCGATGACGCCCAGCGGCACGCGCATCTGGCCGACCTGGATGCCGGTCGGGCGCACCTTCAGGTTCGAGATCTCGCCGACAGGATCGGGCAGCGCAACGATCTGGCGCAAACCTTCGACCATCGTGGCGATGGCCTTGTCGGACAGCGCCAGGCGGTCCAGCATGGCGGGCGCCAGGCCATTGGCACGGGCGGTATCGAGGTCCTGCGCATTGGCCGCGCGCAGCGCCGGCGCTTCCCGCTCGATCGCATCGGCGATCAGCGACAATGCCCGGTTGCGCGTAGCGGTGTCGGCACGCGCCATCGCGCGCGAGGCGGCGCGGGCGCGCCGGCCCAGCTGTTCCATGTACTCGGTAATCTCGGTGCTCATCCCGGTTCTCATCCTTATCCCCTTGCGACCTTCAGCGCCAGTTGCAGCATGGCGTCCCACTGGTCGCCGGCGAACGACTTGCCGCGCAACCCCTTGACCATCTTGTCCACCTGGGCGGCCTGCTGCAGCGCCCATTCCAGCGTGGCCTGGGACAGCCGGCGCAGCGCCGGCTCCATCATGCGCTCGCGCGGTCCCCAGATGCGGTATTCCTTCAGCAGCGCGCCCAACGGCCGGCCCTGTGCCATTCCCGCCTTCAGCTTGAGCAGGGTGCGGATCTCTTCCGACACGGCCCACAGCACCAGCGGCAGCGCTTCGCCCTCGCCCTTCAACCCTTCCAGCATGCGCACGAGGCGGGCCGGATCGCCTGCCAGCATCGCTTCCGAGAGCTTGAACACGTCGTAGCGCGCCACGTTCAGCACCGCGTCGTGCACCTGCTCGTACGTCAGCTTGCCCGGTTCGTGCAGCAGGCCCAGTTTCTGGATTTCCTGGTGCGCCGCCAGCAGGTTGCCTTCGACGCGGTCGGCAATGAAATCCAGGCTTTGCCGGTCCGCGCTCTGGTTCTGCAATGCCAGGCGCATGGAAATCCAGTTCGGCAGCTGGGCGCGTTCCACTGTCGGGATTTCGATGTAGACGGCGCTCTGCTGCAGCGCCGTCACCCACGCCGCCTTGGCCGTCTGCCAGTCCAGCTTGGGCAAGGTGATCAGCGTGAGGTTGTCGGGGCTGAGGTCTTTTACGTAAGCCTGCAATGCCGCGCCGCCGTCCTTGCCCGGCTTGCCCGTCGGGATGCGCAGCTCGATCAGCTTCTTGTCGCCGAACAGGGACATCGCCTGGTTCGCCGCCAGCAGTTCGCCCCATTTGAAGCTGCGCTCGACCGTCAGCACGTCGCGCTCGGAATACCCTTGCGCCCGTGCCGCGCGGCGGATCTTGTCCGCCGCTTCCAGCGCGAGCAGGTGTTCGTCGCTGGTGATCACGTACAGCGGCGCCAGGGGTTTGGCCAGATGGCCATCCAGCGCGTCGGAGCGCAGTTGCATGCCCGCCCTTACTGGTTCTTCGACGTGCCTGGCACGACGACAGGTTGCGTGGCCTGTTCGGCCGGCGCCGACGACGGCATGACCGGCACGGCGGTGCCGGCCGGCGTCGCATCCACCGGCGCGGTACCGGGCATCGTCAGCACGCTGCCGCTGTGCGTGGCCGGCGGTGGCACGGTACCGGGCTTGATCGCGGCCATGCGTCGCATCATCTGCTGCACGAGGTCGCCCTGCATGTCGCGGTACAGCATGGCCTCTTCCTGCTCTTTTGCCAGCAGCTGCGTTTCATTGAACGTGATCGGGCGCGTCAAGGTGATCTGCGTGGGCGCCAGCAGCTCGGCGCCGTTGCGGTCCCGGACGCGGAACACGATGTTGTAGCTCAGCAGGTATTCGCTGACGCGGCCGGCGCTGTTCAGCGACAGGATCGTCTTCGTGCGCGTTCTTTCCGGATCGGTGATCACCTCGATGACGCCATCGGCCGCCTTGGCGTCGTTGACAATGACCGTGTTGCCGTTGACCCGGATATTGCGTTTCAGGTCGATCGCCAGCGGCGACGACTCCGGCAGGCCGACGTACATCGTGCGGAACGGCAGCGTGTAGTTGCCGCCCGAGCCGCGCAGGTGGAAGCCGCAGGCCGTCACGCTGCCGGCCAGAGCGGCCAGCAGCACTGCATTACGGGTCAGCCTTGTCAGAGTCTGTGCCATGGTTACACCACGATGTTAATCAGCTTGCCCGGCACGACGATGATCTTCTTCGGCGTCCCTTCGATGAACTTCTGCACGCTCTCCTCGGCCAGCGCGGCCGCTTCGATGGCCGCCTTGTCCAGGCCTTTCGCGACCTTGACGGAGCCGCGCAGCTTGCCGTTCACCTGGATCATCATCTCGATTTCCGACTGCTCCAGCGCGGCCGGATCGACTTGCGGCCAGGCCGTGTCGAGGATGTCCTTGTGCGCGGTGGCGTAGCCCAGCTCCGTCCACAGCGCATGCGTGATGTGCGGCGCGACAGGGTTCAAGAGGCGCAGGAAGATCGAGAAGCCTTCGGCGATGACGCTTGATGATTCGGCGCTGTCGTCCAGCTTGGCCGACTCCAGCGTATTGAGCATCTTCATGCAGGCCGAAACGACCGTGTTGTACTGGATGCGCTTCAGGTCATAGTCGGCCTGCTGCAGCACCTTGTGCAGTTCGCGGCGCAGCGTTTTACCCGCGTCCGTCGTGGCGCTGGCCGTGATGGCGGCGCCTGCGGCGGCAATGCGGTCCTTCTGCGCATAGCCATATGCCCAGACGCGGCGCAGGAAGCGGTTGGCGCCTTCGACGCCGCTGCCGGACCATTCCAGCGTCTGTTCAGGTGGCGAGGCGAACATCGTGAACAGGCGGGCCGTGTCGGCGCCGTACTGCTCGATCTGCGCCTGCGGGTCGATGCCGTTGTTCTTCGACTTCGACATTTTTTCCGTGCCGCCGATCTGCACCGGCTGGCCGTCGGATTTCAGCAGCGCCGAGACCGGGCGGCCCTTGTCGTCCGTCGTCAGTTCCACGTCCGCCGGATTGAGCCACGTCTTCTTGCCGTTGGCTTCCTCGCGGTAGTACGTTTCGTTCAGCACCATGCCCTGCGTCAGCAGGTTGACGAACGGCTCGTCGAATTTCACGAGACCCAGGTCGCGCATGACCTTCGTCCAGAAGCGCGCGTACAGCAGGTGCAGCACGGCGTGTTCGATGCCGCCGATGTACTGGTCCATCGGCATCCAGTAGTCGTTGCGGCTGTCCACCATCGCGTCGTTGGAACCCGGCGACGTATAGCGCATGTAATACCACGACGAATCGACGAACGTGTCCATCGTGTCCGTCTCGCGGCGCGCCGGCTTGCCGCATTGCGGGCAGTCGCAGGCCAGGAAGGCTTCATGCTTGTTCAGCGGGTTGCCCGTGCCGTCCGGGACACAGTCTTCCGGCAGCACGACCGGCAGGTCTTTTTCAGGCACGGGCACGGCGCCGCAGTCGGCACAGTTGATCATCGGGATCGGCGTGCCCCAGTAGCGCTGGCGCGAGATGCCCCAGTCGCGCAGGCGGAACGTGACCTTCTTCTCGCCCAGGCCCAGCGTGGCCAGGTCGGCGGCGACCGCGTCGACGGCTTCCTTGTAGCGCAGGCCGTCGTACTTGCCGGAGTTGATGACGACGGAGACTTCCTTGTCGCCGTACCACTCCTGCCAGGCGTCCAGCGAGTAGTCACGGCCTTCGGCCGAGATGACTTGCTTGATCGGCAGGTTGTACTTCCTGGCGAACGCGAAATCGCGCTCGTCGTGCGCCGGCACGCCCATCACGGCACCGTCGCCGTAGGTGATCAGCACGTAGTTGCCGACCCAGACTTCGACCTGCTCATTGGTCAGCGGATGGGTGACGAACAGGCCCGTGGGCATGCCCTTCTTTTCCATCGTGGCCATGTCGGCCTCGATGACGGAGCCCATCTTGCACTCGGCGATGAACGCCTGCAGTTCGGGGTTGTCTTTGGCGGCATGCGTCGCCAGCGGGTGCTCGGCCGCGACGGCGCAGAACGTCACGCCCATGATGGTGTCGGGACGCGTCGTGAAGACGTACATGCGGCCATCGCCGATCGGCTGGCCGTCATCGCCCTTGATCTGGTGCGGGAAGGCGAAGCGCACGCCGGTCGATTTGCCGATCCAGTTCGACTGCATGATGCGCACGCGCTCGGGCCAGCCCGGCAGCTTGTTGTCGACGTGTTCCAGCAGCTCTTCGGCGTAATCGGTAATGCGCGCGTAGTACATCGGGATCTCGCGCTTCTCGATCAGTGCGCCCGAACGCCAGCCGCGGCCATCGACGACCTGCTCGTTGGCCAGCACGGTCTGGTCGACCGGGTCCCAGTTCACCGTGCCCGTCTTCTTGTAGATGATGCCCTTCTCGAGCATCTTGAGGAACATCCACTGGTTCCACTTGTAGTATTCGGGCTTGCAGGCCGTCATTTCACGCGACCAGTCGATGGCCAGGCCCATCATCTCCATCTGCGCACGCATATGGGCGATGTTCGAATAGGTCCATTGCGCCGGCGGGACATTGTTCGCCATCGCCGCGTTTTCGGCCGGCATGCCGAACGCATCCCAGCCCATCGGCATCAGCACGTTGTAGCCGTTCATGCGCAGGTAGCGGTACATCACATCGTTGATCGTATAGTTGCGCACGTGGCCCATGTGCAGCTTGCCGGACGGGTAAGGCAGCATCGAGCACGCGTAATACTTCCCTTTCGGGAAACGCGGGTCGTTTTCGACGGCTTTATAGGCGTCGATCGCCTTCCAGTGGGATTGGGCAGCTTTTTCGACGTCGGCGGGACTATATTTGTCTTGCATGATGGATGCACAATAGTGAATATGAACCGAACATTATACTGGTTAGTTGGCGTGCCACCCGCGCGCGGCGGCACGCCATGACGATGACGCGCTATGCGGAATTTCCGCCCTGCCCGGCCCTGCGGCCATATGTCGCGTGCCTGTGGGCAGCGCAAACGGCCGGCGCGGCGCCGCACCGCGTATTGCCGGACAATTGCGTCGACATCCTGTGGCAGGACAGCGGCCATGCCGCCTTCGCCGTCGGCATGATGAGCGCGCCGATCTGGGTGCCGTCCGACCGCCCCGTCCGCACGGTGGCGGTGCGCTTTCGTCCCGGTGCCGGCGCCATCTTCCTGGGTATTCCGCTGCACCCGCTGACGGATACGCGCGCCGGCCTGGCCGACCTGTGGGGCCGCGATGAGGCGGACCGGCTGCGCGATGCACTGTGGGAGCCGCGGATGACCACCGCGTCCCGTTTGCGGCTGATCGAGGCGGCACTGCTGCGCCGTCTGGCCGATGTCACGTTGCGCCCGACGGCGGCCACGCGCGCCGTCGCCATCATCGAGGCGGCGCGGGGCGTTATCCGCGTGGAAGACGTCGCGGCCGTCCTGGACGTCTCGCGCCAGCACCTGGCCCTGCAGTTCCGCCAGCAAGTCGGGCTGACACCGAAACTTTTTGCCCGCATCTGCCGCTTCCGCCATGCCAGCGCGACGCTGCGCGCCGACGCGGACTGCGACGTGGCCGCCGTGGCGCTCGACTGCGGCTATTTCGACCAGGCGCACCTGATCCGCGACTTCCACGACTTTGCCGGCACCACGCCGGACGCCTGGCGGCGCTGATCTTCCAATTTTCCAATCCGTTTTATTGCCGCCATGGCAGGATGCTGCCATCGACAACCGTGGAGAACATCATGATCAAAGGTTTGCGCACCGCCATCTATCCCACCCCCGACCTTGCCGCCGGAAAAGCCTGGTACACGCAGGTATTCGGCGTGGAGCCCTACTTCGACCAGCCCTCTTATGTCGGGTTCAATATCGGCGGCTTTGAACTGGGGCTGCTGCCCGACGGCGTGCCGGGCAAGGACGGCGCGCAGGTGTACTGGGGCGTAGACGATATCGAAGCGGACGTCGCACGCATCGTCGCGCTCGGAGCGAGCGTTCACTCCGCTATTCAGGACGTGGGCGAGGGCATCCGTACCGCCGAGCTGGCCGATCCCTTCGGCAATGTGCTGGGGCTGATCCAGAATCCGCTGTTCGATCCCTCCGCAGTGCGTTGAAAAACCCGGTGCCAGGCTCCGGTTTGTCCGAAATCGGAGCCTGGCACCGGTTCGTCGCGCTTGGAGCGAGGGTTCACTCCGCCTTTCTGGACGTGGGCGAGGGCATCCGTACCGCCGAGCTGGCCGATCCGTTCGGAAACGTGCTGGGCTTGATCCAGAATCCGCTGTTCGATCCCTCCGCAGTGCGTTGAGAAAAACTGGTGCCAGGCTCCGGTTCTTCCGAAATCGGAGCCTGGCACCGGTTTGGACGTTCATGGTAATATACGGTTTGTATATGAACCGTATAAAGGAAACACCATGGGCATCGTCAAGATTTCCGACCAGATGCATGAGAACCTGCGCATCGCCAGTGGCGCGCTGAGCCGCTCGATCAATTCCCAGGCCGAGCACTGGCTGCGCATCGGCCTGCTGGCCGAGACCAATCCCGACCTGAACTACAGCGAACTGTGCCAGCTGCTGCTGCGCGGCGACACGGGAGGGGGGCCGCTGCGCCTGACGCCGCTGGACCGGGAGCTGCAGAATGCGTAAGAAAAAAGAAAACGACATCCTGATCAAGTCGCCGGAGCAGGTCGCCATGTCGCGCATCGCCGGCGGCCTGGCCGCCGACGTGCTGACGATGATCGCGCCCTACATCAAGCCGGGCGTGACGACGGAATACCTCGACCAGCTGTGCCACGACTACATCATCAAGGAGCTGAAGGTCATCCCGGCCAACGTCGGGTATGCCGGCTTCACCAAGACCGTTTGCGCGTCCGTCAACGAGGTCGTCTGCCACGGCATTCCGTCGCCGAAAAAAGTGCTGAAGGACGGCGACATCGTCAACATCGACGTGGCCGTCATCAAGGACGGCTGGTTCGGCGACACGAGCCGGATGTACTACGTGGGCAACGTCAGCAAGGCCGCGCGCAAGCTGTGCGAAGTCACGTATGACGCCATGTGGGCCGGTATCCGCGCCGTCAAGCCGGGCGCCACCCTGGGCGACGTCGGCCACGCGATCCAGACGGTCGCCGAAAACGCTGGTTACTCGGTCGTGCGCGACTACTGCGGCCACGGCATCGGCATGGTGTATCACGAGGACTTGCAGGTGCTGCATTACGGCCGGCCAGGCATGGGCATGGTGCTGCAGCCCGGGATGATCTTCACGATCGAGCCGATGATCAACGCCGGCAAGCACCAGACGCGCGCGCTGCCCGATGGCTGGACTGTGGTGACCGCGGACCGCTCGCTGTCGGCGCAGTGGGAGCACATGGTGACCGTGACCGAGACCGGGTTCGATGTGCTGACCTTGGCGCCTGGCGAAAAGATCTGACCGTCACGTCCGGAGGCCGCCAGCAGATGCCGGCGGCCTCCTGTACAACGTCAGCGCAGTACCAGCTGCAGCGCCGGCTTTTCGCCGTAGTCTTCGTAGCGTTCGTTGATGCCGCCGACGCAGTATTCGATTTCCGCCAGCAGCTCCGGCGCCGCAGCACGCAGCGCGTGGGCATTGTCGATGACGATCTGCAGCAGCTCGTTTGGCTTCAGGCGGATGTTCGTCATGCCTTCGTCGTCGCGCAGGTACGACAATGCGTCGATCCACGAATCCATCGTGTCGCCGTAGTAGTCGGGCAGGCCGAACGCCGCGCGGCTGGCTGCGTGGAAGGATGCTTCGTCGCGGATCGCCGCGCCGTCCAGGGTGACACTGGCCATTATTTCGGTTCCTTCGGGTCGGTGACGAAGACCAGCTTCGTCAGGCCCTGCCCCTGTGCGGCCGCCATGAACTGGGCCACCGCTTCATAGCGGGTGGCGCGGTCGGCGCGCAGTTGCAGTTCGGGTTGGGGGTTGCGCGCTGCGGCGCCTTGCAGGCGCGCGGCCAGTTCGTCCGCTTGCAGCGCCTCGTTGTCCCAGTAGACGGTACCTGCGGCATCGATCGACACGGTGACGGTCGCCGCGCCCTGGGCGGTCGCCGCCGCTTTTGCCTTCGGCAGATCCAGGCTGACGGCATTGGTAAACATCGGTGCCGACAGAATGAAGATCACCAGCAGCACCAGCATCACGTCCACCATCGGCGTGACGTTGATGTCGGCCATTGCGTCCTTCTGGCGGTGATGGTTGAACGCGCCGAATGCCATGGTGGGCCTCAGGTTTTCGTCAGGTAGGCGTGCAGGTCGTGCGCGAACGCGTCGAGCTCGGAGATCGTCAGCCGGTTGACGCGGTTGAAACCGTTATAGGCCAGCACCGCGGGAATGGCGACCGTCAGGCCGACGCCCGTCATGATCAGCGCTTCGCCCACCGGGCCGGCGATGCGGTCGATCTGCACGGGGCCGGACGACGACACGGCCGCCAGCGCATGGTAGATGCCCCAGACGGTGCCGAGCAGGCCGACGAAGGGGGCGGTGGAGGCAATCGATGCCAGCAAGGTCAGGCCGCTTTCGAGGCGCACGGTAGAACGGTGGATCGCATCGCGCAGCAGCCGCGTCATCTGTTCGGACGGGCCGACGGCGCTGCCCAGCGAAGCCTGGCCGGGTGCGACGCGCACCGTGCCCTGGCTGGCCAGCGCGAGATAGATGCCTTCCGGGTCGCCGGCGGCGACGGCGGCGACGCCGTCCTGCAACGTCGGCGCATCCCAGAAGCGGCGCACGACGGGCGCGCTGCGGCGCACGCGCCATGCCATCCAGCCTTTCGAGAGGATGAAGAACCAGCTTGTCAGCGACATCGCCAGCAGCAGCCAGGCCACGGCGTGACTGATCGCGTCACCCCGCTCCCAGTACGTGGCGAAGCTGAAGTGCTCCATCAGCCGTTCAGCGCCAGCACATCGAACATGTCGAACAGGCCGGTCTGTTTTTCGGCCAGGAAGCGCGCGGCGCGCAGCGAGCCTTGCGCGTAACCGGCGCGGCTGCTGGACTTGTGGCTGATTTCGATGCGCTCGCCCGTTCCGGCAAACAGCACGGTGTGATCGCCAATGATGTCGCCGCCGCGCACGGTGGCGAAACCGATCGTCGACGGATCGCGTTCGCCCGTCACGCCTTCACGGCCGTAGACGGCGCATTCCTTCAGGTCGCGGCCCAGCGCGTCGGCGATCACTTCGCCCATTTTCAGCGCCGTGCCGGACGGCGCATCGACCTTGTGGCGGTGGTGCGCTTCGATGATCTCGATGTCGTAGCCGGTGGACAGGCTTTTCGCCGCCAGTTCCAGCAGCTTGAGCGTGACGTTGACGCCCACGCTCATGTTCGGGGCGAAGACGATCGCGGTCTTTTCCGCCGCCGCCGCGATGGCCGCCTTGCCGGCTTCATCGAAACCGGTCGTGCCGATCACCAGCTTGACGCCATGTTCCGCGCAATATTCCAGGTGCTTCAGCGTGCCTTCGGGACGCGTGAAATCGATCAGCACGTCGGCGCCCTGCAATCCTTCGGCCAGATCGTCCGTAACGATCACCCCGGCCGGCTTGCCCAGGAACGCGGCCGCGTCCTGGCCCAGGCCGTCGCTGCCCGCGATGCCCAGTGCGCCGGACAGGCGCAGGTCATCCGAATTCTGCACCGCTTCGACCAGCATGCGGCCCATGCGGCCGCCGGCGCCGGCAACGGCGATATTGAGCTTGCTCATTCTTGTCCTCAGTTCTGCTTGACGTTGACTTCGACCGGATTGCGGTTGCCCGATTCCTGGCCGCCCGGCAACGGCGCGCGCGCAGCCGCCGGCTGGTTTTCGCTGTCGCGCTTCTGGTCTTTCTGGAATTTGCGGATCGGCCCGGCGATGCGGGCAATGTACTCCTGCTCGGTCGGCAGGTCGCCGCCTTCGAAGCGCTCGACCTTGCCTTCCTTGTCGAAGTAGACGACAACGGTGCTGGTGGTCAGCTCGCCGCTGCCGCGGGCCAGGCGGAACGGGTAGTCCCAGCGGTCGGCATGGAAGATATCGTTCAGCAACGGCGTACCGAGAACGAAGCGGACCTGGTCACGCGTCATGCCCGTCTTCAGCTGGGCCAGCATTTCTTTCGACACGAAGTTACCCTGCTGGATATCCGGACGGTAAGGCGAGAAGAACCACATGAACTTCTGCATTTTCGTGACCTGGACGGTCTGTGCGCCCTGTTTCGCATCGACCTGCACTTCCGGTTCGCGCGCGGCGCGGCCCCCTTCCAGCGGTCCCAGCACGGTGCGGCTGGCGCAGCCGCCCAGCGCCAACGCCACGCCTGCCGCGGCCACGAAGAACGGGACGCGACGTTTCAAACTGTGCAACATGGAGGGCGACGTGGATCGCGTTACTGCCGGGGTGAAGCGCATAGATGACCTCAATTCAGATTGAGCAGAAGTGCCAAAACGCTATATCATAAAGCACTCCAGCCAAAACCGACTACCAAACATGAGTAACAGCCCCACCGACCTGAAGGCCAGCGGCCTGAAGGCCACCCTGCCACGCCTGAAAATTCTGGACATTTTCCAGAACAGCGCAGTGCGCCACCTGACGGCCGAAGATGTCTACAAGATTCTGCTGGCCGACAATATGGACGTTGGCCTGGCCACCGTCTACCGCGTGCTGACGCAGTTCGAGCAGGCCGGCCTGCTGAACCGCAATCACTTCGAAAGCGGCAAGGCGATCTTCGAACTGAACCAGGGTTCCCACCACGATCACCTGGTCTGCATGGACTGCGGCCGCGTGGAGGAATTCGTCGACGATGAAATCGAACAGCGCCAGCACCGCATCGCGCAGGAACGCGGCTTCAAGATCGCCGAGCATGCGCTGGCGATCTACGGCACCTGCACCAAAACGGATTGCCCGCACCGGCATTGAGCCGGCGGCAGCAAAGCAAAACGGCCCACATGGGCCGTTTTTTATTTCCTCACAACAGGGGTCTATCCCGGGTTTTCAGTTGTGGCTCAGGGCGTTCGACAGCAGCCGCGAGGTGATGTCGACAATCGGGATCACGCGCTCATACGCCATGCGCGTGGGGCCGATGACGCCCAGCGTGCCGACGATGCGCCCATTCGACGTGTACGGTGCCGTCACGACGCTCATTTCGTCCATCGGCACCAGGGTCGATTCGCCGCCGATGAAGATCTGCACGCCCGACGCTTTCGACGACACGTCCAGCAGCTGCATCAGGCCCGTCTTCTGCTCGAACATGTCGAACATCTGCCGCAGCGACGACATGTTCGACGACAGGTCGCTGACCGACAGTAAATTTCGTTCGCCGGAAATCACCATGTCGTCCGAGCTGTCGGCCATGGCCTCGCTGCCCGCTTCCACGGCTGCCTGCATCAGGCGCCCCATGTCGTCGCGCAGCTGGCGCAGTTCGCCCTGCATGCGTGTGCGCACTTCGTCGAACGCCAGGCCGCCGTAGTGCTGGTTGATGAAATTGGCAGATTGCTGCAATTGCGATGGCGTGTAATCGACGTCCGTCAGCAGCAGGCGGTTCTGCACGTCGCCACCGGGGGCGACAATGACGAGCAGGATGCGCTTCTCGCCCAGGCGTAAAAACTCGATCTGCTGGAACACGGATTCGTGGCGGGGACTCAATACGACGCCGGCGAACTGCGACAGCGACGACAGCATCTGCGCTGCATTGGCGATCAGCTTATGTGGCGGCTGGGCCTGCGGGCGCAGCGTCGATTCGACGGCGCTTTCGTCGATCGGCTGCACCGTCAGCAGGGTGTCGACAAAAATACGGTAGCCGCGCGGCGTCGGCACGCGGCCGGCGGACGTATGGGGGCTGGCGACATAGCCGAGCTCTTCCAGGTCGGCCATGATGTTGCGGATGGTGGCCGGGGACAAGTCAAGGCCGGAGATCTTCGACAGTGCGCGCGATCCGACGGGTTGTCCGTCCGCAATATAGCGCTCTACCAGGGCTTTGAGCAGGGTTTGGGCACGGTTATCGAGTTGCATAATTCAATCTTCAGGCGTACACGGTATTATGCACGGCTGGCGACGGCACAGGGAATTCAATCGGATAACTGTTGTTCCAGCCACGCAATCAACTCTTCAAAACTGCTGCAAATCGCATCGGGCGCAATGCCCAGCTCGACGTGGGCGTTACTACCCGTCCGGTTCATCCACACGGCCCGCAATCCCGCTTTCTGCGCGCCCTCGACATCGAGGCGCAGGTCGTCGCCCACGTAGACGGCATGGCGCGGCGCCACGCCCAGCGCATCGCAGGCGGCCAGGAAGATCGCCGGGTCCGGCTTGGCCTTGCCGAAATGACTGGCGGCCAGCGCCACCTTGAAATGGTGGGCGATACCGATGACTTCAAGGTCCGCATTGCCGTTCGTGACGGCGCCCAGGGTGAGTCGGTCGGCCAGGTGCAGCAGACCGGGCAGCACGTCGTCATACGGCTTGACCGCGTTGCGGGCAGCAAAGAAATGCTGCATGGCGCCGTCGATATGCGCCAGGTCTTCGCCCGCATGCGCGAACGCGGCCTCCAGCGCCGCCCGGCGCAGCTTGCCAAGGTCCAGATGATAATGCGGTTCGGCTGCCAGCAGCGCCATCCGGCGCGCGCGCAGCTCCTCGATTGAAAAGGCCTGTGCAACCTTCGGTGCGTGCGTGGCCAGCCAGGCGTGCAGCGTGGTTTCCGCCTCGGCGATCACGGGGGCGATGGGCCACAGCGTATCGTCGAGGTCGAACAGGATGGCGCGGGGTCGTTCGGTAACGTTCATGATGCCATTGTCGCATGGTTGGAACAGTGCGCGACGCACCGCCCGGCCGGGGCGCACGCGCAGGTAGAATTGACCAACTTTTAATCCTGAGGAGCCCGCCATGCCCGCCATCCGACGTTTCGCCCTGCTGGGTTTGCCTGCCGCGCTGCTGGCAGGTTGCGCGACGGCGCCGTCTGGCGACGCCATCCTGTCCGCCTACGTCGTGCTGGGCGAACAGGGCAGCGCGACGGCGCGGGTGTTGACGGCGGCGGCGGCGTGCCCGACGCTCAACGTGGACGGCCGCGCGCTGCCGATGACGGTGCGCGCACCGGCCGCGACGATCCCGCAGCGGCCGACCGCGTCCAGTCCGGCGGATTCGAAACCGTCGGCGTTCCCCGTGCTGACGTGCGAGCTGCCGTTGCCGGCAGGAATCCGCAGCGCGCAGCTGGCCGGTCGAACGTTGCCGGTGCCGGTAGCCCAGCCGAGCCGCATCGTCGTCATCGGCGACACCGGCTGCCGCATGAAAAAGGCCGACAATGCTTATCAGGCCTGCAACGATCCGCAAGCCGCACCATTCGGCACCGTGGCCGCATCGGCTGCGGCGTGGCGGCCGGACCTCGTCGTGCACGTGGGCGACTACCATTATCGCGAGAACGCCTGCCCGGAAGGAAACGCCGGCTGCGCGGGCAGCCCATGGGGCTATGGCTGGGACACGTGGCGCGAAGATTTCTTCCGCCCGGCCGCGCCGTTGCTGGCGGCAGCGCCCTGGGTGGCCGTGCGCGGCAATCATGAATCGTGCGTGCGCGGTGGCCAGGGATGGTGGCGCTTCCTCGATCCCCGTCCCCTGCTGCCGGGGCGCGACTGCAATGCCGCCGCCAACGACACCGTGGGCGACTACAGCGATCCGTATGCCGTGCCGCTGTCGCGGGACACCCAGCTGCTGGTCGTGGACACGGCGGCGACCACATGGAAAGGCCTGAAACCGGGCGACACGGGATATGACCGCTACCGCGACGCCTATGCGAAGGTCGCCACGCTGGCGGCCCGCACGCCCTACAATCTGCTGACAAACCACCACCCCATCCTCGGCTTCGGCGCGGACCTGGACAAGAACGGCCAGCGCTACCTGCAGCTGGGCGACAAGGGCCTGCAGGACAGCTTCGGCTCCGTCAACGCCTTGCTGCTGCCGCCGAACGTGCAGGCGCTGCTGGCCGGGCACGCCCACCTGTGGGAGCAAGTCAGTTTTTCCAGCCCCCATCCCACGCAATTTGTCACCGGCTTTTCCGGCACGGCCGAAGACACCGTGCCGTTGCCGACCGACACGTCGGACGTCCACCCGGCGCCGGGCGCCGTCATTAATGCCTTCAGCTCCTGGGTCGGCGGGTTCGGCTTCATGACGATGGAGCGCGAAAGCGGCGGCGTCTGGCGTATCGAGGTGCACGACCGCACGGGCGCGGTGAAGAACGGCTGCCGGTTGATCGAGCGCCAGTCGGTGTGCGACACGGCCAGAATAGACTGAGCCCCGAGGTCCGGCGCCGCTTGCCGACCCATGCCGTTACAAGGATTTGTCGAGCCTGTCGTTATTAAATGCACTAAAATAAGCGCCGACTCATGCTCCGCGCCGCGGCACAGCATTTATGGCTAATCGATTTTTGGAGAGATTTTTTATGAAGAGTATGTATGTGCGCGCGAGCGTCAGCGCACTGTGCGCCGCATTGCTGGCCGGCTGCGGCGGCGGCGACGATGGCAGCCTGGTGCTGCAGGTAACGATCAACTCGCTGACCAAGCAGGGCCTCGTGCTGACCAGCGGTTCGCAGGAGTTGCCGGTCAGCCCGACCGGCGCGGGCACGATGTACGCCACGTTCCCCAACCTGATCGAGGAAGACAGCACGATCGACGTCAAGATCAAGACGCAGCCGACGGCCGCCGAGTGCAGGATCGATCCCAAAACTGTCGGCCTGAAGGCCAATTACTACACGGCCCGCCAGGTCGTCATCAACTGCACCACGAACAGTTACACGCTGGGCGGCACGATTGTCGGCCTGACGGGCGAAGGCCTGATCCTGAACAACGGCGACCAGCAGGTCAAGCCTGCCGCCGGCAGCGTCGAGTTCAAGTTTGCCAACAATGTGGCCGATGGCGCCAACTACGGCGTGACCGTGCTGTACCAGCCGGCCGGCCAGGTTTGCACCGTCGCCAACAACGCCGGCACGATGCCGTCCGGCCCTGTGACCAATATCGCCGTCACTTGCACCAAGGCCTGAACGCGCCACACCGCTACCGGCGCGCCCACGCGGCGCGCTTCTTTTTGGAGAATGCAATGAAAGCAATGTATCTGGCCCCGATCGCGCTGGCCCTGGCGCTGGCGGGTTGCGGCGGCAAGGAATCGTATGCCGTCGGCGGCTCCGTCACCGGCCTGAAGTTCAGCGGCATGGAGCTCACCAACGGTTCGGACAAGGTCGCGGTCCAGCCTGCGGCTGACGGCAGCGCCGTCAGGTTCACGTTCCCGAAATCGATCGATTACGGCGACGAGTACGAAATCGTCATCAAGAACCCGGCGCACCAGACCTGCGGCCCTGCCATCTCGGGCGGGCTGAAAGGTTCGGCCGGCTACACGGAGACGATCGACGTCGCTCTGGTCTGTTCGGTCAATACCCACAAGCTGATCGGCACGGTCACGGGCCTGAACGTGGCCGGCTTGGTCATCATCAACGGCAACGGATCGGAATACACGATCGAGAAAGACGCGACGAGCTTCACCTACACGGACGCGATCCCGTCGCAATCGTCGTACGGCCTGGTGGTCCTGAAGCAGCCGGCCGGCAAGTCCTGCACGATCGCCAACGGCACCGGCGTCATGGAGGATGACGATGTCAAAAACATTGCGATCACCTGCGTTCCGGCCTGATATTCACAAGTGGAATGATGGGCATTCGTAAAATAAAGTGGATCAATATGTGGCGACGCATCATAATCCATCCCGTCTCCTCCACTTCTTTCTAAGAATTGGATTTAGCCGGCTCTCTGAGCCGGCTTTTTTTTGCCTGTTTTTCTGGCGAAGCGGCTGGTGTCGGGACTTGGCACCGTACTACGGTGCCAAGTCGGAATACATCACGCGGCGGCGGGCGCCTCCAGGCTGTTCGCCAGCCGGACGTACGCTTCCACCGGGACTGTCTCCGGCCGCGTGCCCGGATCGATGCCGGCGTCGGCGATCTGCTGTTCCGTGAACATGCCGGCCAGGCAGTTGCGGATTACCTTGCGGCGCTGCGAGAACGCCTTCTGCACCACCGCTTCCAGCGTGGCCTTGTCGCACGCCAATGGCTCGGCGATGGGGATCATGCGCACGATGGCCGAATCGACCTTGGGCGGCGGGTCGAACGCCTCGGGCGGCACGATGAACATCAGCGCCATGCGGTAGCGCCATTGCAGCATGACGGACAGGCGCCCATAGGCCTTCGTGCCCGGCTCGGCCACCATGCGCTCCACCACTTCCTTTTGCAGCATGAAATGCTGGTCTTCGACCAGGTGCGTAAACTCGGTGAAGTGGAACAGCAGCGGGCTGGAGATGTTGTAAGGCAGGTTGCCGACGATGCGCAGCTTGCGCCCTTCCGGTACGGGGATGGAAGCGAAGTCGAACTTCAGCGCGTCGCCCGAGTGGATCGTCAGCTTCTCGCGCGGGAAGCGCTTTTCCAGCCGCGTCACCAGGTCGCGGTCCAGCTCGACCACGTGCATGTGGTTCAGGGACTTGAGCAGCAGCGCCGTCATCGCCGCCAGGCCGGGGCCGATTTCGACCATCGTGTCGTCCGGCGCGGGCGCGATGGCCTCGATGATGTCGCCCAGGACGCGGTCGTCCTGCAAAAAGTTCTGGCCGAAGCGCTTGCGGGCTATGTGTTTCATCTGTCTTCTATTTCAGTGTGTGGGCGGAACCGCCCGGAGAGCGTGTTCAGGCGCGGCTGGCGCGCACCATGGACAGCGCGGCGTCGATCGCCTGCTCCATGCTGCCGCAATCGGCCTGCCCGAGGCCCTGCGCCGCGAGATCGAGCGCCGTGCCGTGATCGACGGAGGTGCGGATCAGCGGCAGGCCCAGGGTGATGTTGACGCCGCGGCCGAACGTGGCGAATTTCAGCACGGGCAGGCCCTGGTCGTGGTACATCGCCAGCACGCAATCGGCGTCCTGCAGGTACTTCGGCTGGAACAGCGTATCGGCCGGGTATGGCCCGCGCGCATCGATGCCGCGCGTGCGCGCCGCCTCCAGGGCCGGGATGATCGTGTCGATTTCTTCCCGGCCCAGGTAGCCGTTCTCGCCCGCGTGCGGGTTCAGGCCCGTGACGAGGATGCGCGGCGCGGCGATGCCGAATTTCGTGCGCAGGTCGGCGTGAACGATGTCCAGCGTGCGGGCCAGGCTTGCGCCCGTCAGCGCACCGGCCACGTCCTTTAATGGCAGGTGCGTCGTCGCCAGGGCAACGCGCAACTGCGGCACACCGGGTACGCCGACGGGCGCGCCGGCCAGCATCATGACCACTTGCGGGGTGCCTGTACGCTCGGCGAAATATTCCGTATGGCCGGAGAACGGCACGCCGGCGTCGTTGATGGTGCTCTTTTGCAGCGGCGCCGTGACGACGGCGGCGAACCAGCCTGCCTTGACGCCTTCGATGGCGGCATCCAGCGTGGCCAGCACGGCGCGGCCGTTTTCCTTGTCCAAGGTGCCGGGCACCACGTGCGCGGCCAGCGGGACGTCGATGGCGCACAGGCGCTCGGCGCCGAAATGCGGCACGCCGCTATGGCGCACGGCCTGCAGCGACAGAGCGCTGATGCGGATAGCCGGATCGATGGCGTGCGCCGTCATCGCCAGGAACGCCGCGTCGCCCAGCAGCACGCAGTTGACCTGCTCGCGCAGGGCCCAGGCGGCGCGGATCGAGATTTCCGGGCCGATGCCGGCCGGCTCACCTGTGGTGATGCAGATCGTCGGCCGCGCCGTCGCCATGGGGATTACTTCGCTTCCTTCAGGTCGTCCGCGCGGAACTCGACATAGGCGCGGTCGCGCACTTCGCGCTGGAAGTCTTCCGCCGCCTCGACCATCTTGCGTTCACGCAGCGCCATGCGCGCCTCGTTGCGCTTCTTGTCCTTCGACTCGTCTTCCGACTTGCGCTCGACGACCTGGATCAGGTGGTAGCCGAAGCTCGTCTCGACGGGGCCGCTGACCTCGCCCGGTTTCAGGTTGTTCATGGCCTGCTCGAACTCGGGCAGCGCGTCGCCCGGCACCAGCCAGCCCAGGTCGCCCCCCTTCTTGCCAGACTCGTCGTTCGAGTACAGGCGCGCCAGCTCTTCGAACGTGGAAGCCTTGTTGTCCAGGCGTTCCTTCAGTTCGGCCAGGCGGCGCTTTGCATCGGCCGCGCTCAGGGTCGGCGTCACTTTCAGCAGGATATGGCGGGCGTGCGTCTGCTGCACGGCCGCTTCGGCCTGCGCCTGCGCCACGCTGCGTTTTTCCGCCAGCTTCAGGATGTGGAAGCCGCCCACGCTCTTGATGATCGGCGTGACCTGCCCCGGCTGGAGCTTGACCAGCGCTTCCGCGAACACGGGCGGAATGCGGTCGGTCTGGCGCCAGCCGACGACGCCGCCCTGCAGCGCGTCCGACGCGTCCGAATACGTGGCCGCCATCTTGGCGAAGTCGGCGCCCGTGCGCAGCTGGCGCATCACTTCCTCGGCGCGCTTCTGGCGCTGGGCGATCACGTCGGGCGATGCGTTTTCGGGAATCCGCACGAGGATCTGCGAGATGTTCACTTCGAACTGCTCGGCCGCCGCCGCTTCCTGGGCCGCCAGGAAGCTGTCCACTTCCGCCTCCGAGACCTGGATCTTCTGGTCGACTTCATGCTCGCGCAGGCGCGTCATGATGATTTCGTTGCGGATGTCTTCGCGGAAGGCGGCGTACGAGCCGCCCTGCTTTTCCAGCTGGTCGCGCAGCTGCTGCACCGTCATTTTCTGTTCCGCGGCCACGCGCACCATGGCGCGGTCCAGCATCGTGTCGTCCACGCGCACGCCCATCTCGCGGGCCATTTGCAACTGCGCACGCTGCACGATCATGTGCTCCACGATCTGGCGTTGCAGATCGGCCGGCGAAGGCATCTGCGCGTTCTGCGCCTTCATGCGCTGCATGATCGTGTCGATTTCCTGGGCCAGCTCGCGCCGGGTGATCACTTCGTCATTGACGACGACGGCGATCGAATCGATCTCGGTATTCCTGGACTGGCCCGGCGGCGTGAAGCCCTTCGGCGCGGCGGCAGCAGGTGCGGCTGCGGGCGCGGTGGCCTTCGTCTGGGCCGAGGCCACGCCACCGGCAGCCATGGCGCACAGCAGGAGTGCCGCGAGTGTGATCGGGTGCTTACTGGACTTACGCATATCGGAAACGCTCATGGAGTCGGTGAAAACGAGAAGAATAACAGGTATGAGGCCGACTGCCGCAATCAGCGGCGGGGGACCTCGTTGATGCGCTGGTAGCCGGGGATGCTGTTCTTCATCACTTCCAGCGGATTGCCGATGCCAAGCTTGGACAGCCCGGTCAGTTCCAGCTGGAAGAAGAACTGCGTGGACGCCTTGTTCGCCGTCGTCACGAAGCGCTGCGCGCCTGCACGGAACACCCAGCAGTCGCAGTTGTACTCGACGCCGATCAAGCTTTCCAGGATGCGGTGATCCTGCATCGAGTAGCTCAGGCGGCCCACGCCGAACCACTTCTGCGTCAGCGGCCACTGGCCGGAGAAGTCGACGTTCTTGAAGTTACCGCGCAGGAAGCGATAGCCCGCGTTGACGACCTTTTTCGGGCCCGGCTGGTACTGCAGATTCAGGTTCGAGCTGATCACCCGCTTGTCGTCCGGGTTGTACTGCACGGCGCTGTCGATGCCCCACGTTTCCGAGATCCGGCCGGCCGCGGCCAGCAGCAGATCGGAGCGGCTGCCCGCCGCCGCGCTCCCGGAACCGTCCAGCGTGACGCGCGGTTCGCGGAAGTAGAAGCGCTGGCCCAGCGCCAGGCGCAGGCGCTCGGCGCCCGACTCTTCCAGGAAGCGCGACACGACGGCAGCCGTGACCTGGTTGGCGTCGCTGATGCGGTCCGAGCCGACGAAGCGGTTCTCGCTGAAGATCTGCGAGAAGTTGAACGTGGCATCGGCCGTATCGAAGTTGGGGATATTCGTCTGGTCGCGGTACGGCGTGTAGACGTAGAACAGGCGCGGCTCCAGCGTCTGCGTCAGCGCGCGGCCGAACAGCTTCGTCGAGCGCTCGAATTCCAGGCCCGAATCGAGCGAGAACGTCGGGATCGCGCGCGTCTCGGAGCGGCCCTTGTCCAGCTGGCCCGTGCCGGTGTTCTTCCAGTCGTCCAGCTGGTAGGCGCTGGCATTGAGCATCAGCTTGGGCGTGACGAACCAGCTCGGGCTGATGATCGGGTAGCTCACCTGCGGCACGACCACCATGCGGTTGCCGTTGATCAGCGTGGGGTGATCGAAGCGTGTCACTTCGCTGTCCACCTGCCAGTCGAAGCCGGCGATGTCGTAGCGGGCCGCGTGGAAGTTAATGGCCGGCAGGCGGTTGTACGGGTGCGGCGTCGGCGTCGTCGTGTCCGGATCCTGCAGCACCTGGTACTTCTGCACGCGGGCCGTCAGGCTCCAGTACTCGCCCGCGTAATCGGTACGCAGTTCGCGCAGCAGCTGGCGCTCCGCGCTGCCCGCGACCGTTTTGGAGAAGTCGTTCGGGTAGTTGTCGTCCGATGCGGCGCGCACGTTCCAGCCAAACGACCAGTCCTTGGCCAGTGCCTGCGTGTGATTCGAATTGACCTGCCAGCGGTCGAAGCCCGCTTCCTTGTCGTGCGGCAGATACTCGATCAGCGTACGGCCTTCGTACGTGCCCGCATCCGTCTCGCCCATGTAGCGGCCCACGGCGCCCAGTTGCAGGCCGCGGCGCGAGATATAGCGGGGGTACAGCGTCAGGTCGCGGTTCGGCGCGATATTGAAGTAGTACGGCAGCAGCAGTTCGGCCGACCCGCGCGAGCTGAAGCCCGGTACCGCGGGCAGCCAGCCGGAGCGCCGCTCGCCGGACAGCGAGAACGACAGCGCCGGCGTGCCGATCAGCGGCACGTCCTTGAAGTAGACGACGGTGCCGCGCGCGGTGCCGGTTTCGCGGCCCATGTCCAGGTTCAGCGTGTTCGAACGCAGGTACCAGTCCGGGTTCGGCCCTTCGCAGGTGCTGTAGGTGCCGTTGACCACGACCGCCTCGTCCTGGCTCAGGAAGTTGATGCGCTGCGCCGTGCCCTGGGCGTTGTTCAGCTCCAGCTTGTAGGTCGGCTGCAGCATGTAGCCGACGCCCGTTTCCGTATTGATCTTGAATTCGTCGGCCGTGTAGTAGTCGCCGAAGCGCCAGACGCGGATATTGTTCTTTGCCTCGATCTCGGACTCGACCTGCCGGTAGCAGGCCGAATCGGCGGTGACACGCATCTTGTCGCGCACGATCTCCACGTCGCGCTCGAGCACCAGTTCACGTTCGGGCCGCCCGGTGATCTCCTCCGCGCGCATGGTGACGGGCGCGTCGGGATCTTCCGCGCGCGGCGTGCCATTGCCCCCGGCCGGTGCGGTCTGGGCATGGGCGGGCGCCGCCGAAGCGGCAACCAGGGCAGTCAGGGCAAACGCCCAACGTTGCTTGGATGGGGGGCCAGAAACCAGCTCATGAAAGGAACGATACGCGATGCACCATGACAGGCGATTTTTTGATTTGAATCCCTTATTATATGGGAATCTTCACCAATGCCCGGATTCGTCAGGCTGTTTTTCATGTCTTTATTGTCTAAAGTACCACCAACATTCGCCGCCGCCGGGGAGCCCGCAGCTGCCGGCGCGACCGACTCGCGCCTCGTCCAGCTGAAAGCCTGGCTGCAGGACCTGAACCTCGTGCAAGCCGATTCGTGCCGGCCGGCGTCCGTGGATGCCAGCTTCCGGCGCTACTTCCGTGTCGACGTGCTGCCCGCTGCGCAAGGCGCGCATGGCGCCACGCTGGTGGTGATGGATGCGCCGCCGGAGCGCGAAAACACGGCGGCCTTCGTCACGGTGGACGGGTTGCTGACGGAGGCCGGCGTGTCCGTGCCCGTCATCGTGGCGCAGGACCTGGCGCAAGGCTTCCTGCTGCTGTCCGACCTGGGCACGACGACCTATCTGCAGGCGCTCAATCACGACAACGCCGCCACCCTGTACGCCGAAGCGCTGTCCGCGCTCGTGAAGATCCAGCAGCACAGCCAGCCGGGCGTGCTGCCCGAGTTCGACCGTGCCTTCATGCTGCGCGAGCTGGGCATCTTCACCGAGTGGTACGTCGGCAAGCACCTGAACACGACGCTGACCCCCAGGCAGGAAGCTGACCTGAACAAGGTGTTCGAGACGATCGTGGCGAACTGCCTGGCGCAGCCGCAGGTGTACATGCACCGCGACTACCACTCGCGCAACCTGATGTGGATGGATGAGAACAATCCCGGCATCCTCGATTTCCAGGACGCCGTATACGGCCCGATCACCTACGACGCCGCCTCGCTGCTGCGCGATGCGTATGTGTCCTGGGACGAGGAACTGGTGCTGGACTGGGTGATCCGCTACTGGCAGCATGCACGCGCGGCCGGCCTGCCCGTCAACAAGGACTTCGACGCGTTCTACAAGGACTTCGAATACATGGCGCTGCAGCGCCACCTGAAGATCCTGGGCATCTTCTGCCGCCTGAACTACCGCGACGGCAAGGCCATGTACCTGGGCGACCTGCCGACGGTGATGGAATACGTGCGCCGCACGGCCGACCGTTACCGCGACCTGAAGCCGCTCGTCAAGCTGCTCGACGTGCTGGAACAGCGCCAGCCCGACGTCCGCTACACCTTCTGAGAGACGCCATGAAAGCCATGATCTTCGCCGCCGGCCGCGGCGAACGTATGCGTCCCCTGACGGACACCTGCCCCAAGCCGCTGCTGAAAGTACGCGGCCGTCCGCTGATCGAATGGCACGTGCTGAACCTCGTGCGGGCCGGCATGAAGGACATCGTCATCAACCACGCCCACCTGGGCCACATGATCGAGGAGTATCTGGGCGACGGCAGCCGCTTCGGCGCCAGCATCCGCTACTCTGCCGAGAAGGAAGCGCTGGAAACGGCCGGCGGCATCGCCAATGCGCGCCACCTGCTGGGCGAAGAGCCGTTCTTCGCCGTCTCGGGCGACATCTACTGCCCGCACTTCGACTTCGCCCAGGCGAAGGACGTCCTGCACGACAAGGACATGTGGGGCAACGCCTACGAGATCGAGAAGCGCGACGCCGCCTGGATCTGGCTCGTGAAGAATCCGTCATTCCACCCGAAGGGCGATTTCGCGCTGAACCTGTACACGGTGTCGAATACGGGCGAACCGAAGTGGACGTTCGCCAACCTGGGCGTCTACCGCATGTCGATGTTCGACGGTATCGCGCCAGGCCAGCACGCGGGCCTGGGCCAACTGCTGCGCGAGTACGCCGAGCGCGGCCTGATCGGCGGCGAAGTGTACGAAGGCGACTGGGACAACATCGGCACGCCGCAGCAACTGGAACAGCTCAACGGAGGCCGACTTTCATGACTGGCCGGCCCGACTTCGTGCAGCGCCGTGCGCACCTGGTAGCGCAGATGGAGCCGGGCAGCGTGGCCGTGCTGGCCACCAGCCCTGAAGTGGCGCGTAACGCGGACAGCGATTACCCCTACCGCCACGACAGCACGTTCTACTACCTGACCGGCTTTACGGAGCCGGAAGCGGTGCTGGTCCTGGTGGCACCGCGCGACGCGCAACCGGGCCGCGCCATCCTGTTCTGCCGCGAGAAGAATCCTGCGCGCGAAATCTGGGACGGCCTGCGCCACGGCCCGGAAGCGGCGCGCACGCTGTTCCGCTTCGACGCCGCCTGGCCCATCGATGCGCTGGACGATCAGATGGCGGTACTGCTGGCCGACGTGCCGGCGGTGTACTGCAAGCTGGCGCGCGACGAGCGCCTTGACGCGCAGCTGCGCCGCTGGCTCGACAGCGTGCGCCGCCAGGGCCGCAGCGGCATCCGGCCGCCGCCTGCATTGCGCGACGTGACGCCGCTGGTGGACGAGATGCGCGTCGTCAAGGACGCGGCGGAGCAGGCGATCATGCTGCGCGCCGGCGAGATCTCCGGCGCTGCCCACGTGCGTGCCATGCGCGCCGCGCGCCCCGACGTGTTCGAATACGCGCTGGAGGCGGAGCTGCTGTACGAATTCCGCCGCAATGGCGCCCAGTTTCCCGCCTACACGCCCATCGTCGCCTCGGGCCCGAACAGCTGCATCCTGCACTACAACAGCAACGACCGGCAGGTGCGCGACGGCGAACTGGTACTGATCGACGCCGGCTGCGAGCTCGATGGCTACGCCGCCGACATCACGCGCACGTGGCCCGTCAACGGCCGCTTCAGCGCTCCGCAGCGCGCGCTGTATGAACTGGTGCTGGCGGCGCAGCAGGCCGCGCTCGATGCGGTCCGTCCCGGCCAGACGTTTCACGCCGTCCACGACGCGGCCGTGCGCGTGCTGGCGCAAGGCATGCTCGATAACGGTCTCCTGAGCCGAGACAAGCATGGCCCGCTTGACGACGTGATCGCCAATAAGGCGTACATGCCGTTCTACATGCACGGCACCAGCCACTGGCTGGGCATGGACGTGCACGACGTGGGCGCCTATCGCCTGGGCGGCGCGGACGATTTGGCCGGCAAGGAAAAACCATCCCGCCCCTTGCGGGAAGGGATGGTGCTGACGATCGAGCCGGGCATCTACGTCCGTCCCGCCGAAGGTGTGCCGGAGCAGTTCTGGAACATCGGCATCCGCATCGAGGATGACGTCGTCGTCGCCATCGGCGGCCACACCCTGCTGACGGGATCGGCGCCCAAAACGGTCCATGACATCGAAGCGCTGATGGCGGAGCGGCCATGACGCCCGATTACGATATCGCCATCTGCGGCGCCGGTCCCGCCGGCATGGCGCTGGCCGCCTTGCTCGTGCGCCGCGGCGTCACGCCGGCACGCATTGTCCTGATCGACGCCAAGTCGCTGGACGCCGCGAGCGCCGATCCGCGCTCGCTGGCGCTGTCGTGGGGCAGCCGCCAGATCCTGGAAGGGATCGGCGCCTGGCCGGTGCCCGCCACCGACATCCATGAAATCCACGTCTCGCGCAAAGGCCAGTTCGGCCGCAGCATGATCACGCGCGACGAGCACCGCGTGCCGGCGCTGGGTTACGTGACGCGCTACGGCGATATCGTCACGGTGCTGGGCGCCGTGTGCGCGCGGCTGGGCGTGGCGACCCTCCGCCCGGCCCGCGTGACGGCCATCGCTGAGACGACCGATGACGTACGCCTGACGCTGGCCGACGGCACCGGGGTGACCGTGGTCACCGCCGCGATTGTCGTGCAGGCCGAGGGCGGCCTGTTCGGCGAGCAGGCCGACAAGAGCACAAAGCGCGACTACGGTCAGACGGCGATCATCGCCCAGGTCACGACCGCCGCGCCCATCGCACACCGCGCCTACGAACGCTTTACGGGAGAAGGCCCACTGGCGCTGCTGCCGCAGGACGACGGATATTCTCTGGTCTGGTGCGTGCGCCCGGACACGGCGCAAACGCTGCTGGCCATGGGCGACGACGCGTTCCTGCGCAAGCTGGGCGACACGTTCGGCGACCGGCTGGGCCGCTTCACGGGTGCGACGCGCCGTCTGGCCTTCCCGCTGGGACTGAACGCGGGCATGGCGGGCAGCGCTCGCACCGCCGCCATCGGCAACGCGGCGCAGACGCTGCATCCCGTCGCCGGCCAGGGCCTGAACCTGGGCCTGCGCGATGCGACGGTGCTGGCACGCCTGCTGGCGCAAGGGGCCACGCCGGAAATGCTGTCGCATTACGCCGACCTGCGCCGGCAGGACCGCGACCTGACGGTGCGCCTGACGGACACGATGGCGCGCGTGTTCGCCAACGACTCGCCCGTGCAGGCGCTGCTGGGCGTCTCGCTGGCCGCCATCGACATCTTTACCCCGGCGCGCAGCGTGCTCGCGGAGCTGATGATGTACGGCCGGCGCTGACGCATTCGCCATGCCATACCAGACCGTTCTCACCATCGGCACGTCGGGCCGCGGCACGCGCGACATCACGGCTGCCGTCAACGAGGCCGTCGCGCAGTCCGGCATTCCCTGCGGGCTGGCGCACGTGTTCGTGCAGCACACGAGCTGCTCGCTGACGATCACGGAAAACGCCGACCCCGATGTGCGGCGCGACCTGGAGACCATCGCGGCACGCCTGGCGCCCGATGGCGATCCCGCCTACCGCCACGATACCGAAGGCCCGGACGACATGGCCGCGCACGCGCGATCCGTGCTCACCGATACCGGCTTGACGGTGCCGGTCGGCGATGGCCGGCTGCTGCTGGGCACCTGGCAGGGCATCTTCCTGTGGGAGCATCGCACCGCGCCGCAGCGGCGGTCGGTGGTCGTGACCGTGCTGGGCTGAGGCCGGTGGTGCCGGGGCCTGCGCGTTACGGCATCACCAGACCGGCTGCGGCTGGCCGAACGCGGGGTCGCTGACGCTGTCGGCGCCCGTCTCGATGCGGCCGGCAAAGCGCCAGGCCGATTCGCCTTCCTTGATACCCACGTCGTACCACGGCCCCGTGACGGGCAGGCGCAGCGTCGCATCCGGGTCGAGCCGGTGCGTGGCGGGGCGATTGTCCGCATACGCGAGCGCCGTCACGATGACTTCCTTCGCTTGCGTGGACGGGTTGTGCAAAGCCAGCATCAGCCGCTGGCCTTCCTGCGCCGCGCTCACGCCAAGCGATTCCGCGTCCGCGCGGCCGCGCACGTGGCGGTGAAAACCGTTCGGCCCCAGCACCCACAGGTCGAACAGGCCGTCGGCCGGCGCCACGGTCCAGCGCTCGTGCACCGTCTTCGACGCTTCGACGGTGTAGCGGCGCGGTGGCCGCTCGATCTGGCGACGGTCGTAGACGTGGAACACGGCACCGGCGCCGCCGCTGTTGATGAAGGTCAGGGCGATGCCCGTCGCATCCACCTGCGCCTGTACCTCCAGCCGGTACGGCAGCGCGCGTGACGGCCGCGTGCCTGCTTCCTGGCGCGGCACCGACTGGCGCCCTTCCGCCGGCACCTCGATGGGCGGCGTGGCGCGCTGGCGCAGTCGTACTTCGTCTGCCCAGGCGATGTCGTGCACCGGCACCGCGGGCTTGCGTGCATCCGGCGCGGCGAAGTCGAAGCAGCTGGTCAGATCGCCGCAGACGGTGCGCCGCCATGGCGCGATATTCGGCTCAGCCACGCCGAAGCGGCGCTCGAGGAACCGCAGGATCGACGTATGGTCGAACACCTGCGAATTGACCCAGCCGCCCTTGCTCCACGGGGACATGACGGTCATCGGCACGCGCGGCCCCAGCCCGTACAGGCGGCCGTCGGTATGGCACTCCGCGGTGAAGTCCACCGTCGAGCGGCCGGCGCGGCTGCCGTCGGGCAGCAGGGCCGGCGCCGCGGGCGGCGGCATATGGTCGAAGAAGGCGTCGTTCTCGTCGTACATCTGCAGCAGCACGGTGCCGGCCCAGACGTCCGGATCGGCCAGCAATGCCTCCAGCACCTGCAGCGTGTAGGCGCCGCCCTGCACGGGCGTGGAGGGGCCGGGGTGTTCGCTGTACAGCTGCGGCGGAATCACCCAGCTGACCTGCGGCAGCTTGCCTGCCACGACGTCGTTGCGCAGGCCGTCCAGCGTCGCGTTCCACAGCGTCGAGGTGAGCGCCTTGTCCGCGAGCGAGTTCGGACGCGTGGCGAACGCCTCACGGTAGCGCCGGAACACTTCCAGCAGGTTGCAGCCGAAATTGTCCTCCATGTCCTGGTAGACCTTCCAGCTGACACCGGCCGCTTCCAGGCGCTCGGCATAGGTCATCCAGTCGAAGCCCTGCTCAGGCGGACCCAGGCCTTCCATCCGGTTGTCGATCAGTGGGCCGCCACCGCGGCCGGACGGGTTGTTCGTCCCTGTCAGCATGAATAGCCGGTTGGGATTGGTCCCGCCCTGCAGCGAGCAGTGGTAGGCGTCGCACAGCGTAAACGCCTCGGCCAGCGCGAACTGGATGGGCAGCTCGGCGCGGGTGTAGTACGCCATCGATGCATCCGTTTTCGACTTCGGCCACGACGCCATGCGGCCTTCGTCCCACGCCGCCTGCGCATCCGGCCACGTGTGCGGCAGGCTCATTTGGGGCTGCGCGTTGCCCACCGACTGGTCCAGCCGGTACGGCATGACGATGCGGCTGCCGTTGTGCTGCTCCCAGATCGCGCGGCCGTTCGGCAATGGAATGGTGAGCCGGTCGCCGAAGCCGCGCACGCCTGCCAGCGTGCCGTAGTAGTGGTCGAACGAGCGGTTCTCCTGCATCAGGATGACGACGTGGCGCACGTCCGCGATCGTGCCAGTGCCGCGGCGCGCCGGCACGGCCAGCGCTTCGCGCAACAGCGGCGGCATCGCGCCCAGCACAGTCGCGGCCATCGTGCCGCCCAGGAAGCGGCGTCGGGATGCTTGCGTCATGCCGCGCTCCCCGGTGGAATGGCGCCGCGGTGGGCCAGCTTCGCCGCGGCCGCCGTGTTGGCCAGACTCGCCGCCTGCGCCGCAGGTTCGCCGCGCAGCAGCACGGCCAGATACGTGCCGTTCCAGCAGTCGCCGGCTCCCGTCGTATCGATTACCGTGGCCGGTACGGCCGGCACGATGCTGCGCTCGCCGCCCTGCCAGACGTGACAACCCTCTTCTCCCAGCTTGACGACGACGTGCGCAGCCAGGGTGTGCACCGGTCCGGGCAGGATATCGGCATCGGCCGGCAGGCTGGGTAGCAGGATGTCGACGTACGGCAGGAGCTCGGCGCAGGCTTCACGGGCCGCGTCGATGGAGGACCACAGGTTGGGACGGAAATTCGGATCGTAGGCCACGGTGACGCCGTGTTCGCGCGCGATGCGCGCAGCCGAGAGCGTGGCGGCGCGGGCGCCGGGCGAGATGGCTTGCGTGATCCCGGACAGCAGCAGGCAGCGGCTGGATGCGATGAGGCCGGCATCCACCTCGGCGGTCATGCAAGATGCGGCGCTGCCGGCGCGGCGGTACGTGAAGGAGCGTTCGCCCTGGGCGTCGACGGAGATGAAATACACGCCGTTTTCGCCGGGGACGAGCGGCGCCTGGCTGGTGTCGATGCCTTCGTCGCGCCAGGCGGACAGCAGGCCGGCGCCGAACGGATCGTCGCCCACGCGCGTGACGAACGCCGTGCGGCAGCCCTGCCGCGCCGCCGCGACCAGCGCGTTCAGCACGTCGCCGCCATAACCCTTGCGAAATTGCGTGGCTTCGGCCAGCGGCGCGGTCGAATGGAATTCGACCATGCACTCGCCGATGCCGACGAGGTCGAAGCGCGCCGCTTCAGCCCTCTCCGATTGCAAACCTGCCGATACACTCACTGCCGTCCCTCCCGGTGAACTGAACGGGAAGGACATTAGCATGTTTTTGTTACAAGAAGGCCGGGGACTGGTGCAGTCCCCGCCGTTTATTGCCGGTGCAGATTGGCGTAACGCACGCCGAAGTACAGAATGAACGCGTAGCAGACCGCCGGCACGAAGAACGACACCTGCACGCCACTGCTATCGGCCAGCGCGCCCTGCGCGAACGGCACCAGCGCGCCGCCGACGATCGCCATGCACAGCAGGCCGGAAGCCTGGCCGGTCTGGCGTCCCAGGCCGTGCAGCGCCATGCTGAAGATGGTCGGGAACATGATCGAATTGCACAGGCCGACGGCCAGGATCGCCCACATTGCCACCTGGCCTTGCGCGAAGATCGCCACCATGATCAGCGCAATGCTGCAGGCCGCATTGAACGCCAGCGCCTTGCCCGGGCTGACCGTGCGCATGACGGCGAAGCCGATAAAGCGGCCGACCATCGCGCCGCCCCAGTACAGGCTGACGTAATGCGCCGCCTGGGCCGGTGCCATGCCGGCGATTTGCGGTTCGCCCATGTAGTTGATGAGGAAGCTGCCGATGCTGACTTCGCCGCCCACGTAGAGGAAGATGCCGATCGTGCCCAGCACCAGGTGTTTGTGGGCGAACAGATCGCTGAATTTTCCGGTCGGGGCGCCATCCTCGGCGTCCACGAGCTTGGGCAGGCGTGCCAGGGCGAACAGCACGGCCAGCAACAGCAGGGCGCCGGCCAGCACGAGGTAAGGACCCTGCACGGCCGCCGCCTCCTTGGCGTGGTACGCCAACTGCTCGGCCACCGGCAGTTTCGCCAGCTGGTCGGCGCCCAGCACGCTGCCCGACAGGATCAGCATGCCGCCCAGCGCCGGCGCCACCGTCGTGCCCAGCGAATTGAACGCCTGCGTCAGCGTCAGGCGGCTCGACGCCGTGCGCGGATCGCCCAGCACCGTCACGTAGGGATTGGCCGCGACCTGCAGCACCGTGATGCCGCTGGCGAGGATGAAGAACGCGAACAGGAACAGCCCGTAACCGGATTCGGCGGCGGGATAGAACAGCGCGCAGCCCACGGCGGCCACGACGAGACCCGTGACGGCACCGCGTTGGTAGCCGATGCGCCGGATCAGCATCCCGGCCGGCAGCGAAACGATCAGGTAGGCGCCGAAAAAGCAGAACTGCACCAGCATCGCCTGCACATAGCTGAGCGTATAAATCCCCTTCAGGTGGGGAATCAGGACGTCGTTCAGTGACGTCAGCAGACCCCACATGAAGAACAGGATCGTGACGATGACCAGCGGCGCCGTGTTGCCGCGACCGTTGTGCGCCGCGTCTGGCGCCACGGTGGCGGACCGTGAGGTATTTTCCATAACTTCGTACTTTCTTTAGTGTGCGCACTCCAGCGCGCCCGGATCGGCCGCGGCGCCGCCCACCACCTGGATATTGGCAAACGCCGCCACGAGACCGGCCTGCGCCGTCACGCGGAATGGGTTGTCGACCTTCGTCAGGTCCACTCCCTTGTAACATGAAAGGGGTATTTTAACCGTCTGCCGCCCTTTTCCCGCGACGCGTTTGAATTCGGCCGAAACGTCCACGCTGGCCGTACCGATGCTGACCTGGACCGTGCCCTGGGGAGCGGCGCCGACGATGGTGTCGAACGTCAACGCTCCCTGCCGGGTTGCCCACGCCGGCAATGCGCGCGGCCGGTCGGCCTTCGCTTCGATGAAGCCCGGCCCCGACCATGTCACCTTCTTGCCGTCCTGCTGGGTATTGACCTGTGCCGTTTCCACCGCCAGCGTCGGCAGCCGATACGTGGCGTTCAGGTCGGCACCCAGCGCCACCCGCTCGCCGCCGCTCTGGGCGTACAGCGGAAACGTGGCGCGGTCGGACTGGTTAAAGATGGGGAACGCGTTGGTCGTGCCGCAGCCTGCCGTGCCCGTGTCCTCGGCCAGCCGGCCCACCTTGCGCCGGTCGCCATACGCCAGGCCGTAGCCGTAGGCGAACAATGGCGCATAGTCCTTGTCGCCCACGTTGAGCGGCGTCTGGCAGACGCTCTTCGGCCAGGAGAACGACAGCTTGCCGGTAAACGGGGCAGCCGTTTTGCCGTCCGCGCCGCGCAGCAGGACGTCGGCCACGCCCTTGCCTTCGGAGCCGGGCAGCCACGCGGCGACGAAGCTGTCCGACAGATTCAACAGGTCGTTCACATACAACGGCCGGCCCGAGACGAACACCGTCACCACCGGCTTGCCCTGACCGGCCACCGTCTTCAGTACGGCCAGGTCTTCCGGATACCGTGCGCTGTGCCGCAGGTTGGCGGCCGGGCCGATATCGCCGTCGCCTTCCGCATATGGGCCCTCGCCGATGACGGCGACGACGGCATCGAAGTCGCGCACATCGACGCCCTTCCCATCGGGGCTGTAGGCGACCTTGCCCCCGGCGGCCGCGCGGATGCCGGCCAGGATCGTATCGCCGTTGGGGAAGTCGCTGTTCCGGTTGTCCGTGCCCTGCCACGTCAGGGTCCAGCCGCCGGCCTGGTTGGCCATGCTGTCCGCGCTCTTGCCGACGACGAGAATGCGCTTGTCGCGCGCCAGCGGCAGAGTGCCGCCATCGTTCTTGAGCAGCACCAGCGATGCCTGCACCAGCTTGCGCGCCAGCTCGCGCGCCTGCAACGCCTCGACCTTGCCGGCGTGGACGGAGCCAGACGGCTTTTGCAGGTCCGCTCGCAGCTTGACGCGCAGGATGCGGGTGACCGCATCGTCGATGCGCGCCATCGGGATGCGCCCGTCCTTCACCTGTGCCACCGTGTTGGCGATGAAGCGCTTCCAGTCGTCCGGCACCATGACCATGTCGATGCCCGCGTTGATCGCCTGCGGACAGCTGTCGTTGCCGCAGCCGGGCACCTCGGCGATACCGTTCCAGTCGGTGACGACGAAACCGTCGAAGCCCATCTTCTCCTTCAGCACCCCCGTCAGCAGCTCGCCGTTGCCATGCAGTTTGCCGTAGTCCTTGCCTGCGGCATCGTCACGCCAGCTGTTGTAAGAGGCCATGACGGTCTGCGCGCCCGCCTGCAGCGCCGGGTAGTAGCCGGCGCCGTGAATGTTGATCATGTCCTGCCGGCCGGATCGGTTGACGCCGCGGTCCTTGCCCTGGTCGGTGCCGCCGTCGCCGAGGTAATGCTTGGCGGTGGCGACGACGTTGGCGTCGTCGCGCAAATCGCCCTGCAGCCCTTCGACGTAGACGCCGGCATACTGCGCGACGATGCGCGGATCTTCCGAGAAGCTTTCGTAGGTGCGGCCCCAGCGATCGTCGCGTACGACCGCCAGCGTGGGCGCGAACACCCAGTTGATCCCCGTTGCGCGCACGGCCTTGCCGACCGCCTGCGCCATCGCCTTGATGCGCTGCGGATCGCGGGCGGCACCCAGTCCGATGTTGTGCGGGAACAGCGTGGCGCCAAACACGTTGCTGTTGCCATGCATGGCGTCGATGCCCCAGATGACGGGCACTTTTACTTTCATGTCGGTGCTCATCGACGCGTCGTAATAGGCGTCCGCCAGCGCCAGCCAGTCGGCCGGTGCCGCGTACTTGTTCCCCTTCGGCCAGCTGCCGCCGCCGTTCAGCACGGAGCCCAGGTAATACCGGCGCACATCCTCCGGCGTGGCCGTCTTGATCTCGGCCTGCGTCATCTGCCCCACCTTCTGCTCCAGCGTCATGCCGGCCACGATGGCGCGGACGCGCGCTTCCAGTCGCGCGTCCGGCGCCACGGCGCTTTTCACTTGCGGCCAGTCGGCCAGGGGCGCGCTGTGGGCAGTCACGGCCAGCAGCGGCGCGGCGGCCAGCGCCAGCAGATATCGGCTTACACGTCGGGTCATGCTGTCTCCTTGTTTCTGATTGTCGTATTCAGGCGTCGCCATGCAGGAACGCGCGGTACCAGTGTCCGCTGTCCTTCAGCAGCCTTTGCTGCGTGGCGAAATCCACGTGCGTCAGGCCGAACCGGCGCGTGTAGCCTTCCGCCCACTCGAAGTTGTCGAGCAGGCTCCAGGCGAAGTAGCCGCGCACCGGTATACCTTCGGCCAGTGCGTCCCGCAGCGCGGCCAGATGGCGCACGAGATAGGCGGTGCGCGGTGCGTCGTGCACGGCACCGTCGCTGACCGCGTCGTCGTAGCACGAGCCGTTTTCCGTGATATGGATGGCGGACACGCCGTAGTCGCCGTGCAGGCGGCGCAGCAGCTCGGTGAGCCCTTGCGGCGCGACTTCCCAGCCGAACGCGGTGCGCTCGACGTCCGGCGGCGCGACAATTTCCACCTGCAGCGGAGGGCGACCCGGCGCATGGGCGATCGTTTCCGGAAAATAGTAGTTCAGGCCCATGAAGTCGGTCGGCACGGCGATCGTCGCCATGTCCCCGGCTTCGATGCGCGGCGCCAGCTCGCCCAGCAGCGCCAGCACGTCCGCCGGATAGCCGCGCCCGCCAAGCGGATCGAGGAACCAGCGGTTGCGCAGGCCGTCATGGCGCCGCGCGGCGGTGGCGTCTTCGACGCTGTCGGTGGCCGTGCGGACGGGATGCAGGCTAAGAGCGATGCCCACCTGCGCATCGGCGGCATTGGCGCGCACGACCGGCACGGCCAGTCCGTGCGACAGCAGCACGTGATGGCAGACCTGCAGCGCCGTGCCGAAGTCGCGGATGCCTGGCGCGTGCATGCCGTCCCAGTGACCGTGCATCGACGTGCACCATGGCTCGTTGTGCGTGATCCAGTGGTTCACCCGGTCGCCCAGCCGGCGCGTGACGGCGTCGACATACGCCGTGTAGGCGTACACGGTGTCGCGCGCGGCCCAGCCGCCGCGATCCTGCAATGCCTGCGGCAGATCCCAGTGGTACAGCGTGGCCCACGGTTGCAGGCCGCGTTCCAGCATGCCGTCGACCAGGCGTTCATAAAAGTCCAGCCCCTGTTCGTTGGGCGTGCCGGCCTCCGTCCAGATGCGCGGCCAGGCGATCGAAAAGCGGTAGGCATTCGTGCCCAGGTCGCGTGCCAGGTCGAGGTCCTGCGGCCAGCGCCGGTAGTGATCGCACGCGACCTCGCCGCTGCGGCCGTCGCGAATCGCCCCGGGCCGGGTGCAGAAGCGGTCCCAGATCGATTCGACGCGGCCGCCCGCATGGATGGCGCCTTCAATCTGATACGACGACGTGGAGGTGCCCCAGCGGAACCCGGCCGGGAAATCGGCGCGGCAAATGGCGGTGTTGCGGTTATCGGATGTCATGGATATCCCTCGGCTTGTCGGTGGTCAGCCAGTGCAGCAGCGGTTGATGGAATTCGTAGGGTTGGGTACCGAAGGAGCGGAACAGCGCCTCGATGTCGGCCAGCGGCGCGGTGGCAAAGTCCAGCTTCGGTACCTTCGCACCGGTCGCATTGGTGACGAAGCCCCATTTGCCTGGGCCATGGCCGCCATCGCGGCTGACGACCTTCCACGACCACGCGGTCGCGGCCCAGCCATATCTGGCGTACGTGTCGAACGATGCCCTGGCCACCTGCCCGCCCAGCTCCTGCCCCATCAGCGCCCACGGCTGGATCTCGCCGAGGAAGAACGCCGTGTCCAGCCGGCGCAGGCGCGCATCCCACTCGCAGACGCCGCCCTTGCCGTCGGCCCCGCAGGTCAGCCACTCGCGGTGGACCGCCAGGTTCGGCGAGCCCCAGCCAAAATGGCCGGGATACGGATGCATCTCGAACGCGACGTTTTTCATCCCCTTGTCGGCCGGCTTGCCGTAGGCGTCGATACCCTTGCTGTGGCCGGGCAGGATGATGACGTGATTCGTGTCCACGGCGCGAATGGCCGTGTACAGCCGGCCCACGACCGCGGCCATGTTGTCCGGCGTCGTCCCCACGGTTCATTGAGCACGCTGTAGCCGGCCACGGTGCCGTTGTCCCGATAGCGGGTGGCGATCTGCTGCCACAGCCACTCGGTGCGCGACTGGAACTCGGGCGTGCTCCAGTACCGGTTCTTCCCGGCGCAGCCGCTGTGATGTTCCCAGCCCTGGCTGCCGACAGCGCCATGCAGGTCGAGGATCACGTACATGCCGCGCGCTTCGGCCTGCGCGATCGCGTCGTCCAGGTAGCGCCAGGCATCGGCGCGCAACTGGCGCGGGCGCCGCTCGTCTTCGACGACGCTGTAGATGAACGGCAGCCGTACCACATTCAGGCCGTAACGCCGCATGCCGTCCCAGTCGCGCGTGGTGATCCAGTTGTCGCGGAACAGACGCATCAGCCGTTCGCGTTCGGCGTGGCCGAAGCGCCTGTCGAACGTCGCCTCCAGCGTGCATTGATCGTCCTCGTCGCCGCCCTGCTCCATCATCCAGAATTCGTTGATCAGCCAGTTGCCCAGGTTGGCGCCGCGCAGCACCACTGGACGGCCCGCCGGATCGAGCCACTTCGTCCCTTCGGTATGCAGCATCGGCAGCGCCGCCCCGGTCGCACTGGCCGTTACGGCCGCGCAGCCCGACAGCAGCAGCGAGGCCAGAAGTCGTTTCATCATCGCGTCTCCTCCGCTTCTCGTGTATGGAAAGCTTTCCAGTTCGGGGTTGAAAAAAACACGCCTGCAGGCGTGCCGGTGATCGTCAGGTGCGGCGCGTACGGTCGGACGGCTTGCGGCCAGCCGACGTGCCGGCTCCGGGCTTGCCGGCCACTGTCGCCGGCGCCGGTCCCAGCGAGGCGCGCTGCGTGATGCTGACGGGGTAAGTCCGTGCAACGGGCCGCTCGCCGCCGTAGCACCGGTTCAGCAGTGCGTTCAGGCCCGCCAGCGTCACGTCGCGCCACGGGATATGCACGGAGGTCAGCCGCGGCGCCGCGAATTGCGCGCTGGGCGTGTCGTCATACCCCAGCACGGAAACATCGCGCGGCACGGCGATGCCCGCTTCCTGGAAGTGCGACAGCGCGCCGATCGCCATCTCGTCGTTGGCGCAGAACAGCGCCGTGAACGGGTAACCGGCGGCCAGCAGCTCGCGCGCGCACGCCCAGCCGCCTTCGGGCGAGAAGTCGCTTTCGGCAATCCACATGCCGTCGGTCGGCACACCCTCGCGCTGCAGCTGCGCCATGAAGCCTTCGATCCGCTCGACGTTGTCCGGCGCCGTGGACGGCCCGGCGATGACGGCGATCCGGTGGTGCCCCTGCGCCAGCAGCGCCTGCGCGGCCAGCATGCCGCCCTGCCGATGGTCGACGACGAAGCACTGGTCGGCGGCCCCGCCGAACGCCTGGTTGACGACAACGATGTTCGAGCCGCGCGTGCCGAAGGCTTCGATATCGCCGTCTTCCAGCATATTGCTCATCGAGATGATGCCGTCGCAGCCGCGCTGGACCAGGAACTCGATGCCTTCGACGGCCTGCCGGCGCGCGTCGCCCTGGCCTGCGCCGAATGCCACCACCATGTGCAGGCCGTTGGCGCGCAGCTCCGTGTCGATCAGCTGCAGGATCGGCGTGTAGAACGTGCCCTTCAGGACGGGGATATAGACGCCGATCATCTTCGAATAGCCGGACAGCAGCGCACGCGCGGCATGCGACGGCCGGAAGTCCAGCTCCTCGATGGCCTTGCGCACTTTCGCCAGCGTGGTCGGGGAGACCGCGCCCTTGCCACTGACCACGCGCGATGCCGTACCCAGTCCCACGCCCGCCAACCGGGCTACGTCTTTGATGGTTGCCACTGCCTGTTGTCCTGTCTGTGATGAATGCGGGAAGCATACTGCATGCTACGTCCGCTGCGCTGTTCGCCTTTCCAGGCGCGACCCACGGACGCCATCCTCAGCCACTGGCGCAATCGCGCTCATGCAACCGGAGACACGGCATGGAAACGTTCCCACTTTCAGTGAACTATACAGGAATCGGGACTGGCTTACGACCGATTTTTGTGGCGGAGGTGGCCAAGCTGAACATCGAGGCAGGCACCACACCAGGGTGCCACGGCGTTGCACAGCGGATCACGTCTCTGCTCGCATGAGCTCGCGTGGGCCGGCGAGATCGAACATCGACGCGATCCGGGAAATGGCCGGGCGACCCTACGCCGCCCGGCCGCTCACGTCCGTCAGACCGCCTTGACCATTTCCTCGATAATCTTCTTCGCGTCGCCAAACACCATCATCGTCCGGTCCATATAGAACAGCTCGTTGTCCAGGCCGGCATAGCCCGATGCCATCGAGCGCTTGTTGACGATCACGGTTTTCGCCTTGTACGCCTCCAGGATCGGCATGCCGGCAATCGGCGATTTCGGGTCTTTCGCCGCCGGGTTGACGACGTCGTTGGCGCCCAGGATCAGTGCCACGTCCGCCTGGGCAAACTCGCCGTTGACGTCCTCCATCTCGAACACCTGGTCGTACGGCACCTCCGCCTCGGCCAGCAGCACGTTCATATGCCCCGGCATGCGTCCGGCCACCGGGTGGATCGCATATTTGACCGTCACGCCGTGTTCCGTCAGCTTCTCGACCAGTTCCTTCAACGCGTGCTGCGCGCGCGCGACCGCGAGGCCGTAGCCGGGCACGATGATGACGGTTTCCGCATTGCTCATCAGGAAAGCGGCATCGTCGGCCGAGCCGGATCTGACGGGGCGCTGCGGCGCCGCGGCGCCCGTGCTCGCCGCCGCCGCGTCGCCGCCGAAGCCGCCCAGGATGACGTTGAAGAACGAGCGGTTCATCGCCTTGCACATGATGTACGACAGGATCGCGCCGGACGAGCCGACCAGGGAGCCGGCGATGATCAGCATCGAATTATTCAGCGAGAAGCCAATGCCCGCCGCGGCCCAGCCGGAATAACTGTTCAGCATCGAGACGACCACCGGCATGTCCGCGCCGCCGATCGGAATGATGATCAGAACGCCCAGCACGAACGCGATCGCCGTCATCACGACAAAGGGCGTCCATGCCGGTGCGACGCCGTCGGCCAGCACGAACGCCAGGCCCAGGCCGAGCATGAGCACGGCCAGCACGAGGTTCAGCATGTGCTGGCCCTTGAACACGACGGGCGCGCCCTGGAACAGCCGGAACTTGTATTTGCCGGCCAGCTTGCCGAACGCGATCACGGAGCCGCTGAACGTGATGGCGCCGACAAACGTGCCGATGAACAGTTCGATGCGGTTCCCGACCGGCAGCGCCTCGCCGACGGCGGCGATATTGAACGCATGCGGCTCCGAGACGGCGGCAACGGCAATGCAGACGGCGGCCAGGCCGATCAGCGAGTGCATCGCCGCGACCAGTTCCGGCATCTTCGTCATCTCGACCGTCCTGGCGAGATATGCGCCAATGGCGCCGCCGATCACGACGCCCAGCGCGACGAGACCGAGGCCCATGCCCATTCCCGCCGCTTCCGATTTGAGCTTGAGGATCAGCGCGAGCGTCGTGACGAACGCGATCGCCATTCCCGTCATGCCGAATGCGTTGCCCTTGCGGGCCGTGGCGGGCGACGACAATCCCTTCAGCGCCTGGATAAAGCACACGGAGGCGACGAGATACAGCATCGTCACCACGTTCATGGAGATGAAGGCCATTATCTGCCTCCTTCTTTTTTATCTTTTTTACGGAACATCTCCAGCATGCGCTGGGTGACAAGGAAGCCGCCGAACACATTGACGGCGGCCAGCGCAACGGCGACGGTACCTGCGACCTGGCCGATGAGCCCTTCCGTCAGGCCGGCGGCCAGCATGGCGCCGACGATGATGATGGCGGAGACGGCGTTGGTGACGGCCATCAGCGGCGTATGCAGCGCCGGCGTGACGTTCCAGACCACGTGGTAGCCCACGTAGATCGCCAGCACGAAGATGATCAGGTTGATGATGGTGTGGCTGACTTCCATTTTTTTGTCTCCTTATTTTCTCAGCACGTCGCCGGCATGGCTGACAAGGGTCGCCCGGATGATCTCGTCCTCGCGGTCGATCGTCAGCTTGTCCTCCTTGTCGAGGATGAGTTTGAGGAAGTCGAGCACATTGCGCGCATACAGCGCCGACGCGTCGGCCGCCACGTGGCAGGCCAGGTTAGGTTCGCCAACGATATGCACGCCGTGTCTGACGACGGTTTTATTCAGCTCGGACAGCGGGCAGTTGCCGCCCTGCTCGACGGCCAGGTCGACGATGACGGAGCCGGGCTTCATCGCCTTGACCGTTTCTTCCCCGATCAGCACGGGCGCGGGGCGGCCGGGGATCAGCGCGGTGGTGATGACGATGTCCGCCAGTTTGGCCCGTTCGTGGACCAGTTCGGCCTGGCGGCGCATCCAGTCGGCCGGCATCGGCCGGGCGTAGCCGCCCACACCCTGCGCGATCTCCCGTTCCTCGTCGGTCAGGAACGGCACGTCGATGAATCTGGCGCCCAGCGATTCGACCTGCTCCTTCACGGGTGGCCGCACATCGGACGCCTCGATGACGGCGCCCAGGCGCTTGGCCGTGGCGATGGCCTGCAGGCCGGCGACGCCGACACCCATGATCAATACGCGCGCCGCCTTGACGGTGCCGGCGGCCGTCATCAGCATCGGCATGAAGCGCTGATACGTGTTGGCGGCCACCATGACGGCCTTGTAGCCGGCGATATTGGCCTGGGACGACAGCACGTCCATCGACTGGGCGCGCGTGATGCGCGGCACCGCTTCGAGCGCAAAGGCGGACAGGCCGCTGGCGGCCATGGCCGCCGTGTTGTCCGCATCGAACGGGTTGAGCATGCCGATCAGGACGGCGCCCTGGCGCATCTGCGTGCGCTCGTCGGCATCTGGCGCGCGCACCTTCAGCACGATCTCGGCGCCCAGCGCCTCCACCGCGCCGACGATGGACGCGCCGGCGACCACGAACGCGTCGTCCGGGATCGACGCCTGCGCGCCGGCGCCGGCCTGGACGACTACCTGATGCTTTGCTGCGAGCTTTTTGACTGTCTCGGGCGTTGCCGCCACCCGGGTCTCCCCCGGCCGCGTTTCGGCCGGAATCCCTATTCTCATGAGTGCCTCCAGATTTGCGAAAAAACTGGTGGAACCCGCAGACGCACAAGCCCATGGCAGCGGCCATGGTACTGCCGCTCATTGCGGTGGTGCGGCGCTCCCTGACTCAATCTAACACGGATTTATCCGGTGTTAATGTTTTTGGTATTGCAACTTTTAGCAGGTTTCCACTAGTACGGGGAGTGCGACCCGGGCTGTCACCGACCCGTCACATGTTGAAACGCGGAACAGGCTAAAATACCGGCTCTCTCAAGGATGACTACATGCCGCGTACCTGGAAACCCAATGTGACCGTTGCCGCCGTGATCGAGCGGGATGGCAAGTTTCTGCTGATTGAAGAAGAAACCAGCGACGGCATCCGCCTGAACCAGCCTGCGGGCCACCTCGATCCCCACGAATCGCTGGAGGAAGCCGTGATCCGCGAAACGCTGGAGGAAACGGCGCACGAATTCACGCCCACCGCGCTGGTGGGGATGTACATGTCGCGCTACCGGTCGGCCCGCACGGGCGAGCTGGTGACGTATCTGCGCTTTGCGTTTTGCGGCGTCGTGGGCCAGGAACTGGACCGCCCGCTGGACGAGGGCATCCTGCGCACAATGTGGCTTACACGCGACGAAATTGCCGCGTGCCGCGAGCGTCACCGCAGTCCGCTGCTGCTGACCTGCGTCGATGAATACCTGGCGGGCAAGCGCGCGCCCTTGGCCCTGCTGCACACCCACTCTTCCGTCTACGAAGAGCTTTGAGTACTGACTGGAATAAGCAATGAGCAAGAAAAAAGTCGTGATCGGCATGTCCGGCGGCGTGGACTCCTCGGTCGCGGCATGGCTGCTGAAGGAACAGGGCTATGAAGTCATCGGCCTGTTCATGAAGAACTGGGAAGACGACGACGATTCCGAATACTGCTCCACGCGCCAGGACTGGATCGACGCGGCCAGCGTGGCCGACGTGATCGGCGTGGACATCGAGGCCGTCAACTTCTCCGCCGAATACAAGGACCGCGTGTTCGCGGAATTCCTGCGCGAATACCAGGCAGGCCGCACGCCCAACCCGGACGTGCTGTGCAACGCCGAGATCAAGTTCAAGGCATTCCTCGACCATGCGATGCACCTGGGCGCCGACCTGATCGCCACGGGCCATTACGCGCGCGTGCGCCAGAACGAAAGCAATGGCCGCTTCGAACTGCTCAAGGCGCTGGACCATACCAAGGACCAGAGCTACTTCCTGCACCGCCTGAACCAGGCGCAGTTGTCGAAAACCCTGTTCCCGCTGGGCGAGATCCCGAAAACGGAAGTGCGCCGCATTGCCGAAGAGCTGAAGCTGCCGAATGCGGCCAAGAAGGATTCGACCGGCATCTGCTTCATCGGCGAGCGCCCGTTCCGCGAATTCCTGAACCGCTACCTGTCCTATAAACCGGGGCCGATGAAGACGCCGGACGGCAAGGTCGTGGGCGAGCACGTGGGCCTGTCGTTCTACACCCTCGGCCAGCGCAAGGGCATCGGCATCGGCGGCGTCAAGACGTACCAGAACGCCGACGGCAGCAGCGACGCATGGTACGTGGCGCGCAAGGACGTGGCGAACAATACGCTGTGGGTGGTGCAGGGCCACGATCATCCGTGGCTGCTGTCGTCGACGCTGGCGGCCGACCAGGCCAGCTGGATCGCCGGTGTGCCGCCGGATGCCGCCCGCATCGCCGCCAAGACGCGCTATCGCCAGGCCGACGTCGTGTGCGACGTGACGCCGCAGGGCGACGGCAGTTTCAACCTCGGGTTCGTCGACGCGCAGTGGGCCGTCACGCCGGGCCAGTCGGCCGTGCTGTACGACGGCGACGTCTGCCTCGGCGGCGGCATTATCGCCGGTTCAGGCTTGGTCGCCGGCTGACGGTGCCGCGGGCGGCTGCGCCGCCTGCGCTTCGGCCAGCGCTTTTCGCTGCCGGTTGACCATCGCGATCACGGTATTGCGGATGGTTTTCAGGACCGTGTCGGCATTGAACGGCTTGACGATAAAACCGTTGATGCCCATCGCGTGGGCCCGCTGCACGGTGTCCGCGTCGAATTCGCTGGAGACCATGAACATCAGCGATTTCGGATAATTACGCCGCATCTCCTCCGCGCCCTTGATGTCCGCCTCGATCGCGTCGCGGGCGATGCAGATGATCTGCGGGTGGTGCTTGATCAGCAGGACGGTACCGCTGGCGCACGTATGCGCCTGGCCGACCACGTCGTAGCTGCCGTCCTGCAGCACCGTTTGGAGGAGGCCGCGCGCCACCGCGCTGCTGTCGATAATCACTGCCTTGAGCATTGTTCAGTTCCTGTTGTGTGCGAGTTCAGCTCCGGGTTCAGCTCCGGGTTCAGCTCTTGTCCCATACAAGCATATTCCAGCTGACACCGACACGCACATCCGTTTTCAGTTGCACCAGCTGACGGGAAAGATACAACATATCCCGCTCCTTGCGCAGCGCCTCGCCCACCGTATCCTTCAGGATGCCGGCACCGGCCATGATGCCGTCCAGCGTACCGTAGGTGCGCAGCAGGCGCGCCGCCGTCTTCAGTCCCACTTTCGACACGCCCGGCACACTGTCGGTCGCATCGCCCATCAGCGCCAGCAGGTCCGGCAGCTGCGCCGGCGGCACGCCCCATTTGTTCTCCACCCACGCCGCATCGTGCCACTCGCTGCGGAAGTGGTCCCACACGCGGGCGCCGTCGGCGATCAGGCAATGCAGGTCCTTGTCGGTACTGGCCACCACCGCCTCGCCGCGGTTTTCACTCAGCCAGCGCGTGACGACGGTGCCGATCACGTCGTCCGCCTCCACCTCCGCCAGCGACACGGGCCGCAGGCCGAACTTCTCCAATGTCGCGTAAAACCCCGGCAGCGCGGCGCGCAATGGCGACGGCATCGGCGCGCGCGACTCGCGGTACCCACCGTACAGCGCATGGCGCCACGTAGTGCCACCGAAGTCGAACGCGGGCAGCACGTGCGTGGGCTCGTGGCCGTTGATCAGCGTGCGGAACGAGTTCAGCGCGTGACGCAGCGCGATCTCCGCCTTCAGGTCGGAATCGGGTTCCGGGCTGGCCTCGTACACGCGGCGTACGATGTTCAGGCCGTCGATGGCAAGCAGTCTACCCATGGGAAACGATGGTGCGGGTGGTTCGGTGGCCGCCATTTTACCGCAGCGGCCGTGGCCACCTTATTTCACTGTAGCAATTTCAACGCAGCAATTCATACGGGCCGCCCTGCGCCAGCGCGCGTTGATATGCCGGGCGTGCGTGGATACGGTCGAGGAAGGACTTCAGTTTCGGGAAGCGCTCGTCGAGCCCGCCCCGCGCTGCCGCCGCTTCCAGCGGGAAGCTCATCTGGATATCGGCCGCCGAAAACGTGTCGCCGGCAAACCACGATCGCTCGCGCAGCTCCCCTTCCAGGTAAGCCAGGTGCTGGTTGATCTGTGGCTGGATATAGCTGCCCTTGACCTTTTGCGCGATGCCGCGGGCGATGGGCTTGACGAAAAACGGCGCAGGACCGCTCTCGACGCGGTCGAAAATCAGTTTCATCAGCAGCGGGGCCATCATCGAGCCCTCGGCGTAATGCAGGAAATAGGTCAGTCGCCGTTTTTCCGGCGTGCCCCGTTCGGGCTGCAATGCGCCGCGCCCTTCCCGCCCATCGTACTTGTCCAGAAGGTATTCGATGATCGCACCCGACTCGGCCACCTTGCATTCGCCGTCCACGATCACGGGCGATTTGCCCAGCGGATGCACCCCTTTCAGCTCCGGCGGCGCCAGCATCGTTTTCGCATCGCGCTGGTAGCGCACCACTTCATAAGGCAGCCCCAGCTCTTCCAGCAGCCACAGCACGCGCTGCGAACGGGAATTGTTCAGGTGATGGACGACGATCATGCACGTTCCTTCCGGTATCAGAGAGACGCAAGCTTAACATTTTCAGCGCCGTGTCCGACATCATGACTGCCCATGAGCGAATGCGAATGATAACAATTCTTATTTACTTCAATGGACGACGTTGCTATGATCGCCTTCTTTACACAAATTTACATTTGAAGAGAGCAAGAATGGCACATATCAAGAGCCGCAGGCTGGCCCCGACCCGACTCCAGATGAGCACTGTGCTGGCAACGCTGATGCTGCCGGTGGTGGCGCAGGCCGGAGACGGCGCTCCTGCGGCCGATGAGGCGGCAGCAGCACGGCCGATCGAAGTCGTGGTCGGCGGCAGCAAGGTCAACGAATTCAAGGCCGACCGGGCCGGCTCGCTCAAATACACGGAAAAGCTGGTCGATACGCCGCAGACGCTGACCGTCATCAAGCGTGAGCTGATCGAGCAGCAAGGCGCGCAGACGCTGACGGAAGCGCTGCGCAACACGCCGGGGGTGGGTGCATTCTTCCTGGGCGAGAACGGCAACACGAATACCGGCGACGCCATCTTCATGCGCGGCTTCGATTCGTCAGGCAGCATCTATGTGGACGGTGTGCGCGACATCGGCTCGATCTCGCGCGACGTCTTCAACGTCGAACAGATCGACGTGCTGAAAGGCCCGGCCGGTACCGACAGCGGCCGCGGCTCGCCGACGGGCTCCATCAACATGAACTCCAAGCAGGCGCAGATGCAGGATGGGCTCTCGACCAGCGTCAAGGCCGGCAGCGGCAAGCAGAAACGCGCCACCGCCGACATCAATCGCGTGCTGAACGCGGAGAGCGGCACGGCGTTCCGCCTGAACGTGATGGCGCAGGACAGCGGCAACGCGGCGCGCGACGTGGTGGAGAACAAGCGCTGGGGCGTGGCGCCGACGCTGGCCTTCGGCCTGAACGGCCCGACCCGCCTGCACCTGTCGTACCTGCACGTCAAACAGAACAATATCCCCGACGGCGGCGTGCCGACGATCGGCCTGCCCGGCTATACCAGCCCGGACAGCACCAACAAGGACCCGGCCAAGCGCCGCCCGTACCTGACCAATGCGCCGATGGTCGACCCGCAAGGCTTCTATGGCGTGCTGACGGACCACGACGACGTGACGGCCGACATGGCAACCGTGCGCATCGAACACGACTTCTCGCCCACGCTGAAGCTGCAGAACACGGCCCGCTATGGCAAGACGAAGCAGGATTACCTGCTGACGGCGTTCATGGGTTCGGCCGCCAACCTCGTGACCGAACCGCCGCTGGCGAATCCCGCCGATCCGGACACGTGGCGGATGAAGCGTACCAATCGCACCGTCAAGGACCAGGAAAACACCGTCATGACGAACCAGACAGTGCTGACGAGCGAATTCGCCACGGGCGAACTGCGTCACACGATGGTCGCCGGCCTGGAATTCATCAGCGAGAAGCAGACCAGCGTCGGCTACGTTGGCCTGGGCACGCTGACGGAAACGTCCCTGTACCACCCGAATCCTGCGGTCCTGCCGTCGGATCTGCGCCCCGTGCGCAGTGGCGTGGGCAGCCGTGGTACCACCGACACGCAGGCCCTGTACGTGTTCGACACCGTCAAGATCGGCGAACGCTGGATGGTGCATGGCGGCGTGCGCGCCGACCACTACAACACGGACTTCTTTGGCACGACGCTGTCGACGGCCACGGCGCAGCCGCAACTGCCGGTGGGCACCGTCATGCCGACGACGTTGAAGGCCAACGACACGCTGGTCAACGGCAAGCTGTCGGTGCTGTACAAGCCGACGCCGGACAGCAGCGTTTACGCCACCGTCGCCACGTCGCAGCAGCCGCCGGGTGGCTCGAACTTCAGCCTGTCCGCCTCGGCCAACAGCGCGTCGAACCCGAACTACGATCCGCAGAAGACGACGACGAAGGAAATCGGCACCAAGTGGGAGTTCTTCAAGCAGAAGCTGGCGCTGAACGCGGCGATCTACGACACCACCGTGCGCAACGAGATCGAACAGGATACGACCGATACGAGCGTCTACTATCAGACCGGCAAGAAGAGCGTCAAAGGCATCGAGATCAGCGTCACGGGCGAGCTGGCGCGCAACTGGCTGGTCAGCGCGGGTTATACGCACATGAAGACGGAAGTCGAAAGCGGCAAGGTCATCACGGCTTCCGGCGTCAACCAGCTGTCGTACACGCCGAAAGACGCGTTCACCAGCTGGACGTCGTACACGCTGCCGTTCGGCCTGAAGATTGGCGGCGGCGCACGCTACCAGGGCAAGCTGATGCGCGGCACCGACGGCGCCGTCGGCACGCCGGCCTACGCCGAGAGCTACTGGGTCGCCGATGCGATGGCCGAATATGCGATCAACAAGAACATCGACCTGCGCCTGAACGTCTACAACCTGACGGACAAGGAATACGTCGCGGCAATCAACAAGAGCGGCTACCGCTACACGCCAGGCCAGCCCCGTTCGGCCAGCGTGACGGCAACCTTCCGCTTCTGACGCCTTTGTAAGAACCTCCCGAGACGCAAGTCTCCTTCAGTTTGCGCCACCGCTTGCGGTGGCGTTTTTTTGGCCTCGTTGGCGCTATCATCGCTTCATGAAGACGAGAACCCGTTACCGCCTGGCGCTGTATGGTGCCGAGCTGCTGCTCATCGCCGCGCTGGCCGGCGCGCTCGCCGCCTGGCCTCAGGCAGAGCCGCTCTCGCTGTCGATCGGCGCGCTGCTGCTGCACCTGACGACCAGCATCGGCATGTGGCCCTTCGAGTTCCGGTATTCAGCGATTCCCCCGTCGGATCATGTGTTCGGCGTGCGCCTGACGCACCTGTTCACGGCACTGATCGCGCTGGGATTCCTGGCGATGTTATCGTGGATCGTCGCGCCATCGCAGAAGGCGTGGGTGACAGGACTGGTGCTGATCGCACTGGCGGTGGAGGGATTGGTCTTGCATGCGGCCGGCCGGGCGGCGTAAGTCGCCGCTTACATCGCGCGGCGACAGGCCATTTGGACAAGACACGTGCCGCAGCTGGCTTGCGACTTGAACAGCTTCGCCAGTCTGTCCTGGTTGAAGCCGCGCCTGGACAGACGATACGGGGTAGGTGTCGATATCAGCTGCCCGCGCCTGCAGCAATCAGCCCACGAATCACCTCATCCGCCCCATCCGGCAGCGGATGCGCGAACCCTGACGCCACGACGCGCTTTTCCGGCTCCTGACCGGCCATCCATTGCACCAGCCCGCACACCAGGACACTTTCAGGCGCCTGCTGCGCCGCAGCTCGAAGTGCCGCCATTACTGGCCAGTGCAGCCGGACAAAGGAATGCAGCAAACGCGGATCACGCGCCCGCTCCAGCAATCGCGCGACCGTATCGAACGGCACAAATGCCCCATGCCGGGTAACGGCCGCGAATGCGATCCGGCGCACCGTCGCATCGCTATCCCCCAGCGCCGCCAGTGCGATGGCATCCTTGTCCTCCGGCGCGGCGCGCAACAGTGCCGCCAAGGCCACACCACGTACCGTCGCGTATGGGCTCATGGCCGACTGGCGGAACAACGTTGCATCTTCCTGTCCGGACAGAGCGGCCAACGCCACGATGGCGATGCGCTGTTGCGAAACGTTCGGCTGCCCCTCGGCGAGCAGCGTTCGATAGAACTGACACCGGTCGAAACCCTGTGGTGCCAGATAGGCGCCCGCAACGGCACGGGGCTGCATTGTTGGATCGAGCAATGCGCCCAGCGCCAGCTGGTCCTTCGCGGCATCGCGCCCCCCGGCCAGTGCGACGCGCAGCGCCTCCGCCCGGACCAACGGATACGCTGAACGCAACGCCAATGCATGGAGCTCCTGCCGTGGCCCCGACGGCAATGTCGCGCACAGCTCCATGGCGCGGCCCGCCAGGACATTATCGGTGCGGCCCTGCAGGATCCCACGAATCAACGCCGCTGTATCGAAGTCCGGTTGTTGTATCAGCAGCTCGAAACAAGCACGCCGGACGTGGGCATCGGCATGCGCGACGCCAGACATGACTGCGCCCGAATTCGCCTTCATCAATGCCGCGCCGAAGACGCCAATCCAGTCGCTGTGGTCCGTCCGGCTCTTGTGCAACAGCCCCTGGATGGCGGGAAGAATCGTTAGAAGTCGCGGTACCGTATCGGGCTCCACGAGCGATAGCAGCGAAGACCGGGCTACCGTGCGCACCTCCGGCACCAGTCGTTCAAACGCTCCGCGATACCGGCCAGGTTTTCCCGGCTGCCGATTTCGATACACCGTTCGATCGCCGCCTGCCGCACATAGCCGCAATAGTCACGCAACGCGACGGTCAACGCTCTGGCGTCTGTCGTGAGACGGATTTTGAAGAGGTATCTGTCCAGATACTCGACGCCGGACATCTCGTCAGGCGTTCTGACGGCGGGAGAAGACGCGGGCACGATCGGTGAAACTTGCGCTTTCGCAGAACCGCGCAGGCGCAAGCGGCGCAGCCAGTCCAGGAAGTTCATGCAGTCGGATCTGGCGCCGAGAGCCTTACCGCTGCACGTGCAGGTGGATCACCCGCCGCGTCACCCCGGTATCCTTCGGCGCATCGGGCGCGGCCGGCGTATCGCACGAGCCGCAGCTGCCGCAGCCGTCGCCGCAGCTGGCCTGGGTCCTGAACAGTTTCGCCATCTTTTCCTGATTGAAGCCGCGCCGCGACAGCGCATGAACGATCTGCCGGCGCCACGCGGCCGGCAGGTACTTCGTGCAGGCGTGGAAGGCGCAGGCTGCGACGATCAGTGCGACGATCAGTTCTTGCCACATGACGGCTCCTTATGCGCCCAGCGCGCGGGCGGTATGGTACGTGATGAACGAGGCAGCGTAGGCCAGCGCGAACATGTAGCCGGCCATGTAGAACGCGTAGCGCGCATGGCCGGTTTCGCGGCGCACGACGGACAGCGTGGAAAGGCACTGCGGCGCGAACACGTACCAGGCCAGCAGCGACAGTGCCGTTGCCAGCGACCAGGACGACGCCAGCACAGGCGTCAGCGAGGTGGCCAGGTCGTCGCCCTTCTGCGACAGCGCGTAGACGGTACCAAGAGCACCGACCGCCACTTCGCGTGCGGCCATACCGGGCACCAGGGCGATGCAGATCTCCCAGCCAAAGCCGATCGGCGCGAAAATCACCTCCAGCGCGCGACCGAGCATGCCGGCGATGCTGTAGTAGATCGGCGGATGCGTGGCGCCGGCCGGCGCGCCGGGGAAGCTGGACAGGGCCCACAGCAGCACCATCAACGTCAGGATGACGGTACCGACACGCATCAGGAAAATCTTCGCGCGCTCCCACAGGCCGATGGCCAGGTTGTGCAGGTTCGGCCAGTGGTAGCTTGGCAGTTCCATCATCAGGGCCTGCTTGACCTTCGAACCGGCGCTGCGCTTCATGAACCACGCCACGCCCATCGCCGACACGATGCCGGCAAAGTACAGGCAGAACAGGATCAGGCCCTGCAGGCTGACGGCGCCCCACACTTCGCGCTCGGGAATGAAGGCGGCGATCACCAGCGCGTAGACGGGCAGGCGCGCCGAGCACGTCATCAGCGGCGCGATCATGATCGTGACGAGGCGGTCGCGCGGATTCTGGATCGTGCGCGCGGCCATGACGCCGGGGATGGCACAGGCAAAGCTGGACAGCAGCGGAATGAACGCACGGCCGGACAGGCCGACACCGCCCATCAGCCGGTCCAGCAGGAACGCGGCCCGCGGCAGGTAGCCGCAATCCTCGAGGATCAGGATGAAGAAGAACAGGATCAGGATCTGCGGCAGGAATACCAGCACGCTGCCGACGCCGCCGATGATCCCTTCCACCAGCAGGCTGCGCAAGACGCCGTCGGCCATGTGCTCCGACAGCAGCGCACCAATATGCTCGACGCCGCCGGAGATCATGTCCATCGGCACCGCGGCCCACGTGAACACGGCCTGGAAGATCAGGAACATCAGCACGGCCAGGATGATCGGACCGGCGACCGGATGCAGCACGACGTTGTCGATTTTTTCCGAGCGGTCGTCGGTGTTGTGGACGTTTTTTGCCACGACGGACAGGATGCGGCGCACTTCGCGCTGCGTGTCCTCGACCGAGACGGCATCGATCGCCGCCAGCGGCTGCGGCTTGACGGGCACCACGGGCCACATCTCGTCCAGCGCGCGCAGCAGCGCCTTCTCGCCGCCCGACTGCACGGCAACCGTCTCGACGACCGTCATGCCCAGTTCGCGCGCCAGCTTCTCGGCGTCGACCTCGATGCCGCGCTTCTTGGCCACGTCGACCATGTTCAGGCACAGGATCATCGGCAGGCCCAGGCGCTGGATTTCCAGCACGAGGCGCAGGTTCAGGCGCAGGTTGGTGGCGTTTACGACACAGACGACGACGTCGGGCGAGCCGTCGTTGGCGCGCAGGCCGCCGACAACGTCGCGCGTGATCGCTTCATCGGGGGTGTGCGCGGTCAGGCTGTACGCGCCCGGCAGATCCAGTACGCGGTACGGGTGCCCGGCCGGTGACATGAAGTGGCCTTCCTTGCGCTCGATTGTCACGCCGGCATAGTTGGCGACCTTCTGGCGCGATCCTGTCAGACGATTGAACAGCGCCGTCTTGCCGCAGTTGGGATTGCCCAGCAGCGCGATCATCGGCGCATGCGAAATCGCCTGCGTCACTTTTTCCGTTACACCCATTGTATGAATTCCGTTATTCCGGCTGGACCGCCACGAGGGCCGCTTCGTAGCGGCGCAGGGCAAAGGTGGCGTTGCCGACCTTGATCGCGAGCGGCTCCCCGCCCGGCATGCCGCGCTTGAGCATGCGGATTTTCTCGCCCGGCACGAAGCCCAGCTCCATCAGCCGGCGGGCCAGATCCGCGCCTTCGCCACTGTCGCCCATGGTCGGCGCGACGTGTACCACCGTACCGCTCTTCCCGGCCGCCAGCGTGTCGAGATTGATCAGGGATGGGGCAAGGGTCATGGCAGTTCTCTGAGGAAAATCAATCTGGTCATTATAAAGGCAAATGCGAATGGTTTGTATTTGCAGGAGACGCTTGCATTGTACGCCTTGTTGGGGCAGAATAGGAAACGTAATGATAATGATTCTCATTAAGAAAACGTCAAGTTTGACAGATTTGCCAGTCGAGCTGCCGGCCCGGATCAACCCGGCGGATCGTTTTCAAGCAATGAGATCGCTACTATTTTGAAGGTATCGTCATGATCGTCTGCGTCTGCAACAACATCTCCGACCGTGAAATCCGCCAGGCCATCGATCTGGGGATCAACTCGATGGACGAGCTGCGCGAAGCGCTGGGCGTCTCCACCGTTTGCGGCAATTGCCTGTCGTATGCCGTGGACGTGCTGGACGAGCATCTGGCATCGAAGGCAAACGCGCCAATCAACGAAACCGTGTTGAAGCGCCAGACGATGACGAACTGAACAACAAAGAGCCGGTGACAGACACCGGTTCAAAAATCCCGAACAAGAAATTCAGTCGCCGAAGTCCGCACCATAGACCTTCGGGGTCTGCCCCCGCTTGGAAAACCGGTGCCTGTCACCGGTTTTTTACGTGTCCGCCCACATCCGCAGCAGGTTGTGATAGTGCCCCGTGAGGCCGACGGTGGCTTCGTTGTCGCCGAATTCTCCGCGCAGTTTCTGGATGTTCTGGTCCAGCTCGAACAGCATCGTGCGCTGCCAGTCGTCGCGCACCATGCTTTGGGTCCACAGGAAGGACGCGACCCGCTCGCCGCCCGTCACGGAGTTCACGCGGTGGACGCTGGACGACGGATACACAATCGCATCGCCCGCCGGCAGCTTGACCTCATGGGCGCCGTAGGCATCCATTACCACCAGCTCGCCCCCTTCATATTCGTCCGGTTCGCTGAGGAACACCGTCGTCGACACATCCGCGCGCAGTGTCTGGCCGCCGTTGGCGGACGTGCGGATGGCGCCGTCGATATGCAGGCCGTAATGCTCGCCACCGGCGTAGCTGTTGAAGTACGGCGGCAGGATGCGCAGCGGCAGCGCCGCAGCGAAGAACAGCGGGTTGGCCGTCAGTGCCCGGGCGACGATGCTGCCCAGCTCCTGGGCCAGCGGCGATCCTTCGGCCAGCTGGCGGTTGCGCTTGACCTGCGCGCCCTGCGCGCCGACGCTGGCGCGGCCGTCGATCCAGTCGCTTGAAGTCATCCGCGCGCGCATGTGGCGAACCTGGTCTGGCGTCAACACGCCGGGAATGTGCAGCATCATGTGGCTAACCTGCCTGAAGAAGGACACAAATGATAATGGTATTCATTCGTAGTATCAATCGACAGTGCGTCCCTTCTGTTCGTGGGGATGACGTGGCAGAATGGCGGGACTTACCACCACAACGAACAAAGGCAAACCCATGAAGGGCGACAATGACGTCATCCGTCTGCTGAATGCACAGCTCACGAACGAACTGACCGCGATCAACCAATACTTCCTGCACGCGCGCATGTACCGCCACTGGGGTTTTGAAAAACTGGCGAAGAAGGAATACGAGGAATCGATCGGCGAGATGAAGCACGCCGACAAGCTGATCGATCGCATCCTGATGCTGGACGGCCTGCCGAACCTGCAGGCGCTGCACAAGCTGCTGATCGGCGAGAACACGCAGGAAATGCTCGAAGCGGACCTGAAACTGGAACGCGGCGCGCACGTGACGGTCAAGGAAGGCATCGCCCAGTCCGAGAAAGTCGGCGACTACGTCTCGCGCGACCTGCTGCTGGAAATCCTGGAAGATACCGAGGAACACATCGACTTCCTGGAAACGCAGCTCGACCTGATCGGCAAGGTCGGCATCCAGAACTACCTGCAAACGCAGATGGCGCCTGCCAGCGAATAACCGGCGCTGCCATCCACAGCAACGATGTTCATGACGGGTCCGCCGCTGCGGGCCCGTCTGCTCAGCCCGTCATAGCCAGCCCGTCATAGTCAGCCCGTGACCCCGGGCGCGCTGAACAATTCATCGGTCGTCCCCGACCGCATCCACTCTTCCATCCACTGCCCATAGCAGGACAGATCCTGCGGCGCCGCGCCCGCATACGCGCATGTCGACGCGGCAAACGCATTGGCCCGCGCCAGCGTCTGCTCCATCGTCCAGCCCCGCAGCCGTCCCAGCAGGAAGACGGCGTTGAACGCGTCGCCCGCCCCGACCGAATCGACAAACGCGCCCGCCATCGTCGCGCCGTGATCGGCAACGTGAGCGCCGTCCGCCGACAGGTACAGGGCACCACGCGAGCCCATCGTCACGACCAGCGCCGACAGCGAGAAGTTGTGCATCATCGCGCGACATTCCGTGTCCACGGAGATGCATTCCATGTTGACCGTGTCGGGGCATGTGTGGCAGTACCACTTGAACAGCTGCTGCAGTTCCTCTTCGTTGACCTTGACGATATCGGCCTGCTGCAGCGAGTCGAATACGATGGTTTCGTCGACGAAGCCGGCGCGCAGATTGAGATCCAGGAAGCGCACCGCCTGGGTCTGCTCCAGCAGGGCGTGCAGCGCCGCGCGCGAGCGGGGATCGCGCTGGGCCAGCGTGCCGAAACAGAAAATGGCAGGTTGCGTCGCCTCGCTGGCGGCCAGTGCCGCGGCGCTGTCGATATGGTCGTAAGCCTGGTCGGGGACGATGGTGAAGCAGTGGCTGCCGTCCGCCCCCACTTCCACGTGAACGCTGCCGGTGGCCTCGCCCGGTCCCGTCTGCAGCCCCGACGCTTGCAGGCCGAAGCGGGCGAATTCGTCGCGGATCAGCTGGCCATTGGCATCATCGCCGATCCGGGTGATCATCGTGACCGGCAGGCCGAACCCGGCCAGGTGACGCGCCAGGTTGAACGGTGCCCCGCCCACGACCTTGCGCGTGCTGAAGTCGTCCACCAATGCCTCGCCGAATACCGTTACTGCTTGCTCCATGGCCGCCCCGTTCGATGGTTTGTCCGAAACAGTGTACCCGAACCCGTTCACGCCTCCGGCACGGTAGCCAATACTGGTGACAGGCTCCGTTTTATGCTTGCGGAATCGTATCGCGGAACGACGGCCGCTCCATCAGCTTGTCGAGCAGGCGGCCCAGGTTGGGGTGGTCGCCGCGCCAGTCGATCTCGGGGAAGCGGAACGTCAGCCAGCCCAGGGCGCAGCCGACGGCAACGTCCGCCAGCGAATAATGATTGCCCGCGCACCAGGATGAATCGCCCAGCCGCGCCGACATCGTCTCCAGCCCGCGCGCCACCTTGATCAGCTGGCGTTCGCAGACGGCATCGCTCTGCAATTCCGGCGGACGCTGGGTGCGCTCCATGCGCACGACGACCGCCGCGTCGATGACGCCGTCCGCCAGCGCTTCCCAGTTCTTGATGTCCGCCCGCTCGCGCCCGTTCGGCGGCAGCAGCTTGCAGACGGGAGTGAGCGTGTCGAGATATTCGACGATCACGCGCGAGTCGTACATCACGTAACCGTCCTCCATCACCAGGCATGGCACCTTGCCGAGCGGATTGAGTTCGTGGATGGTGGTTTCCGGCACCCACACGTTCTCCAGCGCGATCTGGTAATCGAGCTTCTTTTCCGCGAGCACGACACGCACCTTGCGCACATAGGGACTGGCAAGCGAACCGATAAGTTTCATAAGAAGCCGGAGTGAGGGACTGGAATCCAGTATAGCACCGGCTGCGGGCGCCCAGAGCGGGTTGTGGCAGGCTTGGCGATGGCCTGCACCCTGCTACGTTTGACGCTTGCGCGCGATGGTAAAATCTGTCTTTTTCCTGCCTTCCTTCCCCATTATGACGACTCCCTACTCCACGTTGTCCGCCCTGTCCCCGCTGGACGGCCGCTACGCCGCCAAGACCGACAAGCTGCGCCCGATCCTGTCCGAAGCCGGCTTCATGCACCATCGAGTAAAAGTCGAGATCGCCTGGCTGCAGGCGCTGTCGCAAGCGGGCTTTGCCGAGATCAAGCCGTTCTCGGCCGAAGCGACCGCGCTGCTCGACAAGCTGGCATCGGACTTCACGGAGGCCGATGCCGCTCGCATCAAGGAAATCGAAGCGGTCACCAATCACGACGTCAAGGCGGTCGAATACTGGCTGAAGGAAAAAGTGCAGGGGGTGCCGGAACTGGTCGCCGCGTCCGAGTTCATCCACTTCGCCTGCACCTCCGAGGACATCAACAACACGTCGCATGGCATGATGCTCAAGGCCGCGCGTGACGGCGTCATGCTGCCGGCGCTGCAGGGCGTAATCGCAAGACTGACCGACATCGCCCACACCAATGCCGAGCTGCCGATGCTGTCGCGCACGCACGGCCAGACGGCCAGCCCGACGACCCTCGGCAAGGAATTCGCCAACGTCGTCGCGCGCCTGCAACGGGCCGCCGAGCGCATCGCCAACGTGGCAATCCTGGGCAAGATGAATGGCGCTGTCGGCAACTACAACGCGCACCTGTCCGCCTACCCGTCGGTCGACTGGCCGGCGTTCTCGAAGAACGTCATCGAAGAACGCCTGGGCCTGGTGTTCAATCCCTACACGATCCAGATCGAGCCGCACGACTACATGGCCGAACTGTTCGACGCGTTTGCGCGCGTCAACACGATCCTGCTGGACCTGAACCGCGACATCTGGACCTACGTTTCGCTGGGCTACTTCAAGCAGAAACTGAAGGCGGGCGAAATCGGTTCCTCGACGATGCCGCACAAGGTCAACCCGATCGACTTCGAAAACTCGGAAGGCAACCTGGGCCTGGCCAACGCCGTGCTGAAGCACCTGTCGGAAAAGCTGCCCGTCTCGCGCATGCAGCGCGACCTGACCGATTCGACCGTGCTGCGCAATATCGGCGTGGGCTTCGGCTACACGCTGCTCGCCTACGACAGCTGCCTGCGCGGCCTGAACAAGCTGGAAGTGAACCCGGCCCGCCTGGCCGCCGACCTGGACGCGAGCTGGGAAGTGCTGGCAGAGCCGGTGCAGACGGTCATGCGCCGCTACGGCATCGAGAACCCGTACGAGCAGCTGAAGGAACTGACGCGCGGCAAGGGCATCACGAAGGAAGCGCTGCAGGAATTCATCGGCAAGCTGGCGATCCCGCAAGAAGCCAAGGACCTGCTGCTGGCGATGACGCCGGCAAACTACGTCGGCATCGCGGCCCAGCTGGCCAAGGCCATTTAAGCCGGCTCTAACTTCCGTCCCCTGTTACGGCAGCGCCATATCCTTTATGGTATGGGCTGCCGTCGTGCTTTCCGGCCTGCGCCGGCGCCCGCTACGGTTCTTTGCTATATTTATCGGTCGAAACGAACCGAAGGACCAGGATGCCGCTCGCTACCCCCATCACCCGTTACACGAAGACGGCCATGCTGCTGCACTGGCTGATCGCCATCCTGATCGTCGGCGCCTTCACGATGGGACTCGTGATGACCGACATCCCCGGCTTCACGCCGACCAAGCTGAAATACTACTCGTGGCACAAGTGGGCCGGCGTGACCGTGCTGGCACTGGCCGCGCTGCGCCTGCTGTGGCGTCGCGCCAACCGTCCGCCCGCGCATCCGGCCGCCATGGCCGCATGGCAGGTCCGCGCTGCGGACGTCACGCACGTCGCGCTGTACGTGCTGATGTTTGCCGTGCCGCTGTCGGGCTACCTGTACACGACCGCGGCCGGCATCCCCGTCGTCTACTTCGGCCTGTTCCCCATTCCCGCCGCCTTCGGCGCCGACCCGGCACTGAAAGCGCTGCTGAAACCCGTGCACTATTGGCTTAATATGGTGCTGGCCGCCATCGTGCTGCTGCACGTCGCCGCCGCGCTGAAGCACCACTTTGTCGACCGCGACGATGTCCTGAAACGCATGCTTCCCTAGTTGTCCATTTCATCATCCCAACGGAGTCCTATGAAAATCACCCAACGTATCCTGCTCGCTTCCCTGCTGGGCGTCTCCCTGGCCGCCGGCGCGGTCGTGCTCAAGACCGACCCTGCCAAGACCAGCGTCTCGGCGGTGTTCAAGCAGATGAACGTGCCGGTCGAATCGAAGTTTACGAAGCACCGCGTGGTCATCGACTACAACGCGGCCGCGATCGACAGCTCGAAGGCAACGGTGGAAGTGGACACGGCCAGCCTGGACATGGGCGACCCGGAGTACAACAAGGAAGTGGCGAAGAAGGAGTGGTTCAATTCCGCGCAGTACCCGAAGGCCACGTTCGTCTCTTCGTCGATCAGGAGCGCCGGCGCGGGCAAGCTGACGGTTGCCGGCAAGCTGACGATCAAGGGCAAGGCGACCGACGTCGCATTCCCCGTCACCGTGAAAACGGAAGGCGGCAAGCAGGTCTTCGACGGTGCCCTGCCCATCAAGCGCCTGGCCTTCAATATCGGCGAAGGCGAATGGAAGGATACCGGCATGGTGGCCGACGAAGTCACCATCAAGTTCCATGTCGTTACCCAATAATCATCCCCCCGGAGACATGATGAAATCCACGCTGATCATTGCCCTGCTCGCCATCGCCGGTGCCGCCAATGCGACCACCTACAACATCGATCCGAGCCACACCTACCCCAGCTTCGAAGCCGACCACAAAGGCATGTCGCTGTGGCGCGGCAAATTCAACAAGTCCAGCGGCACCGTGACGATGGACCGCGCCGCGAAGACCGGCAGCATGGAGATCGTCATCGACACGGCGTCGGTCGACTTCGGCCACGACAAGATGAACTCGCACGCGCGTGCCGAAGACATCTTCAACGTCGAGAAATTCCCCACCGCCGTCTACAAGGGTAAATCGTTCCGCTTCGAGGGCGACAAGCTCGTTGCCGTGGATGGCGAACTGACGATGCTGGGCGTGACGAAACCGCTGCAGCTGAAAGTGAACCGTTTCAAATGCGCCCAGGATGCGCGGCTGAAACGCGAAGTCTGCGGCGCCGACGCCAGCGCCGAGTTCAAGCGCTCGGATTTCGGCCTGAACTTCGGCCTGCCCACTTTCTCGCCCGAGGTGAAGCTGGCGATCCAGGTAGAGGCGATTGCCGCCGACGGTCCCGCTGCCAACTAAGTTCCAATAGACGTCCCGACAGGCACTTTGTGGTCCTCGACCGGAAAGTGCCTGCCACCCTCCCCTCCTTCGTCAACTTTTGTTGACGCCATCGACACCGTCAACTAAGATTGACGCATGTTCGATCTCAAGACCCTCCCCCGCGCCGACGATCCGGCCGAAGCCCTGGCCGCCGTGGTGGCGCTGCGTCTGGCCGCCGACAAGCTCGAACGCAAGGCGGTCGCGCAGGCCCTGGCGCAAGGCTGGTCGTGGGCCCAGGTTGCCGACGCGCTGGGCGTATCGAAGCAGGCCGCGCACAAGCGCCTGGCACCATTGATCCAACCGTAAAGGAGCTCCCATGCTGCAGCGAATCCGGCAACGTCTGACCGATATGCGTACCATCAGGACCCTGTGCGAGGGCGCGGAAAAGCATGCCCTGGCCGGCGGCGAGCGCGAACCCGGCCCGGAGCATTTCATGCTGGCCGCGTTGGACCTGCGCGACGGCCTGGCACGAAAAGTGTTCGAGTGCCTGGGCGTCGACCCCGCCGGCGTGCATGCTGCGATCGCGGCGCAGCATGGTGCGGCGCTGGCAGGCGTTGGTGCCGATGCGGCATTGCTTGAGGACGATGCGCCGCTGTCAAGGGCCTCCGGTCCGTATCAAGCCAAAGGCTCCATGCAGGCGGTGATGCAGCAACTGGCCGCCTGGCCGCGCGCCAGCGCCGCCGAGCCATTGACCGGGGCGCATGTGCTGGCCGTGGTCGCAGCGGGGCGGAGCGGGACGGCGGTTCGAACGTTGCGGATACTCGGGCTGGAGGGGGCACAGGTGGTGGCTGCCGCGAAGGCCGCAATCGCGGCAGGCTGACCTGGCCGCGCGATCAACAGAAAAAATGCCCGCATGCCGGGATGACGATCGTGTTGGAGGGCGATAGTTTCGCAGTTCAATCTCAACGATGCGGTGCCGAAGGGTGCAAGTTTCTCTCTTCAAGCCGTGAGGCAGCTGGCTCGCCTGACCCCGTCATGCTTTCCGGTATTCAACGGTCTTGTGGCACGGCCGCGAGCAGGCGCAGCAGCATTGAGACATCGACCGGTTTGGTCAGGTGGTGGTCGAATCCTGCTGCGATCGCGCGTTCCCGGTCTGACTGTTGCCCATAGCCCGTCAGCGCGATCAGCGTCGCGTGGGCGGTTTGCGGCAGTGCACGAACCTGCTGCGCCAGCTCGTAGCCGCTGATATCGGGAAGGCCAATGTCGAGCAGGAGTACGTCCGGCGCACCCTGGGCCGCCAGCGTCAGAGCGGTGCGTCCTTCGTACGCGACACGTGGCTGATAGCCGACGGTACCGAGAAACATCGACAACGTGTCGGCCGCATCGGCATTGTCGTCGACGATGAGTATGTCAAGGGCACCGCTCCCGGCGGTATCGCCTTGCCGCGGCTCTGGGGGCGCCGGTGCGGCGACATGTGCCCGGGGCAGCCTGATGGTAAATTCGCTGCCCGCGCCCGGTCCTGCGCTTGCCGCGCTGACGCTGCCGCCGTGGCGCTCGACCAGGCTCTTGACCAGTGCCAGACCGACCCCGAGGCCCCCCTGCGCGCGATCGGGTGAGCGTTCGCCCTGGACGAACAAGTCGAAGACATGAGGAATCAGTGCGGCATCGATGCCGATCCCGTTGTCGCGCACGACGACCTGCACCATGCTTGCATCCTGCGTCAGGTCAAGCGCGATAACGCCCTCCGGCGGCGTGTACCTGGCGGCGTTGTTGAGCAGATTGGTAATAATCTGGACCAGTCGGGTGCTGTCTCCGCGCACCGGCGCCGCTTGCTTCGGCAGCGTGAGGGAAAGACGGTGGCCTCGCGCGTCGATCAAGGGCCGGGCCTGTTCGACCGCGTCCCGCACGATCGCCCCCATGTCCTGCAGCTCCTGCGCCAACGTCACCAGACCGCCGGTGACGCGTGAGACGTCGAGCAGATCGTCAAGCAGGCTGGTCATATGTCCAACCTGGCGTTCGATTACCGCACAGGTCTGCTTCAGGCGTTCAGGCGTTGTCTGGCCGAGCTGCAGGATCCTGGCCGCCATGCTGATCGGCGCGAGCGGATTGCGCAGTTCGTGCGCCAGCATCGCCAGGAACTCATCCTTGCGACGGTCGGCATTGCGCAGTTTGGCCTCGGCCTCGCGCCGCGATACCAGTTCGATCTCCACGCGCTGATAGGCCGCCTGCAGCTCGCGTCGGCTGACGTCAAGGGCAGTATTGAGTTCGCTGGCGCGCCGGTGGCTGTCGCGCGCGGCAGCTGCAAGGCCGGCAGCGGCCAGTTCGGCCCGTTCGCCCGCAAGCTTGGCGCCCAATAGCGGGAGCAATGCGGTAATGGCAGCTCGCGCTGGCGCTGCAGGGCGCGTGCCGAGGAATACGACAATGGTATTGCCTGCGCAATCGCATTGGCCCCAGACGGAAATGTCCCCCTCGTTCCCGGGCAAGGGGAGGAACGACTCCGCGCTGCCGGCATCGGCGCATTGGCGCAGGAAGTCCTGCCAGCGCTTGCCCGCGCGCAAAGTCTGAGGAAGCCCCGGAGCGGGCAGGAATATCCCGATCTCCGCGTCCCTGCCGAATACCATAACCTGCTCCGCGCCTGCGTAGCGGGCCAGTTTATGGGTCGCGCCGAGCCTGTCATCGGGCTTCTGCAGGTCGATGAAGATGGAAACAAGCTCAAATGGGATCATCGACGATCAGAGCGGGATGGCGCAAACGATGGCAGTACAATTGTGAAAGCCGCTGAATTGACCGGCGCTCCGCGCAATCTGTCCATACGTATTGCAGCCGGCGAAATTCTCGGAACCAAGCGCCTGCGCCACGGTTTCCAGTTCATTGCCGAATTCACGCCCCAGACGCAACCGGGTTGCGGCGCAGTCGAACAGCAGCGAGCCTGCGTGCTCGGCCCCCTCCAACCCTTCCAGCGCTGCCTCCGATGCCTGGCGCGCGGCTTCGCATGCCGACGCCACGTCCGCCACCATAATGTGCACCGTCGCCCCGACCGGCACCTCGGCGGCACAGGCAATCGAGCCGTCGTCGTTGAGGGTCAGCGGCACGCGCAGCTTGTAGCCGTCTCCCGTTTCAATGCCAATCACGTTATGCAGGAAAAACGGAAGCGGGTCGGCACGATCGAAGCTCTGACCGGTAGCTAGGGCGTGCTCTTCAAAGACTTCTACCGCAGGCGCGGCGTTCAGGCTGACCAGCCGGGTACCTTGCGCTTCGGTAACACGCAGCGCCGGGCCGTTCGGCTTCCAGCCGTGGCGCACGCCAAGCCCGATGGGCTTCTTTGACAGCATTTCCAGCACGACGATCGCATCGGTTTGCGCTTCGGTGCCGATGAACACATGCGTCTTATGAAATTTTGCATCATCTGCCGCCCCCCCACCGAACAGCTGGTACGTGCCGCCGGTCAGCACCATCATCTCGTGAATAATCTCGTCAACATAACCGGCTAGCGCATCGGTCAGCACCAGAGCGCTGCGGTAAGGGAAGTCAGGATGCTCGCTGCCGCTAAATACCGGCATTACCTGCTTGAGGGCGCTGCTCGTACCGTTGCGAAGGCCGGTGCCGATTGCTGCGCGAAACAGGATATCGTCGGCACGGATCGCCATCACGGATACCGAAGCATTCCCGGTGGCACAACCGGAAAACTCGCCCGCCGAAGAGCAGCCCACCAGCAAGCGGGGCTTGCAGGCGCTGTCGAGCGCGCAAAGCAGCGGTTGATAATCAAATTCGGGCGAAGCGAAAACGATCAGTACGTCCGGATGATCACCGTTCAGTTTGTCAATGAGCGATTCGGCGAGGGCGCGGCCTGCTGCTTCGGGCACAGACAGGGATGTGTGGCTCACTGCCACGATGGTATTTGCCATTGGGTAACCTATCAAACGGATTGATGCCGGTCGGCATCTTGCAGGAGGTTGCAAAATAGCACAATCACATCCGTCCGTCTTGCACCATAGTACATTCCAGTTCATTGTACAAATCAGTGTCATGCGGCAATAATCGCGATCGGGAACGCCAATCGATACCTGGTGTTCAGGAGCGCCCGGACTGTGCTGTTGCGCCGGCATGATGTCGGGCAACTACTGCGCGGTGTAGCCCCCGTCGGCCGCATAGAAGCCGCCGGTACAGAACGACGCCCGGTCCGACAGCAGGAACGCGGCCAGCTCCGCGATTTCCTCGCGCGTGGCCAGCCGCTTCATCGGATGCGCATCCGCGATTGCATCGAGCGCCTCCCGCGGCATTTCAAGCATGCGCGGCGTGGCGACGTAACCCGGACCGATGGCATTGACGCGCACGTGCTTGTCCGCGTACTCCAGCGCCACGGCACGCGTCAGTCCCAGCACGCCGTGCTTTGCGGTCGTGTAGGCAGCGATGCCGGCCACGCCCACAATGCCATTGGCCGACGACAGGTTGACGATCGCTCCGCCACCGGCTGCGACAATGGCCGGCAGCTCCGCCTTCAGGCTGAGGAACATGCCGGTCAGGTCAGTGCCGATCACGGTGTTCCAGTCGTCAAGCGTCAGCGCTTCCAGCGGCGTGTCGTGCGGCCCCGTCAGACCGGCGTTGTTCACGGCCAGGTGCAGCGCGCCAAACGCGTCGACGGTGCGCTGCACGGCGTCGTGCATGGCCGTTTCGTCGCGCACGTCCGCCTCGACCGCCAGCGCGCGCCCGCCTTCCCGGTCGAGCTCGAGGCGCAACCGCTCCAATGCCTGGCCGTCATGCCCGACCAGGGCCACCGCCGCGCCACCCGCGTAGAGCCGCCGCGCCACCTGTTCGCCGATCCCTGTTGCCGCGCCCGTCACGAGGGCAATCCGGTTCACGAAGTCCATGCCAGTCTCCTATAGAAAAAAGACAATGGGACAGGCCGCCGTGGCCTGTGCCGGCATTATTGCGTGAAACAGGCGCGGCCGTACGGCTGGCCGCGACAAAAAAAGAGCCCGCAATGCGGGCTCTCGGCAGATCAAGACGATGCGGCTGGCTTATTTGCCGTCGCGATCCCAGTCGCCTGGCAGTGCGCGTTCAACCTTGTCCCAGGCAGAGCGCGAAGCGTGCTTGGCTTCTTCCCACGTCAGGCGCGAGCTGCCCTTCGTGCGTTCCCAATCGTTGCGCAGCGACGACTCGTTGGTATCCCAGTTGCCGCGGTAGTTGGCACGGCTGTTGTAACCCAGCGAGTAGGCTGGATCGTAGTCGTCGTACTGATAAGCAGGGTTGTAATACGACTCGTTGCGGAAGTTGTTTTCCCAGTAGACTTTCTCGTCCGCCGGGTTGACCAGGCCGCCGACGCCCTTGCCGGCCATGCCGCCGGCCAGCGCGCCGATCGCGCCGCCCGCCGCCATGCCGATCGGGCCGCCCGCGGCACCCATGGCCATGCCGGCCATCGCGCCGCCGCCGGCGCCAACGCCCGTCGCCATGTGGTGGTCGGACAGGTCGTCACCGCTCTTCGGGTTGACCACCTCGGCCGCACCCTTGCCGGCCAGGCCGCCGGCGATGCCGCCGACCACCGCACCGGCCGCCATGCCCACCGGACCGCCCGGCGTGCCCGCTGCCATGCCCGCCATCGCACCGCCGGCAGCGCCGACACCCGTGCCGATCACGTGCTGGCCGGCGCTGTCCTTCCAGCTCGATTCGATGTGTGCTGCGTCCTCGTCGGAACGGGCGTTCACGCCCATCACGATACCGCCGGACTTCAGGCCTTCTTCATAATGCTTGACACGCTCTTCCGGGATACCCGCACCGATCAGCGCGCCCAGCAGGCCGCCCGTCACGCCACCGGCGCCCGCGCCGGCCAGTGCCGCGGCCAGCGGACCGGCCACGACAATGCCCAGGCCCGGCAGGACCAGCGTCGTGCCCACGGCGGCAACGGCGGCCAGCGCGGCGCCGATCGCGCCACCTACGCCAGCACCAATCCCCGCGCCTTCGGCAGCCTTGCTGCCCAGTTCAGTTTCGACGCCGTCGCTGCCGAAGTGGCGTTTGCGGGTATCGTCGGACATCAGAACGTTGATGTCATCCTTGCCGTAACCGCGCGAGGTTACGTGTTCATAAGCGCGTTCCGCGCTGGCGCGGTCGTTGAACAGGCCCGTAACCAGGCGGGAATTTTTCGTCTCGTTATTCATGGTGTTCCTTTCGTGGTTGGCTGAAGTGCACCATCAAGATACCTCCCGCCGCCATCTCCTTCTGTTCGTTTCCGCACCTACTGCAGCTCTTCCACAGCAGAATTATTTACCATTGGAATCAAGTACATAGCTGACATATTGCAAGCCAAACCGAACTTGCGCGGTGCGTTCGCTGGCGCACGGACCAGCCCCGCCGCAACGCCTAAACTTTTTCTCACGGCAGGGCAAAGTGCCCGGTCTTCTTAGTTAAACGACATAAGGGGAATGAGCATGAACTTTATTATCTGGATCGTGATCGGCGGCATTATTGGCTGGCTTGCCAGCCTGGTGATGAAAACGGACGCACAACAGGGTATGTTCCTGAACGTGATCGTCGGTATCGTCGGCGCACTGCTGGGCGGCTGGTTGCTCTCGCCTCTGTTCGGCACGGGCACCATCAACAGCGATGACTTCAGCCCGATGTCGTTGCTGGTATCGTTCCTTGGCGCCGTTATCCTGCTGGCCATCGTGAATCTGGTCTTCCGCGGACGAGCGCGCTAAGAAAAACAAGCCTTACCCCAGCCATACACAAAAGCCAGCGCTTCGGCGTTGGCTTTTTCACGTCTGCCCATGGTGCAGTGCGTCATCCGGCAGCCGAATTTCCTTCTGTTTCCCGCCCTTATTTTGAGATTGACGAACTGGCACGCCGTGCGGATACTTCGGCGCGCCACTCCACTCATTCAAAGATAAGCATGAAAAAATCACTTCTCGCGCTTGCCGTCCTGTCCGCCACGTCCGTCCATGCGGATGAAGGCATGTGGATGCCGCAGCAACTGCCGCAGATCGCCAAGCAGCTCAAGGCTGCCGGCCTGAAGCTCGACCCCGCCAGCCTGACCAAACTGACCGAATTCCCTGCCGGCGCTATCGTCAGCCTGGGCGGCTGCTCGGCCTCGTTCGTGTCGCCGCAGGGTCTTGTGGTCACCAATCACCACTGCGTCTACGACAGCGTGGCGCAGAACTCCACCCCGCAACGCGACCTGCTGGCCAATGGCTTCGTGGCCCACTCGCTGGCCGAGGAACTGCCGGCCGCGCCCGGCTCGCGCATCTTCGTCACGAAAGAGGTGCTGAACGTCACGGACAAGGTTGTAACGCCCGAAGTGGCCAGCCTGTCCGGCAAGGCGCGCAGCGACGCGATCGAGAAGAACCAGAAGGCGCTTGTGGCGGCCTGCGAGAAGGATCCCGGCCATCGCTGCACCGTGCCCTCGTTCTACGGCGGCCTGGAGTTCTACCAGATCAAGCAGCTGGAAATTCGCGACGTGCGCCTTGTACACGCGCCGCCATCGGGCGTGGGTAAATTCGGCGGCGATACCGACAACTGGATGTGGCCGCGCCACACGGGCGACTACGGCTTCTACCGGGCCTATGTCAGCAAGGATGGCAAGGCCGCCGACTACAGCCGCGACAACGTGCCGTACGTTCCGCAGCACTTCCTGAAGCTGGCGAAGGAAGGCGTCAAGGAAGGCGACTTCGTCATGGCCATGGGCTACCCGGGCCGCACCAACCGCCACCGCCTGCCGTCCGAAGTGCAGTTCACGTTCGACTGGGCCTACCCGGCATTCGTCAAGGCATCCGGCGAAACGCTGGCAATCATCGACCGCGAAACGAAGGACAACAAGGACGTGGCGCTGAAGTACGCCGGCCAGGTCGCCAGCATCAATAACTACTACAAGAACCGCCAGGGCATGCTCGATTCCTATGCCGGCAGCGACTTCCTGGCCCGCAAGACGGCGCAGCACGAAGAGCTCAAGGCCTGGGTCAACGCCGACGCGAAACGCCGCGCCGAATACGCGGCCGACATCGGCAAGGTCGAGCACCTGATCGCCGAGCGCGACGCCGCCGTCAAGCGCAACTTCAATTTCGGCTATGCGCAACCGAAGCTGCTGTCGACGGCCCATATGCTGTACCGCCTGGCCGTCGAATCGCAGAAGCCGGACGCGGAGCGCAAGGCCGGCTACCAGACGCGCGACCTGCCGCGTATCAAGGCACGCGTGGCCGCGCTGGTGCGCACGTACGACGCCAAGGTCGACAAGGCGATCGCCATGCACCACCTGAAGAACTATCTGGCGCAGCCGGCGGCCGAGCAGAAAGCCGCCTTTAACACGGCGCTGGGGATCAAGCCGGGCATGAGCGATGCCGACTTGTCGGCTGCGCTGGACAAGCTGTACGCCGGCACCAAGCTGGGGAACGACGCCGAGCGCAGCGCGTGGCTGGACAAGAAACCGGCCGACTTCCAGGCCAGCGGCGACAGTTTCATCAAGGCCGCCGTCTCCACGTTCGACGCCGACATGAAGGAGGAAGCGCAAGAAGAGGAACTGGCCGGCAAGCTGCAGCAGGCGTACGGCAGCTACATGAAAGCGAAGATCGCGTTCATGAAGAGCCGCGGCCAGGCCGTCTACCCGGACGCCAACAGCACCTTGCGCGTCACCTACGGCAATATCGCGGGCCGTCCGACAGGCGCCGACGGCACCACGTGGACCGCGTTCACCACCGTCAACGGCGTTGCCGCCAAAGCGACGGGCAAAGGCGAATTCAATGCGCCGCAAGCGCAGCTGGCCGCCATCAAGGCAAAAGACTTCGGCAAGTTCGTCGATCCGAAACTGAAGACGGTCCCCGTCAACTTCCTGGCCACGCTGGACATCACCGGCGGCAACTCCGGTTCGGCCGCGCTGAACGCCAAGGGCGAGCTGGTTGGCCTGGCCTTCGACGGCACGCTCGATTCGATCATCTCGGACTGGGACTTCAACAAGGCCAACACGCGCGACATCCAGGTCGATCTGCGCTACATCCTGTGGAACATGAAGCACGTCGACAAGGCCGACAACCTGCTCAAGGAAATGGGCGCGCAATAAGTTCTCCCGCTTTTGCATGCAGCCACGCCCTCGGGCGTGGTTTTTTTTGGTGAGGCCGGGTTCTTTTACACGGCCGCTGCGATTGCTTCGCGCGGCCACCGGTGCGCCGGGTCGCGGTGGACGCGTTCGTGCCACAACATCGACATCTCGTAGCCCGGCACTTCGAGCGGTGGCGCCACGGTACGCAGCGTGCTGCCCCGCAGCCGATCGGGCAGCATCGCGACCAGGTCCGTGGTTCCGAGCACCGCGCGCACGAACAGGAAATGCGGTACCGACAGCGCCACGCGGCGCGCCAGGCCGACGCCCGCCAGCGCGTCGGCCGTCACGGCATGAAAGCCGCCGCCGTCGGGCGAGACGATCACATGCTCCAGTGCGCAGAAGCGCGCCATGGTCGGGCGGCGGCGCAGGTGCGGATGACCTGCGCCGCCGGCCAGCACGTAGCATTCCGTGAACAGCGTGCGCCGCCGCAGTCCCGGCGGCGCGCCGTCCGTCGTGTGGAAGGCCAGGTCGATGTCGCCCTGCCCCATCTGGCGCGCCAGCCGCGTGGGATTGAGTTCGACAGCTGCCAGCCGGGTGCCGGGCGCCTGGGTCCGTGGCGCGGCAGCTCGGGCAGCAGCGCCGTCGGGGTTTCGCCTATGGCATCGGCGAGCATTCGGATGCCGCTGGGGTGACCGCTACGGCGAAGGCACATTGGCCGGCAAGCGCGCCATGCTGGTCGTGACCACGGGCGGCTGGGAATCCCACCACAGCGCACGGGGCATCAACTGGCCGCTGGACGATCTGCTGTTCCCCATCCACCACGGGATCCTGCACGATCCCGGCTTCGACGTGCTGCCGCCGCTCGTTGTCTACCGGAGCAGCCGCATGGACGACATGCGCTACAGCGATATCTGCGGGGAGCTGGGCCGGCGGCTCGATACGCTGGCGACAACACCGCCAATCCCGTACCGCCAGCAGAACCGGGGCGATTACAACATCCCGGCGCTTGCGTTGAAAGAGGACGTGGCACCAGGGATGACGGGATTTGCCGCACACGTGGCAGCTGATGTGTAACGCCCCACCCAAAGGCCATTTCTGCGATTCAGGGGCGTGTTGACGCACTTCTGATATATGCCACTGGAAATAATGCAAGGCTTCAGGGCGGTCGTGGAGCAGAGCGTGTACGATTATTCATGGCACATCGAGGTGTATCGGACGTCCGCAGGCGACGAAAGCGGCGCGTTGGCTGCATGGCCGGGCGCCCTGCGCGGGGCGCGATGCGGACGTGCTCTGCGCCTTTTCGCGTCCTGATGTACATTGCCTTTTCCACATCTCCCACACTGAAAGGCAATCCATATGACCAAGAAGATCGCTGTCCTCGTCGGCAGCCTGCGCAAGGAATCGCTGACCCGCAAATATGCACAGGCCATCGCGGCCGTGTTGCCGCCATCGCTGCAGTGCGAGTTCGTGGAGCTGGGCGACCTGCCGCTGTACAACCAGGACCTGGACGATGCCGGCACGCCCCCAGCCGCGTGGACGGCGTTTCGCGACGCGCTGCGCAGTGCCGACGCCGTGCTGTTCGTCACACCGGAATACAACCGCTCGATCCCCGGCGCGCTGAAAAATGCCATCGACGTGGGTTCGCGGCCATGGGGACACAGCATCTGGGACAGGAAGCCGTCCGCCGTCGTCTCGCAGTCGCCCGGTGCCATCGGCGGCTTCGGCGCCAACCATCACGTGCGGCAGACGATGGTCGCGTTGAATTCGCCGGTGATGGCGGGGCCGGAAATGTATATCGGCGGCTCCGCCGGCTTCCTGGCGGAAGACGGCACCGTCAACAACGAGCAGACCAGGACGCTGCTGACGACGTTCGGCGCGGCCTTTGAACAGTGGGTGGAGGCCAACGCCCGCCAGGGCTGAAGCCTGACGGCCGCGGCCTGCCTGTTCAGGCCTTGGCCAGCTCCGCGTCGATGGCGGCCAGCAGTCGCGGGTCGTCGGCCGTCACGTCCGGGGCGAAGCGCGCGGCCACGGTGCCGTCCCGGCCGATCACGAATTTCTCGAAGTTCCACAGCACGTCGTCCGGCTTCGCCGCCTGAATGCCGTATTGCGTCAGCTTCTCGCGAAACGGCCCGTCGCCTTCCGCTACCGGCCGCGCGGCTGTCAGCGCCGTGTACAACGGATGCTGGTCCGCGCCCACCACGGAAATCTTGGAGAACAGCGGGAACGTCACGCCGTAGTTCAGCGAGCAGAACGAGCTGATTTCCGCATCCGTTCCCGGCTCCTGCTCTTTGAAATTATTGGCGGGGAAGCCCAGCACTTCCAGGCCTTGCGCGCGCCGTTCCTGATACAGCTTTTCAAGCCCTTCGTACTGCGGCGTCAGGCCGCATTTCGATGCCACGTTCACGACCAGCAGCACCTTGCCGCGGTGGCCTGCCAGCGTGTCGGCGCTGCCGTCGATGCGTTGCAGCGGAATGTCGAGGATGGAATTGCTCATGCGAAGTCCTTTGCGGTGAATGGTCAATCGTTCATGTTAGCGCGCTTTGCCGCCGCATGCAGGACCGATGCGCAGCGCCTGCCCGCGCTGCAGCGTCGCAGCCGTCCCGTCGTCGGCAAGCGTCATCAGCAGGGGACCGTCCGCATCGCGCAGCAGCGCCAGTCGGGCGCCCGGATAGTGGCGCGGGATCGTTCCGATGTCGGGCGCGTCCAGTATCGCGCTGTGGACGAGGATGCGGCACGACGGACTGAAATCGAGCAGCAGCGCCGCCTGGCGCCCGTGCGGATCGGGCAGCGCCGTGACGTGCAGGCGGGTGCGGCCCTTGCGGACCGCCAGCCGGTCCCAGATCTGCAGGGGCCGGCCCTGCCCCGTGATCGCGTGCCAGGCGAGCGGTTGCGTCAGCAGCACCAGATCGGCCGGCACGTCCGAGCCGGGTGCCGGATCGACGAGCAGTGTCAGCCCGTATACGTGGATGAACGCCGTCGTATCGTCGAAAAAGCCGATCGTGGATTGCAGCGGCCGCGCCGGGCCGGCGGGAATCGCCACGTGCGCCGGCCCGGCCGCGTGGCATAGCAGCGGCAACAGCAGGGTTGCAATCGTCCAGCATCTCATCGCCGCTCCCGGTGGTTGGCCAGCAGCCGTGATAGCACGGGCCGGCCCGCGGCGCCATGCGCTGGCGCAAACCCTAGCGGCGCGGCGTGAAGCGGTACGTTTCGCCGTGCTTCAGGTAACTCACCTTGTCGGCCAGCCCCGCTTCCTCGACGGCCTGCTGGAAGTCGGACAAGGGCGACTTGAACACGGTGTAGTCGTTGTAGTGAATCGGGATGGCCCGCTGCGGCGCGATCAGCCGCAGCATCCGTACGCCCTCCTTCGCATCCATCGTCACCGTGACGAGGCCGAGGATGCGGGTGCCGCCCAGGTGCAGCAGGGCCAGGTCGATGCCGGGGTAGCGCCGGGGGATCTCGTCGATATCGTCGTAGACCATCGTATCGCCGCTGACGTAGATGCGGTATTTACCGGCACCGTCGAAATCGAGCATCGTACCCATCACGGATGGCAGCAGCGCGGCCGCCGCCAGCGGACCATGCCGGCCGGGCATCGACGTCAGGCGCAGCGACGCCGCCCCCTTTGCCACCTGCAGCGCTTCCCACGTCTCCAGCCCGTACACCTTCCTGAAGCCCATCTCGCGCAGCTTGCCACTGGCCGATCCCGTCGTGACGATGGGAATATTGCGGTCCAGCTTTTCGCGCACCATCTTGTCGAAGTGGTCGTCGTGCAGATGCGACAGCAAGACCAGGTCGACCGGCGGCAGCGCCTCGAACTCGATGGCGGGATTCGTCAGCCGCTCCGACGTCAGGCCATAGCCCAGGTGCACGTGATCGCCCTTGTGCAGGAAGTTCGGGTCCGTCAGGATCGTCAGGCCCTGGTAGCGGATCAATACGGTGGCCGTACCGATGAACTGCACGGAACTCTCCGCCGCCGGTGCCTCGGCGGCAGGCAGTGCCAGGGCATAACGGGGCGCGGCAACTTGCTGCGCCATAGCAAAATTGCCGACCAGAAGCGCCAGCAGGATCAGGATGCGTTTCATCGGTCCTCCCTGATGTGAATGCACCAGATATAGCATGTTGCTGTCCCGTCCGGCGCCTGGAAAGTGCCGCGGCTTGATCGGGCAGGCGTGACCGTCGAAGGCACGGTCATGGTGCGCACTGCACGCGACGCGACGATCCCGACTATCCGGGGGCAAATGGACGTCGCGCACAGGCGCGGGTAAAAGCACGAGGATGGGGCCGATGGCGGCGGATTGCGGCGCGGCCTTGCCTTTGGCGTAGAGGCGGTCCGCAGGCCGCTCATCGTGCTTTCACCCATGCTTGAGCACGGCTGTGGCGTGTAGCTCATCCGTCACGACACGGCCCCTCGACGCCTGCGCAGCGACCCACGCCCCGACTGCAGGTGTGCGGTTTCAGCTGGTGATGAGCTGATGGTCTTTGGCCCACTCGCGCAGCGCGTTGTTCATGCGCGTTTGCCAGCCGTCGCCGGTGCCCTTGAAGGCTTCCAGCAGATCACGGTCATAGCGAATCGTAGCAGCCTCCTTCGTGCCACTGCCAGCGGGCCGGCCACGGCCGCGCTTGGGCTTCACATTCGCCCACTCGGCGTCAGTGTAGGGGGACGAATCTGGATCCGACATTGCTGCCTGGGTGATGGCGGCGTCTTCCTCTGCAGTGGGGAAAACCGTCCCCGGTTTAAGTTTCGGCATATCGTTTTACCTCTCTCAAGTTCGCTTTGCGCAGGCTGATAATGCAGCGCACTTCTTCACGGTCCACATATACGACATAGTGCAGGCGGTCGCCGATATACGCGATGGCGCACATGCGCGCTTTGCCGTAGTTGTGGCGCTCATCGGGCCAAGTCAGCGCGGAGTCCCATTCGATCGAAGCTGGCCGCCAGAGAAACGCCGTGCTTCTCCACGTTGGCGGTGCATTTGATGGTGTCGAATGCGATGTCCATATGAATAAGTGTAGCTACAAAAAACCGTACGATCAACATTTTTTTGTGGCTACGAAAATTGATAAGCCAACGGCGGATCGCGCTATCCGCCATCACAGAAGTTCGGCGGCGGCGTTTCGTGATCGGTTTGTCCATCACGTCCCCTTCCAAATCGCACGAGTACCCGTCGAAGTCGTTCAGGATGTGCGTCATGGTGCTAGCGCGGTTGTCGTCCGTGCGCTCCACGGTGATCAGGAAATAGTCCGCCACGGCTGGGCATTGGCGTCGATGTGTGAGGCAGGCGGCAGCACGTTTCCGCCCGGTTTCGCCGGAGGCCGTAAGATGCTCCAGTGCTACAATCGCTCTCGGCCGCATACCCGGCGGGCCGTCTTCCACCTTGCACCTGAGATCCAGACCATGCACCCAGAAATGCTCACGCCCTACGAACAGGGCAACCAGAACCAGACCACGCTGTGGACCGATTGCATCGCCTTTTACGAGACACTGGCGCGGCGCTTTCCCGGCGTATTGCAGTTCGAGCAGGCCGGGGTATCGGACGGCGGCATCCCGCTGCACGTGGGCATCGTCAGCGCGGACGGCGTATTCGACCGGGAGCAGATCAAGCGCGCCGGCCGCACCGTCTTCTTCAACAATAATGGCATCCATCCGGGCGAACCGGAGGGGATCGACGCCTGCATGGCCATCGTGCGCGACCTGTGCTTCGACAAGGCGCAGCTGGCGGCGCTGGGCGACACCGTGCTGCTGTTCGTCCCGGTGTACAACGTGGACGGTTGCCTGAACCGCGCCAACACGTCGCGTCCGAACCAGATTGGTCCCGAGCTGTTCGGCTTTCGCGGCAACAGCCGCCACCTGGACCTGAACCGCGACTTCGTCAAATGCGACACGCTCAACGCGCGCTTCTTCAACCAGCTGATCACGGCCTGGGACCCGGACGTGATGGTCGACACGCACACGTCCAACGGCGCCGACTACACGTACACGATGACGCTGATTCACACGCAGGCCGACAAACTGGGCAGCCCTCTGGGGCCGTTCCTGCGACGGGCGATGCTGCCGCATATCTTCAGCGAGATGGCGGCGCGCGGCTGGCCCACCTGCCCGTACGTCAATCCCGTCAAGGAAACGCCGGATGACGGTATCGCCGAATTCCTCGAGGTGCCGCGCTTCTCGACGGGCTTCACGGCGCTGCACAACATCATCGGCTTCATGCCCGAGACGCACATGCTCAAGCCGTACCAGGACCGCTACGAGTCGATGCGCACGCTGATCGACGTGACACGCGAGTTCACCGTCCGGCACGGGGCGCAGATCCGCGCCCTGCGCGCTCAGGCCAAGGCCGAGCAGCGCGAACGGAAAGAATGGCCGGTAACGTGGAAAATGGACGAAGCCAATCCGACGACGTTCCGCTTCCACGGCTACGAGGCGCGCCGCCACGCCAGCATCTTGGGGAACTACACGCGACTGTCGTACGACCGCAGCAAGCCGTTTGAAAAGGACATCCCGTACTTCAGCAATTTCGTGGCCGACACCGTGGTGACGGTACCGAAGGCGTACGTCGTGCCGCAGGCCTGGCGCGAGGTCGTCGAACGGCTGCAGTGGAACGGCGTCACGATGACGCGCATCGAGGCGCCGGCGACCGTCACGGCGCAGTACTATCACATCGGCGAACTGTCCACCCGCGCGACCGCGTACGAAGGCCACATGTTCCACGACGACGTGCAGGTCGAGAAGCGCACCGGCACGTTCACGCTGGCCGCCGGCGACTGGTATGTGCCGCTGGACCAGGACAACGCCCGCTACGCCGTCGAAACGCTGGAGCCGCAGGGCCACGACAGCTTTTTCCGCTGGGGCTTCTTCAACTCCGTGCTGGAAAAGAAGGAAGCCATTTCGGACTACGTGTTCGAGGACACCGCGGTGGAGCTGCTGCGCGAGGAACCGGAGCTGAAGGCGAAATTCGACGCATGGAAGGCGGCCAATCCGGACAAGCTGTCCGACCAGGACGCGGTGCTGCACTTTATCCTGCACAATTGCGCGCGCCACGCGGAGCCCGAGTGGCGCCGTTATCCGGTGCTGGCGATCGCGTGAGATGGCTGCGCCAAATAACGTTTCGCATCAGCCGATGCACTACGCCTTAAATCCGCGCACCTTCTTCTACAGTCACTACTTCCACCTCGGGCTGCGCTTCGGCGCCGGCCTGATCGGCATCATCTGGCTGACGCTGGCGGTATCAAGCATGCCGACGGCGCTGTCCGTGGGCATCGGTGCACTCTGCACGGCGCTGATGGACCTTCCCAGCCCGCTGCGCCACAAGTTCAACGAGATGCTGGCGTCGGTGCTGTTGTGCAGTATCGTGACCCTGGTCGTCAGCCTGTGCGCGCCCTATTTCTGGCTGCTGATCGTCGTGCTGGTGTCGCTCAGCTTCTTTGCCAGCATGATGGTCGTCTACGGCAAGAAGTCGATGCCGCTGCAACTGGCGACGCTGTTCATCATGACGATGTCGATGGAACACCGCTTGACGCCGGCGCAGGCGCTGACGCACGCCGGGCTGTTCATGCTGGGCGGTCTGGCCTACCTGGCCTACGCGATGGGGGTATCGTACCTGCTGCGCCACCGCATCAAGCAGCAGGTGCTGGCCGAGGCGCTGTTCGAGCTGGCCGCGTACATCGACATCAAGGCCGACTTCTACGACACGCGCTACAACCTGACGGAACAGTTCAACAAGCTGGTACGCCACCAGGCATTGCTGGCCGACCGGCAGCAGGCCTCGCGTGACCTGATCCTGCGCGCGCACCAGAACCGCAAGGATGCCATCGTGGTTCAGGTGCACGTCTGCATGCTCGACCTGTATGAGCTGATCCTGTCCACGCACACGGACTATGCGCAGCTGCGCGTGCACCTGGTCGACACGCCGGCCCTGAAATCGCTGCACGATCTGGCGTTCAAGGCGGCCCGCGACATCGAGTCGGTGGCGTACGCCGTCACGCGCAAGCGCGTGTCGTATGCGTCGATCAGCTATGCGCCCGAGCTGGAAGCCATCGAGGCGGAACTGGCGCGCCTGCAACGGGAGATCGATGCCGGCAGGCCGCAGCAGGAGGCGCTGGCGGTGCTGCGCGCACAGCGCAACAAGGTGCGTGCCATCATCAACATGATCGGCGAGCTGCACGTGGCCAGCCAGAAAGCCTACGACAGCACGCCGTTCTGGAGCGATGCGGACATGCAGCCGTTCCTGTCGCAGCAGAAGTACGAGCTGCAGGTGATGCTGTCGCACCTGCGCATGGATTCGCCCATCTTCCGCTTCTCGCTGCGCGTGGCGATGGCCATTGCCGTGGGTCTTGCCATCGGCACGTTGCTGCCGTACGCGGCGCACAGCTACTGGATCATTCTTACCATCGTCATCATCCTGCGGCCCAGCTTCTCGATGACGAAGCAGCGCCGCGGCGATCGCATCGTCGGCACCGTGATCGGCTGCGTCATCACGGCCATCATCCTGAAGTGGTTCGACTACCCGGCCGTGACGTTGACGGTGCTGATCGTGGCGACGGTGGCGACGCCGACCTTCGTCTACCTGCGCTACCGCTACACGGCCATCGCCGTCTCCATCATGATCCTGCTGCAGATGCATCTGGCGGCCGGCGGCGGGCACAACGTCATCACCGAGCGGCTGATCGACACCTTCATCGGCGCGGCCGTCGCCACCGTGTTCAGCTTCGTGCTGGCCAGCTGGGAGTACCAGACATTGCCCAAGCTGATCCAGCAGGTGCTGGCGGCGAACATGCGCTACATGGAAGCGAGTTTCGATCTGCTGCAGGGGAAATGCCGCAACGATTTCCCCTACCGCATCCAGCGCAAGGGGCTGATGGACAGCCTGGCCGGCCTGTCGGCGGCGCTGGTGCGGATGCTGGACGAACCGGCCAGCAAGCAGCGCGCGGTGGAAGACATCAACCTGTTCATCGTGCAGAACTACCTGCTGGTGGCGCACGTGGCGGCACTGCGCGCGATCCTGCGCCGGCACGTCAAGGACATTCCGGCGCGCGAGGTCAATGCGATGCTGGAGACCAGCCATGCCCAGGTCGGCCGCACGCTGACGACGGCGCTGGCGCGGCATGGCGTGACGGTCACCCTGCCGGAAACGGCGACGACGGAACCTGTCATCCCGGACGCGGGCTCGGTGGCATGGCCCGGCTGGCCCGTGGTGCAGCGCCGCATCCGCCTGCTGCAGGCCGATGCGGAGAAAATCATCGTGCACAGCGAAGCGATCGAACGTAACGTGGTGCAGGGATGAACGGAAAAATGGCGCCCCGCGACCTGCTGGCGGCACTGGCCGTCGTCGTCATCTGGGGCACCAATTTCGTCGCGATGAAGTACGGCCTGCGGCATCTGACGCCCTTCCAGCTGGGCGCGGGCCGTTACGTCTTTGCCGTGCTGCCGCTGGTGTTGCTCGTGCGCCCGCCGGTGCTGCAGGCACGCTGGATGCTGCTGTATGGGCTGTTCCAGGGCGTCGGCCAGTTCGGCTTCGTGTTCCTGTCGCTGAAAGTCGGGATGTCCGCGTCGCTTGCCTCCGTGCTGCTGCAGACGCAGGTCTTCTTCACCGCCTTGTGCGGCTTCCTGCTGCTGGGCGAGCGGCCCAGCCGGCAACTGCTGGCCGGGCTGTTCCTGGCGGCGCTGGGCCTGGCGTGTTTCGGCATGAATTACGTGGGCGCGGCGGCACTGGGCACGGAGACGACGGCGGCCGGCTTCGCGCTGTGCGTGGCCGGCGCGGCCATGTGGGCAGCGTCGAACATCGTCGTGCGCCATGCGCAGCGGCTTTCCCCCGGCTTCGATCCGCTGGCTTTTCTCGTCTGGAGCAGCCTGACGCCGATCCTGCCGTTCGTCGTCCTGTCGCTGCTGTTCGATGGGCCGGCCGCGCGCTGGCAGTGGCAGGATGCGCCGCTCGTCACCTGGTGCGCCGTGGCCTACCTGGGCTGGATGGCCACCGTGGTCGGCTACGGCCTGTGGACGTCGCTGCTGAAGCGCTACCCCGCCAACCGGGTGGCGCCGTTCAGCCTGGGCGTGCCCGTGGTCGGCATCACGTCCGGCATGCTGGTGCTGGACGAATCCATCACGCCCTGGCAGTGGTCGGGCATCGCCCTGATCGTGCTGGCACTGGGCTGCGTGATGTTTGGCGGGCGACTTTTCAGTCGGCGTTGACGGCGTCGTATTCCAGGCGCGCCAGCGCCACCCTTGCCGCGGCCAGGTCCCACGCGGCACATCCGACCGTCTTGAACAGCACCGGTTCGTCATCCGCCGACGCGTTGTGGCCCATCGCGGCGGCAATCGCATGCACGTGGCTCCAGTCGGCCCCGGCGCGTATCAGGTCGCCCGCTTCATGCGCCGCGCCATGGCGGTCGTCGACGTACAGGCGGCTGGCGCGCACCGTTTCCTCGCCGATCTCCGCGGCATCCGGGTGAAATACCCCCGTCGCGATAATCAGCCGGCCCGCCTGCGCCGGCTGGGTGTAGATGGGCTGGCGGCTGGTGGTACAAGTGATGACGACGTCCACATCCGGCTCCGGACGCGCCAGCAGCGCCGGGCGGGCATCCATGCCGTCCAGCGAGGCGCAGAAGCGCACCGCCGCCTCCGCGGTGCGGCCGGCCACGCCCAGCAGGGCCTGCGGATACAGCGCCGCCAATGCCTGCGCGTGGTGCAGTGCCTGCGTTCCCGTTCCCGCCAGCAGCACGTGGCGCGGCGGGCGGCCCAGCAGGGTCGAGATGCCCAGCATCGATAACGCGGCCGTGCGGCGCGCCGTCACGGTGGCGCCGTCCAGCACGAGCCGCAGCGCGCCGGTGGCGCCATCGACCACGCTGAGCTGGCCGGCAATGGTCGGCAGGCCGCGCGCGGGATTGTCCGGCACCACGGCAATGAGCTTGTGGATGGCGCAATCGGGCGCCGTGGCCAGCATCGACAGCAGCGCCCCGCCCCCCTGGAGCGGTTCGACCTGGCGCGCGGGACAGCGAATATGGCCGTCCGCCAGCTCCACCACGGCGGTGCGCAACGCGTCGACCAGGTCGGGCCACGGCAGCAGCCGGGCAGTGGCATCGCGGTCGGTCATGGCATCTCCCCAGGATGTTATCTCGCTGCTATCATAATCGGATTCCCGTTCCGAACCCTGCACCGATGTCCAGCGTGTCCGATCCGAACAGTTGCCAGGCCTGCGGCGCCTGCTGCGCGCACTACCGCGTCTCCTTCTACTGGGGCGAAAGCGATGCGCATCCCGGCGGCACCGTGCCGCAGCACCTGACCATTCCCATCACCCCCTACCGCATCGCCATGCGCGGCACCGAGCGCGCGCCATCGCGCTGCGTGGCGCTGGCTGGCAAGGTAGGAAGCGACGTCGGCTGCACGATCTATCCACAACGCTCGAGCACGTGCCGCGAGTTCATGGCCTATACACCGGAGTGCGACAAGGCGCGCGGCGCGTATGGGCTGGCGCCGTTGGAAACGGCAAGCCCGGTTGCATTCTGATCCGCCCTTCTTATATCGTTTGCTTATGGACGGTTATAGGTTTTTCCCATAGGAAATTTTCTCGCCTGATCGAGAAATGCCGAATGTGAATGGAACACATCACAAATCAAAAGTTTCCTTATGACTGGCCGCGACCTATACTGCATTGCATCAAAGGTCAAAACAAATGTCCCGGGCTTCCGGGTTTTAAAGGAGAGTCAGTCATGTCCACCGCTATCATCACCACCCAGGCCACGGGCGGCTATCTCGACAACGTGGGCCGCGCCGCCCTCAACTTCCTGCGTGCCCTTGTCGCCGCCGCGCCGGCCACCGCCGCCACGTCGCACGGCAGCGCCTCGCAAGCGAGCATGCTGCGCGACCGCGCGGGCCTGCTGCGTTTTGCCCAGCAGTTCGAAGAATCGCAACCGAACCAGGCTGCCGAGCTGCGCAACCTCGCCGGCCGCGACTGACCCGCGCACTGCCGCGACCATGAAAAAAGCCGGCATTTGCCGGCTTTTTGTTTTACTGAGGGGTGGTTGCCCACGCTACAGGTAACGGTTGAACCACTCCACCGTGCGCCGACGCAGGTCCTGCTGGTGCGCCGGCTTGCGGATGCCGTGGCCTTCGTCTTCGTAGATGACAAGGGTTGTAGGCACGTTCAGCGCCTTCAGCGCATGCCAGAATTCCATCGACTGCGCCGCCGGCGTTTCGACGTCGCGCTCACCCACATAGATCAACGTGGGCGTCTTCGCCACTTTCACCGATTCGATCGGCGACAGGTGGCGGTAGATCGCCGGATCATCGTACATCGTGGCGCCGAAGAACGGCACCATCCACTGGTCGATGCCGTTCTGGCCGTAGTAACTGATCCAGTTGGCGATGCCCGCGCCGGCTACCGCCGCCTTGAAGCGCTGGCTGTGCGTGACGCCCCACATCGTCATGAAACCGCCATACGAGTGGCCCATCAGGCCGAGCCGCGCCGTGTCCACCGGCGCCACCAGCGCTGCCGCATCGATGCCCGTGAGGATGTCGCGCAGGTCGCCGCCGCCGAAGTCACGGCGGTTGGCGCGCGTAAAGGCCGATCCCTGGCCGAAGCTGCCGCGTGGGTTGGGCATGAAGACGTAGTAGCCGGCGTTGACCAGTTCTCGCACCGTCGGATTGCCCGCGTCGCCGGCGGCGATATAGCGGGGCGTAACGGCGGACGCCGGGCCGCCATGCACCTGCACGATCATCGGATACTTCTTGCCCGGCACCGGCTGCAACGGCCCGACCAGCCAGCCCTGCACGTTGAAGCCTTCATTGGTCCAGCTGACGTTCTGCACCGCCACCTGGGCGGCCAGCCTGTCGTTGTCGTGCGTGATGGCGTCGAGCTGGGGCATCCGCCCCGCCACGATGCGCGGTGCGCGCGTGAAATCCTCGACGGCGCCGGCGGCGATCGACCCGTCCGCGCTGAACGACAGCCGCCCGTCCGAGCCGGAGCCGGTGACGGCGGCCGACCACAGTTTAACGGCCGCGCCGGTGTGCGCATCGACGCTCAACGCCGTCAGCTGGTCGCCCATCAGCGCTGTCGCCACGATGCCGCCACGCTTCCACGCCAGGCCGTTGAACGAGCCCTTGAAGCCGGGCGTGATGTTCTTCGGTTCGCCGCCGGCCAGCGGCACTGTGTAGACGTCGCCGCCGATGGAGCCGAAGTCGCTCATCAACCCGCCGATGTAGGCGACCGTGGCGCCGTCCGGCGATACGCGCGGCATGTTCAGTTGCGTTGCCGGCGTGGCGATCACGCGCAGTGCGCCCGTCGCCGCGTCGACGTGGGCCAGCTTCGCTACCCACCAGTTGTTGTCGCCATTGCCCTTCGCGCCCGTGGCAACAAAGCCTTTGCCGTCGGGCGTCCAGTCATATTCGTAGATAAAGGTGTCGTGCGGCGACAGCAGCTTCAAGGTGCCGCCGCTTGCCGGCACGGTGGCGATGCGCTGCGCATCCTCGCGCGTGCCGATCTCGCCGACCAGGCGTGCGCCCGCCGCCGTGGCGCCGGTCTCCTTGGTCGCGCCGACGGTGGCCAGCAGCCCCAGCACGGTGCCGTCCGGCGACCAGCGTGCCGAATTGGCGACGCCCTTGACGGTTGCCAGCGTGCGCGTCCTGCCGTTGGCAGCGACATACAGCATTGCGCTGCCCCGCTCACTGCCGACAAAGGCGACGCTGCGCCCGTCCGGCGACCAGCTGGGGCGATCGTAGCCACAATGCCCGCACGGGTCGTATTCGTTGAGCACCTTGCCGGTGCGGACATCGCGCACGACAACGACAGGATGCGCCTTCTTGCCCGGCACATTGGCGTCCAGGCTTTCCAGTGCGGCGACGCGGGTGCCGTCCCCGTTCAGGGCGACATATTTATAGTCGCGTTGCGCCATCTGGGCGTGGGCGGACGCGCCGGCCAGCACGGCCGCGGCCAGGAAAGCCGCGCCGGCTATCGCATGGATTCGCATCCTAGGCCCTGTTCAGACGGGAGTTGCGCATGCCATAGGCGAAGTACGTCAGGATCGATGCCGCCATCCAGATCGTGAAGATCACGCGTGTCGTATGCGACAAATCCTTCATGATGTACAGGCAGGCCAGGATCGACAGGCCGGGAATGAAATAGGGGCCGAATGGCACGCGGAAGCCGCCCTTCGTGTATGTGCCCATCGAACGCTCCTTGCGCCGCATGGCCGGCACGGCGATCGAGACGACAATGAATGCCGTCAGCGTGCCCATGCTGACCATGTCCCACAGGAAGGTGGCGTCGACAAAGCCGGCGACGAGACCGACGACGAGGCAGACGATCAAGGTATTGCTGACGGGGGAAGCCGTGCGGGCGTCCACCTTATGGAACACCTTCGAAATCAGGCCGTCGCGGGAAATCGCATACAGGATCCGGGTCTGGCCGTAGATGGTCACCAGCGTCACGGAAAACACGGAGATGACGGCACCGGCCGACAGCACCAGCGCGGGCCACGCCTTGCCGGTCACGTTCTGCAGGATGACGGACAGGCCGGCTTCCTGGTGCTCGAACATGTGCGCGGGCTGCGCGCCGACGGCGGCCACGGCGACGAGCAGGTAGAACACGGTGACAATGATCAGTGCGGCGAGGATGCCCAGCGGGACGTTGCGCTTCGGGTTACGCACTTCCTCGCCCGCGGTTGCCACGGTATCGAGGCCGATAAACGAGAAGAACACGGTACCGGCGGCAGCCGTCACGCCCGTCATCCCGGCCAGGCCGGCCGCGCTCTCCGGTTTGAAGAACGGGTGGAAGTTGTTGATGTCGAAGCCCTGCAGCGCGATGACGACGAAGAAGATCAGGATCGCCAGCTTCACCAGGACCATGACCGCATTCATCGTGGCCGACTCCTTGGTGCCGCGGATCAGCATGACGAAGCACAGGCAGACGAGAATGATCGGCGGCAGGTTCATATGGCCGAAATTGAACACGACGCCTTCCTGCGTCGAGACGATCATCGGCGTTCGCAACGCCGTCGGTATCTGCCAGCCGAAGGCGTTTGTCAGGAAGTTGTTCAGGTAATCGGACCAGCCGATCGCCGTCGCGCTGGCAGCAAGCCCATATTCGAGCAGCAGGCAGGCGGCCATGATAAAGGCAAGGAATTCGCCAACGGTCGCATACGCGAACGAATACGAGGAGCCGGAGGCGGGAATGCGGAACGACAGTTCGGCATAGCACAGCGCCGTCAGGCCGGCCGTCATCGCGGCCATCAGGAACGACAGGATGACGGCGGGACCGGCCTTCGGCACGGCTTCGACCATCGTGAAGAAAATGCCGGTGCCGATCGTGGCACCCACGCCGATCATCGTCAGGGGGAACAGGCCGATCGACCGGGCCAGGCCGCCGGGATGCGAGGGGTGATCTTGTTCGGCGGCGGTATCGACAGGCTTGGTACGGGTCAGTTTCTGGACCAGCGTTTGGCTCACAGGCATTCCTTTTCGGGTAGTTCGGCTGCTGCGGCCTTCGCAGTGCCGCATCTCTGACGCAATTCTGGGGTAAAAAACCTGACGATTATAGGGCCAGAACCCGTCACTTCCCTACGGTTGTTTGTATAGAAAAGACAAGTGGTGAGGAAGTTTTTGCAACCACGGGTTGCGGCGTGCATTCAGCGCGCGACGTTGGCGGCCAGCTCCGCGACGCTGCGGAACATCAGCCTGGGCGCCAGCGCCTGCAGCACCTCGGGCCTGTTGTAGCCCCAGCAGACGGCGCCGAAGTCGAGGCCCTCGGCGTGGGCGGCCGCGATGTCGCGCACTTCGTCGCCCACGCACAACACCCGCGCGTGCGGCACGCCGCTGACCTGCACCACCCGACGCAGCCGGCGGCGCTTGCCGAACAGCGCGGCGCCGCATTCGACGTGCGAGAACAGGCGCGCATCGTCGCCCAGCACCGCCCGCACGTTCGCTTCGGAGTTGGAAGAAACGATCGCCAGCCGCACGCCCCGCAGCGCGAGGTCGTGCAGCACTTCGCGCATGCCGTCGAACAGGCCGATTCGGGCGATGTGCTGCGCCATCAGGGCGCGGAACTGCAGCGCCACCGGCACCAGCTTCCAGCGTGGCAGGTCGAGATGCCGCAACAGCTGCGGCAGGTCGAACGCTCGCAGCATGTCGATGTCGTCGCGGTCGAGGCGACGGAAATTGTGGGTGTCCGCCAGGATGTCGAAGACGTCGAGGAAGAACGGAAAGCTGTCGGCCAGCGTGCCGTCGAAATCGAAAATCCACAGGTCGTAGTCGGGCGCGGCGACACGCCCAGGCGGACGAACATCGTTCATGGCGTCAGCGCTGACCCAGCCGCGTGCTGCCGAACAGCGCCTTGAACTGGTGCGGCTGCGAGCGCCAGTATTGCGGCGGCGCGTCCACCTGCGCGCCCAGCTTCGCCGCCGCGTGCCACGGCCAGCGCGGGTCGTACAGGATGCCGCGCGCCAGCGCCACCATGTCCGCCTGACCCTGCAGGATGATGGCTTCGGCGTGTTCCGGTTCGGTGATGAGGCCCACGCCGATCGTCGGCAATCCCGTCGCCGCCTTGATCTGCGCGGCGAACTGGATCTGATAGCCCGGACCGACCGGAATCATCTGCAATGGCGACAAGCCGCCGCTGGAGACGTGCATGAAATCCGTGCCGCGCGCTTTCAGTTCGTTGGCGAAGGCAATGCTCTGTTCGACGTCCCAGCCGCCATCCACCCAGTCGCTGGCGGAGATGCGCACGCCCACCGCCACCGTTGCCGGCACGGCCGCGCGCACGGCGTCGAACACCTCGAGCGGGAAGCGCATGCGGTTTTCCAGCGAGCCGCCATAGCGGTCGGTGCGCTGGTTCGACAGCGGCGACAGGAACTGGTGCAGCAGGTAGCCGTGCGCCGCGTGCAGTTCGATGCCTTCGATGCCCAGCGCATGGACGCGGCGGGCGGCGGCAACGAAATCGTCCTTCACCTTGCGCAGGCCGGCGTCGTCCAGCGCCAGCGGCACCGTTTCGCCAGCGGCATGGGGCACGGCCGATGGTGCAACCGTCTGCCAGCCGACGTCGCCCGGCGCGATATTGGCGCCGCCTTCCCACGGCACGGCCGACGAGGCCTTGCGGCCCGCGTGGCCCAGCTGCACTGCCAGCCTGATCGGCGAATGCCGGCGGATGGCATCGATGACCGGCGCCAGCGCGGCCTGGTGGCCGTCCGACCACAGGCCCAGGTCCGCAGGCGAGATGCGCGCCTCCGGGGAGACCGCCGTGGCCTCGACGATCAGCAGTGCCGCGCCGGACAGCGCCAGACTGCCCAGGTGGATCATGTGCCATTCGGTCGCGAGCCCCTCCACGGCGGAGTACTGGCACATCGGTGCGATGGCGATACGGTTTTTCAGTTCAAGCGGGCCCAACGCGTAGGGCGAAAACAACTGGCTCATGGTTCCTCCTGGTTCGATAGTCGAGAGTTTAGCGAGGATTGGCTCGCCACACCTGTCCAGTACCGGCAGTCATGTTACAAGTGCTTACTTTTGATACAGCCAAACGGTAGCTTGCGATATATCAATTCGCTAATCTTGTACCAACCCAATCGCAACACGCCGACAGGAGAGTTTATGACGATGTACCAGAAGATCCCGACCACCTCGACCCGTATTCATCCGCTGATGGCCGGGGCCGCGCTGGCCGTCATCGTGCTCAGCGTGGTGGCAACGGCGGCAATCGTGCGCTGGCTGCCGGACGGGAGTCACGCCGACGCCCAGGAGCCGCTGGGCGATGCCGACGCGCTGCCGATCGGGTACGCAACAGTTTCGTCGCCTGGCCCGGCCACGGCCGCGCGGGCGTCGTCTGTCTCGGCCGTGCCGGCCGGGCGCCAGGCACGCCTGTAATAGTTGCCGCGCCCATGAGAAAGCCGCCCGTGGGCGGCTTTTGTTTTCGTCACCTGCCGAGGAGACTGGGGGCCAGCCGGCCAGCGGCACCGCCGGGCTGTTGCCGCTATTCAGTCCGCCCGCGTCACCATCAGCCCGGCGCGCAAACCGATCCGCACATCCGGATTCGGGAATACGACCAGCTCCTCGTCATGCTGCACGGTGTAGACGGTATCGCCATCGCGGGCGATCTCGTCGCCGCGTCTGAGTGACGTGAAGTTCTGCGTGTCCTTGCCGAACGCCATCGTGAACCCGTCGGACAGCTTGATGATGTTGCGTGCGACCTTGTACACGCGCGGCATGGCGACGTCCGCCGGCGCGGGTTCGCCACGCAGCAGCCGGTCCAGCGCGCGCGACGCCTGGGCGAATTGCGTCAGGTCGTTCTGCCCCAGCGTGCCGATGCGGCCCAGTTCCACCGTCGTGCCGGCGGCGCCGTGATGCTCGGCGCTGTAGAAACTGTACGTCCCGACCGATTCCGGGTTCATGACGATGGCGCCGATGCCCGCCTCGCCCATCCAGGAAACGAGTGCGCGCTTGGCACCCGGTTCGATCAGGTCGGCGACGATGGCGAAGGTCGGGTAGACCGACGGCCGGATTGCCGTATGCAGGTCGAGGTGCCAGCGCTGCGGTCCCGCGTCGGCGAAGAATGCCACCGTTGCGGCGATCATCACGTCGGCCCGCGCCGCTTCCGCGGTACCGGCCAGCGCGCCCCGTTCGACGCGGAACATGCGGTTCAGGTCCGCGTCGATAAAGCGCTTGCCCGCGCGGATCGCACCGATATTGCCGACGCAGACCATCAGGTCCACCGCCAGCTTGTCCGGTTCGCGCGCCAGCGCATCGAGCAGATAGGCCGTCAGTTCGATCGGTCCCGTTTCGTCGCCGTGCACGCCCACCGACAGCACGACCGCCGGCCGCACGCTGCCGGGCCGGCGGATCGTCAGGATCCCGTCCGCCGGTTCGGCCACCGTGAAGCCGGCGTCACCGAAGCTCCTGGCGACGGCGGAGAAATCGGCCTGCGCCAGCGCCCGCACGGGCGCCGGCAGCGTTGCATCCATCGCCGTCATCTCAGGCAGCCCTGGCCTGCGTGCCGTTGGCCGCTTCCGACAACGTCCACACGTCGAGCATCGCCTGTTCCAGGTCGGTCGGCGCCGTGAACGCCGGCAGCCGCAACGCGCTGACCACCGATTCGACAGCCCGCTCGCTGCCGCCCTGCGCCAGCACCTGCGACAGCAGGCGTTGCTGCGCGCGGCCCAGCGCCTGCTGCGCGTAGCTGCGCAGCTGCTCCTGCGAGCGGCTCACTGCCGGCAGTTTCAGGCCATGCTCCAGCATGTCGATACCGGCGCGGCTGCGCAGCGCCATGCCGACATGGATGAAGCCTGGCAGGTCCATGCCGGCCGGGCGCCGCACCGACAACGCCGCGAACAGGAACGCCGCCACGTTTTCGATGGCATCGACCGTTTTCCATGCCTGTACGAACTCGGTACGCAGGGCCGGCTGGCCTTCGGCTTCCCACTTCGCGTCGCTCGGCATCAGCTTCGACAGCATTGCGGGCTCGCTGAACACGCGTTTCAGTTCGGCCATGCCAGCGGCATCGTGCAACTGCACCTTCGGTACCGACAGCACGCCTTCCATCGCCGCGCGCAGCATGCCGCGGGTGCGCGCATCGACCTTCATCGATACGTCGCGCGGCACGTTCAGCGCATCCGCGTCGAGCGTGTCGAACACCGGCGCCAGGTTCAGCGCGGACCATGCCTGACCCCACGCCAGGATCACGTCCGTCTCCGGCACGCCATGATCGGCCGCCAGGCGGCGCAGCATCAGCGGGCCGCAACGGTTGACCACTTCATTGGCCAGCACCGTCGCCAGGATCGCGTTGGCCAGCGGGTGCGCCAGCGCCGGGCGCGTGGCCACCAGCAGATCCGGGAAGTACGGCTTCAGCACCGCCTCGGCCCAGCTTTCCTCCGTCAGCGGCAGCACCGACAAGGTGCGCTTGTAGCGGTTCTTGACGTTGGCGATGACGACGGCCAGTTCCGGCGTCGTCAGGCCGCGGTTGTCGACCTTGCGGCGCGCCAGTTCGGCCACCGTCGGCAACTGTTCCAGTTCGCGTGACAACGCCCCCTCTTCTTCCAGGCTGGCGATCAGCGCGGCATAGCCGTCCTGCACCCAGCCTTCGGTCTGGGCCTGGTGCTCGCGCACCAGCAGGCGCGTCTGCTGCGTGTTGTCGCGCAGGACCAGGCGTTCGATATCGCCCGTCATGTCGTTCAGCACGCGGTTGCGTTCTTCTTCCGTCAGCTGGCCGGCGTTCACTTCCACGTCCAGCCAGATCTTAGCGTTCACTTCGTGGTCGGAGCAGTCCACGCCGGCCGAGTTGTCGATCGCATCGGTGAAGATGCGCCCACCCGTCAGGGCGAACTCGATGCGCCCGGCCTGCGTGGCGCCCAGGTTGCCGCCCTCGGCGACGACCTTGCAGCGCAGCTCATTGCCGTTCACGCGGATATGGTCGTTGGCGCGGTCCTTCACTTGCGCATGCGTTTCGGTGGACGCCTTGATGTAGGTGCCGATACCGCCGTTGTAGAACAGATCAACTGGCGCCAGCAGGATGCGGTGCATCAGCTCTTCCGGGCTCAATGCCGTCTCGGCGATGTCCAGCGCCGCGCGGATTTCCGGCGACAGCTCGATGGTGCGGGCCGAACGGGGGAACACGCCGCCGCCCTGCGAGATCAGCGCTTTGTTGTAGTCCTCCCACGACGAGCGTGGCAGCGCGAACATGCGCTGGCGTTCGGCGAACGATGCGGCGGTGTCCGGATTCGGGTCGAGGAAGATGTGACGGTGATCGAACGCCGCCAGCAGCTTGATCTGCCTGGAGAGCAGCACGCCATTGCCGAACACGTCGCCCGACATGTCGCCCACGCCGACGACGGTGAACGGCGTCGTGTTCATGTCGTGGCCCATTTCGTAGAAGTGGCGCTTGACCGCTTCGAATGCGCCCTTCGCCGTGATGCCCAGCTTCTTGTGGTCGTAGCCGTTCGAGCCGCCCGAGGCGAACGCGTCGCCCAGCCAGAAGCCGCGCTTGACGGCGATGCTGTTGGCGATGTCGGAGAACGTCGCCGTGCCCTTGTCGGCGGCAACCACCAGGTACGGGTCGTCGTTGTCGTAACGGACCGTGTCGGCGGGCGGCACGATCTTGCCCAGCACACGGTTGTCCGTCACTTCCAGCAGGCTGGAGATGAACAGGCGGTAAACCGCTTCGCCTTCGGCCGCCACGACCTCACGCGGCGCGCCGGTGGGCATCTGCTTGCAGACGAAGCCGCCTTTGGCGCCGGCCGGCACGATGACGGCATTCTTCACCATCTGCGCCTTGACGAGGCCCAGCACCTCGGTGCGGTAGTCTTCCATCCGGTCGGACCAGCGCAGGCCGCCGCGGGCAACCGGACCGCCGCGCAGGTGCACGCCTTCGAAGCGGCGCGAGAACACGTAGATTTCGCGGTATGGACGCGGCTCCGGCACCAGCGCCAGGTTGCTCGTGTCGATCTTGAAGATGATCTTGTCACCTTGGCCGGCCTGGAAGTAGCTGGTGCGCACCGTCGCCAGCATCAGGTCGATCAGCGCGGCCAGGATCACTTCGGTGTCGGCGTGGTTGACGGCGGCCAGGCGGCCCTTCAGGCCCGTCAGCGCGTCGCGCGCCGACTCGTGCTGGCCGTCGTCCAGCTTCGGATCGAAGCGCTGCTCGAACGCGTCGACGATCTGTTTCACCATGGACGGCTGGCGGCGCAGGCTTTCGGCGATGTAGCGCACGGAGAACTGCGTGCCGGTCTGGCGCCAGTAGCTCATGTACGCGCGTACCAGCTGGATCTGGTGCTTGTGCAGGCCGCCCTCGACGACGAGACCATTCAGGCGGCCATCCTCGACTTCGTCGTTGAACAGGGCGCTGAACAGGTCTTCGGCCACGTGGGCCACGCCATCCCTGGCCAGCTTCTCGGCACTGGCCGAGTCCACCGTCAGGCTCGTCACGTAATGGCGTTTGCCGTCGCCGGTGCGGATCGAATGCGAGCGTTCGCGGTCGATCAGCACGCCGGCGTTGTGCAGCGCCGGCATGATCGACGACAGCGTCGGTACCTTGTCGACCGAATAGATCCGGATCGTCGTCAGCGGGTCCGCCTCGGTCGCCAGTTCCAGGCGCACCTTGACGCGGCCGTCATGGCCGTTGCGAAGAATCGTATCGATATCGTGGAAGGCCACGGCGGGCGACGTGCCGGCCACGTAATCGACGGGCAGCGTGGCGCACAGGCGGCGCATGTCGTTGCGCAGCGGTTCGTCCGGCACCGCGTCGGCCAGTTCGGAGAAGCTGTTGTGCCAGCCGTCCAGGATCGACAGCAGCGGACGCTGGATGTCGCTTTCCAGGTCGAGCGGATTGCGCGCCGCGTGGGCGATCAGGTACAGGCGGGCCAGCGGGCCGTCGGCCACCAGCGTCTGCGAACTGACGTGCGTGGCGCCCGAGCTTTCCTGCAGCGCGCGCGACAGCGCATTGGCCACGCTGGCGCTGTAACGCTCGCGCGGCAGATAGATCAGCACGTTCAGGTGGCGCGCATACACGTCGCGACGCGCGAACACCTTGGTGCGCGGCTGTTTGTACAGCGAGACGACGGAACCGCACACTTCGACCAGCCATTGCGGGTCCGCCTCCAGCGCCTCGGTGCGCGGCAGCGATTCCAGGATCTCGATGAATTTCTCGGCGCGGAAGCCTTCCTGGCGCAGATTGGCGATCTTCAGCACTTGCGCGATGCGGCCGCGCGCGAACGGCAGGCGCGCCAGTGGCGTCAGCATCGCCGCGCGGGTAAACAGGCCGATGAAGCAGTGCTCGCCCAGCAGGTTGCCGTTGGCGTCGGTGGCACGCACGCCGATGAAGTCGAGCTGCTGGTCGCGGTGCAGCGTGCCGCCCACGTCGGCCTTGACGATGGACAGGATGTGCGCGCGCTTGGCCAGCGTTTCCAGGTCGCCCGGGATATTGGCCAGGCAGGTACCGTAGACCGGGTGGCCGGTATCGCGCAGCACGCCGATGCGGCTCGGAATATCGCGCTCCAGCTCGTTCACGCCCGGCTTGACGTGGTAATAGGCATAGCCATGCACTTCGAAACCTTCGTCGCGCGCCCATTGCAGGAAGGCGGCCGCTTCGGCGCCCTCTTCGCCATGGACGGCGGCAGCCGTGGCGACGGCGGTGAAGCGGTCCTTCATGGCAGCCAGGTCGCGTTTCACGACGGCGGCGTCGCGCGCCACCATTTCGATGCTGGCCACCAGTTGCTGCAGCGGCGCCGCGTCCAGCTCTTCCGACAGCAGGCACAGAACGTACGATTCGAGCTTGCTGCCGCTTTCGCCAACGGCGGTGACGATGCCGCCGACATCGCGCGTGACCGGCAGCACGGCATTGAGGACGCCATTGGCGACGACTTTCTGCTTGCGCAGCGCCATGACGATGGAGTCGACCAGGTACGGCATGTCGTCGTTCAGGATCAGCAGCGCGGTGGCCATGCCGCCGTGACCGTCGGCGTAACGCAGGGTAGCGATCTGCGGGCCGGGCGCGGTGCGCCGCGCGGCCTGCGTGAAGCCTTCCACAAGCACCGGCGCGAGACTGTCGGGCGACGTATCCGCCAGGTCTTCATCGTCCAGGGACTTGAGCCAGGCGGCGATCAGCGCGCGCGCCTGGCCCCCCTCCTGGCTACCTTCGGCCGGCTTGCCGGCATTGACGAGATCCAGCGTCTCTTTACGCAGGTCTTGTGGCATTTTGGTCATTGTGCTTCTCCAGATAGTTGTTGTCTCGCGCGGGCCGTGGCTTGTGGCGGGCGCCTGCGATCATGCCGACATGGCCGATGGGGCCGAGGATCGCTCAGCCCCATCTTGGGTCACTTGATAGGATTGCAAACTACAAAACTACAGATCATACAGCCCCGGCATGCCGAGAATGCGCGCCAGTTCGTCCAGTGCGGTGTGCACTTCAACGGCCAGCGCCGGGTCGGCCAGGTCCTGCGGTTCAAGCTTGTCGCGGTAGTGCCTCTCGACCCACGCCACTAGCGTGTGGTACAGCGCTTCCGTCATGATCACGCCCTGGTGCATGGCGCGCGCTTCCTCGTCCGTCAGTGCCACGCGAAGGCGCAGGCAGGCAGGCCCGCCGCCGTTGCGCATGCTCTGGCGCAGGTCGAAGTGGATCAGTTCATCGACCGGCCCGCCGCTGGCCACCAGACCTTCGAGGTAGCGCCCCACGGCCGCATTTTCCTGGCACTCCTGCGGAATCACCAGCGCCATGCGCCCATCCGGTTTGGACAGCAGCTGGCTGTTGAACAGGTAGCTGTGGACCGCGTCCTGCACCGACACCATGCCCGTCTCGACGCGGATGGCGTGAAGTTCCGCATCCACGCCGGCCATTGCCTGGCGCAGCCCGAACAGCGCGCCCTGCTCGTCCGCGAAAGCCTGTTCGTGGTAGAACAACACGTTGGCGTTGCCGACGGCAATGACGTCGTTGTGGAACACGCCCTGGTCGATGACCTCGGGGTTCTGCTGGATGTAGACGGTGCGCGCCTCGGCCAGGCCGTGCAGGCGCGCGACCGCTTGCGACGCTTCCAGCGTCTGGCGTGCCGGGTAGCGCTTCGGCGCCGGCGCGTTCGGGTCGAATTCGACGCGGCCATAAACGAACATCTCGACCGCATCAAGGCCGTGCTGCGCGCACAGGCGCGTGTGATTGGCTGCACCTTCGTCGCCAAACGCCGGCGTGGATGGCAGCGTGTCGTGCACGGCGAAGTGTTTTTCGTCCGCGAAGATGGCTTTCAGTGCGCGCGAAGTCTGCACGTGTTCCAGCGCCCGATGCAGCTTGTTGTTCAGGTTTGCCGGCGTGAAGTGCACCCGGCCATCCGAGGTGTCGCGCGACGGGCTGACAGTGGCCGCGTTGGCCGTCCACATCGGCGAAGCGGAATACGCGCACGCCAGGATCACCGGCGATTCCTTGAAGGCGCGCGCCAGCACATCCGCATCGCTGCCCGTAAAACCCAGGCTGCGCAGCAGGCGGAAGTTGGGGCGGTCCTGCGGCGGCAGCACGGCTTGCGCGAAGCCGCGGGCGGCAAGCGCGCGCATCTTGGCCAGGCCCTGCAATGCGGCCTGCTTCGGATTCGATGCGCTCTTGACGTTGCTGAACGAGGCCACGTTCCCGAACGACAGCCCGGCGTAGTTGTGCGACGGCCCGACCAGGCCGTCGAAGTTGAATTCGCGTGCAGTGTTCATTGTCTTCAGAAAGTCAGGCCGGGCGACAGCTTGGCCGGCATTTCAAGGGCGCTGTTCTCGATCGAAGCGACCGGGTAGGCGCAGTAGTCCGCCGCGTAGTATGCGCTGGGGCGGTGGTTGCCGGACTTGCCGACGCCGCCGAACGGCGCCGAGCTGGCGGCACCGGTCGTGGGACGGTTCCAGTTGACGATGCCGGCGCGCGCACGCAGCTGGAATTTCTTCCACAGCGTCTCGTCGTTCGACAGCAGTCCAGCCGCAAGGCCGAACTCCGTGCTGTTGGCGATGCGTACAGCCTGGTCGAAGTCAATCGTGCGGTAGATCTGCAGCAGGGGGCCGAACCATTCCTCGTCCGGGATGCCCTGCGCATTTGTCACGTCGACGATGCCGGCCGAAACGAAGCCCGTACCCGGCTGCAGCTGCTTCATTTCCAGCAGCAGCTTGCCGCCCTTGGCGACGAGGTCCTGCTGCGCCTGCACCAGCCGCTCGGCCACGGCGCTTGATACGACAGGGCCCATGAACGGCTGTGGCTCCGCATGCGATTCGCCAACCTGGATCTTCGACGCAACGTCCACCAGGCGCCGGACGAATGCGTCGCCCTGCGCGCCCTCCTGCACGACGAGGCGGCGCGCGCAGGTGCAGCGCTGGCCGGCGGAGATGAAGGCCGACTGGATGGCCATGAACACGGCCGCGTCGATGTCCTTGACGTCCCAGACCACGAGCGGGTTGTTGCCGCCCATTTCCAGCGCCAGCAATTTACCCGGCTGACCGCCGAACTGACGGTGCAGCGCGGCGCCGGTCTGGCTGCTGCCGGTGAACAGCACGCCGTCGATGTCCTGGTTCTGGCCCAGCGCGACGCCCGTTTCGCGGCCGCCGTTGACGAGGTTGATGACGCCGGCCGGCGCACCCGCCTGCTCCCACAGCTGCACCGTCTTGATGGCCGTGCGCGGCGCGTATTCGCTCGGCTTGAAGACCACCGTATTCCCGGCGATCAGCGCCGGCACGATATGGCCGTTCGGCAGGTGGCCGGGGAAGTTGTACGGACCGAACACGCCGAATACCCCATGCGGCCGATGACGCAGCACGGCTTCGCCGTCCGGCACCTTGTTGTGCACTTCGCCCGTTCGCGTGTTGTACGACTGAACGGAGATGTCCACCTTGTTGGCCATCGTCGTCACTTCGGTGCGGGCTTCCCACATCGGCTTGCCCACTTCCTCGGCGATCAATGCCGCAAGCTGCTCGTTGTTTTCCTTCAGCAGGTCGCGGAATTTCGTGACGATGGCGATGCGCTCTTCCAGTGGGCGCAGCGCCCACGCCTCGAACGCGGCGCGCGCGGCGGCGCAGGCTTCGGCCACGTCGGCTGTCGTCGCTTCGCGGCTGGCCCACGTCTGCTCCCCCGTTGCCGGGTTGACGGTGACCAGCTCGATGCCGCTGCCGGCTTTCCACCGGCCGTTGATGAAATTGCTCAGGGCTTGTTCAGACATTGTGCTTCCTCACATTGAGTGGCAGCGTGCGCACGGTGTCACCGGCGTGGCAGCGCAGCAGTTGTTGGTCCGTTGTCGACAAGTCGATCGCGCCATTGACGGGCGTGGCCTGCGTGACGATCATGCGGAAGTCTTTCAGGATCGTGTTCGACACCAGCGTCGGCTCCGCATGCGCCGGCGCGCACGCGTGGGTCATGTCGGTATCGAGCGCCACCACCACCAGGTCGCTGTCGCGGATGGCGCGCAGTTCCGACACGCGCGCCTGCAGTACGGGACCGGCGTCGAAGATGTCGACGTAACCCTCGTAATGCATGCCTTCCTGTTCCAGCAGGCGGCGCGCCGGGGCCGTCGACTTGTGCACCTGGCCGACCACGTCCTGCGCTTCTTGCGGCAGGTAGTCGATGTAAAGCGGCTGGCGCGGCATCAGTTCGGCGATAAAGGATTTCTTGCCCAGTGCCGTCAGGTCGTCCACGTGGTGGAAATCCATCTTGAAGAAGTGGCGCCCGAGACCCTCGTAGAACGGCGAGGTGCCATCCTCGGCCTGGTAGCCGCGCATCTCGGCAATGATCTTCTGCGTAAACAGGTGGGGGAACTGGGCGATGAACAGGAAGCGGCTTTTCGACAGCAGCTTGCCGTTGTGGCCCTGCCGGTAATCCGGATGCAGGAACAGCGAGCACAGTTCCGAGGCGCCGGTCAGGTCGTTCGACAGGTACAGCGTGTCCATCTTGGTAAACACGTTCAGTTCGCGGCTGGAGTGCACCAGCGTACCGATACGGTAGTTATAGAACGGCTCCGTCAGGCCAACCGCGGCCTTGATGGCGCAGACGCCGGCGATGCGGCCGTTGCTGAGGTCTTCCATGACGAACATGTAGTCGCGCTCTTCCGGCGGGATGGTCTCGGCAAACGACGCGCAGGCAATGGCGAGGCGCTCGCCCAGCATCTTCATGTCCGGCTTGAGCGTGGTCATGCCGGTGCCGACCTGCGTGGCCATGCTGTACAGGGCGTCCAGGTCGTTCTCGTTGATGGCGCGGACAACTAGCATAGGGGTTCCCAAGGTGATATCAGATGCGCACGCACGTCACGCTGTCGCCATCGGCAACGCGCAGGATGTCCTGCACTTCCGGCGTCAACGCGACGGCCTCGCAGCCTTCGAGCTCCGGGCAGGCGAGCGTCACGGCGCGGAACGCGGGCGCGGCGCTGTTGGCGATGGCGTAATTGACAGTGGCGCCTTCGGGTTGCTGGCCGTCGGCCGTGCGTACGCGCAGTGTCTGCGAACTGGTGAACGTGCGCAGCGCATGCTTGTGCGCCTGCAGGATCGGGCCGCCGTCGAAGATGTCGATGTACTCGTCGGCCTCGAACCCTTCGGCCGTCAGCAGATTGAACGCCAGCTCGCCGGATGGATGGATCTGCCCCATCGCCGCCTGCGCATCGCCCGGCAGCAGCGGCACATAGACCGGGTAGTGCGGCATCAGTTCGACGATCAGCGTGCGGTTGCGGGCGCCACCGATGACGCGTTCGGCGTCCAGAAAATCCATCTTGAAGAACTTGCGGCCCAGGGCATCCCAGAACGGCGAGCCGCCCTTTTCGTCCGTCACGCCTGCCAGCGGCACGAAGAAGCGGTCGCCGAAGCGCTGCGGCTGCTGCACGGCGAACAGCAGGCGGGAACGCGACAATAGCGCCGCTTCCGGACGGCTCTGCAGGGCCTCGTCGATGTAGAACGACGACAGCTGCGAGTAGGCCGTCAGCTCCGAGCACAGTGTCAGCGCATGCACGTTGTGGCAGATGTTCAGGTCGCGCGAGACCTGCTGGATCACGTCGTTACGGAACGAAAAATAGGTGCCGTTCGATCCCGCAGTGGCGAAGATGGCGGCCGTGCCGACGATCCTGCGTTCGGCCGGCGACTCCAGCACGAACAGGTACGATTCCTCGCTGGGAATGTCGACCTGCGCAGCAAACGATGCGATCGACCGTTCCACGGCCTGCTCGATCTTGTCGCGCGTCTTCGGCAACGTGTGCACGCCCGGCATGGTGACCGCGGCAAGCGTCTCGAGGGCTGCAATATCCCCGGCTTCTACCGGACGGACGACGTACATATTGACTCCTCAATTGAAAGGACGCCCGTGGACGCCGTAGCACCCACGGGTTTGCGCCGCGCCTCCGCAGCCGGGAGACGTCGGCATCGCCTCGGCTTACTTCGCGGCCAGCAGGGTGTCCAGACCCTTGCGCAGCAGGCCGACGGCTTCGTCGATCTGCGCATCCGTCACGATCAGCGCCGGCGCCAGGCGCAGCACGTCGGGACCGGCGATCAGCACCATCAGGCCTTCCGCTTCGGCGGCGCGCTGGATGTCCTTCGAGCGGCCCTTGAACTCTTCCGACACGACCATGCCCAGCAGCAGGCCGGCGCCGCGCACGGCGGTAAACACCTGCGGGTAGTCGCGGATGACGCCTTCCAGCTTGTCGATCAGGTACAGGCTTGCTTCCTTGACGCGGGCCAGGAAGGCCGGCTGGTTGATCGTCTCCAGCACGGTCAGCGCGACGGTGGCGGCCAGCGGGTTGCCGCCGTACGTGGTGCCGTGGGTGCCGACGGACAGCGTCTGCGCCAGCGCTTCGGTCGTCAGCATCGCCGCGACCGGGTAGCCATTGCCCAGTGCCTTGGCCGACGTGAGGATGTCCGGCGTGACGCCGTAGCCCATGTAGGCGAACAGCGAGCCGGTACGGCCCATGCCGCACTGGACTTCGTCGAAGATCAGCAGCGCGCCGGTCTTGTCGCACAGGTCGCGCAGCGCCTGCAGGAACTCCGGATTGCCCGGCATGACGCCGCCCTCGCCCTGCACCGGCTCCACCACCACGGCGCAGACGTCGTCGCCGATGGCGGCACGCGCCGCTTCGATGTCGTTGTACGGGATGTGGTCAATTGCCGGCGGCAGCGGCTCGAAGCCTTCCGTGTACTTCGACTGGCCACCAACGGACACCGTGAACAGCGTACGGCCGTGGAAGGAATTGAAGCACGAGATGATGCGCGATTTGTGCGCGCCGAATTTGGTGTGGGCGTATTTGCGCGCCAGCTTGAACGCCGCTTCGTTGGCTTCCGCGCCCGAGTTGCAGAAGAACGCGCGGTCGGCGAACGTCGCTTCCGTCAGGGCCAGGCCCAGACGCAGCACGGGCTCGTTGGTGTAGCCATTGCCCAGGTGCCACAGCGTGTTGGCCTGGCGCGTCAGCGCCTCGACGACAACGGGATTGCAGTGGCCCAGCGCCGCGACGGCGATGCCGGAGGTGAAGTCCAGGTAACGCTTGCCGCTCTGGTCCCACAGTTCCAGGCCCGCTGCACGCACTGGTACCATCGCTGCGGGTGCGTACGTCGGCACGAGCACTTCGTCAAAAGTCTGCCGGGTGACAGGGCGGGTGGTAACAGTCGTATCAAGCTTGGCGTTCATGGCAATCCCCATCGAGTTAAGAGGTACGGCCGCAGCGGAGCCGCTGCGGGTGTACAACATTGTAAAAGCGGGGATGCTAAAACTCTTTTGAATCTGCGACAAGGTTTTTCAGATTCGACCATAAGGAAGAAAAACCGCATAAAACCGGTGACAGGCTCCTGTTTCCCCGGGAAACAGGAGCCTGTCACCGGTTTTATGGTACCGGGCTTATGCTGCGGCGAGTTTGCGCTGTCGTTCTTCGCGCGGGGTGTTGCCGAACAGCGTGCCGAAGGCGGTGGAGAAATGCGAGCCGCTGGAGAAGCCGCACATCAGGCCCACCTGCACGATCGAGTGGTTGGTTTCCAGCAGCAGCTGGCGGGCGCGCTGCAGCCGCAGCTCCAGGTAGTACCGCGACGGCAGGCTGCCCAGGTACTGCTTGAACAGGCGCTCCAGCTGGCGCCGCGACAGGCCGACGAGGTTGGCGATGTCGTCCGTCGACAGCGGTTCCTCGATATTGGCTTCCATTAACGTGACCGCTTCCGACAGCTTCGGCTGCAGCGCGCCAAAACGGGCCTGCAGGGCCACGCGCTGGCGCTCGTCATGGCTGCGCACCCGTTCGATGCACAGCGTTTCCTTGACGGCCGCCTGGGTGGCAGCGCCGAACAGGCTGTCGATCAAGGTCAGCGCGAAGTCGATGCTGGCGGCGCCGCCGCAGCAGCTCAGGTGACGGCCGTCGATTTCAAACAGGTGCGGGGTCAGGATGGCGCGCTCGGTGATCTCTTCCGTGTCCGCGTACAGGGCCCAAGGCAGCGCGATGCGGATGCCGCCCATGACGCCCGCGTCGGCCAGCCACAGCACGGCCGCGCCGACGCCGCCCCAATAGCCGGCGGCACGGCAGCGCCCGATAACGGCGCGCAGCGGCGCATCAAGCGGGCGCGGCAGGTGTTCGTCGGCCACCAGCAGCGCGATGTGCCAGTCCTCGTCGCTCTCGCCGATGGCTTGCGCCAAGGTACGCACGTGCAGCTCGAAGCCGTGACCGACCAGACGCTGCGCCACACGCAGCGGTTGTACAAGGCCGGCCCATGACAGGCTGTCGGCTTCGCCCGCGTTCACGAGCAGCATGCGCAGCGGCTGCCCGCGCGCCAGGCGCGTCAGGTCAGCGAACGACATCGCCGGAGGACATCAATATTGGTACGGGCATCAATGTGAGCAAATGCTGCGGCACGGAGGCAAAAGGTGCATCTATGATACCCGGAGTTTCACACGCGCAGAATCGGTGCCATTCCGCCGGCGCTATAATTCTCCATCAGCGGGCGGCGCTGTGCCGCCCGACGCCATCCCAATGTCCGACAACCATACAGAACAATACAGACCATGCTGAAAACCACTCTGCTCGACGGCGTCACGCCGGCCAAATTCGACCAACAAATCACCGGAAACCTGCTGCTGGAAACGACTTCCGTCGATGAGGTGCGCCGTGAAAAACTGCTGATCGGCGTACGCAACGAAGAAGGCGGCATTTACCGCCTGATCGGTGCAACCAAGCACAACAGCTTTACCAATGCCGTCGAGGAACTGGAAGACCTGGAACTGGTCGACGAACTGAGCGACGTGGAAGGCACCCAGGAAGGCTGCGACGCTATTTTCCGCCAGGAATAACTTAATTGCGGGCATTTCCGCAACGGGATCGCCCGGATTCCACATAAATCTCCATCGAATAATTCCGCATGGCAATATTGTAGGTATAATTTTTCGATGGACAGACTCGCCACCTTTAAAACCATCGCAGCTCAGGCGAGCTGCGGTGAACTTACGTTCCCCGCCAATGTCGAGGCCTCCGTCAGGCTGCAACAGGCGCTGATGGACCCCGACTGTCATGCGGACGTCGCCACGCGCCTGATTCAGGCCGATCCGCTGCTGGCCGCGCGCACCGTCGCCATTGCCAACTCCGTCGCCTACAACCGCTCCGGCACCGAAATCTCCGGCGTCCGCTCGGCCGTGCAGCGCCTCGGCGTGCGCACCCTGCAGTCGCTCGTGGCCGCGGTGATCGTGCGCCAGATCGGCAGCCGGGCGACCGACCCGGTGGTGCGAGAGCACATGCAGCGCCTTTGGGAACATACCGCGCACACGGCGGCGCTGGCACAGGTCATCGCACGTCGCGTCACCCACGTCGATCCCGATACCGCGCTGTTTGCCGGTATCGTGCATGAAGTGGGCGGTTTTTATCTGTTGTCGCGCGCCGAGGACTATCCCGGCATCCTCGATGGCGAGCCGGAAGAGTGGACGGACCACGGCGAGATCGAGATCGGCCGCGGCGTGCTGGCCAAGCTGGTGGTGCCGGAATCCGTGATGGCGGCCGTCGAATCGATGTGGGGCGGCATGCGCGCGCTGCCGCCGGAAGACCTGGGCGACACGCTGCTGCTGGCGGACGACCTGGCACCTGTCCCCTCCCCCCTGCATACGCGCCCCGGCACGATTACGCCAGCGGCCGCACGCACGATCGATTTCGCCATCGGCGACGGCACCTTCGATGCCATCCTGCGCGAATCGGCAGATGAAGTCGAATCGCTGTATGCGGTGCTGATGCTGTAATGGTTGGTCCAGCTCGCGTCCCGCCACGGTGCCTGACACCGTTGTGGGACGCGAGCTGAAACGCGGGCTGGGATCAAGCGCGGCCGTCGCTCTGCCATTTCGGCGATAATTGGTTTTTTTGCACGCCGAACCGATGAACCGATTCCACCACGCCCTGCGCCGGCTGACGGCCGCCCTGTTGCTGGCCGCCGGCCCCACGCTGGCGTTCGCACAAGGCGGCACCATCGCGCTCGAAGGCGCGCCCTATGTGCTCGAAGGCACGGAAGTGCGCAGCATCCGAGCCGCGAATCTGCAGCGCGATTACCAGATCTATGTCAGCCTGCCGCCTTCGTATGCGAAATCGGGCCGCAGCTATCCCGTTGTCTTCGTGACCGACGCGCCCTACGCGTTTCCGGTCACGCGCGCCATCGGCTACCGCGCCGGGCGTGGGGGACGCAGTATCGAGGAGTTCATCCTGGTGGGCCTGTCGTATGCGCGCGGCGACACCGCCGAATACAGCCGCCGGCGCGACTACACGCCCACGCCTTCGGGCGACACGACACTCGTGTCGGACATGCCGGGCCGCGAACCGAAGTTCGGCGAGGCCGCCGGCTACCGCCGCTTCCTGGCCGACGAAGTATTCCCGTTCGTGGCGAAGCACTACCGCGCCGACATGGGCCGCAAGACCTTCATCGGCCATTCCTACGGCTCGCTGCTGGGCCTCGACGCGTTGCTGAACGAACCGGAGATGTTCGAAAACTATGTGCTGGGCAGCCCTTCGCTGTGGTTCAACAAGCGCGTCATGTTCGAGCGCGAGAAGGCTTATGCCGCCACGCACAAGGAACTGAAGGCCAATGTGTTCTTTGCCGTCGGCAGCTATGAGGCCGTACGCCACGGCCCGCGCTTCAACAAGGACGAGGACATGGTGCGCGACCTGCGCAATTTCACGGCCGTACTGAAGTCGCGCAACTACCCCGGCCTGAGCATCACGAGCGTCGTCGTGCCGGACGAGGATCACCTGACGATTGCCCCCGCCGTCATCACGCGCGGCTTGCGCTGGGCGCTGCCCGGCAGCGACCGGCCACGATGACGGTTTCGTCATCCAACTGACGCCGGCGCCGGTGCACAATACGGCCAGGAGGAATCATGCGCATACTGGTCGTGGAAGACGAGCCGAAGACGGGTAATCACCTGTTGCAAGGCCTGCAGGAAGCGGGCTTCGACGCGGCCCTGGCCCGCACCGGCCCTGAAGGGCTGCGCCTGGCCCTGGCGGAAGAGTACGACCTGGTCGTGCTGGACGTGATGCTGCCGGCGATGGACGGCTGGACGGTGCTGCGCAGCCTGCGCGAACGCAAGGACACGCCGGTGCTGTTCCTCACGGCCCGTGACGATATCCCCGACCGCGTGCGCGGCCTGGAACTGGGCGCCGACGATTACCTCGTCAAGCCGTTCGCCTTTGCCGAACTGCTGGCCCGCATCCGTACGCTGCTGCGGCGCGGGCCCGTGCGCGAGGAAGCGACGATCCGCATTGCCGACGCCGAGATCGACGTACTGCGCCACAAGGTGACGCGCAACGGCCAGCGCATCGACCTGACGCCCAAGGAATTCGCACTGCTGCACCTGCTGGCGCGCCGGCGCGGCGAGGTGCTGTCGCGCCGCCTGATTGCCGCCCAGGTGTGGGACATGAACTTCGATTCGGACACCAACGTCGTCGACGTGGCGATCCGCCGCCTGCGCGCCAAGCTGGACGATCCGTGGCCCGTAAAACTGGTGCACACGGTGCGCGGCATCGGCTACACGGTGGACGACAAGACGTAATGCGGCGCCTGTCCATCGCCCTGCGCCTGGCGCTGCTGTTTTCCGCCATCGCCGCCGCCGTGTTTCTGGCCGTGGGCGCCTACCTGTACCAAACCTTGCAGCGGCAGATGTCCGACCGGGACGATACGGAGCTGCTCAACAAGGTGGTGCTGATCCGCCACTTACTCGCCAGCCAGCCGATGCCGCTGGCGATGCCGGAGGAACTGCGCATGGTGCTGGAAAACGTGTTCGGCCAGGACGGCATGCAGCTGGCCCTGACGGATACGGACGGCCGCACCGTCGTCCGCACGACCGGCCCGGCCGGCATGGCACCGCCCGGCTGGCCGGCTGTCCCATTGACGCGCGAGCCGGCGCGGGCCGACGTACACGACTGGATGTTGCCGACGGGCCCGGGACGCGCCATCGCCGCCCTGGGCAACGCCGGTACCGGCAGGGCGCCCGTACGCATCACGATCGTGCGCCAGCGCTCCCACCGGCTGGCGATCCTGAAACAATATACGTCGGACCTGGCCGCCGGTCTCGCGGTCGGCACGCTGGTGGCGACGGGGCTGGCGTTCGCGGTGGTGCGGCGCGGCATGCGCCCTCTGCATGACGTGATCGGCAAGGCCAACGAGATCAGCACGCAGCGCCTGGCCAGCCGCCTCTCCGTGCAGGACGTGCCGGCCGAACTGCGCGAACTGGGCGTTGCCTTCAACGCCATGCTGGACAGGCTGGAGGAAGGCGTGCAGCGCCTGTCCGGCTTTGCCGCCGATCTGGCGCACGACCTGCGCACACCGCTGAACACCTTGATGATGCAGACGCAGGTGGCGCTGGCGTACCCCCGCGGCAGCGCCGAATACGAAGCGCTGCTGGCTTCCAATCTGGAGGAATACGAGCGCCTGGCCCGGATGATCGAGAACACGCTGTTCCTGGCCCGTGCCGACCACGCGCAACTGGCACTGCGCCCAACGTCGCTCGACGCCGCACGCGAGCTGGCCCATATCGCCGACTACTTCGACATGCTGGCCGAGGAAGGCGGGATCGCCCTGCGGGTGGACGCGCAGGGCACTGTCGCCGCCGATCCCATCCTGCTGCGGCGCGCCGTCAACAACCTGGTGGCCAATGCGGTGCGGCATACGCCGCGCGGCGGCAACGTGACGCTGTGGGCGCGCGAGGATGCGGACGGCACCCGCATCGAGGTACGCAACACGGGCAGCGCCATCGCGCCGGAGCACCTGGCGCAAGTCTTCGACCGTTACTACCGGGCCGACCCGGCGCGCGCCGAGGGCGGCACGTCTGCCGGTTTGGGACTGGCGATCGTGCGCGCCATCATGCAGCTGCACGGCGGCAACGCGACAGCAGCGAGCGACGGTGGCCACACCGTCTTCACGCTGCGCTTTCCGCCGGCAGCGCGCCCAGCGCCAGCAGGCGCCGACGGCGATAGTGATTGAACAGCCCGTCCGGGCCTTCGTCGCGCCAGGGGATATCCGGACCGGGACGGGATTCGCCCCGTGTGTCAGGGCCGGCTTCGTCGTTCGCGGCCGGCGGCACGGTTGTCGATTCGTCCATCTGTCTCTCCACAAATCTGCGGACAAAAAAAATGCCCGCTCGAGAGCGGGCCAAGTCCAAAACTAGGGATGTCCTGAAAGAGACGAGTCCATAGTAAGGCTCGGGCTTGCCGCGCTCTGTGCGCCAATTCACATAAACCCACAATCGCTATTACCACGGCCACGGCGCATCCGTGCGTTGCCAGGCATCGAGCGTCTGGACTCGGGCGCGCCATGCGTTGATGTTCGGATACAGTGCCAGCGGTACATGGGCTCGTTCGACATACATCAGCGATGCGGCGATGGCATAGTCGGCCAGCGTGACCTCGTGTCCCACCATCCACTCGCGGCGGGCCAGATGCGCTTCCAGCACGGCGGCGAAGGGTTCCAGCAGGCGTGTCGCGCGGTCCAGCTCGGCCGGAACGGCATCGGCGCCGATGGCCATCTTCTTCCACACGTGCTCCCACGTGAACGTACTGACTGCGGGCCCAAAGTGCTGGACGGTCCAGAACAGCCAGCGGTTCACGTCGGCCCGGTCCCGCACATTCTGCGGATACAGCGTCTGGTCCGGTGTGCGGTCGGCCAGGTACGGCATGATCGCGCACGATTCCCACAGCACGAAGCCGCCGTCTTCCAGCACGGGGATCTTGCTGTTCGGGTTGATCTCGACCAGACGACGGCGGTCTTCCGGGCTCAACAGGTCGATCTCGGTCAATTCGAGATCGACGTTCAGGTGCGTGGCCGCCAGCATCACACGCCGGGCGCTGGACGAATTGGGGTGGTAGTACAGGCGCATTCGGATTTCCCTTGTTCCGGCATCGCTGCCGCTTGTTATCGATGCGTCAATCGTAACGGGAGCAACTGTCAGTTTCTGTCAGGAGTCGTCCTGGATGCCGTGCTCCGCGCGCCAGTGGCTGATCAGCTGGTGGCGCGGCGTGGGATAACGTTCGGGGATGGTGGCGGCGGCGCGGATGCGGTCGATACGGAAGTGCCGCTGCGCGGTGCGCAGTTCGCACCACGCCGCCAGCAGCCGGCGCCCTTCGAAGAACGCCAGGGCAAACGGCCAGACGATACGTTCCGTGGCGTGGCCCGCCTCGTCGCTGTAGCTGATGCGCAGCTTGTGCTGGTGGCGGATCGCTTCGCGCGCCGGCTGCACGAACGCGTCGTACGACGGTTGCGGCGCGCCGATCGGCACCCACAGGCTGGTTTCCGCCATATGGTCGCGCAGGTCTTTTGGCGCCGCCATGGCGATCTTCGCCAACGCGGCCGTGGCGGCCTTTGCCAGCGCCGGGTCGCCCTGCCGGCGCACCCAGCGTGCGCCCAGCACGAGCGCTTCCATCTCGTCGGCGCCGAACATCAGTGGTGGCAGGAAGCAGCCCGCCTTCATCAGGTAGCCCACGCCGGCCGAACCGTCGATGGGGGCGCCCAGTTCGGCCAGCGTCTGGATGTCGCGGTAGATCGTCCGTTCCGACACGCCCAGCTGGTCCGCCAGCGCGGCTGCCGTGACGGGACGGCGGTTGGCACGCAAGGCGTCCATCAGCTGAAACAGGCGGCCGGCTCGGCTCATCGTCTCTCCGTGGTTTTTATTGTCCCAAGCCAGTCAGCTTAGCATGCCTACCTGCCGTCGGGCTGATAGCCGGGCCATGTGATTTCCAGTTCGTAGCCGATCGAACGGGCCAGGCCGTCCAGATCGGGGAACAGGGTTGCATGCGTGATGTTCATGCGGTACAGCGACAGCATGGCCTCGGCGCGGATGGTCGGCGGCAGCACGAACTTGCGCATCAGCGCGGGACCGGACGCATACTGGCCGATGATCTCGTCGAGCGGCTTGTCCAGCACGCCCGGCACGACAAACGTGCCGGACTGCGCGACGAGGCGCCGGTCCATGGCTTCCGGCTCGCCGACCCAGATGATCTCCTTGGTATTGGGCGCGAAGTGGCGCTCGAAATTGCCGGAGATGCGCGGATCGATCGCCTCGCGGCGCAGCGCCGGGTCGTTGCGTGGCGCCGCGCGCCACAACGTGGGCGTGTCCAGCGCGAACACGGCGGCGCTGCGACTGGTGCGGTACAGCGCAAAGAACGCGGCCACGAACGGCGACTTGGTAAAGTCGAGCATGCGCGTGGGCGCGCCGTGGTGCTGCATCAGCGCCAGGCAGCGCAGGTCGTCAGCCAGTACGCTGGCATCGGGCAGGTAGATGTGGGCCTTGCGGCGGAAAATGCGCAGCGCCCGCTCCTCGCGCTGGCGCCACGACTGCCGGTCCGGCACGAAGTGCTGCAGGTAGCGCGACAATGAACTCATCAGCTGCCAGTCGGCATCGGGCAGGCCGCGAAAGGCCCAGCCGTCGCAAGCCGACGTCAGCGTGACGAATTCATCCCAGCTGTTGATATGCACGATCTCCATGGCGACTCCGCTTTGCGAACAGATAAATATGCTCCCACAGCGTTGCGCAAGGCGTCAAATGAACATCATTCACGGCCAGGCCGTACCCGAGCGATTGACAGTCCCGGCGATTCATGGCGAAATCCAGCCCTGATAACAATAACGACAACGATAAACACGATGAGCCGAAGCACTTCCACCAAAAGCCGCGCCAGCGGCCGTGTCACCCTGAGCGACGTGGCGCGGCTTGCCGGCGTCGCGCCCATGACGGCGTCGCGCGCCATCAACCAGCCGGAGCTCGTGTCGGCCATCCTGCGCCAACGGGTCGAACAGGCCGTGCAGGAATTGGGATATGTCCCCAACCGCGCCGCGCGGGCACTGGCGTCGGCGCAATCGAACGTGATCGTCGTGCTGGTGCCGTCGCTGTCGAACACCGTGTTCACGGCGGTGCTGCAGGGGATTCAGGACGTACTCGATGCCGACAACTATCAGGTCCTGATCGGCAATACGCGCTACTCGGACGCGGAAGAAGAGAAGCTCCTGAATATCTACATGCAATCGAACCCGGACGGCATCCTGCTTTCCGGCCTGTCGCATAGCGCGCGCGTGCAGCAGATGCTGGCGACGTCGAAGGTGCCCGTCGTGTCGATGATGGACCTGTCGGACGATCCCGCCCAGTTGTGCGTGGGCTTCTCGCAGTTCGACGCCGGCCAGACGATGACGCGCTACCTGATCGACAAGGGCAAGCGCCGCATCGGCTTCATCGGCGCCCAGCTGGACGAACGTACATTGAAACGCTGCGAAGGCTACCGCAAGGCGATGCTGGACGCGGGCCTGGCCGATCCGCGCCTGGAGCTCATGGTGCCCGACCCGTCGACCATCGCGCTGGGCGCGGAGCTGCTGGGACGCATGCTGGCCAAGGTGCCCGATTGCGATGCCATCTTCTGCTGCAACGACGACCTCGCGCACGGCGCCATCTACCAGTGCCAGCGCCGCGGCATCGCCGTGCCGGAACGGCTGGCGATCTGCGGCTTCAACGACCTGCCCGCGTCGGCGTGGATGAAGCCTTCGCTGACCACCGTCGGCACGCCGCGCTACCGCATCGGCTACGAGGCAGCCACGATGCTGCGCGCCGCCATCCGCGGCGAGGCGCCTGCACAGGCGCATGTGGACCTGGGTTTCACGCTGATGGCGCGCGAGAGCGCTTGAGTTTGGGGACTGGCTCGCTGGCGGCGGACGTCCGTCGCCGACGTGGCTAGTCGATGCCTGGACGCACCCGAAGCACGACGCAACACCCACCAAACAACTTGAACATTACCGCAGCTTCCATTAGACTGGGCCACAATGTTAGCGCTATCAGAGGTGGGGATGAACGAAGCAACGAAGGGAGACGATGCGCAGCCGCGCTGGGTGGTCATGGGCGTCAGCGGATGCGGCAAGAGCTCCGTCGGCATTACCCTGGCCGAGGCGCTGGGCGTGCGGTTTGTCGAAGGCGACCAGTACCACTCGCCGGAAAACGTCGCCAAGATGGCCGCCGGCACGCCACTGACGGATGGCGACCGCGTGCAGTGGCTGGCCAGCCTGCAGGCCGAGATCCGCGCGTCCGTCGACGGCGGCGTCGGTGTCGTCGTGTCGTGTTCGGCGTTGAAGCGGCGCTACCGCGACCTGCTGCGCGCCGGCGCGCCGAACCTGCGCTTTGCTCATCTGGTCGGCAGCAAGGATTTGATCGCCGCGCGCATGGCAACGCGCACGGGGCACTACATGCCGCTGTCGCTGCTGGACAGCCAGCTGGCAGCGCTGGAGCCGCTGGCGGACGACGAGGCGGGAGTGCGGCTCGATATCCGCGAGGCGGTGCCGGCGCTGGTGGAGCAGATACTGGGCGGTAACTAGCCGAATCAATAAACCGGAGCCTGTCACCGGTTTTTACCAAAACCGGTGACAGGCTCCGGTTTATTGACGGGGAACGGCTGCCTCTGGTTAAACGTCGGGGACAGGCACTTCGGGCACCGCTCGAAAGGCCCTGTCTCCAGCGACATCTACGGGACGCTGACCTCCAGCCGATAGCTTCGTCCTGCCTCGATCGCCGTGACGCGCGGCTCGGCCAGCAGCGCGCCATCGCAGTGCACTTCCACACTTTGCCCACCCGTCCGGCGGATCGTCACGTCGAACGTGGCGCCGCGGAACTGGCGCACCACGCGCATGCCGGGCCAGTCGCGCGGCAGTTGCGGCGCGATGCGCAGCCCCGCTTCGTCGCCGGCCAGGCCGCAAAGGCCTTCCACGACGCAGCGGTAGACCCACGACACCGTGCCCGTATTGAACAACTGGCTGGACCGCCCTGCCGTGCGCGGGTACTCGCGCCATGCGCCGCGGTAGTAATTCGGGATAAAGATGGGCAGCTGGCCGCGCTGCAGGTAGTCATCCTCGTCCGGTCCGGGAATCATCTGCCGCAGCAGGTGCCACGCGCGCTCGCTTTCCGCGACCGTATACAGGCTGTAGATGTAGAACGCGGCGGCGTGGTTGTAGACGGCGCCGTTTTCAGCGGCGCCGGGATGCTTCTGCGTGACGCGGCCCACGTCGTCGCGCATTTTCGAATACGGCGGCGCGAACATCTGCACGCCGAACGGCGTATGCAGCTGCTGTTCGATCTCCGCCAGCATTGAGATCCGCTGCACGTCGCTGGCCGCGCCGGACAGGATCGACCACGCCTGCGGATTGAGCCAGAGGCGTCCCTCCCGGTCTTCCTTGACACCGAAGACGACGCCGTCGTCCGTGATGCCGCGGGCGAACCAGCGGCCATCCCACAGGTAGTGATTCGCTGCGTCGTTCAGTTCGCGCGCGCCGCCGCGATAGCGCGTCTCGTCCTCCGTATCGCCAAGCTGCGCGCACATGTCGGCCCACAGATTGAGCGCATAGGCCGCGGCCACCGTCAGCCAGCCCGACACGCCCTTGCCCTTGTAGCCCACCATGTTCATCGGGTCGCACCAGTCGCCCTGGGCGATGAACGACAGGCCGCGCAGATCCCGTTCCTTGAGCAGCCAGTCCATCGCGCGGCCGATGCGCTGCGCTACGGTCAGGCTGGACCCATCGCCTGCCGTGACGCTTTCGCGCAGCAGCGCCCAGTCGGCCGTTTCGTCCAGATACGCCTTCAGGCAGACGGGCAGCCAGACGCAATGGTCCGTGTGCGGCACCTGGTTGATGTACTTCAGTTCCGCGCCCTCGGCCAGCAGGATCCCGTCCGGCATCGCACCCGTCTCCTCCTGCTGCGACAGCGCGTGCAGGAACGCGGCGCGCGCCGTGGCAGGGCGCACGAACGTCATGCCCATATTGTCCTGCAGGTAGTTGCGCGTCTGCGGGTCTGTCGTCAGCCGGTTGACGTCGCCGTGATAGTAGACCTGGCGCGGCAGCCAGTGGTTGACGAAATTGTTCAGCGCTTCATCGGGCGTGTCGATGGTGACGCAGCCGGCGCCCTGTGCCACGTAGTCCGCATAGTCGGCGCGGGTGCGCGCAAACGCTTCCTCGCTCAGGTACTTCGCACGCATCGCCGCGATTTCGCCGTCGTCCAGCGCGGGGCCGAACAGGAAGCGGTAGTCCTCGCTGGCGCCGTCGGCCAGCGCGACGCGGTACTGCACGGTGGCGGCCGGCGTCTCGTAGCGGGCGTCGCCGCCGGCCAGCGTTTCGGCCTGCAGGGCCGATGGCGCGTGCAGGCCGCCCTCTCCCTCGAATGCCTCCTGCGCCGCTTCCCATGCGTCGGGCGCGCGCTCGCACAGGAAGTAGGTCTTGTCCTTGAAGTCCTTCTGCTTGAAGTAGTCGGCCACCTTCTGGTACGGCGCCACGCTGCTGGCGACGATGCCGCCCAGGTCCGCGCGGAATTCGGCGGACTGGTTCATCCACGACATGTAGCCGATCGGGAAGTACGGATAGACGCTGAGCCGCCGCGCCCGGCCCGACACGTTCGTCACGCGCAGCGACCACAGTTCGACGACGTCGTCCACCGACAGGCTCATGACCAGCTCGACGCGGATGCCCTGGTGTTCCACGGTCCACGCCAGGTCGCTCTTCCCGGCCGAGAAGACAAAGCGGTCCGCGCAGGCCCGCACGGGTTCGTACGGCGCGGAAAACACGTCGCCCGTGTCCTCGTCCTTCACGTAGACGAAGCGGCCCGGATGGTGCGCATAGTAGCCCTGCTCCGGCTGCATGAACGTCTTCGCTTCCAGGTTTGGCGCATGCGCATACTTGGCCGGTTCGGGCTGCATGAACTGGGCGACGGCATAGCCGCGGCACGTCACCTGGATCATCATGCGGCGGTTCCACAGGAAGCCCGCCGCGCGCGGCATCGCCGTGGGCGACAGCAGTTCATAACGGTTGCCTCCTTCGGCGGGGCGTAATAGTTGTGACACTCGAAACGCTTGCGACGACATGAATTCTCCGGGTCAGACTTGGGGTGAAAGCGAGGCCTTGCGCGCGACCAGATCGGCCTGGATCGCCTGCAGGCGCGGGCCGTCCAGCTTGTAGCAGCACATTACGCCAACGGCCAGCAGCGCGAAGGCGGCCGGGATCAGCGACATCAGCCAGACGATGCCGGCCTGCGACCCCGTGTTCTGGGCGGCGTTCGGCACATAGCCCAGCGCCGTGAACAGCGCGCCGATGACGGCGACGGCAACGGCGGTGCCAAGCTTTTGCGAGAACGTGGCCGCCGCGAACGTCATCGCCGTGGCGCGCCGTCCCGTGCGCCATTCCGTGTAGTCGGCCGTGTCGGCATACATCGAGAACGCCAGCGGCGACTTCGGTCCCAGCACCAGGCCCAGCGCCGCCTGAAGGACGAACATCAGGCCGACCTGGTCGGGCGGGATGGCAAAGAAGGCGGCGGACAGCAGCGCCGTCAGCGACATCAGCACGATCATCAGCTTCTTCTTGTCGATGAAGCGCGTCATCAGCGGCGTGGCTGCGGCGCCCGCAGCAGCGGCCATCATGTAGGTCGGAACGAAGCTGGCCATCAGCTCCGGGCGGCCCACGTAGTATTTGAAGTAGTACGCGGCCGTCGTCGTGCGCAAGGTGATCGTCACCATGATGATCAGCGCCAGGAAGAACAGCACCAGCCACGGGCCGTTGCGGGTCAGGTCGCGTATGTCCTGCATCACGTTTGACTTCTGCCCGGGCGGCGGCAGGATGCGCTCACGCGTGTTGGCAAACGCGATGGCGAACATCAGCGACGCGGCAATCGCCCACACCAGCATCGTCAGCTGCCAGCCCAGCTTTTCGTCATCGCCGCCCAGCCACTTCACCAGCGCGGGCGTGGCCGCCGTCACCAGCGTGCTGCCGGCAAAGGCGCAGATGAAGCGCAGGCCGTTGATCGTCGACCGCTCCTGCGGGTCCGCCGACATGACGCCGGACAGCGCGTTGTACGGGATATTGATCGCGGTGTAGCACACCATCATCAGGAGATACGAGCCGTAGGCCCAGGCCAGCTTGCCGTCGTGGTCCAGGTCCGGCGTCGTATAAGTCAGCACGGCGGCGGCGCCCAGCGGCAGCGCGCCCCAGACCAGGTAGGGCCGGAACTTGCCGAAGCGCGTGGTGGTGCGGTCGGCCAGCGCGCCGATCATCGGGTCGGTAAAGGCGTTGATGAGCTTGATGGCGAACATCATCGACGCGGCGGCGGCGGCGGAGATGCCAAAGATGTCGGTGTAGAAGAACAGCAGGAACGTGGCGATATTGGTCCAGTAAAAATTGAACCCCATATCGGCCACGCCGTAACTGATTCTCTCGCGCCAGGACAATGCGTGCGGATCTGCCATCGGAACCTTTACCAACCGAAGCTGAAAAAAAACCTGCACGGACGGGCGTCAGAACCCATCCGCGCAGTAAAAACGAATTGGCCAAGTGTAGCCAACCCGCCCATCGGACCAGTCGGACGGCCGCGCCGCGTGCTCGTGCGCGGGCGCGTCGTCAATATGCTTTATGAGTGCGCACCCGCGCGGCAGTTCGCGTCGCACGCGACGGCACGTTTGCCGACTGCGGGGACGGGGCGGGTATGGTGGTTGTCTCCTCCATGATGTTCGGTGGGCGCCAGCTCGTCTTCGCGAGGGATGTTAGCGCTATCAAGTGTAATAACAGCTTGCCGGGAAGTCAACCAGTTCGTAAGGGAGATATCGGGGGCAGGCGACGTACAAAAAAAATGCCGCCCAAAGGCGGCATCGGTGAAGCGGCAGGAGGTCAGACCACCGCGCCATCCGTTTCGTCTTTTTCCTTGACCGGCTTGATCAGGTCTTCACGCTTTACGCCCAGCCACATGGCGATCGCGGCGGCCACAAACACGGACGAGTAGATACTGAACAGGATGCCGATCACCAGCGCCAGCGCGAAATAATGCAGTGCCGGGCCACCCAGGAACAGCATCGCCAGTACCGACATTTCAGTCGAGGCATGGGTGATGATGGTGCGCGAAATCGTGCTGGTGATGGCGTTGTCGATCACTTCGTGCACGCTCATCTTGCGCTGCTTGCGGAAGTTCTCGCGGATCCGGTCGAAGATCACGACCGACTCGTTGACCGAGTAACCGAGTACCGCAAGGATCGCGGCAAGAACCGTCAGCGAAAACTCCCACTGGAAGTATGCAAAGAAGCCCATGATAATGACCACGTCATGCAGGTTCGCAATGATCGCCGCGACGGCAAACTTCCACTCGAAGCGCACCGCCAGGTAGATCATGACGCCGATGATCACCATGACCAGCGCGTTCAGGCCGTTTTGCGTCAGCTCTTCGCCGACCTGCGGGCCGACAAACTCGACCCGCTGCAGCGAGACCAATTCCTTGCCGGCTGCGTTGACGCACGCGGTGCGCGCGATACGCTCGCCTTGCGCGGTGACCTCCTCGAAGTGACGTGGCGTGCCTTGGTCCGACCGGCACAGTGCGTCGAAAGCCCGGGACGACGTCGTATCGGAATTGGAGCCCGGCATGATGGGCAGGCGAATCATCACATCGCTGGCGGTGCCGAAGCTCGATACCTCAGGGTGCTCGAAACCGGCAGCCGACAGCGACTGTCTCATCCGTTCCAGCTCTGCCGCCTGCGGGTACTTCACTTCCAGCACGGTGCCACCCTTGAACTCGATCGACAGGTGCAGCCCGCGGTCGAACAGGAAGAACACGGCGGCGACGAACGTCAACACAGACACCACGTTGAAGATCAACGCGTGGCGCATGAACGGGATGTCTTTATGAATGCGGAAAAATTCCATGAAATCCTCTGGCTGTGATGCGTTACTTGGCCTGACCAGGTACCCAGACGGTACCGATCGACAGCGATTGCAGTTTCTTCTTGCGGCCGTACCACAGGTTGACCACGCCGCGCGAAACGAAGACGGCGGAGAACATCGACGTCAGGATGCCAAGGCAGTGAACAACGGCAAAGCCGCGGATAGGGCCCGAACCGAAGATCAACAGGGCGAGACCGACAATGAGCGTCGTCACGTTCGAGTCGAGAATCGTGGCCCATGCACGCTCGAAGCCGGCGGCAATGGCTGCCTGCGGGGACGCGCCTGCGCGCAGCTCTTCCCGCACACGTTCGTTGATCAGCACGTTGGCATCAATGGCCATGCCAAGTGCCAGCGCAATTGCAGCGATACCCGGCATGGTCAGCGTTGCTTGCATTACCGACAGGATGGCCACGAGCAGCAGCACGTTGACCGCTAACGCGACGACGGAAAAGACACCGAACAACATGTAGTAGACGATCATGAAGACGGCGATCGCAGCGAAACCATACAGTGTCGCATTGAACCCCTTCGCGATATTCTCTGCGCCCAGCTGCGGGCCGACCAGGCGTTCCTCGATCACGGTCATCGGCGCATACAACGCGCCCGAGCGCAGCAGCAGTGCCAGCTCGGTCGAGTTCTCGATATTGCCCATGCCGGTGATCCGGAAGCGGCTGCCCAGTTCACTCTGGATCGTCGCAACCGACAGCACTTCCGGCTTGCCCTTCTCGAACAGCACGATGGCCATGCGCTTGCCCACGTTTTCGCGGGTGGCTTCGCGCATCTTGCGGCCGCCGTCGCCATTCAGGTCGATCGATACGGCCGGCTGCTGGTTCTCGTCAAAACTGGCGGTGGCGGACGAAATGTAGTCGCCCGACAGGATCACGTCCTTCGACAGCACGACCGGCACGCCTTTGCCGACGGTGAACAGCTCGGAGTTGAACGGAATCGCGGCCGACATCTCGGTACCCGGCGTAACCGTTTCGTCCACCATGCGCACTTCCAGCGTGGCGGTGCGGCCGATGATGGACTTGGCGCGGGCGACGTCCTGCACGCCCGGCAGCTGCACGACGATACGGTCGGCGCCCTGCTGCTGGATGATCGGTTCAGTCACGCCCAGTTCGTTGACGCGCTTGCCCAGCGTGGCGATGTTCTGCTTGACGCCATTGTCCAGCGTCTCTTTCAGTGCTGCCGGCTTCATCGACGCCGTCAGCGTCAGGTCGGAGGCGCTGCCGCCATCGACCAGCGCCAGTTCCGTCATCTCGGCCAGCACCTTGCGGGCAGCCTGGCGGGTGGCATCGTCGCGGAATTTGACGACGATGGCGTCGCCTTCGCGCTCGATGCCGGCGTGGCGCACGTTCTTGTCGCGCAGCTGGCTGCGGATCGCTGCCTGGAAGCCCTGGATGCGCTTGTTCAGCGCGGCCTTGGTATCGACCTGCATCAGGAAGTGCACGCCGCCGCGCAGGTCCAGGCCCAGGTACATCGGCAGCGCGCGGATCTTCTGCATCCATGCCGGCGTGTTGGCCAGCAGGTTGTTCGTGACGATATACGTCGGGTCGTTCGGGTCCGTGTTCAGGCCGCGCTCGAGCGCCAGCTTCGCCTTGAACTGCGTGTCGGTATCGCCGAAGCGGGCGCGCACGGAGTGGCTGCTGCCTTCATCGAGCGTGACGTCCATGGCGGGCAGGTTCTGCGCCTTGAGCAGTTCGGTCACCTGGTTGGCCACGGCACCGGTCACCTTGACGGTGGATTTGCCGCTGGTGATCTGCAGGGCCGGCGATTCGCCGAAGTAGTTCGGCGCCGTGTACAGTGCACCCAGCAGCACGACCACGGCAATGACGATGTATTTCCAGACAGGATAACGGTTCATATTCTTCAGCGTTCTAGTGAACTGGCGTCGCTGCGCAACAGCGCGCAGGCGGTACGCAAACGGGCGGCCAGGCCGCCCGCACGTCTCTTACAGACCCTTCAGCGTGCCCTTCGGCAGCAGCGTCGTGATCGCGGACTTCTGCACGACGATTTCCGTGCCCGTCGAGACTTCGACGGTGACATAGATATCGGTGACCTTCGAGACCTTGCCGAGGATGCCGCCGGCTGTGACGACTTCGTCGCCCCGTGCCAGTGCGTCCATCATGGCCTTCTGTTCCTTGGCGCGCTTCTGCTGGGGACGGATCATCAGGAAGTACATGACCACGAACATCAGGATCAGCGGGACGAAGGTCGTCAGGTTGCCCATCAGCGAGGCGTCGGCGGCGCCGGCAGTTTGAGCATAAGCGTTGGAAATGAACACGGGTGACTCCAATATAGTTAAAAAATGCAGCGCTGTATTCTAGCACCGGCCAAAGGCCATCAGATTGGGTAGATGGCAGAAATTGCAAGGACGACACAACGCCCGAAACCCGGGACAGACCCCTGTTTTGAAGAAAGTTTCCGTAAAACCCGGGTCTGTCCCGGGTTTTACGTTTTCAGACGCCGCGGGCGCGGTCGGCGTGGAATTGCTTCACCCAGTCAGGGAAGCGGTCTTCGTCCAGCGCCTCGCGCATCTGGCGCATGATATCGAGGTAGTAGTGCAGGTTGTGGATCGTGTTCAGGCGCGCGCCGAGGATCTCCTGTGCGCGGTGCAGGTGGTGCAGGTAGGCGCGGCTGAAGTTGCGGCAGGCGTAGCACGAGCACGTGGCGTCGAGCGGTTCCTTGTCGTCCTTGTAGCGCGCGTTCTTGATCTTGATGTCGCCGAAGCGCGTGAAGATCCAGCCGTTGCGGGCGTTCCGGGTCGGCATGACGCAGTCGAACATGTCCACGCCGTTCGAGACGCCGGCCACCAGGTCTTCCGGCGTACCCACGCCCATCAGGTAGTGCGGCTTGTTGGGCGGCAGGCGCGGACCCACGTGCTCCAGCATGCGCATCATGTCCTCCTTCGGCTCGCCCACCGACAGGCCGCCGATGGCCAGGCCCGGGAAGTCGATCTTCTCCAGTCCTTCCAGCGACTCGTCGCGCAGCGACTCGAACATGCCGCCCTGGACGATGCCGAACAGCGCGTTCGGATTCTCGCCCGCCTTGAATTCGTCCATCGAGCGCTGGGCCCAGCGCAGCGACATGCGCATCGACTTGGCCGCTTCGTCCACGGTGGCGGGGCGGCCGTTGATTTCGTACGGCGTGCACTCGTCGAACTGCATGACGATGTCCGAGTTCAGCACGCGCTGGATCTGCATCGAGATCTCGGGCGACAGGAACAGCTTGTCGCCATTGATCGGCGAATTGAAGTGCACGCCCTCTTCCGTGATCTTGCGCATCTCGCCCAGGGAAAACACCTGGAAGCCGCCGGAATCGGTCAGGATGGGTTTATCCCAGCCCATGAAGCCGTGCAGGCCGCCGAATTTCGACATGACGTCGTTCCCCGGGCGCAGCCACAGGTGAAACGTATTGCCCAGGATGATCTGGGCGCCGATTTCCTTCAGCTCCAGCGGCGACATCGCCTTGACGGAACCATAGGTCCCAACCGGCATGAAAATCGGCGTCTCCACCGTGCCGTGGTTCAGTTTCAACGTGCCGCGGCGGGCCTTGGTCAGACCGGTGGTGTCGGTCTTGTGCAGTGTAAATTCCAGCATGGGTGTATTGAATGTTCCTGATGGGTCAAGCTTTGTTGGGTGTCGTCAGCAGCATGGCATCGCCATAGCTGAAGAAGCGGTATTCGTTGGCGATGGCGTGCGCATAGGCGGCACGGATTTCGTCGTAGCCGGCAAAGGCCGACACCAGCATCAGGAGCGTCGACTTGGGCAGGTGGAAGTTGGTGATCAGGCGCGTGACGGTCTTGAACAGGTAGCCCGGCGTGATGAACAGCGCCGTGTCGGCACTGCCGGCCACCAGCTCGCCCGACTGCGACGCCGATTCCAGCGCGCGCAGGCTCGTCGTGCCGACGGCAATGACGTCGCGCCCGGCCGCACGCGCAGCCCTGGCCGCATCGACGGTCTCCTGGGGCATCGTGTACCACTCCGTGTGCATCTTGTGTTCGGCCAGGTTCTCCGTGCGCACGGGCTGGAACGTGCCGGCGCCCACGTGCAGGGTGACGTAGGCGAAGTTGACGCCCTTGTCCTTGAGCTTTTGCAGCAGCGCTTCGTCGAAGTGCAGGCCGGCCGTGGGCGCGGCCACTGCGCCGGGCACCTTGTTGAAGACGGTCTGGTAGCGCGTCTCGTCGAATTCGCCGGGCGCGTGTTCGATATACGGCGGCAGCGGCAGGCGGCCGTATTGCTCGATCAGGTCGAACACGTCGGCCTCGAACTTCAATGTGAAGAACTCGCCGGCGCGCTCGCCGACGGTGACGTCGAACGCTTCGGCCAGTCGGATCTTGACGCCGGGGCCAGGCGACTTCGATGCGCGCACCTGCGCCAGCACCGTGCGGGTGTCCAGCACACGCTCGACCAGCACCTCGACCTTGCCGCCGCTGTCCTTGACGCCGAAGAAGCGCGCCTTCAAAACACGGGTGTCGTTCATGACGAGCAGGTCGCCCGGCTGCAGCAGTTCCAGGATATCGGTGAACTGGCGGTCGACCAGGCGCGCGCCGTCCACGTGCAGCAGGCGCGAGGCACTGCGGTCCGGCAGAGGAAATTGAGCAATTCGCTCGGGCGGCAAGTTAAAATCGAAGTCGGATAACGAATACATGTCGTGATAGCAGGCGGGGCATCTGAAAACCAAAGGGCAACCCTCTATTTTACGCTACTGCCCAAAAATCGCGCAAAAATGGCTGAAACGAAGCAAAGCAAGCCCGCAGTGAAGAAACCCGCGGCAACGGCCGAAAGCAAACTGGCACGGCTCGGCCTGCGGTCCGACATGGACCTGGTGCTGCACCTGCCGATGCGCTACGAAGACGAAACGGAAGTGATCGCGATCCGCGAAGCCAGCCTGCGCGGCGGCTACACGTCGCAGGTCGAAGGCATCGTCACGTCCAACGAGATCACCTATAAACCGCGGCGCCAGCTGATCGTTTATATCGCCGACGAGACGGGCAACCTGCAGCTGCGCTTCATGAATTTCTACGGCAGCCAGGTAAAACAGCTGGCCGAGGGCACGCGCGTGCGGGCGCGCGGCGAACTGAAACACGGTTTCTTCGGCGCCGAGATGGTCCACCCCACGTACAAGGTGATCAACGAAGGCGCGCCGCTGCCGACGTCGCTCACGCCCGTCTACCACTCCGGCGAAGGGCTGTCGCAGACGATTCTGCGGCGCGCCATCGCCGAGGCGATGAAGCGGGTCGACTGGACCGATACCCTGCCGGCCGAGCTGCGCGAGCGCCTGCACCTGCAGCCGTTCGAGGCGTCGATCCGGCTGCTGCACTATCCGCCCCAGCAGATCGACGAACACGCGCTGGAAGACCGCAGCCATCCCGCCTGGACGCGCATGAAGTTCGACGAGCTGCTGGCCCAGCAACTGTCGCTGAAACGCGCGCAGCAGTCACGCCGCCTGAAAGGCGCGGCGCCGCTGACGGCCATCGGTTCGCTGTCCACGGCGTTCCAGGCGCAATTGCCGTTCCAGCTGACAGCCGCGCAAGCGCGGGTGCTGACGGAAATCCGCGTTGACCTGCGCCAGCCGTATCCGATGCAGCGGCTGCTGCAGGGCGACGTCGGCAGCGGCAAGACGGTCGTGGCGGCACTGGCCGCGGCGCAGGCCATCGACAGCGGCTTCCAGGCCGCGCTGATGGCGCCCACGGAAATCCTGGCGGAACAGCACTTCCGCAAGATCGCCGCGTGGATGGAGCCGCTCGGTGTGGAAGTGGCGTGGCTGACGGGCAGCCTGAAAAAGAAGGACAAGCAGGCGGCCGTGGAACGGGTCGAGTCGGGCGCGGCGCGCCTCGTCATCGGCACGCATGCGCTGATCCAGGACACGGTGCAGTTCGACCGCCTGGGCCTCGTCATCGTCGACGAGCAGCACCGCTTCGGCGTCGGCCAGCGCCTCACCCTGCGCAACAAGGGTGCCGAAGGCTTGGTGCCGCACCAGCTGATGATGTCGGCCACGCCGATTCCGCGCACGCTGGCGATGACGTACTACGCCGACCTGGAAGTCTCCGTCATCGACGAGCTGCCGCCAGGCCGCACGCCGATCGTCACGCGCGTCATCGACCAGAACCGGCGCGACGAGGTCATCGAGCGTGTCCACGCGGCGGCACTCGAAGGCCGCCAGGCCTATTGGGTGTGTCCACTGATCGAGGAGTCGGAAGCGCTGCAACTGCAGACGGCAACGGAGACGTACGAAACGCTGGCCGCCGCGCTGCCCGATTTGCGGGTGGGCCTCGTGCACGGACGCCTGAAGCCGGCGGAGAAGCAGGCCATCATGGACGCGTTCACGGCCGCCGAGGTGCACGTGCTGGTGGCCACCACTGTCATCGAAGTGGGCGTGGACGTGCCCAATGCGTCGCTGATGGTGATCGAGCATGCGGAGCGCTTCGGTTTGTCGCAATTGCACCAGTTGCGCGGGCGCGTGGGCCGGGGTTCTGCGGCCAGCGTCTGCCTGCTGCTGTACCAAAGCCCGCTGGGGCCAATCGCCAAGCAGCGCCTGATGACGATGCGCGAAACAACGGACGGCTTCGAGATCGCCCGCCGCGACCTGGAGATCCGCGGCCCCGGCGAGTTCCTCGGCGCGCGCCAGTCCGGCCAGGCGATGCTGCGCTTTGCCGACCTGGAAACGGATGCCTGGCTGGTCGACAAGGCAAGGGATGTCGCCCACGCACTGCTGCATGACGAACTGCCCGGCAGCGCCGCCATCGTGGCGGCGCATCTGGAGCGCTGGCTGGGCGGGCGCGAGGAATTCCTGAAGGTGTGAAGCTTGATGCGACAAATGTCGCATGCAGGTATTGCGATCATGCGACAAGTGTCGTACGATTACGGCAACCGTCACAAGGAGGCCGCATGTCCATTCCGTCCGTCACCGAACTCACGCTGCTGAAAAGCCTGTGGAAGCAGCAGCCGCTGGCCGCCCGCGAACTGCACGACCTGGTGGAGCCCGAGTTGCGCTGGTCCTACTCCTCCACGCGCAAGACACTTGACCGCATGCTCGAGAAGGGCATGGTTGCAGTGCAGGTCGTGCATGGCGTGAACGTCTACAGCGCCACGCTGGACAAGGTCGAGACACTGGCTGCGTTCGCGCACGACTTCGGCCGCCGTGTCATGGAGATGGACGCGCCGCTGCCTGTCAATATGTTCACGGGTTCGAAGCTCGTCAATGACTCCGAACTGGCAGAGCTGGAGCAGCTGCTGCACGACTGGCCTGCCGACAAGGAGTGACCGTGAACAGCATTCCTCTCGTGTTTCTGCAGGCGAGCGTCAGTGCGCTGGTCACCTCCACCGTTGCGTGGGCCGCACTGCGCCTCGCACAGCGGCGCTGGCCGTCGCTGGCTGCACGACGTACACCATGGCTGCTGGCACTGCTGGCCGGTGCGATCACGCTGGTGCTGGTCATGCTGCCCGTCACGCCACGCTACAGCGTCCTGCCAGCGGCCATGACGGCGGCCGGCGCGGCTGCGCCCGCGGCAGCGTCGCAGCCGGCCGATGTCGGCAACGGCAGCGACGACCTGGAAGACGGCACCATCCTGCCGCTGTTTGGCTGGCTCTGGCTGACGTGCTATCTGGCAGGCGCCACCTGGAACGGGGTCCGTTGGCTGCGGGCGCACCGCGCCGTGCATCGCCTGCTGCACGCGGCGGAACGGCTGGACGATGGCGCATTGTCCACACACGCCGCGCTGGCCGGACAGGCTTTCCTGCCGCCCGTGCTGGAGGTCGATGCGCCGATCGCACCGATGCTGACAGGTCTGCGCCGCCCCGCGCTGCTGTTGCCTCGTCAGCTGCGCGAGTTCGCAGTGGAGCAGCAGCGCCTTATCGTCGCCCATGAACTGGCACACCTGCAGCGAGGCGACCACCTGTCGCAGCATGCCGGCGTGCTGCTGCAGACACTGTTGTGGTTCATTCCGGCCGCGCACGCATTGCGCGAGCGGCTTCAATGGGCCCAGGAACTGGGCTGCGATCGCGCCGTGCTGTCCGATCAGCCGGCCAGCGTACGGCGCAGCTATGCGCAGGCCCTGCTGGCCCAGCTGAACGCACGGAACCTGGCAGCGCCGCTGACGGCGCTGCAGTTCGGCGCCCGTGGCCGGCACAAGACGGCGATGGCCGACCGCATTCATCTGATCCGCGATGCCGTACCCGCGGCGCCCGCACCGTGGGCCGGCGCCGTCGCCATCCTCCTGCTGCCGGCATTGTGCGGTGCCAGCGTGCTGCTGCAACCGCGCCCGGCATGGCGCGATGACGCCGCGGTGCCGGCCGCGCCCTCCGCCAGCGTCGCTGCCAAGACGCCCCGCGGCCACTGGCAGGCCCCGCTGGCGCAGGTACGCGTCACGAGTGCCTTCGGTTCCACCAACCGCCCCAGCGGCAAGCCGCACGCCGGCATCGACCTGGGAGCCAGGCGCGGCACTGTCGTCATGGCGCCTGCCGACGGCCGCGTGGTCGTCTCCACCGACAACTACGAAGCCGGCTGGCGCTATGGCAAGGTGATCGTCATCGAGCACGGTAACGGCCTGCGCACGTTATACGCCCACCTCGACAGCCGCAATGTCGGCGTGGGTGACAGCGTCCGCGCGGGCCAGGAAATCGCGCTGTCCGGCGCCAGCGGCAAGGTGACGGGCCCGCACCTGCATTTCGAGGTGCAGCGCGGCGGCGCCCAGATCGATCCGGCGGACATGCTGGGCACTGCCCTGCTTCGCGCACCCGTCGCGCCACACTGATTCCGCGCCGCCCAAGGCGGCATTCCCCCTGTTCTGTCTGTCCACCGCTTCCGGGCGGTGCGGCCTGACTCACCCATCGAAAAGGACATGATGCGCTTAATGGCTCAGGGCAAATGTTGCCTCGTACTGGTCGCCGCATGCACGACGGCCCTCGCCGCACCGGCAACGGTCGAAATCAAGGGCGCCCGTTATGACCAGCGCCGCGACGACACGGCCAGCACCGTCGTGCTGGGCCGCACCCAGCTGGCATCGGATGGCGACCGTACGCTGGCCGAAGCGCTGCAGCGACTTCCCGGCATCACTGTCGACGTGACGGGTAAAGGCGCCGAGGTGCGCATGCGCGGTCTGGGCAACGGCTACACGCAGATTCTGCTAGACGGGGTGGCTGCCCCGGCGGGCTTTTCCATCGACACGCTGGCGCCGGAACTGGTGGAACGGGTCGAGATCGTGCGCACGGCGTCGGCCGAGCTGGGAACGCAGTCCATCGCCGGCACGGTCAACATCGTGCTGCGCAAATCGGTGGCCAAAGCCGCCGGCGAATATGCCGCCGGCACCGAACGGGTGGCCGGCCAGGATGCACCGCGCGTCAGCGCGCAGTGGTCCGGCAAGGCCGGCGCCCTGGCATGGCTGGCTGGATTGAACGCCACGCGCACCGTGCTGCACGAACCGCAACGGCAGCGCGAGCGGACAAACGCGGGCACCCGCACGACAACGTTCGATTTCCTGAACGTCGCCGACAGCGTGACGCTGGCACCGCGGCTGGTATGGAAGCCGACGGAGGCGGACAGCGTCACGTGGCAAGGCTTTGCCGGCACGACGCATCGGCGCATCACCGGTACCGGGCAGGCACAAGGACTGCCCGGCGAGTTCGCGCGCCAGGACAGCCAGTTCCGCGCGCGTGCACCGCTGTTGCGCAGCGACCTTACCTGGCTGCACCGGACTGCGGTCGGTGCTGCGCTGGAGCTGATGGCGGGCATCAGCTCCAGCCCGCGCGTCACCGACTACGATTTTCAGGGCCGTACCGACGCCGATGCGACGCCGACGTCGCGGCATGTGCAAGCCGACATCGGCGACGACGTGCTGCTGTCGAAAGGCCGCTACGGTGCCCCGGTCGACGGCTCTCACACGACCGTGACGGGCTGGGACATCAGCCGCGGCAAACGCTCGCAAACGCGCATCGAACAGGAGCATGGGCCCGACGGTTCACTCAACTTCACGCTGGACCAGCGCTATCGCGCCCGCATCGATCGCACCGCCATGTATCTTCAGGATGACTGGAGCAACGGTCCCTGGTCGCTGTCGGCCGGGTTGCGGCATGAGACGCTGACGACGACGATCGGTGCCACGCGCCAGCGCAGCCGGCTGTGGAGCCCGGTGCTGCAGGGAGCGTGGAAAATGACGCCCGCCACCTCGCTGCGCGCCGGGTTAAGCCGCACGTACCGGCCGCCAACGATGGTCGACCTGATCCCGCGCCGCTATACGGCCGACAACAACAACAGCGCGACCAACCCCGACACGGAGGGTAATCCCGGCTTGCGCCCGGAAACGGCGTGGGGAGTCGATGCGGGCGTTGACCGCTATCTGGGCGGCGGTGGACTGCTGGGTGCCAGCATCTACATCCGCCATATCGACGACGTCATCTTGCAGCAGCTGTTCCAGGATGGGCCCCGCTGGATTTCCCGGCCATTCAACGGGGGCCGGGCCACCATGCAGGGCATCAGCCTGGAAGCAAAACTGGCGGTCACCCCAGCGCTGACAATGCGCGGCAACGTGACGCGCAACTGGTCGCGCGCGGCCGCCGTACCCGGGCCCGCCAACCGACTGGAGCGCCAATTGCCCGTCAGCGGGTCGCTGAGCGTGGATTACCGCGCCGGTACCGTGACACTGGGCACGAACTTCGGTTACCAGGGCAGTGCCTTCGTCCGCACGTCAACGGCGCGGACATCGGTCACGGCACCGCTGCGAAAGCTGGACGCGCATGCGACATGGCAGATGGATGCGCGGCGGCGACTGCGCGTCGAGGCCGTGAACATGCTTCATCGTGACAGCCTGGCAGCGCAGCGGTACGATGCGGGCGCCGACGACTGGCGCGATAGCGCGACAACGACACGCACGCACAGGGCCCTGCGGGTCACGCTCGAAATCCGGCAGTGAACCATACTGTCCACACTACTTGCCAGGAAAATCAATGATCGGCTCACAACGCAATCCCCACATCGACGTCCTGCGCGGCGCCGCCATCGCCATCGTGCTGGTGCTGCATTTCGCCCTGGCCTACGGCCTGAAGGACAGTCCGCTGGGCACCCTGTTCGGGCCTGCCTTCGTCAATGCAGTCGCCCTGAACGGCAACTTCGGCGTGACGGTGTTTTTCGTCATTTCCGGCTACCTGATCACGGACAATTCGCTACGGAGGTGGGGCAGCCTGGCACGGATCGACGCCCGCGCCTTTTACCTCGCGCGAGCGCGCCGCATTCTGCCGCCGTTGCTGCTGGCGCTGGGAATCATCACAGTGCTGGGCAGCGTCGGCGTGCCGTACTTCGACAATGCCGACGGCGACCGGCTGCTGCCGGCGTCGTTTTTCGTGCCGGCAGTGGGATCGGTGCTGACCTTCTGGCACAACGTGCTGATGCAGTCTGCCGGATATTTCAACTACTGCCTGAACATTTACTGGTCGCTGTCGGTGGAGGAGATGTTTTATCTGCTGCTGCCGCTGGCCGGGCTGCTGCTGCGCCGCACGTGGCCGATCGTGCTGCTGTGCGTGGCCGCCATCGTCATCGGTCCGGTGTATCGGGCCCACCACGCGGACAACGAGCTGTTTTACATGTACGGCTACCTGGCCTGCTTCGATGCCATCGCGCTGGGCTGCCTGACGGCGCTGCTGGCCGAGCGGCGCGCGGCACCGCTGCCATATGCACGTCCGCTGCGCTGGCTGGCCGGCGCGCTGCTGGTGGCGGTGTACCTGCGTGGTATCGGTGGTCATGAAGTGTTTGGCTTTACCTGGATCGCGCTAAGCGCGGCCGTCATCCTGCTGACAGCGCACGGGCAGGTAAACGGCGGGGTGGCGGGCAGTCGTACTCTGGCGCCGCTGCGCTGGATGGGACGCCTCAGCTACGAGCTGTACCTCTTCCACATCATCGTGCTGGCCCTGCTGCGCAACCTGTTCGATCAGCCGGATGTCGGCTATGCCACCCGGCTGCCGCTGCTTGTCCTGTTCATCGCACTCAGTGCGCTGCTGGCATATGGCGTGCAGCGCGCGCTGCAGTCGCTCAGAAACAGAGATAAATCCGGTTTGCCAAGTCCAGCATGAAGGCCGGCCGCAGGTAGGCGGCAAAGCACAGCGCCAGCACGGCCGCCCCGACGACCCAGGCCACCATGCGCTTCAGCCGCGGCGCCATGTCACGCCGCCTTCAGCGCGGTGCGCACCAGCGGCCGTTCGTCCACCGGCAGATTGGCGAGGGCTGCCAGCAGGCCAAGGCCGATGGATATGCCCCACACCATGTCGTAACTGCCGTTCGCATCGAACAGGTAGCCGCCCAGCCAGACGCCCAGGAAGCTGCCCACCTGATGCGACAGGAATACGACGCCGGCCAGCATCGACATGTGCGACAGCCCGAACACGCCGGCGATGATGCCGTTCGTCAGCGGCACCGTCGACAACCACAGCACGCCCATCGCGGCGGCAAAGCAGTAGACGGAGAATGGCGACAGGGGCGCGAACAGGAACAGCGCGATCACGGCGGAGCGGGCGAAGTAGATGGCCGACAGCAGGTAGCGCTTGGGCATGCGGCCGCCCAGCTGCCCCGCCAGGTATGAACCAAAGATGTTGAACAGGCCAATCAGCGCCAGCGCCGTGCCGGCCACGTGGGGATCGAGCACGCCCTTGTCCTTCAGGTAGGCCGGCAGGTGCACGCCGATGAACACGAGCTGGAAGCCGCAGACGAAGTAGCCGGCGACGAGCAGCAGGAACGAGCGGTTGCCGACCGCCTCGCCCATCGCCTCGCGGATGCTCTGGTGATGGCCTTCGGCCTTCTTGTGCGCCGGTTCGCGCAGGCGGAACGACATCGGCACCATCAGGAACACGACCAGCGCGGCCAGGAGATAAAGCGCGTTTTGCCAGCCGACGGAGCCGATCAGGGACTGCTCGACGGGCATCAGCATGAACTGGCCGAACGAGCTGGCCGCGCCGGAGATACCGAACGCCCACGAGCGCCGCTCCGGCGGCGCCGCACGGCCGATGATGCCGCTGACGGCGCCGAACGCCGTGCAGGCCAGCGCCAGGCCGATCAGCACACCGGAACCCAGCACGAACAATGTCGGCTGCGCGACGACGGCCATCCAGATCAGGCCCGCCATGTAGGCAAACGCGCCGACCAGCACCACGCGCATCGTGCCGTAGCGGTCGGCCACCATGCCGGCAAAGGGACCGAATACGCCCCACATCAGGTTCTGCAGCGCCATCGCCAGCGAATAGGTTTCGCGGCTCCAGCCGTTCGATTGCGAGATCGGCTGCATCCACATGCCGAAGCCGTGACGGACACCCATCGCCAAGGTCAGGATGACGCCCGTGGCGATCAGGACGGTTTTGAGGTCGGGGGCGCGCTGGCTGGTGAACATGGAAAAGTTGCTCCGGTCGGGGGTTCTAGTCTACCGGAAAAAAAGCCGACATATTGATTGCCCTCTTGGCAATTTCGGTAATAAAACGCATACAAATAATAAAAATTTACAAATTAAAACTTTAGGGGTGTACATGAAAATTATTACTCTTGGCCTGGCGGCGATGCTGGCCTTTTCGGCGGCGCAGGTGCAGGCAGCAGGGCCGGTCACGTTCACCATCACGGCGGAATCGGGCGCAGGCGCACTTACCCCAACCTATTCAAATACTAATTCCTTGTTCAGCGGTAGCGAGAAGCTCAATGTGCAGACCGTCCTGCGCGATGAGTCGTACATCAGCGGCAGTTACCGCTACGTCTATCACTACGCCGATTCGACGTACGATCAGCAAGGCGGCTACCAGGACTCGACCCACTGGTCAGTCTACAAGGCAGACGTCGCGCAGGCACCGGACTATATCTATTTCAAGGCAAGTGCAGAAATCAGTCCAGACGCCGATCAGACCGTTCCGATGACGGTCAAGTTGTACTCCACCGCCGGGGGCACTTACTCCAGCGTTACCGATCCGCGCTTCCCCAATGTGAATCTGTTGCCCGCCTCCGCTACCGTTGCGGTTGCCAACAGCCACAATGCGGCCGACCTGACGACCGCGCCTTATAGCTACACCTGGTTCAACGCGGATGGCACGTTTGACGTTTCGAACTTTGCGGATATAGTCGTGCCGGCAGGGGGCACTGCCGACATGGCTGTCCTGTTCTATCTTCCGGCCCAGCTGCACGCCACGTCGTATTCCTTCGACTTGACCGGTCCTCTCTACAATGAAGGCCTGCACCACTTTTCCGAAACCAATTATCTGGGCTATGAAATCCTGCCCGTCCCGGAACCCTCGACCTGGGCCATGCTGCTGGCCGGCGTCGGCATCGTGGGTGTAGCCCGCCGCCGCAAGACCGCCGCGTAAGCGCAAGCGGTAAAACAAAGGGGACAGCCAGCTGTCCCCTTTTTCATTTACGCGGCCCGGTCGGCGTCATACACGACGCCGATCTGCTTCCTCATCTCGTCCAGCACGCCCATCAGCGCCAGCGTTTCATCCAGCGGCATCACGGGGCTCTCCAGCAATCCCTCGCGCAGGCAGCGATTCACCTCGATGATCTCGTGCGCGTAGCCGTTGCCGATGCGTGGCTTGTTGACCGTGCGGCGGCTGCCGTCGTTCAGTTCCACCGTCAAGTCTTCGGTATTGTGAAAGCGGTTGTGCATCCGGATGAACCCCTCGCTGCCGCAAATCGTGCATTCGACCGGCGTACGCGCCAGCAGGCTGCTGCTGCACGACGACAGGCCGCCGTTTTCATGCGTCAGTACGAAGCAGGCCTGCACGTCCACGCCGGTCGGGCCGATCTGGCCGCTGGCTTTCACCGACTGCACGGGGCCCAGGAAGTAGGCCGCGATCGACAGCGGATAGATGCCCAGGTCCAGCAGCGAGCCGCCGCCCAGCGCCGGATTGAACAGGCGGTGTTCGGGGCCGGCGTCGGAATAGAAGCCCAGGTCCGCCTGGATCGTGGCGACCGTGCCGATTTCGCCGCTGGCAATGATGCGCTTCGCTTCCAGCATCGACGGGTGGAAGCGCGTCCACATCGCCTCCATCGCAAACAGTTTTTTGGCACGCGCCAGCGCGACGATTTCCTCGGCCTCGCGGCGGTTCACCGTAAATGCCTTTTCGACGAGGATGGCCTTGCCCGCGTTCAGGCACATCAGCGCGTTCTCGTGGTGCATCGGGTGCGGCGTGGCGATGTAGATGGCGTCCACGTCCGGGTCGTCCGCCAGGGCCTGATAGCTGCCGTGGCTTTTCGTCAACTCGTGCGAACCGTACTCCGTCGCAAACGCGGTAGCGCTATCAACGCTGCGCGATGCCACAGCCGCGAGCACGGCGTCCGGCGTGTCCTTCAACGCCGTGGCAAAAGCCTTGGCGATCCTGCCCGTGCCGAGGATGCCCCAGCGGATGGTCCGTACCTGCGTGGTGCCTTGTGCTGTCATGCTTTCTCCCTGGTTGACGCATTCCGTTTCGGACGGAATACGGTGGTGTCGTCATAAAACGCGTCGTCCTGCGCCTGCCACCAGCCGGGGATTCCCAGCACGGGCAAGGGCGTGAAGCCGGCGTTGCTCAAGCCTTCCTGTTGCAACCGATGTGCCACCTGCGTGTCGATCCACGCGTGGCGCTCCGCTACGGAGAGCGTGAAATACGCCGGCGGTGCCGTGACGATGCGCGTGTGTGCCGTGATGGCCTTGTACGGCGCGACCAGCTTTTCCATCAGCGCGTGGCCGAACAGCCAGACCTCGGCGACAGTGCCGAACATCGGGGCCAGCTCGACGAACGCCGTGCGCCATTGATGATTGCGCAGCGCGTCCACCAGCGCCGCGCCCTCTTCCCCCTCGCACACGATCAGCAACGCTGCGTTCTCGTCGAAGATCGTGGCCGCATCGCGCGCCGGGCCGCGCGACTTGCCGATGCCGTCGCGCGCGATCTGGGCCGCCTGCAGCGCGTTCAGTTCACGCTTGATCGACGGGAACGTCAGCCAGACCAGCCCATTGAAAAAGTCATGCAGATTGTCGCGCGTGGGCACGCCGCCGGTGGCGCCGATGAATTCCTCGTAGGCCGTCCCTTCCGGCAGCGTCGCCTGCGGTACGAAATGCAGCGGCAGGCCGCAATGATTGACCAGCCCCAGCGCCGCCGCATGGGCATTGAATGCAGGGATCACGTCGGCACCATGCCGGGCAGCCAACGCCGCAGCGGCGCGTACCGACGCATACCAGGGCTGCGGCCAGTCGATTCCGTCAAACACTTGGCACTTACACCATTTTCCAGTTGATGGTTTCGCCCGCGTTCAGCGGCACCAGCTCCTGCTCGCCGAACGGCAGCGTTTGCGGCAGCGTCCACTGCTCGCGCTTCAACGTGATCGTGCCGGCGTTCGGCGCCAGGCCGTAGAACGTCGGGCCGTTCAGGCTGGCGAAGGCTTCCAGCTTGTCCAGCGCGCCGGCACGTTCGAACGCTTCGGCATACAGCTCCATCGCGTGCAGCGCCGTGTAGCAGCCGGCGCAGCCGCAGGCCGCTTCCTTGGCGCCCTGCGCGTGCGGCGCCGAGTCGGTGCCGAGGAAGAAGCGCTCGTCCCCGCTGGTGGCCGCCGTCACGAGCGCCAGGCGATGTTCTTCGCGCTTGAGCACCGGCAGGCAGTAGTAATGCGGACGGATGCCGCCCTTGAAAATCTCGTTGCGGTTGTACAGCAGGTGGTGCGCCGTGATCGTGGCGCCAATCGGACCTTCCGCTTCGGCCACGTACTGGGCCGCGTCCTTGGTGGTGATGTGTTCGAAGACGATGTTCAGCGCCGGGAAGTTCTTGCGCAGCGGGCGCATGATGCGCTCGATGAAGACGGCTTCGCGGTCGAACAGGTCGACGTCCGGATCGGTCACTTCGCCGTGCACGAGGAATGGCAGGCCCACTTCCTGCATCGTTTCCAGCACCGGGTAGCAGTTGATCAGGTCCGTCACGCCGGCGTCGGAATTGGTCGTGGCGCCAGCCGGGTACAGCTTCACCGCATGGATGAAGTCCGACTCCGCGGCGCGGCGGATCTCGTCGGACGTCGTGTTATTGGTCAGATACAGCGTCATCAAAGGCTCGAACGCCAGATCGGACGGCAGCGCGGCCAGGATGCGGTCGCGGTACGCGGCGGCCTGCGCCACCGTCGTGACGGGCGGCTTCAGGTTCGGCATGACGATGGCGCGGCCGAACTGGCGCGCGCTGTGCGGCAGCACGGCCGCCATCGTGGCGCCATCGCGCAGGTGCAGGTGCCAGTCGTCCGGACGGACGATGGTGATGGACGATGGGGTGGAAAATTGGGCGTCGGACGTGGTCATGGCAGCTCTCGGAAAACGGATGCGACATTTTACCCTCAGCGCCCCTCCTCCCCGGCGCAGCCCAGCGCAATCTCAGCGCAAAATACGCGCCAAAAACTCGCCGGCCCGGCCGGAGCGGGGCGCGCCGAAGAATTCATCCTTGCTGCAATCGTCCAGGATGCGGCCGGCATCCATGAACACGACGCGGTTCGCCACCCGCCGCGCGAAGCCCATCTCGTGGGTCACGACCATCATCGTCATGCCGTCCTGGGCCAGGCCCGTCATCACATCCAGCACTTCGTTGATCGTTTCCGGGTCGAGCGCGGACGTGGGCTCGTCGAACAGCATGGCGATCGGGTCCATCGCCAGCGCCCGCGCAATGGCCACGCGCTGCTGCTGGCCGCCGGACAGCTGGTGCGGGTGCTTGTCCTGCTGCGCCAAGAGGCCGACGCGGTCCAGGTAGTGCAGCCCGCGTGCCTCGGCCTCGTCGCGCGATCGCTTCAGCACTTTGACCTGCGCCAGCGCCAGGTTGGCGCGCACGGACAGATGCGGGAACAGCTCGAAATTCTGGAAGACCATGCCGATGCGGGCGCGCAGCGCCGTCAGGTCGGTACCGGGCGCGCCGACGGACGTGCCGTCCACAACGATCTCGCCCCGCTGAAATGATTCCAGGCCGTTGACGGTCTTGATCAGCGTCGACTTGCCGGAGCCGGACGGACCGCAGATCACCATTACGTCGCCCTTGTCGACCCGGGTAGTGCAGTCGGCGAGAACCTGGAATGTGCCGTACCACTTGCTGACGTCGTTCAGTTCGATCATTAATGTCGGATGCGGGTGGATGGCTGTGGACGCCTGCCCACAGTCGCTTGACAGTGCCCTGAGCCACAAGGATACTGCGGGACTTATTTATTAAATTGCCTTATCTTTTAGCAACGATCCGAACGAGAGCGTGCGAAGATACCAGCAAAAAAACCTCGGAAAACCGCTGGCGGCGGCCTTCCGGCCTGGCCAGCATCGCTGCACGGAAGTACAGCACGGACGGACAACGATGCGCGCAGGCCGGAGTCATGGCTTGCAGCAGGTTGGCGAGGTTTTTTAGCATTTTAGCGGCAAACCCGGCCACGCCGCCCACCCGGCAGCGCGCGCCCTACCAGGGAGATTACTATGGACGACCAGAACCATGGACATTAAGAACCACACGGACCACGCCGTCGATGCGGCGCCGGAGAAGAAAAGCCGCCTGACCACCTATATCCTCGTGGCGCTGGCGCTCGGCATCCTGGCGGGCTACCTGCTCAACATGTCGATGGAAACACCGGCAAAGTATTCCGACACGATGTCGCTGATCACGACACTGTTCCTCCGCCTGATCAAGATGATCATCGCACCGCTGGTGTTCTCCACGCTGGTCGTCGGTATCGCCCGCATGGGCGACGCGGGCGAGGTGGGCCGCATCGGCCTTAAAACGCTGGGCTGGTTCTTCATCGCATCGGTGATGTCCCTGGCGCTGGGCCTCGTGCTCGTCAACATCTTCCGCCCAGGCGACGCCCTGACCGGCACGCTGGCGGCGACTGGCCCGGCCGCGAACCTCGCCACCAGCAGCCTGACGTTGAAAGACTTCATCACGCACCTGGTCCCGTCGTCGATCGTGGATGGCATGGCGAAAAACGAGATCCTGCAGATCGTCGTGTTCTCGCTGTTCTTCGGCCTGGCCGCTGCCGCCGTCGGCAAGAAAGCCGATCCGCTGATCGAATCGATCGACGGCATCGCCCACATCATGCTGAAAGTAACGCATTATGTGATGCAGTTCGCGCCCGTGGCCGTGTTTGCAGCCGTCTCCGGCATCATCGCCAAGGAAGGTCTGGGCGTGCTGAAGACCTACGGCGTGTTCATGGCGGAGTTCTACCTGGGCATCGCTATCCTGTGGGGGCTGCTGATCGCTGCCGGCTTCATTTTCCTGGGCAAGCGCATCTTCGATCTGCTGACGGAAGTGCGCGGCCCGACGCTGCTGGCCTTCTCCACCGCGTCGTCCGAAGCGGCGTTCCCGAAAACGCTGGAAGGCCTGGAACGCTTCGGCGTGCGTAACCGCATTGCGGCGTTCGTGCTGCCGATCGGCTATTCGTTCAACCTCGATGGCTCGATGATGTATTGCACGTTCGCCGCCGTCTTCATCGCGCAAGCTTACGGTATCGAGCTCTCGCTTGGTACCCAGATGACGATGATGGCCGTGCTGATGCTCACATCGAAAGGCATGGCCGGCGTGCCGCGCGCCTCCCTGGTGGTCATTGCCGCCACGCTGTCGCAGTTCAATATCCCCGAGGCAGGCCTGGTGCTGCTGCTTAGCATCGACCACTTCCTCGACATGGCCCGCTCGGCCACCAACGTGATCGGCAACAGCATCGCCACCGCCGTCGTGGCGAAATGGGAAGGCGAGCTGACGACACCGACGAAGAAGGACCTGGCAACAGCGCCGCTGCCCTGAGCGGGCGCGCTGCAGCAACAACAAAGCCGGGCTGCATGCCCGGCTTTTTTCTGGCGCGTTGCGGACGGGCGTTCATGCGCCACGGAGCAAGCGCCGATGGTCGCCCAACCGCGACCACTCCGCCAGCCATGCCCCCGGCATCATCAGCAACAAGCCGCACGCGAGCATCACCACCAGCATCGGCTCCGGAACGGGCGGCAATGGCGCCGCCAGTACGACCGGATGGGATTCGGTCAGGCCGGTTTCATCGTCAGGCAGATCGAGGGATGGCAGGGTGTCCGCCACCGGCTGGGCCGGCACGGCCAGAGTCCCGGTCGGATAGTCTCCCAGCCAGATCGCCGCGGCTGCCGGCACGCTGGCCGACAGCAGCAGCCCGGCAAGACAACAGAGCAGCAAGGATTTCACGACAACCTCCGGCAGATACCGTGCGACGCGCGGTCTGCTCGATTCCACGCAATTTACAAGCCAGCGAGGAAAGTCTTCAAGAATCAACCGCTTGCTGCGCAGCCAGCGAGTGTACCGGCGAGGTTGTAAAACATACCGACACTTACGCCAGCGCCTCCGCCGGCAGCTCCTCGTCGCCACGGGCCTGTTGGCGCTCCCACATCTGGGCATACATGCCGCCTGTGGCCAGCAACGCCTGGTGGGTGCCCCGTTCGACAATGCGGCCGTGGTCCATGACGAGGATCTGGTGGGCATCGGCGATCGTGGAGAGGCGGTGCGCAATCACCATCGTCGTGCGGTTCTTTGCGATGTCCTTCAATTGCGCCTGGATCGCCTGCTCCGACTTCGAGTCGAGCGCCGATGTCGCTTCGTCGAAGATCAGGATGGCGGGGTTTTTCAGCAGCGTACGGGCGATGGCCACGCGCTGCTTCTCGCCGCCCGACAGCTTCAGCCCCCGCTCGCCCACCATGGACGCATAGCCGTCCGGCAGGCTCTCGATGAATTCATGGATCGACGCCGCCCTGGCCGCCGCCACGATCTCTTCCTGCGTGGCGCCCGGCTTGCCGTAGCCGATGTTGTAGGCGATGGTGTCGTTGAACAGGACCGTATCCTGCGGGACGATGCCGATCGCGTGGCGCAGCGAGTCCTGCGTTACGGCGCGCAGGTCCTGGCCGTCGATCGTGATGGCGCCCTTGTCCACTTCGTAGAAGCGGTACAGCAGGCGTGACAGGGTCGACTTGCCCGAGCCGCTGTGACCCACCACGGCCGTCGTCGTCCCGGCGGGAATAGTAAAGTCGACGTCGAACAGGATCTGGCGCTTCGATTCGTAGCTGAAGTCGACGTGGTTGAACCTCACCAGCGCGCCCTGCGTCTGCAGCGGGCGGGCATCGGGCGCATCGGCGATCTCGCGGTTCTGGTCCAGCAGCGCGAACAGGCGCTCCATATCGGCCAGGCTTTGCTTGATCTCGCGGTAGATCACGCCGAGGAAGTTCAGCGGGATATACAGCTGGATCATGAACGAGTTGACCAGCACCAGGTCGCCCAGGGTCATCTTGCCGTCGATGACGCCCTGCGTGGCTCGCCACAGGATCAGCGTGACGGCCGTGGCGATGATGGCCGACTGGCCCGTGTTCAGCAGCGACAGCGACGTCTGCGACTTCACGGCCGCCGTCTCGTAATGCTTCAGCCCTTCGTCGTAACGGCGCGCCTCGTATTCCTCGTTGCCGAAATACTTGACCGTCTCGTAGTTCAGCAGCGAGTCGATCGCCTTGGTATTGGCCTTCGAATCGAGGTCGTTCATCGTGCGGCGGAAGTGCGTGCGCCAGTTCGTCACCAGCACCGTAAATGTGATGTACAGCACCAGCGCACCGCACGTGATGACGGAGAACCAGATGTCGTAGTGCGTCACCAGGTAGCCAAGCACCAGCGTGATCTCGACGAGCGTCGGCAGGATATTGAACAGCGTGTACGAGATGAGCGAACCGACGCCACGCGTGCCCCGCTCGATATCGCGCGTCATGCCACCGGTCTGCCGGTTCAGGTGGAAGCGCAGCGACAGCGCGTGCAGGTGGCGGAAAACCTTCAGAGCAATGGTGCGCACGGCGCGCTGCGTCACGCGGGCAAACAGGAACTCGCGCAGTTCCGTGAAGACGGTAGTCGACAGCCGCAAGGCGCCATAGGCCACCAGCAATCCAAGAGGAAGCATCAGCAGCGCCTGCGGGTCGCCCGGCTTGATCGTCAGCGCGTCCACCAAGTGTTTCAGGACGACGGGAACGCCGACATTGGCCAGTTTGGCGCCCACCAGTGCCGCCAGCGCGGCGCCCACGCGCCATTTGTAGACCCACAGGTAGGGCAACAGTGTTTTCAGGGTAGCAAAATCACCGCGGCTGTTGGCGGATGGCGTGGCAGGGATGTCGGGATGGGCTGAACGGCGCATGGCTGGCTGTGGGCTGGCGGCGTGCCTTCAGGCTGGCCGGCGCGCCGTGGTTTACAATTTGGCCCATTGTAGCCCCAGAAGAGATTTCATGATGACCACGCCCCAAGCCACCTCCGTTCCACCGCAGCACAACGGCCTGCCTGTCGGCAAAATGCCCGAGCTGCGTGTGATGCCCGCCCCCGCCGACGCGAACGTGTACGGCGACGTGTTCGGCGGCTGGATCATGGCCCAGGTCGACATCGCCGGCTCGCTGCCGGCCACCAGGCGCGCCAACGGCCGTGTCGCCACGATTGCCGTCAACTCGTTTGTCTTCAAAAACCCCGTGTTTGTCGGCGACCTGCTGTCGTTCTACGCCGATATCGTCAAGGTCGGCAATACCTCGATCACCGTCAACGTGGAGGTCTATGCGGAGCGCAACCGCCTCCAGGCCGACATCGTCAAGGTGACCGAAGCCACCCTTACCTACGTGGCCACGGGCCCGGACCGCAAGCCGCGTCCCGTGCCGCCGATCGAATCGCTGCTGCACAAATAGGCATGGATGACGGCCGCCGGCTGTTGCTGCTGACGGGCACCCGTGTCGCGGGTCTGGCGGCATTGGCCGCCGCCGTGCCGACGATCTTCGCGGCGCCCCGCAACAGCCCCTATCCGTTCACCCTCGGCGTCGCTTCCGGTGCGCCGCTGCCCGACTCGATTGTCCTGTGGACGCGCATCCTGTACGACCCGCTCGATGCCGGCACCACGCCGCCCGTCGCCATGACCGTGCGCTGGGAGGTGGCGGAAGACGAAGCGTTCCGGCGCATCGCCGCGCAGGGCAGCGCCAACGCCCTGCCCGCGCTGGCCCACAGCGTGCATGTGGACGTGCGCGGCCTGCGGCCGGGCCGCTGGTACTGGTACCGTTTTATCCTGGGTGACGCTGTCAGCCCGACGGGGCGCACGCGCACGGCGCCAGCACCCGGCAGCATGCCGGACACGCTGAAGCTGGCCGTCGCCTCCTGCCAGCACTGGGAATTCGGCGCGTATGCGGCGCACCGCCATATCGCGAAAGCCGCGCCGGATCTCGTCGCCTTTTTGGGCGACTACATCTACGAATGGGGCGCATACAGTACAACGCACCCGGAGCGCGCCGTCCGGCGTGACGAAAGTTTTACGCTGGCGCAGTACCGGGCCCGCTACGCCCACTATAAAACCGACCGCGACCTGCAGGCGGCGCACCTGGCTGCACCCTGGATCATGACGTGGGACGACCACGAGGTGGCGAACGACTATGGCGCCCTGCGCGACGAGCTGCTGTCGCCCGACTTCGCCGCGCGCCGCGCCGCCGCCTACCAGGCTTACTGCGAGCACCAGCCGATCCGTTTCGATGCGCGCAGTTTCGCCACGGTGCGTATGCATGGCCGCTACGACTGGGGCAGGCTGGCGCGCTTCCACGTGCTGGACAACCGCCAGTACCGCTCGCCGCAAGCGTGCCCGCGGCCGGGCCGCGGCGGCTCCAGCTCCGTCTACCGCAATGCCTGCGCGATGCTGGCGGACGACCAGCGGACCATGCTGGGCACCGAACAGGAACGCTGGTTGAAAGACGGCCTGCGCACGTCGCCGGCGCGCTGGAATATCCTGGCGCAGCAGACACTGATGGCGCAGTCGTCGCAGGTGGAGATCCGCCGCGTCAGCGACGGCCGCTTCTGGACCGATGGCTGGGACGGTTACCCGGCCGCGCGCCAACGGCTGCTCGATGCGCTCGCGTCGAGCCGCGCCGCCAATCCGGTCGTGCTGTCGGGCGACGTGCACACGTTTTATGCGGCCGAACTGCGGCGCGATCCCACGCAGCCGGGACGGCCCCGCAATCCCGTCGTGGCGACCGAATTCTGCGGCACGTCGATCACGTCGAACTCGCGTCCGCAACAGCGCACCGCGCAATACGTCGCCATGAACCCGCACATCAAGTATGGCCGCAGCGACCGGCGCGGTTATATGCTGATGGAACTGACGCCGGCGCGCACCACCGTGCTGTTCCAGGGGCTGGACAATGTGCGCGATCCGGCCAGCGGCGTGTCGACGCTGGCACGGTTCGCGCTGGAAGCCGGGGCGCCGCGCGTCATCCGGGACATCTGAACGGCGTTTACGGCACGATGACGACCTTGCCCGTCACCTTGCGCGCCGCCATGTCGTTCAGCGCCTGCGCCGTCTGCTCCAGCCGATAGCGTGCCGATACGTGGGGCCGTACTTTACCTTCGGCCATCCACCCCATCAGCTGGCGCATCGCCTTGGCGTTGGCGGCCGGTTCACGCTTGGCGAACTCGCCCCAGAACACGCCGACCACCGACGCGCCCTTCAGCAGCATCAGGTTGAACGGCAGTTTTGGAATCTCGCCATTGGCAAAGCCGATCACGAGATAGCGGCCGCGCCAGCCGATCGAGCGGAACGCGGGCTCCGCATACTCGCCGCCGACCGGGTCGTAGATGACGTCCGGCCCCTTGCCGTCGGTCGCCGCCTTGATCGCTTCGCGCAGGTCTTGCTTGCTGTAGTCGATCGTCACGTCGGCACCGTGCTCGCGGCAGACCGCCAGCTTTTCGTCGCTCGATGCCGCCGCGATGACGCGTGCGCCCAGCGCCTTGCCGATCTCGATGGCGGCCAGGCCGACACCGCCGGCCGCGCCCAGCACCAGCATCGTCTCACCCGGCTGCAAGGCTGCACGGTCGACAACGGCGTGGTGCGACGTGCCGTACGTCAGCGTGACGGCAGCCGCCGTATCGAAATCCATCCCCGGCGGCATCGGCATGATGGCCTGCTGCGGCACCACGACCTGCTGGGCAAACGCGCCGCTGGCCGTGAACGCAATCACGCGGTCGCCCGGCTTCACCGCCGTGACGCCGTCGCCGACTGCGCTGACGACGCCGGACAGTTCACTGCCCGGCGTGAACGGCAGCTCGGGCTTGAACTGGTACTTGCCCTGGATGATCAGCACATCCGGAAAATTGACGCCGGCCGCCTTGACGTCGATCGCGACCTGGCCGGGGCCGGGTGTCACGTCCGGCAGCTCTTCCACGACCAGGGTTTCGGGCAGGCCCCATGCCTTGCATACGACAGCTTTCATCTTGTCTCCTTATTCTCTGTTGTCAGAACCCGCAGGTCAGAACCACTCGTCCTGCATATCCAGCGCGGTGGTGTCGAGGTCAGCCAGCAGCGCCAGCCGCGGCGCCACCGTCGGCAGCTCCCAGCGGTAAAAATACCGGCACGCCTGCAGTTTGCCGCGATAGAAGTTGCGCTCGTCGTCCGTGCCCGCATTCGCCAATGCCGCCGTGGCCACCAGCGCCTGCTCCAGCCACATCCACGCGATCACGGTATGGCCCACGGCTTCCAGATACGCGCTGGCGTTGGCAAGCGTCTTGTTCATGTCGCCGGCGGCGTACAGCACCTGCGTCACCTCCAGGATGCGCGTCCAGACCTGGCTCAGTTGTTCCGCGTAGGCTTGCAGCTCCGTGCCGGCCGCCTTGTCCACGGTGCGCAGCACTTCCTCGCCCATGGCGCGCAACAGCGCCCCACCCTGGATCGTGACCTTACGGCCCAGCAGGTCGAGGCCATGAATGCCGTGCGTGCCTTCGTGGATGGCATTCAGGCGGTTGTCCCGATAGAACTGCTCGACGTTGTATTCGCGCGTATAACCGTAGCCGCCATGGACCTGGATGGCGAGGCTGTTCGCCTCCAGGCACCACTGCGCCGGCCACGACTTCGTGATCGGCGTCAGGAAATCGAGCAGCATGCCGGCCCGCTCGCGCGCCGCCTCGTCCGGCGCGGTACGCTGCTCGTCGACGAGGCGAGCCGAATACAGCACCAGCGCCAGCGCGCCTTCCGTGTACGCCTTCTGCGCCAGCAGCATGCGCCGCACATCCGTGTGCTCGACGATCGGCAACTGCGGCTGCGCCGGGTCCTTCTGCGCCGGATGGCGGCCCTGCAGGCGGGTGCGCGCATAGTCGAGGGCATGCAGGTAGCCCGTCACGCCGAGCACCGTCGCACCCATGCCGACGCCGATGCGGGCCTCGTTCATCATGTGGAACATGTTCGCCAGCCCCATATGCTGCTGGCCGACGAGGTAGCCGATGGCGCCCGCGCGCCCGTCGGGCAGGTATTTGCCTTCGCCGAAGTTGAGCAGGCAGTTGGTCGTGCCGCGGTTGCCCATCTTGTGGTTCAGGCCCGCCAGCACGACGTCGTTGCGCGCGCCCGGCCTGCCGTCGGCGTCCAGCACGAACTTCGGCACGATGAACAGCGAAATCCCCTTCACACCGGGGATCGCCCGCCCTTCTGCATCCGGAATTTTCGCCAGCACCAGGTGGACGATGTTACCGGCCAGTTCATGCTCGCCGCCGGATATCCACATCTTGTTGCCGAACAGGCGGTACTGCCGTTCGCCATCCGGCCCTGCGACGGGATCCGGCACGGCACGCGTCGTGATGTCCGACAGGCTCGATCCCGCCTGCGGCTCGGACAGGCACATCGTGCCGAAGAATTCGCCGGCCAGCATCGGCTTGACGAAGCGTTCGACCTGGCGCGGCGTGGCCGTCTTCAGCAGCGTGTTCGCATTCCCCAACGTGAGCAGCAGGTAAGCCGACGTCGCCACGTTCGCCGCCATGCACCATGCCGACACGGCTTTCTCGACGGCGCATGGCAACTGCATGCCGCCGTATTCGTAATCCTGCGCCGCGGCCAGCAGACCCGCTTCGCAGTACGCGTCCAGCGCCGCCTGCACTTCCGGGATGAGCACCACCTTGCCGTCGACGACATGTGGCTCGTTCTGGTCGTTCTTTTTATTGTGGGTTGCAAACAGGTCGGTGGCGATGCGTTGGGCCGTGTCGAGCGCCGCATCGAACGTTTCGCGAGAGTGGTCGGCAAAGCGGGGCCGCGCCGTCAGGCTCGTCACATCGAGCCATTCGTACAGCAGGAACGCCAGGTCGCGGCGGGACAGGATCGTCGATGGCATCAGGCTTCCTTCGGTGCGGCGCGGGCGCCAGGAAAGGATTTACGGGTCAGGTGCAGCATCTTCTTCAGGTACGTGCGCACCGGCAGATAACACTTCATCAGATAGGTCTTGCGGTCGTCCGCATGGGGCAGCACGAGGAACTGGTTACTCTGCACGGCATTGAAAATGCTGTCGGCCACGCCGGACGCCGTGATGCGGCCCTTGCGCAGCAGCCGCTGCACGGCGGCCGCCGCTTTCGGGTCGGTGGTGCGCAGCGACTCGGCCAGATTGGTCTGGAAGAACGAAGGACACACCACCGACACGCCGACATTGTCGTTCGCCAGCTCAAGGTACAGGGTCTCGGAAAACGCCACGACCGCCGCCTTGCTGGCGTTATAGCTGCCCATGCCGGGCGGGTGCACCAGTCCCGCCATCGACGCGATGTTGACGATGTGGCCGCGGCGCTGTGCCCGCAGCAGCGGCGCGAACGCCTGGCAGCCGCGCACGACGCCCAGCAGATTGATGTTCAGGATCCACTGCCACTGCTCGATGGGCTCCGCGTTGACCACGCCTGCCGTGGCGACGCCGGCGTTGTTGACGACGATGTCCACGCCGCCCCACTCCACGACCAGGCGCTGCGCGGCCGCGTGCAGATCGTCGCTCTGCGTCACGTCGCAGTGCAGGTACAGTGCCGTGCCGCCGGCCTGGCCGATCTCCGCCGCGACAGCGGTACCGCGTTCGTCGTGCAGGTCGGCAATGCAGACGCGGGCACCCGCGCGCGCCCAGCGCAGGGCGATTTCGCGGCCCAGGCCCGAAGCGCCGCCGGTGATGAAAATCCTGTCGCTCATGCCGTCTCTCTCCTTGTTGTGCCGTAGCCCAGCCGCTTCAGCTCCAGTTTCGCAATCAGCGTCTTGTGGACTTCGTCCGGCCCGTCCGCCAGCCGGATCGAACGCGCCTGGATGAAGAAGGCGGACAGCGGGGTGTCGTCCGACAGTCCGGCGCCGCCGTGGATCTGGATCGCCATGTCGCACACCTGCTGCAGCACGTTCGGTGCCACGACCTTGATGAGGGAAATCTCCTTCATCGCTTTCGCCGCCCCCACGGTATCGATTTTCCACGCCGCGTGCAATGTCAGCAGGCGCGCCTGGTCGATGGCGATGCGCGCTTCGGCCAGCCGCTCGGCATTCCCGCCCAGCTCCATCAGCGGCTTGCCGAACGCAATGCGCTGCATGCCGCGATGGACCATCAGCTCCAGCGCCGCCTCGGCCGCGCCGATGCAGCGCATGGCGTGGTGGATGCGGCCCGGCCCCAGGCGCCCCTGCGCGATCTCGAAGCCGCGACCGGGACCGGCGACGACGGCCGACAGCGGCAGCCGGACGTTCTCGAAGGCGATCTCGCCGTGGCCGTGCGGTTCGTCGTAAAAGCCGAATACAGGCAGCATACGCTCGATCGTGACACCCGGGGTGTCTACCGGCACCAGCACCATCGAATGCTGCTCGTGGCGCCCCCTGGCCGCGTCGGGCGTGTGCGCCATGACGACGAGGATCTTCGTATGCGGGTCGCCGATGCCGCTGGACCACCACTTGCGTCCATTCAGCACGATCTCGTCGCCATCGACGACGGCGGTAGCGCGCATATTGGTCGCATCGGACGACGCCACGTCCGGCTCCGTCATGCAGAAGGCCGAGCGGATTTCGCCCGCCAGCAGCGGCGCCAGCCAGCGCGCCTTCTGCTCCGCGGAGCCGTATTTGAACAGCAGTTCCATATTGCCGCTGTCGGGCGCATTGCAGTTGAAGACGGTGGGCGCCAGCAGGCTGCGGCCCGATTCCTCGGCAATGGGTGCGTACTCCAGCACCGACAAGCCGGCGCCCGCCTCGGCATCGGGCAGGAACATATTCCACAGGCCCTGGGCGCGCGCCTTGCGCTTGAGTTCATCGAGCGTTGCCGGCACCTGCCAGCGCGTCCAGTCGGCGCCATGGTTGGCTTGCCGGATGCCGGCCCAGAACGCGGGCTCCACGGGCGCGATCTCGTCGCGCATGAATGCCCGGACGCGGGCCAGGTAATCGGCCGCCCGGGCGCTGGGTTCGAAGTCCATTTTCCGCTCCTCGCTCTGCTGTTGTCGCAACCGAGTCTAGTGCAGTTGCCCATTAAATCAAATTGACGTATTTTTATGGAGGTCATCAATCCCATTTATGGGCGCAGCGAAAGGAAGTGCATGCGTTTCGACGTCAACCTGCTGAAAGTGCTGGAATCGATCTACGCCAACGGCGGCATCACGGGCGCGGCCAACGCGCTGCACCTGACGCAGCCGGCGATCACGCATTCGCTGAACCGCCTGCGCCAGATGTTCGACGATCCGCTGTTCGTCCGGCAGGGCAACCGCATGGTGCCGACGTTCAAGACGCGCACCCTGATGCCCAGGATCCAGTTCCACCTGAGCGGCCTGCGCGCGGCGGTGGAAGCGGCGGGCGAATTCGATCCGGCCCAGGTGGACGCGGTGTTCACGGTGGGGTTTCGGGACGTGCTGGAGTCGAGCATGCTGCCCACGCTGGTGCGCCACATCACGGCGCAGGCGCCGAAAGTAAAGCTGATCAGCCGGCGCGTGCCGCGCGAGGACGTCGACCGCCAGCTGGTATCCGGCGCCATCGACCTCGTCATCGACCGCAGCACGCATACGGACAGCCGCATCAACAGCGCGTTCCTGGCGCACGAAACCATGGTGGTGGTGCTGCGGGCGGATCACCCGCTGGCCGCGGGGACACTGCGCACGCGCGAGTTCCTGGCGGCGAAGCATGTGTCGGTGGTGTCGCACGGCGGCCCGGACCCGCTCGACCAGCTGCTGCTGGAAGGCGGCAAGGCGCGCGATATCGGCATGGTCTGCCAACATTACTTTTCGGCCTGCCAGGTGGTGGCAGGCAGCGACTGGCTGCTGGTCGCGCCCGCAGGCTACGCCAATGCGATGGCGGCACTGCTGCCGATCGCCGTGCGGCCGCTGCCGATACGGTTAAAACCGCTGCGGATCGAGATGTACTGGCACGCGGCGCTGGACGAGGATCCCGGCCAGCGCTGGTTACGGGGGCTGATCGCGGAAGCGTACCGCGAGGGATGACGTCGGATTTTAAGCGGCGCGCTTCTCATCGCGCAGCTGGCGCCGCAGGATCTTGCCGACGTTCGTCTTCGGCAGCTCGTCGCGGAACTCGATGTACTTCGGCTTCTTGTACGCCGTCAGCTCGTGCTTGCAGAAGTCCAGCACCTGCTCGGCCGTCAGGTTCGGATCCTTGCGCACGATGAACAGTTTTACGGCTTCGCCGGAGTTCTTATCCGGCACGCCGATGCAGGCGCATTCCAGCACGCCCGGATGGGCGGCGACGACGCCTTCCACTTCGTTCGGATAGACGTTGAAGCCGGAGACGATGATCATGTCCTTCTTGCGGTCGACGATGCGGGTGTAGCCCCGTTCGTCCATGATGCCCACGTCGCCCGTCTTGAAGTAGCCATCGGGCGTCATCGATTTCGCCGTCTCGTCCGGGCGCTGCCAGTAGCCGGCCATCACCTGCGGGCCGCGGATAGCGATCTCGCCGGCCACGCCCAGCGGGACTTCGTTGCCGTCGTCGTCGAGGATACACACGTCGGTCGACGGGATCGGCAGGCCGATCGTGCCGGTGAATTCCTTGATGTCGATGCGGTTGGCGGTGGCCACCGGCGACGTTTCCGACATGCCGTAGCCTTCGATGATCGGCGTGCCCGTCACTTTCAGCCAGCGGTCCGCCACGGCCTGCTGCACGGCCATGCCGCCGCCGTTACACAGCTTGTAGCTGGAGAAATCGAGCTTGTGGAAGTCCGGATTGTTCAGGAGCGCGTTGTACAGCGTGTTCACGGCCGGGAACACGGTGACCTTGTACTTGGCCAGTTCCTTCACAAAACCGGGGATGTCGCGCGGGTTCGGGATCAGCACGTTCAGGCCGCCCGTGCGCATGCTCATGAAGGCGCTGATCGTCAGCGAATAGATGTGGTACAGCGGCAGCGCGCAGACGAACACCAGTTGCTCCGCCTGCGGCTTCATCTGCAGCCATGCTTCGTTCTGCAGCACGTTGGCGACGACATTGCGGTGCAGGAGCATCGCCCCCTTCGACACGCCCGTCGTGCCGCCTGTGTACTGCAGGAAGGCGATGTCGTCGTGGCCCGTCTTGACCGGCGAGAGCGTCATCCGGCTGCCTTCGGCCAGCACCTGCTTGAACGAGACGGCATTCGGCAGCGAATAGGCCGGCACCATCTTCTTCACGTGGCGCACGACGAGGTTGACGACACTCCCCTTGATCCCGCCCAGCAGGTCGCCCATCGTGGCGACGACGACGTGCTTGACGGGGGTGTTCGGCAGCACTTCCTGCACCGTGGTGGCGAAGTTTTCCAGCACGACGATCGCTTCCGAGCCAGAGTCCTTCAGCTGGTGTTCCAGTTCGCGCGGCGTGTACAGGGGATTGACGTTGACGACCGTGTAGCCGGCGCGCAGGATGCCCGCCATCGCCACCGGATACTGCAGCACGTTCGGCAGCATGATCGCCACGCGCGCGCCCGGCTTGAGGCCCTTGCTCTGCAGCCAGGCACCGAACTTCTGCGACATCTGGTCCACCTGCCCATAGGTCAGGAACTTGTCCATGCACACGCAGGCGTTCTTGTCCGCGTACTTCCGGAACGAATCCTCCAGCAGGTGCGTCACCGAGCGGTACTGCGTGCTGTCGATTTCAGCCGGTACGCCCTCGGGGTAGGATTTCAACCAGATTTTTTCCATTCGATGCCTCTTCTTTCATGTATCTGCGGCAGCTTCAATAAAAAGCCGCCTGACCGGCAGGCGGCTTGGCCTGCGGTCAGGTATTTTATGCTGCCTTCTTGGCGCCGGCGATCGTCTCGTCGCGCAGCGCCCGACGCAGGATCTTGCCGACATTGGTTTTCGGGAGTTCGTCGCGGAACTCGATATATTTCGGCTTCTTGTAACCTGTCAGGTTTTCCTTGCAATAAGCCATCAGCGTCTCGACCGTCAGATCCGGGTCGCGCCGCACGACAAACAGTTTGACGGCCTCGCCCGAATGTTCGTCCGGTACGCCGATACAGGCGCATTCCAGTACGCCCGGGTGGGCCGCCGCCACCGCTTCCACCTCGTTCGGATACACGTTGAAACCGGAAACGAGGATCATGTCCTTCTTGCGGTCGACGATTTTGACATATCCCCGCTCGTCCATGATCCCCACGTCGCCCGATTTGAAGTAACCGTCGGGTGTCATGACCTTTGCCGTTTCGTCCGGCCGGTTCCAGTAGCCCTTCATGACCTGCGGCCCGCGGATGCCGATCTCGCCGGGCTGACCCAGCGGCACTTCCTTGCCGTCGTCGTCCAGGATGGCGATTTCCGTCGACGGCACCGGCAGGCCAATGGTGCCGGAGAACGCCGTGCTGTCGGCCCGGTTGCACGTCGCCACCGGCGACGTCTCGGACAGGCCATAGCCTTCGATGATCGCGACGCCCGTCGCGGCCAGCCATTTGTCGTTGACGGCCTGCTGCACGGCCATGCCGCCGCCGTTGGCGATTTTCAGGCCGGAAAAGTCCAGGTGTCGGAAATCGGGATGGCTGACGAGTGCGTTGTACAGCGTGTTCACGGCCGGCAGCATATTGAACTTGTATTTCGACAGTTCGCGGATCAGGCCGGGGATGTCGCGCGGGTTGGGAATCAGGATATTGAGCGCGCCCACGCGCATGCCCCACATGGCGCACGCCGTCAGCGCGAAGATGTGATACAGCGGCAGCGCGCAGACGATCGAGATCTCGTCGCTGACGGGCTCCTTCTTCAACCCCGGCTGCGACCACGCTTCGGATTGCAGCACGTTGGCGATGATGTTCCGGTGCGTCAGCGTGGCGCCCTTGGCCACGCCGGTAGTGCCGCCCGTGTATTGCAAAAAGGCGATGTCGTCCTGCCCCAGCTCGACAGGTGTCAGCTTCATGGCGGACGCGTGGTTCAGCGCGGCACGGAAGCGCACGGCGTTGGGCAGCGAATAGGCCGGCACCATCTTCTTGACGTTGCGCACGACGAAGTTGACGATCGCGCCCTTCAGACCACCCAGCATCTCGCCCATGCTGGCCACGATGATGTGCTTGACGGCCGTGCGCGCCAGTACCTGCTCGAGCGTGTGGCCGAAGTTTTCCAGGATGACGATGGCCTCGGCGCCGGAATCGGTCAGCTGGTGCTCCAGCTCGCGCGGCGTGTACAGGGGATTGACGTTGACGACGGTGTAGCCGGCACGCAGCACGGCGGCGATCGCAATCGGATACTGCAGCACGTTCGGCATCATCAGCGCCACGCGCGCGCCCGGTTTCATGCCGCGGCTTTGCAGCCAGGCGCCCAGGCGCTTCGAGTAGGCATCCAGTTCTCCGTACGTGAGGAATTTGTCCATGCAGACAAACGCCTTGCGCGCGGCGTACTTCTGGAACGACTCTTCCAGAAGATGTGCCAGCGAGCGGTATTGAGAAAGATCGATGTCGGCAGGAACGCCGGGCGGGTAAGACTTCAACCAGATTTTATCCATGCTGTGCCTCTTGTCTCGATATTATCGTTGGGAGGTCGTCCGCCCTGCGCGCGCTCGGTCCGGCCGGTACCGCATGGCCGATCCAGGCACCTGCCGTGGCATTGCGAGCCTGTCCTTATTGTAGGCGCCGGCAGCACAGCACCGGCGTGAATTTGCCTGTCAGCGGCAGCGTCCAGAAAAAAGAACGCTCGTACTATCTGCCAGCTAAGATGCTATCGGCACGCCGTCGGCGATGCAAGCGCTTTTTATGTAAGGACCGGGCCGTTCGAGCCGGTTCGCATCGCGCGGTGCAGCAATCAGCGCCCGCCAACCGTGTCGGGCTGCTTCTCGGCCAGCACGGTTGGCGTCGGCTGTGCCATCTGCTCACCGAGCTGGACAAGACGCTCATGGCGTTCGACGGAAGGCAGATTGCTCATGCGCTGCACCGCAGCATAGAAATGTGGGAAGTCTTTTTCCTTTGCCAGCAAGGCGCGGAAGCCTGGCAACAGGTCGTTATAGGTCGCAACGGCTGCCAGATGGGCGTTGGTCAGCTTTTCCGAGAAGAAGCGGTCATAGCCGGCGTAGCCGCCCCAGTTCGCTTTCAGGACTTTGTACTCGTCGTGCAGGGCCGTAAAGATGCGCGCCTTTTCCTCGCGTTTCTTCTTCACGCTCAGCTTGCTGGCATACAGGTCGGACAGCATCTGCCGGTGCTTGACGAGCAGCGCCAGGAAATCCTTGCGACGACCGCTGTAGCGCAGATAGGCTTCGCGCATTGCCTCGTTGCCATACAGCTCCAGCCAGCGCTCGACACCGGCCTCTTCAACGGACGTGGCGAACGCCTCATTGAAGCGCGAGTCGCCGGCAATGTAGACGACCTGATGCGCCAGCTCGTGGAACACCATGCGCGCCAGTTCGGCATCGGAATAATTGATAAAGGTAGACAGCAGCGGATCGCTGAACCAGCCCAGTGTCGAGTACGCGGGCACGCCGCCCACCTGCACGTCGTCGCCTTCGACGCGCAGCTCCTCGGCATAGGCCATCGCGTCTTCCTTGTTGTAGTAGCCGCGGTAGGCCACGCAACCGGCAATGGGGAAGCACCACTGGATGGGACGCAGCGACAGCTCTGGCGTCGCAACGACATTCCACAATACGAAGGGACGGTTCAGGGCTGCGTAATTTTTATAGCTGGCGTTATCGGGTAAGCCCAGTTCCTTGACGGCGAAACGGCGGATAAACAGCGCCTTCTCCAGGCGCGCGCGCAGCTTGGGATCGGTGGCCGGATCGCCCAGCCAGTCGTCGACGGAACGCGACTCGGACCACAGCGAATACTGGCCCTGCGCCGCCTGGAAGTAATACTTGAACTGCGCGCAACCTGCCAGCATTGCCGCGCAAGAAAGCCCCGCCACGAGGTATCGGGCACGTGTATTCAAAAAGGCAAACTTGCGCATACATCGGACTCACAGGGCTTTCTCCACCTGAACGAGTGTATCGTAAAATGTCGGCGCACGGCCCATGTCGGTCAGTCGCTGGCTCGTCACTTCATTGGCATTCTTGCCATCCCGCGCCAGTTTCTTCCACCAGATCGACAGGCCCACGACCAGCCCTCTGCGGGCCTTTTCGGTGACCCGGGCCTTGCACACGAACGAGCCACGATCGTTGAAGATACGCACCATTTCGCCGTGGTTGATACCACGTGTTGCCGCATCGTCAGGGTGAATATCGAGCTGCGGTTCGCCCTCCGTGGCGCGCAGGCTTTGTACATTGACAAAAGTCGAGTTCAAGAAGTTGCGCGCTGGCGGAGATATCATCGCAAGCGGGTATTTTGCTGCGAGATCGGGGGTACTTGCTGCAGATTCGTAGTTTTCAATGTAGGCGGGAAGGGGGTCCAGACCGTCCGCTTCCATGCTCGCCGAAAAGAATTCACATTTTCCCGAAGGTGTGGGGAAATTGCCGCAGGCAAATGGTGCTTCGGGCATGTTCAGCTTCTGCCACCCTTTCCGGCGTAGCGCCTCCCAGTCGAAATGCATGGCACGAACGTCATCGGTGCGGAACGCCTTTGCTGCCAGTTCGTCGTCGGTCTCCACAAAGCATGGATCGTCAAAGCCCATGCGTTGGGCCAGCAGGCGGAAGATCTCCGTGTTCGGTTTCGCTTCGCCCAGCGGCGCGATGGCCGGGTTGTTTGCCATCATGTACAGGTGGCCATAGGCCAGGTGCGCATCCGTGTGTTCCAGCTGCGTGGTGGCCGGCAGCACGATATCGGCGTAATCCACGCTATCCGTCTGGAACTGCTCCAGCACCACTGTAAACAGATCATCGCGGGCAAAGCCGGCCGCCACTTTGGACGAGTCCGGCGCAATCGCCAGCGGGTTGGCGTTGTAGACGATGACGGCCTCGACTTTCGGTCCGAATGCAGCCGACGCCGGGCGCAATAAATCGTCGCCGATCGTCGTCATGTTGATCGTGCGCGGCAGCTTTTTCAGCAGATCGGGCCGTTGCAGGGCGGCGCGGTTGGCGGGGAAGGAGCCGGACGTCGACAGCTGGATGCCCCCGGCCGCGTGGCGCCACGCGCCCACCAGCGCCGGCAGGCAGGCGATGTTGCGCACGGCCATGCCGCCACCGCGCACGCGCTGCACGCCGTAGTTGACGCGGATCGCGGCCGGTTCGCCTGCCTTCGCCGTCTGGCCGTACAGACGCGCCAGTTCCAGCACCTCGTCGACGGTAATGCCGCAGACCTCGGCGGTACGCTGGGGTGTCCACTCGGCCGCCCGTTCCTTCAGCTGCGCATAGCCCAAGGTGTACTGGTCGACGTAGTCCTGGTCGATCAGGTTTTCCGCGATCAGCACGTGCATCATGCCCAGTGCCAGCGCCGCGTCCGTCCCGGGCAGCAGCGCGATGTGCATATGGCATTTCTCGGCCGTCAGCGAACGGTAGGGATCAATGGCGATCAACCGGGCACCGCGCCGCTTGGCTTCCTGCACGCGCATCCAGAAGTGCAGGTTCGACGCGATCGGATTGCCGCCCCAGATGACGATCAGCTTCGCGTTCTGGAACTGCTCCATGTCCGTGCCGATGGAGGCGCCGATCGTATACTTGTACCCGGTGGCGCCGGCCATCGCGCAGATGGTGCGGTCCAGCAGCGACGCGCCGACGCGGTTGAAGAAGCGGGACGACATCGACTCGCCTTGCAGCAGGCCCATCGTACCGCAGTAGCTGTACGGCAGGATGGCTTCGGGACGCTCTTCGGCCAGTGGCTTCAGGCGCGCGGCAATCGTGTCCAGCGCCTCGTCCCAGCTGATGCGCTCGAATTTTCCTTCGCCCTTGGCGCCCACGCGGCGCAGCGGATACAGCAGGCGGTCGGGAGAATACGTGCGTTCGGCATAGCGCGACACTTTCGTGCACAGCACACCGGCCGTGGTGGGATGGTCGGGATCGCCCTTGATCTCGGTGGCGATGCCGTTCTCGACGGTGACAAGGATGGCGCAGGTATCGGGGCAGTCGTGCGGGCAGGCGGCACGAACTTGTGTGGTGGTCATGGAATGAGGACAGATGTTGCGGGCAAGCCTCTATCGTAAACCATTCGGCGCAACATGGCTGCGATGGCTACGGCTGGCCTCCCCCGCCCTCAAGGGCTACAATGAAGCCACCGCTGCTGGCGACATGCCTTGACCCGAGGCGCATGAGAAAACTGGAGAGCCAGATGAAACTCGTCGAACCCATTATTGCGTTCCAATCCGAGCTGCAGCAGATCCGGCGCGATCTGCATGCCCATCCTGAACTATGCTACGAGGAAGTACGGACGTCCGACGCCGTCGCGGCCAGACTGACCGAGTGGGGCATCCCCGTCGTGCGTGGTCTGGGCCTGACAGGCGTTGTCGGCATCATCAAGAACGGCAGCTCGAACCGTGCCATCGGCCTGCGCGCCGACATGGACGCGCTGCCCATGCAGGAAGTGAACACTTTCGCGCACGCCTCGCGCCATCCCGGCAAGATGCACGCCTGCGGGCATGACGGCCACACGGCCATGCTGCTGGGTGCGGCGTATCACCTGGCGCGCCAGCGCGATTTCGACGGCACTGTCTACCTGATCTTCCAGCCCGCCGAGGAAGGCGGCGCCGGCGCCCGCCGCATGATCGAAGATGGCCTGTTCGACCGTTTCCCGATGGACGCGATCTATGGCATGCACAACTGGCCCGGCTACGCGGCCGGCACGATGAACGTCTGTACGGGCCCGATGATGGCGTCGTCCAACGAATTCCACGTGACCGTGCGCGGCAAAGGCGCCCATGCGGCGCAGCCGCACAACGGCATCGATCCCGTCATGATTGCCGTGCAGATCGCGCAGGCGTGGCAGACAATCATTACCCGCAACAAGAGCCCGCTCGATACGGCCGTGCTGTCGATCACGCAGATCCATGCGGGCAGTGCCACCAACGTCATTCCCGACACGGCCGAACTGGTCGGCACGGTGCGCACGTTCACGACCCCGGTCCTCGACCTGATCGAGCGGCGCATGGGGCAGCTGGCCGAAGGCATCGCGGCCGGGTTTGACGCGGAAGTGGACTTCACGTTCAAGCGCAACTATCCACCGCTCGTCAATCACGCGACGGAAACGGCCTTTGCCGTGGACGTGATGAAGGAAGTCGTGGGCATGGACCGCGTCAATGCCAATGTCGAGCCGACGATGGGCGCCGAGGACTTCGCCTTCTTCTTGCAGGAAAAGCCGGGCTGCTACATCTTCATCGGCAACGGCGAAGGCGAGCACCGCGATGGTGGCCACGGCCTCGGCCCCTGCGTGCTGCACAACGGCAGCTACGACTTCAACGACAACCTGCTGCCCGTTGGCGCCAGCTTCTGGGTGCGGCTGGTGGAACGGGCACTGCCGCTGCGCTGATCAGTTGGGCAACCGGTCGGGCGCGTCGCCCACGCGCAGGCCGGGATTCAGGCGCTCCAACGCCAGCAGCGCGGCCGCATGGTCGGCTTGCGGATACACATCGCGGATCGACTCGTAGCGCTCCGTCACCAGGCTGGTGACGGGCAGCGCCACCCCGGCTGCCGCCGCCGCGGCGAGGATGTTGTACATGTCCTTCAGTTGCGTCGTCACCTGGCCGCCAGGCATGAAGTTTCGCTCCAGCATGCGCTGACCGTGCACTTCTAGGATACGGCTTTCGGCAAAGCCACCGCGGATCGCGGCACGCACGGCGGCAGGGTCGGCCCCGGCCGCCTGTGCCAGCAACAACGCCTCCGCCACGATATTGATCGTGCCGCCGACGATCAACTGGTTACACAGCTTGGCCACCTGGCCCGCGCCGGCAGGGCCGACGTGGGTCAATCGTCCCATCGCCGCCAGCACCGGACGGGCCTGTTCGACGTCCGCCTCCTCTCCCCGGCCATGATCGCCAAGGTACCCGCCTGGGCGCCGCCGACGCCGCCCGACACGGGTGCGTCGACGAACCGGCAACCGGCCGCCTGCAGCCTGGTATTGAAATCCTGCGCTTCACCCTGGCGCGTCGAGCTCATGTCGATCCACAGCGCGCCAGGGCGCAGTGCCGGCAATGCGCTGCCGATCACTTCTCCGACCACCGGCCCGGATTCCAGCATGGAGATGACGATATCGGCGTCGCGCACGGCATCGGCCAGCAGCGGGACCGGCACGGCGCCGCTGTCGGCCAGGGCCTCGGCCTTGTTGACGGTACGGTTCCATGCGTGGATGGCCAGGCCAGCCGCGCGCAGCCGGCGGACCATCGGGTTACCCATCAGCCCTATACCGAGAAAAGCGATTTTCGAAAACAATGGCACTCTTTGCACTCCATGGATCGTTGATTGTCACGATTCTAACAACTACGGCACGGGCGGAAGGAATGTACGAGAATGGGTACAATATCAGGATTGCCTTATCGCCACGGACAAGGCACCACTATTTTGAGAGAACCAAATGAAAAAAATCATTGCGGCGGTGATCGCCTTGATGGCCGCACAGGCGGCATTTGCTGCCGACGGCAAGCTGGTCGATACGACGTATGGCGAATTCGGCTCGGCATCGAAAGTGCGCATGGCACGCCTGGGCGCCACCCAGGACTGGAAACCCAGCTGGAGCTGGTTCGAGTCCAACGGCACCCACCTGACAGGTTACTGGGACGCCAGCATCGGCTACTGGCAACTGCGCCAGTACAAGAACGTGCCGGGCGATAAGTCGCACATCGTCGACATCGGCTTCACGCCCGTGTTCCGCTTCGAGAACACCAACAAGCTGGGCCTGTACGCCGAGATCGGCATCGGCGCACACCTGCTGTCCCACCACTACGACAACAACGACGACGGCCTGTCGACCGCCTTCCAGTTCGGTGACCATATCGGTATCGGCTACGTCTTCAACAAGAACTGGGAAGTGGCCCTCAAGATGCAACACTTCTCGAACGCGAGCATCAAGAAGCCGAACAGCGGCGTCGATTATGGCGTCATCAAGCTGGCTTATCGCTTCTGATCTGATTCGCTTTACCCGCATTGCAGCCCGCCCTCTGGCGGGCTTTTTATTGGTTCTACGCGGAATACGGGGAAAGACGGGCTTGACGATCTAAGCAGGAGGTGGCGGCGGAGGTTTGAAGTTGGTAGATTGATAGTCGCCAAACAAGTCAATCTTTCAAACCACCGCCATGCTCAATGCTATGTCGTCTCTCCCGTTTTGGGAAGGCCATATTGTTCGTTCCGTCGAAGACCTTGAGGACGGGGCCCTGCTGATCATTCTCGATACGTGCCCTGCAAGCGAGCCCCAGTGCGGGGCATGTCGGCGGCCCTGCTCGCTGGTCCATGAGCGGCGCAGACGCAAGGTGCGCGACCGCGACTGCCTGGACAGACGGGTATGGCTTGATTTGCCGATCCGGCGGCTGGACTGCCATCACTGCAATGCCCGCGTCACTGAGCATATCTCGTGGCTTGACCGGCGCGCACGCATCACACATCGTGTTCGCGTGTGGGTTGAGGCCTTGGCGCAGCTACTGCCCATAGCGCATGTGGCTCGGCTGACGGGACTGCACTGGCATACCATCAAGGACATTGATCATCAGCGGCTGCAGCGCTTGCATGGCGACTTCTCGGCGAACGATGTTCGGCGCCTGGTCATGGACGAATTCGCCTTGCACAAGGGCCATCGCTATGCCACCGTCGCACTCGATGCCGAACGCATGAAAGTGCTATGGGTCGGGGAAGGCAACAGCCGGGAAGCAATACGGCCGTTCTTCGAGAAGCTAGGGCCCGAAGGCTGCCAGCGGATTGAAGCCGTCGCGATGGATATGAATAGCGCTATGGATCTCGAGGTGCGGGCGCAATGCCCGAATGCCGAGGTGGTCTACGACTTGTTTCATGTTGTGACGCTTTGGCCGGGAAGTCGTTGATCGAGTCCGGGTCGATCAGGCCAATACGCTGCGGGCAGAGCCTAAGGCCCGACAGGTCATCAAACGCAGTCGCTGGCTTTTGCTGCGTAACCGTGACAACCTCAAAAGTGAACAGGCGATCAAGCTCGAAGAACTGCTTGCTGCCAATAAGCCATTGTCAACGGTCTATCTGCTGAAGACCGAGCTGAAGGAAATCTGGTACGCGCCAACAGTCAGGGAAGGTGCCCGCCGCTGGAAATCCTGGCTGAGGCTTGCCCTGGACAGCCAGATCGCCCCCTTGATCCAATTTGCCAAACGCCTGGCTAAATACCGACGGGGCATCCTCGCTTCAGCCATCTACCCGATGAGTTCATCTACCCTCGAAGGCGTCAACAACCGCATCAAAGTGATCAAGCGTATGGCCTATGGGTTCCGCGACTCCGCGTACTTCTTCCTGAAAATCAAGGACGCGTTCCCCGGTAAAGTGCGATGAACCTTTTTATTGGTGTCGCAACTCCACTGTTCTGCCGCTGAAAAGGGTCTGTCGGCTGCGCTGCACGCCAGCGCGACGGGTGGTGGCCGAGGCGATGGGGCCCGGGAACAGCACAACGTCACCGAGCGGTCGTACCGAAGATGGTGCGCCAAGTCAGCGGCATGCTGGGAATATGAAGCGGAAATGAAAGAAGCCCACCAGACCACTGGTGGGCTTTTTTCGGTATAACAGCCGGACGATAACCTACTTTCACACTGGTTGCAGCAGCGACGTCCGCCAGTGGCGGGCGGAGCAATCGGCGCAAAGTGCGACGTCGGGCAGTGCCCGGCGGAGCGGCGGTTCGGGACGGTGCGCCAAGTCGGCGGCGTGCTGGGAATATGAAGCGGAAATGAAAAAAGCCCACCAGATCACTGGTGGGCTTTTTCCGGTATAACAGCCTGACGATAACCTACTTTCACACTGGTTGCAGCACTATCATCGGCGCAAAGTCGTTTCACGGTCCTGTTCGGGATGGGAAGGGGTGGGACCGACTTGCTATGGTCATCAGGCATGACTTGTACACGCTGTCGTTCCCTGTTGGGCAACGGCGGCGCTTAATCTGGAAGAAGTAAAGTTGGGGTAATACTCGTTAAAGCTCACACAGGGTAAATGCTTGCCACAACCGTCAAGGTTATAGGGACAAGCCGTACGGGCAATTAGTATCAGTTAGCTTAATGCATTACTGCACTTCCACACCTGACCTATCAACGTCCTGGTCTCGAACGACCCTTCAAAGAGCTCAAGGCTCTGGGAAATCTCATCTTAAGGCAAGTTTCCCGCTTAGATGCTTTCAGCGGTTATCTCTTCCGAACTTAGCTACCCGGCAATGCCACTGGCGTGACAACCGGTACACCAGAGGTTCGTCCACTCCGGTCCTCTCGTACTAGGAGCAGCCCCCTTCAAATTTCCAACGCCCACGGCAGATAGGGACCAAACTGTCTCACGACGTTTTAAACCCAGCTCACGTACCACTTTAAATGGCGAACAGCCATACCCTTGGGACCGGCTACAGCCCCAGGATGTGATGAGCCGACATCGAGGTGCCAAACTCCCCCGTCGATATGAACTCTTGGGAGGAATCAGCCTGTTATCCCCAGAGTACCTTTTATCCGTTGAGCGATGGCCCTTCCATACAGAACCACCGGATCACTATGTCCTACTTTCGTACCTGCTCGACTTGTCGGTCTCGCAGTTAAGCACGCTTATGCCATTGCACTATTAGCACGATGTCCGACCGTACCTAGCGTACCTTCGAACTCCTCCGTTACACTTTAGGAGGAGACCGCCCCAGTCAAACTGCCTACCATGCACTGTCCCCGATCCGGATCACGGACCAAGGTTAGAACCTCAAACAAACCAGGGTGGTATTTCAAGGTTGGCTCCACGAGAACTGGCGTCCCCGCTTCAAAGCCTCCCACCTATCCTACACAGATTGGTTCAAAGTCCAATGCAAAGCTACAGTAAAGGTTCATGGGGTCTTTCCGTCTAGCCGCGGGTAGATTGCATCATCACAAACACTTCAACTTCGCTGAGTCTCGGGAGGAGACAGTGTGGCCATCGTTACGCCATTCGTGCAGGTCGGAACTTACCCGACAAGGAATTTCGCTACCTTAGGACCGTTATAGTTACGGCCGCCGTTTACTGGGACTTCAATCAAGAGCTTGCACCCCATCATTTAATCTTCCAGCACCGGGCAGGCGTCACACCCTATACGTCCACTTTCGTGTTTGCAGAGTGCTGTGTTTTTATTAAACAGTCGCAGCCACCAGTTTATTGCAACCCTTTCGCCCTATCACAGTAAAGTGACCAAGCTACCGGGGCGTACCTTTTCCCGAAGTTACGGTACCAATTTGCCGAGTTCCTTCTCCCGAGTTCTCTCAAGCGCCTTAGAATACTCATCTCGCCCACCTGTGTCGGTTTGCGGTACGGTCTCGTATGACTGAAGCTTAGAGGCTTTTCTTGGAACCACTTCCGATTGCTTCAGAACCTAAGTTCCTCGTCCCAGTCCCTTGAATTATGTACCCGGATTTGCCTAAGTACCTTCTATGAACCAGAAACTGACTATTCCAACAGTCAGACAACCTTCCGCGATCCGTCCCCCCATCGCATCATACGACGGTGCAGGAATATTAACCTGCTTCCCATCAGCTACGCATCTCTGCCTCGCCTTAGGGGCCGACTCACCCTGCTCCGATGAACGTTGAACAGGAAACCTTGGGCTTACGGCGTGCGGGCTTTTCACCCGCATTATCGCTACTCATGTCAGCATTCGCACTTCTGATACCTCCAGCATCCTTTACAAGACACCTTCGCAGGCTTACAGAACGCTCTCCTACCATATCGATCCCGTGATAAATCACAGGAAAAATATCCGCAGCTTCGGTGACTGGCTTAGCCCCGTTACATCTTCCGCGCAGGACGACTCGATCAGTGAGCTATTACGCTTTCTTTAAATGATGGCTGCTTCTAAGCCAACATCCTGACTGTTTTAGCCTTCCCACTTCGTTTTCCACTTAGCCAATCTTTGGGACCTTAGCTGGCGGTCTGGGTTGTTTCCCTCTTGACACCGGACGTTAGCACCCGATGTCTGTCTCCCAAGCTCGCACTCATCGGTATTCGGAGTTTGCAATGGTTTGGTAAGTCGCGATGACCCCCTAGCCATAACAGTGCTCTACCCCGATGGTGATACTTGAGGCACTACCTAAATAGTTTTCGGAGAGAACCAGCTATTTCCAAGTTTGTTTAGCCTTTCACCCCTACCCACAGCTCATCCCCTAATTTTTCAACATTAGTGGGTTCGGTCCTCCAGTGCGTGTTACCGCACCTTCAACCTGGCCATGGGTAGATCACTTGGTTTCGGGTCTACACCCAGCAACTAGCGCCCTGTTCGGACTCGATTTCTCTGCGGCTCCCCTATTCGGTTAACCTCGCTACTGAATGTAAGTCGCTGACCCATTATACAAAAGGTACGCCGTCACGGAACAAGTCCGCTCCGACTGTTTGTATGCACACGGTTTCAGGATCTATTTCACTCCCCTCCCGGGGTTCTTTTCGCCTTTCCCTCACGGTACTGGTTCACTATCGGTCGATTACGAGTATTTAGCCTTGGAGGATGGTCCCCCCATCTTCAGACAGGATTTCTCGTGTCCCGCCCTACTTGTCGCATACTTAGTACCACCGGTCTGATTTCGCGTACGGGGCTATCACCCACTATGGCGCCTATTTCCAGAGGCTTCCACTATCAGTCCGACTATCATATGCAGGCTCATCCCATTTCGCTCGCCACTACTTTGGGAATCTCGGTTGATTTATTTTCCTGCAGCTACTTAGATGTTTCAGTTCGCCGCGTTCGCCTCACACACCTATGTATTCAGTGAGTGATACCCTAAAAGGGTGGGTTTCCCCATTCGGAAATCTACGGATCAAAGCTCGTTTGTCAGCTCCCCGTAGCTTATCGCAGACTACTACGTCCTTCATCGCCTGTAATCGCCAAGGCATCCACCATGTGCACTTATTCACTTGTCCCTATAACCTTGACGGCTATCGGTTCAAGCATTTACTACTGTGTTTTTGATGAGCTTTATTACTACCCTGAACGCATGATGTCTCATGCATTCAATAAAACTTTACTTCTTCCAGATTGTTAAAGAACGAAACAGCAGTAGTCTCTTAAAGACTAAACGTAAAAGCGAACAAGTCACGCTTACGTTTAAGCTTTTGGTGGAGGATGACGGGATCGAACCGACGACCCCCTGCTTGCAAAGCAGGTGCTCTCCCAGCTGAGCTAATCCCCCAGGGATTTTCTTGCGCGATACGTGGTGGGTCTGGTTGGGCTCGAACCAACGACCCCCGCGTTATCAACACGGTGCTCTAACCAGCTGAGCTACAGACCCGCAGTGTTGATGCCTTGTATCTTGCGGTGCTACTGTTTCTTCTTCATCCAACAGTCGATAAGTGTGAGCGTTTGATGCACGATCTTGCGATCCGTGCCGACTCTAGAAAGGAGGTGATCCAGCCGCACCTTCCGATACGGCTACCTTGTTACGACTTCACCCCAGTCACGAATCCTACCGTGGTAAGCGCCCTCCTTACGGTTAAGCTACCTACTTCTGGTAAAACCCGCTCCCATGGTGTGACGGGCGGTGTGTACAAGACCCGGGAACGTATTCACCGCGACATGCTGATCCGCGATTACTAGCGATTCCAACTTCATGCAGTCGAGTTGCAGACTACAATCCGGACTACGATACACTTTCTGGGATTAGCTCCCCCTCGCGGGTTGGCGGCCCTCTGTATGTACCATTGTATGACGTGTGAAGCCCTACCCATAAGGGCCATGAGGACTTGACGTCATCCCCACCTTCCTCCGGTTTGTCACCGGCAGTCTCATTAGAGTGCTCTTTCGTAGCAACTAATGACAAGGGTTGCGCTCGTTGCGGGACTTAACCCAACATCTCACGACACGAGCTGACGACAGCCATGCAGCACCTGTGTTACGGTTCTCTTTCGAGCACACCTCGATCTCTCGTGGCTTCCGTACATGTCAAGGGTAGGTAAGGTTTTTCGCGTTGCATCGAATTAATCCACATCATCCACCGCTTGTGCGGGTCCCCGTCAATTCCTTTGAGTTTTAATCTTGCGACCGTACTCCCCAGGCGGTCTACTTCACGCGTTAGCTGCGTTACCAAGTCAATTAAGACCCGACAACTAGTAGACATCGTTTAGGGCGTGGACTACCAGGGTATCTAATCCTGTTTGCTCCCCACGCTTTCGTGCATGAGCGTCAGTCTTGACCCAGGGGGCTGCCTTCGCCATCGGTGTTCCTCCACATCTCTACGCATTTCACTGCTACACGTGGAATTCTACCCCCTCTGCCAAACTCTAGCCTTGCAGTCTCCATTGCCATTCCCAGGTTAAGCCCGGGGATTTCACAACAGACTTACAAAACCGCCTGCGCACGCTTTACGCCCAGTAATTCCGATTAACGCTTGCACCCTACGTATTACCGCGGCTGCTGGCACGTAGTTAGCCGGTGCTTATTCTTCAGGTACCGTCATTAGATGCAGATATTAGCCGCACCCGTTTCTTCCCTGACAAAAGAGCTTTACAACCCGAAGGCCTTCTTCACTCACGCGGCATTGCTGGATCAGGCTTGCGCCCATTGTCCAAAATTCCCCACTGCTGCCTCCCGTAGGAGTCTGGACCGTGTCTCAGTTCCAGTGTGGCTGGTCGTCCTCTCAGACCAGCTACTGATCGATGCCTTGGTAGGCCTTTACCCTACCAACTAGCTAATCAGATATCGGCCGCTCCAGGAGCACAAGGCCTTGCGGTCCCCTGCTTTCATCCTTGGATCGTATGCGGTATTAGCGTAACTTTCGCTACGTTATCCCCCACTCTTGGGTACGTTCCGATATATTACTCACCCGTTCGCCACTCGTCAGCGGAGCAAGCTCCCTGTTACCGTTCGACTTGCATGTGTAAAGCATGCCGCCAGCGTTCAATCTGAGCCAGGATCAAACTCTTCAGTTTAATCTCTGTTGTTCCGATACTGCTATCGGAGGTCATCTACTCAAGAATACTGACGATTCCTTCTTTCGAAGGTCACGTTTATTTCTTGTGCAGACGTTTGTTGCTATATTTTGAGCATCAGGACCGAAGTCCTGGGCACGTCACATCAAACGCCCACACTTATCGACTGTTGATTGTTAAAGAATTCTTCGCTTTTCAGCGGCGCTGCGGATCGGTAGACCCGGCGACAAATCGTTGTGTTTGTCAGCAGCAGAGAGATGAGATTATGCGATGTTTCATGCAGCTCGTCAACCCCTTCAATGTCAGCGCCAGAGGCACTTTCATCACTGTCGCTTCGTTTCGTTTTCACTACTACGCTGCGGCAGGGACAGAACTATAGCAAAGACCCTGTCAGCCTGCAAGCCCCTCACGGGAAAACAAACGATTTTACCAAGGTCAGCTCGCCGGCCGCCCGCATCGGTACGCGGAAGATCTGCTGCTTTTCCCGTGGCGTATTCTCGTTGGTGATGATCGCCACTTGCGCGACCGTCAATATGGACTGATTTTCACCACTGCCGAAGTAATTCACATAGACGTGGTAGTTGCCCTTGGGCGGGTTCGCGCTGGAAAAGATTTCCGGGCCATAGCCGGTGGTCACGTCCACATCGAGAGCGCCGCCGTTTTTCATCACGCGGTTGCCATACCAGGCATGGCCGCCGTCCGGCGATATCACGTGCAGATCGATGTCGGTACCCGGGCTGTCCCAGGACAGCACGACCCGCAACCGCGACTGTGTCTTGCCTTCATAAGTATCGACGAACTGGGTGCGCGCACGGGCCCGGCCATCCGGCGAGCGCACTTCGACGCTATTGGCGCCGCTGCCGAAACCATACGGGCGGGCATAACGTCCGTTCTCGTCCACTTCCAGCGGCATGGCGACACCGTTGACCACGAGCTTCGCAGGCTTGCCCTTCGGGGCGTTGGCGATGCGGCCGCGAATCTGCGCCGTTTCGCTCTGACCTTCCTGCATATTGACGGAACTCGCAGGGTAATTGACCTCTTGCGAGTACTGCTCCTGGGCGCCGGCGGAATTACGCCAACCGCCCCGGGGCGATTCGATCGTCACCTGGGCCTGCGCCGTCAGCGTGAAGGTGAAGGTGAAGGCCAGCAGCAGGCCGAGAGGAGTAAGCTTCATGGGACTCTTCAGAATTTAAACGTTTTCACGAGCGTCAGCTCGCCGATACTGCGCAGGGGCACGACGAACTCCTCGCGCCGCTCCTTTGCCGTGTTCTCGTTGAAGACGAGCGTAATGCGGGTCGTGATGATGGGACGCTGGCGCGTGCTTTCGTCGAAATGATAGCCATCGCTGCCGAAATTGCCCCAGTAGTTGATCCAGACCTGGTACAGGCCACGCATCGGCGCCGTCATGACGAAATTCTCCGGGCCAGGTCCATCGACCGTATCGACATCGAGCCCGCCACCGTTGGTCAGCACAGGATGGCCGAAAAACGCATGCTGGCCATCCGGCGTGACGACGTGCAGGTCCACTTCCGCCTGGTTGTCGTCCCACGCGCCGATCACGCGAATGACGGCCTGCGGCCGGCCCGTGTTGACCTCATAGAACTGCACGCGCTTGATGGACTTGCCGTCCGGCGCGCGCACCTCCACGCTGTTGGATCCGGCACCGAAAGAGTACGCGCGCGCATAACGGCCACTGTCGTCCGTGTACAGCGGTGTCGGATTGCCGTTGACGACCAGCTGGTGGAACGGCCGTTTCTTCGCCATCTGGCGCAGGTGTCCCTGGATCATGCGCCGACTCTTTTGCGTGCCGCGATCGATCAGCGCGTAGGGATAATTGACCGCCAGCTCGTCCGAACGGTCGGTCAGCGCGGCGCGGTTCCATCCGCCCTGCGGGGTGGCGACGCTGGCATCCTGCGCATACGCGGGCAAGGCGGCCAGCGCCAGCAGGGCCGCGCAGGGAAAGTGGCGACGTGTCATAGGGTCTCCAGGTTCATGTCGACGAGTCGGCGGGCCAACTGCTCCACGTACTCTTCATCCTGGCCACGCGGGTGCTGGCGCAAGCCGATGTGCAGGTACTCATGCGCCAGCGTGATCCGGTCTTCGCGGGTGGACAGCGGCCGCATATAAATCCTGTTGCGCGACTGTTCCGAGTACGGCATGCCGGTCGACAGCGCGCAGATCACGGGCATCATCGCCGGTGCCTCATAACCACCCTGCGTGATCAGCAGCCGCCGCCAGCGCGGCAATGCGCGCGCCAGCCAGGCTTCATTGGCGGCAAGCCGTTCGCAACGCGCGCCGCTGTTGCCCGCCACGGCCACCGCGCCGCCCGGGTAGGCCAGGGCCAGCAGTTCGTCGAACCGCTTGCCCTGACGCGCCAGCGTAACAGCCTGCGCCCATGCCAGCGTACCCGGCGACGACTTCGTGCTGTGATAACGCACAGTGACGCCATCGACGATCAGCTGATCGGTCCAGCGCGCGATCGCCAGCGCCTCGGCCGATGCGGGGTTCGGACTGACGCGCTGCGCCGCACTGCTGTCGGCGATCTGCTGGCAGCCGGCCACGAGCCGCGCGTTCTGCTGCAGATAGCTGCGTGCCGCGACAGCCAGCGCCTTGGCCGCCTCGGCGTCGCGCGCACTGCCTTCGCGGTCGACCACGCGCGCCACGTATTCGTTGACGCCGAAGCGGCCGCGCACTTGCGGGCGGCCATCGCTGCCTCGCTCCACCGTCAGTTCGCCCGCGCTGCGCAGCGCGAGCGTGTTGTCATTGTCGAAGCGGACAACAAAACGTCCGTTCAACGCGCCTGTTGCGCTGACGCCGTTCGCATCGCGCACGCTGCGCACGGGATAGCGGGCGAAGAAATCGACCATCACGCAGCCGCTGTCCTCGGGCTGTGCGGGCGGCAGCGCCGCTGCCAGCTGCGGCGCCCACTGGCGCAGGATGCCGCTGCTGGCGCCCTGCCCCGCGAACCAGACCGGCGTACCATCGGCCAGCCAGCCGGCCGCGCCGCCCAGCCGCCGGGCAACCGGCGCGCGCTGCGGCGCCTCGTGCCACGAAAATGTTTTTACCCGCAGCTGGCTGCCGAACCAGCGTACGGTATCCGCACCGCGACCGTCGAGCACCACGCGCAACAGCGCGCTTTCCGCTTCGGCGCGGCTGGTCGCCGGCACGCTGCCCAGCGCCTGCAGCAGGTTATCGAGGCGGACGAGGCGCCCCGGCTGCATCCGCGACGGATCCGCCAGCCAGGCGAATTCCCCGGCCGGTGCCTGTGCCAGGCGGTCCGTCCAGTAATTGCGCCACGTAGCCGCCGGGATCTTCAGCCGTCGCGGCTCGAAGAACGGCCCGCACGACTGCGCCAGCGCGGCGTCGCGCGCGATTGTCTGACCGGGTTCGCAGCAGTACACCTCTTCCGGATCGCGCCCGCCGCAGCGGTAGTCCGGCATCGGCGTACGAGTATCGACCGCGTAGATATAAACGAACAACTTCCACAGGCTGCCCAGCGGCACCGGGCGACTGGCATCGAACGGCCGCGGTGCTGCGCCGCCCTGGTGCAATTGCGTGACGGTCGTGACGCCGTCCTTGCGCCAGGCCACATCGAGCGACGCGGCCGGCGCGGGAACGGCCGCCGCCAGCAGGGGCAGCGCCAGCACGGCTGGTGCGATGCCGCGGCGTGTCATCACTCCACCTTCACCGTGCGCAGCGACTTGCCGCCGCCTTCGACGGCCTTCTGGTCCGGCTGATACATGCGGTAGAAGCGCGTCGGTGGCAGCACGAAGCTGCCCTTCTGCGCAAAGCGCAGCAGGTGGCGTACCACCACTTCGCCATCGACCGCATCGACCGGGACGGCATAGCCGTCGCGACGTTCGACATGGCGGGCGCGCTCCAGCGGCGATGCGGTCTCGCCGGCCATCGACATGCCCCACGTCGTCGGCTCCACGTTGGCGCCGGGCGGCAGGGCCACTTCGACGATGCCGTAACGAAGCTGCGCGCCGGCGGCCGGCTTCAGGCGGATCTCGTCCAGATACAGCTCGTCGCTGCGCAACGCCTCGCCCGATTTGACGAGTTCCGTCGTATAGCCCTTGCTGCCCGCGACCATGCGCAGGATGCGGCGTTCCACCGTCACCGGCAGCGTGGTGTTTTCCGCGGCACGGCTTTCATACTGCACGATCGCCGTCGTACCGGCCGGCGCGGCGGCCGCCATTTTCAACGCGGCTGGCAGCGCTTTCGCGTCCGTCCAGCGCCACACGGCCTGGCCGCTGCCGCTTTCCGTCTTGTGCCATGGGCCATCCAGCGCCACGGCCGGCGCCTTGCCGAATGCCGCGCCGCCCAGCTTTTTCTGTACCCACAACAGCGTCAGCGCCCGGTCGAACGTGGGCACCTCGGCCTTGACGGATGCCAGCACCGCTTCCGCCTGCGCCGGCGGCACTTCGCCGGCCAGCATCAGCAGCGCCTGCGCGACGGGAGCCGGGTTGGCGCGCAGCGTGTTCCATGCCGCCGCGACCTGCTCCTGCAACGCCGGGGGCAACGCCACGCCGTTCTGCGCCGCGACGACCGCCAGCAGGCCCAGACCCATCGCCTGGGCGGCCGGATCTTCCGAGGTTCCCAGCAGCAGGCTGGCCGTCGCCACCGGCTGACGGGGCTTGCCCGCCAGCGCCGCGGCAGCGCTTTCCTGCACCAGACCCTCGACCAGGGTTTTGGTGGAGAGTCCCATCTGCTGCGCCATCCACAGTGTCAGTGCGCGGCGCGACAGGGTATCTTTCAGGCCCGTCTCGGCGTACACCGCCAGCAGGTTATCCCAGTGTTCCGGCGGCAGATCGATCTGCAGTGCGCGCGCCGCATGCCAGTCGGCATAGTAGGCGTACGCCGTCATCAGGGCATCGCCCTTCGTCGCGTTGCCCCACCAGCCGAAGGTCGCCTTCGGACCGGCCATCGAGACCAGGCGCAGACGGCTCGACTGCAAGCGCGCCATCAGGCGCTCGCGCAGTCCGGCCGCATCCGGGCCGAGGCTCTGCGTGGCCAGCGTCAGCGGAATCAGACGGCTGGCCGTCTGTTCGACGCCACCGTACGGGTAATCGATCAGGTCGTCCGCGATGCGCGAGAACTGGCTTGCGGCTCCCTGCACGAACGACACACGGATATTGCGCGCGTCCGCCGGCAGTTGCAGCGCCGTCTCGGCGCCGGCCAACGCCAGCGTTTGCGAACGCGGGCTGCTCCACGCGGCCGGCATCACCTGCAGCGACGTGTCGACGACATCGACCAGGCGGCCGTTCTGTTTGACTTCCAGGCGCAGCGCGCCTGCGGCGACCGTCAACGGGAACGAGACATAGTTGACACCGGGGTTGGCATCGATCTTTTCCGTTTTCGTCACACCGCCCGGCACCGTCAGCGTGACTTCCAGCGCCTGCTTCGTGCCGCCCTGGTTGAACACGGCCACCGACGTGCGCGGCGCGTCGCCCGCGCGCATCCAGTTCGGCGCCGTCCATTTGGCATAAAACGCCTTGTCGGAACGCAGATACCCGGTGCGCTGGCCGACGCGGCCCTGCGCATCCATCGCCCGGCCCGTGATGCGCCAGCGCGTCAGCGCATCGGGCATCGTGAACGTGACGCGGGCACGCCCGCTGGCATCGGTCTTCAGCGACGGCGCCCAGAACGCGGTGTCGACGTTGTCGCGGCGCGGCCGTTCCAGCACCTTGACGCCGCGCTCGTTGTAGTTGTGACGCGCCGGCACGCCGCTGGTGCGGCCCTGCGCCATGTCATAGCTGATGAACGACAGGCTGGCTGTCGTGCGCACGTTGTTGCGGCGCGGGTGATAGAAGAAGTCGCCGATATCCGGCGCGATCTCCGGCTGCAGCACATAGATCATCTCGTCGACGACGCCCAACGCCACCAGCGTGGATACCGGCTTGCCTTCCAGCGTGGCGACAACATCCAGCGTGACTTTTTCGCCCGGCTGGTAGACATCCTTGTCGGCCTTGAACTGCAGTGCGATGCGCGGCTCGACAATCTGCAGGCCGGCGTTTTCAAACACGAATTCGCCGTTGCGGGTGTAGGCGACGGAGAACGTGATGTTCGGGCCGTGCTCTTCCCGCACCGGAATGCGCATGCGCCACTGGTTCGGCGCCACGCGAGTGGCCTTGAACCAGGATGCGCCACCCTTCAGCAGGCCATACTGCTCCACCTTGTCCCGCTCCAGCGTGATCAGCGCCTCGTCGGCCGGCTGCGAGAACGTGATCAGCGCTTCTGCCGTCTCGCCGGCGCGGTAGCGCGGCTTGTCCAGCACGATCTCGATGCTGCCCGGCGTCGTCTTGACGCCCGCGCCCGTGACCCAGTGACTGGCCGCGGCGACCAGGTTGCCGCGTTCGTCGCGCAGGCTGAGTTGATAGGAGCCGGACGTGGGGAACGTGACGTCCCAGCCGTTTGCCGAAGGATTGAATGCGCCCGATGTTTTGGTCTGCTGTTCAAGCTGCACCATTTCCCAGCGCACGGGGCGGGCGGCGCCCTTGCCGTCGGCGACAAGGTTGAAGTGCACCGGCTGGCCCGGGTCGGAGAATGGGCGCGGCGCCTTCAGCTGGTAGCTGCTGGCCGAACGGGCGATCAGCAACTCACGCGTGGTCTTGACGCGGTACGCGGCGCCGTCGGTCGCCAGTACGGCCAGAATATAGCGCGACGGCTCGGCCGCCGGCGGCAGCGTGAAGTCGGCATTGCCCTTGCTGTCCGTTGTCAATTCCACGGTCTTCAGGTCGACGGGGAACAGGCCGCCGTAACGCAGCTCACCTTCGACCATCGTGTTCTGCTGGCTGCGCAGCGACAACGTCAGGGAGGCATCCTTGACCGGCTTGCCGTCCGCATAGCGCAGCGCGATCGTGCCCTTGACGTTTTCGCCCGTCTTGAACTCGGGCTGCGCCGGCTGCACGGTGATCTCGAAGTGCGGTTTGATGTATTCGGCCACGCGGAACGCGGCGCCATACATATCGCCCTGGTAGCTGAAGCGCAGCTCGTAGCCGCCGGCACTGGCCCCCTCGGGCAGGCGGAAGCGCGTCTCGGTGCCGTTCTCCGGCGACAGCTGCAATGTCTGCGTCATCAACGGCGTGCCGTTCGGGTCGAACACGGTCACGCCGACGGGCGCCTGGGCGGCCGCCTGCGATACCCGCGCGGACTTGAAGTCGCGCGCCAGGAATTTCACGTTGACTTCGTCGCCCGGACGGTACAGCGGCCGGTCGGTGACGGCGTAGATCTTGGTGTTATAGATCTCGCTGTCGTAATAAAAATTCTCGGATACGGAGACGCCGCCGCTGCGGTCTTCCGCCAGCACGTACGTGTGTTCCGGGCTGCCGCGCTCCAGCGTGGCGACGCCGTCGGCGCCCGTGGCACCCGACTGCAGCACGCCGGTGCCGTCGGTCCAGACGACGTTCGTGCCTGCCACGGCGGCGCCGCTGTCGCGGCGAGCCGTCCAAACCAGCATCTGCGCGGACGAGACCTTGGTGACGGCGATCGTGTCGGAGACGAAGACCAGCGTGGTGGCGCGGTGCTCGCCGATGATCGCTTCGACCAGGTACAGGCCCGGCTTGCGTTTGCCGATCGGGATCATCACGTTACCGGCGCTGGTGGTGATGAATTCGCTGCTCGATCCGTCCAGCTGCACGCCTTTCGGCGGCGTGACCGGCCTGGCCTTCCAGATCGGGTAGCGGAAGCTGTCCACCATGTCGAAGCCCTTCAGGGGCTTGTATTGCGGGTGGTTCGCGAACACCGTCGGGCGGCGGATCGCCGGGCTGGTGGCGAGGCCAGGCTGCTCGCCCGTCACCGCGCGGCGCGCTTCAGGCGAGAACAGCTTGCGCCAGGCCAGGCGCGACTGCTTCCACCAGCTGTCCCACAGGTAGCGCAGCGTGTTCGCCAGCCCTTCACCCTGGTAGTTGCCGGCCACCTGCACGCGGTGCAGATTGCGCTGCGTCTTCAGGAATTCAAGCGGCTCGGGCACGCGGTAGACCACGACGTCCACACCGCCGTACGCTTCCAGGTTCGACCTGCCCCAATCGCGGCCCGGCACTTCCAGCCGCACCCGCGCTTCGTCAGTGCTGCCGAAGCCCGTATCGGCCAGCAGGAAGAAAGGCTCGCCCTTGAATTGACTGTAGTTGCTTGCTTCCTGCGCCCGCGCGGTCCCCGACAGCGCCAGCACCGTCGCCAGCCCCGCCATCAGGCACAGCTTCAGGACAGAAATGAAAGCCGGAATACGCCGGCGAAGTTGGGGTTGTTGACCGCTGGTTGCCACCGCGTGTCCTTCCAGGTCATGAGTTGATCAATATCGACGGTCCGCAGACCGTTGTCTTCGGGTGTGACGGTGCCCGTGTGGTACGCGATGCGCGCCCCCATCCACACCATCAAATGCTGCTCATCGCCCTGGTCGAAAAACAGCAGGTCGCCCGGAAGCGCCTGGCTGATTTCGCGCGCGATGAAGCGGCTGTTGTTCTGTACCAGCGCCAGCGCGGTCACGAAATGACCAACGGTGCCGTCCGACTGCACCCAGCGGTTGCGCAGGGCCGCCTGGACGGGCGTCAGGTTCAGTTCCGGGGGCAGGCGCCGGTCACTGGCGATGCCGTTCGCCCGTAGCCATTTCGCGTCGTGCGGTGCCAGGGCCTCGTTGACGGCAAAGCGCACCAGGCCCGCGCAGTCGCGGTGGTGCCAGCGCGGCGTCGGGCCCTGCTCGATCTGCGCGCTGATAATGCGCAGCATCCAGGCCTGGAAGGCACGGGTCTGCGCCTGCGACAGGCGCACCTGGTCCGTGACGGGGCCACGCAAGGCCAGCGCAGAAGGCGCCGCACACGCGGCCGCGCCCGCAGCCAGCGCGCGCAGCACACGGCGCCGGGGGGTCAGTTGCCAATCGTTTGCCATTCCAGCGGCTCCCACGCCACGCCGGAGCGTGGCAGCTGCTTGAGCACCATGCGGTACGGCGGGTATTTTTTCAGTGCGTTCAGGCGCGGCACCAGGTGCGCGTCCGCCGCGCCGCGCAGGACCGGCTCCTGCCTGGCTGGCAGCGTGCTGAACGCTTCTTTCTGTATGAGCTGGGCCAGCGAGGCGGGTGCGATGACGCCGACGGTGCGCGCCGCATCCGGCATCCGGTCGCTTGCTGCCGCGCCCTGCTTGCGCCTGACGGCCAGGACCTGGTCAACCAGCTTCGGATCGGCCGAGAACACGACGATGTCTCCCGATACCGCCAGGGTTGGCGCCGCGTTGCCGACGGCGGTGCCGATCGGCTGCTGCCAGCGCATCGCGCCACCTTGTGTTGCCGGCTTGACGGCCTTGGCGTTGCCGCCCACGGCCGCCCCGAACAGACTGCCGAACAGCGCATCGGACGCGCCGGAACGCGTCGCGACAAAGACGGGCGTATGCAGGCGCGAATGGCCGTACCAGCAGGCGGCGGCCGGCCCATGCATCTGCGTGGCCAGCGGCGTCAGCACCTCACTGGCGTTGCCGCTCAATGCTTTCAGGACGGGCTCCATCGCGGCCCAGTCCACCGGCACCGTGAAGCAGGCGCTCGGGTTGTGCGGCAAAACGGGCCACAGCGCACTGCTGTCGTAACCGCCCTTGCCCAGCTTCGTGCCGTCGACCAGCGCCTGCGAGCGCCATGCCCCCTTGCTGAAGTCGAAGCGCAGCGCCTGCAGACCGCTGAAGAACGGCTGGTAGCCGAACGACAGGTAGTCCGCCTTGACGGCGACGGTATGGCCGTCGACGGCTTTTTCCGGCAGCAGGAACTGGCGGTGGAACGCGTGCTGTTTCGCTGCGTCCTTGCCCAGCAGGCCAACGACCGTGTCGGCCGCCTTGCTGTCGACCTCATTGCCATCGGCGCCGCGATACAGCATGCCGGGATGGGACAGGATCACGAGACGCTGGGCGTGCGCCGCCACCAGCAAGGTGCGCTTGCTGCCGTAGTCGAGTGCGAAGACGGAGACTTCGTCGCCATCGACCTTGAGGGTGCCGGCCACGCGCATCTGGCTGTCCTTCAGCGCCACCTTGCCCGCTTCTTCCAGCACACGGGTCAGGCCGTTGCGCGAGACGGCGATGGCGAAGTGCTGCAGCGAGCCATCCGCATCGCGCCAGACGGCGACATCGGCCGGCTCGTCGAGCACCATGCGAATCAGCTGGTCGCCCCAGTTCAGTTCATGCTCGTAGGCGATGCGGCGCAGACTGCCCTTCAGGCCCAGGCGGTCTTCGTTCTGCTCATAATAAAAGAGGAAGTCCTCGCGCAGCACGTCGCGCGCCAGAGGAATGGCCAGCAGGTCGCGCGGCAGCGTGGAAAGGCTTTTGGTGACGATCAGCGCATCGGGCGCCGACAGGTCCAGGTTCAGTCCCTGTCCGGCGCCATGCCAGTGGCCCCAACCGAAAGTGCGGTAGCCGACCACCGCGGCAGCGACGATGGCAAATCCGGCTGCGGCCTTGCCCAGCGTTTTCTTGTTCATGGAGAGCCTGACTGATTACTGATCGTTTAGACAATTAGCAAGTTTATCACGAATTAATTGCCTAATGGAACCGAAAAATGCAGTCAAAGCTCTTCAGGTTGTTGAGTCAAATCACGCTGTGGCGCGAGAACGCCAGCACTGCGCATCAGCGCTGCGCGGGGACGAACTCCTGCATCACTGCCTTGCGCAGCAATGCCGGTGGCACGAGACCCTGGGCCAGCACGAAATCGTTGAATGCCTGGCGGTTGAACTTCTGGCGCAGCGCCACTTCGGCAGCCTGGCGCGTTTCCATCAGCCGCTGATAGCCGTAGAAATAGGACGTCGCCTGGCCCGGCGAGCGGAAGATATAGCGCTGCATCTCCTGCGTTGCCATGCCTTCGGACAGTCCCACCTCGTCCATCAGGAAGCTCTTCACCCCTTCCGGCGTAATCTCGCCCAGGTTCACCATCGGATCGAGGAAAGCGCGCGCCGCCCGTTGCAGGCGGGCCTGCAGTGCGAACAGCTGGCCGTCGAGTGGTTCGTACGGCTGCATCTCCGCTTCCGCATACAGCGCCCAGCCCTCGACGTTGACGCTGTTGAAGGCGAAGACGGCACGCGCGGTCGATACACCTGCCTCCAGCATTTTCGCGAACTGCAGCTCGTGGCCCGGGCGCGCTTCGTGCGCGGTCAGCGTCCAACTGGCCGCCTGGTGCGTGAAATCGTCGAACACGAGCGACTTGCCGGAAGCGTCCGGCGGCATACCCGTCGTCAGAACGAACTCGCCGTATTCGCCCGTGTTGCCGATCAGGCGAGGAGGATTCATGTGCGGCGCCGGCTGCCGTGCATTCTCGGCCGGCGTGGCCAGGCGGATCACGGCTTTACGGGACGGCAGCGAGACGATGCCCTGCTGGCGCACCGCCGCCTCGATCTGGCCCAGGCGCTCGGCATACAGCGGCATCACCTGGTCCGCCGGGATCTGCTGCTTTTTCAGCTCCTTCATCACCGCGCGGTAGTCCGGGTTCGGGAGTTTGCGTTCGCGCGCGATCAGGCCCGCCGTGATGTTCATCTGGTTGCGGATCTCCGCGAACGATGTCAGCGCCTTGGCGACCAGCTCCTGCGGCGCGATATCGACGCCGAATTGATGCAGGTTGTCCGCGTACAGCTCCGCCGGCAGGCGATGATCGGCGCGGGCTTTCGGCAACACCTGGGCGCGCACCTGCGCGTCATACGCCGTCAACTGCTTCTCCAGTGCCGCGTAAGCCGGCTCCCAGCCTTTGACGTCGCTCTTCGCCAGCAGGTCCTTCATCCCCTTGAGCAGCGTGGGACCGTCGTTCAGCGCCTGTTCCACTTCTCCCTTGTAAGGGCCCAGCAGATTCCTGTTCGCCTTCAGGCGCTCCTGCAGCCGTTCGTTCGCCAGCTCGGTGATGGGGCGATATCCCTTTGTCAGGCCGGCGTACTTTTCCAGCCGCGCGACGATCAACTGTTGACGCTCCTTGGGAATGCGCGGATCGAGTGTCGCGCGCACCACGCCGAACAGCAGCTGGCCCACGTCCACGTACGGCATCAGATATTTGCGCTTGAGCGCGGCCGAGCGTAGCTGATCCTGTCCCGCCTTGATGAGAATCTCCAGATCCTGGCGCACTTTCGGATCCGTTTCGCTTTTCAGCCGCTGCTGCAATTGGGCGATCACCGCGCGGACATCCTTGTTGGTGGCATCGAACAGGTCGCGCGACATATCGGTGATCTGCTCATCGAAACCATCGACGCCCAGTTCAGTCGCGCTCTCCGGAGAATACTTGGCGACGACGTTCAACAGCAGTTTGGCGTTCCCGTTACTTTTCGTGACCCACGCCTGCTCGGCCGCCAGCGCAGGCATGGCCAGCACCGCAAAACCCAGGCCACCGATCAGACTGCGCAGTTTCCAGTTCGTATTCGACATCGCGTTCCTTGTTCGTTGAAGTATTGTCGCCGCGGCTGGGCGGTGGATTATCTTAGCATTATTGCCGGGCTGTTAATTCCGTTGCCATTCATATTTACTCGACATTAATTGTTCGTTACTATTTCAAATTGGTAACCAGGGAACGCGACACGTGAAACTGATCAGGAAGACGGGTCTGCTGCGCAGGCAAAAAGACGGCGCGGTACACTGCGAAATCGAATTATGCGAATCCACCCCGGGCCGTTACCTCGTCAATGTGCGCCAGGGCCGCATCGCCGCCGACTGGCGTGAATCGGCGCTGACCGCGCAACCCGTCGACCTGGATGCTGCCACCAGGCTGTTCGAACGTGCCGTTGCCGAACGCATCGCCCAGGGCTTTGCCGATCCCGCTGCCGCGCCGCCAGCAGCGCCTGCCGCGCCCGTCGCGCCAGTGGGCGCGCTGACGGAAGCCGACCGCGCAGTGTTGCGCCGGCTGGAGCGCGGCAGCTGGCAGCTGCTCGATCAAGCGCAGCGCAACCGCACGATCTGGCGCATCGGTGAACGGCGGCTGCGCGCGGCGGTACCCACCCTGGTCGAGCAGATCGAACGGGGCGATGCGATGCAGGACTACTGCATCGCCTGGGCCATCGGCCGCTGCGGCGACGCCGGTGCTGCCATCGCCATGCGCGAACTGCACATGCGCAGTGCCACGGACGCCGTGCGCCGCGTTGCCCTGCTGGCGTGGCTGCTGCTGGCCTCTCGGGACGAACGCATGCGCCATGCGCAGGCGCTGACCGATGCATGGCCCGACGCACTGCGCTCGGCCTTTACGCGGCGCGACATGGCTGCGCTGCCAGCCCTTTTCGATACCGACAGCGTCTTGCTGGAACAGCTCGATCAGGTCGCGCTGTGCGATCCGTTCGCACGCGAGTTGCTGCTTGCGCTACTGCGGCAGGTGCCGCTGGAAGCCGGGCCGTTTCGCGCCGTGCGCCATCTGTACAAGGCCGCCGAGCTGCGTGCGGATGGCGAGGTATTTGCGCTCCTGCAGCGGCGCTTTGAAACGACACCGCACCAACCGGACCGATACCTGTGGTCGCAAGGCCGCTACGTCGGGCATGCGCAGAGCGCGGCACTGCCGGAAACCACCGCGGCGTACAGCGTGCGCACGCGCCACTACCTGCTGCGGCGCGGCTGGCGCACCTTGCGGCGTCTCGGCGAGCAGGACGACCCGACGTTCATCCCGATGGCGCTGGCCCAGCTGGAGCAGCTCGACGATCGCGCGGCGAGTCAGCCAAGCCGCCGTGGCGGCCGAACGTATGACCGCTATGCGCACTGGCCAATGTTCAATCATCTGCTGCGCAATCATGCGGGGCTGCGCAGCAGCCGCTCCGGCCTGGCGTGGTACGGCTCGGACGAGCCACGCCAGGAAGAACTGCGCACGGAAGCATTCCGGGAAATCTGGGACCGGCATCCCGAGGCCTTGCTGACCCTGATGCGGCGCAGCCGCTGCGCAGGCGTGCATGATTTTGCCGCGCGCGCCCTGGCCGACAATCATGCGTTCTGCGCCAGCCTCGCCATCGGCGTGCTGCGCGACCTGCTGCGCAGCCCATACGAGGCGACGGCACGTTTTGCGTTCACGGTGGCGCGGGCACGCTTCGAGCCGACCGGCCCGGACGCGGACTGGCTGATGCTGCTGGTGCTGGCCGCGCTGCCGCAGGCACGCGAATACGCGATGGAATGGATCGGCCGCGATCCGGCCCGTTACGCCGCCGACGCGGCGCTGGTCACGACGATCCTGTGCGCGCCCGACGGCGCGGTGCGGCGCCATGGCTGGATCCTGTGCCAGGCGGCACAGCGGCTGCCCGGCATGCCGGAAGCAATCGTGCTGCGTTTGTTCGACTGGCTGGAGCATTGCGGCGACGTCGATGCGGCAGAAACCACGGTGCCCGCCATCGCGGCGGACCTGGTCCAGGCAATCGATCTGCCGCTGCGCAGCGCTGCCGCGCGGGCGCCGTACGAACCGCTGTTGCGCCTCGCCGGCCACCCGCTGGCCGCGGTACGCCTGCTGGCCGGCCGCTGGCTGCTGCTGCACAAGATGCCGGTGTCCGGCTTGCCGGGGATGACACTAACCGTGCTGCTGCGCGATCCCGATGTCGACGTGCGCGCCGTGGCGGTCCGCCTGTTTGCGGCGCTGCCCGATCATGTGCTGACGCAGCAGCTCGACCTCGTCGCCAGCTTTGCCACCAGTCCGGACACGCTCGTGCGTGGAGCGATCGACGCTGTCGTGGCGCGCCTCGCCGGCGACAGTGACTGCCGCGATGCGTTGCTGCCCGCGCTGATGGACAGCCTGTTCCGCAGCGAGACGGCGGAAGGCGTGCATGACGACGTGCTGCGCTGGCTCACCGGTCCGCTGGGCGCGGCGGCACAGTTCTCCGACCCGGATCTGCTGCGCCGGCTGCTGGCTGCGCGCGGCAACGGTGCGCAACGCCTGGGCGCATTACTGATCGGGCGCTTCGACGCGCGCCAGTTCGACGTTGCCGACTGGGCCGCGTTTGGCCGCAACCAGAACGCCATCGTACGGCGCTGGGCCTACGATGCGTTCACGGCGCACCCCGACATGGCAAGGGGCGCGATGGAAGCGGCCCTGCGACTGTTCGACAGCAAGTTCGACGACACCCGGGAATTCGCCACCGGCTACTTCGGCACCGTCTGCACGCGCGACGACTGGACGCCGCTGCTGCTGGTGAACCTGTGCGACCACGCCGACCCTGCCGCGCAGCGCTTTGGCCGCGCCATGATCACGACGTACTTCGACGTGGCGGACGTGACGGAGTTCATGCTCAAGCTGAGCCAGCACCCGTCGGCGAACATGCAGTTGTTCGTCAGCGGCTGGCTGGAAAGCGCCTGCGGAGGCGATGCCGACAAGCTGCGTCGCCTGGAGCCGTACTTCCTTGCCGTGCTGTCGCAGGTCAACCGCGGCCGCGTCGTGAAGAGCCGCGTGCAGCATTTCCTGCGCGAGCAGGCCATGCTGTCGCAGGAAATCGCCGCCGTGGTCTCGCATCTGTTCGCACGCCAGGTCGTGACCGTCGCCATCACCGACAAGGCGCAATACATCGAAGGCCTGCGCGCGATCCATCAGCGTTACCCGGCGCTGCCGCCCGTGATGACGATTCGTCCACCCGCTCTGCGCGCCGGCAGCATGGAGGAAGCGCGATGAGATTCAACTACCGCTATTACGGCACCACCACGGTCGACAACAGCGCGTCGGCCACAGACATGCGCTTCGTTCCGGATGCGCTGCGCCCGCCTACGCACTTCGTTGCCGACGTCAACAAGCGCCTGCCGTTTCGTGAGGCCATGTCGGCACTGCACGACGTGGTGGTAGCCGACAGCCGCTATCAGGCGCCCGACAAGAGTGCCTATAAAGCCTGGCTGGCGCAGAACGAGGAAGCGCTGCTGGCCGAGTTCCAGGCCCGCTCGGCCGACCTGCGCGCGCGCCAGACGCCGCTGAAGGAGGAATTGAAGGAGATCCGCGCGCGCAAGGATGCCGTGCTGAAGCCATTCTATGCGGCGCAGCGCAAATACTTCGATTACCTGTACCAGAACAACCGCGATCTGTGGTTCGTGCTCGATCCGGTCATCACCGTCCACCCGGACCGCGTTTTCTTCGAATGCTTCAGCCGCGACGAATCGAGCTATGCGTCGCTGAGCTGCAGCCACAATGTGTTCGACCGCATCGGCGACTTTGCGTGCGGAACGACCAATATCGACTATTCGGAAGCGCTGTACGAACAGTTCCTGAAGATCCGCGACTACAAAAGCACGCGGCTGGCCATCGACCCGGGCGGCTTCCAGGTGCGCACGGCGGACGACCCGACGTTCATCGAGCAGAAGATCGACGTGCCGGAAACGTGGGTGCGCGGCTTCCTGCAGGTAAGCAGCGCAATGACCCTGCCGGCGCACAGCTTCGATCTGCATCCGATTGACGTGCACAACTTCTGCCTGCAACTGCGCCGCCGCAAGGAGCGCGCCAGTCCCCGCTCGCTGCGCTTCGTGCTGAAGCCCGGCGAGCCGGTACGGGCGATATTCGAACCGTGGAACGACGAAGTCGTCTGCCGGCGCTCGATCTACCAGGGCAATGCGGAGGAGGAGATCCGCATCTGGGGCCGGCGCCGCCTGCTGCTGTTGGAACGCCTGATCCCTGTGGCGCACAGCTTCACCGTGCACCTGATGGGCAGCGGCATGCCCAGCTTCTGGATCGCCAACCTGCCGGACATGCAGCTGACGCTCGGCCTGTCCGGCTGGACCGCGAACGACTGGTCGCGTGCCGGTCAGTTCGACCTGCTGGCGCCCCGCGGCGAAATCGACAACGACAGCAAGGCACGCGTGTTTGCCGCGCTGACGCGGCGCTGGCTGGCCAGTGCCGACCAGCTGGCAGCCGATACCGGGTTGTCGCGTCTCGTCGTCGAGCGGGCGCTGACGCTGTACACGCAGGCGGGCCGCGTTATCTACGACCTGACGCAGCGCGTCTACCGTCTGCGCGAGCTGACACGCGAGCCGCTGCCGTTCGACGACCTGCGCTTTGCCAGCGCGCTGGAAAGCGAAGCGTGGACGCTGGTCGCGCTGCATGCGATCACGCTGCAGCGCTGCGAAGCGCAAGCCGACGGCGGCTTGCGGCTGGCGGGACAGGCAAAGAGCGGACGCAAACAGTACGACGTCAGCCTGCGCCTCGATGCGGACCTGCGCATCGCGGACGGCACCTGTCAATGCAACCATTTCACCCAGAACCGCCTGCGCCAGGGCCCGTGCGCCCACATGCTGGCCCTGCGCCTCGCGCAAGGCCACGCCGGCGAGCAAGGCAAAGCCGCATGATCGAACCTTCTCACATGAACTCTCAAGACGCGCTTGAAGCGCCGGCGCCCGCGCTGCTATACTCGACAGCGCAAGCATGGCGGGACGGCTCTTGCAACCCGGACGGCGGATCGCCGTCCTCGTATTCAGCCCTCCCCATGCGTCACTGGCCCGCTCTTCACTGTGCCAGACCAGCACTGGTAGCGCGAGTCGGTGTGAATTCCCTGAATTACATCAGCGCTACCAGTGCGGCCTGGCGTCGAGTTGAGCGGTCCAGTCCTGCCGGCCCTTCGATGACGGTCCCGTCATGCTTGTTCTCCGCGTTCGCGCCCCGCTCCGGGAGCGCGCGATGAACGCAAAATCCCCTGCTTCCATGTCACGTCAGGACTTGTACGAGCGCCTGCGCACGTCGTCGCGCGAAGAGGTCACACTGGCCGAAATGCAGCGCCTGGGCTTCTGGCCCGCCAATGCCGCTGGCCGGCCCGATGTCGAAGAGCTGATCCGGCGCGAAGCGGAACTGAGCTCCGCGCTGCGCGAACTTGGCAGTGAATTGCGCGCGGTGGAAGATCCGGCGGTGGCGTTAAGGGCAATGCGCAAGGAGCGCATGGCGAAAGCCAAGGCGCGGCGCGAGACCAGGCAGCGCCGCGCACGCGAGCGATTCGAGCGCGCCAGCGCGTGGCACCAGCGGCACGCCAGCGAAATCCTGTACCTGGGCGAGGGTGTCTCGGCCGGCCTGAACGACACGCACAGTGACGGCGACCGACTGGCCAGAGCTGCCCTGCCGCCCTTGAACGACGCGCGCGAACTGGCCCAGGCAATGGGGCTGACGCTGCAGGAGTTGCGCTTCCTCGCATTCGACCGGCGCGTCTCGCGCATCAGCCATTATCGTCGCTTCGCCATGCCGAAGAAGACGGGCGGCGAACGCATCATCTCGGCACCGATGCCGCGCCTGAAACGCAGCCAGTACTGGGTGCTGGACAATGTGCTGGCGCGCGCGCCCGTTCACCCTGCGGCGCACGGCTTCCTTGCCGGACGCTCGATCGTCAGCAATGCGGCGCCGCACGCGGGCCGCGCGGTGGTCGTCAACGTCGACCTGAAAGACTTCTTCCCGTCGATCGACATGCGGCGCGTGGCCGGCGTGTTCGGCCAGCTGGGCTACAGCAAGCAGGTGGCCACGACGCTGGCGCTGCTGTGCACGGAATCGGCGACGGAGGAAGTCAGCGTGGATGGCGAGACGTTCCACGTCGCGTACGGCCCGCGCGTGCTGCCGCAGGGTGCGCCCACCAGTCCTGCACTGACCAATATCCTGTGCCGCCGCCTCGATGCGCGGCTGCAGGGCGCCGCGGCGAAACTGGGATTTGCCTATACGCGCTATGCCGACGACCTGACATTCTCCGGTACCGGGGAGAGCCGGAAACTGGCCGGTAAGCTGCTGTGGCGCGTGCGCCAGATCGTCATCGACGAAGGCTTTACGCCACATCCGGACAAGCAGCACGTGATGCGAGATTCGCAGCGGCAGAGCGTGACGGGCATCGTCGTCAACGAGAAGCCGACGATCGACCGGCCCACGCTGCGCCGCTTCCGCGCCACGCTGTTCCAGGTCGAGAAGGACGGCCCGGACGGCAAGGCCTGGAACGGCAATACCAATGTGCTGGCCGCGCTGGAAGGGTATGCGCAGTTCGTGCGGATGGTGGACCCGGCAAAGGGCGGACCACTGCTGCAGCGGGTACGCGCGGCGCGCGAGCGGTGGTCCACACCGGCAGGGACTCCCGCGGCTACCCACAGCACCGGCGATTTCCGCGCACTGTCGGCGCAGGGCAAGGCACCGTGGCCCGGATTCTGGCAGGCCGGTCCCGCACCGGCGCCCGTAGTGGAGAAGACGCAGGTACAGGTTACGCTGGCGAAGAAAGCGGTGCAGCAGGAGCAGAAAGAACGGGTTGCGGCGCTGGCGGATGCTCAGCCCGATACCATGCTGGAAGCGCCACCACAGGCGCTCCTGCCATGGCGGGCGTTGTTGCCGCAGTTCGTCACCGCGTTCCTGTTGGCGCTCACGTATCGCACGCCGTTGCCGCTGGCGGGCATGTTGCTGCTGGCCCGGAAATCGCGTCGCGACGGACGCCTGGGGTGGGGCCGCTTCCTCGGCGTGATGGTGGCGGTGGTGGTATTGCATGGGCTGCTGCGCCGGTGGAACTAGCAGTCGAAAATCAGGTGGCGCCCACTCCAACAAGAATGGACGGCACATTCTGGATGTAGTCCGACCCGCATTCGGCACGGACGCCTTCCAGCCCTGGCGCGACAAGGAGTGGCGGGGATGGATCTCGATGTAATCGCCGCCGCATTCGCGCCAGAGCGGGAAAGGTGGCGGCCACTCCGACCAGGATCGGCGGGACATCGGATGTAGTCCCGCCTGCATTCGGAGCGCCCGCCACGGGTCTGACGCGACAAGGGTTGGCAGCGATTTTTCGGTGTAATCGCTGCCTTATTCGCGTCGGCCCCCCAAAGCGGTCAATGTGCGGCGATATCGATCGAGTCAATCACGCCCACCCAGTGCGCGGCATCGAGCTCCCCCCCGCGAACTGCGCGACGATGTCGAACACGCTGTCAGAGAAGCCGCCGATGTTGAGGATATCCTCGCGTTCAACTGCATGGCTGGTGGCGTTCTACGTGCAGCGGGCGGAGCAGTCGCCACAAAGTGCGCCGTTGGGCAGTGCCCGGCGGAGCGACCGTTCGGGACGGAGCGCCAAGTCGGCGGCGTGCTGGGAAATGCACCCCAATGCGAAAAACTCCCGCCAGACCACTGGACGGGGGCTTTTCTATATAACAGCCGGACGATAACCTACTTTCCACTGGTTGCAGCAGTATCCATCGGCGCAAAGTGCGACGTCGGGCAGTGCCCGGCGGAGCGACGGTTCGGTACGGTGCGCCGAGTCGGCGGCGTGCTGGGAATATGAAGCGGAAATAAAAAAAAGCCCACCAGATCACTGGTGGGCTTTTCCCGGTATAACAGCCTGACGATAACCTACTTTCACACTGGTTGCAGCAGCGACGTCCGCCAGTGGCGGGCGGAGCAATCGGCGCAAAGTGCGACGTCGGGCAGTGCCCGGCGGAGCGCCGGTTCGGGACGGGCGCCAAGTCGGCGGCGTGCTGGGAATATGAAGCGGAAATGAAAAAAGCCCACCAGATCACTGGTGGGCTTTTCTCGGTATAACAGCCTGACGATAACCTACTTTCACAGTGTTGCAGCACTATCATCGGCGCAAAGTACGACGTCGGGCAGTGCCCGGCGGAGCGGCGGTTCGGGACGGTGCGCCAAGTCGGCGGCGTGCTGGGTGAATCGCTACGACTATTGTAGACACTTCTGAGCCATAATATCGGGCAAAAGGAGATCGTATGAGCGGCAAGCGGTACACAGAGGAATTCAAGATTGCAGCAGTTAAGCAGGTAGCCCAGCGTGGGCACCCAGCGAGTGAGGTGGCGGAGCGGCTCGGAGTAAGCATCCATAGCCTGTACGCCTGGACGAAGCGCTATGGCGTGCCCGAGGCGGAGCGAAAGGCTGTCGATGCTCAGTCTGACGAGATGCGGCGCCTGAAGGCCGAGCTCAAATGCGTCACGGAGGAGCGTGACATATTGAAAAAGGCCGCGGTGTACTTTGCCAAGATGTCCGGGTAAGGTACACCTTAATTGCTCAGTTACAGGACCAATTCCCGGTGCGCCGGCTGTGCAAAGTGCTCGAAGTGCATCCGAGTGGCTTTTATGCATGGCGTCTGAATCCTGAAAGTAAGCGTGCCAAGGAAGACAAGCGTCTGCTCGTCCCTATCAAGGAATCGTGGCTTGAAAGCGGCAGCGTGTACGGCTACCGCAAGGTCAGCGACGATCTGCGCGAGCTTGGCGAGCAGTGCGGCATTAACCGCGTCTATCGGCTGATGCGCTCGGCTGGGATTGGCTCGCAGACAGGCTATGCCAAGCGCAAGTACAAACGCGGCGGCGCACCATCGCTGGTGGCACCAAATCACTTGCAGCGCCAATTTGATGTAGCAGAACCGAATTGCATCTGGGTGACGGACATAACATACATCCGCACGCATGAGGGTTGGCTGTATTTGGCCGTAGTGCTTGATCTGTTCTCGCGTCATGTGGTCGGCTGGTCGATGAGTTCCCGAATCGATCGCGAGCTGGCGATGAACGCGCTATTGATGGCTGTCTGGCGTCGGCAGCCCAAGAATTCGGTGATGGTGCATTCCGATCAGGGCAGTCAGTTCAGCAGCTACGACTGGCGCGACTTCCTGACCGAGCACAACCTGCAGCAGAGCATGAGCCGACGCGGAAACTGCCACGATAACGCCGTGGCCGAGAGCTTCTTCCAACTTCTGAAACGGGAGCGAATCAGGCGCAAGACCTACGGCACTCGGGAAGAAGCAAAGCAGGATGTCTTCGATTACATCGAGATGTTTTACAATCCAAAGCGCCGGCACAGCTTCAGCAATGACTTGTCGCCGGTCGAGTATGAAAAGCAGTATTTCAAGCGGCTCGCGAGTGTCTAGAAAACTCGTGGCGATTCAGGGAATATGAAGCGGAAATGAAAAAAGCCCACCAGATCACTGGTGGGCTTTTCTCGGTATAACAGCCTGACGATAACCTACTTTCACACTGGTTGCAGCACTATCATCGGCGCAAAGTCGTTTCACGGTCCTGTTCGGGATGGGAAGGGGTGGGACCGACTTGCTATGGTCATCAGGCATGACTTGTACAGAACACAGCTCTCGACAGAGCAGCTGTGTTCTTGAATCTGGAAGAAGTAAAGTTGGGGTAATACTCGTTAAAGCTCACACAGGGTAAATGCTTGCCACAACCGTCAAGGTTATAGGGACAAGCCGTACGGGCAATTAGTATCAGTTAGCTTAATGCATTACTGCACTTCCACACCTGACCTATCAACGTCCTGGTCTCGAACGACCCTTCAAAGAGCTCAAGGCTCTGGGAAATCTCATCTTAAGGCAAGTTTCCCGCTTAGATGCTTTCAGCGGTTATCTCTTCCGAACTTAGCTACCCGGCAATGCCACTGGCGTGACAACCGGTACACCAGAGGTTCGTCCACTCCGGTCCTCTCGTACTAGGAGCAGCCCCCTTCAAATTTCCAACGCCCACGGCAGATAGGGACCAAACTGTCTCACGACGTTTTAAACCCAGCTCACGTACCACTTTAAATGGCGAACAGCCATACCCTTGGGACCGGCTACAGCCCCAGGATGTGATGAGCCGACATCGAGGTGCCAAACTCCCCCGTCGATATGAACTCTTGGGAGGAATCAGCCTGTTATCCCCAGAGTACCTTTTATCCGTTGAGCGATGGCCCTTCCATACAGAACCACCGGATCACTATGTCCTACTTTCGTACCTGCTCGACTTGTCGGTCTCGCAGTTAAGCACGCTTATGCCATTGCACTATTAGCACGATGTCCGACCGTACCTAGCGTACCTTCGAACTCCTCCGTTACACTTTAGGAGGAGACCGCCCCAGTCAAACTGCCTACCATGCACTGTCCCCGATCCGGATTACGGACCAAGGTTAGAACCTCAAACAAACCAGGGTGGTATTTCAAGGTTGGCTCCACGAGAACTGGCGTCCCCGCTTCAAAGCCTCCCACCTATCCTACACAGATTGGTTCAAAGTCCAATGCAAAGCTACAGTAAAGGTTCATGGGGTCTTTCCGTCTAGCCGCGGGTAGATTGCATCATCACAAACACTTCAACTTCGCTGAGTCTCGGGAGGAGACAGTGTGGCCATCGTTACGCCATTCGTGCAGGTCGGAACTTACCCGACAAGGAATTTCGCTACCTTAGGACCGTTATAGTTACGGCCGCCGTTTACTGGGACTTCAATCAAGAGCTTGCACCCCATCATTTAATCTTCCAGCACCGGGCAGGCGTCACACCCTATACGTCCACTTTCGTGTTTGCAGAGTGCTGTGTTTTTATTAAACAGTCGCAGCCACCAGTTTATTGCAACCCTTTCGCCCTATCACAGTAAAGTGACCAAGCTACCGGGGCGTACCTTTTCCCGAAGTTACGGTACCAATTTGCCGAGTTCCTTCTCCCGAGTTCTCTCAAGCGCCTTAGAATACTCATCTCGCCCACCTGTGTCGGTTTGCGGTACGGTCTCGTATGACTGAAGCTTAGAGGCTTTTCTTGGAACCACTTCCGATTGCTTCAGAACCTAAGTTCCTCGTCCCAGTCCCTTGGATTACGTACCCGGATTTGCCTAAGTACCTCCTATGAACCAGAAACTGACTACTCCAACAGTCAGACAACCTTCCGCGATCCGTCCCCCATCGCATCATACGACGGTGCAGGAATATTAACCTGCTTCCCATCAGCTACGCATCTCTGCCTCGCCTTAGGGGCCGACTCACCCTGCTCCGATGAACGTTGAACAGGAAACCTTGGGCTTACGGCGTGCGGGCTTTTCACCCGCATTATCGCTACTCATGTCAGCATTCGCACTTCTGATACCTCCAGCATCCTTTACAAGACACCTTCGCAGGCTTACAGAACGCTCTCCTACCATATCCTTACGGATATCCGCAGCTTCGGTGACTGGCTTAGCCCCGTTACATCTTCCGCGCAGGACGACTCGATCAGTGAGCTATTACGCTTTCTTTAAATGATGGCTGCTTCTAAGCCAACATCCTGACTGTTTTAGCCTTCCCACTTCGTTTTCCACTTAGCCAATCTTTGGGACCTTAGCTGGCGGTCTGGGTTGTTTCCCTCTTGACACCGGACGTTAGCACCCGATGTCTGTCTCCCAAGCTCGCACTCATCGGTATTCGGAGTTTGCAATGGTTTGGTAAGTCGCGATGACCCCCTAGCCATAACAGTGCTCTACCCCCGATGGTGATACTTGAGGCACTACCTAAATAGTTTTCGGAGAGAACCAGCTATTTCCAAGTTTGTTTAGCCTTTCACCCCTACCCACAGCTCATCCCCTAATTTTTCAACATTAGTGGGTTCGGTCCTCCAGTGCGTGTTACCGCACCTTCAACCTGGCCATGGGTAGATCACTTGGTTTCGGGTCTACACCCAGCAACTAGCGCCCTGTTCGGACTCGATTTCTCTGCGGCTCCCCTATATGGTTAACCTCGCTACTGAATGTAAGTCGCTGACCCATTATACAAAAGGTACGCCGTCACGGAACAAGTCCGCTCCGACTGTTTGTATGCACACGGTTTCAGGATCTATTTCACTCCCCTCCCGGGGTTCTTTTCGCCTTTCCCTCACGGTACTGGTTCACTATCGGTCGATTACGAGTATTTAGCCTTGGAGGATGGTCCCCCCATCTTCAGACAGGATTTCTCGTGTCCCGCCCTACTTGTCGCATACTTAGTTCCACACATCGCATTTCATGTAAGGGGCTATCACCCTCTATGGCCGAAGTTTCCAATTCGTTCCATTATGCGTCATGCTAAATCATGCAGGCTCTTCCCATTTCGCTCGCCACTACTTTGGGAATCTCGGTTGATTTATTTTCCTGCAGCTACTTAGATGTTTCAGTTCGCCGCGTTCGCCTCACACACCTATGTATTCAGTGAGTGATACCCTAAAAGGGTGGGTTTCCCCATTCGGAAATCTACGGATCAAAGCTCGTTTGTCAGCTCCCCGTAGCTTATCGCAGACTACTACGTCCTTCATCGCCTGTAATCGCCAAGGCATCCACCATGTGCACTTATTCACTTGTCCCTATAACCTTGACGGCTATCGGTTCAAGCATTTACTACTGTGTTTTTGATGAGCTTTATTACTACCCTGAACGCATGATGTCTCATGCATTCAATAAAACTTTACTTCTTCCAGATTGTTAAAGAACGAAACAGCAGTAGTCTCTAAAAGACTAAACGTAAAAGCGAACAAGTCACGCTTACGTTTAAGCTTTTGGTGGAGGATGACGGGATCGAACCGACGACCCCCTGCTTGCAAAGCAGGTGCTCTCCCAGCTGAGCTAATCCCCCATAAATTCTTCACAAAAAAGTGAAAACCTACTTTTTTGTGGGGCCAGGTAAAAATGCCTGGCAGAGCCAGATCATTTTTACAGCTCAACTACTACGCAACGGCATTGATATGGTGGGTCTGGTTGGGCTCGAACCAACGACCCCCGCGTTATCAACACGGTGCTCTAACCAGCTGAGCTACAGACCCGCATTGTTACCACAGCGGTGCTACTGTTTCTTCTTCATCCAACAGTCGATAAGTGTGAGCGTTTGATGCACGATCTTGCGATCCGTGCCGACTCTAGAAAGGAGGTGATCCAGCCGCACCTTCCGATACGGCTACCTTGTTACGACTTCACCCCAGTCACGAATCCTACCGTGGTAAGCGCCCTCCTTGCGGTTAAGCTACCTACTTCTGGTAAAACCCGCTCCCATGGTGTGACGGGCGGTGTGTACAAGACCCGGGAACGTATTCACCGCGACATGCTGATCCGCGATTACTAGCGATTCCAACTTCATGCAGTCGAGTTGCAGACTACAATCCGGACTACGATACACTTTCTGGGATTAGCTCCCCCTCGCGGGTTGGCGGCCCTCTGTATGTACCATTGTATGACGTGTGAAGCCCTACCCATAAGGGCCATGAGGACTTGACGTCATCCCCACCTTCCTCCGGTTTGTCACCGGCAGTCTCATTAGAGTGCTCTTTCGTAGCAACTAATGACAAGGGTTGCGCTCGTTGCGGGACTTAACCCAACATCTCACGACACGAGCTGACGACAGCCATGCAGCACCTGTGTTACGGTTCTCTTTCGAGCACACCTCGATCTCTCGTGGCTTCCGTACATGTCAAGGGTAGGTAAGGTTTTTCGCGTTGCATCGAATTAATCCACATCATCCACCGCTTGTGCGGGTCCCCGTCAATTCCTTTGAGTTTTAATCTTGCGACCGTACTCCCCAGGCGGTCTACTTCACGCGTTAGCTGCGTTACCAAGTCAATTAAGACCCGACAACTAGTAGACATCGTTTAGGGCGTGGACTACCAGGGTATCTAATCCTGTTTGCTCCCCACGCTTTCGTGCATGAGCGTCAGTCTTGACCCAGGGGGCTGCCTTCGCCATCGGTGTTCCTCCACATCTCTACGCATTTCACTGCTACACGTGGAATTCTACCCCCCTCTGCCAAACTCTAGCCTTGCAGTCTCCATTGCCATTCCCAGGTTAAGCCCGGGGATTTCACAACAGACTTACAAAACCGCCTGCGCACGCTTTACGCCCAGTAATTCCGATTAACGCTTGCACCCTACGTATTACCGCGGCTGCTGGCACGTAGTTAGCCGGTGCTTATTCTTCAGGTACCGTCATTAGATGCAGATATTAGCCACACCCGTTTCTTCCCTGACAAAAGAGCTTTACAACCCGAAGGCCTTCTTCACTCACGCGGCATTGCTGGATCAGGCTTGCGCCCATTGTCCAAAATTCCCCACTGCTGCCTCCCGTAGGAGTCTGGACCGTGTCTCAGTTCCAGTGTGGCTGGTCGTCCTCTCAGACCAGCTACTGATCGATGCCTTGGTAGGCCTTTACCCTACCAACTAGCTAATCAGATATCGGCCGCTCCAGGAGCACAAGGCCTTGCGGTCCCCTGCTTTCATCCTTGGATCGTATGCGGTATTAGCGTAACTTTCGCTACGTTATCCCCCACTCTTGGGTACGTTCCGATATATTACTCACCCGTTCGCCACTCGTCAGCGGAGCAAGCTCCCTGTTACCGTTCGACTTGCATGTGTAAAGCATGCCGCCAGCGTTCAATCTGAGCCAGGATCAAACTCTTCAGTTTAATCTCTGTTTAACATCCATAAATGGACGTAGTCTTGAATTCCTCCCACTGGGAGAAATTCACTCTCAAGAATCTGACGTTCCTCTTGCGAGGTCACGTTAAATTTCTTGCGAGCGTTTGATGCTATATTTTGAGTATCGGGACCGAAGTCCCGGGCACACTCACATCAAACGCCCACACTTATCGACTGTTGATTGTTAAAGAATTCTGCCCGGAGGCGCTTGCTGCGATCCTTTCGGAACCCGACAAATCGTTGTGTTTGTCAGCAGCAGAGAGATGAGATTATGCGGTGTTTCGTGCAGCTCGTCAACTCTCTTTTTTCTTCGTTCAGCGCCGCTCAAGGCACTTTGTTCAGCCCCGCACTGCGGGCCTCACACTGTCGCATCGTTTCGTTTTCACATCTGCGTTGCGGCAGGGACAGAATCATAGCAAAGCTCTGCGCTCTCCGCAACCACTATTTCTGGGGCAGCGTCGTACGCCGGTAGTTCCGGTCGGCGCGGATTTCATTCTCGCTGAACGGCAGGCGCAGCAGCTCTTTCGATGTGTACAGCGGCAGCTGGTCGCCATAATGCGCCGACAGCGGATCCGTCGACTGGCCATACACTAGCACCCCATGTGCGACCGGCCCCGCATCGTCAAACGTGACCAGCTGGACATAGCTAGTCCCCCAGACTACGTGCTCATATCCCTGAGGTGTCAGAGGAAAGCTCATGTGCAATGCGTTGTACACCCCATCGATATCGCCGATGCCGCCGTGCAGCGCCGTGCGGATACCGGCGCGGTAGTCGACCTGATAGTCGCGCAGCGGTGCGTCGAGCGGTATGCCCATGGCCGTCAGCTCTATTGCGGTTTCCTGCAACTGTGCCAGCAGCGGCGGCAACACGTCCGGCGCCACCCCGCGCGGCGTATGGACCGGATCGGCGGCATCGAACGGCACGGCCCATATGGGTGGCAGCTTGACGGCTTTCAGCCAGAATTGCCAAAACAGCAGCGCGCCCCTGCTGTCCAGCTCAACCTTGCGGTCCCAGGCGGCCAGGACGCCGCACGCCGCACGCAGCGTGACGTCGACAGTACCCGCGCAACCCGCCAACAGGTCAGGGAGGACCAGTTCCGCCGCGTGGACCCGATTGGAAAACACCAGATCGCGCAGGTCGGCCAGCTCCAGGGCACTCCGTTGTGCCAGCAGCGCGTCAAGCTGGACGAACCCCAGGCGCGTGCGCAGATGTTGTGGCGTATGCGTAGGGCCGTACATGGGCGAGTACCGGGACTGCCCCGGACCGGTCAACAACTGACGGCTGTTGGTCAGCCAGTAGCCGTCGTTTGAATTCGACACGTAATCGCGGCGCAGCAGCCACGGGGCACTCTCCGCACCAAAGATGCCTGGCGGCGCACGGCGATCGGCACCCCAGTGGCAGGCACTGCGCGAGCCGTCGAACAGCAGCGGCAGGCCAAACAGCCGGCAGCCGGACAAGAATGTTTCGGTTGCCATATGCGGCACGACGCTGCTGTCGATGTACAGCGCATTGCCATATCGGTCGGTGGCCACCGTATTCACCCACGGCAGGCCCATGATACGGGCCAGCGCCGCCCGCAGCGACCGTACGCTGTCGGCACGGCCCATGGCCAGCCATTGGTCCACAAGCCTTGTATTGTTGCGGTTCGGGTCCCCAGCACGACGAAATCGCCACTGTCGATCGGCAGCCCAGGCGCGTCCATCAATATGCCCAACCTGGTGTAATAGAAGGTCTTGCGACGCGCGCGCTGCGAGCCGTCCGCCTGGCGCAGCTGGACTTCGACGACGCGCTCCGTCATCCTCTCGGGCGCGCCGTCGACGAGATAGGTAAGGCCCGCCGCATCGCGCTTGTCGCGCCGTAGCCGGAACGTGGTGAAGTGCGCGGCTTTCGTTACCGTATGGGTCCACGCGATATCCTTGTTAAAGCCGATAAGCACCGTCGGCAGGCCGCCCAGGCTGACGCCCATCACGTCGTAGACACCGGGCACTGTCAGATGGACCTGATAGAAGCGGTCCGTGCTGAACCAGGGATAGTGTGGATTGGCGAGCAGCATCCCCTTGCCATTGACGGTCACGTCGCCACCCAGCGCGACGCCGTTGCTGCCCAGCCCCATCGCCGGCCACTGCGGCGCAGGCACCGCTGCTGCGAGACGCACGCCGCCTTGCGCATCGCGTGCCGCGGCCAGGATCTGGTGCGGGAAGACCTGGCCCGATGCATGGATTGCTTTCTCCGCGATGAGGAGATATATGTCGTCAATGCCGATCGGCTTCACCCATGGTGCGCCGCGACAGGCGGCAGGCAATGCGTGGCCGTGCTCGCGCAGATACTGGTTGTAGCCGGCAACGTAGCCATGCAGCAGCGCCCTCGCGTCCGGACTGGCGGCAGCATAGCCGGCACGCAGCTGCTGCACGTCGAGGTAGGCCTTGAAGAAAAAATCGCTGTCTTCATTGCGCAGGTCGAACGTATGCTGGTTCAGGTAATCGATGGCAACGCTGTATTCGCCATTTTTGCCGATGGTCGGACCGGCATCGCCGCCAAAGTAGCGCGATCGCTCGCCGCGCACGGTCAGCAAGGTATCGGCCAGCATGCAGACATTGTCTTCGGCATACGCGTACGCAAGGCCGAAGCCGATGCCGCCAAAATCGTCAGCCCGGACGTGGACGACGCCATGCGACGTGCGCACCAGCTCGGCACCGCGCCCCGAACGCGGTGCGATGCCGCCGTCCCCGCAGCCCGCCAGCAAGGCGCCGCAAACAAGCGCAATCAATATGTGCCACATGGCCCGCTCCCGATGAATCAACGATCATCATCGCAAGCAGCTGCCTGGCGGCGTTTGACGGTCCGCAAAGGTGCGGCCGAGGTATCGGAATCGACCGCCCCGCGTGGCGGCGCACGCAACGGTGCAACGAATGCGCGGGACGTCGGGGCGGCCTTATTGCCATTACTTGCTCACTACTTGTCCGTCAGGACCATCCGTGTGTAGTTGCGGTCGGTGCGGATCTGCGCCTCCGTGAACGGCAGCGTCACAAGCGTCTTCTGCGTGAACAGCGACAGCTGGTCCGCGTAGTACGGCGACTGCGGGTCGACCGACTGGCCATACGTCAGCAAGCCTTTCGCCACCGGTCCCGCGTGATCGAAGCCGACCAGCTGGACATAGCTCGTGCCCCACGCCACGTCGCGGTAGCCGGAGGACGTCAGATCGCTCGCCATCGTGACTACGTTGAAGACGCCATCCTCGTCGCCCTGGCCGCCATGCAGGCCAATACGCCGGCCGTTGCGGGTCTGCGTCTGGTAGTCGCCCAGCCGGCCGTAGAGCGGCACACCCAACGACTGCAGCTTGTCTGTCGCGCCGCGCAACGCGTCCAGCAGCGCAGGCATGGCCGTTGCCGAGACACCGCGGGGCGTGTTGACCGGGTCGGCGGGGTTGAACGGTACCGACCACAGTCCCGGCAGCACGCGCGCCATGTTCCAGAACTCGCGGAACAGCACGGCGCCGCGGCTGTCGGCATTGGCCTTGCGATCCCACGCGCTGAGCACCGTGCAGGGCGCGAGCAGGCGCAGGTCGTGCGATTTGAAGCATGCCTTCAGCAGCTCAGGCAGAACCAGTTCCGCCGCATAGACGCGGTTGCGGAACAACAAGCCTGACAAGTCCTCCGCACGCAGGAAGCGGCCGTCGCCCAGCGCCGACTCGATCTGCAGCAGCCCGATACGCGTACGAAGCGATTGCGCCGTGCCGGGCTGGCCGTACAGCGGCGAGTAGCCGTATGGAGCAGGCCCCATCAGCGGCGACCTGGCATTGGCGAGCCAGTAGTTGTCGTTTGAATTTGCCACATAATCCTTGCGGACCAATACCGGCGTATTGGCCGCGCCGAACAGCCCCTTGGGCGTATCGGCGTCCTGGCCCCATTCGCATTCGCTGCGCGAGCCGTCGAGACCGACAAGGGCCGGTACCAGCATGCAGTTGGACGCGAAGCGCTCCGGGGCCACGTGCGGCACCGCGCTGGCATCAAGATACATGGCGTTGCCGTCGCTGTCTGCGGCGATGGTATTCACCCAAGGCAGACCCGTGATGGCATTCGCGCTGCGCCGCAGTGCCTCGACGCTGTCAGCCTTGCCGATAGCCAGCCACTGTTCGGCCAGACGCGTGTTGAGGCGATTGGCATCGCCCAGGACGAAGGCGCTGTAGCGCGTCCAGTCCACGCCGGATTGCGGCATGACGATCACGGCGCCGTGCTTGCTGAAGTAGAAGGCGCGCTGCTTCTTGGCGATGGAGCCGTCGGCCTGCAGGACATCGACGCTGACGCGCCGCTCGGTCATCTTGACGGGCGCACCGTCATAGACGTACGTCGTCCCGGTCGGATCGGACGGATCGAGCGTGAGCACGAACGTGGTGAAGTGGTAGGCCGCCGTGACGGTATGCGTCCACGCTACATCCTTGTTGAAGCCGATGGAGACCATCGGCAGGCCACCCAGGCTGACGCCCATTGCATCGTACTTGCCGGGAATGGTCAGGTGCAGTTGATAGAAGCGGTCGGTGCTGGTCCACGGATAGTGCGGATTGCCCAGCAGCAGGCCGCGCCCGTTCGCGGTTGCCTCGCTGCCGAACGCGATCGCATTGCTGCCCACCCCGGCCTTCATGCCGGTCGGCAGGGGCTGTGTGGCCTCGGGCATGGTGTCGCCAAGTGCCGGCAGCGGCGCGGACGGGTCGCGCGATGCCGCAAGAATGGCGCTGGCGAACGCTTCGCCGGAGGCGTGCAGCGATTTCTCGGCAATGAGCAGGTACACGTCGTCGATGCCGATCGGCTTTACCCATGCCGCGCCACGGCAGGCCTTCGGCAGGCGCGCCTGGTGATCGCTCAGAAAACGATTGTAGCCGTCGGCATAACCGGCCAGGAGCTCGCGCACGTCGGCCGAGCCGGCGGCATAGCCGGCGCGCAGCTGCTCAAGGTCCAGATAGCCCTTGAAGAAGAAATCGCTGTCCACGTTGCGCAGCTTGTAGAACGTGTCCATTGCCGCGCCGTACTCGCCGTTTTTCGGCTGCGTGGCGGGAGCCTCGCCGCCAAAGTAGCGCGAACGCTCGCCACGCACCGTCAGCAGCGTGTCGGCCAGCATGCAGACGTTGTCCTGCGCGTAGGCATACGCCGTGCCATAGCCAAGGCTACGGTAATCGTTGGCTTTGACGTGCACGATGCCGTAGGTAGTGCGCGCGACTTCGCTGCGCACACCGGCGGCCGCATCCGCTTGCGCCGTTAGTGCCATCATCCCGAGAGCAACTGCAATATGCATCCTCATCCTTACCTCCGTTTTAGTTATAAAAACGATATCAGCAGGCGAGAATACAGCGGCTTGCATGGGTGTGCTCAGTGCAGCGAAAAAGAAATATTCTCTACAACAGTGAGGATTGGAGAGCGATCTGAGGCGTAAAATCTGGTAGGAAAATGAAGGCGAGCGGATATCGGTGGTTCGGTTTGCCCGCCTTTTAGTTTCCGATCGGGAGCAATACAGGCTCTGGGGCAAAGTAGCGACGGCAGGTGCCTCAGCAGGAATGCTCAGGAGTTCCCGCCGGCCGTCGAGCTTTGCGGCAGCTGGCAGGAGCCGCTGTCTGTCACCTGTTTTATTGGGCCCAATGCGAAAAACCCCCGCCAGATCACTGGACGGGGTTTGTCTATATAACAGCCGGACGATAACCTACTTTCCACTGGTTGCAGCACTATCATCGGCGCAAAGTGCGACGTCGGGCAGTGCTCGGCGGAGCGACGGTTCGGGACGGTGCGCCAAGTCGGCGGCGTGATGGGAATATGGAGCGGAAATGAAAAAAGCCCACCAGATCACTGGTGGGCTTTTTCCGGTATAACAGCCTGACGATAACCTACTTTCACACTGGTTGCAGCAGCGACGTCCGCCAGTGGCGGGCGGAGCAATCGGCGCAAAGTGCGACGTCGGGCAGTGCCCGGCGGAGCGACGGTTCGGGACGGTGCGCCAAGTCGGCGGCGTGCTGGGAATATGAAGCGGAAATGAAAAAAGCCCACCAGATCACTGGTGGGCTTTTTCCGGTATAACAGCCTGACGATAACCTACTTTCACACTGGTTGCAGCAGCGACGTCCGCCAGTGGCGGGCGGAGCAATCGGCGCAAAGTGAGACGTCGGGCAGTGCCCGGCGGAGCGACGGTTCGGGACGGTGCGCCAAGTCGGCGACGTGCTGGGATATGAAGCGGAAATGAAAAAAGCCCACCAGATCACTGGTAGGCTTTTTCCGGTATAACAGCCTGACGATAACCTACTTTCACACTGGTTGCAGCACTATCATCGGCGCAAAGTCGTTTCACGGTCCTGTTCGGGATGGGAAGGGGTGGGACCGACTTGCTATGGTCATCAGGCATGACTTGTACAGAACACAGCTCTCGGCAGAGCAGCTGTGTTCTTGAATCTGGAAGAAGTAAAGTTGGGGTAATACTCGTTAAAGCTCACACAGGGTAAATGCTTGCCACAACCGTCAAGGTTATAGGGACAAGCCGTACGGGCAATTAGTATCAGTTAGCTTAATGCATTACTGCACTTCCACACCTGACCTATCAACGTCCTGGTCTCGAACGACCCTTCAAAGAGCTCAAGGCTCTGGGAAATCTCATCTTAAGGCAAGTTTCCCGCTTAGATGCTTTCAGCGGTTATCTCTTCCGAACTTAGCTACCCGGCAATGCCACTGGCGTGACAACCGGTACACCAGAGGTTCGTCCACTCCGGTCCTCTCGTACTAGGAGCAGCCCCCTTCAAATTTCCAACGCCCACGGCAGATAGGGACCAAACTGTCTCACGACGTTTTAAACCCAGCTCACGTACCACTTTAAATGGCGAACAGCCATACCCTTGGGACCGGCTACAGCCCCAGGATGTGATGAGCCGACATCGAGGTGCCAAACTCCCCCGTCGATATGAACTCTTGGGAGGAATCAGCCTGTTATCCCCAGAGTACCTTTTATCCGTTGAGCGATGGCCCTTCCATACAGAACCACCGGATCACTATGTCCTACTTTCGTACCTGCTCGACTTGTCGGTCTCGCAGTTAAGCACGCTTATGCCATTGCACTATTAGCACGATGTCCGACCGTACCTAGCGTACCTTCGAACTCCTCCGTTACACTTTAGGAGGAGACCGCCCCAGTCAAACTGCCTACCATGCACTGTCCCCGATCCGGATCACGGACCAAGGTTAGAACCTCAAACAAACCAGGGTGGTATTTCAAGGTTGGCTCCACGAGAACTGGCGTCCCCGCTTCAAAGCCTCCCACCTATCCTACACAGATTGGTTCAAAGTCCAATGCAAAGCTACAGTAAAGGTTCATGGGGTCTTTCCGTCTAGCCGCGGGTAGATTGCATCATCACAAACACTTCAACTTCGCTGAGTCTCGGGAGGAGACAGTGTGGCCATCGTTACGCCATTCGTGCAGGTCGGAACTTACCCGACAAGGAATTTCGCTACCTTAGGACCGTTATAGTTACGGCCGCCGTTTACTGGGACTTCAATCAAGAGCTTGCACCCCATCATTTAATCTTCCAGCACCGGGCAGGCGTCACACCCTATACGTCCACTTTCGTGTTTGCAGAGTGCTGTGTTTTTATTAAACAGTCGCAGCCACCAGTTTATTGCAACCCGTTCACCCTTCCACAGTAAAGTGGTCAAGCTACAAGGGCGTACCTTTTCCCGAAGTTACGGTACCAATTTGCCGAGTTCCTTCTCCCGAGTTCTCTCAAGCGCCTTAGAATACTCATCTCGCCCACCTGTGTCGGTTTGCGGTACGGTCTCGTATGACTGAAGCTTAGAGGCTTTTCTTGGAACCACTTCCGATTGCTTCAGAACCTAAGTTCCTCGTCCCAGTCCCTTGAATTACGTGCCCGGATTTGCCTAAGCACCTTCTATGAACCAGAAACTGACTATTCCAACAGTCAGACAACCTTCCGCGATCCGTCCCCCCATCGCATCATACGACGGTGCAGGAATATTAACCTGCTTCCCATCAGCTACGCATCTCTGCCTCGCCTTAGGGGCCGACTCACCCTGCTCCGATGAACGTTGAACAGGAAACCTTGGGCTTACGGCGTGCGGGCTTTTCACCCGCATTATCGCTACTCATGTCAGCATTCGCACTTCTGATACCTCCAGCATCCTTTACAAGACACCTTCGCAGGCTTACAGAACGCTCTCCTACCATATGCTTACGCATATCCGCAGCTTCGGTGACTGGCTTAGCCCCGTTACATCTTCCGCGCAGGACGACTCGATCAGTGAGCTATTACGCTTTCTTTAAATGATGGCTGCTTCTAAGCCAACATCCTGACTGTTTTAGCCTTCCCACTTCGTTTTCCACTTAGCCAATCTTTGGGACCTTAGCTGGCGGTCTGGGTTGTTTCCCTCTTGACACCGGACGTTAGCACCCGATGTCTGTCTCCCAAGCTCGCACTCATCGGTATTCGGAGTTTGCAATGGTTTGGTAAGTCGCGATGACCCCCTAGCCATAACAGTGCTCTACCCCCGATGGTGATACTTGAGGCACTACCTAAATAGTTTTCGGAGAGAACCAGCTATTTCCAAGTTTGTTTAGCCTTTCACCCCTACCCACAGCTCATCCCCTAATTTTTCAACATTAGTGGGTTCGGTCCTCCAGTGCGTGTTACCGCACCTTCAACCTGGCCATGGGTAGATCACTTGGTTTCGGGTCTACACCCAGCAACTAGCGCCCTGTTCGGACTCGATTTCTCTGCGGCTCCCCTATATGGTTAACCTCGCTACTGAATGTAAGTCGCTGACCCATTATACAAAAGGTACGCCGTCACGGAACAAGTCCGCTCCGACTGTTTGTATGCACACGGTTTCAGGATCTATTTCACTCCCCTCCCGGGGTTCTTTTCGCCTTTCCCTCACGGTACTGGTTCACTATCGGTCGATTACGAGTATTTAGCCTTGGAGGATGGTCCCCCCATCTTCAGACAGGATTTCTCGTGTCCCGCCCTACTTGTCGCATACTTAGTACCACCGGTCTGATTTCGCGTACGGGGCTATCACCCACTATGGCGCCTATTTCCAGAGGCTTCCACTATCAGTCCGACTATCATATGCAGGCTCATCCCATTTCGCTCGCCACTACTTTGGGAATCTCGGTTGATTTATTTTCCTGCAGCTACTTAGATGTTTCAGTTCGCCGCGTTCGCCTCACACACCTATGTATTCAGTGAGTGATACCCTAAAAGGGTGGGTTTCCCCATTCGGAAATCTACGGATCAAAGCTCGTTTGTCAGCTCCCCGTAGCTTATCGCAGACTACTACGTCCTTCATCGCCTGTAATCGCCAAGGCATCCACCATGTGCACTTATTCACTTGTCCCTATAACCTTGACGGCTATCGGTTCAAGCATTTACTACTGTGTTTTTGATGAGCTTTATTACTACCCTGAACACATGATGTCTCATGCATTCAATAAAACTTTACTTCTTCCAGATTGTTAAAGAACGAAACAGCAGTAGTCTCTAAAAGACTAAACGTAAAAGCGAACAAGTCACGCTTACGTTTAAGCTTTTGGTGGAGGATGACGGGATCGAACCGACGACCCCCTGCTTGCAAAGCAGGTGCTCTCCCAGCTGAGCTAATCCCCCATAAATTCTTCACAAAAAAGTGAAAACCTACTTTTTTGTGGGGCCAGATAAAAATGCCTGGCAGAGCCAGATCATTTTTACAGCTCAACTACTACGCAACGGCATTGATATGGTGGGTCTGGTTGGGCTCGAACCAACGACCCCCGCGTTATCAACACGGTGCTCTAACCAGCTGAGCTACAGACCCGCATTGTTACCACAGCGGTGCTACTGTTTCTTCTTCATCCAACAGTCGATAAGTGTGAGCGTTTGATGCACGATCTTGCGATCCGTGCCGACTCTAGAAAGGAGGTGATCCAGCCGCACCTTCCGATACGGCTACCTTGTTACGACTTCACCCCAGTCACGAATCCTACCGTGGTAAGCGCCCTCCTTGCGGTTAAGCTACCTACTTCTGGTAAAACCCGCTCCCATGGTGTGACGGGCGGTGTGTACAAGACCCGGGAACGTATTCACCGCGACATGCTGATCCGCGATTACTAGCGATTCCAACTTCATGCAGTCGAGTTGCAGACTACAATCCGGACTACGATACACTTTCTGGGATTAGCTCCCCCTCGCGGGTTGGCGGCCCTCTGTATGTACCATTGTATGACGTGTGAAGCCCTACCCATAAGGGCCATGAGGACTTGACGTCATCCCCACCTTCCTCCGGTTTGTCACCGGCAGTCTCATTAGAGTGCTCTTTCGTAGCAACTAATGACAAGGGTTGCGCTCGTTGCGGGACTTAACCCAACATCTCACGACACGAGCTGACGACAGCCATGCAGCACCTGTGTTACGGTTCTCTTTCGAGCACACCTCGATCTCTCGTGGCTTCCGTACATGTCAAGGGTAGGTAAGGTTTTTCGCGTTGCATCGAATTAATCCACATCATCCACCGCTTGTGCGGGTCCCCGTCAATTCCTTTGAGTTTTAATCTTGCGACCGTACTCCCCAGGCGGTCTACTTCACGCGTTAGCTGCGTTACCAAGTCAATTAAGACCCGACAACTAGTAGACATCGTTTAGGGCGTGGACTACCAGGGTATCTAATCCTGTTTGCTCCCCACGCTTTCGTGCATGAGCGTCAGTCTTGACCCAGGGGGCTGCCTTCGCCATCGGTGTTCCTCCACATCTCTACGCATTTCACTGCTACACGTGGAATTCTACCCCCTCTGCCAAACTCTAGCCTTGCAGTCTCCATTGCCATTCCCAGGTTAAGCCCGGGGATTTCACAACAGACTTACAAAACCGCCTGCGCACGCTTTACGCCCAGTAATTCCGATTAACGCTTGCACCCTACGTATTACCGCGGCTGCTGGCACGTAGTTAGCCGGTGCTTATTCTTCAGGTACCGTCATTAGATGCAGATATTAGCCACACCCGTTTCTTCCCTGACAAAAGAGCTTTACAACCCGAAGGCCTTCTTCACTCACGCGGCATTGCTGGATCAGGCTTGCGCCCATTGTCCAAAATTCCCCACTGCTGCCTCCCGTAGGAGTCTGGACCGTGTCTCAGTTCCAGTGTGGCTGGTCGTCCTCTCAGACCAGCTACTGATCGATGCCTTGGTAGGCCTTTACCCTACCAACTAGCTAATCAGATATCGGCCGCTCCAGGAGCACAAGGCCTTGCGGTCCCCTGCTTTCATCCTTGGATCGTATGCGGTATTAGCGTAACTTTCGCTACGTTATCCCCCACTCTTGGGTACGTTCCGATATATTACTCACCCGTTCGCCACTCGTCAGCGGAGCAAGCTCCCTGTTACCGTTCGACTTGCATGTGTAAAGCATGCCGCCAGCGTTCAATCTGAGCCAGGATCAAACTCTTCAGTTTAATCTCTGTTTAACATCCATAAATGGACGTAGTCTTGAATTCCTCCCACTGGGAGAAATTCACTCTCAAGAATCTGACGTTCCTCTTGCGAGGTCACGTTAAATTTCTTGCGAGCGTTTGATGCTATATTTTGAGTATCGGGACCGAAGTCCCGGGCACACTCACATCAAACGCCCACACTTATCGACTGTTGATTGTTAAAGAATTCTGCCCGGAGGCGCTTGCTGCGATCCTTTCGGAACCCGACAAATCGTTGTGTTTGTCAGCAACAGAGAGATGAGATTATGCGGTGTTTCGTGCAGCTCGTCAACCCCTCGGAATGTTTCGTTTTGTAGCAAACTCGCTGGAAACATCCCCTGCCGCATCGCTTCGTTTTCACGTCTGCGTTGCGACAGGGACAGAATCATAGCGAAACGCCAGCCGCCGCGCAAGGGGTAAAATGCGTGATCCGCGATATACCCTCAAGCGCTACGCCATGACGATCCTGCTCTCCACCCTGAACGCCCGCTACACCCACGCCTCGCTGGGCTTACGTTATCTGTCAGCCAATATGGGCGAGCTGCGCGAGCAGACGCGCATCCAGGAATTCGTCATCGGTGCGAAGACAACGGAGCTGGTGGAACGCATCCTGGCGACGCAGCCGAAGATCGTCGGCTTCGGTGTCTATATATGGAACGTCGAAGAAACGACCAAACTCGTCGCGATGCTGAAAAGGGTGGCGCCCCACGTCGTCGTCGTCCTGGGCGGGCCGGAGATTTCGCACGAGACGAACGAACAGGCCATCGTGCAGCTGGCCGACTACGTCGTCACCGGCTGGGGCGACGTCACCTTCCCCAAGCTGTGCGGCGAAATCCTGCACGGCCCCAAGCCGCTGATGAAGGTCCATGCGGGCGTGCAGCCACCGATGGCCGACATCGCCCTGCCCTACTCTTTATATAGCAACGAGGACATCGCGCACCGCACGCTCTACGTCGAAGCCTCGCGCGGCTGCCCGTTCAAGTGCGAATTCTGCCTGTCCGCGCTGGACAAGACGGCGTGGCCATTCAATATCGACGCCTTCCTCGCGGAGATGGAGGCGCTGTATGCGCGCGGCGCCCGTCTCTTCAAATTCGTCGACCGCACGTTCAACCTGAACATCAAGACCAGCCTCAAAATCATGCAGTTCTTCCTGGATAAGCTGGCCGCCAATCCCGACGATCCTGTATACGCCCACTTCGAGCTGGTGCCCGACCACCTGCCCGACGCGCTCAAGGAAGGCATCGCCCGGTTCCCGCCGGGAGCGCTGCAGTTCGAGATCGGCATCCAGAGTTTCAATCCCGTCGTGCAGGCGAACATCAGCCGCAAGCAGGATAACGGCAAGGCGGCCGACAATATCCGCTGGCTGTGCGAGCACTCGCACGTGCACATGCACGTCGATCTCATTGCCGGCCTGCCTGGGGAGACGGTGGAGAGCTTTGCCGAGGGCTTCGACAAGCTGTGGGCCCTTGGCCCGCACGAAATCCAGTTCGGCATCCTGAAACGCCTGCGCGGCACGCCGATCATCCGCCACACGCAGGAATTCGGTCTGGTGTTCGATCCGCACCCGCCGTACACCATCCTGGCCAACCGCGACATCGACTTCCCGACGATGCAGCGGCTGGTGCGCTTCGCCCGCTATTGGGACCTGGTTGCCAACTCGGGCCGCTTCAACCATACGATCCACGTGCTGCTGGGCGCACGCCCGTTCGACGGCTTTATGGCATTCTCCGACTGGCTGTATGCAAACACGGATGCCACCCACCGCATCGCGCTCGACCGGCTGGCTGCGCTGGTCGGCCGCTGGCTGCAACACCAGGGCATGGGCGCCGGCGACGCGGCGCAATTGCTTGCCCGGGACGGCCATGGCGTGAAGCAGAAAGTCGGTACTACGGCGGCACCGCAGCGGCAAGCGCGCCACCTGGCCGCCTAGCCAACGGTGTGTCGGCGCTGTCCGACACACCGTTGAGCCTGGGCGTATGGCGAACGAAACGAATCTCACTTACACTGGCGACATGCCCATTGCACAAGAGCCAAGCTTAACTTTCCAACCCGGCGGAGCGTCGGGAACCACGGTGACCGCCGACGGGACATGGCAAGTTCACGCACTGGCTCACCGCAAGATCATGAAGGGGTTGTCGGCCCGGCTCGACCAGGCGCAGCGCGGCGGCGACGCCCACTGGGACCTGTCAGCCATCGACAGCATGGATCACATCGGTGCCCAGCTGTTCTGGCAGGCGTGGGGGTATAAACGGCCCGCCTCCCTGAGCCTGGCGCCCGGCCAGGAGGAGTTCTTCAAGCGGCTCGAAGCCACCGGCAAACTGGAACTGCCGCGCCCAAGAGTGCAGCACATGGGCTGGATCACGACGCTGGGTGGCGGCATCCTGCATTTCTTCGAGCACCTGCAGGGCTTCGTGCGACTCATCGGCCAGGTCACGCAGGACCTGTGGCGCTTCGTCAAGAGCCCGCTACGCGGCCCGTGGAAGGAAATCTCGGCCAATATCTTCCATGCCGGCTTCCAGGCCCTGGGGATCACGGCGCTGGTCGGCTTCCTGATCGGCGTCGTGCTGTCGTACCTGTCCGCGCAGCAGCTGCGCAACTTCGGTGGCGACATCTATCTCGTCAACCTGCTGGGCATGAGCATCATCCGCGAACTGGGGCCGCTGCTGGCGGCGATCCTGGTGGCGGGCCGCTCCGGATCGTCGATCACGGCGCAGCTGGGGGTCATGCGCGTGACCGAGGAACTCGATGCGATGCTGGTAATGGGAATTTCGCACGGCTTCCGGCTCGTGCTGCCGAAGGTCGTGGCCCTGGCGATCTCGATGCCGCTGCTCGTCATCTGGACCGATACGATGGCACTGATCGGCGGCATGGCCGCGGCCAAGATGGAACTGAATCTGTCGGCGCGTTACTTCATCCAGAAGCTGCCGGATGCGGTGCCGCTGGCAAACTACATGATCGGCCTCGGTAAAGGCGCCGTGTTCGGCATGCTGATCGCGCTGGTGTCGTGCCACTTTGGCCTGCGCATCCAGCCGAATACGGAAAGCCTGGGGCGCGGCACCACGACCTCCGTCGTCACCGCCATCACGGTCGTCATCCTGGCGGACGCCGTGTTTGCCATCGTGTTCAACGGCGTGGGGTTCTGATGAGCGATGTGACAAACAATACGCTCGAGCCCGGCGACGAAGACCGCAGCTGCTCGGAAGTGCCGAGCGAACTGACGCTCGATGGCAGCGTGCCCGTGGTGGAAATTTGCGGCCTGCAGACGAAGTTCGGCCGCACGGTGATCCACAACGACCTCGATCTGACGATTGAACAGGGCGAGATCCTGTCCATCGTGGGGGGCTCCGGCACGGGCAAGACGGTGCTGCTGCGCCAGATGCTGGGGCTGGAAAAGCCCAGCAAGGGCTGCGTGCGGATCTTTGGCGAAGACATCACGCAGGCCAAGGCGGAACAGCTGCAACTGCTGCGCAACCACTGGGGCATGCTGTTCCAGGAAGGCGCGCTGTATTCGGCGCTGACGGTGTTCGAGAACATCGCCCAGCCGATGCGCGAGCTGCGCGTGCTGCCCAACGACCTGGTGCGCGATGCCGTGCTGCTGAAAATGAACATGGTCGGGCTGGGGCCCGAACATGCGAACAAGATGCCATCCGACCTGTCCGGCGGGATGGTCAAGCGGGTCGCACTGGCGCGCGCCCTGGCGCTGGAGCCGAAGCTGCTGTTCCTGGACGAGCCCACGGCGGGCCTCGATCCGGACCGCTCGGAGAGCTTCGTTTCGCTGATCAAATCCCTGCACCGCGAACTGGGGCTGACGGTGGTGATGGTCACGCACGACCTGGACTCGCTGTTCGCGCTGTCCACCCGTATCGCCGTGCTGGCGGAAAAGCACGTGATCGCGGTAGGGCCGACGAAGGACGTGATCCGCGTCGAGCATCCGTTTATCAAGGAGTTCTTCCTGGGCGACCGCGGCAAGCGGGCCCTCGAAGCGCTCGATTAAGGAGTATGCATGGAAAACCGCTCACACGCTTTCATGACGGGTATCTTCACGCTGACGTTGCTGGTCGCGGCCGTCCTGTTCGGCATCTGGTTCAACCGCGACCGCGTCGAATATGCGCCGTACCTGCTGGCCACCAGCCTGTCCGTGCCGGGCCTGAACCCGCAGGCGGCGGTGCGCTACCGCGGCCTGGAGGTCGGCAAGGTCGACACGATCGATTTCGATCCGAATAACGCCGGCCAGATCCTCGTCCACCTGAGCATCGATCCGGCCACGCCGATCACGAAGACGACGTTCGCCACGCTCGGCTACCAGGGCGTGACCGGCATCGCATATATCCAGCTGGACGACGCATCGGTGGGCTCGCCCCGTCTCGCCACCAATGCCGACCATCCGAGCCGCATCCCGCTGCGCCCTGGCCTTTTCGACCAGCTGGAAAAGCGCGGCCAGGCGATCCTGTCGCAGGCCGAGGACGTGACGCAAAAGCTCAACGACCTGCTCAGCCCCGAGAACCAGAAAACCATGCTGGGCGCCTTTTCCGACGTCAGCGCGGCCGCGCAGGAATATCGTGCGTTGCCGCAGCGCCTGGGTCCGACGATCGACAAGCTGCCGGCGCTGGCGAACAAGGCGGAAAGCGCCTTCAAATCGGTGGACCTGCTGGCGCAGGACGTGACGCGGCTGTCGCAAAGCCTGCAAGGTCCGGATGGCGCCATCACCCGCATCTCCGGTGCGGTGGACCGCACCGCGACTTCCGTCGAATCGGTCGTCACCAGCGCGGAACTCGACACGCTGCCGAGCATCACGGCGCTGACGGACGAAACCCGCTCGTCGATGCGCGCCGTGCGCCGCACGATGAACACCCTGAACGACCGCCCGCAAAGCATCCTGTTCGGCGCCCCGAATCCCACGCCGGGCCCGGGTGAACCCGGCTTTGCGGCGCCGACCCAATAAGGAACAGCGATGACCCAACTCTCTTCCCCGCGCCTGGCCGCCATCCTCGCCTGTGCGGCCATCCTGGCCGGTTGCGCCAGCAGCAAAGGCCCGGGCCAGACCAGCTACGACTTCGGTCCGCTCGGCGCGCCCGCATCAAGCCAAGCCACGCCGGCCGCCAGCACCTTCCCGGCCCTCGTGGTGGCCGACGTGACCGGCCCGGCCATGTTGGATAACCAGCGCATGTTCTACCGGCTGATGTATGCCGACGCCCAGCAATCGCGGCCCTATGCCTATAACCAGTGGAGCGCCACGCCGCTGCAGCTGCTGTCGCAGCGCTTCAAGGCGCGCATCGCCCAGGGAGGCGTGAAGGTGCTGTCGACCACCGATGCCAGCGGCGGCGTGCCGCTGCTGCGGCTGGAGGCGGACGAGTTCTCGCAGAACTTCGATGGCGTGGCCCGGAGCAGCGCGACGCTCGTGCTGCGCGCCTCCGTGTTCCGCTCGCATCAGCTGGTGGACCAGCGTACCTTTACCCGTACCTTGCCGGCACCCAGCGCCGATGCACCGGGCGGCGCACGGGCACTGGCAGGGGCGTCGGACGCCGTCGCGGCCGACATCCTGGCCTGGCTGGCCACGCTGCCGGCCCGGTAAGCCATGGCCGTCGACGGCGCAGAGGATCAACAACCGGCGCCCGGTGCGTCGGAGCCGGTGCGCGCGCACCGCGGCTCGCCCGTCGCGCGGGCGACCTTGCTGGCTTACCTGCTGCTGATCGTCTATGCCAGCTGGTTCCCCTTTTCGGGCTGGCACAACCAGGGCCTGTCGCCGCTGATCTTCCTCGAGCATACGGCGATGCCGCGCTACTGGACCATGTTCGACGCGGTCATCAACGTGGTCGGCTACATCCCGTTCGGCATGCTGGTGGCGTGGGCGCTGCACCCGCGCATTCGCGGCATCTGGGCTTTCCTGCTGACCGTGCTGGCGGGGATGCTGGTGTCGGGCACGATGGAGGCCGTGCAGACCTACCTGCCCAGCCGCGTATCGTCTAACCTGGACTTTTATACCAACAGCGCCGGCTGCGCCCTCGGTGGCCTGATCGGCGTGCTGACGGCCAGGAAGCTGCTCGACACGAGCCACCTGTACCGCCTGCGCCAGCGCTGGTTCGCGCTGCACGCCAGCCAGGGCCTCGTGCTGGTGGCCCTGTGGCCGCTGGCGCAGATCTATCCGTCGTCGTTCCTGTTCGGGCAGGGCCAGGTGCTGCCCATCGCGTCGGAATGGCTGAGCGCATGGCTGGAGGCGGACATCGACCTGCTGTCCTACCTGCGGCCCGAGCCCGATCTGACCGTGGAGCAGTACTGGCTGTCCGAGACGATCGTCACGGCCTGCAGCATGGTGGCCGCGACCCTGACCTTCATGTGCCTGATGCGCCGGCCCGCCCCGCGCGCACTGCTGGCGGCCGGGCTGCTGGCCGGTGCCGTGATGGCCAAGACGCTCGCATCGGCACTGCTGTTCGCGCCGGAAAACGCGCTGGTCTGGATCACCCCCGGCGCGCAGGGAGGCTTCCTGATCGGCGGGATCATGATCGCCGGCCTGGCGTTCGCGCCGCAGGTGGCGCAGCGCCGGCTGGCGGTGGTGGCGCTGATCCTGTACATCGTGGTGGTCAACAGCACCCCCGTCAATCCCTATTTCAGTGCGACGATGCAGACCTGGGTACAGGGCAAATTCCTGAACTTCAACGGCGCGGCGCAGTTCCTCTCGCTGCTGTGGCCCTTCTGCGCGCTGTGGTTCCTGTGGCTGCCGTCCCATAAACTGAATCGCACCTGAGGGTATCATTACGCCTGCGCCTCGCGCGCCGGTCCCTACAATTTACGAGGCAAGCATGAGCGACACTCCCTATTTCAAGCATCACGTGTTCTTCTGCATGAACACCCGTGATGACGGCCGCGAAAGCTGCGGTCCCCGCGGTGCCGAGCAGGCGCAGAAACACGCGAAGAAGCGCTGCAAGCAGCTCAATATCAATGGCGCCGGCAACGTCCGCATCAACCAGGCGGGCTGCCTGGACCGCTGCGAACATGGTCCCGTCCTGGTCGTGTACCCGGAGGGCACGTGGTACACCTATGTCGACACGAGCGATATCGACGAGATCATCGACAGCCATCTCGTGGGCGGCACTCCGGTAGAAAGACTGAAGATCAAGTGATGAACAAGAACACCAAGCATTTCACGATGCAGGGCCACGCGGGCTCCATGGAAGGCCTGATCGACATGCCGCTGGACGGCAGGAAGCCGCGCGGCATCGCCCTCGTGGCCCACCCGCACCCGCTGTACGGCGGGACGATGGAGAACAAGGTCACGCAGACGCTGGCGCGCGCTTTCGTCGCGCTGGACTATGTGGTCGCGCGGATCAACTTCCGCGGTGTCGGCCAGTCCGAAGGCACGCATGACCGCGGCCACGGCGAGACGGACGACATGGAGCTGCTGTACCGCCACATGGTGGAGCAGCATCCCGACCTGCCCGTCGCGCTGGCCGGCTTCTCGTTCGGCACCTACGTGCAGTCGCAGCTGGCGCAGCGCCTGGCGGCGCAAGGCACGCCGGTAGAGCGCCTCGCCCTTGTCGGCAGCGCCGCCGGCAAATGGCAGATGGCCGACATCCCGCCCGACACGATCCTGATCCACGGCGAAAACGACGACACCATCCCCGTGCAGGCCGTGTTCGACTGGGCCCGGCCACAGGACGTGCCGGTGGTCGTGATCCCCGGCGCGGACCACTTCTTCCACCGCAAGCTGGGGCACATCAAGAACTGGGTGATCGCCCTGTGGCTGGGAAAACAGCTGCAAAAGGACGACCCCGAGGACGGTTGAACCCCTATAATGTCCCGGCCGCGCGGCGCCACAGCCGCGTGGCTCGCCCTGTTTTGCACCTGTTTGCACCTGTTTGCACCCATTTTTACGGTTCCAGATCAATGAAAAAACTGCTCGCGGCGCTGGTCTCCAGCGTCCTGATACTCTCTTCCGCCGCCGCCCAGACCGTCCCCGCGCCAACCATCGCCGCCAAATCGTGGCTGCTGCTCGATGCCACCAGCGGTCAGGTGATCGCCGCGCAGGACCCGAACATGCGTGTCGAACCGGCATCGCTGACCAAGATCATGACGGCATACCTGACCTTCATGGCGCTGCGCGACAAGAAGCTGACGCTGGACCAGATGGTCAACGTCTCCACCCGCGCCTGGAAGGTCGATTCGTCCAGCTCGAAGATGTTCATCGACCCGGCCGTCCCCGTCTCCATCAACGACCTGCTGCATGGCCTGATGATCCAGTCGGGCAACGACGCCGCCGTGGCACTGGCCGAAGCGGTCGCCGGCGACGAAGGCACGTTCGTCACCTTGATGAACCGCGAGGCACAGCGCCTGGGCATGACGAGTTCGAAGTTCGCCAATCCGCACGGCCTGCCGAGCCCGGACAACTACACGACGGCACGCGACCTGTCGGTGCTGGCCAAACATGTGATCCAGGAGTTCCCGCAGTTCTACAAGATCGACTCGGTCAAGAGCTTCACGTACAACAAGATCACGCAGCAGAACCGCAACCGCCTGCTGTGGCTCGACCCGACCGTGGACGGCATGAAAACGGGCCACACGGAATCGGCCGGCTACTGCATGGTCGCTTCGGCGCACCGCCCCAGCGGCAATATCGACCGCCGCCTGATTTCCGTTGTGATGGGCACGAACTCCGATGCGACCCGTACCGCCGAGAGCCAGAAGCTGCTGAACTGGGGCTTCCAGAACTTCGATACCGTCAGGCTGTATGCCAAGGGCCAGGCCGTCGACACGCCGCAGGTGTGGAAGGGCGCGAAGAACACCGTCAAGATCGGCTTCCGCCAGGACGTGATGGTGACCGTGCCGAAGGGCGTGGCCGGCAAGATGAAGCCTGTGCTGGAACGCAAGGACCCGCTGGTCGCACCGCTGGGCGAAGGCACCAATGTCGGCAAGCTGAAGATGGTTGTCGACGGCAAGCCGATGCTGGAGCTGCCGGTCGTGGCGCTGGAAACGGTCGAGCAGGCATCGATCTTCGGCCGCGCCTGGGATGCGATGCGGTTGTGGATGAAGTAATGCAGGGATAGACCAGGAAACCGGCTCGCGAGCCGGTTTTTTTATGGGTCAGGGCCGGTGGATTATCTCCACCACTGCTGGTCCGCTTGCGGAGAGGTGACCGACATTGCCGCGCCGATCACCGGCGTGGCCAGTTGCTGGCCGTGCTGTGCGGCCAGCGCGGCGATGCGCTCGAATGGTTCGTGCCAGGGGTGCAGCGCCAGGTCGAAGGTGCCGTTGTGGATCGGCATCAGCACCTTGCCGCGCAGGTCGATGTGGGCCTGCATCGTCTGTTCCGGCTGCATGTGCACGTCCGGCCATTGCGGGTCGTAGGCGCCCGTCTCCACCATCGTCAGGTCGAACGGTCCGTACTTGTCGCCGATCGCCTTGAAGCCGCGGAAGTAGCCCGAGTCGCCACTGAAAAAGACGTTGGCCCCGCTGCTGCGGATCACCCATGAACACCACAAGGTGCTGTTGCCGTCGCCCAGACCGCGCCCGGAAAAGTGCTGGGCGGGCGTGCAGACCAGCTCAATGCCGCCCAGCGTCACGCCGCGCCACCAGTCCAGCTGGCGCACTTTCTCGCGCGGTACGCCCCATTCGACCAGCCGGTCGCCCACACCCAGCGGCGTGACGAAATACGCCGTCTTGTGCGCCAGTGCGAGCACGGCGGCATAATCGAGGTGGTCGTAATGGTCGTGCGACAGGATGACGCCGGCGATCGGCGGCAGCTCGTCGACCGTCAGCGGCGGCGCATGGAAGCGCGCCGGGCCGAGCCAGCTGAACGGCGAGGCGCGCTCCGAAAAGACGGGGTCCGTCAGCCAGTAGCGGCCGTCCAGTTTCAGCAGGACGGTCGAGTGTCCCAAGCGAAATACCGTGTTGTCCGGGGCGGCTTCCAGCCCGGCGCGGCTCAATGCCTGCACGGGGATCGGCGTGGACGGCACGCTGTCGGCCGGCTTCTGCGTGAGGACCTTCCACAGGATGCCCAGGGTCTTGCGCAGGCCGCCCCGCTGCATGCGGGCCGGATTGCGGAAACGGCCGTTCTGGATCTGGGGCGATGCGTGGGCGGCGGTCGTTGTCATGATGGCCTGTCGTGGTCGTGTGTTGGGAGTGGCACCAAATTGAAACCGGAGCCTGTCACCGGTTTCAGTAAGTTACACTACACAGTGTAGTTTCATACTTAGGAAAAGTAAACCAGGCGGTGTAAAATAATCGCATGTCCGCCCCCTCTCCCCAGCGCCTGACCGACCGCAAGCGCGCCGCCATCGTCCAGGCGGCGATTGCCGAATTCCGTGTCAGCGGCTTCGAAGCCACCAGCATGGACCGTATCGCGGCCACGGCCGGCGTCTCCAAGCGCACCGTCTACAATCACTTTCCCAGCAAGGACGATCTGTTCGCGCAGATCCTGCAGGAATTGTGGACGTGCAGCGCGACGGTGGACGCGATCGCTTACCGCCCCGGCACCCCGCTGCGCGCGCAGCTGATTACCCTGCTGACGCACAAGATGGCGCTGCTGCGCGATCCGTATTTCCTCGACCTTGCACGCGTGGCGATCGCCGAAGCGATCCATACGCCGGAGCGGGCGCACAGCATGGTGGCGAAACTGAGCGAGAAGGAAGAAGGCGGCGCCGCCTTCCTGCGCGCGGCGCAGGCGGACGGCAAACTGAAACCGGGCGATCCTGCGCTGATGTCCCAGCTGCTGCAAGGGCAACTGAAAACCTTCGCGTTCTGGCCGCAGGTAGCGATGGGCCAGCCGGCGCTGGAGGAAGCCCAGCAGACGACTGTCGTCACGACGGCCGTCGACATGTTCCTCGCTTACTGGGGTACCGGTCAGCCCGTGTAGGCGTCGTAGTCGAAGCCGTCGCCGATGACGCCGATCAGCAGTGCCTTGTTCTCGGCGCTTTCGCTGAAAGCGGCCATCACCTCGGCCTTGTCCGCCCCCTTGTTCAGCGAGTCGGTCCAGTAGGCGAATCCGCCCTGCTCGGGCGCGCGGTGCAGGATGTTCTGGTACAGGCGCGTGACGAATGCCACGTTGTCCGGATTGCTGCTGCCGTACAACGCGGCGAACTCGGCGCCCTGCATGAAGCCGGCGGCCACGTCGCGCAGGCTGGTTCCGCTGTCCAGCACATTGATCCAGTAACCAAGGCCGCCGGCGTCCGGCGTGCGGTCGAAAGCGGCCTGGTAGAGCCGGTAGGCAGAGCCGGCCACCCCGTCGATATCGAGCGCCACCACCTTGTCGGTGAAGATCACGCGCTCGACGTCGACCAGCCGGTCGATGCCGTCCCAGTCGGTCGTGTCGGTGACGGTGGCGGTACGGCCGTTGCGGACGATGTCGTAGTCGCTGCGGTCGCCTGCATAGATAACGGTGTCGAAACCGGCGCCGCCATCGATGACGTCGTCGCCGCCGCCGCCGCTGAGGAGGTCGTCGCCGGCCAGGCCCGTCAGCACATCATCGCCCCAGCCTCCGATCAGCACGTCCGTACGCACGCCGCCCGTCAGCACGTTGTCGCCGTCGTCGCCTTCGAGCCATACCCCGCCGGCCGAATTGACGCCCATCTCGCCGCGCAGGCCGTCGACGCCGTACAGGTAGTGCAGCGCCGCCAGGTCATAGGGGCTGTATTCCGTATGCATATACCCGTCGGACGTGTACGACATCAGCGTGTAGCTCGTGTCGTCGACATCGTCGGACAGCACGATATCGCCACTGAACGGGTGCTTCAGGCCCAGCATGTGGCCCATTTCGTGCAGCAGCGTCTGGTAGCCGTAGCCGCCGGGCGTCAGGTCGGTGTTCGGGGTGCCGAACACATCGTCCAGATAGATGATCGCTTTTGCGCTGTACGACGTGATCGTATAGTCGTACGGATTGTAGCGGTATGACGACTCCCAGCGGCACTCGGCCGCCACGTCCGGGTCGACGATGGTGGCGTTGACAAAGCTGATCTGCGCACTGCTCGGGCTGAACGATTCGACGAACTCGATGCCAGTCACTTCGGTCAGGTAATCTAGTGCCTCACGGGTGTAGTGCTTCTGGTTCGCCGTGAAGGCGCGGATGTTGCCGCTGACGTCGTCATTGTCCGTGATCGAGGCATTGAAGGTGCTGAACGAATAGTAAATCGTGTTGTCCGGATTACCGGTCAGGTAGTTCCAGTTCGGTCCCTCGTCGAGCAGAGCGTCAATATTGATCAGGCCGGTCAGGGGGATGGAGGTGATATCGGTAACGGTGGCCACGGCAGTGTATAGTTCAGCGAGAAAGCACCATTATTTCCACATGGAAACTAAAGGTCAATCAATTTCTGGTGGAAACTGCCGCATAGACTGGCGGTAAGTGGGTATTCACCTCGTCCCAGCGGTCGCCGCCGTTGCTCGACAGCCACAGTCCACCCGTCGTGGATGCCATCAGCAACGTCGTGCCATCGTCGTTGACGGCCAGCGCGTGGCGATAGACCAGATCGTAACAATGCTTTTGCGGCAAGCCGTCACGCAGCGTGTCGAACGTGGCGCCGCCGTCGCGCGTGCGGTTCACGGCAAAGGCAGCGGCAACCGGCACGCGCTGCTGATCGGCCACCGCCGGGACAAACCACGCCGTACGCCCGTCGCGCGGATGGACCGCCACGGCAAAGCCGAAGGAGGACAACGGCGCCGTCACTTCTTCCCACGTTCCCGCGTTGTCGGTGGAGACCCAGATGCCGCTGTGATGCTGGCACCACAGCACGTCCGGCTGGCCGGCGCAGCGCACCACCCGGTGCGGGTCCTGCCCGGCACCATCCTCCGCCAGCTCCGGCGGCATGTAGCGGGCCTGCATGCCTTTCGTGCGCAACTGCCAGGTGGCGCCGCCATCGCCCGTCAGCCAAACGCCGCCGCAGGAAATCGCGACGAGCACGTGGTTGCTGTCGCGCGGATCGACGCAGATGCTGTGGATGCCCGGCACGTCATAGCCGCCACCGAACCATTGCGCGCGGCCGTCGACGTTCCACAGGCCTTCCACGAGTTGCCAGCTGGCGCCCCGGTCGGCGGAGCGGAACAATCCCCCGGGCAGCGTGCCTGCCCACAGCACGCCCGGCTGGTCCGGCCCGGCCGCCGCCAGGGTCCAGATCTGCTTGAGGGTCCAGTCGGTCTTGTCGTCGCTGTCCTCCGGCTTGGGCGGGTAGACGGGAACGGCCACTTCCGTCCACGCATCGCTGCCCGCATCGCGCCGGTGCAGCTTGGCGCCGAAGTGGCCCAGGTTCAGCGCCGCGTACGTGCTGCCGTCGCGGGCGTCGTGCAGCACGGCCGAGACGGGGTCGCCGGGAAAATGCGGGGTCCCGAGCTCCCAGCCGGCGGCATCCTGCGTCAGTTCGAACAGGCCCTTGCGGGTTGCGAGCAATGCGTGGTCTGCCATGTCAGCCTCCTGAAAGTGCCTGCAAGATGTGGATGGTGGAGTCGGGCCGGAGCGGGTCGTCGAGCCGGATGCGCTCGCGTGTGCGCCGGCCGTCGATGAAGATGACGACGTTTTCGCGCAGCCGGCCCTGGTCGTCGAGGACGTAACCGGCCAGGCGCGCGTTGGTGGACAGGATGCCGTCGAGGGCGGCGCGCAGCGTGGCCGCATCCGTCGCCATCTGCGGGACGGGCAGGAAGCGCGCCAGCTGTTGCGTGAAGACGATCTGCGCCATGTCGGGGACCCTCCAGTCTGCCGATTCTAGCGCGGTTACGGCCGCCTTTGGCCTAGAATGAAGGCACGTGCATCACCGGAGCCACACATGTCGATCACCCGGCAGGAACTCGAATTACTGATGCAGGAAGTGGAGCAGGAGGACCCGATCGACTTTGCCGATCTGCCGTTCGACGAGCACGCGCTGCGGGGCATCGTGGCCAGCCATCTGTGCGAGATGGCCGATGCGATGGAATCGTTCAGCGAAGAGGACCGCCGCCTGACGCTGCTGGCCGTCTCCGCCAAACTGGTGCTGGAAAACCTCGTGCTGCACGTCCAGCTGCTGCGGCGCCACGGCCTGCCGCTCAACGAGCAGACCGAGGCGCTGCTGTCACGCCTGCGCAGCGGCGATGCCCCGGGCTGACCGGATACCCGCGGCGCGCGCCGTGCCGTTGACGCGGTTGACCAGGTTCGCAAGTCACCCTGGCGGTTCCATACGCCGCGCCGCGGGTATCGTCAGGACGATGTCCTCCTGCGCCACGGCCACGCAGGGCAGCACGTCGTGCGCCAGCTTCTCGTCCAGCGACAGGCCGGGCCACTCGACCAGATAGCGCACCTTGCCGCCATCGCTGGCGCAATAACAGGTGCGGCAGGTGCCGTTGCGGCACGAGCTGGGCAGACGGATGCCGGCCCGTTCGGCGGCGCGCAGCAAGGTTTCGCCTTCCGCCGCCTCGAACTGCCAGCCTTGCGGCAGGATCGTTACGCGCAATGCCTCCGCCTCCTTACGCGCGCCCGGCGGGAACGGTGAGATTACGGGCCAGGCGCAGTACGAAGCGCAGCCGGTTGCGGTCCCACGGCGTGAAGCGCGGCAGCTGGAACGGATCGGGCGCGCCGCGGCTGGCACCCCATGCCGTCGATACCGCGCCCTCGAAGCCCAGGTCGCGCGCCATCGTCACGTGCTGCGGCAGGTAGTCTTCGCCCGGCTTGCCGTTCGGGTAGGCGAACAGGGCCACTTTTTCGCCAAGGAGGTCTTCCAGCGCCAGCTTGCCCTGGGCGATTTCCTCGCGTGCCTGCGCATCCGGCAGCCGCGCGAGGATCGGATGATTGACGGTATGCGCGCCGATGTCCATGCCGGCCGCGCGCAACGACCGCACCTGCGCGGTCGTCATCATCAGGTTGTCCGGCAGTGCGCAATCGGCCAGCGCCGCCAGGCGCTCGACCTTCTCGAGACGCTCGGCTGCCGGCAGGTATTTGAGCTGGCCGATCAGGGCCGGTATGGCATGCTGGCGCTCGGCAACGGTCCGCAGCGGGTGAACGCCCAGGCCCAGCGTGGACGCATCGAGCACGTTGTCCGGCGTGCGTCGCACCAGTTCGATGACGCTGTCGTTCCACATGCGGCCGCCGTTCAGGAAGCCGCTGGCAACAAAAAAGGTGGCGGGCAGGCGGTGCTCGCGCAGCACGGGCAGCGCCACTTCGGCGTTGTCCGCATAGCCGTCGTCGAACGTGATGGCGGCGGCGCGCGGGGGCAGGCTGCCGCGCTTGGCCATGGCCACGGCCTGCGCCAGCGGCAGCACGTTGAAGCGCGACTTTAGCAGCGCCATCTGGTCGGAAAACTCCTGGCGATCGACTTCGCCTGGAAACAGCTCGTCCTTCACCGGCAGCACGCGGTGATAGATCAGGATCGACAGCCCGCGCTTGCCGCCCGGTGAGCACAGCGACAGCAGGCTCCTTTCCAGCAGCGCCGAGCCGGCGCCCGCGTCAGCGTAGCGGTTCATGCTGCATTTCCTCGATCTCCCTGTTCGATTCGGCCACGGCGGCACGCTGCTGCGCGTCGGCCACGGGCGCCTTCTCGCGCTCGACGATCAGCCGGACCGCCACCATGCCCGCCATCAGATAATACGGCACGTCGAAGTATGCCAGGCTGAGAAAGGCGCCGCCCACCATGAATCCCAGCAGGCTGACCTGCAGCATCTTCGCCAGGTCCGACGCCCATGCGAGGTCCTTGCGCAGCGCCGTATGGCGGATGATCCATGTGCCCGTGCGCCACGTGAGGCAGCCCAGCACAAGGTAGATCGCCAGGCCCGCCCATCCGTGTTCGCCCAGTACCTGGAAGTAGATGCTGTGCGCCGCGTGGATATCGTGCGGCACGGGCGCGTATTTTTCAAACACGTCGGCCTCGTAGATGATGAAGCCCCCGCCCAGCGGCCGGTCGTTTGCCAGGTTGTAGGCCATGTGCCACGCGTTGATGCGGCCCATGGCCGACGCATCCTGCTCGTATTCGTTGATGGTGTCGATGCGCGAATGCCACTGCTCGGGCATGAACAACAGGGCGAACGGCACGCAGCACAGGATGATGACGCCGAACGACAGCTTGTTCTTCCCCTTCAGCCAGAGGAACAGCAGCATGGCGGACATCGCGATGGCGGCGCCGCGTGAGTACGATCCCAGCGAGGCCAGTGCGCACAGCAGCATCGACGCCGCCATCGCACGCCGGCCCCACTTGTTGGCGATCAGGCCATACAGGTAGTACATCAGCGGAATCGTCATCACCAGCGCCAGCGCGATTTCGTTGTTCCCGTCGATGAACGTGCCGACCGGCCCCCAGACGCGGTACTGGCCGCCGCTGCGAATGGTAAAGATGCCGCCCTTGGTGCCGTAGTAGCCGATGGAAACGACGATGGTCCAGATCATCCACTCGATATGGATGCGCTTGCGCAGCAGCATGAGCACGATCAGGGTCATGCCGGTGATCTTGATGACCTTGACGAGCTGCGTCCACACCTCTTCCGGATGCATGGCGAAGACCGACGTGACGCACATCCAGCAGATGAACAGGATGAACGTGGCCGTTACCGGCGTCAGGGGCAGGCGGTAATGCCGCCGGCTGTTGGTGATCATCGCGGCGGCAGTGACGACGGCGATGATCGCGGCAAACGGAAAGTCGCGGGCGAAGCCCCAGCCCTGCGTATGCGGGTTCATGACGCTGATCCAGATCCACATCACCATGCCCAACGATGGCCGCTTGAAGATGTACGGCAGCGACGCGAACACCAGCAGCGTGACGATCACGTCCCTCATGCGACGGCTCTCCCGGCGGCCACCTTGCTGACCACGTAGCGGAACTTGCCGGATTTCTCCGGACCGATGGCACCGACCTGCTCGACCTGGACGGCCACTGCGCTGCCCAGGCGGGCCCTGAAGCCCCTCTCGATATGCCCGCGCAGCGCCGCGTCCAGCGGCGCCTCCAGTACCACCTGCACGTGCGTCAGGTCGACGCTTTCCTGTGTGATCTTGAACGCCTTCACCTGCGGCAGGTCGCGCAGGATGTAGACCAGCGCCAGGCCGTGCATGACGGTGCCGTCCTGCGCCACCATGAAGTCCGTGGTGCGGCCCTGGATTTCCTGCAGCAGCGGCAGGCCGCGGCCGCAGGTGCAGCCCTGCGTGCCCAGCACGCCGATATCGCCGGTGCGGTAGCGGATGAACGGGAAGTCCCCCGTGGCGAGGTGCGTTACGACGATCTCGCCCGACTGGCCGCGCGGCACGGGTTGTCCTTGCGGGTCGATGATCTCGACAATGATGTCCTCGGCCGTGATGTGCATGCCGCCCTCGGGACACTGGTGCGCGATGAAGCCGGCGTCGCGGCCGCCGTAGCCGTTCGCCACGGGGCAGCCGAACGTGGCGGAGATCTGCGCGCGCTGCTCGTCGTACAGGCGCTCGGACGTCACGAACGCCACGCGGATGCCCAGATCGTCCATGCGTTGGCCCTGCGCCTGCGCATGCCGCGCGATGTGCGACAGCGCGGACGGGTAGCCGAACAGCATGCGCGGACGGTGCGCGCGGATGCGGGCGATAAAGCTGTCCAGCTTCGCGGCGGACATCTCGAAGGCCGGCAGCAGGTGCGTGCGCAGCAGCCGGTCGCGCAATGCCCGCACGCGGTCCTGCGTGCCCAGTTCGATGGGCGAACCCCAGACGACGATCTCGGGGTCGCCGATATCGACGTTCCACCAGCGCGTGGCGCGCCACTTTGCCGCCACGTCGTGGCTGACGCGCTCCCTGCCGATATGGAAAATCAGCGGCTCGCCACTCGATCCGCCCGTGTTGAAGCGCGCCAGGCCGACTGCGTCGTCGGCCTTCAGCCGGTCCGTATTGGCGCGGATGATGGCCTTGTCCATCAGCGGCAGCCGGGCCAGGTCGGCCAGCGAGCGGACATCGCTGCGGGGATCGAAACCGACCTGGCGGAACAGGTCGCGGAAGTACGGCACCCGGGCCGCGGCCCGCTCCAGCAACGCGCGCAGGCGCCGCAGCTGCAGCTCGCGCAGCCGCTCTTCCGGCCAATACTGCGATGCCTCCAGCCCCTTGCGTACGGCCACGCTGCTGTGCTGCTTGACTCTTTCGTGCAGCGGGAACAGCAGGTTCGTCACCAGCGCCGTGTAGGGCGCCGGGCGGTAGCGCGCAGTTGTCGAAACGGCCTTCATGGCTGGCTCACCGGCGTGACGGCACGGCCGGCCAGCACCGCTTCGTACACGGCCAGCAGGCAGGGACGCACGCTGGCCCAGGTATATTGCTGTACCTGGCGCAGGCCCGCTTCGCGCAGCGACGCGGCCAGGCTGGGCTCCACGGCGAGACGCCGCACGGCATCGGCCATCGCCCGTGGCGCGCCCGGGGGCACCAGCAGCGCCGTGCGGCCATGTTCGACCAGGTACGGCACGCCGCCGACGTCCGTGCTGACGACGGGCACGCCGCACGCCAGCGATTCCAGCACGGAGTTGGGCATGTTGTCGACCAGGCTGCAGTTGAGCACCACGTCCGCCTCGCGGTACAGCGCGGCCATGCCGGCATTGTCGACGCGGCCCGTGAAGGCGACCGCGTGGCCCAGCCCCAGTTCGGCCACCAGCTCCTCCAGCTCCGCCCGCAGCGGGCCGGAACCGGCGATGACGAGCGTGGCGGCCGGATCGTGCGCGTGCACCAGCGCCAGTGCGCGCACGGCCGTCGCGTTGTCGTAGATCGGCTCCAGGTTGCGCGCCACCAGCAGGCGCAGTCCCGTGCGGCCCGGCTTTGGCGGCGCCACCGAAAACCGCTCCAGATTGACGATATTGGGCACCACCTGCGCCGCGAAACCGAACCTGCCGAACACCTGTTGCAGGAACCCGGATGGCACGATCACGGCATCGGCCCGCGCAAGGCTGGGTCGTACCCATCCCTGCGCGCGCCGCAGGAAGGTTTCCGCTTCGCCGCCCCGGTAGTTGATGACGACGGGCGTGCCGCGCAGGCGCGCGATCCAGATGGCGGGCGCTGCGAACAGATGCCACGACCAGCCGGAGTTGGCCATCACGTGGAACACCTGCACGCGGCCCGCCGTGCGCCACAAGCCCGTCAGATAGGGCAGCAGGCGCACCGCGGCGCGTATGCCCCTGATGCGGCCGGCCCATGCCGGGCGATATGGCGCGTTGACCTGCACCGTCTCCACCTCGATGCCTTCTCCCCGCAGCAGCGCGGCCAGTTGCAATGTCTGGTTGGCCATGCCGCCCGACGGCGGCGGCAGCGGGCCGACCAGGCCCACGCGCAAGGGCGGCGTCACGGCGTCTCTCATGGCTGCTCCACCGCTGCCGACGCCGCCCTATCCATGCCCGGCACCAGATTGCCGTACACCTTGCGGTAACGGCTGACGCTGGCCGCCCAGCTGCGCTGTTCCTCGACAAAACGCCGGCCCTGTTCGCGCAGCAGCGGCCAGCGCTCCGGTGACGCCAGCAGTGCGAGCACCTTGCGCGCCAGCGCCGCCGCGTCGCCGGCGGCAAACAGCACGCCGGTCCGGCCGTCCTCGATCAGTTCGCGGTGCCCGCCCACGTCGGACGCCGCCAGCAGACGGCCCTGCGCCATCGCTTCCAGCGGTTTCAATGGCGTCACCAGATCCGTCAGGCGCATCTTCAGGCGCGGGTAGCACAGCACGTCGATCAGGTTGTAGTACCGCGGTACGTCGCCGTGCGGCACGCGCCCCGTAAAAATCACCTGCTCCGTCACACCAAGGGCCTCGGCCTGCTGGCGCAGCGCCGCATCCTGCGGGCCGCCGCCGACCAGCAGCAGGCGGATGTCCGGCTGGTGCGCCAGCATCGCAGGCAACGCGTCGAGCAGCACGTTCAGTCCTTCGTACGCATAAAACGAGCCGATAAAGCCCAGCACCGTCTTGCCCTCGAGCCCCAACTGCCGCGCCAGTGCCGCATCGCGCGTGCCGCCCACCTGAAAATCGCCGATGTCGACCGCGTTCGGGATGACGTCGACCTTGCGCGCCGGGATGCCGCGGCCGAGAATCTCGGCGCGCAGCCCTTCGCAGATCGTCGTGGCCGCGTCCACGCGCCGCAGCGCCCACGTTTCCAGCGCCCGCGTCAGGCGATAGCGCACGCCCCATTCGCGGCTGGTGCCATGATCCACCGCGGCGTCTTCCCAGAACGCGCGGATCTCGTAGACGACCGGGATGCCCAGCTTGCGCCCTACCCGCAGCGCCGCCACCGCGTTGAGCGCCGGCGAGTGTGCATGCAGGATATCCGGTTTGATCTCGCTGGCTACCTGCAGCAACCGCTCGGCCAGGCGGTCGATGACGGCCAGCTGGTTCAGCACCGGCAGCCGCGCCAGCCTGCCCCTGGCAGGCGCCGTGCGGTGAAAGCGCAACCCGTCGGCGGTGTCGATGCCATCGTGGCCGTCCCCCTGCTTCGAGCCGGTGATGTGGTGCGTTTCCCAGCCCAGCGCGCGCTGCTGCTGCAGGATCGAGCGGGTGCGGAAGGTGTAGCCGCTGTGCAGCGGGATCGAGTGGTCCAGCACGTGCAGGATGCGCAGTGGCCGGGCCGCGCTGGCGAGAAAGTCGGAAGTACCCATCACAGCTCTTTTCTGAGGAAGGCTTCGAACATCAGCAGCGTCCAGATCGGCGCGCTGTAGTCGCGCCGGCCGGACTGGTGCTGCTCCACCATCTCGGCCAGGAAGGCACCGTTGAACATGCCCGTCGCCGCCAGATTCGGCCCCAGCAGCGAACTGCGCACGCGCTCGCGCAGCGGCCCGCGGAACCATGCCGCCAGCGGCACGGCAAAGCCCTGCTTGCGCCGGTACAGGATGTCGTGCGGCAGGTGCCTCTCCATGCTTTTCTTGAAGATGTACTTGCCTTCGCTGCCCTTCAGTTTCATGTCCGGCGGCAGGCCGGAAATCCACTCGACCAGCCGATGGTCCAGCAGCGGCACGCGCACTTCGAGCGCATGCGCCATGCTGGCGCGGTCCACCTTCGTCAGGATGTCGCCCGGCAGGTACGTCTTCATGTCGAGGTATTGAATCATCGACAGCGGTTCGTCGGTAGGCGCGCCGGCCGCATGGCCGCGCATCACGTCGATGGCGCGATAGCCCTGCAGGCCGGCGCGGAAGCTGTCGGAAAATAGCTGCGCGCGCATCGCATCGGTCATGATCGAGACGCCGTGAAAGTAACCCTCCACCAGGTCGCGCGACAGCGCCTCGAACGTCGTCTTGGCACGAAACACGCGGGGCGCCCAGTCGGCCTTCGGATAGTATTTGCCCAGGGTGCCGAACAGCGGCTTGCGCAGGCCGGACGGGATGCGTCCGCGCACGCTTTCCTCCGCCATCGCATAACGGTAGCGGCGGTAGCCGGCCAGGTTTTCGTCGCCGCCGTCGCCGGAGAGCGCCACCGTCACGCGCCGGCGCGCCAGCTGGCAGACGCGGTACGTGGGAATCGCCGAGCTGTCCGCATACGGCTCGTCGTACAGGTCGGACAAGGTGTCGAGCAGCGCGAAGTCGTCCGTATCGACGGTCTCGACATGGTGATCCGTGCGGTACTGCTGCGCCACCTGCGCCGCGTAGGCCGATTCGTCGTATGCCTTGTCGCGAAACGCGATGGAGCACGTATTGACGGCACCCTTCGTCAATCCGGCCATCATCGCGACGACGGCGCTGGAGTCGACGCCGCCGGACAGGAAGGCGCCCAGCGGCACCTCGGCCACCAGCTGGCTGCGCACCGAATCGCGCAGCCGTTCCACCAGCTCGCCCTGGGCATCGCCTTCGGTCATGGCGTGATGCAGCTTGAACGGGATATCCCAATAGCGGCGCGGCTGCGCCAGGGGCTCGCCAACCTGCTGCACCAGGCGGAAGCCGGGCGACAGTTTATAGGCGCCCCGGTAGATCGTCTTCGGTTCGGGAATGTAGCCGTACGCGAAATAATCCTCCACGGCGCAGGGGTCGATCGCGCGCGGCAGGCCGGGCAGCGAGCGCAGCGCCTTCAGTTCGGAACCGAATGCGAACAGGCCATCCGGCAGCATCGTATAAAACAGCGGCTTCACCCCCATATGGTCGCGCGCCAGGAACATCAGCCTGCGGTTGCGGTCCCACAACCCGAACGCGAACATGCCGCGAAAGCGCTCCACGCACGCTTCGCCCCACTCTTCCCACGCGTGCACGATCACTTCCGTGTCGCTGTGCGTGCGGAACGTGTGGCCCAGCGCCTTCAGCTCGGCCGTCAATTCACGGTAGTTGTAGATCTCGCCGTTGTAGCAGACCATGACGCTGCCGTCCTCGTTGCCGAGTGGCTGCTGGCCCAGCGTGATGTCGATGACGGACAGGCGGCGGTGGCCGAAGCCAACGCCGGGCTCGCGGTAGATGTCCCCCTCGTCCGGCCCCCGGTGGTGCTGCGTGTCGTTCATGCGGCGCAGCAGCGCCTCGTCGATCTCGCGCCGGCCGCGGGTATCCAGTAGTCCGACTATTCCACACATGATGGCAGTGCCCCTTTTGTCTTGATCTTGCGTTCGCACAGGGCGTCATACATTTCCTGGTACGCCGCTACCATTGCGGTCATGCTGTAGTGACGCAGCACGCGCTCGCGCCCCGCCGCGCCGTGCCGCCGCGCCAGCTCCGGCGCCAGCACGTACTGCTCCAGCGCGGCCGCCATCGCCGCCGGGCTTGACGCCGGCACCAGCAATCCCGTGCTGGCGTCGGCGATGACCTCGGGGATGCCGCCCACGCGCGTGCCGACAACCGGCAGCCCGCTGGCCATCGCTTCAAGGGCGGAGCCGGGTGTGCCTTCGGCGATCGACGACATGGCGAAAATGTCGAAGCCGCGCAGCAGGTCCGCCACGTCGGTGCGCGCGCCCGGCAGCCAGACGGCATCCTGCAGGCCCTCCGCCGCCACCTTGTCGCGCAGCGTTTGCCGCAGCGGGCCGTCGCCGACGATCGCCAGCCGCAGGCGGCCGGCATGGTCGGGAATGCGCGCGCGCAGCAGGGCGAACGCATCGATCAGCGTGGCGTGGTCCTTCACGGCCTGCAGGCGTCCTACCGTGCCGATGACAATCGTGTCGCGCGGCGCGACCGGCCCGGCCGGCGGATGAAAACGTTCCGCATCGATGCCGTTGGCCAGCATGCGGCTTTTATACGCGGGCACGCCGATGACGTTGCGGTTCCACGCTTCCATCGCTGCCGAGTTGGCGTAGCAGCAGTGGTAGAACGGCACCATCAGGCGACGCAGCAGGTTGTGCTTGCGGTTGGTGCCGTCGGGATCGTCCGCATCGCGGCCGTGTGCGCCATTCACGCGCACCGGCACCCCGGCCGCCAGCGCCACTGGCGCGTATTCGATGGCGGACAGGTTATACGAGTGCAGCACGGCCGGCTGCAGCTGCCGCAACAGCTGCCACAGCGCGACGTGCGTCCGCAGCGACAGGCCTGGCTGCTTGTGCAGCGCGTGGAGGGCGACATCGGACCGCGTAATTTTCTTCGCGAATGCCGGATCGAATCCGGTCAGGCAGACGATGGCGTGGCGGTAGCGATCGGGCGGCATGCGGTTGATGCGTTCGACCATCAGCGATTCCAGCCCGCCGAAGTCGAGCCGGTAGATCAGGTGGACGATGAGGGGAATTTCGTGCATGGTCTCACTGCCTGCGGTTGGCGGCCAGCGCGGCGTCGAGCGCGGCCAGTTCGGAACGCAGGAACGTGCGCAGTGCCGGCCGGGCCGTGGCGGGGTCCTCGTCGTAGGGTGCGAAAACCATGATGGCCGCGCCGTCGCCGCTGCCGGTCAGGAATTTCTGCCGTACCTGCAGCAGCTTGCCGGCGTAGTCCCCGGGTGTCGTGGCGCCACCGATCCAGTACCACTGCCAGACGACAAAGCGCGCCTCGGTGCCGCCGACGGTGGTTTCACGCACCCGCAGGACCTTGTCGCCGACGGTTTCGTCGCGCAGCGCGGACCCGGTTTCGTGCCAGGCGGTGCGCGGTTCCGTCAGGCGGTTGGTGGAGCTGATCAGCCGTTCGGGCCGGCCGTCGCGGTAGTAGCGCACGGCCAGGCCGACGCTCGTGCCATCCACCTGATAAAACTCCTGCAACGTGGCGCTGGCGGGCGCAAACGCCGGCGCCCAGAGGGTAAACGGCAGGGCGCTGCGGTCGGACGCCTGGTAAGCCGCCAGGTCGGCCGGCGGCGGCGACGCATTGCCGCGTTCCAGGTGGCGGCCGTATGCCGGCCAGACGCCCACGCAGACGACGACGCCAAGCGCGGCCAGCATCAGGATCGCGGGGGCGGCCGAGCCGGCGGCCCCACGCACCGCCGGCGCCGGTGCAGCGCCTTCCTCGCGCCAGAAACTGCCGATCCAGAACAGCAGCAGCATGACCAGCCCGAAAAACGCCCAGCCATAAATCAGGTGATCGACGCCGACGGCCAGCGTCATATTGCTGGTGTGGCCGATCATGACGATCATGTAGGCGCGCACGCCGTTGGCGACGATCGGCAGCAGCAATGCGACCAGCGCGAACAGCACGCGCCGCCGTGTGCTGCGGTAGGTGAGATAGGCGTACAGGCAACCCAGCGTGAACGACGAGATCAGGTAGCGCAGCCCGCTGCATGCCTCTACGACCGACCAGTCGCCGGATGGAATGCTGAAGTTGTTCCCTTCGCGCAGGACCGGGATGCCGGTGGCGCGCAGCGCATCGACGGTGAACGCGGCGGTCAGTTCGATCAGGGGATCGATCAGTCCTTCGCCCACCGGCACGCCGAACAGGATGAAGGCGAGGGGGAACGTGATCGCGCGGGCGATGGCAACGCCCGCCACGGCCAGCACCGTCAGCGGTATCGTCAGCGCGAATGCGTACTGCCGCACGATGTAAACGTCGCCCAGCAAGCCAAGGGTCCAGCCCGTGCCGCACAGCGCCAGCGCCGCCAACGCTGGCCAGCAAGGCCGCACCGGCAGCTGCGCCAGCACCGCGCGGCGCTGCCAGATCAGCCACGCACTGATCGGCAGGATGACGTAGCCATGCGCGAACGTGCCGGAACGCTGCCAGATCGCGGCGATGGACGCGGCCGTGCCGAAATACGCCACGAACGGCACCAGCACGGCGCCGAGCACGATCAGCCAGTGCGCCAGGCCGGCCCTGGCGGCGCGTGGCTTCTGCGATGACGGCGGCAGCGGCTCCGGTACCGCGCTGCGCAGGCCGGCGATCGTGCTGGCGACGGTATTCATGCCTGCTTCCGCTGCGCCATGGGGAGCGCCGTGTCCGCCACCGCGGGTCGAACCGCCGGTGCTTCCAGCAACGAGTCCAGCGCGGCCAGCCGGGCATCCCAGCCGTAAGCGCATTGCACCAGACGGCGCGCGGCGGCGCCGACGGTGCCCGGCGCGGCCAGCTCCGTGGATACGGCTGAGGCAAGGGACGGCGCATCGTGCGCGACGACGACATCGCGGCCCGGCACGGCATCGATGCCCTCCAGCGCCTGCGGCGTCAGCACGACCGTTTTCGCCATCGACATCGCTTCGAGCACCTTGTTCTGGATGCCGCGCGCTACGCGCAGCGGCGCCACCGACAGCGCGGCATGCGCCACGTAGGGCCGCACGTCCGGCACGGTGCCGGTGACGGTCACGCCGGGCAGCGCGGCCAGCGCCTGCACCTCGGGAGACGGGCGCGCGCCAACGATGACGAAACGCGCATGCGGCGCACGCGCCAGCACCGCCGGCAGCACGTCGCGGGCAAACCACTGCACGGCATCCATGTTGGGCCAATAATCCATCGCACCACAGAACACGATGGCCCGCTCGCCGCTCGCATAGGGGTCGGCGTGCACGTCGTCCGGCGAAAAATATGCGGTGTCGACGCCGTTGCTGTACCAGCCGATACGGCCCGCGCTTTCCGGCGCCAGCGTGGCGAACAGCTGCGCTTCCGGTGACGAGACGAACAACGCGGCGTCGCTGGCGGCGGCCACCTTGCGCTCGTAGGCAAGCAGCCGCCGTGCTTCCAGGCCGAACACGGTGCTGGCCGGCCATGCGCGCTGCCGTGCATACTGGCGCCATTTTTCCGAGTCCACGTCGCACAGGTCGACGATGCGGCGTGCGCCGTCATACTGCTGCACGTACTGCGCCATCGGCGACGAGAACACGACGATGCGTTCGATGCGCCACGCCGCCATCGTGGCGCGCACCCAGTGATGCATACCCTGGTCGTTGTAATAGTCGAGCGACATCGGCCGGCCGGCGGGCAGCGCCAGCAGGCTGCGCACGCGCGCAGCCCGAGGACGCAGTGGCGCGAAGTGGCTGGAGGCGCACAGCGTGCGGACTTGATCGACGTGGCGCCAGTCGTCCGGGTCGTCGACAAAGGTGGCGAGATGCACGCGGTAACGCGCCGCCAGGTGGCGCAGCAGATGCCACGAGCGGATCTTGTCGCCCTTGTTCGGCGGGTACGGCATGCGGTGCACGAGGAGCAGCAGGTCGTCCACGGCTTACCCCAGGTCCTTGACGATATGGGGGCCGAGCGCATTGGCCAGCGCCAGCGGCAGCTTGCGCCACAGGCGGATGAACAACTGGTACTTCGGGTTGAGCGGATTCACGTCGGGAATCGACGTTGCCGTGACGAGCCGGTATTCGTACGGCAGCGGCTGGGCCGTGAAGCCCCAGTTCTTCTTGAAATCGAAGGCGCCGGTGCCGCGCTTGCTGCGGCCGAAATCGAAGATGCGGCAACCGCGCGCGCTGGCGGCCTGCATCAGGTTCCAGTACATGAAGTCATTGCCGGCCACGTCGCGCGCCAGCGGCATGCCGCCGCCGTAGTACGGCAGCACTTCGTCGCGGAAGAAAAAGCTCAGCACCCCCGCCACCAGTTCGCCGTCGCGCACGATCACGCGCACTTCGCAGTCGTCGCCAAACTCCTCCTTCAGCAGCGCGAAGTATTTTTTGGAGAACACCGGCGTTCCCAGGCGATGCACGCTGCTGGCGTACGCCGTGAAGAAGCGCTCCACATTGTCGTCCACTTCCCCCGTCAGGCCGCACTTGATGCCCTTGCGGACCATGGCGCGCTGCTTGCGCGGAATGGCATTCAGGTTTTCCTCGTCCACCGCGCCGATGGCCTTGCGGAACGTGACGTACAGCTCCTTGCCCTGCCATGCCGCGTCGTCCGGATGGGCCGCCGTGACGTTGCGGTATTCCAGGTGGCCCACGTCCAGGGTGGCGGCCAGGTCGATGGCCGCCATGTCGAGCTCCTGGCGCGCCGCATCGGTCAGCGCGGCCACGCCGCCATAGACGCAGAACGGCAGCGCGATCAACGCATGGCCGAACAGCCGGCTCTTGATCTGTGCCAGCGGCAGCACGCCCTGGATCTCGCCATCCTGCTCGGCCAGGTAAAACCAGGTGCGGTGGCCAAACGCCGCTTCGATCACCCGCTGCCAGCCGGCGCGGTGAAAGAACGTGGCCTGCGGGCATGCCTGCACGAACGCATCCCAGCGGGCGCGGTCGGCGGCATCGTCGTGCAGCAGCCGGACGGTGAGGGGACCAGCCGCCGGCGCCTGGGCGCGCCGCATTGCCGACTCGATGATGGCGCTCATGGCCGCCCCAGGAAAATGCGGTCCATCCGGTCCCACGCGAAGTCGCGCGTCAGCGCACGGATGCGCCGTTCCATGCGGTCCAGGTTGACGTAGTGGCGGAAGCGGCTTTTCAGGCTCACACCGGCGGGACGGGGCTGGCCCGGGTCCAGCTCCCACGGGTGAAAATAGAAAATCGTCGGCTGGCCGTCCTCGCGGTTGACCCGCCGCATCAGCGTGCGCGAGAGCGCGTACGGCAGCAGGCGAAAATAGCCGCCCCCGCCAGCCGGCAGGTTGCGCCGCAGCAGCCGTACCGTTGTAATCGGCACTTCCAGCAGGCCGTCCGTCCCGTGCGGATAGAACGCAAAGCGGGGCGCGTCCGGCATGCCGTAGTGATCGTGGGCGATCGGGTAGATGCTGGAACTGTAGCGGTAGCCCGCCTCGTGCAGCGCCGCCAGCGCCCACAGGTTGGCCGGGCCAATGGAGAAACTGGGCGCGCGATAGCCCTGCACCCGCTGGCTGCCGATATCCTCCAGCAGCGCCTTGCTGCGCACGATATCGTCCGTGAAGTCGGCGCGTGACTGGTCGGAGGCGCGCAGGTGGCTGTAGCCGTGGCTCGCCAGCTCGTGCCCGGCGGCGACGATTTTGCGCACCATCGCCGGATAGCGCTCGGCGATCCAGCCCAGCGTGAAGAACGTGGCCAGCGCCTTGCCCTCTTCCAGGATGACGAGGATGCGTTCCACGTTCGCCTCCACCCGGCATTCGCGCGCGGGCCAGCTGGCGCGGTCGATGTGCGGCGCGAACGCCGAGACCTGGAAATAATCCTCCACGTCGATCGTCATCGCGTTGCGGATCGTCTGCCTGGCGAGGTGCGGCACGGGTCCGTTCATCATTGCCTCCTTATTCGCGCCCGCGCAGCCAGTCGCGCACGATGACGGCGATGCGTTCGGCGGCGCGGCCGTCCCAGTAGTGCGGCACGCGCCCGGCCTTGCCGCCGCCCGCCATGATCGCGTCGTACGCGGCCAGGATGATGGCCGGGTCGCTGCCGGCAATCGTGTTGGTCCCTTCATCCACCGTGATCGGGCGCTCCGTGTTGTGGCGCAGCGTGATGCAGGGCGTGCCCAGCGCCGTCGTCTCTTCCTGGATGCCGCCCGAATCGGTCAGCACCACGCGCGCTTGCTTCATCAGGCCCAGCATCTCCAGGTAGCCCATCGGCGGCAGCAGCAGGATGCCCGGCCGGTCCAGCAGGTGGGACAGGCCGAAGCGCTCGATGGTGGCATGCGTGCGCGGGTGGACCGGGAAGAACACGGGCGTGCGCTGGCCGATCCGCGCCGCCGTTTCCAGCAGCCGTTGCAGGACGGCGGCATCGTCCACGTTGGACGGCCGATGCAGCGTCAGCACCGCGTAGCCATTGTCGGTAAAGCCGGCGCGGCCCGCGTCCGCAGCAATGCGCGCGGCGGGAATGGCACGCGGCAGGTTCAGGCGCAGCGTATCGATCATGACGTTGCCGACGAAGTGGATGCAACGCTCGTCGATGCCTTCCCTGAGCAGGTTGGCGCGGCCGCTTTCCTCGGTAGTGAACAGCAGGCTGGATAACTGGTCCGTCAGGACACGGTTGATCTCTTCCGGCATGGCGCGATCAAAACTGCGCAGGCCCGCCTCGACATGAATCACGGGGACGCCTTTTTTCGCCGCCACCAGCGCGCAGGCGATGGTGGAATTGACGTCGCCGACCACCAGCACGGCGGCCGGTGCCACCTCGTCCAGTGCCGGTTCGAACCGGCGCATCACTTCGGCCGTCTGCTGCGCGTGGCTGCCGCTGCCCACTTCCAGGTTGATGTCCGGGTCGGGAATGCCCAGCGCCTGGAAATACTGGTGGTTCATCGCCACGTCGTAATGCTGGCCCGTGTGGACCAGTAGCGGCGCGAGCGCCGGCCCGTGCGACGACAGCGCGGCCATGATGGGCGCCATTTTCATGAAGTTGGGGCGCGCGCCGACCACGCAGAGGATGCGATGCGGCTTGTCGTTTTGCTGGCTCATGGCGATTCGCTATCGATGGCGTGGTTGGGGGCGCGCACGATCTTTTTCAGGATCGACAGGACGGAACCCATCGATTTTTCCAGCCGCAGCATGCGCTCGTCCATCAGCGCGGGATACTGGTTGGCGAACACCGCGTGCTCGGCGTCCGGCCCGACAAACGGCACACCCGCGGGCGCCGCGTCGCCGGACGGCTGGAATTCCTGGTCGATATCGCGGATGACGGTGTCGATATCGGCCTCGGTAAACGCATGCATCTCTTCCAGGAAGCCCATCAGCAGCAGGCGGTCGCACAGATGGTTGGTTTTCCTTGGTATCCCTCCCGTGAAGCCGTAGATCGACGCGTGTGCGCCGGCGCTGAACGCCGGATCGCCCTTCCAGCCGACGGTCAGCAGACGATGTTCGATATAGGCCTGCGTTTCCAGCGCATCCATGGGACCCAGGTGGTAGGTGGCGATGACACGCTGGCGCAACTGCTGCATGCCGGCGCTGTGCAAGGTGGCGCGGAACTCGGGTTGACCCAGCAGAAAGGTCTGCAACAACGATTTTTCGTCGGTCTGAAAGTTCGACAACATCCGCAATTCTTCCACCACGCGGGGTGTCAGGTTTTGCGCTTCATCAACGATCAGCAGGGCCCGCTTGCCTTGTTTATCGCAGCTGCGCAGGAAATTCTCCAGCCGGGTGAGCAAGGCGGTCTTGCTGGCCGCGTCCTCGTACGGCAGACCGAACCCGGCCACGACACCGCGCAGGATATCGTCGGCATTCAGGTGCGTATTGACGAGGTGCGCCGCCACGATCTGCCCGGATTCGATCCTGCGCAGCAGGTGCCGCACCAGCGTGGTCTTGCCCGCCCCCACGTCGCCCGTGATGACGATAAAACCCTCGCCCTGCGCCAGGCCGTATTCGAGATACGACATGGCCCGCTTGTGGCCCCTGCTGCCGAAATAGAAATGCGGATCGGGGCGCAGGCGGAAGGGCTTGTCGGAAAGGCCGTAATAACTTTCGTACATCGCGTGACCCTCAAAGCTGGAAGGTTAGTTGGGCCGAAACGGAATTTTCCGTGTACGGCGTCGCGCTCAGCCCGGCGTTGCCGTTGGTCCGGCGTGCGCTCACCGTGCCGTGCGTACTGCGGCCGAACTGGTGACTGGCGCTGACCGACATCGTCCGGCTGCGCGAGCGCAGGTCCAGCGACAGCGACTCGGCACGCATGAACGTGCTGCTCAGCGACACCTGCGTGCGCCCGCTGACCTGGTAGTTCAGCGATGCGCTGCCGCCGCCCTGGCTGACGTTGTCGTTCAGGCTGAAGTTGTTCGAGCCCAGCAGCGGGCTGTCCGCCGTGCCCTGCGTGAGCGCCTCGCGGCGGGTGCGGTAGACGCTCAGCACGGCCGTGCTGCGGGAAGCGCGCAGCGCCACCGACGCGTTCAGCTGCTTTTGCAGCACGTAACGGTTGCTGAAGTAATTGACGCTGTTCGGCAGCGATGGCGGCAAGCCCGTCGCGGCCATGTACGCCGCCACGACCAGCGCGCGCTGCAGCGGGTCCGGATAGTTCGCCATGAACATCTGGTTCAGCAGCGCGGCCGTGTCGACCGTGCTGGGCAGCAGGAACTGCGCGCGGGTCGACGTCACGTCGTCGCCATAACTGACGTTCCAGACGGTGCGCCGGCTGCGGTGCGTCAGGCGGAACGAATAACTGTCGCCGTAGTAGCGGCGCCCCAGCGTGCCTTCGATGGTGGTACGGCCGGACGGCGTCCACGACAGGCCGGTGGACCAGCTCGCGCCTTCCGTCTTGTCGCTGAGCGCGTCGTACGTGTAGCGGTCGTAGCCGCCGCTCAGGGTCCAGCGCAGCTGGCGCGTCACCGACCAGCCGAGATTGGCATTGACGGCCCGGCTGTGCGTCTGCGGCAGCGCGGCGGTGTCGACGTTCTGGCTGCTGGCCGTCAGGCCCCACGTCACCTTCTGGAAGCGGGCACCGCTGGACAGGCTGAGCAGCAAAGCGTCGCCTTCGCTGCTGCCCAGGCCGATATTGCCGCCATCGACGGCATCGCGGGTGTAGCTCGCCTGTGCGGTGGCAAAGGCGCCGAACTGGTGCATCAGGACGGGGTTGACGCGCCAGCTGCGCACTTCCTGCCGGTTTGTCGTCGTATAGTCGTTCTGCGTCTGCGGGCCGAAGGCGGACACGGGCTGCAGGCTGATGTGGTAATCCGCGTCGACGAACAATGTGTCGGGCACGGCCTTCGCGTGCAGGGCCGCGCTCAGCTGCTGCGTCACCCGGTCGGTGCCGCTGGGCCGCTCGCCGGAATAGTTCAATGCATTGACACGGTAGTCCAGCGCGGCTTCCAGCCGCGGTGTGCGGTTCGTCACGCGCAGCCCGGGCGACAGTTCCGTCACCCATTGCGAGCCGGACTTCCGGCTGGTGAGGCTGGCATTGTCCGTCCAGGTCTCGCGCACCGCGACGCTGGGCGCGATGACCCAATCGGCCCGTGCCGAGGGTGCGGCCAACAGCGTTGCCAGCGCCGACACCAACAGGCGCACCGACGGCTGCCTAGCCGTAGTGATAGTCATACGTCTCGGCCCCGAGCAACTCGCGCGACTTGTTGTAGATGAGGTTGACGTTGCTGCAGCCTTCCAGCTGGCTCAAGGCTTCCAGGACGGCGTGTTGCGTCGTGCGTTCCGATTCCACCACCATGGCGATCTGGCCCATGTGGCTGGCCAGCACGCGCGCTTCGCTGGTCAGCAGCAGCGGCGGCGAATCGAAGATGACGATGCGGTCGGGATACCGGCTGGCGATCTCCTGCACGAGCACGCGCATCGACTGGCTGGCCAGGATTTCCGTGGCGTTGGCGTTGCTCGTGCCTGCTGGCAGGATGGACAGCGTATCGACGTTGGTGCGCAGCAGCACGTCCGCCATCTCGTGCTCGGCATGCAGCACGTCCAGCAGGCCGCGCTGGGCCGAAACGCCCAGCGTGCGCAGGATCGACGGCCGCGCCACGTCCGCATCGACCAGCAGGACGGTGTGGTCCAGCTCCATGGCAATGCTCATCGCCAGGTTGATCGCACAGAACGTCTTGCCTTCACCCGGCAGTGAACTGGTCACCATGATCAGGTTGCCGGGATTGTCGCCGGCCTTGCGCGGCGCAAAGGCCCGCTTGATCAGCGGGCGCTTGATGATGCGGAACTCCTCGACCATGGGCGTGCGTCCGCCGGCCGACGTGACGAGGCCCCGGCGCGACATGCCGGCCAGGTCCAGCTCGATGTGGTGGGCGGGGTGCCGGCGCGCACGCGGTTCGTCGCTGCCGCCGTGCGGGGCGTCGACCAGTCTCGCCATCGGGGCGGCCGCGTGGGCCGGCTGGGCCACGACGGCGGGCTCCACGACAGTGGGCTCGACAGTGGGTGCGGTGGCACGCTCGGCCACCGCAATGGCCGCCGCCTCGTCGAGCGCGGCCGCATCGATGAAGGGATCGCGCTGGGCAATGCGGCTGGCTGCTTTTTCGATAATGCTCACGACACGCTCCTGGGTGGATGGGCCATCACGCCGAACGGAACAGGGTCAGCGCCAGGATGCCGCCATACGCGCTGGCCAGGGACAGGATCGCCATGCCGAAACCGATCAGCCGACGCCGGCGCTTGACCTTCTGGGTATCCGTCCAGTTCATGCTGATCGCGCCCAGCACGGGAATACCGGTGATGTCGCGCAGGCTGCGCTGGCTGAGGAAGGTGGGGCGTACTTGGCTCATCAGCAAAGCGGCGCCGAGCCCGGCCACGAGCGCAACCAGCAGAACGATCGAATACAGGCGCAGGCGGTTGGGGCCGACAGGCGTGCGCGAAGCCGTGGGCGGATCGACGACACGAAAACTCATCATGTCGGTGGCCGTGCTCAGGTCGCCCGACAGCTTGGCCGACTCGCGCCGCTGCACCAGCTTCTCGTAGTTTTCCTTGTTGATGGCGTAATCGCGGTTCAGCTGGGTCAGCTGCGCCTCGATCTCCGGCGCCATATTGCTGTGCGAGCGCATCTGCGCCAGGCGGTTGGTGTACTCGGTCACGCGCGCCTGCAGCGAGGCAAGCTTGGCTTCCTCGACGGACAGCGCCACGTTCATCTGCTGGAGCATCGGGCTGAAATTGGCGCCAGGGTCGCCCACGCGCATCTGTTTTGCCTCGTCCTTCTTGCGCGCCTGCAGGAGGCCCAACAGGCGCACGTTCGAGACGATGTCCGGATGCTGTTCCGTGTACTGCAGGCGCAGCGTGTCGAGCTGCTTCTCGATCGCGGCGATGCGCTCGTCCAGCTCCGGATTGGCCGACTCGGCCACGACGGCGCCGCCGACCGGCGCCATCTCGTCGCCCGTTATCTGGCGGCGGATGGCATTGCGGGCCTGCTCCGCTTCCAGCAGCTCCAGCTTGGCCTGGCTCAGCTTGTCCGCCAGCTCGGCGTAGCCGCCTGCATAGTCCATGCCCTGGCGCGGCAGCATGCCCATATTGCGAATCTTGAATTCCTTCAGCGCGTTCTCGCCAACGGCCAGGCGTTCCTCGTACATCCTGATCTGCTCGTCGATGAACTGGATCGCCTTCTCGGAATCGAGCTTCTTGCCACCGAAGCTGCCCTCGACAAAGATCGTCAGCAGCGACTGCACCACTTCGCGGCCCGTCTTCGGGTTCGAGCTGGTGTAGGAGATCGTGTAGATGTCGTCGCGTTCGGTGCCGCCCATTTTGATTTGGGTCATCAGCTTGTCGACCATCTCTTCCTGTTCGCGCGGCGTGGCCGCCTTGATGTCCAGGTCCACCATGCGCATGACGCGTTCGACGTTGGGCCGGCTGATCAGGGTGCGCCGCATGAACATGACCTGCTGCTCCACATTGGGCATCGTCGTCATGCTGGCCATCAGGGGTTTCAGGATGCTTTGCGTATCGACATAGACGCGTGCCGTGGCCTGGTATTCGTCGGGCATCGAATGGACATAACCCCAGCCGCCCAGCGCCACCAGCCAGCTGATCCCGATGGCATACCAACGGTAATTACCAATTGCCTTGAGAAAATTAAGCAGTACCGCAACGAGCTCAGCCATTTCATCCACTCACGAAAGAAAAACCAAGCCGCGGTAGCGCGCGCAGCCCAAAAGTTATTGCTTAAATTACATCAATTTCGTTATAATACCGTAGAAATCGTTGCCGCTTTATATTAATTTGTCACTGCGGCATCGGCGCGACAGCGTTAATATTGGCGAAGTCATCGGCAAAATAAACGGTGCATTTTTCGATGGCGGTGTTATTCTGGCTGGTTGCCCGGGCTCACCAGACGAAAGGGCTACATGAGTGCTCTCGACCGTTTGCTGGCGCGCTGCGCCATGTTGTGCACCGTCCTGTCATCGGCGCAGCCGGCCCAGGCGGATGCGCTGACCGACATCCTCCCCACCGTCAAGCCCGCCGTGGTGGGTATCGGCACGATGCTGCCGACGCGGGCGCCGCCCGTCGTCTTCATGGCCACCGGCTTTGTCGTCGGCGACGGCCTCAGCGTCATCAGCAATGCCCATGCCGTGGTGCCGCCGCTGTCGTCCCAGCACGAGGCGCTGGGCATCGTGACCGGCGCCGGCAGCCAGTTGCAGTTCCGCCCCGCTACCATCGCCGCGCTCGACCGCGAACACGATCTGGTCCACCTGCGCCTGACCGGCACGCCACTGCCGGCCCTGCGGCTGGAGGGCGAGCCCCCCAAGGAAGGCAGCGCGCTGGCCTTTACCGGATTCCCGCTCGGGATCATGCTGGGCATGGTGCCGGCCACCCATCGGGCGACACTGGCGGCCATCAGTCCCAGCGTGCTGCCGGCGGTCAATTCGCGCGGCCTGGCTGCCCGCGCCCTCAGCCAGCTGCAGAAGCCGGGCTTCACGATCTTCCAGCTGGACGGCACGGCGTACCCCGGCAACAGCGGCAGTCCGCTGTTCGATCCCGCCACGGGCGCCGTCGTCGGCGTCATCAATATGACGGTGCTGAAAGGCACCCGCGAAGGCGCCATCGCCAACCCGAGCGGTATCAGCTACGCGATTCCCGCGCGGCATGTCGCGGAACTGTTACGCCAGAGCCCTGGCGGAAAATAAAGCGGCCCCGTCATGGTTCCCGGCGCCATCTCGTGATATACAATCGAAAATATCAAAAAGAAAACATTCAGCGCGGCGGCATGGCGTTGAACCTGGCGTCCAAACAGGAGAACCTGATGACGAACCTGCTTTCCCGGCCCCGCTGGTGGATGAAGTACGCCCTGGCCGTGGCCATCGCGCTGCCGTTGCTGACAGGCTGTTCAACGCCGAAACCGGCGCCCGATCCGGGTCCGCCGCCTAGCACCGACTACCTGATCGGCGCCGGCGACAACGTCATGATCACCGTCTGGCGCAATCCCGAAGTGTCCACTTCCGTGCCGGTGCGCCCGGACGGCAAGATCACGGCCCCGCTGGTCGAGGATCTGGAAGCGAGCGGCAAGACCTCCACCCAGCTGGCCCGCGATATCGAAAAGGCGCTCAGCAAATATATCCAGCAGCCGGTGGTGACGGTCATCGTCACGGGCTTCGTCAGCACTTATGGCGAACAGATCCGCGTTATCGGCCAGGCGGCCCGACCGCAGGCTTTGCCATACCGCCGCGATATGTCGCTGATGGACGTGCTGATTGCCGTCGGTGGTGTAACGGAATTTGCCGCAGGGAATAAGGCAACGGTCATCCGCAAGGTCGACGGCAAGCAACAGCAATTCAATGTGCGACTGAATGACCTGATCAAGGAGGGCGATATCTCGGCGAATGTTCCGATGCGGCCAGGCGACGTTCTGGTGATCCCCGAGAGTTTCTTCTGAGTTTGTCGAAAAACTTTACAGTTTATTGATGAATATTAAATACCGGTGCGTCTTTTTACGTCGGGTTTGCGATAAGTCATTGATTCGACAATAGCGCGCACCGCATTGCTGCCGCTGGTATATAGATTGCTTGTCGAGTGTCCTGCCAGTTAGGCAATTACCGAGGACTGAACTGTGGTCACCCCAATCCCGCCCGACCCTACTGCCGAACCGGCGCCGATGCCGCCCGCACCGCTCAGCCAGCAAGGCCTGTCGCGCCGGCGCTTCACGCGAGCCGGCGCGGTCGCGTCGGGGGTGCTGCTGACCTTGCACGGCCAGCCGGGCATGGCGGCCGAGGTGTGCACCACGGCATCGGGTTCGCTGTCGGGGGGCCTGCAGAGTTTCCGGGGCGCGAAGCCGGTCTGTTCCGGCCGCTCCCCGGGCTACTGGAAAAACAGCAGCTGGCCCGGCGGCTGCGACAAGAGCATGCCCTTCTCGCGCGTGTTCGCCTGCGATGCCCGCAACTACAAGTCCTACGGCAGCGTGTCGCTGAGCGCCATCCTGGTACCGAAGTCCTTCGACAAATTCGGCATCGGCCGCCACCTCGTCGCGTGCTGGCTCAACGTCAAGGGCGGGCTGTCCACCTTCCAGACGGAACGGCAGCTGCAGGCGATCTGGAACGAATACCAGGCCAGCGGCTTTTACACCCCCACAGCGGGCGTGCGCTGGGACGGGGGGCGCATCGCCGAGTACCTGCAGAGCACGTTTGACTGATGAAAGGTTGGCGGATCGTTGCGGGGCAGAGGCTGCGTCATCGCTGCTGGGACAGCACGGCCGTGCTGTACAACGATCTGTCCGGTGCCACCCACCAGCTATCCGAGCCGGCGCTGGCCCTGCTGCTGGACCTGCGCGACGGCCTGATCGCCGATGCGGAGCTGGCCGACCCGGCCCTGGCCGAGCTGCTGGACAATCTGCGTCACCTGGACCTGATCGAGGCGGCATGACGCAGCTGGCCTCCCTCAGCCCGGCGCAGCTGCGCGCAGCGCTGGCCGGCCCGGGCCTGACTCTCCGCACGGGCCGCTTCGCCACACGCCTGCACACCGGCATCGCCAGCGTGGCCGACAGCCTCCATCTGCTGTACGCGGACTATCCTTTGCTGGACGACACCGCCTTTGCCGATTTTCATCTGCAGCTGACCCGGCCGCTGACGCCGCGCCGCTGGATCAAGCCGCAGGTGACCTTGCTGTACGACGGCCGCTCGCTGTTTCGCCCACTGCCGCTGGATCAGGCGTTTCCCATGTTCGAGTGGGGGCTGAACTGGTGTATATCGAGCCGCGCCAACCGGTACCTGATCGTGCATGCCGCCGTGGTGGAAAAAAACGGCCGGGCCGCGATCCTTCCCGCCCCGCCCGGTTCCGGCAAAAGCACGTTGTGCGCGGCGCTGGTCGGCCGCGGCGGCTGGCGCCTGCTGTCCGACGAGCTGACATTGCTCCGTCTCGACGACGGCATGCTGGTGCCGCTGCCGCGCCCCATCAGCCTGAAGAACGGCTCCATCGACGTCATCCGCGCGTACGTGCCGGACGCAACGCTGAGTCGGCCCGTCACGGACACCACCAAGGGCACGGTCGCGCACATGAAGGCGCCGCGCGCCAGCGTTGCCCGCGCGGCGGACACGGCGCTTCCCGGCTGGGTGGTCTTTCCCCGCTACGAGGCCGGCGCGCCGCTGACGGCGCAGCCGCAGGCGCGGGCCGACACGTTCATGGAACTGGCCGCCAACTGTTTCAATTACAGCCTGCTGGCCGCGGAAGGCTTCGATGCGTTGGCGGCCGTGGTCGACGCGGCACCGGGATGGCGCCTGACGTACGGCGTGCTGGACGAAGCGCTGGCGTTTTTCGACAGCCTGGCGGGCGCATGAAGGCCACGCCCCTGCTGCTGCAGGCGCTGCGCCGCCCCGCCATGATCGTCACACTGGACGATGCCGCATGGGACCTGCTGCTGCGCCAGGCGGGCGCCGCCAACCTGATGGCGACGCTCGGTCACCTGCTGGACGAACACGGCCTGTTCTCGCGCGTGCCGCCACGCCCGCGCGAACACCTCGACTGGGCCGGCATGCTGGCGCGGCGCCACCGTCAGGCCGTGCGCTGGGAAGTGAAACTGATCCGCCAGGCGCTGCGCGGGCTGGGCATGCCTGTGCTGCTGCTGAAAGGCGCCGCGTACAGCGTCACGGGATTGCCGCCGGGCCAGGGCCGGCTGTTTTCCGATATCGATATCCTCGTGCCGGAAGTGCGCCTGGCCGAGGCGGAAGCGGCCTTGATGATGGCCGGCTGGGCCGGCACCCACCACGATGCCTACGACCAGCGCTATTACCGCGAGTGGATGCACGAGCTGCCGCCGATGCAGCACCTGCGGCGTGAATCGATGATCGACGTGCACCACGCCATCCTGCCGAAGACGGCGTCGTCGCGCCCCGATTCCGCGCTGCTGCGAGCGGCATCGCTGCCCGTCGCCGGCGAGCCCGACGTGCGGGTGCTGGCCCCGGCGGACATGCTGCTGCACAGCGCCGTGCACCTGTTCAGCGATGGCGAATACCGCAATGGCTTGCGCGACCTGGTCGACATCGACCGCCTGCTGGGCCACTTCGGTGGCGACGCACGGTTCTGGGCGCAACTGGTGCCGCGCGCCCGGCAGCTGGAGCTGACGCGGCCGCTGTTCTACGCACTGCGCTACAGCGCGATGTTGCTGGACACGCCTATCCCGGCGGCCGTGACGGACGAGCTGGCGGATGCGGCGCCGCCGCCCGCGCTGCTGGGGTTCATGGACGCGCTGTTCCGCCGTGCACTGCTGCCCGAGCACCGCAGTTGCGCGGACTGGCTGAGCCCGACAGCGCGGTTCCTGCTGTACGTGCGCGGCAACTGGCTGCGCATGCCGCCGCGGCTGCTGGCCCGACACCTGTTTCATAAGGCGACCTTGTCGTTACGCAAACCGCGGCAGGAAGCCGCCTGAAGCGGCGCCAACCGCCCACTACAATGGCAGAGCGGGCAGTCGCCCGCAACGAGAAGTGAAGGAGGCGGTCATGGCGCGCGTCACCCGAAATGCATTGCAGTTACTCGGCCTGCTGGCCGGCTTGCTGTGCTGCGGCGCGGCGACCGCCCAGTCGCTCGTACCAGTCCTTGCCGCCGCCGCGCGCCACGAGCACGGCGAGGGCGTGCCCCGCGACGAGACGCTGGCCGCCAACCTGTACTGTTATGCGGCCCGGCTGGGCGATGCCAACGCGCAATACGCACTGGGCTGGATGATCGCCAACGGCCGCGGTTTAGCGCGCGACGACGGCATGGCGTGGCGGCTGTTCGCGCTGGCCGCCGGGCAACAGCACGCGCAGGCAGCCACGCTGATGGCATCCATGCCGGCCCACTCCGATGCCGCGCTGCCAGCCTGCATGCAGCCGCCACCCGCGCCTGTCGTGGCGGCCGCTGCGCCGGTGCCGGATGCGGTGGCCCTGCCGTCCTACCCCGCTTCCACCGCCCCCGTACAACGGCTGGTCGAACGACTGGCGCCCGCCTACGACATCGATCCCGCGCTGGCGCTGGCCGTCATCGCCGTCGAGTCGGGCTTCCGCGCCAACGCCGTGTCGCCACGCAACGCGCAAGGGCTCATGCAGCTGATTCCGGCAACCGCGCGCCGCTTCGGTGTCGTCAATCCGTTCGATCCGGAAGCGAACATCCGCGGCGGCCTGGCGTACCTGCGCTGGCTGGTGGGTCAATTCAACGGCGACGTGCGTCTGGTGGCGGCAGCATACAACGCCGGCGAGAACGCCGTGCGGCGCCACGGCGGCGTACCGCCCTTCCGCGAGACACGCAATTACGTGCAACGCATCGTTAGCTTGTACAGCTCGCCTATTCACGATTACCATCGGAAGGTCACCCGTCAAAGCCTCCCCCATGAATGATGCGATCAGCTCGGCAATGGCCGAATGGCGCGCCGTCCCCGGCGTTGCCGAGGTTCTCGACGGCAGTGCCGCGATGGCCGCTTACGGCGGCGATGCCAGCGGCGTGCAGCGCCGCATCGCCGCAGCGCTGCGCATCGACAACGGTGCCGCGCTGCCGGAGGTGCTGCGCATTGCTGGACGGCACGGACGCCACGTCTACCCGATCAGCACCGGCCGTAACTGGGGCTACGGCAGCGCGCTTCCCGTACGCGACGATGGCGTCATCCTCGACCTGTCCGGCATGCGCCGCTTCTCGTTCGATGCCGAACTGGGCGTCGTCACGCTCGAACCCGGTGTGACGCAAGGCATGCTGGCGCAGTTTCTCGACGCCGGCAATCATCCATTCATGGTGCCGGTGACGGGGGCCGGTCCCTCCGCCAGCCTGCTCGGCAATGCGCTCGAGCGTGGCTACGGCATCACGCCGCACACGGACCACTTCGGCGCCGTCACCGACCTGGAAGCGGTGCTGGCCGACGGCACCGTGTACCGCACGGCGCTGCGCGAAGCGGGCAACGAGGAGCTGGCGCGCCTGTTCAAGTGGAACCTGGGGATGTACTCCGTCGGCATGTTCACGCAAAGCGGCCTCGGCATCGTCACCCGCATGGCGATCGTGCTGGCGCGGCGGCCCGAGGCCGTCAAGGTCTGCCTGTTCAACCTGCGCGAGGACGCGTTGCTGGAGCCGGCCATCGAACGCATCCGCCATGTGCTGGGTCTGCTTCCAGGCACCGTGGGTGGCATCAACCTGATGAACCGGCACCGCGTGCTAGCCATGACGGCGCCGTATCCCACCGCCGAGGCGGGCAGCGGAACGATCCCACTGGACGTCGTCGAACGTCTCGGCCGGCAATACCAGATCGCGCCCTGGACGGGATTCGGCACGCTGTACGGCAGCGCCCGCGTCGTGGCGGCGGCGCAAAAGGAGATCCGCGCTGCGCTGCGTGGCGTGGCGAGCCGGCTGCTGTTCCTCAGCCCTGCCAATGCGCAACTGCTGGCGCGCGTGGCCGGCCTCCTGCCGGGCACTATGGGGCATGCTGTGTCGCGCACCGTCCAGACGGTGGCGCAGGGGCTGGAACTGGTGGGCGGACGGCCCAACGAAACGGCACTGCCGCTGGCCTACTGGCGCAATCGGACCGGGCAGCCCGCCACCGACCGCAACCCGACGCGCGACCGCTGCGGCCTGCGCTGGTATGCGCCGCTGGTGCCGATGCGTGGTGCCGATGCACGCCGCTACGTCGATATGGTCACGCGCGTAACGCGCGAGCACAGCCTGGAGCCGCTGCTGACATTCACGTCGATCAGCGACCGGCTGTTCGACAGCACCGTCCCGCTGCTGTTCGACCAGGACGAACCGGGCGCGGCCGAGCGCACCCGTGCCTGCTACGACGCCCTTGTCGACGCCGGCCACGCGCTGGGCGTCTTCCCCTACCGCGTGGCGGTCGACTCGATGGCCCGGCTGAACGAACGCATGCCACAGGCAGCCGCCTTCAATGCTCGCGTGCGCGCGGCCCTGGACCCGGACGGCATCATCTCGCCGGGCCGCTACTGACGAGAAGCACTGTCGGAGAACTTTACAGTGTGTCCGGTCGAACGGGCGCAAAACCGTCGGATTCACTTACAACCTGAGCCAAATCAGGGACTTATCAAACATCGGAACACCTTGGCATGTGCTTTGCTTATGACTATGCGTGGTGGAACAGTCCGCCCCTGTCAAAGCAGGAAATCACATCAAGGAGTAGCGACAATGAATATGTTCAAAAAAGTTTTGCTGGGCGCGGCAGTGGCGATCTCGACCATGGGCTCGGCCATGGCCATTCCCACCACCGTCGGCGGTGTGACGTGGGACCCGGACTATCCGATCGACTTCTCGTCGTCGTCCGTGCAGATCCAGCAGTTTATCCAGCCGGACGGCTCGCTGCGCGGCTTCGGCTTCGTGTCGACCATGAACGGCTACGGCCAGTCGCAGTTCTGCCCGGGCTGCGAACTGACCTTCAAGTTCAGCGGCTATACGCCGATCGTTACCAACGGCAACACGACGACGTACGCCGGCGGGATCGTGCAGATCTTCCGCAACGACGGCCCATCGACCATCAATCCGAACGACCCGACGACGATGAACGACGCCAACACAGGCCTCGGCGAACTCTGGCTGAGCCTGGTGGGCCATGAGCTCAACGGCGCCACGCTGCTGGGTACGATCAACGCCGTCGAGCCGCCGAACCTGAGCGGCCTGGGTCAGCTGGACGTCGTGGGCGGCCTGGCAGCGGCCAACTTCAACACCGACCAGCAGGTCGACGGTTCGGACCTGTCGTTCAGCACCAGCTTCACCCAGCCGTTCCCTGGCGAGGGCATCAGCCACGTGGCCGGCACGGGCAACTTCTTCGGCCAGTCGATCGCCATCCCCGTTCCGGAGCCGACTTCGCTGGCATTGATCGGCCTGGGCCTGCTGGGCCTGGCGCAGGTGCGTCGCCGCAAGCTGTAACACTGCCGCGCCGGCGGCTGCCGGCGGAAAACCAACAGGCCCGGACATCCCGGGCCTTTTTCACAACAGGGTCAGGCCGGACGTTTGAACACGAGCTGAGCCTTCGAACCCGTTTGTCCCAATGTCGGACATGACCCCGTGGTGGAGCTGGCAATGCGTCGGAGACAGGCACCGACGGGTGCCTGTCTCCGACGCCGCACGTCAGGTCAGCCGATCGACAGCAGCCGGTCGGCAATCCCGCGCTCTTCACGGGGCGAGAAGAAATACGGGTACAGCGACCGATCCCCCTCGACCTGCTTGCTGCGTCCCCCGAGCTTGTTGATTTGCTCGTTTACGTAGTCCATGCTGACGTACAGCAGATACGCTGGGGCGTCCACACGCGGATTATTGCGCACCTCACAGACCTGCGTAAAGCCCAGCATGCTCTGGTAATAGCGCCGGTGCCGCGGGTTCACTTCGATGAACACGTCCGTGCACTTGTGCAGATAATGTCCGTAAATAAACAGGACATGGAACAGCGATGCCAACGCCATTTTCGATTTCACATGCGGCGCAAAGGCGAGCTTGGTGATCTCGCAAACCTTGGCGCCACGCGCGCGGAACGCTTCGATATGGTCGTGGAATACTTCATCCGCGAGAATTCCCATGGATGAGTCGATTCCCAACGTCACGGTACCGATGACTTCTCCCTTGTCGGAAGCGGCCAGCGTGATACGGTTGGGATTGTTGTCGACGCGGTGCGTTCCCGCATAGCCGCGCCATGCATACATCTTATTGATGAGCATGCTTACGGAAGCACGCCCAGCTTCGGTATCGGCAACGCGGATACCGAAATCGGTCTGATTGATTGTCACGTGCGTTATGTTGGCAGAGTTATCCTCTTCGACAGCGCAAACCAACGGCTCGGTGGATTCCTCCCCAAGCGGTTCGTCGCCGTCGACCCTCGGAAGCTCTGAGGCCATAGCACACTCCCCTGCCGACATCGTGGATACGGCGTACCGGCTGACCACCGGTCATCAGGACGCCGTTCTACTCGTCAACAAAATAATTATGGTGAAACGCTATTTTTATGTGGAAACATCGGTCACAGCTGATTCAGCAGTGCCTTGACTTGCTCGGCTTCGCGGAAGCCGGAGCCCTGCGCCAGGGCTTCTTGCAACACCTTGCGCGCGCCGGCCTTGTCGCCGGATTTATATAAACCAACACCAAGATGGTACCGCACTTGAGGCTGTTTGGGGGCGGCGGACGCCGCTTTTCTGAGCAGCGCGATGGCCCGGTCGTACTTGCCCTGCTCGACCAGCAGCCAGCCGACGGTATCGAGCACGTCCGGATTTTCGCCGTTGAGGGCAAGCGCCTGCTCGGCGGTCGGCAACGCGCGCGCGTCGCGCATCTGCTGATACACCCAGGCCAGGTTGTTGAGGACGACCACATTATCCGGCGTGCTGCGTGCCAGCCCTTCCAGCAGCTTCGCCGCCTCGGGATAGCGCCGCGCTGCCATATGCCCGTCGGCAAAATACATGGTGGCGACCGGCTCGCCCGGATACGTGCGCAGGAATGCCGCCACGCGCCGGTCGGCCTCCGGCGCCATGCCGGCATCGTGCATGGCCTTGGCCAGCTTGATGGTGTTGGCAGCTGAACCGTCGATGGCCAGGGCGCGCTCGTACGGGACCAGCGCCGCTTTCGGATTGCCCTGCTGCAGCAGCATATCGCCTTCCAGCGTATGCCCGATGGGCGAAGCAGTGAACTGCTTCTGCACCTGGCGCAGGATCGCCGTTGCCTGCGCGAAATCCTTCTCGCTGGCGGCCAGCTCGGCCTTGGCCACGTACGCCTGGATATTGTCCGGCTCCAGCGTCACGGCCTTGCTCAGGCTGGCCGCTGCCGCCGTCGGGTTCTTCATCATCAGCTGGGCCACGGCCAGGCGGATCTGCGGCATTGCCGCCCCTGGTGCCGCGCTGGCCATGCGGTTGAACGATTCAAGCGCGGCCGGACCGTCCTTGTTCGCCAGTTGCGCCTGGCCGAGCGCATCGAGCACGCCCACGTTGCCGGGATGGCTGATACGGTAGCGGCGCAGCAACGTTTGCGCCTTTTGCGGCATGTCCAGCGCCAGGTATTGCTGGCCCAGCAGCAGGGCCGTTTCGACGTCGCCGCTGTCGGCATTGATGGCCTTCTCCAGCCATGCAACGCCTTCCTGGCGCCGGCCCTGGGCGATCTCCAGCTGGGCCAGTGCCGTCATCGCCGCTGCGTTGTCCGGCTGCTTTGCCAGCAGCGCCACGTAACGCTGGCGCGCCTGCGCCGCCTTTTTCTCCTGCTGGTCCAGTCGCGCCAGCCCGGCAATGGCGGGCAGGTGGGCCGGCTCGATCGCGAGCGCCTGGTCGAACGCGGCACGCGCCTTGATCCGGTCCTTGCGCTCCAGATGGATATTGCCCTTCATCACTTGCACGGCCGCATTGGCGGGCTGCGCCTTCTCCAGCACCGTGACGGTTGCCAGGGCCTTGTCGTACTGGCCTGCGTCGGCCAGCGCGCCGATCAGCGATTCCCCCGCCTCCAGCGACACAGGGTCGAGATCGACGGCCTTCTGCAACGCGGCCAGCCCGCCGGCGCGGTCGCCCTGTCCCAGCTTGACCATGCCCAGGGTGCGGTACGGCGGCGCCGCTTCCGGCGCCAGCCGGATTGCCTCGTTCAGGTAAGTCGCCGCCTTGCCCAATTCCTTGGTGACAATGGCGGCCTCGCCGGCCAGGTGCAGCACGGCGGGATCCTTGCCCTCTTTCAACGCGGGGGCCAGCACGGTGAGCGCATCGCGGCCGCGGCCGCTTTTAAGCAACGTGCTGACCAGCATCTTGCGCGCATAGCCGCTGGCGGGATTCCATTCGACGTATTTGCGCAGATAGTCTTCCGCCTGGCCGAGCTGGCCCAGCTTGAGCGCCACGGCACCGGCCAGCAGCTGGCTCGGCTTGTCGTCGGGCGCCGCCTGCAGCACCTTCAGCAGATTGGTCTGGGCATCCTTCAGCTTGCCAAGCGAGTAGTCGAGCAGCGCCTGGTGGTAGGCGACCAGAAAACTGTTTGGCGTGGTCTTGCGGGCCGCGTTGATATCGGCCTGGGCGATGTCGTACTTGCCGGCGGCGATATTGAGCGCGGCCTGTTCCAGGTGCGCCGTGCGGTGGTCCGGCTTGATCTTCAAAATTTGCCGATAGGCCGCCAGCGCCTCCGCGGACTTGTTCTGCACCCGCAGCAGGTCGCCTTTCAGCTGCCACGCGCCCACGTGGTCGGGATGGGCTTTCAGCGCGCCCTCGACGAGCCTGCCCGCCGTTGTCCAGTCCTGCTGCGACGCCTTCCAGCGCGCCAAGCCGACCAGCGCGTCGCCATGGCCGGGCTGCTTTTCCGTAGCGGCAGTAAATGCCTGTTCCGCCTCATCGCCCTTGCCAAGGCCGACGTAGACGCTGCCCCGCAGCGCCAGCACATCCGCGGAAGGCGCCAGCTTGCCCAGGGCGTCGAGGGCATCCTGGTACTTGCCCTGGTATGCCAGCGCGCGCGCCAGTACGGGCGCGATCTGTTCGGCCGGATAGTTTAATGCCAGTGCACGCTGCGCTTCCTTTTCCGCGGACAGCGGATCGCCCGTTTCCAGCGCTATCTTTGCCAGCATGGCGCGCGCCTCGGCGTTGTCGGGGCTGATGTTCAGGGCATTCTTGAGCTGGATGACAGCCGCCTTGTTGTCGCCTTTCTGTTCGTAGCGTTTCGCTTCCTCGATCAATGTGGCCGGCGACTCGGATTTGCAGGCGCCCAGCACGGCGGCCAGCATCAGAGCGCCCGCAACAGCCGCGCTCACCTTGGGAAATTGCGTGGACATGATTGACTCGTTGAAAAATCGACAATGTCGATAGTGACACGGGCGCCGTCGCCAATCAATAGCCGGGCCCGCCAATCATGGGGTATTTACGACAGCCTCCGGGGCCCATTTACAGCGTCACGTTGCGCTGCCTGAACCACTGCTCCAGCATCATCAGCACCCACACCATCGTGCCGTGATAGCCCGCGTGTTCGGCCAAATGCTGGCCGACCAGCTGCTCGATAAAATCGCCGCGCACGATGCCGCGCTTGCGCAAGTCCATCAAGCTGTCGCTGGCCAGTTGCTGCAACGGCTTGTGCTGCTGCAACCAGACGCCGAACGGCAGCCCGAAGCCGTGCTTCTGTTTCGTGATGATGGCGTCCGGCAGGAAGCCCGTCAGCGCCTTCTTGAAGAACCAGCGCAGCTGCGTGCCGTTCAGCTTCTGCTGCGGCGTCAGTCCGGCCGAGAACGCGACCATGGCATCGTCCAGGAACGGGAACGCCACCTCCACGCCGGCCAGCTCGCACGCCTTCATGACCTTGGGCAGGTCGTTGTCGGCCAGGGTGATTTTCAGGTCCAGCGCCAGCATCCGGTTGATCAGGCTTTTCGCTTCGCTTTGTCCGTACGTGCGCGCCAGCGCCGCCAGCGGCTGGCCGATATCGGCGCCGGCCAGGAAGTCGTCCGTGAATACCTGCTGCGGACCATAGCGGCTCAGCAGGTTGTACGTCTCCAGCCGGGCCGGCATGCCCACGGACGCCTGCTCGATATAGCTGCGCGCCTTGCGCAGCAGGCGCACCCGTTCGCCGCCGGGGAAATTGAACACGGCCGGCTCCAGCAGCGCCTTGCGCAGCAGCCGGGGCACGCGGTCGTACAGCGCGAACACGTGCTGCCTGGCATAGCGCTCGTTACCGCCGAACAGTTCGTCGCCGCCGTCGCCGCCCAGCATGCGCGTGATGCCATCGGCGCGGGCCATGCGGGCGCAGTAAAATGCCGGCACGGCCGACGCGTTGCCGAACGGCTGGTCGCAGATGGCGGCCACCTGGGGAATCGCGGCGGCCACGTCGTCGGGCGTCACATAGTACTCATGGTGGCGCGTGCCGAAATGGCGCGACGCGATGCGCGCGTATTCCATCTCGTCGTAACCCTGCGCTTCGAAGCCGATGGAATACGTGTCGGCGCCATTGCCGCTCACGTCGCACAGGATGCCGGCGATGGTCGAGCTGTCCGTGCCGCCGCTCAGAAAAGCGCCGATGCGCCCGTGCGCAGTGGCGTTGCGCACGGCGCTTTTGAGCTGGTCCATGAACTCTTCACGCAGGTCGTCGAACGAGCGCGCGCCGTTTTCCTGGAATGCCATGCGCCAGTAACGGCGCGTCTCGACGCGGCCCTGCCGGTAATGCAGCAGCTCCCCCGGCAGCAGGCGCTGCTGGCCGCGGTAGATGGTGCCGGGCGACGGCACCATGTGGAAATACACGTAGTTGTACAGGCCCTGCGCATCGATGGCGGCCCGCGCCAGCGGATGCACGCGCAGCGCATCGGCGGACGACGCGAACAGCAGCGCTTCGCCCGCCAGCTGCCACGTCAACGGCTGCACACCCATGCGGTCGATCGCCAGCACCGCCTCGCCGGCCCGTTCGTCGACGATGCACAGCGTGAACGGGCCGGCCAGCGCATCGCAGACGTGCTCCGGTCCGTGCCGCCACTGCTGCGCCAGCGCGGCGGCCAGGCCGTGCGCCGCCGCCACTTCGGCCAGCGCCGGCTCGCGCGCCACGGGATGCCCCCACAGCGCGACCAGCAACCCGTCCGCCACGTACAGGTGCCGGGCCGCATCGCCCGCGGCCACCGCGACGGCGGCGCGGGCGCCATTGACCGCTTCGATGGCAGCACCGTCGAAGCGCGCCAGCGGCGCCGCCATCCGGTCGATCAGGTCCTGCTCGGCCGCACCGTGGCCGATCCACCCACACAGTCCGCTCATACGGCCCCCAAGGGAATAACGGTCAGATTAGACGAGAACTTCCACGGCAGCGGGCTGGCTGAGAAATGCGCCGGGACTGGCCGTCATGCCGTACGCGCCCGACTGCAGCACGGCCACCAGGTCGCCCGGCTGTGCATGCGCCAGCTCCATGCCGTCCGCCAGCAAGTCCAGCGGTGTGCACAGCGGCCCGACCACGGACACTTTTTCGCGCGCGTCGCCCTGCACGCGGTTGCCGATGACGACCGGGTAATTCTTGCGGATCACCTGGCCGAAGTTGCCGGACGCGGACAGGTGATGATGCAGGCCGCCATCGGCAATCAGGTAGACCTGGCCGCGCGACTCCTTGCGATCGACGATGCGGCAGACGTACACGCCCGCCTCGCCGACCAGGTAGCGCCCCAGTTCGATGACGATGCGCGCGCCCTGCAATGGCGGGCGTGCCGTCTCGAGCAGCGCGGCCAGATTACTGCCCACCTGCGCCAGGTCGAGCCGCTCCTCGCCGGGGAAATACGGAATGCCGAAGCCGCCGCCGATATTGACGACGCGGGGCGGGCGCGGGGCGCTTTGCGCCAGCCGGATCGCCAGCGCCAGCGTTTTCTCGTGCGCCTCCTGCAATGCCGCCACCTTCAGGTTTTGCGAACCGCTGAAGATGTGAAAGCCGTAAAAGTCCAGGCTCAGCGCGCCAATCCGGTCCAGCATGGCGGGCACCCGTTCCGCATCGACGCCGAACTGTCTTGGTCCGCCGCCCATCTTCATGCCGGACGATTTCAGCTCGAAATCCGGGTTGACGCGCACGTTGACGCGCGGCGTGACGCCCAGCCGCGCGCCGATGGCGGCGGCGCGTTCCATCTCGCCTTCCGACTCGAGGTTGAGGACGATCCCGGCGGCGATTGCCATCGACAGGTCGGCGTCGCTCTTGCCCGGTCCCGCAAAGCTGATGTGCAGCGGGTCCATCGGCGTGTCCAGCGCCACGCGCAGTTCGCCGCCCGAGGCGACGTCGATGCCGTCCACCAGCGTCGCCATATGCTGCACCACGGCCGGCATTGGATTGGCCTTCATCGCGTAGTGCAGGTGCACGTCGGGCGGCAGGTGCTGGCGCAGTTCGGCTACGCGAGCCGTCATCGCCGCCCGGTCGTAGGCATAGAACGGCGTCTGGCCGACACGCTGGGCCAGCCGTGTGAGGGGAATGCCGCCGACCTGCAGGCAATCGTCGACGACGGCGAACTGGATCAAGGGCGCGTGCTGCGGGCGCGCGGCGGTCATGGTGCCTCCGTAAAGGCGTTCTCGTACTGGCTGGACAGCAGCTTGCGGTCGATCTTGCCGTTCGGGTTGCGCGGCAGCGGCGCCGTGCTGATGACGACCTTCTGCGGCAGCATATATGCCGGCAGGTGCGGCTTGCAGGCGGCCAGGAGATCGGACGCCATCAGCGCGGCGCCGTCGCGCGGATACGCGATCACCACGATGGCCTGGCCCAGTGTCGGGTGCGCGATGCCCAGCGCCGCCGCTTCGGCCACGTGCTCGCGCGCGTACACGACTTCTTCCACCTCCGTCGGGCTGACGCGGTAGCCCGACGTCTTGATCATCTCGTCGCTGCGGCTGATGAAGTACAGGAAGCCTTCTTCGTCCTTGCGCACCGTGTCGCCCGACCACACCGCCAGTTCCGTCAGCGGCAGCCCATAGTGACGTGGCGCGATGGGCTTGAAGCGCTCGGCCGTCTTGGCGGGATCGTTCCAGTAACCCAGTGAAACCAGGGCGCCGCGGTGCACCAGCTCACCCGGCTCGCCCGGCGCGCATTCGGTACCGTCCGGGCGCAGCACCATCACCTCCGCATTCGGGATCGCCTTGCCCATCGAATCGGGGCGGCGGTCCAGTTCTTCCGGCGGCAGGAAGGTGGAGCGGAACGCTTCGGTCAGGCCGTACATCAGGAACGGCCGCGCCGCGGGCAGTGCGCGGCGCAGCGCGTCGAGGGTCGGACGCTGCATCGCGCCGCCCGAGTTGGTCAGATAGCGCAGGGTGCAGTCCGCCGGCCAGTTCAGCTGCGCCAGCTGGATCCACAGCGGCGGCACGGCCGCCAGTCCCGTGATGCGTTCGGCCATGACGGCATTGAGCACGTCGCGCGGCAGCAGGTGGTTGATCAATACCGCCGTGGCGCCCACGTGGAACGCCGTCGTCAGCTGCGACAGGCCGTAATCGAAGCTGAGCGGCAGCACGGCCAGAATACGGTCCTGGGGTGTGTTGTCCAGGTAACCCGCCACGCTCACGGCACCGGCCACCATGTTCCGGTGCGACAGCACGACGCCTTTCGGCTTGCCCGTGCTGCCCGAGGTGTACAGGATGGCGGCCATGTCGCCGTCGATGGCGCGGTGCGCGGGTGTGTCGGTGACGGCGACGGTGGACAGCGTGTCGTCCCAGGCCAGCAGTTCGACGCCCTGCAGCGCCGGCAGCTCTTCCGAGACGCCCGTCACCAGCACGGTGCGCAGATCGCGGCAGCCCGCCAGGACCGGCAGCAGCAGCTTCAGGCGGTCGATGGACGTGACCAGCACCCGCACGTTGCAGTCGGCCAGGATATAGCCCACCTGCTCGGGTTTCAGCAGCGGATTGACGGGCACGAACACACCGCCGGCCGCGGCGGCGCCGAACATGGCGCCCACGTTTTCCACGTTCTTTTCAAGGTAGACGGCCACGCGCTCGCCCCGTTCCAGCCCGTGGGCCAGCAGCGCCGCTGCCGCGCACTTGACCAGCCGCGCCAGGTGGGCGTAGGTCAGGCGGCGCTGGCCATAGACCAGCGCTTCGGCATCGGGCGTGCGCTGCGCGGAACGAAAGATGAAGTCATGAATGAGATCGGACATGGAAGTTCCAGTAGCGTGGCAACGCGGGGGCCAAAGACCTTTACATTTTACAACTTATCGAATGGCGACTTCTGGTCATTTTGGCATGCTTTACGGTCCAAAAACAACAGCCGCCGAGGCTGTTGTTTCCTTTCTTGATACGGGCCGAAAAAGGCAGGCTGTTGCTGGCCGCAAAGGCCGCACGCGGGTTATACTCGGCGAAATCGTTGTTGAAAGCGCAATCCCGGCAGCGTATGCGCCGGCTGTGGAACCTCTGGAGTAAATATGGATTTGCAAGAAGAAGTAAAAACCATCGTGATCGACGTGCTCAGCCTCGGCCCTGCCGGCGCCGCCCTGACGGAACAGTCCGCCCTGCTGGGCAGCATTCCGGAGCTCGATTCGATGGCCGTGGTCCAGCTGATCGGCGCACTGGAAGAGCAGTTCGGCTTCGCCATCGACGATGACGAAATCAGTGCCGCCACCTTCGCCACGCTGGGCAGCCTCACCGACTTTGTCCGTCTCAAACAGACCGCATGAAACCCGGGGCAGCCGCGCAGCCGCCGCAACCGTTCTTCCTGGACGGCGGTGCCGATGCCCGCTTCTGCCTCTACTATCCTCCTGCTTCTTTCCCTGATGCGCCGGCCTGCCGCGGCGCCATCGTCTACCTGCACCCGTTCGCCGAAGAGATGAACAAGAGCCGCCGCATGGCCTCCCTGCAGGCCGCGGCGCTGGCCGCCGATGGCTATGCCGTCCTGCGCATCGACCTGCATGGCTGCGGCGACAGCGCCGGCGACTTCGGCGACGCCACCTGGGACAGCTGGCTGGCCGACGTGGATCGCGCCAGCCGCTGGCTGCGCGACCGTCTTGGCGCCACATTGAGCGAGGCTCCCGCGATCTGGGGCCTGCGCCTGGGCGCATTGCTGGCGCTCGATCATGCCCGCAGGGCGGCCGAGGCGCCAGCGTTCCTGCTGCTGTGGCAACCCGTCACCAGCGGCGCCGTCTTTCTGACGCAGTTCCTGCGCCTTGCCGTTGCCAGCCAGATGCTGACGGCCGACGGTGGCGCGGGCGGCGGTACCGCCGCGCTGCGCACGCAACTGGCTGAAGGCTACGCGCTGGAGATCGCCGGCTACCTCCTCAACCCCGCGCTGGCGGCGGCCATCGACGCCCACGATGCGGGCGCCATGCCGCCGCCCTGCCCGGTGCATTGGCTGGAAGTGGTACCCGAGGCCGGACGGCCGTTGCCGTCCGCCGCGGCCCGCATCGTCGGACGCTGGCAGGATGCCGGCATCCTCGTGGACGCGCGTGCGGTGCCCGGGCCGCAGTTCTGGGCGACGCAGGAAATCGCCACGTGTCCCGCCTTGCTCGACCAGACCCGTCACGTCTTGCAGCCCCTCCATCATGCAGCCGGATGAACTGGCCCTGTCCTTTCCCTGCGCGGGCGACTGGCTGACGGGCATCCTCAGCCCCGCCGGCGATGCGCCACAGCGCGGCGTGCTGATCGCCGTCGGCGGACCACAGTACCGGGCCGGCAGCCATCGCCAGTTTGCCCTGCTGGCCCGCAGCCTGGCCACTCGCGGCATCCCCGCACTGCGCTTCGATTACCGCGGCATGGGCGACAGCACCGGCGAGCAGCGCGACTTCACCGACGTCGATGCCGACCTGCGCGCCGCCATCGACGCGTTCTGCGCCCGCGTGCCCAGCCTGCGCGAGGTCGTCATCTGGGGCCTGTGCGACGCCGCTTCGGCCGCGCTGTTCTATGCGGGGCAGGACGAGCGCGTCAAGGGACTGGTGCTGCTGAACCCCTGGGCACGGACGGAAGCGGGACTTGCCGGCACCACGTTGCGCCACTACTACCGCGCGCGGCTGCTGCAGCCGGACCTGTGGAGAAAACTCGTCAGCGGCCGCTTCGACTGGCGCGCGGCGGCTGGCGGATTTTTCAGGCTGGCCGGCAAGGCGCTGCGCCGTCCCGCCTCGGCACCGGCCGAGAGCCCTGGCCTGCATGAGCGCATGCTGCGCGGCATGCGCGCGTTTGGCGGCAACGTGCTGCTGATCGACAGCGGCAACGACCTGACGGCCAGGGAATTTCTCGACATGGCAGGGGCGTCGCCGGCATGGCGCCGCCTGCTGGCCGCGCCGCAGGTGCAGCGCCGCACGCTCGCCGAGGCCGACCACACGTTCTCGCGCCGCGCCTGGCGCGACCAGGTCGCCGACTGGACCGCCGACTGGGTGCGCGCATGGTGAAGCGCGTGCTGATGATCGCTTTCCACTTTCCGCCGCTGCACGGCAGCAGCGGCATCCAGCGCACGCTCAAGTTTTCGCAATATCTGCCCGCGCTGGGCTGGCAGCCGCTGGTGCTGACGGCGCACCCGCGCGCCTACGAACGCCAGGGCGCCGACCAGTTGCGGGAGATCCCTCGCAAGCGGTGGTGCACCGCGCCTTCGCCCTCGACACGTCGCGCCACCTGGCCCTGGGCGGCCGCTACCCGCGCTGGCTGGCGCTGCCGGACCGCTGGGTATCGTGGGTCTTCGGCGCCGTGCCGGCCGGCCAGAAACTGATCCGCCGCCATCGTCCGGAGGCGATCTGGTCGACGTACCCGATCGCCAGCGCGCACCTGATCGGCCTGGTGCTGGCGAAGCTGACAGGCCTGCCGTGGATCGCCGACATGCGCGATCCGATGACGGACGTCGACTATCCCGTCAATCCGCTGACGCGCCGGGTCTATCGCTGGATCGAGGACCGCGCCGTGCGGCACAGTTGCGCCGTCGTCTGCACCACCGCCGGCGCCGTGCGCAACTACCAGCAACGCTACCCAGACGTGCCGCCCGAGCGCTTCCTCCTGGTGGAGAACGGCTATGATGAGGAGAATTTCAACGGCGCGCCTAACCCGCCGCCGCGCGATCCGGCCGCGCCGTTTACCCTGGTCCACAGCGGCATCGTCTATCCGTCCGAACGCGACCCGGTAGAGCTGTTCGCGGCGCTCGCCGCGCTGCAGGCAGCCGGACAGCTGCGTCCCGGCGAGCTGCGCGTGGTACTGCGCGCCACCGCGCACGACGAGTACCTGGCAGGCCTGATCGCCCGACACGGCATCGGGGCCTTCGTCACGCTGGCGCCCCATATTCCGTACCGCGAAGCGCTGGCCGAGATGCTGGGCGCGGACGGGCTGCTGGTACTGCAGGCGGCCAACTGCAATCACCAGATCCCCGCTAAACTGTACGAATACCTGCGCGCCGGGCGGCCCGTGCTGGCGCTGACCGATCCGGTCGGCGACACGGCCGGCGCCCTGTTGCAGGCGGGGATCGATACGATCGCACCACTGGACCGGCGCGACCTGATCGCCCAGGCGCTGCTGCGTTTCATCGGGCAAGTGCGCGCCGGCACCGCCCCCGTGGCGACGCCGTCCGCGGTGGCGGGCGCGTCACGCCGCGCACGGGCGGCACAGCTGGCGCGGCTGCTGGACCAGTTGGCCGCCCGGGGCGTCACCAATCCCGTGCCCAATCAAGCGGAGGAAATATGACGTCGCAACGGATGCAATTGATTGCCGGGCAGTGCAAGGCGCTGCTGGTTCTGTCCATGCTGGGCGCAAGCGGGCTGGCTGCGGCCGCCCCCTATTGCGGCGACCTGAAAAACGGCTACGGCCCGTTCGATTTCCGCAGCACGCCGCAGTCGAAGCTGGGTGTGGTGGAGGACTTTCACTTCACGGAAGACGTGCAGACGTTGCGGCGCGGCGCCACGGGACACATCGGCGGCGACCTCGATTATCTGCTGCGCGCCGTGCCGAACCACCCGCGCGGCCTGCTCACCATGATGAAACTGTCGCAGAAGCTGCGCAGTCCGCAACCGCCCGGCGCCCACTTTCCCACGGAATGCTATTTCGAACGGGCCGTGCGCTTCCAGCCGGACGACGGCGCCGCCTGGGCGCTGTATGCCCAGTACCTGTATGGCGAGGGCAAGGACAAGCGCGCTCTGGAAATGCTGGAGCGCGCCGCCACGCTGGCGCCGGACGATGCCGCCATCAGCTACAACCTGGGTCTCGTGTACGCGAAGGCAAAGCGGTACGACGCCGCGCTGCCGCTGGCGCAGAAGGCGTACAGTGCCGGCTTTCCCCTGCCCGGGCTGAAGAAGATCCTGTCCGAGGCCGGCAAATGGACTGAAGCGCCGCAATGATCGCCACGCTGGGCGCCCGCGCCGGTGCTTGCGCGGCCTTGCTGCTGCTGGCGGGGGCGCTGTCGGTGTATCCGCTGGCGGCCAATCCGGCTACCGGCCCGTGGCTGTTCGGCGCTCTCGCGGCGTATGCCGTGCTGCTGTGGTATCGGCCGACGGCCTGGCTGCTCGTCGTGCCGGCGCTGCTGCCCGTGCTGGATTTTGCGCCATGGACCGGCTGGTTCTATCTCGTCGAACTCGATCTCGTGCTGCTGACCACCTGCGCCGTCGGCTACTGGCGCCTGGCCGCAGTGCCGGTGCCGGTCCGGCTGCCGCCGCTGACGGCGCTGGCGCTGCTGCTGACGGTACTGTGCCTGACGGTGGCGGCGTGGCGCGGCATCACGCCCTTCGCACCGCTCGATGCCAATGCCTTCAGCAACTACATCAGTCCGTGGAATGCGCTGCGCATCCTGAAGGGGTTCATCTGGCCGATCGCCCTGCTGCCGCTGCTGCGCCGCAGTGCCGGCGCACAGCTGGAAAACCTGCCGCGGCTGCTGGTGCCAGGCATGCTGCTCGGCCTTGTCGGTGCGGGCCTGGCCGTGGCCTGGGAACGTACGCAGTTCCCTGGCCTGCTCAATTTTTCCAGCGACTATCGCCCCACGGCGCCTTTCTCGGCGATGCACACGGGTGGCGCCGCGCTGGACGCCTATCTGGCGATGGCGCTGCCGTTCGTTGCCATGTGGCTGACCAGCGGCGTCGGCGGCGTCCGGCTGGCCCTCGGCATGGGCTGCCTGCTGCTGGGAACCTTTGCCGGACTGACGCTGTTCTCGCGCGATATCTATCTGGCGTACGTCAGCTCGGCCGCCGTACTGGCATTGATCCTCGCTTACCGCGAACTGCGCGGCGCACGGCTGCGCGCGCGCACGCTCTTCTGCGGGCTCGGATTGCTGGTGCTCCTGGGCGTTTGCCTGACGCAGGTGTTTGCCGCCAGCGGCTACCGCGGCTTGCTGGCCGCATTGGGCACGCTGTCGCTTGCCGTGCTGGCCGGCGGCGCCGCACCGCGGGTGCGGGCACCGCTGCTGGGCGTCGCCGTCGGGCTGGCGCTGGTGCTGGCGGCCGTTGCCTTGTCCGTGCTGGCGCCGGACGCCGCATCGAACCAATGGAAAGGCGCGTACGTCAGCTATGCGCTGGCCTTCGTGACCGGCGCGGCCGGCGCCGCGCTGCTGCTGCGCCAGCGCCACGCCGGCGTGGGCGTGGTCCTGCTGCTGGCCGCCCTGCCGGCGCTGATGCTGGCGACGTTGCTGGTTGCCTGGCACCATGCCGGCCCGACCGCCCTGGCCAGTGCCGCCGTCGCGCTGGCGGCCGCCGCGCTGCTGGCGGCGCACCGCTGGCTGCCGCGGCCCATGTGGCACCTCGACCAGCGTGCGCTGATGCTGGCCTTCTGCGCGCTGATCGTGCTGGCCACCGTCATCCCCGTCACCGGCAGTTATTACACCGAGGTGCGCTTCGCCACGGTGGCGCGCGACCTGCGCGTGCGGCTGCAGCACTGGTCCGAGGCGCTGGAAATGATGGACCGCGATACCGACACGCAGCTGTCCGGCATGGGTCTCGGTAAATATCCGGCTACCTACCTGTGGCGCAATACGCACGGCGAAATGCCCGGCACCTTCAGCTATGTGCGCGAAGGCACGAATACGTACCTGCGCCTTGGCGCGGCGCAGTACAGCGCCGGCTACGGCGATGCACTGCGATTCCTGCAGCAGGTGGACGTCCGTCCCGGCGCGCGTTATACGGTGGCGGCGGACCTGCGCCGCAGTGGCGACGAGGTCATGCCCCGCATCGCCCTGTGCGAGCGCTGGCTGCTCTATCCGCGCAGCTGCCAGCACGTGCGACTGCAGCTGAAAAAGGGCGAGCGGGGCTGGCAGCATTACGAGGGCACCGTTGCGGCGCCCTTCGAGCCGCACTGGCTGGCCGGTTACGCGCCAGTGCGGCTGCAGATCGCCAGCGAGTCGGCGGGTGGCGCGCTGGAAGTCGACAACGTCAGCGTGCGCGATGTCGCGAGCGGACGCGAGCTGCTGGCCAACGGCTCGTTCAGCGCCGCCAACGATTACTGGTTCTTCAGCAGCGACCGCAATCACATGCCGTGGCATGTCAAGAACTTCATGCTCAATGCCGTGTTCGAGATGGGATGGCTGGGCGCCGCCGCGCTGGGGTTCCTGATTCTGTCGGTCGCGGCGCGGTTGTTGCGCGAGGCGCTGGCGGGCAGCGACATGAGCGCCGTGTTCCTGGCGTCGCTGACAGGGGCGATGATGGTGGGGCTGTTCGACAGCATCACCGACGTGCCGCGCCTGACGTTGCTGCTGTTGTTGCTGGCGCTGGCCGGTGCACTGGTGCCGGCACCGCAGCAGGCGGGGCGCCGGCCCCGGTCCACCAGCCGTCAGGCGGCGGATGCCCTGATGTCGTGACGTTCAAGCAGGTCGTACAGCGTTGGCCGACTCACGCCCAGCAGCTCGGATGCCTTGACGATATTGCCATCCACCTCGGCCAGCGCGGCCACGACGGCCTGGTATTCGGCCTTCTCGCGCACTTCGCGCAAGTTGAACGGGCGCGGCGCCGACTGGTCGATGTCCGTGTCCAGGTCCAGGTCCTCGGCCGTGATGACGGTGCCGCTGGCCATGATGACGGCGCGCTTGACGCAGTTTTCCATCTCGCGCACATTGCCCGGCCACTTGTGGTGCGCGATCTGCGCCAGCGCGTCCGCGCCGAACGTCAGCGCCGGCCGTCCTTCCTGGCGGCAGATGCGGTTCTTGAAATGCTGGGCCAGCAGCACGGCGTCGCCGCTGCGCTCGCGCAGCGGCGGGATCGTCAGTACGATTTCCGACAGCCGGTAGTACAGGTCCTCGCGGAACCGGCCCGTACCGGCCAGCGTCTTCAGGTTCTGGTGCGTGGCGCAGATGATGCGCACGTCCACGGCAATTTCCTCATGCCCGCCGACCCGCTCGATGACGCGCTCTTGCAGGAAGCGCAGCAGCTTGGCCTGCAATGCCATCGGCAGGTCGCCCACCTCGTCGAGAAAGAACGTGCCGCCATGCGCCAGCTCCACCTTGCCCTTGGTCTGCTTGACCGCGCCCGTAAACGCGCCCTTCTCGTAGCCGAACAATTCGCTTTCCAGCAGCGTTTCGGGAATGGCCGCGCAATTGATCGCCATGAAGCGCTCTTTCGAACGAGGGCTCAGCTGGTGCAGCGCCCGCGCGATCAGCTCCTTGCCGGTGCCGCTCTCGCCCAGCACCATCACGGTGGCCGAACTGGGCGCCACCTTCTCCACGTTGCGGCACACCTTCAGCATGGCCGGGTCGCGCGTGACGATGCCCGCCAGTGGCGAATCGGCCTGGCTTTGCTGCAGCCGGCGGTGCTCCTGCTGCAGGCCGTACAGCACGAATGCGCGCTGGATGACAAGGCTCAGGAGCTCCGGTTCGCATGGCTTCTGGTGAAAATCGTAGGCGCCCATCGCCACCGCGTTGACGGCGTGGCTGCGGTCCTGGTTGCCCGTCAGGACGATGACCTTGGTGTCGGGTGCCAGCGCCAGGATCTGCCGCAGCGTGGCGAGGCCTTCGGTGGCACCATCCGGATCGGGCGGCAGGCCCAGGTCCATCGTCACGACGGCCGGCTCATGCCGGCGCAACTGCGCCAGCGCCGCCTCGCGGTCGCCGGCCACCGCCACGTCATACGCGTCCAGGCTCCAGCGCAGCTGTTTCTGCAGGCCCGGATCGTCTTCGATGATCAGGAGTTTCGGTTTGGTTTGCGTCACAACAGTCCTTTCAGGCGGCTTGCTCGATGGCGTGCGCGCGCCAGCGCGGCAACGTCACGTGGAACGTGGTGCCGCGCAGCGGTGTGCTGTGCACACGCAGGCTGCCGCCCAGTTCCTGGATATATTCGCGGCTTTCAAAGGCGCCCACGCCCATGCCAGCCGACTTGGTGGAATCGAACGGCTTGAACAGCCGCTCGCGGATGAATTCCTCGCTCATGCCGTGGCCCGTGTCGCTGACCTCCACGGTCACGCATTCGCCATCCGCTGCGAGCCGTACGATAACGTTGCCCTCTTTCGGCGTGGCCTCGATGGCATTCTGGATCAGGTGCCCCAGCACCCGTTCGAGCCGTTCCGGATCGGCCAGCACCATCGCGTCGGACCGCACGATCTCCAGCACGGGCCGCGGCTCGAACGCCGCCTTCAGCGCGGCGGCCTGTTTCAGGATCTGTTCAACCGACAGCGCGCGCGCCTGGCCCTGCGTGGCGCCGCGGCTGAGCTTTTGCAGCATCAGCTTCATCTTCTGCACCGAGTACACCATGGTCTCCTGCATGTCGCGCTGGAATGCCGGATTGTCGCGGTGCTTTTCCGCATTGGCCGTCAACAGCGACAGTTGCGCCACCAGGTTTTTCAGGTCGTGCACGACAAACGTCGACAGACGGTTGAACGAATCGAACTGGCGCGCCAGCATCAGCGCACTGTCGGCTTCCTGCTGCGCCAGATAACTGGCCGCCTGCGTGCCCGCAATCTTCAACAGGTCCAGCACTTCCCAGTTCAGCGCCACGTGGCTGCGCGGGCGCTGCAGCACGACAAAGCCGAACAGCCGCCCGTGCAGCATCAGCGGCACCGCCAGCCACGCGCGCGGCATCGCCACCAGCCAGGCGGGCAGCGTCGGCGCGTCCGCGTCGTCCTCCGTCACTTCGACAACCCAGCCTTTGCTTTCCATGAACGTGCAGAAGGGCGACGCGGCCGGTTCGATGGCGGTGGCGGGCGGCAGCTCCCAGTGCGCGCCCGGCTCGAAGCGCTGCGCATCCGGCCCGTCACGCCGCAGCCACAGGGCGCCGCCGGGGCTTTCGACCAATGCCGCCAGCGCCTGAATGCTGCGCACGCCCAGCCCCGGTCCCTGCTGCGACAGCGTGCGTGTGAAGCTGAGCCACTCGTCGCGGTAGTCGTAGCTGTAGCGGAAGAAGTGCTTGCTGATGAAGACGCGCAGCCAGGCGCGGAAACTGCCCGAGAACAGCACACTGACCAGCAGCACGGAAGCGCCGAACAGGAACGCCAGCTGCATCAGCGAGCCCCACTCGCCGCCGACAAAGCGCAGGTAGTAGGCAGCGGAACTCATCGCCAGCAGGTACACGGCGGCGCCCACCAGCGTGGCCGAATGGAACAGGATGCGGCGCGACACGGCGATCTGGTTCGACCAGGTGGCGTTGCGCGCCAGGGATACGGCGATCAGAGGCATCGTCAGCGCGTTGACGATGCCGCGCGCGCCCCACAGCTCCACGTTCATCTCGCGGAACAGCAGCATGTCGCTGTACATGTAGAAATCGTAGGCGAAGATGCCGCCGATGCCGAGGCAGGCGAACTTGATGGCCCAGCGCTCCTCGGCGGCGCGGTTGCGGTACAGCTGCTCGATCAGCAGGATGCCCAGCACGGGCAGGGTCACGCGGCCGATCGTGACGAGGTAGAACGTCAACATCGATGGCAGCAGCCGACCGGCCACCACAGCCGTCACGACCACGGCATACGCGACGGCCACGCACAGCGCGAGGCGGCTGCGCCGCCCTTCCCGCCTGGCACGCAGGTGCCCGAGCAACGCCAGCAGCACGGCCGACCACGCCCCCTGGCGCAGCAGCTCGACGACTTCGGCCAGCATCACGGACTGGCCGCCGCGCGCCAGCCATATCATCGTCACGCTCCACAGCACCATGGCGCCGCTGGCCAGTGCAATGGCGCGGGCGTGGGCGCGGCCGCGCCAGCCCGTCAGCAGGAGCAGGCACAATATTGCAAACGCCAGCGCAGCGCTGGCGTAACTGAAGATGGCGGTACCGACCGGCATCAGCGCCTCGCCACGAGACGGGTACTCACCGCCCGCCCCGGAACACGACCACCTTGAACGTGTCGATCAGCACCAGCACGTCGAGAAACAGACTGTTGTTCTTCACGTAGTACAGGTCGTACTGCAGCTTCTGCACTGCGTCCTCGACGGAGTCGCCGTAACCGTAGCGCACCTGCGCCCAGCCCGTGATGCCCGGCTTGATGCTGTGCCGTACGTTGTAATACGGCACCCGCTGCGTCAGCTGGTCGACAAAGTACGGCCGCTCGGGGCGCGGCCCCACGAAGCTCATCTCGCCTTTCAGCACATTGAGAATCTGCGGCAGCTCGTCGATGCGCAGCTTGCGGATGATGTTGCCGACGCGGGTGATGCGCGGATCGTTGCGGGCCGCCCACTGCGGCGTGCCGCCCTGCTCCGCGTTGGTGTACATGCTGCGGAACTTCAGCACGCGAAACACACGGCCGTCCTTGCCAACCCGCTCCTGCGAATAAAACACCGGCGCGCGGTCCTCGACAAAGATGGCCAGCGCCGTCAGCAGCATGACAGGCAGCGAAACGATCAGAAGCCCCAGGCTGGCGATGACGTCGACGCCGCGCTTGATGAAGCTGCGCACGAAGCCCTGGTCGAAGCCGCCGCCGAATACCAGCCAGCTGGGCTGGACCGAAGCCACGCGGATCTGGCACGTCTCGCGTTCGAAGAACGTGGCGGCATCGGTAACCTTGATGCCATACAGTTTGCAGTCGAGCAGCTCCTGAATGGGGAAGGCCCCTCCGCGCCGGTTTTCCACCGAGACGACGATTTCGCTGACGCGGTTGCGGTGCACCAGCTGTATCAGCGAGCGGCCATCCTCGCACGGCAGCAGCGTCTCTTCCGGCACCGCGACCTGTTCGGACGGTACGCGTACATAGCCGGCCACGTGGTACTTGCGGTAGTTACTCGGCCGCAGCGCCAGTTCGCCGCACTCCTTTGCCAGCGCGCCGCAGCCGATGAAGAGGATGCGCGATTCCAGGAACCGCGTCTCGGAGGTCTTGAGCAGCATGGCGCGCGTCAGCACGATGCCCGTGCCGGAGATCACGAACACGAGGAACAGGATGCCGCGGCCGAAGTACAAGTCGGGCGCGATATAGAACACCAGCGTCAGGATACAGAAGCCCATCACGAACGACGGCATCAGCTGCAGGAAGAATGGCGTACGCAGGCCGCCCTTGAAATCGATCTGGTACATGCCGAGGGCGCTCATGCTGAACACGATGGCGGCGGCGAACACGCACGCCGACATGAAGAAGTGATCCATCTGCGGCAATGCGAAATCGTCGCCGTCGTAGAAGCGCAGGCCCACGCCCGCGTAGAACGAACCGATCAGGATCAGCACTTCCAGGAACAACAGGCTGAACACTACCTTCGAGATGTAGTGATTGGATATTCTTAACATTTCTACCCCCAGGCACATCATTGTGTGCTCGTGACTGCGGCGTCCCCACGCCGCGTTCACTGCAGCGCTTTTTATTCGATGTTGGACAGGTGCTGCACGTACCACTTCATGGCCTGCGCGAGGCCCGCGTCGATGCGGTGCGTCGGCGCATACCCCAACAGTTCCCGCGCCCGGGTGATATCGGCCTGCGAATGGCGCACGTCGCCGGCCCTGAAATCGTTGTACCGCGGTGCGCTGTCGCGCAGGTGGCCGAACCGGCCCTGCAACAGTGCCCGCATCTTTTCGTAAAGCTCGTTCAGGCTGGTGCGCTCGCCCGCCGCCACGTTGTAGACGCGGTTGACTGCCTCGGGCGCGTCGGCCAGCGCGGCCAGCAGATTGGCCTGCACCACGTTGTCGATGTAGCAGAAATCGCGGCTTGTCTCGCCGTCGCCATTGATGATGACGGCGCGGCCGGCAATCATCGCCGCCACCCACTGGGGTATCACGGCGGCATAGGCGCCGTCCGGGTCCTGGCGCGGGCCGAACACGTTGAAGTAACGCAGCCCGATCGATGCCACGCCATAGCTGCGTGCGAACACGTCGGCATACAGTTCGTTGGCATACTTGGTGACCGCGTACGGCGACAGCGGCCGGCCGATCTGGTCCTCCACCTTCGGCAAACCCGGATGGTCGCCATAGGTGGAACTGGAGGCGGCATACACGAAGCGCTGCACACCCGCGTCGCGCGCCGCCACCAGCATGTTGAGAAAGCCGGTGACATTGGTGGCATGAGTGCTGAGCGGGTCTTCGATCGAGCGCGTGACGGAGCCCAGCGCCGCCTCGTGCAGCACGATGTCGACGCCCTCGCATGCGGCGCGGCAGACGGCAACGTCGCAGATGTCCCCTTCCACGAAACGGAAGTTCGTCCAGCCGTTGCCGGCCGCCGCGCGGACCTGGTCCAGGTTGTGCCGGTAGCCCGTGGCAAAGTTGTCCAGGCCCGTGACGCGCTGGCCCAGCGCCAGCAGCGCCTCCACCATGTTGGAGCCGATAAACCCTGCCGCCCCCGTGACCAGCCAGCAATACTGGCGGCCGCGCAGGTGCGCCCGAACTTCCTCAAACGTGCTCACGGCTTGCATGCCTCCCGATTGTCCCGCCGAACTGTCGCAATGCTGTGCGCGGCGCGCGCTACAGGCGCCAGACGGAAAAGCCGGCTTCCGTCAAACCGGACAGGTTGAACTGCGACTTGACGTCGATGAAGCAGCCGCCCTGGTTCAGTTTTTCCATCAGATCGGTCAGCGACAGCGCCAGCAGCTCCTTGTGCGACACGGCTGCCACGACGGCATCGGCCTGCGGCAGGCGCTCCCACGGCTCCAGCGTGATGCCGTATTCGTGCATCGCGTCAGTGCTTTCGGCGACCGGGTCGTGCACGTGCACGTCCAGGCCGTAAGAACGCAGCTCCGCCACCATTTCCGCCACTTTCGAATTGCGCAGGTCCGGGCAGTTTTCCTTGAAGGTCAGGCCCAGCACGTTCACCTTGGCGCCCTTGATGTGGGAGCCCGAGGCGATCAGCTGCTTCACCGTTTTCTCGGCCACGAACTTGGCCATGCCATCGTTGATGCGGCGCCCGGCCAGGATTACCTGCGGGTGATAGCCGATCATTTCGGCCTTGTGGGTCAGGTAGTAGGGATCGACGCCGATGCAGTGACCGCCAACGAGCCCGGGGCGGAACGGCAGGAAGTTCCACTTCGTGCCCGCCGCCTGCAGCACTTCCAGCGTGTCGATGCCGATCTTGTCGAAGATGATCGCCAGCTCGTTCATCAGGGCAATATTCAGGTCGCGCTGGGTGTTTTCGATGACCTTGGCCGCTTCGGCCACCTTCACGCTGGAGGCACGATAGACACCGGCCGTGACGATCGATTCATACAGACCGGCAATGGCGTCGAGCGTCGGCGCATCGTCGCCGGACACGACTTTTAATATGGTAGTCAAAGTGTGCTGTTTATCGCCCGGATTAATACGTTCTGGCGAGAAACCAATATGGAAGTCGTCCTTCCATTTCATTCCTGAATGTTTTTCCAATAGAGGAACACAGATTTCCTCCGTGGCACCCGGGTAGACGGTCGATTCATAGACGACGATCGCCCCGCGTTTCATATGTTTGCCAACGCTGGTGGAAGCACCGATCAGCGGGCCGAAATCGGGATTATGGGCGGAGTCGACAGGGGTCGGCACCGCCACGACAACGAAGTCCGCCTGGGCCAGCGCGGCGGGGTCGGTGGTAACCGACAGGCCCGTCGCGGCGCGCAGATCGGCCGACGACACTTCCCCTGTGGGATCGATAAACCTTTGATAATTCTCAATTTTCGCTGCCGACAGGTCAAACCCGATAGTCGGCCGCTGCTTTCCGAACTCTACTGCCAAAGGCAGGCCGACATAGCCGAGCCCGACCACCGCTACGATCGCGTCATCTTTCATTTGAGTTCCCCAGTACCAACAAAAAGCGAAATTGCTTTTTATAGTGACCGTAAGCCCATCCGTATTATCTGGTTTCGGCTTGGCGCAAACGACACGTATATTTTCTTATGGGACAGCTGGCTAACCTGTAAACTACAAACATCAGTCTTTCCGCGCAGTTAGCGTGCGATTTCGCAACAGCATTGCAAAATTGTTACGTTCGATTCTACTACCGGGATAATACGCTGTCACAATATTTGTCGAAAAATCACCGTCGACGGCCCAGTTCGCAACAATGTATAAATTGTCTCCAATTGTAGTTTTCATTTTCTGCGTAGAAATACTTTCGTTCGATGCCCGAACGTTGCCGGCGGCCCCTGCGGCCAGTCAAGGAGAGTGACGTGTTAACTGTGCTGATGGCGACCCGCAACGGCGCCAGGACGCTGCCCAGGGTACTTGAGGGCTACTGCGCGCTGCTGGCACCGCCGGGCGGCTATCGCCTGATCGTGGTCGACAACGGCAGCACCGACGCCACCCGCTCGATAGTCGAGTCATTCGCGGACCGGCTGCCGCTGACCTACCTGCTGGAACCGCGCCCCGGCAAGAATGTGGCGCTCAACACCGCGCTTGGCGTCGCCCTGCAGGCACCGCACAGCGACCTGCTGGTGTTTACCGATGACGATGCGACGCCCGTGCCGCACTGGCTGACGACGCTGGCGCAAACCGCCGCCGCGCGGCCCGACTACGCGCTGTTCGGCGGCGCCATCGTGCCCGACTGGGAAGCGCCGCCGGCGGACTGGGTCACCCGCCTGGTGCCGCTGGGCCTCACGTTCGGCATCACGTCGCCCGACCTGCCCGAAGGCCCCATCTTCGCGGGGCTGATCTGGGGTGCCAACATGGCCGTGCGCCGGCGCGTGTTCGACACGGGCTACCGCTTCGACGAGACGGTCGGCCCGAACGGCGGCGCCTATGCGATGGGCAGCGAGACCCAGCTCACGCGCATGCTGGCCGACCATGGCGAGAAGGCTTGGTTCTGTCCCGGCGCGCTGGTGGCGCACTTCATCCGCGCGCACCAGCTGACGGAAACGTCCGTCGTGCAGCGCGCCTGGCGCTTCGGACGCGGCAAGTTCCGCCAGGACCGGCGCGGTCCATTTCCCTACCTGTTCGGCGTGCCGCGCTGGATGTTCTCGCGCTATGCCGTCGAGATGCTGCGCTGGGTGCGCGCCACGCTGCGGCGCGATGCCGATGCCCGCTTCCTCAGCCGCTGGGAGATGGCCTACCTGCGCGGCTACCTGCACGAGGCCTGGCGCGGCGGACCGGGACCGGCCACGCGGCGCGTGCTGATTACCAGCTTCTCCGGCGCGCTGGGCGGCATGGAACTGCGCATGGCGCAGGAAGCCCGCATCCTGAACGCGGCGGGCTGTCCCGCCACGCTGGCGCCTTCCGACTTTCCCGGCGGCGCCCCGTGGCGACAGGCGCTGCGCCAGGAAGGGCTGGACGCCAAACCCCTCGACCTGCCGCCGCTGTTCGAACAGTGGCGATGGCGTCACCTGAACCGCTGGCGCGCCAGCCTGACGGGCACGGCGCGGATGCGTCGTCATGCGCCCGATCTCGTGCACGTGGCATTCTGCTGGACGACGTACGGCCTGTCGGCGCTGTACGTCGCGCAACGCTGCAAGCTGCCGACCATCATCAGCGTGCACAATGCCTTCCCCCAGCACCAGCTCAGCGCCTGGCACCTACCGATCGCGCGCCAGGCGTTCAGCAGCGTCAAGGGCGTGTATGCCGTGTCGGCATCGGCCCTGCAGCATTTCCTGGCGATCTACCGCGACCTGATTCCCGCCGACGCGCGCCTGGCCGTCATTCCGAATTCGGTCGACACGGAGCGTTTCCGGCCGTCCGCCGCGCGCCGGGCGACGGCGCGTTCCGGCTGGGGCATCCCGGCCAGTGGCCTGGTGCTGGGCTGCGTCGCCAGGCTGGCGGAGCAGAAGCAGCCGGCGGCACTGGTCGCCCTGTTTGCTGCCTTGCAGGCGCAGCTGCCGCAGCTGTATCTCGTCCTGATCGGCACCGGCCCGCTGGAACAGGATCTGCGCGCGGACGTGCGCCGCCGCGGCCTCGAACACCGCGTCATCCTTGCCGGCTTTCAGGAGCGCGTGGAAGAACTGATCCCCGGCCTGGACCTGCATATCCTGATGAGCCGTAACGAGGGCTTCGGCATCGCGACGATCGAAGCGATGGCGTGCGGCGTGCCGGCCGTCGGCACGGACGTACCCGGCACGGCCGACGTGCTGGCCGGCGCGCCCGGCGGGCTGCTGATTCCCGCTGACGACGAGCCGCAGGCCGTCGCCGCCGTCGCCGCCCTGCTGCGCGACCCGGAACGCCGCGCCGCCATGGGCCAGGCGGGCCGCGCGGACGTCATCGAGCGCTTCGGCGAAGCGCGCGTGGCGGAACTGGTGCGCGCGTTTTACCGCGGCATCGTCTGAAGGGGCTGAGGGGGCGCCAGCGCGGCCGTATCGAACGTCAGCCGCGGCGCTGCCTGCCGTGACAGGTGCAGGAACGGCGCCTGCGTCAGGCAGCTCAGCTGCCAGCGCCCGGCGCACAGGAACAGCGCGCCGCCCATGCGCACGGTGCCCAGCCGCGCATGGGCATGGCGCGACGCCACGTTGAACGACGAGATCCGGCTGCACGTCCAGCGCACACCGCGCTCGCGCAGCAGCGTATTGGCTTCCTCCCACAGGCGCAGGTACGTGGGCCCCATGCGGTATGCAGGCGCGACGTACACGTCGAAGTCCCACACGGAAGCGGGCGACGCGAGCCGGTAATCGGCGCGCACCTCGTCTTCGCGGTAGCCGTCGTGCAGCAGCCACAGAAAGCCGGCCAGGTCGCCGCCCTTCCACGCCTGTAACGTCAGCGCGCCCTGCGCGAAGCGGTCGGCCACCACGCGGGCCGGCCGTGGGTAGTCGGGCGGCACGCCGGCAATGTCTGTTGCCAGCCGCACGTCGATGGCCTTGCCGCGGCCCCGGGCCAGCGGCGCGACGGCCACGGGCTGCGCGACGAACTCGTACTTGTAGAGCCGGATGCCGAGCCGGCGCAAGGCCATGCCGGCGAAGTAGCAGGCGGCATCCCACGCGCCCAGCTGGGCGACGTTCTGCCCGACCCGTTGCCGCAGCAGTGCCAGCATCAGGCGAACGTGCGCAGCAGCCAGCGCAGCGTCTGCAGGCGGAAATCGAACGTCAGGGCCTCGGCCAGGTTGGCACGCTGCTCCAGCCGCGTGATGCGGGGCCGCGACGCCATGCGCACGAAGAAGCGCGCCAGCATGCTGCGATAGCGCCGGTTTTCCGCCTTGTCGAACAGGTGGTACTGGCGGAAGTAGTTCTCCTTGTGGAAGGCCAGCGTCTCGCGCGTCAGCAGTTCGCTGTCGGTGGTCAAGGCGTCGTCATGATGGCGGTACAGCGCGACCGTGCGATCGAGGTAGCCGATCCGCGCCGACTCGGCAAAGCGGTACCACAGCGAGATGTCGTCGACGATGCGGAAGCGGATATCGAAGCGCTTGTCCGCGAACACGGCGCGACGGCAGACGATCGTCTGCGTACTCATCCCCGTGTGCACGCCGGCCATGCAGCCCCAGAAATTGCGGCAGCGGTACAGCCCCGCCTCGACCGGCACCAGATAGTCGCGCGCCTTCTCCGCAAAGCCCTTCTGCGCCAGGTAGCCGGACTGCTGCGACAGGGCCGTGCCGAACGGCTGGAAGTCGGCGAACAGGATGTCCAGGTCGGGATGGCGGCGCAGCACGTCCGTGGCCAGCGCCAGCTTGTCCGGCTGGAGGATGTCGTCCTGGTCGCAGAACGAGATGAATTCACCCGTCGCCATCGCCAGCCCGACGTTTTTGGGCAGCGCCGGACCGCCCGAATTGATGGCCGTCGACACGACACGCACCCGCGCATCGCGCGCGGCGTACGACTCGAGGATCGCCAGCGAGTTGTCGCGCGACGAATCGTTGACGACGATGAGTTCCAGGTCGGCGCACGTCTGCGCCAGGATGCTGTCGAGCGCATCGGCGAGATAGGTGGCGCCGTTATAGACCGGCATGATGATGGAGTGAAGTGGCATGATGGATTCCTAGCGACGTGCGGGCTTGGGCGCCAGCCGTTGCGACAGCTGGCGCGTCACCGTAATCAGTTCGGCTTTCAGTTCATGGTTCAACATCAGGATGCCGGCGCACCAGCCCAGCATGGCGACGCCGCCGGCAAGCGCCAGGAACATCAGCGGCGGCGCGTGCTGCAGCCCTGGCACGAACGACAGCAACAGCGGCGGCAGCGCCGCGCAGACGGTCACGCCGCCGCTGCGGCCCAGGGTGGCCAATAACTCGGCCAGGCGCAACCCTGTCAGCGCCGCCAGGCCCCGATAGATCAGCAGCGAGCGCACGAGGCTTGTCGCGGCAATGCTCCAGGCGATGGCCTCCAGGCCGAACGGCGCGGCGATGCCGATGCCGATTACCCGCAGCGGCACGCTGACGGCTTCGAGCCGGGCGCGCAGGCGCACGTGCCCCATCGCCACGAACAGGTCGCGCCCGGGGCCGAACAGGCAAAACAGGGCGGTGGACAGGCACATGATGCGCACCAGCGGCGCCGACGCGTCCCACTGGTCGCCATACAGCAGGCGGATCAGCTGGAACGGCACCACGGCCAGCACGGCGTAGAACGGCCAGGACAGGCCGGCCAGGCATGCCACCATGTGCAGGTAGACGCGTTTCATGTCGCGGCCATCGCGCGAGTGCGCCGAGAAGAGCGGCAGGATCACGGGCGTCACCGCCTTCGTGACCAGCATATTGAAAATGTTCAGCACCGCCTGCGCCTTGCCGAACAGGCCCACCGCTTCCACGCCCAGCACTTTACCGATGATCATGTCGGGCGCGGCAACGCCCACTTCATCGAGCACGTTCGAGCCGGTGGCATACATGCCGAACGAGAGCAGCTCGCGCACGCCGCGCCAGCCGGGCAGCCAGGGCATCTCCGGCGGGCGAAACAGCAGGCTGACCGCCACCGTTGCCACGCTGCCCGCCACGGCGGCCCACGCGAGGCTGAGGTAACCGAAGCCCAGCTTCACCAGCGTCACGCAGACGACCAGGTTGGCCAGCGCGTTGGCGACATTGATCCAGTAGATGGCACCGAAGCGCATCTGCCGGCGCAGCACGGGCAACGTAATCGAACCGAAGGGAATCAAGAGGCAGTTCAGCGCCAGGATGCGCAACACCTGGCCGACACCCGGTTCGTCATAAAAGGCGGCGATGGGCGCGCTGCCCAGCGCCAGCAGCGCAGCCATGACCCATGCGATCGCCCACGTCAGCGTGTAGGCCGCGCGGATACGTTCGGCCGTCAGCTCCCGTTCCTGGATCAGGTATTGGCCGATGCCGAAATCGCGGATCAGCTGCGTGACCCCGACCACCACGGCGCCGATGGAAAAGATGCCGACCTGCGCGGGCGTCAGGAGGCGCGCCATGATCATGCTGCTGACGACGCCGATCACGAGCACCGTGTATTTCTCGGCAAAGGAAATCAGCAGGGACAGTTTGGTCGCGTTCACATCGGTCTTTCACCGGCACCGGTCTTGCACCACTGCGTGGCACCACCGGGGCACCACCGCGGCACCATGGCGGGCACGATGGCGGGCACCGGACAAGCGTTCCAGTATAGCCGCGTGCCTGTCGCCGATCGCGGGACTTGGCAATGTTTGATCTGCCTCACGCGGCGATGGCGGCCGCGCTGACGGCGGGACGCAACAACACGGCGCAGCCCTTCTCGCATGGCCGCGTGGTCGCTGCCAGGTCCGTGAACTCGGCCACCCAGCGCTGCACGGCCTCCTGCTCGTCGGGCCGCGCGGCATCGTCCAGGAACAGCGCGCCGCCGGGCGCCAGGCGTGGCAGCAGCACCGGACCGGCGGGGTAGCGGGCCAGCCGTCCGACCGCTTGCGGCGGGCCGTCGATCACCAGCATGTCGATGGCCGGCAGCGCGGGCAGCACGGCGGCGCGGTACCACTGATAGTTGGCGTTGCCGAAGGCGATGGGTTCGAGCGGCGCGTCCAGCACCACGGCCCAGTCGGCGAGGCCGTGCCGTGCCAGCAGGTCGCGGGTCTGCTGCGCGTAAAGGGGGTCGTGTTCCAGGCTGTACACCTTGCCGCGGCCATTCAGTTGCAGCGTGCGGGCCAGCACGACGGTCGACGTGCCGCTGCTGCACTCGACCACCGTGGCGGGCCGCGCTTCGCGCGCGTGTCGTGCCAGTTCGATCAGGAAGTCGGGCGAGGCGGCCCAGCCGCGCGTGGGCGGCAGGCTTTTGTCGAGCTGCAGTTCCACGTACAAGGCGTGCAGCGCTTCGAGCTGGCGAAAGTGCTGGCCGGCGTCGCGCCGCACTTCGTCGCGCAGTTCATACAGCAGCAAATGGGCGGCACGCACCTTGTGCAGGGACCACGCGGCAAGCAGCAGAATGGTTAGCAGCAGCGCCACCGACAGCACAGTCAGGACAGTCATCGATCGATCCCCCACAAGCGGTCAATCCAGAATAACATACTTGTTGTAAAGATAACCCTGTGTTGCTAAGATGACTCACTTTTCAGCATCAGGCCGGAGCGAGGATGACCCAGGCGCCACTGCGCGTTGCCATGCTGTCGTACCCGATGCTGTTCCAGCGTACGGGCGGCCTGCAGGTGCAGATCCATGAAACCATCGCGGCGCTGCGCACCCTCGGCGTCGATGCCCGGCTGGCCGCGCCGGAGCGCGAGTCGCTGGGCGACTACGACATCGTCCACGTGTTCGGCGCCATCAACGGCAACCACCGCATCGTCGAAACGGGCCGCAGCCTGGGACGCGGGGTCGTGCTGTCGCCATTGATCCGGCCGTCGTGGACCGCCTTCACCGGCCGGCGCGAACGCTGGCTGGACCGCCTCGTCGGCAGGCTGACGGGCTGGCACCTTCAGACGACCTACGGCCAGATCGCCGCAGGCCTGCAGGGTGCGCACCGGCTGGTGGCACTGGGAGAGACGGAGCGGCGTTCGATCGTCGACGCCTTCGCCATCCCGGCCGCGCGCGTGGCCGTCATCGAGAACGGCGTCACGCAGCGCTTTTTCGACGCCACACCCGACGCGTTTCAGGCGCGCTTCGGCATCACGGGACCGTTCGTGCTCAACGTGGCCGCCGTCAATCCGCACAAGAACCAGCTGGCGCTCGCGCGAGCCTTGCAGGGCAGCGGCACGCCGCTGGTGCTGATCGGGGAATGCCTGAGCGAGCACCGCGCCTACCTCGACGAAGTCAGCGCCGCGACGGACGTGCGCTACCTGGGCCGCCTGCCCTACGACGATCCCTGTTTGCCCTCCGCGTACGCGGCGGCCACCGTGTTTGCACTACCCAGTGAAAGTGAAGTGATGCCCTTGTCCGTAATGGAAGCGCTGGCGGCCGGCACCCCGGCCGTGATGACGAACGCCCACTCGATGGCGCTGCCCGATGCCGGCGCTGTCGTGCAGGAACACGCGCCGCACGACGTGGCGCGCCTGCGCGGGCTGCTGACAGCCGCGCTGGCGCAACCGGCACCGGCGGACGGGTGCCGGCGCGCCGTGGCGCACCTGCGCTGGAGCATCGTGGCCGAACAGCTGATGGCCGTATATGAAGAGGTGCTTGCCGAATCGGGCGTGACACGGCGCGCGGTGGCTGTCGCGTGAGCATGCTGACGCCGACCCTGATCGTGCTGGCCGCGCTGCTGGCGCTGGCCGTGGTGTCGCTGTGGTTCCCGCCGCTGCCGGCGGGCGCGCGACGCGTTCCCGCCTGGACCATCGCACTTGGCGCCGTCGGCGTCGTCGCGCTGATTGCCGGCGCCGTCACGCCCGTCGGCATCGCCGTCGTGCTGCTGCTGATCGCCCTGTGCGCGGCACGCGAACGCAGCACGTCACCGTGGCTACGCGTTCCGGCGATGGCCGCCATTGCGTTCATCGCGCTGGCGCTGGCCCTGCACAAAATACCCGGCTTTTATAATCCGTTGATCGCGCGCGACGTGGCCGATGGCGCGGCGCCGATCACGCAGTACATCAACCTGGACAAGGCGATCGCCGGCATCGTCCTGATCGCGTTTTACGGCCTGCCGGCCCGCACCCGAGCCGACTGGCGCGCCGTCGGACGCGCCTGGCCCATCGTCGTGGCGACGCCGGTACTCGTGCTGGGTCTCGCGCTGCTGACCGGGGTGGTGGAATGGGCGCCGAAGCTGCCGTCATCGACGGGCACGTTCCTGGCTTCGAACCTGTTGATCACTTGCGTGGCCGAGGAAGCGTTTTTCCGCGCGCTGGTGCAACGCGGCTTGCAGAACAGTTTGTCCGGTAAGCGTTACGGCGTGGCGGTGGCGATCGGCGTTACGTCCATCGTGTTCGGCATCGCCCACCTGGGCGGGGGCGTGCCGATGATCCTGCTGGCGACCCTGGCCGGCATCGGTTACGGCCTGGCCCTGTGGCGCAGCGGCCGCATCGAAGCGGCCATCCTGACGCATTTTGTTGTCAATGCGTTGCGGTTTTTACTGGTGGCGGGGCCGGTGGTGGTGCGGGCAACTTAGTTCCAGCCACCCGCATTGGTCCGATAGTCCGCTTTCGGTGGCTGCGCGACCACAGCTTGTTGAGTGAGAACGACCTTGGCGCGGCCCTGCGCGGCAGCCACCAAGGTGCGGACGGCCATATTCAAAAAGAAATTCATGTGCAATACCTCCATAACGATGTTAACGTTATAGAGGCCATTCAAAGGAATATCCAATTCCGAGTTGCAATGGCAGTTATAAGCTTTGTGAATGCTAATCGAGCTGCCTCTCTAGCCAACCGCGTATCCCGGCCACTGCACGGAACTCACTGACGGAGCGGCAGGCAATATGCGGGTGGCGCATTTGCAACATGCGCGACAACGCGGCGCCCGGGCCCAGTTCGAGTGCCACGGTGGCCCCTGCCTCGGCGCAGGCGTCCATGCATTCCTGCCAGCGGATGGTTTCGGCAATCTGGCGTGACAGCCGATCGACGGCATGCGCGCCATCGTGCACCGGTTCGGCCGAGATGCCAGACAACACGGGAAACGCGGGCGGCAGCCAGCGCTGGCGGTGCAGCAGCGCCGCGAACGGCGCCACGGCGCCTTGGAGCAACGGCGTGTGCGACGCGACTTCGACGGGCAGCACGGTCACTCGTCCGCCCGCCTGGACCGCTGCTGCCGCCAGCGCATCGCGCCCGCTGGCCGGGCCGCCCGCCACCAGCGTGTCCTCTCCCGTCACGATGGCCCGGTAAAAACCGAAGCGGTCCAGCAGCTCATCGACGCTGCCAACCGGCATGCCCGAGAACGCCACCATCGCTTGCGGCGCCCCGGCGACAAGGCACGCATCCATCATCCGCGCCCGTTCGACCGCCAGCCGGATCGTGTCAAGCGGATCCAGCGCCCTCGCGACACCGTAAGCCGACAGCTCGCCGATGCTGTAGCCTGCCACCAGCACGGGCTGCGCGGGCAACTCGCCTAGTGCGGTCCACATGGCCAGCGTGGCAGCGACAATCGACGGCTGCGCCACGCGATTGCTGAACCCCGGCGCTTCGCGCAATGGTGCCGCCAGCAGGGGATCGTCAAACCACGCGTCCAGCAGGCGGCTCCCCGCCGGATCGGTACGTGCCATGTCGAACATGCCCGCATGCTGGCCGCCCTGACCCGGGCACAGCACGACCAGACGACCCGTCATCTCAACCCTCCGCGCATGCTGCCTGCAGCAGGCAGACGGCACCCAGCAGGTCGGCCGCGCCGCCGGGCGACAGCCGCGCCGCAACGAACGTGCGGTGACAGATCAATGCCCGCGTTTCCCAGTCCGGCGCCGCCGTGCCGCCGCGCGCGATAAAGGCGCGGGCGGCACGGCGCACGGTCAGCGCGCCTTCGACGCCGCCACGGTGATAGACATTGGTGTCGCTGACGTGCGCCATCAGCGCAAACAGCGCATCGACGCGCGCGCGCCGTGCGTCGCGGCCGGCGGCCAGCGCACGATGCAGCGCCGGCAAGCCGACGTCGAACACGGACGGGAAGCCGCGTGCCCCTTCCTCGCGCGCGCCGCTGGCGGCATAGCGCAGCAATGCGACGGCGCCGTGCGATGGCGTGGCGATATCGCCGCTGTGCGCGCCCAGCGCGGCGCCCCAGCAACGCAACAAGGTGGCGTGGATCGCGGCGGGTGTCGGCGCCGTACCGTCAGCGCGGCAGCGGCCGATGGCCGCGCACAGCATGCCGAGACAGAAGATCGCGCCGCGGTGCGTATTGACGCCCCCCGTTGCGTGCAGCATGCGTGCTTCGGCTTCGATGCCGAGTTCCTTGAGGACGTGAAACGGTGCATCGTGCACGCCGGCCTGTACGATGCGCAGAAAATAGCGGCGCAGCGCGAACAGGCTGCGCACGAAAGTGGCCGCCGTCATGTCGTCATGGCTGCCGTTGTCGACAAACGACACCAGGCCCGGTTTCGGGTACAGCGCCAGTTCCGCATACAGGCTGCGCACCGCCAGGCGCGCAATGCGCTGGCAGAACGCCCGCGACGATTCTGTGTTCCACGATGCCGGCGGCTCGAGGCGCAATGACGTGCTCAGTCCAGCCATGCATCCTCCTCCAGCGTCGCCAGCAGCTCGTCGGGTTTCACCAGACCCACCCGTTCCAGGCTCTTGGCCAGCACGCGCGTGCCTGGCGCGCCGTCGAACGCGGCGCGCAGTTCCTTCCATGCTACCGCGCGGCCATCGGGGAACACGACCTCGCCATCGAGCGGCAGCAGCGCTCCGTGCCGCGCCAGCAGATCCAGTCCCGTCATCAGCTGCGCGCGGTTCAGGGGACGCAGCAGCAGATCGATATCGGACGTTGGCATCAGGTAGCTTTGCCCCGTCAGGGCCTGCAGCGCCAGCGAGCCATACACTGCCAGGCCGAGTCCCGCCTCCGCGGCCTGCCGCTCCAGCGCCGCCAGCGCGTCACGCCATGGCGCCGGCGCCGCGTCGAGCGCGCCGACCAGGGGTAATGCGCGGGTGCGCCGGCCGATATCGGCCAGCTCCGCACGACAGCCGACACGCACCTTGCCGTCCGCACCCGGCGGCAGCGCAAAGCCGATGGCAACTTCGCCCGGCGCCAGGTCGATCTCGGCCCGCCGCACGACGGCCGGCCAGCCGGCATCGCGCCACGCGTCGAGCCGATCGAGCGCGCCGGGCGGCACCGTCGCACGCACGCGCTGCCAGCCGCGGCTCGTCAACCAGACGAGATCATGTCGGGCGAACATGGCCGCCCGTCCGCACCGCCTGGGCGACGGGCTGCGCCAGCAGGCGTCCGCCGCGTTCCTGGCCCAGCGCCATGCGCACGTCGTCCGTGCCGCATTCGGCCAACGCCCGTGCCAGTGCGTTTGCCAGGTCATCCTGCCAGATGCCGTGCAGGCCACCCATGCGCAAGTAGTTTTCCGGACCGGGCGCGAAGACGGGATTGTCGCGCGCCAGCTCCGTCAGCCGTTCTTCCGGCACCTTCGTGATGCGCGCCATCGCCGGCAGGCCCATGACGCGGATGGTCGCCGCAGGCAGCGCATAACAGGCGCTGGCAATCAGGCCGCTCGTGATAAAGCCGCCGGACAGCGCCTGGTCGTACACCAGGCCGATCACCGTGTGCCCCTTGCGCCGCGCCAGGTCGACGCATTTGCCCAGATGCGCCATATAGCTGTTGATGCCCAACATCTCGTCGCGGTGGCGCAGCCGCTGGCCCTGCGTATCGACCAGGATCAGGATCGGCCGGCCGGGATGCTCCTGTACCGTGTTCAGGATCGCCTGCGCCTGCGCCAGCGCGATCTCGATGCCGATGGGGACGTGCTCCGTGGTGCCGATGATGGCAACCGTCCTGCCGTCCACCTGCGCCGTGCCGGACAAAAAATTGTCGCGTTCGAGAATATCGTGACCGCCCGGGAACAGCTGCGTTGCCAATGTCTGCCAGCTCATCGTTGACCTCCTGCGCGATACGGCGCCGCCAGTTGCAGGAAGGCGTCGGCATCGAGCATCGGCACACTGGCCGGGTCGGGCACGCCAAGTTTGCGCCACACGTCCATCGGCTCCACCAGCCCTTCGGTATCGGCCAGGCGCCGCGTCAGCATGGCCTGTTCGGCCAGCAGGTCTTCCAATGTCAGGCCGGCGTTGCCGATGCCGCCGATGGCTTCCAGCGCCGCGGCGCGGAACGCCGCCGTGTCGTCCGCCACCAGCATCTGGCAGTCGCCCATCAGGTAGCGGTGCTTGCCGCCCGTGGTGCGCCAGACCAGCGCACGGTCGCGCGAGTCGAATTCCTCGACACCGCTGGCCGTCTCGATCACCTCGGGCCCGGACATCGCCAGCCGCCCTTCCTCCGACATGATGACGACGTTGGCGCAGCGCGCCGAAATGCCCATGCCGCCAAAGCAGCCGTTCGATCCACCCACGACCGCGACGACCGGAATGCCCGCCGCACGCGCATCGAGCATGGCGCGCATGACTTCCGAGACGGCGATCAGGCCCGCGTTGGCTTCGTGCAGGCGCACGCCGCCCGATTCCAGCAGCAGCAATACCGCATGCGCCTTTTCGTCAATGGCCCTGCGCAGCATGCCGACCAGCTTGGCGCCGTGCACCTCGCCGACGGCGCCGCCCATGAAGCCGCCCTCCTGCGCCGCGCCGAAGACGACGTGGCCACCCAGCAGCCCGCGTCCGACGACGACACCGTCGTCAAACGACACGGGCGCATCAAGCTGCGCCAGGTGCGGGCTGGCAATGCGTTCGGACGGCGGCAGGAATTCTTCAAACGAGCCGGGATCGAAGATGGCCGGTATGCGCTGGCGCGCGGTCAATTCGAGATAGCTGCTCATGGCGTGCCTCCTGTCAGCGTTTCGACCGCCTGGTCCAGGCGCAGGCTGACGACGGCGGGTGTAGCGCCCATGTCGTTGATGCTGATGCGCGCGTCGGCCAGTTGCCAGCGTGCGTGGAAGTCGGCCATCACGGCCTGCCACGTGGCGCCGAAGCCGACGGCGGCGGTGCGCACGTCGATCTCGCAGGCGCCCCCCAACGGCGCCGCTTCGATCAATACTTCAAGGTTGCCCGAGCCAACGACACCGACCAGCTGCGGCTGTCCTGCCAGCGGCCGCGTGCCTTGCTCGAACCTGTAATGTAGTGTTTCCATCGTGATGTCCTTACCAGTTCCTGAAGCGTTTCGGCGGCTCGTACAGGTCACCCGATGCGCGCACCAGGCCTTTCATGTTCTTGGCAGCCAGCAGGTCGCGCGTGGCCAGGCGTTTGTCGATGCCGAGATCCTCCGGGCGACGGATGATGCCACGGTCGCGCAGGTTTTCCACCATGCGCTTATCGCGCCCCATGCCGACCGGCGTGTACCCGGCCACGCCGCGGATGGCCTGTTCGCGCTCCTCGTCGCTGCGGCACAGCAGCAGGTTGGCGATGCCCTCTTCCGTCAGGATATGCGTGACGTCGTCGCCGTAGATCATCACCGGCGGGATCGCCATGCCGGCCTGCTCGGCCAGCTGCCACGCGTCGAGCCGCTCGACAAACGCAGGCGCCATGTGCTCACGGAACGTCTCGACAATCTGCACGACGAGCTTCTGCCCGCGCGGGATGGTGTTGCGGCCAGCGCGCGCCTGCTCGCCTGCCTTCAGCCAGGCGGCGCTGGGGTGCCGCCGCCCGCGGGCGTCCGCCCCCATGTTCGGCGCACCGCCGAAGCCGGAAATGCGGCCCAGCGTCGCCGTCGAGGAGTTGCCCTGCAAATCGATCTGCAAGGTGGAACCGATAAACATGTCGCAGGCGTAGTGACCGGCCGCCTGCGAGAAAGCGCGGTTGCTGCGCATCGAGCCATCCGGCCCGGTAAAGAACACGTCGGGCCGCGCGCGGATATAGTTTTCCATTCCCAGCTCGGAGCCGAACGAATGGACCGATTCGACGAAGCCCGCTTCGATGGCCGGAATCAGCGCCGGGTGCGGGTTCAGTGCCCAGTGCCGCGCGATCTTGCCCTTCAGGCCGAGGTCCGCCGCATAGGTCGGCAGCAGCAGTTCGATGGCGGCCGTGTCGAAGCCGATGCCGTGATTGAGGCGCTGGACTTCATATTCGGCGTAGATGCCCTTGATGGCCATCATCGCCATCAGCACCTGGATTTCCGAGATCAGCGCCGGGTCGCGCGTAAACAGCGGCTCGATGTAGTACGGCGTGGGCGACTGCACCACATATTCGACCCAGCCGGACGGAATGTCCACGCGCGGCAGTTTATCCACGATCCGGTTGACCTGCGCAATGACGATGCCGCTCTTGAACGCGGTGGCTTCGACAATGGCGGGCGTGTCTTCCGTGTTCGGGCCCGTGTACAGGTTGCCCTCGCGGTCCGCCATCTCGGCGGCCACCAGCGCCACGCGCGGCGTCAGGTCGACAAAGTAGCGCGCGAACAGCTCCAGGTACGTGTGGATGGCGCCGATATTGAGCTTGCCCGACTGCGCCAGCTTCGCCAGCCGGCCCGCCTGGGGCCCCGAGAACGAGAAGTCCAGCCGTGCACCGATGCCCTTCTCGAACACGTCCAGGTGCTCGGGCAGCGACAGCACGGACAGCAGCATGTGCAGACCGTTGATGCGCGCCGGGTCGAGGCGGGTCAGCGCCTTGCCGAGAAAGTCCGCCTGCTTCTGGTTGTTCCCTTCCAGGCAGACGCGGTCGCCCGGTTCCAGCACCTGGTGCAGGAGTTCGACGACGTGCGACGCCGCGACGACCTTGCCATCCAGCGCGTCGCCCAGGGCGGCGCGGGCGCGGGCCAGGCGCGCGTTGCGATTGTCTTGCTGGGTGCTCCAGCGGCCTTCAGGGTGATTCATCCGGTTTCCTTTACAGTACAACAAACAGCAGCCACAAGACGACCGGCGCGACCAGGGTCACGATACCGCCATAGATCATCAGCTGGCGCAGGAACACGTCGCGGTCGACGTGCTGGGCGCTCGCCAGCACCAGCGCGCCGTTGGTCGAGAACGGGCTGACGTCGACAATCGTGGACGCCACGGCCATGGCCGCGATAAAGCCGATCGGCTCGACGCCGCCACCTGTTTGCAGGAACGGCACGGCCAGCGGAATCAGGGAGCCCAGCACCGCGGTGGACGACGCAAAGGCCGACACGATGGCGCCGACAAACAGCAGCAGCAGCGCGACGATCAGCGGCGACGTCATGCTGGCAACGCTGTCGCCCACCCACGTGATGGTACCCATCTTCTGCATGACACCCACATACGTGCTGACGCCGACAATGAGCATGATCTCCGGCCACGACACCTGGCCGATGGCGCGCTTCTGCACCTGCGGCGACAGGATCGAGATCAACAGGCCGATCGAGATGGCGACGAAGCCGATATCGAGCTTGTACAGCAACGTCAGCACGGCCAGCGCGATCAGGCCGACGACGGTGACGATCTGGTGAATCGTCGGTCCCTCGTCGGCGGGCGTATGCGTCAGCTTGCCGGCGCTGCCACCGACGGCGCCCACGGCCTCGCTGGAACGCTGACGCAGCAGGCGTTCCTCGCTGGCCGCTTCGCTTTCGGCATCGCCGTAAATCTGTGGACCCTGCGCGGCCACGGCCACCGGTGCGCCAAACGGGGTCGCAGGCATTACCGGCATCGCCTTCGGCGCGCTCTGGCGCATCAGCTTCGCGCCGCCGAACACGAAGAACAGCACGAGCGACACGGCCACGTTGACCCCCAGGCTGGCGAACGCCGTCGTCAGTTCGGAAATCGGCAGCCCCGCCTCCTTGACCACCTTGTTGGTGATGCCGCCATAGATGCTGATGGGCGAAAAGCCGCCGCCCTGCGCGCCGTGAATCACCATCAGCCCCATCATCAGGGGATTGATCCCGTACTTGGCCGCGAAGCCCAGCGCGATGGGCGCGATGATGGCGACGGCGGCCGGGCTCACGGCGCCGACGGACGTCAGCAGCGCCGTCACGGCAAACATCACCCAGGGAATCGCTGCAATGCGCCCGCCCACAGCCCGCACCGCAAGTCGGACAAGCCAGTCGATGGTCCCATTGTTCTGGGCCTGCGCGAACAGGAACGTGATGCCGACCAGCGTTAAAAACAGTTCGGCCGGAAAGCCGGCCATGATGCCTTTGGCCTGCATGCCGGCGACCACGGTGCCGACGAGGAAAGCGCCGACAAAAGCGATAACGCCCATATTGATGGGCAGCGCGGTGGCGACAACGAACATCAACGCCAGCACGCAGATTGCGATCAGGTGAGAGGACACACGGTACTCCTTGAACGTGCAATGCCGGCTTCCCACCGGCACCGCGGGTATTACGTCTCCATGCATCCCCGATGCAGCCGACAGCCCGGGCATGCTCGTTTTGACCATTTTCTTATGGTAGTGATGACGTAAAGGTAACGTGGATTGCCATGGGAATCAATTACGGCAGCGTGACATCGTTTACTGTCAGCGGAACGGTATGGATAAACGTCAGCTGTGCTTGAGCATCCGGCACACGGCAGCCAACGCCAGCAGATTCGGATCGCGCTCGCGCACGCGCAGGAACGACAGCCCGATCGTCTGGCGCATCCGGTAATCCTGTTTGAGGGGAATAAGCCGCACCTTGTCGCCAAACGCATCGCGCACGCGGCCCGGCAGCAGCGTGTAGCCGATACCCGCAGCGACAAGGTTCATCAGCGAAAAGATGTCGCCCACGCGGGTGACGAGCGTCGGCGCGAAACCGGCAATGCGGAAGGCCTCCTGGAAGCCGCTGAAGGTAACGAAGCCGTCACGCAGGCAAACGAATTTCTCGCCAGCGCAGTCGCGCAGGTCGACTTCCGTCATGTGCTCATAGGGCGATCCGGCAGGGGCGGCAAAGAACACGTCGTCCTCGAACAGAGAAATCGATTCGACGTCGGGATCGGGATCCGGCACGGCCATCAACGCCGCATCGACGGCATTCTGTTTCAGTTTGTGCAGCAGCTCCGCGTTCGACCCGAGCACCAGCTCCGTCTCCAGTTCCGGCTTGCGCAATTTGATGCCGATGATGACATTCGGAATGGTGCCGGTCGTCAGCGAATACAGCGAACCGATTTTAAGATGGTCGGCCGAATAGCCGGCAGCGGAGCGCGTTGCGGCAATGCCGTCGGCCATCAGGCGGATCACATCGCGGCTCACCTCGGCCAGCACCTGCGCCGCCTCGTTGGGAATCAGGTTGCGGCCCTGCAGGCTGAACAGCTGGCAGCTCATCGCATCCTCCAGCGAATGCAGCGCCCGGTGCACACTGACGGCGCTGATGTCGAGCATGCGCGCGGCTGCGTTCAGGTTGCCGCCTTCCATATAGGCCAGGAGGATTTCCAGTTTGCGGAAGGTGATGTCGTCGCTGATCCGGCTGTGCATGGGGGCTCGTTCGGTACGTGGATTGAACGATGATACCCGCTCGCTGGCAGTAATTGCTCTACCGGGCGGATCGCTTCACACCGCCGGCGTCTGAAAAGGCGGAGTAAAGCGGTGGCCCAGATATCGTTGCAGCAGCGGATAAATCTCCGCCGATTTTGAGATCGCGATGGCGGAAAACACCTGTTGAATGGTGGCGCCATCATGCGTGCGTACCGTCATTTGATAAAACGGGTGCTTGCGCATGCCGAAATACTCGATTCGCCAGCTGCGGATATCGGCGATCGTAACGGTGAACAGGTGCTTCGGAATATCGCCGAACCACGTGAGGCTGCCGCCTTCGATGCGCATCAGCGGCGTAGCGCGTTCGTATCTGACGACATTCCACGTACCTTTTGCCAGCACCAGCATGAAGACGAAAACCCCGTCGCGATCCCGTAATCGCCGCGGCTGACAGCCCACCGCACGCCCGGCAGCCCGAGCAACAACGGAAACAGGAACAGCCATGGCGCGTTGCCGTCGCGGCGGATTTCATGGTGCGCGTCGGCGGCAGTGTTGCCGTGCAGCTCGTCGTGGTTCATATACCGATGCGTGATGGAAGGGTCCCGAGAATGTCACAATGCTAACGCGAGAGCAAGCGCCATGCGGGACTAGCAAATGGTCTGGAGAAGTAACGGGAATTCTGTGTATGTCCAGGCAGCGGATGACGCATCTGAACAGGAGAAGACAACAGGAAAAATGGTGCGGCTGGCTGGGATCGAACCAGCGACCCTTGGCTTCGGAGGCCAATACTCTATCCACTGAGCTACAGCCGCACGGAGAGACCCGAAGGATACCGGCTTTCCTGCCGCACGTCTATTACAAAGCACAACTTTTCGTGCAGGGCCTCGGAAACGGTCAATTTTTCCTGTGTGCAGCAGGCCGAAACGCCCGTCAATAGGACGTCTTGCCTATGCTTCAATTACGTTCCAACATGTATAGTTTGAGTCTATAATCAGTTGCTTTTCGGCGAGTAGTCAGCCATCCCTGATGTCATAAGATTAACACTGGCCACCGGCCCAGCAACTTGTACTAAGGAAAACATGAGCGACGCACATCACGAACATCAATCCGCCATCCGCACGCCGAAACAGCTGATCGTCGCGGTCATCGGCTTCTTCCTCGTCGTTACCCTCGGCATTATCCTGCTGGTCCAATACGTCACGCAGCAACGCCTGCCCGGCGCCGGTTCGACCGCGCAGTCGCCCGAGGCCATTGCGTCGCGGCTGAAGCCCGTGGCGGACGAGGGCTTTACGCTCAAGGATGCGAACGCGCCGAAAGTGCTGCAGACGGGTGAAGCCATTTATACGTCGACGTGCCAGGCCTGTCACGGTGCCGGCGTGGCGGGGGCGCCGAAGACGGGTGATGCGGGTGCCTGGGGCACGCGTATCGCGCAGGGCTATGACACCATCGTCAAGCATGCCATCGAGGGCATTCGTGCGATGCCGGCCAAGGGCGGCAATCCGGAACTGGACGATGTGGAAGTGGCGCGCGCCGTGGTGTTCATGGCCAATCAGTCGGGCGCGAAGTTCAAGGAGCCGGAAGTGCCTGCGGCACCGGCCGCGGCACCTGCCGGCGAGGCGGCTGCTCCGGCTGCGGCGCCTGCCGCTGCTGCTCCTGCTGCGGAGCCGGCCAAGGGTTAATCTACGCTGGATGCAAATGAAACCGCTCTGTTGGGCGGTTTTTTTACGTCCGTGGCTTGCCCGCTTGTGCAACTGGGTGAGACTTCACGTCGGGCGCGGGCATTAATGCTGAGTTAAGGCAAGAAGGTCAGCGAGCCGCAGGCGTCATCTTGGACCCGAGACCAAGAACTGGGGTCAGGAGGGAGTGATGACATGCATGTCATCACCGCTGCGCAGGCACGGAGCTATTGCTCCCGAATTCCCTGCTCCGCCCCGCCGGGTCTGCCCCCCAGCCCTCCGCCGTTGGGTTTGTTTCATGTCGGCGGCCCGCTGCTGTTATGCCTTCACATTGCGGCATTGGTGCCAGTCCCAAAAACGAAAAAGGCCGCCCGGAGGCGGCCTTCGTTCACACGTAATCGATTACCAGATGATCACGCGCTCTTTCGGCGGCAGGTACATCTTGTCGCCGTTCTTGACCTTGAAGGCTTCGTAGAAGCCCGGCTGGTTGCGCATCGTGCCGTTGGCGCGGAACTGGCCTGGCGAGTGCGGGTCGGTCTTGATCTGCTGGATCAGTGCCGGCTCGCGCATCTTCATGCGCCACACCTGCGACCAGCCCATGTAGAAACGCTGGTCGCCCGTCAGGCCGTCGATCACCGGCGCCTTCTTGCCCTTCAGCGACAGCTTGTAGGCTTTATAAGCCACGGCCAGGCCGGAGTTGTCGCCGATGTTCTCGCCCAGGGTCAGCTCGCCGTTGACGTTGTAGCCTGGCAGCGGTGCATACGCGCTGTACTGCGCCACCAGCTGGCCCGTCTTGGCCTTGAAGTTCTTGTGGTCGGCCGCGCTCCACCAGTCGCGCAGGTTGCCGTCGCCATCATATTGCGCGCCCTGGTCGTCGAAGCCGTGGCTGATCTCGTGGCCGATCACGCCGCCGATGGCGCCGTAATTGACCGCGTCATCGGCCTTCGGATCGAAGAACGGCGGCTGCAGGATCGAAGCCGGGAAGACGATCTCGTTCATCTCCGGGTTGTAGTAGGCGTTGACGGTCTGGGGCGTCATCAGCCACTCGTCGCGGTCGATCGGTTTACCCAGCTTGTTCAACTCCTTGTTGTAGTTGAACTCCGTGGCGCGCAGCACGTTGCCCAGCAGGTCATCGCGCTTGACGGTCAGCTTCGAGTAGTCGAGCCACTTGTTCGGGTAGCCGATCTTCGTGGTGAACTTCGCCAGCTTGGTCTGCGCTTCCTTCTTCGTGGCCGGCGTCATCCAGTCCAGCGTGTTGATGCTCTGCTTGAACGCCATCAGGAGGTTGTTGACCAGCTTTTCCATGCGCGCCTTGTGCTCCGGCGGGAAGTGCTGTTCGACGTACACCTTGCCGATGCTCTCGCCCACGGCGCTTTCGGTCGCGCTGACGGCACGCTTCCAGCGCGGACGGTTCTCCGTCACGCCCGACAGCACCGTGCCGTAGAACTCGAAGTTGGTGTCGACAAAGGCTTTGGACAGGTATGGCGCCGCCTCACGCACGACGTGCCACTGCGAGTACGCCTTCAGCGTGTCCAGCGACGTCGATGCCAGCAGCTTGTCCAGCGCCTGGAAGTACGTCGGCTGGCTGACGATCACGTACGTCGCCTTGCCCTGCACGCCCGTGGCGGCCAGGTACGCGTTCCAGTCGAAGCCCGGCATCAGTTCGCCGACCTTGGCGATGTCGAACTTGTTGTACGCCTTGACCGGGTCGCGCAGTTCGACCTTGGTCCACTGGATCTTCGCCAGTTCCGTTTCAAAACCAACGATGGCTTTCGCACTGGCCGCCGCTTTCGCGTCGCCCGCCAGGGTCAGCATCTTGGCGATGTGCGCTTCGTACTTGGCCAGCGCGTCGGCCATTTTCGCGTCATCCTTTTTCAGGTAGTAGTCGCGATCGGGCAAACCCAGGCCGTCCTGGTAGAAGTCGGCCACGTACTTGGTCGAATCCTTGTTGTCCTGGTGGATGGCAAAGCCCATCGGCGCCGTGATGCCGTGGCGGTTGAACTGGGCGATCAGTTGCGGCAGCGCCTTCTTGTCGGCGATGGCGGCGATCCGCGTCAGCTTGTCCTTGATCGGTGCGATGCCCAGCTGTTCGACGCGCGCTTCGTCCATGAAGCTGGCGTAGAAGTCGCCGATGCGCTGCTGGTCCGCATCCTTGGCACTTGCCGCGGCGTTCTCGATGATGGAACGCAGCTGCGGCTGGATGTCTTCACGCAGCTTGGCGAACGAACCCCAGCTCGATTTGTCGGCCGGGATCTCCGTCGTGGCCAGCCACTTGCCGTTGGTGTGGACGAAGAAGTCGTCCTGCGCCCGCACGGACGGGTCGATATATTCGATGGCAATCCCGGAGGCGGTTCCGCCGGTCGCGGGTTTGCTCGAAGGGGCTTTGTCGGCCGCGCCGGCAATGCCGCAGACGCCGGCCAACAGGCTCAGCGTTAATGCACTCAACAGATGTCGTTTCAAGATATTTCCCTCTTATGTATGACAGTGGTGTTACCGGTCATTGCCGGCAACCGACAATAGCATATGGCCTATGCCCTGCATAACAGAAAGGCCACGGTTGTGGCCTTTTTGACGCGGCTTTTCAGCCGATAGCCTTACCAGATACTCATCACCAGATCAGCACGCGTTCCTCGGGCTTCACATACAGCTTGTCGCCTGCCTTGACGCCGAAGGCTTCATAGAAGCCCGGCTGGTTGACGACGGTGCCGTTGGCGCGGAACTGGCCCGGCGAGTGCGGGTCGGTTTTCACCTGCACGATCTGCTGCGCTTCGCGCATCTTCGAGCGCCACACCTGGCCGAAGCCCATGTAGAAGCGCTGCTCGCCCGTCAGGTTGTCGATGGTCGGTGCCGGCTGGCCGTTCAGCGACAGCTTGTAGGCTTTATAGGCGATCGCCAGGCCGGAGTTGTCGGCGATGTTCTCGCCCAGGGTCAGGCGGCCGTTGACGTTATAGCCCGGCAGCGGGCTGTAGGCGTCGTACTGCTTGACCAGTGCATCGGTCTTGGCCTTGAAGTTGGCGCGGTCCTGCGCCGTCCACCAGTCGCGCAGGTTGCCGTCGCCATCGGACTGGCTGCCCGAATCGTCGAAGCCGTGGCTGATCTCATGGCCGATGACGGCGCCGATGGCACCGTAGTTGACGGCATCGTCGGCGCGCGCGTCGAAGAACGGCGGCTGCAGGATCGCGGCCGGGAACACGATTTCGTTGGCGGTGGAGCGGTAGTAGGCATTGACCGTCTGCGGCGTCATGCCCCATTCCGTCTTGTCGATCGGCTGGCCCAGTTTATTGAGGTCACGCTGGAACTCGAACTCGGACGCGCGGCGCAGGTTGCCCAGCAGGTCCGACGCGTTCAGTTTCAGCTTGCCGTAGTCGCGCCATTTGTCCGGATAGCCGATCTTCGGCGTGAACTTGGCCAGCTTGGCCTGCGCTTCCTTTTTCGTCTCGGGGCTCATCCAGTCCAGCGTATCGATGCTCTGCTTGTACGCCAGCAGCAGGTTCTGCACCAGCTTTTCCATGCGCGCCTTGCGGTCGGCCGGGAAGTGCTCGGCCACGTACAGCTTGCCCAGGCCTTCGCCGATGGCGCCTTCGACCACGCCCACGCCGCGCTTCCAGCGTGGCGGCTGTTCCGTCACGCCCGTCAGCACGGTGCCGTAGAACGCAAAGTGCGCGTCCGCATAGGGCTTCGACAGGTAGGGCGATGCGTCGCGCAGCAGGTGCCAGGTGAAGTACGACTTCAGCGTGGCCAGATCCGTGTCCGCCACGATCCTGTCGAAGCTTTTCAGGTAGCTGGGTTGCATGACGATGACGTAATCGGTCTTGGCGGCGATGCCCGACGCAGCCAGCGCGGCCTTGAAGTCGTAGCCCGGGGCCAGCTCGGCCAGTTTGGCCAGCTCGATCTTGTTGTAGCGCTTGACGGGGTCGCGGTTCTCGACCTTCGTCCACTGCGCCTCGGCCAGCGCGGTCTCGAACGCCACGATGTTCTTCGCCTGCGCCGCGCCGTCTTTCGCGCCGGCCAGGGTCAGGATCTTCGCGACGTGCTGCTCGTATTTCGCCAGCGCGTCCGCCAGCTTGGCGTCGTCCTTTTTCAGGTAGTAGTCGCGGTCCGGCAGACCCAGGCCGCTTTGCGCCATATAGGCCGCGTAACGGGTCGACTCGCGCGCGTCCTGCGACACGCGTACCGCGTACGGCGTCGGCACGCCGATGCGCGTCAGGTGCGCGATCAGCGTCGGGATACCCTTCTTGTCCTTCAGCGCGGCGATGCGCGACAGCTCGCCGGCCAGCGGTTTCGCGCCCAGTTGGTCCAGCTTTGCCTCGTTCATGTAGCTGGCGTACAGGTCGGCGATCTTCTGCTCGTCGCCCTTCAGGCCCTTCTGCTTCTGCAGCCCTTCGATGATGTCGCGCAGTTGCGGCAGCGTGTCATCGCGCAGCTTGGCGAACGAGCCCCAGCTCGATTTGTCGGCGGGGATTTCCGCCGTTTTCAGCCACTTGCCGTTCAGGTGGACGAAGAAATCGTCCTGCGGGCGTACCGTGCTGTCGATGTACTGCGTGTCGATGCCGGAGATCAGGCCGGCAGCCGGCGCGGTATCGGCTGCCGTGGCGCCCGTGGCAAAGGCGGCGAGGAGGGAAAGAGAGATCAGATGTCGTTTCACGTTGCGCTTTCAGATTATCAATTACAGGTGCGGCTTAAAATTTTGTCTCGAGCCGTGCGCTCCACACCACGAACGTCGGGTTGACCGTGTCCGCCCGCGATGCGAGGCCATTAGCGTACACCAGGTTGCTGCCCGGCGCATCGTCGGCCAGCGTGTTCGCGGCCGCGATGCGCAGTTGCGTGCGGGCGTCGAACTTCCACAACGCATACACGTCCAGTGCGCGCTTGCGGCCCACTTCGACGATCTGCTCGGTGCTGGTGCGCACGCGCGTGAGCGGCGTCCAGTTCAAGATGCCGCCCAGTGTCAGCGGGATTGCCTTGCTGCGGTAGTCGAGGCCGACGTTGGCCGTCTGCTTCGCCTGCTGGTCGAGACGGTTGTCCGGCCCCGGAATGCCGTCCACGCGCGACCAGAAGTGGCTGTAGTTGGTGCGCACGTCGATGTCGGGCGCCGTCGGCAGTAATTCCGTCAGCTTGAATTTCGCTTCCAGCTCGATGCCGCTGGTGCGGGCGTGGCCGATGTTCGACGGTGTCGACAGCCAGCGCGGACCCAGCTCCGTATCGCGCAGGGTCAACTCGCGCCGGATCAGGTTATCGATGTCGCGGATAAAACCGCCGGCGCTGACGATGCCGCTGCGGCCGATGTAGTGCTCATACGCGATGTCGAGTCCCGTCGCCAGCTCGGGCTTCAGGTCCGGATTGCCGCTGCGGTCCGGCCGCGTGGCACTGTTCAGGCGCGACAGGAATGGCGCGGCAATCAGGTCACCCACGTTCGGCGATTTATAACTCTTCGTCAGGCTGGCGCGCACCTGATCCTTTTCGAAGCCGGGGATGCGCCAGACGCCATGCAGCAGTGGGGAAAACACGCTGCTGGTGTTCTTGACGGTACCGGCGCTGCGGTCGCTGGTCGTGCGGATACCCTCCCAGCGCAGGCCGATGTACATGCCGAACTGCGGCGTGACGTCCCATTCGTCCTGCGCGAACAGGGCAACGCGGCGCGTGTCCGCCGTCAGGTTGTCGCCCGAATCGGCAAATTGCGCGTTGCCGTTCTTGTCCAGCGAGACGCGCGTCTGCTCGCGGTGGCTCGCTTCCAGATCCCAGCCGGCCGCCAGCAGGTGGCCACGGCCTATGGGCCGCGTGTACTTGCCGCCGGTGTTGATGCTGCGGTCGCGCGTGGCGTCCGTGTCGGTAAAGCGGTCCAGCAGGTTTCCTGCCGTGTCGTACTGGTGGCGCAGCGAGTCGCTGTCGATCTTGCCGGCGCCGAAGCCGAACTTGACGTCCAGCTTGGCGTTGCCGTCCATCTTGTGCAGCCAGTTGCCGAAGCCGCGCAGGAACGTGCTGTCGTTGTACGACTGCTGCTCGGCGAAGTTGTATTCGGGCGCGACGATGCCGGCTGTCTGCACCAGGGTCGACGAGGAGCCGCTGTCGCGCACGTTGTGCATCAGGAAGGGCTGGAAATTGATCGTGTCGCCGTTGTCGAACTTGTACGACAGGCGCGGCGCCAGGTGGATCGACTTGCCCGTGCCGGCACTCTCGTCGGCAATGTCCTGGTCTTTGGTGATGGTGCCGTCGTCCAGCGTGTCGACGTTGTGCGTGCGGCCTTCATCGTGCTGGCGGTTCTGCATCATGGAGGCGGACAGCGAGTACGTGAACGCGCCGGACTTGCCGGGGATCGTGACGGAGACATTCGGCGAATGGCGGCCGTCCTCGATCGAATCGGCCACGCGCAACTGATTGTCGCGCTGGACGTAATCCTCGCGCAGCACGACGTTGATCGTGCCGGCAATCGCGCGGGTGCTGTGCTCCGCGACGGGGCCGCGCATCACTTCGATGCGCTCGACCTGGTCGGGCGAGATCGACTCCATCGAGAAGCCCGCCGGCGGCCGTTCGCCGTTCAGCAGGATCTGCGTGTAGCCGCTGCCAAGACCACGCATGCGCACGTCGCCGCCGCGGCCCGGGCGGCCGCCGATCGTCACGCCGGGCAGGCGTTTGAGCACATCGCCCAGCGACGTGTCGCCGTTGCGGTCGAGCTCTTCGCGGCCGTAGATCTGCTTCGCGGCGGTGGAATTGCGGCGCACGTCCATGTCGGTCTGGCGTCCGCCGGTGATCGTCACCTGCGGCACGACCCTGGTGTCGGGCGGCGTTTCGGCCTTTGTGGTGGGATTGTCAGCGGTGGGCTTGTCGGCGGCGGGATCGGTCTGCGCCGTGGCCGTCGTCATGACCAGCATGGCGGCGCAGGCAAAAGGAGTCAGTTTGCTCATAAAAGGTCGAAGTCGTCGCGCGGCGGGACGGAGCTGCCGCGCTGGCATTGTAAGCGCGGCCACGCGCGGCTGAGCTGCCGCGGCGTGGTTTTTTACTTTTCGATACTTTGCACAGACTCAGCGGGCGCCCATGCCGATATTGACACCGCCGGGACCGCCCTTGTGGCCGCCCCGTCCTTCGCTGCCGCCCTCGTGCCTTGGCGGGGAGTCGCCGCGGCCCGGTCCTTCCGGCTTGCGCTGCAACTGCTCGGCCAGGAACACCGCGACCGTCTGGCGCTGCGGCTCGTCCAGCGCGTCGTTGAGCGTCAGCCACCATTCGCGCAACTGGCGGTTCTCCTGCGCGACGGTGGTTTCTTCGGCATCGAGGGGGGCCGCCAGGTCGCGCAGCTCGACGCCTTTGCCCTGCAGCGCCAGCAGGGCCTGCGCCTGCATTTTCTCCTGGCGCGACTGGCGCTCGCGCAGCAGGGCACGGGTGCGGTTCTCCGTCTGGTTCCACAGTGTCGCCTGGTTGGCGTTCAGCTTCAGCGCCACCTTCAGGTCGGGCGCCATCATCAGCAGGTCGGGTGCGCGCCAGTCCATGACGGGGGTGGCGTGGGCGGTGCCGGACAGCGCCAGCACCAGCGCGGCCAGCGTATAGAATCGGTTCATGAATGCTCCGTGCAAAAAAAAGCCTGCGCAGGGAGCGCAGGCCAAAACCACTTCAGGGTAGAGAGAAATACGAGCTCAGTGTAGGACGCCGATTCGGGCACTTCTGCCTTTCTTACATTTACTTACGCTCGTTAACGCAAGCTATACAAGCCGTCAACATCGGTAACGTGAGCAAAGCGTCATCGCCCGGTGTAAAGCGTGGTAAAGGTCAGCCGATTCAAGGATCAGCCAGCGCGGCTTTTGAAAATCGGGTTTATACTGGTTCGCATGGCGGCCGAGTGGCTGCCCTCGCATCTGAAGGTGATACATGGGCAAGAAACTGAAGAGTACCGGGCTGGTCGCCCTGGGTGTCGTGGCCGGCGTTGCCGTGTCCTTACAGTTCTCCGCACTGGCGCAACGCGCCGGCGAGCCGGCCCTGCCGCTGGAAGAATTGCGCCAGCTGGCCGACGTGTATGGCCTGATCAAGTCCGATTATGTCGAGCAGGTCGACGACAAGAAGCTGCTGACCGAAGCCATCTCCGGCATGGTTGCCTCGCTCGATCCGCACTCCGCCTACCTGGACAAGAAAGCCTATGCCGAGCTGCGCGAAGGCTCGCAGGGCAAGTTCGTCGGCCTGGGCATCGAGATCGCCCAGAGCGACGATGGCTACATCAAGATCGTCTCCCCTATCGAGGATTCGCCGGCGTACCGCGCCGGCATCAAGGCGGGCGACCTGATCACGCGCCTCGATGCCATGCCGCTGAAGGGGCTGTCGCTGGATGAATCGGTCAAGAAAATGCGCGGCGAGCCGCACAGCAAGGTCACCCTGACGGTGCTGCGCAAGGACGAGCCGCAACCGCTCACGTTCAGCCTGGTGCGCGAAGAGATCCACCAGAAAAGCGTCAAGGGCAAGATCGTCGAGCCGGGCTACGGCTGGCTGCGCGTGGCGCAGTTCCAGGAGCCGACGGTGGACGACCTGGCCGCCAAGATCACGGAGCTGTACCGGCAGGACCCGAACCTGAAGGGCATCGTGCTGGACCTGCGCAACGACCCGGGCGGCGTGCTGCAGGGCGCCATCGGCGTGGCGGCGGCCTTCCTGCCGAAGGACACGGCGGTCGTCTCGACCAACGGCCAGCTGCCGGACTCGAAGGAAATCTACTACGCCCGTCCCGAGTTCTACTCGATGCGCAGCGATACCGATGCGCTGGCGCGCCTGCCGGAAGCGGTCAAGCGCGTGCCGCTGGCGGTGCTGGTCAATACCGGCTCCGCGTCGGCCTCGGAAATCGTCGCCGGCGCGCTGCAGGACTACAAGCGCGCCACGATCATCGGCAGCCAGACGTTCGGCAAGGGCTCCGTGCAGACGATCCGCCAGCTGACGGCCGACACGGCCCTGAAGCTGACGACGGCGCGCTACTACACGCCGCACGGGCGCTCGATCCAGGCCAAGGGCATCGTGCCCGACCTGGCCGTGAATGAATATCCCGATGGCGACGGCCTGAACGCGCTGCGCATGCGCGAAGCGGACCTGGAAAAACACCTGTCGAACGACCGCGAAGCGGAAGCGGCCAAGGACAAGCGCGACGAACTGGAAGAACAGATCCGCATCCTGGCGCTGGAGAAGAAACGCCAGCCGCTGGAATACGGCACGGCCGACGATTTCCAGCTGCGCCAGGCGCTCAATCACCTGAAAGGCTTGCCGGTGCAGGTGGCCCCGCCGGAATCGCAGATCGTGCAGGCAGCGGCGCCGAAGCGCAAATGACGCTGTTCCCGACGCCGGCCTGAGCCGCAACGGCGCCAGTAACGGCGCCGTTTTTACGTCTTGATCCGACTATTCTTGATGTAAAATCAGCCCCTACGTACACTGCACTATTTAGTGGCAGCTGCCGGCAACCGCCGCGGCATGCCGGCAAGGCCGTTTCGGCAGGTCAGCCCGTTACACAGGGTGCCCGGTCCAAACGGCCTTCATGCTTCTTAACGAATACGAAAGCTTAATAATGAAACAAGCCGTCATCAGCGGAACCGGACTTTTTACGCCGCCCCATTCGATCTCGAACGAGGAACTGGTCGACAGCTTCAATGCCTATGTCGCCCTGTTCAACGCGGACAACGCGGCGGCCATCGAAGCGGGCACGGTGACGGCACTGGAGCCGTCCAGCGCGGCGTTCATTGAAAAGGCGTCCGGCATCAAATCGCGCCACGTGATGAACAAGGAAGGCGTGCTGGATCCGAAACGCATGGCCCCCCACTACCCGGAGCGCGACAACGAAGAACTGTCGCTGCAGGCGGAAATGTGCGTGGCCGCGGCCCGGCAGGCGCTGGACCGCGCCGGTCGCACGGCAGCCGACATCGACATGGTGCTGGTGGCCTGCTCGAACATGCAGCGTGCCTACCCGGCCATGGCTGTCGAGGTGCAGCAGGCATTGGGCATCGACGGCTTCGGCTTCGACATGAACGTGGCCTGTTCGTCCGCCACGTTCGGCATCCAGACGGCGGCAACGGCCGTGCAGACGGGCCAGACGCGCGCCGTGCTGGTGCTGAATCCGGAAATCACCAGCGGCCACCTGGATTACCGCGACCGCGACAGCCATTTCATCTTTGGCGACGCCTGCACGGCAATCGTCATCGAGGCGGCCGATACGGCTGTGTCGACGCACCGCTTCGCCATCCTCGACATGAAGCTGAAAACGTCGTTCTCGAACAATATCCGCAACAACTTCGGTTTCCTGAACCGCGGCGACGAAGCGGGCATCGGCCAGCCCGATAAACTGTTCAAGCAGCAGGGCCGTAAAGTGTTCAAGGACGTGTGCCCGATGGCCGCCGAGATGATCAGGAACTCCATCGCCAACGCCGGCCTGGAAGTGCCGCAGGTGGCCCGCTACTGGCTGCACCAGGCCAACCTGAACATGAACCAGCTGATCGTGCGCATGATCCTGGGCCGCGATGCGACGCCGGAGGAAGCGCCGGTCATCCTGGACACGTATGCCAATACGTCGTCGGCCGGTTCCATCATCGCCTTCCACAAGCACCAGGACGACCTGCCGCAAGGCGCCTACGGCGTCATCTGCTCGTTCGGCGCCGGCTACTCGATCGGCTCGGTCGTCGTACAGAAGCTGTAAGGTGGCATCGGGCGGCCCGGTTTATACTGGTTGACGGGACGGCAACGGCCGTCCCTCGCTCAACCTGAAAGGAACCCGCCCTGCATGCCCCATGACGTCAGCCTGATCACCACCATTGCCGCGGCCCTTGGCCTCGGTCTCGTCTTCGGCTACCTCGCTACCCGGTTCAAACTGCCTGCGCTGGTCGGCTATCTTGCCGCCGGCATCGTCCTGGGGCCCACGACCCCCGGCTTTGTCGCCGATGCGCACCTGGCCGGCCAGCTGGCCGAAATCGGCGTCATGCTGATGATGTTCGGCGTCGGCCTGCACTTTTCGCTGGACGACCTGTGGGAAGTGAGAAAGGTGGCGCTGCCTGGAGCGATCCTGCAGATCGGCGCGGCAACCGCGATGGGAATGGGATTGGCGCACTGGTGGGGCTGGAGCCTGGGCGGCGGGCTGGTATTCGGCCTGGCACTGTCGGTGGCCAGTACCGTCGTGCTGCTGCGGGCGCTGGAAGAACGGGGCATTCTCGATTCGTTCAACGGCCGCATCGCCGTGGGCTGGCTGGTGGTCGAGGATCTCGTCACGGTGCTGATGCTGGTGCTGCTGCCGGCGCTGGCGCCATCGCTGGGAGGCGATGCGACCGGTGTCGACCCGAATGCCAGCCTGTGGAAAACTCTCGCGGTTACCTTGGGCCAGGTCGCACTGTTTGTCGGCTTCATGCTCGTTGTCGGCCGCAAGCTGTTCCCGTGGATACTGTGGCAGGTGGCGCGCACCGGCTCGCGCGAGCTGTTCACCTTGTGCGTGATCGCCGCCGCCGTCGGCATCGCCTATGCATCCACTTCCCTGTTCGGCATCTCGTTCGCGCTGGGTGCGTTCTTTGCCGGCATGGTGCTGCGCGAATCGGAACTGGCGCACCGTGCGGCGCAGGAATCGCTGCCGCTGCGCGACGCGTTCGCGGTGCTGTTCTTTGTCTCCGTCGGCATGCTGTTCGAGCCATCCATCCTTGTCGAGGAGCCGCTGCGCGTGCTGGCGGTGCTGGCCATCATCGTGTTCGGCAAGTCGGTAGCGGCCTTTGTGCTGGTCGTGCTGTTGCGCTATCCCGCCAGGTCCGCGCTGATGGTGTCGGCCAGCCTGGCGCAGATCGGCGAGTTCTCGTTCATCCTGGCCGCCCTCGGCATCTCGTTGAAACTGATGCCGCAGGAGGGCCAGAGCCTGATCCTGGCGGGCGCCATCCTCTCCATCACGCTCAACCCTTTCATCTTCGCGTTGACGGGACCACTGGAACGCTTGCTGGGCAAGAACCGCATGCTGGCCGCGAAATTCGACCGCGCCGCCGACCCGCTGGCGGAACTGCCCATGACGACCGCGCCGACGAAACTGGCCGGCCAGGTCGTGCTGGTGGGATATGGCCGCGTGGGCCAGCGCATCGCCGAAACGCTCAACGCGCAGGGCATCCACTATGTTGTCGCGGAACAGAACCGCGAGAAGGTCGACCAGCTGCGCCAGGCCGGCGTGGCGGCCGTTGCCGGCAATGCCGCCGAAGCGGTGGTGCTGATCCAGGCGCATATCGCCAAGGCGCGCATGCTGGTGATCGCCACGCCCGACACATTCCACGTGCGCGCGATGGTCGACGTGGCCCGCACGCTGAACCCGGACATCCGCATCGTCGTGCGCACCCACAACGACGAAGAAGCCGAGCTGCTGCGCAAGGAACGCATGGGCAAGGTGTTTGTCGGCGAGGAAGAGCTGGCGAACGGGATGACGGACTATGTGCTGGAAACGTTCAAGGAGCCGCACAAGAGCGGCCACTAAGCGAGCTACCGTTCAGCTTGTGACAACATCGGGGTCAGGCACGAAAACTGTCACAGGCTCAGCACTGCTGCCGTTACGGCGCCATTACAGCTGAGTTCGTGACAAGTTCTGTGCCTGACCCCGATGTTGTCACGGGCTCGGCTGTTGCTGTGGCTTACAGGCGGGCGGCCAGTTCGGCGCCTTCGCGGATGGCGCGCTTGGCGTCCAGTTCCGATGCCAGTGCGGCGCCGCCGATCTTGTGCCAGCGCGGGCCACCTTGCTGGCGCGTGCCTTCGGCCGGCATCAGCTCCGTCAGGCTGTCCTGGCCGGCGCAGACGATGACGTTGTCCACGGCCAGCAGGCGTTCTTCCCCACCGATTTCGATGTGCAGGCCGTGTTCGTCGATGCGCTTGTACTGCACGCCGCCCAGCATGACGACGCCATTTCTCGCCAGCACGGCGCGATGGACCCAGCCGGATGTCTTGCCCAGCCCGGCGCCCGGCTTGCTGGTTTTGCGTTGCAGCAGGTACAGCTGGCGCGCCGGCGTTGGCGCCGCCGCAGGCACCAGGCCGCCGCCCGTGCTGGCGTGCAGGTCGACGCCCCACCCTGCCGCCCACGTGTCGACCGGCAGCGGCAGTGGATGGCGGCTGTCGTGCAACAGGTACTCGCCCATGTCGAAGCCGATGCCGCCCGCGCCAATGATTGCCACGCGCGCGCCGACGGGCTTCTTGTGCTGCAACACGTCCAGGTAGCTGAGCACCTTCGGATGACCGATACCGTCGATCGCCGGCATGCGCACCTTGATGCCGGTGGCGACGATGACGTCGTCGAAGCCCGTCAGTTCGTCGCCGGTGACCTTGCGCCCCAGCCGGACGTTCACGCCCGTCAGTTCGAGACGGCGGCCGAAATACCGGATCGTCTCGGCGAATTCTTCCTTGCCCGGGATTTGCATGGCGATCTTGAACTGCCCGCCGATGCTGTCGGCCGCATCGAACAACGTCACGTCGTGGCCCCGTTCGGCCGCCACCGTCGCCGCCGACAGCCCGGCGGGCCCGGCGCCGACCACGGCCACGCGCCGCCGCGCCGCCGTCTTGCGGTAGACGAGCTCCGTTTCGTGGCAGGCGCGTGGATTGACGAGGCACGTGGCACGTTTGTTGGAGAACGTGTGATCGAGGCAGGCCTGGTTGCAGGCGATGCAGGTGTTGATCTCGTCGGCCCGGCCCTGCGCGGCCTTGTTGACGAATTCCGCGTCGGCCAGGAACGGCCGCGCCATCGACACCATGTCCGCGTCGCCGCGTGCCAGCACGTCCTCCGCTTCGCGCGGCATGTTAATGCGGTTCGACGCGACCACGGGAATACTCACCTCGCGCCGCAGGCGCCCCGCCACGCCTGCGAACGCGGCGCGCGGCACGGACGTGACGATCGTCGGCACCCGGGCTTCATGCCAGCCGATGCCCGTGTTGAGGATCGTCACGCCGGCCTCCTCCAGCGCGCGCGCCACGGTGACGACTTCGTCCCAGGTATTGCCGCCTTCGACCAGGTCGAGCAGCGAATGCCGGTACATGATGATGAAGTTCGCCCCCACGGCCGCGCGCACGCGCCGCACGATCTCGACGGGCAGGCGCATGCGGTTTTCGATGGCGCCGCCCCACGCGTCCGTGCGCAGGTTGGTGCGGGCGCACAGGAACTGGTTCAGCAGGTACCCTTCGCTGCCCATCACCTCGATGCCGTCATACCCGGCCTTCTGCGCCAGCCGCGCGGTGCGAACATAGGCGCGGATCGTCGCCTCGATGCCCGACGCCGTCAGCGCCTTTGGCTTGAACGGCGAGATGGGCGACTTGCGATCCGATGCCGACACGACGAACGGTTGATAGCCGTAGCGTCCCGCGTGCAGGATCTGCAGCAGGATCTTGCCGCCCTCCTCGTGCACGGCGCGCGTGACCTTGCGGTGGTTGAACACGTCGCCGGCGAAATTGAGCGTGCCACCGAACGGCAGCAGCCAGCCTTGCCGGTTGGGCGAGATGCCGCCCGTGACGATCAATCCGACGCCGCCGCGCGCCCGCTCGCGGTAGAAAGCGGCCAGCTTGCCGTAATGGTAGAAGCGATCCTCTAATCCGGTGTGCATGGAACCCATGACGACGCGGTTGCGCAAGGTGGTAAACCCCAGGTCGAGAGGGGCCAGCAGGTGGGGAAATGGGGTCATCGGGGTCCGATCGGGGCTTTGTGCGCTGCCTAACGGTGGCAGTGCGGCGCGCTTGTATTCTGCCACCAGTTACCTTACGCTGGAAGAATGAAAAGATTCCTGCTGTTATTTCTGATCGGTTGCACGGCACCTGCGCTGGCGTTAGCGCAGACGCATCGCACCGATGTGGCGAAATTGCAGGTATCGGTCAAGCGCATCACGCAGGACGCGCTGCACATGTACGAAGTGGACGCCACCGGCACCGTGCTGGCGCCCCTGCCCACGGTCTGGCGCATCCTCACGGGCTACGATCGCATGGAGGAATTCGTGCCGGACCTGGTGTCGTGCCGCGTCCTGTCGCGCAACGGCAATGAAGTCATCATCGAGCAGTTCGGCACGGCGCGCTTCCTGTTCATGTCGCGCTCCATCCACCTGATCGTGCGCGCGACGGAGCAGCCGATGTCGTCGATCGACATCGACCTGATCTCGGGCGACATGAAGCACTACGAATCGCGCTGGGAACTGGTACCCGTTCCGGAAACGGGCGGGACGCGCGTCATCTACACGGGGCGCATGATGCCCAATTTTTACGTGCCCGGCGTCCTCGGCACGAACATCATCCGCGGCGATATCGAACGCATGATGGGCGCCGTGCTGGCGCGCCTCGACAAGGGCGGCACGTCGAAACTGCCGGGGCCGGCAACGGACCTGGCGAAGCACCAGCCGGCGACGATCGCGCCCTAGGAAGGGTAATAGTCCGCCGCGCGCAACTCGGCAAACTGTTCCAGGCTGCCGATCCGGATCACGACCGGATTCATGCTCGACTGGCTGTGCATCGGCCGCCAGGCAAACTTCCATTCCTGTTCCATCGCATCCTGCGTGCCCATCGTGAAGGCGGCCCCCAGTGCGGCGCGGGTACCGTATTCGACAGCGCCGTCGATGCCGGCCCAGTTGGGCAAGGTCCGCTGGACGGCGCGGTGCACGCGTTCGCCGAATTCTTCCGCGTCGTGGATGACAAGGCAGCAGTCGGCGCCGAAGTGCTCATACAGGTCGCGGCGCCAGGCCTGCGAGAACGACAGGGTCAGAAAGCCGTTGGCCGGGCGCAGCACGAACTGGCCTTGCGTCAGCGACGTTTCCAGTTCGCTGCGCGGGCCATAGCGGTGCAGTGTGGGGGGACGTTGATAGTCGTGCATAAAACTCTACTCGGTGGTTTTGGGCGTCCGGCGCACGTGGCGGTGCGAACGCATGGCTGCCGAGGCGATGAAGATCTCGCGCAGCAGGAAGCCGAAGCTGAAAATCAGGCTGATCACGGCGGCCACGAACAGGCCCGCGATATATTTATCCAGCGTGACGTTGGTCGTATCGCCAATGAACAGCAGGGCGATGACGAGGCAGACAAACAGGCCGCAGGCCGTCGACAGCGTAATGGCGTAATTGATCAGGTGCGAGCGGCGGTACAGTACATCGAGCTCGTTCAGGTAGTTGTCGCTATAGGCGATGTCGAGCCGGTCTTCCAGTACCCGCGAGCGGTCGATGATGCGCGCCAGGCGGTTGATCAGTACCATCAGGTTCGTGCACACCCCGGTCAGCAGGAAGACCGGTGCGATGGCCAGTTGAATGATGTGGCCGATATCGCCCAGCTGAATATTCATCACGTCTCAATGCGTCTTTATGGAAGTTGCCTCGTTCAGGCATGAGTGTAGCAGGCCGCGCGCGCGGTTCCGAATCCGCCGGCGGCACCGGCATCCGTCAGGCGAAACGGCCCTGGCGGCGAAACAGCTCCGTCGCGGCCACCAGCTCGCGGCTGATGCCCGTCTCCATGGCCGCATGGCCGGCGTCCGGCACCATTTTGATCTGCGAGCCGGGCCAGCGCTGGTGCAGCCGCCACGCCGACACCGGCGGACAGATGACATCGTAGCGGCCCTGCACGATCACGGCCGGCAGGTGGGCAATCCGGTCGACGTCGCGCAGCAGCTGGTTCTCGTCGAAGAAGCCCAGATTGACCATGTAATGTGCTTCGAGCCGGCCCAGGCCAAGGTCGACGCTGTCGCACGACGGCTCCGCCGGCTGCGGCATCAGGAACACGCGGCGGCCCTCGAAGCGGCTCCACCCGCGCACGGCCGGCCAGTAGACGTCCGGGTCCGGGTCCATGATGCGGGTGTAGTATGCCTGCAGCAGGTCGCCCCGTTCCGCCGGCGGGATCGCCTCGACGAATTCCTCATGAATCTCGGGATGGAACCACTGCGCGCCGTTGATGAACCAGTCGATCTCAAGCCGCGTGCACAGGAAGATGCCGCGCAGGACAAACCCCAGGCAGCGCTCGGGATGCGCCTGGCCATAGGCCAGCGCCAGGGTCGAGCCCCACGAGCCGCCGAACACCAGCCATTGCTCGATGCCGAACATGGCGCGCAGCGTTTCGATATCCTCGATCAGCAGTTGCGTCGTGTTGTTGCGCGTCTCGCCCACCGGCTGCGATTTGCCGGCGCCGCGCTGGTCGAACAGGATCACGCGATAGTGACGCGGATCGAAAAACCGGCGATGCTGCGGCGACGTGCCCGCGCCGGGCCCGCCGTGCAGGAACAGCACGGGAACGCCCTGCGGGTTGCCCACTTCTTCCCAGTAGATGGTATGCAGGTCGTCCACCGCCAGCATGCCGCTGCGCGAGGGACTCACGGGTGGGAACAGGTAGGGCGACGGGTCGGACATGGGGGCGCTCGCGTAGGGTCGAAGAACCCGATTGTAACGGTTTTGCCGGCCCCGCCAGGGAAGCGCTGATTTATTGCTGGTCGATGAGATTAGTCCTGAAAAAACGTGTCCGGCAAGATGCAAATTCCCTGTCATCCTGGAGCATGGCAGGGAATTGTGGCACAGCTGGGCGCGTTTTCTCCGGGCTAAGATCACCGTCATGAATCAATCGGCGCTGCCCCAGACGCTCAGAAGAAGGTGTTGACGGCGCCTTCCACGTTGTAGGCGTCGTCCACCAGCAGCAGCACGGCCCACTTGTCGAACGTCGTGCACGGGTGCGAAATGCCGCAGCCAATCAGGTCGCCCACTCGCAGCGCGGACGCCGCGTCTTCCGGCAGTCGCAGGTAGGCATGCTGGTCGTTCATTTTCTCGATGCGCCATCCTGTGTCCAGCGTCTCCGGCGCCGCCGTGCCGGGACGGTGCCGCATCAGCGCGCGCGGCAGGCCGATGTCGTACGAGGCATCGCGCTTGCCCATGCCGAGGATGGCCAGTGTCGGCTCCGGGCGCGACAGCACGATGCTCCACACCTCCAGCGCCGGCCGCAATCCGGGGCCGCCGCCCTCGCGCTCGTCCAGCTCGCGCGTCAGGTCGAAATAATGGCCATGGTCGTTGGTCAGATAACAGCCGCTGCGCAGGATGGGCAGCACGGGCCGCGACATCGCGCCGATAGCGGCGAAGCGCCGTGCCACCAGGTCGAAATACGACGACCCGCCGGCCGACAGCACGATCTGCGATCCCGTGAAGAGCCCTTCGGCGTCGCACTGGCGCACCAGCGCCACCATCGCATCCAGGAAGGCGTGAACGCGCTCGATGTCGACGTCACGGTCGCCGCTGACCAGCAGTCCTTCGTACCCCTCGATGCCGGCCAGTTGCAGGCCCGGCGCGGCGGCAATCGCCCGGGCCACCGCCAGAGCTTCCTCGCCCGTGCGGCAGCCGGCCCGCTTGCCGGCCAACCCCAGCTCGACCAGCAACGGCAATGGCCGCGCCAGGCCGGCGGCATCGACCGCCTGCGCCAGTCGCGCCACGCCGTCCGGCGAATCGGCCAGCGCGATCAATTCAAAACCGGGATCGTCGCGCAGCAGATGCAGCAAGGCGCGGATGTCGCTCGGTGCCACCAATTCGTTAGCCAGCAGCGCGCGGCGCACGCCGAAACGCGCCGCGACCTGCACCTGCGTCGCACTGGCCAGCGTGATGCCCCAGGCGCCATTGGCCAGCTGTGCGCCGAACAGCTGCGGACTCATGGTCGTCTTGCCGTGCGGCGCCAGCAGTGCGCCATGGCGCTCGCAGAAGCCGCGCATCCAGTCCAGGTTGTGCCGCAGTGCGGACGTCCGCAAGAGCGCGACGGGAAAACCGGTGTCCGCGCGCAGCACGTTCCAGTGCTGTATGCCGATCATGTGCTGGCGCAGGGGTGCGATCAAAGGCAAGCCCTTGACGCCGGATTGCAGCAGTTGTTCGTCAAGCTGGGACAGCGCCAGGCCGCCGTCGGGCAATGCAGTCATTTCCGTGTCCTGAAAAAAACCGGAACAGCCACCTGCCTGGGGGTCTCGGACCCGCAGACAGGTGACTGTCCCGATGGAACACAAGCACCACCCGACGGGCGGCGCCTGATCCTGTTTACGACATATGCTGTCCGCCATTGATGGCGATATTGGCGCCCGTGACAAACGCCGCCTCGTCCGATGCCAGGTACGCGACGAGACCGGCCACTTCATCGGGCTTGCCCAGGCGGCCCATCGGAATCTGCGGGATGATTTTCGTGTCCAGCACTTCCTGCGGAATCTCGGTGACCATCTTCGTGCCGATATAACCCGGCGAAATCGTGTTGACGGTCACGCCCTTGCGCGCCACTTCCAGCGCCAGCGCCTTGGTGAAACCGTGCACGCCCGCTTTCGCCGCCGAGTAGTTGGTCTGGCCGAATGCGCCCTTCTGGCCGTTGACGGAGGAGATGTTGATGATGCGGCCCCAGCCGCGCTCGACCATGCCGTCGGCGACCGGCTTCGTCATGTTGAACACGGAGTCCAGGTTGGTGCGCATGACAGCGTCCCAGTTGACTTTATCCATCTTCTTGAACGTCATGTCGCGCGTAATGCCGGCGTTATTGACCAGCACGTCGATGGGGCCGATGTCCTTTTCGATCGCCGCCACGCACGTCTGCGCCGAATCGTAGTCGGACACGTCGCAGGGATAGGCCGCGAAGTTGTAGCCGGCCTCCTTCATCTGGTCCAGCCAGGCCTGGTATTTCGTATTCGTTGGGGAATAGGTGGTAACCACCTTGTAGCCCAGCGCAAGCAGCTTGACGCCGATCGCTTCGCCGAGACCACCCATGCCGCCTGTTACCAATGCAACTCGTGCCATATGTCATCCCCTCTTTTGATTTGCGTTCTCAACACGGCCCCCTCTCCCGGGGAGGCCGCGAATACCGTGCTGCGTTTCAGTCGCGCTCGACCGCCAGCGCCACGCCCATGCCCCCGCCGATGCACAGCGATGCCAGGCCCTTCTTTGCATCGCGCCGCACCATTTCATGCAGCAGCGTCACGAGAATACGGCAACCCGACGCGCCGATCGGGTGGCCGATGGCAATCGCGCCGCCATTGACGTTGATCTTGCTGGTGTCCCAGCCCATTTCCTGGTTGACGGCGCATGCCTGGGCGGCAAATGCTTCGTTGATCTCCATCAGGTCCAGATCCTGCGGCGACCAGCCGGCTTTTTTCAGCGCCAACTTGCTGGCCGACACGGGGCCCATGCCCATCTCGGCCGGGTCCAGGCCGGACGACGCGTACGACTTGATGCGCGCCAGCGGCGTCAGGCCCAGTTCCTTCGCCTGCCGGGCCGACATCATGACAACGGCCGCGGCGCCGTCGTTGATGCCTGAGGCGTTCCCGGCGGTAACGGTGCCTTCCTTGTTGAAGGCGGGACGCAGACCGGACAGCGCTTCCAGGGTCGAGCCTGGCTTGACGTACTCGTCCGTGTCGAACACGATCGAGCCCTTTTTCTGCGGGATTTCCAGCGGCAGGATTTCGTCCCTGAACTTGCCTTCCTTCTGCGCCGCCTCCGCCTTCAGCTGCGACTGCAGCGCGAATTCGTCCTGCTGGCTGCGCGAGATGTCATACTTCCTGGCGACGTTTTCCGCCGTGACACCCATGTGGTACTGGTTATAGACGTCCCATAGTCCGTCGACGATCATCGTGTCCACCAGTTTCGCGTCGCCCATGCGGAAGCCGTCGCGCGAATTGTTCAGCACGTGCGGCGAGGCGCTCATGTTTTCCTGGCCGCCCGCGATGATGATGTTTGCGTCACCGCACTTGATGGCCTGGGCCGCCAGGTGGGTGGCCTTCAGGCCGCTGCCGCATACCTTGTTGATCGTGTAGCCCGGAATCGCGTTCGGCAGGCCGGCCTTGATCAGCGCCTGGCGACCCGGGTTCTGGCCGACGCCGGCCGTCAGCACCTGCCCCATGATCACTTCGCTGATCAGGTTGGGGTCGATGCCGGTGCGGGCCAGCAGGCCCTTGATGACGTGCGCCCCCAGGTCCGCCGCGGCGATCTTGGCGAGGCTGCCGCCGAACTTGCCAACCGCGGTGCGGGCTGCGGCAACGATAACTACATCATCCATTTCATTCTCCAGTGCGCTGACGGGTCAAGTCAGCAGGGTTGTCGAAGCGCTACTGCTTTTCATTCTATCGAAGTGCGGGACAACGTTCCAGCGAAGTCCCTCCCGTTTCGTGCAGGACGGCATGCATCCCGCTGGGGACGCCGGCCACGCGCCCGGCCTGGGCGTGCGCGCGGTTGAGCGCTTCGTGCTGCTGGGCGGCGGCAATAGCAACAAGGTCCTGCGGGTAGCGGACGAACTGCAGCTGGTTCGACGCGGCGGTGGCGGCAGCCAGCTGTTCGCTAGGCCGACGTTGACGTTCGTCAGCCAAGCACCGCCGCCGGGCACGCAGCGCGCCAACGCATTGCACGTGGCCATTTGGACCGCCAGGGCGGTCCGGGCAAAATACGTCCCACTCGTTACGGATGAGCTCGCTGCAGATGAGCTCCGTGCCGGGTTCGGGGAGCGTTGACATACGATTCCTTTGCGACTGCGGTCGAGTTACCGCAACGCTTTAATCGTAATTGCCGTCGAGCTGCCGTTGGCCGATATAGCCGTGTTGTTTGATGTACATCAAACAATATGAAACTCCATCACGACAATAGCTTGATCCCGTCCAAGGTGGCTGCGCATTGCTCGCGGATGACTTTGACGAAGTCCGCCACGTACGCCTTCTGGCGCAACGGTGCCGGTACCGACACGTACAGGTCGCTCCACAAGCCCTGTTCGCCCAGCGGACGGGCGATCACGTAGTCATAGTCGACATAGTTTTTGATTGCCCAGTTCGGCAGGGCCGCCAGCCCGCGCCGGCTGGCGACGAGTTGCAGGATGGCGACCGTCAGCTCCGCCGTACGGCGCTGGAACGTCACGCCCGCCGGCCGCAGCAGTTCACGGATCAGGTCGATTCGCTCTTCCGGCACGGGATAGGTGATCAGGGTTTCGCCTTCGAAATCGGTCGCCTGCAGGCGGCGCTGGCCGGCCAGCCGGTGCTTCTGTGCCATCACAGTCAGAATTTCAAAGCGGAACAGGGGGAACGTGGCGTACTCGGCGCTGTAATCCGAGCCGATGACGAGGTCGGCAGCCCCCGTGCGCAACAGCTCGGCCGGCTCGCTGTGGAAGCCCGACACCAGATCGATTTCGACCTCGGGCCAGCGGGCACGGAACTCGTCCATCACGGGCATCAGCCAGTCGAAACAGGTGTGGCACTCCAGCGCCACGCGCAATTGTCCCTGGTCGCCCTGCATCAGACGGGCCACGTCGCGTTCGGCCTGTTCGATCTCGGGCAGCATCGTGTCGGCCAGTCGCAGCAGGCGCGCGCCGATGGCCGTGAAACCGATCGGCACGGACTTGCGTTCGAACAGCGGGCCGCCGTAGCGGTCTTCCAGCAGTTTGACCTGGTGCGACAGGGCCGACTGTGTCAGGTTCAGCAGTTCGGCGGCTCGCACAAGGCTGCCGGCGGAGCGCAGCGCGGCAAGCGTGCGCAGATGACGGATTTCCAACATGGTCCTTCCTGGCGTTCAGCACTCGACCGAATGAATATTTTTCATGCGAATGCGCAAAATGTTTCGTTTGGCTTATTCAAACGATTGTCGCACACTCTACTGCACCAATATTTAAATGGCATGACAACATGAAAAAAATTGTTCTCCACGTCCCTGGCTTCCCGCGCATCGGTGCGGCCCGCGAACTGAAGTTCGCCCTGGAACGCTACTGGCACGATGACATCGCGGCCAGGGACCTGCACGCCACCGCCGCCACGCTACGGGCCCGCCACTGGGCAGCGCTGCGCGCCGCCGGGCTCGACTTCGTCACCGTTGGCGACTTCGCGCTTTACGACCACGTCGCCAACCATATTCAGCTGTTCGGCTGCGAGCCGGCCCGCTTTGCCTTCGGTGCGGACGAATCCGCGCTGCAGCGCTACTTCATCATGGCGCGCGGACGCAGCGGACGCGACGAATGCAGCTGCGGCAGTGCGCATGCGGCCAGTCCGGCGCTGGAAATGACCAAGTGGTTCGACACGAACTACCACTACCTCGTGCCGGAATTCTCGGACGACACCACGTTCGCGCTCGCCGGCACGCGCCTGTTCGACGAGGTGGCCGAGGCGCAGGCGCTGGGCCACCCCGTCAAGGCGACACTGATCGGACCGCTGACGTTCCTGTGGCTGGGCAAGGGTGTCGACGACAAGCTGGCCCTGCTCGACCGCCTGCTGCCGGTCTACGGCGCCATCCTGGCGCGCCTCAAGGCCATGGGCGTGGCATGGGTGCAGCTGGACGAGCCCATCCTCGGCCTGGACCTGCCGGCAAGCTGGCGCGGCGCCTTTGAAAACGCCTATTGGCAACTGAACCAGGCGGGCGCGCCGCTCTTGCTGGCGACGTATTTTTCGCCGCTGGAAGAAAACCTCAGCCTGGCCTGCCGCCTGCCCGTTGCCGGGCTGCACGTGGATGGTGTGCGTGCCGCCCACGAGCTGCTCAACGTGGCGGACTGGCTGCCGGCCCATAAAGTGCTGTCGGTGGGCATGGTCGACGGCCGCAATATCTGGCGCACGGACCTCGACCTGGCGCTGGTCCGGCTGGCGCCGCTGCTGGACAAGCGCGCCGGCGACCTGTGGCTGTCGACGTCGTGCTCGCTGCTGCACGTGCCGTACAGCCTGAAGGCGGAGACGGCACTGGATGCCGAGCTGAAGAGCTGGCTGGCGTTCGCACTGGAAAAGCTCGATGAACTGGCGCTGCTGCGCGCCGCCATCGCCACACCCGACGAACCCGCTGTACAGGCCGCGCTGGCAGCGTCACGCATGGCGCTGGCATCCCGTCGCGACAGTGCGCGGGTGCACAACCGGGCGGTGGCAGAGCGCCCGGTACCGGACGACAGCCGCCCCGCCCCGTTCACGCAGCGGCGCGCGCTCCAGCAGGCCCGGCTGAACCTGCCGGCGTTCCCAACGACCACGATCGGTTCGTTCCCGCAAACCTCTGCGATCCGCACTGCCCGCGCCGCCTTCCGGCGCGGCGAACTGGACGTTGCTGCTTACGAGGCCGCCATGCGGGTGGAGATCGCCCATGCCATCGGCCAGCAGGAACGGCTGGGCCTGGACGTGCTGGTGCATGGCGAAGCCGAACGCAACGACATGGTCGAATACTTCGGCGAACAACTGGACGGCTTTGCCTTCACGGCCCATGGCTGGGTGCAGTCTTATGGTTCGCGCTGCGTCAAGCCGCCCGTCATCTGGGGCGACGTGAGCCGGCCGGCACCGATGACGGTGGACTGGACCGTGTACGCGCAAAGCCTGACGGAACAACCCGTCAAAGGCATGCTGACGGGGCCGGTAACGATCCTGCAGTGGTCGTTCGTGCGCGACGACCAGCCACGGCGCGCCACGGCCACGCAGATTGCGCTGGCCATGCGCGACGAGGTGGCGGACCTGGAGCGGGCCGGGATTGCCGTCATCCAGATCGACGAGCCGGCCTTGCGCGAGGGATTACCGCTGCGCCAGGGCCGGCGGGCCGCGTACCTGGACTGGGCCGTGGCGGCGTTCCGCATCACGGCCGGGGTGGCGGGCGCGGCGACGCAGATCCACACGCACATGTGCTACCCCGAGTTCAACGACATCCTGCCGCAGATCGCGGCGCTGGACGCCGACGTCATCACCATCGAGACGAGCCGCTCCGCCATGGCCCTGCTGGATGGCTTTGGCAACTTCCGCTATCCGAACGATATCGGGCCGGGTGTATACGACATCCACTCGCCGCGTGTCCCGGACAGCCGCGAGATCGCCGCGCTGCTGCGCAAGGCGCAGGCCGTGATCCCGGCGCGGCAGTTGTGGGTCAATCCGGATTGCGGACTCAAGACGCGCGGCTGGGACGAAACGGCGGCAGCGCTGCGCAATATGGTCGCGGCGGCGCACCTGCTGAGGCGGGAAGCCGCATAAACGCTGGCGGCGTGGTGGATCGGGAGTGCGTTCCGGCACGTGGAAATGCCTCCCAATAAATAGTTTTTGACAGTAAAATGCTCGGGCCCCGCCTGAGGAGGCGCTGATTTGATTCTGCGGATGAGATCAGCGCTTCCCTAATGCCCGACCATCTACTATCGACATGTCCAAAAGCCCGTTTCAGAAGCCGATCGAAATCAAGATTTCCACCGTCGTCGCCGTGTCCGCGATCCTGCACACGTCCGACGGCATCGCCCTCGATGCTGCGTTGCAGGGCATGACGGGCGGCGTTCCCGACTTTTTCGAAGGCGACCTGGCCGTCATCGACGTGGGCGACCTGGCCCCGGGCTGCGAGCGCATCGACTGGGCCGGCACGATTGCGCTGCTGAAGAAATACCGCCTGAACCCGGTCGCGGTGCGCAATGCACGCCCGGACATGGTCGGGGAAATCGCCGCGCACGGCCTGTCGCTGGACACGGGCAAGCGCGACGATTCCGCAGCCGCTCCCGCTGTTGCGTCCATGCCCGAGCCGGCACCGGCCGTTGCGCCGCCGCCTGCGCCCGCTTTGACGCCAGGCGCAAACGGCGCCGCCACGACGGCCACGATGATCATCGACACCCCCGTGCGGGCCGGCCAGCGCATCTATGCGCGCGGCGGCGACCTGATTGTCATGGCCGTCGTCAACAATGGTGCGGAAATCATTGCCGACGGCAGTATTCACGTCTACAACACCCTGAACGGCCGCGCGCTGGCTGGCGCGTCGGGCGATGCCAGCGCCCGCATCTTCGCTCTGTCGATGGCGCCAGAACTGGTGTCGATCGCGGGTGTTTACCGGACGTTCGAGGATGGTTTCCCCGCCGAACAGGCCCGCCAGCCCGCACAAATCAGGCTCAACGGTGACAAACTGGATATACAATCCGTTAATTCGGCAACGCGCGCGTGATGTAACCCCGGTACCGCGGTAACGGCAATGTCCAACCTGCGCAGTTCACTTTAAAGGATTACTTGTGGCAAGAATTATTGTTGTAACGTCCGGCAAGGGCGGTGTCGGCAAAACGACGTCCAGTGCCAGCTTCTCCACCGGCCTCGCCCAGCGCGGCCACAAGACGGTCGTCATCGACTTCGACGTGGGGCTGCGCAACCTGGACCTGATCATGGGTTGCGAACGCCGCGTCGTATACGACCTGATCAACGTCATCAACAAGGAAGCGTCGCTGAACCAGGCGCTGATCAAGGACAAGCACTGCGACAACCTCTTTATCCTGCCGGCGTCGCAGACGCGCGACAAGGATGCGCTGTCCGAAGATGGCGTCGAGGGTGTGCTGGCCGAACTGATCAAGATGGGCTTCGACTTCATCATCTGCGATTCGCCCGCCGGCATCGAGCACGGCGCGCTGATGGCGCTGACGTTTGCCGACGAGGCGCTGATCGTGACGAATCCGGAAGTGTCGTCGGTACGCGATTCGGACCGTATCCTGGGCATCATCCAGGCCAAGTCGCGCCGCGCACAGTCGGGTGGCGAGCCCGTCAAGGAACATCTGCTGATCACCCGCTACTCGCCGAAGCGCGTGGAAGCGGGCGAAATGCTGAGCTATACGGACGTGCAGGAAATCCTGCGCATTCCGCTGATCGGTATCATTCCCGAATCGGAACAGGTGCTGCACGCGTCGAACCAGGGCAACCCGGCCATCCATTTCAAAGGAACCGACGTGGCGGAAGCCTATGAGGACGTGGTCGCCCGCTTCATGGGCGAAGAAAAGCCCCTGCGCTTCACCGATTATGAAAAACCGGGTCTCCTGAAGCGTATCTTTGGAGCAAAGTAAATGGCCCTGCTATCTTTCCTGTTCCAGAGCAAGCCCAAAACGGCCACGGCCGCCAAGGAGCGCCTGCAAATCATCATCGCGCGCGAACGCAACGGGCGCACGGGGCCGGATTTCCTGCCGGCACTGCACAAGGAGCTGATCGAAGTCATCTCCAAGTACACCAAGGTGAATGCGGACGACATCAAGATTTCGCTGGACCGCCAGGGCAACCTGGAAGTGCTCGACGTCAACGTCGTCCTGCCGGACGCGTAAGCCTTCGGTCCACGGCCGAGCTCGTGACAACATCGGTGCCTGACCCCGATGTTGTCACGAGCTCGGCCGTGGCGCATTATTCCTTCGCGGCCAGTAACTCATGCGCCACCCTGGCGCAGGCTTCCACGTGCTGGTAGCCGATCTGGCGAAACGCAAAGAAGCCGATCGCGGCCGAAGCCGCCTGTCCCGCCAGCGGCACGAAGCGCGTTGCCTGCTTCGCCAGCAGTTTCGTCCCTGACTTTTTCACCACTTTGAGCAGTAATTCGCGCGTGACGAGGCGCCCGACCAGTGCGCCGCCGACGCTGACGGCGGCCTGGTACGCAATCAGCCGGAAGCGCGGCTGCAACTTGTCGACCTGCTCCGGCGTCAGCCCGAATTCGCGGTTGACGTCCTCGATCAGCTGGGTAAACAGCTTCAGGTCCGACACGATGTCGATGCCCGGCAGCGGTACCGCCGACACGGCCGCCGACGCGGCGGCGCGCCGCCTCACCATGCCCCGGCAACGCTCCCTGACCTCGGCAATGCCCTCCGGTGACCCCGGCAACAACTCCCATCCAGTGTCCACGTCGATAACTCCCAATTAATTGCCAAATGTAAAAGTTGATTGAAAACGAAGCTTTTTGAGTGTACCGTGTATCGGCTGGACGGGCTCGCACCACTCCCGCACAAGCGCTCGTGACAGCGCCGGCAGTTAATACCTGTCAGAAATAATTGGTATGTTTAGTAACTATTTTTGGCAATCCCTGTTATATTCCTGTGACTAAGCCTTACCCCCTCGTTTTAACTTGTCGATAAGATGAAAATCGTCGTTCTAGATAATGACCGGAGTCAGACCGACCTGATATGCCAGGTGCTGACGTCGGCGGGCCACGTCTGTCATGGTTTCCAGACCGGCAGGGATTTGTTGAGCCAACTCCGCAAGGAGGAATACGACATGCTTATCTTCGATTGGCAGGTCGGCGATATGGGAGGTGCGGATCTGATGCGCAAAGCCCGCGAGAAACTCAACGAAAACGCGCCCGTGCTGTTCATGACCACCGCTTCCGGCGAGGACGATATCGTCGCCGGACTGGACGCCGGTGCCGAGGACTACATGATCAAGCCGCTGCGCCGCAGCGAAATGGTGGCGCGGGTGCAGGCACTGCTGCGCCGTGCGTTCCCGACCCAGAATGGTGCCGAGCAATTGCAGTTTGGCCAATATGTATTTGAAACACGGCCGGGCCGCCTGCTGATGGACGGAAACGTGCTCGATGTTACGCACAAGGAGTTTTATCTGGCGCTGCTGTTCTTCCGTAATATCGGCCGGCCACTGTCACGAGCGTATATTCACGAGGCCGTCTGGATCCGTGAGACGGAGGTTCCGTCGCGCACGATGGACACCCATGTGTCACGTGTACGCAACAAGTTACAGCTCAAGCCCGAAAACGGCTTCCGTCTCGTACCAGTGTACAGTTACGGCTACCGCCTCGAAAAACTGGGCGGCTGACCGCGTAGTGACCTTCAAGCGGCCGCTGGGACGATTTGTCCTAGCCTTTCCGCTAGGACATACACCGAGCCCGGTGCCCGCATCGGGGGTATAATGTCCACCTACGTCCTTGATTTTTCAAGAAATGCAACTCCTAGCCGTCGGACTCAACCACACTACAGCTCCGGTCGCCCTGCGCGAACGGCTGGCGTTCGCGCCTGATCAGCTGGGTACGGCTGTCCGGGCGGCGCGCAACTGGTTCCAGCGGCTCGATACGCGCGGCAGCGACGAAGCCGCAATCCTGTCGACCTGTAACCGCACCGAACTGTATGCGGCCAGCGCGGCGGACAATCCTCTCGACGTGGGTGCGCACTTCCTGGCCGACTTCCACAAGCTGAACTACGGCGAACTGCGTCCGCACCTGTACATGCTGCCTCAGCACGAAGCGGTGCGGCACACGTTCCGCGTGGCGTCCGGGCTCGATTCGATGGTGCTGGGCGAAACGCAGATCCTGGGCCAGATCAAGGATGCGATCCGGACGGCTGACGAAGCGGGCGGCCTCGGCACTTACCTGCACCAGTTGTTCCAGCGCAGTTTCTCTGTTGCCAAGGAAGTGCGCAGCACGACGGAAATCGGCGCGCACAGCGTGTCGATGGCCGCTGCCGCCGTCCGGCTGTCGCAGCGCATTTTCGACAAGATCAGCCAGCAGAACGTGCTGTTCATCGGCGCCGGCGAGATGATCGAGCTGTGCGCCACGCACTTTGCCGCGCAGACGCCGAAGTCGATCACGGTTGCCAACCGTACGCTGGAGCGGGGCGAAGCGCTGGCGCACCGCTTCAACGGCCAGGCCGTCCGTCTGGCCGATCTGCAAAACCAGCTGCATCAGTATGACATCCTGATTTCGTCGACGGCATCGTCACTGCCGCTGATCGGCCTTGGCATGGTCGAGCGCGCCATCAAGGCGCGCCGCCACAAGCCGATGTTCATGGTCGACCTTGCCGTGCCGCGCGATATCGAGCCCGAAGTGGCGCGGCTGAACGACGTGTTCCTGTACACCGTCGACGACCTGGCCGACGTTGTCCAGACCGGCATCGAGAACCGGCAAGCCGCCGTGGCGCAAGCCGAAGCCATCATCGAAACGCGCGTGCAGTCGTTCATGCACTGGGTCGACGACCGCGCGGTCGTCCCCGTCATCCAGGGCCTGCAGGAAAACGGCGAAGCCATCCGCCTGGCCGAACTGGAACGCGCCCGCAAGCTGCTGGCCAGGGGCGAGCATATCGATGCCGTGCTGGAAGCACTGTCCAAGGGCCTGACCGCGAAGTTCATGCATGGTCCGCAGCAGGCGCTGCACCGGGCGCAAGGCGAAGACCGCGCCCAACTGGCCGAACTGCTGCCCCAGCTCTTCCGCGGCCGCCGTTAGCGCCCCCCATCCGTCAGTGCGCCGCGTCCCGCGGCATTCGTTGTTCCCCATTCGTTGTTCTTTTTCCGACGTCGAGATTATGAAACCATCCATGTTGTCCAAGCTGGACCAACTTGCCAACCGCCTGGTCGAGCTGGACGAACTGCTGATGTCCGAAGGCGCGACCGCCAATATGGACAGCTACCGCAAGATGACGCGCGAGCACAGCGAGCTGGGCCCGCTGGTGGCGCTGTACAAGCATTACCAGAGCGCGCAAGCCGACATCGCCGAGGCGCAGGCCATGCTGGCCGACCCGGACATGAAGGAGTTCGCCCAGGACGAGATCGAGTCCGGCAAGGCAAAGCTGGCCGAGCTGGAACTGGACCTGCAAAAAATGCTGCTGCCGAAGGACGTCAACGACGAGCGCAACATCTTCCTGGAGATCCGCGCCGGCACGGGCGGCGACGAATCGGCCCTGTTCGCGGGCGACCTGCTGCGCATGTACACCCGCTTTGCCGAGCGCAGCCGCTGGCAGGTGGAGATCGTCAGCGCGTCGGAAAGCGACCTGGGCGGCTATCGCGAAGTGATCGCCCGCATCGTCGGCCATGGCGCGTACTCGAAACTGAAATTCGAATCCGGCGGCCACCGCGTGCAGCGTGTGCCGGCCACGGAAACGCAGGGGCGCATCCACACGTCCGCGTGCACGGTGGCCGTGATGCCGGAAGCGGACGAGGTGGAAGACGTCCATATCAACCCGGCCGACCTGCGCATCGACACCTATCGGGCGTCGGGCGCGGGCGGGCAGCACATCAACAAGACCGACTCCGCCGTCCGCCTGACGCACTTGCCGACGGGTATTGTGGTTGAATGCCAGGACGACCGCTCGCAGCACAAGAACAAGGCATCGGCCCTGAAAGTGCTGGCCGCGCGCATCAAGGACGTGCAACTGCGCGAACAGCAGTCGAAGGAAGCAGCTACCCGTAAAAGCCTGATCGGCAGCGGCGACCGCAGCGAGCGCATCCGCACCTATAACTTCCCGCAAGGCCGGATGACGGATCACCGCATCAACCTGACGTTGTACAAGCTCGACATGATCATGGATGGCGACCTGGTCGAACTGACCAACGCCCTGTCGGCCGAGCACCAGGCCGAGCAGCTCGCAGCGCTGGGCGATTGACGCCAACGGCCGGGTTCGTGACAACATCGGGGTCAGGCACCAAAACCGTCACGAGCTCGACCATTAAAGGGCAACCCTATGTCCCAATGCGGTGCCTGACACCGTGGTGGGACACGGGCTCGACTGTCGTCTGTTCAGCGGCGGCCAAGGCGAGCGCGGTGCTTTATGCGAGAATTAGCCTTGACCATCCACCAACACCAATACACGATGAACTCGCGCACCATTCTCCTGGCGTCCGCCGCCGTCTGCTTCCTCCTGATTGCCGTGGCGCTGTACCTGCAGCATGTGGTGGATTTGCTGCCCTGCCCGCTGTGCGTGATCCAGCGTTACCTGTTCCTGGCAATCGCCATCGGCTGTTTGATCGGCGCGTTCGCGCGCAAGCCGAAGCTGGGCGCGGGAATCGGGCTGGCCGCCGGTGTGGCGGGACTGTGGTATGTCGGCGAACACCTGTATGTGCTGGCCCATCCCGGCTTTTCCTGCGGCATCGACCCGAAGCAGACGTTCCTGAACAAGCTGCCCACGGCCACGTACCTGCCGTGGGTGTTCCAGGCCGACGGCCTGTGCGAGAACGCCACCGAAGGTTTTCTCGGCCTGTCGATTCCGCAATGGTCGGCCGTCTGGTTCGTCATCCTGACGGCCACGATGCTGTGGGTGCTGGTGCGCCGCCGCGCATGACGTCCCTCGTTCCTCCCGGCGCCACCGTCGCGTCGCTGCAGCGTCAGGCGCTACTCGATCCGGTCGACAATCGCATCCTGCTGTGCCACGCGTTGAACCTGTCGCGCACGGCGCTGATCACGCAATCGGACCGCGTGCTGACGGCCGACGAAGCGGCGCGCCTGTCCGCCCTGCTGCAACGCCGGCTCGATGGCGAACCGGTCGCGTACATCATCGGCAGGCGCGAGTTTTACGGCCTCGATTTCGACTTGACACCGGCCGTGCTGATCCCCCGGCCCGAAACGGAACTCCTGGTCGAACTGGCGCTGGAGCGCCTGCCGCCGCGCGGGCGCGTGCTGGACATGGGCACCGGCAGCGGCGCCATTGCCGTCGCACTGGCGCACACACGGCCCGACGCCACCGTTACCGCCCTGGATGTCAGTCCGGACGCCCTCGCCGTTGCCCGCCGCAATGCGAGCAGCAACGACGCGACGGTGCGCTTCCTGCACAGCGACTGGTTCGGCGCCACCGCGGACGAGACGTTCGACCTGATCGTCTCCAATCCTCCTTACATCGCCGACGGCGACCGCCACCTGGCCGAAGGGGACTTGCGCTTCGAGCCGGCCGGCGCGCTGACCGATTACGCCGACGGCCTGTCCGCGCTGCGCCGGATCGTCGCCGGCGCGCCGGCGCACCTGGAGCGGGGTGCCTGGCTGCTGATGGAACACGGCTACGACCAGTCCGATGCCGTTCAGGAACTGCTGACGGCCCACGGCTATACCGACGTGCAGAGCTGGCACGACCTGGCCGGCATTGCCCGCGTCACGGGCGGACGCACCCTGCGTTAAACAGCGCGCGGATCGGTCCGCCGCCCTTTGCTAGAATCCCAAGCAGGCCCTCCCCGCTGCCCGTTTTTTTGGCAACGGCGGAGCCTCCACGCGCATTTTGCCGATTTCGGTTACTCTCGCACCAAATATTTGGTTAGATGCACAAGAAAGGAATAGCAAATTGTCCAGTCTATTGACGCGCCGTCTGGCCCTGTTGGCCGGTGAACCGCACCGTAACGTGCTGCGGGGCGGCTTGCGTGGCATCGAGCGGGAGACCCTGCGGGTCCAGCCAAACGGCAACCTGGCGCATACGCCCCACCCGGCCGGCTGGGGCTCGGCACTGACGCATGCCGAGATCACGACCGATTACGCGGAAACGCTGGCCGAGTTCATCACGCCGGCCGAAGCGGACATCGGCACGACGCTGGAAAAGCTCGACGGCATCCACCGTTTTGCGTACTCGAAGCTGGGCGACGAGCTGCTGTGGAGCCAGTCGATGCCGTGCCAGCTGCCGGCCGAGGAAGACATCGAGATCGCGTGGTACGGCAAATCGAACCTGGGCATGCTCAAGCACGTCTACCGCCGCGGCCTCGCGCTGCGCTACGGCAAAGCGATGCAGTGCATCGCCGGGATTCACTATAACTACTCGCTGGACGAAAAACTGTGGCGCATCCTGGCCGAAGACGAAGGCGCCGGGCAGAAGTCGCCCGTCGCTTATCAGTCGGAAGCCTACCTGGCCACGATCCGCAACTTCCGCCGCCACAGCTGGCTGCTGATGTACCTGTTCGGCGCCTCGCCGGCGCTGAACAGCAGCTTCCTGCGCGGTCGTCCGCATCAACTGGAAACGCTGTCGGCGGACACCTTGTACCTGCCGTATGCAACCAGCCTGCGCATGAGCGACCTGGGTTACCAGAACGACGCGCAGTCGGGCCTGTCCCCGCACGAGAACAGCCTTGACAGCTATGTCGCCACGTTGACGCGCGCCGTCAACCAGCCCTACGAGCCCTACCAGAAGATCGGCACCAGGGATGCGAATGGCGAATGGCAGCAGCTGTCGACCAACGTGCTCCAGATCGAAAACGAGTATTACTCGACGATTCGTCCCAAACGCGTGATCCGCACCGGCGAGCGGCCAATCCAGGCGTTATGCAGCCGCGGCGTGCAGTACATCGAAGTGCGCTGCATGGACGTCGACCCGTTCGAACCGGTCGGCATCAGCGAACAGGCCGGCCGCTTCCTCGACGCCTTCCTGCTGTTCTGCGCACTGGAGGAAAGTCCGCCGATCACGGAAACCTGCGGCGAAATCCTGGCGCGCAACTTCGCCCGCACCGTCAAGGAAGGCCGCCGCCCGGGCCTGACCTTGACGCGCGACGGCAAGGAGGTCACCCTGCAGGAATGGGGCCGCGACCTGGTGGAGCGCATCCGTCCCGCCGCCGAGCTGCTCGATTCCCTGCGTGGCGACAGCGCGCACGCAACCTCGCTGGCCGCGCAGGCCGGGAAGCTGGCGGACCCGGAGCGCACGCCGTCGGCGGCCGTCATGCGCGAACTGCTCGCCAATGGCAAGTCGTTTGCCGACTTCGGCCTGCGCCAGAGCGAGAAGCACGCGGCATACTTCCGTTCGCACCCACCGAGCGCCGAACAGGCCGCGTACTTCGACGCCATGGCGCGCCAGTCGCTGGCCGAACAGGCCGAGATCGAGCGGGCCCAGACGGGCAATTTCGACGACTACGTGGCGGCCTATCGCAACAGCAACCTGTGCCACGATCATCCGTAAGCATGGTCACCATGCGGGGCGCGCGTGCTCACTTTCTATAACGAGCAGCACGCCCAGCACCGGGCCCGCCATGAACTTGTGCGCGGCGCGCCGGCGCCGGCACGCGACACGCCCGACCGCATCGACGGCGTGCTGGCCGAACTGGGAAGACGCGGTCTTGGTCGCATCGTCACGCCGCATGGCGTGCCGCTGATGTCGCTGGAGCGCGTTCACCGGCCCCGTTATCTTCACTTCCTGCGTACCGCCTGGAGCGAGTGGCTGGCGCAGGCGCCGGCCAACGCGACCCGCGACGCCTTCGCTTCGCACTTCCCCGTGCGCGGCATGCGCGTCGATATCGAGCCGGACGATTTCGGCGCCCGCCTCGGCCTGTATTCCGTCGATACCGTGACGCCGCTGACGGCGGGCACGTGGACGGCGGCAAAGGGGGGCGCCGACTGCGCCGTCAACGCCGCGCATGCGCTGCGCGTGGGCGAACGGGGAACGTTCGCGCTGACCCGGCCACCGGGCCACCATGCCGGTCCCGATTACTATGGCGGCGCGTGCTACCTGAACAACGCCGCGCTGGCGGCGCAGCACCTGCTGGACGACGGCCTGGGACGCGTGGCGGTCCTCGACGTCGACTACCACCACGGCAGCGGCACGCAGACGATCTTCTACGATCGTGCCGACGTGCTGTGCATTTCGCTGCATGCCGAGCCACGCGTGAGCTTTCCCTATTATTGCGGCCACCCCGACGAAACGGGCGCCGGCGCAGGACTGGGCTACAACGTCAACCTGGTCGTGCCGACCGGCCCGGCCAGCCCGCAGGCGTGGTTTACGGCGCTGGAAACGGCCTGCGTGCGCCTGTCGATGTACCGGCCCGACGCACTGGTCGTTGCCCTCGGCGCCAACACGTTCCAGGGCGAGGTGCACGGCGGCTTCGGGCTGCAGGGCGGCGACTACCTGCGCCTGGGCGAACGCCTGGCGTGGCTCAACCTGCCCACCTGCTTTACGTTCGAAGGCGGCAGTCCGCTGCGCGAGCTGGGCGTGAACGTCGTCAATGTCCTGGAAGGATTCGAGACGGCGTTATAAAACGCCCAGCAGTCCGCTCACGAGGGCGATGGCGCCCATGGCCTTGGCCAGCGGCGGTACCCGTGCTGGCGCATAGGTCGACATCAGTACGACCACGAAGGCCGACGCCGTCAGCATGCCGGCCCAGGCCACCCATCCCTGTGCACTGCCCCTCAAGGCAATACACGCCAGCAGCGACACCAGCAAGCCTGCAGATCCCCCGCCCTGCAGCCAGCGCCGCAAGGTACCCGGGTCGCTGCCGCGGCCATGCAGCGTTTCCCAATGCCGGTCCATTGCCAGACTCAGTGCCGCGAAGCCGGCGACAGCGGCCGTCAGCGCGGTCAGTGCCGCCATCGTTGCCTGCCATGTGTTCATGCCGCCTCCGCCGTGACACGGGCGACCGGCGTCTTCTTGATGGCGGCGGGACGTCCCAGCCGGCGCGCTGCGAACAGCAGCGCGATGCCCAGTCCCAGCGTGACGAGATCGAAGCCGGCAACGGGCCACAGGCCGGCGGCGATCGCCGTGCCCAGATGGGCGCCGCCGGTCATCGCGTTCAGCGCCGGCAGCAGCGCGAACAGCGCGCCGCCCAGCGCCAGCAGCACTTGCCACATGCGCCGAGACGGGCGCGCCATCGCAATCAGCGCCGTCACACCCCAGGCGATAAAGAACCAGCGGATTTCGGCTTCCGGCCGCGCCGGCATCGCGGCCGGAAGCAGGCGGTTGGCCCAGAAGAAGGCGGCCATGGCGACCGGCACGCCGGCAATGGCGCCGACATTGAGGCCATCGACCAGGCGCAGGCCGAAGTGTCGCTCACCGCGCGCCAGCGCCCTGGCGTGCTTCTGGCGTTCCTTGACGGCCCACAGCAGCAGCCCTGTCGCCACCATTGCGCAGCCGGCCAGGCCGGACAAGAAGAACAGTGCGCGCAGCAGCGGATTGGCGAAGCGCGCGATATGCAGGCCATACAGCACACTGCGCGTTTCGGTCGCCGCACCGGGCGTGCCTGATGACGACAGCAGACGCCCGCTGACGCCGTTGAACAGCATCGTCGGCTGGTCGTAGCCGATGGCGCGGCCGGCCTGGCGCGACATCAGCACGGTGGCATTGGCGTCGCCGGGGAAGTCGACGGTCACGCGGCCGACGGGCGCCCCCTGCCACGCCGCGCTGGCCTGCGCCACCATCGGCGCCAGCGGTGCCAGTGGCGCCGGCTGCCCGGCCGGCTTCGCGTCGGCCGGCAGCGCGTTGTTCAGGTCCGTGAAGAACTTGTCCTGGCTCGGGTACAGCGCCTGCACGCCCCATGGCATGTACATGAACATCAGCGTGACGATGCCGGTAAAGGTAATCATCAGGTGATACGGCAGCGCCAGCACCGCCGTCACGTTGTGCGCGTCGAGCCACGAGCGCTGTCCCTTGGCTGGACGGAACGTGAAGAAATCCTTGAAGATGCGTTTATGGGTGACGATGCCCGACAGGATCGCCACCAGCATGAACATGGCGGCCACACCGACCATCCAGCGCGCCCAGATCGGCGACATGTAATGCAGGTCGAAATGCAGGCGATAGAAGAAATCGCCGCCGCGGGTGGCGCGTGGCGCACTCAGTTCGGTACCCGTGACGGGATCGAGTTCCGCGCTTTCGAAACGGCGCCGGCCGCGCGGTTTGGCCTCAATTCCATCCTTCTTCTTCGCCGGCATCCAGCTGGCGCGCACGGCGGGTTCGCGCTCGCTTGGCATCGTGATGAACCACCGGCCGGCGTCGGCCGCGCGCTGTTCCAGCAGCGTTTGCGCATGGCCCAGCGCCACCGTCTGCGGTACGGAAGGATGCGCCGCCGCGTGCAGTTCCGGCTTCATCCACAGCGTGATCTCGTCGCGAAAGTAGGCAGCCGTGCCGGCCGAGAAAACGAGGAAGAGCAGCCAGCCGACCAGCAGTCCGGACCACGTGTGCAGCCACGCCATCGACTGGCGGAATCCTTCCTTCATGCGGCACCTCCATGCAGCGCCAGCGCGGCGGCCGGCAGCAGCGCGACCAGTGCGAGACCCGCCCACGCGCGCACCGCGCTGCGGGCGGCAAAGCACCACATGATGGCGCACGGGTAAACGACGAGCGCGATCAGGGTGGCCGTCAGCGCGGCCTCCACCTTTGCGGCGGGGAGCCAGGTGGCGATTGCCGCGGCCCACAGCGCGGATACACCGTAGCCGCCGCCAATGGCCGCAATGGCGCGGACCAGGACGCCGCCGCGATAGGCCCAGCCGGCGGAACGGATCGTCTCAGCCATGGTCACGCAGGTAATGAGAAAATTGGATCGTCATATGGGTGGGCTGGCGAGGCTACGCCAAATGCAAATGAGAATAGTTCTCAATCTTACTGGACTTTGTGACGACTTGTGAAGCCGGCAGAGTAATCTGAAAGTATTTATTAAAATCGCTTGCAATTGAATCGCGTCCTATGTATAGTCCTTACATCGGCGCTGCAAACTGGCGATGCACCACAGAATGTAGTGCACTATTAAATCGAATCTTACTCAACAGAAAGGTCTCACCATGTCGATCCAACAAGTCCTGTACCGTGCCAATGCCAAATCCACCGGTGGTCGCGAGGGCCGCTCGGTCTCCAGCGATGGCGTACTGGATGTCAAACTGACCACGCCGAAGGAACTGGGCGGTAACGGTGCCGTCGGCACCAACCCGGAACAGCTGTTCGCCGCCGGCTACTCGGCCTGCTTCATCGGCGCGCTGAAATTTGTCGGCGGCCGCGACAAGATTGCAGTGCCGGCGGACACGTCGATCGACGCAACGGTCGGCATCGGCGCCATCGAAACGGGCTTCGGCATCGAAGTGGAACTGAAAATCTCGCTGCCAGGTCTGGACCGCGAAACGGCCGAGAAACTGGTGCAGGCGGCCCACATCGTCTGCCCTTACTCGAACGCCACCCGCGGCAATATCGACGTCACGCTGACCATCGTATAATCGCCGCACAAAAAACCGGTAACAAAAAACCGGTGACAGGCTCCGATTTTCCAAAATCGGAGCCTGTCACCGGTTTTTTTGTCACCATTTTCACGCTTAGTTCAATGAGGCAGCGATGATCGAGTGGCAGTGGCTGGATTTCGAAAGCATCCCGCGCAAGGATTTGTATGAGGTGCTGCGTCAGCGCCAGGCCGTGTTCGTGCTGGAGCAGACATGCCTGTACCCGGACCTGGACGGGTACGACGAGGCGGCGCACCACCTGATGGCATGGCGCACGCAGGACGGCGAACGCACGCTGGCGGCCTACCTGCGCTGCCTGGCGCCGGGCGCGAAGTACGACGAAATGTCGCTGGGCCGCATCCTGACGCCGGCCGCTTCACGCGGCACGGGCATCGGCCGGCAGCTGGTGGCCGAAGGCATCCGCCATGCGGAGCGCCAGCACCCCGGCCACCGCATCCGCATCGGCGCGCAGCAGCGGCTGGAGAAGTTCTACCAGGGGTTCGGGTTTGCGACTGTTAGCGAGCCTTATGATGAAGACGGGATCCTGCATATCGACATGCTGCGCTAGGGAAGCGCTGATCAATGCCCAGGGCACGACCGTGGTCATGGTGACGCACTCGCCGGCGCACGCGGCGCAGGCGTCGCGCACCCGAAACCTGCTGGACGGCCGCATCATGGTCGATGCGCTGCGCGCCGCGTGAGCATCGTGGATCGGGCACAAAAAAAGGCGGCCCGAAGGCCGCCATCGCCAAGACGTCCAGCGCTCAGCGCTTCATCGCCAGTACCTCGACATCGAACACCAGTGCCGAATTGGCGGGGATCTTGACCTGCGGGGTCGAGCCGTAAGCCATCGATGCCGGCATGATCAGCGTGCGCTTGCCGCCCACCTTCATGCCCACCACGCCCTGGTCCCAGCCGGCGATCACTTTGCCCTGGCCCAGCGGGAAGCTGAACGGGGCGCCGCCCACGCTCGTTTCGAACTGGGTGCCTTTTTTGTCGCCGGCGCTGTCCGAGTACAGCCAGCCCGTGTAATGCACGGTGACGGTGTCGCCGGCCACGGCTTCGGTGCCGGTACCGACCACCGTGTCGGTCTTGCTGAAGACAGGTTGCACCGGCGCGGTGGCCGCGGGCGTATCACTGCCACCGCCGCCACAGGCGGTCAACGCCACCGCGCAGGCGATGGATGCGACAAACTGAAAGATCGATTTCATTGGTCTCACTGTGGTTGATTGATCATGCCACGCGTGGCTGTGCCAGCGCGAACGACTGACGAGTGTAACGGACCATCGATCTCAGCGGTTCATTTGCAACATTTTCGTTACAATTTGATGGTGTCAGATTTCCACCTGTGTCCCCAGCTCGATCACGCGGTTCGGCGGGATCTGGTAATAATCGGCGGCCGCGCGGGCATTGCGCGACATCGCCACGAACAGGTGCTCCCGCCACGGTGCCATGCCGCCGCCAGGGGCCGAGATCACCGTCTGGCGGGCGATGAAGAATGACGTTTCCATCATCTCGAACGGCAGCCCCTTTTCGCCGCACAGCGCCAGGATGGCGGGAATGTCGGGCTCGTCCTTGAAGCCGTAATTGACGTTGACCTGCCAGCACTGGTGTCCCAGGTCCGTGATAAGGGCCTGCTCGGGCCGCGCCACGTACGGCTCCTCCAGAATGTGCACCGTTAGGAACACCACACGCTCGTGCAGCACCTTGTTGTGCGAAAGGTTATGCAGCATCGCGTGCGGCACGCCGTCGCTTTCGCCGCGCAGGAAGATGGCCGTGCCGGGCACGCGCACGGGAGGTGCCACGAACAGCGACGACAGGAAGTCCTCCAGCGGGATCGCATGCTTCTCCAGGTTGCGGAACACCAGCTCGCGACCGGTGCGCCACGTCAGCATGATGGTAAACAGCGTGGTGCCCAGTGCCAGCGGCATCCAGCCGCCGTGGAACAGTTTCAAGGTACTGGCCGAGAACAGCGTGATGTCCATGATGATGAAGAAGCCCGTGGCGCCGAAGCACAGCGCCAGCGGCAGGTGCCAGCGGTAGCGGATCACGAAGAACGTCAGAATCGTCGTGGCCAGCATTGTCGCGGTCACGGCGATGCCGTAGGCGCCCGCCAGCTTGTCGGACGAACCGAAACCGATGACGGCGACCAGCACCACCACCAGCTGCAGCCAGTTGATCGCGGGGATGTAGATCTGGCCGATCTGGTGTTCCGACGTGTGCAGCACGCGCATGCGCGGCAGCAGGCCCAGTGCGATGGCCTGCTTTGTCATCGAGAAGGTGCCGGAGATCGTCGCCTGCGACGCAATCACGGCGGCCATCGTCGACAGCACGACGAGCGGATACACGCTCCAGCTGCCCAGTTGCTGGAAGAATGGATTCGACACGGCCTCGGGATGGCGGATCAGCAGCGCGCCCTGGCCGAAGTAATTCAGGGCCAGCGCGGGGAACGCGATCAGGAACCACGCCATGCGGATCGGCTTCTTGCCGAAGTGGCCCATGTCGGCGTACAGCGCCTCGGCGCCCGTGATGGCCAGCACGACGGCGCCCAGCGCCACGAACGCGACAAACCCGTTCGCCACCAGGAAATTGAAGGCATAGACGGGATTCAGGGCCAGCAGGATATGCGGCTCCTCGACGATATTGATGACACCCATCACCGCCAGCGCGGCGAACCAGAGCACCATGACGGGGCCGAACCAGCGGCCGATACCGGCGGTGCCGTGGCGCTGCACGGCGTACAGCGACACCAGCACGACGATGGTCAGCGGCACCACGTACTGCTCCAGCGCCGGCGCGGCCACTTCCAGGCCCTCGATGGCGCCCAGCACGGAAATGGCCGGCGTGACGACGCTGTCGCCATAGAACATGGTAGCGCCCAGCACTCCAATGATCATCAGCGGGACATACCAGCCCGAGCGCCGGCTGACGGAGTTCAGGGCCAGCGCCATCAGCGCCATCACGCCCCCCTCGCCGCGGTTGTCGGCGCGCAGCACCAGCGTCACGTATTTGAGCGAGACGATCAGCGTCAGGGCCCAGAAGATCAGCGAGATAATGCCGAGCAGATTAGTTTCCGACAGCGCCAGGCCATGTTCGGGATCGAAAATGGTTTTCAGGGTGTAGAGAGGGCTCGTACCGATGTCGCCATAGACGATCCCCACCGCTGCCAGCGTCAGCGCGGTGAGACTGCTTTTTTTGTCTGTCAAGATGCACTCAAAGTAAGTTTTGGCGCATTGCACAATAGGCTAAGCGTGCCGGAAAAGCAAGCGCAAGGCGCTGCCGTGCGGGTACCCCGGCATTGTGGTATTTTTCACGACTCACGAAAGAACACGATGCCAATCAGTCAAGCCAGCGCAGCCGACCTGCCCCGCCTGTTCGAGGTGTGGGAAAAGTCGGTGCGCGCCACCCACGACTTTCTCGACGAAGCCGCCATCGACAGGTTAAAACCATTGGTGCGGGACCTGCTTGCCAACTTTACGCCGCTGCATTGCCTGCGCGACGAAGGCGGCAGCCCATACGCCTTCCTCGGCGTTGCCGACGGCACCATCGAGATGCTGTTCGTCCACCCGGACTATCGCGGTACCGGGGCCGGGCGCACGCTGGTGGCGTTTGCCGTCGCCACGGCGGGTGCGCGCAAGGTGGACGTTAACGAACAGAATCGCCAGGCCGCCGGCTTCTACGCGCACCTGGGCTTTCGCACCGTGGGCCGTTCGCCACGCGATCCGTTCGGCAATCCCTATCCGATCCTGCACCTGGCGCTGCCATGAACCGCGGGATCGCCTACGCCGCTCTGGCCTTCCTGATCTGGGGCCTGTTCCCGCTGTACTTCAAGGCGCTGCATGATGTGCCGCCCATGCAGATCCTGGCGCACCGGATGGTCTGGTCGCTGGTCTTCCTGTGCGCGGTGCTGACGGTGCGGCGGCAATGGAAATGGCTGCCCGACGTGCTGCGCCGGCCCAAGGTGGTGGCGACGTTCACGTTGTCCGCGCTGCTGCTGTCGGCCAACTGGTTCATCTATATCTGGGCCGTCAACAACGGCCACGTGATCGACGCCAGCCTGGGCTACTTCATCAACCCGCTCGTTAACGTACTGCTGGGCCTGCTGGTGCTGAAGGAGCGCCTGCGGCCCGGCCAGTGGGGCGCCATCGGCGTCGCCGCACTGGGCGTGATGTGGCTGACATGGCAGGCCGGCCAGCTGCCGTGGATCGCGCTGCTGCTGGCGGGGACGTTCGGCGCCTACGGCCTGCTGCGCAAGACGGCGGCGCTGGCGGCGCTGGAAGGGCTGTCGTTCGAGACGCTGTTGCTGTTTCCGCTGGCGGCGGGCTATGTCGGCTGGCTGACGATGACGGGCACCAATGCCTTCATCGAGACGTCCAGCGACGCGACCCGCTGGCTGCTGGCCGCCGCCGGTCCGATTACCGCCATTCCGCTGCTGCTGTTCGCCGCCGGCGCGCGCCGCATCCCGCTGTCCGTGCTGGGCATGCTGCAGTACATCGGTCCCACCATCCAGATGCTGCTCGGCCTCGTCGTGTTCCACGAGACCTTTACCCCGGCGCGGCTGGCCGGGTTCATCGTCATCTGGAGCGCGCTGGGGCTGTACGTGGCCGAAGGGTTGTGGACGGGCCGGCGCACCGTCACGGCCTGACGGCCAGCGCAGCGCGCAGCGCCGGCCGGCCCTGCAGCGCCAGCCAGCCCGCGCCATGGGTGCTCAGGTGCAGCCAGTCGGCATAGAGCATGCGGTCGCCGTCCATCAGGCGGCACTGCCGGTCATCGCACAGCACGGGATAGGGATCGAACACGGCCACGTTGCGCGCGGCCAGCCATGGCAGCAGCGTGACGCGATAGTCGCCATCGCTTTGCCGTGCCTGCGCCAGGGTGCGGCGGCAGATGTTCTTCTCGACCAGATGCAGGGGCCGGGGCACGCACGTCGCGGGATTGGCGCCCGTCGGCGGCGACAGCAGGATGACCACATGGCGGCCCAGCGAACGGTAATGCTCGACGGTGCGCCGGAACGCGGCATGGAAGGCCGCTGTGCTTTCCTCATGATCGAAACGGCTCCAGCGCTGGCCGCCCGCATAGGCGGGCCAATGACCGGCCAGGATGACCGTCCGGACGCCAGCATGTTGCGCCACGTAAGCCGCCTGCGCCCGTACGATCTCACGGCACCAGGCGGGACCATAGTCAAGCAGCGCGGGACATTGGCCGCGGCCGAACTGGACGAACCGCGTACTGGCGTCGGCCGTCAGCATGGCCGTGTAGGCGTTGGCAAAGCTGTCGCCCAGCAGTACTGTGTCCGGTTCGCGCCCTGCCGCGTTCCCCCCATTGCACCAGTCTTCCGGATGATCCTGTCCCGTCAGCATCCGGCACGATTGCGGCTGCTGCGCATTGTTCGCGTTGGCGCGGGTGAAGGCGGCCAGGCGCGCAGCGTGCTGCGCCGACTGCGGTGGCGCAGTCCAGGCGACCGTCCCGACCAACAGCAGCATGGCACACAACACGGCGGCCTTGCGGCCCGGGCGGGCGCCATAGCGGATCGGCTGCTCCACCAGGCGCCACGTCAGCCACGCCAGTACGAAACTGAGCACCACCGCGCCATTGCGCTCGGCCGCCGGCAACGCGTCGGCGATCCGGCCGAACGCCAGCAGCGGCCAGTGCCACAGGTACAAGGGATAGCTGATGGCACCGATCAGCACGAGAGGCCGGCAGGCCAGCGCACGGTTGACGATGCCCTGGGGCCCTGCGTACAGCAGCAACGCGGCGCCTGCCACGGGCAGCAGCGCACGCCAGCCGGGGTAGGAGGCGCCATCGCGCAGTCCCCAGTACGCCAGCGCCAGCAGCAACAGGCCGCCCATTGACATGGCGCTGCGTGCATGCTGGCTGGCGACTGCAGGACCGCGGAAGGCCAGCAGGCCGCCGGCCAGCAGTTCCCACATGCGTGCGTGGGGCCCGAAGAATGCCTGCACGGGATCGGCCGACGTCAGCACCAGGCCCAGCGCGAACGACGCCAGTGCCAGTGCGGCCACCGCCCGCACCGGACGGCGCAGCCAGCGCCACGCGGCCCATAACAGCGGCGGATACAGCAGATAAAACTGTTCCTCGATCGACAGCGACCACAGGTGCATCAGCGGCTTGAGTTCGGTAACGGTATCGAAATAGCCCGCCTCGCGCCACAGCACGAGGTTCTGCACAAAACCGGCACCGGCGGCCACATGCCGGCTCAGCTGCGCATATTCGACGGGCAGCAATTCGTACCAGCCAAATGCCAGGCAACTGCACAGCACCAGCAGCAACGCTGGCAGGATGCGGCGGGCACGGTGCCCATAGAACTCGGCCAAGCTGAAACTGTCCGTTTGCAGGCCGCGCAGAATAATGCCGGTGATTAAATAGCCCGAGATGACGAAGAACACATCGACTCCGGCGAAACCGCCGGGTACCAATCCGGGAAACGCGTGAAACAGCACGACCGCAAGCACGGCCACTGCGCGCAGGCCGTCGATATCGGGACGATAAAAAGCCGGGTTGGTCCGCATTCTTAACTATTAGCAATAATGAAAAGCCCGCGATTGTCCCATAAATCGTCCCGACCGGCCCGATGGCGTCTAGCCCGATGGCGGCGTTTGGCGTATCCTTGTTGACCTTCTTTACTGACAACCATCCGAGTTATTTCTAAATGGCAAATTACGTCTATACCATGAACCGCGTGGGCAAAATCGTCCCGCCCAAGCGCCAGATCCTCAAGGATATTTCGCTGTCCTTCTTCCCGGGCGCGAAGATCGGCGTGCTGGGCCTGAACGGCTCCGGTAAGTCGACGTTGCTGAAAATTATGGCGGGCATCGATACGGATATCCAGGGCGAAGCGCGCCCGATGCCGGGCCTGAACATCGGTTACCTGCCGCAGGAACCGCAGCTGGACCCGGAAAAAACCGTGCGCCAGGAAGTGGAATCGGGCCTGGGCGAAGCGTTCGAAGCGCAAGCCAAACTGGACGCCGTCTACGCTGCCTATGCGGAAGAGGATGCCGATTTCGATGCGCTGGCGGCCGAACAGGCGCGCCTGGAAGCGATCATCTCGTCCTCCGACGGCGGCAACCTGAACCTGCAACTGGAAATGGCCGCCGACGCGCTGCGCCTGCCGCCGTGGGATGCGAAGATTGCCGTGCTGTCCGGCGGTGAAAAGCGCCGCGTAGCGCTGTGCAAGCTGCTGCTGTCCAAGCCGGACATGCTGCTGCTCGACGAGCCGACCAACCACCTGGACGCCGAATCCGTCGAATGGCTGGAGCAGTTCCTGCTGCGCTTCCCCGGCACCGTGGTCGGCATCACCCACGATCGCTACTTCCTCGACAACGCCGCCGAATGGATCCTGGAACTGGACCGCGGCCACGGCATCCCATGGAAGGGCAACTACAGCTCGTGGCTGGACCAGAAGCAAGCCCGCCTGAAGCAGGAAGAGGCGACGGAATCGGCCCGCCAGCGCGCGTTGCAGAAGGAACTGGAGTGGTCGCGCCAGAATCCGAAGGCCCGTCAGGCGAAATCCAAAGCCCGTCTGGCGCGCTTCAACGAACTGTCCGAATACGAATACCAGAAACGCAACGAGACGCAGGAGATCTTCATTCCTGTCGCCGAACGCCTGGGCAACGAAGTCATCGAATTCAAGAACGTGTCGAAAGCCTTCGGCGACCGCCTGCTGATCGACAACCTGTCGTTCACGGTGCCGCCAGGCGCCATTGTCGGCATCATCGGCCCGAACGGTGCCGGTAAGTCGACGCTGTTCAAGATGATCGCCGGCATCGACAAGCCCGACAGCGGCGAAGTCGTCATCGGCAAGACGGCCAAGGTATCGCTGGTCGACCAGAGCCGCGACGAGCTGGGCAACAGCAAGACGGTGTTCGAAGACGTCTCGGGCGGCGCGGACATGCTGTCCGTCGGCCGCTTTGAAATGCCGTCGCGCGCCTATCTCGGCCGCTTCAACTTCAAGGGCGGCGACCAGCAGAAGATCGTCGGCAACCTGTCCGGCGGCGAACGCGGCCGCCTGCACCTGGCGAAAACGCTGCTCAAGGGCGGCAACGTGCTGCTGCTCGATGAACCGTCGAACGACCTGGACGTCGAAACGCTGCGCGCGCTGGAAGACGCGCTGCTGGAATTCGCCGGCTCCGTGATGGTGATCTCCCACGATCGCTGGTTCCTCGACCGGATCGCCACGCACATCCTGGCGTTCGAAGGCAACTCGCAGGTCACGTTCTTCGACGGTAACTACCAGGAATACGAAGCGGACAAGAAGAAGCGCCTGGGTGAAGAGGGTGCCAAGCCGAAGCGGATCCGTTACAAGCCGCTGACGACGTAAGCCCGCAGCCGGGTATAAAAAAAGGACCCGCGAGGGTTAATGCCGTTCAGTTAAGACTGAACGGCATTTCTATTTTGCGGTTGTAAACGCCCCGCATCACTGTTAACCTTCGTCGCCATGTTCGACGACACCCTGCATTTCCTAGCGAATCATCTCGAGTCTCCTGATTGGGCGAGGCTGGGAGAGCATTTGCCGTATGAATGGGTCGAGCAGGCGGTGTTGAGCACGGAGGCGGCCAGTATCCGACATCGGCGTCTACCCGCTGAGCAGGTCGTGTGGCTGATGGTCGCGCTGGCTTTGTATAGGCACAAATCCATCAGCGAAGTGCTCGATGATCTTGGTTTGGCGGTACCGGATTCACAGACGCCATTCGTCAGCAAGAGTGCTGCGGCACAAGCCCGCCAACGCGTCGGACAAGCACCTTTGAAATGGCTATTCGAGCGTTCGGCCAGGCACTGGGTTGCGCAGGACAAGAAGGCCTATCTGTTCAAGGGGTTGCAGTTGTTCGCCATGGACGGAACAACCTTGCGTACGCACGACACGGTGGAAAATCGCGAGCATTTCGGGGCGCAAAGCTACGCGAGCGATACGGTCGCAAGCTATCCTCAGGTGCGAGGTGTCACCGTGACATCGCTCCCTACGCACTTGGTACACAGCGCCGTGTTTGGGCCGTACTCGACCAATGAAATGCTGTATGCAAAGCAGCTGCTTGGCACCATTCCGAATGAATCACTGACGGTTTTCGATCGAGGTTTTCTGTCAGCCGAGATCTTATGTGGCCTGACAGGCAGCGGCGCTGAACGGCACTTCATCATCCCGTCCAAATCGAATACCAAGTGGGAAGCAATCGAGGGCGAAAGCGAAGATATGCTGGTGCGCATGCGCGTCTCGCCCCAAGCCAGGGCCAAGTGCCCAGAGTTGCCCGAGTTCTGGGAAGCGCGGGCAATCACCGTCGTTGACGCCCAAGCACGCAAGCGCATCTTGCTGACGTCGCTACGCGACCGCCGTCGCTACAAGCCAAGTGATATCGCCCTCTGCTACGACAAGCGCTGGGGAATTGAGACGAGTTACCGGGAGCTCAAGCAGACCATGCTCGGCACAGCGCTGACGCTGCGCTCGAAAACCGTGGACGGGGTATATCAGGAAATCTGGGGCACTCTTATTGCTTACAACCTAATCCGGCTCGAAATCGCCAAAGCCGCACTGGCCGTCAAGTGTGAACCGACCGAGGTAAGCTTCATCCGCGCTTTTCACCTAATCCAGTTTGAACTGCACTGGGCAGGGGTCACCAGGTCGTACGGAAAACTGCCTGCATCAATGAAGCACCTACGAGAAAGGTTGGTTAGCCTCCTGAACGACGAACGGCCCGGCCGCAAATGCGACCGGGCCGTCAAGGCAACGCCGAAGCGTTACGCCGTCCGGAAGGTCAAGAAGCTACCTTAACTGAACGGCATTACCCGCGAGGGTCCTTTTTGCTGTCAAACCGGCTGCGCAGCAGGTCTGGCGTACGCCATCAGAAGCTGTAGCGGGCGCCCAGCGAGACGCCGCCCTTGCGACGGCCCAGGTCGTTGCCGCTCTTGCCGTAGTGTTCGTATTCCAGCGACAGCGAGACTTTCTCGTTGATCGCGTACTCGGTGCCCAGCGCCGCGTAGACGCTGTTTTTGCTGTACTCGTCCTTGCTGCTCAGGCCCAGCATGGAGCCGGTCACGTCATTGCGGTTGTGCGCGACACCCAGCTTGCCGAACACATTGACCTTTTCAGCGACTGGATAAGTGGCTTTACCGGCCAGGTAGAACGACTCGGATTTCGATTCGAGGGTGCCGTTGACACCGCTCAGACGGTAGTCGACGTCGCCTTTACCAAAATTGGTGTAGCCGCCTTCGATGGCCCACATCGGCGTGAACTGGTAGCCGGCGAAGACCTTGCCACCCCACTCCGTGCTCTTCTTGTCACCGACGGCGATGCCGCTGCCCGGCTGGTCGATATCGAAACGGTGCTCGCTGGCGACAACGCCAACACCGGCATAAGGCACGCCATCGGCGGCTTGTGCGGAAACGGCGCCCAGGGCGCTAACGGCGGCAACTACGGCAAAAATGGTCTTTTTCATGTTGATCTCTCAGCAAATGGTTGAACTGCCACATGCCGCTGTTCATTCGTAAAAGAACTGCGACGAAGCCAAGATAGCATCGACTTTGATTTATAAAAGGTCCATTTGCGTAATAATTGTTAGTAGTTGTAATCGCTATTGAAATGACGGTTTATCGCCCCAGATGCCACGGTTCGGCTTGACTTTTTGTTGTGTGAGCTGGCGCACGGATGGGCTTGGCCGCCGGCGCAAAACGGTCAGGCGATCAGCCGGAATGTCAGGTTGACGCGCACGCCGCGTTCCTTCGTTTCCTTGTTGATGCCGTGCTTCCAGTGCCGTTGCAGCATGCCCGCCATCAGCAGCAGGCTGCCATCCGTCAGGTCGATCTTGACGGTTTTCGGCAGCGTCTTGTGTTTCAGGATGAAGGTGCGGGTCGTACCGAACGTCAGCGAGGCGATGGCGGGCGTTGGCCCCAGCTCCGGCTCGTCGTCGCTGTGAAACCCTACGCTGTCGCGCTCGTTGCGGTAGCAGTTCAGCAGCACGCTGTTGAAGCGATGGCCGGTGACGCCTTCGACAATTGTCTTGAGTTCGGCCAACAGCGGCGTGAACGGTAACGGCGTGAACAGCCGGCGCGAATACGTGTACGCGGCTTCGCCATACCAGGCGGACAGGCGCGGCTGCTTCTGCTCCTTGCCCCAGACAAAAATCGTTTCCTCTTTCCAGTCGATCTCCTCCAGCAGGCGCTGCAGGATGACGTCATTGGGCGCCGGCAGCGCCAGTTGCGACAGGAACGACAGCTCACCATCGTCGATGGGGATCGGCTGCAGGGTGTCGGGGGCGGAGAACAGGTCCATCGGATTATGATACCGGACCACAACCAACGGGGGATGCATCAATGAAGAAACGCGATTTCCTGGCCGCGCTGGCGGCCACCGGCGCGCTGCCCGCTGCCGTTCCCGCCTTTGCCGCCACGACCTCCAGGGGCCCCGCCCTGCTGACCGTCACGGGCGCGATTGCCCGCGCCAACCGGGCGCCGTTCGATCCGGTGACGGACCAGATGATGCACAAGCAGAAGCTGACCTTCGACAAGGCGTGGACGTTCGATTTCGCGGCGCTGACGAAGCTGCCCGCCGTGACGATCCGCCCCACGCTGGAGTACGACGGCAAGGTCCACACCCTCGTCGGGCCGCTGCTGACGGACGTGCTGAAAGCGGCTGGTGCCACGCTGACCGGCAGCACGCGGATGGCATTGCGGGCGGTGGACGGCTATGCGGCCGCGATCACGGTCGCGCAGGCCCACGCCCGCCGCTATATCGTCGCCACGCACCTGGACGGCCAGCCGATGGCGCTGGGCGGCCTGGGGCCGCTGTGGGCCCTGTACGATGCCGACCGCCTGCCCGAGATGGCGGCCAAGGCGCTGCCGGAGCGGTTCAGCGGCTGCCCCTGGGCGCTGTATCACATCGACGTGCTGGCGTAAAAAATTCGGGGACAGGCCAGCCTTCGGCGAACCGAAGGCTGGGGCCTGTCCCCGAAGAGTGGCGAGCTGAAGTTCGCGCTGTTATGCGTAGGCTTCGGCCAGCGACATGACGCGTGGCGTCACGGTGATGCCGACGTCGCCAAACACCTTGTTGATGACGGCCATATTGGCTTCGCACTCTTCGGCTTTCCAGCCCTTGAACAGGTCGGTGCCGTCCTTCTGGAAGTGCAGGTCCAGCACCTTGCCGCGGTCCTTGTGGGTGTAGCCCGAGCTGTGGGTCTGCTGGAAACCGGCAGCGGCCAGCGCATCCAGCACGGCGGCAGGCGGATTGTCCGGGTCCGTTGCCATGTAGACGCCGTAGGTCTTGCCAGGCGGTTTGGCGGCGATGTCGACTTCATAAATACCGGGCGCCTTGGTCACGGTAGTGGATTTCAAAAATAGCATTACGATCCCCTGTCCGGCGCAGATAGGGCATCGCGCCGATGATGAAAAATGTGTTGTGTTGGAGTAAGAGTAGCCTAGCTTATTGCTTCCAGCCAAATTTGTCGATCACAACGGGGATATTTTTGCTGTCGAGCAACGAACCGTGGCGGAATTGAGCAGTAAACACAGGGTGTCCTGACAAGATTGCCTGCCGGTCTTGCAGCCGCGAGTAGACTATAAGATAGCGCTGCTGAATGACTGTTTGCGCGCAGCCACCTCGGCCGTCGGCGCGATGAGCGCCTCATACAAGCCGCCGGTGGCGAGATCCCATGCCGCCACGGCGGCCTGCTGGCGCGCGACAGTTGCATAGTCGCCCCGCGCGATCGGGCCGCTCAGCGCGGCCGGTGCGCCCAGCCGGAACACATTCGATAACGTTTCCTGGGCCAGCGGCCGCGCCAGCTCGCGTGCAACGTCCTCGGGTATCCCGGCCGCCTGGTAGGCGCGCAGTGCGGCGTCCAGCACCGTCACCAGGTAGTTGCTGGCGAAGACCGCCGCCGCGTGATAGACGGTTTTCGCCGACGCATCGATCGGCACGGGCCGCGCGCCGATGCGCTCCAGCGCCTCCGTCAGCACGGGCAGAGCCGCCGCATCGCCCTCGATGCCGCAGAACGTGCCGGCAAATGCCCCGGCGACGGCATCGGGATCGGCGAAGCTGCGAATCGGATGCACGCTGGCGACGCGTGCGCCCGCCGCGCGGGCCGGTTCCAGCCGGTCCGACGCCAGCGCGCCGCTGCAGTGAAACACGATGGCGCCTTGCAGGCAGACGTGCTGCGCCAGCGCCACACATGCGCTGCCGATCTGGTCGTCCGTCACGGCCAGCATGTAGCAGTCGGCCGCGCGCAGCCCGGCATAGCCAGGCATCGCGCGCCCGGCCCCGATGAAGTCGACGCCGCGTTGCGCCGACGCGGGCGAGCGGGCCAGCACGTCCCGCACGGCAAACGCGCCCTGCCGGTGGAACAACCGTCCCAGCACGCGCCCCACGTGACCGGCGCCGATGATGGACAGGGACCGCATCAGAAGCCCGACCCCGGCTGCGCCAGGTACGCGATTTCCTCCGGCGTCGACTGGCGTCCCAGAATCGCATTGCGGTGCGGGAAGCGGCGGAATTTACGGATCACGTCATAGTGGCGCCGCGCGTAATCGAGCATGCTCTCGAAACCTGCGGCGGAGGCGTTCAGCTTGTCGAACAGGAGCACCGAGCGCTCCTGCATCGCCAGGTTTTCCGCATGCTCGAACGGCATATAGGCAAAGGCGCGCTGCACCGGCGGGAGCGTCTGATGAGCGCCCGCGTCGTCCAGTGCCAGAGCCGCCTCCAGCGCCAGTGCGTCGCCCGCAAACGCTTTCGGTGTGCCGCGGTAGACGTTGCGGGTGAACTGGTCCAGCACGAGGATGCGGGCCAGCGCGCCCTGCGTGCCCTCGTCATCCCACTGGCGCAGGCCGCCCGCCAGCGCAGTGTCGACGGCTTCGCCGAACAGTCGGAATATCTCGCGGTCGAAGGCGTCGTCCTTGCGGAACCATTCGGCACGCTGCGTGTTATGGCCCTTCGCGCCGATCGGCAGGAACCAGAAATCCAGTACGTCTTGTGCGGTGACGAGCATCTTTTCTTTCCGTTTCAGTTGCGTGCCTCAGTTGCGTGCATGGGTCAGATGAAACGCGTCGATCCCCTCGAAGCGCGCCATCTCGGCCGCCAGCTGCGGCAGCGGCGCGCCGGCGCGCTTGCCCAAAGCCAGGGCGACGAAGCGCCATTCCATCTTGCCCTCTTCCTGGCTGATCATGAGCGAGCCGCCCGCCACCTCGTAACCGCGGTCGCGGGCCAGCTTGCGCAACTGTTCCTCCTGCGGCGTAAAACCCGCCTTGAAACGCATGGTGATGGCGATGGCATGGCGCGACGGCAGCAGCAGCTCGATCTTGGACAGGTAAATCATCACCATCGCGCACAGCAAGGCCAGTCCCATCGCGGCCAGGTAGAAGCCGACGCCGACCAGGATGCCGATGACGGAAGACGCCCAGATCGACGCGGCCGTCGTCAGGCCACTGATATTGAAGCCTTCGCGCATGATGACGCCGGCGCCGAGAAAACCGATGCCGGTGACGATGCCCTGGATGACGCGGGTCGGATCAGTGCCCATCACGGCGTTGGCGGTATGGCCGCCGAACCAGAAGTCCGGGTAGCCGCCGACGACCGTCAGTGCGGCCGATGCCATGCACACGAGGCCATAGGTGCGCATGCCCGCCGCACGTCCGTGATACGCCCGCTCGTACCCGACCAGCATGCCGAGCAGCAGCGCGCCGATCAGGTTGAGCAGGATGACGCCATTCGTCGCCAGCTCGCTGCCGGACCAGTACGCGCCGAAGAACTCGGAGGTCGGCATGATTACGCCTTCGGCGGTTTTTTCGTCAGCTGTTTTTCAAACGCGACATCGAGCTTGCTGATGCGCCGTGGTGTCTGCGGTCCCTGCGCATTGACGAACGCGACGAATTCGTCCAGCTCCATCGGTGGGCACAGCGGCGGCTGGCCCGGCCCCTCGGTCAGGAAGAAATGGCCGCTGCCGGTACGCGACATCGACCAGCCGGGATTGCCGCTGCGCTCCTTGAGCCGGTCGATGGCGTTCGAAGCACGGGTGGAGCGGTTGCTCATAATGGTGTTGTCCTTTCTTCCAGCCATGCCAGCGCGGCGCCCTGCACGTGCGGACGCAGGCGCTGCAGCACGGTGGCATGGTAATCGTTCAGCCACGCGACTTCGTCGGCGCGCAGCAAAGTGCGGTCGATACAGCGCGTATCGATAGGGCACAGGGTCAGTGTTTCAAAGGCGAGGAATTGGCCGAACTCCGTCGTGCCGGCAAGCCGGTTGAGCACGAGGTTCTCGATGCGGATGCCCCACTTGCCGGGCCGGTAGATGCCGGGCTCGATCGACGTGATCATGCCCGGTTCCATGGCCGTGTGCGGGTCCGGCATCGTCGACGGGGAGATCGACTGCGGTCCCTCGTGCACGTTCAGGAAGTAGCCGACGCCGTGTCCCGTGCCGTGGCCGAAGTCGATGCCGGCCGACCAGATCGGCGCGCGCGCAATGGCGTCCAGCAGCGGCGAGCGAGTGCCGCGCGGGAAGCGCGTGGCCGACAAGGCCATCATCCCCTTCAGCACCAGCGTGAAGTCGCGCCGGTGCTCCACCGTGATCGCACCGACCGGTACGACACGGGTGATGTCGGTCGTGCCGCCCTCGTACTGCCCGCCCGAATCGATCAGCAGCAGGCCATCGCCCTGGATGCGTGCGCAGCCGGCAGGCGTGGCGCGGTAGTGCATGATGGCGCCGTTGGCGCCGAAGCCGGCGATGGTGCCGAAGCTGGGGCTGACAAAACCGGGGCGCCGCGCCCGCGCCGCCGTGATGTGGCGGTCGATGTCCACCTCCGTCAGCGGTTGTTCGTGCCGGCGTGCCAGCGCGTCTTCCAGCCAGGCGAAGAATTCACACAGGGCCGCCCCGTCCTGCTCCATCGTGGCACGCACGTGGGCCGCCTCGTCATCGGTCTTGCGCGACTTGGCAAACGTGGTCGGGTTGATCGCTTCCAGCACGGTCAGCTGCGTCGGCACGGCCTGGCGGGTGCCGTGCGTGACGCGGCGCGGGTCCAGCAGCAATGTCGTCCCCGGCGCCAGCTCCGCCAGCGCGTTGGCCACGTCCGTGTACGGCGCCACGTCGACGCCGTCGGCTTGCAGCGCGGCACGTACGTCGGCCGGCACCTTGCCCTCGGCGACAAACAGCGTGGCGCGCTCCGGTCCAACCAGTGCGTGCGCGACGAAGATCGGGTTGTACGACACGTCCGCGCCGCGCAGGTTGAACAGGTAGGCGATATCGTCCAGCGTCGAGATCAGATGGCGTTCGGCGCCGTGCTGGGCCATCGCCACGCGCAACGCGGCCAGTTTGGCGGCACGCGACGTGGTTGCATACGGCGGCAGGTGCTCGGACACGGGCGCGTCGGGCAGGCCGGGCCGGTCGGTCCAGACGTCGTCCAGCACATCGAGGTCCGTGCGCAGCGCAATGCCGCGCGCGTCGAGCGCCTGGCGCAACTGGCGGGCGATCGCCAGCCCCAGCACGGCGCCGTCGACGGCGATCACCTGGCCCGGCCGCAACGTCTCCGCCAGCCAGTCGATGTACTGCGTGCTGGCGCCGGACGAGATCTTCATCAGGGCGATGCCGGTGCCGGCCAGCTCGTCCTCGGCCTGCGTCCAGTAGCGGCCATCGGTCCACACGCCGGCGAAGTCCTGCGTGGCGATGAACGTGCCGACGGAGCCAGTGAAGCCGGACAGCCACTGGCGCCCCTGCCAGCGCGGGGGCAGGTATTCGGACAGGTGCGGATCGGACGACGGCACGATGCACGCGTCGACGCCATGGCGGCGCATGGCCTGGCGCAGCGCTTCCAGGCGGGCAGGAATGTCGGCTTGGGTAGACAGGGGCGGTGTGGGCGGTGTGGACATTGTGCGCATTGTGCGGCTGTAGCCTTGGTCAAGGCCTAATGATACAACTTGCCGTGTTTCCACCGCCGCTGCCACTCAGTGCAGGATGCGCGGCGTGGGATCGCCGTGGTGCGTCGTCTGCTGGAAGTCCATGCCGGGCCGGCCCTCGACCATGTCGCGCACGGCACGCACGATTTCGTCCTGCGCCACGTAATGCAGCATGTGGCCCGCATCCTGCACCGTATGCAGCTGGCTTTGCAGCAGTTCGCGGTGCAGACGCTCGGCGTTCGGCGCGGGTGCCACCATCTTGTCGCCGCCCCCCGTGAAGATCGTGACGGGCATGGTGATTTCGCCGTAGCGGTGCCGCAGCGCCGCCGCTGCGGGAATCATCAGCGCCGACTCGGCGCCGGCCGCGCGCAGTTGCGAAGGCCGCAGCGACAGCCACTTCGGCCAGCGCGAGAAACTGCTGGCCGGCGCCCTGGGACTGAAGATGCGCCGCACCAGCCGGTTCCATGCCAGGCGGCCCAGCAGCGGCGACACGGTGTAGCGCATCACGTCGCCCAGCACGGGAATGGCCGGCGCCGCCGCCAGCGCCACGTCCAGGCGCGGGCTGGGGTAGTAATAGCCGGCCAGCAGCACCAGGCCGCGCACCAGCGTCGGATTTTCCATGGCCATGGACAGCGCCACCAGCGTGCCCCAGGAGTGGCCCAGCACCCGGGCCTGATCCACGCCGAGCTGGATCAACGCATTGCACAGCAAGGTGGCTTGCTCGGCCGGTGTCCAGACGGTGCTGCGGGGACGCTCGCTGTAGCCGAAGCCGGGCCGGTCGAACGCGATCACGCGGTGGTCCTTCGCCAGCATGTCGATCAGGCCGGACAGCTCGAAGTCCTGCGACGTGGCGCCATTGCCGTGCAGCAGAACGACGACAGGGCCGGCGCCCCGCTCCAGATAGTGCAGCCGGACGCCATCGACGTCGACGAACTGGCCGGCCGGCGGGTGCTCCGCCTCGGCCTGTTTCGTCTTGCTGCGTACGACCAGATAGGCCGCCGTCAACGCGCCCGCCGCCACCAGCAGCTTGGTACCCAGCGAAATCCGGGCGGCCGGACGCAGCGGGTCCCGATTCGCCAGCAGCCTTTCATGCAGGTTCCAGTTGTGTCCACTCATCCTTGCCATAATGACTCCCAAGATTCAACCAGTTGACTGACAGGCTAAATCAGGGTGGCGCCAGACTTTGTTAGGGCACTAACACAGGCATCATGAAAGGCGCAACAGCGGGTCAGGCCGTACGGCGACGGCGCCAGGCCGCCAGCACGCCCAGGCCGCCGATCAGCATGGCGTAGGTGCCGGGCTCCGGCACCGGCAGCGGCACACCAGGGGGTACACCCGGTGGCAGCAAGATGGGGGCCTGGTCGGGCGTCAGCAGCACGTACTGCAACGCGCCGCCGTTGCGCCGGGCGGTGGCAAGGATCTGGCCCCGGTCGTTCAGGTCGAGGACGCTATCGATCCACCAGCCGTCCTCGTGCAGCAGCGTGTTCAGGTCGATGGTTTCACCGCCCGCGTACAGCCAGAAGCGGAGATTGTCGCCGCTGCCGACCACCTGGCCGGCGTTGTTCATGTCCAGCACGACGTTGGAACGGTCGGTCAGCCCCAGCGCCGTGACCTTGCCGTGATCGTAGAGCCATGCTTCATTGCCGTTCGGGCCCCACTCTTTGCCGGCGATCTGGGCGGCATCGTTGATGAAGACTGCACCATTGGCGGTGATGTCCAGCGAACGCATCGCGCCATCGGTGTAGACAAAAACAGTGTTCTTATCGGCATCGGGGCTGGTCGTCGACACGCCGACGATCACCCCCTGGTTGTTAATGCCATGTGCCGAAGCGGTGTTGCCACCCAGCGTGCCGAGGTCCGTCGTCTGCCCGTTCTGATAAATGATTGCCCGGCTCCACGGCGAGCGGTATTCGCAGCCCCAGTCGCTACTGGAGCATTCGGAATTGTAGTGCGAACCGCTGCCCACCACCACACCGCTGTCGTTCATGGCCCTGGCATAAGTACCGCCGCGATAAATATCCGGATACAGCGGTTTTATTTCCTGTATTACCCCGTTCTTCAGGACATATGACCGGTCCATTTCAAGATTCTGATAATTGCCCCATACCGTGTAGGCAACGGTGCCGTCGTTGCCGATGAAGGCACTGGCGTCCCAGCTATAATATCCCACCTCATATTGCTTCAGCGCACCGTTACTGTAGACATTGACATTATATCCGTCTGTACCGACGATATCGCCCGCATTGTTAATGCTGTTCCAGACGGCGTCCCCCTGCGGAGACAGGGAGCTGAGGTTGGTCAGGGAAAACTTCGATTGCGCGTGCGCTGCCGCAGAGAGCAGGCAAAGACTTACCGCCACCGCTTTCATGTAGATCTGGTTTTTCATATATTCACTGAACGTAGGTTGAGTCACCTATTTGAGACAAGCTGGTGACGGGCTGTTTTATAAGACTGTGCCATGCTATCGCAATTATAAAGATATTGAAATAGCAACATCACTTCCGTACTGTAAGTTACTCCCCTCTGGACGAGTCTGGCAGAACCGACTACGCTGGCAGCACAGGCCATTCCCTGCTCACCGACCGTTTGTCATGAACCTCAACAAAGCAAAAACACTGTGCCGCGGCTTTCCCGGCGCAACGGAAGACATCAAATGGGGCGAAGCCCTGGTGTTTTCCGTCGGCACGAAAATGTTTGCGCTGACGGGCGCGACACCGGGCGCCAGCAGGATCAGCTTCAAGGTCGACGACGATGCGTTTCTGGCCCTGACCGACCGCCCGGGCATCGTCCCCGCGCCGTATCTGGCGCGGGCAAAATGGGTGCAGACTGCCGACCCGAAGGCCGTTTCCGATGCCGAGGCGGCGCAATTGCTGATCCGGGCGTATGAGCTGGTATTCGCCAGACTGACGAAGAAACTGCAGCGCGAGATTGCCGGGGCGACCTGAGCACTGCCACGTGCGACCGTCGCGCCCAATATGACGGATAATCGGGCCATTACTCACCCCGCCGTCAACGCATATGTATGAATTTCACCATCAACGCGCCCGCGCCCTGCTCGACAACGCGGAAGAGATCTTTGACGCAGCCGCCGTGCAGCACGCCGTCAGCAATGTGGCGCGCACGCTGAACGAACGCTTCGGCCACGACGACGAATTCCCCCTTGTGCTGGGCGTGATGGGCGGCGCCGTCGTGTTCACGGGCCACCTGCTGCCGCAGCTGACCTTTCCCCTTGAATTCGACTACATCCACGTCAGCCGCTACGGCGACGAGGACCGCGGCGGTGAAGTGGTGTGGAAGGTCGTGCCCCGTTCGAACGTCGAGGGCCGCACCGTCATCGTCGTCGACGATATCCTCGACGAGGGCGAAACGCTGGCGCACGTCAAGCAGCGCCTGCTGGACATGGGCGCGCGCGAAGTCGTCATCGCCGTCTTTGCCGACAAGGCCATCGGCAAGATCAAACCGATCCATCCCGATATCGTCGGGCTGACGATCCCCAACCGCTTTGTCGTCGGCTTCGGCATGGACGCTTACGGCTACTGGCGCAACCTGCCGGGCCTGTGGGCCCTGCGCGGCGAGGATCTGTCGACGGGCTGACCGTTCGGCCCTGGGGACACTCCAGCGCTGCATCGGCCAGGCCATAATCGACGGCGCTGCGGGCCGACATGAAGCCGACATGAAGTTGTCTCGCTCCCTGCCGCGGGCAATGCAAGCGCTATCCTGGCCCGTGTTCTCCGCCATGATGCGGTTGAGCTGCTCGCGCAGATACAGCACTTCCTTCGTATGGATTTCCACGTCCGCCGCCGTCTCTTGCGATCCGCCGCTGGGCTGGTGGATCATGATGCGGGCGTTCGGCAGTGCGCAGCGCTGCCCTTCTCCTGGCCGCCAGCAGGAACGCGCCCACGCTGGCCGCGAAGCCCGTGCAGCCACCGCCGGGCGGATGAAGCGCAGCGTGTCCATAATCGCCATACTTGCGTAGACGGACCCGCCCGGGCAGTTGATGGACAGTGAGATGTCCTTGTCCGGGTTGTCCGCCTCCAGGAACAGCAGTTGGGCGACGACCAGGTTGGCCGTGTCGTTGCCGATGGGGCCGACGAGGAAGACGATGCGCTCGCGCAGCAGCCGCGAATCAATGTCGTAGGCCCGTTCGGCGCGGCCCGTCTGTCGATCACGGTGGGGATCATCATGGTGTGGCTCGGGTGGTGGCGGCCGCGCCGCGGCGCTGGCCAGCGCGTTTGTCGCGGCAATACGCGAACAGGACAAGGCGGCAATGCTCCGCCTGCTGGCGCCGAAGTCGCGTAACCCGGGTCGCGTAACCCCACTTTGGGGGAGACGCCTGCCCCTTCCTAAGCCCGATGGGCGCGGGCGCGCGAAAGACTTACCATTTTTGCATACCCTACAACCGACGAGGTACAAAAAATGAGCAATGCAAAACTGGAAGTCCTGACCCCGCACAACAGCCAGATCATCTTCATCGATCACCAGCCGCAGATGGCATTCGGCGTGCAGTCGATCGACCGGCAAGTCCTGAAGAACAACACCGTCGCGCTGGCCAAGGCGGCGAAAGTGTTCAACATCCCGACCATCATCACGACTGTGGAAACGCAGAGCTTCTCGGGCAATACGTACCCGGAACTGCTGGACGTATTCCCGGGCCAGCCGATCCTGGAACGCACGTCGATGAACTCGTGGGACGACCAGAAGGTGCGCGACGCCCTGGCGCAGAACGGCAGGAAGAAAGTGGTCGTTGCCGGCCTGTGGACGGAAGTGTGCAACAACAGCTTCGCCCTGTGCGCGATGCTCGAAGGCGACTACGAAATCTACATGGTGGCCGACGCGTCGGGCGGCACGTCGAAGGAAGCGCATGACTATGCCATGCAGCGCATGATCCAGGCCGGCGTCGTGCCGGTGACCTGGCAGCAGGTGATGCTGGAATGGCAGCGCGACTGGGCGCACCGCGACAGCTACGATGCCGTCATGGACATCGTCAGGGAACACTCGGGCGCATACGGCATGGGCGTCGACTACGCCTATACGATGGTGCACAAGGCCCCGTCGCGCCAGGCATCGCAGCATGAGACGCTGGCTCCGGCGCCGGCCAGATAAGCGAGATAGAAATAACCGGAGCCAGGCACCGGTTATTTTCAAAACCGGTGCCTGGCTCCGGTTTTCCAGTTTTTGCTTACAGCGCCAGCCGCGCGCGCGCGGCGGCGTACTCCGCCTTCAAGCGCTCCACCATCTCGGCCACGGTCGGGATGTCGTCCATCAGGCCCACCCCCTGCCCCGCACCCCAGATATCGCGCCACGCCTTGGCGCTGCCGGAGCCGAAGCTCATCTTGCTCTTGTCCGATTCGGGCAGCGCTTCCGGATCGAGGCCGGCGGCGACGATCGATTTCTTCAGGTAGTTGCCGTGCACGCCCGTAAACAGGTTGGTGTAGACGATGTCCGCCGCTGCCGATTCGACGATCGCATCCCGGTAATCCTGACTCACGTTCGATTCCTGCGTGGCCAGCCAGCGCGAGCCGATGTAGGCAAAGTCGGCGCCCATCGCCTGCGCGGCCAGGATCGCGTCGCCGGTGGCAATGGAGCCGGACAGCGCGATCGGGCCGTCGAAGAACTTGCGCACTTCGCCCACCAGCGCGAACGGCGACAACGTGCCAGCATGGCCGCCGGCGCCCGTGGCGACGAGAATCAGGCCATCGACCCCGGCTTCCAGCGCCTTCTGCGCGTGGCGGATCGACACCACGTCGTGCAGCACGATGCCGTCGTAGCTGTGGATCGCGTCCAGCATCTCCTTTGGCGGCGCGCGCAGCGACGAAATGATGATCGGCACCTGGTGCTTGACGCAGACTTCGACGTCATGCGCCAGGCGGTCGTTCGACTGGTGCACGATCTGGTTGACGGCGATGGGGCCGACCTTGTTGTCCGGATTGGCGCGCTGGAAATCGGCCAGCTCGGCCTGCAGGTCCGTCAGCCACGTATCGAGCAGCTCGGCCGGCCGCGCGTTCAGCGCCGGAAAGGAGCCGACAATGCCGGCCTTGCACTGCGCCGCCACCAGGGCCGGGCCGCTGGCGATGAACATCGGCGAAGCGATAACGGGAAGGGACAGGTTTTGCAGCACTGGAGGCAGGGCCATGGTCGACTCGCGCAAAGTAAGTAAAGGTTAAGGGAGGATGCAGCCGATTATAGACCCGAAAAAGTACGGTCGTGCGAATTCTAGATGGAACGCTCTATCCACAGCCGCACCGTGTCCCACCAAGGTGACAACATCGGGGTCAGGCACAAAAACTGTCACAAGCTCAGCCTTTAAGTGGCTGGCGCCGAGGCCGTGACAGTTCTTGTGCCTGACCCCTTTGTTGTCACGAGCTCGGCTGTCAGGCGTTGACGAGGTAGTCGCCCTCGGTGACAACATCGGGGCCAGGCACCAGAACTGTCATGAGCTCAGCCTTTGATGGCTAGCGCCGAGGCCGTGACAGTTTGCGTGCCTGACCCCTTTGTTGTCAGGAGCTCGGCTGTCAGGCGTTGACGAGGTAGTCGCCCTCGACCTTCGCGGCCAGTCCCCGCACCAGTTGCTTGATGGTCCACGCGGCCAGCTCTTCTTTGCTTTTATGCAGGTAGCGCCGGTTCGATTCGACGACGACCGGGATCGATGCCAGCAGCGGCGCCACGTCCGCCACGGCGATCTTCTGGCGGTCCAGCAGCAGGAATTTGAGCAGCACCTTGACGCCGTATTCCGCATTGTTGGATGGCTTCGACGACAGGAAATCGAGCCGGCGGCGGGCCCGCTGCAGCGCCGCGCCGACGTCGTCGAAGACGGCGCCGTGGCCCGGGATGACGATGTCCACGTCCAGTCCGGCGATGACGTCCAGCGTGGCCGCCGCCTCGGCGAAGCCGGCGTCGCCTTCCAGTTCCGGGAAGATGACGCCGAAGCCGTTGTGCCACAGCGCGTCCGCGGAAATCAGCACTTTATATTGCGGGCAGTACCAGATCAGCGAATGGGCGTGGTGGCCGGGGGCGCCAAGCACGTGCCACTCGTTGCCGCCCAGCGTCAGGATGTCGCCCGGCGCTACTGTGCCGGCAATGGCGAACCGGGGACATTGCTGGCCGGTAGCCTTGAACGTCAGCGCGTCCTCGTCCCAGCGGCGCACCTTGTCCTCTTCCTCCGCCGGCACATAGGTGGCGCAGCCGTAATGCGCCTGCAGCGCCGCGTTGCCGCCGCAGTGGTCCGAATGCAGGTGCGTCGTATACAGGCGCTGCAGCGGCCGGCCCTGCAGCGCGTGGCGCACCAGTTCCACGGTCTGCGGCGCGTGCGTGACGTAGCCGCTGTCGACCAGCGCCGTGTCGTCGGGGCCAGCCAGCAGGATGTTGTTGGCGGAGAGCCAGCCGCGTTCGAAGACGCGGATGGAGTCGGGTAATGTGTTCATCGCTTTAACTGGAAAGCCAGGGATATCCTGGCGAATTCCACCAGCACGTCCTGTGTGCCGCCATTGAACGTGGCAAACGCCGTCCCGGTGCGCACGATCATCCGCGGCGGGAAAAGCCACGACAGGTACGGGATGCCGATCATCTTCGCGCCGCGCACTTCATCCCAGCGCACCCTTTTATCGATCACGCCCGTCTGGCGGATGCCGTCGGCGTCGATGGTCGTCGTGGCATGCAGGAACCAGTACAGGCTGACGGCCAGCATCGCACCGGCTCCCAGCAACAGGGCCTGCACGCCAAAGCTGAACGCCGGCAGCGGATAGCGCACGGCCACGCTGACGGCGTAGGCAGCCAGCGCGATCGTCAGGATGGCAGCGATGGTCTTGAAACCACGGCCGTAGCTTGGCCCCGAGATGGTGCGTTCGGGTCGATAGAAGGACATGGGCGGTAGCTTAATCGAAATCGATCGTCTGCTCGCGGCGCCGCAATTGGGCCCACACGGCGCGCTTGTAGTCGTCGCTGGCATTGGCCCATGCGACGATTTCGTCAATCGTGCGCAGGCAGCCCTCGCAGTAACCCGTATCGCGATTCATCTTGCACAGACTGACGCACGGGGACGGCACGGGCGATGCCAGAGGCGGTGCACTCTCCGGCGGCGGAACAGAATTCATGGTGAGGTGGAGTTGAATGGTAAGCCGTATTCTAGCCGATACAGTGTGGCGCCGGTCCGTGGCGATTCTGGCTATACTGGCCCGAAACAAGGCCCGTGGAACGCGATTGATCGAACACGGAGCGCCGAGGAGACGCAGTCCCGAAGTGCGCCAAGGTTGTACTCGAGGAAGAGTGTACCCAGCGTGCAGGTAGCGCGGCGGCAGTCATTGCGGTGTGAAATCCGCAAGGCTGGCGCAACTGACGAATCCACCAGCCTCCGAGGTACTCATGAAACACGGTCAACTATGGTTTACCCAGGTCCGAAAGACGGCGGAAGCCATCTTCGGTCGCAACGCCTTCCCTGACGGCACGTTCGACTTTCCTGCGGCCTTCGAGCTGCCCGAAGCCGTCTTCGACGCGCCGCCACCCGTGCCGCCTCCCCTGCAGCCGGGGGCCCGGTTTCTGCACGGCGTCTACAGCAACGATGCAGGCACGCGCCGCTATAAGCTCTATATTCCGTCGACATGGCGGGGGCAGCGGCTGCCCCTGGTCGTGATGCTGCACGGCTGCGCGCAGGATCCGGACGACTTCGCCGCCGGCACGCAGATGAACGCCGTGGCCGAGGAACGCAAGTGCTTCGTGCTGTATCCGGCGCAGTCCCCGGATGCCAACAACTCGCGCTGCTGGAACTGGTTCAATGCGCTCGACCAGCGTCACGGCCAGGGCGAGCCGTCCATCGTCGCCGGCATGACGGAACAGGTGCTGGCGCACTATCCCGTCGCACGCAACCAGGTGTATATCGCCGGCATGTCCGCCGGCGGCGCGATGGCAATCATCGTTGGCACGCTGTATCCGGAGCTGTTCCGCGCCGTCGGCGTGCATTCCGGCCTGCCCTACGCAGCGGCGCGCGACCTGCCGTCGGCGCTGTCGGCCATGCAGCGCGGCGCGGCGGGCGCCAGCCGCACCAACAGCGCCGGCCTGCCAATGATCGTGTTCCACGGCGACCAGGACACGACCGTCCATCCGGTCAACGGCGAGGAACTGCTGGCGCAAGGCCTGCGCAGCCACCCGCTGGGCGGCACCTCGCGGCCATCGCGGCTGGCGGGCCGCGTACCGGACGGCCATGCCTACACGCGCATCAAGCACTGGCTGCACGACGGTTCGCCGCTGGCCGAGCACTGGGTGATCCACGGGGCCGGCCATGCCTGGTCCGGCGGCAGCGCGACGGGCAGTTATACCGATGGCAAAGGGCCGGATGCCAGCCGCGAAATGATGCGCTTCTTCAGCACCGTCAGGACCGGCTAGGCGGCGCCGGCACGGCCGCGGGATGGGCCAGAATATGGGCGCGCAGGCATGTCGGACACCAGCAGCCGACAGCAGCCTGCACGTCCGGCACCGGCACGGCCGGGGGCAAGGTCGTGCACCAGCAGGGTGCAGGGTCGGCCTTGCCGTCGGGCCCCGGGACCGCCATCGCACAGTGAAAGGTCGCGCCGCAGCGCTCGCAGGTGCTCATGGGGCGAGCCTAGCGCAAGCGCGTCGAAAATACAATCTTTGGCCCTATAATGCGCAGGCACGCCGTAAAATCGCGCTGCGCCGCGACAGGCGCGCCGCCGGCCGCCGTGCCGGAGCCTGCCGCTTCGCTGTAAAATCGCCACAATATTTTTACCGGACCCGCCATGACCCAACTGACCAACTTGAGCCTGGACATGCCAGCAGACGACCTGACCGCGGTTTCGCCGCAGATCAAGGCACAAATCCTGGCCGAGGCTCTGCCGTACATCCGCAATTTTCATGGCAAAACCATCGTCATCAAATACGGCGGCAATGCGATGACCGACGAGCGCCTGAAGCACGGCTTCGCGCGCGATGTGATCCTGCTGAAACTGGTGGGCATGAATCCGGTGGTGGTGCACGGCGGCGGTCCGCAGATCGACAATGCGCTGAAAAAAATCGGCAAGCAGGGCACCTTCGTGCAGGGCATGCGCATCACCGACGAGGAAACCATGGAAGTGGTCGAGTGGGTGCTGGGCGGCGAAGTGCAGCAGGATATCGTGATGCTGATTAATCACTACGGCGGCCAGGCCGTCGGCCTGACGGGCAAGGACGGTGGCCTGATCCGCGCGCGCAAGATGGCGATGCCTGACAAGCAGAATCCCGGCCAGTACCTGGACATCGGCTTTGTCGGCGAGATCGATGCGATCAATCCAGCGGTCGTGAAAGCGCTGCAGGACGACGCGTTCATCCCGATCATCTCGCCGATCGGTTTCGGTCAGGATGGCCAGGCCTACAACATCAATGCCGACGTCGTGGCCGGCAAGATCGCGGAAATCCTGAAGGCTGAAAAACTGATCATGATGACCAATATCGCGGGCGTGCAGGACAAGAACGGCAACCTGGTCACCGACCTGTCGGCGCGCGAGATCGACGAGATGTTCGCCGACGGCACCATCTCCGGCGGCATGCTGCCGAAGATCTCGTCCGCGCTGGACGCGGCCAAATCGGGCGTCAATACGGTCCACATCATCGACGGGCGCATTGAACATAGTCTGCTGCTGGAAGTGTTGACCGAACAGGCGTTTGGCACTATGATCCGGTCTCATTAAAAAATCGGCGGCGCAGCAGCAACAGTAGTCACAACGCAGCGCCGCCCGGTTCTTTCAATGCCCTTTTAGCTCAGTGGTAGAGCACTCCCTTGGTAAGGGAGAGGCCACGTGTTCAATCCACGTAAAGGGCACCATCGGTTCAGCTCCCTGCCCGCAGCACCCTCCCCGCCTGTCAGTACACCCGCTCCACCCGCAATCCTTTCTTGCACAGCAAGTCCGGCACGCTGCCTGCGCCAACCAGGTGCAGCACGCCGATGGCTGCCACGCTGCGCCGCTCCGTCTTGAGCAGGTGCGCGACGCCGTCCGCCAGGCCCGGATTGCGCTCGGCCAGCAACACCTGGCTGACGAATTTTCCGGAGTAGGTCGTGTCGCTGGCAGTCTTGGCCGCAATGCGGTCCAGTGCCGCGGCGTCCGCGCTTTGCCACGCCTGGGCGATGACGCGCGCGTCAATGGCCTGTTCCTTGTCCTCGATCGCGTCGATGCTCTCGCGCAGGAAGCGCGCCTGGTCGGCGGCGCTCATGCGTCCGAACAGCGCCATCTGCGCACCGACCGACTCCAGTTCCACCACCTTCTGGCCGCGCGCATGCGCCTGCCGCGACAGCCAGGCATCGACGGCCAGGTCGGCCTGGTAGCCCTGCGCCTCGAACTCGCGCACGGCTAGCAGGCTGGCGATCATCCACGGCTTCATCAGCGCCACCGTGCGCGGGTCGATGCCGTACTGGCGCAGCAGGCGATCGAGTTTCGGCCGATACGCGGCGGGCAGCTCGGCGCTGGCCGGCCCGCGCCCGTTCTGGTACATGCCATGTTCGCGCACGGCACGCGCGATCTCGTCCTGCGCGCCGAGCGGATCGACTTCCAGTGCCAGCGCGTCCGCCTCGCGCAGCGCCGTCATCAGGCGCGGCTCCAGCGGATAAAAACTGTTTGCGCCCACGTGGATGGTGCCGAACAGCCAGGCCACGTGGCTGCCCTGCTCGATGCGAAACAACGCGCCCCGGTTGGGCGCCAGCCCGCTTTCCCGTGCATGGGAGAAGGACGGCGCCAGCCCGGTCGTAAACCAGAGCAGGCTCGTAAACATCACTATAATCAGGCGTCTCATGCTGTCCTTCTATTTCAACAGACGTGAATATTAAACCCTCCGCACCGGTCTGGCTGTTCGACCTCGATAACACGCTGCACAACGCGTCCCACGCCATCTTCCCCGCGATCATGGCGAACATGAACACGTATATCGCGCGCGTGCTGGGCGATGGCGTCACGCCCGCCGGCATCGACGCCGTCAACGCGGCGCGCACGCTGTACTGGAAGCGCTATGGCGCCACGTTGCTGGGACTGATCCGGCATCACGGCGTGCGGGCCGACCACTTCCTGCGCGAGACGCACGACATGGACGACCTGCTGTCGATGATTCGCCACGAAAAAGGACTGGGCAGCTTGCTGCGCCAGCTGCCGGGACGCAAAATCCTGCTGACCAACGCGCCGCATCGCTACTCGACGAAGGTCCTGCGCCACCTGGGCATCCACCGCCAGTTCGCCCACCACATCGCCATCGAATCGATGCGGGTCCACGGGCAGCTGCGGCCCAAGCCATCGAAACTGTTGCTGCGCAAGGTCATGCGCCACCAGCGCGTGCCGGCGCGCCGCTGTATCCTGGTCGAAGACACGCTGGCCAACCTGCGCACGGCCCATGCGCTGGGGATGCGCACGGTGTGGGTTACGCAGTACCTGAAAGTGGGCGACCCGATCGGCACCGCCCATCCGCCAAAACGGCTGACGCGGCCCGGTTGGGTCGATGTCAAAGTAAAATCCGTCCGGAAGCTGCCGGCCCGCTTGTCCCGGCTGCTCTGATTCCCGCGTTTTTTCAAAGAGAACCCATGGCAAGCACACCTCCTGGCCAACGCAAGCTGCAAATCCTGCAAGCCCTCGCCACGATGCTCGAGCATCCGAAGGGTGAGAAGATCACCACCGCCGCACTGGCGCGCAAACTGGAGGTGTCCGAAGCGGCGCTGTATCGCCACTTCGCCAGCAAGGCGCAGATGTTCGAAGGGCTGATCGAATTCATCGAATCGACCGTGTTTGGCCTCATCAACCAGATCGCCGAACGCCAGCAGGACGGCCTGGCGCAGGCGCGCGATATCCTCGGCATGCTGCTGCAGTTCGCGGCCAGCAATCCGGGCATGACGCGCGTGCTGATCGGCGACGCCCTCGTCAACGAGGACGAGCGGCTGCAGCAGCGCATGAACCAGTTTTACGGGCGCGTCGAGCTGGCGCTCAAGGGCGCGCTGCGCCAGGCGGCCGCCGAAGGCCATGGCCATGAAGCCGATGTCGCCGCGCGCGCCGACCTGCTGGTCAGCTTCGTGCTGGGCCGCTGGCACCGTTACGCGAAAAGCGGTTTCCAGCTGGCGCCCGGCCAGGAAGCGGCGGTGCAGATCGCCCTGCTGCTGCATTGACGCCGTTACCGATATCGCGATGAAACCATTTAACGCTGTGGCGTTCGCCGCCCTGCTGGCCGGCGGCGTGGCCATCGGTTTTGCCGGCATCTTCATGCGCCTGTCCGACGTCAACCCGATCGCTTCGGCTTTCTGGCGCATGCTGCTGGCCGCACCCGTCCTGTGGGGCTGGGCATTGATGGCAGCGCGCGGCGACCGCGCCGTCGGCCTGCGCACGGACCTCTCGACAATCCTCGTGCTGGCGGGCCTGTTCTTCGGCATCGAACTGGGCATCTGGCACCTGTCGCTGCATTACACCACGGTGGCCAATGCCACCCTGCTGTCGAATATGGCGCCGCTGTTCATCGCGCTGTGGCTTTGGCTGGCGCACGGCACCCGCTTTTCGCGCGGCTTCCTGGGCGGCATGGCGCTGGCCCTGATCGGGGCCGTGATCCTGATCGGCCCCAGTGCAGCCGGCGGCGGCACGCATTTGCTGGGCGACGGCCTCGGTTTGCTCTCGACGACGTTTTATGCGGCCTACCAGCTCGTCATCAAGGATGCGCGCGACAGCTATTCGACGGCGCGGCTGATGGCATGGAGCACGACGATCACGGCCATCGTGCTGTTTCCCTTTGCCCTGTGGATGCCTGGCGCGTTCTGGCCCGCCGACGCCGCCGCGTGGCTGCCGCTGCTGGGCCTTGCACTGATCGCCCAGATCGGCGGCCAGACCGTGATAGCCTATGCGTTCGCACATCTCCCCGCGTCGCTCGCTTCGGTCAGCCTGCTGATCCAGCCGTTGACGGCGGCCATTGCGGCGCTGGCTATCTTCGGCGAACGCATCGGCCCATGGCAGCTGGGCGGCGGCGCCCTGCTCCTGTGCGGCATCTACTTTTCCAAGCGTGGTTTCAAATGAGTACCGAATGCTTTGCCCTGCTCGATGACGCGGGCGCCGGCCGCCGTTCCCGGCTGTTCAGCCGTCATGCAGGCACCCTGACCTGCGCCAGGCCGGACGACTGGCCGGCACTGCTGGCGGACCTGCAGGCAGCGCTGCAGCGCGGCCAGCATGCCGTGCCGCTGTTGACCTATGAGCTGGGCCATGTGCTGGTCGGTCTGGCGCCACGCGCGCCAGCGGCGCCGCTGGGACAGGTGCTGCTGTTCGACCATTGCGACCTGCTTTCGCAGCAGGAGGTGGCGGCCTGGCTGGCGCAACGCACCGCCGGCGACGACGCCCCCGCCGGCATTGCGGCGATCCAGGCCAATATCACGGCGGCGCAGTTCACGGCGGCGATCGACCGCATCCGCGCCTATATCGCCGCCGGCGACACGTACCAGGTCAACTACACCTACCGCCTGCGCTTCGACGCTTTCGGCTCACCGGCTGCGCTGTATCAGCGCCTGCGCGCGCGCCAGCCGGTGCCGTATGGCGCGCTGGTGACGCTGCCCGACGGCGGCGCCGTGCTGTCGCTGTCGCCCGAGCTGTTCATCCGGCACGACGCCGGCACCCTGACGGCGCGGCCGATGAAAGGCACGGCGCCGGCAGCCACAGGCCCCGATGCCGACGCGGACAACGCACAGCGCGCCGCGGCGCTGGCTGCCGACCCGAAGAACCGTGCCGAAAACCTGATGATTGTCGACCTGCTGCGCAACGATATCGGCCGCGTCGCCGTCACCGGGTCCGTGCAGGTGCCCGCGCTGTTCGACGTCAACCGCTATGCCAGCGTGCTGCAGATGACGTCGACCGTGCAGGCCACGCTGCGTCCCGACGCCACGCTGGCCGACATTTTTTCGGCACTGTACCCGTGCGGCTCCATCACGGGTGCGCCGAAGCGTCGCACGATGGAAATCATCGCCGAGCTGGAACCGGCGCCGCGCGGGCTGTACACCGGGGCCATCGGCTGGTTCGATCCGGCTCCCGCGGGCGCGTCCTTCGGCGACTTCTGCCTGAACGTGCCGATCCGCACACTGTCGCTACAGCCGCCCGTCAACGGCGTGCGCCGCGGCGAGATGGGCGTCGGTGCCGGCATCGTCTACGACAGCATGGCCGCCGACGAATACGACGAGTGCGGCTTGAAGGCGCGCTTCCTGACCGGACTGTCGAACGATTTCGAACTGTTTGAAACCATGTACGCCACGCGCGAGGAAGGCGCGCGGCACGTCGAACGCCACCTGGCGCGGCTGGCGGGATCGGCCCGTTATTTCGGCTTCGCCTGGGACGAGGCGGCCGCCCGCGCCTACGTCGCGATCGCTTGCGAAGCGCTGCCGCCGGCCACACCGCACCGCCTGCGCCTGGTTACGAACCGGGCCGGCGCCTTTGCCGTGCAAACGGGCGCGCTGACGCCGCTGACAGAGCCCGTGCGCGTGCTGCTGGCATCTGGCCGTACTACGTCGGACGACCTCTTCCTGCGCCATAAAAGCACACTGCGCGCCGGCTACGACGCGGCGTGGCGGGCAGCCGAAGCGCAAGGCGCGTTCGACCAGCTGTTTTGCAACGAACGCGGCGAGATCACGGAGGGTGGGCGCAGCAACGTGTTCGTGCGGCTGGACGGCCAGTGGCTGACGCCGCCGCTGTCGGGCGGCCTGCTGCCGGGTGTCATGCGCGCCGTCGTGATCGACGGGTGGGGCGCGCGCGAAGCCGTCATCACGCCCGCGATGCTGGCCGCGGCCGAGGAAATCGTCGTCTGCAATGCGCTGCGTGGCGCCCTGCGCGCCGTGCTGGTGCCCGCTAGTGTGGTGAATCACCAGTTCATTGACGAATAAATTTGACGAAATCGTCTCAGACAAGCCGGAAATTCACGGTAAGGCCGGGGCCTTTCCGTGAATTTTCGACGCGGTATTGGGGCGATTTTCGTCGGATTTATTCAATGAATCTGTGATTCGCCACACTAGAGACTGACGAACGGGGTGAACCCGCCCATGATCATGCGCTTGCCGTCGAACGGCATCGTCTCCATCATGTCGCCCATGCGTGGATCCTTCATGACCTTGTCGTTGACGGCATCGCGTTCTTCGCGCGAGTTGTAGACGATCCACGAGAAGAACACGACCTCGTCATCCTTGAGCTGTACGGCCTGTGGAAAAGATGTCAGTTGTCCCGGCTTGACGTCTTCGGCCATGCATTCGCGAAACTCCAGCGCGCCGTGTTCGCGCCAGATGGCACCGGCCTTTTCCGCCAGCGCGCGGTAGGCGTCCAGCTGAGATTTCGGGACAGGTAAGATAAATCCGTCGACATAAGCCATGCTGATCTCCTGGTTGTGGTGGGTGGTACGCCACCAGCTTAGTCAACGGATGCGCCTGCAACAAGGAATGCTTTGCGATAAGCCCCCGGGCTCGTGTCCAGCAGGCGGCGGAAATGGTGACGCAGCGATTCCTCCGAGCCGAATCCGGCCCGCTCGGCCACCTGCGCCAGCGGCAGGGGCGACTCCAGCAGGTCCCTGGCGATGGCGATGCGTTCGCGCGTCAGCCATTCGGTCGGTCCCAGGCCGGTGGCGTCCTGGAACTGCCGTTGCAAGGTGCGCGGGCTCATCGCCGCGCGCCCCGCCATCGACGCCACCGTGTGCGGCCCGGCCGGGTGGCGGCGCAGCCAGTCCATCAACCGGGCCAGCCGCCCCGCCTCGTCTGCCGGCATGGGACGCGGCAGGACCTGCGCCTGGCCGCCCGCCCGATGAGGCGGCACCACCAGCCGCTGCGCCACCAGATTGCCGACCCGCGCGCCGTAATCGCGCCTGACCAGGTGCAGCAGCATGTCCAGCCCGGCCGCCGAGCCGGCCGACGTGATGACCTGGCCGTTGTCGATGTACAGCGCGTCCGGCTCGACCTGTATGCGCGGGTAGCGGCGTGCCAGCCGGTCGGCGTAGCGCCAGTGCGTGGTAACGCGCTGGCCGTCCAGCACCCCGGCCGCGGCCAGCACGAATACGCCTGAGCAGATGGAACACAGGCGCGCCCCGCGCCGGTGGGCCGCGCGGATCAGCGCCAGCAGCGCGGCGGGCGGCTCTTCGTCGGCGTCGCGCCAGCCGGGAATGACGATCGTGTCGGCCCGCCGCAGCAGCCCGGGCGCGTAGCGCGCCTGCACGGTAATGCCGCCGGCGGCGCGGATCGGCCCCCGCTCGACGGCGGCGACACGGAAGTCGTACCAGTCCACGCCCAGTTCCGGACGGTCCAGGGCAAACAGCTCGACGGTACAGCCGAATTCGAACGTACACAGGCCGTCGTAGGCCAGGGCGACAACGCGATGGGAGCTCATGGCGCAATCTTAACGCATGTTGGCATTCGCGCCAGTGCCCGACCGGCGGCACCGCCCCGACAATAGAGGCACACACACAGGAGGAAACATGTCGATCGTAACGGAAGTGGCGCCAGCCGCCAGCGAAGAGGCGCTGGCGCATTTTGAACGTTCGCTGCGCTTTGAAACGGATTGCTGGGACGTGCACAGCGTGCTTGGCACACCCGAACAGGATTTCGTGCTGCTCGACGTGCGCGGCACGGAAAGCTATGCGCGCGGCCACATACCCGGCGCCGTGGATCTGGCGCACCGCAAGATCATCGCATCGAAACTGGCGGACTACCCGCCCACGACGGTGTTCGTCACGTATTGCGCGGGCCCGCACTGCAACGGCGCCGCCCGCGCCGCCATCCGGCTGGCGCGGCTGGGGCGGCCCGTCAAGATCATGCCCGGGGGGGTGACCGGCTGGCTGGATGAAGGTTTTACGCTGGTGGCCTAACCGTCAACCGGCCAGCGCCTTTTCGACGGCGCCCACGAGGTCCTTGTCGGTCGGCTTGACCTTGCTGGGGAAACTGTCGAGGACTTTGCCATCGCGGCCGATCAGGTACTTGTGAAAATTCCAGGCGGGGGTCTTGCCGGTGGCCTTGATCAGGTCCGCGTACAGCGGGTTCGGCGCGCTGCCCGACACGACGCTCTTGGCGAACATGGGGAACTTGACGCCGTAGGTGTTATAGCAGAAGTCGGCGATCTCCTTGCTGCTGCCCGGTTCCTGCTTGCCGAAGTCGTTCGACGGGAAGCCCAGCACAACGAAACCCTTGTCGGCATATTTGGCATACAGGCCTTCGAGCCCCTCGTACTGGCTCGTGAACCCGCAGTAACTGGCCGTGTTCACGACGAGGACGACCTTGCCGGCGTACTGGCACAGCTCTTGCGGCACATCGTCCTGCAGGCGCTTGAACGACTGGCGCAGGATCGTCGGGCAGCTGGCGGGACGGGCGCCCAGCGCCGGTGTGGCCGGCTTGGCGGGCTGCTGCGCAAAGACCGGCGCCGTGCTCAGCAAGCCTAGCAGCGATAAAGACGCAACGAGAATCGTATAAGTCATGGTGGGCTCGACAAAGTGAAGGGAAAAGCTCATTGTATGCCACCGTCGCGGGGGCCGTGATTCGTCCGCAGCAGGGGTGCATGCAAGCGGCCGGCGGGCAGTGCAATGCGTATCGCGCTGTGTGTCATGACTGCCTGCCGTTACGATTCAGCGACAATTCGAAGGCGGCTTTGCGCGACACTGTAGCCCGGCACGCAGCATCCGACGCCATCGCTATGGAGAGGTCCGCCATGTATCGCATCAGCCGTACCCTTCTCGTTCGCCTTCTGATCGCCCTGGCCATGCTGGTGGCGACACTACTGCTGCCACCGGCGTTGCGGCCCACTCAGGCACAACCGATCGCCTTGCCGGCGCTGAAGGCGGACCAGCTATCGGTGTCCGGCCTGTCGTCCGGCGGCTTCATGGCCGTCCAGTTCGACGTGGCCTATTCGGCCAGCGTTGTCGGGGCCGGCATCATTGCCGGTGGCCCGTACAACTGCTCGCGCGGCAGCGTCAATGTCGCCACGATGATCTGCAGTTGTACCAGCGGCCTGCCGTGGTGCAGCGTGTCCGAAGGCGGCACGGGTGTGGCGAACCTGGTCGAGACCACTGCGCTGTACGCGTCGCGCGGCCATATCGACCCTACCGCGAACCTGGGCGGGCAGCGCATCTGGCTGTTCTCGGGCCGCGCCGATACCGTCGTGCCCACCGCTGTGATGAACGACCTGGCGGCCTACTACCGTCATTACCTGCCGCCCGAACGCATCCGCTATCGCAGCGATATCAGAGCGGAACACGCCATTCCCACCGATAATTTTGGCAACGCCTGCGCACAGCTCGGTGCACCATACATCAGCGACTGCGACGTGGACGGCGCGGGAGAACTGCTGAACTGGATTTATGGCGCCCTGAATCCGAAATCGGCGGGGGCGCCGGCGGGACGGTTCATCGAATTCGACCAGGAAGAATTCCTGCCGTCGCCGCGCCGGCACGGCATGGCCAGCACGGGCATCCTGTATGTGCCACCGGGCTGCGAAGGCGACGCCTCCGGCTGCCGGCTGCACGTTGCCTTCCACGGCTGCAAACAGACCGCCGCGCTGGTCGGCGAAGCGCACACCCACCACGCCGGGTACAACGCCTGGGCCGACACCAACCGCATCCTCGTGCTGTATCCGCAAGCCGCCCCCGTCTTCCCGTGGACCAATCCCAACGCGTGCTGGGACTGGTTCAGCTATGACGACGCCAATTACGCCATCCAGTCCGGGCGGCAGATGCGCGCCGTCAAACGGATGACCGAACGGCTGATGGGCCAATAAAAAAGGAACCGGCACCTCGTCGGGCGAACGCCCGGCAAGGTGCCGATTCCGACGTAAAGACCCTGGCGTCTTCCGGGCGACCTGCCCCTTACATCCCGCCCAAGCAGATATATTTGATGACCAGGTAATCGTCGATGCCGTACTTGGACCCTTCACGTCCCAGACCCGACTGTTTCACACCGCCAAACGGCGCGATCTCGTTCGAGATCAGGCCCGTATTGACGCCCACCATGCCGGACTCCAGCCCTTCGGAGACGCGCCAGATACGGCCGATATCGCGCGAGTAGAAATAGGCAGCCAGGCCAAACTCGGTGCTGTTGGCCAGCGCCACCGCCTCGTCGTCCGTCTTGAAACGGAACAGCGGCGCCAGCGGGCCGAACGTCTCTTCGCCGGCCACGATCATGTCGTTGCTGGCGTCGGCAATTACGGTGGGCTGGAAGAAGCTGTGACCCAGCGCGTGGCGCTTGCCGCCAGTCAGGACGCGGCCGCCCTTGGCCAGTGCGTCCGCCACGTGCTGCTCCACCTTCTGCACGGCCTTCTCGTCGATCAGCGGGCCTTGCGTGACGCCCTGCTCCACACCGTTACCCACTTTGAGCTTGTTGACGGCGGCGGTAAACTTCTCGGCAAAGGCCTCGTAGATGCCGTCCTGCACGTAGATGCGGTTAGCGCAGACGCAGGTCTGGCCGGCGTTGCGGTATTTGGAGGCGATGGCGCCTTCCACGGCCGCGTCCAGGTCGGCGTCGTCGAACACGATGAATGGCGCATTGCCGCCCAGCTCCAGCGACAGTTTCTTGATCGTCGGCGCGCACTGCTGCATCAGGATACGGCCCACGGCGGTGGAGCCGGTGAACGTCAGCTTGCGCACGATCGGGTTGGCGCACATCTCGGCGCCGATCTCTTTCGGCGAACCCGTGACGACCGAGAATACGCCCGGCGGCACGCCGGCCTGCTCGGCCAGCACGGCCAGCGCCAGCGCGGAAAACGGCGTCGCCTCGGCGGGTTTGAGCACCATCGGGCAGCCGGCGGCCAGGGCCGGACCCACCTTGCGGGTGATCATCGCGATCGGAAAGTTCCACGGCGTGATGGCGGCGCAGACGCCGATCGGCTCCTTCGTGACGATCAGGCGGCGGTCGGGCCATGGCGAGGCCAGCGTGTCGCCGTGCACGCGCTTGGCTTCCTCGGCAAACCATTCGATGAAGCTGGCGCCGAACGCGACTTCGCCCTTCGCCTCGGCCAGCGGCTTGCCCTGCTCCGTCGTCATCAGGAGCGCCAGGTCGTCCGCATTGGCCATGATCAGGTCATACCATTTGCGCAGCACGGCGGCGCGCTCCTTGGCCGTCTTCTTGCGCCACGCGGGCCACGCCGCATTGGCCGCCTCGATGGCGCGGCGCGTCTCGGCCGCGCCCATCATGGGAATGGTGCCCAGGTGTTCGCCTGTGGCCGGATTGGTCACGGGATGGGTCTCGCCGTTGTCGGCATCGAGCCAGGCGCCGTCGATATATGCCTGCTGGCGCAGCAGGGTCGGGTCTTTCAGTTGCATGGTCGTTCTCCGCATTGGTCAATAGTGAGAATAAGACAACCACTATGCCACATCGTGCGCGGCCTTGCAGGCGACGCTAACGGACCCGGATGTTGGACAATTCGGGGTCGCCCGGCGGCCAGCGCAGGTCCATCTCTTCCAGCGCCTCGACCAGCAATGTCGCCACGGCCAGGTCGCGGTGCGGCTTCGAATCGGCCGGCACAATGTACCAGGGCGCATGCGGCGTGTCCGTCTCGGCGATGGCCTTTTCGTAAGCACGGTGAAAATCGTCCCAGCGTTCGCGGTGTTTCAGGTCGGCCGGATCGAACTTCCAGTGCTTTTCCGGATTGTCGATGCGCGCCTGCAGGCGTGCGCGCTGCTCGTCCTTCGAGATATGCAGGAAGATCTTGAGGATCGTCGTTCCCGTCTCGGCCAGCATGCGCTCGAAATCGCGGATGTGAGCGTAGCGCTGGCTCAGCGCCGCCGCGTCGAGCTGGCCGTAGACGAACGGATGCAGCACGTCCTCGTAATGGCTGCGGTTGAAGACGGCGATCTGCCCGCTGCGCGGCACCTGCCGGTGCACCCGCCACAGGTAGTCATGGGCGAGTTCTTCGCCGGTCGGCACGTCGAAACGGGCCGCGTCCAGGCCCATCGGATTGATCTTGCGGAACAGCTGATGGACGGTGCCGTCCTTGCCGGAACAGTCCACGCCCTGCAGCACGATCAGCACCTTGCGGTGCCGCTCCGCGTACAGTTTTTCCTGCAGTTCGGCGATGGTGTTGTGCAGGCGTTTCGCCCCGGCCTTGTCATGCTTGGCGCCCTGACCGTCGTCGTCCCCCGCGCACAGTGGCGTGGCGGCGGCATCGGCATCCTTGAAACGGGGCTGGGCGGAGGCACGGAATCGTTTACTGGCCTTCAAAAGCGGGTCTCCTGGCGGGCGCAAGGTCACCGGGGATAACGCAGCGCCGCCACCTCGCGCAGGGCCGCCAGCATTGCTTCCGCGCCGGGGGCCAGACGATGCTGCTTGCGTGTGACGATACCATACAGGTCCATCCGCAAGCCCAGGTCGTACGGCAGTACCGTGAGCAGTCCCATGTCCAGGTACGGACGCACCAGTTCTTCCGGCAGCGCGACGACCATGCGGCTGCCGATCAGCAGGTTGGCGATGACGGGCAGCGCCAGCGACTCCACCGTCTCGGCCGGCGGCTCAAGGCCGTGCGACAGGAACAGTGCCGTCAGCCGGTCGCGCAGGATGCTGCCGGCTGGCGGCATGATCCACGGCTCGCCGGCCAGTTCCTCCAGGCTCAACGTGCCGCATGCCGACAACGGGTGGCCGGCACCGGCAATCAGGCAATGGGGTTCGTCGGTGACGGGTTCGAAATGCAGTTCGGCGGCGGCATCCGAATCGAGCACGCGGCCGATCACGAGATCGAGTTCGCCGGCGCGCAGGCGCTCGGTCAGGATCTTGCTGGTATCGACGGTAACGGACACCTTCACGCGTTCGTAGCGCGACTTGAGCAGCTTGATCGCATCGGGCAGCAGGCCGGCGGACGGCGTCAGCACGGCGCCCACGGCAACCGTGCCGGCAATCCCCGCCAGCAGTTCCATCACCTCCTGGTAGCCCGCATCCATTTCGGCCAGCGCGGCGCCGGCGCGGCGGATCATCACTTCGCCATACCAGGTGGGCTGTACGCCGCGCGGCAGGCGTTCGAACAACTGCACGTTGAGGGAGTATTCCAGCTCCGCGAGCAGTTTGGAGGCGGCGGGCTGCGTCAGGTTCGCCGCTTGCGCGGCGTGCAGGATCGATCCATGCCTGCCCAGTTCCACCAGCAGGACCAGCTGGCGCATCTTCAGGTGAGAGCGTACGAACCGGTCGGCGTGGATGTCGGGCATGCGATCTGTCAAGGCAAAGGCTTACTCATGATAGAGCTGCGACCTGCCCCCGTCAATCAGGATGTCCGCCGCGTTGATGAAGCGCGCTTCGTCGCTGGCGAGGAACAGTGCCGTATAAGCCACTTCCTCGGGCGTGCCGATGCGCCTGGGCGGCAGCAGCGCGGCCTGGCGTGCTTCCTCGGCGGCAGGGTCGGGACAGCCATCGAGCCAGGCACGGATATTGTCCGTCATGATCAGGCCCGGCGAGATCGAATTGACGCGGATGCCGCGCGCGGCGTACTCGATGGCGAGCGACTTCGTCAGCCCCAGCAACGCGTGCTTGGCGACAGGGTACGGGAAGCACCCCGGGATGATCTTGTGGCCATGAACCGATGCGATATTGACGATGCTGCCAGCTCCCTGCTCCAGCAGCGCGGGAAGCGCGCTGCGGATCACGTTCCATGCGCCTTCCAGATCGACGGCAAAGCAGCGCTGCCACTCTTCGGCCGTGGTCTTCAACGGATCGGTGAACACGTTCATGCCGGCGTTGTTGACGATGATGTCGATGCGTCCGAAGTGCATCAGCGCCTCCTTCGTCATCGCCGCCACCGCGTCGCGGTCGGCGATGTCCGCGACAATGAACAGCGTGCTGGCGCTGCCCAGTTCCTCCCTTGCTGCCGCGGCGTGCTCGTCGTCGCGGTGGCTGTTCAACACCACTTTTGCCCCTTCGGCCAGGAACAGCCTTGCCACTGCCTTGCCGATGCCCTGCGTGGAGCCAGTGACGATGGCTACCTTGTCCTTCAGTCTGTCGACCATGCGCTTCCTCTTTACTAATCAACTTCCGGCACGGGCGCCGTGTGGACATGCCAGCTGTCGAGCACGGGCAAGGCACGTCCCTCAAAATCGAACAACGTTGTGTTGGCGACCACGTTCGGTCCAGGTTTCCGGTCGGCGTCACGCACGGCCCAGCCGACGCCCGGCGTGGCGACCATCACCGGGTCCCAGTACAACAGGCCCAGCACGCGCGGCGCGCGCCGCAGCGCCGGCAGCAGTTCGTCCATGAACGCGCGCTGGCCCTCGGGTGAACTCATGGCTGCGGGATACGGGCCGTTGTCGCTCAACTGGCCGGGATAGCCATTGGGAAGATTGGGTGCCCAGTTGAAGCCGGCCTCCATGATGAACAGGTCCTTGTCGTACCGCGCCGTCACCGCGCGGCTGAAGTCCACGACCTGCTGTACCGTTTTCTTCGTCCAGAACGGGTAGTACGATGCGCCGATCACGTCGTAGTCCACTTTCAGCGCGCGCAGGTGATCGAAGTAGCTGCGGTACTTGTCCAGATTGCCCGCATCGTCCAGGTGCAGGATCACGCGCGACGTCGGCGACACCGACTTGACGCCCTCGTACCCGGCCTGCAGCAGCGCCCCCAGGCGCGGCCAGTTCGCCTCCGTCATCGCGCCATACGGATACAGCATCCCTCCCTCGATTTCGTTGCCGACCGAGACGAACTGCGGCACCGTGCCCTGCGCCTGCAGCGCGCGCATCACCTCGCGCGTGCGTTCGAACACGAGCTGGCGCAGGCGCGCAAAGCGCGCGTTCTCGTCCGGCAGCTTGTCAAGCTGTGCGCGCCACTGTACCGGCACGTTCTGCGTCTTCGAATTGGTCCAGAAGTCGCTGTAGTGGAACGTCAATTGAATCTGCATGCCCAGTGCGGCGCTGCGCCTGGCCATCGCCAGCAGATCCGGTAAATCCATCGATCCGGCCGGCCAGTGATAGCCGTCGTTGCCGTTGCCGGGACCGGGCGCTTCGTACAGGCGCAGACGGACGATGTTATGGCCGCTGTCGCGCAGGATTTTCAAGGCATCGCCCTGCCTGCCCTGGCGGTCGAAGTAGCGCGCGCCGTGCTGCTCCATCAAGGGCAGCACGGAGACGTCCCCACCGGCCAGAAATGGGGTGGACGGCATGGCGGCATGGGTGTGCAGCGCGAGCGCGCAGAAAACGGCGCCCACGGCGCGGAGCAGAAACTTGACCATGCGGTTTTCCTGGTGGATGGCCTCAGCCATCGTTGAATAAGGTATCGGCGATGCCGCGCACGCCCGGCGTCGCCAGGCCGAACAGGCTGCCCGCGCCCGGCGCGGACGGTTTGCCGGCGCCGCGTGGACCGGCACTCGTGACCATCAGCCTGTCTAACGCCGCGCCGCCGAATGCCGGCCGGGTCGGATGCGCCACCGGCAGCAGGTGGCTGCGCATGACGGCACCGTCGGGCGCATAGCGCGTCAGCCGGCCACTGCCCCATTCGGCATTCCACAAGCATCCTTCGCTGTCGATGACGGCGCCGTGCGGGCGGGAGTCGCCATCGACCAGCTGGGAGAACGGGCGCACGGCCGCGACCTGGGCGCCGTCGGCGTCGTAATCGCATTGCAGGATGTGGCGCCGCCCGGCATCGCTGAAGTACATCGTGCCGCCATCGGGGCTGAAGCAGATGCTGCCGGCGACAGCCGCCGCGGGCAGCGCCAGGCGGCGCAGCCCGTGCGCATGCGAGAACTGATAAAAGCTGCCGATCGCGCGCGCTTCGGTCGCTTCGTTGCGCGTGCCGAAGACGAAATTGCCGGCACGGTCGGTGCGGCCGTCACCCACGCGCGTGCGTGGTTCGGCCGGATCGACCGCCACGACAGGCTGCAACGCCAGCCGCGCCGGCAACGGGGCGGCCGGTGTCTCGGCATAGCACAGCCACTTGGCCAATCCCACCAGCATTCGCCCTGAGCGGCAGAACGCGACGCTGCCGGCGCGGTCCGGCAGGCGGCACGCATAAGCCGACGGCGCGCCGTCATCCCATGCGTACAGCATGGCGGCCGGCACGTCCGTCCACCACCAGCGCGCGGCGCCCGGCTGCCACAGCAGGCCGTCGCCCAGCGCCGCACGATGGGGCAACGCCAGCGACAGCGCCTCGCCTTCGTGCGGTCGGTGCGCCATTACAGGTCCGCGTGCAGGCTGAGGGCGAAGCGGCGGTCGTCCACGTAACGGCCGAACGGCGTGCCGGTGGCGCCGTAGCTGCTGCGGCGCGACGTGCGCGTCAGGTTGCTGACTTCGAACGACAATTTGACGGCCTTGCTGACGGCATAGCTCATGTAACCGTCGACCATGCCGTAGCCGTCCGTGTACAGCGGCGTCTGCGCCAGCGTATTACCGTTGTTGACGTAGTAGTTCTTCGTGCCCGACAGGTAACGGCCGCGGTAGTTGTACGCCAGGCGGAAGCCGAAGTCGTTGTAATCGTACATGCCGACGATGTTGTAGCTGGTGCGCGACAGCCCTTCCAGCGACGTCTCCTGGCCGCCGATCGGACCCGGCGCCTTGCTGTCCACGTACGTGAAGTTCGCCTGCAGGCCCAGGCCGCGCAGCATGCCCGGCAGGTTCGTGAAGAAGCCCTGGTAGCCCAGTTCCACGCCCTTGATCGTGCCGTCCTTGCCGTTCGTCGGCGTCGACACGTCATACGTCGTGCCGGCGTACTGCAAGGTGCCTGGCGTGGTCTGGATAAAGCCGTCGACCTTCTTGTAGAACGCCGCGCCGAACAGGTAATCGCTCTTGCTGATGTAGTACTCCAGCGTCGTATCGAACTGCTTGGCCGTCAGCGGCTGCAGGTCCGGGTTCCCCATGTACGCGGTGCGGTCGTTGGCGTTCAGCGACAGGCTGGGTGTCAGCTGGTCGAAGTTCGGGCGTGTCACGACCTTCGACGCGGCCACGCGGGCCACCAGCTTGTCGCTCAGCTCCATGCGCACGTTCAGGCTTGGCAGGACGTCGTCGTCGCTGGTGCTGTTCGAACGCGGTACATACGTGCCGTTTTCCAGCATCGAGTAGCCGCGCGCCGTGCGCGTTTTCACGTAGCGCACGCCGACGTTACCGGAGACGGCCTTGCCCAGCAGTTCACTTTCGAAGTCGGCCATGCCGTAGATGGCGCGGGTCTTTTCGCTGAAGTCGAACGTCTGCGCCGCATCGAAGTCCGGCACGGGCAGGCCGATGGCTTCCCGGCTGGCCTGCGTGTTGCGCAGCCAGTCCAGGTTGGCGATCGAGAGCCACTGCGTCGGCCACGTGCCGCCGCCTTCGCGTTTCAGCAGGTCATTGTGCGGCGTCACGCCGATCTGGCTGGCCAGACCCGGCAGCGCACCAGCCACGGCGCCGGTACCGGCGGCGTTCCAGATGTCGTTGATGGTATTGACTTCGCTGCTGCTGGCGTCGCGGTTGGACAGGCGCACGCCGGCGCGCACGCGCGGAATGAAATCGCTGTCCAGGGAACGTTCGCCGTCCACGCGCCACACGGTCTCTTTACCGTCGTTCTTCTGGCGGAAGTACAGCGCCTTGCTGGCCCAGTATTTGGACGGATTGACCAGGTCATCCTGGTTCGCCAGTTCCGGGTAGGCGGATGGGATTTTCGTCGTCAGGTCGTATGTGAACGCCGTGGATGCCGCGCCCAAGCGCACTTCCTGGTAGATGCGGGCGAAATCGCTCTTGGTGTGGCCCAGTTCCGATTTCACCACCCAGCCGTCGGCCTTCCAGCTGCCGCCGATCGCCAGCTGGCGCGTCCTGGTGTTGTTGTCGCCGATGTAGCCGGACGTCGTCAGGTCCGCGCCGAAGAAGGTGCCCTTCTGGAAGCTGCCGTCGGCGGCCGTCGTGACGGGGCCCTTGGGCCACATCGCGCCCGCATTCGTAGCCGCGTTGTAGTTCGGCCAGTATGGCGTGCCGTAGAAGCCGTAAGTGTCGGTCGTGGTGTCGAGCTTCGTGTAGTTCGCGTCGAGGTAGAAGTCGAGCTGACGCGTCGGGCGCCATTGCAGGGTGGCGCTCACGCCGGTGCGTTCGCGCTCGCCCGTCTCGTACGAATACCAGGCGCCGATGGGTGCGTAGGTGCCCGAGCCGTCCGCCAGCTGGGCCGGCGCGCCGATTTCCTGCGTGTCCGAGCGGTAGTCGCGCTTCTGGTGCGCCACGCTGAGCAGCGCGCCGAAGTCGCCGCCGCCCACCTTCCAGCGGTTGCTGACCAGGAGCGAGCCTTCGGCGTTGCGCTTGTCGGCGTAGTCGGCGTCCGTCGCCTTGATCGTGCCGGCCACCTTCATGCCGGCGAAGTCGAACGGCCGGCGCATGCGCAGGTCGATCACGCCGCCGATGCCGCCTTCGACCTGGTCGGCCGTCGGAGTCTTGTAGACGTCGGCGCCGGCCAGCAGTTCGGCCGGCACGTCCTGGAACGACAGGCCGCGCTCCTTGCCGGCGGTGAAGATCGAGCGACCGTTCAATAACGTCTGCGTTTGCGACAGGCCGCGAATCTGCACGCGGTCGCCTTCGCCGCGGCTGCGCGAGATCTGCACGCCCGTGATGCGCTGCAGCGCTTCGGCCACGTTCGCGTCCGGCAGCTTGCCGATATCGTCGGCCACGATGGAATCGACGACCTGGTCGGCATTGCGTTTCAGGTCCTGCGCCTTGGACAGGCTGGCGCGCATGCCCGTCACGACCACCTGCTGCGGTTCGGCAGCGGTATCGGCAGTCTGGGCCCAGGCGGGCATCGTGCAAAGGGCGGCGGCGGCAGCGGCGATCGCGCGGCGGCGGCCAAACATCGTCTGGTTGTTGCTCATTTGGGTAAAGTCTCCGTGATTGAATTCTTATTTGCGTCGGTCGTGTTACGGCTTGATCGCCAGGCGGTACACGGGAACGATGCTGATCTTGTTGACGCGGGCGATCTGCGGCTGGCCGCCGAAATCGGGGCGGCCTTCGCGCGGGATGTAGACCGGGGCATCGGCACGCAGGGGCAAGACGGCCAATGTCAGCGGCCCCTTGGTCCCGGCGGCCGTCAGCTCCTTCAAGCCGATCTGCCATGGGTAGCCGCTGTAGTACCAGTCGTCGACCATGCGCGTGCCGGCCAGCAGGCGGCCGATATCGCCCGTGAAGTCGAGTTGCAGCAGTGCGTCGTCAAGGCCCTCCAGCGCGTTTTGCGGCAGGTCGATACGCCACGTGCCGGCCGCGCGCCAGGCTTCGGGGATCGGCTGGATGGCCGCCTTGGCCAGGCCGCCGCGCATCACGGCCGGTGCCGGCTGCGCCGCGCGCACGGGCGTCACGTTGACGACCGGCTTGCGCTCGGGCAGTTGCGCTTCGTACGCCTGGAACACGCCGTCCTGGCCGGCCGCCTTGACCTCAGCAGGCGCCTTTGCCAGCGCCGGGTAGACGGCCACGCGGAAGCGGTTGCTGCCGGCCGAACGCAGTTGCAGCGCGCCGTCGTCGAACCACGCCTGCTGGGCGCTCAGCACGAGGCGGCGCTGGCCGGCGAAGTCGCCCACGGCCAGCTGCTGCGCCTGTTCCGGCGACAGCACCAGCACATTCACGTTGCGACCGCCCTGGCGGCGCACCGTCAGCGCCGTGCCGGTGCCCGGCTTGACCCCCTCCACCAGCACGCTGCCTGCGGTGCGCTGCACGCGCGGCGCATCGACCGTGGTGCCGGCCGGCGTATCGATCGCCAGTTCCACCGGCACGCCCGCGCTGGCGGCGAAAACGTATGTGATGCCGGCTGCGCCCTGGTCCAGGCGCGTGACCGGCTGCGCCGTCGCGTAGCGCAGGCACGTGCCGTCCATATCGAAATTGACGGGCCAGACGAAATACGCGCCGTTCGGCACGTCGACACCTTTACGGGGGAATTCGACGGTACCGCCAGGCAGCTTGACGGCAAACTTGATGTCCTTCTGCGCTGGCATCGGGTATTGGCGCACGTGGTTGTTCACGAACAGGAAGGCGCTGTCGCCCGCGGCGCGCAGCGCCACGCGCGCCGTTTTCAGGTCGGTTGCATTGGCCGGCGTGATGGCCGGACGGCGCACCGTCATCGGCGCCAGGCGGCTGCCGAAATCGTGCATGAAGTAGTGGAACGGACGCAGTTTCGTCAGCACGGCGCGCTGCTGGCCGTCCGGGCCCAGCGGCGCCTGGAAATCGTAGTTGACGGCCGTGGTGTCGTTATAGCCGCCGGACAGCGTGCTTTCCTCCAGCGTGCTGTCGCCGATCGGATTGCGGCCGCCGTGGAACATGTAGTAACCCATCAGGTTCACGCCGGAACCCAGCTGCACGGGCAGCATCGAGGCGATATCGTCCGGCGAGACGACGGGACGGCGGCGGTACATGAACGGCAAGCCGGCGCCATACTCCGCGCCCAGGAACGGCGTCAGCGCGATGTCCGTTTCGGCGGTGCCAGGCGCCTGGGCGGCCGTCTGCGCGCCAAGGTCGCCGCTGACGCGGCTGTCGAAGCGGAACGCGTACGTCTCCTTCGGGGGCAGCTCCGTCGTGCTGGTGCTCCACGGCTCATCCGGGTAGCCGCCGAACACCGGCGTGACCTGGCCGGACGGATAGACGGCGCCATCCCAGCCCGTGACGGTATAGAACGGCACGTCCATGCCCGCCTTCAGCGCCAGCTTTTTCAGTGTGGCGATGTGCTGGGCGCCCTGGTCGGGCCCCGTCAGGTTGTATTCGTTTTCCAGCTGGATGCCGATGACCGGACCGCCGTCCTTCCAGTATTGACCGCGCAACTGGCGGCCGATCTCGTCATAGAAGCGGCCCACGTAACGCAGGTATTCCGGATCGTCGCCGCGCGTGCGCATGCTGGTGACGACCCAGTCGGGAATGCCGCCGTAGCGCACTTCCGCATGCACCCACGGGCCGACGCGCACGACGGCCTTCAGGCCCACCTTGGCGCACAGTTCGATGAAACGGCGCAGGTCGCGGTTGTCCTGCCACGTGTACTTGCCCTCGTGTTCCTCATGGTGATTCCACATGACGTAGCTGGCGACGACGGTGATACCCGCCGTCTTCATCTTGCGCAGCTCCGCTTCCCACGTGTCGGCCGGGCTGCGGCTGTAGTGGAATTCGCCCATCACCGGCATCCACGGCTGGCCGTCCAGGCTCAGATACTGGTTGTTCGCCTCCAGGCGCCCGCCCGATGGCGACACGGCCGTGCCCAGTTGCAGGTGCCCGGTGACGGGTTTGGCCACAGGCGCGGTGGCGTCGATGGTGAGGACAGTCTGCGCCATGGCGCCGCCGGCGGCGATGGCGCATGCGAGGGCAACCGCGGTACGCGGGAAGTGTTTCGTCATTATTGTCTCCGATGAGGGGTGGCGCGATGGCCTGATTTTTTTAGTGCCACGCGGCGGCAAAGCGGCGCGCGTTGGTGCCGACCGTGGCGGCATCCATGCCGGGCCGGAACAGCGCCGAGCCAAGGCCGAAGCCGGCGACGCCGGCGGCGCGGTACTCGCCCATGTTTTCCGGCGTAATGCCACCGACGGGCAGCAATGGCAGCGCGGCCGGCAGCACGGCGCGCATGGCGCGCACGATCGTTGGCGTGATCAGTTCGGCCGGGAACAGTTTTAATGCATCGGCACCCGCCTTGATGGCGGCGAAGGCTTCCGTCGGCGTGGCGACGCCGGGGCAGCAGATCATGCCCGCCCCCTTGGCCGCGCGGATGACTTCCGTGTCCGCATGGGGCATGACGATCAGCCGGCCGCCCGCGCCCTGCACCTGCGCGACAACGTCCGTCGACAACACGGTGCCGGCGCCGACGAGGCAATCGCGCGGCAGGCTTTGGGCCAGCAGCGCGATCGATTCGAGCGGTTCGGGAGAGTTCATCGGCACTTCGATCAGGCGAAAGCCCGCGTCGTACAGGGCGGTGCCGATCGCCACGGCCTCCTGCGGGCGCAGGCCGCGCAGGATGGCAACAAGGGGCAGGCTGGCAAAGGCGGTATTGAAAGCGGTGGTCAGGTCGGACATCGTGTTGTTTTCAGTAGGAGATGAGTTGGGCCGCACGCGCCAGCGCCAGCAGGCCGGCCGGGGCGGTGTTGTCCAGCACGAGGTCGGCCGGCTGGCCGAAGTGGCACAGCGCCAGTTGGTAGCGATCGCACAATTGCGGCGCGCCCACCAGCGCCAGCGGCTTGTTGGCCAGCGCGTGGCCGGTGCGCCAGGACAGACCAGCGCGCAGTTCGTGGCCGATCAGCAGCCCGCTCAGGTATTCGGCCAACGCCGCATGGGGCAGCTGCCCCGTCACGCCCAGGCTGCGCACGGCAAACAGCTGGTGCGGCAGGCCCAGGTTTCCGTGGTCGCGTGCCGCGCCGACACCGCGCAGGAACGCATCGGCATCGGTGGGCACTTCCGGCGTCATCAGGCGGCCCAGCACGGAATGCTGGCGCAGCACGGCATACAGTTCGCCCGTCATATGCGTGGCAAAACGCACGATGCGGCCTTGCGCAACGTGCGTCCATTTCGAGTGGGTGCCGGGCAGGACCACGCAGCTGTCGGCCAGTTCAGCGTGGTGCGCCAGCGCGCCGACGATCTGCGTCTCTTCGCCGCGCATCACGTCCGGCGGCAGTTTGCCGTCGTCGCACAGCACGCCCGGCACGATGCGCAGGTTGGTGTCGTCCGGCTGGCGCAGCCCTGCCGCCAGGTCCGCGGCACCAGCCGGGCAGCGCACGTATGGCACATCCAGCCATCCATGCTGGCTGCCCACCATGCCGCAGGCCTGCAGCGGCAGCGTCGCGTGCTGCTCGCGCCAGGCACCGGCGACCTCCTGCAGCGCCGCGACAAAGGCGGAGTGGCCCTGCAAGGTCGAGGCGCCCTTGGCGGCCGCGTGTTCTTCCAGCACGGCACCGTCGGCCGAGATCAGGTATGCCCGCAGGCTCGTGCTGCCCCAGTCGATGCCGACCAGGGCCGGCTGGCGCGTCACCATTCGGCCACGCTGCCGTCCGGGTGGCGCCACAGCGGGTTGCGCCAATCGGTGACGGCCTTGCTGGCGGCGATGAGGCGTTCCTCGTCAACGATCACGCCCAGGCCCGGTTTCGGCAACGGTGCGAAATAACCATCCTGGATCTGGAAGTCTTCCTTGTTCACCACGTAGTCCAGCAACTCGGCGCCACGGTTGTAGTGGATGCCCATGCTCTGTTCCTGCAGCACGGCGTTGTGCGACACGAAGTCCACCTGCAGACAGGCGGCCAGCGCGACCGGGCCAAGCGGGCAATGCGGCGCCAGCGCCACGTCATACGCTTCGGCCATCGCGGCAATCTTGACGCACTCCGTGATGCCGCCCGCATGCGACAGGTCGGGCTGCACGATGGCGATGCCGCCGGCCTGGAACACGTGCTTGAATTCGAAGCGCGAGTACATCCGCTCGCCGGCCGCCAGCGGAATCGACGTGCTCTCGGCCAGGCGCGGATAGTATTCGGCCTGCTCGGCCAGTACGGGTTCCTCGACAAACAGCGGGCGGTACGGCTCCAGCTCGCGCAGCAGCACCTTGGCCATCGGCGCGGCCACGCGGCCATGGAAGTCGATGCCGAATTCGATCTCGCTGCCGAACGTGGCGCGGATTTCAGCGATGCGGGCCACCGCCGCATCGACCGCTTTTGCCGTGTCGATGATGCCCAGCTCCTCGGTGCCGTTCATCTTGAACGTGTCGATGCCGATCTCGCGCAAGGTGCGGATGCCGTCGATGACGTCGGCCGGCCGGTCGCCGCCGACCCAGCTGTACATCTTCATGCGGTCGCGCACCAGGCCGCCCAGCAGCTGGTAGACGGGCACGCCGAGAGCCTTGCCCTTGATATCCCACAGCGCCTGGTCGATACCGGCAATGGCGCTCATCAGGATGGCGCCGCCGCGATAGAAGCCGCCGCGGTACATCACCTGCCACAGGTCGTTGATGCGCAGCGGATCCTGGCCGATCAAATATTCGGACAGCTCGTTGACCGCCGCCTCGACGGTGCGCGCCCGGCCCTCGATGACAGGTTCGCCCCATCCCGTGATGCCCTCATCGGTCTCGATTTTCAGGAACATCCACCGGGGTGGAACACGGTACAAGGTCAGCTTGGTGATTTTCATGGCGGGCCGGATGATGGAAACGGCGCCAGTGTAGCGACGATTGCTACTATTGAAATATGGCGTTTTCGGCCAGTGCTATATCGTTTTGGAATATCGGTTATGGCGTTGACCTGTCGCGTCAGTAGGTCGGCCGTCGGCGCAATCGCAGGCGTCGTCGCTGGCCCTGCCGTTCCGTCCGCCGCCAACATAGCGCGATCGCGGTCGCTGCGCAGGCAGTGGCCGGCCCGATTGCCCTGTTCCCACAGTGTCCTGGCGGCTTTGCAGCGCGGCTTTGTATTGTGGCTTGCAGCTATACTGACGAGCGATCAGTCCCCGATGCCCATGCCAATGCACCGTCCCCCCCTGTCCATCCTGGTCGTCGAAGACCACCCGACCATCGCGCGCCAGATCGTGGATTTCCTCGATGGCCTGAAGTGGCAGACCGACCATGCCGGCACCGGCGCGCTGGCCATCGATCTGGCCACGCGTGGCGCCTACGACGTCGTACTGCTCGACCTGAACCTGCCGGACATGGATGGCCTGGACGTCTGCCGCGCAATCAAAGCGAACGCGCCGCGCAACGTACCGGTGCTGATGCTGACGGCGCGCGATGCGTTCGAGGACAAGGCGCGCGGCTTTCACGGCGGCGCGGACGACTACGTGACCAAGCCGTTCGACCTGCGCGAACTGGCGCTGCGCTGCGAAGCGCTGGCGCGGCGCGGCCAGCTGCACGTGCGCCAGGAAACACGCGTCGGGCCACTGACACTGCTGCCGCGTGAGAAACGCGCCCTGTATCGCGACGTGCCTGTCGCGCTGACCGGCGCCGGCTTCCGGATTCTGCTGGCGTTGTGCGCCGCGTATCCGCATGCCGTGTCGCGCTCGACGCTGATGCACGAGCTGTGGGGCGCCAATCCGCCCGACAGCGACGCACTGAAATCGCACGTCTACGCACTGCGCAAGCAGCTTGAAAAGGCCGGCGCGCCCGACCTCATCGCGACCATCCCCCAGCTCGGCTACCGGCTCCATCATGTTCACGTCGATCCGGCATAAGCTGTTTGCCGCACTGGCGGGTTTTACGGTGCTGCTGTGCGTGGCCTACACGGGACTGGCGCTCGTCATTTCCTACGTCACCGAAGATGCCGTGATCGACCGGCTGCTGGAACGCGAGGCGGCCACCATCGCCGCGCAACAGCGACCGGGCGCCGGCGACCTGGTGGCCGCCTACGACAGCGTCGACGCACTGCCGGCTGTCGTACGCGAGCACATCGGCGCCGGCCGCACCCGCGGCGAAATATTCACGGACACCGGGCAGCACTATCACCTGCGCACGCTCGACCTGCCTGGACGGCGCGTCTACCTGCTGGCCGACGTCGGCCCGATCCTCGTGGTCTCTCAACTGTTCCAGAAGGTCGGCGGATTTCTCGTGGCGGTCGCACTCGGACTGGTCGCCGTGGCGTTGCTGGTGGCGTGGTGGCTGTCCCGGCGCCTCGTCGCGCCATTGCAGGTGCTGGCGGACGAAGTACGCCATCTGGGGGCCGCCTCCCCCGCTGCCTTCAGCGCCAGCGACCGGCGCGACGAAATCGGCTATCTGGCCCAAAAACTGGCGACGACGTTCGACGACCTGCAAGGGGCGCTGCGCCGTGAACACGCGTTTACACGCGACGTCAGTCACGAGCTGCGCACGCCGCTGACCGTGATGACCAACACCCTGGCGCAGGCGGGCCACCGGCCGCTGGACGACCGGCAGATGGCCGAGCTGCGCGCCGGCCTGGCCGATATCGGCAAGACCGTGGACGTGCTGTTCGCGCTGGCCCGCGCGGAGCACATTGCGTGCGAGTCCTTCGACCTGCGCGGCTGCATCGAGGACAGCCTGCTGCGTCTCCTCGACAGCGACAGCGCGGAAGAGCGCTTGAAGCTTGACCTGCTCGACCTGCCCGACCGCCTGCCGGTGCTCGGCAACCGCCATCTGGCGACGCTGCTGCTCAATAACTGCCTGGGCAATGCATTCTTCCATGGCGGCGCCGGTGCGCTGCTGCGAGTCTCGTGGGCCGGCGGGGTGCTGAGCGTCGTCAACACGGTCGATCCGTCACGCGCCGGCACGATGCAGGGTTTCCAGCATGGCCAGAACCTGCTGCACCGCATCGCTGGCGCGATGCGCTGGCGTATCGACTTCCACGCCGATACGGCCGCGTACCGCGTCGATATCGCGCCATTGCCGGGACACTGAAAGCGGCGCGATTTCACCGGGAATTCACCACCCGTTTCCTATGCTGCGTGCTCGATCTTTTTCCGGGTATGCCCATGAAATTCCTGTTCAGTGTCCTTCTTCTTGCCTGCACCGCCGTCCCGGCGCTGGCGCAAATCAAAACCCTCGTGCACAAGGAAGAAAAGCGTCGCTACCTCGTCTACACGCCCCCCTCTTACGACAGCCAGCCCGCCAAACCCTTCCCGGTTGTCTTCAACTTCCACGGCGGCGGCATGACGATGGCCGAACAGATGCTGTACACGGGGATGAACCGCGCTGCGGACAAGCATGGCTTCATCGTGGTCTACCCGGCCGGTATCAAGCAGGACTGGAATGTCGGTTTCGGCATGCCCTACCTGGAAGGAAGCGACGACACGGGCTTCACGGAGGCCCTCCTGGTCAAGCTGGAGCAGGACTACCGTATCGACGCCAGCCGCGTGTACGCCACCGGCCTGTCGCGCGGCGGCTTCTTTGCGCTGCGCCTGGCGGCCGACCTGCCCCACCTGTTCGCGGCGGTGGCATCGGTGGGCGGCCCCACGCCGGAACCGGTCGTGCAGCACCATACGAAGCCGGGCAAGGTCGGCGTGCTGCTGGTACACGGCACCGCCGATCAGGTCGTGGCCTACGGCGGCAAGCCGATGGGTTACCTGTCGGCCGAGGACAGCTACGGCTACTGGGCGAAACGCAACGGCATGGTGGCAACGGAGGCCAACCGCCGCATCATCGACACGGACGCGACTGACGGCACGTCCGTCACGTGGCAGGAACAAGACAACGGCCAGCAAAGCGTGGCGCTGGCGACAGTGCGTAATGGCGGCCACACGTGGCCGGGCGCCGATCCGTTCAATGTCGGCCATCCGCTGGGGAAGACCACACGCGATGTCGACGCCAATGACGTCATCTGGCGGTTTCTTGCGCGGCACCGGCGTTGATGCTCCGCCTTAAGTTTCCCCTCATCGTTCGATAACGAAATCTGAACGGCATCGTTGCTAATGTGAGCAGGTTCTCGCCGCAATGAAACTTTGGCGAGCGTCCTCTTCTGACAGGGTTATCGATGAAAACAAAATACATGCTGGTGGCAGCCGCCGCACTGGCGGCCATGGCAAGCGTTCAGGCTGCCGATCACACGCCGGCCCATTGGGACTACCGGGGCAAGGCAGGCACGGCGCACTGGGGCGACCTGGAACCGGACTTCGCCACCTGCAAACTGGGCAAGGCGCAGTCGCCAATCGACATTCGCGCCGTCAGGCACGGGGCACCAGCGCCGATTGATTTCCACTATGCCGCCAGCAATGCTGAAATCGTCAACAACGGTCACACCGTGCAGGTGAACCTGCCCGACGGGGGCACCGTACACCTGGCCAGTGGCGATTATCACGTCGTGCAGTTCCACTTCCATACCCCAAGCGAAGAGGCGGTCAACGGCAAGCACTACCCGCTGGTGGCGCACCTTGTGCACCGCAACGACGCCGGCGAACTGGCGGTCGTCGCCGTGCTGTTCAAGCAGGGTAAGGAAAATCCTGCGTTGAAGCCGCTGTTTGCCGCACTGCCGCCACATGCCGGCGACAAGCATGCCGTGGAGGGCGAATTCGACCTGGGCGCGCTGCTGCCCGCGCACCACGACTACTATGCCTACACAGGCTCCCTGACGACGCCGCCCTGCAGCGAAGGTGTGCACTGGCAGATCCTGAAACAGCCTGTCGATATCTCGAAAAGGCAGCTTGCCGCGTTCCGCAAGTTGTACCCGATGAACGCACGCCCCGTGCAGCAGCTGAACGGCCGCGTCGTCGAAATCACGGGCTGACGTAGCGGTGGGCGTTACGCCAGCACCGCCAGGACACGCATCCACAATCCTCGACGATGGCGGGACGACGATGCGGCCTGGCTTTCCGCCGCCGCAGCGGCTATTCCGCCAAGTCGCTCAGAGCAGCGTCAATGCCTTGCGCGCCGCCTGCACGCCCCACCACGACGCCTCCTCGAACACGGAAAACCCGGACAGATCCGCGTGCGCAAACAGCAGCGGTCCATTCAGTGCCTGCAGCGCCGCCAGTCCGGCATTGCTGCGAAAGCCTGGCAGCGGGACGGCCATCGCATGCGCGCGCAGCGTGATGTCGGCCCGCTCCACGTAACGGCCCACGTCGCGGCCATAGGCCGCGTGCAGGTCGGCAGCAGCCAGCGCCAGCAGCTCGTCGGAAGACGCGGACTGCAGCCAGCGTCGCGCGGCCAGTGGCGACAGATGCGACAGCGCCGCGTAGGTCGTGAACACGGTGCGCTCGGGCGGCGCAACGCGGATGTCCTGGTGCGTCGAGACGATGTAGCCCAGTTGCGGACCGCCCTCGGGGCGAAGGACGACGTTGTCCCACGCCAGCGGCGCTTCCGGCAGTTCTTCGGGAAAGCCGCGCAGCAGGAAATTGGCCACCAGCCATGGTGCCGTGGCTGGCAAGTGCCGCACGGGATCGAAGCCATACGCCGCGATATTGTCCACCACGCGGCTGGCGACAAACAGCGGCATCGCGCAGATCGCCTTGCGGGCGCGCACCAGATAGCTGCGCGGCTTGCCGTGTTCCAGCGCGCAGCACAGCGCCTCCACTTTGCCCTCCACTTCCCGGATGGAGACGGCGGCGCCGGACAGCCGTCGCGCGCGAGCTCGCGCCGCCAGCCCGGCGGCCAGCGGCTGCAGGCCGCCCGGCCACGTCAGCCACGCGCCATCGCCCGCGTTGGCCGCTGTGCCGCCGCGGGCGCAGAAATAGTGCAGGCCGGCCCATGCCGACACGGTGGCGGCGCTCGCGCCATAATCGTCGCGGCAGCAGTAATCGACGTACCAGTACAAGGTGGGCGACGTATAGCCATTGCGCTCGAACCAGCCCTTCAATGTCAGCGTGTCCAGTTGCAGCCAGGCGGGGTCGCGCGACGATGCACTGCTGGGCAGTGTGAACACGCGCCGGCCATCGCTGCCATGCAGGCCGCGCAGCCGCTCCATCTCCGCAAAAAAGCGCGCGTGCTCGGCCAGTTCCGCCGCCGGCACGCCCGCGCGTGGCACGATCCCCTCGTGCCAGCGCCCGTTCGCCAGCAGGCGTTCTTCCGGCGCATGCAACAGATAGCGCTCGTCGTAGTACGGCTTGTCGCCATGCGGATCGCGCTGGAGGATGCCGAGGTCGGACAGGATCTCGCGCACGTGCGTGCAGTCGCGCGACGGCACCGGCAGATAGTGCGCGCCGGTGGGATAGGCCAGGTCGCCGTACTGGCCGCCGGCCGCGTTGCCGAACGGCTCGGGGCCGTCGACAACGAGAAAATCGTCGTGGCCGTCGCGGCGCAACTGCCAGGCCGCCGTCAGCCCGGCCATGCCGGCACCGAAGATGGCGACATCGGTGTCGATGACCTCGGAAGGAGGCGGCACGCTACCCCGGTCGCGCAGGTAGTGGCCCAATTCCCGACCCGGTGCACGGACGACGGGATCGATTTCCTGCCAGCGCCGGTAGCCGACGCCGGCGCTGACGGCGGCTGCACCGGCGGCGGCGGCAAAGAGAAAACTGCGGCGCTCCATCAGCGGATCGTGCGGTGCCAGTCCTGCTCGAATTCATGCACGAGCGACTGGGTGTTGAGGCGATTGGGCGGCAGCGCCAGTTTCGGCATGTCGGGCGGGAAGGCAAACATCTCGCGTGTCGTCTGCCCGTTCAGGAAGCGCATCGGCAGCGGATACGACGTAGGCGGCCGGTAGTCCAGCTGCGGCGAGGCGAGGATAAAGCCCCACTCGCCGAACGACGGCACGTACGCGTGATACGGATACGTGCGCAGGCCCACTTCGCGCAAGGTCGCATCCACCGTCCAGTAGGCGTGCGGCGCGAAGAACGGCGACGTCGATTGCACGACCATGACGCCATTGGCCGCCAGGTGTTTTTTCAGCAGTCCGTAAAACGGCACCGAATACAATTTGCCCAACGCGAAGCTGGAAGGATCGGGAAAATCGACGATGACGGCATCGTACATCGTGCCCTCCTGCTGCTGCAGCCAGATGGCGGCATCGGCGTTGACGACGGTGACTCGTTTGTCGTGGAAACTGTCGCGGTTCAGCTGGCGCAGCTCGGCGCGGTTTTTAAACGCAGCCGTCATGGCCGGGTCCAGGTCGACCAGCGTCACGTGTTCGATCTGTGGATAACGCAGGATTTCGCGCAGCGCCAGCCCGTCGCCGCCACCCAGTACCAGCACCCGTTTTGCCCACGGCAGCGCTGCCAGGGCCGGGTGCACCAGCGCCTCGTGATAACGGTATTCGTCGCGCGACGAGAACTGCAGGTTGCCGTTGATGTACAGGCGCAGGTCGTCCTTCCAGCGCGTGATGACGAGGCGCTGGTAGGGCGTGCTGGTGGCGTAGACGATTTCGTCGCCGAACAGGCCATGCTCTCCCCATTGCGTCAGGCGGTCCGCGCCGGCGAAGCCAAACGTCAGCACGGCCAGCACGGCGCAGGCGCGCAGCGTGCGGCCCGTCAGGTCCGTCAGTTCGGCGCGGAAGACATAAATGGTCCACAGCGCCACGCCGATATTGAGCATGCCGAACAGGAAGCCGGATCGCACCAGGCCCAGATGCGGCGCCAGTACCAGCGGGAACAGCAGAGAAACGGCCAGCGCACCGAGGTAGTCGAATGTCAGCACGCGGCTGACCAGCTCCGAGAACGCCGTCTGGCGCGCGTTCAGCGCGCGCATCACCAGTGGCACCTCCATGCCGACAAACGCACCGACAAGGAAGACGATCACGTACAGCAGCACGCGAAACGGCGCGGCGGCCCAGGCGAACGTCAGGAACAGCAGCGCGGCGGACAGGCCGCCGACCAGACCGACGGCCAGTTCGATGTCGACGAAACGGGCCAGCACGTGTTCGTCCTTGACGTATTGCGAGAGGTGCGCGCCGACGCCCATGGCGAACAGGTAGCAGCCGATGATGGTGGAAAACTGCAGGATCGAGTCGCCCAGCAGATAGCTGGCCAGCGCCCCGGCAATGAGTTCGTAAGCCAGCCCGCACGACGCGACGACGAACACGGAAAGGATCAGAATTTTTTTGGTCATCGACGTGGTTATCGCTTACTATATTTACCTTCTGGCAAGCCAAGCACTATAACCAAATCGTGTACGCCATCGCAAATTATCTGATCCATCTGGTCGTGGCCGCCGTGCTGCTGGCCGTGTTCTTCCGCGCCTACACCTGGATGACGCCCTTTGACGAAGTCGCGCTGATCCGCGAAGGCAATCACGCGGCCGCGCTGTCGCTGGGCGGCGCGCTGCTGGGCTTTTCGCTGACGATCGCGTCCGGCCTGCTGCACACGGCCAATTACCAGGAATTCGCGGGATGGGCGTTCGGTGCGATGATCGTGCAGGCACTGGCCTATGCCGTCACGACGCGCACCCTGAAGATGGCCAAGGACCAGATCGAGTCCGGCAACAGCGCCTTCGGCGCCCTGCTCGGCGCCATCTCGCTGGCCATCGGCGGCATCAACGCCGCCTGCATTTCCTGAACATCGTCCCGGAGGCATTATGAGTATCGGCAGCTTTATCAAGAAGCAGTTTATCGATGTCCTGCAGTGGAACGAGGACGAGGAAGGCGTGCTGGCGTGGCGCTATCCGATGCAGGACTTCGAGATCCAGAATGGCGCCGTGCTGGTGGTGCGCGAATCGCAGGTGGCGGTGTTCGTCAATGAAGGCCAGATCGCCGACGTGTTCGGCCCCGGCACGCACAAGCTGACGACGCAGACGTTACCCGTGCTGACGAACCTGAAGAACTGGGACAAGCTGTTCGACGCGCCGTTCAAGTCCGACGTCTACTTCTTCAGCACCCGCGTGCAGACGGGCCGCAAATGGGGCACGCCGCAGCCGATCACGATCCGCGACAAGGATTTCGACATGATCCGCGTGCGCGCGTTTGGCATGTATTCGTACCGCGTGGCCGATGCCCGGAAATTCTTCACGGAGATCAGCGGCACCCGCGCGGCCTTTACGCGCGACGACGTGGAAGACCAGCTGCGCGGCATCCTGCTGGCGACGATGGCCAGCTCGCTGGGCGGCGCCAACGTCGCCTTCCTCGACATGGCGGCCAACCAGGCGCTGATGGCGCAGGAAGTCAAAGGCGACCTGGCCGACGCGTTCGCCCGCTACGGCATTGCGCTCGACGAGTTCAACGTCGCCAGCGTCAGCCTGCCGGAAGAACTGCAGGAGGCGCTGGACGAGCGTATCGCCGCCGGCATGAAAGGCGGCCTGTCCGCCGACAAGATGGCAGGCTTTACGCGCTACCAGACCGCGACGGCGATCCCGCTGGCGGCGCAGAACGAAGGCGGCATTGCCGGCATCGGCGCGGGCCTGGGTGCCGGCGTGACAATCGGCCAGGCGATGGGGCAAGCCGTGGGCGCCTCGCTGACGCCGGCCGCGCCGCAGGCGATGGCGCCCGTACCAGTCGCCGCACCGGCCGAGGAGTCGATCGAGGCGCGCCTGGAAAAACTCAAGGGCCTGCTGGACAAGGGCCTGATCTCGGCGGCCGATTACGACAGCACCAAGGCCGAGCTGCTGAAAAAACTGATCGGCTGATGTTCTCTTGCTGACAGTGAACTGCCCCAGCTGCGGCGCCGGCGTGCGCTTCCGTTCGCACGCGTCCGTAATGGCCGTGTGCGAATTCTGCCGCACCGCCGTGCTGAAAGATCCGGGCGCCGTGCGCGACCTGGGCAAGGTCGCCGAAGTGCTGGAGGATTATTCGCCGATCCAGCTCGGCACCAGTGGCACCTGGGGCAAGAAGCCGTTCACGGTCGTCGGCCGGCTGCAGCTGCGCTATGACGCCGGCATGTGGAACGAATGGCACCTGCTGTTCGACGATGGCAAGAGCGGCTGGCTGGGCGATGCGTCCGGCCAGTACACCATCACGACGGCGCGCGAGGCGCCGGCACCCCTGCCCGCTTTCGAAACGCTGCGTCCCGGCCTCGAATACGCCATCGGCAAGGAGCGCTACATCGCCGGCGACGTGCGTACGGCCGACTGCGTGGGCGGCCAGGGCGAGCTGCCGTTTGCCGTCGGTGCCGGCTGGCAGGCGCGCGTGGCCGACCTGCGGCTGGGGCCCGCGTTCATCACGCTCGATTACTCCGATGGGGCGCTGCCGCAGCTGTACACGGGCGTTTCCGTCACGCTGGAAGGACTGAACTGCCAGCTGCTGCGCGACGAGGACGCGATCCGGCAGTCGGCCGGGCATTACCGCGGTAAATTGACCACGCTGGCCTGCCCGTCCTGCGGCAGTCCGATCCAGTACCTGCCCGGCCTGACGACGATGCTGGTGTGCCGCGCGTGCAGCACGCAGCTGGACGCATCGAGCCCGCAGGCCGAAGTGCTGCGCGCCGGCGAACGTGTCAGCAAGGTACCCACGACCCTCGAACTGGGCGCCCAGGGCCGGCTGGGCAACAAGAAGCAAACGATCATCGGCATCATGCGCCGCGTCGACGACGAAGGCAGCGCATGGACGGAATACTTGCTGTACGGCCCCCGCGCCGGTTTTACCTGGCTGGTCGAGACGAGCGAGGGCTGGTTCAAGTCCGTCGTGCTGGACGACTGGCCGCGCGCGAGCAACGGCGCGGCGCGACTGAACAGCGTCGAGTACAAGAAGCTGTATGAGTACGATGCCACGGTGACGTTTGCCGCCGGCGCCTTCAACTGGCGCGTGCGCGCGGGCGACGTGACGCACGTCGTCGAATACGAACGGGGCCCGGCACAGCTGGCCGCCGAACGGACGGCCACGGAACTGACGTGGTCGAAATCGCATGCCGTCGCCCAGGACCAGTTAAATACCTGGTTCGGCAAGCCTGCGGCGGGAACCGTCAAGGCGCGCGGCATGCCGCCCAAGGCCGGCGTCAAGCTGACCCGCTACCGCGACACTGCCCGCTGGCTCATCATCATCATGGTGATCTGTAATGCCATTCCGCTGCTGGCCAACTTCGGCGGCACGTTCCTATACAGCGTACTGGGAGGCGCGGCGCTGTACCTGCCGGCGATGATGCTCGATTCGATGAACGATCCAACGGACAAGCGATGAAGTTTCTGATTTATGGCGTCGTGGTGCTGCTGTTTTCCGTTATCGCCAGCTGGGTCAACCTGGCCAGCGGCCCCAGCTCGTCGGGTTCGCGCGGCAGCAGCTGGTCGTCGCACACAGGCGGGGGCAGCTGGGGCGGCGGTGGCGGCCATAAATGACGGCCCTGTCGTACCAGGCAGAAGGCACGCACGTGCTGGCCGACCTGTCCGGCGCGGCACCGGCGCTGCTGGCCGACAGCAAGCGCCTTGAAGTCCTGCTGCGCGACGCTGCTGTCGCAGCCGGCGCCACCATCCTGCACAGCCATTTTCACGCGTTCGGGCCTGGCCAGGGCGTCACCGGCGTGGTATTGCTGGCCGAATCGCACATCTCCATCCACACGTGGCCCGAGCAGTGTTTTGCCGCCGCCGACATCTTCATGTGCGGCGCGTCGCAACCCGAGCTGGCGCTGGCCGTCATGCGCGCCGCGCTGGCGCCGGCCGCATGCGAGGTGCGCACGGTGCGGCGCGCGGCTCAGCGTCTTGCTGGCGACGGCGTTTTGTCGACGGAAGTCGGGATCGCTCTCTGAGGCTTCCTCGCCAGGAATGAGTTGACGGGATAGACCGGCAGTGACAAACTGGCATCTTTCCCACTTACCCCACAGGAGAGAACTCATGCATACGCCGGATATTGCCCTCCTGTCGGCCGCCTGATCCGCGCACACGTCCGCACCCGCTTTTCCGATCTGTAGTCTGGTGTAACGCCGCGCCCGATCGCGCGCCGACTTTCCCGCTTTTCGTTGCCGCCCGCGCCCCGCGTGGCCGGCTGACTGCGCGCGCCCGCGCGCGTGACCGAATCTCAGGAACCGCACCATCATGATCACGATCGACTTCGATGCATTACGCAACATCGGACTGAACAATCAAATCGCCGCCCAACTGGCGACACTCGACACCGCACCAGGCGACTGCCTGATGCGCATCACCCAACTCCAGCGCGAGGGCCTCTTGCTGCATGACGGCAGCACGGAATATACGGCCCGGCCATTACCGAGGTTGTATGAGGACGAACTTGCCGTCGGCGACTGGGTGGTGGCACGCTCCAGAGAGCACGGCGAATGGTGGGCCACCGCCCGCCTGGCGCCCATTACGGAAATCGCCCGTCGCGCCAATGACGGTCGCCGCCAGTTAATCGTCACCAATATCGACACGGCGTTGCTCGTCATGGGCCTGGACGACGATTTCAATCCCCGCCGCATCGAACGCTATATCGCCATGGTGCAGGCGGCCGATATCGCACCTGTCGTTGTATTGACCAAGGCCGATATCGGCCAGGATACTGCGGCACGCGTTTCTCAGCTGCAGCATCGATTGCCTCGGGCAATACCGGTTATTTTCCTGAATGCATTATCGGCAGGGGAATGCGAGCAATTGGCGCCGTGGCTGCAAACCGGTCAGACGGTCTGCTTATTGGGCGCCTCCGGTACCGGCAAATCGACGCTGACCAATTCGCTGACACTGGCGCGGCAATCGACAGCTGGGGTGCGTAAAAGAGATGGCCGGGGCATGCATACGACAACAACCCGCTCCCTGCATATTTGCCGGGATGGCGCATGCCTGATCGATACGCCGGGATTAAGGACGTGGCGGCCCGATACGGATGAACAAACCCTGGCAGCCACATTCGACGATATCGAACTGCACGCGTCACGCTGTCAGTTCCGCGATTGCACCCATCTTCAGGAACCAGGGTGCGCTGTCCGCGCCGCGATCGATCCGGACCGTCTGGCGAATTATCAGAAATTGCTGAGAGACGTGCGGCGCAGTGGGCAGACGCCATTGCAGCGTATTGCCGAGCGGGTCAGGTGGAAAACCCTGGAAAGGGCCGCGGCAGCGCGGATCCGGCAAAAGCATGAATAAGCCGCTTATGCCATTCTCTGGCGCGTTCTTGTCAACTTCTGGTACGGGACGCGGATAAACGGATCGGCAGACACCTCTTCAGGGCTGTGACCGATGAGGTGTCTGTCTCGACTGCAGCGGATTATGCTTCGCGCAGCGTGGCTTCGATATTGTTGCCGTCGTAGTCGAGAATGTACGCGCTATAGAAATTGGCGTAGCTGATGCGGATACCGGGAGGGCCGTGGTCTTCCGCCCCCATTTCCACGGCGGCGCGATAAAAGGCGTCGACCGCCTCACGGTTGGGCGCACAAAAGGCTAGGTGGATGGGAGCATTACCAGCCTGCTTGCCGGACGACCAATACGTTGGCACTTCCGAGCCCAGCCATAAAAACGGATGGCCGCTTTCGGGCGCATAAATGGCCCAATCAAGGTCGGTTTCGGTGCGGCGGATACCCAGCGGTGCCAGGCAGGCGTCATATAACGCCGAGCTGCGGACGAAATCGGACACCACAATACCAAGATGGTGAATCATGTCTGCTCCTCATTGTGGAGTAGACAGACTATCACTCTTGCCCAGCCACCGGCGCGCACGATTCACCAGATTAACAGGACGGTAGGTCGCGCTCGGAAAGTTATTGCCGGGAGATATTTATGTCGCAGCGTGCTTATCGGGCGCTGATACATATTGCGTCTGGGCCACTCTTGAATATGCTGGCGGGCGCGAACGGCCAATGAGCGCACTGGCGTTAATGCCCAGTGCCCGTGCATGGAAACGACGCGATTTATGGGCCATGTCGGCCCGATGTCGGAACCGGTGCGCTGTCGAGAAGAGTAGAGGCGCAGGCAATCGTTCCGTCATACGAACAGCGACTGCCGTTCCCATCGCAACACGCTCCATGCGTCGATGCCACTGTTGCGGGCACCGGGCGTCAGGTAAACTGCGTCATCCCGACATCCACGAAATGATTCTCATGCGCCGCTTTGCGCCCCTGCTTGCCCTGCTCTCCGTCACCGCCTGCGGCGATCGCTATGAACCCGTCCAGCTGTACATGGCGAAGACGCCCGAATGCAAGGACTACGTGGAAACCTCCCGTTTCGACCTGCCGGGCGGTATCACGGTCACGGCCACGAGCCCGAGCACATTGCCGGGTGGCGGCGCCGAATTCGGTTTCGTCTATCTGCTGCCTCGTGGCGCAATGGCGCAGTTCGCCACGCTGACATATCCGGTGACGCAGCCGAAAGGCGCACGGATCGCCAATGCGCAAGTGGTGACGTTTTATTCGCGCGGCACCGATACCCGGCCGGAAATCGTCGATTCGATCGAAGGCGTGCCGAAGCTGCTGGCGGCGGTGGCAAACTCCGACCATACGCAATGGCGTGCGCGGCTGCGGGTGCCCGCGAAGCTGCCGGAACGTTTCGATCTGACCCCGCCGGCGCTGTACATCGACGGCGACCGCTATCGGCTGCGCACCTTTACGTATCGCTATTTCGCCGACCGTAAAGCGTACGGCCTGTGCCAGTAAGGCGCTAGCGCTGCGTCTCGGCCCGCGGCTTGCGCACAGTATTCTCAACCAGCTCGCGCGCGGGGCCGCAGCCCAGCTTTGCCAGCTCGGCGACATCGCGCGACTTCGCCGCTTCCTGCGCCACGAGGTAACCGAGATAGTAGCCACGCCGTTGCGGCAGCGATTTGTCGCGGCTGCTCGTTGGCGCTCCAGGTCATGACATAAAACGTTCGGGACAGCGCAAAAAAAAAGCAGCCATCAGGCTGCTTTTCTACGATGCGTCCAGATCAGTGCTTGGCCTGGCGCAGTTTGGCGATCGCTGCCAGCTGGCCGATGGCCGCTGCCAGTTCCGCCTGCGCTTTCGCGTAGTCGATGCCGGTCTTGTTGTTGGTCAGGCTTTCTTCCGCCAGTTTCTTGGCGGCTTGGGCCTTGGCTTCATCCAGATCGGCGCCACGAATTGCCGTGTCGGCCAGCACCGTCACGGCGTTCGGCTGCACCTCCAGCAGGCCGCCAGCGACGAAGACAAACTCTTCTTCCGCCTTGCCTGGAACCTGGATGCGTACCGCGCCTGGACGGATACGGGTGATCAGCGGCGTGTGCTTCGGGTAGATCCCCAGCTCGCCCTGTTCGCCCGGCAACGCGACGAACGTGGCTTCGCCGGAGAAGATCAGCTCTTCCGCGGAGACCACGTCGACGTGAATAGTATTTGCCATGTTCAATCCTAAGGTGAAACGGCCCGGGAATCATCCCGGGCCATGTCGATTAGCCCAGCTTCTTGGCTTTTTCGATGGCTTCTTCGATCGTGCCGACCATGTAGAACGCCTGCTCCGGCAGGTGATCCAGTTCGCCGGAAGCGATCATCTTGAAGCCCTTGATCGTGTCTTTCAGCGAAACGTATTTACCTGGCGAGCCGGTGAACACTTCAGCAACGTGGAACGGCTGCGACAGGAAACGCTGCATCTTACGAGCGCGCGCGACCAGCAGCTTGTCTTCCGGTGCCAGTTCGTCCATGCCCAGAATCGCGATAATGTCGCGCAGTTCCTTGTAGCGCTGCAGCGTGCCCTGCACGGCGCGGGCCGTGTCGTAGTGCTCCTGGCCGACGACCAGCGGGTCCAGCTGACGCGAGGTCGAGTCCAGTGGATCGACGGCAGGGTAGATACCCAGCGAGGCGATGTCACGCGACAGAACGACGGTGGAATCGAGGTGACCGAAGGTCGTCGCTGGCGACGGGTCGGTCAAGTCATCCGCAGGGACGTAGACGGCCTGGATCGACGTGATCGAACCGGTTTTCGTCGACGTGATGCGTTCCTGCAGACGGCCCATTTCTTCGGCCAGCGTCGGCTGGTAACCCACGGCGGAAGGCATACGGCCCAGCAGAGCGGACACTTCGGTACCGGCCAGCGTGAAGCGGTAGATGTTGTCGACGAAGAACAGAACGTCCTTGCCCTGGTCTCGGAACGATTCAGCGATCGTCAGGCCGGTCAGCGCGACGCGCAGACGGTTGCCTGGCGGTTCGTTCATCTGACCGTAGACCATGGCGACTTTGGAGTTGCCCAGGTTGTCCAGATCGACGACTTTGGCATCGGCCATCTCGTGGTAGAAGTCGTTACCTTCACGGGTACGCTCACCCACGCCGGCAAACACGGACAGACCCGAGTGCGCCTTGGCGATGTTGTTGATCAGTTCCATCATGTTGACGGTCTTGCCGACGCCGGCGCCGCCGAACAGGCCGACTTTACCGCCTTTGGCGAACGGGCAGACCAGGTCGATGACCTTGATGCCGGTTTCCAGCAGGTCCTGCGATGGCGACAGTTCGTCGTATGCAGGTGGCGTGCGGTGGATCGAGGCGGTGAATTCTTGCGAAACCGGGCCGCGCTCGTCGATCGGGTTACCCAGCACGTCCATGATGCGACCCAGCGTGCCGTTACCAACTGGCACCATGATCGGCTTGCCCGTGTTCTGGATGGTCATGCCGCGGCGCAGGCCGTCGGACGAACCCAGAGCAATGGTACGGACGATACCGTCGCCCAATTGCTGCTGCACTTCCAGGGTCAGCTCGGAGCCTTCCATTTTCAGCGCGTCAAAAACCTTAGGCATCGCGTTGCGCGGGAACTCAACGTCCACCACAGCGCCGATACACTGAACGATTTTGCCATCAGCCATGTTCGTTCCTTCAAATATAGTTAAATTCGTTTAAACCGCGGCCGCACCGGACACGATTTCAGAGAGTTCTTTGGTAATTGCTGCCTGGCGGGTCTTGTTGTAGACCAGTTTCAGCTCGCCGATGACGCTGCCAGCGTTGTCGCTGGCGGCCTTCATCGCGACCATGCGTGCCGATTGCTCGGACGCCAGGTTTTCCGCCACGGACTGGTACACCAGCGCTTCCACGTAACGTTCCAGCAGTTCGTCGATGACGGTCGCTGCATCCGGTTCGTAGATGTAATCCCACTGGAGCGCCGTCTTGTCGGCGGCGCGCTTGTCCGCCGTCAGCGGCAGCAGCTGCTCGACGCGAGGCTCCTGCTTCATCGTGTTGATGAAGTTGGTATAGCACAGGTAGACCGCGTCCAGCTTACCTTCCTGGAACTTCTCCAGCATTACTTTCACAGGGCCGATCAGCTTTTCCAGGTGCGGCGTATCGCCGATCTGGGTCGCCTGCGCCACCACGGGCACGCCGACGCGGTTCAGGAAACCCAAACCCTTATTGCCGATTGCCACAGCTTCGATCCTGTTGCCGGCGGCTTCCAGTTCACGGGTTTTCGCCGTCACCATGCGCAGCACGTTGGTGTTCAGGCCACCGCACAGACCCTTGTCGGTCGTGACGATGATGAAACCCACTGCTTTTGCTTGCGTACCCTGTGCTTCGGCCAGGAACGGGTGCGTGTATTCCGGATTGGCGCCTGCCAGGTTCGTCGCGATCACACGAATCTTGTCCGCGTAGGGACGGGCGGCGCGCATGCGATCCTGCGCCTTGCGCATTTTCGATGCGGCGACCATTTCCATCGCCTTCGTGATCTTCTTCGTATTTTCTACGCTCTTGATCTTGCCACGTATCTCTTTGCCTACTGCCATGAGTCCTTACTCCTTTTGCGTTGAAAGGCGGCGCCGTCAGGCGTCGCCATCACGCTTAAAATGCGCCCGATTTCTTGAAATCAGCAATGGCGGCCGACAGCGCAGCTTCGCCGTCCTTGTCCAGTTGCTTGCTTTCTTCGATCTTGGTCAGCAGAGCGGCTTGCTTGGTCTTCAGGTACGAGTGCAGGCCGGCTTCGAACGCCAACACCGACTTGACTGGCACGTCGTCCAGGAAGCCCTTGTTGACGGCGAACAGCGATGCGCCCATCAGGGAGATCGACAGCGGCGAGTACTGTGCCTGCTTCAGCAGTTCGGTCACGCGGGCACCGCGGTCCAGCTGCTTGCGGGTCGATTCGTCCAGGTCGGAAGCGAACTGCGCGAACGCGGCCAGCTCACGGTACTGGGCCAGGTCGGTACGGATACCACCGGACAGATTCTTGATGACCTTGGTCTGAGCAGCACCACCGACGCGCGACACCGAAATACCGGCGTTGATCGCAGGACGGATACCGGCGTTGAACAGCGACGTTTCCAGGAAGATCTGGCCGTCGGTAATCGAGATCACGTTCGTCGGCACGAAGGCCGAGACGTCGCCTGCCTGCGTTTCGATGATCGGCAGTGCCGTCAGCGAACCGGTCTTGCCCGTGACGGCGCCGTTGGTGAAGGCGGACACGTAGTCGGCGTTCACGCGGGCTGCGCGTTCCAGCAGACGGCTGTGCAGGTAGAACACGTCGCCTGGGTAGGCTTCGCGGCCTGGTGGGCGGCGCAGCAGCAGGGAAATCTGACGGTAGGCAACAGCCTGCTTCGACAGATCGTCGTATACGATCAGCGCGTCTTCGCCGCGGTCGCGGAAGTATTCGCCCATCGTGCAGCCCGAGTAGGCCGAGATGTACTGCATGGCAGCCGATTCCGATGCGGAAGCGGCGACAACGATCGTATATTCCATCGCGCCGTGCTGTTCCAGGGAACGCACGATGTTCTTGATGGTCGAAGCCTTCTGGCCGATGGCGACGTAGATACACGTCATGCCCTGGCCCTTCTGGTTGATGATCGCGTCGACTGCGACAGCCGATTTACCGGTCTGGCGGTCGCCAATGATCAGCTCACGCTGGCCACGGCCGATCGGCACCATCGCGTCGATCGACTTCAGGCCCGTCTGCATTGGCTGCGAGACGGACTCACGGGCGATCACGCCCGGTGCGATCTTTTCGATTGGCGACGTCAGTTGCGTCACGACAGGACCTTTGCCGTCGATCGGCTGGCCCAGGGCGTTGACCACGCGGCCACGCAGTTCCGGGCCGACCGGCACTTCCAGGATGCGGCCGGTGCACTTGACCGTGTCGCCTTCGGAGATGTGCTCGTAGGCACCCAGAATCACGGCGCCGACGGAGTCGCGCTCCAGGTTCATTGCCAGGCCGAACGTGTTGCCAGGGAATTCCAGCATCTCGCCTTGCATCACTTCGGACAGGCCGTGGATGCGGCAGATACCGTCGGCAACCGAGATAACGGTGCCTTGATTGCGCACTTCAGCGCCGCCATCAATGCCTTGGATCCGGCTCTTGATCAGCTCGCTGATTTCAGATGGGTTGAGTTGCATACTAACTCCTAATTGTTTTCTCTCAGCTTGCGCGAGGGTAAATGGTTCTGCCGCAGGGGAGTAGCGCCTGGATCGTTACGACGTCAGCGCAACGCGCATCTGTTCCAGCCGGGCGCGTACCGAAGTGTCCAGCACTTCGTCGCCCACCACCACGCGTACGCCACCGATCAGCGATGGATCTACCGTGACGCTTGGATTGAGCTTGCGGCCGAATTTCTTTTCCAGCGTCGCGACCAGGCCTGCCGTCTGGGCAGCGTCCAGGTCGAATGCGCTCGTGATGTCAGCGTCCGCTGCACCTTCCACGCCATTTTTCAGCGCGTGGAATTGCGTGCCGATTTCCGGCAGCAGCTCGATGCGGCCGTTCTGGACCAGCATCGAGAGGAAGTTGTTCGCTTCCGCGTTGAGCGGCGTTTTGAGCAGGCCGGTCATGACGGCAGCCACATCGCTGTCCGACACTTTCGGATTGCGGGCATATGCCAGCACCTCGGGATGGGCACCGATCTGGGCCAGTTCGGACACCAGATCGGACCACTGCGCGAGGTTGCCAGCCTGGGCTACGCGGAAGAGGGCTTCCGCGTAAGGACGGGCGACGGTTGCGAGTTCAGCCATGATTACAGCTCGGTCGCAAGGCGGTTCAGCAGGTCGGCGTGGGCCGACGCGTTGACTTCGCGCTTCAGGATTTGCTCGGCGCCCTTTACGGCCAGGTCAGCGACCTGGGCACGCAGTTGCTCGCGCGCCTGGGTGACTTGCTGGTCGGCTTCGGCCTTGGCCGTCGCAATGATGCGATCGGCTTCGGCTTTGGCGTTGGCCTTGATTTCTTCAGCGATCAGCTGAGCACGCTTTTCGGCGTCCGCAACGCGCTGGGCGGCTTCGTCACGGGCGGCGGTAAGGGCTTCGGTGGCGCGCTTCTCGGCCACCACCATGGCTTCCTTACCCTGGTCGGCCGCAGCCAGACCGTCCGCAATACGCTTGGCACGCTCATCCAGCGCGCTATTGAGCGCCGGGAAGACGAATTTCATCGAGAACCAGACGAGCACCGCGAAGGTGATCATCTGACCGATGAGAGACGCATTGATGTTCATACCTTGCTCCTAAAAAGTTTCCCCGGTTGGAGCGTTATTACTGAGCTACGGCGGTGGTCAGGGCGGTCAGGAACGGGTTGTTGAACGTGAACAGCAGCGACACACCGACGCCGATCATCGAGATCGCGTCCAGCAGACCAGCGATAACGAACAGTTTCGTTTGCAGTTGTGGCATCAGTTCAGGCTGGCGTGCGGAAGCTTCCAGGAACTTGCCACCCAGGATTGCGAAGCCCAATGCGGTGCCGATTGCGGCCAGACCAATGATGATTGCGACGGCCAGAACGGTCATGCTTTGTACTTGTGCGATCAGAGCTTGCATTTGAGATTTCTCCTAAGATTTAAAAAAACTACAGATACCGAAAGATAAAAACAATTTACAGATCGGAGCCCGGGACCACCGCCGCGCTGCGACAGGTGGTCCGGGTTCCTTTGTTAGTGCTTCTCAACCGCGAGGCTAAGGTACACAACCGTCAGAGCCATGAAGACGAAGGCCTGCAGTGTCACAATCAGGATGTGGAAGATTGCCCATGGACCACCCAGCAGCCACTGTGCCCACCATGGCAGCAGCGCGATCAGGATGAAAATCAGTTCGCCGGCGTACATGTTGCCGAACAGTCGCAGCGACAGCGAAATCGGCTTGGCCAACAGTTCCAGCATCTGGAAGACGAAGTTCACCGGTGCCAGGAACACAGCGGCGATGCCGTGCGCGTGGAACGGTGCCGTGAACAGTTCCTTGGTGTAGCCGCCCACGCCTTTGGCCTTGATCGAGAAACCGATAATGCACAGCAGCACGGCAAACGACATGCCGAAGGTGTGGTTGACGTCGGCCGTCGGCACGACGCGCAGCTTGTACACGCCGAAGAATTCCAGAACGCGCGGCAGCAGGTCGACCGGCAGGAAGTCCATCGCGTTCATCAGCCAGACCCAGACGAAAATCGTGATGGCCAGCGGCGCGATCACATTGCTTTTCGCGTGGAAGGCGCTGTTGACGGTGTCGTTGACCAGTTCCATGATCCATTCGACGAAGTTCTGCAGCTTGCCCGGCACGCCGGCCGTGGCGCGGCGGGCGGCCATATAGAACACGCCCAGGAACACGAAGCCCAGGATCGCCGAGATCCAGAACGTGTCCAGGTTGAACATGCCGTCGGCGGACTGCAGGTGCGAAAGGTGGTGTTGGATATATTCCGTGGCGTTAGCCGGGGCTGCGTGCCCCCCGTGTTCAGTGGTCATAGTTAGTGATATTGAATTTAGAATTGTTGTCCGAACCCTTCGTTTACGAAGGGTCTAAACCGGCGATTAAACTGCGAGCAGTGACAACCAGTACGCCAAGGTCGCCACGGCAAAACCCAAGATCAGCCATAACCCGGTGGCCGACTGAAACAGCACCAGTGCTACGACAAACAGTACTGCTGTTATGAATAACTTCACCATCTCGGCGAGCTCGTGACGCTTCAATGCCGCTTTGGCGTCCTTGCCACCGCTTGCGACGATCAGCGCGTATGCTCCGCTGCCGATGACCGCGATCGCGCCGCCCATGGCGGCAGACCAGCCTTTCTCTACCCCGGCGAAATACGCGACGAGGGCCGAGAAAAGGACGGCGATTGTAAATTGCAGGGCGACGATTCGGACCACCGGCCGGGCGATACTTTGTGCAGAATCACTCACTTGCCGACTTTCTTAACGTAGCTTTAAGACCCAAAGACACGGGATTATAGGGCCCTTGTGTCAACGGCGTCAAACATGCTGCACCGCGTCAGAGCAAACCGGGCAACATTGCAACACCGGCAGAATGCTTGTCGCACCAGCATGGTGCGCATCAGGCCTGCATGAGCAGCTTAAACAGGCCTTAAGAACTTTTCTTGCGGTAAATGTTACGTAACTCTTCCTGACGCAGCGCCTGCCGGGCCGGCATTGTTGCATGGTTTTTGTGCAGCGGGCGCCACCGTGCGCCGTCCCGGACCGATATCGGGACAGGGCGGCGCCGGACAATGGCAGAAGGTCACGGGCGGACCCAGTGTTTTAGAGTAAACACTCAGCCGCGCAGGCGGGCAATGACGCCGTCCAGAATGTCGAGGTCGGCGAAGTCGATGATCATCTGCCCGCGCCCCTTGGCACCGATGCGGAACACAACCGGCGTGGCCAGCGTGTCGGATAACTCTTCTTCCAGGCGTTTGATGTCGCCGGACTTTTCCTTCGCCTTGCCTTCCGGTTTTGCCGTCTGCTCTTCCAGGGTGCGGGTGACGAGCTTTTCCGTTTCGCGCACGGACAAGCGTTTGGCGACCACAACATTTGCCAGGCCGATCTGCGTGGCGGCATCCACTGCCAGTAACGCGCGGGCATGGCCCATATCGATGTCACCCGCCATCAGCATCGTCTGCACGGGCGCGGCCAGGTTCATCAGCCGCAACAGGTTCGACACGGCACTGCGCGACCGGCCGACGGCGTGGGCAGCTTGCTCATGGGTGAAACTGAAATCCGTGATGAGGCGGTGAATCCCCTGGGCTTCTTCCAGCGGATTGAGGTCTTCACGCTGGATGTTCTCGATCAGCGCCATCGCCGCGGCAGCCGTGTCGTCCACTTCGCGCACCAGCACCGGCACATTGTCCAGGCCGGCGATCTGCGCCGCCCGGAAGCGCCGTTCGCCGGCGATGATTTCGTAGGTCGTCTGGCCATCCTTGCCCGTGCCGACGGGGCGCACGAGGATCGGCTGCATGATGCCCTGCGTCTTGATGGAGGCAGCCAGTTCGTTCAGACTGCCCTCGTCCATACGCGTGCGCGGCTGATATTTACCAGGCTGCAGCTGGCCGATCGCCAGTTCGGACGGCTTGCCGGCTTCGGCGGCGTTGGATTGGTCGCCGTCGCCGCCCAGCAGCGCGTCCAGGCCGCGACCCAGGCCTTTTAGTTTTTTGGTTGCCATGTGTGTCCAATAATTTTGTGTGCGTCTGAAAACCGGTGACAGGCTCCGATTTTTCCAGAACGGTGGCAGGCGCCGGGCTTCAGGTCCGCAGGCCGGTACCGGTTTGCGTAATCGGAGCCTGTCACCGGTTTTTCCTTACATCTTCTTGATGCGCTTGACCATCTCCGCGCCAAAGGCGATGTACGCCTGTGCGCCCTTCGAGCTGGGGTCGAACGTCACGCCCGGCATGCCGTACGACGGCGCCTCGGCCAGCCGCACGTTTCTCGGGATGATCGTCTTGAAGACCTTGTCGCCGAAGTGCTGTTCCAGCTGGGCCGATACCTGCTGCGACAGCGTCATGCGCGGGTCGAACATGACGCGGAGCAGGCCGATGATCTTCAGGTCCGGGTTCAGGTTCGCGTGCACCTTCTTGATCGTGTTGACCAGATCGGACAGGCCTTCCAGCGCGTAATACTCGCACTGCATCGGGATGATGACACCGTGCGCGGCGCACAGGCCGTTCAGGGTCAGCATCGACAGCGCGGGCGGGCAATCGATCAGGATGAAGTCGTAGTCCTTGTCGACCAGTGCCAGCGCATCCTTCAGGCGCGTCTCGCGCCGTTCCAGTTCGACCATCTCCACTTCGGCGCCGGCCAGCTCGCGGTTCGATGGCAGCACGTCGAAGCGCCCTGCCTCGGAGCGCAGCCGCGCCGTCGCCACATCGGACGTGCCCAGCATGACTTCATACGTCGAAGCTTCCAGGCCGGCCTTATTGATGCCCGCGCCCATTGTGGCATTGCCTTGCGGGTCCAGGTCCACCAGCAGCACGCGCTGGTTCAGCTTTGCCAGCCCCGCCGACAGGTTGACGGTGGTCGTGGTCTTGCCGACGCCGCCCTTCTGATTTGCTACACAAAAGATTTTCGCCATGTATGTCTTTTTGGACAAACCGCATGAAACCATACATACGGTTTATATTATTTATATAGTTTATACGATTTATACTGTATAAACGGTTTATACGATATAAACGATTTATACCATTTATACGGTTTCTGTTTTTTGCACAAAAACCAGATGCCGCTCCGCCTCCAGCCCCGGCACCCGTAGAGCCTGTAAATCCTGCACTGTCCAGTGGCCTTGCAGCCGCTCCTGCAGTCGCTCCCGTTCGTCCTGTGGCGCCGTGCCTTTCAGCGCGATAAATCGCCCGCCCTCGCCCAGCAGGTGCTCGGACCACTCGATGAAATCGCTGAGGTCGGCAAACGCCCGGCTCGTGATCACGTCAAACGGCTGCGTGACCTGCAAATCCTGCACTTTTTTCGTGTAGACGGTCACGTTGGCCAAGCCAAGCTCCACCTTGACCTGGGTGAGAAATGCGGTTTTCTTGTGGACGGTGTCGATCATCGACACTGTCATGTCCGGCCGCGCGATGGCCAGCACGATGCCGGGCAAGCCGCCGCCTGCCCCCACGTCCAGCACGTTGTCCGCGCCCTCGAACGCCGGCACGGCAGCCAGCGAATCGAGCAGATGCAGCGTCATCATCTGCACCGGATCGCGCACGGAAGTCAGGTTGTAGACGTGGTTCCACTTGTGCAGCAGCGCCAGATAGTCCAGCAGCTGCTCCTGCTGGGCTTCCTTGAGCTCCAGATGCAAGTCGGTCAGGCCGTTTTTCAGCAGTTGCGCCAGTGCGGCGCGCTCGAAGACGGCCATCAGGCGGCCTCGTCTTTCAGGTTGACGAAGCCGCCGAAGCCCGCCTTTTTCAGGTGCACCAGCAGCAGCGAGATCGCCGCCGGCGTCACGCCGGAGATGCGCGATGCCTGGCCCAGCGTTTCCGGGCGGTGCTTGGCCAGCTTCTGGCGCACTTCGACCGACAGCGCGGCAATGTCCAGGTAGTTAAAGCCTTCCGGCAGCTTCAGGTTTTCGTAGTGTTCGTGGCGCTCCACTTCCTTCAGCTGGCGTTCGATATAGCCGGAATACTTCAGCTGGATCTCGACCTGCTCCTGCACGGCGGGATCCGTCACGCCCGGGCCGCCCAGGTTCTGTCCTTCCATCCCCATCAACGTGACGAGGCTGTCGTAGCTGACGTTCGGGCGGCGCAGCAGGTCGGCCAGCGAATACTCGCGCTCGATCGCCTGACCGATGACGCGTTCGGACTCGGCGGCGGCCAGAATCCGGGGGTTGACCCACGTCGACTTCAGTCGCTCCAGCTCGGCAGCGACGGCTTCGCGCTTGCGCTCAAAGGCTTCCCACTGGGCGTCGCCGACGACGCCCAGCTTGCGGCCGATCTCCGTCAGGCGCATGTCCGCATTGTCTTCGCGCAGCGAAAGGCGGTACTCGGCGCGGCTGGTAAACATACGGTACGGCTCCTGCACGCCCTGCGTGACCAGGTCGTCGACCAGCACGCCCAGATACGCTTCCGAACGCGCCGGCGTCCACGCTTCCTTGCCCTGCGTCTGCAGTGCCGCGTTGATCCCGGCCAGCATGCCCTGCGCCGCAGCCTCCTCGTAACCCGTCGTGCCGTTGATCTGGCCGGCGAAGTACAGGCCGGCAATCGCCTTGGTTTCCAGCGACGCCTTCAGCCCGCGCGGGTCGAAATAATCGTATTCGATGGCGTAACCGGGCCGCATGATGTGGGCGTTTTCCAGCCCTTTCATCGAGCGCACCAGGGCGATCTGCACGTCAAACGGCAGGCTCGTCGAGATGCCGTTCGGGTAGAACTCGTGCGTCGTCAAACCCTCCGGCTCCAGGAAGATCTGGTGCGATTCCTTGCCCGAGAAGCGGTGAATCTTGTCCTCGATCGACGGGCAATAACGCGGGCCGACGCCTTCGATCACGCCCGTGTACATGGGGCTGCGGTCCAGTCCGCCGCGGATGATGTCGTGCGTCTGCGCGTTCGTGTGCGTCACCCAGCACGGCAGCTGCCGCGGGTGCATCGCCGTGTTGCCCATGACGGAAAACACAGGAACGGGATCGAGGTCGCCAGGCTGTTCCGTCATCTGCGCGAAGTCGATGCTGCGCCCATCGATGCGGGGCGGCGTGCCCGTTTTCAGGCGCCCTTGCGGCAGCTTCAGCTCTTTCAGGCGGCTCGACAGCGACACGGCCGGCGGATCGCCGGCGCGACCGGCGGAATAGCTTTGCAGGCCGACGTGGATCTTCCCGTCCAGGAAAGTACCGGCCGTCAGCACGACGGCACGGGCCAGGAATTTCAGGCCGATCTGCGTGACGGCGCCGACCACGCGGTCGCCCTCCACCATCAGGTCATCCACGGCCTGCTGGAACAGCCACAGGTTCGGCTGGTTTTCCAGGCGCGAGCGGATCGCCTGCTTGTACAAGATGCGGTCGGCCTGAGCCCGCGTGGCGCGCACGGCGGGGCCTTTGGAGGAATTCAGGATGCGGAACTGGATGCCGGACTCGTCCGTGGCAATGGCCATGGCGCCGCCCATTGCGTCCACTTCCTTGACGAGATGGCCCTTGCCAATGCCGCCGATGGACGGATTGCAGGACATCTGGCCCAGGGTTTCGATGTTATGCGTCAGCAGCAGCGTCTTCTGGCCCATGCGGGCGGACGCGAGCGCGGCTTCGGTACCGGCATGGCCGCCGCCGACGACGATGACGTCGAATTCAGTAGGAAATAACATGGTGTGGGAAAAATTCGAAGGGATTGAACCAAGATTATAGGGTTTTTTCCGTGCTGCGAATTTTTTAGGCACAAAAATCCCGAAATTGTTTCACGTGAAACGTCGCAATATGGACGAACAAGTCGGGCCATTGTTTCACGTGGAACAAAAAAATCCCGGCGCCACGGCCGGGATTTTGATGACTACCGCTGTTCCACGTGGAACATTACCATCGGTGCCAGGCGTCCCAGCTCGTCTTGACAATGAGGATCGTCACGACAACCAAAAACACCCGTCGCACGAAACCGCTGCCATGCTTTAACGCCAGCTTCGTGCCGATCAGCGAACCGGCCACCTGGCACACGGCCATCATCAGCCCGAGCTGCCACAGCAGGTGTCCGCTGTACCCGAACCACAGCAGCGCCGACAGATTGCAGGCCACATTGACGACTTTCGCCACCGCCGAGGCACCGAGGAAGTCAAAGCCGAAACAACGAACAAACAGGAAGACCAGGAAGCTGCCCGTGCCCGGACCGAAGAAGCCGTCATAAAAGCCGATACCGGCGCCGATGAAGACGGCGAAGAGCTGCTCGCGCCGGCCCGTGTGCAGCGGCGCATGCACGCTGCCCAGGTCCTTGCGGCGGAAGGTGTAGACGGCCACGGCAATAAGCACCAGCGGCAACAGCGTGCGCATGAAGTCCGCTGGCACGTGTGTGACGGTGAACGCGCCGCAGAACGCAAACAGGAACGCAGCGATGGCTGCCGGTGCCGCCGTGGTCCACGCGATCGAGACACGCCTGGCGTAATTCACGGCGGCAGCGGCGGTGCCGAAGATGCCGGCCAGTTTGCTCGTGCCCAGCAACGTTGCGGGCGCTGTGTTGCCGAACACGGAAAACAGCACGGGAATCTGGATCAGCCCTCCTCCGCCGACCACGGCATCGACCAACCCCGCGGCAAACGCCGCCACGCCCAGCATCGCATAGTCCAGCATCGTATCTCCGTATCAAACCCGCCGTTAAGCTCATCATTGTACGAAAGAACGGCCTCCGCCGTTCTGGTAAGCTGACCGTTCCACACAAGGAGAGCGTATGAACGACTTCGTCTTCAGCACCGTCAGCCAGATCGTGTCAGCTCTGGGCGCCGCCGCCCAACTGGGCCAGCACGTGCGCCAACGCTTCCCCGGCGCGCAGCGCGCCCTGCTCGTGACCGATCCCGGCTTCCTGTCCACCGGCCTGACCGAGGCGCCGGTACGCAGCCTCGAGGCCGCCGGTTTCCACGTGAAAATCTATGGGGACGTCGTCGCGGATCCACCGGAAGCCGTGGTCCTGGCGGCGGCCGATGTCGCCCGCGCGCACGGCACGGACCTGGTCGTCGGTCTGGGCGGCGGCAGCTCGATGGATGTCGCCAAGCTGATCGCCGTGCTGGCGGGCACCGACCAGCCGCTGCCCGAGATGTACGGCATCGGCACCGTGCGCGGCAACCGCCTGCCACTGGTGCAAGTGCCGACCACGGCCGGTACCGGGTCCGAGGTGACGAACATCGCCATCGTCACGACAGGCGCGACGACCAAGATGGGCGTGGTGGCACCCCAGCTATACGCCGATATCGCCATCCTCGACGCAGAGCTGACAGTGGGCTTGCCGCCAAGAGTCACGGCAGCCACCGGTATCGATGCGATGGTGCACGCCATCGAGGCCTACACGAGCCGGCACAAGAAGAATCCCCTGTCGGACAATCTGGCACGCCAGGCATTGCATCTGCTGTCGTCGAATCTGTTGACGGTCTGCACCGACGGGCGCAACCTGCCGGCGCGGCAGGCAATGCTGCTGGGTGCGCTATTGGCCGGCCAGGCGTTTTCCAACGCGCCCGTCGCCGCCGTCCATGCGCTGGCGTACCCGATCGGGGGATTTTTCACGTGCCGCATGGCCTGTCGAATGCGCTGGTCCTGCCGCACGTGTTGCGCTTTAACGCTTCAGCGGCGCTGCGTTCGTACGCGGAACTGGCGCAGATCGTTGCCCCGGGCGTCACCGGCAGTGATGAAGCAAGGGCCGAAGCGCTGGCCGTGGCAATGGAACAGTTCGCCCAGCAGACGGGCATCGAGCGCACCTTGCGACAGGTGGGAATCAGCGAGAACGATCTCGACCGGCTGGCCGAGGATGCGATGTTGCAGACGCGGCTGCTGGGGAACAATCCGCGCGACGTAACCCTGGCGGACGCGCGGGCGATCTACGGGGCCGCGTACTGAGGGAACTCGGGGCAGGTCCGACTATCGGACATCGGTCAGGCACATGGCCAAAGGTCGGACCTGCTTCCGGTTGAAGAACTTACTCCGGTATCGTGACCGTCGTGCCGCTGATGGTGATGGCGTTCGATCCCGGTGCGTTGGAAATCAGCGGAACGTTCAGCTCTGTGATCGGTACGCCGGCGTCGAGCCGCGTGGTCGTGCGCACCAGCTGCGATGGCGGCAATGCCGTCGCGCTGTTCTTCAGATTGGCATAGACGGCGTCCAGTGCACGGAACAGATAGACGTGCAGCGGCACGACGACATTCGGCAGCGCGGTGGCAAACGAATCGAAATGGTTGGCGTTGGTCACTTCGATATAGCGCAGCTTGCTGTTGGCGCCTTCCACCGCCGCGTTCAGGCCCAGATAGGCGCGCGACGCGTGATTCACCGGAATCAGCGCATCGGACCGGCCGGACACGATCACCGCCGGCTTGCCGCGCAGGTTGCCCGTCGCCTGCACTTCCGTCATGCCGGCGCGCACGCGCGTGCTCATCGTGGCCATGTCGCCCTGCAGCGCATCGCCCGTCACGGCGTCGACCCCCGTCGCCAGCGAGCGCAGGCACAGGAAGCCATCCAGCGACTGGTCTTCGATACCGGACGATTTCGATACGCCCAGGTTGTACGCCTTGGCGCCGCCCACCGAATCTTCATAGATCGGCGTGCCGACAATGCCGTTCTGCGTGGCAAAGGCGGATGCCTTCTGGGCGGCCGTGAACACGGTCGGATTACCGGTGGTATCGACCGGCCCCCAGTTGAAACCGCACACCTTGTCCGCCACTGAGAACTTGCCGTAGGCATTGACGTACGTGACGGCCACCAGCACATTCGTCAGCGCATGCAAGGCCTGCAGCGGCTCAGCATCGGCCGTCCAGCCGTACGCCTTCAGTCGCGCCTTGGCATCGTTCTGCCGTGCCACGAGGTCAGTACCATTCAGCAGGCCTTTCTGGACCAGCGACGCGCACCGACCCGCGCCGCCGGCAATGCAGGGCTGGTACAGCGCCGCATAGCTGGAGTAATCGAGCAACGCCTTGCCCTGCGCCGGCACCGTCGACACGCCCTGGCGAATCGTGTACCCCGTTGCCTTGTTCGGCTGGATCTGCGGCTCCGTGGCGGCGACGGCGTCGATCAGGCCGCGCGTGTCCTGCTCGGCCGCCAGCAGCGCCGAGCCGGCGCCGTTGGAAATGCTGGACGCAATCGTCAGCGTGTTGTCGGGCGTGAAACGGACGGTGCGGCCGGTGCCGTCGCCCGTCTGCACCCCATAGCGCTCATTGAGCACATAGAAGGCGAACTCGACCGCCTGCAGCGTGATCCTGCCCCAGTCCTTTTCCGGGTTCTGCTGCGAGTGCGCATGCTTGAAGGCGATACGGCCCGGATATTGCTCGGCGAACGCCTTGCGCTGCGCATCCGTCAGCTCCGGCGCGAACGACGCGTTCTTGCCGGCCGCCGTGCGCGTCGCCCGCAAGCCGTTCTGGCCGATCACGCTGTCGTCATCGAACGTATACAACCCCGTGCCGCTGCCCTTGTCCGCATACGCCACGGCACAGTTGTGCTTCAGGCCCCATTCGCCGGCGCTGCCGATGGCGCCATAGATGCCGCGCGAGCCGCTCGAGGTGCCCGTCACGATGCACGGGTTGGCGGGGTCGAAGCTGGCCGGTACCTGCACCATCAACGTCACGTTCTGTTTGCCGCTGCCGTCGTCCGCGTAGGCCAGGTATTCCGTGCCCGCGATCATGCCGCTGGCATTGCCGGCGCCGCCTGCGACGGGCACGTTCGGCCCGTACAGTGAGCCGTAACCGCTGGCGGCATTGATGTCGAGTACGGCGCGGTAGTTGGCAAAGATGGCGTTCCGACGCAGTTCGCGCGCGCTGGGATTGGCCGGATCGTTATAGACGGGGGGCGCGGCGGCGGCCAGGCCCGAGGCGCCAAGCCCGGCGGTCAGCAGGTCGTCCGTGCTGCCGTCATAGCTCATGCTGGTAATGGCGCCCAGATACGCGGGCTTCTGGTTCACCGCGGCCGGCGTTTCATCACGGCTGTGATCGCCGCAAGCGGACAGGGCAACGGCAACGGCCAGCGCCATGGCGGTACGGGTAGGTGTGTGCATGTCTCTTCCTTTTATTGTTTCAGGCTTGCCGCCTGCAATGGTGCAGTCGAAAAAAAACGCCGGCGTGGCCGGCGTTGCCTGGTTCAGGCAAGCTTGCGCCTGTCGAAGCGGGCCACGATTTCCCCCACGATACCGCGCCGGAACAGCAGCACGCAAGCAACGAAGATCAGGCCGGTTACCATGCTGACCGCTTCGCCCAGCGTGCCGAACCACTCGATCCCGGTGCCGTTGGCCAGCATGGTGCCCAGGTCGCCCAGCTTGTTTTCCAGGACGATGATGATGACCGCGCCGAGCAGAGGACCGGCCAGCGTGCCCATGCCGCCGACCAGCGTCATCAGGATGACGAGGCCGGACATGGTCCAGTGCAGGTCCGTCAGCGTCTCGAAGCCCAGCACGACGGTTTTCAGCGCGCCTGCCAGTCCCGCCAGGGCCGCCGACAGCACGAACGCCACCAGCTTGTATCGGTCGACGTCGTAGCCCAGCGAGATGGCTCGCGGCTCGTTTTCCTTGATGGCCTTGAGCACCTGCCCGAACGGCGAATGAATGGTACGCACGATCAGCGCAAAGGCGGCCACGGCGATGGCCAGCACGACAAAGTACAACGTCAGGTCCTGGGACAGGTCGAGCACACCCAGCAGCTTGCCGCGCGGTACGCCCTGCAACCCGTCCTCGCCCCCGGTGAAATCGGTAAAGCGCAGCCCGCCGAAGTACACCATCTGCGCCAGCGCCAGCGTGATCATGGAAAAATAAATGCCGGAACGGCGGATCGCCAGCGCGCCCATGACCAGCCCGACAATGGCCGCGCCACCGACGCCGGCCAGCAAGGCCAGCTCGACGGACAGGCCCCAGTTCTTCAACGCGTTGCCGGCCACATAACCGGCCGCGCCGAAGAATGCCGCGTGGCCGAACGACAGCAGCCCCGTGTAACCGATCAGCAGGTTGAACGCGCAGGCAAACAGGGCAAAGCACAGCAGCTTCATCAGGAAGACGGGATAGCCGACAAACGGGGCCGCCAGGGCCACCAGCAGCGCCAGCGCATAACCAACGGATTTGTACATGGGTGACCTCTATTTTTCCTTGCCGAACAAGCCGGCGGGACGCAGCAGCAGCACGATGACCATCACGAGAAACACGACGGTGGACGAGAACTCCGGGTAGAACACGCGCGTCAGCCCTTCGATGACGCCCAGTCCCAGCCCCGTGACGATCGACCCCATGATGGAGCCCATGCCGCCGATGACGACGACGGCAAACACGACGATGATCAGGTTCGAGCCCATCAATGGCGACACCTGGATGATCGGCGCCGCCAGCACGCCGGCAAAGCCGGCCAGTGCCACGCCGAAGCCGTACGTCAAGGTCACCATCAACGGCACGTTGACGCCGAACGCCTCGACCAGTTTCGGGTTTTCCGTGCCGGCCCGCAGATAGGCGCCCAGTTTGGTTCGCTCGATTACGTACCAGGTGGAGAAGCACACGACCAGCGATGCCAACACGACCCAGCCCCGGTAATTCGGCAGGATCATGAAGCCCAGGTCGGTTGCGCCCTGCAGCATCTCGGGCGTTTCAAACGGCTGGCCGGACACACCGTAAAACGAGCGGAACACGCCTTCCACCAGCAACGTGATACCGAAGGTCAGCAGCAGGCCGTACAGGTGATCGAGCTTGTACAGCCAGCGCAGCATCGTCTTTTCGATGAGAATGCCCAACGCACCCACGACGAGCGGGGCCAGCAGCAACATGGCCCAGTACGACAGACCCAGGTAGCTCATTCCCATCCAGGCGACAAACGCCCCCATCATGTACATGGCGCCGTGCGAGAAATTGATGACGTTCAGCAGGCCGAAAATCACGGCCAGCCCCAGCGACAGCATGGCGTAGAACGAACCGTTGACGAGGCCCAGTGTCAGCTGGCTCATCACCACGGGCAAGGGATAACCGAATAGTTCCATAGCTGCACAATCTCAGAGTGGGTGGAGGAAGCAGTTACGACAGCAAAGCGGGCACAGCAAGGCGTTGACGGCGCGACGGCTCGCGGGAACGCATCCCCCGACCGGCCATGGAACCCGAGCATTGGCAACCACGCCATGGCGGCCATTGGCGCCATGCGGTCACGCACGCCGGCGGCCTCGTCGTCGTCATCGGCCGTCAGCACCGGGCGTGCCACGCGATCGCGGCAATGCGGTCAGCAGTGCGGCGGCCGCGGTGCTACGCAGGACGCCAGCCCCTGCGCCCCGTCGGGCCGCACGGCCACGCCTGACGGGCCGGTGCCATGCCAGGGTCTATTTCCACAACGAGCACTTTGTCTCGGCCTTGGTCATGTACGCCTGCGCGCCCGGGATCGTGGCCACCAGCTTGTAGTAGTCCCACGGGTATTTCGACTCGGACGGTTTTTTCACTTCCATCAGGTACATGTCGTGCACCATGCGGCCGTCCGGACGGATCACGCCGTTCTTGGTGAACATGTCATTGATCGGGGTTTTCTTCAGGTGGGCCATGACCTTGTCGGAATCGTCCGTGCCCACGGCCTTGACGGCTTTCAGGTAGTTCGCGGCGGCGGAGTAATCGGCTGCCTGCAGCATCGACGGTTCCTTTTTCATCTTGGCGAAATAACGCTTCGACCAGGCGCGCGTCTCGGCATTGGCGTCCCAGTACCAGCCGTCGGTGAGATACATGCCCTGCGTGGCGTTCAGGCCGAGCGAGTGGATATCGTTAATGAAGATCAGCAGCCCGGCCAGCTTCATGCTCTTGGTCACGCCGAACTCGTTGGCGGCCTTGATCGAGTTGATCGCGTCGCCGCCGGCATTAGCCAGGCCGAGGATCTGCGCCTTGGAGCCTTGCGCCTGCAGCAGGAACGACGAGAAGTCGGACGCGGACAGCGGATGTTTCACAGCGCCCAGCACCTTGCCGCCGCCGGCCTTGACGACTTCGGCCGTGTCCTTCTCCAGAGAATGGCCGAAGGCATAGTCCGCCGTCATGAAGTACCAGTTCTTGCCGCCCTGCTTGACGATGGCGCCGCCCGTGCCACGCGCCAGCGCCACGGTGTCATAGGCATAGTGGACGGTGTACGGCGTGCATTCCTCATTGGTCAGGCGCGACGAGCCGGCGCCGATCGAGATGAAGATTTTTTTCTTGTCCGCCGCCACTTTGGCCATGGCCAGGTTGGCGCCGGAGTTGGTGCCGCCGATCAGCATGTCGACACCCTGCTGGTCGAACCATTCGCGCGCTTTCGAGGCGGCGATATCGGCCTTGTTCTGGTGGTCCGCGGAGATGAATTCGACCTTCTTGCCGGCGATGACGACACCGGCGTCGGAAATGGCCATCTTGATCGCTTCGGCACCGCCGGCACCGTCGATGTCGGTGTACAGGCCGTTCATATCGGTAATGAAGCCGATCTTGATCGTGTCGCCCGATACCTGCGCCTGGGCGGCAAACGTGAGGCCCATTGCGCAGAGGGCAAAGGCGGCAGTGGCGATAGCTGTGCGTTTCATGTTGTTGTCTCCGTTATTGGACACTGCGGATGCGGGCGGCATACCGGATGCTGCTGGATCCCTTCAGCAACCTCCGGCATGCCGGCCCTGCCGGCGTCCGTTGGCTTATCAAAACGCAGGTCCGCCGACGGCGGCTGCGTCAGTTCCCTGCTGTATCTTGATTGCGGCCGGGCTTATACACCCAGCAATTCGGTCAGCACCGGCATCTTTGCTCCCAGCTCGGATGCGGCAAACGTTTCAACGATCTGACCATGTTCCATCACGTAAAACCGGTCCGCCAGTGGCGCGGCAAAACGGAAGTTCTGCTCGACCATGACGATCGTATAACCTTTGGCCTTGAGCGTCCTGATCATCCGCGCCAATCCCTGCACGATGACAGGGGCCAGGCCCTCGGAGATCTCGTCCAGCAGCAGCAGGCGGGCGCCCGTGCGCAGGATGCGCGCCACGGCCAGCATCTGCTGCTCGCCGCCGGACAGCCGCGTGCCCTGGCTGTGGCGGCGCTCCTTCAGGTTCGGGAACATCTCGTAGATTTCGTCGATGCCCATGCCCTTCTCGCCCGTTTTCAACGCTGGCGGCAGCATCAGGTTTTCCTCGGTCGACAGCGAGGCGAAGATACCCCGCTCTTCCGGGCAATAGCCGATACCCAGGTGCGCCACCTGGTGCGTCGGCAGGCCGATCGCCTCCTTGCCGCCCACCTTGATCGAGCCCTGGCGTGCGCCGGTCAGGCCCATGATGGCGCGCAGCGTGGTCGTGCGCCCGGCGCCGTTGCGGCCCAGCAGCGTCACGACTTCGCCCTGGCGCACGGCCATGTTGACGTTGTGCAGGATGTGCGATTCGCCATACCACGCCTGCAGGTTGGCGATTTCCAGGGCCATGCCGGCGCCCGGCGCGGCGGGCGCTTTCGGCATCGCGTGCGTGGCCGCGCCCCGTGGCGCGGAATCGATCGTTGCCGTCATCAGTGTGCTCCCGCCAGTTCGACCGCTTCCGCACCCGCTTCCGTGCCCATATACGCCTCCATCACCTGCGCGTTGTTCGACACCTCGTCATAGCTGCCTTCGGCGAGCATGGCGCCCCGCTGCAGCACGGAGATCTTGTCGCAGATGCCGGAGACGACGCTCATATTGTGTTCCACCATCAGGATGGTCCGGCCCTGCGACACTTTCCTGATCAGCTCGGTCACGCGGTGCACGTCCTCATGGCCCATACCCTGGGTCGGCTCGTCCAGCAGCATCAATTCCGGCTCCATCGCCAGCGTCGTGGCGATCTCCAGCGCGCGCTTGCGGCCGTACGGCATGTCGGCCGTGATCGTGTCCGCAAAGCCCGTCAGGTCGACTTCGGCCAGCAGCCCCATGGCCCGCTCGTTCAGGCGGTCAAGCGTTTTTTCGCTGCGCCAGAAGTGAAACGTCGTGCCCAGCTGGCGCTGCAGTCCGATGCGCACGTTCTGCAACACGGTCAGGTGGGGAAACACGGCGGAAATCTGGAAGGAGCGGATGATGCCCATGCGGGCAATCTGGGCGGGGCGGGCCGACGTGATGTCGTGGCCGTTGAACAGGATCTGGCCGGCGGACGGCACGAGAAATTTGGTCAGCAGATTGAAACAGGTGGTCTTGCCGGCGCCGTTGGGGCCGATCAGCGCATGGATATGGCCGCGCTGAACCTGCAGATTCACGTTGTTGACGGCCGTGAATCCCTTGAATTCCTTGGTCAACGCTCGTGTTTCCAAGATGAAGTCCGACATCGTGTCTCCCCGATATTCTTGTCTCCCTCTTGCCGAACTATTGTGCAGTGCGGCGAGGATGCTTTACATCTTGCTAAATTTTTTTTTGATCATACACAGAACAATTTTTCGTCACAATACCGTATAACTACCATAAACTTTTGACGTTCTGCGGCGAAACAGCGCGAAAATGCTGTCGTGCACGTAACGTCAGCCGGCGGCACGCCGGGTCTCCGAACGCAACCATTGGGCGGCTTTTTCCGCGATCATGATGACCGGCGAATTCGTATTGCCCGATGTAATTGTCGGCATCACCGATGCGTCAACGACCCGTAACCCCGCCACACCGTTGACGCGCAACTGGCTGTCGACCACGGCCAACGGATCCCCGGCGCGGCCCATGCGGCAGGTGCCGACAGGGTGAAAAATCGTCGTGCCGATCGACCCGGCTGCCTCGGCCAGTTCCTCGTCGGTACGATAGTGAATCCCGGGCTTGTATTCTTCCGGCGCATAGCGGGACAACGCAGGCGCCGCGGCGATCCGGCGCGTCAACCCCAATGCCGCGCAGGCAACGCGCCGGTCCTCGGGCGTATTCAGGTACATCGGCGTGATTTTCGGCGGTGCGTAGGCGTCGCCCGACGCAATGCGCACGTGCCCGCGCGACGTGGGCCGCAGGTTGCAGACGCTGGCCGTGAACGCGGGGAACGGATGCAGCGGTTCGCCAAAGCGCTCCAGCGACAGCGGCTGCACGTGATACTGCAGGTTCGGCGTGGGTTCTTCCGGGTGCGAGCGGGCGAACGCGCCCAGCTGGGATGGCGCCATCGACATCGGCCCGCTCTGGAACAGCGCGTATTCCAGGCCGATGCGCAGTTTGCCATACCAGTTGCGTGTCATCGCGTTCAGTGTCTTCGCCCCCTGAATGCGAAAGACCATGCGCAGCTGCAGGTGGTCCTGCAGGTTTTCGCCCACGCCGGGCGCGTCGAGCACGGGTGTCACGCCGGCCCGTTGCAGGCCGGCTGCGGGGCCAATGCCGGACAGTTGCAGGATCTGCGGCGAGCCGATGGCGCCGGCGCACAGCAGCGTTTCGCGGGTGGCGTGCGCTGTCCAGCGTGTGCCGCCGCCGGTAAACTGCACGCCGCGGCACATGGCGCCGCCCTCCTCCGCATCGATCAACAGGCGTTCGACGTGGCACCCCGTCATCAACGTCAGGTTCGGCCGTTGCGCGGCAGGACGCAAGAATGCCTTGGCCGTGTTCCAGCGAATGCCGCGGCGCTGGTTGACCTCGAAGTAGCCGCAGCCGAGGTTGTCACCCCGATTGAAATCGTCGGTTTTCGGGATGCCGGTCTGTTCCGCCGCGTCACGAAACGCGTCGAGGATTTCCCACGACAGCCGCTGTTTTTCCACGCGCCATTCGCCGCCCGCGCCATGGTAGTCGGACGCGCCCCGGTAGTGGTCCTCGCTCTTGCGAAACAGCGGCAGCACATGATCCCAGCGCCAGCTCGCGTCGCCCGTGACGTCGGCCCAGTGATCGTAATCGCAAGCCTGGCCGCGCATATAGATCATGCCGTTGATGGATGAACTGCCGCCCAGCACCTTGCCGCGCGGGTACAGCAGACTACGCCCACCCAGGCCTGCATCCGGTTCCGTACGAAACAACCAGTCCGTGCGGGGATTGTCGATGCAGTGCAGATAGCCGACCGGGATATGGATCCACACATAATCGTCGCGGCCGCCCGCTTCGATCAGCAACACCTGCACGCCGGGGTCCTGCGTCAGGCGGTTGGCCAGCACGCAGCCGGCCGAGCCGGCACCGACGATGATGTAATCGAACTGTCCTGCCGATTCCAAGGCAGCGCCCCTAGCGTTGCTGCAGTTCGGCCACCAGCGTTTCCATCAGCTTGGCCGCCGACATGCGGCGCGCCCGGCCCACACCGGTACCGCACCACAACGACATCAATTCCGAATCGCCCCGTTTGGCCGCTTCGAAACGGATCGGTCCGGTCAGTGCGTTCTGCACCGGATACGGGGGCACCTGGTCCTCGACCGCCTCCATCAGCTGCATGAAGCGATTTTCCAGGCCGCGCGCGTAGCGGCCGGAAAACGCCCTGGTCAGCCGCGTGCGTGCATTGCCCGCATGTTGCAGACGATGTTTATATGCCGGATGAATGCCCGATTCGTCCGTGACCAGGAACGCCGTGCCCATCTGTACTGCCGTGGCGCCAAGATCGAGCCGCTCGCGGATATCGGCCCCCGTCATGACGTTGCCTGCAGAGATGACGGGAATGCGTACCGCCCCCACGACGTCCTGCAGCAATTCCACGGCGCCCAAGGTGGCATCGCGTTGATCGCCGATAAACGTGCCGCGATGTCCGCCCGCTTCAATGCCCGACGCAATCACCGCGTTGGCGCCGGCCGCCTCCCACGCCTGGGCTTCGTCGACGCGGGTGACCGTGCCGATCACGAAAATCCCCACGTCCTGCAAGCGCCGCACCTGGGCAGGCGACAGGATGTCGAACGTAAAGCTGGCCACGGCGGGGCGCAGGGCGATCAGCGTATCGAACTGGGCGCTGAAATCCTCGCACCAGCGGAACGGTAGTGCCAGGTCGGGCCAGCCGAGCGATGTCCAGATCGGTTTCAGCAGTTCCACCGCCCGCGCAACCTCTTCCTTCGACGGATGAGGCGGACGCTGGACAAACAGATTGACGAGGAACGGCTTATTGGTCAGCGAACGGATGTCGCTGATGTGGTGACGCAACTTTTCTGGCGACAGCAGCGAGCCGGCCAGCGAGCCCAGCCCGCCCGCGTTGGATACCGCGGCAACCAGTGTCGGGGTGTTGCAGCCCCCTGCCATCGGTCCCTGGATGATGGGTTGGGGGAACAATGACCGTAAATCCATATCGTCTCCTCTGGATTCGACCTGTGGATAAACGATTGGATATCCACAGGTACCATTTGTGCGTAAACGTCACGACGGTGGACAACGGTTTTTTTGTCCCAAAACAGTTCTTCCGCCATACACGGTTTACGCGCCGGGTTGTACTTCTCGTAAACGCTTGATTCTAATCCAGTTGAGGTAGTTATCCACAGACGAGTGCTGCTGTTAACAACTACCACTATTTTATATACATACTTATGCCAGTAAACCGAGGAGCGTGCCGTTCGGTCCAGATTGCCATACGACGGGGATTTCTGAAGACGGAATGTTGTTTTTTTTGATTGACCGACTGTCGGAGCGTGCGCAACCCATCACGGCTCACTGATGTTTTTTTTGCTGTAGACGCTTTTTTTCGCCGATCTGGGCCAACGGGAGGCTTCGCAGCCGCCTCATGACGCAGAAAATGGCCATTTTGGCAGCCCTTCTGTGGATAACCTCTTGCATATCCACAGGATCGAATGTGCGTAAACCGTAAAGTTGGGCACAACGGGATTTTTTGTTCAGAAGTCGTCCTGCCTGGATACAATGCTTGTCCAGCCGGTTAACGGAGCCGTAAACACCTGATTTTGTGGATGTTAACAGCTTTATCCACAGGAACATCGTCGTTTACTACCTACTACCAGCTTATATAAATACTTTTATCTAAGTTAAAACCAACCTCACAGGCGCCGACAACGGCCCGAAACCACGATGACTTCGACCATTTCAACGAAAAAAATGCGGCTGGGAATCATTTCGGCCTTGGCGGAAGAGCAGCAGGGGCTGATCGATGCGATGCCCGATGCAACAAGGCTCACCCACGGCATGCGCGAGTACACGAGCGGAACGTTGTGGCATACCGACGCCGTTGCTGTCCTGTCGCGTATCGGCAAGGTCGCTGCGGCGATGACGGCGGCAACGCTTGTGGAAAAGTTCGGTGTTACCCACATCATTTTTACGGGCGTTGCCGGCAGCGCCGACTTTGGTGTCCGGGTGGGCGATGTTGTCGTGGCAGAATCGCTGGTGCAGCACGATATGGACGCGTCGCCGCTGTTTCCCCGCTTTGAAGTGCCACTGACGGGACTGTCGCAACTGCCCACCGACCGGGAACTGTCACGCCAGTTGGCCAACGCCGCACGGCGTTTCCTGGAAAACGAACCAGGCGGCGCCAAATTGCACTGTGGCCTGATCGGCAGCGGCGACCAGTTCATCAACGATGGTGTCCGGCTGGCCGCATTGAAAGACGCGTTACCGGAACTGCTGGCGGTCGAAATGGAAGGCGCCGCCGTCGCCCAGGTCTGCTTTGAGCTGAACGTGCCGTTTGCCGTGATCCGCACCATTTCCGACAACGCCAACGAAGATGCCGCCACGGATTTCATGCATTTCGTCAAAACGGTGGCATCCCGCTACGCCTTCGGCATCCTGCGCAACTTCTGTCACGGCTGAGCGAAGTTGTGGAGAACGCGGAAGTTGTCCACAGCCGCGCAGAATGCCGGAACGCAACCCGGACTGTCACAGACGGAAAGCCCAACAATGAGCCCGTGTCACCTTGGGTTACCCTCCTCCACATGGGCACGAGCCCGGTAGTTGCAGAACCCGGAGGGACCAGGGCCGGCAGTGCCACGCATACGGTTGAGTCCGTTTAAGCGTCTCGGGAGGCGTACATGCCTGCGCTTCCATGGAGGCAAGTGCAGGTTTTGTCACCTGCATGGCAGCAAAGGACCCTATAGACTGGGCAATGGCGAGGTTGCTGGATGCTGCCGACCCGGCCTGGACGCGTTTACAGCCCCGCCAGGCGCTTCAAACTGTTGAGCAGGGGACCGGGACGACGTTCTAGTTTTAAGCTCGTCTGGCGCTCATCTGACGCGTTGTATGGCACCCGGCTGGGGGTGCCGGCTGTTCGTCATACAACATTGTTGCGGTGTGGGCAGTCGGGCCAGCTCGGCCGGGACTGCACGATACCGCCAGACGCGTTGACAGCCTTGCTGGGCGCCTGGTTGACGTGGTCAAGGGCTGGATGAGGGTTTCAGGTTGGCGAGCTTACAGGCTCATCTGTGGCTTGCAGCGGTGGTCGCAGTCGCCAATGAGATGACTCGTAAGCCGGAAGCGTCTCCCTGTTGGGGATGACACCGGACACATGTGGCAAAAAACTCCCCAACAAAAATGGCGCGGATCACCGCGCCATTTTTTTTACTGAAGAGAAAACGCTTACGCGCCCAGGGTCATCAGACTGGCATTGCCGCCTGCCGCGGTCGTGTTGACGCACAACGCCCGTTCGGCAATCAGGCGCCACAGTGGAATGATGCCCTGCTCGGTCGTATCGATCACACTGACCAGCGCGCCGTCGCGTGCGGCCAGCGGACCGCGCAATTGCGGCGTCAGCGTGGATTCGACCAGTGCGATCTGGAAACCGTCCTGCAGCGCGCTCAGGTCGCCGACGACCTGGACGCGGTCGCGCACGGCATCGGGCAGGTCCGCCGGGACCACGGCCGGCGTCTGCGGCACCACAATCGCGACGTTGCCGGTGGCCAGCACCGCAGCGAGCTGGTTCAGCAGGCCGTCCTGGGTCGCGGCAAAGCAGGCGATCCCGCCGCGTGGCTCGTAGCGCAGCGTGTTGCGCTCGCCCGTCGGGCCGGGCAACAGGATTTCCGTGCCCAGTGGCGTCGTGCAGACGTACTGCTCGGCCAGCGCGGCCACTTGCGGCTTGCCCTTGGCCTTGGCCCAGACAGCCAGTGCGTCGACACAGGGCGACGACTGGCGCGCATGCACCTCGACCGGCGCTGCGGCACGCTGCAGGCGCTTCAGGTACAGCGGACCGCCCGCTTTCGGGCCCGTGCCGGACTTGCCTTCGCCGCCGAACGGCTGCACACCCACCACCGCGCCAACAATATTGCGGTTGACGTAGATATTGCCCACGTGGGCGCGCGACGTGATGAACCCGATCGTTTCATCGATGCGCGAGTGCACGCCCAAGGTCAGGCCGAAGCCGCTGGCATTGATCGATTCCACCACTTTCGGCAGCTCGTCGCGGCGATAGCGGATCACGTGCATGACGGGGCCGAACACTTCCTTCGTCAGCTCGTCCAGCGAACGGATTTCCAGCACCGTCGGGGGCACGAACGTCCCCGTCGCGCCTGCCGGCACGCCCAGCGAGAAGTGGGCAACGGCGGAACGCTTCGTCTGTTCGATATGCGACAGCAGGTTCTGCTGTGCTTCCGTGTCGATCACGGGACCGATGTCCGTGGCCAGGCGGTCCGGGTTGCCGATCTTGAGCTCGCCCATGGCACCTTTGAGCATCCTGATCGTCTTGTCGGCAATATCCTCCTGCAGGAACAGCACGCGCAGCGCGGAGCAGCGCTGGCCGGCACTGTCGAAGGCCGACGAGATTGCATCGGACACCACCTGCTCCGGCAACGACGACGAATCGACGATCATCGCGTTCTGCCCGCCCGTCTCGGCAATCAGCGGGATGTCGCAGTGTTCCGCCACGGCCCGCTTGGCCAATGTACGGTTGATCAGTTGCGCCACTTCCGTCGAACCCGTGAAAATCACGCCTTTGACGCGTGCGTCATTGCACAGGCCGGCACCGACGACTTCGCCGCGGCCCGGCAGGAACTGCAGCGCCGTGCGCGGAATGCCCGCTTCATGCAGCAGCTGCACGGCGCGGTGCGCGATCAGCGGCGTCTGCTCGGCCGGCTTGGCCAGCACGACGTTGCCCGCCGCCAGTGCGGCCGCTACCTGGCCCGTAAAGATCGCCAGCGGAAAATTCCACGGACTGATGCAGGTGACGGGGCCCAGCGCCAGCACATTTTTTTCATGCCGCACTTCTTGCGCGTAATAACGCAGGAAGTCGACCGCTTCACGCACTTCGGCGATGGCGTTCGGCAGCGACTTGCCCGCTTCGCGGATGGCCAGCGCCATCAGTTCCAGCGTATGCGCTTCGTACAGGTCGGCGGCACGGATCAGCGCATCGGCACGCTCTGAAGGCGCGACGGTTTGCCAGTCCATGGCGTAGGCGCTGGCGCTGGCCAGTGCCGTTTCCACGTCTGCCGCCGACGCTTCCGTCACGTGGCCGACGATATCGCCCCGTTGCGCCGGGTTCGTCAGCGCGGCCGCCGCTTGACCTGGCGCGACGTCACCGGCCAGCAGCGGCGCCGCCGTCCAGGTGCGTGGCTGGGCCAGCGCGACGGACACTTCGCGCAGCGTGTCTTCGTTGGACAGGTCGATGCCGGCCGAGTTCCGACGTCCCGCGCCAAACATCGCCAGCGGCAGCGGGATGGCCGGATGCGGCAGGCCCTGCTGCTGGCGCGCGATGGCCAGCGGGTTTTCGATCAGCCGGTCGACGGGAATGCTCTCGTCGACGATCTGGCTGACGAACGACGAATTCGCGCCGTTTTCCAGCAGACGGCGCACCAGGTAAGCCAGCAAGGTCTCATGCGTGCCGACGGGCGCATAGATGCGGCAGGCCTTGCCCAGGTTGGCATCGCCGACGACCTGGTCGTACAGCGTCTCGCCCATGCCGTGCAGGCACTGGAATTCATAGCTTTCGATGCCGTCCTGCTTGGCCCACGTGTAGATGGTCGACAGCGTTTGCGCGTTGTGGGTGGCAAACTGCGGATAGATCACGTCCGTTGCGGCCAGCAGGCGCTGCGCGCAGGCCAGGTATGACACGTCCGTGTACACCTTGCGCGTGTAGACCGGATAGCCGGGCATGCCGTCCACCTGGGCGCGCTTGATCTCGGCATCCCAGTAGGCGCCCTTGACAAGGCGCACCATGAACTTGCGGCCGGACCGGCGTGCCAGATCGACCAGGTAGTCGATCACGAACGGGCAGCGCTTCTGGTACGCCTGCACGACGAAGCCGATGCCGTCGAAGCCGGCCAGCTCGGGGTCGTGCGCCATCGCTTCCATCAGGTCCAGCGACAGTTCCAGGCGATCGGCCTCTTCCGCATCGATGTTCAGGCCGATGTTGTATTGCTTGGCCAGCAGCACCAGCGAGCGCAGGCGCGGCAGCAGTTCCGTCATCACGCGGTCGCGCTGGGCCCGGCTGTAACGGGGGTGCAGCGCCGACAGTTTGACGGAAATGCCGGGGCCGTTGCGGATGCCGCGGCCGTTCGATGCCTTGCCGATCGCGTGGATCGCCATCTCGTAGGACTTGTAGTAATTCGCCGCGTCGTGTTCCGTCAGGGCCGCTTCGCCCAGCATGTCGTAAGAGTAACGGTAGCCGCGCGCTTCGTTGTCGCGGCCGTTCCTGATCGCTTCGTCGATCGTCTGGCCCGTCACGAACTGGTTGCCCAGCATGCGCATGGCCAGGTCGACGCCCTTGCGGATCAGCGGTTCGCCGCCCTTGGCGATCAGGCGGGTAATGGCCGAGCCCAGCTTTTCCTCGCTGCTCGAGCTGACCAGCTTGCCAGTCACCAGCAGGCCCCAGGTTGCGGCATTGACAAACAGCGAGGGCGACTCGCCCAGATGCTTGCGCCAGTCGCCCTTGCTGATCTTGTCGGCAATGAGGCGGTCGGCGGTGGCGCTGTCGGGAATGCGCAGCAGCGCTTCAGCCAGGCACATCAGCGCCACGCCTTCTTCCGACGACAGCGAGAACTGGTGCATCAGCGCATCCACGCCGGAGGCGCGTGTGCGCTTTTCGCGCACCGCCGTTACCAGCCGGCGCGCCAACGCCTGTGCTTGCGCCGTCGTGTCGATTCCCTCGCGGATCTGACCCAGCAGCCATTGCACGGCGCTCTGTTCGTCACGCCGGTAGGCAGCGGTCACGGCCGCGCGCAGGGGGCCGGGATCGCGCAGGATTTCAGCTTGTAGGGCGGCAAATGGGGCAACGGGAGAATTCATGGGGCTCTTTATCGAGTGCAAAGTGTTGGGCGTACGTAACAAAACACGCTCCGCAAACGGGGTTTGCGGAGCGTGTCAAGCGTAAACGCGAATGATTCGATTGTATCGGGGAATCTTCTGGATTAATTCTGGTAATGCCGGGGGCTAGCAATAGATAGTTTTTGGTGAGAGAATTTAACCAAATATAATTAATTAGGGGATAGCATGCTGGACAAGATCAGTAAAAAAATCCTGATGGAGCTGCAAAGTGACGGCCGCATCAGCAATGTCGAGCTAGCCGCGCGCGTGAATCTGTCGCCGGCGGCCTGCCTGGAACGGGTGCGCAAACTGCATGAGTCGGGCTACATCATGGGCTACACGGCCCAACTCAACCCGCAGCTGCTGGACGTGTCGCTGCTCGTGTTCATCGAAGTAGTGCTGGACCGCACCACGCCGGAAGTATTCGATGCGTTCAAGCATAGCGTACAAGTCATTCCCGAGGTGCTCGAATGCCACATGGTGGCGGGCGGCTTCGACTACCTCGTCAAGGCGCGCGTGAAGGACATGGCTGCCTACCGCGAATTCCTCGGCAAAACCTTGTTGCAAAAAGGCGTGCGCGAAACCCATACTTATGCCGTAATGGAAGAAGTGAAGAACACAAGCAAGTTGCCAATCAAATAAGCGCGGCCCGGAGAGTCCCGAGCCGTAGCGGAGGTGGGGACATGACAGCAACGCACAGGCCGCTCCTGCGGCAAGCGACGTCGATCGTCGCGGGCACGGCCGCCGGCATCGTGCCGGTTTGGCTGCTCTTCGGTAACACGGCGGCCTGGCCGGCCACCCTCGCAGCGGCCGTCGCAGCTGGCGTGACGCTGTTGCTGGCGCGACCCCGCCGTCACGATGGCGCCCGCGTGTTTGCCGACACGGTCGGCGCGCAGATCGATGCCATCATGATCGGCGCGGCCGAGACGTCGTACTTCGTCGATTCCGTCAAGGCGAAGATCGGTGCCGATGTCGAGACGGCCAGCGCCATCGTCGCCAGCTCCGATCACAACGCCCGTACCACGGAACAGATTGCCGCCAACGTCGAGCGTGCGTCGCAGGTGGCACACCGCGTGCGCGAGGAAACGGTGGCAGGGCGAACCGAGGTGGATGAAGGTCTGCGCCGCATCTCCGGCGCCAGCGGCGACGCGAAGATTGCCGCCGCGATGATGGCGGACCTGCAGCAGAAGGCGGGCAGCATTGCCGGTTTTACGGAAGCGATCTCCGAGATTTCCGCGCGCACGAACCTGCTGGCGCTCAATGCCGCCATCGAAGCGGCCCGTGCCGGCGAACAGGGGCGCGGCTTTGCCGTCGTTGCCGGCGAAGTGCGCCAGCTTGCCCAGCGCACCAAGGCGGCCACGGATGAGATCAGCGCCATGGTTCGGGCCATCAACGACCAGGCGCAGAAGGCCAGCAGCGGCATGGATTCGCTGGCGCTAGCTGTGACGGAGGCCGCCGGCAATGTGCAGACGGTCCATACCTTGTTGTCCAATATCGAGCGGTCGTCGGGCGACTCGGAAAAGGAGATCGACGCCATTGCCCACGCGTCGCGCGAACACGTGGCGACGGCGCAGGTGATTGCCGACGCGATCACGCGCATCCGCGACAGCATGTTGTCGACGGATGAGGAATTGCCGCGCGTGGCGTCCTCCGCGATGGCGCTGGCCGAACGGGCCGAAATCATCGCCGGCGCGCTGGCCGAAGCGGACGTGGCCACCGCGCACGACGCCATCCGCGACGTGGCCCGGCAGGCTGCGCGCGATGTCGGCCGGCTGTTCGAGCAAGCCATTGCATCAGGCCGGATCAGCCGGGAGGCATTGTTCGACCGCCGCTATCGTCCCATTGCCGGCACCAATCCGCCCAAGTACAACACGTTATTCGACGCCTTTACCGACGACGTGCTGCCGCCACTGCAGGAAGCCTTGCTGGCGGCCATGCCGCAGCTGGCATACGCCGGGGCCGTCGACGATCACGGCTATTTCCCCACGCATAACCGCAAGTTTTCGCAGCCGCTTACGGGGGATTACGACGTCGATATCGTCAACAACCGGACCAAGCGCATCTTCAGCGACCGCACCGGCAAGCGCTGCGGTAGCAACACGCGGCCGTTCCTGCTGCAGACGTATCAGCGCGACACGGGCGAAGTGATGCACGACCTGTCGGCCCCGATCTATGTTCACGGCAAGCACTGGGGCGGCTTCCGCATCGGCTACAAATCGGGCACCCACTGACGAGCCCGCGACAACATCGGGGTCAGGCACCGAAACTGTCACGAGTCCGGCCGTAGCAGGGGACGGGCCCTGGCGGCCTTAGTAGGTATCGCTGCGCGGTGCGGTGTTTGGCGCCGTTTTCTGGACAACGGAGTTCATGCCCTCCAGGTGGCCGCGCAGCCATTTATGGGCGGGGCTGCGCGCATCGCGTTCGTGCCACAGCATGTCGAGGTGGACGGCCGGCAGCTGGAACGGCAGGTCCTTGTACAGCAATGCGTCCGTCATGCCGGTGGAGGCAATCAGGTGTTTCGGCAGTACCGTGATCAGGTCGGAATTGGCGACGACGCGCCCGGCCGTGAAGAACTGGTTGACCGTCAGCAGGATGCGGCGCTCGCGCTGCAACTGCGCCAGCGCTTCGTCGACCAGGCCATGGGCGCGGCCGGAGAAGCTCACCAGCAGGTGGTTGGCGGCGCAGTAGGCATCCAGCGTCAATTCTTCCTTCGCCAGCGGGTGGCCGCGCCGCATCACACAGACGTACGTGCCCGAATACAGCCGCTCGTGCCGGATCGGCGTGGCCGTTTCGTACGACAACTGGGCCGCCACGCCGGGGAAGAAGCCGACGGCCAGGTCGATGTCGCCGCGCAGCAGCATGGGCCGCGGCTCGCGCGTCGTCAGCGGCATCATGCGCACGTTGATGCCGGGCGCATCGCGTTCGATCGAGCGCATCAGAGAGGGCAGCCACATGGCCGCCGTCGCGTCCGCCATCGCCAGGCGAAAGGTCGCATGCGCTTTCGACACGTCGAACGTGCCGGGCGCCACCGCGTTTTCCAGCGACGCCAGCGCGCTGCGCACCGCCGGCCACAGCGCTTCGGCGCGTGGCGTCGGCTTGACACCGTAGGCGGTGCGGATCAGCAGCTCGTCGCCCAGGCTTTCGCGCAGGCGCTTGATGGCGTTCGACACGGCCGGCTGCGTCATGGCCAGATGGCCGGCGGCCCGGGTCAGGTTCTGTTCGGTCATCACCGCATCGAATACGCGCAGCAGGTTCAGGTCGAGCGTCAGGAAACTCATGGTGTGATATTCAGAAGTGTGATGATTAATATTGGGAAACAGAATTGGAATGATATGTTGCGCTGCACTATAGTAGCGTTAAATTCTAATCGCAACCGAAAAAGCATGTCCACTTTGATTTCCGTAGCACAATTCGTACCCGGCTTCTCGCTGGGCCAGGCGCTGCAGTTCCTGCTTGCCGCCGCCATCGCTGTCGGGTTCATTGTCTTGTTCAAGCCGCTGCTGCGCGGGCTGGCGCTGGCCGCCCTGCTGGCCGTCAAACCGCGCCTGTCGAAGGAGCAGCGCCTGCAGCGTCGCCAGATGCGCGATTCGGCGCTGATGCGTGGCCTGATGAATTCGGCCGAAGGTTCGCCCAGCGACGCCGCCGAGTTGCGCGCTCTGACCGCCCGCGGCTGATTTCTCCCCACTTGCGGCAGCCAGGCTGCCGCAGCGCAGCACGTCCCGCCTCAGCTTTCCCTTAGTTTCCGCCCAACAGCTTCGGTTTCAGCGAGCCATCCGCCGGCTTGTCGCCCAGCCAGATGCGCAGGATGGCGTTGTAGAACGCCACGTCCTGCACCGTTTCGCCGATCTTCCTGCCATTGAGGGTGCAGACGGTTCCGGTACCGGGCACCCAGTCCACCAGCAGCACGTCCCCCTTTTTGAGCCCTGGAATGGCCGCAAACATTTCGCCGAACGATTTGGTTTGCGGCAACAGCCGCGTGCGTTCGGCTCCGTCCGTATTGGCGTTCAGGCCCTTCATGAAGGCGTCGCCGAACTCCTCCGACGTAAGGTCGCGCATGCTGACGATCTGAAGGCGGCGCGCGCCTGGCGTGGCCAGCACGTCGACCACGGTGGTTTTCTTTTCCGGCAGGTACAGCCCCAGCGCGTAGACCTTGAAGACGATCCTGGTGCGGATCCCGGCGCCGTTGAGCTTCAGGACGTGGCCGTCGACGGTGGCGGTGTCGTCGAATCTGGCGCCTGCCACGTCGATGGCGGCAAAGACGGGATGGGCGATCGCCGTCGTCAACAGCACGGCGGCGGCGGTCAGGAATGTTCTGCGGGTGAAAGGCATACGGGCTCCGGCGTGGGGTCGAAAAGTGCGTTGAGGCATGCCGGAGCAATATACCACCCTCTTCCGCGTTGCTGCACGCCCATGCTTTTCCCTACGCCCGCAAGCCGGGCGCGCCGGTCAGGCGGCCTTGGCCGCTTCCAGGCGTTCGTATTTGGCGCGCAGTTCGTCTTCCGACTCGCGCCAGGCGGGATTGAACGGAATGCACGCGACCGGGCACAGCAGCTGGCACTGCGGTTCCTCGAAATGGCCGACGCATTCGGTGCACTTGTTCGGGTCGATCTCGTAAATTTCCAGACCCATCGAGATCGCGTCGTTCGGGCACTCGGGCTCGCACACGTCGCAATTGATGCAGTCGTCGGTAATCATCAAAGCCATGGCAATCTCTTACGCAGGTTTGCTGGCGGCGATTTTCTTCTTCAGCCAGCGGTCCACCGAAGGGAACACGAATTTGGACACATCGCCGCCCAGCTGGGCGATCTCGCGCACGATCGTGCCCGAGATGAACTGGTACTGGTCCGACGGCGTCAGGAACAGCGTTTCGACATCGGGCAGCAGGTAGCGGTTCATGCCCGCCATCTGGAATTCGTACTCAAAGTCGGACACGGCGCGCAGGCCGCGCACGATCACGCGCGCATCGTTCTCGCGCACGAAATCCTTCAGCAGGCCGGAAAACCCCTCGACCTTGACGTTGGGATAATGGCCCAGGACTTCGTTGGCGATTTCCAGGCGTTCCTCCAGGGAGAAAAACGGATGCTTGTTCTGGCTGTCGGCAACGCCGACGACGAGCTTGTCGAACAGGCCCGATGCGCGGCGCACCAGATCTTCGTGACCACGGGTCAGCGGATCGAACGTTCCCGGATAAACGGCTACAACCATTGCGGCTCCCTGCGTTATGCACCAATCAGACGCGCATTATGCCCTAATTCCAGGCACCGCTTCGGGAGCTGGCGCGAACGATGGCGCTGTTCAGGAACGCAAACCGAGCAGGTGGAAGTGCACCATCCCCGCCTTGTCGCAGCGTACCACGTCCCATGGTGCCAGCCAGTCGGGCGCGTCCGCATCGGTCAGCGCGTGTTCCGCTTCCGCGTAGACGAGGCCGCCTTCTTTCAGCAAGGGCGCGCACAGCGGCAGCGAGCGGCCCAGCAGGTCCTGCTGATACGGTGGATCGATAAAGATGACGTCGAATCGTTGTCCGCGCAGCGCCAGCGACTGGGCCACGGCCAGTGCGTCGCCGCGCAGCACGGTGATGTTCGCGGCCTTGACCTTGTCCCGGTTGGCTTCGAGCTGGCGCACGATGGCCGTGTTGGCGTCCACCAGCGTGACGGACCCGGCACCGCGGCTGGCCGCCTCGAAGCCCAGCGCGCCGCTGCCGGCAAACAGGTCGAGCACCTGTTTGCCAATCCAGTCGCCTTGCAGGTGGCGCAGCCAGTTAAAGACGGTTTCGCGGACGCGGTCGGGCGTGGGCCGCAGCCCCTGCGCCTCCAGTACGGGCAGCGGTGTGCGTTTCCAGTCGCCGCCGATAATGCGCACCTGCTTGCTGTGCGGGGCACCGTGGACGGGGACTTTGGCGGGCTTTTTGTTCTGCATGGGATGGTCGGGCGGAAAAGACGCGGCACTATAGCATGCGTCAAAACCGGTGACAGGCTCCGGTTTTCCCGGAAACCGGAGCCTGTCACCGGTTTTTTTACGCTATTTTGTCTCGGCCGCCAGCGTCGAGAAGTCCTGGATCCAGCCCTGCATGCGTTTCTGCGCGTGTGCCTTCTGTTCCGGCGTGGCGATGCGGATGACCGTATGCACCAGCTCGATCGTGCTGTTTGTATAGGCGTCGAAGAACGGCTTGCGCTCCGAATTGTCGAGACGGCTGAAGCTGTCGCGGATCAATGTCTGGATCTGCGCCGTCGCCTGTTCGCGGCTGGGCTTTTCTTCCATGATGCGGCGCGCCAGTGCCAGCACGGCGCGCTGCCGGCGCATCCGTTCATCGAGCCAGATATTGTTGTCGAGCGGGCGTGCGTCCGACGCCTGGCGGATGATCGCCTCCTGCTCGTTGCTGAAATTACCGAACCACAGCGTGAACTGCTCCATCGATTTCTTGTAGCGGTACTGGTTCTGGTCGTCCCTGTCGCCCTTCATGTTTTTCTTGCGAAATTCCGCATTGTTCTTGGCGAATTTCTTTTCCATTTGCGCCAGCTGTTCGGGCTTGAGCGACAGGGCCAGGTCCGCGATGTCCGGCGCCGCCTTCAGCAGCAGCGCCTGGGTGCGGGCGCGCACGTCGTTGTAGTCGGCCAGCAGCTCGGCGGGCGTCGGATTGCCCTGCAACTGGCGCTGCGCCTTCTGCAGCACCTGGATATAGTCCTGCAGCTGTGTCTTGCGGTGCCAGCGGAACAGGTTGTCGATATCCTTCTTGACCTCGTCACGTTGACCGTCTTCGAAGTCGACGTAATTGTCGAGCCACCAGTACAGCAGCGTGTCGCCGTTGTTATAGGCAAGCTTGAGCGAACTGCAGGCGGCCACCAGAACCAGTGCCGCCAGGACGCACCACGTACGGAAAGTTTGCGTGCTAAACTTTTGCATATTTATAACTTTCGGACCTTCGGCCATATGAACGTTGTCATCCTCGCTGCCGGCATGGGCAAACGCATGCAATCCGCGCTGCCAAAAGTGCTGCACCCCCTGGCCGGCAAGCCCTTGCTGTCGCACGTTATCGATACTGCGCGCAGCCTTGCACCGGCTAAATTATGCGTGATCTACGGGCACGGTGGCGCCGCGGTGCTCGCTTCACTGGACAGCCACAAGGCGCGCGGCGGCATCGATATCTCCGCCGCATTGCAGGAGCCGCAACTGGGTACCGGCCACGCCGTCATGCAGGCGCTGCCCGTGCTGGACGACGGCGCCCCCACGCTGGTGCTGTACGGCGACGTGCCGCTGACGAGCGCGGCGTCGCTGCGCGCGCTGGTGGACGCCGCCGGACAGGACAAGCTGGGCATCCTGACGGTGGTTCAGGAAGATCCCTTCGGCTTGGGCCGCATCGTCCGCGAAAACGGCCGGATCGTGCGCATTGTCGAGGAAAAGGATGCCAGTGCCGAGGAACGGCAGATCCGCGAGATCAATTCCGGCATCATGTGCATCCCGACGGCGCACCTGAAAGCCTGGCTGGGCCGGCTGCAGAACAATAACGCCCAGGGCGAGTATTACCTGACCGATATCGTCGCGCAGGCCGTGGCGGACGGCGTCGAGGTCGTCTCGGCCCATCCGGCGGCCGAGTGGGAAGTGCTGGGCGTAAACAGCAAGGTGCAGCTGGCCCAGCTGGAGCGCATCCACCAGAACAACCTGGCGCAGGCGCTGCTGGAAAAAGGTGTGACGGTGATGGACCCGGCCCGCATCGACATCCGCGGCGAGCTGGTGTGCGGCCGCGACGTGACGATCGACGTCGGCTGCGTGTTCGAAGGGAAAGTGACGCTGGCGGACGGCGTCACGGTCGGCGCCCACAGCGTGCTGGTCAACGCTACCGTTGCTGCCCGCGCGCAGATCAAGCCGTTTTGCCATATCGAGGAAGCGGTCGTTGGCCCGGCATCCATCATCGGCCCGTACGCGCGCCTGCGTCCCGGCACCGAACTGGGCGAAGATGTCCACGTGGGCAACTTTGTCGAGATCAAGAACAGCCAGGTCGCTGCGCACAGCAAGGCGAATCACCTGGCCTACATAGGCGACGCCACCATCGGCTCGCGCGTCAATATCGGCGCCGGTACGATCACGTGCAATTACGACGGCGCCAACAAGTTCCGTACCGTGATCGAAGACGATGCCTTTATCGGCAGCGACAGCCAGCTCGTTGCGCCTGTCACCGTGGGCGCCGGCGCTACGTTGGGTGCCGGCACGACGCTGACGAAAAACGCCCCGGCCGGCAAGCTGACGATCTCGCGGCCCAAGCAGCTGACCATCGAAGGCTGGACGCGCCCTGTCAAGGTGAAGAAGTAACTTGGCTGCTACCTAGTTGTCCGTCGTGGCCAGTTCCTCCCGGCGCCCGCCTGCAAAGGCGATCAGGTCCGGGAAGAACTGGCCGAATCCCGTCGCGATCGTCTCTCGGTTGGCGACCAGATCGTCGATTCCCTCGCGCAGCAGGTGGCCGTTGCGGCTCAGTCGCCGGGAGACCCGCGCCACGGTGTCCGCTACGCCGTCGAAGTGCGCATAGCCCCCCAGCCAGTCCTGCCTGATCAGATAAGGCAACATTTCCCGCAACCGTGCGGGCAGTAGTGGCTCGTGCGTCGCCAGCGCCTCGTAAAACCGCGCAATCAGCGCTTCGCGCGGCATGTCGCAGTAGCGCTCCCACTGCTGGCTCAGCAGGTGATCGTAAAAGATATCCAGCACGATGCCGGCATAGCGGCGGCGGCCTTCCCTGAACAACTCCTTCGACGCCAGCACGACAGGATGGCTGTCCGTGTAGCTGTCGATATGCCGGTGCAGCGTGATTTCGCGAGCGAGCGCTGCGGGATAGTTGTCCACGTCATTGGCCTTGACGAAGTCGCCCAGCATGGCGCCCACCATTGCCGCGTCGCTGTGGCGGGCCAGATAGATATGTGCAAGGTAGTTCATGCGCCATTCTAGCCGCAGGGCGGAGCCGCTGCTTGTGGAGAACTTTGTGGGTAAGCGGCAGAACAAGCGGTGCGTAAGCAGTGCAGAACTGTATATGGGAGCTGGATTGCTTTGCAATTGAGCGCGCTTGCTCCAGTTGGGGATAAGGTTGTTGGTAACAGCGTTGATATCCGGTGTAGAATCGGTGGATTGGTCTGTATGGCCGTTTTTGAGCGCCTGTTCAGGCCCTCCATAACAGTGCATAACGCTGTGGAGAAACGTTCGATAAGCTGTGAATAGGCGACTTTTCCACATGCCATGCGTTAGCATTGCCGCGTTTACTGGCAGTGCTCCAGGTCCAGGAATGCGGCATCTTTTTCGTGGCCGATCGGCGTCATTGGCGGCAACTGACCGTGTGGCCTTCGGTTCCTGCCCGGCTCAAGCGGCAGCTCCGTCAGCCTCGGCCGAGTGGTGTGAGCCTGTCGCGTCGGACCGGCCGTGTTCGGGCCGGGAATTTCAGATCGATGGCGAGGCGTCGACAGGGCCGAAGCAGTCACGGCTCCTTCCGCCGTTGCCATTGCCCGGTTCACTTGAGCAGGATGCCTTGCGGGATGGGGCATGATGGATGGGTGCAGGGGCGCGGGAACGCCGCCAGGATGGGCCGCCGAAGCCATGCTAGCGACCGATCACTTGACGCGTCGCCAGGCTCACCACGCTGTCGGAAACTTGCTGGCGGCTGTGAATAACAATGTGCAAAACCCTGTGGGCAGTTACGTATAAGCCTGGGAAAAGCTGCGCACAACCCGTGTCAATGCAGTGGATAAGCCCGTGTACAACCCGCTGTAAACCCTGTGGGCAAGCTGTGATTTGACTGTGGAGTTGTTGTGGAATTGCTGTGGCTAATGCAGGGATAACTATGCGGTTACACGGCAATGCGCGTCTCGAATTTGCTGCGAAACGTCGAGAAATAGGCCTTCACGTTGCGTACGTTGGCATGGCTGGTGAACAGCCGGTGCGCCAGGGCGTGATAGGCCGGCATATCCGCCACCTGCACAACCAGCACGAAATCGGGGCCAGGCGAAACCCGGTAGCATTGCAGTACCGCGGGCTCCTGCGCCACGTGCGCTTCAAACTCGCTCATCCGATCTGCTGCCTGCACGTTCAGCGTGATCTCGACAATGGCAGTGAGCTGCGCGCCAACCTTTTCGGGCGCGACAATTGCTACTTCGCGGGCGATGACGCCACTGTCGCGCAAGGCCTTGACTCGGCGCAAACAGGTGGGTGCCGACACGTGCACCAGTTGCGCCAGCTCAGCATTGGTAAGCGCGGTGTTCATCTGCAGGGCATTCAAAATGCGTCGATCGACATCATCCAAGCCGGTAGCTAACGAGTTCATAAAATTTTTACAGTAATTTCGAAAGAATATTTCGTCATCAATCTGACATGAAATATTCCTTCATATTCTACATCATTTAGAAAGCATATTTCGTCCTCACTGCTCTACGATGTCGTCATCACAACATTTAATTGATGAGGTCATCATGTGCGGCATTGTCGGCGCGGTAGCGCAGCGTAATATCACTCCCATCCTGATCGAAGGCCTGAAGCGTCTGGAATACCGCGGCTACGATTCCTGCGGCGTGGCGTTGCACGTGGACGGCAAACTGCAGCGTTCGCGCAGCACGTCACGCGTGGCGGACCTGGAAAAGCAGATGGACGAAGTCGGTCTGCAAGGTTTCACGGGCATCGCCCACACCCGCTGGGCCACGCACGGCGCACCGGCATCGCACAACGCCCATCCGCACTTCTCGCCCAGCGACGAGAACGCCCGTATCGGTCTGGTGCACAACGGCATCATTGAAAACCACGACGAGCTGCGCGCCGAGCTGCAGGGCTTGGGCTATGTGTTCCAGAGCCAGACGGATACCGAAGTGATCGCCCACCTTGTCGAGCACATGTACAACGGCGACCTGTTCGACACCGTCCAGCAGGCCGTCAAGCGCCTGCACGGTGCGTACGCGATTGCTGTCTTCTGCCGCGAGGAGCCGCACCGTGTCGTGGCCGCCCGCCAGGGCTCGCCACTGATCGTCGGCCTGGGCAAGGGCGAGAACTTCGTGGCTTCCGACGCGATGGCGCTGGCCGGCACGACAGACCAGATCATTTACCTGGAAGAAGGCGACGTCGTCGACCTCCAACTGGGCCGTGCATGGATCGTCGACGTCGACGGCCGCCAGGTCGAGCGCGAAGTCAAGACAGTACACGCCCACACGGGCGCAGCCGAGCTGGGCCCGTACCGCCACTTCATGCAGAAAGAGATCTTCGAGCAGCCCCGCGTCGTGGGCGATACGCTGGAAGGCGTCATCGGCATCATGCCCGAGCTGTTCGGCGACGAAGCCTACAAGGTCTTCAAGCAGATCGACCGCGTGCTGATCCTGGCCTGCGGCACGAGCTACTACGCCGGCCTGACGGCGAAGTACTGGATCGAATCCATTGCAAAAGTACCGGTCAGCGTGGAAATCGCCAGCGAATACCGCTACCGCGACAGCGTGCCGCATCCGGACACGCTGGTCGTCACGATCTCCCAGTCCGGTGAAACGGCCGACACGATCGCCGCGCTGAAGCACGCCCGCTCGCTGGGCATGGAACACACGCTGACGATCTGCAACGTCGCCACCAGCGCCATGGTGCGCGAGTGCAAGCTGGCCTACATCACCCGCGCCGGCGTCGAAGTAGGCGTGGCCTCCACCAAGGCATTCACGACGCAGCTGGCCGCGCTGTTCCTGCTGACCTTGACCCTGGCGCAAGTGAACGGCCGCCTGTCGGAGGAAGAAGAAACGGCGCACATGAAGGCCATGCGTCACCTGCCGTCGGCCATCACCGCCGTGCTGGCGCTGGAACCGCAGATCATCGCCTGGGCCGAGGAATTCGCCCGCAAGGAAAATGCGCTGTTCCTGGGCCGCGGCATGCACTACCCGATCGCCCTGGAAGGCGCGCTGAAGCTGAAGGAAATCTCGTACATCCACGCCGAAGCGTATCCAGCAGGTGAGCTGAAGCACGGCCCGCTGGCGCTGGTGACGGAAGAGATGCCGGTTGTCACGATCGCCCCGAACGACGCGCTAATCGAAAAACTGAAGTCGAACATGCAGGAAGTGCGCGCCCGCGGCGGCCACCTGTACGTCTTCGCCGACGTCGACTCGCGCATCACCTCGGGCGAAGGCCTGCACGTCATCCGCTTGCCGGAACACTACGGCTGCCTGTCGCCGATCCTGCACGTCGTTTCGCTGCAACTGCTCGCGTATCACACGGCGCTGGCGCGCGGGACGGATGTGGACAAGCCACGTAATCTGGCGAAGTCGGTTACGGTGGAGTAATGGTTGAGGTTTGCCAGGCTCGAATTGACAAATCAAGATTATGTTTGTCAAACCTAGATTAGGTTAGTCAAATTGTAGATTATGTTAGTCAAATGCTTGGAGAGCTTAACGGCCTCCCCATCCTGAGCACTGAAACACCTGACCGATGGCCCCCCATCGTTATCTGCGGGGATAACGATGGGCGCTGCGTTGCTTTCAACGCATGTCCAAACAAAGCCAGCAAGGTTGGTCAGCTTTTCACGACGGAAGTTCCTGCCCCCTTCCCGCGAGGAAAAACACCGCGACGTTACAAACCCCAGCTTGGCCAATCTTTGGTACCAACGCCGGCGGGATCCATCCACGGTTCTTCGACGAGCGCTTCCTGGAACCAGTCCTCAGCGAAATTGGCATGTTCCGTCACGATGAGCTGGAAGCCGGGTACGAGTACCCTGGTGTAGTTCAACAGCGTCTCGAAGAGTCGCTTTGCTGCAGCTAGGTCGACATCAACGGATCGCACTCGTTTGGCATCGCCCGCGACCGACTCATAGGCGGTCTGTGAGGGAAAATATACCTGTCTCGGCTGGTCCAGCATGAGGAACCGAGGAATCGGTACGTTGTTCTGCCAGGCGTAGTGGTGCAGCGCAAGCAGAGTGAATCGCCCCGGCTTTCGTGGAGGCCGGTTAGTGTGAGTCAAGCCGGGATAGCCTGACTGCTCAGTTGCGCGTAATAGTTTGCCTCAGCTTCCTCTGGGGGTATATAGCCGAGCGGTTCGAGCAAGCGGTGGTGATTGAACCAAGACACCAATTCCAGCGTGGCCAGTTCGACGGCCTCTCGTGTTTTCCAAGGAGCACGGCGGTGGATCAATTCAGCCTTGTAGAGCCCATTGATGGTCTCGGCCAAGGCATTATCATAGCTGTCCCCCTTGCTGCCCACAGTCGGCTCGATACCGGCTTCTGCCAAGCGCTCGCTATACTTGATCGACACATATTGCGAGCCCCTGTCGCTGTGGTGGACCAACGCGTTTCGCTCTGGCTGACGCGCGTACAGCGCCTGTTCGAGCGCATCGAGAACGAAGTCAGTGCGCATCGAGCTGCTAACGCGCCAGCCAACGATGCGCCGGGCGAAGACGTCAATGACGAAGGCGACATAGACAAAGCCTTGCCACGTCGAGACATAGGTGAAATCGCTGACCCACAGTTGGTTCGCCGCTGCGCCTTGAATTGGCGATGGACCCGATCAAGTGGACATGGTGCCTTTGCATCAACAACCGTTGTGCGTACAGCCTTGCTGCGCATGACGCGACGCAGGCCGGCCTTGCGCATCAAGCGCTCCACCGTGCAGCGGGCCACATCGGTCCCTCGCAGCGCAGTTGGCGCCAGACTTTGCCAGCTCCGTAGACCTGCAGATTTGCCTGCCATACCCGTTCGATCTCGGTACTCAATATGTCATCGCACCGGGCTCGTGCGCAGCGCAAGCCCGGATTACGTTGTTGCGTCGCGTATCGCCAGTAGCCGGACGGCGCGATCTGCATTACTTGGCAGATCGACTCGACGCCGTATGCGTGGCGGTACTGATCGATGAATGCCCTCACGGCTTGAAGCGGCGATCGAGCTCCGCCTGGGCGAAAATGCACTCGCCAGACGCAAGATCTCGTTCGTCTTGCGCAGCTCGCATTTTCTCGCTCCAACGCTTTGATGCGTTCTTCGTCAGCAATAGTCGGGCCTGGGCGCTGGCCGTTGTCGCGCTCTTGCTGCCGCACCAGCGCCGTAGCGTCTCTGGTGTGCAGCCGATCTTGGCCGCTATAGATCCGATCGCTGCCCTGCTTCGCCAACCATACGCATGGCGCGTGATGACTCCAGGGGAGTATTTGGCGGCTTCTTCATGGCTCTATTCTCTCAAACAATGAGGCCTCTACAAACCCGGGGCGATTCAGTCCTTGCGGCATTATTTCATAACCCCCGATACACACAGAATATCGGACAGGCTCATGTTGCTGCAGTCCAGAGTTCGGCAACTCCCTCTCCACATCGGTCGTTCGATGACAGTGATGCAACAGCGGACCAATTGAGTGGCAGCAATGGCTTCCAGTTGATACAATGTGTGCTGGCAATCTTTGCCAGTCGATCGCCTAGATCCCGCGACGGCTTTCCGCGTCCCATGACGCGCGGCTCTGCCAACGCGCCCCCAAACGCCGCCGACGTTGGCTCCGCTTTCTCCGAAAGTGTCGAATGCCTCTGGCGACAGATCAAAACATCAATGGGCGCGGTCTATCTTCAAAGGCCCTGCAATTCAGTTCCCTGCGTGACACCGTCATGGACCGCTGGGAGCGCGAGGTTCGTGCGCGCGTCGAAGGTGCACGCGAGTTGCTTGGCCCTGTGTTGACCAACACCCTCCCGGCCTTCTACGACAACATCGCTGAGGCCCTCAGCCCCGCCCATCCACGCAAGGACGGCGCAAGCGACAATAACGCATCGACCGCACATGGCAGCGAGCGAGCGCGTCTGACCCAGTTCGGTCCGGACCAGGTCGTTCATGAATATCACCTCTTCCGCGAGGCGATCAGCGATGTGGCCGAGGGTCGCGTGGAGCTGGACGCGGCCGATTGGAGAATCATCGATCGCTCGATCAACCGAGCGACCCGCGAGGCGGTTCGAGCCTTCGCGGCCATCCAGGACGAACTGCGGAGCAAGATGGCTGCAGCATTGTCGCACGATATGCGTACGCCCCTTTCGGTGATCGCCAACAGCGCCCAGCTCATTTCCGTCGCACCCACCCTGGAGATGGCGCGCAAGGCCGCCCAGAAAATCGAGTCTAACACGCAACGACTCGACGATATGATGGGCGAGCTGCTCGACGCCCTTACCATGCACACGGGCGCGACAGTGCCTCTCTCTCTCTCGCGCTTTAACGCCTTTGACTTGGTCAACGAAATGCGCGAACAATACTGCGAGAGCCGCAAGGGGGGACAGGAGATTCAATTCGAGGCGGTCGGCGAGACGGTCATAGGCCATTGGTGTCGCGGCTCAATGAGGCGGGCCCTGGAAAACCTTATCAACAATGCGATCAAATACGGTGACAATATGGTCGTCCGGATTATGGCGCGAGAGGCTCGTGGGCGCCTGATGCTCAGCGTCCACAATGAGGGGAACCCTATTCCCGAAGATCGCCACAACCGTATCTTCGACTACCTGACGCGTGAGGGCGAAGCCGCGTCCCGGCCAGGCTGGGGCATTGGTTTACAATTTGTGAAAGCCGTGGCGGAAAGTCATGGAGGCAGCGTAACGGTCGATAGTTCCCCCGAAATGGGGACGACGTTTCTGATCGACGTGCCGGTAGACTGCCGGCCCTATGCCAGAGATGCGAAGGCCCGATCATAAGTGCGTGACGTCAGTTTATTCCAAATAGCCGGTCAAGCTCGTTGAGTAGCATGAGCATGGCTTTTACAGCCGCCTGTGCCTTCAGCGTCGTGATGTTGTCCATGCGTCACCTTCTGGCGCCATCGTATGGACTGCGTCAGCCAAGCGTTTGACCTGCGTCAAGGCCAGAATCGATAGCGCTATGGAAGCCGTTATACATTCCGTCCGCGAACGGACGAATCTTCGACAGCTCTTGCAGAGGTCAAGTGCTCTGTGGCCTATGGTAACTCAGTAGTACGGCATAAAAACCGCGGTACTTGAGAGCCGCATTTGGTGTGTAGTTGCAGAGTATCAAAGAGCTCCGGCGCTTGTAGGGGGCGGAGCGATACCAGGGCTTGGCGAGAAGCGTCGCTCAACAGGTGGACCCTAGTCTCCTACGCATCGCCGCTTTGCTGGTAGTTTGTTGCTATCCGGCTACTCGTGGTGGCTTCAAGGTGGAAGTCTCGCTCTCGTCGATATGACGAAGTGAAAGGGGATAGAGCGGGTTAGAACGTGCAGCGAGTGAGTAGAACACGTCGAAATACCGTCGGTGCTGCGGGATTGTATTACGAGAACGTAAGCGGTTCCTGAGCAGCGTTGTATCTTTCGGTTTCGCAGCTGGGCACAATCTGTTCCGAGTTCAACAATACGTAGCCGAACACGGACAATCTGGAACCTCATATCTCCAAGGAATCGGCGTGGCGACGCCTCTTGCTTCGGCAAGCGCAAAGTGAAAAGCGAAAAGCGAAAAGCGAAAAGCGAAAAGAGTATTGCCGCCTTTTGCCGTGGTGAAGCAGTGTCGACAGCCAGCTTTCATACTTGGCGTACGAAGCTGGCCGCTGCCGATAGCCACGCCGCAGTGAGTGGTACAAATTCGCTTACAGAACCAGCTGGCGAGCTTTTACACAGGCTGGACCCATTGCAGACATTCGGATAGAGCAGTCAAGCACCAACAGGCTCACCCGAACGGTTCCTTCACATCGTCAATGCGACAGCATTCATCAGGCTCAGGGCAGGTCAAACCCACCGGCCATGGCCACGTAGCTGCGCGCAGTCGCAATAGCAAGATCGCGCTGGGCGCTTATCAATTCCTCCTGCGTGGCCAACGCAATGCGCTCGGCTTCGAGAACGCCCAACAGACTCTCTCCGCCTTCCTGATAACGCAAGCGCGCCAGCCGCGCGCTTTCCTGTCCCAGCTCATGCGCTTGCTCGAGCTCGGCATGACGGCGACGAAGCTGGGACCAGCGGGAGATCGCGTTGTCAGCATCTTCGAGCGCGAACGCCAGCACTTTTTCGTAGCCAGCGCGCGCCGCCTCTACCTCGGCGCCGGCGGCGCGCACGCGGGCGCGCCGGGCGCCTCCGTCGAACAGGGGCAGTCCCAAAGCGGCGCCGCCTTGCCAGCGCCTGTTATCGCCTCCGGTCCAGTCCCCGGCGACGCCCGACGCGCCAAACAGCGCCGCCAGGCTGACGCGGGGGAAGCGGTCCGCCAGGGCCATGCCTTCCCGCGCTTCCGCTGCCGCCAGTGCCCGTTCCGCAGCGCGCAGATCCGGACGGCGCAGCAGCAGGCGCGCCGGTTCGTCCGTCACCAGCGCCCGGGGCAGCGCAAGCGGGGCCGAACGGTCGAGCGCCGCGATCTCCGATGCGTCGAGCCGCTGACCGGTCAACGTGGCCAGGCGGTTACGCGCGGCCCGTTCCTGGGTCGCCAGGCTGGGCAAGCGCGCACCGGCCAGGCGCATCTGGGCTTCTGCGCGCATGCGTTCGGCCGGGGCCGCGCGTCCAGCCTGTTCGCGTTCGCGCACCAGCCTGACCGTGCCGGCTTGGTTGTCGAGCTGCTCGCGCAGGCTTGCCTGAAGTTGCTGAGCTCCACGCAGCTCCACATAGGCATAGACGACTTCGGCCAGGATCAGGCGGCGCACATCGTCGCGCAGCGCCGCCTGCTCGTCGACCGACGCCTGCGCCACAGCGATGCTTTGACGCACACGGCCGAACAGATCCAGCTCCCAGCTCAGCAGTGCGTCCCACTGGACCGGCTCGGCCACCCGCGAACGGCCGTCATGCGTTTCGATGGCAGAGGCCCGCGCGCGCCCGCCCTGCGCCTGCAATTCGAACGAGGGCCAGCGCGACGCACGCGCAGCCACGGCGTACTCGCCGGCAGCGTCCAGCCGGGCGGCAGCGATTCGCAGGTCGTGGTTGTCGTGCCAGGCGCGTTGCACCAGCTGCTCCAGGTCGGCGTCGCCCAGTTCGCGCCACCACAGCGCCGGCGCCGCCCCAGCCTGCACGCCGTCCGCGCCAATGCCCGACGGCAGCGCGGACAGATGTGCCGCGTCAGGCACTCTCTTTTGAGGCCCGCTTGACGCACACGCAGTCAGCAGCAGCAAGCTGACCAGCATCGGCGCAGCGGGCCGGGCCATGCAGATTGCGATATGTCGTTTCATGCGGATTCCCCCTCTACGGGTGCCGCTAGCAGCGCCGGCGCGCTGCGGCGCGCCAATATTGTGAACAGCAGCGGCGTGAACAACAATCCCGACAAGGTCACCCCGACCATGCCGGCAAATACCGCCGTTCCCATCGACTGGCGCATTTCGGCGCCCGGACCGGTCGACAGCATCAGCGGCAAGGCGCCCAGCAGGAAGGCGAGGGACGTCATCAGGATCGGGCGAAGACGGGTGCGGGCCGCAGCGATTGCCGCGTCGCGGCGGTCAGCCCCGGCCGCCATCGACTGCCTGGCGAACTCGACGATCAGAATGGCGTTCTTGGCGGCCAGGCCGATCAGTACTACGATGCTGATCTGGGTCAGCACGTTATTGTCCATGCTGCGCCAGGACACGCCCAACAGTGCGGCCAGCACGCAGGCAGGCACGATCAGCACCACCGAGAGCGGCAACAGCCAGCTCTCGAACAGGGCGGCAAGCAGCAGGTAGACGCACAGCACGGACAGGGCGAGCACGCCGGCGGTGCTGCCGCCGGCCTGCTTCTCCTGCAGGGCCAGCTCGGTCCATTCGTAGTCGAACCCGGCCGGCAGGCGTTCCTTGAGCAGCTTTTCCATCGAAGCGATGGTTTGACCGGTCGAGAACCCGGGCTTGGTGGCGCCCTGGATTTCAGCGCTTGGATACAGGTTGTAGCGTGGCACACGGAACGGTGCCGTTTCCTGGGTAAAGCTTGCTAGGCTGCCCAAGGGAACCATGGCGCCGCTGACGGCGCGGGTCTTGAGCGCGGCCAGATCCTCGATTCCCTGCCGGTATGGCGCATCGGCCTGGGCGGTAACGCGCCAGACCCGCCCCATTAGGTTCATGTCGTTGACGAACACCGGCGCCATATAGCTTTGCAGGGTCTCGTTGGCCCTGGACAGCGGCACGCCCAGGTACTCGGCCTTGGTGCGGTCCAGGTCGACCTTGATCTGCGGGGTCATGGCATTGAACGGGGTGAACGCGTTGGCCACCGAAGGCAGCTTGTTTGCTTCCTCGACGAGACCGCGGACGACCTTCTGCAGGGCCTGCGCTCCCTGATCGCTCGTATCGCGTACCTGCAGCTTGAAGCCGCCGCCGGTGCCGATACCGGGTACGGACGGCGGCGGAATCACCATCACGCGCGCTTCGCTGATCGGCGCCAGCTTGCCGCGCAGGGCGGCCAGCATGGCCGGGCCATCCAGGTCGACGCTGGCGCGCTCGCCGAAATCCTTGAACATGGTGAAGATCACGGCCGCGTTCGGCGCGGAGGTGAAGGTGGCCCCGTCGGTGCCGACGAATGCGGCCGTATGGGCCACGCCCGGATGGCTCATCAGGCGCGCACTGGCATCGCGCGCCACCTCGGTGGTGCGCGCCAGGGTCGAGCCGGGCGGCAGCTGGACCGAGACGATCGCGTAGCCCCGGTCGAGCTGAGGCACGAAGCCGGTCGGGGTGATGTCCAAACGCCAGACGGTAAGCGCAAGCAGGCCCAGATACACCGGCAGCATCAGCCAGCGGCGCGACAGGGTCAGGGTCGTCAGGCGAACATAGCGCCCGGTCAGCCTGGAAAACACACGGTCGAACACGACCATCCAGCGCGCGCCCAGGCTGCGGCTGCCATGCCGGGGCTTGAGCAGCAGCGCCGCCAGTGCCGGCGACAGGGTCAGCGACACCAACGCCGAAATCAGGGTGGAGGCGGCGATCGTCACGGCAAACTGGCGGTAAAACATGCCTGAAATGCCGTCGATAAAGGCGGTGGGAACAAACACGGCGACCAGCACCAGCGCGATGGCGATCAGCGCAAAGCCGACTTCGCTCATGCTGCGCTGCGCCGCCTGCAGGGGGCTCATTCCCGTCTCCATGTGGCGCTCGACGTTTTCCACCACCACGATGGCGTCGTCGACCACGATGCCGATCGCCAGCACGAGGCCGAACAAGGACAGCGTGTTGAGCGAATAGCCGAGGGCGGACAGCACCGTGAAGCTGCCAACCAGCGACACCGGAATGGCCAGGATGGGAATGATTGCGGCGCGCCAGGAACCGAGGAACACCAGCATCGCCAGGCTGACCAGCAGGGCCGCCTCGAAGATGGTGTCGCGCACCTTGTCGATCGAGTTGCGTATGAACTCGCTCGGATTGTAGTACGAGTGGTACACCAAGTCCTCGGGGAACTCGGCCTTCATTCGCTCCATCTCGGCCATGATCTGTTTGCTGGTGGCCAGGGCATTCGAACCAGGTAGTTGGGTGATGCTCAACGCGACGGCCGTACGGTTGTCGACGAAGCCGCTCTCCGTATAATCCTGCGCGCCCATCTCGACGCGGGCCACGTCGCGAAGGCGCACCAGCCCGCCGTCTGGATGGGAGGCCACGACGATTGCCTCGAATTCGGCCACGTCGCGCAGGCGGCTTTGCGCCTGCACCTGCACCTGGAAGGCACCGTCGCCATCGACCGGCGGCTGGTTCAGCACCCCGGCCGCCACCTGCGAATTGGCCTGCCGTACCGCGGCGATAACTTCGGGCGCGGTCAGGCCGAGCGACGCCACGCGGGCAGGATCGAGCCAGATGCGCATGGAGAAGTCACGCGCGCCGCGGCTGTTTATGTCGCCCACGCCTTCGATCCGGGCCAGCCGGTCCCTGACGCGGGTGCTGATGTAGTTCGAGATGTACTGCTGGTCGCGGGTACCGTTCGGCGAATCGAGCAACAGCACCAACAGCAGGTCGGGCGATGTCTTCTTGACCGACAGTCCGAGGCGCCGTACCGCGTCCGGAAGGCGCGACTCGGCAATCGCCACGCGGTTCTGCACCAGCGACTGGGCCTGGTCGACATCCACTCCCGGCTTGAACACCACGTTGATGGTCAGCTTGCCGTCGCCGATCGACTGCGACGACAGATACAGCATGCCATCCACGCCGTTAAGCTCCTGCTCGATGGGAGCCGCCACGGTATCGGCGATTTCCTGGGCCGAGGCGCCGGGATAGTTGGCCTTGACGGTCACCGTGGGCGGCACGATTGCGGGAAATTCGGAAATCGGCAGGCGGCCGGCAGCCACCAGTCCGGCTAGGGTGATGAGGACCGACAACACGATGGCAAACACCGGCCGCCGGATGAAAAAATCGGAAAAGCGCATGGTGGGCTCCCTTACGTGCCAGCGGCGGCAGCTTGTGCCACCTTGACGTGGTCACCCGGCCGCACCTTGGCGGCGCCGGAAACGATCACGCGTTCGTCAGGCGCCAGGCCCGACACCACCACCTGTTTGTCTCCCACCAGGCGGCCCAGCACCAGCTTGCGCGGAGCGACCTTGCTGTCGGCATCGACGACAAAGACCATTTTCTTGTCCTGGTCGCTTAGCACGGCGGACCCGGGTACCAGAAGGCGTTCCTGGGGCCCGCCCACGGGAATGCGCATGCGCGCGAAACTGCCGGGCATGACGGCGCGGTCCGCATTGGGCAGACTGGCGCGCAGGCGCACGGTGCCCGAGCGGGCGCTGATTTCGTTGTCGACGAAATCGACGGCTGCCGCCTGGACCGCCACGCCGCGCCCAAGCGTCAGCTCGACCTTGCCGGGCAGCTTGTCGAGATGGCGCAGACGCTGGAAGTCGCTCTCCGCCAGGTCGACCACGGCGCGCACCGGATCGTGGGCGACGAGTGTGGTCAGGACACCCGACTGGGCCGAGGCGCCGGTCACGTAGTTGCCGACGTCGACGCGGCGGTCCGAGACGGTACCGGCGATCGGCGCGCGCACGGTGGTGAAGGACAGTTCCAGCTCCGCGCTTCTCAGTTCCGCCTGGCTGAGCAGGACTGCGGCGTGCGCGCTTTCGTATTCGCCGCGCGCGCGCTCCAGTTCTTCCTGGCTGTCCGCACCGGTGCGCCGCAGTTTTTCGCTACGCTCGTACTGGGCGGCAGCCAGCTTCTCGCGCGCCCTGGCCTGGGCAAGGGCGGCCTGCGCCCGGTCGCGCACGGCGACGAACGGACGGGGGTCGATCACGAACAACGGGTCGCCTGCCTTGACCCGCTGGCCATCGCGAAAGACGATTCGCTGCAGATAACCGGAGACGCGCGAGCGCACTTCGACGCGCTGCGACGGCTCGATGCGGCCAGTGTAGTCCATGGTGTCCTGCACCATTGAGCGCTCGGGTTGCGCCACGACCACGGTAGGAACCGGTGGCGGTGCGCCTGGAGCGGCTTGCAAGCGGCTGCAGCCGGACATGGCGCCCGCGCCGGCGAAGGCGGTCAACGCCAGCAGGGATAGGGTAAATGTGGAACGTATCATCTTTCAGGTCTCCAATGGCGCAGGACGGTTGGTCTTGGCGCGCGCGGCAGCGCAGATGGCCGCTGCTGCAAGGATTAGCGCGGCGGCGACGGCAAACGTCGTGCGCATGCCGCGCGCGATGGCGGCCGGGCCAGCGTTATCCATGTCGCCCGTGGACGTCGCCAGGGCGAACAGGGCGCCCATCACGGAAGCGCCGGTGACCAGACCAAGATTGCGGGACAGATTGAGCATTCCGGACACCAGCCCGCGCTGGTCGGCAGGAATATCGCTCATGACGGCTGTGTTATTGGCTGCCTGGAATAGCGCATAGCACGCCGTGAGGGCCGATATCGGCCCCACATAGCCGGCGAGGCCAAGCCGGGGCAACAGCGCCAATGCGGCGCAGGCGCCGGCCGCCCCGAGCAGGCCCAGGCTGGCCATACGCCCCGCGCCGAAACGGTCCACCAGGCGCCCGGCGGGCACGCCGCACAGTGCCGCCACCAAAGGGCCGGCGGCAAGCGCCATGCCGACCATGCCGGGGCCGAGCTGCAGGCCGCCCGCAAGATAGAATGGACCGACGACCAGGGTCGCCATCATCACGGTCGACACCAGCGCACTGGCGGCAAGGCCGGCGCCGAGCAAGGGCGCGCGCAGCATCGCCGGCTGGATCAGCGGCGCTTGGGCCTTGCGTTCGACATGAACGAACAGCGCGATACCCAGCACGGCGCCCAGCAGCAGGACGAGGTTGCGCCCGTCGAACCGGCCCCGGCCGAGGGTCATCGCAACTGCATACGCGCACAGCGTGCCGGCCAGGACCAGCGTGCCCATGTGGTCGAAGCGGGGCCGCGCGGCCTCGCTGTCGGTGCGGTCGGCCGGCAGGTAGCGCAACGCCAGCAGCAGGGCCGCGAGGGACAGCGGCACCTTGATCGCGAAGATCGACGGCCAGCCGTAGCGTTCGATCAGCAGGCCGCCCAGCGCCGGGCCGAGCGTGGTGCCGATGGCCGACATGGTTCCCAACAGACCCATGGCGCTGCCGCTGCGGGACTTGGGAACGGTCTGGGCAACGAGCGCCATGGTCAGCGCCATCATCACGGCCGCACCCAGCCCCTGTGCGGCGCGCGCGCCCACCAGCATCCAGAGCGTGCTTGCCAACGCACACACCCCGGAAGCGAAGGCGAACAGGCCGATTCCGGCCAGCAGTAGGCGCCGGCGCCCGATCAGGTCGCCCAGGCGCCCTACGATGACGATCACCGTGGTGACGGCCAGCAGATAGGCCAGCACGATCCACTGCACATCCTGGAACGGCGCGCGGAACACCGTGGTCATGGTCGGCAAGGCCACGTTGGCGATGCTCGTGCCGAGGGCGGGAAGCAGCATCGACAGTGAAAGGGCCGCGAGAGCACCGCGGATCGGCACGGTGGGACCGCCGTCCGTCTGGCCGGCATCCTGGGGAGGAGACTCTGGAGTGCGCATGGGCGTAGATTCGATTCAGCGTCCGGATCCCAATGTGCCCCGGTAGATGTCGCCCCAGCGCAGAGCGGGAATCACGCCTGCGGCAGTGAGCTCTCCGTTCTTCGATGTGAGGACCAGCGCGTCGCCTTCGCCAAGCCGCACCGAAAACACGTCTTCCGGCAGGTTGTGATGAGCAACGACAACCATGTTCACTCCAGGCTTTGCCCCCTTGGCAACAACGCGCTGCAGGTGCGCCCGGCGCGTTTCGGTGTCCATGCTGCGGGTTCCCATCAGGCCGTTATCCTTGGTGGCCCGCGAAAACATCAGTTCCGCAGTCTGCACTGTCCGGCACATCGGGCTCGCCACGACCGCCCCGATGGGAATGGAAAGCCTGGCGATGATCGTTCCGATCTCCTCGCTCAACTGCCTCCCGCCTTGCGAGAGCATGCGTTGTCCATGACAATGGGTGAGATCGACGGGTTTGGCGTCCTCCAACTGATACGGTTCCGTGAGCGCGTGGCGGAACAGCAGGACGTGTCCGCCCTGTCGGAGTGCCGCCAGCAGATCGGCTTCGCGTGCGTCCGTATGGGATTTGTGGGCACTCCTGGGTTCCGCCAGGCGGTGCTGCGCAAGCGACGGCGAAGTCAGTGCAGCGCCGGCCAGGAGCAGCAGGAACAATCGTAGCAAGCGTTTCATGCGGCCTCCTTTCTTACCAGGGCGCCAACGATGCGGCGCGCCCCCGGGGCGACGATCATGACGACCGGGAACGCAATCAGCCACGAGGGCAGCCACGCATTGATCCAGAGTTGGCCGAATGCCTCGCTCAGGCCTGCGTGTTTATAGGTCGCGATGCCCGATACGATCAGCGACATCATTCCTGACAGCAGGAGCGCAAAGAGTACAGGTGCAAACTTCACAGGGAACATGACGGTTTCCTTTTTGGTGATGTCACAGGGCAAGGGTGACGGGTGGGAAGTCAACATCGGTCTGGGCAACGCTGTTGGTATAGTTGGTGAAAATGTTCATCGCGACGTTGGCAATGACTTCCAATACCAGTCCATCGTCGATGCCCATGTCGCGCAACGCTTCCAGGCGGTCAGTGGACAGCTCGCCCCCATGTTCGAGCAGGGCGATCGTCAGACCGGTAATGGCGCTATCCGTCTCGTTGGGCGAACTGCCGCCGCGCGCCTGCAGGATGGCTGCTTCATCCATGCCGATACGCTTGGCGATGGCTGTGTGAGCTGCCAGGCAATAGCCGCACTGGTTGTGCTGGGCGAGCGCCAGCGCGATCACTTCACGTTGCACGGCAGTCAGGCGTCCCTTGGACAAGGCTTCGGAGAAAGCCAGGTAGCCGTCCAGCACGGCCGGCGCATGCGCGAGGGTGCCGAACATGTTCGGAACCATTCCACGCTTGGCCTTAATGGCTTCCAGTTGTGTTGCGACCTTGTCGGAAGCTTGCTCCGGCAATACTTTTTGAATGCGAGGCATATCTTTTCCTAAGTTAAGTACTGAGTTTTTCGTGAAATCCGGGATTGCCCTGTTTCCAGTAGGCGGCAACATGGGGCTTCCCGAGGGTGCTTGTGGTGCTCCAGGAAGAGTTCACGGGCCGTTTTCATGACCTGTGCCTCCCCGGCGCACCAGACGTATCCCTTTCCCCTTGGGAGAGAAATCGCTTTGAGGCGCTCCAGCCATGCGTCGCTGGAGCGGACCCAGATCAGGTCCATGTGCGCACGCGTCGAAAACAGACGCTCGTCGTCGTGGTCGGCCACTTCCGGCACTACGATGACCTTGGTCTCTGCAGGCAACTCGCGTAAGCGCCGGGTGATGGTCGGCAGCGCCGAAGCGTCGCCGGCGAGCGAAGTCCAGGCGTAGTCGGCAGAAACCACCATGGACCCGCGCGGTCCAAGAATCGTGACTTCGGTACCGGGGCGTGCATTGCGGGCCAAGTCGCTAGCCGGCCCCGTGTCATGCAGTACGAAATCGATCGTCAGCTCGGCGCGCGTGATGTCGAAATCGAGTGGAGTAAAATCCCGCAACTTGGTTTGTCCCTCCCTGCACGGGCACGGCAATCTTGACGTGATCATCGAAACCCATCGATTGGAAATCACTAAGGTCGCTCCCCTGGAACAGGATGCGGACGAAATTTTTGCTGATTCGCTCTATGCTGCGCACCGTGACGACTCGGCGGCGCGCCTCGAAACGAACGCGCTGTACTTGGCGCGACATTGAAGGTGAACACATGATGAATTCGTCATTCGTTGATAATATCTACGATTATGCAAAAACTTATAGACAATGTCAACGATATGAGTGATCCTAACGTTCGTGAAATCCTTGAAGCGGCTCAAACCGTTGCGCACTTGGCACGTGCGTGCCAGCTGCAAGCATTAAGAGGTGGGCAAGAAGACTTGACGCCGCTCGAGGCCCGGGTGTTGTTTTACTTTTCGCACCACCCTGGGGGATCGCTGGGTGAGCTGGTGGAACATGCAGGACGCGACAAAGGACAGCTGGGAAGGCTAATCACCGGACTACGGGAGCGTGGATGGCTTTCGGCAGAGACGGACAAAAATGACCGTCGAGTCATGCGTTTTCATCTGACTGAGCAAGCGCTGGCACGCCAGAAGTCGATGCAGGATCAGCGCGATGAACTCGTCACGGCGGCAAGCCGCGGACTGACAGTCGCCGAGCGACTGCAGCTACTGGAACTGCTCAATCGGGTACGAGTGAATCTGGAGACGCTGCCACCAGTAAAAACGTAGCAACAAGCCTCCCTGTAAGCGATCACGCCGAGGCGTAAGTACCTCGCCTACCATGGTCATGCAAGTCCGACCGTAGCAGATTGTTGGCGAACATCTCTTTCCATATCCGCGGCGTAAGCTGATGCACCAATGACGCCGGATGCTGGCCAACACGCTGCAGTACGTCCACGAAGTAATCGTACGGGTTGATGTCGTGCAGCCGGCAGGTCGCCAGCAGACTTTGCACAATGCCAGTGTGCTTCGCGCCCAGCTCGGTCCAGCTGAACAGCCAGTTCTTTTTACCCATCGGGATGACGCGCAGGGCGCGTTCAATGTGGTTCGTGTCGATCGATACTTCCGGATCATCCAGGTAGACCGAGAGGCCAGCCCGGCGCTCACGGATATACGCCAGCGCACCAAGAAAGGGACTACTCGGCAGGAATCCCTGCTTGTCGAACTGCTCGTCGATCCAAGCGAAGAAGCGCTCGAGCACGGGTTTCGATTGTTTTTGGCGGCGGAGGAGCTTGGCTTGCCCCGTCAGCTCATCGTCGCGAATCTGCTGTTGGACCTTGTAGAGACCAGCGATCGCATGCAGTGCCTGGTCGGCCTGCGCCGGTTCGATATCCCTGGCATCAAAGATTTTACGGCGTGCGTGCGCCCAGCACTGCGCGTGTGTGATCCCGGTCTTCTTCGCGTAATGCCCATAGGCGCTGTAGCCGTCGCTCTGCAAGACGGTGCCAAGCGGCCGCTGCAGGCCGAGCGCGGCTTCGACGTGCTTTGCCGCCCGGCTGGGGTAGTAGAGGAAACAGATTTCATCTTGCTCCCCCACGATAGGCCAGAAATACGCCGCCTTCATTTTGCCGGTCCGGCACGCCCCGCCTTGATCGGCGTTTCGTCCATCGCGATCACGCGCGAACGCCGCACCGACTCCAGCTGGGCGTTGAAGATCGGCTCGATCAACGATACCGCGGCCGGCATCAGCTTCGTGATCCAGGCCCGGCTGACGTTGATGCCGGAATCCTGCAGTTTGACGTGCTGGCGGTACAGCGGCTGACGGTAGGCGAACTTGTCGATGATCATGCCGGCGATGAAGCTGACGTCGGCGCGGCAACCGTCCAGTACGCCGACCGGAGCTAGAGGGCACGATAGGGCTCCATCAGCGCGAAGCTTGATGACCGGGCGCACGTACTTGAGGATGACATAGCTGCCGGGACGCTGAGCGAGGCGATAGCTGACCTTTTCGCCGATCACCTCGAAGTCTGCTGGGTCCAATCCTGCCGCCTCGTCATTGACGACGGCGATGACCTCGACCGGCACATTCGACTCGTCAAAGAACAGGGCCGCGTCATCATTGCCATCGATGAGATTGCTGTTCTTCTTCCCAGGTGCGCGCTCATGCGGCGCGATCTTGGTCTTATTGGCCGGCGCCGCAGCGTCATCGGGAACGACGTCGAACGCCTCGCCCAGAGTGCCCTGGACGCCTTCCGGTTCCGGCATCCGACGCTCGCTCTTCTGCCCGAAGATCTGCCGCTGGAACCACGCAACCTGACGGCGCAGGCGGAGAATTTCGCGCTCCTTCGCGTCGAGCAAAGCGCTCATCTGTGGCATGGTCAACCCCACTACTAAACTGGCGGTTTCAGAGGCGGGATGTTGGTCGGAAGGCATAGCAGTATTATAAAGTTTTCGCAGGGTGAACTCGCTAGTTTTGGGTGCCGGTGACAGGCTGCCTGTAGCGCTTACGCACCTGTTTCGGCTCGATTCCCTCGAGCAGCAACTTCAATCCCGTCCAGTCCATTTCGCAGCTTTTAACGTCCGCCCAGTTGCTGACCAGACGGCCTTGCTCGAGACGCTTGGCCCACACGCACAGGCCGCTGCGGTCGAAGTACAGGACGCGGATCTGGGTGGCTCGGCGGTTGATAAACGCGAACAGGTTTCCGGATAGCGGATCCTGGTGCATGACGTGTTTCGCCAGCGCGTAGAGGCCATCGAACGACAGGCGCATATTGACCGGCTGCCCGTACAGAAACACGCGTACCTGGCCTTCAGGGAAGAACATCAGCGCCTGGTGATGGTCAGGACGATGCCGCCGCCGAGATCGATCCTAATGTCGATTCCAGAAGTCGGCGTCGGCACCGATGCAGACGGATGCACTATGGACGTGACACCGGACGTGTTCGCGATGGTGCCGAGGTCAATGAATGCTGCTGGCTGTGTGGGATTGGCCGCGTGCCCGCTGGCGGCGGCCAGCTTTGACCGCCAAATATGGAAGCTGGCCGTCGACACCGATTCATCCCGGCAGAAGGCAGCGATGGTCTTGCCGCTTTGCGCATGCCGGAGCAAGCGGCTACGCCAGGCGGCTTCCTTTGAGGTGTGAGGCTCCAGCTTGTCCATGTCCGGCTCCATGTTGTTGAACTCGGAGGGGATTGTGCTGGCTTGAAAAATCGAAAGATATCACGCCGCTCAGGAACCGGTTACACGGGAACCGCACACTGAATTTCTGACAGGATCCCCGGTTTTCAGGGGACGGCGATCCAGAACTGGTGACCTTATTTTCACAAGTAATGGTTCCGTAGCTTAAACACGACTTATTGCATTGCTGGTGAGCACTATCGCTGTCTAATGCGGTACACTAATCTTCTGCGGCCACTACTTGCCACCCAAATACCGTCGGCGGGCGCCGCTCCCAGTCCCCCAGATCCTCGCGACTATCCCACAGGAACGCCGGCATCTTCTTTGCGAAGGTGCAAATGGAGGATCTGCACGTGACTGACACCAATTCGTACCTGACCGGTAGCTATCGTCAAGCGGACCGCTTGATGCTCGTTATCGTATGGCTGCTGTTTGCCATGAGCCTTGCCCTGTCGACGATGTTCGACACGATGCGCTGGGCTCTAATGGTTGGCTTGCCCACCGCTGTGCTGCCCACTGTGCTGGTCGGCCTTCTGCCGGGCTCACGTGTGACCCGGATGCTAATGGCAGCTTCCCTGATGGTTTTCACGGCCCTGCATATCCACCAGGCGGCCGGTGCACCCGAGACGCACTTCGGCGTATTCGTGCTGCTGGCATTTCTGCTATGCTATCGCGACTATACGGTGATACTAGCAGCTGCCGGGTTGATCGCGGTTCATCACCTGAGCTTTAATTATCTGCAGGAACTGGGCTTTGGCGTGCGCTGCTTGACCCAGCCCAGCATCACTATCGTGTTTGTCCACGCAGGCTACGTGGTCGCCGAGACTGTCGTCCTATGTTACCTGTGCTCGATACTGCGTAGAGAAGCCCTCCGCGCGTTCGAGCTGCAGGCTGCAGTCGACACGATGGCCGATCCTGCCACGGGAAAGATCGATTTGCGCGCGTCGAAAGAAGCCATCCGTAGCGCAACCGGACAAGCCCTGGAGCGTGCAGTTGCCACGATGCATAGGACGATCGCCGGAGTCGCGCAGGGCGTCGTCACTGTCGAGACCGCAGCGTCCGACATTGCCGCTGGCAACGATGACCTGTCGACGCGCTCGGCGGAACAGGCGCAGGTGCTGTACGGGACCGTCGAAGCAATGAACGAGCTGGCGGTCACGGTCAAGCGCAACGGCGACCACGCCCGCCGTGCGAACGACCTGGCCATCTCGGCGTCGGACGTCGCCGTGTGCGGCGGCGAAGTGGTCGCGCAAGTCGTGCAGACGATGGGCGCCATCAATGAGTCGTCCAGGAAGGTCGCCGACATCATCGGCGTGATCGACAGCATCGCCTTCCAGACCAACATCCTTGCTTTGAACGCAGCGGTGGAAGCAGCGCGTGCCGGCGAGCAGGGCAGGGGGTTCGCCGTGGTCGCCTCAGAAGTGCGCAACCTCGCGCAGCGTTCAGCATCGGCTGCGCAGGAGATCAAGCAGTTGATCGGCGACTCGGTTGCGCGAGTCAGTGCCGGCACCGTGCAGGTCGGCAGGGCTGGCGAGACGATGGGGCAGATCGTCGACAGGGTCAATCAGGTTACTGCCATCATCGCAGAGATCAGTAGCTCAAGCACGGGTCAGGAAGACCACATCGCCAACACCTTGGTCGCGCTGACCGACATGGCCGATGTGACCGAGCAGAATGCGGCCCTGGTGTATCAGGTAGGAACGGCCGCGTCGACACTACTCGCCCAGGCGGAGGAATTGAGTCTGACAATCGGAACGTTCACATTAAGTGACCTCAATGCCCCAACGAATGTCATGGCGGCCAAAATGGTCACCGTGGCTGGCAGAGCTACAGCACCACCGGGAAGGCTTCAGTAAATGAAAACACCAGCTGTTGTAAAGCGCTATAACCTCGCGCTGCCGAGCGAACAGGATTTACTCCTTTCCCTCGATCGCCTGATGAAACACGACCAATCCCGGCAGCTATGGTCGGCAGCCTGTCGTGCCTCAGGCGTCTCGCCGCCCTTGACGATGGACCAGTTCGAACGCGCCCTGATGCAGCTCAAGGATGGAAAGGGAATGGCATCGATCGCTGCCGTGTCGATGCTCGTGCGTCTGAAGTCATACCGCACACTCTCTGCAATGAACGACAAACAAGGATAATCATGATTGATCCCCACGCACCGAGCCCTGAACTGGATCCGGTTCTCGATATTGCCCGGCTCCAGGAAATTGCCGACCTCGACCTCTTCGCTCCGGAAGTGAGCAGTATCCTGTCTGAGCTAACCTTTGAGGCTTGTACAAAGCTCGGTCTGCCGTTTGGCCTGGTGAATGTGGTTCTGGACGAGGCGCAGTACGTCGTAGCGCACCACGGTATCGTCGGGTGGATTGCCGAAGCCCAGGGCACACCGCTGGAATGGGCATTCTGCCGTTTCGCGGTGCGGGACCGTAGTGAATTCGTCGTGGAGAATGCCCAAACCGATGAACGGGTCAAGGACAATCCGCTGGTGACCGAAGATGGGTTGCGCTGTTACGCAGGCATTCCTCTCATTACGTCACGTGGCCATGCGATAGGATCGTTCTGTGTTGCCGGAAGCGAGCCGCGCAGCTTCGACGGATTAGAGATGCAGATCCTGCGTACGTTAACCGCGGAAGCGATCCGCCGCATCGAACGCAGACGAGTGACCAGTGCTGCTACGTAGTTCTGTAGGGGTTAAGTGGACTTCCACCAGTTCGGCAGACAAATCCCAACCTCACATTGGACTTCCACCAGCGGCTCGCGAGTGTCTAGAAAATTAGTGGCGATTCAACCGACTGGCATCCGAGTGACCGAGCTGGCGGGGTTAAGATGAAGCAATGGATTGAGAGCTACGACCTCTCTGAAGTTGATCCGCACAGCATTCCAACAGAAAGCCTGTTGGCCATAAAATCGGCCCGGATTGTGACTACGAGCACTGCGCCTCGAGCTATGAACTCCTGTCTGGTCGGCTAGATACTGTGGCCGCGTGCTGGTTCAAATTCGGCAATAAGATAAGAATATCCGCCTTCTGGCGTGATGTATAGGTGTCGACGCCAGCGTGCACCAGGCATTTCAGCGAGTCGCTTCCAACGCTCAAGCGACTTATGCCAACCCGGCTTCGAAATTCATTTTTTCCAAGTGCCATCAAACGGTTAGCACCATATCCGTGTCCATCTACACTGGTACATCAGCAGAAACAACGTCCGATGAATCGCCGCTACACAGGAGCTATGCTTGCCTTTTAATGACTAAATATCGTGCAACCGAGTGTCCAGAGTTCGAAAATACATGAATTCGATCAGCGGTAAAGCGTGCAAGGTCGCCAGGGTGCAGAATCAGCTGCAATTGTCCGGCTTGAAGATTTAGTGTTCCTTCAAGCATCAGCACCTGCTCTTCATGTACATCGCTTGCGCACCCTCCAAAATCGACCACGGCCCCAACGGGAAGCTCGATTGCAACAATCTCTACCTCGGCGTTGCCGCCGGAAATCAGCCGACGCAGATATTGAGTCTGAGGATCGGCCCAAACGTCCTGTTCATTCACACGACGGACTGATGGTGATGGCGTTGACTTTTCAGTCATCAGCGAAGTCAGCGTGAGATTCATCGCGCCCGTGAGACGTGCAAGTAGCGCGGCCGTAGGACTGCATTGATTGCGTTCGATTTTCGAGATCATCGCCCGACTGACCGCTGATTGGGCGGCTAAGTAATCCAGGGTCCATCCTCGGGCCATCCGTTCTTCCCGTAAGCGCTTAGCGATAACGCTATCCAAGTTGCTTGACATTTTTTTCATCATAGTGGATTCTACCATAGTAGAAATTCTTCAGTAAGCTACCTTTGACCTGATGACCACGGACGCCTTTGACCATGCACGTCTTCCTTGAATCACCACGACAACCCGATATTGTAATCCCCATTAAACTGCTTGATGAGTATCAGGAGCCTCTTTATCTCTTGGAAAGCCACCGTGGCATCGACATGGACGCGTTATGTCAGCCAAACGTCCTTTTTGCCGTAGCTCGCGATCAGGTGGGGACGGCGCTGGCGTGCGGTGCACTCGTGCTGAACGATGACTACGGCGAACTAAAAAGAATATTTACCCTAGCTAACCATCGTGGACGAGGCCTTGCAAGGAGCGTGCTGACGCTGCTTGAAGAAGAAGGCCAGCGTCGCAGATGTTCTAGAATCATGCTGGAAACTGGATATCTCCATGCGGATGCGATCGCCTTCTATGAACGCTGCGGATACCAAAAGCGAGGACCCTTCGGCGATTACCGTAGCGATCCCGACAGCATCTTTATGCAGAAACTATGGAACCGACCCGGTGAAGAAAGCAATGCTCACCTCATCCTCTGCAACGGGTCGGATCCGGTCCGCCGTGACAATCTACAATCTTTCGACCGCGGCAGCCTGTTTTGCTGAGCTCAACGGCCGACTTCGGCCACGAGAGGCCATAGCCAGAAGGATGGTCGGCAAAATGTGCCAAATGTCTGGAGTCGCCACACCGACCAACTGTTGCAGAAAAACACACAGAAAGCGCGCATGCAAATCGAATTTGAAAGACCGAATCAACCTGCTGTACACGAGCTGATAGCAGAGCTTGATGCTCACCTGTACTCGTTATACCCGGCCGAGAGTGTGTACGCGCTGGACATAGCTTCCCTCTGCTATCCCAACGTCTTATTTGCTGTTGCCCGTGACCCGGCCGGATATCCCGTTGGCTGTGCGGCTATCGTAGTCACGCAAGAATATGGGGAAGTCAAGCGTATGTACGTTCGTCCTCAGGCACGTGGCCAAGGCGTAGCGCGTCGATTAATGGAAATGCTTGAAGCAAAGGCGATACTGAAGGGTTGCCGGGTTTTTATGCTTGAGACAGGTCCTACGCTACCTGAAGCACTGAACCTTTACGAACGCATGGGGTATCAACGTTGCGGTCCTTTTGGAGACTACCCAGATGACCCGTTCTCAGTCTTCATGCAGAAGGAAGTCAGGCAAGGTACCAGCACTGCACGTTAGACAATGGAGATGCTAGGTTTGTATATAGCCTCCTCCTCGTTTGCAAACAATCCGTCTTCAGGCCGTGAGGTACAACTGCTCACGTATATCCGGGCTCGTGCTACCACACCTGCTCGAGGTGCTGGACCCGGACGGGCTGTTCAAGCGCTGACTCCCTATTGCTTTGACGGGCTCGAAGGCCAATGGGAGGGGATTTGTGCATGGATCGGAATGGGGTAGAGCGCAGGGCTACGCACGCGTTCGTTGTAGAAAAAGTAACTGCGTTCTGAGCAAAGCACCGTGACGCATACAGAGCCTCGCACTAAAAAAGTTTACGGGAGGAATCGGGTGACTTGCGAAAAGCGGGCAAAAGCGGGCCACTGGCTCGGTGAATAACTGTAGATGCGCGTTGGAGGGGCGTTAACTCCGCTTACCCAGCATTTTCCCTAGTCGCTCCGCGCCTGCTAACTTGAACGATAGGCGTCGCAATATTGACTGCAGAAATATCATTCCCATCTCAAACCGAATCCTTCCCCGACTACACGGAACACGTCTCTGTTCTTCTCACACTGGCGATTGTCGACTTCGTCGCTGTTGCCCCCGGTCGGAACTTCATGCTTGTTTCGCAAGTAGCCACGGCCAGTCGTGACAGTTTGGGGGCCGTTTAGCGGTTAGCTGCTATTCTCACGGTGCGGCCCAGTACGGCCCCTGCCGTCGTCGAGTTATTAAGGTTCAGATGATTGCTGCTAAATTAGATAGCTTGCTAACGCGATTGTCCGCATTGGGCAAATTCCCACTGATGGGCGAGGTTCCAACGATGAGGCATATTGCAAGCGGGACAGGTTCGCTGCGTGTGCTGGACACAGGTCCAGGCAAGCCGTGCGTTTTGGTTGTTCCCGACGGCCCGAATGTCATCGAGCATTACGAATATTTGCGATCCCTGTTGGTCCAAGATTATCGCTTGGTCTGCTTCGACATGCCGGGGTTCGGTTTCTCTCTGCCATCCGCATCCTATTGCCACTCCTTGGATGAAGGGGCAACAGCGGTACTGGATGTGCTTGATGCTCTGAATATCGATCAGGCGACGTTGGCGTTCAGCTGTGCCAACGGTTTTTATGCAATGCGAGCAGCTCAAATCGCACCGCACCGTGTTACCAGCCTGTTCCTGGCCCAGACCCCATCCCTGTCGGCGATGCATGCGTGGACTATTCGGAACGTTCCCTGGCCGCTGAGGATGCCCATCATAGGGCAGGTGGCAGGTTGGGCCTTTCGACGCAGGGCAGCGAACGCATGGTATGACACAGCCCTGCCCCGGGATTCTGACCGTGTCTTTTATCGGCACCACGCACGTCATGCGCTCGCTCGAGGTGCTTGCTTTTGCCTGGCGGGAGTAGTTCAAGGATTGATGCGTGAGGCAATCATGGCAGTCAGAATTAATTGCACACCCTGTACCATGGTGTGGGGCAGCATGGACCGCTCCCATCGGGCTACCGATGCGAGATCGTTACTCGCCTGCGTGCCGCACGCAGACATCATTTATTTCAAAGACTGCGGACATTTCCCCGATCTGGAACGACCAGAGCGATATGCCTATTTCCTGCGCGAACATATGGCTCGACACTCGACCAACTTAGCTGAACGGGGCGGCTAGACTGCGTTAGTGCGGCCGTCCGCTTCGAGTCGGAACTGGTCTTCTTTTCTACTCATCACGCGCGTTGGAGCGCTCATCCTTGCAGTGGAATCAGGATGTCATAGGCATTCTGTTCGCTGTCGGCAGCGTCAACAGTTGGCGTGAAGCGATTGTCATAGCGTTCTAGACGCCAGGCGGAGTGATCGATTATGAGGCTTGCGTCTGCGATAGCATCGAACGCACGCAAGTACGTGTCTTGTACCCCGCTCATAGGACCGGTATGCGTTGTTAACGCATACCGGCACGGCGGAATACGCAAGCCAACGAAGCCCTTGGGAAGCGCATTGAGGTCAGCGAGCTGCACTGCGATATTTTCGAGCATGATTCCGTCATGTTCGGCCATGCTGGCTCCATACCGCACTCCGGTACCTGTACCTACCTCTTCTTCCCGGGAGAGCAACCTTTGCCACACTTTTGGCATCTCGGTACCAAGAACCGAAAATGGCCCGGCAAATTGCAGAGCTGCAAGCTTCAGCTCGGGTAGCATAATGATAGAAATAGTCATAAGCAGGGCGATACCGTTAGGGGTGTTGAATATCTTATCAGCGATGATGGGCGGAGACGAGCTGCTTCGCATTCCAGTTGTCTGCGGCGTCCGCTTTGGGGCGGAAGCTGCCTAGCGTGACAGTCTGTGACTTTTCCGGTTCGGCAACCTGCTATGCTGCAGCGAACGGCCGAGTTCGGCCAAATGCGGACGGCGGAGCATCAGCCCAATTTTCACTTACCTCAGATAAAAAATGCAAAACACCTCGCCGCTCTTCGTTGTTCAAACACAGCTCGACGCCTTCAACGCCAAGGATGTCAATGCGCTGATGCGCACTTATGCGCCGGACGCTGAACAGTTTGCATTGCATGGCGAACGCCTGGCAAAAGGACATGATGAACTTCGGCCGCGCTATATGGCGCGCTTCGAGGAGCCCGATCTGTTCGCCCGACTGCTGTCGCGCACGGTCGCTGGCAATATCGTGATCGACCTTGAACTCATCACTCGCAACTTCTCGGAAGGCCTGGGTACGCTTGAAATGCTGTGCATTTACGAGGTAGTCGACGGGCGCATCCGACGCGCTTCGTTCGCGTCTGGGGCAAAGACCCTCTTCGGGCCGACGCCCGCTTGAATCAGCGGATTTCTGAAGCCGTGCGGCTACGAACCCTAACGAGGCCATTGTGGTCGTCCTGCGCAATTATGAAGACCTGCTCGGTCACGTAAAGCGAGGGCAGCGGGAAGGTCTGCTTTGGGGCGGAAGGGGCCGTTGCTCCGACCTTTATTGATAGCACCGCAGGGCCCTAGCGGATCGGGCACGCTCGACCAACTTTCGGAGCTTCGTAAAGTGCTTTCGAATCAACAACTTACAGCTTCCGTTTCCGACCAACCTTATTCGGTGTAGTCAAGCCAGCTCGAACCAAAATGCACCGCCGAACTCTGGGAACACATACCGGCTACCGGCTTGCCGAGTTGCAATTCTCGGTTGCGGTTAGCGTTAGCCGATGACGGTCGGATGCGACCCGGCACCGTTGATTGCAGAATCTTTCCAGATACGATCTGCACCAACCCACTTTCATTTGCAGTAAATTCAAGGTGAAACGGCCCCGAATGCGCGTACGATTAGCTGGAAATGCGAGCTCCATATTTACCTTTGCGATTAAATTGGGGATTACAGCCGTGCGCGCAGGGGGCAAACATGTCCAACGGCGTAGCCTTGAGCATAGTCCACGCCGATTTCGCGCACGATACTCAAAGCGTCTTCATCGCCCACATATTCAGCTACAGTACGTAAGCCCATGACATGACCAACCTCATTGATAGCCTTGACCATTGCTCGATTAACTTTGTTGGTTGCGATATCGCGGACGAAAATGCCATCGATTTTTAAATAGTCTACTGGTAGCGCCTTTAAATAAGCGAAGGACGAAAGTCCGCTTCCAAAATCATCGAGCGAGAATTTACAGCCGATGGCTTTCAGCTTAGTCATGAACAACTGGGCATTCGATAGATTCGCGATCACTGCTGTTTCAGTTATTTCGAAACAAATGAATTCCGGTGAAACGGAGTAATGAGCCAATTGTTCAACAATATAGTTATGAAGGCTGGGATCATTAAGTGAAATACCAGACAAGTTGATAGAATAGACAGTTGCGGGGCGCGGTGTGCGAGCTTCTCCTTGCTCGTCTGTTGGTTCATTATCGTTCTCAAGCTGGACATGCCGGAAGACGGCACGAATGACCCACCGGTCGATCGACTGCATCATATCGTAGCGCTCAGCGGCCGGGATAAACGCTCCGGGCAAAATAATGTCGCCTTGCTTGCTATGAATACGAATAAGTACTTCCTCGTGCGATGCAGTGGGCTCTCGGAGGTGCACGATCGGCATTGAATATAGTCGGAACAAATGGCATTCAAACGCCTCATTTAATCGCGCGACCCACAGCATCTCACCATGACGCTGCGATAGATCAAGATTCGATTCGTGATACACGCAGACCTTATTGCGGCCTTGCTCCTTCGCTAAATAGCAGGCCTGATCGGCGGAAATCAGCAGATCAGTCATAGACTTGCTGTCTTCACTGATCTCTACCAATCCGATACTTACGCCTAGCTCGAAGCTACGCGTCTCCCATACGAAGCGAAAATCCTTTACCAATTTACGTAGCTGCTCAGCAATTGCGACGGCACGCTCAAGCGGACAGTGCAGCAAGAGTACGCCGAGCTCATCACCGCCAAGGCGTGCCAATATGTCGCTCTCACGCATTTCTTCTTGCAGGGCCTTCGCGAGCATTTGTAGAAGAGCGTCGCCAGCAATATGGCCCGCGGTATCATTGACTACTTTAAATTGGTCTAGGTCTAAGTAAAGAAGGACATGAAGGTGGCGCTCCTGTTTGGCCTCGAACAACGCTTTTGAGAGTTGGGCCTCAAACTCACGGCGATTAATTAAACCGGTCAAATTGTCGTGTTTAGCCTGCCACGACAGTTCTTGATTTAACTGTCGTTCGTGGCTAACGTCATGAAAGACGATTACCGCTCCCAGAATTTCCCCGTCACGTGACCAAATAGGTGCAGCCGAGTCTTCTATCGCAATTTTACGGCCATAATGCGTGATGAGTCGAGTTCGAGTTGAGAGGCCCACTGCCTGTCGCAGGCGTAAACATTTCACAGCGACATTTTCTACTTGATCCCCAGATATTTCATCTACAAGCTCTAACGTGTCCCTAATGTCCTTTCCAGTGGCTTCGCTGCTTGTCCAGCCAGTTAATTGCTCAGCAACTCGGTTCATGTAAGTCGTTCGACCAAGAGCGTCAATTCTGATGACGGCATCACCGATCGAGGCAAGCGTTAGCTCAGCCAACTCTTTCTGTTCTTCTGACCGGATTTCATGAAGCTTTTGTTCCGTGACATCCCAAATAATCCCAAGAGTGCGGTCAGGTGTTCCGTCGGGCAGGCAGAATATTTGCGCCTTTGCTGAGAGCCAACGTATAATGCCATCGGCCCGCACCACGCGGTACTCAAGGGAATAGGCGCCGCGTCTTTCAACTCCATCCTGCAACACCGATACAACGTGTTCTCGATCCTCCTCATGAACAAAAGTTAGAAACTCCCTGAAGGTGTGTGTCAAAGGTGAGGGATCCAGCCCTAATAGACTTGCCCCATCTTCTGACCATGTGACCGAGCCGTCAATGACGAGGTGATTAACAATTTTCGAGTCCCAGATAGCCATCTTGGCAGCATCCAGAGCCATTCTCAAACGTTCTCGGTCGCTCATTTTCTATCCCGTAATATCGAAGTGCTTGACCTAGAGAGGCAAAAATGCGGCGTCACAATGAGTAGCCCATGAACGTGCTAATTCTCAGTAGGAAACGCCCCTTTAATATTGCAACATTCTCACAAGTATAAAATGACAATTTATAGATGTGTGGGATCCCGTGGCGCTATTTTGTTATAGCCCAAAATATTGGTGGCAGCAAGGCAGCACATGTTGTACCCCAAGATGTGGAACAATAATTTCGTTCTCAATCTCAAATATGAATGATTTTCGTCTACATACGGGTTTCGTCCAAGTCCGACTAAAATAGCACCAATGCATCGCAACGCGCTGGCTCCAGTAGACGCCTACTATCCTGCCCTCAATCGTTTCACTGTACAGCTGTCGATTCGTCAATTAACGACTACACAACGAAGAACGCGACTGACCAAAGGTTTCGGTCCGCTTGCATCCTGAAGTACACTGCTCTGGGCGAACTTCCGCTTTCGGCCAGGAGCGGACATTACAACTGGTTAACTCATCTCTGGCTTCGGCGTCAACTTAACGCAAAGGCGTGTGAGTAATAGGGCTAATCCTCATGCAGCAAGAACTTGGCGGACCCGTTGAGCCAATTGCTTCTGATCGTACGGCTTGCTGAGCAGCTGGACGCCCTCCTGAAGGCGGCCGTCTGTCGTCAGTGCGTCACGCGTGTAGCCCGAGGTGAAGAGGATAGCCAGGTTCGGCTGCACAAGCTTGGCCTGAACCGCCAGTTCGGGACCTGTGACGCTACCGGGCATTACCACATCAGTGAATAGCAGGTCGATTCGAGGGCCGTCCTTCAGGATTTGGAGTCCGCTTTCTCCATCGGCCGCATGCAGAACCCGGTAGCCCAGCTCCGACAAATTGGCAACTACGGACAGACGCACCTCTTCGTCATCTTCGACGACAAGGATAGTTTCGGTGCCCCCCGCCCCGGAAGCGACTACCGGGGGGGAGCCGAGTTCGCAAGCTGATGAGTCCGTGGCAAATAGATCATTACTGTCGTTCCAATACCAAGTTCGCTTGAAATTTCGATATGGCCACTGCTTTGCTTGACCATGCCATACGCCATGCTCAGCCCTAGTCCCGTTCCCTGGCCGACCGGCTTAGTGGTAAAGAATGGCTCGAACGCTTGCGCCAGGACTTCAGGACTCATGCCTGCTCCAGTGTCGGCTATGGAAATGAAAATGTAGTCGCTCTCTACAATTCCGAGCAGCTTGCGGGCCTCATTTTCGTCCAGGGTCACGTTCTTCATACTGATTGACAGCTCTCCGCCAGCAGGCATGGCATCGCGAGCATTGATCGCCAAATTCAGGATTAGATTTTCGAATTGTCCCGGGTCAACCTGCGTGTTCCAAAGTTCCCCCTCGCAGAAGATAGTTAGCGCCACCGTTTCCCCGAGAGCTCGCTGCAACAACTCCTCCATATTTCGCAGAAGTCGCTCAACATTGACGGCAACGGGCTGCAGTGGCTGGCGACGTGCAAAGGCAAGGAGTTGCGAGGAGAGTTTGGCGCCTCGTTGCACTGCGCCTTTCATACTGTCGAGACGCTTCTGCATCCCCGCGTTATCCCGCACATGCATCTGTAACAGCGCTAGATTTCCTGTGACGACTTGCAGGACGTTATTGAAATCGTGTGCAACTCCCCCGGTGAGCTTACCTATCGCTTCCAGCTTTTGGGCATGATGAAGTGCGTTTCGGGCCTCCTCCAGCGCTTCTGAGCGCTCTGCGTCACGTAGCTGCGCAGTTTTGCGTTCGCTGATATCGCGTATAAACGCGGTGACGACATAATCTGAACCCTCTGGGACGCCTGCAAATGCGAGTTCAACCGAAACCCAACGACCTGTACGATGCAGCGCTTCAACCTCCACGACATTCCCGGCCGCTTTGCGGGTCTCGACAAAGCGCGTGAAGCCGGCGTTGTGCCGGGACCGGAATTGTTCTGGGATGATCATGGTGGCCAAGTCTTGACCGATCGCTTCGTCAGCGGCCCATCCAAATAACTGCTCCGCCTTGGCGTTCCAGTCGCGAATCCGTCCGTTGGGAAGCACAGCAATAAAAGCGTCGTGAGAATGTTCCAGTATCACTTCGACTCGGTGCCGCTCGTCTCGCAATTGTGCATTAGCTTCGCGCAAAGCCCACTCATCGTTTTTTGAGCGGCTTATGTCGGTATGGGTACCGATGATGCGTAGTGGCTTACCATTAGCATCCCGACTAACAGCGGTGGCGCGAGTCATAATCCATTTCCAGCTTCCGTCCTTGCAGCGCATGCGGAACTCGGCCTGCAGGAAACCAGCCGTACTTTCCAGATAGCTTCGCACGAGCGCGTCGGTGGCAGCCTTGTCCTCGGGGTGCAGCCGCCGCTCCCATTCTGAGAAGCTGTTGCCGATCTCTTTGTCTTGGTATCCGAGCATGGTCTTCCACTGCTCTGAATAAATTACTTCGCCAGTGCTGATGTGCCAGTCCCATACCCCATCGCCGGCGCCTTCAAGGGCATATTTCCACCGAAACTCGCTTTCGCTCAACTGATGTGTCATTTGCGTTGCCAACGATAGCGCCCGGCGCCGCCCAGATGCCAGCAACCACACCAGCAGGGAAATCATGATGCTGAGTGCGCTGCCGATGATGGCAATAAGCTGGGGACGGTCCGTGGCAAGACGTTGTTCGAATGCTTGGGACGACTGGATGTCGAGGGTCCACGGACGGCCTGCGACCGAAATATTTTGCAGTGTCCGAAATCGCGGCGGCGAAACCCTGGATAGCCCTGTTAATTGCGTAGAATACGAGCGGGCCTCTTCTGATACGGCAGTACCGTCGTAGATAGAGAGCGTGACGTCGCCTGATCGCTCGCCGCCAAGGCCTGCCATGAGATCGTTCATACGAAATGGCGCTCCGATCCATCCGATGAGACTGTCTCGGCGCTGGGCTACAGTGGCTGTCTGCATGCCCCGCTGATACACAGGCAAATACATGACTAGCCCCGATTGCACGTCTTTACCATTCTCTTGGATAAGTCTTACCTTCCCGGAAGCAGCAGCTAACCCGGTATCGCGTGCTCGCTCCATTGCAGCGCGGCGGGTCGGCTCCGAAAGCATATCGAAGCCGAGTGCACGCAAATTCAGGCCCGTAAATGGCTCGATCTGTGTAATCGATGAATAGACCTGCCGCTCGCCGGCGGGAGTTATTTTATAGTCAGTGAAACCATGACGCCGCATCGAGGCCACATGGTCGGCCATCCGTTGGGGAGGAACGAGTTCGACAAGAGCGATGCCCTGAATTCCCGGAAACTTTTCCTGCAACCGAAGCGATGCAACAAAAAGACTAAAGTCCTCCCGTTTTACCGTCACTGAACCCAGCAAGAAGGCTTGCGCGCTTCGTGCAGCCCCTTCGTAGGTCGTCATCCTTTGTTCAATGCGCCGTATGGCTTGACGAACCTCAAAACGGAATTCTGCCTCGCCGAGCCGCACCGCTTCTTGATTCGCAATATTCCATGCGGCAAATGTCGAGGCGATGGATAAAGCAAAAGTCCCAGCGGCGAGTAGAGTGGGGATGTTTTTCCCAAGCAAGAGTAAGCTCTTCAGAAGTATTGACCGTGTCGGAGATCCCTGACACTTGGCAGATTGTGGGGGCTGCTCAGTGCGAACCCGTTGACATTGTATCTTCCTTATCAGAGCGTAAGCGCAACGTTTGCATGGCTAGCGGCCTGGTCGAGGCCTGCGATCCGACAGACGCCGCAGACCTTCACAGCGGGTCCGCAAACGGCCAAGAGCAGCCGCTGGATGAATTCTGGCGGCCGGCGGTGCGCGGTGAGGTGCAATTCCCTGGGCCGGTCTGACAGCAAAGGGATGGGATGAAAACTCTTCTGTGCTTCGGCACCTTCGCGTGCCGCGACGAAAAAAAATAAAATCAGTGCTTTCTCAGCTTCGGTTTCAGTGCAATTTTTGTCGTCTTTGCCGGCTAGTTTGCTACCGGACTAATCCCCTGCCGCCCGGAGCAAACCAGCCTTCGCAAGGGGACAGCGTGGAATAGATGTATCCATCCTTCGATTCGACCCGGAATACTCCATGATGATCGTGAAAAGCTGTAGGCCGGAGCGTTTAGCCATATGTCCAATCTGACTCTATTTGATGCCTACCTCCGAAACTGGAACGCGGAACCAGACGGTGAGCCGTTCGCAACCCATTCCGGCCACCTGCTACCCGTCCGTCTCGATGGTCATCCGAACGGTCGTCCCGCGATGATCAAGATCGCGCGGCACGTCGACGAGCGGATCGGCAGCCAGGTGATGCGCTGGTGGGATGGCGATGGCGCGGCGCATGTCTATGCCTATGATGAGGACGATGGCGTGTTGCTGATGGAGCGTGCCACCGGCTCGGCTCACTTACTGAACATGGCTCTGCAAGGCGAAGACGACGCTGCCACGCGCATCGTCTGTCGCGTTATCAGTCGCTTGCATGCGAAGCGGCCATCGCTACCGCCCGGAGAATTGCTGCCGTTGACGCGTTTCTTTGAATCGTTGGCGCCAATGGCGCGGCGTGAGGGTGGCCTGATGGCCGAGTGTTCAGTAGTGGCAGATGAGCTACTGGGCTCGCAGCGCGAGCGCGTGGTGTTACACGGCGATGCGCATCACAGTAATATCCTCGATTTTGGCGAGCGCGGCTGGCTGGCAATCGATCCCAAGCGTGTAACCGGGGAGCGTTACTATGACTACGTCGGCGTGCTTTGCAACCCCGATTTGAAGACTTGCATTGACCCGATACGTTTTGCAAAGCAAGTTGACATCGTCGTCGACGCTGCGAGGCTAGAGCGCCGACGGCTGTTACGGTGGGTGATGGCCCATGCCGCATTGTCGGCGGCCTGGTTTCTGGAGGACGGAGAGCGCAATGAGGCCGACAACGAGTTGGCTGTTGCTCGCTTAGCCCGGCAGGCGCTGGAACGCGCTGGATGAGGCTGCGTCTGACCAAAAACTATTAGATATATTGCCTATATCTGGCACTGAACACGCTAAACAGGAGCGGGAACGGTGACGGTCGCCTCGGCACCGACCACTTTCGGTCGGTGCCAGCCCTTCGTGACAGTCTCCGATTTTCCTTTGCAAGATCGCGACCGTACCGCGGCGGCAGGCTTCGATCATCATTTCATCAAACCGGTTGATCTGGGCACGTTGCAGAGCATTATCGCTGCCCCCTGTTGCTTGCCGAACCCGTATCCGGTTGGTACTCCACTGCTTCGCAACGAGGGTGCTGATTGGAAACCAGGGCACCCCTATTGATCCTGCGTTTTCCGCACCTGCCTGCGGAACGTCGCTGAACCAGGAATCAACCACCATTTTCCGTGGAGAAAGTGCCTGGAGCGACCATCGTGCCACGACGATTTCGTTATCTCCGTGCCAGGAACAAACCTGGAAATGCGCAAGCTAGGCAGCCAAGTGCCGTCGCAGGAAATCCTGCAGCTGTGCCTCGGGCAGCGGTCGGCTGAAGAAGTAGCCCTGGAACAGCGTGCACCCGCATTGTGCAAGCAAGTCACGCTGCGTGGAGGTTTCCACCCCTTCCGCGATCACGGCCACATGCAGTGTCTGCCCCAGTGCAATGATCGTGTTCGCGATGGCGAGATCGCGTGGGTCGTTCAGAATATTATGGACGAACGATTGGTCAATCTTGATCTGATTGAACGGCAGCCGCTTCAGGTACGTGAGTGAAGAGTAGCCAGTGCCAAAATCGTCGAGCGAGAACCTGACGCCGTGCTTCTTCAGTTCGTTGATTTTCTGGATCGCACCTTCGATATCTTCCAACAGTAAAGATTCGGTCAGCTCGATTTTTAGCCGACCAGGATGGGCGCCCGAACTGTGCAATACGTCCAACACCACTGCAACGAAGTCTGGCTGCCGAAACTGCAGTGCGCTGACGTTGACCGCAACCGACAAGTGTCTTGTACTGGAATTGGCAGTCAAAAATACCAGCATCCTGCATGCTTCCTCCAACACCCAGCGTCCTAACGGCAGTATCAGACCGGTATCCTCGGCCAGCAGAATGAAATCGGCCGGTGACACCATGCCGCGGTGCGGGTTATTCCAACGAACCAGCGCCTCGAGACCGATCACGTTGCCCGCGCTGTTCATTTGGGGCTGGTAAAACAGCACGAACTCCTGGCGCGCCAGGCCCTGCCGCAGCTCCGCCTCCAGTGAGGCTCGAACCAGCGCTGCCTCCTGAATGGCTGGATCGAAAAAGCGCATGGTATTGCGACCCGCGGCCTTGGCCTGATACATCGCAAGATCCGCGCGCTTGAGTAGTTCGGTAATCGACTGTGCAGGGCTGCCAAAAAAGGCAATACCGATACTTGGCGTTATGTGGCGTTCGTATCCGTCAAGATTGAACGAGGCATTCAGCGCGTCGAGTATATTGCGGGCCAGTTTCGTTGCCGCTTGCGCTGCCGTTTCGTCGCATGTGCCGATATCCTCGAGAATGATGACGAATTCATCACCGCCCAGACGGGCCACTGTGTGACGATCCGCGACACTCGCAAGCAAGCGTTTCGCAACGAGAACCAGCAACAGGTCGCCATTATCGTGGCCGATCGTGTCGTTGATATTCTTGAAGTGGTCAAGATCGAGCAGTAGTACGGCACCGGTCCGGCCGATGCGGTCATGCAGCGTGACCGTGTGTGCCAGACGATCCATGAGCAGTTGTCGATTAGGCAGCCCGGTTAACGTGTCAAAGAACGCCAGCCTGCCGATTTCCTCATGTGCCAGCTTCATGTCGTGGATATCGGTCGTGGTGCCATACCACTTCGTGATATTGCCTTGATCATCGCGCACCGGTATGCCTTTGGCGATGTGCCAGCGATAGGCATTATCCGAACCCCGGCGCAGACGATATTCAGCGGAGAAAATCTCGCCGGTCTGTACTGATTGCTCCCAGGCTTCCAGTGTTCGCGAAAAATCATCCGGATGCAGCAGTTCACTCCACAGTTTGCCGATATCGCTTGCGTAGCGCAGGCCGGCATACTCTACAATCGAGTGATTGGCGAAATCGATTGTACCGTCTCTGTCGGCGGACCAGACGATGTGCGGCATCGAATCGGCCAGCTGACAAAATCGATCACGCTGCAGTTCCGGACCCTGGCGTTGATAGCGGCGTAGCTCCAGTCGAGCCATCGCTTGTTGTGCCAAAGCTTTCAAGCCGTCCATCTGTGCGGCCACCATCGTGTGTGGCTTCTCATCCATTACGCATAGTGTGCCCAATATGAAGCCCTCCGCAGTCACTATGGGGGCACCAGCAAAGAAACGCCAACCGATCGGCGCTTTATCAAATATTCTGGCCGAATGGAAATCTGAAACGACCAGCGCCTCCCGGGCGTCGATCATCCTCGCACAAATTGACTCGGCGCGCGGGACTTCGATCACGGCGGTGCCGAAGACCGCTTTGCGCCATTCCCGTTCGCTGTCGACAAAGCAGAGGACAGCCATGGAAGTACCACACAGCGTGGCACCAAGCATCACCAGTTGGTCAAAGCCATCCTCCGGCGCGGAATCCAGGATGTCGTATGCATGCAGTGCCTCTAGGCGGTTGGCTTCATCTGATTCGTTGGGGCGCATGTTCATTGTGTAGCTCTGGGCGCCGTCGTAAGCGCGGGACAGGTCGTAACTATTATTGCGATACCTTTGCGAGAAGGCGTAAAGAAAATAGGAATCCTTATATGATGCGCCGCGTGGAGAAAAAAGGCGCGCGATTGCATCCAGGAATGCACGAAATGCGTTTCTGTTCTTGCCAGAAGCCGCGCTATTGTCCGTTGCAAATCCCCTATCCTCTTTACCTGCGTAGTACACGTAAAACGCTTCCTGTTACGTGGACCGGGACCCGGTCCACCTGCACGTGCTCATGGGACAGGTGATGCAGGCGCAGATACTTCTCATGCCCGGGGAACGGAAGCGCCGTAGCCTATTACGCCGCTGATCTGGCGCGATTCGATCCCGCGATCGGGTACGTACGCGCCGTCGGGTGCGGACTTCTCCATAGTCGCAACATAGCGGAAGACACGGGCACGCGCGCGACTTCGGGCGAGCTCAAGGAGGCGTTGTCACATCGCGCCGTCGTACCTTGGACCTGGTCTCGCCTTGTGGCGAAGCGCCGATACCCAGCAGCGGCAGCTATCGGAAGCCCGCTATGGAGGCGGCTGCATTGGTGCCCGTTCGCAGCCCTGTACGTGGGCGCTGTCGGGGTAGCGACCTTGCTTGCAGCGCCGCGTTGGCGACGCGGCGCATCCGTCGTCAAAATGAGACGAATTGACGAATTTGATGGCACTTGTTGACTTGCGGCAATATCTGATGGATTATTGCTTCCGGTTACTCAAATTACTCAAATTGGATCTGCCCCATGTTCGCCCTACAAAAATTGTCTATCCGTATGCTGATGATTGGTACGATCGGTATTCTTATTGCTATCGCGGTGGCTGCCGGCGCGTCAGGCCTGGGCCTGACGCGATATGCGGTCAACGCTCTGCAGCAAATCAATTTGTCCGACGTGACAGCGCAGGCGACGGTGGACAAGATCCGTCTGCGCATGGAAGGCAGCCGCAGCCAGGTCCTGCAGGCGCTCCAGCATAACCCTACGACCGAATATGCGGCGATGCACGATCATCCGCTGGATATTCACTACGGGGTGATCGACCAGAACGTAAACGACATCCGCAAGCTGTGGGAAACCTATCGCGCCGGAATCACATCCGACGAAGAAAAAGTTCTTGCTGAGAAGTGGTTTGAGACAAGTGGCAAGCTTGGCACCGAAAGTACGACTGCCGCGGCTCGCGCCATCGGTGCTGGCAATTGGGACGAGGCCCAGACTATCCTCATCAAGACGATCAACCCGACGTACCGTGCTGCTGACGTGGATGCGAAGGCGCTGACCCAATACCTGGGTGAGCGGGCGGAAAAAAATCGTCATTTCATCGATTCACGCATCACCTCGGCTGCCGTGGCATTGGGTGGTGGGCTGGTCGCGGCCCTGATCGTGAGCCTCATCGTCGGGCGCTTCATGACCAATACCGTTACCCGGTCGCTTGACCAAGCCATTACGGTTGCCCGCCGCGTAGCCGAGGGAGACCTCAGCACGCAAGCCGAGGTCCGTGGTGATAACGAATTCTCCCGTCTGCTTTCCGCGCTCAATACCATGACAGGGAAGCTGGCGACCATTGTTGGCCAGGTTCGCCTTGGAACGGACGGGATTGCGGCAGCATCGGCACAGATTGCGGACGGGAATCGGGATCTGTCGGTTCGTACCGAGCAGCAGGCCGCATCGCTTGAAGAAACGGCTTCTGCTATGGATGAGCTGACGACAACAGTGCGGCAGAACGGCGAAGGGGCACGGGAAGCGAGCCGTCTGGCCAAGGTCGCCAGCGACGTCGCCAACAAGGGCGGTGCCGTGGTAGGGAAGGTGGTGACGACAATGGGCACCATCGACAGCAGTGCAAGACGAATTGCCGAGATCACCAGCACCATCGACGGCATCGCATTCCAGACCAATATCCTTGCGCTGAACGCCGCCGTGGAAGCGGCGCGTGCCGGCGATCATGGGCGTGGTTTCGCGGTGGTTGCCACGGAGGTGCGGGCACTGGCACAGCGTTCCGCTGTCGCAGCGAAGGAGATCAAGGAGCTGATCGGCGACTCGCTTGCAAAGGTTGATGCCGGTAGCGTTCTCGTCGCCGAGGCCGGTCGGACGATGAATGAGGTCGTGGACAATATCGAGTCGGTAACGCGGATTGTCATGGAAATCAGCAATGCCAGCGCCGAGCAGGCGCAAGGCATCGAACTGGTCAATCGCGCCGTGTCCGAGATGGATTCCAGTACCCAGCAAAATGCCGCATTGGTGGAGGAGGCGTTTGCCGCGTCGGCAGCCCTGCACGAACAGGCTGCCGACCTGGCGGCACAGGCGGCGGTTTTCCGCATTCAACAAGACACGGCGCCACCGCAAGTGCATCGTCCGGTGCCGGTCAAGGCTGGCAAGGCGGTGTCGATGAAACTCGCGATGAACTGAACCGACAGCTGATCAACGGCACGCTCGCATGCCCGACTATTGGAGAGATTGCCATTACCCCGTCGCACCGACAGCGTGGCGAATCCGGCCCAGCAACAGCAGCCAGGCGGCCGGTTCGGGCACCGGCAGTGCCGACTTCGGCCACGAGCTGGCGGCCATCATTCATGACGGCCGGCGGGCGGCAGCGGAAGCTTGCGCGCCCGCTGCGCCATCGCCCAGAAGGCTGTCGCCGCCATGGCCACCCTGCGCCGTCGCCAGGACCGGGAGCGATCCGCTGCCCGTCGCCGGGCCAATCGGCGGCAAGGGCCTGGCGATGGTCGACACGCGCGACCTGGCCGAGGTGGCGACCATCGAGCTGATGCGCCGGAGGGCGCCGCCGAGCCGCTGCCTTTGGTCCGCATCAATATGGCTGGTCCGGACACGCTGACGGGGGCCGACATTGCCGCCATCTGGACGGATGTGCCGGGCCGCGCGGTCCTCTATCCGGGCGACGACACGGCCGGGTTCGAATCTGCGGCAGTTCATGCCGCCCTGGATGGCCTACGATCTGCGGCTGATGAGCGAGCGTTTCGTCGGCGGCGGCATGATTCCCGAGGCCGGCGACGTCGAGCACATGACGGCGCTGCTGGGCCGGTCCCTTGCACTCCTGCCGCGACTTCGCCCGGGAGGTGGCGAGCGCGCCCTGACGGGGCCGCTGCGGTCCGGGTGGACAGAGGCGGGTGAACCGGCCAGGCCGATTGACCCGCGCAGGTCACCCTTGCGGTGGCGCCGCCATTACCGATGCCGATGCCGGCGCCGCGGCCGGGGCCATGGCATCGATCCATTTCTCCGGTGTGCAGTTCGACCAGACCGTGTTGGGTGCGTAAAACATCCCCGGCTTGACGCGAGCCAGCTGCAGGAACGACGGCTGCTGCAGCGCCTGGATCTTGTTGTTGTCGACCATAAACTCGACGGAGTATTTCGGGTACGCCATCACCAGGCCGCGCTCGAGGAACGTCAGGTCTTCCGGGCGCAGTACGTCGGCCAGGCGCTGTTCGGCGTCGCCCGGCATCAGTTTGCCGAGCTCTTCGAGCATGTCCTCGTCGTGCTCGCGCTGGCGATGCTCGCTGCGCGCCTTGGACAGCACCTTGATGACCTTGAGCGGGTTGGTGCCCATTTCCACCAGCGCCTTGACCTGGTTGATGGCCGGGTTTTCCAGCACGGCCTTGATGCTCTTCATGGTCGACTTGCCGGTGAACGTCAGCTCGACGTCCGGCGCCGGCTCGGCCACCCTGACGAGCGAATCGGTCCAGCGGCCCGCTTCCTGTGCCCAGTAATGATGCCGCGCCGTGGCGTAACCGCGGCAGGCGTAAAACGTCTCGGCCTGTGCGCGCGTCAGCGTGCCATGCAGCTTGCCGCCCTTGAACACGACACCGCCGACGGGGCCATCGGCCAGGCCGACGTAGCTGACCGTCTCGCCACTGGCAGCAAGCACTTCGAACCGCTCCGTCGCCGCTTCTTCCGGAATGCCGCGAATCACCGTGCGCGCGTCGCTTGCGGCGGTGATCTTCAGCGGGGCGGGCCGGCCGGTGGAGTCGTCGGCCATGGCGGCCGTGGTGCCAAGCATGAACAGGGAAAGCGTAGTGAACAGGCGCATGGGAGCTCGATTCATGGAAAGGTGGGTATTGTATATCTATAACTTTTGACAGAGCCAGCCAGTGGGCTTTTTCAACCGACATCGTTATGCGTGTAGGTTCGCAGCAACCTCTCGCGCTGCATCACACTAACGTTTCCACAGTTCCAGTAATTGACTAGTGTCACTATTGCCGCAGGAAAAATGCGAACAAGGGTCTTGCAGCGCCGCCGTGGACATTCGGACACGAACCCGGCCTTCGCAAGGAGATTTGTCCGGATGTTGGACCTGTCCCTTTTTTGGTCACGCAAAAAAACGCGCCGCGAGCCTGGGCTCGGGGCGCGTTGTAGACAAGCCGATCGCTCAGCGCGGCATTACAGCTTCCACCGCAGCGACAAACCGATCACACGGTCATACCGGCGGATATCGCGCGGGTTGCTGGGAATGCCGTGATAGTCGTTGTAGGTCCGGTCCGCCAGGTTCTCCACGTCCAGGGTGATGCCCATGCGGTCGTTGATCTTGTACGAGATCGACGCGTCGATCGTTTCGATCGGATCGACGATCAGGTCGATCGGGCCGATCGGGGCGGCAATCGTCCGGTAGTTGAACGTGTCGACGAACTTGCTGCGGTAGTTGTAGGCGACGCGGCCCGACCACGGTCCGCGTTCATACAGCACGTTGACGTTGTAGGCGTTCTTCGACATGCCAGCGAACGGCACTTCCTTGCCGCCATCGACCAGGTGGCCCTTCATGTACGTATAGTTCGCTTCCAGGCCGAACCCGCTCAGCCAGCCGGGCAGGAAGTCATAGAACTGGCGGTAGCCGATTTCAATGCCTTCCAGCTGGCCGTCGTTCAGGTTGCGCGGGCGGTCCATGCGGTACTGGTTGCCATTGATCGTTTCCAGCGCCAGCGAGCGGACGATGTAGTTCTCGAACTTGTGCTTGAACACGGTGGCGGTCAGGCTGCCGGTGGGCGCGAAGTACCACTCCAGCGCCACGTCCGCATTCTTGCCCGTGATCGGCTTCAGGTCCGGGTTGCCGCCATTGCCACCGTAGATGCCCAGCCCATCCGGCGTGGCGCCCAGCGAGATGCCGGGGTTGAAGTCGGCAAAGGCGGGACGCTGGATCGACTTGCTGGCGTTGATGCGGCCGATCAGCTTGTCGGTGAAGTAGGTCTTCAGCGTCAGGTTCGGCAGCACGTCCGTGTCGGACGTCTTGCGGTTCACGGCCACCTGCTGGCCGTCGATCAGGCTGTAGCCGTTGACGTCCAGCTCCGTCTTGACCACGCGCACGCCTGCCGTGCCTTCCACCCTGACGGGGCCGGCGTTGAAGCCGAAGCGGGTCTTGCCGTAGAGCGCAGACGTGTCCTCGTTGTTGCCGTACATCGAGTACGGATCGGGCGCAGTCTGGCCGTTGCGGCCATACATCTTGCGGATGGCGTCGATATTGGCATGCTGGTACTGGTCGCAGACGACCAGCCATTGCTTCATGCCGTAGTCGCCCGCCATCGGCAGCGACGGGCACGTCAGGCCGGGGATCGCGCTGACGGCCGGCAGGTTGCCCGGATTGGCGAGGAAGTTCTGGCTTTCGTGCTGGTATGCCGCCTTGCGCTGGGCCACGCGCACGCCCACGCTGACTTCGCGGAACAGCTTCTCGTCGCCGAAGTCATACGTGGCGTCCGCCCGCCAGTCGTTCGACTGGCCGCGCGAGTCGGCCCAGTTGTCGATCAACGCGCCCAGGCTGTAGTTGTTCGGGTCCATCATGTCGTAGCCGGGGTAATCGAAACGGGCGCCGCCGTTCACATACGTCTGGCCCGTGATGGTGCGCGGATGCGCGTTCATCTCCATGATGGGGAACTTCTGCTTCCAGTGGCTCGACACGCGCGAGAACTCGGACGTGACGCGCAGCGAGGGCGTCACGTCCCAGCGGGCGCCGATGGCGCCTTGATGGCTCTCGGAATCCTCACGCGGCGTCTGGTTCGAGCTGAGCGCGAACAGGTCGCCGGTGGAGGTGGCGGAGTCGATCTGTCTCGTGCCCGGGAACAGCGTGTACTGCGTCTGGTAGGCCGGCAGCATCAGGGTGCCGATGAAGAACTGCGACTGGCGGTCGTGATCGATGCGGGTGGACCAGCCTTCCGCATACAGCTCGACTTCGCGCACGGGGCGCCACTGCAGCGCCCAGTTGGCCGACAGGCGCTTGCGCTCGCCGCGCGTGTTGGTGTGACCGAGGTCCACGGGACCGGTGATGGTGGGATCGGACGGCACCGTGTTGGACGGCGGCGAATTCCACGTCACCTCGTCCTGGTAGTGGCCCTTCTGGTACGACAGGCCCAGCAGCGCACCCATTTCGCCGTACGTCCCCTTCCAGCGGTTCGACACCATCCCGGACACGTTCGGGTCATTGGTGTTGACCTTGTCGCGGTTCTCCACACGGCCGGCCAGGCTGGCGGAGAAACCCTTGAAGTCGAACGGGCGCGACGTGCGCACGTCGATGACGCCGGCCGTGCCGCCTTCCACCATCTCGGCGCCCTGCGTCTTGTAGACGTCCACGCGTTGCAGCATCGTGGTCGGGATGTCGGCCAGGTGCAGGTTGCGGTTGTTCGACGTGTAGATCTCGCGGCCGTTCAGCAGGGTCGTCAGGCCCGGCAGGCCACGGATGATGATGTCGCTGGCTTCGCCACCGGAGCGGCGGATCTGCACGCCGGTGACGCGGCCCAGCACCTCGGCCACGTTCTTGTCGGGAAATTTGCCCGCCTCCTCGGCCACGATCGAATCGATGACCTCGTCGGAATTTTTCTTGATCGCCTGCGCGCTTTGCGCGGCGCGGCGCACGCCCGTGACGACAACGGCATTCATCGGTGCCGCGGCTTCGGCCGCTTCGGCCTTGTTGGCGATGGCTTGCGCGTCCTGCGCGCGGATGGAAGCACTGCTCAGCAAGCCGGCACCCGCCAGGGCCATCACCGTCAGCTTCATTTTCAATGGCCGAGATGCGTCATGACGCTCGATAGCGCTCGATTTCATACAGTCTCCGATGATTTTTAGTTGGTTTGATTACGCAGCGGCATGATTGCCACTTTTGTCCTGGCCCATGGTATTGACGCACCAATGACCGTTCCAATCATTTTTTTCGGGTTTTCGATACCGAAATCGATATGCCAGCGGTGGAATCGTTACCGTTTTGTGACAGGGACCGAGCGCACTTTTTTCGCACTTTTACTGTTGTGACAGGGGATATGGGAAGGAGCCGCCGTGCTGCCGGACGGCGGCGGCGCCGCCGGCAACGTGATCGCTGGCGGAATCGTATTGTTGTGGTGAAGACTATTTTTGTAGCAGACCCGCAACATTGCGGGTCAGTTGCTTATTTGGCGATGCGCAGGATTGCCGAGGCCAGGCGCGAGAAGCATGGCGTCAGGTCCGCTTCCGTGGCGGCGTAGCAGTACATGCCGACGGGTTTGGCCGGGTTAAAGCAGCGCGACGGGCCATCAGCCACGTTGGCCATGCATTTCAGCACGTCCTCCCCTTTTTCGTTATCGGTTCCGGTCCGGTCGCGCAGGCTGCCGCCCATGCCCAATGTGAACACGAAAATACCTTCGTCCCGGGCCTTTGCCGCGGCAGCCTCGGCCAGATTGCGCGCAGCGCGATCGACATTGTCTTTCAGCGTTGCACCGTTGCTGATACTGGCCGTCACTACGCGTGGCGTGCTCGTGACGATACGAAACTCACGCTGGGCCGTATCGTCGTCAACATTGTGTGCGTCATACCACGCCGGCAAGGAAACGGCCGGGTTATTCGCCAGCGTGCAGCGTTGATCCAGCAGTATATTTTCGCTGACATCCAGCCGATACAGTCCGTTGCGCGTCATGTCGATGACACCGGCGCCTTTGTTCTTGCCGACCAATGGACAGTCGTTCGGATACTTCAATGCCACCGTCGCACCGAACGACGTGGGAGCACCGTCCGAGAAGAACACGATGACGCGCAGCGTGGACCGGTTCTCTGCCGAAATCGAATTAAGCTGGGAGCGTGCATGCCACATGCCTTCGATGGAAGAGGTGCCGCCTTCAAAGTTGAAGCCATCGATCTTGCGAAGCATCGAGGTGCGGTTGAAGCCGCGCGCAGAGTGGTTGATCGCATTGTCCACCTCGGCGCCCGATGCAAAATGAATCAGACTGACCCGGTCCTGGGTGACGTTGAATTTATTCAGGAACGACTTGGCGGACGTGCGCACCTGCGCCTGGACATCCTTCAGCGAACCCGACGTGTCGACGACAAACGCCATGTCCAGGTCGCGCCTGATGGTCTGCGCGGAAGCGCCCGGCGCCATCGTCTTGACACCCGTCATCTGCATGAGGGATACGGGCATGGGCGCTTCGGCCCGCACGTCGATCGTCACCATGCCGCCGTCGAACGTCACGTCGGTCCCCAGCAGTTCGGGCTTCGACAGCAGATAACCCTGCGGAATATTGGCCGCGAAGAACCGGGAAGCGGCCGCCTGCGCGCTGGCGCGCTGCTCCGCCTGGTTGTCGCCTATGGTGACCGCGCGCGCCGCGGCCAGCGCCGCCGAGTCCACCGCCGCGTTCAGCCGCGCCTTGGTCATGTAGGCCAGGCCGCCGTCGACGATCAGGCCGACCAGCGACAGCAGCACCAGCAGCGCAAGCGCCACCATGATCGCGATGGCGCCGCGCTGGCGCTGGAGGTTGGGAGCCATGTCAGAAAATCGTCATCGAATACAGGTTGGGCCCAAGCGTGGGCAGGGACAGCGAACCGACAGTAAAGCCCGCCAGCAGCATCTCGTACTGATAAAACGTCTCGACGACGTGCACCACTTCGCCATCGGCGAGCTGCCCGCTCATGACGTTGACGACCGGCCGCCGGTTCGGATCGACGCCCGCGCAGGCGGGGCCGTTCCAGGCGCCGCAGCCGTAGACGCGGCTGCCCGGGTTGTAGCCGCTGGCGCTGGCGCCCAGGTTGCGCGGCCTGTCGTCCCAGCGGTATTGGTCCAGCACGACACTGCGCGACTGGCCGTTGCTGACGACGCCCATCACGCGCGTGATGTAGACCATGCCGTGCTTGTTGACATTCAGCGGCGGAGAGCTGGCCATCAGCGCGTAGATGATCTCCTGGCTGCCGCTCTCGAGTTGTGTATTGCCGCGCGAGACGAGATTGGCCCCTTCGCGGCTGAGATTGACGAGGATGATATTGGCCTGCAGCGCGCGGGCAGCGTCGAGCATGCCGAACAGCAGCAACAGCAGAACCGGCAGCAGCAGCGCAAATTCAACGGCGGCAATGCCGCGCTGACGCTTCATGGGAAGTACTCGTTGCGCATCGTCGCGGCGACCGTGAAGCGGTATTCGCCGTCCTTGAAGAAGGTCGACAGGATCGGCGTCGTCACCTTCCACGTGGAATCGAGCTGCAGCACGATGATGCTGCCGGCCGTGCCGAACATGCCGTTGCTGTACGTGCTGGACGAATAGGCTGTGCCGTTGACGGAAATGACCGGCTTGAGCCGGTCGTACATGCCCAGCGAGCTGTCGCGGATCCTGGCGATGACGGCCGCGTAGCGCTGCTGGCCCGCGCCCTCCTGGCCCGTGATGGCAAAGCGGGCACCTTCGCGCACGGCATACTGCATCGTCAGCGTTGTGAAAAACATCAGGCTCATCTCGACCAGTGCCAGCAGCACCAGGATGAACACGGGTGCGACGATCGCCATTTCAACGAGTGTGGCGCCGGATTGACGGCGAGTGACCGGAGGTATCATCGTTAAGACAACATTAGGAGGGTTCTTGCAGACAATGCAGTAAGATATTGACATTCTACATGGCAATAATTCTTGCTGTATGCTTTTGAACTGCGCTGAACAGCGATCCACAGCCGGTGTCGGCCAGGAACAACGATGAGTTGGTATCACAGTATCGCCCTGTCCGCGCTGCGCCGACTGCCGCTGTCCCTGTCTGGCCGACGGGCCGTCGCGCCCGATGCCGAGGCGACGATGGTGTTTGGCATGCGGCTCGTACTGGCGATCTCCGGGCTGCTCACGCTGTACATCGGTCCGGATGGCGCCACGCCGCTCGGCACCTGGTCCTGGTCCGTGTTCGTGCTGTATGCCTTGCACAGCGTGGTGCTGCTGTGCGTGGCGCGCGTGCGGGACGGCTTCTGGCACGGTCCCCTGGTCTACTGGCTCGATATCGGCTGGTATGGCCTGATGCTGCTGGCCACCGATGGCGCCAGCGGACCGTTCTTCAGCTTTTTCTTCTTTGCGATCCTGGCCGCGTCGTTCCGGCATGGGTTCGATGCCGGCGCCCGCCTGACCCTGGGCGCGGCCGCGATCGTGGCCGCGATGGTGCTGGCGGCGCAGGGCCTGCAGCATGTGCAGTTCCTGCTGCTGCGCACCACGTTCGTGCTGGCGCTGGGTTACATGATCGCGTTCTGGGGCGGGCTGGCCGTGGACCAGCGCCGCCGCCTGGCACTCTTGCGCGATGTCAGCCGCCTGTCGAATCCCCGTTTCGGCGTGCAGCACACGCTCGACTCGCTGATGGAAAAGATCCTGCTGTTCTATGGCGGCAGCACCTGCGTGCTGGTGATGCAGGATGCGAGCGGGCGCTGGACGCTGAACACCGTCCACCATCCGGCCACGGGCCGGGCCACGAGCCACAACAGCGTGTCCGACGCCACCGTCCAGCCGCTGCTCGATTTCGATACGGGGGCAACGGTGCTGTACCGCGGCGTCACGCGCCAGCTCGTGCCCTACGATATCCCCGCCGCGCAGCTCGTCACGGGAGACGGCGACTGGCGCGGCATCGATCCGGACCGCTGCAGCGGCATCGCCGACCTGCTCGATACGACGTGGTTCGTCAGCGCCGCCCTGCCGCTGCGCAAGGGGCGCGGGCGGATCTTTGTCACCTCCGGTGAACGGCTGCGCCGGCCGGACGCCACGTTCCTGAACCATATCGTGCAGCAGGCGTTTCCCGTCATCGAAACAATCGACCTGCTGGACCGGCTGGCGTCGGACGCCGCGCTGCGCGAGCGGCAGAAGATCGCCCGCGATCTGCACGACAGCACCATCCAGCCGTACATCGGCCTGCGCCACGCGGTGGCCGCGATCCGCAGCCAGGCGGGCGACGACAATGCCGTGGCGCCGGACCTGGACCGGCTGCTGTCGATGTGCACGGAGGTGATCGGCGACATGCGCCACTTCGCCGACCGCTTCCGCAACGGCCGCCAGGAAGAACCGGAGCTGCTGATCGCGCTGCGCCGCCAGGCCGCGCAAGTGCGTTCGTTCTACGACCTCGACGTGGTGCTGGAAGCGCAGCACGCGCCGGCCATCAGCGACCGCATGGCAGCCGAGGTGTTCCAGATCGTCACGGAAGGCATCAGCAACATCCGCAAGCACACGCGCGTGCGCACGGCCTGCGTGCGGCTGGCAAAAGTCGAGGGCCAGCTGGCGATCGACATCGTCAACGGCGCCGACGAGCGCACCGTGCCGGCGCCGTTCATGCCGCTGTCGATCGCCGAGCGCGTGCATGCGCTGGGCGGCACCCTGGCCGTACTGCCGACGGCGCAGCAAACCATGCTGCGCATCCGCATTCCCATCTGATTCCATTGAAAACCGGAGAGACCATGACCATCCGCATCCTGCTGGTGGATGACCACAAGACGATGCTGTGGGGACTGGAGCGCCTGATCCAGGCCGAGGCACCGGCCCTGGAACTGGTCGGCAGCGCCAGTACGGCCGACGAAGCCGTCGCCCTGTACGCGGCGCAACGGCCCGATATCGTGCTGCTGGATCTGGACCTGAAAGGCAGCAGCTCGCTGGACATCCTGCCGGCGCTGCTGTCGAACGGCGTCACCCGCGCCGTCATCCTCAGCGCCAACCGTGACCAGGCCACGCTGACGGCGGCCGTCAAGCTGGGCGCGCGCGGCGTCGTCGGCAAGGAAGCGGCCACGGAAGAAGTGCTCAATGCCGTGCGCAAGGTGTACGCCGGCGAACTGTGGCTGGACCAGTCGCTGATGCAGGCGCTGCTGGGACAGATCGTGGCCCCCGCGCCTGCCGCGAATCCCGAAGCGCAGCGCATCGCGTCGCTGACGGCGCGCGAGCGCGACGTGATCGGCATGATCGTGCAAGGCAAGGGCGCGCTGAACAAGGACCTGGCCGACCGTGCCTGCATCTCCGAGCGGACGTTGCGCAACCACCTCACCGCCATCTACCAGAAGCTGAACGTGGCCAACCGCCTCGAACTGTACGTCTACGCCACCAAGCACAACCTCCACGCCTGAGCCCGCTGACAGTTTTCCCCACCCCGGGGTCAGGCACAAAAACTGTCATCTTCTGCCGCAACGGCAGAGGCCGTGACAGTTTTCGTGCCTGACCCCGATGTTGTCATGGCACGTAGGACATTTGTCCCAGACAAAAGGGGAGGTTTGACGGATGCGGCGGTACCGCCCGCCCCGTACGATGTCGTTCATGCGCTGCGCATCCCATCATTCATGCGGCGACGGCAATGAACAGGAGCGGACGTGTACGACAAGGAAGACTTCCCGGATCAGCAGCAGTACGAACGCACGGGTAGCGCGACGATGTCGCACATTGTCCTGACGGTCCTTGTCGCAGTTGTCGGCTTCATTGCGGTGCTGGCCGCATGGACGAGCGCATGACCTACTCACTTACAAGGACAACCATGAACCTCATCAAAAACTTCATCGCCGAGGAAGACGGCGTCACCGCCATCGAATACGCGCTGATCGCCGCACTAGTCGCCGCCGTGATCGCCGCCGCCGTCACCACGTTGGGCACCAACATCAGCGCCATGTTCAAGAAAGTGGCAGACCTGATCAAGTAATCGCTGCAGGCGCGCCCGTCGCCGCGCGCCACCAGTCCGGCCGGCCCGCCCGTTCCGGACATTTTTTTATCCATGGAGTCTATCCTTGTCGTCCCTTCCCCTCGTGCTGCTGTTCGCGTTGCTGGCGCTGGCCGTCTGGCACGACGTGCGCGCGCGCCGCATCCCGAACGCCGTCGTGTTCCCGGGCGCCTTGCTAGCGCTGGCGCTGCACGCGTTCCTGCCTGCCGGCGCGGGGCTGTTCGGCACGCCGATGGGCGGCCTGGGGCTGCTGTCCGCGCTGGGTGGGTTCGCATTGGGGCTGGCCATTCTGCTGCCGATGTACGTGCTGCGCCTGATGGGCGCGGGCGACGTCAAGCTGCTGGCCATGGTCGGCGCCTTTGTCGGCGCCGGCGATATTCTGACCGTCGCCATCGCGACCCTGCTGGCCGGCGGCGTACTGGCACTGGCGGTCGCCGCATGGCAGCGCAGCCTGGGGCGCCTGCTGAACAACACGTACCAGACGATGCTGCACGCGGGCCTGACCGGGCTGGCCGACGGCATCGCCGCGCCGGCTGCCGCCAGTGGACGCCTGCCGTACGCTGTCGCCATCGCGACCGGCACCGTCGCCAGCGTCCTGTGGCTGCGCGCATTCGGAGAGCTGCCGCTGTGAACAATGTCGCTCCTGCCGAGGCGCGCGCCCCGCGCACCGTGGACGACACGGGCCTGCCATTTCTCTTCCTGGCCGAACTGGTGTCGAAAGTGCTGCACCAGCGCGGCCAGCTGCGTCTGGCCGAACTGGCGTCGCACCTGAAACTGAACATGGCGGTCGTCGATCCGCTGATCGCCTTCCTGCGTGCCGAGAAGCTGTGCGAAGTCGCGCGTGCCGGCAACAGCGGCACCGATGCCGACATCGCCTTCCTGCTGACGGAAACGGGGCGCCAGCGCGCCGCCGCCGCACTGAGCCGCAATGCCTATGCCGGCCCGGCGCCCGTCACCCTGGCGGCCTACACGGCGCAGGTGCAGGCGCAAAGCGTGGCCGGCGTGCACGTCACGCATGCGCACATGGCGCAGGTATTCGACGGCATCGTCGCCAATCCGCGCGTACTGGCGCAGCTGGGCGCGGCGATGAACTCCGGCCGCGCGCTGTTCCTGCACGGCCTGGCCGGCAGCGGCAAGACCTTCCTGGCCGAGCGCCTGCGCGACCTGCTGTCCGGCGCCATCGCCGTGCCGTACGCGCTGATGATCGACGGCGAAGTCGTGCCGTTCTTCGACACCGTACAGCACCAGCTGACGGGCGAGCCGGCAGCGGCCGGTTTCGGCACCGACCGCGGCATCGACCGCGGCAGCGCGCCCGACATGCGCTGGGTACGCGGCGTGCGCCGCCCGGCCGCGCTGGCCGGCGGCGAACTGACGCTCGACATGCTGGACCTGCGCTTCGACCCGCACACGCGCCTGTACCAGGCGCCGCCGCACCTGAAATCGAACAACGGCATTTTCATCATCGACGACCTGGGGCGCCAGCGCTGCTCGCCCGAGGCGCTGATGAACCGCTGGATCGTGCCGATGGACCGCAATGTCGATTACCTCACGCTGCACACCGGCCACACGTTCCAGGTGCCGTTCGACGTGATCGTCGTGTTCTCGTCGAATTTCGTGCCGCACCGCCTGTCCGATGGTGCCTTCCTGCGCCGGCTGGGCTACAAGATCGAAGTGCCGCCCGCTTCGACCGACGAATACGCCCTGCTGTTCCGCAACGCATGCGAACAGGCCGGCGTGGGCTTCGATGCCGACGTCTTCGACTACCTGCTCGACTGCCACCGCCAGCGCAACGTGCCGCTGCTGGCCTGCTACCCGCGCGACCTGGTGCGCCAGCTGCGCGACCTGGCGCGCTATGAAGACCGCGCCCCGGAACTCTCCCGCCGCACGCTGGACTGGGCCTGGGACAACTACTTTGCCGCCGACGGCCCGCCCGGCCGGCCGCCGGAACTGGACCGCCGCGAGCGCGGTTCGATGGAGAACCTGTAATGAGAAATTCCCGATCCCTGCTGATTATCGGCGTTGCCCTGTTCCTGGCGCTGGCTGCCGTGGTGGTTGCCGCCAGGTGGATGAACGAGCAAGGCGCGGCGGCCGGCACGAAAGTGGCGATCGCCGCCGCCGACATCGGCCAGGGCATGCGCCTGGCCACGGAGAACGTCCAGATGATCGACTGGCCGGCCGGCGCCCTGCCGCCCGGCGCCATCACGGACATCAAGCAGCTCGAGGGCCGCGTCACACGCACGCAGATCGGCCGCGGTGAGGCGGTACTGGAAACCAAACTGGCGCCTGCGGGAACGACGGGCGGCCTGTCCGCCGTCGTCGCGGCCGGCAAGCGCGCCATGACGGTGCGTGTCAACGACGTCGTCGGCGTGGCCGGCTTTGCGCTGCCGGGCAACTACGTCGACATCCTCGTCAACCTGCAGCAGACATCGTCGGACAGTGGCGCGCGCGTGGAATCGATCTCGAAAATCGTGCTGGAACGGATCCTCGTGCTGGCCGTTGCCCAGGAATCGAACCGCGACGACACCAAGCCGAAAGTCGTCAACGCCGTCACGCTGGAGCTCACGCCGGACGAGGTGGAAAAACTGGACCTGGCGCGCAGCATCGGCACGTTGTCGCTCGTGCTGCGCAATCAGGTCGATCCGCAACCGGCCAATACGGTCGGCGCGACGCGCGAATCCGTGCTCGGGCTGCCGCCGGCCAGGGCCGCGGCGCCCACGCCGGCGCCGGTCATGGCACCAGCGCCTTCCGCTCCCCCGCCCGTCGTGCGTACCCCGCCTCCCGCCGAGGGCGTGATGGTGATCCGCGGCCTCGACGCCGCTCCGCAATCGTTCCCGTCCAAGGCTGCCCCATGATGCTGTCGCTTCCCCAACAAACCGTGCTGGCCGCAACGCTGGCGCTGTCGCTCAATGCCGCCGCAGCGCCCGACTGCATCGACCTGCGCGGCCGCGGCGACGTCACGGGCCGGCTCGAACTGGTACGCGGCAAATCGCTGCTGAAGCGCTTCTGTTCACCAGCGAGCCAGGTGACGGTGGGCGCGCCCGACGTGGCCAACGTCGTCGTACCCAACGCCAGCGAGATCGTGCTGGTGGCACGCAGCGTTGGTTCCACCAACCTGATCGTCTCGACACGGGACGGGCGTTCCACCGTGTTCGATATCGACGTGCGCGTCGATACGGCAGCGCTGCGTGCGCAGTTCGACACGCTGTTCCCGGCCGAGAAGAACATCCATATCGGCAGCTCCGGCAATGCGCTGATCCTGTCCGGCATGGTCAGCGATTCCGTCGTGGCGGCGCAGCTGGTCGGCCTGGCCACGTCGTTCCAGGAAGCGGCCACCGAAGCCGCCGCCGCTGCGGACAAGGGCGCCGGTTCGCCGCCCGCAAGCGGTGTCGGAGCATCCGTCAAGCCGGCACCCGCCGTGACGACGGCGAAGGTGCTGAACATGCTGCAGGTCGCCGCGCCCCAGCAGGTCATGCTGGAGGTGAAAATCGCCGAGATCTCGAAGTCGCTGGTGGACCAGCTGGGCGCCAACATCAGCCGCTCGCACATCACCGGCTCGAAGGACACCTATGGCATCGTCTCCAGCCTGCTGACGGGTGGTGCCGGGTCGCTGGGCGTGATCGCCAACAGCGTGGGCCGCGTCACCATCGACGGCGAAAAGCGCGACGGTCTCGTCAAGATCCTGGCCGAGCCGACGGTGATGGCGATCAGCGGCCAGGAAGCCAGCTTCCTCGCGGGCGGCAAGATCTTCATCCCCGTCGCGCAGAACAATCCGACGGGCGGCAACACGATCACGCTGGAAGAAAAGGAATACGGCGTGGCCGTGCGCTTCACGCCGACTGTGCTGGCGGGCGGGCGCATCAACCTGCGCGTGGCGCCGGAGGTGTCGGAACTGAACCGCGAAGGTATCGGCATCACGCTGCCGGGCGGCACGAACAACGCGACGGCACTGCTGCCGTCGTTTACCACGCGCCGCGCCAGCACGACGGTGCAGCTGCAGGATGGCCAGAGCTTCGCCATCGGCGGCCTGATCCGCAACAACGTGACCAGCAATATCAAGCGCTTCCCGTTCCTGGGCGACGTGCCCGTGCTGGGCACGCTGTTCCGCAGCAGCGACTTCCAGAACGACCGCACGGAACTCGTGTTCATCGTCACGCCGCACCTGGCCAAGCCGCTGGCGGACAAGCCGCGCCTGCCGACGGACGACTATATCGAGCCCTCGCCCGCCCTGTTCTTCCTGGGCGGCCGCCACGAAGGATTCCAGCAACCCGACGCACCGAAGGACAAGCCATGATCGCCCGTTCGCTCCTGATCGCCCTCGCCCTGTGCGGCCTCCCGGCCTGTGCGCCGGCATCGCTGGCCACGTCCGGCACCACCCTGCGCGCCATTGTCGCCAGCCAGACCATTCCGACGCAGCCGCGCCGGGAAACCGGCACCGACGGCAGCGCTGCCGTCGCCGCGTACGCGAATTACCAGCAGTCGTACGTGACGCCGCAGACGCACGCGGACAACGCCGCGTTTGGCAGCACGAAGTAAGGATTACAAGTGAAAATCGCCATCCTGTCGCGCGACGACCGCCAGCTGATCGAACTGGCGCGCGTGCTGCGCAACCGCCCCGGTGCCGACGAAGTCGACATGATCGCCGGCACGCCCGCGAAACTGACAACGCTTGCGGACGACGCCGTGCCGGACGTTCTGGTCGTCGACCAGCCGCGCGCCGATGAAGGCGAGCTGGAAGCCCTGGAACGCCTGGGCCACCTGTTCCCGCGCATGTCGTTCATCGTGCTGGCCGGCGACCTGTCGCAGGATTTCCTGCTGCGCGCCATGCGAGCCGGCGTGCGCGAAGTACTGCCGGCGATCCCGGCCCCGGCCGCGCTGGCGCAGGCGCTCGACCGTATCGCCGAAAAGCTGGGCAACCAGGGCGGCACCAACGGCAAGGTGCTGGCCTTCATCTCGTGCAAGGGCGGCAGCGGTTCCACCTTCCTGGCAACGAACCTGGCCTATGCGCTGTCGGCCGGCGGCAGCAAGCGCGTGGCGCTGATCGACATGAACCTGCAGTTCGGCGACGCCTCGCTGTTCGTTTCGGACATCAAGCCGCTGGCGACGTTGTCGGACGTGGCGACGCAGATCCACCGCCTCGATCCGTCGTTCCTCGCATCGAGCATGGTGGCCGTCACGCCCAACTACAGCGTGCTGGCCGCGCCGTCCGATCCGGCCCATGCGAGCGACGTCAAGCCCGAACACATCGACGCCATCGTCAAGCTGGCGCGGCGCCAGTACGATTTCATCGTGCTGGACGTGGGCCGCAGCCTGGACCCGGTCAGCATCCGCGCGCTCGATCATGCCGACACGATCTATCCCGTGCTGCAGATGACGCTGCCGTACATCCGCGACGGCAAGCGCCTGCTGACGGTGTTCCGCAACCTCGATTACGCCAAGGACAAGGTCGAGCTGATCGTCAATCGCCACGACAAGAACAGCGACATCCGCCTGCGCGACCTGGAGGAAGCGTTCGACACCACCAGCTTGCGCACGATGCCAAACCATTACGACGCGGCCGCGAAGTCCGTCAATCAGGGCGTGCCGGTCACGCGCCTGATGCCCGACAGCCCCCTCAGCACCGCGCTGACGGACATGGCACGCGACCTGACGGGCGAAGCTGCGCCGCAGCAGGCATCAAGCCTGATGGCGCGCCTGTTCAAGCGCCGCGCCGCATGACCGACGAGACGACATCATGACCATGCCCTCCACTTCCCTGCGCGAACGCCTGGCCTCCGGCAGCGTGGCGCGCCCGACGGCCCAGCGCGGGCCGATCGACAACCGCGGCTATCACCAGCTGAAAAGTCGCATCCACGAGGCGCTGCTGGACCGCGTCGACCTGGAAAGCATGGGGCGCCTGACGCCGGACCAGATCCGCCAGGAGCTGCGCCTGCTGGTCGAACGGCTGCTCGAAGAAGAGATGGTCGTCATCAACGACGCGGAGCGCAAGACGCTGACGCGCGACATCCAGAACGAGATGCTGGGTTTCGGCCCGCTCGAGCCGCTGCTGGAAGACCCGACCGTTTCCGATATCCTCGTCAACACGCACAAGCAGGTGTACGTCGAGCGGCGCGGCAAGCTGGAACTGACGGACGTGACGTTTACGGACGACGCGCACTTGATGAAGATTATCGACAAGATCGTCTCGCGGGTGGGCCGCCGTATCGACGAATCGAGCCCGATGGTCGATGCGCGCCTGCCGGACGGCTCGCGCGTAAATGCCATCATCCCGCCGCTGGCGATCGACGGTCCCGTGATGTCGATCCGGCGCTTCTCGGCCGATCCGTTGCGCCTGGCCGACCTGGTGTCCTACGGCAGCGTGACGGCCGACATGGCCGAGGTGCTGCAAGGTCTTGGTAAAGCCAAGGTCAACATCCTGATCTCGGGCGGCACGGGCAGCGGCAAGACGACGATGCTCAACGTGATCTCAGGCTTCATCAACCCGACGGAACGGATCGTCACGGTGGAAGACGCGGCCGAACTGCAGCTGCAGCAGCCGCACGTGGTGCGCCTGGAAACGCGCCCCGCCAATATCGAAGGCAAGGGCGAAGTGACGCAGCGGGCGCTGGTGCGCAACGCGCTGCGGATGCGGCCCGATCGCATTATCCTGGGCGAGGTGCGCGGCGCCGAGGCGCTGGACATGCTGGGCGCCATGAACACGGGCCACGAAGGCTCGATGGCAACCATCCACGCCAACACGCCGCGCGATGCGCTGACGCGCCTGGAAAACATGGTCAGCATGGCGGCCGGCACCCTGCCGCCGCGTGCCATGCGCCAGCAGATCAGCGCCGCCGTGGGTGTCGTCGTGCAGGTCTCGCGCCTGACGGACGGCAAGCGCAAGGTGCTGTCGATCTCCGAGGTGACGGGGATGGAGGGCGATGTCATCACGATGCAGGAGATTTTTTCGTTCAAGCAGACCGGCGTGACGGACGACGGCACGGTGCTGGGCCACTTCAGTGCCAGCGGCGTGCGCCCGCGCTTTGCCGAGCGCCTGCGCACGTTCGGCGTGAACCTGTCGCCCCAGGTCTTCGAGCCGCGCTGACCCATGGACATCACCTTCCTGTTCCTGCTACTGCTGATCTTTGCCGCCGTATTGCTGCTGGTATGGGGTGTCTACGTGGGCTGGAGCACGCACCGCGATCCGGAAGCGGAACGGGTGGCGCGCCGGCTGCGCGGCGTCATCGGCGGCGAGACCAAGGCAACCGACGTCACCATCGTCAAGGAGCGTCGCCTCAGCGCCAATCCGGACGTGCACCTGATGCTGCGCCGCCTGCCCGGCACCGCGGCGCTGGACCGCATGCTGTTGCAGGCCGGTGCCGGCTACATGGTCGCGCGCCTGCTCTGTCTGTGCGCCGGCGGCTTCCTGCTCGGCCTCGTGCTGGCGTTCATGCTGCACCTGCCGGGATTCGCGGTGCTGTTGACGGCTGTCGGCATGGGCGTGGCGCCGCTGCTGCATCTGGCGCGCAGCAAGGCGGCCAGGATGGCGAAATTCGAACGCCAGTTGCCCGAAGCGCTGGATATGATGAGCCGCGCCATGCGCGCCGGTCACGCGTTCCCGACGGCGTTGAAGCTGGTGGGCGACGAGGTAGGCGCGCCGCTGGGCGAGGAATTCAAGGCCGCGTTCGACGAAGTCAATTTCGGCGTGGCGATGGGCGATGCGCTGAACAACCTGGCGCAGCGCGTGCCGAGCATGGATCTGCAGTACTTTGTGGTCGCGGTGCTGATCCAGCGCGAGACGGGCGGCAACCTGACGGAGCTGCTGACATCGATCAGCGCCATCATCCGTGACCGTCACAAGTTGCTGGGGCAGGTACGCGTGCTGTCGGCGGAAGGCCGCATGTCGGCGTGGATCCTGTGCCTGCTGCCGTTCGGCGCGGGCGGCATGATGTACCTGGCGAACCCGGAAACGATGGGCGTGCTCGTGACGGATCCGACCGGGCGCAAGATGCTGTACGGCGCCGCCGTGATGATGGCGGCGGGCGTGCTGGCCATCCGCAAGCTGATCCGCCTGCGTGTCTGAGGATTTTCACCTATGACGATTTCTCAACTGCTGATCCTTGCCGCCCTGTTCATCGCGATCTTCGGCCTTGTCGCGCTGACGATGCTGGTGCTCACGCGCGATCCGGTCAAGGGGCGCCTGACGGCGCTGGACGAGCGCGAGACCCGCGCCGCGCCGCGCGGAAACTGGCTGCAGCGGCTGGCGCAGCTGGCCGAGCCGCTGGCGCGGCTGTCCGTTCCCGCCGAAGGCTGGGAAGGTTCGCCCGTTCGACTGCGGTTCATCCACGCGGGCTGGCGCAATCCCACAACGCCGGGGCTGTTCCACGCCGGGAAAACAGCACTGACAGTGGGATTGCCGCTGCTGCTGTATCTTGTGTTGCGCCACGACGCGGAGCGTGCCGCCAGCATGACGATCCTGTGGCTGGTGATCGCCGCAGCCTGCGGCTACTATCTCCCCGACGTGATCCTCAAGCGCAAGATCGCCGAACGCCAGCGCGAAATCTTCGAGAGCTTCCCGGACGCGCTGGACCTGATGACGGTCTGCGTGGAAGCCGGCCTGGCGATGGATGCGGCGCTGGCGCGCGTGGGTGCCGAGATCGGCCTGAAAAGCGCCATCCTGGCCGAGGAGCTGCAGCTGGTGACGCTGGAGCTGCGCGCCGGCAGCGCCAAGGACAAGGCGCTGCGCAACCTGGCGCTGCGCACGGGTGTGGAAGATGTCGACGCACTGGTGAAGATGCTGATCCAGGCCGACCGCTTCGGCACCAGCGTCGGCGTGGCGCTGCGCGTGCAATCCGAACAACTGCGCACCCGGCGCCGCCAGATGGTGGAAGAGCAGGCGGCCAAGATCGCCACGAAATTGCTGTTCCCGCTGATCTTCTTTATCTTCCCGGCCTTGCTGGTGGTGCTGCTGGGACCTGCCGTGCTGCAGATCATGCAGGCGCTGAAGCCCGTGACCGCGACGGTAGGCTGATCAGACGTCGTCGACCAGCAGCAGGTCGGTCACGGCGATGTCGATGCCGGCCTGCGTCAGCAATGTGCTGGCCTGGCACTGACGCTATACCGGTTCATCCCCGCGTGACCAGCGACGGTATGCACCACCCCGCGGACGCATAAACGACGATAACGGCCGTGCCCGTGACAACATCGGGGTCAGGCACGAATACTGTCACCGGGCGCGGCCGTAGCGCTTACAAGGTCGCCCGCAGCGACACCATCACATTGCGCGGATCGCCGTAGTAATTGTTGATGCCCGTCGGCGCGAACTTCTTGTAGTAGGTCTTGTCGAATACATTGTTGACATTGACCTGGAGCGCGTAGCGCTCGTTGAACTTGTAACCCAGCATCGCGTTGTAGACAGTATAGCCACCCTGGCGCGTCGTCAGGCCGCTGCCGGTCGCGTACGCGTCGCTTTGCAGTTGCGCACCGCCGCCAACCGTCAGGCCCTGCAGCGCACCCTGGGGGCGGTAGGTGGTGAACACGCGCAGCTGGTGGCGTGGATCGATCGAGCGCAGCGGCTGGCCGACGTTGCCGGCATTGGTGTCGACCAGGTATTCGGTGCGCGTGTTGGTGTAGCCGCCCATGACCTGCCAGCCGGGCAGCAGTTCGCCAGCCACCTCGAGTTCGAAGCCCTCGCTCCGGGTCTTGCCGCCGGCGATGCGGCAGTGGCCGGTCGTGTAGTACGGCAGGCACGGGTCGGGGCTGGCGGCATCCTCGATGGCGCGGCCCACGTTGTTGATCCGGAACACGCTCCCAGAGGCGGTCAGGCGGCCGCCGAAGAATTCGCCCTTGACGCCCGCTTCGTAGTCTTCGCCACGGATGGGATCGAGGATATTGCCGTTGGCGTCCTTGACGTTTTGCGGCGTGAAGATCTCCGTGTAGCTGAAGTAGCCGTTGACGTTCTTTGTGAAATCGTAGACGGCGCTGGCAAACGGTGTCGCCTCGCGGTTGATCTTGTAATTGTTGGCTGGCGTCTTGACGGCTTCGTATTCCCACCAGCTCAGCCGGCCGCCCACCATGATGGTCAGCGGATCGGTAATCGACAGGCGCGCCGTGGCGAACGCGCCCTTCTGCCGGGTGAACGTGGGGCAGCGCTGCCCGTCATCGGGACGTCGCGCTCGGCATACGAGGTGTGCGGGTCCCACGTGCGGATATCGACGTTGTTGAGCTGATAGAGATTGCCTTGTCCCCAGCTGTCGGTGGCGTCCGTCCGCAGGCTTTCGCCGCCGACCACGAGCTGGTGCGTGCGGCCGAACAGCGAGAACGGCCCGTTGGCCGTGACGTTGAAGTTGCGCTGGTCGCTGTCGGCGCCGGTGTACTGGGCGGTCGTTACGTTCATCAGGTAGGGATTGGTCGCGCCAGCGGGGCGCACAAAGTAGGTCTGTTTGAACCCGTCTTTCTTCAGGTGCAGCCGGGTCCACGCGGCGCTGGCCTTGATCGTCCAGTCGTTGCCGAAGCGGTGTTCGACCTCTGCGAACGCCTGCTGGTTGTAGCGGTTCCAGCGGTTCCAGTCCGCGCCCAGGTACATTTCGCGCGGCAGGTCCAGCGGCGAGCCGTCGAGATTGGCGGGCAGGTTACCCCAGGCACCGTTGGCGTCCAGGTCGGTGTGCTGCAGGCTGGCCGTCACGGTGGTGTTGCGGCCGAGATCGGCCTCGATCACGCCGTACAGCACCTTGCGGTCCTCGTGCTTGGTCTTCTGGAAGAAATCCTTCTCGTCGTTGACGGCCACGACGCGGCCGCGTACGGTGCCGGCCGCGTTCAGCGGGCCGGACAGGTCGCCTTCGACGCGGTAGCGGTCCCACGAGCCGACCGTGGCTCCGACGGACGCCTGCAAGGTTCTGGTTGGCCGCTTGCGCACCATGTTGACGGTGGCGGACGGGTTGCCCGATCCGCGCAGCATGCCGGATGCGCCGCGCAGCACCTCCACGCGGTCCAGCACGGCCGTATCGGGCTGGACGAACGCCGAGCCGCTCTGGTTGATGGTAAAGCCGTCGATCTGCAATGCGTCAATCTGGTAGCCGCGCGAGTAATACGTGACACGTTCGCTGTCGACATAATCGACCGAGACGCCCGGCGTGTTCTGCAGTACCTCCTGCAAGTCCAGCAGCGCGCGGTCGTCCAGCAACTGGCGCGTGATCACGGTCACGGGCTGGGGGATATCGCGTACGGAATCGACGCCCTTGAACACGGTGGCGTTGCGGCTGGCCAGCGAGCCCGAGCCCTCCGTGCCCGTGCCGGGCTCGGCGGTGCCGGTGACCGTCACGGTCGGCAGCGGACCGTCGGTCTCTCCCATCGGCCCGCCCGACACCTGCTGCGCGTGAGCCGCAGGATAGATCAGCGCCATGCTGGCGCAGAGAACGGTCGCGTGAAGGTTGCAGCGGGAATGGAGACGGACGGACGTGCTGGCGGCGGACATTGCAACTCCTGGCTCTGGACTGTAAATGAGAATCTAAATGAGAATCACTTTCAATTGTAGCGCTATCGGGGCCAGGCTGTCGATCTGCTGTTGTGGATAGATAAACGGGGAGACAACGCCGATCGCCGGCGGCAAGTGCCGGCGTCGGGTCGAGCTCGATTTTCCCGCGGCGCAGTTCGACGCCCAGCGCCAGACCCATGGCGCCGTTCGGACCTGATGACTTGCCGGGACTGGTTTCTCCCCGGCCGTACCCGGCATTCCGAAATTATCGTCCAGCCGGCTCACGGGCCGCGACAATCGCATGCCCGGGAACCGCGCCAGCGCTCGACCTTGGCCGGCCACGAACGCGCCGACGGCGTGACGACATGCAGGTCTCCGGCAGGTCGATCGGCGCCGCTATCGTGGCTGGCTCCGTCGGTTCTTCAGTCGTTATCTGCATGAACGACGCGCCGTTCTGGCATTGCCACGTCCGCGGCATCGTCTGTTGTTTGTTCGTACAAAAGACGCAATGTCCTGTTGCGTCGCCAAAATGGAAACGTTACCATGAACCGACTCTGATATTGCATGCAACGATCAAGGACCCCATGGCCTCAGCCGCAAAATTGCTGTGCGTGACGATGGCGCTGGCGCTGCACGCCACCGCGTGGGCGGACGTGCCGGCGGGCTGGCGCCTCGTCTGGGCCGATGAATTCGACGTCGACGGCCTGCCCGATCCGGCGCGCTGGGACTATGACACGGAGCGCAACCGCGCCGGCTGGCATAACGACGAGCTGCAGTATTATGCCCGGGCCCGGCTTGAGAACAGCCGTGTCCAGAATGGCAAGCTGATCATCACCGCGCGGCGCGAAGCGCTGGCGACGCAGCCCGACTACGGCGGCCAGCAGTATTCGTCGACCCGGCTGCTCACGCGCGGCAAGGCCAGCTGGACCTATGCATTCATTGAAGTAAGGGCCAGGCTGCCTTGTGGCCGCGGCAGCTGGCCGGCGATCTGGATGCTGGGGACCAGCGGCAGATGGCCCGTCGACGGCGAGATCGACATCATGGAACATGTCGGCAACAAGCCGGGCGAGATTCTCGGCAGCGTCTACACAGGGGCCAGCAACTGGCCGATGGGCACTGCCCGCACGGACAAGGTCTTGCTGCCCGACGCCTGCCACGCCTTCCACAATTACCAGCTGACGTGGACGCGGGAGCGCATCCGCATCGGCGTCGATGGCCGCGACTATGCGGAGCTCGTCAATCCGCAGGATGGCGACTACAACAAGTGGCCGTTCGACAGCCCGCAATATCTGCTGCTGAACCTGGCGGTGGGCGGCGGGCTGGGCGGCGAGGTGCAGGACGCCAGCTTGCCGTGGCAGTTCGAAGTGGATTACGTCCGGGTCTATCAACCCTGACAGCCCGGGTGAGCCCCGAGCAAACAGATCAAAAACATTTTGCAGGCTTGACCAGCTTTACGCCCGCCGATGGAAACGTTTCCAGCAGAGAAACGGCCGTGTCACACCAATAATCGATAAGAACACAGGAGACGAAATGCACTACCCCAAGGCAAAACAAAAACTGATTGCGCTGGCGGTTGCCAGCGCGTGCGCCTGGCCGGCATTGGCGCAGGCGCAGGACCAGACCCGCCAGCCGGACACCGGGCAAACAGCCCTCAGCACGTCCGGCAGCTCGGGCGATGCGCCGGTGGCGTCCGTCGTCGTCACGGGCCTGCGCGCCAGCATGCAGTCCTCGCTGAACCTGAAACGCAATGCCGACGGCATTGTCGATGGCATCGTGGCCGAGGATATCGGCAAGTTTCCGGATACAAACCTGGCCGAATCGCTGCAGCGCATTTCCGGCGTGTCGATCGACCGCTCGATCGGCGAAGGATCCAAGGTCACGGTGCGCGGCGTCGGGCCCGATTTCAACATGGTGCTGCTCAATGGCCGGCAGATGCCGACGTCGAACCTGGGCGACCTGAATGGCCGCGCATTCGACTTCGCCAACCTGGCCTCCGAGGCGATTTCGCAGATCCAGGTCTATAAAACCAGCCGTGCCGATACGCCCACGGGCGGCATCGGCGCCACCCTGAACGTCATGACGGCGCGTCCGCTGGACCGCCCCGGCTTCCAGGCCAGCGTCGGCGTCAAGGGTGTCTACGACAAGTCGTCGTCGAACCTGCCGGGCGACGTCCAATCGGGAGACCGGGTGACGCCGGAAATCTCCGGCATCTACAGCACGACGTGGAACGACAATATGTTCGGCATCGCCGTCAGCGCCAGCTACCAGGAGCGCAACCTGGGCTACAACACGGCATCGGTCTCCAGCGGCTGGAAGGGGCCGTTTCGCGGCGACGAGAACAACTGGGGCGCGATCCCCCTGCCCGGCGCGCCTGGCTCGGAGAACATCACCAACCGCCCCGGTCCGACCGACGTCTATTCGGTGCCGCAAAACCTGAACTATGCCTTCTCCGGCGTGCAGCGCCAGCGCACCAACGGCCAGTTGACGTTCCAGTTCGCGCCGCGCAAGGACATCACGACAACGCTCGACTACACCTATTCGGAAAACAAGATCCAGACGCGCCGCCAGGACTTGTCCGCGTGGTTCAACTTCGGCCCGTCCACCAGCAGCTGGACCAATGGCCCGGCCGCGGGACCGCTGGTTTACACGGAGATCATCAATCCTGCCAACAGTGACATCGCCATGGGCGGCGCCGACTTCGCGACCAAAAGCGCCAACAAGTCGCTGGGCTTCAACGCGGCCTGGAAGGTCAACAACACTCTGAAGCTGGAACTGGACGCGCACCGCTCCACTGCCGAATCGATGGCGGATAGCCCGTGGGGATCGGACAACGTGCTGGGCACGTCGTCCTTCAGCCGCGGCAACACGACGGCGGACTTCAGCCAGGACTTCCCGGTCCTGTCGATCCAGGGCGCGGACTTCCAGCGCGCGCCGCAACAGGTGACAGGGTCCGCTTTCCGCAACGGCTACATGAAGGGCGAGGTGACGCAGACGCAGTTCAAGGGTCGCCTGAAGCTGCTGGAAGCGTCGGAGCTGAACTTTGGCTTGTCGGCAACAAAGGTCGACAATCGCTCGGCCTTCTCCACCATGCAGCGCGACACGTGGGGCGGCGCCACCAGCCCGGCCGACTACCCGAGCAGCGTGTGGCACGCCGAGACCGTGCGCCAGTATTTCGACAAGATCGACGGCAGCGGCAACCCGAACCTGTTCAACAACTTCTATACGTTCGACTTCGGGCAGGTGCGCGACCTGGCCATCAAGGCATCCGGCCGGCCCGACCTGTACTCGGTCAAGGATCACTGGGATACGGACCAGCGCACGGAGGAAAAGTCGAAGAGCCTGTACCTGCAGTTCAATACCGACTGGGACACGCACCTGCCGCTGCGCACGGCGCTGGGCCTGCGCTATGAAAAAACCGACGTCGTATCGAGGGCCCTGGTGCCCACGGCCACGTCGATCAGCTGGGTCTCGCAGAACGAGCTGCCGGTGCAGTTTGGCGATCCGTCGTTCACGACCCTGACCGGCAAATACCACCACCTGCTGCCCAGCCTCGACTCCGATCTTCAGCTGCGCGAGGACATGAAGCTGCGCCTGTCGTACGGCCACACGATCGGCCGGCCGCGCTACGACCAGATTGCCGGCGGCGTGGTGCTGGACCACCTGGCCCGTCTCGATGGCGGCACGGGCTCGCAGGGCAATCCGGCACTGAAGCCGGTGAAGTCGAAAAACCTGGACCTGTCCTACGAATGGTACTACGGCAAACAGAACTTCTTTGCCGTGGGCTTCTTCAAGAAGAACCTGGAGAACTACGCCGGGCAGTCGAAGGTCGACGTCACGCTGGAGAACCTGCACACCCCGGTCGGCGGCGCGTTCTGGAACGAAGCGCTGGCCAACGGCTGCGCCGGTGCCGACACGACCTGCATCCGCAATTACATCTTCCGCAATCATGCCGGTGCCGCAGGCGTCACACGGGGCGCGGACGACGCGTCCGGCAACGCGACGGGTACGATCGTTGGCCAGCCGAACGATCCGGTGGCGAAGTTCCGCATCACGACGTTCTCGAATCAGAAGAAGGCCGACGTGAAAGGACTGGAGCTCAACGTGCAGCACATGTTTGGCGACAGCGGCTTCGGCATCTCGGCCAACTACACATATGTCGATTCCGGCCTGGGGTTCAACAACGCCGGCATCGGCGAGCAGTTCGCGCTGGTCGGGCTGTCCGATTCGGCCAACCTGATCGGCATCTATGAGAACGCCGGCTGGACGGTGCGGGCGGCCTACAACTGGCGCGACAAGTTCCTGGCCTCGACGTTCGACGCGGCCGGCCCCAACCCGCAGTACACGGAAAGCTACGGCCAGTTCGACCTGAGCGTCAACTATGCCATCACGCCGAAACTGTCCGTGCAGTTCGAGGGCATCAACCTGACCAACGAGACGACCCGCCAGCACGGCCGCACCGAGACCATGCTGGTGAACGCGACGCAGACGGGCCCACGCTACATGTTGGGAATGCGCTACAAGTTCTGACGACGCCCGCGGGCCGGCCATTCCGGCCGGCCCATCAGTCCCTTCGAAGGGGATAATTTTCCCGTTTGCGAATTAGTTTTTCGGTTAAACTTTTAGGCAACTTCGTCGTCAGGAACACCGTATGGTTCAAGCGATTCGACGCATCGTGATTGTCGGCGGTGGCTCGGCCGGCTGGCTGACGGCCGGCATGATCGCCGCCGACCACCAGGCGGCATCCCCGCACGGGCTGCAAGTCACGCTGATTGAATCGCCCGACGTGGCGCCCATCGGCGTGGGCGAAGGCACGTGGCCTTCCATGCGCGACACGCTGCGCCGCATCGGCGTCCCTGAGACGGCGTTCTTCCGCGAATGCGATGCCGCGTTCAAGCAAGGCTCCCTGTTCCGCGGCTGGCGCGAACCGGCAGGCGACGACTATTATTTTCACCCGTTCGTCCTGCCGCAGGGCTATGGCGAAGCGGATCTGGTCGGACCGTGGCAGGCCGCTTACGCGCAGGTGCCGTTCGCCGACCTGGTGAGCTTCCAGCCGCACCTGTGTGCAAAGGGCCGCGCGCCGAAGCAGCCGGGCACGCCGGAATACGCGGCCGTCGCCAACTACGGCTATCACCTCGACGCCGGCAAGTTCGGCGTCTTCCTGCGCAAGCACTGCCTGGAACGCCTTGGGGTGCGCTACGTGCCCGATCACGTGACCGGCATCGCCTCGCACGACAATGGCGACATCGCCGCGCTGCACACGCGCGAACATGGCGCGCTGGCGGGCGACCTGTTCATCGACTGCACGGGCATGCAGTCGCTGCTGCTGGGCCGCCACTTCGATATCCCCGTCATCTCGCAACGGCACGTGCTGTTCAACGACAGCGCGCTGGCCGTGCAGGTCCCGTACCAGAGCGATGACAGTCCGATCGCATCGCAGACGACGTCCACCGCGCAGCGCACCGGCTGGATCTGGGACATCGGCCTGCCGACGCGGCGCGGCATCGGCCATGTCTATTCCAGCGCCCACACGAGCGACGCGCAAGCGGAAGCCGACCTGCGCGCCTACGTTGGCAGCGAAGGCATGCCAACACCGCGCAAGCTGACGTTCGAGCCGGGCTACCGGCGCGAATTCTGGCACCGCAACTGCGTGGCCATCGGCCTGTCGGCCGGCTTTATCGAGCCGCTGGAAGCCTCCGCGCTGGCGTTGGTCGAGATGTCGGCAGCGCTGGTCAGCGACGACCTGCCGGCCACGCGCGCGGACATGGACGTCGTCGCGCGCCGCTTCAACGACGCGTTCACCTATCGCTGGGAACGGGTCGTCGAATTCCTCAAGCTGCACTACGTGCTGAGCCGGCGCGACGGTGCCTACTGGGAGGACAACCGCAGCGAGAACACCATTCCGGAACGACTGCGCGAGCTGCTGGCGCTGTGGCGTCACCGGCCGCCGTCGCGGTTGGATTTTCATCGCATCGAGGAAGTGTTCCCGTCCGCCAGCTGGCAATACGTGCTGTACGGGATGGGATTCGTACCGGCGCCGGGCGGCACGCGCCGCGCCGACCCCGAGGCCGCCGCGCACTATTACCGCGAGGCGGCCGACCTGACGCGCAGGATGCTGGGCGCCCTGCCGTCGAACCGTGAACTGCTGGAGCATATTCGCCGCCACGGCCTGCAAAAAATATAACGACAACCAAGAGACAAGATGCCCAATCCCGTACTGCTCAATAACGTCCAGCACAAGGACCTGCGCGTGCTCACGCAGCGCTCCGCCGCCCTGGGGGACGACGTGATGTTCGCCCTCACCTTCCCTGCCGAATTCCGCACGCTGCAGGCGCACTACCCGATCGTGTTTCGCAAGACGGACGACGCGACGTCGTTCGAGCCGGTGGCGCTGTTCGGCTTCCAGCCCGGCGAAAACCTGTTCTTGAACGATACCGGCTGGGACGCGCCGGAGGTGCCGCTGCTGATCGAACGCCAGCCGTTCCTGATCGGGCGCCAGGGTGAGGAACTGATGGTGCATATCGACGTCGAACATCCGCGCGTGGGCACGCACGACGGCGAGCCGCTGTTCCTGGAATATGGCGGCGTCACGCCGTACCTGGAGCGCATCAATTCCGTGCTGCTGACGATCCACCAGGGCCTGCAGACCCTGCCCGGGTTTGTCAAAGCGCTGCTGGAGCACGAGCTGCTGGAGTCGTTCGTCTTCGACATCGAGCTCGATGACGGTTCGCAGAACCGGCTGGCCGGCTTTTATACGATCCATGAGGAACGCCTGGCGGCGCTGGACGGCACCGCGCTGGGGCGGCTGCACAGGTCGGGCTTCCTGCAGCCGGTCTACATGGCCGTCGCGTCGCTGTCGCAGTTCCGCGCGCTGATCGCCCGCAAGAATGCTGCCCGTCGCTGAACTGCATGGCGTCCATCCGGACGAGCTGACGCCGCGCATCCTGGCGTCGACGCAGCCGCTGATCGTGCGCGGCCTCGTGGCCCGCTGGCCGATGGTGCGGGCGGGACTGGCGTCGCAGCAGACGGCCAGCGCCTACCTGCGCCGCTTCTACCAGGGCATGAACGTCGTCGCAATGCTGGGCCGGCCCGATATCGACGGCCGCTTCTTCTATAACGACGACCTGTCAGGCTTCAATTTCTTTCCGGCGAACGTGCGCCTGGACGGCGTGCTGGCGGAACTGGAGGACCACCGCAACGACGAGCAGCCGCCGGCGATTTATGTCGGCTCCACCGCCATCGATACGTGCCTGCCGGGCTTTCGCACCGAGAACGACGTCAACCTGCACGGCCGCGATGCACTGGCCAGCATCTGGATCGGCAACCGCACCCGCATCGCCGCCCATTACGATTTGCCGGACAACCTGGCCTGCGTGGCCGTCGGCCGCCGCCGTTTTACCCTGTTTCCGCCCGAGCAGCTGGAGAACCTGTATATCGGGCCGCTCGACTTCACGCCGGCGGGCCAGGCCATCAGCCTGGTGGATTTCAAGCATCCCGACTTCGACCGCTTCCCGAAATTCGCCGAGGCGCAGCGGCACGCACAGGTGGCCGAACTGGGGGCGGGCGACGCGCTGTTCATCCCCGGCATGTGGTGGCACCACGTGGAAGCGCTGGACCGCTTCAATGTGCTGGTCAACTACTGGTGGCGCCAGTCGCCCGGCTACATGGACACGCCGACCACCGCGCTGATGCACGCCATCATGACGGTGCGCGACCTGCCGCCGGCGCAGCGCGCCGCGTGGGCGGAGCTGTTCCGTCACTACGTGTTCGAGGCCGATGACGCCACGGTGGCCCACATCCCGCCGGCCGCGCGGCGCGTGCTCGGCCCGCTGGATGCGGATGCCACGCGTGCGCTGCGCGCGCAGTTACTCAAGCGGCTGAACCGCTGAATAAAACAACAAGGAGACAAGCGTGGAACAGACAAAACAACAGCGCCCGATCCGGCGCGTCGTCATTGCCGGCGGCGGCACGGCGGGGTGGATGGTGGCCGCCGGCCTGTCCAAATCGCTGGGCAAGCGGCTCGACATCAAACTGATCGAGTCCGATGAAATCGGCACTGTCGGCGTCGGCGAGGCAACCATTCCAACGCTGATGAATTTCCACCACCTGATGGAAATCGACGAGCGCGAGTTCATGGCCGAGACAATGGCCACGTTTAAACTGGGCATCAGCTTCGAGAACTGGCGCAACGCCAACGAGAACTATGTCCACTCGTTCGGCACCACGGGTACCGATCACTGGACAGCCGGCTTCCAGCACTTCTGGCACAAGGGCCGCGAGCGCGGGCTGGCCGGCGACTATGGCGACTACTGCCTGGAGCTGAAGGCATCGTTGCAGAACCGCTTCGCGCACCTGCCCAAGGCGGGCATGAACTACGCGTATCACATGGATGCGGGCCGCTATGCGAAGTTCCTGCGCCGCTTTTCAGAGCGGTATGGCGTGCAGCGCATCGAGGGCAAGATCGCCGAAGTGCGCAAGGACCTGATCGGCGGCGACATCCGCGCGCTGCGGCTCGATTCCGGCGCCGAGCTGGAAGGAGACTTGTTCATCGACTGCACGGGCTTTCGCGCCCTGTTGATTGGCGAGACGATGGGTGTCGGGTACGAGGACTGGTCGCACTGGCTGTTCAACGACAGTGCCGTGGCGCTGCAGACGACGTCCGTGGGCGAGGCGGTACCGCTGACGCGCGCCATCGGTCGCGAGGCAGGCTGGCAATGGCGCATTCCGCTGCAGCACCGTACCGGCAACGGTATCGTCTATTCAACCCGCTACACGGACGACGACACGGCGCTGCGCACCTTGCAGGACAATGTCGAAGGCGAAGCGCTGACGGCACCGCGCGTGATCCGCTTCAAGCCGGGCCAGCGCCACCAGACATGGAAGGGCAACTGCATCGCCATCGGCCTGGCCAGCGGTTTCCTGGAGCCGATCGAGTCGACCAGTATCCACCTGATCCAGCGCGGCATCATCCGCCTGATGCAGATGTTCCCGACCGACGGCATCAGCCAGGCCGACGTGGACGAATACAACAAGCAGGCGGAAACGGAAATCCACCATATCCGCGACTTCATCATCCTGCACTACAACGTGACGAACCGGCGCGACACCCAATACTGGCGCGACGCGGCCAGCATGAAGGTGCCAGCCTCGCTGCAGCACCGCATCGACCTGTTCCGCGAGACGGGCCGCGTGTTCCGCATTCCCAATGAACTGTTTGCGGAAAACTCGTGGATCCAGGTGATGCTGGGTCAGGGCATCATGCCGCGTCAGCACCACCAGACGGCAGACCTGATGGGCGACGAGGAGCTGGCCCACTTCCTCGGCTCGATCGCCACGTCGATCGACCGCACCGTGGCACAGCTGCCGCAGCATGAGCAGTACGTGCGGCGCTACTGCGCGGGCACCGGGTGGTGAAAATTTGACCGCAGCGTGATAAAGCGAGAGTTTTACAGGCCACTTTTGAAGGTATAACTATGCCTTTTAGGGGGCATGTGTGCGCAAACAAACTCTCTCCGCGGGCGCCATCGCCCTCTTCATGTGCGGCAGCCTGGTGGCGCAATCCCGGCTGCCGGCACCGCAATACAAATTGAAGGCGGAGGAGCGCACCGGGTCCCACCTGCGCCGGGATGCGGCGCGGGGCCGCATCCCGTTCGACAAGACCTACGCGGAGTTGACCGACGAGCAGAAGGCCATCGTGCGCGCGCCCTACGAATCGATGGCGGCCGATGACGAGCCGCCTTTCCCGAAACATGGCCTGAAACGGGTCTACGAGACGATCGTGCAGATCCGCCGCCGGGTGCATATGGAAGGCATTTTCGACGCGGGGGTCATGGTCGGTCCCGACGGCAAGGCCAGCGAAGTGCGCGTTTACAGGTCGCCGGACCCGGAAGTAACGAAACTCTTCGCCAACCTGCTCGTGCTGCAGGAATACAAGCCGCCGCTGTGCCATGGGGTGCCATGCACCCAGGAGTATGCGTTCAAGGTCGACCTGCAATACACGTGGTAAGGCCGCCGGCGCCGGCAGACCGTTGACACGACGGGCGGAGCGGCGTAACTTGCCTATCGGACAACCCATGGAGGCAGGCAATGACAAACCCTGAAACTGGCACCGACAGCATCGCCCTCACGATCCGCCGCCGCTTCGACGCACCGCGCGAGTTGGTCTTTCGCACGATGATGGAACCGGACCACCTGCGGCACTGGTGGGGCCCGAAGGAATGCACGATCACCGTGGGACGCGCCGAGGCGAAGCCGGGCGGCGTGTTCCACTACTGTATGCACCCGCGCGACGCCGGCGCCGCCGGCATGGACGTGTGGGGCCGCATCGACTACCGCGAGATCGACGCACCGAATCGCTTTACCTTCGTCAACGGCTTCGCCGACGAAGCGGGCAACCGCATTCGCTACCCATTGCTGCCCATGTGGCCTCTCGAGGTGCTGAACACCGTGACGCTCGGAGACGACAACGGCGGCACCGTCATGACCCTGCACTCCGTGCCCGTCGACGCCAGCCCGGCCGAATACGGCACGTTCCTGGCCGGCCACCCGTCCATGCAGCAGGGTTTTGCCGGCATGTATGACGTCTACGAACAATACCTCGCCACGCTGAAAGGAGCTGCCGCATGAAGCGCCTGCTGTCAGCACTGATTTTGTCGGCCACCGCCACCGGCGCCATGGCCGCGCCGGTCAACTACGATATCGACCCGACCCACACGTTCCCCAGCTTCGAGGCCGACCACATGGGCATCTCCGTATGGCGCGGCAAGATCAACAAGAGCAGTGGCAAGGTCGTCATGGACCGCGAAGCGGGCAGCGGCAGCGTCGATATCGTCATGGACCTGGCCAGCATCGACTTCGGCCACGATCAGCTCAACAAGTGGGCGATCGGCAAGGATTTCTTTGACGTGAAACGTGCCGGCGGCAAGGCGCAATACCGCGGCAAGCTGACCGGCTTCGAGGACGGCGCGCCGACGGAGGTGCAGGGCGAACTGACGATGCATGGCGTGACGCAGCCCGTCACGTTGAAGCTGAACAGCTTCAAGTGCGTCCCGCACCCGATGCTCAAGCGCGAACTGTGCGGTGCCGATGCCGCGGCCACCATCAACCGCGAGGCGTTCGGCCTGACGGCCGGCAAGGACTACGGCTTCTCGATGGACGTTGCGCTGCGTATCCAGGTCGAAGCCGTCGCCGCGAAATAGTCAGCGGTTCGTCAACGTCACGCCGGCGGCCACCATCACGCCGCCGGCCACCATCGACGCCAGGACTTGTTCGCCCAGCAGCAGCGCGGCCAGGCTGATGCCGAACACCGGCACCAGGTTATTGAATACGGCCGTGCGCGAGGCGCCGATGGCTTTTACTCCCTCGTAATACCAGACGAATCCCAGCACCGTGCCGAACGCGCCCAGGTAGCCCAGGCCCAACCACACCTGCCAGCCGATCGTCGACCAGTCGACGGCCGCGCTGCTGCCCGCGGCGCCGATCGTCAGGAACAGCAGGCCCCACAGCGCCGCATATGTCGTGGCGGCGATCGGGCTGAGGCCCTTCAATGCGGACTTGCCCACCAGCGTGTACGCGGCCCAGCTGCTGATCGCGCACAGCATCAGCAGTTCGCCCAGGCCAACCGACTGGCTGATGTCGTGCAGCGCGGCGACCGGGTCGCCCCGTGTAATGACGATGGCCGCACCGGCAAAAGCCAGTGCGATACCAAGCCACTTGACGGCGCTGAGCCGCTCGCGCAGCAGCATCGCCGCGGCCAGCGCCGTCACGACGGGGTTGAGGGCGATGAACAGCGCCGCGCGGCCCGCCGGCATCTGGCCCAGCGCACCGAAGAAGCACAGGTTGTAGAGGAAGATGCCGGTAAGACCCAGCACGGCGGTGGCCAGCAGCTGCTGGCGCGACAGCCGCGGCAGGCCGCCTTCGCGCCGCCACGCCACCAGCAGCAGCAACGCGACGGCCACGGCGAAGCGCAGCGCGGCGGCCGTCATCACGGGCAGTGCATGGGCGACGATGTGGCCGGCGATAAAGGTGCCGCCCCAGAACAGGGTGACGAAAACAAGTTTGACGTACACGAGCGGCGCGACGAGTGGTGCAACGAGCGGCGGGCTGGCGGTTTTCATGTTGGCCTTGCAGTGAAGGTAGCGGAAGGCATACAGTATTACTTATCCCGATTCATGCGCAAATGAGCAAAAACTCATGGCGACCTTCCTATGACTTTTACCCAGCTCGAGATCTTTGTCATGGTGGCCGAGATGCGCGGCTTCACCTCCGCCGCACTGCGGCTCGGCATCAGCCAGTCCGCCGTCTCCCACGCCATCAAGTCGCTGGAAAATGAGCTGGACGCTCAGCTGGTCGAGCGCGAGCAGGCCGCCGTCACCGTCACGGAACTGGGCCAGCGTCTGCTGCTGCGCGCCCGTGAAATCATCGGGCTGGCCGAAGCCATGCGCCAGGACGCCGCTGTGGCGCGGGGCATGCACCAGGGCCTGCTGCGCATCGGATCGTTCGGGCCGACATCGTCATTGAAGCTGTTGCCGGCCATCCTGGCAGCGTTCCGCGCCCGCTATCCCGGCGTGGAAGTGCAGATCGACGAGGGACCGGATGCGGCCGTGCTGCAGTGGGTGGCCGACCGCCGTGTCGACGTCGGCTTTGCCGTGCTGCCGGACGAGCGCTTCGATACGGTGCCACTCGTGGTGGATCAGCTGGTGGCGCTGCTGCCGCGCGATCATCCGTTGACGCAGAAGCGCGCCGTCACGCTGGCGGAGCTGAGCGGACAGCCGTTCATCATGCCCGAAGCGGGGTGCTCGGCGCTGATCGAGCCGCTGTTCGCCGGTGCCGGACTGGCGCCGCAGGTGCGCTACCGGATGTCGCAGATGGTAACGGTGCTGCATCTGGTCGACAACGCGGACGGCATCACGGTGCTGCCGGAGCTGGCGCTGCCCCATGCGCTGGCGCAGACGCACCAGCGCATCGTGCTGCGGCCGCTGCGCCCCGCTGTGCGGCGCCGGGTGGGCCTGGTGTTTCGCAACCTGGGGCGGGCCGCGCCGGCGGTACAGGCGTTTGCCGACATCGCCCGCACGGCGGCAAAAGGCATGACTAGCCCTGGCACAGCATGAGCAGGTTGGCATAGGCCAGCACGTTCTCCGGCGCCAGCACGGCATGCACGGCCCAGGCGCACAGCGCGCACAGGACGAGTACCACGGCGATCAATGCGGCCGCTTCGCGACGGCAGGCCATCATGCCACCTGCGCGCGCACGACGGCGCGGTCGTCGATGGGCCAGTGCAGCGCCGCGGCCAGCAGGCCCACGCCGATGGCGGCCGCCCACACCAGGTTGTACGAATGCGTTGCATCGAACACGGCGCCACCCATCCAGACACCCAGGAAACCGCCCAGCTGGTGGCCGACAAACACGAAGCCGAACAACGTCGAGATGTACTGCACGCCGAACACCTGCGACACCAGCCCGTTCGTCAGCGGCACGGTGCCCAGCCACGTCAGTCCCATGACAAATGCAAACAGGTAGACGGTCGCTGTGGTGGTCGGCAGCACGACAAACGCCAGCATCGTGGCCGAACGCACCAGGTACAGGCAAGCCAGCAGATGCTTGCGCCGATACAGGCTGCCCAGCTGGCCGCACGCATACGTGCCCGCCACATTGGCCAGTGCCACGATGGCCAGCGCCGCCACGCCGGTGTTGGCGGAAAAGCCCCGGTCCAGCAGGTAGGCCGGGAAGTGGCCGGCAATGAATGCGAGCTGGAAGCCGCAGGCCAGAAAGCCCAGGTTCAACAGCCAGAAGCCCTGGTGCGACAATGCCTCGCCGATGGCCTGACGCATCGATTGCGCCTGCCGCGCGGGAGCGCCGGCGATCCGATCCTCCAGGGGCCACGCCAGCGGCAGCGCCAGCGCCAGTACGACGGCAAACACGGTCAGTGCGGCGGCCCAGCCAACGCCGCCGATGAGCCCTTGCGCGGCCGGCACCAGCGCGAACTGGCCGACACCGCCGATGGCGCCGGCCATGCCCAGCGCCCAGCTGCGCCGTGCCGGCGGCACCAGGCGGCTGATGGCGCCGTAGACGACGCCGAATGTGGTCCCTGCCAGCGCCAGGCCGACCAGCAGCCCGCCCGACAGCGCCAGTTGCGTGCCGGTCGTCGCCTGCGCCATCAGCGTCAACCCCGCGGCATACAGGACGCAGCCTGCGACCAGGACGCGTCGCGCGCCCCAGCGGTCGGCCAGCATGCCGGTCAGCGGCTGCGCCAGGCCCCAGACGAGATTCTGCAGCGCCAGCGCCAGGGCAAACTCCTGCCTGCCCCAGCCCCGCGCCGCCGTCATCGGCAGCATGAACAGTCCCTGCACGTGGCGCACGCCCATGGCCAGACCAATGATGATGCCGCCACAGATGACGATCGTCAGCGGCGAAATGGATTTTTTCATGATGTTCCTCCTGCCAGAGAGGATAGCGGCGCGCATGGCACCGGACGACCGGCCAATCCGCATGCGAGCCATGCGCGGCGCGCATGCGGACGGTCAGCCGATGAAGTCGTCCAGCTCCGCCACGGTGGCGGCCACCTGCGCCAGCAGCCAGTCGCGCACGATGTCCACTTCGGGGCGCGCACCGTCGCCACCCAGCAGCCAGTAGGCATGGCTGTCCACGCGGTCGCGGCTTTCCATGCGCGCGACCAGCCGGCCGTCGCGCAGTGCCGGCAGCAGAAGCGCGATTCGTCCCAGCGCCACGCCGTTGCCCTCGATGGCAGCCTGGATCAGCTGGTCGTACTGGTTGAAGTACAGCGTGCCGCGCGGGCGCGGGGCGATGCCGCGTGCCTTCAGCCAGGGCGACCAGTGCAGGAACGTATGCGACTTGTCGTGCAGTTCGAGCAGCACGTGATCGGCCAGCGCGCCATCGCTGGCGAACGCCGTCGCGGCCATGGCCGCACTGGCGACTGGCACGACATCTTCCGCGAACAGGTGCACGGCGCCCGCGGGCACACTGTCGGCGGGACTGTAGCGGATCGCCAGGTCGATGCCTTCCTGCTTCAGGTCCATTACGCGGTTGCTGGTTTCGACGCGCAGGTCGATATCCGGATGCGCCGCCTGGAAGCCGCCGAGCCGCGGCAGGATCCACAGCGAAGCCACCCCGATGCTGGCGGAAATCGTCACGGGTGCCGCCAGCACGCCGCCCCGGATTGACGTCGTCAGGTCCGCCAGCTGGTCCAGCCACGGCGATGCCAGCGCAAACAACTGCGCGCCCGCGTCAGTGAGCGCGATCTGACGGTTGCCACGTACCAGCAACGGGGTGCCCAGGCGTTCTTCCAGCGCCTGGATCTGCCGGCTGACAGCCGATTGCGTCAGGAACAAGTCCTGCGCGGCGGCGGTGATGCTCATGCGCCGCGCGGCCGCCACGAAGCCGCGCAGCGCATCGAGTGGCGGCAGGTTGAGCAGCGGATTCGACATCGTTCCTCCATGACTGACTGGCGATCATAGCGCATTACAACTAGGCCCACCGACAGCAGGAGATACGATGGCCGCGATACCGAAGGTGGACCTGCAGGGGTTGGCGTTCGAGGATGCGGGTGCACGGGAAGCGTGGCTGGCGCGGGAGGAACGGGGCGAGACGCTCCATCCCTGGGCGTTACATCGGCTTGGCGACCATCAGGTAGAACACGCCGAGAAAGGCGAAGAACGCCGGAATGCCAAGGATGATCCAGCCCTTGAAATAGCGCCAGAACGCCGGCGGCAGCGGCGTACCGGCACTGGCTGCCGCAGCCGACAGGTCGCGCAGCCGCATCTGCAGCCAGACCACGGGGAACCAGCACAGGGCGGCCAGCACGAACAGGCCGATCGAGTACATGATCCAGGCGCTGTGCATCGGGTAACCCGCCAGATGGATCAGATAAAAACCCGTGGCCGGCTGGGCGATCATCGTCGTTCCCGTAAACAGCCAGTCGGCGATGACGACAATACGCGTCACCACGGCGATGGCCGCCACGTTACGGCTGATGACGGCAAACAGCAGGTACCATGCGGAGCCGATACCGGTGCCGAACAGGAAGGTCGACGACAGGATGTGCAGCCATTTGACGATCACGTATTCCATCAGGTTTTCTCCGGTGAGTTGACAGGGTCTTTTTCCAGTTCGTAGAGCAGCCAGATGGCCGCCAGCATGGGCAGGTTCTTGCTGAGGGGGCCATATGGATGCCACAGGAATTCCGGCAGCCGGAAGGCGATGACGATGGTATAAAAGCCGATCAGCCCCACCTGCGCCAGCCACAGCGGGCGGCGCCAGCGGCGCGGCAGCGCCAGCGAACCGATACCGAACAGCAGATCGAGCGCGCTGGCGCCGTACAGCATCAGTGGCGCCAGCATGGCCGGGATGCCGGTGCGTTCCAGCAGGCGATAGCTGTCGTCGACGGGGTAGACAAAGGCGGAAACGATTGCCGTCCAGATCCAGACGATGGCAATGGCAATGCGCAGCAGGGGCAGCAGCCAGCCCAGCTGCGCTTCGCGGCGCGCCGTATCCCGCTCAACGATGAATTTTTCCACTGGCCGGGGCGGATGGCCCAGCAGGCGGATCGTCTGGGCCGGGTCGGCCGTATTGCCCCGTTCGAGCATCTGCAGCGAATCGGGCGTCAGCGGGCTGCCCGGGATGAACCGGCCCGCCCGCGCCGCCAGGCGGGCGACGAACGACGGCAGCCGCAGCACCCTTAGCGGCCCCAGTCCCAGCGCCCGCCGCAGCGCGGCAAGATAGCTTGTAAAAGTCAGCGGCGCCGGGCCCACCAGCGCCACGCGCTCGCTGCGCGGGCCGCGATCGTCCTTCAGCAGCGCCAGGATGGCCTGGCAGACGTCATCGACATGGATCGGCTGCACCGGTTGCGGCAACGTGCCGAACTGCAGCGCCACGGGCATTGTCGCCAGCGTGCGGAACATCTTCGAGCTGGCGCCCTCGGGCCCGTAGATCAGCGATGGCTGCACGATGCGCGAGCGCAGCGGCAGACCGGCCAGGAAATCGTCCGCCGCCTTCTTGCTGCGGTGATACGGCGTGACCGCGGCATCGTCCGCGCCCAGCGCCGACACCTGGATGACCAGTCTGACGCGCGCCTCCGCACAGGCCGCGAACAGCGCCTGGGGGGTTTGCGTGTGCAGCGCAGCAAACGTCTGCCCCGGCGTCTCGCTGATGATGCCCACGGCGTTGATGACGACGTCGACGCCGGACAGGCGCGCCACCCAATCGTTTTTTTCGCTATCGTGGGCGAAGTCCGCCTGGATGAATCCAATGCGGGCATCGGCATGGGGACGGCGCCCCGCACTCAGCACGCGGTGGCCCTGCGCCAGCAACAGCGGTGCGAGGCGGGAGCCGACAAAACCGGTCGCACCGGTCAGCAGTATCAGCATTGGGTGCCCTCTTCGGATGGGTTTATCGCAGTATAGGGAAGGCCGGGAAAAGCTGTCGCGAGCACGGCGGCGGGCCATTCACACGAACGGGATAACGCTATGGACAATTGGAAGCAGGTCGTGGGCAAGGGGATGGTGCCGGGCGCGCTGGCGAGCCTGACATCGACGGTGGTGCTGGCGCTGCGCGCGAAACAGGAAAGCGGCAGCATGTTCGGCGGCGCCAACGCCGTCAGCCACTGGCTGTGGGGCGACAAGGCGTTCCACCGCGACGGGCCGTCGTGGAAGTACACGCTGGTCGGCTATGGCATTCACCATGCCAGCGCGCTGTTCTGGGCCGCCATCTTCGAACAGGTTGCCGAAAAGGTTCTCGATCGCAAGTCGGTTGGCGCCACCACTGCCGCAGCGGCGGCCACCGCGGCAATGGCCTGCTTTGTCGACTACAACATGACGCCTAAGCGCCTGCATCCCGGCTACGAAGAGCGCGTCTCCAGAAAATCGCTGGCGCTGGTGTACGGCGCGTTCGCGGTGGGGCTCGCGGCCGGGGCGTATTTCAACCACCGGGACAAATAAGCCCCTGCGCGAGGGGGTCAGGCGCAGGGCTCGAACTGCTCCAGCCATTCGCGTCCGGCCTCCAGCACCAGGACCAGTTCGCGCCGCACGGCGGCGAAATAGGGCGCCAGTTCGTCGGCCGGCAGGTCGGCGATGGCCTTTTCCGCTTCCGTGGTGGCGTGGATCAGCCGTTTTGCACCCAGCACCCCGATGGCGCCGCGCAACGAGTGAAAGATGCGGGCCGCATCGGCCGGCCGGCCCTCCGCGAGCGCGCGGTCTGCCGTGTCGGCCGGCTGCATGCCTTCCTCAAGCGCGCCGCGCACCATCCGGCACATCAGCGCCCGCCCTTTCGGGTCGCGTCCCATCACGCGCATCAGGCTGTCCATATTGAACACGGGCTCGGCGGGGTCGGGCGGCGTCGCCGGCGCGGGCTCGCGCGGTTCGGCAGCCGGTGTCCGTCGCGTGGCAGGCAAATGGCGCTCGATCACTGCCATCATTTCTTCGACCACGATCGGCTTCGCGATGAAATCGGTGATGCCGGCTTCCACGCAGCGGTCCCGTTCGGAGGCCAGCACGCCGGCCGTCATCGCGATCACGGGCAGCGGCAGGTTCAGCTCCTTGCGCACGATGGCGGTGGCCGTGAAGCCGTCCATGACCGGCATCTGCATATCCATCAGCACGATGTCGTAGCGCTGTGCCTCCACGCGCAGCACGTCCACCGCCTGCTGGCCATCGCCCACCACGTCGAGCGTCGCGCCAGCGCCCTCCAGCAGGCCCCTGGCCACCGCCTGGTTCAACAGATTGTCTTCCACCAGCAGGAAGTGGCACCCGGCCAGCCGTGTGCCCCGGCCGTCGTCCGGCAACGCCCCTTCCTCGCCGCCTTTTGCCACCAGTGCCTGATGCAGCGCCTCGAACAGGCTGGAACTGGTGATGGGTTTGACCAGCACCACATCCGCTTCCGGCGTGTTGGAAATTTCCTCCAGCCGCTCGCGCGCGAAGGCATTGACCATCGCGACAATCGGCTGGCGCCGTCCGTCGGCCGCCAGGCGGATCGCATGGGCCGCGGCGAAGCCGTCGCGTCCCGTCATGTGCCAGTCGGCGAGAACGATGTCGTACGGATGCGGGCCGCGTGCATTCTGCTGGAACAGGTCCAGCGCCAGCGGGCCGGACTCGGCCAGATCGGCATGCCACCCCCACGCGTGGATCAATTGCCCGATCATCTCGCGGCTGGTACGGTTGTCCTCCGCGACCAGCACGGAAAGCGGGCCGATGGACGGCTGGCGCTGCACTTCGCGGTGCAGCACCAGATCGAACGGCAGCTCGAACCAGAAGCAGCTGCCCTCGCCCGGCGCGCTGCGCACCTGGATCTCGCCGCCCATCAGTTCGATCAGGCGGCGCGTGATCGTCAGACCCAGGCCGGTACCGCCGAAGCGGCGCGTGATGCTTTCGTCGGCCTGCGTAAAGGCCTGGAACAGGTGGCTCAACTGTTCGGGACTCATGCCCATGCCCGTGTCGCGCACTTCGAAGCGCAGCACGGCGCTGGTGGCTTCCTGGCGCACCATGTCGACCTGCACGACCACTTCTCCCTGCTGGGTGAACTTGATCGCATTGCCGGCCAGGTTGACGAGAATTTGCTGCAGCCGCAGCGCGTCGCCCCACAACAGCCGTGGTACGGCCGGCGCCACGACGATGGCCAGTTCCAGCTCCTTATCGCCCGCGTTCATCGTCATCGTCGTCGCCAGGGTACTCATCGATTCGTCCAGGTCGAATTCGATTGGGGAGAGTTCCATGCGCTGCGCTTCGATCTTGGAGAAATCCAGTACGTCGTTGAGGATGCCCATCAGCGAATCGCCGGCCGTGCGGATCATGTTCAGGTATTTGCGCTGCTGCGCCGTCAGCGCCGTGTTCTGCAGCAGGTAGGCCATGCCCAGCACCGCGTTCATCGGCGTGCGGATCTCGTGGCTCATGTTGGCGACGAAATCGCTCTTGGCGCGGTTCGCTCCTTCGGCACGGTCGCGCTCCCGTTCCAGCTCGTCGGCACGCGCTTCCAGCTCCACCATCAGTGCGTGGGCGCGCGCATCGGCGGCCTGCCGTTCGGCCATCAGGTCGTTGAACGCGGCGGTCAGTTCGCCCGTTTCGTCGCGCGCCTTGACCGGCAGCGGCGCGTAGCCGTGCGGCGCGGTGCGCAGCGCGCGGATGGCATTGCGCAGGCGCACCAGCGGGGACATGAGCCGCGACGTCACCAGCGCAATGATCGCGGCCGCGACCAGCGACGCCAGCGTCGCCCACAGGGCCAGGCGAAGCAGCATGCCTTCGAACGGCGCGAACGCCTCTTCCTCCGGCAACGCGGCCGCCAGGACCCACGGCACCGATTTGAGGTGGGTCACGCTGGTCAGCATGCGGATGCCGTCCACGTTGGTGCCGAGCATCGTTCCCTCGAAGCCGCCGTCCAGCGCGCGCGTCATGGCGGTCGAGCCGCCGGATTGGCGCGGCTGCATCAGGCGGTCGACCTGGGGATGCAATACGTAGACCGGGTTCCCGCCTTGGGTAACGGCATAGAAGAACCCTGTCCGGCCCACTTTCGCGGTGCGCAGGTGCCCGAGCAGATTGTCCTTGTACAGGCGCAGCACGCCGATGACGACGCAACGCACGTCGCCTTCCTCGCCCAGCACGGGTGCGACCATCTGCACGACGGGGCGCTTGCCGGCGCGGCCGATGACCGGCTCGGCGATCAGCGGCATCCGATCGGCCAGCACGCGCTGGAAATAGGCGCGGTCGGCCACGTTGACGCCGGGCCGCCCCGGCAGCGCGGGGATGTCGGCGATGACGATGCCTTGGGGACTGGCGACCAGCACGTCGTCGAACAGCGTCAGGACGGCGCGGTTTTCGTAGAAGCCGCGCAGGCCGGCCGGGTTGGTGCACAGATCGCGCGGCTGGTAGCGTACCGATTGCGCCACGATCTCGCGCAGCATGACCAGCTTGTCGTCCAGCTCCTGGGCCGTGCGCCGCACCAGCGCGTCCTGCTGGGCGAACAGTACGCGCGTAAAGTCGTCGCGCATGCGCTGCGCCTGCAGCGCAGTCACGAGCGCGATCATGACGATCGACGTCAGCGTCGTCGCCAATGCGACTTTTGCCTTGATACCCAGCGGTTTCATTGCCCCTCGTCGAGCCGGAATGGCGGTAGCACCATGCATGTATCATAATCGCGCTATTGTTCGGCTGGCTACCCGCGTGGCGCTATCGTGCCGCGCCTTCTCGACAGGTTGATATTACTGTCGCGCAATCGATACCGAATGCCATAGCAACCGTGAAGGAACGGCCGAGCGCCTTCCGGTTACAGTACACTGTGGGCCATCCGAACGAAGACTCCCCACGCATGCACCAGCTTCCCGCCATCACCCTGCCCGGTACGACGATCGACGTGCTCAAGGCGCGCTGTGCCACCTGCAGCATGCACCAGCTTTGCCTGCCGATGGGGCTTGACATGGGCGATATGGACAAGCTGGACCAGATTATCGGCCGGCGCCGCAAGGTTGCCAAGGGCAATGTCCTGTTCCGCATCGGCGACCCGTTCACCAGCCTGTACGCCATCCGGCTAGGCCATTTCAAGACCTACCAGATCAACACCGGCGGCGAAGAGCAGGTCACGGGGTTCCAGATGGGCGGAGAACTGCTGGGCATGGACGCGATCAGCACCGACAAGCACTATTGCAGCGCGATGGCGCTGGAGGACAGCGAAGTGTGCGAAATTCCGTTTGCCAGCCTGGAACAGCTGCTGGTCGACATGCCGACCTTGCTGCGCCACTTCCACCGCATGATGAGCCAGGAAATCACGCGCGAGCAAAGCGTCATGCTTTTGCTCGGCAATATGCAGGCCTCGCAGCGCTTTGCCGCCTTTCTCGTCAATCTCGCCTCGCGCTACGAGGCGCGCGGCTACTCGGCCACGGCGTTCCAGCTGCGCATGTCGCGCGAGGACATCGGCAATTACCTGGGGCTGACGATCGAAAGCATCAGCCGCCTGCTCAACAAATTTAAAAAACTCGGGCTGCTGGCCGTCAGCAACCGCGAAGTGCGCGTGCTGGACCTGCCGCGGCTGAAGGCCATCACGGCCGGCACGGAAACCTGCGCATAAAAAACCGGTGACAGGCTCCTATTTTTGGAAAATGGAGCCTGTCACCGGTTTTTTTTACTCCGCCGCCCGCAACACGATCTCGGGTTCGGTGGGCCACAACCACTGCCCTTCCAGGCGCCATGACTTCTTCTCGTCCTCTACCAGCACCACCCACCGGGTGCGTTCCAGCATCGGCAGGCCGATACTGAACGTGCCATCGGCGGCGGGGTGCAGCAGCAGGCGGATGTCCTTGTCCGGCTGCGTTGCATGCGCCAGGTGCAGCAGCACGGGACCGCTGAGGGCGCCGGCATCGCGGCCGGCGACGCGGCCTGCCAGCTTGCCGTCGGCGGCGTCGTAGCGCACGGTCGCGGATACGCCCAGCAACGCTGCCGCGCGGTCGCGCCGCAGGTCCTGATTGATCGCCTTGCCCTTCCTGTAATAATCGCCGACGACCAGCGCGTCCTGCTGCGAGAAGGCGATCCAGCCCGTATAGCCGCAGGCGGCAAGCACAATGGCGGGGCCGGCCATCAGCAGCCATGGCCAGCGTTGCGTGTACCAGGGCTTCGTCAGTGTCAATGCGTGTTCCATATCGTTCTCCTAGCGCGGCACGATGAAGACGGCCGTTTCGCTGACCGTCAGCGCCGGATCGTCCAGAGCGGTCAGTTGTACCGTGATCTTGTTCGAACCGGTCTGCCCGGCACCGTGCGGCGCACGCAGGCGGATCGGCACCGCGCGCGTTTCCGTACCCTCCAGCGTCACTTCATCGGCCGTCGCCAACGCCAGGCCGGGCAGGCCCCGCGCGGCGATGCGGTAACGGTGACCCCGTTCGGAGGTGTTCATGATCTGCAGCCGGTAGACGTTCTCGATCGCGCCACCGTCCACCTCGCGCCCCATCGAGCCGCGGTCGCGGATGACGTCCATCTTCAGTGGCGTGCGCAGCGCCAGCGAGCTTGCCACCGCGAGGACGACGAGCAGCAGCCCGGCGCAGTAGATCAGCACGCGCGGACGCATGGCGTGGCGCCGGATGTCGTGCACCGTCATCCCGTCGACCACGGCCCGGTCGGTGCTGTAGCGGATCAGGCCACGCGGCTGGTTCACCTTGTCCATGACGCTGTCGCAGGCGTCCACGCAGGCAGCGCAGCCGATGCATTCGTACTGCAGGCCGTTGCGGATGTCGATGCCGGTCGGGCACACCTGCACGCACATCGTGCAGTCGATGCAGGAGCCGCCGTTGATGCTCTTGCCCGTGTTCTTCGCCACCTTGCCGCGCGGCTCGCCGCGCTTGCCGTCATACGTCACGATCAGGGTATCGCGGTCGAACATCGAACTCTGGAAACGGGCATAGGGACACATGTACTTGCACACTTGCTCGCGCAGCCAGCCGGCGTTGCCGTAGGTCGCCAGCGCATAGAACAGCACCCAGAACCATTCCCACGGCCCGAACGCCAGCGTGAACGTGGCGGCGCCCAGCAACTTGATTGGCGTGAAGTAGCCGACAAACGTGAAGCCCGTCCACAGGGCGACCACGCCCCACGCCAGGTGCTTCGCCGTCTTTTTCGAATATTTCTTCAGCGACGGCCCCTGCTTCGCCATCGCCATGCGGGCGCTGCGTGGCCCTTCGATCTTCCGCTCGATCCACAGGAATATCTCCGTGTAGACCGTCTGGGGGCAGGAGAAGCCGCACCAGACGCGCCCGGCGATTGCCGTGACGAGGAACAGCAGCCACGCGCAGACGATCAGCAGCGCGGCGAGGTAGATGAAATCCTGTGGCCAGAGCACCAGGCCGAACAGATAGAACTTGCGGGTGACGAGATCGAACAGCACGGCCTGGCGACCGTTCCAGGTCAGCCATGGCAGGCCATAGAAGGTCAGCTGTGTGAGCCAGACGCACAGCCAGCGCAGGCTGGCGTAGCGTCCCCTGGCTTCGCGCGGATAGATCTCCTGCCGCGCTTCGTACATCCGGATGACTTGGGGTTCTGGCGAATTCATGACACGGCTTCGGCTTCTACCTGGATTCGTTCGACAGGCTCCACACGTAGGCGGACAGCACGTGAACCTTCGATTCGCCGAGAAAGTCGCCAAATGCGGGCATGGTATTGTCGCGGCCCTTGCGGATCGTTTCCATGATCGTCTCGGCGCTGCCGCCGTACAGCCAGGTCTTGTCCGACAGATTCGGCGCGCCCAGCGCCTGGTTGCCGATGCCGCCGGCGCCGTGGCAGGCCATGCAGGCGCCGAACTTCGACTTGCCGAACACGCTCTTGATCGGATCCGACGCCGCGCTGCCCGACAGGCTGAGGACATAGTGCGCGACGTTCTCGATGTCCTTGTCCGAACCCAGTGCCGCGCCCATCGGCGGCATCACGCCGTGGCGGCCGTTCATGATCGTCTGCTTGATCGTCTCGGGCGCGCCGCCGTGCAGCCAGTCCTTGTCCGTCAGGTTCGGGAAGCCCTTGTTGCCGCGCGCATCGGAGCCATGGCACTGTGCGCAATAGGTCAGGAACAGGCGCTCGCCGATGGCGTGCGCCTGCGCATCGGCCGCCACGGCTTTCAGGTCCTGCCGGCGGTATTTTTCGAACAGGGGACCATATTCGCTCTCGGCCCTGGCCAGTTCGGCCTTGTATTCCTTGGCTGAATTCCAGCCAAGCTTGCCGGCGTAGGAGCCCAGGCCCGGATACAGGAACAGGTAGGCGATGCCGAACACGATCGTCAGGTAGAACATCCACATCCACCAGCGCGGCATCGGCGTGTTCAGTTCCGTCAGGTCCTCGTCCCATACGTGACCCGTGGTGCCCACGGGGCCATTGTGCCTGGCGACCTTGTATTTCGACTGCGAATACAGCAGCACGGCGCAACCGAGCACGCCCAGCGTTGTCAGCACGACGATGTACAGGTTCCAGAAGTTGTTGGTGAAGTCAGACATCTTGTTTCTCCTCGTCCGCGAACGGCAGTTGCGCGGCTTGTGCGAAGTCGGCCTGCTTGCGCCTGGACCAGGCCCAGGCCCAGATACCGGCAAACGTGATGAACGAAACCACCGTCATGACGCTGCTGGCGCTGTCGAAAATCTGTTCGATTACCATGTCAGTTCCTCGACTTGATCAGCGTGCCCAGACCTTGCAGGTAGGCGATCAGGGCGTCTTCTTCCGTCTTGTCCGCCAGCTCGGCGGGGGCCGCCGCGATCTCTGCCTCCGTGTAGCCGTCACCAAGGCGCTGCAGGGCGCGCAGCCTGGGCACGATGCCCGGCGCGTCCAGCTTCGTCTTCGCCAGCCATGGGTAGCCCGGCATGTTCGATTCCGGCACAACATCACGCGGGTTCCGCAGGTGCGTGCGGTGCCATTCGTCGCTGTAGCGGCCACCCACGCGCGCCAGATCGGGACCCGTGCGCTTGGAACCCCACTGGAACGGGCGGTCGAACACGAACTCGCCGGCCACGGAATAGTGGCCATAACGCTCGGTCTCGGCGCGGAACGGGCGCACCATCTGCGAATGGCAGGCGTAGCAGCCTTCGCGCACGTAGATGTCGCGGCCCGCCAGGCGCAGCGGCGTGTAGTGCGTCAGGCCGGCCACGGGTTCCGTCGTCGATTTCTGGAAGAACAGCGGCACGATTTCCACCGCGCCGCCCACCGACACGACCAGGGTGACGAAGGCGATCAGCAGCCAGGGGTTCTTCTCGATCCACTCATGGGAGAAACTCATCTCATTTCTCCTTACGCAGCCTTCAGTTGCGGGATCGCCGCCACCGGGGTTTCACGGCCGCGCAGGGTCATGAAGGTGTTGTAGCCCATGATCAGCATGCCGGTCAGGTACATCGCACCGCCGACGAAACGCACCACGTAATACGGATACGTTGCCTTGACGCTTTCGACGAACGTGTACGTCAGCGTGCCGTCCGGGTTCACGGCGCGCCACATCAGGCCCTGCATGACACCGGCGATCCACATGGCGGCGATGTACAGGACGATGCCGATGGTGGCGACCCAGAAGTGCAGGTCGATCAGGCCGGTGCTGTACATCCTGGTGCGGCCGGCCAGGCGTGGCAGCAGGTAGTAGATGGAACCCATCGTGATGAAGCCCACCCAGCCCAGCGCGCCGCCATGGACGTGGGCGATGCCCCAGTCGGTGTAGTGCGAGAGCGAATTGACGGTCTTGATCGACATCATCGGACCTTCGAACGTGGCCATGCCGTAGAACGACAGCGAGACGATCATCAGTTTGAGGATCGGGTCCGTGCGCAGCTTGTGCCATGCGCCCGACAGGGTCATGATCCCGTTGATCATGCCGCCCCACGACGGTGCCAGCAGGATCAGCGAGAACACCATGCCCAGCGACTGCGTCCAGTCAGGCAGTGCCGTGTAGTGCAGATGGTGCGGACCGGCCCACATGTAGGTGAAGATCAGCGCCCAGAAGTGCACGATCGACAGGCGATACGAATACACGGGACGCTCGGCCTGTTTGGGAATGAAGTAGTACACCATGCCCAGGTAGCCTGCGGTGAGGATGAAGCCTACCGCGTTGTGCCCGTACCACCACTGGATCATCGCGTCCTGCACGCCGGTGTACATCGAATACGATTTCGTCATCGATGCCGGCATGCTCATGCCGTTCACCACGTGCAGGATCGTCACGGCCAGGATGTAGCCGCCGAAGAACCAGTTGGCCACGTAGATGTGCTTGACCCTGCGCTTGACGATCGTGCCGAAGAAGACGATGGCGTAGGCGATCCAGACAATGGCGATGAGGATCGTGATCGGCCATTCCAGCTCGGCGTACTCCTTGCCGCGCGTAAGGCCCATCGGCAGCGTGATGACGGCCGAGAGGATGACGGCCTGCCAGCCCCAGAACGTGAAGGCGGCCAGCTTGTCCGAAAACAGGCGCACCTGGCAGGTGCGCTGCACCACGTAATACGACGTCGCGAACAGGCCGCTGATGCCGAAGGCGAAGATGACGCCATTGGTGTGCAGCGGGCGCAGGCGGCCATACGTCAGCCAGGGAATGTCAAAGTTCAGTGCGGGCCACGCTAGCTGCGCGGCGATGATCACGCCGACCAGCATGCCGACGATGCCCCACACCACGGTCGCAATCGCGAACTGCTTCACGACCTTGTAGTTGTAGTTCAGTTGTTGTGCCATTTGAGGACCCTGAGAACACTGTCGTTAGATGTGCCTCAAGGTTACGCAAGCGGACTACCAAAAACTTTGATGTGGATCAAAAATTGCCAGGACGAACTAATGCTGCCAAAAATCCGTTGTGGCAGGTGGTGCCGGCACCGCAGAAAGCCTTACGGCATCAGGGCTGGTTCTTTTTGCCTAGGTCGGCGTCGGCGTCGTGCAGGATGCGCAGCGCGGGGCCTTCAAGATCCTCGAACTGGCCGTCGTCGGAGGCCTTGAAAAAGACCCACAGCGCGCCGAAGACAAGGGCGATGCTCAAGGGGACCAGAAGATACAGCGATTCCATGACTTACCTCGCGCGCAGGCGCAGTGCGTTGACAACGACGACGGCGGAACTGACCGCCATGCCGACGCCGGACAGCCATGGCCCCAGCAGCCCGAAGGCCGCGGCGGGAATGGCAATGACGTTATAGACAGTGGCCCACGCCAGGTTCTGGCGGATCACGCGCATCGTCGCGCGAGCCGTGGTGGCCGTTGTCGCAATCATGCGCAACTGACCATGCAGCAGCACCGTGTCGGCATGCACTTGTGCCAGCGCGGCACCGGAGCCCATGGCGAACGACACGTCGGCGGCGCTCAGTACCGCCGCATCGTTGATGCCGTCACCGACCATGGCGACCACCGCGCCGGCGGCCTGCAACCGCTGCACGTACGCCAGCTTGTGTTCGGGCAGGCAGTCGCCCAGCGCGCTGTCGATGCCCAGCCGGCGCGCCATACGATCGGCCAATGCCTGCCGGTCGCCACTGAGCAGCACCACCTGCTTGCCTTGCGCCCTGAAGTGCTCGACCGTCTGTCGCGCGTCCGGGCGCAAGCTGTCGCCGATGGCGAAGCACGCCAGCCAGCGACCCTGCGTTGCCAGCCACACCGCCGTGGCATCGTCGGTCGGGCAACTCTCCGGCGGTGGCCCACCCGCCAGCACTGCGGCAAAGCCAGCGTTGCCAAGCCGGTAGCGCTGGCCGGCTATCGTGCCTTCCAGCCCATGGCCCGGCAGCTCAAGTAAATCGTCCGCATGCCAGGCGACGAGGCGCGGCAGCTCCGCGGCATAGGCGGCGATCGCCCGGCCAAGCGGGTGCAGGCTGCCTGCTTCCAGCGCGGCGGCAATCTGCGCCGCCATGTTGGTGTCCATGCCACTTACCGTCGATACCGACTGCACGGCGGGCTTCCCGGCCGTGAGCGTGCCGGTCTTGTCGAAGACGACGTGCGTGGCACGGTGCAGCGTTTCCAGCACGTGCGGCTGCACCACGAGAATGCCTTTGGACAGCAGGCCGCCCGTGGCGGCGGCCAGCGCGGACGGTGTCGCCAGCGACAGCGCGCACGGGCACGATACGACCAGCACCGCGATGGCGGCGGGCCATGCGCGCGAGGGATCGATGAAGCACCAGGCGACAAAGGTCGCGATGGCGAACAGCAGCAACGCCAGCACGAAGTGCGACGCGGCGCGGTCGGCCCACTGCGCGATGCGCGGCTTGGCGGCACCGGCGCGCTCCACCAGTTTTAATAGTCCGGACAACGTGCTGCCGGCAACAGGCTTTGTCACGCGCAGCACGACGGCGGCGCTGGTATTGACGGCGCCACCGGGCACGCTGTCGCCCGGACCCTTCGGCTGTGGCGCGCTTTCTCCCGTCAGCAGCGCCAGGTCGACGGACGTGTGCCCTTCGGCGATGATGCCGTCCGCGGCAAACGCTTCGCCGGCACGCACGGCGATATGGTCGCCCGCCACCAATGCGGCGGCCGGCACGACAGCAGTGTCGCGCGCCGGCCAGGCACTCAGGCGGCTCGCCGAGTCGGGCAGCGCATGCTGCATGCGCGCCAGCGCCCCGGCAGCCCTGCGCCGCGCCTGCAATTCAAGATAACGGCTCGCCAGCAGCAGGAAAATGAACATCGTGACGGAATCGAAATACACGTCGCCGCTGCCGCGCCACGTGGCGACCACGCTGCCGAGGAAGGCGGCGGCGATGCCCAGCGCGACCGGCACGTCCATGCCCGGCACGCGGGCGCGCAGGCTGGCCAGCGCGCCGGCAAAGAACGGCTGCGCGGAGTAGACGACGGCCGGCAACGTCAGCAGCAGGCTGGCCCAGCGCATCAGCGCCGCCATCTCCGTGTCCAGCGTGCCGTCGTCGGCCAGGTACGCCGGCGCGACGTACATCATCACCTGCATCATCGACAGGCCGGCCACGAACAGCTGCCGGCCCAGCGTGAGGCCGGTCTTGCGCAGCTGCTCCGTATGGCGTGCGGCGTCGTACGGGAAGGCGGTGTAACCGATGGAACGCAACGCCTGCAGCAGGTCCGATAGTTTGACGTCGCTTGTCCAGCGTACTGTCAGCCGTTCGGTGGCGACGTTCATGCCGGCGGCCGTGACGCCGGCAATGCCGAGCAGGCGGTGTTCGATCAGCCACACGCAGGCGGCGCAGCGGATGCCTTCGACCAGCAGCACGGCTTCGGCCTCGTCGCGCTCATCGACGGTGAAGCGGGGATCGCTGTCGTACAGGCGCAGTTCCGGCGGCACCAGATCGGCCGCGTCGGCGGTGGCGGCAAAGCCGGTGCGCTCGCGGTAGTAGCTGGTCTGGCCGATATCGACGATGGTGCGCGCCACCGCTTCGCAGCCGGGGCAGCACATGGCGCGTTTGACGCCGTCGATCGCCACGTGCCACGACGCATCCGCCGGCACGGGCAAGCCGCAGTGGTAGCAGGACAGCGGTTGCAGGACGGCGTTCACGGCATCCCCACGCATAATGCATCGAGCCAGCCGTGCTGCAGGCCGCCGGCATAGCGGGCGATGCCCAGCATGCCGAATGCCAGCACGAGCAGGCCGCAGGCGGTACGCGCGCCACGCCGCTGCAGCGCGGCGCGCAGGCGCGCGCCGGCCAGTCCCAGAGCCAGCAGCAGTGGCAAGGTGCCGGCGCCAAAGGCCAGCATGACGGCGGCGCCACCGGCGGCGGACCCGGACAGCATGGCCGTCAGCAGCACGCTGTAGACCATCCCGCACGGCACCCAGCCCCACAGGCCACCGAGGGCGAACGCCTTGGGCAGCGTGTCCATCGGCAGCAGGTATTTCAGCAGCGGCAGGATACGGCGCCACAGAACATTCCCGGCAGCCTCCACGTACGTCAGCCCGCGCCACAGGTCCATCAGATATAGTCCCAGCGCGACCAGCATGACGTTCGCCAGCAGATAGGCCAATCCCTGCCAGTGGGCGATGCGGGCAAGGCCGGCGGCACCGCTGGCCATGCCCGCCGCCAGTGCGCCCGCGACCATGTAGCTGCCGATACGCCCGGCGTTATAGGCCAGCACGCGCAGGAGCGCCTCGCCCGCTGGCGCCAGCGGCAGCGCGCCCGCGTTCCCCGGCACGATCGGGATCACGCGACGCTGCGCCACGCCACTCAACGCGCCGACGATACCGCCGCACATGCCGACGCAATGCACGCTGCCGGCCAGGCCGACGGCGAATACGGGAAGCAGGTTGAGGGACATGACGCCTGGGTTTCCGCCAAGGACTCAGATGGTTTTCGAGTAGCGCAGCGGCTGCGGCTGCGACAGATTCGACGCCTGCAGGCGCGACTCGCGCAAGTGGCGGTCGAATACCATGCAGATATTGCGGATCGTCAGGCGCCCCTTCGCCGTGACGGTGACCCAGTCGTCTTCCATCGTCAGCAGGCCGTCGTCGACGAATTCGGCCAGCTGCGCCAGCTCTTCCCGGAAGTAGTCGCGGAAACGCACCGGCCAGCCTTGCTCGATGGAGCTGACCGACAGCTCGAAGTTGCACATCAGCCGGCCGATGATGAGGCGGCGCAGGAGGTCGTCGTGATCCAGCTTGTAGCCGCGGGCGATGGGCAGTTTACCCTCGTCCAGCCGGGCATAGTATTCGTCCAGCGTTTTCTCGTTCTGGCTGTAGGTGGCGTTGACGGCGCTGATGGCCGAAACACCGACGGCCACCAGGTCCATCTCCGCATGCGTCGAGTAGCCCTGGAAGTTGCGGTGCAGGCGGCCCTGGCGTTGCGCCACGGCCAGGTCGTCTTCCGGCTTGGCGAAATGGTCCATGCCGATATAGACGTAGCCGGCGGCCGTCAGCCGGCTGATGCACAGTGCCAGCATTTCAAGCTTCACCTCCGGCGTCGGCAAGTCGGCGTCAAGGATGCGCCGCTGCGGCTTGAACAGGTGCGGCATGTGCGCGTAGTTGTACAGCGCGATGCGGTCGGGATTGGCGACGATCACTTTCGACAGCGTCTGCTCCACCGTCGCCATCGTCTGTTTCGGCAGGCCGTAAATCAGGTCGATGCTGATGGAGCGGAAGCCCGCGTCACGGGCTGCGTTCATGATGGCGATGGTGTCCTCGGCCGGCTGGATGCGGTTGACGGCCTTCTGCACGTCGGGATCGAAATCCTGCACGCCGAGACTGAGGCGGTTGAAGCCCTGCGTGCGCAGCGACCGCACACGCGCCGCATCCACCGTGCGCGGATCGATCTCGATGGAATACTCGCCTTCCGAGTCCGGCGCGAACACGAAGTTGCGGCGCAGGTGCGCCATCAGCTCCTCCATCTGGCGGTCGCCGAAATAGGTGGGCGTGCCGCCGCCGAGGTGCAGCTGCTCGAGCCGGTTGATACCGGCGAACAGCTTGCCCTGCATGTCGATCTCCTGCTTCAGGTAGGCCAGGTATGTGATGGCCTTGCTGCGATCCCTGGTGCCGATCTTGTTGCAGGCGCAGTAGTAGCAGACGGTGTCGCAGAACGGCACGTGCACGTAAGCCGACAGGGGCCGCCGCCCGCCGCGCATTTTCAGCCCCGCCTGCGCTTCCAGGAAGCTGCCGTAGCCGAAGCCCGGCGTGAAGCGGTCGGCCGTCGGATAGGACGTGTAGCGCGGGCCGGACGTGGTCAGCTTCGCGATGACGTTGGCGTCGAACTGCACCGCAGCGGGGGAAAATTTGTGGTCAGGGGCGTTCATGATCGCTCTTCATTATTGGTCAGGCAGCCAGCCGTTTGATATCCCGGGCCGAAAGATGGCGCGCCGGCGCGGCGGCGCGCGGTTGGTGTTTGCCGAAATTGAACAGGCTGACCGCCTGCGTCAGGCCGTTTGCTTCCTCGGCCAGGCTGCCGGCCGCCGCAGCGGCTTCCTCGACCAGGGCCGCGTTCTGCTGCGTCACCTGGTCCATGTGGGCAATCGCCTTGTTGACTTGGTCGACACCAACGCTCTGCTCGCGCGAGGCGATCGAGATCTCCTGCATGATGCTGGTCACCTGCTTGACCGATGTGACCACCTGCTCCATCGTCGCGCCGGCACGGTGGGCCCGCTCCATGCCGGCGCCCACTTTCGCCACCGACGCGTCGATCAGGTGCTTGATGTCCTTGGCGGCGGCCGAGGAACGCTGTGCCAGGTTGCGCACCTCGCCCGCCACCACGGCAAAGCCGCGGCCCTGCTCGCCGGCGCGCGCCGCCTCGACGGCCGCGTTCAGCGCCAGGATGTTGGTCTGGAAGGCGATGCCTTCGATCAGCCCGATGATGTCGACGATCCGCTTCGACGAGCTGTTGATTTCAATCATCGTGGCGATCACCTCGGAGACGATGGCGCCCCCCTGCACCGCCACGTCCGACGCCGCCACTGCCAGAGAATTCGCCTGCAGCGAGTTGTCTGCGTTTGCCTTGACAGTGGACGAGAACTCGTCGACCGACGATGCCGTCTCTTCCAGGCTGGCCGCCTGCGCTTCCGTGCGGCCGGACAGGTCGGCATTGCCGGCGGCGATCTGACGCGTAGCGACGGCCATCGTTTCGACGTTGAGGCGCACGTCGCGGATGGTGGCGATCAGGTTGTTGTTCATCTGTTCCAGTGCGCGCAGCAACTGGCCTGCTTCGTCCGTACTGTCGGTGGCGAAGCTGCCGGACAGGTCGCCCGCAGCGATGCGGCGGGCGCCATCGACGGCGCGCGCAAGCGGGTGCAGCATGCCGACCCGCAGCGTGTACCACAGGAAGACGTTGATCAGAAGGCCAATAAAGGTGGCGCCGAAGATCCCGTAGCGGACGGCGCCCGTGGTACTTTCGGCGAACAGGCTGGCGATGCAGACACCCAGCAGCAGCGTATTGACGATGCTGGTAGAAAGCCAGATGCGCATCGCCAGCGACACGTGCGACAGGCGCGCCAGCAGATGCGGCAGGCCGCGGCGGATGATCTGGCCGTTGCGGATCTCGATGTCGTTGCGGCCTTCGGCGAGCGCGCGGTAGGCGGCGACGGCGGCTTTGACCTGGTCGCGGTCGGCGCGGGTGCGCACCGACATGTAGCCGACCGTGCGGCCGGCTTCCTTGATCGGCGTGACGTTGGCCTTGACCCAGTAATGGTCGCCATTCTTGCAGCGGTTCTTGACAAGACCGGTCCACGGGGTGCCTGCGCGGATCGACCGCCACAGGTCGGCAAACGCCTGCGGCGGCATGTCGGGATGGCGCACGATGTTCTGCGGCGCGCCGATCAGTTCCTCTTCCGTGAAACCGCTGATCTGAAGGAAGTACGGATTGACGTACACGATATTACCGTCCAGGTCCGTTTTCGAGACAATCGCCCCGTCCGGGTCCAGCGTCACCTCCCGGTCGGTGACGGGCAGATTCTTGCGCATTCGGTTAACTCCTAAGCCTGTTGTTTGGGCGGCGCCTTCAAAGGCGCTCTGTCCTGATGATTTCTGGGTGGCAATGCGCCACGGAAACCAGTTTAGGGAGGGCAACAGGCAAAATCCTTGATTTAGATCAAAATTCCAAGGATGGGAGGGAGCGAGGGGGGCGATGCGGGGAAGAAGCATCGCGGCGCTGCATGGCCGCGATGTCGGAAGGGATTTTGCGGCCGTCGCGAGGCGGCGGCCCGAGCGATTACAGCGCTTCGGCGACGCTTGTCGATTTGTCGCGGCCAGCGGCGGCAACATCGCGCACGTTCTTCTGGACGGCGACGGCAGCGAACAGGCTCAGCGTGTACGACATGGCATAAAAGCCTTTTTCACTCAGCGCCAGCGTCGCATTGAACAGCCCCACGCCCAGCAAGGCCAAGGCGGACAGCGTGGCGATCCAGCACAGTCCGAAGTACATCGACGTGACCGGCGTGCCTTCAATGCGGTCGCGCACGGATTTTTGCAGGGAGATCGCGCCGAACAGGCCGTACAACAGCACGGTCAGGTAGTAGCCTTTTTCGTTCAGTGGCATGGTGGCGTTCCACAGCCCGACAAGGTAGGCAACGGCGCCGATCAGCATGGCCAGCCAGGCGGCGCCGACAAAGGCGGCGGTAGGACGTTGTACGTTTTGCATGGGGTCTCCAGAAGGGGCACGGCAAGCCGCCGCGCCCGCATCATAGCAAAACGTTAAGCCTTGGTCTTGAATTTGCGCAACAACTTACCAGCGGCGGCAACAACGGCCAGCACCACCGCGCCCGTCAGCACACCCACGACGATGTCGGCCACGTGCGGTGTCAGCCATGCCAGCACGGGGCCGGCGCCGCCCATCGTCTGCGCGGACTCGGCGGCGTGGTGGATAACGTCGTGCAGGAAAGGCATGCCGTGCGTGAGAATGCCGCCACCGACCATGAACATGGCAACCGTACCCAGCACGGACAGCAGTTTCATCAATTGCGGCGCGGCGGCCAGCAGGAAGCGGCCAAAGCCGCGCACCAGGCCCATGCCGCCGCCGGCGCGCTGGCTCAGATACAAACCGGCATCATCCATCTTGACGATGCCGGCAACGATGCCGTACACGCCGACCGTCATCACGGCGGCGATGCTGACCAGCACGGCGACCTGCTGGCTGAACGGGGCCTGCGATACCGTGCCCAGCGCGATGACGATGATTTCGGCGGACAGGATAAAGTCGGTGCGGATGGCGCCCTTGATCTTTTCCTTTTCCAGCGCGCACAGGTCGACTTCCGGATTGGCAACGGCGGCCACGAGCTCGGCATGGTGCTGCGCGTCTTCTTCCTTGCTGTGCAGGAATTTGTGTGCCAGCTTTTCAAAACCCTCGAAGCACAGGTAAGCGCCACCGATCATCAAGAGCGGCGTCACGGCCCATGGCGCGAAGGCACTGATGGCCAGTGCGGCGGGAACAAGGATCGCCTTGTTTTTCATGGAGCCGATGGCGACGGCCCAGACGACGGGCAATTCGCGGTCCGCCTTGACGCCGGAGACCTGCTGGGCATTCAGCGCCAGATCGTCCCCCAGCACGCCGGCGGTTTTTTTCGCGGCCACCTTGCTCATGGCGGCTACGTCGTCGAGAATGGTGGCAATATCGTCGATCAGGGCAAGCAGACTGGTTCCGGCCATTGAGGCTCTCTCTAGGGAAGTGGTTGAAGCGGGAATCTTACCTTACCGGCGCAGCCTGGAGCGCCGGAACCGCACGCATGTCGCTCCTTGTTCTCGCTACAACTGTTGTTTTCGCACGGGATTTATCCATGAGTTTTGCCACCTGGCTCGGTTTTGCCATCTCCGCCATCATTATTGCCGTCTCTCCCGGCTCGGGCGCCGTATTGTCGATGTCGCACGGCTTGTCGTATGGCGTGCGCAAGGCCAGCGCGACCGTGATGGGACTCCAGCTGGGCCTGCTGCTGGTGCTGTTTATCGCGGGCGCCGGCGTGGGTTCGCTGCTGCTGGCTTCGGAACTGGCGTTCAATGTCGTCAAGACGGTCGGGGCGCTGTACCTGATCTGGCTCGGGCTGTCGCAGTGGCGTGCCAAAGTACAGGACGATGCCGGGCTGGACGTCACGCGGCAGGCGGTCTTGCCGTCCACACGCCGCCGCGTGCTGACGGGCTTTCTGACCAACGCCACCAATCCCAAGGGCATCATCTTCATGGTCGCCGTGCTGCCGCAGTTCATTACGCAAAGCCAGCCCGTGCTGCCTCAACTGCTGATCCTGGCGGTAACGATGGTAGCGATCGACATGACCGTCATGCATGGCTACGCGCTGCTGGCGTCGACGATGCAGGGCTATTTCCGCGACGCTCGCGCCATGCGCACGCAGAACCGCGTGTTTGGCGGGCTGCTGATGGCGGTCGGTACGGCGCTGTTTTTCGTCAAGCGCGGCCACGCGTAATCGTTACACTGGCCTGAAAGAATTGTAACGGCGGTAGACGCCCGGCCGCGTTGGACGTTAATACCAGATAACGCTCCGGAGACATCATGCCCCGCAAGATCCTGCATTTCATGCTGCTGGCCGCACTCGTGGCCGTTTCGTCACTGGCGCTGGCCGATCCCCCTGCCCGCGTCGGACGCATCGCCGTTGCCGAAGGCAGTGTCACCGTGCGCACGCCGGACGGTACCGAATCGGGCTCGCTGCTGAACTGGCCCGTCAGTACCGACCACCACGTGACGACGGCCGCGGGCGCCCGTGCCGAAGTGCGCGTCGGCTCGGCCGCCATCCGCCTGGACGGCGACAGCGACCTGGAATTCGAACAGCTGGACGACGACGTCATGCGCCTGCGCCTGCATTACGGCACGGCCAGTATACGCTTGCGTAGTGCCGAAATGCTGGGCGGCTTTGAGCTCAATACGCCGCAGGTGCGTGTGCTGCTGACGGAGCCGGGCCTTGTCAGGGTCGAAGCGGAGCGCACGCCGGACACGACGCTTGTCTCGGCGCTTCAGGGCACGGCCCAGGTCGAGGGTGCGGGCACGTCGCTGACGCTGCGCGCCGGCAAGCGCGCCGAGGTGCGCGACGACGATATCGCCACGTCCGTTGTCCGGAGCGACGGTTTCGATGCGTGGGTGCAGAACCGCGAGCGCCGCGAGGAAGCCGCTGTCGCCAGCCGCTACGTCCCGGCCGACGTGACGGGCTACGAAGAGCTGGACCGCCACGGCAGCTGGACCGTCAGCAACGACTATGGTCCGCTGTGGGCGCCGCGCAGCGTGCCGGCCGATTGGGCGCCGTACCGCGATGGCCGCTGGACGTGGCTGTCGCCGTGGGGCTGGACCTGGGTCGACAACGCGCCCTGGGGCTATGCGCCAAGCCACTATGGCCGCTGGGTGTTGGTCAACCGGCGCTGGTGCTGGGCGCCGGGCCGGCATACGGTACGTCCCGTGTGGGCGCCGGCACTGGTGGGCTGGGTGGGCGGCGCCGGCTGGGCCGTCAATTTCAACAACCGCCACCGCGGGCCGGGGATGGGCTGGTATCCGCTGTCGCCGCGCGACCGCTTCGTGCCGCACTACCGCGTCTCGCCGGACCACGAACACCGGCTGGGCTGGCGCTATGGTCCCGACAAGCGATTGCGCCCCACGCCGGATGGCCGCCGCGACGGCCTGACGGTCATCCCGCGCGAGCGCTTCGAAGGGCGCCGCACGGTGGCGCTGAACGACGTGCCCCGCGCCACCGTCTTCCCGAACAATATCCGCACGCTGCCGCCAGGCGTTCCCGTGACGCCTGCCGGCATCAGCGCGCGCCCGGGCGACCGTAACGCCGACGGTATCGCCGACCGGCTGCAGCGCGACCGTAACCACGACGGCATCGCCGATCGTCTGCAAACGCCAGACCGCAACCGCGACGGCATCGCCGACCGTCTGCAAACGCCGGACCGCAACCGCGACGGCATCGCCGACGGCATGCAGCCGCGTCCGCGCACCGGCACGGACCGCGTGATCACGACAGACCGCCTGCCGGAACGTAACCGCGACGGGTTTGTCGACCGCCAGCCGCGCGACCGCAACCTGGATGGCGTGCCGGACCGCGTCCAGCGCGACCGCAATGGCGACGGCATCGCCGATGGCCTGCAACGCGACCGCAACGGCGACGGCATCGCCGACCGGCTGCAGCGTGACCGCAACCACGATGGCATTGCGGACCATGCGCAAGGGCTGCCGGATCGCCGCGCCGACCGCAATGGCGACGGTATCGACGATCGCGCCCAGGGGTTTGTCAGTTCGACCATGCCGTCTCCACCGCCGCGCGTTTCCCTGCCGGGCCAGCTGAACGTGCCGCACGCGGCATCGGTGGAGCAACAGGCCGAGATGCGACGCCGTTTGCTGGAGGAGCAGTCGTCGCGCCGGCGTGAGGCACTCGAACATCGGCGACTGGATACCCCGCGTCCGCCACCGATCGCGACGGCGCCCGCGACGCGTCCCGTCTTTACGCCGGCGCCGCCGCCTGCGCCGATGCCCGTCGCGCCAAGGCCTCCTGCGCCGCCACCAATCGCGCCACCACCGCCCGCGCCGTCGCCCATGGCGCAGCCGCCGGCGGCGCCGCCGCAGAACCAGGCGCCCCGCGTGCCCCGCCAGCCGCGCATGGACATTGTGCGCGAGCGCTGAGCCGCCCATTCAAGCTGCGATATATGCCGCTCGTGCCCGCTTTCACGCAGCCTGTCAGAAAGCGGTAGCGACCGGCCCTTACCCGCCCTACAGTTCAAGGTACGGGAATACGGGTACGACAGGACTGGCGCACGGTCCGCAGCCCAGGGGTTCTCGAGACGGTACCATCGTCCCGACTATTCCGTTATCACGAATAGTTTTCAGCCAGCCTTCGGGCTGGCTTTTTTTTGTCCCGTCCCCATCTTGGCTACAATACCGGGTGGCGATAAGCCGCCTTTTGCTCATTTGCTCATCAAGATTGGAACCATCATGGCTGCGAACCCTCCGAAAGAGTCCCTCATCGAATACCCGAGCGACTTCCCGATCAAGGTGATGGGCCCTACACACGAAGCCTTTACCGCGACGATCGTCGACGTCATCGTCAAGCACGACCCTACTTTCCATCATGGCAAGGTGGAGGCACGGCCTTCGTCGGGCGGCAACTACACGGGCCTGACGGTCACGGTGCGCGCCACCAGCCGCGAACAGCTGGACGCGCTGTACTCCGAGCTGTCCGGCCACCCGATGGTCAAGATCGTCCTGTAAGCGACCCGCCGTTACTGCCTGCTCCTTGAGCAAGGCCGGGGCGCCGCGCGTATAATGGCACGGCTCTGACCAACGCACGCTGCCCATGTCTTCACTCCGACCCGAACCGGCGGTCATTCGCCACCTCGGTCAAGCCGACTACGAACCGACCTTCGCCGCGATGCGCGCCTTTACGGACGCGCGCACGGCGGACACGCCCGACGAACTGTGGATCGTCGAGCACCCGCCCGTGTTCACGCTGGGCCTGGGCGCGGACCGCGGCCACCTGCTGGCCGGCGCGGCGTCGATTCCTGTCGTGCAGACGGACCGTGGCGGCGAGGTCACGTATCACGGCCCCGGCCAGGTGGTGATCTACCTGCTGATGGACCTGCGCCGCAACAAACCGGGCGGCAAGCTGTATGCGCGCCAGTTCGTCCAAAAAATCGAGCAGGCAATCATCAATGTGCTGGCGGCGTATAATCTGGCGGGCGAACGGGTCGAAGGCGCGCCTGGCATCTATATCGCCGAGGGCCCGAAACGCGGTGCCAAGATCGCCGCGCTGGGCCTGAAAGTGCGCGGCAACGGCTGCACCTACCACGGCGTATCGCTCAATGTGGCGATGGACCTGGCGCCGTTCACGTGGATTAATCCCTGTGGCTATGCCGGCCTGGAAACCGTCGACATGCGCGCGATGGGCGTAAACGCCCCACTGGCGGACGTGCAGCTGGCGCTGGCGAACGAACTGGCCGCCCTGCTCGACGTGGGCGCCGATGCTGTCGCCGCAGTTGTCTGAGACTCCAACCGATTTACTTGAAAAGCCTGCAAGGGCATCTGTCATGACTACCGAGACCACTTCCAGCAACGCCCCCGCTTACAACCCGAGCGAGAAGCAAAAAGGCGCCAGCAAGACCTCGCGCATTCCGATCAAGATCGTGCCGATCGAGCAGGTGGAGCGCCTGAAGAAGCCGGAGTGGATCCGCGTCAAGGCCGCGTCAGCGTCGAGCCGCTTCTACGAAATCAAGGACATCCTGCGCGAGAATAAGCTCGTCACCGTCTGCGAGGAAGCGTCGTGCCCGAACATCGGCGAATGCTTCGGCAAGGGCACGGCCACGTTCATGATCATGGGCGACAAGTGCACGCGCCGCTGCCCGTTCTGCGACGTGGGCCACGGCCGCCCGGATCCGCTGGACGTGAACGAGCCGCAGAACCTCGCCAACACGATCGCCAAGCTGCGCCTGTCGTATGTCGTCATCACCTCCGTCGACCGGGACGACCTGCGTGACGGCGGCGCCGGCCACTTCGTCGAGTGCATCACCAAGACGAAAGAGCTGTCGCCGAAGACGCAGATCGAGGTGCTGGTTCCCGACTTCCGCGGCCGCCTGGAGAAGGCGCTGAACATCTTCGCGGACGGCCTGCCGGACGTGATGAACCACAACCTGGAAACGGTGCCGCGCCTGTACAAGGAAGCGCGCCCCGGCGCCGACTACCTGCATTCGCTGAAACTCCTGAAGGACTTCAAGGCGATGTACCCGAACGTCAAGACGAAGTCGGGCCTGATGGTCGGCCTGGGCGAGACGGACGAAGAGATCCTGCAGGTCATGCGCGACATGCGCGAGCACGACATCGACATGCTGACGATCGGCCAGTACCTGGCCCCGTCGAACAGCCACCTGCCGGTGCGCCGCTACGTGCATCCGGACGTCTTCAAGATGTTCGAGGAAGAAGCGTACAAGATGGGCTTTGGCCACGCCGCCGTGGGCGCGATGGTGCGCAGCTCGTACCATGCCGATGTGCAGGCGCATAATCTGCTGGAAGCGGTGAACAGTTAGTAGTTAATGAGACAATCAGAAGTTAGTGAGGCAAATTCAAAAGCTGTGAGACCATTCTCAATTAGAACAGCCCAAAGAAGATAATCACTTACCTTCAATTCGGGCCCTGCCCCAAGACGGACATTTTTGGCACAACGATCGGTTCGGTGAACTGGCCTTCCCGAACCGATCGATCCGTCGTACCACTTCCGTTCTTCTCTACATATCGCGCGTCGAGCCAGGTTCTCTCGACAAGCCGTCCGAACTTCTCCAGGCAACCTCTACATCACTAGCAAAAAACCGAGCTTAAAGTGTGGAGACCAGAAGAGTCGACTTTTGTCGTCCTCAGTCTGGTTTGTCGTCCTCAGTCTGAAATCCTGTTCGCATCCGTTCCCGTTCAAAGCGCTTTCTTACCGGGTTGCGGGACCTCGGCGCCCCTCTCATCTCAGCAAGCCGACCTTGATACGCCAAGATCTTGCGTGCCGCGGCCGTGAACGAGCCGGCCAGGCAAGGGCCTGTTGAGCAGGTCCCGTCACCCAAGCTCGTAGCAGGGACCGCCAACGCTAAAAAACATTATTAACCGCTCTAGTGCTTGAGGATGCAATCAGCATCGCCAGCGATCACCCGACGTCGCGCCAGAGTGGGCCCAGCATTGGAGGAGAGGTGGTTCGCTTCCCCTAGTGTGTACCTGCAAAACGTGTTCATATAAAAGTAGAAACCGGGCAACTTGCCTCGGAATAATACAAAATTCCGTCAAGTTAAAGTGATTGCCAAGTAGATATTCGTAATGGTTGGCTTTTTCGATAACGAGCATTCAATCACTTTCGTACTCAAGCGCGCACTCCTACAACTGATGTGCAGCTGGAGGCGCATCCATACAAGTTTCGATGCCGTAAACCAAGACAGTAGTGGGTTTCAGGCTATCGTTTAAAAAAATTGGTTTGACAAACCCATACATATCTATCTATTCTTGCGTATGGAATCGTTTCCACAGCGGCGCTTCCATAACCGTCTGGTGCCTGCACTGAGCAGATCAGTGCCGCTACCCGTTTGGGGTAGTTGGGGTTGTCCCAGGCCACGCTATTTTCATAAGACCTATTCTGCACAGACGGGCTCACCGGCCAATTTTTCGTGAATTAACCATAAGACCGACGCGGTGCTGATAACTGGCATTGTCTCTCGGTCGCTACCGAAGCACTTCCAACCGAGGAGACAAGATGAGCAAGTATCGTATTAACGAGTCGAGTAGAGCATTCAAAACGTTGTTGCCAGGCCTGCTGTTGGCCTGTGCCGTACAAGCGAGTGCAAGCGTCACCAACCCAAGGATTGGAGCATTGATCTGGTCTGACGAATTTAATGGCACAGTGCTGGACACAAGAATCTGGACGCCCTATGACGGCAATGGGTGCCAAATCGGCTTATGTGGCTACGGAAATGCTGAGCTGGAATACTACAGCCCGAGGAATCTGACCATTACCAATGTGCCATTCGAAAGCGGTACGCGTGCACTGGCAATTCAGGCCCGTCGAGAACGCCAAGGCAGTAACGAGTTCACGTCCGGTAAAATCGATTCGTACAACAAGGTCCAGGTGAAGTACGGCATGGTGGAAATTCGCATGAGTACACCTGACCTCACTACCGGCCTGTGGCCCGCTGCCTGGATGCTTGGAACCAGTCCACAGGCATGGCCACGCAAAGGCGAAATCGACATCATGGAAATGGGGCATAAAGCCTCCGAATGGTCACAGTCCGGTGCATCGTCGGCGAACCATTTTGTTGGCGCCAACGTCATCACCTGGAACCAGGCCGCTTGTGTGCCAGGTAACGAAACGTGCGCCGCCTCGACAGCTTGGAAGACCAAGAACTGGTATGTCCCGGCCACCCCGTTGGTAAATCGCTTTGTGAAGTACCGCCTATATTGGACAGATACCGAGATGCGTTTTACGGTCGAGGACAATGGTGTCGAACACGACATGTACGATAAGCCCCTGCCAGTCAACTCCGACGCTTTAAAGGCGCCGTTCTACCTGCTGCTGAATATGGCCGTCGGCGGTAATTTCACCGACGCGGCCACGCCGAGCGATGTCACCGCGCCCTTGCCGAGCACGATGTATGTTGACTATGTGCGGGTTTACGAACTGGATGGCCAAGGCGAAGTCAAGCTAGGCAATCAGACTGTGCCCGAATTGGGCAAGTTCGGTGTCTACACGGATAACTCCGCCGTTAATGCCAAGCTGGAAGCCGGCACCACGTCTGACATCTGGGTATGGAACAACAACTCGATAGGTGGTGGCTCCCTGGGCCCATACGAGGGCAATAACGTCCTCGCTTGGAGCTATAACAAGCCAGGCGATTGGTTTGGCGCGTCGATCCAATCACGCTCGGTCCGTGACATGACTAATTTCCGTAACGGCACTGTTAAATTCCGTATCAAGATCCCTGCGAATGTTTCATTCAACATCGGTCTGGCCGATACTTACACCAACGTGAACTGGCTGAACTTCCCGGCTAACACGACCACGTTTGGGCTGGTGCGAAATGGCGACTGGGCGACGGCAACGATACCGGTGTCTACACTGGCGGGTCCCTTGGTTGCGTTGCAGTCGGTCGTCGATATGTTCATGTTCTCAAGTGACGGCAACAATATTCCGACAACAGCCTTCCAGTTTGCGATCGACGACATCGTGTGGGACTCCGGCACGGCTGCGCAGTCCGGCCCGCAGTATGTTACACAGGTCGCTCCGACCACGATCCAATTCACCTCGACCGTGGGCGAATGGACCGACCTGCACTATACCGTCAATGACGGTGATCCGATGAACGTCCGCATGCGCCTTCAAAATGGGGTCAGCACATTTGAGGCAAGCGGACTGAAGGCTGGCGACGTGGTTCGCTACAATTTTACGTACTGGGACGCCGCCGCAAATCACGCTGTCGATACCGTGCAACAAACATATACGATGCGATAAAGTGAATTCGAGGCGTACTTTCAATCAGGACACGCTTCTCAAGCCGTCTGTGGTTGGTCGCTGAAGGATTCAGCAACCGACTCAGGCGGAACAAATACGAATCACCCCAGCTTTCGTGGCGTCTGTTGGTGTAAGTCAGGGCAAGTCTTATTCGGCCGCAAGCTGTCGGTGAGCGCACATGGAGACGGTGGCCGGAGACCGCCGTTTTCACATCCGCAGGGCGCTCGTCCGCTCCCACAACAAGGATTCGATATGACCAGTTTCACCATGCACGCGGCATCGGTTGCCGCGCAGGAAGCGGACGAAAGCTATCTCGTCGGCTTTGCCGACAGCCGCACGCAACCGCAGGAATACATCATCCTGCAACGCTCTATACAGAGTGACGACGAGCCGGACACGTATTTCCTCGAGATTAACGGACAGGAGTGCTCGGGCTATGGCGGCATCCGCCGCGCCACGCTCGACAAGAACACGTTCACGCTTGAGCTGGCGGAAGACAACGGGTACGCGGACGGCCTGACCGGCGTCTCCATCACCTATGACGCGCAGGGCGTAACGCCCGACCTGAAACACTACCTGGCGCTGGTATTCCAGGGGACGGACTGCGAATTTACCACCAGCGCCGCGTAATCGATTCGGCGCCAGATATAATCGCGCGTCCGACACAGACAGCCGGGCGCGTGTCCACCGCGGTGCCAGGCACCGGTCGAGACACGAACCCAATCAGTGCTGCCTGGGCAGACGGCGGCCCCTCCGGGCCGCCTTTTTCATTCTGGAAGACCATCGCGCATGAACGTTCGCCTCGAACCCAGCTGGAAACAGCAACTGCAAGCCCAGTTCGACCAGTCCTACTGGAGTGAACTGACCGACTTCGTCCGCAACGAATACGCCGCCGGCCACTGCTGCCCGCCCGGCAAGGACATCTTTCGCGCCTTCGACCTGACGCCGTTCGACAAGGTCAAAGTCGTCATCCTTGGCCAGGATCCATACCACACGCCCGGTGCCGCGATGGGCTTCTGCTTTTCGGTCCCGGACGGCAACGCGCCGCAACCGAGCCTGCGCAATATGTTCAAGGAACTGGAAAGCGATATCGGCGTGCGCCGCACGCGCACGGACTTGTCCGACTGGGCCGAGCAGGGCGTTTTTCTGCTCAACAGCGTGCTGACGGTGCGCGCAGGCAGCGCCGGCTCCCACGCCCGCAAAGGCTGGGAGACATTTACGGACAATGCGATCGCTACGCTGTCGCGCGAGCGCGAGCATCTGGTCTTCATCCTGTGGGGCAGCTATGCGATCGCCAAGAAGGCACTGATCGACACAAACAAGCACCACGTCATCACATCGCCGCACCCGTCGCCCCTGTCGGCGCACCGGGGATTTTTTGGCAGCAGGCCGTTTTCGCAGGCGAATGCGTATCTGGTGGAGACCGGGCAGGCGCCGATTGTCTGGGCCTGACGCGGACGCGCTGGGCCCCAAGCCCTACCCCTTGCGCCAGAAGCCCTGGTGCACCGCGGCCGCTTCAGCCTCGCGCCATGGGCCGATGACCTGCGTCGGCCGCTGGCCGCTGGCGAAAACCTGCCGGCACGGCAGCGCCAGCGTCGGGTTTTCCGGGTCGCTGCCCGTCAGCGCCAGCAGACCCGCTTCCGACAATGCATACACGACCCGGCCCACGCCACTCCAGTACGTCGCACCCGCGCACATCGCGCATGGCTCGGCACTGCTGTATAACGTGGCACCGGAGAGCTGTTCCGGTCCGTATTGCGCCGACGCGAGGCGCAGCGCATTCATCTCCGCATGGGCGGTGCGGTCCTGGCTGGACGCGTTCATCGCTTCCGCGACGACGGTGCCGTCAGCCGCGACGACCAGCGCGGCAAACGGATGGTGGCCGCTGTCGCGCGAACGCTGCGCCAGCGCGATCACCGCCGTGACGAAGCGCTCGTCCTGCGCTGTCGGCTGTTCCATGGCGCCAGGGCTCATTTTGGCATCTTCCCTTCCACGCCCTGGACATACCAGTTCATCGACAACAGGTCTTTCAGCGGCAGCTCGGCACCGGCCGGCACCTTGATTGCCCCCGACTGATCCTTCAGCGGCCCCTGGAACGGTCGCATCTTGCCGCTTGCCAGCGCCGCCTTCTTTTCCTCGAAGAGCCTGGCCGCGTCGGCCGGCACGACCGGATTCAATGGCGACATCCTGACCATGCCTTCCTGCAGGCCGCCCCGTGTCTCACCCGTTTTCCAGGTGCCCGCCATCACCGCCTGCGCCGTCTTCGTATAGAAGTCGCCCCAATGGTTGGTGCTGGCCGTCAGGTGTGCCTTGGGTGCGAAGCGCTGCATGTCCGAATCCCAGCCGAACGCGTATTTACCCTTCTCCTGCGCCGCCTGCAGCGTGGCCGGCGAGTCGGTGTTCTGGGTCAGCACGTCGGCCCCCTGCGCGATCAGCGTCTCGGCCGCCTGGCGTTCCTTGGCCGGATCGTACCAGCTGTTGACCCACAGGACCTTCATCCGGATGGCCGGGTTGACGCTTTGCGCGCCGAGCGTAAATGCGTTGATGTTGCGAATGACTTCCGGGACCGGGAATGATGCCACCATGCCCAGCGTATTCGACTTCGTCATCTTGCCCGCGACGACACCGAGCAGATAGGCGCCTTCATACATGCGGCTCTCGTAGACGCCCATGTTCTTGCCCGACTTGAAACCGGTCGCATGCTGGAACACGACGTTCGGAAAGGCTTTCGCCACTTTCTCGGTCGCGTTCATATAGCCGAACGACGTCGTGAAAATCAGCTTGTTGCCGTCGGCCGCCAGCTTGCGGATGACGCGTTCCGAGTCAGCGCCTTCCGGCACGTTTTCGACGTACGTCGATTTGACCTTGCCAGCCAGGGCCTTTTCCATGGCCAGGCGGCCCTGCTCGTGGGCATAGGTCCAGCCCGCGTCCCCCACCGGCCCGATGTAGACAAAGGCGACCTTCAGCGGGTCTGCAGCGTGCACTGGAACGGCGGCGCCCAGGACGGCGGCCAGCGATGCGGCGACAGTAAGCAGTGTGCGGCGTTTCATGGTGGTCCTTTTCACGGTTGATCAGAAATGGTATTCGGCGCGCACCATCGGCGTGCGCGCGGTGGCGCCTGGCACGGTGCGTGCCGGATTGCCGAACTTGTTTTTCCAGTACTGGTATTCGATACCGGCCCTGAACGTGTTTTTTGCCGCGCCCACGGCGGCGCTCAGGTCGTACATCACCTGCATGTCGACGTTGATCTCGACGGCCGTGGGGCCGCCGAATTCGTTGCGGCCCTTGGTGCCGATGTAGTTGGCGTAGCCGTCGAACGATAGCGGCACGCCCAGCGTGAAGGGAATGCCCCAGGCGGCCGTCAGCATCGCGTGGGTGTCGTAGCGATAGCGCGCGGTGGCCGTCTGCGTGAAGCCGTTATAAGGCGCGTTCGATTCGTGCAGTGCCAGCAGGCTGACATCCAGGAAACCGGGCACGTCGAACATCAGCGTAGGGCCCAGCACCAGCATGCGCTTCTTTGAGTTGTAGCCGGCATCGGTCTTGCTGTTGATGTCGAAGCCGGCTGTCACGCCCACGCCGCGCACGGGACCGAATGCCAGGTTGGCCCCGCTGATCTTGCCCAGGTCGATCGTGTGGCGATAGACGGCGTAGGCCTCGTGCGCGCCCGTGGTCGCCCCTGCGGCCGACGGGTCGTGTTTGTCCGAAATCAGGTAGTCCACGCTGAAGAAATTCTTGCCGTACTTGTAGCCGCTGACATGGCTGAAATTGAGAACGTGCTTGACGATGTCGCTGCTGTTATAAGGCTCGGCGAATTTGCTGCCGTAGCGGTAGCTCAGCGAAGTATCGCTCCAGTCGGCGGCATGCGCGTTCCAGCTGGCGGCAAGCACCAGCAGGCCTGCGGTACGGGTGAACGTCAGGGTCTTCATGCGATGTCCTTGTTCTTGTCGATGGTGGGCTCGGTGTGATCGCATGCAATCCAAACGGTACTTGCCTGCAACCCCGACTCAACCTTTAGCAATTACCGGACCATGCTTGCCGGCACGTTCCAGTCCCGAACGCTGGACTATGGCGGCGCCGCCGTGCATCGGCCCGGTGCGCCGTGCACACAATCGGCCCACCGTTTGTATCCAATCGGAGCAACTAGCAACCCGCCAGCGCCTCGGCAAGGCTCAGCTTGCGGTCGGATGCACCCAGGTGGAGCCGCCCCTCGATCTCGATGAGGTGATGGTCGATCAGCGCCGTCGCGTGGGCCGTGTCGCCCTGTTCGATCATCGCCAGCAACCGCTCATGTTCGTCGTTGCCGCACATGGGCACGCCCGGGTTCTCGTACAGCGCGATGATCAGCGACGAACGCGACACCAGTTCCACCATGAAGCGCTGCATCACCGCGTTGCCGGCCAGCTCGGCAAGCAGCAGGTGGAATTCGCCGCCGAGCCGGATCCACGCGGCGCGGTCGCCCGAATGCCGGGCCTGCTCCTCGGCCTGAAGCGCGGCGCGGATGCGCGCGAGCGACGCCGGCGTACCATGGCGGATCACCAGCGGCACGATCTCGCGCTCCAGCGCGCGCCGGGTGGCAAAGATGTCGCGCGCCTCCTGCGGCGACGGCGACGCCACCACGGCGCCCCGGTTCGGCCGCAGCGCCACGATATGGTCATGCGCCAGCCGTTGCAGGGCCTTCCTCACCGTGGTGCGGCTGACCTGGTACAGCTCGCAGAATTCGGCTTCGCCCAGGCGGGTGCCGGGCGGCAGCCGGTGACTCATCACCGCATTGACGACGGCGCTGTAAATGCGCAGATCGGTGGCGGCACCCCGCTTGCCGACAGTTGGCTGTTTGCTCATATGTACTCCCGTACGCCGCGCGCCTGTGCGCGGCCGATGGCACCACTCAAGCAGGAATCGTGCGCACCGCTGCGCGATTCTGGTGAGTTTTGTCGACACTGTTGGTGCGTTTTGTATACAACTAGCGCCGCCGATGGCCCGACACGCGGTTCCGGTCGTGGCATGCAACTTGCTGAATCGTTTGCATGCCCACCATGCGAAGGAACCCCGGCATGACTGACCAGACATTAGATCCCGACATCGGCTCGCCACGGGCAGTCCCGCGCACCGAGCCGCGCCTGCAACTGCTTGGTATTTCCAGGGTCTACCCGTCCGTGGTGGCCAACGCGGAGGTGAACCTGACGGTCATGCCCGGCGAAATCCACGCGGTGCTGGGCGAGAATGGCGCCGGCAAGAGCACGCTGATGAAGATGATCTACGGCGTGACCCGGCCGGACGCCGGCGAGATCATGTGGGAAGGCCGCCAGGTGCACATCCCCTCCCCGGCCGCCGCGCGCCGGCTCGGCATCGGCATGGTATTCCAGCATTTCGCACTGTTCGAGACCCTGACGGTGGCAGAGAACATCGCACTGGCGCTGGACGAACACGTCCCCCCCGCCACGCTCGCGCCGCGCATCCGCGCCGTGTCCGAACAATATGGCTTGCCGCTCGACCCGGACCGGCGCGTGCACAGCATGTCCGTTGGCGAGCGCCAGCGCGTCGAGATCGTGCGCTGCCTGCTGCAGTCGCCGCGCCTGCTGATCATGGACGAACCGACGTCGGTGCTGACGCCGGACGCTGTGCAAAAGCTGTTCGCGTCGCTGCGCCAGCTGGCGGCCGAAGGCGTCAGCATCCTGTATATCAGCCACAAGCTCGATGAAATCCAGGCGCTGTGCGACAAGGCGACGATCCTGCGCGCCGGTCGCGTCGCCGGCACGGCCACACCGCGCACGCAGACTGCGCATGCGCTGGCGGCCCTGATGATCGGCGGCGATATGCCGACCTGTACGTTGACGCCGCGCGCGCCGGGCGACGTCCGTCTCGCGCTCGACAGGTTGAGCGTGACCAGTCCCGATCCCTTCGGCACGCATCTGCGCGAGATGACGCTGGACGTGCGCGCCGGGGAGATCGTGGGCCTGGCCGGCGTGTCCGGCAACGGCCAGCAGGAATTATTGAAGGCCATCTCCGGCGAAATCCCGGTGGCGGTGGCCGACAGCATCCGCCTGCTGGGACAAGGCGTAGGCCGGCTGGATGCTGCCGAACGGCGCCGCCGCGGCCTGGGCTTCGTGCCGGAAGAGCGGCTGGGGCGCGGCGCCGTGCCCGATCTGTCGCTGGCCGACAACGCGCTGCTGACGGGCTATCTGACCCCGGCCAGCGGCATGCTGCGGCGTGGCGTGATCCGGCGCGCCGCCGTGACGGCATTTGCCGCCCGCGTCATCGAGCGCTTCAAGGTCAAGGCCGGCGGCCCGCGCGCGGCCGCATCGAGCCTGTCGGGCGGCAATCTGCAGAAATTCATCGTCGGTCGCGAAATCGGCCTGGCGCCCCAGGTCATGGTGCTGGCGCAGCCCACGTGGGGCGTGGACATCGGCGCCGCGATGCTGATCCGCCAGGCCATCATCGACCTGCGCAACCGGGGCGTCGCCATTCTCGTCGTGTCGGAGGAAATCGACGAACTGTTCATGCTGTGCGACCGCATCGCCGTGCTGGCGCAGGGCCGGCTGTCACGCGCGCTGCCGGCAGCGGAGCTGACGATCGACCGGATCGGCGTCTGGATGAGCGGCGATTTCGACCACGGCGCCGCTCCGGTCGATCAACTTGAAGGAGTTGCCCATGTCCCGGCTTGAAGCCCGCCCCGAACCGTCGCGCGCAATGATGCTCGCATCGCCGCTGCTGGCCGCGCTGGCGATGCTGGCGACCGGCTCCCTGCTGTTCCTGTTCCTCGGCCAGGAACCGCTGCATGCCTTTTACGTCTACTTCATCAAGCCGGCGACGACGGCATATGGCGTCGGCGAGCTGCTGCTCAAGGCGACCCCATTGATCCTGTGCGGCATCGGACTGGCGGTCGGCTTTCGGGCCGATGTGCACAATATCGGCGCCGATGGCCAGCTGACGTTGGGCGCAATCTCGGCCGGTTGCGTGGCGCTGTATTTCGACGGCGTCGACGCACCTTGGCTGCTGCCGCTGATGATCGTCACGGGGGCCCTCGGCGGCATGGCATGGGCAGCTATCCCGGCGCTGCTGCGCACGCGCTTCAACACGAGCGAGATCCTCGTCAGCCTGATGCTGGTGTATATCGCCTACCTGTTGCTGTCCTACCTCGTGCATGGGCCGCTGCGCGATCCGGCCGGCTACAACTTCCCGCAATCGAAGATGTTCGGCGCGGCGGCGACGTTGCCTTTGCTGGTGGAAGGGCTGCGGGTCAATGCCGCCTTTCCGCTGTCGCTGCTGTTCGTGCTGGCGGCGTGGTTCTTCTGTCGTCACACCTTTGCCGGCTATCGCATGCGCGTGAGCGGCATGGCGCCAGCGGCGGCGCTGTACGCGGGCTTCTCGGCACCGCGTAACGTTTGGCTGGCGTTCCTGGTCAGCGGCGCGCTGGCCGGTATCGCGGGGGTCGGCGAAGTCGCCGGACCGCTGGGGCAGTTGCAGCCGTCGGTATCGCCCGGCTACGGCTTTGCCGCGATCATCGTTGCATATGTCGGGCGCTTGCATCCTGTCGGCGTGCTGCTGGCATCGTTGCTGATGTCGCTGCTGTATATCGGCGGCGAATCGGCACAGATCGAGCTGCAACTGCCGTCGGCGATCACGGGCCTGTTCCAGGGCCTGCTGCTGTTTTACCTGCTCGCGGCCGACCTGTTCATCCATTACCGTTTCAAGCCACGTGTGCGCACGATCGTACCGCCCCTTTCGGAGACCCCAGCATGAACGCCGACTACCTGATCTCCTTCCTGGCCAGTACCGCCGGCGCCGCGACACCGCTGGTGCTGGCCTCCACCGGCGAACTCGTTGCCGAACGCTCTGGAGTGCTGAACCTGGGGCTCGAAGGCATCATGCTGGTGGGCGCCGTGGCCGGATTCTCGGTCGCGCTGCATGCCGGCTCGCTGACCCTCGGGCTGCTGGCGGCCCTGCTGGCCGGCATGGCGCTGGCGCTGGTGTTTGCTTTTCTGGTACTGACGTTGCAGACCAACCAGGTTGCCACGGGCCTGGCGCTGACGCTGTTCGGCATCGGCCTGTCGGCCTTTCTCGGCCGCGACCTGGTCGGCCAGACGGTGACGCCGCTGCCGCACCTGGCGTTCCCCGTGCTGTCGAATCTGCCGTTCATCGGCCCGCTGCTGTTCCGCTTCGACGCCGTCGTGTATGGCTCGCTGCTGCTGGTCGCGGCGGTGGGCTGGGTGCTGGCGAAAAGCCGGGTGGGACTGCAGATCCGCGCCATCGGCGAAGCGCCCGCCAGTGCCCATGCGATCGGCATGCCGGTCGTGAAGCTGCGCTATGCCAGCGTGTTGTTCGGCGGCGCGCTGGCGGGACTGGGCGGCGCCTACCTGTCGCTGGCACTGACGCCGATGTGGGTGGAAGGAATGACAGCGGGCCGCGGCTGGATCGCGCTGGCGCAGGTGGTATTCGCCACGTGGAAGCCGCGTGGCGTCATCGTCGGCGCCTACCTGTTCGGCGGTGTTACGGTGCTGCAGTTCCATGGCCAGGGGCTGGGCCTGGCCGTGCCGGCCGAGTTCCTGTCGATGCTGCCGTACCTGGCAACAATCATCGTCCTCGTCATCATCTGCCGCAATCCGCAGACGATCCTGCTGAACAAACCGATGTCGCTGGGCCAGAATTTCAGGGCCGACTAGCGCTGCCGTCATGGTTTATCATGCAATTCCCAAGCAAGGAACAAGAACCATGGACGACAACAAATTCAACCTCGACTACTTCAACAATTTCGCCAACGGCACCTTGCCGGACCATCTGGGCATCCGCATCACGGCGGCCGGTCAAGGCGAGCTGTCGGCGGAGCTGGACATCGCCAGGCACCATCTCGCACCGAACGGCTATCTGCATGCCGGCACCGTCGTGACCCTGGCCGATACGGCCTGTGGCTATGCGTGCTATTCGAACCTGCCCGAAGGCGCCAACAACTTCACGACGATCGAGCTGAAGTCGAACCACCTGGGCACGGCGCGCGACGGTTCCATCGCCGTCACGGCAAAGGCGGTGCACATGGGGAAAACGACGCAGGTGTGGGATGCGACCGTGACGAACAAGGCAAACGGCAAGACGATCGCGCTGTTCCGCTGCACGCAGATGGTGTTGTACCCATCGAAGTAAGCCATGCTGTACGCGGCGCTGGCAATCATCGTGGCGGGCATCATGGCCGCGCTGTCGCCGTTGGCGCGCGAGTGGTATCGCGCGCGCCAACGCAAGGAAGAGGAAAAAGAGCGCTAGCCCTGCAGCGCCTTCTCCAGCAATTTGTGCAACGCCGGGAACTCCGGCTTGCCGACATACCGTTTCAGGATCTTGCCGTCCTTGTCGATGACGAAGGTGGTCGGCGTCATCGTCACGTCGCCGTAGGCCTTGGCCGCTTCGCCCGTCACGTCCAGCGCGACTTTGAAGGGCAGCTGGCGCGTTTCCGTGAAGTTGACGACGTAGCTGGGCGGGTCGTACTTCATCGCCACGGCGACGAACTCCAGGCCTTGCCCCTTGTATTTGTTATACGTGTCGACCATTTCCGGCATTTCGGCCACGCAGGTGGTGCACGACGTGGCCCAGAAATTGACCATGACGACCTTGCCGCGCAGGTCCTCCGGCGTGATGCGTTCGCCCTTCAGGCCGACAAACGTCACCGGCGGCGCGGCGGGCGCGCTGCCCAGCGAATAGTAGGCACCGAAACCGGCGGCAGCGATAACGGCGGCCGCGAGTGCCGGTTTCAGCCAGGGTTTCGACGTCGTCGTCATGGTCGGCTCACCGGCTTACTGGGCCTGCGGTGCAGGATTGGGCTGGTACTGCTTCCACTCTTCTTCCGTGATGTACTCGAACACGCGCACCACTTTCGACACACCGTCCACGCCGCGCGCGATTTCGGTGGCCTTGTTGGCTTCGCGCTGCGTCACGCGGCCCATCAGGTAGACGGCGCCACGCTCGGTGACGACCTTGAACGAGTTCGCCGAGATATCCTTCGCGTCCACCAGACTGGCCTTGACCTTGGTCGTGATCAGCGTATCGCTCGAGCGCGACGTGTAGCTCGACGGGCCGGCGATTTCCAGTTCGTTGACGACCGACTGCACGCCCTCGATGCCTTTCACCTCGCGCTCGACGGCGGCCTTCATCGCCTCGTCGCGCACTTCGCCAGTGATCAGCGCCTTGCGGTTGAACGAGTTGACGTTGACATGGCCCGCGTCGCCGACGACGTTGCGGATGCGGACATCGGCCTTGATGGCGATGGACTTGTCTTCCGTCTGTGCGCCGAAGGTACGGCGGTCCGACGCGGCCATCGTGCCGGCGACGGCGCCGCCGGCGACCAGGGCGACGCAACCGGACAGGCTGCTCAGCATCGCGCCGCCCAGCAGGGCAATGGCGACAGGACGTTGCAGGCGGCGCAGCAGGGCCACGGATTTACTCATTCACATCTCCTCCGAACAAGGCGACGTCGATGCCGTCGCAAATGCAGTGAATACTCGTCAAATGGACTTCCTGGATGCGCGCCGTGCGCTCGGCCGGGACGCAGATGTGGACATCGGCGTCCGTCAGCATCTTGCCGATGGCGCCGCCGCCCTTGCCCGTCAGCGCCACGACGCGCATCTCGCGTTCCAGCGCCGCTTCGATGGCCGCCATCACGTTGGCCGAGTTGCCCGACGTGGAAATGGCCAGCAGGATGTCGCCGGCCTGGCCGAACGCCTGCACCTGCTTGCTGAAGATTTCGCGGTAGCTGTAGTCGTTGGCGACGGCCGTCAGGATCGACGTGTCCGTGGTCAGTGCCAGCGCGGGCAGCGGGAAGCGCTCGCGTTCGAAACGGCCTACCAGCTCGGCAGCGAAGTGCTGGCAGTCGGCCGCGGAGCCGCCGTTGCCGCAGGCGAGAATCTTGTTGCCGTTGGAAAGGGCTGCGAACATCAGTTCGATCGCCTGCGCAATCGGTTGCGCCAGGACGGTTGCGGACTGAATCTTGGTTTCGGCACTTTCGTGGAAGTGCGAGAGGATGCGTTGATTAGTCATAGTCGTTGGATTATATAGTGCGGCGTAGCGCCATGCCCGACAAGGCCGGACATATCTGCTTACAACTGCGCCGTGCGCGGTGCGCATCGGACTGAAGACTTGTCAGGACATCACGTTTTTCAGCCATTCGATCGATCCCGCATCGATGGCGATCACGTCGAAGCGGCATGGCGGCAGGCGCGGATAGCGCAGCAGGAAGGTCTGCGCCGCATGCACGAGGCGGCGCTGCTTGGCCGGCGTGATGCTGGCGGCCGCGCCGCCGAAACGCATGCTGCGCCGCCCCCTGACTTCGACGAAGACAAGGCAGTCGCCGTCGCGCATGATCAGGTCGAGCTCCCCGCCGGCGCAGCGGAAATTGCGCTCGACCAGTTTCAATCCCTGCCGCGTCAGGTGGACGAGGGCCGCATCCTCGCCCTGTTGTCCCTTGTCCTGCTGCGCGGTGCGGGACATGACGGTTCTAGGGCTGGGTGCCTGGCGCAGGCAGCGGCACGGGCACGCCGTTGCGGTAGACGGCTGTCGGCTCGACGCGGCGGAATCTGGCCGGACCGTTGCCGAACTCGATGGTCAGCTGGCCCGTCACGCCGTCCAGGGTGACCGGCTGGCCCGGTTTCAACGCAATCTCGCGCGCGACGCGGAACGCGTCGATGCCCAGCGCGTACAGGCGCTCCATGTCGGCCGACAGGCGCACCTCGTCGCGCGGTTCCGGGCGCGGGTAGCTCATCACCGTGCTGCTGTCGCGCTGGACCTGCCACGGCAGATCGAGCAGGCGCACGCCATCGAGCTCGCCGCCTTCCAGCAGATTGGTGCGGCCGGGATTGAGCGACGACGTGCCGTACAGCGGGATGTCGCCCAGCGGCGGCGCGTTCAGCGCGGTGCGCAGCTGGCGCGCCTGGTCGGCGTCCAGCGCCGCGAACAGCAGCTCCACCGGTTCGCTAGCCAGCCGCGCGCGCAGCGCCACCAGCTCGGCGTCGCTCAGGTAGCCGTTGGTGGTCGACATCTCCAGCGTCTTGGCCATGTGGCCCAGTTGCTGCCAGTGCGCCGCGAACGCGCTGGCGATGCGGCGCTGCCAGGCATTGCCACCCGAGAGGATCAGCGCTTCGCCGCCCGGATAATCGCCGGCGGCCCACTCGGCCACCTGGCGCGCCTCGTCCTCGATCGACAGGCCGATCGACAGCATGTTCGGCGGCAGTGCCGCATCCTCGCGCCCTTCCGGACGGTTCAGGGCAATCGTCGGTTTCGTCACCAGCGGGCTGGCGGCCAGGGCGGTCACGGCGGATCGCGCGAGCGGCCCGACGACGATATCGTTGGCGCCCAGCGCGGCCTGGTACGCGGGCAGCACCTCGTCCGGCGCGTCGCCTGTCTCGATGACGGACACCTCGAAGCCGGCCTTGTCGCGTTCCCACGCGGCCATGAAGCCGGCGCGCAGCGCGTCGGCCGCCTGGCCCAGCGTTTCGGAGCGCAGCGGCAGCATCAGGCCGACGCGTACCGTCTTGCCGGCGGCGGGCGGCGGGCCTTCATCGCCAGTGGTGCCCGGCGGCATGGCCACGGCAAAGACCTGCGCTTCCTCCGGTGGCGGCTCGGGCGGACGGTCCGGCAGGCGCGTACGTTCCGGTTCCGGCGGGCTTGCCACCGACGAGATAGGCGCGCACAATCCTCCCGGACTGTCGCAAGGCGTGCTGCAGGCGGACAGCGCCAGCGCGGCAGCCACGCCCAGAATCAGTGTTTTCATTTTATTTGCCAGCATCCTACCCCCAATGACAGTTCAAGAATCCAGCGTGCTCGCGACGCTTCCCGTGCTCGGCGAAACGGCGCTGCAGACCTATCCTACGGCAACATTGTATGTAGTAGCCACCCCCATCGGCAATGTTACCGACATTAGCCTGCGGGCGCTGCACGTGTTGACGCTGGTCGATGCGATCGCCTGTGAGGACACGCGCAACACGTCGCACCTGCTGCAGCGCTTCGGCATCCATAAACCGCTGGTGGCCGCGCACATGCACAACGAACGCGAAGCGGCGCAGGCGATCGTGCAGCGCCTGCAGGCAGGCGAGCGTATCGCGCTGGTCTCCGATGCAGGCACGCCTGGCGTGTCGGACCCGGGCGCGAAGATCGTCGACGCCGTCATCGGCGCCGGCCTGCGCGTGGTGCCGCTGCCCGGCGCGTCCGCGGCCGTGACGGCACTGTCGGCCAGTGGCCTGATCAACGACCAGTTTCATTTCGTCGGCTTCCTGCCGGCCAAGGCAAAGCAGCGCGAGACGGTGCTGAACGGCCTGCGCACGGTAACCGCGACGATGGTGTTCTACGAGGCGCCGCACCGCATCGTCGATTGCGCCGCTGCGCTGGCCGCCGTATTCGAGCCCACCCGCCAGGTCGTCTTCGCGCGCGAGCTGACCAAACTGTTCGAGGAGATCCACCGCTGCCCACTGTCCGACGCCGCCGCATGGATCGCCGCCGACGCGCACCGCGAGAAGGGAGAATACGTCGTGCTGCTGGCGGGCGCACCGGAAGCCACGGATGCCGGCGATGCCGAGGCGGAGCGCATCCTGAACATCCTGCTGGCCGAATGCTCCGTCAAGCAGGCGGCCAACCTGGCAGCGCAGATCACGGGGCGCAAGAAGAACGCGCTGTACGACCGCGCGCTGGCGCTGAAGGGCGGGGATTAAGGCGTCGCTTCGCCGCAATACTGCGCGAACCCCGGCACGGTTTCCAGTCGGTGCAGATACGCTTCCATCGCAGGGAAGCGCACGTGTTCGATCGGCGCCATGCGCCAGCGGTGCGCAGACAACGCCAGCACCACGTCGGCCAGCGTGAAGTCAGGGCCCGTGACGAAGGCGCCGGTACGCGCCAGTTGCGCGTCCAGGATCGCCATCTTGCCGTTCCAGTCCGCCACGCTGGCGGCAATTGCCGCCGCGTCGAACTTGTCGCTGCCCCGCATCAGCGCCATGAACGCGGGCCGCCATGCCGCGTTCAGTTCCGTGGCCTGCCAGTCCATCCACTGCTCGACGCGCGCCCGCGCCAGCGCGTCGGCCGGCAGCAGCGCCGTGTCCCCGGCCTTCGTTGCCAGGTAGCGGCAGATCGTGTTCGATTCCCACAGCACGGTGTCGCCGTCCCGCAGCACGGGCACCTGTGCGTTCGGATTGAGCGCCATGAACTCCGGCACGCGCGGGTCGCGCACGCCGCTGCCCCATGGTTCCAGCGTCCATGGCAGATCCAGCAGGCGGCAGGTCCACAGCACCTTGCGCACGTTGATCGACGTTTCCTTGCCCAGTATCGTCAGCATTGTTTTCCCTTGGTTGTGACTAGAATTTGCAGCCGCTGTCCTTCTTGTCCATCAGCCAGATCAGTGGCGCCAGCAGGCCGCCCGCGCCGTTGCGGCAATCCGGCCGCGCCGAGCGGGCAATGTTCTTGCCCAGTTTTTCATCCCTGGTCTCTTCCAGCTCCCTGGCTTTCGCGAGTTTTTCGGCAGCCCAGTTGTCGGACGACGGCAGCTCTTTCGCGATCCCCCGCGCCGTGGCCCGCGCGGCGGCGATATCGACCTGCGGTTCGGCGGATGGTGTCGGTTCGGGCGTGGCGTCCATGGTGGCGGAAGCATCGGATCGCGGAGCAGCGACGATTGACTGCGGTAGCGCGCGCCCTGGCCGCGCCGCGCGTTCCGGCGTGACGGCTTTCGGTTCTGCCTTGGGCGCGCTGGGCGCGACAGGTGGCGGCGGCGGGGGCAGCAACTGCACGGTCAGCGGCTGGGCCCATCGGCGTGTGTCCGGTTCGGTCCGTGTCGACGTGGGCAGCCGCAGATAAAACAGCAGCAATGCATGCAGCAGCGCGGAGATCGCCAGGCCGGCGACCAGCGCGTGGCGACGGGGTGCGGGAAAGGTCAACGCCTGCTGCATGGTGTGCGAACCGTGTGACATGGAACGCCAATCTTCGCACATTGCCGATTTGGCATCTACGCCTCGGCGAAATAATTTTGCGACGCTCTTGACGAGCTGGGTGGCAGCCGGTATTATCTTGCTTCTTCGGAGTGTAGCGCAGCCCGGTAGCGCATCTGGTTTGGGACCAGAGGGTCCAAGGTTCGAATCCTTGTACTCCGACCAAGATTCAAAAGAAAACCCCGCGAGTTTCGGCTTGCGGGGTTTTTTTTATGTGTTTTCCGGACGGAGCTTCAGGGAAGGGGACCTTTTGGGGACAGTGACCTGTCTGCGACAGGTCACTGTCCCAGCACATCAACCCGCGCGTTTGGCGAGAATCGCGTTGCCTGCGCGGCTGGCGCCCTTGCGGCCCAGGAACTGTGAGATGAACGCTCCCGCATCCACCACCGTATCCAGGTCGACGCCCGTCTCGATACCCAGTCCGTTCATCATGTAGATCACGTCCTCGGTGGCGACGTTGCCTGTCGCTCCTTTCGCGTAAGGGCAGCCGCCCAGGCCGGACACGGAGGAGTGAAAAATCGAGATCCCTGTCTCCAGCGCCGCGTAGATATTGGCCAGCGCCTGCCCATACGTGTCATGGAAGTGGCCGGACAGGCCGTCGATGCGGAACTCGCGGATCGCCGTCTGCATCACCGCTTGCGTCTTCAGCGGCGTGGCCACCCCGATGGTGTCGGCGATGTCGATCTCGTCGCAGCCCAGGTCGCGCATGCGGCCCACCACGTACGCCACCGATTCAAGCGGCACGTCGCCCTGGTAGGGGCAACCGAAAGCCGTACTGACGCTGGCGCGCAGGCGCAGGCCGTGTTCCTTGGCCGCCTTTGCCACCGGCTCGAAGCGGGTGATCGATTCGGCGATCGAACAGTTGATGTTCCGCTGCGAGAACGCCTCGGAGGCCGCGCCGAAGATGACGACTTCATGGGCGCCGGCCGCCAGTGCCGCCTCGAAGCCCTGCATGTTCGGCGTCAGCGCGGAGTAGATCACGCCTGGCTTGCGCGCGATGCCGGCCATGACCTCCTGGCTCGTCGCCATCTGCGGCACCCACTTGGGCGACACGAACGACGCCGCCTCGATGTTGGCGAAGCCGGCCGCCGTCAGGCGGTCCACCAGCGCGATCTTGACGTCGGCCGGAACATTTTCCTTTTCGTTCTGGAGCCCGTCGCGCGGGCCCACTTCGACGATCTTCACTTTTCTCGGCAATGTCATATCAATATCCCAGTTCGCGGTTGACGATGTCAGGGCACGGCCTGCCCTCTTCCAGCAGCCCGATCTTGCCGGCGATCTGGCGCACGCTTTCGTCGCGCAAGGTCAGCGCGGCGATATGCGGCGTGATCGTGATGCGCGGCTCCTGCCAGAACGGGTGCTGCGCCGGCAGCGGTTCGTTGCGGAACACGTCCAGCGTGGCGCCGGCGATATGGCCGCTCTTGATGAACGCCAGCAAGTCCGGCTCGGCTAGATGAGAGCCGCGTGCCACGTTGATCACGTACGACCCCGCGGGCATCTTCGCCAGGTTCGTGCGATTGAGGATATTGCTGGTTTCCTCCGTCAGCGGCAGCATGCAGACGACGACCCGGCTCTGGCGCAGGAAGCCGTCCAGCCCAACCATGCCCGCATGGCACGTGACGCCGTCGATCTTCTTGCCATTGCGGCTCCACGCGTGCAGCGGGAAGCCAAACGGCTTCAGGCAGTCGAGCACGCGCTGGCCCAGTACGCCCGCACCCATGATGCCGACCCCGAAGCCGGCGCGGTCATGCGGCGCCAGCGCACGCCATTCGCCTACGGCGGCCTGGTCGTCATACAGGTCGAAGCGGCGGAAGTAGCGCAGCACCGCGTGCACGACGTACTCCGCCATCTGCACGCCCATGCCTGCATCGCCCAGCCGCACCAGTGGCACGTGGCGGGGAATCAGGTCGACGTGGCGCATGATCGCATCCACGCCCGCGCCCATCAGGAAGATGGCCTTGACCTCGGCCAGCTCGCGCAGCATCGCCTCGGGCGGCGCCCAGACGACGGCGTAGTCGCATGGCGCCGGTTTCTCCCCTTCGCGCCACGCCACGCAGGTGGCCTGGGGCAGCTGCCGGGCGAAATCGTCCGCCCACGGTGCCGTATTGCCGTCCGGTCGATACAGCAGAATACGCATGAGGCTCTCCCGTTACGCCGCAGCGCGGAATGCCAGCAGCGGCGCGCCGTCCGTGACCTGGTCGCCGACGGCATACAGCACTTCGTCCACGGTGCCGTCGTGCGGCGCGGCGATCGTGTGCTCCATCTTCATCGCTTCCATGATGACGAGCGGGTCGCCCTTCTTGACGTCCTGCCCTTGCGCGGCCAGCACGGCGACCACCTTGCCCGGCATCGGTGCCGTCAGGCGCCCCCCTTCGCTTTCCGCTTCGCCTGCGTGGGCCAGGGGATCGTTGTAGTGCAGTGTGTGATGGCCGCCGCCGACAAACACGTGGAACGCGTCGCCGTCGCGCCGCACGCAGCCCTGCACGGACGTGTCGCCCAGCTTGATCGACAGCTCCACGCCGCCGCGCGTCATCAGGCTCACGTCCACATCGATGCCCTTGATCGTCAGCTCCCAGCCATGCGGCAGGTACTTGAAGCAGGGTTCATACTCCTTGCCATGCTCGTCGCTGAATGGCAGCGTGCGGATGAATTGCGCATTCATGCGCCAGCCCAGCGCCTGGCCCCACGGGTCGCCGCCATTGGCGCCGGAGTGCTTCGATGCCTGGTCCTTTTCCTGTTCGAGCAGCGCCACGCAGGCCAGCGCCAGCGCCGCCACCGGCACCGAGCGTGCAGGAGGGAACAGGGTGTCCTTGTGACGTTCGATCAGCCCGGTGTCCAGGTTGGCGCCGGCAAACGCCTCGCATTCGACCAGGCGTTTCAGGAAAGCGATGTTCGCGGCCAGGCCGACGATCTGGTACTGCGCCAGCGCCTGCGCCATGCGGGCCAGCGCCTGCTTGCGATCCACGCCCCAGACGATCAGCTTGGCGATCATCGGGTCGTAGTAGGGCGAGATGGCATCGCCTTCGCGCACGCCCGAGTCGACGCGCACGGCGGCCGGCTGCAGGCTGTTGCCGCCCAGTTCGAAATTGACGGCGGCCGGCGTCTCCAGGTGACGCAGCGTGCCGATCGACGGCAGGAAACCCTTGTCGGGATTCTCCGCGTAGATGCGCGCCTCGATGGCGTGGCCGTGGATGCGCAGCTCGTCCTGCCGCTTCGGCAGCGGCTCGCCGGCCGCCACGCGCAGCTGCCATTCGACGAGGTCCGTGCCCGTGATCATTTCCGTCACCGGGTGCTCCACCTGCAGGCGCGTGTTCATCTCCATGAAGTAGAACGAGCCGTCCTGGTTTGCAATGAATTCGACCGTGCCGGCGCCGACATAGCCGACCGCCTTGGCCGCTGCCACGGCGGCATCGCCCATCGCGGCGCGGCGTTCCTCCGTCATGCCTGGTGCGGGGGCTTCTTCCAGCACCTTCTGGTGGCGGCGCTGCACCGAACAATCGCGCTCGAACAGGTAGATGCAGTTGCCGTGGGTGTCGGCAAACACCTGGATCTCGATATGGCGCGGGCGCTGCAGATATTTTTCGACCAGCACCTTGTCGTCGCCAAAGGAGCTGATCGCCTCACGCTTGCACGACGCCAGCGCTTCCTTGAAGCCATCGGCATTGTCGACCACGCGCATGCCCTTGCCGCCGCCGCCGGCCGACGCCTTCAGCAGCACGGGGTAGCCGATGCTGTCGGCCTGCCGCTGCAGGAATGCCGGGTCCTGTTCGTCGCCGTGGTAGCCCGGCACGAGCGGCACGCTGGCCTTCTCCATCAGCGACTTCGCCGCCGATTTGGAGCCCATCGCGCGCATGGCCGATGCCGGCGGGCCGATGAATACCAGCCCTGCTTCGGCGCAGCTTTCCGCGAACTCCGCGTTCTCGGACAGGAAGCCGTAGCCCGGGTGGATCGCTTCCGCGCCGGTCGCCAGCGCCACGGCGATGATTTTATCGCCGCACAGATAGCTTTCCTTGGCGGGCGCCTCGCCCAGCAGCACGGCCTCGTCGCAGACGGCGACGTGCTTGGCGTTCGCATCGGCTTCCGAATACACGGCGACCGTGCGGATGCCCATACGCCGGGCAGTGGCGGCCACCCGGCAGGCGATTTCCCCCCGGTTGGCGATCAGGATTTTCTTGAACATGTCTCCTCCTCCTGGGCTCTTGGCCCTTTTTATTCAGGGGGTACCGCGGGCGCCGTGGTTCAGCAGCCGCAGGCTTCCTTCTGTACCGATTCCAGGGTGGCGGCGCGCGTCGGCAGCCCCAGTTTGGCCAGCAGTGCGCGGTCGTCGTTGGCTTCCGGATTATCGGTCGTCAGCAGCTTGTCGCCGTAGAAAATCGAGTTGGCGCCGGCCATGAAGCACATCGCCTGCACGGCTTCGCCCAGCTCGCGCCGGCCGGCGGACAGGCGCACGCGCGCCTTTGGCATCGTGATGCGCGCCACGGCGATCGTGCGCACGAACTCCAGCGGGTCGAGACGGTCCATGCCGTGCAGCGGCGTGCCTTCGACCTGCACCAGGTGGTTGATCGGCACCGATTCCGGATACGGATTCAGGTTCGCCAGCTGCGCGATCAGGCCGGCACGCTGCTCGCGCGTCTCGCCCATGCCGACGATGCCGCCACAGCACACTTTCAGGCCGGCGTTGCGCACGTGACCCAGCGTGTCCAGGCGGTCCTGGTATTCGCGCGTGGAGATCACGTTGTTGTAGAACTCCGGCGCCGTGTCCAGGTTGTGGTTGTAGTAGTCCAGGCCCGCGGCTTTCAGGCGCTCGGCCTGCTGCTCTTCCAGCATGCCCAAGGTCGCACAGGTTTCCAGGCCCAGCGCCTTCACTTCGCGCACCATTTCTTCGACCTTGTCCATGTCGCGCTCTTTCGGGCTGCGCCAGGCGGCACCCATGCAGAAGCGCGTCGCGCCGTTTTCCTTGGCCTGCTTCGCCGCTTCCAGCACGGTGGCGGTGTCGAGAATCTTTTTCGCTTCGACGCCCGTGTCGTAGCGTGCCGCCTGCGGGCAGTAGCCGCAGTCTTCCTCGCAGCCGCCCGTCTTGATCGACAGCAGCGTTGCCAGTTCCACGTCGCCGGCCGGGAAATTGGCGCGGTGCGCTTCCTGGGCGCGGAACATCAGCTCATTGAACGGCAGCTCGAACAGCGCCAGCACGTCTTCGCGCGGCCACGTCGCGGCCTCGGGCAGCTTGATGGCCGCGGTCGGGCGGTGCAGGGCGACGGTTTTCGGTTCATGCAGGGACATCGTGTTTCCTTTAATCGTTAGTGCGATGGGCCGGCCAGTTCGGCAGGCCCGTAAAATCCAGGTATTCGGCGCAGGCGGCGGCCGACGGCTGTTCCAGACGCGGCACGCGGCCCAGCAGCGGGGCCGGGATGCGCGCCGCCAGCGCGTCGATATTCTCGTCGGCGAATGCCATTTCCTGTTCCAGCGTATTGGCCACCCAGCCGATCAGCTTCAGGCCGCGTGCGGCGATGGCTTCCACCGTCAGCAGCGCGTGGTTGATGCAGCCCAGGCGCATGCCGACGACCAGGAGGACGGGCAGGTCGAGCTGCTGCGCCAGGTCGGCCGTGTCGTAGGTGTCCGTCAGCGGCACGCGGAAGCCGCCGACGCCTTCGACTACCGTCGCGTCGCTGGCCGCGGCGATCTCCAGGAACGCCGCCAGGATCGGCACCGGGTCGATCGCGACGCCTTCCAGTGCCGCGGCGATATGCGGCGCCGCAGGTTCCTTGAGCAGGAACGGCGTCGTAATCGATTGCGGCAGGTGCACGTTGCCGGCTGCTTCCAGCTGGTCGCAGTCATCGTTGTACAGGCGGCCGTCACGCAGTTCGGCGCCGGCGGCGACGGGTTTCATGCCGCAGGCGCGCACGCCACGCTGCACCAGTGCATGCAGCAGCGCCGACGAAATCAGCGTCTTGCCGATTTCCGTGTCGGTGCCGGTCACGAAGCACGCAAAGCGCGGCGGGACGCCGGGGGTTGCCGGCTCGGCGGCGGTTGCGCTCTCGATCAGCTCATCGATCGCTTCCGCGACAGTCGGCACGACCACAGGATCTTCCAGTGCCATCTCAGGTCCTTTCCAGTTGGTTCAGGGCGGCGATCAGCTGCGCGACCTCCGGCGTCGTGTGCGCCGCGGAGAACGTCACGCGCAGCCGGGCCGTCCCGGCAGGTACGGTGGGCGGACGTATCCCGCCGACCCAGATGCCCTGTTCATATAACGCGGCGGCGGCATGCATCGTTTCGTCGTTGCGGCCGATGACGATCGGCTGGATCGCCGTCTGCGAGGCCAGCGGCTGCCAGCGCCGCAGTGTCAGGCCATCCTGCCATTGTGCCACCAAAGCGGCCAGCCGACTGCGGCGATGCCGCCCTTCTTCACCTTCGATGATGTCAAGACTCGTCAGCAGCGCATGCGCCAGCACCGGCGGCGCGGCCGTCGTGAAGATGTACGGGCGGGCACGCTGGATCAGCGTCTCGATGACCGTCTTGTGGGCGGCGACAAAGGCGCCGCCGACGCCGGCCGCCTTGCCCAGCGTGCCCATATAGACGAGGTTGGGCGAGCGCAGCCTGAAGTGCTCCAGCGCGCCGTGGCCGTTTTCGCCCAGGGTACCGAAGCCGTGCGCGTCGTCCACGATCAGCCAGGCGTTGTGCCGCTCGCACAGCGCCAGCAACGCGGGCAGCGGCGCCAGGTCGCCGTCCATCGAAAACACGCTGTCCGTCACGACGATCTTGTTGGTGGCGCTGCTCTGTTCCAGCAGCACCGCCAGCGCCTCGACGTCCGCATGCGGGTAGACCTTGACGCTCGTGCGGGCCAGCCGCGCCCCGTCGATCAGCGACGCGTGGTTCAGCGCCTCGCTGAAGATTTCCGTATTCCTGTCGACGCTTGCCAGCCCCGTGATGACGGCCAGGTTCGCCATATAGCCCGTGCAGAAGCTTAATGCGCGGGCTTCGACCAGGTACGCACTTTCGAAGGCGGCCAGGCGCTCTTCCAGCAGCACGTGCGCGCGGCTGTGGCCACTGATCAGGTGCGAGGCGCCACTGCCGGTGCCATAGCGCGCCGCGCCTTCCTGCAGCGCCGCGGCGATGGCGGGATGGGCGGCCAGGCCCAGGTAGTCGTTGCTGCAGAACGCCAGCATCGGCCGCCCATCGACGATCACGCGCGGCCCGCACGGCGTCTCGACGGTCTTGCGCACGCGGATCAGGCTTTGCTCGTCCAGCGCCCGCAGTTGCGCGTCCAGTTTTTTCAGCAGTTCCATGTCAGCCCGCGATCGTCTGTTCGAACACGGCCAGCGTGCGGTCGGCGAGAACGTGTACGTCGTCGTCGGTCAGGATGTACGGCGGCATCAGGTAGACGGTGCTGCCGATGGGGCGCAGCAGCAGTTCGTTCTGCGTGGCGTTGGCGAAGAAGCGGCGCGAGAACGTGTTGTCCACGTCCGTGGCATCGAATGCCCAGATCATCCCCCGCTGCCGGAAGTGTTTTACGCGTGCGTGCCCGCGCAGCGGTGCCAGCGCCGTGGTGATGCGGTCGGCCAGCGACTGGTTAGCTGCCAGTACGTCGTCTTCCCTGAAAATGTCGAGGGTGGCCAGCGCGGCCCGGCAGGCCAGCGGGTTGCCGGTGTACGAGTGCGAATGCAGGAAACCGCGCGTCACGTCGGCGCTGTAGAAGGCCTGGTAGACGTCGTCCGTGCTCAGGACCACGGACAGCGGCAGGTAGCCGCCGCTGATGCCTTTCGACAGCGTCAGAAAATCGGGCCGGACGCCCGCCTGTTCGCAGGCGAAGAACGTGCCGGTGCGGCCGCAGCCGACGGCGATTTCGTCGAGGATGAGGTGAACGCCATAACGGTCGCACAGCTCGCGCACCAGTTGCAGGTACAGCGGATCGTGCATCGCCATGCCGGCGGCGCACTGCACCAGCGGTTCGATGATGATGGCAGCGATCTTCTCGGATTTTTGCTGGAACAGCCGCTCGACGTCGCCTGCGGCGCGACGCGCCACGTCCTGCGCCGTCTCGCCATCGACGGCCTGGCGCGCATCGGGCGACATCACCGTTTGCGCCGCGCGCAGCAGCGGGCCGTAGGCATCCTTGAACAGCGCCACGTCCGTCACGGCGAGGGCGCCGATGGTCTCGCCGTGATAGCTGCCCTGAAGGCAGACGAATTCCTGTTTTTCATTCCTGCCGCGGTTGCGCCACGAATGAAAACTCATCTTCAATGCAATCTCCACGGCGGAAGCACCGTCGGAGGCGTAAAACGCGTGACCCAGATGGTGGTTCGTCGCCGCGGACAGCCGCTCCGACAGTTCAATGACCGGTTCGTGCGTAAAGCCGGCCAGCATCGCGTGTTCCAGCTTCTCCAGCTGGTCGCGCAGCGCCGCGTTGATGCGCGGATTGGCATGACCGAACAGGTTGACCCACCACGAGCTGATGGCGTCGAGATACCGACGGCCATCGTGGTCGTACAGCCACGCGCCGCGGCCGTGGCTGACGGGGATCAGCGGCGTGGTTTCGTGGTGCTGCATCTGCGTGCAGGGGTGCCACACGCTGGCGAGGCTGCGGGACACCCATTCTCTGCTTTGATTCGACAAAAACTTGACTCCTAATCAGGCGAGCCAGGAGGGCTTGCGCTTGTCGAGGAACGACTGCACGCCTTCGCGGCCTTCGTCCGACGCGCGGATGTTCGCGATGCGTTGCGCCGTGTCGGCAACGAGGGTATCGGTGACGAACTGGCCGGCGATGTCGCGCACCAGCGTCTTCGCCTCGCGTACGGCATTCGGGCTGTTTGCCGCCAGCGCCTGCACGATGACGGCGACCTGGCCGTCCAGCGCGGCGGCGGTTGCCACCTCGTGCACGAAGCCGATGCGCAGCGCCTCCCTGGCATTGAAACGTTCGGCGGTGAGGAAGTAGCGGCGCGCCGCGTTCTCTCCCATCGCCTTGATGACATACGGTGAAATGGTGGCCGGGATCAGCCCCAGTTTGACTTCGCTGAGGCAGAACTGGGCATCCTCCACGGCCACTGCGATATCGCAGGCGGCCACCAGGCCCATGCCCCCTGCATAGCAGTCGCCCTGCACCTTCGCCACGACGGGCTTCGGACAGAGGTAGATCGTGCGCAGCATGTTCGCCAGTTGCATGGCGTCGGCGCGGTTCTCGTCATGCGAGTAGCCGGCCATCTTGCGCATCCAGTTCAGGTCCGCGCCGGCGCAGAAGGCCACGCCGTTCGCGGCCAGCACGATGGCGCCGATCGAGTCCACCTCGCCCAGCGCGGTAAAGGCGGCCGTCAGTTCGGCGATGGTTTCCTCGTTGAACGCGTTGCGCACATCCGGCCGGTCGAGCGTGACGGTGGCCACGCGCTCGGCGATGTCGATATTCAGGGTCTCGTAATGCACGGTTGTTCCTTTTATGTCGGCCTGTTACATGCGGAAGACACCGAATTTCGTGTCGGGGATGGGCGCGTTCAGCGCGGCAGACAGGCCCAGGCCCAGTACCATGCGCGTGTCGGCCGGGTCGATGATGCCATCGTCCCACAGCCGCGCGCTGGCGTAGTACGGGTGGCCCTGGTGTTCGTATTGCTCCTTGATGGGCTGCTTGAAGGCGGCTTCCTCCTCAGGCGTCCACTGGCCGCCCTTGCCTTCGATGCCGTCCCTCTTGACGGTGGCCAGCACCGATGCGGCCTGTTCGCCGCCCATGACGGAGATGCGCGCATTGGGCCACATCCACAGGAAGCGCGGAGAGAAAGCCCGGCCGCACATGCCGTAATTGCCGGCGCCGAAGCTGCCGCCGATGATGACGGTGAACTTCGGCACCGCGGCGGTCGCCACGGCCGTCACCATCTTGGCGCCGTTGCGGGCGATGCCCTCGTTTTCGTACTTGCGGCCCACCATGAAGCCCGTGATATTTTGCAGGAACACGAGCGGGATCTTGCGCTGGCAGCACAGCTCGATGAAGTGCGTGCCCTTCAGCGCCGATTCCGAAAACAGGATGCCGTTGTTGGCAACGATGCCGACCTTCATGCCGTAGATATGGGCGAAGCCGCACACCAGGGTGGTGCCGTAACGGGCCTTGAATTCGTCGAATTCGCTGCCGTCGACGATGCGGGCGATGACTTCGCGGATGTCGAACGGCTTGCGGGTATCGACGGGGATCACGCCGTACAGCTCCTGCGGTGCGTACTTCGGCTCCACCACGTCGCGCACCGGCGCCTGTTCGGGCTTGCGCCGGTTCAGGTTCGAGACGATGGTGCGCGCCAGCGACAGCGCATGGGTGTCGTTCTGCGCCAGGTGATCGACAACGCCGGACAGGCGCGTGTGCACGTCGCCGCCGCCCAGGTCTTCCGCGCTGACCACTTCGCCCGTGGCCGCTTTCACCAATGGCGGGCCGCCCAGGAAAATCGTGCCTTGCTCCTTGACGATGATCGACTCGTCGCTCATCGCCGGCACATACGCGCCACCGGCCGTGCACGAGCCCATCACCACGGCGATCTGCGGAATGCCCTGCGCCGACAGGTTGGCCTGGTTATAAAAGATGCGGCCGAAGTGGTCGCGGTCGGGGAACACGTCGTCCTGGTTCGGCAGGTTGGCACCGCCCGAATCGACGAGATAAATGCAGGGCAGGTTGTTCTGTTCCGCGATCTCCTGCGCGCGCAGGTGTTTTTTGACGGTGATCGGGTAGTACGTGCCGCCTTTCACCGTGGCGTCGTTGCAGACGATGACGCATTCCTGGCCGGCCACGCGGCCGATGCCGGTGATGATGCCCGCCGACGGCGCCGCGTCAATGCCGCTGGCTTCCTTGTACATCTCGAACGCTGCCAGCTGGGAGAATTCGAGGAATGGCGTGCCGGGATCGAGCAGCATCTGAACACGGTCGCGCGGCAGCAGCTTGCCGCGGGCGACGTGTTTGGCGCTGGCGGCTTCGCCGCCGCCCTGCGCGACTTTCGCCACCTTGCTGCGCAGGTCGTCGACCATGGCCTGCATGGCGGCCGCGTTGGCCTTGAAGTCTTCGCTGCGCGAATTCAGTTTGCTTTCGATGTGCGGCATTCGGTCCCCTTGTCGTTATGACTTGTCTGGAAATTCTCCGTCCACGTAGAACCAGCGTGACACGCCGCCAAGGGCCGGGTCCGGCTCGCGCAGGAAACGGCTCACTTCATGCAGCCGCTGGCCTTTGCCTGCCACGCGGAAGCGGGCGACGAATTCGACGAAATCCTCATTCGGGTTGGCCGGTTCTACTTTACGTTGACGTAAACGTAAAGCGGATTTTACCTCAAGTCCCAGCCACTGCAACGTCTCGTCGGGATCGACGATGCGATCGGTCGGCCGGGTGCCGGGGTGCCACGTCGCCAGCAGATAGGCCTCGTTGCGCAGCGTAAATGCCGTATAGCGCGAGCGCATCAGCTGCTCGGCCGTCGGCGGCAGCTTCGCTGGATCGAGATAGCCGTCGATAAACGGCCCGCAGCAGGTAGCCAGCGCCGCGCCGCCGCAGGGACAGCCGATCGGCGTTTTCGATTTGGACATGTGCAAGTCGGACAACGTAAAGGCGTGGAAAGGCGTGGAAAGGCGACATTATCCGCCATATCGGCCTGAGGGTGTCTGAGCAAAGAAAAACCCCGGGCAGGCCGGGGTTCGGGGCAAAGTTTCTTTAAAAATGGGGTCTGTCCCCATTTTCTGGATCAGTCATCGTTGCGCCGGTGGGGCGTGATGCGGGGCAGGCGTGCGGAAAAGACCACGCCGTCATCCTTGCTCGAGCTTACCGACATTTCGCCCTGGTGCGCGGTGACGATCTGCTTGACCACATACAAGCCCAGACCCAGGTTTTCGATGCGAGAGGCGACCCGTTCGCCGGGGGGCCGGATGGCAAAGCGCTTGACGGGATCAAACAGGGTGCGCAGCTTGGCAGGCGATATGACTTCGGCCTCATTGCGCACTTCATAGACCACGGCATCGTCAAGTCCCCGTATGGCGACCTTGATGACGCTGTTCGGACGGCCATGCTGAATGGCATTCGAGATCAGGTTCGAGAACGCCTGGGCCATGCGGTCGCCGTCCCAGGCACCGGCCAGATCGCCTTCCATCGTCATGTCGATGGCACGGTCCGGATGGAATGTCCTCGCCTCTTCGACGACACCCTGGCAGATCTCGGCAAGGTCGACCGTATATGGATCGACCGGAATACCGTCGCCCAGATGCGATGTCGAAAAATCGAGCAAGTCGCGGACAATGGCATCCATCCGCTTCGAGCTGTTGAAGATTCTCAGGCCCACCTTGAGCGCCTTGGACGGCAGGGACTGATCCTGCAGCAGTACCTGGGCGCCCATGCTGATCGCGCCCAGCGGCGTGCGGACGTCATGGCCGAGAATGGCCAGAAACAGGTTTTGTGCTTCGCGCAGCATTTTCGCGTAGCGGGCCATCGACTCCGTCAGCGCCTGGTCGATCGCCTCGTTGAAGCGCACCATGTCTTCGACATCCGCAGGCGAGGTGATCTCCACCTGGCGCGCCCACAGGCGCAGCACGCTCGAGCGCAGCGCGCGATACTCGGCCATGACCTGTTCGCTGGTAAAACCGGCCGCGACCCGATCGGCTGCATGGATTTCGGCCGCGGTATCGTCGTCCGCCTGCGGACCGAGGCCCTTGGACTTGGCAATACTCTCGTGTTCAGCCTGCGGCGTATCGAGATCGGCAGCAATGACTTTCAATACCGCCTCGGCGTGATCGCGCAATTCCTTTTTGTCGGCATTCATCAGCGGTTCGAGCGTGGAGGCGAAATCTTCCCACTCCTGCAATATGCACTCGAGGTTGGTTAAAATAAACTTGGCTAAATTCATGCGTATCCCTTATGTGCCAACTCAGTCGCCGTGGCCTTTTGCATCAGCTTATGCACCTGTTGCAGCAGAGCTTCGGCCAGGAACGGTTTTCTCAGGAACGCGTCATAACTTGTTCCACGTGCGACCCGGCATTGCAGTGAGCCACTCATCAATAATATGGGGAGCTGCGCGGTCCCTGGCCGGGCTTTTAGCTGGGCACTGAGCTGCAGGCCATCCAGGCCAGGCATGCAACAGTCCGAAATCAGCAGGTCCGGCCGTTGCTCGGTAATCCAGGCCAGTGCCTCGGTACCGCTCTGTACTATGCTCACGTCATATCCATGAGATTCCAGCATCATGCGACAGTTCTCGGCAAAATCCGAATCGTCATCCGCAATTAAAATCATTATGTATCCTTGTGTTCGCCAAATATTGTGTTACCGAAGCGTACATTGATCGGAGCGGGCGAATGGCGGTGCCGTCTTTCAGTATGTGCCCTCTGGAGGGGACCGTCTATCGATATAAAATAATTCGAATCAATAGTGATCAGATATGGTCGTCTGCAAAAGCTTGCTTTTTTAACGGCACCGTGGGCGGGAATGGCAGCGCACTCGCAGGCAGGTGACACCATCATGCGCCACCCTGCGCCGCCTGTCCGTACGGAACCGAACATTGATTTTCCTTAAGCAGTTGCAGCGCCCTTCCCGCAGCAGGGCAATGTCATGCGCGCCAGGCAATGAAGTCGAGCGTGATCGGCGGCGCGTTGCCGCGCATTAGGTCCGCGAGGATAGACGCCGTGCCGCAGGCGAAGGTGAAGCCGAGCGGGCCGTGCCCCACGTTCAGCCACAGGTTGGCATGCCGGGTGCGTCCCAGCAACGGGGCGCTGTTCGGCGTGGCGGGCCGCAGGCCTGCCCAGGCCTCGATGCGCTCATAGTCGGCCGCCGCCGGCATCGATTCGCGGGCCCGGCGCGTCAGGCCGGCAACGCGGCGGGCGTCCAGTGCCGGGTTGTCGCCCACCATGTCGACCATGGCCGCCACGCGCAGGCTGTCGCCGATGCGGGCATACAAGGTCTTGTGTTCGAAGTCGGTCACGCTGATGGCGGGCGCCAGGTCGTGCGGGCGGATCGGCGCCGTCAGGCTGTAGCCTTTCAACGGATACAGCGGCAGGTGGATGCCGGCGGTGGCGGCCAGGTCGCGGCTCTGGATGCCGGCGGCCAGCACGTAGTCGTCGCCCTGCAGCCAGCCGTCCGCCGTTTCGACACCGACGACGCGGCTGTCCTCAGTAAACAGCGAGACCGCGCGCCCATGGACGACCCCTTCGAAACGCGGATGCTTGGGCAGGCGACGCGCCAGCGCCGCGCAAAAGGCGCTGCAATCGGCCACCGCTTCGCCCGGGTTGAAAATCCCGCCGGCCAGTTGCGGCGCCAGCCCGGCCAGCGCGGGCTCCAGTGCGGCTGCCTTGGCGCCGGTGACGACCTGCCCGGCGCCGGCCCGCGCGGCGGCGGCATCGAACAGGGCCGGAGTACGGTAGAGAACCAGCTTGCCCGCCTCGCGCCAGCCGAATTCGGACAACGGTACGTGCACGGCCAGCTGCGCCATTTTCCGGCGACTCAGCTCGCCCAGCTCCAGCAGCTTGGCCGTGGTGCGACGGTTGCTGACGCCATTGCAGTTGGCGAGAAAAGCGGCCAGCCAGCGCCACTGGCGCCAGTCGGCTTCGGGACGAAAGCGCAGCGGACCGTCGGCCTCGAACAGCCACTGCAGCGCCTTCAGCGGCACCCCCGCGTCGGCCAGCGGCGCGACGTAGCGGTAGCTGAGTTGTCCGCCGTTGCGGTAGCTGGCGCCGCGGCCGACCTCCGGCGCTCGTTCCAGCAGCGTGACCCGAAAGCCCGCCTCCAGCAGCCACCAGGCGCTCGTCAGCCCCACCACGCCGCCGCCGATGACGATGACGTGCCGCCCGTGCCCCTGTTGCGATGTCTGCATACCTTGCGCCCGAATCCGTGGAAGGAAAGCTTACGCGGCGCCGTCCGGTTCGGGCCAATGAAAGCTCATGCGCCGGCCATAACCCGCGGTGATGCCGCGGCCCCACGCGGCGGAGACAATTTCATGACAATTGCTTACGAATTGCCTGAATTCCCTCTGGTCGATGTTTCTACAATGACACACCCCGTCCAATGGCCGAGTACCGCATGTTTACTGATCCCGCCGGCCAGCCCAGTCATCGTCCCGACCCCGCGTTTCTGGTTCACGCCGATGGCGAACGCACCGTGGCGCAGGTCGACGGACCGGTCGTGCGCGTGCTGCGGTTCGACGCGCACGGCAATGTGCTGGGCCATGTGCACGTGCACACGGCGTCGACGGCAGGCGAACTGACCACCGTCATGGGCACGGCCGCCGCGTCCGTCCTGCCGCTGCCAGGCACGGCGCAGCTGCGCGCCACGGCCGGATCGGTCACGCTGGTCGTGCGCACGCATCCGGACGATGTCCTGATCTGCCGGCTCGTCTACGCGCCCGGTCACGGCTACCGCCTGCTGCGCCGCACCCGTATCCGCCCTTGAGATCAGCGCCTGCACCAACGTTATCCCATGCACCAGACCTTTCTAATCAGCAAATCGCGGCGGGCAGCGGCCATCGCCGGTACACTACTGGCTTGAGGAGAATGGCAATGACCGTGCAAGACCCAGCAGAGACCACCGACAATTCGCCGCTGTACATGCAGATCGCCCGCAAGCTGACCGACGACGTGCGCGCCGGCCGCTACCAGGTCGATCAGGCGCTGCCGTCGGAACGCACGCTGTCCGAGCTGCTCAATGTCTCGCGGGTGACGGCGCGCAAGGCCATCGATCAGCTGGTCGAGCAGGGCCTGGTCGTGCGCAAGCGCGGTTCCGGCAACTACATCGCGCCGCGCATCGAACAGCCGCTGTCGAACCTGTCGAGCTTTTCCGAACAGTTGCAGCAGCGCGGCTACCGGCCCGGGTCGCGCTGGCTGAAGCGGGAAGTCGTCACGGCCAGTGCCGACGAGCAGATGAGTCTTGGCCTGTCGCCCAACAGCAAAGTGGCGCGGCTGGAGCGCCTGCGGCTGGCGGACGACGTGGCGATGGCCTATGAAGTGAGCGTGCTGCCGGTGGCCGTGGTGCCGCAGCCGGAGGCAGTCGGCGATTCGCTGTACCAGTACCTGGAAGCGGCAGGCAAGGCGCCCGTGCGCGCGCTGCAGCATATCCGGGCGATGAACGCGCCGGCAGAACTGGCGCGCCAGCTGGACGTGCCGGAAGGGCAGGCCGTGCTGTTCATCACCCGCATCGCCTACCTGGCGTCGGGTGAAGCGGTCGAGCTGACGCATTCATACTGCCGCAGCGATCACTATGATTTTGTGGCGGAAATGCGGCGCGGATAAGGGCGCGACCCGTCATAACTGACAGGAATACGCCACACTGTACCTTTCATACGCAAACGCGATCGCTCCGGTATTACACTGATTCGGTATCAACGGATGAAGATGGCGATGCTGAAAACCGAAACTCCCAGTCCGCAACACCCGTTGCTCGATCAGTACCCTGTTCCGGAACTCGTGGCGTCGTTCGTGGACGACCAGTTCAACGCCGTGCAGGCCGTGCGCAACGCCGTGCCCCGCATCGCGCGTGCCGTGGAGGCGGCGGTGCCGCGCATCGAAGCAGGCGGGCGCCTGCTGTATGCGGGCGCCGGCACGTCCGGACGCCTGGGTGTGCTGGACAGCGTGGAACTGTATCCCACCTTTTCATGGCCGCGCGAGCGCGCCGTCGCGCTGCTGGCGGGCGGCGAGCAGGCCATGTTCGCCGCCGTCGAGGGGGCGGAGGACGATCATGACCAGGGCATGCGCGACATGGCGGCGGCCCGGCCGGCCAACAATGACGTCGCGCTGCTGCTGGCCGCCTCCGGCGCCACGCCCTACGTACTGGGCGCGCTGCAGGCGGCCCGCGAGGCGGGCGCGCTGACCATCGGCATCGCCAACAATGCCGGCTCGACCCTGGCGGGCCAGGCCGACATCGGTATCACGCTCGATACGGGCTCCGAAATCATTTCCGGCAGCACCCGGCTCAAGGCCGGCACGTCGCAGAAGATCGTGCTGAACACGATCTCCAGCGCCATCATGGTCCGTCTGCACAAAGTCTACGGAAACTTGATGGTAGACTTGAAACCCACCAATGCCAAGCTGTTCGCGCGAGCGCTGCGGCTGACAATGCACGCCACCGACGCCAGCGAGGCGCAGGCGCGCGCCACCCTCGAACAGTGCGGCTTCCACGTCAAGGTGGCGATCGTCGCGCTGCGGCGGCAGGTGCCGGTGGAGCGGGCGGAAAGGCTGCTGGCAGAGGCGGGCGGCAGCCTGCGCGCGGCCCTGGACGGGTAAGCGCGGCATGCCGCGTGCATCCCGCGGCATAACGAGCACGAGACAAGGATGTGATGAAATCAGCAGTAAAGCGTAACCCCTGGGCCTGGGTGCCGACCCTGTATTTCGGCCAGGGCATTCCCTACTTCACCGCGATGACACTGGCGCTGGTGATGTACAAGAACACCGGCTTCTCCAACACCGAGATCGCCTTTTATACGTCCTGGCTGTACCTGCCGTGGGTGATCAAACCCCTGTGGGCGCCCGTCGTCGACATGTTCGGCACCAAGCGGCGCTGGGTCGTCGCGTTGCAGGCGGCGATTGCGGTCGCGCTGGCGCTGGTGGCGTTCACGACACACCTGCCCGCGTTCTTCCAGGTCAGCCTGGCCGTGCTGTGGCTGATGGCGTTCAGTTCCGCCACCCACGATATCGCCGCCGACGGCTTCTATATGCTGGGTCTCTCGCAGAAACAGCAGGCGGCCTTTGTCGGCGTGCGCAGTACGTTCTACCGCCTGGCCAACATCACGGGGCAGGGTGTGCTGGTGGCGCTGTCGGGCATCCTGATCCGGGAGACGGGCGATGCGCGCGTCGCCTGGGCCGTCATCTTCGCGCTGCTCGGCGCCGTGTTTGCCATCCTCGCCGTGTATCACTTCTTCATGCTGCCGCACCCGGTCCAGGACCATGCGGTGCGCACGGCAGGCACCGGCACCGGGGAATTCTTCACCGCGTTCGTATCGTTCTTCCGCAAGGACGGCATCCTGACGATCCTCGGCTTCCTGCTGCTGTTCCGGCTGGGCGAATCGCAGCTCCTGAAAATGGTGGTTCCCTTCCTGCTCGATCCCGTCGACCAGGGCGGCCTGGGGCTGGACAACACACAGGTCGGGGTGGTGTACGGCACCGTGGGCGTCATCGCGCTGACGGTGGGCGGGCTGCTGGGCGGTTTCCTGATCGCCCGCTATGGTCTGAAGCGCTGCCTGTGGCCGATGGCGCTGATCATCCACCTGCCGGACCTGGTATTCGTTTACCTGTCCATGGCGCAGCCGCAGAACATTGTCGTCATCGGCGCGGCGATGGCCGTCGAGCAGTTCGGCTACGGCCTCGGCTTCACGTCGTACATGATGTTCATGATCATGGTGGCGGACGGCGAGCACAAGACGGCCCATTACGCGATGTGCACGGGGCTGATGGCGCTGGGGATGATGGTGCCGCAGATGGCCAGCGGCTATCTGCAGCAGATGCTGGGCTACCAGCATTTCTTCATCTGGGTATGCCTGGCAACGATCCCGGCGTTCATCATGACTGCGCTCGTCAAGGTCGACCCGGCATTCGGGCGCGAGTAGGGCAAGGCCAGCGTTTACAATACGGCGCTGCGCCAGCGGGCACAGATTTGATATGACGAGGTATGGTTTTGGCTTTTAATGCAAAAAAGCGGCGCATCCTGGCCGCAGGGGCGGCCGGCGCCATGGCGGCGTTTCTGGCGGCATGTACCAGCGGACCGAAACGGCCAGGCACGGCCGGCGTGCCGGCGGTCAGTCACGAACCGCCCCATTACACGGGCGAGCAGCCGCCGGCTGCGCCGCGCGAATTCCGTGCCGCCTGGGTGTCCACCGTCGCCAATATCGACTGGCCCAGCCGCAGCAACCTGCCGCCGGCCAAACAGCAGGCCGAAGCCCTGGCAATCCTCGATCGCGCCCGCGCCCTGAACCTGAACGCGATCGTGCTGCAGGTGCGTCCCAGCGCGGATGCGATTTACCCGTCGCCGCTGGAACCCTGGTCGGAGTACCTGACCGGCAAGCAGGGCAAGGAGCCGCAACCGGCGTGGGACCCGCTGCAATTCTGGGTGGCGCAGGCGCATGCGCGCGGCCTGGAGCTGCACGCGTGGTTCAATCCTTATCGGGCACGCCACTCCGCGGCGCGCTCGCCGCTGGCAAAGGAGCACATCGCCAACACCAATCCGCAGGCCGTCAAGAAATACGGCAAATACCTGTGGATGGACCCGGGCGAGGAAAGCGCGTCGCGCCATACCCTTGACGTGATCATGGACGTGGTGCGCCGCTACGATATCGACGGTGTGCACATCGACGATTATTTCTATCCGTATCCGATCGAGGCGACCGGCGCCAATGGCGCGGAAGCGGCCGCGCTGGATGCCCCGTCCTGGCAGAAGCCGGAAGTGGAATTCCCCGACCAGGCTTCGTGGCAGCGTTACGTGCAGGGCGGCGGCACGCTGGACCGCGCGGGCTGGCGGCGCCAGAACGTCGACCGCCTGATCGAGGCGATCTACACGGCCGTGCACCGCGAAAAGGCCTGGGTCAAGTTCGGCATCAGCCCCTTCGGCATCGGCCGGCCGGACCGCCGGCCGCGCGGCATCGCCGGCTTCTCGCAGTACGACAAGCTGTATGCGGACGCCGAACTGTGGCTGCAAAAGGGCTGGCTCGATTACCTGGCGCCGCAGCTGTACTGGCCGATCGCGCAGGCGCCCCAGTCGTTCCCCGTGCTGCTCGACTACTGGCTGGCGCAGAACACGCATGCGCGCCACGTCTGGCCCGGCATTTTCACCAGCAAGACGGCCGACGGCAGCAGCAAGCCGTTCAGCCCTGACGAAATCGTCCGGCAGATCGATGTGACGCGCATGCGTCCGACCGTCAACGGCCACGTCCACTTCAGCATGGCCCCGCTGATGCAGAACCGCGCCGGCCTGGCCGATAAACTGAAGGCCAACAGCTACCAGAGCGCGGCACTGGTGCCGGCCTCGCCGTGGCTGGGCGACCAGGCGCCGGCGGCGCCCACCGTGGCGCTGCGGCGCGGCGCGAACGGTCTTACTCTGGGACTGGGCGCGCCGAAGAACGCCACGCAGTATGCGATCTGGGCCCGCTACGGCGACGAGTGGCGCTTCACGGTGGCTCCGGCCAACCGCAATGAAGTGGTGCTGGCCGATTACGATGGCGTGCCAGCGCACACGGTGGTCGTCACGGCCGTGGACCGGTTGGGCAACGAAAGCGCGCGCGCCCGCGCCAAACTGTAACGTCAACAATGGAGGAGTGGCTGGCCACTCGTAGCTGATGGAAGACGCCGATTCTGGACTGGGCATCGACGCCGGCGGCACGCAGACCCGCTGGGCGCTGGCGCGGCCGGATGGCACCGTGTTCGCGTCCGGCCATGTGGCGGGAGCATCGGCGCTGCAGATGGCCAGCAGCGCCGGGCGCGAGCTGCTGCACGCGACGTTCGCCGCCCTGGCGCGCGACGTGCTGGCCCGCGGCCGCCCGGCCAGTATCTGCGCCGGCCTGACGGGCTTTGGCGGCGACGGCGCCGTGCTGGCCGGCTGGCTGGGCGAGTTGCTGGGCGTGGCGCCCGGCGCCATCAGCCTGCGCAACGATATCGAAATCGCTTACCTGGACAGCTTCGAGCCCGGTGCCGGCTATCTGGTCTACGCGGGCACCGGCTCGATCGCCGCGTTCATCGGCACCGACGGCACGTTCCACCGCGCCGGTGGCCATGGCGTCATGCTGGACGACGGCGGCGGCGGCTTCTGGATCGCCCGCGAAGCGATGCGCCGCATCTGGCGCCGCGAGGACGAAACGCCCGGCGCCTGGCGCGATTCGCCGATGGCGCAAGCCGTGTTCGATCACGTGGGCGGCAGCGACTGGTCGTTCTCGCGCCAGTTCATCTATACCCGCGAGCGCGGCGAGATCGGCCGGCTGGCGCTGGCCGTTGCCGCCAGCGCCGATGCCGACCCGGACGCGCTGGCCATTCTGCAGGCGGCCGGACGTGAACTGGCGCGGCTGGCCGCCGCACTGGCGGGACGCTTCGGCGTGCGCCCCGTCGTGCTGGCCGGACGCGCCGCGTCGCTGCATCCCGTTATCGCCACATCCATGCGCGCCGCACTGCCGCACACGCTGTCGCTGCAACAGAAGGACGCCCAACCGCACTTTGCCGCGGCCCGCCTCGCCGCCCGACTTACCTGATGACGACCACATGAAACGACTTCCCTTTGCTTCCACCCTCACTGCGCTGGCCCTGCTGGCCGGCTGCGCGACGACGCCCTCGACGCCCCCGCCGGGTGGCGCCGACGTCGACCGCTCGCTGACATCGAAGGGCCAGAACAGCCGCGTGCGATTCATCGTGCTGCATTACACCGTGTCGGACCTGCAGCGCTCCATCATGCTGCTGACGGAGAAGGAAGTCTCGGCACACTACCTGCTGACGGACAGCTCGCCGCCGAAGATCTACGCCCTGGTCGACGAGAAGAACTCTGCATGGCATGCCGGGCTGTCGAGCTGGAAGAGCTACACGAACCTGAACAACAGCTCGATCGGCATCGAGATCGTCAATCCCGGCTTTACGCAGACGCCCGATGGCCGGCGCACCTATTATCCGTTCCCGCAGGCGCAGATCGACCTGCTGATCCCACTGCTGAAGGACATCGTCGCGCGCCATGGCGTGGCCCCGGAAAACATCCTGGCCCACTCCGATATCGCGCCGCAGCGCAAGCAGGACCCGGGCCCGCTGTTCCCATGGAAGCGGCTGGCCGATGCGGGCCTGGTCGCATGGCCGGACGCGAACCAGGTCGCGGCAATGCGGGCCAAATACGAGAACAACGTACCGGATGCCGTCTGGTTCCAGCAGCGTCTGGCGCAGCACGGCTATGCGGTGCCGCAAACGGGCGTGTTCGACGAAGCGACGCACAACGTGATCGTGGCGTTCCAGACCAAGTACCGGCAAGCGAATTACGATGGCGTGCCGGACGCCGAAAGCGCGGCGATCCTGGACGTGCTAACGGCACCGAAACCGAAGATCGCGCAGCCCGCTTCCGCTCCCACCTCCGCTCCAGCCACCGCGACCGCGCAATAGAAGAGAGACCGCCATGCGCCTGCGTCATATCGAAGTGTTCCACGCGATTATGCAGGTCGGCACCATCAGCGGCGCCGCGCAGGTGCTGCATATCTCGCAGCCGGCGGTCACGAAAGTGCTGCAGCACTGCGAGCTGCAACTGGGGATGCCGCTGTTCGAGCGGGTACGGGGCAAGCTGTATCCGAAGCCGGAAGCGCATCGGCTGTTTGCGGAAACGGAAAAGCTGCACCGTGACCTGCAGGGTATCCGGCGCGTGGCGGCCGGCCTGAAAAACGGTGCGGCCGAGACGATCCGGCTGGTCTCGACACCGACCCTGGCCAGCGCCGTGCTGCCGCCGGCAATGAGCCGCTGGCGGCGCGATTTCCCCACCACGCGCTGCGAACTGGCGACCCACCACACCGGCGAAATCGTCAACATGCTGCGCCTGGGCGAAGCGGACCTCGCACTGTCGCTGCAGGATCCGCGCCATCCCGGCATCGAAGCCGAAGCGCTGGCGCAGGGCGTCATGACCGTGATCGCGCCGGCCGGCACGTGGCGCGACGACGAACTGGCGACACCGTTGTCGCCCGCAGGGCTGCAAGGGGAGCTGGTGGGCTATGCGGACAACGATCCGCTGGGCGAACTGGTGGTGGCCGCATGCGAAGCGCAGGACGTTCATCCGGTCTTCCGCACGGTAGTGCAGACGTACCAGATCGCCCGTGCGCTGGTGGAGGCGGGCGGCGGCATGGCCGTCGTCGACCCCTTTACCGCCGCTTGCGCGTCGCCCGGCCGCGTGCAGCGCCGCCCTCTGTCACCGGCCATCCCCATTCACCTGTATCTGCTCACGGCCGGCCACGCGCCGCTGTCGCACGGCGCTCGCCAGCTGGCCGACGCCGTCGCCGCCGCCGCGCTGGCCTGCCTGGACACGTCGCCATGAGCGCGCCGACCAGGACCATCACCAGCGAGGAAGTACCGGGCCACGCCGGGTTCCGCCACTTGTCGACCATCGCCGGTATCGCGACCGACCTGCGCTACGCGGGGCCGGACAATTTCGTCGGCCGCGACCTGTACTCGCCGCTGGACTGCGCCTGGCTGCACCGGATTGCCGCGGCCGCGATCGAACAGGTCGTCGCATGGCTCGCTGCCCACCGCCCCGGCCATACGCTGCTGATACTGGACGCGCTGCGCCCGCACCGCGTGCAGGAGCAGTTATGGGACGCACTGGCAGGTACACCATTGCGCATGTACCTGGCCGACCCGATTCGCGGCTCGATCCACTCGTATGGCATGGCGGTGGACGTGACGATCCTCGATGGCAATGGCCGCGAACTGGACATGGGCACCGGCTTCGACGACATGAGCGAACGCTCGCACCCGGCGCTGGAAAACGAGCTGCTGGCGCGCGGCGAGCTGACGGCGCAGCAGGTCGCCAACCGCCAGCTCCTGCGCGACGCGATGTTCCAGGCGGGATTTGCCGGCATTAACAGCGAGTGGTGGCATTTCGATTGCGGTGACAGGGACGCGGTGCGCGCCGGTTTTATCCGCGTCCTGTGAAATCGCGGTCGCCGCTACATCGCACTCCCGGCACTACTGTTGGCAGTCCAGTCGATCAACGCATCGACAATCCCCGGCCGACGCCATTGCCGGCCCGTTCATGGTTGACGATGGCGACGACGATGCACTCCTCGCCGTTCGCATCTGGCACATAGCCGGCGATGGCGATCACGCCGTTCAGCGTGCCCGTCTTGATGCGGGCGCGCGAGGCGGCCGAGCTGTCCTTTAGTCGGCGGCGCATGGTGCCATCCACGCCGACGATGGGCAGGCTGGCCTGGAATTCCGGCAGCCACCAGGACGACTGGCCGGCGCGCAGCACGGCCGCCAGCTGCACGGGCTTGATGCGTTCATTGCGCGACAGTCCCGAGCCGTTCTCCAGCACGATGCCGTCGCTGTCGATCGACTGCTGTTTCAGCCAGGCGCGGATGACTTGATTGGCCTTTGCCGCCGTGGTGGCGGGCACGCTGCCGGCTTTCGCTTCGCCGTTGGCCGCCATCAGCATGGCCAGCCGTTCGCCAGCCGGCAGCGGGCGGCTGCCCAGCACGGGGTCGGACTGCAGGCTGCCGAGACTCAGGAACAGCGTGCGAGCAAAGGCGTTGTCGGACGTCTTCAGGGTGTCGCGCACCAGTTCCGGCAGCGCGCGTGAAACGTGTTCGGCCAGCAGGTGCGTGCCATCCGTCACCACGCCGGCGGGCTGCGCGTGCGGCGCGGCGCCATCGGTGCCGACAGCGCCCTGCGCCACCGCGGCGGCGGTAACGGCGGACGTGTAATGCGCCAGGTCGAGCGTGCGTGTCCTGCCGGCGATCGTGCCGCCCAGGCGCTTCCACGTGGCCCGCACGAGGCGGTCGGCATACGCATCGCGATCGAGTACATTGATGCCGTAGCTCTTACGGCAGTTGCGCGGGAAGGTGCCATGCAGGACGACCGTCAGCCGCTCGCCGTTCTTTACCGTGGTGGGCGGCTGCCAGCCGCTTTCCCATTTGGCGCAGTCGCCGTCGACCAGCGTCATCGCCGACTTGACGTCGACCTTTTCCAGCTCCGGCAGCATCGACACCGTCATGGCGCGTGCATCCGCCGCCATCTCGACGTGCAGCATGTTCATGTTCAGCAGCAGCGCGTCCGGCACGACGTTGTAGTACGCCTCCGGCGCCTCGTCGAACGCCGGCGCGCCCGCATCCGGACGGGCCGGCTGGAACAGCTGGCGGTCCAGCACCAGGTCGCCCGCGATCTTGCGGATGCCCAGTGTGTGCAGGCGTTCCAGCAGGTGGGTCATGGCGTCCGCCGTCAGATCGAGGTCCGCACCGCCGCGCAGTATCAGGTCGCCGCGCAGCACGCCATTCACGATGCTCCCATTGCTGCGCAGCTCCGTGCGGCCGCGGAATACGGGGCCCAGCTCTTCCAACCCGACCAGCGTTGTGACGAGTTTGATGGTGGAGCCCGGGTTCATCGGCCGGTCCGCCTCATTCGACACGAGGATCGTATCGCCGCGCAGCACGACGGCGCCGATGGCGTCTTCGGGAATGCCGCCGGCCGCGGCCAGTTTGGCGACCGATTCCGGCAACGCGGCGTGGGCGGACGAAAACAGGCACGCCAGCAGCAGGGCCAGCGCCGAACGGCGTAAAGACATCAACACTCCTTTAACCGAAGAACAGGTAAGCGACACCGATGGCGGTCAGCACGCCGGCCAGGTCGGCGATCAGGCCGCAGGAGATCGCGTAACGCGTCTTGCGGATGCCGACGGAGCCGAAGTACAGGGCGACGATGTAGAACGTCGTGTCGGCCGAACCCTGAAAGATGCAGGCGAGGCGGCCGACAAAGGAATCGGGACCGTAGGTGGTCATCGCGTCGATCATCATGGCTTTCGAGCCGCTGCCGGACAGGGGCTTCATCAGCGCCGTCGGCAGGGCGGGGACGAAATCGGTGCGCAGGCCCAGCGCCGAGAAAATCCATTCGAAGCCGCTGACGATGAAGCCGAACACGCCGGCGTTGCGGAACACGCTGATCGCCACCAGCATGCCGACCAGGTACGGAATGACGGTCAGCGACGTCTGGATGCCGCCCTTGGCGCCTTCGATGAACGCCTCGTAGACATTGACGCCCTTGCGCAGGGCGCCAATGAGAAAGATGGCGATCACGCTCATCAATATCAGGTTGCTGACGACCTTCGAGACGACTTCGATCTCGCCTTTCGACAGGAACTGCGTGAAGTACCAGATCAGGGCCACGATCGCCGTCGTCATCCCGCCCAGCCACAGCAGCACGACCCGGTCGAACAGGTTGATGCGCTGGCGGATCGACACGGCGACAATGCCTGCCAGGGTCGCGGCATAGGTGGCGATCATGCAGGGGATGAAGATGTCGGAAGGGTCGGCCGCGCCAAGAATGGCGCGCTGCGCCATGATCGCCAGCGGAATCAGGGTCAGGCCGGACGTGTGCAGCACGAGGAACATGATCTGCGCGTTGCTTGCTTCGTCCTTGTTCGGGTTGAGCGACTGCAGGCTTTCCATTGCCTTCAGGCCGAACGGCGTGGCCGCGTTGTCGAGGCCCAGCAGGTTGGCCGAGAAATTCATCACCATATGGCCCGTGGCCGGGTGGTCTTTCGGCACTTCCGGGAAGATGCGGGAGAAGAACGGCGCGATGATTTTCGCCAGCCAGCCGATGGCGCCGGCCTTTTCGCCGATGTTCATGAGGCCCAGCCAAAGGGTCATGACGCCGGCCAGCGGCAGCGCGATGTCCATCACGCCCATGCGGGCGGCGTCGAACGTACCGTCGATGACCTTCTTGAAGATTTCGGTATCGCCCAGGAACAGCCATTGGGCAAAGGCGGCCGCGAAGCCTACCAGGAAGAAGCCGGACCAGATGTAATTCAAACTCATAGAGGCATTCTAGCAAACAGGGAAGGGGCGACCGCGCAGCCCAAGTATAGAGGAGACGATGGCGTCTGCGGCGCTGGCGTGCGCCGCGCCGCTGCTTTATGCTCGCAGGGATGAAGACACTGCGGATATTCACCGTCGCGCTGGCGCTGGCCTGCGCGCAGATGGGCCAGGGCGCAGCGGCGCCGAAAGTGTTGCACGCGCTGCTGTCGACGGGCGAGACGGGGCTGGACCCCGCCGTCGCCTCCGACCTGGCCAGCCTGTCGCTGCTGGAAAACCTGTTCGACCCGATGCTGCGCTACGACTACCTGGCGCGCCCCGTCAAGCTGCAGGCCAATACGCTGGTGGCGATGCCGACCGTCGATGCCGCCGGCACCATGTGGACCTTTCGCCTGAAACAGGGCATGGCATTCGCGCCGGACGCCGCGTTCGGCGGGCAGCGGCGCGAGGTGACGGCGCAGGATTACGTCTACAGCCTGCAACGGCTGTACGACCCGGCGCTGAAGTCGCCCTGGCTGTTCCTGTTCGAAGGAAAACTGCTGGGCGACGAGGCGTGGCGCGAGCATTTCAGTTACGGTACCGCGATACCCGGCCTGCGTGCGGTCGACCGCTACACCCTGCGGATCCGGCTGAAGGAACCGGATCCCAGCCTGCTGTTTTACCTCGCGCTGCCGGCCACGGGCGCCGTGGCGCGCGAGGCGGCGGAGCGCTACGGCAGCCAGCTGGGCAATCATCCGGTAGGCAGCGGGCCGTTCGTCATGGGCGAGTGGAAGCGCAGCGACCGCATCACCTTGCAGGCGAACCGCAGCTACCACCTGCCGCTGCCGCTTGTCGACCGGGTGGACGTGAAGATCATGGAGGAATACCAGTCGCGCGTGCTGGGCTACCTGAATGGCGAATTCGACTACATCGAACAGGTGCCGGAATCGATGCGCGATCTGGTGCTCGACCCGGCGTCGGCCACGCCCGTGCTGAAGCCCGGGCTGGCGCGGCGCGGCATGGTGCTCGATCCGTTCCCCGTGCTGCAGACGTACTACATGTGGATGAACATGACGGACCCCGTCATCGGCGGCTACACGAAGGAAAAGATCGCGCTGCGCCGCGCCATCGCCCTCGGCTACAACAGCGCCGAGGACATCGCGCTGCTGAAGAAAGGGTTGGCGCTGCCGGCGCAGTCGCCGCTGCCGCCCAATGTGCTGGGCTACGATCCGTCTTACCGCAGCCCGATCTCGTACAACCTGACGATGGCGCGGGCGCTGCTGGAGCGCTATGGCTACCGCACGGGCGCGGACGGGTTCCGCACGCTGCCGGACGGGCGGCCCCTGGTCCTGCGGATGCACAGCGAGCCGTCGATGGTGGGAAGACTGCGCGATGAACTGTGGCGCAAGAACCTCAATGCGCTCGGGCTGCGCGTCGAATTCATCACCGACAAGAAAACGGAAATCATCAAGGCTTCGCGCCTTGGCAAGGTCATGATGTTCGAGACGAACTGGGTGGCCGACTTCCCCGATGGCGACAACTTTTACCAGCTGCTGTATGGCCCCAACGCCGGCCGGGCCAATTACGCCCGCTTCGATCTGCCGGCCTATAACGAACGCTACGAACGCGCGCGCAGGCTGGCCGATGGGCCGGAACGCCAGAAGCTGTATGGCGAGATGGCGCAGCTGATCCACGCCTACAACCCATGGGTGCTGCTGACGCACCCGATCTCCGCCGATATCCGGCAACCGTGGCTAAAAAACTACAAGCGCCACCCTGTCGAATTCACCAACTGGCGATATCTGGATATCGACGTTACTGCGCGCGAGCGCGCCGCTAGAATGACGCGTTGACTGTTGCCACGAATGCATTCCATAAAGTTATGGATGCGTCAGCAATTTTCATTAGGTGGCGCGATCCGCCTCGCGCTACGCTGAACAGGCCCGCACGGCAGGACAGCCGATGCCATGACATCGGCGCCGCCGCGCGCGCATCAACCAGGGCTCCAGGCACGGTGGAGCCCTTATCATCGGGAGAGAACACCGTGAAAGTCACAAAGCTGGCGCACCTGATTGCGCTGATGGGCGTCGTCGCTCCCGCGATGGCACAACAAGAACAACAACCCATGCAGCGGGTCGAGATCACGGGCAGCAGCATCAAGCGCGTGGTAAAAGAGGGCGCGCTGCCGGTGCAGACGATCACGTTCGACACGATCCGCAAGGCCGGCGTGACGGACACGGAGCAGCTGATGCGGCTCATCTCCGCCAACGGCACCGGCGCGGACAATATGACGTCCGGGAACAACGTGTTCGGTGCCGACGCCGATCGCGTTTCCGGTGGTGCGTCGTTCGCGTCGCTGCGCGGCCTGGGCCCGAACGCGACGCTCGTGCTGCTGAACGGGCGCCGCATGGGCAACCACGGCGGCAGCGGCAAGGCCGTCGACCTGAACTCGATTCCGCTGGCCGCGATCTCGCGCGTGGAGATCCTGAAGGACGGCGCGTCCGCCATCTATGGCACCGATGCCATCGGCGGAGTCGTCAATTTTATTTTGCGGACCGACTACAAGGGCCTGGAAGCATCGACCACCTTGAACGCGACGGAAGCGGGCGGCGGCATGGAGCGTACCTACTCCCTGCTGGGCGGTCTGGGCGACCTGAATGCCGATGGCTGGAACGTGATGGCCAGCGTGACGCACGATGTGGAAGACAAGCTGGAATCGCGCCAGCGCGATTTCGCCCGCGGCAACCAGCCCGCACGGGGCCTGTCGCCCGACACGACCGGCACGCCGTACGCGAACATCCTGACCGGCGCGGGCACGGCGCTGGGCACGGGCTTCCGCATGCCGGGCGACCCCACCACCTACCTGCAGGCGGGCCTGCTCAGCCTGCAAGGCAAATGCGATACCGTGCCCGGTATGTCGCAATACGCAACGGAGCTGTGGAAGGACGTCACGTCCCCCACGCGCACGCGCTACTCGTGCGCCTATGACTACGGCAGCGACTACGTGATGGCGTTCCCGACGGAGCGCACCACGGCCGTCTCGCGCGGCACCTTTAAAATCAACGAAAACCACCGGGTGTACGCCGAGTTCACCGGCTCGCGCACGGAAGCGACGGCCGAACTGACGGCGCTGCAGATTTCGACGAGCCTCGCCAACGGCAATGCGTATCCCGTCAACGGGCCGTACTACCAGGATCTGTCGCAGTACATTCCCACCTACGACAGGACCAAACCGATCATCTACAAATGGCGCGCCACCCCATGGGGCAACCGGACGCAGTACAACGTGTCGGAAAGCTATCGCGGCCTGCTGGCCGCCGAAGGCACGCTGGCCGGCAAGTACGACTACAAGGTCGGCCTGTCGAAATCGATCAGCACCACGCAGACGGACCTCGTGGACGGCTACGGCTATACCAACAGGATCTACGCGGCGCTGGCCAGCGGCATCGTCAACCCGTGGGTCGCCCCGGGCCAGACGCAGACGCAGGAAGCGACGGACCTGATCGAATCGACGAAGTATCGCGGCGCCTTCCAGCACGGCCGCACGACGATGACGCAGCTCGATGGGTCCATCTCCGGCGAAGTGTTCAACCTGCCGGCAGGCGCTGTCTCGATGGCTGTCGGTGTCGATCTGCGCAAGGAGACCTACTCGTTCGGACAGGACGTGGATGCGACAACGATCCTGCTCTCGCCCGGCAATGCGAATCTCGACGAGGCCACGCGCTACGTGCGCGCCGTGTATGCCGAAGCGATCGTGCCGGTATTGAAGGATCTGGAAGTGCAGCTGGCGATCCGCCGTGACAACTACAGCCTGGTGGGCGCCACGACCAATCCGAAGATCGCGTTCCGCTACCAGCCCACGCAGACGTTCCTGCTGCGCGGCTCGGCCGGCAAGGGCTTCCTGGCGCCGAGCTTCAACCAGCTGTACGCGGGCCGGCTGGCGCAGGAACTGCCGAACGGGATCATCGACCAGCAAGGCTGCGCCGCGCATCCCGGCGACCCGGCCTACTGCGCGATCGAGCGGCTGGACTACAACACGGGCGGCAATCCCGGCTTGCGGCCGGAAACGTCGAAGCAGGGCACGCTGGGCATCGTCGTGGAACCGTTCAAAAACTTCAGCGCATCCGTGGACTGGTGGGCGATCAACATCAAGGACCGCATCCTGAACCGCACGCCGCAGACGGTGCTGAACAACTGGCAGTACCTGCCGCAGTACATCGTGCGCAACGCCGCCGGCGTCATCGATCATGTGGAGGCAGGCTGGATCAATGCGGCCGGCCTGAAAACGCGCGGCGTGGACATCGGCCTGCGCTACGACGGCAAGTACGCCGGCTACACCTACGCGGCGGTCCTGGACGGCACGTACCTGGACAGCTTCAAGTTCGCCGAGTTCGAGGGCCAGCCGTACAAGGAGCAGGTCAGCCAGTTCAGCACGCGCGACATCTACCTGCGCTGGAAGCACACCCTCAGCCTCACCGTCGGCAAGGGCGACTGGAGCGGCCTGCTGCTGCAGCGTTACGCGTCCGGCTACAACGACCAGTTGCCGAACAACGGCAAGGGTGCGCCGCCGCCCGGTTTCGACCCACGCGTCAGGCACTACACGAAGCACGACGTGTCGCTGACGTACACGGGGTTCAAGAACACGACGCTGACATTCGGCATCCAGAACCTGTTCGACACCGACCCTTCGTTCACGGCGCACAACGTGGATGAAGTGGTGGGTGCCGGCTGGGATCCGCGCGTGGCCGATCCGCGCGGCCGGGCATTCTCGCTCAACCTGAAGTACAAATTCCTCTGACCGGAAGCTCCCGCCGCCGCGCGCTCGGCCGTCTGGCGGCGGCCGGCCTTGGCCTTGCCGGCGTCGTGGCGGCGCCATCTTCCACCGCCGCGATTACGCGCAGGACCGCCATGCCATTTCCTCCTTTGATCAAACCGCCGCGGCTGGCGCCGGGCGACATCATCGGCCTGATCGCCCCGGCCGGGGTGATCTCGCAGGAGTCAATCGACAAGTCCGTCGCCCACGTCGAAGCGCTGGGCTTTCGCGTCAGGCTGGGCGCGCACCTGACGGCGGTCCACGGCAATTACGCCGGACTGTGGGCGCAGCGGATGATCGACTTCAATGCGATGTTCCGCGACCCGGAGGTAAAAGCCATCTGGGCCATCCGTGGCGGCTCCGGCGCGTTGCAGCTGCTGCCGCACATCGACTACCAGATGGTCCGCGCGCACCCGAAGATCCTGATCGGCTATTCCGACCTGACGGCGCTGCACCTGGCAATCAACCGGCATGCGGGCCTCGTCACGTTTCACGGCCCGCTGGCGATGTCGACACCGTCCGACTACGCCACGAAGCATCTTCTTGACGTACTGATGGACCCGCGGCCCCAGACCGTCATCCCGATGGCGGCGGAAAACGCGGCCAGGGCGACATCGGCGCCGCAGTTCACGCTGCGCACCGTGGTGCCGGGCGTGGCGACGGGCCGCCTCACCGGCGGCAACCTGTCGCTCGTGGCCGCGCTGGCCGGTACGCCGTATGCGACCGATATCCGCGGCAGCCTGCTGTTCCTCGAGGACGTGAACGAGGAGCCGTACCGCATCGACCGCATGCTGATGCAGCTGCAGATGAACCAGCCGTTCAGCCAGGCGGCCGGCGTCATGCTGGGGGTGTTCGAAGGCTGCGGCCCCGCGCCAGGGGAAAGCGCGCTGACCCTGGACGAAACGACCGACCAGCACCTTCGTCCCCTGAAGATCCCCGCCGTCACCGGCTGGTCGTTCGGCCATATCCGCGACCAGTTCACCTTGCCGATGGGCGTCCAGGCGCGCCTGGAGACGGCGGCGCAGACGTTGACGTTACTGGAACCCGCCGTCAGCTGAGCGCGCAACGGTCGCCAGGATCTCTTCCAGCGTGGCGATATCGACGGGTTTGACGAGATGGTGATCGAACCCTGCGTGCAGCGCGGCAGCCCGGTCCTCGGCGCGGCCGTAGCCCGTGATGGCCACCAGCGTGGCCGCCTTGCCGTGCGGTGTCGTGCGCAGCAACGCCGCCAGTTCGTAGCCGTTGATCTCGGGCAGGCCGATGTCGAGCAGGCAGACATCCGGTTCGATGCCCCGCGCCGTATCCAGCGCGGCGCGGGCGGCGTGTTCGACAAACACGTCATGCCCGGCCGCGCGCACGATCATCGCCAGCGTTTCGGCCACGTCGGGGTTGTCTTCCACGATCAGCACGCGCAGTCCGGCGCCGTGGGCGGCCGGCGTGACCGGCAACGGCGCGGCGGTCCGGGACGGCGCCGCGCCGGCGAGACGCGGCAGGGTGATTTCAAAGCAGCTCCCCTTGCCCAGGCCCGGGCTGGTGGCGCGCACGGTGCCGCTGTGCAGTTCGACGATGCGGCGCACGACGGCCAGGCCGATCCCCAGGCCGCCCTGGGACCGGTCGGCGCGCCGCTCGCCCTGGGTGAACAGCTCGAATGCGTGTTCGATCAGGTCGGCCGTCATGCCGATGCCGTCGTCGCGTACCCGCACGACAATGTCGGCGCCGCGCGCCTGCGTCATGATCTCGATCCTGCCGCCGTCGGGCGTGTACTTGACGGCGTTCTGCACCACGTTGGCGACTACCTGCACGAGGCGCTTGAAGTCGCCGCAGACCGGCAAGGGCCCGGCCGGCGGGACGATCGTCAGTGTATGGCCGCGTGCCTCGGCCATCGGCAGCACCTGCTCGGCCGCTGCGCCGATCACGGCGGCAAGGTCGAGCACGACCTTCTCCAGCGCAATGCGGCCATGGCTGACGCGCGTGGCGTCCAGCAGCTCGTCGACCATGCCGGTCAGGTGCCGCACTTGCCGCAGGATAATCGTGCTGGCGCGGGCCAGTGACGCTTCCTGCGTCTGGCGCGAAACGAATTCGGCGGCGGACTGGATCGGCGCCAGCGGGTTGCGCAATTCGTGCGCCAGCATGGCCAGGAATTCATCCTTGCGCCGGTCCATGGCGTTGAGCCGCTGGTGGCCTTCCTCGGCACGGCGGGCCGATTCGATGGCCTCCTGCCGGCTGAGCCGCAACGCTTCCTCCGCCCGCATCCGGGCGGTCACCTCGATCGACACGTGCAGGATGCAGCGCAACCGGCCGGCGGCGTCGAAAATGGGAGTATTGGTGGCGTCCCAGAAGCGCTCGACAAACGTTTCCGAGCCGTCCGCCATGGTCGTGCGGATCGGATAGCGCTGGGTCGGCAGCGAGTGGGGGCGCCCCGTGGCGATGACCAGTGCAAGCGACCGGTGCAGCGCATTGACGCCGCTGTCGCTTACATCTTCTGGCGCGGCCGGCAACGCATCGAACAGGGGCCGGCCGACCAGTTGCTCGCGCCGATAGCCGACATTGCGCAGGAAGGCGTTGTTGACGTCCAGAATTGTCGGGGTAGCGCTGGGTGAAAGGAGCAGGCTGCCCACTGGCGTGTCGGCAAACAGTTGCTGGTGAAGGTGGAAATCGGACATGAGTGCCGGTCGAAAAACGCGTGGATCGCTGAATCCTCCAGCCTAGCGCGCTGCACCGGACGGACCGTACGCTGCCGCACCCTTGGGGCGTGGCGGCCGGTTATTGTCGGGTATCGACCGCCGGCGCGGGCGCTGGCGGGCGTCGCCCGCACGCCCGGCCCGGTAGAATTAGCGGCATGACAATACTCAACCGCCAGGCGACCGCTTTCGTGCTGGGCCATCCGCTGCGTTTTGCGCTGCAGTGCCTCACCGGTTTCCGGGCCAATCAGGGACTGCTGCTGGCCGGCGCGGTCGCTTATTACTCGCTGCTGTCGATCGTACCGCTGCTGATGCTGGTGGTGGTGGCGCTGTCGCACGTCATCGACCCGCGCGAGCTGCTGGAAACGATCGGCCACTACCTCGAATGGCTGGTGCCGGGACAGTCGCACGCGATTGTCGACGAGGTGGCGCATTTCCTCGACCACCGCGACCTGGTCGGCTGGTTCCTCGTGCTGACGATGCTGTTTTTCAGCTCGCTGGCGTTCACCGTGCTGGAGAACGCCATGTGCGTCATTTTCATCCACCGCGTGGCCGTGCGGCGCCGGCATTACCTGACGTCGGCCATTCTGCCGTACTGCTACATCCTGTGCCTCGGCGTGGGAGCGCTGATCGTCACGCTGGTGGCCGGCGGCCTGCAAGTCATCGGCGCGGAAAGCGTGCGGCTGTTCGGCTACGAATGGTCGCTGCACGGCCTGTCGGGGGCGCTGTTGTACCTGCTGGGCCTGTCAGGCGAAGTGCTGCTGCTGTCGTCGATCTACATGGTGATGCCGGTTGGCCGGCTGTCGTGGCAGCATGCCCTGATCGGCGGCGTCACGGCCACCGTGCTGTGGGAGGTTGCCCGTCACGTACTGGTCTGGTATTTCTCGACGCTGTCGCAGGTGAACGTGGTGTACGGGTCGATGACGACGGCCATCGTCGTCATGTTCAGCCTGGAGATTGGCGCCACCTTGCTGCTGTTTGGCGCCCAGGTGATTGCGGAGTACGAAAAAGTGGCGCGCGGCGACCTGGCGCCGACAGCGCCGCTGCGCACGCCGGCCTGAACTTTTTATGCCGGCGGCAGCGTGATCACGAAGCGGGCACCGCCCAGCGGCGACGTCTCGATGCGCAGTGACCCGCCGTGCAGCGAGACGGCCTTGCTGGCGATCGATAACCCCAGGCCGAAGCCACCGGTATTGCGGTCGCGGCTGCGGTCGAGCCGGTAAAACGGCTCGAACACTTTCTCGCGCTCTTCTTCCGGGATGCCGGCACCGTCGTCGTCGACGACGATCGTCACGCCGCCCAGCTTGCGCGCGGCCGACAGCGCCATCTGTCCGTTGGCATATTTCTGCGCGTTGCGCAGCAGGTTGCCCGTGGCCCGCATCAGCAGGCGGCAGTCGCCGTAATAGTCGCCCAGCCCGTCGGGAACGGACACGTCGAGCGACACCGTCGAGGGGGGCAGCGTATTGGCACAGGAGCGCAGCGCCGCCGTCACGTCGAACGTCTCGTAGCGCAGCGGCTGCTCGCTGTCCAGGCGGGCCATGCCCAGCAGCTCGCTGACGAGCGATTTCAGTTCGGTCAGGTCGTCCTGCATGCTGCCGATGCGTTTTTCCAGCACCGTGTCGCCCACGGTGTCGTGCAACAGTTCCAGCGCGAATTCCAGCCGCGCGATCGGCGTGCGGATTTCATGGGACACGGAATGCAGCAGCCCGCGCTGCGCTTCCAGCAGCGTTTCGATGCGGTCCGCCATATGGTTGATGCGCTCGGCCAGCGGATAGATGCTATCGCCCGGCTGCATCTGCGCCCGTACCTTCAGCTCGCCGGAACCGAAGCGGTCGGCCACCTGCATCAGCTTCTGCAGGCCACGCCAATGGGAGCGCGACCAGACGGCAATGGGAATCAGGAGCGCCAGCGCGACGATGAGGTAGCGCACGGCCTCCATCTGCAGGGCAACCTGGATATCGATGGGCAGGTGCTGCGCGTGAATTGCCTCTTCATTGCTGCCGATATATTTGTCGCCCGTCAGGTCGACGCGCCGGAACAACGCTTTATGGCCGATATCGATGACGACCTCGCCCCGCTCGAACGCCGCGCGCGCGTCGGCGGGAACCTGCTGGCGCGCGACGGCAAGGGGGATCAGGTCGAAGCGCACGTCGGATACTTCGCGCACTTTGTTCAGGCGGTCCAGCCAGCCGTCCGCCGGCGCCTTGTCGACATACTGCTCCAGCAGGAATATCTGCGCCGCCGCCTGGTTGCGAGCGATGCTGCCGATCGGATCGCCATACATCCGGTTGATGGTGAAATACACAATGAACGCCGCTGCGCTGATCGACAGCATTACCAGGACGAAAAAGCGAAAGAACAGGCGGTTCATCTTTCCATTCTATAAGAATCAAGTCCTGTAAAACCGCGCCGACATTTTTATGACAAAAAGCGGACAAAGTGCTGTGGATTATGCTGGGTCTGCTGGGTAAGATGGCAATTATTGTTTCCAAATGGAGTCTTTGTGAGCATCCCTCGTCGACCTGCCGCCAGCAGCGCAACACCCGCAGCGTGATAGCGCTGCAACCGACTGGATGGCGATCGGCCTGCTGAACCGGAGGTCTTCCATCGTTCAGAACGCGAACAGGCGCAGGGTTGCGCTGCCGCGCCACAGCGTCGTCCCCCACGCGGCGGGCTGGATGCTGGCCCTGCTGATCCTGTGTATGGGCAGCGCCACCGCGCAGCCGCAGGAGCGCGGCTGGGTCAGCTACCGGGACGCCTACCGGGCCATGGTGACGTTCGCCAAATATGGCAAGGCCAAGAACTTGCTGCAGGACCACTATCAGGTATCGCCGAAGGATGGCCAGTCGGCGGAAGGCTTGCGTCTGACGCTGTCAGGCCGGACGACCCAGCTGGACCTGCCGCTGGACCCCACAGGGCGCATCACGTTGCCGCTACTGAAAGCGGCATACGACGAGAACGCCGTGCTGGTGTTGAACCGCAAGGTAAGCGGGTTCAGCTTCCAACCGCGGCTGTCGATCGTCGCCCGCGTCGACGGGATTTATGAAGGACAAGAGCTGCGCATTGCCTGTGACCAGGCGCTGCAGTATTTGCGCAGCACGGATGCCGGCTACCAAAGCCGGCACTGCGCCGGCGTGCGCTTCGCGTTCCCGAAGCGCAGCGACGCGACGGTACGGGTGCGTGACGCGGAACGCGAAGTCGCGTTGGCGCCGGAGGAGGGCGCCGTGTTCGACGGCGACACGACCACCGACTTTCGCGTCATGGTCTATCGCTTCGCCAGCTGGCCGGAGCGGGGCCAGGTGATCAGCCAGAACGCGCCACTGGCGATTGTACCCGTGATCGAGTAACGCCGTCTACGCCCACGCCGACGGCGAGAACAGATAGCCTTCGCCCCACACCGTCTTGATCTTTTCCGAGTCCGCATCGTCGAACTTGCGGCGCAGTTTCGAGATGCTGTTGTCGATGCTGCGGTCGAGCCCGTCAAATTCGATGCCGCGCATTTTCTTCAGCAGTGCATCGCGCGACAGCACCGTGCCGGCCGACTCCGCCAGCACCAGCAGCAGCTTGTATTCGGTATTGCTGAGCACACAGGGCTCGCCGCGCCATGTGACGGTGCGGTCGCTGGTGGCGATCGACAGCGCACCGAACGTCAGCATGTCGCTGGCCTGTTTCGTCTGGGTGCGGCGCAGCAGCGCGCGCAGGCGGGCCAGCAGCACGCGCGGTTGCACCGGCTTGTTGATGAAGTCGTCCGCGCCCTGTTCCAGCAGCGACACTTCGTCGTACGAGTCTTCCCGCGCGGTCATGATCAGGATGGGAATCTTGGTCAGATCGCGCAACTGGCGGCAGACCAGCATGCCGTCCAGGCCAGGCAGCATCAGGTCCAGTACCACGATATCGGGCGGCGCGGCCTTGAAGCGGGCGACAGCCTCGTCACCCCGGCTAACGACGTCCACCTTGAACTCATAGCCCGCCAGATACTCCATGACCAGATCGGCCAGGCGGGCATCGTCCTCCACCAGCATCACTCGATACATAGCAATTCTCCTTCGTGCAACATTTTAGGTGAGCGTTGCGCATCAGCGGAAAAACCTTCTCATATTATGACAATCTCTTACACAATCGAGACGATTTTCCGCGACGGAGAATGGCTTCGTTTCAAAGCGCCCGGGCGATCAGCAGTTTCTGGATGTCGCTGGTGCCTTCGTAGATCTGGCAGACGCGCACGTCGCGGTAAATCCGCTCCACGGGGAAGTCCGACACGTAGCCATAACCGCCATGGACCTGGATCGCGTCCGAGCAGACGCGTTCCGCCATTTCGGACGCGAACAGCTTTGCCATCGCCGCTTCCTTCAGGCAAGGCAGTCCCGCATCCTTCATCGATGCCGCATGCAGGATCAGCTGGCGGGCCGCTTCGATCTGCGTCGCCATCTCAGACAGCCTGAACTGCACCGACTGGTGATTGAAGATCGGCTGGCCGAACGTTTCACGCTCGCGCGCATAGGTCAGCGCCGCCTCGAACGCGGCGCGCGCCATGCCGACCGACTGCGAGGCGATGCCGATGCGGCCGCCTTCCAGGCCGGACAGCGCAATCTTGTAGCCCATCCCTTCCTCGCCGATGAGGTTTTCGGCGGGGATGCGGCAGTGTTCAAACAGGATCTGCGCCGTGTCGGACGAATGCTGGCCCATTTTCTGCTCCAGTCCGGCAACGATGTAACCGGGCGTCGCAGTCGGCACCCAGAACGCACTGATGCCTTTCTTGCCGGCCGCCCTGTCGGTAACGGCCATGACAATGGCCACGTCCGCATACTTGCCCGACGTGATGAACTGCTTGACGCCATTGAGCACATAATGGTCGCCGTCGCGCGTGGCCGTCGTGCGCAGCGCCGCCGCATCGCTGCCCGTGTGCGGCTCGGTCAGGCAGAACGCACCCAGCATCTGTCCCTGCGCCAGCGGACGCAGCCACTGCTCCTTCTGGCGCGCGTTCGCGTACATCATGCCGATACTGCAGACGGGGCAATTGTTGACGGAGATAATCGTCGACGTGCCGCCGTCGCCGGCCGCGATTTCCTCCAGCACCAGGGCCAGCGACACGTAGTCCAGCCCGGCACCACCCAGCGCCTCGGGCACGGCCACGCCAAACGCGCCCAACCCTGCCAGCTCCTTCAGCTCCGCCTGCGGAAAATAATGCTCCCTGTCCCAGCGCGCCGCGTTGGGCGCCAGCCGCTCCTGCGCATAACTGCGCAACGCATCGCGGATCATCTGATGTTCTTCGCTCAGTACCATGTCTCTTCCATTCTTCTATTGTTCAGCTCGTGACAACATCGGGGTCAGGCACGAAAACTGTCACTACGGCTGGGGCCGTGACAACATCTGTGCCTGACCCCGATGTTGTCAGCGGGCTCGTCTTTAGCGCTTACCAGCCGATCGGCTGTCCGTCGTACGTGACGTACGTTGCCTTGTCCAATGCGGGCAGTGACGCCAGCGTGGCGCGGATGCCGGCGGCGCTTTGTTCCGGGGTGATGTCCGCCTCGGCGCCGCCCATGTCCGTCTTGACCCAGCCCGGGTGGAACGCCACGCACGTCACGCCCTGGTTGCCGAACGTGATGGCCGTGTCGATCAGCACCGAGTTCAGCGCCGCCTTGCTGGCCCGGTACAGCGAACCGGTCGCACTGTGGCGCTCGCTGAGCGAGCCCATCTTCGATGAGATCACGGCCAGCTTGCCGCGCGTGGTCGCGACCATCGGCGCCAGGATCGGCAGCAGCCGCATTGCGGCCAGGACGTTGGTGTGCATGACGTTGTCGAAGTCGGCCTGGACGGGGAAGCCGTCATGGCGCGGCCCATAGACGCCCGCGTTCAGGATGGCGACGTCCAGATGCTCGCCGTCCAGCTTCCAGCCCAGCCCGGCGACGGCTTCCACGTTGGTGACGTCCAGCGCATGCACCTCCGCTCCCATCGCCACGAGTGCCGCGCAGTCTTCGTCCTTGCGTGCCGTGGCGATGACGCGCCAGCCCGCGTCCACGTACTGGCGTGCCAGCGCCTGGCCGATGCCGCGCGATGCGCCGATGACGAGTGCGGTCGCCATTACACCAGCTCGATGCCGACGGCAGTCGCTTCGCCGCCGCCGATGCACAGTGCCGCCACGCCGCGTTGCGCACCACGGTCCTTCAGCGCGCCCAGCAACGTGACGATGATGCGCGCGCCGGAGGCGCCGATCGGGTGGCCCAATGCGCAGGCGCCGCCATGGATGTTGACCTTGCTGTGCGGGATGTCCAGCTCGTGCATCGCGGCCATGGGCACGGCGGCAAACGCTTCGTTGATCTCGAACAGGTCGACATCGGCCACCTTCCAGCCGTTCTTTTTCAACAGCTTCTGGATGGCGCCGACGGGTGCCGTCGTGAATTCGTTCGGCGCCAGCGCATTGGTGGCGTGGCCGACGACCCTCGCGATGATGGGCGCGCCCAGCTGTCTGGCCGTCGACTCGCGCATCATGACCAGTGCGGCCGCGCCGTCGTTGATCGACGACGACGAGGCCGCCGTGATCGTGCCATCCTTCTTGAACGCCGGTTTCAGCGACGGGATCTTGTCCAGCTTGGCTTTCAGCGGACCTTCATCCTTGTCGATCACCGTGTCGCCGCCGCGGCCGGTCACGGTCACGGGGGCGATTTCCCAGGCGAACTTGCCGCCCGTTGCCGCAGCCTGCGCGCGCTTGACGGACTCGATGGCGTACGCGTCCTGCGCTTCGCGCGTAAAGCTGAATTTCGTCGCGCATTCTTCCGCAAACGTGCCCATCGAGCGGCCGCCGCCCGTCTTTTCATCCTTGCTGTAAGCGTCTTCCAGGCCGTCCAGCATCATGTGGTCGAACATCATGCCGTGGCCGATGCGGTAGCCGCCCCGTGCCTTCGGAATCAGGTAGGGGGCGTTGGTCATCGACTCCATGCCGCCGGCGATGACGACGTCGGCGCTGCCGGCGACCAGCTGGTCATGTGCGAAGATGGCAGCCTGCATGGCGGAGCCGCACATTTTCGACAGGGTGACGGCGCCCGTGGACGTGGGTAAGCCTGCCTTCAGCAGCGCCTGGCGGGCTGGCGCCTGTCCCTGGCCCGCCATCAGGCAGTTGCCGAAATAGACGTGCTCGACGAGTTCGGGCCGGATGCCGGCGCGCTCGACGGCCGCCTTGATCGCGACGGCACCAAGGTCATTTGCGGACAGGCTGGAAAAGTCGCCCTGGAAGGCGCCCATGGGGGTACGGGCTGCACCGACGATAACGATGGGATCGTTCATGTTGAAATAGTCTCCGGAAGAAGCGGCGCACCGGTCGTTGCCGGGGCCGCGGGTTGATTGCAGAAGCGTATCGCCTGCGGATACGGGAAAACGTCTTCGACGACACCGTCGAGAATGCGCTGCTTGCGCCCCTGCCACCACTCGGCGGTCAGCAGGTCGGCATGGTGCCTCATGAAACAGGTGCGGATCTTTGCGTTTCCCAGCAGGAATTTGCCGAATTGCTCAGGGAACACGTCGTGCTTGCCGATGGGGTACCAGGGTTCGGACGACATCTCGTCCTCCTCGTTTCTCGCCTCGGGAATCGTGCGGAACACGCAATCGGTGATGTATTCGATCTCGTCGTAGTCGTAGAACACGACGCGGCGGTGGCGCGTGACGCCGAAATTTTTATACAGCATATCGCCCGGGAAGATATTGGCGGCGACGAGATCCTTGATGGCATTGCCGTATTCGACGATGCCATGCTCGATGTCGGCATCATTGCCGGCCTGCTCCGCCTGCGTCAGCCACAGGTTCAGCGGCACCATGCGCCGCTCGATGTACAGGTGACGGATGATGAGGTTGTCGCCATCCTCCTCGATCAGCGACGGCGCGTGGTGCTTCAGCTCGGCCACGAGCGCCTCGGAAAAGCGCGCGCGCGGGAAAGCGACGTCGGAATACTCGAGCGTATCGGCCATGCGTCCCACGCGGTCGTGATGTTTGACGAGCAGGTACTTTTCCTTGATCTGCGCGCGCGTCGTGTCCTTTGGCGCCGGATAGAAATCCTTGATGACCTTGAACACATACGGGAACGACGGCAGCGCGAACACCAGCATGACAAGGCCGCGAATGCCGGGCGCCGTCTCGAACAGGTCGGACGAGTGTTTCAAATGCTGCAGGAAATCCCGGTAGAACAGCGTCTTGCCCTGCTTTTGCAGTCCCAGGATTGTGTAGATCTCGCTGCGCGGCTTGCGCGGCAGCAGCGTGCGCAGGAACTGCACGTAGGCTGACGGCACCTCCATGTCGACCAGGAAGTATGCCCGCGTAAACGAGAACAGGATGACGATCTGTTCGCGCTCCAGCAGCGCCGTGTCGAGCACGAGTTCGCCGTGCCGGTTGTGCAGGATGGGCACGACAAACGGCTGTTCGCGGTCGCCGTTGATCGCCTTGCCGACGATGTAGGCACCCTTGTTGCGGAAGAACAGGCTCGACAGGACCTGGAACTGCGCGTTCGGCTCCAGCACGTCGCCGAAAAAATCCTTTACGCGCGCCTCGACTTGCTGCACGTCGCGCGCCAGATTGGCAAACCTGGCGTCCAGCTGGAAGTTGGTGACGATGCGCTTCAATGTAAAGTGCATGCCGTCCACGGCAGGGTAGTAGACCCGGTACGTGGGCGCCAGCTCGTCCGTCTCGATATATTCGGTCGACACGACGGGCCGCACAAAAATGAACTCGTTGTGGAAGTAGCTGCGGTGCAGGATATTGCAGCACACGGAGTTGAAAAACGTTTCGGCCAGTTCCGGCCGCTTGTGGCCGGACAGGATGCCGATGTAGTGCAGCTTGGCCTCGCGCCAGACATCGTCCGTCAGCTCGGCCGGATCGTACTCGTCTTCCAGCAACTGCACGCATTCCTGCACGCGCCGATCATAAAAGCCGATCCGCTCGCGCGCGGCCGCCTGCGCGACCGCCCACTCCCCCGCTCGAAGTAGCGCTTCGCGTCCTGGCTGGCCTGGCGGAACAGCCGGTAATGCTTGTCGAAACCGTCGCGCATCGTCAACGCGATATCGAACGCGATCTGGGACGACAGCAGTTTGGGAAAAGCCTGGCTCATCGGCGTTCTCGCAAGGTGACTGCCGGGCCCGTGACAGGTTTGGTGACTGGCCCCGATGTTGTCACAAGCTCGGCGGTAGGGCTTGAGCTTACTTGGTTTCCGCGAACAGTTCGCGGCCGATCAGCATGCGGCGGATTTCGCTGGTGCCGGCGCCGATTTCGTACAGCTTGGCGTCGCGCCACAGGCGGCCCACCGGGTATTCGTTAATGTAGCCGTTGCCGCCCAGCGCCTGGATCGCCTCGCCTGCCATCCATGTGGCTTTTTCGGCGCTGTACAGGATGGCGCCGGCGGCGTCCTTGCGCAGCGCGCGCACCTGTTCCGGCGTCGTCGCGCGGTCGCATGCCTGGCCGACGGCGTACACGTAGGCCTTGCATGCCATCATCGTCGAGTACATATCGGCCAGCTTGCCCTGCATCAGCTGGAATTCGCCGATCGGCTGGCCGAACTGCTTGCGGTCGTGCACGTACGGTACGACAGCGTCCATGCACGCCTGCATGATGCCCAGCGGACCGCCGGACAGCACGGTGCGCTCGAAGTCCAGGCCCGACATCAGCACGTTGACGCCTTTTCCTAACCCGCCCAGCACGTTCTCGGCCGGCACTTCGCAGTCCTGGAACACCAGTTCACCCGTGTGCGAACCGCGCATGCCCAGCTTGTCGAGCTTCTGGGCGATCGAGAACCCTTTGAAACCTTTTTCGATCAGGAACGCCGTCATGCCGCGCGGGCCCGCTTCCAGGTCGTTCTTGGCATAGACGACCAGGGTATCCGCATCGGGACCGTTGGTGATCCACATCTTGGTGCCGTTCAGTACCCAGCGGTCGCCCTTGAAGTCCGCGCGCAGCTTCATGCTGACGACGTCCGACCCGGCGTTCGGCTCGGACATGGCCAGGGCGCCCACGTGCTCGCCCGAGATCAGTTTCGGCAGGTACTTGCGCTTCTGCTCTTCCGTGCCATTGCGCTTGATCTGGTTGACGCACAGGTTCGAGTGGGCACCGTACGACAGGCCGACGGACGCCGACGCGCGCGAAATCTCTTCCATTGCGACGATGTGCGCCAGATAGCCCATGTTGGCGCCGCCATACTCCTCGCCAACGGTAATGCCCAGCACGCCCAGCTCGCCCATCTTGCGCCACAGGTCCATCGGGAACTGGTCGGAACGGTCGATGTCGGCCGCGCGCGGCGCGATTTCCGCTGCCGCGAACTGCTGGACTGCTTCGCGCAGGGCGGCGATATCCTCGCCGTGGTCAAACGTCAGGCCTGGGAGATGGAGCATGTCTTCCTCGTCTTCTGGAGAATCGTTATGGATCGCAAATCATACGCCGATGTGACGTTAACGTAAACGTCAAGCAGAACGCTTGTACCTCATTGGCTGGCGGCCGCCTGGCGTTCGGCCAGCAGGCGCTTGCACTCTTCCTCGTGGGCCGTGATCTCGGACAGCGACATCTCGATATCCTCGCGCTGCTGTTCCAGGGTTTCCCGGTGCTGCGCCAGCACGGTGAGAAAACGGTGCATTTGCGCCTCGGTGTCCTTGGGCGACTCGTACATGTCGACCAGGCTCCTGATTTCCGACAGCGACAGACCCAGCCGCTTGCCCCGCAATGTCAGCTTCAGGCGGGTACGGTCGCGCGGCAGGTAGACGCGGTTGCGCCCGCCAGCGCCCTCGCGCGACGGGCTGAGCAGACCCTGGTCTTCATAAAAACGGATGGCGCGGGGGGTAATGTCGAACTCGCGGGCCAGTTCGGTGATGGTGTAGGTCGGCATGGCTTACAATAGATTCTCGGAGTTTCCGTTTACGTAACGTCAACTGCATTGTAGCCTTTCGATGGGCACGAGGAAAGAACGCCAATGAACCCGCTGGAATCCCAACTTCACTATCCACTGGGCGAGCAGGTGCCCGCACCGGGCGATGCTCTCGACATTGCCCCAGGCATGCGCTGGCTGCGGCTGCCGTTGCCGTTCGCACTCGACCATATCAATCTGTGGCTGCTGGACGACGCGGTGGACGGCGTGCCCGGCTATACGGTGGTGGACACGGGCGCATCGACGGACGCCTCGCGCGCCGGCTGGGAAGCCATTATGGCGCAGCAATTCGACGGCAAGCCGCTGCAGCGGGTGCTGGTCACGCATTGCCATCCCGATCATGTGGGCCTGGCGGACTGGCTGTGCACACGCTGGCAGGTGCCGCTGGCAATGACGGCTGGCGAGTATGCGTTTGCGCGCATGATGGCGGCGGCGCTGCCCGGCGTGGATGGTACGGCGGCGTTGCCGCACTTCCAGCGCCACGGCCTGACGGATGCGGACATGCTGGAAAAGATGCAGAGCCGCCGCAATTACTACCCGTCGCTGGTGCCGGCCGTGCCGCAGTGCTATGACCGGCTGCAGGACGGGCAGGTGGTGGAGATCGGCGGGCGCGGCTGGCGCGTCATCACGGGCTTCGGCCATTCGCCCGAGCACGCCTCACTGTATTGCGCCGAGCTGAACGTGCTGGTGTCGGGCGACATGGTGCTGCCGCGCATTTCGACCAACGTCTCCGTGTTCGCCATCGAGCCAGAAGGCAACCCGCTGCAGCAATACCTCGACTCGTTGAATAAATTTCATGCCCTGCCGGACGACGTGCTGGTCCTGCCGGCCCACGGCCGGGCGTTTCAGGGGCTGCACACCCGCATCGACCAGCTGCGCTCGCACCATGCCGCGCGGCTGGAAGAGGTGGTTGAAGCGTGCCAGCAGCCGCGCACGGCGGCCGAGATCGTACCGATCATGTTCCGCCGTCCGCTGGACGCACACATGCTCAGCTTTGCGCTGGGCGAGGCCCTGGCCCATCTGCATAAATTATGGCGGGACGGTATCGTGCGACGTGAAAGTGACGGTGGCGGCATGATACGTTTTCGTACCGCGCGATGACAGAGTAGCGGTTTCGTTGCAATTGGCCAGTGCGTGCGCAATGAAAAATTCGTAACAAAGAGGCGGTTGTGAACGTCTCTGGCGTCTCTTCGTGCTAATTATTGCTAAAAATACAATGGATGTGTCCGTTGTACCAATGGAACAGGCTTTCAAGAAAAGCTTATATTCCACTTGCAAGTTAGATTATGACTGGCTACTGTGATTGATTGGAGGTTAAAATGTTAATTTTAATCAGCCCAAATTTGTCACAATCGGTCTGAGCACGCTTGAGACTGACATTCATGTCGTGACATGAAATAGTGCAACTATGAATTCTTCGAATGAACGCGAAAGCTTTAGCCAGCGGCTACAGCAGGCCTTGAAAAACGCCCACTACTCTCCCGACAGCCCAACCCGACTGGCCCGAGAATTTAACATCCGCTTCGATGGCCGGCCGATTACCGTCCACGCTGCCCGAAAATGGCTGGTCGGGGAAGCGATCCCCACCCAGGAAAAGCTGCGCATGATCGCGCAATGGCTGGGTGTGCCTGCGGAATGGCTGCGCTTTGGCGGCCCGGAAGCGGCGGCCCCGGCAGGCGACGGTGGCAACGCGCCATCGCGTTTCGAATCGGCCGATGTGAAGCTGATTGCCGACTTGCAGCGGCTCGATGAGCACCACCGCCAGATCGCCAGGGAGTTCATTCGGATGCTGGTACGGGTGAACTACCAGAAGTAATCGGGGGCAGGCACCTATCGTCGGGTCCGGAACTCGACGATAGGTGCTTGCCCCCGCCCCGCCAACCACAGATGCGTCCCGCCAGCACTGGCGGGCTGCCGCATACCGCATGCCGCATGCCGGCGTGCGGCATCTTCACGGACGTCCGCCATGCGCAGGCGGGCCGGCCTGCGTCATTGCCGCTCGGGCGAGCCTGCAGTGCTGGCGCGCGTCGGTCTGGCCGTGTCGTCCGTCAGCCGTTCAAACCATTCCAGCGCGGCGCGCCCGCCAGTTCAATCCCCAACAGATCGATCACGCGCGCGACGGTATGGTCGACGATGTCGTCGATCGTCTGTGGCTTGTGATAAAAGCTGGGCAGCGGAGGAAACACGATGCCGCCCATCTCGGTGACGGCCGTCATGTTGCGCAGGTGCGCCAGGTTGAACGGCGTCTCGCGCACCATCAGGATCAGGCGGCGCCGCTCTTTCAGGACGACGTCGGCGGCGCGCGCAATGAGATTGTCCGACAGCCCGTGCGCGACGGCTGCCAGCGTTTTCATGGAGCAGGGGGCAATCACCATGGCGTCCGTCTGGTAGGAGCCGCTGGCAATGGTGGCGCCCACGTTGTGGGACTTGTGAACGACGTCGGCCAGCGCTTCCACTTCGCGCCGGGCCATGCCCGTCTCTTCATGCAAGGTCAGTACCGCGGCGTCCGAAATCACCAGGTGCGTTTCGATCCGCGGTCCCTGCGCGTTCAGCGCGCGCAGGGTTTGCAGCAGTCGCACGCCATACACGGCGCCGGTGGCGCCCGTGATGGCAATGACGATCCGCCGCGGGCGGTCAGCCATTATTTTGCAGCAGTGCCTTCAGTTCGCCCGATTCGTACATCTCGCTCATGATGTCCGAGCCGCCCACGAATTCGCCGCGCACGTACAGCTGCGGAATCGTCGGCCAGTTCGAATATTCCTTGATGCCCTGACGGACTTCCGGATCGTCCAGCACGTTCACGGTGGCGATGTTCTCGACGCCGCATGCTTTCAGGATCTGGATCGCACGGCCGGAAAAGCCGCACTGCGGGAACTGGGCGGTGCCTTTCATGAACAACACCACCGGGGCGGTCGTCACGGTTTCCTTGATCCAGTTTTGTACGTCGCTCATAGCTGCCTCGAAAAGAAAAATTTGGGATAGGCGCATTTTACAGGGAATCGCCCCACGCCTGCAGGCACGGCCGCGCGGGGCGGCCGCTGCCCGCCGTCAGCCCTTCAGCTTGGCAAACGCCGCCGCCATCGAACCGCCCATGGCCGGCTCGCGCGACTGCGATTTCTGCTGCTGGCCCATGGCGCGGCGGTCGGTGCGATCGGCCCGCTGTTCCGGCTTCGTGCCGGGCTGCGGCGCGCTGTCGGACAGGCGCATCGTCAGGGCGATGCGCTTCCTCTTCTCGTCCACTTCCAGCACTTTCACCTTGACGACCTGGCCCGCCTTGAGCACTGTGTGCGGGTCCTTCACGAAACTGGTCGACAGGGCGGAAATGTGCACAAGGCCGTCCTGGTGCACGCCGATGTCGACAAATGCGCCAAACGCGGCCACGTTGGTAACAACGCCTTCCAGGATCATGTCCGGCCGCAGGTCGCGGATTTCCTCGACGCCTTCCTTGAACGTGGCCGTCGTGAATTCGGGACGCGGGTCGCGGCCCGGCTTTTCCAGCTCTTTGAGGATGTCCGTCACCGTCGGCACGCCGAATGTTTCATCCGCATACTTGGCCGGATTCAAGCTCTTCAGCACGGACGCGGCACCGATGACGCCCTTGATGTCTTTCTTGATGTCCGCCAGGATTTTTTCCACCACCGGGTACGACTCGGGGTGTACGGCGGACGCGTCCAGCGGGTTGTCGCTGTTCATCACACGCAGGAAGCCGGCGGCCTGTTCGAACGTTTTCTCGCCCAGGCGCGGCACGGCCTTCAGTGCCGCGCGCGAGGTGAACGCCCCCTTCATGTCGCGGTAGGTGACGATGCTCTGCGCCACGCTGGCCGACAGGCCGGACACGCGCGCCAAGAGCGGCGCCGAGGCCGTGTTGACGTCGACACCGACGGCATTCACGCAATCCTCGACGACGGCGTCCAGCGTGCGCGCCAGTTGCGACTGGCTCACATCGTGCTGGTATTGGCCCACGCCAATCGATTTCGGGTCGATTTTCACCAGCTCGGCCAGCGGATCCTGCAAGCGTCGGGCAATCGAAACCGCACCGCGGATCGATACGTCCAGGTCCGGCAACTCGCGCGACGCGAATTCGGAGGCCGAATACACCGACGCGCCCGCTTCCGAGACGACAATTTTCGTCAGCTTCAGTTCCGGGTGACGTTTGATGAGATCCTGCGCCAGTTTGTCCGTCTCGCGCGACGCGGTGCCGTTGCCGATCGAAATCAGGGAGACATTGTGTCTGGCCGCCAGCTGACCCAGCGTGTGCAGCGTGCCTTCCCAATCGTTGCGCGGCTGGTGTGGATAAACCGTGGCGGTATCCACAACCTTGCCGGTCGCATCGACCACGGCCACTTTGACACCTGTGCGCAGGCCTGGGTCCAGGCCCATCGTTGCACGCGGGCCGGCCGGGGCCGCCAGCAGCAGCGCTTTTAAATTCGTTGCAAACACGCTGATGGCGTCCAGCTCCGCCTTGTCGCGCAGCGCGCCCATCAGTTCGCTTTCCAGGTGCATGAAGCTTTTCACGCGCCACGTCCAGCGCACGGTGTCGGTCAACCACTTGTCGGCCGGGCGGCCGGCGGACTTGATGCCGAAATGCGCGGCAATGCGGCTTTCGCACGGGTTGTGCGGCGCGTCCCACTTCGGTTTTTCCGCTTCCGTGTCCAGGCGCAACGTCACGTCGAGGATGCCTTCGCGGCGCCCGCGCAGCAGGGCCAGGGCCCGGTGCGACGGCACGGCGGCCAGCGGTTCCGAATAATCGAAGTAATCGGCAAACTTTTCGCCTTCTTCCTGTTTGCCTTCCACCACTTTCGATTCGACGACGCCGTGGTCCTGTACATATTCGCGCAGCGACTGCAGCAGATTCGCGTCCTCGGCAAAGCGTTCCATCAGGATCTGTCGCGCGCCGTCCAGTGCCGCTTTGGTGTCCGGCACGCCAGGATTGTTGCCGTCCGTACTCGTAAACGCGTCGCGCAGGAATTTGCCGGCTTCGGCTTCAGGATTGATGGTCGGGTCGGCCAACAGGCTGTCCGCCAGTGGCGCCAGGCCGGCTTCGATGGCGATCTGGGCCTTCGTACGCCGTTTCTGTTTGTACGGCAGATACAAATCTTCCAGCCGGGTCTTGTCCTCGGCATGCATGACAGCGTCCAGCAGCGCCGGCGTCATCTTGTTCTGTTCGGTAATGGACGCCACGATGGCGGCGCGCCGGTCTTCCAGCTCGCGCAGGTAGCGCAAGCGCTCTTCCAGCAGACGCAGCTGGATATCGTCCAGCCCGCCAGTGGCTTCCTTGCGGTAACGGGCGATAAAGGGGACGGTGGCACCCTCATCCAGCAGGGCGACGGCGGCGGCCACCTGGGCCGGCTTGGCGGCCAGTTCGACGGCCAGGCGTTGTTCGATTGAAGGCAGCATGTATTGAATTCCGGTCAGACAAGCCCGGAATGATACGCCCTCCGCAGGTCAGGTCCAGTCTTGACAGCGCAACAGACCTGTGCCCCCGCGCATTCGGGACGCTAAGTTAGAACTTTCACAAACACAAAAACCCTGTTGGCGGATAATATTGCGTGTTGCTGTTTTTGAACCGTCTCAATACGACATGCGCCCAATGGATTTGACCCGCGACGAAACCCGCGAAGTTCCCGCTGCTCCCGCTGCCCCGGCCAACCCGCCGGCGACGCAGCTGCCCTATGCCGTGGCCACGTGGCTGCAGCGCGTTGACGCAGCCGCGCATCCGAAGGCGAAGCTTGCTCCCACCGATCCCGACCCGAAGCAGACCACGTACCGGCTGATCTATGTGCTGGCCCCGACGTCCGGTGGCCGGCACGTGGCGCTGTGCCTGTACAAGGCGCGCCTGAGGCCGAACGGCGACGTGGCGGCAGCCAGTCCCGTCAACGAAGTGTTCTCGCTGCTGTCCACGCCGCCCGCGTTCCTGGAGCCGGGCGACGAGGATCTGGTCCGATTCTTTGTTGCCATGCGCACAGGGCCGAACTCGCAGACGGGCAGCGCGACCGAACCGCGAGGCAAGATCGGCGCCGCCCTGCTGCAAATGCTGTCAGAACAGGATAAGTTGCTGTGGGCAAATTCCTGGGCGGACGTTGGCAATGGCCTCGTCTATCCGATGAAGGCGGGCCCCCAACGCACGGCCAACCTGGCCTGGCGCGAAGAGGGCAAGGGGTTGCGCCTGGGCTGGAAAGTCGAGGCGCCGGAAGGCAGCCGCAACGCTGGGGCTGACCAGATCGACTACATGCTGCCGACCGAACCGCCGTGGTATATCGACAATCTGTCCTGCGGCGTACTGCACCTGAACCAGGGCGGTGCGGATATTCCGCTGGCCGACCTGCAGGCACTGGTCGCGCAAGCGCCATTGCTGATGCCGAACGACAAGATGCGCGTGTCGCAACTGCTGCTGGCCCATGGCCTGCAACAGCTGATGCCACTGCCTCAGCCGTTGCCGCAGCGTCTGCGCGACGACGTCAAGCCGCGCCCGATCCTCGTGCTCGACTCGGCCCAGCTGGCCGATGGCACGGCGCAGCGCTGGCACGATTACGCCGTGCTGTCCTACGACTACGATGGCGAGCGGGTATCGTTCGACCCATCGCAGCGCGTCGTGCGCCAGCGCGGCGAAGTGACGGAAATCATCCAGCGCGACGAGACGGCCGAAGCCGCCGCGCTGGAAATGCTGACGGGCCTCGGTTTCCGCAAGCCAACGGCATTGCCGCTCTCCAGCGTGCGCGGCGGCTTGCTGCTGGCCAACCAGGCGGACTGGATCCGTTTTGCCGAGTTCGGTATCGAGCAGCTGAAAGCCGAAGGCTGGCAGGTCGAGAAAACGTCGAAATACCGTTATGACATGACGGCGGTGGACGACTGGTATGCCGAAGTCGAGGAAGAGGGCCCGGAAACGGGCAACGCGTGGTTCGAGCTGGAGCTGGGCGTCACCGTCGAGCAGGAACGTATTCCGCTGTTGCCGGTGCTGGTGCAGATGATCCGCAATATGCCCAACGACTTCAGTCCGAAAGCGCTGGCCCTGCATGGCGAGACGGACCAGATGCTGGCCACGTTACCGAACGGCAAGCGCGTGGCGCTGCCGTGGCAGCGGGTCAAGCCGATTCTGACGACCTTGGGCGAACTGTATTTCAACGACAAGATCCGCCATGCCGTGCGCATGGCCACCCTGGACGCGGCGCGCTTGGACGAGCTGGCCAAGAGCGGCGAGTTCGTCTGGACCGGCGGCGAAGAACTGCGCGACATGGGCCGCCGCCTGAACCAGTTCTCGTCCGTCAAACGCATCGAGACGCCGGCCGGCCTGCAGGCCACGCTGCGCGACTACCAGACCGACGGTCTGTCGTGGATGCAATTCCTGCGCGAATACGGCCTGGCCGGCATTCTGGCCGACGACATGGGCCTCGGTAAAACGGTGCAGACGCTGGCCCACATTCTGGTCGAAAAGGAGTCGGGACGGATGACGCAGCCGACGCTCGTCATCGCGCCTACCAGCCTGATGGGTAACTGGCAGGACGAGGCGGCGCGGTTCGCACCAAGCCTGAATGTGCTGCTGCTGCAGGGCAAGGATCGCGCCGAGCTGTTCGACAAGATTCCGGAGGCGGACCTGGTGCTGACGACGTATGCATTGCTGCCCCGTGACGAGGAAAAGCTGCGCGAGCACGATTTCCACATGGTCATCCTGGACGAATCGCACTACATCAAGAACACCCGCTCGAAAGCCGCCCAGAGCGCCGGCCTGCTGCGCACGAAACATCGGCTGTGCCTGTCCGGCACGCCGTTGGAAAACCACCTGGGCGAGTTGTGGTCGCAATTCCACTTCCTGCTGCCGGGCCTGCTGGGCGACGAAAAATCGTTCAATTCGCAGTTCCGTCACCCGATCGAACGCCAGGACGACCCCGTGCGCCGCATGCTGCTGAACCGCCGCATCAAGCCGTTCCTGCTGCGCCGTACCAAGGACAGCGTGGCGAAGGAACTGCCGCCCAAGACGGAAATGGTGCGCCGCGTGGAACTGACGGGCGGCCAGCGCGACCTGTACGAAACCGTACGCCTGGCGATGGACCAGAAAGTGCGCGAGGAAATCGACCGCAAGGGCGTGGCGCGCAGCCAGATCGTCATCCTCGAGGCACTGCTGAAGCTGCGCCAGGTGTGCTGCGATCCGCGCCTAGTCAAGACGTTGTCGCCACGCAAGCAGCAGGCAGCAGGCTCGGCAAAGCTGACGGACCTGATGCAGATGCTGGAAGACCTGCTGGAAGAAGATCGCAAGATTCTTGTGTTCTCGCAGTTCACGTCGATGCTGGAACTGATCGAGGAAGAGCTGGAAGCGCGCGACATCCCGTACGCGCTGCTGACGGGCGAGACCCGCGACCGCGGCGCGCAGGTGGCCGCGTTCCAGCAGGGCGCCGTGCCGATCTTCCTGATCAGCCTGAAGGCGGGTGGTGTCGGCCTGAACCTGACAGCCGCCGATACCGTCATCCACTACGACCCGTGGTGGAATCCGGCGGCAGAAAACCAGGCAACGGACCGCGCCTGGCGCATCGGGCAGGATAAACCCGTGTTTGTCTATAAATTGATTGCCAAGGGCACGCTGGAAGAGAAAATCCAGGTGCTGCAGCAGAAGAAGGCCGATCTGGCCAATTCCGTGCTGGCCGAAGGCGAATCGCAGAAGATGGCGCTGACGCAGGAAGACCTGCAGCAGATCTTTGCCCCCCTGGCGGACTGACATGGCCATCGCGCCCGGCGACTATCGGCTGATGCTGGACTACAGCAGCGACATCCACTGGATGGTCGACTGCGCCACGGCGCGGCTGCTGTATGTCAGCCCGGCGGCCGCGCGGTTGCTGGGCTGGGAGCCGGAGACGGTGCAGGCCGTCGCGGACAACCTGCTGGTGGACTTGCCTGCCCGGCTCGCCCGCGTTGAAAACGGCGACGACACGCGTCGCACGGTGCGACGGGAAGCCGAGCTGGAGGGCCGTAACGGTCCTGTTCCCGTCGAGATCGAATCGACGCTCGTGGCGACCCCGGAAGGGCTGCGGCTGGTCGGTGTCGTGCGCGATATCACGAGCCGCCGCGCCGGCGATGCTCAGCAGAAAAAATTCGCATCGATGCTGTCCCATGAATTTCGCACCCCGCTGGCAACGATCGATGGCGCCATCCAGCGTCTGGAAATGACGCACGGGAATGCGGATGAGGCCACCAAAAAGCGGTATCGCAAGATTCAGGGGGCCGTTGACCGACTCTTGGCCATGATGGATGAGTACCTGTCGCCGGACCGGCTGGCCAGCATTGGCCGCGAGCGGCAGGAAAATTCCATCGATCCGGCGGCGCTGGTGGAACAGGTCGCCGAAGAGGGGCGCCAGCGTCGTCGCACGGTCGTCGTTCATTGCGGTGAGCTGCAAGCGCGGGTGCGTTGCGATCCTGCCGGCATACGGATGTGTCTGGAAGTTCTGCTGGACAATGCCATCAAATACAGTCCCGACGTTAGCACTATTGAAATATTTGCCGGAAAGGCAAGTGAAGGTGGCGTAGAATTCGTCGTCGCCGATACCGGCCCAGCCATACCTACCGACGAACTCGAGCGAGTGTTCGACAAGGGCTTTCGCGGACGCGCGACGGCCACGGTTCCAGGGTCTGGTTTGGGTTTATACATGGCAAAATCCATTGTTGAAGTGCACGGTGGCAATGTCTCGGTACAGAATTTGCTTGAAAGCGGCAAAAAATTCCGGATTTGGCTACCTGTGCCCCTATAAGCCTTGCACCCACTCGTTACTGCCGTGATAATCCTTTGACATAGCGTAACAACTGTAAGAATGGCGCATCGATGACGCAATTACTGATCGTGGAAGACAACCTGGAATACGCCGAAGAGATGGCGGAATTCCTAACAGAATTGGGGCACGAAGTCGGCATTACGAACAATGCTGGAGAAATGTGGTCGGCGCTGAGCCAGGGCAATGTCGGTGTCGTCGTACTCGACCTGGGCCTGCCGGACGAGGATGGCATCAACGTCATCCCGCGCATGCGCCAGCTGTATCCGCAAATCGGCCTGATCGTGCTGACGGGGCGCGTCAATTTCGACAGCCGCATCATGGGACTTCGCCTGGGTGCCGATCACTACCTGACGAAACCGATCAAATTCCCGGAACTGGCCGCCCATCTGGAAGCGCTGGACCGCCGCGTGGGCCCGCAGGAAACGGCCCCGCTGCCTAGCAAGTGGACGCTGCGCCTGGCGGCACGCCAGCTGGAACTGCAGGGACAAGCCATCACGTTGACGGAAAAAGAGTGCAACTTCCTGCACCTGCTGACGATTAACACGCGGCCGGTGCCGCGCCAGGTGATCGTCGCGGGCATTGGCGGCGACGACCCGGATGCCGGCCGCCGCGTCGACATGCTGGTCTATCGTCTGCGCAAGAAGGCAAAAACCGGGCTCGGTCAGGACCTGCCGCTGCGTAGTGCGTATGGCGAGGGCTACAGCCTGTCCGCCAGTTTCAATCTATCATAGCCTCCGGCGGTCCAGGTCAAAACGAGGGACAGGCACCCATCCTTGGGCAATGTTTCCCAAAAAATGGGTGGCTGTCCCCGATTTCAATCAAGCGGCCATAAGGATGGCCGCTCCCGCTCGCTTAGTTCTGCGCAGTAGCCGCCTGTTCGATCAGCTTCGCCACTTCCGCCGGGTGTGACGTCATCACGACGTGCGATGCACCCGCCACTTCCACCGTTTTACGCGATTGCGCCCGTTGCGCCATGAATTTCAGCGCGGCGGCGGGGATGTTCTTGTCCGCCGTACCGTAGACGAAGTACGAAGGCACGTTCTTCCATGCCGGCGCACCCGCCGCTTCTTTCAATGCCGACTCGGCGATCGGACGCTGGCCAACGGCCATCAGCTGGGCCTTGGCTTTCGGCACGTCGGCAGCGAACTGCTGGTGGAATTTCGACTGGTCGATGTACAGGTCCTTGCCGCCATCAGGCAGGGCGACCGGTGCGGCCAGGGCCCCACCCAGGGTGCTGCCGGGGAAGCGGCCGGACAGTTCGATTGCGTTCTCACCGGCTTCCGGCGCAAAGGCCGCCACGTACACCAGGCTCTTCACGTTGGCGTTGCCTTGCGCTGCCGTCGAAATCACGGCGCCGCCATAAGAGTGGCCAACCAGCACGACCGGACCCTTGATGCCTTTGACGACACTCGACACCACCTCGGCATCGCCCTTGACGCTGCGCAGCGGGTTGGCAGCGGCAATCACGCTGTAGCCGTCGGCCTGCAGTTTGGCGGCGACGCCATCCCAGCTCGACGAGTCGGCAAAGGCGCCATGCACCAGCACGACAGTAGGCTTGACGGCGGGGGCCGGTGCGGCGGATACGGCAGCAGCGGAACCGATCAGGGCGGCGGCGACGGCGATGGAGGTGATGGCTTTCATGGTATTTTCCTTTAATGTCAGGGTTAGTGTGTTATTTAATCGTGCACTACATATATGTTACCTGTACTGGCAAATAGTTCCGTGCTGCGCAGGCCGGGTGCTGTGCCTGTTGCTCTGCCGAGGTCTCCTTCGGTGCACTGCGCGCTGCCATGGAATGAACTATAAATAGCGTGCGATCTAATAGCAAGCGATTTTTGTATTTATTTTTTTGTCACCGCCCGGATCGTGTCTACCTTGGGGGCAATGAAGGGGTTTCGCGGCACCGCTCCGTGCCTGTAAGGCGGCGATGACTTGCTGTTACAGCTCCCTTCACCCCCTGCGCAGACACGAGCTCTGCAGGTGTTTTTATTTTTCGGCCGATGCCGGTATCGGCGATCCGGCAGAGGGGAAGGTACGGACCGAACTTGGAAGCGGCAAACGCAACGGGCTGGAGAAAATCGACGAAGTCAGCCTGCCGGCGGGTCACAGGCGATCTTGGGACGGAGTCATTGCGATGAGTTACGATAGCACTTTTGCCCAGTCGCTCCCATGGCCCGCCTGCCCCGCCTCATCGTCCCCTCGCAACCGCACTACGTCATCCAGCGTGGCCTGAACGGGCAGCCGGTGTTCCAGGATGAGGAGGACTACACCACGTTCCTCGCGTGGCTGCGCTCGGCAGCACGAACGTACAAGGTGGCGATTCACGCTTATGTACTGCTGCCGGACCAGCTGCATCTGCTGGCCACGCCATCGGACGAGGACGGTCTGGGCCAGATGATGCAATGGCTGGGGCGTTACTATGTGCCGCACTACAACCAGAAATATGGCCGCGCCGGCACGTTATGGCATGGCCGCTATAAGACGTCGGTCGTCGATCCGGACAATTACCTGCTGATCTGCAGCCGCTACATGGAGTTCGCGCCCGTGCGTGCCGGGCTGGCTGCGGCGCCAGACCAGTATCCATGGTCGACCTACGCGCACCACGTTGGCGCCAGGCCGGATGGTATCGTCACGGACCATCCGACGTACTGGTCTCTGGGAAATACGCCCTTTCAGCGGGAGGCCGCCTATATCGAACTGGCTAACCAGTATCTGACGGGCGCGCAGATTCAGGCCGTGGAGGCCGCGGTGCTGAAAGGCTGGCCTCTGGGCACTGAACAGTACAAGAAGACGCTGGAGCAGCGCGCAAAGCGCCAGGTCCTGCCGGCCAAGCGGGGGAGACCGTTCAAGAACGCAGCTGAGCAGGGATAACAGCGGCATCCAGCATCGCGGGGCCGAGTCACTGACGATTACTCCAGAACGCCAGCTACCGGTTGCCAAGACGGGCCAAGGTCTTCCGACTTAGCACTGCCAGCGCGTAATACGCAACATTTCCCTGAAAATCCGGGGCTTGCCCGGTTTTTTTGGGGCCCGCATTACTCTGTCCCTATTTAAAATTTGGTTATTCATTGCAGCGCTTAATTCGACTCCGACCCTAATTGTTTATGTTGAGTTTTTTTGTGCGTTGCACTAACCTGATTTTTCATTGAAAAAATTGGCACCGTAGAATGTGTTTCGCGGTCCTGCTTCGGAGAGTCCCATGAACGCGCAAGGTTTGTACGACCCAGCCAACGAACATGATGCCTGCGGCGTCGGTTTCGTCGCTCACATCAAAGGCAACAAGAGCCATTCCATTGTCGAGCAGGGTCTGTTGATCCTGAAAAACCTCGATCACAGGGGCGCTGTCGGTGCCGACAAGCTGATGGGCGACGGTGCCGGCATCCTGATCCAGATCCCCGACCAGTTCTACCGCGACGAGATGGCCAGGCAGGGTATCGAGCTGCCGCCTCCCGGCGAATACGGCGTGGGCATGGTGTTCCTGCCGAAGGAAAACGCGTCGCGCATTGCCTGCGAACAGGAAATCGAGCGCGCCGTGCGGATCGAAGGCCAGGTCGTGCTGGGCTGGCGCAATGTGCCGATCGACAGCGAAATGCCGATGTCGCCGCTGGTACGGGCCAAGGAACCGGTGATCCGCCAGATCTTTATCGGCCGCGGTCCGGACATCATGGTGACCGATGCGCTCGAGCGCAAACTGTACGTGATCCGCAAATCGTCGGGCCACGCGATCCAGGCGCTGAAACTAATCCACGGCAAGGAGTTCTTCGTGCCGTCGATGTCGGCCCGCACCGTGGTCTACAAGGGCCTGCTGCTGGCCGACCAGGTCGGCGTCTACTATAAAGACCTGCAGGATCCGCGCTGCGTGTCCGCGCTGGCGCTGGTGCACCAGCGCTTCTCGACCAACACGTTCCCGGAATGGCCGCTGGCCCACCCGTACCGCCTGATCGCCCACAATGGCGAGATCAACACCGTCAAGGGCAACTTCAACTGGATGCGCGCCCGCGAAGGCGTCATGAAGTCGGCTGTGCTGGGCGACGACCTGCAAAAGCTGTTCCCGCTGATCTATGAAGGCCAGTCGGACACCGCGTGCTTTGACAATGCGCTGGAACTGCTGCTGATGGCAGGTTATCCGCTGGCCCAGGCAATGATGATGATGATCCCGGAAGCGTGGGAAAATCACACCACGATGGACGACAATCGCAAGGCGTTCTATGAATATCACGCCGCGATGATGGAACCATGGGACGGCCCCGCCGCCATGGCCTTCACCGACGGCCGCTACATTGGCGGCACGCTGGACCGCAATGGCCTGCGTCCGGCGCGCTACATCGTCACCGACGACGACCTGGTCGTCATGGCATCCGAATCGGGCGTGCTGCCGATCCCGGAATCGAAGATCATCCAGAAATGGCGCCTGCAGCCGGGCAAGATGTTCCTGATCGACCTGGAAGCGGGCCGCATCATCGACGATAAAGAGCTCAAGGACACGTACGCCAACGCCAAGCCCTATAAAGCGTGGATCAACGCGGTGCGCATCAAGCTGAACGCCCTGAAACTGTCGGAAAGCCAGTTGCAGCACAACGTGACGAAATACGGCACCGCGCAGGGCGAGAAGCAGCCGGCCGCGCTGCTGGACCGCCAGCAGGCGTTCGGCTACACGCAGGAAGACCTGCGCTTCCTGCTGGCGCCAATGGCCGTCAACGGCGAAGAGGCCGTCGGCTCGATGGGCAATGACTCGCCGCTGGCCGTCATGTCCAACAAACTCAAGCCGCTGTATAACTACTTCAAGCAGCTGTTCGCCCAGGTGACGAACCCGCCGATCGACCCGATCCGCGAAGCGATGGTGATGTCGCTGGTATCGTTCATCGGTCCGAAGCCGAACCTGCTGGACACGAACAACGTCAACCCGCCGATGCGCCTGGAAGTGACGCAGCCCGTGCTGTCGTTCGACGACATGGCGCGCCTGCGCCACATCGGCCAGCACACGGGCGGCAAGTTCAAGTCGTATGAACTGTCGATCTGCTACCCGCTGGCGTGGGGCAAGGAAGGCGTGGAAGCGTCGCTGGCGTCGCTGTGCGCGGAAGCCGTCGATGCGATCAAGTCCGGCCACAACATCCTGATCGTATCGGACCGCGCCATCTGCGCTGACCGCGTGGCGATTCCGGCGTTGCTGGCAACGTCGGCGATCCACCAGCATCTGGTCAGCAAAGGCCTGCGCGCCTCGACCGGTCTCGTCGTTGAGACGGGTTCGGCGCGCGAGACGCACCACTTCGCGCTGCTGGCCGGTTATGGCGCCGAAGCCGTGCACCCGTACCTGGCGATGGAAACCCTGGCCGACCTGGCGCACGCACTGCCGGGCAGCCTGACGGCGGACCAGGCCATCTACAACTACACCAAGGCCGTGGGCAAGGGTCTGATGAAGGTGATGTCGAAGATGGGCATTTCCACGTATATGTCGTACTGCGGCGCGCAGATTTTCGAAGCCGTCGGCCTGAACAAGTCCGTCGTCGACAAGTATTTCAAGGGCACGGCATCGAACGTGCAGGGGATCGGCCTGTTCGAAGTTGCCGAGGAAGGCCTGCGCCTGCACAACCTGGCGTTCGGTAACGACCCGACCCTGGCGAAGAGCCTCGATGCGGGCGGCGAATATGCCTATCGCGTGCGTGGGGAGGACCACCTGTGGACGCCGGATGCGATCGCCAAGCTGCAGCATTCGACCCGCGCCAACAACTTCTCGACGTACAAAGAGTATGCGCAGATCATCAACGACCAGACCCGCCGTCACCTGACGTTGCGCGGCCTGTTCGAGTTCCGGATCGATCCTTCGAAGGCGATCCCGCTGGACGAAGTGGAACCGGCCAAGGAAATCGTCAAGCGCTTTGCCACCGGCGCGATGTCGATGGGCTCGATCTCCACGGAAGCGCACGCGACCCTGGCAATTGCCATGAACCGCATCGGCGGCAAGTCCAATACGGGCGAAGGCGGCGAGGATCCGAACCGCTTCGTCAACGAACTGAAGGGCATTCCGATCAGGCAGGGCGCGACGATGGCCGATGTCATCGGCAAGGACCAGGTCGTTGTCGACATCCCGCTGCAGGATGGCGACTCGCTGCGTTCGCGCATCAAGCAGGTGGCGTCCGGCCGCTTCGGCGTCACGGCGGAATACCTGAACTCGGCCGACCAGATCCAGATCAAGATGGCGCAGGGCGCCAAGCCGGGCGAAGGCGGCCAGCTGCCGGGCCACAAGGTGTCCGGCTACATCGCCACCTTGCGCTTTGCCGTGCCGGGTGTCGGCCTGATCTCGCCGCCACCGCACCACGATATCTATTCGATCGAGGATCTGGCGCAGCTGATCCACGATCTGAAGAACGTGAATCCGCGTGCGTCGATCTCCGTCAAACTGGTGTCCGAAGTGGGTATCGGTACGGTCGCCGCCGGTGTGTCGAAAGCCAAGGCCGACCACGTGGTGGTGGCCGGCCATGACGGCGGCACGGGCGCTTCGCCACTGTCGTCGGTGAAGCACGCCGGCACGCCGTGGGAGCTGGGCCTGGCCGAGACACAGCAGACGCTGGTGCTCAATGGCCTGCGCAACCGTATCCGCGTGCAGGCCGACGGCCAGATGCGCACGGGGCGCGACGTCGTCATCGCGGCCATGCTGGGCGCGGACGAGATCGGCTTTGCCACGGCACCGCTGGTGGTGGAAGGCTGCATCATGATGCGCAAGTGCCACCTGAACACGTGCCCGGTTGGCGTTGCCACGCAGGACCCGGAACTGCGCGCGAAGTTCCAGGGCAAGCCCGAACACGTCGTCAATTACTTCTTCTTCGTTGCCGAAGAGGCCCGCCAGCTGATGGCACAACTGGGCATCCGCACGTACAACGAGCTGATCGGCCGCTCCGACCTGCTGGACAAATCGAAGGCGATCTCGCACTGGAAGGCGCAGGGACTGGACTTCTCGGCCATCTTCTACCAGCCGAAGGTGGACGAGGGTCTGTGCATCTACCACAACGAGGACCAGGAACACGGCCTGGAAAAGGCGCTCGATCACAAGCTGATCGCGCAGGCCAAGGCGGCGCTGGAGAAGGGCGAGCGCGTCTCGTTCATCTCGCCGGTGAAGAACCTGAACCGCACCGTCGGCACGATGCTGTCGGGCGAGGTGGCCAAGCGCTACGGCCACGCCGGCCTGCCGGACGACACGATCCACATCCAGCTGCAGGGCACTGCCGGCCAGTCGGCCTGCGCGTTCCTGGCGCATGGCATCACGATCGACCTGGTGGGTGAGGGCAACGACTACGTGGGTAAAGGCCTGTCGGGCGGGCGCATCATTGTGCGGCCGAACACCGAGTTCCGTGGCTGGGCCGTCAACAACATCATCATCGGTAACACGGTGCTGTACGGTGCCATTTCCGGCGAGGCATTCTTCAACGGCGTGGCGGGCGAGCGTTTCGCCGTGCGTAACTCGGGTGCGACGGCTGTCGTCGAAGGCCTGGGCGACCACGGCTGCGAATACATGACGGGCGGCACCGTCGTCGTGCTGGGCAACACGGGCCGCAACTTCGCGGCGGGCATGTCGGGCGGTATCGCCTACGTGTACGACCCGGACGGCGACTTCGAGAGGAAGTGCAACCTGTCGATGGTCAGCCTGGAGGAAGTGCTGCCGGCAACGGAACAGCATCTGGACAAGTCGACCTGGCACGCCCAGCACCGCAATGGCACGCCGGAAGCGGACGAGACGATCCTGAGGCGCCTGATCGAACGTCACTTCAAGCACACGGGCAGCACGCGCGCCCGCCTCTTGCTGGATACTTGGGCGGAAAGCCGTGGCAAGTTCGTCAAGGTCTTCCCGAATGAATACAAGCGTGCACTGGTGGAGCTGGCCGACAACGCCGCCATCGAAGCCGAAACGCAAGCCATCGCCGCGTAAGAAGGAATATATAAATGGGCAAAATCACCGGTTTCATGGAATTCCAGCGGCAGGAAGAGCAATACCTGCCTCCCGAGTCGCGTCTGAAGAACTATAAGGAGTTCGTCCTCAAGCTGACGGACGAGCAGGCCAAGGTGCAGGGTGCGCGCTGCATGGATTGCGGCATCCCGTTCTGCAACTCGGGCTGCCCGGTCAACAACATCATTCCGGACTGGAACGACCTGGTGTATCGCCAGCATTACCGCCAGGCGCTGGACGTGCTGCATCAAACCAATAATTTTCCGGAATTCACGGGCCGCATCTGCCCGGCGCCGTGCGAGAGCGCTTGTACGCTGGGCATCGCCGACGATCCCGTCGGCATCAAGTCGATCGAGCACAAGATCATCGACGAGGGCTGGGAGCACGGCTGGGTCAAGCCGCAGCCGCCGGAGAAAAAAACCGGCAAGACCGTCGCCATCGTCGGTTCCGGTCCGGCCGGCCTGGCGGCCGCGCAACAGCTGGCGCGCGCCGGGCATGACGTGACGGTGTTCGAGAAATCGGACCGCGCGGGCGGCCTGCTGCGTTACGGCATCCCCGACTTCAAGCTGGAAAAGTTCCATATCGACCGCCGGATCGAACAAATGGAAGCCGAAGGCGTCAAATTCCGCCTGTCCACGCTGATCGGCAAGGATTTCCCTGCCAACGTCAACAACTGGGCGAAAGAGACGATCTTCCCGGAAGACCTGGAGAAGGAATTCGACGCCGTCGTCATCGCCGGCGGCGCCGAGCAGCCGCGCGACCTGCCGGTGCCGGGCCGCGAGCTGAAGGGCGTGCATTTCGCGATGGACTTCCTGCCGCTGCAGAACAAGATCAATGCCGGCGACAAGGTGAAGGATCAGATCAAGGCCACGGGCAAGCACGTCGTCGTCATTGGCGGCGGCGATACGGGCTCGGACTGTGTCGGCACGTCGAACCGCCATGGCGCTGCCAGCATCACGCAGTTCGAGCTGATGCCGATGCCGCCGGAGCAGGAGAACAAGCCGCTGGTCTGGCCGTACTGGCCGACGAAGCTGCGCACGTCGTCGTCGCACGAGGAAGGTTGCGAGCGCGACTGGGCCGTGGCAACCAAGCGCCTGGAAGGCAAGAACGGCAAAGTGGAAAAGCTGGTCGCCTGCCGCGTCGAGTGGAAGGACGGCAAGATGCAGGAAGTGCCGAACTCCGAGTTCGAGATGAAGGCCGACCTCGTGCTGCTGGCGATGGGTTTCGTCTCGCCCGTACAACAGGTGCTGGACGCGTTCGGCATCGACAAGGACGCCCGCGGCAATGCCCGTGCGACCACCGATGGCGAAGGTTGCTACAAGACCAGCAAGCCGAGCGTCTTCGCGGCCGGTGACATCCGCCGCGGCCAGTCGCTGGTGGTCTGGGCCATCCGCGAAGGCCGCCAGTGCGCCCGCGCTGTCGATGAATTCCTGATGGGGAACTCGGTCCTGCCGCGCTGACACGCATCGTTGCGCGCAAAAACCGGTGACAGGCACCGGTTTTTTTTCGCCAGCGCAGCGCCCGGCTGGCCGAAGGTTGGTCGTACCGTCCGGCGACAGGGACCACCAACACGGGGCGAAATCGGAGCCTGTCACCGGTTTTCCAGGGTGAGGCCCTATTTTCTTGGCAATTGTGCGGAGCAGCAAATTTACAACATTTGATGATTGTAAATTGCTGACTCTGCGGTTAGTAGTGTTGTATGATTCGCCTCTTAATTTCAGTAATATTGCCTCGCCTAGGGGCCGCCAGCAGAGTCATGTATTTCTGCATTACAATATGGCATCAAAATAAAGAGCTATAGACGTGCCCAACCTCGTTGAAATCCGCGATTTGCACTTTTCCTATGGAAAGCGCGCCATTCTGGCCGGTCTTCATATGGATTTCCCGAAGGGGAAGGTCGTGGCCGTCATGGGCGGCTCCGGCAGCGGCAAGACCACCGTCCTGCGCCTGATCGGTGGACAGTTGCGCCCAAAGACCGGCCAGGTGTCCGTTGACGGCCAGATTGTCCACAACCTCAAGACGGCCGACCTGTACTTGCTGCGTCGCAAGATGGGCATGTTGTTCCAGCACGGCGCCCTGTTTACGGACCTGACGGTCTTTGAAAACGTGGCGTTTCCGCTGCGCGAGCATACCGATCTGCCGGAAGAGCTGATCCGCGATCTGGTGTTGATGAAGCTGCACGCGGTCGGCCTGCGCAACGCGGCCAAGCTGAAACCCGGCGAGATTTCCGGCGGCATGGCGCGGCGTGTCGCGCTGGCGCGTTCGATCGCGCTGGACCCGCAACTGATCATGTACGACGAACCGTTTGCCGGCCTCGACCCGATCTCGATGGGCGTCACGGCCAATCTGATCCGCAACCTGAACGACGCGCTGGGCTCGACCAGCATTCTCGTCTCGCACGACGTCAAGGAATCGTTCCAGATCGCGGACTACGTTTATTTCCTGTCGCAGGGCAAGATCGTTGCCCACGGCACCCCGGCGGACATGATGGTATCGACTGACCCTTACGTAAAACAATTCGTGCATGCGGAAGCGGACGGCCCGGTGCCGTTCCACTATCCCGGCAAGTCGCTGGCCGAGGACCTGGGCCTGGGAGACCGCGCATGATCGGCCATCGCCTGTTGGGCGGGCTCGGCAATACGGTACGCGATTATGTGGAAAGCCTGGGTTACGCCACCCGCACGTTCTTCACGATGCTGGGGCTGTCAGGCGGCCTGCTGCGCCGGCCCCGCCTCATCGTCGAGCAACTGCACTTCATCGGTAACTATTCGCTGCTGATCATCACCTTATCCGGCCTGTTCGTCGGCATGGTGCTGGGCCTGCAGGGTTATTACACGCTGAATAAATACGGCGCCTCCGAGTCGCTGGGCCTGCTGGTGGCGCTGGGACTGACGCGTGAGCTGGGTCCGGTGATCACGGCGCTGCTGTTTGCCGGCCGTGCCGGCACGTCGCTGACGGCGGAAATCGGCCTGATGAAGGCGGGCGAGCAGTTGTCGGCCATGGAAATGATGGCCGTGAACCCGATCCAGCGCGTGCTGGCGCCCCGTTTCTGGGCCGGTGTTGTTGCCGTACCACTGCTGGCATCGGTATTCAGCGCCGTCGGCATCTTTGGCGGCTACCTGGTCGGCGTCAAGCTGATCGGTGTCGACGCCGGGGCGTTCTGGTCGCAGATGCAGTCCGGCGTGGACCTGTGGAAGGACGTTTTCAACGGCTTCGTCAAGAGCGTCGTCTTCGGTATCGCCATCACGTTCATCGCGCTGTACCAGGGCTATGAAGCACGCCCGACCCCCGAGGACGTGGCCGGCGCGACCACGCGGTCCGTCGTCATTTCGTCGCTGATGATCTGGTGGCTCGACTTCATGCTGACGGCATTGATGTTCAGCCGGTAATTTCACGTAGTCGTATGTGCGCTGCCGCTCAGTGCGGTACAGTAAAAACCTATAGGATTAGTTTTATGCAACGCAAATCTCTGGATGTCTGGGTCGGTCTGTTCATCGTGATCGGTGTGGCCGCACTGATGTTCCTGGCGCTGAAAGCGGGCAATAACAGTTCGTTCTCGCTCGCCAAAACGTACGAGATCACGGCCAAGTTCGACAATATCGGCAGCCTGCGGCCGCAGGCGGCAGTGAAGGCGTCGGGCGTGGTGGTGGGCCGTGTAGCGGAAATTGCCTTTGACGACAAGTCGTACAAGGCGGCCGTGACGCTGGAAATGGACTCGACGTACAAGTTCCCGAAAGACAGCTCGGCCAAGATCCTGACGTCGGGTCTGCTGGGCGAGCAGTACATCGGTATCGAAGCCGGTGGCGACGAGAAAAACCTGAGCGCTGGCGACAAGATCGCCCGCACCCAGTCCGCCGCCGTGCTGGAAGACCTGATCAATCAATTTATTTACAGCAAAGCCGCTGAAGGAAAGGACTCCAACTGATGAGCCGCAATACCTCCGTTCTGCTGGTGCTGGCCGCCGCGGCCGCACTGTCCGGCTGTGCCGTCGGTCCCGACAAGCGCGATCCCATGGAAAACTGGAACCGCGCCGTCTTCAAGTTCAACGATACCGTTGACACGTACGCATTGAAGCCGGTTGCCACCGGCTACAAGAACATCACGCCAAGCTTCGTGCGCACGGGCGTGTCGAACTTCTTCGGCAACCTGGGCGATATCTGGACCGGTGCCAACAACCTGCTGCAGGGTAAGGGCGCGGACGGCATGTCGGATATCATGCGCGTGGCGCTGAACTCCACGTTCGGCCTGCTGGGCGTGCTGGACATCGCTTCCGAAGCGGGCCTGCCCAAGCACAAGGAAGATTTCGGCCAGACGATGGGCAAGTGGGGCGTGACGTCCGGTCCGTTCGTGATGCTGCCGCTGCTGGGCCCGTCGACGCTGCGCGATACGGTCGGCCTGCCACTGGACGTCGTGGCCGACCCATGGCGCTACAAGGACCCGGTCAACGTGCGCAATATCGGCTCCGGCACCCGCATCGTCGACCAGCGCGCCGCGCTGCTGGATGCGTCGTCGCTGTTCGAAGACGCCGCGCTGGACCGCTACCAGTTCCTGCGCGACGGCTACCTGCAGCGCCGCCAGAGCCAGGTCTACGACGGCGACGTGCCCCAGGAAAAATCGGACAACGAGGACAACGTACCGGCCCAGCCGGTCGTTAACCCGACGGGCCAGGGCGCGGGCACCTGAACGGAAGCGTTTGGCCGGTCAAGCTATAATCGTTGAACCGGCTGCGCCCGACAGCCTGTGATCCGCCGCACAACACACTATAGGTAATCGAGACATGAAATTCATCAAGCAACTGATTGCTGTCGCCACGCTGGCCTTCGCCACGACGGGCTTTGCCGTCGCCCAGAACGCCAACGAAGCGCCGGACGCGCTCGTCAAGCGCATCAGCTCGGAAGTGCTGACGATCGCCAAGACCGACAAGGACATCCAGGCCGGCAACACCCGCAAGGTCATGGACCTGGTGGAAACGAAAATCCTGCCGTACGTCGACTTCGAACGCATGACGGCGCTGGCCGCCGGCCGCTACTGGCGCGAAGCCACGCCGGAACAGAAGCGTCAGCTGTCGGCCGAATTCCGCACGCTGCTGATCTTCACGTACTCGGGCGCGCTGTCGCAGGTGCGTAACGAGACGATCGAATTCAAGCCGCTGCGCGCCGACCCGAGCGACACGGAAGTGGAAGTGCGGTCGCAGGTCAACATGACCCGCGGCGAACCGATCCTGCTGAACTACCGCGTCGCCAAGGGCGCGTCCGGCTGGAAGATCTACGACATCAATGTGCTGGGCGCCTGGCTGGTGGAAACCTACAAGGGCACCTTCAACGCGGAAATCAGCAAGGGCGGCATCGACGGCCTGATCAAGACGCTGGCCGCGAAGAACAAACAGCTGGCCAACAAGCCGCTGGCCACGGCGAAGAAGTAATCAGCTGACGTCAATAAGCTAACGTAATTCTGTTATCATTGGGGACTCTCGCAGTCCCCAATTTTTTTCCTGATCCGACATGGCCGAATCCGCCAACAACATGTTGTCCCTGACCGCGCTGACCGTGGATAACGCCACGGCCGCGCTGGAGCACGGCCTGGCCGCGATTGCCGCGGGCCAGAACGTGTTCGACCTGCGCAACGTGGTGGCGGTCGATTCGGCGGCCGTGTCGGTGATGCTGGCATGGCAGCGTGCCGCGGCCAACGCCGGCATCAAGCTGGAACTGGTCAACTTGCCGGCCATCCTGAAAAGCCTCACCAAGCTGTACGGTGTCTGCGCGCTGGTCTCCCCCAGCTGTGCGACCAGCCGGCGCGCGACGTTGCCACGTCCGCCGAACTGCATCATCATTGACCCCCGCCTGAACCCCCGCCCCAGGCTGTATCGGCGCTTTTCGGCCGGTCCGGCGTAGTCTGACCGAAATTCCAATATAATTGACCGTTACCGTTGCCAGCAGAGCCACGGTGCCCGCATCGAAGGCCTTCCGGCCGCCAAATGCAACGGTCACGTTGCACCACCAAAAAGAACATCAGGCATGACAGCAATCGAAATCAGTAATGTCGAGAAGCGCTACAAATCGCTCCAGGCACTGGGCGGCGTCTCGCTCTCGATCGAGGAAGGGGAGTTTTTCGGCCTGCTCGGGCCGAACGGCGCCGGCAAGACCACCCTTATTTCCATTATCGCGGGCCTGATCCGGGCCGACAGCGGCAGCGTGAAAATCCATGGGCACGATGTCGTCGGCGATTTCCGCGCCGCCCGCAAGAAGCTGGGCGTGGTGCCGCAGGAACTGGTGTTCGACCCGTTCTTCACGGTGCGCGAAACGCTGCGGCTGCAATCCGGTTATTTCGGGCTGCCCAATAACGACAGGTGGATCGACGAGGTCATGGAAAACCTCGATCTGACCAACAAGGCCGACACCAATATGCGCGCCCTGTCCGGCGGCATGAAGCGCCGCGTGCTGGTGGCCCAGGCACTGGTGCACAAGCCGCCCGTCATCGTGCTCGACGAGCCGACGGCCGGCGTGGACGTGGAACTGCGCCAGACGCTGTGGAAGTTCATCTCGCGCCTGAACCGCGAAGGCCATACCGTTGTCCTGACCACGCACTACCTGGAAGAAGCGCAGGCGATGTGCAAACGGGTGGCGATGCTCAAGTCGGGCAAGGTCGTGGCACTGGACACGATGTCGGCGCTGATCCGCCGCATCTCCGGCTCGCAGCTGATCGTGCACATGAAGGAAGGCGACCTGCCGGACGACATGCGCCACCTGATCACGCACCCGGAGTCCACCGAGACGGGCCGCAAGTACAGCCTGCGCATCAACGACTACGCGGAAGTGGAGCAGATCCTTGCGCGCCTGCGCCAGTCCGGCGCCGTCATCGACGAGATGCAGCTGCAGCAGGCCGACCTGGAAGACATCTTCCTGCAAATTATGGACAAGGGAGCACTGTGATGGGTTCGACCGGTTTCCGCACCCTGGTGTACAAGGAGACGCTGCGCTTTTACAAGGTGGCGACGCAGACGATCGCCGCGCCGATCCTCACCGCCATGCTGTACCTGATGATCTTCGGCCACGTGCTGGAAGGGCGCGTCACCGTCTATCCCGGTGTCAGCTACACGGCGTTCCTGATTCCTGGCCTCGTGATGATGAGCGTGCTGCAAAACGCGTTCGCCAATGCGTCGTCGTCGCTGATCCAGTCGAAGATCACGGGCAACCTCGTGTTCGTGCTGCTCACGCCCCTGTCGCACTGGGAGATCTTCTCGGCCTATACCATCGCCGCCATGGTGCGCGGCATCGCCGTCGGCCTGGGCGTATTCATCGTGACGGCGTGGTTCGCACACATGAGCTTTGTCTGGCCACTGTGGATCGTCGTGTTCGCGCTGCTGGGCGCGGCCATCCTCGGCACGATGGGCCTGATCGCCGGCATCTGGGCCGAGAAATTCGACCAGCTGGCCGCGTTCCAGAACTTCCTGATCATGCCGCTGACGTTCCTGTCCGGCGTGTTCTACTCGATTCACTCGCTGCCGCCATTCTGGCTGACCGTGTCGCACCTGAACCCGTTCTTCTACATGATCGACGGCTTCCGCTACGGCTTCTTTGGCCAGTCCGACATCAATCCCTGGACCAGCCTTGCCATCGTTTCCGCCTTCCTGGTGGTGCTGGCGCTGCTGGCCATCCGGTTGCTGCGTAGCGGCTACAGGTTACGCCACTAAGACGCCATTAAAGAATTATTAGGATCCATCATGACCACGACCCCTGAAGCAATCCACGGCTATATCGCCGCCGGCCTCGAATGCACCCACCTGGAAGTGGAGGGCGACGGCCAGCACTTCCAGGCCGTTATCGTTTCGCCGGCGTTTGCGGGCAAGCGCCCGATCCAGCGCCACCAGCTGGTATACGCGGCGCTGGGCGACCGTATGCGCGAGGAGATCCACGCGCTGTCGATGAAAACCCTGACCCAGAAGAATTCGGAGGATAAGCACATGGACAAACTGCTCATTACCGGCGGCAAGCGCCTCGTTGGCGACATCCAGATCTCCGGCGCCAAGAACGCGGCACTGCCGATCCTGTGCGCAGGCCTGCTGACGGCCGGGGACCTGAATCTGTCGAACGTGCCGAACCTGCACGACGTGGCCACGATGCTCAAGCTGCTGCGCCAGACCGGCCTGTCGGTGGAGCAGAACGGCGACAAGGTCGTCATGAACGGCGCGAAGATCGACAAGCTGGAAGCGCCGTATGAGCTGGTGAAAACCATGCGCGCGTCGATCCTCGTGCTGGGCCCCCTGCTGGCCCGCTTCGGTCAGGCGAAGGTATCGCTGCCGGGCGGCTGCGCCATCGGCTCGCGCCCCGTGGACCAGCACATCAAGGGCCTGCAGGCGCTGGGTGCCGAGATCTCGATCGACGCAGGCTACATCTACGCGAAAGCGAAAAAACTGAAGGGCGCCAGCATCACGACCGACATGATCACGGTTACCGGCACGGAAAACCTGCTGATGGCGGCAACGCTGGCCGAAGGCGAGACGGTGCTGGAAAACGCCGCGTGCGAACCGGAAGTGACGGACCTGGCGAACATGCTGGTGGCGATGGGCGCGAAGATCGACGGTATCGGCACGCACCGCCTGGTGATCCAGGGCGTGGCCGAGCTGCACGGCGCGGAACACACCGTCATCTCCGACCGCATCGAAGCGGCTACGTTCCTGTGCGCGGTAGCGGCGGCCGGTGGCGATGTCACCATTCGCAACACGCGCGTGGACATCATGGACGCGGCGCTGGAGAAGCTGCGCGAGATGGGCCTGCGCCTGACGATCGGCGACACCTGGATACGCGCGCAGATGGATGCGCGCCCGCACCCGGTCAGCTTCAGCACCACCGAGTACCCCGGCTTCCCGACCGACATGCAGGCACAGTTCATGGCCGTCAACACGATTGCCGACGGCAGCAGCACCGTGCAGGAAACGATTTTCGAGAACCGCTTCATGCACGTGCAGGAGATGAACCGCCTGGGCGCGGCCATCCAGACGGACGGCAACACGGCCACCATCAAGGGCGTGTCCCAGCTGATCGGCGCGCCCGTGATGGCGACCGACTTGCGCGCTTCGGCTTCGCTCGTCATCGCCGGCCTGGCAGCGAAAGGGGAAACGCTGATCGACCGCATCTATCACCTCGACCGTGGCTACGACCGCATGGAAGTGAAGCTGTCGGCCGTGGGCGCCAACATCACCCGCATCAAGTAAGCCCATGACGACCATCACCCAGTCACCCGCGGCGGACAATTCGGGCCTGATCCTGGCCCTGTCGAAGGGCCGCATCTTCGAAGACACGCTGCCGCTGCTGGCGGCGGCCGGCATCACCGTCACGGAAAACCCGGAAACGTCGCGCAAGCTGATCCTGCCGACCAACGACCCCAACGTGCGCGTACTGATCGTGCGCGCCACCGACGTGCCGACGTACGTGCAGTACGGCGCCGCCGACTTCGGGGTGGCCGGCAAGGACGTGCTGTTCGAGCACGGCGGCGAAGGCCTGTACCAGCCCGTCGACCTGAACATCGCCAAGTGCCGCATGTCCGTGGCCGTCAAGGCGGGCTTCGATTACGAGACCGCCGTGCGCCAGGGCGCACGCCTGCGCGTGGCCACCAAGTTCACCGAAATGGCACGCCAGCACTTTGCGAAAAAGGGCGTGCACGTCGACCTGATCAAGCTGTATGGCTCGATGGAGCTGGCCCCGCTGGTGGGCCTGTCGGACGCCATCGTCGACCTGGTCAGCACCGGCAGCACGCTGCGCGCGAACAACCTGGTCGAAGTGGAAGAGATCATGGACATCTCGTCGCGCCTCGTCGTCAACCAGGCCGCGCTGAAATTGAAGCGCGCCCGTTTGCAGCCGATTATCGAGGCGTTCGAACGCGCCTCATCCCAAACGTCATAACACCATCATGATCCAACTCCGCAAGCTCGACTCCTCCGCCATCGATTTCCAGGAAACGCTGGACGCCCTGCTGGCGTTCGAAGCGGAAACCGATACCGCCATCGAACACGCTGTCACCGAGATCATCGCGCAGGTGCGCGGCCGCGGCGACGAAGCCGTCGTCGAATACACGAACAGGTTCGATCGTATTCCCCATGGCGGCGCGCCGGACATGCATGCGTTCGAGATCAAGCAGGACGAGTTGACGGCGGCACTGGCCGCGCTGCCGGAAGCACAGCGCGCGGCGTTGCAGACGGCGGCGGAGCGCATCCGCGTGTTCCACGAACGCCAGAAGCAGGAGCTGCAGGGCTTTACGTACACGGAGCCCGACGGCACCGTGCTGGGCCAGCGCATCACGCCGCTGGACCGCGTCGGCATCTATGTCCCCGGCGGCAAGGCGGCGTACCCGTCGTCCGTGCTGATGAACGCCGTGCCGGCCAAAGTCGCGGGCGTGGGCGAGATCGTCATGGTCGTGCCGACGCCGGACGGCATCAAGAATCAGATGGTGCTGGCGGCGGCGGCGATTGCCGGCGTCGATCGCGTGATCGGCATCGGCGGCGCGCAGGCCGTGGCCGCGCTGGCCTACGGCACCGAGTCGATCCAGCCGGTGGACAAGATCGTCGGTCCCGGCAATGCGTATGTCGCCGCCGCCAAGCGCCGCGTGTTCGGCGCCGTCGGCATCGACATGATTGCGGGACCGTCGGAGATCCTCGTCATCTGCGACGGCACCACGGACCCGGACTGGGTCGCCATGGACCTGTTCTCGCAGGCCGAGCATGACGAGCTGGCGCAGGCGATCCTGCTGTGCCCTGATGCGGACTACATCGCCAAGGTGGAAGCGTCGATTGTGAAACTGCTGCCGACGATGCCGCGCCAGGAAGTCATCCGCACGTCGCTGACGGATCGCGGCGCGCTGATCAAGGTGAAGGACATGGACGAAGCGTGCGCGATTGCCAACAGCATCGCCGCCGAGCACCTGGAAATCTCGGCCGAGGAGCCGCAGCAGTGGGCGGACAAGATCCGCCATGCGGGCGCGATGTTCCTGGGCCGCTTCTCGTCCGAATCGCTGGGCGATTACTGCTGCGGTCCGAACCACGTGCTGCCGACGTCGCGCACGGCGCGCTTCTCGTCGCCGCTGGGCGTATACGACTTCCAGAAGCGCTCGTCGGTCATCCAGGTCAGCGAGGCGGGGGCGCAAACCCTCGGCAAGATCGCCGCCGAGCTGGCGTATGGCGAAGGACTGCAGGCGCACGCCCGCAGTGCCGAGCTGCGGTTGAAGACGAATGGCAACTGACAACGCGTCCTGGCTGAATCAGGTCTACTGCGAAGATGCGCTCGCGGGCTTGTCCCGCATCCCCGACGGCTCCGTCGACCTGCTGCTGACCGACCCGCCCTACAACCTGGGCAAGGACTACGGCAACACGTCGGACCAGCAATCGGTCGAGCAATACCTGGCGTGGACGGAACGCTGGATCGATGCGGCGCTGCCGAAGCTCAAAGAGAACGGCAGCCTGTACATCTTCCTGACCTGGCGCTTCTCGCCGGAGATCTTCGTCATGCTGAAAAAGCGCATGACGATGATGAACGAGATTATCTGGGACCGCCGGGTGCCGTCCATGGGCGGCAGCGTGCGCAGCTTCTCGTCGGTGCACGACACGATCGGCTTTTTTGTGCGCCGCAAGGATTACTATTTCGATCTCGACGCCGTGCGCATTCCGTACGACGCCGCGACCAAGAAGGCCCGTTCGCGTTCGATCTTCGTCGGCGCGAAGTGGCTGGAAGTGGGTTACAACCCCAAGGACCTGTGGAGCGTATCGCGCTTGCACAGGGAACATGCGGAAAGGGTCGATCACCCGACGCAAAAGCCGCTGGAGATTATCGAGCGCATGATCAAGGCCTCGTGCCCGCCCGATGGCGTGGTACTGGACCTGTTCATGGGCAGCGGCACGACGGCCGTGGCGGCGCGCCGCACGGGCCGCCGGTTTGTCGGCTTTGAACTCAATGCCGAGTACTGCAAGACGATTGCCCAACGGCTCGCCGCGCTGGAGCATCCGGAGCCAGAACCCGTCGCCAAGGCCCGGCCGAAGCCGCGCGCCGCCAGGGCGAAGCCGTTGCGCCAACCAGATACCGTAGCCAACACCGTGGAGTAAGCATGTCCCTCGAAAGCCTGATCAGCAACACCATCCGTTCCGACGTGCGCGCCATCAAGAGCTATCACGTGCCGGATGCGAGCGGCTTCGTGAAGCTGGACGCGATGGAAAATCCGTACGAGCTGCCGGCCGCGCTGCGTCAGGAGCTGGGCGAGCGCCTGGCCGCCGTCGCGCTGAACCGTTATCCGCCGTCGTACGACGCGCTGCGCCATAAAGTGGCGGCAAAGCTGGGCGTACCGGCGGGTTATGAAGTCCTGCTGGGGAACGGCTCCGATGAGCTGATCTCCATCCTGGCCGCCGCCTGCGCCCATCAGGAGCGCCGCGCCGTCATGATGGCGCCCGTGCCCGCATTCGTCATGTTCCAGCGTTCGGCCCAGGGGGCCGGCATGGACTTCGTCGGCGTGGCCGTGAAAGACGATTTTTCGCTGGACCTGCCGGCGATGCTGGCGGCGATTGCCGAGCACCAGCCGGCGCTGCTGTTCCTCGCTTACCCGAACAACCCGACCGGCAACCTGTTCGATGCCGACACGATGGTCGAAATCATCCGCGCGATGGGCGACAAGGGCCTGGTCGTCGTCGACGAAGCCTACGAGCCATTCGCACAGCAGAGCTTCATGAGCCGCCTGCCGGAATTCGACAACCTGATCGTCATGCGCACGCTGTCGAAGCTCGGCCTGGCCGGCATCCGGCTGGGCTATATGTCCGCCGCGCCGGCGCTGCTGGAGCAGTTCGAGAAGGTACGCCCGCCGTACAACGTCAACGTGATGACGCAGGCGGCGGCCGAGTTTGCGCTGGACCACCTGGACATCCTGAACGGGCAGGCGGCACTGCTGCGCGAGCAGCGCGCGGCCCTGAGCGCGGCGCTGGCGGCGTTGCCCGATGTGACGGTTTTCCCGTCGGCAGCAAATTTCATCACCATCCGTGTGGCCGATGCGGACACCACCCATACGAATCTCCTGGCCCGCAAAATTTTGGTGAAAAATTTGAGTAAAATGCACAGTGTGCTGACGAATTGCCTGCGTATTACCGTCAGCACGCCGGAAGAAAACGCCGCTTTCCTCGACGCCCTCAAAGCGTCGATGGCGGTCTGATCCACCCCAGAGCCTTTCCCATGACCATCGCAGAACGCAGCGCGGAAGTCACGCGCAACACCAACGAGACGCAGATCCGCGTCGCCCTGAACCTGGACGGCACCGGCACGCAAAAGCTGGATACGGGCGTGCCCTTCCTGGACCACATGCTGGACCAGATCGCCCGCCACGGCCTGATCGACCTGGACATCCACGCCACCGGCGACACCCATATCGACAACCACCACACGGTGGAAGATGTCGGCATCACGCTGGGCATGGCCGTGGCCAAGGCCATCGGCGACCGCAAGGGCATCCGCCGCTATGGCCATGCGTATGTGCCGCTGGATGAAGCGCTGTCGCGCGTCGTCATCGATTTCTCGGGCCGTCCCGGCATCGAATACCACATCCCGTTTACCCGCGCGATGATCGGCACGTTCGATGTCGATCTGACCCTGGAGTTCTTCCGTGGCTTCGTCAACCATGCGGGCATCACGCTGCATATCGATAACCTGCGCGGCACCAACGCCCACCACCAGTGCGAAACGGTGTTCAAGGCCTTCGGCCGCGCGCTGCGCATGGCCGTGGAGCGCGACGAGCGCGCCGCGGGAACGATCCCGTCGACCAAAGGAAGCCTGTAATCCACAGGGCTCAGCCAATGAAAAAAATCGTTGTAGTTGATTACGGGATGGGCAACCTGCACTCCGTCGCACAGGCCCTGCGCGCTGTCGCACCGGAGGCCGACATCCGCATCTCCGGCGACCCGGGCGAGATCGACAGCGCCGAACGCATCGTGCTGCCGGGCCAGGGTGCCATGGCCGATTGCATGAAGAGCCTGCGCGAATCGGGTGTCGAGGAAGCGCTGCTGCGCGCCGCCGGAACCAAGCCGCTGATGGGTGTCTGCATCGGCGAGCAGATGCTGTTCGGCGATTCCGAAGAAGGCGGCACGGGGCTGAACCTCCTGCCCGGCAAGGTCGTGCGCTTCCGGCTGGACGGCATGTGCCAGGAAGACGGCTCGCGCTTCAAGGTGCCGCAGATGGGCTGGAACCAGGTGCGCCAGACCATGCCGCACGCGCTGTGGGAAGGCATCCCGGACGAGACATACTTCTATTTCGTGCACAGCTACTACGTGCAGCCCGACGTGGCCGCGCACAGCGTGGGCGAAACCGTCTACGGCCAGCCGTTCTGCTGTGCCGTCGCGAGCGACAATATTTTCGCCACCCAGTTCCACCCGGAGAAAAGCGCCGCCAGCGGCCTGCAGCTGTACAAGAACTTCGTTCACTGGAATCCCTGAAGCAGTCCCACCTTACTACTCATACTGAAAAAGCCATGCTGCTCATTCCTGCCATCGACCTCAAGGACGGTCACTGCGTTCGCCTCAAACAGGGCGATATGGAACTCGCCACTGTATTCTCCGAAGACCCGGGCGCGATGGCGCGCCACTGGCTGGAGCAGGGCGCCCGCCGCCTGCACCTGGTCGACCTGAACGGCGCGTTCGCCGGCAAGCCGAAGAACGAAGGCGCCGTCAAGGCGATCCTGAAAACGGTGCAGGACTTCGCGCTGGAGCACGACATCGACGAGATTCCCGTCCAGCTGGGCGGCGGCATCCGCGACCTCGACACGATCGAGCGCTACCTGGACGACGGCATCAGCTACATCATCATCGGCACGGCCGCCGTGAAAAGCCCGGGCTTCCTGCACGACGCGTGCGGCGCCTTCCCGGGCCACATCATCGTCGGCCTCGATGCGAAAGACGGCAAGGTGGCGACCGACGGCTGGAGCAAGATGTCCGGCCACGAAGTGATCGACCTGGCGCAGAAATTCGAGCAGTACGGCGTGGAATCGATCGTCTACACCGACATCGGCCGTGACGGCATGATGGGCGGCGTGAACATCGAAGCGACGGTGCGCCTGGCGCAAGCCGTGCGCATTCCGATCATCGCCTCGGGCGGGCTGCACAACCTGGCGGACGTGGAAGCGCTGTGCGCCGTGCAGGATGAAGGCATCGAGGGCGTCATCTGCGGCCGCTCGATCTACGAAGGCACGATCAACCTGAACGAAGCGCAGCTGCGCGCGGACGAACTGACGGGCGAACTGCCCGTCGGTGAAGCGGACGAAGGCTGATATGCTTGCCAAACGCATCATTCCCTGCCTGGACGTGACCAATGGCCGCGTCGTCAAGGGTGTCAACTTCACTGAACTGCGCGATGCCGGCGACCCGGTCGAAATCGCGCGCCGCTACGACGAGCAGGGTGCCGACGAACTGACGTTCCTCGACATCACCGCATCGTCGGATAACCGCGGCCTGATCCTCGACATCATCGAGTCCGTCGCGCGCCAGGTGTTCATTCCGCTGACGGTCGGCGGTGGCGTGCGCGAAGTGGCCGACGTGCGCCGCCTGCTCAACGCCGGCGCGGACAAGATCAGCCTGAACACATCGGCCGTCAGCAATCCCGAACTGGTCTACAACGCGTCGCAGAAGCACGGCTCGCAATGCATCATCGTGGCCATCGACGCCAAGCAGGTGGAGCCCGGCCGCTGGGAAGTGTTCACCCATGGCGGGCGCAAGGCGACGGGCCTGGATGCGATCGACTGGGCGAAAAAAATGGAAGCGATGGGCGCCGGCGAGCTGCTCTTGACCAGCATGGACCGCGACGGCACCAAGTCCGGCTTCGACCTGGGCCTGACGCGCACCGTGTCCGACGCCGTCAGCATCCCCGTGATCGCCTCGGGCGGCGTGGGCGGCCTGCAGGATCTGGCGGACGGCATCAAGGTGGGCCGCGCCGATGCCGTGCTGGCCGCTTCGATCTTCCACTACGGCCAGCACACGGTGCACGAAGCGAAATGCTTCATGGCGAAGCAGGGTATTCCGATGCGCATCGACACCAAGGCCGACAGGGTGACGCAATGAGTATCCCGACCACGACGCCCAGTGTGGCGAAAGCCAAATGGCTGAACCGCGTGAAATGGGACGAGCACGGCCTCGTGCCCGTCATCGCGCAGGAGGCGGGCAGCAACGACGTGCTGATGTTCGCCTGGATGAACCGCGACGCGCTGTTCAAGACGGTGGAGCTGGGCGAGGCCGTCTACTGGAGCCGCTCGCGCAAGAAACTGTGGCACAAGGGCGAAGAGTCCGGCCACGTACAGAAGGTGCTGGAAATCCGCCTGGATTGCGACGAGGACGTGGTGCTGCTGAAGGTCGAGCAGGCCGGCGGCATCGCCTGCCATACGGGCCGCCACTCCTGCTTCTTCCAGAAGTTCGACGGCGACGCGCCAAGCGGCGACTGGCAGAACGTGGAGCCCGTGCTGAAGGATCCCGAAGCCATTTACACGGACAAGAGCAAATGACGACAGAAGCAAGTACGATCCTGGACCGCGTGGCGGCCACGATCGAAGGGCGCAAGCTGGCCAACGGCGGCGACCCCGCCACCTCGTACGTCTCGAAGCTGTTTTCAAAGGGCGACGACGCCATCCTGAAAAAGATCGGCGAGGAAGCGACGGAGCTGGTGATGGCGGCCAAGGACGCCCGCGCCGCTGGCGACGCCGGCAAGGTGTTGTACGAGTGCGCCGACCTGTGGTTTCATTCGCTGGTACTGCTGGCGCAGTTCGACCTGACGCCGCAACAGGTGCTGGACGAGCTGGCGCGCCGCGAAGGCGTCTCGGGCATCGCCGAAAAAGCCGCACGCCCGGACAACTGAACCGACAACCCGACAAGGAACGACCGTGGACAACTGCCTGTTCTGCAAGATCGCCGCCAAACAGATCCCCGCCTCGATCGTCTATGAAGACGACGACGTGCTGGCCTTCAAGGACATCAACCCGGCCGCGCCGGTACACCTGCTGATCATCCCGAAGGGGCACGTCTCGACGCTGTCCGATTGCGACGCCAGCCATACCGCCGTGCTGGGCAAGATGCTGGCCCTGGCGCCACGCCTGGCCGAAGAGCACGGCATCTCGGTGGTCGAAGATGCCGAAGGCGCGCCGTCGCGCGGCTACAAGACGCTGATCAACAGCGGACCGGATGGCGGCCAGGTCGTGTATCACCTGCACATGCACGTGTACGGCGGCCCGCGCCCGTGGCGCGGCATGCATTAAGTCAAAACGGTAAAACCGGTGACAGGCTCCTGTTTTCGTGCCTCCGGGCCTAAAAATAGGAGCCTGTCACCTGAAATTTCCGGGCGTTAATGACAGGCACATGACATCGCGCGATCGCGTATACTGTGTCGATTAACCGGATTCGGGCGAGAAGCCCTGCAAGGAGAAAATTATGGGTTCCATGAGCATCTGGCACTGGCTGATCGTCCTCGTCGTCGTCATGCTGGTCTTCGGTACGAAAAAACTGGGCAATATCGGCTCCGACCTGGGCAAGGCCGTCAAGGGCTTCAAGGATGGCGTCAAGACCGACGAAGAGAAACCAAACGGTGGCGCTACGCCGACGCCGCCCCTTCGCAGGTGACCGACAAGGGCACCATCGAAGTGGAAGCCAAGGAAAAGCAGAAGCTGTAACGCGATGCGCCGGCTTTGCTGGCGCGTCCCCGGCGAATCTCTATGATCGATCTCGGTCTCTCCAAACTTGCCATCATCGGCGTCGTTGCGCTGGTGGTCATCGGTCCCGAAAAGCTGCCGAAGGTGGCCCGCATGGCGGGCACCCTGTACGGGCGCGCGCAGCGCTACCTCCATGACGTCAAATCCGAGGTCAGCCGCGAAATCGAACTGGAAGAGCTGCGCAACCTGCAGAAGAATGTGCAGGAGCAGGCCCAGTCGATCAAGGCCGACGTGGAACAGTCGATTGCGCAGAACATGGCGGAAGTGGAAGGCGCGTTCCGCGTCGACGACCCCGCCACCGATTCGTATGGCAACGATTATTCGTCCGTCAGCACGGAGCACGTCGCGCGCAAAGCCAAGGAATTTCGCCGCAAGCGCCTCGTGCGCACCTCGGCCGTTCCGCTCTGGTACAAGCAGAAGAATGGCGGCCGTACGCACGTCGTTTCCGGCGCGGCCCGCGTCGCCCGCTTCCGCCCGCGTAACGGCAAACCTCCTGCCTCGTTCTATTAACTAATGAGCACTGAAAACCCGGCCGAAGAAACTTTCATCAGCCACCTGATCGAACTGCGTGACCGGCTGGTCAAGGCGTCCATCGGCATCCTTATCGCCACCGCGGCCCTGATGTTCTGGCCCGGCCCGGCCCATATCTACGACATGCTGGCGCAGCCGATGATCGCCGCGCTGCCCGTCGGGTCGAAAATGATCGCCACGGGCGTCATCGCACCATTCCTGGTGCCGATGAAGGTGACGTTATTGCTGGGCTTCGTGCTGTCGCTGCCGTGGGTGCTGTACCAGATGTGGGCGTTTGTCGCGCCGGGCCTGTACACGCATGAAAAGCGCCTTGTCGCGCCGCTGGTGATTTCGTCGTCGCTGCTGTTCATTGGCGGCGTCGCGTTCTGTTATTTCCTCGTGTTCGGCCGCGTGTTCGCGTTCATCAGCGAGTTTTCGCCGTCATCGATCGCCGTCACGCCGGACATCGAGAACTACCTCGACTTCGTCATGTCCATGTGCCTGGCGTTCGGCGCCGCCTTCGAGGTGCCGGTCGTCGTCGTTATCCTCGTGCGGATGGGCATCGTTTCGCTGGCCAAGCTGAAGGAATGGCGGCCGTACGTGATCGTCGGCGCCTTCGTCATCGCCGCCATCGTCACGCCGCCGGACGTCGTCAGCCAGTTCTCGCTGGCCATTCCGATGTGGCTGCTGTTCGAGGTGGGGCTGCTGGTATCGCCGATGTTCGTCAAGCTGACGCAGGCACCGGAAGAGCAGGTTTAGTAAAAAACACCAACGCCAACCGCACGGTTGGCGTTGTCGTTCATGGCTCAGGCAGGCAAGGGCGCTGGCGCTCGGCAGCTGCCGACCAGGGCGTCGCCTAGCGCGGCTCGCCCGCGGCGTCCACGAACCTTGCTGTCAGACGCCTGATGGCACCTTCGGTCGGAGAGCAGCCAGTGCCCAAAATGATCTGTCCCGGCGTTTATAGCGGCGCGAAAATGGCCTGCAGGTCGTCCTGCGTCAGCTGCACGTTGAGCATGCCGCCTTCGCCCATCACCGTGTCCGCCAGTGCACCCTTGCGCCGCTGCATTTCCTGGATTTTCTCTTCCAGCGTGCCCTGGGCAATGAGCTTGTAGACAAACACGGGCTTGTCCTGGCCGATGCGCCAGGCGCGGTCGGTGGCCTGGTTTTCCGCGGCCGGGTTCCACCACGGGTCGTAATGGATGACGACGTCCGCCGCCGTCAGGTTCAGGCCCACACCGCCCGCTTTCAGGCTGATCAGGAACACGGGCACGTTGCCTCCCTGGAAGGCACTGACGGGGGTGACACGGTCTTCCGTATCGCCCGTCAGCGTGACGAAGTCGAAGGCGCGACTGCGCAGCTCGGCCGCGATCAGCTCGAGCATGCTGGTGAACTGCGAGAAGATCAGCAGCTTGCGCCCTTCGCTCAGCAGCGTTTCGACCAGTTCCATGAGTGCTTCCAGCTTGGCCGACCCGGCGTTTTTTGGTACGCCCACCCGTTTGACCAGGCGCGGGTCGCAGCACACCTGGCGCAGCTTCAGCAGCGCATCGAGGATGACGATCTGGCTGCGCGCCACGCCCTTGCGGTCGATTTCGTCGCGAATCTTCCGGTCCAGCGCCACGCGCACCGTTTCGTACAAATCGCGTTGCGCACTGCCCAGCTCGATCGGCAGGACGATTTCCGTTTTTGGCGGCAGCTCGCGGGCGACCTTGTCCTTGGTCCGGCGCAGCATGAATGGCTTGACGCGTTTGGTCAGAAAATCGCTGCGCGCCATGTTGCCGCCCTGCTCGATAGGCTTGCGAAAGCGCGTGTTGAATGTCTTGGCGTCGCCCAGCAGGCCGGGCATCAGGAAGTGGAACTGCGACCACAGCTCGCCGAGATGGTTCTGCAGCGGCGTACCCGTCAGGCACAGCCGGTGCCGTGCCCGGATCAGCTGCGCTGTCTGCGTGGCCTTGGCGCGGCTGTTCTTGATGTACTGTGACTCGTCCAGGATCAGCAGGTGGAACTGGTACCGCAGCAGTTCTTCCTCGTCGCGCGGCAGCAGCGCGTAGGTTGTCAGCACGAGGTCGGCGTTGGCGATCTGGCCGAACTGCGCCAGGCGTTCCTTGCCACGCAGCGGCAGCACGCGCAGGTCGGGCGCAAAACGGGCCGCTTCGGCGCACCAGTTGCCGACCAGGCTCGTGGGCACGACAACGAGCGCCGGCGCATCCAGGCGACCGGCCTCTTTTTCGATCAGGATATGCGCCAGCGTTTGCACCGTCTTGCCCAGGCCCATGTCGTCGGCCAGGATGCCCGCGAAATCGTATTCGCGCAGGAACTGCATCCACGCCAGCCCTTCGCGCTGGTAGTCGCGCAGGCTGGCGCGCAGGCCTGCCGGTGGCGCGACGTCGGCCACGCCGCCGAACTCACCCAGCCGCCGGCCCAGCCGGCGCAGGCGTTCGCCGCCCATCCAGTGCAGCTGCGCCGCCCGTTCCAGTTCGGCCAGCCGCGCCGCGTCGATCAGCGGCAGGCGCAGTACGCCTTCCAGGTCGTCGCGGAAATACAGCTCGCCCAGTACGGCCAGGATCGGCTTGACGCGGCCCCACGGCAGCGCGACGCGGCCGCCATCGGGCAACTGCACGAGCAGCAGGCTGGTGTCCGGATGCTGCGCCAGCGCGGCGGGATCGAAGTGGTCGGGGGCATTGCGGATCAGCTGCACCAGCAGCGGCACCAGCGGCTGGCGCTTGCCGGCCACGATGATGCCCAGCTCCAGGTCGAACCAGCCGTTGCCGGCCTTTGCCTCGTCGCCGACGTCCGCGTACCAGTCGTCCACCTGCAGCAGGTTGTAGCGGAAGTCGTCGCTGAACAGGATGTCCCATCCCGCCGCGCGCAGGGCGGCGATGCCGTGCTGCGTCAAGGCGAGCCATTGCTCCTGCGTGTGCAGTGTCAACTGGCCCAGTTCGCGCATCGAACGGCTGCGCTCGCATGGCACGAAGCCCATGTCGGCGAGCAGGTCCGCGGCGGCCTGTTCCGCCACCATGTTACGGGCGACCATCTCGATACCATCGTCCGTGATCCGGCGCAGCACCGGCGGACCGCTGAACGGAACGTACGTGCCGTCGTAATCGAAGCCGGGTTGAGCGTAGTCGAGCCAGGTAGCGCGGTCGAGCCGGGTGCTGCTCAGCGTCAGGCACGGCACGGGAACGATGTCGTCGCGCTCGCGCCGCTGCAATGGCGGCGGCAGCAGGGCATCCAGACCTTGCTCGATCATCCGGCGTGTCACGTCGGCGCATTCGGCCGGGTCCAGCACGGGCGACTGTTCCAGCAAGGTCAGCAGCAGTGGCGCGGGAATGCGGCGCACGCTGTCCGGCAGCACCAGCTCGCCCAGTTGGCCGTCATGCAGATAAAACAGCGGCTCGGTGGGGAACACGTGTTCGACCCGCTGGCCGTCTTCAAACAGGCAACGGATGCAGACACCCGTGTCATCGTTGCCGACGGCATGCCAGCCAAACGTCACACCGCGCGGCGGGCCCCGGCGGATTGGCGTCGCGTCGCCCGCCTTCAGTGCCGTGCGCGAGTCGGCCCACCACAGATTGCCCTCGTCCAGCAGAAGCCGGAGCAGCTGTCCGGCAACCTTTCCGGCAGGCTTCAAGTCGACGCTGAAGGGACTGGCCTCGCGTGCCAGCTGGTACATGTCGATCGCCAGCTTGTCCTCCGGCAGCACATGCGCCGGCGGGGCGTTGCGCAGCGCCCGCGTATCGCTGACCGGACTGGCCGTGCCCAGCTTGCCGCTGGCGTAGATGCGGCCGCCGCACAGATACAGATTGACGGTGCCGCTGCGCTCGTCCGGCATCAGTGCATACACAATCCGCATGCCCGACCGCTGGGCGGGTGCCTCCATGGCGCGGTTCGCCGACGCCAGTTGCGCCAGCCATTGGGAGGCTGGGACCGGTCTGCCCGGCGCCTGGCCGCGTGGCGGCTGATCCGCACCATACTGCGCTGCCAGCAACACGGCCACCACGTGCTTGCAGTTGCGTGCGACGGGGCAGCTGCAATGGCCGTCGACGCGCATCCTGCCGTATCCCGAGCTGACCCGGATCGTCTGTGCGTAGATGCTGCGCCCCGTACCGCTGACCTCGCCCACCAGACGGTCGCCCTCGACATCGATGCGCCGCACCATGCCGCCCATGGCGTAGCGCTCGCCGCGGGCGAAGGTGGCGGCGTCAAACGCGTCACGGATAATGTCGGGATGGAAGGACATGGAGTTGGCCGGCGCTCAAAAGATCCATTATCTTCGATCCCGTCGTCAGCGCGGCGTTCGGTGGCCAGGCTGACGCCGACCATGGAGCGTCTGGATCGTGTTTTATCGAAAATTTCAAAAATCGGGGGACAGTCTCCGATTTCCGGCACTCTTTCCTCAAGAAAGCTTTTATCGAAGTTCATAAAGATAGTTGTAGACGACCGGTCTAATCTGGTTTATAGTCCAACCCATGAACAGCGCCACCACCAACCCAGCCACCGACGTTCGCGCCAATATCCTGGCGACGGGTCAGCGCATCATGGCTGGCAAGGGTTACTCGGCGGTGGGGCTGAATGAAATCCTGACGGCAGCAGGTGTGCCGAAGGGCTCGTTCTACCATTACTTCGGCTCGAAGGATGCTTTCGGCGAAGCGCTGCTGCAGAACTATTTTGACGATTACCTGGCCGAGATCGACCGGACCATGGCAGCGCCGGGCCTGACGATGGCGCAGCGCCTGATGAGTTACTTTCAGCTGTGGCAGGACTCGCAATCGTTCGAGGATTGCCAGGGCAAGTGCCTGGCTGTCAAGCTGGGCGCCGAGGTGGCCGACCTGTCCGAAGCGATGCGTCGGGTATTGCGACGCGGGACGGATGGGATCGTCGGCCGCCTCACCGCGGCAATCGAAGCGGGGGTGGGTGAGGGCTCACTTGACATCGATGGTAGCGCGGCCGACGCGGCGCGCACGTTGTACCAGCTGTGGCTGGGAGCCAGCATCATGGTCAAGATCGAGCGCTCGACGGCGCCTTTTGCGACTGCGCTAGCCTCCACCCGGCAGATTTTGCACCTTGCTTCGTAACACCGGAGCAAGGCTGTTGTCCGCTTCCTCGTGAAGTGTTTTTTTTGGCCGAACCTTAGACGACTGGTCTACTATACGGCTCTACTTAGGAGAAGCACCATGAAAGTTCTGATCGTTCTGACCTCGCATGACCAACTGGGCAACACTGGCCGCAAGACCGGTTTCTGGCTGGAAGAGCTGGCCGCGCCGTACTACGCGTTCAAGGAAGCGGGCGCGCAGATCGTGCTGGCGTCGCCCAAAGGAGGCCAGCCGCCGCTGGACCCGAAAAGCAATGAACCGGGCTTCCAGACCGACCTCACCCGCCGCTTCGAAGCCGATGCGCAAGCGACGGCGCAACTGGCTGCCACCGTGCGCCTGGACAGCGTGTCGCAAGCGGACTTCGATACCGTTTTCTACCCGGGCGGCCACGGCCCGCTGTGGGACCTGGCCGAAGACCGCGACTCCATCGCGCTGATCGAAGCGTTCCTGGCGGCGAACAAGCCGGTCGCGCTGGTCTGCCATGCGCCGGGCGTATTGCGCCATGTACGCACGCCAGCCGGACGTCCGCTGGTCGAAGGCAAGCAGGTCACCGGTTTCACCAACACCGAGGAAGCCGCAGTGGAACTGACCGATATCGTGCCGTTCCTGGTCGAGGACGAACTGAAAGCGGGCGGGGGCATCTTCTCCCGCGGCGACGACTGGGCGTCCTACGTGGTACGCGACGGCCTGCTGATCACGGGCCAGAACCCGGCTTCGTCGGCCGAAGCGGCTGCCCTGCTGGTAACGCAGCTGCGCGAGCGCGCCGGCGCCTGAACCCGCGACCCCGGCGGATGCCCGCCACGCGGGCGTCCGCCAGCCCCGCCCATCACCATGGAAAACCGGCATACAGTTCGCTGTTCGAACCGCCGTCGATCCCGCCACGATGTATGGCGGCGCGCGCAAGGCGTTACCGGTTAGCCGGCGTATGCGGCATCGCCCTATCCATGACGACGCTTGCGTGCGTCAGCGCCCTGCCGCCGACGCCTTCGCGCCTGGTGCGCCGGAACGAAATGGCGATTGCTGCTATCGTTCCACCTCTCGTCTCCGAAACAGCACATGCCCGATTCCATTCACTTCTACGAACCGCGCGCAGGCCATGGACTGCCGCACGACCCTTTCAACGCCATTGTCGGCCCCCGTCCGATCGGCTGGATTTCCTCGCACGACAGTGCCGGGGCCCTGAACCTGGCGCCCTACAGCTTCTTTAACGCGTTCAATTACACGCCGCCGATCGTCGGCTTTGCCAGCATCGGCTACAAGGACACGGTGCGCAACGTCGAACAGACGGGCGAATTTGTGTGGAACCTGGCCACGCGCGACCTTGCGGAGGCGATGAACCAGACCTGCGCGGCCGTACCGCCGGACGTCGACGAGTTCGCGCTGGCCGGTCTGACGCCAATCGCATCGCGTGTGATATCGGTACCGCGCGTGGCCGAAAGCCCCGTCTCGTTCGAATGCCGCATGACGCAGATCGTGCAGCTGCAGGGAGTCGACGGCGAAAAGGTGCCGACGTGGCTGGTGCTGGGGAGGTGGTTGGGGTGCACATCGCGCAGGCGATGCTGAAGGACGGCATCTACGACACGGCCAATGCGGGCCATATCCTGCGCGGCGGCGGTCCGGCCGATTACTTTGCCGTGGGACCGGAAGGACTGTTCCGGATGCATCGCCCCCGCTGACAAAGCCGGGGATGCAAAAAAACGGGGGCCAAGGCCCCCGATCGTTGTTACTTCTTTTTCTTGGTGGTCGTGCTCTTCTTCGCGGCACCCGCCGGCGCCAGCGCGGCGGCGGCCGGCGGCGTGATGCCGCCCTGCACCCCCAGCGCACCGCCGGTTCCCAGGCCACCAGCCACTTCCTGGGCCTTGTAGTTGCGCACAGCCTGCACCAGCTGGTTGTACGAGTCCATGAAGGCGGCGATCAGGATCTTGCCTTCCGGGGTGTTCGAATAACCGCCGCCGGCACCGAAGGCGCCGCCGCCGAACAGGCCGCCGAACATATTGAAGTCGAAGTTCTTGGCGCTGCCTTCTGCCGCGGCCAGCTGCACGCCGGAACGGTTGTCGATCATCAAGAGTGTCGTGGAAGCTTCGTTGGCCTTGATCCCGCCCGCAACCATGCCGGCCACGCTGCCGATCAGGCCGAAGCCGCCCAGCGCGCCGCCCATGCCCTGGGTGCCCTTCTGGCTGAAATTGATGGTCGGGCTCATCGTGTAGTCGGCGGCCACCATCTGGCCTTTGCCGAAGTTGCTGCCGGTGCGCATCTCGCCCGATGCATTCAGGTCACGCTCGGCCATCACATTGTTCATCGCAGCGCCACGCTCCACCACCACGAAGCAGTTCGACTGCTGGATCATCTTGCGCAGTACGGGCACGGTCGAGCCCAGCTTGTATTGCGACAGCTGGATGTACCACGACGATGCCTGGTCTTCCACCACGCTCAGCGTGCCGAGCGAACGGTCGCATTTTTCCAGCTGCGTGTTGGCGTTGTTCGCAGTAGCGCCGCCGGCCGAGCCGGTGGCAACCGTCGGTGCGCCACCCAGCGTCGGCACGGAGCCGGCGCAGCCGGTCAGCGCGAGCACGGCGCCCAACACCAGCATCTGGCCTGCCGTTCTGGTCATTTTCGGGGATGGGAAGAGGTTGTTGTTCATTGGCGAGGTTCCGTCGAGTGAGGAGGCTGCTGAAATTTTGACAAGCGCACATCTTAATATGTTAGCGACGCCTAAATTCTCACCAATAGTCTCAAATCAATAGATTTTGTGATATCTCTCAACACGAAATATTGCATTCGGTGTATGAAGAGCGCGGCTGTGGCTCAACTTTGCAAGCTACCCTGGTTTCTACCGCCTGTAACGTCATGTGCGCCGCCCTGTTGAGGTAAACAAAAAGAGGCGCCGCCAACGCCTTCGGTAGAAAACCGGTGACAGGCTCCGATAAACCCGTCAGCGCCTGGAATATTCGGAGCCTGTCACCGGTTTTGCTTACTGCATCAGCTCGCGGATGACCTTGACCGGTGCGCTGCCGTAGCTCAGGAATTCCTCATGGAATGCCTTCAGCGAGAATTTGCTGCCCAGCACCTGGCGGCGTTGCTCGCGCAGTTCCATGATTTCGCTGTAGCCGCTGAAGTAGCTCGTCAGCTGAACGGACGACAGCTGAACGCGGCGCCATTTCTCGTTGGCTTCCTGTTGCGTCTGGAATGCCTGCCGCGTCAGCAGGTCGAGCGCCTGTTCGCGCGTCATGCCCAGCACGTGCACGCTGTAGTCGAGGATGGTGTTCGTCACGCTGCGCAGGTTCCACTTCGAATACATCAGCCACATTTCGGGTGCGTTTTCGCCGTAGCCCGATTCCAGCATCATCCGTTCGCTGTAGACGGCCCAGCCTTCGATCATCGCGCCGTTGCCGAAGATCGATTTCACCAGCGACGGCGACTTATTCGCATACACCAGCTGTGCGTAGTGGCCCGGTATGGCTTCGTGCATGTTCAGGATCTGCAGGATCCAGTGGTTGTATTCGCGCAGGCTGCTTTCGGCCTGTTCGGGCGTGGCGTCGTCCAGCGGCGTGATGTTGTAGTAGGTGCGGTCCTGCGGACGGTACGGCCCCGGCGCCTCGATGCTGGCGCCGGCCACGCCGCGCTGGTAGGCCGGCGTTTCACGCACGACCAGCGGCTTGTTCGAGTCCAGGGTCAGCAAGTCATGCTTGTTGACCCAGTCCTGCAGTTGCGGAATCTGCGCCTTGACTTCGTCGACAAAGCGCTCGCGCGGCACGTGGTTGCTGGACAGCTTGTCGATCATCAGGCCAATCTTGGCGTAACGGTCGGCCGGTTTCGGCGTGCCGGCCAGGTACTTCGGCCACAGTTCGTCGCTGATCCGGTCCATGTTCGACAGCAGTTCCTCGCGCGTGGCGAGGGCCTTCTGGTACGTCTGTTCGGCCGTGCTGGCGGACTGGATGTCGAAGGCGAATTTCTGCTCGTACAGATCCTTGCCGATGCGGAACGAGCGCGCGGCCGTCGTGGCCAGCGTCTTGTCCAGTTCGCCCAGCCAGGCAGCATAGGCTTCCACCGCCGTCCTGGCGGCGGCGATGCGCTGGGCAAACAGGCCCTTCTCGTTGGCCGCCAGGTTCGACGCCTGCGCTTCCTTGTCCAGTTCCGTCAGCAGGGCGATGACGCCCGGTGCCTGCGCCACGGCCAGTTGCGTGTGCTCGCGGGTGGGGTTGCTGATGTTGTTGCGCGCCGCTTCGTAATAGGCCGGCACGTTGGCGATGCGCTTGAGCAGCGTACGCAGGCGCTGGGACTTGGCCGCATATTCCGTATGGAGGATATAGTCGATCGGGCTGGCGATGTTGTACAGCGCCGGGTTCCACTCGAATTCGCGGAACGTTGTCAGGTACCAGCGGTCCGAGTTCAGCTTGTTGACCAGCAGGCCCAGGTCGGTGCGCTGGCGTGGCGACAGCTGGCGCGCGTCGATTTTCGCAAAGCGCTGCTGCCAGTTTTCGATGAACGCCAGTTGCAGCTGGCGCGTGGCCAGGTCGGGCACGGTCAGCGTTGCGGCCGTGTCGTACTTGCCGACGGTGATGGCCGATTCCGGATCCATCTTCCACAGCGCGGTCAGGAACTGGCTGGACAGTTGGTCGAAGGCGCGATCCTGGCGGCGCTCGCTGGATACGGCCGCTGCGGCCGCTGCGGCGGCGACCGGTGCGGCCACGGCAGCGGCGGACCTGGCCTTGCCGCCCTTGCCCGATTTACCCTTGGCAGGCGCCGATTTGCTGGATTTGGTGGTTTTCTGCGGCTTTTTCGCCGCTTCGGCCGGCGCGAATGCCATGCTCAGCATGATTGCGGCCAGCGCGAGTTTTGTCTTGATCATCAGTGGAACCTTGTGAAGATGGGGCGCACGACAGCCCGCCCGTGTTTGCAGCGTGCAAGATTATCACTATTCCGTGCTGCCGAGAGGGATGTGTTACACGCCGCTACAAAGGCTGGGAGAAGGCTCAGGCCAGACGTCCGCTGCGGATCAGCTGCTGGTGCCGCTCGTTGAGGATCGCCACGGCGGCCTTGCCGCGCGCCATGTGGGTCAGACGGATTTCGCCTGCCTTCGTGAAGCGGTGGCCCACCCGCATGGTGTACGAGCGCAGCAGCCAGCTCCAGAAGGACGTCACATACGTCGCTTCATCCATGTCGCGCCACTTGACGCCGCGCACGCCGCGCTGCCACGGCAGGATGCCGGAATAGACCCAGACGCCCACGTCGTCGTAGTACAGCTGCACGCTGCGGATCAGCAGGATGCGGTAGCCGATCAGCAAAGTCGAGACGCCCAGCACGCCTGCGGCGGCCAGCTCCGAATAATTGAAGGCGAGCCGCAGCACGAAGATCATCAGGACAATCAGGATGACGCAGCTCGTGTAGGCCGTCCAGGCCTTGTGGCACAGCGGGACACCGTGTCCGGCAGGAGAGTTATCTTGTTCCATGCATAATCATTGCATGGAATGGCCGGGGCCGTCGAGCCGGTGCGCCCGCCGTCACGGGACGGGTTTGTGATGGCTGTCCGACGACCTGGCGACGTCGCTGCCGGCGTACTGGTCCAGCACACCGGCGGCCCGGGCGCCGTCACGGTCGTTTTCCACTGCCACCTGCAGGATGCAGGTATTGCGGTGCACGACGGTGCGCAGCTCCGAATTGCTGGACTGCCGGTTGACACTGCCGCGCGCGGGCGTGTCCTTGTTGGTCAGGTCCAGCGCAAAGTTGCCCTGGACGGGACCGGCTTCGTCGCCGGTCGACTCCATCGAAACATCTTCCGCACTGAAACCGGCGGCCAGCAGCGCCGCGCGTGCCTGTTCTGCCACGTCAAAACTGTCGAAAACACGTACTAAAGTATCGGCCATGATGGACTCCTTTCGGTTGGCGCCATGATAGCCCGCTGCTGCGTTGGACAGCGCTCGCTTAGCCTCAGGCAACAGTCAGCGCCGCATCCCTTCCTGCAGCATCGCCAGCATGTCGTCGGCCGTCATGCGCGCGGCCGTGTCGCTGCCGTCCAGCAGGCTGTCGGCCAGCTCGCGCTTCTTGCCGTGCAGGTCGACGATGCCTTCCTCGATCGTATGGCGCGCCACCAGCCGGTAGATCGTCACGGGCCGCTGCTGGCCCATGCGGTGGGCGCGGTCCGACGCCTGGTCTTCCACGGCCGGGTTCCACCATGGGTCCATGTGGATCACGTAATCGGCCGCCGTCAGGTTGATGCCGACCCCGCCGGCCTTCAGGCTGATAAGGAACACGTCGCCTTCGCCCGCCTGGAACGCGTCGACCCGCTGCTTGCGAGCGGCCATCGGCGTGGCGCCATCCAGGTACTGGTACTTCACCCCCTGGGCGTCCAGGTGGGCGCGGATCAGCGACAGGTGATCGACGAACTGGCTGAACACCAGCACCTTGTGGCGGTTTTCCAGCAGGCCTTCCAGCAGCGTGGCAAAGGCCGCCAGCTTGCTGCTGGCCAGTTTGAGTCCCGGCGCCACCAGGTTCGGATTGCAGCAGGCGCGGCGCAGCTTCATGATCTCGGCCAGGATCGCCATCGATTTCTTGTCGACGGGGACGTCGATCGCGGCCAGCTTTTCCAGCGCTTCGCGGCGCAGCGATTCGTACAGCGCCATTTCCTCGGCCGACAGATCCACCTCCTGCACGATTTCCGTCCGCGCCGGCAGCTCGGTCAGCACCTGCGCCTTGGTCCGGCGCAGGATGAACGGTGCAATCAGCCGGCGCAGCCGGTTGCGCGCGCCCACTTCGGCGCGGTGATCCTGCTGGCGTTCGATGGGACCGGCAAAGCGCAGATTGAACTGGTCCAGCGATCCCAGTAACCCCGGATTGATGAAGCGAAACAGGTTCCACAGTTCGCCCAGGTGGTTTTCCAGTGGCGTGCCGGTTGCGACCATGCGAAAGTCCGCCTGCAGCGCCATCACGGCCTGCGACCGTTTGGTGGCAGCGTTCTTGATGGCTTGCGCTTCGTCCAGCACGACCGTGTGCCAGCGCTGCTTCGTAAAACGTTCGGATTCCAGCTGCAGCAGGCCGTAGCTGACGATGACGAGGTCGAACGGCCCGGCGCTGTCGATGGTATCGGCGCGGTCGCCCGCGCCGAACATGCGCACGTTGAGCGTGGGCGCGAAGCGCGCCGCTTCGCTGGCCCAGTTCAGGCAGACGGACGTGGGTGCGACCACCAGCGCCGGGCCGCCCGGTGCGCGCAGCAGCACGAGCGCCAGCGCCTGCAGCGTCTTGCCAAGACCCATGTCGTCGGCCAGGCAGGCGCCGACGCCCCAATGCGCCAGCCGCGCCAGCCATTCGAAGCCTTCGCGCTGATAGTCGCGCAGGTTGGCCTGCAACGTTGTCGGCAGTTGGGGCTGATACGCGGCCTGCGCGGCGATGCGGTCGATATGGGCCCGCCACAGTTTGTCCGCCTCCAGCCCGCCCACTTCGCCGGCCAGCTCTTCCAGCATGAACGCCGCCAGTTGATGGACCTTCGCGCCGGCGTCGTCGTCCTCGCCGTATTCCCCCAGGTCGGCCAGACGGCGGTACAGCTCTTCCGACAACGCCAGATACTGCTTGTCGCCAAATTCGATGAAGCGGCTTTTCCCCGAGCGGATCAGGTCGAGCAGCGTGCGCAGATCCATGACTTTTTCTTCATCGATCTGCAACTGGCCGCTGGCGGCAAACCAGTCCTTCTTGCTCTTGATCGACAGCCGCAGCTGCTTGGTGTGAATCGGCTTGCTGACCTTGAACGCTTCGCCTTCCGGCCACGCGACAACGATCCTGTCCGGTTCGATTTCCTGCAGTTCGGCCAGCAGTTGCAGGCACAGGGCCGGCTGGCCGATCAGCCATTCCCCGTGTTCCTGTTCGACCTGTTCCAGCACGGGGCACTTCAGCATCAGCTGGCGTTCCACATCGCGCTCGCCGGCCAGGTTGCGGCGCGCCTGCACCGGTTTGCCGCCCACGTCGGCGATGACGCTTTCGGCGCCGGCGCCCGGCGCGTAGTACGCGCCGACGGGCAACGGACGCACCTGCACCTGCATCTTCAGGCCCTGCTGATACGGGAACAGGTGGATGTGCAGGCGCGCATCCGCGTCGACCTGTTCGGCGTTGACGGCACCGCCGCCGATATCGGACTGCACGGTGACGACGGACGAGACGCTGCCGATGGCCGCCAGCACCTGCTGCTGCGCGTGCTCCGGCACGGCCAGCCCTTCGCCAACAATCGAGGCAATGCGCCGGTGTTCGTCGTTGATCGTCACGATGCGCACGCGGTTCGGCGCCTCGCGCACGACGATCACGTTGGTGCGCGGCTCCGTGACCGCCGGCTGCAACGTCAGCCACAGTTCGCCGTTGCGGCGCCGGATCAGCAGTTCCGGTTCGGCCGCCAGCAGCTCCACGCGCGTGTCCGGCGCCTCGGCCCAGAACACGAGCGGGTGACCGACCAGCGCCGGCAGCGCGGCGTCGACGTCGATGTCGTACCGCAGGCCGGACGAATACTGCTGGCGCGACGGCAGGATATGGCTGGCGATGCGCAGGTCCTGCGGCGTCAGGAACGTCAGTTGCGCCGTTTCCTCGCGCAGGCGGCGCAGGCCCATTGCCCGGCCCTTGCCCCATTGGCCGCGCGCATCGCGCTTCTGCTCGCGCGGCTCGATCTCCGTCACGCCCACGTGGGGGCTGTAGTTGATCGTCCAGACGAGGCGTGTTTCGCCGACGTCGCCGCCGCCGCCCTGATTCAGGTTGATCAGCGCCGCCAGCTGGCGCTGCCACGCTTCCTCGCGCTCGAACCACGTCGTCATGTCCGGCAGGCCAAGACTCGTGCGCTGCGCCGCAGCCCGCTGGCCCGCCGCCTCGTCGCCCAGGTGGCCCAGCAGCGTCTCGGCCTGGCACGACAGCAGCGTGAAACCGGCGCTGTCGGCCGCCTGCACCAGATCCTTCAGTTCCGCCGTGCGCTGCTTCAGCTGCGGCAGCGCCAGCCAGTAGTACAGCAAGGCCTGGAACAACTGCGCCAGCAACGATGCGCGGCCCGGGTCCTCCCAGCCGCGCGAGACGATGACGTCCGTCTGCATGGTTCCCGCGCGCACCTGGCGCAGCATCGACAGTTGCGTGTACACGGGCGTATCGGGATTGTGCTGGGCGTGCACGGCCACGTCCAGATAGCTTTCCGCCGCCTTGAGGTGTTTCGGCTCGCCGCCGCGCAGCAGGGCCAGGATATATAAGTAGCCGCCGATGCCCTGGAAGACCTGTTTGCGCTTGCCCGATTCGCGCCGCGTGGCTTTGAGTGCCGTCTCGAAGCCGCCGACCGCATCGCCGGTCTGTCCGCGCAGGACCTGGATCGCGCTGGCGAAGAACAGCGCCAGCGCGCCTTCGCCGCCTTCCAGGTAGCGCACCGCGTTGGCCAGCTGGCCGCACAAGATGGCCTGCTCGGCCAGCGCCAGGCGCAGTGCCGGGCTGACGTTGCCGTCGGACGTGACACGCCGTTCGAAATGGCGTTCGGCGAAGCCGCGCACGGCCGGCGCCAGCGCCGGTTCGCGCTGCGAGTGCTGCAACAGCAGCATCAGCACGTCGTCCTGCAGGACCGGGTGCACCAGCAGCAGCATGCCCGGCTCGAACGGCCGGCTGAAGATGTCGACGATGGGGTGCAGCTGCGCCGCTTCGTAGCAGGACATGCAGGCCGTCAGCAGCGGCAGCACGTCCGGCGGCGGCAGGCCGCGCAGCAGCGCCATGCGCAGCCGCGCCACGCCGTGGCGGTAGCTGCGCGGCTCGACGTTGCCGTTCCAGCTCTGGCGCATCGGGTTCTGCGCTTCGTAGGCTTTACAAAGGTCCTGCAGCAGATGGGCGCCGATGGCGGCGCGAAGCGCCGGCCAGCGCACCTTGGCGTTGCAAACGTAGCCGCGTCCCACCACCAGCGTGATGAAGGCCAGCCGTTCCAGCTTGACGGCGTGATCGTCCAGCGTGGCGACCGTCAGCCGGCTGCCGTCGGCGTTCGGGACGCCGGCGGCCGTCATCATGTCGAGCAGGGCGGTGCGCCCGACCGGGTCGCCGATCAGCGCAAGAAGGGCAAGGATGGCTTTTTCGGCGAGGTCGAGGCCTTCGAATTCGGCTTGCAGCGTGTCGGGCATTTAGTCCTGCAGATTGTGGATCGTGACGGCGCTGTCGGAACCTTCGTGCAGGCCAAAGATGCGGCGGTAGAAATACAGTTCCGCTTCCAGCGTGCGGACGATGTTCTCGGCCTTGCGGAAGCCGTGGCCTTCGCCTTCCAGCGGCACGTAGGCGACGGGGATGCCGCGCCCCTGCAGCGCCTTGACCATCGATTCGGATTGCTGCGGCGGCACCACCTTGTCGTCCAGGCCCTGGAAGAAGATCATCGGCCGGGACAGAAGGTCCGTATGGTTGATCGGCGAGCGCTGACGGTAGATCTCCCTGGCCTGCGGCTGCGGTGCGATCAGGTATTCGTTGTAGTGCGATTCGAACTTGTGCGAGTCGTCGTCCAGCCCTTGCAGGTCCGAGACGCCGTAATAACTGGCGCCTACCTTGAAGACGTCATGGAACGTCAGCGCGCACAAGGTCGTCAGGCCGCCGGCGCTGCCGCCGCGAATGATCAGCCGCTCGCCGTCGGCGCGGCCGGTCTGCACCAGGTGCTGCGCACCGGCGATGCAGTCCTCGACGTCGACGATGCCCCATTGGCCCTTCAGTGCGTCGCGGTAGGCGCGCCCGAACCCCGTGCTGCCGCCGTAGTTGACGTCCAGCACACCGAAGCCGCGGCTGGTCCAGTATTGCGTGGCCAGTTTCAGCGTGCTGGCCGCCATGCTGGTCGGGCCGCCATGGCCGATGACGATGACGGGCGGTTTCTCGCCAGCGGGCGCCTGCACGTCCCGGTTCGTCGGCGGGTAGAAGAACGCGTAGGCGGTGCGGCCGTTTGCGCTGGGGTAGCTGACGCTTTCCGGCACCGACAGATAGCCCACCTCAAGGAGCTGTTCGATCGAGCGCGCCAGCACTTCCACCTCGCCGTTGGACAGGTCGATGCGGGCCAGTTCGGCGGCGATGGTCGGCCCGCCGCCCAGCAGGACGGCAAAGCCGTCGCCCACTTTCAGCTCGCGGATCTCGTCGTACGGATTGGCGATCGGCGTCAGCGTGCCGGTATCGACGGCCAGGCGCGCCAGGCGGCTGACCCCCTTGTCGATATACGTGCAGACGATGTCGCCACCGCGCAGGAAGCCGTACATGCTGTTCCCGAACGTCCAGTGGGGCATGCCGAATTCCGCCGCGAGAGGGCACAGCGGCGTGATGTCGGTGCCGTCGACGCGGTACAGGTTCCACCAGCCGCTGCGGTCGGAGACGAACACCAGCCGGCCGTTGGGCGCCCATTCGGGCTGGCAGATCGATTCGTCGTCGCCCCCGGCGATCAGCGTGGGCGCGGACAGCGCCCCATCCGGCTGGACGTCGGCCAGCCACAATTGCGTGCCCTGCCATGGCATGCGCGGGTGGTCCCACGTCAGCCAGGCCAGCTGCCTGCCGTCCGGCGACAGCCGTGGCGACGAGTAAAAATCATGACTCCGGGTCAGTACCGTTTCGCTGCCATCGAAGCCAACGGCGCACAGCGTGTTTTCCGGCTGGCCGTGGCCTTCGGCAGGATGCAGTTCGCGCACGGCGACAAGGCGCTGGCGGGTGGCGTCCACGACGAAGTCGGCGAAGCGCGCGGTGCCCGGGTGGGTAAACGGTTCCGCCGCCCCGTCGCCGGCCTGGCGATACAGCCGATTGTCCGCAAAGTGGGAGAAGAACACCGTGTCGCCCGCCACGGCGTACGCGCCGCCGCCGTATTCGTGCACGCGGGTGCGCACGTTCAGCGGGGAGGGCGTCAGTTCGCCGATCCGTTCCCCGTGCAGGCGCAGCAGCGTGTTGCGCCCAGCCTCGCTGGCCCGGCCTGCCAGCCAGAAGATGTCGTGCCCGGCGATTGCCAGGGACGACAGCGGCGTGGCGCCGGCCGCGACAACGGCCGCGGTGATGGGCGAAGGCCAGGTTCCGAAGGGGGCGGTCAGGGTGGTCATAGGGTGTTCCAATCGCGGTAAATTGACGGCGGGGATGCGATAATACCGTCTTTCGCCCCCCTTTTGCTCCCAGCCCATGCCACAATTCGCCCCGCTCCAGAACGACACCTTCCTGCGTGCGCTGCTGCGCCAGCCGACCGACTACACGCCCGTGTGGCTGATGCGCCAGGCGGGCCGCTACCTGCCGGAATACCGCGCCACGCGCCAGAAGGCCGGCTCGTTCATGGGCCTGGCCACCAATCCCGACCTGGCGACGGAAGTGACGCTGCAGCCGATCGACCGCTACCCGCTGGACGCGGCGATCCTGTTCTCCGACATCCTGACGGTGCCGGATGCGATGGGCCTGGGCCTGTATTTCGTCGAGGGCGAGGGACCGAAGTTCCAGCGCCCGTTGAAGACCGAAGGCGATGTACTGGCGCTGCGCCAGCCGGAGCCGGGTTCGCTCGATTACGTCTTCAAGGCTGTCACGCAGATCCGTACGGCGCTCAATGGCCGCGTGCCGCTGATCGGCTTTTCCGGCAGCCCGTGGACGCTGGCGTGCTACATGGTCGAAGGGCAGGGCTCGCGCGAGTTCCACACGATCAAGAAGATGCTGTACAGCCGTCCGGACCTGATGCATCACATCCTGGAAACGAACGCGCGCGCGGTGGCGCAATACCTGAATGCGCAGATCGATGCCGGCGCGCAGGCCGTGATGGTGTTCGATTCGTGGGGCGGTGCCCTGGCCGATGGCGCCTACCAGCAGTTCTCGCTGCAATACATGCAGAAGGTTGTTTCTCAGCTGAAACGTGAACAAGACGGCGTACGCATTCCGGCCATTGTCTTTACCAAGGGCGGCGCCCACTGGGCCGAGGAAATCGCCGCCATCGGCGCCGATGCGATCGGGTTGGACTGGACGGCCGACGTCGGCAAGATTCGCGCCGCGGTAGGCGATAAAGTGGCGCTGCAGGGTAATCTCGATCCCGCCATCCTGTTTGCCCAGCCGGAGCAGATCCGTGCCGAAGTGACGCGTGTCTTGCAGTCGTTCGGTAACCATCCAGGCCACGTCTTCAACCTGGGCCACGGCATTTCGCAGTTCACGCCGCCCGAGTCCGTCACCGTCATGGTGGAAACGGTTCACAGCGTCAGCCGCGACCTGCGCCGGCCCGGATAAGTCCACAGGCAAACCCAACTTATGCACAATTTTTTCGGTTGCCAAAGGAAAAGGCAGTCGATTTTTCTTGGCTAGCCACTTTGCTGTAACTGTTTGATTTGCCTGACTTTTTCCTCAGATTGCAAGACCGATGCTTTGCATTAAGTAAACGCTGAAGCTGTGCTTTGCAGAGGTTGCCGAAGTATTCTCCACAAAGTTATCCACAAAAACTGTGGAAAAATATGAAAAGCACTTTGTAAACCGGGAGTTATCGCTGGAGGAGCGATTAACTGCTGCAATGCACAATTATTGAGCACCCAAGGTGGCAGCAGTTTATTGCGCCGCCGCAAACTAAGTTGCAAATTTCATTGCTACAATGTTCGGTTCGGGTTTAGCAACAGGCCGGTACGAACTGCCCCGTTCTCAGGCGAAAATCGCGTGGGGGCGTCCGATCCTGAATTTGGCAAAGGTACTTATGCACAGAAAGATTAAAAATTCGTGCGTTTTGCCCGCTCTGGGAACGGTTTTATAACCTGCTGATTTTAAAGCATAAAAAATGTGAAATTTGGGCTATCCGGGCCTGAAGAACCTGTTTGATCGCGTTGCGCCGAGGGATTGTCGGCGCAATGTCCACAAAGTTATCCCCAGAATTTGTGGATAGTTCATTGCTGACTAGATGACCCTCTGCATTCTTCAAATCGCGCTAGACACGCCGCTCAACGCTGTATTCGACTATCGCTGGGTTTGCGATCCCGCAAACCTGCCGCAGGTCGGCCAACTGGCCTTGGTGCCGTTCGGCCCGCGCGAGGTCGTCGGACTGATCGTTGCCGTCGGCACGACCACGGATGTGCCCGAGGAAAAGCTGAAGGATGCATTGGCAGTGCGCACGCAGCTGGCACCGTTGTCCGCACAGTGGCTGGCGCTGGCAGCCTTTGCGGCCGAGTATTACCAGCGGCCATTGGGCGAAGTGGCGCTGCCGGGCGTTCCGAAGAACCTGCGGGTGGCGACGACCGTGGCGCTGGATCGCGCGATCAAGAAGCTTGCCAAGGTCACGGATACGCACGATGCCACGCCGGTCGGCATGCCGACGCTGAACGCGGACCAGCAGGCGGCGGCGGACGCGATTGCCGGCGCGGCAGGCTTCGCGCCGATCCTGCTGTATGGCGTGACGGGCAGCGGCAAGACGGAGGTGTATCTGCAGGCATGCGCGCAGGTGCTGGCACGCGAGCCGGACGGGCAGATCCTGATCCTCGTCCCGGAAATCAACCTGACGCCGCAACTGGAAGCGAACATCAGCGCGCGTTTCCCCGGCGTGATGCTGGCCACCTTGCACAGCAGCCTGGCCGAAGGCGAGCGCACGTTGCACTGGCTGGCGGCGCACCAGGGCAAGGCCCGCATCGTGCTGGGCACGCGCCTGGCGATCCTGGCCTCGCTGCCGCACCTGAAACTGATCGTCATCGACGAGGAACACGATCCGTCGTACAAGCAGCAGGAAGGTTTGCGCTACTCGGCGCGCGACCTCGCCGTGTGGCGCGCATGGCAACTAAAGATTCCCGTGGTGCTGGGCTCGGCGACGCCTTCGCTGGAATCGTGGCACCACGCGCAGGCGCGGCGCTACCGGAAGCTGGAGCTGAAGCAGCGCGCCGTCAGCCAGGCCACGCTGCCAGCCGTGAAACTGATCAACCTGGAGCACGACAAGCCGCGCGACGGCCTGACGCAGCCCCTCATCGATGCATTGAAGCTGCGCCTGGACCGCGGCGAGCAGTCGCTGCTGTTCCTGAACCGGCGCGGGTACTCGCCCGTGATCTGCTGCGAATCGTGCGGCTGGGTCAGCGACTGCCTGCGCTGCACGGCGTTCATGGTGCTGCACAAGGGCGAACACAAGCTGCGCTGCCACCACTGCAGCCTCGAAATGCGCATCCCTCGTCACTGCCCCACGTGCGGCAATATCGACCTGCAGCCGCTGGGGCGGGGCACGCAGCGGGTGGAAGAAGGGCTGCAGCAGATGTTCCCGGCAGCGCGCATCCTGCGCATCGATGCCGACTCCACGCGCCGCAAGGGCAGTGCGCAGGAAGCGTTCGAGACGGTGCACCGGGGCGACGTGGACATCCTGATCGGCACCCAGATGGTCGCCAAGGGCCACGATTTCAAAAAGCTCACGCTGGTCGGTATCCTGAACCCGGACACCGCGCTGTTCTCGCACGACTACCGCGCCAGCGAACGCCTGTTCGCGCAGCTGATGCAGGTGGCCGGCCGGGCGGGCCGCACGGCGCAGACGGAAGGCGGCAGCGCCAGCGAAGTGCTGATCCAGACGCGCTATCCGGAGCACCCGCTGTACGGCGCCGTCGTCAACCACGACTACGACCGCTTCGCCACGGCACTGCTGGCCGAGCGCGAGCAGGCGGGCTTGCCGCCCTTCCTGTACCAGGCGATGCTGCGCGCCGAAGCGCCGGAGCTGGCCAAGGCACTGGAATTCCTGACGGCCGCACGCGACTGCGTGCCGCACGAAGGCATCACGATCAACGACCCGATCCCGATGAGCATGACGCGCGTCTACAACGTGGACCGGGCGCAGCTGCTGGTGGAATCGCCGTCGCGTCCGGCGTTGCAGGCGTTCCTGAAGGTGTGGATGACGCGGCTGCGGGAGATGAAGTCGCGGGTGAAGTGGTCGCTGGAGGTGGATCCGGTGGATATCTGATCGACGGAGACGACGTTACGGGCGCAAGTTCACCTGGGTTGCAGCCCATATGATCGGTAGACGGTCCATGCCAGCCAACCAAGGGACGAGTTTGGGATCAAGCCAGCCAATCACTTCCACGCCTTTGCCGTGCAGATCAAGCAGCGATGGCGTAAGCCAGAGCAGCTGCTCGTGATGAAAGACGCGATTTCGCAAAGCCCGAATCTGATTCAGGGCAGCTGATATCGTGTGACGCTGTCGTTGGTGCCGGGGGCATCGTGGGAATACGAGACGTAGTTCATGCCAGAGGGTGCCTTGAAAGCTCTTGTTGAACAGCGAACTCCAGAATCCGAAAGCGAGCTCGGCAATTATCTTGTCTGCCGTAGTCTGCTCGTTGCGCCGCTGCAGTTTTGCGCGCGCAGCCACAACTTCATCCAGCTGTCGTGTGAATAACGGGGCGCCGCTCCATGTTTCCCACCAGTCGCCACGCTGATAGAGCGTTGACAGATGTCGATGAATGCCGTTTTTGAGCGCGATCTCAAGCACGCTGAGCATTGGCATCATTGCCTCGGCCAGTAACAGATTGTTGGCATAGGCATGCGCGGCTTTGACCGGATCGCCTCCGCATGAAGCGCGGTATCGGCCGAGGCGGGCATGGGAAAAGTGCTTTTCGAGGTCTGTCCAATCCATGGCATCATCTCCGATTCAATGATAAACAATGGTATACTTGGAGCGCAGCCCTGAGCTTGTCCTCTCCCGGCCTCCATACCGGTGATGACACCAGGTCAGTTCTGGTCCCGTTCGCGGGACCACCCCGATTCAGACAAACCCGCTTCGGCGGGTTTGTCACATTTCATGCAGGCGTATAGCGAACGCTCACTCCTGCACCAGGTACTTCCGCCCCACCGCCACCACCTGCTCCGTCAACGCCCTTGTGAATGGCGTGTCGAGCTCCCACGCCTGCCAGACCAGCGGCACGTCGACATATGCAGCCGGCAGCAGGTCCACCAGGGCACCCTGCGCCAGTGCGTGCGCCGCCTGCAGGTACGGCAGCAGGCCGTATGCCTGGCCGCCCAGGATGGCGTCGTTCAGCGCCGTCGACAGCGGCAGCGTGTGGTGGGGGAACGGTCCTGCCGCGGCAAGGTGTTCGGCCAGGAAGCGTGCCATCAGTTCGCGGTCGTGGATAGCGGCGGGGACCAGTTGCACGGCCTCGCGCGTAAAACCGTCGCCGAACCAATGTGCGGCAAACGCGGGCGTTGCCACGCAGACATAGCGCATTGCACCCAGCGGCGTGCCGTTCAGCCCTTTCAGTTCCGCACCGTCGTCAATGACGACGGCGCCGAAGACGCTGCCTTCGCGCAGCCGGTGCAGCGCCCCGGCCTGGTCGGTCTGCTGGACGTCGAGCTGGCAGCGTGGCGGCGCCAGCAACGGCGGCAGGCACAGCGGGAACCACGTCGCGAGACTGGCGCCTTCCACGGCAATCGACAGCCCAGGCATGCTGACCGGCTTGCCCAGGTCGATGTCCAGCGTCGCCTCCATCAATTTCACGTTGCGGTAGTGACTGATCAGCCGCTGGCCCAGTCCCGTCGGGACGGCCGGCGCGCTGCGCACGATCAGCAAGCGCCCGGCAGCATCCTCGAGTGCCTTGATGCGCTGGGAGACGGCAGGCTGGCTGATGCCGAGCGCCGCAGCGGCTTTGTCGAAACTGCCGTGGGTGGCGACGGCGTCCAGCACCGCAAGGGCGCGATAATCGAGTGGGTCCATAAGGAGAGCTTATAGTTAACAATAATTATAAGCAAGCCTAATATTCCCGTATGTCTCCCCATGGCTGAGGCGCCGCGCGGGGCAACGGTGTACCATCGGCACACCATGTCTGGAGGCAAAATGAAGGAAATTCGTTGCGACGTCGCCGTGATCGGGGCGGGCAGTGCGGGCCTGTCGGCCTACCGTGCCGCGCGCGCGTCCGGCAAGCATGCCGTGTTGATTGAAGGCGGCCCGTATGGCACTACGTGCGCACGCGTCGGCTGCATGCCCAGCAAGTTGCTGATCTCGGCGGCTGAGGCCGCCCATGCGCTGAAGGTCGCGCCCGGCTTCGGCGTGCACCCGGGCACGGTCTGCATCGATGGCACCGCCGTGATGGACCGGGTACGGCGCGAGCGCGACCGCTTTGTCGGCTTCGTGGTCGAGAACGTGGAGGAACTGCCGGCCGGGGACAAAATCCGCGGCTATGCCCGCTTCACGGGGCCGGATACCCTGCAGGTCGACGAGCACACCACCGTCCGCGCCGAACGCATCGTCATCGCCACCGGCTCCACGCCCATCGTGCCGGAAGAGTGGGCGGCCGCCGGGCCGCGTGTCATCAACAGCGATGCCGTGTTCGAGTGGACGGACCTGCCGGAATCGGTGGCCGTGATCGGCACTGGCGTGATCGGCCTGGAGCTGGGCCAGGCGCTGCACCGGCTGGGCGTGCGGGTAGCGCTGTACGCACGCGGCACGAGCATTGCGCAGTTGGCCGATCCGGAGGTGCTGGCCAATGCGGGCGCGGTGCTGAAGGAGGAGCTGGATATTCGCTTCCGTACGCAGATCGTCAGCGTAAAGGCCGACGGCTCGCGGCTGGCCCTCGTCACGCGCGACAGTGGCGGCGATGAACGCACCGAGCGCTACGATTACGTGCTGGCGGCAATCGGCCGCAGGCCGAACGTGCACGCGCTGCGCCTGGACCTGGCCGGCATCGAGCTGGACCGCCGCGGCATCCCGCTGTACGACAAGCACACGATGCAGTGCGGAACCAGCCCGATTTTCATTGCCGGCGACGTCAACGATGAACTGCCGCTGCTGCCCGAAGCGGCCGATCAGGGCAAGATCGCAGGCCATAACGCAGGCACCTTCCCGCTCGTGACGCCAGGCCTGCGCCGCACGCCGCTGACGATCGCGTTTACGGAACCGCAGATCGCCACGCTCGGCGCTGGCTACGGCTCGCTGTGCCGCAGTCATGAGGGCTGCTTTGCCGTCGGCATGGTGTCGTTTGCCAACCAGGGGCGCAGCCGCGTGATGCTGCAGAACCGCGGCATGCTGCGCGTCTACGGCGAGTACGGCAGCGGCCGTTTCCTGGGCGCCGAAATGATCGGCCCGCGCGCGGAGCACATCGGCCATCTGCTGGCCTGGGCCGCGCAGGCAAAACTGACGGTGGCGGCCATGCTGGACATGCCGTTCTACCATCCGGTCGTCGAGGAGGGCGTACGCACGGCGCTGCGCGACCTGGCCGAACGCCTGCGCCACCCGCCGCCGGAGGTGCCGCAGCCTTGTCCGGACTGTACGCCGGGAACCTGAGCTTAAAAACAACAGCGTGCTAAGCCGACCGCGTGGAAACTTGCTTTTTGCTATAGACTGTTGACTCCTAGCAAAGATGTGGCGCATGACCCGCGTCTTTCGCGGCGCGACATGAGGGCAGCAATGACGATCCGGCGACTCACCTATGGCGACATCCAACTGGGCCTGCTGCTGCCGTGGGACGTCAGCGGCGACAATGGCGCGCTGCTCGTCCGTAAAGGCTATGTGCCGACGTCGGACAGCCAGCTCGACGCGCTGGTGGCACGCGGCTTTATCGACGATCTCGATTTTGGCGAGCATGGCCATGCAGCGCTCGAGCGGCCTTCCGCCGTGCGGTTGCTGAACGGAGCGCTGGCCGGACTGACGCCCCTGCTGCGCCGCATTGCGGACGGCGACGGTGCCGTCCAGGCCGACCTGCAGGCCGTCGCGGCGCTGGTCGGCCAGGCTGTCGACGTGAATCCCGAAGTGGCGGTTGCCTGCATCCTGCACAACCAGCAAAGTGCGCCGTACGGCGTGCGCCATTGCGTCGACACGGCGGTGGTCGCGTCCATCCTGGGCCGGGCCGTCAAACGCCCCGCGGCCGAGATCGCGTCGATGGTATTGGCAGCGCTGACAATGAACGTCGGCATGCTGGACGTGCAGGACGACCGCGCGGCATTGACCGACGCGGAACGGGCCATCGTCAAGGCGCATCCGGCGCACGGTGTGGCCCTGTTGCGCCGGGCCGGTGTGCAGGATGACGTATGGCTGTCCTGCGTGCTGGGACACCACGAAAACCAGGACGGGTCCGGCTATCCGGACGGTCTGGCCGGCGACGCCATCGCCTGTCCCGTGAAACTGATCGGGCTGGCCGACCGCTACTGCGCGCGCGTTTCCACCCGCCCGTGGCGCAAGACAATGCTGCCGAACGCCGCCCTGCGCGACATCCTGCTGGAAGCGAACCATGCGCTGGACGCCCAGCTGGGCGCCGTCCTGATCCGCGAGCTGGGGATTTATCCGGTCGGCACCTACGTGCGCCTGCTGAACGGCGAGATCGGCGTCGTCGCGCGCAAGGGTGTGAACTCGATGACGCCGCACGTGACGACGTTCATCGGTCCGCGCGGCGCCAGGCTGGACGTGTTCCTGCAGCGCGACACGCGCGGCGACCTGTCGGGGATCCGCGACGTGCTGGCGGCCGGGCAGGTCGATGCCACGTTCCGGATGGACCAGGTGTGGGGGCGCGAAGCGCTGCCGTGAAGCTTGAACTGCGTCAGTTCAGCGTCGCATCCAGCCGCCCCTGCTCGGCCAGGTCGCGCAGCACGCGGATCGTGTCGATATCGGATTCCTGGTAGGCCGAACGGCGGAAATCGTCGTACATCTTGTTGGCTTCATCTTCCAGCGCGTTGTGCGCGTCCTCATACTCGAAGCGCACGTACAGCCGCGCCGTGCCGTGCGACTCGATCGTCATCGTCAGGCTCGACCTGGTGATCTCGCCCTGCGGCGCGACCTCGTAGCGGATGCGGTCCGGGTACTCCAGCACGACCGTGTCCTCGATGACGAGCTCGCCGTAGCGTTGCGTCCGCTTAAAACCCTTGTCGGTGCGATCGGCAATGCGGCACTCGTCCAGGTGCGGCACGAACAGCTTCGGCGATTCGGCCCGCAACACGAGGCCGCGCCACAGCTGTTCATGGGTCAGTGTGTCGATCAGCGGGTTCAGCGGATCGTTGATTTCAATGAGATGCTCGAATTTCATGGACGCGTGCCTGGGGTGACTGAGACACCACTATATTCCTCCCGTGCGCAAAATATCAATGGCCGAGGCGGTACAATGGCCGGCTGTGTTTGCCTCCTCCATCTCCCTGCCATGTCCAATGCACCACAATTCGGCCTGAACGGTCCGCAAAGCGAAGCCGTGCTCTATCTCGACGGACCCGCCCTCGTGCTGGCCGGGGCGGGCTCGGGCAAGACGCGTGTCATCACGCAGAAGATCACCTACATGATCGAGGACCGCGGCTACGATCCGCGCACGATCGCCGCGCTGACGTTCACCAACAAGGCCGCGCTCGAGATGCAGGAACGCGTTGCCAAGCTGCTGAAACAGCCGCGCCAGGCCAAGCTGCTGACGGTGTCGACGTTCCATTCGCTGGGCGTCAAGATCCTGCGCCAGGAAGCGAATCACCTGGGGCTGAAGGACCGCTTCTCCATCATGGACAGCGACGACTGCTATTCGCTGGTGCAGGACCTCGCCATCACGACGGACAAGCAGCTGATCCGCCGCATCCAGAACGACATCTCGCTGTGGAAAAACGGCCTGGTGGTGCCCGAGCTGGCGCTGCGCAACGCGAAGGACGAGGATGAAGCGCAATCGGCCCGCATTTACGCCAGTTACGTGGCCACCTTGTCGTCCTACCAGGCGGTGGACTTCGACGACCTGATCCGCCTGCCCGTGGAGCTGTTCCGCGACAACGAGACGGTGCGCGACAAGTGGCAGCGCCGCCTGCGCTACCTGCTGGTCGACGAATACCAGGACACCAATACCTGCCAGTACGAGCTGCTCAAGCTGATGGTGACGGGCCTGGGCAAGAAGCCGATGTTTACGGCCGTGGGCGACGACGACCAGGCCATCTACGCATGGCGCGGCGCGTCGGTGGAGAACCTGGCCAACCTGCAGGTGGATTTCCCCGACCTGAAGCTGATCAAGCTGGAGCAGAACTACCGCTCCACCACGCGCATCCTGCAGGCGGCCAATGCCGTCATCTCGAACAATCCGAAACTGTTCGAGAAGGCGCTGTGGTCCGAGCATGGCCTGGGCGAGCCCATCAAGGTGCATGCGATGGCCAACGACGAGCAGGAGGCCGACCAGGTCGCGATCATGATCTCGGCGGACCACTTCGAGCGCAAGAATAAATGGTCGGATTACGCGATCCTGTACCGTGGCAACCACCAGGCTCGCGTGATCGAGCAGGCGCTGCGCAACCAGCGCATTCCATACACGATCTCCGGTGGCCAGAGCTTTTTCGATAAAGCCGAGATCAAGGACATCATCGCCTACCTGCGCCTGCTGGCGAACCAGGATGACGATCCCGCATTCATCCGCGCCGTGACGACGCCGCGCCGGGGCATCGGCCAGTCGACATTGGAAGTGCTGGGCGCCTTTTCGGGCCAGTGGCAGTGCTCGCTGTTCGAAGCCGTCTTCAAGGGCGGCATCGAAGCGAAGCTGACGGATCGCCAGTTGATGCCGCTGCGTGACTTCTGCAATTTCATCAATGACCTGGAATCGCGCGCCAGCCGCCCCGGGCCGTCCGGCAGCGGCGACAACGCGGCGCAGGTGCTGGACGACCTGATGGAAGCCATCCACTACGAGCACTACCTGTATGACACCCTGGAAGAGCGCGCCGCGCAAAGCCGCTGGCAGAACGTGCTGGATTTTGTCTCGTGGCTGAAGGACCGGGGCCGCGGCGGCAAGGATCGCGACGGCGAAGAGAAAAATGTGCTGGAGCTGACGCAGATGGTGGCGTTGATGTCCATGCTGGAAGGCAAGGACGAGGACCCGGACGCGATCCGCATGTCGACGCTGCACGCGTCGAAAGGGCTGGAATATCCGCATGTGTTCCTGGTCGGCGTGGAAGAGGGCATCCTGCCGCACAAGGGCGATCCGGATGCGCCCGTCGAGACGCTGGCCCAGCGCATCGAGGAAGAGCGCCGCCTGATGTACGTGGGCATTACCCGCGCCAAGCGCACGCTGCAGCTGACGTGGTGCAAGAAGCGAAAACGCGGCGGCGAGCACGTGCATTGCGACGTGTCGCGCTTCATCGCCGAGATGCAGCTGGACGTGGGCGACGCCGTGCCGAAGGAAACCGAAGTCATCAGTCCGCGCGAACGCCTGGCGCGCATGAAGGAACTGCTGGCCACCCCGAAAACGAAGGAAGTAACGTGACCGACCCGATCGACAACCGCTTTATCGACATTGAAATCAAGCTGGCCCACCAGGAGCACCTGGTGGAGTCGCTCAACGAACGCATCTACGCGCAGCAGCAGCAAATCGACAAGCTGGAAAACCTGATCGCGGCAATGGCCGAGCGCATCCGCACGCGCGATTCGGCCCAGGCGCCCATCAACGAGCGCCCGCCGCATTACTGATCGGTTGCTGGCCCATGCGGCATGGCGGCTGCCGGGCCGCCTCCGCTGTCATGCCCTGCGCGGACGGCGCTGCCGCCACTGCCGCGCGCCAAGCAGCAGGACACCGGCGCCCAACATGGCAAACGAGGCCGGCTCCGGCACCGGCGGTGGCGAGATGGTAAAGGTGGTCTGGCCCGTCCAGTACGCCGTACTCGAGTACGACTCGCCGGTGTAGATATGGTACGAAGCGTGGTGGATATGGTCGCCGGAGACGATGGAGCCCCACAGGTATCGCACATCGCGGAATATATATCGCGAGGTAAATTGCAGCGTGCCGGTCGGGGTATAGCTGAACGAATCGGCGGTATATTCGATGCCGCTGCCGTTATCGGGACCGACGTAGGTCTGCCCTTCCAGCACCAGGTTCGTCAGCTCGTCCAGTTCGATCACATTATCGGCATCCTGGTCGTCTCCACTGAAGCTGCCCGACAATTTATAGTCGGGATCGAACGTACCGTCGCGTTCAAAACCCTGGTAGGTAAATGTCCATGTGCCCGCGTGGGCGGCCCCGAGGGCAAGCGTCAGGCCGGACAGAAGCAGCAGTTTTTTCATCGGTATCTCCCTGGTTGTCGAGACGGTGACCTGCCAGCGGGGGCGCATACCGGCCGCTGGCTTGCAAGTAGGTAGTCAGTCTTATCGGATTGACATTTCAGGATAGAACAGGGTACCGATTTTTCAAGACACGGGGCCGTGCGGGTGCTGAGCCATCGATGCCGGCATCCGCGGCGGCGCCATGCTCGCGCCACCGGGGGAAAGCCGATCAGTCATGCAGCGCTGACGCGCCCGCCGTCTATTGCGACTTGCGGCTCTTTCGCCAACCCGCCAGCAGCAGCATGCCTGCGCCCAGCATGGCATAGGTCGACGGCTCGGGTACCGGCGGCGGCGAGATGGTGAATGTCGTCTGGTCGGTCCAGCGATAGACGTTCCGGCGATCGCCGAATGCCCAGTAGCCCCAGTCCACGGCCTGGTCGCCCGCCGTGATGCGGTTGCCGGAGCCTGAGCTGAATTCATCGAGATAGTAGTTTTCCGCGTTGAAGTCCAGCTTGCCGTCCAGCCGGTAGGTGAACTCGTTAATATAGCAATGAAAACCCGACGTGTACTGGCAGTCCCACGTCAGATAGTCGTCGCCCCATACGTTGAATTGCGTCAATTCATCCACGCGGATCGTGCCGTCGTGGTCCAGATCCTCGGCAGTGAAGCTGCCGCTGATCTTGAAGCGGGGATCGAATACTTCGTCTGCCTCATCGAAGAAACCTTGATAAGCAAAGGTCCACGTGGTGGCTTCAGCGTGGGCGGCGCCGGCGACGGTGGCCAGTATCGCGGCTGACACTATTTTTCGCAGCATGAGTGACTCTCCATCTGAAAGTTATTGTAAAAATTGCTATTAATTTTAGCATTGCTACCATGGCCGGGAAAGCGAAATCGCCGTGTCAACCCGCTGTGGCGAGCTCGCGCAGTCACGTCGTACTCTCCGCCTGCACGGACGTGGCCGCCAATGTCAGCAAATGGCCGGCACCAGTTCTTCAGCATGATTGACTCCCATTTGTAAGCGATATGAAGTAGACGCTTATTCCGATTGCAGGAATGTAAGAAGCGTTGGCGCGGTGTTTTTCAGTTTTCCGTTCTGGAATTTCCTGACCGAAACGGACGGTCGTTGCGCGCCTGCTTGAGGCATGCTTTAGCCTGATATTGTCAATCGCAGGAGGAGTTATGCCAACTACTTGGATCGTTACGGCCAATAATGGCCGCGCGCGTATTTATGCACAGAAAGACCAGAACAGCACGCTGATGGAAGTCGAGGACATGGTCAATCCCGCCCAGCGTGCCCGTGTGTCCGACCTGGAAACCGATCAGCTGGGCAATCTCGCAGCCGGCAAGAGCAAGCACAATACTGGCGCCGCCACACAGCCCAATGGGTACGAGCCCAACCAGACCCCACTGGAACACCAGGCGGAACTATTCGCCCGCGGTCTGGCCGACTATCTGCTGCAGGCGCATACCCAGAACCGCTACCAGAACCTGATTCTGGCCGCCGGGCCGGAAACGCTGGGGCTGTTGCGCAAGCTGCTCGACAAGCAAGTAACCGGCGCGATTTCACAGGAGCTGAACAAGGACTACACGAGCATCCCGCCACATGATCTGCTGGCGCAGTTGAAGCAACACCAGACCTGACGTACGACTTTACGCGTCACGTTCGCAGTAACGTCGGGCCAGCTTGCCGGCTTGGACTACCGCCCGAACCGGCAGGCGTTCCGACAGCTCCTTCCTGACCTTCCAACATGCTCGCCGGTCGAGTAGCGTGATACGCCTTGTGCATCACCGCAGACCGCCGAATGTTCTTTATCGTCTTTGGGGTTATTGCCTTGCGCCGCACCGGGGCGCTGGGCAGGCGGCGCTGGCCGATGCTGGGCGCATTGACCTATCCGCTCTATCTCATTCATCAGACGGTCGGATACCTGCTGATCACGGAGTTCTACCCGACGGTGAATACCCACGTGCTGTTCTGGGGAACGGTCGGACTGTCGCTGCTGGCGGCTTACCTGATTTCCCGGTACCTGGAGCGCCCGCTGGCCGCCGCGCTGCGCTCGCTGCTGGAGATGGGAAGGCGGGCGGTCGGCCGGCTGCACTTCCGCACGTGATGCAATCTTGCCTCAGCGCCGGGCCATTGCCAGGTGATGCGCCAGCCTTTCGCCCAGGCACAGCAGCGTGAACGTGGGAGGCAGGCCCCAGGGCTCCGGGATCACGGAGGCGTCGCAGACATACAGTCCCGGCGTGGCGGTGCGCAGGTCGGCATCGACACCGGCACCGATGCGCACGCTGCCGCCTGGGTGCGCGGCAAAATGCCAGCTTTGGAACACATGGCGCGCGCCGGCGTGCGCCAGGATGCGCCGGGCCGTTGCCACGCCATCGCGCAGCCGGGCGCGGTCGGACGCCGTCAACGGCTTGCTGACCCAGCGCGGGCCGACGGCGCCGCCGATATCGTCGCGGATCTTGACCATGATGGATAACGTGTGCGCGTGCGCGGCAAGGCGGTCGAGACGGCCTACCTGCGCCGCAAACGCCTGGTACATCGGCTTCGGCAAGGTCAGATCGGCAAAGGCGATGCCTTCGTCCGCCAGCGTCAGGCCGGCGGCCATCGGCACTTCGGCACCGCCGTCAAGATCGTCGACGCTGCCCATCACGGCAATGACGGGATCGCTGAAAAACGGCGCGCGTGCGGGCGCCAGGCCGGAACGGTGCAGCACCCTCGGGCTGCCGATGCCGCCCGCCGCAAGCACCACCAGCGGCGCCGTTGCCGTGTGCATGGCGCCGTCGATGCGCACCTTGATGCCCGTCACGCGTCCGGCTTCCACCAGCACGCGGCGCACGTCCGCCTGCGCCACCAGCTGGGCGCCGTGGCGGCAGGCTTCGTCGACCAGGTCGCGCGCCGTCCATTTGGCGCCGAACGGGCAACCGTACACGCAGCGCCAGCAGCCCGTGCGGCACGCCTGCGGGCGGATCATCTTGGTCAGTTTTTGCCAGTCCAGGCCGATACCGCTGGCCGCCGCGGCAATGCGCGAGGCCATCGGGCCGACCAATTCGTCCGGCAACGGCGCCATCGGCAGCTCCGTGCGCAGCGCCTGCGCATGCGGCGCCAGGTCGATGCCGTAACGGGCAAACAGCGCGGCCGGCGGCATCGCGGCAGTGGCGAAATTGATCGTGGAACTGCCGCCCATGGTGACGCCGCGCACCAGCAGCGACGCGTCGCGGTGCAGGAACGCACCCTTGCCGGGCACGGCCGCCATCCCCGCCATCTGCGCCAGCGTGCCCGTCACTGGCGCGGCGCTGCCTTGCTCCAGGATCAGCACGCGGGCACCGCCGCGCGCCAGCGCGCGGGCCGTGCTGGCGCCGCCGGGGCCACTGCCGACGATAATGGCATCGTATGACTTGCGAAAAGGAACGGACATAGAGGCGGCAAACGTCATGAAGGGCGGATGGTAGCACGGTGCGGCAGCCGGTGCCGGTCGCCGGAAACTCCGGAAACATCAGAAACATTTCCACGGATGACGTTGCCAAATTGGCCTGCTATGATCGCGGGTTGCTGCCGCCCGCTCAAGGCGGCGCAGCTGGTGGGCCCGGCGGGCCGCGTCACCCTATCCGGGCCGCGTGGCAGGCTGCCGGATACCCTGGAGTGCTTCGGCACGAATACCGAAAGACGCTATGCCTCATCCACGAATGCTCGTCCTTGCCGCCAGCCTGGCGCTGGCACTGTCCCCGATGGCCCAAGCCGCCTCCCCACAATCCAGTTCCACTGCCGCCACCAGCCCAGTCGCCGCGAATCCGCTGCTGCAGGCCAGCGCGCTGCCGCTACAGTACCCGCGCTTCGACCAGATCCGCGACGAGCACTTCCTGCCCGCATTCCAGGCCGCGATGGCCGAGCACCTGCGCGAAGTCGATGCGATCGCCAACAACCGGCAGCCCGCGACCTTCGACAATACCGTTGTAGCGCTCGAGCGCGCCGGCCTGACGCTGCACCGGGTCCAGGCCACGTTCACGAACCTGCAAGGCGCGAACACCAACGACACGCTCGATGCCGTCGAGCGCGACATGTCGCCGCAACTGTCCGCCCATCGCGACACGATCGGCATGAATCCGAAGCTGTTCAAGCGCATCGCGGCACTGCACGCGCAGCGCGACAAGCTGGGACTGGATGCGGAATCGAAGCACCTCTTGGCACGCTACTACAAGGACTTCGTGCGCGCCGGCGCCAAATTGTCCGCACAGGACAAGGCGAAGCTGAAGGCCCTGAACGGCGAGATCGCCACGCTGGAGACGACGTTCAACCAGAACGTGCTGAAGGAACTCAATGCGTCGGCTCTGGTGGTCGACACGCGCGCGGAACTCGCTGGCATGTCGGATGCGGCCATCAACACGGCTGCCGCGGCGGCGAAGGAGCGGGGACTGGACGGCAAGTTCGTCATCGCCATCGTCAACACGACGGGCCAGCCGCCGCTGGCCGAACTGACGGACGCCAAAGTGCGTGCGCGCCTGATGCAGGCATCGATGACGCGCGGCAGCCGTGGCGGCGACTTCGACAACCGCGAGAACGTGCGCAAGATCGCGCGCCTGCGCGCGCAGCGCGCCATCTTGCTGGGCTATCCGAACTATGCGGCCTATTCGCTGGACGACCAGACCGCCAAGACCACCGCCAACGTCAACAAGCTGCTGGGCGAACTGGCGCAGCCGGCCGTAAACAACGCGCGTCGCGAAGGCGCGGACCTGGAAAAGATCGCCGGCGCTCCCGTCACGGCGGCGGACTGGGATTTTTATACGGACAAAGTGCGCGCGCAGCGCTTCGCCTTCGACGAGAAGCAGCTGAAGCCATACTTTGAACTGGATAACGTCCTGATCAACGGTGTCTTCTTCGCTGCGACAAAGCTGTACGGCATCACGTTCAGGGAACGCAAGGATCTGCCCGTGTACAACCCGGACGTGCGCGTGTTCGACGTGTTCGATGCGGACGGCAAGCAGCTGTCGATCTTCCTGGCCGATATGTATGCGCGCCCGAACAAGCAGGGCGGCGCCTGGATGAACGAGTATGTGTCGCAGTCCTCGCTGCTGGGCACGCAGAGCGTCATCGCCAATCACCTGAACATTCCGAAGCCGGCCGCCGGCGAGCCGACGCTGCTGACGTTCGACGAAGTGAAAACGGCCTTCCACGAATTCGGCCATGCGCTGCACGGCATGTTCTCGAACGTGAAGTACCCGCGCTTCTCCGGCACCGACGTGCCGCAGGACTTCGTCGAATACCCGTCGCAGGTCAACGAGATGTGGGCCGTGTGGCCGGAAGTGCTGGCGAACTACGCGAAGCACTACCAGACCGGCGCGCCGATGCCGAAGGAACTGCTCGATAAAGTGGCCGCGTCGCGCAAGTTCAATATGGGCTACGTGACGACCGAGTACCTGGCCGCGGCGCTGCTGGACCAGAAATGGCATCAGCTGACGCCGAACCAGATCCCGACGGACGTGCTGGCGTTTGAAGCCGACGCGCTCAAGGGCGCCGGTGTCGACTACGCGCTGGTGCCGCCGCGCTACCGCACCACGTACTTCTCGCACAGCTTCTCGGGCGGCTACGCGGCTGCCTACTACGCCTACCTGTGGTCGGAGAAGCTCGATGCCGACACGGTTGTCTGGTTCAACGAGAATGGCGGCCTGCAGCGCAAGAACGGCGACTGGTTCCGCAAGACGCTGCTCTCGCGCGGCGGTACCGCCGATGCGATGGAACTGTTCCGTAACTTCCGCGGCCGAGATGCCGTGATCGAACCGCTGCTGCAACGCCGCGGCCTGACCGCTCAATAAAGGAAAATGATGAAACGCCCACAACTGCTGATCCTCGCCGCCAGCCTGGCTTTCGCCGGCATCGTTCACGCCGCCCCCGCCATCAAGCTGGCCGAGTCGAACCCGTTCGCCAAACCCAGCACGCTGCCGTTCCAGTACCCCGCCTTCGACAAGATCACCGGCGATGCCTACGGCCCGGCGTTCGAAGCGGGCATGCGCGAGCAGGCCGCCGAGATCGACGCAATCGCCAACAACAAGAAGGCGCCTACCTTCGATAACACCATTGTTGCCATGGAGCGCACGGGCCGCCTGCTGAACCGTGTCTCGACCGTCTTCTTCAACCTGACCGGCGCGAACACGGACGACGGGATGCAAAAGCTCGATCGCGAGCTGGCGCCGAAGCTGTCCGCGCACGGCGACGCGATCCGCCTGAACGCGAAGCTGTACCAGCGCATCAAGACGCTGTACGACAAGCGCGAGAAGCTGGGCCTGAATCCGGAAGACAAATACCTGCTGGAGCGTTATCACACCGATTTCGTGCGCGCCGGCGCCAAGCTGTCCGCCGCGGACAAGGAAAAACTGAAGGCGTACAACGCCAAGCTGGCGGAGCTGCAGACGGCCTTTGCGCAGAACGTGCTGAAGGAAGCCAATGCATCGGCACTGATCGTCGACACGCGCGAAGAGCTGGCCGGCATGAGCGATGCGGCCATCGCCAAGGCGGCCGCCGAAGCAAAGGCGCGCGGCCTGGATGGCAAGTTCGCCATCCCGGTCGTCAACACGACCACGCAGGCGCCGCTGGCCGTGCTGACCAACCGTGCCACGCGCGAACGCCTGCTGGCCGCGTCAATGGCGCGCGGCAGCCGCGGCGGCGAATTCGACAACCGCGAGCTGGTGCTGCAACTGGCCAAACTGCGCGCCGAACGTGCCGCGCTGCTGGGCTACAGCAGCCACGCCGCCTATATGCTGGAAGACCAGACCGCGCACGACACGGATGCGGTCAACAAGCTGCTGGCCGAATTCGCCAAGCCGGCCGTCAACAACGCGCGCCGCGAAGCGGCCGACATGCAGAAGGTCATCGACGAAGAGAAGGGCGGCTTCCAGCTGGCTGCGCAGGATTGGGCCTTCTATGCCGACAAGGTGCGCAAGGCACGCTACGCATTCGACCAGAACCAGCTGCGCCCGTACTTCGAACTGAACAGCGTGCTGGAAAACGGCGTGTTCTACGCGGCCAACAAGGTCTACGGCCTGACGTTCAAGGAACGCAAGGACCTGCCGGTCTACAACCCGGACGTGCGCGTCTGGGACGTGTTCGATGCGGACGGCAAGCAGCTCGCGATCTTCCTGGGCGACTTCTACGCCCGCAGCAACAAGCGCGGCGGCGCCTGGATGAACGGCTACGTCAACCAGAACAGCCTGCTGGGTACCCACCCGGTCGTGGCAAACCACCTGAACATTCCGAAGCCGGCCGCCGGCGAGCCGACGCTGTTGACGTACGACGAAGTGCGCACGACGTTCCACGAATTCGGCCACGCACTGCACGGCATGTTCTCGAACGTGAAGTACCCGCGCTTCTCCGGCACCCGCGTGCCGCGCGACTTCGTCGAGTTCCCGTCGCAGGTCAACGAGATGTGGCTGGCCTGGCCGGAAGTGCTGAACAACTACGCCAAGCATTACCAGACCGGTGCGCCGATGCCGAAGGAGCTGCTGGACAAGGTGATCGCGTCGTCGAAGTTCAATGAAGGCTACCGCACGACGGAGTACCTAGCCGCCGCGATCCTGGACCAGAAATGGCATCAGCTGGGCGCCACGCAGATCCCGACCGACGTGCTGGGCTTCGAAGCGCGGTCGCTGAAGGACGCCGGCGTCGACTTCGCACCCGTGCCGCCGCGCTACCGCACGACGTACTTCTCGCACGTGTTCTCGGGCGGCTATTCGTCCGGCTACTACGGCTACCTGTGGGCCGAAAAACTCGACGCCGACACGGTCGAATGGTTCAAGGAAAACGGCGGCCTGACGCGCAAGAACGGCGACTGGTTCCGCAGCAAGCTGCTGTCGAAAGGCGGCACGATGGACGCGATGCAGATGTTCCGCGAATTCCGCGGCCGCGATGCGAAAATCGAACCGCTGCTGGAGCGCCGCGGGCTGACGGAGAAGTAAAACACCGGGGTCAGGTCCGGCATTCGGACATGGGCCCGGCCGTATGGGGTGAAAATGTCCGAATGCGGACCTGACCGCATAAAAAAAACCGGCAACAGTGAACTGTCGCCGGTTTTTTATGCGCTTGAACCTCGCTCAGCTTGCGATCAGTTTCCGGTTCCCCGCGCCAGGCAGCATGCGCAGCACCTTGCCTGTCGTGGCCGTATAGGTCTTCGACTTGATGGTGTTGACGTAGCGGTACTCGGCGCGCGTCTCCGTCGGCGTGACGGTGACGATGGTGAAGCCGCGCGTTGCGGTTTCCGCGTACACCAGAGGTCCGATCAGCTGTTCCATGCCACCCGCCACCGTGGCCGGGTCTTCCTTCGGGAAGTAGGTTTCAAAGCCGGGCGACGAGACCGACGGCACGCCGAACTCCACGCCGACTGCGACGCCGTTGACGTCCGCCAGGTCGCTGGCCCACGCATTGTGCGTGTCGCCTGCCAGCACGACCAGATTCTTGTTCAGGTTTTTCGCCATCGTCAGCACGGTTTCGCGGGCGGCCGGATAGCCGTCCCACGCGTCCAGGTTGTACGGCACCGACGGCCCGGCCAGTTGCGCGCGTTCGGCATCGGTCAGCGAAGCGGGGTTGTTGCGTGCCTTGATGGCCAGGTTCAGGTAAGTCGGGTAACCGCCTGCCAGCACCATCGGCGCGGGCAGGTTCATGCGCGCCATCAGCACCTGCTGGCCCAGCATCTGCCACGTGGCTGTCGATTTGCTCAGCTGACCCTGCAGCCAGCTGACCTGCTCCGCGCCCATCAGCTGGCGGTTCGGGTTCGACACGTCGGCCGTGAAGGCGGCCGTGTTGAACGATTTGTCCGCGTTGACGTAGCTGGCGTAGGCCAGCTGCTTGTCGCGGCCGATGACGCGCGTGTCCAGCATGTGCAGCGACAGCAGGTTGCCGAAGTCGAACGAACGGTAGATGCGGTCCGGCTTGGTGGCGTCGGGCACGCGGATGGGCATCCATTCATGGTACGCCTGGATCGCCATCTGCTTACGGGCCAGGAACAGGCCTTCGGTGGCCGGATCGTGGTTCTCGGCGCCTTCGCGCCAGGTGTCGTTGGTCAGCTCGTGATCGTCCCAGACGGCGATGAACGGCATGCGGGCGTGCACGGCCTGCAGATCGGTGTCGCTGCGGTACTGGGCGTAACGGCGGCGGTAGTCGGACAGGGTGATGATCTCGTTGGCCGGCTGCGACACGCGGCCCATGGCAGCCGCTTCGGCCGACGCGTAGCCCGATGCCGCGTATTCGTAGATGTAGTCGCCCAGGTGCAGCGCCGCGTCGATGTCGTCCATCTTCGCCGCTTCGGCGTAGACGTTGAAGTAGCCGGCCGGGTAGTTCGAGCAGCTGAAGACGGCGAAGCGCGCCTGTGCCACGCTGCCGACAGGCAGCGTCTTGGTGCGGCCGACCGGCGACTCCACTTCATGGGCGCGGAAGCGATAGTAGTAATTGCGGTTCGGCGCCAGGCCCGTCGCATCGACCTTGACGGTAAAGTCCTTCGATGCGCCCGTGGTGACGACGCCCGAGTTGACCACTTTCGCAAATGCGCTGTCTTCGGCGATCGTCCAGCCCACCTCGACGTCGTCGGTGCTGCTGCTGGTGACGCGCGTCCACAGGATCACGCGGTCCGACAGCGGGTCGCCGCTTGCCACACCGTGGGCATAGCTGATCTGGACGGTCGTGTTGGGACCGCCATCGCCGCCGCAGGCGGTCAGCGGCAGCGTGGACACGGCCATGGTGCCGAGGGAGAAATTACGAATGAACTTGCGACGCGAATTCGATTGGGACATTGGTAGTTGGCAGGAGTGAAAGACGCCGCATCATAATTTGCGTCTGTTACCCTCTGATGACATCGGATCGCGCCGTCACTTGCCAGCATGCGGCAGTCAACTGGACGGTATCGTCGCGGACGAACGGCACGAACGCCGCGTGCAGCGTCCCGATGACCTGCTGGCGCAGCGGCTCGTCCAGTGTGGGCAGGATGCGGCCCAATGGCCCCATGCGCGTGGCGTAATGCAGCAGGCCCGACGCGGGAAAGGTGCAGGGCACGTCCACCGGCGCGATGGCGATGTCGTTCCAGCCGCCCCGTTCCAGGATGCCGCGCACGCGCGCGCTGTCCGCAAAGGCGAACTGGCCCGGCTGACCCGGCACGACGGCGGGCAGCGTGACCAGCGGTGCGGCCGCGCGCTCGGCCGTCGTCATGAACGGGTTTTCGTCGGGACTGCGCCAGGCGTACAGGTGCAGCGCGGCGCCGGGACGCGCCGCGCGATGCAGGGTCGCGAACGCGGCCACCGGGTCCGCAAAGAACATGACGCCGAAGCGCGAGATGATGGCGTCGAAAGCGGCCGGTGCGAAGCCGTGGTCCTGCACGTCGGCGCAGACAAATGCCGCGTCCAGGCCGGCATCGCGTGCACGCTCGCGCGCCACGGCGATCATCGGCGCCGAGATGTCGATGCCGGTGCAATGGGCCCCTCGTCGTGCCGCGGCCAGGGTCGTGGCGCCCGTGCCGCAACCCACGTCCAGCACGCGCTGGCCAGGCTCCAGCCGGCCGGCCAGCATCGCTTCAAACGGATAAAACATCTGGTCGAGAATGGCCTGGTTGGCTACCCAGGCGTTGGCGGCGCTGCCATTCCACAGCGCCGCCTGAGCGGTATCGGTCATCTGCATCTCCAAAAAATCGGTTCGGGATGCTATCGTCGCACTTCAAGTGGACTTGAGGTCAAGAATGACGGTACTGGATATCGCCGAAGTGGCGCGACGGACGGGTGTGCCGGCGTCGACGTTGCGGTTCTACGAGGAAAAGGGGCTGATCGCGTCGGTGGGCCGGCAGGGGCTGCGCCGCGTGTTTGCCGCGGACGTGCCGGAACGGCTGGCGCTGATTGCCCTGGGGCGGGCGGCCGGGTTGTCGCTGCAGGAGATCGGCGCGATGTTCGCGCCCGACGGCAGCCTGGCGATCGACCGCCAGCGGCTGCTGACCAGGGCCGACGAGATCGACCGGACGATCCGTCAGCTGAGCGCTATGCGCGATGGCTTGCGGCACGCGGCGGCCTGCGCTGCGCCCAGCCATATGGAATGCCCGACGTTTCGCCGCATCTTGGGAGCGGCGGCGCATGGCGCGCTCGGCGATGGCAAACCGGAACTACGGCGGCAACGTCGTCAGCCCGGCTGACGGCGCGTGCCGCAGGTGCATCAGTACGACGGGAACTGGCCGTTCACGTAAGGGCGGCCCAGCGTTTCCAGGGCGTGGCGCAGGCGGGCGCCCAGGGCTTTGAGCCAGCCACGGTTGGCGGCGGTGTCACGGGCTGCGGTGTCGAAGGTAGTGGTGTTCATGGCGTTGTCCTTTATGTGCATTTCGTCTGTCGATGTAGTCAGAATAGACCCGTGCCAGATATAAATCCAATTTAGTCTTTCGATGTCCGCGATTCGCATCAGTGATATCGCTGGGCGGGCTTGTAATTTCTATACGGCAAGTTATTCCGTCTCGTGATAACGCTGCGCGATGTGCCGAATAATGCCGCCGGCGGTGTTGCACGAATGGCACGGCAGAGGAAAGGTGCCACAGCCGAGGTTGTTTCGGCCTCCGAGTCGGGTGGCCGGCCGGACGCGATTCGGTGTATAAGTCCGGTATGGCTACTACAGAGGGACAACAATGGAAAACAACCTGAAAGAATCTCTGCGCAACCTGCACAGCTCGCTGTCGCACGCGGGTCCGGTGGACGAGGAATTGCAGGACCTGTTGCGCCAGCTCGATGGCGACATCCATCAGCTGCTGGAGCAGCGCGCCGCCGATGGCAGCGTGGACACGGAGGGCACGACCACGTACGGCCTGGCCGAGCGCACGCAGGAAATTTCCGCCAAGTTCGCCGCAAAACATCCGGCGCTCGAGCCGACGCTGCGCGAGCTGACGCGCATCCTGGGGAATATGGGCATCTGAAGTGCCGGGGACAGGTCCGCGGTGCGGCCTGTCCCCGGACAACTGCAAAGCGTCAGCGAAGCACGAGCAAGAGATTTCGCAGCGATATTGTCGCCTTCCGCACAAGTTATTGAAAACTAAAAGAATTTCGCCAGGAAATCGTTGGCCGATCGCGCAGTGACCGCCCGATTTTGGTACAATCCTGTCGATGAACTCCCCAGTAAACCTTTTTGCGACCGTCCCGAAGCGGTCTGCCCGCGCTGCCGTTGCGCCTTTCCTGCCCATGAGCCGTGCCGAAATGGACAAGCTGGGCTGGGACGAGTGCGACGTCATCCTGATCACGGGCGATGCCTATATCGATCACCCGAGTTTCGGCATGGCGCTGGTCGGCCGGCTGCTCGAAGCGCAGGGGTACCGGGTCGGCATCATCAGCCAGCCGGACTGGCATTCGGCCGAGCCGTTCCGCGCGCTGGGCAAGCCACGCCTGTACTACGGCGTCACGGCGGGCAATATGGACTCGATGGTCAACCGTTACACGTCCGACCGGAAGATCCGTTCGGATGACGCATACACGCCCAATGGCGAGCCGAACAAGCGTCCGGACCGTGCCGTGACCGTGTATGCCCAGCGCGCCCGCGAAGCGTTCCCCGGCACGCCGGTCATCATCGGCAGCATCGAGGCTTCGCTGCGCCGCATCGCCCACTACGATTACTGGTCCGACAAGGTGCGCCGCTCCGTGCTGACCGATTCAAAGGCCGACCTGCTGATCTTCGGCAATGCCGAACGCGCGCTGGTCGACCTGACGCACCGCATGGCGGCCGGCGAGGACATCAAGAACATCCGCGACCTGCGCGGCACGGCGTTCCTCGTCCCGCACGGCTGGATGCCGTCGGCGGAATGGGGCGTGCACAACTCCACCCGCGTGGACGTGCCCGGCAAGATCGACGCCCATCCCGACCCGTACGCGATGGCGCAGGAAGACAAGGCCGCGTGCGCGACCGACAACGCCGCAACCGCGCCCGAAGTGGTCAAACCGATCCGCATCATGTCCCGCGAAGAACGCCAGGCGATGGCGCGCGAGAAGCACAGCAAGACCGTCGTGCGGCTGCCGTCGTACGAAACGGTGAGTACCGATCCCGTGATGTACGCGCACGCCTCGCGCGTGTTCCACCTCGAATCGAATCCCGGCAATGCGCGTGCGATGGTGCAGCAGCATGGCGAGCGCGACGTGTGGATCAATCCGCCGCCGCTGCCGCTGGCGATGGACGAGATGGACGGCGTCTACGACATGAACTACGCCCGGGCACCGCACCCGAGCTATGGCAACGCCCGCATCCCGGCCTGGGAAATGATCCGCTTCTCCGTCAACATCATGCGCGGCTGCTTCGGCGGCTGCACGTTCTGTTCGATCACGGAGCATGAAGGCCGCATCATCCAGAGCCGTTCGGAGCCGTCGATCCTGCGCGAAATCGAGCACATCCGCGACAAGACCAAAGGGTTCACGGGCACCATTTCCGACCTGGGCGGACCCACGGCGAACATGTATCGCCTGGCCTGCAAGGACAAGGAAATCGAAACGTCGTGCCGCCGGCTGTCGTGCGTGTATCCGTCCATCTGCGTCAACCTGGGCACCGACCACAGCAAGCTGATCTCGCTGTACCGCAAGGCGCGCGCGATCCCCGGCGTCAAGAAAATCCTGATCAGTTCCGGCCTGCGCTACGACCTGGCCGTGCGCTCGCCCGAGTACGTCAAGGAGCTCGTCACGCACCACGTGGGCGGCCTGCTGAAGATCGCGCCGGAGCACACGGAACCGAACGTGCTGAACAAGATGATGAAGCCCGGCATCGGCGCTTACGACGAGTTCAAGGCGATGTTCGAGAAATTTTCGGTCGAAGCGGGCAAGAAGCAGTACCTGATTCCGTACTTCATCGCGGCCCATCCGGGCACGACGGACGAGGACATGCTGAACCTGGCGCTGTGGCTGAAGAAAAATAATTTCCGCCTCGACCAGGTGCAGACGTTCATGCCGACGCCGATGGCGATGGCCACGACGATGTATCACTCGCGCAAGAACCCGCTGCACAAGGTGACGGATACGTCCGAGACGGTCGAGACCCCGCGCAGCGGCAAGATCCGCAAGGCCCATAAAGCGTTCCTGCGCTACTACGACCCGGAAAACTGGCCGATCCTGCGCGAGACGTTGCAGAAGATGGGCCGGGGCGACCTGATCGGCAATGGCGAGAAGCACCTGATCCCCGCCTGGACCCCGGGCGAGGAGCATCTGAAAGCGGCGCCGGAAGGCAAGCGCGCGATGCCGACGCTGGCGCCGGGTGCGCGTCCGCGTGCGCCGGCCGGTGCAACGGCCGGTCGCGCCGTGCCGGCCCCGCGCGGCGGCCGCCCCAACGCGCTGACCGGTTCGCTGACGGCGCGCGAAGTGATCGAGACGAAGGTGCGCCCGTCGATCCTCGACACGATCAAGGTCAAGCCCAAGGCCGCTCCTGCGCGTGCCGGCGCCAAGCCGGCCAAAGCGGGCCGCAAGTAACCAGTAACAAGTAACAAGTCACAAGTAACCCTTCGGCTTGCAAGCAATCGTCCTGATGCTTGCAAGCCACACCCGGCCGCAGCCCAGCCGTGGAAGGCAGTACAATCGAACGATGCCGCCTTCCGCCAACCCCGCCCCTCCCTGACACGTGCATTCCTTCCTGGTTGCGTTCCTTGAAGGCGGCCGGCGCCGCTCCCGCAGGCTGCTGCTGGCGACGGGCGCCTGCCTCGTCTGGAGCACAGTGGCGCATGCGGGTGAGCGCGAGCAGGTCGTGCTGCAGCTGAAGCACACGCACCAGTTCCAGTTTGCCGGCTACTACGCCGCGCTGGAAAAGGGGTTCTATCGGGAAGCCGGGCTGGACGTGACGATCCTCGAAGGCGCCGATGGGGACGCGCCGGAACGCGCCGTGCTGTCGGGACGCGCGCAGTTCGGTACGGGCAGCAGCACGCTGCTGCTGTCGCGGTTGTCCGGCAAGCCCGTTGTCGTACTGGCTGTCGTGTTCCAGCATTCCCCCTATGCGATGGCCATGCGCCAGCAGGGTACAGTGCCGGACATCCGCCGCATCGTCGGCGGCAAGGTCATGCTAGGCCCGAAGACCGACCAGCTGAACCAGGCCGACGAACTGGTTGCATACCTGAGAAAACAGGGCGTCGCGCCGGAACGGCTGCAGCGGCTGGAACACAGCTATAACCCGGAAGACCTGATCAAGGGCCGGGTCGATGCGATGTCGATCTACACGACCAACGAGCCCGATTACCTGGACCGCGCCGGGTTTCCCTACGATATCCACACGCCCCGTTCGGCCGGCATCGATTTCTACGGTGACAACCTGTTCACCAGCGAGCATGAAATCAGCGCCCATCCGGAGCGCGTCAAGGCATTCCGCGCCGCCAGCATGCGCGGCTGGCAATATGCGATGAGTCACCAGGAAGAGATGGTCGATCTCATCCTGAGCAAGTACTCGCAGAAACACGACCGCCAGCATCTACTGTACGAAGCACGGCAGATGGTGCCGCTGGTGCAGCCGGTGCTGGTCGAAGTCGGTTACATGAACCCGGACCGCTGGCAGCACATTGCCGACGTCTACACGGATCTGGGGCAGCTGCCGCGCGGCGTGTCGTTCGACGGTTTCCTCTACAACACGGACAACGCGCCGAATCTCGTCTGGCTGTATCGCATTCTTGGCATTGCCGCCACGCTGCTGTTGCTGGGCGCCGGTGTGCACATGGCGCTGCTGGCCCGCGAGAGAAAGCGCGCCGCGGAAGCCATCCGCAAGGGAGAGGAACGCTTCCGCACGATGTTCGAGGCGGCGCCGATGGGTATTGCGCTGATCGAACCGGTCACGGGTACGTTCATCGACGTCAACCCGCGCGGCCTGGAAATCGCGGGCCGGCCGGCGGGGCCGACCGGCGGCTGTTCGTGGACGGACCTGATCCATCCCGACGATTTGCCGGAGTGTTTATTGCAGTTGCGGCGCCTGCAGGAGCGCGAGATCGCGGGCTTTCGCGTCACGTTGCGCCTGCTTCGGCCGGACGAGGCGACTGTCTGGGTCGAGGTGTCCGTGGTGCCCGTGGATGCGGACAAGCCGGGACCGCGGCTGAAGTTGTGCATGATCGAAGACGTGACGGACCAGAAGGAAACGGAGGCGCTGATCTGGCAGCAGGCCAACTTCGATCCGCTGACGCAGCTGCCCAACCGGCGCATGTTCCTCGACCGGCTGCAGCAGGCCATTGTCAAGAGCAGGCGTGACGGCAGCCGCATCGCCATCCTCTTCATCGACCTGGATCACTTCAAGGAAGTCAACGATACACTGGGCCACCACCAGGGCGACGTGCTGCTGATCGAGGCGGCCCGCCGCATCGGCACCTGCGTGCGCGCTTCCGACACGGTGGCCCGGCTCGGGGGCGACGAGTTTACCGTCATCCTGCCGGCTCTCGAGGATGCGGAGCGGGTCGACCATATCGCGCAGAACATCCTGGACGGGCTGCTGGCCCCGTTCACACTGGACCAGGAGCAGGCATTCGTTTCCGCCAGCATCGGCATCACGCTGTACCCGGATGACGCGGCCAGCGTGGACGACCTGCTCAAGCATGCCGACCAGGCGATGTACGCAGCCAAAGGGGCCGGACGCAACCGCTTCAGCTATTTCACGCCGGCGCTCCAGGTGGCGGCGTTGAACCGCATGCGCCTGACGAACGACCTGCGCAGCGCCATCAAGGGCGAGCAGCTGAAGCTGTATTTCCAGCCCATCGTGCATCTGGGCACGGGCGCCATCCACAAGGCGGAAGCGCTGCTGCGCTGGGAGCATCCGCAGCGGGGGCTCGTCAGTCCGCTGGAATTCATCCCGCTGGCCGAGTCAAGCGGGCTGATCGTCGATATCGGCCAATGGGTCTTCGACGAATCGCTACGCTGGGTGCGCCGCTGGCGGCAGGACATCCACCCCGAGTTCCAGGTCAGCCTGAACCAGTCGCCGGTCGAATTCCAGCGCGAAGGCGGCACGTACGACGTCTGGCTGCGGGCACTGCGCCAGCTGGGCGTGCCAGGGCAGGCGATCGTTGTCGAGATCACGGAAGGCCTGCTGCTCGACGCCAGTGCCATGGTGACCGATAAACTGCTGCAGCTGCGCGATGCCGGCATCCAGGTGGCACTGGACGATTTCGGCACGGGCTATTCGTCGCTGTCGTACCTGAACAAGTTCGATATCGATTACCTCAAGATCGACCGCAGTTTTACCCGCAACCTGGCACCGGATTCCAGCGACATGGCATTGTCGGAAGCCATCATCGTCATGGCCCACAAGCTGGGGCTGAGCGTGATAGCCGAGGGCGTGGAAACGGCGGAGCAGCGCGACCTGCTGGCAGCGGCGGGTTGCGACTACGGCCAGGGCTATCTGTTTGCGCGGCCGATGCCTGTGGAGGCGTTCGATGCGCTGCTGCAATCCCACGTGGCGCCGGCGGAGGACTGAACCGTTTTGCGTCAGCTCAAAGCGCGCACTCTTGCCTTGAGCGAACTTTTACGGTGTAATGTCGGGTGAGTAGTAGTAATCTGCTAACTCCCATTCATCCGTCCAAGGTTCAACTCCCCATGCTCGTGCTGCCCGACCTGTTGCGACAGGATACCCGCCTTCTGCAATTGACCACGCCGCTCGGAGCCGAGCAGCTGATTCCCGAGTGCCTGCGCGGCGAGGAAGCGATCAGCCGGCCGTACGAGCTGACGGTCACCGCCGTGTCGCCGGACGCGCGTATCGCCCTGAAGTCGCTGCTGGGCCAGCCCGTCCTGCTGCAACTGATGACGGCGGCGAGCCGCACCGAACTGCGTCCGTTCCACGGCCACGTCACGTCGGCCCGGCTGCTGGGCGCCGATGGCGGCCTGGCCCGCCATGAACTGACGATCGGACCGTGGTGCGCCTTCATGGACATGGGGCGGGACAGTCGCGTGTTCCAGGACGCAACTGTGTTCGATATCCTGGACAGCATCTTCAACAGCTGGCAAAACCCCGGCAAACTGGTGCCGCAGTGGCGCTACGACATCGCCGAGCGCGACATCTACCAGAAGCGTTCGCTGACCTGCCAGTACCAGGAGTCGAACCTGGCGTTCGCGGAACGGCTGATGCTGGAAGAGGGCCTCTTTTACTGGTTCGAGCATGGCGCCGACGGCCACACGATGGTCATCGCCGACCATAACGGCGCATTCCAGCCCAACGCGCAGGCAACGGTGCGCTTCTCGCAACCGGGCGCCGTGATGCGCGAGGACAGCATCGACCGCTGGCGCAACGAACTGCGCTGGACGGCAGGCGGCGTCGAGCTGGGCAGCTGGGACTACCGCAGCAACGACACGCGCCGCGTCGGCGCGGCCAGCGCCCTGGCGGCGCCTGGCGCGCCATCGCTCCGCGACGCGCCGGGCGCGTATGCTTATACGTCGCGGGAGCACGGCCAGCGCATCGCCGACCGTCAATTGGAAGCGATCGAAGCGGGCCGAGAGATTTTCACGGGAGCCGGCACCGTCCGCACGCTCAGCCCCGGCACCACGTTCGCGCTGCAGGACCATGCGCTGCTGGACGCCGCGCCGGACAGCGAGCGCACGTTCATCGTGACGCGCGTGCTGCACTTGGCCCATAACAATCTGGCGGCCGAAGTGCGCAGCGTGCTCGAGCGTACTCTCGGCGTCAACGCGCTGGCCGAACGCATCGCCATGGAACAGGGCCGCAGCCTGCATGCCGTCGGCACGGGCATTGCCGAGCGGCCGCTGTATCGCAACCGCATCGACGCCATCCGCAGCAATGTGCCGTACCGCAGCAGCACGACCGACGGCCACGGCGTCGTGCTGCGTCCGAAACCGACGGTGCGCGGCCAGCAGACGGCCGTCGTCGTCGGTCCGCCGGGCGCCGTCGTGCACACCGACCGCGACCACCGCATCAAGGTGCAGTTCCACTGGCAGCGCGGCGAGCAGAGCCACAGCCGCCTGACCCATCCCGCCCCGGACGGCCACACCGGCGCTCCGGGCGACGACCAGGCCGGCACCTGGGTCCGCATCGCCACGCCGATGGCACCCGTCGCCGGCACCAACTGGGGCGCCGTCGCCGTACCGCGCATCGGCAGTGAAGTGCTGGTCGATTTTCTCGACGGCGACATCGACCGCCCGGTCGTCATCGGCAGCCTGTACAACGGCAGCGGTGCAACGGACGCGCAGAATAACCAGGTCGCCGGCGGCGCAGGCGTCGCCACGGGCAATGCCCCGGCCTGGTTCCCGGGCGAAGGCGGTGGCCACGCCCACCCGGCCACGCTGTCGGGCCTGAAGTCGCAGGCACTGCAGGCGAGCCAGAGCGGCACGGGCGCCTTCAGCCAGCTCGTCTTCGACGACACCCCGGCCGAACCGCGCCTGGCGCTGCAACGTCACGCCCGGGCGCATGAAGGCACGGACGAACTGAACCTGGGCCACCTGCGCCACCAGACCGACAACCAGCGCCTGCAAGGTGCCGGCTTCGGTGCCGAACTGAAGTCAGCCCACAGCGCCGCGCTGCGCGCCGGCCAGGGCCTGCTGATGACCACAAACGCCCGCAACAACGCCAGCGGTCACCAGCTCGACTCGGGCGAAGCCTCCGCGCAAGTGGAACAGAGCGCAGAACTGGCGCAGTCGATGGCGGACCTGGCGCAGAAGCACAACGCGAAACTGAAAGACGAGCCGGCGCCGGAGAAGCTCAGCGCGGTGACTGGGCTGAACAAGAGCATTGAGGTGCTTGGCGCGACAGGCGGCGCAGGAGGAGGCGACGGCGAAACAGGCGGTGCCGGCCAGGCTACCGCGTTTTCCGAACCGCACCTGCAACTGTCGAGTCCGTCCGGCATTGCCGCCACGACGCCGGCCAACGCCGTGGTCGCGGCAGGCAGCACAAGCACCGTCACCGCCGGGCAAGATCTGAACTTTGCGTCGCAAGCCAGCGCGCATTACCAGGTCAAGGACGGCATCAGCCTGTTCACGTACGGCAAAGCAAGCGCCACCGACAAGCCCAACCAGGAAACCGGCCTGCGCCTGCATGCGGCCAGCGGCAGGATGAGCGTGCAAAGCCAGTCCGACGTCACCAAAGTCACCGCCGACAAGCTTGTCACGGTCGCCAGCATCGGCAAGAGCGTGTCGATATCGGCCAAGGAGCACGTCATGCTGACTGCGCAGGGGGCTTACCTGAAGCTCGAGGGTGGGAACATCATGATTCATGGGCCTGGCACGATGGTGTTCAAGGCGAGCATGAAGGAGTTGGGTGGGCCGGCTAGTGCTTCGCCGACGTTGCCGGCGTTGCCGAAGGCGGAGAACATCAACAACTTCATGGAGCTTAATTACCGCTGGGATGATTTGCAACCAATGGTCGGGGCGCCCTACAAGGTGCTGTTCGATGACGGTACAAGCATTGTCGGCAAGCTCGACGCGAAAGGCTTCGCACGCCTGGAAAACGTACCTTCTGGTGGGGGTATCGTCACCTATGGTGAGGATGAGCGGGAAGCGGTTTTACGCAAGCCGCGCAAGGCAAATCCACTGTTGGGGGCGAAAGCTACCAATGACGAGGAGGCGACGCACCTTCTTGCCGCCTACATCGCGCAAGAGGATGCGTATTTCCGCGAAAACTATTTCCCGGATGAGTTGGACGCCATGCTGGGGGATGACTCGGACAGCGTAGAGGGTGATCTCGAATACGACTTTCACTACAACGATTATTTGTACGCCAATGAGGCGCAACCGGATGACATCGAGGCAGAGCAGTCATACCGCGAGAAACATGAAGGCGGCGAAAGCGACGACGCCGACGGAGAGGAAGTATGAGTGCCGCAACATTGACAGCGAAAGAACTGCCCCATGGCACCACGACGCGTGTAATCAAGAAGGCCGAGAGCAATATCACCACTTGGCTCGGCGACCTTGTTACCGGCGCCGGCAGCTCGCCATCGCATATCATCATCACGGGCATCTTGGGCGTCGTCCCAGGTGTTGGTCAGGCAATGGATATACGTGACCTCGTTCTCGGAATCATCGCGATTTCGAGAACACCGACTGCAATTGCGGTATGGGTCGACCTCGTCATCACGCTGATCGGATGTATTCCAGCGGTGGGAGATGCGCTCAAGGTGGGATTCAAGCTGATGAAGCGTGGCCACAACTTCGGCCGGATTCTTGAAGGGGTCTCGCCGAAGCTTCACGGCAATGTCGAGAAATTCATGCGCGACGTCAACTGGACGATGCTGGCGAACGAAAGCAAAGGGCTGTTCAAGAAAACCATCGCTGCGTTTATCGACGGCCTGGACAGCTGGATGGTGAAGGCCGTCGCTGGCGGCACCGGAGTACGTCAAATCATCGGAGAGCTGCGCACGATCGAAAAAAACGCGCCGAAAATGATTGACGACGCATTTGCAGAACTGAAGCAGCTGCACGCAAAGATGATGTCGCACGAGTTGCCCGGAAACACCGCCGCGGCGTCGGTACCTACAGCCCGTGTAGGAAAGGTCGTGGACGAAGGCACAGACGCATCCACTAAACAAATTGCAAAAGGTGCCCGCGATGAAGCCAAGCTCCTCGCAAAACGGAACAACGACGTCAAGACGCCGCGTGCGCAGACCAATTCCACGAATACTTCAACAAAGAAAAGCGGCAAGGAGAAGAAACGCAACTGGAAGAGTGGAGTGCCCGCCGAGCATATCACCGATTACTTTGTAAAGCGCAAGCACGTTACTTTCGTAAAGGTGAACAATGGCGGCAAGCTTACCGAAGAAAACTCAACGCCGCATACAGGTATCGACCATCTATGGGCCAATGATCGGAACCCGATCAAACCGTATGTTGTGGGCGAGACAAAGTCGCGAGTGTTCGATTCGCTGACCCTTATCGCAGCTCTGCCTGCGGCCTTGGCGGAGAAGTTTGCTGTACTGCGTAGCCAAGAGGCAAGTAATCCCACGCCTAGCGGCCAGCCCAACACATTTCAGAATGCCGGACGGGATGCTCATGCAGATCAGGTCGTGAGAATCAAAGAGAGCTCCAAACGCGAGCAGAACATTCGCGCTAGTGTGAATCCACCAGGAAAGGATAAGCACGGGAATCCTACTGGGTTAGCCACTCAGATGAGCCACGAGTGGATTGTTACCGCTATAGATAGCGAAAATATGACGACAGCGGGCTTTAGACTTAAAAGGCTGCTCCGAGAGCGCGAACTAAACGGAATAATAAATACCACCACCGGCTATCCATATAATCGGTGGATTTCTCTAGTAACAGGTCGGCAGCTTGCTAAACACCAGAAATCAAAGGGCGCGGCGCACCACGTCCAGTTTATAATTGATTTGCCAGAAAATATACTGAAGGACTGAAAATGAAAAAATTTAATCGCGAGGAGTTTGATCGCGCCAAGCGCGAAAAGCTTCTAAGCTATGATATCTACGAATATAATTTTGACGAAATGTTATCGGGTTTTGATGTTGTACGGAGTGTTTTGTCTAAGCCTGAAGTTTTGAGCGGAAAAATTGGTAAATACGAGGCCGCCGTTCCGCAAAGGCGTCGAGCCTGGGACGGGCTGACTTTCATACTTAACTGTTACAGCGGCGGGCACCAGATAGCGGAGATTGCCCAATTTTTCCCAGCGGTTCTAGGTTTTTGGGAAAGCTATTCCCAGGCATGGGAGGTTTTCCAGAATTCTGATGAGAGCACAAATGGAACTGTGGCAACACTTCCACTGCTTGGAACCCAATTCGCATACGCAAATCAACTTATCTGCCTCGGGGCTTTGCTAGGGTGGGGCACGCACCTAAAAAGAATGCCAAAAATCATTGACTTCAATAACCCGCAGCAGGATGGCATGCTTGAAAGACTGCTCGCTAGCTATGTTCCCAATCGGAGTGCGCCCCCTGGAGAATGCACGCGGCATTTGCCGTATTATAAGACTCTAAAAATATTCGCTGCACCGAAGGAATCCCGTGCCGTGTTAATGAAAGAGTACCTGGCTGACTGGTACGAGGCAAGCCGAAGGGAAGTGTACTATGAGAGCCATAAACGTGGCGAAATTTTTACCGGTTATTGGTCTTGGGAATCTGCCGCGATTACTTTCATCCTGGATATTGATGACAGCTCGTACAGAGATATGATGTTTTATCCCATTGATCTGGTGGACTACGCGCGCAGCGTTAACGCACCAAGGTCGTTCGTAGAGCCATATAGCGAATCAGAGCTGCGGGAGAAATCTGGAGAGATCTGCCCGCTTGGTGGCGTTTGGGAATCCCTGGATATCCCGCCACAGAGGAAAAGGTTTGAGAAAGGAGATGTTATGCAAGCCACCGAGGCGGCTTATGGCATCACAGTATGGAGGTATCTGGGCGCTTCTTAGGTGGACTACTTCGCCTGCAAAGCGGATAAGCAAGCTGATATCAGACTTATAAAGATAAATGATTCAGCTACACTTGTATCTGCTTTCCTCGCGGATGGCGTCGGACGCGAGCACAGCATCGACCGCTGGCGCAACGAACTGCGCTGGACGGCAGGCGGCGTCGAGCTGGGCAGCTGGGACTACCGCAGCAACGACACGCGCCGCGTCGGCGCGGCCAGCGCCGTGGCGGCGCCTGGTGCGCCATCGCTCCGCGACGCGCCGGGCGCGTATGCTTATACGTCGCGCGAGCACGGCCAGCGCATCGCCGACCGTCAGTTGGAAGCGATCGAAGCGGGCCGAGAGATTTTCACGGGAGCCGGCACCGTTCGCACGCTTAGCCCCGGCACCACGTTCGCGCTGCAGGACCATGCACTGCTGGACGCCGCGCCGGACAGCGAGTGCACGTTCATCGTGACGCGCGTGCTGCACCTGGCCCATAACAACCTGGCAGCGGACGTGCGCAGCGTGCTCGACCGCACTCTCGGCGTCAACGCGCTGGCCGAACGCATCGCCATGGAACAGGGCCGCAGCCTGCACGCTGTCGGCGCCGGCATCGCCGAGCGGCCGCTGTACCGCAACCGCATCGACGCCATCCGCAGCAATGTGCCGTACCGCAGCAGCACGACCGACGGCCACGGCGTCCTGCTGCGCCCGAAACCGACAGTGCGCGGCCAGCAGACGGCCGTCGTCGTCGGTCCGCCGGGCGCCGTCGTGCACACCGACCGCGACCACCGCATCAAGGTGCAGTTCCACTGGCAGCGCGGCGAGCAGAGCCACAGCCGCCTGACCCATCCCGCCCCGGACGGCCACACCGGCGCTCCGGGCGACGACCAGGCCGGCACCTGGGTCCGCATCGCCACGCCGATGGCACCCGTCGCCGGCACCAACTGGGGCGCCGTCGCCGTACCGCGCATCGGCAGTGAAGTGCTGGTCGATTTTCTCGACGGCGACATCGACCGCCCGGTCGTCATCGGCAGCCTGTACAACGGCAGCGGTGCAACGGACGCGCAGAATAACCAGGTCGCCGGCGGCGCAGGCGTCGCCACGGGCAATGCCCCGGCCTGGTTCCCGGGCGAAGGCGGTGGCCACGCCCACCCGGCCACGCTGTCGGGCCTGAAGTCGCAGGCACTGCAGGCGAGCCAGAGCGGCACGGGCGCCTTCAGCCAGCTCGTCTTCGACGACACCCCGGCCGAACCGCGCCTGGCGCTGCAACGTCACGCCCGGGCGCATGAAGGCACGGACGAACTGAACCTGGGCCACCTGCGCCACCAGACCGACAACCAGCGCCTGCAAGGTGCCGGCTTCGGTGCCGAACTGAAGTCAGCCCACAGCGCCGCGCTGCGCGCCGGCCAGGGCCTGCTGATGACCACAAACGCCCGCAACAACGCCAGCGGTCACCAGCTCGACTCGGGCGAAGCCTCCGCGCAAGTGGAACAGAGCGCAGAACTGGCGCAGTCGATGGCGGACCTGGCGCAGAAGCACAACGCGAAACTGAAAGACGAGCCGGCGCCGGAGAAGCTCAGCGCGGTGACTGGGCTGAACAAGAGCATTGAGGTGCTTGGCGCGACAGGCGGCGCAGGAGGAGGCGACGGCGAAACAGGCGGTGCCGGCCAGGCTACCGCGTTTTCCGAACCGCACCTGCAACTGTCGAGTCCGTCCGGCATTGCCGCCACGACGCCGGCCAACGCCGTGGTCGCGGCAGGCAGCACAAGCACCGTCACCGCCGGGCAAGATCTGAACTTTGCCGCCCAGGCCAACGCGAATTACCAGCTCAAGGACGGCATCAGCCTGTTCACGTACGGCAAAGCAAGCGCCACCGGCAAGCCCAACCAGGAAACCGGCCTGCGCCTGCATGCGGCCAGCGGCAGGGTGAGCGTGCAAAGCCAGTCCGACGTCACCAAAGTCACTGCCGACAAGCTCGTCACTGTCGCCAGCATCGGCAGGAGCATCTCGATCTCGGCCAAGGAGCACGTCATGCTGACCGCACAGGGCGCTTACCTCAAGCTTGAGGGTGGGAACATCATGATTCATGGGCCTGGCACGATGGTGTTCAAGGCGAGCATGAAGGAGTTGGGTGGGCCGGCTAGTGCTTTGCCTACGTTGCCGGGGTTGCCGAAGGCGGAGAACATCGATAACGCTGTCGAACTCAATTTCCACTACGAGGATCTGGTCCCCGTCGCGCACGCTCCCTACAAGATTACTTTCGCCGACGGCACCAGCCGTTCCGGTACGCTGGACGCTAAAGGATATGCATTGGTCAGCAATGTGCCGCCCGGAGACTACCACGTTGAATATGGAGAAGAACCCGTACCCTGGCTGCCGCCTGCACTTGAGCCCGATCCTGAACTGGAGCGCGCGCGTGCCTCGAAAGAGCGTGTCGCGGCGCTGATTGAAGAGGCTCGCAGGAAACAGGAAAAAGGTACGTCGGCATGAGCAAAGAACAAAGCAGCAGTTTTATTGACGAGGTCGGCACTTCTTCCTGGACCTGATTATGGGCGACTTCTCCGCAGACCAAGGTAAGGCGGCAATGATCGTCGGCGGTGCGATCTCTCTCATCCCGGTCGTAGATCAGGTAATGGACGTGCGCGACGTGTCGGGGATGGTTTTCCGAATTAGCAAGGTTGGCCCGGCGAAGGCTACCAAAGACGACTGGATGGACGCTGCGCTGGCAGCGTTCGGCTGTATCCCTGAGGTCGGAAGCCTCTTCAAAACGATCGTTAAACCGCTGAGGAAGCTACGCAAGGAGGCCGGTCCGCTCGCTGGTGGTAATGTGATGATCGAGGCCATGCTCGCAAAGTCAAAAGGCGCGGCGATCAAGTTCATGAAAACGTTCGACTGGGCACAAAATACGCAGCTCGCGATCGTATCAGCGATCGCAGCACTGGACAGTTGCGTAGCGATGCTGGACGAACTCTCGCGAGAACACTGGTGGCTGTCTCCAGAACTGCAGTACACAGCCCGCGATATGAAGCCGCAGGTTGAGGCGTTGCGTGGCCCACTTAAGTCAGGAATAACGCAAGGTTCGGCTGCATTGCAAGAAATGATACGTGAGTTGCTCGGCGAAGACGCGTTAATGGTAGCGCAAAATGTCGCATATGCTGCGACGGTGATAGGAAATCCGGCCGCCAAACATAACCATGCAAAGGGTGAAGGCAAGGCTAACAGTGTTCCGGCTAGAGCGAAAACACATGGCGATACACCATCACCTGGACGTGGTATGGAGCACAAGCCACAAGAGAAATCTAATAGACAGGTAGCTAAAGAAGGAAGCGGAAAAGCGCAAAACGCGACACGGAAGATCGAGGACTCTCTTTCAGAAATCAGCTTCGTTTGGAAAGGTCTCATTGGAGAACACTTGGCCGATTACTACCATATGTGTCACTACCTTAAAGCTGATTCGTCGTGGCCCCACGGGGACTATCGCGCCAAGTGGAAGCACGAGTTTCCTAGGATAATCCACGAGAAGAAGGATTTACGGCGCCCTAAGGAACTGATTCCAGAAGATATAGGGAGAGTCACTACCAGCGGCATTGACACGATTTGGCAAATATCAGCCGAGGAATTCCACTTTGTCGAGGCGAAGCTGAGTTACAGTGGTGGGGCCGTCTACGGCCTAGGGCATAAACGTATGAAGGCAGCTAAAGGTAGCCGCATCCCGCCGGCACCGGATACGCTCACGTCAAGGCAACTTGCTTTATGGTGCTTGTTATCTGAGCCTCGCTCGGGAACACAAATGTCGAAGGACTGGGTTAGAGACCATATAAGTAATTCTGACGCGAGAAATCTAGAGAACCTCCAGAATAGATGGGTTTACCTGTTTTTGATAGCCCCTACGGTGACCGATCCGTTCGGAAATAAATATAAAGCTGGAGAGAAGCGGCTCACGCTTACTCCAGCGCACGGTATTGACGATCATTTACGCGCGTGTGCGGTTCTGCTCGCTGAAAATAAGTATGAAAACGTGCGTGAGCACGACGACCATAGACCAATGCACGGTGTATCGGAAATATTTCAAGCTCATGAGATTGATGCGATCGCCCGTAGGCGACGAAGCATTTCTAGAAAGCAGTCATCCGACCTGCATTCAGAAGAAACAGCCTCTGCGAATCAAAGAAAATCTAATAAAATGACGAAGAAAAAAGGGAGTTTATGATCATGAGCCCAGAAGAATTCAAAGCGCATCGCCGGCAAAAATTTTTGTCGTACGAGATGTATTGTGCAACCAAGCGAAATCAACATGAACTGATAGCCACGTCACGTCGAAATCTATCGCGGTGTCAGCTTGGCACCGAAGATCATACTGGTGAATTACGAATGATCTTCGCTGAGAAGTTATGGTTGTGGCTGCTGGAATATACCGCGGGCGCTCCCATAGAAGAGATATCGAGAGCCTTCGTTGATGTGGTGGCGGATTTCGTCAATTGGAATGAGTCGTTTCAAGCTTTCGCGATATCCCTCTCGGCTGAATTTCCTGAGGATGGCCCTTATGAGTACGCTGCCGCACCTGATTTTGAAAACCTAGCAGACTATCAGGCTACTCTTCAACTCCTGAGTATTGCGATACTCCTTAGAGATCGCATGTCAGTCAACTGTATTATTTCAATCCTCCGGAGCCATGTTGGTACGGATGCACTATTTGATGAACTCATCGAGATTTGCGGTACCCGCGATTCGACCGTTAATGAGTGTATTCTAGGAGAGCCTTACGACACACTTGTCTCAGCGCTCTGGCAAGAGGACGATATACATATCGCTAAGTATGTCTCAAGCTACCTGACGGCGTGGTATCCTGCAATGAGCGCTCACCCGAGGTGGTACAACGGGCACCTGCGTTTGTCCGATAACGGATATGCACCATATTACGGTTATTGGGCGTTCGAGGCCGCTGCCGTGATGTTCCTTCTCGATGTGGACGATGATGGTATAGATAATATTGTATATCCGGATGATTTAGTCTCGTACGCGAAAATTTCCCGGATCCGTGAGAGAGAAATAGGCGGTAAGCAAAGCAGGGAAGTAAACCGGGTCCTAGCGGGAGATATGTGCCCGCGCGAGGGATTTTGGGAGACGCCTGCTAAGGTTGGCAGTCGAAAGCAGTTTAAGTTTGGGGAAATCATGCCTGCCTACGGTGGAGATTACGGAGTTGTGATTTGGCAATGGAGCCTAAGCCAAGACGATATAACCGAAATCCCGTAAAACCGTATGTGGTAGGGCCCGTAGCGTCAATGCTCCGAGATCCAGTATGGAATTGAAGCCGGAACAAGAGCTGCGAGAAAAATCCGGTCAGTTTTGCCCGGCTGGTGGACTGTGGGAGTCTCTTGATATTCCCCCGCAAAGAAGGAATTTTGAGAAAGGTTACGTTATGCAAGCCGCTGACGCGGCATATGGTGTTACAGTGTGGAGGTATCTCGGTGCTAGTTAGCCGAGTTCTCACGGACGCAGGCGCCAGTCTTTTGGCCACATAAGAGGCGAGCTAGCTAGACATCTGGTTATGTGGTTAGGATAGGCTGGATTTATTTTGAAGGCATGACCTTGGAAAAGATCAGTTTGCCCGATTTCGGCACACGCAGGCGTGAAAAGCTCCTGAGCTACGAAGTCTATGAATACAACTTCGACGATATGCTGGAAGGGTTCGAAGTCGTGCGGCGTACGTTAATCAAGAGAAAGGCGAGAGGCGGTTCCATCGATTCGTACGAGGCCGCACGGCCACTAAAGCAACGGGCCTGGGATGGCCAGACTTTCGTACTGAATTGTTATAGCGGCGGTCATCCGGTATCAGAGCTTGCAGCGATCTACCCCACGATGTTAAGTTACTGGCAAAGCTATTCTGATGCGTGGCAGAAATATAAGCGATCGGACGACTGCGGGAACCCGACCGTTGCAACGGTTGCGCTATTGGGCAGTGATTTCGTTTTCGCGAATCAGCTGATATGTCTCGGCATTCTTTTGGGGCACGGTGCATTGTTGTCCGACATTCCTGATATCATCGACTTCAATAATCCACGCAGAGACGGAATGCTTGAACGTTTACTTGAGATGTTCGTTCCTGGTCGCGATGTAATGGTAGGTGAGTGCACGCGTCACCTCCCCTATTTCCAAACGCTGAAGATGTTCGCCGCGACAAGAAACCAACGCCCAGCGCTAATGAAACAATATTTGGCGGATTGGTACGAAGCAAGTCGGCGCGAGGGTTATTACAATAGCCATACGAGAGGCGACGTATTCACTGGGTATTGGTCGTGGGAGGCCGCAGCGATTACTTATGTGCTGGACATTGACGACAGCTCATATCGGGCGGCAAGCTTCTACTCTGTAGATTTAGTTGACTACGCTCGTAGCATCAATGCCCCGAAATCGGCCGCTGCGCAACCAGAGCTGTGTGAAAAGGCCGGGCAAGCTTGCCCCGTTGCTGGGGTGTGGGAAACGCTCGATATCCCACCGCAGCGACGGAGCTTTGAAAAAGGAGAATTGATGCAAACTGCTGAGGCGGCCGATGGTATTACTGTGTGGAGGTATATCCGTGCTTTATAAATGGTCGGCGGCCATCACTTGAAGCAAACAGACCTGCAATTGAAGTACTGCATATGAACGAATCATCCCGCCAGCGCCTCACCGCTGTTCTCGCCGGAAGCATGCTAATCATCGGGATGGGGTGGATCATGATTTCCGAGGTGACCGGAACCACCCCAACCAGTCGCTTCCTGTACACCGGCTTCGCACTGGCGCTGGCCATTACAGCGTTGGACGCCTGGCTGCACTGGAAGGGCAGCACCCGAGCGCTGTGCCGGTTGCTGTCGCGTGGGACGCCCACGCTGCTGCTCATCGGGTTCATCTCCTGCCTCCTCCTGCCGCTGTTCTGGATCGAGGAGGTTGAGAGCCGCACCAAACTGATGGCAATTGGCCTGATGACTTGGCTCTGCGGTACGAATGCCATCCGGGGTTTCCGGCAATTCCGTGCCGCGTGGACGGCGCGCGGAGCCACGGCCTTGGCGGAACACTATCAGGAAGCACAGGGCACGATCGAATGGGACTGGGCCGTGGAATCGTTACGTATCGAGTCGTCGATGTACGTGCCGCTGATGAACCGCTTCACGATGCCTCTGGTGGTGCTCGCGGTGCTGGGCGGTTTTATGGTCGCTCCCGTCATGGTGTATTCCTACCCCGTCGCCGCGCCCCTTGCGTGGACTTTTGCCATCTCTTTCCTGATTGCCTGGTTCTTCCAACTGTTCGGCTCAGGCGCCGCGCAGGCCTTGACGCTCGTTCATCTCGAGCGGACAGCGGGACGGCCGCTGGCGCCGATGTATTCTGATGAGGCGCAGCGTCCTCTCCGGCGCAAGCGCAAGAGCAAGAAGCGCTGACCCGACAGCATGCCTGCGAAGCACTCCGGCCAGGCCCCCCAGCGGTCCTCCGCTCCTTCGCGAAACGGCGATAATAACGGTCTCGCTATCTGATCCGATAGTCAAACTCAATTGACGCCATCGGAACAATCAATTTTTCAAATAGCCGAGAACTCGCTACACTGATGTCTCTTGATTCAACAAACCTCACGAGGAAAACACAAATGTCTCTGATCAACACCCAAGTAAAACCGTTCAAGGCCACCGCTTACCACAATGGCAAGTTCATCGACCTGAGCGAAGAGTCCCTGAAGGGCAAATGGTCGGTGTTCGTGTTCTACCCGGCCGACTTCACGTTCGTGTGCCCAACCGAACTGGAAGATCTGGCTGACAACTACGCAGAATTCCAGAAGCTGGGCGTGGAAGTGTACGGTATCTCGACCGACAGCCACTTCGCTCACAAGGCATGGCACGACACGTCGGACGCCATCAAGAAAGTGAACTACCCGCTGATCGGCGACCCAACCGGCCTGCTGTCGCGTAATTTCCAGGTCATGATCGAAGAAGAAGGCATGGCACTGCGCGGCACGTTCGTCATCAATCCTGAAGGCTTCATCAAAGTCATGGAAGTCCATGACAACGGTATCGGCCGCGACGCTTCGGAACTGCTGCGCAAGCTGAAGGCAGCCCAGTATGTTGCGTCCCACCCAGGCGAAGTTTGCCCAGCGAAATGGTCGGAAGGCGCTGCCACCCTGACCCCATCGCTGGACCTGGTCGGCAAGATCTAAGTCAGTAAGCTGTAAGTAGCAATAACGCTGCCGGGCGTGTGCCCGGCAGCGAACAAGAAAGGAAAATGTCATGCTGGATGCAAATCTCAAAACCCAACTGAAAGCCTATCTGGAAAAAGTGGTGCAGCCGATTGAGATCGTCGCATCGCTGGATGACTCCGCCAAAGCGCGGGAAATGCAGGAATTGCTCGCCGATATCGAAGGCTTGAGCGACAAGATTACCGTGGTCGAGGACTCCACTGGCGCCGTGCGCCGTCCATCGTTCTCGATCAACCGTGCCGGCAGCGACATCGGTGTGCGCTTCGCAGGTATCCCAATGGGCCATGAGTTCACCTCGCTGGTGCTGGCTCTGCTGCAAGTCGGCGGCCATACGATCAAGCTGGACGAGGCGACGATCGAACAGATCCGCAACCTCGACGGCGACTACGAATTCGAGACCTTCATCTCGCTGTCGTGCCACAATTGCCCGGAAGTGGTGCAGGCACTGAACGCGATGTCGGTCATCAACCCACGCATCAAAGTGACGACCATCGACGGTGGCGTGTTCCAGAAGGAAGTCGAAGACCGCCAGATCATGGCCGTGCCGATGATGTTCCTGAACGGCGAACACTTCGGCCAGGGCCGCACGAATGTGGAAGAAATTCTGGCGAAGCTGGACACCAATGCGGGTGCCCGCCAGGCTGCTGAACTGAACAAGAAAGACGTGTTCGACGTACTGATCGTCGGCGGCGGCCCTGCCGGCGCGGCGTCCGCGATCTACGCGGCCCGCAAAGGCATCAAGACGGGTGTGCTGGCCGAGCGTTTCGGCGGCCAGGTGCTGGATACCCTGGCAATCGAGAACTTCGTGTCGATCAAGGAAACCGACGGCCCGAAATTCGCCGTTGCCCTGGAGCAGCACGTCAAGGAATATGAAGTCGACATCATGAACACCCAGCGTGCCGTCAAGCTGGTGCCGGGCAAGGTCGCCGAAGTGCACACCGCCACCGGTGCCGTACTAAAGGCAAAGACCGTGATCCTGTCGACGGGTGCCCGCTGGCGCGAAATCAACGTGCCGGGCGAGAAGGAATATCGCAATCACGGCGTGGCGTACTGCCCGCACTGCGACGGCCCGCTGTTCAAGGGCAAGCGCGTGTCCGTGATTGGCGGCGGCAACTCCGGCGTGGAAGCGGCCATCGACCTGGCCGGTATCGTTCAGCACGTCACGCTGATCGAGTTCGGTACGGAACTGCGTGCGGATGCCGTGCTGCAGCGCAAGCTGCACTCGCTGCCGAACGTCAAGGTGATCCTGTCGGCGCAGACGACGGAGATCCATGGCGACGGCAAGAAGGTCAACGGCCTGTCGTACAAGGACCGCAATACGAACGAGCTGCACCGTGTCGACCTGGAAGGTGTGTTCGTGCAGATCGGCCTGGTGCCGAACACCGAATGGCTGAAGGGTACCGTGGCGTTGTCGAAGCACGGCGAGATCGAGATCGATCCACGCGGCCAGACGTCGGTGCCGGGCGTGTTCGCCGCTGGCGACGTGACGACCGTGCCGTACAAGCAGATCGTCATCGCCGTCGGCGAGGGCGCGAAGGCGGCACTGTCCGCGTTCGATCACCTGATCCGCTCGGACGATGAAGTCGAAGCCGAGCAGGAAAAGATCGCCGCCGCGGCATAAGCGCTTCGAGCAGAAAGCCGGCAAAACCGGTGACAGGCTCCAAAACCGGTGACAGGCTCCGATTATTCAATCGGAGCCTGTCACCGGTTTTTTTATTTAAGGTCGATGCTGGCTTGCTTGACGCGCAGCGAGCGGGCGTAGCGGTGGCGGGCTTGCAGGCGCTGGTCGGTCAGCAGGACGCCGATGGTTTCGCCGATGACCATCATCACGCCCAGCAGCGGCAGCACCAGCATCAGGCCCGTGACGCCGGCCAGGGCGCCGCCGATGAAGATCATCAGTACCGTGACCAGCGGGTGCATGCGCAGGCTGCGGCCCAGGGTCAGCGGCATGAAGATGAAGTCGTCCAGCAGGCGCGCGGCGATGAAGACGAAGATGGCGCTGTATGCCAGCATATTATTGTCCGGCGCATCGGCCGAGGCGACCAGCACCACCAGCAGGCATCCGGCAATCGAGCCGACATAGGGCACCCATGCCAGCACGGCGGCGATAAATCCCAGCACCAGTGCGGCTTGCATGCCGATGGCCCACAGGCCGACCGAGAGCACCAGCGTATCGATGATCGTCAGCTTCAGCATGCCGTGGAAATAGCGGCGCGCGGTCTGGTCGACTTCGTGCAGCAGGTACAGCGTCTTCTCGAAGAACGCGTTCGGCACGGCGCGTGCGAGGAAACGCTTGAAGCGGCGGCCGTCGCGCAGGAAGAAGAACGTCAGGAACGGCGCCAGCAGCAGCGACGGCACCCAGGCCGCGGCACCCACCAGCACGTCGGTCAGGTGACGCTCGACGAAGCCCTTCGTGTAGCTGGCCAGGCTGGCGTCGACCGAGTCGCCCAGGTGCGCCGGCTGCAGGAACGGAAACTGCGTCTCCAGCGCGCCCATCATATTGCGCAGGAAGCGCATGCCGGCCGTCAGATATCTGGCGGGCAGCTCGTGCCACGCCGTGGACGGGGCCGGAATCCACGTGATGGCCGCCAGCACCGCCAGGAACAGCGTCAGCAAAAAGCCTGCACCGACGATCATCGCCGCCATGTTGCGCGAGTAGCCCATCCGCAGCAGCCGCTGCATGGGCGACAGCAGCATGTAGTACAGGATGATTCCGAGCAGGAACGGCACCGACAGCCACAGCACCTGCTGCATCAGATACACGAGGATGCAGGTGGCGGCGATGATGCCCGACCAGACGATCGGCCCGGACTGCTGGTGCTCGCTCATCACAGCGCTCCCACCAGCGGCCGCTCGGGATTCATGGCCTCACGCAGCATGGCGGCGATATGGCGCGCCAGCGCCAGCGAGATCTTGTAGCCGATGACGGCATCGGTTTCCATCAGGCCCATGAAGTCGGCGCGGAAGAAGACGGCCAGCTCGCAGTTGTCCCAGGCGCGCGCCTGGGCGTTGCGCGGGGAGTTGTCCAGCAGTGCCAGGTCGCCGAAAAACGCGCCGGGCGACAGTTCCGTCAGCATCTCCGGCGCGCCGTTGACGGTGCGGCTGATCTGCACGTGGCCGGCGGTGACTAGGTACAGAGCCTGGCCTTCTTCTCCTTCGTCGAAGATGATTTCACCGGCGAGGTAGCGCCGCTCGTGCATCAGGCCATCGACGATCTTCAGTTCGAGTGGGGTCAGCGTATTGAGCAGGTCGGTTTCGCGCAGCCGGTGCAGGCGTGGCGACAGGGCGGGCGATTTCAGAAAGCCAAAGATCACAGCAACTCCGGGAGGGACGACGATAGGGATTCGTCATCATTGTCGCCGGTTTTGTGCGGTGCGGGGCGGTGCCTGGAAAGTGTGTGGGTGCTGTTGCGTAAGACAGACAGGGCGCAGGTCGCAAAAAGAAAAAGGCCCCGACGAATCGGGGCCTTCCTCAAATATTGGCGGAGCGGACGGGGCTCGAACCCGCGACCCCCGGCGTGACAGGCCGGTATTCTAACCAACTGAACTACCGCTCCATTTTGTCCCGGCACATTACTGCGCACAGCACAAAAGTACAACTAAACTGCAAGAAAAAAGCCCGATGCGGGCTTCCTTCTGAATCCTGGCGGAGCGGACGGGGCTCGAACCCGCGACCCCCGGCGTGACAGGCCGGTATTCTAACCAACTGAACTACCGCTCCAGGTCTTCATAAAGTTCGTGGTGGGCGCTGAGAGGCTCGAACTCCCGACCTAATCCTTGTAAGGGATCCGCTCTACCAACTGAGCTAAGCGCCCGCTACCATCTTTCGAACTTCGAACGTTTGTCACAACGTTCAGAAGAGGCCGTATTCTACTGCGCGCTTTCTCAATTCTGCAAGGGCTTTTCGAGAATTTCTCTGTTTTTCGCGTAAGAGTCCGCCACCGATGTTACGCTGGCGTTTTGCTTTTTTCCCATCATTGGCCTTATGAGCGAACCCGGCGGCGATATCCACGATGCGCTGTATGCCCGCGTCAGCCGGCGCCTGCTGCCATTCCTGTTCCTCTGCTACGTGGCCGCGTACCTGGATCGCGTGAATGTCGGTTTCGCCAAACTGCAGATGCAGGCCGACCTGGCGCTGTCGGACACCGTGTACGGCATCGGCGCCGGCATTTTCTTTGTCGGCTACTTCCTGTTCGAGGTGCCATCGAACCTGCTGCTGGAGAAAGTCGGCGCGCGGCGCTGGATCGCGCGCATCATGATCAGCTGGGGTCTCGTCTCGGCCGCCACCATGTTTGCCAGCGGTCCGGCCAGCTTTTATCTGCTGCGCTTCCTCCTCGGCGTCGCCGAGGCCGGCTTCTTCCCCGGTGTCGTGCTGTACCTGACGTACTGGTATCCCGCCAGGCGGCGTGCCCGTATCGTCGCGCTGTTCATGAGCGGCGTGGCCGTGGCCGGCGTGCTGGGCGGCCCGCTGTCCGGCTGGATCATGGAGCGCTTCGCCGGCAGCAGCGGCCTACACGGCTGGCAGTGGCTGTTCCTGCTGGAGGGCATACCTTCCGTCGTTCTCGGCGTCTGGACATTGTTCTACCTGGACGACAGCATCCGCGCAGCACGCTGGCTCACGGACGAGCAAAAGTCCGTGCTGGCACAGGCCCTCACGGACGAACAGGGGACCCAGGCTCGTCTCCCCCTGCGCCGGGTGTTCACCAGCGGCCGGGTGTGGCAGCTGGCGCTGGTGTACTTCCTGTTCGTCATGGGCCTGTACGGCGTCAGCTTCTGGTTGCCGCAGCTGGTCCGCAACAGCGGCGTCGCCGCAATGGTCGACATTGGCCTGCTGACGGCAATCCCCTACGGCATCGCTGCGATCGTCATGGTGCTGGCGGCCCGTCATTCGGACCGGACCGGCGAACGGCGCTGGCATACGGCGCTCGCAGGGTGTGCCGGCGCCCTCGGCTTGCTGGCATCGGTTGCCTATGCGGACAACACCGTCGTCGCACTGGCCGCGCTGTCGCTGGCGACGGCGGGCATCCTGACGACGTTCCCCATCTTCTGGAGCCTGCCGACGGCGCTGCTGGGTGGCACCGCCGCGGCTGCGGGCATCGCGTTGATCAATTCCGTCGGCAACCTGGCCGGCTTTGCCAGCCCGTACCTGGTGGGGGCGATCCGCGATGCGACCGGCAGCACGGCGGCGGGCATGCTGGTACTGGCGGGCAGCCTGGTGGCGGGCGCGATCGCTGTGCTGACCGTGCCGCGCCCGCGAGGGGCGGCGTGAAAAAACCGGAGCCTGTCACCGGTTTTAGAAAACCGGTGACAGGCTCCGGTTTTCGAAGCGGCTGCAACGGTCCGACGATTACCCGCGACGTAATCGCGGCCAGGGGCCGATGTGCGGACAATGGTTTGCGTCGACATCGACCACAACCAAACTGGAGCTCACCATGGACAACGCCCACACGATTGCAGAACGCTATATCGCGGCCTGGAACGAACGCGACGCCGCCGCGCGCCGCGCGCAAGTTGCCGGCCTCTTTACCCTGGACGCGAACTACCGCGACCCGATGATGCAAGGCGCCGGCCACACCGGCATCGATTCGATGATCGCCGCCGCGCAGGCGCACTTCCCGGGCCACGTGTTTTCCCTGCACGGCACGCCGCAAGGACACCACGACGTGCTGCGCTTCTCCTGGCGCCTGGCCGCGCCGGGCGGTCAGGACGTGGCCTTCGGCACCGATGTCGCCCACGTCAGCGACGACGGCCGGCTCGCCAGCGTGGCCGGCTTCCTCGACGACACCGCGCCCGCCTGACACACCATGGAAACCGCCGCACGCGACCATTACTTCAGCGATTTCGCCCACGCGCTGCGCTACTGGCGCACCAGGCGGGGCTTGAGCCAGCTGGCCCTGTCAACGGCGGCCGACGTATCGCAGCGCCACATCAGCTTCCTGGAAAGCGGCCGCTCGCAACCCAGCCGCGAATTGATCCTGAAACTGGGCCTGGTGCTGGACGTGCCGCTGCGCCAGCGCAACGCCATGCTGCTGGCGGCCGGTTTCGCGCCCGCTTACCAGGAGCGCGACCTGTCCGACCCGGAGCTGGCCGCCGTGCGCCAGGCGCTGGAATTCATGCTGGCGCAGGCGGCACCGTATCCGGCGCTGGTCGTCGACCGGCTGTGGAACCTCGTGATGGCCAACGAGCCGGCGGCGGTCATGATGCGCTTCCTGCTTGACATGCCGGCGCACGCGCCGATCCCGCGCGACGGCTCCTTCAACGTCATCGGCCTGACATTGCAGGCGCTGCGTCCGTGCATCGTCAACTGGGAAGAGGTGTGCGCCGACCAGCTGTTGTGGATCCAGCGCGAAGCGATGAGCGACGGCCCGGGCAGCGAGGCGACGGCGCTGCTGCGGGAGCTGACCGCCCTGCCGGGGATCGCGGCGGCCGTGCAGACGCCGAACCTGGAGCGGCGGGCGCTGCCGTTCCTGCCTGTCAGTCTGAGAAAGGGCAACGTGGCGCTGAATCTGTTTACGACGATCATCACGATGGGCACGCCGCACGACGTTACCGTGCATGAACTGCGCCTGGAATCGTTCTTCCCGGCTGACGACGCCAGCGCCGCGTGGTTTCAGGCGCAGGCGCAACGGCGCTAGAACTCTTCCCACTCGTCGTTTTGCGGTGCCTTGTTCGACGCCTTGGGTGGCGCTTTGGGTGGCGCCTTACCTCGCGCCGCCGTGCCGCGATGTTCGGCCTGGGCGGATGGTGCCGCCGCAGCCAGCTGCAAAGGCGCCGCCGGGGCGGCCCGGGGTGCTGGCGGAACCGGCGCGGCTGCCACGGGTTGCACGATCGGGGCGGCGCTGTCGATACGGAAGACGGCGATCGCGGCGGAGAGCCGCTCGGCCTGCGCCCGCAGGCTCGCCGCCGCCGCGGCCGCCTGTTCCACCAGCGCTGCATTCTGCTGCGTCGTGTTGTCCATGGCGACGATCGTCGTGTTGATCTGCTCGATGCCCGTGCTCTGCTCCTGGCTGGCCGACGTGATCTCGTTCATGATGGCTGCTACCTGCTGCACCGAGGCGACGATGCGGCCCATCGTGCTGCCCGCTTCGTCCACGAGGCGGCCGCCCGCATCCACTTTCTCGACCGAGTCGTTGATCAATGCCTTGATTTCCCTGGCCGCGCTGGCCGAACGCTGCGCCAGATTGCGCACTTCGCTGGCGACGACGGCGAAGCCGCGGCCCTGTTCCCCGGCACGCGCCGCTTCCACGGCCGCATTCAGTGCCAGGATATTGGTCTGGAAGGCGATGCCGTCGATGACGCCGATGATGTCGACGATCTTGCCCGAGCTTTCCTTGATCGAGCCCATCGTCTGCACCACCTGGCCCACCACGTGGCCGCCCTGGCTCGCATGTTCGGCTGCGGAGGTGACGAGCACGTTGGCCTGGCGTGCATTGTCGGCGTTCTGGCGCACCGTGGACGTCAGCTCCTCCATCGACGATGCCGTCTCTTCCAGGCTGGCCGCCTGCTGCTCCGTACGGCTGGACAGGTCCATATTGCCGCTGGCGATTTCCGCCGAAGCGGTATTGATCGTGTCGGTGGAGTCGCGCACGGCGCGCACGGTGCGCGCGAGACCCTGCGTCATGTCCCGCAGGGCCGCCAGCAGGCGCCCGGTTTCGTCCTTGCGATGGGTGTCGATCACGGCCGTCAGGTCGCCGCCCGCCACCGTTTCGGCCACGTGCACGGCTTCCAGCAGCGGCCTCGTGACGGAGCGGGTAATCAGCCAGCCGGCTAGGGCGGAGACGGCGGTCGCCACAACCAGCAGCGTGATCAGCAGCAAGGTGGCCGAGCGGGCCGCATCGCTGGCGGCCTGGCCGTCGTTGGCCATCCGGTCGCGCTGATCCTTCAGCAGCACGTCCAGCCGGCCGAAGTAGGCGTTCTGGGCCGGAACAACCGTGTTGAACAGCGCCTGCACGGCGCCCTCGCGATCGCCGCTACGGAACTGGGCAACCGCCTTGTCGCGCAAGTCGCGGTAGGCGGCAAAGGCGACGCGCTGGTCGGCGAAGTGCTGCTTCGTGTCCGCCCGGACGATGATGGCTTCCAGTGCCTGCGCCCGCTCGGCACCCATCCGGTCGGCCTCGGCCAGCGCGTCGAAGAACCTGGCGCTGGCCGCCGGGTCCGGTGCCAGCATGGCATTGCGCAGCGATTGCGCGCCCCGGTTCGCATAACTGCGCATTTCGTTGACGAGCGCGACCTTGGCATAGCGGTCATTGACGATGGCACCGGCAAGCCGGTCGAGTTCCTGCACGCGGCTGATGCCGATCAGCGACATCACCAGCATGATCAGGATCGTGACGGCAAAGCCGAGCGCCAGCCGGGCGCCGATATTGAGGTTCGCCATGTCTGCCCCTCAGAACGAATGGCGGATACCGAGGCCGTAGCTCATCGCCGTCGGCAGTTCGGAAATGCGGTCGCCCATCGCCACCGCGTACAGGTCGGTACGTTTCGACAGGCGATAGTCATAACCCAGCGTGGCCGTGCGGCGCGAGCGCTCGATGCCGAACAACTGGCCGCTGCGGCGCGTATCGGCAACGTCGAACAGCACGGCACCGCGCCCGGCCGGGATGGCGACGCCGGCGCTGATGGTCCGGTCGCGCAGTCCTTCGATGCCGGCCGCATCGTTGATAGTGCGCTGGAACGTGCCGTACAGCTTGACGACGTTGAAGTTGTAGCTGGCCCCCACGAACCACGCCCGCTGCTCGTCCACCAGCGCATAGTTGACGGGCGCCTGCGTGACGTCGAGAATGGGGCCGCCCGGGTTGGGATTGCTGTCGCGAATGCGGTGCACAAACGCGCTCAGCGCCAGTGGACCATTGTCGTACATGGCCGTGATGGCGATGTTGTTCCTGTCGTCGTCTCCCGCCTTTTCACCGGCCTGGAAGTGCAGGCTGGCGCGCAGGCCGTTGTAGCTGGGCGTCGTGTAGACAACCTGGTTGCTCCAGCCGCTGTCCGCGGCGTTTGTCGACGCCCACGTGCGGGCACCGAACCGGCCCGTCGGCACATACGAATGCAGCACCAGCGGGGAAAACGTGAACGAGTCGCCGAACGGATTGAACAGGATATTGGGCAGGAAGCCGGGTGCCGACGCGCGCCCCAGCTGGAGCCGGCCGAATCCGCCGACGAGAGCCACATTGGCGTCGCGAGAAAACAGGTTGTCGCCGGCGAAGCGGCCGTATACGCCCGTATCGGTCTGGAAGAACGACGTGACGAAAAACTCGGCGCGCAGGCCGCTGCCCAGGTCCTCGGACCCTTTGACGCCGAACCACGAGGTGGTCATGCCGCCGCTGCCCAGCACGGTGACGTGCTGCGGGTCGCCGCTGTTCTTGAGCGCGCCGGCAAAGGCATCGACGCCACCCATCAGCGTGATGCTGCTCTGAGCAAAGGCGGCAGGCGCCAGCAGGGCGGCCAGTAGGGGAGCCAGGAAAGCAGGCAGCCGGGAAGCGGAGCGGCAGGGGCGCGGTTTCGGTGTCATGACAGTCGAGCCAGGGGAAAGCTCCGATGCTACGCCAGTCGACCGCGCGCACTGTTGGCGGCATGCGCATCGGGCCGGCAGCTGTTGCAAAAATGCGAACCGGATCGCTGCACCCGCCTTGCTGGCGTCCACTATTGAATACTGGATATAATCACAGTGTCCATGCCATCCTGACCCGTATGTCCCAGCCGCCGCGCCGCATTGCCCACCTCGACATGGATGCGTTCTACGCATCGGTCGAATTGCTGCGCTATCCGGAATTGCGCGGCACGCCCGTCGTCATCGGCGGCCGCTCCACGACGCCGCCGTCGGTGCGGGCCGATGGCAGCCGCGACTATGCCCGCCTGCGCGATTACGCCGGGCGTGGCGTGGTCACGACGTCGACCTACGAGGCGCGCGCGCTGGGCGTGTTCTCGGCCATGGGCATGATGAAAGCGGCGGCGCTGGCGCCCGACGCGATCCTGCTGCCGGCCGACTTCGATTCGTACCGCCACTACTCGCGCCTGTTCAAGATGGCCGTGGCCGCCATTGCGCCGCACATCGAAGACCGCGGTATCGACGAAATCTATATCGACCTGACGGACCACCCGGACGAGACGCGCACGCTGGCCCAGCGTATCAAGGATGCCGTGCGGGACGCGACCGGCCTGTCGTGCTCGATCGGCGTGGCGCCCAACAAGCTGCTGGCCAAGATCTGCTCGGACCTGGAAAAGCCGGACGGCCTGACGATCGTCTCGCTGGACGACGTGCCGTCGCGCATCTGGCCGCTGGCCGTGCGCAAGATCAACGGCATCGGCCCGAAAGCCAACACCAAGCTGATCTCGCTGGGCATCGAAACCGTCGGCCAGCTGGCCGCCGCCGACCCGAAGCTGCTACAGGAACACTTCGGCCTGAACACGGCGCAGTGGTTGCGCGACGTGTCGCACGGCCACGATACCCGCGCCGTCGAAACGAGCTCCGAGCCCAAGGGCATCAGCCGCGAAACGACATTCGAGCGCGACCTGCATGCCAGGCACGACCGTGCCGCGCTGTCGGAGATTTTCACGCGGCTGTGCACACGGCTGTCCGAAGACCTGCATCGCAAGCGCTATGCCGGCCGCACCGTGGGCATCAAGCTGCGCTATGCCGACTTTCGCACCGTCACGCGCGACGTCACCTTGCCGCAGCCGACGGCCGATGCGGCCACGATCCGGCGCGCGGCCGGAGAATGCCTGCGCCGCGTGCCGCTGGATCAGCGCATCCGGTTGCTGGGCGTGCGCGTCAGCGCGCTGACGCCGCTGGACGAGCTGGCGCGCCATCCCGTTGCCCGGCAAGGCGAGCTGTTTCCGTCATGAGACGGCCATTTGGACACAGTATTGTTGCAATTGGGGATCGTTTTTGCGCCACAGCGGTAACAATATCCCGATGGCTGAGCTGTCGGGGCGGGTGTAAAATGTCGAGCTTTGCAACGAGCTGAACAAGGTAATCAGAGCATATGTGGTTCAAGAATCTCCAGATCTACCGTCTGCCCGCGCCGTGGGCATTTACTCCCGAACAACTTGAGGAAGCGCTGCGTCCGCACTCGTTCACCCCGGCCAGCAGCAATGAGTTGATGCGCCAGGGCTGGGACTCGCCACGCGGCAACGGCTCGCTCGTGCACGTGGTAAACAAGCAGATGCTGATCCTGCTGGGCACCGAGAAAAAACTGCTGCCGTCGACCGTCGTCAACCAGGTCGCCAAGGCCCGCGCGGCCGAGATGGAAGAACAGCAAGGTTTTGCTCCCGGCAAGAAAGCCATGAAGGAACTGAAGGAACGCGTGCACGACGAGCTGCTGCCGCGCGCCTTCACCATCCGCGGCAATATCTGGACGTGGATCGACCCCGTCAACGGCTGGCTCGTGGTGGACGCCGCCAGCCCGGCCAAGGCCGATGAAGTCATCAAGCTGCTGCTCAAAGCCGTCGACCGCATGCCGCTGGAAAGCCTGCGCGTGCAGCGCTCCCCGGTGGGCGTGATGACGGCCTGGCTGCAGGAAGACGAGGCACCGGCAGGTTTCACCGTCGACATGGATACGGAACTGCGCGCCACGGGCGAAAGCAAGGCGGCCGTGCGTTACGTGCGCCACACGCTGGAGCCGGAAGAGGTGCGCCGCCATATCGCGGCCGGCAAGCAGTGCACCCGCCTGGCCATGACGTGGGACAGCAAGATCTCGTTCGTGCTGACCGAGGCGCTCGCCATCAAGGGGTCAAGCCGCTGGACGTGCTGAAGGAGAACGAAGCCGTCACCCGCAACGACGACGAGCGTTTCGACGGCGACTTCATGCTGATGACGGGCGAACTGTCGAAGCTGCTGACGGATGTCGTCGAGGCCCTCGGCGGCGAAGCGACCGCCTGATCAGCCCGCGCCGGCGCGACGCCGGCGCAATGGACCTGACAGGCGACCTGTCAGGCTGCCTGTTACGCGACTACGCCGAGGATTTGCAGGATCGGCAACGTCTTGTCGCGGAACGCCGTAGCGCGCTTGATCATCTCGCGCGTCTGCTCCTCGTCCGTTTCGGTCGGCTTGCCATCGACGACGAGCCGGCGCCCCTGCCGCGCCAGCACGGCGTTGGCAAACCTGGCCCATTGTTCCGCATCCTTTTCGCCTTGGGAGCGGGCCAGCACGAACAGCAACTGTACCGCATCGACCGGTACCGCGCCGCCCGTCGCGGGCGACACCAGCTGCTGCAGCTCCGGCGTGGTCAGCGACAGCGCGGACAGGTGCGCATTCAGTCGGTCCGTGCGCGGACGGGCCTGGGCGGCGACCTCTTCGCTGCGCAGCACGGCCAGCGAGCCGATGCCCGTCAGGATGTAGACCGCCTGCAGCACCTGGTTCTTGTTCAGTTGACGGGTCGCGCCATGCGCGATCAGTTCGTCGACAGTGCGTGGCTGGTGGTCCGCGAGGAAATCCAGGAGGGGCTCGTACACGCCGGCGTTCAGCTGGATCTCGCCGACCGGCCCGTTGGCCTTCAATGACACGTCGGCACGCGGCGTGGTCAGGGCGACGCGCAGCTCTCGCAGCAGCTTGTCCTGCAGCACGACGCCCAGCTTGCGCGGGCCGCGCACCCAGTAGTCGCGCCGGAACGTCTGATTGGTGATGAAGTCGCGCACCGTTTGGGCCAGTTGCACGTCGCCCAGTTCGGCAAGCAGCTTTTGCTGGTCGGCCGACAGGTTGATGGCTTCGATCTGGTCCAGGTAATGGGCCGAGCAGGCAAAGCCGACCTTGGCCGGTTCCAGCCAGTGCGCCATCTGCGCAAACGTCAGCGGCAGCCAGTCGCGGTTGAAGTATTCATGGGCCACATACGACCGGTTCTGCCCCTTGAGGCGGTCAAACCGCGTCTTCGCGGCCGGATTGGCCTGCAGATAGCGTGGATTGGTGGCGAACAGCCTGTCCATGAACGCCAGGCTCTGTTCGACGCGGCCGAGCGAACCCTGGCCGGGTGCGCCCATCACGGTGGCATATTCCGTCATCAGGTCGCGTACCGGTGCCATGGCCGCCCAGCCCGGCTGGGTGTTGTAGCTGATGTAGAGCACACCGCCCACTTTGAGCTTGCGGCGGATGAAATCGACGATGATGGCGCGGTTTTCGTCGGAGATCCAGCTGAAGATGCCATGCAGGCCGATGAAGTCGAACTCCGGCAGGTCCGCGCGGCTGCAGAACTCGGCGAACGACTGATCGTACAGGTGCGCAGTGGCACCGGACGCGCCCACCAGCTCCTGGGCGAACGCCGCCTGGGACGGGTTGAAATCCGTGCCGTACCAGGTCGTGTCGGCCGCGGCCGCGTGCATATTGACGCTCATGCCCTGCCCGAAGCCCAGCTCGCAGGCCGTGCCAATCTCGGGTGGGACGATACCCGCCATCAGGAGCGCCAGGCGCATCCTGTGCGGATTCAGTTCGGCATACGTGCCGTAGGTATAGCCGATATCGGCAACATAGCCAGCGGACCAGTCGGGCATTACAACTCCTCTCAAGAATTACATCGTTTGAAATACTCCGGCAGCGCGGTTTTTCTGCACGTTGTTCCAGGCGAACACGGTGCCGTTCATGGCAACGTAGACGCCTGCGGGCAATGCCTGCGCGACACCGCAGGCAAACCCCAGATTGAAGAAGGCATCGGAATGATCGATTTCATACGGAATCATCGCGCCGGTCAGGACGATCGTCTTGTCGAGCCCGGCCGGGCCCAGCACGGCAGCCGTTTCCGGCATCGTGTCGGTGCCGTGCACGATGACGACGGCGCGCTCGGGCGCCCCCTGGCACGACGCCAGCACGCGGGCGCGGTCGGCGTCCTGCATGTCGAGCGAATCGAGCAGCGGCAGTTGTTCGAGTTGCACCCCGACCGTGAGGCGGGCACGGGCGATGGCGGCGGGCAGGTGGCTGTCCGCGAAGCCCAGAGTGCCGTTCAGTTCGTTGTAGTGCTTGTCGAAGGTGCCGCCGGTGGCGATGATGCGCAGGGTCATGGTAATACCGATAATAAGTTGCAGAAATGCTCAATCATAGCCTGCGTTGTGCGCTGCAAACCACTAAAAAGTTTGTCTGCGCTCATCTGGCAACTTGAGACGTCGTTGAGTACACTAGTAGGCTGTTGCAGCGAGGCCGGCGTTGCAGCGTGGCTGTCGCGATCCTGGCCTTGTTCACAGTTTTCTCTCGGCAACGACCCATGAAAGCGCTTGCTCCCGGCACCGTCATTTTTCACCGTCATCGCGGCTACGGCGTGATCACGGCCGTCAACCTGCTGACCGGCTGGATTGCCGCCCGGTTCGGCAGTGAAGCGCGCACGCTCGACCTGAACCTGTCTACGGACGAAGTGCAATACGCGGACGGCGAAGCGATCCTGTTCCGCCGCGCCCCGCCCGACCGCATGCCGCACGCGCGCCTGATGGCGATGGTGCGCGCGCTGCACGAAGCGGGCTACCAGAAACTGTATCTGTATTCGTGGCCGAAACCGTCCGGTCTGCACTGGCGCTGGCACCTGTTTACGGGCACGCGCGACTGGATGCAGCGCTCGTGGCGCGAAGGGTGGTACGGCTCGGGCGCCGACTACAACGTCAATCCCGTGATGGGGTGGGGCGACAACCCGGGGGCCACCACGGAAGAGCTCGTCCACGCGCTGGCGAAGTTCGATCCGCAGGGGCTGGCACAGGCGCTGGGCCGCGACGAGGATCACACCGCGTGGTTTGCGCAGGTGTGCGATGCGTTACTGCCGGGATATATGTACAGCCTGGACATGCAGCGTCGCAACGGCGGCCCGCTGATCGAGATGCCGCCCGTCCCCGTGATTCCCGTGCGTGCGGGCCTGCCGCCTTACCCGGGGCCGGAAATCGGCTGGCCGCCCGGCTGGGCCGGGTTGTGGACGAAGGTGCATGTGCTGCCTGCGCCACGCATCAACCTGACGGGGATCCCGGAAGCGTGACGTCCTGACATGCGCTTCAGTCGGCGGCCCTGATGTGCTGCCGATAGTCCGGGTTCAGGATCGTCTTGCAGTGCCCGGCGGCGAAGTCCAGCAAGTTCCGGAACGCATGCTCGAAATACAGCTCATAGCTGTCCTTCTCGACGTAGCCCAGGTGCGGCGTGGCCAGCACCTGTGGCATGCGCAGCAGGGGCGAGTCCTCCGGCAGCGGCTCGTCAACGAACACGTCGAGCGCCGCGGCGCCGGGGCGACCGTCCCGCAGCGCGCGCTCAAGCGCGCCGTCTTCGACCAGCTCGGCCCGGCTGGTATTGACGAATAACGCCTCCGGTTTCATCCGCGCCAGGTCGGCCGCCGTGACGATGCCGCGCGTGCCATCCGCCAGGCGCAGGTGCAGTGTCAGCACGTCGGACGTTTCGAACAGCGCCTCGCGCGACGGCGCCGCGCGATAACCGTCCGCTACGGCGGCGGCCCGGCTGGCTTCGCTACCCCAGACCTGCACGTCCATGCCGAAAGCGCGGCCGTAACCCGCCAGCAGCTTGCCGATCTTGCCGTAGCTCCAGATGCCCAATGTCCGGCCCCGCAGCACGGTGCCCAATGTGTTGAAGGGCTGGCTGGTCGAGACGGTCTGCCACAGGCCCGCCTTCAGGTTGGCCGCATACGGCACGATCTTGCGCGACGCCGCCATGATCAGCGCCCATGCCAGTTCCGCCGGTGCCGTCGGCGAACCCGCCCCCTCGGCAATCGCAATGCCCAGCTCTGTGGCGGCCGTCACGTCGATATGGCCGCTGACCTTGCCCGTCTGCGAGATCAGTTTGAGGTTGGGCAACCTCGACAACAATGCGCGGTTGAAATGTGTGCGTTCGCGGATCAGGATGAGGGCATCGAACGGCGTCAGGCGGGCCACCAGCTGGCCGGTCCCGCGCACGGAATTGTTGAACACTTTGACATCGTGGTCGTCCATCAGGCTGAAGCAGTCCAGTTCGCGGACGGCGTCCTGGTAGTCGTCAAGAATGGCTATTTTCATGAAAGTTAGGCGAAGTTCTGAATCGGTTGGTAGGGAAATAACAGGATCGTGAATATCTCGAATAGCCTACTACATCAGTCAACAATTTTTCCTACATTTTTGTCTGAAAGGCTCGGGCGCAGGTGTACAATCGGCCCAATCGCGGAAGTAGACAGATGAGCACGTCGAGTCCCGCAGCGCGTTTCGGCAACGTGCCCGGTCGGAGGCACGGCCTAGGTAGATGCCGGATCGACAGCGCGCGCGGCCCTGCCGATGGTGCCCGTCGCTGCCGCGATTTGGCTTTACCTCCCGCCTACCCCAACGGGAGCGCGCCCTCGAGCAATCGGGCGCACCGACAGAACCGCCGTACATCGCCGAAGCATTCAGAATGCCTTTCCGAGCGCAAGCCACGAGCTGACGACGATCCTGCCGAGGACAGAATTCTTAATTGGCATTGGAGGTTTTTATGAATCAGCCCCTTATGGGAGGCGTTGCAACAGTGAACGCACCAGCTTACATCAAACAGCAAAAGCTGATCAATTGGGTGGCCGAGGTCGCCGCGTTGACCAAGCCCGAGCGCATCTACTGGTGCGACGGTTCGCAGGAAGAATACGACCGCCTGTGCGCCGAGATGGTTGCCGCCGGCACCATGAAAAAGCTGAACGAAGCCAAGCGCCCGAATTCCTATCTGGCGTGCTCCGATCCGTCGGACGTCGCTCGCGTCGAAGACCGTACCTTCATCTGCTCGGCCACGAAGGAGCAGGCCGGCCCGACCAACAACTGGACCGACCCGACCGAAATGCGCGGCACCCTGAACGGCCTGTTCGACGGCTGCATGACGGGCCGCACGATGTACGTCGTGCCGTTCTCGATGGGCCCGCTGGGTTCGCCGATCGCCCACATCGGCGTGGAACTGTCCGACTCGCCGTACGTGGCCGTCAACATGCGCATCATGACGCGCATGGGCAAGGCCGTCTATGACGTGCTGGGCGAGGATGGCGAATTCGTCCCATGCGTGCACTCCGTCGGCGCGCCCCTGGCAGCCGGCCAGCAGGACGTGCCATGGCCATGCAACAGCACGAAATACATCGTGCACTTCCCGGAAACGCGCGAAATCTGGTCGTACGGCTCCGGCTACGGCGGCAACGCGTTGCTGGGCAAGAAATGCTTCGCGCTGCGCATCGCCTCGAACATGGGCTTCCAGGAAGCACAGCAGGGCGGCGCGGGCTGGCTGGCCGAGCACATGCTGATCCTGGGCGTCGAGTCGCCAGAGGGCAAGAAGCACTACATCGCGGCGGCATTCCCGTCCGCCTGCGGCAAGACCAACTTCGCCATGCTGATCCCGCCTGCGTCGTTCAAGGGCTGGAAGATCACGACGATCGGCGACGATATCGCCTGGATCAAGCCGGGCGCGGATGGCCGCCTGTATGCGATCAATCCGGAAGCAGGCTACTTCGGCGTAGCCCCGGGCACGAACGAAAAAACCAACTTCAACTGCATGGCCTCGCTGAAGGAAAACACCATCTTCACCAACGTCGCGCTGACCGACGATGGCGACGTGTGGTGGGAAGGCATGACGAAGGAAGCGCCTGCGCACCTGATCGACTGGCAGGGCAAGGACTGGACGCCGGCCTCCGGCACGAAGGCGGCGCACCCGAACGCGCGCTTCACCGTGTCCGCCGTGCAGAATCCGGTCATCGATGCCGCCTGGGACGATCCGGCCGGTGTGCCGATCTCGGCCTTCATCTTCGGCGGCCGCCGCTCGACGACGGTACCGCTGGTGACGGAAGCGCGCGACTGGGTCGAAGGCGTCTACATGGCCGCCACGATGGGCTCGGAAACGACTGCCGCCGCCGCGGGGCAGATGGGTGTCGTGCGCCGCGATCCGTTCGCCATGCTGCCGTTCATCGGCTACAACATGAGCGACTACTTCCAGCACTGGCTGGACCTCGGCAAGAACGTCGCCGCGAAAAACCCGGCAGCGCTGCCGAAGATCTTCTGCGTCAACTGGTTCCGCACCGACGAGCATGGCCACTTCGTCTGGCCAGGTTTTGGCGACAATATGCGCGTGCTGAAGTGGATGCTGGAACGCATCGAGGGCGAAGCAGGCGGCATCGAGACGCTGTTCGGCACGACGCCGCGCTACGGCGACCTGCACTGGGACGGCATCCCGTTCTCGCCGGAAGAGTTCGAGACGATCACGTCGATCGACAAGGACGCCTGGCGCGAAGAACTGAAGCTGCATGCGGAACTGTTCGACAAGCTGGCCTTCCGCCTGCCGAAAGAACTGACCGACAACAAGGCGAAGCTGGAAGCGCGCCTGGCGGTTTAAGCGGCGGGTATTGCTACCGGAAAGCGCACCTTCGGGTGCGCTTTTTTGTTATCCAAGAACCGGTGCCAGGCTCCTGTTTTGCTTCAAAACAGGAGCCTGTCACCAATTATGATGATCACGATGCCCCAACCGCAGCTATCCCCCGCCATCCCCATCCTGCGCACGTTCGACGCAACCCGGGCGCACGAGTTCTACATCGATTTCCTCGGTTTTACGATCGACTGGGAGCACCGCTTCGCGCCCGGCATGCCGCTGTACCTGCAGATCAGCCGCGACGGCCTGACCCTGCACCTGTCGGAGCACCACGGCGACGGCACCCCTGGCACAACGGTGTTCGTGCCGGTGGAAGGTATCCGCGCATGGCAGCAGGAGCTGATCGCGAAGGGATACGGCTATGCGCGGCCGGAGGTGGTCGACGTGCCGTGGGGCCGGCAGATGGAGATTGCCGACCCGTTCGGCAACCGGTTGCGGTTTTGCGAGTTGAGCGACGACTGATGCTGTAAAAACGTCATCGCGGCGTCACATTGACCCGGAATAATCGCGCCATTCGCCACTTCCGATCACTTCAATGTCCCGTCGCGCCTTCTGCCGTACCGCCATCGCTTCCGCTGTTTTGTTGCTGTCCGCCTGTGGCGGCGGTGGCGGCAATGTCGACCTGTCGCCCGTTTCCGCCGCGCCGCCGGCACCCGTCGATCCGGGCTTCGTGGAAAACGTGCCGTTTCCCGCGGTGGCAGCGTTTGTCGACAACGCGGCGTCGAACCAGCAGACCAACGTGACGATGGACGTCAACGCCGGCGTGCGCACGCTGGCGGGCTTTCGCGAGCTGTGGCAGCCCGTTGTCGAGAAGATCGACGTCAGCACGTGGAGCGGCCTGCCCGGCCAGGGCACGGTGCTCAACGAAGCAATCCACCGCCAGAACATCCAGTACGTGGTCGACGCCACGACGCGGCGCACCGCCGCGCAGGCCACGGCCGCCTACATGGACGACCGCCAGAACCAGGCCTACAGCATTGTCGACGGCCTGGGTCCGCTGACGGCCGCATGGCGCGCCGGCTCGAAAGCCACGACCACCATCACCGGCGTGCCGGCCGACGCAACGTCCGTCAAATATGACGACGGCGGCAACGGCGCCGGCGACGCGGCCGATCCAGAATTCGGCAGCGTCGTGAAGATGATCAACGCGATGCGCAATAACGGCTCGACGGAACCCTCCAAGCGTTACTACAAATACCCTCGGCCTTACCGCTGGTCGACCGACGTCAAGGTCGCGCCCGCGCTGGAGCCGGCCAAGAGCCCGACGCCGCCGACGGATGGCGGCTTCCCCAGCGGCCACTCCAACGCGGGCTTCATGAACGTGCTGTCGATGGCGTATGTGATGCCGGAGCGCTTCCAGGAGCTGATCACGCGCGGCACGGAACTGGCCGAGAACCGCATCCTGTCCGGCATGCATTCGCCGCTGGACGTGATGGGCGGGCGCATCCTGGCGCAGGCCATCTTTGCCGGCAATATCAACGACCCGGCCAACGCGGCGCTGAAGCAGCAGGCGTATAACGATGCTCGCAAGTACATCATGGCGCAGACGAAGACGGATGCGAACACGCTGAACGCCTATGCGCATGCCGGCACGGCGGCGAACGACCGCTACGCCGACCGCGCCGCCAACAAGGCGAATTACCTGCGCCGCATGACGTATGGCTTCCCGCAGATCAAGGCGGGCAATGTGCCGGCCAGCGTGCCGAAGGGCGCCGAGGCGATTCTGGAAACGCGGCTGCCGTACCTGGATGCGATGCAGCGCCGCGCCGTCCTGCGCAGCACGGCGCTGCCGTCCGGCTATCCGGTCATGGACGATCCGGAAGGGTGGGGCCGCCTGAACCTGTTTGCCGCGGCCGACGGCTACGGCGCCTTCACGGGCAACGTCGTCGTCACGATGGACGCGGCGCGCGGCGGCTTCTACGCGATGGACGCGTGGCGCAACGACATCGCCGGCGGCGGCAAGCTGACCTTGAAAGGCAGCGGCAAGCTGGCGCTGTACGGCAACAACAGCTGGATGGGCGGCACGCAGATCGACGGCGGCACGCTGGAAGCGGCATCGCCGGGCGCGCTGGGCGCGGGCGACGTGTACGTGGGCGGCGGAATGCTGTCGAGCGTGACGAAGGGGCGCCTCGTCATCGGCGGCAATTACACGCAGCTGAACGGCGGCACGACGGAGATCACGATGAACGAATCGGGCGCGGGCGTCGTCGAAGTGAAGGGTACGGCCACAATCGTTGGCGGCACCCTGCGCCTGAAATTCGGCAACGGCTTCAAGCCGGCGGCGGGCAGCAGCTATGCCGTGCTGACGGCCGGGGCGCGCCGAGGGGTGTACGGCAGCATCGTCGTCGACGGCTACAAGGCCACGCCGGAGTACGGCGCGACGGGCCTGACGATCCGCATCGACGGCTGATTGCGGTTATGCTGTGCGCACCAGATACCCACGGGAGCACAGCATGACGCAACAAGGCAACAACGGGACGCCAGCGCGTCCAGAACTGGACGACGATACCCTGGCGTTCGCGCGCCGCGTTTTCCAGTTTGCCCGCGCCGGCGAAACGGCCGAACTGGCAACCCTGTTCGCACAGGGCCTGCCGCGCAACCTGCGCAACGAACGGGGCGACAGCCTCCTGATGCTGGCCAGTTACAACGGCCATGCGGACACGACGCGGCTGCTGCTGGAGCAGGGCGCCGATCCGGAACTGCAGAACGACGCCGGCCAGACGCCGCTGATGGGCGCGGCGTTCAAGGGCGATCTCGCCATCGCCACCCTGCTGCTCGATCACGGCGCGCAGGTCGACGCGGCAGGCCCGGACGGCAAGACGGCGCTGATGTTTGCCGCGATGTTCAACCGGGTCGAGATCCTCCAGCTGCTGCTGGCGCGCGGCGCCGATCCGGCGGGCACCGATGCCAACGGGTTGACCGCGGCGCAGGCCGCGCAGAAGATGGGCGCTGCCGATACCTACGCGCTGCTGGCGCAATAACACAAGGCGGTGAGTCCGCTCACGTGCCGTGCTTGCTGAGCGCGAACGCGCACAGGAAGCCGGCCACGGTAATCAGCCCGGCAAAATCGTGCGCCTCCGCGAACGCCTCGGGAATCATCGTGTCGACCAGCATGGCGAGAATCGCGCCGGCCGCCACGGCCGTCGTCGCCGCAATGACGCCTTCGGGCAGCCCGCTGAACAGCGTGAAGCCCGCCAGCGCCGCGAGGCCCGAAGCCGCCGTGATACCGGCCCAGATCCCGAAGATGTACAGCGCCGAACGGCCCGCCTTTTTCATCCCGGCAGCGCTCGACAACCCCTCGGGAATATTCGACAGGAAGATCGCCGCCACCGTGACCCCGCTGACGGCGCCGCCCTTCAGCATCGACAGCCCGATGACGATCGATTCCGGGATCCCGTCCAGCAGCGCGCCCACGGCAATGGCGGTGCCGCTGCTGGCGTCGTCCTGCTGTTTCGGCTGGCGCTCGTCCGAGCGCTTGCGGTGCTTCGCGCCGTAATACGTCAGGATGCGGTTGGCCAGCGTGTACACCAGCGCGCCGCCGAGAAACCCCGTCGCGGTGGAATTGAAGCCGCCCTGGGCAAAGGCTTCGTCCATCAGTTCAAACGACAGCGCCGAGATCAGCACGCCGCTGCCGAACGCCATGATGGCGGCAATGACGCGCTGCGGCACGTTGACCCAGTAACCCACGGCGGCGCCGAGCAGCAGCGCGCCGCCGGCGACCAGTCCCCAGAAACCTGCCTGTAACCATGGTGCGATGTCTGTCATGCCGCTTCCTGTTCGGTCAATGATTCAGTGTAAGCCGGGCAGTGCGCGCATGGCGCGCGGCGCGTCATGCGCGACGTGCCGCTTCGGCGCGGTGGCGCATCAGCCCGAGAATGGACCGGTGAAAGTCCTGCAGCACCATGCGGCCCCACAGGTCGCCATACAGCTTCAGCTGCGATTTGTTGAGGAAACGCGTCGTCAATGTCAGGTCGGTGCCGCCGCCCGCCGCCGGTGCCAGGTCGTAGCCGCCATCGAGCACGGTGAAGTATTCGCCGCCCATTTCCACGTGCTGGTCCAGCGCGTCGCGCGGAATGCCGCCGGGCGGGATGTGGAAGCGGTAGTGCATTGCCGTCGGCCGCTGCCAGTGTGTGATCACTTCTTCGAAGCGCACGTTCTTCTCCCAGCGCGACACGCGCACGGCGCCGACGCCTGTGCCCTGCATGTCCGCCTCGATCGGTTTCGGCAGGCCGATCGCGTGAACGAACGCGAAACCCAGTTCATCCGGGGCGATGCGCCGGACGTCGGCCAGTTGATCGAACACGGCTTCCGGCGGCGCATCGATATGGATCGTCGTCGTCACCGTCTGCTCGCTTTGCGACGGCGGCAGCGCCGCTTCCACGGGCCCCAACAAGAGCGGCAGCAGCACGAAGGCGGACACCGTTCCCTTGCTGTCCAGTGTACGGCGATGCAGCCAGCCGGCCAGCACGCCGCCGAGGACTGCCGCGACCATGAACACAGGCAGTACCAGCACGATGCAGATCAGGCCTTCGAGCAGCGTGACGAACATCGTCAACAGGAACAGCAGCATCGCTTTCGCTGCCACACGGGCGTCGTGCCGGGGTGACGTGCGCTCGCCCCGTGCGGCCATGAACACGGCCAATGCACCGAGCGAGAAGGGAGTCACGACGAGGAACGCTGTCGAGACAATGTCGAGCAACCCGAAAGGCCTGTACGGCATGCCGACGCGCACGAACAGGCCATATGCCACGCCAATCGCGAGAGGCCACACGACGCGGGCGGTGCGGGAGTAAGAGGGCTGCGTCATTGCTGAAAGTGTCGATATCGGAAGCAGTATTGTCGCACCGAACTCATCAGCAAAAGCGTTTGCTTTTTCGCACGCCTGTGCTAAAGTAAATCGCATGAACACTTCCGCCAAAAGCGAGGCCACCTACGCCCTGATCATTGACGCCGCCATGGACATGGCGGCAGCGGAAGGCATCGGCAAACTGTCGCTGGGCGAGCTGGCCAAGCGCACAGGCATCAGCAAGAGCGGCGTGTTCTCCCGCGTGGGGTCACTGGAAAGCCTGCAGGGTGCCGTGCTGGACGAGTACGACCGCCGCTTCGCACAGGAAGTCTTCCTGCCATCGCTGCAGCATCCCGTCGGCCTGCCGCGCCTGCAGCAGCAGGTGGCGCTGTGGCTGAAGAAGGTGACGGACGAAGGCACGCGCAACGCCTGCCTGTACACGGCGGGTGCGTTCGAGTTCGACGATCTGGAAGGCCCGCTGCGCGACCGCGTCGAAGAGGGCGTGGCGCGCTGGCGCGCATCGATGCGCAGGACGGTGCTGCAGGCGATGGAGGCAGGGCACCTGCGGCCCGATACGGATCCCGAACAGCTGGTGTTCGAGATCTACAGCCTGATCATCGGCGTGATGCACGACGTGCGCTTCCTGCGCGAGATGGCGGCACCGAAGCGCATGCAGCGGGCGTTCGCCCGCCTGATTTCGACGTACAAGAGTTTCAACGACCTGGAATAACGTGGCGCGCCGGCCAGCCGGCGCTTTTCTTCGCAATGATTTCGCACAGTCGTGCGAAATGGAGGCTGACATGTATCTGCTGCTGGCAATACCCGTGATTTATCTGCTGCTTCACTTCAGCGTGGCGGACGTGCTGCGCGCCATACCCGACCGGAACGAGGATTTCGGCTTTTAACCTGAGAGGAGACCATCATGGACCACCAAAACAGCCCGATCGATTTCTACTTCGACCCTTGCTCGCCATACGCCTACTTTGCCGCGACCGGCATCGAAGCGCTGGCCGCACGCCATGGCCGCACCGTGCGCTGGCGCCCCGTCTCGCTGCTGGCGCTGTTCAAGGCCAGCGGCACGACACCGGCACCGATGGTGCCGTTGCGCGGCCCGTACGTCATCCACGACGTGGCGCGCACGGCGCAGCTGCATGGCATCCCTTATCGCAAGCCGGTCAACTTCCCGCAACTGCTGCTGGCGGCACCGCGCGCCATGCTGTGGATCGAGGATGCCTATGGCGCGGCGCAGACCGCCACGTTTGCCAAACGGTGTTTCAGCGCCTACTTCGTCGAAGGCGTGGATCTGGCACAGGACGAAGAAGTCGTGCGGCTCGCGCAGGAGCAGGGCGTCGATGGCGCGCGTCTGCGCATAGCGCTGCAGGGCACGGCCATCAAGGAGGCGTTGAAAACGGCAGGGGAGGAGGCGATCGCGCGCGGCGTGTTCGGGGTGCCGTTCATGATCGTGGATGATGAACCGTTCTGGGGCTTCGACCGGTTCGACCAGCTGGAGCGCTGGCTCGAAAAGGCGGCGGCCACGCAGGCCGCCGCCTGATCGCGGGGATTACTTCTTCTTCGTCGCCGGCGCGGCCAGCAGCGGCACCAGGTACTTGCCGGTGACGCTGTCCGGATTGGCCGCCACTTCTTCCGGCGTCCCGGTGGCGATGATCTTGCCGCCGCCGGCGCCGCCTTCCGGACCCAGGTCGACAAGCCAGTCCGCCGTCTTGATGACGTCCAGATTGTGCTCGATGATGACGAGCGTATTGCCCTGGTCGCGCAGGCGGTGGATCACTTTCAGCAGCAGGTCGATATCGTGGAAGTGCAGGCCGGTGGTCGGCTCATCCAGGATATACAGCGTGCGGCCCGTGTCGCGCTTGGACAGCTCCAGCGACAGCTTGACGCGCTGCGCCTCGCCGCCGGACAAGGTCGTCGCGCTCTGCCCCAGCTTGATGTAGCCGAGGCCCACGTCCAGCAAGGTGTGCAGCTTGCGCGCGATCGTCGGCACGGGCTTGAAGAATTCGTGCGCATCCTCGACCGTCATGTTCAGCACATCGGTGATGCTCTTGCCCTTGTAGTGCACTTCCAGCGTTTCGCGGTTGTAGCGCTTGCCGTGGCAGACGTCGCACGGCACGTACACGTCCGGCAGGAAGTGCATCTCGACCTTCAGCACGCCATCGCCCTGGCACGCTTCGCAGCGGCCGCCCTTCACGTTGAACGAGAACCGCCCGGCGCTGTAACCGCGCTCTTTTGCCGTCGGCACCGTCGAGAACAGGTCGCGGATCGGCGTGAACACGCCCGTGTACGTCGCCGGGTTCGAGCGCGGCGTACGGCCGATCGGCGCCTGGTCGACGGCGATCACCTTGTCGAAGTGTTCCAGGCCGCTGATCGAGTCGTGCGGCGCCGGTTCCATCTGCGAACCGTACAGGTGGCGGGACAGGGCCGGGTACAGCGTGTCGTTCACGAGCGTCGATTTGCCGGAACCGGAGACGCCCGTCACGCACGTCAGCAGGCCGACGGGCACCGTCAAGGTCTGGTTCTTCAGGTTGTTGCCGGTCGCGCCCGTGATGACGAGCTGGCGGTTCGGATCGGCCGCGTGGCGCTTCTTCGGCACCTCGATCTTCAGCGAGCCGTTCAGGTACTGGGCCGTCAGCGATTCCTTGTTCTTCAGGATCTCCTTCAGCGAGCCGGCCGCGATGACGTCGCCGCCATGCACGCCCGCGCCTTTGCCCATGTCGACGATGTAGTCGGCCGTGCGGATCGCGTCCTCGTCGTGCTCCACCACCAGCACGCTGTTGCCGATGTCGCGCAGGTGCTTCAGCGTTTCAATCAGGCGGTCGTTGTCGCGCTGGTGCAGGCCGATCGACGGCTCGTCCAGCACGTACATCACGCCCGTCAGGCCGGAACCGATCTGCGAGGCCAGGCGAATACGCTGCGCTTCGCCGCCGGACAGCGTGTCGGCCGAGCGGTCCAGCGACAGGTAATCGAGGCCCACGTTATTCAGGAACGTCAGCCGCGACACGATCTCCTTGACGATACGGTCGGCGATGTCGCGCTTGGCGCCCTTCAGTTTCAGCTGCTCGAAGAACGACAGCGTTTCGCGCAGCGGCTTCTCGGCGATCTCGTAGATCGCCTTCTCCTGCTTGCCGGTGCCGACTTTTACATGACGCGCTTCCACGCGCAGGCGCGCGCCGGTACACGTCGGGCACTTCTTCTCGTTGATGAATTTTGCCAGCTCTTCCTTGACCGCCATCGAATCCGTCTCGCGGTAGCGCCGCGACAGGTTGTTGACGACGCCTTCGAACGTGTGCTCCTTGACGATCGTGCGGCCACGCTCGTTCACGTACGTAAACGGCACGGTATTCTTGCCCGAGCCATGCAGCACGACGTTCTGCGCCGCGGCCGGCAGCTTTTCAAACGGCATATCCAGGTCGAACTCGTAATGGTCCGCGAGGCTGGACAGCATCTGATAATAAAACTGGTTGCGGCGATCCCAGCCCTTCACGGCGCCGGACGCCAGCGACAGGTTCGGGAACGCGACGATCCGCTTCGGATCGAAGAACTCGATATGGCCCAGGCCATCGCATTCGGGGCACGCGCCCATCGGGTTATTGAAAGAGAACAGGCGCGGCTCGAGTTCCTGCAGCGAGTAGCCGCAGGAGGTACAAGCGAACTTGTTCGAGAACACGTGCTCCACGCCGGTATCCATTTCATACGCCACCGCGCGGCCTTCGGCCAGGCGCAGCGCGGTCTCGAAGCTCTCGGCCAGGCGCTGCTTCAGTTCCGCATTGACCTTGATGCGGTCGATGACGACGTCGATGGTGTGCTTCTCCGTCTTCTTCAGCTTCGGCAGGTCTTCGACTTCATAGATCTTCGCGTCATGCGTGCCGCTCTGGACGCGGAAGCGCACGAAGCCCTGCGCCTGCATGGCTTCAAACAGGTCGACGTGCTCGCCCTTGCGGTTGGCCACGACCGGCGCCATGATCATCAGCTTCGTCCCTTCCGGCATGGCCAGCACGGCATCGACCATCTGCGACACCGATTGCGCCGACAGCGCGTGGTCGGGGTGGTTGATGCAGTACGGCGTGCCCACGCGGGCATACAGCAGACGCAGGTAGTCGTGGATCTCCGTGACCGTACCGACGGTCGAACGGGGATTGTGCGACGTGGCCTTCTGCTCGATCGAGATAGCGGGCGACAGGCCTTCGATCAGGTCGACGTCCGGCTTCTCCATCAGCTGCAGGAACTGGCGCGCATAGGCTGACAGCGACTCGACATAGCGGCGCTGGCCTTCGGCATACAGCGTGTCGAACGCGAGCGACGACTTGCCCGAGCCGGACAGGCCGGTGATGACGATCAGCTTGTTACGGGGCAGATCGAGGTTGATGTTCTTCAGATTGTGCGTACGGGCGCCGCGGATGCGGATTTCTTCCATGTATGTGTGCCTTGAGTGTGCCTTGATGGTCCATGACGACGGTGGGCCAGAACGGATGAATCTGCATTGCTGCTGCAAATCCGGTCAACCCGCAACTATAACGACGTTCGGAAAATGCTGCTGTGGGGACGCTTGAAACGTGAATCCGGTGTTCCGGCAGGGGATGCTCGCTGCGCCGGCAATGATGCAATACAGCTGGGTGCAGGCTGAGCGCAGCGGCGATGTCCACCCCAGTTGCTGCCGAACACCGGAAATTCAAGAGCCTTGTCGCATGCCAGCCATCTTTGATGCGGATCAGCCCAAACGCAACCGAACACTGTATATAATACCAGTATTCACAAGTGCTTGCTCGGGCACCCGGTCGGCTTGCGGAAAAAAAGCGCTCCGGCGCACATCAAGCCCCTGTCGCCCTGTCATATAATCGTTCTTTAGCAAAATTTCACGCAGGAGTTTCACATGGCATCTGTCAATAAAGTCATCATCGTCGGCAACCTGGGCCGCGACCCGGAGATCCGCTACATGCCGAGCGGCGATGCCATCGCCAATATTGCCGTTGCCACGTCGTTCCGCAGCAAGGACAAGAACACGGGCGAGCAGAAGGAAGTGACGGAATGGCACCGCATCTCGTTCTTCGGCCGCCTGGCCGAGATCGTCGGCCAGTACCTCAAGAAGGGCTCGTCCGTCTACGTCGAAGGCCGCCTGCAGACGCGCAAGTACACCGACAAGGACGGCGTTGAGAAGTACGCAACCGACATTATCGCGCAGGAAATGCAGATGCTGGGCGGCCGCCAGGGCATGGGCGGCGAAGGCGGCATGGGCATGGGTGGCGGCGACGAGATGGGCATGGGCGGTGGCGGCTACGACGCACCTCCTAGCCGTCCGGCGCCACGTCCGCAGCAGTCGGCCCCGGCACCACGCCCGGCACCGAAGCCGGCGCCGAACTTCTCGGATATGGATGACGATATTCCGTTCTGATCCTGGTCAGTAGGTTTCGTAAGCGACGCCATGCAGGTCCCAGACTTGCATGGCGTTTTTTCGTTTGCAGCGTTCGATGACAGGCAGGATGATCGGGCAGCCCGTTGCTCGAATTGACAACAAGTGCCGATAGCGGGGTGTTGTGCGGCCATCGCTGTACGCAGGGAAGAGGAGCGCCGCGCCCCCCTGCTTGTTCAGCCGATCTGCACGCTCATCCCACCATCAGCCATCACGATCGAGCCAACGATGAAGCTTGCACGGTCGGATGCCAGGAACGCAACGATCTCGGCAATTTCTTCCGGTGCTGCCGCCCGTCCGATGGGCGCAGCCTTACCATGCTCGGCGAGGAATTCGCGGCCATCTTTGCGGAAATGATTCAGCAAATTGGTCACGACATCGCCTACCCCGACTGCATTCACCCGGATGCCATGAGGGATCGCTTCGAGTGCCTGAGTGCGAGTAAGTTGAGCCAATGCGCCTTTGGATGCTGTGTACGCTGCAATACCTTCGAAAGCAAAATAGGACGCATAGGATGCGATATTGACGATGGCTCCCGAGTTCTGTTTCATCATCGCCTTCATCGCTTCGCGTGAATGCAAGAATGCTCCGGTAACATTTGTCTCCATTTGCCAGTTCCAATCCTGCCGAGTCATATCAACGATATTCTTGTAGACGATGCGACCGGCGTTATTTACCAGGACGTCGAGTTTTCCAAAGCGCTCCAGCGCAAGGGCAACCACCTGCTCCGCAGCGTCGTCCATCGTGATATCGGCCACGACAGGAATAAGTCCTTCGCGTGCCAGTTCGTGCACCGCCGGGTCGATATCCTCGGCAATGACCTTTGCACCACGAGCATGGAAGAGTTCGGCGATGGCGCGGCCGATGCCGCTGGCCGCGCCGGTGACGATCACGGATTTTCCCTGGACCTCGTTAGCGATAACAGTGTTCATTTCAATTCCTTTCCATAGACAGTTTGGCCATACGCCAGCTTGCCCAGCTGAAGATCCGAACGAAGGCTGGCGATATGGATTCTGACGTTGCTGGGGCATGCCGTCCCTCTACGATTTGCGACCACTGTCGGCGTTTTGCTGCCTGCAGAGTACACGTCGGTCTGGGGACCTGCTATTGCCAGGAATGGAAAAAGCGCAGGATACGTTGGCAATCGCTGCGCGGTGGCGCGAAACGAAGCATTGCGCCGAATGAGGCCTCCCGGCTCCCGTTACGGCTGCATGATTATCTGCCCTCGCGAAATCGCCGGGATGCTGCTCCTTTACCGTTCAATACGTGGTGATCTGCAAATGGCGAATGAAAATGCTCAATGCCGGAGCGATGCCTTCTGCGCCTGCGCTACCGTTTTGCTTTGCCAACTTCATAGGCAGGCGCAGCCGGATCTGTTTTCACGGTCCAGCTGCCGCTCTGCCGGAACGAAGATGCCGAAGCGTAGGTGTCTTCCATGAACTGGAAGTACGTGATTTTGCCGTCCTTTACCTTTGCATGAATTGAAAATGGGGAACGGAACGACGTACCGACGGCGACGGAGCGATAAGTGAACGATCCGAACGCGGCAACATGCTCGCCTGACCCGAACATATCCGTCACCGTAAAGTCTTCGATTGTCCAGTATTTTGCTACGCGGGCAAAGGTGCTGCTGAAAGCCTGCGGACCTCTGGCAGTTCCCGTCCATGGCTCGATCTCCTTTAGTTCAGGATTATCGAAATTGAGCGAGATATAGACGGCATCTTCCGCGACCAGCCGGCGGGCGGCGGCCTCGACCTTATCGGGGGCGGTATTCTCGAGAAACTCCTTCACGACGACGATTGCGTTGCCATTTTCGATGGCTGCGGCGTGCTGTTTCGCCGCCTCGGCCGTGCCATGTGCCGAGGCCGCGGAGACTACCATTAGTGCAATTGCGCCGGGCAGCGCAACCGATGCTATCGGGGTTCTTCGGTCAAGTCGGCATTGTGGTGCAGGGAAGGGGAGTGTAATGTGCTCGTCCATTTTAACCTTTGTATATTGTTGAGTCAGGCAGGGTGTCGATCAAGGCCGGGCAATGGACCTGGATCCTTCCTCGGGAGAACTGCAGTGCAGAAACCGGCACGGCGCAATTGTCCCGAGGTCGGCGTATCCAATCAAATTACGGCAAGCAAGCCACCATCGACGAGTAGTGCAATCCCCGTCACATAACTGGACATATCCGATCCCAGCCAAACCACCGCATCCCCGATCTCGGAAGGCTTGCCGAGCCGGCGCAGCGGGGTGCGCTGGCGGAAGCCTTCGGCGGCATCGGCGATGCCGGCGGCGGTGCGCAGCAGGTGGGTGTCGATCGTGCCTGGCGCTACCGCGTTGACGCGGATGCCGTCCGGGCCCAGCGCATCGGCCAGCGCTTTGGCCATCAGGACGACGCCGCCCTTGCTGGTCGAGTAGGCGACCGTCATGCCGGCGCCGACGATGCCGCCCATGCTGGCCATCAGCACGATGCTGCCTTCTTTACCGTTGGCCTTCATCTGGCGCGCCGCCGCCTGGGCCGAGAACAGCGTGCCGTCCAGATTGACCGCCATCAGGCGGCGGTAGCTTTCTTCGCTGACGTCGGCACCGTCGTCGCGGGCCGTGATGCCGGCGTTGGCGACCATGACGTCCACGCCGCCGAATGGCGCGGCAGCGTCGATGAGGGCGTCGACGTCCGCTTTCCGGCTGACGTCGGCCCGCACGAAGCGCGTCGCGACGCCGAGCGCCTCGATTTCATGGGTGGTGGGCGTGCCGCCTTCGCGAGGAAGCTCGGCGATATCGGAAACCAGGACTGCTTTCGCGCCGTGCTGTGCAGCCGAGATGGCGATGGCGCGGCCGATGCCGCTGGCGGCGCCGGTAACGATGACGACTTTGTCTTTCAACAGATTGCTCATGGTGTTTTCCTTGGCGGGATTCAGGCTGCGGGAAGCAGTGCGGGCAGGGCGCCCAGTTGTTGCAACAGCGAGTACAGGTGCGCCACGCCCCAGTGCTCGACGATGCGGCCGTCGCGCACGCGCATCACGTCCACCGTGTCGAAGCTGATCTTGCGGCCCGTTGGGGCCAGGCCGAAGACAGCACCTTCGTGCGTGCCGTGATAGGTCTTGTATGTCGTCACCCGGTCGCCTTCGACGGCCTGCCAGTGGATCACGGCGTGGAAGTCGGGGAACGCGGTGCGCAGGGCGCCGTACAGCGCGCGGGCGCCGGCCTTGTCCGGCGTGCCGCCCGGTTGCGGGGTGTGGTCGATGAAGTCGTCGGCGAACAGTTCGTCGAACAGCGCGAAGTTCCCGCCGCCCTGGACTTGCTCGGTATTGCGGCGGACGACCGCCTTGGCGATGGTGCCGATATCGGTGTTGGTGTTCATGTGATGCTCCCTGGGTGAAGACGCGGCGATGAGGCCTGCAGTCGTTGAAGCGCATTGTTGCGCTGACGAGGTCAGTGTAGGCGCATCGGAATCGGTGATAAATCCGCGCTTTGAAGCTACACTGTTCCCGATTCGAGGATAATGGGCGAAGGCTGTTGTCGAACCGGCGTCAGCATTGCCTTCAGCGCCAACGCTTCACGGCCCGGGCTGCGACCAAAGAACCGTTTGAATTCGCGGCTGAACTGTGAGCAACTCTCGTAGCCGACCATACGCGACGCGTAAGCCGCGCTGACACCATCGCGGGCCATCATCAGCTTGGCGTGTCGCAGCCGCGTCGATTTCAGGTACTGCATCGGCGTAGTCATCGTGAGTGCCTTGAAATGGCTATGAAACGCAGTGATGCTCATCCCCGCTTCGCCAGCCAGCATGGGCACGTTGACGGGCATGTCGTAATGGGCATGAATCTTTCGCAGCGCCTTGCCGATACGGCATACATGTCGATGCTGCGCAAGCGCGACATGCACGGCCCCGCCCTGCGGCCCGACCAGTACGCGGTACAGCAGTTCGCGAACCAAGCCGGGACCGAGCACCTTCGCGTCGACCGGGATCCGCAGCGCCGCCAGCAGGCGAAGCAATGTTTCGCACTGCTCCGCGCCGAGACAGACTGGAAGCTGGTCGCAATGATGCGCCGCAGGCACCGGCAAATCGGCACCGGCCAGCACCAGCAGTTCTGCAGCTACCTTCAGGTCGATATCGATCTGGATCGCCGACACCACCGCGCAGCCTGGCGGAACCACGCTGAGAGCGGAGGGCAGCACCAGGCATCGCAGCGGGGCGTATGCCGCCTCGGTCGCGTGCAGCCGGCCGATAATCATGACGGGGCCGCGCGCCGGAAAATCTGCCAGGTCGACGCCGCGCAGGAAGCGGATCCCTTCCATCGCGCATTCGGCCATGCCTCCTGCCGGAGAGAGCGATTCGAGCAACTCGGCGGCCTGGCGGTCAAGGTTCGCATGCATGGTTTCTCCCGGTGGTTTCAGCCAGTGTTGCCCGGGAACGGTGCCGGCCATGTCGGCATATTGCTGGCGCTGTCGAACGCTTGCGGTTTCCTGTGCGTCGCCCCTCTTTTGAGGGGCCATTCGATCCCTGGGCCTGACCGAATTGCACGATCCGGCAATGCATAGCCGCAATTGGGCATTCCCAGCGAAGCGCTACCGGGTAAATACTGCATATGACTCGGCGCCCTGAAGGCCGCCGGTCGCTTTTTAATATTCCTCGTCTGGAGATCGCAATGCCGAAAGTCCTCGTCCTGTATTACTCGTCGTATGGCCATATCGAACAGATGGCGCAAGCCGTCGCGGAAGGCGCCCGCGCGGAAGGGGCGAACGTCGACATTCGCCGCGTACCCGAAACGGTGCCCAATGAGATCGCCGTGTCCGCCCACTTCAAGCTGGACCAGCAGGCGCCTGTCGCCAAGGTAGCGGAGCTGGAACACTACGACGCCATTGTGATCGGCGCCCCCACCCGCTATGGCCGCATGCCGTCGCAAATGGCGGCGTTCCTCGACCAGACGGGCGGCCTGTGGGCGCGCGGTGCGCTGAACGGCAAGGTCGGCGCGGCATTTACGTCGACCGCGACCCAGCATGGCGGCCAGGAGCAGACCCTGTTTTCGATCATTACGAATCTTCTGCATTTCGGCATGACAATCGTCGGTCTGCCATACAGCCACCAGGGGCAGATGACGGTGGATGAAATCGTGGGCGGCAGTCCCTACGGCGCATCCACGATCGCCGGCGGCCAGGGGCAGCGCCAGCCGAGCGAGATCGACCTGGCGGGGGCGCGGCACCAAGGCAGCCTGGTAGCGAAAACCGCCGCAAAGCTGTTCACGCCGGGCTGACCGAGCGCCATTCGTTACCCCGACCGTGGCACGATGTTGTCGGCAGGCCTCGCCTGCTGGCTGCAATCAACAGTGCCGCAGCACTGGGGCGCGCAGAAGATGGAGGCTTGGCCAGAGAGAAAATCGCCGGCGCGGTCCCCCGGTTACCGGCACCAGCGTCGATCTGCTGGCATGGGTAGTCGACGGTGCCAACGGTGCATGACGATCGGCCTGTTCCGGCTGTAGCGGCATCGTCGGTCCCCCTTCCGGGAGGACCGGTGCGAAGTTTTGTATCATGGACACTTATGCGTTATCAATAGGTGTCAAGTGTCGTTGCGTAATGCCTGTCGCTTCCTCATCCTCTGTGTGCCCTTCATGTCCGCCGGATTGCTGCGTGCCGCCCCGGTGGCTGAGCCGGCCGTCCAGCCGCGTACGGTGATCCCACTCGTACATTCCCGCTGGCTGGTCAAGGATGGCGCGCCACCGAATATCTACGCAATCGCACAGACGCCCGATGGCTGGCTCTGGCTTGCCAGTTCGATTGGATTGTTCCGCTTTGACGGTGTCACGTTTTCCCGCTACCGGCCACCCGCTGGCGTCGACCTCCCTGGCGCCATCCAGCGCATTGGTACGCTGAGCAACGGTACACTCTGGATAGCGCCACGTTTCGGCAAGCTTTACTTCCTGCGGGGAAAGACGCTTCAGGCCTTTACCGAACGGGAGGGGTTGCCCGGTGGGGTCATCATGGATGTCGCTCGCGACAAGCAAGGCCACACCTGGATCGCCACGGGCACCGGGCTGCACCGGTTGAACGGCGATGGTCGCACCTGGAGCGAGGCGGGCCGACAACTGGGCTTGCCGCGCGGTGGGCTCGTGAGCCTGCTGGCAGACCGCAGCGGGACCCTGTGGCTGCTGGCGCCGGGCGGTATTTTCGCGCTTGAGCCAGGTGCGCCGCAGGCCAGGCGCGTATCGGACCAGCAGGGCTGGGGATCGCTGCAGCAGGCCCCCGATGGCACGGTCTGGGCATCGGACATGATGACAAGGCGCATCCGGCGGATAACACCGCAGCTTGGCGACGTCCGGGCGGAACGCCTGCTGTCGAACGTCGAGCTCATGCGATTCACCTTCGACCGGCGCGGAAATATCTGGCTGCCGGAATATGGCGGAATTGGCCGACTGCAAGCGGATGCCGGCACACCAAAGCTCGAAACCTTTACGCACCAGCATGGCCTGAGCGGACAGCACGGTAACGCCGCCTTCGAGGATCGCGAGGGCAATGTATGGGCTGCGACAACGGGTGGGCTGGACCAGTTCCGGGTTCCGCGCGCGACGGAGGTAGCGCTACCGCCGTATTACTCGGAAGGGCGCCCCCTTGCCACGGGCGCGCACGGCGACTTCTGGGTCGATCACCTGTATTTCACCAAGGGTGGCAGCCTGCCCCGGCCGTTCGCGCCACCGGCAAAGGAAAACTCCCTGATCACATCGCTCCATCACGACCCGCACGGCGTCCTCTGGGCGGGCGCCCGCGATGGGCTGTGGCGTATAGAAGGTGCGATCCGGACGCGCATTGGTGTGCCGGCACCACTGAAAAAGATACCCTTTCTCAGCATTTTTGCCCTGGCGATGGACGAGCAGGACGGTTTATGGGTGTCATTCGGTCGCGCGGGTCTGTGGCGTTGGCATGCGGGCGCCTGGGCCGAATACGGGGGTGTCGCCGGCCTTGCAGGTCTGGGCTTCACGACCTTCGTTGCCAGTTCCAACAGTCAAGTCTGGTTCGGTGCGGTTGCCAATACCTTGGCCATTCTGCGCGACGGCAAGCTGGAACGGTATGGCCCTGGCGACGGTGTGAATATCGGCAGCGTGCTGCAAATCGTCCCTCATGGCCGCGGCGCCTACCTGGGCGGCGAGAGCGGACTGGCGTATTTCGACGGTGCGCGGGTGCACCGTATCCATGGCGATGATGGCGAACAGTTCCCAGGCGCGACCGGTATCGTGCTCACGCCCGCTGGCGACCTGTGGGTCCACACGGCGCGGGGACTGTTCGCCATTGGAGGCAGCGAGCTGGCCCGGATGGGCGCCGACCGGGGCTACCGGCCCCGCTACCGCCATTTCGATGAAAACGACGGACTGAAAGGCTCCGCGCCACCGCTGTTACCGTTACCTTCGCTGGTGCGGACGTCGACCGGCGAATTGATCGCTTCCACCGGCAGCGGCGTGTTCCGCTTCGACCCGGCGCGGCTCGCGACCAACCACATGGCGCCGCCGGTGCATGTGACAGGCATTGCCGCCGACGGCAAGCGGTTCGCGCCAACGTCGGGCGTACGCTTGCCGGCGGCTCCCGACAGCGTACGGATCGACTACACCGCCCTCAGCCTGGCATTGCCCCAGCGGGTTCGTTTCCGCTACATCCTGGAGGGCGTGGATCATGTCTGGCAGGATGCCGGGACACGTCGCACCGCGTTCTACACGCAGCTGCCGCCCGGTAAATACGCGTTCCACGTCGTAGCCGCGAACGAGGACGGGGTATGGAACGAGACCGGCGCCAGGATCGGTTTCGAGGTGCCGCCGACAGTGTTCCAGACCGTGTGGTTCAAGCTGCTGTGCGGCTTCCTGGCGGCCCTGGCGGCATGGGCGGCGCACCGCCTGCGCCTGCGCATCGCGCTGCGGCGGCAAACACTGGCGATCGAGGCGCGTGTGGCGGAACGCGAGCGTATCGCGCGCGACCTGCACGACACGCTGCTGCAATCGGTACAGGCCCTGATCCTCGCGTTCAAGCGCGTGGCGAACCGCACACCGGAAGATGCGGCAACGCGGCCGATGATGGACAAGGCGCTGGCCATGGCCAATACCGTGCTGGTCGAGGGGCGCGACAAGGTCGGCGGCCTGCGCGGCGAAGTCGCCGGCGACCTCGCCACAGCCCTGCGAGAACTGGGCGAACAGCTCGCCGAACAGTATCCACCGCGTTTCACGTTGGTCACCAGCGGCGCTGCCCGCAGGCTGCGCCCGGCTGTTTATCATGAACTCCTGGCGATCGGACGCGAAGCCCTGCGGAACGCCTTTGTGCACGCCGATGCAACCGCCATCGGCGTGCAGCTGTCTTATGGGACGCGGCAGTTCGTGCTGGCCGTGCGCGACGATGGTTGCGGCATCGACGCTGCCTACCGGGAAGGCCGGGCCGGCCATTGGGGCATTCGCGGAATGGCCGAGCGGGCGCAGCAGACTGGCGCCACACTCGATCTGCAGAGCGAACCCGGCAAGGGCTGCGCGTGGCATATACTGCTGCCGGCACATCTCGCCTATGTGCATGATGGCGCTGCTTCCCGACATGCCCCGGCTGGACAGTCCGACGTTCCGCTCGCTGCCACGGATGCGCAGGCGCCGCTGCCAGCCGACCCGGCCGTGTGAAGTGCCGCAGAGCCAGGGTGCCGGACCTCCGAAGTCATGTCAGGAGAAGAACCATGAAACCGATATCCGTACTGATCGTGGACGATCATCCGCTGTTCCGGCAGGGCGTGGCCGGCCTGGTCGAGGACGCTGCCGACATGTTCGTCGCCGGGCAGGCGGCGACAGGACGGGAGGCCATCGCCGCCTGTCGTGACCTGCAGCCCGACGTGGTCGTGATGGACCTGCAAATGCCGGCGATGGGCGGTGTCGAGGCCACCGCCGTGCTCCGTAGCGAGGCACCCAATGCGCGTGTGATCGTACTGACGACCTTCGAGGGCGACGTGCACGCCAGCAAGGCGTTGAACGCGGGCGCAGCGGCCTTCATGCTGAAAAGCACGGCAGGCGACGAGCTCGTTGACGCCATACGCGCCGTGCACGCGGGCAAGCGGCGCATCACGCCATCGGTTGCAGTGGCGATCGCAAGCAACCTGACGTCGAATGCCTTGTCCGAGCGCGAAGTGCAGGTGCTGGAGCTGGTCTCAAGGGGCAAGAGCAACCGTCTCATCGGCGCCCAGCTGGCGATCTCGGAAGACACCGTGAAAGCACACCTCAAGAGCGTATTTGCGAAGCTGCAGGCCAACGATCGCACGCATGCGGTGACGCTGGCGATCGAACGCGGCATTATCGAACTGCACCGTCACTCGGATTGAACCCGCGCACCCCATGCATGGTTGTCCAGTACGAGCGCACCGCCGCGCCGGTGCGATACACACTGGGCGAGACACCGGTCTGTTCCCGGAACACTTGCGCAAAGTGGCTGGGGCTACGATAGCCGAGTGCCAGGGCGACATTCACCACAGGTTCGGCCGTTTCGCACAACAGCCGCTTTGCCTCTTCGATACGCAGTTGCATGAAGTAGCGCGACGGTGACAGTCCCGTCGCCAGTTTGAAGCAGCGGCTGAAGTGGTAGATGCTCAGGCCGGCCTGGGTCGCCAGGTGTTTCAGGTTGAACGGTTCGTCCAGAGCTTCGCGCATCGCACGCAGGCTGCGCGCCAGCTTATGAGGCGGCAAACCCTGCAGTACTGCTGGTTCGGGGCCGCTGCCGGCATAGCGGCGCACCAGGTGCGCGACAAGCGCTTGGGCGACGCCTTCCAAGAAATACACGCAGGGCCTCGCCGGTCGCTTCAGCACGGTGTGCAGCAGGTCAAGCAGGTTGTTCACGGTGTCGTCAGGCCGGCCCGCCGCGTCGCGGAGCACAAAGCCTGTCAACGGTTTGCGGTGGATCTGCTGTACCGCGCAGCTCAGCATCGGCAAGCCGATGTGCATGCGCAGCGTCTTGAGCGGTGGGCCGCCGTCGTCGGAAAGCGCACTCAACTGAACCGGCTGGGGTGCCGGGTTGAGGAGAATATCGCCCTGTCGCAACACCATACTGCGCCGCGCGCCGTCGGCAGCGCCGATCGTGGCGACGGCGCTGCCGCTGGCAATCCACAGCAGCAACGGCTCCTGTTGCGCAGGAACCAGAATGCCGGACGGCCGCCCGGAGCAGGTTGCCAGTGCAAGAGCGAGGTGCGGGCCGAACTGGAACGAGCGTTCCGCAGGCTCGCCGGCGCTGGGCCGGCACAGTACGTCGATGGCAGCGAAGTCGTTCATCAGGGACAGGTGCAGAAACGGTTTCAGGCAACCATTGTCCAGCCGGCAGCGCGTGATGGCGATCCCGGCCGTATGCGTGCAGCGTCACTCTTTCGAGGTAGTACTGCAATCGTACCTTGCGCATCCGTGCGGGCGCCAGGGCGCCCGTAACACAACGTTCGGCTTGCGCGATCCTGCGCCTACTGCGCACGCGAAATCGCCGCGGCCCTGCACTTCTTCGGTATTGCGTCGGCACGACGGCTTTCGCCGCCGTGCCGACGCCAGGATGGGGCCTGTCGTTCTCCTTGTATGCCGGTTCAGCCGACTTTAACGAGGTTCTGGGCCGGCAGCGGGCCGCCAGGGAATTGCTGCAGCGTGCCGCCGACGGCCAGCGAGCCGAGATCGATGCTGGCAAAACCAAGGCGGTCGATCAGGCCGACGACCGTGTCCTTGGCGTCGCGGTCGTCACCGGAGACGAACACCACGCGTCGGCCGCCGTCCTGGCGCGGGTCGCTCGCCAGCACGTTTGCCAGCAGCGTGTTAAACGCTTTCACCACACGGGCGCCAGGGACGAGATCGGCCAGCACCTGGCTGGAATTGCGTCCGCCCAGTTCCGCCAGCCGGTAGCCGGGCAGCAGAACGGGGTTGTTGGCATCGATCAGGATGCGGCCGTTCCAGTCGATGCCGGCCAGCGCGTCCTCCAGGCGGGACCAGTTGACGCTGACGAAGACGATGTCGGCCGCTGCCGCTTCATCGCGGGTGCCGGCACGGGCACGGGGGCCAAGTGCGTCAACCACCGCGGACAGGGATGCGGGGCCGCGGCTGTTGCTGAGGATGACGTCGATGCCGGCCTTGACGAGTTGCGAAGCCATCGCCTGGCCGATTGCGCCGGCGCCGATGATCCCTACGGTTTGCGTGGTGGTGGTCATTTGAATTTTCCTGGAAAAGTGGAGGCACCTGGTGCCGGGCTTTGCGCAGCATGAGCGCCGCGTTGATGAAGCCAGTGTAGGGTGATCGCTTTCGTGGATAAAGCCGGCTCAGCGCAACCCAGTATTCCCAGGGAGGTGATAATCCCGTACGACGGGCACGGGCTGTCGCATCCTGACGGCCCCGCAGCCCGCAGGCGGTGGAACTACCGCTCGAATCACCGCTGAACTGCGCGCCCTTCGTCTCCCCTGAATTGCAGGATCCGACAAGCCGGCAGGACGATCCGGTAATTCCCGCTCGTTGCACGGCCGCGATACTGTGACATCACCCCTGTCGAGTGCACGGCGGCAGGCTGTCCTGCTGGCGCGATTGTCGCCGCGGCGGGAATGCCGGTGCCCGCGAAGCGGCGTTTATCCGCCCGGCCGCGCTGCCTATGATGGGCTGATCGACAACCACAGGAGAACATCATGAACAAGGATTTTGACGGCAAGGTGGTGCTGGTGACGGGTGCCGGATCGGGCATCGGCCGCGCCGCCGCACGGCTGTTCGCCGCGCGGGGGGCGGCCGTGTACGCGGCAGACCTGAATGCGCAAGGCCTGCAGGAAACCGCGGACCTGGTACGCGAGGCTGGCGGAAAGGTGCGGACGGCGGCCATCGACGTCGCCCGCGAAGCCGATGTCGCCGCGCTGCTGGTCCGGATCGGGGACGAAGCCGGCCGGCTCGACGCGGCGTTCAATAACGCGGGCATCACGGGCGGCACGTACGCCTTGCAGGATTATCCGGCGGAAGACTTCGACCGCGTTATCGCCGTCAATCTGCGCAGCGTCTTCCTTGGGATGAAATATGAGCTGCCGCTGCTGTTGCGGCAGGGCGGCACGATCGTCAACACCGCCTCGGTGGCCGCCATCACGGGGCCCGGCGGGATGAGCGCCTACGCCGCCTCGAAGCACGGCGTGCAGGGGCTGACGCGGGTCGCGGCGATGGAAAACGCGGCGCGCGGTGTGCGCATCAACGCGATCGCCCCCGGCTGGACGGAAACGCCGATGGTCGTGGCCAACAGCGCCCAGAACCCGGCGTTCGCGGCGCTGGCGAAACAGGCCATCCCCGCCGGCCGCGGCGCGGCGCCGGAGGAAATCGCCGAAGCGGCGCTGTGGCTGTCGTCTGGTGCGTCGAGCTATGTGCACGGCCAGCTGCTGGTGGTCGACGGCGGCATGACCATCGGCGGCTTCGCCCTGTAGCAATCCGCGCGCCGCAGCAAAATCCCGACAGCCCCCGCAACGTCCCGCAGGACAGCTCCGGAGGCGCGCGGCACCATGTGATCCATGCTCCATCGCCGATGGAAGCCCTTCAAACTGAACTGAAAGGAGATCATCATGGAACTCAAAGGCAAAGTGGCATTGGTCACGGGTGCGTCGAGCGGTATCGGCGCGGCGACGGCAAAAAAACTGGCCGAAGCGGGCGTCAAGGTGGGCCTGGCGGCGCGCCGCGTGGATCGCCTCGATGCGCTGGTCGACGAGATCCGGGCCGCCGGCGGCGATGCGATGGCGATCCCGATGGACGTGACGGACCTGGACGCCGTGCGGCGCGGCGTGGCCGCGCTGGCGGACCGCTATGGCAGGATCGATATCGTCTTCGCCAACGCGGGCCTGATGCCGGCCTCCGATATCGCCAGCCTGAAGGTCGACGAATGGCACCGCATGGTCGACGTCAACGTCAAGGGCGTCCTGAACACGGTGGCCGCCACGCTGCCGCTGCTGCAGGAGCAGAAGTCGGGTCACATCGTCACCACGTCGTCCATTGCCGGCCGCAAGACGTTCGCGGGCCTGGGCGTCTACTGCGCCACCAAGCACGCGGTGGCGGCGTTCTCGGACACGCTGCGCATGGAAGTGGGCAAGCAGTACGGCATTCGCGTGACCTGCCTGCAGCCGGGCGCCGTCGAGAGCGAACTGTTCGAACACGTCTCCGACGCCGGCTACCGCGAGCAGATGGAAGGGCTGAAGGAGCAGATGACGTTCCTGAAGGCGCAGGATATCGGCGACGCCGTCGTGTATGCGCTGCAGGCCCCGGCGCACGTGGACCTGGCCGAGGTGTTTGTCATGCCGACCGAGCAGCCCTGGTAACGCACTCGCCCGAGCGAGCAAAGGCCGCCATTGCGCGGCCTTTCTTGCATGGGCCGTCGAGGGGCCGTTTCAGGATAAAATCGCGCTGACGAGTGTCCGCCGCCGGCCATCCGCCGGCCCCCTGCCCCAGAGCCGAGGCCATCGATGATCGAGAAACTAGCCGCCATTCTCAGCCGCCATGCCACGCGCGACGGCGTCGAAGCGACCGTGCTGCCGCGCGTGCACCTGCTGCGCTCCACCCGGCCCACCGAGCCGATTCCCGTCGTCCACCAGCCCGCGGTGTGCTTCGTTGCGCAGGGCCGCAAGCAGACCATGCTGGGAGACGATGCCTATCTGTACGCGCCGCCGCAGTTCCTGATCGTCAGCGCGGAGGTGCCGATCACGGGACAGATCCTGGAAGCGTCGGCGCTGGCGCCGTACCTGTGCCTGCGTCTGGACCTGGATCCCGCCACGATCGCGTCAGTGATCCAGGACGCAGCGCTTGCCGGCGCCGCCACGGACGTCGTGCACAGCGGCGTGGCCGTCAGCACGGCCGCGCCGGAGCTGATCGACGCCGTGGTGCGCCTGGCATCGCTGCTCGACGTGCCGGAAGGCGACCGCCGCTTCCTGACGCCGCTGGCCGAACGCGAGATCCTGTATCGCCTCTTGATGGGGGAACAGTCGGACCGGCTGCGCCAGATCGCCTTTGCCGACAGCAAGCTGTCGCGCATCAACCGGGCGATTGCGTGGATCAAGACGAATTACGCGAGCGTGGTGCGGATCGAAGAGATGGCGGCGCTGGTCAACATGAGCACATCGACCTTCCACGAGCACTTCCGCACGGTGACGTCGATGAGCCCCTTGCAGTACCAGAAGCAGATTCGCCTGCAGGAAGCGCGCCGGCTGATGCTGGCGCAGGCGGTCGATGCGGCCACCGCCGGTTTTCGGGTCGGCTACGAGAGTCCGTCGCAGTTTTCGCGCGAATACGCGCGCCGGTTTGGCCTGCCACCGAAGCGCGATATCGAGAAGATCCGTGGCATGCCGACGTTTGCCTGAAGTCCGGAGGATCAGGCAATTGCATCGGACGATGCGCCAATCGCCCGCCGCCCCGCAACGGTAGACTCATCCCGACCTCGCAAGGGGATGACAATCACCGTGAAAGGAGCAGGCGATGACCACGCAGGTTACGGAGAAGAAGACGCAGGCAGCCCACTCGTATGTGGGCATGTGGGTGACCGCAGATGGGTTCATCCGCCACGAGTTGCGGGCGGATGGGCGCTACGACGAAGCGCGCGGCAAGCGCCACAGCGCCTACCGCGGCCGCTACTGGCTGGAGGGCGACCATATCGAGTACCAGGACGATACCGGTTTTACCGCCGATGGCGACTTCCGCGATGGCGTGCTGTATCACGCCGGCATGGTCCTGTACCGCGAAGGCTGACGTCAGTCCATCAGGTGGCGCCACTTCGTCATGTAGCCGCCCATGTCGACGGTATCGCCATCGACGATGAAGCGGCCGTCGCCGGCGTGGTGGATCAGGCGGCGTTCCGCCTTGTCGGCGTCCACATGGATATGGGTGACTTCAAGGACGAACAGGTTGTAGCGTTCGACCAGCGACATGTCGGCAATGCGGCATTCCAGGTTGGCAAGGCATTCGCCGACCAGCGGCGCGCTGACGGTGCGGGCGGGCCGCGCCGTCAGGCCGAACGCCGCGAACTTGTCGATATCGCGGCCGGAGCAGTTGCCGATTTTCGTTACCGTCTCGGCCAGTTCGACGGTGGGCAGCGCGATCACGCAAGTGCCGCTGTCGCGCAGCGCGCGGTAGCTGTGGTCCCACGGGCCGATCACGCAGGCGACCAGCGCCGGCGAGTGTTGCAGCACCATGTGAAAGCCCATCGTCATGACATTGGGCTGTTCGGGCGTGCCCGTCGCGACCAGCACGACCGGTCCCGATTCGAGCAGCCGGTAGGTTTTGGAGGGGTGCAGTTCCCTGAACATGGCGGTCCTTTCAAAGTGGAAGACAGGACCCTATCGTCGCGCAGGCGGGCCTCGGCTGCCGTCGCCGGCTTGCGCGCCATGTCGGCATCTTGCGGTGCCGGCCATTGCAAGGAGGATGAATGACGGATGTGACGTCGGCGGAAGCCATGAAGGACCATATTCCCGGGGAGCTGCTAGGCGAGCGCCGCACGTCCGCCGCAGACGATATCTATGTCGAGATCGCGACGCGCAGCCCCGTGCAGCACGAGATCCTCGTGCCCGCGGTGCCGGAGCCGATGCTGGTGTGGATCGCCGGCGGCTCGGCCGTCGTGGACGAACGTCCGCCGGGCGGAGAATGGCTGTCGGTTCCCGTAACGGCGGGCGACTTTTATCTCACCACGTCGCCACTGCCGACCGAGATGCGCTGGCGCAGCACGTCGGCCGCGCCGTTTCGCGTCATGCACCTGTATATCGGCCTGCCGCTGCTGGCGCGTACCGCGCGTGAAGTGGCGGGACTGCAACCGGCGCAAGTCGTGCTGCGCGAGGTGTCCGGCGAGCGTGACGACGTGTTGTGCGCGTTGCTGCAGGCACTGCATGGCGCCTTGCGGCGCATGCCGGAGCCGGCCGACAGCTTCGTGCGCGGGATCGGCCAGGCGCTGACGGCTCACCTGGTGCAGCATTACCGCAGCACCGCACCGGCGCGCAGGCCGGCACGCGGCGGGCTGCCCGCGTACAAGCTGCATCGCATCCTCGGCGCCATGCGAGCGGCGCTGGATCAACCGTTCGACCTGGCCCGGTATGCCGACATGGCGGACCTGAGCGTGTTCCACTTCAGCCGCGTCTTCAAGCAGGCCACCGGCATGGCGCCCTCGCGCTATTTCGTGCGGCTGCGCGTCGAGGAGGCCCGGCGCCTGCTGTGCGAGACCGACCGCGCAGTGATCGATATCGGCCTGGCGGTCGGCTACGACAGCGCCAGCCACTTCTCGCAGGTATTCCGGCAGGTGACGGGCATGCCGCCCAGCGTGTACCGCGCGGGCGGCGACGAGTAAGGCGGCCCTACAGCACGCCGTCCGCGCGCAGCTGCCGGCCCAGGCGGGCGATTTCGCGCTCGCCCCGTTCCAGTGCTGCCGCACTGGTGTGGACCGAGTAATGGCCCGTTACCAGCGGGTACTCGTGGCGCGCCGCGGAGCCCAGCACGAACTGGGTGTCGCCACGGGCAACGAAGTCGAGCGGGCTGGCGCCGTCTGCAAAGATCGCCACTTCGCGCGACAGCCGCGTCCCCGCCGTTTCAAGGGAGCCGTCCGCCACGGCGACCCATGCCACGTCGTGACCCGCTGGCGGCGTGTAGCGCCAGCGCTCACCGTCCTTCAGGCGTACGTGCAGGTAGGTGAGCGGCGCGCGCGTCTGGATCGCACTGCGGGCACCGTCATGGCTGCCGATGATGACGCGCGCGGGACCGGATTCACGTACCTCGTCCGGCGCGACATAAATGCTGTGTGACGGCGCGTTTTCGTCTTCCGGCGGCAGCGCGAGCCACAACTGAAAGCCGCGCACGGCGCCGCCGGGCACCGGTCCGCCCTCATGCCAGACGCCGCCGCCGGCGCTCATCCACTCGACGCCCCCGGTGGGCAGCACGCCGCCATTGCCCGTGGTTTCGCGGTAGTCCAGTTGGCCGTCGAGGATGACGGTCACGGTGGCGATGCCGGAATGGGGATGCATGCCCATCTTGTGGCCGCTGTCGGTGAGGTTGAAGAGGTCGAGGAACACGAACGGCTTGAGCAGTGCGCCCGCGTCACCGGGGCTGACGAGACGGGTCACGCCGCCGTGGACGCGCCCCTTGGTGCGAAAGACGATCCCGCGAGCGGTGGACGACGAAACGGAGGGACGGATTGCGATATCGGTGTACATGGCTGATCCTTGATGAATGCCGGCAGAACGCCGGCGTTGTTCGGAACAGCCATCTTAGGAAGCCTCGATGGATCGGAATAGCCTATCTGTTTCGATGTCATCCATCTGCAATTCAGATGGATGACTGCCGAGGCCCCGGTGGCAGCGTATACGGGCTGTTACGGAACAATTCCATCATCCAGTCGACGAACACGCGTACGCGCGCGCTCAGGTGCCGGTTGGCCGGGTAGACGATGGACAGCGGAATGCCCGGCGCCTGCCACGGCGCCAGGACCTGCACCAGGGCGCCGCTGTCGATATGGCGGCCGGCGACGAACGCGGGACCGTGCATGATGCCCAGCCCTGACAAGGTGGCGGCCAGCATCGCCCCGCTGTCGTTGACGGTGACGAAGTGGTTGCCGCGGACGGTGACGGTTTCGCCGCCATGCGTCAGCACGATCGGCAGCTGCCGGGTCGAGCCCGCATACTGGTAGCGCACCAGCTGGTGGCCGTGTTCCAGGTCGGCGGGATGCTGCGGCACGCCGTGCGTTTCCAGGTAGCCCGGCGTGGCGCACGTGAGCTGCGGCAGGGTGCCCAGCTGGCGTGCGATCAGCGATGGATCCGAGATCGTCCCGGCGCGGATGACGCAGTCGACCCGTTCGCCGATCATGTCCACGGGGCGGTCGCTGGCGCCGATGTCGAGCTGCACGTCCGGATAGCGGGCGTGGAATTGCGCCAGCGTCGGAATCAGCAGCAGCGATGCGATGGTGGTGCCCATGTCGACCCGCAGCCGGCCGCGCGGATGGCTGCGCGCCCGCGCCAGTTCGTCCTCGATCTCGTCCCATTCCTCCAGCAGCCGCGCCATGCGTTCGTAGTAGGCCTGCCCGTCGGTGGTGACGGATACGCGGCGCGTGGTGCGGTTGAGCAGCTTGATGCGCAGGTGGGCTTCGAGCGACTGCACCAGCTTCGTGACGGAATTGCGCGGCAGTTGGAGCGAGTCGGCAGCCCGGGCGAAGCTGCCCGTTTCCACGACGCGGGCGAAGGTGCGAACGGCGGTCAGATAGTCCATCGGGTGCTGTGTCCATGAAAACGCCAGATTATCACGCGCGTGGGAATTGTGCAGGGCAGTTTTGCCCGTTTATCCCCAGCTGCGACCAATCTAAGATGGACCCATCCAACCAACGAAAGGAAATCGTCATGAACCAGCAGATCCGCATCCACGCCACCGGCACGCCATCGGTCATGCAACTGGAAACCGTCGCCGACGTCGGGCAGCCCGGCCCAGGCCAGGTCCGCCTGCGCCACGAAGCGATCGGCGTCAACTTCGTCGACACGCTGTTCCGCTCCGGCGCCTTCCCGGCACCGCTGCCGCTGGCAATGGGCGTGGAAGGCGCCGGTGTCGTCGTCGCGGTCGGCGCGGGTGTCGACCATGTGCAGGTGGGCGACCGCACGGTGTACTTCTTCGCACCCGGTGCGTATGCGGACGAGCGCCTGATCGACGCCCGGCACCTTGTTCGCCTGCCGGCCGGGATGGACGCCGAAACGGCCGCCGCGACCTTCACGAAAGGACTGACCGCGTGGATGATGCTGTTCGGCGCCCACCGCTTGCAGCCCGGCGAAACGGTACTGGTCCATGGCGCCGCGGGCGGTGTCGGCTCGATGGTCGCGCGCTGGGCCGCGGCGCTGGGCGCCACCGTCATTGCGACGGCCGGCTCGGACGAGAAGGCCGCGCAACTGACCTCCTGGGGCATTGCCCATGTGCTGCGCTCGGACGATCCCGAGCTGGCGGCCAAGGCACGGGCGATAGCCGGTGGCGGCGTGGACGTGGTGTACGAGCTGGTAGGCAAAGCCACCTTCGCCCAGTCGGTGCTGGCCTTGCGCGATGGCGGGCACCTTATCCATGTGGGCAACGCGTCGGGCAGCCCCGCCGTGGACAAGGCCGCGCTGGCGGCGCGCGGCATCCGCTACGTGCAGCCCAGCACGGGCCAGTACGTGGGCGAGCGCGCCGAGCTGGAACGCGCCAGCGCGACGCTGTTTGCCGCGATGCGCGACGGGATCTTCGGCAACGAGCGCCCAACGCGCTACGCCCTGCGCGACGCGGCGCAGGCGCACGAGGACATGGCGGCCCGCCGCCTGACCGGCGCGGCCATCCTGGTGCCGTAAGCGCTTTCGCCCGATAGCACAGTTGCGCCGCATCCTGCCGCATTGCTGCCGACTTTCAGGCAAGAATGCGGCAGGATCCTGCTATCGGCTGGCGCGGCCGCGGTCCTATCCTTGTCGTCATGGCGGAGGTTCTCCTCCAACTCGCATCCACGACCACACAAGGAGATACATCATGGATAAACGCGCGATTTCGCTGGCCGCACTGCTGCTCTGCTCCGTCTCTCTTGCCGCCCCGGTACCAGACAGCTGCCCCGCCATTGGCAGGAACGGTGTCGCCGAACTGCATCGCGACTGGCTCATGACGGGCTGGGAGCGCAATGCGGGTGACCCGCCATTCAACTTCCGCAAGGACCTCGGGCGCTACTACGATTTCACCCGCACGGACCTGAGCCTGTTCGACGATTTCGACCCCGAGCTGAAGGTGCGCACGACGGCCGACGACTATGGCAAGGTCTGGTACGGTCTCGTGCCCAGATTCCGCAGTGTCCATCACAAGATCACCGAACAGCCGACCGTCGTCGCGGCGGGGCCGCGCTACAGCCACTCGGTAATGGAGTTCGCATTCGAGGTCACACCGAACGAGGGCGCGCCCATGTACCTGGTGTCGCGCACGTCGATCCTGTGGCGCTGCGGCGTTGACGGCTGGAAGATCTTCCGCGAGCATAACTCGGCGCGGCCGGCCGATGCGGCCGTGTACCGCAACGCACGCTGAGCTCCGGGGGCAGCGAACTACCGGCTGCCCTTCAGCTGTTCGACAAACCAGCGGCCCGCCGGTCCCGGCGGCATGTCCTTCCGATGGATCGCATGCATGGAAAAGCCCTGTCCCATCACGGGGCTGGTTTCCAGCGTCAGCTTGACCAGCGTCCCTTCGCGCAGGTCGTTCTCCACCATATGCAGCGGCATCGTGCCCCAGCCCAGGCCCGCCTTGAGAAAGGCGTGCTTGGCGCCCAGGTCCGCCAGGCGCCACACGCCCTGCGACACGACACCGAAATCCCTGCCGGTGGTTAGCGGCGAGCGATCCGTCAGCACCAGCTGCACGTGCGTTGCGGCGACCGAGCGCAGGATCACGCCCTGGTGCAGCGCAAGCGGATGGCAGGGCGCGGCCACGGCGACAGCCGGCACGTCGAGCAGGTAGTCCGATACGCAATCCTGCGGCACGTCCGGCAGCGAGCCGATGACGGCGATGCGGCACTGCCCGGCCAGCAGCGGCTGCACGACGGCGCCCAGCGCCTCGACGAACAGGCGCAGCGGCGTGGCGGGATAACGCTGCTGGAATGCCTGCACGGCCGCCGTCAGCGTGGCGATCGGGAACATGACGTCCACCGCCACCGCCAGTTCCGGCTCAAGCCCTTCCGACAGCGTGCGCGCCCGCGCCTTGAACGCGTCCATGCCAGCCACCGCGCCGCGCGCGCCTTCCAGCAGTGCTGCGCCGGCCTCGGTCAGGCGAGGGTAGCGCGCGCTGCGGTCGAACAGCGTCAGCCCCACCTGCAGCTCCAGGTTGGCCAGCGTGTGGCTGACCACGGACTGCGCGCGCCGCAGGCGCCGCCCTGCCGCCGAAAAGCTGCCTTCTTCGGCGGCCGCGATAAAGGTCCGTAACTGATCCAGGGTGAGCGCTTCGAGCATCCATCTATCCTTTCGATATTTGTCATCTAATTATATTGGATTCACAGATGGATCGTCGACGCCTAAGATACATCCATACCCGCTGACAAAACAAACGGCGGCCCACCCAAACGATGAAAAAGGAAACGATCATGAACACGACCACCAACACCGCCAACACCACCGCCATCCCTGCCATCGGCCGCATCCTGCTGGCTGCCATCTTTGTCATCAGCGGCATCGGCAAGATCGCCGCGCCCGCCGCGACCATCGGCTATATCCAGGCCATGGGCCTGCCGTTCGCCACGCTGGGGCTGGCGATCGCCGTCATCGTCGAACTGGGCGGCGGCGTGCTGCTGGCGCTGGGCTACAAAACCCGTCTCGTGGCGGCGGTGCTGGCGGCGTTCTCGGTCGTGACGGCGATTGCGTTCCACGGCGCGATCGGCGACCAGAACCAGTTCATCCACCTGCTGAAGAACTTCGCCATGGCTGGCGGCCTGCTGCAGGTGGTGGCGTTCGGTGCCGGTGCCTTCAGCATCGACAATCGCACGGTCCGTACCGCCCAGCGCGTGCAGCGCGCAGCGTAATCGGGGAGTGAAGCCGCCGGGGGCCATCAGCGTGGAAACGCTGATGGCCCCCGGCGGTTTTTGTCGTGCGTCGGCAGGGAAGCAGCGCCCCGGCGAAATGCGGTAGCATTGTGCTAACTACCAACCGAAGGAGCCCATCATGACCGAGCAAGCCGCAGGACAACGCACGCTGGTGTCGTTGCAGATCAACGCGCAACCGCTGAACGAAGGGCAGCTCGATGTCCTGTTCACGGGAGTCGATGCCGCCGGCGACCCGCTGACAGGCAGCGTCATGGTGCTGACGCAGCAGTTTATGCAGTCACGCGACAACCTGATCCAGGCTGCGGCTATGATGGCGCCCGCGCCGGTAGGCTCGTATGGGCAGGACCAGGCACGCGTAGGCTTAAACCTCGCGCAAGGCGGCAGCGGTGGCCTCGAGTTCGTGTTTACGGTTGCCTACCCCACGGGTGAGCCAGGCTACGAGCCGCCATCGCTGCGCGCACCCGTCAGCAGCGCCGCGCTCACCCGGCTGGCCGATGGGCTGGGGCAGATCGTGCAAGGCGGGCAGAAAGTCGTAGACTGGGCACCCGCGCAATGAGTTTTGCCGCGCTGTCCCGTGCCGGCCAATGGATGACAGGATCCGGATTTGCGTGCTGAATCGATACATCGCCAGGTAGCGCTGGTAAGCTATGGCTCGCTGTTCCTGCGTAGCCAGAACACGCTGGAAGACTGGTATCCCCACGCGGTCTTCCACAACGCGCGGTTCGTGTTTCGCGCGTCCGCCGACAACGCCTTGCTGGCCGACGATTTTACGTTGTGGTTGAGCATACTGAAGGGCGCCGGCGCCGTGCGGCTGTCGCTGCATGGGGCAGACGAATTCGCGGCGACCGTGCCGAGGGACGAGCGCCGCCGCGCTTATGCCGTGGTGGTGCATTACGCGGATGGCTACCAGATCTGGACGGTTGGTGCGGAGGAAGCGGCCTGGCGGGCCAACCCGACCTTTAAGGAAGGTCCGGATTACTGGCACTACTTCAACGCGACTGGCCACGCTTCAGCCATCGACACGTATTGGGGCGGCGAGAAACTTCCCGGCAGGTTCGAGGTCCCCGCGACGGACTGGAAAGCGCTGGCGGCGACAATCGGCGCGGATCTCGACATCAAGCTCCCGTCGGGCCTTGGTCCTGCCGCGCCATTTATCCTGCCCCAATTCGACCATTCAACGCGGACGGTACTTCCGCTGCTGCCGCCATCGCACGCATGGCCGGCGCACCGGCTGGCGGCGGCGCTGGATCGGGAGCAGGGCAAATTCGCCAACGACACCCATCCGAAAAACGAGGGCAACGTGTTCCAGCATCTGGACGATCAGGCCGCCGCCGAACTGACGCATTGGGCCGGGCGCCTGGACAGCTGGATGAACGAAGTGCTGATTCGCGGCGCGAACGACTGCGCCGGTGCCGGTGCAAACAGCCGCGACACGCCATTCATGCGACACCAGCCGCCGCCGCCAGGGCCGCATTCGCATGACGCGGCAGACGTGAACGCCGTCACGCCACCGCTGTCCCAGGCGGTGGACAAAGCGTCGACGCCCGGCAAGTGGACCGACCGGATTGCTTTTGCCATCGCCATCGCGGTGTTCACGTTGTTCGTGGTCGCCATCGCCCACGTGATTCCCGATTTCCCCTGGCTGGCAATCTTCATCGCGCTGCCGTTCGCGCTGCATGGGCACTACAGGAAGAAAGACCGTCAGGCCTGACCGGCCCCCGCCACCGCCCGCAGCAGGTACTGCGTCGGCAAGGCATCGCGCTCCGCCATCTCTGCATCGGCCCCCGCCGCCAGCGCCAGCTGCCGCAGCGCCGCCACCATGGCGGTATCGGGCTGGTGCGCCTGCACGGCGCGGATATCGACCAGATGAAAACCGCAGTCGCGCAGCAGGGCTTCGAGCGACGCGCGCGTGAACAGATGCAGTGAACGGCGGTCCGGCACGCCGTCTTCCTGATAATGCAGGTTGCCCGATGCGAGCAGGGATTGCACCAGCCAGTTCTGGCCGTTGTTGACACAGGCGACCAGTTCGACCTTCCCCAGTGCCTCGCGCCGTATCGTTTGCAGGAACGTCCACGGGTCGCGCAGGCGTTCCAGCGTTTCCGGGAACAGCCAGCACTGCGCCGGCGCCAGCTGGCGCCATGCGTCGGCGTCCAGTGCTTCCGGGTCGGCGACGACGAAACGCGTGCTCCAGTCCTGCGCCGGCGCCGTGCTGCCGATGCCGACAAAGTGGGAGTTTGGCTGGCGTGCGCGCCAGGCCTGGGCCAGGGTGGCACCGCCCACTTCCACCACGGTATGCAGACCGGGGCGCAGCAGCGCCAGCATGTCCTCCTGCCGGGCGCTCGAATGCGCCGGGGGCGGGTACGGCACCGCGTCCACGGGCGCCGGTTCCTCGCGCAGCGGCACGCCAGCGGGGCGCCGGACAACGCTTGCCAGCAGATCCTCGTAATCGCGTACGAAGCGCGGTGTGTCGAACAGCGGGCTGCTGTTGCGGTTTTCCGCCAGGCGCCGGCGCAACGCAGCCAGGCGCGCGCGGTCGGTCGCCAGCGCCACCGCCAGTTCCTCGTAGTCCGACAGCGCGTGCGTGACGAGTTCCGGCAGGCCGGCCGCATGCAGCAGGCTGCCCGCCATGCGCCCGCAAAACGTGCGGCCTGCGCACGTCAGCAGAGGCAAGCCCGCCCACAAGGCGTCGCTGGCCGTCGTGCCGGCGTTGTATGGCGCCGTGTCCAGGAACAGGTCGGCCAGCGGCAGGCGCGCCAGGTAGTCCGGTGGCGGGACGCGGGCCGCGAACACCAGCCGGTTGCCCTCGACACCTTGCGCTGCGGCTGCGCGCGCCAGGTTGTCGCGCGTCTCGTCTTCCTCCGCGAGGAGCCACAGCACGCTGCCCGGCACGCGGCGCAGGATACGCATCCACGCCGCGAACATGTCCGGCGTGATCTTCGCCGTGCTGTTGAAGGAGCAGAAGACGAACCCCTCGGCCGGCAGCCCTTGCGCGGCCCGGTCGGTGGGCGCGCCGCTGATGCGCCGGCGGTCGTTGATCTGGAACGTGTGCGGCATGCGCAGCGGCCGCTCCGTGAAATGCGGCTCCAGCCCGGGCGGCAGCACGAACGCATCGGCGATCACGTAATCGATCCCCGGGACCGCCGTCGGGCCCGGGAAGCCGAGCCACGCCACCTGCACTGGCGCGGGCCGCCAGGCCAGGATGCCGGGCCGCGCCCCCTGCGTCAGGCCGTGCAGGTCCACCAGGACATCGATCTCGTGGCCGCGGATCGTGCGCGCCGCCGCTTCATCCGTCATGCGGTCGATGCGCACGTAGTGGTCCATGGCGCCGACGACGCGGGCGCGCAGCGGCGATTCGTCCTCGCGGCTCCAGCTGAAGGCGTAGACCTCCATGCGCGAGCGGTCGTGCAGTTCGTACAGTTCGGCGGTCAGCATCGACACGGCATGCGTGCACAGATCCGACGACAGGTAGCCGATGCGGATGCGCCGGTGCGGGTAGCCGGCCGGGTCGCACAGCGGCGGCAGGTCCGATGGCACCTTGGCCGCTGCAAAGCGCTGCGCGGCGGCCAGCAGTTCGGCCGGATCGTTCGATGCGCCCAGCATCGTCAGGGCCGACGTATGGCGCTTCTGCTGCTCGACCGTCACCGCGTCGAATGCCTGCCAGACGGGCCAGCGGCACAGCTTCTGGCGCAGGTGGACCCAGTGCGCCGTGACGGCCGGCTGGTCGGATTTGTGTTGCAGGCTTTGTGTCAGCACCGCCGCCGCCTCTGGCAGACGCTTGCCGTGTTCCAGCAGGCGGGCGATGAAATTGAGCGTCTGCACGTGCAGCGTCTCGTTGGCCGGCAGGTCCGGCACGTTTGTCAGGATGGCCTGCCAGGTCGCCAGCGCGTCGTCCGCACGGCCTTGCCGTTCGTACAGCGCGCCCAGGTGCAGGCGTGCTTCGATGTAGCCGGGATTGAGCGCGATGGCTTTCAGGTAGTCGCCTTCCGCGCGCCTGTCGTCGCCGATGCCGCTGTGGCAGATGGCCAGGTTGAACCAGACCGCATACGCCAGCGGCGAGTGCGCATGCGCCAGCCATTGTTCGTACAGCCGCACGGCCGCCTGCGGCGCCCCGTCGTCGATCAGCGCCTGGGCGGCGTTGAACAGCTCCACCAGCGGCAGGACGCCGCGTTCGGCCTGCATGAACAGAGCATCGGAAGGGGACGTCGGGTTGGCGTTGTCACTCATCCTGGGGGGCCGTCTCTCGAGAGAATGCTGCAGTGTTGTCGTGTAGAGTAATCATACTCCGTTGCGCGTGGCGCCCGGCACGGGCACCACGGATACGGTTAAGATGGCGGGGCCGCCATTTTCGTTGCCGCCCATGCTCAAGACACCTGCCGCCTTCACCGCCCTGATCGACCCGCCAGAACACGTCGAGCATCGGCTGACGTTCATCTTCCACAAGAGTCAGATCCTGCTGCGCAGCGATGACCTGTCGGTGCCGGAAGTTCCGCCGTCCGATCTGGCGCTGCCGCCGGAGCGGCTGCATGCGGTGGGGCTGTGGCAGGGCCGCTATTGCCAGAGTGCGTGGACCGACAACACCGACTTCGCCCCTGCGGGCTATGCGTGGCACAGTCTGCGCTCGCTCTTCGGCAGCGTCGATGACGAGTTTATTGGCCTGGCCGGACGCGCCAGCCAGATCGCCGACTGGGCACGCACGCATCGCTATTGCGGCGTCTGCGCGACGCCGATGGGGCGCCTGGGCGGGGAGCGTGCCTACAAATGCGGTGCCTGCGGTCACACGGCGTACCCGCAGATCTGCCCGGCGATGATGGTGCTGATCCGCGATGGCGAGCGGGTACTGCTGGCCAAGCACACCCGCTCGCCGGCCGGACTGTTCACGGCGCTGGCGGGCTTTGTCGAAGCGGGCGAATCGGTCGAGGAGGCGGTGCACCGCGAGGTGTACGAGGAAGTGGGCCTGCGCGTGCACCGTCTGCAATATTTCAGCAGCCAGGCGTGGCCCTTCCCGAATTCGCTGATGATCGCCTACACGGCCGAGTATCTCGACGGCACGATCCGGGTCGATGCGGCCGAAATCGAGGAGGCCCGCTGGTTCGGACCGGACGACGAATGGCCGCAAACGCCGCACACCATCTCGATTGCCAGCGCATTGTTAGCCGCCAACCGCCCAGGGCGCTGAGCATCGCGACCCGCCAATGTGTTTCCGCGCCGCAGGTAAGGCAGGGCAACTTTATCGAACTTTCTGTATACTGGCGGATACTCTTTTAAATTGGCAGTCTCAATCATGTCTAAAGAAGCATTTTCCGAGCACGACTGGCGTCGCCTCCTGACCACGCTGGGCGAGGACCCGGACCGGCCTGGGCTGGCGGAAACGCCGCACCGCGTGGCCAAGGCCTGGAAGCACTGGACGTCCGGCTACGACCAGGACCCTGTCGCACTGCTGAAGGCGTTCGAGGACGGTGCGGAGGAATATAACGAACTGATCGTCGTGCGCAACATTCCCGTCTACAGCCATTGCGAGCATCACCTGGCGCCGTTCTTCGGCAAGGCGACCGTGGGCTATCTGCCGAACGGCAAGATCGTCGGCCTGTCGAAGCTGACCCGTCTGGTTGACTGCTTTGCCAAGCGGCTGCAGGTGCAGGAGCGCCTGACGGTGCAGATCGCCAATACGCTGATGGAAGTGCTGGAACCGAAAGCCGTGGGCGTGGTCATCAAGTGCCGCCACATGTGCATGGAAAGCCGCGGCATCCGCACGCCGGGCGAAGAGACGATCACCTCGTCGATGCTGGGCGAGCTGCAGCCGAACCTGGGGCTGCGCACGGAGTTCCTCGCCCTCGCGCGCGACTGATCGCGGTCATCACAGCAGAGGCTGTGACAACATCGGGGTCAGGCACAGATGTTGTCACGCGCGCGTGCTGACAACATTCGTGCCTGACCCCGATGTTGTCAGCGGGCTCGGCCGTTACTGGGCTTCGGGCGCTTCGGTGAAGCGGAACTGGTCGATCTCGGCCTTGAAGTCGCCCAGTTTTTGACCCGTGGCGTCTCCCTCGACGCCCAGCAGCGCGCAGTTCTGCGTGTCCACGTGCCAGACTTGTTTGCCTGAACGCAAGCTCCAGCGGTTGTTGCCTTCGCTGAACAATTCCAGATTGGTGTCCTCCAGCGGCAGCTCTCCCAGCGGGATGGTGCGCTGGCAATCGGGCATGCGCGCGGCCATCAGCGTAAAACGTCCATCCTCGCTCCAGAAATAATCCTGCTGCCGGCGCACGGTGAGGCGGTGCTCCTGCGTGCTGTCCGCGTAGTACGTGGCGGAATCGTTGTAGCAGCCGGCTAGAAGCAACAGTGCGAGAGGGGTGGCAATGGTGCGCATGGGAAAGTAAAGCCTGGTTGACATTAGCGCCGATTATAGCGGCTGCGCACGATAGGCCACGGTATCCATTGCATTTAAGATAAACTTATAGTTTCAATCCGCTTGTCCAATCAATAACATGCCCGGCCAATCCCGTACCGACGACCAGAGTTTCCGCCGTATTCTGTACCGCAACATCACGCTGCCGCTGGCAGCCGGCATCGTCAGCGCCGGGGTGTTCGTGGGCATTCTTGCCTACCTGCTCAACGCGCTGACGTGGGTGGAGCACTCCGAACGGGTCATCGGCAATGCGCAGGAGTTACGCAAGCTGGCCGTGGACATGGAAACGGGCGTGCGCGGTTATCTGCTGACGGGGGACGAACAGTTCCTCGCGCCGTACCGCCTGGCCAAGCCAAAGGTTGAGACGGGCCTGAACACGCTGGCCGAGCTGGTCAAGGATAATCCGCGCCAGGTCGACCGGCTGCGTATCATCCGCGCCCAGCAGTTGCAATGGGACAAGGTAGCGCAGGACATGGTGCGTGCCCGCACCACGGGCGGGGATTACCTGGGCATGATCAAGTCCCAGCGCGCCAAGGTCGAATTCGACGAGCTGCGCAACCTGTTCCTGGCCTTCGTGGCCGAGGAAGACCAGCTGCGGCAGGAGCGCTCGGACAATGCCCGTTCCGTCACGTGGCTCACGGTAGGCGGTTACCTGACGGTCAGCCTGCTGATCAGCGGCTTCCTGGCCTGGTGGGGCCGGCGCGAGCTGACCCGTCTGTCGGACGTGTACGGCAACGCGCTGGCGGAACAGCGCATCCAGTCCGAACGGGTGGAGCGCCAGGCCTGGCTGCGCTCGGGCCAGAGCAAGCTGGCCGAGCAGGGTATCGGCCAGCGCTCGCTGCCGGCGATGTCCGCCGCGCTGCTGAGCTTCCTGGCGCGCTACCTGGACGTGGCGGTCGGCGCGCTGTACGTGCGTGGTCCGGACGGCGTGCTGCACCGCACGGCCGGCTACGGCTTTGCCGCCAGCGACGAGGAACATGGCAGGGAAGTGCTGCCGGGTGAAGGCATCGTCGGGCAGGCGGCCGACGACCGCCGCATCATCCACCTGGAGCACCTGCCGAATTACTACCTGAAGCTGACGTCGGCGCTGGGCAGCGGCTCGCCGACCCACATCCTGGTGGCGCCGGTGGAAAGCGACGGCGAGGTCAACGGCGTCGTCGAGCTGGGCTTCCTCGCGCCCGTCGGCGAACGCGAGATCGAGTTCCTCAAGCTGGTCAGCAGCAACATCGGTACGGCGATCGAAGCGACGCTGTCGCGCCAGCGCCTGCATGAAGTGCTGCAGGAAACCCAGCAGCTGAACGAGGAACTGCAGGTGCAGCAGGAGGAGCTGCGCACGGCCAACGAAGAGCTGGAAGAGCAGTCGCGCGTGCTGGAGGAATCGCAGGCCACGCTGGAAAACCAGAAGGCGGAACTGGAGCAGACCAACGAACAGCTGGCCGAACAGGCCGTCGTGCTGGACCAGCGCAACACGGCGCTGAACGACGTGCAGCTGCAGCTGGAAGAGCGCGCCCGCGACCTGGAGCGCGCCAGCCAGTATAAATCGCAGTTCCTGGCCAATATGTCGCACGAGCTGCGCACACCGCTGAACAGCTCGCTGATCCTGGCGAAACTGCTGTCCGATAACCCGCAGGGCAACCTGAACGAAGAGCAGGTGCGCTTCGCCCAGACGATCTACTCGGCCGGCAATGACCTGCTGAACCTGATCAACGACATCCTCGACATCTCGAAAGTCGAAGCGGGCAAGCTGGAACTGAATCCGGAAGAGTTGCGCCTGCAGCAGGTCGTGCAGGGCATGCAGCGCACGTTCGAGCCGCTGGCCCAGCAGAAGGGCCTGTCCTTCATCGTCGAGACCGAGCCGGGTCTGCCCGACACGGTGTACACCGACTGCCAGCGCCTTGAACAGATCCTGAAAAACCTGCTGTCCAATGCCGTCAAGTTTACGGACGAAGGGCGCATCGTGCTGCGCGTGGCGCCGCAGGCGAACGGGTATGTCAGCTTTGCCGTGCAGGATTCCGGCATCGGCATCCGCGCCGACCAGCACGAGACCGTGTTTGGCGCCTTCCAGCAGGCCGACGGCACCACCAGCCGCAAATACGGCGGCACGGGCCTGGGGCTGTCGATTTCGCGCGATCTGGCCACGCTCCTGGGCGGCGCCATCACCCTCGTCAGCGAGGAAGGCAAGGGCAGCACCTTTACGCTGACGCTGCCGCTGCAATGGTCGGCGCCGGGCAAGGCCGACGTGCAGCTGCCGCCGCCGGTCCCGCAGCCTGCCGCCGCGGCGCCGCGCCAGCCCGCGCAGGCGGAGCGCTCGCCGCTCCCGCCGGTGCCGCCGGTGTCCGGTCCCGCCCCCGCCGCCGTACCCCGCGCCTTCGACGACGACCGCGACAAGGCGCCGCCGCCGAACCGTACGGTGCTGGTGATCGAGGACGAGCCGGCGTTTGCCCGCATCCTGTACGACCTGGCGCACGAGATGGACTATCGCTGCCTGGTGGCGTTCGCCGCCGACGAGGGCCTGCAGATGGCCGAGCAGTACCAGCCCAGCGCCATCCTGCTGGACATCCGCCTGCCCGACCGCTCCGGCCTGTCCGTGCTGCAGCTGTTGAAGGACAATCCGCGCACCCGTCACATCCCCGTGCACGTGGTGTCGGCATCCGATGCCGAGGAAGCGGCGTTGCACATGGGCGCCGTGGGCTTCGCGCTGAAGCCGACCAACCGCGAGGCGCTGCTGGAGGTGTTTGCCCGCCTCGAGCAGAAATTCACGCAGAAGATCAAGCGCATCCTGCTGGTGGAGGACGACGCGCGCCAGCGCGACAGCGTGGTCCAGCTGATTTCCGATGAGGACATCGAAATCGAAGCCGTCGAATCGGGCGAAAAGGCGCTGGCGCTGCTGCGCACGACGATCTTCGACTGCATGATCATCGACCTGAAGCTGCCGGACATGCAGGGCAACGAGCTGCTGCAGCGCATGGCGCACGAGGAAATCGCGTCGTTCCCGCCGGTGATCGTCTACACGGGCCGCAATCTGACGCGCGCCGAGGAAGCGGATCTGCACAAGTATTCGCGCTCCATCATCATCAAGGGCGCCCGTTCTCCGGAACGCCTGCTGGACGAAGTGACGCTGTTCCTGCACAAGGTCGAATCGGAGATGACCAGCGAACGCCAGACGATGCTGAAAACGGTGCGCTCGCGCGACCGCGTGTTCGAAGGCCGCCGCATTCTGCTGGTGGACGACGACGTGCGCAACATCTTCGCGCTGACGTCCGCGCTGGAGCAGAAGGGCGCCATCGTCGAGATCGGCCGGAATGGGTTCGAAGCATTGGAGAAGCTGGACGCGGTGCCGGACATCGACCTGGTGCTGATGGACGTCATGATGCCGGGCATGGACGGCCTGGAGGCCACGCGCCGCATCCGCGCCGACAACCGCTTCGCACGCCTGCCGATCATCGCCATCACGGCCAAGGCCATGAAGGACGACCAGGAGCAATGCCTGGCCGCCGGCGCGAACGACTATCTCGCCAAGCCGATCGACTTGTCGCGCCTGTACTCGCTGCTGCGCGTTTGGATGCCAGCACTGGATCGGATCTGACATGCACCATCGCCCTCAACACAGCGACACCGACATCGAGCTGCGCATGCTGATGGAGGCGATCTATCTGAAATACAGCTACGACTTCCGCGACTACACGGGAGCCTCGCAGAAGCGTCGCGTCCTGCACGCCATGCGCGAGATGGGGTGCAACACCATCTCCCAGCTGCAGTCGCGCGTGCTGCACGAACCGGCCGCGTTTTCCGAGCTGCTGCAGTTCCTGACCATTCCCGTCACGGAGATGTTCCGCGACCCTACTTATTACGCGGCGCTGCGCGAACACGTGATGCCGGTGCTGTCGACCTACCCGTCGCTGAAGATCTGGGTGGCCGGCTGCAGCACGGGCGAGGAAGTGTATTCGCTGGCGATCCTGCTGAAGGAGGAAGGCCTGCTCGAACGCAGCATCATCTACGCGACCGACATCAATCCGCAGTCGCTCGAAAAAGCCAAGAAGGGCGTCTTCCCGCTCGACAGCATGCGCGCGTACACGGAAAATTACCAGGCATCGGGCGGCAAGCGCGCGTTTTCGGACTACTACACGGCCGCCTACAACGCCGCGCTGTTCGACCGCTCGCTGGCGGAGAACGTCACGTTCGCCGACCACAGCCTGGCGACCGACACCGTGTTCGCGGAGACGCAGTTCATCAGTTGCCGCAACGTGATGATCTATTTCAAGAAGAAGCTGCAGGAGCGCGCGCTGGGCCTGTTCCACGAGTCGCTGTGCCACCGCGGCTTCCTGGGCCTGGGCAGCAAGGAGAGCATCGACTTCTCCGCGTACGGCCCGCGCTTCGAGCCGATCGTCAAGCGCGAACGCGTGTTCAGGAAGTTGTGATGGAAACGCCGCAGCTGCCGTCTCCGCTGCAAGGCCGCGAATTCGCGGCGGTGGTGATCGGCGCGTCCGCAGGCGGGGTCAACGCGCTGCTCGAGATACTGCCGGCGCTGCCGAAGGCTTATCCTTACCCGATCGTGACGGTACTGCACGTGATGAAGGGGCGGCAGAACCAGCTGGCCGAGGTGTTCCAGCAGCGCCTTGCCATGCGCGTGCTGGAAGCTGCGGACAAGGACGAACTGCGGCCAGGCACCCTGTACTTCGCACCGGCTGGCTACCATCTGTCGGTGGAGGATGGCGGGGTGCTCTCGCTGAGCCAGGAGGAGCCGGTGCATTTCGCCCGGCCCGCGATCGACATCACGATGGCGTCGGCGGCCGACGTATACGGCCCGTCCCTGGTCGGCATCCTGCTGACGGGCGCGAACCAGGATGGAGCCGCCGGCCTGGCTGCCATCGGCGCGGCGGGCGGCCTGACGGTGGTGCAGGATCCGGTCGAGGCGCAAGTTGCCGTGATGCCGAACGAAGCGATCAGGTTGCGCCAGCCGGACCTGGTGCTGAACCTGCAGGAGATTCGCAGCCTGCTGTTGAAGTTGGAGAAGAAGCAATGAATACTATGGCCCCCAAGGTGCCACGCGCGACGTGACGAAGCTCCTGATCGTGGACGACCTGGCGGAAAACCTGCGCGCGCTGAACGCCGTCATCCGCGCCGACGACCGCGTGGTGTACCAGGCTTCCTCCGGCGAGGAAGCGCTGGCGCTGCTGCTGGAACACGACTTCGCGCTGGCGATCCTGGACGTGCAGATGCCGGGCATGGATGGCTTCGAACTGGCCGAACTGATGCGCGGCACGGACAAGACGCGCCACATCCCGATCGTCTTCGTCAGCGCAGCCGGCAAGGAGCTCAATTACGCCTTCAAGGGCTACGAGACGGGTGCCGTCGATTTCCTCTACAAGCCACTGGACCCGGACGCGGTGCGCAGCAAGGTCAACGTATTTGTCGACCTGCATTGCCAGCGCATGGAGATCCGCCGCCGGGTCGAGGAACAGCAGGCCACGATGAACGAACTGCGCGCGGCGCAGGAAGAGATGCGCTACGCGCTGCGCATGCGCGACGAGTTCATGTCGATGGTGGCGCACGAGCTGCGCACCCCACTGAACACGCTGTACCTGGAAACGCAGATGCGCAAGATGCAGCTGGACCGCGGCAACCTGGAGGCGTTCGGGCCGGAGCAGCTGGCCGGCATGGTGGCGCGCGACGGCCGCCAGATCCAGTCGATGATCCGCCTGATCGACGACATGCTCGATGTCTCGCGCATTCGCAGCGGCGTGCTGTCGATCCGGCCGTGCGACACCGAGCTGCGCGACATCCTGCAGCGGCTGACGAGCGACCTGGCCCGCCAGGCGGCGGATGCCGGCACCCACTTCGAACTGGAAGCGCCCGCGCCGGTGCAGGGATGCTGGGACGAGTTCCGCATCGAGCAGGTGATCATCAACCTGTTGACCAACGGCCTTCGCTACGGCGGCGGCAAGCCGGTGCGGGTGCGCCTGTCGGCCGATGAGAAGGAAGCGCGCATCGACGTCATCGACCAGGGCGACGGCATTCCGGAGCCCATGCTGGCACGGATCTTCCTGCCGTACGAGCGCGGGCACGGCAACGGCGTGCCGTCCGGCCTGGGCCTGGGCCTGTACATCTCGCGCCAGCTGGCCGAGGCCCATCAGGGCACGCTGACGGTACGCAGCACGCCGGGCCAAGGCTCCGTCTTCACGCTGGCGCTGCCGCGTACGACGGGGGCGTAATGACGGCGATGGAACCTGCGCGCGCCGGCGACGTGATCGACGCGCGCGAGCTGCAGTACGCAGTGGACCGGCTGGTCGAAATGGCCGGCGATTTCTGCGACACGGTCGGCGAGAGCACGAACTTCCCGGAGCAGCGCCAGATCCTGCGCCGCACCCGCAGCCTGCTGAACCTGTCGGCATGGCTCGATGGCGGCGCCAACATCCCGCTGGCGCCGGGCCAGCCACGCGTGACGGCGGCGCAGGTCAACGACGCCATCGATTACTGCATCGGCGCCAGCCGCGCGCTGACGACGTTGACGGCGCGCCTCGCCCTGATCGATGCGCTGCTGGATTTCTTCCAGGATGTGCTGAAGGGCGAAGGCAGCGAAATCGTCGCGTCGGCCGTGCAGCTGCGCAAGGTGTGCGACGCGGGCGAGCCGGCCGTGGTCACCAACGCCGCAAGCCGGTACCGCCTGGCCGATTTCCGTGCCCGCGAATGGGAGGCGGCGCAGTACGTGCTGCTGCCGCTGAACGGCCTGCGTTCGCCCGACATGGCGGCGATAGGCGAGGCTGTGCAACCGGAAAGACCCGTGACGTCACCGGCCTCCGCGCAGGTGTCCGCGCGCGTTGCGGCCCGGGTTGCGGCAATGCCGCCGTTGCAGTCCGCTGACGTGGCCACACCGCAGATCCTGCACTCGACCCGCGCGGACGGCCCCAAGCTGGCCGCCCTGACGAGCGAGGAAGTACTGCAACTGAAAACCCACGCGCCCGGCGTGCGCGTGCTGCCGCTGGTGATCTACGAACTGACGCGCCGGCCGATGCTGACCGTGGCGAAAGGTCCGGCACCGGCGGCGGCGGCCAGCACGGCGCTGGCGCTGACCGTCCAGGTGGTGCGCGCCGGCGCGAAAAACGTCCCCGTGGCGGGCGCGCGGGTGGTCGGCTTCACCGATCTGGCCGCGCGCGCGGGTGCGGAGGCGCTGAGCGACGCGAGCGGCATGGCAAAGCTCGACCTGGAGCCGGGCGTGCCGCTGCAGGCGCTGCTCGTGTATGGACCACCCGGGTACTGGGGACTGTACCGCCGTGACGTCACGCTGAACAAGGGGGCCACGCTGGCGCTGCAGCCGATCGACATGGCCGCGCCCGACTACCTCGCGCAGCTGTACGGCGGCGGCACGGACGATGCCGGCAGGGGCGTCACGGTGGGCGTCATCGACACGGGCGTGGACGATACGCATCCGGACCTCGAACTGGCGGGCGGCGCGGCGTTTGTCGTGGCCGAGAACGACGCCGGCGGCGCGGGACCGGCCGCCGTCGATGGCGACCATGGCAGCCACGTCGCCGGCATCATCGGCAGCCGCGGCCGCGCGCCGTCGGGCCGGCGCGGCGTGGCGCCCGGCGTGAGGCTGATGAGCTATCGCGTCTTCCCCAATGCGGGCACGGGCGCCACCAACTACGACATCATTCGCGCCATCGACCGCGGCGTCGCCGATGGCTGCGACCTGCTCAACCTGAGCCTGGGCGGCAGCACGCGCGACGAAGCCGTGCGCGAAGCGATCAAGGACGCGTTCGACAACGGCACCCTGTGCTTCGTCGCCACCGGCAACGACGGCCGCGGGCCGGTCAGTTATCCGGCACGCTGGCCGGAAGCGGTGGCCGTGTCGGCACTGGGCTGCACGGGCACGTTCCCGGCCGAGTCGTCGGAGACGCTGGACGTGGCGGCACCGTTTTCGGCGCAGGACGATACCGTGTTCGTGGCCGGCTTTTCCAACGTGGGAGAGGAAGTGGACCTGACCGGGCCGGGCGTGGGCATCGTCTCGACGGTGCCCGGCGGCGGCTACGGCGTCATGAGCGGCACGTCGATGGCCTGTCCGGCCGTCACGGGGACGGCTGCCGCGCTGCTGGCGCGTCATCCGGACGTGCTGGCAATGCCGCGCGACCGCGAGCGTTCGATCGCCATGCTGCGCATCGTGAACGCTGCCGCCGGCACGGTGGGGTTCGAGCGCAGCTTTGAAGGATTGGGGTTGCTGCAACAGCCTTGAGGACAGGAGGCGGGCGATGAACTACACTGGAACGATGCGCCGCCTCGTCATCCGTCAAACGCGAAACGCCACACTGTCCGCCGACCAGGCGGAAGGCGTCGTGCGCGCCTTCGACCAGGCCCGCATCGTCAACCGCGACGGCAAGACGCTGCTGATCGATTTCGATCCCTGCGAGATCGACCAGCTACGCGAACGGCTGCCCGGGTGGCTGGTGTCCGAACAGGGACCGCCCGTGCCGGTGCCGGATCACTGCCTGCGCATCAAGACATAAGCGGCAACAGGCGCCGCCTCAGGCGGTACGGAAGAACGCCACCACTTGCGCCGCCTGCTCCTTGTAGGCGATCAATTCATCCGATCTTGAGATTGGCGAGTGACATGTCTTCCCCACGTATGAATGTTTGGCGGCGGGTGCCCGACGTGGGGCAGGTGCTCTTGGTGGCGGCCCGTGGCGTCCATTGTTAATCAAAAGGAACCGGCACCGGCCGGCATCCCGGCGTATTGATTGGATGTTGTCTCACGGGAACAACGGAGTGTTGTCCGCCGGGAATGACTGCCCATCTGGCCATGCTTGCATCGTGGCGCCCCTTCCCGCCGTACAATGGAGCGAACCCGGGAGGCGCGCTGTGAAACGCGATTGGCACACAGGATCGGCAAAGGACGTGGGGCGGCGCGAATGGCTGCTGAAGCGCAATTGCTCGCTGACGCCGCGCCAGACCATTACGTGCTGGGCGGTGCTGGTGGCGATGTCGCTGGGCACCGGCCTGTTCTGCACGTGGCATGGCGCACCGCTGGTGCTGCTGTTTACCGCGCTGGAAATCACGGTGGTCACGGCCGCGTTCGTCTTCTACAGCCGCCACGCCACCGACTTCGACCGCATCGTGCTGGACGAGGGCCGCCTGACCGTCGACAAGATGCGTGGCGGAACAGCACAGCAATACCAACTGGAAGCGCTTTGGCTGCGGGTAACGCCGCCCGCGCGGCGGCGCGACCCGGTACGGCTGGCCGCCCGTGACGTCACCGTTGAAGTGGGAAGTTATTTGCTCGAGCCGCAGCGGCGGCTGCTGGCGCGCGAGCTGCGCGAAGCGCTGGCCGCTCGAGGTTCAGGATGAGCTGCGCTAAAAAAAAAAACCTGCCACCGGCAAGGCCAGGGGCAGGCAAAGGCTTGGGTAAAGCGGACTGTCTGTTGTCTTGAGATCAGAAGCGGTAGCCGACGCCGACGCCGAACAGCACCGGGTCGACCTTGACCTTGCCGGCCTTGACGCCGCCGATCAGCACGTCGCTGCGCAGCTGCAGCTTCTTGACGTCGATGTTCAGCGACCAGTTCTGGCTCAGCTTGTAGTTGACGCCGGCCTGCAACGCGAGGCCCCAGCTGTCGTGCTCCAGGCTGCCCTGCCCATCCAGGATGTGGTTGCTGGAGAACGTTGTCCAGTTGACGCCGGCACCGATGTACGGGCTCACCGTGGCGTTCGGCATGAAGTGGTATTGCGCCAGCAGCGACGGCGGCAGGTGCTTGAAGGTGCCGATGGTCTTGCCGTCCAGATAAACGTCATGTTTCTGCGGGTACGTCAGCACCAGCTCGGCGGCGATATTCGGGGTGAAGAAATACGAGATATCGATCTCGGGAATGGTCTTGTCGGATACGCCGATGCGGTCCGAGGTGCCGACGCCGGCCAACGGCTCGGATTTATCGGCCGGATCGATATGCACCGCGCGGGCGCGCACCTGCCACGGGGTCGTTTGCGCCGAGGCTGCCACGGATGACAGGGAGATCGCTGCGGCCAGAACTGCCAGGATGGCTGTTTTCATTTCGCTTCCTCTTGTTGGATGTAGTTTGTTGCTGGCGAGAAGTTTAGTGACGCACCGCAGCAAAAACTTTGACTCAGATCAAAATTGCCCGAACGAATACACGGCAAGCAAAACGGCGTAATATTGGCTGCTGCGGCAGCACCATCCCACCCACCCCCTGAGGAGGCAGGCATGAAGCTCAACGTGAACGGTCAGGTACGCGAATTCGAGGCAGAGGAGGACACGCCGCTGTTGTGGGTGCTGCGCGAACAACTGGGCCTGACGGGCACCAAATACGGCTGCGGCATCGCGCAATGCGGTGCCTGCACGGTGCACATCGACGGCGAGGCCACGCGCAGCTGCGTGCGGCCTGTCTCCACGGTGACGGCGGCGCAGAAGATCGTCACGATCGAAGGGCTGTCGCCGGACGGTTCGCACCCCGTGCAGAAGGCCTGGGCCGCGCTCGACGTGCCGCAGTGCGGCTTTTGCCAGTCCGGCATGATCATGGCGGCCACCGCCCTGCTAAAAGAAAAACCGAAGCCGACGGATGCCGATATCGACATGGCGATGACGAACATCTGCCGCTGCGGAACGTACAACCGCGTGCGCAAGGCGATCCACGTCGTCGCGCGGGGCGGCGATCCGAAAACGGCCGGTCTCGCCATCGAGCCGCGCGCCGCCGGGAGCAAGGCATGAACGCCGTCCTCTCGCCCTCGCGCCGGCGCTTCCTGGGCCATGCCGCCGGCCTGGTGGTCGCTTTCCACATCCCGCTCGAGGCGGCGGCGCAGGACGCGGTCGCGCCCGAAGTGAACGCCTGGGTGGTCGTGCGGCCGGACGACACCATCGTCATCCGCATCGCCCGCTCCGAGATGGGGCAGGGCACGCTGACAGGTCTCGCCCAGCTGGTGGCCGAAGAACTGGACGCGGACTGGAACAAGGTCACGACGGAATATCCGACACCGGGCACGAACCTGGCGCGCAAGCGCGTCTGGGGCAGCTTCTCGACCGGCGGCAGCCGCGGCGTACGCGAATCGCATGATTACGTGCGCAAGGGCGGCGCGGCGGCACGCATGATGCTGGTGCAGGCCGCGGCGGCCCAGTGGAACGTGCCGGTCACCGAGTGCCGGGCCGCCGGCAGTGTGATCACGCACGTGCCGACGGGCCGCTCTCTAACCTACGGCAGCGTCGCTGCCGCGGCAGGCAAGCTGGCGCCGCCGCAGGACGTGGTACTGAAAGACCCGAAGGACTGGAAGATCGCCGGCAGGCGCCTGGCGCGGCTGGACACCGTGGAGAAAACCACGGGCAAGCAGATTTACGGCATGGACCTGGCCTTGCCCGGCATGCTCAATGCCGCGATCCGCGATTGCCCCGTCTTCGGCGGCAAGGTCAAGAGCTTCGATGCGGACGCCATCAGGAGCCGTCCCGGCGTGAAGAAAGTGCTGCAGGTGGGCGATTCGGCAGTGGCAGTCGTTGCCGATACGTGGTGGCGGGCCAAGACCGCGCTCGATGCGCTGCCGATCGAATGGGACAAGGGACCGAACGCGGGCCTGTCCAGCGCCGATATCGCAGCGACATTGAAGGCAGGCCTGGACGCTCCCGACGCGGTGGCGGGCAACGCCAATGGCGACGCCAAGGCGGCGCTCGCCGGCGCCGCGCGCAAGCTGGAAGCGGTGTACTCGTACCCGTACCAGAACCACGCGACGATGGAAACGATGAACGCGACGGCGAAGTGGACGCCGCAGCGCTGCGAAGTCTGGACGCCCACGCAGAACGGCGAGGCGGCGCTGGCCGCGGCATCCGAAGCGGCCGGGCTGCCGCAGATGCAGTGCGACGTGTATAAACTGCACCTGGGCGGCGGCTTTGGCCGGCGCGGCGCCGTGCACGACTGGGTGCGCCAGGCGGTACTGATCGCGAAAGAGATGCCGGGCACCCCGGTGAAACTAATCTGGACCCGCGAAGAGGACATGCTGCACGGCCGCTATCACCCTGTCACGCAGTGCAAGCTGACGGCGGGGCTGGACAAGGAGGGCAACCTGACGGCACTGCACATGCGCATCTCCGGCCAGTCGATCCTCGCCGCCGTGCTGCCGGCGAACGTCAAGGACGGCAAGGACCCGGCCGTGTTCCAGGGATTGAACGCGCCAGGGCCGGAAGCGTCGTTCGGCTACACGGTGCCGAACCTCTTGATCGATCACGCGATGCGCAACCCGCCCGTGCCGCCCGGATTCTGGCGCGGCGTGAACCTGAACCAGAATGCGATCTATGTCGAGTGCTTCCTTGACGAGATCGCGCATGCCACGCGCCAGGACCCGCTGGCACTGCGCCGCAAGCTGATGAAGGACAGTCCGAAGCACCTGGCGGTGCTGAACGCCGTCGCCGCGAAAGTCGGCTGGGGCAAGCCGCCGAAGAAGGGCGTCTACCGCGGCCTGGCGCAGACGATGGGCTTTGGCAGCTACGTCGCCGCCTGCGCCGAGGTGTCCGTCAACAAGGACGGCAAGCTGAAGATCCACCGCATCGTCGCGGCCACCGATCCGGGCCACGTCGTCAATCCGCAGCAGGTCGAGGCGCAGATCGAGGGCTCGTTCGTGTACGGCCTGTCCGCCGCGCTGTACGGCGCCTGCACGTTGAAAGACGGCCAGATGGAACAGTCGAACTTCGACACCTACCAGGTCATGAAGCTGGACGACATGCCGGCGGTCGAGTCGATCCTCATGCCGTCCGGCGGCTTCTGGGGCGGCGTGGGCGAGCCGACGATCGCCGTGGCCGCTCCGGCCGTGCTGAACGCGATCTTCGCCGCAACGGGCAAGCGCATACGCGACCTGCCGCTGAAGAACCACAGTCTGAAAAAGGCATGAGGCGGGAATGAGGGGATGGCTGACCGGGCGGCTGACCGAGGGGACTGCCCTCTTCAACCTCCTTGGCCGACGCTCGCCGCAAGCGCTGGCAAGGGGTCTGTCCCCGGTGTTGCTGGCGTGTGCCATCGCCCACCCGGCAGCGCAAGCGGCGACCGACAGCCTGCCGAATCCCCTCCCAGGCGCAGCAAAGGGCAATCCGGCCCGCGGCCGCGCCATCGTCGCCAACCGCCAACTGGGCCTGTGCCTGCTGTGCCACACGGCCCCGATCCCCGAGGAACCGTTCCAGGGCAATCTGGCCCCCAACCTGGCGGGTGCGGGATCGCGCTGGACGGTCCCCCAACTGCGCCTGCGCATTGCCGATTCCTCCGTCATCAACCCCGGCACGATCATGCCGGCGTACCACCGCGTTACCGGCCTGTCGCGGGTCGCGCCGGCGCAGCAGGGCAAGCCGATCCTGTCCGCCCAGCAGATCGAAGACGTGGTAGCGTATCTGCAAACCCTGCGCACGCCATGAATCCCAATCGCCACCGCCGCCAGCTGATCGCCGCAGGCACGCTGCTGGCGCTGGTGCGCCCGGCCGCCGCAACGCCGGAACGGCTGGCGCAGGCCATCGCCGCCTACACCGGCAATACGCCGGCGAAGACGGGCCGCGTCGCGTTCGAAATCGCCCAGCTGATCGACAACGGCAACGCCGTGCCGGTCACGATCAGGGTGGACAGCCCGATGACAGCGCAGGATCATGTGACGGACATCGCCATCTTCAACGAGAAGAATCCGGAAGTGGACGTGATCCGCTGCACCCTGGGCCCGCGTGCGGGCCGCGCCCAGGTGTCGACGCGCATCCGCCTGGCCACGTCGCAGAAGCTGACGGCCGTGGCAAAGCTGAGCGATGGCAGCTGCTGGCAGCAGACGGTGGACGTTATCGTCACCCTTGCCGCCTGCATCGAAGGGGAGGCGCCGTGATGGCACGTGCACTGATCCATATGCCCGCGACGGCGAAGGCCGGCGACATCGTCGAGATCCGCGCGCTGATCGCGCACCCGATGGAATCCGGCTACCGGGCCGGCGCGGATGGCAGGACGGTACCGCAGGACGTCATCCGCACGTTCACCTGCACGTATGGCGGCGAGCCGGTATTCGCCGCCGAACTGCACCCGGCCATCTCGGCCAATCCGTATCTTGCGTTTTTCACGCGCGCCACCGTCAGCGGCACGCTGGAGTTCACCTGGCGCGGCGATCGGGGGTTCGCGCAGACGGAGCGCATGACGCTGACGGTGACGCCGTGAAGCGCTGGTGCGCATTGCTTGCTGTTTCGGTGGCGGCGGCAACGAGTGCACAGGACACCCGCAAGTCCGGCGCCGAATTCATGGGCGAATCGACCCGCGCCATGCAGCGCGACGACACGCAGAACCCGGCGATGCTGTGGGTAGCCGGCGGCGAGAGCTTGTGGAACGCCAGCGCGGGCAAGGCGAACAAGAGCTGCGCTGCCTGCCACGGCGACGCCGCACGCGGCATGCGCGGCGTCGCCACGCGGTACCCGGCCTTCGACGGCGGCAGCGGCAAGGCGGTCACGCTGGGCGAACGCATCAACCTGTGCCGGACCGGCCGGCAGCACGCGGAGCCCTTCAGGGCCGAATCGGAGCCGCTGCTGAGTCTGGAAGCCTATGTGGCGTTGCAGTCGCGCGGCATGCCGGTGACGCCGCCGGCGGATGCGGCAACGCGCGCGGCGGCGGAGCGGGGCAGGGCGCTGTACTTCCAGCGCATCGGCCAGCTGAACCTGTCGTGCGCGCAGTGCCACGACGACAACCCGGGCCGCAAGCTGGCCGGTGCCACCATCCCGCAGGGGCATGCCAACGCCTACCCGATCTATCGCCTGGAATGGCAGGGCATGGGCAGCCTGCAGCGGCGGCTGCGCAACTGCATGACCGGCGTGCGTGCCGAGGTGCCGCCGCTCGGGGCGCAAGACCTCGTCGACCTGGAGGCATGGCTGGCGCTGCGCGCGCGGGGTATGCCGCTGGAGTCGCCCGGCGTTCGACCATGAAAGGAGCAGCGATGCGATCTGGTGTTCTTGTTCCTGTCCTGGCGCTCGCCAGCCTGCACGCCGTCGCGGCCGAACCCGTGGGCAGCGGCGCACGCCTTGCGGCGACCTGTACGGCGTGCCACGGCGTCGCCCCTGTCGATGGCAATGCGCTGCCGCCGCTGACGGGACAGTCGCAGCAAGCGCTGCTGGCAAGCCTGCGCGCGTTCAGGGCGGGCACGCGTCCCGCCACGATCATGACGCAGCTGGCCAGGGGTTACACGGATGAGCAGCTGGCGCAGATCGCCGCGTGGTTCGCGGCGCAGCCGGGGGAGAAGCGCAAATGAAGCGCCGCACTTTTCTCCACGCGGGCGGCGCGGCGGCCCTGCTGGCCGGCTGCGCCGCGGTTGCGCCGAAAGCGAAGCCGCATGTCGTCGTGATCGGCGGCGGATACGGCGGCGCCACTGCGGCGAAATATGTACGGCTGTGGAGCGCCGGTGAGATCGACGTCACGCTGGTCGAACCCAATCCCGCCTTCGTCTCGTGCCCGCTGTCGAACCTCGTACTGGGCGGCTCGCGCCGCATCGACGACCTGACGGTGAGCTACGACCGGCTGACAACCCGCCACGGCTTGCGCGTGCTGCGCGACAGCGCGCGCGCCATCGATGCTGGAAAACGCACCGTGCTGCTGTCGGGCGGTACGCAGCTCCGATACGACCGGCTGATCGTCTCTCCCGGCATCGAGTTCCTGCCGGATGCACTGCCGGGCATGGCGGTATCGGGCGCGTACGATGGCGTGCTGCACGCGTGGAAGGCCGGTCCGCAGACGGTGGCGTTGCGCGCGCAGCTTGAAGCGATGCCCGATGGCGGTGTCTATGCGCTGTCGGTGCCGCTGGCGCCATACCGCTGTCCGCCCGGACCTTACGAGCGTGCCTGCCAGGTTGCGTTCTACTTCAGCCGCCATAAGCCCCGCTCCAAGGTACTGCTGCTGGACGCGAACGACGATGTCGTGTCCAAGGGCCCGCTGTTCAGGCGCATCTGGAAGGAGCACTATGCCGGCATCATCGAGTATCGGCCGGGTTTTAAAACGGTCGATGTCGATGCCGGCACGAAGACGGCCATCTCCGAGCTGGGCGAAGCCGTACGCGCCGACGTGCTGAACGTCGTCCCGCCCCACCGCGCCGGCGCCATCGCATCGCAGGCCGGTCTGGCCAACGCGAACGGGCGCTGGTGCGAGGTCGATTTCCTCACGTTTGAATCGACCCAGGCGCCCGGCATCCACGTCATCGGCGACGCCATCCAGACCGCGCCGCTGATGCCCAAGTCCGCGCACATGGCGAACCAGCACGGTAAAGTTTGCGCGGCCGCCGTGGTGGATTTGCTGAGCGGCCGCGCGCCGTACCCGGCGCCGATGCTGACCAACACCTGCTACAGCTTCGTCTCCGACGTGGACGTCATTCACGTCGCCTCCGTGCACGCCTACGATGCGGCGAAGAAGACGCTGCTGGTGGTGCCGGGATCGGGCGGGCTGTCCGCGAAGGAAAGCCCGCTGGAAGGCAGCCATGCGTTCAGCTGGGCAGCCAATATCTGGGCCGATACGCTGGCGTAAGCGCTTGTGCTAACGCAAACGCAGGCGCCCATGCCTGTGTAACCATTGCTTCTCGTAAATCTTTGCGATGCGGGACAATGGACGACTTTCTTCCCTATTACGAGCAGGAGCTGGGCATCCTGCGCCGCGCCACCCAGCAGTTCGGGCGGCAGTTTCCCGACATCGCGGCCGAACTGCTGCTGTCCGGCGGCGAGAGCGGCGACCCGCAGGTGGAGCGCCTGCTGCAGTCGGCCGCGCTGCTCAATGCGCGCGTGGCCCAGCAGCTCGACGACGGGCATGTGCGCTTCACCAGCGCGCTGCTGGAGATGCTGGAATCGCATTATGGCCGCCCGCTGCCCTCGTGCAGCGTGGCGCAGGTGGACTTCGGCGCGCGCGAGACCGCGACGGCGGCAGTTGTGCCGCGCGGGACGGCAGTCAAGGCGCTGGCCGCGCCCGAGTGTCGCTTCCGCACCACGTACGCCGTGGCGATCGCACCGATCGCAATCGCTGAGGCGTGCTTCGTGCCCGGCATCGACGTGCCGGCGGCGCTGGGCGTGCCTTTGCAGGCCGCCTGCGAGCTGCGCATCGTCATCGCCGCCAGTGGCACAAATGGCGCGCTGCAGGACACCGGCATCTCGTCGCTGCGCGTGTATGTCGACGGCGACGGTCCATTGCGCGCAGCCCTGCTGGACGCGATCTTTACCCGCACGCTCTGTGCCTGCGTCGAAGCAGGCAGGCAGTGGCGCATGCTGTCCGCGCTGCCCTGCCGCGCGGTGGGGTATGACGACGATGAAGCGCTGCTGGCGACGGACAGCGAATCGACGTCGGGCCTGCGGCTGTTGACGGAATACTTTGCGTTTCCCGAAAAGTTCGACTTCTTCGATATCGACATCGGGGCCCTGTTGAAGGGCAGCCCGCCCGGCTGTCGCCAAGTCGTGCTGCACCTCGTGCTGCCCGACCTGCGAGACACGGCGGTGCCGCGCCTGCTGCGCGCACTGAGTGCCGCGCATCTGCGCCTTGGCTGCACGCCGATCGTCAATCTGTTCGACGATGCGCCGGCGCCGATCCGGGTGGCCGCACCGCAGCGCGGGTGCCCGCTGGCGGCGGACGGCGATGGCCGGGACATCTACAGTATCGATGCGGTCAGCCTGCAGTATCGCCACAACGGGCGCAGTGCCAGCGTGGATCTTGCGCCGTTTCACAGCCTGCGGCACACGCAAGGCCAGCAATACTGGCTGGCGCGCAGTGTCGAGACGATCCTGGGCACGGAGCGGACGCTGTTCTTTGTCGACGCCGACCAGACGCCGCTCGAGATCGAGGAAGGGTTTGCGCATGTGCGGCTGACGTGCACGAACGGCAGCGTGCCCGCATCGATCCGGTACGGCGCCACGGACGGCGATCTCACCTGCGAGCACGTGGCCGGCGGCTGGCCGATCCGCATGCTGCGCCAGCCGACGCCACCGGGCCGTGCGGCGAGCCAGCGCGGCGCACACTGGAAGGTCATCGCGGCCTTGTCGCCCAATTACCACGCGCTGACGAACGAAGGTCTGCCAGAGCTGCTGGCCACGCTGCGGTTGCACGCACCGCCGAACAGTGCCATCGCCAGGCGCCAGCTGGCCGGCATCGTCGGCCTGTCCCACCACGCGACGGCGGCGTGGCTGCCGTTTGCCCGCGGCGCGTCCTACCTGCACGGCATCGAAATTCACGTCACCCTGGACGAAGAAGCCTTCGGCGAACGCAGCATCCACGCCTTCGCGCAGGTGCTGGACCGTTTCTTTGCCTACTACGTCCACAGCACCAGCTTTACGCGGCTGGTCGTCCTGTCCGCCGCGACCGGCCAGGAGCGGCTGCGTTGCGCACCGCGCGCCGGCACCGTACTGCCGATCTGAGGAACTGCAATGAACCTTCACGATACCTTCATCAACCTGCTCGTCGACCACCGCGACCTGCTGACGGACAACCGGCCGGTGCGCCTGCGCGTCGATCACCCCAACATGTTCATGGAAGACGTGCTGCTGCCGCAGCGCGTGCAGGGCAGCGAATCGATCTGCGGCGGTTTCGAATATCGCGTGCTGTGCGTGGCGCTGAACGCCTGTCTGCCGCTGAAGGAATTCATCGCGCTGCCCGCCGCCATCGACTTCGTCACCGACACGGGCAAGCTGCGCACCGTTACCGGCATCATCACGGAAGTGGCGAGCGGCGATAGCGATGGCGGGCTGGCGAGCTACCAGATCGTCATCCGCGATGCGCTGGCCGTGATGGACAAGCGCGTCAACACGCGCGTCTTTCGGAACAAGAACGAGATTGAAATCGTCCAGATCCTGGTGCAGGAGTGGCAGCAGACCAGCCCCGTGCTGGCGACGCAGTTCCGCCTCGAGATCGACTGGCTGATGAAACCGGCAAAATATCCGGCGCGCGAATTCACGATGCAGTACAACGAATCGGACGCCGCCTTCATCCGCCGCCTGCTCAAGCGCCGCGGCATCTGCTGGCACTTCGGCCCGGACGACACCAAGAACTACCTGGCACACCGTCTCGTGCTGTGGGACCACTTCGAAAGCGTGCTGCCCAACGCGGCGGACATGGTGCGCTATCACCGCGACGCGGCCACGGAGGAGCGTGACACCATCACCTCCTGGAACGCCGTGCGCATGCTGCAGGTGGGCAGCGTCAGTCGCCACAGCTGGAACTACAAGGACCCGTACGGTCCGTTCCTGATGAGCATGAACATCGAGAGCCGGGTCACGCAGTGCAACGCCTTGGGCGATATCGGCGTCGCCCTGAACGACTACCAGGTCCTGATGCCGCACGCGGGCGACAACCACGATGACCTGATCGCACTGGGCACGCTGGCGATGAAACGGCACGACCTTGAAACCAAGTGCTTCCAGGGCGAAGGCAGCGTGCGCGATTTCCGCGCCGGCGAATCGTTCAAGCTGACGGGCCATCCCGAAATCGACCGGCATCCGCGCGAGGAACGAGAGTTCGTCATCACGGAACTTCACGTCGCCGCGCAGAACAACCTGCCGAAGGAGCTGGCCAACCGGGTCGAAAAACTGTTCCGGCGCAGCCGCTGGCATAGCGCCGACATGGACGACCTGACCGACAGCGGCCAACGCTCGCGCATCCGCTTTACAGCCATCCGCAAGGGCATCGACATCGTGCCGGCCTTCGACGCCCGCACCGACCTGCCGCGCGTGCACATGCAGACCGCGATGGTGGTGGGACCGGAAAACGAGGAGGTGCATTGCGATGAACTGTACCGCGTACGCATCCGCATCCCCGGCACGCGTGAAGCGGATCACGCCCACAGCGACGGCAGGAACGGCGCCTCCGGCACCGACCGCGATTCGGCCTGGGTGCGCGTCGCCACCAACTGGGCCGGCGAAGGGCCGCACAGCGGCAAGCAATGCGGCACGGTGAGCCTGCCGCGCGTCGGCTCGGAAGTGCTGCTGGCTTTCCTGGGCGGCGACCCGGACAAACCCGTCATCGTCGGCCAGCTGTACAACCAGAAGGGCCAACCGCCCGCCTTGAGCACGGCCGGCGGCCTGCCGGGCAACCGCCACCTCTCCGGCATCCGCACCAAAGAGGTCAAGCAGGGCGGCCGCGGCAACCAGCTGCGCTTCGACGACACGAATGGGCAGATCAGCGCGCAGCTGGCCAGCGACCATGGTGAGTCGCAGCTCAATCTCGGGTTTCTTACGCAGCCTCGAAAGGCAGGGTATGCGGAGGTGCGGGGGCAGGGGGCAGAATTAAGGAGCGATCAGAAAGTCGCTGTGCGCGGCGAAGCAGGGCTTCTGCTCACTGCGGAAATCAATGGTGGGCCCGAAGGCAAACAACTAGAGCGCGCCGAGCTAAGTCGGCTGGCAGCAGGAATCGAAAAGCTGTCAGGTCAGCTGGCTAAATTGGCTGAACGGTACGCGCAAGACGAACCGATGGGTGGCGAGCTCAAGGCGCTAGTAGAAGGACTCAAGCAACTGGACGAGGCCGGCAGCCGGATGGTCGCGTTGAGTGGACCCGACGGCATTGTCGCCACCAGTGGGCAGGCGCTGGCACTGGGCGCCGCTACCGACATCGATCTGGTCAGTAGTGAACAGATGCGACTGTCCGCAGCCGGCAGCACCGCGGTACGGGCCGCGAAAGGCGTGAGCGTCTTTACCAACCAGGGCGGCGTCAAAGTAACTGCCGCTGGCGGCAAAGTCCAGGTGCAAGCCCAGAACGATGCCCTGGAGCTCCTCGCACGCAAGGTTCTCGACATTATTAGCACCACGGACTGGATCAATATCAAGGCCAAGCAGGGCGTGCGGATCAATGGTGGGGGCAGCGAACTGGTGCTGAGTGCCGACGGTATCAAAGGCTACACGAGCGGTAAGAGCGAGATGCACGCGGCGGATCATCAGACGATGAAGGGGCAGGCAAAAAAGGCCACTTTCCCTGGCGCGGATGCTTGTGAATTGCAGGCCAAGGGCGCGGCGGAATCCGGAGCCGCGGTCGTTCCGCTGAAGAGAGGAAAACATGGCACTTGAGCCCTTCAACCATACCGACGGATTCCTCACGGAAGGTTATCTGTTAATTGAAGCTGCAAATCTACAGAGTAATCAGCTGGAGCGGTTGCCGCAATTGACTTCCTGTGCGCCGGTCGCCTTTGCAAACGACACAGTCTTGGCGCCCAGATTATTGTGCTTGGACGCCATAGGAGCTGAAGGTAGGGAGATAGTTACTGAATTGCTCGGCTCCGCGACCGAGCCGCACTGTCCAACAGTCGTTTGTGCTTGGCTGAAAACTCAGGCATCTGTCGAAATGCTCAGCAGCAGCATTGCAAAGTTCCTGATTGGCCGCGGCCCGCTCGGAGATCGGGTCTTCTGGCGCTACTACGACCCACGTGTATTTGCGCTGATGGCTTTCATCTTCGGCGAAGAACAAAGGCGCGCCATTCTTGGGCCGATTGAAACCTGGGCCTTTCCTTGGCGACGGCGGTGGTGGCAGCTCCCGACATGCATGTGTCCCACGGAGACTCTAAATGATGTCGAGATCGGGTGGCCGAGCGCAGACCAGTGGGACGTATTGCAATGGAGCGCGCAGATTAATCAACTGCACATGCGTCTGGATGACGTAGAGCCAATCCCGGTTGAATCAAATGTAGAGGGTATAGGCGCGTCCATACGCCATTTCAGCGAAGCTTTTACCTACTGGAACCTGAACGACGTTAGCCAGCGCTGCGAATTCGCCTATCTGTCGAGCAAATACGGTAAGGCTTTCCGCGACCATATCAATTTAGCAGGTACATGGCAGCTCATGCGTACTAAGCAAGTGAGCTGGCAGGATCTTCTTGCCTGCCTGAGTGACCAGGATTTCCGCCATCTAGAGCGGTATAGAACGGGAAGGGTACAACATGACTAGGGCGAACTGTAGCTATTGTGGGCGTAAGGGCATACCGCTTTATCCCGTCCGCTATGCAGTGGCCTGCCCCAACGGAGCCGCTGCTGTGCCGGAACTTTCGGGGGATTTCAAAATTGTTGACGCACCTGTGCAGATAGGCGGCGCTCGCTACACATTGCGGTCTCTTCGGACCGGCTATTTGTACACCTACGAAGAAAAGCGAAAGCGCCTGAAGGGCTATATCGTCCTGCCAAAGGGGGGGCTCTGGAATTTCCCCGTCGAGTACCCACCCAACTTCGACGCTGGATATCTACCTGAACGCTGCCTCGATCCTGTGGATATTTCGCTCTCCCATTGCATCGACGTTGAGCCGTTTGAATGCGAGCTCATCGGTAACGTGTGGATAGGGTGGTCCAATACCGCATGGACACCAAATCTCATCGCGAAACTCAAAGACAATGCTTGGCGGCGAAAACACATGCGATGCATCGACGTCGACGCAATGATGAGTGGTGGCACTGCTCACACCGCGGAATTTGACAGCGCTATCGGGAAGATTCCGCACTTTTCCACAAGGTTGAGCGATATGGCGAAGGCCTTCGCATACAGCAACTCAGATGTGAAACGCGAGTTAAGCCTACGTAACTGGGGCGCGCGTATCTCAAGCAATATGAGGAAATTGCGTCCGCAGGGTGGCTTCGTGGTCGCGGTAAACGACCCTGTCGGTATCACCAATGACCTCAGCGAGCTGACGTGTCCGACACGCCACTCTGGGTTCGATGAAGTCGCATATCGCGCACAGATGTGCCTGGACTTGATCGGCGCCATCGAGCATAGCGTCCGTGCGGAGGCGCGTGCTGATGCGCGGATTCTGGAGGAAATCGATAAAACGGCCGAGACGCGCGGTGATATATCGGAAGGCGAAGCGGCAGCAAAGCTATGGGAAATCATTAAAGCCGGTGGGCAGAGGAAGTACGAAGCCAGGCGAGACCAGGATAAGAGAAAGTATGGAGAAGCGCAGGCTGGACGGTTGCGAGCTGCCGAAGATCGTGCATGGCGGGACTTCAGCACGAATGTCAGCGGCGAAAATATTCTTGACGAGACAAGAATAAAGCAACATCCACAAGACTTGCAGAGAGCGGTAAAGAATTTTGAGGCACGAGGTCTCATGCTGGCTCAAGCACATAGCGGATGGCTTACCAGTGTACAGTTGGCCGATTGGATGGACGGTGTGCATGATTCGAGCGATATCAGAAGCGGTTTTGCTTATCGCGAATCCTTAGCCCAGTGTATTGGAAAAGGTGTAGCTACCGTCGCGTGCGAAAGTGTGTTAAGGGCTTGGCTTGATAAGACGGATGCAACTGATACTCGCAATCTATACGTAAGGGCGCTGCTCTTCAATTACACTGAAATTCTCGATGCAGCTGGCCCACAACTGATGTTCACCGACGTAAAAATAAAGTATCTGCAGAGCATCTATAAAGGGGCGTTAAAAAAACTTAAGAAAGGCGAAGAAATCCGGCTGGTTGACCGCTTGGTGTGGGCGACTACTAATATTTTATGCGATGTGTTGACAAAGAAGTCAACTCCCGCGATGCGTGGCATCACGATCGCTAGTTTGTCCATACTGGGAAGAGCCACGATTACCCCCTACAACAGGTCGCTCGACAATCTTTCCAAGGAAATTATCGCAGTGGCGAAAGCCAACGGTGTGGTGTTCGACAAACCCTTTGTACATATTAATTCAGCTTCTCGTACAGTGGCAAAAACTGTACGCTTGGAGTACGAAGCTGATCCGACGGTCTGCAGGTACCAGTTGGATATTGAGCAGATTACGAAAGATAAAAACGTTACTACATCCTCGGTCAGGTCTGTACGCATTATGGGATATGAAACATTAAAGAAATGGCTGAGCTCTAGCGACTTTAATGTCGGATCGGTGGCAGTAGTAATACAGCTTGCCAATCTTGGGCTCTACGGCAGGGACTTCGGGAAAGGGGATTCATTCGATCGAGGCAAGGATGCAGCTAAAGTAGCATCTGCAGCGATTAGCTTTGTCGGCGCCACGGTTGAGGCGGTCGGGACGTGCTTGGATAAAGCTCCGCAACATCCGCTGTCGACATTTATTTATGAGCATTGGACCGTTATTAAGACATCTAACGTGGGTAAAATCGTTACCTCAGGGAAGGCCCTTGGGGCTATTGGGGGATTTTGAATGCCTCTATTGATGTGGTAAATGGATGCAGCGCCTTTTCAGAGGAAGACTTTTTGTTGGCCGGTCTATATGGCGTCAGCGCTTTGCTGGGTGGGTCGCTTTCGCTGGCAGGATTCTGGATGTCAGCCGTCATCTTCTGGCACTTGTTTGTTGCGGCTATCGTGCTGGGAATAATAATAGGCATATTAAAGAAACCTCCGCTAAAGAAGTGGATGGAGCGGTGCTTTTTTTCGGCTTCAATTAGTCAATCGAAAATCTATGCGTCGGTGGACGAAGAACTTCAGGCGTACAATTCCATAGTGGGAGCATTTTGATGGATGATAGAATATATCACGCAAAGATCGGTCAGCCAATTCCAGCTTGGGATCTCGCTCATCGTTTGCCATTGCTCGGTAAGGTTGGGCCTGAGTGCAAGGACAGCGCAACGACCTTCCGAATAAATTCTACGTTCATGGAAGTGAGCGATCAGCCAAACATGAACAGGCACCTTTTCGGCATGGGTGTGCTCCTCGCATTGACGTTCACGATAATGTTCGCTGTCACAGCTGTGGCTATGGTGTTTGTAAGCGTTCCTCGTGGTTTCAGCGTAGGGGCTATCTCGGCCATGGCAGTACCTGCAGTGAGCTCCTTGGTTTTCTTATATCTTGGCATCCGATTTGGCCGTGGCGAGTTTTTTTCCTATAGCCGATTTCCAGTCCGCTTCAGCTACGCCGACCAGAAAGTCTATGCGCTCTGTCGCCGTCCATGTCGTCTCTGGGTGCGAGGAAAGCTGAAGCCTGTCGAAACATGCCATTGGGACTCGTCATCGATTTTTTGTGTCCATCGGGAGGTTGATGTCCCGATTGATCACTACACCATCCGGTGCTACCGAACTGACAACGATGGCATCGTCACCGGCGCCTTTACGATCGGGCGTGACTGGGACGGTATTGAAGGCCTGGGCGAACTTCTGGCGCAGTGGAATTACTGGTGCTGCTATATGAATCAAGGCCCAGCCGCAGTGCCTAAACCCGTTCTGTTTTTGCCCACGAACGAGACTCCGCACGAGTCTTTCCTGTATTGCGTCTACGCGACGGACTTCAACGCAAGCCCGGGCTTCCGGATCGCGTTCCTGCCCATGTTCATATTGCTGGCGATTCCTCGCATTCTGGCTTTATGGACGAGCCGCGAGCCAGTCTGGCCCGACGAGATAGCCCGCCGGTGTGAAGTCGATCCGGACGATCCGTTCGATGAGCCGAGAGGTGACACGCCCGTTGGGTGGCATGCGACCACGATGTCGAAAGTTGCTGGACGTTATCCGACCGATCTGAGGCGTCCAACGGAAGGGTGGGCAGGTGACACGAATTGCAGGGCGAACGCCCTGCGTTGGGCGGAAGACGTTGTTAAGCCGGTCGTTCCTGTTCCGGCGCAGCGTGCATGTCGAGTGTGATTTGATATGGATGAGCTATGGATCTGACAGGAGACCATATGAAAGACAGCAAAGGCAGGGGCGTCGTTCGCCTCGGCGATAAAACCAGCCATGGTGGTAAAGTCATCTCCGCTTGTTCAGACTTCAAGGTGTTAAACAAGGCGGTGGTGCTTCAGGGCGACAAGGTGGTGTGCCCGAAGTGCAAAGGTACGTTTCCGATTCAGCCAAAGAAGGGCGACCGCACGCACGATGGCAAGCTCGTTGCATACGATGGCGATAAGGCGGTATGCGGTGCGAAACTGCTGTCATCGATTCAATAGCCGCTGTTCACGCACCATAAAAACGCTAACAGTGTGAACAAAAAAAAGCCAACCGCGCAGGTTGGCTTTCTCGTCAGGCACGAATCGGCAGCTTAAACGTCAATATTCCCCGCCCGCAGCGCATTCGACTCGATAAAGTTCCGGCGCGGCTCGACATCGTCGCCCATCAAGGTCGTGAAGATCTGGTCCGCGGCGATCGCGTCTTCGATCTGCACTTTCAGCAGGCGGCGCACCGTCGGGTCCATCGTCGTTTCCCACAGCTGGTCGGGGTTCATCTCGCCCAGACCTTTGTAGCGCTGCTTCGAGACCGTGCGTTCGGCTTCGTCGCGCAGCCATTGCATGGCGTGGTGGAAGTCGACGACGGCCGATTCCTTCGTGCGCTCGCCTTCGCCGCGGCGGATCAGGGCGCCTTCGCCGATCAGGCCCGTGAACGTCTCGGCCGCCTTAGCAAGCACGGCGTAGTCGGAGCCGCCCACGAAGTCGGCGTCGATCGTACTGACCTTGACGTTACCGTGGTGCATACGCTCGATCCACAGCATGTGCTTTTCCGACATCTCGTCGGAGCGCACGGAGACCGTCACGCTGCCGTCGTTGACGTTGTCGGCCAGGGCCTGCGCCGAGGCGCGGGCCGCGTCGACGGTGGACAGGTCCAGCTTCACGCCCGTCATGATGGCTGTCAGCGCGGCGCGGTCGATCACGCGCGTCAGGCGCATCATGACGGCGTTGGCCAGGTTGTACTGGCGCGCCAGTTCGCCCAGCGGCTCGCCCGTGATCGGGTCGGCGCCTTCGCGCGGCGTCAGCACGGCCGTGTTCAGCGCCACCGTCATCATGTACGTCGCTTCTTCCAGGTCGTCCTTCAGGTAGCGCTCGTCGCGGCCGGCCTTGACCTTGTACAGCGGCGGCTGGGCGATGTAGATGTGCCCACGCTCGACCAGCTGCGGCATCTGGCGGTAGAACAGCGTCAGCAGCAGCGTGCGGATGTGGGCGCCGTCGACGTCCGCGTCGGTCATGATGATGATGCGGTGGTAGCGCAGCTTGTCGGCGTTGAATTCGTCCGGTCCGATCGACGTGCCGAGTGTGGCGATCAGGGTCGTGATCTGCTCGGACGACAGCATCTTCTCGAAGCGCGCCTTTTCCACGTTCAGCACCTTGCCGCGCAGCGGCAGGATCGCCTGGAACTTGCGGTCGCGGCCTTGCTTGGCCGAGCCGCCTGCGGAGTCACCCTCGACGATATACAGTTCGGACAGCGCCGGGTCCTTTTCCTGGCAGTCGGCCAGCTTGGCCGACAGGCCAAGGCCGTCCATGACGCCCTTGCGGCGTGTCAGGTCGCGGGCCTTCCGGGCCGCTTCGCGGGCGCGTGCCGCTTCGACGATCTTGCCGCAGATGATTTTCGCATCGTTCGGCTTCTCCATCAGGAAGTCCGTCAGCGTCTTCGCCACGATTTCTTCCACCGGGCCGCGCACTTCGGACGACACCAGCTTGTCTTTCGTCTGCGACGAGAACTTCGGCTCCGGCACTTTGACGGACAGCACGCACGTGAGACCTTCGCGCATGTCGTCGCCGGCGATTTCGACTTTCGCCTTTTTCGCGAAGTCGTTCTCGTCGATATACTTGTTGATCACGCGGGTCATCGCGGCGCGCAGGCCGGTCAGGTGGGTGCCGCCGTCGCGCTGCGGGATGTTATTGGTGAAGCACAGCACCTGCTCGTTGAACGCGTCGTTCCATTGCATCGACACGTCCACGGAGATGGTCGTGTTCTGGTCGGACTGGCGCTCGCCGGTGGCCTGAAAGACCGTCGGGTGCAGCACGTTCTTGGCCTTGTTGATGTATTCGACGAAGCCGCGCGTGCCGCCTTCGAAGGCGAAGACTTCTTCCTTGCCGTTGCGCTGGTCGGACAGCTTGATGTTGACGCCGTTATTCAGGAACGAGAGTTCGCGAATACGCTTGGCCAGGATCTCGTAGTGGAACTCCACGTGCGTGAAGATTTCCTCGTCGGCCCAGAAGTGCACGTCGGTGCCGCGCTTGTCGGTGTCGCCGATGACCTTGATGGGCGAGACCAGCACGCCGTCGCGCGTTTCGAGCTGGCGGTCCTGCGGCACGCCGCGCACGAATTCCATCTGGTGCACCTTGCCGTCGCGGCGGATCGTCACGCGCAGCAGTTTCGACAGCGCGTTCACGCACGAGACGCCCACGCCGTGCAGGCCGCCGGACACCTTGTACGAGTTCTGGTCGAACTTGCCGCCGGCGTGCAGTTCCGTCAGCACGATCTCGGCCGCCGAGCGCTTCGGCTCGTGCTTGTCGTCCATTTTGAGGCCGACGGGGATGCCGCGCCCGTTGTCGGTGATCGAGATCGAGTTATCGGAGTGGATCGTGACGTGGATTTCGGTGCAGTGCCCGGCCAGCGATTCGTCGATCGAGTTGTCCAGCACCTCGAACACGAGGTGATGCAGACCGGTGCCGTCCGAGGTATCACCGATGTACATGCCGGGGCGCTTGCGGACTGCCTCCAGACCCTCGAGGATCTGGATCGACGATGCGCCGTACTCTTCCTGTTTTGCCGGGATTTGTGGTGCGTTCTGGCTTTCGGACATGGACTACTTTCTCAATTAACTTGTCTGTTTGAATCGTGAACTGCGTATGGCTGGCCAACCCGCTGGCGGATCAGATCCGCATCGGCATCACGACGTATTTGAAGTCGGGGTTTTCCGGGATCGAGATCAGCGCCGACGAATTGGAGTCGCCCAGCGAGACGTTGACCTGATCGCACTTCAGGTTGTTCAGCACGTCCAGCAGGTACGTGACGTTGAAGCCGATGTCGATGTTGTCGCCGCCGTAGTCGATTTCCAGTTCCTCGACCGCTTCTTCCTGGTCCGCGTTGGTCGACGAGATCTTCAGCGAGCCGGGGCTGATGATGCAGCGCACGCCCTTGAACTTATCGCTCGTCATGATGGCGGCGCGCTGCAGGGAGCGCAGCAGCTCGTCGCGGCTGATCGTGAAGTCGTTCTTGTAGCCCTTCGGGATCACGCGCGTGTAGTCGGGGAATTTGCCCTCGACCAGCTTCGAGATCAGTTCGATGTCCGTGAAGCCCAGCTTGACCTGGTTGGCGGCGATGTCCAGCTGGACCGGCTCGTCGTTCTCTTCCAGGAGGCGCTGCAGCTCGATGATCGTCTTGCGCGGGATGATGACTTCCTGGCGCTCGAATGCCTGCTCGGTTTTGACCTGGCAGAAGGCGAGGCGGTGGCCGTCGGTGGCCACGGCGATGACGTTCTCGCCGTCCAGCACCAGCAGCAGACCATTGAGGTAGTAGCGGATGTCCTGCTGGGCCATCGAGAAGTGGACCATGTTGAACAGGTGCTTCAGCGTCTTTTGCGGCAGCGTGAACGACGCGTTGAAGGCTTCCGCCTCCTGCACGGTCGGGAATTCCTCGGCGGCCAGCGTCTGCAGCGCAAAGCGCGATTTGCCGCTTTGTACCGTCAGGCGCTTGTTCAGGAGCGTCATCGTCACGTCGCCCGATTCGGGCAGCGCGCGCAGGATGTCGAGCAGCTTGCGCGCCGCGACGGTGGTACCCGCGACTTCCTCGTTCGCGCCGATGTTCGCATTGGTCGTGATCTGCACTTCCGTATCGGTGGACAGGAACGAGACGGCTTCGCCTTCCTTGCGGATGAGGATATTGGCCAGAATCGGCATAGTGTGCCGACGCTCGACAATACCGCTCACGATCTGCAGTGGCCGGAGCAGCGTATCTCGGGTGGTTTTGACCAGTTGCATAGATATCCTCGATAAAAATTAATGGCTAGACTGAGTTGTAATGCTAATTGCTGGGGGCGCAGTTGCAAAGGCCGAGGCGGCGCTCCAGGATGGCTGGGGTCAGACGGGGACGCCTGGTCCCGGCGGGTCTGACCCCGTCCGGTCATCCCTTGAGAGTCTGCTCCAGCACGTGCAGTTCATGGTTGCACTCCGGGTTCTTGGTGCGGTCCTGCGCGATCTTCCTTACCGCGTGCAGCACGGTGGTGTGATCGCGCCCGCCAAAGAGCTCGCCGATCTCCGGCAGGCTCTTTTGCGTCAGCTCCTTGGCCAGGTACATCGCGATCTGGCGCGGCCGCGCGATGTTCGCCGGCCGGCGCTTCGAATACATGTCCGCGACCTTGATGTTGAAGAAGTCCGCGACCGTCTTCTGGATGTTCTCCACGCTGATCTGGCGGTTCTGCACCGACAGCAGATCCTTCAGCGCTTCCTTGACGATGTCGATCGAGATGTCCTTGCCGTGGAAGCGCGAGTACGCGAGGATCTTGCGCAGCGCCCCTTCCAGTTCGCGCACGTTCGAGCGCAGGTGCTTGGCCACGAAGAACGCCACGTCGTCGGACAAGGTCACGCCTTCCGACTTCGCTTTTTTAAGCAGGATCGCCACGCGCATTTCCAGCTCCGGCGGCTCGATCGCCACCGTCAGGCCTGAGTCGAAGCGCGAGATCAGGCGGTCGTCCATGCCCGTGATCTCTTTCGGATACGTGTCCGACGTGATGATGATCTGCTTCTTCGCCGCGATCAGCGCCTCGAACGCATAGAAGAACTCTTCCTGCGTGCGGCTCTTCCCGCCGAAGAACTGAATATCGTCGATCAGCAGCATGTCGAGCGAATGGTAGTAGTGCTTGAAGTCGTCGAAGCCCTTGCGCTGGTACGCCGTCACCACGTCGCGCACATACTGCTCGGCGTGGATGTAGCGGATGCGCGCGCCCGGTTGATCCGCCATCACCTGGTTGCCGATCGCATGGATCAAGTGGGTCTTGCCGAGGCCCACGCCGCCGTAGAAGAACAGCGGGTTGTACGACACGCCCGGATTGTTCGCCACCTGGATCGCGGCGGCGCGCGCCAGCTGGTTGGCCTTACCGGTCACGAAGCTGTCGAACGTCAGGTCCGTGTTGATGCGGCTTTGCTCGCGGCCGCGCGCGTTGGCGAAGTCGTTGGCCGGGCTCGGTGGCGCCGGCGGCATGTCGCCCATGCGGATATCGCCGGAGCGCACATCCTGCGCGGCTGCCGGCGCGGCGCCGTTGGCGGCACTGTTGCCGGTGCCGCCGCCGATGCCGCCGTTGACGGTGGGCGGCGAGACTTTGCGGCCCGGGTTGGTGCGCGGATCGAGGACGAACTGCACCTCCGTCGGCGCCTCCCAGTATTGCGATGCAAGGGCGGTGATGCGACTGGCGAACTGGGTCTTCACCCAGTCGAGCTTGAAGCGATTGGGCGCAGCAATGCGCAGCTTGCCGTTCTCGTAATCGAGCGGCACAAGCGGTTTAATCCACGCGCTGAATTGTTGCGGCGTCAGCTCCAGTTCCAGTTGGGCGGAACAGGTCTGCCAGAAATTTTCCATGAATCGTCTATCTAAAAGCAAAGGGAGGGCACCGGCCCCGATCAACCTGCTGCGCGTCATGCCGCGCCGCCGCAAAGCGGCCGCGACAATGGCTGGCGCACGCGGCAGGGGCGTCAACCGCCCGAAAACTGCCGCGTGTGCCGTTGCCGTTCCGGCGCCGCCGGGCCTTACTGCTGAGCCCAGCCTGCGCTTCCCGGCAACATGTGCCACGCTTGCAACGGTTTCGCGAAACCTCCTGCGCGCCACACGTAACACGCTATTCTAACTCCGAACCCAACAAGTTATCCACAGGGTTGTTCCAAATTTTGCGTAAACTGCGTGCCGACAGCGGGGGACAAGCGTCCGTTGGCTGTTGACAAGCACCTTCCAAATGCTGATAATTCAGGGTTCCCCGCCCGTACTCCGTGATTGTTCACTATTTTTCACATTACGATCAGCGCGGATGAAGCGGGCGATGAGATTGGCCAGCTTGTGCCGGACGTGTGGGCATAAGTGCGCGAAATGTCATTGGCACCAATAACTGAAGGGATTGCTGACGTACATGCTGGTTTTCAGCGCTGTGCGACAGGCCCGATTTTGCATTTTTTTGCTTCTTTAGCGAGACCAACATGAAACGTACTTACCAACCTTCCGTCGTGCGTCGCAAGCGCACCCACGGTTTCCGTGCTCGTATGGCTACCCGTGGCGGCCGTCAGGTTCTGAACGCACGCCGTGCAAAAGGCCGCAAGCGTCTGGCTGTATAAGCCAAAGCTTGCTTGCTGAGTGAACAGTCGTTCAAACAGCTCTTCAGGCGAAGGTTCCCACGACTTCGCGCGCGCTCGGCGCATCGTTAAAACGGATGAATTTTCATCCGTTTTTCGTTTGCGCCCGACCCAGAAAAGCGCGCATTTCGTGCTGTACACCCGCCAGAATCAGCTGCCACATGCGCGGCTGGGTGTCGTCGTTGCCAAACGGCTTGCGCCGCGCGCCGTCACGCGCAATACCATCAAACGCGTCACCCGCGAGCTGTTTCGCGTGACCGGCCTGCCGTCCATCGATTGCGTCGTACGCTTGTCGAAGGCGGTCAACACCAAGGCCGGCCCGGCAACGACGGCAAAGCTGAAAGCGGAGCTGCGGGTCGAACTGACACGCCTGTTCGCCGCGCAGGCCGCCGTGCATGCCAGGGGACGCCAATGAAAACCCTGCTGTCATGGCTGCTGCGGGCTTACCAGGTCACCCTCAGTCCGCTGCTGGGACCACGCTGCCGCTTCTATCCCAGCTGCTCCAATTATGCGATCGAGGCGCTGCGCGTTCATGGCGCGGGCCGGGGCAGCTGGCTTGCCGCACGCCGCATCTGCCGCTGCCACCCGTGGCATCCGGGCGGGTTCGATCCCGTCCCGCCGCGGCAGTCTTCAACAACCGCTTGCGGTTGCAACCACTCCTGATTTGACCCAATGGATATCAACAAACGCACAATCCTGTGGATCGTCTTCGCTGTTTCGCTGGTCGCCCTGTGGAACGAGTGGATGATCTCGTCCGGCCAGCCCTCGATGTTCTCGCCGGCGAAGACCGCGACCACCGGCGCCAAGCCGGCCAACGCCAATAACGGCCTGCCGGCGCCGACCGGTACGGCCACCGTGGCCGGCGCCGCCGCCGTGCCGGGTACCGCCGCACCGTTCAAGAGCGAGGTCGTCACGATCACGACGGACGTCTTCAAGGTCGACATCGACACCCTGGGTGGCCAGATCAAGCGCCTGGAGCTGCTGAAGTTCAAGGACGGCATCGACCAGACCCGCAACCAGCTGCTGTTCCAGCAAGGCGGCAACGGCCGCGTGTACCTGGCGCAGTCGGGTCTCGTCGGCGCCGCCGGCCTGCCGAACCACAATTCCGGCTTCACCGTTCGTCCGGGTCCGCGCACGCTGGATGCGTCCGGCCAGGTGCAAGTGGTGCTGGATGCGGAGCAGAATGGCGTCAGGCTGACCAAGACGTTCACGTTCCGCCGCGGCGATTACGTCATCGACATGCGCCACGACGTGACCAACATCGGTGCCGCGCCTGTGAAACCGGAGCTGTACATGCAGCTGGTCCACGACGGCAACACGCCGGAAGGTTCGTCCTGGTTCAACTCGAGCTACACGGGACCGACCTTGTACACGGACGCCGACAAGTACCAGAAGCTCACCTTCGACAAGGTCGAGAAGGAAGACGCGGCCAAGCGTGAAAACCCGAATGCGCTGCCGGGCCACCCGACCAAGGCGGACAACGGCTGGGTCGCGATCTCGCAGCACTTCTTCGTCTCCGCACTGGTGCCACAGCCGAAGCAGATGCACGACATCTTCACGCGCAAGGTGGACACGAACACGTACGCCATCGGGGTCGTGCAGCCACTGGGCACGCTGGCGCCGGGCGCCACGGTGTCGAACAGCGCCAAGCTGTTCTCCGGCCCGCAGGACGAGCAGGCGCTGGTCAAGGTGTCGCCGGGCCTGGAGCTGGTCAAGGACTATGGCATGCTGACCATTATCGCCAAGCCGATGTACTGGGTCATGGAGAAGATCCACGACGCGCTGGGCAACTGGGGCTGGACGATCATCGCCTTCACGATCCTGATCAAGCTGATTTTCTTCCCGCTGTCGGCCGCGAGCTATCGCAGCATGGCGCGCATGAAGGTCGTCACGCCGAAGATGACGGCCATCCGCGAACGCCACAAGGGCGATCCGCAGAAGATGAACCAGGCGATGATGGAGCTGTACAAGACCGAGAAGATCAACCCGCTGGGCGGCTGTCTGCCGATCCTCGTGCAGATGCCGATCTTTATCGCCCTGTACTGGGTGCTGAACAGCTCCGTTGAAATGCGCGGCGCGCCGTGGATGGGCTGGATCACCGACCTGACGCGTCCCGACCCGTTCTTCATCCTGCCCGTGCTGTACGCGATCTCGATGTTCGTGACGATGAAGCTGAACCCGCAGCCGGCCGATCCGGCGCAGGCGAAGGTGATGCTGTTCATGCCGCTGATCTTCTCCGTCATGTTCCTGTTCTTCCCGTCCGGCCTCGTGCTGTACTGGGTCGTCAACAACCTGTTCTCGATCGCCCAGCAGTGGGTCATCACGAAGAAGATGGTGCCGAACGCGTAATATGGTGCAGCCGAGCTCGTGTCCATGTCGGGGGCGGAGCAGGGGTTTCGTGGAGCGCAGCTCCATGCCTGCGTAGCGAGTGATGCCATGCATGGCATCACTTCCTTCCACACCTGACCAGGGCACAACCCAGCCCTAGGCGCAACCAGCCAAACCCGTGCATCGCACGGGTTTTTTTATTCCATTAAAATTCGTTCATGAACCTCGATACCTCCCCATCGCCGCCATCGCCACCGCCCGGGACGCGGCGGCATCGGCGTCGTGCGCGCCTCCGGCAAAAACCTGCAGGGACTGGCGCAGGCGCTGTTCGGCGTCGCCCTCAAGCCCCGCCACGCCACGTTCATCCCGTTCAAGCAGGCCGACGGCACCTTGATCGACGAAGGGATCGCCCTGTACTTCAAGGGCCCGCACTCGTACACGGGCGAGGACGTCATCGAGCTGCAGGGCCACGGCGGCCCCGTCGTGCTGCAGATGCTGCTGCAGCGCGTGCTGGAGGCGGGGCAGGAGTTCAGTGTGCGCCTGGCCGAGCCGGGCGAATTCACGCGCCGCGCGTACATGAACGACAAGCTCGATCTGGCCCAGGCCGAAGCGGTGGCCGACCTGATCGACGCATCGACGGAGGCAGCGGCGAAATCGGCGACGCAATCGCTGTCCGGCGCGTTCTCGAAAACCATCCACGCGCTGGTCGAACGCGTAACGCATCTGCGCATGCTGGTCGAGGCGACGCTCGACTTCCCGGAAGAGGAAATCGACTTCCTCGAAAAATCGGACGCGCGCGGCCAGCTGAAAGGGATCGTCGAGGCGCTGGACGCGGTGTTCCGCCAGGCGTCGCAAGGCGCGCTGCTGCGCGAAGGGTTGAATGTCGTGCTGGTGGGGCAGCCGAATGTGGGCAAGTCGTCGCTGCTCAATGCACTGGCCGGGGCGGACGTCGCCATCGTCACGCCCATCGCGGGCACCACGCGCGACAAGGTGACGGAAACGATCCAGATCGAAGGCATCCCGCTGAACATCATCGACACGGCCGGCATCCGCGGGCATGACGAGGCGGTCGACGTCGTAGAACGCATCGGCATCGAGCGCACCTGGGGGAGGTTGGCAAGGCGGACGTGATCCTGCACATGCTGGACGCGAACCACGGCCCCACGCGCGCGGACGAATCGATCCTGGCCGGCTTTCCGGCGGGCGTGCCGGTGCTGCGCATCTGGAACAAGATCGACCTGTCGGGACACAAGCCGTCGATCGACGCGTCGGTGGATGCGACGCACATCTACCTGTCCGCGCACCAACACGAAGGCATCGACCTGCTGCGCGCTGAACTGCTGCGCATCGCCGGCTGGCAGCAGACGGGCGAATCGCTGTACCTGGCGCGCGAACGCCACCTCGTCGCGCTGAAAAACGCGGCGCGCCACCTGGACCACGCCACTGCCCACGCCGCGCAGACGGATCAGTCGCTGGACCTGTTCGCCGAGGAGCTGCGGCTGGCGCAGACGCAGCTTTCCACGATTACCGGCGCGTTTTCTTCCGATGATTTGCTGGGGGTGATTTTCAGCCGGTTTTGTATTGGAAAATAGTAGGTCGGCAAGTAATGCCCGGATGAAGCCGCACGACAGTGTCTACCCCAACAGTCTACTAGGCTTTCACCTACATGACGAAGATATCGTGCCGGCTCCAGCTCTGCGCACTACTGCGCTTGGAATCACGAATTTGTTACTACTGCCGACCTATGGCTACTACGATGAGGAAGTACTACCGTGCTGCAATGCCCGCGCCTAGCCTTGACCACGTCAATGTTTAGACACTCGAGCGTCACTATGGCGCAACCACGCTAGTCTGCGAGCTAGTGGATGCGCTGTTTTTGGTCGCCGACCTCGGAATAGCCTGGCCATTTGATATATGATGCCATACTGAAATTCTACGCGGCGATGAATCATGTATCGAACCTATCAAAAAGATTTGCTGGACGAAAGCCTGCAAGTTCCGGAGCAAAAAATTTCAGGGCAAGAAAGGCAAGCAAGCGACCAAAAAACCACATTGGATCAGCTAGAAAGTCACTTATGGGAATCCGCCAACATTTTACGCGGTCCAGTGGATGCGGCTGACTTCAAGACGTACATCTTTCCCTTGCTGTTCTTTAAACGCATCTGCGACGTGTGGGACGAGGAATACCAGGAGATCGTCGATGACACTGGCGATGAACAACTGGCCTGGTTCCCAGAGTCGCACCGCTTCCAGGTCCCAGACGACTGCCATTGGAACGATGTACGCAGCAAGGCCATCAACGTCGGTGCTGCCTTGCAGCGTGCCATGCGCGAGATCGAGAAAGCCAACCCGGAAAGCCTTTACGGTGTTTTCGGTGATGCGCAGTGGTCGAACAAGGACCGCCTGTCGGATGAGCTGCTCAAAGACTTGATCGAACATTTCTCTAAGCTGCCGTTCGGCAACAAGAACGTCGATTCGGACCTGCTCGGCGACGCCTACGAGTACCTGATCAAGAAGTTTGCCGACGCCACGAACAAGAAGGCTGGCGAGTTCTACACCCCACGCAGTGTGGTGCGGCTGATGATCGACATGCTCGACCCGAGAGAAGCCGAGACCATCTATGATCCGGCTTGCGGGACCGGCGGCATGTTGCTGGCCGCGGTGCAGCACGTCAAGGAGATGCACGGCGATGTAAAGCGCCTATGGGGCAAGTTGTACGGACAGGAAAAGAACCTTACGACCTCCGCCATCGCTCGGATGAACTTGTTCCTGCATGGGATTGAGGATTTTCAGGTAGTGCGCGGCGACACGTTGCGCAACCCGGCGTTCTTCGAAGGCGACGGGCTGGCCACCTTCGACTGCGTGATCGCGAATCCGCCGTTCTCGCTCGAAAAGTGGGGCGAGGAGCAGTGGCTGAACGATCCATTTGGCCGCAACTTTGCAGGTCTGCCCCATCATCGAGCGGTGACTTCGCGTGGGTGCAGCACATGGTCAAATCGATGGCCGACGTGACGGGCCGGATGGCTGTCGTGCTGCCTCAAGGCGCGCTGTTCCGCAAGGGGACGGAAGGCAGCATTCGTCAGACATTGCTCGAAATGGACCTGATCGAGGCCGTGATCGGGCTTGCACCCAACCTGTTCTACGGCACAGGCCTTGCTGCCTGTATCCTTGTCCTACGCAAGCGCAAGCCGGCACGGCACAAGAAGAAGGTCCTGATCGCCGATGCCTCACGCCTGTTCCGCCGCGGTCGCGCACAAAACTATCTCGAGCCCGAGCATGCGGCGAGCATCCTCGGTTGGTATCGCGGCTTCGCCAATGTGCAGGACGCGGTCCGGGTAGTGACCCTCGATGAGATCAAAGCCGAAGATTGGACGCTGAACATCTCGCGCTACGTGCTGCCGCCGCTGCAAGGCGACATTCCGCCGCTGACTGCCGCCATCGCGGCGTTCAAGGACGCGCTCACTCGTTGTCGCGATGCCGAAGCGCGACTTGAGCAGGTCATGACTGAAGGGGGATGGCTGCAATGAGTCACCCAAGCAAACGCATTAGTCAGCAAGAGCTGGAAAGCTATCTCTGGGGGCTGCCGTGCTGCTGCGCGGCCTCATCGACGCGGGTGACTACAAGCAGTTCATTTTCCCGCTGCTGTTCTACAAGCGCGTCTCGGACGTATGGGAAGAGGAATATCGGGCGGCGCTGGCCAGCTCGAATGGTGACCTCTCTTATGCGCAGTTCGCTGAGAATCACCGCTTCCAGATCCCCGAAGGCGCGCATTGGAACGACGTGCGTCAGACACCCAAGAATGTCGGCGCTGCCATCCAGAAGGCGATGCGCGCCATCGAAACGGCGAACCCGGATCTGCTCGACGCTATCTTCGGCGATGCACCTTGGACAAACCGTGAGCGCTTGCCCGACGAAACGTTGAAGAACCTCATCGAGCACTTCTCGACGCAGACGCTGTCCGTGGCGAACGTGCCTGAGGACGAGCTCGGCAACGCTTACGAGTATCTGATCAAGAAGTTTGCGGACGATTCGGGGCATACGGCGGCCGAGTTCTACACTAACCGTACCGTCGTCCACCTAATGACGCAATTGCTGGCTCCCCAAGCCGGCGAGTCGATTTACGATCCTACCTGCGGCACCGGCGGCATGCTGATTTCGGCGCTAGACGAAGTAAAACGCTCCGGGGGCGAGTATCGCACGCTCAAGCTCTACGGGCAGGAGCGCAACCTCATTACGTCATCCATCGCCCGCATGAACTTGTTCCTGCACGGCGTCGAAGACTTTGAAATCATCCGGGGCGACACCTTGGCCGACCCCAAGCACATTGCGGGTGACCGCCTGCGTCAGTTCGACGTTATCCTGGCCAACCCGCCTTACTCCATCAAGCAGTGGGATCGTGTTGCGTGGAGCAGTGACAAATGGGGCCGCAATTTACTGGGCACCCCCCGCAGGGCCGGGCTGACTATGCGTTCCAACAGCACATCCTGGCAAGCCTCACGGCCAAGGGAAGGAGTGCCGCCCTCTGGCCCCACGGTGTCCTGTTCCGCAATGAAGAGCAGACAATGCGCGCCAAGATGATTGAGCAGGACTGGGTGGAGGCGGTCATCGGTCTCGGGCCGAATTTGTTCTACAACTCCCCGATGGAGTCGTGCATCGTAATCTGTAACCGCAAGAAGCCGGCTGCACGCAAGGGCAAGGTGATCTTTATCGACGGGGTGAATGAGGTGACCCGGGAGCGCGCGCAGAGCTTGCTCAAACGCAAACACCAGCAGCGCATCCTGACCGCCTACAAGACCTTTGAGGATGTGCCCGGTTTCGCCAAGGTCGCCACCCTTCCCGAGATCAGCGGGAATGCGGCCAACCTGTCGATTCCGCTGTACGTGAAGCGCATTGTCACTGCGCCCGCTACTGACAGGAATGGCGAAGCGGTATCGCTGCACTCTTCCTGGGAGCTGTGGCAGAACGACGGCCGCGCCTTCTGGCAGCAGATGGACGCGCTAGTGGAAACGCTGGATGGATTGATTAAGGAGGGCAACGAGCGTGTCTCATAACAACAAGCTGAAGCCAGGGTGGAAGGTGTGGCGCTTTGATCAAATGGCGACTAATGTCAATGCGCGCATCGACAACCCGTCCGAATCCGGCATGAAGCATTACGTTGGCCTTGAACATCTGGATGCCAATTCGCTGAAGATTCGCCGTTGGGGGACACCCAGCGATGTCGAAGCGACGAAGCTGATGTTCAAGACGGGCGACATCATTTTTGGGCGACGCCGAGCCTATCAGCGGAAGCTCGGTATCGCCGAGTTCGATGGCATCTGCTCGGCACATGCAATGGTGCTACGGGCGAAGCCTGATGTCGTGATTCCAGAATTCCTCCCGTTCTTCATGCAGAGCGATATCTTCATGAACCGCGCCGTGGAAATTTCCGTGGGTTCGCTGTCGCCTACGATTAACTGGAAAACGATGGCAGTGCAGGAGTTTGCATTGCCTCCAATTGATGATCAGCTTCGCATTGTAGGGTTGTTGCGGGAGATTGAAAGTAACTCTGACAATTTGATAGCCCTCGTGGAAAGATGCTCTTCGCTGATAGACGCTATTTTCCAGCACTACGTATGGAGTGACGAATCTCTTACTAAAGAACCGATCAGTCAGATTGCGGAGATAAACCCAAAGGTTTCTTCTCTCGCCGAAGATGATCCGTTTATTCCGATGGAGGCTGTCGATCCTTGGGCACAACTAATTGATCCATCCAAGATCGAAAAAAAAGGGCAAAGAGGTGGTGTTAAAGCGCAGGGTGGAGACCTTCTGATGGCACGAATTACGCCTTGCCTTGAAAATGGGAAGATTGCGCAGGTTCCCATTTCAATTAAGAAATGTGGTGGCTCGACAGAGTTCATTGTTTTTCGCGCAAAAGACGGAACGGACCAACAGTTCATCTATCACTTGATCACGTCACGAGTTTTCCATTCCCAAGCGGCTGGCACGATGTCGGGGTCGACCGGCCGCCAGCGAGCTTCGGCGACTGATGTTGGAAGGATTGTTGTTCCGATATTACCGCTGACAAAACAGATAGAAATCTGTGACCAGATAAAACAAATCAGCAAGATCAGGGAAGCCACTAACTCTCGGCTACTTGGGTTGAGCCAAATGAAGTTGGCTGTACTTATTGGAGCCGGGAGCGAATAGCCGTGTCATTTACAGAATCCAACACTGTCGAAGCCTACGTCCGCGACCTGCTTGCCGGCTCCGTTAAGGCTGTCCCTGCCAATACTTTTCAAGAAGCGCAAGCGAGCTATGGCCCCAGCCCTAAAGGCATTGGCTGGCGCTACGCAACACCCTCGGAAGTCCCGCGTCAGCCTCACGAAGTGCTGGTCTTTCCATGGCTCCGCGATGCGCTGATCCGCCTGAATCCGGAAATCACCGCTCAGCCCGACCTCGCCGAGGAAGTGCTCCACAAGCTGCGCGCCATCTTGCTGTCCGTGCGCGTGGATGGCCTGATCCGCGGCAACGAGGAAATGACAGCTTGGATGCGTGGTGAGCGCTCCATGCCGTTCGGCGAGAACAACGAGCATGTGCCCGTACGGCTGATCGACTTCGACGACTTGACGCAGAACCAGTACATAGTCACCCAGCAGTTCATCTTCCGCGCTGGTAAGGCCGAGCGTCGCGCGGATTTGGTGTTGCTGGTGAACGGCATGCCGCTAGTGCTGATCGAGGCCAAGACCCCGGTAAAGAAGTGCATCAGTTGGGTAGATGGCGCGGTGCAGGTACACGAAGACTACGAAAGATTCGTCCCCGAACTGTTCGTCTGCAATGTGTTTTCGGTGGCGACTGAGGGCAAGGCGTACCGTTACGGTTCCATCGGTCTGCCCGTTAAGGATTGGGGACCGTGGCATTTAGAGGACGGCGATGCGCAGCACCATCCGCTCAAGTCACTGAAGCTGTCGGCCGAGAGCATGCTACGGCCGAATGTGGTGCTGGATATCCTCGGCAGTTTCACGTTGTTCGCGACGGACAAGAAAAACCGCCGCATCAAGGTTATCTGCCGCTACCAGCAGTACGAAGCGGCCAACAAGCTGGTCGAGCGCGTGCTGGCGGGCTACCCCAAGAAGGGTCTGATCTGGCACTTCCAAGGTTCGGGCAAGTCGCTATTGATGGTATTTGCGGCGCAAAAGTTGCGCATGCACGCAGGGTTGAAGAATCCGACCGTTCTGATCGTGGTGGACCGGATCGACCTGGATACGCAGATCACCAGTGCCTTCACTGGAGCAGATATCCCCAATTTGGAAAAAGCCGACACGCGCGAGATGCTTCAGCAACTGCTGGCGCAGGATGCCCGAAAGATCATCATCACGACAATCTTCAAGTTCGGCGAGGTCACGGGTAGCTTAAACAACCGCAGCAATATCATCGTGCTGGTGGACGAAGCCCATCGCACGCAGGAAGGTGACCTGGGGCGCAAGATGCGCGAAGCCCTCCCCAATGCGTTCTTGTTCGGACTGACCGGCACGCCAATTAACCGAGCCGACCGCAACACCTTCTATGCCTTTGGTGCCGACGAGGACGAAAAGGGTTACATGAGCCGTTACAGCTTCGAAGAGTCGATCCGCGATGGCGCCACGCTGAAGCTCCATTTCGAACCGCGCCTCATCGATCTGCACATCGACAAGACCGCCCTTGATGCAGCCTACAAGGATTTAACAGGTGGCCTGTCGGACCTGGATAAAGACAACCTCGCCAAGACTGCTGCCAAGATGGCGGTGCTAGTGAAGACGCCTGAACGCATCCAGAAGGTGTGCGAGGACATTGTCAGCCACTTCCAAACCAAGGTGGAGCCGAACGGTTTCAAGGGACAGATCGTCGCCTTTGATCGTCAGTCGTGCCTGCTTTTCAAGGCGGAACTGGACAAGCTGTTGCCTCCGGAGGCATCGGATATCGTGATATCTGTGCAGGCAACCGATAAGAAGGAACATCCAGAGTACGTGCTGTATGACCGCTCACGCGACGCGGAAGAGCGGTTGCTGGACCGCTTCCGCGACCCGGCCGACCCGCTGAAGCTGATTATCGTTACCGCCAAACTGCTCACTGGTTTTGACGCACCGATCCTACAGGCGATGTACCTGGACAAGCCATTGCGTGACCACACGCTGCTGCAGGCGATCTGCCGGGTGAACCGCACATACTCCGAAGAGAAGACGCACGGCCTGATCGTTGACTACCTCGGCATCTTTGATGATGTGGCGGCGGCGCTCGAGTTTGACGACCAGAGCGTCAAGCAGGTGGTCAGCAACATTCAGGAACTGAAGGACAAACTGCCTGAGGCCATGCAAAAGTGCTTGGTATTTTTTACCGGCTCTGACCGCACCGTGCAAGGCTATGAAGGGCTGATCTCCGCTCAGCAGTGCTTGCCGAATAACGAGGTGCGCGATAACTTTGCCGCGGAATACAGCGTTCTCAACAGGATTTGGGAGGCGTTGTCACCAGACACAGTGCTGGGGCCCTTCGAGAAGGATTACAAGTGGCTGTCGCAGGTGTACCAGTCGGTACAACCCACTAGCGGCCACGGCAAATTGATCTGGCATTCGCTCGGCGCCAAAACCATTGAACTGATTCATCAGCACGTGCACGTCGATGCCGTGCGCGACGACCTCGATGCCTTGGTGCTAGATGCCGATTTGTTAGAAGCAGTGCTCTCGAATCCGGATCCGAAGAAAGCTAAGGAAATAGAGATCAAGCTCCAGCGCCGGCTCCGTGGGCATGGCGGCAATTCCAAGTTCAAGCAACTGTCGGAGCGGCTCGATGCACTGAAGGACCGCTTTGAGTCCGGGCAAATCAACAGCGTGGAATTCCTTAAACAGTTGCTGGAGATTGCCAAGGAAACCGTGGAGGCGGAGAAGGAAATCCCGCAAGAAGAGGACGAGAATCGCGGCAAGGCGGCGTTGACCGAGCTGTTCAACGAGGTCAGGACCGCTGATATGCCAATCATTGTTGAGCGAGTGGTCGTGGACATCGATGAGATCGTCCGCTTGGTGCGCTTCCCCGGTTGGCAGGGGACGCAGGCTGGTGAGCGTGAGGTGAAAAAGGCACTGCGCAAGGCCCTCTTCAAGTACAAGTTGCACGCGGACGAGGAGCTGTTCGAAAAAGCCTACAGCTATATCCGGCAGTATTACTAAAAGCTTTTGTCTACCGAAAATGCCACGGATTGCATTTTTACTTCGGGTGCCGCTGAAAGAACGGGATGAAAATTCATCATATTAGAAATTAGAGAGGATTTTGTGCTCGAACTCCACATGAGGAAACGGAGATTGTGCTAACCCTGTGGGCTTATTCGGGAAGAGGAACGCTACATACAGTGGCTCGCTGGCAAATGCCATGCGCTTCACGGGAATGACGCTGACAAGTTGTTGGTCCTGCGCGCTCTGGCGGAAACAGATTTTTACGGCCCAGTGGGGCCGGTTGCGGATAACTGTGCAGTACTCCATCTTGTACACGGTGAGGAACGAGGCATCGCGACTTCTAATGAGTTTTTGGATCCGGACTCGCACGCCTCAATCGATTAGAGGCCAACACTAGCGTATTCTTCTTCAGTGACTATCTTTTGGAAAAAGTTTATCGCTACGGATTCCGGCAATGAGTAACTGAGGGGAGGACTATGGCAGCAAAGACTGCACGCTTTCAAGTCGATTCAAGGTTGGCCCGACTGCTTAGCCAAGAGTATCCGTCAACGGAAAAGGCGCTCAAAGAACTGGTCGACAACGCCTGGGATGCGGATGCCGAGAACGTCTACATCTCGCTTCCAGCGCCGATGACCGATGCGCCCATCGTCATCTCAGACGATGGCTCCGGCATGACGCAGGCAGAGCTTGAATCGCACTACCTGGCTATTGCGAGGGACCGGCGCGACCATCGCGGCGAGAGGACGGCGGGCAAGCAACGGCTGGTCAAGGGGCGAAAGGGCATCGGCAAGTTTGCGGGTCTTATGGCAGCTGGCGAGATGACGCTAGAAACCCGTACGCGAGGAACGCTTAGTCGGTTCACATTGCGGATGAAAGATCTCGCTGGTGTTGAAGACATCGAGCACCTGCCTATTCAGATCGACACCGAGCCGTGCGACCCGGAATCGCACGGCACCACCATCACCTTGCATTCGCTCCATGGTGAGCTGGCGTTCCCAGACGCTGCCAGAATGCGGCAGGTTTTGATCTTCGAATACGGACGCGCGGCAGCCTTTGCCGTCTACGTCGACAAAAAATTACTGGGCGTCGATGACGTCGCCGGCACTTTCACGGACCAGACGTTGGACGTTACCGGCGTCGGCCCCATTCAGCTTAGATTTACCATTGCCAACGAGCGGTCGGCACAACGTCAGGCTGGCATCGTGTTGCGTGTGGATGGCAAAGTTGTGGGCAAGCCTTCTTTCTTTGGGCTTGATGAGCGCGAAGACTTTCCACAGAAGCTGAAGACCAAGCTGTACGGCGAAATCGAAGCCGATGGCCTTCGCGACCATGTGACAGCGGGTTGGGACAGCGTGATCGAGAACAGCAGCCTTTTGTTGGCTATCACGGAGCAAGTCCAGCCCATATTGATCGCTGCTTTCAGAGAGCGATATCGCAAAGAGATCCAACTTTCCCAAGCGCGGATCAACCGGTCTATCAATGACCGGCTCGCTGCTATGCCCGAGCACCGGCGCGAGTTCGCGAATAAGGCGGTGCGGCGCGTGCTGGAGCGCTTCTACGGCGACGAACCGGGCAAGCTGGAGCAGTACGTTCACGTACTGCTCGACGCGATTGAGCACGCCGAATACGGCGCAGTCTTGTCCCACATCCATGATGCGTCTCAAAAAGACGTGGTGGCCATCTCGGCGGCGCTGGACGAGTTCGGTATAGCCGACTTGGCCATGCTGGTCAGTCAGGCCAAAGCGCGCATGCAGTTCCTTGACGAGCTCGAAGCGCTCGCAAGGAATCCAGAGACACGTGAGGTCGAGATGCACAAGGCGATCGAGCGCAATCTGTGGATCTTGGGGACGACTTTCACGTTCTTCCGCTCTAATCAGACTCTCAAGCGCACGGTGGAGGAGGCGCTAGGGCGCAAGTACGACGGCGCCAAGGCTTCAGATCGCCCAGATTTGTTGCTGAACGAGGACCTGAATGGCACATGTTTACTTATAGAGTTCAAGCGCCCATCGCATGCACTGAACCACGATGACTACATCCAAGCCATCAGCTACCGGCACGAGTTGTCAAAGCATATGGCTAAACCCATCAGTGTCCTGTTGATGGGGGGACGTAGATCTCCAGACTTTCCGGTCGGGCAGCGTGAGGCAGAGGTCGAAGCATTTGCCTTTTTCGATGTCATTGCGTCGGCACGACGAGCAATTGACTGGCAGCTTTCGGTCAAACACTTCTGATTCGCTTTGAAATCCCGGCCCACGCAAACGGTCGAGCCACGCAATCCTATTGGCTAGGAAAATCCACCCCTCTTGCTCCAGGGAGCAATATGTTTCAATGTGCAATGGCGTTCGCCCGGCCTACATTGGCGACTGTCCGCGGCGCGGGACTTCAGGTAGCAACCGGTGGCGAACTGCGGCGCCATGTAGACAGAATTGAACAGTACAGCAGGGTATTACTAGCGCGCACTTACACTAGCGCCACCCACGCGCCAATGTTGCGGGAGTTGATCACGCACAGCGTCAATACATCAACTTGTAGCTTGTTGAGTGCGGCATTCGTCATCCGAAAACGCGCAGGATACCATCGCTGGCATCCCGCAACCCTATCGCCCAGCCGCTTCCGATTGTTAATTTTTTCGTCGGCGCCGGCGCTGTTGTGAATGCGCCAGAACGTGCGCCAGCGCACCAATCGGCGCCGATTGACCTGTTTTATTCCTGCTATTATTTATCGCGTAACCCGACCCGCCCATGGCTGCCGCCGTGTGGCGCCGCGGATGAAAGGCTGGCGGAGTTTGCTGCCGGATTTGATGCCGCTCATGCCCGAACACTTCCGCTGCAGTAATCTTGCTTACAGGCTTGAAGTGCATCCGAAAGGGGAACATCGTGGAACCGACTCAAGAAAATTTGTCCGACATCAGCGGCGCAGTCGTGCCGCCGATGCCGTCGCCGCCGAGAACGCGTCAGATGCTCCCACCGAAGGGATCGTGCTGGTACTGTGAAAAGCCGCTGGACAGTGTGCGGCGCTTCTGCGGCAAGGACTGCGCCGATTCGTTCGACGAAGAAGCCCAATACACCCGCTGAGCGCAGGACGGCGCGTGACGGCGGCGCTTATAACGCCGGCCGCAGCAGCTCCAGCGCGCGGTCGAAGTCGTAGTTGTCCACGGCGATCGCCACGTCGTCCCACAGCCGGGCGCCGATGGTTTCAGCCAGCAGCGGCGCATAGCGCGTCGCGAGATCGACGGCACTGCCGTTTCCTTCATCCAGCAATCGCGCCAGCTCCAGCAGCAATACCGTGCCGTCGCTCTGTTCCGGCGCGGCCGGCGCCTGTAACGGTGGCGGGTTGCGTTCCAGCTCCTCGGCGATGGCCGCCAGCAGCGCTTGCAAGGTTTCCTGCAGCGGTGGCAGCATGTGCTCGACCGGCTCGCCCCGTTCGGCAGCGGCTTCGGCGTTGCCCGCCAGCGTGTACAGCCGCGGCGCCGAGACGAGGCCCGCTGCGCCTTTCAGCGTGTGCAACGTGCGATGGGCGGCGTCGCGCTCGCCGGCGGCAAGCTGCGCGGCGGCTTCCTCCACCGACGTCGCATAGCCGGCAAAGCGGCGCAGCACATTGGCGTAGACCTGATGATCGCCCAGCAGTCGCGCCAGTCCCCGTTGCGGGTCCAGCAGCGGCAGCGACGCGATACCGGCCTGGTCGTTGGGCAATCCCATCAGCGTGTCGTAAAGGACCAGCTCCGCGTGACAGTGGTGCCGTCGACGGTGCCGTTGAAACTGACGTCATACGTCGTGCCGGCCGCGAGCCGCGCCAGCGGTACGATGGCGGCACCGGAGGCCGGCGTTTCCGGGTCGGCCGCCTTGCTCAGCAGGCGCGTCGGCAGGTCGGCGCCGCCGCGTGGGCGCACCGTAAATGAGTTGACGACGATGCGAGACGTGTTGTCCGCATGGACGCTGATCGGGTATCCGACTTCGTTCTGGTTCGGCACGGGGTCGGGCGACTCGGAGTCGCTCATGAAATTCACGGGGACGGCCGTCTGGTTGCTGGCGGGGTAGGTGACGATATTGGCGCGGCCGATGCCGGGGCCATAGCCGTTATTGGCGGCCATGTCGGCCGTGAAGTAGGTGTAGTTGTTGTTAGCGGTGGCCGCCCCCGTGCCCATCTCGCGGAACAGCGGCTCGAAGATGACGAAGCGGTGGTAGATGGCCGCGATCAGTTCTTCCGCATGATAGAAGCCGGAGCGGTCGCCCGCGGCCGAAATTACCTCGCCATACGCCCGCGTGCCGACCAGCGTATAGCCCGCAGTGGCCAGGCGGTCCTTCAGTTCCTGTCCCGTGTACCCGGGATTGCCGACTTTCTGGTCATGCGACACCGTGTTGTTGAGCCGCAGGTACGTCGAGTGACCAAGCGCCGCCTGGTCGATCTGCGCGTTGCGCGACAGCGTGGATAGTCCCACCTGGGCACGGCGGTAGTTGAACCATGCATAGCCATCGGTCGCCGTATCGCCGGTGGCCGTCGGTGCGCCGGGTTGCACCGGCACTGTCGTGGAAGGGGTGCTGGGGACGACGGCGCCGCTCGGGCTCGTGTCGTTGCCGCCGCCACAGGCGGACAGCAGTCCCGCCATCAGGAGGGCGGTGAGCCGTATGTTCCAGGGGTCGATTGCACGCATATTGTCAGCTCCGGCGACGCCGGTTCACTCCGGCCATGGGCCGATTTTAAGCCAAATCGGCATGACCCGGCTGTTCGTTCCGGCCGGTCGCTTGCGCTGCCGGGGCGACGCCGGCGTTACAATAGCCGCACATGACGATCAGGCATCGTTGCCGGAAACCCTACCCGACCAGACAATTGACTACCTCCCGCACCCGCCGCATGCAGCGCGCCAAATTCGCCTTACCCAGCTCGGTCACCCTGCTGTCGATCGCCTGCGGATTCGGCAGCATCGTCATCTCCGTGGACAACGCCCACGTGGGCTTCCCGCAGGATTACCGGCTGGCCGCGGCGCTGCTGGTGCTGGCGGGGATCTTCGACGCGCTGGACGGCTTCGTCGCCCGCGCCACCGGCACCAGTTCCGAATTCGGCGTGCAGCTCGATTCGATTGCGGACGTGATGAATTTCGGCTGCGCGCCTGCGATGCTGTTGTACTGCTACGGCTTCGTGCTGATGGGGCCTGCCGATCCGATGCTGCTGCGGGCCGGCGGCATTGCCGCGTTCTTCTTTGTCGCCTGCGGCGCGCTGCGGCTGGCGCGCTTCAACGTCAACGTCGGCCGGACCGACCCGAAGTATTTTGTCGGCATGCCGATCACCGCGGGCGCAGCGTGCGTCGCTGCGTTTGTCGTCGCGTGGCCGGAACCGGTGGACACTTCGCTGCACGGCTGGGCGGTCGTCGTGCTGCTGTTCGTCGTCGGCAGCCTGATGGTGTCGACGGTGCGCTTCCCCAGCTCGAAGCAGAAGAAAAGCACCGGCCTGCTGGTGCTCCTGGCCGTCAATATCGGCCTGCTGGTGTGGTTGCGGGCCTATTATTTCGTGCTGTTCTTCGTGGTGTACATCGCCGGCACGCTGGCGCTGAACCTGGCGTGGAAGCGGGGCTTCCGCAAGATTCCGCCGCCGGTCGTGTACGAGGACTGAGCACAGTCCCCGAAGGTTTCATGCGACTTCGTGACCTCGCGCGGCGCGCAGGATTTCAAACCACTGCTGGCGGCTGAGCGTAAAGCGGGTTGCTTCCACCGCTTCCGCGATCGCTTCGATGCGCCCGCTGCCGGTGAGCGGGATGGGAGCGCTGGGCAGCTGCATGATCCACGCGAAGACGACGCTGGCGAATGGCCGGCCCGTTTCAGCGGCAACCTGACGGATCTTTGCACGCAGCGGCGCGCCGGCGGCATCGTCGCCGAACAGGCGGCCGCCTGCCAGTGGCGACCAGATCATCGGCGCCACGCCCTTGTCCTGCAGGCCGTCGAACGTTTCGTCGAACATCGGCGCCAGGTGCAGCGGCGAGAATTCCACCTGATTGGTTGCCAGGGGAATGCGGCGGTGCAGGCATTCGAACTGGTGCCGCGTGAAGTTGGAGACGCCGAAGTGGCGCACCTTGCCAGCCGCGCGCAGCGCTTCGAACGTTTCGGCAATCTCGTCGAAATCCATCAGCGGATCGGGGCGGTGGATCAGCAGCAGGTCCAGGTGCGTGGTGCGCAACGCCTTGAGCGAGTTGTCCACGGAGGCCCGGATGTGCTCCGCCGTCGTGTCGTAGTGCTGGATCGTGTGCGCCGGCCGGGCGGTGGACTTCAGCTTGATGCCGCATTTGCTGACGATCTGCATGCGCTCGCGCAGCGACGGCTGCAGGGCCAGCGCCTCGCCGAACAGCGTCTCCACGCCATAGCCGCCATAGATGTCGGCGTGATCGAAGCTGGACACGCCCAGCTCCAGGCACTGTTCGATAAACGTCACGCGCTGCTGCGGCGCCATGCGCCACTCACCCATCCGCCACATGCCGGCCACGATGCGCGACAGCGCGAGGCCGTCTTCGGAGGTGCGTACGACAGGGCAAGGCGGGTGGACGGTGGTCATGGCGGTTGCTTTCCGTTCGATAGGGGAGCGTAAATTATAGTGCGAGGACCTGACCCCGCATAAAAAAAGCGGCCCGGGGGCCGCCAAAGGTGAGAACGGACGCGCCGCCTTGGATTTCCGCGCGCCTGGGACTGTTCTCGATGAAAAAGGTGACCGTTGTTTAGAAGCGGTACATGACCGAAGCTTCCCAGGTGCGGCCGAACAGCGGACGCGCATTGATCGGGCCCGTGCCACCCGTCGTCAGGCGCGAGTTGCCTTCCGTGAGACCCAGCTCGTTCGACAGGTTGGTGCCGTTGACGCGCAGCTCGATCTTCTCGCCCAGGCGGAACACGGCGCCCAGGTCCACGGTCTTGTATGACGGCAGGTACTGTTCGTTGAGCTGGTCGGCCCAGCGGTCGCCGATATATGTGTAGGTGCCGTAAAGTTTCAGCTCGTTGTCGCCCAGCGGGATGCGGTACGACGGCGTGAAGCGGTACTGCAGCTGCGGCTGGCGCTGGACGTCCTTGCCGGCCGTGCGCGGGTTGTCCTTGTATTCGGAGTCCTGCCAGTTCCCGGTCAGCGTCAGGGTCAGGTCACGGAGCGGGCGCAGCGCCAGTTCGAATTCCACGCCCTTGCCCTTCGAGCCGCTGGTGGAATACAGCACGGTGCCGTCGGCCAGCAACTGCTGGAACGAGATGCCGTCGAACTTCGTCTGGAAGTAGTTGATGTAGGCACTGTACAGCTGCGTGGCCGTCTTGAAGCCCACTTCGAACTGCTGGATTTTCGGCGTCGGCAGGAAGTCGCGGTTGTTCACCTGGGCCTGCGTGCCGGCGTTGCGCAGGTCGTCGAACGCGACGAACGTGTGGCCCGTGTTGGCGCGGGCGAAGATGCTGGCGTCGCGGGCCAGCTTGTAGTTGCCGCCGATGGTGAACGAGTTGGCGGAGTCGGTACGCGTCAGCGCCGTGTTGGAACCCGTCGGCATCGACGTGCCGTTGTTGTAGACCGTCAGCGGATTGTTGTCCGTGTCGCCCGTCGTCAGGTTCGAGACGGTGGCATCGAGCTTCTGGCGTTCGCGGCGGATGCCGCCATCGATCTTGATACGTTCGTTGATCTTCCATTCGTTGGCGATGAACAGGGCCGTATTGCTGCCGTCGTACGACGCAACGGGCGCATAGTTGACGGGGCCTTCCTTGCCCCCGTTCGAGACGATCACGCCGTTATTCAGCCGCACGTCGATCAGGCGGGCGTTCGGCACGGCTGTCATCAGGTGGCTGTTACCCAGGTACCAGACGTCGTCCGACGAATAATTGGCGAAGTAGCCGCCGATCGTCACCGTATTGTCCTTCATCCATTCGCGGCTGACGCGGATCTCGTCCGTGAACGACTGCAGCTGCTTTTCGACGGCCCACAGGCCGGCCTGCACCACCTGCTGGCTGTCCGATACGGGCGAGCCGTCCAGGTAGGTGGCGGTGGCGCGCGTGCCGCCATGGGTTGCCAGCGCTGTCGCGTTGTAGGCGCCCATCGCCAGCGGGTTATTCCCCGTGAACATGGCGATGGTATTCAGGTCGCCATCGAAGTAATTGAACTTGTTCGACACGTTCCAGCCCGAGACGGTCTGCGCGAAGTCGACGCCAAGGACGGTCGCCTTCAGCCCGCGGCCATCGCCCAGGTCGTAGTTCAGCGTGCGGCCCGGGCCCGCTTCCACGGTAAAGCGGCGCATTTCACCGCTCATCAGGGTGCCCGTCAGCGGATCGAAACCGGGGAATTCGCCGATCGTGCGGCCTTCGTTCGACGAGATCAATGGCACGCCCGTGTAGAACGCGTTCTTGTCGTCGGTGCGGCGCGCATAGAACGTCACTTCGCCGCCATCGAGCTTGCGCGTCAAGGTGGCCGTGAGCTGGCCGCCCTTGTCGGCCGGGAAGCCGGCATCGCGCACGCCGTTGGTGTTGCGATAGAAGCCGCCCACCGTGCCATACCAGTCGCCCGCGATTTTGCCGCCGTAGAAGAGGTCGACGCGACGCAGCTCGCCCGTGCCCGTCGAGAAGCGGATCGAGCCTTCCGGCGTATCCGTCCCTTTTTTGAGGATGAAGTTCATCGTGGCGCCAGGCTGGCCGTTCGAGAAAATCGTGCTCGGACCGCCGCGCAGCACCTCGACGCGCTCGATGGTGTCGTCCAGCCGGAAGGCCGACGAGCCTTCGAAGAACGACAGCGTCGGCACCGGGTAGATCGGATTGCCCATCATCTGCACGGAGACGAACGGGGAATCGGAGCCGGACGGGAAGCCGCGCACCTCAATGTTCGCGCCGGACTGGCCGCCCGTCGCTTCAGCGTAGACGCCCGGTACCAGCTTCAGGATGTCGGCCGTGCTGCTGGGCGCTGCCTGTTTCAGCTGTTCTTCGGTGGCTGTCGTGATGGAGAACGCGGAATCGAGCTTGCGCACGCCGCCGGACGTGGCAACGCCCGTCACGACCACCTGCTGGAGTTCGGTCTGGACGGCGTCGGCGCGGGTGGCGCCTGTCTGGCCGACGCCGCTGGCACCGCTTGTGTCCGCAGGTTGGGCTTGTGCTGCCGGCGCGGCGTCGGTCTGGGCGTGAGCCTGGCTTGCCAACGTCAGTATGGCCAGCGAGATGGACGAGTGCAGGAACGTACGAGGCATTCTCATGGGATGGGCTTTCTTTTGTAGGATTGTCGTCTCCGGGACAATTGACAGCCCTGTGAGGCCGCCGTTCCCGCTGCTTTCAAGCGTTGTGAAGCAGATGTGGCTGCCATTGAAACAACAAATGATATCGATGTCAATCGAAATGTTATCGATGTCATTTCGCGTGACAGCATTGCCGAATCTGTCATAATGCCTCCAGATTTTTCCACCCACCCGTTCCGAGCAACCCATGGCACCACCAAAACCCGTCGACTCCGGCCTCACAATGGAAGATCTGGCCAGAGTGGCGGGCGTGTCGAAGATCACGGTCTCCCGGGCGTTGCGCAACAGCCCCCTGGTGACCGAGGCGACGCGGGAAAAGATCCGCAAAATAGCCGAAGAGCAGGGCTATCGGCTCAATGTCAGCGCTCGCAACCTGCGCATGGGCCGGTCGTATTCCGTGGCGGTTGTGGTGGAAATGACACCGGCGAAGGGCCGGCCGATGTCCGACCCGTACCCGCTCGAGCTGTTGGGCGGCATCACGCAGGAGCTGACAACGGCCGGCTACAGCGTCGTGCTGACGTCCAAGCAGTTGCTCGACACGGCGCCCGTGCAAGGGGCCGACGGCCTGATTCTGCTGGGCCAGGGCTCGCACGGCGCGGCCGTGACGACGTTGAAGAAGACCGGCCTGCCCCTTGTCGTCTGGGGTGCGCCGGAGCCGGGTTCGGACACGATCGTCGTCGGCAGCGACAACCGCAAGGGCGGGGCCAGCGCGGCGCAGCGGTTCCTGGAGCAGGGGCGCACGAAGCTGGTGTTCCTGGGCGACGTCGATCACGCCGAGGTGCAGGAGCGCTGCGCCGGCTTTATCGACGCGCTGGGCGGGCGCGGCACGGTGCACATCATGCGGCCCAAGGCGTTCACGTTCGAAGCCGGCTTCGACTGCATCACCGCGCTGCTGAAAAAGAAGGGACAGCTGTTCGATGGCGTATTCGCCGCCAGCGACCTGCTGGCCATGGGCGCGATCCGAGCGCTGGCCGAAAAGAACCTGCGCGTGCCGGAGGCGGTCTCCGTCATCGGCTACGACGACACGCCTGGCGCGGCCAGCTTTGTTCCGCCGCTGACCAGCGTGCATCAGTATCTGCGCGATGGCGGCGTGCTGTTGGCGCGCAAGATGCTCGATCTGATGAATGGCGAGGCGGTGACTTCCGAGGTGCTGCCGACGATGCTGATGGTGCGGCAGACGTAGCGGAAAATTCAGGGTAACCAACATCGGGGGTAAGCAACCCCCACTTCTTTAACCTGGTTTCCAAACCGGTTTGGAAACGTAATCAACGAGGAAATCCGTGTCCGAAAACTCTTCCCTCAGATGCGCGGCCGATCCGTGGCGCCTGCGTGAAACGGCGCCCGACACCGCGGCGCACTTCCTGAACGAGACGCTGTTCGCGCTCGGTAACGGCTACATCGGCGTGCGCGGCACGGGCGAGGAGGGCTACAGCGGTCCCGCCGGCACGTCGATGGACGGCACTTACCTGAACGGCTTCTACGAGTCCGAGCCGATCCAGTACCCGGAGACGGCCTACGCGCTGGCGAAAACCAATCAGTTCATGCTTAACGTGCCGAACGCGAAGGGCATTGCCGTGTACCTGGAGGACGAGCGCTTCGATCCGCTGCAGGGCACCGTGGAAGCCTACGAGCGCACGCTGGACCTGCGCACGGGCATCCTCGAACGCACGCTGCGCTGGACGTCGCCGTCGGGCCGCATCGTCGACTACCGCAGCAGGCGCCTGGTCTCGTTCGACAACAAGCACCTGCTGGCGCTGCATGTGCAGGTCACGCCGGTGAATTTCGCGGGTACGGTGCGCATCGTCGCGACACTGGACGGCGCCGTCAAAAACCTGGAAGCGGGCGACGACCCTCGCGTAGGCTCGGCCATCTCCGGCCCGACCCTGGCGCTGCTGTCGGCCGAACACGACGAGCGCTTCGCCGCGCTGGTGCAGCGTACCCACAACAGCGGCTTCCACTTGGTCAGCGCCACGTCCACGCACGTCGGCACTGCGCACGATGCTACGTCTGCGCAGGACGGGCCGCGGCTGGTGCAGACATACACGGTGCCAGCCGCGCCGGGCCAGCCGATCCACGTCACCAAATACGCCAGTTACCACTCGTCGCGCGACTATCCGGAAGGCGAACTGCTGGAACGCAGCCGCGCGGTGCTGGCACAGGCGGCAAACAAAGGCTTCGATGCGCTGGCGCAGCGCCAGGCCGACTACCTGGCCGACTTCTGGGCACAGGCGGACGTGCAGATCGACGGCGACGACGCGCTGCAACAGGGCATCCGCTTCAACGCCTACCACCTGCTGCAGTCGGTGGGCCGCGACGGCAAGACCAATATCGCTGCCAAGGGCGTGACGGGCGAGGGCTATGAAGGCCATTATTTCTGGGACACGGAGATCTACATCTTCCCCTACTTCCTGTACAACAAACCGGAAATCGCCCGCAAGCTGCTGGATTACCGCTGGGCGGGGCTGGCGTCGGCGCGGCGCCGCGCGCGGCAGATGTCGCACGAGCGCGGCGCCCTGTACCCGTGGCGCACCATCGCGGGCGAAGAGTGCTCGGCCTACTTTCCGGCCGGGACGGCGCAGTACCACATCAACGCGGACATCGCCTATTCCATCAAGCAGTACTGGGATGTGACGGGCGACATCGACTGGCTGCGCGCCAGCGGTGCGGAAATCGTCATGGAGACGGCGCGCATCTGGACGGGCATCGGCAGCTGGGATCGCAAGGGCCGTTTCGTCATCAACGAAGTGACGGGGCCGGACGAATACACGGCGCTCGTCAACAACAACTACTACACCAATGCGATGGCGCAGCAGCACCTGCGCTTCGCCGCCACGGTGGCCGACAAGCTGGCCACCGAGTACCCGGCCGATCACGCCCGCATCGCCGCCGCGATGGCGCTGGCGCAGGACGAACCGGCCGAGTGGCGCCGCGCCGCCGATGCGATGTACCTGCCGTACGACGCGGAGCTGGGTATCCACGAGCAGGATGACAGCTTCCTGTCGAAGAAGCGCTGGGACTTCGACAGCACGCCGCCGGACAAGTATCCGCTGCTGCTCAACTACCACCCGATGGTGATCTACCGCCACCAGGTGTGCAAGCAGGCGGACGTCGTGCTGGCGTTGCTGCTGCTGTCCGACCGCTTCACGCTGGAGGATAAGCGGCGCGACTTCGACTACTACGAGGCCGTGACCACGCACGACTCGTCGCTGTCGTCCTGCATCTACTCGATCATCGCGGCCGAAGTGGGTTACCAGGACAAGGCGTACGACTACTTCATGGAGACGGCGCGCATGGACCTGGACGACACCCATGGCAATACGCGCTACGGCGTGCACACGGCGGCGATGGCCGGCACGTGGCTGGGCGTGGCGTACGGCTTCGGCGGCATGCGTGTCGCCGATGGCGACGTGCGCTTCGCGCCGACGTTGCCGGCGCAGTGGCGCAGCTACCGTTTTCATATCCACCTGCACGGCTGCCTGCTGCGCGTGGCCGTCGATGCACGCGGCACCACGTACACGCTGCTGCGCGGCGATGCGCTGCGCTTCCACCACCGCGACAAACCGGTCGTCATCACGCAGCAGAACGCCACACACACGGAGGCACCATGAAACAGGCAGTCATCTTCGACCTGGACGGCGTCATCACCGACACCGCCCGCTACCACTACCTGGCCTGGAAACGGCTGGCCGAATCGCAGGGCGTGCACTTCGACGAAGCGTTCAACGAACACCTAAAGGGCATTGACCGGATGGGTTCTCTCGACCTGATCCTGGCATCCTCCACGCGCGTCTACACGCCGGCCGAAAAGCTGGCCCTGGCGACGGAGAAGAATGAGCACTACAAGGAGCTGATCGCATTGATGACACCAGGCGACCTGCTGCCCGGCGCCGTGCAGGCGCTGGACGATTGCGGCACCGCCGGCCTGAAGATCGGCCTGGCCTCCGTCAGCCGCAACGCCTTCACGGTGCTGGACCGGCTGGGCATCACCGACAAATTCGACTACGTCGTCGACGCGCGCACGATCGCGCGTGGCAAGCCGGACCCCGAGATCTTCCTGGCTGCCGCCACGGCATTGGGCGTGGCACCGGCGCACTGTTTCGGCGTGGAGGATGCCGTGGCGGGCGTAGCGTCGATCAAATCGGCGGGGATGTATGCGGTGGGTGTCGGCGACCCGCACACGCTGCGACAGGCCGATGTCGTGATACCGAGCCTGGCGCAGTTCAGGCTGGGCGACTACCTGGCGGCATAAAAAACAATTGGAGGAGACACCCCATGAAAAGCCGCCGCATCCTGTTCGTCCTGTTCCTGATCTATTTTGTGTTTGCCATCCTGCTCAACAGCGTTGGCACGGTGATCCTGCAGATCATCAATAACTACGGCGTCAGCAAATCCGCCGCCAGCGTGCTGGAAGGGTTCAAGGACCTGCCGATTGCCGTCGTCTCGTTCCTCGTGGCGTCGTTCCTGCCGCGGCTGGGCTACAAGCGCGCCATGCTGACGGCACTGGCCATCGTCACCTGCGCCTGCCTTGCGATGCCGCTGGTGCCGGGTTTTCTGACGGCCAAGCTGCTGTTCCTCGCTGTCGGCGTGTCGTTCGCGCTGGTCAAGGTATCGGTGTATTCGACGCTCGGACTGGTTGCCACCAGCCGCCGTCACCACGCCGGCATCATGAATACGCTGGAAGGCTTCTTCATGCTGGGCGTGCTGTGCGCCTACTGGGTGTTCAGCTGGTTCATCGATTCCGCCGATCCCCGCTCGCACAGCTGGCTGAACGTCTACTGGCTGCTGGCCGCGCTGTGCGCCGTCACGTTTGTCCTGCTGCTGACGACAACGTTTGACGAGCACCTGGCGGCGCTGCCGGCCCAACGCACGCCGGCGCAGGATTTCGCCGCGATGCTGCGGCTGTTCTTCAAACCGCTGGTCTGCATCTTCGTCATCACCGCGTTTTTATATGTGCTGATCGAGCAGAGCGTCGGCACGTGGCTGCCCACCTTCAACAACGAGATCCTCCACCTGCCGGCGGCGATGAGCGTGCAGGTGACGAGCATCTTCGCCGCCTGCCTTGCCATCGGCCGCCTGTCCGCAGGCGTGGTGCTGCGGCGGATGCACTGGTATCCCGTCATGAACGCGTGCCTGCTGGGCATGGGCGCCGTCGTACTGGTGGCGCTGCCGCTGACGCGCGATGCCGTGCCCGACCCCGATATCACGTGGGCCAGCGCGCCGCTGGCGACGTTCCTGTTTCCCTTGATCGGCCTGTTCATGGCGCCGATCTACCCCGGCATCAATTCCGTCATGCTCAGCTCCCTGCCGCAGCACCAGCATTCGGCGATGACGGGCCTGCTCGTGATTTTTTCCGCGCTGGGCGGCACCACCGGCTCGCTGGTCACAGGCTATGTGTTCGGCGCGTTCTCCGGCCACTTCGCGTTCTACCTGACGCTCGTCCCCATCACCGTGGTGCTGGTCATGCTGTATTTCTTCCGCCGCGCCGTGGAAGGCCACGGGGCGGGCGAAGCGGAGCCCTCCGCTATAATCCGCAACACGAACTGACCCCGGCACCGACTGTGCAAATCCGATGAACCTGAAAGCGCTGGCCGACACGCTCGGCATGTCCAAGACCACGGTCAGCCGGGCCTTGAACGGCTACCCGGAGGTCTCGGAGCGCACGCGCGAACGGGTGCTGGCTGCCGCGGCGGCGGCGGGTTACCAAGCCAATCCGGCGGCCCGCACGCTGGCCGTTGGTCGCAGCAACGTGCTCGGTATCATCTATCCGCTGCTGCCCGCCGACCTGGGCGATCCGATGTTCCTGGACGTCGTGGGCGGCATGTCGGCGGCGCTGGAATCGGCCGGCTTGAACCTCATCATCGTGCCCGTCTCTCCCGCCAACGAAATGCCGACCTATCGTCAGCTGGTGCGTGGGCGCCGCGTCGACGGCCTGGTGGTCAGCCGCACATTGGTCGACGACGAGCGCATCGCCTGGCTCAGCGAGGCGGCTTTTCCGTTTGTCGCGCATGGCCGTACCAGGCTCGATCGGCCTTACGCGTGGTTCGATTACGACAACGCGGCCGGCATCGAACTGGCGGTCCAGGCGCTGCTGCAACAGGGCCATCGCCGCATCGCGCTGCTAGGCTCGCCCTTGTCGCTGCACTTCGCGCGCCAGCGCCGCGACAGTTTTACGGCGGCGCTGGCGGCGGCCGGCATCGCGGTCGATGCGCATTACCTGATCGAGTCGGCCATCGACCGGCGCAGCGGCTACCAGGCCATGCAGCGCCTGCTGGCGGTGGCGCCGCGGCCGACGGCCGTCATCGTCGACAATCACCTGTCCGGCGTCGGCGCGGTGCGGGCGCTGCTGGATGCGGGCGTGGCGATCGGCACGGAGATGTCGCTGATCGTCTGGGGCGGCATGGCCGATACGCTGGCGGGACTGGACGTGACGACGGTCGACCAGCCCGACGCGCGCGGGGCCGGAACCCGCATGGCACAGATGCTGCTGGCGCGCCTGGGCGGCACGCCGGCGGCGGGGCTGCAGGAACTCTGGCAGCCGCGCCTCGTGGCCGGTTCGACGGTGGGACCGGCGCCCACCTGATCCAGGGCCTGGCGGCCCCGGACCTACATATTGCGGCGGTACTGGCCACCCACTTCGAACAGCGCGGTAGTGATCTGCCCCAGCGAGCAGACGCGGGCCGCGTCCATCAGCTTCTCGAACACGTTCTCGTTGTCGATGGCGGCCTGCTGCAGCGCTGCCAGCGCGGCCGGGCTTGCGGTGGCGTGACGCGTATGGAAGTCGTCCAGGCGCCGCAACTGCGACTGCTTCTCGTCGTCGGTGGAGCGGGCCAGCTCGATCGTCTGCGGCACCTCCGCGCCCTTCGGGTTGCGGAAGGTGTTGACGCCGATGATCGGCAGCGAGCCGTCGTGCTTCTTGTGCTCGTACAGCAGCGACTCTTCCTGGATCTTGCCGCGCTGGTAGCCCGTCTCCATCGCACCCAGCACGCCGCCCCGTTCGGCGATGCGTTCGAACTCCTGCAGCACCTGTTCTTCCACCAGGTCGGTCAGCTCCTCCATGATGAACGCGCCCTGGTTCGGGTTCTCGTTCTTCGCCAGGCCCCACTCGCGGTTGATGATCAATTGAATTGCCAATGCCCTGCGCACCGATTCGTCCGTCGGCGTGGTGATCGCTTCGTCGTAGGCGTTCGTGTGCAGCGAATTGCAGTTGTCGTAGATGGCGATCAGCGCCTGCAGGGTCGTGCGGATATCGTTAAAGTCGATCTCCTGCGCGTGCAGCGAGCGGCCGGACGTCTGGATGTGGTACTTCAGCTTCTGGCTGCGATCGTTGGCGCCGTACTTGTCGCGCATCGTCACCGCCCAGATGCGGCGTGCCACGCGGCCCAGCACCGTGTACTCCGGGTCCATGCCGTTGGAGAAGAAGAACGACAGGTTCGGCGCGAAGTCGTCGATGTTCATGCCGCGCGCCAGGTACGCCTCGACAAACGTGAAACCGTTCGACAGGGTGAACGCCAGCTGCGAGATCGGGTTCGCGCCCGCCTCGGCGATGTGGTAACCGGAGATCGACACGGAGTAGAAATTGCGCACCTGGTGGCGCACGAAATATTCCTGGATATCGCCCATCACCTTCAGCGAGAACTCGGTGCTGAAGATGCACGTGTTCTGGCCCTGGTCTTCCTTCAGGATGTCGGCCTGCACGGTGCCGCGCACGTTCTGCAGCACCCACGCGCGAATCTGCGCCGCTTCCTCATCGGTCGGCTGGCGCCCTTTGTCGCGGGCGAATTTCTCCATCTGCTGGTCGATGGCCGTGTTCATGAACATGGCGAGGATCGTCGGCGCCGGGCCGTTGATCGTCATCGATACGGACGTCGTTGGGCTGCACAGGTCGAAGCCGTCGTACAGCACCTTCATGTCGTCCAGCGTGGCGATCGACACGCCCGAGTTGCCGACCTTGCCGTAGATGTCGGGACGCAGCGCCGGGTCGGCGCCGTACAGGGTGACGGAGTCGAATGCCGTGGAGAGGCGCTTCGCATCGAGCCCTTCGGACACCAGCTTGAAGCGGCGGTTGGTGCGGAACGCATCGCCTTCGCCGGCAAACATGCGGGTGGGGTCTTCCCCTTCGCGCTTGAACGGGAACACCCCGCCGTGTAGGGGAACGAGCCGGGCACGTTTTCCAGCATCAGCCAGCGCAGCAGCTCGCCGTGGTCCTCGTACTTCGGCAGCGATACCTTGCGAATCTTGTTGCCCGACAGCGTGTGGTAGACGAGGACCGTGCGGATTTCCTTGTCGCGGATTTTCACCACGAACTCGTCGCCCGCGTAGGCAGCCTGCACGTCCGGCCACGTCGTCAGCAGTTTTTTCGTGTTGGCGTCCAGCCCGTTGTCGCGTTCGACGATGACGTCATCGAAGTCGGCGTTCCTGCCGGCGGCGGCCAGCATGCGTTTGGCCTCCGTCAGCTGCTGGCGCTCGCGGGCCAATACCGACTGGCGCCGCACTGTCTTGTGGTAGCCGCGCACCGTGTCGGCAATTTCGGCCAGGTAGCGCGCACGGGCAGGGGGCACGATGACGTTCTTGCCGGAGCTGAAGCGCACATCCACCGGCGCCAGCTTGCCCGGCTGCGCGTGCAGGCCATGTTCTGCCAGTTTCGGCAACAGACCCTGGTACAGCGCGGTGACGCCATCGTCGTTGAAGCGCGACGCCTGCGTGCCGTACACCGGCATCTCATCAAGGCGCTTGCTCCACAGTTCGCGGTTGCGCTGGTACTGTTTGGCCACGTCGCGCAGCGCGTCCTGCGCGCCCTTGCGGTCGAATTTGTTGATGGCGATGAAGTCGGCGAAATCGAGCATGTCGATTTTTTCCAGCTGCGACGCGGCGCCGAATTCGGGCGTCATCACGTACATCGACACGTCCACGTGCGGCACGATGGCCGCATCGCCCTGGCCGATGCCGGACGTCTCGACGATGACGAGGTCGAAGCCGGCGACCTTGCAGGCGGCAATCACGTCCGGCAGCGCCTGCGAGATTTCGGAGCCCGCTTCGCGCGTGGCCAGCGAGCGCATGAAGACCCTGGCTTGACCGTTCCACGGATTGATCGCATTCATGCGAATCCGGTCGCCCAACAGCGCGCCGCCCGACTTGCGGCGCGACGGGTCGATCGAGATGATGGCGATGTTGAGCGTGTCGCCCTGGTCCAGGCGGATGCGGCGAATCAGCTCGTCCGTCAAGGAAGATTTGCCGGCGCCGCCCGTGCCGGTGATGCCCAGCGTTGGCGTCGCCAGTTCATCGGCCGCAGCCAGCAATTGCTGGCGCAGTTCCGGTGCGGCGCGGTCGTTTTCCAGTGCCGTGATCAGCTGGGCCAGCGGACGGTGACGGGCCGCGATGTCGCCCTGCTGCAGCGGCGCCAGCGACGTGGGCGAATACTGCGACAGGTCGATGTCGCACTGCTGCACCATCCACTGGATCATGCCGACCAGGCCCATGCGCTGGCCGTCTTCTGGACTGAAGATGCGGGTGACGCCGTATTCGTGCAGCTCGGCGATCTCGGACGGCACGATCACGCCGCCGCCGCCGCCAAACACCTTGATGTGGGCGCCGCCGCGCTGGCGCAGCAGGTCGATCATGTACTTGAAATACTCGACGTGGCCGCCCTGGTAGCTGGAGATGGCGATACCCTGCACGTCCTCGGCCAATGCGGCGGTGACGACTTCGTCGACGGAGCGGTTGTGGCCGAGGTGGACAACCTCGACACCGTTCGACTGCAGGATGCGGCGCATGATGTTGATCGAGGCATCGTGGCCATCGAACAGCGAGGCAGCCGTAACGAAGCGCACCTTGTTGGCCGGCCGCGCCTGGTCGGCTTCGGCGGCAAGGGTCTTGGCGGAGGTCAGATCGTTCATGAGATTCCCTGGAATTTCGACGGATCGTGCGATCCGATTATATGACGTTTACGTTAACGTAATAACGACGTAAGAACTGCGCGTAGAACCGCTGAAAACCGGTGCCAGGCTCCTATTTCGAAGACCGGTGCCAGGCTCCTATTCCCACGATGTGAAAACAGGAGCCTGTCACCGGTTTTCACGATGCGGGCTACGCGGCGTGCTGGCGGGCGCCACCAAAGGCTGCCAGCAGGCGCGCCTTGTCGGCGTGGAACGTGGCGACGGCTTTTTCCTTGACGTGACCGAAGCCGCGGATCTTCTCCGGCAGCGCCGCGATCGATACGGCCTGCTCGTAGTTCGATGCGGTCAGGCCGGCCAGCAGTTCGGCCACGATCTGGCGGTATTCGCCGATCAGCGCGCGTTCCATCTTGCGCTCTTCGGTGCGGCCGAACACGTCGAACGCGCCGCCGCGCAGGCCTTTCAGTTTTGCCAGCACGCTGAACGCCTTCCACATCCAGGAGCCGTATTCCGCCTTGACGAGGTGGCCCTTGGCGTCCTTCTTCGAAAACATCGGCGGCGCCAGGTTGAACTTCAGGCTGAAGTCGCCCTCGAACTGGGACTTCAACTGCTCGACAAAGCGGCCATCCGTGTACAGGCGCGCCACTTCGTATTCGTCCTTGTACGCCATCAGCTTGAACAACGACTTGGCGACCGCCATCGACAGCCGGTTCGGCAACCCCAGCGCCGTCTCGCGCTCGCGCACCTGCATTACCAGCTGCTCATACTGCGCCGCATACGCCGCGTTCTGGTAGCCCGTCAGGAACTCGATGCGCTTTCTGATGACGCTGTCCAGGCTTTGCGGCATCTGCATGACGATGGCCTGCGTCGGCGTGGCCGTGAGCTCGACCTTTTTCACGTCGACGGCGGCACGGCGGCCCCACAGGAAGCTCTTCTTGTTCGATTCGACGGCCACGCCGTTCATCTCGATGGCGCGCAGCAGCGCCGCTTCCGACAGCGGAATGCGCCCGCGCTGCCAGGCGTAGCCCAGCATGAACAGGTTGGCGGCGATCGAGTCGCCCATCAGCGCCGTGGCCAGCTTGGTCGCGTCGATGAAGTCGGCGGCATCGGCACCGCCGACGGATTCGACGATCAGCGCGCGCACTTCCTCGGCCGGATACTGCCAGTCCGCGTTCTGCGCGAACGTGCCGGGCGGCTGCTCGTGCAGGTTGACGACGGCCAGCGTGCGGCCGGGGCGCATTTTCGAGACCGCATCGGCCGCGCCGGCGGTCAGCATGTCGCAGCCCAGGATCAGGTCCGCTTCGCCGGTGGCGATGCGCTGCGCCCGCAGGTGCGCCGGCGACGTGGCAATCTTCACGTGCGACGTGACGGAGCCGTTCTTCTGCGACATGCCCGTCATGTCCAGCACCGAAGCGCCTTTGCCCTCCAGGTGCGCGGCCATGCCCATCAGCGCGCCGACGGTGATGACGCCCGTGCCGCCGATGCCGTTGATCAGGATGTTGTATGGCTGTTCGCAGTCCGGCAGGCGTGGCTGCGGCAGCACGCCCCAGTCGTCCGGCGCTTTACTCACACCCGTCTTCGATTTCTTCAGCGTGCCGCCTTCGACGGTGACGAAGCTGGGGCAGAAGCCTTTCACGCACGAATAATCCTTGTTGCAGCTGGACTGGTCAATGGTGCGCTTGCGGCCGAACTCCGTCTCTTTCGGCAGGATCGACACGCAGTTCGACTGCACGCCGCAGTCGCCGCAGCCTTCGCAGACGGCTTCGTTGATGACCATGCGCTTGTTCGGGTCCGGGAATTCGTTCTTTTTCCGACGGCGGCGCTTTTCGGCAGCGCAGGTCTGGTCGTAGATCAGCACCGTGCAGCCAGGCAGTTCACGCAGCTCGCGCTGCACGTCGTCCATCTCCTTGCGGTCGTGCAGCGTAACGAACGCGGGCAGGGTCGAGCGGTCCGCGTAGCGCGACAGGTCTTCCGTTACGAGGGCAATGCGTTTGACGCCTTCGGCCGCCATCTGCTGCGCGATCATCGGCACGGAGACGGTGCCGTCCACCGGCTGGCCGCCCGTCATCGCCACCGCGTCGTTGTACAGGATCTTGTAGGTGATGTTCACCTTCGCCGCCACGGCGGCGCGGATGGCGAGATAGCCGGAGTGGAAGTAGGTGCCGTCCCCAAGGTTCTGGAACACGTGCGGGACGGTGGAAAACGCAGCCTGGCCGATCCACGGCGTGCCTTCGCCGCCCATGTGCGTCGTCAGCTTGTTCATCTCCGGATAGATCGACGTCGCCATCACGTGGCAGCCGATGCCGGCCAGCGCGAAGCTGCCGTCCGGGACTTTCGTCGACGTGTTGTGCGGGCAGCCGGAGCAGTAAAACGCGGGACGGAACGGTGTGCTGATGGCCTTCTTGAGTACCGCATCCTTCGCGTCGAGGAACGTCAGGCGCGCCTTGATTTGGTCCTGGATATGCGTGTCATCGATATAGCGTTTGACACGCGAAGCGATCACGCGGGCCACTTGCGAGACCGAGAAATCGGCCTTCGGCGGCAGCAGCCATTCGCCGCGCGGCGCGACCCATTCGCCCTTGTCGTCGAACTTGCCGATGACGCGCGGACGCACGTCGTCGCGCCAGTTGTACAGCTGTTCCTTCAGCTGGTATTCGACGAACTGGCGCTTCTCTTCCACCACGAGGATTTCGTCGAGACCCTGCGCGAACTCGCGCACCGAGTCCGGCTCCAGCGGCCATGGCATCGAGACCTTGAACAGGCGCAGGCCGACCTTGGCGGCCATGTCCTCGTCGATGCCCAGTTCTTCCAGCGCTTCCAGCACGTCCAGGTACGATTTACCGGAAGCGATGATGCCCAGCTTCGCGTTCGGGTTGTCGATCGTCGTGTGATTCAGCTTGTTTTCCCGCGCATAGGCGAGGGCCGCGTAGATCTTGTAGTCCTGCATCAGCGCTTCCTGATTGCGCGCCTGCTGGCCCAGCGGGATCGACGACAGGCGGGCATTCAGGCCGCCTTCGGGCATCGTGAAATCCTGCGGCAGCCTGACCTGTACGCGCAGCGGATCGGCATCGACGGAGGCCGACGATTCCACCGTATCGGCCAGCGCCTTGAACGCGACGGCGCAGCCGGAGAAGCGCGACATGGCCCAGCCGTGAACGCCCAGGTCCAGGTATTCCTGCACGTTGCAGGGGTACAGCACGGGGATCATGCAGGCCGAGAAGATATGGTCGGACTGGTGCGGCAACGTCGACGAATAGGCGCCATGATCGTCGCCCGCGACGAGCAGGATGCCGCCGTGCTTCGACGTGCCGGCATGGTTCATGTGTTTGAAAACGTCGCCACAGCGGTCCACGCCGGGGCCCTTGCCGTACCACATGGCGAACACGCCATCGTATTTCGACGGGCCGATCAGGTCGACCTGCTGCGAGCCCCACACGGCGGTGGCGGCCAGATCCTCGTTCACGCCCGGCACGAACTGGATGTGGTTCGCTTCCAGGTACGTTTTCGTCTTCCACAGCGTTTCGTCCAGTCCGCCCAGCGGCGAACCGCGGTAGCCGGAAATGAAGCCGGCGGTGTTCAGGCCGGCCTGTTCGTCGCGCTTTTTCTGCATCATCGGCAGGCGCACGAGGGCCTGGATGCCGGAGAGGAAGATCTTGCCGGAAGTGGCGGTGTATTTGTCGTCGAGGCTGACGTCGTTCAGTACGACTGGCTGCGCGGGCGCGGCGTCACGCAGGGACGCGGCGGCACCCATTGCCGGGGTATCGGGCATGGCTTGTCTCCAAAATGCTTTATTCCGGTTGCGCCTGGCCTTGATTCGCCGGGTGGGCGAAGGCTGGCTCAGGCTACGTGGCCGCTTTTTGCGACGCTGGCCACTCTGACGGTGGCTGACTTCCCAGTCTACGCGCCGGTTGACGTATACGGAAATAGCGTTTGGGGATGGGGGTATAAGAAATTGTGATGGCTATCGAGGAGGGCTGGGGCCAGACCCGCCGGGTCTGACTCGCGAATTCATCTAGAGCAACGTTGCACCAGGCCAGGCGTCGCCCGCACACAGCTGGCCCGCCACCTCCGCCGCCAGCCGGCTGATGGCCGTGGCAGCATTGGTCAGCGGCAGCGTCCGGGAAGCGCACAGCACGACGGTGCGGGAAATCGCGGGACTGTGGATCGCCAAGGCTCGCATCAGGCCGCGCTGCACTTCCGGCAGCACTGGCGCCACCGGCAAAATAGTCGCCCCCATATCGGCCATCAGGGCGGACTTGAGGATGGCGATGGAATTGATTTCGATAACATCTTGCGGCGCCAGGCCGGCGCCGTGCGCCACCGCCTCGATGCGGGGCCGTACGCCGTGCTGCAGGCCGGGCAGGATCAGCGTTGCCGCCAGCGCCTCCTGCAGCGTGACCTCCGCGCGCTGCGGGAACCAGCGCGCGTCCGTGCGGCAGATGAAGCACAGCGATTCCTCCGCCAGCGGCGTCGTCACGAACGGTGTCAGCTGGCCGTCGTCGAACAGCACGGCCAGATTGACGCGGCCCGATTTGAGCTGTTCGGCCAGATTACCCGTCAGCTCTTCCGTCAGTTGCAGCGTGATGTCCGGGTAGTGCGCGCGCGCCGCCTCCAGCAGTGGCAGCGCGAGCGCGGCCGAGATGCTGTGCGGCAGGCCTAGGGTGACGGTGCCGGATGGTCGCGCCGACTGCGTCACGGCCGAACGCGCATCCGCCACCTGCTTCAGGATTGCCTGGGCGTGCTCGTAAAACACCTTGCCCGCGTCCGTGCTGTGCACGCCCTGCGCCGACCGATGCAGCAGCTGCGCGCCCAGGTCGGCCTCCAGCTGGCGTAGCTGCTGCGTCAATGCGGGTTGAGCGACGTGCAACACGCCAGCAGCGCGCGACAGTGAGCCGTGATCCACGATTGCAACAAAATAACGGAGCTGACGCAATTCCATAGAAGTTTTAATGCCTTAAACTTACGATTAGTCCCGTGCGGCAACTATTTGGTTATACTCCCATTGTAGCGCTCGCCGCTTAATCACCGCAGATTGCCATGTTGAAGAAAGTCGACGCCTCCGTGTTAAAGGTGGGCATGTTTATTCATGATCTCAGTTGCGACTGGATGGACCATCCTTTCGTGCGCAGCCGCTTCGCCATCACGACCGAAGCCGAGATCCGCAAGATCCTGGGCGCGGGCATTCGCCAGGTGGTGATCGACTCGTCGCGCGGTCTGGATGTGCGCGACGCTCCGACGCTGCGCGAGACGCAGGACGCCATCGAACAGGAGGTCGTCGAGATCGCCAGCGCACCGGCACGCCCGATCCGCGTGTCGCTGGCCGAGGAGCTGCAGCGCGCTGCGCGCATCCGGCATCAGGCGGCGGGACTGGTGCGCAACGTGATGGCCGATGCGCGGCTCGGCAAGGCCATCGAAATCGACTCGGTCCAGCCGGTCGTGCAGAACATCACCGAATCGATCCTGCGCAATCCCGGCGCGCTGGTGGGCCTTCTGCGCATCAAGAGCAAGGACGACTACACATTCCTGCATTCCGTCAGCGTGTGCGCCCTGCTGGTGGCGTTCTGCCATTCGCGCGACATGGAAGACGATCTCATCCGCGAAGCGGGCCTCGGCGGCTTGCTGCACGACACGGGCAAGGCGCTGGTGCCGGACGAGATCCTGAACAAGCCGGGCCGCCTGACGGACGCCGAATTCGACATCATCCGCAAGCACCCCGAAGACGGCTACCGGATCCTGCTGCAGTCGCCCGAGGTGGGGCCGATCCCGCTCGACATCACGCGTCATCACCACGAGCGCCGCGACGGCAGCGGCTACCCCGACAAGCTGGCCGGAGACGACATTTCCGAGCTGGCGCAGATGGCGTCGATCGTCGACGTGTATGACGCCATCACGGCCGACCGCTGCTATCACAAGGGCATCCCGGCTGCGGCGGCGCTGCGCAAGATCTATGAATGGAGCAAGTTTCATTTCAATCCGCAGCTGGTGCAGCAGTTCATGCGCTGCGTGGGCATCTATCCCGTCGGCACGCTGGTGCGGCTGGAATCGGGCCGGCTTGGCGTGGTCGTGGAACCGCACGAGACGAACCTGCTGTCGCCCAAGGTCAACGTGTTCTTCAACACGAAGACGAACGTCTATATCAAGCCGGAGATGGTCGACCTGGCGCGCGGCCTGGGATTTGGCGGTGCCGAGAAGATCGTTGGACACGAAGATCCTGCGCAATGGAAAGTCGATCCTATGCGCTTTCTCGTCGTGTAAAACAGGTATCGGCGCGGGGAGCACGGCTGAGACCGTGTCGCACCGCGTGCGACACGCACTTAACGGTCAGCCGGCGTGACAGCGCTCAGAAGAATTCCGCCGTATCGTTCGATTCCACCGTCTGCAGCAGGCCGCCACTGACCAGTTCGTCGTAGTGGCAGGCCATGTTGCGCCCGTGGCTCTTGGCGTAGTACAGCGCCTGGTCGGCGCGGCCCAGGATGATGACGGGTGCCTCGAACGCACTGATGCTGACGAATCCCACGCTGACGGTGACCTTGCCCACCTGCGGGAAGTCATGCTGCTCCACGTTCATGCGGAAGCGGTCGATGATTTTCTTGGCGTTGTCCAAAGTCGTCGAGCGCAGCAGCACCACGAACTCCTCGCCGCCGAAGCGGAACACCCGGTCCTGCGCGCGGAACGACGATTGCAGCAGGTTGGCGATCAGGATCAGCACCTCGTCGCCATACAGGTGGCCGAACTTGTCGTTGACGTGCTTGAAGTGGTCGACGTCCACGACGGCCAGCCACTGCTTCTCTTCCTCGCAATGCTGGCGCCGCTCGGGTTCGCCCGGCGGCAGCGACAGCTGGTCCTGCTCCGCGCTGCTGGCCTGCAGCATCTTGGCCAGCTGGTCGTCGAAGGTCTTGCGGTTCAACAGCCCGGTCAGCGAATCGCGTTCGCTGTAGTCGAGCAGATTCTGGAAGTTACGATAGACGCTGACGATGCCGCCGATGACGTGAATGGTGTCGCTCGTGTAGGGCGTCGGATTGACGATTTCCAGACACGTGTCGGCCTTGTCACCCAGCCAGATCGGCAGCCACAGCGTATGGCGGCCGTGCTCGTCCATCTGGTCCGCGCTGGCCTCGTGGCGTGCGATGCAGTCCGCCAGCGCGGGATAGCAGCTGATCGGATCGCCCGGACTGGCCGGGTCGGGATGGTCCTCCATGCGTGCGGGCTGGCCCGCCGTTACCACGGCGCGGGAGCGCACGAACAGCTGGTCCCGCACGGCGGCAAGCGTCAGCACGCGTGCCTGGGTGGCACCCGCGAGCTCCTGCACCGCCGAGATCACGGAGATGTCCAGCATCGTGTGATCGCGGTGGCCGGTCATGTCCACCATGTGTTTCAGTAGGGAATCCATGCTCGTTCTCTGAAGTATCAAGACGCGCGCCGCATTATGTTTCCGAAAAATCAAGGCACACAGTGACGCACAGCACGAGGCCTTTCCAAAAGACAGCTGATCAGCATAAATGTTTTTTGCTTTCGCAGCAATTATCCTTTGCGAAAATTCTTGAAAAACGCCACGATTCTACTCTTTGTCTACAACGGAGCGCGTCTTCCAGCCGCGAATCCACCCCTCATGTCGCAGAGCAAGTGATGCAGTGTGACATAGCCCGGCGGCGTTGTCTGTCACATTTCCGTCTATACCAATGATAGTGCCGTTGGGAAAGTTGCGCACTATCAAGATTGCCTGTCGGCATAAAATTTATGATGTCCTTAATGGCTGACGCCAGAATCCGAAGTCAAACCAGACCCACAGGAGGACAGTATGAACGCATTAATTGTTGCAGCCCGGGAGTTCGCCCGGGATGAGGAAGGGATTACCGCCATCGAGTATGGGCTCATTGCGGCCGTGATCGCCGGCGTCGTGGGGATCGCATTCAAATCGGTGGGCGATGCGATCAAGGCCAGCTTCACCACCATCGCCGGGAAGCTGAATCCGACGACGTAACCGTTGTACGGCTTGCCGGTCCTGGCCGGCAGGCCTTCTTTTGCGGCGACCGACTGCAGCGCACGCCGGGAAACCTCTTCGTCCAGCTGGTTTTCAAGCCGTATGGCCCCTGCCATGCGCCGCTTTCCTGCCGTTTCCCGCCGTGTATGTGCCGAAGGCGCTCACGGCTTCCATGGCAGACGCCAGGAACCAGGTTGAACCAGATCTCATAGGAGGAGCTTATGAACGCTTTAATCGTGGCAGCCCGAGAGTTCATCGGGGATGAAGAAGGCATCACCGCCATCGAGTATGGCCTGATTGCGGCAGTGATTGCCGGTGTCGTGGGCATCGCATTCAAGGAGGTTGGCGATGCGATCAAGGCCAGCTTCACCACGATCGCAGGGAAGCTGAATCCGGCCTCGTAACGCTGTACGGCCTGCCGGCCTTCGCCGGCGGGTCATTTTTTCGAGGCGCCCATGACCGTCGCACTCCAGATATTGCTCGTCTGGCTTGTATTGCAGGCTGCCGTCACCGACCTGGCCATCCGCCGCATCCCGAACGTGCTCGTGCTGGCCGGACTGGCCATCGCTCTTGCGTTGCACTGGCGTGCCGGCCCGGCGGGCCTGCTGTTGTCGACGTGGCTGGCCGGTATCGTTACCGGCTTTTTCCTGTTCCTGCCGCTGTACCTGCTGCGCGGCATGGCCGCCGGCGACGTCAAGTTGATGGCGATGACAGGGGCATTTGTCGGCCCGGCGCTGGCGCTGCGGATCGCGCTGCTCACCTGCCTGATCGGCGGCGTCATGGCTGTCGTCATCGTCATCCATAACGGGCGCTGGCGCATCCTGTGCCGCAACCTCGTGGCCATGCTGACGCCATTGCTGGTGTCGCTTGGCGGTGTGCCGCAGACGCGGGTCGCGCTGCCGCGTGACGCCAGCGCCGGCGGCATCCCGTATGGTGTCGCGATTGCGCTGGGCACGGTCTGCGTGGTCGTACAACCACACCTGTAGTCCATTGCTGTACGTCAATATCCCGTAGGAAACACGCCGCTAGAATCCATTTCTCACCAGGAGAAACGGCATGGACCACTCGACTCATCCCAGCGTTGTGCCCAGCGAGGCCGATGTGCCGCTGTTGCCGCCGCAGCCGAAAAGCATGCGCGACACCGGGCTGGAACCGGCACTGTTGGTGGAACTGGCGGCCAAGGTGTTGTTCGGCGGCGGTAAAACTCATCTTCCGGTACTGGCGACGCGGCTGCGCCTGTCGATCAACGTGCTGCGCGAGCTGCTGGACTTCATGGTGGCCGAACATCTGGCCGAAGTGGCCTGGCGGGGCGAAACGGATCTCGATGTGCAATATCAGCTGACGGGGGCCGGCCGCGAGCGCGCCGCCGCGTGGCTCGAACGGTGTCCCTACACGGGCCCGGCACCTGTGCCGCTGGAAGCGTACCGTGCCATGCTGCAGCGGCAATCGGCGCAACTGGCGCCCGTCAGCGCGGCCGACGTCGCCGCCGAGTTCGCCGACGACTGCATGCCCCCGCAGGTGCGCCAGCTGGCCGGCGCCGCGTTGCACGCGCATCGCTCGCTGCTGTTGTACGGCCCCCCCGGCAGCGGCAAGACCACGCTGGCGCGCCGCCTGGGGCGCCTGCTGCACGGCACCGTGGCCGTGCCATACGCGGTGGCGGTGGGCCAGGAGATCGTCGTGGTGCACGACGCCGCCGTGCACCAGGCGCCAGTGGTGCCGGCGCGGACGATGGCGGACCGGCGCAGCACCGATACGCGCTGGGTCACGTGCAGCCGCCCCGTGCTGCACCTGGGGGCGGAGCTGGCGGCCGACGCGCTGGACCTGCGCCATGATCCGTTCGGCGGCTGCTATCACGCACCGGCCCACGTCAAGGCGGCCGGCGGCCTCCTGATCGTCGACGATCTCGGTCGCCAGCGCATGCCGGCCGCGGAACTGCTGGGCCGTTTCACGCAGGCGCTGGACACGGGTGCCGACCAGCTGGCGCTCCAGGGCGGCCACCAATTCGCCGTGCCGTTCGACGCCACGATGGTCTTCATCACGAACCAGGCGCCGCAGGCGGTACTGGACCCGTCATCGCTGCGCCGCATCGGTTACAAGGTCTACGTAGGCCCCATCGGCGCCGCGGCGTATCGCGCGCTGTTCCGCCAGCAGTGCCACGCCTTCGGCATGGCCGCCGATGAAACGGCCCTGGCTTACCTGATCGAGGAACTGCATCGCGGCAGCGGTCAGCCGCTGCTGGCCGGATCGCCGCGCGCCATCCTGGCCCGGATCGCGGAATTCGCCGCCTTCCTGGAGCAACCCGCGGTCCTGTCACCCGCCACCATCGACCAGGCATGGTCCAGCATGTTTGCCGGTACCGGGCTGCTGCTGACGGCCGATATCGAAACGTCCCTGTTCGAGAGGATCGAATGAAGAACCGCCGCGCATTCATGATGATGGCCGCAGCCATCGTGCTCGGCCTCGGTGCCGTGGCGATGGCGTCGCGCCTGCTGCTGCGCCAGGCGCCCACGTCGGCCAACCGCATCGTTGTCGCGGCAACGGACGTCAGCCTGGGCCAGCGCCTGAGCGCCGACATGCTGAAAGCGTCCGACTGGCCGGCCGACAGCGTCCCTCCCGGCGCGTTGCGCGATCCGCTGGTGCTGAACGGTCGCGTGCTGAAAGCCAGCGTGCTGCGCGGCGAACCGCTGACCGAGGCCAAGCTGGCGCCGGTCGGCACGCTGGGCGGCTTGTCCGCGCTGATCGCCGAAGGCAAGCGCGCCATCACTGTCCGCGTCAACGACGTCATCGGCGTGGCCGGCTTTGCCTTGCCCGGCAATTTCGTCGACATCCTCGTCAGCACGCAGGCGTCCGGCGGCACGCAGCAGGACGATCAGGCCATTTCGAAGATCGTCCTGGAGCGTATCCTCGTGCTGGCCGTCGCCCAGGAAGTGAGCCGCGACGATACCAAGCCGCGCGTCGTCAACGCCGTCACGCTGGAGGTGGCACCCGAGCAGGCGGAAAAGCTGGATCTGGCGCGCAGCGTCGGCACGCTGTCGCTGGTGCTGCGCAACCAGGTCGATCCGCAACCCGGCACGACGACCGGCGCGACCAAGACCAGTCTGCTGGGCCTGGCCACGGCGACGCCGGTCGTGGCCGCGGCGGCGCCAGCGCCGCGCCCCGCAGTCGTGAGCATGCCCCGGCGGGGGGCGCCACGCCATTGCATCGGGACCATCGATGGCCTGCACAGCCGTCGCGAATGCCTGTGAGGACGCCATGACCCGACCCCATCTCTTCGCCCTGACGCTGTCCGCCTTGTGCGTAACGGTCGCGGCGCCGCCCTCCCGGGCAGCCGGGCCGGCCGGCGCCGAAGTGCCGAAGGCGGCCAGTCCCGCCAGGGCGCCAGCGCGCACCGAAGGTCCGCGCTGCACGGGCGAACCCGCCGCGCCGGGGCGGCTGGCCCTGCAGCTTGGCAAATCCACATTGATGCGGCTGCCCGAGCCCGTCGTCAACCGCAGCGTCGGCAACCCGGCCGTGCTGCAGGCCATGCTGGTGGCGCCCGAAACGCTGTACCTCGTCGGCGCGGATGTCGGCAGCACCAATATGATCGTGCAGGGCAGGAGCGGCGCCTGCAGCGTCATCGATGTGACGGTCGGCATGGATACGGCGGGGCTGCAGTCCGCCCTTGCCGCGCTGCTGCCCGAAGAGAAACACATCAAGGTCACGGCAGCGGCCGATACCCTCGTGTTGTCCGGCACGGTGGAGAGTGGCGCCATGGTGGCGCAGGTGATGGAGCTGGCGCAGGCGTTCGTGCGCAACCCGGCCAAGGCGTTGAGCGGTGGCGCGGACAGCGCGGCGCCTGCCGCCAGCGGTGCCGGGCCCCGCATCGTCAACCTGCTCGGCGTCAGCGCACCCCAGCAGGTCATGCTGGAAGTGAAGATCGCCGAAGTGTCGAAGACGCTGCTGGACAAGCTGGAAGGCGCGTCGGCCCGGCTCCAGGGCGGCGAGTGGACGGCCGGCGTGGCCGCCAATTTCGTCAGCGGCACCGCCCGCGGCAGCCTGGTACTGGCCAGATCGCTGGAAAAGTACCTGCGGCTCGATGGCGAACAGCAGGATGGCCTCGTCCGCATCCTGGCCGAGCCGACGGTGATGGCCGTCAGCGGCCAGGAAGGCAGCTTCTTGGCCGGCGGCACCATTTTCATCCCCGTCGCGCAGGACAACAACAAGGTCACGCTGGAGGAAAAGCAATTCGGCGTGGGACTGCGTTTCACGCCGACAGTACTGTCGGGAGGGCGCATCAACTTGAAGGTGGCGCCGGAGGTGTCGGAGCTGTCGCGCGACGGCGTGGGCATCAGCTCTGGCGGCGTCAACGGGCGCGCCATCATGCCGCTGGTAACGACGCGCCGCGCCACGACGACGGTGCAGCTGTACGACGGTCAGAGCTTTGCCATCGGCGGCCTGATCCGCGACAACCAGACCAGCAATATCAACGCGATGCCGGTGCTGGGCGAGCTGCCGGTGCTGGGGGCGCTGTTTCGCAGCACGAACTTCCAGCGCGACCGCAGCGAACTGCTGTTTGTCGTGACGGCGCGCCTCGTCAAACCGCTCGCCCCGGGCTTTAACCTGCCGACGGATGCGCTGCAACCGGCGGCGCAAGCGGACCTGTTCCTGACGGGCCGGATGGAAGCGCCCGCTACGCCGTCCGCCGCGCCACTTGCGGCCCCGCCGACCACTGCCGCACAGCCATCCGGCTTCCGGCTGAAATAAGGAGCGCAGCATGAAGCCAAAGAATCCGCCGGTGCTTGCGCTGCTTGGGGTGCTGCTGGCCTGCGCCGGTTGCCGGGCGGTGCCGAGCACGACGCCCCAGTGGGACGACCGCTTTGGCGACGCTACCCGCACCGCGTTCGCCCGGCAGGTACGCGACCCGGACGCGGCGCTGCGGCACAGTACCGCCGACGGCATGGACGGCGCCGGCGCGGCGGCGGTCCACCAGCGCTATCAGAAGTCGTTCGCGGAGAAGCCCGATGCGGCCCCCGCATTTACTATCGGCCTGGGCAGCGGCAAATGAACGCGCTGCGGCAGCGTCAGGGCGGCGCCATCGCCATCATGTATGCGCTCATGCTGCCCGCCGTTCTCGGCTGCATCGGGCTCGCGCTCGACCTGGGCATATGCTACCTGCGGCGCTCGCAACTGCAGAACGCAGCGGACAGTATCGCCCTGGGGGCGGCGCAGGCATTGAACGGCACGCCCGGCGGCATAGCGGCCGCGGCCGATCGGGCGTTTCGCATGTCGCTGGGCATGCGCGTCGGCCTGTCGAGCGAGCTGGCCTGGAATTCCGCGGCACTGAGATTCGCCGGCAGCCCGGACGCGCCGGAGAGCGACTGGCTGCCAGTCTACGCGGCAGGACCGGCCGCCGCCACCCTGCGTTATGCCCGTGTCGACATGAACGTTCTGGACGATGCGACGCGCTATGTGCAGCCGGTACTGATGGGAGTCCTGGGAGCGGGCCTCGATCCCGTCAACCTGGCGCCGGTCGTCGTGGCCGGTCCCACGGCCGGGAACATTACGCCGCTGGCCGTTTGCGCCATGAGCAACAAGGCCTCCGACACCCGCGCCAATCCCGGCAATCCTGAGCTGATCCAGTATGGGTTCCGCTTCGGCGTCGGTTATAACCTGCTGGAACTGAATCCGACCGGCACGGGCGCAGGCGAGTATTTCTACGTCGACCCCATGCACGTCGCCGGCGGGGACACGACGTCCTTCGACGAAACCGCCGTGGCGCCGTTCATGTGTACCGGGACAGTCGGCTATGCCGGGTTCGTGAACGGCAAGGCGCGGCTGCGCCGGCCCGGCAGCTTCAATCTGTGGCAGCAGCTCAATTCCCGCTTCGGCACGTATGGCGGCGCGCCCGCATGCAATCCGACGGCTGCGCCGCCGGACAGCAACATCCGCAGCTATGCGGGCGCCAGCGCGACCTGGTTGACGCAGCCGCCCACGCGCCTTGCCGCAAGGCCGGGCACCGCAACGGGCAGGCTGCAGACGATCGCGGACGATCCGCCGCCACTTTCCACGGCCACCGTGCCGGGCGACTACGGCATTCTGTGGGCCTATGGGCCGGCGAAGACGCCGTCCGGCGCCCCGGTTGCGTTGGCGGCGTTCGGCGCATTGTATCCGTCCACCCCGGCGGGGGCGATCAAGGGCGGCACCGGCTATACCTCCGCCGGAGCGTATCTCTCCGGTGGATACAGCGCGGCACCCCCGGGACTGGGCGGCCAAAACGCCGCCTGCTGTACATCCCGCTGCTGCGCTGTCCGGTGGCCGCGGGCACGCAGGTCGAGGGCGATGTGGTGGCGATCGCCCGCTTCCTGCTCACGGCGCCCGCCAGCGCGACCGAGGTGCCGGCGGAATTTGCCGGCACCGTCACCGACGCGGCGTTGCCCGCAACGATAGGACTGCTCCGATGAAGACCCTGCATGCCCAGCGTGGCGTGGTGGCCGTGGAAGCGGCACTGCTGATCGCGGCCACCCTGTTCCTGTTGCCTGTCCTGCTGTACGTGAGCCAGGTGGTCTATCACGCAATCGTGCTGGACAAGGCAGTCTATGCGGCCGCACGCATCGTTGCCGCGCTGCCTGATGCCGCCTATGCCCCGACCGCTGCGAGCGAGACGCTCCCTGCGCTGGGCAGCGGCTATATCAATGAAGCCGCGGACGAGGCGGGTCTGCAGGGCACACCGGCAGGCAGGAGTACGATCAATTGCGACGGCCGTACGTGCCAGCATGGCCTTCCGGTCATGATGACGGTCAATACGTCCGTCCACTACGCGGACACCGTCTTCGGCTCGTCGAATGTCGAAGGTGTGCCCATGGGCAGCGTGGAAATCACGCCGGGCTATTTGGTGACCTATGCACCCTGATTGCCGTGGCCGCCAAGCTGGTGGCGCAGCCGGCGTCATTACCGTCGAGCTTGCCCTTGTGCTGGGCGTTTTCCTGCTGTTCGTCGTTGGGACAGTCGAGGTTGCACGCATGGCGTTCGTGCGGAACACCGCGCAGGACGTCACGCGGCGGGCCGCGCGTGCCGCGGCGATGACGGATTATTCGGATGGCGCGGCCATGGCGGCACTGCGCTACCAGGCGCTGTTTCGCGACAAGGACGCAGCGCTGCCGCTGCTGCCCGAGCTGACCGCGGACCGCCTGCGCATCGACTACCTGTCGCTGAGCGCGGACGGCGCGCTGGCGCCGGTCACGGCAGGGCCGGCGTGCCCGGCACGGAACGTGGTGAACTGCACCACCGATCCGAACGGTACATCGTGCATCCGCTTCGTGCGCGTACGTATTTGCGCAACCGCGAACGGCGCGTGCACGCCGCTGCCGTACACGACGCTCACGCGCATCCTGCCAGACGTGGTGCCGCTCACCGTCCCCGTGTCGACCTCGATCGCGAAAGCGGAAACGCTCGGCTTCCGGCCGGGTGCCAGCTCCTGTCTCTGAAACAAAGGAAAAGCCATGAAAGCACTGATGATCAGCAAGGACAGCCTGCTGCATGCCGAAGTCGCCGCGCAAGGCTCGGCGCGGCTGCCGGCCGTGCAGCTGGTGGCGTCGCGCCAGGGCCTGCGCGACGCCGTCGAGCGTCCCGTTCCCGACGCCCCCGAACTGGTGATCCTCGACGCCAGCGACGAAGCGGCCGAATGGGAGCTGGTGGACCGGCTGGCGCGCCAGTATCCGAATGCGTCGTTTATCCTGCTGACCCGCGAAGCGCAGCAGGAACTGCTGATCCGCGCGATGCGTGCGGGCATGCGCGAGGTGCTGCAACTGCCGCTCGTGCACCGCGCCTTCCACGAGGCGATGGACCGGATCGAGATCGAGTCCGGCGTCACGCGCATGCGCGACGGCAAGGTACTGGCATTCATCGCCTGCAAGGGCGGCAGCGGGGCGACGTTCCTGGCCACGAATTTCGGCTATGCGCTGGCCGCGCTGGCCGAAAAGAAGGTGCTGCTGATCGACCTGCACGGCCAGTTCGGCGACGCCACCCTGTACGTGTCGGACCAGAAGCCGACGATGACGCTGTCGGACATCTGCGGCCAGATCACGCGCATGGATGGCGCGTTCCTGGAGTCGTGCCTGGTCCACGTGGCGCCCGGATTCGGCGTGCTGGCCGCCGCCGACGATCCGTCGCAGGCCGTGGACATGAAGCCCGAGCACATGGACGTCATCCTGCGCGTGGCGCGCCAGCACTATGACTACATCGTGCTCGACGTGGGGCGCCAGATCGATGCGCTGTCGCTGCGCGCGCTGGACAGCGCCGACACGATCTATCCGGTGCTGCAGCTGGCGCTGCCCGACATCCGCGACGGGCGCCGCCTGATCGACATCTTCCGCTCGCTGGGCTACGCGGTCGACCGCATCCGCCTGATCGTCAACCGCTACCAGAAGGGCGGCAAGCTGCGGCTGGCGGACCTGGAGCATGCGCTGGGCGCGGACGTGGTGCACACGGTACCGAACGACTACGTGTCGGCCACCGACTCCGTCAACCAGGGCATTCCCGTGCTGCAGCTCTCGCGCAGCAGCCCCGTCGCGCGCAGCCTGGCGGACCTGGTGGAACTGGTGACGGAGCGCCGCGTGTCCGAGGCCAAGAGCCTGTTCGACCGCCTGTTCGGCCGCAGCGCCGCCGAGCAGTAGGCAGGGAGCATTCATGAGCCTACGCGAACGCCTGGCACTGGCCGAAGAACCCCGCAACGGCAGCATCACGCTGCCGGCGCAGTCGCACGCAGCCTATCAGGAGCTGAAGCGCACGATGCACCAGCTGATCCTGGACCGCATCGACCTGGAGCGGCTCAAGCGCCTGACGCCGGAACAGTTCAAGCACGAGCTGGCGCTGCTGGTGCAGCGCATCATCGAGGACGAGCGCATCGTTCTGAACCAGAACGAGCGCCATCACCTGGTGCTCGATATCCAGCACGAGATGCTGGGTTTCGGTCCGCTCGAGCCGCTGCTGGCCGATGCCAGCGTGTCCGACATCCTCGTCAACACCTGCCACAAGGTGTATGTGGAACGGGCCGGCCGGCTCGAGCTGACCGATATCACGTTCAACGACAACGCCCACCTGATGAAGATCATCGAGAAGATCGTCTCGCGGGTGGGCCGGCGCGTCGACGAGTCGAGCCCGATGGTCGACGCGCGCCTGCCGGACGGTTCGCGCGTCAATGCCATCATTCCGCCGCTGGCGGTGGACGGGCCGATCCTGTCGATTCGCCGCTTCGCCTCCAACCCGCTGACGATGACGAACCTGATCGAAAACAAAAGCCTGACGCCGCCGATGCAGCAGGTGCTGCAGGCACTGGGCCATGCCAAGATCAATATCCTCGTCTCCGGCGGCACCGGCAGCGGCAAGACGACGCTGCTCAACGTGCTGTCCGGCTTTATCCCGCCCAGCGAGCGGATCGTCACGATCGAGGACGCGGCGGAACTGCAGATGCGCCAGCCGCACGTGGTGCGCCTGGAAACGCGTCCGCCCAATATCGAAGGCAAGGGGGAGGTCAACCAGCGCGCGCTGGTGCGCAACGCGCTGCGGATGCGGCCCGACCGCATCATCCTGGGCGAGGTACGCGGACCCGAAGCGCTCGACATGCTGCAGGCGATGAACACGGGCCACGAGGGATCCCTGGCGACGATCCACTCGAACACGGCGCGCGACGCACTGGCCCGGCTGGAGAACATGGTCGGCATGGCCGGTGTCAACCTGACGCCGCGCGCCACGCGCCAGCAGATCAGCTCCGCAGTGACGGTCGTGATGCAGGTGACGCGGCTGACGGACGGTACCCGCAAGCTGGTCAGCCTGCAGGAAGTGACGGGGATGGAGGGCGACGTCATTGCGATGCAGGAGATTTTCCGCTTCGAGCAGACCGGCGTCGATGTCAACGGCAAGGTGCAGGGCCACTTCTTCGCCACCGGCGTGCGGCCGCGCTTTGCCGACCGCCTCAGGCTGTTCGGCGCGCCGGTACCGGACAGCGTATTCGATCCCGACCGCGTATTCGAATAGGAGAATGGCATGGACATGGTCTTCTCCGCATTTGCCGTGCTGCTGTTCGCCGCCGTGATCTTCATGGTGGAGGGCACGTGGCTGTGGTGGACGACCAGCCACGGCAAGAGCGCCCGCCGGATTGCGAAGCGGCTGGACATGATGGCCGGCCGGGGCGAAGGGCTTGAACGTATCAGCATCCTGAAACAGCGCCGCTACGCCACGTCGCCGCTGCTGGAACGCTGGCTGACCCGCGTGCCGCAACTGGCGCCGCTCGATCGCCTGCTGCTGCAATCGGGCCTGGGCTGGCAGGTGGCGCCGTTCCTCGGCGGCGCACTGGCGCCGCCGCTGGCGACCCTGCTCACGCTGCAGTTCCTGTCCGTGCCGCTGCTGCCCGCAGGTGTCGCGCTGGCGCTGGCGGCCGCGGCGCCCTATGCCGTGCTGCTGCGCGCCCGGGCGGCCCGCCTCAAGCATATCGAGCTGCAGCTGCCCGAAGCTGCCGACTTCCTGGCGCGGGCGCTGCGTGCCGGTCATTCGTTCGCCAATGTCCTCAAGATGGTCGGCGACGAGATGCCGGAGCCCATCGGCGGCGAGTTCAAGGCGACGTACGAAGAGGTCAACTACGGCGTGCCGATGAACGAGGCGCTGCACAACATGGCGACGCGCATTCCGCTGACGGACCTGCGCTACCTCGTGCTGGCGGTGCTCATTCAGCGCGAGTCGGGCGGCAATCTTGCCGAGCTGCTGGGCAATATCGGCCGGCTGACGCGCTCGCGCCTGAAGCTGCTGGGGCAGGTGAACGTGCTGTCGGCGGAAGGGCGCATGTCGGCCTGGATCCTCGGGCTGCTGCCGCTGGGGATGATGGCGATTTCGTGCCTGACCAATTACGGCTACATCAGCGTGCTGTGGACGCATCCGTCCGGGGTGCGCCTGTTATGGATGGCCGCCGGCATGATGCTGCTCGGCGTGGCGTGGATGCGCGTGCTGATCAGGATCCGCATATAGGACGAGTCCATGACTACTCAACAACTGCTGTTCCTGCTGGTCGTCTTTGTCGTCGTCGCCGGGATCGTGCTGGCAGGCGTGGCCATCTTCGCGCCGGCCGCGCTGCGCGACCGCCTGCGCGCATTCCGTACCACGCCGGCCCAGGCCGAAACGGGCGAGGGCGGCCAGTGGATCGAGCGCGTAGCACGTGCGGCCCAGCCGCTCACCAGGCTCTCGCTGCCGGAGGAAGGGTGGGAGCGCTCGCCGTTGCGCACGAAATTCATCAACGCCGGCTGGCGCCATCATTCCGCGCCCACGCTGTATTTCGCCACCAAGACGGTGCTGTCGCTGGGCATTCCCGCACTGCTGGCGATCCTGATGGCGACGGCTCAGGGCGGCGTGCTGCGCGACGGCTTCCTCGCGGTGCTGTTCGGCGGCGCCGCGGCCGGCTACTACCTGCCCAATATCGTGCTGTCGCGCACGGCCAGCCGCCGCCGCCGCGAAATCTTCGAGAACATTCCCGATGCACTGGACCTGCTGACGGTATGCGTGGAGGCGGGATTGTCGATGGAGCGTGGCCTGACGAAGGTGGCGGCCGAGGTGCACGTCAAGAGCGTCGTGCTGGCGCAGGAACTGCAACTGGTGCTGATGGAAATGCGCGCCGGCTTCAGCAAGGAAAAGGCGCTGCGCAACTTCGCGCTGCGCACGGGGTGGAAGATGTCGACACGCTGGTGGCAATGCTGATCCAGTCGGAGCGCTTCGGCACCGGCATGGGCGACTCGCTGCGGGTCCATTCGGAAAACCTGCGCCAGAAACGCAGCCTGCTGGCCGAGGAGGCTGCGGCGAAGGTGGCGCTGAAGCTGATGTTCCCGCTGATCTTCTGCATCTTCCCCACGCTGCTGGTGGTGCTGATGGGGCCTGCGGCGATCCACCTGTCGCATGATGTGCTGCCGATGATGAGTGGCCAACGATAAAACGAGGAGCTTGCGATGATCGGAAACAGGACCATACGAGCCGCGGTCCGCGCCGCCTGTCTGGGTTCGCTGCTGCTCGGCTGCACTGCGCCGCGCCCGGACCTGCCGGCGCAAGCCGTCGCACCGGCAGCACCGTTCGGGACAGCCGACGGCTATTACACGCTGGGTCGCAGCGAGCACGCGGCAGCCCACCCGCCGCTGGCCCGGCGCGCCTACGAGGCGGCGCTGCGTCTCGACCCGGCGCACCGGGGCGCGCGCAACGGCCTGGCTGTGCTGCTGGCGGAAGGCGGTGATTACGCCGGCGCGATCGCGTTGTGGCGCAAGCTCTTGACGCAGTCGGCCGGCCTCCCTTCGGCCGAGCAGGGCTTCCTGCTGGGGAACCTGGGCTATGCGCTGTACCTGCAGGGCGAACGCGAAGAAGCCGTGACGGTCCTGATGTGGGCCTGTGTGCGCGACCCGTTGCAGCCTGTCGCATGGGAGCATCTGGGCGCTGTGCTGCAGAGCCTGGGGCAGACGGACCTGGCATTGCAGATGATGCGACAGGCACGCATGCTGCGCACGCACGACCTGCGCGGCGATTACGCCGTAGCGGGCGGCACGGCGCCGGCCGCCGTTCCTGTGGAGCGGGTGCAGGATCCCAGCCTGTGGCCAGGCGATCTGGCCCGAACGGAAGTGCGCGCCGTGGGGGCCGCGCTAGTGGAGGTGCATCGGGTTGCGCCGCAGGTGGCGGCAGCGGTGTCAGTGCCGGGGCCGAAGCTGGTATCGGCAGCGCTGCCGGTGTCGGCGCCGGCAGCGCCGGTCGATGCGCCGGCGCAGGGCGGACTGCGTCTCGAAATCAGCAATGGCAATGGCGTGCGCGGCATGGCCGCCGCATGGGCGCGCGACCGCAAGGTCACGGACATCGGCTGGAAGTCGGTGCGGCTGACCAATACCCGGCCGTTTGCCGTGCCCGTCACGCGCCTCGAATACGGCGCGCAGGGAGAGGAGGTGGCGCGGCTGCTGTCGCAGCGACTCGGACTGCCCGCGCCGCGCGCTGCCGCCGATGCACGTGCGGACCTGCGCATCGTGCTGGGTTGGGATCGGCGTGCGACGTTGCCGGCGGCGCCTGCGACCACGCGGGCGCCCTGGCGCTGATCGGTCATCCTACTGCCACTTCACGGGGCCCAGGCCACGCGCGCTGGCGTTGCGGTGGACGCGCCTGCCGTAGACGGTGACCGAGCCAAGGCATGTCAGGCGCAGGCTGGCCAACGTTTTCTTGTGCATCGGGCTCGCCGTCCGAACGTGGGCGATGCGATTACAGCGCGGCTTTCTCGGCGGCCGTCAGGCGTTTGGCGCTGACGACGACGACCGGCATGGCCGCGTCGTTCTGCACCGTTACCGTGACAACCGGCGCCGGCGCTGCGGCACGCTGCAGCTTCGGCACGGAGGCCGTCGCCAGGCTGGTGGCGCCGATGACGACGAGGGTGGCGACGAAGATGGCTTCCATGTTTTTGGCGATGTTCATGACGGGATCCTTGGCGTGTCCGGGTGGTGTTTCGGGTTAGTTCGGTCTGCAGCGCATCGGATAATGTGTGCTGCGTTGATTGAACTATAGAGAGCCACTCCGCCGTTCACCACCGGGTTGCGACGAACTGCCGTTTTGGCGCACCGGGATGCTTAAATCAGCGCCGCAATGGCCTGGCCGACCTGCGTGGTGTCGGCCGTGCCGCCCATGTCCGGCGTGCGCGGACCCTCGACCAGCACGCGCTCCACGGCGGCCATGATGGCGTCGTGCGCCTGGCGGTACGTGGCGTCGCCATTGCCGAGGAAGTCCAGCATCATCGCGCCGCTCCACACCATCGCGACGGGGTTGGCGATGTTCCTGCCGTAGATGTCGGGCGCCGAGCCATGCACGGGTTCGAACAAGGAAGGAAAGATCCGTTCGGGGTTCAGGTTGCCGGAAGGGGCGATGCCAATGGTGCCCGTGCAGGCAGGGCCGAGGTCGGACAGGATGTCGCCGAACAGGTTCGACGCGACCACCACATCGAAGCGCTCGGGGCTCAGCACGAAGCGGGCGCACAGGATATCGATGTGGTACTTGTCCCAGCGTACGTCGGGGTACGCCGGCGCCAGCGCAGCCACGCGCTCGTCCCAGTACGGCATGCTGATCGAGATGCCGTTCGATTTCGTGGCCGAGGTCAGGTGTTTTTTCGGACGCGACTGCGCCAGGTTGAAGGCGTAGCGCAGGATGCGGTCGGTGCCGTGGCGGGTGAACACCGATTCCTGCAGCACCGTCTCGCGCTCCGTGCCCTCGAACAGGCGGCCGCCGACGGACGAGTATTCGCCTTCCGTATTCTCGCGCACCACATAGAAATCGATGTCGCCCGGCTGCTTGTTGGCCAGCGGGCAGGGCACGCCGGGCATCAGCCGCACGGGGCGCAGGTTGACGTACTGGTCGAACTGGCGGCGGAACTGCAGCAGGGAGCCCCACAGCGAGATATGGTCCGGCACCAGGTCCGGCATGCCGACGGCGCCGAAGTAGATCGCGTCAAACCCCCTCAGTTGCGTGAACCAGTCGTCCGGCATCATTCTGCCGTGCTCCAGGTAATAATCGCAGCTGGCCCAGTCGAAGGACGTGAATTCGAGTGGCAGCTGGAAGCGGCGGGCGGCGGCCTGCACGGCGCGCAGGCCCTCGGGCATGACTTCCTTGCCGATGCCGTCGCCCGGGATGACGGCGATGCGTTGGGTTTTCATGGGGGGCTCCTGTGGTTGAAGCGACAGCATAACGCCGAACGGCGCGGCTATAATCGGCTCAACCGTCACTCGACTATCCACAGATCGTGAAGAATCCCCCCTCGCTGGAAGACTTGCACCTGTTCTGCGCCGTCGTGCGGCACCGCGGTTTTACCGCCACGGCCCGGGCGCTGGGAATGCAAGCCGTGTCGATGGAAACGCTGGCGCCCGCCGGCCTGCTGCGCATCTGCACGAGCTCCGGGTTCGGCCGCAACCGCGTGGCACCGGCGCTGTCCGCGCTGGCCTTGCGCTACCCCGCGCTGGAAATCCAGCTGGAGCTGCTGGACCGCGCCATCGACCTGATTGCCGAGGATTTTCACCTCGACATCCGCGTCGGCGAGGCCCATGAGCCGCACCTGATCTCGCGCCGCATTGCGGCCAATGCCCGGGTGCTGTGCGCCGCGCCGGCTTACCTGGCGCGGGCCGGGACGCCTGCCGCTTTGGCGGACCTGACGGGGCACCGCTGCATCGTCATCCGCGAGCGCCACGGCGACTTCGGCCGCTGGGTGCTGCAGGGTCCGCGGGGCGAGGAAAGCGTCAAGGTGGGCGGGCCGCTGTCGGCCAGCAATGGGGAAGTGGTGCACGGGTGGGCGCTGGACGGCCACGGCATCATCCTGCGCTCGCAGTGGGACGTGGGGCCGGCACTGGCGCGCGGCGACCTGGTGCGGGTGTTGCCGGACTACGAGCAGCCGGCACACGTGTGGGCGGTCTATCCGACGCGGCTGTCGGCGTCGGCCAAGCTGCGCGTGTGCGTCGAGTTCATCGAAACATTTCTCGAAAACCGGTGACAGGCTCCGATTATCTATCCGGAGCCGGCGTGGTTGTAATCGGAGCCTGTCACCGGTTTTTTAATCCGGCGCCTGTCACCGGTTTTTGTCACCGGTTTTTGCTCAAGCCGCGTCCTGCTCTTCTTCCACCTTGGCCGCGCGCATCCACTGGACCAGCGGCCAGGCATCCTTGAAGCCGGCGGCCAAGAGCGGCAGCAGCGCGTCGGGATCGTTCAGGTCCAGGTCGACGTCGGTCCACACAAAGAAGCTCTTCAGCTTGATGAACTCGATGTGCTCGTGCTCCGGATCGAAGCCCTTGGGCGGGCGCTGCAGCTTGCCTTCGTTCTGGATGGTGCCGTAGCGCGCCTTCAGGCCCTTGTGGTTCAGCGCCTTGCGAAAGCCCGCCGCGTCTTCCACCATATGCCGGCGCAGCGCGCGCAGGCGGTGCGGCGGCGGCATGTATTCGCCGGCACCGAACTGCAGCTGGCCCTGGCCGTTGAGCTGGAAGTAGTAGGTGGGGCCGCCGGCCATGCTGGGGCGGCGCATGTCGTTGGGCGCCACCGCCGCCGAGAAGGTCGTCTTGTAGGGTCGCTTGTCGTGGGCGAAGCGCACGTCGCGGTTGATGCGGAACAGTGCCTTCTTCGGATTGCAGAACTTGACCGCCGGGTCGAATTTGCCCAGTTCCCCGATCACCTGCGTTACCAGCAGGAGGAACTCCTCGCGCAGGATGTCGTAGCGGGGCTTGTTCATGATGAACCAGGGACGGTTGTTGTTCTCGGCCAGCTCCTGCAGGTAGCCGTTCAGGTCGCGCAAATGCATGGGGTGCTCTTACTTTACTTTTTAGGGACGGGGCGCTTGCCCACGGTAATGGCCAGGTCGGATTCGCGGTTCTTGCGCAGCACGCGCATCGTTGCCTTGCCGCCCGGCTCCAGCTGGGCGATCAGGTTCAGCATCTCGGTAGTGTCGCGCACAGGCTTGCCCTCGACGGAGACGAGAATGTCGCCCGGCTTCATGCCGGCCTTGTCGGCCGGGCCATTGCGCACGACGCCGGCAATGATGGCGCCGCTGTCGCGCTGCAGGCCGAAACTTTGCGCCAGCTCGGGCGTGATCTCCTGCGACTCGACGCCGATCCAGCCGCGCACCACGTGGCCGCTCTTGATGATCGATTCCATCACCGTTTTCGCCGTCGAGACAGGAATGGCAAAACCGATGCCGACCGAGCCGCCCGTCTGCGAATAGATGGCCGAATTGATGCCCAGCAGGTTGCCGTTGGTGTCGATCAGCGCGCCGCCGGAGTTGCCGAAGTTGATGGCCGCATCCGTCTGGATGAAGTTCTCGAAATGGTTGATGTGCAGGTTGTTGCGGCCCAGCGCGGAGATGATCCCCATCGTGACCGTCTGGCCCACGCCGAACGGGTTGCCGATGGCCAGCACGACGTCGCCCACCTTGGCCTGGTCGGCATGGCCGAGCACGATGGCGGGCAGCCGGTCCAGGTTGATCTTGACGACGGCCAGGTCCGTCTCCGGGTCGCTGCCGACCAGCTTGGCTGCAGCCTTGCGGCCGTCGGCCAGCACGACTTCGATTTCGTCCGCCGCTTCGATGACGTGGTAGTTGGTGAGAATATAGCCGTCGGAGCTGACGATGACGCCCGAACCCAGGCTGTTCTCGTCATCGTCCTCTTCCTCGCCTTCGCGGTCGCCGAAGAACCGCTTGAAGTATGGGTCGCGCAGCAGCGGGTGCTTGCGCGGCACGGCCTTCGAGGTGAGGATGTTGACGACCGCGGGCATGGCGCGGCCCGCTGCCGAGCGGAATGAGCCTGGTGTAGGCGCAGGCGCGGCCACCGTCGCGATGGCCGGCTGCGAGGGCGTGCCCAGCTGCTGCAACGTGCCAGGACGGCCATGCCAGCCAGGCTGGACCGCCGAATAAACGAAATACAGTGCCAGGACAACGGTCACCGTTTGCGCAAACAATAACCAGAGTCGTCGCATGGGTTGGTTCAGCAGTGGGATGGCATTATTTTTTCAGGGCGTCACGGATCTCGCGCAGCAGCACGATGTCCTCCGGCGGCGGTGCGGGTGGCGCGACCTCCGCTTCGCCTGTGCGTCGCGCCTTACTGATGAGCCGCACCATCTGGAAAATGATGAATGCCAGGATCACAAAGTTTAGCAGGATGGTCAGGAAGTTCCCGTACGCCAGCACGGCGCCCAGTTTCTTGGCTTCGGCCAGGCTCAGGTTGGGATCCTGGTGGTTCAGCGGCAGGTAATAGTTGGCAAAATCGAGCCCGCCGATAATTTTTCCGATGGGCGGCATGATGATGTCCTGCACGAGCGAATCGACGATCTTGCTGAACGCGGCGCCGATGATGACACCGACTGCCAGATCGATGACGTTTCCTTTCATCGCAAACGATTTGAATTCTTTCAGCATGGCCATTCGTGTTCTCCGGTAGTGATACGGGCAAATCATACTGTTTTTTCAATGTTGCGCCAAAGGTCGAGGTCCCCGACCACAGTTCGGCCCGTGTCCCACCACGGTGCCGGGCAGCCGTGGTGGGACACGGCCAATCTGTACGACGGGCTGGCGCCCGCGGGCGCGACCGTTCGCTGTTGCCTGGTCACTCTGGCCTAGTGCGGCGACAGTTTCCCTTCCTGTATAAGGCTTTCTACGGTGCACTGCACCATGGCGAACACTTACGTACTGTGCAACGTTTCGCTTTAATAAGTCATACTGTTCACTTATAATTTAATGTTGCAAGATGGTCTGTGGTCGCTTATCAAAGATTCGAATTTTTATAAAGATTGGGGTTTGTATGAGCATCGAGAAGCAGGTCGATCCCAGCCGGCGAGGCTTGTTGGTCGCAACGTGTGCGGCAGGCGGCGTCGTGGGGCTGGGCACAGCAGGTACACTGGTCAGCACTTTCCAGCCATCGGAACGGGCCAAGGCCGCCGGGGCCCCGGTCGAAGTCGACATCTCCACCTTGCAGCCCGGGGAAATGCGCACCGTCGAGTGGCGCGGCAAGCCCGTCTGGATCCTGAAACGCACGCCGGAAATGCTGGCGTCGCTGCCGAAACTGGACAACCAGGTCGCCGATCCGAAGTCCGAGCGCAATCCGGACGAGTTCACTCCAGAGTATTGCATCAACGAACACCGCTCCATCAAGCCTGAAATCCTCGTCGCCGTGGGCATCTGCACCCACCTCGGCTGCTCCCCCTCCACCAAATTCGTCCCCGGCCCGCAGGCATCGCTGCCGGACGACTGGGCCGGCGGCTTCCTGTGCCCATGTCACGGTTCCACGTTCGACATCGCCGGCCGCGTCTTCAAGAACAAGCCTGCCCCGGACAACCTCGTGGTGCCACGCCACATGTACCTGGGCGATACCAAGATCCTGATCGGCAAAGACGAGAAAGGCGAGGCATAACATGGGGGCATTCAAGGAGACGAAATTCCCGGCCGACGCACCGGCGGCGCAGAAAGCGCTGGGCTGGGTCGACGATCGCTTTCCGCTGACGAAGCTGTGGAACGATCAGTGGGGCCGTTACTATGCCCCGAAAAACTTCAATTACTGGTACATCTTCGGCTCGCTGGCGATGTTCGTGCTGGTGCTGCAGATCGTCACCGGCATCTTCCTGACGATGCACTACAAGCCGGACGCCAGCCTGGCCTTCGGCTCGGTCGAGTACATCATGCGCGAGGTGCCGTGGGGCTGGCTGGTGCGCTACATGCACTCGACCGGCGCTTCTGCCTTCTTCATTGTCATCTACCTGCACATGACGCGGGCACTGCTGTACGGTTCGTACCGCAAGCCGCGTGAGCTGATCTGGCTGTTCGGCTTCGCCATCTTCCTGTGCCTGATGGCCGAGGCATTCTTCGGCTACCTGCTGCCATGGGGCCAGATGTCGTACTGGGGCGCGCAAGTGATCGTCAACCTGTTCGGCGCCATTCCGCTGATCGGGCCGGACCTGTCGCTGTGGATCCGTGGCGATTACGTCGTGTCCGACGCCACGCTGAACCGTTTCTTCGCCTTCCACGTCATCGCCATCCCGCTGGTGCTGCTGGGCCTCGTCGCCGCCCACCTGATCGCGCTGCACGAGGTGGGCTCGTCCAATCCGGACGGCATCGAAGTGAAGGAAAACCTGGGGCCGGACGGCCACCCCGTCGATTCGATCCCGTCGCACCCGTACTACACGGTGCACGACCTGTTCGGCGTGTCGGTCTTCCTGCTGATCTTCTCGGCCGTGGTGTTCTTCGCGCCGGAAATGGGCGGCTATTTCCTCGAATATAACAACTTCCTGCCGGCCGATTCGCTCAAGACGCCACTGCACATCGCGCCAACGTGGTACTTCACGCCGTTCTACTCCGTGCTGCGCGCCACCACCGCCGACTTCATGTGGGTGCTGATGGCGGCCGTGGCCGCATATGTCGTGTTCCTGTGGCTCAAGTCGCGGCTGGCGTTCCGCACCAAGGCCGTGATCGCTGTCGTCGCGCTGGTCGCCATCGTCGGCATGCTGCCGCAGGTGCTGGATGCGAAGTTCTGGGGCGTCGTGTTCTTCGGTGGCTCCGTTGTCATCCTGGCATTCCTGCCATGGCTGGACCATTCGCCGGTGAAATCGATCCGTTACCGTCCACAGTGGCACAAGTATCTGTACGTGCTGCTGGCGATCGCTTTCCTGGCCCTGGGCTACCTGGGTACGCAGCCGCCCAGCGTGATCGGCACGATCGTCTCGCAGGTGTTCACGCTGTATTACTTTGCCTTCTTCCTCCTGATGCCGTGGTGGAGTGCGATGGGCACGTTCAAGAAAGTGCCGGACCGCGTCACTTTCCATGCCCACTGAGCCCATCGAACCGCAAAGGAACCACAGAATGAATTTCCATAAGAAAATTCTTGCACTGCTGGCGCTGGTACCCGCGCTGGCCTTCGCGAGCGAGGGCGGGCACCCCCTGGATCGGGCGCCGGACCGTTCGCACGACATGGCCGCCTTGCAAAATGGCGCCAAGTTGTTCGTAAATTACTGCCTGAACTGTCATAATGCGTCTTCGATGCGTTATAACCGCCTGCGCGACCTCGGCCTGACGGAAGATCAGATCAAGAACAATCTGCTCTTCACAGGCGAAAAAGTGGGCGAGATGATGACCACCGCCATGGCGGCCAAGGATGCCAAGGCCTGGTTTGGCGTGATTCCGCCGGATCTGTCCGTGATCGCTCGCGCAAAAGCGAGCCCGGCCGGATCGGGCGGCGACTATCTGTACACGTACCTGCGCACCTTCTACAAGGACGACACGCGGCCGACCGGGTTCAACAACCTGGTGGTGCCGAACGTGGCCATGCCACATGTGCTGTGGCAGATGCAAGGGATACAAAGTGCAAAGATGGTAGAAGAGCAAGACCCGCACGATGCCAGCAAGAAGATTCACAAGTTTGCCGGCTTCGAGCAGGTCACTCCTGGCACCATGAGCAAGCTGGAGTTCGACACCGCGGTGGCGGACCTGGTCGGCTACATGGAGTGGATGGCGGAACCGGCCCAGCAGACGCGCAAACGTCTGGGCGTCTGGGTCCTGCTGTTCATGACCGGCTTCGCCTTCCTGGCCTGGCGATTGAACGCCTCGTACTGGAAAGAAGTCAAATAATTAGCGTTGTGCCGGCGAACCGCGAGGACCGCCGGCACGGATTTTTGCGCTGCCCTGTCATGCGGGCAGCCCAACTGGGGTGAACCGTTCGCGGTCTCGCCCCCTTTGTTTCTAAGGAACTACCAAAATGATGGTTCTCTATTCGGGCACCACCTGCCCATTTTCCCAGCGCTGCCGTCTGGTTCTGTTCGAAAAAGGCATGGATTTCGAAGTGCGCGACGTCGACCTGTTCAACAAGCCGGAAGACATTTCGACGATGAACCCGTACGGCCAGGTCCCGATCCTCGTCGAACGTGAACTGATCCTGTACGAATCGAACATCATCAACGAATACATCGACGAGCGCTTCCCGCATCCCCAGCTGATGCCGGCCGATCCGCTGATGCGCGCCCGCGCCCGCCTGATGCTGTTCAACTTCGAGAAAGAGCTGTTCGTTCACGTGCACACGCTGGAAAGCGAACGCAACAAGACGAACGACAAGAGCCACGACAAGGCGCGCGCCGAAATCCGCGACCGCCTGACCACGCTGGCACCGCTCTTCCTGAAGAACAAGTACATGCTGGGCGACGAGTTCTCGATGCTGGACGTGGCCGTGGCGCCGCTGCTGTGGCGCCTGGACCACTACGGCATCGAACTGTCGAAGACGGCCGCGCCACTGATGAAATATGCGGAGCGCATCTTCTCGCGTCCTGCGTACATCGAAGCGCTGACCCCGTCCGAGAAAGTGATGCGCCGGTAATCGGCGCTTTCGCGTAAGCTTTTGCAACACCGGGGCCGTCCGCGGCCCCGCATCGTTACCGTCTCCAATAGTCCCCTATGTCCGAAATCTCCACCAAGCCCTACATGCTGCGTGCCATCTACGAATGGTGCACCGACAGCGGCTACACGCCTTACCTGGCCGTGAAAGTCGATTCGGCCACGACCGTGCCGATGGAATACGTCAAGAAGGGCGAGATTGTCCTCAATATCAGCTACGGCGCCACGTCCGGCCTGAAGATGGACAACGACAGCATCCGCTTCCACGCCCGCTTTGGCGGCGTCTCGCGCGAAATCTACGTCCCGGTGAATAACGTGATGGCCATCTACGCCAACGAAAATGGCCAGGGCATGGCCTTCGAGCCTGTTCTGGGCGCGTCAAGCCCGGCACCGTCCGGCCCGACCGCCGTGGAAGAAACGGCAGCACCGATCCTGTCTTCGGTCCCGCCACCATCGGCAGCCCCGGCGCTGGCCCCGGCGCCAACCCCGGCATCGCGCAACGGCGATGACAACGGCCCGGACGACGGCGGCGACGCCCCGAAAAAGGGCGGACGACCCACCCTGACACGTATCAAATAGCGTATAATTCTCGACCGTAAGGGACCTGCGGCAACACGGCAGGGCACCCGACCAGTTACGCCGGCTTAGCTCATTTGGTAGAGCAGTTGATTTGTAATCATCAGGTGGCCAGTTCGAAACCGGCAGCCGGCACCAGAATGTGCAAAAGCCCAGCCTTCATGGCTGGGCTTTTTTGCTTTCAGACGTCAGGAAGTTTCTTCTTCCGCCACTGTGCTTAGGCGGCTGACCCGTACCCGCGCGATCCGCCGGTCTTCCATCGCCAGGATTTCAAAGCGTAATCCATCGAGCTCGATGACCGCGCCTGGGGCCGGGAAGGTCTCGAATCGGGCCAGCAGGAATCCGGCCAGCGACGTGTAATCGCTCCCTTCCACCACCAGCGCATCGGTCTCCAGCATTTGCTGCAGCAAATGCAGGTCGGCCGAGCCATCGACTTCCCACATGCCCGGCCCTTGCGGACGCACGGTCGGCTGTTCGTCCTCATCGGGGAATTCGCCGGCGATGGCTTCCAGGATGTCGATCGGTGTCAGCAGTCCCTGCACGGTGCCGTATTCGTCCGATACGAGCACCAGCTGGCCATGCGCGCGCTTGAGCGTTTCCATCGCCTTCAACACGCCGGATGTTTCCGGCAGCACGATGGGTGCCCTGAGCGGTCTCTCGGGCGAGACGTCAATCCGCTGCCGCAGGATCAGCTCGCTGATCAGGTCCTTCGTGCGGGCGATGCCAAGTACGTTGTCGATGTCGCCGCGGCAGACAGGCACCAGGCTGTGTGGCGTCTCCTGGAGCTGGCGCAGGACGGTGGCGCAGTCCTGTTCCAGATTCACCCACGACATCTCCGAGCGCGGCGTCATGATCGAGCGGATCGACCGGTCGGCCAGTGTCAGCACACCGCTGACCATATTGCGCTCTTCGACGGCAAAGACTTCCTCGACGGGCTGCGCCTCGTCCGTCTCAGCGTCCGCTGCGGCACGGCGCCGCCGGTTGCCCAGCAGGCGCAGCACCGAGTTGGCCGTGCGTTCCCGAAACGGCACCCGGGCCTCGTTTTTCAGCAGGTTGCGGCGGGCGAACTGGTTGAACGCTTCGATCACGATCGAGAAGCCGATGGCGGCGTACAGGTAGCCTTTCGGGATATGGAAGCCCAGGCCTTCGGCGATCAGGCTCAGGCCGATCATCAGCAGGAAGCTCAGGCACAGCACGACGACGGTCGGGTGCGCGTTCACGAAGCGGGTCAGCGCCTTCGACGCCAGGATCATCACGCCGATCGAGATCACGACAGCGGCCATCATCACGCCCAGCTGGTCGACCATCCCTACTGCCGTGATCACGGCGTCCAGCGAAAAGACGGCGTCGAGCACGACGATCTGCGCCACGACGGCGGCAAAGCTGGCATAGCCTTTTCCGTTGGCGGACGAGTGCGTCACCCCTTCCAGCCGCTCATGCAACTCGACGGTAGCCTTGAACAGCAAAAACACGCCGCCGAGTAAAAGGATCAGGTCCCGTCCGGAAAAACTCAGCGGTCCTACGGCAAACAGGGGCGTCGTCAGCGTGACGAGCCAGGACACGATCGTCAGCAGTCCCAGCCGCATACCCATCGCCAGTGACAGGCCCAGCAGGCGCGCCTTGTCGCGTTGGTGCGGGGGCAGCTTTTCTGCCAGGATCGCGATAAAAATCAGATTATCGATACCAAGGACGATTTCCAGCAGTATCAACGTGAACAAACCGACCCAGATGGTCGGGTCAGACAGCCATTCCATTCCATCACCTCAAAAATGTTGACGATCGTCGGCCGTACCCGGCAGCGGGCATGGCCGAAACACGCCGTACCCCGTCAGGCGGGGTGTCGGCGCCAGCAGTTGGCGTCAGCCGCGGCGCGGCGGTGGAACAGGAGGGGACGTGGAATGAAGGTGCCGCAGCGCGTCGTGCGGCACGGCGGCGCGACCGGTCGAGCCAGCCAGGCATGGGTCCGCGGGGCGGTCGACAATGCCATTCATGTCGCCGGCCGTGGGCGGTTCATCGGGGTCCAGATCGCAGACATCCTTGCATTCGAATGTGTCCGCCAGGATCGATTGCCCGGCCGCATTCCCATGCATCGACGCAACAGACGTGGACAGCGCAAGCACGTTCAGGGGAAACAACAGGATCAGGAAGATGACGAGAAATCGTCTCATAAGACGCACGAATGCGGGGCGGGGCACATGATCGGGCCAGTATAGCATGGGCCCTGCGGTGGCCGCAGGGCAGGACCGGCGTCACGTCACCCGCGCCACCTTGCACCCCCGCTTCACCTGAGCCGTCTCGATGGCCTCGACTTCCCCCTTCAGCTTCGCCACATCCCCCGCGTGGTCCCCGCTCAGCTTGCTTGCCGGAACCAGCACGAAAAACACCGTTGCCGCGTCCATATTCGCTTTCGAATCCTGCATCGCCGAGACCTTCTGCAGTTGCGAGCGGGCGTCGGCCAGGTAGGTGGACAGTTGCGCGCAGTCGTTGCCGCTGTATTTTTCATGCGACACGAACGACGCCGCGATGCTTTCCGGACGTGAAGCGCAAGCCGTCAGGCCGAGGGCCGCGAGCGCGGCAATGGTGAGTGATTTCATCGACATCCCCTTTGGTTGTGAACAGGAGTGCGCATGTTAGCGACGGGATGCAGGCCATTTTTCGGAAAATATCAGCACTTCTGCCAGGATTTTGTATCGATATTGGTTGTTTCTGTTCGGAACCGAACTGCTGACCCGGCTTTGCCCCGGCCGGCAGGATGCTATCGACCGGACAGGCGGCATTTGAGGTCCGCACCGTTGAATGCATAACCAATTATCAAAAACGTTCCGGTATCATCGAACGAAGGGTTATCACACTTACACGAACTCGGCAGAAGGATTGGCATGGTGACAGAGACGCGGCGGTTCAGCGGGTTCGACGTGGACCGGGGCAACGATCCTGCGGCCCAGCTTCACGCTCTCCGGCAGGAGATCGACGAGCGCATCGAAGCGCTGCTGACGGAGGGCGGCGACAGTGCCGACCTGCTGGCTGGCGCCATGCGCGCCGGCGCGCTGGGCAGCGGCAAGCGCATGCGCCCCCTGCTGCTGATGCTGGTTGCGCGCGACCTGGGCTGCACGTCGCCCGGACTGATCGACGTCGCCTGTGCCGTCGAGATGGTGCATGCCGCGTCGCTCGTGCTGGACGATATGCCGTGCATGGACGACGCCCGGCTGCGCCGCGGCAAGCCGGCCGTGCACGTGCAGTTCGGCGAGGATGTCGCCATCCTGGCCGCCATCGGCCTGCTCAGCCGAGCGTTCTGCGTGCTGTCCTCCGCTGCGGACATTCCGCCGGCGATCCGCACGCGGCTCGTCTGCACGCTGTCGCAGACGATCGGCACGCAGGGCCTCGTGCGCGGCCAGTTTCTGGACCTGCACGGCGGCCAGCGCTCGGCCGAGGAAATCGCCACCACCAATGAGCTGAAAACGGGTGTGCTGCTGGGTGTCGCCGTCGAGATGGCGGCCATTGTGGCGCAGGCCGACGAGGGCGTCACGCAATCGCTGCACGCCTTTGCGCTGGCGGCCGGTCAGGCGTTCCAGATCCGCGACGACTTTGCCGACAGCAGCGACAGCGCCATCACCGGCAAGGACACGGGCAAGGACGTGGGCAAGGCCACCTTCATCAACACGCTGGGCCACGACGAGGCGCAGCGGCGCCTGGCGAAGTACCTGCGCGACGCCGAGAAGCACCTGGACGATGCGCTCGGGCCGCATCAGGACACCCGCCGCTTCGTCGGCAGCCTGTTCCAGCAAGCCCGGGGCCACATCCGCCTCGTGCCAGAGCCCATCGTCGCCCGACCCGGCGCGGAGAGCGCCGCCGCCTGCCTGGACGCCCGTGGCTGAAAGCAGCACATGACGCACACCGGTGCGCATTTCGCCGTCGTCGCGCCCGCCTTCCACAGCCATTTCAACGCGCTGGCGGCGCTGGCGCTGGCATTGATCGAACGGGGCCACCGCGTCACGTTCGTGCACCGCCCCGACGCAGCGGCGTTCGTGACCGATTCCCGCATCGGCTTTCATGCCGTGGGCGCGGCCAGTCATCCTCCCGGTTCGTTACAGGCAGCATTACGGCGCGCGGCCAATCCCGGCGGCCCGCTGGGGCTGCGCCGCGTGATTATCGACATGGCCGACAGCACGGCCATGCTGTGCCGCGAACTGCCGGCCGCGCTGGCAAGCCTGCATGTCGATGCGGTCATCGCCGACCAGATGGAGGCGGCGGGCGCCCTGGCGGCCGAAGCGGCCGGCCTGCCGTTCGTGTCGGTGGCGTGCGCCTTGCCCGTCAACCGCGAGCCCGGGCTGCCGCTGCCCGTGATGCCGTTCCCATGGGGCGACGACGAGCGGGCGCTGAAGATGGCCGAAGGCAGCACGCGCGTGTACGACTGGTGCATGGCGCCGCACCGTCGCGTCATCGAGAGCGAGAGCCGGCGGCTCGGCATTCCCGTGCGCGGCATGCTGCACGAATGCCTGTCGCCGCTGGCACAGATCAGCCAGACGACAGTATCGTTCGACTTCCCGCGCCGCCGTTTGCCGCGCCATTTCCACCACGTGGGCCCGCTGCGCCACGCCACCATCCACGCGCAGACAGCCCTGCCGCTGGTCGATCCGGGCCGGCCGTTCGTCTTCGCCTCGCTGGGGACCATGCAGGGCGGGCGTTTCGGGCTGTTCAGGCGCATCGCAAGCGCCTGCCGGCAGCTCGATGTGCAGCTGCTGGTGGCGCACTGCGGCGGCCTCACGCCACGGCAGGCCGATGACGTCCGGCGCGCCGGCGCCACGTGGATCTGCGCGTTCGCGCCGCAACAGGCCGCGCTGGCGCGGGCGGACGCCGTCGTCACGCATGCGGGACTGAACACAGTGCTTGACGCCATCGCCGCGCGCACGCCGATGCTGGCGCTGCCGATCGCGTTCGACCAGCCCGGCGCGGCCGCGCGCATCGTGCATGCAGGTGTCGGCCTGCGCGCGTCCGCGCGCTTTGCCGGCGCCGGCAAGCTGGCATCGCACCTGCGGCAACTGCTGGACGGTGCGGCGTTTGCGCCACGGCTGGCGGCGCTGGCCGACGACGTGATCAACGCCGGCGGCGCGCCCCGCGCAGCCGATATCGTGGAAGCGGCGGTGAAGGTGCGCAGCGGCGCGAGGGCGATGGCATGACCCCGGCCTACGATGTGATGCTGGCCGGCGGCGGCCTGGCCAATGGCCTGATCGCGTGGCGGCTGCGCACGCTGCGGCCCGGTCTGCGCCTGCTGGTGCTGGAGGGGGCGACCGGCTGGGCGGCAACCACACGTGGTCGTTCCACGACAGCGATGTCGATGCGGCGCAGCGCGCGTGGCTGGCGCCGTTGATCTCGGCGCACTGGCCGAGGTATGACGTACGCTTCCCCGAGGTCACGCGCACGCTGGAAAGCGGTTACGCGTGCATCGCTTCCGATCGGTTTGCCGATGTCGTCGGCGCTGCGCTGGGCACGGCATTGCGCACCGGCGTGCGGACCAGGATCGTCACGCCGAATTCCGTCACGCTGGAAGACGGCACGGTACTGAGCGCCCATGCCGTCATCGACGGGCGCGGCGCGCGTGCCAGCGCTCATCTCGCGCTGGGCTACCAGACCTTTCTCGGCCAGGAAGTGCGGCTGGCGGCGCCACATGGCCTCAGCGCTCCCGTCATCATGGATGCCGGCGTCGCCCAGCAGGGCGGCTACCGCTTCGTCTACCTGCTGCCGTTCGGCCCGGACCGCGTGCTGATCGAGGATACCCATTATGTCGACAGCGCAGCCTGGGAGCCCGAGCGGTTGCGCGCCAATATCGCAGCCTACGCGGCAGCGCGCGGCTGGCGCATCGACGCGGTGCTGCGCGAAGAACACGGCTCGTTGCCCATCGTGCTGGCCGGCGACTTCGAACGCTTCTGGGCCGAGCTGGGCGACCAGCCCTGCAGCGGGCTGCGCGCCAGCCTTTTTCATCCGACCACCGGCTATTCGCTGCCCCATGCGGTGCGCCTGGCGGACCGGATTGCGGCGGAGCCGGACCTGTCCGCGCCTGCGCTGTTTGCCGCCACGCGCCTCGAGGCGCAAGACGCGTGGCGCGGCCAGCGCTTCTTCCGCCTGCTCAACCGCATGCTGTTCCTGGCCGGCCGCCCGGACGAGCGCTGGCGCGTGATGCAGCGCTTTTACCGCTTGCCGGCGCCGCTGATCGCCCGCTTCTATGCCGGCCGCCTGAGCCTGCGCGACAAGGCGCGCATCGTTTCCGGCAAGCCGCCCGTACCCGTCGTGGAGGCACTGCTGGCGGCACGCCAGGTGCATCCCCGTCAGATCAGAAAAAACCAATGAGGACCCATGAGTGAAATGAAGAAGGCCGTCGTGATCGGCGCCGGGTTCGGCGGGCTGGCGCTGGCCATCCGCCTGCAGGCTGGCGGCGTGCAGACCACGCTGCTGGAAAAGCGCGACAAGCCGGGCGGCCGCGCCTACGTCTACCAGGACCAGGGCTTCACGTTCGATGCCGGCCCCACCGTCATCACCGATCCTTCCGCCATCGAGGAGCTGTTCGCCGCGGCGGGCAGGAAGATGTCGGACTACGTCGAGATGCTGCCGGTGGCGCCGTTCTACCGCCTGTGCTGGGAAGACGGCAGCCATTTCGATTACGCCAACGACCAGGAGGCGCTGGACCGCCAGATCCACGCGCGTAATCCGGCGGACGTGCAGGGTTACCAGCGCTTCCTGGCGTATTCGAAAGCCGTGTTCGACGAGGGCTACCTGAAGCTGGGCGCTGTGCCGTTCCTGTCGTTCCGCGACATGATCAGCGCCGGCCCGCAACTGGCGCGGCTGGAAGCCTGGAAGAGCGTCTACGGCATCGTCTCGCGCTTCATCGCCGACGAGCAGCTGCGCCAGGCGTTTTCGTTCCACTCGCTGCTCGTGGGCGGCAATCCGTTTGCCACGTCGTCGATCTACACGCTGATCCACGCGCTGGAACGGCGCTGGGGCGTGTGGTTCCCGCGCGGCGGCACCGGAGCGCTGGTCAATGGACTGGTGCGGCTGTTCCAGGACATCGGCGGACGCATCGAACTCAATGCCCCGGTCGCCGCCATCGACACGCGCGATGGCCGCGCCAGCGGCGTGCGGCTGGAAGACGGCCGCCGTTTCGACGCCGATGCGGTGGCATCGAATGCGGACGTCGTCCACACCTACGACAAGCTGCTGGGCCATCATCCGCGCGGCGCGGCGCAGAGCCGCGCGCTGCAGAAAAAACGCTTCAGCAATTCGCTGTTTGTGCTGTACTTCGGCCTGAACCAGCACCACAAGCAATTGCAGCACCACACCGTCTGCTTCGGACCGCGCTACCGTGAGCTGATCCAGGACATCTTCAAGGGCGATACGCTGGCCGACGATTTCTCGCTGTACCTGCACGCGCCATGCGTGACCGACCCGTCGCTGGCGCCACCGGGCTGCGGCAGCCATTACGTGCTGGCGCCCGTGCCGCACCTGGGCAACGCGCCGATCGACTGGGCGGTGGAAGGACCGCGCTACCGCGACCGCATCTTCGACTACCTGGAGAAACGCTATATGCCTGGCCTGCGCAGCCAGCTCGTCACGAGCCGCATCTTCACGCCGCTGGACTTCCGCAACGAGCTCAATGCCCACGTGGGTTCGGCGTTCTCGCTGGAGCCGATCCTGACGCAAAGCGCGTGGTTCCGTCCCCACAACCGCGATGCCGAGCTGGCAAATCTCTACCTCGTCGGCGCCGGTACCCATCCCGGTGCCGGCGTGCCGGGCGTGATCGGATCGGCCAAGGCGACGGCGGGGCTGATGCTGGCGGAGGGCGCATGAGCGCGCAGGTCAATCCGACCTTGCTGCAGCACGCGACGACCACGATCAACGTCGGCTCCAAGAGTTTCGCGGCGGCGGCGCGGCTGTTCGATCCGGCCACGCGACGCAGTGTGCTGATGCTGTATGCATGGTGCCGCCACTGCGACGATGTCGTTGACGGCCAGGAGCTCGGATTCAACACGGCGACGCGGCCCGACGCGGCGCGCGAGCTGGCGCTGCTGCGCGAGCAGACCAGGCTTGCCTACGCGGGCGCCACGATGGCCGACCCGGCGTTTGCCGCCTTCCAGGAAGTGGCGCTGCGCCATGCGATCCCGCCGAAGTTCGCCTTCGACCACCTCGATGGCTTCGCGATGGACGTCGCCGACGCGCGCTACGAAAGCATCGACGACACGCTGCGCTACTGCTACCACGTGGCCGGTGTCGTCGGCCTGATGATGGCATCGATCATGGGCGTGCACGACCCGCGCGTGCTGGACCGCGCCTGCGATCTCGGCCTGGCCTTCCAGCTGACCAATATCGCCCGCGACATCGTCGAGGATGCCGGTATGGGCCGTTGCTACCTGCCCGCGCAGTGGCTGCGCGAGGCGGGCATCGCGCCTGACGAGGTGGCGCTGCCGCGGCATCGCGCGGCGCTGGCACAGGTGGCGGCGCGGCTGGTCGACTACGCCGAGCCGTACTACGATTCGGCCGCCGCCGGCATCGCGGCACTGCCGCTGCGCTCCGCGTGGGCGATAGCGACGGCGCGCTACGTCTACCGGCAGATCGGCATCGAAGTGAAACGCCGCGGCGCGCACGCGTGGGATGCGCGCGCCGGCACCTCGAAGGCGGCGAAATTGTGGCTGCTGGGGAAAGGCGGCGTGCGCGCGCTTACGTCGCGTCTTCGCAGCGCGCCGATGCGTCCGGACGGTCTGTGGCAGCGTCCCGCCGTTGCTGCAACTGGCGCTTGAGCTTCGCGGCGGGTGGCGCGTACAGGAAGCCGAACGACACGGCGCCTTCCTTGCTTGCCACCGCGTGATGCAGGCGGTGCGCCTGGTACAGCCGCTTCAGGTAGCCCCGCCGCGGCACATAGCGGAACGGCCAGCGCCCGTGCACCAGGCCGTCGTGGGCGACGAAATACAGCAAGCCATAGGCCGTCATGCCGGCACCGATCCATTCCAGCGGATGGTGGCCGCGCGTGCCGGCATAGATCAGCGCGATGGCGATGCCGGCAAAGACGATGGCATACAGGTCGTTTTTCTCGAACCAGCCCGTGCGCGGTTCGTGGTGCGACTTGTGCCACCCCCAGCCGAAACCGTGCATCACGTACTTGTGCGCCACGATGGAGAACAGCTCCATCAGCACAACGGTGATGACAACGATAAGCGCGTTCGATAGCATGATTGGAAAGGCAATGACAATGCGTCGAGCCTAACACAGGCGCCTGCCGCACAGTTGCGCGGCGGGCACCATGACCAGTTCAACCAAGGAGACTTCATGCCGTTACCGCTTCGCCCTGTTGTGATTCCCCTGCTGCTGGCGTTGGGCGCTCAAGCGGCCGCCGCGACCGTCGAGGTGCGCGTCTCCGCCGTTGGCCCGAAAGGAAAAGTGAACGTGGCCGTGTGCGACCGCGAGCGCTTCCTCAAGGAGTGCGCCTATAGCGCATCCGTGGCCGCGCAGCCGGGCACCACGACCGTCACCGTGTCGAACGTCCCGCCCGGAACGTGGGTAGTGCTGGCCTACCAGGACGAAAACGACAACGGCAAGCTCGATCGCAACCTGATCGGCATTCCCAGCGAGAACTACGGCTTCAGCCGCGACGCGGCGGGGCGCTTTGGCCCGCCCAAGTTCGACGATGCGGCGATCGAAGTGAGCGGCCAGACGACAATTGCGGCCATCAAACTGCATTGATGTCGCGTTGTCCAGGACACGGAGCCGGCATGCATGACGCGCTGCAGGGCTGGCGTGTTGACTGTTAGAATGGCAGGCTTTGCTGACACAACCAACGATTGCGTATCCATGACCCTGCAGCGAAAACATAACATCAACGTCCTCGGGGAAGGCCCGGCCATCGTGCTTCTGCATGGCTTCGGCTGCGACCAGAACATGTGGCGTCTTGTCGTGCCCGCGTTCGCGCGCAACCACACGGTGATCCTGTACGACCTCGTGGGCAGCGGCCAATCCGAACTGGCCGCATACGATCACGAAAAATACGGCACCCTGCACGGCCACGCGGACGACCTGCTCGACATCGTACGCAGCATGACGACGGAGCCGGTGACGGTGATCGGCCACTCCGTCAGCGCGATGATCGCCCTGCTGGCGGTCAACAAGGCCCCAGAGCTGTTCACGGCGCAGGTGATGGTGGGACCGTCGGCCTGCTATATCGACGATGGCGACTACCGCGGCGGCTTCTCGCGCGCGGATATCGACGAGCTGCTGGAAACGATGGAAGGCAATTACCTGGGTTGGTCCAGCGCCGTGGCGCCGCAGATCATGGGCGCGCCCGACCGGCCCGACCTGCGCGAAGAGCTGACCAACAGCTTCTGCCGCACCGACCCCGACATCGCCAAGCATTTCGCCCGCGTCACGTTCCTGTCGGATCACCGTGCCGACCTGGCGCACTGCCGCTTGCCGACCCTGATCCTGCAATGCACCGACGATTTCGTGGCGCCGGTCGAGGTAGGCGAGTACATCCACCGTGCCATTCCCGGCAGTGAGTACGTGCTGATCGAGAACACAGGCCACTGTCCTCACCTGAGCGCACCGGATGCCAGTGTGGCGGCCATCCGCCGCTTCGTTCAACGCGGCTGACATGGGCGGCCCCGTTGCGCCGGACGATAACGCGGCCTGGCTGCGGGCACCGTGCGGCTTGCTGACGGCGGCGTCAAACGGGCTGATCGGCCGCGCCAACGACACATTCTGCAACTGGCTGGGCTACCGACGCGACGAACTGGAAGGGCGAAAAAAGTTCTCCGACCTGCTGCCGATAGGCGCGCGCCTGTTCCACCAGACCCACTGGCAGCCGCTGTTGCAGATGCAGGGCTCGATTGCGGAAGTCCAGCTTGACCTCATCCACAGCGACGGGCGGCGTATTCCAATGTTGCTCAATGTCATCCGCCGCGACGGTGCCGATGGGGTTATGGATGAGATCGGCGCGATGGTGGCGACCGACCGCAAGAAATACGAGCGCGAGCTGCTGGCGGCACGCCAGCGCGCCGAGACGGCAGAGGCGGGCCAGCGTGCCCTGAACGAAGAGCTGGCGCGCGAGCACCGCCGCAAGGACGAATTCATCGCCACGCTGGCCCACGAGCTGCGCAACCCGCTGGCACCCTTTGCCAACGTGCTGGAAGTGCTGCGGCTGCGGCCGGACGACGCGGCGATGTGCCGCTGGGGTTACGAGGTACTGGAGCGCCAGCTGGGCCAGCTGACGCACCTCGTCGACGATCTGCTGGAGGTATCGCGCATCACGCAGGGCAAGCTGGTGCTGCGGCGCGAGCACGTCGAACTGAATGAGATACTGACCAGCGCAGCGGAGTCGGCGCTGCCGGCCATTCAGAAGGCACGGCAGCAGCTGGCGACGTCGATGCCGCCCGTCCCGCTGACGATCGACGGCGACCGCACCCGCCTGACACAGATTTTCAGCAACCTGCTCAACAATGCGTGCAAGTTCACCCCCGAGGGTGGCACGCTCGGGCTGGCCGTGTCGGTCACCGATGGCACCGCCGTCGTGGAAGTGTCGGATACGGGCAGCGGCATTCCGCCGGAACAGCTCGAGCGCATCTTCGACATGTTTTCGCAGCTCGAGTCGCCGTTGGCCCGCTCGACGGGCGGCCTCGGCATCGGCCTGGCACTGGTCAAGGGCCTGACGGCTCTCCACGGCGGCACGGTCACGGCGCGCAGCGCGGGACTGGGCCAGGGCAGCGTATTCCAGGTGACCTTGCCGTTGGCGCAGGGCGTGACTGTCGCGACCCCGGCCGTGACGCGGCAGGAATCCGTGCGCAAGTCGCGCGTGGTCATCATCGACGACAACGTCGACGCGGCCGAAACGCTGGTCATGGCCCTGGACATGCTGGGCCATACGGCGCAGTGCGCCCACACGGGGCTGGACGGATTGCGCTTGCTGGAGCAGACGGCGCCGGACTGCGCCCTGATCGATATCGGCCTGCCCGATATCGACGGCTATGAACTGGTACGCCGCGTTCGCGCCGCGCCGTGGGGCCGGGAGATTGTGCTGCTCGCCGTGACCGGCTGGGGCCAGGACAGCGACAAGCAGGCCGCCGCGCAGGCCGGCTTTAACGCCCACTTCACCAAGCCCATCGATTTCACGAAGCTGGACGCGGCGATCGGCGAACTGCTGGGGCGCTGAGGCCGCCCAGCTGCGGCGCAAACTGGCGGTGCGCATCGCCCAGCGTGCCGGGCCGGCGGGCGGGAAAGGTCAGCAGGGCAATGTGTAAGGCCATGGAAACGCTCCCGGCAGGATGCCGCACGGTAGCGGCGCGTCATCCGGCGCGCCATGCTGCTAACATGACGTTATCAGTACACTAACAGGAGCGTTTCGATGGCTTTACAACACGCCACGTCCGGGCAAGTGGTCGCGCTGCGGCGCGCCGATGAAGATATGTCGCAGTTCTCGTCGATCGCCATTGCGAAGACGGAACAGCTGGAACTGATCCGTCTCGTGCTGCCGGCCGGCAAAACGATGCCCGAACACTGGGTACGCGGCCAGGTCACGCTGGTCTGCCTGACGGGCGCCATCGCGGTCGAGGCCCATGGCCGCACGGCCGTGCTGCACGATGGCGAGATGCTGTACCTGGAGGGTGGGGCGGCCCATGCGCTGCGGGCAGAGCAGGATTCGGTGGCGTTGCTGACGATTGTGCTGAAAGACTAGTAGTCGGCGGGGCAGGCCGCACGGTCTATTACCGACGCAGTGTCTTTTCCCACGTTTGGCGGGAAGTGTTGGGCCGGGGCCGCCACGGGCACGAATGCCCGGACGTGCCGGTTCCCGCAATCATATTACGTCGTCTCGTCGCGCGGGTCGCGCGCCAGCATCCGCGTCACCATATCCTGCGGCCGCTCGCCGTCGAACAGCACCGCGGCAACGGCGTTGGTGATCGGCATCTCCACACCCAGCCGGGCGGCCAGCTCGCGCACGGCCTTGGCGCACGGCACCCCTTCGGCCACGTGGCCCAGTTCCGTCACGATGGTGTCGAGTGCCTTGCCTTGCGCCAGGCCGAGTCCGACGCGGCGGTTGCGCGACAGGTCTCCCGTGCAGGTCAGGATCAGGTCGCCCATCCCCGTCAGGCCCATGAATGTTTCGATATTGCCGCCCAATGTGGTGCCCAGCCGGGTCACTTCGGCCAGGCCCCGCGTGATCAGCGCGGCGCGCGCGTTCAGGCCCAGTCCAAGTCCGTCGGCGACGCCGGTGGCGATGGCCATCACGTTCTTGACGGCGCCGCCCACTTCCACGCCGACCAGGTCGTCGCTGGAGTACACCCGCATCGTGCCGCCATGCACGGCGGCGACAACGCCGTCGCGCAGCGCGGCGGAGGTGGAGGCAATCGTCAGCGCGCACGGCAGGCCGCGCGCCACTTCCTGCGCAAACGACGGGCCGGACAGCGCGCCGCTGGCAATGCCGGTGCCCAGCACGTCGCGGAAGATCTGGTGCGGCAGCAGGCCCGTGTCGTATTCGAAACCCTTGCACAGCCAGATCAGGTTGGGGATCGGCCGGCCTTTGAGACTTTCCAGCAGCGGACGCAGGCCGGCCACCGGGCAGGCGGCGATCAGCAGGCCCTCGTCGCCGTCCGCGTCACGGAACGTGTGGGCGACGGCGGCGTCGAAATCGGTGCACACCTGCAGCCCGTCCGGGAACGGATAGCCGGGCAGGTAATGGGTGTTCTCTCCCGCGCTGGCGATCTCGTCCATCGCAGCCGTATTACGGCCCCACAGCAGAACGTCGTGCCGGGCGGCGACGGCAATGGCGACGGCCGTGCCCCAGGCGCCGGCGCCCAGCACGCTGATGCGGCGCCGGGTCGTGTTTTGGTCTTGCATGTCAGTTGCCCCAGATTTCGCTGCTGCGCACGAAGCCCGTGAGGCCGTCGCGGTGACGTACGCGTGTCCAGCCGTTCGCCCCCGGTTCCAAAAGTTCCAGCAGCACGCCCTTGTCGGCGATGAATACCACGGCGGAAGCCTCGTCCTCGGCACTGCGCACTTTGGTGTTGGCGGCGCGCGCCACGACATTGCGCTTGGCGGTCAGCCCGCGCAGCGGCGTCCAGGCGGTGTCGCCGTTGACGTCGCGCACCTTGACCCAGTCGCCATAGGCCAGCACGATTTCCAGCGGGGCGCCGCGCGGCACGATGTACAGCTTGTGGCCCTTGGTCGAGGGCGCGTCATACAACACGGCGGGCGCCGTGCCGACCGTCTTGAAATCTGCCGCGAGGCCGGCGCCACAGGCCAGCGACAATACGGCCCCGATTATCAAACGGGTAAGAGTCATTGCAAAAAACTTTCGTTCAAAATGATCAAAGGCCACAAGGGCCTTTGATTGGGGGACTGCGGCCAGGCCGCGGTCCCGATCGCGTTCGGTGCAATTACTGAACGGTGTTGGTGCCTTCGGCTGGCGTCGAACCGCCGGCAGCGGCTTGCTGTTCGGCGATGGCCTGCAGACGCTGCTGGTAGAACACCTCGAAATTGATCTCGGCCAGGTGCACTGGCGGGAAGCCGGCACGGGTGATCAGGTCGGCGATGTTGGCGCGCAGGTACGGGTACACGATGTTCGGGCAGCCGATGCCCAGCAGCGGGTCCAGCTGTTCGTTCGGGATGTTGCGGGCTTCGAAGATACCGGCTTGCTTGCCTTCGACCAGGAAAGCGACCTTGTCCTTGATCTTGGCGGTCACGGTGATCGTGACGGTCGATTCGAAAATGCCTTCAGCCAGGGGCGCGGCGCCCACGTCCAGGGCGACTTCGATCGATGGGGCTTCCTGTTCCAGGAAGATCGCCGGGGAGTTCGGCTGTTCCAGCGACATGTCTTTCAGGTAGACGCGTTGGATTTGGAATACTGGTTGCTGATTTTCGTCGGACATGGAACGCTTTCAATGAATTGGACAGTGGGTCAACTATTTTGTGCCCGACCACGATGGGCCGGGCCAAACGCGAGGCAATTGTAGCAAAACAAATATGTTTGCGACCCTTTTTATGCCCCGGGCGGCGGTTCCCGTCAACCGGGCCTGCGTCAGCCCTGCAACAGCGGATCGAGACGGCCCTGCTGGTCCAGCGCGTACAGGTCGTCGAAGCCGCCCACGTGCGTGTCGCCCACGTAGATCTGCGGTACCGTGCGGCGACCGGTCTTTTCCATCATGACCTGGCGCTGGGCCGGATCGAGGTCGACGCGGATCTTGTTGACGTTCTTGATGCCCTTCGCTTCCAGCAGGCGCTCGGCGCGGATGCAGTAGGGGCAGACGGCGGTGGTGTACATGGTGACGTTGGCGGTCATGGCATTTCCTTACCTAGCGTTATTTAGTGGTCGGCAAACCCTGGGTCTGCCATGCGGCGATGCCACCGTCGAGAACGACGACATCCGTAAATCCAGCCCCTTCCAGTATCTTCGCGGCGCCAAATGCGCGCGCTCCGGTCTGGCAGACAACGACAGCCGTCCGGTTCTTCAGCTTGTCCAGCTCGCCGACGCGGCCCTTCAGCTCCCTCAGCGGGATATTGCGGGCGTCGCGCAGGTGCCCTGCGGCGAACGCATCGGCATCGCGTATGTCCACAATGGTGGCTTTACCGCGATTTATCAACTGCGTCACTTCCAGCGCGGAAGCCTTTTTGCCGCGCTGCGTCAGTGCGGGCCACAGCAGTGCGCCACCGGACAGAACCGCGATGCCAACAAGAAAGATATGGTCAAGAATGAATTTCACTATGCTTCCAATGGTTGAACTGAATGCGCGCATTATAAAATAGATGCCGATCCGAGGCCCCGGCACTGTTTTTGCGGCTGACAAGCAAGATTTTTCAACGATTCTCCAACCTCTAACAGAACAGCTATGTACAAAATCGTATTCATGCGTCACGGCGAGTCCACCTGGAATCTCGAGAACCGCTTCACCGGCTGGACCGATGTGGACCTGACGGAAAAAGGTGTCAACGAAGCGAAAAGCGCGGGCGCCGTGCTCAAGCAGGAAGGCTACACGTTCGACCTGGCCTACACCTCCGTACTGAAGCGCGCGATCCGCACCCTGTGGCTGACGCTGGACGAGATGGACCTGATGTACCTGCCGATCAAGCACGACTGGCGCCTGAACGAGCGCCACTACGGCGCGCTGCAGGGGCTGGACAAGGGCGAGACGGCGGCGAAATATGGCGACGCGCAGGTGCTCGTCTGGCGCCGCAGCTACGACACGCCGCCGCCGGCGCTGGAGGCAGGCGACGACCGCACGTCGTTCGACGATCCGCGCTACGCCGGCCTGGCGAAAGAGCAGATCCCGCTGACGGAATGCCTGAAGGACACCGTGGCCCGTGTGATGCCGGCGTGGGACGAGGAAATCGCGCCCGCCATCAAGGCCGGCAAGAAGATCCTGATCTCCGCCCACGGCAACAGCCTGCGCGCGCTGATCAAGATGCTGGACGGCATCAGCGACGAGGAAATCGTCGGCCTGAACATCCCGAACGGCCAGCCGCTCGTGTACGAACTGGATGCCGACCTGAAACCGATCCGTCACTACTACCTGGGCGATGCCGACGCGATTGCCGCAGCCCAGGCGGCGGTCGCCAACCAGGGCAAGGCCAAGTAAAGGTTTCGATGGCTGTACACTTTCCCCGCCGCGGCACCTGGCTTGCCGCGGCGCTGGCGCTGGCGCTGTGCGCCGGCGTCCACGCCAAACCCACCGAACGCAGCAAGCAGAAGGCGGCCGCGGAAGCGCAGCGGGTCGCGTTGCAGCAGAAGCTCAATGCGCTGAAACGCGATATCGGCCAGACCGAAAGCGCGCGCGAGGACGCGGCCGACACGCTGGCCGACTCCGAGGCGGCGATCTCGCAGGCCAACCGTCAGTTGCGCGAATTGGCCGAGGAGCAGGCGCAGACCAATGCGCGCATCGGCGAGCTGTCGACGCAGCGCGAGCGCCTGACGGGCACCATCGCCGAGCAGAAGCGGCAATTGGCCAAGCTGCTGCGAGAGCAGTACGTGGCCGGCAACGAGGACCGCATCAAGCTGCTGCTGTCGGGCGACAACCCGAACCGCATCAACCGCGACCTGCAACTGATGGCGTACGTGTCGCAGGCGCAGGCGCGCCTGATCGAATCGCTGCGCGCCAACCTGGCCGCCGTCGAGGAAAACCAGGCTGCCGCACAGAACGCGCGCGACGAGCTGGAAGAAATTGCCCAGGAAGAGCGCCAGCAGAAGATCGAACTGGAACAGCAGAAGGCCAGACATGCCGCGCTGGTGGCGAACCTGTCGCAAAAGCTCGTCAGCCAGCGCAAGGAAGTGGGCAAGGTCGAACGCGACGAGCAGCGCATGGGCGCCCTGGTCGACCGCCTGAACAAACTGATTGAAGAACAGGCCCGCGCCGCCGCGGCCGAAGCGAAGCGCAAGGAGCTGCTGGCCGCCGCCCGCGCCAAGGCCAAGGCCGAAGCGGAGGCGCGCGCGAAGGCACGTGCCGAAGAACAACGGCTGGCACAGGCCAAGGCCAGGGCCGAACGGGAACGCCTGGCGAAGGAAAACCGCGGCAAGCCGGTGCCGGAACCTCGCGTGCCGCGCGAACCGGAGGTCAAACCAACGCCGCAGATCGCGCAGCAGGGAAAGCCGGCGAAACCGGAGCCGCGTGACGAAGGCGCCGCGAAACCGGCGGACGTGGCGCTGGCCCCGGCCGCCCCGGCGGGTGCGTTTGCCAGCCTGAAAGGGCAGATGCGCGCGCCGCTGGCGGGACGGGTCGCCGCAAGATTCGGCAGCAAGCGCGGCGACGGGCCCAGCTGGAAAGGGGTGTTCATCCTGGCCGGCGAAGGCACCGAAGTGCATGCGGTGGCCGGCGGACGAGTCGTGTTTGCCGACTGGCTGCGCGGCTTCGGCAACCTGATCATCGTCGATCACGGCAGCCAGTACATGAGCATCTACGGTAACAACCAGTCACTGCTGAGAAGGGCGGGCGACGTGGTGAAGGCCGGCGACGTCATTGCCGCGGCCGGAAACAGCGGCGGTAACGAGGAATCGGGTTTATACTTTGAGTTGCGCCACCAGGGCCGGGCATTCGATCCCGCCGGGTGGGTGAAGTTCTGAGCGTCGGCAGCAATTCAGCAGCAATTCGGTGCAATCGGGCAGCAGTTAAGGGCATATGGGCAATAAAGTAAAGAGTATCGGCCTCATCGGCCTGGGCATGGTGGCCGGTGTGGCCGCCTCTTTCCAGTTTTCTGCCATCGCGCAGAAAGCCGGAGCGCCGCTGCCGCTGGAAGAACTGCGCCAGCTGTCGGACGTGTTCGGGCTGATCAAGACCGATTACGTCGAAAGCGTGGACGACCGCAAGCTGGTGCGTGATGCCATCTCCGGCATGGTGGCGTCGCTCGATCCGCACTCCGTCTATCTCGACAAGAAGGCGTTCCGCGAGATGCGCGAATCCGTGCAGGGCAAGTTCGTCGGCATCGGTATCGAGGTGTCGATGGAGGACGGCTATGTGAAGGTGGTCTCGCCCATCGAGGATTCGCCCGCCTACAAGGCCGGCATCAAGTCGGGCGACCTGATCACCCGCCTGGACGGCGTGCCGCTGAAGGGCATGTCGCTGGACGACTCCATCAAGAAGATGCGCGGCGAGCCGAAAACGAAGGTCGTGCTGACGCTCTCGCGCAAGGGCGAGGACAAGCCGATCGTCGTGCCGGTCATGCGCGAGGAAATCCGCGTGCAGAGCGTCAAGGCAAAAGTCATCGAACCCGGTTACGTATGGCTGCGCATCGCGCAGTTCCAGGAGCCGACGGTCGACGAGATGGCGAAAAAGCTGTCGTCGCTGTATGCACAGAACCCTGTCATCAAGGGCATCGTGCTGGACCTGCGCAACGATCCGGGCGGCGTGGTGCCGGGCGCCATCGGGGTCTCGGCCGCCTTCCTGCCGAAGGACTCCGTGATCGTCTCGACCAACGGCCAGCTGGCCGATTCGAAGCACACATTCTATGCGCGGCCCGACGATTACGCCGGCCGTGCCACGGGCGACCCGCTGGCGAAGCTGCCGGCCGCGCTGAAGACCGTGCCCCTGGTGGTGCTGGTCAATGCCGGCTCCGCCTCGGCCTCCGAGATCGTTGCCGGCGCGCTGCAGGATTACAAGCGCGCCATCGTCATGGGCAGCCAGACGTTCGGCAAGGGCTCGGTGCAGACCTTGCGCCAGCTGAGCGAGGACACGGCCATCAAGCTGACGACGGCGCGCTACTACACGCCGAAAGGCCGCGCGATCCAGGCCAAGGGCATCGTGCCGGACGTCGCCGTCGATGAAACGGCCGAAGGCGATGGCCTGAACAGCCTGCGCCTGCGCGAAGCAGACCTGGTCAAGCATCTGTCCAACGGCGACGAGGACGAGAAGGCGCGTCCGGTCCGCAACGACGAGCTGGAAGAGGAGCAGCGCCTGCTGGCGCGCGCGAAGCGGCAGAAGCCCGTGGAATTCGGCAGCAAGTCCGACTTCCAGCTGGCGCAGGCGCTGAACCATTTCAAGGGCCTGCCGGTGAAGATGGCGAAGGCCGACACGCCGGAAGAACAGGGCGCGCAGGATATCCTCGTCAAGCCGGATACGAAATCCGATGTCAACGTCAAGCCGGAAGACAAGAAGGCGCCCGTTTCGAAAGTCAAATGAGCGTCGAACTCAATGACGCGCAGCTGCTGCGCTACTCGCGCCACATCCTGCTCGATGAAATCGGCATCGAAGGCCAGCAGAAGCTGCAGGCCGCGCGCGTGCTGGTCATCGGCGCCGGCGGCCTTGGCTCGCCGGCCGCACTGTACCTGGCATCGGCCGGCGTCGGCCGCCTGACCCTTGTCGATCACGACACCGTCGACCTGACTAACCTGCAGCGCCAGATCGCCCACACGACGGCGCGCGTGGGCAGCCCCAAGGCCGAATCGGCGCGCGCGGCCATCGCCGCCATCAATCCGGAAGTGGACGTCGTCGCGCTGCTGGAGCGGGCCGACGACGCGCGTCTGGCCGAACTGGTCCGCGACGCCGACGTGGTACTGGACTGCACCGACAACTTCGCCACGCGCCACGCCGTCAACCGCGCCTGCGTGGCGCACAAGGTGCCGCTGGTATCGGGCGCCGTGATCCGCTTCGATGGCCAGGTCAGCGTGTTCGATCCGCGCGCGGGCGACTTGCCGTGCTATTCGTGCCTCTTTCCGCAGGACCAGGCATTCGAGGACGTGGCGTGTTCGACGATGGGCGTGTTCGCGCCATTGGTCGGCATCGTCGGCGCCATGCAGGCGGCCGAGGCGCTGAAACTGGTCATGGGCATCGGCACATCGCTGGCGGGGCGCCTGCTGCTGCTCGATGGCCTGCGCATGGAGTGGACCAGCATCGGCATCGGCCGCAATGACGGCTGCCCGGTGTGCGGGACGTTGGCGCTGGGGTCTGTCCCCGGTAAGTGATGTCTTCCGCGCTCGCTGTTGGCAGCGCAAGGGGACTGACCCCGGTTTTGAACGAACGTCACCGGGCAGATGCCTACCCACACCCGTAACAAAACATGACAGCGGACTCGGCTTTTTCACCGCCCTGTTATATTTCCGGTCTATACTGCTGCACTCTTGTTTTCGCGATAACCTCAGTCAAACATTCCCGAACTTATGCAAAACGTCTCACAACGGATGCGCCGCGCGCGCGGTTTCACGCTGATCGAAATCATGGTCGTGGTCGTCATCATGGGCGTGCTGGCCGCGCTGGTCGTGCCCAAGCTGCTGTCCCGCACGGGCGAATCGAAAGTGGCCGCGGCCAAGGTCGATATCGCCACGATCATGCAGGCCATGAAGCTGTACAAACTCGATAACACCCGCTACCCCACGACGGAGCAGGGCCTGCAGGCGCTGCTGACCCGTCCGACCGGCGGCCCGCCGGCCACTGGCTGGAAGGAGGGCGGTTATCTGGAAAAGATGCCGAAGGACCCATGGGGCAATCCGTATCAGTTCCTGTCGCCCGGCGTGAAGGGCGAGATCGATGTGTTCTCGCTGGGCGCCGATGGCCAGCCCGGCGGCACCGGCGACGATGCCGATATCGGCTCCTGGGATAATTGAACCTGACCACCGACTCCTGACACGCGATGCGTCAGCGCGGCTTTACGCTGATCGAGCTGCTGGTGGTGCTGGTCATCATCGGCCTGACCCTGGGTCTCGTCACGATGAACGCGGCACCCAGCCAGCGCCAGGCCATGCAGCAGGAAGCGCAGCGCGTGGCACTGCTGCTGCAGCTGGCACGCGATGAAGCCATCGTGCGCAACCGTCCCGTCGCGTTCGAGGCAAACGCCAACAGCTACCGCTTCCTGATCCGCAACGGCCGCCGCTGGGAGGCCCTGCCCGCGGACGATATGCTGCGCGAGCGCGAATTCAAACGCAGTCCCGTGACCCTGCTGCTCGATCCTCCCACCAATATCCCCGGCGAAGCCCTGCGCATCGTGTTCGGCCGCGAGCCGGTCGACAAGCCGTTCGTGCTGACGATGGCCAGCGGCGACGTCAGCGCCGCCATCCATGCCGACGGCATCGGCCACTTCACGGTGGAATAAATGACACGCACCAAGCGCCGCGCACAGGGTTTCACGCTGCTCGAAGTGCTGGTGGCGCTGGTCATCGTCGGCACGGCGCTGGGCGCCTCGCTGCGCGCCATCGGCAGCCTGACGCAAAACAGCGATGGCCTGCGCAGCACGATGATGGCCACCTGGTCGGCCGAGAACCGGCTGGTCGAGATCCGGCTGGCGCGCGTGTTTCCCGCCGTGGGCAAGACGTCGTATGCATGCCCGCAGGGCGAGATGGAACTGATCTGCGAAGAGAACGTCATCATGTCGCCCAATCCGCGCCTGCGCCGTGTCGAAGTGAGCGTGTTCGAGGCGGCGCATCCCGAGCGCCGCATCATCAAGCTGGTGCAACTGGTGCTGCGCGAATGAAGCGCGCGACAAGCAAGCAGACCGCGCGCGGCTTCACGCTCGTCGAGCTGCTCGTGGCCATCACCGTGCTGGCGATCGTCGCCGTACTGGGCTGGCGGGGGCTGGACAGCATCATCCGCTCGCGCGCGGCGCTGACGGAGCAGATGGACCATTCCCGCGGCATCCAGCTGGCGTTTGCCCAGATGCAGAGCGACCTGGAACAACTGGCCGACAGGGATCTGCTGCCAGGCCGCCAGCAGCTGGTGGCGGACAATGCGCGGCTGATTTTCGTGCGCACCGTGTTCCCGGAAAACGGCCCGTCGCAACTGCAGGTCGTCAGCTACCGGGTGCGCGAGGGCGTGCTGTCGCGCCGCGAATCCGTCAACACGCGCGACCTGACGCAGCTCGACTCGCTGTGGCAGGTGGCGCTGGGCGACACCGATCCCGTGCCGGGCGTGGCGCTGCAGTCGGGCGTTGCCGACATGGCGATCCGCCTGTGGGAAAACGGCGCATGGCGCGCACCGGACAATGCGGCCGCCGCCCCGCAGCAGTCCCCGGTTCCCGGGGTCTCCGGCATCAAGGGACTGGAGATGTCGCTGCAGTTGCTGGGCCAGCCGAATCCGCTGGTGAAGATCCTGTTGCTGGGGGCCGTATGAGCGCCGGCCTGCACCGCCAGCGCGGCGTCGCCGTCGTCACGGCATTGCTGCTGACGACACTGGCCGTGACGATCGTCGCCAGCCTGTTCTGGCAGCAGCAGGTGCAGGTGCGTTCGATGGAAAACCAGCGCCTGCACCTGCAGACGCGCTGGATCCTGCGCGGGGCGCTGGACTGGGCGCGGCTGATCCTGCAGCAGGAAGGGAACGACAGCAGAATCATGACGCGCGAGGACGGCGTCTGGGCCACGCCGCTGGCCGAAACGCGGCTGGACGACTACCTCGAACGCGAGCGGCAGAATAACGAAACGTACGACGCCACGCTGTCGGGGCAGATTTACGATGCGCAGGCGCGCTACAATCTGGCGAATCTGGCTGGTCCGAACGGGGTCGACCCAAACCAGGTGAATGTGTTCAAACGCCTGCTGCGCAACGTGCAAATGGACGATGCGCTGGCGCTGCCGGTAGCGCAGGCCGTGGCGCGAGCGCGGCCGCTGTCGGCACAGGGAACTACGGGAACGACGGGAACGACGGGAACCGGTGGGGGTACAGGCAGTACCGGCACCACAGGTACCACCACAGGCAGCACCGGGACCACGGGCAGCGCGACAGGCACGGGCAGCAGCGCGCCGCTTCAGATGCTGCGGGTGGAAGACCTGCTGACGGTGGCCGGCGTGACGCAGCAGGCTGTAGAGCGGCTGCGCGATTTTGTCATCGTGCTGCCGGCCGAAGCGAAGGTCAATGTGAATACGGCGCGGGCCGAGGTGCTGGCGGCGCTGTTCGACAATATGTCGGTGTCGGAAGCGCAGTCGCTGGTCGTGCGGCGCAAGCGCTCAGCTTGGCCGACCAAGGATGCGCTGCAGGCCGATGCTGGCGCTGCCAAGCTGATGGTGGACGTCGTCGTCAGGAGCGACAACTTCCTCGTGCAAAGCCAGGTGCGGCTCGAACGGGCGGCGCTCGAAAGCTGGTCGCTGATCCACCGCGAGTTGCCGCAGGGCCGCTCGATAACAACGCCGGTATGGATACGGGAACTCTAGGAAAAGAAGGCAAACGGTTTTGACGACTCTTTATATCAGTTATCCGGCGCGGGCCGCCGCCAACGACGCGGGCGCGGCGCAGAGCTGCGGCTTCGCGCTGGTGGGCGATGGCGGCAGCGTGGCGCAGCAGGGCGTGGGTGCGCTGTCGAAGCTGGCGGACCTGGTGGCGTCGGCGCGCAAGGTCGTGCTGCTGCTGTCGGCCGCCGACGTGACGCTGCTGCGCGTGGCCGTGCCGCCGCTGTCCGGCGCGCGCCTGAAGGCCGCGCTGCCCAACCTGGTCGAGGAGCAGATCCTGGGTGACCCGGCCGAGTGCGCGTTTGCCGTCGGTCCCGTCCAGCCGGGCGTTGCCGAACGTACGGTCGCTGTCGTGCAGCGTGCCTGGCTGGAGGTGCTGGTGCGTGCGCTGGTGGCGCAGGGCGCGCGGTCCGTCAGCGCGCTGCCCGGCCAACTGTGCCTGCCGCTGGCACCGGGCGGCGTCTCCGCCGCGCTGGTGCATGACGAGGCAGGGCTGGAACTGACCCTGCGCGCCGCCCAGTACGAAGGCATGGGCCTGACGCTGCCGGCGCAGGCCGACAGCGCCTTGCATACGCTGCGGGCGCTGGCCGGCGAAGCGCCGGTCACGCTGTACGTGCCCGCCGCGCAGCGCGCGCAGTACGATGCGCTGGTAGCGGAAATCCCCGGCATCATGCTGGAAGAGGACAACTGGGTCCACCGCATCGCCGCCGCCCAGGCGGTGCAGCTGGATATGGCTGCGGGTCTCGGTGCCGCCAGCGGTGCGCAGGCGCGCGAATGGCGCCGATGGCGCTGGCCGCTGCGCATCGCACTGCTGGCAGTGCTGGTCAATATCGTCGGCCTGAACGTGGAGTGGCTGCGCATGCGCCGCGAGGCCCAGGCCGTGCGCCTGTCGATGACGCAGATCTTCCGCGCCGCCTACCCGAACGAGAAGGTCATCCTCGATCCGGCCGCGCAGATGCGCAAGAACATCGCCACCGCCAGGGTGGCCGGCGGCGAGATGGCGGCGGACGAATTCACGGCGCTGGCCGCCGCGCTGGGCGAAGCGCTGCAGATGCTGCCGCAGCGTGACGTGGTCGCCGGGCTGGAGTATCGCGAGCGCGCACTGACCGTCAAACTGAAACCGAATACCGTAGACGCGGCCGCGCTGGCGCAGGTGCAGGCGCAGCTCGCGCCGCGCAACCTGTCGCTGAAGGAAACCGGCGCCGGCGTCTGGCAACTGCGCGCGGGAGGCAAGTCGTGAGCAAACTGAAGGACACCATCAAGGGCTGGCGCGCGGGTGCCGACAGCTTCTGGAGCGCCCGCACGGAGCAGGAGCGCCGCATGCTGGCGATTGGCGGCACCGTCGTCGCGCTGGGGCTGATCTACGGCCTGCTGATCGATCCGGCCCTGACGGGCCGCGAAAAACTGCGGCGCGAACTGCCGCTGCTGCGCCAGGAAGCGGCGGAGCTGCAGGCGCTGGCCAGCCAGGCCGCGCAGATGTCGGCGGCGCCGGCAACGCCGCCGGCGCCGCTGTCGCGCGAAGCCCTGAACACGGCGCTGGCCGGGCGCGGGCTGACGCCGCAGAACGTGGTCGCCACGGGGGACTACTTCAAGATCGATTTCAAGAACGTGCCGTTTGCCGGCCTGGTGACCTGGCTGGACGAGGCGCGCCGTGAAAACCGGCTGGCCGTCACGGAAGGCACCGTCAGCGCGCAGGATGCCGCCGGCATGGTCGATGCGACGCTGACGCTGCGCCAGGAAACGGGCAGCCGATGAAGCGTACCCTCGCATGGCTGCTGGCCATTGCCGTCACGGCCGTGCTGACGATGCTGGTGTTCTTCCCGGCCACGTGGGTCGCCGTGCTGGTGGAGCGCCAGACGGGCGGGCGCCTGACATTGGGCGACGCGCAGGGCACGTTGTGGCATGGCTCCGCGTTTGTCGGCGGCGCCGCCAGTGGCAACGCGGCCGTCACGCCGCTGCTGCCGGGTCGCTTCACGTGGAAGCTGTCGCCGCTGTCGCTGCTGGGCAGCGTGCGGATGGAGCTGTCCAACCCGGAGGCGCTGACGCAGCCCGTCAACTTCACGGGCAGCTGGCGCCAGTGGCAGCTGAGCCCCGCGGCCTTGCTGCTGCCGGCCGACGGCCTGGCGGGACTGGGCGCGCCCCTCAATACGCTGGCGCTGTCCGGCCGTCTGCAGCTGTCGTGGACGTCGCTGCAACTGGCGCTGGTGGAGCGCACCGTGGCCGTCAATGGCGTGACGACGTTGCAGATGCAGGACGTGTCGTCGCGCCTGACGCCGATACGCCCGCTGGGCAGCTACCAGCTGGCGCTCGACTGGCGCGGCGCGCAGGCCGGCGTCAACCTCACCACGACCAAAGGCCCGCTGCTGTTGTCCGGTACGGGCCAGCTGCAAGGCGGCCGGCTGCAGTTTTCCGGCCAGGCGCAAGCGGCCAACGGCTACGAAGAAACGCTGGGCAATCTGCTCAACCTGCTGGGCCAGCGCAGGACGGTCGGCGGCAAAAACATCATCGCTTTAGAGTTCAGATAATGAAAAATCAGTTTGCAAGCAAAACCAATCCTCCGGCGCTCAAGCGCTTCAGTGCCGCTGCGCTGCTGTGCTGCATGCTGTCCTCGGCCATTGCCCCGGCATGGGCCGCGCCGCAGGCGGAGTCGGATGCGGCGGCGCTCAACTTCGTCGGTGCCGATATCGAGTCCGTCATCAAGGCGGTTGGCCACTACACCAACATCACGTTCCTGATCGATCCGCGCGTCAAGGGCACGATCACCCTGGTGTCGGAAAAATCGATCAGCAGGTCGCAGGCATTCGCGCTGCTGACGTCCGCGCTGCGCCTGCAGGGCTACGCGATCGTCAGCGGCGACGGCTATGCAAAGGTGGTGCCGGAAGCGGAAGCGAAGCTGCAGGCCACGCCCACGGTGATCGGCAAGCAGGCCACGCCGAAGGGCGACCAGATCGCCACGCAGGTATTCCACCTGTCGCATGAATCGGCGGCCAACCTGGTCAGCGTGCTGCGTCCACTGATCTCCACCAACAACACGATCAATGCCAATCCGGGCAACAACACGCTGGTCATCACGGATTACGCCGACAACCTGAAACGCCTGTCCAAGATCGTGGCGGCACTGGACGCGCCGGCATCGACGGACATGGACGTGATTCCCGTACGCTACGGCATCGCCAGCGACGTGGCGGCGATGATCAACAAGATGATGGAACCTGGCAGCGGCGCCGGCGACGGCGGCGGCAAGGTCACCGTGCTGGCCGACCCGCGCACCAATGCGCTGATCCTGCGCGCGCCGTCGCTGGCGCGCGCCAATCTCGCCAAGTCGCTGATCGCCAAACTGGACCAGCCGACGGCGGAACTGGGCAACGTGCACGTCGTCTACCTGAAGAACGCCGATGCGACCAAGCTGGCCGAGACACTGCGCGCGGTCACGACGGGAGAAGCGCCGAGCCAGGGTTCGGGCAGCGGCAGCTCCCTGAACAACAACCAGGCGACGATGCAGACTGGCGCCAACAACACCATCGGGCAGAGCGGCAGCACGTCCAGTACGGGGCCGACCAATCCGGCGCTGAGCGGCAACAGCCGCGGCACGTCCGGCAGCACGGGCGGCAGCGGCTACATCCAGGCCGATGCCTCCACCAACACGCTGATCATCACGGCACCGGAAGCGATCTACCGCAACCTGCGTGCCGTTATCGACCAGCTCGACGTGCGCCGCGCGCAGGTCTATATCGAGGCGCTGATCGTCGAAGTCAGTGCCGACAAGGCGGCCGAATTCGGGGTGCAGTGGGTCGGCGCCTCGGGCAACGGCAACAGCACCTACCGCGTGGGCGGCCTGCAGTCGTTCGCCAACGGCGGCAATAACCTCGTCAACGTCTACAACGGTACGGCGCCCGGCAACGGCCTGTCGATCGGCATCTTCAAGCAGCTGGCCGACGGCAAGCTGGGACTGGGGGCCCTGGCGCACGTGCTGGAGACGAACGCCAACGGCAACGTGCTGTCCACACCGAACATGATCACGCTGGACAACGAGGTGGCGACGATCCGCGTCGGCCAGAACGTGCCGATCCTGACGGGCCAGTTCACGACAACCTCGGGCACCAACTCCAATCCGTTCCAGACGATCGACCGCAAGGACGTGGGCCTGACCTTGAAGGTGAAGCCGCAAATCTCCGAAGGCGGCACGATCAAGCTGGCGATCTACAACGAATCGTCCAGCGTGGCGGCATCGTCGGTGGATGCCACGGCCGGCATCACGCTGAACACGCGGGTGATCGAGAACAACGTCATTGCCGACGATGGCCAGATCATCGTGCTGGGCGGCCTGATCGAGGACAAGGCCAGCGACAGCGTCGAACGCGTGCCCGGGCTGGCCAGCCTGCCAATCCTCGGCAACCTGTTCAAGTACAACAAGCGCAGCCGCACCAAGACAAACCTGATGGTGTTCCTGCGCCCGGTCGTCATCCGCAACATGGAGCAGAGCATCAGCCTGGCCACGGACCGTTACGACTACATGCGCTCGGCCGGTGCGACGCTGACGCCGAACGAGGCGGTCCTCGTCAAGCAGCTGGGCAATCCGATGCTGCCGCCGCTGGTCGACGGCAAGCCGGCCAGCGAAGACGGCACGCTGGCGCGCCCGGTTCCCCCGGCAGCCGTGCCGGCCCGCGTGCCCGGCGCTGCGCAACCCGTGCCCGCGCAACCGGCCGGGAAGCAGTAATGACCAATCTGCTGCCTTACGCCTTTGCGCGGGACTACCTCGTGCTGGCCCGCAGCGGCGAGCGTGACGATACCGTGCAGGTGCTGGTGTCGAACGCCACGACGCCGGCGGCCATCGCCGAGGTGTCGCGCCGCTTCGGCCGCATCCAGCTGTCCGCCATGCCGCGCGCCGAGCTGGAAGCGGCGATCGCGTCGGCCTATGCCGGCGCCGGCGGCGACGTGTCGCAAGTGGCCGACGAATTCGACGCCGACCTCGATCTCACCAAGCTGCTGCAGGACGTGCCGGCGATCGAGGATCTGCTGGAATCGTCCGACGACGCGCCCGTCATCCGCATGATTAACGCGCTGCTGACGCAGGCTCTGCGCGATGGCGCGTCCGACATCCACGTCGAGCCGTTCGAGCAGATTTCCGTCGTGCGCTTCCGCGTCGACGGCGCGCTGCGCGATATCGTCAAGCCGAGAAAGGCGATCCACGGCTCGCTGATCTCGCGGATCAAGATCATGGCGCAGCTGGACATCGCCGAGAAACGCCTGCCGCAGGACGGCCGCATCACGCTGCGCGTGGGCGGCAAGCCGGTGGACGTGCGCGTCTCGACGCTGCCGACGGGCCACGGCGAGCGCGCCGTGCTGCGCCTGCTGGACAAGGAAGCGGGCCGGCTCGACCTGCAGCACCTGGGCATGAGCGATCCGATGCTGGCGCAGTTCAACGGCCTGCTGGCGCAGCCGCACGGCATCGTGCTGGTGACGGGACCGACCGGCTCCGGGAAAACGACGACGCTGTATGCGGCCCTGTCGCTGCTGAACTCCACCACGACGAACATCCTGACGGTGGAAGACCCGATCGAATACGACCTGGCCGGTGTCGGCCAGACGCAGGTGAACGCGCGCATCGACATGACGTTTGCGAAAGCGCTGCGGGCGATCCTGCGGCAGGATCCGGACGTCATCATGATCGGCGAGATCCGCGACCTGGAAACGGCGCAGATCGCGGTTCAGGCTTCGCTGACGGGCCACCTGGTGCTGGCCACGCTGCACACCAACGATGCGGCATCGGCCGTCACGCGTCTGCTGGACATGGGCATCGAGCCGTTCCTGCTGTCGTCGTCGCTGCTGGGCGTGCTGGCGCAGCGGCTCGTGCGCAAACTGTGCCCCGTCTGCAAAACCAGCGATGGACAAGGTGGAGCAAGCGCGTGGCATGCGGTGGGGTGCGAAGCATGCGGCCACACGGGCTACCAGGGCCGCGTCGGTATTTACGAGCTGCTGCAGACGACGGAGCAGATTCGCTCGCAGATTCACGAGCGCGCGTCCGAAGCGCATATCCGCACGGCGGCGCTGGGCGACGGCATGCAGACGATGCGCGACGACGGCGAGCGCTGGCTGGCCAACGGCACGACCACGCTGGCCGAACTGCTGCGCGTGGCGAAGGACTAAAGGGCTATGCCGGCATTTCGATACGAAGCCGTCGACGCGGGCGGCGCCACCAAGAAAGGCGTCGTCAATGCCGACAGCGCCCGCTCCGCGCGCGCAGACCTGCGCGGCCAGGGGCTGGTGCCGCTGAAGGTCGATGCGATCTCGGCCCAGGTGGATGCCAGCGGCGCGACGAAACGGCGCGGGCTGGGCGAAAAACTGTCCACCACCGAACTGGCGCTGTTCACGCGCCAGCTGGCCAGCCTGCTGGAAGCGGGGCTGCCCCTGGAGCAGGCATTCACGGCGCTGCTGGAACAGGCCGAGCGGCCGTACGTGCGCGACCTGATCGCATCGATCCGCTCGGAGGTGATCGGCGGGGCGGCACTGTCCGACGTGCTGGGTCGTCATCCACGCGACTTCGCCGAGATCTACCGGGCGCTGGTGGCCTCGGGAGAACAGATCGGCCAGTTGTCGCGCGTGCTGTCACGCCTGGCCGACTACATCGAACGGCGCAACGCGCTGGTGCAGAAGGTCAAACTGGCGTTTACCTATCCGGCCATCGTCACGGTCGTGGCGTTCGCCATCGTCATCTTCCTGCTGACGTACGTGGTGCCGCAGATCGTGTCGGTGTTTGCCAACACGAAGCAGAAGCTGCCGCTGCTGACGGTGATCATGCTGGCCGTCTCCGACTTCGTGCGCCACTACGGCATCGTCGTGCTGGTGCTGCTGATCGGCGCCTGGGTCATGTGGCGCAAGGCGCTGCAGAACATCGAACTGAAAACGCGCTGGCATACGTGGCTGCTGACGGCGCCGTTGTATGGCAAGTTCGAGCGCAGCCTGAACACGTCGCGCTTCGCCAGCACGCTGGCGATCACGACGGGCTCCGGCGTGCCGATCCTGCGCGCGCTGGAGACGAGCCGCGACACGCTGTCGAACGTGGCGATGCGCCAGCTGGTGGAAGAGGCCAGCGACGCCGTGCGCGAAGGCGTCAGCCTGGCGCGCGCGCTGTCGGCGCAGAAGCATTTTCCGCCGATGCTGATCCACATGATCCGCGCCGGCGAAATCACGGGCGAGTTGCCGGCCATGCTGGAACGGGCTGCGGCCGCGCAGGAAGCGGACCTGGAACGCCGCACGCTGACGATTGCCGGGCTGCTGGAACCGGCCCTGATTCTGGCCATGGGTGTGGTGGTGCTGCTGATCGTGCTGGCCGTGCTGATGCCGATTATCGAGATTAATCAGCTGGTGCGCTGACAATGGAATACTGATGAACCGTTTGCCTTTTATTAGCACCGTTGCCGCCGTCGTGGCGCTGACGGCCTCCGTGGCCTACTGGGGCCTGCAGCTGTACAAGCCGGCGCAGCGGCCCATCGCCGCCGTGCCCGTGACGGAAACGCCGCCGGCACCGATCGACGCCGCGCGCGGCCTGTTCGGCGGCGACACGGCCGTTGCCGCCGTCAGCAATTATGAGCTGCGCGGCGTCGTGGCAGCCCGCAACGGCCAGCGCAGCGTGGCCATCATCGCCGCCAACGGCGAACCGCCCAAGGCCTGGCCGGTCGGGACGGAGCTGGCACCGGGCGTCACCGTCAAGGACGTGCAGCCGCGCTTCGTGACGTTGAGCGAAGGGGGTGTGCAGAAGCGGCTGGATCTGCCGGCCGACATGGGCATGTCGTCCACCACGGCCGCGCCGCTGCCGGAGGTGAAGCGCGGCGCGGCGCCGGCGCCGCAACAGCCATCGGCCACACCGCCACCGCCGCCCGCCAATCCGGGCGGCCAGGCAGCGTCAGGCGGCCAGGCGGGATATGTCGGCCAGGCCGGGCAGGCTGGAGGACAGGCAGCAGGGCAGGCGGGTGGACAGGCGGGTGGACAGGCAGCAGGCCAGGCCGCCCCGGTGCAGACGGCGCCCGCACAGCGAACGTCCACCGACACCAAATAAAAAGCACCTCGTCGGGACGGTAACCGACGAGGTGCCTGTTGCGCCGGCAGCAGCCGAACGCTCAATCCTCCGGATCGGCCTTCAGCTTCGCCTGCGCAATCGCCCGCCGGGCCTCCTGCCGCACGGCCGACTTGCTCTTCTCATGCGGTCCGGCGGCGCGCGCCTTGGCCAGCGCGGCAAACGGATTGCGCGGCTTGTTGAACGACGGCTCGACACGCAGCCGCATCTTCTGCCGGGTTGCCAGTGCCTTGTTTGCCATGGCGCGCTCCTTCGTTACAGCACGTAGCGGGACAGGTCCTCGTTGACGGCCAGCGCATCGAGCCGCTGGTTGACGTAAGCCGCGTCGATGACGATCGTTTTTTCCGTGCGGTCCGCCGCGTCGAACGAAATCTCTTCCAGCAGCTTTTCCATCACCGTGTACAGCCGGCGCGCGCCGATGTTTTCCGTGCGCTCGTTGACCTGGTGCGCGATCTCGGCCAGGCGCGTGATGCCGCTGGCGTCGAATTGCAGGGTCAGGCCTTCGGTCGCCAGCAGCGCTTCGTACTGGCGCGTCAGGCAGGCGTCCGTGCTGGTCAGGATACGCTCGAAGTCGGCGATCGACAGCGATTCCAGTTCCACGCGGATCGGGAAACGTCCCTGCAGTTCGGGGATCAGGTCCGACGGCTTGGCCAAGTGGAACGCACCGGATGCAATGAACAGGATGTGATCGGTCTTGATCATGCCGTACTTCGTGTTCACGGTGGTGCCTTCCACCAGCGGCAGCAGGTCGCGCTGCACGCCGGCACGGGAGACATCCGCGCCGCCCGATTCGGAGCGGGACGCGATCTTGTCGATCTCGTCCAGGAACACGATGCCGTTCTGCTCCACGTTCTGGATGGCCTTCTGCTTCATCTCGTCTTCGTTGACGAGCTTGGCCGCTTCCTCGTCCACCAAGAGCTTCAGTGCTTCGCGAATCTTGACCTTGCGGGCCTTCTTGCGTCCGCCGCCCACGCCGGAGAACATCGACTTGATCTGCTCCGTCATTTCTTCCATGCCCGGCGGCGCCATGATTTCCATCTGCGGCGACGGTTCGGCCACTTCGATCTCGATTTCCTTGTCATCGAGTTCGCCCATGCGCAGGCGCTTGCGGAACGTCTGGCGGGTACCGTCGGCGGCGGCCGGCTCGGCCTGCGCGTCGCGGAAGCCGAAGTCGCGCGGCGGCGGCAGCAGGATGTCGAGCACGCGGTCTTCGGCGGCGTCCTCGGCGCGGGCGCGCACCTTGGCCATCTCGGCCTGGCGCGTCTGCTTGACGCCGATATCGATCAGGTCGCGGATGATGGTATCGACATCGCGGCCCACGTAGCCCACCTCGGTGAACTTGGTGGCCTCGATCTTGATGAACGGCGCATCGGCCAGCTTGGCCAGGCGGCGGGCGATCTCGGTCTTGCCCACACCCGTCGGGCCGATCATGAGGATGTTTTTCGGCGTGATCTCGTGGCGCAGCGGTTCTTCGACCTGCTGGCGGCGCCAGCGGTTGCGCAGCGCGATGGCCACGGCGCGCTTGGCCTTGCCCTGGCCGACGACGTGTTTGTCGAGTTCACCGACGATTTCTTGCGGTGTCATGTTCATATGGGTCATGGTCAGTCCAGGGTTTCGATGATGTGGGACAGGTTCGTGTAGATGCACAGCTCGCCGGCGATCGTCAGCGATTTCTTGACGATGTCGGCCGGGGCCAGTTCCGTATTCTCGAACAGCGCCTTGGCGGCGGACTGGGCATAGACGCCGCCGGAACCGATCGCACCGATGCCGTCTTCCGGCTCCAGCACATCGCCATTGCCCGTGATGATCAAGGTCGATTCCGCATCGGCCACCAGCAGCATCGCTTCCAGGCGGCGCAGCACGCGGTCGGTGCGCCAGTCCTTGGCCATCTCGACGGAGGCGCGCAGCAGGTTGCCCTGGTGTTTTTCCAGCTTCGCTTCGAAGCGGTCGAGCAAGGTAAACGCATCGGCGGTGCCGCCGGCAAAGCCGCACAGGACCTTGCCCTGGTACAGCTTGCGCACCTTGCGCGCCGTGCCCTTCATGACGATATTGCCCAGCGTAACCTGACCGTCGCCGCCCAGCGCAACCTGCTTGCCGCGGCGCACACTCAGGATCGTGGTACCGTGAAATTGTTCCATATATGCCTCAAAGTAATGACGCGGAAATCTCGTCCAGCGGCAAATCTGGGGCTGGACGACAAAATTGCAAGGCAGAATGCAGCGTCCGGCAGCCGCTTCAATAGCGATGCGGCACCAGCCGTGCCGTGCCGCCGAATCCCATCCGACGCAACAGGGCTGCCACCAGGTGGTTCAGGTCGCGGAACGCGACAGGGCGGCTGTCCGCCAGCGCGCGCAGGCAGGCTAGCAGCTGGTGGGCGGCGTCGGTATCGATTCGCATCAGGTGCGAGCAATCGAACACGACGGCGGCAGAGTGTTCGGCATAATCCCGAATCGCCGCCAGCAGCGGGGCGATGTGTCCTTCGATGACTTGCGGCAACATGAAGCGATCCGTCGCCGGCGCGCCCGCCTGACGTGGTGCGCTGGCAGCATGTGGCGGCGCAACAAACGACGGCGGCGACACCTCGAACGTCACGCAGTAATCCATGGCCGTCTCCTCGAACGCCTTCTCGCGGTTCAGCAGGCGCAGCAGTTCGAGCAGCAGCAGCCACGGCGCTGCGCCATCGTCGCGCCGGCCGACTTCGACGGTGGCCTGGACCGTGGCAATCAGGTCGTCGGCACCGGCCAGAAACAGTTCCTGCTGCGCCGATACCGCCCGCAGCGCGTCCAGCAGCAAGGCACAGCCTGGGGCCGTGACCGCGTGGACGTGGCCGAAGTCCAGCCGCAGCGCGGCAGCGCCGGCCAGTTCGCGCAACCGAATGGCCTGGGTTTCGACGCCGGCATCGAGCACGCCGGCAAACTGCACGGTCGGTGCCACCCCGCTGTACGGATCGGAACGCGCAGGCGGTTGCCACGACGGCGGCGACGTTTCAAACGTGCTGGCGTAATCGATGGCAAGGTCTTCAAACGCATCCGGTTTGCCCAGCACCTGGTACAGGTCGAACAGCATCCACCAGGCGGTGCGGTCGCGCAGGCCCGGAGGCTGGTTATCGTCCCGTACGGCGCCCGCCAGCAGGCGCTCGGCGGCGTCGTGGTGGCCGCCCGCGTACAGCAGCGCCGCCTCATCCACCACGGCGGTGTTTTCGGTTTCGTCGTCGACAAGGATTTCCGTCACGGGACCGGTAACGGGTGCGGTGGCCGGCGGATCGACGCGGGGCGGCCGGCGGAAGGGTGGCTCGGGATCGTTGAAGATGTCGGCTGCCATGGCCGCTTCGATGGCATCGATCTTCAGTGCCGTGGCACGGGCGATGTCGCGCTGGCGTTCGTCGTGGGACCGTTGCCGCTGCAGTTCGCTGTTGGCGGACAGCCGGGCCAACACCTCGTCCTCATCGACGATGGCGTCACGCTTCTTTGAAAATCGCGAGAACAGTCCCATGGCGCCAGTGTAGCGGATAAGAGGAAGGGATTGCTCTGGCGTAAAAAAAGCATGCCGGAGCATGCTTTTCCTGAAACGCAGGGCGCTCGATCAGTCGCCGTACAGTTTCTGCTTCAGCTCGCGGCGCTGCTGCGCTTCCAGCGAGAGCGTGGCCGTCGGACGGGCGATCAGGCGGGGGATGCCGATTGGCTCGCCCGTTTCCTCGCACCAGCCGTATTCGCCGTTGTCGATCGACGCGATCGACTGCTGCACTTTCTTCAGCAGCTTGCGCTCGCGGTCGCGCGTGCGCAGTTCCAGAGCGTGCTCTTCCTCGATCGTGGCGCGATCGGCCGGGTCGGGCACGAGCACGGTTTCGCGCAGGTGTTCCGTGGTTTCGCCGGCGTTTTTCAGCAGCTCTTTTTCCAGTTGCTGCAGCTTGGCCTTGAAGAATGCCAGCTGGGCCGGGTTCATATAGTCCTTGTCGCTCATTTTCAGAATTTCTTCTTCGGTGAGCAATGGAGCTTCTGCAGCCGCGGGGGTCGATTTATTTGTTTTGGTCATGACTTCGCTTACCTTCGATACGACAGAGTTTTCAAATCCAGCCGGTCCGCCTCGTGGGCCGGGACCTGGCGCGGCCCCACAAAAACCGGGTTAGTTTATACCAAACATTGTTCCAGACCGCGAATAAAGATGTCTTTTGGCAGATTTTTACCGATAAAGACCATTTTGCTGCCGCGCACGTCGTTTTCGCCCCATTTGGCGCCAAGATCGCTGCCCATCAACTGGTGCACGCCCTGGAACACGACCTTGCGCTCGGCGCCCTGCATCCACAATACGCCTTTGTAGCGCAACATGCGAGGCCCGTACACGTTGACGAGTCCGCCCAGGAATTCGTCCAGCTTGGCCGAGTCGAACGGACGGTCGCTCTTGAAGACAAAGGCGGCGATCTCGTCCGTGTGGTGGGCATGGTGATGGTCATGCGCATGGCTGGGATGATCGCAGTGCTCGCCGTGCTCGTGGTCATGATGCTCGTGATCATGGTCGTCCGCCGCCAGGAAGTCCGGGTCCAGCTCCAGCTTCTCGTGCAGGTTGAACCCTTTCAGGTCCAGCACTTCCGTGATGGGAGCGTTGCCGAAGTCGGAGCGGCCGATGGGCGCGCGCGGGTTGATGCGCTTCAGGCGCGCGGTCAGCACCGCGACGGCCGCTTCGTCGACCAGGTCGGTTTTCGACAGCAGGATCTTGTCGGCAAACCCGACCTGGCGCTGCGCTTCCTCGTTGTCGTCCAGCTGCTGCATGGCGTGGCGGGCGTCCACGACAGTGACGATGGCGTCCAGCAGGTAGTGGCTGCCCACTTCCTCGTCGACAAAGAACGTCTGTGCCACGGGGCCAGGGTTGGCCAGGCCGGTGGTTTCGATGACGACACGGTCGAACGCAATCTCGCCGGCAGCGCGCTTCTTCGCCAGGTCGGACAGGCCGATGATCAGGTCGCCGCGCACCGTGCAGCAGATGCAGCCGTTGTTCATCTCGACGATCTGCTCGCGGCTTTCCTGGACCAGGATCTCGTTGTCGATGTTTTCCTGGCCGAATTCGTTTTCGATGACGGCAATGCGCATGCCATGCTGCTCGCGCAAGATGCGGTTGAGCAACGTGGTTTTCCCGGCACCGAGGAAGCCGGTCAGGATGGTGGTCGGAATCAGGGACATGGCGGATACCGGTAACAGAATCGGGCGATTATGCCGGAATTTCAACATTGCTGTCCAATGAGGACATTTGATGCGGATCAGGCCCGTGCCACGCGAGGCGGAACTATTTTGCGCGCGGATGCGCCTTGTCATAGACCTGCGCCAGATGCTGGAAATCCAGCGCCGTGTAGACCTGCGTCGACGTGATGCTGGTGTGTCCCAGCATTTCCTGTACGGCGCGCAAGTCGCCGGACGATTGCAGCACGTGCGATGCGAACGAATGGCGCAGCATGTGGGGATGCACGTGCATCGGCGCGCCCGTCGCCAGCGCATGGGCTTTCAGCCGCGTCTGCACGACGCGGGGCGCGATGCGGCTGCCCCGTTCGGACAGGAACAGCGCATTGCTGCCGTCTTTCGGCGCGCCGCGCACCTGCAGCCAGGCCGCGATCGCCGCCATGGCGGCCGCGCCCACGGGTACGCGCCGCATCTTGTTGCCCTTGCCCGTCACGACGACTTCGCCATTGTCGCGTTCCAGCCAGCTGAGGGAGGCGCTGCGGCCCGCCTCGGCCTTTACGTAGTGCAGGTCCAGGCTGCACAGCTCGGAAACGCGCAGTCCGCTGGAGTACAGCAATTCAAACATGGCGGTATTGCACAGCTCGGCAGGGGTAGGGGCCGCCGCTGCCTTGCGGGCCGGCGTGGCCACCAGTTGCACGGCATCGTCGACGGACAGGGCTTTTGGCAGCGATTTTGCCCGTTTCGGGGCGCGCACGCTCTCGACGGGATTGGTGGCCAGCGGCACCCGGTCGGCCAGCCAGTCGAAAAAACCGCGCCACGCCGACAGCTTGCGGGCGATTGTGCGGCCGTCCTGGCCGGAAGCGTGCAGTTTCGCGGCGAATCGCCGGATATCGCCGACACTGATTGCGGTCCAGTCCGTGCCTTCCGCGAGACGCGCCAGCTCGGCGATGTCGCGCCCGTACGCCGACACCGTGTGAGCCGACAGCTTGCGCTGCGTTGCCAGGTGGAGCAGCCAGGCGGCTGTCCGGTCCGGCGCGGCGTCGGCAGCCATGTCAGCCCAGCAGCGGGGCCAGGGCGACGCTGGCCGTCTCGCCGATATGTACGAGGAAATCGGTGGCCATCAGCGACGTGAAGCGTTCCGCATCCGGCGAACCCATGATCAGCAGGCCAAACGCCTTGCCCTTGGTGCCGGGCTGGCGCAGCGCGACGATAACGGCCGACTTGATGGAGCCGGCATCGTCCAGCCAGCGCACGGCTTCGAAATCGTTGTTGCTGCCGCAGTAGGGCGCCTGCAGGCCGTTGGCAAACAGCCGCGCGTCTTCCGACACGCCGGCGGCGAACCACTCGTCGGCATACTCGGGCGCCACGTTGAACAGGCGCAGCGTGGCGGCCGGCACGCTGAAGCTGGTTTTCAGGCCTTCCGTGACGGCGCGGGGCATCTGCGCCACGTCGTGCTCGCGCAGCAGCGACTGGTTCCAGCTGTGGAACCGGTTGGCGATGGCCTGGTTTTCCTGGGCATTGCGGTTCAGGTCCGACAGGCGCAGCTCCAGCGCCTTGTACCGTTCGCGCATGACTTCCATCTGCCGCTCCTGCAGCGACACGGCACGGCCCGTCAGCGGGCTGGACAGGCGAACGTCGCCCAGCAGACTTGCATGTTCTTCAAAAAAATGGGGGTGATCGGCCAGGTAGCGGGCGACGGCGGCGGAGTCCAGGGTGTCGGTCATTGTTGTCACATCGGATAGAAGCAGGGGACATTTTACCCGAGAGGCAACAAAAAAGACGCCCGCAGGCGTCTTTTTGCATTGCCCGAAGCAATCAGAAGTTGTGATGGATACCCAGCGCATAATGGTTCTGGTCGACATCGGTCCGTGCGGTTGGCACGAACGGCGTCTTTTTCTGTGCCAGGTCCAGGTACAGGTAGGTCCGCGGCGACAGGCTGTGCTCGTAGCCAACGGACACCTGCTTCGTCTTGATGACGCCGTCCGGCGTTTTCTGGCCGTAACCGAACAGCCACTTGCCCGGACCGACCGTGTAGTTTGCGCCGATGACCCAGGCATCCGTGTCCGGATTGATCGCCAGCGTATGGCCCTGGTCCTGCGTCTGGTACGAGGCCATCAGTTTCAGCGCGGGAATCGGCTTGTACGATGCGGCCACCGACGACAGCTTCGTTTCCACGCCATTGCGTTCATGCGCCACCATCGCCGCGAACGGGCCGTTGGTGTACGTTGCGCTGACGGAATACGGATTTGCGGACGCCTCCGAGTTCGCCGCGTACTGCGGCGCCGCCGCGGTGCCGCGGCCGATGATGGCCGGGTTGCCGTTGGCTTCCTTGGTGGCCACCGTGAAGTTCACCTGGAAGCCGTTCCAGACGGGCGTGTTGTAGAACAGCGCATTGGAGAAGCGGTTGGCGGAGTTGCCTGCCGGCCCGAGCGGGTCGCTGGTGTAGCCGGCAACCTGCAGGTTGGTCTGGTAGCCGGCCACGGCGGGCAGGCCCGACCACGGTTCGAAAGCGATGACAGACTCCTGGAACGCCGACAGGCCGCGGCCCAGGCGGACGGTACCGAACGAACCCTGCAGGCCGACGCGGCTCTGACCCTGGAACAGTGGACGGCTGACGTTTTCGAAGGTGCCTGTATCCGGCTCATAGCGAATCTCCAGCTGGAACAGCGCCTTCAGGCCATTGCCGAGGTCTTCGACCCCGCGGAAGCCCAGTTTGTTGTTGTCGCGTTTGCCGATCTGTGTCGAGTCGTTGGCCGTGTGAGTGGTGCGGGAAACGCCGGCATCGACAGTGCCGTAGATCGTCACGGAGGATTGGGCGTGCGCGGCGCCGAAAGCACCCGTCAGGGCCAGAGCCACCAGGGATTTCTTCATGTGATTGTCCTTTTTTAGATTGATCGATCCATATCCACAAGCTCGGGAGTGCGTCTCAAACACTCGATTGACTGCAACAATAAATAGCTGCCCCATCAATCTCGCCCGGGTTGGTCGATTATGAGCATGAGTAATGGTGGAAAGAAGTAAATCTGCCATCTTGTTGTATTTACGGAACGGTAGTATTACGGTCGTGAATTGCAAGCAACCGTGCCCGTTTCTGTTCATTGGTAAGGTAGGCATGTCGCCAGCGTAGTCGCATCGCTGCCGAGCCGGGCCTGTGCCGCATCAAGCCGGGCTGAATCGGCCGTGTTTTGTTGGCCCCCAGATCAGGTTTTGTATAAGCGGCACAACACAATCCGCTGTGCCGCGTTGTCATTACAACCAGCGCAGGACCATCCATAACAAGAACAGAGACGCGCGCCCCGCCCCGGCCGGCGCGCAAGCTCGCCATCGGGACCGCCTATGGCCAATCGGGAAGAGCTGATCATTCTGCGAGGGGCACGCACGGGAGATCCCGCGTGCCAGTTCGCCCTCGGCAAACTGTATCTGCAAGGCGGCACGGGACTGCCGCGCAGCCTGCCCACCGCCTTGCACTGGCTGTGCCGTGCCGCCGACCAGGGCGTGGCGGAAGCGTGGCTGCTGGTCGGTCGTGACGTTCCTCACGCCTGCGCCGCGCCGCATCGCGACAGCGCGCTGGCCGCCTATGGCCGGGCGGCCGACGCCGGCGTGGTACAGGCGGCGCTGACGTTTGCCCGCCTGCTGCTGCAGGACCCGCCCATCGTGCTGCCATCCCTGCGGGCACGGGCGAGCAGGGCCTTGCAGCAGATGTCGGGCAACGCGGACGCCGCCGACCTGCTGGCCAGACTGCAACCGCACCAGCCGACAGCCCTGCCGCGCCGTGCCGCGCCGCCGTTGAGGCCGGACCCAGGTGGCGAGCGGGCAGCCCAGCTGGCGCTGGGGCTGCAGTGGGCAAGAATGAACCGGACGGGGGAACGCGTGGCGCCGGGCGCCGGCGCCGTCAGTTTCAAGCGGGCCATCGGCTGCCTGACGCGGGCCGGCGAACAAGGCGAACCGGATGCATGGTTTGCGTTGGCCCGGATTTATGTGCGGTCGGAGTTTTCGCAACGTAGCGCCAGCGAAGCGCGCGCGTGCCTGGAGCGTGCCGCAGCGCTGGGCCATCGTGTGGCGCAGTTCGAGTGCGGCATGCAGGCGTGGCGGCTGCGGCGCGAAGAGGAGGAGAACGACGTGCGCGCCGTCTACTGGCTGCAGAAGGCGGCGGCGCAGGAGTGTGAAGCGGCCCATGCGGCGCTGGAACGGATCGTGCCATCGGCCGCGGCTGCCGGCTGGACGGCCGAACTGGCGCGGCTGACACCGCAGCTGCTGCGAGATCACCTGGCGAGCCGGCCGCTGCTGGCCGCGCGTATCGAGCTGGCCCTGCAGTTCCAGCTGAGCCGCGCCGAAGCTTTGCTGCTGGACGTCAAGGCGGCCGACCGGGGCCATTGCCTTGTGGTGGATATCCGCGCCGCGTATGGCCGCAGCCGACGCCGCATCGTCCTTGTACGCAATGCCTGCCAGCGCCAGGCGCTGGACCGGGCCGCGCGCGTGTTCGAGCCGTTCGACTCCGGTGTGGTGGGGCCGGAAGGCAACTACCGCCGGCGCCTGTACCGTCTCAAGACATTGCTGGCGCAGGTCGCCGCGGCGGACGGCCGGCCGGCAGCCTGGACGGGTTGAAGCTCGGTTGCTGCCTGGTTGCGGCTCAGTTGATCGCCAGCTCGATCTCGCCTTCAAAAACCGTCACCGCAGGGCCCGTCAGATAGACAGGCTGGCCTTCGCCGGCCCAGGCGATCGACAGCTGGCCGCCGCGCGCATCGACGCGCACGGGCGAATCGAGCAGGCCGCGGCGGATGCCGGCCACCACGGCCGCGCATGCGCCCGTGCCGCAAGCCAGCGTTTCGCCGGCGCCCCGTTCGAACACGCGCAGCCGGATGTGCCCGCGGTCGACAATCTGCATGAAGCCGGCATTGACCCGTTTCGGAAAATGGGGATGATGCTCGATCAGCGGACCGGTCAGTTCGACGGGTGCCGTCTCCGTGTCGGCCACGACCTGCACGGCATGCGGATTGCCCATCGACAGCACCGACACCAGCACGGTTTCCTTTTCTCCGCCCAGCTCCAGCATCAGCGGCCACAGCGTATCGCGCCCTTCCGGCTGGCCCTGCAGACCCTCCGTATCGAACGGCACCAGTGCGGGTTCCAGGACGGGCGCGCCCATGTCCACCGTAACGCTGCCATCGTCTTCCAGACGTGGCGAGATGACGCCGGACATCGTCTCGACGGCGATGCTGCGCCGGTCGGTCAGCCCCTTCTCCGCGACGAACTTGACGAAGGCGCGGGCGCCGTTGCCGCACTGCTCGACCTCGCCGCCGTCGCTGTTGAAGATGCGGTAGCGGAAGTCGCAGCCGGCCTGGGTGGACTTTTCAACGACCAGCATCTGGTCGGCGCCCACCCCGAAGCGGCGGTCGGCCAGCGCCTGCCACTGCGCCGGCGAGAAGTCGACCTGCTGGTTGATGGCGTCGATCACAACGAAGTCGTTGCCCGCGCCATGCATCTTGGTGAATTTCAGTTTCATCGTTTGTTGGAATAGAAGGACGGTTCGCCGTTGGGCCGGGTCTTGAAGCGTTTGTGGGTCCAGAAATACTCCGCCGGCGCTTCGCGCACGCGCTCTTCGATGAAGGCGTTCATGCGGCGCGTGGCGGCGACCATGTCGGGGCCGGGATAATTGTCCCACACCGGATAGAACTTGACGCGCCAGCCACGATAACCCGGCAGGAACGTGGCGATGACGGGCATTACCTGCGCGCCCGTGGTGGCGGCAATGCGCGCCGTGGCCGTCAGCGTGGCGGCGGGGATGCCGAAGAACGGCACGAATTCCGCGTCCTTTTCGCCAAAGTCCATGTCCGGCAGCATGAAGTAGGGCAGGCGGTCACGCAGCGCGCGCAGGATCGGCTTGATGCCGTCCTGGCGCGTAAACAGTTTGACAGGCTTGAAGCGGGCACGGCCGGCGCGCAGCACATTGTCGAACGCGGCGCTCTTCTGCTGCACGTACATCGACGATGCCGACGCTTCCATGGCGATCGAGGCGCCGGCCACGTCCAGGCAGACGAAGTGCGGGCACAGCAGGATGGTCGGCTTGTCCGTCATGGCGGCAACGGGAATCTGTCCCGGCGGCATGCCTTCGCTCGTTTCGATGACGATCAGCCGGCGCAGGCGCGCTTCCGATGCCCACCACAGGATGGCGCGTTCGAACACGCTGCGCGAGTAGGCCTGGAAGTGCCGCCTGGCCAGTGTCCTGCGCTCCTGTTCGGACAGTTCGGGCAGGCACAGGCGCAGGTTTGTCAGCGCGATGTCACGGCGTGGTCCCATGATGACGAACAGCAGGCTGCCGACGAGGTCGCCAAAACGTCCCAGCACGGGCAATGGCAGCCAGTGCAGCAGCCACATGAATCCCAGCAACAGCTTCATGCGGCCTCCTGGGCGGGAGCGGCAACGCCCTTGGGCGCCTTGTAGCGGTTATAGCTCCAGTAATACTGGGCCGGGCAGCCGGCGATCAGCTGCTCCATCGCGGCGTTGATGGCGCGGGCCTGCTGGGCGTTGTCGCCCTCCAGCGAGCCGGTGAACGGAACGAAATGCAGCAGGAAGCCTTTGCCGCGTGGCAGGCGCTCGGCATAGGTCAGCACGATGGGCGCGTCGCCGCCCAGCCTGGCCATCTTGGCCGGCAACGTCATCGTATAGGCGGGACGGCCAAAGAAATCCGCCCAGACGCCTTCGCCTTCTTGGGGCACCTGATCGGGCAGGATGCCGACGGGCTTGCCGCTCTTGAGGAACTTGGCCAGCATGCGCACCCCCGACAGGTTGGCTGGCGCCAGGCGCAGGTTGCCGCGCGCACGGGCGCCCTCCATCAGCGGCTTCATGGCCGCCTGCTTGGGCGGGCGGTACATGACCATCAGTTCGGTATCGTGCGAGACGCGCTGCGCCGTGATTTCAAAGCAGCCCAGGTGGGGCGTCAGGAACACGATGCCGCGCCCGGCGGCCAGCGTTTCCTCGACGATGCGGTAATCCTTGATGAAGACGCGCCGGCCGATGCGCTGGTCGGACGCGCACCAGATGAACGGCAGCTCGGCGATGGCCTTGCCGGCCTCGGCAATCGCTTGCGGCAACGCGTCCGCAAAGCCGGCCCGGGTGATGTTCTCGCGCATGCGGCGGCGGTAGGACGGCGACAGCGCATAGACCAGCCAGCCGAGCGCGCTGCCGAGGCAGTGCAGGACGGGCAAGGGGAAGTGCGAGAAAAAGCGGAAAATTCGTAACAACATGCAGGGGTATCCAGGAACAACACTTTTGCGTTGCTCCACACAAAAATTTTTGAAGAAGCGTAAAATACCACGTAGTAGGAACCGCTGAGTTAACAGACAACTTGCGATGCGGTATAAAAATTTCGCTAAAGCGTCGCAAGCCGTTCCTGGTTGTTGCGACAAAGTTTTTAACCATCAACCAGCTTCAGGAGCTTGCATGTCCTCTAACGATTACCTCTTTACGTCCGAATCCGTCTCGGAAGGCCACCCCGACAAAGTCGCGGACCAGATTTCCGATGCGATCCTGGACGCCATCCTGGCCCAGGACCCGAAAGCGCGCGTTGCCGCCGAAACCCTGTGCAACACGGGCCTCGTCGTGCTGGCCGGTGAAATCACCACGCACGCCAACGTTGATTATATTCAAGTCGCGCGCGAAACCATCAAGCGCATCGGCTACGACAACACCGACTTCGGCATCGATTACAAGGGCTGCGCCGTGCTGGTCGCCTACGACAAGCAGTCGCCCGACATCGCGCAGGGCGTGGATGAAGGCGCCGGCCTGGACCTGGACCAGGGCGCGGGCGACCAGGGCCTGATGTTCGGCTATGCCTGCGATGAAACGCCGGAACTGATGCCTGCCGCGATCTACTACGCGCACCGCCTGGTCGAGCGCCAGTCTCAGCTGCGCAAGGATGGCCGCCTGCCATGGCTGCGTCCGGATGCGAAGTCGCAGGTCACGCTGCGCTATGTGAACGGTCGCCCGGTCTCCGTCGACACCGTCGTGCTGTCGACCCAGCACGCGCCGGAAATGCTGCACAAGCAGATCGAAGAAGCCGTCATCGAAGAAATCATCCGCCCCGTGCTGCCGAAGGAATGGCTGGCCGACACGAAGTTCCTCGTCAACCCGACGGGCCGCTTCGTCATCGGCGGTCCGCAGGGCGACTGCGGCCTGACGGGCCGCAAGATCATCGTCGATACGTACGGTGGCGCGGCCCCGCACGGCGGCGGCGCGTTCTCCGGCAAGGATCCTACGAAAGTCGACCGTTCCGCGGCTTACGCCGCCCGCTACGTGGCCAAGAACATTGTCGCGGCCGGCCTGGCGCGTCAATGCCAGGTGCAGGTGTCGTACGCGATCGGCGTGGCGCGCCCGATCAACATCACCGTCTACACGGAAGGCACGGGCGTCATTCCGGACGAGAAGATCGCACAACTGGTGCATGAGTACTTCGATCTGCGTCCGAAAGGCATCGTCCAGATGCTGGACCTGCTGCGCCCGATCTACCAGAAGACGGCAGCCTACGGCCACTTCGGCCGCGAAGAGCCGGAATTCAGCTGGGAACGCACGGACAAGGCCGCAGCACTGCGCGCCGCCGCCGGCCTGTCGTAAAAAAGACAGATTTCGGGACGATCCCAGGACTATTCCGGGACTGTCCCGGAATTTTCTGAAAGCCGGGACAAGCGCCCGGCTTTTTACGTTAAAATGCCTGTTCTCCGAGGAGCGTTGCGACGGATCCACTGCGATCTGCCAGGCTCGGACATCTCTGCAACTGCGCTCACGTCAACTTTTTTCACTTTGAAAGGAGGCGTGATGAACGCCGCACTGAAACCTTCCCACGATTACATCATCGCTGACATCGGCCTGGCTGCATGGGGCGAAAAAGAAATCAAGATTGCTGAAACTGAAATGCCGGGTCTGATGGCGATTCAGGAAGAATTCGCCGCTGCCCAGCCGTTGAAAGGTGCCCGCATCGCCGGTTCGCTGCACATGACGATCCAGACCGCCGTGCTGATTCGCACGCTGGAAGCGCTGGGCGCGCAAGTCCGTTGGGCATCGTGCAATATCTACTCGACGCAGGACCACGCCGCCGCGGCGATTGCGGCCGTCGGCACGCCCGTGTTCGCCGTCAAGGGCGAAACGCTGGACGAATACTGGGATTACACCCACCGCATCTTCGAATGGCCGGGCGAAGGCGTCTACTCGAACATGATCCTGGACGACGGCGGCGATGCAACCTTGCTGCTGCACCTGGGCGCCCGCGCCGAGAAAGACATCTCCGTGCTGGACAATCCCGGTTCGGAAGAAGAGATCTGCCTGTTCAACGCCATCAAGGCGCGCCTGCAGAAGGACCCGACGTGGTACTCGAAGCGCCTGCCGGAAATCATGGGCGTGACGGAAGAAACCACGACGGGCGTGCACCGCCTGTACCAGATGCACAAGGACGGCAAGCTGGCCTTCCCGGCCATCAACGTCAACGACTCCGTGACGAAGTCGAAGTTCGACAACCTGTACGGCTGCCGCGAATCGCTGGTGGACGGCATCAAGCGCGCCACCGACGTCATGATCGCCGGCAAGGTTGCCGTCATCGCCGGTTATGGCGACGTGGGCAAGGGTTCGGCGCAAGCGATGCGCGCGCTGTCGGCCCAGGTGTGGGTCACGGAAATCGACCCGATCTGCGCACTGCAGGCGGCGATGGAAGGCTACCGCGTCGTGACGATGGATTACGCCGCCGAACACGGCGACATTTTCGTCACCTGCACGGGCAACTATCACATCCTGACCGAACAGCACATGCTGAAGATGAAGGACCAGGCCATCGTCTGCAATATCGGTCACTTCGACAACGAGATCGACGTTGCCGCACTGAAGAAATATCAGTGGGAAAACATCAAGCCGCAGGTCGATCACGTGATCTTCCCGTCCGGCCGTCGCATCATCCTGCTGGCCGAAGGCCGCCTGGTCAACCTGGGCTGCGGCACGGGTCACCCGTCGTACGTGATGAGCTCGTCGTTTGCCAACCAGACGATCGCCCAGATCGAACTGTTCCAGCACAAGGACAAGTACCCGGTCGGCGTCTACACGCTGCCGAAGCACCTGGACGAGAAGGTCGCCCGCCTGCAGCTGAAAAAGCTGAACGCACAGCTGACCGAGCTGACGCAGGAGCAGGCCGACTACATCAACGTGAAAGTTGAAGGCCCGTACAAGCCTGACCACTACCGCTATTGATCTGGCGACGAAGGCCGGCGCGAGCCGGCCTTTTTTTGACTGTATTCTTACTGCACCCCTGAAAGGCTTTTTGTTTATGCGTCTGGTTCTGACCTGGTTGATCAATACCGCGGCCCTGTTTGCAGTGCCTTACCTGATGCATTCCGTCAATGTCACGAGCATTGGCGCTGCCCTGATTGCGGCGCTCGTCCTGGGGCTGGTGAATACGCTGATCCGTCCATTGCTGCTGCTGCTGACCTTGCCCGTGACCGTACTGTCGCTGGGGCTGTTCATCTTCCTGATCAACGGCTTCCTGTTCTGGCTGGTCTCGAAGTTTGTGCCCGGCTTCGAGGTAACTGGTTTCTGGGGAGCGGTGGGTGGCGCATTGCTGTACAGCGTGATTTCCTGGGCTCTTTCCACCTTGCTGTTAAAAGACGCCGATGACTGACCATAATTTTAGTATCGAATTTTTCCCGCCGAAGACGGCGGAAGGCGCGGAGAAGTTGCGCGCCACGCGTGCCAGGCTGTCCGAGCTGCATCCGAAGTATTTTTCCGTGACGTTCGGCGCCGGCGGCACCACCCAGCAGGGCACGCTTGACACCGTGCTCGAAATCCTCGCCGCCGGCGAGCAAGCGGCGCCGCACCTGTCATGCGTGGGCGGCACGCGCGAGTCGATCCGCGCCATCCTGAAACAGTACCAGTCGCACGGCATCAAGCGCCTGGTGGCGCTGCGCGGCGACCTGCCCAGCGGTTACGGCGCGGCCGGCGAGTTCCGCTATGCCAGCGAGCTGGTCGAATTCATCCGTGCCGAAACGGGCGACTGGTTCCATATCGAAGTGGCGGCGTATCCGGAAGTGCACCCGCAGGCCAAGTCGCCGCAGGCCGACCTGGACGCGTTCGTCCGCAAGGTCAACGCGGGCGCGGACGCGGCCATCACGCAGTATTTCTATAATGCGGACGCGTACTTCCAGTTTGTCGAGCAGGCGCACAAGGCCGGCGTGACCGTCCCGATCGTCGCCGGCATCATGCCGATCACGAACACCACGCAGCTGATGCGTTTTTCCGATATGTGCGGCGCCGAAATCCCCCGCTGGGTGCGCCTGAAGCTGTCCAGCTTTGGCGACGACACGGCATCCATCAAGGCCTTCGGCCTGGACGTCGTGACGGCACTGTGCGAACGCCTGCTGGCCGGCGGCGCACCGGGCCTGCATTTCTACAGCATGAACCAGGTGGCGCCAACGACCGCCCTCTGGCAGCGCCTCGTTAAATAACCACTGGGACTGCCCCCAAAAAAAACCGGTGACAGGCTCCGATTTTCCGAAATTGGAGCCTGTCACCGGTTTTTTTTTCAGCCCGGCTCGGTAACGACGCGGCCCGGCGGCACGTCGAAAAAACCGGAAAAACCGGTGACAGGCTCCGATTTTTTCTTGGCGACTTCCTACTTTATCCTGCCTCGGTGATGATCTTGTCCAGCGGCACGTCGTGCCCATCGCTGCCGAACTCGGCCGCCAGGCACACGTAGGCGATGCCGATCGTGGCCGGGCGCGGCGTCTTTTCCAGTGTGCGGTCGTAAAATCCGCCGCCATATCCCAACCGGTACCCTTGCGTATTGAAAGCCAGGCAGGGCACCAGCAAGGCCGGTGGCGTCGGTTCGATCCGTAACTGCGCCGGCACGGCAATCCCCATCGTATCCTTGACGAGCGGCTCGCCCGGCTCCCAGACCGCGAACGCCAGCGGCGCGTCGCGTTCCAGCACCACAGGCAACAGCAGACGCACCCCCAGGCGGGCCAGCTCCGCGTACGCGGGATGCAGGTCGGGCTCGTCGCGCAGCGGCCAATAGACGCCCAACGCAGGTACCCTTGCATCCTGCCACCACGCCACGATCTGCCGGCAGATGGTGCCATCCCAGCTGGCCCGTGTGACAGGATCGAGCGCGCGACGCACCCCCAGCAAGCGCTTGCGCAACGCCGCCTTGCATTCGGCGTTCGTCTGTGCGGTGGAGGCTGGTAGCCCGGCTGGCATGCGTGTTATTCTAGGGTCGTTGGTCATATCGTTTGTCACAGGCGCAGAGGGCATCGGCTGTCGAAAAGCCATCACCTGCCGCCCATACATTGAGAGTCGTAGATTGATTTCCCCGTCGAAATGGATAGCCTGCGCCCTGCTTGCAATCGGCTGTGCCACCACCCCGCTGGCAATATCGCAGGACATGAATGGCGACACGCGCAAGGAGGACGATGCTTTCCTGCTGCTGCGCGACTCCGTCCGGCGCGATGACGCGGCCAAGACCGAGTTCTACGCTGCGCGGTTGACCGATTATGCGATTCCGTCCTACGTCGACTATTATCGGCTGAAATCGCACTTCCGGGATGCCAGCACCGCCGAGATCCTCGATTTCCTGAAGCGCTACGATGGCCAGGCCATTGCCGACCGCCTGCGCAACGACTGGCTGCTGGAGCTGGGTCGCAGGCGCGAGTGGGCGCTGTTCGACCAGCAGCTGCCGCTGTTCGTGCTGAACGACGATACCCAGGTCAAGTGCTACGCGCTGCTGTCGCGCCTGACGAAAGGGCAGAACGTGGCAGAGGAAGCGCGCGCGCTGCTGGTCTACCCGCCGTATTATGGCGACGCCTGCAACGGCCTGATCGCGTCGCTGGCGCAGACAAGCCAGTTCAGCGCGGAGGACCTGTGGACGCAGGTGCGGCTGGCCGGCGAGACCAATGCCACCGGGCCGGCACGCCGCATCATCATGCTGCTGAACGGCTCGGACAAGAAGGTCGCCCAGGCCATCGACCTGCCGGCCATCGCGCTGGCCAAGGGCGCGGGCGACACCCGGGCCGACCATGAAGTCTTTCTGATCGCGCTGGGCCGCACGGCGCGCACCAGCGTGAAGCTGTCCGTGCTGGCGCTGCAGAAGGCGCTGCCCAGACTCACTGCGCAGGAGCAGGCCATCGGCTGGGCCAATATCGCGCTGCCGGCGTCGTACGTGGTCGCGCCGGAAACCTCCGACTACTGGCGCCGCGCCCATGGCGCGCCCCTCTCCATCGACCAGCACCAGTGGCGCACCCGCTATGCGCTGCGCGAAGGAAACTGGAAGCTCGTGCGCGACTGCATCGCCGCCATGCCGGCCTCGCTGCGCGCCGACCCGGCCTGGGTCTACTGGCAGGCCCGCGCCGCGACCGCGCTTGCCGGTGGCACCATGCCGGCCGAGGCGCAATTCCTGTACCAGAGCATCGCCGACCGCCAGGATTACTATGGCCTGCTGGCAGCCGAGGAGCTGGGCCGCACCGTATCGATCCCGCCGCCGGGCGCGCCTGTCACGCAGGCCGAGATCGCGGCCATGGCGGCCAATCCCGGCTTCCAGCGCGCGCTGAAGTTCTTCAATATGCGGCTGCGCTTCGAAGGCACGCGCGAGTGGAACTGGGAACTGCGCCGCATGAGCGACCGCGAACTGATCGCCGCGGCCGAATTCGCCCGCCAGAACCATATCCTCGACCGCATGGTGTACACGTCAGAGCGCACCCGCGTACAGGCCGACTACACGCACCGCTATCCCGCGCCGCACGACGAGATCATGCAGACGCACACGCGCACCCTGGGCCTGGACCGCGCGTGGGTGTATGGCCTGATCCGCCAGGAGTCGCGCTTCATCATGACGGCGCAGTCGTCGGCGGGCGCCTCGGGCCTGATGCAGGTGATGCCTTCCACGGGGCGCTGGGTGGCGCAAAAGATCGGCCTGACGAACTTCGTGCAGGAAATGCTGACGGACGTGCGCACCAACATCCTGCTGGGCACGACCTACATGAACATGGTCCTGGGCAGCATGGACGGCTCGCAGGTACTGGCCACGGCGGCCTACAATGCGGGACCGGGGCGGTTGCGCTCGTGGCGCGGGGCGCTGACGAAGCCGATGGACGCGACCATCTTTATCGAATCGATTCCGTATGCCGAGACGCGCACCTACGTCAAAAACGTGATGGCGAATGCGACCTGGTACGCGGCCCTGTTCGAAGGGCGGCCCCAATCGCTGAAGGCGCGCCTGGGCACCGTTACGCCGAAGGGCTATTCGGACCAGGAACAGCAGCAGGCGACCTTCAGCAGCCGTTAGGCCGAACGCTGGTCTTTCCACTTCCGCACGCGATTTCCTCCACTTTCAGGCGATAATGCAGACCTTCGAACTCGATCCCACCCTGAGCCAGACACTGGCCGCCGTGCGCGAGCCCGGCCTGACCCTCATCATCGGCAACAAGAACTACTCGTCCTGGTCGATGCGGCCATGGGTCGCCATGACGGCGTTCGCCATTCCCTTCCATGAAGTGCGCGTGCTGCTGGATCAGCCGGACACGTCGAACAATATCGCCCGTTACAGTGCCAGCGGCCGCGTGCCCGTGCTGCTGGCCGGCGACATGACGATCTGGGACAGCCTGGCCATCTGCGAATACCTCGCCGAGCAGTTCCCCGACAAGCACCTGTGGCCGCAGGACGTGGCGGCACGCGCGATGGCGCGCTCCGTCTGCGCCGAGATGCATTCCGGGTTCGCCAGCCTGCGCACGACGATGTCGATGAACATTCGCGCCTCCCACCCTGGCCGCGGCCGCACGCCGGAGACGCAGGCCGACATCGGCCGCGTCAGCGAGATCTGGGAAGAGTGCCTGTCCCGCTTCGGCCACAACGGCTTCCTGTTCGGCGAGTTTTCCATTGCGGACGCGTTCTATGCGCCCGTCGTGATGCGCTTCCACACGTATGGCGTGGTGCTGCCGCCGGCATTGTCGGCGTACTGCGAGCGCGTGCGCAATCACCCGGCCGTCGCGCGCTGGATCGACGAGGCACTGGCCGAAACCGAAGTGGCCGGCAAGCACGAAGACGAGATGCCTGATTGATCGGACAATGAAGACATACATCGTGGGCGGTGCCGTCAGGGACGAGCTGCTGGGACTGCCCGTCAAGGACCGCGACCACGTCGTCGTGGGCGCAACGCCCGACGAGATGGTGCGCCAGGGCTTCCGGCCCGTCGGCAAGGATTTCCCCGTGTTCCTGCATCCGCAAACGCAGGAGGAATACGCGCTGGCGCGCACGGAGCGCAAGACGGCGCCCGGCTACAAGGGCTTTGTGTTCCACACGTCGCCGGACGTCTCGCTGGAAGAGGACCTGGTCCGGCGCGACTTGACGATCAACGCCATGGCGCGCGCGGAAGATGGCACGCTGACCGACCCGTTCGACGGCCAGCGCGATATCGGCGAAAAAGTGTTCCGCCACGTGTCGGCGGCGTTCGAGGAGGATCCGGTGCGCATCCTGCGGCTGGCCCGCTTTGCCGCCCGCTTCACGGATTTCACTGTGGCGCCGGAGACGAATGCGCTGATGTGCCGGATGGTCGAGGCGGGCGAGGTGGACGCGCTGGTGCCGGAGCGCGTCTGGCAGGAGCTGGCGCGCGGCCTGATGGAAGCGCGGCCATCGCGCATGCTGCAGGTCTTGCGCGGCTGCGGTGCGCTGGCGCGCATCGTGCCCGAGCTGGATGCGCTGTGGGGCGTGCCGCAGCCGGAAAAATGGCATCCCGAGATCGATACCGGCACCCATATGGAGCAGGTGGTCGATTACGCCGCCGCGCAGGGCTACGAGCTGCCGGTGCGCTTCGCCGGGCTGCTGCACGACCTGGGCAAGGGCATCACGCCGGCCGATAAATGGCCGTCCCATCACGGCCACGAAGGCATGGGCGCCCGGCTCGTGAAGGACGTCTGCGCACGCCTGAAAGTGCCGGGCGACTGCCGCGACCTGGCCGTGCTGACAGCGCGCGAACACGGCAACGTCGCGCGGGCACAGGAACTGCGCTGCAGCACGATCGTCGCCTTGTTTGAACGGTGCGACGCGTTCCGCAAGCCGGCCCGCTTTACGCAGCTGCTGCTGGCGGCCGAATGCGATGCGCGCGGCCGCACGGGACCATCGGCCAGCTTCCATGACCGTCCGTTCCCGCAACGTGCGTATCTGGAAGGGGCGCTGGCGGCCGCGCGGGCCGTCGATGCGGGTGCCATCGCGCAAGGGCTGACGCAAACCCCTGCCCGCATTCCGGACATGATCAGGCGTGCCCGCGTACGCGCCGTGCGCGAAGCGCTGCAGCGTGGCGACGAACCGGATGACAACGACCTCGCAGCGGAAAGCCCGGCATGACCAGCCTGAATCTGTTCCGCAATCCGCTCCAGCGCTGGTTCAACAAGGGCGGGCGCGAGACCGTGCCGGTCAAGGCGCTCGGCGAGCGTGACCGGCGCCGCATGCTGCGGCACTTCCTGTCGCTGGAGCGGCCCGACCGCATCCTGCGCTTCGGTTCCTTCATGGGCGACGAGCAGATCGCCAAGTACGTCAACGGCATCGACTTTGGGCGCGACATGGTGTTCGGCGTCTACAACCGCGCGTTCCGGCTGGCTGCTGTCGGCCACCTGGCGTTCTCGCCGCGGCAACCGTCCAGCGACGGCGTGACGGAAAAGGACCGCGTCGCGGAGTTCGGCGTCTCGGTGCTGAAGTCGGCGCGCGGCATGGGCATCGGCTCGAAGCTGTTCGAACGCGCCGCCATCGTCTGCCGCAACCACGATGTGGACACGCTGTACATGCACTGCCTGTCGTCGAACCAGACGATGATGCACATTGCAAAAAAGGCGGGGATGGAGATCCACCGCGACTACGGCGAGGCGGATGCCTACCTCAAGATCGGCCCCGCCAACCCTGCCAGCGTGCTGCAGGAAGCGATGCAGGAGCAGCTGGCCACGCTGGACTATGCGCTGAAGGCCAACGTGCGGCGCGCCACCAAGCTGCTGGACAAACTCCCCGGCCGCGCACCCAGGAAGTGACTTGAAACTGTCGCGTTACAGCTGGCGACAGTTGGCTGACAGCCTGGACAACAGCGCGACAACAGTCCGACATCTCTCCGACAGACACCGGCGCCGCCCAGGCGCACCATGACGTTGCAGGACAAGAAGCGGTACGCCGTACCGCACCTGATCAAACCAAATGGAGATGTCATGAAACTAGGCGAAAAATTCGATCGCGAACGCATGAAAACCGACGCAAAACCAGTCGTGCTGATGATGCAGCCGGAGGGCTATATCGAAGTGCGCGGGCCTGAAGAGCTGCGTCAATGGGAAGAAAACGCGCGCGCGCTGACCGGCGTGTCGATCGCGGCACCGCAAGGCTTGCGCGCGGCCACGACGTGCAGCGCCGGCTGCGCCGATGACTGTGGCGTGATGGCATAACGCGGCGGCATCAGCATTTTCTTCACCGCGTAGCACCACGGTGCTACGCACTCCAGGGGCTGCACCGACATGATATTAATCGTTACCGGCAAGGACGACTTGCATGCGCTGATGGTCCAGCGCGAACTCCACTCGCGCGGCCAGGCTTGCGCATTGTTTGAAACTGACCGGATCGCCAATTCGCCCGGCATCTCTTGGCGGTTTTCCTCCGGGCGTGCGCAAGTGAGCCTGCGCTGCCGCGATGGCATGCCCATCGACGTGGCCGATGTCGGGGCGATCTGGTGGCGCCGTCCGCAACCGGCCCAGCAGCGCGATGCCACGGCGCCGCCCAGCCACCATGCGCTGATCGATGTCGAATGCCGCGGCACGTTGATGGGCATGTTTTCGGCGGATTTCGACGGCCAGTGGGTCTCGTCGCCGGCCGCCACGCTGCGCGCCGCCGACAAGTTCCTGCAGTTGTCCGTCGCGAGCAAGATGGGCTTTCGTGTGCCGCGCACCGTCGTCACGCAACGCCGGCAGGACGTACTGGACCTGTATCGCGAAGCGGCCGGACGGGTCATCGTGAAGGCCGTCGTCGGCGTCGCCGAACCGATGCTGTTCACGCGCTTCCTGGACGATCCCGAGGCCATCGACGAGGCGTCGTACGCGGCTTGTCCCGCCGTCTACCAGGAATATATTCCGGGCTGCCGGCACATCCGGCTGAACTGTTTCGGCGACCGCTCCTGGGCAGCCGCGATCGACTCCGAAGCGCTGGACTGGCGCGCCGACCTGTCGGTGCCCGTCAGCGCGTGGGAAGTGCCGCAGGCGCTGCATGCGCAGGTGCGCCGCGTGCTCGATGCGCTGGAGTTGAAGATGGGGATCGTCGATCTGAAGCAGGACGCGAACGGCGAATTCGTCTGGCTCGAAGTGAATCCGCAGGGGCAGTTCCTGTTTCTCGAACCGCTGACCGGCATGCCGATGACGCGCTACTTCGCCGACTTCCTGATGGATGCCTGCGCCGGTACCACGCGGCACTGACGCAGGCCCGTATCACACCAGTGGCAATGCCGTCGTATCCTTGATGCGCTGCAGTGCGAAGCTGGACTTTACATCCAGCACCGCCGGGTGGCGCAGCAACGTCGCCATCATGAAACGCGAGAAGTGGTCCATGTCCTCGACGTGCACGCGCAGCAGGTAATCCATCTCCCCCGTCATCGCATAGCAGGCCACCACTTCCGGCCACTGCTCGACGGCCACGGCGAAGTCCTCGCGCGGCGACGCCGTGCCGGGCAGGGCGCCCAGCGCGCGGGCGTTGCTGTGCGCTGCGGCGTCGCTATGCTTTTCCAGACGCACGTTTACATAGGCCAGGAGGCCCAGGCCGATCTTGTCCGGGTCCAGCAGGGCCACGTACTGGCGGATGACGCCTTCCTCCTCCAGCCGCTTGATGCGGCGCAGGCAGGGCGACGGCGACAGGCTGACCTGCTCCGCCACGTCCTGGTTGGACAGGCGGCCGTCGGCCTGCAGAATGCCGAGAATTTTGCGGTCGGTCTTGTCGAGCGCGATCTTGGTCATGAATTCCTCGTTAGGGGATGAATATCGCAATATTATTGCTCAAAAGCGGTGTCCTTGGGAATTGTTTGCAATTTAATTCTTTCAAACGGGGTCTATACTGGGCGCTATTCTGATAAGGAGACAAGCATGCAATTCACGCCCTGGGACAACCCGATGGGAACCGATGGTTTCGAGTTCGTCGAGTTCGCCGCGCCCGATCCGAAGGCACTCGGCGCGCTGTTCGAGAACATGGGGTTCACCGCCATCGCCCGCCACCGCACCAAGGACGTCACCCTGTACCGCCAGGGCGAGATCAACTTCATCATCAATGCCGAGCAGGATTCGTTCGCGCAGCGCTTCGCCCGCCAGCACGGCCCGTCCGTGTGCGCCATTGCGATCCGCGTCGACGATGCGGCCTACGTCTACAACAAGGCGCTGGAGATGGGCGCGTGGGGCTTCGACAACAAGACCGGCCCGATGGAGCTGAACATCCCCGCCATCAAGGGCGTGGGCGATTCGCTGCTATACCTCGTCGACCGCTGGCGCGGCAAGAACGCCGACAAGGGCGTGACGCCGGGCAGCATCGGCGACATCAGCATCTACGATGCCGACTTCGTTGCGATCCCAGGCGTCGATCCGAACCCGGTGGGCAACGGCCTGACGTACATCGACCACCTGACGCACAACGTCTACCGCGGCCGCATGGGCGAGTGGGCCGGCTTCTACGAGCGCCTGTTCAACTTCCGCGAAGTGCGCTACTTCGACATCGAAGGCAAGCTGACGGGCCTGAAATCGAAGGCGATGACGTCCCCGTGCGGCAAGATCCGCATCCCGATCAACGAATCGTCGGACGACAAATCGCAGATCGCCGAGTACCTGAACGAATACCACGGCGAAGGCATCCAGCACATCGCGCTGGGCACGGACAATATCTACGGCTCGATCCAGGGCATGCGCGACAAGGGCATCGCGTTCCAGGATACCATCGAGACGTACTACGAACTGGTCAACCGCCGCCTGCCGAGCCATGGCGAGAACCTGGACGAGCTGCGCCGCCTGCGCATCCTGATCGATGGCCAGGCTAACAGCGAAAGTGGCCGCGAACTGCTGCTGCAGATCTTCACGCAGAACGTGATCGGACCGATCTTCTTCGAGATCATCCAGCGCAAGGGCGACCAGGGCTTCGGCGAAGGCAATTTCCGCGCGCTGTTCGAGTCGATTGAACTCGACCAGATCAGGCGCGGCGTGCTGGAAGACCCAGCCAGGTCCGAGGCGTAAGATGCGCAAGGGACTGTCCCCGCAGGGGGACTGTCTCTGTTTTACACAGCAGTAAAGACAAGCCGGCAGCCCCTCGTCAGAAGGGGCGCCGGCTTTGGCACTTAGAAAGAATATTGGAGACAAAACCCATGAACGCACCTCAAAAGGGTACGGAGCTAGGCACGCCGGAGCATCAATCCGACATTACGCTCGACGACAAGTGGACGCTCGAACGCGGCCGCGCCTTCATGACCGGCACACAGGCGCTGATCCGCCTGCCGATGATGCAGCGCGAGCGTGACGTCAAGGCCGGCCTGAACACGGCCGGCTACATCACCGGCTACCGCGGCTCGCCCGTGACAAGCATCGACATGACGGCGATCAAGGCGCAAAAGCACCTGGAAGCGCACCACGTCAAATTCCACCCCGGAATGAACGAAGACCTCGCGGCCACCGCCGTCTGGGGCACCCAGCAAACAAACCTGTTCCAGGACGCGAAGTACGACGGCGTCTTTTCCATGTGGTACGGCAAAGGCCCCGGCGTGGACCGCTGCGGCGACGTCTTCAAACACGGCAACAACGCCGGCTCGGCCAGACACGGCGGCGTGCTGGTGCTGGCCGGCGACGACCACGCCGCGAAATCGTCCTCCACCGCGCACCAGTCGGATCACATCCTGGCCGCGTGCGGCATCCCCGTGCTGTACCCGTCGTCCGTGCAGGAGTACATCGACTACGGCCTGCACGGCTGGGCGATGAGCCGCTACACGGGGCTGTGGGTGGCGATGAAGTGCGTGACCGACATCATCGAGTCGGGCGCCGTCGTCGACTTCGATCCCGACCGCGTGCAGATCGCCATGCCGGACGACTTCGAGCTGCCGCCCGGCGGCCTGAATATCCGCTGGCCCGATGCCGTGCTGGATCAGGAAGTGCGGATGAACAGCTACAAGTGGTACGCCGCGCTGGCCTATGCGCGCGCCAACAAGCTCAATCGCATCATCTGGGACAGCCCGAAGCCGAAGATCGGCATCATCACGGCCGGCAAATCGTACCTGGACACGCGCCAGGCGCTGGCCGACCTGGGCATCGACGAGCAGGCCGCCGCCGACATTGGCATCCGCCTGTACAAGATCGGCATGACGTGGCCGCTGGAAGCGGACGGCGTGCACGAATTCGCGCGCGGCCTGGACGAGATCATCGTCGTCGAGGAAAAGCGGCAGATCCTCGAATACGCGCTGAAGGAGGAGTTGTATAACCTGCCCGACGGCGAACGGCCCCGCGTCGTCGGCAAGTTCGACGACACCGGCGAATGGTCGAACAAGCACCGCTCCGGCCATGGCGACTGGCTGCTGCCGGCCACCTATGAACTCAATCCCGCGCAGATCGCCCGCGCGATCGCCAGCCGCATCTCGCACTACTGCGCCGGCCACCCCGTTGCGGCCCGGGTGCAGGAGCGCATCGCCTTCCTGGAAGCGAAAGAGCTCGTATTGAAATCCGTGCCGGTCAAGCCGAATCCGGAGACGGACCGCACGCCGTTCTTCTGCTCCGGCTGTCCGCACAACACGTCGACCAAGGTGCCGGAAGGTTCGCGCGCGCTGGCCGGCATCGGCTGCCACTACATGGTGCTGTGGATGGACCGCGAGACGTCGACGTTTACGCACATGGGCGCCGAAGGCGTCACGTGGGTGGGCCAGGCGCCGTTCACGAACGAAAAGCATGTCTTCACGAATCTGGGCGACGGCACTTACTTCCACTCCGGGATCCTTGCCATCCGCGCGGCCGTCGCCGCCAAGGTCAACATCACCTACAAGATCCTGTACAACGACGCCGTCGCGATGACGGGCGGCCAGGTCGTCGACGGTCCGCTGGACCCGGGCATGATCTCGCGCCAGATCGCCGCCGAAGGCGTCACGCCGATCATCGTCGTCACCGACGATCCGGACAAGTATCCCGACGATTACGCGTGGGCGCCCGGCGTCACGGTGCGCCACCGCTCGGAGCTGATGGACGTGCAGAAGGAACTGCGCGACAAACCCGGCGTGTCGGCCATGATCTACGACCAGACCTGCGCGTCCGAGAAACGCCGCCGCAGGAAGCGCAACGAATTCCCCGATCCGGCCAAGCGTGCCGTCATCAACGAAGCCGTCTGCGAAGGTTGCGGTGACTGCTCGGTGCAGTCGAACTGCCTGTCCGTGGAACCGCTGGAAACGGAACTGGGGCGAAAACGCCAGATCAACCAGTCCAGCTGCAACAAGGATTATTCCTGCGTGTCCGGCTTCTGCCCCAGCTTCGTCACCGTCGAGGGCGGGCAGCTGAAAAAGCCGAAGAAGGCCGCGGCAGGGACGGGCGACGTGCCTGCGCTGCCGGCGCCCGTGCTGCCGTCGACGGCCACGCCGTACGGCATCCTCGTCACGGGCATCGGCGGCACCGGTGTCGTCACCGTCGGCCAGATCCTGGCGATGGCGGCGCACGTGGAAGGCAAGGGCGCCGTGGTGCTGGACATGAGCGGGCTGGCGCAAAAAGGCGGCCCGGTGATGTCGCACGTACGCCTGGCCGACCGGCAGTCGGACCTGCACTCGACGCGCGTCGGCACTGGCAGCGCGGATCTTGTCATCGGCTGCGACCAGATCGTCACGGCCAGCCGCGACGCGTTGTCGCGCATGGGCGAGGGCCGCACGTGGGCGGCGATCAATTCGACCGGCGCCACGACTGCCGCATTCGTGAAGAATCCGGACTGGCAGTTCCCGGGCGACTCGTCGCAGCGCGAAATCGTCAAGGCCTGCGGCGCCGAGCGCGTGGACTTTGTCGACGCCGGACGCATCGCCACGGCGCTGATGGGCGACTCCATCGCGACCAATATGTTCATGCTGGGCTATTCGTTCCAGAAGGGCCACGTGCCGCTGTCGGAAGGCGCGCTGATGAAGGCGATCGAACTCAATGGCGTTTCGGTCGGCTTCAACAAGGCCGCCTTCAACTGGGGCCGTTACGCGGCGGTGGACCTGGGCGCCGTGACGAGGATGACGGCGCCGGCGCAGGTCATCGAATTCAAGCGCACGCAGACGCTTGACGAGATCGTCGGCCGCCGCATCGAACTGCTGACGGCCTACCAGAACGCGGCGTACGCCAGCCAGTACCGGGAGTTCGTCGATACGGTACGCGCGGCCGAGAGCCGACTCAACCCGAAGGGGCTGAAACTGACGGAAGCCGTCGCCCGCTACCTGTACAAGCTGATGGCATACAAGGATGAATACGAAGTAGCCCGCCTGCACACCGACCCCGCGTTCCGCCAGAAGATCGAAGGCATGTTCGAAGGCGACTACAAGGTGAAGTTCCACCTGGCGCCTCCGCTGCTGGCGAAGCACGACAAGGACGGCCATCTGGTCAAGCAGGAGTTCGGCCCATGGATGCTGCAGGCGTTCAAGCTGCTGGCGAAGCTCAAGGGCCTGCGCGGCGGTCCGCTGGACATCTTCGGCTACACGGCCGAGCGCAAGACGGAACGCGCGCTGGTCAGGCAGTACCGTGACACGGTAGCGGCGCTGCTGCCGAAGCTCACAAGCGAGAACCTCGCCACAGCCGTGGCGATCGCCCGCATCCCGGAAGACATCCGCGGTTATGGCCACGTCAAGGAGCGCCACCTGAAGGCGGCGAAGCAGAAGGAGGCGGCTTTGCTGGCGGCGTATCACACGCCGGCACCGGCATCGCACGCGGCCTGAGGCAGCAGGACCGGCAACAAGGACCGACAAGCAAGGCCGGTAAGCAAGAACTTTGAAGCAAGGCCGGGGCAAGCCATGATGTGACGCCAGTGCGTCACATCATGGCTTGCCCCGGTTTTTTTTGTCACGTTGGCGATAGCAAAATGGCAAAATGGCAAAGCGCATAAGCTAGCGCAAAACCATTCGTTCCAACTGTGGGGGGCGTTTGGTATGGTTCGCATCCCACCAGGACACCACAGAAATCCAGGGAGAACCCAGCCAATATGAAGAAGAAAAAACTGCTTGCCGCGCTCATCGGCGCTCAATGCGCCCAATTTATGCCGCTGCTGGCACACGCCCAGTCCACGCAGGCCGCCGAAGCACCGGCAGCCGGTGCCGCGCCCACGGCCGTCATCGTCACGGGCTCGCGCATTGCCCGTGCCACCCTGGAAGGGCCATCGGCCGTCACGATTCTCAAGGGTGAGGACATCACGCGCCAGGGCTACAAGAACGTTTTCGACGCGTTGAACAACCAGGCGCAGAACAGCGGCTTCGTGCAGGGCGCCGATTACGGCAACACGTTTACGCCATCGGCCAACACGATCAGCCTGCGCGGGCTGGGTCCGAACCACACGCTGATCCTGCTGAACGGCCGCCGACTGGCCGACTTCCCGACCGCCTACGAAGGCACGGTCAACTTCACCAACCTGGCCAATATCCCGTCCAGCATCGTCGAGCGCATCGAGATCCTGTCCGGCGGCGCTTCCGCGATCTACGGATCGGACGCCATCGCGGGCGTCATCAACATCATCCTGAAGACCAAGGCCGAGGGCTTCGACGTCAACGTCAAGGGCGGCACGTCGTCGCGCGGGGGCGGCGGCGACCGGCGCGTGCAATTCACGGGCGGCCAGACGTTCGGCAAGCTGACGACGGTGTTCAGCCTGGAACTGTCGGAACGGGACCGGCTGTCGACCTTGCAGCGCGACTTCATGGCCGAACGCGATGGCACGCCCACGAACATCCTGTCGCGCCGCAATCTCGACACGGGCAAGTACGTCAGCCTGGGCAATGCCTGCAACGACTTCGCCGACATGTTCGACAACAGCGTCTTCAGTTATACGGCCAAGGCAGGGGCCTACTGCGCCAGCCGCAAGGCCGCCAATACGCACTGGACGCTGCAGACGGAGAACCGCAGCAAGAACGCCTTCGCCAGTGCCACCTATGACCTGGGCGAGGCCGTACTGTTTGCCGACGTTCTGCTGGGCCGCAACGACACCGCCAGCAATACGCGCGGCCCGTCGTGGACCGCGGACTCGATCGGCAACAGCTACTTCCTGAACCAGAACACGGGTGCCTACGAGGAGTGGCGACGCTATATCTCGCCGCAGGAAACGGGCAGCGTGCAGCGCTACGACCGCACGTGGGAAGACCGCGCGCTGGCCGCATCCCTGGGCGTGCGCGGCAATATCGGCCAGACGGGCTGGAAGTACGAGGCCGGCTACAGCGCCTCCGCTTACAAGAGCGAAAACCACGTGCCGCGTGCGCTGGCCAATATCGACAGCTTCTTCCTCGGTCCGCGCCTGGGCACGGATGCGGACGGCGTCGCCATCTACGCGCCCGATCCGGCGCGCCTGACGCGGCGCCTGACACCGGCCGAATTCGACTCGATCACGGGCCAGGCCGACAGCGACGACGAATCGTGGACGCACACCCTTTCGGCCAGCGTCAACGGCAAACTGCTCGACCTGCCGGCCGGTCCGCTGCAGCTGGCGGCCGTGCTGGAGGCGGGCCGCCAGGGCTTCACCAACGCACCAGACCCGCGTATCAACGAAGGCTACTTCAACCTGGTGCCGGGCAGCTTCGTCACGGCGGGAACGCGCACCCGCTACGCGGCCGGCGCCGAACTGAACATCCCGCTGCTGTCCACGCTGACCGGCACGCTGGCCGGCCGCTATGACCGCTATGAGTTCGCCGAGCGCCGCAACGGCAAGTTCACGTACAACGCCGGTCTCGAATTCCGGCCGCGCAAGGACCTGCTGCTGCGCGCGAACTACGCCACCAGCTTCCGCGCGCCTGACATGAACTACATCTACAAGGCGCGCGGCACGGGCTACTACTCGTCCACCACGGACTATTACCGCTGCGCAGTCGCAGGCGAGCCGCTGGCCTCGTGCGAATATGCCGACGCGTCGCCCGGCGCCGACTACGTGCAGTACGGCAGCCGCGACCTGAAGCCGGAGCAGGGCAAGTCGTACGGCGCGGGCATCGTCTGGTCGCCCAGCAGCGCGTTCGACGTGTCGCTGGACTACTGGAACATCAAGATCGACGACCTGGTCGTGAACCTCGATGCGGACAAGCTGCTGCGCGACGAAGCGGCCTGCCGCCTGGGCGGACTGGATAGTGCCTCGTCGCTGTGCGTCGATACCGTCAGCCGCATCACGCGCTACGCCGACAACTCGCCGAACCGCCCTGGCGAGATCAAGGAGATCCGCGTCAATCCGATCAACGCGGCCAAGGAAAGCGTCAGCGGCTTCGACGTCAGCGCGAAATATGCGCTGCGCACGAGCGACTACGGCACGTTCACGGTGCGCGGCAACTACACGAAAACGATCACGCGCCGCTCGCAGCAGTTCGAAGGCGACGAGGTGCAGGACCGCCTGCACGCCCTGGACAGCAGCGACTGGCCGGACAAGCTGTCGACAAGCGTCAACTGGGACCGGGGCCCCATCTCGGCCACGTTGTTCGCGACCCGTTACGGCAAGATCCCGAACTCGGAGCAGACCGGCTACATCACGCCGACGACGCTCGTCAACGCCAGCGCCGTGTACCGCTTCAGCGATCGCCTGACCTTGTCCCTGATCGTCAATAACCTGTTCAACAAGGTAAAGGAAGATCGTTCCGGCGGCTGGCCGTACTACCCGATCGGCAACTACAGCCCACTGGGCCGCATCGGCTGGGTCGAGCTGAATTACCACTTCGGTTCGTAGCCGCGGAGGCTCCCGACAGGGTCCTGATCGATACTATAATGCTCCGGCGGGACGGGTGCGCACAGGCGCCCGTCCCGCTTTTCCATCCACCGTACCGGAGCCGTGAATGATTCGTACCGCCTTGCCGTCAGTCCTGTCGCTGTCCCTGCTCGCCGCATTCCCCTTGAGCCATGCCGCAACCGATCTCACCACCGTGGCGGAACGATCCGGGTTCGAGGCCACGGGCCGTTACGATGAAGTGATCAAGCTGTGCGACGGATTCCAGAAGGCCTATCCGAAGTCGGTGCGGTGCTTCGAGTTCGGCCGCACGCCGGAAGGGCGGCCGATGCTGGCGCTGGCCGTGTCGAAGACGGGCGCCCTGACCGCCGCGGCGGCGAGGAAAAAGAACCTGCCGGTACTGCTGGTGCAGGGCGGCATCCACGCCGGCGAAATCGATGGCAAGGATGCCGGCTTCCTGGCGCTGCGCCACGCGCTCGACGGCAAGGCGGCCAGCGGCACGCTGGATAAACAGGTGCTGCTGTTCGTCCCCGTGTTCAACGTCGATGGCCATGAGCGCTTCGGCAAATGGAACCGCCCGAACCAGCGCGGCCCGGTGGAGATGGGCTGGCGCGTGACGGCGCAGAACTACAACCTCAATCGCGACTACGTCAAGGCAGATGCGCCGGAGATGCAGGCGATGCTGGCGCTGGTGAACAGCTGGGACCCGCTGGCGTACATCGACCTGCACGTGACGGACGGCGCCAAGTTCCAGCCGGACGTGTCGATCCAGGTCGAGCCGGTGCACGGCGGCGACGAGGCTCTCAAGACGGCCGGCACGGCGCTGCGCGACAACGTCATGGCCGACCTGCGCAAGGGGGGCTCCGATCCCAAGCACTTTTATATCTCGTTCGCGAAAACGGACGAACCGCAGTCCGGCTTTGTCGACGAGATGTCGACGGCGCGCTTCTCGACAGGTTACTTCCAGCTGCGCAACCGCTTCGCCATGCTGGTCGAAACGCACTCGTGGAAGGACTATCCGACGCGTGTGAAAATCACGTACAACACGATCGTCTCGCTGATGGACCAGGTGGCGCGGCACGGCACCGAATGGCGCAAGGAGGCGCTGGCGGCGGACGCCCGTTCGGCAGCGCTGGCGGGACGTGAATTCCCGCTCAGCTACCGCACGACGGACAAGACCGAAATGATCGACTTCGCCGGCTACGAATACACGCGCACGCCGTCCGATGTGTCCGGCGGCGTCTGGACGAAATACGACGAAACAAAGCCGCAGAAGTGGACCGTGCCGCTGCGCGAGGAGATCGTGCCTGACCGCGTGATCACGGCGCCGGCCGGCGGCTACATCGTCCCCGCCGCGCAGGCATCGCTGGTGGCGCCAAAGCTGAAGCAGCACGGCGTGACGTTCAAGGTGCTGGCCGCTGCGCCGGGCAAGGTGGACGTCGAGGCGTTCCGCGCCGAGAGCACGAAGCTGTCTCCCAATTCGGTCGAAGGCCACCAGACGATGGCACTGGACGGCAGCTGGCAGCGGGAAGCGCGCGACATCGGCGCCGGCGCGCTGTTCGTGCCGATCGCACAGCCGAAGGCCCGCCTCGTGATGACGATGCTGGAACCGCAGGGCGCCGACTCGCTGGCCGCGTGGGGCATGTTCAACGTGTCGTTCGAGCGCAAGGAGTACATGGAGGAATACGTCGCCGAGGAAGTGGCGCGCGAGCAGCTGCAGGACCCGCAAGTTGCGGCCGCGTTCAAGGCGAAGCTGGAGAGCGATCCGGCCTTTGCAAAGAATCCGCGCGCGCGCCTGGAGTTCTTCGCCAAGCGCCATGCATCGTGGGATGAGCGGTTCAACCTGTATCCTGTGTACCGCACGGCGCGGGTGTACTGATAGATTTGGGGCAGGTACCTTTCACGGGGCCGTGTGGCCCCCTGAAAGCCCTGCCTTTACTGCGCCTGCAACGGAATCACGCCAGCGGCCGGCGTCGAACACGGCTCCTCGTCAAACGCGATATCGCCCAGCGGATTGGCCACGCCATCCGTTTTCAGGTCCGTGAAGCCGAACAGGTTGCGGTCCATCAGGTGCGACGGAATCACGGTGGACAGCGACGAGAACACGCTTTCCACGCGGCCCGGGTGCTTCTTTTCCCAGTCGCGCAGCATCGCCTTGATCTGCTTGCGCTGCAGGTTTTCCTGCGAGCCGCACAGGTCGCACGGGATGATCGGGAAGTTTTTCACTTCCGCGTAGCGCGTGGTGTCTTCTTCCTTCACGTAGGCCAGCGGGCGGATCACCATGTGCTTGCCGTCGTCCGATACCAGCTTGGCCGGCATGCCCTTGAGCTTCCCGCCGAAGAACATATTCAGGAAGAAGGTCTCGAGGATGTCGTCGCGGTGGTGGCCCAGCGCGATCTTGTTCGCGCCCAATTCATCCGCCACGCGATACAGGATGCCGCGGCGCAGGCGCGAGCACAGCGAGCACGTGGTCTTCCCTTCGGGGATCAGGCGCTTGACGATGCTGTAGGTATCCTGGTTCTCGATGTGGAACGCCACGCCCAGCTCCGTCAGGTAGGCGGGCAGGATATCGGCCGGGAAGTTCGGCTGCTTCTGGTCCAGGTTGACGGCGACGATGTCGAAGTGGATCGGCGCGCGTTCGCGCAGCGTCATCAGGATGTCAAGCAGGGCGTAGCTGTCCTTGCCGCCGGACAGGCAGACCATGACCTTGTCGCCGTCCTCGATCATGTTGAAGTCGCCGATGGCCTGGCCGACGAGGCGGCACAGGCGCTTGTGCAGCTTGTTGTTTTCGTAGGCGACCTTCTCGGCGGCCTTCTCGCTCACTGGCGTATCGATCACGGCGTTCATACGTCGTCCTTGATGCGGAAGACTTCGACGCCCACGCCTTCGCAATCCGGATACACGTCCGGCTTCATCGTCGACACGCGCACGGCGCGCACGCGCGGGTGCGCCAGCATGGCCTGCACGACATCGTCGCACAGCGTTTCCTGCAGATGCACGTGGCCTTGGGCCATGCGGCGGGCGATCGTTTCGCGCATGAAGTCATAGTCGACGACTTCGTGCAGTTCGTCGGCCTTCGGCGTCGAGACAGCCAGCGGGATGTACAGGTCGACGTTGATCAGGACGCGCTGTTCGCCCTTCTTCTCGAAATCGTGCACGCCGATATTGATCTGCACTTCGTAATTACGCAGGAACAGCCGGCGGCAGTCCTGCAGGCGGGGATGGGTGAGGGCGGACAGCATGGTTTTAAACCTTCAAAGAATCGAGTACTTATTGTGCGATGAACATCACGTCGCGCGGCAGGGGCATCAGGTGCTGGCCGCCGTCGACCAGCAGGGTCGTTCCCGTCACGGCGCGGGCGGTGGCCGCATACAGCACGGCGGCGACGACGTCCTCCGGTGTGCTGGAGCGGCCCAGCGGCGTTTGCGTGTGCGCCTTGGCGAAGCCCGCTTCGCTCTGGTCGCCGGACACCATGGTGATCCCCGGCGCCACGCCAACCACGCGCAGCGTCGGCGCAAGCGCCTGGGCCAGCATCGTCGTGGCCGTGTGCAGCGCCGCTTTCGACAGGGTGTACGACAAAAAATCGGGATTGAGATTGTACAGCTTCTGGTCCAGCAGGTTGACGACAACGGCCTGTCCGCCCGCCGGCGTGTGGCTGTGCAGCGACTGCGCCAGCAGCAGCGGCGCACCGAGATTGGCATGCATGTGCGCGTCCAGCTGCGCCAGCGAGAAGTCCGCCGCGCTGTCGTAATCGAATCGCGAGGCGTTGTTGACGACGCAGCTCACGCGGCCCAGCGCCGCGGCGGCAGCAGGCACCAGAGCTTTGACGGCGGCTTCGTCGGCCAGGTCGGCATGCAGCGCCACGGCGCGCCGGCCCAGCGCCTGGATCGCGCCGACGACGTCCAGCGCTTCGTCGCGCGAGGCGCGGTAATGCACGGCCACGTCCCAGCCGGCGGCCGCCATGCCCAGCGCGATGGCCCGGCCGATGCGGCGGCCGGCGCCTGTCACGAGTACGACCGGGGCGGTCGGGTTGGTAGTCATCATCGCTCCACTAGGTTCATTGTTGCCCGGCCCGGCGATTCGCTACAATGCTGGAATGTCACTTCCCGCACCTTCCGCCGATGCGCTGGCCGCGTCGCACGCTCTGCAGCACCGCATCGCCGCCGACATCGCCCAGCACGAGGGCGCCATTTCGTTCGCCAGCTTCATGGAACAGGCGCTGTATGCGCCGGACCTCGGCTATTACAGCGGCGGTGCCGCCAAGCTCGGCAAGGATGGCGATTTTACAACCGCGCCGGAGATGTCGCCGCTGTTCGGCGCAGCCGTGGCCCATGTCGCGGCCGCCATTATCGCCCAAAGCGCCCCACGCATCCTGGAATTCGGCGCCGGCACGGGCAAGCTGGCGCGCGACATCCTGACGGAACTGGCCGCGCTGGGCATTGCCGTCGAGAGCTATGCGATCGTGGAATTGTCCGGCGAACTGCGCGCGCGCCAGCAGGAGGCGCTGCGCGACTTCCCGCAGGTGACGTGGCTGGACGGCTTTCCCGAGCGGTTCGACGGCGTCATCGTCGGCAACGAAGTGCTCGACGCGATGCCGGTGGACCTTGTCACGAAAACGGCCGACGGCTGGCGCGCGCTGGACGTGACGATTGCGGACGGCCGCTTCGCGCACGTGCCGACCGCGTTGACAACGGCGCAGGGCGAGCAGCTGGCGCGCCAGATCCCGGATGCGAACGAGCTGCCGGAAGGCTACGTGACGGAGCTGCACGGCACCGCCTGCGGCTTCATGGGCAGCGTCGGCGCCTTGCTCGCCGGCGGCAGGGGCGCGGCGATCCTGCTCGATTACGGCTTTCCCGGCCACGAGTTCTATCACCCGGACCGCAGCACGGGCACGCTGATGTGCCACTACCGCCATCACGCGCATGACGATCCGTTCTATCTGCCGGGGCTGCAGGACATCACGGCCCACGTCGACTTCACGGCGGCCGCGCTGGCGGCGCAGGATGCCGGGGCGGACGTGCTGGCGTACATGAACCAGGCCGCGTTCCTGCTGGCGGCCGGCATCGGCGACCTGCTGCTGCGCACCGATCCCGCCGATTCGCAACGCTACCTGCCGCAGGCGAACGCCGTGCACAAGCTGCTGTCGCCGGCGGAAATGGGCGAATTGTTCAAGGTGCTCATCGTCGGCAAGGATGTGGCGCTGCCGCCCGCGCTGGCGGATGCCGACCGCGCGCACCGGCTGTAGGCCGTTCCGGTAACGCATGTTGTGAGTTCGGCTATTATGGTTGACTTGGCGCGAAACCCCGTCGTGACGCGCGGCTGACAATGTAGAGGCGATGGGAAAGATACATACACACTATGACAACCTGAAAGTGGCGCGCGGCGCGCCGCAGGAAGTCATACGTGCCGCGTACAAGGCACTGAGCCAGAAATACCATCCCGACAAGAATTTTGGCGACGAAAAGGCCGCCCGGATCATGGCGATCGTCAACACGGCTTACGACACGCTGGCGGACCCGCAACGGCGCAAGGAGCACGACGACTGGATCGCCCAGGAAGAATTTGAAGTCGAGTGGCTGGAAAGCACCCGCGACGACAGCCAGCGTTCCGTCGACGGTCCGGCGCAGGCCTGGGCCGACGGGCCGGAGCCGCGCCGCAGGCCCGTCCGGCTGCTGCGCAACTGGCGCTGGTGGCTCACGGCTGCCGGCTGCCTGGCGCTGGGCTGGGCGGCTGGCGTGATGACGGTGACCGAGCCGCGCCAGGTATCGACCGTGCTGGCGTCCGCCTGGGGCGGCACGCCCGCGGGCCCGGCGGCCGGTGCGAGCCGGTTGTATCCGCGGGCGGACAGCGAAGAGCAGGATGGCTGGAGCACTGGCCCGGCCGGCAGCAATCCGTCCGAAGCGGAATCGCCCGGGGCACCGCCGGTCAAGGTGGTGGCGCTGTCGCAGATCGTCCTGCCCGATGCCAGCGGCGAGTGCGAAAACGAAACGCCCGCGCTGGTCGCGCCCAATGGCGAGCCGTGGCCCACTCGCTCAGGGTACGTACCGGGCTTCCTGGTGGCGAACAAGGGGCACGACATGCAGCTGACCCTGGATAACGGCGTCAACGCTTTCCCCGTCTTCATCAAGGTGTACGACCTGGAGCGCCGGTCCAATGTGCGCTACGTGTTCGTGCAGGCACACGAAAAATACGTCGTCGAGGATCTGGCGACGGGGCGGTATGAGATCCGCTACCAGAACATTGATCTGGCCGGCAAAAACCCCTGCTCAAAACGCCAGGCCGGCTAAAAGCCTGCACGGCGTTGTTGCGGCGGGCTTGCCGTGCTAAAGCACTGTCTGCGCCCTTGCGCCTGGCCCTGCGTGCTTTTAGCCGGCCTGGTGTGACCGGGAAAAGCCCGCATGGCGTTGTTGCGGCGGGCTTGCCGTGCTGAAGCACTGTCTGCGCCCTTGCGCCTGGCCCTGCGTGCTTTTAGCCGGCCTGATGTGACCGGGAAAAGCCCGCATGGCGTTGTTGCGGCGGGCTTGCCGTGCTGAAGCACTGTCTGCGCCCTTGCGCCTGGCCCTGCGTGCTTTTAGCCGGCCTGATGTGACCAGGAAAAGCCCGCATGGCGTTGTTGCGGCGGGCTTGCCGTGCTGAAGCACTGTCTGCGCCCTTGCGCCTGGCCCTGCGTGCTTTTAGCCGGCCTGGTGTGACCGGCGTTCCTTCACTCAGGGGTTGGCTGGATCGTTCAGGCCCATGTCCGGGCTCGACATCAGCTTGTCGATATCCATCAGGATCAGCATCCGTTCGCCGATCGTCCCCAGTCCCAGCATGAATTCCTGCGAGAACGACGTGCCCAGCTCCGGCGCCGGCTTGATCTGGTCCGGCGTCAGCGTCGTCACGTCCGACACGCTGTCCACCACCATGCCCACCACGCGCCCCTTGATGTTGAGGATGATGACGACCGTGAACTGGTCGTACACGGGTTCGCCCAGGTGGAACTTGATGCGCATGTCGACGACGGGGATGATGATGCCGCGCAGGTTGATGACGCCCTTGATGAAGTCCGGGGCATTGGCGATGCGCGTGACCGCTTCGTAGCCGCGGATTTCCTGCACTTTGAGAATATCGATCCCGTATTCCTCGCGGCCGAGCGTAAAGGCGAGGAATTCGCGGCCGGCGCCGTCGACGGCGGCGTTCAGCTGATCCTGATTGTCTTGCATGATGTACCCCCGTGTTTGTTTTTGACAGCGTACCAGACTCCCGTATGTTTTTCGGTACGGCAAGTTTGTGTGGCACCGCCGCGGCTTCTGATTTATGCTGCGCTCATACGGGACCCGAAGGAGAACGCATGACGGATTCGACTGCTGCCGATGATAACTGGCTGCTTGACGAAGAGGAAGACGAGCCGGCGCAATCGCGCGCACCGGACCAGCGGCAATGGCGTGTGCTGATCGTCGACGATGATCAGGACGTGCATGCGGTGACCCGGCTGGCATTGCGCAACGTGACGTTCAAGGACCGCGAGCTGGAACTGTTTTCCGCCTACAGCGGGCGCGAAGCCTTCGACATCCTCGCCAGTACGCCCGATATCGCCCTGGTGCTGCTGGACGTGGTCATGGAAACCGATGACGCCGGCCTCGTCCTGGCGCGTCGCATCCGCGAGGAGTTGCACAATGCCATCGTACGTGTCGTGCTGCGCACCGGCCAGCCGGGGCAGGCGCCGGAGCAGCGCGTCATCGTCGAATACGACATCAACGACTACAAGGCCAAGACGGAGCTGACGACGCAGAAGCTGTTCACTACGGTGATCTCGGCGCTGCGCGCGTACGAGAGCCTGAACATGCTGGAACGCAGCCGGGTCGGCCTCGGCAAGATCCTGGCCGGCGCGACGAACCTGTACCAGATCCACTCGCTGCGCGAATTCGCGTCGGGCGTGTTGAACCAGGTTTCTGCCATTCTCGACGTTGGAGCCGACGGGGTGCTGTGCCTGATGCAGGCGGACGCGGGCAGCGCTTCCGACACCCTCGAGGCCGGCATGACGGTCGTCGCCGCCACGGGCGGCTACGCCGAGCTGGCCGAGCGCGAACACCTGCCTGCCGATCATGCGCTGGCGGCGACGATCGCCAAAGCGTTCGCGGAGCGGAAAAGCCAGTACGATCACCCCGCCAACGTGTTGTACATCCGCACGCAGGAGCACCGCGACGTGGCGATTTCCGTCACGCCGCCATGGCCGCTGGCGCAGATCCAGCGCGACCTGCTGGAAGTGTTCTGCGAGCGCATCGCCGCCGCGTTCGACAACCTGTACATGTTCGGCCAGTTGCGCAAGGCGCAGGAAGCCACCGTCATCGCGCTGGCCGACCTGGCGGGCTACCGCGATGGCGACGTGCAGGAGCATGCGCGCCGGGTGCGGCAGCTGTCGTCCGGCATTGCCGCGCGCATGAAGGAGCGGGGCGCCTACCCGCACGAGCTGACGCCGCAACTGGTCGACATGATCGGCCTAGCCAGCATCCTGCACGATGTCGGCAAGGTGGCGGCGCCGGACCGGACGCCGCACACGGAAGACGAACACGCGCGGCTGGGGCAGAAGGTGCTGGAGCGGGCGGCGGGAATGGTCGACGGCGTCAGCTACCTGACCTACGGCGCGCAGATCGCCGGCGCACACCATGAACACTTCGACGGCAGCGGCTTGCCGCAGGGGCTGCGGGGCACGGCGATCCCGCTGTCGGCACGGATTGTTTCCGTGGTGGACGCGTACGACTCGCTGACGCACGGACGCGGCGACGACAAGGCGTTGCCGCCACCGGCAGCGCTGCAATCGATCCGCGAACGCAGCGGCAGCCAGTTCGACCCGGAAGTCGTGCTGGCGCTGGCCGACGTCATCGGTTGAAAAGAGAGCAGAAAACCGGAGCAGAAAACCGGCGAAAAAACCGGCGAGAAAACCGGCGAGAAAACCGGCGAGAAAACCGGCGAGAAAACCGGCGAGAAAACCGGCGAGAAAACCGGCGAGAAAACCGGCGAGAAAACCGGCGAGAAAACCGGCGAGAAAACCGGTGACAGGCTCCGGTTTCCCCCGGAAACCGGAGCCTGTCACCGGTTTTCTGCTCTCTTTCCCGGTTTTTCTTTTTTTATGCCAGCTCGTTCAGTGACGCGGCTGCCAGCGCCTCGAATTGCGCGACCGTGACGGGGCGGGCGAACAGGTAGCCTTGCCCTTCGTCGCAGTGCTTGCTGCGCAGGAAGTCCGCTTGCGCCTGCGTCTCGACGCCTTCCGCGATCACTTCCAGCCCCAGCGCGTGGGCCAGGCCGATGGTGGCCGTGACGATCACGGCGTCGTTCGGGTCCGTCTCGATATCTTTCACGAAGCCGCGGTCGATCTTGATGCGGTCCGGCTCGAACAGTTTCAGGTAGCTGAGCGACGAGTAGCCCGTGCCGAAGTCGTCGATGGCCACCTTGATGCCGCGCGCGCGCAGCTGCTGCAACAGTTCGCGGCTGCGCTCCGGGTCCTGCATGGCCGCTGACTCCGTGATCTCCAGTTCCAGCAGGGCCGGATCGATGCCCGTCTGTCCCAGCAGGCGGTCCAGTTGCGGCAGCAGGCTGGTGCCATGGCACTGCCGCGCCGACAGGTTGGCGGCCAGCCGCAGGTGGCCGAGCCCGAGGCCGCGCCAGCGGTCCAGCAATTCCACGACCCGTTGCAGCACCCAGTCGCCCAGCGGCAGGATCAGTCCGGATTCCTCCGCGATGGGAATGAAGCGGTCGGGACCGACCATGCCCAGCTGCGGATGGTGCCAGCGCAGCAGCGCCTCGGCGCCGATGATGGCGCCGCTGCGCAGGTCGACCTGGGCCTGCAGGTACAGCTCGAACTCGTTTTGTTCCAGCGCTTGCCACAGGCGATTTTCCAGCAGCAGCCGCTCGTGTGTCGCAGCGTTCATTTCGGCGGAGAAGAACTGGAAGTTGCCGCGGCCGCGGCTCTTGGCCGCGTACATCGCCGTGTCCGCATGGCGCAGCAGAGTGCTGCTGTCGGTGCCGTCGGACGGGTACATTGCCACGCCCACGCTGGCGCCGCTGTGCACCGTCAGCCCCTGCAGCTGGTAGGGCAGGGCGAGCACCTCGACGATGCGTGCGGCCAGGTGGCTCACGGCGTCCGGCGTCGCGTCGGCCGCCGTCAGCACGATGAACTCGTCCCCGCCCAGGCGGGCGATGGTGTCGACGTCGCGCAGCAGTTCGCGCAGGCGGCCGGCCACGGCGATCAGCAGCTGGTCGCCCGTCTGGTGACCGTGCGTGTCGTTGATTTTCTTGAAGTGATCGAGGTCGAGGAACATCACGCCCGCGCCGCCCTGCGCACGCCCGGCGCGTGCCAGCAGCCCGTCCAGCCGCTGGTTCAGCGACAGCCGGTTGTCCAGCCCCGTCAGCGGATCGTGGTGGGCCAGCCGGTGGATGCGCTCCTGCGCGCGCTGCTGCTCCGTCAGGTCGTGCAGGATGGCGACAAACAGGTGCTCGCCCGGCAGCTCCACTTCGCTGACGGAGACGGCCAGCGGGAACGACACGCCTTCGCGCCGCCAGCCGGTCGCCTCGTACGCGTGGCCCGCACTGCCGGCGATGCGCCGCAGCAGCACGGCCGGTGCCTCGCCATGCGTGGCCGGCAGCAGCTGCATGAAGGGCAGTCCCGCCATCTGTTCGGCCGCATAGCCGAACAGCCGGCCGGCCGCGCCGTTGGCGGAAACAAGGACGCCCGTGCTGTCGATGGTCAGGATGGCATCGGCCGCCTTGTCGAGGATGGCCTGCAGCCGGGCCTCGCGCTCCTGCAGCCGGGCCGTGCTGTCCTCGACGCGGGCCTGGATCTGCGCCCGTTCGCCGCTGATCAGCAACAGCACGCCGCCCAGCAGGCCCGTCAGGAACAGCCCGGCCGCCAGGACGGACCAGCTTTGCCAGCCGCGCTGGCTGGCAACGTACTCGGCCGTCGGCGTCAAGGTCAGCAGATAGTCGCGTCCGCCGAAATGCAGCGTCTGGTGTATGGCGCCGCTGCCGTGGGGAGCGCCCGCACCCGTCGCGGTAGCCAGGCGGTCGCCCGTGGCCAGATCGTCGACCGTGGCGACCAGGTGCGGGAACGCGACCTGCGTCAGCACGCTGTGCAGATCGCTTTCCATCTGCAGCGACATCAGCAGCATGCCGATCGGCTCGCCGCCGTCGGGCGGGCGCACCGCCTGCAGGAGAACGACGCCGCGCTTGAGCTCCTTGCGGATCAGTTGCAGCGGCGCGCTCGAGACGGGCTCGTCGCTCTGCAGTGCCAGCCGTACGGCCTCCGCGCGCGACTGCTCGGCCAGCATGTCCAGGCCAAGATAGATACGGTTGCCGCGCGGCTCGATGAACGTGGCCACCATATGCATGTCGCGTTTGCCGACGGGGCGCATGACGCCGGTATCGTCCGGCACACGGATCGCAAACGACGGGTCGACGTTATCGCGGCCCCACCGTTCGAACGTCTCGCGCTCGTCGGCGGAGACGGGACGCAGCCAGCTCATCGACAGCATTTCCGGGTGACGCGTCAGATAACCCTGCGCCACGTTCCGGAAGTCCTTCGCCTTCATCGCCAGGCCGTGGCCATTGATGGCGCTCGACATGGCAAACAGGAAGCGCTCGTGTTCCGACAGCTTTGCGCGCATCAGGTCGCTGGCCTGCTGTGCCTTCAGCTGCACTGTCTGCATTTGCTGGTTCCACTCCCAGCGCCGCACGTTCACGAAGATCGTCACGAACAGGGCAGTGAGTACCAGCAGCGGCAGGCCCACCAGCCAGCGCCGCCGCCACCACAGCCGGCGCGGCTGGCCGCACAGGATCCAGACGAGCGGGGCGGCAATCAGCATGCCGAGGGTATCGCCGACCCACCACGCCAGCCAGTTGGCCGGCAGGTTCTCACCCGGCAGCACGCCCAGCAGGGCAAGGGCGCACAAGGTCAACGTGCTGCCGGTCAGGGCGAGGGCAGGGACGAGCATCAGGAAGCGCAGCACGTCGCGGCCCGAGTCGATGCCGGGATCGACCCAGCGCACGAACGCCTGCATGGCGATGTAGGCTTGCAGCGACGACGTGGCCGCCGCGGTGAGCGCGGCGGTCAGGCGTGCGCTGTCTGAGATGTCGGCCTGCACGAGAGGCAGGCTGATCACTGTCATGACGGCGGTGCCGAGGGCAACGCCAGGCAGCAGGCGCGTGCCGCCGGCGACAAGCGCGGCCAAGGCAATGCCTGCGGGCAGGAACAATGGTGTTGCGAAACCGGGCGCGAGGGCCAGCTCCATGCCGGCCCGGCCGGCGGCGGCATAGGCCGCGGCCAGTAAGAGATTGGCCAGCAGCAGGCCGTGCCAGCTGCTCAGTCGAGTGTTCAATCGGGGCTCCAGGCTAGTGACGGCAGCTTGCGATGGCACCGCAGGGGGCGCCCGCCGTTCGACGCCGGGGCGATTCTATAGCAATACATGCAACGAAAGGAACTCAACAAAAACTTTTATTAGCCGGGAAGCCGCATGAATTCAGGGGACGGAAGATTTTTGATGAACTCACAAAAACAACCCTTGCATTTTCGCAGCGGTAGCCGCTACAATCTCGCCCCGAAGCAGACGGTTAGCAACACAACACGAGCAAGAACGTGTTAAGGCGTTGACAGTTTTGATTTTATGCTTCATACTCTGCGGTTCCTCGCGGAGGGGTGGCCGAGTGGTTAAAGGCAGCAGACTGTAAATCTGCCCTCTTATGAGTACACTGGTTCGAATCCAGTCCCCTCCACCAAGTTTTTGCAAGGAAACTGAGTGACAATGTAGTGAAACGGAACCTCGCGGGTGTAGCTCAATGGTAGAGCTGAAGCCTTCCAAGCTTATGACGAGGGTTCGATTCCCTTCACCCGCTCCAGTTTTGTTGCAGTCGTAGTACCAAAAAAGCCCTTTTAGCTCAGTGGTAGAGCACTCCCTTGGTAAGGGAGAGGCCACGTGTTCAATCCACGTAAAGGGCACCAGAATTCGCTGTACCGTATTGGCAATGCATCGCAATACATCGCAATACATCAATCTGACAGTCGGGCGCGTGCCCAGCAATATTTTAAAATTGTTAGGAGTCAAAAATGGCAAAAGGTAAGTTTGAGCGGACTAAGCCGCACGTGAACGTTGGCACCATCGGTCACGTTGACCATGGCAAGACGACCCTGACCGCTGCAATCGCAACCGTTCTGTCGAAGAAATTCGGCGGCGAAGCGAAAGCCTACGACCAGATCGACGCTGCTCCGGAAGAAAAAGCACGCGGCATCACCATCAACACCGCCCACGTCGAGTACGAAACCGCTGCACGTCACTACGCACACGTTGACTGCCCAGGCCACGCCGACTACATCAAGAACATGATTACCGGTGCTGCCCAGATGGACGGCGCGATCCTGGTTTGCTCCGCAGCCGACGGCCCGATGCCACAGACCCGCGAGCACATCCTGCTGGCCCGTCAGGTTGGCGTTCCATACATCATCGTGTTCCTGAACAAGTGCGACCTGGTCGACGACGCAGAGCTGCTGGAACTGGTCGAAATGGAAGTGCGCGAGCTGCTGTCGAAGTACGAATTCCCAGGCGACGACCTGCCAATCATCAAGGGTTCGGCACGTATGGCCCTGGAAGGCCAGCCTGGCGAGATGGGCGAAGAGTGCATCATCCGTCTGGCCGACGCACTGGACAGCTACATCCCAACGCCTGAGCGCGCTGTGGACGGCGCCTTCCTGATGCCAGTGGAAGACGTGTTCTCGATCTCCGGCCGCGGTACCGTGGTCACGGGTCGTGTCGAGCGCGGCATCATCAAGGTCGGCGAAGAGATCGAAATCGTCGGTATCATCGACACCGTCAAGACGACCTGCACCGGCGTGGAAATGTTCCGCAAGCTGCTGGACCAGGGTCAAGCCGGCGACAACGTTGGTCTGCTGCTGCGCGGCACCAAGCGTGAAGACGTTCAGCGTGGTCAGGTTCTGGCAAAGCCAGGCTCGATCAAGCCGCACAACCACTTCACGGGCGAGATCTACGTTCTGTCGAAAGACGAAGGCGGCCGTCACACGCCATTCTTCAACAACTACCGTCCACAGTTCTACTTCCGTACGACGGACGTGACCGGTTCGATCGAACTGCCAGCGGACAAGGAAATGGTCATGCCAGGCGATAACGTGTCGATCACCGTCAAGCTGATCAACCCGATCGCCATGGAAGAAGGCCTGCGCTTCGCTATCCGCGAAGGCGGCCGTACTGTCGGCGCCGGCGTTGTTGCCAAGATCCTGGGTTAATTCCCAGTTCAGGAATCCTGCCAAGCAGGACTAGCGCCCAACCCCGGTTGGGTGCTAGAATAACGGATTCCACTGTAGTGTTTTACGTAGGGGCGTAGCTCAATTGGCAGAGCGTCGGTCTCCAAAACCGAAGGTTGGGGGTTCGATGCCCTCCGCCCCTGCCACCGAATTCTGGTGCAGGGCACCGAAAGTAAAAACGAATGTCTAATCAATCCGTGCAAACCGTTAGCACGTCCGGCGATAAGCTCAAGGTCGTGTTGGCGGTGGTTGCAGCGATTGCAGGCGTAGCCGGATTCTTTGTTCTGGCAGGTCAACCAACCCTGGTGCGGGCAGCTGCGCTTGTGGTTGGTTTGCTTATTTCCGTCGGCATTGCTTACACCTCCGCCTCTGGCCGCGATTTCATCAATTTTGCGAAAGAAGCTGTTCGCGAGACCAAGAAAGTCGTGTGGCCTACGCGTAAGGAGGCCACCCAGATCACGATGCTCGTGTTCGGCTTCGTGTTGGTGATGGCAGTGTTCCTGTGGGGAACAGATAAGCTGTTGGAATTCTTGTTGTACGACGTAATCCTGGGTTGGAAAAAATAATGAGCGAAAACGTGCAAGACGACACGGCGGGCGAATCGGTATCGGGTGAACCCGTGCCGGGCGACGCCGCAGCTCAAGAATCCGCGGCGCCAGTCAGCGTCCCGGTCAGCAACAAGCGCTGGTACGTGGTTCATGCCTACTCCGGCATGGAAAAGAGCGTGCAGCGTGCACTGACCGAACGCGTCGAGCGCGCCGGCATGCAGGAACAATTCGGCCAGATCCTCGTCCCGACCGAAGAAGTCGTGGAAGTGAAGAATGGCCAGAAGTCCGTCACCGAACGTCGTTTCTTCCCTGGCTACGTGCTGGTGGAAATGGAGATGACGGATGAGACCTGGCACCTGGTGAAGAATACCGCCAAGGTCACCGGCTTCATCGGCGGCAAGTCGAACAAGCCGACCCCGATTCCCGCACGCGAGATCGAAAAGATCATGACGCAGATGCAGGAAGGCGTGGAGAAGCCACGGCCGAAAGTGCTGTACGAAGTGGGCGAGCAGGTCCGCATCAAGGATGGTCCGTTCACCGATTTCAACGGCAACGTGGAAGAAGTCAACTACGAAAAGTCCAAAGTGCGCGTTTCGGTCACCATCTTCGGCCGCGCGACCCCCGTCGAACTCGAGTTCGGTCAAGTCGAAAAAGTTTAAGCGCCCTACGGAGCGTTCCGGAATTTTCGGAGAATCCACCCGAGGAGCCCTGCCATGAAGTACCGGCGGGGCGCTACCACTCAAATCCAACGATAGGAAAGCCATCATGGCAAAGAAAATCATTGGCTTTATCAAGCTGCAAGTACCAGCTGGTAAGGCAAACCCATCCCCACCGATCGGCCCGGCACTGGGTCAGCGCGGTCTGAACATCATGGAATTCTGCAAGGCGTTCAACGCGCAGACCCAAGGTATGGAACCAGGCATGCCGATCCCTGTGGTGATCACCGCCTTCGCGGACAAGTCCTTCACGTTCGTGATGAAGACGCCTCCAGCGACGTTCCTGATCAAGAAGCACTCGGGCGTGCAAAAAGGTTCGCCGAAGCCACATACCGACAAGGTTGGCACGCTGACCCGCGCTCAAGCGGAAGAAATTGCAAAACTGAAGACCCCTGACCTGACCGCCGCCGATCTGGAAGCCGCTGTGCGCACCATCGCCGGTTCGGCTCGTTCGATGGGCATCACCGTTGAGGGTATCTGATCATGGCAAAACTGTCCAAGCGCGCACAAGCCATCAAGGCTAAAGTAGACCGTACCAAAGTGTACCCGTTCGACAACGCTGTCGCCCTGATCAAGGAACTGGCTACCGCCAAGTTCAATGAATCGATCGACGTGTCCGTCCAGCTGGGCGTGGATCCGAAGAAGTCGGACCAGGTTGTTCGCGGTTCCGTCGTCCTGCCAGCAGGCACCGGCAAGACCGTTCGCGTGGCCGTGTTCGCTTCTGGCGACAAGGCTGAGGCTGCTAAAGCAGCCGGCGCGGATGTCGTCGGCATGGAAGACCTGGCAGAACGCGTGAAGGCCGGCGACATGCCGTTCGACATCGTTATCGCTTCGCCAGACACGATGCGTATCGTCGGTACCCTGGGCCAGATCCTGGGCCCACGTGGCCTGATGCCTAACCCGAAGGTCGGCACTGTTACCCCTGACGTCGCTACCGCCGTGAAAAACGCGAAAGCCGGCCAGGTTCAGTACCGTACCGACAAGGCCGGTATCATCCACGCCACGATCGGCCGTAAGTCGTTCAGCGACGCAGAACTGAAGAGCAACCTGGTTGCCCTGATCGACGCGCTGAACAAGGCCAAGCCTGCTTCGTCGAAAGGCATCTACCTGCGCAAGGTATCGCTGTCGTCGACGATGGGGGCAGGCGTCCGTGTTGATCACGGCACGCTGGCTGCTTAAGTAAAAGTTTAAGTCCTCGGGTGTGAACCCGGGGCGCATCTTTGGGCTGGCAGGTGCGCAAGTGCCTGCCAGGCAATCAAAGACCGTTGGGCGGGAAGCAGCAGGCAGGCTTCCCGTTAATTGCAGGTGAGAGCCGGCGCCCAACGCAGATGGTGTACCCGAACCAGTTTTGCAGTCCATTGGACTCCTAACCTCGGACGCCGTTGTTCGAAACCGACGCAGGAGCTTTTCCTGTGTCTTTAAAGGAGATTGACCGTGGGTCTTAATCTGAATGACAAAAAGGCCGTCGTCGAAGAGGTTTCCGCAAAGGTAGCAACTGCGCAAACGATCGTCGTGGCTGAGTACCGTGGCATCCAGGTTGCTCACTTGACGAAACTCCGTGCAGCCGCGCGTACCCAGGGCGTGTACCTGCGTGTTCTGAAGAACACGCTGGCACGTCGCTCTGTCGAAGGTACGCAGTTCGCCAACCTGGCCGATGCAATGACCGGTCCGCTGATCTACTCGATCTCGGATGATGCCGTGGCAGCAGCGAAAGTCATCAACGACTTCGCCAAAACCAACGACAAGCTGGTCATTAAGGCAGGTAACTATGCAGGCAAGCAGCTCGACGTAGCTGGCGTGACTGCACTGGCGAGCATTCCTAGCCGTGAAGTCCTCATCTCGCAGCTGTTGGGCGTTATGCTGGCACCGGTATCGGGCTTTGCACGTGGTCTGGCTGCTCTGGCAGCCAAGAAGAGCGAAGGTTCGGAAGCTGCTCCTGCAGCCGAAGAAACCGCTGCAGCGTAATTGCCGCACGTTCTCGTCAAGTAATCAATTCTGTAGCATACAAATCAATTAGGAGTTTCAAATGGCAATTAGCAAAGACGATATCCTGAACGCAGTGTCCGAAATGTCCGTGATGGACCTGAACGACCTGGTCAAGGCCTTCGAAGAAAAATTCGGCGTGTCGGCAGCTGCAATGGCCGCTCCAGCCGCTGGCGGCGCAGTCGCCGCTGCTGCTGAAGAGCAGACCGAGTTCAACCTGGTGCTGACCGAAGTCGGCGCGAACAAAGTCGGCGTCATCAAGGCAGTTCGTGAAATCACCGGTCTGGGCCTGAAAGAAGCCAAAGACGTGGTTGACGGCGCACCGAAGACCGTGAAAGAAGCCCTGTCGAAAGCCGACGCTGAAGCCGCTAAGAAGAAGCTGGAAGAAGCTGGCGCCAAGGCCGACCTGAAGTAATCTAGTATTACCGGCGCCGGTAACCTTTAGCGCCTGAGCCAAAGCTGCGGATTTCCTTCCGGAAGGGAGGAGATCCGGCTTTGGCTCCTTTGTCGTCTCTGTCGTATTTGTTGTGTTTTTGTTTTGTTGTACCCCTTCTTTTGTCGTCCTGGCCTGAAAAGGTAGTGCCTTGAGGTTTCGCCTGTGTGACATGTCCTGTCGCAAGCATACAAGCTGAAACCTGAATTTTCTATCCTTTCCTGTCACTCACGGAGTGTCCATGCACTACTCATTTACTGAGAAGAAACGCATTCGCAAATCATTCGCGAAACGCGCCAACGTCCACAACGTTCCGTTCCTGCTGGCGACCCAGCTCGAGTCTTACGAAAACTTCTTGCAAGAGCACACTCCGGTGTCGACCCGCAAGAACGAAGGCTTGCAATCGGCCTTCACTTCCATCTTCCCGATCGTCTCGCACAACGGTTTCGCACGCCTGGAGTTCCTCTCCTACGTGCTGGGCGACCCTGCGTTTGACGTGAAAGAGTGCCAACTCCGTGGCCTGACGTTCGCATCGCCGCTGCGCGCGAAAGTGCGCCTCGTGATCCTGGACAAGGAATCGCCGACCAAGCCGGTCGTCAAGGAAATGAAGGAACAGGAAGTCTACATGGGCGAACTGCCCCTGATGACGACCACCGGTTCGTTCGTCATCAACGGTACCGAGCGCGTCATCGTGTCGCAGCTGCACCGTTCCCCGGGCGTGTTCTTCGAGCACGACCGCGGCAAGACGCACTCGTCCGGCAAACTGCTGTTCTCGGCCCGTATCATCCCTTACCGCGGCTCGTGGCTGGACTTCGAGTTCGACCCGAAGGACATCCTGTACTTCCGCGTCGACCGTCGCCGCAAGATGCCGGTATCGATCCTGCTGAAGGCCATCGGCATGACGCCGGAACAGATCCTGGCGAACTTCTTCGTGTTCGACAACTTCAACCTGCGCTCGGAAGGCGGCGAGATGGAATTCGTCGCGGAACGCCTGCGCGGTGAAGTCGCGCGCTTCGACATCGTCAATCCGAAGGATGGCAAGACGATCGTCACGAAGGACAAGCGTATCAACGCCAAGCACGTGCGTGAAATCGAAGCGGCCGGCATCGCCCACATCTCTGTGCCGGAAGACTACCTGCTGGGCCGCGTGCTGGCCAAGAACATCGTCGATCCGGAAACGGGCGAAGTCGTGGCCTCGGCCAACGACGAGCTGACGGAAGAAGTCCTGAACCGCCTGCGCGATTCGAACATCTCCGCGATCCAGACGCTGTACACGAACGACCTGGACCAGGGCGCCTACATCTCGCAGACGCTGCGCATCGACGATACGGCCGACCAGACGGCCGCCCGTATCGCGATCTACCGCATGATGCGTCCTGGCGAACCGCCAACCGAGGAATCGGTCGAAGCGCTGTTCAACGGCCTGTTCTACAGCGCCGACCGCTACGACCTGTCCGCCGTGGGCCGCATGAAGTTCAACCGCCGTATCGGCCGTGACGAACTGACGGGCGCCATGACGCTGTCGAACGAAGACGTGCTGGCCGTGATCAAGATCCTCGTCGAGCTGCGCAATGGCCGTGGCGAAGTGGACGATATCGATCACCTGGGTAACCGTCGCGTCCGTTGCGTGGGCGAACTGGCCGAAAACCAGTTCCGCGCCGGTCTCGTGCGTGTCGAGCGTGCCGTCAAGGAACGCCTGGGCCAGGCCGAAGCCGACAACCTGATGCCGCATGATTTGATTAACTCCAAGCCGATTTCGGCCGCTATCCGGGAGTTTTTCGGTTCGTCGCAGCTGTCGCAGTTCATGGACCAGACCAACCCGCTGTCCGAGATCACCCACAAGCGCCGTGTTTCCGCACTGGGCCCGGGCGGTCTGACGCGCGAACGCGCCGGCTTCGAGGTGCGCGACGTGCACCCGACCCACTACGGCCGCGTCTGCCCGATCGAAACGCCGGAAGGTCCGAACATCGGCCTGATCAACTCGCTGGCTCTGTACGCCCGCCTGAATGAATACGGCTTCCTGGAAACCCCGTACCGCAAGGTCGAAGGTTCGAAGGTTACCGACAAGATCGACTACCTGTCCGCGATCGAAGAGGGCCGCTACATCATCGCCCAGGCTAACGCCAAGATCAACGAAGAAGGCCAGCTGATCGACGAACTGGTGTCGGCCCGTGAAGCCGGCGAAACGATCCTCGTGTCGCCAGAACGTATCCAGTACATGGACGTGGCCCCAGGCCAGATCGTCTCCGTCGCGGCCTCGCTGATTCCGTTCCTGGAACACGATGATGCGAACCGTGCACTGATGGGCGCCAACATGCAGCGTCAGGCTGTGCCTTGCCTGCGTCCCGAGAAGGCGCTGGTCGGTACGGGTATCGAACGCACCGTGGCAGTCGACTCCGGCACGACCGTGCAGGCGCTGCGTGGCGGCGTGGTGGACTACATCGACGCGGGCCGTGTGGTCATTCGCGTCAACGACGAAGAAGCGCAAGCTGGCGAAGTCGGTGTCGACATCTACAACCTGATCAAGTACACCCGTTCAAACCAGAACACCAACATCAACCAGCGTCCGATCGTCAAAGTGGGCGACCGCGTGGCCAAGGGCGACGTCATCGCCGACGGCGCATCGACCGACCTGGGCGAACTGGCGCTGGGCCAGAACATGACCGTGGCGTTCATGCCATGGAATGGTCTGAACTTCGAGGATTCGATCCTGATCTCGGAAAACGTCGTCAAGGACGACCGTTACACGTCGATCCACATCGAAGAACTGTCGGTGGTCGCTCGCGACACGAAACTGGGCGCGGAAGAAATCACCCGCGACATTTCGAACCTGGCGGAAAACCAGCTGGCGCGTCTGGATGAGTCCGGCATTGTGTACATCGGCGCCGAAGTGCAGGCCGGCGACACGCTGGTCGGTAAAGTGACGCCGAAGGGCGAAACGCAACTGACGCCGGAAGAGAAGCTGCTGCGCGCGATCTTCGGCGAAAAGGCATCCGACGTGAAAGACACGTCGCTGCGCGTGCCTTCGGGCATGGTCGGTACCGTCATCGACGTGCAGGTGTTCACCCGCGAAGGCATCCCGCGCGACAAGCGCGCCCAGCAGATCATCGACGACGAGCTGAAGCGCTACCGCCTGGACCTGAACGACCAGATGCGTATCGTGGAGGGCGATGCCTTCCAGCGTCTGGAAAAAATGCTGATCGGTAAGATCGTTAACGGCGGTCCGAAGAAGCTGGCGAAGGGTGCCGCGATCACCAAGGAATACCTGGCCGACCTGGACAAGTACCACTGGTTCGACATCCGCCCGGCCGACGACGACGCGGCAACGGCACTGGAAGCGATCAAGGAATCGATCGCCGAGAAGCGCCACCAGTTCGACCTGGCCTTCGAAGAGAAGCGCAAGAAGCTGACGCAGGGCGACGAGCTGCAGCCTGGCGTGCAGAAGATGGTCAAGGTCTACCTGGCCGTCAAGCGCCGCCTGCAGTCGGGCGACAAGATGGCAGGCCGCCACGGTAACAAGGGTGTGGTCTCGCGTATCGTGCCGGTGGAAGACATGCCGTACATGGCCGACGGTACGCCGGCGGACGTGGTACTGAATCCGCTGGGCGTTCCGTCCCGGATGAACGTGGGTCAGATTCTCGAGACCCACCTGGGCTGGGCAGCCAAGGGTCTGGGTATCCGCATCGGCGAAATGCTGGCGCAGCAGATCAAGGTCGAGGAGATGCGCAAGTTCCTGACGACCGTCTACAACGAGACGGGCACGAAAGAGGACATCGCCAACTTCAGCGACGAAGAGATCATGAATCTCGCCGGCAACCTGAAGAAGGGTGTGCCGTTCGCAACGCCAGTGTTTGACGGTGCGCACGAGTCGGAAATCCGCCGCATGCTGGATCTGGCGTACCCTGACGAGATCGCTTCGAAGCTGGGCATGACCCCGTCGAAGAATCAGGTCACGATGTACGACGGCCGTACCGGCGAAGCGTTCGAGCGCAAGGTCACGGTTGGTGTCATGCACATGCTGAAACTGCACCACCTGGTCGACGACAAGATGCACGCCCGTTCGACCGGTCCGTACTCGCTGGTGACGCAGCAGCCGCTGGGCGGTAAAGCCCAGTTCGGTGGCCAGCGCTTCGGTGAGATGGAGGTGTGGGCACTGGAAGCGTACGGCGCATCGTACGTGCTGCAGGAAATGCTGACCGTGAAGTCCGATGACGTGAATGGCCGTACCAAAGTGTACGAAAACCTCGTCAAGGGCGACCACGTGATCGAAGCCGGCATGCCGGAATCGTTCAACGTGCTGGTGAAGGAAATCCGTTCCCTGGGTATCGACATCGACCTGGAACGCACGTAATTCATTAGCACGAGCCCGGCCGCGCGGTAGCGCGCCGGGCAAAATTCAAGAATTCATCACTACCTGGAGTGATACATGAAAGCCCTGCTCGATCTATTCAAGCAAGTACAGACGAACGAGACCTTTGACGCGATCAAGATCGGTCTCGCCTCGCCTGAAAAAATCCGTTCGTGGTCCTACGGCGAAGTCAAGAAGCCGGAAACCATCAACTACCGTACCTTCAAGCCGGAGCGCGATGGCCTGTTCTGCGCCAAGATCTTTGGCCCGATCAAGGACTACGAATGCCTGTGCGGCAAGTACAAGCGCCTGAAGCACCGCGGTGTCATCTGCGAGAAGTGCGGCGTTGAAGTCACGCTGGCGAAAGTGCGCCGCGAACGCATGGGTCACATCGAGCTGGCCTCGCCGACCGCGCACATCTGGTTCCTGAAGTCGTTGCCGTCGCGTCTGGGCATGGTCCTGGACATGACGCTGCGGGACATCGAACGCGTCCTGTACTTCGAAGCATACGTCGTGACCGATCCGGGCATGACCCCGCTGAAGAAGTGCCAGATCATGTCGGAAGACGATTACGCCGCCAAGTACGAAGAGTACGGCGACGACTTCACCGCTTTCATGGGCGCCGAGGGCATCCGTGAACTGCTGCGCTCGATCGACATCCACCGCGATGCCGAAACGCTGCGCGTGGAACTGAAGGAATCGAAGTCCGAAGCGAAGATCAAGAAGTACGCCAAGCGCCTGAAAGTGCTGGAAGCGTTCCAGCGTTCGGGCATCAAGCCGGACTGGATGATCATGGAAGTGCTGCCGGTGCTGCCGCCGGAACTGCGCCCACTGGTCCCGCTGGACGGCGGCCGCTTTGCGACCTCCGACCTGAACGACCTGTATCGCCGCGTCATCAACCGTAACAACCGTCTGAAGCGCCTGATGGAGCTGCGTGCTCCAGAGATCATCACGCGTAACGAAAAGCGCATGCTGCAGGAAGCGGTCGACTCGCTGCTGGACAACGGCCGTCGCGGCAAAGCGATGACCGGCGCCAACAAGCGTCCGCTGAAGTCGCTGGCCGAGATGATCAAGGGTAAAGGCGGTCGTTTCCGTCAGAACTTGCTGGGTAAGCGCGTCGACTACTCGGGCCGTTCCGTCATCGTCGTGGGTCCACAGCTGAAACTGCACCAGTGCGGTCTGCCGAAACTGATGGCGCTGGAACTGTTCAAGCCGTTCATCTTCAACAAGCTCGAACTGATGGGCCTGGCGACGACGATCAAGGCGGCGAAGAAGCTGGTCGAGATCCAGGAACCGGTCGTCTGGGACATCCTGGAAGACGTGATCCGCGAACACCCGATCATGCTGAACCGTGCACCAACGCTGCACCGTCTGGGTATCCAGGCGTTCGAGCCGGTGCTGATCGAAGGTAAGGCGATCCAGCTGCACCCGCTGGTCTGCGCGGCGTTCAACGCCGACTTCGACGGTGACCAGATGGCTGTCCACGTCCCGCTGTCGATCGAAGCACAGATGGAAGCGCGTACGCTGATGCTGGCGTCGAACAACATCCTGTTCCCGTCGAACGGCGAACCGTCGATCGTGCCGTCCCAGGATATCGTGCTGGGTCTGTACTACGCGACGCGCGAGGCGATCAACGCCAAGGGCGAGGGCATGCTGTTCCCGGACGTGTCGGAAGTCATCCGCGCGTACGACAACAAGGAAGTCGAACTGGCCACGCGCATCACCGTGCGTATCGTCGAGAATCCACGCGATCCGGCGACGGGCGAGTTCGTCCGTACGCTGACCCGTTACGAGACGACGGTTGGCCGCGCCATCCTGTCGGAAATTCTGCCGAAGGGCCTGCCGTTCAGCGTGCTGAACCGCTCCCTGAAGAAGAAAGAGATCTCGAAGCTGATCAACACGTCGTTCCGCAAGTGCGGCCTGCGTGCCACCGTCGTGTTTGCCGACCAGCTGATGCAGTCGGGCTTCCGCCTGGCAACGCGCGCCGGTATCTCGATCTGCGTGGACGACATGCTGGTTCCGGACGTGAAGAAGTCCTTGATCGCAACGGCCGAATCGGAAGTGAAACAGATCGAGCAGCAGTACGCCTCGGGTCTGGTCACGGCCGGCGAGCGTTACAACAAGGTCGTCGACATCTGGGGCAAGACCTCGGACGAAGTCGGCAAGGCCATGATGGACCAGCTGAAAGTGGAAGACGTCGTCAAGCGCGACGGCACCACGACGACGCAGGAATCGTTCAACGCCATTTACATGATGGCCGACTCGGGCGCCCGTGGTTCGGCAGCGCAGATCCGCCAGCTGGCCGGTATGCGTGGTCTGATGGCAAAACCGGACGGCTCCATCATTGAAACGCCGATTACGGCGAACTTCCGTGAAGGCCTGAACGTTCTGCAGTACTTCATCTCGACCCACGGCGCTCGTAAAGGTCTGGCCGATACGGCACTGAAGACGGCGAACTCGGGTTACCTGACCCGTCGTCTGGTCGACGTGACGCAGGATCTGGTCGTGATCGAAGACGATTGCGGCACGTCCAACGGCACGCAGATGAAGGCAATGGTCGAGGGTGGTGAAGTCATCGAAGCCCTGCGCGACCGTATCCTGGGCCGCGTGGCAGGCACCGACATCGTCAATCCTGAAACCCAGGAAACGGTGTACGAAGCCGGCACGCTGCTGGACGAAGACATGGTCGAAGACATCGAACGCATGGGCATCGACGAAGTCAAGGTCCGCACGCCGCTGACCTGCGACACGCGTTTCGGCCTGTGCGCCAAGTGCTACGGCCGCGATCTGGGCCGCGGCAGCCTGGTCAACACTGGTGAAGCCGTCGGTGTCGTCGCTGCACAGTCAATCGGTGAACCTGGTACCCAGCTGACGATGCGTACGTTCCACATCGGTGGTGCGGCATCGCGTGCAGCGGTGGCCTCGTCGGTCGAAGCCAAGTCGAACGGTATCGTGCGCTTCACGGCCACGATGCGCTACGTCACGAACGGCAAGGGCGCGCAGATCGTCATTTCCCGTTCCGGCGAAGTGCTGATCACGGACGACCACGGCCGCGAACGCGAACGTCACAAAGTGCCTTACGGCGCCACGCTGATCGTCAAGGATGGCATGACGATCAAGGCCGGCACGCCGCTGGCAACGTGGGACCCGCTGACCCGTCCGATCATCACGGAATACGCCGGTACGGTGCGTTTCGAGAATGTGGAAGAAGGCGTCACGGTTGCACGTCAGGTCGACGAAGTCACCGGTCTGGCCACGCTGGTCGTGATCGATGCGAAGCGTCGCGGTTCGCTGACCAAGACGATGCGTCCGCAGGTCAAGCTGCTGAACGACGAAGGCCACGAAGTCAAGATCGCCGGCACGGAACACGCCGTGGCGATCGGCTTCCAGGTCGGCGCGCTGATCATGGTCAAAGACGGTCAGCAAGTGTCGGTCGGTGAAGTCCTGGCGCGTATCCCGACGGAATCGCAGAAGACCCGCGATATTACCGGTGGTCTGCCACGCGTTGCCGAGCTGTTCGAAGCACGTTCGCCGAAGGATGCGGGCATGCTGGCCGAAGTTACCGGTACGGTGGCCTTCGGTAAGGAAACGAAGGGCAAGCAGCGTCTGGAAATCACGGACATGGACGGCAACAAGCACGAGTTCCTGATTACAAAAGACAAACAGGTTCTGGTGCACGATGGCCAGGTCGTGAACAAGGGCGAGATGATCGTGGACGGCCCGGCCGATCCACAGGACATCCTGCGCCTGCTGGGTATCGAAGCGCTGGCACGTTACATCGTCGACGAAGTGCAGGACGTCTACCGTCTGCAGGGCGTGAAGATCAACGACAAGCACATCGAAGTGATCGTGCGCCAGATGCTGCGTCGCGTCCAGATCGTCAACGCCGGCGACACCGACTACATCGTCGGCGAGCAGGTGGAGCGTTCGGAGCTGTTGGAAGAGAACGACAAGGTCGTCGCCGCGGGCAAGCTGCCAGCGACGTACGAAAACGTGCTGCTGGGTATTACCAAGGCATCGCTGTCGACCGACTCGTTCATCTCGGCCGCATCGTTCCAGGAAACCACCCGCGTGCTGACGGAAGCGGCGATCATGGGCAAGCGCGACGGTCTGCGCGGCCTGAAGGAAAACGTCATCGTCGGCCGCCTGATCCCAGGCGGCACGGGCCTGGCCTTCCACCGCGCCCGTCGCGAGAAGGAAGTTTGGGAAGCCGAAGAACGCACGGCACTGCTGCAAGCCGAGCGCGCAGCGATGAGCGGTGGCGATGTCGAGGCAATCGAGACGTCGACCATGACGCAGGACGAGGGCGGCGAGGCGTAAGCTTCTCTTCTCTGGTTCAAATGAAAACGGCACCTTCGGGTGCCGTTTTTTTTCTGCCAGCAGTGCACTCGAGGCTGGGGCCGTCAGCACTGTCAGGCACGTCTCGCGTGATAAAACGTCAGTCGAGCGAGGGCTTGATAGCGCACCGTTGCGCTTGCGCGCCTGCTACGAAGCGTGCTCGAGATGCGGACTGCGATTTTGATCAGGCCACCAGAACACCAAATTGCTATCTGGTAAGATAGACCGTACAAACACGGTACGTTATGAAACCAGGTATCGGGTCGTCTGCAATCCAACAGGGAATAGAAAGATGGAACTATCTGCGGCTTTGCACAAATTTGTGAATGCATTCCAGCGATCGGAGATGTCTATCGGTAAGGTGGAATACACACCAGCGGCACCGGCGCCACAGTCGTCGATGCCGCTCGAGGGGGTTTTGGCAGACTATTACAAGTTTTTGTACGTCGATACGCATGCGCATGTTGGCGGGCTGTTTCACTTCTCTCTCTATGCTCCTGCCGACCTGTTGCGCTTGCAATACGGTTGGCACTGGATCAAAAATGAAAACGGCGAAACGATCGAGGATCCGCACTGGCCACGCCAATGGGTGGTGATCGCAGACCGGAATGGCGATGCCATCTTTGTCGATACTTCAACAGGGGCAGTGCACGGCAGCATTCAGAAACAGAATATGCTTCTTACAGATGATCTCAGCCAATTCTTCGATGTTATTGCCGAGGGAATGAGCATCGAGATGGATAAATACCATTTCGAGGCCGAGGATGATGACGCCAATATCACGCAAGAATTTTTGGATGACGTACATTCATTGTTGCAACCCAGGCTTGGCGCAGTAAAGTCGAAAAATTTTTATGAGTTCTTTTTTGGGTAAGACAGGACCGTCCGCCAGACATCGCTGGGCGCGGCTTCGCCGCTGAATGCGGCGCTGACTTTCAGGCTGATCCGGGTATGCGCATCACAGTTGAGATATCGCAACCGGATGCCGCTGAAGTGCGATCGATGTCAGGCCGCTGCAGGAAGGGTGGTGGCCGGGATCGTGCGCTCATGCCTCACAGGTGACCGGTAGCGGCAGGCTCATCCTCCCAGCGGTCATTCCGCCCGTCCACGTAACGGACCGGCGCCGTAGCCAGCTCCCCATCGCTGACGCCGTCCAGCGTGCCGACGTTGATGGCAACGAAGGCGCCTCGCACGGGCGAGTGGCCGAACACGAACGGCTGCACGCCGCAGTGGCGGCAGAAGCGGTGCTTTTCGACGTGACGGCCGAACGTGTATTCCTCCAGCGCGTCCTCGCCGGCAAGCAGCCGGAAATGTTCCGGCCTTACCATCGCGCCCCACCAGCGCTTCTTCAGGCACAGGGAACAGTTGCAGCGGACGGTGCCATCCGCCAGGTCGGCATCGGCTTCGTAGCGGACGACGCCACAGTGGCAACTGCCGCGATATGTTTTCATCTTGCTGTCCTTTCCGGCCAGGCACGGCCGATGGTTGCCAGTACAAATGCCAGGAACAGCAGTTGTGCGCCCAGCGACTGCCAGTCCGGTCCGGGGTGGCGCATTTCAAAATGCCCGCGCGGCCAAGGGACCCGCTGCGCACTTGCGTTTCATGGGTCATCCGAAAGAATCTTATCCGGTCATTGTAGCGCGGCAGTGCGCCGCTGGTTCGTGCCAGCTTTCAGCACACCCATGTTAGTATCCGGCCATGATTGCTTCCGCCCTGTTTACTCCCGCCCAGCAGAAATTACTGGGGCTGATGTTCGTGCGTGTGAATGAGGGATTCCACCTCAATGAAATCATGCGGCTGACGGGTCTGGGCAGCGCATCGGCCCAGCGGGAACTGAAGCGGCTGCACGAATCGGGGCTGATCGTGTCGGAGCGGATCGGCAATGTGCGGCAATTCAGGCCGAACAAGGAAAGCCTCGTGTACGAGGAGCTGGCCAGCATCGTCAAGAAGACGTTTGGCCTGGTCAGTGTTCTGAACTCCGCGCTGGCACCGATGCGCAAATCGCTCAATGTCGCATTCGTGTATGGCACGACGGCGAAAGAACAGGGGGCCTCGACGGATGCGATCGAGCTGCTGCTGATCGGCGAAAACACGACCTACGGGGAATTGCTCAGCAGACTGCCGGTCGCGGAACGCATCCTGCGTCGCAAGATCAACCCCAACCTGTATTCGGTCCCCGACTTCCGGCGGCGCCTGCGTGAGCGCCAGGGCTTTATCCTGGACGTGCTGAACGAGCGTAAGATATTCGTGCTGGGTGACGAGACGGATCTGGACGATATCGTAAAGGGTGCCGACGATGGAGAAGCGCTTTAGGACGTTCCGCGAGTTCTACCCGTATTATCTGGCGGAGCACGACAATCGCACCTGCCGGCGCCTGCATTTCATCGGCTCGACACTGGTATTGATCGTTCTGGCCACGACGCTGATCACGCGCCGCTGGGAACTGCTGTGGTTAGTGCCGCTGCTGGGCTATGGGTTTGCCTGGGTCGGCCATTATTTCTTCGAGCATAACCGGCCTGCCACGTTCACCTATCCGCTATTTAGCCTGATGGGGGACTGGGTAATGTTCCGCGACATGCTGATCGGCCGCCTGCGATGGTAGTTGCGTGGGGAACCCGATGGTAAAGCGGGTGAACGACCCCTTTTCCGATTCGCAGCCAATAGTACCGCCAAACGCCGTCACCACCTTGTGGCAGAACGCCAGCCCCATGCCCGTACCGCCGCCGGAATGACGCGTCGTATAAAACGGGTCGAATACGTGCGGCAGGACGTCGCCGGGGATGCCCAGGCCCGTGTCCGTCACCACCAGAAGATTCTGATTGGCACTTGCCTGGCACTCGATCAGCACGGTCCCGCGGCCGGCCGCCTTGATGGCCTGCAGCGCGTTCTTCAGCAGGTTGTACAGCACGTAGACGAGCAGCGTATCGGAACCGAAGAAACGGTAGTCGTCGCGCATCGTCACGCTGACCCGGTCCCGTTCGCGCTCCGAGAACGGATAGCAGGCCAATGCCTCGTCGACGCAGCGTTTGACCGAGTGAACGGCAAAGCCGTCCCGCTGCAGCGACCCGGCGCGGGCGGAAGCGAGCAGCATGTCGACAATGAAATTCGAGCGCGACACTTCCGCCTCGATGTGCTGCGCGATCTCCCCCAGATATTCCAGCTGTTGCGCATTCAGGCCAGGCGCCTGCGAGCGCTTGTAGCCGGCGATCAGCTCGGGCAGGCTGCGGGCGAGCACGCGCGACTGGCTGCGGATCGTCGCCAGCGGCGTGCGCACTTCATGCGCAATGCTGGCGGCCGTGGCGATGGGATCCGCCAGCAGGTTGTGCCGCACCATGGCCTGCGCGATCAGTCCCAGGCTGGCAACGATGAACATCACGCCGGGTGGATACAGCTCGATACCGTAGTTGCAGACATAGTCGACGACCGCCACGGAATAGATCAGCATGCTGACAAGGCAGTAGCGCAGCCGTGCCTTTTCCGTCGATAGCGCTACCTGCTGGCGGCGATACAACAGATACAGGCCGCGCGTGATGACGACAGCCGTCTGTACCAGGTGCAGCGGATGCAGCCAGCCGGCCCGGGGATAGTGACCGAAGAAGTACGTGTACATGCCGGCAATGAACCAGTCTGTCGTGGCGATCATGACCGCCAGCGCGCCGGCCAGCGCATAGCTGCCGTGCACGAAAGGCTTCTCGCTGCGATGCCCGGTGAGTTCCGTGATGAAGTGGTAAAGCGTGGTGGGGAGAAACAGGATAGGCAGGTAACCGATGCGGGCAATGCTCAGCGCGACACCCGGATCGCGCACCTGGAACAGGACGGCCCACGCAGCCTGCCAGCTGAACGTGGTCAGGCACACCACGAAAAAGATCATGCTGATGCGGTTCACACCGCGGGAGTTGAGCACGTAGGCGCCGTAGCCAAGGAAGAGCACTGACACCAGCGCCGGCAAAATTGAATACATTCGTTTTCCTCGCCAGGTAACAAATCTGTAGCAGGCAAGCGATCTTAACAACGGAATGTGGCAATGTCCCGGTCATCTTGGCCATAAACAACTCGGGGTTGCGTTAAATCAAAAGTGCGAAATGCATTTGGGCAAAAAGTAAAGGTGTTCGGCAACTGAATGTCGATCACCGCCGGACGCCAGAGCCTGCGGGCCACCAGAACCAGGGAGCATTACATGTTTATGCATGCCAACGTAGCGAACGATGTCAGCCATAATGCAAATGGAAGCGCCAATGCCGGCGCCGGCCCCGAACTGACCTTCCATCACCAGTTGTCGATCTACCTGAAAGATTCGAACGCTTACGGCAATACATACTTCGCTCGCTATTTCGAATGGCAAGGCATTTGTCGCGAAAAGTGGTTTTATGAATGCATCTCCCGCGATATGTTGCAGCAGGAAGGCGTATTCATCACAAAACATGCCCAACAGGACTATCTGGCCGAAACGTTTCCGTTCCAGGAAATCACCTGCGAAGTCAATGCCTACGATGTCAAACGCTGCTCGTTCTGGCTTGAGTTCCGCTTCTACGCAAACGGTTCGCCCGTCTCCGTCGGTCGCCAGCAGATCGTGTTTGCCAACCACGGCAAGCAGATCACGGCGTTGCCGGAACTGGTCATCAAGCGCATCAAACGTTATGAGCTCAAGTAAAGTATGAGCTCAAATAAGCTTATGAGCTCAAGTAAGATGTTGAGCTCATGTAAGCCATTGTTGTTCATGGGCAATGGTCCGGCTGTCACGGACGTTACACTGAAGGTTACTCCACTTCGGGGACGTCATGAAGCCGGACTGCTGCAAATTATGGAATCCGTGGGCCGCCGCAGGGTGGAGTCTGTTGTTTTCCCCCGTCTTCGGCGCATGGCTGCACGCTGCCAACTGGCAGGCGCTGGGCCGGCCCGACAAGGCCGCCGCCGCGCGGCGCTGGAGCTGGCTCGTTACCGGCACTGTGCTGCTGTCGGGGGTGATCGGCGCGCTGTTCGAGGTGTATGCGCGCCATCTCCCCGCGATCGCCGCGGTCATGGCGACGGCGGCGTGGTGCGGCCTGCCCGCGCGCGAACAGTGCCGCTATGTGCGCGACGCCGTCGGCAACGACTACCGCCGGCGCCGCTGGTGGCCCGTGCTGCTGGGCGGCGTCGCCGGCTGGATAGTGCTGGCCCTGCTGTCGCTGGGGGCGGCGACGTTGCTGGTCGGCGCGGGCGGTTTCTACATCTGACGCTCAGCCGGCTACTTTCTGCTGCGCGATCCAGTGGTCGATCTTCGCTTCGAGCAGGCTGAGCGGCAGGGTGCCGTCGCCCAGCACCTGTTCGTGGAAGGCAGGCAGGCTGAACTTGTCGCCCAGCGCCGCTTGGGCACGCTGACGCAGTTCCATGATCTTCAGTGCGCCGATCTTGTAGGCCAGCGCCTGGCCCGGCCACGCCATATAGCGTTCCGTCTCGCTTTTCGCGACAGCGTCATAGCCCAGCGTGTCCTTCATGTACTGGATGGTCTGCTCGCGCGTCCAGCCCTTGGCGTGCATGCCGGTATCGACCACGAGGCGGGTGGCGCGCAGCAGTTCGTCGTTCAGGTGGCCGAAATACTGCGCCGGATCCTCGAACAGGCCCATCTCGCGGCCCAGCGTTTCGGCATACAGCGCCCAGCCTTCGGTAAACGCGGTATTGCCGCCGAACTTGCGGAAGTTGGGCAGACCCAGCTCCTGCATCAGCGCGATGTGGAAGTGGTGGCCCGGCTTGCCTTCATGCAGGAACAGCGTGGTCATGCCTGTGTTGCCGTACTTGGTCGGGTCCGTCACTACGGACCAGAACACGCCGGGGCGCGAGCCGTCCGCCGCGGGCGCCGTGTAGTGGTCCGACGCGGTGTCGCGGCTCAGCTCGGGCTCCAGGCGCAGGTCCAGTTTGGCTTTCGGCAGCAAGGTGAACATCGACGGCAGCTTGGTGTCGAGCAAGTCGTTCAGACGGTGGTACTCGGCCTGCACCTGCTCTTCCGTCTTGAAGGGGAAGAAGCGCGGCTGCTGCGAGACCCAGACCGGCAGGCCGGCGGGCGGGCCGTCGTAGCCCAGCTTCGGGCCGAGGCGTGCAAACTCGCCCTGGATGCGCGCCACTTCCTTCAAGCCGATCGCATGGATCTGCTCCGGCGTCAGGTTGGTCGTCGTGGAATCGGCCACGCGCACCTGGTACCAGGCGGCGCCGTTCGGCACGTCGGCAATACCGGTCGTCGTGCGGCACGCCGGAACGTACTCTTTTTCCAGGAACGCGGACAGGCGGGCCAGCGCCGGCATCAGCTTGGTGCCGATGGTCTTGCGGTAGGCGGCCGTCAGTCGCGCCTTGTCGGCGGCGCTGAAACCGGCCGGCAGCTTGCTGATCGGCGTGTAATAAATGCTCTGTTCCGGGGTGGCGCTGACGAGCTTCTGGAACTGCGGCAGCGCCGACACCATGATTGCCTTCGGCTGCGTCACGCCCGTGCGCATGCCGTCCTTCATATTGACGATCGCCTGGTCGATCCATGCCGGCAGCTGGGTCAGGCGGTTCAGGTAGGCGTCGTACTGCTTGACGGTGCCCAGCGGTTGCGAGGCTTCGCCGCCGGCAAAGTTGGCCAGCGTGATCGGCAGGCTGTCCATCTGGCTGATCGGCAGCAGGTGGTCCGGATACGGTTCGTACGACAGCAGCGTTTTCAGCTCGAACGCCAGCACGTCGTAATTGATCTGGTCGCTGCGCACGAGGGCGCGACGGTCGATGGCGGCGAGCCGTTTCTGGAACTGGCGGTGGCGGGCGAACTGTTTGGCGCGCTCGGCCGGCGCGATGGCCATGCCGATCTGGTCGTCGAAACGGCTGTCGCCGTTTTGCGAGGCCCCCACCGGATCGAAGCGGGCGATGGCGTCGTAATACTCGTCCGCAAGCTTCAGGAACTGTTTGCTGGCGGCGGCCGAGACCGTTGCCGAGACCTTGCCTGCGGGCGCCGCGGGCGCGGCCTGGACACTGCCGAACGCCAGCAGCAGCGCGGCGGCGCCAGCGCACAGGGTGGCGGGGATAACACGGTGGTTCATGCGGGATTCCGTTTCGAAGTGAAGGGTGGAAAGAATCGCCGACAGCATAAGCGATCCGGTCCCGCGTTGACAATCAGGCCGCCGCGGCCGCCTCCGCCAGGCGGTGTTCGTACAGCGCGGCCACCACGTCTGACTGCGTCACGAAGCCGACAAAGCGCTCCTCGTCGTCGACAACGGGAATATGGTGCAGCCCCTGGTCGGCCATCAGCGGAACCAGGTCGACAATGGGCGTATCGATGCGGGCCACGCGCGGGCGCGGCGTCATGATCTGGCCGACCACTTCCGCCTTTTCCGAATGCGACATGCCGCTGGGACGCAGGAACGCCAGCAGCCGTTCGCGCATCGAGCGGTAATCGTCCAGCCCGCTATGGCGCAGGAAGTCGCCCTGCGTGACGATGCCAATCACGCGACGGGCAGGGTTCAGCACTGGCACTGCCGCGATGCGGTGACCGCGCATCGCCAGCCACGCGGCGCGCAGGCTGGTGCCGAACTCGGCAGTGACAACGTCCCTCGACATGATGTCGCCACAACTGATGACCCCGAAGCGGCGCTGGTAGGCGCGCAATTCCGTCTGCAGGAACAGCGCTTCCAGATCGTCGCGGCTGATGTCGAGCACCTGGCCATAGCGCTTCAGCACGGCATCCAGGTCCTCCGGCCGGAAGCCCAGGCGCACGGTCGGTACCGCGTCCTTCGTCGCATGCGGATTCGGGTGGGCCAGCACCTGGCTATGCGGATAGCGGCGGCCCGTCAGATTGTTGTAGATGATCGCGGCCGCTACCAGCAGCAGCGAATCGATCAGGATCGGCCCGAACACAAAGGAGAAACCGGCGGCATGGACGGCCGGGCCGCCGATCACGGTGGTCAGTGCCGCGGCACCGCCGGGCGGGTGCAGGCAGCGCAGGCTGAACATTGCGCCGATGGCGAGTGCCGCCGCCACCGCGGCCAGCACCGGCATAGGCAGCGCATGTCCCAGCCAGCGCACGCAGGCGGCGCCAACGAGCGCCGCCACGACATTGCCGCCGACCACGGACCACGGTTGCGCCAGCGGGCTGGCGGGCAGGCAGAACAGCAGTACGGAAGAAGCGCCCATCGGTGCGACCAGCCAGATGGCGTCGGTCCCCAGCAGCAAATGCGCGGTGACGCCGGTGACGAGAAGTCCCAGCAGTGCGCCACCGCAAGCGCGCAGTCGTTCGGTTGCGCTTGCCGTTCCTGCCGCCGGGATAAATGCGGTAAAGAAAGATTTCGGAAGCATCCTCCCATTATCCCACGGCGAGATTGTTACTGCAGAGCTAGCCAGCGGTGCTGCCGTGCGCGACCAGATCCAGCGGCAGGGCAGTCGTGTACTTGATCTGTTCCATCGAAAAGGCGGACGACACCCCGGTCAGGTTGGCCGTGCGGATGAGTTTCTTGTAGAAACGGTCATAGCCCGCGATATCGGTCGTCACCACTTTCAGCAGGTAATCGACGTCGCCGCTCATGCGGTGAAATTCCTGCACTTCCGGCAGCGCGATCACGGCCGCGGCAAAGCGTTCGAGCCATTTTTCGTCGTGCTGGCTGGTGCGCACGCTGACGAACACGGTGACCGGCAAGCCCGTCTTATGGCGGTTGACGATCGCCACGCGGCTGTCCAGGTAACCTTCGTCCTCCAGCCGCTTCAGCCGTTTCCAGCAGGGTGTGCTGGTCAGGCCGATACGTTCGGCCAGCTCGGCCACGGACAGGGTGCCGTCCACCTGCAGTGCGCCCAGGATGGCGTAATCGAACTTGTCGAGATGGTTCATGCTTCCCTTTGGCAGATATTGAAATGCCTATGCTGCTGCGGCCGTGAAATTCGGTCATTTTAGGACAACATTATCGCGCTTAACAATTAAGCTGTCCGGATGACGACTGAACTCTACCTGGATGGCAACGCCACCACCGCCGTCCTGCCGGCAGCGCTGCGTGCCGCCGTGCTGGCCATGGAGGATTGTTATGGCAATCCCAGCAGCAGCCACGCGACGGGCTTGAGGGCGAAGGCGCTGATGGATGCCGTGCGCGCCCGCGCGCGCCGCGTACTGGACGCAGGCGACGGTCGCCTGATGTTCAACAGCGGCGCCACCGAAGGCATCCAGACAGCCGTATTGTCCGCATTGTGCGCGATCCGCGCACGGCGCGACGCGGGCGAAGCGACGGGCACGCTGCTTGTCTACGGCGCCACCGAACACAAGGCCGTGCCGGAAAGCCTGGCGCACTGGAACCGCCTGCTGGGCCTGAACCTGGCATTGCACAAGCTGCCCGTCGATGGCGACGGCCGCCACGACCTGGCGGCATTGCGCGCGCTGGCGCCGCAGGCAGCTTTCGTCTGCACGATGGCGGCCAACAACGAAACGGGCGTCGTCTCCGATCTGGATGGCATTGCCAACGTGTTGTCGGCCAGCCCCGCGCTGTGGATGGTCGACTGCGTGCAGGCACTGGGCAAGCTGCCGTTGCGCCTCGCCCGGACCCGCATCGATTACGCGCCGTTTTCCGGCCACAAGCTGTATGCGCCCAAGGGCATCGGCATGCTGTACGTGCGCGCCGGTGCGCCGTTCACGCCGCTGATGATGGGCGGCGGCCAGGAGGGCGCACAGCGCTCGGGCACGGAGAACATGGCCGGCATCGCCGCGCTGGGCGCCGTGCTGGCGGCATTGGAGGATGGCAGCACGTTTCGCACGCATGCCGGGCTGACGGCCATGCGCGACCAGGTGGTACAAAGCCTGCGCGCTGCGCTGCCCGGCATCGTCTTCAATGCGCCGCTGGCCCAGGCGCTGCCGACCACCATCAATTTCTCCGTCCCTGGACTTTCCAGCAAGGAGCTGCTGGACGTGTTCGACGCGGCCGGCATCCGCGTCTCGGCGGGCAGCGCCTGTTCCGCCGCCAAGGCCGCACCCAGCTATGTCCTCGATGCCATGGGCCTCCCGGCCTGGCGCAGCAGCAGTGCCGTGCGGCTGTCGTTCGGGCCCGCCGTCGATGCCGCCACGATCCACGCCGCCTGCGCGCGTATCGCCCGCTGTGGCGAAGCGTTGCGCCGGTCCGGCATGGCGGCGGAGCCCGCGCAGGGCGTGTCCCGCCTGGACGGTCCGATGCAATTGACGGTCGCCGGTGCCAATACGTGGCTCGTCTGCGACGCGGCCAGCCGCACGTGCGTCGCGATCGATCCGCAGGCGGCGCTGGAAGCACGCGTCGATACGCTGTTGCACAGCCATGGCTTTCGGCTGCTGGCGCGATTGTCCACGCGCGGTGGCACCTTCAGCGAGCAGTTGATGCTGGGCGAGCGGCGCCTGCGGAAGCTGGCCGTCACCGGCGATCTGACGTGCTGGGTGCTGGACGATGCGCAAGGGGTGCCGGCCCATGCCTTCATCGGCATGCTGGCACCGTCCATGCTGGCGGCGCTGCTGCCGTCGGATATATTGCTGTGCCCCGGTATCGAAGAGCAAAGTGCGTGCTGTACCAGTCTGCGCGTTGCGCTGGCTGGCCAGGACGCATCCGCAATGGCAGGCATGCATCTGGATGGGCCGGCGCTGGCGGCACTGCTGCGCGAACATCCGGATGCACAAGTCGTGGACGTGCGCGAAGCGTGCGAACACGCCGCCTGCGCCGCCGGCATGGCGGCGATCAATGTGCCGCTGAGCCGTCTGGCTGCCTGGCTGCCCGAGTGGCTCGCGCGTCCCGAAGCGTCGCGCGCGCCGTTGATCTTCTTCTGCCGCAGCGGCAACCGCAGCACCCGCGCGGCCGAGTGCCTGCGCCGCCACGGTTATCGCCATGCGTATCACCTGGCCGGCGGCGTCGCCCTGGCCACGCTGCCGCTGGCGGCCTGATTCCTCGTAGCGTGTTTTGCCTTTACGGCGGCCCTTCGGGGCCGTCTTTTTTCTTTTGACGTCAAAAACCCGGGACAGTCCCCTGTTTGCAAGAAATTTCCTCGAAACCGGGGAGTGTCCCGGGTTTTTTGCGATACTGCCGGCAGAAGGAGGACCATCATGAAGACACTGCACGGATCATGCCTGTGCGGCGGCGTGGTGTATCGCGCCGCCGGGCCCGTCCACCACAGCAGCCATTGCTACTGCACGATGTGCCGGAAGCAGCACGGCGCAGCCGCAGGTACCTATGCCAACGTCGACCGCGCCGGTTACGTTATCGAGCAGGGCGCGGCGCTGGTGACGGAGTATGCGTCGTCCGAGCATGGCCGGCGCGGCTTCTGCAAGGTCTGCGGCTCCACGCTGTTCTGGCGCAGCACGGACTCCCCCGAGCGCATTGCCGTCACCCTTGGCACACTGGAGCCGGAGTACGACGGCCCTGTCGAACGGGAGCTGCACACGGACACCAAGCCCCGCTGGCTCCCGGTCAGGTGATCACAGGCCGATGGCCTGGCCCACGCCCATCAAGGTGGCAATGCCCAGCACGACGAAGATGGCGGCCGCGATGCCGTGCACCAGCTTCAGGTTGACGGCAGTGGCGGCGCGCTTGCCGATGTACACGGCGGGCACGTTCGCCAGCATCATGCCCAGCGTGGTACCGATGACGACGGCGACGATCTCGTGGAAGCGGGCGGCCAGCGCCACGGTGGCAATCTGCGTCTTGTCGCCCATTTCGGCAATGAAGAAGGTGATGACGGTGGCGGCAAAGACGCCGTAACGGCTGCTGTGCGGCTCGTTCTCGTCGATCTCGTCGGGCACCATGATCCAGGCGGCCATCGCCAGGAAACCGATGCCGAGCACCCAGCGCAGCATGTCGGGTCCCATCAGGTTCGTGATCCAGCTGCCCACGGCGGCCGCGCAGAAGTGATTGACGACGGTGGCGACAAAAATGCCGAAGACGATAGGCAGCGGGCGCCGGAATTGCGTGGCGAGGACGAAAGCGAGGAGCTGGGTTTTGTCGCCGATTTCGGCGAGGGCGACGACGCCCGTTGAGACGAGGAAGGCTTCCATATGGGTGGCAAGGGCCGGACGTTAACCAAGGACCCATGGGCAGCCCCGGCCCAGTAGCGGCCGCCCGTGAGTCATTGGTCTCGCCAGGCCGCATTGCGGCCATCTGCACCACGGTCGCCGCTCGTTGCAATTGCGTCGACCGATCATGTTGACGCAGATTCTTCCGCCGGGCGGAAGGAGGCTACTCCCCAAGAACGCCCGCATCATATCAGATGGTGCAGCAGAAGGCCCGGAGTGCATCCCGGCCACAAAGAACTCTGCCTCTTCTATGCTATTCTCACCGCGCCCGCGCCGCCACCCGGCCCGAGCTTTCGTCATTTGGAAAGAGACTTCATGCGAACATCCTTCACACTGCGCGCAGCGACGCCCGTCATCACGCTGGCGCTGCTGGGCCCCGTCTCCGCGTTTGCCCAGGATCCCCTGAGCTACGCCCGCTACAACGAGGTGCGCACCACGGCGCTGCACCTGGACCTGAAGGCCGACTTCGGCCGCAAGACGCTGGCCGGCTATGCCGAACTGACGCTGAACTGGCTGGACAAGAACAGCCGCACGCTGGTGCTGGACACGCGCCAGCTCAGCATCGCGCGCGTGCAGGTGCAGACCCCTGCCGGCGGCTGGGCGCCCGCGTCGTACATGCTGGACAAGGCGGACGCAAGGAAGGGCCAGGCGCTGCGCATCTCGCTACAGAACCAGCCGAACAAGGTACGCATCTACTATCACACGGCGCCGACGGCCAACGCGCTGCAGTGGATGACGCCCGCGCAGACGCTGTCAGGCAAGCGTCCGTTCATGTTCAGCCAGTCGCAACCCATCGACGCGCGCTCGTGGGTGCCGGTACAGGACACGCCGGCCGTGCGCTTCACGTACACCGCCCGCGTGGCAGCGCCGACCGGGCTGCGTGTCGTCATGAGCGCGGAAAACAATCCTCAGGCAACGGGCAAGGGCGGCTGGACCTTCCGCATGCCGCAGCCGATTCCGTCGTACCTGCTGGCGATCGCCATCGGCGAGCTGGAAGTACGCAACCTGGGCCCGCGTACGGCCGTCTACGCCGAACCGGCCCGCATCGAGGCCGCCGCGTTCGAGCTGGCCGATACGGAGAAGATGATTGCTGCCGCCGAGTCGCTGTATGGCTCGTATCGGTGGGGCCGTTACGACATGCTGGTGCTGCCGCCGTCGTTCCCCATCGGCGGCATGGAAAACCCGCGCATGACGTTCCTGACGCCGACGATGATCGCCGGCGACCGCAGCCTGAACGACCTGATCGCCCATGAACTGGCGCACTCGTGGTCCGGCAATCTCGTCACGAACGCGTCGTGGAAGCACTGGTGGCTGAACGAAGGCTTCACCACCTACGTGACCACCCGCGTCATCGAAACGCTGTACGGCAGCGAAGTGGCGGACATGAACCTGCAGGTGGAGCAGGAAGAAGCGCTGGCGTCGCTGAAAGAGATCCCCGTGGCGAAACAGGCGCTGCTCACGCGCGACCCGGACGTCAATCCGGACACGTACACGGACGAAGGCCTGGCCTATCCAAAGGGCGCCTGGTTCCTGCGCACGCTGGAGCAGCGCGCCGGCCGCGAAGTGTTCGACCCGTTCCTGCGCGGCTGGTTCGACCAGCACGCGTTCCAGTCCGTCACGACCGACCAGTTCCTCGCGTACCTGCGGGCCAACCTGCTGGACAAGCATCCGGAAGTGATGACGCAGGCCGAGCTCGATGAGTGGCTGTACGGCGCCGGCATTCCCGCCAGCGCCAGGCGGGTGGTGTCGCAGCGCTTTGCCGCTGTCGATGCCCAGCGCGGCGCATGGCTGAAGGGCGAGCAGGCCACTGCCGACCTGACCGCGCGCGGCTGGACGGCCACCGAGTGGATGCACTTCCTGAACGACATCGACAACAAGGCCAACGCGGCGCAGCTGCGTGAGCTGGACCAGACGTTCGCTTTGCGCACCAGCAAGAACAACGAGATCGCCTACCGCTTCTACCTCGCTGCCGTGCATGCCGGTTATGACGTGCGCGAACCGCTGAATGCATTCCTGATGAGCGTGGGCCGGCAGAAGTTCGTCGTGCCGCTGTACACGGCGCTGCTGAAGAATCCGGCGCAGGCGCAATGGGCCCGGGCCGTGTTCGCCAAGGCCCGCCCGCGCTACCACCCGGAGACGCAGGCGTCGGTTGCAAAGCTGATCAAATAAGCCGCTGAAGAAATAACGGAGTTTCGATGTTCCTGAAAAAACCTTTCGTGGCGTCGCTGCTGCTGGCGGCGCTCGGCGCCGGCGTGTCGCACGTTCCCGTGCTGGCCGCGGCCGACACCATCACGGCCAGCATTACCACGGCGGCGCCGTTCGACCTCGCACGCGACGTCAACACGGTACTGAAAACCTTCGACGTGCCGGGCATCGCCATTGCCATCGTCAAGGACGGCAAGGTCGTGGCCGCGCAAGGCTTCGGCGTGCGCAGGCTGGGCGACCCGGCGCCCGTGACGGGCAATACGCTGTTCGAGATTGCGTCCAATTCGAAGGCGTTCACGGCGGCGGCGCTGGCGCAGCTGGTCGACGAGGGCAAGCTGAAATGGGACGATCCGGTGACGCAGCACCTGCCGGACTTCCAGATGTACGACCCGTACGTGACACGCGAGATGACGGTGCGTGACCTGCTGGTCCACCGCAGCGGGCTGGGACTGGGCGCCGGCGACCTGCTGTGGTGGCCGACCACGACATTCAGCACGGACGAAATCATCCACCGCCTGCGTTACGTGAAGCCGGCGACGAGCTTTCGCGCCAGCTATGCGTACGACAACCTGCTGTACATCGTGGCAGGCCGCATCGTGGCGCAGAAGACGGGCAAGCCGTGGGGCGACGCGATCCGCGCGAGGATCCTGGCGCCGCTGGGCATGGACGGCACCACGACCAGCGTGGCGGCGATGCTGGGCTCAAGCGATTACGCGGCGCCGCACAGCCGCATCAATGACCGCATCGCCGTCGTCAAGCCGATGCCGGTCGAGAATGCGGTTGGCGCCGTCGGCATCAACACGAGCGCGGCGGACTTCGCCAAATGGATGAACGCGCTGCTGGCCGGCGGCAAGTTTGAAGACGACAAACGCCTGTTCAGTGCCGCGCAGGCGCGCGAGATGTGGACGCCGCAAACGCCCGTGAAGATCAGCGAGCCAAAACCGGCGCTGGCCGCCACGCGCGCCAACTTCAATTCATATGGCCTGGGCTTCTACGTGCGTGACTACCGCGGGTACAAGATGGTGATGCACGGTGGTGCCTTGCAAGGGTTCTATTCGCGCGTGGCGATGCTGCCGGACCAGAAGCTGGGTGTGGCGATCTTTACCAACGCGGAGAACAGCGGCTCGATGGCGGCGCTGCAGTGGCGCATCCTCGACCATTACCTGGGCGTGGAGCCGACCGACTGGATCGGCATCATCGCCGCGCAGGAGCAGCAGAGCCACCGCGACGAACTGGCGCGCCAGGGCAAGCTTGTTGCCGCGCGCGCCGCCGCGTCGAAGCCTTCGCTGCCGCGTGCCAGCTATGACGGCGAATACAGCGATCCGTGGTACGGCAATGCCGTCATCCGGCACGAAGGTAAAAAACAGATCTTCACGTTCACCCGCACGCCGGACCTGACGGGCGAGATGGAGCACTTCCAGCACGACACGTTCATCGTGCGCTGGAAGGAGCGCAACTTCAACGCCGATGCCTACGTGACGTTCGCGCTCAACCCGGACGGCTCGATCGAACGCATGAAGATGACGGCGATCTCCAGCGAGACGGATTTCAGCTATGACTTCCACGATCTGTCGTTCACGCCAGTGAAGGCCAAGGCGGCGCCGTAACACCGATGATCGCCGGTCCACAAAAGTCGGTGGGACCGGCACCTGTCGTTCGACGAAGCTGGAAGCGCACCTGTCAAACCTTTCAGTTTTGTACCAAATTCGGCAAAAACACATGTAACAGTGCGTTTCAGTGAACCTCTTTCATGTGCAAATGCAGCATAATCTCGCTCTTGTCATAATATGAAAGTTGTTTCCGCATGAATGAGCTGTTTGTATCGATTGTCCTGGTGTGCGGCTCCATGGTCGCGGGCTTCGTCGCTTTTTGCAGCTTCATGAGCCGGATTCAGCGTCGCTGACAGCGGGCATCCACGAAAAAAGAGCCGCCGGAACGTTGTTCCCGCGGCTCTTTCCATTTGTACGGATGTCTGGCGCTCTTGAATGCCTTACTGCTTCACGAACTTCAGCGTCATGCGGTCGCTCTCGCCGATCGCGGCATACCTGGCCCGGTCCTCATCCTTGTTGGCATACGTCGGCGGCAAGGCCCACACACCGCCCTTGTGATCGGCCGTGTCCTTCGGATTGGCATTGATCTCCGATTTCGCCGCCAGCTTGAAGCCGGCGCCTTCCACCAGCTTGATCACGTACGCCTCGTGCATATAGCCCGATGACGCTTTCGCTTCCTGCGGCTTCGATGCGGGCAGGCGGTGCTCCACCACGCCGAACACGCCGCCCGGCTTCAATGCCGCGTGCACGCTGGCCAGCAGCGCCTTGAGCTTGTCGTCGCCGCCTTCCGTCCAGTTGTGCAGGTTGCGGAACGTGAGCACCATGTCCGCGCTGCCGGCCGGCGCGTAATTGAACACGCCGTTGCCCGGCTCGAACGCGCCCAGCTGCACCTTGCCGTATACCGTCGGGTTCGCATCCAGGCGTGCCTTGAAGCGCTCGCCCGCCTTGGCCGTGTTCGGCGACTTCGATGTCGGCGTGGCGCCGGCCGCGATCAGCTTGCCCTGGTCGCGCAGGTAAGGTGCCAGAATCTCCGTGTACCAGCCGCCGCCAGGCGCCAGTTCCACCACCGTCATGTTCGGCTTGATGCCGAAGAAGGTCAGCGTCTCGTATGGGTGGCGATAGGCGTCGCGCTTCACATTGTCCGGCGTGCGCGAGCTGGCGCCGATCGCGGCCTTGAGGGCGGAATCGTCGGCCAGGGCCGGGGCGCTGCTGGCCGCTGCAAGCAGGGCTGCGGCGAAGAATCGTTTCATGCGGGTCTCCTGTAAGTGATGGGCGGGGCGGGCGCTTCGTGGGCGCGCCAGCGCGTTGATCATCAGTCAAGACGACGGCACGGTCAAGTGTCCGCATCGGACGCCCGCGGACGCCCGTGGACACTGTCCGGACAGACCCTGTAGGCACGCGTACAACACTTTCAAAATGGCATGATATTTGCGTATGCGACACATTGGTTTGCTGGTAATGTTTTGGGCTCGTCAGCGGTTCATCAGCGGCTCGTGTTATTCACTTGGAGACTTTATGGAACGACGTGCATTTCTCAATCTCGGCGGCGCAGCGCTGGGCACCATGCTGTTGCCACCCTTCGGCAGGGCCATCGCGGCCGAAGAGCTGGTTCGGCCCGTGGAAACGAAGTTCAAGAAAATGCTGGCCGATACGGCGCTGACGGCGGCCACGCAGGCGGGCGCCAGCTATTGCGACGTGCGCGTGGGCCGCTACCTGAACCAGTTCATCACGACGCGCGACCTGAATATCGAGAATGTCACGAACACGGAATCGGCCGGTGTCGGCGTGCGCGTCATCGCGGGCGGCGCCTACGGTTTCGCCGCGACCAACGACATGACGCCCGACGGCGTGGCTGGCGCTGCGCGCCAGGCCGTCGCCATTGCCCGCGCCAATGCCAAACTGCAGACCGAACCGGTGCAGCTTGCACCAACACCGGGCGTCGGCGAGGTCGCATGGGCCACGCCGTTCAAGAAGGACTGGCGCACGGTGCCGATCAAGGAGAAAGCCGAGCTGCTGATCGCCGGGAACAAGGCCGGCATGGAGGCAGGCGCTTCGTTCATGCAATCGCTGCTGTTCCAGGTGAACCAGCAGAAGTACTTTGCCTCGACCGACGGTTCTTACATCGACCAGGACCTGCACCGCCTGTGGGTGCCGTTCTTCGCCACGGCCGTGGACAAGACGAGCGGCAAGTTCCGTTCGCGTTCGGGCCTGTCCACGCCGGTCGGCATGGGCTACGAATACCTGGACGGCCGCAAGGAAGACAAATTCCAGGCCGCCGGCGGCGTCACCACGCTGTACCGCAATTCGTATGACCTGATCGAGGATGCGCGCGCCGCCGGCAAACAGGCCAAGCAGAAGCTGACGGCCAAATCCGTCCAGCCGGGCAAGTACGACCTGGTGCTGTCGCCCGAACACCTATGGCTGACGATTCACGAATCCGTCGGCCACCCGACGGAGCTGGACCGCGTGCTGGGCTACGAGGCCAACTTCGCCGGCACCAGCTTCGCCACGCTGGACAAATGGCAGTCGAAGAAATTCAAGTACGGTGCCGACATCGTCAACATCGTGGCCGACAAGACGACGCCTGGCTCGCTGGGCGCGGTCGGCTACGACGACGAAGGCGTCAAGTGCAAGCGCTGGGACATCATCAAGGACGGCGTGCTGGTGAACTACCAGGCCACGCGCGACCAGGCCCACATCATCGGCGAGAAGGAATCGCACGGCTGCTCGTACGCGGACAGCTGGAGCAGCGTGCAGTTCCAGCGCATGCCGAATGTCTCGCTCCAGGCGGGCAAGAAGCAGCTGACGCCCGACCAGATGATCAAGGACGTCAAGAAGGGCATCTATATCGTCGGCGACGGTTCGTTCTCGATCGACCAGCAGCGCTATAACTTCCAGTTCGGCGGCCAGCTGTTCTACGAAATCAAGGATGGCAAGATCACGCAGCCGCTGGAAGACGTGGCCTACCAGGCCAACACGCAGGAGTTCTGGAACGCGTGCACGGCACTGTGCGATGAGCGCGACTGGCGCATGGGCGGCTCGTTCTTCGACGGCAAAGGCCAGCCGAGCCAGTCTAGCATCGTCTCGCATGGCGCCTCGACGGCACGCTTCAACGGCATCAACGTGATCAACACCGCCCGCAAGATCGGCTGATAAGAGGGACTACCAGATGAAGATGTTGAACCAGGACGATACCAAACGCATCACCGACAAGGTGCTTTCCCTCTCCAAGGCCGACGAATGCACCGTCACGATCAAGGGCGGGCGCACCGGCAATATCCGCTATGCCCGCAACGCCGTCTCCACGGCGGGCCTTGTCGAGAACACGGAAATCGCGATCTCCGTCGCCTTCGGCAAGAAGCAGGGCACCGCCAGCGTCAACGAGTTTGACGACAAGTCGCTGGAAAAGGCCGTGCGCCGGGCCGAGGACCTGGCGCGCCTGGCACCGGAAAATCCTGAATTCATGCCGACGCCTGCCGCCGTCGCATTCAAGAGCTCATCGACGTTCAGCGCGAAGACCGACGCAATCGACCCGGAATTTCGCGCCCAGGTGGCGGCCTACAGCATCGAGGCCTGCCGCAAGAACAAACTCGTCGCAGCCGGCTTCTTCACCGACGAAAGCGGATTCGAGACGATCGCCAATTCGCGCGGCGTATTCGGCCACCAGCAGCGCACCAACGTCGACTTCACTTGCACCGTACGCACGGAAGACGGCCGCGGGTCGGGCTGGGTGCGCCGCGATGCGAACGACGTGAGCAAGTTCGACGCCCGCGCCGCATCGGACGTCGCAATCGAAAAAGCCCTGCGCTCGGTGGAAGCGAAAGCGCTGGAGCCAGGCCGCTATACGGTCATCCTGGAACCGGCCGCAACCTCCGACCTGATGGCGTACATGTTCAACAGCTTCGACGCCCGCAGCGCAGATGAAGGCCGCAGCTTCCTGGCGAAGCAGGGCGGCCGGAATCGGCTGGGCGACAAGCTGTTCGACGAGCAGGTCAACGTCTGGGCCGACCCGTGGCACCCGGACGTGCCCGTGCTGCCGTGGGACGCCGAGACGATGCTGGCGCGCGAGAAGATGGACCTGATCAAAAACGGCAAGATCGCCGCGCTGAACTACTCGCCGTTCTGGGCGAAGAAGCAGGGCGCCCGCGCCGTGGGCGCACCGGGTAACATCGTCATGGCCGGCGGCAGCAAGTCCACCGCGGAACTGATCGCCAGCACGAAAAAGGGTGTGCTGGTGACCCGCACCTGGTATATCCGCATGGTCGATCCGCAATCGGTGCTGCTGACTGGCCTGACGCGCGACGGCACGTTCTACATCGAGAACGGCAAGATCAAGCATCCGATCAAGAACTTCCGCTTCAACGAAAGCCCCGTCACGATGCTGAACAATATCGACGAGCTGGGACGTCCGGAAATCCTGGCCGGCGACGAAAGCCAGTTCCAGCTCCTGATCCCGGCGATGCGGGTGCGGGACTTCAACTTCACGTCCCTCTCCGACGCCGTGTGAGGCACTGGGGACGGGCACCGCAGTCCGGTGCCTTTCCCCGACGTTAGCCACCAACCCGGATCAAAGACGTTAAAGCAGCAAACCAGGCAACAGCAACAGGAGCAACAGTGGAACGACGTACCTTCCTGAAAGTGGGCGCAGCAGCCGGTGGCACGCTGCTCGTCCCCGTCTTCGGCAACGCCATCGCGGCAGAAGAGCTGATGAACCCCATGGCCGTGCAGTTCAAGAAATCGCTGGCCGATGCCGCGATGAACGCGGCCACCAAGGCCGGCGCGTCGTATTGCGACGTGCGCATCGGCCGTTACCTGAACCAGTTCATCACGACGCGCGACGTCAACGTCGAGAACATCGTCAATACGGAATCGTCCGGCGTGGGCGTGCGCGTGCTGGCCAATGGCGCGTACGGCTTTGTGGCGACCAATGTGATGACGCCGGACGCAGTGGCCGATGCCGCCCGCCAGGCCGTGGCGATCGCCCGCGCCAACGCGCGGCTGCAGAGCGAGCCGGTGCAGCTGGCGCCCGTCAAGGGCGTCGGCGAAGTCGCATGGGCCACGCCGTTCACGAAGGACTGGCGCACGGTGCCGGTCAAGGAGAAGGCCGAGATGCTGATCGCCGCCAACAAGGCGGGCCTGGCGGCGGGCGCCACGTTCATGACGTCGATGCTGTTCCAGGTCAACCAGCAAAAGTATTTTGCATCGACGGACGGCTCGTACATCGACCAGGACGTGCACCGTCTGTGGTCGCCGTTTACCGCCACGGCCGTGGACAAGGCCAGCGGCAAGTTCCGCACGCGCGACGGCCTGTCGTCGCCGGCCGGCATGGGCTATGAGTTCTTCGACGCGCAGCCGCGCCACAAGGTGCGCGCCGCCGGCGGCGTCACCACGCTGTACCACGGTGCCTACGACATCGTCGAGGATGCGAAAGCCGCGGGCCGCCAGGCGCGCGAGAAGCTGACGGCGAAGAGCGTCGAGCCGGGCAAGTACGATCTGGTGCTCTCGCCCGAACACCTGTTCCTGACGATCCACGAATCCGTCGGCCACGCCACGGAGCTCGACCGGGTGCTGGGCTACGAGGCCAATTACGCCGGCACCAGCTTTGCCACGCTGGACAAATGGCAGTCGAAAAAATTCAAGTATGGTTCCGATATCGTCAATTTCGTGGCCGACCGCACCACGCCGGGCTCGCTGGGCGCCGTCGGCTACGATGATGAAGGCGTGCCAGGCAAGCGCTGGGACATCATCAAAAATGGCGTGCTGGTGAACTATCAGGCCACGCGCGACCAGGCCCACATCATCGGCGAGAAGGAGTCGCACGGCTGCTCGTTTGCCGACAGCTGGAGCAGCGTGCAGTTCCAGCGCATGCCCAACGTGTCGCTTGCCGCTGGCGCGAACAAGCTGACGCCGGACGAACTGGTGAAAGATGTCAAAAAAGGCATCTATATCCTTGGCCGCGGCTCTTACTCCATCGACCAGCAGCGCTACAACTTCCAGTTCGGCGGCCAGCTTTTCTATGAAATCAAGGATGGGAAGATCACGCAGCAGCTGGGCGACGTGGCCTACCAGGCCAATACGCAGGAATTCTGGAACGCCTGCACGGCCATGTGCGACGAGCGCGACTGGCGCATGGGCGGCTCCTTCTTCGATGGCAAGGGCCAGCCGAGCCAGATCAGCGCCGTGTCGCATGGATCGAGCACGACGCGCTTCAACGGCATCAACGTGATCAACACGGCGCGCAAGATCGCCTGACCCCACAAGAAAACGTCATGAAATTACTGAACCAGGATGAAGCAAAGCGCATCAGCGCCAAGGTGATGGCGCTGACGAAAGCCGACGAATGCCGCGTGTCGATCTCCGGCTCGCGCAAGGGCAATGTGCGCTATGCGCGCAACAGCGTCTCGACGGCGGGGCTGGTGGAGGACACGCAGCTGTCCGTCTCCGTCGCCTTCGGCAAGCGCCAGGGCACGGCGCAGATCAACGAGTTCGACGACAAGTCGCTGGAAAAGGCCGTGCGCCGCGCCGAGGAAGTGGCGCGTCTGGCACCGGAAAACCCGGAGTTCATGCCGGCCGTCGGCAAACAGGAATTCCGCGCCACGCCAACCTACAACAAGAACGCCGATGCCTTCAGCCCCGAATACCGGGCCGAAATGGCGTTCCAGAGCATTGACGCGGCACGCAAGAAGGGCCTTGTCGCCGCCGGCTTCTTCTCAGACAGCACGGGCTTCGAATGCATCGCCAACTCGAATGGCGTGTTCGGCTACCAGGAACTGGCCAGCCTGAATTTCACCGTGACGACGCGCACGGAAGACGGCCGGGGCTCGGGCTGGGTCAACCGCGCGGCCTACGACCCGAAAAGCTTCGATGCCCGCGCCGCTTCCGAGATCGCCATCGAGAAGGCGCTGCGTTCCGTCGAGGCCAAGGCGCTGGAGCCGGGCCGCTACACAGTGGTGCTGGAGCCGTCGGCATCGTCCGATATGCTCAACTTCATGTTTGGCGCGTTCGATGCCCGCCAGGCCGACGAAGGCCGCAGCTTCCTGGCGAAGAAGGGCGGTGGCAACCGCCTGGGCGACCGGCTGTTCGACGAGAAGGTCAACGTCTGGGCCGACCCGTGGGACGCCAACGCGCCCGTGCTGCCGTGGGAACAGCAGTCGATGATGGCACGCCGGAAAACGGACCTGATCAAAAATGGCCAGGTGGCGTCGCTCGACTACGACCGCTACTGGGCGCAGAAGTCCGGCAAGCCGGCCAGCGCCGATCACGGCAACATCATCATGGCCGGCGGCAGCAAGTCCACCGAACAGCTGATCGCGGAAACCAGGAAGGGCATCCTCGTCACGCGCACGTGGTATATCCGCATGGTCGATCCGCAGTCGGTGCTGCTGACCGGGTTGACGCGCGACGGCACGTTCTACATCGAGAACGGCAAGATCCGCCACCCGATCAAGAACTTCCGCTTCAATGAGAGCCCTGTCGTCATGCTGAACAATATCGACGAGCTGGGCAAACCGATGCTGATCGGCGACGCGAATTCGCGCTTCCGCATGATGATTCCGGCGATGCGCGTGCGCGACTTCAACTTCACGTCGCTGTCGGACGCCGTCTGACGCGCGGGAGCACGGCTTGGCATACGATTTCTATTTCACGCGCCTGACCTACGAGTCGGGCGACTGGGATGTGGATATCCGCATGCCAAGCAATGTGCTGAACTCCCTCGTCGAGTACACGACGTTGAAAGTCGATACGACGGAGCGGATCGTCGCGTTATCCGACCCGAAGATGCTGGAGGCGCCGTTCTGCTACCTGGCCGGCCACAAGCTGGTGCAGTTCACGGACGCGGAACGCAAGAACTTCGAGCGCTACGTGAAGGGTGGCGGTTTTGTCTTTGTCGACGACTGCAACCACGATATCGACGGGCTCTTTGCGAAATCGTTCGAGGCGGAGATGGCGCGCATCTTCGGCGCGAAAGCCCTGCACAGGATTCCCAACACGCATCCGCTGTATTCGTGCTTCTTCCGTTTCGACGGGCCGCCCAACACGGGGATGGAGCTCAATGGCTGGGGCGACGACCTGGTGCACGAGTACCTGCAGGCGATCGAGGTGAAGGGCCGCATCGGAGTCTTGTACAGCAACAAGGACTACGGCTGCGAGTGGGACTACGACTTCCGCAACAAGCGCTGGCTGGCGGTCGATAACACGCGGTTTGCGGTGAACATCATTCAGTACGCATTGGGAGCATGAGGGAATGGCGGAAAGCGGCATGAATATCGAGTGGAACGAACAGGAAATCGCGGCGCTGACGAACAAGGTGAAAGCGCTGCGCGCCAGCATGAGCAGCGTCATCGTCGGCCAGCATGAGGTGATCGAGTCGCTCTTGATTTGCCTGCTGGCGGGCGGTCACGCGCTGGTCGAGGGCGTGCCGGGGCTGGGCAAGACGCTGCTGGTCAAATCGCTGGCGCAGGCCACGGACATGCAGTTCCGCCGCGTGCAGTTCACGCCTGACCTGATGCCCTCCGATATCGTCGGCACGGAGATCCTGGAAGAGGATACGGCCACGCGCAAGCGCGAGTTCCGCTTCCAGCAGGGGCCGGTGTTCACGCAGGTGCTGCTGGCCGACGAGATCAACCGCGCGCCGCCGAAAACGCAGTCCGCACTGCTGGAAGCGATGCAGGAACGCGCCGTGACGTTCGCCGGCCAGACCCATGAACTGCCGCGCCCCTTCTTCGTGCTGGCGACGCAGAACCCGATCGAGCAGGCCGGCACGTATCCACTGCCGGAAGCGCAGCTGGACCGCTTCCTGCTGCGCATCGACGTGGGCTATCCGAGCGAGGACGAAGAGATCGCCATGGTCTCGAACACCACGCATGGCGCGCTGCAGGATGCGCCGGCCGCAATGGACGTGGCCGCGCTGCTGCGCCTGCAGGCGCTGGTACGCGACATCGAAATCGGCGAGCACCTGCTGCGCTACGCAACGCGCCTCGTGCGTGCGACGCGGCCGGCCGAAACGTCCGTCGATGCCGTCAAGAAGCACGTCGGCTGGGGTGCCGGTCCCCGCGCCGGCCAGGCGCTGGTGCTGGCATCGAAAGCGCGCGCACTGATGCATGGCCGCCTGGCCGTCACGCGCGACGATATCGCCGCAATGCTGCTGCCGGTGCTGGCGCACCGCGTGCTGCGCAACTTCGAAGCGGAAGCGGACGGCGTGGCCATGGCCGACATCCTGGCGCACCTGCTCGACCGGATCAAACCCGCCTAAGTACCGATGCTGCAAACGCCCGCGTTGCTGGCGCACGCCGCCAATCTCGACCTCGTGATCCGCCACGTGCTGGCGGGACTCGGCCATGGCATTCACGCCGGCCGCGAACGGGGTGCGGGCGTCGAGTTTTCCGAGTACCGTGCCTACGCGCCGGGCGACGAATGGCGCCGTGTCGACTGGAAGCTGCTGGCGCGGGCCGACCGATACTATGTGCGCGAGGCGGAGCGCGACAGCCACGTGGCCGCCTGGCTGTGGCTCGATGCCAGCGCCTCGATGGCGGAACCCAGCTACCAGATCAAGGGACTGGATAAATTGTGGACGGCACGCACGGCGCTGGCCTGCGTTGCCGCGATTGCGCAGCGTCAGGGCGACGCGTTCGGGCTGGTGGTCTGCGGCGACGGCCGGGCGGAGGTCACGCCCGCCGCGCGCGGTCCACGCCAGTTGCAGCGCGTGCTGGCTGCGTTGGCGCGTACCTCCGCCAGTGGCGGCCTGCCCGATGCGACGGCGCTGAAGACGGCGCTGCGCATTGCCGCCGCGCCGGCCATCGTGTTTGCCGCCACCGATTGCCTGGACTGGCCGTCGCCGCTGTCCGAGGCGCTGCAACGGTTGCGGCACCTGCGCCACGACGTGCGCGTGCTGGCGCTGCGCACCCAGGCCGAAGTGGACGGCAGTTTCCCGTCCGGTGTGGCTTACCGCGAGCGCGAAGGCGCGGCGACCTTGCATCGGTTGCTGGCTACGGACCGTGAAACCTACCGCGACAGCGCCTACGCCCATTTCGCCGGCGTGGCGGCGCATTGCCGCCAGCACGACATCGCGCTGACCGAAGCGCGCATCGAGCAGCCGCTGGAAGCCGTGTTGCGTTCCTGGCTGCGGCCGCCGTCCGCGCGGGGAGCACGTCGATGACCAGCCTGCAGCCATGGTGGTGGGCCGCGTTGCCCGTGCTGCTGTTGCCGCTGTGGTGGCACCGGCAGAAGCGCCAGCGCACGGCGGCCGAGCTGCTGGCAACGGCGCGCTTCCTGCCGTCGTCCGCGCCGCAGCAGCGCCGCATCTGGCGCTGGACCGATGTGCTGCTGCTGATTGTCCGTCTGGCGCTGCTGGTGGCGCTGATTGCGTGGCTGGCAGTGACAGTCTTCCCGTGGCGCGGCAATACGGTGCTCGTAGCTACCGGGCTGGACCCGGCCTGGGTGGAACGGCAGATTGCATCGGCGCGCATGCAGGATGCCACCCGGATCGCGCTGCCGCCGCGCGTGCTGGACTGGCTGCACCGGAACGAACATGCATGGCGTGACGACGCCCGCATCCTTGTGCTGGCACGCTCGGGCGACGTGCCGATGCCGGCGCATCCGCCGCAGTTCGATCGCGGCATCACCTTCCGGCTGGCGCCAGCCGCGCCACCGCCGCCGCGCGTGCATCACGTCGTCCTTGCGACGGAAGACGCGCGCTGGCAGGCGCTGTTCGCCGCCTTCGGCGCGGCGGGTGAACGGTACGAGATCGCCACGGCACCCACGGCGCAAACTGAATTGATCGTCTGGGACCGGCCCGGGGCGCCGCCCGCAGGCTGGAAGGCGCCGCACTGGTGGCGCAGCGGCGGCATCGGCAAGCAAGTGCGGGCGGCGGGACTTCAGCTGACGTATGCCGACACGCCGCAAGGCCGCAACTGGTCGGGCATGCCATGGCCGCCCGCCAGCGCCGCCGATGCGGCCTCGCTGCACGAGGCGTGGCAGGCGCTGGCAGTGGCGCCATTGCCGTATCCGTTGCCGGCATTGGAGACGACGCCGGCACACGCCTCTTCCGCTGCTGCCGACGGTACGCGCGCGCCCTGGTGGCCCTGGCTGCTGCTGGGTTTATTCATCCTCGAACGCCTGCTTGCCCATGCACGCCGAACCTGATCTGCACAGCGCCATCGAGCGGCCCCTGTGGCACGCCGTGCTGCGCAGGCGTGTGCCATGGTGGCTGGCATCCGTCGTACCCGCGCTGGCGACGCTCCCGGCATCCGTGCCGGCCGGCCTGGCGCTGCTTGCCGGCGCGGTTGCCTGGGCAGCTTGGGACGCGCGCCACTGGCGCCAGCGCACGGCAACGCAATGGCCACGCTGGCTCGACGATGCCGTACCCGCGCTGGAGGACAGCAGCGGCCTGCTGGCAACGTCGTCCACGTCCCCGCTGGCGAACCTGCAGCGCGCCCGCCTTGCGGCGCGCCTGCGTGAGGCCGTGGGACCGGCGCAGTTTGCCGCCATCGCCCGCGCGCAAACGCCCACGAGCTGGTGGCCGGCCGCACTGGCTACGCTCGCTGCCGTCGCGGTCTGGCTGGTGCCGGCCGGCCAGCGCACGGCACCGCGCGAGGCGGTAGGGGCACGGCAGCCGGCAGCCGTTGCGGCGGTGCTGACAATGAAGGTGGTCCCGCCCCGGTACACGGGCGTGCAGCCGTACGACACGGCGCCGCGCGATTTGCAGGTACCGCGTTACAGCGCTGTCCAGTGGTGCGCGAAGGGTGCCGGAACCACCGTACAGCTGGGCGATGGCACCGCGTTGAACGTGGCCTCCGGTGCATGCGCGCAGTGGCACGCGCTGGACGCTGTCTCGTGGCGCAGCGGCGCGCTCCGTCACGACATCCGCGTCAAGGCGGATCAGCCGCCGACGGTGTCCGTGGCCGCGCCGACGGAAGCGGTGCACCAGCTCGCGCCCACCAGGGCAACGGTACGGATCGCGGTGGCGGCACGGGACGATTACGGCATCGCCCGTGCGACCCTGCATCTCACACTGGCACGCGGCAGCGGCGAGAGCATCCGCTTCAGCGACCGCGAAGTGCCGCTGCCGCAGGGGCGCGATGCGCGGCGGCGCGACTGGCAGAAGGACTGGACCTTGAGTGAGCTGGGCATGGAGCCGGGCGACGAGCTGTATTTCTTCGTGCGCGCGACCGACAACGATCCCGAACATCCGCACACGGTGCAGTCGCCCACGCACACCTTGCGGTTGCCGGGACCGGAGGCGGAAGCGCTGGATTCGTCCGCGCTGCCCGGCATGGTCAAGCCGGAGAACCTGCGCAGCCAGCGCCAGATCATCATCGACACGGAACAACTGGTGGCGGACATGCGCGGCAAGCTGCCGGCCGCCGTCGTGCGCGAACGCAGCGAGGGCATCGCTGCCGACCAGGCGCAGTTGCGGCGCCGCTATGGCCAGTTCCTGGGCGAAGAATCGACGCTGTTCGGCGACGAGCATGAGGAGCACGCGGGACACGACGATCATGACGAACACAAGCCGATGAACGGCGCCACGAATATGGCGGCGCAGTTTGGCCACGCCCACGACATGGAAGACAATGCGACGATCTTCGACCCGCAGACCAAGACGGTACTGCGGCGCGCGCTGAGCGCCATGTGGGACGCGGAAAAAGCGCTGCGGGCGATCGCGCCATCGTCCGCGCTGCCGCCTGAATACAAGGCGCTGGCGGCGATCAAGGCATTGCAGCAGGCCGAAAGGGTGTATCTGCACCGGGCCGCGTTCGAGCCGCCCCCCATCAAGGAGGACAAGCGGCTGAGCGGCGATACGGCAGGTGCGGCCAGCTATCGCCGCGCGCAGGTGGCGGCAAGTGGTACGGCCGGTTCGGCCGACGTGCGCTCGCTTGCCGGGGCGCTGTCTGGCGATGGGGCGCTGCCCGCGCTGTGGAGCCGGACGGCGGTCGATGCACTCAACCGGCTGCCGGGCGAGGATGCGAAACTGGCCGCGCAGCGCGCCGTGCAGGACGTGGCCGACGGCTGCGTACCGTGCCGCGGCACGTTGCGCGCCTGGCTGCGCGCCACGTTGCCCGCCAACCCCGTGCTGCAGGCGCAGCCCGAGCCGGACACGCCGTTGAGCCGCGCATGGCAAGGAGCGCCGCGATGACGCCGCTCGTCATGGCTGCTGCCGGCGCCGCCGTCGTCAGCGCTGCCCTGTATCTGCGCCGGCGGCGCTGGCTCGACGCCGCGCTGACGGCGACGGCAGGCGCTGCGCTGGCAGCCCTGCTGGCACTGCCGGTCCAGGACGCGCCGCGCGGGGGCGACATCGTCACGCTGGCCGACGGCGCCGCGCTGACCGACGTGGCGGGCGCCCGCGCGCTGGCGGTCCAGGGCCACGGCCTGCGCGATGCCGAGTGGCGCGACCTGCCGGCATTGCCCGTCACGTGGCAGGCGCCGCGCGACGAACTGCTGCGCCTCGACTTCCCGCGCACGCTGGCGCTGGGCCGCACGTTCGCGCTGACGGCACGCCGCGACGGCGCCGTTGCCGGCCCATGGCGCCTGCAACTGCTGGCGGAAAACGGCGTGGTGCTGCATGAAGCGAAAGGGAGTGACGCGGCGCTGACGGTGCAATGGCTGCCGCCGCTGGCCGAACGCCTGCTGCTGCGCGCCCGCCTGCTGGATGGCGCGGGCAAGACGCTGCACGAAGGGCCGGTGCCGCTGGCGGTCGTGGACGCGCTGCCGCTGCATCTGGTCGGCCGCTTCGGTGCGCCATCGTTCGATACGCGCGTGCTGAACGACCTGCTGACGGCCAGCGGCGCGGTGCTCGACTGGCAGACGGTGCTGGGCAAGACGGTCACACGCAGCGAGGGCGCGGCCGCGCTTGCGGTGCCGCCGAATGCGACGGTGATCGACGCCGGCTGGTTCGAGCGGCAGGGGACGGGCGCACGTGCCGCCCTGTTGGCGCAGGTGGCGCAAGGCATGCCGCTGATCGTCCTGGGCGGGAACGCCGGCGCGCCCGCCGTCTGGCAGGATGCAGTGACGTTGCGGCTGGTCGAACAATCGGCCACGACGGAACAGGAAGACACACGGCATCTGCGCGTGGGCGACGACGTGCTGGCGCTGGCTCCCGCATCGTGGAATCCCGCCGCGGGTGCCGGCTGGGCGGTCCTGGCCAGCGACCGGGATGGCAAGCCGTGGCTGTGGCAGCGCCCGTGGCAGGGCGGACGTATTGTCTGGCTGGGTGTCGCGGGGTGGCACCGGCATGCGATCACGGCGCCGCAGGCGCTGAGCGTCTGGTGGCAGCAGGTCTTTGATCTCGCGTCGCGGGGTACGGCGCGGCCGGTCGGCTGGGTGGCACCCGATCCGATGCCCGTGCCCGGCTTGCGCACGGAACTGTGCGCCCATGGTATGCGCCCCGGCAGCGCGGTGCAGGTCGAGTCGCACGCACTGGCGTGGCAGACGCGTGCCGATCGCGCGGGGGCGGCGTGCGTGGCGATCTGGCCGCGGCAGGCGGGCTGGCTGGGCGTGCGGTCTGAAGGGGCCGCCACGTATACCTACGTTTATGACAGAGGCGACTGGCCTGCGTGGCAGAAGGCGTTGCGGCAGGATGCGACGGCGCGGTATGTGGCGCGGGCGCTGCCGGGTGGTGACCGTCAAGCGCCAGCTCCGATTCGCATCGTACCCGCCTGGCCGTTCGCGTTGTTGCTGGGTGCTGCGTTGCTGGGCCTCTGGTGGCGCGAACGGCGCTGACCGGGGAGCGCTGCAGGTCGGGGGCGGCACCCGAAGGTCGGCCCGCCGCGGGGCCAGTCGCCAGCGGATCCCGCAGGCTCGATGCATCTGGGGACTGGCTCCCGCAAGGTGCCTGTCCCCGACGTTCGGCAACCGAAGCCCCTAGCCCCGCCAAGCCTGCACGTAGGCAGGAGCCGGCACCGTACACCCTTCGTCCACCACCGGCATTCCATGCGCCGCTTTCAGCGGCAGCACGCCCGCCCACACGGGAAGCTGCATGTCTTCCTCGTCATCCTTCGGCGGCCCCGTGCGCGTCTTGCAGGCCGCTTCCGCCAGCGCGATGCGCATGACGGTGGTGGCGGCGTATTCCTTGTCGTTGCCGGCGCGGACTTCACGCTGCCGGCCTGGCGCCATGTGCTCCATGAACGCTTCCATCGCCACGCGCTTGTGCGCCTCGTCCACGGCCTCGAAGCGCCCGTAGATCATCGCCGAGCGATAGTTCATCGAGTGATTGAACGCCGCGCGCGCCAGCACGAGACCATCGACGTGCGTGATCGTCACGCAGCATTCCTGCTCCTGCAGTCGTTTCAGCATCCTGCTGCCGTTGGAGCCGTGGATATACAGCCAGTCGCCGTCGCGCCAGCATGCCGTCGGGATGCAGTGGCTGCCATTGGCGTCGGCAAAGGCGATGTGGCAGACATAGGCACTGTCGACGATCGCGTGCAGCAGGGTGCGGTCATAGGACGCATAGTCGGCGACGCGTTTCACCTGCGTGCGGGGCGTGGGGGCGGAAGGTTTATTCATGATCTCCAGTCGGTTGGTTGAAGCCGCAATATAATGGCTAGGCTGGCTCCTGCAACAGGTCCAGCGATCATTAATCAAATGGAGCCACGATGGATTACGCGCTGCTGCTGTCAAGCTTCGACCGGGAACATGGCCACCGCAGCTGGCCGCGCCAGCGCCTGCTGCACGAATGCCTGCGCTGGGCGATCCGCGACGGCACGCTGGCGCCGGGCACGCGGCTGGTGGCAACGCGCACTTTGGCCAGTGAACTGGGCGTGGCCCGCAATACCGTGCTGTATGCGTATGAGCAGTTGGCCAGCGAGGGCTTTGTCGTCCCGGACCGGCGCGGCACCGTGGTCGCGCAGCTGGCCGCGGCGGGCGGTAACCGCAAGACAGCGCCGGTGCCGCAGGCGGGATTGTCGCGCCGCGCGCGCAACCTGCGCCACGTCAGCAACAGCGCCAGCGACGGGATGCCGTTCGTGCCGGGCGTGCCGGACTTGGCCAGTTTTCCGCTGGCCCTTTGGCGCCGCCTGCTGGACCGGGCCTGGCGCGGCCTCGATACCGCACAGCTGAATTACAGCGATCCGGCCGGCGAGCCGGCATTGCGGGCCGCGATCGCGGATCATCTGCGGGCGTCGCGCGGCGTCGTCTGCGAAGCGGCCCAGGTATTCATCACGGACGGAAGCCAGAGCAGCCTCGATCTGTGCGCGCGGGCGTGCGCCGACGAAGGCGACGTCGTCTGGATCGAGAATCCCGGCTATGGAGGTGCGCTGGCCGCCTTCCGTGGTGCCGGGCTGACGATCGAGGGCATCGACGTGGATGAGGAAGGCATGGCGCCCACGGTCCAGGACTGGCGCACGCGTCCCCCGCGCCTGGTCTACGCCACGCCTTCGCATCAGTATCCGGTGGGGACGGTGCTGTCGCTGGCGCGGCGCATGGCGCTGATCGACGGTGCGCGTGCGGCGGGTGCGCTGATCGTCGAAGACGACTACGACAGCGAATTTCGCCACGACGGTCCACCGTTGGCCGCGATGCAGGGCCTGGCGCCGGACGCGCCCGTGCTGTACTGCGGCACCTTCAGCAAGACGATGTTCCCGGGGATGCGCATCGGCTTTCTCGTCGTGCCGCCGGAGCTGGCGCCGCAACTGGCGGCCATGCGTGCGCAGTCGGCGGCGGCGGGCCGCGTAGCCGAGCAGCTGGCGCTGGCGCAATTTCTCACCAGCGGCCAGTTCGCACTGCACCTGCGCCGCATGCGCCGGCTGTACCGCCAGCGGCGCGACGCGCTGGTCGCGGCGCTCGAGCTGCATCTGGGACGGATCGCCGAAGTGCATGGCGCGTCGGCCGGCATGCACCTGTCGCTGCGGTTCACCGACGCCGCGTTATCGGACGTGGCAATCGTCGAGCGCGCGCGGGAAGAGGGGATTGTCGTCAATGCGCTGTCGACGCATGCCGTGCAAGGTACGACGGCGTGGAACGGCTTGATGCTGGGCTACGCGCAGGTGCCGGCGGAGCGGATGGAGGAACTGGTAAAGCGGCTGGCCGCCGTGATCCACCTGGCAGCGTATAAAACCGGTGACAGGCTCCGGTTTTCGGTAAACCGGTGACAGGCTCCTATTTTCTGAAAAATAGGAGCCTGGCACCGGTTTCAAAACAAAACAGGAGCCTGGCACCGGTTTTGTTTTTAGGCCGTTACATCAGAACGCGTAGTCCGCGCGCACGTACATCGAGCGGCCGTTGATGCCGAACGGGCAGGTCTCCCAGCAGCGCGTGAAGCCCAGTTGCGGGAACGGCGCCGCGCCGGTCTTGTCCCACTCGGTCGGGTAGGTGTCGAACACGTTATTGACGCCGAATGCCACGCTCATCTTCTTGGTGAAGTTGTAGCGCAGGGTCAGGTCGGCGATCCACTTCGCGTCCCAGGTCTGGATGAAGCCCGGCGTGAAGCCTTGTCCTTTTACCTCGCCGTAGTAGTTGGCGCGCGCATTGGCGTTCCACTGGCCGCGCGTGTAGTCGGCTGACAGCACGTGGTGGCGGCGCGGCTGGCCGTGTTCGATCAGCGTGACCTGCGAGGCGTCGAACAGCTCTTCGCCCGACAGGATCGACGACGTCGAATGACGGCCCTTCACCTCGGTCTTGTTGAAGCCCAGCTGGGCCGACAGCACCAGCGTGGCGCCCGGCAGTGGCATCTTGTAGTCGGTGACGATGTCCAGGCCGCGCGTGGTGGTATCGACGGCGTTCGTGAAGAACTGGGCCTGGCCCACCTTGAGCGGATTCAGGATGGCGCCCACCACGGGACCGTTGATGGCTTCCGAGATATTGCTGGAGAAGACGATGCGGTCCTTGATCTTGATCTGGTAGACGTCGGCGGTGAACGAGAAGTTCTGCACGGGGCGCAGCACGATGCCGACGCTGGCGTTACGCGACGTTTCTTCCTTCAGCGGGGCGATGCCCAGGGCGCGCGTGACGGCGCTGTTCTGACGCGCCGTCAGCGTTTCCGTCAGCACGCCGTCGGCGTTCAGGTTGGTCGAGACGGAGCTGTAGAAGGCCTGCTGCACGCCCGGCGCCCGGAAGCCGGACGAATAGCTGCCGCGCACACCCACCTGCTTGGACGGATCCCAGCGCGCGGTGATCTTGCCCGTCGTCGTGTTGCCGAAGTCGGAGTATTTTTCGTAGCGCACGGCGCCGGCCAGCAGCAGCTGTTCCGTCGGACGGTATTCCAGGTCGCCGTACAGCGCGATGTTGTGGCGGCCCGAGTCCACTTCCGTCGACGGCGTGTAGCCTGGGAAGCCCTGCGTGCCCGATGCGGCGATGCCGCCGGTACGGTCGCGGATGTCGATGGCCGGGTTGTTCGTGCGGCCATATTGGTACGACACCGGGTCGCCGGCGACGATCTGGTAGTTGTCCTCGCGCCATTCGAAGCCGGTGGCGAAGAACAGGTTGGCGCCGCCCAGGTTCAACGGTCCCTTGAAGTCCAGGTTGAACGTGGTCTGGTCGAATTTGAGCTTGCCCGTATCGGCTTCCAGCGGCGACTCGGCGTAGATGCCGCCCCCGGGCCGCGGCTCGTACCAGTAGCTGACGTTGATGGTCTGTTTCTCGTTGAAGGCCAGTTCGCTGCGGCCGTGGTTGACGCTGATGTCGGCCTTCCAGTCGTACGGCAGGTCCTTGCGGAAGCCGACGGCCAGGGACGCATCCTTGACGGTCGTGCGGATGTTCGGCAGGTAGCCGTTCGGATACACCTCCGGCACCGTGCGGGCGTCATCGGCGGCACGGAAGAAGCCGGACGAGTCGCCCTTGCGCTTGGACGCGCCGCCGAAGGCATACAGCTCGCCGCCGTTCCCCGTCGGCAGGGCGGCGTTCAGCCACAGGTACAGGTCTTTTGCATCGCTGTCGCCGATGCGCTGCGTCACGCGCGGCGGATTGGTGCGGGCCGTATCGAGGCCGGCGCGGTTGGTTTCCTTGCGCTTGCGCGCTTCGGCCGATACGTTGATGTAGCCGCCGTCCGTGCCCAGCGCCCAGCCGCGGTTGATGCTGCCCGAGTAATTGTCGCCGTCGCCTTCGGACGTGGTACCCAGCTGGCCGGACAGCTGCGTCTCGTTGATGTTCGACTTCAGCACGATGTTGATGACGCCGGCAATGGCGTCGGAGCCGTACTGCGCGGCCGCGCCGTCGCGCAGCACTTCGATATGGTGGATCGCCGACAACGGGATCGCATTGATGTCGGTACCGGCCGAACCGCGACCGACGGTCTGCTGCACGTTGACGAGGGCCTGCTGGTGGCGGCGCTTGCCGTTGATGAGGACCAGCAGCTGGTCCGGGCCCAGCGAGCGCAGGGTGGCGGGACGGATGATGTCGGTGCCGTCGCTGATGAAGGTCGAGGAGAAGTTGAACGACGGGTCCAGTGTCTGCAGCAGCTTGCCCAGTTCCAGCGGGCCGGCGTTCTGCATGTCCTTCATATTGATCAGGCCAACGGGCGCGGCGGTATCGAGCGCCGTCTTGGCGGCCGAGCGCGAGCCCAGCACGACGACGGTCTGTTCCGGGCTGGCGCTGGCGGGAGCGGTGGCGGTATCGGCGGTCTGCGCGATGGACTGCGCCGACAGCAGCAGCGCGGCGCCGGCCAGCAGGGTACGGCGGAAAGCGGGAATGGTGTGCTTCATGTGTCTCGTTCTCTCTGGTTATCGGTGGTCACGCTGATGTCAGCATGCGGGCTGGTCTGCCCGGACCCGCTTGATACTAACCGCCGGTTTGGAGAGCGAACAGAGTGAGAAAAGCACACTGTTGCGTAACTTGCACGCGCAAGAAATATTGCGTGCTTAATATTGAAAAGTGCCGTACTCTAATCGGCCTCATCAGTAAAAAAGTGCCGAATCGTGCGCGGATCGTGCCAATCCGCGACTTTTTCACGACACTGCGGCGGCGCCAGTCACCCCTGGTCGAGCATCCAGGACTTGAGGCCGTTCACCCACCCCTTGGCCGGCAGGTTGTAAGCCTTGCGGATCGCCGCAGCCCGTTCGTAGAGCACGGAAAAGTCCAGGACAGGCGCCTGCTTGAAGGCGATGACGACGATGTTCGCATCGTGCACCTCGGGCAACCAGACCACGGCGTCGAACGCCAGCTCCATGTTCTGCAGATTCTTGTCGTAGTTGCTGAAGTCGCCGAAGACGTTGGCCGTCATGATGCCGTATTCGTCCAGGCAGTCGGCGCAGGCCTGGTAGAACTCCGGCGAGTCGAGCACCGGGCCGCGCGCCTCCTCGTCGTACAGGTCGACCTGGAGCACGTCCACCTTGCCGTGATTGGCCGGGTCGTTGACGAAATCGAGGGCGTTCATTTCACGCACATCCAGGCGCGTGTCGTTGGGCGGCAGGCCGAACAGCGATTCGCAGATGGCGATGACGTTCGGATTGAGTTCGGCCACGCTGACCTTCGCACGCGGGAACTTCTGGTAGCAGAACTTCGTCAGCGCCGCGCTGCCCAGTCCCAGCTGCACGATGTGGCGGGGGTCAATCCGGAACAGCAGCCACATCATCATCATCTGCACGTATTCGAGCTCGATGGCATCGGGCCGCGACAGGCGCATGGCACCCTGCACCCAGGAGGTGCCCAGGTGGAGCGAACGGACGCCCTGGAATTCGGTAATGGTGGCGGGGGGATGGCCTGCCTGGTCGAAGCGTCGGTTTTGCATGGCCGACAGTTTACCAGCGGACGTAAAAAAAGACGCCGAAGCGTCTTTTTTCATCCAGCGAGGCGTGAAGCTTAAGCCTTGCGACGACGGGCCAGGAAGCCCATGACGCCCAGGCCGCCCAGCAGCATGCCGTAGGTGGTTGGCTCTGGAACTGCCGTCGTCACGTCGATCGTGCCGGCGTAGCTGGCGTTCGTGCCGAAGGCTTTGCCCGTCAGAACCAGGTTCAACGTGCCGTTGACTGGCAGGTCGAAGAACTCGATCTCGGACTTTTTGCCGATGTTGGAGATGTCCAGAGCGACGCCGTTCAGCGTGGCGCTGTAGAAGTCGATGTTGCTTTTGCTGTTTTGCAGATTCTTGACGAAACCGGTCGCGTCAGCCGCCACGCCGGAGTACGAGAACGTCCACGAATCGGTGAAGTCGCCAACCTGGTGGTTGGTTTCGAAGCCTTTGGTCCAGCTGCCAGCATTGTCGCCAACCAGTGCGATCACGGGGGAGGTGTAGTTCTCAGCCATTGCGCCACCGAAAGCGGTGCTCAGGAGTGCTGCCAGGACGATCGATTGCAGTTTCATGCTATTTCCTCAAGTGCTAGATGTGTTATCGAGCTGCTAAGATATATTATGGAACGACTTGTTGTCAATCGTTTATTAACTTATCCTTAAAAAAATAAAATATGCATAAAAAAAGACGCCGAAGCGTCTTGCAAGGAGGTAGCCAGGGTCTGTCAGGCGGGCTTACGGCCCCGTGCCAGCCAGGCCAGGATGCCCAACCCGCCCATCAGCATGCCGTAGGTCGCCGGTTCGGGCACCGGCATGATGTTGATCGTGCCGGCATAGCTGGCGGACGCGTCGAACATGCCGTTGACCCGGCCATAGACGTGCATCACCAGCGGCCCCGTGATCGGTTCCTGCATCATCACCGCGTATTCGTAGCCGCCGATCGGGCTCAGCGTCAGGAAGTGGCCGTTAATTTCCGCGCTGAAGAAATCGATGTCTGATTCTGGCCGGAAACCGATCGTGATGAGGCTCGAATCGACCAGCCAGTCGCCGTTGGTCGGCGAGAAATTGAACGTGTCGTAGAACCCGCCGGACTCCAGGTGGGTGACGCCGAACGATGCGGTCAGGATATCGGCCGCATTGCCGCCGAGATTGACGTTGTTGGTCAGGTCTTCCGCGTACGCGCCCGTCGACGCCGCCAATGCCGCAGCCAGTGCAATAGCAGAGAGTTTCATGGATTTTCCCCGTGTAAAGGCGAGCCGGACGGCCCGCATGAAATCACATTAGCTGGCGCGAAAGCTGATGCAAAACCTATAGCTGAGCTCTCTGACAACGATCAATCTGTCAAAAGAACCGACGGCAGCAGCATGGTCACGACAAGGCCGCCTTCGGCCCGGTTGGCCAGGGTGATACGGCCGCCGTGTGCCTCCGCGATCTCGCGCGCCAGGGCCAGGCCGAGACCGGTCCCGCTGCGCTTGGTGGAGTAGAACGGCACCAGTGCGTTCGTCAGCACCGTGTCGCTCATGCCGGGGCCCGCATCCTGGACGTCGATACGGATCGCGTCCTGGACACGGCGGACCGCCAGCGTCACCCCGTCCGGCGGGGAACCGGACTCGTGCGCATTCTTCAGCAGATTCAGCAGCGCTTGCTCCAGCTGCGCCGCATCGAACGCGCACGGCTCCGCGGGCAGCTCCCCCGATACGCGGAAGGGCACCTGTTCGGCAAGGCGGGCAACGAACGCCGGCCAGTGATGGGGTTCCAGGCGCGGCGTGGGCAGCTTGGCGAAGCGGGCATAACCAAGGATGAACCCTTCCAGGTGGCGGGTGCGTTCCTCGATCGTGGCCAGGATCTGCGGCAGCCGCTCGGTCTGGCCGCGCCGCACCAGCTCGGCACCGGAATGGGCCAGCGACGTCAGCGGAGCCAGCGAGTTGTTCAGCTCATGACTGATGACGCGAATGACCTTTTTCCACGTCTGCACTTCCTGGCGGCGCAGCTCCGACGTCAGCTGGCGCAGCAGCAGCAGTTCGTGGCGCCGCCCGTTCAGCTGGAAACGCCGGCGCGCCAGGTGGTACACCTCTTCCGCTTCGCCGTCGCCGGTGGTGAACAGGCCGTCCCCGCCCCGCGCTACCGCCTCGGCCAGCGCGGGAGCGGCCTTCTCCAGCAGTTCGTCCAGGCGGTGGCCCTCCAGCTTGCGGCCATCGCCCAGCATCTGGCGTGCGGCCAGATTGGCGTAGACGACGGGACCGCTGTCGGCCACCAGCAGCATCGCGACGGGGGTGTTCTGCACCATCGTATCGAGCAGCAGTTCGCGCTGGACGAGATTGAGACGCTGTGCGCGCAGCACCTCGCCCAGTTCGTTGTGCGCGGCCACGAGATCGTTCAGTTCGTCGTTCTGCGGCCAGTACAGGCCGAACGAAAAATCGCCGTCGCGGTAGCTGTGCACGGTGCCGGCCAGCGCGCGGTACAGCGACAGCATCGGCGCCAGCTGCGAGCGGATCGTGATGATCGACAGGGGCACGACGCACAGCAGGCACACGCCCAGCACCAGCAGCGGACGATTGGGGAACCAGTGTTCCAGCGCCAGCGCGATGACGATGCCCAGCGTGAGCAGGGTGCCGACCAGCGCCGACCAGCGTGTCAGCAGCGAAAGCCGCATGGCCCGGCTCAAGCCCCCGCGCGCGCGCATCAGGGGCGGCCGATGCCCAGCCGTTCCATGCGCCGGTACAGCGCCTGGCGCGACAGCCCCAGTTCGGCGGCGGCCTGCGCCACCACGCCGTGAGCGCGCGCCAGCGCCCCGCTGATCGCATCCCGGTCCGGCTCCGCATCGATGCCGGCGCCGTTCGCGCCCGCCGCGGCGGCAGGCAGGCCCAGGTCGGCAACGCCGATGTCATCTCCCGTCGCCAGCAGGCGGGCGCGGACCATGACGTTTTTCAGTTCGCGCACATTGCCCGGCCACGGGTGCGCCAGCAGCGCCGCTTCCGCGTCCGGCTTCAGCGTCTTGGCGCCTGCCAGGAAGTGACGCGCCAGCGGCAGAATGTCGCCCGGCCGGCTGGCCAGCGGCGGCAGTTTCAGCTCGATGACGTTCAGGCGGTAGTACAGGTCTTCGCGGAACGTCCCTGCCCGGATCATCGCGGGCAGGTCGGCATTCGTGGCGCTGACGATGCGCACCTCCACCCGCCGCTCGCGGTTCGAGCCGAGACGCTCGAAGCGGCCCGTCTCCAGTACCCGCAGCAGTTTCATCTGCCCGGCCAGCGGCAGGTTGCCGATCTCGTCGAGGAAGAGCGTGCCGCCGTCGGCCGCCTCGAACTTGCCTTCGCGCGCTTTCGAGGCGCCCGTGTAGGCGCCCGCGTCCGCGCCGAACAGCTCCGCTTCGATCAGCTCCGCGGGCAGCGCGCCGCAATTGAGCACGACAAACGGGCCGCTCGCCACGGCCGAATTGGCCTGGATGATTTCGGCAATGCGCTCCTTGCCGGTGCCGTTCGGCCCGCTGATCAGCACCGGGATGTCGGCGCGCGCCACCTGGCAGGCCAGGTGGATGACACGCTGCGTGGCGGGGTCCTGCCACACCATGCCGCGCAGGTCGTACTGCGCCAGCTCGCGGCGCTGGCGCAATTCTCCCTGCACCCGCTGGCGCAGCGCGCGGTTCACCTGGCCTAGTTCCAGCAGGTTCTTGACGGTGGCGATCAGCCGCTTGTCGTCCCACGGCTTGGCAAGGTAGTCGGCGGCGCCGGCCTTGATCAGGTCCACTGCCGCATCGAGGTGCGTCCATGCCGTCAGCAGGATCACCGGCAGGTCCGGATGCTGGCGGCGGATGGCGCGAAACAGGGCCACGCCTTCCTCGCCGGACGTGGTGTCGGCCGTGAAGTTCATGTCCTGCACGACCAGATCGATGGCCTCGCCATGGCGCGCCAGGGCAGCCAGGCCTTCGTCCGGCGACGCCGCCCGCAGCGTGTCGATATCGTGCAGCGAAAACAGCACTTCCAGCGCAATCGCGATGGCGGCGTTGTCGTCGATGATGAGTACAGTGGGCATGGCCGTCAGCATACATCAAGAGGCAGGCCCGGGGACACCCCGGGGTGCAGCCGGGGTTTCGGGAGCCCCGCGGCTATATCACCTGAGCCTGTGTCCATGCCGGGGTGCGACCCCATGGTGGACAGGGGCTCATTGGAAGCTCTGCACGCACTGTCACGTCACGCCGCGCGTGGCGGTGGCGGGCGAAATGCTGGCGGCGCGCCACGCGGGACCGTACACGGCGGCGACACCGAGCGCGAGGAAGATGCCGGCGCCGGCGACCAGGTAGCCGGCGGGCAGCCGGGCCAGTTCCAGCGTCGTGACCAGCAGGTGGTTCAGCGCCAGCGCGCCCAGCAGGCCAGCGGCCACGCCGGCGCTGGTGATCATCACGTTCTCGAGGATGAAATAGCGCAGGATGTCCAGGCGCCGGGCGCCGAGTGCGCGGCGCACGCCGATCTGTTTTTTACGCTGCGTGACCCACAGGCTTGCCATGCCAACGATGCCGCTGGCCGTCACCAGCATCAGCAGCACGCTGACGGTAACGAGCATCCACGCGAGACCGCGGTCGGCGCGGTAGCGGTCCTTGCGGTCCGCGTCGAGCGTCTTGGGCCGCACCAGCACGTGATTGCCGGCGTCGCGCCGCAACGCCTCTTCCGCCTCCTGCATGACACGGTCGCGCTGTCCCGGCTCCGTGCGCAGCGTGAACATCGCGCGGGGTTCGCCCACGCGCCGCATCGGCATGATGACCGACATCTCGCCCCGCTCGTCCCGTTCCGCCGCGGTCGACTGCAGTCGCTCGACGACGCCTGTCACGCGGGCCGCTTCGGCCGTGTCGCCAGTGCCGAAATAGAACGTCCTGCCCACGTAGCTGGTCGCCTCCGGCCACAGCTTTTTCGCCAGCGGCAGCGTCACGATGGCGATCTTCGACTGCTCCGTGCTGCTCTCGACGTCCAGGTCCAGCACTTCGGTGGGCAGGAAGTCGCGTCCTTCGACGAGCTTCAGCCCCCAGGTCTTGACGAGCGAATCGGGCGAGACGTACCAGGATGCGCCCGTCGTGGTACGCATCTGCTTGCGGTCCGTGGCCAGGCCGGTGTTGCTGCCGGACTGCGACAGCGGCACCTGGTTGGTCTGCGCCACCGATTCGACACCGGGCACGGCGCGCAGCACGTCGAGCTGGCGCTTCTGGCCGGCCAATACCTCGTTGAACGTGCCGCCGCCGCGCAGGTCGGCCACGCGCATGTGGAAGACATCGCTTTCGCGCTCGACGCCGGAAGGCCGCGAGACGACGGCCTCGCGCACGGAGACGATGTGCAGCGCGTTGGCCAGGATGGCCAGGCTCAGGGCCACCTGCACGGCGACCAGCAACGGGCCGGTGCGGTTACGCAGCAGCGACGAAAGGATCGGCTTGAATTCCATGTTCGGCCTCACTGGGATTTGAGTTGCAGGGCAGGCGTGACCTGGCACGCCCGCCACGTAGGCAAGAGGCCGGCCAGCATTGCCGCCGCCACCGCCATCAGGAATGTCACGATCAGCATGACCCAGTCCATCCGGGCCACCAGCGACAGCTCCTTCGACTGCAACGCGATCAGCGCCAGCGCGCCCCAGGCGAACAGCAGTCCGAGCACGCCGCCGGCCAGCCCGATCACCGCCGTCTCGGTCAGGAACTGGCGGAAGATCTCGCGCCGCGAAGCCCCCAGCGCGCGGCGCACGCCCACCTCGGCGGCGCGTACGGAAAACTTCGCCAGCAGCAGGCCGATGGTGTTCACGAGGCACAGCAAGAGGAAGCCGAACGCCAGCCAGGCCGAGAGCTTGTTGTCGTTGCCGACCACCTTCTGGTATTCCAGCCACTGCATCATGTCGTACAGTTTATTGGGCGCGTTGCGCGGCAGGCGGCCCAGCTTGCGCTGCTCGGCCGCGTAGGCGTTCAGCCAGTCCTGCAGCGCGGCGCGGTCGGAAGCGGTGTTCAGTTCGAACCAGAACTGGATCCACGTGCACTCGGAGTCCAGGAAAGCCTGGTAACCGGGGCCGCGGTCGTCAAAGCAGCTGGTGCTGCCATTGTTCTGCCATTCATGGCGCACGGCGCTGGCCATCGGCAGGAACAGCTCGTCCTCGTTGTCGAAGGCGCCCTTGCCGATGAGGCGGTGCGCGCGCGGGACCGGGTTCCAGCTGTCGATGACGCCCACGATCAGGTAATCGAAACCGCTGTAGCGCATGCGGCGGCCGACCGGATTGGCGTCGCCGTACAGTTTCTCGGCCAGCTTGCGCGTCAGGACGATCACGTCCGCGCCGGCACGGTCGTCCGCCTCGCTCCACGGCTGGCCATGCAGGAAGGGCACCTCGAACATGGCGAAGAAGTCGCGTGTGGGGGCGATGCCCGTGGCGGCAAAGGACGGCATGTCCTTGCGATCCGGTTCGACGGCGCCGCCCGTGCCCATGATGGCCGTGCGGCGGATGCCTTGTTGGCTGGCCAGGAGATTCATCGCGTCGCGGTAGCTGAGCTGATCGTCGTCCGGTTTCTCGCCTGGCGCGTAGCCCTGCAGCGGGGCGTTGTCGATCAGCGGCACGATCAGCCGCTCGCTCTTGTGCGGCATCGGGTTGCCGGACATGACGTGCAGGATCGTCAGCGTGCTGACGCTGGCGGCCACGCCAACGGCCAGCGTCAGCACCATCAGCGCCGTCAACGCCGGGTTGCGACGCAGGTTGCGCAGCCCGAGCTTGAGGTAGTAGGCGAACATGTCGGCTCCTCAGGCTACCAGCGTGGACGACTTCTTTACCAGGTCGGACACCTGGCCGTCGATGATGTGCACATTGCGCTGCGAGCGCGCCGCCAGTTCCGGATCGTGCGTGACCATCAGGATCGTCGTGCCCTGCGCATTGATCTCTTCGAGCAGCTCCATCACGCCGCGCGCCATCTGCGTATCGAGGTTACCGGTCGGTTCGTCGGCCAGCAGCAGCTTGGGCGAGCCGGCCAGCGCGCGCGCGATCGCCACGCGCTGCTGCTGGCCACCGGACAGCTCGGCGGGGAAGTGCTTCATGCGCGACGACAGCCCCACCTTGGCGAGCGCGTCCTCGATGCGCTCGCGCCGCTCGGCCGCGTTGAAGCCCCGGTAGCGCAACGGGACGTCCACGTTATCGAACAGCGACAGGTCCGGGATCAGGTTGAAGCCCTGGAAGATGAAACCCAGCTTCTCGTTGCGCAGGCGCGAGCGGGCGTTGTCGTCCATGCCACGGACGTTGACGCCGTCCAGGATGTACTCGCCATCGGTGAACTCCTCCAGCAGTCCGGCGATATTGAGGAAGCTGGTCTTGCCCGATCCCGATGGGCCCGTGACCGTGACGAACTCGCCCTGCTTCACGTGGATCTCGAAGCCGCGCAGCGCGTGCGTTTCGATCATGTGGGTGCGATAGACTTTGCTCAGGTTCTGCATGCGCAGCATGGTGGCCTCTCGTGTGATGTTCACTGGTTGATGGCGACGCGCGTGGCGTTCTCGAACGATTCGGTACCGGCGACAACGACCCTGTCGCCCTGTTTCAGGCCACTGACGATTTCCACGGCATTGACACTGGTGGCGCCGATCCGCACCGGCGTGCGCACGGCCACGCCGTCCTGCACGAGATAGGCGTAGCGTCCCCCTTCGGATTCGACGAAGGGGCCGCGCGGCAGCATCAGCACATTGGCCTTCTCGTCGATCAGCAGGCGCGCCTGCACGCGCTGGCTCTGGCGCAGTCCCTCCGGCTGCGCGCCATCGAAGCGCACGCGCGCCAGCACCTGGTTCTTGACGACCTCCGGCGACAGCGCGGATAGTTTACCGGTCGCGGTAGCGCCGTTGACGGTGATCTCCGCGCGCATGCCCAGTCCCAGGTCGTTGACGTACGTCTCGGGCACCTCCAGCTCGACCTCCAGCGCGGACAGGTCGACGAGCGTCATCAACGGCGTGTTGGCCTGCACCACGCTGCGGTTGGCGACATTCAGGGTGCCGATAAACCCGTTCACCGGGGCGCGCACCGTCAGCTCGTCGACACGGCGCTGCGCGTTCGCCAGCGTCAGCTTCTGCCGCTCCAGCTGCGCCTTTTTCGTTTTCAGCGCCAGTTCCACGTCGTCCTGTTCCAGGTGCGACGCCTGGCCCGCGTGGCGCGCGCGGATCTCGGCCGCCTTCAGCGCGTCCTTTGCTTTCTGGTAGTCGATCTTGGCGACGACGCCCTCGTTGGCCACGCTGTCATAGCGCTCCAGGGTGCGTTGGGCGGACAGGCGGTCGATTTCGGCCGTATCGGCGTCGCGCTGCGCCAGCAGCTTCTGCTTGCGCGCAAGGATTTCCTGGCGCGCCACCTCGGCGGCCAGCTCCTGGTAGCTGGACTGTTCTTTTTTGAGCTCGTCGGTCAGGTCGGGCGAATCCAGCACGGCGAGCACGTCGCCCTGGCGGACGGTGTCGCCGGCGCGCACCTTCAGCGTGACGGTCGACGATGGCGCCGTCGAATACAGGGTCGGGCTGACGGCGGCGACGATGCGGCCGTTGACGGCGGCATCGCGGATCAGGGTGCCGCGCGTCACCTCGGCAATGCGCAGCCGGGCAGCGCTGACGGCGTGCTCGCTGCCGCGCCAGCTGCCGAATGCGGCGGCAAACGCGGCGGCCACGAGCAGCGCACCGCCGGCCAGCACGGCGCGCCGCCGCCACTGGTGGCCGCGCGCGGCGGCGATGACGGTGTCCTGATGGGAAGTGTCGCGGATCATGGCAAAAGGTCGTAAGCGTCGATGACTGCTGTATTGCAGGAACTGTGCCACGCTCAAGTGCTTGATTTTACGAGGGCTGTCCGTTGTCCGACGGTGTCCGACGACGTCCGGGGCTGTCCGCGGCTTGCTTATCCGGCAATCGTCCTTCATATTGCCGAGCATAAATTACTGAGAAAAAATAAAGGACATCATGGGCTGGCTGCAAATACTGACGGGCCTGGACGACGGGGTCGCCGATTATCCCTTCGGCCGCGGCGACATCGGGCGCTACCACGCGCTGGTCGCGCGCGCGGACGAACGCTGCCTGGATGGCCAGACGGCGCGCGACATGCTGCTGGACGATTACGCCGACCGCCTGGGCCGCGAGACCAGCATCTTCGGCCGGCAGATGCTGCACCGGCGGCTGCGCGGGGGCGGCGATGGGGGGCGCGCGCGTGCGCTGCTGGGGGCGCCGGACCTGCTGGCACGCGTCGGTTCGATTTGCCGTCCCTTGCGCGCCGCCGAGACGGAGATCGCGGAGCACCTGTTTGGCGAAGCGCTGCCGCCTGCGCCGAAATGGGTGCGCTGGCTGTGGGTGCTGCCGGTGGCCTGGCTTGCCAGTATCGCGCTGGCGTTCATCCTGCCGCTGGGGTGGGTGGCGGCGGTCGCGTTGACGCTGGTGCTGGTGGCGATCCAGACGGCGTGGCACGAGCGCGCGCAGGAGTGGGACCGCGTGCTGCTGCCGTTGCGCACGATGCTGGACGTGCACCATGCGCTGGGGCGGGAGCCGGACGAGGCCGGACTGCTGACGCCATTCGTGGCCGACGCGCCCGCCGCCGGAAAGCTGCGGCGCCGCTTCGAACTGGCCCTGGGCGACCGCGTGCCCGGGCAACGCGAATACCGCGACTGGCTGCTGCAGGCGAACGTCAGGCGCTATTGCGCCACACGCGGCGCTTTGATGGCGCACCGCGATAACCTGCGCCGCAGCTTCGAGCTGGTGGCGGCGCTGGAAGCCGATTGCGCGCTGGCGCGCCACCTGCAAGGGCTTGAGCGGTTCTGCTGGGCAGAACCGGCGGGCCCGTTGACGTTGCAGGGTGTTGTCCATCCGCTGCTGGCGCAACCGGCGCCGGTGGACTTCGGACTGGCGCGGGAGGGCGAAGGCGCCTTTATCTCGGGTCAGAACGGCGTCGGCAAAAGCACGCTGCTGCGCACCGTCGGCATCAACCTGATCGCGGCACGCGCATTCGGCTTCTGCTACGCGGCGTCCGCACGCGTGCCATTGGTCCCCGTCCACGCCAGCATGCAGAGCGAGGACGCCATGGACAGCGGCGAGAGTCTCTATATGGCGGAGCTGCGCCGCGCCCGCGAACTGCTGGCGCTGGCCGCACAGGGCCCGGCCGTGTTCATCATCGACGAAATCTTCCGTGGTACCAATCACCTGGAGTCCGTGTCGGCGGCGACGGCCGTGCTGCACGCGCTGGCGCGACACCACGTGGTGATCGTGTCGTCGCACAACCTGGAGCTGGCGCCGCTGCTGCGCACCCAGCTGGCGCCATTCTGCGTGGAAGCCATCGAGGGCATGGTGCGCGTGCGCCCCGGTGTGCTGGTCGACACCAACGGCATCCGGCTGCTGGCGGGCAGCGGTTTCGATCCGGCGATCCAGCGCGATGCGGATATCGTGTTTGCTTGGCTCAGCCGGCATGCGCGGGGCGAGAATGCGGGGCCGCCGCCGGTGCTGACGCCAGAAAACCCGGGACAGATCCCTGTTTTGAGGCAACAAGCCTGACCGCTGTCTCGCCGGCCTGCCTGCAACAGCCGAGTCCGTGACAGTTCTGGTGCCTGACCCCGATGTTGTCACGGGCCCGGCCGTGAGCCATCGCGCCTGGCCCCGGCGTCGTGCGGGGCTGTCCTGGATGATGCCTACCGCTTGCGCGCAGGCTTTTTCGCGATGATCTCGCGGCAGTCACCGCGCACGGTGGCGTTGTCGTAGTCCGTCCAGCCGTAGCTGTCGACGTAGCGCGTGTGCTTTTTCCAGGCGCCATTGACGAAGCTCCATTCGAGGCGGTCGTCGGGGTAGCGGATGTCGGCCACGTCGAGCAGCGTATGGAACATGTTTTCCGTGGCAAGCCGCGCCTTGCGGTGGCGCCGGAGTTCTTTTATTTTGTTCGGATAGCGTTCCTGGTACTGGTCCGAGTACCACATGAACGCGGGAACGCGGAATTCATATTGCGTGTTGTGGCCGTGGAAGGCGATGCGGCAGCTGCCGTCGTACAGCGTCTGGCCGTGGTCGGCCACGTACAGCAGGGCGGCCGGGCGCTGGGCCGCTTTCAGCTGGCCGATCACCTGGGCGAGAAACCAGTCGCTGTAGAGGATCGAATTGTCGTAGCTGTTATTCAGTTGCGGCTTGATCGCCAGATCCGTGTAGACCGGTTTGTCGATGCCGAACAGCGACGGCTGCCATTTGTCGAACGCCTTCGGGTGGCGCTGGCTGTAATTCCAGTGGCTGCCCAGCGAATGCAGCACGATCAGCTTTTTCGGCGATTTGTCCGCCAGCGCCAGGCGCAGCGGCTCGAACAGCACTTCGTCGAAGTTGGAGCGGTTGGTAAAGCCGCCCAGGTTGGTGAACTGTACGACATCGGCCTCGCGCGCGAACACGGAAACGGGCGTGTCGAACTTGCCGAACGAGATCTGGTTCGACAGCCACCAGGTTTTGAAGCCCGCTTCCTGATAGGCGTTGAGGAACGATTTCTCGCTGAACCCGTCCTCAAGGCTTTCGCGCGCGGGCTTGCGCGAGATGATGACGGGGACCGACAGGCGCGTGGCGGAGACGGACGTGATGACGTCCGCCAGCGGCACCACATTCGGCTCCTGCGACAGCAACGGGTTGGTGGGACGGGCGTAGCCGAACAGGCTCCAGCGGTCGCGCCGGGACGATTCGCCCAGCACCATGACGACCACTTCCGGCGTATCGTCGGGGCTGGCCTGGTGCGCGCCGAAGCGGAAGTTGCGGCTGGTTTCGTTCAGCGCAGCGAGATAGCGCCGCTCGCGGTAGAAGTCGTAACCGCGCGCTACCAGGCCGAATGGCCACGAGCTGATGAAGGCATCGAAGCGGGCGGGCGGCTGGGCCCAGCGCGGCAGTGGCGGCAGGTGCAGGCCCGTCCGCTGCGCGCCTTTGTCCACGCTGGCCGAGGCGCTGGCGTTCTGTCCCGCATTGCCGAATTCCCAGCCGTAAGCGGCCAGCGCCGCAAACACGGCAATCAGGCCCAGCGCAACGAAGCGGGACGGTCCCGTCCATGCCAGATCCTGGCTCTGGCGCGCGGCCCGGAAGGCCGCCACCCACCACGCGGCAACGAGGGCCATGACGAACAGCATCGTCCAGACTTTCCGGCCCAGGAACTCCATCGCCTCCATCGGACTGGTTTCGGCCAGGATGCCCAGGTGGTGCGTGGAGATGCCCTGACCATAAAAGACCAGCAGATAGATCTCCGTGGGCAGCGCCATGAATGCGGGGATCAGCAGCCAGTGGAACCAGGCCGGGCGGCTGAACAGCGCCCATACCGCCGTCCACGCGACGATCTCGATGCCGAGGATGGGCCAGGCGGCCGGCACGGGTTTGCCGAGCAGGAAAGGGATATAGGGAACGCCGGACAGGGCCAGATAGCTCAGCAGGACGAACAGTGGGGCAGGGCGCAGCAGCGGTCGCATAGTCGATACGGTAAGAAAGTGCCCACCATTATCAATGCTTTTCCGGCGGACAGGCGTCACGCTCCGCCATCGGGGGAATCCCGGATGGCCCCGGCGCCTGGACCTGGCCCGCCCGCACGATGTCCTTGCCTAATTTATTTGCAAACCGGTTGACTGGGCTATGAACGACGTTTATACTCGCGAGTTCTCATTTTAGTCTGCGCGTGGTATACGCCGTTTCAGTACCGCATCAGATACGTACCTGAGCCGCTCCGTGTGGGTGGCTTTCGGCGCCTCCGGGCCCCGGATTACGTTGTCGCGCAGCGGAGAGACTGGTTTTAGCCCCGGGGCGGCGTGTTGCCGGGCCCGGGATGTCAACAGCAGTAATTTTGTTGGATTTAGAACGATGCCAACCATCAATCAATTGATTCGCAACCCACGTACCGCACTGGTCGTGAAGAGCAAATCGCCGGCACTTGAAAACTGCCCGCAAAAGCGTGGCGTGTGCACCCGCGTGTACACCACCACTCCTAAGAAGCCTAACTCGGCTCTGCGTAAAGTCGCCAAAGTGCGTCTGACCAACGGTTTCGAAGTCATTTCGTACATCGGCGGTGAAGGCCACAACCTGCAGGAACACAGCGTTGTTCTGCTGCGCGGCGGTCGTGTCAAAGACTTGCCAGGTGTTCGTTACCACATGGTTCGCGGCTCGCTGGATACCCAGGGCGTCAAAGACCGTAAGCAGGCTCGCTCGAAGTACGGTGCGAAGCGCGCTAAAGCGGCCAAGAAGTAATTCTTGCAATTTAATGAGTTGAGGCGGTCGCGAGGCCGAGTAAGTGGAAGGTCATGATGACCTCCGCGAGTGTCACAGAGGCACTCAACTGAAGACAGGAAGGAAATAGAAATGCCACGTCGTCGTGAAGTACCCAAGCGCGAAATTCTGCCGGATCCAAAGTTCGGTAACACCGAAGTCGCCAAATTCGTCAATGTTCTGATGCTGTCGGGCAAGAAGTCCGTTGCTGAAAACATCATCTACGGTGCATTCGACCATATCCAGCAAAAGTCCGGCAAGGACCCGCTGGAAGTGTTCGCAGCAGCGATCAACAACGCCAAGCCGATGGTGGAAGTCAAGTCCCGCCGCGTCGGTGGCGCAAACTACCAGGTGCCGGTTGAAGTGCGTCCAGTGCGCCGCCTGGCCCTGTCGATGCGCTGGCTGCGTGAAGCTGCCAACAAGCGCAGCGAAAAATCCATGCCACAACGCCTCGGCGGTGAGCTGATGGAAGCTGCGGAAGGCCGCGGCGGCGCGATGAAGCGCCGTGACGAGGTGCACCGTATGGCAGAAGCGAACAAGGCGTTCTCGCACTTCCGCTTCTAAAAATTCCGGCCGGAATATCCGGCCTTATCTGTTGTTCAAGCCGGGCACATTTTTGGTTGAAAAAATGCTGCTCGGTTTTGTCCATTAAAAGATTTAGGATTAATTATGGCCCGCAAGACCCCCATTGAGCGCTACCGCAACATCGGTATCTCCGCTCACATCGACGCTGGTAAGACGACGACGACCGAGCGCGTGCTGTTCTACACCGGCGTGAACCACAAGATTGGTGAAGTCCACGACGGCGCAGCAACCATGGACTGGATGGAGCAGGAACAAGAGCGCGGCATCACGATTACCTCCGCGGCGACCACCTGCTTCTGGAAAGGCATGGCCAACAACTTCCCGGAACACCACATCAACATCATCGACACGCCGGGCCACGTCGACTTCACCATTGAAGTCGAACGCTCGATGCGCGTGCTGGACGGTGCTTGCATGGTCTACTGCGCAGTGGGCGGCGTGCAGCCACAGTCGGAAACCGTGTGGCGTCAGGCTAACAAGTACAAAGTGCCACGTCTGGCCTTCGTGAACAAGATGGACCGTACCGGTGCCAACTTCTTCAAGGTCTACGAGCAGATGCGTGCCCGCCTGAAGGCCAACCCTGTCCTGATCCAGATCCCAATCGGCGCCGAAGACAACTTCAAGGGCGTGATCGACCTGGTCAAGATGAAGGCCATCATCTGGGACGACGCGTCCCAGGGCATGAAGTTCGACTACGTGGACATCCCGGCCGAACTGGCCGATTCCGCTGCCGAGTGGCGCGAGAAGATGGTCGAAGCCGCTGCTGAAGCGAACGAAGACCTGATGAACAAGTACCTGGAAGAAGGCGACCTGACGGAAGCCGAGATCAAGAAAGCGCTGCGCGATCGCACCATCGCTTCCGAGATCGTGCCAATGATGTGCGGTACCGCGTTCAAGAACAAGGGCGTGCAGGCCATGCTGGATGCCGTCATCGAATACCTGCCGTCGCCAGTGGACATCCCACCGGTCAACGGCACGGACGAAGACGAACAACCGGCCTCCCGCCGCGCAGCCGACGACGAGAAATTCTCGGCGCTGGCGTTCAAGATCATGACCGACCCGTTCGTCGGCCAGCTGGCGTTCTTCCGCGTGTACTCGGGTTCCGTGAACTCGGGCGACACCGTGCTGAACTCGGTCAAGAACCGCAAGGAGCGTCTGGGCCGTATTCTGCAGATGCACGCCAACCAGCGTGAAGAGATCAAGGAAGTGCGCGCTGGCGACATCGCCGCTGCCGTGGGTCTGAAAGACGTGACGACCGGCGAAACGCTGTGCGACCCGTCGTCGATGATCATCCTGGAGCGCATGGTCTTCCCTGAGCCGGTGATCCAGCAGGCCGTCGAGCCGAAGACCAAGTCCGACCAGGAAAAAATGGGCCTGGCGCTGAACCGCCTGGCACAGGAAGATCCGTCGTTCCGCGTCAAGACCGATGAAGAATCGGGCCAGACCATCATCGGCGGTATGGGCGAGCTGCACCTGGAAATTATCGTTGACCGCATGAAGCGCGAATTCGGCGTCGAAGCAACCGTCGGCAAGCCACAGGTTGCCTACCGCGAAACGATCCGCAAGGCCGTCACCGACGTCGAAGGCAAGTTCGTCAAGCAGTCCGGTGGTCGCGGTCAGTACGGCCACGCCGTTCTGACGATCGAGCCGCAGGAACCAGGCAAGGGCTTCGAGTTCGTCGACGCCATCAAGGGCGGTGTGATTCCTCGCGAATACATCCCTGCGGTGGAAAAAGGCGTGCGCGAAACGCTGAACAGCGGCGTGCTGGCTGGCTACCCGGTCGTTGACGTCAAAGTCACCGTCACGTTTGGTTCGTACCACGACGTCGACTCGAACGAGAACGCGTTCCGTATGGCTGGTTCGATGGCATTCAAGGATGGCTGCCGTAAAGCATCCCCAGTCATCCTGGAACCAATGATGGCTGTTGAAGTCGAAACGCCGGAAGACTACGCTGGTAACGTGATGGGCGACCTGTCGTCCCGCCGCGGTATGGTGCAGGGCATGGACGAAATCCCGGGCGGCGGCGGCAAGATCATCAAGGCCGAAGTACCGCTGTCGGAAATGTTCGGTTACTCGACCTCGCTGCGTTCCGCAACGCAGGGTCGTGCAACGTACACGATGGAATTCAAGCACTATTCCGAAGCGCCTAAGCACGTGATCGACGCGATCGTCACCGCCAAGGCCAAGTAATAATCTGTAGCAAAGGGACTTCGGTCCCTTACCGGCCTGGGGCAATCCTCCAGGCCGGACAACCTTAAATCAAAGTACTAAGGAAGAATAAAATGGCAAAAGGTAAGTTTGAGCGCACTAAGCCGCACGTCAACGTCGGCACCATCGGTCACGTCGACCACGGAAAGACCACGCTGACGGCAGCAATCGCAACCGTTCTGTCGAAGAAATTCGGCGGCGAAGCGAAAGCCTACGACCAGATCGACGCTGCTCCGGAAGAAAAAGCACGCGGCATCACCATCAACACCGCCCACGTCGAGTACGAAACCGCTGCGCGTCACTACGCACACGTTGACTGCCCAGGCCACGCCGACTACATCAAGAACATGATTACCGGTGCAGCGCAGATGGACGGCGCGATCCTGGTTTGCTCCGCAGCCGACGGCCCGATGCCACAGACCCGCGAGCACATCCTGCTGGCCCGTCAGGTTGGCGTTCCATACATCATCGTGTTCCTGAACAAGTGCGACCTGGTCGACGACGCAGAGCTGCTGGAACTGGTCGAAATGGAAGTGCGCGAGCTGCTGTCGAAGTACGAATTCCCAGGCGACGACCTGCCAATCATCAAGGGTTCGGCACGTATGGCCCTGGAAGGCCAGCCTGGCGAGATGGGCGAAGAGTGCATCATCCGTCTGGCCGACGCACTGGACAGCTACATCCCAACGCCTGAGCGCGCTGTGGACGGCGCCTTCCTGATGCCAGTGGAAGACGTGTTCTCGATCTCCGGCCGCGGTACCGTGGTCACGGGTCGTGTCGAGCGCGGCATCATCAAGGTCGGCGAAGAGATCGAAATCGTCGGTATCATCGACACCGTCAAGACGACCTGCACCGGCGTGGAAATGTTCCGCAAGCTGCTGGACCAGGGTCAAGCCGGCGACAACGTTGGTCTGCTGCTGCGCGGCACCAAGCGTGAAGACGTTCAGCGTGGTCAGGTTCTGGCAAAGCCAGGCTCGATCAAGCCGCACAACCACTTCACGGGCGAGATCTACGTTCTGTCGAAAGACGAAGGCGGCCGTCACACGCCATTCTTCAACAACTACCGTCCACAGTTCTACTTCCGTACGACGGACGTGACCGGTTCGATCGAACTGCCAGCGGACAAGGAAATGGTCATGCCAGGCGATAACGTGTCGATCACCGTCAAGCTGATCAACCCGATCGCCATGGAAGAAGGTCTGCGCTTCGCTATCCGCGAAGGCGGCCGTACCGTCGGCGCCGGCGTTGTTGCCAAGATCCTGGGCTGATCGATGCCAGGGTGTCGCTGATCGTCACTTCGGCGATTAAGCGATAGCAGTACAGGGCGGGACCGTGCTATCATGCCGGTCCCGCTCAGTTGTAAATGGCCTTACCGTTGTTTGCAGCCTTGCGCAGTACCCGTTTTGCATGACCTTACACATTGCCGGCGCATCCCTGCCCGGTTCGTTCTTTTTAAGGAATTAGCATGTCCACCCCGAATCAAAAGATCCGCATCCGCCTGAAGGCATTCGACTACAAACTGATCGACCAGTCCGCACTGGAAATCGTTGACACCGCCAAGCGCACCGGCGCCGTGGTCAAAGGTCCGGTTCCACTGCCGACCCGTATCCAGCGTTTCGACGTGCTGCGTTCCCCGCACGTCAACAAGACGTCGCGCGACCAGTTCGAAATCCGTACGCACCAGCGCCTGATGGACATCGTGGATCCAACCGACAAGACCGTTGACGCGCTGATGAAGCTGGACCTGCCAGCTGGCGTGGACGTCGAAATCAAACTGCAATAATCGATTCGCGTCGGACGGCTTTGCCGTCCGCCCAGAAAACCGGAACCCGAGGGTTCCGGTTTTTTTTTGGCCTAGCTGCTGTGGACAACGCATATTCCTATGCGGGACTAAATAAAATATGGTCGGCAGTGGGCGGCGCCGAACTTCCACCAATCACTGCCGCAAAAACGCAACACAACGGCGACTGAACCTGTCTTATTTGCAAAACCTTTTGATAACGCCGCAGCTCCTGTGAGAAATTATTGATGGCTGTTACAAGATGTAACAGCGCACAACTCATAAAATCCGGGAGCGATACGCATGCAGTTAACTTTGAAGAAAAGTGTTGTTGCGGTAGCGATGACACTCGCCACGCCGGCCATTCTGGCCCAGCAAACGGCGCCGACCCAGCCATCCCAGACCGTGTACATCACGGGCTCCAACCTGAAGCGCGTCGACAAGGAGGGCACGTCGCCCGTCCAGGTCGTGACCGCGCAGGATATCAAGGATACCGGCGCGCAGACCGTGCAGGAACTGATGCGTTTCGTGCCTGCGATCGGCTCCGACAGCAATTATGACTCCACCGACGGCGGTTTCTCACGGGGCGTCTCGACAGCTTCGCTGCGCGGACTCTCATCCACCTCGACACTGATCCTGTTGAATGGACGCCGCATGACACCGTCGGCGTATGCCGACCCGAACGATGGCAACTCAACGCTGTACGACCTGAACAGCATCCCCGTAACGGCCCTGGACCGCATTGAAATCCTCAAGGACGGCGCCTCCGCCGTGTACGGTTCCGATGCCATTGGCGGCGTCATCAATTTCATCACGAAGAGCAACTATCAGGGCGCGGAACTGGCCGCACGGGCCAGCGCGAACGACGACGGCGAGTTCGCCCGCCGCGGTGTCAGCGCAGCATGGGGCAAGGGCGACCTGGAGACCGACGGTTACAACGTGTTCGTCACCGCCGACATCTCCAAGCGCGACCGCACCGCACTGCGCGACGCGACCGATATCGCCTTCGCCCAGTATCAGCAGCTGAACGGGCGCTTCGCCACGCCTTACGGCAGCCAGATTTCCCAGTACCCGACGTTCTATCGCGAGAGCAGCCCCGGCTCCAGGAACTTTGGCGTCAGCCGCGCCAACGCCGCCGACAGGCTGCGCACGACGCTCGGCTGCGACCCGTCGGAACAGCTGGTGGGCACCACTCAGATGGGCTTCCCCGCCACGAGTGTCTGGGTTGGCCGCACGTTCTGCAACTACGACGCTACCCGTTTCCTCGAAGCGCAAAGCGAGGGCGACGATGGTGTGCTGATGAGCCGTGGCGTGCTCAAGCTCGGCACGAACACGCGGGCGTTTGCGGAGGTGGCCTATGGGCGCTCGAAGCGTACCTATACCAGCACGCCCATCACGCTCGGCCAGTCATCGGTCAATAATTTCACGGCCACGGGGGTGGCGGATCCGTTCCAGGCAATCCTTGAAATCGGCCACCCGGACAATCCGTTCCCGAACGCGCGGGCGTCCGTCGGCTACCGCTTTGCCAACCTGCGCGGCGGCACCGAGGTCATCAACAAGAACGCCCGCCTGCTGGTGGGCGCGGAAGGGGAGTTCGGTCGCTGGACCTGGGACACGGGACTGCTGTGGAACCGCTCCGAGAAAGAAGACACCTACTTCGATCGCCTGTACCTGCCAACCTTGCGCAAGCTAAACTCTGGTACCACGCTGGCGCAGCTGGCGGCCGATCCGACGATTTCGCAGGATGTCACCAACGCCGGACGGGCCTCCATCGTCCAGTGGGATGCAAAAACCCGCACGCAGTTCGGCGAACTGCCCGGGGGCGCCATCGGTCTGGCGCTGGGCGTCGAACTGCGCCGCGAGAAAATCGAGCTCGACCCGACCCCGGCGCTTGCCGCCGGCGATATCTACGGGCTCGTGAACTCCATCATCGATGGCGAGCGCGATGTGAAGTCGGCATTCGTCGAACTGCGCACGCCGCTGCTGAAAAACCTCGAGCTGGATTTTGCCGGCCGTGCCGACAAATACCCTGGCATCAAGACGAATTACGTACCGAAAGTGGGTGCGAAGTGGACGGCGTTCGACGGTCTCGCGTTCCGCGGTACCTATGCCAAAGGCTTCCGCGCGCCGGCACTGGTGCAGGTGACGCCGGGTGGCTCGCAGGTGTTCCTGCGCGATATCTTCGACCGGCGCCGCTGCGAGGTGGATGAGCGCACGCCGAAGCCGGGCGCGACGGAGGTGGATTGCGCCAAGTCCGCGGCGGGCACGGGCGGCGCCAACCCCGATCTGGTACCGGAAAAATCGCGCAGCTACTCGTTGGGCCTGATCTATTCGCCCAACAACAACCTGGAGGTCGTGATCGATTACTTCCGCATCCGCAAGGAAGGCGAGGTGGTGCAGGGCTCCGCATTTGAAGCGATCAAGAACGAGGACCGCACCCCCGGGAACGTCGTGCGCGATCCGAACCCCGCCAACTGGGTAACGGACGCCGCTGGCAACCCGGTCCCGAATACGGGGCCGCTGCTGATGGTCAAGCTGCCGTGGGAAAACCAGGGCTCGACTGAAGTGCGCGGCATCGACTTCGATGTACGGCACCGTGCCAGGATGGGCGAGTGGGGCGGCCTCAGCACTAAATTGAATGGCACCTACATGACGCACTACTCGCTGGCGCAGCATCCGGGCGACATCGAACATAACGTCGTGGGTGCGCAGTCCGGACTGTACGACTGGAATCTCTCCAGGACGCTTTACACGCCGCGGTTGAAGTTCAACCTGGCCACGACGTGGACGCGCGGCGACCACGCGGTCAATGCATCGATGAACTACGTCGGGACGGTGTCGCTGAAACGCTATGTGAATGCGGACACGGTCTACGACCAGCCATTCTGCCATTACGGCACGGCCAGACCGGACGATGCGGAACCGAATCGTGACGGAACGGTGCCGCTGTACGAGGAATACTATCCGGACTGCAAGATCGCGCACTGGATCACGTTCGGCCTGGGCTATACGTACACGGGCTTCAAGAACCTGACGCTGAACCTCAACATCCAGAACGTGTTCGACAAGCGCGCGCCATATGATCCGGGCCAGGGCATCTCGACCTCGTTCCTGCCGCTGGATGGCTACAACGAAGGGCTGCACAACAACCGCGGCCGCTACTTCGCGCTGAGCGCCCGGTACACATTCTGACGTGGCCGGCAAACGGCGGGGGCAGGGGCCGTCGCCGTCCGGAGTAGCCGGCCTGGCCACCCCCGCAGGCTGAGGCCCCGTTCGAATGGGCGGGGTCAGCGCAGCCCGAGGGCCCTCTGTTGGCTTCTCGCCGCGGATCGTCAGGACGCGCGGTCCTCGGCAGCATCAGGGGAATATACCTTACACCGGTTTGTTCAGCATCAGCCAGAAAATGACGACCAGTGCGCTGAACGCCGGAATGCCCAGTACGAACCATAGCTTGGCATAGCGCCAGTACAGCGCGGGCAGCGCAGTGCCACTGGTATCGGCGACGCGGGCGATATCGCGCATGCGGATCTGCAGCCAGACGACCGGCAGCCAGCAGACGCCCGCCAGCAGGTACAGTGCGACCGACCACAGGATCCATGCGCTGGACAACGGATACCCGGCCAGCCAGATCATGGCGAAGCCCGTCACCGGCTGCAGGATGACGGCCGGCGTCGTGAAGACATAATCGGCCAGCACCGTACGTTCCGTCACGATGCGGATGGCCCGCACGTCGCCCGTACGGTCGGTGATCCATTTGAAGAACGCGATACCCATGCCGGTGCCGAACAGAACAGTCGAGCTGAGTACGTGCAGCAGTTTCAAAAGCATGTAAGCGGTCATGATGCGATTATCGCATTGCGGCGCCATCAATCCATCGGCAACGGTGCGCGCGCACCGGCAGCACGGCAGGTGGCGGGTACAATGTGCCATCGTGTTCTCGCAGGCTTGCCCGTGATGAAAACCATGCTTGGCGCAGTCGCCCTTGCGACCTGTTTTGCCGCTGGCGCGGCCTCGTTCCCGGAGGCCTCCCCGCAGTCGCAAGGCTTTGCGACAGCGCGCCTGGAGCGCCTCGACCGCTACCTGGAATCGACCGTCGCGCGCGGCGACTACCTGGGCGTTGTGTCAATCGTGTTGCGCAATGGTCGGGTCGTCGATTGGCGCGCAGTCGGGCATCGGGATGGCGCGCGCACCCAACCGCTGCAGCGCAACGCGATCTTCCGAATCGACGCGATGACGCGCACCGTCACGGCCGCGGCCATGCTGATCCTGATGGAAGAGGGCAGGCTGAACCTGGATGATCCGGTGGCCGCCTACCTGCCGGAATTGCGGTCGCTGCGTTTGGGCGACGGCACTGCGCCGCGCGCGGCCGTGACGATTCGCCAGTTGCTGTCGCAGACGGCAGGATTCGGCGCCGACGCGGCGGCGCAGGCGACGCTGGACGGGGCGCCGGACACGGCCGAGTATGCGCGCCGCCTGGCGGCGCTGCCGCTGGCCACGGAGCCCGGCAGCCGCTTCCGCGACGATGCCATTTGCGCTGTCGTTGCCGGCCGCGTGATCGAAGCGGTGTCCGGCTTGCGGCTCGACGCATTCCTGCACAAGCGCATCTTCCTGCCGCTGCAGATGCGCGATACCGCTTTCATCGTCGCGCCTGGCGAGCGCTATCGCATCGCGGCAGTTGCCACCACGGACGCCACCGGCGCGCTGGTGACGCTGGCGCAGCCGGTGGCGCCGGGCCAGCGGATCACGCCCTATCTGAACGGAGCGGTCGGCCTGTATTCGACCGCGGAGGATTACGCGCGCTTCGCGCAGATGCTGGCCGATGGCGGCAGCCTGGACGGCGCGACGGTGCTGGGCCGCAAGAGCGTCGAGCTGATGATGCAGAATCACCTGTCGCACCTGGCGCCGCCAACCCACGACGAGTACGGCGCCGAAGGCTACGGCCTGGGCGGCAGCGTCGTGCTGGACCTGGCCCGGCGCGCCCGGCTCGGCTCGGTCGGCCAGTTCGGCTGGACGGGGGCGCAGTCGACATGGTTCACGGTGGACCGGCAGGAAGGGCTGGTTGCCGTGTTGATGCTGCAGCATGTGCCGCAGAGGGTGCTCGGTGACCCGGCCCGGCCGTCGGTCCGGGTCGCCAATCTGCTGTATCAGGCCCTCGTCAGGTAGCCTCAGGTCCCGGTCTGGCGCGTCCGGCGCAGGCAGCTTCCCGCCAGCAGGAGAAGACCCGCACCGAACATCAGGTACGTGCCCGGCTCCGGTACCGCACTTGCGTTGACGTAGCTGTGCGAATAAGAGGTCAGGACGCCTCAAGGACCACGACGACGCGGGAAGCCCGCTTGCTGCCGAGCGGATCTCGCCCAGCGGGCCAACCACCGCAGCCATGGCATGCGCGGGCCGACGATGGCGTCGACAGAGACAGGCGTGTCAAACAGCGGGCCGTTGGCCGTCTGCATGTCATAGCCCCCGCCGCCAGGGTAGATCGACACTTCACTGTCGAGGTCGGCCGTGCGGCCCTGCTGGAAGTAGTGCTTGTTCGGCATGTTCATTCCGGCATTCACCGGACGCAGGGAAATATTGTCAGGCTGGCCTGGGCAAAAGTAGTGCCGGCTTGCGCGGCGGCGTCGAACGAAACAAGGCTGACGGACATTAACATCGCGCCGAAAAATCGACTGGTCATGGCTGCTCTCCGCGAAATGGTAAGGGGACGGCGTCACTTGCAAATAAGTGGTATCAAAATGACAACCCCCCCATTGTAGGCATACTTTTCCGTGCGACCCATCGCAGCGCTTTGTACAACAGGCAATGACATACCTCGTACTTACTTGTTGCGTCAAGAGGCAAAGCAAAGTACACTAGCCGGCTTCGGTATGGAATCGACTTTTTTGTCCGTACCATTTTTAGTAGTTCAACATAGCCCTGCCCAATCGTAGGTGGGAATGGAGAAAAAATGAGCCTTGGCCTCCTCGGTCGCAAGGTTGGTATGATGCGCATCTTCACGGATGAAGGGGATTCGATCCCTGTCACCGTGCTGGACGTGTCGAACAACCGTATTGCGCAAATCAAAACTCCTGAAACGGATGGTTACTCCGCTGTTCAGGTCGTATTCGGTCAACGTCGCGCTTCCCGCGTGACCAAAGCCGCTGCGGGTCACTACGCTAAAGCTGGTGTTGAAGCCGGTACTCTGCTGAAAGAGTTCCGTATCGACGCTGCCAAAGCTGCAGAACTGAAAGCCGGTGAAGTGATCGCCGCCTCCCTGTTCGAAGTCGGTCAGAAGATCGACGTCCAGGGCGTCTCGATCGGTAAAGGCTACGCCGGTACCATCAAGCGTCACAACTTCGCTTCGGGTCGTCAGACCCACGGTAACTCGCGTTCGCACAACGTACCAGGCTCCATCGGTATGGCGCAGGACCCGGGCCGCGTCTTCCCAGGCAAGCGCATGACCGGCCACATGGGCGACGAAACCGTCACGACCCAGAATCTGGAAATCGCTCGTATCGATGCCGATCGTCAGCTGCTGCTGGTGAAGGGTGCCGTGCCAGGCGCGAAAAACGGTCAGGTGGTTGTTTCGCCAGCCGTCAAAGTCAAAGCTAAGAAGGGAGCTTAATTCATGGAACTCAAGCTCTTGAACGCTGAAGGTCAAGCCTCGTCCAACGTTGCTGCTGCAGACACCGTCTTCGGCCGTGATTACAACGAAGCCCTGATTCACCAGGTCGTCGTCGCTTATGCAGCCAATGCCCGTAGCGGCAACCGCGCGCAGAAGGATCGCGAACAGGTTCACCACACCACGAAGAAGCCATGGCGCCAAAAAGGTACCGGCCGCGCTCGTGCCGGTATGTCGTCGTCGCCACTGTGGCGCGGCGGTGGTCGCATCTTCCCGAACTCGCCTGACGAGAACTTCACCCACAAAGTGAACAAGAAGATGTACCGCGCCGGTCTGTGCTCGATCCTGTCGCAGCTGGCCCGTGAGGAACGTCTGGTCGTGATCGAAGAACTGTCGATCGAAGCTCCAAAAACCAAGCTGCTGTCGCAAAAGCTGGCGGGCATGGGTCTGGAATCGGTCCTGATCATCACCGACAACATCGAAGAAAACCTGCTGCTGGCTTCCCGCAACCTGCCGAACGTGCTGGTCGTGGAACCACGTCACGCAGATCCAATGTCGCTGGTCTTCTACAAGAAGATCCTGGTTACCAAAGCGGCACTGGCCAAGATTGAGGAGTTGCTGGCATGAGCGCCGTAAAAATTAGCGAAGAGCGCCTGATGAAGGTGCTGCTGGCGCCGGTCATTTCCGAGAAGGCCACCATGGTCGCGGAAAAGAACGAACAGATCGTGTTCCGTGTTGCCATGGACGCGACCAAGCCAGAAATCAAGGCCGCCGTTGAACTGCTGTTCAAGGTTGAAGTGGAATCGGTGCAGACCGTAAACCGCGAAGGTAAAGTCAAGCGTTCGGGCCGTTTCACGGGCCGTCGCAACCATACCAAGCGTGCTTTCGTGTGCCTGAAGCCTGGCCAGGAAATCAATTTCTCCGAGGAGGCTAAATAATGGCACTCGTTAAGATGAAGCCAACCTCCCCAGGCCGTCGTGGCATGGTGAAGGTCGTGACCGAAGGCCTGTTCAAAGGCCGTCCGTTCGCTGCCCTGGTTGAGAAAAAATCGAAGACCGCCGGCCGTAACAACAACGGCCACATCACCACCCGTCATATCGGTGGTGGTCACAAGCAGCACTATCGTCTGGTCGACTTCAAGCGCAACAAGGATGGCATCCCTGCGAAAGTGGAACGTATCGAATACGATCCAAACCGCACGGCGCACATCGCCCTGCTGTGCTACGCCGACGGCGAGCGCGCTTACATCATCGCTTCCAAAGGCCTGTCCGTCGGCGATACGCTGATGAACGGTTCCGAAGCGCCGATCAAGGCCGGTAACTGCCTGCCAATCCGCAACATCCCAGTCGGCACCACGATGCATTGCGTCGAAATGCTGCCAGGTAAAGGTGCCCAGATCGCCCGTACCGCCGGCGCCGGCGTCGTGCTGATGGCCCGCGAAGGTACTTACGCTCAGGTGCGTCTGCGCTCCGGCGAAGTGCGTCGTGTGCACATCGAATGCCGTGCAACGGTTGGTGAAGTCGGTAACGGCGAACACAACCTGCGCAAGATCGGTAAAGCCGGTGCGATGCGTTGGCGCGGTGTTCGTCCGACCGTTCGCGGTGTCGTGATGAACCCGATCGACCACCCGCACGGTGGTGGTGAAGGCCGTACCGCAGCTGGTCGTCACCCAGTGTCGCCATGGGGCCAGCAGACCAAGGGCAAGAAGACGCGTTCGAACAAGCGCACTTCTTCGATGATCGTCTCGCGCCGCGGCAAGAAATAAGGATAAACCATGACTCGTTCATTGAAAAAAGGGCCGTTCTGCGACGCCCACCTGGTGAAGAAGGTCGAAGCCGCGCAAGCGACCAAGGACAAGAAGCCAATCAAAACCTGGTCGCGTCGTTCGACGATCATGCCTGACTTCATCGGTCTGACGATTGCCGTGCACAACGGCAAAGTACACGTTCCCGTGTATGTCTCCGAGAACATGGTTGGTCACAAGCTCGGCGAGTTCGCGCTGACCCGTACGTTCAAGGGCCACGCTGCTGACAAAAAGGCTAAGAAATAATGGAAACCAAAGCTATCCTCAAAGGCGTACGCCTGTCGGATCAAAAAGGTCGCCTGGTGGCTGACCTGATCCGTGGCAAGAAAGTCGACGCCGCGCTGAACATTCTGCAGTTCAGCCCGAAAAAAGGCGCTGCCATCCTGAAGAAAGTGCTGGAGTCCGCTATTGCGAACGCCGAGCACAACGATGGTGCCGACATCGACGAACTGTACGTGAAAACGATCTACGTCGAAAAGGGCCCGATCCTGAAGCGCTTCACCGCGCGTGCAAAGGGCCGTGGCGACCGTATCTCGAAACAGTCCTGCCACGTCTACCTGACGGTCGGAAACTAAGGAGCCAAGATGGGACAGAAAATTCATCCAACCGGCTTCCGTCTGGCCGTAACCCGTAACTGGGCTTCGCGCTGGTACGCAACCAACGGTAACTTCGCTCAGATGCTGAACGAAGACCTGAAGGCGCGCGCCTACCTGAAGAAGAAGCTGAAGAACGCCTCCGTTGGCCGCATCGTCATCGAGCGTCCAGCGAAGAACGCACGCTTCACCGTGTACAGCTCCCGTCCGGGCGTTGTGATCGGCAAGAAGGGCGAAGACATCGAAGTGCTGAAGTCGGAACTGACCAAGATCATGGGCGTGCCAGTGCACGTCAATATCGAAGAAATCCGCAAGCCTGAAATCGACTCGCAGCTGATCGCCGATTCGATCTCGCAGCAGCTGGAAAAGCGGATCATGTTCCGCCGCGCCATGAAGCGCGCGATGCAGAACGCCATGCGTCTGGGTGCCCTGGGCATCAAGATCATGTCGTCCGGCCGTCTGAACGGTATCGAAATCGCCCGTACCGAATGGTATCGCGAAGGCCGCGTGCCTCTGCATACCCTGAAGGCGGACATCGACTACGGCACGTCCGAAGCGTCGACGACCTACGGCATCATCGGCGTCAAGGTCTGGGTATACAAGGGTGACCGCTCCGCTACCGGCGAAGCACCAGTCATCGATACCCCACCTGACGAGAAGAAGAGCCGCGGCCCACGTCGCGACGATGGCAAACCAGGTGGACGCCCACGTCCAGGTCCTGGCGCTAAACCAGGCGCCCCAGCCGCTCGCCGCGCCGCTGCCAAGCCGGCTGAGAAAGCAGGAGAATAATCATGCTGCAACCAGCACGCAGAAAGTATCGTAAAGAGCAGAAAGGCCGTAACACCGGCATTTCGCACACGCGCGGCACCGCCGTGTCGTTCGGCGAATTCGGTCTGAAAGCCGTGGCGCGCGGTCGTATCACCGCCCGCCAGATCGAGGCAGCGCGTCGTGCCATGACCCGTCACATCAAGCGTGGCGGTCGTATCTGGATCCGCGTCTTCCCGGACAAGCCAATTTCGAACAAGCCTGCCGAAGTCCGTATGGGTAACGGTAAAGGTAACCCGGAATACTACGTGGCTGAAATTCAGCCAGGTAAAGTTCTGTACGAAATGGATGGCGTCGGCGAAGAACTGGCGCGTGAAGCGTTCCGCCTGGCTGCTGCCAAACTGCCGCTGGCTACCACCTTCGTGGTGCGCCAGGTTGGCCAATAATTGGAGTGAAATATGAAAGCATCTGAACTCCGCGGCAAAGACCAGGCCGGTCTGCAGAAAGAGCTGAACGACCTGCTGAAGGCACAGTTCGGCCTGCGTATGCAAAGCGCCACCCAGCAGCTGACGAACACGTCGCAGCTGAAAAAGGTCCGCCGCGACATCGCACGCGTCAAAACGGTAATGAACACGAAGGAAGCCAAATGAACGAACCAGTGAAACAGTCGCTCAAGCGCACGCTGATCGGTAAAGTGGTGTCCGACAAGATGGACAAGACCGTTACTGTACTGATCGAGCGTCACGTGAAGCACCCTCTGTACGGCAAGATCATCGTGCGTAGCAACAAGTACCACGCGCACGACGAGACCAACCAGGTCAAGACCGGTGATACGGTCGAGATCGCGGAAGGTCGTCCGATCTCCAAAACGAAGGCGTGGACGGTGACGCGTGTAGTGCAAGCTGCACAAATCGTCTAAGAAGAAAAACGGTTCGCTGTAGCGATACGGCGGACCGCTTTCCAATTAGTTCTTGCAGGCCCGCAGGTAATGTGTAATACTTGCGGGCTTCGTTCATGTATCGCCGCTAAGTGTCTCTCCGCAGACGCGCCTCGCGGTCAGTACTGTATGAAGGTCAAGCACCCAAACAGTGACGCTGCGCGTCTCTGGCGGGACCAAGACTGACCGAGAGGTCCGCATTGTGTGGATTCTTCGGCTTAAGTTGGGAAAGAGAATACTATGATTCAAACTGAAAGCCGGCTCGAAGTAGCCGACAACACCGGTGCGAAAGAAGTTATGTGCATCAAGGTGTTGGGCGGTTCCAAGCGCCGTTATGCTGGCATTGGCGACGTGATCAAGGTCACCGTTAAGGTGGCTCAGCCTCGCGGCCGTGTCAAAAAAGGTGAAATTTATAACGCCGTGGTTGTGCGCACCGCTAAGGGTGTGCGTCGCCAGGACGGTTCCCTGGTCAAGTTCGACGGCAATGCCGCTGTCCTGCTGAACTCCAAGCTGGAACCGATCGGTACCCGTATCTTCGGACCAGTGACGCGTGAACTGCGCACTGAGAAGTTCATGAAGATCGTGTCCCTGGCACCGGAAGTCCTGTAAGGAGTCGTAATGGATAAGATTCGCAAAAACGACGAAGTCGTCGTCCTGACCGGTAAGGACAAGGGCAAACGCGGCGTAGTGACCCAGCGTGTAGACGCTGAGCACGTCGTGGTGGAAGGCGTGAACGTGGCTAAAAAAGCCGTCAAGCCTAACCCAATGACTGGCGTTACTGGCGGCATCGTCGACAAGACCATGCCTATTCACGTGTCCAACGTTGCTCTGTTCAACGCTGCGACCGGCAAGGCCGATCGCGTGGGCTTCAAAGAAGTGGACGGTAAAAAAGTCCGCGTCTTCAAGTCCTCCGGCGAAGTAGTGAAGGGGTAATCAGAAATGGCCCGTCTGCAACAAGTATACAAAGAGAAAGTCGTTGCCGAACTGACCGAGAAATTCGGTTACAAGTCGGTAATGGAAGTGCCTCGCCTGACCAAGATCACCCTGAACATGGGTGTCGGTGAAGCGATCGCTGACAAGAAGGTCCTGGAGCACGCCGTTGGCGACCTGACCAAGATCGCCGGCCAGAAGCCAGTGACGACCAAGTCGCGTAAGGCAATCGCCGGTTTCAAGATCCGCGAAGGCTACCCGATCGGTACGATGGTGACCCTGCGCGGCGCCCGCATGTATGAGTTCCTGGATCGTTTCATCACCGTGGCCCTGCCACGCGTGCGTGACTTCCGTGGCGTGTCCGGCCGTTCGTTCGATGGTCGTGGCAACTACAACATCGGCGTCAAAGAGCAGATCATCTTCCCGGAAATCGAGTACGACAAGATCGACGCACTGCGCGGCATGAACATCTCGATCACGACGACCGCCAAGACCGACGACGAAGCGAAAGCTCTGCTCGCCGCATTTAAATTCCCGTTCAGGAACTAACACGATCATGGCAAAACTCGCACTGATTAACCGTGAACAGAAGCGTGCTGACCTGGTGGAGAAATTCGCCGCCAAGCGCGCCGCTCTGAAGGCCATCATCGATGACCAGTCCAAGTCGGAAGAAGAGCGTTACGAAGCGCGCCTGAAACTGCAGGCCCTGCCACGCAATTCCGCACCGACCCGCCAGCGTAACCGCTGCGCCATGACCGGCCGTCCACGTGGCACCTTCCGTAAATTCGGTCTGGCCCGTACCAAACTCCGTGAATTCGCCATGCGTGGCGAGATCCCGGGTATGACCAAAGCCAGCTGGTAATAGGAGAATAAGCAATGAGTATGAGCGATCCTATCGCCGATATGCTGACCCGCATTCGCAACGCCCAGGGCGTGCAAAAAACGACCGTGGCGATGCCATCGTCGAAAGTCAAAGTAGCGATTGCCAACGTCCTGAAGGACGAGGGTTACATTGAAGATTTCGCCGTGTCTTCGAACGAAGGCAAGACGGAACTGAAGATCGGTTTGAAATATTATGTGGGCCGTCCTGTCATCGAGCGCCTCGAGCGCGTGTCCCGTCCGGGCCTGCGCGTCTACAAGGGCAAGGATGAAATCCCGACCGTCATGAACGGCCTGGGCGTTGCCATCGTGTCGACCCCGCAAGGCGTCATGACCGACCGCAAAGCGCGCGCTACCGGTGTAGGTGGCGAAGTCATCTGCTTCGTGGCTTAAGGAGTAACACATGTCTCGAGTAGCTAAAATGCCGATCGCCGTGCCGGCTGGCGCAGAAGTCGCCATCTCCGCACAAGCGATCACCGTCAAGGGCCCGCTGGGCACCCTGACCCAGAGCCTGAACGGCCTGGTCAAAGTAGTCAACGATAATGGCACGCTGACGTTCGACGTGGCCAACGACAGCCGCGAAGCCAATGCCATGTCCGGCACGCTGCGCGCTCTGGTCAACAACATGGTTACCGGCGTCACCAAGGGCTTCGAGAAGAAGCTGTCCCTGGTCGGCGTGGGTTACAAGGCGCAAGCGCAAGGCGACAAGCTGAACCTGTCCCTGGGCTTCTCCCACCCTGTTGTACACGCAATGCCAGCAGGCGTCACCGTCGCTACCCCAACGCCGACCGAAGTCCTGATCAAGGGCATCGATCGTCAGCAGGTTGGCCAGGTTGCCGCTGAAGTGCGCGCTTACCGCTCCCCTGAGCCTTACAAAGGCAAGGGCGTCCGCTATGTGGACGAAGTGGTTAAGATCAAAGAAACCAAGAAGAAGTAATTAGGGGCTGACGATGGACAAAAAAGAATCTCGTCTGCGCCGCGGACGTCAAACCCGCATCAAGATCGCACAACTGAAAGTGAACCGCCTGTCGGTCCACCGCACTAACCTGCACATTTATGCGAACCTGATCAGCCCGGACGCTAAAGTTCTGGTTTCGGCGTCTACGGTGGAAGCAGAAGTGCGCGCCGAACTGGCCGGCAAGTCGGGCAAGGGCGGTAACGCCGCCGCTGCCGCTCTGGTTGGCAAGCGCGTCGCCGAAAAGGCAATCAAGGCAGGCATCACCGAAGTAGCGTTCGACCGCTCCGGTTTCCGTTACCACGGCCGTGTGAAGGCGCTGGCAGATGCCGCGCGTGAAGCCGGTCTGAAGTTCTAAGGGTACGATCATGGCAAAAATGCAAGCAAAAATGCAAAGCGACAAGCCGGATGACGGCATGCGCGAAAAAATGATCGCGATCAACCGCGTGACCAAAGTGGTCAAGGGTGGTCGTATCATGGGCTTCGCGGCGCTGACCGTGGTTGGTGACGGCGATGGCCGCATCGGCATGGGCAAGGGCAAGTCGAAGGAAGTACCGGTCGGTGTGCAGAAGGCAATGGAAGAAGCCCGTCGCAACCTGATCAAGGTGCCTCTGAAGAACGGTACCCTGCAGCACACGGTAACCGGCCGTCACGGCGCTTCGCGCGTCATGATGAGCCCGGCCAAGCCAGGTACCGGCGTCATCGCTGGTGGCGCAATGCGCGCTATCTTCGACGTGATGGGCGTGACGGACGTGGTGGCGAAATCCACCGGTTCGAACAACCCGTACAACCTGGTGCGCGCCACCCTGGACGGCCTGTCGAAAATGAGCACTCCTGCTGACATCGCTGCAAAACGCGGCAAGTCGGTAGAAGACATTCTGGCTTAAGGGGATGACCATGAGCACTATCAAAGTCAAACTGGTGAAGGGCCTGATCGGCACCCGCCAAGACCACCGCGCTACGGTGCGTGGTCTGGGCCTGCGCCGTGTCAACTCGGTTTCCGAGCTGCAGGACACGCCATCGGTACGCGGCATGATCAACAAAGTCGCCTACCTCGTTAAAGTCGTGTCGTAAGCCCCGGCTTACGAACTGGAGAACACAATGGAATTGAATACCATTCAACCAGCCGAAGGCGCGAAGCACGCTAAGCGTCGCGTTGGCCGCGGTATCGGCTCCGGCCTCGGCAAAACCGCCGGCCGTGGTCACAAAGGTCAGAAATCGCGTTCGGGCGGCTTCCACAAAGTCGGCTTCGAAGGCGGTCAGATGCCTCTGCAACGCCGTCTGCCAAAGCGCGGCTTCAAATCGCTGAACGCCACCTTCAAGGCTGAAGTGCGTCTGTCCGACCTGAACGGCCTGGCCGTCGGCGAAGTCGACCTGCTGGTCCTGAAGCAGGCTGGCGTGCTGAGCGTGCTGGCACGTGACGTCCGCGTCATCGCATCGGGCGAAATCACCAAAGCAGTGACCGTAAAAGGCCTGAAAGTGACCGCCGGCGCGAAAGCGGCCATCGAAGCGGCCGGCGGCTCGGTAGCCTGAGACGCTTGAGCTTGAACGGAGCGAAAATTGGCGACTAATCCGCAGCTTGCTAAAAGTGCCGCAGCCGGTTTCCCTTGGGGCCGTCTGTGGTTTTTGCTGGGCGCTCTGGTAGTCTACCGCATCGGGGCTCATATCCCGGTGCCGGGAGTCGACCCGGTACAGCTGGCCGCACTGTTCAAGTCGCAGGAGGGTGGGCTGCTGGGCATGTTCAACATGTTCTCCGGCGGCGCCCTGTCGCGCTTCACGGTGTTCGCGCTGGGCATCACGCCCTACATTTCGGCCTCGATCATCATGCAGCTGGTGTCGATCGTTTCGCCGCAGATGGAAGCGCTGAAGAAGGAAGGGGAGTCGGGTCGTCGCAAGATCACCCAGTACACCCGTTACGCCACCGTGTTCCTGGCCTTGTTCCAGGCGTTCGGCATCTCGGTCGCGCTGGAAGCCCAGCCTGGCCTGGTGATCGATCCGGGCATGGCCTTCCGCTTCACCTCCGTGGTGACGCTGCTGACCGGCACGATGTTCGTGATGTGGTTGGGAGAGCAGATTACCGAGCGCGGTCTTGGTAACGGCATCTCGATCATCATCTTCGCCGGTATCGCCGCGGGTCTGCCGGGCGCGTTGGGTGGTTTGTTCACCCAGGTGTCGACCGGTGCGATCAGTGCGATCTCCGCCATCATCATCGTCATCCTGGTTGCAGCTGTGACCTATGCGGTGGTGTTCGTGGAACGTGGCCAGCGCAAGATTCTGGTGAACTATGCCAAACGTCAGGTCGGTAACAAGATCTACGGTGGGCAAACCAGCCACCTGCCCCTGAAGCTGAACATGGCAGGCGTGATTCCGCCGATCTTCGCATCGTCGATTATCTTGTTCCCGGCCACTATTGTGGACTGGTTCTCGCGTGGTGCGGACAACGCCAACCCCGTTGTACGCTTCCTGAAAGACTTTGCTGCATCGTTGAGCCCAGGCGAGCCTATCCATGCATTGCTGTATGCTGTGGCAATCGTGTTCTTCTGCTTCTTCTACACCGCACTGGTGTTCAACAGCAAGGAGACGGCGGACAACTTGAAGAAGAGCGGGGCCTTTGTGCCAGGGATTCGTCCCGGTGAGCAGACTGCCCGTTACATCGACAAGATCCTGACCCGATTGACGCTGGCTGGCGCCGTCTACATCACCGCTGTGTGCCTGTTGCCGGAGTTTATGCAAGCCCAGTGGAAAGTATCGTTCGTATTTGGTGGTACTTCTCTGTTGATTATTGTAGTGGTGACCATGGACTTCATGGCCCAGGTCCAGAACTACGTGATGTCGCAGCAATATGAGTCTCTGCTGCGTAAGGCAAACTTCAAAGGCGGCATTCCGACCCGCTGAGCGAACAGGTCAACATGGCAAAAGACGACGTCATACAGATGCAAGGCGAGATTCTGGAGAATCTGCCAAATGCGACTTTTCGAGTAAAGCTGGAAAACGGCCACGTGGTACTCGGCCACATTTCGGGTAAAATGCGGATGAACTATATCCGCATTCTCCCTGGCGACAAGGTGACGGTGGAGTTGACGCCGTACGACCTGTCCCGGGCTCGTATTGTGTTCCGGACCAAGTAATTTTAAGTAATCGAATCCAAAGAGAGTGCAAAAATGAAAGTTAACGCTTCAGTCAAGCGGATCTGCCGCAACTGCAAGATCATCAAGCGCAAAGGCGTCGTCCGCGTCATCTGCGTGGAACCACGTCACAAGCAGCGTCAAGGCTAACAGTTCGAGGAATAACGAATGGCACGTATTGCAGGGGTTAACATCCCAAATCATCAGCACACCGTGATCGGCCTGACGGCAATCTACGGCGTGGGCCGCCCACGTGCGCAGTTCATCTGCGCCCAAACGGGTGTTCCAACCAACAAGAAGATCAAAGACCTGGACGACAGCGAGCTGGAAAAGCTGCGTGACGAAATCGGCAAGTTCGTAGTGGAAGGCGATCTGCGCCGCGAACTGTCGATGAACATCAAGCGTCTGATGGATCTGGGTTGCTACCGCGGTATGCGTCACCGTAAGGGCCTGCCGGTCCGCGGTCAGCGTACCCGCACCAATGCTCGTACCCGCAAAGGTCCGCGCAAAGCCGCACAATCGCTGAAGAAATAATCTAGGGAACAACTATGGCTAAGCAACAAAGCAGCGCAGCAGCAGCGCGCGTTCGTAAGAAAGTCAAAAAGAACGTCGCTGAAGGCATCGCACACGTTCACGCTTCCTTCAACAACACGATCATCACGATCACCGACCGTCAGGGCAACGCTCTGTCGTGGGCAACTTCGGGCGGCGCCGGCTTCAAGGGCTCCCGTAAGTCGACCCCGTTCGCAGCGCAGGTTGCTGCCGAAGCGGCTGGTAAAGTTGCACAGGAATGCGGCGTGAAGAACCTGGAAGTGCGTATCAAGGGCCCAGGTCCTGGTCGCGAATCCGCTGTTCGCGCACTGAACAACCTGGGTATCAAGATCACCGAAATCCAGGACGTGACGCCAGTGCCGCACAACGGCTGCCGTCCTCCAAAGCGTCGCCGTATCTAAGCCCAGGCTTACTTACCGTCGTTTTTCGGCATCAGCAAGACTATGGCCGGTCCGGTGTGGATCGGCCACCGTCGCCCTGAAGTAAAAATCGCTGGAACAGTAGATCGGAAACGGTTATACTGTCCGGCTATTTTTGCCTGTTCGCTTTCTGGCGACGGGCATGTTGAGCCACCGTCTGGCGAATTAGAGGGTCAGACTAGCGCCTGATTGCACCCGATGCGATCTGGGGCGTCATTTATCATTTAAGGAAAATACCGTGGCACGTTATATCGGACCAAAAGCAAAACTCTCCCGCCGTGAAGGCACCGACCTGTTCCTGAAGAGCGCACGTCGTTCGCTCGATTCCAAGTGCAAACTGGACGTCAAGCCAGGCCAGCATGGCGTCAAGTCGGGTGCCCGCACCTCCGACTACGGCAACCAGCTGCGCGAAAAGCAGAAGGTCAAGCGTATGTACGGCATCCTGGAACGTCAGTTCCGCCGCTACTTCGCCGAAGCCGACCGTCGCAAGGGCAACACCGGCGAAACGCTGCTGTCCCTGCTGGAAACCCGTCTGGACAACGTTGCCTACCGTATGGGCTTCGGCTCGACGCGCGCTGAAGCACGTCAGCTGGTATCGCACAAAGCGTTCACCGTCAACGGTAACGTCGTGAACATCGCTTCCTACGCAGTCAAGATCGGCGACGTCATCGCCGTGCGCGAGAAGGCCAAGAAGCAGACCCGTATCGTTGAAGCCCTGTCGCTGGCCGAACAAGTCGGCATGCCGGCATGGGTCTCCGTGGATTCCAAGAAAATGGAAGGCACGTTCAAGTCCCTGCCAGAGCGTAGCGAAATCGCCAACGACGTCAACGAATCGCTGATCGTCGAACTGTACTCGCGTTAATCGCCGTACACCGTAATACCCCGCCCACTGCTTGCAGTGGGCGTTTTCACTAATGCCATCAGCCTTATCGGTGTAACGAGCCGAGGGTAATGAAAAGGACATTTCAATGCAAAACAGTTTGTTGAAGCCACGTATCATCGACGTCGAAGCCCTGGGCGCCGGTCACGCTAAAGTCGTGATGGAGCCGTTTGAACGCGGCTATGGCCACACGCTGGGCAATGCCCTGCGCCGCGTGCTGCTCTCGTCGATGATCGGCTACGCGCCGACGGAAGTCACCATCGCCGGTGTCGTGCACGAGTACTCGTCGCTGGACGGTGTGCAGGAAGACGTCGTCGACCTGCTGCTGAACCTGAAGGGCGTGGTCTTCAAAGTCCACAACCGCGATTCCGTCACGCTGACCCTGAAGAAGGAAGGCGAAGGCGCCGTGCTGGCATCGGATATCGACCTGCCGCACGACGTCGAACTGATCAACCCGGATCACGTGATCGCTCACCTGACCGCCGGTGGCAAGCTGGACATGCAGATCAAGGTCGAAAAAGGCCGTGGTTACGTGCCTGGTAACGTCCGTCGCCTGTCGGAAGACACGAACAAGACGATCGGTCGCATCATCCTGGACGCGTCGTTCTCGCCAGTGCGCCGCGTTTCGTACTCCGTGGAATCGGCTCGTGTGGAACAGCGTACCGACCTGGACAAGCTGATCATCAACATCGAAACGAACGGCGTCATCACGCCGGAAGAAGCGATCCGCCAGTCCGCACGCGTGCTGGTTGACCAGCTGAACGTGTTCGCTGCGCTGGAAGGCACGGAAGCGGCCGCCGAAGCACCGTCGCGTGCTCCGCTGGTCGATCCGATCCTGCTGCGTCCGGTCGACGACCTGGAACTGACGGTCCGTTCCGCGAACTGCCTGAAAGCCGAAAACATTTACTACATCGGCGATCTGATCCAGCGTTCGGAAAACGAGCTGCTGAAGACCCCGAACCTGGGTCGCAAGTCGCTGAACGAGATCAAGGAAGTGCTGGCATCGCGCGGCCTGACCCTCGGCATGAAGCTGGAAAACTGGCCGCCTGCCGGTCTGGAAAAGTAATTGCAATTGGGACCTCGATAAACCTACTGCGCGGGCCCATTTCCGACCTGCGATGCTCCGCTGCGGCGGATTGACCGTACTAAAGTAAGGTCGCGCTTCTTAGTCGGAACTGAGCCCTGCTCGCTACGTTTCTCGAGGCCCTTTGGCGCTAGTAGCTGTACCGTTGAGGCATGTCGCCGCAGCGTTTAATTTACTAACCGACCCGCGCCTGGGCGATTTCAACCTCACCCTGGCGATCGAAGAGTTCGGATATAAACATCATTGAAAGGAAGTACCATGCGTCACCGTCACGGCCTCCGTAAACTGAACCGTACCTCGTCCCACCGTCTGGCAATGCTGCGCAACATGACCGTTTCGCTGCTGCGTCACGAAGCGATCAAGACCACCGTGCCAAAGGCAAAAGAACTGCGCCGCGTGATCGAGCCGATCCTGACCCTGGGCAAGACCGACACCCTGGCAAACAAGCGCCTGGCGTTTGCTCGCCTGCGCGATCGTGAAATGGTTCAGAAACTGTTCGCTGAACTGGGCCCGCGCTACGCTAACCGCAACGGCGGCTACCTGCGCATCCTGAAGATGGGTTTCCGTGTTGGCGACAACGCTCCAATGGCTTACGTCGAGCTGCTGGACCGTCCGGAACCAACCGAAGTCGAAGCTGCACCGACCGCTGAGTAATTCATCAGCGTTCACTGAAAAAGCCGGGTCCGCCCGGCTTTTTCTATGGGCAGATGGTTTGTGCGACACTTTCGCGACAGACGCCGGCCGCCCCGACCGCCTATATTGGCGGCGGTGAACGCCTCCCGCGCCGTCGCGGCTGTTGCCTCAAAACAGGGGACTGTCCCGGGTTTTTGGCGTACCATGCTGGCGAATTGTCTTTTTGCAGAGTGATCAAATGTCCTTCCTGCTGCGCCTGTGTGCCATCTTCTTGCCGAAAAACTGGGGACAGGCTCCATTTTTCGGTCAACTTCTCAAAGCGCTGATGTGTCTGGCAGTGCTGCTCGCCGCGCCCGCTCAAGCCGACGAAGCGTTCCTCGATCCGACGGTTGCGTTCCAGATGTCGGCACGCATGGCCGACGCGAAAACCGTCGAAGTGACGTGGAAGATCGCCGAGGGGTATTACATGTACCGCGAGCGCTTCGCGGTCAAGGCGCAGGGTGCGGCCACGGGTGCCCCCCTGATCCCGCCCGGCAAGGTGAAGTTCGACGAAACGTTCGCTAAAGAGGTCGAAACCTACCGCCACAGCGTCGTCATCCGCGTGCCGGTCGAGGCCAGCGGCCCGTTTACCCTGACCGCCACGGGACAGGGCTGTTCCGACAAGGGGCTGTGCTATTCGCCGCAGGACGCGACCGTCAGGATTGGCGGCATGCCGGGCGACGTCGGCGTCGCCGCCAACGCCGCACCGGCGGCATCGCCGTTCAGCCTGCAGATGAGCCCTTCAACGTCCAGCGGCCCCGCCAGCGCTCCCGCGGACGTGGCACCTCCCCAAAGCGAACTGGGCCGCATTGACAGCGCGCTGCAGGGCGGCCGCATGATCGTCATCGTACCGCTGTTCCTGCTGCTGGGCCTGGGGCTGTCGTTCACGCCTTGCGTCCTGCCGATGGTGCCGATCCTGTCGTCGATTATCGTCGGCGAAGGCAGCGCGACGACGCGCAGGCGGGGCGTCATCCTGTCCGGCAGCTATGCGCTCGGCATGGCGATCGTCTACACGGCGCTGGGCGTCGCCGCCGGCCTGATCGGCGAGGGCCTGGCGGCCGCACTGCAGAATCCGTGGGTGCTTGGCGCGTTCGGACTGGCGATGGCGGCCATGGCGCTGTCGATGTTCGGCGTGTACGAACTGCAGCTGCCGTCCAGCCTGCAAAGCCGCCTCGCGGCAGCGTCAGGGCGCCAGTCGGCCGGCAAGCTGGCGGGCGTGTTTGCGATGGGCGCGATCTCCGCGCTGATCGTCGGCCCGTGCGTGGCAGCGCCGCTGGCCGGCGCGCTCGTCTACATCAGCCAGACGCGCAATGTCCTGGTCGGCGGCAGCGCGCTGTTTGCCATGGCGGTCGGCATGAGCGTGCCGCTGATGCTGGTCGGGCTCTCCGCCGGTTCATTGCTGCCGCGTGCCGGCGCATGGATGGACGCCGTCAAACGGTTCTTCGGCGTGTTATTGCTGGCCATGGCGTGGTGGCTTGTGTCGCCGGTATTGCCGGGCGTCGTGCAAATGTCGGGCTGGGCCGTGCTGGGGATCGGCTACGGCACTTATCTGTTCAGGCAGAAATATGGCTGGGTGGCAAAAGGGATCGCCATGGTGTCACTTGCCTTCGGTATTGTCCAGATGATCGGCGTGGCCACTGGCAGCCGCGATCCGCTGGCACCGCTGGCCCATTTGACCGGCAATGCGCCGGCCCCGGTACATTTCAAACGCATCGCCAACGTCCAGGAGCTGGACAGCATTCTCGCCAATACCGGCGGCAAGACGGTAATGCTCGACTTTTATGCCGACTGGTGCGTCGCCTGCAAGGAAATGGAGAAGCTGACATTCATCGATCCTGCTGTACAGGAGAAACTGGCCAATACGATCCTGTTGCAGGCCGATGTCACGGCGAATAACGCGGCGGATAAAGAACTGCTGAAGCGATTCAAACTGTTCGGCCCGCCTGGGATTATATTGTTCGACCCGAACGGCCGGGAAATTCCCGATTCCCGTGTGGTCGGTTTCCAGAACTCGACAAAGTTCCTCGCATCGTTGCAGAAGCTGGACTAGCGCGGGCGGGACGGGCACGGCGCCTTCGCCGAGTACCCGACCGCCATGCCGGTCGCCGTCGCGAAAGCTGACGGCACCAAAAGCGCCGTGACCGGCGCTTTTTTTGACCGCACCAACACGTCACAGCCAGAATCAGGCGCGATCGAGCCAGACGTTGGCACGCGTGGCGCAAAAAGGCGGGGCGAGGTTCTGCCCCGGCTACTTCGACATCGATCAGCCTTGCTGTTTCTGCATGTCGCCACGCACACGATCGTGCCGATGCCGGCCCTGATGCGCGGTCGCCGCGTCGAACGTCTTCTGCTGCTCCGGCGTCAGCACGGCATAAAACGTTTTCAATGCCGCCAGCCGGCTTTCCTGTTTTGCCAGTCGTTCTTTCTGCAGCTCCAGCATTTTCTCCATTCGTTCCGGTGCCGGCAGATCCTTGAAACCAACACGGTCCGCGCGCCCGACCGGCGTTTGCGGGTTGATCGCGGCGATATAGGTATTCCATGCCGGTTCCTGGGCCGCCGTCAGTTTCAACGCATCGTGCAGCTTCTGCTGGCGTTGCGCAATATGTTCGGCGCGCTTGGCGGGATCGAATTTGGTGGCGGCATAGGTGCGGTGATGTGGCGTCGTCGCTTCCTGGGCTTGCGCGGCCATTGCGGAGCTCAGGCCGATAACTGTCATGCCGATAATAAGGGATTTGCGCAGGGTGTTCATATTCTGTCCTTCGGAGTTAATGCTGCATTAAAAGATCATGTGCATCTCGATCGATAACGCTCTGCACATGAGACTCATCTTGGCAGCCATCTGTTTCGATGAAGTGTCGCGGGTGCCGTTATTTGTATCCGTTTGTTTCCTTTAAGCTTGCGACTTTGCTGCAATATTCATATACAAGACGATACAAACAGGCGTTAGGCGCGCGCCACGGAACTGGGGATAATTGAGGGATGGAACCTACATCGAGCATTCTGATCGTCGACGACGACCGCGATATCCGCACCCTGCTGGCGGACTACCTGGAGACGAACGGCTACCGCACGTTCGGCGCGCAGGACGGTGCCGCCATGTGGAAACTGTTGGACGAGACCAAGCCCGACCTTATCGTTCTGGACCTGAACCTGCCGGGCGAGGACGGCCTGACGATCTGCCGCAAGCTGCGCGCCCATTCAAACCTGCCTGTCATCATGCTGACGGCCCGCAGCGAGCCGCTGGACCGCATCCTCGGTCTGGAAATGGGCGCGGACGACTACCTGCCAAAGCCGTTCGAACCGCGTGAGCTTCTGGCGCGCATCCGCAGCGTCTTGCGTCGCAGCAATACGATGGCGGCAGGCGGGGCCGACAAGGCTGCGCAGATCCGCTTCTCCGGCTGGACGCTGGATCTGACGGCGCGTCATCTGCTCAATCCGGACGGCACGGTGATCATGCTGTCCGGCGCCGAGTTCCGTCTGCTCAAGGTATTCCTGGAGCACCCGAACCGCGTGCTGAACCGCGACCAGCTGCTCAACCTGACGCAGGGGCGCGACGCCGACCCGTTCGACCGTTCCATCGACATCCAGATCAGCCGCCTGCGCCAGAAGCTGGGCGAGGATGCGCGCGTGCCGCAAATCATCAAGACGGTCCGTAACGGCGGGTACGTGCTGGCCGGCGCCGTCTCGGTGGAGCCCAGAGTGTGAAGGCATTCTTCAACTCCATGACGGGGCGGGTGTTTTTTGCCCTGATGCTGGGGATTATCGCGTCGGCCGCGCTGACGCAATGGCTGGCGTTGAATGAACGTCAACGTACCCTGGAACGCTACCGCAATTTTCATGCGCTGGAGCGGGCCGAACAGATCATCGAAACGGCGGACGTGGTGCGCCCCGAATCGCGCGCGCAGTATTTGCAGGTGGCCAGCAAAGGCACCGTCCAGCTGGAACTGGCGGCGCACGAGGCACCCGCGCTGCCAGCCACGGAGTTCTCCGCCGCGCTGGCGCAGCGCCTCGGCCGCGAGTTCCAGGTCACGCCGATTGCCGAGCGGCCACCCAGCTGCGACAAGCCGATTGCCACCAACACGCTGTTCGGCGCCACGCAATGGCGCGGCACCTGCGAATCGGTCCAGATTGCCATGACGGACGGCCAACTGCTGAAACTGTCGGTCCTGCCGCCGCGCGCGCCGGCGCCGACGGGGCACAACGAATACGCCGTCATCCTCCCGTTCCTGCTGAGCATTGCCGTCCTTGCCTACCTCGTCACCCGCATGACGGTGCGGCCTTTGAGGCAGCTGGCGCAGGCGGCAAAAGACCTGGGCAACGACATCAATCACCCGCCGCTGGGCCTGACGGGCGCCAGCGAAATCCGCCAGGCCAGTGCCGCGTTCAATGCAATGCAGGCACGTATCCGCCAGTACATCGCGCAGCGCACGGAAATGCTGGCGGCCATCACGCACGATCTGCAGACGCCGCTGACGCGCCTGCGCCTGCGGCTGGAAAAGGTCACGGACGAGGACTTGCGGCAAAAGCTGATCGGCGATCTCTCGGCGATGCAGGCGATGGTCAAGGAAGGGCTGGACCTGGCGCGCAGCATCGACGCCGGTGGCACGATGCAGAAGCTCGACCTGGATTCGCTGCTCGACAGCGTCTGCGCCGACGCGGTCGAGGCCGGCCAGCCTGTGGAACTGAAGGGCTCGGCAGGAATGGCGCTGCTGGGCCGGCCACTGGACATCCAGCGCTGCCTCGTCAACCTGATCGACAACGCCGTCAAGTACGGACAGAAAGCGCACGTGACGGTGGAACGGCTGGCCGGCGCCGCGCGCATCCGCGTCCGCGACGAAGGTCCGGGCATTCCGCAGGACCAGCTGGCACGCGTGTTCGAACCGTTTTATCGGCTGGAAAGCTCGCGCTCGCGCGCATCCGGGGGGACGGGCCTGGGCCTGACAATTGCCCGCAATATCGCCGAGCAGCATGGTGCCACGTTAAGTTTGTCCAATGGCGACAACGGGGGCTTGAAGCCGTGTTAACACTGCCTGAATTTTATGCAGGGAAGTAATCAGCGGGACACAAAATGATGCGACAATGCCGCGCTAAATGCCGTGCGGCAACATGAAGCATAAACAAACCATGATAAAAACAGCCACTTGGGAGCCTGGCATGGCCGGCTCGTGCTACTCACTTATCACCGCAGTTCAATAATGAAAAAGAAAACTCTGGGAGTTCTCGTCGGCGTTGCCGTCGTTGTCACCGCCGGCGCGTGGCATTTCACGCGTCCCGCCGAGGCACCACAGGCAGCTGCCGGCAAGGGTAACGGCTTCGGGGGGCCGACGACTGTCAATATCGTCAAGCCACGCCGGCAGGACGTTCCCGTCCAGCTGCAGGCCAACGGTACCGTCAGCCCCATCAGCACCGTCGACCTGCATCCGCAGACCACCAGCACCATCGTCAAGGTGCACGTCAAGGAAGGCCAGTTCGTCCAGCAGGGCGACCTGATGTTCTCGCTGGACAGCCGCAGCGAAGCGGCCAATGTGCAGAAGGCCGATGCCCAGGTGGCGCGCGACCGCGCCAGCCTGGCCGACCTGGAACGCCAGTACAAGCGCAGCATGGAACTGCTGGCGCAGAATTTCATTGCCCAGGGCGCCGTCGATACGCTGAAAAGCCAGGTGGACGCCGCGCGCGCGCTGCTCGAGGCGGACGTTGCCGCCGCGCGCGCCGTGCGCGTGGACCAGAGCTACACGTCGATCCGTGCGCCGATGACGGGCCGGGTGGGCGCCATCAACGTCTATCCGGGCAGCCTCGTGCAGCTGACGACGTCGCTGGCGACGATCACGCAGCTCGATCCGATCAATGTTGCGTTCACGTTGCCGGAAAACGCCCTTGCCGCGCTGCTGGACGCGCAGCGCGCCGGCAAGGTGGCCGTGCAGGCGTTCCAGAACAATTCGCCACAGCCCATCGAAGGGCACCTGAGCTTTATCGACAACACGGTCGATCCGGTCGCCGGCGTCATCCGCGTCAAGGCCCAGTTCGACAACAAGGGGACGCGCCTGTGGCCGGGCCAGTACGTCAACACGACGCTGACGGTGCAAACCTTGAAGGACGCGCTGGTGGTACCGCAAAACGCTATCATCACGAACACCCGCGGTACCTTCGTGTATACCGTCGGGCCGGACAACACGGCGAAGATGGCGAACGTCGAGCGCCTGTACGCCTTCGGCGCGGATGCCGCCGTGCGCGGCCTGCAAGGGGACGAAAAAGTCATCGTCGAGGGCAAGCAGAACCTGCGGCCGGGCGGCAAGGTGCGCATCGCGGATACGCGCGTGGCCGACCAGGGGCGCAGCGGCGGTAAAGACAAGGGTGGTATCGAATGAGCCTGTCCGAGCTTTCCATCCGGCGCCCCGTCATGGTGGTGCTGCTGTCGCTGACCCTGATCCTGGCCGGCGTGCTGGCCTATCTGAAGATACCCGTCGCGGCTCTGCCCAGCTACAACACACCTGTCATCAACGTCAGCGCGGATCTGCCTGGCGCCAGCCCGGACACGATGGCGTCGTCCGTGGCGCTGCCGCTGGAAAAGCAGTTCTCGACGATTGCCGGCCTGCAGATGATCACGTCGACAAGCACGCAGGGCAACACGTCGCTCACGCTGGAGTTCGATTCCAGCATCGACGTCAATGAGGCAGCGGTAGACGTGCAGGCGGCGCTGCTGCGCGCCCAGCGCCAGCTGCCGCAGGAAATGACGGACCTGCCGTCGTACCGCAAGATCAACCCGGCCGACGCGCCCGTGCTGTTCATGGCGATGAATTCGCCATCGCTGTCGCTGTCCGAACTGAACGACTACGCGGAAAACCTGATCGCGCCCAGCCTGTCCACATTGCCTGGCGTGGCCCAGGTCACGGTCAACGGCCAAAAAAGATTCGCGGTGCGCATCCGCGCGAAATCGGACCTGCTCAATGCCCGCGACCTGACCCTCGCGGAGGTGCAGGCGGCCGTGCGCAACGCCAACGCCAACACGCCGCTGGGCGTGCTGGACGGGCCGTCGCAGACGCTGACGATCCAGGGCAGCCCGCAGATGATGAAGGCGTCGGAGTTCCGCGACCTGATCATCGCCGTGCGCAATGGCGAACCGGTGCGCCTGAAGGATGTCGCCACCGTCGAGGACAGCTTCCAGTCCATCAAGTCGTTCGGCAGCTATAACGGCGAGCGCGCCATCGTGCTGCTGGTGCAGCGCCAGCCCGATGCGAACACGGTGCAGGTCGTCGATGGCGTCAAGGCGCTGCTGCCGCGCTTCAAGGCGCAATTGCCCGAGTCAATCAATATCGCCCTCGTCAACGACCGTTCCGTGTCGATCCGCGAGGCGCTGCATGACGTCAATCTGACCCTGGCGCTGACGATCGTGCTGGTCGTGCTCGTCATTTTCCTGTTCCTGCGCCGCGCTGCCGCCACGTTCATCCCCGCCGTGACGATGCCGATCTCGCTCCTGGGCGCGCTCGCGCTGCTGTACGCATTCGGCTACAGCCTGGACAACATCTCGCTGCTGGGCATCACGCTGGCCGTCGGTCTGGTTGTCGACGATGCCATTGTCGTGCTGGAAAACATCGTGCGGCACATCGAGCATGGCAAGAAGCCGCTGCAGGCAGCGCTGATCGGCGCGCGCGAGATGGGCTTCACCATCGTCTCGATCTCGATCTCGCTGGTGGCCGTTTTCATTCCCATCTTCTTCATGCCGGGCGTGATGGGCCTGATGTTCCATGAATTCGCCGTCGTGGTGGCGCTGTCCGTGCTGGTGTCCGCCGCCGTGTCGCTGACGCTGGTGCCGATGCTGGCATCGCGCTTCCTGCCGGCCGACTCGCATGAAACGTCCGGTGACGACAGCTTTATCGGCCGCCACTTCGAAGCCGGCTTCATGAAGGTGCGCAACGGCTACGCGCGCACGCTGGACATGGCGCTGCGCCACCGCTTCGTGGTGCTGGGCATTGCTGTTGGCACGTTCGCATTGACGATCGTCATGTACAGCGCGATCCCGAAAGGCTTTTTCCCCGAAGAAGACATCGGCCAGATCCGCATCAACACGGAGGCATCCGAAGACATCTCGTCGGCTGCGATGCTGGGGTTGCAGGAGAGGGTGGCGGCGCTGATCCGCGCCGACCGCAACGTCAAGGACGTCGTCTCGTTCACGGGCGGTGGCAACACGGGCCGCATGTTTGTCGTGCTGAAAGACCGTTCCGAGCGCGACAAGATGCCGCAGGTGCTGGAAAGCCTGCGCAAGGCGACGCGCGAGGTGGCCGGCATTGCCGTCTACATGTCGCCGGTGCAGAACCTGCAGCTGGGCGGACGGCCGTCGAAGAGCCGCTATCAGTACACGCTGCAATCGGTCAGCCCGGATGCGCTCAGCGAGTGGGCCGAGCGCTATCTTGAGCGCATGCGTTCGGACCCGGACTTCCGCGACGTGACGAGCGATTCGCAGAACAAGGGCCTGCAGGCGTCGCTCAAGATCGACCGCGACAAGGCCAACAATCTGGGCGTCGCGCTCAGCGATATCCGTACGGCGCTGTACCTGGCGTTCGGCGAGCGCCAGGTGTCGACGATTTATTCGTCCGCGGCCAGCTATTACGTGATCCTCGAAGCTGCCGACGAGGACCGCCGCTTCGAGGACGCTTTGACGAAGGTGTCCGTGCGGAATACGTCCGGGCAGCTGGTGAAACTGTCCAGCTTCGCGACCGTCGAGCGCACGGTGGGCCCAACGGCCGTCAACCACCAGGGCCAGCTGCAGGCGATTACGCTGTCGTTCAACCTGGCGCCAGACGTACCGCTGGGTAACGCCACGGCCAAGATCGACGCGATGGGCCAGGAATTCGGGCTGCCGCCGTCGATCATCACCACGTATGGCGGCGACGCTGCCGTGTTCCAGAGCTCGCAAAGCAGCCAGGTCATCCTGATCGTGGCCGCGCTGGGCGTCATCTACGTGCTGCTGGGCGTACTGTACGAAAGCTATATTCACCCGCTTACCATTCTTGCCGGCTTGCCGTCGGCCGCCGTGGGCGCGCTGCTGACGTTATGGATCTTCAAGATGGACCTGACGATGATCGCCATTATCGGCATCCTGATGCTGATCGGTATCGTCAAGAAAAACGCCATCATGATGATCGACTTCGCGCTGCAGTTGCAGCGGGAGGAGGGCAAGCCGCCGGTGGAAGCGATCCGCGAAGCGTGCATCCTGCGTTTCCGGCCGATCCTGATGACGACGCTGGCAGCGCTGATGGGCGCGCTGCCGATCGCGCTGGGCCTGGGCGCCGGCGCCGAGCTGCGCCAGCCGCTGGGCCTGGCCGTCTGCGGCGGCCTGATCTTCTCGCAGGTCATCACCTTGTACATCACGCCGGTGATCTATCTGTTCCTGGACAAGTACAGCGGCACGGGCCCGATGAGCGACAGCGACCTGGACGACAGCGAACCCCCGTTGGGCCAACAGCCGGTGGAGCTGAAAGCCGTGAACCTGTCGAAGCACTGAGCCAAGCCTGTATCCAGCTCGGGGGCCGACCCCGAGGTGGACACGAGCCCGGCAGTACGGAAGGAGCGCGCTCGAGGGATACATACGGTAACATCCGTTAACGACAAGCTCGCGTAAGCTTGCTCGACTTTGGCCCGGCTTGCCGGTTTGTGCACAGAAAACGGTTTATCTTGTTCCAGTCAAGCCACACCCACGGTCCCGACGAGTATTGCCCCACCTGCGGCCAGCCCCTGCCGCCCGGTGGCCTGATTCCGCAATATGGCCGCAAGCAGCCGAACCGGATCGGTCTCGGCATTGCCATCGGCCTGCACGTGTTGATCCTGCTGCTGGCGCTGATGAATCCGCAGACGTTCGTCAAGCTGAAGCCACCGTCGAAACAGGGCGAGATGGTCTGGGTCGCCCCTGTCGCGCCTACGCCGGCCCCGGCGAAAACTGCGCCGGCACCCAGGCCGACACCGACCCCGCAGAAGCAGGCGCCGAAGAAGGTCGCGAAAGCGCCTCCGCGTCCGGCGCCGCCGTTGCAACCCCGCACCAATCCGGATGCCATTACGGAGAAGCAGCAGCAGGAGCCGCCACCGGTACAGGCGAAGCTGACGCCGCCGCCGCCTGACGTTACGGACATGTCCCAGCTGATCGAAGCGAACCGCCGCAAGCGTGGCGCCACGTCGTCCCCGCCGGCCGATTCGGCCGAGAGCGAAGACGCCAAGGCCAAGGCGCGCGCCATCGCCAACATCATGGGTGCGCAGGGCCGCAACGCGGCCGGCGACCGCGAGGATTCGGGCGGCATCTTCGACGTGCAGAACCAGACCTTCAACAGCGCCGACGTCAAGTTCCGCGGCTGGAATACCAACTTCAAGCGCCGCTGGCTGCAGCAGGTGCACGTGGAGCTGGGCAACGAGATCGATATCGAGAATGCTGTCGTCACAAAAATGATCGAGCTCATCCGCAAGGAAAAGCCGGGCGACTTCGAATGGGAGTCGCACCGCCTGGGCCGCGTTGTCCGGATGAGTGCCCGCAAGGAGGATGAAGCGGAGCTGCGCGCCTTCCTGCTGAAGGAAATGTATCCAAAATATATCCGGCCGGCAGGCCGCTGAATGGATCGCTGATGAACAATTTTGAACGGCGGCGCGACCGCTTCGAGATGTTTGACGGGATGGACAGTCCCGCCCTCAATCTCACATTTACGCTGGAGCTGCCCGACTTCCGGCCATGGTGCAGGGAAGAAGGGCTGGCGCCGTTCCACGTGCTGCTGTGCGCGGTGCTGCGCTCGACGTTGAAGGTGGAAAATTTCCGCTACCGCGTGCTCGATGGCGACGTGCTGCGCATCGACCGGCTGCGGCCGTCGTTTACCGTCACCAATGCGAACAACGACGTCAATTTCGCCCAGTTCGAATGGACGGATGACCTGCGCGAGTTTGTCGCCCGTGGCCGGGCGGCCGGCGCCGCGGCTTCCGCAATGACCGAGCTGAACCGTTTTTACCGCGCCATGACGCCGCGCGAGTGCCGCGACCAGGTTTTTATCACGTGCATTCCATGGCTGGACTTCACGTCCATCCAGCATCCCACGGCGGCGCTGGACAACCCGGACATTCCATCGATCGCCTGGGGCAAATTCCGCGACGCACCGGGCGGGCGGTTGCAACTGCCGTTCTCGGTGCAGGCCCACCACGGTTTCGTCGACGGGTTCCACATCCACCAGCTGGCGCAGCAGATCGAACGGGAACTGACCGGGTTCATGGCATAAAACCCGGGACAGTCCCCTGTTTTGAGGCAGTGCCGCTTACGCCGCCTTGCGCTCCGGCAGCGCCTCACTGATCCAATAGATCAAGGCCAGTGCCGGCAGCGCCATCCCCGCCAGCAGTGCAGCATGCCAGCCGTACTGCGCATACACCCAGCCACCCAGGGCGGAGCCGGCAGCGCCGCCGGCAAAGAACGCGGCGAAATACAGGCCGTTGAGCCGACTGCGCACTTCGTGGCCCAGCATGAAGATGGCACGCTGGCCCAGCACCAGGTTGCCGGCGACGCCCATGTCCAGCACGATCGACGCGGCCACCAGCACGGCCAGCGCGAAGGCATGCGAGCCCGGCACCAGGAGCGGCAGCGCGAAGCCGGCAATACCGAGGATTAACGCGACCGCCGTGGCAATAGTGCTGTGCCCCTTGTCGGCGAGCTTGCCGGCAATGGGCGAGGCCACCGCGCCGGCCATGCCGACCAGCGCGAAGACGGCAATCGCCGACTGCGACAGCCCGAACGCGGGTCCGGCCAGCACCTGCGGCACGACAGTCCAGAACAGGCTGAACGCACCGAACAGGCCGGCGTGATAGGCCGCACGGCGCCGCAGGATGGGCGTCGTGGCAAACAGTGTCCACAGCGAGCCAATCAGTTTTGGGTACGACAGGGCGGCTTGCGGCACGCGCTGCGGCAGTTTGAAGCGCAACACGACCGCCAGCAGCGCAATCAGCACGGCGGCGCCGCCAAATACGACGTGCCAGCTGGCATGATCGGCAACCAGGCTGGCGGCGGGCCGCGCCAGCATCACGCCCAGCAGCAGTCCGCTGACGACCTTGCCCACCGTGTGGCCCCGTTCGGCCTCGCTGGACAGGTGCGCGGCAAACGGTACCAGTACCTGCGCCGCCACCGACGACAGGCCGATGGCCAGCGCCGCCGCCAGGAACACGGCTGCACTGGTGGCGAAAGCCGCAGCCAGCAGCGCCACCGACGCCACGCCCAGCGCCACGACGATCAGCCGGCGGTTTTCCAGCAGGTCGCCCAGCGGCACGACAAACAGCAGCCCCAGGGTATAGCCGACCTGCGTCAGCGTGACGATCAACCCGGCCGCGGCTGGTGAAAGGCCCGTCGCGGCGCTGATGGGGCCGACCAGCGTCTGCGCGTAGTACAGGTTGGCGACGATCAGCCCGGCCGCAGCGGCCAGCAGTGTGACCATGCCGCGTGAAATGGAAGTTGAATTCATGATGGCCTCGAAGGGTAAGAAACGATGAGGCCAGTCTAGAGGAGTTCGCTGTTCAGATAATCAGCGCATAATGCACCTCTACAATTCACTTTATATGAACAATCAATGGACAAGGTCAAGGCCATGCAGACGTTCGTCCGGATCGTCGAGGCGAACAGTTTTACCAAAGCGGCTGAGACGCTGGGGCTGCCCCGCGCCGCGCTGACCGCAACGATCCAGAAGCTGGAGGCGTATCTCGGCACGACGCTGCTGCTGCGCACCACGCGCAAGTTGGCACTGACCAGCGACGGCGCCGAATACTACGAGCAATGCGTGCAGATCCTCGCCGCCATCGACGTGGCGGAGCAGGGGTTTCGCTGTGCGGCGTCCGCGACGCCGCGCGGCACCCTGCGCATCGAGCTGCCGGGCGCCGTCGGCCGCAACGTCATCCTCCCCCGGCTGGGCGCTTTCCAGGCGGCGTATCCCGAAGTGTCGCTGACGATCAGCCTGGCCGACCGCCTGGCCGACCTGACCCAGGAAGGCGTCGACTGCGCACTGCGGGTCGGCGCCTTGCAGGATTGTGCGCTGGTCGGGCGGCAGATGGGCAGCATGCGTTTCGTGACGTGCGCGTCGCCCGCCTATCTCGCCAAGCACGGCACGCCGCGCAGCATTGCCGACCTGCGCACGCACCGCGGCATCGTTCACTTCTCGGGACGCACGGGGCGGCCGTTCGACTGGGATTTCGTGGTGGAGGATGGCCGCGTGGAAACGGCGCAGGTGGGCGGCCCCGTCGCCATCGACGATGCCGACGCCAACGTCATCTGCGCCTTGCAGGGCATCGGCATCACGCAGGCGGCGGCGTACCAGGTGCGGGCGCACCTTGAAAGCGGGGCGCTGGTGGAGCTGCTGGGGGAGACGCCACCCGTGCCGATGCCGGTGTCGCTGCTGTATCCGAAAGGGCGGATGGCGACGGCGAAGGTGCGGGTGTTTGCGGAGTGGGTGGCGGGGGTGCTGGCGGACGAGCCGGATTTCTGAACGCCGGGAACAGGCACCTGTCCCCGAAGGCCGTAGCCAGTCTTATCCCTGTTTCAGCTTGCGCGCGATATCGATCGCAAAATATGTCAAGACGCCATCGGCGCCGGCACGTTTAAAGGCCAGCATGGCCTCCATCATCACCTTGTCGTGATCGAGCCAGCCATTCTGCGCGGCCGCCTTGATCATCGCGTACTCGCCGCTGACCTGGTAGGCGAATGTCGGTACCTTGAATTCGTCCTTCACGCGGCGCACGATGTCGAGGTACGGCATGCCCGGCTTGACCATGACCATGTCGGCGCCTTCCTGCAGGTCGCCGGCCACTTCGCGCAGCGCTTCGTCGCTGTTGGCCGGGTCCATCTGGTACTGGTTCTTGTCGCCCTTGCCCAGGTTTTTCGCCGAGCCGACGGCGTCGCGGAACGGGCCGTAGAAGGCTGACGCGTACTTCGCCGAATACGCCATGATGCGCGTGTGGATGTGGTTCTTTTCTTCCAGTGCCTGGCGGATGGCGCCGATGCGGCCGTCCATCATGTCCGATGGCGCCACCACGTCCACGCCGGCATCTGCCTGGGCCATCGCCTGGCGCACCAGCATTTCGGTGGTGATGTCGTTGATGACGTAGCCGTTATCGTCGATCAGGCCGTCCTGGCCGTGGCTCGTGTACGGGTCGAGCGCCACGTCCGTCAGGATGCCCAGCTCCGGGAAGCGCGCCTTCAGCTCGCGTACGGCGCGCGGCACCAGGCCTTCAGGGTTGGTCGCTTCCACGCCGTCCGGCGTCTTCAGCGATGCGTCGATCACCGGGAACAGTGCCAGCACGGGGATGCCCAGGTTGACGCACTCCTCGGCCACCTTCAGCAGCAGGTCCACCGACACTCGCTCCACGCCCGGCATCGACAGCACCGGCTCGCGCACGTTCGTGCCTTCCAGGATGAAAACCGGGTAGATCAGATCGGCGGGGGTGACGACGTTCTCGCGCATCAGGGCGCGCGAGAACGGATCACGGCGCATGCGGCGCATGCGCATGGCAGGGAACTGGGCGGAGAAGTGAGGGCTGTGCATCGCGGTGTAGTCCATTCAGCAGTAAAAAATCATTGTTCGTCGTCGGGCGCTTCCGGCGGATCCAGGTCTTCCGGTGTGGGCGGGTCGATATCCAGGCCGACCAACTGCTCGATCTTCGCCGTCGCTTCCTCGATACCGATGCGCTTGAGCGCCGAGAACAGCTGCACGGTGAACGGGAAGCCCACGCCATCCTCGTCGACATAGCTGTCCAGCTTTGCCTGCGTCTGGCGCAGGATGTTGACGGACTCGTTGCGATTGAGCTTGTCGGCCTTGGTGAGGATGCAGTGGATCGGCTTGCCGCTGGGGGCAAACCATTCCAGCATCTGGATATCCAGGTCCGTGAACGGGCGGCGCGCGTCCATGATGAGGACCAGCGCGGCCAGCTGTTCGCGGCGTTGTACATAATCGCCCAACAGGCGCTGCCAGTGCAACTTGGCGTCCCCCGATACTTCGGCGTAGCCGTACCCTGGCAAATCGGCCAGCAGGCAACGTATTTCGGCCTGGTTCGTCTCATCCTTCCGGTGCATTGCCACGTGGGCGCCGCCGATGGAGAAAAAGTTGATGTGCTGCGTGCGGCCCGGTGTCTTGGACGCGAACGCCAGGCCCTTCTGGTTGCACAGGATATTGATTGCAGTGGATTTTCCGGCATTCGAGCGGCCCGCGAAAGCGATTTCGGGAACCGTCGTTCGGGGGAGGTCACGCAGATGATTGACGGTCGTAAAGAAGCGGGCTTGCCAGAGCTTGGACATGGAGATAGGGGGGAAATTGCAAGGAAGACAGGCTTTTGGCCGAGGAAGCTATTGTACAATAAGGCGTTACTTCGCTTGCGGTCCGCGTCACTGCGAACATTTTATTGACTCTTCTCTGTAGGGTGTCTGAATGAATCGTGCGTTTACACCGGTGGTACATTCCATATTCACAGCGTTGATGTTCGTTTCGGGCGCAGCCTTCGCTGCAGACGCCGCCCACCCTGCCGCGGCGGCCAAAGTCGATCCGGCCAAGGGCTCGTCCTTGTACACCGATGGCGACAACGCGCGCGGCCTGCCCGCCTGCGTGTCCTGCCACGGTGCCGCGGGCAACTCCACCATCGCCGCCAATCCGAAGCTGGCGGGCCAGCCGGAATCGTACCTGTACAAGCAGCTGGTCGACTTCACGACGCCGGAGCGCCAGAATCCCGTGATGACGATGTACGCCAAGATGCTGACGGACGCGGAGAAGAAGAACATCGCCGCCTGGCTGTCCACGCAGGGCTCGAAACCGGGCGCCGCGAAGAACAAGGACACCGTCGAATGGGGCAAGACCATCTATCGCGGCGGCATCGCGGACAAGAAAATCCCGGCCTGCGCCAGCTGCCACGGTCCCGCGGGGGCAGGCAACCCGGCCCGCTACCCGCGCATCGGCGGCCAGCACCAGGACTACACGATCGCCCAGCTGGAGGGCTTCAAGGGCAAGGGCCGCAAGAACAGCGCCGAGATGACGACGATCGCCGAGCGCATGTCCAGCGACGAGATCAAGGCGGTCGCCGATTACGTGGCGGGCCTGAAGTAAAGCGCGCCGGGTGGCGCATCGACCGACAAGGGGCGGCAGCGCGAGCTGGCTGCCCTTTTTCTTGGCGTTCGTCGGCCGAAATGACTAGTTCTTCCGCCGCGTCGCCGTAGGCACATCGCCGCGCCGCTCCATTTGCGCCTGCCGATTTGATAGTATGCAGTGCGCACCACTCACCTGATTCCATCGCATGAGCACCACCTCGACCACCGGTATCCGCCTGCACACCCGCCGTCCCGCCGTGAACGAAGCCATCGAGCTGCTGTCGTCGATGCGTTTTGCCATCGCGCTGCTCGTGATGATCGCGATTGCCGCCATCATCGGCACGATCATGCAGCAGAACCAGCCCATGCCGAACTACATCAACCAGTTCGGCCCTTTCTGGTTCGACGTGTTCGACAAACTGGGGCTGTATGCCGTCTACTCGGCGTGGTGGTTCCTGCTGATGATGGCGTTCCTCGTCACGTCGACGTCGCTGTGCATCTTCCGCAATGCGCCCAAGATGATGAAGGACATGCGCAGCTGGCGCGAGAACGTGCGCGAGCAGTCGCTGCGCAATTTCCATCACAAGGCCGAATGGCAATCGCCGCTGGCGCGCCTGGCGCTGGCGCAGCAGACGGCGGCGCGCCTCGGCCACGCGGGCTACCAGGCCAGGATCGTCGAGAAGGACGGCGGCACCCTGGTGGCTGCCAAGCGCGGCGCGGCCAACAAGTTCGGCTACATCTTCGCGCACAGCGCCATCGTCGTCATCTGCGTGGGCGGCCTGCTCGATTCGGATATGCCGATCCGCATCCAGGAATGGGTGCTGGGCAAGGAGCCGTTCAAGGGCAACGGCATCATTGCCGACATCCCCGCGAAACACCGTCTCGGTCTCGGTAACCCCACGTTCCGCGGCAACGCCATGATCCCGGAAGGGCAGGCCAGCGACACGGCCATCGTGCCGCGCGCCGATGGGGTGCTGATCCAGCCGCTGCCGTTCACCATCGAACTGAAAAGATTCAATATCGAGTTCTACAGCACCGGAATGCCGAAGCTGTTTGCCAGCGAAGTGGTGGTGCGCGACCATGAAACGAAGCAGACCTTCCCTGCCACGATCGAAGTGAACAAGCCGCTGATCTACAGGGGCCTGGCCGTCTACCAGTCCAGCTTCGAGGACGGCGGCAGCAAGCTGAAAATGACGGGCTTCCCGATGACGGGGCCGCAATCGGCGAAGTTCGAGATGAACGGCGAAGTGGGCGGGTCGACGAAACTGGACGACGCCTACACCGTCGAATGGTCCGACTTCCGTCCGTTCAACGTGGAGAACATGGCCAGTCGCGACGCGCGCGACGTCAGGAAAGGCGAGAGCTTCGACAACGCGTTTGCCAATGGTCTCAGCAGGCAGCTGGGCTCCGCGGCCAAGAACGCCAACAACAAGGACCTGAAAAACGTCGGCCCCAGCGTGCAGTACAAGCTGCGCGACAAGACGGGGCAGGCGCGCGAATTCCAGAACTACATGCAGCCCGTCACCGTCGATGGCGCGACCGTGTTCCTGTCCGGCGTGCGCGCCACCCCGGCCGAGCCGTTCAGCTACCTGCGCATCCCTGCGGATGACGAGCACAGTGTGCGCGACTGGATGCGCCTGCGCGCCGCGCTGCACAACCCGGAGTTGCGCGGCCAGGCCGCGCAGGCCTACGCCCGCCGCGCGATGCCGCAATCGAGCCGCGCCGAGGCGATGGAATCGCAGCTGGCGCTGTCGGCGCTGAAAAGCATGGAGATCTTTGCCGGCAATGCGCAGTCGGCCGGCTTCATGGCCGTCAGCCGCTTCCTGGAAAAGGTCCCGGCCGCCGAGCAGGAAAAAGCGGCGGACATCTTCATGAAGATTTTGAACGGCACGTTGTGGGAGTTGTGGCAGGTCGCGCGCGCGAAGGACGGCCTGGCGCCTGCCGCGGCGGACGAGCCCCACGCGCGGTTCCTGCAGCTGGCGACCAATGCCTTGTCGGACAGCGCTTTCTACGGCGCGCCGGTCTACCTGCAACTGGACGAATTCACGCAGGTAAAGGCCTCCGTGTTCCAAATCACGCGCTCGCCCGGCAAGGCCGTCGTCTACCTGGGCTGCGCGCTGCTGGTGCTGGGCGTGTTCTCGATGTTCTATATCCGCGAGCGCCGGCTGTGGGTGTGGATCCGCGATGACGGGCAGGGCGCCCATGCGCTGATGGCGATGAGCACGCAGCGCAAGACGCTGGACTTCGACAACGAGTTCGACGCATTGAAGAAAAACCTGCCGAAGACGGCGTAAAAAACGGCGTAAGCTTAGGTAAATGAAGGAGACCAGCATGGATATCACACAAAACGGGACCTACACGGAAGCGCCGGGCTACTTCCGCCGCCTGACCGTGGCGGACTGGCTGTTCGCGGCCGCGCTGCTGGCCGCCGCGCTGTTTGCGCTGAACCGCTACGGCGCCTATATGGACGTGTATGAAAAAGTCATCCTCGTGCTGTCCGCGCCCACGTCCGCCGCGCTGGGCTGGCACTGGAAACCGGTGCGCTGGCTGATGCCGGCCGTGGCGCTGCTGTCGCTAGGGGCCATCGCGCTGTACGGCGGTAACCTGGAAGCGGCCGACAACCGCTTCTGGCTGCGCTATATGCTGTCGAGCCAGTCCGCCATCCTGTGGATGAGCGTGTTCTTCTTCCTGGCCACCCTGTTCTACTGGATTGGCCTGGCGTCGCGCCCACCGAAGGCAACGAAGGAGGAGCCGGTTCAGAAGCATTCGCCCGCCGGCGCCGCCATCGGCTCGCGCCTGTGCTGGGGCGCCGTGCTGCTGGGCTGGACGGGCATGATGGTGCGCTGGTACGAGTCGTACCTGATCGGCGCGGACGTCGGCCACATCCCCATCTCGAACCTGTACGAAGTGTTCATCCTGTTCGCGCTGATCACCGCCATGTTCTACCTGTACTACGAGCAGCGCTACGCCACGCGCCAGCTTGGTCCCTTCGTCATGCTGATCATTTCGGCGGCCGTGGGCTTCCTGCTGTGGTACACCGTGGCGCGCGGCGCGGCCGAAATCCAGCCGCTGGTGCCGGCGCTGCAAAGCTGGTGGATGAAGATCCACGTGCCGGCCAATTTCATCGGCTATGGCACGTTCGCGCTGGCCGCGATGGTGGCATCGGCCTATCTGCTCAAGTCGCACGGCTATCTGGTCGACCGTCTGCCCGCGCTGGAGCTGCTGGACGACGTGATGTACAAGGCCATCTCCGCCGGCTTCGCGTTCTTCACCATCGCCACCATCCTGGGCGCGCTGTGGGCTGCCGAGGCCTGGGGCGGCTACTGGTCGTGGGACCCGAAAGAGACGTGGGCGCTGATCGTCTGGCTGAACTACGCAGCGTGGCTGCACATGCGCCTGATGGCCGGCCTGCGCGGCCGCGTGGCTGCATGGTGGGCGCTGGTCGGCCTGCTGGTGACGACGTTTGCGTTCCTGGGCGTGAACATGTTCCTGTCGGGCCTGCACTCCTACGGCGCGCTGTAATGTAATGCAGTTGTAATCCGCTGCGCTTTCGGAATGAGGTAAGGTTAGTCCCGTATTTTTACTGTATCAAACCACTCATTGTCGGAGCTGTCATGCTGATCAAACGTTCCCCCAACGGCATCGACCTGCCGTTTTCGTCGGAGATCACGCCGCGCGCGGTCTTTGAAAACCGGCGCGCCTTTATCCGCCAGATCGCCGCCGGCTCCATCGCCGGCGGCGCGCTGCTGGAAATGCTGTCGCGCGAAGCGTTCGCGCAGGGCGCCAAAGCGAAGCTGCCCGCCCAGCGCAACGCGGCCTACTCGGCACAGGACAAGCTGACGGCCCTGCACGACGCGACCCACTACAACAATTTCTATGAATTCGGCACCGACAAGAGCGATCCGGCCGAAAATGCCGGCACGCTGCGTCCGCGCCCCTGGACGGTGTCGATCGAGGGCGAAGTGAAAAAGCCGATGACGCTCGACCTCGATGCACTGCTGAAACTGGCGCCGCTGGAAGAACGCGTCTACCGGCTGCGCTGCGTGGAAGGTTGGTCGATGGTGATTCCATGGATTGGCTACTCGTTCTCGGAGATCATCAAGCGCGTGGAACCCACGGGGAACGCGAAGTACGTCGAGTTCATCTCGCTGGCCGACCGCAAACAGATGCCGGGCGTGAACAGCCGCGTGCTGGACTGGCCTTACACCGAAGGGCTGCGGCTGGACGAGGCGAATCATCCGCTGGCGCTGCTGACCCTCGGCATGTACGGCGAGACGCTGCCGAACCAGAACGGCGCGCCGGTGCGCCTCGTCGTGCCGTGGAAGTACGGCTTCAAATCGGCCAAGTCGATCGTGAAAATCCGCTTCGTGCGCGACATGCCGCGCACGTCGTGGAACCGCTCCGCGCCGTCCGAATACGGCTTCTATTCGAACGTCAACCCGAACGTGGACCACCCGCGCTGGTCGCAGGCCACGGAGCGGCGCATCGGCGAGGACTCGTTCCTGTCGCGCAAACGCAAGACGCCGATGTTCAACGGCTATGACGTGGCGTCGCTGTATACCGGCATGGACCTGAAGAAGAATTTCTGATGGCACCGAAACAGGTCACGGCTATCAAGGCGGCCGTCTTCGTGCTGGCGCTGGTGCCGTTCGCCCGGCTGGTCTGGCTGACGTTGACGGGTGCGCTGGTCGAGCCGCTGCAGTTCATCACGCGCTCGACGGGCGACTGGACGCTGTACTTCCTTTGCATCACCCTGGCGGTGACGCCGCTGCGGCGCCTTTCGAAATGGAACTGGCTGCTGAAAGTGCGCCGCATGGTGGGGCTGTTTGCGTTCTTCTATGCGCTGCTGCACTTCACCACGTTCCTCTGGTTCGACCATTTCTTCGACGTGGCGGAGATGCTCAAGGACGTGGCCAGGCGGCCGTTCATCCTGGTCGGCTTCATTGCCTTCGTGCTGCTGGTGCCGCTGGCCGTGACTAGCACGAACGCCATGGTGCGCCGCCTGGGCGGCAAGCGCTGGCAGTGGCTGCACCGGCTGATCTACGTGATTGCACCGCTCGGCGTGCTGCACTTCTGGTGGATGAAGGCCGCCAAGCACGACCTCAATCAGCCGATGCTGTTCGTCGCCATCGTGGCGGTGCTGCTGGCGCTGCGCGCGTGGTGGGCCTGGCAAAAGCAAACGCCGGCAAGAGCCGGCGTCGCACAACGATAAAACCCGGGTCTGTTCCCAAAACCAGGGTCTGTCCCGGGTTTTTGGCGGGTTTCCGTTAGCGGATCAGTGACTCCAGCGCGAACAGCTCTTCCGGCGTTTCGCGGCGGCGCACCAGGTGCACCTGGTCGCCGTCGACGATGACTTCGGCGGCGCGGCCGCGCGTGTTGTAGTTCGAGGCCATCGTCATGCCGTAGGCGCCCGCCGTCTTCATGACGAGCAGGTCGCCCGCTTCCACGGCGAGGGCGCGGTCGCGCGCCAGCCAGTCGCCCGATTCGCAGATGGGGCCGACGACGTCGAACGTGGCGCCGCCCGTCGCCTGCTTCACGGGCTGCATGTCCATCCAGGCCTGGTACAGCGCGGGCCGCGCCATGTCGTTCATGGCCGCGTCGACGATGCAGAAGTTCTTCTCTTCGCCGTACTTGATGAATTCCACTTTCGTCAGCAGCACGCCCGTGTTGCCGACGATGGAGCGGCCCGGCTCGAAAATCACCTTGATCGCCTTGCCGCCGTGCTTTTCGGCGCGCCATGCCTCGACGCGCTGGAACACGCGCGTCACGTAGTCGCCTGCGTGCGCGGGCGCTTCCTCGCCGGCCACGCCGTAATCGATCCCCAGGCCGCCGCCCACGTCCAGGTGATGCAGGTGGATGCCCTCGGCCGCCAGAGCGTCGATCAGTTCGATCAGGCGGTCCAGTGCTTCCAGCAGCGGCGTGTCGTCCAGCAGCTGCGAGCCGATATGGCAGTCGATGCCCGCCACGTCCAGGTGCGGCAGCTGCGCCGCCATGCGGTAGGTGTCCAGCGCATCGCTGAACGCGACGCCGAATTTGCTGGCTTTCAGGCCAGTGGCGATGTAAGGGTGGGTCTTCGGATCCACGTTCGGATTGACGCGCAGCGACACGCGCGCCTTCTTGCCCAGCGCGCCGGCCACTTCATTGAGACGGTGCAGTTCGGGAATCGACTCGACGTTGAAGCACAGGATATCGTGCTGCAGCGCCAGACGCATCTCGTCGACGCTCTTGCCCACGCCGGAGAAGATGACTTTCTTCGGGTCGCCGCCGGCGGCGATCACGCGCAGCAGCTCGCCGCCGGAAACGATGTCGAAGCCGGCACCGCGCCGCGCCAGCAGGTCGAGGATGGCCAGGTTCGAGTTGGCCTTCATCGCGTAGCACACCAGCGCGTCGCGGCCGGCGCAGGCGTTGGCGTAGGCATCGAAGTTCTCGAGCAGCTGGGCTTTGGAGTACACATACGTCGGCGTACCGAACGTCTCGGCGATGATAGGCAGGGCGACACCTTCGGCGCGCAGGACACCGTTCTGATAATCGAATTGGGACATTGAGTGGCTGGACAGTTACTGTTGGGATGCGGGAGGCGTGGAAGGAACCGGGGCCGAAGGCGGCGCGGTGCCGGGTTTGCCCAGCTCGGCGGCGGGCTTGTTGGGCGGCTTCGGCATATACAATGGGCCCGTCTGGCCGCAACCTGACAGAAAAACAGCGGCAATAACAGCGGCGACAGGCAACGCTAAAGTGAACTTCACGATTAGAATCTCGGTATGAACAGAACCCTTGGAGTGTAGCATGACCGAAACCGAATTCCTGGACCTGGCCGACAGCACGCTGGCCGCCATCGAGAGCGCGCTCGACCGCCTCACCGACGAAGACCGCATCGACGTCGAATGCAGCCGCAATGGCAATGTGCTGGAGATCGAGTTCCTGCACAATGGCTCGAAGGTCATCGTCAACAGCCAGGCGGCAATGCAGGAAATGTGGCTGGCGGCCCGCTCCGGCGGCTTCCACTACCGTTACGTCGACGGCAAGTGGGTCGACACCCGCGACGGCACGGATCTCTTCGACGCGCTGTCGCAGGTCACAACCGAGCAGGCGGGCAGCGGCCCGGTCGTCGTCAGCCCGCAATCATAAAAAAACCGGTGACAGGCTCCGGTTTCGGGAAACTGGAGCCTGTCACCGGTTTTGCGGTTCGCCGGGACTTTATGCGAGCCGGTTATCGGCGATGCGGTAGTGCGGGTCTTCGAATTCGTTGATCTCGACCATGCTCTTGGCCTTGTCGAGAATCTCGAGGCAGTCGGGGCTCAGGTGGCGCAGGTGCAGCGTCTTGCCGGCCTGCTGGTAGCGCACCGCCAGCGCGTCGATGGCTTCCACGGCGGAGTGGTCGACAACCTTTGCGTCGCGAAATTCGATCACCACGTGCTCGGGATCGTTCTTCGGGTCGAACAGCGCGGCAAAGCTCGACGTCGAGGCAAAGAACAGCGACCCTTTCAGCGCATACACTTTCCAGCCGCGCGCATCGGTGTGCACGCGTGCCTGGATTTCCTTGGCGTGCTGCCACGCGAACACCAGCGCGGCAAACACGACGCCGGCCAGCACGGCAATTGCCAGGTCGGTCAGCACGGTGATGATCGTGACGCCGACCACGATGACGGCGTCCTGCCGCGGAATCTTGCGCAACGTTTGCAGGCTGCCCCACGCAAACGTCTTTTCGCAGACGACAAACATCAATCCCACCAGCGCGGCCAGCGGAATCATCTCGATCCAGCGCGACAGCAGCACGATAAAGCCCAGCAGGAACACGGCGGCGACGATGCCGGAAACCCTTAGCCGCGCGCCGTTGTTAATGTTGATCATGCTCTGACCGATCATGGCGCAGCCGCCCATCGAGGCGAAGAAACCGCTGACGACGTTGGCGATACCCTGCGCCATGCTTTCGCGGTTCGGCCGACCGCGCGTGTCGGTGATCGCGTCGACCAGGTTCAATGTCAGCAGCGTTTCGATCAGGCCGATCGCTGCCAGGATCAGCGCGTACGGCAGCACGATATACACGGTCTCCAGCGTCAGGGGCACCTGCGGCACGTGGAACGTGGGCAGGCCGCCGGCGATCGAGCCCATGTCGCCCACCGTCTTCGAGTCGATGCCGAAGGCAGCCACGAGCCCGGAGACGATGAGGATGGCCGCCAGCGACGACGGCACGGCTTTTGTCAGCCTCGGCATGAGGTAGATGATCGCCATCGTCAGCGCGACAAGGCCCAGCATCGTCCACAGTGCCGCGCCGGACATCCAGACTCCCGCTACCTTGAAGTGGCCGAACTGCGCGATGAAGATGACGATGGCCAGGCCGTTCACGAAGCCCAGCATGACGGGATGGGGCACCATGCGGATGAATTTGCCCAGCTTGCAGGCGGCAAACAGCAGCTGCAACACGCCCATCAGCACGACGGCCGCGTACAGGTATTCCACGCCGTGGGTGACGACGAGGCTCGTCATGACGACGGCCAGCGCGCCGGCGGCGCCGGAAATCATGCCGGGCCGGCCGCCCAGCGCGGAGGTCAGCAGGCAGACGATAAAGGCGGCGTACAAACCCGTCAGCGGGCTGACGTGGGCGACCAGGGCAAACGCGATCGCTTCCGGCACCAGTGCCAGGGAGACCGTGATGCCGGATAAAACGTCCGCTCGCAGCTGGGTGGAATGCATTTCAGCCATCAGAACAACTCATTCTTGACGGCGTCGCGCGCCTTTTCCTCGGCCGGCGTGCCGCGATTGGCGCCTTCCAGGCTTTCCACACCCACGCCCGGCGGGTTCTCCGCATAGTAATAGTCGCCGTTCGCCATGACGATGCCGTCCGGGACCGGGCGCTCTTCGACAGGAACGGACTTCAGCGCCTTCTGCATGTAGCCGATCCAGATCGGCAGTGCCAGCCCACCGCCCGTCTCGCGGTTGCCCAGGTTCTTCGGCTGGTCGTAGCCGATCCAGGCGATGCCCACGAGTTTCGGCTGATAGCCGGCGAACCATGCGTCGATCGAATCGTTGGTCGTGCCGGTCTTGCCCGCCAGGTCAGGGCGCTTCAGCGCCTGCTGGGCTTTCGCGGCCGTGCCGTAACGGGCCACGTCGCGCAGCATGCTGTCCATCAGGAACGCATTGCGTTCGTCGATGACGCGGTTCGCTTCCACGCCGGCACGGTCCGGCGCAGCCTGTGACAGCACGCGGCCGTTGGCATCCGTGACCTTCGAGATCAGGTAAGGCGTGACTTTGTAACCGCCGTTGGCGAATACCGCATAGGCGCCGGCCATCTGCAGCGGCGTCACGGCACCGGCACCCAGCGCCAGCGTCAGGTACGGCGGGTTCTTGTCCGGCTCGAAGCCGAAGCGCGTGGCGTATTCCTGGCCGTAGCGGGCGCCGATCTTGTGCAGGATGCGGATCGAAATCATGTTCTTCGATTTCGTCAGGCCGCGGCGCATCGTCATCGGACCTTCGTACCTGCCGTCGTAGTTCTTCGGTTCCCACGCCTGGCCGCCCGTCTGGCCCGCATCGAACGAGATCGGCGCGTCATTGATGATCGTCGCCGGCGACAGGCCGCGCTCCAGCGAAGCGGAATAAATGAACGGCTTGAACGACGAGCCGGGCTGGCGCCACGCCTGCGTCACGTGATTGAACTTGTTGCGGTTGTAATCGAAGCCGCCCACCATCGCCTTGATCGCGCCGTCTTCCGTGCTGGCAGCAACGAATGCCGATTCGATTTCCGGCATCTGCGTGATTTCCCAGTCCTTCTCTTCCTGCCTGACACGGATCACGGCGCCGCGGCGGATGCGGCGGTTCGGCGCGGCCTTTTCCGCCAGCCAGGCCTTGCCCATGTCGAGCCCCTTGCCGGTGATCGAAATCTCCTCGCCCGACGCCGTCACGGCCGTCACCTTCGTCGGCGACGCCGTCAGCACCATGGCGGCGACGATGTCGTCGCTGTCCGGATGCTCGGCCAGCTCCGTCTCGATGATCTCATCGGCCTCGCTGCGGTTCTTCGGCAGATCGACGTACGCCTCCGGCCCACGGTAGGCGTGGCGGCGCTCGTAATCCATCACGCCGCGGCGCAACGCCAGGTAGGCCGCGTCCTGGTCGGCCTTGGTGATCGTCGTGAAGACGTTCAGACCGCGGGTGTACGTGTCGTCCTTGAACTGTTCATAGACAAGCTGGCGTGCCATCTCGGCCACGTATTCGGCATGCACGCCGAATTCGCTGCTGTCCGTCTTTACTTTCAGCTGCTCGTTTTTCGCTTCCTCGAATTGCGCCGGTGTGATGTAGCCCAACTGCGCCATGCGCTGCAGGATGTACTGTTGTCGGATGCGCGCGCGTTTCGGATTGACGACCGGGTTGTACGCGGAAGGTGCTTTCGGCAGACCCGCCAGCATGGCCGCTTCGGCCACGGTGATGTCCTGCAGGTGTTTGCCGAAATAGATCTGCGAGGCCGAAGCGAAGCCGTACGCGCGCTGGCCCAGGTAGATCTGGTTCATGTAGACCTCGAGAATCTGGTCCTTGGTGAGGTTCTGTTCGATCTTCCATGCCAGCAGCGCTTCATAGGCCTTGCGTTTCAGCGTCTGTTCGCTGGACAGGAAAAAATTGCGCGCGACCTGTTGCGTGATCGTCGATGCGCCCTGGCGCGCGCCGCCCGTCGCATTGTGCAGCGCCGCCCGCAGGATGCCCCAGTAGTCGACACCGCCGTGTTCGTAGAAGCGGTCGTCCTCGATGGCCAGCACGGCCTTCTTCATGACGGCGGGAATGTCCTTGAAACGCACCAGGTTGCGCCGCTCTTCGCCGAATTCGCCGATCAGCACGTTGTCGGCCGAATAAATCCGCAGCGGCATTTTCGGCCGGTAATCGGTCAGCGTGTCCAGCGACGGCAGGCTCGGATAGGCCAGCGCCAGGCCGAAAACGACGAGCAGGACGGCGCCCAATACGAGGCCGACGACGGATGCCAGAGCGAGCAGCAGGAAGTTCTTGGGGGACTTGGGTTTGGCAGCGTTGTTGGGAGGAGTCATGCGACGGAAACTTTCATAATTTTGTGCAAGCATTATAAGCGAGCCCCATTTCGCGCGGCACGCGCGGCCGCCTCGCTCTGTGCTCGCACAATTTTGCATGAGCAACAAAACAAGAGTGTTGTCGCGTCGGCTATACAGACTGAAAACTGTATGGCCCATCGCGCACAGTGTCACAAAAATTCCCTGTAGAAATATCTTTACACCCGCTTCCGGCCGTTGCTAGGATTCAATATCAATCCCGCCTTGGGTGTCAAGCTATTGTTTTTTAAGCGATTTTTTCAATTATGCAAACAAAACTGGTGTGGTCACTGGCGTGCCCAGCGCGCCGCGCCGGACGGGGAGCGCGCCTATGATGCCCGACCTGAGGGCTTTGTTCGGCGGCACCGCGGCGCCACTGGTCGGCCTGGACATCAGCACTTCCAGCGTGCGTCTGGTCGAGCTGAGCGACGCCGGGAAGGACGGCCTGCGCCTGGAGCGCTATGCCAGCGAGGCACTGCCGCGCGGCGCTGTTGCCGACGGCAATATCGAAAACCTGGACCAGGTCGTGGACGCCGTACGCCGCGTCATCAAGAAGAGCGGCACGCGGGCGCGCAACGTCGCGCTGGGCATGCCCCCGGCGGCCGTCATCACGAAAAAGATCATCCTGCCGGCCGGGATGTCGGAAGAGCAGCTGGAAGTGCAGGTGGAATCCGAAGCGAGCCAGTACATCCCCTTCGCGCTGGACGAGGTGAGCCTGGACTTCGACGTGATCGGCCCTGTCGCCCGTTCCGCGGACGATATCGAAGTGATGCTGGCCGCGGCCCGCCGCGAAAAGATCGAGGATCGCGTGGCGGTTGCCGAGGCGTCCGGGTTGAAGGCGTCCGTCATGGACATCGAATCGTATGCCGCGCGCGCCGCGCTCGAACGTGTACTGGCGCAAGCGCCGGGCGGCGGCGCAGGCCAGGTGGTCGCGCTGTTTCAGATCGGCGCCCAGGTCACGCATTGCTCGGTGATGGCCGATGGCGTCACCGTGTACGAGAAGGAGCAGCCGTTCGGCGGCAATTCGCTGACGCAGGACATCGTGCGCGCCTATGGCCTCGCTTTCGAGGAAGCGGAAGCGCGCAAGAAGGCGGGCGACCTGCCGGACAATTACGCCGCCGCCATCCTGGCACCGTTCCTGGAAAGCGCCGCGCTGGAAGTCACGCGCGCCATCCAGTTCTTCTTCACGTCGACCCCGTACACAAAGATCGACCGCATCTGCCTGGCCGGTGGCTGCGCGCTGGTGCCGGGCCTGCTGGACATCGTCGCCGGTCGCAGCCGCATCGCCACGGCGGTGGTCGCGCCATTCGCCGGCATGAAGCTGGCAGGCACGGTGCGCGAACAGCAGCTGCGCACGGATGCACCGGCGTACCTGGTCGCCTGCGGCCTCGCATTGCGGAGGTTCGGCTGATGATCCGTATCAATCTGCTGCCGCACCGTGAGGAAAAGCGCAAGCAGCGCAAGGCCGCCTTCGTCGCATTGATGATGTTCGCGGCGCTGATCGGCGTCGGCATCGTACTGGTGGTGGGCGGGTACAACGCCCGCGCCATCGCCGTGCAGGAAGGCCGCAACGGCGAACTCAAGACGGCGATCGCGGCGCTGGACGGCAAGATCCGGCAGATCGCCACGCTGAAACAGGAAATCGAGGCGCTGAAGGCGCGCCAGCAGGCCGTGGAGGACCTGCAGGGCGACCGCAATCAACCTGTCTACCTGCTCGATGAACTGGTGCGGCAGACGCCACCCGGTGTGTACCTGAAGGCATTCCGCCAGGAAGGGCAGCGCGTGACGGTAAACGGCTACGCCCAGTCGCAGGAGCGGGTCTCGGAACTGCTGCGCAATATGTCGAGCGCATCGCCGTGGCTGGAGCGGCCGGACCTGGTCGAGGTCAAGGCGGGCACGATCGGCCAGGGCAAGACGGCGCGCAAGGTAGTGGAGTTCGCCGTCATTGTCGGCATCAAGCGGCCGCGCGACAAGGATAAGCCGGAAGACGACGGCAAGCCGGCGGTCCAACCCGCCGCGGCGGAAAAGGCGACGTAACCATGGCAACGGACATCAGAGATCTGATCGACGCCATCGGCGCCCAGTTTCGAGGACTGAATGGCTTGCATCCCGGCCAGTGGCCGCTGGCGCCGCGGGTCCTGTGCGGCATCGGCGTGGCGCTCGCCGTGGTGGCGCTGGGTCACTTCGCCTACTGGAGCGGGCAGTTCGAAGAACAGGAGGCAGGCGCGGCGCAGGAGCAGAACCTGCGTACGGAGTACCGCATGAAGACGGCGCAGGCGATCAACCTGACGGCGCTGGTGGCGCAGAAGGCGCAGGTGGACCAATACGTCGTGCGGCTGGAAAAGCAGTTGCCGAGCAAGGCGGAAATGGCGGCGCTGCTGTCGGACATCAACCAGGCGGGCCTGGGCCGCGGCCTGCAGTTCGAGCTGTTCAAACCGGGCCAGGTGGTCGCCCGCGATTACTACGCCGAGCTGCCGATCGATATCAAGGTCACGGGCAATTACCACGACATCGGCGCGTTCGCCAGCGACATGGCGAACCTGCCGCGCATCGTTACGCTGAACAATATGGTCTTGAGCTCGGGCCGCGACGGCGCGCTGACGCTGGACGCGGTGGCCAAGACCTTCCGCTACCTGGATCAGGATGAAGTGGCGGCGCAGCGCAAGGCCGCGGCGGCGCGCAAGAAGAAGGAGCCGAAGCCATGAAGCATGCCTCGATCCTGATGCTTGCATGCGGCCTGCTGCTGGCCGGGTGCGGCGACAGCGACGTGCAGGAAGTGCGCCAGTGGATGAAGGAAGTGGACGCCACCACGCGCGTGGCCGTCAAGCCCCTGGCGGAACCGAAGACGTTCGTGCCGTTCGTGTACGCGTCGCAGCAACAGCCTGACCCGTTCAATCCGAACAAGCTGATCACGGAGGCCAGGGCCAGAGCCGGCGACGGCGCGCAGCCCGACATGGGCCGCCGCAAGGAATTCCTCGAGGGCTTCCCCCTCGATACGATGAAGATGGTCGGCACCTTGCAGAAGGGCAGCGCCGTGTACGGCTTGCTGCAGATCGACCGCACGGTGTACCAGGTCAGGGCCGGGCAGCACCTGGGCCAGAATTTCGGCCTGATCACGGCGGTGACGATGGACGCCGTCCACGTCAAGGAACTGGTACAGGATGCGGCTGGCGAGTGGGTCGAGCGCATGTCGAAGTTGGAGCTGCAGGGCAGCAAGGAGAGTACGCAATGATCGCCATTCAAACACTGCGCCGGGCCGGCGTCGCGCTGGCGCTGGCTTGCGCCAGCGCGGGCGCGCTCGCGCAGCACGCGATCGAGTCGGTCACGGCCAACCAGCAGGGCTCGAACGTGATCGTGCGGATCGCCCTGGACGGCAGGCCGGAGAAGCTGCCGGCCGGTTTCGCCACGACCAATCCGCCGCGCATTGCGCTGGACTTCGGCAAGACGACCAACGGAACGGGCCGCACCACCCACGATTTGGAAGTGGGCGACCTGCGTAGCGTGAACGTGGTGCAGGCGGGCGAGCGCTCGCGTCTTGTGTTCAACCTGAAGCGCCCGCTGAACTACGCCACCGCCATCGACGGCAGGAACGTCATCCTGACGATCGATTCGTCCGGCGGCACGGCCACGGCCGTGGACAGCCGCGGGCTGCCCGCCGCGCAAGCGGCGCCGGCCCCCGCGAAAGTCGCCGCGCGGCCGACCTTGCGCGATCTCGACTTCCGCCGCGGCAGCAATGGCGAAGGCCGCATCGTCGTCGACCTGCCCAACAGCCAGGTGGCCGTGGACGTACGCCAGGGCGCCAACGGTGTCACGGTGGACTTTCTTAAGACGGCGCTGCCGGAAACGCTGCGCCGCCGCCTCGACGTGACGGACTTCGGCACGCCGGTCGCGCTGATCACGACGACGCCGCAGGGCGACAACGTGCGCATGCAGATCGAAGCGAAGGGGCTGTGGGAGCAGAGCGTCTACCAGAGCGACACGCAACTGGTCGTGGACGTCAAGCCGATCAAGGAAGACCCGAACAGGCTCACGCAAGGCTCGCAGGGGTATCGGGGCGAGAAGCTGTCGTTCAACTTCCAGAACGTGGAAGTGCGCGCGGCGCTGCAGGCGATTGCCGACATCTCGGGCCTGAACATCATCGCCAGCGACAGCGTGGCGGGCGGCCTGACGCTGCAGCTGAAGAACGTGCCGTGGGACCAGGCGCTGGACGTGGTGATGCAGGCGAAGGGCCTCGACATGCGCAAGAACGGCAACGTCATCTGGATCGCGCCGAAAGAGGAACTGCTGACGAAAGAAAAGCTGGAGCTGGAACAGAAGGCGCAGATCGCCGAGCTGGAGCCGCTCAAGTCCGAGATCTTCCAGCTGAACTATCAGAAGGCCGAAGCGTTCAAGACGGTGTTCGGCCTGGAAGGAGGCGACTCGCGCAACCGCATCCTGTCCAAACGCGGCAGCGCCATCATCGAGCCGCGCACCAACCAGCTCTTCGTCACCGACGTCGCGGCGAAACTGGACGACGTGCGCAAGCTGATCGCCAAGACGGACGTGGCCACGAAACAGGTGCTGATCGAAGCGCGCATCGTCGAGGCCAACGATGGCTTCACCCGCAACCTGGGTGCGAAGCTGGGTTTTGCCGACATGCGCACCATCCGCGGCGGCCAATCCGGCTGGTCGCTGGGCGGCGACAACCGCATCGGCGTCGGCGGCAATATGAACGGCATCGGTCAGACTACGGGTCAGGTGGCGCTGACGGATGCGACGAACGACTTCGGCAACACCCAGTTCATCAACCTGCCGGCCGCGCCCATCAACGGCGTCGCCGCGGGTAACCTGGCCGTCAGCCTGTTCAACGCCGCCGCCAACCGTTTCCTCAATCTGGAGCTGTCAGCGCTGGAAGCGGACGGCACCGGCAAGATCATCTCCAGCCCGCGTGTCGTCACGGCGGATAAATCGATCGCGCTGATCGAACAGGGCCTGGAGCTGCCGTACCAGGTTGCGACGAGCAGCGGCGCCACGTCGATCGTCTTCCGCAAGGCGAACCTGCGGCTGGAAGTGACGCCGCAGATCACCCCGGACGGCAACGTCGTCATCGACGTGGACGTCAACAAGGACAGCGTGGGCGCGGAAACGCGCGCCGGCTTCGCCATCGACACGAAGCACGTCAAGACGCAGGTCATGGTGGAAAACGGCGGCACCGTCGTGCTGGGCGGAATTTACCAGCAGACGGAGCGCACTACGGTGTCGAAAGTGCCGTTGCTGGGCGACGTGCCGGTGTTCGGCTACCTGTTTCGCAATACCAGCCGGACCAGCGAGAAGACCGAACTGCTGGTATTCATCACGCCAAAAGTGGTTGCGGACCGGCTGTCGGCACGTTAACGCGGCCATGGCGGCGTTGCCGCCGCCTTGCCGTGCTGAAGCACTGTCTTCGCCGGCGCCCTGACCTGACCACGTTAGCGCGCCGACAGTACGAGTTCAATACCAGAAGAAGACGGCCAGGCTGCCCAGCAGCCCGGCCGTTTTGCATTGTGGGCCGGCCCGCGCCCGCTCAGATTACAATGCGATGTCTGTTACACATTCCAACACGCGATGCAGAATGTATTTTTGGTAGGGCTCATGGGAGCGGGGAAGACGACGATCGGCCGCATGCTGGCGCGCAAGCTGGGCCTGCGCTTCGTCGACTCCGACCACGAGATCGAAGCGCGCACCGGCGCCACGATACCCTGGATCTTCGAGATCGAGGGCGAGGGCAGCTTCCGGCGCCGCGAGGCCGAAGTGATCCGCGACCTGTGCGGCCAGGAAGGCATCGTGCTGGCCACAGGCGGCGGCGCCATCCTGAACCCCGAGAGCCGGGCGGTGCTGCAGCAGCGCGGCACGGTCGTCTACCTGCGTGCCAGCATCCCCAGCATTCTTGCGCGCACGAGCCACGACAAGAACCGCCCGCTGCTGCGCACGGCCGATCCGCGTGCCAAGCTCGAAGAGCTGATGGCCCAGCGCGAGCCGCTGTATCTGGAGATGGCGCATCTCGTCGTCGATACGGGACGACCTAACGTACAATCGATGGTCCAGATCATCATCAACCAGCTCGACGCGCTCGCCTGCCAGGCGGCGCCCAATTGCACGACGCAGGCACAAACTTCGATGAACGAACAGACCAATATCCTACTCAATGTCGACCTCGGCGAGCGCAGCTACCCGATCTCGATCGGCCCCGCCGTGCTGGACGACCCGGACCTGCTGGCCCGTCACGTCAACGGCCGCAAGGTGGCCATCGTCACCAACAGCACCGTCGCCCCGCTATACCTGGAGCGCCTGCGCGCGCCGCTGGCGGCCGCCGGCAAGGACGTCATCGCCGTCGTGCTCGACGATGGAGAGGAATACAAGAACTGGGCCAGCCTGATGCGGATCTTCGACGCGCTGCTGGCCAACAAATGCGACCGCAAGACCACGCTGGTGGCGTTGGGCGGCGGCGTGATCGGCGACCTGACCGGCTTTGCCGCCGCCTCTTACATGCGCGGCGTCGATTTCATCCAGGTGCCGACGACCCTGCTCTCGCAGGTCGATTCGTCGGTAGGGGCAAGACGGGCATCAACCACCCGCTGGGCAAGAACATGATCGGCGCGTTTTATCAGCCGAAGGTCGTGCTGGCCGATACCTCGACGCTCGATACCTTGCCGCAGCGCGAGCTGGCGGCCGGCCTTGCGGAAGTCATCAAGCATGGCGCCGTGATCGACAGCGATTTCTTCGACTGGATCGAGGACAATATCGACAATCTGGTGGCGCGCGACCGCGCCGCATTGGGCTACGCGATTGCCCGATCGTGCGAGATCAAGGCGGACGTGGTGCGCCAGGACGAGCGCGAAGGCGGCCTGCGCGCCATCCTCAACTTCGGCCATACGTTCGGCCATGCCATCGAAGCGGGCATGGGCTATGGCCACTGGCTGCACGGCGAAGCGGTCGGCTGCGGCATGGTGATGGCGGCCGAGCTGTCGCTGCGCCTGGGCTATATCGATGCCGAGACGGTGGCACGCGTGCGCGCGCTGGTGACTGCGGCCGGCCTGCCCGTCAAGGCACCCGACCTGGGCACGGCGCGCTGGCTGGAACTGATGGAAGTGGACAAGAAGAACGAAGGCGGCGACATCAAGTTCATTCTGCTCAAGCCGCTCGGCACCGCGCTGGTTACCACCGCGCCACGCGCTCTGCTGCTGGACACCATCGCGGCCTGCGTGGAGTGACGATGGAAGACACGCTCGCCCCCTACGCCGCGCACTCGGAACAGGGCCGCGGCCGTCGTTTCGCGGAGTCGCCGCACGCGTCGCGCAGCCAGTTCCAGCGCGACCGTGACCGCATCATCCATTCGACGGCGTTCCGCCGGCTCGAATACAAGACGCAGGTGTTCCTGAACCATGAGGGCGATCTGTTCCGCACCCGGCTGACGCACAGCCTGGAAGTGGCGCAGATCGGCCGCTCGATCGCCCGCAACCTGCATCTGAACGAAGACCTGGTGGAAGCCATCGCGCTGGCGCACGACCTGGGCCACACGCCGTTCGGCCACGTGGGGCAGGACGTGCTGAACGAATGCATGCAGCCGCACGGCGGCTTCGAACACAATCTGCAAAGCCTGCGCGTAGTCGATCACCTGGAAGAACAGTACGGCGCGTTCGATGGCCTGAACCTGATGTTCGAGACGCGCGAAGGCATTCTGAAACACTGCCCGGCCAGCAATGCGCGGCTCCTGGGCGACGTGGCGCAGCGCTTCCTCGACAAGACGCAGCCGTCGCTGGAAGCACAGCTGACGAACCTGGCCGACGAAATCGCCTACAACAGCCACGATATCGACGACGGGCTGCGCTCCGGCCTGATCACCATCGCGCAGATGGAGGAAGTCGCATTCTTCGGCCGGTTGTGGCGCGAAGTACAGGGCGCGTTCCCCGGCCTGACGGGCCGCCGCGCCATCTATGAAACGCTGCGCCGCCTGATCACGGCGCTGGCGGACGACCTGATCGTCACGTCGCGGCAGCGCATCGCCGAGGTCAACCCGCGCAGCATCGACGACGTGCGCGCGGCGCCGCCGCTGATCCGTTTTTCCGACCCGATGCGCAAGGACGCGACGGACCTGAAACGCTTCCTGCGCGAAAACCTGTACCGTCACTACAAGGTCAACCGCATGCGCCTGAAGGCCAGCCGCATCGTGCGCGAGCTGTACGAGGCATTTACCCAGGATCCGCACCTGCTGCCGCCGGATTACCGCGAACCGACGGGCGACGCGACACGCCAGGCGCGCCGTATCGCCGACTATATTGCCGGCATGACGGACCGCTACGCCATCCGCGAGCACAGCCGTTTGTACTCGCTGGAAGAACTCTGATTAGCGGCAAGCTCGAGTACTGATTCGCTTGACTTCAAAACCCGCCGGGTCAACGATGGTGTCTTACGCAAGGAGATCATCATGAGCGATGACACCATCGAATCCGAGGCGAAAGCGCACCGTCACGGCGGAAACGGGCACAACAACGGTCACAACCATAACAACGGCGCCGAGCGCCGCTTCGCCGCGATCGAGCGCGATGTCGCCGTAATCGCTTCGAACTATTGCACGAAAGAAGACCTCGTCAAGGTGGAGCTGAAAATGCTGGACCGCTTCGGCCGCCTCGATGCCACATTGGCGGAACTGGAAAGCCGGGTCGTACGCTGGGTCTTCGCCTCCGTCGTCTCTGTCGCGGCCGTCTGCTTCACCGCCGGCAAGCTCCTTTAAAACAGCCGCGCCTGCGCGTCCGCCGCGTTCCCCAGCAATTCCACCAGCAGCTTCTTGATCGGCGCGGGCAGCGCCGCTTCGCCCACCTTCCCGATATCGAGCCAGAGCACGCTGCCGTTGCTTGCCAGCGGTGCGCGTTGCGCCAGCGTCACCAGCATCGGCACGATGTGCAGCTTGTAGTGCGTGAAGCCGTGCGTCACCGTGCGCAGGCGTTCCTGCGATTCCGGCACGCCGAACGGTTGCACGGCGCGAGAGACGTATTCCTCGTCCACCTCCACGTGCTCCTCGTCGTCGATCAGAATGTGGCCCGCCACTTCCGGCAGCGACAGCAGCCCGCCCCAGATGCCCGTCGCCGCGCGCTGTTCCAGCAGCACCTGGCCGTCGTGCACGACCAGCAGCATGACGGCGTGTTTTTCCGGCACCGTCTTTTTCGGCTTGCGCACGGGCAGTTCCTTGGTGCGGCCGGTGGCGTAGGCCACGCAGCGCGGCTGCATGGGGCAGCGTGCGCAGTCGGGGCTGCTGCGCGTGCACAGCGTCGCGCCCATGTCCATCAGCCCCTGCGTGTACGACTCGATGCCTTCGGCCGGCAGCAGCGCCTCGGCGCGGCGCCACATCGCCTCTTCCGTGCGGCGTTCGCCCGGGTAGGTGTCGATGCCGAACACGCGCGCGAACACACGTTTGACGTTGCCGTCCATGATGGCCGCGCGGGTGCCGCTGGAGAATGCCGCGATGGCGGCCGCCGTCGAGCGGCCGATGCCGGGCAGGTCGGCCAGCAGGACCGGATCGGACGGGAACACGCCGCCGTATTCCGCCACGATGCGCTGGGCGCATTTGTGCAGGTTGCGCGCGCGGGTGTAGTAACCGAGGCCGCTCCACTGCGCCATCACGTCCTCCACGGGAGCCGCCGCCAGCACGTGGACGGTGGGGAAGCGTTCCAGGAAGCGGGCGTAGTAACCCAGCACGGCCGCGACCTGGGTCTGCTGCAGCATGATCTCGGAGAGCCAGATGCGGTAAGCGTCGCGCGTGTTCTGCCAGGGGAGGGTGTGGCGGCCGTGCTGCTTTTGCCAGCCGATCAGCGTGGCGGAAAAAGAGGGATCGATGAATTCTTCGTACTGCAAGGTGGTCCTTGATAAAGGGGCGGTCAGGCCGCGGCGGCGATGAGTTCCGCGTCGATGGCGCTGCCGATGGCGACAGCCAGTTCGGCCAGGCGCGCCTTCTGCTGTTCCAGCGCGGCCTGGCCGGCTTCGAACGTTTCGATTTTCTGCTCCAGCGAATCGGCCGCGTCGTGGATACGCTGGATCGATGCCTGGCGGTGTTTCAGTTGTTCCCTGTGCTGCAGGATGTGCGCTTCCAGCGGCGTCATGATGCCCTTCAGCCAGCCTTCCGCATCGGCGTTGGCCGCCTTGAAGCAGCGTTTCACCTGCGAGGCGATCGTGTCGAAGAAGCGCTCGATCAGTACCACGCGGCTTGTCAGCAGCAAAGTGGCCGTGCCGAACTGCTTCTGGTAGATCGCCTCCACCTCGGATACCTCGCTGCGGTATTTCGCCAGCGAGAACGCCGGCGGCAGCGCGATGGCCAGGCCATGCTCGCCGGAGAACTTGCGGTACATGACCTCCATCATGTCGCGGATTTCCGCCACCTTGCGCTCGGATGCTTCCAGCTCCGCCTGCACGCTGTCGAAGAATGTCCGCACGGCTTCGCGCATGCCGGTGGAGAAGCGGCTGCGGCCCATGGCGTCGCGCACCTGCAATACATGGTCACGCAGCACGTCCATGCCCAGCGTGCCATACAGTTCCGTGGACAGGCGCGTAAACACAGCCCGCGTTGCCTGCAGCCGGAACAGACTGGCGTCGAATTCGCGCTTCTCGGCATCCACGCGGCGCATCATGTGGGCGATGACGTTCTGGTTCTTGCCGCGCAGGCTGCGTAGCTCGTGCAGCTGTTCGGCAAAGCCGCGCATGCGCGCCGTCAGCAGCGCCTGCTGGGCCGCGTTGAGCGACTGCAGGTCGTCGGCCAGCCGGCGCCGCACGATTTCCTGCTTGGCCGGAATCAGCTCCTGGAACAGCGCCGTCTCCAGTTCGGCGATGCGGCTGCGCGCCAGCAGGGGCGCATCGTCCGTGATCTTCGCCACCAATGCCTTGTGGGCCGAGACGGGAAAGACCTGGCCCGCGTCCACGCCCAGCAGGTGCGCCACATGCTCGCGCTGGCGGCCGATTTCGTCGTCCACCTGTGAGTCCGGGCGCAGCGCATCCCACATGCCGTCGATCTTGTTGAGCACCACGAGGCGGCCGGCCCCCGCGCCGATATGCTCGCGCCAGACTTCGATATCGCTCTTCGTCACGCCCGTATCCGCCGCCAGGATGAACAGCACCGCATGCGCGTGCGGAATCAGGTTCAGCGTCAGTTCCGGTTCCGTACCGATCGCGTTCAGGCCCGGCGTATCGAGGATGACGAGCCCCTGTTTCAGCAGCGGATGGGGAAAGTTGATGATCGCGTGGCGCCAGCGCGAGATCTCGACCTGGCCCGCAGCGTTCAGGGTGGCGGGCAAATCCGGATCGTCCGGGTCGTACAGGCCGTAGCGCTGCGCTTCCTCCACGCTGACGTGGCGCGTCTGGCTGACCTGCCGGAACACCTCGTGCATCTCGTCGGCCGCGTCCACGTTCAGCGGCAGGATCGTCCACGCGCGCAGGTCGTCGCGGTAGTCGCTGGTGGACAGGTTGGCGGCGCGCGTCTCGATCGGCAGCAGCCGGATCGACGGCGGATATGCGGAATCGTACGACAGCTCGGTGGGGCACATCGTCGTGCGCCCGGCAGCCGACGGCAGGATGCGCTGGCCGTAGCCGGCAAAGAAGATCGCGTTGATCAGTTCGGACTTCCCGCGCGAGAATTCGGCCACGAACGCCACCGACAGCTTGTCGTCCGACAGCCGCGCCAGCGTGGCCGCCAGGCGTCCCTCGGTTGCCCCGTCCAGCAGGCCGGCAGCCGTCACCCAGGCACGGTAGTCCTGCAGTGCCGCCACCACGCCCTGGCGCCATGCGCTGTACTGTTCGAGATCCCTGACCATGGTGTCTTTTACCTTATTTTTGACACTTGATGCAATAGAAGGTCGAGCGCTGTCCCTGTTTGAACTGGCGGATCGGCGTGGTGCAGACGCGGCACGGCACGTCGGCACGATCGTAGACGAAATACGACTGCTGGAAGTAGCCCGACTGGCCGTTCACGCTGATGAAGTCGCGCAGCGTGCTGCCGCCCTGGACGATCGCCTCGGCCAGCACGTCGCGGATGGCCTGTGCCAGCCGCTCATACCGCGCAAGGCCGATGCGGCCGGCCGGCGTCTTCGGATTGATCCCGGCGCGGAACAGGCTTTCGGAACAGTAGATATTGCCGACACCGACGACGATGTCCCCGGCCAGCAGCACCTGTTTGATGGCGGCGCTGCGCCCGCGCGTCTGGCGGAACAGCAGCCCGCCCGTGAAATCGGGCCCCAACGGCTCCACGCCCAGACCGCGCAGCAGCTGGTGGGCATCGACGTCGCCGTCGTCCTTCGGGTGCCACAGCACGGCGCCGAAGCGGCGCGGGTCCGTCATGCGCAGCACCTGGCGGCCTTCGGCCCCTTCGACGACCAGGTCGAAATGGTCGTGCTTCTCCGGCGGCACACCAGGCGGCAGCACGCGCAGGTGGCCGGACATGCCCAGGTGAATGATCAGCGTGCCGTGCTCGAACTCCACGAGTAGGTACTTGCCGCGCCTACCCGTGGCGACGACGGTGCGGTCAACCAGTACTTCCGGCAGGAGCGCGGGAAACGGCCAGCGCAGGCCGTCGCGGCGCAGCACGACGTCGCGCACGGCGCGGCCTTCGATATGGGGCGCGACACCGCGCCGTGTCACTTCGACTTCTGGTAATTCTGGCATGGGGGGTCTGGTCGGTAACGTGCAACAGGACGAACTGCGGAAGTTAATGTCCGGTAAGCATGTGTTACACCTGCAAATATGTGAAAGCCGTAGGTTGGGCGTAAAATCCAGAAATCGAGCCCGACTTTGCAGGATCCACCCTTGAAAAACGCATTTGCCATTGTAACCCTGTCGGCCCTGGTGTCCGCTTGTGCTGTTGCGCCACAAAAACAGACACCCGGGGAACCGGGGCAGCCGGCCTCGTCCGGACTGCCCCCGGTGACCGAGGTAATGGCCGCAGCTGCCGTGGCCGAAGCCGCCAAGCCGGACGAAAAACTGCCGGCCGTCCCGCTGACGAGCGACCTGTTCTACAAGCTGACGAAGGCCGAGCTGGATTTCAGGAACGGCCAATGGCAGAGCGCGTATGTCAGCATGATGGTGCTGGCCCAGCAGACGCGCGATCCGCGCCTGGCGCGCCGCTCGGCCGAGATGGCGCTGGCGGCGAAGCAGGGCAGCGAGGCGCTGGCGGCAATCCGCCTGTGGCGCGAGCTGGCACCCGATTCCGACGAGGCGGTGCAGTATTTCCTGGGCTTTTCCGTGCTGGGCGACGACCTGGCGGAATCCGAACAGGTGTTCGCGCAGCGCCTGCAAAAGGCGCCGGCGCACGCACGGGGCCTCGTCATGTTCCAGATGCAGCAATACCTGCTGCGCGCGAAAGATAAGGCGGCCGCGTTCGCGCTGCTCGAGCGCGTGCTGGCGCCGTATGGCGACACGATGGAGAGCCACCTGGTGCTGGCGCAAGGCGCGCTGGCGGCGGACGACAAGGAACGCTCGCTGCGCGAAGCGCGCCGTGCGCTGGAGCTGAAGCCGGACTCCGAGCTGGCCGTGCTGACGATGGCGCAGGTGCTGGGCGACGTCGACGCCGTAGGCCAGCTGTTTGGCGGCTTCCTGGCGAAAAATCCGGATGCGCGCGAAGTGCGGGCAGCCTACGCCCGCCTGCTGGTCGAGCAGAAGCGCTACGACAAGGCGCGCGCCCAGTTCGAAGCGATCCTGAAGGAGCAGCCGGACAACCCGGCCACCTTGTACGCCCTGGGCATCATCTCTGTGCAAGCCAACGATCCGAAGGCGGCCGAACAGTACCTGCGCCGCCATGTGGAACTGGTGCAGAAGGCCGGGGAGGGCGAGCAGGAGGGGGCACAGGAGGGCGACGCATCGAAGGGTGTCATGCTGCTGTCGCAGATCGCCGAGGAGCGGGGCGACCTCGATGGCGCCATCGCATGGCTCGACAAGATCGACAGTGTCGACCCGCGCATGATCCTGACGGCGCGCCTGAAGCGCGCGCATCTGACGTCGAAAAAAGGCGACCTGGCAGGGGCCCTGAAACTGCTGCGCGACATCGCCGCCGTCGATCCGGCCGAGCAGGCCGAGGTAACGCAGACGGAAGGCCAGCTGCTGCGCGACGCCGGCCGCGGCGCCGAGGCCTATGCGCTGCTGGCCGACGCCGTCAAGAAGTTCCCCGACAGCCCGGACCTGCTGTACGACTTCGCGCTGGCCGCGGAAAAGCAGGGCAAGCCGGACGAGATGGAAGCGGCGCTGCGCAAGGTCATGGAAGCGGTGCCGGACAACCACCACGCCTACAATGCGCTGGGCTATTCGCTGGCCGAACGGGGCGTGCGCCTGGACGAGGCGTTCACGCTGATCGAGAAGGCACTGTCGATGGCGCCGGGCGATCCGTACATCATGGACAGCATGGGCTGGGTGCAGTTCCGCATGGGCCGCCTGAAGGACGCGGAACAGACGTTGCGCCGTGCCTACGCGCTGCGCAACGACGCGGAAATCGCCGTGCACCTGGGCGAAGTGCTGTGGCAGCAGGGCCAGCGCGCCGAGGCGCAGAAGCTGTGGCGCGAGGCCCGCGCCAAGGACCCGAAAAGCGACGCGCTGCGCGACACGCTGGCGCGCCTGAACACCAGTCTATAAGGACCGCATGAAGCAACGCATCACTCCCCTCATCGTCTGCGCGGCCGCGCTGCTGGCCGGCTGCGCCACGACACCCTCCACGCCGCTGTCCACCGCCGGCGTCGCGCCTTACCGTGAGACCGTGGCACTGGACGGCAGCCTGGCCGTCAACTACGTCAAGGAAGGCAAGCGCGAGTCGCTGTCCGGCAAATTCTCGTGGCGCCAGCAGGGACCGCGTACGGATGTGACGTTGTCGTCGCCGCTGGGCCAGCAGATTGCCGCCATTACCGTCACGCCGGGCCAGGCCACCTACTCGGAAGGCAACAAGCCGCCGCGCAGCGCGCCCGATATCGACACGCTGTCGGCGCAGACGCTGGGCTGGCCGCTGCCGGTCTCCGGGCTGCGCGACTGGCTGCAGGGCTACGCCAGCGCGTCGAACGGCCAGCGCTTCGCCGCCAGCCCCGCCAGCAGCACGGTGACGACGAAGGACGGCTGGAACCTCGACTTCGCCGCCTGGCAGGACGGCAGCACCCCGCCGAAACCGCGCCGCATCGTCGCGCGCCGCGGTCCTGGCGGCGACATCGAGGAGATCGAGATCAGGATCGCCATCCAGCCCGAGGCGTCGAGCGTGCAATGAGGGCATTGAACAACTGCCCGGCCCCGGCCAAACTGAATCTGTTCCTGCACGTGACGGGGCGCCGGCCCGATGGCTATCACCTGCTGCAGACCGTGTTCCAGCTGATCGACCGCGGCGACGTGCTGCACTTTACGCTGCGCGAGGATGACGCCATCCGGCGCGTGACGGACGTGCCGGGCGTGCCGGAACAGGACGACCTGATCGTGCGCGCGGCGCGGCTGCTGCAGGCCGAAGTCGTGCGCCGCACGGGCCGTGCGCCCGCCGGCGTCGATATCGCCATCGACAAAATCCTGCCGATGGGCGGCGGGCTGGGTGGCGGCTCGTCCGACGCGGCCACCACGTTGATGGCGTTGAACGCGCTGTGGCAGTCAGGGTTGTCGCGCCAGGAACTGATGGATATCGGCTTGCCGCTGGGTGCCGACATCCCGTTCTTCATCTTCGGCCGCACCGCGTTTGCCGAAGGTGTAGGGGAGGCGCTACGCGAGGTCGACGCGCCCGACTGCTGGTATGTTGTCATCGAACCGGGCGTGTCGGTGCCCACCGCCAAGATTTTTACGTCAGAACATTTGACAAGGAACACGCCGCTCGTCATAATGTCGGACTTTTCCAGCCACTACGCAAATCGAAGCGACTTGCGGGGTTTTGGAAGGAACGATTTGCAACAAGTGGCCACCCGCTTGTTCCCGCCGGTAGCAGAGGCGGTAGAATGGCTGGGGGCGTACGGCGATGCCAGGATGACTGGCTCCGGAGCTTGTGTGTTCTGCGCGTTTGACGGCGAGGACGAGGCGGATGCGGTGCTTGCGAAAGTGCCCGCTGCCTGGACTGGCTGGAAGGCGAAAGCGCTGGCACATCATCCGCTGGACGCTGTACCGGGGTTCGGTAAATGAACTTCGGCACTGAAAGTTGTGAAGCGTAAAAAGATTTGGCTTTACGTTGGAGATGCAGTATAATGCTCGCCATCTGACGGAAAGTAGTCAGTCAGAGTAGGGGAATCGCCAAGCTGGTTAAGGCACCGGATTTTGATTCCGGCATACCAAGGTTCGAATCCTTGTTCCCCTGCCACCTTTTCTCTGGTATGTCGATGCGCAGGCGTCCAGCCAGAGTAAAACAAAAAATGCCCCTGCCGAGCTGGGGCTTTTTTATTCCGTTTTTATGCTGGATTCGTTCCGGTGTATTCAAGTCAATGCTTACCTTCCTGGGACATCCATGGCTTACGAAAACCTGATGGTTTTTACCGGCAACGCTAATCCTGCGTTGGCAGAAGGCGTCGCAAAAAATCTCGGCATCCCCCTTGGCAAAGCAGTCGTTTCGAAGTTCTCGGACGGCGAAGTCATGGTCGAAATCAACGAGAACGTCCGCGGTAAAGACGTCTTCGTGCTGCAATCGACCTGCGCGCCTACCAACGACAGCCTGATGGAACTGATCCTGATGGTCGATGCACTGAAACGCGCATCCGCCGGTCGTATCACCGCCGCCATTCCTTACTTTGGTTACGCCCGCCAGGATCGCCGTCCGCGTTCCGCCCGCGTCGCCATCTCGGCAAAAGTCGTCGCCAACATGCTGGAAAAAGCCGGCGTCGAGCGCGTCCTGATCATGGACCTGCACGCCGACCAGATCCAGGGCTTCTTCGATATCCCTGTCGACAATATCTACGCGTCGCCGATCCTGCTGGGCGACCTGCAGAAAAAGGATTACCAGGACCTGCTGGTCGTGTCGCCGGACGTCGGCGGCGTCGTCCGCGCCCGCGCCCTGGCAAAGCGCCTGGGCTGCGACCTGGCGATCATCGACAAGCGCCGTCCGAAAGCCAATGTTTCCGAAGTGATGAACATCATCGGCGACGTCGAAGGCCGCAACTGCGTCATCATGGACGATATGGTCGACACGGCCGGCACGCTGGTCAAGGCGGCCGAAGTCCTGAAGGAACGCGGCGCCAAGAAAGTCATCGCTTACTGCACGCACCCTGTGCTGTCCGGCCCCGCGATCGACCGCATCAACAACTCGTCGCTGGACGAACTGGTGGTGACGGATACGATTCCGCTGTCCGAAGCGGGTAAAGCCTGCAGCAAGATCCGTCAACTGACCTGCGCACCGCTGCTGGCAGAGACGTTCAAGCGCATCATCAAGGGCGATTCCGTGATCTCCCTGTTCGTCGACTAAAGACGGACGAATCTCGGCATTTCAGGCGGCGCGCCGGTTTTTCGACCGGCGCGCCGCCAGTGTTTTATCCGGCGGCGTGCAGTTAATCTATCGTGCGCCGCCGGTTTCGAAGCCATCCTGGTCGCGGGAGGCTTTATAACCGTGGGCGCAAGCCCCGACTCTATTGGAGTATCAAATGAAAGTTGTTGCATTCAAACGCGAACTGCAGGGCACGGGTGCGAGCCGCCGCCTGCGTATTTCCGGCCAAACCCCTGGCATCATCTACGGCGGCACCGAAGCCCCTGTGACGATCGCCCTGGACCACAACGCGCTGTACCACGCGCTGAAAAAAGAAGCGTTCCACGGCTCCGTGCTGGATCTGGAACTGGACGGCAAAGTACAGAAAGTGCTGCTGCGCGACTTCCAGATGCACGCATACAAGCAACTGGTCCTGCACGCTGATTTCCAGCGCGTCGATGCCAACCAGCCAGTCCACGTCAAAGTGGCGCTGCACTTCGAAAACGCCGACGTTTCCCCAGCAGTGAAACTGCACGGCGCGACGATCAGCCACGTGGCCAACGAAATCGAAATCTCGTGCCTGCCATCGGCACTGCCAGAGTTCATCGCCGTTGACCTGTCGAACATGGACGTCGGCACCTCGCTGCACATCAACGACCTGAAACTGCCGGAAGGCGTGACGGCTGTTACGCACGGCAACAACCTGACGATCGCTACCGCTTCGGTACCGGCCGGCCAGGTGTCCGCCGACGCGGCTGCCGAAGAGAAGAAGTAATATAGCCAGCTGCGGCAACGCGGTTTGCAATGAAAACCCTGCTGCGGCAGGGTTTTTTTTGTCTGTTCCATTCGGAGGTGTCCATGATGATCGACTGGCAGCATTTCACACTCTGGACGTCGCTGGCCGGCGGCCTGCTGATCGGCGCCGCCGCCGCGATGCTGATCCTGCTGAACGGCCGCATCGCGGGTATCAGCGGCATCGTCGGCGGCCTGCTGCGCGCGCCGCGGGCGGACCGGCGCTGGCGCCTTGCCTTCCTGGCCGGCCTGTTGCTGGCCGCGCCATTGTGGCGCGGCGTCACGGCGCTGCCGCCCGTGCATCCGGTTGCAGGTGGCGCTACGCTGGTGCTGGCAGGGTTGCTGGTGGGCTTCGGCACGCGCCTGGGTGCCGGCTGCACGAGCGGCCACGGCGTGTGCGGCCTGTCGCGGCTGTCGCCACGCTCGCTGGCCGCCACCGTGACATTCATGCTGGCCGGCGCGCTGACGGTATTCGTGCTGCGCCACCTGGCCGGAGGCTGATATGCGGAACCTGTTCGCGCTGCTGGCCGGCCTGCTGTTCGGCACCGGCCTGATCCTGTCGGGCATGACCGATCCCGCCAAGGTCACGGCTTTCCTCGACGTGGCCGGCAACTGGGACCCGTCACTGGCGCTGGTCATGGGCGGCGCGCTGCTGGTAGCGCTGCCCGCCTTCCACGTCGCGCGCCGGCGCGGCGCCACGATCGACGGGGAACCGCTGCAACTGCCGACGGCGCGCCGGCTCGACCGGCCACTGATCGTCGGCAGCATCCTGTTCGGTGCCGGATGGGGCCTGGCGGGATACTGTCCCGGCCCCGCTCTGGCTTCACTGACGAGACCGGAAGGCGCGCCATGGCTGTTCGTCCTGGCGATGCTGGCCGGGATGGTCCTGTACGAGGCGCGGCAATGGTGGCACGGGCGGTGAAACTCCGCGATAATCGCGTTTTTTCCTGCAAGCGCGCACCATGCCTATCCGCCTGATCGTCGGCCTCGGTAACCCCGGCCCCGAATACGAACAAACCCGCCACAACGCCGGCTTCTGGCTGGTCGACAATCTCGCGCGCGGCCTGCCGTCCACCTTCCTGCAGCGCGAAAGCCGCTTCAATGCGCTGGCGGCAAAAACGTCGATCGCCGGCCAGGAAGTCTGGCTGCTGGAGCCGCAAACGTATATGAACCGCTCCGGCCAGTCCGTCGGCGGCCTGGCGCGCTTCTTTAAAATTAATGCGGACGAGATCCTTGTCGTGCACGACGAACTCGATATGCTGCCCGGCGTGGCAAAGATGAAAAAAGGCGGCTCGTCGGGCGGCCACAATGGCCTGAAGGACATCACGGCCGCCCTGGGCACGCAGGACTACTGGCGCCTGCGCATCGGCATCGGCCACCCGCGCACGCTGAATCTGACGCAGAACGTGGCCGACTTCGTCCTGCACCGCCCGCGCCGCGAAGAGCAGCTGCTGATCGATGAAGCGATCGAAAAGAGCTTGAAGATCATTCCGCTGGCGGTGACGGGCAAGACGGCCGAGGCGATGACGGCGCTGCATACCGCCTGAGCCAGCGAACACAGACAATTTTGCCGCCTGCCCGGGCCACAGTTCCGGATATGCGACCCCGTCGGGCGCTATAATGCGCAATTCCCCGGCCCCAGCGTATTGATCAGCGCAGCACTTCCCGCGCGATGGCGCCCGGCGGCGGCATTCACATTTAACAAGGAATTCCATGAGTCTCAAATGCGGCATCGTCGGCCTGCCCAACGTCGGCAAGTCCACCCTTTTCAATGCGCTGACGAAGGCCGGCATCCCGGCCGAGAACTATCCGTTCTGCACGATCGAACCGAACGTTGGCGTCGTCGAGGTGCCCGATCCGCGCCTGAAGCAGCTGGCGGAGATCGTCAAGCCTGAGCGCATCGTCAACGCCATCGTCGAATTCGTCGACATCGCCGGCCTGGTCGCCGGTGCGTCGCAGGGCGAAGGCCTGGGCAACCAGTTCCTGGCGCACATCCGTGAGACGGACGCCATCGTCAACGTGGTGCGCTGCTTCGAAGATGAAAACGTCATCCACGTGGCCGGCAAGGTCAGCCCGCTGGACGACATCGCCGTGATCCAGACCGAACTGGCGCTGGCCGACATGGGCACCGTCGAGAAGGCGATTCACCGCGAGAACAAGAAAGCCCGCTCCGGCGACAAGGATGCGGCCAAGCTGGTCGCCCTGCTGGAACGCATCATGCCAGCACTGAACGACGCCACGCCCGTGCGCGCGCTGGGCCTGACCGAAGACGAAATGGCCATCATCAAGCCGCTGTGCCTCATCACGGCCAAGCCGGCGATGTACGTGGCCAACGTTTCCGACAGCGGCTTCACCAACAATCCGCTGCTGGACCAGCTGACGGAATACGCGAAGTCGCAGAACGCGCCGATCGTCGCCATCTGCGCGGCCATCGAAGCGGAAATCGCCGACCTGGAAGACGAAGACAAGCAAGCCTTCCTGGCCGACATGGGCATGGACGAGCCGGGCCTGGACCGCCTGATCCGCGCCGGCTTCAAACTGCTGGGCCTGCAGACGTACTTCACGGCCGGCGTCAAGGAAGTACGCGCGTGGACGATCCACGTGGGCGACACGGCACCGCAAGCAGCAGGCGTCATCCACACCGACTTCGAGCGCGGCTTCATCCGCGCCCAGACCATTGCCTTTGACGACTTCATCGCCTACAAGGGCGAAGCGGGCGCAAAGGAAGCGGGCAAGATGCGCGCCGAGGGCAAGGAATACGTCGTCAAGGATGGCGATGTGCTGAACTTCCTGTTCAACGTTTAAACCATGCATGCGGGATCGCTCCATCCCGCCAGCTCAAAGAAGCCCCGGCGTCCATGATGCCGGGGCTTTTGCATTGGGCTTCCTATCCGAGCCTGTTTCGCGCGCTAAAAAAATGCTAATGTGAACGTCTTTCGACAGGGAGAGAAATATGTTCAAGAAACTGGCTGCGGAAGCGCTGGGCATCAGCGATATCGGTATTATTGTCCGCCCCGCCGACTACAGCAAAGTCGATGCGGACGATTATCTGTTCAGCGAAGACGGCGAACAGATCTTCTTTCTCATCAAGAGCAAGAAGGATGAATACTGCTTTACCAATCTGGCGCTGATCCACGTGGACGGCGACTCGGCCGTGTCCTCCAAACGGTCCATCAAGCGCTACGATTACGCGTCCCACGACATTTCCGACGTGACCATTGAAACGGCCGGGACACTGGACATGGACATCGAGCTCAAATTCCATATCGACGATACGGAGTTTTCCATCGACGTCAAGAAGTCCTTTATCGAGCAGCTCAAGGATATTTACAAAGCGTTGATTTCCATTGAAAAGCAGCAGCGGCGCGACGAAGTCTGCCGTGAGAATGCGCTGCGCACGCTCGATGCCACGGCGTCGGTGCACAAGCTCAATATCGCCCCGGCCGAAGGCAGCCTGGCCAGCCAATACGAGATTTTGCTGGCGGCCCTGAACAAGGCCATGCTGGAAACGCATACGAAGCGCGATTTCAGCGACGTGTTCACCAAATACATCCACAACTGACAGCGGGGCACCGCCTGCGGCGCCTACGCAAGCACAAACCTTTTCTGCGCCGGCAGACAATGCCGGTGCAGGTCGTAGCCATCCACGATGGTCTGCCGCGCCGCATCGCGCAGGTGCGTCAGGCTGGTGCGGCGCGCCAAAGCATCCGCGACCGTTTCGGCCAGCCGTTCGTGGTCGAAGAAATCCGTCAGCAGGCCATTCTCGCCGTGGCGGATCATCTCCTCCAGCGGCGGCGTGCGGGAGCCGACGATCATGCAACCCACGCTCATCGCTTCCATCAGTGACCACGACAGCACGAATGGGTACGTCAGGTACGTGTAGACGGCGGTGACCTGCATCAGTTGCGTCAGCAGCGCATGCGGCACGCGGCCGACGAGGTGAACGCGGCTCATGTCCAGCCGCGGAGCCACTTCGTCGCGGAAGATCGCCTTCCACGTCTGGCCCGGCGGCGGGGCCGCGCCATAGCTGGTGCCGTCGCCGCCGACGATGACGATGCGCGCGTTCGGCCGCAGCCGCTGCAGCAGGGGCAGGGCGCGCATGAAGACGTGGTAGCCCCGGTAGGGTTCCAGCTGGCGCGAGACGAAGGTGACCACCTCGTCACCGGGTTTCAGCGTCACACCCGCGACCGACAGCGTCACGCGCGCCTGCGGATCCGGGCGGAAGCGGTCGGTGTCGATGCCGTCGTGGATGACACTGATGCGGTCGCGGAACCAGGCCGGATGGCGGTCGCGCTGGAAGACGGTGGGCGACAGGCCCGCGTCGGCGGCCGACATCGCGTGCAGCAGATGCGTGTTGCGCAGCCGCAGGCGCTGCAGGCCGGCCACGCCCGGATCGCCGGCAAACTCGGGATCGAAATGCGCGTCGCCGCCTTCGGCCTGATAATAATATTCCGCGTAGATCAGCAGCTTCGCGCGCGGGAAGACGTCCTTGACGAACAGCGCTTCGCCCCAGCCCGGATGGGCGAACACGATGTCTGGCGTGAAGCCCTCGTCGCGCAGCCGCTGCAGGGCCGCCGCCGCGGACTCGCCGCGCAGCACCTTGCTGTACATGTCCCTCAGCTGGGTGGCCTGCTGGTGCACGTCCGCAGGCACCTGGACCTTGTGCGCGACGTAGCGCACGCCCGGCAGCGGCTCGGCCTTGTCGGCCATGCCCAGCGCGACGACTTCATGTCCGTCCGCCGCCAGCGCTGGCGCGAGATGCCGGTACTGGCCGGGGAAATTCTGGTGGATGAAGAGGATGCGGGCCATCTATTTCTTCGTCGCGGGTTTGGCCTCGTACTTCGCAATGGCCTTCGCGAACCCCGCGTTCAGCGCGTTCGGCACCGCCAGCGACAGCTGGTAGTGCTCGACCAGGAAACCCTTGCCCGTGTTGCGCAACACGCCGCTGGCCTGGCAGGTGCCCATCTGCGTGGTCAGCTGTTCGTCGAACCACACATACGAACGGTCGGGCGAATGGTAGACGTTGCGCTTCTGCGCCGTGAAGCTCCATGCCTTGCCGCGTTCCCAGAACGGCCTGGCCCACGCCTTGAACTGGTCGCGCGTCCAGATTTCGGTCTTGTCGGTGCCGATGTAGACGCCCTGTGGCGCGATCTTGTCGAAGTAGGCGGGACGCGTGTGGGCGGCATCGTCGTGCCAGCCGTCGACAAAGGCGTTTACCTCGCGCACGAACGCGGCGTCCGGGACCGCCTGGGCCTGCGCGACGGGTCCAGACAGCAGCGCGGCAGCGGCCAGGGTGGCCAGGGCCAGCGATGGGTTCATCGTATTCTCCGGTTGAGCTGGAATTCGTGCAGAATACACCAGCGTGCGGCGCCGGCCAATGCTGCCTGTATAATCGGCGCGTTCACTGCTATCTAGAGACTCATGGCTTCATTCAACGACAATGTCAGCATGGCGCTGTTCTGCGACTTCGAGAACGTCGCACTCGGCGTACGCGACGCGAACTACGAAAAATTCGATATCAAGCCCGTGCTCGAACGCCTGCTGCTCAAGGGTAGCATCACGGTCAAGAAGGCCTATTGCGACTGGGATCGCTACAAGGCATTCAAGGGCCCCATGCACGAGGCGAACTTCGAACTGATCGAAATCCCGCACGTGCGCATCTCCGGCAAGAACTCGGCGGACATCCGCATGGTCGTCGACGCGCTGGACCTGTGCTACACGAAGGCGCACGTCAACACGTTCGTCATCATCTCCGGCGACTCCGACTTTTCGCCGCTGGTGTCGAAACTGCGCGAGAACAACAAGAAGGTCATCGGCGTGGGCGTCAAGGATTCGACGTCCGACCTGCTGGTGGCCAACTGCGACGAATTCATCTTCTACGACGACCTGGTGCGCGAGAAGAGCCGCAACGCCAAGCGCGATTCGCGCGAGCAGGCGCCGAAGCGCTCGCCCGAGGAAGAAAAGCGCAAGCGCGACGAGATGGACAAGCGCCGCAACCAGGCGGTCGACATCGCCTACGAAACGTTCGACGCGCTGGTCGCGGAGCGGGGCGACAGCGGCAAGATCTGGGCCTCCGTGCTGAAGGAAGCGATCAAGCGCCGCAAGCCCGATTTCAGCGAATCGTTCTACGGCTTCCGCACGTTCGGCAACCTGCTGGAAGAGATGAAGGCGCGCGGCCTGCTGGAATTTGGCCGCGACGAGAAATCCGGCGCCTACGTCTACCGCAGCAGCAGCGCCGCAGCGCAGGCGGCGGTGGCCGACGCGGCAGCCGAGACGGAACAGGCGGGCGGCGAGCAGACGGCGGTGGAAACGGCCGAGGTACGCGAGCCGCGCGAGAGCCGCGAGGCGCGTGAAGCACGCGAGGGCCGGCGGGGCCGTGGCAACCGGGGCGGCCGCAATCGCCGCGGTGGCGCCGGGGAGCCGGCCGAATCGGCCGAGCAGGCACCGATGAGCGATCTCGAAACGCAGGAAGTGGCGGTAGCGCTGGAAACCGCCGCCGCCGACTATGCGGCACTGGTGCGTTCGACCGAACAGGCGTTGCAGGAGCTGGCGCCGGGAGAAGATGTGCACGGCACGGCGGCCGAACAGGAAGCGCTGGCGCCGGTGACTGGCGAGACGCCGGCTGTGGCCGCGGACGCCGATGCCCCGGCAGAGACGACGGCCAAGCGCCCACGCAGCCCGCGCAAGCCGGCAGCGGCCAAGAAGCCGGCACGCACCAGCAAGGTTGCCAAGGCGGCGGCGGATGCGGCGGAAGCTGTCGAGGCGGTGCTGGCGCAGGCGCCCGCGCACGAAGTGGCGCCTGAGACGGCACCGGCCGCCGTGGCCGATGCTGGCCCGGACGAAGCCGCAGCAGCGGAAGGCGCGAAGCGGGCGAAGAAGCCGGGCACGCACAAGACGCCTGCACGCAGCCGTCTGCCGCGCAAGCCGAAGGCAACACCGGAGGAGTGATTCGGCGCGCCGGCGTTCCGGCGCAACCGTTTTTGCAGCGTAAATCGCCCCGCCCGGCGGGGCGATTTACTGCCCGGCACTTTGCTGCCATACTGAGGGCCAGGCATCAATATGGCGCATCCTCATGGCGACTCTGTCCGAACTCACGCTGTACCCCATCAAGTCCTGTGCCGGCATTTCCCTGCGTTCGGCCATTCTCACCCGTGCCGGCCTGATGACCGAGCAGATCTACGACCGCGAATGGATGGTCGTCGATGCGAACGGCCAGTTCCTCACCCAGCGCGAGCACCCGAAAATGGCGTTGATCACGCCGCGTCTGAAGCTCGACACCCTGGAGTTGCGCGCACCTGGCATGCTGCGCCTGGAAATCCCGCTCGGATTGCCCAATCCGGCCGATGCGACCGTCGTCGAGGTGGAGATCTTCGAAGAGCGCCTTGCCGCCTACGAATGCGATCCGTTGACGGCCGCGTGGTTCAGCAACTACCTCGGCGTGCCGTGCCGCCTGGTGCGCTTTCACGCCGATGCGAAGCGGCTGGCGAATCCCAAATGGACGGGCGGCGTCGAAGCGCCCACGCTCTTCTCGGACGGCTATCCGGTTCTCGTCATCGGCGCCGAATCGCTGCGTGACCTGAACGCTCGCCTGGAAGCGGCCGGCCGCGCCGCGCTGCCGATGAACCGTTTCCGACCCAATCTCGTCATCGACGGCATCGAGGCGTTCGAAGAAGACTATGTCGAGACATTCCGGCTGGGCGAGGCCCTGCTCAAGCCCGTCAAGCCGTGCCCGCGCTGCCCGATGCCGTCGATCGACCAGGAGAAGGGCGAGTACGGTCCCGATCCGCTCGATATCCTGCAAGGCTATCGGAGCAAGCCGGAAGTCGATGGTGCGGTATGCTTCGGCATGAACAATATCCTGCTCGAGGGCGATGGCCAGCGCGTGCAGGTAGGCCAGACGGTGGACGTCACCCTGGCATTCTGAGCGAGTCCGCATGACGCACACGTTGAAGGGAAAGCCGGCCGCGCCGGCAGCCACGGAATTTGCCAGCGACCTCGCGGCCGAAAACGGCCAGCTGCGCGCCCGCATGGCGTACATGATCGAGCAGGCCGAGCGCAACCACGCCATCATGATGCGGCACCAGGCATTCGACCTGGAGATTGTCGGCGCCGGCAGTTTTCCTGAACTGATCGGCAGCATCTTCCGCTCGCTGCCGGCCATCTCGGAACTGGACAGCGTGACGTTATCGCTGATCGACGAGGATGCCGACATCCGGACCGTCATGGAAAAGCTGGGTGTCGATTTCGCCGCGTTTCCCGACCTGCTGTTCGAGCCGGGTATCGACGGGCTGGGTTTTGACACGGGCACGCGCCATACGCTGGCGCCGCCACCGAAACCGATACTGGGCATGTTCGATCCGGTGCGCCATGCGCGCCAGTTCCCGGCACCGGGCGTGCGCCTGCAAAGCGTGGCCATCGTGCCGCTGCTGCGCAACAAGCGCATCATCGGCAGCCTGAACCTGGGCAGCGCCGATCCGGCGCGTTTCACCCCCAGCCTGGGCACGGACTTCATCGAGCACATGGCATCGATCATCGCGATCTGCCTGGAAAACGTCATCAGCAACGAGATGCTGAAGTACATCGGGCTGACCGACTCGCTGACGGGCGTCTACAACCGCCGCTACATCGACCGGCGCCTGCTGGAAGAGATCGCGCGGGCGCGCCGGCAGAACTACGCCATCTCGTTCATGTACATCGACATCGACCACTTCAAGCGCGTCAACGACACCGTCGGCCACCAGGGTGGCGACGAAGTGCTGCGCGAAGTGGCAGGGCGCATCAAGGCCGAACTGCGCGTGTCCGACGCGCTGGCCCGCTTCGGCGGCGAGGAATTCGTCGTGCTGCTGATCGACGCGGACCTGGACAGCGCGGCCTTTGTCGCCGAACGCATCCGTGCCAGCATCGCCGCCAGCATGATCGGCATCGCACAAGGCGTGCAGCTGTCCATTACAGGGTCGATCGGCGTGGCGTGCCTGGACAAAGCCGGCGAAGGCACGGCCGAAGCGGCCGCGCTGGAACTGGTGGCCCATGCCGACGAGGCGCTGTATCTGGCCAAGTCGGGCGGGCGCAACCGCGTCATGCGGTATGCCGGTACGTAGAGCGCGGCCAACATCCGCGGTGGCGCAAGGGGCGCTGGCACGCGTCTACGAACAAGGCAAGGCCGTGCCGCAGGATTACCGCAAGGCCGCGGCGCTATACCGCGAGTCCGCGAAGGGCGGCAATCCTGAAGCGAAAACGGCACTGGCGCGGCTTGCCGAAAAAATACTGGCGGACGGCGCAGCGCCGGCGGCAGGCCAATAACCTAAGCCTGATTGCCCGCCAGCCGCCGCAACGCCCGCAACCCCGGCATGAACAGATACTCGCCGCCGCGCAGGGTGCAGAAGCTCTGGATGCCGTGGATGCGTCGGCGCACGGGGCGTTCCGGCAGCGTGAACGTGGCGCCGTCCGGCTGCTGGCCGACGATCGGGTCGCGCTCGTCGGCCAAGTCGATGAAGTTGCCGTGGTTGATCCACTCCTGCTGCATGAATTCCATCGTTTCCGGCGCCTTGGCGGACAGGCCGATGAAGAACAGGCCCCGTTCGGCGCCGTCGTCCTCGAACAGGTCGGGGCGGTAGGGCGGGCCGAACGTCGTGCTGCGCCGGATCAGGCGGTGCAGGTTCACGTCCGTCAGGATGGCCAGCTTGCTGTCGCGCGGGTTCATGCGCCGCATGTGGCAACCGTGCGGCACCCGCAGACCCTCCTGATCCTTTGAATACGTGAAGTCGTTGTTGCGCTGGCGGTCCGCGCCCAGCTCTGGATCGTCCCGCTCGGGCGCGAGCGCCAGCGGCGCGCCGCTGCGCCACCGCCCCACCAGCTTGGCCGCGAGCAGTTCCTGGCCGTGGGCATCGCCACCGTGCTCGCGCAGGAAGCGGTTGAAGGCCGCCACGTCCGTGTGATATTTGCGCAGCACGACGTATGTCCCGTTGCGGCCGATGGAGTCTTGCACCGGTCCCGGCTGCGCCAGCGGCACGCCCGCCTCGCCCGGATAGCCGAGGATGAATTCGCCCGCCTTGACGGGCCGGCCCTGGCCCGGCCACGTGGGCGCCGTGCCGCCTTCGACGGCCGGGTTGCCGATGTTGTCGCGGTAGCCGAACGAGTTGCGGCTGTCGGGCTGCGCGCCGAAGTCGTGGGATCCCAGCACCGTTACGCCGGCGATACCGGCGAACTGTTCGTGCGCCGTCACCATCGCCGCGCGCCACGAGGTTTCGTCCGGCGCGAAGATCGACACGGCCAGGTGCAACTGGCCGCTGCCATACGGCGCTTCCCACGTTTCCGGCGCATTCGGACCGTAGTCCTGCAGGCGCTCGGCGCGCTGCGCCATGCCGTCGCGGAACGCGGCCGGGAAGCTGTCCAGCAGTGCCGCATCGAGATCCAGCGCGCGCAGGCCGGCGTGGCTCAATGCGACGGCAATCCATGCTTCCGCGTTATCGGCGGCATCGGCGGCGCTGCGCACGTGCGGCGCCAGGCGCGCCAGCAGCGCACGTCCGCCGGCGGCGCTGTCAAAGCGCAGCAGCACGTGGGTGCCGAAATACGGGTCGGGCCGGTCGAACAGGATCGTGGCCTGGATATCGTGCAGCTCGAGCGCGGGCGCGGGCGCCTCGTGGTGGACGAGCGCCTTGACCTTATCAAGAATCGACATGGCCGCTCACCTTGTCGAGGAACTCCTGCAGGGCGTCGTTCATCCGCTGCAGGCGGCGCGCGTCGACGACGGAGAGGTGCGGATTGGCCACATACCAGCCGTCCGCCGTCAGCTGGTGGCTGGCGATGAAGTCCTTCACGCCCGGGTCGGTGATGCCCGGCCAGCCTTCCACGGACGAGAACAGCAGGTCCATCAGGTCCGGGATCTTGGTGGCGAAATCGTCGATATACGTGTCCCAGTCGCCATCGTAGGTGGTGGCGAACAGGATCTTCGTGTCGTTTTCAAAGAAGACAAAGCGCATGTCGTGCAGGGTCGCGACCTTCTGCGCGCCGACGAAGTTGCCGTTGACGAGCTTGAAGATGCGCCGCAGCCTGTCCGCGCCGCCCGGCTTCAGCGGTGCGATGGCGGTCAGCTCGGAGACCTTGCCGGACTGGCGGCCGATGCGGCCGGCCGATCCCGGCTCCGCGTCCGCGTGGGCGTCATGTTCGCGCAGGACGTTTTCCAGCGCGAGTTTCAGCAGTTGGGGCGCGTCGCCCAGCACTTCCTCGACCTTGCGCCTGATCTCGGCGAGGTCGGTGGTTTTATGTTCTTGCATGGTCAGTTCCTTATTCAGTCGGGCACTTGCGCCAGGTCGTCGATCTCGATGCGCGGCTGCGCGTTCATCTCGTGGCGGAAGCGGGTCGAGGTTTCGTAAGCGCGGATGCGGGCGCGCATGATGGAGCCGAGCGGGCGATGCGCCTCGATGCCCTGCCATGGATTAAACGACAGTACGTCGTCGGCAAACACGCGGCGCGCAGGGCTGTATGCCTCCTGCGGCGGGATCGTCAGTTTTGCGACGGGCAGGTAGGGCGACGCGTCTTCGTCCCAGCGTACCGACGCGTCCTCGATTGGCATTTTTTCGATATCGGTACACAGCTGCACGCGCAGCTCGTATTCGCCGCCCTGGGTGCGGAAGAAATCCACAACAAGGTCGCGCAGCTCCGAGTCGCCGGCATCGTCGCGCAGCGGCTGGCCGGTCAGGGCGCGCACGTTGTCCGACAGCGGCGCCGCGCACACCTTGGCCACGTAGTCGCCGTAGCGGATCGCGGCCATGCTGTAGAACGTCTCGCCCAGGATATGGTGGTTCGGCGCGCCCAGCGTGTCGATGGTGGGGTTCTCGATGCCGAGCAGGTGCAGCGCCTTGCTGCCGCCATGGGCCAGCGCGGCCAGTATCTTGCGCACCATGTCAGGATCGTCGGCGTGCTTCTCCAGCAGTTGCTGGGTTTTGAGGTAGGCGGCCGCGTGGCCGAACGCGATGACGGGGTGGTTCACGAGCAGGAAGTCCTGCGTGGTGGCCGTGCGGCCCGGCAGCAGCTGCGGGCCCGGCACGTCCAGCAGTTTCAGCGCCATGCCGCGCGGGGCGGGAATGCGGTCGCTGTGCAGGTCGCCCGGCGCGGTGGACAGCCGCAGCACGACGGGGTGGGTGGCCGGCGTCGCGAAGACGCCCTGGCGCAGCGGCTCGGGGAGCTTGTCGTAGACGTCGAGCCGGCCTTTCAGCACGCCGTGGCACTTGGCGTGGGCATCGCGGGTGGCGTGCCGGTGTTTGTCGAATACCTTGCGGTTCACGCGCAGCATCGATTCGACAATGGCATCGATGATGGCGTCTTCATTGGCCTGTTTGACTTCCAGGCCGTTGGTGTAGCGTACATAAGTCTCGGTGGCGTGACTCATCAGATTCCTTCTGGCGGTTACGGTCGGGCCAGTATAAGAAATGCAATTGTGACGTCCGGTAGAGTGGGGCTTCTAGACTACTGGTAGCCTGCGCGAGGAGACGTAAGGTGGCGTGCGTGTCGCCGTCGTCCGCGGTCATGACTGGCCAGGTGGCGCTTCATTTACCGCGCGAGGAATACTTGCATCCGGTAGTTATAAAAAAATAACATCGACGGTTTGGCCGGGCGAGAATCACCTTTTGAGCACAAACTACCGAGGCGATTATGCGTATCCTGTTTATTTCCATGCTGCTTGCAATGCCGCTCGTATCGAACGCTGCGCAACCTCCCCAGCAGACGTCGACCCTCCCGTTTTCGGAGGTCAGCACCTACGATGAAAACGATGTGCTACAGCCGGTTGCGCTACAGGTTCTCAGCGATACCGCCGGCGCGACGACCGTCACCACGGAGGGCTTGATAAAATCCCCCGTCCAAGAGTGGGAAGATTGGGGCAGCCACGGCGCTGATACGCTGTCACTGAATCTGGCGCCAAAAGCCGGCTATCGAATTACCGGGTTTTCGATGTCCAGCCATGTCGCGGGCGATGTATTCATTCCAGACCCCCCGGGGGGAGGTCACCGCTATTACATGGAATATGATCCGATCGCCGAAACTTCATGGGGTATATTCATCGAGCATACGGACTGGAACGGTACGCGGGGCACGGGCGCCGAGAACGTCAGGACACCGTCGCTTTTGACGTTTGCCATTCACGATCTCGCAATCGTCGATGCCCAGACGTTTGAATTCGCTGCCTGGACATTCATAAGCAAAAGGGGCAGCTTCTACTATTGGGTCGATCCCGAGACCGGGGATGGGGTTGAGAGGTGGGTTGATCCCGCTGCTGGATGTCCCTGACCAATCCGACGCTGGCGATCTATACCGAACTGTTGCCTGTGCCGGAACCGGCGACCCGGGCCATGCTTCTTGCCGGTGTCGGGATGGTGGCCGTGGCCCGTCGTCGGCGTCGGCATTGATCCTACGGCCGGGCGGTGCTGGTCAGCCAGCAGCGCCCGGCGGCGTAGGGAAGGATCAGGACTGGCGACGACGGCGAGCGACGCCCACGATGCCAACGCCTGCCAGCAGCATGGCCCACGTTGCCGGTTCCGGCACGGGGGCCAGTGCCGTGTAGATCGTCAGCGTGGGATTGGACAGCGACAAGGAAGCGGACGCTGGCAGTTTGGAAGACCAGATGTCCTGTGTATCAGGATCGTAGAACGTGTACTGGCCGTACTGCGACTGCGTAAACACACGTGTGTCGAAGTCGAACTGCGTGGTGCCAAGGATGCTCAGGTCATGCCGTTCGAGTGATAACGGCGTGGCGGCCGTCACGTTGTCGAGATGGGTTTGCGTAAAACCGCCTTTGCCATCGGGTAGGAAGACAGTGACGGTGTTGGCGGCGTAGGCTGGCGAGTCCAAGTGGTAGCGGGGGTCGGACGTATTGAGCGTGGAAGTGTACAGCGAACCACTCACCGTTGCGGAAAACGAGAAGCCAGTGATGCGGTAGCCGGCTTTCGGGGTCAGGTCCATCGACAGCCGATAGGTGTCGCCCAATGCCTGGCTCCCGCCGACCGAGAGGTCGACGGCGGTTTCCCACGCTGGCGTGGTGACGGTGGTGGCACCCGCCGTGTCGCTCAGCACCTGCAAGCCAACCGGTCCGGCCGGCAGCTGAAACCAGCTGTCATGGGCGATGTTGGAAAACTGCAGTGTCGACGACTGGATCGGCGGCTCGGCGGCCTGGGAAGCAAGAGGGATGGCAAGCAATGCGCAAAGCATGAAGTGACGCATGGTTTCTCCGGTAGGGAATGAACTCAAATTCTAGCGCATCCATCGCTTGTTGATATCTTTTTTGTAACTACCGAAATGCGAGTCGCTGCCGTCAGCCGCGCGGCTGCAGCGCGATGACGGCCATGCCGGCCAGCGCCAGCACGGCGCCGGCGATATCCCAGCGGGTCAGCGCGACGCCATCGACGACGCGCAGCCAGATGAGGGCCACGACAATGTACATGCCCCCATACGCCGCATAGGTGCGGCCGGCGGCGGTCGGGTGCAGCGTCAGCAGCCAGGCGAACAACGCCAGCGACACGGCGGCCGGCAGCAGCAGCCACGGGCTGCCTCCCTGTTTGAGCACGCGCCACGGCAGCCAGCAGCCGACGATTTCCGCCAGCGCGGTGACGGCAAAGAGTGCGGCGACGCGCAGTAAGTCTGGCGCCGCAGTCAAGCAGTGTTTCCTGCCAGCCAAGCGAATAGAAATGCCTGCATCCGTTCTCCTTTCATGCGGTACGGGCGGTGCTTCTGCCGTGTTTTACATATTTCGCAACATGCTAATATACTTGAGATAACGTTCTGTTTCAGCGTGTCATGTCCAGCCTACTCGAACAAATCACAACAGCGCTTGCACAGTTTTCCAGTCAATCGCGCTTGTACGAGCTGCACCTTGAAGAGGCCGGCGATGCCGGGTTGGGCTCCGGCGGTTTGCTGGTGGAAACTTTTACAGCGAACGATGCCCTGCAGGATGCCGGCGCCCGCGACATCATTGTGCTGTCGACGAATGCCGATATTGTAATGTCTGCACTGCCGGGGGCCGCCGAGCTGCCCTGGCCGTCAGCCTGCCGGATGGCGAACGCACGACCTTCAGCGGCGACATCACTGCAGTAGCTATGCTGGGCAGCAATGGCGGCTTCGGCCGTTACCGGCTGCGGCTGACACCCTGGCTGTGGCGCCTGCGCCAGGTACGCAATAGCCGTGTGTGGCAGGATAAAACCGTCGTGGAGATTTGCGAAGCGGTGATGCAGCCATACGGACTGCCGGCCCGCTGGCGCTGGAGCGATGACACAGCCGCCTTTCTCGCCTCGCTCCCGCCCCGCAGCTACTGCTGCCAGTACCGCGAATCCGATTATGACTTCCTCTGCCGCCTGCTGGCGGAAGAGGTATCGGCTGGCGCTTTGAAGCGGTAGAAGACGGGCCGGGCCACCAGCTGGTGTTGTTCGCCGACAGTACGCAATCCACTGCCTGCCCGGAGGATGGCAGCAGCGAGCGCGGGGAAGGAGTGCGCTTCCATGGCGCACGCGCCGGCGAAGCCTCCGACACGGTACAGGCTCTGGAAGCCCGGCGCCGGGTGACATCGTCTCTGACCACTTTGCTGAGTTATGACTACAAGGCCAAGCGTGCCGTGGTCGGCAGTGCGCCAGCCCGCCAGCCGCCGGCCGCCCTGCCGCCGCTGGAAAGCTATGACGTTCCGGGTCAGTACGCCTATGCCGACAGCGCGTTGGCGCAGCATTACGGCGTGTTGCAGATGGAGGCGCAGGAAGCGCGAGCGCGTGCATGGCACGGCCGCTCGACGGTGCGAACCCTGGCTGCCGGCACCAAGCTGCGCATCACGCAAGGACCGCTGGCAGTGGGAACGGAGTTGTTCACCGTCGTGCGGGTGATCAGCGTCGGTGTCAACAATCTGCCGACACCGGCGGGAGGGGCTGGCCGAGCTGTTCGGGCCATTGCCGGAACTGCTGGAGGAAGCGCCTGCGCTGGACGGCAGTGCTACGCCAGCAGACCTGGCGCGGGTGATCGACCAGGCCACCACGAGCGGGTACGCCAACGCGTTTGACGCCGTCCCGGCCGATGTCCGGTGGCCTCCGGTTGTCCCCGGCAGTGACGGCCGTTAGCACCCCAAGCCAACGGCGGCGGGGGCGCAAAGTGCCATCGTCATCGGCGCCGACGGCGCCACGCAGCCGGCCGGCGCGGACGAACTCTGTTGCGATGCGCTGGGCCGCGTACGCATCGGGTACCACTGGCAGGAAGCCGACAACACCGCATCATGCTGGGTACGCGTGGCGCAGCGGCTCGCGGGCGGCGGCATGGGCAGCCAGTTCCTGCCCCGTATCGGCCAGGAAGTACTGGTGCAGTTTATCGAGAACGATATCGACCGCCCGATCGTCGTCGGTGCCCTGTACAACGGCCAGGGCGAGGGCGGCGTGGCACCGACGCCGGGCGGCGCGCCGGCCCGGGCCGACGAAGGGTCCCCGTTTGGCAGCGCGACGGACCATAGTACCTCCGGACAGGGTAATCTTGCCGGCGGCAACAGCCCTGTATGGCACGGTGCATCGGCCGGCGCGGATGGTCACCGCAACCCTGCTGCCCAATGGGGTATCCGCACCAAGGAGTTTGGCGGCAGCGGCTACAATCAGCTGCTGTTCGACGATACCGATGCCCAGGGCCGGGTGCAGCTGCGATCGACGTTTGCCGGCACCGAACTGACGCTGGGTCACCTGGTGCACGCGGCGGACAACTACCGCGGCAGCCTGCGTGGCCAGGGTGCGGAACTGCGCACCGATGCATGGGGCGCGATACGCGGCGGTGCCGGCCTGCTGGTGACGAGTTACGCGATCGTGCACAATGCCCAGGCCCGTGATCCCGCCGGCGACAACGTGGCCGGCATCGCACTGATGAAGCAGGCCGTGAAGCTGGCCGAGACGTTCAGCGAGGCGGCAACGACGCATCGGACGGTGGCCCTGGCGAGCTACGTCGGTTCGGCCAGGCCAGGCGGCAGCGCCAGGTCCGACGCCGAAGCGCCGCTAGCCGGCATGCTGACGGCCGTTTCCGGCATGGTCGGCGCGAGCGGCCTGGATGCTGCGCGCGCCGATGCGGGCGCGCGCAGCACCGCGCCGGACGACGGCAAAGTACCGCATCCGGTCGATCCGGTCATCGCCGTCAGTGCGAGGGCCGGACTGGCCGTGACGGCCGCGCAGGCGATGCAGCTGTCTTCGGGCGATACCGTGGCGTTGATGAGCGGTGCTGACAGCCAGTTCGTTGGCGGTGCCGGCCTGCGCGTGCATGCCGGCCAGGCGCTGGGCGTACTTGGCGGTGCGGTGGCGCCCGACGCCGGCGGCATCGGGCTGCAGGCCATCGCCGCGCAGGGCGCCATCGACGTCCAGGCGCAGGGCGACACCCTGTCCGTGCAGGCGCGCGACGACGTGCAGGTGATCAGCGCGTCATCGTTCTCGGAATGGGCCGCGCACAAGCGCATCAGCCTGTCCACGGTGGGCGGCGCCAACATCACGATCGAGGGCGGCAACATCACCGTGCAGTGTCCGGGCAAGATCGCCATCCACGCCGGCAAGAAAAGTTTTACGGGGCCGGAACAGGCAGCCGTTGCGTTGCCGGTGCTGCCGCAATCGATCTGCGTCGAGTGCCTGCTCAAGGCGCGCGCGGCCGGCTCGCCATTTGCGATGAGGTAGGCGTGGACGACTATTTCGACCTTGCCGGGTTTGCGGCCACCGCCCTGCGGGAGTATCCGCATTGTGCGGTGTACGGCCTGGCCGACCATGGCGGCATGCCGGGGCTGCACGCGCGGCTGTCACGTTCGTCTGTCGCGTGGCGCAGCCTGTTCGAAGGCTCGCGCGAGGAGAATGCGCTGGCCGTGGCGCCGCTGCTGTTTTCGCTGACCGATGCGTGGGCAGGCCGTCACCGGCAACTGTGGACTGGATCGCCGCGCACGGCACGTACACGTCATCGCTGCTGATGCTGGCGTCGCCCCTGGCGATCGACGATGTCGCGGCACGGCTGGCGCGCCGGCTGGACGCCACGCTGTCCGAAGACATGAACGTGATGCTGCGCTTTTTCGACCCGCGCGTCTTCGAGGCCCTGATGCGTGCGATCGAGCCGGCGCAGCGCGAGGCGTTCCTGGACGTTGCCGGCGGATGGTGGTATTTCGACCGGCGCGGCGCATTGGTGGCACAGCCGGCCCGCTGCGATGGGCCGGACAGGCACGTGGCGCCGCTGCGGCTGACGGCGGCGCAGGAATTCGCGCTGCTGGCAGCCAGCGAGCCGGACCAGGTGGCCGAGCAGTTGCAGACGATGGTGCCGGAACCGTGGCGCGACGTGCCGCTGCCGCGGCGCGTCGGCTTCCTGCAGCGCCATATCGCTGCCGCCAACGCGCTGGGCCTGCGCTCGACCCGCGACCTCGCGTTGTACTGCGCCGCCGCGCTGCTCGAGGGCGAGGAGTTTGCCGGCACGCCCAAATGGCGCCCGCTGCTGGCGCAGGTGCAGCGTGGCGAACTCGATTTCGGCGCAGCTCTGGCGCAGTAACCGGAACAGGAAACCAGATGCATACAAAAGTTCAGCAAAAATGACGACCTCACTGACGCTGGCTTGCGCGCGCGCTGCCCGGCCTGGCTGGTTGCATGCCGCAGACCTGCAGCGCTGGATAAGGCTGCCGGCACGGCGGCTAGTGGTACCGAGCCGGTCATGCTTGCTATCACGGGCTACAACTACACGAACCGCAATATCGGCTCATTCAGCGTGGACGGCAAGTCTCCGGTGACGTGTTCGATACATTGCATTCGTTCTCGTTCCGGCCCGAGGTCGAAGTCGAGCCTGTGGTAACGAACGATCCCATCGCGGACGCACAGCCGAACACGCAGGTGAAATGACGCAGTAATAAAGGAGCAGGGATGCACTCTGAAGTGAGTTATACCGAAACTGGCTCAACAATATGGGCCTGTACACGGCATACAAGAACTACGGCCTTGTGCCTTGCGGTGGCATGGATTGTGCCGAGTATGGCCGGCTGTACGCCAAACAACCCTGCCGCGGCGGACAATGCAAACAGCACTGCGCAAAGGAGTAACGAACCGGTAATGCTCTCGATCACAGGCTACAACTATACCAATCGGCATATTGAATCGTTCAGTGTTAATGGGCAGGGAGGCGGCAATATTTACGTCAGCCTTTGCACCAAGCGGGCTCCCTGGGGCCGATCCGGCTCCAGGCTACGCCGATGGCCACCAATCCTGGGGCGGCGAGCAGGCCATCGCCCATGGGGTCGAGGAAGTGCGGCATTTCGTCGCAGCACACGAGATTCGGAACTCGTTCCCGGTTGACAGCATTTGGGTGGCAACCAACGGCCGCATCGAAGTGGTGAATCAATTCCATGAGCGTGTGTATCCCGGCGCGCACTCGGATGTGGGCGGAGGCTATCGGCCGGGGGAGGGTGGCAAGTCGCTGAAGGCTAATGAAAAGTTGAGCCAGATCCCTTTGCATCACATGTACGAGGCTGCAATCGCAGCAGGCGTGCCGTTGGCACCGAAGACAGCATGGTCGTTGGGGAGCCAACAGGACTTCGAGCTAAGCCCAACGTTGAATGACTGCTTTAACTACTACACGCAAAAGCTGCCCGGCTCTGGCATCTTGGGGGAAAACATGAACGCCAGCATGCGCCTCTATTATGCCTGGCGCTTTGCATCCATCCGCCGGAAGGCTGGAGGTGATCGGGCGGAGGCGAATCGAATCAGCGACGTGGATCGGCGGTACACCTCGGAACGCAAAGCACTGAACGCCGAAATCGAGCGGCTGGAAGCGATCGATAACGAGGCCGCGCGGGCCCACAGCCAGGCACTGGCACGCAGCCAGGCCTACGTGCAGTCCAACTACGCCAACCCGAAACTGGACATGGCGCCATATCGCGCAGCCATCGACGAAGCGGCCGACCGGCGCGCCGTCACGCGCGACGAGCTGCTGAGGATGAAAGCCAGGCGCGATGCACTACCCGACATGTCCCCGCTCAACGACGCCATCGCCATGTACGACAAACAGCTGCTCGAAGACGCCCGCGCGATCCGCGATGTCTATTCGGCCCGCGGCATGTTCGGTGGCGCGCCGGATGCGCAGCGGCGCCGCGAGCTGCGGCCGCACTACAAGGCGCTCGTCAAAGCCTACGAAGACGAATACATCCACAACCGCGGCCTGAAGGACGAGAAGATCATCGCGTTCTTCGAACACTATGTGCATGACTCGCTGAGCGGCTTCGCCAAGGATGCGACGCTGCCGTCGGACCCGCGCGTGATCTACCTGGGCGGCGACGAGAAATACCGCTACGCCCGCAACGAGCCACGGCACGACGGTGAAGAAGCGCAGTACGCCAGCGTCGGGAAGGACGAAGCCGGGCAGAGCGCGTAGCGCTTATTCCAGCAGCAACGCCTCGGCGCGCGCCACGGCCTGTGCGCCGCCGCGCAGCACGATCACGTCGCCGGCCGCCAGGATCGTATCGGAGCCGATCTCGAGGCGCTGCTTGCCGCGTCGGATCGTCGTCACCTCGGCGCCTGCGCCGGCCACGTCGATGTCGGCCAGCGCCTTGCCGATGCCGCCCGCATTGTCGGTCAGCGTGACGGTGTGCAGCCGCACCATCTCCGCATCGTCGCCGACGTCGCTGATGCCGTGGAAGTAGCCGCGCAGCGAGGCATAGCGCTCCTCGCGCGCCGCCTGCACGCGGTGCACCACGCGGCGCAGCGGCACGCCCAGCATGACGAGGGCGTGCGACGCGAGCATCAGGCTGCCCTCGATCAGCTCCGGCACCACTTCCGCCGCGCCCGCGGCCTTCAGGCGATCGAGGTCGGCGTCGTCGTGGCTGCGCACGATGACGGGCAAGGTCGGTGCCAGCTCGTGCACCAGGTGCAGCACCTTCAGGGCCGATGTCGTGTTGGCATAGGTGATAACGAGCGCGCTGGCGCGATAGATGCCGGCGGCGATCAGGCTTTCGCGCCTGGCGGCGTCGCCGTACGACACGTTGGCGCCGGCCGATTGCGCGTCCTGCACGCGGGTCGGGTCAAGATCCAGTGCGTGGTACTCGATCGATTCTTCCTGCAGCAGGGTGGCCAGGCTTTGCCCGCTGCGGCCGAAGCCGGCCACGATGACGTGCTTCTGTGTCGACATCGTGCGCGCCGCGATCTTGGTCAGGTTCAGCGACTGCATCATCCACTCGTTGCTGGAGAATTTCAGCACCAGCCGGTCCGACTGCTCGATCAGGAACGGCGCGGCCAGCATCGACAGCACCATCGACGCCAGCACGACCTGGATGACGAACGGGTCGACCAGCTCCATGCCGCCCGCTACATTCAACAGCACGAAGCCGAATTCGCCGGCCTGCGCCAGGGCCAGGCCCGTGCGCATTGCCACGCCGTCCGAGGCGCCGAACGCCTTGGCCAGGCCGGCGATCAGCGCGAACTTCATCAGTACCGGCAGGATCAGCAGCACTAGCACGAGCCACCAGTTCTCGTACACGATCCGCACATTGAGCAGCATGCCGACGGTGATGAAGAAAAGCCCCAGCAGCACGTCGCGGAACGGCTTGATGTCTTCTTCCACCTGATGCTTGTACTCGGTTTCCGAGATCAGCATGCCGGCCACAAAGGCGCCCAGCGCCAGCGACAGGCCGGCCAGTTCGGTGATCCACGCGGCGCCCAGCGTGATCAGGAGGAGGTTCAGCATGAACAGCTCCTGCGAGCGGCGCTTGACGACGATCGTAAACCAGCCGCGCATCAGCTTCTGGCCGAAAAACAGCAGCAGCACCAGCACCAGGACGGCCTTCAGCGCGGCCCAGCCCAGCGTCGCGCCCAGGTTGTCGGGATTGCGCGCCAGCGCCGGGATCAGGATCAGCAGCGGCACCACGGCCAGGTCCTGGAACAGCAGGATGCCGACGATCTTGCGGCCATGCTCCGATTCCAGTTCCAGCCGCTCCGTCAGCATCTTGACGACGATGGCGGTGGACGACATCGCCAGCGCGCCGCCCAGCGCGAATGCGGCTTGCCAGCTGACGTCGATCGCGGGCGGCAGCGTGTATGCGAGGACCCAGCCGAAAACGACGGTCGAGACGATCGTCAGCACCACCTGCGCCATCCCGAGGCCGAAGACGACGCCCTTCATGGCCTTCAGCTTGGGCAGGGAGAACTCGAGGCCGATGGAGAACATTAGGAAGACGACGCCGAATTCGGCCAGCGACGCGGTGGCGTGGCTTTCTTCGGCCAGCCCCAGCGCGTGCGGGCCGATCACGATGCCGACGGCCAGGTAGCCCAGCATGGGCGGCAGGTGGAGCATGCGGAAGGCAACGACGCCGAGTACCGCGCTGCCCAGCAACAGGAGGGTCAGTTCAAGAGGGGAGAACATCGTCAGGCGGCTGCGGCAGGCTGTCCGGCACGCGCGCGGATGTTTTTTGTAACATCTGGCAAGTTTTTTGCTTTCCCAATTCGGCTATACTTTCGGCATGAGTGTAACCCATGAAAAAACAATGCTGAAAGCTTTTGATGCAACAACCGCAAGCCGCGCCCTGGAACTGGCGCGCGAGGCCCTGCAAATCGAGGCGGACGCGCTGATCGCCCTGCATGACCGTCTGGCAACAGACGTAAGTGTGGGGCAAGCCGTGTCGCTGCTGCTGAACTGCAAGGGCCGCGTTGTCGTGTCCGGCATCGGCAAATCCGGCCATATCGGCCGCAAGATCGCCGCCACGCTGGCGTCGACCGGCACGCCGGCCCTGTTCGTGCATCCTGCCGAAGCGGCGCACGGCGACCTGGGCATGGTCACGCCGGACGACGCGTTCATCGCCATCTCGTATTCCGGCGAAAGCGCGGAGCTGATGGCGATCCTGCCGGTGGTCAAGCGCATGGGTGGCTCGGTCATTTCGATGACGGGCAAGCCGGAATCGAGCCTGGCGAAGCTGGCGGACGTGCATCTGGACGTGTCGGTCGCCAAGGAAGCATGCCCGATGAACCTGGCGCCCACGGCATCGACGACCGTCACGCTGGCGCTGGGCGATGCGATTGCCGTCGCGTTGCTGGACCTGCGCGGCTTCAAGGAAGAAGACTTCGCCCGCTCGCACCCTGGCGGCGCGCTGGGCCGGCGCCTGCTGACCCACGTGCGCGATGTGATGCGCAGCGGTGACGCGATTCCCGCCGTGACAACCGAAACGGCACTTCCCGAGGCGCTGATGCAGATCACGCAGAAGGGGATGGGCATGACGGCCGTGGTGGATGCAGACTACCGTCCGGTGGGCGTGTTTACCGACGGCGATTTGCGCCGGATGATCGACAAGGTGCAGGACTTCAGCAAGGTGATCATCAAGGATGTGATGCATGCCAATCCGCGCACGATCGGGCCGGACAAGCTGGCCGTCGATGCCGTCGCCATCATGGAACAGTACCGCATCAACCAGATGCTGGTCGTCGACGACGACGGCCGGCTGGCCGGCGCGCTGCACATCCACGACCTGACGCGGGCGAAGGTGATCTGATGGCGGACGATCTCATGAAGCGGCCGATCGACATGCAGAACGTGCAACGGGCGGCCGGTGTCCGCCTGATGATTTTCGACGTGGACGGCGTGCTGACCGACGGCAGCCTGCATTACGGCGCAGATGGCGAAGCGTTCAAGACGTTCAACGTGCAGGATGGCCTGGGCATCAAGCTGCTGCAGGAAGCGGGCATCCAGACGGCCATCATCAGTGCACGCCGTTCGCCGCAAGTGACGGCGCGGGCGAGGGACCTTGGCATCGATCACGTGCACCAGGGCGGCCACGACAAGCTGACACCGTTCAACGCGCTGCTGGCGCAACTGGGCCTGACGGCCGACCAGGTGGGCTTCATCGGCGACGATGTCGTCGACCTGCCGATCCTGTCGCGCGTGGGCTTTGCCGTGGCCGTGCCGAACGGGCGCCAGGAAGTGCTGGCGCGCGCCCATTACATCGCGGCCAATCATGGCGGCCGCGGCGCCGTGCGCGAAGTATGCGAGTTCGTGCTGCGCGCGCAGGGGCTTTATGACAAGACCATGGCCCAGTTCCTGATCTAGGAGTCACGATGCGCAATCAAAGGACCGCCCACCGCTACCGCCTGTCCGTCGGCCTCGTGCTCGGCCTGTTCGGTGCGTTCGGCAGTTTCTGGCTGGTCGAGATGATGAACCGCGGCGGCGACGAGCTGCAGGGCGGCCTCAAGGTCAACGAGCCCGATTACATCGTCGAAAATTTTTCGTTCGTGCGGATGACAAAGACGGGGCAGCCCAGCTACATCATCTCGGGCGACAAGCTGACGCACCGGCCGGTGGACGATTCGTCGGACATCGTCAAGCCCGTCGTGCGCAGCCTGTCGGGCGAGCGCGAGCCGATGGACATCCATGCCGAGCGCGCGCGCGTGGACCAGGACAACACGCGCGTGACGCTGATGGAGAACGTGCGCATCGACCGCGCCGCGTCGGCCAACTCGCAGGAAATGCATCTGGCCACGCAGTCGCTGACGATTTTCCCCGAGGAGGACCGGATGGAAACGAACCAGCCCGTGCGCCTGCAGCTGGGGAACGCCACCGCCACCGGCACGGCCATGCGCGCCAACAACGCCACGCGGCAGTTGCAATTGACCGGTCGCGGCACCATCGTGTATCCACCGCGCGGGCAACAGACCAAATAGGATTCAATCAATGAAGAAACTCATACTGACGGCGGCACTGCTGGCGGGGATGGCGGGACTGGCAGGACATGCCGTCGCCGAAAAGGCCGACTCGTACCAGAAGACGGTGATCAACTACGGCACGCTCGATGCCGACGACGTCAAGCAGGTGTACACGTTCACGGGCGACGTCACGCTGACCCGCGGCACGCTGTCGATGAAGGCCGACAAGGCCGTCGTCACCTACACGCCGGACGGCTACCAGCTTGCCACGCTGACGGGCGGCGCGCGCAAGGTCTCCTTCCGCCAGAAGCGCGACGGCGAAGGCGACCAGTGGATGGAAGGCGAAGCCGAACGGATGGAATACGACGAGAAGGCCGAGCTGGTGAAGCTGTATTCGAAGGCGAAGATCCGCCGGCTGGAAGGCAAGAAGCCGAGCGACGAAGTCGAAGGCGAGTTCATCTCCTATGACAGCCGCAAGGAATACTTCAGCGTGCGCAATACGGACGCCGGCACCAACAAGCCCGGCGCGGGCCGTGGCACGATGGTGATCCAGCCGAAACGCACGGAGCCGGCTCCGGCCTCGACACCGGCCGCGGGGAAATAATGGCGGACGTGACCCCGGAAAACTGCGGCAGCACGCTGATCGTGCGCGGCCTGCAAAAGAGCTACGGCAAGCGCCAGGTGGTGCACGACGTGTCGCTGCAGGTAGCCTGCGGCGAAGTGGTGGGCCTGCTGGGGCCGAACGGCGCGGGCAAGACGACGTCGTTCTACATGATCGTCGGCCTGGTCGCGTCCGACGCGGGCACCATCGACATCAGCGGCACCGACATCTCCAGCCTGCCGATCCACAAGCGCGCCAACCTGGGGCTGTCCTACCTGCCGCAGGAAGCGTCGGTGTTCCGCAAGCTGACGGTGGAGGAAAATATCCGCGCCGTCCTGGAAATCCAGAAGGTCGACGGCAAGGCCCTGACAAAGGCGCAGATCGACGAGCGCCTGAACAACCTGCTGGCCGACCTGCAGATCGAGAAGCTGCGCGAGAACACGGCGCTGTCGCTGTCGGGCGGCGAGCGCCGTCGCGTCGAGATCGCGCGCGCCCTGGCAACCAATCCGCGCTTCGTGTTGCTGGACGAACCGTTTGCCGGCGTCGATCCGATCGCCGTGATCGAGATCCAGCGGATCGTGCGTTTCCTGAAGGAGCGCAGTATCGGCGTGCTCATCACGGACCACAATGTACGGGAGACGCTGGGCATCTGCGACCGGGCGTACATCATCAATCAGGGCAGCGTCCTGGCGTCGGGCCGGCCGGACGATATCATTGCCGACGAATCCGTGCGGCGCGTGTATCTTGGTGAACACTTCCGTATGTGACCGCACATGAAACAGTCTCTGCAACTGCGAACGTCGCAGCACCTGGCGCTGACACCACAGCTGCAGCAGTCCATCCGGCTGCTGCAGTTGTCCACGCTGGAACTGCACCAGGAACTGGAACAGCTGCTGACGGATAACCCGCTGCTGGAACGGCTCGACGATCCGCTCGACCGTTCGCTGCGGCTGCTGGCCGATGGCGCCATCGGCCAGCAGAGCGCGCCCGAGGCACCGGCCGAAGGCCCGCCCCAGCAAACCGACGCGGCGGCCCCCGCAGAGGCAGAACCGTATGACGGCGCCGACGCGGACCGCGGCCCGGAAGGCGATACCGACTGGACCGACGCGGGCCGCGGCAAGGCGCCGGACGACGACGACGCGCGGCCGCAACTGGAAGCGAGCCATTGTTCGCTGCGCGAACACCTGATGGAGCAGATGCGGGTGACGGTGCAACAGCCGCGCGACCGGGCGCTTGTCGAGCTGATCATCGACGCGCTGGACGAAAACGGCTACCTGGAAGAGAGCCTGGACGAGATCCACGGCCGCCTGCCCGAAGAGCTGGAAGTGGAAATGGAAGAGCTGCGCACGGCGCTGGCGCTGCTGCAGAGCTTCGATCCGGTGGGCGTCGGCGCCCGCAGCGCGTCCGAATGCCTGGCGCTGCAGATCCGCAAGATGCCGGGCGTGCCGCTGGTGACGCGCCGGATGGCGCTGTGCATTGTCGAGAAACACCTGGCCTGGTTTGCCCAGCGCGACTTCAACAAGCTCAAGAAGGCGCTCGATTGCGACGACGAAGACCTGCGCGAAGCACAGGCCGTCATTCGCCAGTGCAACCCCCATCCGGGCGCCGCGTATGCGTCCGACGTGTCAGACTATGTCGTACCGGATGTGATTGTGAAGAAGGGCCGCAACGGCTGGGTGGTCACGCTGAACAACGACGTGATGCCGCGCCTGCGCGTGAACGCGCTGTATGCCAGCCTGCTCAAACAGGGCAAGGGCGAAAGCCAGATGGGCGCGCAGCTGCAGGAAGCGAAGTGGCTGATCAAGAATATGCGCCAGCGCTTCGACACGATCCTGCGCGTCGCACAGGCCATCGTCGAGCGGCAGAAGAACTTTTTCTCGCATGGCGCGGTGGCCATGCGACCCCTTGTGTTGCGTGAAATAGCTGATACACTGGGGCTACACGAGAGTACGATCTCTCGGGTGACAACTCAGAAATATATGCTCACTCCCCATGGCATGTTTGAGTTGAAGTATTTTTTTGGCAGCCACGTCGCAACCGAAGCGGGTGGGGAAGCTTCCTCGACTGCGATCCGTGCGCTGATCGTGCAATTCACAGGAGCCGAAGACCCGAAGAACCCTTTATCCGACAGTAAGATTGCGGACATGCTGGGAGAACAGGGCATGGTGATTGCGCGACGCACTGTTGCCAAGTATCGCGAAGCCTTGAAAATCCCTCCCGTCAGCCTCCGCAAGTCCTTGTAGTGCATGGGTTCCTCTGCGCCGCCGGCTTTTTACCACGGCGGGCAACGCACGAACCTTAGAGCGACATCATCTTTAGGAGTGTGTATGAATCTCACCATCAGTGGACATCATATCGACGTAACCCCAGCCATCCGCGAATACGTGCAGAACAAGCTGGAGCGCGTGAAACGACATTTCGATCAAGTGATCGACGTTTCTGTCATCCTGACTGTAGATAACCTCACCGAGAAAGAGAAGCGCCAGAAAGCAGAGATCAACCTGCGCATGTCGGGCAAGACCATATTTGTGGAAAGCGTGGCACAGGACCTGTACGCGGCCATCGATACGCTGATCGATAAGCTGGACCGCTCGGTCATGAAATACAAGGACAAAGTGCAGAATCACAATCATGATTCCATCAAGCACCTGGCCGAAAGCGATATCCCCGCTGCGTAACGCAGCTGTGTAATTCCAGAGAAAAAGGGCGCGAAAGCGCCCTTCTGCATTCAGGGTCGCGCAACAACTCCGCCATCCACTGCCGCGTTCGTGTCGACCCCCTAGGGTCACGCCCTGACATCGACACAAGCTGAGCCGTTGTTTTTTCTCGCCATCCATCAGGGCGCAATCCCCCACCGTTCCGCTTCCCGCTTTCAACGCAATATTTGTCGTCTGCCGCGCTAGAATGGGGCATCTCTGACTATTCCTGCTGCCATGAGCGAACACGTCCACATCCGCGTCGGTAACGGTACCGGTTTCATCACGCTCGATCGCCCCGGGCGTTGAATTCGCTGTCGCTGGACATGGTGCGGGCGATGACGGCGGCCTTGCTGGCATGGCGCGACGACCATGACGTCGCCGCCGTCGTTGTCCGCAGCACCAGCGAGAAGGCCCTGTGCGCCGGGGGCGATATCCGCTTCTTCCATGACGCCGGCCGCGCCACGCCCCAAGGCGGCAGCGCACTGCTGGAGGATTTTTTCACGGAAGAATACGCGCTCAATCACCTGATCCACTGCTACCCGAAACCCTATATCGCGCTGATGGACGGCGTCGTCATGGGCGGCGGCATGGGCATCGCCCAGGGCGGCCCCCGCTGCGCGGTGCGCATCGTAACGAACCGGACGAAGATGGCGATGCCCGAGGTGAACATCGGTCTGTTCCCCGATGTGGGCGGCAGCCATTTCCTGTCGCGCGCGCCCGGCAGCCTGGGTGTCTATCTCGGTCTGACGGGCCTGACGATCGGCGCGGCCGACGCGCTGTATGTCGGCCTGGCCGACCACTACGTGCCCGACACCGAGCTGGCCGCGCTGTCCGACCTGATCGGCTCCACGTCCGGCGGCGGCCTGCGCGAAGCGGTGGCAACCTTTGCCCGGCCGTTGCGCGCCGGCGCTGGCGACAGTCCATTGCTGGCGCACCGTGCCCTGATCGAGCGCCATTTCGGCCACGCTTCGGTGCCGGACATCATGGCATCGCTGCGAGACGATGACGACCCGTTCGCACGACAGGCATTGGGGGCGATGGAACAGCGCTCGCCGCTGATGATGTGCGTGACGCTGGAACTGCTCAAACGGGGCGCGCGCCTCGGCGTGGCGGACTGCCTGCGCATGGAGCGCACCGTGGTGCGGCGCACGTTCGAGCACGGCGAAGTGCTGGAGGGCGTGCGCGCGCTCGTCATCGACAAGGACAACGCGCCGCGCTGGAACCCGCCCGCGCTGGCCGACGTGACGGATGCCATGGTCGCGCAATTGTTCGAACCGGCCTGGCCGGACCATGCGCATCCGCTGCGCCATCTTTAACTGACGAGGTGATCATGCAGCGCCGCGATTTGCTGAAATGCCTCTGTGCTGCCGCCGTGCCGCTGCCGGCATGGGCGAGCGAGACGCCCGCCCCGGCGGCCGACCACCATCAGCACCTGTTCAGCCCCGCGATGGCGCGGCTGCTCGACACCGGCTCCGGCGGCGGCCCGCCCGTGATCGGTGCGAACGACCTGGTGCCGCTGCTCGACAGCGCCGGCATCCGTCGCGCCGTGCTGCTGTCGGCAGGCTATGTGTACGGCAGCCCGGTGCGCAAGATCGATGACGAATACACCAAGGTGCGCGCCGAAAACGACTGGAATGGCGCGCAGGCCGCACAGTTCCCGGACCGCCTGCGCGCGTTCGGCAGCGTCAACCCGCTGAAGGATTACGCGCTGGAGGAAATCGCGCGCTGCGCGGCCGCACCGCATCTGCGGCATGGCCTGAAACTGCACTTCGGTAACTCCGACGTGCAACTCGAACTGCCCGAGCATGCGCAGCGGCTGAAGGAAGTCTTTGCGGCGGCGAACCGGAACGGCATGGCCATTGTCGTCCACCTGCGAGCCTCATTGTCGAAGCACCGGCCCTTTGGCGCGGTGCAGGCGCGTGTGTTCCTGGACGAGCTGCTGCCCGCCGCGCCGGACGTGGTCGTGCAGGTGGCGCACATGGCCGGCAGCGGTCCGGGCTACGACGACCCGCCGGCGGACGACGCATTGTCGGTGCTGGCCGAAGCGGTGGCCCGACACGACCGCCGCACGCGCCGGCTGTATTTCGATGTGGCGTCGCTGGCGCGGCCCGGCATGAAGCCGCATGACGCGGCCAACCTGGTGCAACGCATCCGCCAGATCGGCATCGACCGCATCCTGTATGGCTCGGACGCGGCATCGGGCCGAAACCTGCGGCCGCGGGAAGGCTGGGCTGCGTTTCGCCAGCTGCCCCTTTCCGAGGCCGAACTTGCCGGCATCGCGCAAAATCTGGCGCCGTACCTGCGCCCGGCCAGCACGGGCGCCGGACGGCGCAATCCGCGGCGTGCCGTTACCGCGCGTTCGCTGCCGCCGCGCGGCGAGTGAGGACTAAAAAAAACCTGGCCAGTGCCATGTTCTCGTTATCAGGCCTGCTCGCGGTGCCGCAGCACGACGCGTTCGGCGCCGTTGAAATACTGCGCCAGCCGTTCGGCCATGTACACCGAGCGGTGCTGGCCGCCTGTGCAGCCGATGGCCACGGTCAGGTAGCTGCGGTTGTCCTTCTTGAACGACGGCAGCCACTTCTCGATGAACGCGCGGATGTCGCGGAACATCTCTTCCGCGCTCGGTTGCGCATCGAGGAAGGCAATCACAGGCGCATCGCGGCCGTTCAGCGGCCGCAAGGTCAGATCGTAATACGGGTTCGGAATCGCCCGCACGTCGAACACGTAGTCCGCGTCCTGCGGCACGCCAACCTTGAAGGCGAACGATTCGAAGAACAGCGTCAGTGGCGCGTTCTCGCTTTCGACCAGATCCTTGATCCAGCCGCGCAGCTTGTTGGCCGAGAGTTCGGACGTGTCGATCACGTGTCCCAGCTGCTCGATGGCCGAGAGGCGCTCGCGCTCCTCCTGGATGCATTCGATCAGCGTGCGACGGGCGGCGGGGTTCTGACCCGGGTGAAGTTCGTGCGACAGCGGATGGCTGCGCCGCGTTTCGGAAAAGCGCGCCACCAGCGAGTGCGTGTTCGCCGTCAGGAACATCACCTTCACGTCGTGTCCCAGATCCTTGAGTTTGCGGATATCGCCCGGCAGCGTGGCCAGCGACGCGGCGCTGCGCGCATCGACAGCGACAGCCAGCGCCTGCGTGCCTTCTTCGCACAGCGTGCCCACGAGACTGGCAAGCAGCGCAGGCGGCAGGTTGTCTACGCAATAGTAGCCGGTGTCTTCGAGAACGTTCAGGGCAACCGATTTGCCCGAGCCGGATATTCCGGTAATGAGGACGATACGCATGCGCGCATGATACCCGAAATCGTACGGCCATCGTGCTCCAGTGCCTTGCCGGTGTCAGGCATGCGGCGGTGCGAACGGCCAGTGCAGCGGCGAGCCGTCGATCCACGCGCGGGCGCTGGCGAACGCGTGATCGTGTGCCATCTCGCGGCTGTCGAACGTGCCTGGCGGCTGCACGAGGCGGTGGCGGTGGATTTCGGTCGCCTCGTCCGCAATCGTCGCCTCGTAACCGTAACCTTGCGGGCCGGATGTGGCGGCGACTTCGATGAGGTGGCCCCGATAGGCCTGTCTTGTCATGCTCGTTCTCCGTGGATGAGGAAGCCGAAGGTCACTTGCGCCAGAAGCGGTCCAGCAGGGGCGTCACACTGGTGCCGTGAACAAGGATCGACAGCACGATGACGGCCAATGTCAGGTTGACGAGCTGCTGCGCCAGCGGCTGCGGCAGCCCGTGGTTGATTGCGTACATCAGGTAGTAAAGCGAGCCGATCCCGCGCACGCCGAACCAGGCGGCGATGACGCGCATGCGCGGACTGGTCCGGCTGCCCACCAGGGCCACCAGCACGCTGGCGGGACGGGCCACGAAGAACAGGAACAGCGCGGCCGCCCAGCTGCGCCAGTCGAACAGCAGCGTGGTGACGGCACCGCCCAGCAGCAGCACCAGGGTCAGCTCGGACAGGCGCTCCATGTGTTCCTTAAACAGCAGCGAGCCATCGCTGACGGAGGGGGGCGCGTCGGGTCCCACGGCCACCGCGGCGCGGCGCGCCAGCTGCTGTTCCGCCTGGCGCAGCGCCACGCCGGCAACGAACACCGCCAGGAAGCCCCACACGTGCGCGGCCAGGCCGAGGCCATAGACGACGGCGATCAGGCCCAGGCCCATCAGGTCGTCCAGCACTTCATGGCCCGGCCGGCTGGCGCGCAGCCAGAAATTGACGCGCGCCAGCGCCATGCCGCAGGCGCCGCCAATGAGGATGGCGCCCAGCGTGCCCCAGATGAGTTCCACGCCCAGCCAGCGCAGGCCGTTTTCGCCTAGGTCATGCAGGCCAAGCAGGCCAAGGCCCAGCATGACGAAGGGAAAGGCGCTGCCATCGTTCATCCCGGCTTCGCAGCCCAGAGTAAACCGCAGCGGGTCGTCATCGCCCGCGTGGCGCAGTTGCACGTCGGACGCCAGCACCGGATCGGTGGGCGCCAGCAGTGCGCCGAGCAGCACGCCGGCGCCCAGCGGCAGGTCCAGCACCGTGTAGCAGAACAGGGTAATCAGCCCGACCGACAGGGCCATTGCCGTCCACGCCAGCCGGATCGGCGGCCCCCAGCGGCGCAGGCTGAAAGGCACGGGCATCTTGATCCCCGCCGAGAACAGCGAGATCAGCACGGCAACCTCGGTCAGCACCTCCAGCAGCGGCGCGGCGGCGAACACGTCGAACGAAAAGAAATGCAGGCCCATGGGGCCCAGCAGCATGCCGATGCCCAGGTAAATGATGGCGGAGGTGAACGGCAGGCGGGCGATGGGGGTGCCCCACAGGCCGCGCGCGAGCATCAGGCAGCCTACCAGCACGAACCACTGGTAGCTTGCCATGGCGGTGGAAAGGGGCGTGTCGTCGGCGGGATTCAACGCGTTACCGCCGCAAGGGGGTGAAGGGAACCGGGCGCTGCCAAGGTGCGGCCCAGACCCGGGCCGGGTGGGTCCATTCGTTGGCGTATATTCTCGACTTTCATGTGTATGTCGGTCCTCGGTCTCTGTGATCAGCGTAACACGGACGCCAGTATGCAAAATAATAATTCGCCGCCGCGATGCGTCCGCGCGACTGACAAATCGTTGGCTCCGGCCGGCCGGCAGGCGTAGACTGTGAAAATCGCCATGCGGATCGCGCCGCGCTCGGCTGGTGGTCAGGAAGTTCCTCATGGAATCTCTCACCAATGGACTTGCGCATGCGGCGGCGTGGACGATCGTGCTGTATACGCTCGTGACGACGCACATCACCATTATCGGTGTCACTGTCTATCTGCACCGTTCGCAGGCGCACCGTTGTGTCACATTGCATCCCGCGATCAGTCATTGTTTGCGCTTCTGGTTGTGGTTTACGACCGGCATGGTCACGCGCGAATGGGTGGCCATTCACCGGGCCCATCACGCGCACTGTGAAGGGCCGCTCGATCCGCACAGCCCGGTCGTACTCGGTATCCGCAAGGTGCTGTGGCAAGGTGCGGAGTTATACCGTACAGCCGCCGCGGATGCGGGGATGCTGGACCGTTACGGCGCGGGAACGCCGGACGACTGGATCGAACGCAGGTTATACAGCCGTTTCGCATGGCAGGGCGTGGGCGCGCTGCTTGTGCTGGACCTGCTGCTGTTCGGCGTGATCGGCGCCACTGTCTGGGCCGTGCAGATGCTGTGGATACCCGTGCTGGCGGCCGGCGTCATCAATGGCGCGGGCCATTACTGGGGCTATCGCAACTTCGACTGCCCGGAGGCGGCAACGAATCTGCTGCCGCTGGGCCTGCTGATCGGCGGCGAGGAACTGCACAACAATCACCATGCGTTTGCCAGTTCGGCCAAGATGTCGGCGCGCTGGTACGAGTTCGACGCAGGCTGGCTGTATATCTCGCTGCTGCGTGCCTGCGGGCTGGCCGAGGTGCGGCAACTGCCGCAGCGGCCACGGTGCCGGCCGGGCAAGACCGAAGCCGACATGTGCACGCTGGCGGTGGTCCTGGCTAACCGGGCGCGGGTGATGGCCGAGCTGAGCGCCGCGCTGCGGCGGGTCTGGCGGCAGGAAACGGCAACGCTGCGCGCGTTCGATCCCGTGCAATGGCGCGGCGCACGCCGGCTGTTCCGTCGCGACCCCGGTTATCTGAGCGGCGAGCAATCGCAACGGCTGCAGCAATTGCTGGATCATAGCGAAGTGCTGTGTCACGTGCACGAACTGCGCAGCGAGCTGGCGACGCTATGGCGGCGCACGCCTGCGACGCCCGAGGAGTTGCTGGAAGGCCTGCGTGCATGGTGCGCCAGGGCGGACCTGTCCGCCTGCGAGCCATTGCGGCGGTACGCTGCGCGGTTGCGCAGTTATGGCTGACTGGTTGCGCCACTAAGTCGGGACTGCGGATGTGTTCTTCAGCGGTGCCGTATGGCGACTTCAGTCGCCGCTCATCGCCTGGCGTTGGCGAAGCAGGGAATTCGTCGAGCACCGCTCGGGGCCTGTGGAGCGGTGCTGCCTTGCAAGGCAGTACTCCTTACCAGCGTTGCAATGGCGGGACTTCAGTCGCCGCTCATCGCCTGGCGTCGGCGAAGCAGGGAATTCGTCGAGCCCAGCTCGGCGCCTGCGTAGCGGCGTGCGCTTGCAAGCGCACGTTCCTTGCAACCTTCGATGAGGGCGACTTCAGTCGCCGCTCATCGCCTGGCGTTGGCGAAGCAGGGAATTCGTCGAGCCCAGCTCGGCGCCTGCGTAGCGGCGTGCGCTTGCAAGCGCACGTTCCTTGCAACCTTCGATGAGGGCGACTTCAGTCGCCGCTCATCGCCTGGCGTTGCCGTTCCATGAACTCTTGCAGCGTATCGATCCCCCGCAGCTGCAGAATGGTGTTACGCACGGCCGCTTCCAGCAGCACGGCGATGTTCCGGCCGGCGGCGACGGGGATGACGACTTTACGGATCGGCAGGCCCAGCACGTCTTCGGTCGGAAACTGGAACGGGAGGCGTTCCACCTCTTCTTCCAGTGCGGAGCGGCGTACCAGGTGAACGATCAGCTTCAGGCGCATCTTGCGGCGCACGGCCGTCTCGCCGAAGATTGCCTTGATGTCCAGCAGGCCCAGCCCGCGCACTTCCAGCAGGTTTTGCAGCAGGGGCGGGCAGCGGCCTTCGATCATGTTCGGGGCGATGCGGGAGAATTCCACGGCGTCATCCGCGACCAGCCCGTGACTGCGTGAAATCAGTTCGAGGCCCAGCTCGCTCTTGCCCAGACCGGAGTCGCCGGTGATGAGCACGCCAACGCCCAGCACGTCCATAAAGACGCCATGCATGATGATGCGTTGCGCCAGTTTTTTCGACAGATAGACGCGCAGAAAGTCGATCACCTGCGCGGCCGGCAGCGGCGTGGAGAACAGCGGGATGTTTTTTTCGTCGCAGATGGCGAGAATGTCGGGAGGCGTTTCCAGCCCTTGCGCGATGATCAGCGCCGGCGGTCCGCCCGCGATCAGTTCCCCGATGACGTGGGCACGCGTCAGCGCCTTGAGCCGGTGATAGTAATTGATTTCCTGGTGGCCGAAGACCTGGATACGGCCCGGGTGGATCGTGTTCAGGTGACCCACCTGGTCGGCGGCCGACGCGGCGTCGCCGGAAATCTGGCGCTCGCCGCCGGGAAAGCCGGCAAACCATCCCAGTTGCAAAGTCTCACGATTATCGTCGTACAGCCGTTGGATCGTCAGAGGAGATTGCAACATAATGTTACCTGCAGAAAATGTCGATCCCTTAGTTTAACCTGCGGCCTGCAGGCTGGGTTGCCAATCGATGATGCGGCGATACACGGAATGGGGATCGGGATCCGTACTAAGCGCGGCGCGGAAACTGTCGTCCGAGAACATCTCGGCAATTTCCGACAGGATTTCAAGATGCTGCTGCGTAACGTGATCCGGGATCAGCAGGAAGAACAGCAGGTTGACGGGCTTGCCGTCCGGCGATTCGAACGGGATCGGCTCGGCCAGGCGGACAAAGGCCGCCAGCGGCGACTTCAGGCTTTTCGAGCCCTTGATCCGGCCGTGCGGCACGGCAACGCCATGGCCCAGGCCGGTCGATCCGAGGCGCTCGCGCGCAAACAGATTGTCGGACACTGTGGACCGCGCGATACCGCAGTTGTTCTCGAAAATAAGGCCGGCTTGCTCGAAAGCGCGCTTCTTGCTCGAAACTTCCAGGTCCAGCTGGACGTTCTCAGGCGACAGGATTCTACTCAGGTTGTTCATAACGCGACTTGTATGGTGCGGCGCACAAAAGGGACTGGCGAGCAGAATTATAGGCCTCTTTGTCCGTCGTGTAACTTGAAATTGCTCGGCCCGGCTTGCAACTTCGTCATCGCCGGGAGCCAACAGAAGCTGACAACAAAATTATAAAATTTACACCGACCAGTTGCATGGCTATTTGTACGTCGAAACCTGCATGTTTGCCGCGTCTTTGCTCGGCAATTCAGCCTTTGGCCAATTATTGCTTTCCCCTGCCCATCGTACTGCGTTCACGCTCAAGCTGAGCGCGCGCACGTTAAAAAGTTTTGATCAGGAACAGCTTATTGCCGTGCGTTGCGCAAGTTGGACGGTTTGCCGCCACTGGTGTAGTTGGTGCGCCACGGATTGATGTCAAGGCCGCCACGGCGGGTGTAGCGCGCATAGACCGTCAACTGCTGGGGCTGGCACTGGCGCAGAATGTCGACAAAGATGCGCTCCACGCATTGTTCGTGGAATTCGTTGTGCTCGCGAAAACCGATCAGGTACTTCAGCAGGCTTTCCTGGTCGATCTGCGGACCGGCATACGTGATCTGCACGCTGCCCCAGTCCGGTTGGCCAGTGACGAGGCAGTTCGACTTCAGCAGGTGGGAGACGAGGGTCTCCTCGACGGGCAGCTCGTCGAAGCTTGCCTTCAGCAGCTCCGGCTGAGGCGCGTACTTGTCGACTTCGATATCGAGGCGGTCCAGCAGCACGCCGTCCAGCTCGCCCATCTGCAGCTTGCCAAAGTCCTCCTGCATCGTCAGCACGACGTGGACATTGGCGCCGGCTGCGGCCGACAGGTCCTGCTGCAGCAGTTCGCGCAGCGCCTCGGGGCCACCCAGGCGGGTCTGGTTAAACGAGTTCAGGTACAGCTTGAACGACTTCGATTCGATGATGTTGGGCGAGTCGGCCGGCACGGTGATGCGGGCGATGGCAACTTGCGGCTTGCCGCGCATGTTCAGCCACGACAGTTCATAGGCGTTCCAGATGTCGACGCCAAAAAACGGCAGCGTGCCCGTCAGGCCAAGCTCGTCGCGCTTGCCCACGCGGGGAATCGGAAACAGCAGCTCGGGAGCGTAATCGGTACGGTAGGCGGAAGTCTTGCCCAGCGGGGACTGGTCGGCGGAATTGGTCATGGCAGCGTGCATCCAGGCGGAAAAGCCTGCCATGGTAGCGCAAAAGCGGCGCCGTCGCAGCGCCCTGAAAACCAGTGCCAGGCTCCGGTTCTCGGGAAGCAAAACCGGTGACAGGCTCCTATTTTCGGGAAACAGGAGCCTGTCACCGGTTTTAGTAACCGGAGCCTGGCTCCGGTTTTTCGGTTTCTTTTACTGGCTTACAGGAACAGCTTGTAGACGGGGTTCTGCGTCTCGTCCCAGTAGCGGTAGCCCAGCGTGGCGAGGAAGTTTGCGAACTCGTCCATTTCTTCCGGCGGCACCTGCAGCCCGATCAGGATGCGGCCCACGTCGCCGCCCTGCGAGCGGTAGTGGCACAGCGAGATGTTCCAGTTTGGCGCCATGCTGTCCAGGAAGCGCATCAGCGCGCCCGGGCGTTCGGGGAATTCGAAGCGGTACAGCAGCTCGTCCCTGGCCAGCGCGCTCTTGCCGCCGACGAGGTGGCGCAGGTGGGCCTTGGCCAGTTCGTCGTGGGTCAGGTCGAGTGTGGGAAAGTCGTGCTCCTCGAAGCGGCGGGCCACGGCGCCGGATTCGTTGCGGTCGGCGATCTGGATACCGACAAACACGTGCGCCCGGTCCTGGTCGCTGATCCGGTAGTTAAATTCCGTCACGTTGCGCGGGCCGATCAGCGAGCAGAAGCGCTTGAAGCTGCCGCGCTGCTCGGCCATCGTGACGGCAAACACGGCCTCGCGGAACTCGCCCAGCTCGGCGCGCTCGGCCACGAAGCGCAGGCGGTCGAAATTCATGTTGGCGCCGCAGGCGATGGTGACGAGCGTCTCGTTCCGGATCGGGTTTTTCGTCAGTTCCGCGCGCTCGATATACGCCTTGGCGCCGGCAATCGCCAGAGCGCCGGCCGGCTCCAGGATCGAGCGCGTGTCCGTGAACACGTCCTTGATGGCCGCGCAGATGGCGTCGGTGTCGACGATGATGATCTCGTCCACGTACTGCTGCGCCAGGCGGAATGTCTCTTCGCCGACGAGGCGCACGGCCGTGCCGTCCGAGAACAGGCCCACGTCGGACAAGGTGATCCGCTCGCCCGCCTTCAGGCTGCGCGCCATCGCGTCGGAGTCCATCGACTGCACGCCGATGACCTTGATGTCCGGCCGGATCTGCTTGACATAGGCAGCCACGCCCGAAATCAGGCCGCCGCCGCCGATCGCGCAGAAGATCGCGTGGATCGGGCCGGAGTGCTGCCGCAGGATCTCCATGGCAATGGTGCCCTGGCCGGCGATGACGTCCGGGTCGTCGAACGGGTGCACGAACGTCAGCTTCTGTTCCTGCTCCAGGGTCAGCGCGTGGTTGTAGGCATCCGTGTACGAGTCGCCGTGCAGCACGATCTCGACGTTGTGTCTGCCGCGCGCCTTGACCGCTTCGATCTTCAATGTCGGCGTGGTTGTCGGCATGACGATGACGGCCCGGCAGTTCAGCTTCGCGGCCGACAGGGCGACGCCCTGAGCATGGTTGCCGGCCGACGCCGTGATGACGCCACGCTTGAGCTGTGCATCCGACAGCTGGGCCATCTTGTTGTACGCGCCGCGCACCTTGAAAGAGAAGACGTCCTGAATATCCTCGCGCTTGAAGTAAATTCGGTTCTGGTAGCGCTGCGACAGGGCAGGCGCCAGCTCCAGCGGCGTTTCGGAAGCGACGTCATAGACGCGCGCGGTCAGGATTTTCTTCAGGTAGTCGATTGTCATGGTCTTCAAAGTCGGTTGGGGGAGACAACATGTCAACGGCGGGTAACCGGAGAGAGGCAGCGAATACGGGCCGGGCGGGTGTGCCGGGCAGTTCATTCGTGCGGGATGTGCTGGGTGCGACTCATTATAATGGACTCCCGACCCCGCCTTCCAGATACGATGACTGACGTTACCCCATGATCGAGTCCGCCATTCTGTGGCTGCTGGCCTTCCTGGCCGCACCGGCAGTAGGACTGACTTCGGTCTTCCTCATCGCATTCGTCTCCGCCACGCTCGTTCCTCTCGGCTCCGAACCCGCTGTCTTCGCCGTCGTCAAGGCCAATGAAGCACTGTTCTGGCCGGCCATCATTGTCGCCACCTGCGGCAATACACTGGGCGGCGTCGTCGATTACTGGATGGGTTATTACGCCAAGGCGGCGTTTGCCAGGGAGCGCGAGAGCCGCTGGTTCGGCTGGCTGGCACGGCATGGCGCCAAGACCATGCTGCTGTCGTGGGTGCCCGGCATCGGCGACCCGCTGTGCATGCTGGGCGGCTGGCTGAAGCTGCCGTTCTGGCCCACTGTGGGCTATATGGCCATCGGCAAGTTCGCCCGCTACCTGACGATGACGGCGCTGCTGCTGTACGTGCCGGATGGCTTCTGGCGCGCACTGGTCGATATGCTGGGCGGCTGAGACGTGGATTGGCGGTGCAGCTAATTTTGCGGCAGCACAATGCGCGCAAATTTTGATCAATGGGGCATGCTGAAAGGTCATGCTGCCGCTGGAAAAATCGGCGATGCCAAATATTATTCTGTCAAGTGACGTTAACGGAAGCCGGGCGCGGCACAAGGCTGTTGCCGCGTTGTGCGCCGCAATACGCTAGAATGAACCCTCTCAGCGTCTTCTGTCCCTCCGCATAATGAACGCCCCAGCACAAATCCAGGCCCTTCTCGCCGAATCGCCCGACGGTCACGCACCGAGCCGGGTCCGTGAAATCCCCTATAACTACACGTCGTTTTCCGACCGCGAGATCGTCATTCGCCTGTTGGGGGAAGAATCGTGGCAGCTGCTCGACGAGCTGCGCGGCGCCCGCCAGACGGGCCGCTCCGCGCGCATGCTCTATGAAGTGCTGGGCGACATCTGGGTCGTGCGCCGCAATCCCTATCTGCAGGACGACTTGCTGGACAACCCGAAACGGCGCCAGGCCCTGATCGACGCGCTGCATCACCGGCTGGCCGAAGTGGACAAGCGCCGCCTGACGGTCGATGCGGACGAAGCGGGCGGCGACGCCGCGCGCCGCCGTGACAACGTGGAAAAGCTGCTGGCCGCCGCCAACAAGGCCGTCGCCGACTTCGGCGAAGAATTCCGCCAGATGTACGACCTGCGCAAGCGCGCCATCAGGGTACTGGGCCGCTACACGGACAAGCACAATATCCGCTTCGACGGCATGCACCGCATCTCGCACGTGACCGACGCGACCGACTGGCGCGTCGAGTATCCGTTTGTCGTGCTGGTGCCCGATTCGGAAGAAGAGATGGCGGGCCTCGTCAAAGGCTGTATCGAACTGGGGCTGACGATCATCCCGCGTGGCGGCGGCACCGGCTACACGGGTGGCGCGATTCCGCTGTCGCCGCTGTCGGCCGTCATCAACACGGAAAAGCTGCTGACCCTTGGCCAGGTCGAAATGAAGATGCTGCCGGGCGTGGACCGCGAATACGCGACCATTTTCTCGGAAGCGGGCGTCATCACGAACAAGGTATCGGAAGCGGCCGAGAAGGCCGGCTTCGTGTTTGCCGTCGACCCGACTTCCGCGCACGCGTCCTGCATCGGCGGGAACATCGCCATGAACGCGGGCGGCAAGAAGGCCGTCCTGTGGGGCACGGCGCTGGACAACCTGGCTTCCTGGCGCATGGTCGATCCGAACGGCGACTGGCTGGAGGTCACGCGTCTGGACCACAATCTTTCGAAGATCCACGACACGCCGCTGGCGCGCTTCAGACTGGAATGGACGCATCCGAACGCAAAGGGCGAAGCGAAGGGCGAGCCGTTCAGGACGGAGATCCTGGAAATCGCCGGCCGCAAGTTCCGCAAGGAGGGCCTGGGCAAGGACGTCACGGACAAATTCCTCGCCGGCCTGCCGGGCATCCAGAAGGAAGGCTGCGACGGTCTCATTACGTCCGCGCGCTGGATCCTGCACAAGATGCCGAAGCATACGCGCACCGTCTGCCTGGAGTTCTTCGGCCAGGCACGCGACGCGATCCCGTCGATCGTCGAGATCAAGGACTACCTCGATGGCCTGCCCGCGCAAGGCGAGCAGTTCGCCACCTTGCGCCTCGCGGGCCTGGAACACCTGGATGAACGCTACCTGCGCGCCGTCGGCTACGCCACCAAATCGAAGCGCGGCGTGCTGCCGAAGATGGCACTGTTCGGCGACATCGTCGGCGACGACGAGAATGCCGTCGCCATGGCCGCATCGGAAGTGGTGCGCCTGGCGAACACCCGCGTGGGCGAAGGTTTCGTTGCCGTCAGCCCGGAAGCGCGCAAGAAGTTCTGGCTCGACCGCGCCCGCACGGCGGCCATTGCCAAGCACACCAACGCGTTCAAGATCAACGAGGACGTCGTCATTCCATTGAACCGGATGGGCGAGTACACGGACGGCATCGAGCGCATCAACATCGAGCTGTCGATCAAGAACAAGCTGCAGTTTGCCGACGAGCTGCGCGCCTTCTTCGCCGCCGGGAACCTCCCGATCGGCAAGAGCGACGACGCGGGCGACGACAAGGTCGGCTACGCGGAAATGCTGGGCGAGCGCCCGCACCAGGCGCTGGCGCTGATCGACGGGGTGCACGCCCGCTGGACCTACCTGCTGGCGAACCTGGACAAGCCGCTCGACACGGCCCGCCTTGAACTGTACCAGCTGGGGCTCGAAGAACTGAGTGCCGCGTTCGAGGCGCGCCTGCAAAGCCAGCCGCACGCCACGCTGTTCGACATCGTGCAGGACCGCACGGTGCGCGTCAGCTGGAAGCAGGAACTGCGCGCGCCGCTGCGCCAGATCTTCAACGGCGCCGCGTTCAAGCTGATTCTCGACGAGGCACAAGCGATCCACAAGCGCGTGCTGCGCGGCCGCGTCTTTGTCGCGCTGCACATGCACGCCGGCGACGGCAACGTGCACACCAACCTGCCGGTCAACTCGGACCATTACGAGATGCTGCAGGACGCCCACAAGGCCGTCGCGCGCATCATGCAGCTGGCCCGCTCGCTGAACGGCGTCATTTCGGGCGAACACGGCATCGGCATCACGAAGCTGGAATTCCTGACGGAAGACGAGATCGCCGAATTCCGCGACTACAAGCTGCGCGTCGATCCGGAAGGGCGCTTCAACAAGGGCAAGCTGCTGAACCTGCCGGGGATGGATGCGGACCTGCGCAACGCGTACACCCCGTCCTTCGGGCTGATGGGCCACGAATCGCTGATCATGCAGCAAAGCGATATCGGCGAGATCGCCAACAGCATCAAGGACTGCCTGCGCTGCGGCAAGTGCAAGCCGGTCTGCAACACGCATATTCCGCGCGCGAACATGCTGTACTCGCCGCGCGACAAGATCCTCGCCACGGGCTCGCTGATCGAAGCGTTCCTGTACGAGGAGCAGACGCGCCGCGGCATCTCGATCCGCCACTGGGAAGAGTTCGAGGACGTGGCCGATCACTGCACCGTGTGCCACAAATGCGTGACGCCATGCCCCGTCAACATCGACTTCGGCGACGTGTCGATGAACATGCGTAACCTGCTCCGTAAAATGGACAAGCGCTCGTTCAATCCCGGCAAGGCCGCGTCGATGTTCTTCCTGAACGCGACCGATCCCGGCACGATCAACGCCGCGCGCCAGTCGATGATCGGCCTCGGTTACAAGGCCCAGCGCCTGGGCAACGAGATCTTCAAGAAGGTCGCGCGGGCGCAGACCAAGGCACCGCCACCGACGACGGGCAAGCCGCCCGTGCGCGAGCAGGTCATCCACTTCATCAACAAGAAGATGCCGGGGAACCTGCCGAAGAAATCCGCGCGCGCGCTGCTGGACATCGAGGACAACAAGATGATCCCGATCATCCGCGATCCGAAGAAGACCAACGCCAACACGGAAGCGGTGTTCTACTTCCCGGGCTGCGGGTCGGAGCGGCTGTTCTCGCAGGTTGGCCTGGCCACGCAGGCGATGCTGTGGGAAGTGGGCGTGCAGACGGTGCTGCCGCCGGGCTACCTGTGCTGCGGCTATCCGCAGCGCGGCTCGGGCGACTACGACAAGGCGGAGAAGATGATGACGGATAACCGCGTCCTGTTCCACCGCATGGCCAACACGCTGAACTACCTGGACATCAAGACGGTGCTGGTCTCGTGCGGCACGTGTTATGACCAGCTGTCGACGTATGAGTTCGAGAAAATCTTCCCCGGCTGCCGCATCATGGACATCCATGAGTATTTGCTCGAAAAGGGTGTCAGGCTGGAAGGCGTGACGGGCACGCGCTATATGTACCACGACCCATGCCACACGCCGATGAAATTGCAGGACCCCGTCAAGACGGTCAATGCGCTGGTGCAGACGCATGACAGCGTGAAGATCGAGAAGAACGACCGCTGCTGCGGCGAGTCCGGCACGCTGGCCGTGACGCGTCCGGACATCTCGACGCAGGTGCGCTTCCGCAAGGAAGAAGAGATGGTCAAGGGTTCGGACAAGCTGCGCGCCGATGGTTTCGACGGCAACGTCAAGATCCTGACCAGCTGCCCGTCCTGCCTGCAGGGCCTGTCGCGCTACAACGAGGATTCGGGCACGACGGCGGACTACATCGTCGTCGAGATCGCCAAGCACCTGCTGGGCGAAAACTGGATGCCGGACTACGTCAAGCGCGCCAATGACGGCGGTATCGAGCGGGTTCTCGTATGAGCGGGTGCGACCTGTGCACGCTGCTGGCGGCGCCGCCTGCTGACGTCATCGTCTGGCAGGATGCGCGGCTGGCCGTCGTCGCCGTGGACGAACCGGGCTACCCCGGTTTTACGCGCGTCGTCTGGAAGGCGCACGTGAAGGAGATGACGGACCTGGCGCCGGCCGAACGCGCGCATGTGATGGCGGCCGTGTGGGCCGTCGAAGCGGCGCAGCGCGCCGTCATGGCGCCGCATAAAATCAATCTGGCCAGCTTCGGCAACATGACTCCTCACGTGCACTGGCACGTGATCCCGCGTTACACTGACGACGCGCACTTCCCGAATCCGACCTGGGGTGTGCGCCAGCGCGATCCATCCACCGGGACGCTGCTGGCCCGCGCGGCATTGCTGCCGCGGCTGCACGCAGCCATCGTCGAACATCTGAATCGAACATTTGAATGAGCCCCGCCATGCCAGACTGCACCGGTCTTACCGTCCACAATAAATCGCGCGTCCTTGAAATCAGTTTCGACGACAACCGCACGTTCAACATCCCGCTGGAACTGCTGCGCGTGTATTCGCCGTCGGCCGAAGTGCGCGGTCACGGTGCCGGCCAGGAAGTGCTGCAGGTCGGGAAAAGCGACGTGACCTTGCTCGACCTGCAACCGGTGGGCAACTACGCCGTCAAGCCGACGTTCTCCGACGGCCACGACTCCGGCCTGTACACCTGGGAATACCTGTACGACCTGGGCGCCAACGTGGACGAGCGCTGGGCCGACTACCTGGCGCGCCTGCATGAGGCCGGCTTCGAAGGCGACAGCGGCCGCGCGCCGGGCACCGTGCTGCCGGGCGCAGCGTCCAAGCCGCACGCTTGCGGGCATCATCACTGAGTATCAATGTCGGGCCTTTGCTGATGCCGCAAAGCTGAGAGACGGCAGCGGGCCGCGGACAGAAATCCAACCCAACGGCTGACAGCCGGGGGCAGGGAGGAGCGATGGCATGCAGGCCATTGCCGCTGCGCAGGCAAGGGGCCTTGCTCCTTGAATTCGCTGCTACGCCCCGGCGGGTCTGACCCCAGTTCCTGGTCTTGGATTATGAACAAGCCCTCGGCTCCTTGACCTTACTGCTAGATTCAACGCCTTTAGCGCGTACTCTGGCGACCCTCGCTCTATGTAGTGCCTCTTGCATCACCCCTTAGCGCGCTACCAACTATCGTCGCGCCAACGCAACGAACGGTCGTGCGGAAATGCATCGCCCCTTGTAGAGCGCTACCGGAACTCCCACAATCCTGAATTGCCCACGCGCAATATGCGCGCACTTTCAGGATCGTCATGCCAAAACTCACCGTGCGCTTCAGCCTGATGGCTGCGCTGTCCTTGTTTGCCATCATGCTGGTGATCGGCGCCGCCCTGGGCGTGTTCACCCTCAACCGCGCCAACGGCGCGCTGGCGCGCATCCACGCGATCGCCGCCGAAACCCAGGACATCAACGATGTCTACAAGGACACGGCTCGTACCCGTTCGGCGCTGACCCGGGCCTATTCGGAAGCGAAGGAGGGGGACCAGCCCGCGTCGGCCAGCACGGCCATCGGCGCGTCGCGCAAGTCGCACGAGCGCTCGCAGCAGGCACTGGCGGCGTTTGCCGCGCTGCCGGTGCAGGACGGCACCGATGCGCAGCTGCAGCGTGAAGTGGCCGAGGCCGGCCGGGTGCTGATGGCATCGCTGGACGACGCTACCGACGCGCTGCGCAAGGACGACACTGCCGCCTATTCGACGATCAATGCCAGGCAGGTCACGCCGCAGGGCGCGGCGTTCTCCGCGCTGCTGGAAAAATTCCAGCAGCAGAACACGGCCCTCAGCCGCGAGCTGCTCGAGCAGCATCACACCCAGTACATCACCGTGCTGTGGCTCGTCGCCCTCGGCATCACGGCCGCCCTCGGTCTTGTCGTTGCCATGCACTTCTTCCTGCGCAGCCTGGTCATCGCGCCGCTGGGCCGCGCGGTCGAGCTGCTGGACCAGGTAGCGCACGGCGACCTGACGGCACAGGTGCCGGCGCATGCGGACAACGAAATCGGCCGCCTGATGGGCGGCATTGCGACGATGCAGCAAAGCCTGGTGGACATGGTAGCCAACGTGCGCACCGGCGCACAGACCATCGACACGGCCGCCGGCGAAGTCTCCAGCGGCAACCTGGACCTGTCGGCACGCACGGAAAGCCAGGCCGGCGCGCTGCAGGAAACGGCGGCCACGATGGAAGAGCTGACCAGCACCGTCACGCAGACGACCGGCAACACGCAGCAGGCGCGCGAGCTGGTGCAGGCCGCCTCCGACACGGCGGCGGCGGGTGGCGCCGTGATGGGCCGGATGGCCGGCACGATGGCCGCCATCGATGCTTCGTCGCGCAAGGTGGTCGACATCATCGCCGTCATCGACGGCATCGCCTTCCAGACCAATATTCTTGCGCTGAACGCCGCGGTGGAAGCGGCGCGCGCGGGTGAGCAGGGGCGCGGCTTCGCCGTGGTGGCATCGGAAGTGCGCACGCTGGCACAGCGCAGCGCGTCGGCAGCCAGGGAAATCAAGGCGCTGATCGACGACTCCGTCGCCAGCGTCAGCTCCGGCACGCAGCTGGCCGCGCAGGCGGCGCAGGCAATGACGGAAATGGTTACGCGCGTCGGGCACGTGACGAACATCGTCGTCGATATCGCCGAAGCGAGCCGCGAACAAAGCCACGGCATTGCGCAAGTCAATCAGGCCATCGCGCAGATGGACGAAGTCACGCAGCGCAACGCGGCGCTGGTGGAAGAGGCGGCCGCATCGACGCAGGCCATGAAGGAAGAAGCGGACAATCTGGTACGCGCCGTCAGCGTGTTCCGGCTGCCGCCGCAGGCGGCGGTGAGCAGAGCGCCCGTCGTCGCACCGGTACGCAAGAGCGTGCCGGCCAAGGCCGCGTCAGTGAAGCCGGCGGCCCGCAAGGTGGCCGCCACGGCGGCGGCCGACGACTGGGAAGAGTTCTGACGCTCAGCGCGGCCACGTCCACGTTTGCCCGGCAATCGTGACGGGCCGCGGAGTCAGCTCTTCCTTGAAAAACAGGTCGGCCACGTCGTTGGCCGCGATGTGCGGGGTAGCCGGCGCCACGCCCGCGTGGCGCGGCCCAGCCAGGTCGCGATCACAGGTGGCCGATCGATGCGGCAGTAATGCAAGAGAGCGCAGCGGCGGACGGCTTGAACCCGATGCCGCCAACGTTACCGGGCGGCCTGGACGACCTGCTCGAGCTCGTGGTCCCGGAACTGCAACGGCGCGGCCTGTTGCGCAAGGCTTACGACAGCAGCACGCTGCGCGGCCACCTGAAGCTGTAAGACCCGGCGTTTTATTTAGTTTGCGGCGGAACGGTTGTTCAGCATGTATTCTTCGTAACGGCGCTGCTCGCGTTCCCAGATGTAGCGGAAGGCGGCGCGGGCTGCCGGTGGCAGGGTGCGGATGGCTTCGGCGTTGAACGGCATCGGGGCCGGCACCTTGTCCGCGCGGCGGGCCTGCGCGTCCGTGGCGTCGATCATCTGGCGCGTTGCTTCATCGATCTCAGGGAAAAAGATATCCTTGGGAAGTTGATGTTGAACCTGCATGGTGTTCCTCCGTTGGTGACTTGGCCGTTGGGCCCGATTGATCACTTAACGCAGCGTTGAGCAGACCGGTTGACACGTTTGTCGGAAAATGCTGCAGATTGCAAATAAGTCAAGCAATATTTCAAGTATTGGCAACATGGCGAGGAAGTGTGGACAGCGCTTGTATAATGCTGTCAGATCAACAGGCCCCCATACCATGACCAACACCACCCATTTCGGCTACAAGACCGTTGCCGAAGACGAGAAAGTAAAGGAAGTCGCCAAGGTCTTCCACTCTGTCGCCGCCAAGTACGACGTAATGAACGACCTGATGTCCGCTGGCCTGCACCGCCTGTGGAAGACCTTCACCATCGCCAACGCGGGCGTGCGGCCGGGCTTCAAGGTACTGGACATCGCCGGCGGTACGGGCGACCTGGCCAAGGCGTTTGCCCGGCAGGCGGGGCCGGCCGGCGAGGTATGGCTGACCGATATCAACGAGTCAATGCTGCGCGTTGGCCGCGACCGCCTCTTGAACCGCGGCCTGGTCACCCCAACATTGTTGTGCGACGCCGAAAAACTGCCGTTCCCGGACAATTATTTCGACCGTGTCAGTGTTGCCTTCGGCCTGCGCAATATGACGCACAAGGATGTGGCGTTGTCGGAGATGCGCCGCGTGCTGAAGCCGGGCGGCAAACTGCTGGTGCTGGAGTTTTCCAAGGTACCGGAACCCCTGCAAAAGCCGTACGATCTGTATTCGTTCTCGGTGCTGCCTTGGCTGGGCCAGAAGATTGCCGGCGATGCGGAAAGCTACCGTTACCTGGCTGAATCGATCCGGATGCATCCGGACCAGGAAACGCTGAAGACAATGATGCAGGCCGCAGGCCTGGAACGGGTACAGTATTACAATCTGACGGCAGGTGTGGCCGCTTTACACACTGGTATCAAGCTATAACGCATTAAGCTGTCAGTTATAGCCATTACGTAGGAACTGCCATGAAACTGAAAAAATTCCTGATCGGCGCGACCATCGCGCTGTCGGCCATGTCGATGATGGCCGAACTGGCTGCCCGTCCGATGGGCGGCGGCCGTTCCATCGGACGCCAGTCGCAAAGCGTCAAGCAGATGGCACCGCGTCCCGCACCGGCGGCAACGCCGCAGCAGGGCGTCAACCGTCCGGCCGCTGCGCCGGCGCCGCGGCCGGGTGTCACGCCACCGCGTCCGAGCATGTGGAAGGGTCTGCTGGGCGGTGCATTGCTTGGCCTGGGTCTGGGCGCGCTGCTGTCGCACTTCGGCCTGGGTGGGGCAATGGCAAGCATGATCGGCACGATCCTGACCTTCGCACTGATCGCCGGCGCCATCTTCCTGATCTGGCGCTTGATCCGCAGCCGCTCGCAGGGCCCGCGCCCGGCCGTGGCTGGCTATAACAGTACCGGTTTTACCGGTGACGGCTTCGGCGGCAGCAAGCAGTTCGACACGCCGGCAACGCGTGGTGTTGCCACGCCGGAAATTGGCTCCGGCCTGCAACCGTCGGCCTACCAGCCTGCGGCATCCGGCCTGGACCTGAACAAGCCGGCCCCGGCGCACACCCCCTGGGGCGTGCCGGCCGACTTCGACAAGGAAAGCTTCCTGCGTCACGCCAAGGGTAATTTCATCCGCCTGCAGGCCGCCTGGGACAAGAGCGACGTCAACGACATCCGCGAGTTCACCACGCCAGAGGTCTTTGCCGAGTTGAAGCTGCAGATTACCGAGCGCGGCGGCAAGGCGGACTACACGGACGTGGTGCACATCGACGCCGAGCTGCTGGGCATCGAGAACAATGGCACGGATTACCTGGCAAGCGTGGAATTCCGTGGCCAGATCAAGCCGGCACCGGATGCGCTGGCCGAGCCGTTCCACGAAGTGTGGAACCTGGTCAAGCCGGTCAACGGCAACGCTGGCTGGCTGTTGGGCGGTATCCAGCAGGTCGCCTGAACAGGGCACGGCTGACTGAAGCGTCATCGTGCAGGGGATTGTGCAGCGTTAATCTCCTGCAAACTGGTAAGATCAAAACCGCCCGGGATATTCCAGGGCGGTTTTGTTTTTTGGGCCCGAAATCATGTTCCCCTTCTTTCCCTTTAATGGTGCGTTGCCGACATTGTCGATGCCGGCCGCAGCGACGATCAACCATCTGCTGGCGCAGGAGGGCTGGGCGCGCGCCGAGCTGAAACAGTTTGCCGGCAAGGTCGCGCGCATCGACGCGTCGCCCGTCGAGCTGCGCCTGATGGTCACGCCCGACGGCATGGTGCAGGCGGCCTCAAGCGATATTGTTCCCGCTGTGACGATCCGGCTGAAGCTGTCCGACCTGCCGCTGATCGCGCAGAACCGCGAGCGCGCGTTTTCCTACGTGCAGATCGAAGGTGACGCCGAGTTCGCCAATGCGATTTCGCGGCTGTCGCAGTCGTTGCGCTGGGAAGCCGAGCACGACCTGGAGAAAGTCGTCGGGCCGATCGCCGCAGTGCGCCTCGTCAGCGGCGCGAAAGCCGCTGTCGCATCGTTACAGACGGGGCAGCGCAAGCTGTCCGAAAACGTCGCCGAATATTTTCTGGAAGAACAGCCGCTGCTGGTGAGGCCGGCCGTGACAGAGGAATTCGCCGCCGGTGTCACGCGCCTGCGCGACGATGTCGAACGTGCCCTGAAACGCCTGGAAAAACTGGAACAGCAACACGCCAAACGCCACGCCCACACGGCGGCCTCCCCCAACACGGAAACTCGATGATCCTGAAATTTCTCCGCCTGCTCAAGATTCTGCGCGTCCTCGTCAAATACGGTCTCGACGAAATTGCGATTTCCGGCTTCGACAAGCCGGGCATCAACCGGGTCATCGATACGGCCTTTTTCTGGCGCAATCTGAGCAGCCCGCGCGCCATCCGCCTGCGCCTGGCACTGGAAGAGCTCGGTCCAATTTTCGTCAAGCTGGGCCAGGTGCTGTCCACCCGCGCCGACCTGATTCCGGCCGATATCGTGCTGGAGCTGTCGAAGCTGCAGGACCGCGTGCCGCCGTTCGATTCGGACCTGGCCATTGCGCAGATCGAGCGCTCGCTGGGCGCCCATCCGGACCAGCTGTTTGCCCGCTTCGAGCGCATCCCCGTCGCTTCCGCGTCGATCGCCCAGGTGCACTTCGCCATGCTGCCCGACGGAACGCAGGTGGCCGTGAAGGTGCTGCGTCCCGGCATGAAGAAGCTGATCGACGAAGACGTGGCGCTGATGAACCTGGCGGCGGACTGGATCAACCGCCTGTGGCGCGACAGCAAACGCCTCAAGATGAAGGAGGTGGTCGCCGAGTTCGACAAATACCTGCACGACGAGCTGGACCTGATGCGCGAAGCGGCCAACGCGGCGCAACTGCGGCGCAATTTCGCCGATTCGAACCTGCTGATGGTGCCGGAGATGTACTGGGACTATTGCTCCAGTAACGTCATCACGATGGAGCGCATGCACGGCATTCCCGTATCGCAGATCGACCGGCTGGTGGAGGCGGGCGTCGACCTGAAGAAGCTGGGCAGCGACGGCGTGGAGATTTTCTTCACGCAGGTGTTTCGCGACGGCTTCTTCCACGCCGATATGCACCCGGGTAACATTCTCGTCTCGATCGATCCGGCCACATTCGGCCGCTATATCGCGCTGGACTTCGGCATCGTCGGGACCTTGAACGATTACGACAAGGACTACCTGTCGCAGAACTTCCTGGCGTTCTTCCGCCGCGACTACAAGCGCGTGGCTGAAGCGCACATCGAGTCGGGCTGGGCGCCGAAGAACACCCGCGTCGATGAACTGGAAGCGGCCGTGCGCGCCTGCTGCGAGCCGATCTTCGACCGTCCGCTGAAGGACATCTCGTTTGGCCAGATCCTGTTGCGCCTGTTCCAGACGTCGCGCCGCTTCAACGTCGAAGTGCAGCCGCAGCTGGTGCTGCTGCAGAAAACGCTGCTCAATATCGAGGGCATGGGCCGGCAGCTCGATCCGGAGCTGGATCTGTGGAAGACCGCCAAGCCGCACCTCGAGCGCTGGGTGTCGGAACAGGTCGGCTGGCGCGGGCTGATCGAGCGGCTGAAGGCCGAAGCGCCGCGCTACTCGCACATCCTGCCGACGCTGCCGCGACTGACGCAGCAGGCGCTGATCGCCCTGAGCGACCGAGACCCGCACATGGGTGACGTGCTGCGCCAGCTGGCCGAAGAGCAGCGCCGCACCAACCGTCTGTTGACGTTCTTTGTGTATTTTGTCGGGACCTTTGTCGTCGGCGCCGTGGGCTTCCAGGCCTGGATGCGCTGGCATGGAGCGATGTGATGGCTGAACCTACCAACCCAACTTTCGACACCCGCGATCCCCAGCAAGCCGCGTTCTGGGACGAGCGGTTTACCCAGCGCTTCATGCCGTGGGATAAGGGCGGCGTCCCCGAACGGCTGCGCCAGCTCGTGGCCGGTCACGACGCCGCCGCCGATGCGACCGTCACGGCGCCCGTCGCGCTGATCCCCGGTTGCGGCTCCGCGTATGAACTGGACCTGATGTGCGAGGCGGGTTGGGATGCGACGGCGATCGATTTTTCGCCAGCCGCCGTGGAGCGGGCCCGCAATGTCGTCAAGCGCTGGCCGGAACGCATCGTCCAGGCCGACTTCTTCACATGGCAGCCGGAGCGCCCGCTCGACATCATCTACGAGCGCGCCTTCCTGTGCGCGCTGCCGGCCGACATGTGGCCCCGCGTGGCCGAACGCTACGCGGAGCTGCTGCCCCGCGGCGGCCTGCTGGCCGGCTACTTCTTCCTGGGCACGACCCCGAAAGGCCCGCCATTCGGCATCGAGCGCAGCCAGCTGGAGGCACTGCTGGCCCCGCACTTCACGCTGGAAGCGGACGAAGCGGTGAAAGACTCGCTGCCCGTTTTCCAGGGGGCCGAGCGCTGGCAGGAGTGGCGCCGCCGCTGAGACACTGAAAGTCAAAGCCGAAACCGGTGACAGGCTCCGGTTTTCCGAGAAAATCGGAGCCTGTCACCGGTTTTTGAAGCGGGCGAAGCAAGGAACGAGTCGCTGCCCGTCTGCCAGGGCGCCGAACGCTGGGACGAGTGGCGCCGCCGCCGGAACCGGGGAACGGAAAACCGGAAAACCGGTGACAGGCTCCGGTTTTTTGCGGGGAAACCGGAGCCTGTCACCGGTTTTCACGAATTGGCTCACGCCGCCATCTGTCTTGCTCCCGTCAAAAAGCTTTATAATTCAGGGTTTTTGACGATTTTTGCGGAGTAACCGATGCCTATCTACGCCTACCGCTGCGAGGAATGTGGCTTTGCCAAGGACGTGCTGCAGAAGATTTCCGATCCGCAGCTGACCGAGTGCCCATCCTGCGGCAAGTCCACGTTCAAGAAGCAATTGACGGCTGCCGGCTTCCAGCTAAAAGGGACCGGCTGGTATGTCACCGATTTTCGCGGCGGCAATGCGCCAGCCACCGGCGTGGCCGCCAAGACGGACGCCCCGGCCGCAAGCTCGGGTGAATCCAAGGCTGCCACGCCTGCACCCGCGACGACGACGCCTTCCGGCGGCGATACGAAGTAACCTTTTCACTCGATGAACACGATACGTAAATATTTCATTACCGGCCTGCTGATTCTCGTTCCGCTGGCCATCACGCTGTGGGTGTTGAACATCATCATCAGCACGATGGACCAGTCGCTGCTGTTCGTGCCGGAACGCTGGCAACCGCATAACCTGATCGGTTTCGATATCCCCGGCCTGGGAACGATCCTGACGATTCTGATCGTGTTCCTCGTGGGCCTGCTGGCCAACAACCTGATCGGCAACTACATCCTGCGCCTGTGGGAAAAGCTGCTGCACCGGATTCCCGTTGTCAGCTCGCTGTACGGCAGCGTCAAGCAGGTGTCGGACACGCTGTTCTCGTCGTCCGGCAACGCCTTCCGCAAGGCCGTGCTGATTCCGTATCCGCACGCCAACTCGTACACCATCGCGTTCCTGACGGGCACTCCCGGTGGCGACGTCAAAAATCACCTGGTGGGAGACTATGTCAGCGTGTACGTGCCGACGACGCCGAACCCGACCTCCGGCTTCTTCCTGATGATGGCGCGCGACCAGGTGGTGGAGCTCGACATGACCGTGGACGCCGCACTGAAGTACATCGTATCGATGGGCGTTGTCGCCCCTGACTGAACAAATTTAACCTGAAACGAGAAATAACCATGTCTATGCGTACTCATTACTGCGGCCTCGTCACCGAAGCCCTGCTGGGCCAAACCGTCAGCCTGTGCGGCTGGGTCCATCGTCGCCGCGACCACGGTGGCGTGATCTTCATTGACCTGCGCGACCGAGAGGGCCTGGTTCAGATCGTCTGCAACCCGGAGCAGGCCGAAGTGTTCAAGGCGGCCGAAGCCGTACGTAACGAGTTCTGCCTGCGCATCACGGGCACCGTCAAGGACCGCCTGGCGGGTACCGTCAACAACAACCTGAAGTCCGGCAAGATCGAAGTGATCTGCTCGCAGCTGGAAGTGCTGAACCCGTCGGTCGCCGTGCCGTTCCAGCTGGACGACGACAACCTGTCCGAAACCACCCGCCTGACGCACCGCGTGCTGGACCTGCGCCGTCCGCAGATGCAGAACAACCTGCGCCTGCGCTACAAGGTGACGATGGAAGTGCGCAAGTACCTGGACGAGCTGGGCTTCATCGACATCGAAACGCCGACCCTGACCAAGTCCACGCCCGAAGGCGCGCGCGACTACCTGGTGCCGTCGCGCGTCAACGCCGGCCAGTTCTTCGCGCTGCCGCAGTCGCCGCAGCTGTTCAAGCAACTGCTGATGGTCGCCAACTTCGACCGTTACTATCAGATCACCAAGTGCTTCCGCGACGAAGACCTGCGCGCCGACCGCCAGCCGGAATTCACGCAGATCGACTGCGAGACATCTTTCCTGAACGAACAGGAAATCCGTGACCTGTTCGAAGACATGATCCGCAAGGTGTTCAAGAACACGCTGTCGATCGACCTGCCGAACCCGTTCCCGGTGATGAACTTCTCCGAAGCGATGGGCCTGTACGGTTCGGACAAGCCGGACATGCGCGTCAAGCTGCAGTTCACCGAACTGACCGAAGTGATGAAGTCGGTCGACTTCAAGGTCTTCTCGGCCGCCGCCAACCTGCCGAACGGCCGCGTGGTCGGCATGCGCGTGCCGAAGGGTGCGGACATGCCCCGTTCGGAAATCGATGCGTACACCCAGTTCGTCGCCATCTACGGCGCCAAGGGTCTGGCGTACATCAAGGTCAACGAGAAAGCCAAAGGCCGTGACGGCCTGCAGTCGCCGATCGTCAAGAACATCAACGACGAAGCCCTGGCCCAGATCCTGGAACTGACGGGCGCCGAAGACGGCGACCTGATCTTCTTCGGCGCGGACAAGGCCAAGGTCGTCAACGACGCCATCGGCGCCCTGCGCGTGAAGATCGGCCACAGCGAATTCGGCCGCAAGAACGGCCTGTTCGACGACGTCTGGGCCCCGCTGTGGGTCATCGACTTCCCGATGTTCGAATACGACGAGGAAGACGACCGCTGGACCGCGACGCACCACCCGTTCACGGCACCGAAAGACGGCCATGAAGACATGCTGGAAACCAATCCGGGCGCCTGCATCGCCAAGGCCTACGACATGGTCCTGAACGGCTGGGAGCTGGGCGGCGGCTCGATCCGTATCCACAAGGAAGACGTGCAGTCGAAAGTATTCCGCGCGCTGAAGATCGGTGCGGAAGAAGCGCGCCTGAAGTTCGGGTTCCTGCTGGACGCGCTGCAGTACGGCGCGCCACCGCACGGCGGCCTGGCATTCGGCCTGGACCGTATCGTCACGCTGATGACGAAGTCGGACTCGATCCGCGACGTGATCGCCTTCCCGAAAACGCAGCGCGCCCAGGATCTGCTGACGCATGCACCGTCGGAAGTGGACGAGAAGCAGCTGAAAGAGCTGCACATCCGTCTGCGCGCGGCCGAGCCGAAGGTGGCTGGGTAAAATGAAGGGGGCGCCGCGGCGCCCCTTTTTTCCGTCTGCGGCAAGTATTGGCCGGCGATCCGCTGGGGACTGTCCCGCTAAAGAGGGCGCAGGCGAGCGTAGGCGACGTCACTTACCGGGGACAGACCCTAGCGGATTCAGCACCACCAGTGTCATCAGCAACCCACATGCCCTACAAAATCCCCGAATCCGTCCTGGTCGTCATCCACACGGCCAACCTCGAAGTCCTGCTGATCGAACGGGCCGGTAATCCCGGCTTCTGGCAGTCGGTCACCGGCTCGCTGGACACGCCGGACGAACCCCTGTCGGCCACCGCCTCCCGCGAGCTGCACGAGGAAACCGGCATCGTGGCCGACGGAGAGAGCATCGTCCTGCGCGACTGGCATCTTTCGAACGTCTACGAAATCTATCCCGTCTGGCGCCACCGCTACGCCCCGCGCGTCACCCACAACACGGAACACGTCTTCAGCGTACAGGTGCCGCGCGACATCCCGGTCACCCTGGCGCCGCGCGAACACGTCGCCCACGTCTGGCTGCCGTGGATGGAGGCGGCCGACAGATGTTTCAGCCCGTCCAATGCCGAGGCCATCCTGCAGCTGCCCCGGCAGCTGAAGAAGCTCGCAGGATGATGCTCTAAAGCAATCGTGCCGTCGCCGCACGATTGCCACGGAAGAAACAGTACAGTTGGGGCTAAAATGATTCCATGAAGATCAAAGTCGCCACCTACAATATCCACAAGGGGGTCTCCTACCGCAGCAAGCCGCGCGTAGTCGCCCTCAAGCAGGCCATCGCCGCATTCGACGCTGACCTGATCTTCCTGCAGGAAGTGCAGGGCCAGCACGACCGCATTGCCGCGCGCTACGGCGAAGAACACCATGGGCACCGGCACTGGCCGCAGGGCAGCCAGCACGAGTTCTTTGCCGGGGAATCGCACCAGTCGGTCTATGGGTTGAATGCCCAGTACGACCACGGCCACCACGGCAATGCGCTGCTGACGCGCTTTCCCATCGCCAAATGGACCAACACGGACATCTCCGACCATGCGTACGAGGCACGCGGCATCCTGCATTCGATCGTGGAGACGCCGCAGGGCACGGTGCACTGTTATGTGATCCACCTGGGGCTGTTCGAGAAAAGCCGGGTGCGCCAGGTGGAGGCCCTGATCGAGGCCGTCAATCTGTCGGCACCGAATAACGAGCCGGTCATCATCGCCGGCGACTTCAATGACTGGCGCAACACACTGAGCGCCAAACTGCGCAAGGCGCTGGGAGTGGTAGAGGTCTTCGACGAGCTCGGCGCCGGCTCCAGCCTGGGCGACCTGGTCCGTACCCTGGCGCGACGCCAGGCGGCGATCCGTCCGGCCCGCACTTTCCCGGCCGCCTTGCCCTTCTTTCGCCTGGATCGCATCTATGTTCGTGGCTTCAAGGTAGAATCGGCGGAGGTCCTGCATGGCCAGTTATGGGCCAAGCTGTCGGATCACGCGCCGATCGTGGCTACCCTGAGCCTTGCCTGACATGCGTCCCGTTGAGTTCATTGCCGATAACGAAGTAAAACTGCTGCACTGCGGTACCGAGTTCTTCCCCGCCCTGGTGGAAGCGATCGATGCCGCGCAGGGCGAGATCTACTTCGAAACGTATATTTTCGCCGATGACGAAACGGGACAGGCTGTGCTGGCCGCGCTGATGCGGGCGGGGCAGAGGGGCGTTACCGTACGCGTGATCACCGACTGGTTTGGCACCGGCAACGGCCGCTCGAACCGGATGCACGCGCAACTGCTCGAAGCGGGTGTCGAGCACCGTATCTTCAACCCGTGGTTCCGTCGCGGCGTCACCCGCACGCATCGCAAGATCTGCGTGGTCGACCGCTGCATCGCGTTCGTCGGCGGCATCAATATCAACGACGACATGTTCTGCGACTACGACCACAGCAAGGCCCTGTGCGCCCCCCGCTGGGACTTCGCCGTGGCCGTCGAGGGGCCGTTGCTGGCCGCCATCCAGAAGGAGGCCCAGGCGCAGTGGCTGCGCCTGGGCCGCATGCCGCTGAAGCAGCGTTTCAGCCTGTACAACGAACTGCGCCGGGCCAACAAGGTCGCGGTGGAGGCGACCGTGCAGGCCGGCTTTGTCGTGCGCGACAATCTGCGCAACCGCCAGACCATCCAGAAAGCCTACCTGAACGCCCTGGGCCGCGCGCGCAAGAGTGTGCTGCTGGCCAATCCATATTTCGCGCCAGGACGCAAGTTCCGCCGGGCGCTGTCGCAGACGGCCCAGCGCGGCGTCGAGGTCGTGCTGTTGATCGGCGTGGGCGAACACTGGCTGCAGGATGCCGTCGCCCATTCGTTCTACCCGAAGCTGCTGGCGTCCGGCGTCAAGGTCGTCGAGTATCATAAGACCCAGCTGCATGCCAAGGTTGCCGTCATCGATGACGAATGGGCGACGGTCGGCTCGTCCAACGTGGATGGACTGAGCCTGTTTTTGAACCAGGAAGCGAACGTCGTGATCAAGGACGCCGCCTTCGCCGTGGATTTGCGCCGGCATATCGAAGCGGCAGTGGCGGAGGGCGTCGAAATCCATCCGCACGAATACGAGCACGTCGGCCGCTTCCGCCGCATCGGCTACGAGATCGCCTACGTGGTCTACAAGACGCTGATGCGCATCTTCGCAGTAGGAAAGTACGCCTGATGGACAATGTAAGGATCGACAAATGGCTGTGGGCCGCGCGCTTCTTCAAGACGCGCAGCCTGGCAACGGACGCCATTGACAACGGTAAAGTAAAAATCGGCGGCGACCGCGTCAAGCCGGCCCGGACGCTGAAGCTGGGCGAACGGCTGCACATCGACAACGGTTCAGACGAGTGGGACGTCCTCGTGCTGGGGCTGTCCGACAAGCGCCAGGGCGCGCCCATCGCCCGCACCTTGTACGAGGAAACGGAAGAGTCCATCGCCCGGCGCCAGAAGGAAGCCGAGCGCCGCAAGCTGTTCCAGGAACCGGCTGCCGACTTCAAGGGCCGCCCGACCAAGCGCGACCGCCGCCTGCGCGAGAGCATCGACACGGGCGAGTGACGCCGTAGAAAACCGGTGACAGGCTCCTGTTTTTTTGGAAAAACAGGAGCCTGTCACCCCTGCTGATACCGGCAGCGGCACGCAAGCGCCGCATACTGCCACCGGCCCCGTCAAAATAGAACGCCACCTCTAACAATGAGGTTTGACATTTATCCTGCTCTGGATAATAGTACGAGCGTTCGTAATTTTTTTTCACACGATGTAAATCGTCGGAGGGAGAATGGACTTTTTCTCCTGAAGCGACGATTCCAAGTGAGCGCCCTAGTTATCAATACCTCGACAAAATTCATGCGCAAGGGTGAAATGACCCGCGCCGCCATCCTGGACGTGGCCCTGGACCTGGCCAGCCGTGACGGGCTGGAGGGCCTGACCATCGGCCTGCTGGCGGACAAGATGAACATGAGCAAATCGGGAGTGTTCGCCCACTTCGGTTCGCGTGAAGACTTGCAGCTGGAAGTGTTGAAGCTGTATCACCGCCGTTTCGAGCAGGATGTGTTCTATCCCAGCATCAAGGAGCCTCGTGGCCTGCCCCGCCTGCGCGCGATGTTCGCGCACTGGGTCAAGCGCGTCAGCATCGAGATCGCGTCCGGCTGTATCTATATCAGCGGCGCCGTCGAATACGACGACCGTCCCGGACCGATCCGCGAGGAGCTGGTGTCGATGGTGGGTGCCTGGCAAAGCGCGCTGCTGCGCGCGGCCCAGCAGGCCATCGAAATGGGCCACCTGAAAGCCGATACGGATGGCCAGCAGCTGGTGTACGAGATGTATGGCCTGATCCTGGCAGTCCATCACGATGCCCGCTTCCTGCGCATCCCCGGCAGCGTGGACCGCGCCAGCATCGGCTTCAACCGCCTTATCGAGAATCACCAATCTTAAGCCGGCGCCCGCGCCGGTACTTCAGTCAATAACTTAGCCTTTAGTCGTCAGGAGATAAACATGGGTCAATACGTCGCGCCAATCCGGGATATGCAATTCGTGCTGCATGAGTTCCTGAAGGTGGAAGAGCAGCTCAAGGAACTGCCGGCCCACGCCGAGACGGATGCCGACATCATCAACCAGGTGCTGGAAGAGGGTGCGAAATTCACGTCCGAAGTGCTGTTCCCGCTGAACCACTCCGGCGACCGCGAAGGCTGCAAGCATGACGCGCAGGCGAAAACCGTCACGACGCCGAAGGGCTTCAAGGAAGCGTACAAGCAGTACGTGGACGGCGGCTGGGCTGCGCTTGCATGCGACCCCGAATTCGGTGGCCAGGGCCTGCCGGTCGTGCTGAACAACTCGTTCTACGAGATGCTGAACTCCTCCAACCAGGCATGGACGATGTATCCGGGCCTGTCGCACGGCGCCTACGAGTGCCTGAAGGAGCACGGCACCGACGAGCAGAAACGCCTGTACCTGCCGAAGCTGGTCTCCGGCGAATGGACCGGCACGATGTGCCTGACCGAACCGCACTGCGGCACCGACCTGGGCCTGCTGCGCTCGAAAGCCATCCCGAACGACGACGGTTCCTGGACCATCACCGGCAACAAGATCTTCATCTCGGCCGGCGAGCACGACATGTCCGACAACATCCTGCACCTGGTGCTGGCCCGCGTGCCGGACGCACCGGAAGGCTCGAAAGGCATCTCGCTGTTCCTGGTGCCGAAGTTCCTGCCGAACGACGACGGCAGCGTCGGCGAGCGCAACCCGATCTTCTGCGGCGCCATCGAGGAAAAGATGGGCATCCACGGTAACTCCACCTGCCAGATGAACCTGGACGGCGCGAAAGGCTGGATCATCGGCCAGCCGAACAAGGGCCTGAACGCCATGTTCGTGTTCATGAACGCGGCCCGCCTGGGCGTGGGCATGCAGTCGCTGGGCCTGACCGAAGTCGCGTACCAGAACGCGCTGGTGTATGCCAAGGACCGCGTGCAGATGCGTTCCCTGTCGGGCGTGAAGGCACCGGACAAGCCAGCCGACCCGATCATCGTGCACCCGGACGTGCGCCGCATGCTGCTGACCGCCAAGGCCTACGCCGAAGGCGCGCGCGCATTCTCGTCGTACGTCGCACTGCAGATCGACCGTGAACTGAACCACCCGGACGAAGAAGTGCGCAAGGAAGCGGCCGACGAAGTCGCGCTGCTGACCCCCGTCATCAAGGCCTTCATCACCGACAACGCATGGATCGCCACGTCCGAAGCGATGCAGGTGTACGGCGGCCACGGCTACATTTCGGAATGGGGCATGGAGCAGTACGTGCGCGACGCCCGCATCAACCTGATCTACGAAGGCACCAACACGATCCAGTCGCTGGACCTGCTGGGCCGCAAGATCCTGATGGACAACGGCGCCAAGCTGCGCAAGTTCGGCGAGAAGGTGCGTGCCTTCGTCGAGGAAAATGGCACCGACGAAGCGATGTCCGAATTCGTCACGCCGCTGGGCGAGCTGGGCGAAAAAGTGGGCAAGCTGACGATGGAAATCGGCATGAAGGCCTTCCAGAACCAGGACGAAGTGGGCGCGGCCGCCGTGCCTTACCTGCGCGTCGTGGGCCACCTGGTGTACAGCTACTTCTTCGCGCAGATGGCCAAGATCGCACTGGAGAAGAAGGATTCGGGCGACAAGTTCTACGAAGCCAAGCTGCAGACCACGCGCTTCTACTTCGCGCGGCTGTACCCTGAGACCGCGATGCTGATCCGCCAGGCCCGTTCCGGTGCCGCGAACCTGATGGCGCTGGACGCCGACCTGTTCTAAAAATTAGAGGAAAAACATGAGCAACTTCAGCGTGAAAAAAGTCGCCGTCCTGGGCGCCGGTGTGATGGGCGCGCAGATCGCCGCGCACTGCGTCAATGCCAAGGTGCAGGTAGTGCTGTTCGACCTGCCTGGAAAGGAGGGAACGCCGAAAAACGGCATCGTCCTGAAAGCCATCGAAGGCCTGAAAAAGCTGTCGCCGGCACCGCTGGGCGACAAGGAAGACGCCGCCCTGATCCAGGTCGCGAACTACGAAGACAACCTGGACCAGCTGGCCGACTGCGACCTGATCATCGAAGCGATCGCCGAGCGCCTGGACTGGAAGCACGACCTGTACAAGAAGGTCGCGCCGCATATCGGCGCCAACGCCATCTTTGCGTCGAACACGTCGGGCCTGCCGATCCACCAGCTGGCCGAAGGCTTCGATGCGGACCTGAAGGCGCGCTTCTGCGGCGTACACTTCTTCAACCCGCCGCGCTACATGCACCTGGTCGAACTGATTCCGACGGAAGCGACGCGTCCTGAAATCCTCGACCAGCTGGAGACGTTCCTGACGTCGGTGCTGGGCAAGGGTGTCGTGCGTGCGAAAGACACGCCGAACTTCATCGCCAACCGCGTCGGCATCTTCGGCATGCTGGCCACGATCCACCAGGCCGAAAAATTCGGCCTGTCCGTGGACGTCGTCGACGACCTGACGGGTGCGAAGCTGGGCCGCGCCAAGTCCGGCACGTTCCGCACGGCGGACGTCGTCGGCCTTGACACGATGGGCCACGTCATCAGGACGATGCAGGACAACCTGAAGGACGACCCGTTCGCCGCCGTCTACAAGACACCGGACGTGCTGGCCAAGCTGATCGAGAAGGGCGCGCTGGGCCAGAAGGCCGGCGGCGGCTTCTATAAAAAGGTCGGCAAGGACATCCAGCGCCTGGACTTCGCCACCGGCGAATATGTCGCTGGCGGCGCGAAAGCTGCCGACATCATCGGCCGTATCCTGAAAGAGAAGGACCCGGTCAAGAAATTCAAGGCGCTGCGCGAATCGACCAACCCGCAAGGCCAGTTCCTGTGGGCGATCTTCCGCGACGCGTTCCACTACATCGCCTACCACCTCGAATCGATCGCCGACAACGCGCGCGACGTCGACTTCGCGATGCGCTGGGGCTTCGGCTGGAAAGTGGGCCCGTTCGAAACGTGGCAGGCCGCCGGCTGGAAGCAGATCGCCGAGTGGGTCAAGGAAGACATCGACGCCGGCAAGGCACTGACCGACGCACCGCTGCCAGCGTGGGTGTTCGAAGTGGACGGCGTGCACACGGCCGAAGGTTCGTACTCCGCCGCGTCGAAGAAATTCGTGCCGCGCTCGAACCTGGACGTCTACAAGCGCCAGGAATTCCGCGCACCGGTACTGGGCGAAGGCGCGCTTGACGCAACGAAGGCCGGCACCACCGTGTTCGAAGACGACAGCATCCGCCTGTGGCACTCGGGCGACGAAGTGCTGGTCGCCTCGATCAAGACAAAGATGCACGTCATCGGCCAGGGCGTCATCGACGGCCTGAAACGGGCTTTGTCCGAAGCGGAACAGAACTTCAAGGGCCTGGTGATCTGGGGTACGGATGCGGCCGAAGGCGGTGCGTTCTCCGCCGGCGCCGACCTGCAGTCGGCCCTGCCAGCCTTCATGGCCGGCGGCGCGAAAGCCCTCGATCCATTGATCAAGGACCTGCAGAACACCTTCATGGCGATGAAATACTCGAACGTGCCGGTCGTCGCTGCCGTTGCCGGCCTGGCGCTGGGCGGTGGCTGCGAAATGGCGCTGCACGCATCGCGCCGCGTCGCGTCGATCGAGTCGTACATCGGCCTCGTCGAAGTGGGCGTGGGCCTGATCCCTGCCGGCGGTGGCCTGAAAGAAGCGGCCGTCCGTGCGGCGAAGGAAGCCAAGGGCAATGACATCCTGCAATTCCTGAAGACGGGCTTCACCAACGCGGCCACCGCGAACGTGTCGAAGTCGGCCCTGGAAGCGAAGGCGATGGGTTACCTGAAGGAAGACGACATCATCGTCTCCAACCCGTACGAACTGCTGCACGTGGCGAAAGTCACGGCGCGCTCGATGTTCGACGCCGGCTACCGCGCACCGCTGCAGCGCCCCGTGCCAGTGACCGGCCGTTACGGCTGGGGCACGATCCGCGGCCAGCTGGTCAACATGCGTGACGGCGGCTTCATCTCCGCGCACGACTACAAGCTGGGCGACATGATCGCCGAGATCGTGTCGGGCGGCGATATCGACCAGGGCAGCGTGGTGTCCGAGCAGTGGCTGCTGGACATGGAACGCAAGGCCTTCCTGGAACTGCTGAACAATCCGAAGACGCAAGAGCGGATCATGGGCATGCTGCAGACCGGCAAGCCAGTGCGGAACTGACTTTAGGACGAACATTATGAGCAAACAACTTCAAGACGCATACATCGTCGCAGCGACCCGCACCCCGATCGGCAAGGCGCCACGCGGGATGTTCAACAAGACCCGCCCGGACGACCTGCTGGTGCACGCCATCCGCGGCGCCATGGCTGCCGTGCCGAACCTGGACCCGGCCCTGATCGTCGACGCGATCATCGGCTGCTCGTTCCCGGAAGCGGAGCAGGGCTTCAACATCGCCCGTAACTCGGTCGTGCTGGCAGGCCTGCCGAACACGGTGGGCGGCGTCACCGTCAACCGCTACTGCGCATCGGGCATCACCGCGCTGGCGATGGCGGCGGACCGCATCCGCGTGGGCGAAGCGGACGTGATGATCGCCGGCGGCGTCGAATCGATGTCGATGGTGCCGATGATGGGCCATCACCCGTCGATCAACATGGAAACGTTCAGGGACGAAAACGTGGGCCTGGCCTACGGCATGGGCCTGACGGCTGAAAACGTGGCGAAGCAGTGGAAGGTGTCGCGCGAAGACCAGGACGCGTTCGGCCTGGAATCGCACCGCCGCGCCATCGCCGCCCAGCAGGCCGGCCAGTTCAAGGACGAAATCACGCCCGTCGAGATCATCACCCGCACGCCCGACCTGCGTACCGGCGAAATCAAGATCGGCAAGCGCACCGTTGATTCCGACGAAGGCCCGCGCGCCGACGCGTCGATGGAAGGCATGGCCAAGCTGAAGCCCGTCTTCGCCGCCAAGGGCTCCGTGACGGCGGCAACGTCGTCGCAGATGTCGGACGGCGCGGGTGCGCTGATCGTCGTCTCCGAGAAGATCCTGAAGGAACATAACCTGACGCCGCTGGCCAAGTTCTCGTCGTTCGCCGTGCGCGGCGTGCCGCCGGAAATCATGGGCATCGGTCCGAAGGTGGCGATTCCTGCCGCGCTGGCCGCTGCCGGCATCACGCAGGACCAGCTGGACTGGATCGAACTGAACGAAGCCTTCGCCGCGCAGGCGCTGGCCGTGATCCGCGACCTGAACCTCGATACCAGCAAGGTCAACCCGCTGGGCGGCGCGATCGCCCTGGGCCACCCGCTGGGCGCGACCGGCGCCATCCGCGCCGCGACCGTGGTGCACGCACTGCGCCGCAACAACCTGAAGTACGGCATGGTGACGATGTGCGTCGGCGCAGGCATGGGCGCCGCCGGTATCATCGAACGCGTGTAAGCGTTATCCGCGAACCATAACAAAGGGCGCCGTGGTCACAAACCCGGCGCCCTTCATCATTCAAAACATGGAGAGAGACATGGACATCCTCGTCAGCAAGGAAGGCGGCATCCTCACGCTGGAATTCAACCGCCCGGAACGCAAGAACGCAATCACCTCCGCGATGTACCAGCTGCTGGCCGACACGATCAACGCGGCCGAAACCGACAACGAAGTACGCGCCATCCTCATCACCGGCAAGCCGGAGATCTTCACGGCCGGGAACGACCTCGATGATTTCATCAAGACGGCGCGTCCGACGTCGGCCGAGGACTTCGCCAACCGTCCCGTGTTCCAGTTCATGCGCGCGCTGTCCGGCGCCACGAAGCCCGTCGTCGCGGCAATCGGCGGCATGGCCATTGGCATCGGCACCACGCTCCTGATGCACTGCGATCTGGTCTACGCAGGCGACAGCGCGAAATTCTCCGTACCGTTCACGCAACTGGGCCTGTGCCCGGAATTCGGCTCGTCGATGCTGATGCCCCTGGCCGCCGGCCACGCGCGCGCCGCCGAGAAACTGATGCTGGGCGAGCCGTTCACCGCGCAGGAAGCCTACGACATGGGCATCGTCTCGAAAGTGGTGCCGGCCGCCGACGTGCTGGAGTTCGCCCGCGCGCAAGCGGCCAAGCTGGTGGCACTGCCGGCCGCGTCGATCCGCACGACCAAGCGGCTGATGACGCAGGGCCGCAAGGAAGAGCTGAACGCGATTATCGCCACCGAGAGCAGGTTGTTTGGCGAGATGCTGCTGGCGCCGGAAGCGAAGGAAGCGTTTACCGCCTTCTTCGAGAAGCGCAAGCCGGACTTTACGAAGTTCGCATAAGCGGGCGGCCGGTGGCGGCATTCCTGCTTTTGCCGCCAACCGTGCGGCAGAGTGACTATAATTGCCGCACCGCCGGCTGCTGTCCCGGCTTGCCCAACGGACCGCCTCCGCCGTGACCACTGCTGCCGAAGAATTCGACTATGAAGACGCCTTGCGCGGTTGCGCGCGAGGCGATGCGCAGGCGCTGCGGCGCCTGTACCAGCAGGAGAGTCCGCGCCTGCTCGGTGTGGCGCTGCGCATCGTGCGCGAGCGGCAGGCGGCGGAAGATGTGCTGCACGACGCGTTTGTCAGCATCTGGACCAAGGCCGGCAGCTTCGACGCGGCGCGAGGTTCGGGGCGCGGCTGGATCTACAGCATCGTGCGCTACCAGGCGCTCGACGCGATCCGCAATGGATCGCAGGAAGTGGCCGTCAGTGAAGACGCGCTCGACGCCATCGACAGCGAAGCGGCGCTGCAAGGGCAGCACCAGGTGGCCGATGCGTTTGAACTGCGCGCCAACCTGGGCCGGCTGCACGACTGCCTGACGCAGCTCGACGCGGCCAAGCGCAACAGCATCCTGTACGCCTATGTCGACGGCTGCACCCATTCGGAAATCGCCGAACGCCTGGCGTCGCCGCTCGGCACCGTCAAGGCGTGGATCAAGCGCGGCCTGAGTGCGCTGCGGGAGTGCATGGTATGAATCCAATCCGCGATCCGCACGAACTGGCCGGCGAATACGTGCTCGGTACCCTCGACGCAGCGCAGCGCCGCGAGGTCGCACTGGCGCTGCGCGATGATGCCGCCTTGCGCGCCGCCGTCGCCGCATGGGAGGAGCGCCTGCTGCCGCTCGTCAGCCTGGCCGAACCGGTCGTGCCCTCGGCCGCCCTGTGGGTGCGCATCGAGCGCAGCACCCTGCCGCCGGCACGGCCGGAAGCGCCGGTTGCACGCTGGTGGAATGCCTTGGGTCTGTGGCGCGGCCTGGCTGCCGGCGGCTTTGCCGCAGCGGCCATCATGGCGGTCGTCGTGGGCGTGCGGGTCCAGGCGCCCGCCTCGCCCGCGTATATGGTGGTGCTGGCCCAGCCGCAGAGCATGGCGCCGGGCTGGATCGTGCGCGTCAACGACAGCCGGATGCTGCGCCTGGAACCCCTGGTGCGAACCGAGGTGCCGGCGCAGAAGGCGTTGCAGTTGTGGACCAAGGCCGATGGCTGGAAAGGCCCTGTTTCGCTCGGCCTCGTTACGCCAGGCCAGCCGTTCGAAGTGCGGCTGGACAAACTGCCGCCGCTGCAGCCGAACCAGCTGTTCGAAATCACGCTGGAACCGGCCAACGGCTCGCCGATCGGCCGTCCGACGGGGCCGATCCTGTTTATCGGCCGCGCCGTCAAGACGATGTAAGGAAATGCCGCCGCCAGCTGGCGGCGGCTGCGCCTTACTTGATGGCGATGGCGATGTCGCGCAGCCCCGTGCTGCCGCTGCCGATCACAGACAGCTTCACGTCCGCAGCACCGTTCACCGGCGTCGCTGCGCCGCTGGTCAGGTCGATCCGGTACAGCGTGCTGGCGCCGCCGGCCGCAGTGCGCAGCGCCGCCAGCGCCAGGCCGTTGGCACCTCCGGCGATATCGAAGCCCCCATCCCCGGCTGTGTCCAGACCCAGAGGCCCGACGTTGGTCAGCGTTCCGTCATTCGGTGGGTTCTGCAGGGCCAGCACGTCGGCGCCGCTGTCCAGGTCGAACAGCATCGTTGCCGTCGCCCCCGCCACGCTGTTGGTGTAGGCGGCGGCCGTGACGACCGGTGCCGTGCCGCTGCGGTTGATCGTGCCGTCCGTGGTTGTCGCGCCGGTATCGACATTGATGCGCAGGTTTTGCCCGCTGTTGCCGATGACGCGCAGGCGGTCCGCCACGGGGTTGAAGTCGACCGCGAAGGCCGTGCCGCTGATGGCCCCGAACGGCGCGCTGGTGTCGGCCGCATCGGCCATCAATGTCGCCTTCACGGTCGCCACGCCGGTGGCGGGGTCGATCGTGACGATGCGTGCGGCCGACGTCAGGCCATACATCAAGCCATCCTTCGGCCGGAAATCGATGCCGAGCAGGCTCTCGCCGCTGTTCATGCCCGTGATGGCCACCGTGCCAGTGGGCGTGTTCGGTGCGGTCGCCTTGAACGCGACGAGGCGCGCGTCGTCGGTCAGGCCATAGACGGTGGGCTGCGCAGTGGCCCGCACGGCGATACCGCGCACGTCTTCGGTCACGCCGAGCGCGCCGACCAGCGTTGCGGCGGCAGTGGCGGCGCCGGGATTGACGGTGTACAGATTGCGCGCGCCGCCGGCCGTCGCCACGAGATAGCCGACATTGGTGCGGCCGTCGATATCGAAGCCGTTGCCGTTGCCCACATCAATGCCCAGTGCTACCGGCGTTGCCAGCGTGCCGTTGTTGGGCGGATTCTGCACGTACAGCGTGTCGTTGACGCTGTCGATGCCATACAGCGTCGTCGCGCCCGTGCCGGCGAACGAATTGGTGTAGGCCGACGCCGTGATCGCGGTATTGGCGGCGCCGCCGTTGATGGCGCCGTCGGTGGTGACGGCGCCGGTATCGACATTGATCCGCAGGCTTTGCCCGCTGCTGCCGACGATGCGCAGGCGGTCCGCGACCGGGTTGAAGTCGACGCCGAAATCGCTGCCGGCCAGCGCGGTGAAGGGCAGGGTGGTGTCTGCCGCATCGGCCATCAACGTCGACTTCAGCGTCGCGATGCCGGTTGTCGTATCGATCGTATAGAGCCGCCCGCCGCTGCCCACGCCATACAGCATCCCATCGACAGGGCGGAAATCGATGCCAACCAGGCTGTCCCCGCCCTGCAGGCCCGTGACGGCGACAGTCGTGCGGATGGTGCCTGGCGTGGCGCGGTCAAACGACACGAGCTTGTTGGTAACCGTTAGCGCGAAGACGTCGCCCGGGGTGGGCACGGGCACGGCCGGCGTGGGTGCCGGATCATCGATGGTACCGTGGCTGCCGCCACCGCACGCGGTCAGCGCCAGTGCGACGGGCAAGGAAAGGATCAGCTTGGAAATGGTCATGGTAGTGCCTCCTGAAGTCGGTTGAGTGGTCGCTCAACGATTGCCGGTAACACTCGGCCAACGTTGATAGGATCACTACGCCGGGCGAACGGTTTTGGATGCACTGCCTCGAAAATATTCTGCTACGCTTGGGCGCGGCGGGCTTCAGTCGCCGGAATGGCGCTACAGGCCAAGCACAGCGCCGTAACAATCGGCAGCAGAATCGCCACCTCAAGCCGGTGCGAGCTGTGATAGCGCTTCGTCTCGAAAACGGAGTCGACCGTCGATGTGAAGTCCGTTCCGAAGCGCAGGCCGGATTCCTCGAAGTTCGCGTAAACTGGCGCTTTCGCGGGCGGGCAACGTAACCGGCCGGCCCGCTCAACCCTCTGGAAAATTGACAGATGACCCGATTTGCCCTGATTACCGGCACCTTGCTTCTTGCCCTCTCGGGGCTGATGCAGCTGCGGCGCCTGCCGCCAACGCCCCGTTCAACACGCAGCTCTTCAACCTGCTGGAGAACAAGAAGAACATCGTCGATGGCAAGCATTACTATCGCAAGGATTTTGCCCAGGCGTTCGATGCGCTGCTGGCGAGCTCGAAGCTTTCCAGGGTGGACGAGAACAAGGTGTCATTGAAGAAGCGGCTGCTGAGCGGCCCTGCCGGGGAGCCCGACGCGGTTACCGAAGCGGGCAAGCAGTACCTGTATTACCGGGCATGCCAGGCGCATATGTGCGACGAGACGAACCTGGGACTCGTCTACGAACCGGCAAGCGGCAAGATGGCCGCGTCGCTGCGCCTCAATGGCCAGCAGGAGTACCTGGGCACGCCCACGCCGGCGGAGCGCGCACTGCTCGAGAGGATGCAGGCGCAGCGCTGATCCGGCTGGGTCAATGCCCGAAGTGCCCATACAACCCCAGGCAAAGCTCCGTAAAGATCAACAGCAGAATTGCCACCTCGAGCCGATGCGAGCTGTGATAGCGCATCGTCTCGACCAGCGTTTCGGACGTGTGCGACAGCGTCGTCAGCTTGCGGTCCAGCGCCGCGGCGCGGTCGTGCAGTTCGTAGTCGCCTTCCAGGCGTGCGTAGAGGCCTGACAGGCCGGGGTTGTCCCACAGCAGATCGGGGCGATCGAGCACGCCGGCGCGGCCGTTCAGGCGGTTCTCCGCCAGCAGCATGTTCCCCACCGCCTTCAGCAGCTCGGCCGGTTTCGCTGAAAAGCGTCCGTCCTCGGCCAGGTCGCGTGCCAGCGGTTCGGCCAGGTCGAAGTCGCGCGCGGCGCGCCGTTCCTGGAACGACAGCATCGTGGCCTTGGCCATGACTTCGGCGATGAGCTGCAGGCGCAGCCGGTCCGCGTTCTTGATCTTGATGTACGGGCCGGCCGGTCCTTCCTCCTCGTCCGCATCCACCTGGACCGTTGCCGCTTCCTCGGCGCCGACATCGCCCTCGCCCGACGAGTGCTGCGCGAGGACTTCCAGCAAGCGGGCCTTCTCGTCGTTGGAGGCGTTGAACAGCACCACCGCGCCGTAACGGAAGATGGCGGCGATGCCGCCTTGTCCCAGCTTTACCGTGAACGGCGATTTCGCGATGATCTCGAATGCCGAAATCGCGCGCACGTCGATCCGTTCCGCAGCCATGATGGCGCGCGCCGTGAACTCGGCATGCGTGATGACGGGCCGCTGGAACGGCAGCTTTTCTGTTTTGACGTGCAGGCCCTGCCGGGTACGGGGGCGTGGGTTCCAGCGAATTTTTCTTTTGTCGATATTGCTGTCCATAGTCTTCCGATTGCCTGGGCCAGTGCGGGTGCAGGCTGTGCCAAATAAAACGCCCACATCATATCGGATGTCGCCGTCGGACGGCTATTCGCGGTGGCGCACATCGGTGCGTGGACAGTAGATTTGGCGGAAGGCGGCAGCGGAAACGCGGCAGCAGATGCGGCAGGGCGCATCCGAAGAGCGGCGCCCGTCGGCACGCGCGATTGCGCGGCGTGCCGGTCCAGGGACGTGGCCTGGGGACGTTACTCGGGCGCCGTCAGGAACCCGTCGCCGATATCGGTGCCGTCGATGCCCGCATCGAACACTTCGGTTCGCGCGGACGCCGACAGCTTTGCCGCCACCGTGCGGCCGTCGGCCTTTTCCTTCAGCGACTCCCACCACAGCGCGGCCACGCCGGCCACGTGCGGGCATGCCATGCTGGTGCCGCTCCATGTCTGGAAGCCGCCGCCGGGGAAGGCGGACGTAATGTCGACCCCAGGTGCGCTGATGCGCGCCATGGAGTTGGAGAAGTCGGCCACGTAGAACTGGCTGTCACGCCGGCCGATGGCCGCGACCGAGACGACGTCGTTTGCAGCGGCCGGCAGCGAAACGGCAATGCGGAAGTCCGCGTTCTCGTTACGCCGACTCTCGTTGCCCGCGGCGGCCACCACCAGCGGTTCGACGCCGAGCCCGCCCTGGGCGTCCATCATCGCCATGATCGCGTCGAACATGCGCAGGTTGCCGCGGTACGCTTCCAGTGCCTGCGAGGTGGCCAGGGCGACCGGCATGCCGCCACCCACCAGCTGCTCCACCAGTCCGGGGAAGTCGAACCCCAGCGACATCGAGATGATGTTCGCGTTCTGCTGCAGCGCCCATGTCATGCCGTTGAACAGCATCTCGGAACTGCCGGAGCCGTCGTTGCCCAGGACCTTGCCGATCAATGCGTTCTCCACGCCGCGGGCGACGCCGATGCGCTGGCCGTTGACGTCGCGGCCGAAGATGGTGCCGGCGCAGTGGGTGCCGTGGCCCACCACGTCGTCGATGCCGTCGCCGCTGAAATCGTTGGTGACGAGGTTGACGCCGTTGAACGCGGCGTGGCGCGCATCGATGCCTGTGTCGAGCACGCAGACGGTGACGCCGGCGCCAGTGAAGCGGCTCTTGTCGGCGCCGACCGCAGCGATCCCCCAGCTGTCCGCCGCGGCGGCTGTCCCGTTGTCGAACGGCTCGATCAGGCGCGTCGGCATCGTGGGTGTCACGAGCCGTACGTCCGGTTCCTTGCGGGCCTGGGCAAGCTCACGCTCGCTCAGGCGCTCGACAGTGACTTCCGGCCTGGCAGTCGTGCGCAAGCTTTCGAACAGCCGAATGCCGGCAAGACCCGGCTGCAGCCGGCCACCGGCGTCGGCACTGCTCCTCAGGATCACGTAGTTCTTCATGTCTGACTCCCTCTGCTATCGCTTTGACGTTGATGAATGTGCGAGCCAGTATGGGGATAGCGCAAACGCGCGCCACTGGCCGGGCGCGCGTCGCATGAAGCCAGTCAAAGTTTAGCATCGCCATTCGGCGAAAGTTCGCGATATTGTCACCGGAGTCAGTCCAACTGTCATGGCGGTGACAACGGTGCAAGGAAGGAATCTGGTGCCGGTATATTTCCCGACCGCCGGCGCCGGTAGTGGCGGCTCGCGCCGCCAATTGCCCTCTCCACTGAGCGAGACGTATTGTGCCCGCCGATTTTTACACCGTCGTGACACGACCTCGATGCATGTGCCGCAGGCGCTGTGCTTTAATACGCGCCATGACCGTTACCGATCCCATCGACCTGCTGCGGCAGGCCGTCGCATTCCACCAGCGCGGCGAACTGGCCCGCGCCGAGGCGCTGTATGCCGCCGTGCTGACGGCCGACCCGGACAATTTCGATGCGCTGCACCTGTCCGGTGTCATCGCGCGCCAGCGCAAGGCGCCGCAGGTTGCGTTCGAGCTGATCGCCCGCGCCCTGGCCATCGATGCGGACAAGGCCATCGCTCACTGCAACCTCGGCGCCGTGCTGCAGGACCTGGGCCGCGAGCAGGAGGCGCTGGCCAGCTACGATCGGGCACTGGCGCTGCAGCCGGCGTATGCCATCGCACTGTGCAACCGCGGCAACGCCTTGCGGCGCCTGGGCCGGCCGGGCGAAGCGCTCGACAGCTACGGTCGCGCGCTGGCAGTAACGCCCCGCTATCCGGAAGCGCTGTGCAACCGTGCGCTGGCGCTGCAGGCGCTGGACCGTCATGCCGACGCGCTGGACGATTTCGGCGCGGCGCTGACGCAGCGGCCGGCCTTTGCGGAAGCGCTGCATGGCGCTGCCGTATCCCTGCTGGCGCTGGACCGTCCCGACGATGCGTTGCAGGCATTCGACCGCGCGCTGCGTGTGCAGCCTGACTACCCGGAAGCGTGGTGCGGCCGCGCCACGCTGCTGCTGCGGGCGCAGGAGGCTGACGAAGCCCTGCACAGCTACGCCCAGGCATTGCAGCTGCGGCCCGGCTATGCACGCGCGCAGCTGGGCAGCGCGAACGCGCTGCGGGCGCTCGGCCGGCGCGACGAGGCGATCGCGGCGTACGAAGCGGCGCTGGCGTGCGGCGCCGATGCGGACACGGTGGCGTACCTGCTGGCATCGCTGGGCGCCGCGCCGGCACCGCAGGCGTCGCCCGCCGGCTACGTGGCCGCGCTGTTCGACCAGTATGCGGGCCGGTTCGAGCGCCACCTCGTCGATGTGCTGCGCTACCGTACACCGGCGTTGCTGGCCGACCTGCTGGCGCGGCAAGTGCCGCCGCACGCGCACGGCTCGCTGGATATCCTCGACCTGGGTTGCGGCACGGGCCTGTGCGGCCCGCTGCTGCGGCCACTGGCGCGGCGCCTGGAAGGTGTCGACCTCTCGTCGGGCATGCTGGCCCAGGCGCGTGAGCTGGGCGTCTACGATGCGCTGGCCTGCGCCGAGCTGACGGCGTTCCTGCGCACGGCGCCGGCATGCCGGGACGTGCTGGTCGCTGCCGACGTCCTGGTGTACGTGGGCGACCTCGATGCGGCGTTCGGCGCCGCCCGCGATGCGCTGCGTACCGGCGGGCTGTTCGTGTTGTCGGTCGAGGCATTGACGGAGGAGGGCGCGGCCGGTTACGCGCTGCGTCCGTCCGGCCGCTATGCGCACACGGCGCGCTATCTCGACGCACTGGCGGCACGCCACCGCTTTGTCGTGCGCGAGACGGTTCCGTGCACGCTGCGCGAGGACAGCGGCAGCGGCGTTGCAGGCCTGCTGTTCGCGCTGGCCGCGGCGGACGACGTCAGCGCGTGACGCGCAAGTAATCCACGTCGAGATACCCGCCATCGGGCGCGCGGTGCCGACGCTGAACAGGCCCAGCGTCGCGCCGACCCAGCGGCCCGGCTGGGCGGCAAACGCGCGCGGCGCCGGCACCCATGTCTGCAGTTCGACGTGCGTCTGCGCGGTAGCTGCCGGCGCCGGTACCTTCTGCGCCAGGATGGATGCGCCGCGCACTTAATCGCGCGCGGCGGGACGGCCTGCGTGGCGGTCGGCGATAGGCGACGGAAGGGGACTGCAGCATCGGCACATCGGCCGTGACGGCTGCGCTCAGCAGATTGATTGTTGGCCTGCCATCCGTGACAATGGCCATTCCGTCAGCCAGGGAATGCGCCCGTGTCACTACTGGAAATCGCCGCCAACGCCGTCATGGCCGTTTCGATCGTTCTTGCGGGACGCAACAACGTCCACTCATGGTGGCTCGGCGTCGTCGGCTGTACGCTGTTCGCACTATTGTGCTACGACGTGCGGCTGTATGCGGACGTGGCCTTGCAGGTCTTCTTCATCCTGACGTGCATCGTCGGCTGGGTACAGTGGCTGCGTGGCGCCAGCGGCAAGCCGTTGCCGATCGGATCGGCCAGCGTGCGGTCGTTGGCCGCAATGGCATGTGCCGGCCTTGCCGCTACCTTCGCCTATGGAATGATGCTGCGCGAGTTCACGGATGCGTATGCGCCATTCATCGATTCGGCGGTGCTGGCATTCTCCGTTATCGCGCAGTTCCTGCTGATGGGCCGGCGCATCGAAACGTGGCCCGTCTGGCTGCTGGTGAACACGATCTCGGTGCCGCTGTACGCCGGCCGCGGCCTGTATCTCACGGCGGTGCTGTATGCGGCCTACTGGGTCAATGCGGTGGTGTCGTGGTGGTGGTGGAACCGGCAGATGCGTGCTGCCGGGTAAGTGCTACTGCAGCCTGAACACCGCCGTCACCGGCTGTGCAAACGGAATCGACCGCGGCACCGCATGGCCCCCGGCATCCGGTGCCGGTGTGCTAAGAGCCAGCGCTTTCTTCGCCAGGTCGGCACTGCCGATATCGCTGTCCGCGATGCCGTGTTCGGCCAGCAGCTTTTCCGATAATGCGGACAGTTCCATCGGGTGCGCCGCGCGGCGTGGGCGTCGGGATTCTGCGCGCCGGTCGCGAATTGCAGCTCGCCTGTATCGGGTGCCACCCAGGCCTGCGCCTTGCCCGTCCTGGGAACGATTTTGCGTTGAACCAGACATTCATGTCTGGACTGGGCTGTCGGGAATGGAGTGGCGGTAGGCGCTGGGCGTCACGCCCATCTTCTCGCGAAACGCGGTGGCGAAGTTGCCGGCGCTTTTGAACCCGACCAGCAGCGCGATGTCCTGGATGTCCATGTCCGTGTCGCGCAACAGCTGCAAACCGCGCGCGATGCGTTCCTCGCGGATAAACGCGAAGACGGTCTTGCCCGTCTGCGCACGGAACAGTTGGCTCAGCTTTTCCCGGTAGGTGCCCACGCTGCGGGCGATTTCGTTCAGGCTGGGCAGGGCGCCCAGGTTGTCGGCGATCAGGTGCATGGCCGCGCGGACGGTAACGGCATCGGGATCGACCGGTTGCGACGCATCGGGGGGCGGGGGCGGAGCGCGCCGCATCAGGTTCAGGTGCACGTGTATCCGTGCCGCCAATTCTCCCGGCGTAAAAGGTTTGGAGACAAAATCCACACCGCCGATCGACAGCCCGGTAATCCGGTCTTCCACCGAGTCGATACCGCTGACGAAAATAATGGGAATATCTTGCGTGGCCGGATTGGCTTTTAGCAGGCGGCAACAAGTATAGCCATCCATACTAGGCATTCTGACGTCCAGCAAAATCAGGTCCGGTCGCTGGGATAACGCCAGCTGATAACCCTGTTCACCATTGAACGCCACCGAAACACGGTAAGGCAGCTCGCTCAGCAGGTCAACCAGCATGCGCTGCTCGAACGCCGAGTCGTCAACGATGAGTATATTGCGCACGGTAGCGTCGCTTGTGAGATACATGGCGTGGCTGTTACATGTGAGTTTGGTGTCTATTATGCCTCGATTTAAATTTATTTCTTTGGTTTCTCCTCCGCCAAAAGCGTAGTCACCTCCAGCAAAAGCAGGCCGCGTGGCGCTGCAACATAATAAAACCACTGTCACGGTGCAATTTTGTCTGATCGTGACTTTTCGATAGTATTTGAGGGTCCTTTTCAGGTTAAAACATAGGCTTTGTCGTTTGACACCTGATTCACTGCAACGCAACAGTAGGAGGAAGTATGAAGCATACCGATTTTGGCCAGATGCCATGTCCGATCGCGCGCAGCCTCGGCAAGGTGGGCGAATGGTGGAGCATTCTGATCCTGCGCGACGCGTTCTACGGTCTGACCCGATTCGACGAGTTCGAGAAGAGCTTGAAGATCGCGCCCAATATGCTGACCCGTCGGCTGGCAGGTCTCGTTGCGGGCGGCCTGATGGAAAAACGCCAGTACAGTGCACGTCCACCCCGTTACGAATATCTGTTGACGAAGGAAGGACGGGCTTTCAAACCCGTGCTGCTGGCATTTATTGCCTGGGGTAACGAACACCTGGCGCCGGAAGGGGCAAGCTTGCTCGTCGTCAACCGCGAGACCGGCGAACCGGCAACGCAGATCGTGGTGGACGCCACCAGCGGGCGTGCCATCAGCGACGAAGACTATATGTTTGCGCCGGGCCCGGCCGCCAACGAGATGATGCGCATGCGGCTGTCACAGGCGGCCAAGCAGCTGTAGCACGCCTCCCCCACCTGGGCTGGTGCTGGTTGCCGGGTACTTGCCGCGCTGTCTTGCGGCCGGTGCCCGGCTTTTTCACGTCCTGTGCACTGTTGCGCGTGCGGTGCGACCGATTCGCGTCAACCAACATAGAATAAATATCCATACTCGAAAACAGAACAAGAGATCCTGGAAGAGGCCTTTTCGGTAGGTAACCACTAGGAGAATCAGAATGAACAAGGCAAGGATGTGGAAGAGTTTCCTGGGCGTGCCGTTGCTGGCAGTCCTGATGAGCATCGGCGCGGCACATGCCCAGTCGTTGAGCAAGGCCGATGAGAAGTCGCTGAAGGACATGGCGATGGCGAACATGACGGAAGTCGAAGCCGGTAAGCTCGCACTGCAGAAATCGCAGAATGCGGAAGTGAAAACGTTCGCCCAGCAAATGGTCGACGATCACACGAAGGGCCTGGATGAGGTGAAAGCGGTGGCACAGGCGAAAGGCGTGGCGCTGCCGACCGAACTCGATGCCAAGCACAAGGCCATGGCGAAAAAACTGGAAGGCATGTCCGGCGAGAAGTTCGACATGGCTTACATGCAAATGGGCGGCATGAAGAGCCACAAGGAAGCCAAGGCGATCGTGACGAAAGCGCAATCGAGTGCGAAGGATAGCGACGTCAAAGGCCTGGCGGCGAAGCTGCAGCCGACCATCGACCAGCACATGGGGCACGTGCAGCAGGTGCAGGCCAGCCTGAAGTCCGGCGGCACCGCCATGGGCGCCAGCGGCTCGGGCAAGACCGGCAGCAGCGCGACAATGCCGGAGTCGAAAGACAAGGTGAAGAAGGCACAGGAAACCAGCGGCAATACGGACAGCCCGGTGGATCCTGCGAATCCCGCCACCAAGCCGGTCAAGCAGTAACCATGCAGTAATGCAACTGGGGACCGGCAGTCCGGGGCGAAACGCCCGGACTGCCGGTCCCTTGTGTTATGGGGTGCCCACCCGGGCGCGTTCCGATCACCCCAGGCGCTGCTCCGGCAGCTCGTCGCTGCCATCGGGCTCGATAGCCGGCTCGATCGTGATCTCCGTTTTCAGCGAATTGGCGACGTAGCACTTCTCGTGCGCTTCGTGATGGATGGCCGCGATGTCCTCTTCGCTGGGCCAGGCGGTGCCGCCGAACACGATCTGCGGGCGCAGCGTAATGTTCGTCATCGCCATGCGGCCTTCCCCGTTCTTTTCCAGCAGGCCAACGGCGCTGTCGCTGTAGCTTTCCACGACATGGCCGCGTTTTGCCGCAATCGACAGGAAGAACAGCATGTGGCAGCTCGACGTTGCCGCGATCAGCGCTTCTTCCGGATCGACATTGTCCGCCACCGACATCGGCAGCGGCACGGACAGCGGCGACGAGGAAGCCGGCACACGCAACCCGCCATCGAATACCCACTCGTGGGCCCGGCTGTATCGTTGGTCGAGGAAGGACTGGCCGTTACGCTGCCATTCCACTTTGGCTTCGAATTGCATGTTATCTCTCCATGGTTGAACAAACGCTGGTAGCGCATACGGCGCCGCGCGCCCTCGGGGCAGGCGCTGCGCCGGCATGTGCGGACCGTTCTGGCGGCCAGCTGCGCCCGGAAGGCGGCGCATCGGCAGCTTCACGGTGGGTTATCCGATCCCGGCAACACCCGGCACAGTACCGCCGCCGCGTCGTCCGCCCCTTTCACCGCCAGGCTGTGCGAGCGAGACTGGTCGGCCTCGAACGTCCGCAGTTGCGCCAGCATGGGCGCCAGTCCCATCACGGCGCAGCGCCGGGCGAGTTCGCCGGCGGTCAGGAGCCGGTAGGGGTCGACGAGCCGATAAAACCCGTCCGTCATGCCCAGGATGACGGCGCCCGGCGCCAGCGGCATCGTGAAGGTGCGGGCAACGATGGGGCCGCGCGGGGCGAGGCACAGCACGGATGGCTGAGACGCCGTGTTCTGCTCTTCGCGGCGCGCGCGCAGCATCGGCAGCAAATGCGCCTTGCGCGCCACCGCATCGACGATGCCGTCGTCCGCCAGCTGTTTCAGCTGCGCCTGGAGGATGGCTTCCTGGGGATTGACGTGCGGGTCGATGTCCTGGATCGATGCGTCGCCATCGAACAGCAGCGTCTTGCAGTCGCCCACGCACCACGCCTGCAAGGTGGTCGTTTCCTCCGTGTGCACGATGCGCAGCCAGCTCAGGGCAGCGATAGGCCACGCATGCAGCGGCACGTCCGCCCCGCCGATGCGGTCGAGAAAGGCGGCATGCGTTTTGGCCAATGCCAGGCGCACGCTGTCGCCCTGCGACCGGTCGCGCCGCAGGTGCGGCTCCAGCAGGCGGCAGAACGTCCGCACGAACCAGACCACGTCGCCTTGCTCCGCGTCGATGTGGTCCATCTCCGCGACGGAGGTGCCGCCGTCGAGGACAAGGATGTCGGTCAGGTCGTCCTGCCCGAAAACGGCGATCAGGTCTTCATTGTGGGTGGCGGTCGCACCGTCGCAAACGGTGTCGATCGTCAGTTGCGGGCGCACGCCGCGCGGCGCATTGTCCATGTCTGTCCCGGCGATGGAATCGTTGTGCCGATTCTAACATTGGACATCAGGCATTGCGGCCCAGCGTCTTGCGTCCGGTGGCGGACCAATGCGGCTTGTCGCTGCTGCCACCGACGAACTTGATGACGCCATACGTCGCGCCCACGGCGATCAGCTGCGGGTTCATGCCGGAGCGGGGCAGCCGGTCCAGCACGATCTCCTTGCCGGCGGCATCGCGGATGCGCACGGTGCCGCGCCAGGATATCGTCATATCGATGGCGCGGCCGTCGATGTGCAGCGATGCCAGCGCCGGCGCCGTGCGCAAGCCGCTCATGCCGAACGCCCCCACCATGTCCTGCGCGGCCCGCACGCTTTCCCTGGGCGTCGCATGCGCCCAGCGGATCGGTACACCCGGCATCGAAGGCACGTCGGCCGGATCGATCTTGCCGCGTGCGATCTTCCAGCTCCAGTGCATCAGGTAGGCCCGCTCGCGTGGGCGCAACGTGGCGGTGATGCGCACGCGGATGTTGGCCGCGGCCATCGCCGCCAGGAACGCTTCCACGGCGGCGCGGAACGGCTCCGCCAGATCCTGCGGCGACCGGCTGCCCGGGAAGCGCTGCACCCAGTGGGCGCCGCTCAGGTCGTCGCTCGGCGCTTCGGGGGGGCAGTTGCGGGCATACCGGTCTCCAATAGGTGTTGCATCGCATTTCGAGCAGGGAGCGCTGGCTTCAGCCGCCGCCGCGGTGTCTCCGCCGGCTTCCCGCCGCGTACCATTTATACTGCGATTTTCCAAAATGTCGCGCACGACCATGTCCAGCCAACCCACGCCCTCCGCTGCGCCAGCCCGGCCGACCCGCTGCGGCTGGGTCAATCCCGCCAATCCCCGCTATCTCGCTTACCACGACGAGGAATGGGGCGTGCCTTGCCACGACGAAGTGCGTCTGTTCGAGATGCTCAATCTGGAGGGCGCGCAGGCGGGCCTGTCGTGGGAAACGATCCTGAACAAGCGGGAGAGCTATCGCGCAGCGTTCGACGGCTGGGATGCCGTGAAGATCGCCGCATACGGGCCGGACAAGGTGGCGCGGCTGCTGCAGGATCCCGGCATCGTGCGCAACCGCCTGAAGGTGGCCGCCGCCATCGCCAACGCCCAGGCTTACCTGCGCCTGCGCGACGAGGGCCAGACGCTCGACAGCTTCCTGTGGGCCTATGTCGACGGAAATCCCCTCTGCAATCGCATTGTCGCGCCGGGCGACCGGCCGGCCAGGACGGCGCTGTCCGACCGCCTCTCGAAAGACCTGGGCAAGCGCCGCTTCAAGTTTGTCGGTTCGACCATTGTCTACGCCTACATGCAGGGTATCGGCATGGTCAACGATCACGACCTGGCCTGCTTCCGACAGCGCGAGTGCGCCAGGTTGGGCGCCTGAGATGGCATACGTCGTTCTCGATACGGGCTTCGGCCGCGGCGAGCGCTTTGCCGCCGCGCGCGGCGAGGGGCGCGGCTTGCACTACATCGCCGTGCTGGCCGATCTGCCGCCGGCGCACACTATCGCCGCCGCCGACCTGCGCGCGGCCTGGCCGACCGCCGTCCCGGGCCTGCACCGGATCGTGCTGGACGACGGCCGCACGACGCTCGACCTGCTGCTGGGCGATATCGACACCGGCATCGGTGAACTGAGTGCGCGGGTCGACGAGTTTCATGTGCCCGCGCCACTGGCGTCGCCGCGCGCGCTGGGCAAGCTGGCGGTGCCCGATGCGCTGTTAGCGGCGTGCGATGGCGACGACGGCTGGCGCCGTGCGTTGCGCGCGGCCGGCTTCTCCTGGCCGGACAATGACGGCACGCCCGGCTGGCTGCATGCCCGCTACACGAGCCGCAAGCCGCAGCCGCCGCGCCGCCCCGCGCCGGTGCGCACTGCCATCGTCATCGGCGCCGGCGTAGCGGGCAGCGCCGCATGCGAACGCCTGTGCGCGCGCGGCTGGGACGTGACGTTGATCGAACGCCATGCCGAACCGGCCACGGAGGCATCCGGCAACCGCGCCGGCATCTTCATGCCGCTGCTGTCGCGGGATGACAATATCCCGACCCGGCTGACGCGCGCTGCCTATCTGTATGCCATGCGCACGTGGCAGCGGTTGGGTGGACTGGCCCCGGACGGCGTGCCGATGCTGGGGGCGCAGTGCGGCGTGCTGCAACTGGCGCGCGATAGCCAGCACGCGGTGCTGCAGCGGGAAGTGGTAGCGCAGTGGCGCTATCCGGATGAATTCGTCCGCTGGCTCGACGACAACGCGGCATCGGCGCTGCTGGGGGCGGCCACGCCGCATGGTGCCTGGCTGTTCGGGCAGGGCGGCTGGGCCAATCCGGCGTCGATCTGCCGCGCCATGCTGGCCGCATGCGGCGCAAGACTGCGGCGCATCTTCCACGCCGAAGCCCTTCGGCTGGAGCGCCGCGACGAAGCCTGGCATGTTGTCGGCGCTGACGGCGGCGTCATCGCCAGCGCCGCCCACGTGATCGTCGCCAATGGCGCCGGCGCGATGACGCTGGCGCAAACGGCGCCGCTGCCGCTGTATACGATGCGCGGCCAGGTCACTCACCTGGAACGGGAACGGTTTGCCGGACCGGCGCTGGTGGTCTGCCGCGAGGCCTACATGACGCCGGCGGTGGACGGCATCGTCAGCGTCGGCGCCACTTACGACAAGGACGACGAGCGCGCGCTCAGGCCCGCCAGCCAGGCCGAGAACCTCGCCAGGGCGCGCGAGATCCTGGGCGCGGGCCGCGTCCCGGCCGACTTGCCGCTGCAGGGCCGCGTGGGGCTGCGCTGCATGGCGCCGGACCGCTTGCCACTCGTTGGCGCCTTGCCCGATTACACCGCTGCCGGCCAGCCGGAACGGTTGCGCGACGTGACACGTCATCCCGGCCTGCACACGCTGCTCGGTTACGCGTCGCGGGGCCTGATCTGGGCGCCGCTGGCGGCCGAACTGCTGGCGTGCCAGCTGGAAGACGCGCCGCTGCCGCTGGAGGCAAGCCTGGCGACGGCGCTGGACCCGGCCCGGTTTTTGTTGAAAGAGCGCAAACGGCATCCCGCCGCCGGAAGTGTCGCAATCCCGCCAAAACCTTGATTTAACAGGGCCATGGCGCGGTTTGATGCGTATTGCCTTGCGGCATCACGATATAATCCGTTCCAACGAAATCGCGGTGGAGACGCACAGGATGGACGATCATACCGGCTCCCCCGAGCTGTTCATGTTTCTGGCTTCCACAGTACACGACATGAAAAATTCGATCAGCGTCCTGGGTGGCACGCTGGAGAATCTGCTCGACCAGGCCAGACCCGAAACCCACAGCGGTCCCGAATATCCGCAGATGGCGCAGATGCTGTACCAGACCCGGCGCCTGTCGGACAATCTGATGCAGCTGCTGGCGCTGTACAAGGAAGTCGGCAAGCCGACCTACCCGTTCGAGCCGAACACGGTACCCGTGCGCGAGCTGGTGCAGCAGGTGGCCGGCCAGGCCCGCGTGCTGCTCGAATCGAAGGGGATCGTGCTGGAAGTGCAATACCCGGCCGACCTGCTGTGGACCTTCGACGAGGACCTCGTGATCGGCGTGCTGGCGCATGCCGTCAACAACGCGGTGCGCTACACGCGCGACCGCATTCGCCTGACCATCGGCGAACGTGACGGCATGCTGGAATTGACCGTGGCCGACAACGGCATGGGCTTTCCGCCGTCGATGCTCGAAGCGGGCACGCAGGTGGGGCAAGGCGTCAATTTCCTCACCAACAGCAGCGGCCTGGGGCTGTTCTTCGCCAGCGAGGTGGCGCGGATGCACCGGCGCCGCCAGCTGACGGGCGCCATCCGCCTGGAAAACGCCGGACCGCTCGGCGGCGGCCGTTTCGTGCTGATGCTGCCATGAGCGCGCGATCATGAGTACAACCTATGTCACGGCCGCCGGTGCGCCCACTTCGGAAAGCGCGGACGTCGAGTGGAGCGAGAAGCGCTACCTGATCGTCGACGACTTCGTCGGCATCCGCCAGCTGCTGCGCGAATCGTTGCGCAATATCGGCGCCAGGCACATCGACCAGGCATCGTCAGGCGGCGAAGCCATGACGCTGCTGCTGCGCACCCATTACGACGTGGTGCTGTGCGACTTTAACCTGGGCGAGGGCAAGAACGGCCAGCAGGTGCTGGAGGAGGCGCGCGTGCGCAACCTGATGATCCCCAGCAGCGTATGGCTGATGGTGTCTGCCGAGAAGAGCGTCGAATCCGTCATGGGCGCAGCCGAGCACCAGCCGGACGCCTACATCATCAAGCCGATCACGGAGGGCGTGCTGCTGACGCGCCTGAACCGCGTCTGGCACAAGAAGCAGGTGTTCCGCGAGATCGATGCCGCATATATCGAGAAGGACTATCTGCGCGCGGCCAGGCTGTGCGATGCGCAGGTGGCGCAGCACAAGGTGCACGAGATCGACCTGATGCGCATGAAGGCGACGTTGCTGCTGAAGGCGGGCGAACCGGACAAGGCCCGCGCCGTCTACGAGCGGCTCCTGGAAGAACGCGAATTTAACTGGGCGCGCACGGGCCTGGGCAGAATCCGCATGGCCAACGGCGACCACGAGGCGGCGCGCCAGATGTTCCAGGGTGTTATCGCGGAAAACCGCTTTTATATTGACGCCTATGACCAGCTTGCCACGTCGCTGACGCTGCTGGGGCGCCACGACGACGCGTGCGGCGTGCTGGAAAAGGCCGCCAAGCTGTCGCCCAACGCCGTGCAGCGCCAGCGCAGCCTGGGCAACACCGCCCTGCGGATCGGCAATATCCCGCTGGCCGAACATGCGTTCCGCAAGTGCCTCGCCATCGGCGAATACTCGATCAACAAAACGGTGGACGCGTTCTTCGGCATGGCGCGCGTGTGCGGCCAGAAGAACGACATCAAGGAGGCGCTGCGGCTGCTGGCCGCCGCGCAGCGCGACTTTCCGGGCGAGCTGGTGAAGCTGCGCGCAAAGATCACCGAGGGGCTGGTCTACCACGAAAGCGGCGACTTCCGCCGCGCCCGCAAGTCCGGCGACGAACTGGAGGCGCTGCTGGGGAAGGAGAAGAAGCGTCCCCAGACGGCCCTGTGCATCGAGATGGCGACCTTGCTGTTTGCCGTCGGCGTCAAGGACGCGCCGGCCGAGCTGCTGTGCCACGTCGTGCGCAACAACCACGACAATCCTGTACTGGTCGAGGAAGTGCAGGCGATCTTCGACAAGGCGCGCCTGAGCGAGGAGGGCATGGCGATGATCGCCGAGGCGCGCCGCGAAGCGTCCGAGATGATGAACAAGGGTGTGCTGCTGTGGAAGACGGGCAAGCTGGCCGAAGCCGTCGAATGGATGCGCGAAGCGCGCGTGCGCTTGCCGGACAATATGCGCATCCTGTTCAATTCGGCGCAGATGCTGATCAACCAAATGCAGCTGCACGGCTACGACGAGGCGCTGATGATCGAGGCGAACGGTGTGCTGATGCACGTGGACGAACTGGCGGCCGGCCAGCAGCGCTTTGCCCAGCTGGTGGAGCAGCTGCAGATGCTGATCCCCGGCCGCGCGCAGACGCCCGAGGCCGTCGACGCGGAGCTCGAAGCGCTGCGTGGCGCGGCGCCCGCGGAGGCTTGACGGCGTACTTCCGTGGCCCCGGCGACGCGCCCGTCTCCTGGTTACTCTTTCGGCTTGGTCCCCGCCTTGCGCGCGGCCGGCTTGCGCGCGGCATCGGTGTCGGCGGCGGTGTCGGCGGCGGTCTCTTTCGACGCTTCCGACGGCTGGACGCTGTTGTCCTGCGCCGTCGGCACCGGCGACGTCGGCGACACCTTGCCACCACTATCCGGCGCCACGGCCGAACTCACGGCCTGCGTGAACTGCTCCTGCAGCAGGTTCCACCACGCGGCCGGGTTGGCCATCTGTGCGGTGGCCGCGGTGGCGGCATCCGGCTTCGGGGGCACCTTCGCTTCCTCGGCCGGCCTGGCCGGCGCCTTGCCCGCAGCGGCTTTGGCCGGGTCGGCGTGCTGGAAGAACGCGGCGGCATACGGATTGTCGCGGCCCTGCTGCATCGCCTCGGCCATCGTCTGGCCCATCGTCTTCAAGGTGGCAATCGTATTGCGCTGCACCTCCAGCGCCTGGATGCTACTGCGCAGCATTGCCGTATTCAGGTTCAGCCATGATTCCACGGCCTTCAGGTCGCTGATTTTCTTGTCCAGCTCATCGACGGACAACGTGGGAGTGGCAAGGCTCGGCAGCGACATGCCGGGCACGCCCATGCTGCCCCACAGGTTCTTCACGAAATCCAGCGTGTCCGTCATCGCGGCAGCGCCGGGGATATTTGGCATTTGCGGTGTGCTCATCTTTGTCTCCTGAGGCAGCGCATCGGCGCTTCCAAAATGGCCCTGCAGGTCGGCGAGGGGCGGCGCCTAGCGTAGCAGATAGTTACCATCTGCGGAGTAAAAGTTACCCCTTGCGAAACGCAAGGCGTCGGCAGAGACGCTACACTACCGCCATGACGTCCGTTTCCTTCCTTGCCCGGCATCGCCGCGTACTGCTGCTCGGTGCAGTGACCGTGCTGCTGCATTACGTGACGATCGACTGGCTGGCCGCGCGCATCGGTATGCCGGACCATGAGCGGCCCGTCGTGCCGACCGTCAGCGCGCAACTGCGCCTGGCCCTGCCGCCACGGACCGAAACCGCGCAGCAGCGCGAGGCGCCCACGCCCACCCCCGCGCTGCCGCTGCCGAAGCGGACGTCGCGCCCCGCGCCGGCCGCACCCGCATCCGACGCGTCCGATGCGTCGGATGAAGGCACCGCCGCGACGGCCGATGACGGCGACGGCGTCCAGGGGGACGCGGCGGAAGCCGGACCCGCGCTACAATCCCAGGCACCGCAACCCGTCGCGCCCCTACCGGCACAGCCCCCCGCACCGCCTGCACCGGAGCCGGCGCCCGCTTCGGCGCCCGCGGCGGACAACGCGCCGGCGGGACGGCGCTTCCGCGTCAACCTGCCACCGCCCGCCGCGTTCGAACTGGAAGTGAAGCGCACGGATGCCGACGGGCGCAATTGGACCGGCGTGGCCGATATGCGCTGGCAAACGGACGGCAGCCGGTACAAGGTTGGCCTGAACGTGGGCATCAGCATGCTGGTGGCCCGTGTCGACCTGCTGACGCTGACCAGCGAGGGCACGATCGACGACGCCGGTATCGCCCCGGTCACGATGACGGAAAAGCGGCGCTCCCGTTCGATGACGGCCACGCACTTCCAGCACGACGAGCGGCGCATCACGTTTTCCGCCAGTACGGCCAGTGCGCCGCTGCTGGCCGGGGCACAGGACAAGGCGACGGTGCCGTTCCAGCTGGCGGCGATCGGCCGGGGCGACGTCAACCAGTTCGCCGGCGACATCGACCTCCAGGTGGGCGAGGACCGCAGCGCCACGATTTACCGGTTCCAGCTGGTGGGCGAGGAAGAGCTGGAGACGAAAATGGGGCGGCTGGTAACGTGGCGCCTGGCACGCCCGCCCCGGCCCGGCAGCTACAACGCGCGGCTCGACATCTGGCTGGCGCCCAGCCTGGACTGGTATCCGGTCCAGATCAGGAACACGGAAGGCAACGGCGCGGTCACGACGCAGACGGTCACGAAGATCCTGCGGCCCGCACAGTAACGAGACAAGGACTATCCATGCGCAGTACGACAGCACTCATCCTCCTGGCAACCCTTGGCGCCGCTGGCATGGCGCAGGCGGCCGATGACCACCCTAGCGTGAAACGGCCCTTCAACCTGCCGCCGCCGGGGGAACTGGTGTACTCCGTCAAGGCCAACAGCCATGGCATCCCGCTGGCCGGCAACGGCACGATCACGTGGCGCCACGGCGACGGCAAGTACACGCTGCTGACGGAAGCGCGTTCCGGCATCTTCGGCAAGGTGCTGGACTACCGCAGCGAAGGCGGCATCGATGCCTACGGGCTGGCGCCGGAAACGTATTACGAGAAGCGCATCCGCAAGGGCGCGGGCACGACGACGTTCAGGCGCGACACAAAAACGATCGACTTCGCCGACAACGACAAGTCGGTGCCGCTGAAAGGTGGCGAACAGGATCGCAGCAGCGCGCCGTGGCAGCTGGCCGCCATTGCCCGGGGCGCGCCTGAGAAATTCACGCCGGGCTCGGAGTGGGCCATCTACGTCGCCGGCCGGCGCAGCGCCGATACGTGGACATTCAAGGTGGTCGGCACGGAAGCCGTGCAGACGGGCCAGGGCGAGGTCAAGGCCGTCCATTTCGCCCGGCTGGCACCGAAGGCGAAACAGGGCCAGCAGGTCGACCTGTGGCTGGCGCCGGCGCTGGAGTGGTATCCCGTGCGGCTGGTATTTACGGAGGAGGACGGGGATTCGTTCGAGCAGGTGCTGGACAAGGTCAATAAAACCAGGTGAACAAAAACTAGGCAAGGACAGGCGTCTGTCACATTCGGGTATGGCTGAGGAACTGGTATACTGACGCCCCCGTCCGGGACAGCAAGGCGATGTCAAACTTGCACCGGGCCGGCCAGACACCCGGAGCACAATGAGCAATTTTGCAAGCAGCGCAGCCACGGCTGCGGACAACCACCCCGCGGAACCGCCAGAACTGGAGCAGCAGCACGAGCAGAACGCGGCCCTGCAGGCGCACTTCCAGCCCCACGTTTCGGTCGACGAGATCGAGCAGGTCTTCCACCTGAAGCGCGCGCAGCCGCTGCTGCAGGTCTTCACGGCCCTGTTCCACGGCGGTTTCGAGAGCGTGCTCGTGCGCCTGCTCGTGCTGCGCGAGCTGGCCAACGACACGGCGTCGTCCGCGTTCTCGCGTGCGGACATCAATACCCGCCTGGCCTATCTGCTGCCGGAAAGCCTGGAAACGGTGCTGATGCGCCTGCGTACCAACCAGTTGCTGGCGTGGGATGCCCAGCAGGGCGTCTACCGCGTCACGCCGATGGCGCGCAACGTGCTGGCCGCGCTGGACGGCCTCTTGGGGACGGGGCGCCAGGACGACGATGCGGAAATGGGCTTCCTGCTGTCGCAAGTGGCCGGCGCGCAGGCGATCGGCGGCGTCACGACGGAGCAGCTGCAGCACCTCTTGGGCCGCCTGGTCGACCTGACCGAGGAATTCCGCGACGCGATCGCTTCCGGTTCGGAATTTCGCCTGCGCGAATCGCAGGCCAAATGGCACACGGCGTGCGACTGGGTCGAGAAGGGCTCGGAAATCCTGCGCGCCATCACCACCGACGAAAACGCCGACCACGCGACACATCGCGCCGCCCAGGCCATCGGCCGGGCGCAAAGCGCGCTGCTGAACATGCAGGGCATGTTCTCGCGCGCACTGAACCAGATCGAGCGCCAGCGCGTGCACCTGGGCCAGTCCGGTCTCTCGACGACGGACATCAAGCGCTGGCTGCTGGCGCACGAAGACCTGGCGTCGCTGGCGGAAGACGCCATCGACCAGCCCGTGAAACCGCTGTTCATCACGCCGGCCGAGATGATCGACGTAGCCGAAACGGAACTGCTGACGGAGCGCGCCGTCTCCGCCGTGGGCGGCCTGCCGTCCGGCACCGATGCGCCGACGACGATCAACGACACGCCGCTGATGGCCAAGGAGCTGGACGACTGGCTGGCGCGCCTGTCCGACTTCGCCACATTGAACAACTTCCCCAGCATCGCCGCCGAATCGCCGAAGGAGATCCCGGCGCACGAGTCGCTGCTGCCGGCCAGCTTCGCCGTGGCGTCGTACCGCGCTTCGCTGCTGCCGCTGCTGGGCGACGCGTCCGAAGCGAGCCTGCAGGGCGCGACGGCCGAATTGGCACGCCTGCCGATCACCTTTACACCGAGCGACACCATGGTGCAGCTGCCGGACCTCGAAGTGGCGGCAATGACCCTGGCATCCCTCTCACTAGACCTGGAAAGCGGCAAGGCCGATGAATGACGATTCCCAAATCCTGATCGCGCGCCTGCTGACGCATCAGACCCTGCGCCGCGACGACAAGCTGGTCAAGCGCGCGCTGTCGGACGAGCAGTTCCGCATCGAGGTGGACGCGCGCCTGCTGGCGACCGGTCTGAAACTGCTGGACAACGTGTATGCGGACCACGTCACGCTGGCGCTGCACCGCACGATCGAGCCGAAGATCTTCGGCGCGCGCGACACGTGGCAGAACAATAACTTCGGCCTGGCCCGCGACGGCGTTGCGCTCTTGGTCGTGCTGTGGGCGCTGATCATCCTGCCCAAGCGCGAGCGCCAGGAAACGCACCAGCACGCGGACGACGACCAGAACGACATGTTCGGTACCGAGAAGCCCGTGCCGCGCGCGGAAGACACGTCCATCGGCATCCCGTACAAGGCGCTGCTGGCCGACTTCGGCGACAAGCTGGGCAAGAAGACGCGCATGGACATGAACCTGGGCATCCTCTCGAAGCTGGGCTTCATCGAACGGCGCGGCGACATCATCGTGGAAGGCCCGCTGCTGGACCTGTTGATGGATACCGACCTGCTGAAGGAACGCATCATCAACGGCGCGCTGGCGGACGTGTTCAAGCGGGCGCCGGCGCAGGTCGTGCACATCCCGCGCGCGGCGCTGGCCGAAGCGGCCGCCGCCAACGACGCGGCCCGTGCCGGCAAGGCGTCGCGCGACGCCACGACGATGGCGCGCGAAGTGGAGGCTGCCGTGCTGGATGCCGCCGCCGCGCGTGCCGCCGCCGAAGACCATGGCGACGACAATGCCGAAACCCCGGAACCACCGAACGAAAGCTGACCCATGTTCCATATCAAATCGCTAGAACTGGTCCATTGGGATTACTGGCAGCGCATCAAGAACATCCCGCTCGATGCGAAGATCATCACCATCGCGGGTCAGAACGGCTCGGGCAAGACGACCCTGCTGGACGCCTTGCGCACCCTGTTCGGCCTCGATTGCTCGATGGGCCGCACGTATAAACACTATGCGCGCCACTCGGGCCAGCAAAGCGCCTGGCTGCGCGCCGTCGTCGACAACAAGCCGTCCGGCCGCCAGCTGTCGAACCGGCCGTTCCGCGCCAGCGGCTTCTTCGCCGAAGACGAAGTGACGCTGTTCTGCCAGATCCAGAAGAACGGCGGCGACTGGAAGCGTCAGTACCTGATGCGTCCGGGGAACGTCGAGATCGAGGAAGTCACCGAAGCAAACGACTGGCTGGGCGTGGAAAATTATCGCAAGCGTCTCGCTCAAGCCGGCCTGTCGCCGGCGATGGCGAAAGTGCTGGCGCTGGAGCAGGGCGAAACGGACAAGCTGTGCGAGTACGCGCCACGCCAGTTGCTGGACCTGGTGTTCCAGGTGTTCGGCGACAAGGAAGTGCTGGACGCGTATGACGAGGCCAAGCGCCATCAGCGCGATACGGAAGAAGAACTGAAGCGGTTCGAAGCGGAGCTGGACGGCTCGCGCGCGAACCTGGAAGCGCTGCGCCTGCGCGTGGCCAACTACCATCAGTGGGAGACGCTGCACAAGGAGCGCCGCAACCTGCAGGAGGAAGTGCTGCCGTCGCTGGAATACCACGAGGCACGCGAGAAGGCGAACAATATCGGGCGCCAGCTGCGCGAAGCGAAGAAGCCGCTGTCGCAGGTCGACCAGGTGATCACGGACCGGCGCAAGGAAGTGGAGCGCCAGGCCAAGCTGCTGCAGGACGCGCAACAGCAGGAAACCCTGCTGGAGCAGGAATCGACGGCGCTGCAAAGCCGCCTCGCCCTGCTGAACGCGAAACTGAAACCGCTGGACAGCCTGATCGAACAGAAGTCGCGCCTGCAGAAGCTGGCCAGCGAGGCCGGTGCGGACGTGGCCGACGTCGCCGCGCAGCTGGCAGAGAAGGAAGCGGAGCTGGGCAAGCTGCGCGCGTCGCGCGACGCGATTTCGTCGCGCATCGCCACCGACAAGGCGACGATCGCCGCGCTGCAGGGCAAGACGGCCATGCCGGAGCCGGACAATGTGCGGGCCATGCGCCGTGCGCTGCGCGATGCGAATATCGCGCATGCGATGCTGTCCGATATCGTCGAGGTGACGGATCCGAAATGGCAGGGCGCCGTCGAGGGTGTGCTGGGCGGTTATGCATCCGTCGTGCTGCTGGAGAATGCGTCCGACGCGTCGGCCGCGTACCGGCTGGCGGAGAAGGAACGCTATCGTCACTTCATCGTGCCCGAATGCGTCAAGGCGCACGAGCCGAAGAACCAGAGCCTGTTGTCGGTGGTGCGCTTTACGGCGCGCGCGCCGGAATGGCTGATCGACCAGCTGTCGCGCATCACGCGCGTGGACTCGGTGGAAGAGGGCGCACGCCTCGGCAATATCGAGGAATGGATCACGCCGGACGCGTACCACAAGGAACGCCGCGGCGGCCGCTCGCTGTTTGTCGAAGTGTCGCGTTACCGCTTCGGTTCGGCCGGCCGTACGCAGCGCCAGGAAGCGATTGCCCGCAACCTGCCGGCGCTGGAAGCGGAAGAAGACAAGTTCACGCTGCAGATCAGTAAGCTCGCTTCCGAGACCAGTGCGCTCAAGGCCCGCGTGGCCGGTGTCGATGCCGTCAAGGAGCTGTCGGCCCGCGCCGACGAATTCGACGAAGCCGCACGCACGGCCGTGCCGCTGCGTTCCGAGCGCCTGGAAGTCGGTACGCGCCTGGGCGAATTGCAAGGACTGATGAAGAACGCCACGGTGGCACGCACGCGTGCCGATTCGTCATGGCAGTCGGCCCGCATGGCGCTCTCCGAAGCGGAAGCGGGCATGCGCCTGAACTACAAGCGTCAGCTGGAACAGCGCAGCGACCACGCCAGAGCCTTGCTGGCATTGCGACGCCAGTGGCGCCACCTGCCCGGTGCATGGCGCCGTCCCGCACGACGCCTGGCGCTGGTCGAACAGCACCAGAACGCGCACCAGGTCGACCTGCGCATCGCCAGCCTGCAGGCCAGCCTGGCACGTGACAACTGGGAGCTCGATGCGACGGTCATCGACCAGTACGAGCGCCTGAACGAGCAGCTTTCGTCGCGCAAGTCGGAAACGGAAGAACGCCGCTACCAGAACAACCGCGCCATCGAGGCGACGGCCAACGCGCGCGGTGCGTACATCGAGCGCCTGCGCTACACGATCAAGCAGTACGCCAAGAACATCAAGGAGCTGGGCGAGCTGGCCAATATCGAGGTGCATGCCGACCCCGTCAAGCTGGAGAACGACGACCTGCTGCTGGCGCAGGCCGGCCTGCACGTGCGTTTCAAATTCGACGGCAAGGGCGTCATCGGCATGAACGACGGCGAAGCGTCCGGCGGCCAGCAGGTCATGAAGTCGCTGGTGCTGCTGATCGGCCTCTTGAAGTCCGAAGATGGCTCCGGCGGCTTCGTGTTCATCGACGAACCGTTTGCCCACCTGGACATCCGCAACATCCAGCTGGTCGGCGAGTTCCTGAAGAACACGGACGCGCAGTATCTGATGACGACGCCGCTGACGCACAACACGGATGTCTACGACCCTTCCGAACTGACGCTCATCACGAGCAAGAAAAAGAAGGATACACAGTGGGCGCAGCCGATCTTCGTGCTGCAGCGCCGCAAGCCGGGGGAGGCTGCCGCCTGAGCTGCCGTGTAATCGAAGCCAAAGCCGCGCACTGCGCGGCTTTTTTTTGCTGGTGCGTTGCGCGGACCTGCACGGGTGCCCTGTCCCCGGTTGCATCCCCCCGCCAACAAGGCGCATGCGGCGCTTGACATTCTCTTTGCCTGATCTATTATTTCTGTAATTACAGAAATTAAAGAAGTGGCGATGACCTTGAGCCCGACCGAACAGAAGTACATCCTTCACTGGGGCGAGATGGGCACCCGCTGGGGTGTCAACCGCACGGTGGCGCAGATCCATGCGCTGCTGTTCCTGTCGAACGCGCCGCTGAACGCGGAGCAGATCGTCGAGGCACTGGGCGTGGCGCGCTCGAACGTCAGCAACAGCCTGAAGGAGCTGCAAAGCTGGAGGCTCGTCAAGGTCGCGCACGTGCTGGGCGACCGCCGCGATCATTTCGTGGCATTGCAGGACGTGTGGGAGATCTTCCGCACGATTGTCGAGGAGCGCAAGCGGCGCGAGATCGATCCCACGTTGACGGTGCTGCGCCAGTGCGCCATCGAAGCGGAAGGGGACGCCGGCATGGAGGACGCCACGCGCCAGCGCATGGCGCAGGTACTGGAATTGCTGGAAATGCTGACCGACAGCTACGACGACTACAAGCACCTGCCGCCGGCCACGCTGAAGCGTTTCCTGGCGATGGGCGGCAAGGTCGCCAAACTGCTGTAGAACGAGGGCCAACTCATGAGCACACCCGAACTGACGATCTATTTCGACGGCGCCTGCGGCTTCTGCACGGCGGAAGTGCGCGCCTTGCAAGGCCGCGACCGACTCGGCGCGCTGGCGTTTGTCGACATCGCGGCACCCGGCTTCGACGCGTTTCCGCCCGGGACCGACATGCCGGCGCTGAGGGCGCAGCTGCATTCCGTCACGCGTGACGGCCGGGTGCTGAAAGGACTGGACAGCTTGCAGGCGGCGTACACGCTGGTCGGCCTCGGATGGGCCGTGCTGCCGCTGCGCGTGCGCGCCTTGCGCCCGCCGCTGGAATGGGCGTACGGCCAGTTCGCGCGGCACCGCTACCGGGTTTCCCGGTTCCTCGGCTTGCCCGCCATGGCGCCCCAGTGCGACGGCGATGCCTGCCGCCCCAGCCCTTACCTGAAAGAGGCGCCGGATGAACGCCGCCGATGACCTGAGTTTTGGCGCGCCCGGCCAGACGGTGCTGGTGACCGGTGCCACCGGTTTCGTCGGCCGCCAGCTCGTGGCCGCGCTGCTGGCCGACCGGCAGGCGGTCGTTGCCCTGACGCGCGACCCGGTGCAGGCCACGCGCGTGCTGGGCACGGACGTGCGCTGCATCGCGAGCATGGCGGAGCTGCCGGCAACGACGCGCGTCGACGTCGTCGTCAACCTGGCCGGCGCCCGCATCCTCGGTCATCGCTGGACCGCCGCCCGCAAGGCCGTGCTGCGCGCCAGCCGCGCGGCATTGACGCGGGGCGTGGTGGACTGGATCGCAGCGGCGCACGGCAGGCCGCGCCTGCTGCTGTCGGCATCGGCGATCGGTTACTACGGCGTGCAGCCGCAAGGCATTGACGCCGCGCTGACGGAAGGGAGTCCGCCGCAGCCGGTGTTCATGTCGGCGTTGTGCCAGGAATGGGAAGCCGAGGCCGCGCGCGCCGCGCAGCATGGCGTACAGGTGGCCTGCACCCGCTTCGGGCTCGTGCTGGGGCATGGCGGCGCGCTGCCACCGATGCTGCTGCCGGTGAAACTGGGCGTCGGCGGCCGTATGGGCAGCGGGCGGCAACGGCTGTCGTGGATCCACGTGGACGATCTGGTACGGGGCCTGGCCTGGCTGGCGCGCCGCAGCGCCGTCGAACCGGTCGGCGGTGCGTGGAACTTCACGGCGCCGGAGGGTACCACGCAGGGACAATTCGTCCGCACGGCGGCAGCGCTGCTGCACCGGCCCGCATTGCTGCCCGCGCCTGCCTGGCCCGTGCGGCTCCTGCTGGGCGAACAGGCCGACCTGCTGCTGGAGGGCCAGAACGTGGTGCCGCGGCGGCTGCGTCAGGCCGGCTTTACCTTCACTTATCCGACCATCGAGAGCGCGCTGCGCGCTTTGTGCTAGCCCTGTCGCCGGGCCGGCTGCACTGCCACGGTGAGAATGTGCAGCGCACGGTTGGCTTTGTCCAGCGCGACACGTGCGGCCTCTTGCTGGGCGTCGGCCGTGCGCGGCCTGGCGTCGCGGTACTGGCGGCAGCGTTCCAGTCCCGCCGTCCTGCCTTCCGACGCATTCTCGGCCACCTCGAAGCCCGCGGCCATCAGCGTTTGCGCCGCAACGCGGAACAGGTGATCGGGCATGCCGGGCAGCGTCAGCGCGCCGGCGCTGGACGTGAAGCCGCTGCGCCGGGCCAGCGCCAGCATGTAGGGCGTGTCCGCCGCCAGCTGGACACTGCCGCCGGGGACCATCACCAGCAGGGGCGCATACGGCGCCAGTTCGGGCAGCACGTGATTCGGAAAGACGTGTGCCTGTCCCGCGCGGCCTGCCAGCAGGGCGTACTGGCGGTGGTCGTGGACCGGCGTCAGGCCGATGCGGGAAAACGGCGTCAGGGCCACCGGCGGCAGCGCGGCGTCGGCACTGTCCTGCGCCCCGTCGATACACAGGGTTCCGAACAGCAGGACATGGCGCAGCGCCTGGCCATGTTGCGCGCCCCACACGACGCGGGCGTTGCCGCCGCCCTGCAGGAATCGCACGAGTGCCCGGTAACCGTCGGCCGGGGCCGGCGGCAGCGTGGCGAAATCGAGCGCGGCCAGCGCCGCCTGCAACGCGGTTGAAATTTCCAGGCAGCGGCCGGCCGGGTAAGGCTGGCCGAGATGAACAGGATAACGTTGCGTCAGCTCGGCATCGACACTCGCGCGCAACTGCAGGAACAGCGCGCGCAGCGACGCCAGCTCGGGAAGCAGGAAACGCTCCGTCAGCATCTGCTGGCGGGCCGGATCGGGCACGCGCGGCTCGTGCGGCAGCAGGGACACCGGTGTCATTGCACCTCCGGCAGCGTCGGTTGGGCACGGCGCCAGCGCAGCATGCCGATCGAGAAGGCTGCCAGGTAAGCGATCAGCAGGCCGAAGGGGACCAGCGACAGCGGGTGGTGCAGCACCATCTCCTGGCTGAGCGGCTGCGGCACGTCCGATTGCCGATTGATGTAGATTTCCACGCCGATGTGCAGCACGCGCGCGGCGAACAGCAGGCAAAGGACGATGCCGAAGCGGTCATATGGCTTGAAGAAGAAACGGCGGCCGAGGTTTTCCAGGCGCGTCTTCTTCAGCGCGAACACGCCCAGCCAGGCGCCGCCCAGTGCGCCGGCGCCGAGGCAGGCCAGCGCGAACGTATCGGGCAGCAGCGAAACGGCTGCCCCGACGAGCAGCAGCGGGAGCAGCGTCGCGCCCAGCACGTGCCGCCACAGCAGCGATTCCTGCCGAACGAAGATACGCTTGACGCGGGAATAGATGCGCCAGATCAACAGGGGAATCAGGATCAGCAGCGCGAGGGTGGTCGTCAGCATGGGGTGGTTCGGCGTCAGGTAAAAGTGTACGGGGGTGAAATTGTAACGCTGCGGCGCGAAAACGGGGTCCGTGATAAGTTGTGGCCCTCAATGACGGGAGGAACCATGGAACCATTCACGATCGGTCGCCGCGGCGACCGGATCAGCGAGCGCACCATCGAGGCGCACCGGGCGCCCGACCTGCCGGTGCCTGTCGACGAACCTGCGCCGGACCCGCAACCGGGGCATCCGCATCACTCGGAAGGTCCGCTGGAGCAGGACGATCCGGTGCCGGATCATAAGCCGGAGGTGGGGTTATAGCTTTTTGAGGCAACGGCGGGGGCAGGCTCGTGCCTGTCCCCGGCCATGCTGCGCACCGTTACTGTGCGCTTTCCTGCGCAGTGTTCCGGTCAATCGAACGCCCAGGAATACAGCACGTCCAGCGCGTTGTTCGTCCCCGTCTGGAACTGCAGCGTGATGCGCTCGTTCAGCTTGTAACGCAGCTTGACGAGCGAGGTGGCCGTGCCGGCGCCCTGCTCGAAGCTCAGGTAGGCGCGCGACGACAGCTTCTTGCCGACCGTGACGACGGTATTTTCCAGTCCCTTCGCATTGCCGTTGCTGCCCGTTGCCTGGCCCACGCCCAGCTCGTCCAGCCCCACCTTGTTGGCCAGGCTGCCGCCGCCCTTGCCGCCGAACAGTGCGCCGGCCGCGGTGCTGAGCAACGCCATCTCGCTGCCGGCCATGTCCTGCGTGCCGTGGCCCAGCACGAGCCACGACAGCTTCTCGCTGTCCGGCACACTCGGCGTCGATACCAGCCGGGCCTGCGGCGCCAGCGCCGTGCCGCGCACTTCGACACCCGCCTCCACGTTCGTCTCCGACGTCTCCGTGCCTTCCGGCCGCTTGCGCACGGCCAGGATGTTCAGGCCGGGATTGTCGTACGCGCCCGTAAAGTTGATGACACCGCGATCGATCGCCAGCTTCTGGCCGTAGGCGGCATAGGTGCCGCTGGCCACGCGGATGCTGCCGTTGATGCGCGGCGCCCGGCGGTCCGCCACGCGCACGTGCACGGCGCCGGCAAGATACGCGTCCAGGCCCTTGCCGCGCAGGCGGAAGTCGTCGCCCAGGTCCGCCTCCAGGTCCACGTTCAGCGGCATCGACTCCGCCGCCTCCTTGATCGTCGGCCTGGTGCGGCCGAGGATGACGACGTCGTCGCTGATCGTCGGCGTGCTTTCCGACGGCAGTTCGATATCGCCCCGGTCGGCGCGGAATTTGCCGTTCAGCTGGAAGCGTCTGGCATCGCGTACCAGCGTGCTCTCGCCGGACAGCACCAGCGTGCGGTCCGGGCGCGACAGGGCTTCCAGTTTGTCGGCCGTGAGCCTGAGCTGCATCGTCGCCTCGCCATTGGCCAGTCGCGCCCAGCCTTGCGCATTGGCACGGCCCGTGCGACCTTCGAAGTGCAGGCGCTGCACGGTCAGGCGGTCGCCTGCGACCTGCGCCTGCAACTGGCCGTTGCGCAGGCGGACACCTTGCTCGGCCCAGTTGACCACCAGGTTCGACCCCGTCACGTCGCCGTTCAGGGCAGGGGCGCCGACGGTGCCGTTGCCGGACAATGCGCCCTTCAACGCGCCGTCAAGCTCCAGGCCCTCCATGCCGGCCAGCGGCGCCAGCCAGGCGATCGACGGCATATTGATCGTGCCGCTCGCGTTCAATGGGCTGTCGCCCGGAATGCGGCCATTGCGCAGCTGCGCCGTCGCATCGAGCTTGATCTGGCCGGCACGGGCGCCGTCCAGCGCCACGCCCACGCGCAGTGCATTGCCCGCGACGTTCACGCCGGCCTGCAATTGCGTCAGGCCCAGCGCGAACGGCTTGTCGCCGCCGGTGATCACGATGTCGCCCTTTTCCCGGAAGACCTGGACCGAGCCGTCCAGCGCCGGGGCGGCGCCGGTGGCGATAGGTGCCACCAGCTCGACTGCCCAATTGGCGCCGAGCGTCAGGTCGGACTTGACGTTGCGCCGCCATTCCCGGGACATCTGCGCCAGGTACGAGGCGGGCACGCCGGCAGCCCCGCCGCGGCTCTTCCAGCGCGTGCCATGCTTCTCCAGATTCTCGACGCGGATGCTGCCGTCCGGCAGGCGGATCACGGCATTCGTCAGCGCGATCTGCTCCGGTGCCGCCAGTCCCATCACGCCGCGACCTTTCGGCGCAGCGATGCGCAGCGGTGCCGGTGCCTGCAGGTTCAGGGCGAAGCGGCCGCGGTTCTGCAGTGTCTCGATGGCACCCGTCCACGTGTCGGCCGCGAAGCCGCCGCGGATGCGCATCGCCGCGTCGAAGTCGGGATTGGCCGCCGTCAGCTGGAACGTATGCGCCGCCTTCGTGCCGCTGCTTTGCAGGCGGGCGCGATCGAGCGTCATGCCCGGTCCGGTGTAGCCGGCCACGTCGATATCGGCCACCAGCGCCTCGACATTGCCCAGCGTGCCCGTGGCCTTCAGTGCACGGATCTGATGCTGCGTCAGGAAGCGCAGCGTATTGCCTTCCAGGCCGAACGACAGCTGCGGCTTGTCCATCGTGCCGCCCGCCGTGCCGGAGCCGCGCAGCACGCCGCCGAAGCCGGGGCCAAGGCTGGACAGCTGCGGTGCGTCCAGCTTCCAGTCCAGCCGGTCGCGCGGCGCACCGAACGCCCCCTTTGCCTGCAACGTATTGGGGCCCAGATGCAAGTCGACGTCGGCATTGTCGACGTGGACGTGATCGGCCACCACCTTCGCGTGGCCGGTCAGCGGAGCGCCCTGCAGCGTGGACGCCGGCTGCAATCTGAGATCCACGTTGGCGCGCCAGTCGGCGGCCAATCTGGCCGTGCCGGAGAAGTCGGCATTCAGGTTGCCCGTCGGCGCGTCGGCGGCGAAAGCGGCCGGATTGATTTTCGCGACGCTGCCTGCCAGCGTGATTTCCGGCTTCTTGTCCTTGCCGGCCAGCGCGAACTGGCCCGATGCCCGTATCAAACTGTCGGGCGCGCGTACCCTGGCACCCGTCATCGCCAGGCCCCGGGCTTGCGCGTCGAACGACGTGCGTGGCGCCGCATAGCCGCCGGTGGCGATACCTGTGGCCGCGATGGCACCCGCCAGGTCGCTGCGCACCGCCGTCAGTTGCTTCGCATCGACCTTCCAGCGCAGCTGTTCGGCGGGCAGGCCGAAGTCGCCATCCAGTTGCGCCGTGTTCTGGCCCAGCGCCAGGGTGGCGGCAATGTCGGTCAGGTGCTGCGCATCGGCGCGCAGCTTGCCGCTGCCGGCCAGCGGCTGGCCGAACAGGCGGCTGGGCCGGATCGTGAAGTCCGCTCCCAGGTTCCATTCCGGTACCAGCTTGCCGGCCGCGTTGAGCGCCGCATTCAGGTCGGCTTCGGGAAACGCGCCCAGTGCCGCCGGGTCGAAATGGTCGACCGTGGCCGCCATCTTGAACGGCTTGTCCTCCTTCAGGCTGGCCTGGCCCGTCAGGTTCAAGCTGCCGCGCCCGGCCTGCAGGCGCGCCTGCGTGATGTGGACGATGGACCCGTCCAGCGTCGCCTTGGCGGCCAGGCGCAGGTTCTTCTCCGCCAGGTTGATGTCGAACGCCTGCTTTTCCCCGGTGCTGCGCGCGCCGATATCGCCGGCGATCGCCGTCGGCTTGGCACTGCCGTGGATCGCATGCAGGTCGATGCGGTCCGTGTGAAGCTGGAATTCGGCCGTCTCGATGCCGCCTTCGGGGCCGGTACGGCGCACGTTGCCGCCGCCCGTGAACTTGCCGGCTGCACCCAGGTCGATCAGCAGCGTGTCGAGCGTGGCCGCCGTCAGGGTGCCGCCCAGGCGCGCGGTCACGGCCCGCAGCGGCAGCAGCCCCTGGTCGATCGGCCCGGGTTCGGCTGTATTCGTCAACGCCAGGTTGCCGCTGACGTTTTCACCGCCACCGATCTTCGCTTTCAGTTCCATGTTCAGCGAGGCCTTCGGCCACGCGGATTCGAAGCGCGACGGATCGACGCCATACGCGCGCACGTCCGCCGTGCGCAGCGGGATCTTGTCGAATGGCGCGATGGTGGCGACACCGTCGCCGTTGGCGTTGGCCGAGGTGCCCTTGACGGCCACCGTCATCAGCGCCAGGTTGCCCGAGACGGCAGCCGTCAGCCGGGCCGGGGCCTGCCCGGGTGCGTAATGGATTTCGCTCAGGCTGCCCGTGCCCTGCAGCGCGTAGGGTTTCTGTGCGCCGATGGTGGCGTCGGCCGCCACCTTGCCGAACGCCGTCAGCGCGGCGCCGTTTTTGAGCTGCCAGCGTGTCTTGTCGCCATACAGCTCCGCGTGCACGCCGCTCACTTCGGTGCGGGCGCCTTTTTCGTCGACCAGGACAAGCTTCGTCAGCGCCGCATCGGCCACGCTGATGCGGAACGGCGGCGCCAGCTTTTCCGGCATCGTCAGCGGCTCGGATGGTCCGGTGCTCTGCGAGAGCACGCTCGCCACGCGCAGCTTGCTGATTTCGATCCCGGCGGAGAAGAACTGCAGCGGTGACCAGTCGATATCGATATTGTCGGCCGTGATCGTGCTGCTCTTGCCCTTGTAGACGAGGCGGCCGATGTGCATGTGGTCGTACAGCGAACCGGTCACGCCGGTCAGCGTGACGGAGCCGCCGCTGGCTTTCGCCACGCGCGCGGCGATCTGCTGCAGCGTCGTCTCGCGGCCCAGCAGCCAGACGGCGCCGCCCAGCACGACGACGGTCACGCCGGCGCCGATCAGCGTGCGGCGCAGCCAGCGGCGCTGTTTGGCAACCGGTGCTGGGGGGTTGTCTTGCGGGTCTTGGTTATCGGTGCCGGCCATCAGAAAGTGAATCCCAGTGAGAAGTGCAGGCGGGCCTTGCGCACGGCGTGGCCATATGCCACGTCGACGTTGATGGGGCCCACGGGGCTTTTGTAGCGCGCGCCGACGCCATAGCCCGATTTCGGGTGGATGTCCGACAGCGAGTCGGCCGCGTTGCCCGTGTCGTAGAACACGGCCGCGCCCCAGGTGGGCTTGAACCAGTACTGGTACTCGGCGCCGGCCGTCATCAGGTAGCGGCCGCCCACAGTGGCTTCGCCTTCGCGCACGCCCAGTTCCTGGTAGGCGTAGCCGCGCACGGAATTGTCGCCGCCGGCGCGGAACAGGTAAGTGGCCGGCACGCCCGACTTGCTGCTCGAACCCAGCACGCCCAGTTCGCCGCGGAAGATGAACAGGTTCTTCGCATTGAGGGGGCGGTACGTGATGCCGCGGGCGGTGGCGCGCAGGAACTTCTGGTCCGTCAGCAGGGGCAGCACGGCGCCGCCGGCGGTGGCGTTCAGCACATAGCCTCTGGTGGGGAAGATCAGGTTGTCCAGCTTGCGCCACGTGACGGCGTAGGTCAGCGGCAGGCTCATTGCGTGCGTCGGCTCGGCGCCGGCAATGGAACGCGATTCGTTCAGGTATTCGATCGAGATGCTGCGTTCCAGCGTCGGCGTGCCCCATGCGCGCTTGCCGTAGACGGAAGCGCTGCGGATGGTTTCGCCTTCGATGTCGTCGCGGTTCAGGGCCGCGCCGAAGCTGTCGTTGTAGCCGTCCTGCGTGGTCGGGAAGTAGAAGTCCGCATGGGCGTTCTGCTTCTTCTGCTCGAGCGTGATGGCGCTCTTCATGCGCAGGCCCCAGATCGCCAGGTCGTCATACGAAACCGACGTGCGCCCGCCCGTATTGGTGGAGATACCGACGCCGACGCTGACGTTCTTGGCCTTGTTCTCGACCACGCGCACCAGCAGGGGCAGCGGCGCGATGGTGGCGGGCGGCGCGGTGCCGGTCTGCTTGTCCTCGGCCGCGTCGCGCTGCTGCGCGAGCAGCGCGTTCAGGTCGGCGCTGACTTCGACGCCGGAAAAATAGCCCGTGTCCTGCAGCTTGGCCTGGTATGCCTGCAGGGCCGCTTCGTCATAGACGTCGCCCGGCTTGATCCCGTTGAGGTTGCGGACGATCGATTCCGGATAGCGTTTCAGGCCTTCGATCTTCAGTTCGCCGAAGCGCATCTCGGGACCGCTGTCCAGCGCCACCCGCAGCAGGGCACGGCGCGTATCGGGATCGACGGTGGCAACGCTTTCCGTCAGCTGCGCGCGCGGATACCGCGTCTGCACGACGGCGCGCACGATGGCCCGCTTGGCCCGTTCCCAGTCCTCCTGGCGGAACACTTCGCCTTCCGCCAGCGGCCAGCTGGCACGCAGCGCGTCCTTGTCGAACGGCGACTCGCCGGAGGACTCGAAGCCGTTCAGCACAATCTCGACGCCCCCCACCAGCACGGCCTCGCCTGGCGTAACGTCGACGATGACGTTCGGCGTGCCGCCGTTGTCGTCCAGCCGCACGGCGACTTCAGGGCTGTAATAGCCCTCCGTTGCCAGCAGCTCCCTGGCCTGCCTGGGGGTGGTGCGCACGAGCCGGCGCAGCTGCTCGCGGTCGGTGCGGGGATTGCCGCGGTAGCGCAGCAGGTCGAGGTTTTCCTCCAGCAGATCGTCCAGATCGCCGGGTGCGTTGATGCGCACGTTGTACTGCAAGCCGTCGGCAGCCAGCACGGCCATGGGAAGGGCCAGTGCTGCGCAGGCAAGCGCTACCCGCTGCATTACTTTTGTCGCGACATATGCCAAAATTCGTCTTTTCGTCCGGGTAGGTGCCACCTCAACGACTGTTGAGTAAAAGCGGTTGAGCAAATACGGCGATGTTACTGGATAAACGCGCCAGATGGCGTTCCGATAACGGCCGCCCGGCGAGTGGTCAGCGAAGTTGTCACACCTAATAGAAAGATTGCAATATGAAAAGCGATGCGGCCCTTGTACTGTTCAGCGGCGGACAGGATTCCACCACGTGCCTGGCCTGGGCACTGGACCGGTACCAACGGGTCGAAACGATCGGCTTCGATTACGGCCAGCGACACGCCATCGAGCTGACGATGCGCCCGCAACTGCTGGCGAAGCTGCGCGCGCAGCGCCCGGACTGGGCTGCGAAGCTGGGCGAGGATCACATGATCGACTTGTCCCTCATCAAGCAGCTCTCGCACACGGCAATGACGGAGGATATCGAGATCACGATGCAGGCCAACGGGCTGCCCAACACGTTCGTCCCGGGCCGTAACCTGATGTTCATGACGGTGGCGGCCACGCTGGCGTACCGGCGCGGCTTGAACGTGCTGGTCGGCGGCATGTGCGAAACGGATTTCTCCGGCTATCCGGACTGCCGCGACGATACGATGAAGGCCCTGCAGGTGGCCCTGAACCTGGGCATGGATACGCGGGTCAAACTCGAGACGCCGCTGATGTGGCTCGACAAATCGCAAACGTGGGAACTGGCCGAGGGCCTGGGCGGCACGGCGCTGGTGGACCTGATCCGCGCCGACACGCACACCTGCTACAAGGGCGAACGCGGTGCGCTGCACGACTGGGGCTATGGTTGCGGCGAGTGTCCCGCCTGTGCCTTGCGGGCGCGCGGATACAAGGAGTATGCCGCGCGGGCAGGCCAGGCCTGAAGCGTCATCTCCCTGGCGGGTTGCCCTCCAGGCGGCCCGTCAGACCGCGGCGCCCTTGAGCGCCGCGGCACGCCTGTCGCGGTTGCGGCGGGCGATCCACCACAGGATGGCCAGCGGAATCAGCACCGGCAGCAGGAGCGGCGCGATGACGGCAGCGACGATGAAGCACCCCAGCACCAGCGCGGCCACGATCAGCACGCCCACTCCCGCAAACACGAAGCACACGAAGATGGCAACGGCAACGATGATCAGCGCCGCCAGGACGATGCCGCCGCCGGCAAGGAACATCGCCAGCAATGCGCCGAACGGTCCATCGGTCCCGTCGCCATCGACGTGGAAGTAATAGTCGTGCGCCTCGAAGGCGTTGCAGGCGGCGATCGCCAGCAGGACGACAAGGGTGACGGCAAGCAGTTTTTTCATGATGGCTCCGCAAGAATAAGGTCCGAATGGCCTTACTGTAGGCGGCGCCCGGATCGTGCGCCACGGCGAAGCGACAAGCGGCGCGATTCGCGCGACGAGTTGCAGCCAGGCCCCCTCGGAATGCGCGATCCAGGTCGAACGCGATGACCGGGACGTGCGCGCCATCGCCCGCGAGCAGCGTGCCGTGGCCGCTTTCGATGACGGGGCGCGTGCCGCGCTGGGCGGGCGAGCCGGCGCCCGTGTCGAGCGACAGGGTGCTGTCGATCTGGAGCAGCGCTTTCGCGCCATCGCCCAGGTCTTCCGTGCCCATGAATTCCGGCACCGAGCGGTGATTGGGCAACCGCGAAAGTTCCCCGTGCTTCGTTGAGAAGGATTCGATGGCGGCATTCCGGCGCGCGTACAATTGGACCTGCGCGTGCGCGCCCGTGCTGGCCGCCAGCAGCGCGGCGGCGATGGGAGAGAGGATCTTCATTGCACCATTGTCCTGTCGCCGTGGCGCGGTCGGCATCCCGCATCCGTGGGCAACTGTGCTCATGCAAGGGCAGGGCGCAACTGCTATCATTCTGGCCTTTTTCCGCAATCGGTACCGGCCATGGACGACATCAACGAACAGCACGACGACGAAAATACCCTGATCCAGGAAGCCCGTGTCTGGCAGGGGCAAGGCTGGACGGCGCGCGTCATCAAGAACGAGGATGACGAAGGCTGGGCCGTCGCGATGATCAAGGACGGCGAACCGGAGCCGGCACTGGTCGGACCCTGGACGATGGGCCGCGACAAGAAGAACCCCAAGCCGCTGGACATCTCCGCCTTCCATACGCTGGTGAAAACGGCCAACGAGGTGCTGCGCCGCCACGAGCAGGCGCTGCACGCGAAGCTGCACAAGAACGTGCGCGTCAACACGGACGATGGCCCGATCACCGTCAAGCTCGATATCGTGCCGGACGAGGACGACGCGTATGCCATCCTGGCCGCTGTCGATCAGTATGGCGAAGAGCTGGCGTCGGTGCGCGTAAGGCCTGACTTCAAGCTGACCGTCACCAGCGCCGAGGGGTGGATCGAAGGCGGTTACCGCAAGCCGTAACTGTTGCATTTAGGAAGCCTTTCCTAGCCGTAACTGGCCTCCGGCGGGCGCGCCTGATATATTGCCCGGATGCATTTTTATCCGGGAATATGATGGAAGTCCGCCTGCGCCGTCTCGAAGCCGTCCAGTCCATGCTGCTTGAAATCGGGCAGCGCTCCACGAGCTGTACCGATATCGTCCAGTTCCTGCGCGCCGTGCACGGCGCGCTGGGAAACATCATGTATGCGGCAAACTTCTATGTGGCGCTGAACGAGCGCGATGGCGATCCGCATGCCGTCCGGTTTGTCTATTACATCGACGAGGTCGACGAGGCGCCAGACCCGCACGAGGTGGCGCGGCTGGCGTCGCCCGAACAGTCGCCCACGGCCTGGGTGATCCTGAACCGGCAGCGCCTTGTGTTGACGGCCTCCGAACACTACTCGCGCCAGAGCGAAGGCGAGCTGATCGGCCACGGCACCGTGTCGGAGCACTGGATGGGGTGTCCGCTGCTGGACCAGAACGGCCAGGCGCTGGGCGCCATCGTCATCCAGACCTACGACAAGCAGCATACCTACAGCGAGGAAGACCAGGCGCTGTTTGCACTGATCGCCAACCACGTGTCGTCCGCCCTGCAGGGCTTGCAAAGCATGGACCGGCTGGAGCGGGCGGTGCGCGAGCGTACGCTGCGGCTGGAACACGAGGTGGCCGAACGGCGCCGCGCCGAGAGCCTGCAGCGGGCGCTGTACGAGATCGCCAGCCTGTCGGCTTCCGTGTCCGACTCGGGTGCGCTGCCCGCGCGGCTGCACGAGATCATCAGCGGCCTGCTGACGGCGCGTAATTTCCTTATCGCCCTGTACCACCCTGACAGCGGCGACATCAGCATCCCGTATTTCGTCGACGAGAAAGACCACGAAGCGCCCGTCAAGCGTTTCCGCTACGGCTTGGGCATGAGCTCGTACGTGCTGCGCCACAAGCGTCCCGAATTGCTGGATGCGGCGCGCTATGCGGAACTGGCCGCATCGGGGGAAATCAACGAGCCGCTTGGCAGCAAGGACATCGCCAGCTGGATGGGCGCGCCGATGCTGCTGGGTGACGAGGCTTACGGCGTCATTATCGTGCAAAGCTACGACAACTCCGTGCTGTACACCCAGTCGGATCTGGACGTGCTGGCCTTCATGGCCAGCCACGTGGCCGTCGCGCTGGCGCGCATGCGGGCCGACCGGGCCATCCTGCAGGCCAAGGCCTCGCTGGAAGAGCAGAACGCGGCCCTGAACCATGCGCTGACGCAGTTGCAGACGGCGCAGACGGAACTGGTGCGGCAGGAAAAGCTGGCGTCGCTCGGGCGCCTCGTCGCAGGGGTGGCGCACGAGATCAACACGCCGCTGGGCATCTGCGTTACCGCGACCAGCCACCTGGTGCAGGAACTCAAGCTGGTCAAGGAGGACCTGGCGGCCGGCCAGCTTGACGAAGACGGCCTGAACGGCTTCTTCGACACGGTCGACCAGTCGCTGCGCATCCTGACGACCAACACGCAGCGCGCCGCCGCGCTGGTGCGCAGCTTCAAGCAGGTGGCGGTGGACCAGTCGTCGGAAAACATCCGCAATTTCAACCTGTCGAAATACGTGGCCGAAGTGCTGCTGTCGCTGCAACCGAAACTGAAGGGCAAGCCGGTCAAGGTGGAGGTGAACTGCCCGCCCGACCTCCAGCTGGACAGTTTCCCCGGCGCCGTGTCGCAGATCGTCACGAATATGGTGATGAACTCGCTGGTGCACGGCTTCGACGGCGACCAGCCCGGCACGATCCGCATCACCGGCAAGCTCGATGGCGATCACGTGCTGTTCGATTACAGCGACGACGGCATCGGCATGGATGCGGTCACCCTGGGCCAGCTGTTCGACCCGTTCTTCACGACAAAGCGGGGCAGCGGCGGCAGCGGCCTGGGCGCGCATATCCTGTACAACCTGGTAACGGGACCGCTGGGCGGCACGATCAACGTCCACAGCGCGCCGGGGATGGGGCTGCACTACCAGCTGCGTTTCCCGCGCGACCAGCGCAAGGCCAAAGCCGCCGCATAGCGCCCAGCCCGCTGACAACATCGGGGTCAGGCACAAAACCTGTCACGGGCGGGACGGTGGAGACCGTAACGCCGAACCCGCGTGCCCGGACGGATTGCACGCAGGCTCGCGCGCACGAGCCGAGCACGTGGTTCACGCCGGTGACGCCAATGCCCCCCACTTACGGCTGCGCTCGTGACAGTTATCGTGCCTGACCCCGATGTTGTCAGACGCCGATGTAAGGCGGCAGAGTGGGGCGGCCGGGTTCGCACGTTTTTGCCATCCGGCGAGGTCATCGTCGAAGAGGCGCACCGTGCGGTGTCGGTGGAGTATGTGCAGGCCACATTGGACAGCCTGCGCGGGACCGTCGGCGCCGCCGCCTGGTGGTCGCGTGCGACATGGCTGGCGACACTCAACGCGCTGGCCGTGCCGCTGCCGATCCTGGGCATGTATTGCCGCGACCTGCATCTGGCGCGGCCGTTTGCGGATGTTTTGAAGCGGCGCCGTCAGTCCGGGAAGCGCTCGTTGATCTCGAGTGCCGCATCGATATTCTGGATCAGCAGCTCGACGAATTGCGGGTCGAGGTGATGACCGGCGACTTCGCGCAGGTGCGCCGTCACTTGCTCCACCGGCCACGCATCCTTGTAGCAGCGCTTGTGCATCAGCGCGTCGAACACGTCGGCCACGGCGACGATGCGGGCGTACAGGTGGATGTCCTGGCCCTTCAGGCCTTGCGGGTAGCCGCTGCCGTCGTATTTCTCGTGGTGCTGGTGGGCGATGACGGCGGCCGCTTTCAGGATCGGCCGCTGCGAGCCATCCAGGATCGACAGGCCGACCGCCGGATGCTGTTTCATGATTTCCCATTCGGCCGGATCGAGCTTGCCGGGTTTGAGCAGCACGGAATCCGGCGTGGCGATCTTGCCGATGTCGTGCATCGGCGCCGCGTGCCGCAGCACGGCGGTTTCGTCGTCCGGCAAGCCGGCCGCCTTGGCCAGGATGTGGCACACCTCGGCCATGCGACGGACGTGGTTGCCCGCCTCGTTCGAGCGCGATTCGACGACGTCGCCCAGGCGCAGGATCAGCTCGGCCTGCGTGTCCGTGATCTCCTGGTTCAGCAGAATGTTGTCAAAAGCGATAGCCACGCCGCCGCAGAAAATTTCCAGAAGCTTGGCGTCGACCTCGGAAATCTCCTCGACGCCTTTCAAGACCAGCAGCGACACCTTGCCGCTGTTGTCGTTCGGGAAATAGCCGACGTACGTGTCCCCCTCGATGCGCGAGATGCGGTTGCTCTTGGCGTCGTCCAGCTGCGCCAGCAGGGCCGGCGTCAGCAGCGATTCCTCGTCCTCGCCGATCTGTGCCAGCACTTCGTAGGCGTCCTGGCCGCTGATGGCCGTGGCCGCGCGCAGACGCAGCAGCATGCTCGTCTCCAGGCGCAGCAGTGCGACGACCTGTTGCAGCAGGCCGTTGGCGAAGTCCTTCAGGTTTCGCTGCTGGAAAATGTGGGCGGAGGCGGCGATGACGCGCTCCAGACCTTCGCGATAATGCATCTGCTGCTGGCGCGCTTCCTCGACCTTCATGATGTCGCGGTAGGCCCGCAGCGCGGCAAAGGTCGTCGTGAACAGCTTGGTGCGGTCCAGCTCCGTCTTTTCCTTGTAGTCGTTGATGTCGTAATTGACGATCACGCGCTCTTCCGGCGCCTGGCCCGGTTGGCCGGTGCGCAGTACGATGCGCGTGAACCGGTTGTCCAGGTCCTCGCGCATCCAGCGCGCCACTTCCAGTCCGCTGTCCTCGCGCTCCATGACGACGTCGAGGAAGACCAGCGCGATATCCTTTTCGCGGGCCAGCACTTCCTTGGCCTCGGCGCCGCTGTACGCATGCAGGAACGTCAGCGCGCGACCGTCGAGACGGAAACGGGTGAGCGTCAGCTTGGTGATGTCGTGGATATCGGGTTCGTCATCGACCAGCAAAACTTTCCAGGGAGGCAGCTTGGGCGAGGCTGTAGACAGGAAGGACATAGGGCGACTTTTGGCAAATGGACGGGCCTGCGAATGGGGCGAGTTGCCGCGCATTATTGAGGCACGGCAATTTAATTGTAGCGCCGACTATTTGCATTAACAACAGGTAATAAAAATTTCGCCATGGCTTTACAACACCGTGCTGCTATTCATAGCGCTTCTGACATTTCTCGCACCAGAACGAGCGACGTTTTGTCTTGCCCAGGTGACCCTTGTGGAAGGCGATATTGCAGCGTGGGCAAATCCGCTTGGTATGGGCAAGCCAGTGCTGTTTCAGCACGAACGCTTTTTTCCATTCTAGAAATTCGAAGCTGTATTGCCGGGCCTGTTTCACGAGTTCCCGCAATTTCGTCGCAGGCAGTGCGCCGATCGTCGAAAGAGGGTGAATCTTCAGCCGGAACAGCACTTCGTTCTTGATGATGTTGCCGACGCCGGAAAATACCGTCTGGTCCAGCAGCGCGTCACATGCCAGTGTGTCCGGCATCGCGCGCAGCTTTTTCAGCGCCACGGCCGGTTTCCACTCGTCGGCCATCACGTCGGCCTGCCACTCGTAAGCCTCGTTCAGGTCGCCGTCGATCGTCCGGATGGAGCAGGTATAGAAGTTGAGCTCGCCGCCTTCCTCGAAGGCCAGCGACAGCCGGGGCGGGCTGTGTTCCTTGCGCTCGTCGATGCGGTAGCTGCCGAACATCAGGAAGTGAACGCGCAGGCTGAACAGCGGCAGCTCGATCAGGAAGTGCTTGCCCCACGTGCGCACGGAAAGGATCGGCTGGCCGGGCAGTTCGTCGTACGGGACGGTCGTGCTGTTGCCATGCGCCTCGGCAATGGTGCGGCCTTCGAACGGCTTGGCCAGTTCCTTCAGGATGACGAGAGAGGGACCTTCCGGCATGCTGTGCTCCGCGAAATGAGGAGGAGCCAGTGTGCCCGCGCCGGGTCAGCCGGGCAGTGCGCGCACGCACATAAAAAACCGGTGACAGGCTCCGATTTTTTGCGGAAACCGGCGGTAGACCGGAAATCCGGTGTGGAAAACCGGTGTCAGCCACCTATTTTCGACCGGGGCGGGCGGGAAAAACCAGAGCCTGTCACCGGTTTTTAATTTTCGCAACATTCATGGGATTCGTCCGGGACTGTCTCGGAATTGCCCAAAAAAAACCGCAGGCAGCTTGCGCTGCTTGCGGCAAAGGATCAGCGGCGGGGTTAGCCGACGCATCAGGACACTGTTCTGCTTACCCCAGTTGCGGCAGGCCGGTCAGGTAGCCGACGGCGGCGCCGTAGCCACCGCGGTAGTTGGCCTTGATCAGCGGATCGAGCGTGCCGGCCACCTTGGCGTGCAGGCCACCGGTGACGTTGCCGCTGGCGTCTTTCGAGACGTCCCAGTCGCCTGCGTGCTGGAAGTTGCTCATGATGTAGGCAAAGCCGTTGATGTCGTCCACGGCATGCAGGCCCGTCGATTCGGCGCCGGCCGGATTCGACAGCACGCGCACCAGCGCTTTGGTGTCGACGTTGTAGGCCCACAGGAAATTGTTGACGTGCGTGCTGGAGTCTTCGCCGATGAACAGCGTGCGCAGCTTCTCGGAGAACTTGATGTTGTCCGGATTGGCGACCTTGTCCGCATTGGCCTTGTTGCCCAGCGCGTCCGGCGTGGCCAGGTCTTCGCTCAGCAGGGCCGGCACGGCAGCCATGTCGACAGGTACCCATTCGCTGTTGATCGCAGCCCCCGTGTCGTCCTTCTGGCCGCCCTTCATGTTCAGCGCATAGACGGCACCGGCGCTCGGGCCCTTGATGCTGATGCCGCCCGAGCCGTCCTTCATGGCCGAGCCGATCGACGCGATGGCCGAGTAGGCGATCTTGTCCTTGGCGTTGACGGTCGTGCCTTCCATCTTCGTGAAGCCCAGGCTGCCGCCCTTGAGTGCGGCGTAGCGGTGGGTTTCCAGGAAGGCCGCGGCCTGCTCCATGCCCGGATTGACCTTGACCCAGTTGCTCTTGCCGCTGAACGGAATCTTCTTGAACGTGGCGTCCTGCGGGTCGGCCGTCCTGACGCCCATGATGTCGGCGGCCTTCAGCTTGTCGGCCAGGGCCTTGATCTCGGCGCTGGTGGCCTTGCCCAGCAGGATCCAGGTCAGGTCGGCCGAACCGCCGTTCTCCGCCGTTTTCTGGTTCCATTTCGCCACGTACAGGGCGCCGGCCGACAGGTCCTGTGCCTTGTCGGCCACGAACATGAACAGGCCGCCGTTGGTGGCGTCGTCGCCCATCAGTACGGTACGCTCGTCCGGCATCACCTGCACCAGCTCGTGCGAGATGCGGCCCAGGCAATAGTGCTTCTTGATGCTGCCCGTGCCGTCCGGATTGACCGTCACTTCCGGCAGGTGGCCGTAGTGGTATGGGTTCGCCTTCCTGGCGTCGCCGTACAGGTTGGTCGAGAATGCCTGGAACTGCGTGTCCTTGTCGACGACCGTCGCGTCCGGTTCGTATTCCTCGCTGGACAGGTGGGTGTTCCATGGCGAACGGCTGGCGCCGCACGTGATCCACAGGCCATTGGCCGGGCTCGTATCGACGTTGTGGTATTTCACCAGCGACAGCGCGCCCGTCGTCTTGTCCTGGTCCAGCGTCAGGATCGCAATCGGCGACGGCAGCATGCCGTACATCGAATCGCCCTTGACGTTCTTGCTGGTGTACTCGAACTGCACCACGGCAAACACCGGGTTGCCCTTGACGCCGTCCACTTTCGCGTTGGCGAGCTTCAGCAGCGAGCTGCCGTCCGGGCAGTCGGAGAAGAACTGGCGCTGGCCGGCATCGGTCTTGTCGAGGATTGGCTTGTTGTTGATGTCGTAGTAGCCGCCTGCCAGGATCGTACCGCCATTGCCGTTCGGCACCATGGCGCCCGTGACGAAGAACGCTTCGTATTTCAGCGAGTAGTTCTGCTTGGTGCCGTCGCTGTAGGTGGCCGACATCGTTGAACCGACCGAAGTCGTCGCCATCTTGGCCGCGTCGGCCAGCGTCGGCGCCGGCATGGCCGAGAACGTCACCGACGTCAGCGTCGCGGGCGCCGGGGTCGGCGCGACAGGCGTCGGGACGGGCAGGACGTCATCGTTGTCGCCGCCGCAGGCGGTCAGCAGCGCTGCTGCCGTGCTGGCACCCGCCAGTGGGAGCAGCGGCGCGCCGGACAGGAATTTCAAAACGCGGCGACGGGACGAATCGTGGTACTCGGACATGAACTGGCATCCTGGGTTGTTAAGAATGCCCGCATCTTAGTTGCGATCTGTTACAACATCGTGACAGCGGAAACTCGCCGCCGTGGCGGACGGCGTATATTGAATGCTCTGGAATGAAAGGACGCATCATGCAAACGTCAAACGTTATGAAACGCTTCGTGCTGGCTGGCGCGCTGCTGGCAGGTGCCGCGCAAGCCGCCGTGACCGTCAAATACGAAAAGCCGGACGACTTTCTCGATATGCCGCGCTCCGAACGCGACCGCGACCAGATCCTGAAAGACATCACGACCCACTTCGAGAGCCTCGGCAAGGAACTGCCCCCCGGTCAGGATCTGCGCGTGACGGTGACGGACCTGGACCTGGCGGGACGGCTGGAGCCGCGCCGCTGGGCCGTCGATGAAATCCGCATCATGCGCGGCGGCGCCGACTGGCCGCGCATGACGGTGTCGTGGACGCTGGAACAGAACGGCAATGTGCTCAAAAGCGGTACGGACGAAGTCTCGAACATGAACTATCAGCAGCGCATGACGCGCTATTTCTCCAACGACTCCCTGCGTTACGAGAAACAGATGATCGACGACTGGTTCCACAAGGCCATCGCCGACAGCCGGGTCAGCAAGCGCTGAGCTGCACGTGCTGAAATAAATCAGTCGAGCCAGTTCACCCTGGGAAACTTGGCCAGGAACTCGTCGGGCATCGGCACGACCTGGCTGTGCGTGTAATTGAAAAAGACAAAGCCCTGCTTGGCCATCGCGATCAGTTTCTTGTCGCTGGGGCGCGTGATGCGGAAGGTGATGTCGCCGCCGTACTTGTTGAAGTCCATCACGCCGACTTCGAACACGAGCTGGTCGCGCGCATGGGCTTCGGCCCGGTACGTGGTCGCCAGGTCGGTGACGATGATGCCGGTGCCGTCCGCTTCCGTTTCGCGCACGCCGAAATCGTACAGGAAGCGCGCCCGTGCCTCCGAGATCATGGAGATCATCGAGTCGTTGCCCAGATGGTTGGCACCGTTGATGTCGGTCACCCGCACCGTCAGCTGGGTCGTGAAGCAGAACTGGTCTTCGGGGAATTCAAGCTTGAGTCTGGCCATGGTCGAAGGCGCCGCGCGCCGGCAAAAACGGTATTGTAGCCGCCCGCAGGATGGACCGCGCCCGTATTGAACAGGCGCGATCCGGTCCGGTTCTGTCGTTGAGGAGGCCCGTCGACGGGCCGCAGACCCGGAGACGCATGATGCCGGCGCGGCGCGATACGGTCTGTACGCCGCCACACTCAGCAGTTCAAAGCGGTCCGGGCGCGACGGTGTAGTGTTCCAGGAAGTGGCGGAATTGCTCGCCGGAAAATGCCGCGCTGGCCACGCGGTCGAAGCGGGAGATGGCGGCGCGGTCCGATTTCAGCGAGTAGGCCATGAAGAAGGCCCGGTCCGGCATCGGCAGGCGCACCAGCCGGATGTCGATTCCCGCGCTGTTGGCGTAATAGCGGGGCGAATATTCGTTTTCAAAAAATACGGCGTCGATCCGGCCCGCCTGCAGCTTGCGCAGGTTGGCGCCCTGCCATTCCGTCACGGCCAGGCCCTGCCAGCGGATGGGCACCTTGTCGAGCCCGGGCGGGATGGTGGAACCGGCTACCCAGCCGATATCCATGCCCGAGAGCGCGGACAGCGTTGGTACGGCGCGCAACGGCGCATCCCGGCGCACGGCCAGGTGCGGATGAGTGCGCAAATAGGTCCAGCCGAAGGTGCCGATGCCGGGACCCCGGTCGGTGGCGCCGCTGGTCAGCAGCAGCACGTCGAGCGTGCCGTTGCGCAGGCTCTCCATGGCGCGGCGCAGCGACGTGGGCGGCATCCATTGCAGCGGCACGCCCCGGGGCACGACGCGCCGTTCCAGGAAAGAGCGCAGCAGCGCCCCGTGCAGCGGCGCGTCCGGGGAGCCCATGATCAGTGGCGCGACGATGAAGCCGCCGACACGCAGCGGTGCCGCATCGGCGCAGGCCGCCGCCAGCAGGCAGACGGCCACGGCCACGGCCAGGGGTCTTGACTGGACAGGCAATCGGATCATGCCGCGATTCTAGCCCAGCCGGCCTGGCCATGCACGATGCAACTTACTGATGGTCGCTCAGGAACAGCAGCGTGTTGCCGTGCGCCTCGGCGGCCGAGCGCTGGTGATAACTGCCGCGGTGCGAGCAGTTGAAACCATGCTCGGCGTCGGGATAGACATGGATTTCCACGTTGTCGCGCTCGCCGAACCGTTCCGCGATGCTGCGCACCGCGTCCTGCGGGATATGGCTGTCCTTGCCACCGAAGTGCATCAGCAGCGGGATCGTCACCTCGTCCGCCCGGTCCAGCGCGTTCTGGATGCCACCGCCGTAGTAAGCTACTGCCGCGTCGACGGTACCGTTGGCGGCCGTCAGGTACGACAGCAGGCCCCCGAAGCAATAGCCGATCGACGCGACCCTTGGGCCCACGCCGGACAGGCCGCGCAGCGCCTTGACGGTGGCCGCCACATCTGCGATGGCCTTGCCGGTGTCCGTCTTCCCTTTCAGCTCGACGGCCTTTTTCCAATCGGCATCGTCGTAGCCCAGTTCGATGTGGGCACCCTGGCGCCAGAACAGGTCGGGCGCCAGCACGACATAGCCGTCCGCCGCATACTGCTCGGCAACGCTGCGGATATGCGCGTTGACGCCGAAGATTTCCTGAATCAGGACGATGCCAGGGCCGCTGCCGCCGCGCGGCAGGGCCAGCCAGGCCTGGAACGTGCCGTCGTCGCCCTGCACATCGATCCATGTGGTATTGCTGTCCATTTGTTCTCCTGTGGTTGACCTGGCCCGGACCGACAGTGGCCGGGGCAGGCATGCGGCTCAGTATAGCCGCGCCACCCGTCGCCTGCGCGCCACCGCGCTGCGCCGGCGTGCGGCAAGCCGGGTAAAGCATGCTACCCTTGGGAGACCTACCATCTTTCAATGGGGTGGCGCACATTTCCGATAATCATCAAGCCCGACAGCCGGCAAGACGATGGCCTATTGCGGCCATATTGGCGCTGCTGTGCGGCGCCAGTCTGACAGGCTTGCTGTTCGCCGGAGTCAGCCGGCTGGAGCAGGATCGCCTCGTGCTCGCGTTCACGCAGCGTGCGCACGTGCGCGAATTTGCGCTGCGCGAGGGGATCAACAACGCCATCGACGGCCTGCGTGCCGTCAATCAGCTGTTCGTCAGCCAGCCGGCCGTCAGCCGCGAAGAGTTCCGCCGCTTTACCCGACCGTTGCTGGAGCGCTACCCGTACGTGATGGCATACGACTACAAGCACTTCATCACGGCCGACCAGCGCGCGGCCACCGAAGCGTCGCTGCGATTGCATGCGCCGGGTGCGCGCGTGACGGAGTTTCGCGAAGGCAAAGTCGTGCCGGCCGGCGCACGGCCCCGTTATCGTGTGATCGAGTTCATCGAGCCTTACCGGGGCAACGAGGCGGCGTTCGGGCTCGATTCGCTGTATTCGTCAGCCGACGAGACGGCGCGTCAGCGCGCCTACGACACGGGACTGCCGATGGCCAGTCCGCTGGTGAAGCTGGCGCAAACGGATTCGAAGATGGGCATGCTCATTGCCATGCCGGTGTACCGTTTCGATGCCAGCTTGCCGGACGTGCCGGCGCGGCGCGCGGCACTGGTGGGCGAAACGGGCGTGACGTTGCTGCCGGCCGAGATGGTCAGCATGATCCTGATGGTATCGGGCCTGCACCAGGTGCACCAGCAGGCGCTGCGCATCCAGGGCGTCGGCCTGCACGTCTATGCCGGATCGCAGCCATCGGCCGAAACGCTGGTGTATTACGCGCCGCCACCGGCGCGTCGCCTGGCTGCGCTGGCGCCGCCACTGTCCTGGCTGTACCGGCGCCCGCCGGCACCGCTGGACGTGCCCCTGGAAGTGGCCGGCCGCACCTGGCACGTGGTGGCCAGCATGAGCGAGGACATCCTCGTGGCCGACCATCTGGCGTCGCTGTCGACGCTTGTGCTGGGCATCCTGACGACATTGCTTGGCACCGCCTACGTGCACTCGATCGCCACGCGCCACCGGGCCATCGCCCGGCGTGTGGAGGAGCGCACGGCCCAACTGAACGAAGCGAACCGCACGCTGCTGCTGCGCGAGCGCGCCATCGAATCGAGCCGCAACGCGATCCTGATCGTGGCCGCGGCGGACGACTATCCCATCGTCTACGTCAATCCGGCGTTCGAACGCAGTACGGGTTTCAAGGCGGCCGAGGTCATGGGCCGCAACCCGCGTCTGCTGTATCGTGACGACGTCGACCAGCCGGACTCGGAACTGATCCGCAGCGCGCTGCGCGAACAGCGCGACGGCCACGCCACGCTGCGCTACTACCGCAAGGACGGCACGCTGTTCTGGAGCGAGACGTACGTGTCGCCGGTGCGGGACGAAAACGGCATCGTCACCCATTTCGTCTCGATCCAGCACGACATCACGGCCATGAAGGCTTACGAAACGGAACTGCACCACCAGGCCACGCACGATGCGCTGACCGGCCTGGCGAACCGGGTACTGCTGCACGACCGGCTGCAGCAGAACATTGCGCAGGCGGCCGTGCGCGGTCACAGCCTGTGGGTGGTATCGATCGACCTGGATCGCTTCAAGTTCACCAACAGCCGCGTGGGCCACAAGGCCGGCGACCGCCTGCTGCAGGGCATTGCCGAGCGCCTGCAGGCCGCGGTTCGACCCATCGACACGCTGGCCCGCCTGGGCGGCGACGAGTTCGCACTGATGCTGCTGCCGGAAGAGGGGGCGCGCAAGCCGTCGCTGGAGCAGTTGCAGCGTGTGTTGACCAGCCTGAACCAGCCGGTGGTACTGGACGGGAAGGCGCAGTTTATCGCCGGCAGCGCGGGTGTGGCGATCTATCCGGATCATGGTGCCGACCCGACGACGCTGCTGGAGCGAGCCGATATCGCGATGTTCCGCGCCAAGGAGCTGGGCGGCGACAACTACAAGTTCTACACGCACGCCATGCGCGAACAGTTGGGCGAGCGGGTGCAGATGGAAAACGCGTTGCGCCAGGCTCTGGAGCGGCGCGAGTTCGTGCTGTACTACCAGCCGCAGGTCGATATCGGCAGCGGCCGTATCGTCGGCATGGAAGCGCTGATCCGCTGGCAGCATCCGGAGATGGGCATGGTGGCGCCGGGGCGGTTCATTCCGCTGGCCGAGGAAACGGGCATGATCCTGCCGATGGGCGCGTGGGTGCTGCGCAGCGCCTGCCAGCAGCTGCGCACGTGGCAGTCCGAAGGCCACCGCAACCTTCGCGTGGCCGTCAACGTCTCGGCGCGGCAGATGGCCGAGCAGGGTTTCGTCGGCAGCGTGGCCGACGTGCTGGTGGAGGCCGGGCTCGACCCCACCTGCCTGGAGCTGGAGCTGACGGAAAGCCTCGTCATGAACGACGTCGAACACGCGATCGTCGTCATGCGCCAGCTGAAAAAACTGGGCGTGAAACTGGCGATCGACGATTTCGGGACGGGCTACTCCAGCCTGGCCCACCTGAAGCGTTTTACGGTGGACGTGCTGAAAATCGACCAGGCGTTCGTGCGCGACCTGACGGTGGACCCGGACGACGCGGCCATCGTCACGACCATCATTGCGCTGGCGGCGAACCTGAACCTGCAGGTCATCTCGGAAGGGGTGGAGACGCTCGAGCAGCTGTCGTTCCTGCGTGCGCACGGCTGCTCGCAGATGCAGGGTTATTACTTCAGCCGCCCGGTACCAGCGAGCGCGTTCGGTGCCGTGCTGGACGAGAACGACGCCCGGCTGGCCGCCGGCAGCGCCGCACCGCTGGGAGTGGCGCTGCACTCGTGATACGACTTATCTGCTTTCCAGCGCCTGCAGCAACGCCTTGTGGAACGCCTCCGGGTCTTCCATCTGCGGCGCATGGCCCATGCCAGGGAACTCCACCAGGCGAGCGCCCGGGATGCGCTTGACGGCCTCCTTGCCCAGCACCTTGTAATTGCCGATCTTCGCCTTGACGTCGGGCGGCGCGATGTCGCCGCCGATGGCGGTGGTGTCGCCGTCGCCGATCATCAACGTCACCGGCACTTTCAGGTTGGGGAATTCATGCACGACGGGCTGGGTGTAGATCATGTCGTAGATCAGCGCGGAGTTCCACGCCACGACCTGGTGGCCGGGTCCCGCGTTCAGGCCGGCCAGCATGTCCACCCACTTCTCGTATTCCGGCTTCCAGCGGTTCATGTAATACGTGCTCTTCTCGTAGCTGCGCACACTGTCGGCAGTGAGCTTCAGCTCGCGCTCGAACCACTGGTCCACGCTGCGGTACGGCACGCCCAGCGCCTTCCAGTCTTCCAGTCCGATGGGGTTGACCATCAGCAGATGCGACACGTTCTGCGGATACATCAGCGCGAAGCGCGTGGCCAGCATGCCGCCCGTCGAATGACCCAGCAGCGCCACCTTGCCGTCCTTCGCCTCCTTCGTCACGCCGATCTTCTGCAGCAGCGCCATCGTGTTCTGCGCCAGCTGGTGGAAGCTGTACTGGTAATGCGGCGGCTTGGTGGAGGCGCAGAAGCCGATCTGGTCGGGCACGATGACGCGGTAGCCGGCGCCGGCCAGCGCCCGGATCGAGGTTTCCCACGTCGCACCGCAGAAGTTCTTGCCGTGCAGGAGAACGATCGCCTGGCCGTTGCCTGTGCCCTGCGGCTTCACGTCCATATACGCCATCTTGATCGTCTGGCCCTGCGAGTTGAAACGGAACTGTTGCACGGGATAGGGGTAGCGGAAGCCCTGCAGCTCGGGACCGTATGCCGCGGCCGATGCCGCCGTGCCGATGAGCGCCGCCAGCGTGGCGGCGAGAAGATGTCGAACCATGGTTTACTCCGGGTTGGCAAAGCGCCAAATATAGACGAAACGACACTGTCCTGCCGGACGCCAGCGACCTTGCAAGGCCACTAAGTTTCGAACAGTTCGCAGGGAGAGCCCGGAACAGAGTAAACTACGCCCTTTCTGTCGCATGGGGCGATTCGAACAATAGGGAACCTGCACCACCATGAGCCGGCGTCGTTCCCGATAATTTTAGCGAGAACCACGATGACTGCAACAACCCAGGAACCCATTCTGTTTACCGATCTGAACCTCAGCCCAGCGCTGATCAAGGTCCTGAAGGAGGTCGGCTACGAACAGCCGTCGCCGATCCAGGCCGCCACCATTCCCCACCTGCTGGAAAACCGCGACGTGCTGGGCCAGGCCCAGACCGGCACCGGCAAGACCGCCGCGTTCGCGCTGCCGATCCTGTCGCGACTCGACACCCGCCAGACGTCGCCGCAGGCGCTCGTGCTGGCCCCCACGCGCGAGCTGGCGATCCAGGTCGCCGAGGCGTTCCAGCGCTATGCCGCCCATATTCCCGGCTTCCACGTGCTGCCGATCTACGGCGGCCAGAGCTACGGCCCGCAGCTGTCGGCGCTGCGCCGCGGCGTGCACGTCGTTGTCGGCACGCCAGGCCGCGTCATCGATCACCTGGACAAGGGCTCGCTCGACCTGTCGAAGCTGAAGACCCTCGTGCTGGACGAAGCGGACGAGATGCTGCGCATGGGCTTTATCGACGACGTCGAGCGCATCCTGAAGGAGACGCCGGAATCGCGCCAGACGGCGCTGTTCTCGGCCACGATGCCGTCGGCCATCCGCCGCATCGCCAACACGTACCTGAACGACCCGAAGGAAGTGACCGTCGCGGCCAAGACCGGCACGGCGGAAAACATCCGCCAGCGCTACTGGCTCGTCTCCGGCATGCACAAGCTGGACGCGCTGACCCGCATTCTGGAAGCGGAGCCGTTCGATGGCATGATCATCTTCAGCCGCACCAAGATCGGCACGGAAGAGCTGACGGAACGCCTGCAGGCCAGAGGCTTCTCGGCCGCCGCCATCAACGGCGACATGCAGCAGGCCGCCCGTGAGCGCACCATCGGCCAGCTCAAGGAAGGCAAGATCGACATCCTCGTCGCCACCGACGTGGCCGCGCGCGGCCTGGACGTGGAGCGCATCAGCCACGTCGTCAACTACGACGTGCCGTACGACGCCGAAAGCTACACGCACCGCATCGGCCGCACGGGGCGCGCCGGCCGCAGTGGCGAGGCGATCCTGTTCATCACCCGCGCGAACGCACGCTGCTCAAATCGATCGAACGGGCCACGCGCCAGCCGATCACGCAGATGGAGCTGCCGTCGCTGCAGGCCGTCAACGACGTGCGCATCGCCCGCTTCAAGGATCAGATCACGGCAACGCTGGCGCTGGGCGGCCTGAAGGAATTCCAGCAGCTGGTGGAAGAATACGAGCAGGAACACGACGTTCCTGCGACGGAAATCGCCGCTGCGCTGGCCATGATGGCGCGCGGGAACACGCCCCTGCTGCTCGACAAGAAGGCCGAAAAAGGCTGGCACGAGGATGGCGTGCGGCCGGAGCGTGCCGAGCGTCCCGACCGCGGCGACCGCCCCGAACGTGCCGAACGGCCACGTGCCGAGCGCCCGGACCGTCCGGCCATGCCGAAGAAAGAACGCACGGCGCGCGAGCCGGATGCGGGCATGGCGACCTACCGCATCGAAGTGGGTTACGAAGATGGCGTCAAGCCGGGCAATATCGTGGGTGCCATCGCCAACGAAGGCGGCATCGATTCGAAGTTCATCGGCCGCATCGAGATCTTCGAGGACTACACGGTGCTGGACATGCCGGCCGACCTGCCGGCGGATAAACTGCAACTGTTGACGGGCGTGCGCGTTGCCGGCCGCATGCTGCGCATCCGCCGCGACGGCGAAGCCGCACCGGAAGTGGCAGCCGCCGCTCCGGCGCAGGCCAAGAAACCGGTCGAGCGCAAGAAGGCGCTCGACGCGGTCGTCGAATCGGCGCTGACGGAAGAGGAAGCGCCGGCGAAGAAGAAAAAGGAAAAGCCGGGCAAGGTGACGATGCCGATGCGTCCTTACCGCATCGAAGTGGGCACGAAACACGCAGCCACGCCATCGAATATCGTGGGCGCCATCGCCAACGAAAGCGGCCTGGAAGCGCGCTACATCGGCCGCATCGAGATCTTCGAGGACCACTCCGTGCTGGAAATGCCGGATGGAATGCCGGACGAGATCTTCAAGCACCTGGGCAAGGTCTGGGTCGGCGGCCAGCAGCTGAAAATCAGCCTGGCCGACGAGATGCCGCCGGAGTCGGGCAAGCATACGCCGCCGAAGAAGCCTGTCGCAGGCAAGCCCAAAGCCAAGCGTTAATCCGCAATAACGCAAGTCCCGTCAGGGACTCCTGCACACCAGCGGTGCCCGCACGCACCAACATGGCAAATCGCCCGGCCCAGCGCCGGGCGTTTTGCCGTCCAGCACCCGCACAGTCGCGTCCACAGGAGTGGCCCGGATTTTGCATTGTCCTTTGCATTGACTCGCACCGAGGTGGCCGATGTTACTGCGAAACGACTTGCTTCAATATGACGCGCCGCGCCGCATTCTGCGCATCCTGTGGATCGATGCGGCGCGCCATGGCGCCTATGTCTTCGACGTTGCCGCGCGGGCCTGCGAGGCCGCGCACATCCGCGTCGCCACGCTGGAAGCGGATCTGGCCGAAGGCCGCGCCGTGCGCCTGGCGGAGGATCCGTTCCTCGTCACCGTCAACCAGGATGCGCTGCCGCCCCGGCACATCGAGCTGCGCGAGCGCGCATGGCAGATCGTCCAGGAGCTGACCGCCAGCGAGCCGGGCATCTACCAGTCGCGCCGGCGCGGCCAGCTGATTGCCGACTACACGGCGCAGCACGGGATTTCGCACCCCACCGTCTACCGGTACCTGCGCCGCTACTGGCAGCGCGGGCAGACGCCCAACGCGCTGCTGCCGGACTACGGCAACTCGGGCGCGCGGGGGAAGACGCGCGCTTCCACCGCCGGCATCAAGCGCGGCCGGCCGCGCAAGGAGGGCGCGCCGCCGGGCGTCAACGTAGACGAGGCGATGCGCCGCATCTTCCGGGTGGCGATGTCGTGCTGCGCGGGCATCCGGCAGTCGCGCCGCGCCACCTATGAAGCGATGGTGCGCGACTTTTTCAGCCAGCGCAGCGTCGACGGCGCCACGCGGCGTGTGGTGCGCACGCCGCCGTCGGACGGAGCGCCCAGCTTCGGCCAGTTCGGCTACTGGCTGGAACGATGCGACGTGCTGCGTCGGGCCGAGCGGCCGTTGCCGCTGGCACCGCACGCCGTTATCGCGCATCCGGGCAAGCCGGGCGCGGCGTTCCGGCTCGATGCCGTCCGTGCCGATGTGCAGCTGGTGGCCACCACGGAGCGCGACCGGCTGGTCGGACGGCCCGTGCTGTACGTTGTCAGCGATGTCTTCAGCGGCATGATCGCCGGTGTCTACGCCAGCCTGGAACCCCCGTCCTGGCAGCAGGCCGTGATGGCATTGGCCAACTGCGCCGCGGACAAGCCGCGCTATTGCCAGCGCCTGGGCCGTGCCATCACGGTGCAGGACTGGCCCAGCCGGCACCTGCCGGAGCTGCTGGTGGTGCCGCGCGCGCTGCGTCCGGCCGATGGGGGCGGTGCGCTGCGCAACAACTTCGGTGTGCGCTGCATCAGCGGCACGGCCGACAGCCAGACGCTCCCCTGGCGCGAGGCGCTGGAGCGTCGCTGCGCGCTGCTGCCGCTGGAGGCGGACCAGCTGGCGCCGCAGCTCGGCGGTCTCGATGGCGTGCTCGATATCGGCCAGTTCACGCGCCTTGTCGCCGATGCGGCGCTGGAGCACAATCTGCTGGCCGGCGCGGAAACGCCCGCGCCGCTGCAGCTGTGGGACTGGGGCGTGCAGCAGCGCGGCACCGCGCTGAAACAGTACCGCGAGGAGCTGGTGCATTGCCTGCTGCTGCCGGTGCACGACGCGACCGTCACGGCGCACGGCATCTGCCTGAACGGCACTTATTACAGTTGCACGCGGGCCGTGGAAGAGCGCTGGTTCGAGCGGGCCCGCCAGCGCGGCCACTGGACGGTGAAAGTGGCGGGCGACCTGACCCACGTCGATGTCGTCTACCTGCTCGATGCCGCCAGACCGCTGCAGTTCCACCAGTGCCATATCGTCGAACGGGGCACGACCGGCTACCCGGTGCAATCGCCGGAGGCGCCACGCCGCACGGGGCAGCCCTCTGGCCAGTACAGCAGTTTCGGCAGGGTCGTCGCGAGCCTTGCCAACTGACGTTTAACCAGTTCCTTCGGCTGGGTGTAGTGCCACCCACTCTTTGCGCGCCTCCCGGCGCGCTTTTTTTTATCCGCCATTCATTGCGCCGCAACGCCCACGTATCGTCTTGGTGCAAACGCGTTGCATGACGTGGCCGCGCAACGACATTGGCTGCGAAGCCGCATGCAAACAAAGTCCAACCGGGGCGGCGAGCCTTGTGGGGCAAGGCCTCTCCGACATGGCCGGCGGCGCGCAGCGCCGAACCAACTGCATTCGTTGCGCCGAAATCAGTGCTTTCGAAGTTACGAATGGCACGCCGATTGCTATTTCTTCACTGTGACTATTCAACAGCAGAAAGGGCATCGATGCAAAGTACAACATTGAAATCGGTCACACGGCGCGACTTCCTGTACCGTGCCGCCGCCGTCGGCGGCACCGGGCTGCTGCTCAACGCGATGAATGCCTGGGGGATGGGCATTGCGTCGACGATGGCGGTCCCGCCAGTGCTGAGCGGGAGTGGCAAGGGCAAGTCCGTCGTCATTCTCGGCGCCGGGCTGGCGGGCCTTACCGCGGCGTATGAACTGAACAAGCTGGGTTATCGCGTGCAGGTACTGGAGGCGCGCGGCTTCGCTGGCGGCCGGTGCCAGACGGCGCGCAAGGGTTTCGAGCTGACGGAGCTGGGTGGCGAGACGCAGCGCTGCGCGTTCGACGATGGCCTGTACATCAACCACGGCCCCTGGCGCATCCCGCTGCATCACCAGTCCACGCTGCATTACACGCGCCTGTTCGAAGTGCCGCTGGAAGTGATGGTGAACGATAACGACCATGCGTTCGTCTATCTGGAAAATGGCGGGCCCCTGGCGAAGCAGCGCCTTCGTCCCGCGCAGATCAAGGCCGACATGCGCGGCCACGTGGCCGAACTGCTGGCCAAGTCGGTGCAGGACCATACGCTCGACAAGCAACTCTCCGCCGACGACCGGCGCGCGCTGCTGGACTACCTCGCGCACGAGGGCCAGTTGAGCGCGGGCGACCTGCGCTACAAGGGGCGCACGGGCCGCGGCTTTGCCGTCAATCCCGGCGCCGGCATGAATCCCGGCGCCGGCACGCCGTCGGACCCGCTGGGGTTTGCGGACTTGCTGGCCTCCGGCGTGGGCAAGGTGTACAGCGCGGTGCAGGACTTCCCGATGCAGAACACGATGTTCCAGCCAGTGGGTGGCATGGATGCCATTCCAAAGGCGTTTGAAAAGCGCGTGGGCCGATTCATCCGCTATCGCGCCGAGGTGCAGAAGATCCGCCACGGCGAGCAGGACGTCACGGTGACGGTAAGGGACACGGCCAGCGGCAAGGTCGGCACCGTCACGGCCGATTACTGCCTGTGCACCTTGCCGCTGTCGGTGCTGCGCATGATCGACACGGACTTTTCCGATCCTTTCAAGGCCGCGGTCAAGGCGGTGGCGTACGCACCGGTCGGCAAGATCGGGCTGCAGATGAAGCGCCGCTTCTGGGAAGAGGACGACCATATCTACGGCGGCCACGTGCTGACCGATATCCCGGGCATCAACACGATCTCGCTGCCTTCGACGGGCTGGCAGAAAAAGAAGGGTGTGCTGCTGGGGTACTACAACTACACCACGGCGGCCATCGAGGCGAGCGCCCTGAGTCCGGCCGAGCGCGCCGAATTTGCCATTGCCGCCGGCGAGAAGATCTTTCCCGCTTACCGCGAGTCGTTCGAGACGGCGTTTTCGGTGGCATGGCACCGGGTGCAGTACAACCTGGGCGGCTGGGCCGAGTGGACGGAAGAGAGCCGCAAGGCCGCCTATCCGCTGCTGCTGGAAGGCGAAGGGCGCGTGCTGCTGGCGGGCGAACATCTGAGCTACCTCACGGGCTGGCAGGCAGGCGCCATCGAATCGGCCTGGCAGCAACTGGCACGCATCCACGAAAGGGCAAACGCATGAACCACATCATTTGCGCGCTCGCGCTGATGGCCTGCACGCTGCCGGCCAGCGCTGCCGGCACCGACGGCAAGGCCGTCTTCCAGAAAAGCTGCGCCGCCTGCCACCAGGCCAGCGGCAAAGGCATTCCCGGCGCCTTTCCGGCACTGGCCGGCAACGCCTTCGTTCAGGGGCCCGGGCAGGAACCGGCCACCGTGCTGCTCAAGGGCCGCGGCGGAATGCCCGACTTCTCCGCCAGCCTGTCCGATGCCGACCTGGCCGCCGTGCTGACGTACGTGCGTACCAGCTGGGGTAATCGCGGCGACGCCATGACGGAACAGCAGGTCGCGGCCTTGCGCACCGAACTGCAGGCAGCAAAGTTCGCCGCCAGCCCATTTGCCAACAAACACTGAAGGAACCCCATGAAGAACGCTGCCATCGCTACCCTGTTTCTGCTGACCGCCGCCACTGCCGGTGCCCAGGACATCGTCCGCCACAAGATTCCCGGCTCGGATTTCCCCATCGCCCAGGCGGTGACGCTGCCGCCGAACGCGACGATCCACTTCATCAGCGGCCAGGTGCCGCCCATCGTGGACAAGGCAGCCAATCCCGATTCGCTGGCCGCCTACGGCGACACGAAAACCCAGACCGTGGGCGTGCTGAAGAAAATCGACGAGATCCTCAAATCGATGAACCTGACGATGGGCGACGTCGTCAAGATGCAGGTCTTCCTCGTCGGCGATCCGGGCAAGGGCGGCCGCGCCGACATCAAGGGCTTCATGGACGGGTACACGCAGTTCTTTGGCGCCACGGCGCAGCCGGTCCCGCAACCGAACCTGCCCGCGCGCGCCGTGATGCAGGTGGCCGGCCTGAATTCGCCGGGCTGGCTCGTCGAGATCGAGGTGGTCGCCGCCAAAAAATAATCTTCCGCTGTCGCCGCATCCGGTTTTCCCTTCACCCCAAGAACAAAAGGACTACGCAATGCACAAGGCCATCATCACATCGGGCGCCGCCGCGATGCTGCTGCACACGGGACTATCTTCCGCCGCCGATCCCCAGGCCGACGTCGTCGGCGCCGCCGGCGCACCCGCCTCGGTGGGCGCCGTCATCGTCACGGGCACCCGCGCCAGCGGCCTGAAAGCGGAAAACAGCGCCTCGCCGATCCAGGTGATCGACGCCGCCTCGCTGCAGCGCACCGGCCAGCCGGACCTGATCCAGGCCATAGCGCAGAACATTCCGTCGTTTACGGCGCAGGCATTCGGGGGTGATACGGCCAACCTGACGCTGTCCGCCCGCCTGCGCGGCCTGTCGCCCAACAACACGCTGGTGCTGGTCAACGGCAAGCGGCGCCACGGCACCGCCAACCTGGCCGTGCTGGGCGGGCCTTACCAGGGCGGCGCGGCGGCCGACCTGAACTACATCCCGGTGGCCGCCATCGACCATATCGAGGTGCTGCAGGACGGTGCCGCAGCACAGTACGGCACGGACGCCATCGCGGGCGTCGTCAACATCATCCTGAAGTCGAACAACCAGGGCCTGTCCGGCAACGTCAACGGCGGCCGCTACGGAGACGGCGGCGGCCACACGGGCGATGGCACCGCCAACATCGGCTTCACGCCAATGGCCAATGCGTTCATCAGCCTGACCGCGGAATCGCGCTATCACGGCTACAGCGACCGGGGCGGCATCGATCCGCGCGTGCTCGATCCGGCCAACCTGGCCAGCCAGCCGCTGGTGCAGGTGCCCGGCTATCCGTACCTGAACAAGATTTCGGGCGACGCGCAGTATCACCTGCACACGCTGGCGCTGAACGCGGGCTACGATATCGATGACGACACGTCGCTGTACGCATTCGCCACGGCAGGCCGCAAGCACGCGCGCGCGCACGAGAACTACCGCATGCCGAGCCGCCTGCCGGCCGTCTATCCGCTCGGCTTCGATCCGAAGGAAACGATGAAGGAGACGGATTACGCGGTGACGGGAGGTGCCCGGGGCAAGATCGGTGGCACATGGAACTGGGAACTGTCGAGCACCTATGGCCGCGACGAAGCGAAGATCGGCGTCGAGGACACGGCCAACGTCTCGCTGTACAACGACACGGGGTTCACGCCCACGTCGTTCGCGGCGGGCGAATTCATCGCCAGCCAGTGGACGAACAATTTCGACATCAGCCGCGAGCTGGAGATGGGCTGGGCGAAATCGTCGACGTTCGCGATGGGCCTGGAGCACCGCATCGACCGTTACGAGATCGTGGCTGGCGATCCGGGCTCGCGCTACAAGGAGGGCTCGCAGTCCTACCCCGGCTTCTCGCTGACGGATGCTGGCAAGTACAAGCGCAACAACAAGGCCATCTACGCCAACTTCATCAGTTTCCCGCTGCCGGGATGGACGGTCGACCTGGCCGCCCGTTATGAGCACTTCAGTGACTTCGGCAACGCCAAGGTGGGCAAGCTGACGAGCCGCTACGACATCACGCCGACAATCGCCGTGCGCGGCACCTACAGCAACGGCTTCCGCGCGCCGACGCTGGCGGAGCAGTATTACTCGGCCACCAACGTGTCGCCCACCAGTGCCTTCGTGCAGCTGGCCCCCAACTCTGCCGGCGCCAGGCTGGTGGGCATCGACGGCCTGAAGCCGGAGGCATCGACGAACCTGTCGGCGGGGCTGGTCCTCAATCCCGCCAACAACGTTTCCGTGACACTGGACGCGTATCAGATCAAGATCCGCGACCGCATCGTCGGCAGCGGCGCGTTGTACGGTTCCGGTGGCGCGGTCAACTCGCCGGCCGTCGTCGCGGCCATCCTCGCCAACGGCAACGTGCTGGACCCCACCGTCAGCGAAACCGGCATCAATATCTTCTCGAACGCCGTCAACACCCGCTCGCGCGGCGTGGAGCTGGTGGCGACCGTCAACAGCAACTATGGCGACCTGGGGCGCGTCGACTGGTCGCTGGCCGCCAATTACAACCAGGTGCGCGTCACCAAGATCAACCAGGCGCCCGCGCAGCTGATGCCGCAACAGCTCCTTGACCGGACGGCGATCTCGAACCTGGAGACGGCTTCACCGCGCACGCGCGTCAATCTCGGGGCGCTATGGAAACTGGGCCAGTGGACGGTGAACCTGCGTGAGGCGATCTACGGCAAATCGAGCAATTTCGAATCGCCCGATGGCGGCACCTACTTCAAGAATGAAGTCGGCACGACGGCCATCACGGACCTGGAGATCAGCTACAAGATCAATAACAACTGGACTGTCTCGGCAGGCGCGAACAACCTGTTCAACCAGTATCCCGACCAGGTCAACGCCCAGTTGCTGGCCGCGTACCGTGCGGACCTGAACAACGCGGCCGTCACGATCTATCCGTCGTTCTCGCCGTTCGGCATCAACGGCGGCTATTACTACGCGCGCGCGAGCTTCAAGTTCTGACGCGGGTGCGATGACAAGCCAGGGCGGGGCGCGTTATGCTGCGCTCTGCCCTTTCACTTGTCGAGGATACGATGCGCAAGCCGTTCCGCCATTCCCTGCTGGCCGCCGCCGGCTCATTCCTGACCGCCGGTACCGTGGCAGCACCCATGTCGCTGCAGGACTACCTTGCCCTGATGGGGCCGGAGCCGGACCGGCACATCGCCTATGGCCCGGCGCCCTCGCAGTTCGTCGAGCTGTTCCAGCCCGCAGGTGATGGGCCATTCCCCGTCGTCGTGCTGATCCATGGCGGTTGCTGGACGGTGGAATTCGGCGGCATCGCCCAGATGCGCAATATGGCCGGCGCGCTGAAGGCACAGGGCATCGCCGTCTGGAACGTGGAATACCGCCGCCACGACGAAGCGGGCGGCGGTTACCCCGGCACGTACCAGGACATCGCCACCGCCGTCGACCGGCTGAAAGCGGAAGCGCCGGCGCATCGTCTGGACATCGGCAGGATCGTCGCGGTAGGTCACTCTGCCGGCGGCCACCTGGCACAGTGGGCCGCGTCGCGCCACCGGCTGCCGTCATGGAGCCCGGCCTGGACACCCGACCCGCTGCCGCTGCCGACGGTCATCAGCCTGGGCGGCCTGGCCGACCTGCGGCACCAGGCCGCGCTGATCCAGAGCAGCTGCGAGCGCAGTACGACGCAGCTGGCCGGCACGCCAACGGCCGCGCGGCCCGACGTGTTCGCGGATACATCGCCAGCGGAGCTGCTGCCCGCCGGAGTCCGCACAATCCTCATCCACGGCGAATACGATGTCGTCTCGCCGCCATCGACCGGCACCGCCTACGCCGCCCGCGCGCAGGTGGCCGGTGACCAGGCCGAGGTCATCGTGCTGCCCCGTGCCAGCCATTACGACGAGGTGGCGGCCACGTCGCCGGCCTGGGCGATTGTCGGGCGGGAGATACGGCGGGCGCTGGATATGCTGAAATAATAGAAGATCAGGCGGGGAAGTTCGAGCATAGCTGGGGAGCTACGACAGCACGGACCATGGCGGCAAGGTGCCAGCCGCTTCCTCGACGAGTGTCGTAATGGGGAAACCCGCAGCGCTGAAGGGCGACATGACGTTTTGCCCCCAGTGCAAAGGGACCTTTGCGATCCAGCCCGACGGCAAAGGCGCCAGGCACAATGGCAAGCCCTACGCGCACGATGGCGACGGCACCGCGTGCGGCGCGCCTCATCGCGTCACTGTAGGCTCAATACTCGTCATACTTGCGCGCATCCCCACGCACCTGCGCCGCCGGATACTTCGACGCATTCAGCGCTAGTTTTTCCAGCGCCGCGGCGTGCAGGTCAACGTCCATCTTGTCGGCCAGCTGCACCAGATACAGCAGCACGTCGGCCAGCTCGTGGCGGATGCCTTCGCGTTTGCGTTCGTCCAGTTCCGCAGGCGCGCCGGTGGGCAGCCACTGGAAATGTTCGACCAGCTCCGCCACTTCGACGGACAGCGCCATCGCCAGGTTCTTCGGCGTGTGGTACTGCTGCCAGTCGCGTTCCGCAGCGAAGGCGCGCGTCAGGTCGCGCAGCTGTTCGAGCGGGTTCATGTCAGCGCCTTGGCCATGAAGACCGACAGCGGGTCGGCCGGATAATCGCCGAACGGGCCGCGGTACTTGTAGCCCAGGCGCTCGTACAGTGCCAGCGCCTCGACCAGCGTCGGACCCGTTTCGAGCATCAGCGTCGTGCAGCCCTTGGCGCGGGCACTCGTCTCCAGTGCGGCGAGCAGCTTGCGGCCCACTCCCTGGCCGCGTGCCACGGGGCGCACGTACATGCGTTTGACTTCGCCATATTCCGGCCCGATCACGATGCCGGCGCAGCCCAGCGGGGCGCCGCCGGCGTCGCGCGCGACGGCGAACAGCACGTTCGGTTGCGCCAGCGACGAGACGTCCAGCGCGTAGACATTTTCGGCCGGGTAGAGCGAATAGAGGTGGGCATCCAGTTCGGCGATCAACTCGTGGACGTCCGGCTGGTCGGCGGTTTCAAAGGATATCTGCATGGTCTTGGCAAGCGTTTTCGGACGATTATTCGGTGGCCCTGATGGTATCATCCCCGCGCCGCTCATTCGGGGCCGACTGAGGGCAAGACACCATAAGGATCTCGATGAAATCGCTTCTCTCTCATGCCGTTGCCCTGACGTTCGGTTCGACCTTGCTCGCAACCTCGCCTGCCATGGCTGCCATGGCCCCGCGTGCGGACAATGCCTGGCTGTCGCAGGTCGACGCCGAGGCGCGCTCGCAGCGCGTGTCGAATGTCGCTTACCAGCTTGACTTCACGCTGACGGGCAAGGAGACCTTCGCCGCCACCACCACGCTGCAGTTCGACCTGAAGGATGCCGATGCGCCATTGACCGTGGACCTGGACAAGGCGACGATCAAGGCGCTTACCGTCAACGGCAAGACTGTCGCGCCGCAGTACAACAACTGGTTCATCACGCTGGCCGCCGCCGACCTGAAGGCGGGCCGCAATACCATCGTCGTCAGCTACGAACGTCTGCACAGCACCAATGGCGAGGGCCTGCACCGCATGGTCGATCCCGTCGACGGCCGCGTCTACACCTACTCGCATTTCGAGCCGGCCGCGGCGCACCAGATGTTCGCGCTGTTCGACCAGCCCGACCTGAAGGCCACGTACCAGGTCAACGTGACGGTGCCCGCCGACTGGGTCGTCGTCTCGACCACGCGCGAGTCGTCCGTGCAGGATACCCAGGGGGGCAAACGCTGGACGTTCCCTGTCACGAAGAAACTGTCGCCGTATAACTTCTCGATGCATGCCGGCCCATACAAGATGTGGGGAGACGGCAGCGGCAAGTATCCGATGCGGCTGTTCGCGCGCCAGTCGGTGGCGGCGCAGATCGATCCCGCCGAATGGTTCAAGTATACGAAGCAGGGCCTGGCCTTCTTCGACGGGTACTTCGGCATCCCTTACCAGTTCGGGAAGTACGATCAGCTGCTGGTGCCGGACTTTCTGTACGGTGCGATGGAAAACGCCGGCGCCATCACCTTTGCCGAGGCGCGCTTCCTGCACAAGGACAAGATGACGACGGACCAGCGCCACACGCTGGCCAGCGTCATCATGCACGAGATGGCGCACCAGTGGTTCGGCGATCTGGTGACGATGAAGTGGTGGAACGGCCTGTGGCTCAACGAAAGCTTCGCGTCGTTCATGGGGACGCTGGGCACGGCGGAGTCCACCGAATTCAAGAACGCATGGCAGTATTTTTACTCACAGGGCAAGACGGCCGCCTACCGCCTGGACGAGTCGCCAGGCACCCACCCGATCGAAGTGCCCGTGCCGACGACGGCCAACGCGTTCGACAACATCGATGCGATTACCTACTCGAAGGGCGCATCGACATTGAAGCAGCTGCGTCACCTGCTGGGGGAAGAAACGTTCCGCAAGGGTGTGCACAATTACCTCGTCAAATACCAGTTCCAGAACGCGAAACTGGACGACTTCATCGGCAGCCTGGGCGAAGCGGCCGGCCGCGACCTGACGCAATGGACGCAGCAGTGGCTGTATCAGCCTGGCGTCAACACGATCACGGCGGACTACGCCTGCAAGGCCGGCAAGGTCACGGCGTTCTCGCTGCGCCAGACGGCCGCGCAGGCGCATCCCGTGCTGCGCGAGCAGCGCGTGCAGGTGGCGCTGTTCGGCGCCAGGGGGAAGACTCTGGCGCTGGATCGCAACGTGGCCGTGACGTACAACGGCGCGAGCACGGAAGTGCCGGCGCTGAAGGGTGCCGCGTGCCCGGATCTGGTCTATCCGAACTACCAGGACTGGGGCTTCGTCAAGGTGCAGCTGGACGACCGTTCCGCCGCCACCGCGCGCGAGGACATCAGCAAGGTGTCCGACCCGCTGCTGCGCACGATGCTGTGGCAAAGCATGTGGGACGGCGTGCGCGATGGCGCGCTGCCATTGAACGTGTTCCTGCAGACAGCCCTGAACAACGCGTCGCGCGAAACCGATTACGCCCTGCTGGGCAATGTGCTGGACAAGGTCCGCGGCGGCCACGCCTACCTGGAGCGCATGGCGCCGCAGGCGGCGTACACGCGCCGGACGGCACAGGCGCTGGAGGCGCTGGCATGGCAAGGTGTGCAGAAGGGCGCGGACGCGAACTTCCGCCGCCGCTGGCTGGCCACGTATATCGAGCTGGCGTCCAGCCGTGAAGCGCTCGAGCGGCTGGCGGGGTTGCTCGCGGGACGCGGCGTGCCGCAAGGCGTAACGATCGGCCAGGACGTACGCTGGAATATCGTTGAAAAGCTCAATGAACGAGACGCCCAGGGCAGCGCCGCGCTGCTGGCGGCGGAAGAGGCGCGCGACAAATCCGATACCGGTTCCGCAGCGGCGCTGGCGGCCAGCGTCGCGCGGCCCGACCCCCAGGTCAAGAGCGCATGGCTGGAAAAGATCGGCGATCTGAAGACGGACTTGCCGTTCTCGCGCATCCGCACGGCGATGGAAAACCTGTACCCGGCGTCGCAGGCGGCACTGGCCGAACAGACCGCGGAGCGCCGCCTGGCGCAGCTGCCGGAACTGGACAAGGCTGCCGGGCCGGTGTTCATGCGCTCCTATGCCGCCACGCTGATCCCTGCCGCCTGCACGCCGCAAAGCGTGCAGCGCCTGGCCGATGCGGCAGCGAAGCAGACGACGTTGTCCGCCGGCGCACGGCGCGCGCTGCTGGCCCGTCATGACGAGGATTCGCGCTGCGTGGCCATCCGCAAGGCCATGACGGTGCCGCTGGACTGATCGGGCACACGCCATCGATAACGACGCCGGCCCTGTGCCGGCGTTTTTTTCGTCGCGACATCCCCGGTGTCCACCATGGCCCGCTCGACCCGATGTCGGCTGCAGGCCGTGGAGGTGGCGATGCGTTAGCCGCGGGTTGCGCGTCAGCGCTGCGGCAACGGGTAGGTGGCGGGGCTGACGTTGCCGTCCTTGTCCACGGCCTGCACGCCGAAGAACACGTTGTCCTTCGACAAGTCGCTGCGGAACGACGTCACGTTTCCGACGAACTTCGCGCCCTGCCAGTCGGCGGCCGTGGTTTCGCGCCAGACGACGCGGTAGCCGGCGAGATCCGGTTCCGTGTTCGCCTGCCACACGAGGTCCGTCTTGTTGTCCAGCTTTGCCGTCAGCACCTTGACGTCGCGCGGTGCGGCCGGGGCCAGCGCCAGCGTGGCCAGTGCCGCCGCATTGACGCGTGCCACCTGCGCCGTGTAGTCGGTGTCGACGAACTGGATCAGGTCGCCGTACTGCGTGCCGCCTTCCTTGCGCAGGTCCTGGTGCTGGTGGCGGAAGTCCTCGGCCGGCTCCGTGAAGCGCAGCGCCGCGTAGCCCTGTTCGAGGAACGGGATATGGTCGCCACCGCGCAGGTAGCGGTCGCGCCGCTGGATCACCGTTACCTTGAAGTTCTTCACATAGCGCTCGCCCGCTTCCTTGACGTGGCGGGCCAGCTGGCGCGACGGCGAATCGTTCTCGCCGCCGGTCTGGATCAGCGTGCGCAGCGCATCGGGCACTTCCTTCACGGCCGGGATGCCCTCGGCGAACAGGCGCACCTGCTTGTTGTCACGCTTGCCGTCCTCGTTGACCGAACTGCCGATGATGTCGTTGGTGAACATGCCGGCCACGTTGACGTTGTTCTTGCGCGCCTGTTCGGCCCAGTGGCCGGCGCCGAACAGGCCCTGTTCTTCGGCTGCCACGGCCATGAAGACGAGCGTCGCGTCGAAATTGCGTTTCGCCATCACGCACGCCATCTCCATCACGGCGGCCGTGCCGGAGGCGTCGTCATTGGCGCCCGGCGCATCGCTGGTGTAGTCCATCACGTCCGTCACGCGCGAGTCGTAGTGACCGGACACCACGTACAGCCGGTCTTTCGATGCGCCCTGCGAACCGGGCAGGGTCGCGACGACGTTGACGATTTCCGTGGGGCGCGACAGGCGCGGCGCGACCGGGTGCAGATGGCTGTCGAACGTCACCTGCAGCTTGCCGGCGCCGCAGCGTTCCAGTTCGGACTTGATCCAGCGGCGCGCCGCGCCGATGCCGCGCGTTTCCGATTCGGTTTCCGACATCGTATGGCGCGTGCCGAAGCTGACCAGTTTTTCGATATAACCATGGATGCGCTGGGGCGAGATCTCGCGGACGATGGCGTCGATCTCGGCCTGGCGTTGGGGGACGCCGGTGGCTGGTGCGCCTGCGGCCACCGCGCAGGTGGTCAGCAGGACGGCAGCGGCGACGGGCTTCTTCGGGAAGTACATGGGTTTCCTTGTGCTGTGGATGGCGTCGCACAGCTTACCTCAACCTGCTGCCGCGTTGCGCACTGCGTTAGAATGCCCGCCTTAACTTACTGCAGCGGAAGCGACCATGACCTACGAAGAATACCTTGACGAAGTCACCACGCTGATCTTCGAGAAATTTGGCGTGACCGAAAAGCAGGCCATCACGATGGTCATGCGCGCGCAGGATGCGGAGTTCTTCGTCAAACACGACGACAACGAAGCGCTGCGCAACGTCGACCAGGCGCATGCCGATGCGAAGGCGCTGTATGCGGCGGCGCAGGAAAAGCAGCCACCGCGCCGGAAGTAAGCGAGGTGCCGGCCCGGCGATGCGTGCGGGCCGGGGGGGCTTTCAGGTCCGGATCATGTCGTGAATGCTGTAGCTCATCACGGCCAGGAACGCGACCAGCCCCAGATACAGCACGCCATAGTTGACGCGCGTGTCCAGCTTGACGTTGTAGTAGTCCGGCGTCGGAGCCGTCTCGCCGCGCCAGGCCGCCTTCAGCTGCGGAATCGCCAGCAGGCCGACGACGATCAGCATGGGACTGGGCCGGTAGAAGAACAGCGCAGCCAGCAGGGGCACACCCAGCAGCCAGACCTTGGGCGAGACGATGGCGGTGATGCGGCCGCCGTCGAGCGGCGCCAGGGGGATCAGGTTGAACAGGTTGATCATGCAGCCCGAATATGCCAGCGCCAGCAGCAGCTGGCTGTCGTTGTCGCGCGCGGCGAAATAGCACGCCAGCGATGCCACCGTGCCGGCCAGCGGACCCATCACGCCGATGTACGCCTCTGTCTCCGCGTCGTGCGGCTGGTCCTTCAATGCAATCCAGGCGCCGACAAACGGGATGAATGCGGGCAGTCCCGCCGCCAGCCCGCGCTGGCGCGCCGCCACGTAATGGCCCATCTCGTGGACAAAGAGCAGCAGCACGAAACCGGCCGCGTAGCGCCAGCCGAACACCCAGCTGTAGACGACCAGCGACAGGAGCATCGTGCCGCCGGACGTCAGCAGCTTGCCCAGTTTGCCGGCCGCGAACAGCCAGATCAGCAATTTGGCCATGTCAGGACTTGGTCAGGTCGACCTTCGGCTTGCGGCCCAGCAGCTTGCCGATGCCCATCACGGCGGCGCCGACACCGACAATGATGACCTTCTTGAACGCCAGCAGCAGCGCGAACAGCTTGCCGAACAGACCTAGCTTGGCGGCGGCGCCACCGGCGATCAGGGCGGCCAGGCCGTACTCGGCCACCTTGTCGGTGCGCTCGTTGAAGTCGGCATAGCGGTTGCCGGCGGTGAAATCGGAAAACGCCGTCACGGCCTTCATCTCGTTGCGGATCTGGCCGATCTGGTCCATGCCGGCAACCGCGTTCAGCACCAGTACGCCTTCACGGCCCAGCACGCGGATGTTGTAGTTCAGGCCGTTCTGCGTATCGCCTTCGCTGTGCAGCTCCTTGGCCCAGTACAGCTTGTGGCTGGTCTTGTCGTAATGGGGTGCTTCGGCCCAGCCCACCAGCGTCATCGGCTGGTAACCCTGTTTCTTGCGCTCTTCATTCGCCTCGACCATCGACTCCTGCATCGTTTTCAGCAGCTCGTCATATTTGATGCTGTCGGCATCGTCGTCCTTGACGTGGCCCTGCTTCTCATACGTCACCACCACGCCCCAGCCTTCGCGGCTGAGCGGGTGGACGGCGGTGGGAACGATCATGCCCAGCGTTTCGATGCCTGGCGGATTGCCCCAGCCTTCGCTGAGCAGGCGGCCGGCGTCCGCCGGCGACAGGTAACGGAAGTTGGGCGGCAGATTCAGCGTGGCGATGTCGCCCGGCAGCGTGATTTTGCCTTCCTGGAATTTCAAGGAGGTCATCAGTTGCCCGGGGCTGGCTTCGGCAGCGTGGGTGAGCGGGACCGCCAGCAGCAGGCAGAGGACGGCGGACAATAGCGATTTGAACGTCATGATTCGATTCTGAAAATTGGGGGAGTTACTGCGCGACGGTGCGGCCGGTTACCGCGGCTGGCGTCCCGCTTTGCGTTGCAGTGGTGCGGCCGACCGGGGCGGCTGTGGCCAGCGGGGGTGCGGTTGGGTCCGCCGGCGCGCCAATGGCGCTGTAGCCAACCGGACGCATGGCGACGGTGATGGCGTTCGGGTAGTCGAAGCCGGCGCCCGTCTGGCGGTCGACGGCATAACCGATGAGGCCGCCTACCAGCACATTGCCCCATACGGCAGTGTTGGCACCCGATTCGACGCGCGAATTGCCGACCAGCGCGTCATGCCGGCAGTGGACAACGAGGTCGGCCGTGCTCTTGTGGATCGTCGTCGAGCCGGGGCTGGTGAGGAACCAAGTGCCGACGTCGTTGGTCAGCGCGCAGCCGACACCTGCAAGCTCGCGGTGGTCGTGGATAGTGGTGATTGTGACGGCCTGCAATTGCTTGCCGGTGATGGATGCGCAGCCTGTCAGCGCCAGCGCGGCAAGCGCGCAGGACAGTGGTTTCAACATGGATTTCCCTGTTTGAAGTGGTCGGCCGCCTCGGATGGGCGTGCTCTATGGAATGTGGCGACCATTTTACGCAACAGGGCGTTGTCAGAATCTCGCCAAATGTAACATTCAGGGAATATCTGTTTCTTTCTGGTATGCGGCGGGTGCCGTCGGGCGGCACCCGCGCCGAATCAGCGTAACCCGGCGATGGCGACAGCGTCGGCCCCTGCCGGGATGCGCATCGGCGCGGCCGGGTCGGTCACTGCCTGCCATACGGCTTCGGCCACGTCCGCAGCATGCGTGACGGCGGTCGATTGCGCCCGACCGTCGAATACCTGCTTCGCGAAGGACGCATATGCGTCGGGAATCGCCCCGTCCATATGCGGCCGGGCGTTTTCACCGAAGCGCGTTTCGGGAGACCGCCCCGGCAATACGAGGTGACAGCGCACATTGAACTGCGCCACTTCCAGCGCCAGCGACTCGGTAAACGCATTCACGGCCGCTTTGCTGGCCGTGTAGGCAGACAGCAGCGGCAGCGGCAGCAACGTCACGCTCGACGTCACGTTGACGATCACACCTGCCTGACGCAGCCGGAACTGGGGCAGCACGGCCTGTGTCAGTGCGATCGGGCCCAGCGCGTTGGTCTCGAACAGGGTGCGGACCGTCGACATGGCGGTGCCCTCCAGCGCACCCAGCGCGCCGATGCCCGCGTTGTTGACCAGTACGTCGATCGGGCCTGCCGCAGCAAGGGCACGCTCGATACTGTCCGGGTCCGTCACGTCCAACGGAATCACGCGCAGCCGTGGAGAGGAAGGCAGGATGCCGTCGGCGGGCCTGCGCATCGTGGCGACGACGTTCCAGTCCCGCTCGAGGAAATAGCGGGCGATTTCAAGGCCGAAGCCGGACGAACAGCCAGTGATCAGAACGGTTTTCATGTTGACTCCTGTAGGGGTGGGCAATAACCAGACTGTAGAGGAGCGGGCCCGGACTTGCTACAATCGTTCGTCCACCTTCCTTTAGCGAGAGTCCGAATATGATCGACCCGCTGGCCGAAGCGGTCACGCTGCTGCAGCCGCATGCCCGCTTTTCCAAAGTCGTCAGCGCCGCCGGGCCCTGGCGCGTGCGCCGCCGCGAGCTCCATCAGCCGTTTTACTGCGCGATCCTCGAAGGCGCGTGCCTGCTGCAAGTGCCAGACCACGATCCCATTGCTCTGTTGCAGGGTGATTTTGTGCTGGTTCCGTCCGCCTGCGGCTTCACCATCTCGGGCGTGGCACCGCCGCCGGCGGAGTCCGCGGACAGCGTGCCGACGCTGCTGCCGAACGGCGAATTCCGCCACGGCCCGGTCGATGCGCGGGCGGACGTGCAGATGCTGCTCGGCTACTGCACGTTCGATTCGCCCGATGCGGCACTGCTGGTGTCGCTGCTGCCGCAGCTGGTGCACGTACGCGGCGAACCGCGCCTGGCAACGCTAGTATGCCTGGTGGGGGACGAGTCGCGCGCCGAGCGGCCAGCGCGCGAGGAAGTGCTGTCGCGCCTGCTGGAAGTGATGCTGATCGAAGCACTGCGGTCCGCGGCAGGCACGGTGGCGTCACCGGGTTTGCTGCGCGGCCTGGCGGACGAGCGCCTGGCAATGGCGCTGCGCCGCATCCACGAGGATGTGGCAAGACCCTGGACGGTCGCCCAGCTGGCGCAGGAAGCGGCCCTGTCGCGCTCGGCGTTTTTCGAACGTTTCAGCCGGGCGTTGGGCGTTGCGCCGATGACTTACCTGCTGGCGTGGCGGATGGCGCTGGCCAAGCGCCTGCTGCGGCAACGGGAAGCGGGCATCGCCGCTATCGCCGAACGCGTTGGCTACGGTTCCGCCAGCGCGTTCAGTGTCGCGTTCGCCCGGCACGTGGGACTGCCGCCCGGGCGCTATCTGCGCGAGCAGGGCGCCGTCAGTGGTAAAAGTAGGGCGCCAGCACCGATACTTCGGTGATTGCCTTGACGGGCAACCCGTTGCGCTCGGCGACCTGGCGGATGGCGTCTGGCGTGGGGGCATCGTAGATGCAGAAGGTGCGGGTCTTGTCGTCGCTGACATAGGAGTGCACCCAGGTCACGCCCTGTTCGCTGTTGGTCGCGACCACCTTGCCCAGCGCTTCGGCACCGCTGGCGTCCACGGGGATATTCAGACCGTCGGGAAAAATGCGTTCCACCATGTAGCGGGGCATACGAACCTCCTTGCGCGGGTAAAGGGTGAGAATTCAAGGCTGAGAATTCAAGGCCGAGAATGCAAGATAGTCCAAAACACCCGGCAGGGCAACGGTTCGATGACGCCGGGGCCCGCCATTGACGCGGGCCTGGCACACCATCCGTCGTCGGCGTTTTCGCTGCCTGGTCGTGGTATCGTGATTCACAAGGCCGTCGCCGTGGCCTGGCCTTTACCTGGAGGTGTCTATGACGAACCGTCTTCGATATCTGGACAATGCCGAAAAGATTTTCGTTTTCGACCAGGTGTACACGCTTACCGCTGCCAGCGAGCAGGCAACCAGAAAGAAGCTGAGCGCGTTCGGCATGTTTGCCAAGCTGAACCTGTTTAACCGGCCGAAGGACGAGACCGTCCTCCTGTCAAAGCACGAGTTGCGTTACGAACCTTTCTGGCATGCCGTGGCAATCCGATCGGCCGACTACTCGCGCGAGCTGGTCTATCCTGTGGAGATCGGTAACGCATTTGCGAACCGGGTGCTGATCGACGGCAAGGAATACCCCGTCGTCGAGCAGGGTGGCAAACGGCTCATCAGCCTGCCGGGGGTGGAGTATTCGCACCGGCAGATCGTTTTCGACGAGTATGTCGATGGACTGGCGCGCGAGCTGAAAAAGGGTGCGCTGGCCCATTACTTCAAGAAGCAATACAAGGTGCAGGAGCGCACGGCGCTTGAACTGCCTGAGGCCGTTGTACCGCAGTTGCGGCTGCCTACGCTGCTGCAACAGATCCACCAGAAGCTCGCCGCGGACGTCATCAATGCGCATGAATTCCAGGAGGATCTCATCACGATCGAAAAAGTGCACCTCTATTACCGGCCCGTTTTCGCCTTCGAATTTACCTGGACGACGGAAGACAAGGTGGGCGTGATCGAAGTCGACGGACTGACGGGTGACGTGATCGAAAACGGCCAGTGGTTCAAGGAAAAGCTCCAGGCCATCACGACGCGGGAGATGCTGTTCGAGGTGGGATCGGAACTGGCCGGTGTCCTGGTGCCGGGTGGCAGCGCGGCCGTCAAGGTCATCGAACGGGTGACGGCTGACAACGGCCGGTCCCGCACGTAGCCGATTTGCCGCGGCGAGGCTGCGTCAGCACGCGGCCTCGATCAGCTCGATGCGATTACCGAACGGGTCCTCGATGCCGGCCCGGCGCCTGCCAGCCACTGGTGGTTCTTCGCGCACAAGCACGCCGCGCTCGCGCAGCAACGCGCAATAGTCGTCGAAATCGGCGACGACAAACGCGGGATGCGCCTTTTTCGCCGGGACGAAGCCTGCCTGCGCGCCAATGTGCAGTTGCGTCGTACCCGTTACGAACCACATGCCGCCTGAAGCGTTCAGCGGCGCCGGCTTGGGCGTTTCGGCCAGGCCCAGCACGCCGCCGTAAAAGGCCCGTGCCTCGTCGTCGGCGCCTGGCGGGATGGCGACCTGTACGTGGTCGATTCCGGCGATATGGGGCATGGCGTTCTCCGCAATGATAAACGTCGATGTTAGCGCATCCGCCGGGCGGAAGGGGCGCCCGCCATCGATGGCGGGGGCAGCCCCGGGAGAGAGGATCAGGCCAGCTGCAGACGTGGCACCGCGAGGGCGTGCCCCGGCGCGGCGGACGCGACTTGCTGCGTCGTGTCAAGCTTGAAGATGCTGACAATCCCGGCCAGGTGCGCGGCCTGTTCCTGCATCGCTTCCGATGCCGTGGCTGCCTGCTCCACCATTGCCGCATTCTGCTGCGTCACCTGGTCCATCTGCGCGATCGCCTGGTTGATCTGGCCGATGCCGGCGGTCTGCTCCTCGGTGGCCATGGTGATCTCGCCGATGATGTCGGCAACGCGCTTGACGCTGTCCACGATGTCGTTCATGGTCGAGCCAGCCTGATCGACCAGCCGCGCGCCATCGTCCACCCGCGCTACCGAGTCCGTGATGAGCTGCTTGATTTCCTTGGCTGCCGCTGCCGAGCGGTGGGCCAGGCTGCGCACTTCCGTGGCCACCACCGCGAAACCGCGTCCCTGCTCGCCGGCACGCGCCGCCTCGACCGCTGCGTTCAGCGCCAGGATATTGGTCTGGAATGCAATGCTGTCGATGACACCGATGATGTCGGCGATCTTCTTGGACGACTCGTTGATCGACGCCATCGTCTGCACGACCTGCGATACCACCGCGCCTCCGCGGCTGGCCACGTCGCTGGCGGACGTCGCCAGGGTGGCGGCCTGGCGTGCATTGGCGGCACTGTGCGTCACGGTCGACGTCAGCTCTTCCATCGACGAGGCGGTTTCCTCGAGGGTGCCGGCCTGCTCTTCCGTGCGGACCGACAGGTCGGCATTGCCCGCGGCGATGTCCGACGACGCGCTGGCGATCGCATCGGAGCCGCTGCGGATCTCGCGCACCAGCCCCAGCAGGTGATCGTTCATGTGCTTCAGGGCATTCTGCAGTTCGCCGATCTCGTCCTGGGAGCCGGCTTCCGGGCAGGACGTCAGGTCGCCCGCCGCCACGCGCCGTGCGAGCGCGACAGCAGCGGTAACCGGGACGGTGATGCTGCGCGTCAGCCACCATGCGCAGACGACACCAAAGGCAACCGACAGGCAGCCAAGCAGCATCACGATGCGGCGGCTTTCCGTCTTGATGTCCTGAATCTGGTGCCGGAGGGCATCGATGCGGTCGCGCTGGATCTTGACCAGCGCTGCCATGCTGGCCTGATACGCCTCCGCGGCGGGGATATACACCCGGTCGTGCACTTCGTTCGATTCCTCCGGCTTGCCCTCACTCTTGAGCCTGATTGCCTCGTTACGGCCGCTCACATAGGCGCCGCGCACTTCCATCATTTTCGCCAGGGCCTGCTTTTCTTCCGGCGTCGTCAGCATCGCTTCCGCCTGCTTCATGTAGACGGCGGCCTTCTCGTTGGTTTCCTTCGTGTGCTTCGCGAAGAACTGCCCCAGCGTGGGGTCGCTGCTGCGGATGATTGCCGACGTGCGGATCACCGCAATGGCGATATTGCTGCTCCAGTCGGTGATCAGGCGTTCTTTCCTGACCGGCTCGTCGAGCATCTGCTCGGCGGCGTCCGCCACGGCGTTCAGTTTGAAGACGCCGACGATGGTGGTGCCGATGGACAGCAGCAGGACAAGGGCAAATCCGAGCGCCAGCCGGCGCCCGATTTTCATGTTGGACAAAATGTTCATGCGTTGCTTTCAGTTACCAGTAATTGGTGCAACGCAACATTATAGCTGGAGTTTGCGGCCGTGTCTTTCGACCGATCGGCACCGTTGTGCGCAACACACGGGCACGTTGCGCTGCACAAGAACGCTGGGGCGCGCGAACGCAGAACGTCAGACCTTGGCCGGGAGCGGCCTGCGGAGCGGAGTGGTGGCAAAAGGTCCCGCCAGAGCGATGCCCTGTGATGGACCAAGGCAGGGCGAATCGGAAGAAGCGGCGGAAAGAAAAACGCCCACTTGCATGAGTGGGCGTTTCGTCAGTACATTCTTGGTGGCCCGGGGCGGAATCGAACCACCGACACAAGGATTTTCAATCCTCTGCTCTACCAACTGAGCTACCAGGCCAAGGCGCGCAATTATAGCAGCCCTGTCGCGGATCTGCCTAGTCCCATTTGAAGGACTGCGCGCGGCGGCCTTCACGGCGCGCGCATGCGGCTTTTCAGCACGCGCCCGTCGGTCCCGAACAGCACCAGATACTCCGGCTTGCCAGGCCGCGCCTTGCCGCCCGTCGGCGGATACAGCCACGCCTGCATGCCGTTGTCGAATGCGATTTCGGTACCGGCGCCCAGCACGGCGCGGACCTGGTCGCGGTTCTGGCCGGGCGCGATGCCCGGCGCGGACGGCGCGTCCGGCGGCGCGGGATCGTCCATGTACTCGAACGAGAGCAGCGTGTCGTCCGGCCAGGCCGCATCCCACAACGGCGCGTAGTAACTGTGATCGAGCAGGACCTGGCAGTCGCAGTAGCGCAGTTCGCCCGGCGACTGGCTGCCGCCCGCATACAGGTAGCGCAGCGGCAGTACCGCGCTGCGTTCGCCAGCGCGCAGCGTGACGGCGAACACGGGGCGCTCGGTGAAGAACAGGTAATTGCCGTCCGGCGCAGTGCAGACGCGGTCCGGGTCCGTCAGCAGGTCGGCCAGCCACGCGAACAGGTGCGCGTTGTTCGAGACCAGCCCCGCTTCCATGCCGACGCGGCACTCGAGCCGCAAGTCGCCCAGCCGGCGCATGCCCGCCGGGACGCCGGGGCTGCGCACGTCGGCACGCCATGTCATGCTGGTCGTGCGGCGGTTGGCAACGAGTGCCGCGTCCTCACGCCACGCCCGCTCGTCGCGTTCCAGCGTGAAGCTGTTATCGGCGGCCACGGGGACGGGCAGCGTGACCGTCTCGCCCACGACCTTGAGCACGATGCCTTCCATGCGCGTGCGCGTCAGCCGCGGCAGCAGCCGGAAACGCAGTGTTGCGCCAGGCGCCAGCGTGGCCCCCTGGCGCGCGAAGCGGTCCATGCCCCGCAACATCTTGCGATACGATTTGTCGACCGGGTCGCGGGTTGCCGTGACCACCACGTTCTGTACGGGCTCGGTCTGCGCGCCCGCCTGCAGGGCGCATGACAGCAACAGGGCGGCGGCAGGCGATCGGCGGAACATGGCAGCGACGGTTCAGTTGGGCGGATCGGTGCATGGTAGCCGGTAACGTGTCGGGACATCGCACGGATGGCGTTACAATTATTCGCTGTCGAGGTAACAATCTTGCTGATTGAAAAGGATCACGGCAGGCGATAACCAAGCTTTACAACCATGGCGCAGCGCCACGGCAGATAATCACGAGTATATTCACACTAATAAGTCACGCCGGCTACCAGGACAAGATGAATAATTCCACCCAGCCAGACGAGAAGCTCAGCGAGGAGCCCAACGAGAAGCCCAAGGAGATCCGGCGCGCGCCGACCGGCTACGAACAACGGTTCGATCTCCTCGTTGCCAGCATCACGGATTACGCGATCTACATGCTCGATACGGAGGGCCACGTCAGCAGCTGGAACGCGGGCGCCCAGCGTTTCAAGGGGTATGAAGCGCAAGACATCATCGGCCAGCACTTCTCGCGTTTTTACACGGACGAGGACAAGGCCACCGGCCTGCCCCAACGGGCGCTGCGTGCCGCGCGCGAGGAAGGGCGCTTCGAAGGCGAAGGCTGGCGCGTGCGCAAGGACGGCACGCGCTTCTGGGCCAGCGTCGTCATCGATCCGATCCGCACGCCGGACGGCACCCTGGTCGGCTTCGCCAAGATCACGCGCGACATCACCGAACGCATGACGGCGCAGGAAGCGCTGCGCGAAAGCGAGCAGCGCTTCCGCCTGCTGGTGCAGGGCGTCACCGACTACGCGCTGTACATGCTCTCGCCCGAAGGCATTATCACGAACTGGAACGCGGGCGCGCAGCGCATCAAGGGTTATGCGGAGCGCGAGGTCGTCGGCACCCACTACCGGCGCTTCTTCACCGAAGAGGATCGAGCCGCCGGGTTGCCGGAACAGGCAATCGAAACGGCCACGCGGACGGGCCGCTACGAGAGCGAAGGGTGGCGCGTGCGCCGCGACGGCTCGCGCTTCTACGCCCATGCGGTGCTGGACGCGATCCACGACGAAGCGGGCGATCTGCTTGGTTTCGCCAAGATCACGCGCGACATCACGGAGCAGCGCAAGGCCGCGCAATCGCTGGAACAGACCCGCAGCGCGCTGTTCCAGGCGCAGAAGATGGAAGCGATCGGCCAGCTGACGGGCGGCATCGCCCATGACTTCAACAATCTGCTTGCCGTGCTGTCGAGCGGGATCGACATCCTGCATGCGCAGCAGCCGGGCAGTACGGCGGGCCGGGTACTGGACAGCATGCGCCGGGCCGTGGAGCGTGGGGCGCTGCTGACGCAGCAGCTGCTGGCGTTTGCGCGCCAGCAGCCGCTGGCCGCCGCCACGCACCAGATCAACACACTGGTGGGCGCATTCGAGCCCGTGCTGCGCCGCGCCAGCGGACCGCAGGTGTCCTTTCTGTTCGACCTGTCGCCGCGCCTTGCCAGCGTCTCCGTCGACGAGGCGCGCTTCGAGGCCACGATACTGAACCTCGTCGTCAATGCGCGCGACGCAATGCCCGAGGGCGGCACGCTGACGCTGGAAACGCGCAATGTCGACCTCAAGAACAACGAGGTGGGCGCGCTCCCGGCCGGCCAGTACGTGCGCGTGACAGTGCGCGATACCGGCACGGGCATGTCGCCGGAAGTGGTGGCGCGCGCCTTCGAGCCCTTCTTCACGACCAAGCCGGTAGGCAAGGGCACGGGGCTGGGATTGTCCCAGGTGTACGGTTTCATCGCCCAGTCGGGCGGCGATGTGATCATCGAGACGGCGCTGGGCGAGGGCACGGCCATCAGCCTGTACCTGCCGGCGGTCGCGGAGGCCGGGCCCGTGGATGCCGGGCTGCCGTCGCTGCGCAGCGAACGCGTGCTGATCGCCGAGGACGACAAGCTGGTGATGGCGGTCGCCTGCGAGCTGTTCGAGACGATGGGCTATGACGTGGTGACGGCGCCGGACGGCGTCGCGGCGCTGCGCATCCTGGAGCGCGACACGGCGATCGACGTCCTGTTCACCGACCTGATGATGCCCAACGGGATGACCGGGCTGGATCTGGCCAGGGCGGCGCGGGCGCGTCATCCGGCGATGAAGATCATTATCGCGTCGGGCTACCCGCAGGCGGCGCTGCAGCAGGAACAGCCGGGCAGCACGGAATTCTCGTTCGTGGGCAAACCATACCGGCTTGCCGACCTGGCCCGCCACCTGCGCGCCACCAGCTGACGCGCAGCCGGATGCGAGGCCCGATGCGACCGCCCGGCCGCCTGACCGGCCGGGCGGTCGCACTATAATGGCGCTTTCCTGTTTCAGATGCCGCGTCATGACCGATTCCCCTTCCCCCGCGTTGCCGTGCTGGTGCCCTGCTATAACGAGGCGACCACCATTGCCGCCATCGTGCGCGACTTCCGCGCCGCGCTGCCGGCTGCACGCATCTACGTGTTCGACAATAATTCGACCGACGACACGGTCCGTATCGCGCAGGCCGCCGGCGCCGTCGTGCGCCACGTGCCGGCTCAGGGCAAGGGCTCGGTGGTGCGCCGCATGTTCGCCGATGTCGAAGCGGACGCCTACATCATGGTCGACGGCGACGACACCTACGATGCAAGCGCCGCGCCGCGCATGGTCGCGCGCCTGCTGCAGGAAGGGCTGGACATGGTGGTCGGCAGCCGCGTCACGCACGAACAGGCTGCGTACCGCTTCGGCCACCGCTTCGGCAACCGCCTGCTGACGGGATGCGTGTCGATGCTGTTCGGCCGCACGTTCAGCGATATCCTGTCCGGGTACCGGGTTTTCTCGCGCCGCTACGTCAAATCGTTCGCCGCCCATTCGACCGGCTTTGAAATCGAAACGGAACTGACGGTGCACGCACTGGAGCTGCGCATGCCGGTGATGGAAGTGGAGACGGTCTACAAGTCGCGTCCGGAAGGCTCGTTCAGCAAACTCAGTACCTATCGCGACGGCGCCCGCATCCTCTTGACGATCCTGCGCCTGTTCAAGTCGGAAAAGCCGCTGGGCTTTTATTCGCTCGGCTTCGTCATCTGTGTCCTGCTGTCGCTCGGCCTGGCCGTACCGCTCGTGCTGACGTTCCTGGAAACGGGCCTGGTGCCGCGCCTGCCGACGGCCGTGCTGTGCACGGCGCTGATGCTGTTCGGGATCGTGCTGCTCACGTGCGGCATCATTCTCGACGCTGTCACGAAGGGACGTATCGAGCAGAAGCGCTTTGCCTACCTGGCAGTGCCGGCCGCGTGGATCGAGCCGGAACCGACGACGAACCGCTCCACTGCGGCGGCCGCGTGATGCGCGCGTCCGCAGTCGCCAGGCTGGAGGCCTGGTTCGGGCGTCGCTGCGCGCCCCTGAATACGCCGGGGGCGTGGCGCAAGGCCGCATGGCTGGCGCCGCTGGTCTTCGGCTGCGTGTCGCTGCTGCTGGGGCAGGACGACGGCTGGGACATGAAGAACTACCACCTGTACAACGCGTACGCCGCGCTGCATGGGCGTATCGGCTTCGACCTGGCGCCGGGCCAGTGGCAAAGCTACTTCAATCCCACGCTGGATATCCTGTACTACCTGCTGGTGACGCACCTGCCCGGGCCCGTGGCGGGCTTCATCATGGGAGCGCTGCACGGCCTCAATTTCATCCTGGTGCTGGCGATTGCCGGCCAGGTGCTGGACCGTCTGGGGCCGGCGGACCGCTGGCGCGTGCCGCTGCTGCTGGCCATCGGCGGCATGTGCAGCGTCGGCTTCTTGTCCGAAGTGGGCAATTCGATGGGCGATAACATGACGTCGCTGCTGGTATTGGCGCCCGTCTGGCTGCTGCTGCGCGGATGGGACCTCCTGCACGCGCCGCGCGGCGGCAATGCGCTGGCGCTGGGCGCCGGCCTGCTGATGGGTCTTGGCGCGGGACTCAAGCTGACCAATGCAACCTATGCGGTCGGGCTATGCGTGGCGCTGTTCGCCATCGGCGTGCCCTGGCTGGCACGCCTGCGGCTGGCCTTCCTGTTCGGCGTGGCCGTGCTGGGCGGCCTTGCCGTCACGGCAGGGTGGTGGTTCCTGACGATGTGGCGAGAATTCGGCAACCCGCTGTTCCCGCAATTTAACAACATCTTCCGGAGCCCGCTGGCGCAGACGCATGGCGTCATCGACTTTTATCACACGCCGCAGACCATCTGGGAAGCGCTGACGTGGCCGATCTTCTTCACGCTGCATTTCGAGCGCGTCTCCGAGCTGATCTTCCGCCAGCTGATCTGGCCCGTGGTCTACCTGCTGTTCATCGCGTTTGCCGTGCGGCTGCTGTGGCGCCGCGGCGCTGCCGCGCTGCCGGCGCCGCGCGAGCGCTTCCTGCTGGTGTTTTTTGTCGTCGCCTTTGTGGCCTGGACCAAGCTGTTCGGGGTACACCGCTACCTGGTGCCCATCGAGCTGCTGGCACCGCTGGTGGCGTGGCTGCTGCTGCACCGGCTGCTGCCGGCCGCGGGCGCGCGGCGCGCCGCAGGCTGGGTGCTGGTCGTGTGCTCGCTGATCGTCTTCCCGTTCGGAACGTGGGGGCATACGGATTGGACGCGCCAGAGCCTGCGCGCCGACGTGCCCACGTTTGCGCAGCCGGACCAGACGGTGCTGGTGACGGGACTGGCGCATCCGCCTCTGGGCTGGATGGTCGCGTTCTTCCCACCCGAGGTCAAGGTCGTCGCGCTCGCGGGCGGCTTCCCCGAAACGCCGGCCTGGGTGGCTCGCATTCGCAAGGCGCTGGACGAGCGCCGCGGTCCGCACTATGCCATGGTACAGGGTGCCATCGACGAACAGAAGGACCGCCTGGCGGCACGCCTGGCCTGGGCCGACCGGCTCGGACTGACGCGCGATGACAGCGGCTGCCGCCGCCTGGACTGGCTGACGAAGAAGGTGCGCCTGCGGGTGCAACTCGCACCGCCGATGGCCGGAGAGGGCCGTGCCTGCACGCTCGTTTCGCAGCCGAAGTACGTGATGGACGTGGCGGCGGAGAATGCCGCCACGGTGGCGCGCGTCGGCCAGAACCTGGCGCACTACGGCCTGTCAATCCAGGCCGGCGCATGCCGGACCTACAACGCCTACATCGGCGCCGAGGCCAAGCCTTACCTGCTGTGTCCTCTGGAGAAGACTCAGCTGCTGCCGTAATGCGCAGCCTGGGCGGCACCCACGTGGGTGTCGCCTTCCTCGCGGATTTCCGCCACCGCCTGCAGATAGCGCTGCAGCGCATCTTCCAGTGAGGGCATCAGTTGGCCCCGTTCGCTGGCCAGCGCCGAGAAGCGCGGCTGCGCGGCGGGATAGGCCAGCGTTTCCGACGGCTGGACGTCCAGGCCGCTGCTGTCCACACCGGCCAACGCACAGACGCGGCGGGCCAGCTCTGCCCAGCTGACCGCTTCGCCGTTACTGAGGTGCCAGATGCCCCGTTCGCGGTCGATCAGCAGGTTCAGGCAGGTCTGCACCAGGTCCGGCACGTAGGTGGGCGAGACGACGAGGTCGTCCGCGGCCGCGAACTGGCGGCCTTCGGTCATTGCCTGCAGCACGAGCGTGACGAAATTGTGCTTGTCCCACGGGCCGAAGAAGGCGCTGCTGCGCACCATCAGCGTTTCCGGATTGACGGCGAGTACGCGGCGCTCGGCCTCGGCCTTGCTCTGGCCGTAGACGTTCAGCGGCGCCACCGGATCGCTTTCCACGTACGCGCTGCCCTTGCTGCCGTCGAACACGAGGTCGCTGGAGAACGTCAGCAGGCGAACCTGGTGACGCGCGCATGCGATCGCCAGCACCACGGGGCCGTGCGTGTTCTCGCGCAGGCACCGTTCGCTGTCCTTCTCCGCATCGTGCACGCGCACGTAGCCGCCCGCGTTGACGATGGCCCAGGGCTTGTAGCGCTCGATGGCCGCTTCCACGGAGGCGGGATCGGCAATGTCCATTTCCTGGCGCGTCAGCACGCGGAACGCGAGATTGCGCTCTTCGCAGATGCGGGCGAACGCGCTGCCCAGTGTGCCGGTCGCGCCGCTGATCAGGATCGGCTGTACGGTGCGCTGCGCCGCGTGCCGCTCCGCGGGCAGGGCCGCCACGGTGGCGCTGGTGGCAACCGGCGGGCACAGGAAGCGGCCGGGGCGGCGCCACCAGCCCAGGCCCTGCAGCACCGGATTGGACGGCGGGCGGCCGGACGACAGTTCTTGCATCAGGCGTGCCAGCGCCGTCGGGCGCGGCGCGGGCGAGCGCAGGTCGTAGGCGCCGTTCTCGTAATAACCACGGCATTCGGTGACGAGGCAGTTCCAGTCATACGAGCCCAGCAGCGACCAGACGGTCACCGCACGCACGTCCGCCCCCTTGCGCTGCACGTCGTGCGCGGCGTTCCACACCTCGTGCAGCCAGCGCAGCTGATCTTCGCGGTTGGCATCGATGTGCGCTTCCGTCACGGCCATGGGCAGCCCGTAGCGTTCCCACACTTCTTCCATGAGCGGGCCGATGCCCGGGGTCGGCGTGGCCAGCGCGCGCGCCGTTTCGATGTCGGCAAAGCCGTGCTCGCCGACGTAGCGGGCCGGGAAGCGCTCGCCGCGGTGGTCCAGCCAGCGCTCGCTGGTGATGTAGTAGTTCAGGCCGACGATGTCGGGCGGGCAGGGATTGTCGCGGAACCACAGCACGTCCTCGGGCGGGATGCCGCTTTTCATGATGTAGCCCCACAGCGTGTGCTCTTCGTCCACGCGGCCGCACAGCAGGTCCCAGGCCAGCCAGCGGCGCTCGTTGTAGAAGTCGGCCCAGTCGGCCAGCTCCGGCGTGCTGTAGGTCTTGCCCAGGTCGTCCGTCTGCACCAGTTTGGCGTTCGGGTTGACGGCGCGGATGGCGCGCATCGACAGCACGACGGCCTTGCACTGGTTGATCAGCGCCTGCAGGAAGATCAGGTCGCTCTTGCCGTGCGGGTACCACACGCCATACAGGCCGGCAAAGCGGGCCGTCGTGCACGGCTCGTTGACGGGGGTGTAGAACTCGACCCATGGGAAGCGGGCGGCGACGGCGCCGGCGTATTCGGCCAGCCGTGGCGCGAAGCCGGGATCGACGAGGCTGGTGTCGCGGGGGCCGCTGCCGTGGTGGATCAGGCCGACGATGGGCGCCACGCCCAGGTCGCGCAGCGCCGGCAGGCGCTCATCGGCCCACGACCAGTCGGCGCTGGCGATGCCGTCCGGGGCCGTCAGCTCCCACAGTACCGGATAGCGGATTGCCTTGATGCCCAGTGCCGCAAAGCGATCCAGGTCGTCGATCCGGGTGCCATGACCGTTCTGGTCCATCTGACTGAAATACTGATCTCGCACGCGGTTGACCGTACCTTCCAGTCCGCCCCATAACTCGATCACCTGGTTTTGAATTTCGTCATCATTTTTCATGTTATTGGTGAGCTAGTCGAACGAGGGAGGAAGTATGGCAAAAAAATTAAAACATTGGCGCCGTATTGCCTGTCGTTACTGAACCATTCAACTCGGCAGTATCCCTGCGGCCGAGTTGCCAGAAGTGCGCGGCGACTGCGCCCGCTTCGGTAAACTGGCCCGTTGATCACTGGTGAGGAGGAAACGCATGCGTCTGGTTTTCATGGGCAATTCGATCGAGGAGTGGGGCACGGCCATTGCAGTGGCCATCGCCGCGGCGGTGCTGATGTACGTCGCCAGGTACCTTCTCGTGCATCGGCTGTCCGCGATCGCCGCACGCACCGAAACGCGCGTGGACGACTGGTTCCTGCGCCTGCTCAAGTCCACGTACACGGTCTTCATCCTGATCTTCGCCCTGTATCTCGGTTCGCTGATGCTGGAGTTCCCGCGCAAATACGAGATCTGGTTGTGGCGCGTGGCCGTTTCGGCGATGCTGATCCAGGCCGCGATCTGGGCCGACACCGCCGTGCGCACGTGGCGCGGCCGCTACCGGCAGGCCGCGATGGGCACCGAGAGCGTGGCCAGCGCCGCGTCGACGGCCATCATCGACTTCCTGCTGCGCCTTGTCGTCTGGGTCGTGTTCCTGCTGATGGTTCTCGACAACCTGGGCTTCAACATCACGACGCTGGTGGCCAGCCTGGGGATCGGCGGTATCGCCGTCGCTCTGGCCGTGCAGAACATCCTGGGCGACCTGCTGGCGTCGCTGTCGATCGTGCTGGACAAGCCGTTTGTGGTCGGTGACTTCATCATCGTCGGCGAGTTCCTGGGCACCGTCGAATATATCGGCCTGAAGACAACGCGGCTGCGCGGCCTGGGAGGCGACCAGGTGATCTTCGCCAACGGCGACATCCTGAAGGCGCGCATCCTCAACCAGACGCGCATGTTCACGCGCCGTGCCGCGTTCTTCCTGCGCGTCCACTACAGCACCGACCCCGCCAAGCTCGAAGAGATTCCCGGCATGGTCAAGGACATCATCCTGGCGCACGAGGACACGGCCTCGTTCGAGCGCGCCCACCTGCGCGAACTGGGCGAGTGGTCGCTGAACTACGAGGTAATCTACTGGATCAAGAACCCGGACTATTTCGTGTTCATGGATACGCAGCAGTCGATCCTGCTGGCCGTGCTCCGGGGGCTGAAGGAACGCGGCATCGAAGTGGCCTTCCCGGCGCGCATGGTCATCCGCAATCCCTTCGATTGCCAGGACGACTCGCCTGTTCTAAACTCACCCGCTCTATGAACGGGCAGGAGCGGGGATGAACAGACTGGCGTTGAAGGCGATCGCGGGCAGCCTCGCGCTCGTGCTGGCGGGCGGCGCGATGGCGGCATCGGTGCAGGACGTGGCGGAACGTTACCGCAAGCTGGTCCTGGCGGTAGGGCAGCACGACAAGGATTACGTCGACGCCTATTACGGCCCGCCCGCGCTGCAGGAACAGGCCGTGCGCGAGCAGCGCCCATTGGCAGCCATTCGCGCCGATGCGCAGGCCGCCATCGCCGATCTGGCCAACAATAAGGCCGGCAATGCCGACGAGGCGCTGCGCATCGAATTCCTGCAAAAGCAGCTGCGCGCGATGACGGCGCGGGTCGATATGCTGGCCGGTAAAAAATTCACGTTCGACGAAGAGACGGCGCTGCTGTACGACGCCGTCACGCCGCATCACGACCGCGCCTACTACGAAGCGCTGCTCAAGCAGGTGGACGCGCTGGTGCCAGGCAAGGAGCCGCTGCCTAAGCGGGTGCAGGCGTTCCGCGCCCGCTTCGCCATACCGAAGGAGCGCCTGAAACCTGTGATGGATGCGGCCATCGCCGCTTGCCGCGCGCGCACGGCGAAGTACATGGACCTGCCGGCCAGCGAAAGCTTCGTGCTCGAGTTCGTGACGGGCAAACCGTGGTCCGGCTACAACTGGTACAAGGGCGATGCTCACAGCCTGATCCAGATCAACACCGAGTTCCCGATCTATATCGAGCGCGCCGTGGACCTGGGTTGTCATGAAGGCTATCCGGGCCACCATGTCTACAACGCGCTGCTGGAAAAGGCGCTGGTCAAGGAGCGCAACTGGGTCGAGTTCAGCGTCTATCCGCTGTATTCGCCGATGTCGCTGGTGGCCGAGGGAAGCGCCAACTATGGCATCGATCTCGCCTTCCCGGACGAGGAACGGGTCGCGTTCGAGCGCGACGTGCTGTACCCGCTGGCGGGGCTCGATCCGGCGCTGGCGGGGCGCTACGGCCGGCTGATGAAACTGCTCTCGCAACTGAGCTACGCGGACAACGACAATGCCATGCACTACCTGGAAGGCCGCTTCACGCGCGAGCAGGCGATCGAATGGCTTGTCAACGTTGCCCTGTACCCGCCCGAAAAGGCGGGCCAGCGCGTCCAGTTCTATGACGGCCTGCGCGGCTACGTGATCAACTACAACCTGGGCAAGGACCTCGTCAAGGCGTGGGTCGAGCGGCGCGTGACGGCGACCGATCCGGCGCAGGCGCGGGCGCAGCGGTGGGCGGCGTTCAGGGAGTTGCTGTCGTCGCCTCGGCTGGCGAGCGGGCTGCGGGATTAACGGCAGGCAGGCACCCACGTGCCGTGGGTGCCTGCCACAAACGATTCTAGTCCGCGGTTTTCTTCATGCGGGCCGACGATGGCAGCGCCACCGCGCTGCGCGTCGGCACCAGCTTCGCCACGTCCGACTCATCGATCGCCAACGCCAGCTGCTGGCGCTGCAGCACGGCCAGCCGGCCCTGGTCCAGCAGCTGCAGGTCGCGCAGTTCGTACGGCCCCTTGCTGGCGGCCAGCAGCGCGGCGTCGAACGGCAGGTCGATGCTGGCCTGGCCGGGTTCCAGCCACTGCGCGGCGTTGCCGACACCGAGCGGCTGCAGCGTGCCATTGATCGTGCCATACAATACGCCGCGCACCTCGTAGCGGCCCGCGCTGGCCGCCTCCACGCCCAGCCGGACCGTCAGCGCATTGCCCGTGCCGGCGAGATCGGCGGTGCGGGTCAGCTTCGCTGTCGGCAGCGCCACCGGCACGGCAAAGCGCGCCGAACGCAATGCCTGCCGGCCCTGCACCGTTGCCTTCACATTGGCCTGCACTTCCCACAAGCCGGGGGCGGCGGCATCCGTCGCGTCGGGCGTCACGGTGGCGGCCATGCGTCCCGCGCCGTCGGCCTTGAAGACCAGCCGATAGCTGCGTCCCGCGGGCGACATCAGCGTGGCATCGATGCGCGCCGGCGTTGCCGCGCCCTGGTCTGTCAGCTGCGCGAACACCGTCACCTTTTGTCCCTGCAGATATGCGGGCGCCCCGGCCTGCATCGTCAGTGCCAGCGGGCTGTCCGGCTCGACCACGTTGACGAGATAGCGCTGCGCTGCCGACAGCCCCTGCGCGCGCATGCGCAGCGGGCCGCTGCCCACTTCCGCGCTCAGGCGAAATGCCGACGTACCGGAAGCGAACGGGATGTCGGCCCTGGCCAGGCGGTCGGCCGATACCAGCATTTCCATGCCTTCGCCCGCGGCCAGCTCGCGTCCGGCCGCATCGACGATGATCAGTGCGGAAGGGTGGATCGCCTCGTTCTCGCGAATCGACGCCTCGCCCACGGGTTGCAGGCGCACGAGCGCGCGCGGCGCCGTGACCGGCAGGGCGACACCTTGCGCCAGTTCGGCGCCGGTGACGGTAAAGTATGCCTCGCGGCTGGTGGCGACAAACGGCTGCGGCGCTGCAACGGCGGCGCGCGAGCTCCAGCTGAACGAGACCGGTTCGCGCGCCACGGGTGCGGACTTCGCAGCGCCGGCGGATGCGAGCAAGGAGGGCGTCAGGTCGCCCGCACGCTGCGGCAGCAGTTCGGCATGCGCCGTCAATGCGGTGACGCACAGCGCGACGGCGCCCGGCGTGGCCAGTACGGTGAGTTTCAGGTTCATCGCGGCTCCTCAGATATCGTTACGCAGGATGACGTCCAGGCCGAAGCACTTGCGCCGGCTCTGGTTGTGCGACAGCGGCTCGCCGCCGCTGGTGCGGTCCTTGTCGTAGAACCAGCGGGTGCCCGCGCCGGACTGGCTGGTGCACTCGAGGAAGCCGTCCGAACAGCTGTTCAGCCAACCCTGCGTTACTTCCAGCCCCACGTTTTCCGGGTAGCCGCCGCACCAGCTGTCGCCGTCGAAGGGCGAGCTGTCGACGTCCGTGCCGACCACGCTGTGGAAGGGCTTTGGCAGGGCCGGGCGGCCAGCGGTGCCGTACAACATGGTGGCGTTGTAGTTGGCCATCCAGCTGACCTGCTGCTGGCGCACGGCATCCGACTTGAAGCCCAGCAGCCAGCCCACGGCCGATTCGAACGCGTTGCCATTGATGGCGGCGTCCGCCAGCGGCGTGCCCAGCGACGATGGCGCCAGCGCGTTGACCCAGCGGATGGCGCGGATGATGGCGGGAAAGCGGCTGTCCCGGGTCGGGTTCGACATGATCCAGCGGATGATGTTGCCGCCGTTCGAGTGGGTCTCCACGACGAGGTCCGTGATGTCCTGGGCGACAATAAAGCCGTGCAGCTGGCCGGCCAGGCAGCCGGCGGCGGCGTCCGCCCACATATACTGGTCGAAATCGCAGTTGACGACCACGTAGCGCGACGGGTCCGGCAGGCCCTGGCGGACGGAGTCGATCATCTCGCGCGACCAGTAATCGGTGGCGGCATCGGTCTGGTGGCCGGTGCCGTGCACGAAGGCGACGCCGGTATTGCCCGCCTGCGCGGGCAGTGCCGCGGCCAGGGCAAGGGCCAGGATGCAGCCGGACATCTTCCACTTGCTTGAATTCATCTCTCTGTCTCCAATGAGGGTGAAACAATGTGTGAAGGAACAGCGTGGTGCGGGGAAGGGTGATGCAGGCGGTTGAGGCCGCCTGCGGGGAGACTACGGCGCACGACAGGCGCCGTATTGCTGGTTCATGACAGCGTATTGATGAAACCCGCCAGTTCGAGCCGGTTTTGTGCTGGCTCAATCGAACGCGGATCAGGCAAAAAACGGATCGACAGGGCGCGATCAGCCGGCGGCGGTATTGGTGTCAGCGCTCAGCAGCGTGATCACATCGCCCAGCGGCATGGGACGGGCAAACAGATAGCCCTGCATGCCGGGGCTGCCATGTTCGGCAAGGAAGGTCGCCTGTTCCTGCGTTTCCACGCCTTCGGCCACGACGCGCAGTCCCAGGTGGCCCGCCATCGCCATGATGGACTGGACGATGGCGGTGCCGTTGGCGTCGCCCGGCATGTCGTGAATGAAGCTGCGGTCGATCTTCAGTTCATACAGCGGCATGCGTTTCAGGTAGGCCAGGTTGGAGTAGCCGGTGCCGAAATCGTCGATCGAGAAGCGGATGCCCAGCCGCGCCAGTTCGTGCATGCGCTCGATCGTGTCGTCCAGGTTCTCGATCAGCAGACCTTCCGTCACCTCGAAGATCAACTGGGTCGCCGGCGCACCCGTCTCCTGCAGGATGGCGCGCACGTCGGCCACGAAATCGGGCTGGCGGAACTGCGACGGACTGACGTTGACCGACAGCGGCATCGCCTGTCCTTCGGCCTCCAGGCGCAACCAGGACAGGCATGCCTGACGCAGCGCCCAGCGGCCCAGCGGCACGATCTGGCCGGTCGCTTCGGCCACGGGAATGAAGACGTCCGGCGGAATGCTCGTGCCGTCCGTACGGCGCCAGCGCATCAGCAGTTCGGCTCCGACGGGCGTGCTGTCGCGGCTGACCTGGAGCTGCAGGTGCATCTGCAGTTCGCCGTTTTCCAGCGCCATCGACAGGTCGCGCTCCATCGTCAGGCGGCGCTCGACTTCGGCGCGCATCGTCGATTCGAACAGCGCCACGCCGTTGCGGCCGTCGGCCTTGGCGCGGTACATGGCGATGTCCGCCTCGCGCAGCAGGTCGTGCACTGTCTGGTTGGCCCGGGGCAGCACGGCCACGCCGACGCTGGCCGACGACGTATAGGACTGGCCGTCGATGTCGAACGTCTTGCCGATGGCGTCGCGGATGCGTTCGGCCATGGCCAGCGCGGCGCGCGTGGCCGCATCGACGTCGCGGCCCAGGTCCTGGAGCAGCACGACGAATTCGTCGCCGCCAAGGCGCGCCACGGTGTCGTCCGAGCGGACTAGTTGCGTCAGGCGCTGCGCGGCCTTGCGCAGCATCGAGTCGCCGGTGGCATGGCCGCGCGCGTCGTTGATGAACTTGAAGTGATCGAGATCGATGAAGATCACGGCACCATAGCGCTGCTCGCGCTGGGCGGCGGCCAGCATGCGTTCGAGCCGGTCCATCAGCAGGCGCCGGTTCGGCAGGCCTGTCAGGACATCGTAGAACGCCAGGTTATGGATCGCATCGGCGGCGCGCTTGCGTTCCGTGATGTCGCGACCGACGACGACCCAGTGCGTATTGACGCCGCCTTCGTCGGCGAACGGCACCATTTCCATCTCCACTAGGTACGGTTCGCCGGACTTCGTGTAGTTCATCAGTTCGGCCGTCACGGCTTCCGTGCGGTGCATCGCCGCCACCACGCGCTCGACTTCAAGGGCATCGGTGAGAGGGCCGTGCAGCATGCGCATGCTCTGGCCCATCAGCTCTTCGCGCCGGTAGCCGGTGCGGCGCAGGAAGGCATCGTTGACGAAGGTGATCGGCTGTTCGGCGGCGGTGCCGGGAACGGCCTCGGCGATCATGACCATTTCGTTCAGGCGCGCGACTGCTGCGGACGTCAGGCGCAGTTCGGCGTTGACGGCTGCCAGCTTGTCGCGGTTCTCCTGCAGCGACTGCGTCTGGCCGCGCAGGTCGCCCAGCGAGCGGGCCAGACGTTGCAGCAGCGTGCTGGACGTGATCGTCAGCAGCAGGCCGACGCAGACGAAATTGAGCGTAATGACCAGCGACGGCACCAGCGCATACTCGGGCCGGCCTGTTACGTACAGCCGCGCGTAGCCGGTCAGGCTCAGCACCAGCATCGTCACGGAAGCCAGTGCCAGCGCACCGAGCGCAGGCCGCAGGCCAAGCAGCACCGCACCGAGCACGGGCGGCGCCAGCAGATAGCCCTGGCTGATGGGACCGACCGTCAGCATCATGCTGACGCCGACGAAGTACAGCATCGCCAGCAGGTTCAGCACGCGCACGTTGTAGGAGAGGCATTTCGCCCGCCAGAGGGCCAGCAGCCAGGTCAGCGCGACGATGTCGATCGCAATGATGGACCACAGGCCGTCATGCAGCGCCAGCGCCATGCTGGGTACGGCCGCGACGATTCCCAGGGCGGTCACGATGGACAGCAACTGAGAGAAGATCTGGGTGCGCCAATGCGCCATATCGTCGAATGCCACGATGCTGCCTTCAGGCCGGGGAGGGGAGTGCAGAAATGCAAGAGATATTACGAAGTGGAAATATGGTACGTCGTTTTGCCCAATAAGTCATCAATTTCCACACCCCTGTTGCTGGGCGCCGACGGCTGCCGTGGCCAGTAGTGCGGGAATGTTGCCTTTGGAAACACATCACGGGCATTTATTGGCGCCGCCGCCACGTACACGGAGTCAGTCCGGCAATATTGCCAAAAAACGGGGACAGTTCCGATTTCTGGCAACTATCTGTACTACCGTCTTGCCGCGTCCCGGGCGTACGGCTGACGAACGGACTTTCCGGTACGATGGGGCTCAACTTTCAACCATTGTGCCGGAGGTAACTTGATCGATTCCCAGCCAGCTGAGACGCCCGTTGTCGGCGCCGCTTTCAGTCAGCCAAGGCCATTCGCCGCGTCCGGGCGCATCGGCCGGGTGCGCTATCTGGCGTACGGCTTTGTAGGCATGTTCCTGGTGATGCTGGCGGCAGCCATGCTCGGCGGCGTGGTGGGTACGACAGGCGCGTCCGAACAGGTCAGCGGTGCGATGGTGCAGATCGTCGTGGGCTCGCTGGTCCTGGCACTGACCTTGATCCTGGCCCGGCGCCGCCTGAACGACATGGGCAGGACCGGCTGGTGGGGCTTGCTGCTGCTGGTACCGCTGCTCAATTTCATTGCCACGGCCTGGCTCGTATTCGGCAAGGGTGATGACGGCGCCAATGCCTATGGCCCGCCGCCTGCGCCGAACAGCCGAGGCGCGATTGTGTTGGCCTGCATCGGTCCCGTGCTGTTTGTGGGCGTGATGCTGTATTCGGGCGTCGATGCATACCGCACCTACGTCGACAGGGCGACGCCGTCGCGCAGCCAGACGTTCTGAGGCGCGCTCAAGCCGCGGCGCTGTCCCGCCCCAGCGTTTCCGCGCGCGTGACGCGGTTGCGGCCCATCTGCTTGCTGCGGTACAGGGCAAGGTCGGCGCGGCGCAGCGCGTCTTCCCAGCTGGCGTCGTCCGCTCTACAGCATGCCAGGCCGATGCTGACCGTCATCGGAATGGTCTTGCCGTCCACGTGCAGCGGCGTGCGTGCGATCAGGTCGCGCACCCGCTCGGCAATGCACAGCGACGCGTCGTCGTTGCTGCCGGCGATCAGCACGGCGAATTCCTCGCCGCCCAGGCGGAACAGCGCGTCGTAGCCGCGCAGCGCCTGCGCGGCCAGCACCGTCACGTGCCGGATCGCCAGGTCGCCCGTGCTGTGGCCGTGGCGGTCGTTGATCGATTTGAAATGATCGATGTCGAAGGTGATGAACGCCATCGGCTGCTGCGTGCGTAGCGCGCGGCTGAATTCCCGGTCGGCGATGTCATGCAGCGCGCGCCGGTTCAGCCATCCCGTCAGGCTGTCCGTCAGCGATGCCTTGCGCAGCGCCAGCTCCTGCTCGCGGATGACGATCAGCGCGCAGCACATGCCTGCCACCATCAGGAACACGAACACCGACAGCGAGCCAAGGGTCTGCAGTGCCTGACTGCCCAGGAAGGTGAGATTGGTCGTGCGGTGGAAGGCGATGTAGCAGGCCCGCACGATCATCTGCGTCATGAACAGCAGCTCCAGCACCATCAGCGGCATATAGGCCGCGCGGGCGCTGTCGCGCGGCAGGCGCCACAGCGGCCACACGGCGCAGGCGTTGATGGAAACGATGATGGGCGTGAACAGCAACAGCCGGTTGGCGACGGATTGCGCGGCAAACGCGCTCTGGTGCAGCAGCAGGACGCTCACCACGAGCACGACCAGCAGCCAGTAGCGTGGCGGCAGGCCAAGGTGCCGTCGCAGGCCGGCGACGATGCCGAAGTGCCCGGCAATGTACAGCGCATTGCCGATGGCGGCAATGCGCACATCGTGCACGCCGGCCAGGGCCGCGCTGAAGGCGACGAGATTGGACGCCACGAAGAACGCACCGGCCATCGACCAGTCCAGCAGTCCCGCCGCCCGCGAGCTGGCGCGGTACAGCATCAGCATCGCCGCCGCCATGATCGTCGCCGCCAGGCCCGAAGCGACGATCAGCGTAAAGGCGTCCATGGGTTTCCTGTGATAAGACTGCGCTAGAAAGCCTTCGAGTATACGACGGGTAAATCAGTACAATCCTCTCACATTGTCACTTTTGGTAACGAAGCGGGCGCAAAACCGCGAAATGTGAAGTGCTAACGCGACAAGTGTTGCAATGAGGAATTAAACATGCACGCAACGAGCATGATCACGCGTCATGCAAAGAAAAAACCGGTGACAGGCTCCGATTTTCACAGCGTGAAAATCGGAGCCTGTCACCGGTTTTAAATCGGAGCCTGTCACCGGTTTTAAATCGGAGCCTGTCACCGGTTTTAGTAAATCGGAGCCTGTCACCGGTTTTGGGGGCGGTGGGCGCCGCTTCCGGGTTACTTGCGCGCGGCAGCCGACTGGTCACGCACGGCGCGGAACTCGGCATCCTGCGACCAGTTCGGCCAGGCCCCGCCGTCGGCCAGGTCGCGGCCCAGGCTGTACAGCATGCCCAGATCGCGCGCCATGCCCGTGAACGGCCATTGGGCGCTCCACTCGTCGGAAGGCTGGTGGTAATTGTTCGTTACGTATGCCTCTTCGGCCTTCGCGCCTGCGCCGGTGCCGCCGTCGACCAGGTCCTCGCCGGAGCCGAACGAAATCGCCGGTACGCCGCGCTTGGCGAACGGGAAGTGGTCGGAGCGGAAGAAGTGTCCCGCTTCCGGCTTCGGATCGGGCGAGTACGTCATGTTATAGCCCTTGGCCTTGGCGATCAGCTGATCGAGCAGGTCCAGTTTCGCGCTGCCGGAAATCGTGAAATTGCGCGCGGGACCGTAAGGGCTGAGGGCATCCATATTGATCACGCCGACCGTCTTCTCCAGCGGATACAGCGGGTTCGCGGCATAGTATTCGGAGCCCAGCAGGCCTTTTTCTTCCGCCGTCACGGCCAGGAAGGCCACACTGCGCTTCGGTGCCGGCGCCTTCCCGTACGCGCGCGCAAGTTCCAGCAGGGCGGCAATGCCGGTGCCGTTGTCCACGGCGCCGTTATAGATCTTGTCGCCCTTGGCATCGGGCAGGCCGACGCCAAGGTGATCCCAATGGCCGCTGTAGATAACGGTTTCGTCCGGACGCGCGCTGCCTTCGATGCGCGCGGCCACGTTCTTCGACTTGATCACCTGCGCATCGACGGCGTAATGGGCCGACAGCGTTATGCCCTTCAGCGGCACAGGCTTGAAATCGCGGCTCTGCGCCTGCTTCTTGAGGGCGTCGAAATCGAGGCCGGCCCGTTTGAACAGGTCGACGGTGGTGTCGCGCTGGATCCACGCCTCCATCGGTGCATGCGCCTCGCGCGGCGCCTTGCGCACGATGTCGTACATGACGTTCGTGTTGGAGTTCTTCACCGTGGCCCAGCCATAGGAAGCGGGCGCCGTTTCGTGCACGATCAGCGTGCCCAGCGCGCCGCGGCGCGCCATCTCTTCATATTTATAGGTCCAGCGGCCGTAGTAGGTCATGGCCTTGCCGCCGAATTCGCCGTTGCCCGTTTCGAAGTCGGCATCGTTGATCAGGACCACGGCCAGCTTGCCTTTCAGGTCGACGTCCTTGAAGTCGTCCCACTTGCGTTCCGGCGCCGTGGTGCCGTAGCCAACGAACACCAGCGGGGCGTTCTTGAAGTCGACGACTTTCTCGCCGTTCATCGCCGCGCGCACGGCGATCTGTTCGCCCTGCGTGAAGCGTTGCTTCTTTTTACCGTCGGACAGCGTCAGCGTCACCGGGCCCTTGATCTCGAAGCGGCCCAGTGGCACGTCCTGCGTCCAGCTGCGCTTGCCGTTGACCAGGTCGCCACCCGGCTGCAGGCCGGCAGCCTTGAACTGTTCGACCAGGTAGTCGACGGTCTTCGTTTCGCCGGCGGTGTTCGGCCCGCGGCCCTCGAACGCATCGGACGACAGGACCTTGACATGCTGCGACAGGCGCTGCGGCTCGAACTGCGGGGCGGAGCTGGTTTGGGCCTGCGCCGCAAACGCGGCGGCCAGCAGGGTGACGAGCAAGACTTTCTTCACTGACGATCTCCTTGGTGCAAAAATGTGAACTCGGGAATGCAACGTTGCAAAGTATCTTCTTTCTGCGCGCCGAGGTCAAAGATTCCCGCAGCCGCGCCCGGGCATTTGCTATGCTGGCGGCTTTGGCCGGCGCCTTGCCGGCCCGACGTCATTACGGAGCGGCAGATGGTCTCGTTGCAGGAGCAGTTACTCAAGGCAGGTCTGGTCGACAAGAAGAAGGTCAAACAGGTCAACCAGGACAAGAGCAAGCAGGTAAAAACGGAGCGCCGCACGGGCACGCAAAGTGTCGACGAGGCGCGCCTGGCCGCGCAGGAAATCCAGCGCAAGAACGCCGAGCGCGCGCGCGAACTGAATGCCCAGCGCGACGCTGCGGCCGCGCAGAAGGCCATCATGGCGCAGATCGTGCAAATGGTGCAGAAGAACAAGCAGAGCAAGGGCAACGGCGACATCGCCTACAACTTCACGTTTGCCAACAAGATCGAGCGCATCCATGTTTCAAGCGCCGTGCGCGAGCACCTGGTGGCGGGACGCCTCGTCATCGTCCGGCTGGGCGATACGACGGAACTGGTGCCCCGGGTCATCGCCGACAAGATCGCCGAGCGCGATCCGGCACTCGTCGTGCGGGTCAACAAGGTGACAACGGAGACCGACCCGGACGATCCGTATGCCGCGTACCAGATCCCTGACGATCTGATGTGGTGAGAGCGTTTGTCGAACGCAAGCCGCCTTCGGGCGGCTTTTTTTCGACTGAGACGGACCTCAAATCGGTTCAATCGTGCGTTTTGTCCTGGACGAATGCGGTAGTATTGGAGCCTTGACTGGTACAACGGCGGTTCAAAATGAGCGAAATGACGACTGTGGCATTCGAACAACGCGCCCCGTTGGCTTACCGCAGCGGTGTCGCGGCACGGCTGGCGGGCCTGAGCGTGGAGACGCTGCGGGTGTGGGAGCGTCGCTACGGCCTGTCCAACACAAAGCGCTCGGAACACGGGCAACGCCTGTACACGGCCGAACAGGTGCGCCGGCTGGCGCTGCTGAAACAGCTGGTCGACCAAGGGCATCCGATCGGCACGCTGACGGCCTTGCCCGTCGAGCGGCTGGAAGAACTGACGGGCGTACGCGCGGTGCTGGACGGCGCGCAGCCCGTGCGGGTGGCGGTCATCGGCGAAAGCCTGGGCCGGCGCATCGCCGCGTCCGGCCATCTGCCCGGCCTGAACGTGCTGCGGCATTGCGCGCGCCTGGACGACGCGGCGCTGCTGGCCGGCGTGAATGCGGATGTTTTGCTGGTCGAGTTGTCCGAACTGGAAGTAGCGGCCGTGCCGCAGATCGCCGCGGCGCGGCGGCAGGCCGACGTAGGCGCCGTCGTCGTGCTGTACCGCTTCTGCGCCAGCGCGACGATCCGCGAGCTGCGCGCGCAAGGTTGCCTCGTCGCCCGCGTGCCCGCCGAGATGGGCGAACTGGCGCTGCTGTGCCGTGCGGCGCTGTCGGGCCAGCAGGTGGCGTTGTCCGAACGTCCCACGCCGGTGGCGCCGCCGCGTTTCGACGAGCGCGCGCTGGCCACGATCACTTCCGCCGGCAACCGTATCACGTGCGAATGCCCGCGCCACCTGGCCGACCTGCTGCTGATGGTCGGCTCGTTCGAACGCTACAGCGCCCGCTGCGCGGCCGAAAGCACGGCGGACGCCCAGCTGCACCGCGACCTCGAACTTGCCGCCGCCCGTGCCCGCGCGCTGCTGGAAAATGCGATGGAACGCCTGGCGCTGGCGGAAGGGCTGCCGCTGCCTCCGCCATAAAGCCGGGGCTGGCCCCGGTCAGCCCGTCAAGCGGCCAGCCGCTCCCCGCTCCACGCCGCGGCGGCATGCGCCAGCAGCGTCGCTTCGGCATCGGCCAGCACCCCATCCGCATCGGCGATCTTCGACATTGCCTGCAGCAGCTTGCGGCGCAGCGCCGGATCGCGGATCTCGTCCAGCACGGCGTCGAGCAGCTCAGGCTCCAGCTCCACGTTGCGGCGGCCGGACGCATCGATCAGCAAGTCCTCGCACAGTTCGCCCAGCAGGTCGTGGAACGTGTCGGTGTCGATCTCGATAAGATCCAGGACCTTGGAGTGCGCCAGTGCGCGCAATTCGGCTGCGGCCAGGTCGCCGTCGACAATCATCGACAGGGCAAGGATACGGGCGGCAGCGCTGGGGCTGTCGGTAGGGTAGGTACGCATTTAAAACTCCTTTGAAAAGTCATCAAGATTTGTTACGGGTGGCATTGCGGGTCACATACAGGCTGGCAACGACGCTGCCGGCAATCAGGGTGGCCACGACCGCCAGCGAAACGTGGACTGGCAGGTGGATCCACGGCAGCAGCAGCATCTTCGCGCCGATAAAGCACAGCACCAGCGCCAGGCCATACTTCAGCAGGTGGAAGCGGTCGGCGATATCGGCCAGCAGGAAGTACAGTGCCCGCAAGCCCAGGATCGCGAACAGGTTCGACGTGAACACGATGAACGGGTCCGACGTGATCGCGAAGATCGCCGGAATCGAGTCGACCGCGAACACGAGGTCCGTCGCCTCGATCAGTACCAGCACGAGGAACAGCGTCGTCACGTGGCGAACGCCGTTATGGCGCACGAAGAATTTCTCGCCATGGTCGCCCGGGGCGACCGGCAGCACGCGGCGCGCCAGTCGCAGCACCGGGTTGTTGCGCACGTCCGGCTCATGGTCGGCCGCCCACATCATCCGCACGCCTGTGAACAGCAGGAATGCGCCGAACAGGTACAGCACCCACGAGAATTCGCTCACGACCCATGCGCCGGCCAGGATCATCACGGCGCGCATGACGATGGCACCCAGCACACCGTAGATCAGCACGCGGCGCTGGTACTCGGGCCGTACCTGGAACGCGGAGAAGATCAGCAGGAAGATGAACACGTTATCGACCGACAGCGCCTTCTCGATCAGGTAGCCCGACAGGAACTCGAGCGCCTTGCGCTCGGCGATCTCGGGACCCACGGTGCCGTGCAGGTACCACCACAGGCCGCCGTTGAACAGCAGCGCCAGCGTGAACCAGCCCAGCGACCATGCGCCTGCTTCGCGCACGGACACCTTGTGCGCCTTGTTGCCGCCGAAGACCCACAGGTCCAGCGCCAGCATTACCAGCACGAAGGCGACGAAGCCAGCCCACATGGGCGCGCTGGCGATGTTTTCGATACCGTTCATCGTTTCATCTCCGCGTTATGGGTCAGCGCTCGTTATCGCGTTCCGGCGCCGCCGTCACGAGCTTCTCGTGCGTGAAGCCGCGGCGGCGGGCCAGCTGGCGCGAGACGGCGCGGTCGGCCCGTTCGGCGGCGCGGTCGATGGCGGCGTACAGATCCTCTTCGGTGTCCTCGATCAGCACCGTCTTGCGGCCGTTCGGCAGGCTGACCTGGATCTTGCAGCGCTTGTCGCGGCCGCCACGCGGGCCGTTGATGTCGGACAGCCAGACCACCAGCCGGCGCGTGAGCGTCCAGCCGAGGGCGAACTGCAGCCGCCGTTTCACATACGCCCGCAGGTTGTCCGTCAGCACCAGTCCGTTCGATTGGATGTCGATCTGCATAGCCATCATGTCCTCCTTGGTAATGGAAACATCATGGTAGGGACGATTGTCGATTCGTGCAATTCGAATATAGTTACTTAAATCATCGGGAAATTGGAGGTATGGAGGGGCCTTGTGGCAGGCCCGCCAGGCCGCATGCGCGGGGCAGGGGGATATTGCGGACGCGCTGGCGGCAGGCTGGCGCCGTCAGCGCGTATTGATTATCAGGCCTTCCGGCGTCGCGCTGCCCAGCCAGCCACGCCCAGCCCTGCCAGCAACATCGCATAGGTGGACGGCTCCGGTACCGGGGCCACCTGGACGGTCAGCAAGTAATCCGTCACGCCGATCGAAGCAGTGGAGTCCAGCCAGTAAATGTACTGCCAGTCATCCGAGTAAGTTATAGTTTCGGTTCCAAATGCCCATGCGCCACTGCGCGTGGACAGATCGAGGAGAAAATCACCGTCCACTGGCACGCCTGCGTTGGCCGTCATGGCCTGCTGGCCGATCACGTCGTGCACGCGGGTGCCGCCGAATTCCGTTCGCTCTCCGCCCTGTGTCAGGGCCATGTCCATGGAGGCATTATTGGTCGCCTCCCCTGGCTCATAGACGCAGGGCCACGTTGGCATCTCACGATACAGGGTGCCGTTGGCAACAGCGCTGAACGTCATTGACGTGATGCGGTAGCCCTGCCGCACGGACCCGGCCAGCTGATGGAAGGCAGTGTCGCTGTTAGCGGATCCGCTAGGTCCGTCACTCTCGACGCTATAGCTCTGCAATCCCAGGGACAGACCGATCTGGGTCCTGCCGTCTGTATCGGATAGCAGCTTCATGTTGAAATTGCCGCCAGTGGACACACCGGTGAGCCAGGTCAGGCTGAAGGACGATGAGTCGATCGTGGTTGCCGCGCGGGCGGCACTGCCGACTGTCAGCAGGCCGCCAATCAGAAGGGTCGTGAGAAGTTTTTTCATGATTTTTTTGACAAGTTGAGGGATGCCAAGCGTAGCAGTAAAAGCCAGTGCAAATCATCACCGATTGTCACGAACGGCCGTTTATTTCAAGTCGTCAGCGGACGCCCCGCAGAGCCTCGAGTTATGCGAACATGGCTCCTTGATCCATCGAAAAAATCTGCAAACGCATGGCCACACTGAACTACAAGCATCTGCGCTACTTCTGGATGGTGGCGCGCTCCGGCAGCATCGCCAAGGCGGCGACGCAGCTGCACCTGACGCCGCAGTCGATCTCGGGCCAGTTGACCGAATTCGCGGATACGCTGGGCGTGCAGCTGTTCCGCCGCGTGGGACGGCGCCTGGAACTGACGGAAACCGGCCAGCGCATCCTGCGCCACGCCGAAGACATCTTCAGCGCGGGGGACGCGCTGATGGACGTGGTGCGCGACCAGTCGGCCGCCAGTGCTACGCCGTTTCGCGTCGGCGTGTCGGACTCCGTTTCGAAAACGGTCGCGTGCCGGCTGGTGGCGCCCGCACTGACGCTCGACGAACCGATCCGCCTGGTCTGCCGCGAGGGCCGGCTGGCCGCGCTGCTGGCGGACCTGGCGATCCATAAACTGGACATGATCATTGCCGACCGCCCCATGCCCAGCCACCTGAGCGTGCGCGGCTACAGCCACTTGCTGGGCGAGAGCGAGCTGGGCGTGTTTGCGGCGCCGGCGCTGGCCGCCACGCTGGAGGGTCCGTTCCCCGACTGCCTGAACCATGCACCGCTGCTGCTTCCCGGCGAGGATTTCGCCCTGCACGCACGGCTGATGCGCTGGCTGCACGACAACGTGCCGCGGCTGCATGTCGTCGGCGAATTCGACGACAGTGCCATGATCAAGGCATTCGGCCAGGCAGGCACGGGGCTTTTTTTCGCGCAGTCCGCCATCGCCCGGCACATCTGCGCGCAGTACGGCGTGGTCATGATCGGTACGGTGCCGGGCCTGCGCGAGCAGGTCTATGCCATCACGTCGGAGCGGCGCCTGAAGCATCCCGCAACGCAGGCCATCAGCCAGGCCGCCCGCCAGACGTTGGCCTGAAAACAGGGGGCAGCCACCGATTAGCCGGTGGCGAGCCGCGCGCGAACGGGGATATTCGTACCATGGGACAGCGTTCTATGATCAAATAGGCACCAGTCTTTCACTCCAGGGAACCCCATCATGACGCAGGCATTCAAGGTTGGCGACAAGGTCGAGTGGCATTCATCGCAGGGCGCCGTGCAGGGCATGGTCAAGAAGAAGCTCACGTCGCACACGACGATCAAGGGGCACGAGGTGGCGGCCTCGCCGGACAATCCCGAATATCTTGTCGTCAGCGACAAGACGGGTGCCGAAGCGGCCCACAAGCCTGATGCACTGAAGAAAATATAAAGCTTGCAACTGTGCAGTAGCGTACGGACAGCAGGATCCGCCTGCGGCATTCTGGAGGTGTCAAAACAACATCACTAGAGGAGAGCGATCATGGGTAAATATTTTCTGGCGTGGATCCTGGGTGTGCCCGGCATTGTCCTGGTTCTGCTGTACCTGTTCTTTAATTGATACTGCGCCGTGGCGCGCATGACGAGACGCCACCCTTGCGGTGGCGTTTTACATTCACCTCTCTCACTTCTAGGGACAACGACGATGCACCGCAGCGCGCCGACCACTCTTGCACTTGCCCTTGCTTTCGCCGGTTCTTCGCTTCACGCGCAGACGGTCATCCGGATCGGTACCGCGTCGCCGCTGTCCGGCCCCGGCGCCCACCAGGGCAAGGACATCGAGAACGGCGCGCGCATGGCCGTTGACGATCTCAATGCCAAAGGCATCGTCATCAAAGGCACGAAGGTGAAATTCGCGCTGATGCCCGAGGACGACGGCGGCGACCCGAAAACCGGCACTGCTGTCGCGCAGAAGCTGGTGGATGCGAAAGTGGCGGGTGTTGTCGGCCACCTGAACTCCGGCACCACGGTGCCTGCCTCGAAAATCTACGCTACCGCCGGCATCCCGCAGATTTCTCCGGCCGCCACCACGCCCCTGTACACGAGCCAGGGTTTCAGGACGGCATTCCGCGTCGTCGCCAACGACAACCTGATCGGCCGCGCCCTGGCCACGTACACGATCGCCACGATGAAGGCGACAAAGATCGCCGTTATCGACGACCGCACGGCCTTCGGCCAGGGCCTGGCCGATGAATTCGTCAAGGGCATCAAGGCCAAGGGGGGCGCGACCATCGTCAGCCGCCAGTTCACCAACGACAAGGCGACCGACTTCAATGCGATCCTGACGCAGATCCGGGCCCGCAAGCCGGACGTGATTTTTTACGGCGGCATGGAAGCGGTGGCCGGGCCGATGCTCAAGCAGATGAAGGCCCTGGGGATCGATGCCCGGCTGGTGTCCGGCGACGGCATCTGCTCCGAACGGCTGCCGCTGCTGGCGGGCGACGCATTGGGCGACGACAAGGTGGTCTGCGTGGTTGCCGGCGGCATCGACGGTCCGCAGGAGGCCACGCACGACGCGTTCACGCAACGCTATCGGCAACGCTACAAGCTGGACGTGCAGAGTTACGCACCGTATGCCTACGATTCTGTGATGGTGTTGGCCACGGCAATGCAGCAGGCCGGCTCGGCCGAGCCGGCGAGGTTCCTGCCCGCGCTGGCAAAGGTGAAGTACCAGGGCATCACCGGTTCCATCGCCTTCGACGGCAAGGGCGACCTGCGCGACGCGGCGCTGACGCTGTTCACGTATCGCCAGGGGAAAAAGACCAGGCTGCAGGTGGTGCGGGCCAACTGACAGGGGCGCCGCTGCGCGCGACTTTGCGTTACAGTCGGGGTCCGACCATTGTTCCACCTGCCGCCACGGCGGCTTTTACGACAAAGGACAGATCATGAAACATCTTCCGCGCACCTGCAGCGTCACAGCCCTGACCGCGGCCCTGATCGCCGGCCCGGCAATCGTCTTCGCCCAGACGGGCGGCTACACGGGGCCCAGCGCCAAGGCCGCCGCGCCGGCGGGCTACAAGGGTCCGACCAATGTGCCGCTGGTGACGGCGAAACAGCTGCTCGACAAGGGCAAGGACGACCAGCACGTCAGGGTCCAGGGCAAGCTGCTCAACCACAAAGGCGGCGACGACTATGAGTTCGCCGACGCAAGCGGCAAGATGACGGTGGAGATCGAGCCTGAGCTGTTTCCACAGGGCACGGCCGTCGACCAGAACACCGTCGTCGAACTGATCGGCGAATTCGACAAGGAGACGTTCGGCGAATCGACGCTGGACGTGCAGCAGATCAAGGTCGTGTCGAAATAAGCTGGCCGGTCGCCAGCCCTTCCATCTCGCTGACAGTGTGGCGCAGCGCGGCTGACATCGCCACGCCGCGCTGCGCGAACACTTCGGAGAGCTGGCCGTAATACCATAACGTGCCGGCCTGACCGGAGGAGAAGCGCTCGAAGACGGCCGGCCCGATCGTGCGCAGGTCGTCAAGGATGGCGCGCGCGTTGTACAGCTTGTCGCATCCGCTGACCAGCAGCGTGTCGCTGTCCGCTTCCATCAGGTGCGCCAGGTAGGCGCGTTTGCGCTCTTCCCATGGTGCCTTGGCGCCGTTTGCCCCCGGCATCGCATCCGTGCATCCCATCACCATCCGCAGCACGCGCTCGCCGAACACCGCCACCTGCGCAGTAAATGCCGCTCCGCCATCCTCCAGCACGTCGTGCAGCAGCGCCGCGATCTGCTGGTCTTCGTCGCCGCCATGCTGCGCGACCAGACCGGCCACGCCCACGGGGTGGACGATGTACGGTATGGCCGTGCCCTTGCGGGCCTGGCCCTCATGCGCCTTGGCGGCCAATGCCAGGCCCTGGGAATAACGTGGTGTCATCTGCGGTTCCATTCCGAAAGTGTGGCGAGGGGAGCATCTTTTGCGTCGGGCCGGCATACTGCGCCAGCGTCTGCAGCACGATGTCGTGCAGGCGCTGGATGACGGGCGCCGGCTCCAGCGCCGCGCAGTGCAGGCCGAGGCCGACGGCGGGCAGCGCCGGCAGCGTTGCGTCATCGAGCAGCCGCAGGTGCGCGGGAACGCCGAGGGCGGTGCGCACGGTGACGCCCAGGCCGGCGGCGACGGCGGCCCATACGCCGCCCAGGCTGGCGCTGGTAAACGCCACGCGCCACGGGATGCCGGCGCGGTCCAGTGCGGCCGTGGCGGCGCTGCGCATCAGGCACGGCGCATCCATCATCACCAGCGGCAGCGGTGCGTCGTCCGCGTGCCACAGCGGAGCGCCACTCGCCGGCCCGATCCAGCGCATCGGCAGCGGATCGACGACCTGCGTGCTGCGGGCGGGCGCCGACGGCGTGCCGATATCCCACGTCAGCGCCAGATCCAGCTGGCCTGCCGCGAACAGGTCCATCAGCTGCGCATGCCGTGCCACGCGCGCTTCGATGCGCAGCCGTGGATGGGCGCGGGTAAACCGGCCCAGGACGTCGGTCAGGATATGCTCGCCGAAGTCCTCCTGCATGCCCAGGCGGATGCTGCCGGCCAGCTCCACGCCGCGTACGGCCGCTGCCGCTTCGTCGTTCAGTTCGAGCAGCCGGCGCGCGTAGGCCAGCAGCGATTCGCCCGCCGCGGTGGGTGTCAGCCCTCGCCCGGACTTGCGCAGTACGGGCATGCCCAACTGGTCTTCCAGTTTTTTCAGCTGGCCGCTCATGGCCGACGTCGATTTGCCGAGGCGGTCGGCCGCGCGCGCAAAACTGCCCATCTCGACACCGGTCACGAAGCTGCGCAGCGTATCGAGATCAAAGGTTATTCGCCGCATGATCGTCCGGTTTTCCTGAATGGTCACTACAGATATTCCTGATTTTGGGGATGACGATAGGCGCGTATGCTGACGTTGTCAATATCACCAAGGAGCCAGCCATGCCGATGAGCCGCATCTCCCTGCAGCGGGGAAAATCGTCCGAGTACCTGCGCGCCGTGTCCGACAGCCTGCACCGCGCACTGGTCGAGGCACTCGACGTGCCCCCGACGGACCGCTTCCAGCTGTTCGACCAGCACGAACCGCACGAGATGAGCATCGATCCGCATTACCCGGCAGGTACGCGCTCGGCCGACTACGTGTTTATCAACGTGATCGTCGGGCGGCCCCGCAGCGCCGCCATGAAGGCCGCCTTCTACCAGCGGCTGGTGGCGCTGCTGGCCCAGTCGCCGGGCGTGCGGCCGGAGGACGTCATGGTCGTCATCGCCTCGTCGCAGTCCGAGGACTGGTCGTTCGGCAGCGGGGTACAGGGTCTGCCCTTGCGGACAGATTCGGCAACGGCGGCAGAGGTGTCGGCATGATCGCCATGCAGTACAGCTTCGTGCTGCCGGCCGACTACGACATGGCGATCGTCCACCGCCGCATCGCGGAGCGTGGCCACATGACGGATGCCTTCCCCGGTCTGCTGTTCAAGGCCTACCTGAGCGCGGACAAGGGCGAGGGCAGCGACAATCTGTATGCGCCGTTCTACCTGTGGCAGCATCCGGATGCGATGCACGACTTCCTCGCGGGCCCGGGCTTTGCCGCCGTGTCGCAGGCGTTCGGCTGGCCGTCGGTGCGCACGTGGACGCTGTGGCATGCGCACCGGCGCAATGACATCGGCGCGGCGCGCTTTGCCACGCGCAGCATCGTCCCGATCGCGCCGCACACGCCGCTGGCGCAGTTGCGCGAGCAGGAGGTTGCCGCCAGCCAGGCCGCGGCGCAGGCGGGCGCGCTGGCCACGCTTGCCGGATTCGAGCCGGTCGGCTGGAGCCTCGTGCGCTTCCGGCTGTGGCGCGAACGTCCGGCGGAGGTGGCAGGATGGCAGGTGTACGAAGTCGGGCACATGTCCGTGCCCCCGCGCTGACGGCTTACTGCGCCGCGGCTGTCCGCCATCCCTGCAGGGCGCGGATGGCGTCTTCCTTGGACTTTGCTTCGATCTCGATCCACGGCGCCTGCGCATACGACCCCGGCATGGTTTCGATCAGGTCCGAATGCTGGCGGTCGTTGAACGACGTGCGGCCGTTCGAGATGTGCACCAGCTGATGTTCCGGCACGGCCCACGTTTCGCGCGCCTTCAACAGCATTTCCGCCACGCTGGGATGATCGTAGCTGTCCAGCTTCTCATGGACGATGTGATGGTGCGCGTCGAGCACCATCGGCACGCCGCTGCGCACGCAGACGTCGTGGATTTCCTCTGCGCTGTACGCATACTCGTCGTTCTCCAGGCCGAGGCGGCAGCGGATCGCGTCGGGCAGGCGGGCGATGTTTTCCACCAGCGCGTCCGAACGGTTGGCCTTGCCGCCATGGATCTCCAGCAGCGCCCACGGCGTGCGGGGTTGGCCGAGCAGGTCCATGATCTCGGCATGCATCTGCAGGATCTTGACGCTGTTGGCGACTACGCCGGCCGAGTCGGAGCTGAGCACCACGAACTGGTCGGGATGCATGACGAGACGGATATTGCGCTCGCGCGCCCGCGCGCCGGAGCGCGCCAGCGTCCCGGCGAAACTGGCCAGCAGGTCGCGGCCCAGATCATCGTCGGCAAATGGAAAGATCGACGACGGAATCCGGTACAGCGAGATGCCTTCGCGCTCGCAGTAGCGCATGGCGTTGTCGAACGCCTGGATATTGCTGCGATAGATATCGTCCAGCAGTTTCTGCTGCGTTTCCGGCGATTGTTCCAGCAGCCGCTTGCGCGTGATGGTGCGGTACTTGATGTCGCTTGAAACGGTTACACAGACAAGTCCGAGGTGAGGTGGCATGGCGGTCGGGCACGAAGTGTCGGGAAAGGTCAGGGCTTCGATGATAGCAGCGGTGGCGCGCTTCGGCGCCACGCACGACCCGCTGACGTCGCGCGCATGTCGCGCTCCTGCTATGCTGCAATCGAACGTGATCCGGAGGTGCAGATGCAGCGAATATTGATCGTCGTCGGGCTGGCGCTTGTCGCCATCGGCCTGGCCTGGCCGTGGCTCGGCAAGCTGCCGCTCGGGCGCCTGCCGGGCGATATCCACATCGTGCGCGAAGGCGGCAGTTTTCACTTCCCCATCGTCACGTGCCTCGTCATTTCCGTGCTCGTCTCCCTGCTGATCTGGCTGTTCCGGCGCTGAGCGCCGTGTATTCGAAAGACATTCTTCATGGTCATCGTGACTCACAACGGCAAGTTCCACGCCGACGACGCCTGGGCCGTTGCGGTCCTGCACATCCTGTTCCCTGACGCGGAGATCGTGCGCACGCGCGACCAGGCCATCATCGAGGCGGCCGATTTCGCCGTCGACGTCGGCGGCATCTGGGATCCGGCCACAGGGCGGTTCGATCACCACCAGAAGGGGTTCGACGGCGCCAGGATGAGCGGCGTTCCTTATGCCAGCGCGGGCCTCGTGTGGCGTGAGTACGGCCCGCGTTGCGTCGCCGCGCTGGCCGCCAGCCATGTGGGATACGCATTGGGCGAAGACAAGGCGCGCGAGATGGCCTATGCCATCGATGCCGATGTCGTGCAATACCTCGACCTGTCCGACGTGGGCGCGGCAAAGAACGCGCCCGGCGGCTACGGCCTGTCCGCCGTGATCTCGGGCTTCAATCCGAACTGGCTCGATGAACAGCGGCTGGGCTACGGCGAGGCGGCCGAAACGTTCCGGCTCGCCGAGTTCCGGCGCGCGATGTCGCTGCTGACGGACATATTGATCAATGCCGTCAAGTACCGCGTCGGCGCGATGCTGGCGGTCGAGCAGGTGCGGCAATCGGAGGCGTTGGAAGGCGGGCGGCTGCTGTTGTTGAAAAACAGCGCTCTGCCGTGGACACAGCTGGTGCGCAAGGAAATGCCGAAAGTGCTGTTCGTCCTCAGCCACAGCCTGTCCGAGGGACGCTACCTGCTGCATACGGTGCCGATGAGTGCCGAGAGCTTTCAGGCGAGGGCTGACCTGCCCGCGGCATGGGCGGGATTGCGCGATGCCGAGCTGGCGGCCGTCACGGGCGTTGCCGATGCCACGTTCTGCCATAACGGCCGGTTTATCGCGGCGGCGAAATCGTACGAGGGCGCCCATGCGATGGCATTGCAGGCGCTGGCGGCCGTGGACGCTGCGACTTAGGCAGCCGCCTTGCCGGCGCGCCGGCAACGGTCGGAGCAGAATTTCACATGGTCCCAGTCGCGTTCCCACTTCTTGCGCCACGTGAACGGCAAGCCGCAATGGGCGCAGACCTTGGTCGGCAGGTCGGATTTCTTGCGCATCTTCATGGTGAGCATCTTGCGCCAGACCGGGGCTTGATGTCGTTCGCAACGACGTCAGGCAGCGCGCGTGCGAATTCTCCCTGCCTTGCCAGCCTGATCAAGGGCCAGGAGCAATTCCTGCACGTCTGGATGCCGGGCGTGCCAGGCCTGTGCGACGGGACCGGCAAACTGGCGACGGTGGACGTCAAGCCGGGATCGCCCAAGTACGACAAGGTCATCCACGTGTTGTCCGTCCCCGCCGGGGCGAAGCCCACCACATGGGATTTACCGACAACCGGCGCTGCCTGTGGGCGGGCCGCCTGGACGACAGCAGGATGTTCGTCTTCGATGTCGGCACCGATCCCGCCAAACCGAAGCTGGTGAAGACGATTTTCGACCTCGTGGGCAACAGCGGCTACGTCGGGCCGCATACGTTTTAGCCGATTCCCGAACGCATGCTGATCGGCACGCTGTCGAACGAGCGCGACAAGAGCGGCGACACCGGTCTGATGGTGTACAACAACAAGAGCGATCATGTCGCCAGCTATCCGATTCCGACTGCCATGCCGGGCGGCGTGCCAGCGGCGCCGGCGCGCCACAAAACAAAACGCCAACCGGGGTCGGTTGGCGTCAGCAGTCCCCATGGAGGATGATTCACTTGCAGCTTGAGTATTACAGAGCAATATCGGACACTTTTTTCACTTGCCCGGGCTGCACGGCGGGACCGGCACCGGCAACGAAGTTTTCCAGGCTTGGCGATGCAATCGCCAGCTTCAGTGTTTCAGCCGTGGCGGCCCACGTCGCCGCCAGCAACTGCACGTTCTCGTTCAGCTTTTTCCCATAGGACGGGACGATCTCGCGGATCTTTTCCTGCCACGCGGCCGTCTTCAGGCGATCCGGGAAGACTTTCTCCAGCAGCGACAGCATGATCGCGGGCGAAGTCGAGCCACCCGGTGACGCCCCCAAGAGCGCCGATATCGAGCGGTCTTCGGAGACCACCACTTCCGTACCCAGCTTCAGGACGCCGCCCTTGTCGGGCACGTTCTTGATGATCTGCACACGCTGGCCAGCCTGCCACAAGCGCCAGTCTTCGTCCCTGGCCTCCGGCATGTAGCGGCGCAGCGCTGCCATCTTGTCCTCCCTGGACTGCTCCAGTTGCTGGGCAAGATATTTGACGAGTGCAAATTCATGGACGCCGACTTGCAGCTGCGGCAAGACATTGGAGGCCGTGGTGGCCTTGCCGATATCGAAGTAGGAGCCGTTCTTGAGGAACTTGGTGGACCAGGTGGCGAATGGTCCGAACAGCAGCACCGTTTTACCGTCCAGCACGCGCGTATCCAGATGGGGCACCGACATGGGCGGCGAACCCGTATCCGCCAGGCCGTACACCTTGGCCAGATGACGCGAGGTAATGGCCGGATTGTCCGTCACCAGGAACTCGCCCCCGACAGGGAAGCCGGCATATTGCTTCGCTTCGGGAATGCCGGACATTTGCAGCAGCGGCAATGCGGCGCCGCCGGCGCCGATGAACACGTGCCGCGCATCGACCGTCTGAACTTTGGAATCGTCCTTGATATCGAACGCCGACACGCGCCAGGTGCCATCGTCGTTGCGGGTGATGGAGCGTACCTCGTAGCCGGTCGCAATCTTGCTGCCCACGGATTCGCCGAGATGCTTGTAGAACTGGCGGGTAATCGATCCCAGGTTGACGTCGGTACCGAGCGGCGACCGGGTGGCGGTCACGATCTCGTCCGCCTTGCGGCCTTCCATCATGATCGGAATCCATTCGCGGATCTGGGCCGGCTCGGTGGTCAGTTCCATGCCGGCGAACAGTGGCGATGCCTTCAGCGCTGCAACGCGCTTGCGCATGAACTCGCGGTTTTCCTCGCCAAACACGAGATTCATGTGCGGCGTCGAATTGATGAATTCGCGCGGATTACCCAGCACGCCCTTGCGCACCTGGTGCGACCAGAACTGGCGCGAGATCTGGAAGTTCTCGTTGATGTCGATCGCCTTGGAGATTTGGACGTTCCCTTTGTCGTCCACCGGCGTGTAGTTCAGTTCGCAGAGCGCCGAGTGACCGGTGCCGGCGTTGTTCCAGCCGTTCGAGCTTTCTTCCGCCACTTTGTCCAGACGTTCGAACACTTCGAACGTCCAGTTCGGCTCCAGCTCGGAAAGATACACGCCCAGCGTTGCGCTCATGATGCCGCCGCCGATCAGCAGCACGTCGACCTTGCGGTCGGCCTTGTCGGCACGGAAAGGGCGATTGAACAGGGAGTATCCGCCCACTACCGCTGCGGTGCCCGCGGCAGCGCCGATGAACTTGCGTCGGGAGAAGCGCTTGGGAGTAGCGGGTGTAGCGGGTTGGTTGCTGTTTTCTTGACTCATGGGTAGGTACTCCTGGAATGGCTGATAGCGCTAGCAACGTCGAGCAGACCGGTGCATGGGCGCGAGCTGATGTGTTCGGGGGTTACTGTTCGATCAATGACGGCGTGAGGGCGGTATCTCGTGTTTCTGCGCGACTACTGCCGCGCATTCAGCAGGATTTTTTCCAGCGTATGCTTGAAGGCCTCAGCTTCCTGTTCGCTAAAGCCATGCATTAACTGCCCGTAGACCTTGCGCAGTCCCGCATTAATCTGCGGGTAGAGCGCGATGCCTTTTTCGGTCAGTTCAACATTGACCTGGCGGCCGTCCGCCTGATCGCGCACCTTGCGAATGATGCCCTTGGCTTCCATCCGATCCAGCAGGCGCGACATCGGGCCGGGTTCGATCCCGGCAAGCCGGCCGAACTCGGTGACGGTCCGTGCACGCTGGCGCATCGCACCGATGACCACGACAAACTGCGAAGCGGTCAGGTCCAGCGGCGCCATTTCCTGGTCCAGCGCTGCAAACAGGGCATTACGGGCCTGGCTGATCAGGTAGCCAAACTGGCCATCTTGCAGTTCTTCAAACACTTGCATAGGTAAGAAAAAGTTCCGGCGCGAAACTAGGGGGTCTCATTATATTTACCTAGGCAAATATAATCAAGCGGTGATTCCGTGCGGCAAGCACGGATCAGGGCCGAAGGAAACATCGCGGAAGGGCCGCCCCTGCTGGCGGACAGGGATCGCGCGCGGGCACGAGGGAGGGCACTGTGGAAACTACGGATGCCGGAGAGACAAACAAAAACGCCACCCGAAGGTGGCGTTTTGCTGTACTGCTGAATTCCTGGTGGCCCGGGGCGGAATCGAACCACCGACACAAGGATTTTCAATCCTCTGCTCTACCAACTGAGCTACCAGGCCAAGAGGCCGCATTATAGCAGGCAAATACAGGTTTGCAATAGTGGTTGAGCATGACTAGAGATATTTGCGCCAGGGACAACGATGATTTGCGAAGGCGCAGGTTTTTCTCAACAAAGAACGCCGGCATAGTGATGCTTTGAATGACTGGAGCCACCATGACCGCTACCACCATCCCGCAAATCGGCCTCGGCACCTTCCGCCTGCAGGGCCAGGTTGTCACCGACGCAGTCCGCACCGGCCTGGAGCTGGGCTACCGCCATGTGGACACGGCGCAAATCTACGGCAATGAAGCCGATGTGGGCACCGCGCTGGCTGCCGCCGGCGTCCCCCGCGAGGAGCTGTTCGTCACGACCAAGATCTGGACGGACAACCTGGCCGGCGACAGGCTGATCCCCAGCCTGAAGGACAGCCTCCACAAGCTGCGGCTTGAACGTCTCGACCTGACGTTGATCCACTGGCCTTCGCCGGACGAGGTGGTGCCGGTGGCCGAAAGCATGGCGGCGCTGGCCGAAGCGCAGCGCCAGGGGCTGACGAAGCTGATCGGCGTGTCGAACTTCACGATCCGCCATATGGAGGAGGCCATCGCCGCCGTCGGCGCGGATGCCATCGCGACGAATCAGGTGGAGATCCACCCGTACCTGCCGAACCGCGCCGTCGTCGACTTCGCGCGCAATCGTGGCATCCACCTGACGGCCTACATGCCGCTCGCCTACGGCAAGGTTGTCACCGATCCCGTCATCGCCCGCATCGCCGCAGCCCACGGCGCCAGCCCGGCGCAGGTCGCGCTGGCGTGGGCGCTGCGGCAGGGCTTTGCCGTGATTCCATCGTCCACGCGACGCGCCAACCTGGCAGGCAATCTGCAGGCGGCCCGCATCGCGCTGTCCGATGCCGACATGGCCGCCATCGACGCGCTGGCGCAGGGCCCGGAGGCACGCCTCGCCAATCCGGGTGGCCTGGCGCCCCGCTGGGATTGATGCGGATGCCGTGCCGGCCGTGCGGTCGTTATAATGGGTGAATGAACAAGTCTTCCACTTCATCGGCCACCAGGCAACATGTGCAGACGGCTGTCTGCATCGTCGGCAACGGCGCCATCGCCAAGACGGCGGCGCTGGCGTTTGCCCAGTCTGGGCAAAGCGTCACACTGCTCGGCCCTCCGCCGGTCACGCCGCCGGACGGCCTGGAGGCGAGCTGGGATGCGCGCGTGTATGCGCTGAACCATACGGCGCAGAAGCTGCTGTCGTCGCTGAAGGTGTGGGGCGCCATGGAAGCGGCGCGCATCGCGCCGGTCGATGCGATGATCGTCAAGGGCGATGGCGAGCAGCCCGGCCACATCAGTTTCGATGCCTACGGCGCCCATGCCGATACGCTCGCATGGATCGTGGAAGACCGCAACCTGAATCAGGCGCTGGACGCGGCACTGCGCTTCGCCCAGAACGTGCACGTGGTGTCGGGCCGCGCGGTGGCGCTGTCGACCGGCGCTGAGCACGCCAGCGTGCAGCTGGACGACGGCAGCCAGATCCGCGCATCGCTGATCGTCGGCGCCGATGGCGCCCAGTCGTGGGTGCGAGGCCAGTGCGATATCGGCCTCGATTACAAGCCGTACGGCCAGAAGGGTGTCGTCGCCAACTTCGAATGCGAGCGGCCGCACCACGGCGCCGCGCTGCAGTGGTTCACCTGCTCGCGCGGCATCGTCGCGCTGTTGCCGCTGCCCGGCAACCGGGTCTCGCTGGTGTGGTCGGCCCCCGATGCGCTGGCCGACACGCTGCGCGACGAAGGCGCGCAGGCGCTGGCCGACCGGCTGGCCGAATTCGCCGCGGACAAACTGGGCAAGCTGACGCCCGTGCTGCCCGAGCAGGTCAAGGCATTCCCCCTCACGTTGATGCGGCCTCATTCATTGGTGGCCGAGCGCGTGGCGCTGATCGGGGATGCAGCGCACGTCGTGCACCCGCTCGCCGGCCACGGCATGAACCTGGGCTTCGGCGACGTGCGCGACCTCGTGCAGGCCGTGGCCGGACGCGAGGAGCACCGCTCCATTGGCGACAGCCGCGTGCTGGCCCGCTACAGCCGCGCGCGCAAGGAAGAAGTGCTGGCCATGCAGGTCACCACGGACGGGCTGTACCGGCTGTTTACCGCCAACCTGGAACCGGTTCGCGTGGTGCGCAATTTCGGGCTAAACTTGCTCGATAAGCTGCCGATCGTGAAGCGCCAGCTGATGGCTCATGCGCTTGGCAGACATTGATGGTGGCCAGATCGGCGACAACAGTGCCGACAGGATTGACGGCAGAATCGTACGGCCCCGTTACAAACCAACGACCAAAAAGCGAAGAACGGGCGGCCCTGCAGCCGCTATCATCGACAGAATAATCACGTCACGTCGCGCACCGCCGGTGCCGCGACGGGCGGTCCATGTCCGGAGATTCCATGAAAATGCTCAAAACCGCCGTCGTACTCGCGTCGGCCCTGCTGACGTCCTACGCAGGCGCGCAGTCCGTCGAAGCCACGATCCGCAAGAACGTCGAACCCAAGCTGGGCGATAACGTCAAGATCGATTCGATCCGTGAGACGCCGTATGGCGGCCTGTACGAAATCCGTGTCGGCAACGACGTGCGCTATACCGACAAGACGGGTTCCTACCTGATCGTCGGCCACGTCTTCAGCCTCAAAACAAGCGAAGACCTGACGCAGGCGCGCATCGACGACCTGAACAGGATCAAGTTCTCCGACCTGCCGACGGAGCTGGCCATCAAGACCGTCAAGGGCAACGGCAAGCGCGTCATCGCCGTGTTCGAGGACCCGAACTGCGGCTACTGCAAGCGCTTCCGCCAGCAGGCGTTGAGCCAGGTCGACAACGTGACGATCTATACCTACCTGTACAACATCCTGTCGCCCGATTCGGCCGTGAAGTCGAAGAACGTGTGGTGCTCCTCCGACCGTGCCAAGGCGTGGGACGACTGGATGCTGCACAACAAGGCGCCGGGGGCCGCACCGGCCAACTGCACCACGCCGAACGACAAGGTGTTCGCGCTGGGCCAGAAGCTCAATATCAACGGCACCCCGGCGGTCTTCTTTGCCGACGGCACCCGCATCCCGGGCGCGATCGACCTGAAAACGCTGGAAGCGCGCATGGCCGCCGCAAAGCAGTAAGACTGCCGTATCATTCGATCAGAGCGGGCAGACCCGCAGGAACCGGCGCGCCAGCAGAGCGCGCCGTTTGCCCATCCAGACCAGGAGATAGCATGGTGATATTGAATATCAACGGGCGCGACACGCAGGTCGACGCCGATCCCGCCACCCCCATCCTGTGGGCCCTGCGCGATAACCTCAACATGACGGGCACGAAGTTCGGCTGCGGCGCGGCGCTGTGCGGCGCCTGCACGGTGCACCTGGCCGGGCAGCCGATCCGCTCCTGCATCACGCCGATCTCCGCAGCCGTCGGCCAGAAGATCACGACGATCGAGGCGATGGAAGGCGACCGGATCGGCAAGGCCGTGCAGGACGCCTGGGTCAGGCACGACGTGCCGCAGTGCGGCTACTGTCAGAGCGGCCAGGTGATGAGCGCCGCCGCGCTGCTGAAATCGAACAAGGCGCCGACGGACGCCGATATCGACAGCGCCATGGCCGGCAATATCTGCCGCTGCGGAACCTACCAACGCATCCGCGCGGCCATCAAGGACGCGGCCAGGACACTCGCCTGAGGAGACTTCGCATGCGCAAACAATGGATCGAAGGCAGTCTCGCCGGCGCAATCCCTACCGCAGGCATCTCGCGGCGCGGTTTCATGAAGGGTGCCGGCGCCGGGCTCGTGCTGGGATTTACTGTTGTCGCGGGCGGACGCATGGCGCGTGCGGCCGGCCTGCCGCAGGCGGCGCAGCAGCCCAACGCATTCCTGCGCATCGCGCCGGACAACACCGTCACCGTCATCGTCAACCGGCTCGAATTCGGCCAGGGCGTGCAGACGGCGCTGCCGATGCTGATCGCCGAGGAACTCGATGCCGACTGGTCGCAGGTGCGGGGCATCCTGGCGCCAGCGGGCGAAGCATACAAGGACCCGGCGTTCGGCATCCAGATCACGGGCGGCTCGGGCAGCGTGGCCCATTCGTGGGTGCAGTACCGTGAAATCGGCGCCAAGGCGCGCGCGATGCTGGTCGCTGCCGCGGCCGAGCAATGGAAAGTGCCCGTCAACCAGGTCAAGGCGGTGCAGGGCGTGCTGACCGGCCCGGGCGGACGCAAGGCCACGTATGGCGAGATGGCCGAGGCGGCGATGAAGCAGCCGGTGCCGGCGCACGTGGTACTGAAGAACGTCGAGGACTTCCGCTTCATCGGCAAGCCGATGCCGCGCCTCGATGCGCGCGCGAAGTCGAACGGCAGCCAGCAGTTCGGCATGGACTTCAAGCCGGAAGGCACCAAGGTAGCGGTGGTCGCGAGGCCGCCCGTGTTTGGCGCCCGGGTCCGGTCGTTCGATGCTACGGCAGCCAAGGCGATGCGCGGCGTTGTTGCCGTCGTGCCGGTCGCGCTGGATCGCGGCGCCGAAGGCATTGCCGTGATCGCCGATGGCTACTGGCCGGCGAAGCAGGCGCGCGACGCACTCCAGATCGACTGGGACAGCAGCGGCGTCGAGAAGGTCGATACGGCCAGGCAGTTTGCCGGCTACCGCGCGCTGGCCGCAAAACCGGGCACTGTCGCAAAGCAGGGCGACACGTCGAAGCTGGCGGCCGCGCCGAAGAAGATCAATGCCATCTACGAGTTCCCGTACCTGGCGCACGCGCCGATGGAGCCGCTCAATTGCGTCGTCGACCTGAAGCCCGATTCCTGCACCATCTGGGCGGGCAGCCAGTTCCAGACGATGGACCAGGCGGCCGCCGCGAAAACGGCCGGCCTGAAGCCGGAGCAGGTGACGCTGCATACGATGATGGCGGGCGGCGGCTTCGGTCGCCGTGCCACGCCGTCGTCGGACTATATCGTCGAAGCGGTCAACGTCGCCAGGGCCTACGGCAAAGGCCCCGTCAAGGTGATCTGGAGCCGCGAGGACGATATCAAGGGTGGCTACTACCGTCCCGCCCACGTGCACCGCGCGGCGCTGGGGCTCGACGCCCGCGGCAGGATCGTTGCATGGGACCACACGATCGTCGGCCAGTCGATTATTACCGGCTCCGCGTTCGAGCCGATGATGGTCAAGAACGGTGTCGATGCGACGATGGTCGAGGGCATGGGCGAGCCTTACAAGGTGCCGCTGCACCTGACCGTCCACAACGCCAGGGCCAACGTGCCGGTGTTGTGGTGGCGCTCCGTCGGCTCCACGCACACCGCTTTCGTCATGGAGACGCTGATCGACGAAGCGGCGCATGCGGCAGGCAGCGATCCCGTCGCCTACCGCAAGAAGCTGATCCCGGCGGATCATAAACGCCATCACCTAGCGCTGGACCTGGCTGTCGGCAAATCCGGCTACGGCACGAAGAAGCTGCCGAAAGGACAGGCGTATGGCGTGGCCGTGCATGAATCGTTTGGCACTGTCGTCGCGTATGTGGTCACGGCGTCCGTCGAAAACGGCGTGCCCAAGCTCCATACCGTGACGGCCGGCGTGCACTGCAACCAGCCCGTCAATCCGCTGTCGATCGAGGCGCAGGTGCAGGGCGCGATCCTGATGGCCGTCGGCACGACCTTGCCGGGCGCCGCCATCACGCTCAAGGATGGTATCGTCGAACAGAACCAGCTGTCCGACTATACCGTCGCGCGCATGCCGGACATGCCGCGGGTCGACGTGCACATCGTGCCGTCGAACGAGCCGCCGACCGGCATGGGCGAACCGGGGCTGCCGCCGCTGGCGCCGGCGTTTGCCAATGCCGTGTTCCGCCTGACGGGCAAGCGGCTGCGCAAGCTGCCGTTCGACCTGGCGTCGGCCACGAAGGCATAAGGTTGGCATCCGACATCGTCGGCATCCTGCTGGCAGCGGGCCGGGGCCGCCGCTTCGATCCCGAGGGCGTGCGCAACAAGCTGCTGCAGCCGCTGGGGGAAGGCTCTCCGGTAGTTGCGGCCAGTGCGCGGCACATGCTCGCCGTGCTGCCGCGCGTGGTTGCCGTCGTGCGCGACGATGACGACGCGACGGCCGCGCTGCTGGCGCAACTGGGCTGTGAAGTAGCGCGCTGCGCCGATGCCGACGCCGGCATGGCGGCATCGCTTGTCCATGCCCTGCGGCAGGTGGCGCAGGCCGATGGCTGGGTAGTGGCGCTGGGCGACATGCCGCGGGTGCTGCCGTCCACGATCGCCGCGTTGCGCCAGGCGGTCTGCGAGGGCGCGGCCATCGCGGCGCCTGTGTACCAGAGCAAGCGGGGCAATCCGATTGCCTTCGGCCGCCTGCATCTGCCTGAGCTGCTGGCACTGGCGGGCGACCGCGGCGCACGCGGTATCGTCAACAACAATCCTGTCACCGATGTAGCGGTGGACGATGCGGGCATCCTGCTCGATATCGATACGCCGTCCGACCTAAGATGAAAAAGAAAAAAACCTCTAGCCAGGCAGCGGCCATTGCCTATGCCATCGTCGCGAAAGATCTCGCGGCCCACCTGTTCCAGGTCACGCTGACCGTGCAGAATCCCGATCCGGCAGGCCAGGTGCTGGCGCTGCCGGCATGGATTCCCGGCAGCTACATGATCCGCGAATTCTCCCGCAATATCGTCCAGATCCGCGCCGAAGCGGAAGGCCGTACCGTCCAGTTGACGAAGCTGGACAAGCATTCGTGGCAGGCACCTGCCGTCGGCGGCCCGCTCGTCGTGCAGTACGACGTCTACGCCTGGGACCTGTCGGTGCGTGCCGCGCACCTGGACGGGACGCACGGTTTCTTCAACGGCACCAGCGTGTTCCTGCGCGTGCTCGGCCAGGAAGAGGTGCCGCACGTCGTCGATATCGGCCAGCCGGAGATTGATGCGGCGCGCACCTGGCGCGTGGCGACGGCGCTGCCGGAACTGCGGGCGAAGCGCTACGGCTTCGGCACGTACGTCGCTGCCGATTACGATGAGCTGATCGACAGTCCTGTCGAAATGGGCGACTTCGCGCTGGCGACGTTTACGGCGCATGGCGTGCCGCACGACGTCGTCATCACGGGCCGCGTGCCGAATCTCGACATGGACCGCCTGTGCGCCGACCTGAAGGCGATCTGCGAAACACAGATCGCCTTCTTCGAACCGAAAACGAAACAGGCGCCGATGGACCGTTACGTGTTCATGACGCTGGCCGTCGGCGACGGCTACGGCGGGCTGGAACACCGCGCATCGACGGCGCTGATCTGCGCCCGCGCCGACCTGCCGACGACCGCGGCACAAGGCAAGGAGCGCAGCGAGGGCTACATCAAGTTCCTTGGCCTGTGCAGCCATGAGTATTTCCACACCTGGAACGTCAAGCGCATCAAGCCGGCCGTGTTCGCGCCGTACGACCTGCAGGTGGAGAACTACACGCCGCTGCTGTGGCTTTTCGAAGGGTTCACCAGCTACTACGACGACCTGTTCCTCGTGCGCAGCGGCATGATCACGGAACAGCAGTATTACAAGATGCTGGGCAAAGCCGTTGGCGGCGTACTGCGCGGTGCAGGCCGCACCAAGCAGAGCGTGGCCGATTCCAGCTTCGACGCATGGGGCAAGTACTACCGCCAGGACGAGAACGCGCCGAACGCCATCGTCAGCTACTACGCCAAGGGCTCGCTGATCGGGCTGGGGCTCGACCTGACGATCCGCACGAAAACGGCAGGCAAGCGCTCGCTGGACGACATCATGCTGGCGCTGTGGCAGCGCTACGGCCGCGACTTTTATCCCGACGGCCGCCGCGGCGTGACGCCTGCCGACGTGGAAGCGCTGTTCGACGAGATCAGCGGCATGAAGCTCAAGCCGTTCTTTGAAAAATACATCCGCGGCACCGAAGATGTGCCGCTGGCGAAGCTGCTGGCGCCATTCGGCGTCAAGTATACGGACGAGCGCAAGGGCGGCAAGCCGAGCCTGGACGCGAACATCGGCCGCGACGGCGCCGACTGCAAGCTGTCGGCTGTCCACGAAGGCGGCGCGGCGCACCGGGCCGGCCTGTCGGCAGGAGACCTGCTGGTCGCCATCGACGGCCTGCGGGTCACGGGCAACCCGTCGAACCTGGAAACCCTGCTGGGCCGCTACAAGGTGGGCGAGACGATCGAAGTGCACGCCTTTCGGCGCGACGAGCTGATGACGTTCGCGGTGCAGCTGCTGGGCGAGCGCGTGCCGACGGTCACGCTGGCGATCGACAGCGCCCGCAAGCTGGACGTGGCGCGGCCGACGATGATCGCTGCAGGAAAGCGGTAACGCCGCGTTGAAGTGTGGGGTGTACTCGTGTTGGGCGAGCTGACTCGTCGTAGCGCGAGGACATCCTGGCCGTTCAGCGTGGATGCCAGAGCCGGTGACGACCACGTGGCATGAAGCGACATCGTGTTCCTATGCCTTGACAGGCCCGAACGTCATCGTCCAGTTGGTCTCCCAGCACACCCCACCGTCATTCGAGAATGCCTGCTCCCAGCGCGGTCTGGCGCCGCCAGTCCACGTGAAACGTACGCGGATCGCCTGGCCGTCCAGCACATCGTCGGCAAAAAACAGGCCGGTATCGCCATTGAATTTACCCGTTACCGGCACGTCCAGCGCCGTCGGGTTGCGTCCGTCCAGCCACCAGATCGACCACGTTTGCGTTGTCCGGCAATAGGAGCGTACTGCGATGGCACGGAACTCACCGTCCGGGGACCGCAGCAGGTTGTCTTCCAGATTGCCGAAGCCGCCCAGCGTCTTCACTGTCGACGACAATCCGTCGAACTCTTCCCATTCGGTGCAGCCGGTCAGGCGCGAACGCAGCCGGCGGTGCCGGACCTCCCAGTCGCCGATGATGAAATCGAAGTCGGGCGGCGCAGCGGGGGCGAGTGGCAAAGGCATCGCGGCTCCTTTCGGATGAAGTGTCTTCGAAGTTCAGGCGAACAGCCGTTGCAACTCGGCGCCCGGGTCATCGGCGCGCATAAAGGCCTCGCCAACCAGGAACGCATGCACGTTCGCCGCGCGCATGCGCGCCACGTCGCCAGCGTTCAGGATGCCGGACTCCGTGATCACCATACGCTCCGGCGGAATGCGCTCCAGCAGATTCAAGGTCGTATCGAGCGTCACGTCGAACGTGCGCAGGTTGCGGTTGTTGATGCCGACGAGGTTACTTTTCAGCTTCAGCGCAGCCGTCAGTTCGTCGCCGTCGTGCGACTCGATCAGCACGTCCATCCCCAGCTCGTGCGCGCACGCTTCCATCTCCGCCATCAGGCCGTGATCGAGCGCCGAGACGATCAGCAGGATGCAGTCGGCACCCATCGCGCGCGCCTCGTAGATCTGGTACAGGTCGACCATGAAATCCTTGCGCAGCACCGGAATATTGCATGCGGCGCGGGCCTGCTTCAGGTATTCGGTGGAGCCCTGGAAGAACTGCTCGTCCGTCAGCACGGACAGGCAGGCGGCGCCGCCCCCCTCGTAGCTGGCGGCGATATCGGCCGGGCGGAAATCGGCCCGCAGTACGCCTTTCGATGGCGACGCCTTCTTCACTTCCGCGATGACGCCGGCATTGCCGGCGTCAATCCGGCGGCGCAGGCTCGCTTCGAAGCCGCGCAGCCCTGCGCGCAGTTCGCGGTCGCCTTCCACTTCGTCGCGCAGGCTGGCGAAGCTGCGGTATTTTTTGGCGGCCGCCACTTCGTCGGCCTTGACGGCCAGGATTTTATTCAGGATATCGGACATGGCTTATTGAGTTAATTGCGTTCGGCCAGCGCCAGGCGCGCGCCCAGCATCAGAAACAGGCTGCCTGTCAAGCGGTTCAGCCACAGTGCCACGCGCGGCTTGACCTTCAGGCGCGCGCTGGCAAATGCCGTGAAGACGGCCAGGCCGTTACACCACAACATGCCGTTGAAGTTGAAGATGCAGCCAAGGATGAGGAACGCCAGCGGCTTGTTGGGTGCGTCAAGGGAGATGAACTGGGGCACGAAGGCGAGGAAGAACAAAGCGACTTTCGGGTTCAGGACATTGGTCAGGAAGCCCTGCGCGAAGATGCGGCGGTAGGGCAGGGCGGTAACGGCCGGTGCCGCCGCGCGCTCGTCGCTGCGCAGTTTCGCCCGCAGCATCCCGATGCCGCACCACACGATATACGCCGCGCCCACCCACTTGACGACATTGAACGCGGTTGCCGAAGTGGCCAGCAGCGCGGACAACCCCACGGCGGCAGCCAGCACGTGCACCATCGTGCCGGCGCCGATACCGAGCGCGGTCACGCAGCCGGCACGCCAGCCCTGCGTGGCGCTACGCGCCATGATCAGCAGGGAATCGGGGCCGGGCATGATGTTCAGCAGCAGCCCGGAAACGACAAACAGCGTCAGGTCGTGGATGCCGAACATGCCGGCCCCTCAAGCGTTGCTGGCGCCGAGCGCCTGCGTCACCTCGACGAACTGACGCAGCTTCCCCAGCGCGGCGCCGGAGCTGACCGCTTCCCGTGCCTTCGCCAGGCCATCCTCGATGGACGACGCGACACCGGCCGCATACAGCGCGGTGCCGGCATTGAGCGCGACGATGTCGCTGGCCGGACCGGGCACGCCGGACAGCGCTTCCATCACGCGTTCCTTCGACTCGGCTGCGTCGGCCACCTTCAGGTTGCGGCTGGCGATCATCGCCAGGCCGAAGTCTTCCGGGTGGATTTCGTATTCGCGAATTTCGCCGTCGATCAGCTCACCCACCATCGTGCCCGCGCCCAGCGACACTTCATCCATATTGTCGCGGCCATAGACGACGATGGCGTGCTGCGCGCCGAGGCGCTGCAGCACCCGCACCTGGATGCCGACGAGATCGGGGTGGAACACGCCCATCAGGATGTTGGGCGCGCCGGCGGGATTCGTCAGCGGTCCCAGGATATTGAAGATGGAGCGCACGCCCAGCTCGCGCCGGACGGGTGCCACGTGTTTCATCGCGGCGTGGTGGTTCGGCGCGAACATGAAGCCGATGCCCGTCTGCGCGATCGACTGGGCGATCTGTTCGGGCTTCAGGTTGATATTGGCACCCAGGGACTCAATCAGGTCCGCACTGCCGGACGACGACGACACGCTGCGCCCGCCGTGCTTGGCCACGCGCGCACCGGCGGCGGCGGCCACGAACATCGCCGCGCTGCTGATATTGAAGGTGTGTGCACCATCGCCCCCCGTGCCGACGATGTCGAGCAGGTTGGTGGTGTCGGCCATCGGCACCTTGGTGGAAAACTCGCGCATGACCTGGGCCGCGGCGGTGATCTCGCCGATGGTTTCCTTCTTGACGCGCAGGCCCATGGTCAGGGCGGCCACCATCACGGGCGACATTTCGCCGCTCATGATCTGGCGGAACAGGTGCAGCATCTCGTCGTGGAAGATCTCCCGGTGTTCGATACAGCGGACCAGGGCTTCTTGATGGGTGATCGGCATGGCGGCTCCTTAGCGGACGAGGAAGTTCTTCAGCAGGGCATGGCCATGCTCGGACAGGATGGACTCGGGATGGAACTGCACGCCTTCGATATCGAAGTCCTTGTGCCGTACACCCATGATTTCGCCATCGTCGGTCCATGCCGTCACTTCCAGGCAGGCGGGCAGCGATGCGCGTTCGATCGCCAGCGAGTGGTAGCGGATCACCGTGAAGGGGCTGGGCAGGTCGGCAAACACGCCTTCGCCCGTGTGGGCGATGGCGGACGTCTTGCCGTGCATGACCTGCTTGGCGCGAATGACCTTGCCGCCGAACGCCTCGCCGATGGCCTGGTGGCCCAGGCACACGCCCAGAATCGGCTTCTTGCCGGCGAAGTGCTTCAAGACCTCGACGGAGATGCCTGCCTGCGCCGGCGCCTTCGGTCCCGGCGAGATGCAGATGCGCTCCGGGTTCAGCGCTTCGATCTCCTCGATCGTGATTTCGTCGTTGCGGAACGTGCGCACGTCCTCACCCAGTTCGCCGAAGTACTGCACGATGTTGTAGGTGAAGGAGTCGTAGTTGTCGATCATCAAGAGCATGTCAGAACTCCCCATCCAGGCCATCTTGCACTTGTTCGGCCGCGCGCAGCACGGCGCGCGCCTTGTTCTCGGTTTCCTGCCATTCCATTTCAGGGATCGAATCGGCCACGATGCCGGCGGCGGCCTGCACGTACAGCATGCCGTCCTTGATAACGCCGGTGCGGATCGCGATCGCCACGTCCATCTCGCCGCCGAACGACAGGTAGCCGCAGGCGCCGCCATAGATGCCGCGCTTGGAGATTTCCAGTTCGTCGATGACTTCCATCGCCCGCACTTTTGGCGCGCCCGTCAGGGTGCCGGCGGGGAAGGTGGCGCGCAGCACGTCCAGGTTGGACATGCCGGACTTCAGCTTGCCCTCGACGTTCGACACGATGTGCTGCACGTGCGAGTATTTTTCGATGACCATGCGGTCCGTGACCTTCACGCTGCCCGTCTCGGAGATGCGGCCCAGGTCATTGCGCGCCAGGTCGATCAGCATTACGTGCTCGGCGATCTCTTTCGGATCGGCCAGCAGTTCCTCGGCCAGTTGCGCATCCTTCTCCGGCGTGGCGCCGCGCGGGCGGGTGCCGGCGATCGGGCGCAAGGTGACTTTCTTCTCGCCGTCGGGCAGTGTCTCGTTGCGGACCAGGATCTCCGGCGACGCACCGACGATCTGCATGTCGCCGAAATTGTAGTAGTACATGTACGGCGACGGATTCAGCGACCGCAGCGCGCGGTACAGCGTCAGCGGCGAATCGACGTAGGGCTTCCTGATGCGCTGGCCGATCTGCACCTGCATCAGGTCCCCGGCCATCACGTATTCATGGGCTTTCGCGACGGCCTTCAGGTAGTCTTCCTTGGGGAAGTCGCGGATGATGTCGGTCCGTACGGAGGACGACGTGACGGGCGCATCGACTCCGCGCCGCAGCAGCGCGCGCAGCTCTTTCAGCCGCACGCGCGCCTTGTCGAACGACTCCGGCTGCGTGGTGTCGGCATACACGATCAGATACAGCTTGCCGGACAGGTTGTCGATGACAGCCAGTTCTTCCGTCACCATCAGCTGGATATCCGGCAGGCCCAGGTCGTCCTTTTGAGCCGTGCCGGCCAGCTTCTTCTCGATATGGCGCACGGTGTCGTAGCCGAAGTAGCCGGCCAGGCCGCCGCAGAAGCGCGGCATGCCGGGGCGCAGCGCGACCTTGAAGCGGGCCTGGTACTGCTCGATGAACTCGAGGGGATTGCCGTCGTGCGTCTCGACGACTTCACCGTTTTTGACGATCTCGGTATGGCTGCCGTACGTGCGCAGCACCGTTTTCGCCGGCAGGCCGATAAACGAGAAACGGCCGAAGCGTTCGCCGCCGACGACGGACTCCAGCAGGAAGGTGTTCTTGCCCGTGTTCTGCGTCTGCGCGAGCTTGAGGTACAGCGACAGCGGTGTTTCCAGGTCGGCAAAGGCTTCCGCGATCAGGGGGATACGGTTATAGCCTTGCGTGGCCAGCGATCGGAATTCGAGTTCGGTCATGGTTCTCTCCAATCCGCCACGCTTCGAGTGTGGTGGTGGCGGTGAGGTTCAACAAACCTGCCGGGAGCGAGCGGGATGAAAATGCGCCAAGCAGACAAACTAAGCGCAATGGTCGAGCACAACTCCGACGGCAGCAATCTGGGGGCTTTTCAGCCTGACTTATGCAGTCCAGGATTGCCAGCGTCGCCACAGCCAGGCCTCAATCGAGCCTTGGTGAGTAACGTTGTGTCGTTTGTTGAGGAACATGACAGGAGTAAGGAGCCTGAGTTAAGTCGGTTCTGCGGTGTTGTTGTCGGTACCGTTGTCGATACCGTTGTCGGTACTGTTGTGCAAGCCAATCAATCTTGCCGCGTGCAGCAGCGTGTCAACTATACCATCGGAATCCGTTTTATGTATAGCTTCGCCGTGGTTATAACCATACGGCACCGTCAGCACGGGGCAGCCCGCCGCGCGGGCCGCTTGCGCGTCGTTGGACGAATCGCCGATCGCCACGACCTGCGCCGGCGGCAGGCCGAAGAACTCGCACGCCTTCAGCAGCGGCATCGGGTCCGGCTTCTTCTTCGGGAAGGAGTCGCCGCCGTAGATGACCTCGAAATAGCCGTCCAGTTCCTTCAGCTTCAGCAGCGGCAGCGCGAACGCCAGCGGCTTGTTGGTGACGCAGGCCAGACGCAGACCCGCCCCTTTCAGCTCGGCCAAGCCGGCGGCGACGTCGGGATACAGCGTGCTGTGATGACCATTGATGGCCAGGTAGTGGCGCTGGTAGGCATCCATCGCTTCCACGAAGTGACGCTCGATGCCGGCATCGTCATGGTCCAGCGCGAGCACACTGCGGATCAGGTTTTCCGAACCCTTGCCGACCATGTTCTTGATCTGTTCGGCCGTGATGGACGGCAGGCCCAGTTCCTCGCGCATGCGATTGATGGCAACGTGGAAGTCGGGCACGGTGTCGAGCATCGTGCCGTCCAGGTCGACGATGGCGGCGCGCACGCCGCACAGTGGGTGAGCGGCCGCCGTCATTTATACCCCCGCCAGTTCGGCGCGCATCGCGTCGATGACGGCCTTGTAGTCGGGCTGGCCGAAGATGGCCGAGCCGGCGACAAACGTATCCGCGCCCGCCCTGGCGGCGGCGGCGATATTGTCGACCTTGATGCCGCCATCGACTTCCAGCAGGATGTCGCGGCCCGATTCGTCGATCAGCCGACGCGCCTGGGCGATCTTCACCAGCGTCTGCGGGATGAACGACTGGCCACCGAAGCCCGGATTCACCGACATCAGCAGGATCATGTCGACCTTGTCCATCACGTGCTCCAGGTAGGACAGCGGCGTGGCCGGATTGAACACGAGGCCGGCCTTGCAGCCGTTATCGCGGATCAGCTGCAGCGAGCGGTCGATGTGGTCGGACGCTTCCGGGTGGAAGGTGATGATGTTGGCACCGGCCTTGGCGAAGTCGGGAATGATGCGGTCGACCGGCTTGACCATCAGGTGCACGTCGATGGGCACCTGCACGTGCGGGCGGATCGCCTGGCAAACCAGCGGGCCGACAGTCAGATTCGGCACATAATGGTTGTCCATCACGTCGAAATGGATGATGTCGGCGCCGGCGGCGACGACGTTTCTCACTTCCTCGCCCAGGCGGGCGAAGTCGGCGGACAGGATGCTGGGGGCGATGCGGAAAGTAGTCATGACGCTCTGCTGAAAGAAAGATGCGCTATTTTACGCTGCGGTGGCACCGTGTGCGACGCGCGCCTTGCGTCCCGGGACGAATTGCGGTGCAATGGACAACCGCGATAGCAAAACGCCATATTTGAATTTTCGGCATAATTGCAGGTCTGATACCATGCACCAACCAAGGAATATCGATGGCCCAATATGAATTCGCCGTGTCCGTGCGGACGCAGTACCTGCCCGAGCAGTCGGACCCCGAGCGTACCAACTTCGTGTTCACGTATTCGATCACGATCAAGAACACGGGCACGGTGGCCGCGCAGCTGATCTCGCGCCACTGGATCATCACCGATGCGAACAACCATATCCAGGAAGTGCGCGGACTGGGTGTCGTCGGCCATCAGCCGTTGCTGCAGCCGGGCGAGCAGTTCGAGTACACGAGCGGCACGCAGCTGCGTACACCGCAGGGCTCGATGGTGGGCGAGTATTTCTGCGTGGCCGAGGATGGCCACCAGTTCGAAGCCAAGATTCCGGAATTCGTGCTGTCGCTGCCGCGCACGCTGCACTGAGCCGGATTTACCGGCCTGCCTTATATTATTCGGGCCGATCCGGCTTGCGCACAGGCGGCGCCTTTTTCTTGCGCGGCATCGTCCACCAGACGATAAAGACCAGCAGGAACAGCGCCACCAATGCTTCCAACATCAGATACCACATACCGCCTCCATGTCATTTGCCCACGCCAGTCTAACCCGTTCCGCCCGTCCGCTGGCACTGGTCGGCGCCATTGTCGCCATATTGGCTGGCTGCGCCGCGCCACCACCGCCTGCACCGCAGGTGCCGCAGCCTGTGCCCCAGCCTGACCCCCAGCCTGTGCCCCCGCCTCAGCCGGCGCCGCCGGCGCCGCCTCCAAAGACAGGTTTCGTCCCGGCGACGTATGCCGATCTGCCGGGCTGGGCAACCGACGACCTGCGGTCCGTCTGGCCGGCCTTCCTGTCCTCGTGCAGCGTGCTGGGCAAGCGGGCCGAGTGGCAGGAGTCGTGCAAGATCGCGCGCACGGTGGACAAGCGCAGCGAGCCGGCCATCCGGCTGTTCTTCGAGACGTTTCTGCAGCCGCAGCGTGTCATCGCGGCCGATGGCAGCGGCACCGGTCTCGTCACCGGGTATTACGAAGCACAGCTGCGCGGCTCGCGCCGCCAGGCCGGCGCCTACCAGACGCCTTTATATAAAGTGCCGGACGATCTGCTGACGGTCGACCTGACCGGCGTCTACCCCGACCTGAAGGGCAAGCGCCTGCGCGGAAGAGTGCAGGGCAAAAAGGTGGTGCCCTATGCCAGCCGGGCGGAAATCGCCAGCGCCGGCTTTCCGGGCAAGGAGCTGCTGTGGGTGGACGATCCTGTCGAGGCCTTCTTCCTGGAAGTGCAGGGCTCAGGGCGCGTGCAGCTCGATTCCGGCGAGACGGTGCGCGTGGCGTACGGCGACCAGAACGGTCACCCGTATAAATCGATCGGCAAGTGGCTGGTCGAGCAGGGCGAGCTGACGGCCGAGCAGGCGACGGCGCAGGGCATCAAGGCGTGGATCGCCGAGCACCCGTCGCGCCGGCAGGAGCTGTTCAACGCCAACCCCAGCTATGTGTTCTTCCGCGAAGAGAAGCTTCCCGATCCGAGCGTGGGGCCAAAAGGATCGCTCGGCGTGCCGCTGACGCCGCAACGCTCCGTTGCGATCGACGCGACCCAGATTCCGCTGGGCGCGCCGCTGTTCCTGGATACGACGCAGGCGGGCAGCGACGTGCCGATGCAGCGCCTCGTGATGGCGCAGGACACGGGCGGCGCCATCCGGGGCGCCATCCGCGTCGACTTCTTCTTCGGCTTCGGCCCGGAGGCGGCCGACAACGCCGGCCGCATGAAGCAGCGCGGCCAGGTGTGGGTACTGCTGCCGAAGGCTACGCAGTAAGCGTCAACTGAGCGTCAACGCAGCACGAGCACCGGCAGGTGCGTGTGCGCCAGCACCTTCTGCGTCTCGCTGCCGAGGAACAGTTTGTTCAGGCCCTTGCGGCCGTGGGAGGCCATCAGGATGATGTCGCAGTGGTGCTTTTCCGCGGCCGCGACGATTTCTTCGTAAGGGCTGTGCGAGTTGGCCACGACCCCTTCGAACGCAATCCCGGCCGCTGCGGCCGCGGCGGCGACCTTGTCCAGATGGCTGGTCGCGGCCACGCTCGCCTGGGTATCGAAGACCTCCGCATCGGGAATGACAGCCCCGTCCATCGCTATCGGCGTGAACGGGAAGGGCTGCACGACCGAGACACCGACGATCCGCGCGCCGTGCACGCGGGCGAATTCGACGGCGATGGCAGTCGCTTTTTCCGACAGCTCCGAGCCGTCGGTGGGCAGCAGGATACTCTTGAACATGGCGGACTCCCTTGTAAATATGTCAAGCACTCAGTGTAGGCCGGGTGCCGCGTCCGGGGCGCACGCTTTGGCTGCGCGCGGGGCGTGCTCAACCACCTGTCGGCACCCGTCTGACGCTACAATCCCTGGGTAACCGACACCCCTCGAGGAGACACGCATGCAATATGAAGATCTGATCGTCGAAGTCCATGGCAAGGTTGCCCTGATCCGCCTTAACCGGCCGAAGGCGCTGAATGCGCTGAACGACAATATGATGAACGAGCTGGGCGAGGCGCTTGCCGCCTTCGACAAGGATGCACAGATCGGCTGCATCGTCCTGACGGGCAGCGAGAAGGCGTTCGCAGCCGGCGCGGATATCGTGGCAATGAAGGACTACACGTACCAGGACACCTACCGCGACAACTACATCACCCGCAACTGGGAACATATCCTCAAGGTGCGCAAGCCCGTGATCGGCGCCGTCGCCGGTTACGCGCTGGGCGGCGGCTGCGAGCTGGCGATGATGTGCGACTTCCTGATCGCCGCGGATACGGCAAAGTTCGGCCAGCCGGAAATCAAGATCGGCGTCACGCCAGGCGCGGGCGCCACGCAGCGCCTGCCGCGCACCATCGGCAAATCGAAAGCGATGGATCTGCTGCTGACGGCGCGCACGATCGATGCAGTAGAAGCGGAGCGCATCGGCATCGTCTCGCGCGTCGTGCCGGCCGACCAGCTGATCGCGCAGGCGCTGGAAGCGGCCGACACGATCGCGGCAATGCCGCTGTCGGTGGCGATGATGATCAAGGATGCCGTCAATCGCGCCTTCGAGACGACGCTGACGGAAGGCGTCAACTACGAGCGCCGCCTGTTCCATGCCGCGTTCGGCACGCCGGCGCAGCGCGAGGGGATGTCGGCCTTCATCGAAAAGCGCTTGCCAAAGTTCGAGGGACTTTGATATGCTTCTGTCCCTCGCAGCAACGCAGCTGTCATGAAAATGAAACAAGCGCGCTGATGTGAAGAAAAGAGAAGCTTGACGAAACGCACGAATGACCGCATAATCTCGCTTCTCTGCTGCTGACAAACACAACGATTTGTCGGGTTCCGAAAGGATCGCAGCAAGCGCCTCCGGGCAGAATTCTTTAACAATCAACAGTCGATAAGTGTGGGCGTTTGATGTGAGTGTGCCCTGAACTTCGGTTCAGATACTCAAAATATAGCATCAAACGCTTACACAAGTAATAAACGTGACCTCGCAAGAGGAACGTCAGTACTTGAGTGAGTGACCTCCGATAGCAGTATCGGAACAACAGAGATTAAACTGAAGAGTTTGATCCTGGCTCAGATTGAACGCTGGCGGCATGCTTTACACATGCAAGTCGAACGGTAACAGGGAGCTTGCTCCGCTGACGAGTGGCGAACGGGTGAGTAATATATCGGAACGTACCCAAGAGTGGGGGATAACGTAGCGAAAGTTACGCTAATACCGCATACGATCCAAGGATGAAAGCAGGGGACCGCAAGGCCTTGTGCTCCTGGAGCGGCCGATATCTGATTAGCTAGTTGGTAGGGTAAAGGCCTACCAAGGCATCGATCAGTAGCTGGTCTGAGAGGACGACCAGCCACACTGGAACTGAGACACGGTCCAGACTCCTACGGGAGGCAGCAGTGGGGAATTTTGGACAATGGGCGCAAGCCTGATCCAGCAATGCCGCGTGAGTGAAGAAGGCCTTCGGGTTGTAAAGCTCTTTTGTCAGGGAAGAAACGGGTGCGGCTAATATCTGCATCTAATGACGGTACCTGAAGAATAAGCACCGGCTAACTACGTGCCAGCAGCCGCGGTAATACGTAGGGTGCAAGCGTTAATCGGAATTACTGGGCGTAAAGCGTGCGCAGGCGGTTTTGTAAGTCTGTTGTGAAATCCCCGGGCTTAACCTGGGAATGGCAATGGAGACTGCAAGGCTAGAGTTTGGCAGAGGGGGGTAGAATTCCACGTGTAGCAGTGAAATGCGTAGAGATGTGGAGGAACACCGATGGCGAAGGCAGCCCCCTGGGTCAAGACTGACGCTCATGCACGAAAGCGTGGGGAGCAAACAGGATTAGATACCCTGGTAGTCCACGCCCTAAACGATGTCTACTAGTTGTCGGGTCTTAATTGACTTGGTAACGCAGCTAACGCGTGAAGTAGACCGCCTGGGGAGTACGGTCGCAAGATTAAAACTCAAAGGAATTGACGGGGACCCGCACAAGCGGTGGATGATGTGGATTAATTCGATGCAACGCGAAAAACCTTACCTACCCTTGACATGTACGGAAGCCACGAGAGATCGAGGTGTGCTCGAAAGAGAGCCGTAACACAGGTGCTGCATGGCTGTCGTCAGCTCGTGTCGTGAGATGTTGGGTTAAGTCCCGCAACGAGCGCAACCCTTGTCATTAGTTGCTACGAAAGAGCACTCTAATGAGACTGCCGGTGACAAACCGGAGGAAGGTGGGGATGACGTCAAGTCCTCATGGCCCTTATGGGTAGGGCTTCACACGTCATACAATGGTACATACAGAGGGCCGCCAACCCGCGAGGGGGAGCTAATCCCAGAAAGTGTATCGTAGTCCGGATTGTAGTCTGCAACTCGACTGCATGAAGTTGGAATCGCTAGTAATCGCGGATCAGCATGTCGCGGTGAATACGTTCCCGGGTCTTGTACACACCGCCCGTCACACCATGGGAGCGGGTTTTACCAGAAGTAGGTAGCTTAACCGTAAGGAGGGCGCTTACCACGGTAGGATTCGTGACTGGGGTGAAGTCGTAACAAGGTAGCCGTATCGGAAGGTGCGGCTGGATCACCTCCTTTCTAGAGTCGGCACGGATCGCAAGATCGTGCATCAAACGCTCACACTTATCGACTGTTGTTAGAGAAACAGCAACAAGCGCGGGTCTGTAGCTCAGCTGGTTAGAGCACCGTGTTGATAACGCGGGGGTCGTTGGTTCGAGCCCAACCAGACCCACCAGGATTCATCCGGGGGATTAGCTCAGCTGGGAGAGCACCTGCTTTGCAAGCAGGGGGTCGTCGGTTCGATCCCGTCATCCTCCACCATCGCTTCTGTTGAAAGTCCAAACGCAAGTAATCAAGATACTTTCGTTTGATCTTTTAGAGATCACTGCTGTTTCGTTCTTTAACAATCTGGAAGAAGTAAAGTTTTATTGAATGCATGAGACATCATGTGTTCAGGGTAGTAATAAAGCTCATCAAAACACAGTAGTAAATGCTTGAACCGATAGCCGTCAAGGTTATAGGGACAAGTGAATAAGTGCACATGGTGGATGCCTTGGCGATTACAGGCGATGAAGGACGTAGTAGTCTGCGATAAGCTACGGGGAGCTGACAAACGAGCTTTGATCCGTAGATTTCCGAATGGGGAAACCCACCCTTTTAGGGTATCACTCACTGAATACATAGGTGTGTGAGGCGAACGCGGCGAACTGAAACATCTAAGTAGCTGCAGGAAAATAAATCAACCGAGATTCCCAAAGTAGTGGCGAGCGAAATGGGATGAGCCTGCATATGATAGTCGGACTGATAGTGGAAGCCTCTGGAAATAGGCGCCATAGTGGGTGATAGCCCCGTACGCGAAATCAGACCGGTGGTACTAAGTATGCGACAAGTAGGGCGGGACACGAGAAATCCTGTCTGAAGATGGGGGGACCATCCTCCAAGGCTAAATACTCGTAATCGACCGATAGTGAACCAGTACCGTGAGGGAAAGGCGAAAAGAACCCCGGGAGGGGAGTGAAATAGATCCTGAAACCGTGTGCATACAAACAGTCGGAGCGGACTTGTTCCGTGACGGCGTACCTTTTGTATAATGGGTCAGCGACTTACATTCAGTAGCGAGGTTAACCGAATAGGGGAGCCGCAGAGAAATCGAGTCCGAACAGGGCGCTAGTTGCTGGGTGTAGACCCGAAACCAAGTGATCTACCCATGGCCAGGTTGAAGGTGCGGTAACACGCACTGGAGGACCGAACCCACTAATGTTGAAAAATTAGGGGATGAGCTGTGGGTAGGGGTGAAAGGCTAAACAAACTTGGAAATAGCTGGTTCTCTCCGAAAACTATTTAGGTAGTGCCTCAAGTATCACCATCGGGGGTAGAGCACTGTTATGGCTAGGGGGTCATCGCGACTTACCAAACCATTGCAAACTCCGAATACCGATGAGTGCGAGCTTGGGAGACAGACATCGGGTGCTAACGTCCGGTGTCAAGAGGGAAACAACCCAGACCGCCAGCTAAGGTCCCAAAGATTGGCTAAGTGGAAAACGAAGTGGGAAGGCTAAAACAGTCAGGATGTTGGCTTAGAAGCAGCCATCATTTAAAGAAAGCGTAATAGCTCACTGATCGAGTCGTCCTGCGCGGAAGATGTAACGGGGCTAAGCCAGTCACCGAAGCTGCGGATATGCGTAAGCATATGGTAGGAGAGCGTTCTGTAAGCCTGCGAAGGTGTCTTGTAAAGGATGCTGGAGGTATCAGAAGTGCGAATGCTGACATGAGTAGCGATAATGCGGGTGAAAAGCCCGCACGCCGTAAGCCCAAGGTTTCCTGTTCAACGTTCATCGGAGCAGGGTGAGTCGGCCCCTAAGGCGAGGCAGAGATGCGTAGCTGATGGGAAGCAGGTTAATATTCCTGCACCGTCGTATGATGCGATGGGGGGACGGATCGCGGAAGGTTGTCTGACTGTTGGAATAGTCAGTTTCTGGTTCATAGGAGGTACTTAGGCAAATCCGGGTACGTAATCCAAGGGACTGGGACGAGGAACTTAGGTTCTGAAGCAATCGGAAGTGGTTCCAAGAAAAGCCTCTAAGCTTCAGTCATACGAGACCGTACCGCAAACCGACACAGGTGGGCGAGATGAGTATTCTAAGGCGCTTGAGAGAACTCGGGAGAAGGAACTCGGCAAATTGGTACCGTAACTTCGGGAAAAGGTACGCCCCGGTAGCTTGGTCACTTTACTGTGATAGGGCGAAAGGGTTGCAATAAACTGGTGGCTGCGACTGTTTAATAAAAACACAGCACTCTGCAAACACGAAAGTGGACGTATAGGGTGTGACGCCTGCCCGGTGCTGGAAGATTAAATGATGGGGTGCAAGCTCTTGATTGAAGTCCCAGTAAACGGCGGCCGTAACTATAACGGTCCTAAGGTAGCGAAATTCCTTGTCGGGTAAGTTCCGACCTGCACGAATGGCGTAACGATGGCCACACTGTCTCCTCCCGAGACTCAGCGAAGTTGAAGTGTTTGTGATGATGCAATCTACCCGCGGCTAGACGGAAAGACCCCATGAACCTTTACTGTAGCTTTGCATTGGACTTTGAACCAATCTGTGTAGGATAGGTGGGAGGCTTTGAAGCGGGGACGCCAGTTCTCGTGGAGCCAACCTTGAAATACCACCCTGGTTTGTTTGAGGTTCTAACCTTGGTCCGTGATCCGGATCGGGGACAGTGCATGGTAGGCAGTTTGACTGGGGCGGTCTCCTCCTAAAGTGTAACGGAGGAGTTCGAAGGTACGCTAGGTACGGTCGGACATCGTGCTAATAGTGCAATGGCATAAGCGTGCTTAACTGCGAGACCGACAAGTCGAGCAGGTACGAAAGTAGGACATAGTGATCCGGTGGTTCTGTATGGAAGGGCCATCGCTCAACGGATAAAAGGTACTCTGGGGATAACAGGCTGATTCCTCCCAAGAGTTCATATCGACGGGGGAGTTTGGCACCTCGATGTCGGCTCATCACATCCTGGGGCTGTAGCCGGTCCCAAGGGTATGGCTGTTCGCCATTTAAAGTGGTACGTGAGCTGGGTTTAAAACGTCGTGAGACAGTTTGGTCCCTATCTGCCGTGGGCGTTGGAAATTTGAAGGGGGCTGCTCCTAGTACGAGAGGACCGGAGTGGACGAACCTCTGGTGTACCGGTTGTCACGCCAGTGGCATTGCCGGGTAGCTAAGTTCGGAAGAGATAACCGCTGAAAGCATCTAAGCGGGAAACTTGCCTTAAGATGAGATTTCCCAGAGCCTTGAGCTCTTTGAAGGGTCGTTCGAGACCAGGACGTTGATAGGTCAGGTGTGGAAGTGCAGTAATGCATTAAGCTAACTGATACTAATTGCCCGTACGGCTTGTCCCTATAACCTTGACGGTTGTGGCAAGCATTTACCCTGTGTGAGCTTTAACGAGTATTACCCCAACTTTACTTCTTCCAGATTAAGCGCTGCCGTTGCCCAACAGGGAACGACAGCGTGTACAAGTCATGCCTGATGACCATAGCAAGTCGGTCCCACCCCTTCCCATCCCGAACAGGACCGTGAAACGACTTTGCGCCGATGATAGTGCTGCAACCAGTGTGAAAGTAGGTTATCGTCAGGCTGTTATACCGGGAAAGCCCGCTGCGCGATCGCAGCGGGCTTTTTCATTCAGGACTTCGTACACACAACCGGAATTCCGGCACCGCGCCGTATGCGCGAGCCAATCAGTCAAGTCTGATGACCATAGCAAGTCGGTCCCACCCCTTCCCATCCCGAACAGGACCGTGAAACGACTCTGCGCCGATGATAGTGCTGCAACCAGTGTGAAAGTAGGTTATCGTCAGACTAGTAATTAGAAAAGCCCCGCCAGGTGATCCTGGCGGGGCTTTTTGCTTTCCGCTCCATGGAAAAAACCGGAGCCTGTCACCGGTTTTCCCGGTCTGTCGCCCGTTTAGTACATCCGCTATTCCGCAGCATCAGATTGCTGCAGATTCTGTTTCACCGGGACGGTGGCGACCTTGCTGCCGCGGCTGATGCTTTCGCCATCTTCCTTGCGCAGGGTCCAGAACGTCAGTGAAGACACGATCGTCAGCCCGGCCAAGGTCAGGAAGGCGTTGTGCAAGGCGCTCGTCAGTACGACCCGGTCCGTCTGCGGCATGTCACCCAGATACCAGGCCGTGATCAGCGAGCCGCACGCCAGGCCAAAACTCATCGAAAGCTGCTGCATCGAGCTCGCCATCGTGCTGGCCATGCTGGAATCCTTCTGGTCGACGTCCGCATACGCGATGCTGTTCATGCTGGAGAACTGCAGTGAATTGAAGAAGCCCTGGCACAGGCTGATGGCCACGATGACGTACGGCGGAGTCCCTAGCTGCACGAATGAGAACATCCCGATGGTCACGCCGATCAACACCGTGTTCACCACCAGCACCTGGCGGTAGCCGAACCGGTTCAGCACCCGCACCGCGATGAACTTCATGCCCATCGCGGCCGCGGCGGCAGGCATCATCAGGAGGCCTGACTGCCACGCGGGAAGGCCGAGACCCAGCTGATAGAGCAGGGGCAGCAAAAACGGCAGGCCGCCGACGCCAAGACGGGTGGCAAAGCCGCCCAGCACCGATACGCGGAAGGTGCGGATCTTGAAGAGCGCAAGGCGCAGCAGCGGATACTCTTCGCGGCCGGCATGCCATACGTAGGCAGCCAGCAGGCTGCATGCGATGAACAGCAGGACCGCAAAAGATGTTCCATCCAGTTTGTGTTCGCCGAAGACTTCGAGGAGCCAGGACAGCAGTGCGACGCCGGTGCCGAACAGGATCAGTCCCATCACGTCCAGCGGACGTGGGCCGTCGCCGTGGGAATCCGGCATGTAGCGATGCGCCAGCCAGACGGCGGCCAGCCCCACGGGCACGTTGATGAAGAAGATCTCGCGCCACGACAGCCAGTGCACGATCAGTCCACCAACAGTGGGACCAAGCAGAGGACCGATCAGCGCGGGGATGATCACGAAATTCATTGCCGTGAGCAGCTCGGCTTTCGGGAATGTGCGCACGATCGTCAGCCTGCCGACCGGCATCATCATCGCCGCGCCCAGCCCTTGCAGCAGGCGCGCCGCCACCAGCATCGGCGAATTGACGGACAGCCCGCACAGCACGGACGCCAACGTGAAGATACCGATGGCGCTCATGAACACGCGCCGCGTGCCGTAGCGGTCCGCCATCCAGCCGCTGATCGGAATCGCCACGGCGAGGCTCAGAATATAACTCGTGACGACGGCCTTGAGGCTCAGCGGCGTGACCTGCAGGCTGATGGCCATGCTGGGGATCGCGGTGTTGACGATGGTGGAGTCGAGCTGCTCCATGAAGAGGGCCGTGGCGACGACCCAGGGAAGGTAACGCTTGGTGATGTCGGTATCGGACATAGGCACGGCAACAATGCACAGTGATGAACTGCTCCGATTGTTGCATAAAGCGGCGAAAGGCGAAGCCGCCCTTGCCGCGCGTTGCAGTGGCTATGTCACATCAGGGAGACCAGCCGGTCCATCAAAGGTTGCGTGGCGTCGGCCAGCCGTTCCAGGCTCGCTTCGCGCAGTGCCGCCGTGTCGACGACGTGCTCGGACGCGAGGCCGGCCCAGCGCAGCAATGCCGCGCATGCCTGCGGCGTATCGAACACGCCGTGCAGATAGGTGCCCAGCACCTGGTCGTCCAGCGAGCGTGCGCCTTCCGCCCTGCCGTCGATGCGAAACGCAGGGCGATCCAGCGCATCGCCTGTCGACACGCCCATATGGATTTCGTAGCCTGCCACCGTGGCGTCGGCAAACACGCAATCGCCGCGTACCTGCTCGAGGCGTTTTTCCTGCGTCAGGATCGTGATCATGTCCAGCAGGCCGAGGCCCTCGGATTCGCCCGCCGCTCCCTCGACGCCATACGGATCGCGCACCGTGAGGCCCAGCATCTGGAAGCCGCCGCAGATGCCGATCACCTTGCCGCCGTAGCGCAGGTGCCGCGTGATCCGTTCGGGCCAGCCTTGTTCCGTCAGCCAGGCCAGATCGCCGCGCGTGTTCTTGCTGCCGGGGAGGACGATCAGGTCCGCTGGCGGGACCGGCTGTCCGGCGCGGATGAACTGCAGGTCCACATCGGGATGGGCGCGCAGCGCGTCGAAGTCCGTGTGGTTGCTCATGCGCGGCAGGCTGGGAACGACGATACGAAACGCACCGCGCTGCGCCTGCACCGCCTGTACCGCATCCTCGGCGTCGAGGAACAACCCATGCAGATACGGCAGCACGGCCAGCACCGGCTTGCCCGTCTGCCGTTCCAGCCATTCCAGCCCCGGTTCCAGCAGCCGGATATCGCCGCGGAAGCGGTTGATGACAAAGCCGATGATACGTTGCCGCTCGCTGTCGGACAGGCAGGCCAGCGTGCCGACGATATGGGCGAATACGCCGCCGCGGTCGATGTCGGCCACCAGCACGACGGGGCAATCGACGGCCTCCGCGAAACCCATATTGGCGATGTCCCGGTCGCGCAGGTTGATCTCGGCGGGACTGCCGGCGCCCTCGACGATGACGGCGTCGTACTGCCGCAGCAGGCGCGCATGGGACTCGAGCACCGCCGCCATCGCCACGGTCTTGTAGCGGTGGTAGTCGCGCGCGTTCATCTCCGCTCGCACCTTGCCATGAATGATGACCTGAGCGCCCGTATCGCTGGAAGGCTTGAGCAGCACGGGATTCATGTCCGTGTGCGGCGCGATGCCGGCGGCGGCGGCCTGCAACGCCTGGGCGCGGCCGATCTCCCCGCCGTCGGCCGTGACGGCGCTGTTCAACGCCATGTTCTGCGGCTTGAACGGCGCAACGGCGACGCCCCGGCGTTTCAGCAGCCGGCACAGCGCGGCGACCACGGTGCTCTTGCCCGCGTCGGACGTCGTCCCTTGAATCATCAGGGTGGAGTAGGGGAATGCCATCTCAGTTCCGGCGCCGCTGGCGGGCCTGCTCGAGCAATTCGCACAGTGAAGCCGTGCCCTGGATCATGCGCGGTCCCGCGCGATTGACCAGATGGCCATCGATGGTGAACAGATTGCCCTGGCGGGTCGCCTTCATGTTCGGGTACTGCCGCCACATCGCGGCGCCTCCCTGTTCCTTCTCGGCCGTGCTGAATACCGCTTCGGGGTCCGCCTGCAGCACCGCTTCGATGCTGACGACGGGCGCGGTAACGCTTTGCGATGCGAAGATGTTCTCGCCGCCGCACACTTTCAGCGCATCGCTGACGATGTGCGTGCCGTTGAGCGTATAGAGCGGCTTGTCCCACACCTGGTAGAACGTGCGCACAACCGGACGGCCGGCATAGCGCGACCGCAGGCCGGTCAGCTGCTGTCGCAGGGTTTGCGCCGCCGCGTTGGCTGTCGTTTCCGTTCCCAGCAGCTTGCCCATGTTGGCCACGTTGCCGGCAATGGCGTCGAGCTTTTTCGGCTCGCTGTGATACAGCGGGATATTCAGTTTGCGCAGCATGTCGATCTGACGCTCGGAACTGCCGTGGCGCCAGACGACGATCAGGTCCGGTTTCAGCGCAATGATGCGCTCCAGGTCCACCTCGCGGTTGCTGCCGATGCGGGGAATCGCCTTGGCAGCCTCCGGGTAATCGCTGTAGTCGACCGCGCCCACGATGCGGCTGCCGCCGCCGGCGGCAAACAGCAGTTCCGTCACATGGGGCGCCATCGAGATCACGCGTTGCGCCGGCCTGGCCAGCGTCACCATCTGGCCATCGTCGTCGCGCACCGCGATCGTGGCCCATGCGGCCGATGCGGTGAGGGTCGCGAGCAGTAGCGCCGGGAGCTGCTTGTTCATCTTGATTCCTTTGTCCATTCGTTCAATGCCAGTTCCAGCCTGGCCCACGCCGCCTCGTCCGGCGGCAATCCGACGCGGATGCCGCGCGGGCCGTCACGGAACAGCCGCACCCAGATGCCGCGCCGGGCCATGTGCTCGTGGAAGCGTTCCGGCTCCCGCTCGGGCCACCACTGGAACAGCGCCGTGCCGGCCGATTCGATGCCGTGCGCCGCGAGCAGCTGCGCCAGGCGCCGCCCGTCATGCAGCAGCCTGTCCCGTGTCGTACGCTGCCACGGCCGATCGAACAGTGCGGCTTTGCCCACCTGCTGCGCCGGGCCGCTGACCTGCCATGGTCCCAGCAGTTCGTCCAGCGCGGCCAGCAAATCCGGCTGGGCCGCGACGAAGCCGAGGCGGATGCCGGCCAGGCCGAAGAATTTGCCGACCGAGCGCAGAACGATGAGGGCCGGCTGGTCCGCGCAGTCGGCCACGCTTTGCGCGCCATCCGTGTCCGCAAACGCCTCGTCCACCACCAGCCAGCCGCCCCGTTGGGCCAGTGTCGTGGCCCATGCCAACAACTGCGCGCGCGGCACCGTGGCGCCGGTGGGATTGTTCGGATTGCAGACGACCAGCACATCGCAGCCGTCGACCGCAGCGGCCAGCCCGGCGTAAGGTACCTGCGTTGCGCTATGGCCGTGCTGCGCCCAGTGATGTGCGTGTTCCGCATACGAGGGCGCGGCAATGACGACACGCGACGGCGCCCGCAGCCGCGGCAGCGCCTGGATCGCCGCCTGCGTCCCGGCGACCGGCAGCATGCGGTGCGCGCCGTAATATGCGCACGCCGCGTCCACCAGTGCGGGATCGGGTTCCGGCAGCCGGTGCCACGCGTTGCCGGCAAGGACCGGGGCGGGATACCAGACCGGATTCAAACCGGCCGACAGGTCGATCCAGTCGGACCGGCCATAGCGACGCATTGCGTCGCGCAGATTGCCGCCGTGTTCAGGCATGCCGCGCCCCTGTCACGAGCAATGCGCCAATGGCGGCGCACGACAACCACAATATGGTAGTGTTCAGCACCAGCCGCCATGCGCGGCCGATGTCCGCTGCCTGCGCGGGCGCGCCACTGCCGAGCGGCGGGCGCTGTTCCACTGCGCCATCGTAGACGGCGGCGCCGCCAAGGGCCAGCGACAGCGCGCCCGCGCCGCTGGACATCACTGGCCCCGCGTTCGGGCTGCCCCACGCCGGGGCCTGCGTACGCCAGCATTGCCACGCGCGCCGTTTGCCCGTCATGGTCGGCGCCAGCAGCACGTACGACAGGGCCGTCAGCCGGGCCGGCAGATAGTTCATCACATCGTCCACCCGAGCGGCCACGCGGCCGAAGTAAAGAAAGCGCTCATTGCGGTAGCCCCACATCGCGTCCAGCGTATTCACGAGCCGGAACAGTACCGCACCGGGTCCGCCCGCAACGGCAAACCAGAACAGCGTGCCAAAGACGGCGTCGTTGCCATTCTCCAGCAGCGATTCGGCGCTGGCCTTGGCCAGGTCGGCCTCGGCCGCGTTCGCCGTGTCGCGGCTGACGATCATCGACGTCAGGAAGCGGGCGCGCGGCAGGTCGCCGGCGGTCAGGGCGGCGGCGATCGGCAGATTGTGTTCGCGCAGGCTGCGCAGGCCGATGCAAAGGTACAGCAGCAAGGCATGAACGGCCCAGCCGGCGCCGCACAGCCATGCCGTCAGCGCGGTGATCGGCAGCACGGCCAGCGTCCAGGCGAGCGCACCGCGCAGCAGCCGCCCACGGCCGCGATTCAATCTGCGCTGGAGGACCGACGCCAGGTTGCCGAAGCCGACGAGCGGGTGAAAGCGGCGCGCTTCGCCCAGGAGCAGATCAAGCAGCACGCCGGCCACCATCAGTGCTGCAACGGCAGGCCATGACAGGCCGCTCAGCATGGTCCGCCTTTCAGCACCAGTGGCAGTCCCGCCGCGACCAGCACTGCGCGGTCGCACAGCGCGGCGACGGCCTGGTTCAGCCGACCGGCTTCGTCCGCATACGCGCGCGTGATGGCGCCATACGGCACGATGCCCATGCCGACTTCGTTGGAGACGAAGACGACGTCGCCGCGAGGCTGTGCCAGTTCTGTCAGCAGTGCCGCGCGCTCGGCATGGAACCGCGGTGGCAGTTCGATTGCGCCAACGTCCGGATAGACGATACCGCCGTCGAACAGCAGGTTGCTGAGCCACAGCGTCAGGCAGTCGACCAGTACCAGCCGGTGCGGTGCACGCCACGCCGCCAGTATTTCTCCCATCGCGAGCTTTTCCTCGACCGTCGTCCAGTGCGCTGGGCGTTGGGTTCGATGCAGTGCGATCCGCTGCGCCATTTCGCCGTCGCCGGCCGCCGCGGTGGCGACATACACGACCTCCTTGCCCGACTGCTGTGCCAACGCCTCGGCGTAAGCGCTCTTGCCGGAGCGGGCGCCGCCCAGGACGAGGGTACGCGTCATGGTGCCTCCCGCGTAAAGAGTGCCGCTGCCGCCGCTGGATTGGAGGGGAAGTAGCCGTGGAAGTACGATGCCGTCACGCTGCCGACGCGGTAGACAGCCTCGCCCTGCGCGGCGGACGGGTTTTTGGCCGTGTGCGCAGCGACCGGCAGTTCGGTGTCGAAGCGCGAATAATGAAACGTGTGGCCACGCAGCGCGCCGTGCGGCGTCGGCATCGTCTGCGGTCCCAGGCCGGCCAGGCGCTTCTGCACCGTGATGCGGCCTGGAAGAATGCCGGCCATGGGCCAGTCGTGGCCCGCGCCGTCCGCCAGCGCGTCAGCCAGTGCCATCATGCCGCCGCATTCGGCGACGATCGGCACGCCGGCCGCATGTGCCGTGCGGATCGACTCGCGCCAGCGCGCGGCGCCGGACAGGCGCTTGCAATGCAGTTCGGGATACCCGCCGGGCAGGTAGACGGCATCGGCGTCCGGCGGTACCGGCTCGTCTGCCAGCGGCGCGAAGAACACCAGCCGCGCTCCCATGGCGCGCAGCAGATTCATATTGGCGGGATAAACGAACAGGAACGACTCGTCGCGCGCAATGGCGATCGTGCGGCCTGCCAGCAGCGGCGGCAGTGGTACTTCCGGCGCGGGATGGGCAAAGATCACTGGCGGCAACGCCGCCCATGCGGCTTCGTCGAACGTCATCTGCGCCGCCAGTTCGTCCAGCAACGCATCGACACCTTCCACTTCATGCGGCAGCACGAGCCCCAGGTGCCGCTCGGGCAGCGAGCGGCCCTGTTTCGGCAGTGTGCCGAACAGGGGAATGCCGCGCAGCGACGTCTGCACCATGGCCGCGTGACCGGGACTGGCAACGCGGTTGGCGATGACACCTGCCATCTCGACGGGTCCATAGTCGCGCAGGCCATGCACGATCGCGCCCGCCGTCTGCGCCATCGCGCCTGCATCGATGACGGCCAGCACCGGCACGCCGAACTCGCGCGCCAGGTCGGCGGCGGATGGCGTGCCGTCGTACAGGCCCATGACACCCTCGATGAGGATCGCGTCCGCTTCGTCAGCGGCCTGCGCCAGCAGGCGCTGGCAGCGCTCGCGGCCAACCATCCACAGGTCGAGCGTTTCGACCGGGGCGCCGCTGGCACGCTCCAGCACCATCGGATCGATGAAGTCCGGCCCGCACTTGAATACGCGCACGCGCTGGCCGGCCTGCGCCAGCCGGCGCGCCAGGGCCGCCGTCACCGTGGTCTTGCCCTGGCCCGACGAGACGGCGGCGATCAAAACGGCGCGCGCGGCCATCAGAACTCCGTTCCCGCCTGGGCGGCGATACCGGCCTTGAACGCATGCTTGACGACGTTCATTTCCGTGACCGTGTCGGCGATGTCGATCAGCTGCTGCGGCGCGCCGCGGCCCGTGATGACGACATGCTGCATCGCCGGTCGGTCCAGCAGGTCGGCGATGACCGTCTCCACGTCCAGGTACTGGTACTTCAGCGCGATGTTCAGTTCATCCAGAAGCACCAGGCCGACGGCCGGATCGGCCAGGAAGCGCTTCGCCTGCTCCCACGCGGCTTGCGCCTTTTCGGTATCGCGGGCACGATCCTGCGTGTCCCACGTATAGCCTTCGCCCATGGCATGAAAGCTGACTTCGTCCGGGAAACGGCGTAGGAATTTTTCCTCACCCGTCGACATGGCGCCCTTGATGAACTGGACGACGCCGACCTTCATGCCGTGGCCCAGTGCCCGCGCCACCATGCCGAAGCCGCTCGAGCTCTTGCCTTTGCCGTTGCCCGTGTTGACGACGATGATGCCGATTTCCTTGTCGGCCGCGGCGATCTTCGCGTCGACGATGGCTTTCTTGCGCTCCATGCGGGCGCGGTGGCGCTCGTTCAGCGCTGCGGTGTCTTCAGGTGTCATTGGGTTCATGCTCATGCCTCGCGTGGGATGAAAATACTGCGGCTGCCGTGCCGCACGATATCGATCGGATGGTGCAGGCAGTCGCTCAGGATCGGCGCCTGCATCACGTCGTCGCGGGCCCCGGCCAGCCAGCGCCCGTCGCCCATCAGCAGCAGGGCGTGGGTGGAGATGCCATGAGCCAGGCTCAGGTCGTGGCCGATCATGACGACGGTCTTGCGCTGCTCGCGGCACAGCTTTGCCAGCAGTCCCATGACGCCGACCTGGTGCGCCAGGTCGAGCGCATTGGCCGGTTCGTCCAGCAGCAGCAGCGGCGTATCCTGCGCCAGCAGCGCCGCGATGGCCACGCGCTGGCGCTCGCCGCCGGACAGCGTACGCACGTCGCGCGTCGCCAGGTCGTCCACTTCCATCGATGCCAGGGCGCGCAGGGCGATCCGGTGATCGTCGCTGTTCTCCCAGTAGCTGCCCGCGTGGTAGGGATGGCGGGCCGACAGCACCGTTTCGATGACGGTGTAGGCAAAGGCGTCGCTGCGCGACTGCGCCAGGAAGGCGCGCTGGCGCGCCAGCGCTTCCAGCGGCCAGAGGGCGAGTGGGCGGCCCTGCATCAGCACCTGGCCGCCATCGGGTGGGCGCACGCCGGCCAGCGCGCGCATCAGGGTGCTTTTGCCGGCACCGTTGCGGCCGATGATGCTCCAGCATTCGGCGTCGCGCACCTGCCAGTCCAGGTTTTCGACCAGCGTGCGCGCGCCGATGCGCAGTTGCAGACGTTCGGTCGCGATCATCATTTGCGCAACCGATGCAGCTGGTACAGGAATACCGGCGCGCCCACCAGCGCCGTGATGACGCCCACAGGAAGCTGCTGCGGCGCGATGATCGTGCGCGACAGCGTATCGGCCAGCACGAGGTAGGCGCCGCCGGCCAGGGTGGCGGCGGGAATCAGCACGCGATGGTCCGGCCCGAACGCGAAGCGGCATGCGTGCGGCACGATCAGACCGACAAAGCCGATGCTGCCGGCCGTGGTGACGGCGCTGGCGGTCAGCAGGCCGGAACAGAAGAACAGGCCCTTGCGCAACGCGCCGACGCGGATGCCCAGCGTGGCGGCGGCTTCCGCATGCAGCGCAAGCACGTTCATCGAGCGCGCCATGCGCAGCGCGAACAGCAGTCCGGCGGCCAGGACGACCCAGGGCAGGGCCCGCAGTGGGGCCCCGGACAGGTCGCCGATCAGCCAGAACACCATGCCGCGCAGTTCGTTCTCGCCGGAGATCGACAGCATCAGCGACACCACCGCGGAGCCGGCGGACGACAGGATCACGCCTGTCAGCAGCAACAGCGCAGTGCCGCCTTCCGCGGCGCTGCCCGAGCGCAGGTCGCGCCGGGCCAGTAAATAGAGGAGCATGGAAATGACGACGGCACCGGCAAACGCGGCGGCGTCGACAACCCAGGCCGCACATGCGGCCATCAGCGCGGCCAGCGCACCGACGGCCGAGCCGGACGAAATGCCCAGCACGTAGGGATCGGCCAGCGGATTGCGAAGCAGTGCCTGCATCATGACGCCGGCCAGCGACAGCGCCGCGCCGGTGACGAAGGCCGACAGCGCACGGCTGGCGCGCAGGTCGAGCAGCGTAGCCGCCAGCGAGTCGGGACGGCGATGCAGCAACTCGTCCAGCGCGCCGGGGAGGTCGGCCAGCGGAATGGAAACGGAACCCGTCATCCCCGCGAAGAGCACACTGCCGACGCAAGCGAGCAGCAAGCCGGCAACGATGATGCCGGCACGCGAGCGCAGATTGGCCGAGGTTGGGTGCATGATTGTCCTGATTATCCTGCGCGGCCGGGGCAGCGTGCCCCGGCCGTTGAAGCACACTTACTTGAAGCCGTAGCGCACGCCGGCAAACGCCGTGGAGCCGCCCGTCTGGTAGTAACGCGCCAGTTCATACGCCTTGTCGGCCACGTTGTTCCAGCGGATCAGCGCCGACCAGTCACGCGCGAAGCGGTACGTGGCGTACAGGTTGACGGTGCCGTAGCCCGGCAGCGTGTTGCGGTTGGCGGCATCGTCGAAGCGCGCAGAGGACAGGTGCCATTCCACGCCACCGGTCAGGGGGCCGTTGACGTATTCCACGATCACGTTGGCGTGGCGCTTGGCGCGGCGCTGCAGGCGCTTGCCCGTCGTTTCGTCGCGCGGGTCCTGGAAGTCAATGTCCGCAGCCACCGAAAAGGCGCCGAACTGGCGGCGGGCGTTCAGCGTCAGGCCTTCCAGCAGGCCCTTGTTGACGTTGTACGCGCAGCCCCACGTATAGTCGTTCTTCTCGTCGCTCGGGAAGGGGCACGGCGTCGTGTTGACCAGCAGGTCGGTCAGCTTGTTGTGATAGTAGACAGCGCCCAGTTCCGTCGTGCCGTCGTTGTAGTGTGCGCCGATTTCCGCATTGCGGCCCTTCTCGGGGCGGTTGTTCTCGTTGCCGTAGCCCGAGTAATACAGCTCGTTGAAGGTGGGCGCACGGTAGCTGGTGCCAAAGCTGGCTTCGACGCGCAGTGCGTCGCTGACGCGGTAGCCATAGCCGAGCGAGCCGGTGGTGCGCGAGTGGTACTGCGAGCTGTCGTCGTTGCGCACGCCGATGTTGACGAGGTGGGCGCCGCGTTTCAGGCTGTAGGTCGCGGCATACGACTTGGTGGTGCGTTCCTTGTTCAGTTCCGTCGTCGTCCCGTCCGCCTCTTCCTTGCGGTGTTCGGCCAGCAGCTGCAGATTGTCACTGCCGATGCGGATGTCGTTCTGCCACGTGAACGTGGTCTGCTTCGAGTCGATCTGGCTGCCGCCGAACGGGCCGGGCGCGTAGAAGGAGCCGGACTTGTCGCGCGACTGCGCCGCCTGCAGGAACATCGTCCACTTGGGCGTGATGCGGTTGCGCGAGTAGGCCGCGAAGTTGCTCTGCACCTGCGTGCTGTAGGCGTCAAAAGCGCCGCTGTCGTAGTCGGCGGTCGTGTCGCTGTACAGGAAGACGCCGCCGACCTCGTGGCCGGGCGCGAGCTGCACGGAAACCTGGCCGGCGGCGCTCTTGCGGTGATAGCCGTCGTCGTCCGGGTTGTAGCTGGAGGACGGTGCGCGCGTGGCCGAGAAGCCCTCGGACAGTTCCTTGCCGACGGAGAGCGAGTAGCTCACGCGGTCGGTGCCACCGGAGATTGCCGCATCTGCCTCATAGGTGGCGTCGCTGCCGGCGCCGACAAATGCGGTGACGGCCGGGGCGCCCTTGCCCTTCTTGGTGAACAGCTGGATCACGCCACCGATGGCGTCGGCGCCATACAGCGTGGAGAGAGGGCCGTACACGATCTCGATATGGTCGATGGCCGACAGCGGAATCGCGCTCCAGTTGGCCGCGCCGCCCGAGACGGAACCGATGCGCACGCCGTCCACCAAGACGATGCTCTGGTTCGCGGATGCGCCGCGCAGCAGTACGCTGGCGTTGGTGCCGGGGCCGCCGTTGCGGGTCACTTCCAGGCCGCGCTGGCGCTGCAGCAACTCCGTCAGCGAGCCGACGCCGGCGTTGGCGATGTCTTGCGCGGAGATCGTCAGCGTGTCGGCGATGACTTCACTGGCTAGCTGCGGCGTGCGGCTGGCGGTCACGATGACGGAATCGATGGCGGTGGTCTGGGCGATGGCGCCTGGTGCGGCAAAGGCAGCGGAAACGGCGAAGGTGGCAGAAACGGCGAGCGCCGCGCGCGTGGCGCGGGGTGTTGCGGGAGAGGTCATGGTAAATCTTCTTCAATGTGCAACCGGCCCACTTCCCCGCGGGTCGGATGGAACAGAAGCGCGCGCCGGCGCTTCCACCTGGGTCCTGGCCGGTATCCGGGCTGGCAGGTATGGCCGTCTTACCTTCCCATGCGTCGTCGCGACAATGCACAGTGGTTGCTGAAGACGGCTGCCGCGCGATGCGCGGCGGCCTGCTTACCGTTGCGGGGCAGCATACGTTGGCCGCGCGACCGATGCCTGACGCGGCTTCGTATTTCCCGTTTAACTGCGTCCGAGAGACGGACGCGGGCACCAAAACCCCGTCATTATACGGGCATTGGCCCGTCCCCGGCGCCCGCCCACACCCGCGTGACGGCGCCATACGCGATCTGGTGCGGCGTGGCGGCAGCGGCCAGCGCGGCCTGCGCCAGCGGTGTGCCTGAGGCGAGAGCAGTCATCAGCCGGATAGTGCCGGCATGGCAGATGACGATTGCCGTGCCGGTGCCGTGGTGACGGATCGTGTCCATGGCGCAGGCAACACGCCTCGCCACTTCGAACACGTTCTCGCCGCCGCCGGGGCGGTAGCGCAGCAGGTCGGCGGCCCAGGCGTCGACTTCCCGGCGCGGGATGTCGTCCCATGCGCGCCCCTCCCAGGCGCCGAAATCCATCTCGGCCAGGTTGGCGTCGAACGCCACGTCGGCCGACAGCAGCCGCGCCAGCGCGGCGCAACGCTGCAAGGGGCTGCTGAACACGGGCGCGTGCGGCAGCCGCAGCGATGCGTGCACGCGCGTCAGCTCATCCTGCGCCACCGCCAGGTCGCTGCTGCCGTAGCAGATGCCGGTGTCGACGAGCGGACGGGGATGGCGAACCAGGAGCAGTTCCATCGTCAGCCCGGCAGGACGGCCAGCACGCACAGATAGAACACGGCTTCGCACAACTGCTGCACGGCGCCGAGGCAGTCGCCCGTATAGCCGCCCAGCCGGCGGGCGCATTTGCGGGCGAACCAGAGCGCAGTCGCAGCCATCGCCGCGATACCGACCGCGAGGTTGTGCCAATGCAGCGGCCCTGCCAGGGCGGCCAGCAGCAGCGGCGGCGCGCAGCACAGCGTGGCAATCGCGAATTCGCTGCCGCTCATCTGCTGCGCCAGCGGCTTGGCCTTGCCTTCGGCCCGCGCGTAATCCATGCGCCAGATCAGGCTTGCCGCCATCAGCCGGGAAAGCGGGTGGGCGACGATCAGCGCGGCCATGGCCTGCAGCGGCGGCAGGTGCGCCAGCGCCGTGCACTTCACGGCCAGCAGCAACAGGATACCGATGGCGCCATACGCGCCGATGCGCGAATCCTTCATGATCTCCAGCGCCCGTTCGCGGGTGACGCCACCGCCCAGGCCATCGCAGGCGTCGGCAAAGCCGTCTTCGTGGAAGGCGCCCGTCATATAAATAGACGCTGCGGTGGACAGCAGTACCGCCACCGCCGGCGGCAGCACGAGCGCCACCGCCCAGTAGATAGCTGCGGCAGCCGCGCCGACAACGAGGCCGACCAGCGGGAAGTAGCGCGACGCGTGATGCAGCCAGTCCGGCTCGAAGCCCACCCAGCGCGGAACGGGCAGTCGCGTGAAGAACTGCAGCGCCGTGAAGAAGAGGCGCAGCTGGTGCAGGAGCGGGGCCATTGCCGTCAGGCCGACTGTTCGCTGACGCGGGCCGATTCGAACGTGGCCATCCGGTTCAGGAAGTTGACGGCGGCATGCAGCAGCGGCAGTGCCAGCGCGCTGCCCGTGCCTTCGCCCAGGCGCAGGCCAAGGTTCAGCAGCGGCGTCGCGTCCAGCGCTTCGAGCAGCCGGCGGTGGCCATTTTCGCCGGAACAGTGCGCGAAGACGCAGTATTCAAGGATGGCGGGCTGGAGCCGCGCCGCCACGAGCAGTGCGCTGGTGACGATGAAGCCGTCGATCAGCAGCACCATGCGGCGTTCGGCCGCGCGCAGCATGGCGCCTGCCATCATGGCGATCTCGAAGCCGCCGAACGTGGCCAGCACGTCAAGCGGTGCGGTAACGCCGGCATGCCGGGCCACAGCGGCCTCGATGACTTCCTGTTTGCGCCGCACGCCCGCTTCGGACAGGCCGGTGCCGGCGCCCGCGCAGGCGGCGACGGGTATTCCGGTCAGCTTGTGCATCAGCGCCGCGGCGGCTGTCGTGTTCCCGATGCCCATCTCGCCGAAGCCGATCACATTGCCGGGCAAGGCGTCCACCAGTGCCATTCCGTGCTCCAGCGCCCGCGCGCACTGGCCGGACGTCATCGCCGGTTCGTGCGCGAAATTGCGCGTGCCCGGGGCCACCTTGCGGTCGACCAGTCCCGCACGCGGCCCGAACTCATGGGCGACGCCGGCATCGACGACCTGCAGCGCGCACCCGTTATGCGCGGCGAAGACATTGATCGCGGCCCCGCCGGCCAGGAAGTTTTCGACCATCTGCCATGTCACGTCCTGCGGATAGGCCGATACGCCTTCGGCCACGATGCCGTGGTCGGCCGCGAAGACGAGCAGGGCGGGGGCTGCCAGCGCCGGGGTGGTGGTCCCATGGATCATGCCGATCTGCCGCGCCAGCGCTTCCAGCATTCCCAGGCTGCCCAGCGGCTTGGTCTTGTTGTCGATGGCGCTCGCCAGACGGTCGGCGAGGTCGGGCTGAAAGGGGGAGACGATGGCTGGAAGCGTCATGGCGGTGGCGTGGCAGGCGTGATCGGAAGACCGGAATTATAATGGCGCATGCGCCTGCTCATCATCGAAGACAATCCCGACATCGTCGCCAACCTGTATGGTTTCCTGGAACCGAAAGGCTACGTGCTCGATTTCGCCGGTAACGGCTATGGCGGGCTGGCGCTGGCCGCCCAGCACGAGTACGACGCCGTGGTACTCGACGTCATGCTCCCTGGCCTGAACGGGCTGGAACTGTGCCAGAAACTGCGCGGTGAGCTGCGCAAGGCCACGCCGGTGCTGATGCTGACGGCGCGCGACACGCTGCAGGACAAGGTGGCGGGCTTCGACAGCGGCGCGGACGACTACCTGGTCAAGCCGTTCTCGCTGGTCGAACTGGAAGTGCGTCTGCGCGCGCTGGTGCGCCGCGCGCGCGGCTCGCACGGCGGCAGCGCCGTGCTGACGGTGGGCGAACTGTCGTTCGATACGGAGACATTCGAGGCGCGGCGCGCCGGCCGGCCGCTGGCGCTGACGAAAACCGGCTACACGATTCTGAAACTGCTGATGAAGGAAGCGCCTAAAGTGGTGTCGCGCGACACGGTGGCGCATGAGGTGTGGGGCGACAACCCGCCGGACAGCGATGCGTTGCGTGTGCATATCCATGCGCTGCGGCAGGCGCTCGACAAACCGTATCCCTTCGCGATGCTGCGCACGATTTCCGGCATCGGCTACAAGCTGGTGACGTCCGATGAGCAAACCTGAATCGATGCGGCGGCAGATCACCGTCGCCTACCTGAAGTTTGCCGCCGCGTCGACGCTGTTTTTCGCCATCATCGCCGCCGTGGCGGTGGAAGGGATCGAAGTGCGCCTGGTCGACGAGCGGCTGGAGGAGGTTGCGTCGTGGGCAAGTCCCCGTTATGCAGGCAAGCTGCCCGTCGAGATGCCGGCCGGGATCAGCTTCCACCATGGCGCGGGCATTCCCCGCTCGCTGCGCGGCCTGCCGGACGGGGTCCAGGAAATCGAGGTGGATGGGGTCGATCTGCACGTATTGAAAGGACACGATGGTCTGGGCGAATTCGTCGTGGTCGATCATGACAGCGATTACGAGCAGATCGAACTGGTCGTGTATTCCATGTTCGGCGTGGCGTTCCTGGGCTTCCTGGGCTGCTCGCTGATGCTGGGCCGCTACGTGGGCAATCGCGTCGTCAACCCGATCGTCGAACTGGCCCAGGCGGTGGACCGGCGCGCGTCGCGGCTGCCGATGGGAGAGCGTGCGGATGAACTGGGGCTGCTGTCGCGCACCATCGCCGGCCATACGGGCGAACTGCGGCAATTCCTCGATCGCGAGCGCTTTTTCACGGGGGACGTCAGCCACGAGTTGCGCACGCCGCTGACGGTGATCGCGGGCGCCGCCGAGGTGCTGATGGCGCAGACCGAGCGCGAGCCGGCGCTGTACGCGCCGGCCGAACGGATCTACCGCGCCGCGCGCGAAGCGACGGACGTGACCAGCATGCTGCTGCGCCTCGCGCGCGCGCCCGACCAGCTGGAGTGGGCGGGGATGTCGGCGGCGGCGCTGGCCCGCGCTGAAGTGGCCAGGTACCAGCCGCTGGTCGTTGGCCGGCCGCTGGCGCTGACTTACACGGGCGGGGACGATTTCACCATTCACGGCGTGCGTGAGCTGGTGCTGGCCGCTATCGGCAACCTGGTGCGCAACGCCTGTCAGTACACGGAACGGGGCACCGTGGAGGTCAGTCTGTCGGGCCGCGCGGTGATCGTCGAGGACACCGGGCCCGGCCTGCCGGCGGCGGCGCGGGCACGCCTGAACAACGAACCGATTCCGGCGGATGCGCGCGGTTCGTCCGGCACCGGCCTGGGTCTCGGACTGGTACAACGGATCTGCGCACACCTTGGCGCCACGCTGGCGTTGCGCGAACGGGCGGCTGGCACACGCTTTGAAATTCACTTTCCGGAAGAATTAACGAGCACTTAACCGGTGCTTGACGTGGCGTTTACCCGACGGCGGCTATCTTCGATACCTGTCCTTCGGAGCCCGTACCTTGAAACCTGTTTCCCTGCCGCGCGTCAGCGGCCCAATGTTGACGCTGGGCGCGTCCGCTTTTCTCGTATTGGCCTACAACGCCAGTTTCTGGAAGACGTTTGCGTCGGCCACGGGCGGCGTCCATGCCGGCAACGTGCCGATGTATCTCGGTGCGTTCCTCATGCTGGTACTGCTGTTCAATGCCATCCTCACGCTGTTCAATTTCCGTTTTGTCATCAAGCCGCTGCTGGCGGTGCTGTTCCTGGGCGCTTCCGCGGCAAGCTATTTCATGAACGAATACGGCGTCGTCATCGATGCCTCGATGGTGCAGAACGTACTCGAAACGGATCCGAAGGAAGCGCACGAGCTGCTTAGCTGGAAGATGCTGGAAACGGTGACCTTGCTGGGGGTATTGCCGTCGCTGCTGGTCTGGCGCCTGCCGCTGGTGTTCCGGCCGATCCGACGCGATTTGCTGTTGAAGGCCGCAACCGTCGTAGTGTCGCTGATTGCCGGCGCCGGCCTGCTGCTCTTGATGTTCAAGGTGCTGGCGCCGGCCGTGCGCGAGCACCGCGAATTGCGGTTCCTGCTGACGCCCACGAACATGTTCCAGGCGACGCACGGTTATCTGAAGCGCAAATGGGCAGCGCCACTCGTGATTGCGCCGCTGGGGACGGATGCGGCGCATGGGCCCAAATGGGCCGCGCTAGCCGGGCAGGGCAAGCGTACAGTCACGGTGATTGTTGTCGGCGAGACGGCGCGGGCGATGAATTTTTCGCTGAATGGCTATACCAGGACGACCAATCCGCTGATGTCGGGCCAGCAGGGGCTGATTAACTTCCGCAATGTGAGCTCCTGTGGCACCGCGACGGCTGTATCCGTGCCATGCGTGTTCTCCGGCCAGACCCGGGACGATTATTCTGCCGATAAAGCGCTGCGCCAGGAAGGATTGCTGGATGTGCTGCATCACGCCGGGTTCGACGTGCTGTGGCGGGACAATAATTCCGGCTGCAAGGGTGTTTGCGATCGCATCAGGTATGAAGACGTATCCCACCCTGTGCCGGGCGACCCGCTGTGCAATGATGAAGAGTGCTATGACGAGCGGCTGCTGCGCGGCCTGCCGGACTTGATTCGCAATCCGCGGAAGGATCTCGTCATCGTACTGCACCAGAAAGGCAGCCATGGGCCCGCCTACTGGAAACGCTATCCGGCGGCGTTCGGCAAATTTGGCCCGGTATGCCAGACAAACGAGCTGGAGCAGTGCTCACGTGAATCGATCGTCAACGGCTACGATAATACGATTCTGTACACGGATTACTTCCTCAGCAAGACGCTGGACATCCTGCGCGCAAGCGCGGCGGACGGGAGCGTGGACACGGCGATGTTGTATTTCTCCGATCACGGTGAATCGCTCGGCGAGAAGAATATGTATCTGCACGGCGCGCCGTACATTATCTCGCCGGCGGAGCAGCGCACGGTGCCGATGATGCTCTGGCTGTCCGATGGGTACCGGCAGCGCTCCGATATCGACCAGCAGTGCCTGGCGGCGCGCAGCACGCAGGCGTTCTCGCACGATAACGTGTTTCATTCCGTACTGGGTCTGCTCGATGTAAGTACCGCTGTCTATAACCCCAAGCTGGACATCACTCACGCCTGCGCCCGTGGAATCTGACTCGATAGCTGTTTCCGGTGCGCGCCAGTTCTGGCGTGCGGCCGGCGCGATGGTGCTGTCCGCACTCCTGATTCTCTGGATCGGTAGCAATACCGATATCGACCTTGCGCTGGCGGATGCGGCATACGATGCCGCAACGCACAGCTTTCCCATGCAGCACGCGTGGATTGCCGAGCAGTTCAACCATGTGATGTTGAAAACGGTACTGTCCTTGCTGGGAGCAACTGCGGTCCTGCTGACGCTATGGGACGCTTGGCGGCCCTGTCGCAGCTGGACTGCATCGCGCCGTACCGGTATGCGCGTGGTTGCCATGTCCGCCGTGCTGGTCCCGTCCGTTATCGGTTTGATGAAGCATGCCAGCGTTTCGCACTGCCCCTGGGATCTGCAGCGCTATGGCGGCACCCAACCTTATGTCCGCCTGCTGGAATGGATGCCGGCGGGGATCGAGGCAGGGCATTGCATGCCTGCCGGTCACGCGTCGAGTGCGTTATGGCTGATTTCCATCGCCGCATTCTGGTGGCCGCAACGCCGCCGTACGGCGATATTCGTCGCGGGAACGATGCTGATGCTGGGGCTTGCGGTTGGCTGGTTGCAGCAACTGCGTGGGGCACACTTTTTGACGCATACGCTGTGGTCGGCTTGGGTGGCCTGCGTCGTCGTCGGTGCCATCTACGTTTTTAACACGAAGGGGCTTGCGCGACTGCGCAGGGTTCGATATGATTCTGTCCCTGCCGCAACGCAGACGTGAAAACGAAACGATGCGACAGTGTGAAGCCCCGCAGTGCGGGGCTGAACAAAGTGCCTTGAGCGGCGCTGAACGAAGAAAAAAGAGAGTTGACGAGCTGCACGAAACACCGCATAATCTCATCTCTCTGCTGCTGACAAACACAACGATTTGTCGGGTTCCGAAAGGATCGCAGCAAGCGCCTCCGGGCAGAATTCTTTAACAATCAACAGTCGATAAGTGTGGGCGTTTGATGTGAGTGTGCCCGGGACTTCGGTCCCGATACTCAAAATATAGCATCAAGCGCTCGCAAGAAATTTAACGTGACCTCGCAAGAGGAACGTCAGATTCTTGAGAGTGAATTTCTCCCAGTGGGAGGAATTCAAGACTACGTCCATTTATGGATGTTAAACAGAGATTAAACTGAAGAGTTTGATCCTGGCTCAGATTGAACGCTGGCGGCATGCTTTACACATGCAAGTCGAACGGTAACAGGGAGCTTGCTCCGCTGACGAGTGGCGAACGGGTGAGTAATATATCGGAACGTACCCAAGAGTGGGGGATAACGTAGCGAAAGTTACGCTAATACCGCATACGATCCAAGGATGAAAGCAGGGGACCGCAAGGCCTTGTGCTCCTGGAGCGGCCGATATCTGATTAGCTAGTTGGTAGGGTAAAGGCCTACCAAGGCATCGATCAGTAGCTGGTCTGAGAGGACGACCAGCCACACTGGAACTGAGACACGGTCCAGACTCCTACGGGAGGCAGCAGTGGGGAATTTTGGACAATGGGCGCAAGCCTGATCCAGCAATGCCGCGTGAGTGAAGAAGGCCTTCGGGTTGTAAAGCTCTTTTGTCAGGGAAGAAACGGGTGCGGCTAATATCTGCATCTAATGACGGTACCTGAAGAATAAGCACCGGCTAACTACGTGCCAGCAGCCGCGGTAATACGTAGGGTGCAAGCGTTAATCGGAATTACTGGGCGTAAAGCGTGCGCAGGCGGTTTTGTAAGTCTGTTGTGAAATCCCCGGGCTTAACCTGGGAATGGCAATGGAGACTGCAAGGCTAGAGTTTGGCAGAGGGGGGTAGAATTCCACGTGTAGCAGTGAAATGCGTAGAGATGTGGAGGAACACCGATGGCGAAGGCAGCCCCCTGGGTCAAGACTGACGCTCATGCACGAAAGCGTGGGGAGCAAACAGGATTAGATACCCTGGTAGTCCACGCCCTAAACGATGTCTACTAGTTGTCGGGTCTTAATTGACTTGGTAACGCAGCTAACGCGTGAAGTAGACCGCCTGGGGAGTACGGTCGCAAGATTAAAACTCAAAGGAATTGACGGGGACCCGCACAAGCGGTGGATGATGTGGATTAATTCGATGCAACGCGAAAAACCTTACCTACCCTTGACATGTACGGAAGCCACGAGAGATCGAGGTGTGCTCGAAAGAGAACCGTAACACAGGTGCTGCATGGCTGTCGTCAGCTCGTGTCGTGAGATGTTGGGTTAAGTCCCGCAACGAGCGCAACCCTTGTCATTAGTTGCTACGAAAGAGCACTCTAATGAGACTGCCGGTGACAAACCGGAGGAAGGTGGGGATGACGTCAAGTCCTCATGGCCCTTATGGGTAGGGCTTCACACGTCATACAATGGTACATACAGAGGGCCGCCAACCCGCGAGGGGGAGCTAATCCCAGAAAGTGTATCGTAGTCCGGATTGTAGTCTGCAACTCGACTGCATGAAGTTGGAATCGCTAGTAATCGCGGATCAGCATGTCGCGGTGAATACGTTCCCGGGTCTTGTACACACCGCCCGTCACACCATGGGAGCGGGTTTTACCAGAAGTAGGTAGCTTAACCGCAAGGAGGGCGCTTACCACGGTAGGATTCGTGACTGGGGTGAAGTCGTAACAAGGTAGCCGTATCGGAAGGTGCGGCTGGATCACCTCCTTTCTAGAGTCGGCACGGATCAGCAATGATCGTGCATCAAACGCTCACACTTATCGACTGTTGTTAGAGAAACAGCAACAAGCGCGGGTCTGTAGCTCAGCTGGTTAGAGCACCGTGTTGATAACGCGGGGGTCGTTGGTTCGAGCCCAACCAGACCCACCAGGATTCATCCGGGGGATTAGCTCAGCTGGGAGAGCACCTGCTTTGCAAGCAGGGGGTCGTCGGTTCGATCCCGTCATCCTCCACCATCGCTTCTGTTGAAAGTCCAAACGCAAGTAATCAAGATACTTTCGTTTGATCTTTTAGAGATCACTGCTGTTTCGTTCTTTAACAATCTGGAAGAAGTAAAGTTTTATTGAATGCATGAGACATCATGTGTTCAGGGTAGTAATAAAGCTCATCAAAACACAGTAGTAAATGCTTGAACCGATAGCCGTCAAGGTTATAGGGACAAGTGAATAAGTGCACATGGTGGATGCCTTGGCGATTACAGGCGATGAAGGACGTAGTAGTCTGCGATAAGCTACGGGGAGCTGACAAACGAGCTTTGATCCGTAGATTTCCGAATGGGGAAACCCACCCTTTTAGGGTATCACTCACTGAATACATAGGTGTGTGAGGCGAACGCGGCGAACTGAAACATCTAAGTAGCTGCAGGAAAATAAATCAACCGAGATTCCCAAAGTAGTGGCGAGCGAAATGGGATGAGCCTGCATATGATAGTCGGACTGATAGTGGAAGCCTCTGGAAATAGGCGCCATAGTGGGTGATAGCCCCGTACGCGAAATCAGACCGGTGGTACTAAGTATGCGACAAGTAGGGCGGGACACGAGAAATCCTGTCTGAAGATGGGGGGACCATCCTCCAAGGCTAAATACTCGTAATCGACCGATAGTGAACCAGTACCGTGAGGGAAAGGCGAAAAGAACCCCGGGAGGGGAGTGAAATAGATCCTGAAACCGTGTGCATACAAACAGTCGGAGCGGACTTGTTCCGTGACGGCGTACCTTTTGTATAATGGGTCAGCGACTTACATTCAGTAGCGAGGTTAACCGAATAGGGGAGCCGCAGAGAAATCGAGTCCGAACAGGGCGCTAGTTGCTGGGTGTAGACCCGAAACCAAGTGATCTACCCATGGCCAGGTTGAAGGTGCGGTAACACGCACTGGAGGACCGAACCCACTAATGTTGAAAAATTAGGGGATGAGCTGTGGGTAGGGGTGAAAGGCTAAACAAACTTGGAAATAGCTGGTTCTCTCCGAAAACTATTTAGGTAGTGCCTCAAGTATCACCATCGGGGGTAGAGCACTGTTATGGCTAGGGGGTCATCGCGACTTACCAAACCATTGCAAACTCCGAATACCGATGAGTGCGAGCTTGGGAGACAGACATCGGGTGCTAACGTCCGGTGTCAAGAGGGAAACAACCCAGACCGCCAGCTAAGGTCCCAAAGATTGGCTAAGTGGAAAACGAAGTGGGAAGGCTAAAACAGTCAGGATGTTGGCTTAGAAGCAGCCATCATTTAAAGAAAGCGTAATAGCTCACTGATCGAGTCGTCCTGCGCGGAAGATGTAACGGGGCTAAGCCAGTCACCGAAGCTGCGGATATGCGTAAGCATATGGTAGGAGAGCGTTCTGTAAGCCTGCGAAGGTGTCTTGTAAAGGATGCTGGAGGTATCAGAAGTGCGAATGCTGACATGAGTAGCGATAATGCGGGTGAAAAGCCCGCACGCCGTAAGCCCAAGGTTTCCTGTTCAACGTTCATCGGAGCAGGGTGAGTCGGCCCCTAAGGCGAGGCAGAGATGCGTAGCTGATGGGAAGCAGGTTAATATTCCTGCACCGTCGTATGATGCGATGGGGGGACGGATCGCGGAAGGTTGTCTGACTGTTGGAATAGTCAGTTTCTGGTTCATAGAAGGTGCTTAGGCAAATCCGGGCACGTAATTCAAGGGACTGGGACGAGGAACTTAGGTTCTGAAGCAATCGGAAGTGGTTCCAAGAAAAGCCTCTAAGCTTCAGTCATACGAGACCGTACCGCAAACCGACACAGGTGGGCGAGATGAGTATTCTAAGGCGCTTGAGAGAACTCGGGAGAAGGAACTCGGCAAATTGGTACCGTAACTTCGGGAAAAGGTACGCCCTTGTAGCTTGACCACTTTACTGTGGAAGGGTGAACGGGTTGCAATAAACTGGTGGCTGCGACTGTTTAATAAAAACACAGCACTCTGCAAACACGAAAGTGGACGTATAGGGTGTGACGCCTGCCCGGTGCTGGAAGATTAAATGATGGGGTGCAAGCTCTTGATTGAAGTCCCAGTAAACGGCGGCCGTAACTATAACGGTCCTAAGGTAGCGAAATTCCTTGTCGGGTAAGTTCCGACCTGCACGAATGGCGTAACGATGGCCACACTGTCTCCTCCCGAGACTCAGCGAAGTTGAAGTGTTTGTGATGATGCAATCTACCCGCGGCTAGACGGAAAGACCCCATGAACCTTTACTGTAGCTTTGCATTGGACTTTGAACCAATCTGTGTAGGATAGGTGGGAGGCTTTGAAGCGGGGACGCCAGTTCTCGTGGAGCCAACCTTGAAATACCACCCTGGTTTGTTTGAGGTTCTAACCTTGGTCCGTGATCCGGATCGGGGACAGTGCATGGTAGGCAGTTTGACTGGGGCGGTCTCCTCCTAAAGTGTAACGGAGGAGTTCGAAGGTACGCTAGGTACGGTCGGACATCGTGCTAATAGTGCAATGGCATAAGCGTGCTTAACTGCGAGACCGACAAGTCGAGCAGGTACGAAAGTAGGACATAGTGATCCGGTGGTTCTGTATGGAAGGGCCATCGCTCAACGGATAAAAGGTACTCTGGGGATAACAGGCTGATTCCTCCCAAGAGTTCATATCGACGGGGGAGTTTGGCACCTCGATGTCGGCTCATCACATCCTGGGGCTGTAGCCGGTCCCAAGGGTATGGCTGTTCGCCATTTAAAGTGGTACGTGAGCTGGGTTTAAAACGTCGTGAGACAGTTTGGTCCCTATCTGCCGTGGGCGTTGGAAATTTGAAGGGGGCTGCTCCTAGTACGAGAGGACCGGAGTGGACGAACCTCTGGTGTACCGGTTGTCACGCCAGTGGCATTGCCGGGTAGCTAAGTTCGGAAGAGATAACCGCTGAAAGCATCTAAGCGGGAAACTTGCCTTAAGATGAGATTTCCCAGAGCCTTGAGCTCTTTGAAGGGTCGTTCGAGACCAGGACGTTGATAGGTCAGGTGTGGAAGTGCAGTAATGCATTAAGCTAACTGATACTAATTGCCCGTACGGCTTGTCCCTATAACCTTGACGGTTGTGGCAAGCATTTACCTGTGTGAGCTTTAACGAGTATTACCCCAACTTTACTTCTTCCAGATTAAGCGCTGCCGTTGCCCAACAGGGAACGACAGCGTGTACAAGTCATGCCTGATGACCATAGCAAGTCGGTCCCACCCCTTCCCATCCCGAACAGGACCGTGAAACGACTTTGCGCCGATGATAGTGCTGCAACCAGTGTGAAAGTAGGTTATCGTCAGGCTGTTATACCGGGAAAAGCCCACCAGTGATCTGGTGGGCTTTTTTCATTTCTGCTTCATATTCCCATCACGCCGCCGACTTGGCGCACCGTCCCGAACCGTCGCTCCGCCGGGCACTGCCCGACGTCGCACTTTGCGCCGATTGCTCCGCCCGCCACTGGCGGACGTCGCTGCTGCAACCAGTGTGAAAGTAGGTTATCGTCAGGTTGTTATACCGGGAAAAGCCCACCAGTTATCTGGTGGGCTTTTTTCATTTCCGCTTCATGTTCCATCACGCCGCCGACTCGGCGCACCGTCCCGAACCGTCGCTCCGCCGGGCACTGCCCGACGTCGCACTTTGCGCCGATTGCTCCGCCCGCCACTGGCGGACGTCGCTGCTGCAACCAGTGTGAAAGTAGGTTATCGGCAGGCACCGATTTTTCCCGCCATCGGTGCCCCATATTCACTGGCGAAGGTTGGCTGCTTGTCATCACCCCGTCACGCCGCCCTCGTAGACTCCGCCATTTGTCTTCCGGAGATCCGCCCATGAACCTGCCCCGCCTTTCACTGCTGTCCTTTGCCGTCGCGTTGACCGCCTGTGGAGGGGGCAGCGATAACAGCCCGGCCGTCATCGCGCCCGCGCCGGCACGCATCAGCGGTACGTTCCTCGACAGCGCGGTGGAAGGACTGGACTATGTGGCTGGCACGGCGGCCCGCGCGACAACCACGGCGACGGGCGGGTTCACTTGCGCGGCCGGCGAGACGGTCAGTTTCTCGGTCGGTGCCATCAACCTGGGCAGCGCACCATGCGCGGCGACCCTGACGCCGCTGCAGCTGGCCGGCAGCAAGGACGCCAGCGACACCAAAGTCGGCAACCGCCTGCTCGCCCTGCAACTGCTGGACGAAGACGGCGAACCCTCGAACGGTATCCGCATCGCCGGCGAAGTTCGCACCGCACTGGCGGACAAGCGCATCGACTTCGATGGTGCTGCCGCAGCCTTTGACCCGGCGCTGGCCGCCGTGCTGGCGGCTGCCGGCGGCAAGTACGCCACCCGCACCGTCGACGCCGAGCGGCGCATGCTGGCGCGCGAGCATTTCGAAGACACGTTGGCCGCGAAACTGAACACGCCCGCGGTCGAGAAGTTCACGCAAGGCGCCGTCGAGGTCAGCGTCACCCGCTATCAGATCGCGGCCGACAGCAAATTCCATATTCCATACGAAGGCAACAATGCCGGCGTGAAGGCGGACTTCCCACAAGGGTTCCTGCCATCGTTCGGCTCTTCGCTCGCGTTCAAGGGCATGAACGCGAATGGCGACATGGAGTTCTACGGACTGACGGACCGGGGTCCTAACGGCGATGGGCCCAACGTCCCATCGCTGGACGGCAAAGGCACCACCGGCAGCAAGATCTTCCCGGCGCCATCCTTTACACCGTCGGTCGGCATCATCACCGTCGGTAAGCAGGGCGCTGTGCTCAGCTCCGTCTTGCCGATCAGGATGACGGCGACGGCCAACGCCACCGGCCTGCCGATTCCCGAAGGCTCGCTCGGCAATTCGGCCGAGATCCCGGTGTTGGACGCGATGCGTTTCGACCCCGCCGGCAAGGCCGCGTTCAACGCCAACGGCATCGATAGCGAGGCGGTCGTGCTGGACAAGAAACGCAACGCGTTGTGGATCTCCGATGAATACGGGCCGTTCATCGTCAAGGTGGACGCATCGACTGGCATCGTGCAGAACCGCTACGCCGCCGGCACAGGCCTGCCGAAAATTTTCGCCAAGCGCCGTGCCAACCGTGGCATGGAAGGCCTGACGCTGGACACCGCGACAGACCGCCTGCACGGTTTCCTGCAAAGCCCGCTGACGGACGGCAGCGCCCCGTATGCCGTCACGGGCAAGAACGAACAGGTCGAACGCTTCGCGCGCTTTACGCGCTGGATCGAGTTCGATCCGTCCGCAGGCACGACGACCAGGATGTTTGCCTATCCCATCGGGGCGGCCGACTATCAGGATGGCCGCACAGGTAACGCGAAACTGGGCGACGTGGTCGCACTGGGCAACGGCAAATTCATCGTGATCGAACAGGGCACAGGTCCGAAAGGCAAAGTATTCAACAAGCTGATGCTCGTCGAGATCGGTGCCGCCACCGACATCTCCACCACCTCGTTCAACGCCGACACGTCCGATCTGGAGAAGAGCTCGATGGCCGGTGACGCCGTGAACGGCGCGGACTGGGCCAAGGTCGTACCGCTGAAGAAAACGGAGCTCCTGGACCTGAACGCGATCGGCTGGCTGGCCGAGAAGGCCGAGGGCCTGACGATCGTCGACGCCAACACCCTGGCGATCGCCAACGACAACGACTTCGGACTGAGGACCAGGGTGTTCACCGCGAACGGCCAGGCCGTGGCGGACGCCGATGTCGCCAAGTGCAACGTGGACGCGAATGGCACGATCGTCACCAGCAGTGCCGCCGGCTGCAACGCCGCCAATACCATCCGCGTTGCGCGTGGCGCCGATGCTGAGCGGCCGAGCCGCCTGTGGCTGCTCAAGTTCGGCAAGGCGCTCACCACGTATTAATGGCAGCCTACAGCAGCGACTCGATCGGCAGCATGGACATGAAGAACACGCCGGCACGCTCCCCCAGGCTCGTGCCCGGCTCGACGTCGTGGCGCACCACTGTTTTTCCCTGGCGCTCCAGCCAGTAAAGTGCTCCGTCAGGCGCCAGCCGAACTTCGTAAGCCTCGGTCGGCATCCGCCTGTCGAATGCATCAAGAATGCGGTCGGCCAAGGCTGGACTGTCGATCACAAAGCCCATCTCGGTATTGAGCCTGGAAGAGCGCGGGTCGAAATTGAAGGAGCCGATAAACACACGGGCGCGGTCCACCGTGAAGGTCTTGCTGTGGAGGCTGGAATCCGAACTGCCGCCCAGGCCCCGCATTCGCTTTTTTGCGGAGTTCTGGCTCAGGCGACGCAGCTCGAAGAGCGATACGCCGGCTTCGAGCAGCTCCTTGCGGTGCCTGGCATAACCGGCATGCACCGCGGCGACGTCCGTCGCTTCCAGTGAGTTGGTCAGCACCCTGACCTTGACGCCGCCCTGGGCCAGCTCCACGAGTGCATCCGTTCCAACGTCCGTGGGCACGAAATAGGGCGAGACCAGATTCAGTTCCTTGACCGGCTCCCCCATGCGCTTTTTGAGCTTGTTGACAACAAGGGTGCGAGGCTCGGCCAGCCCAAGTCCCTTGGCGGGATCGTCGCTGATCATGCGCGTTACCGCCCAGTCAAAACTCAAGCTGCCCGCCGCGAAGTTTTTGGCAAATGTGGCGTTACGCAGGGCACGGACATAAGCTTCTGCGCGCGCGCTTTGCTCAATGCTCAGGGCAATCGTCTCGAGTTCCTCCAGTGCCTTTTCGCCCACGGTTGGCAGCAGGCCCGCCGCCGGGTAGGACGAGTCGCTGTTCCAGTATCGGTCGAAGTCTTTCGACACCTCGGTGACGACGGGGCCGATGGCCATCACATCGAGGTCGGCAAACAGGACATCGTCGGCCGCACCAAAATACGCATCGCCGACATTGCGGCCGCCAACGATTGTGGCCTGGTTATCCGCAGTAAACGACTTGTTGTGCATGCGCCGGTTGGCACGATGGAAGTCGGTGAGGTAACCGAGGGCACGCGTGCCGCGGTTAGCGAATGGATTGAACAGGCGGACTTCGATCAGCGCATGTGCATCCAGGGCCGCCAACAGGGCATCCAGGCCGGTCGTATTGTTATCATCGAGCAGCAACCTGACCCTGACACCCCGATCGGCCGCACGGCGCAGGGCGGCGAACAGTAACGTGCCGGTCATGTCGTCGTGCCAGATGTAGTACTGGACATCGAGCGTACGCTCGGCGGCCTGGGCAAGCAGTGCGCGCGCGGCAAAAGCATCGCGCCCATCGGACAGCGCGTACACACCGGACTTGCCCGGATGGGCCATGATCCCTGCGGCATGGGCGAGAGCAAGCCGGGTGCCGCCGGTATTCGGATCGGTTGTAGAACTGGTCCGGTCCGTCAGCGATGGCAGGGCATTGCACCCGGACAGAAAAACCAGCATCAGGCCAAGCGCGACGGCGCCCAGGGCAATGGTCAGGCGCGGACGCGAGTTCGGGTTCATGCCAGGCCGGTCATCAGAGATTGAGCACGAATGCGCTCAACAGAGCCAGGGCTTTGGCCACTGTCTGCGCGGCAGGCGACGTCAGTGCCCAGCCCCATCCGGCCGAGTGAAACATCAGTCTGGAAAAGACTTCTACTACGTTCATAGTTGCTTTCATATTGTGTCATTCGCTCGACAACGGGACGTGCCAGCGGCAGAACCGTTGGCAATACACTCGCTCAACATGGTTCCAGGCAGCACTATCACCGTTTGCCCGCTGCAGCTCCGTTCGGTACCGCGCACAGTTACAACGGTTGGTGTCAAGTGGAAATATGTTGACCGGCGGCTACTTGCAATGTGCTACTCTTCCCCCTTCGGCCCGCCCAATCACCACAAGACAACCTGTCGAACGCCTTGTATGCACGACCCAAACCAGAACCATCTCCTCGCTGCCCTTCTCGACACCGAGTTTCATCGCCTTTCCCCACACCTTCAGTCGGTACCGTTACGGCTAGGCGACGTGCTGTGCGAATCCGGCGCTACGCTGGAATACGTGTACTTCCCGACAACGGCGATCATCTCTTTGCATTACCTGCTGGAGAACGGCGGTTCGTCTGAAATCGCCGGCGTCGGCAATGAGGGGATGTTGGGGGTGTCTCTCTTCATGGGGGGCGGTACCACACCGAGCAGGGCCGTGATCCAGACCGGTGGCCATGGCTATCGGTTGCCCGTACGGATCCTGATGGAGGAATTCAACCGCTCCGGTCCGGTAATGCGCCTGCTGTTGCGCTATACCCAGGCATTGCTCACCCAGATGGCGCAGACCGCCGTCTGCAACCGCCACCATACCGTGGAGCAGCAGCTGTGCCGCTGGTTGCTGCTGACGCTCGACCGGCTGGGGGCTGGCGAACTGACGATGACCCAGGAACTGATTTCCAATATGCTGGGTGTGCGCCGGGAAGGTGTCACCGAAGCGGCCGGGCGACTGCAGGGCCGTGGCTACATCAGTTATCGTCGCGGCCACATCACGGTCATTGACCGTGCCGGGCTGGAGGTGGACGTGTGCGAATGCTATGACGTCGTCAAGAAGGAATTCGGGCGGCTGTTGTCGGACGTGCGCCATCGCCAGCCAGGGGATCTGCCCAAGCGGGCTGCCTGACAGCGCAACTGCCACCATCCCGACGCGTGCACTGATGCAATACATTAAACATTTTCTGGTTGGACGACCGTTGGCGATGGGCTTTGCGGCCATGTTGGCCGTTACTTTGCTCGTTGGTTCGATTGCTCTCGCCGGGCAGCTTCAACTGGGCATGGCGATACTGTCGGGTTGCCTGGCTGGCTTGCTGTTGCTGGCCAGGCGCCAACGGCGTGAACCGACCGCGACGTCGCGCACCCCGCTGCTGAAAGCGGGCGCCCTGCAGGACGCGATTTTCAACAGCGCCAATTTCTCGACGATCGCTACCGATGCGGACGGTGTCATACAGGTATTCAATGTGGGCGCGCAGCGCATGCTCGGCTATGCCCCCGAAGACATGATCAACAAGTTGACGCCCGCCAGTATTTCGGACGCGCAAGAATTGATCGACCGCGCAAGGCTCCTCAGTATCGAGTTCGATACGACAATTCGTGCCGGCTTCGAAGCGCTCGTCTACAAGGCGTTACGGGGCATTGAGGATATCTATGAACTGACCTGCATCCGTGCGGACGGCACGCGCTTCCCGGCACTCGTGTCGGTTACAGCCTTGCATGGCGCCGCGGACGAGATCATCGGTTTCCTGTTGATCGGCACCGACAATACGGCCCGCAAGCAAATCGAAGCCGAACAGGCTCTTCTGGACCAACGGCTGCGCGACCAGCATTTCTATACGCGCTCGCTGATCGAATCGAATATCGATCCGCTGATCACGACCGACACGCGCGGCATGATCAGCGACGTCAATCACCAGATGGAGCTGTTGACGGGACGCACGCGCGCCGAGCTGATCGGCGCACCGTTCCAGAGTTGCTTTACCGAGCCGCAGCGCGCCGAGGAAGCAATCACGCGCGTGCTGCAGGAAAGCAAGGTCACGAATTACGAACTGACGGCGCTGGCCCGCGATGGCCAGAAGACGGTGGTGTCGTTCAATGCCACTACCTTTCACGACCGCGAGCGCAGGTTGCAAGGGGTGTTTGCGGCGGCGCGCGATGTCACGGAGCGCAAGCATTTCGAGCACGCCCTGCAAGAGACCAATATCGAACTGCAGCTCGCCAGGGAAGCGGCTGAAAAAGCCAACCGTGCGAAATCCGAATTTCTGTCGAGCATGAGCCATGAGCTGCGCACGCCGCTCAACGCGATCCTTGGTTTTGCCCAGCTGCTGGAATCGGAAGTGCCGGCCCCGGCCCCGTCCAGCAGCGCTCGATCGACCAGATCCTCAAGGGCGGCTGGTATCTGCTGCGCCTGATTAACGAGATACTCGACCTGTCCATGATCGAGGCTGGCAAGGTGACGATGTCCCAGGAGTCGATGTCAATCAACGACGTGCTGCAGGACTGCCGGGAAATGATCGCGCCCCAGGCCGAAAAACGCCGGATTGCCTTGGAGTTCCCGGAGCTGGACAACTTATTTTATGTCCATGCCGACCGCACCCGGGTCAAGCAGGTCATGATCAACCTGCTGTCGAATGCGATCAAGTACAACGGCGTCGGCGGCACCGTCAGCGTCCACTGCGGCGCAGGGGCGAATGAGCGCATCCGTGTCAGCGTCAAGGACACGGGCGCCGGCCTGTCGGCCGCACAGCTGGCGCAGCTGTTCCAGCCCTTCAACCGTCTTGGCCAGCATGACGGTGGCGAAGAAGGAACGGGCATTGGTCTTGTCGTGACCAAGCAGCTGGTCGAGCTGATGGGGGGCCGGATCGGCGTCGAAAGCGAAGTGGCCGCCGGGACGACTTTCTGGGTCGAGTTTGCGGCAGCGGTACCGCCTGCTCTCGCACTCGACAACATCGAAGAAGGCTCGATCGAACGCCGGCCGCCTTCGTCTTCGGACCAGCCGACGTTGCTGTATGTCGAAGACAACCCCGCCAATCTTGCGCTCGTCGAGCAGCTGATTGCGCGCCGGGGCGACCTGAAACTGATCACCGCGATCGATGGCCATCTCGGCATCGAACTGGCGCGCGCCTACCTGCCCGACCTGATTCTGATGGATATCAATCTGCCCGGCATCAGTGGCTACGGGGCATTGAAATGCCTGCGGGACGATCCCCTGACCGCCCACATACCAGTGCTGGCGCTGTCGGCCAATGCCGTCCCGCGGGACATCGAAAAAGGCCTCGAAGCAGGTTTCTTCCGTTACCTTACCAAGCCGATCCGCATCCACGAATTCATGGATGCGCTGGACGTCGCCTTGCTGCATATGGCAAACAGTAACCTGCCAGGGCCGGCTGAACATGGCCAATAACGGATTGCTGCCGCAAATTTTAAGGAACCACCCAATGCTTGAACCCGCTGAAATTCTGGACGCTACCATTCTGATCGTCGATGACCAGGAAGCGAACGTGTCGCTACTCGAGCAAATGTTGCGCAACGAGGGCTACAAGAACATCACGACGACCCAGTTTCCGCGTGAAGTTTTCGCGCTGCACGAGCAACAGCGCTTCGACCTGATCCTGCTCGACTTGCAGATGCCGGAAATGGATGGTTTCGAGGTCATGGAAGGGCTGAAGAAGATCGAGCACGGCAGTTATCTGCCGGTGCTTGTCATCACTGCCCAGCCGGCACACAAGCTGCGGGCGTTGAAGGCAGGAGCGAAAGACTTTGTCAGCAAGCCCTTCGATTTTGTCGAGGTACAAACGCGTATCTACAATATGCTGGAGGTTCGTCTGCTGTATCGCCGGCTCGATGACCACAACCGGGTGCTCGAACAGACGGTGCTGGAACGGACTGCCGAATTGCGCCAGAGCGAAGCACGGTTCCAGCGCTTCACGGAACTGTCATCGGACTGGTACTGGGAGCAGGATGCCACCGGCAAGCTGACGCAATTCTCCGGCCCGGTCGAGGAAATGCTCGGTATCGGCAACGGCGCAACGACGGAAGAACTGGCGGCAGCAGGCTGGAATATGCAGGAGCGGGCCACGCTCGACGATAAGATCGCCAACAGACAACCGTTCCTGGATTTCATCTGCAGCCGCACCTTGCCGAATGGGCGCCTCCAGTATCTGCAGATCAGCGGCGAGCCGATATTCGACGCGGCCAGCGCCTTTTGCGGCTATCGTGGCATCGGGCTGGACGTCAGCGAGCGCATGCAACGGGCGTAACGGCGGCATCCGCCTTTAACCGGGCGTGCGTACCGCTCGCCAGCCCGGCTGTCTCCTTCAGGCCGGCTCTCGCGCCGATTCCAGGCCGGCACGTTAAATTTCCTAATGTTCGGTTCCGTACGGAACTCATCGATGCGGTGGTGCATGATGGCTTCACTCTTTGACAGCCGCTGAGCCCCACCCGGCGAACGCGACTGTCGCCTCCGACCTGCCACTCCCGCCCTGCGGAACGCGTGCCCGACGCCGTCGAGCCGTTCTGCCCAAAGCGGCGTACGCCCACAAAAGGATTTTTCATGAAACATGCACTCATCTTGCTCGCACTCGCCTCCACCATTTCCCTGTCGGCTTGTCAGCGCGACACCCCGCCGCCGGTTGTACAAGTCGTCGCCGGTCCTGCCGGTGCGCCTGGCGCTACCGGTGCCACGGGCGCGACGGGTGCCCAGGCTGCCACCGGCGCCACTGGCGCCACTGGCGCTGCAGGTCAAAGCGGCGCGACTGGCGCTGCCGGCTACGATGGCGCCAAAGGCGACACTGGCAGCACGGGTGCCACCGGCTACGACGGTGCCACTGGTGCGACTGGTGACGCGGGCGCCACCGGCGCCACCGGCGACAACGGTGCAAAAGGCGACAAGGGCACGACCGGCGACACGGTAGTCGTATTGCCGCAGCGCTGATCTTTCCATAACGGGCCAGCCGGAGATAGCAACCGGGGGAACGAATGCTGATCGTGTGCGCCCCTCCTGCCGGATCGCAGATAATGCGGACAGGAGAGCGACATGAGTGCAGACTACGAGACCATGGAAGTGAAGGGCGGTCACCCCGTCAAGATGTGGACGCACGGTGTGCCCGTCGAGACGGCGGCCAGGGAGCAGCTGGCCAACACGGCAAAGATGCCGTTCATTTACAAGCATATTGCCGTCATGCCGGATGTCCATCTGGGCAAGGGCTCGACCATCGGCAGCGTCATCCCGACGCTGGGCGCCATCATCCCCGCGGCGGTCGGCGTCGACATCGGCTGCGGCATGATGGCGGCAAAGACGACACTGTCGGCCAATGACCTCCCCGATAATCTCGGGCCGCTACGCAGCGCCATCGAAAAAGCCATTCCGCACGGGCTGTCGCCCCGCACCCGCGGTTTCAAGGGCCGCGATGAAGGCTCCTGGCAAAATCCGCCCTCCGCGGTGGATGCCGCATGGATGCAGCTGAAGGAAGAATTCGACGTCATCTGCGCGAAGACGCCGAAGCTGCGCCACACGAACAACTACAAGCACCTCGGCACGCTCGGCACGGGCAACCACTTCATCGAAGTCTGCCTCGACGAGGACAATGCCGTCTGGCTGATGCTGCACTCCGGCTCGCGCGGCGTGGGCAATGCGATCGGCACACACTACATCGAACTGGCGCAGCAGGACATGCGCACGCATATCGCCAACCTGCCGGACCGCGACCTGGCGTACCTGAAAGAGGGCACGCAGCATTACGACGATTACGTGGAAGCCGTTGGCTGGGCGCAGAAGTTCGCGCGGATGAACCGCGAAGTGATGATGCAGAACCTGATCGCCGCCATGCGCACCGTTATCCGCAAACCGTTCCAGACGCACCTGGAAGCCGTCAACTGTCATCACAACTACGTGCAGAAGGAACGCCACTTCGGGCAGGACGTGCTGGTAACGCGCAAGGGCGCCGTCTCGGCGAAGACGGGCGAGTTGGGGATCATTCCGGGCTCGATGGGCGCGCGCAGCTATATCGTGCGCGGCAAGGGCAACGAGGAGAGCTTCACCAGCTGTTCCCATGGCGCGGGCCGGACGATGAGCCGCACCGAGGCGAAACGCCGCTTTACGCGCGCGGACCAGGTCAGGGCGACGGCCGGCGTGGAGTGCCGCAAGGACGACGGCGTCATCGACGAAATTCCGATGGCGTACAAGGATATCGACGCGGTGATGCACGCACAGCGCGAGCTTGTGGAAGTGGTGCATACACTTAAGCAGGTGGTCTGTGTGAAGGGCTGATGTAGAGAGGCACGCGCGATGATTGAGCTGGACGGATCCACGGGTGAGGGCGGCGGCCAGATCCTGCGCTCCGCGCTGACGCTGTCGATGATCACGGGGCAGCCGTTCCGGATCCGGCATATCCGCGCCAACCGCCCCAGGCCTGGCCTGATGCTGCAGCATCTGATGGCCGTAAAGGCCGCGGCGGCAGTATGCGATGCCGAGGTCAGTCATGCTGAGGTGGGATCGACGGAGCTGGTGTTTGCACCGCGCTGTATCAAGGGCGGCGTCTACGACTTGGCGATCCGCACTGCCGGCAGCTCGACGCTCGTGCTGCAAACGCTGCTGCCTGCGCTGCTGTATGCGGACGTGCCGTCCGTGGTGCGGATCAGCGGCGGCACGCACAACCCGAAGGCCCCGCCTGCCCACTTCATCGAACGTGCCTATCTGCGCCTGCTGGCTGCAATGGGCGCGCAAATCGAGTTCGAGCTGAAACGCTTCGGCTTCTATCCCAACGGCGGCGGGGAGCTGTGCGCCGCCGTCTGGCCCTGTCCGGAATTACATCCGCTGAATCTGCTCGAACGGGGCACGCTGCGCACAGCGCAAGGGGAAGCGTATGTGGCCGCGCTGCCGCTGGCGATCGCGCAGCGGGAGCTGGACTGCGTCAGGAAGGAGCTGGACTGGGACGATGACGTCCTGCATGCACATCCGCTGGCAAACGACCAGGGGCCCGGTAACGTCGTGCTGCTGACGGTCGACAGCGAATACGTCACCGAGGTGTTTTCGGCGGTGGGCGAGAAGCGCGTGCGTGCCGAAGCAGTGGCGGGCGGGGCCATCCTGGCGGCGCAGCGCTACCTCGTTTCCGGCGCTGCTGTCGGCGAGCACCTGGGCGACCAGCTGATGCTGCCGCTGGCCCTGGCCGGTGGCGGCAGCTATACCGTCGATCACGTCTCGCAGCACGCGATCACGAACGCGGAAGTGATCGCGCAGTTCCTGCCGGTGACCGTCACGTTTACGGCCGGCGAGCGGTGCAGCCTGTGCACGATCGCGGGGACTTCAGAATAGATACTGCGCGCTGAAGCCGGCCTGCCAGTTGCGCCCCGGCGCCGCTTCATAATAGCGCCTGTTCGTGTCGCCGACGATCACCGAGCCGACGTACGTCCTGTCCAGCAGGTTGTTGAGCCGGACGAACTCGCGGATGCGCCAGTTGCCCACCGGCTGCTGTGCGTTCATCCGCAGATTCACGACGCCATACCCAGGTGCCGGCTGCTCGCGGTTTGTGTCCTCCGCATACACGCGGCCGTTGGCCAGGGCTTCGACGGCCGCGCCATAACGTCCCGCCGCTTCCTTCCACGCCAGCTCGCCGTATGCCGTGACGCGCGCAACGCCAGGAATGCGGTTGCCTTCGGCGACATTGGCAAAGGCCTCGTCGTAAATCGCGCGCAGTCCCGTCAACGCGACGCGTGCCGTAAAGCCGCGGCCCCAGTTCGCATCGAACGAGACCTCCATTCCCTGGCGCAGCGTCCGGCCCGCGTTGCGGTAGCTGGTGCGCCCGCCGCTGGCCGCGTCCACGACCAGTTCGTCGCGCGTGCGGACCTGGAACAGCGCCACGTCCACGCGCGCGGATTCGTTCAGCTGCGCCTTCGTTCCCAATTCCACGTGCGTGCTGCGGGCGGGCCGCAGGCCGAAATTGAAGCCGCCGCCCGTGCCCGAGTAGAACGATTCGTTCAGTGTCGGCGTTTCGAAACCGCGTGCGGCGCTGGCATAAACGCTGAGGGCAGGCGTGAGCTTGTACAGGGCGCCCAGGACGGGTGTCGTGCGCGAGAACGTCATGCCGCCGCTGTCGTTGCCGTTGGCGAGGAAGCGGTCCGACACGTCGACCTTGACGCGGCTGTGCCGCAGGCCACCGGTCAGTCGCCACGCGCCGCTTTGCCATTCGCTCTGGACGTAGGGATCCAGGTTCGACACCACATCGTTTTCGTCGCGCCGCAATGCGCCGCGCACGCCAAGCTGGTTGCCGACGAAGTTCTCGTAGCCGGTGCGGTCGTCGCTGGAACGGTCGTAATCCAGGCCGACGGTGGTGCGCAGCACGCCATTGTCGAAGCGGCGCACGTCGCGCCAGCTCATCGCCGCGCCGTAGAAGTCGCGGTCGAAATCGATCACGCCGCCCGAATGCGACGGCGGTGCCTGGAAGGCCTTAGAGAAGGCCTGGTATTGCACGACTTCCCGGTTACCGCCATAGACCATCAGGTGCAGACGGTTCTCGCCGAAGTACCTGTCGTAGCTGGCGCCAGCCTGCTGGTGGTCGATGCTCTTGCGCGTGTTGTAGCGATTGGCGAAGGTACGCTTCGGCGTCTCGGTATCGTTCGGGTCCGTCTCGCCGGCTCTCGGATCGCGCAGGTAAGTGGCCCACTGGACGCCCAGCGGATCCTCGCTGCCCTTCTGGCGCAAGGCGCTCGCAACGATGGTCAGCTTGCTGCGCTGGTCGGGTTCGAAGGTGATCTTGGCGAATGACTGGTCGCGTCGTGCGGCGCTGTGGTCGCGGTAGCCATCCGTGTCGAACCGGGATGCGTCAAGCACATAGCCCATCTTGCCATCGCGGCCCTGTGCGCTGACGTCCACCTTGCGTGCGCCATCGCTGCCCGCCGTGACCGATGTCTCCACCGAAGCGGGCTCTTTGCCGTCTTCGGTGAACAACTGCACCACACCGCCCGAGTGATTGCCATATAGCGCGGAGAATGGGCCGCGCAGTACCTCGATGCGTTGGGCGCGATCAAGATTGAATGTGGCCGCCTGGCCTTGGCCGTCCGGCATGGTGGCGGGTATGCCGTCGGCAATGAGGCGTACGCCGCGCACGCCGAACGCCGAGCGCGCACCGAAGCCGCGCGACGAGATCTGCAGGTCCTGCGCGTAGTTATAGCGGTTTTGCACGACCAGCCCCGGTACCGCTACCAGCGACTCTGAGGCGTTAACGCGCATCTGGCCTTCGCGAATGCGGGCGGCATCGACGACATCGATCGCCGCCGGAACGTCCTGGCTTGCATGCTCGATGCGGCTGGCGGTGATGACGACGACGTCGTTAATCGAGTCGGCCGCGAATGTGGCAACAGGGAAGGCCGCGGCAACGGCTGAGGTAATGAGAGACAGGTGGAATCGGAACATAGGGATAGCGGATGGGATGGATGGTCTGCCAACTAATATAACCCGACCCCGAATATTTCGCCGTCCCTCTTGCGGAGCGTTCGCCGCCTTGCTATAGTTCTGTCCCTGCCGCAGCGTAGTAGTGAAAACGAAACGATGCGACAGTGTGAGGCCCGCAGTGCGGGGCTGAACAAAGTGCCTTGAGCGGCGCTGAACGAAGAAAAAAGAGAGTTGACGAGCTGCACGAAACACCGCATAATCTCATCTCTCTGCTGCTGACAAACACAACGATTTGTCGGGTTCCGAAAGGATCGCAGCAAGTGCCTCCGGGCAGAATTCTTTAACAATCAACAGTCGATAAGTGTGGGCGTTTGATGTGAGTGTGCCCGGGACTTCGGTCCCGATACTCAAAATATAGCATCAAACGCTCGCAAGAAATTTAACGTGACCTCGCAAGAGGAACGTCAGATTCTTGAGAGTGAATTTCTCCCAGTGGGAGGAATTCAAGACTACGTCCATTTATGGATGTTAAACAGAGATTAAACTGAAGAGTTTGATCCTGGCTCAGATTGAACGCTGGCGGCATGCTTTACACATGCAAGTCGAACGGTAACAGGGAGCTTGCTCCGCTGACGAGTGGCGAACGGGTGAGTAATATATCGGAACGTACCCAAGAGTGGGGGATAACGTAGCGAAAGTTACGCTAATACCGCATACGATCTAAGGATGAAAGCAGGGGACCGCAAGGCCTTGTGCTCCTGGAGCGGCCGATATCTGATTAGCTAGTTGGTAGGGTAAAGGCCTACCAAGGCATCGATCAGTAGCTGGTCTGAGAGGACGACCAGCCACACTGGAACTGAGACACGGTCCAGACTCCTACGGGAGGCAGCAGTGGGGAATTTTGGACAATGGGCGCAAGCCTGATCCAGCAATGCCGCGTGAGTGAAGAAGGCCTTCGGGTTGTAAAGCTCTTTTGTCAGGGAAGAAACGGGTGCGGCTAATATCTGCATCTAATGACGGTACCTGAAGAATAAGCACCGGCTAACTACGTGCCAGCAGCCGCGGTAATACGTAGGGTGCAAGCGTTAATCGGAATTACTGGGCGTAAAGCGTGCGCAGGCGGTTTTGTAAGTCTGTTGTGAAATCCCCGGGCTTAACCTGGGAATGGCAATGGAGACTGCAAGGCTAGAGTTTGGCAGAGGGGGGTAGAATTCCACGTGTAGCAGTGAAATGCGTAGAGATGTGGAGGAACACCGATGGCGAAGGCAGCCCCCTGGGTCAAGACTGACGCTCATGCACGAAAGCGTGGGGAGCAAACAGGATTAGATACCCTGGTAGTCCACGCCCTAAACGATGTCTACTAGTTGTCGGGTCTTAATTGACTTGGTAACGCAGCTAACGCGTGAAGTAGACCGCCTGGGGAGTACGGTCGCAAGATTAAAACTCAAAGGAATTGACGGGGACCCGCACAAGCGGTGGATGATGTGGATTAATTCGATGCAACGCGAAAAACCTTACCTACCCTTGACATGTACGGAAGCCACGAGAGATCGAGGTGTGCTCGAAAGAGAACCGTAACACAGGTGCTGCATGGCTGTCGTCAGCTCGTGTCGTGAGATGTTGGGTTAAGTCCCGCAACGAGCGCAACCCTTGTCATTAGTTGCTACGAAAGAGCACTCTAATGAGACTGCCGGTGACAAACCGGAGGAAGGTGGGGATGACGTCAAGTCCTCATGGCCCTTATGGGTAGGGCTTCACACGTCATACAATGGTACATACAGAGGGCCGCCAACCCGCGAGGGGGAGCTAATCCCAGAAAGTGTATCGTAGTCCGGATTGTAGTCTGCAACTCGACTGCATGAAGTTGGAATCGCTAGTAATCGCGGATCAGCATGTCGCGGTGAATACGTTCCCGGGTCTTGTACACACCGCCCGTCACACCATGGGAGCGGGTTTTACCAGAAGTAGGTAGCTTAACCGTAAGGAGGGCGCTTACCACGGTAGGATTCGTGACTGGGGTGAAGTCGTAACAAGGTAGCCGTATCGGAAGGTGCGGCTGGATCACCTCCTTTCTAGAGTCGGCACGGATCGCAAGATCGTGCATCAAACGCTCACACTTATCGACTGTTGGATGAAGAAGAAACAGTAGCACCGCAAGATACAAGGCATCAACACTGCGGGTCTGTAGCTCAGCTGGTTAGAGCACCGTGTTGATAACGCGGGGGTCGTTGGTTCGAGCCCAACCAGACCCACCACGTATCGCGCAAGAAAATCCCTGGGGGATTAGCTCAGCTGGGAGAGCACCTGCTTTGCAAGCAGGGGGTCGTCGGTTCGATCCCGTCATCCTCCACCAAAAGCTTAAACGTAAGCGTGACTTGTTCGCTTTTACGTTTAGTCTTTAAGAGACTACTGCTGTTTCGTTCTTTAACAATCTGGAAGAAGTAAAGTTTTATTGAATGCATGAGACATCATGCGTTCAGGGTAGTAATAAAGCTCATCAAAAACACAGTAGTAAATGCTTGAACCGATAGCCGTCAAGGTTATAGGGACAAGTGAATAAGTGCACATGGTGGATGCCTTGGCGATTACAGGCGATGAAGGACGTAGTAGTCTGCGATAAGCTACGGGGAGCTGACAAACGAGCTTTGATCCGTAGATTTCCGAATGGGGAAACCCACCCTTTTAGGGTATCACTCACTGAATACATAGGTGTGTGAGGCGAACGCGGCGAACTGAAACATCTAAGTAGCTGCAGGAAAATAAATCAACCGAGATTCCCAAAGTAGTGGCGAGCGAAATGGGATGAGCCTGCATATGATAGTCGGACTGATAGTGGAAGCCTCTGGAAATAGGCGCCATAGTGGGTGATAGCCCCGTACGCGAAATCAGACCGGTGGTACTAAGTATGCGACAAGTAGGGCGGGACACGAGAAATCCTGTCTGAAGATGGGGGGACCATCCTCCAAGGCTAAATACTCGTAATCGACCGATAGTGAACCAGTACCGTGAGGGAAAGGCGAAAAGAACCCCGGGAGGGGAGTGAAATAGATCCTGAAACCGTGTGCATACAAACAGTCGGAGCGGACTTGTTCCGTGACGGCGTACCTTTTGTATAATGGGTCAGCGACTTACATTCAGTAGCGAGGTTAACCGAATAGGGGAGCCGCAGAGAAATCGAGTCCGAACAGGGCGCTAGTTGCTGGGTGTAGACCCGAAACCAAGTGATCTACCCATGGCCAGGTTGAAGGTGCGGTAACACGCACTGGAGGACCGAACCCACTAATGTTGAAAAATTAGGGGATGAGCTGTGGGTAGGGGTGAAAGGCTAAACAAACTTGGAAATAGCTGGTTCTCTCCGAAAACTATTTAGGTAGTGCCTCAAGTATCACCATCGGGGGTAGAGCACTGTTATGGCTAGGGGGTCATCGCGACTTACCAAACCATTGCAAACTCCGAATACCGATGAGTGCGAGCTTGGGAGACAGACATCGGGTGCTAACGTCCGGTGTCAAGAGGGAAACAACCCAGACCGCCAGCTAAGGTCCCAAAGATTGGCTAAGTGGAAAACGAAGTGGGAAGGCTAAAACAGTCAGGATGTTGGCTTAGAAGCAGCCATCATTTAAAGAAAGCGTAATAGCTCACTGATCGAGTCGTCCTGCGCGGAAGATGTAACGGGGCTAAGCCAGTCACCGAAGCTGCGGATATGCGTAAGCATATGGTAGGAGAGCGTTCTGTAAGCCTGCGAAGGTGTCTTGTAAAGGATGCTGGAGGTATCAGAAGTGCGAATGCTGACATGAGTAGCGATAATGCGGGTGAAAAGCCCGCACGCCGTAAGCCCAAGGTTTCCTGTTCAACGTTCATCGGAGCAGGGTGAGTCGGCCCCTAAGGCGAGGCAGAGATGCGTAGCTGATGGGAAGCAGGTTAATATTCCTGCACCGTCGTATGATGCGATGGGGGGACGGATCGCGGAAGGTTGTCTGACTGTTGGAATAGTCAGTTTCTGGTTCATAGAAGGTACTTAGGCAAATCCGGGTACATAATTCAAGGGACTGGGACGAGGAACTTAGGTTCTGAAGCAATCGGAAGTGGTTCCAAGAAAAGCCTCTAAGCTTCAGTCATACGAGACCGTACCGCAAACCGACACAGGTGGGCGAGATGAGTATTCTAAGGCGCTTGAGAGAACTCGGGAGAAGGAACTCGGCAAATTGGTACCGTAACTTCGGGAAAAGGTACGCCCCGGTAGCTTGGTCACTTTACTGTGATAGGGCGAAAGGGTTGCAATAAACTGGTGGCTGCGACTGTTTAATAAAAACACAGCACTCTGCAAACACGAAAGTGGACGTATAGGGTGTGACGCCTGCCCGGTGCTGGAAGATTAAATGATGGGGTGCAAGCTCTTGATTGAAGTCCCAGTAAACGGCGGCCGTAACTATAACGGTCCTAAGGTAGCGAAATTCCTTGTCGGGTAAGTTCCGACCTGCACGAATGGCGTAACGATGGCCACACTGTCTCCTCCCGAGACTCAGCGAAGTTGAAGTGTTTGTGATGATGCAATCTACCCGCGGCTAGACGGAAAGACCCCATGAACCTTTACTGTAGCTTTGCATTGGACTTTGAACCAATCTGTGTAGGATAGGTGGGAGGCTTTGAAGCGGGGACGCCAGTTCTCGTGGAGCCAACCTTGAAATACCACCCTGGTTTGTTTGAGGTTCTAACCTTGGTCCGTGATCCGGATCGGGGACAGTGCATGGTAGGCAGTTTGACTGGGGCGGTCTCCTCCTAAAGTGTAACGGAGGAGTTCGAAGGTACGCTAGGTACGGTCGGACATCGTGCTAATAGTGCAATGGCATAAGCGTGCTTAACTGCGAGACCGACAAGTCGAGCAGGTACGAAAGTAGGACATAGTGATCCGGTGGTTCTGTATGGAAGGGCCATCGCTCAACGGATAAAAGGTACTCTGGGGATAACAGGCTGATTCCTCCCAAGAGTTCATATCGACGGGGGAGTTTGGCACCTCGATGTCGGCTCATCACATCCTGGGGCTGTAGCCGGTCCCAAGGGTATGGCTGTTCGCCATTTAAAGTGGTACGTGAGCTGGGTTTAAAACGTCGTGAGACAGTTTGGTCCCTATCTGCCGTGGGCGTTGGAAATTTGAAGGGGGCTGCTCCTAGTACGAGAGGACCGGAGTGGACGAACCTCTGGTGTACCGGTTGTCACGCCAGTGGCATTGCCGGGTAGCTAAGTTCGGAAGAGATAACCGCTGAAAGCATCTAAGCGGGAAACTTGCCTTAAGATGAGATTTCCCAGAGCCTTGAGCTCTTTGAAGGGTCGTTCGAGACCAGGACGTTGATAGGTCAGGTGTGGAAGTGCAGTAATGCATTAAGCTAACTGATACTAATTGCCCGTACGGCTTGTCCCTATAACCTTGACGGTTGTGGCAAGCATTTACCCTGTGTGAGCTTTAACGAGTATTACCCCAACTTTACTTCTTCCAGATTCAAGAACACAGCTGCTCTGTCGAGAGCTGTGTTCTGTACAAGTCATGCCTGATGACCATAGCAAGTCGGTCCCACCCCTTCCCATCCCGAACAGGACCGTGAAACGACTTTGCGCCGATGATAGTGCTGCAACCAGTGTGAAAGTAGGTTATCGTCAGGCTGTTATACCGAGAAAAGCCCACCAGTGATCTGGTGGGCTTTTTTCATTTCCGCTTCATATTCCCAGCACGCCGCCGACTTGGCGCGCCGTCCCGAACCGTCGCTCCGCCGGGCACTGCCCGACGTCGCACTTTGCGCCGATTGCTCCGCGCGCGACTGGCGGACGTTGCGACGTTCGCCACTAGCGAACGTCGCCTGCAATCAGTGGGAAAGTAGGTTATCGCCAGACTGTTTATATAAAGAAATCCCGTCCAGTGATCTGGCGGGGTTTTTCGCATTCGGGGCGCATATTCCAGCAGTATGTGCCGACTGTGATCGCCGCTGCGAGGTTTTGCCCCGCTCTGGATTCCGGGCTTGCGAACACGCCTGCGACTCGGTGAAGTCAGGCCTTCACCGGACGCCGTTCGGATGACGAAAGGCGTAGAGGTTAGCGTCGGGACTGCCGCGCGGCCAGTCCCCGACACTTTTCGTTAATGCTCAAACGCCCCAGATGATGTCGTCCCCACCGTCGCGCGCGGCGCGCAGCATTTCCAGCAACGGGTAAGCACGCTGGGCGAAGCCGACGTGGTTGCGTTCGGCGATTTCCGGCGTCTCGCCTTCTTCAGGCAGCGTATGGGCATGCGTGTGGGCCGCGTGGTCCGCTTCGACTTCGGGGTGCAGCTTGCTCAGCGCGACTTCCTGCTCCAGCAATTCCACCGCCTTTGCCGCTTCTGCTGCCGTGATGACGCCGCGGCTGGCATTCTTGTGCAGCAGATCGAGGATACGCTGCGCGTGCTCCTGGTACATCGTCAGTCCTGCCGAGGATTTGGATTTGAACGTGATTAACATGGCGCTTCCTGGTTGTAGTTTTATTGGTTTAACGATATTACGACTACTCGAGATCCATTGTACGCACACGTACGTTCAGTTGACCCTGAACGAGCGGAGGAACGTGTCGACATTCTCCTTGCTGACCGCATTTTCAGGTCCGATCACTACGACCTGGTAGACGCGCTTCCCACGCGCCAGAAAGCGCCCGTGCAATGTCACCGGTGCACGGGCACGGGCGCCGTGAGCTTCCACATCGAATCCACCATCGCGTATCGATTCCTTGGCGGCCGCCGCGCCGATATTGCGCACCATCGCTGTTTTCATGGCTTGTACCGCCATTTGCGCCTTCTCCGCATCCGCCAGCTCGGCGCTGCCGACAGCGAACAGCGTGCCGTCGATATCGGTAGCCGCCATCGTCATCGATGCTGTCTGGCCGTCCAGGTTGACAGAGCGCGTGTGCGACGCGGGCTTGCTGGGAAACAGCACGGCGTACGGCGCGACATTGCTGCGATAGTCGCGCCAGTCGAACTTCGGACTACAGGCGCACACCGCCAGCGCGGCGAACGGGATAACAAGTAATCGAAAGGGCGGCTTCATGCTCCGATGGTAGCAGTCAGGCAGCACGTGCGCCACCGCGCGATGCGGCCTCAGCCGTGGTGCAGGGCCCGACGAAACTGGATGGCCTCGGCCACGTGTTTTTCGGCGATCGCCGCCGTGTCCGCCAGATCCGCAATCGTCCTTGCTACCCTGAGTACCCGGTGGTACGCCCGCGCGGACCAGTGGAACTGCAGCATCGCCTTGTGCAGCAGCTCCTGTCCCGCGCGCTCGGGCTGGCAATAGCGGTCGATCTCGCGTGGCGTCAGATGACGGTTGGTTTTTTGCTGGCGGACCATCTGGCGCTCCAGCGCCGCTTCAACGCGCAGCGCGATGGTGCCCGACGGTTCTCCTTCGGCACCGGTCAGCAGCATCTCGGCACTGACTGGTCCCACCTCGATCTGCATGTCGATGCGATCCAGCAGCGGACCTGAGATGCGGTTCTGGTATCGTGCGACAGCTTCCGGTGTACAGCGGCAGCGGGCGGCGGGGAGGCCGAGGAAGCCGCAAGGACACGGATTCATCGCGGCGATCAGCTGGAAGCGCGCCGGAAAGTCCGATTGCCTGGCTGCGCGCGACACGGTAACGCGACCCGACTCGAGCGGCTCGCGCAGCACTTCCAGTACGCGCCGGTCGAACTCCGGCAGCTCGTCCAGAAACAGCACGCCGCAATGGGCCAGTGATATCTCCCCAGGGCGAGGCACGCTGCCGCCGCCCACCAGCGCCACAGCCGAGGCCGTGTGATGGGGCGAGCGGAAGGGACGACGTTTCCAGCATTGGGTAGAAAACCCGCCCGTCAGCGACTGCACTGCGGCCGCTTCCAGTGCCTCGTCGTCCGTCATCGGTGGCAGGATGCCCGCGAAGCGCGATGCCAGCATCGTCTTGCCCGCACCTGGCGGCCCTACCAACAGCAGGCTGTGCGCGCCGGCCGCGGCGACCTCCAGCGCCCGCTTGGCACGCTGCTGGCCCTTCACTTCCGCGAAGTCGGGATAAGTCGCCCCGATCGACGCCAGACTGGCCCGATGACGCGTCAGCCGGAGCGTGTCGTCGGCAGCACGAAAGTGATTGCAGACCTCCAGCAGCGTGGCGGCGGGGTAGATGGCCGCGTCCGGCACCAGCGCCGCTTCGTCGGCATTGGCGCGGGGCAGGATGAATGCATGCCGCTGGCCCCTGGCGCGCTGCATCGCAAAGGTCATGGCCAGGGCGCCGCGGATGGGGCGCAGTTCGCCCGTCAGGGACAGTTCACCGGCGAATTCGTAAAGAGACAGCGGCGGCGTGGGAATCTGGCCGGAAGCGGCCAGGATGCCAATGGCAATCGGCAGATCGAAGCGGCCGGATTCCTTGGGCAGATCGGCGGGCGCGAGATTGACGGTAATGCGATGGTGCGGCATGTCGAAGCCCGCGTTCAGGATCGCGGCACGCACGCGCTCGCGCGACTCTTTCACTTCCGTATCGGCCAGCCCGACGATGTTGAACGCAGGCAGGCCGTTGGCGAGGTGGATTTCCACACTGACCTGCGGCGCCTCCATGCCCGCCAGCGCGCGACTCCTCAGGACGGCCAGACTCATGGAAACCCCGCTGCGAACACGATCCTCAAATGCTAGAGCGTCCCGCAGGCCGGGTTTTGCGCGGCCGCAAAGGCGGCCGGGACTTACAGCGGCGTCTTCTCGGCAGCCATCTTTGCTTCCAGCTCGGCCAGGCGCGTTTCCAGCAGTTCCAGGCGCGCACGGGTCTTGGCCAGCACCTGCGCCTGGATGTCGAATTCCTCGCGGGTGACGAGATCCAGGCGCGCAAAGCCCTGCGTCATCATCGATTTGACGTTCTTCTCGATGTCCTTGGCGGGAGAATTCTGGATCACGTGATTGATTTTGTTTTGCAGGTCGTTGAAGAAATTGTTCATGTCCACGATGGGCTCCAGGTGATGGGGTCTCGACCGCACCAGTGTAGTGCGGCGCCAGAGATTATTTGGTGCGAAAGGGTCGGCATTCCACCCTCCTGACGGCTATCGATCCAACAACATTTGCTGGCACGCATTCTGCTTAGGAAGGGGGAAGCTTTGACGATCACCTGGATTTTAAACCGCAATAAAAGTTCACTCAAAAGGAAATCGCCATGAAACACCCGAGCAAGCACCTGTCACTGGCTGTCATCCTGTCCGCAAGCGTCGCTGCAGGCCATGCCGGCGCGCAGGAAGTCGCCGCGGCGCCTGCGGCGAAACCGGACAATGAGATCAGCTTTAATGCGGCCGTTACCAGCGATTACCGTTACCGCGGGATTTCGCAGACACGACTGAAACCCGCGCTGCAGGGCGGCGCCGACTGGGTCAACAACCCGACAGGTTTTTATGCCGGCACCTGGCTTTCCACCATCAAGTGGGTGAAAGACGGCGGCGGCGACGGCAGCATCGAATGGGATGTCTACGCCGGCAAGCGCGGCGAAATCGCGCCCGGCATCTCGTATGACGTGGGTGGCCTGGGGTACGTCTACCCGTCGAACTCGCTGCCGACCAGCGCGAACACGTTCGAACTGTACGGCCAGCTGGGCTACGGCCCAGCCACCCTGAAATATTCCCACTCGCTGACCAATCTGTTCGGTTTCGCCGACAGCAAGAACAGCCAATACCTGGACGCCTCCGTCAACCAGGAGCTGGCACAGGGTTTCATCCTGAATCTTCACGTGGGCCATCAGAAAGTCAGGAATAACGGCGGCGCCGATTACACCGACTGGAAGGTCGGCGTCACCAAAGACTTCGGCGTTGCCACCGTCGCGCTGGCATACGTCGACACGAATACCGAAAGCTATATCGCACCAAACGGCAAGAACCTGGGCAAGTCCGGCGTGGTGCTGACCGTCTCCAAAACCTTCTGAACGAGGCCCGCAATGAAACTGATTACCGCCATCATCAAGCCCTTCAAGCTGGACGAAGTGCGCGAAGCGCTGTCCGCCATTAACGTGCAGGGCATCACCGTGACTGAAGTGAAGGGTTTCGGCCGGCAGAAGGGCCACACGGAGCTGTATCGTGGCGCTGAATATGTCGTCGATTTTCTGCCCAAGACGAAAATCGAGGCAGCCGTGGATGACGCCATCGTCGAGCAGGCCATCGAAGCGATCGAAAGCGCGGCGCGCACGGGCAAGATCGGCGATGGCAAGATTTTCGTGTACAACCTCGAACAGGTTATCCGTATCCGTACCGGCGAAACCGGTAACGACGCTCTCTAAGGGGAAAACTGAATGAAAAAAACCATAACAAAATGGCTGGCCGGGATTGCCGTAACGATGGCACTCGGCACGGCCGTACCGGCCTGGGCACAGGACGCGGCAGCCACCACGCCAGCGGCGACTGCCACGGTTGCCGCACCGGCCGCACAGGCCGCGACCGCTGCCACGACGGTCGCGCCAGCGCCTGCAGCTCCCGCAGCCGTCGCCAACAAGGGTGACACAGCCTGGATGTTCGTTGCCACGCTGCTCGTGATCCTGATGACGATTCCCGGTCTGGCACTGTTCTATGGCGGCCTGGTGCGTACCAAGAACATGCTGTCGGTGCTGATGCAGGTATTTACGATCTTCAGCCTGATCATCGTGCTGTGGTGCCTGTACGGCTATTCGTTCGCCTTCACCCAAGGCAACGCCTTCATCGGCTCGGGCGCCCGCGCGCTGCTGAATGGCATCTACGATCCGGCCACGGGCTTTGCAGTGGCCGCCACGTTCAGCAAGGGCGTCGTCATTCCCGAGTTTATCTTTGTCGCCTTCCAGGGAACGTTTGCCGCTATTACCTGCGCCCTGATCGTGGGCGCGTTTGCCGAACGGGCGAAATTCGCCGCCGTGCTCGCGTTCATCGTGCTGTGGTTCACGTTCTCGTACCTGCCGATCGCCCACATGGTCTGGTTCTGGACGGGCCCGGACGCAATCACGAATGCCGACACCCTGGCGGCCGAGGCGGCCAAAGCTGGCTTCATCTGGCAAAAAGGCGCGCTGGACTTCGCCGGCGGCACAGTCGTGCACATCAACGCCGCCGTGGCGGGCATCGTCGGCGCCTTCATGATCGGCAAGCGCGTCGGCTACGGTCGCGAATCGATGGCGCCGCACTCGCTGACGTTGACGATGGTCGGCGCTTCGCTGCTGTGGGTGGGCTGGTTCGGCTTCAATGCCGGTTCCGCGCTGGAAGCTGGCGACGTGGCCGCGCTGGCGTTCATCAATACGCTGCTGGCGACCGCGTCCGCCGCCGTGTCGTGGCTCTTTGCAGAATGGATTTTCAAGGGCAAGCCTTCGATGCTGGGTGCCGCTTCCGGCGCCGTTGCCGGCCTCGTCGCGATCACCCCGGCGGCAGGTTACGTCGGTCCGATGGGCGGCTTGGTCATCGGCCTGGTCGCTGGTATAGTCTGCCTGTGGGGCGTGAACGGCCTGAAGCGGATGCTGGGCGCGGACGACTCGCTGGACGTGTTCGGCGTGCACGGCGTCGGCGGTATTCTTGGCGCGATACTGACCGGTGTATTTGCCGCGCCATCGCTGGGCGGCCAGGGTATCTGGGATTACGTGACGAATGCCGCATCCCCGGACTTCTCGATTGCCGGCCAGGTCATGACGCAGGCTACGGCCGTCGGCATCACGATCGTCTGGTCGGGCATCGTTTCGGTGATCGCTTACAAGCTGGTTGACATGGTCATCGGGCTGCGCGTGCCGGAAGAGCAGGAGCGTGAAGGCCTGGACATCACGAGCCACGGCGAATCGGCCTACCACTCCTGATACCGTCCGGTTCAGCCCAAAGCGCCCCAACGGGGCGCTTTTTTGCTTTCAGAACCTTTAAATTGTCGGTTCCGCCCCGATTTGATGAATTCGCAATTCGCCCGACCGACTACAAGGATGTAACATGGTGCCCCACCTCGTCACGGCCCTGACCGGACCGCTGCTCGACCTCGAAGAAAAAATCCTCGCCGCGACGCCCGCCATCGAGCGCTGGTTCCGGCTGGAGTGGCAGGAACACACGCCGCCGTTCTACTGCTCCGTCGATCTGCGCAACGCCGGCTACAAGCTGGCGCCGGTGGACACCAACCTGTTCCCGGGCGGCTTCCATCACCTGGCGACCGAAATGCTGCCGTTGTCGGTACAGGCCGCCATGGCTGCCATCGATAAATATTGCCCAGACGCGCGCAACCTTCTGGTCATTCCGGAAAGCCATAACCGCCACCCGACTTACCTTGAAAACGTGGCCCGGCTGACGCAGATCTTCCGCCAGACGGGCCTGCACGTGCGGCTCGGCACGCTCAATCCGGAGATCACGCAGCCCACGCCACTGGCTCTGCCGGACGGCAATATGCTCGTCATCGAGCCACTGGAGCGTTCTTCGAACGGCCGTCGCCTCGGGCTGAAGGATTTCGACCCATGCACGATCCTGCTAAATAACGACCTGTCGGCCAGCATTCCGGACATCCTGCAAAACATCCATGAGCAGAGCCTGCTGCCGCCGCTGCATGCGGGCTGGGCGCTGCGGCGCAAGAGCAACCACTTCACGGCCTATGACGAAGTGGCGAAGAAGTTCGGCAAGCTGATCGGTGTTGACCCGTGGATGGTCAACCCGTTCCACGCCAAATGCGGCGAAGTCGACCTGCAAACGGGCGAGGGGCAAGAGGTTTTGGCCGGCAACGTCGATGCCGTGCTGGCGAAAATCCGCAAGAAATACAAGGAATACGGCATCAAGGAAAAACCGTTCGTCATCATCAAGCCCGATGCGGGCACGTACGGCAAAGGCATCATCACCATCCGCGATGCGGCCGAGCTGAAAGACCTGTCGCCGGCGCAGCGCGAAAAGATGTCTGTTGTGAAAGACGGCAAGGTGGTCACCGACCTGAACATCCAGGAAGGCGTGCCCACGTTCGAGAGCATCAAGGAATCGGTGGCCGAACCGGTCGTCTACATGATCGACCGCTATGTCGTCGGCGGTTTCTACCGGGTGCACGCGGAGCGGGGCGTCGATCAGAACCTGTACGGTCCCGGCTCCGAATACGTGCCGCTGGCGTTTGCCCAGCAGCACGCCATTCCCGACCTGAAAGCCAAGCCGGGAACGGCCGCGCCCAACCGTTTCTACGTGTACGGCGTCGTGGCGCGGCTGGCCTTGCTGGCGGCATCGCTGGAAATGGAACGTACGGATCCGAATCCCGAAGTGTACTGAGCCACGCTGGGCCGGCGGGCGATGCCGTCGAAGAAACTCGGCTAAAATCAGTCATTACTTCGAATGGATGCACCAATGAAAATCGCGTTCCTCGCCGACCCGCTGGCAAGCTTCAAGATCTACAAGGATTCCACCTTCGCCATGATGGCCGAGGCCGCCAAACGCGGCCACGAGGTGTATGCCTTCCAGCAGCGCCACATGGCGTTGCGCGACGGCATCGTCAGCGCGCGCGTCGAGCGCATCACGCTGACGGGCGACCAGGATGCCTGGTACACGGCTGGCCCTGCGCAAGACATGCGGCTGGGCGAGTTCGACGCCATCCTGGAGCGCAAGGACCCGCCGTTCGACATGGAATATGTCTATGGCACGTACCTGCTGCAGCTGGCCGAACAGCAGGGCGCCAAGGTGTTCAACAAGCCGCAGGCGATCCGCGACCACAACGAAAAGCTGGCCATTGCCCAGTTCCCGCAGCTTACGGCGCCAACGCTCGTGACGTCGGACGAAGCGCGGCTGCGCGCCTTCCACGCCGAGCATGGCGACGTCATCCTCAAGCCGCTGGACGGCATGGGCGGCACCGGCATCTTCCGCGTCAAAGCGGACGGCCTGAACCTGGGCTCCATCATCGAGACGCTGACGGACAACGGCAAGCGCACCATCATGGTGCAGCGCTATATTCCCGAGATCGTCAAGGGTGACAAGCGCATCCTTGTCATCGGCGGCAAGCCTGTCCCGTTCTCGCTGGCACGCATTCCGCAGGGCAGCGAAATTCGCGGCAATCTGGCAGCCGGCGGCATCGGCGTTGCGCAACCGCTGACGACGCGCGACCGGGAGATTGCCGAGGCGCTGGGCCCCGTGCTGGCCGCCCGCGGCTTATTGCTGGTAGGATTGGATGTGATCGGCGATTACCTCACCGAGGTCAACGTCACGAGTCCGACCTGTTTCCAGGAGATCACCCAGCAGTCCGGCTTCGATGTCGCAGCCATGTTTATCGACGCGCTGGAAGCGGCGGGCGGACAAGGATAACCATGGTAGGAATTTTGCTTATGACACATGCACCGCTGGGAGAAGCATTCCTGGCGGCGGTGTCGCACGTGTTTCGCGGGAAGGTCGAGCATCTGGAAGCAATCGACGTGATAGCGGACCAGGATTTACTGGACGTGCAGAAGCTGGCGGCGGCGGCGATCAAGCGGCTGGACGACGGTTCCGGTGTGCTGGTGATTACCGACGTCAAAGGGGGCACGCCGGCAAATTGCTGCAACAAACTGGCGGACGCGGGGCACGTGGAAGTCATCGCCGGCATCAGCCTGCCGATGCTGCTGCGGGCAATCACGTATCGCACCGATACGCTGGATGTGGTGGTGGAAATGGCGCTGGCGGGCGCCCAGAGCGGTGCGGTCCGGGTGGACAACCGCATTCGCGTGCAATAAGCGAGTCTTAAAGCGCATCTTAAAGATGTCGTTCTAATATGGCGCGCACTGACAAAATGAGTGAAAAAACTAAAACATGATTCAGCAAGAACTCGAGATTAGCAACAAACTGGGGCTGCATGCGCGTGCTTCCGCCAAGTTCACCCAGCTGGCCGCCAAGTACAAAAGCGATGTCTGGCTGTCCCGCAACGGGCGCCGCATCAACGCGAAGTCCATCATGGGCGTCATGATGCTGGCCGCGGGCAAGGGCGCCAAGGTCACCCTGGAGGCCGACGGTGCCGACGAAGCCGACTGCATTGCCGCGCTGTCCGCGCTCGTCAACGACAAGTTCGGCGAAGGCGAGTAAATGCCGTTTGACCGCAGCCGTTCCCCCTTCCCAGCAGGAGCATCGATGGCATCGTTCACACTGCACGGCATCCCGGTCTCGCGCGGCATCGCCATCGGCCGCGCCCACCTGCTGGCGCCGGCCGCACTGGACGTCAAGCACTACCTGATCGCCGAGGAACACGTCGAGGCGGAAGTGGTGCGCCTGCAGACCGCGCTGGCGGCTGTCCACCGTGAGCTGCAAACGTTGTGGAACGAGCTGCCCAAGGATGCGCCCACGGAGCTGGGCGCATTCATCGACGTGCATGCGCTGATCCTGTCGGACCCGATGATCTCGGAGGCGCCGCTCGACATCATCCGTGGCCGCCACTACAACGCCGAATGGGCGCTGGTGACGCAGATCGAGGAACTCTCCGCCCAGTTCGACGAGATCGAGGATGCCTACCTGCGCGAGCGCAAGGCCGACATCCAGCAGGTCGCCGAGCGGGTGCTGAAAGTCCTGATGGGCAGCGAGCCGCTGGCGGCGCCGTATGCCGTCAACCCGGGCGACGACGAATTCATGGCGCAGATGGTCGTCATCGCGCATGACATCTCGCCGGCCGACATGCTCAAGTTCCGCGACCGCTCGTTCATCGGCTTCGTGACGGACGTGGGCGGCCAGAACTCGCACACGGCCATCGTCGCGCGCAGCCTGGACATACCGGCCGCCGTCGGCGTGTCGCAGGCCTCCGCGCTGATCGAGCAGGACGACTGGGTCATCATCGATGGCGAGGCCGGTGTCGTCATCGTCAGCCCCAGTGCGCTCGTGCTGGAACAGTACCGTGAGCGCCAGCTGGCCGCGCAGCGCGCCCGCAAGAAGCTGGGCAAGCTGAAAAAAACGCCGGCCGTCACAAAAGACGGTACGCCGATCACGCTGCTGGCCAATATCGAACTGCCGGACGACTGCGGTCCCGCGCTGGAAGCGGGCGCCAACGGCGTCGGCCTGTTCCGCTCCGAGTTCCTGTTCATGGGGCGCGCGGCCGATATGCCGTCCGAGGACGAGCAGTTCGAGCAGTATCGTCGTGCCGTGGCGGCGATGAAGGGCCGTCCCGTGACCATCCGCACGCTCGATATCGGCGCCGACAAGCCGCTCGACCCCACCGAGCACACGGCTCTCAACCCCGCGCTGGGGCTGCGCGCGATCCGCTACTGCCTGTCCGAACCGCAGCTGTTCCTGACGCAGCTGCGCGCCATCCTGCGTGCCTCCGCTCATGGCAAGGTGCGCATCCTGATCCCGATGCTGGCGCATGCTTTCGAGATCGACCAGTCGCTGGCGATGATCGAACAGGCCAAGGCACAGCTGCGCGAAGCAAACGTCAAATTCGACGCGAACGTGGACGTGGGCGCGATGATCGAGATCCCGGCGGCGGCGCTGGCGCTGCCGATGTTCGTGCGCAAGATGAACTTCCTGTCGATCGGCACCAACGACCTGATTCAGTACACGCTGGCCATCGACCGGGTTGATTATGAGGTGGCACACCTTTACAATCCTCTTCATCCCGCCATCCTGCAACTGATTTCGATGACCATAGCCGCCGGCCAGAAGGCCGGTATCGACGTTGCCGTGTGTGGCGAGATGGCGGGCGACGTCAAGCTGACGCGCCTGCTGCTCGGCATGGGCCTGCGCGAGTTCTCCATGCATCCCGCGCAACTGCTCTCCGTGAAGCAGGAAATCCTGAACAGCGACATGGGCGCGATCGTCCCGCTGACCCGCAAGATACTTCGTTCGATGGACCCGGATGGCATCGCGGATGCCGTGCTGGCCCTGCAGACGATTTAACGGACCACCGGGGGCCTGCCGCGCCCTGGCTGGCCGCATACAGTGGCGCCTTCATTGTGGCGCCACATCGACGACTGGCCCGTGGGGCCGCAGTAACGTGATCAACAACCCATGTCCTCGATAGGAATCGTCTCTCCGCAAACGATGGCGTTTGCGGAACCCCTGCGGTTGCAGAGCGGCGCCACGCTGCGCGACTACCGCCTGATGTATGAAACATACGGCACCCTGAATGCCGACAAATCCAATGCGGTGCTGGTGTGCCACGCGCTGAACGCGTCGCACCACGTGGCCGGCTACTATGCCGACGACCCGAAAAACGTCGGCTGGTGGGACAATATGGTCGGTCCCGGCAAGCCGCTCGATACCGACAAGTTCTTCGTCATCGGCGTCAACAACCTGGGCTCGTGTTTCGGCTCCACTGGCCCGATGCACGTCAATCCCGCCACCGGCAAGCCTTACGGCGCCGCCTTCCCTGTCGTGACGGTGGAGGACTGGGTCAATGCGCAGGCGCGCCTGGCCGACCAGCTGGGCATCGCGCAGTTCGCCGCCGTGATGGGCGGTTCGCTGGGCGGCATGCAGGCGCTCGCGTGGAGCATCATGTTCCCGGACCGGCTGCGCCACTGCGTGGTGATCGCCTCCACGCCCAAGCTCTCGGCGCAGAACATCGCCTTCAACGACGTCGCCCGCCAGGCCATCCTGTCCGACCCGGACTACCGCGGCGGCGATTTCTACGAACATGGCGTGGTGCCAAAGAACGGCCTGAAGGTGGCGCGCATGGTCGGCCACATCACGTATCTGTCGGATGACGACATGGCCGAGAAATTCGGCCGCAAGCTGAGGGACATGGTGGGTAAAGACGGCGCCGAAAGGGGCGACTACAAGTTCGGCTTCGGCATCGACTTCGAAATCGAATCGTACCTGCGCTACCAGGGCGACAAGTTTTCCGAATACTTCGACGCCAACACCTACCTGCTGATCACGAAAGCGCTGGACTACTTCGACCCGGCGCGCGTGCATGACGGCGACCTGGCGAAAACGCTGGCCGTGACGAAAGCAAAATTCTTCCTGGCGTCGTTCACGACCGACTGGCGTTTTTCGCCGGAGCGCTCGCGCGAGATCGTTCAGGCGTTGCTCTGCAACAGGCGCGAAGTGACGTATGCGGAGATCGATGCGCCGCACGGCCACGATGCGTTCCTGCTGGACGATGCGCGCTACATGAACCTGGTGCGTGCCTATTACGAGCTGGTATGGAAAGAACTGGAAGGGAAGGGCGCATGACGTTCGACGATCTGAAAACCGCGCGGCCCGACCTGGCCTTCATCGCCCACTGGGTACAACCGGGGGCGCACGTGCTGGACGTGGGCTGCGGCGACGGCGTCATGATGGACTACCTGCAGACGGACAAGCGCTGCAGCGGCTACGGTCTTGAACTGGCGGACGACCGCGTGCTGGCAAGCACGAAGCGCGGCGTGCGCGTGATCCAGCAGGATTTCGAAAAGGGCCTCGGCATCTTTGGCGACAATTCGTTCGACACGGTGCTGTGCCTGTCGTCGCTGCAGATGATGCAGCACGTGGAAAACCTGCTGCGCGATATCGTGCGCGTGGGGCGCGAAGCGATCGTCTCGTTCCCCAACTTCGCCTACTGGCCGCACCGCGTCGCGCTGCTGCGCGGACGGATGCCGGTGTCGAAGACGCTGCCGTACCAGTGGTACGACACGCCCAACGTGCGCTGCGCAACCATCGAGGACTTCCGCGAACTTGCGGCCGACGTGGGACTGGAAGTGATGGAATGCGTGGCGCTTGCGGAAGGCAGGATCGTCAACGTGCTGCCGAACCTGCGCGGCGAGCTGGCTGTGTTCCGGCTGCGGAAAAAGGGCGGCGGCTAAGCTGTGCTATCGTGTCGCCTGCCGGCGAGTTATTGTCGGAATTATCACGCCAGTTTGGACCAATACGATGAAATCGATCACGACCAAGACCCGCCACGCCATCGCTTTGCTGGTGCTGGCAACCAGCACAGGACTGGCGTCGGCCCAGCAGCCGTCGCCACGTTCGCAAGAGGCCACTGACGGCATTCCCGTCACACGCCTGTCGCGCCTGCGCGTCCTCAGCGACGAGCAGGCCGTCAACCAGCAGTCAAAGCTGCAGTATGACCAGCTGCTGCAGGAAGCCGGCCAGAAGAACGCCCTCGTGCCGGCGAACCATCCGCAGGTGCAGCGCCTGCGCGCCATTGCCAAGCGCATCATTCCGCACGTTGGCCGCTGGAATGCAGAGGCAGCCAACTGGAACTGGGAAGTCAACCTGCTGGCCTCCGACCAGGTCAACGCGTTCTGCATGCCAGGCGGGCGCATCGCCTTCTTCACGGGCATCCTGACGAAACTGAACATGACGGACGACGAAGTGGCCATGGTGATGGGTCATGAAATCGCCCATGCGTTGCGCGAGCACGCCCGCAAGCGGCAAGGCGAATCGCAACTGGCCGCCATCGCCGGCAAGATCGGTGGCGTGGCGGCGTCCGCGCTGTTCGGCATCGATCCGCAGCTGACGGACTTCGGCGGGCGCATGGCGGCCCAGGTGGCCGTGCTGAAGTTCTCGCGCGGCGAGGAAACGGAAGCGGACCTTGTCGGCATCGACCTGGCCGCGCGCGCCGGTTTCGATCCCCGCGCCGGCATCGCGCTGTGGCAGAAGATGGGCGCCGTCAATTCGCGCGCGCCGATCGAATTCATGTCGACGCACCCCAGTGGCGAAACCCGTATCGCCGAAATGAACAAGAGCATGCCGCTGGTGCTGCCGGTGTACGCGCGCACGCGCGGCACGACCGTGGCCGCGCTGCCGGCCTATCGCACGACGCCGCTGCCGAAGTCGTAATGGCCGGACCGAAGGGGGAAAAGGCGCCGTTGCCGATGCGCGACGGCGTCACGCCCAGCTATCTGTGGCTGCCTGAAGGCGACTGGCAGGACCTGATCGGCTTCATGGTGGCGAACTACCCCGCGGTGACGGAAGTCCAATGGCGCGAGCGCATGGCCCGGGGCGACGTCGTCGATGCGAAGGGCACGCCGCTGCGGCCCGACTCGCCGTACCGGCGCGGCCTGCGCATCTTCTATTACCGCGAGCTGGAAGAGGAAACACCAATTCCGTTCGAGGAAGCGATCCTGTACCAGGACGAGCATATCGTCGTGGCGGACAAGCCGCACTTCCTGCCGACGATCCCGACGGGACGCTTCCTGAAAGAGACGCTGCTGGTGCGCCTGCGCCGGCGGCTCGGCATCGAGGATCTCGTGCCCATTCACCGGCTGGACCGCGAAACGGCAGGGGTCGTCGTCTTATCCTGCAATGCGAACTCGCGCGGCGCTTACCAGTCGCTGTTCCAGAAGCGCCTCGTGCAGAAGGAATACGAAGCCCTGGCGGGGCCGCTGCCGGGACGCGAGTTCCCGTTCCACTACAAGAGCCGCATGGTCGAAGGCGACAAGTTCTTCACGATGAAGGAGGCGCCGGGCGAACCCAATTCCGAGACGACCATCGACGTGATCGAGACGCGCGGCGAGCACGTGCTGTACCGCCTGTGGCCGCACACCGGGCGCCAGCACCAGCTGCGCGTGCACCTGTCGGCGCTGGGCATCCCCATCGTCAACGATGCGTTCTATCCCGTGGCGCTGCCATGCAAGGGGGACGATGTGTCGCAGCCACTGAAGCTGCTGGCCCGGGCGATCGGGTTTCCCGATCCGTTGACGGATGAGTGGCGCTGGTTCGAGAGCCGGCGGCGTCTGTAATTCAGGGACTGGATTCCCCGGTTCTCAGCGGGCGTAGTCGATGATCAGCGGTGCGTGATCGGAGAACTTCTCGTCCTTGTAGACGGCTACCGTCTGCGCGCAGCCGGCAATGCCGGGCGTGGCGACGTGGTAGTCGATGCGCCAGCCCACGTTCTTCGCGTAAGCCTGGCCGCGGTTGCTCCACCACGTGTACTGTTCGGGTCGGGGATCCAGGCCGCGGTGCACGTCCACATAGCCCACTTCATCGAACACGCGCGTCAGCCACGCCCGTTCTTCCGGCAGGAAGCCGGAATTCTTGACGTTGCCCTTCCAGTTTTTCAGATCGATTTCCTTGTGCGCGATATTCCAGTCGCCGCAGATGACGACTTCGCGGCCCTCCGCACGCAGCTGTGCCAGGTGCGGCAGGAACAGTTCCATGAAACGGAACTTCGCTTCCTGGCGTTCCGGCGACGACGAGCCGGATGGGCAGTAGACGGAGATGATGGTCAGGTCGCCGAAGTCGGCGCGCACGTAGCGGCCTTCCGCGTCGAACTCGGGACTGCCGAAACCGATCTTCACCGCGTCAGGCGCCAGCCTGCTGTAGATGCCGGTGCCGGAGTAGCCCTTCTTTTCCGCGTAGTGGAAGTGGCCGTGGTAGCCGTGCGGGTTCAGGAACTCTTCCGTCATGTCGGCGGCCTGCGCCTTGAGCTCCTGCACGCAGATGAAATCGGCCGACTGTGTCGCCATCCAGTTGAAGAAGCCCTTCTTGGAAGCGGAGCGGATTCCATTCAGGTTGGCGGAGATGATTTTTGGCATAGATTAAAATAACGGCACTTATCGTACAAGGACCGGCAATATGAACAATTTAAGGCAGCAGTTTATCGCGTTTTCCGTCTCGGCGGGGGTGCTCAGGTTCGGCGAATTCATGACCAAGGCAGGCCGCAAGTCGCCGTATTTCTTCAACGCGGGCCTGTTCCATGACGGCGCCACGCTGGCCCGCGTGGCCGACTTCTATGCCCAGACGCTGCTCGACTCGGGCGTCGAATTCGACATGCTGTTCGGCCCCGCGTACAAGGGCATCACGCTCGCTTCGGCCACGTCGATGGCGCTGGCCGCCAAGGGCCGCAACGTCTCCTTCGCCTACAACCGCAAGGAAGCCAAGGATCATGGCGAAGGCGGCACCCTGGTCGGCGCGAAGCTGCAGGGCAAGGTCGTCATCGTCGACGACGTGATTTCGGCCGGCACCTCGGTGCGCGAATCGGTCGAGATGATCCGCGCCGCCGGCGCAGAGCCGTGCGCCGTGCTGATCGCGCTGGACCGGATGGAACGGGGCGGCAAGGACGGCCAGATGTCCGAGTTCTCGGCCGTGCAGGAAGTGAGCCGGAACTACGGCATCCCCGTCATCTCCATCGGCAGTCTGGCCGACTTGTTCGGCTACCTGGCGGCCGACCCCGCGCTGGCCGAACATAAGGCGGCGGTGGAAGCGTATCGCAGCCAGTACGGCATCGCGTAATGGCACAAGGCGGGCCGGATGTGATTAAATGGAACTACAGAAACTATGTTGATCGTGGAGACGCCATGAATATCGCAACGCTGAAAGTGTACGGCGACGAACACACGCTGGACGACGTACGCGACGGCCTGCCTACCGAACCGGATAGCAGCTGGCGCAAAGGGGATGCGCGGCCGGACGGGCGCGTGCGCATCGATTCCGGCTTCACCGTCAATCTGGGCCAGGACGAAAATCCGGACGCGCTGCTGCGCCACCTGCGCGCCTGGCTGCACGAATGCGAGGCGCGCGGCATCACGTTCGATGTGCCCCCGATCGCCGCCGAACTGCGCATCGCCATGGTCACCGCCGCCCCCGGCGAAACGCTGGACTTCTCCATTGCCGACCTGACGCTGCTGGTCAATATGGGCATCACGCTCAGCATCTCCCGGTGACGCGGCCTTTGCTGCCCGTGCTGGGCCGGATGCTGCTGACGGCACTGCTGCTGTTCCTGATCCTGATCGTCGGTTTCTATACCTTGTATGGCGCGCTGTTCGCCCTCGACGGCGGGCAGGGCTGGGGGACGCTGATCTGGATGGCGTTCGGCGGCGGCATCGTCTTCCTTTTGGGCTGGTGGATTTCCCGACTGTGGTTGCGCAAGAAAGCGGTGTGGCGATGAGTGCCGGGAACGACAATAACGAAACGGGGAGCGGCGCGGCCAGCGGCATCGTGCTGATTGCCAAGGCTGCTCTGACGGTCTTGCTGCTGTGCGTGCTGGTCGGCGGCGGCGTGTGCGGCATCTGCATGGGCGTAATGGACCTGAATGGGCCGCACAGCAACCCGAGCGAAGGCATGATGCTGATCTTCCTGACACTGGGAGGTATCGCCATCATCGGTTTCGTGCTGTGGCTGATGTGGTCGAAAAAGAAGCCGGTACCGCCGGAACCGGAGCAATGACGGGACCCGTCCTGTCGCCCGGCGCTGCCCAGTTGGCGCACCTGCTGTTCGAGTGGCTGGGTATCGCCATCGGCGTGCAGCTGTACCGCTGGCAGCGCCGCCGCGCGGGCCAGCCGGCGATGCTGGAGCGGGGCTCGTTCGGCGTCGTGATCGGCTGCATCCTTGGTGCCGCCATCGGCAACAAGGCCGTGTTCTGGATCGAAATGCCGCAGCTGTGGGCCGGTACCGCTGTCGACTGGCGCGTGCTGGCCTCGGGCCAGTCCATCGTCGGCGGGTTGCTGGGTGGATTGATCGGCGTGGAGGTGGCGAAAAAGCTCACCGGGATCACGCGTTCGACGGGCGACCAGTTCATCCTGCCGCTTGTCGCCGGCACCGTGGTGGGCCGCGTCGGCTGCTTCCTGGCCGGCCTGCATGACGGCACGTACGGCGTGGCCACCGCGCTGCCATGGGGGATGGATTTCGGCGATGGCGTGCCGCGTCATCCCACGCAGCTGTACGATATGCTCGTCGTGCTGGCGCTGGGCGCCGCGCTGTGGCACTGGCGCCGGCCGCTGGCGCGACAGAGCGGCCTGGCGTTCAAGCTGTACCTGTCCGGCTATCTGCTGTGGCGTCTCCTTGTCGACGGCATCAAGCCGCTGCCGTACGATTATGGCTTCGGCCTGTCGGGCATCCAGCTCGTGTGCATCGTGGCGCTGCTGTGTTACCTGCCAGCGCTGATCGGGCAATGCAGGGCGCATCGCCTTCCTGCCGCCAGTTGAGGCGACTTCAAACAACAATACCGGCGCCGCCGCGCACGACATTCCCATGAGCCGCAAAACCCGTCCCTACCTGTTCTACGACACCACGACATCCGTCTGCTCCACTTGCCTGCATTCCGTCGAAGCCAAGATCCTGTTCAAGGACGACAAGGTGTACATGGACAAATGGTGCGGCGCACACGGCACCGAGCGGGTGCTGGTCAGCGACGACGTGGAATACTACCGGCTGTGCCGCGAGGTGTTCGTCAAGCACCCGGAAATGCCGCAGCGGTTCAACACGAAGATGGAATACGGCTGTCCGTACGACTGCGGCCTGTGTCCCGACCACATGCAGCACTCGTGCCTGTCGGTGGTCGAGATCACGGACAACTGCAACCTGAACTGCCCCGTATGCTATGCCGAAAGCGGCACGCACCGCGAGCGCCACAAGCCGTTCGACGAGGTGCTGCGCATGCTCGACGCCGTCGTCGCCAACGAAGGAGAGGCCGACGTGATGCAGCTGTCCGGCGGCGAACCCACGCTGCATCCGCAGTTCTGGGACATCCTCGACGCTGCCAAAGCGCGCCCCATCAAGCACGTCATGGTCAATACCAACGGCATCGTGCTGGCGCAGGACAGGGCATTCGTGCAGCGGCTGGCGAGCTACGCGCCCGGCATCGAGGTCTACCTGCAGTTCGATTCGCTGCGCGCCGAGGTGCACCGCGAACTGCGCGGCGCGGACCTGTCGCGCATCCGCCGGCAGGCGCTGGACAATCTGAACGAGGCCGGCCTGTCCACCACCCTGGTCGTGACATTGAAAAAGGGGCTGAACGACGGCGAGATCGGCGCCATCATCGACTTCGCGCTGACGCAGCCGTGCGTGCGCGGCGTGACGTTGCAGCCGATCCAGGATGCCGGTCGCGTCGAGGACTACGATCCCCGCCTGCACCGGCTGACGGTATCGGAAATCCGCCGCAAGATCGCCGAACAGAGCGATCTGTTCACCTTGCAGGACGTCGTGCCGGTGCCCTGCAACCCCGACACGCTGGCAATGGCCTACGCCATCAAGACGCCCGAGCGCACGGTACCGCTGACGCGCTGGCTCGATCCGCAGACGCTGGTCGAAGGCAGCGGCAACACGATCGTGTTCGAGCGCGACGAAGGGCTGCGCGATGCCGTCAGGGACCAGGTCTTCAAGCTGTTCTCGACGAACCACTCGCCGGAGTCGCAGGCCAACTGCCTGTCGGAGCTGATGTGCTGCCTGCCGCTCGTCAGCGCGCCGTCGACGCTGCGCTACGACAATGTGTTCCGCGTGCTGATCGTCCAGTTCATGGATGCGTATTCGCTGGACGTGCGGGCGCTGAAAAAATCCTGCATCCACTTCGCCCAGCCGGACGGCAAGATGGTGCCGTTCGAAAGCTACAACCTGCTGTACCGCGACGGGCGCAAGCTGACGTCGATCCGCGCCAGCATCGCCCAACAGTTTGCGCAGCGGCGCAGCCCTGCCTCGATTCCCATCCACGCAGTCACGACGGAGTGACGCCACCATGCAGTTTTCCGAAGACCGTATCGACACCTTTGCCGGGCGCGCCGGCGCCGCCCGCACCATTCATATCTGGCAGCCCAACGCACCGCGTGCCGTCCTGCTGGCGCTGCACGGCGGCATGGCGCATGCCGGCGACTGGGTCACGCCCGCGCTGTACTTCCGCGAGCGCGGCATCGCCACGGTCGCGTACGACCTGTGCGGCCACGGCGGGGGGCCGCGGGCCGACGTGCCGGATTTCGACGTGTTTCTCGAAGAGACCGCGCTGTTTCTCGACTGGGTGCGCAGCGCGCATCCGGGCCTGCCGATCTTCGTCATCGGCCACTCGATGGGGGCGCTGATCGCCACGAAGCTCGGCCTGCAACTGCCGCCCGGCGCGGTCCAGGGTTTCATCCTGTCGTCGCCATATTATGTGAATGCCATCCCCGTGGCGGCACCGCTGCGCGCGATGGGGGCCGTGCTGGAACGGCTGGCACCAACGATGAAGGTGCCGCTGGCACCGCTGACGGACGTGCTGACGCATGACCCAGATATCACCGCGCGTCATCACCGCGACGAGGCCAGGGGCGTGCGCGCCAGTGAGCTGACGATACGCTTCGGCCAGGCGTTACAGCGGGCGCAGCGCGGCCTGTCGCTGGCCGGCTGGTCGCATCCGCTCTACGTCGTGCTGGCCGGACAGGACCGGTTGGCCGACACGGCGGCGAGTACCCGGTTGCTGGCGGCCGTGCCGGCGCACCTGCTGACCTGCCGCACGGAGCCGGGCAATTATCACGAGAACTTCAATGAGGTGAATCGTGTCGAACTGTTTGCCGACATCGCCCGCTGGATCGAAGCGCATCTGCTGTCGCGGGGTTGACCCGCCGTTCTGTGGCGATTGCCGCGCGTTGTAACGATTGGTTAAGCACCCCACAGTGCGCGGCGCCCGTCTTGGCTACCATCGGCACATCGCAATGCCAACCAGGCCAATGAAGGAGCACAGCATGGATTCGATCAATCGCAACCAGCCGGAAGAGAATCACCGCAACCTGTCGGGCGCACCCGCCGTTCGCCAGATCAAGGATATCGTCGACACGGCCAAGAGCTGTTTCTTCGTCACCGCACACGGCGTGCGGCCGATGTCGGTGCAGAAGGTGGACGACGGCGGCAATCTGTGGTTCCTCAGCGCCAGCGACAGCCACAAGGACGAGGACATCGCCGCCAGCCCCGTCGTGCGCCTGTACTTCCAGGGCTCGCCCCATTCGCATTTCCTGTACCTGGACGGTCTCGCCTCGTTGTCGAAGGACCCCGCCAAGATCCACGAACTGTGGAGTCCCGAACTGAAGACGTGGTTCACGGAAGGCGAGAAGGACCCGCGCATCGACGTCATCAAGGTCGCGCCCACGTCCGGCTACTACTGGGACAACAAGCACGGCAATCTGGTCTCGGGCATCAAGATCATGGTCGGCGCCGCGATCGGCGTGACCTTGGACGATTCTATCGAGGGGACGATCCAGCCGTAAGGACGCTGCCGCCGCCGTTGCCGCTGGGGTCTGTCCCCGTAAGGGACGGCGTCCGAGGCAGTTGTTGGCGTCATCAGGGGACTGGCCCCGGTTTTCAGCCTGCGTCCCCAACAACCAGCGCTACTTCCCCGGCGCACCGCACTGACAAACGTCGGCAAATGCCACGGCCCGCCCGGCGCCACAAGCCGGCACATGCCGGTCGTCTCGGACAGCGTCTGCGCGAAGCGTTCGCCGGTCCAGACCCACTGCTCGCGCGCCCAGCAGTCGCCCAGGCCGCGGCCCTTTTGTCCGGCCGTGATCGTCCCGTTGGCGTAGTTCGACGCCTGGTCCGTCACCAGCTCCGGCGCATAGGGCGGCTGCGCATTGATGACCCAGTACCCGGTTCCCCCGTTGTAGGCGCCCGTCCAGCACCCTGTCGACACCAGCAGCTTGCCCGGTGCCAGCTTCTCTACCGCCAGTTCCGTTTTGCCGCCGGCTGCCAGGCCCTCGCATTCGCCGTCGTCGAACCCCTTGCGCAACTCGGCCAACAGGGGCTTGATGGCCTCGCGCGGCAGGCTGGCCTTGCCCTTGACTACCGGCGCGGCCACGATGACGGGCGCGGGCAGGGCGGGCAGTACGGTGTCCTCGGCCTTGGTGCCCTTGCGAACCAGTGCACCGGCCGTGCCCACGCGGCCCTGGAACTCGTCCATTTTCAGCAGCACGGCGGTGGCGCCGGCGCCGGACAAGGACCAGCTGCCGCCGCGGTTCGACCATTTCGGCGTGCCCGTTTTTGTCAGCGCGTCGATCAGCGCGTCCGTCTGCTCGCGCGACAGCGCGCCCGTCAGCGTCTTCGGATCGATGCGAACGGTGCCGAGCGTGCGCGTGTCGATCTTCATCGTCGTCACGCCTGCTTTGGCGGCACTGGCGCGGTCGTCTTCGCTGTAGGAACCCAGCTGGACCTCGGCCGTTACCGGCTGGCCAGGGCCGGCCTTGCGGGTCAGCAGGACGGACACCGCCGCTTCCTCGCGCTCTTCGGCGTGGTAGCCGGCGGCGCGGCACGTGCGGGTGTTATCGCAAGCCAGTTCCCAGTCCTTGTGCGTGAAGCCCACGTCGGGCGGCTCGGCCGCGGTGGCGCTGGTGGCGGCAAGCAGCAATGCTGCCCGGAGGAGGGCTTGTCGGGCAAAAGTCATGGGGCGGTCCGGCAGTTTGTAACAAAGTCTCATCGGGCGGCATGATACTCCCATGTGGCGGCCCGAATTCTCCCCAATAGTCACACTCGCCGGCTCCTGGGCACGCTGCGTGTAAAAGCGCGTAAAAAAAGGCGCCGCGGCGCCTTCTTTCGGAAGAGGGCAGGTATCAACCCGCCAGCTTCTGCTTGAGCAGCTCCGTCAGCTGCGCCGGGTTGGCCTTGCCTTTGGATGCCTTCATCGCCTGGCCGATCAGCGCGTTGATGGCCGCCTCCTTGCCCGCGCGGTACTGCTCGACGGACTTGGCATTGTTGGCGATGACGTCGTTGACGATGGCTTCCAGCGCGCCCGTGTCGGAAATCTGCTTCAGGCCATCGCGCTCGATGATGACGTCCACCAGGTTCTCGTCGTCCGATTGCGCTTCCCACATCGACGCGAACACCTTCTTGGCCGCATTGTTCGAGATCGTGCCGTCGGCAATGCGCTTGAGCATGCCCGCCAGCTGCGCCGGTTTGACTGGCGCGTCGGCGATGTCGACATCGTTGCGGTTCAGCGTGGACGACACGTCGCCCATCAGCCAGTTGGCGGCCGCCTTGGCATTGTCAAGGCCGGCCTTGGCGACGACGGCTTCGAAATAGGTTGCCATCGCCTTGGAGGACGTCAGCACCAGCGAGTCGTATTCCGGCAGCTTGTACTCGTTGACGAAGCGCTCGCGCATCACGGCCGGCAGTTCCGGCATGTCGGCCCTCACGCGCTCGATCCACTCAGGCGAAATCGCCAGCGGCGGCAGGTCCGGGTCGGGGAAGTAGCGGTAGTCCTGCGCATCTTCCTTGCTGCGCATCTCGCGCGTTTCCTTGCGATCCGGGTCGTACAGGCGCGTGGCCTGCACCACCTTGCCGCCTTCCTCGATCAGTTCGATCTGGCGGCGCACTTCCACGTTGACCGCTTCCTCGATGAAGCGGAACGAGTTCAGGTTCTTGATTTCGCAGCGGGTGCCGAATTCCGTCTGACCCTTCGGGCGGACCGAGACGTTGACGTCGCAGCGGAACGAACCTTCCTGCATATTGCCGTCGCAGACCCCCAGCCACATCACGAGACCGTGCAGGGCCTTGGCATAGGCTACGGCTTCCTGTGCGCTGCGGATTTCCGGTTCGGAGACGATTTCCAGCAGCGGCGTGCCGGCGCGGTTCAGGTCGATGCCGGACATGCCGTGGTAGTCCTCGTGCAGCGATTTGCCGGCGTCTTCCTCCAGGTGCGCGCGCGTCAGGTTGACGGTCTTGGTGACGAACTTGCCGTCCTTTTCATAGCCGAACGTCAGCGAGCCGCCTTGCACGACCGGATCGTCCATCTGGCTGATCTGGTAGCCCTTCGGCAGGTCAGGGTAAAAATAGTTCTTGCGCGCGAAGACCGAACGCGGGGCGATCTTCGCACCCACGGCCAGGCCGAAGCGGATGGCGCGATCGACGGCCTGCTTGTTCATCACAGGCAGCACGCCCGGCAGCGCCAGGTCGACGGGACTGGCCTGCGTGTTCGGTTCGGCGCCGAACGTCGTTGGCGAACCGCTGAAAATCTTGGAGCCGGTCGTGAGCTGCACGTGGTTCTCCAGACCGATGACGACTTCCCATTCCATAATGTCTTCTTCCTCTGTTCTTAGATGCCGGCGGGAGCCTGCTTGTGCCATTCGGTCGCCTGCTGGAACTGGTGCGCGACGTTCAGCAGCTTCGCCTCGGCGAAGTAATTGCCAATGATCTGCAGGCCCACGGGGCGCTTGCCGTTCTTCTCGCCGGCACCGAAGCCGCACGGGACCGACATGCCGGGCAGGCCCGCCAGGCTGGTGGACAAGGTGAAGATGTCGGCCAGGTAGTTCGCCACCGGATCGTCCGCCTTCGAGCCCAGATCCCATGCGACGGTCGGCGCGACAGGTCCCATGATGACATCGCAGACCGCGCCTGGTCCCGTCAGCACGTTCGCGAAATCCTGCGCGATCTTGCGGCGGATGCGCTGGGCCTTCAGGTAATAGGCGTCGTAGTAGCCATGGCACAGCACGTAGGTGCCGACCATGATACGGCGCTGCACTTCCGGACCAAAGCCCTGGGCGCGCGTCTTCTTGTACATGTCCTGCAGGTCCTTGTAGCCCTCGGCACGGAAGCCGTAGCGCACGCCGTCGAAGCGCGACAGGTTGGACGATGCCTCGGCCGGCGCGATCATGTAATAGGCCGGAATCGAGTGAGCCGTATTGGGCAGGGAGATGTCGACGAGCGTGGCGCCCAGTTTCACGAACTGGTCCAGCGCCGCGCGCACGGCCGCCTCGACGTCGCTTGCCAGGCCTTCGCCGAAGTATTCCTTCGGCACGCCGATGCGCAGGCCGGTCAGCGGCTCGTTCAGGTTGCGCGTGAAGTCCTCGTGCACGCCGCCCTGTTCCGGTGCCAGGCTGGTCGAGTCGCGCTCGTCGTAGCCGGCCATGGCGGACAGCAGCAGGGCGCAGTCCTCGGCGGTCTGCGCCATCGGGCCGCCCTGGTCCAGCGACGACGCGAACGCGATCATGCCGTAGCGCGACACGCGGCCGTAGGTCGGCTTGATGCCGGTGATGCCGCAGAACGAGGCCGGCTGGCGGATCGAGCCGCCCGTGTCGGTGCCGGTGACGGCAGGCGCCAGGCGCGCGGCCACGGCGGCAGCGGAACCGCCCGACGAGCCGCCCGGCACGGCCGTGCGGTCCCACGGGTTTCTGACGGCACCGAAGGCCGAGTTCTCGTTGGACGAACCCATGGCGAATTCGTCGCAATTGAGTTTGCCCAGGTGGACCATGCCGGCCGCATGCAGTTTCTCGACGACGGTGGCGTCGAACGGACTGACGTAGTTCGCCAGCATTTTCGAGCCGGCGGTGGAGCGCCAGTTGCGCGTGACGAAAATGTCCTTGTGCGCAATGGGGATGCCCGTCAGCGGATGCGCATTGCCGGCAGCCAGGCGGGCATCGGCCTCGGCGGCCTGCGCCAGCGTCAGCGCACGGTCGACGTGCAGGAATGCGTTCAGGTCGGAGGCTTCGATGCGGTCAAGGAAATGCGTCGCCAGTTCAGTGGCGGAAATTCCCTTACTGTGCAACAGCGTGGACAACTCTTTGATAGTCTTCGTATGCATTGTGTGTGGGGCGTTCGTGAAACCGGCGTTTGCCGCGGTGTGGACCGTGTTCCGGACCTGGTTGTGTACCTTCGGCCGTCGGACAGTTATTCGATGACTTTCGGGACCAGATACAGGCCGTCTTCGGTTTTTGGCGCCACTTGCTGGTAATCGTCGCGTCGGTTCGGCTCGGTCGGCACGTCTTCGCGCAGGCGCAGGGCGACGTCCATATGGGCCGCCAGCGGATGCGACAGCGGCGCGACGCCTTCGGTATCGACCGAACGCATCTGTTCGGCCAGCGCGAAAATGCCGTTCAGCTTGTCCAGCATGGCATCGGAATGCTGCTCATCCATTTCCAGCTGGGCGAGGTGGGCAATGCGTTTTACGTCGGAGAGTGTCAGGGACATGGCTGGAGCGCGATGCGCGTTTAATTGTTGAAACAGTTTATTTGTTGAATCGCTACGGTATTTGTAAAATCGGCTATCTCGCGTTAAAACCCTGTCAATAACGTGCAAAACGCCAGTTGTTGGCATGCACGTTTCGGTGGATTTAGGGCAAATAGCCTGTAAATTATAAGGTAGAATGGCGGGTTGATGCGTTGCTGGCGCTCCATGGGCTGCGTCACCGCCTCTGCACAGGACACTTTGAACAACTGCCCACGCGCGGGCATAGCGCTACAGGATACTCATGTTTGGTTTTTTACGCAGGTACATCTCGTCGGATCTGGCCATCGACCTCGGCACGGCAAACACCCTTATTTACGTACGCGGTTCCGGCATCGTCCTTGACGAGCCCTCGGTCGTTGCGATTCGCCAGGAAGGCGGCCCGAACGGCAAGAAGACCATCCAGGCGGTAGGCAAGGAAGCGAAACAGATGCTGGGCAAGGTACCCGGCAATATCGAGGCGATCCGCCCGATGAAGGACGGCGTCATCGCCGACTTCACCGTCACGGAGCAGATGCTCAAGCAGTTCATCCGCATGGTGCACGATTCGAAATTCTTCCGTCCTTCCCCCCGCATCATCATCTGCGTGCCGTGCGGCTCGACCCAGGTCGAGCGCCGCGCCATCCGCGAATCGGCGCTGGGCGCGGGAGCCTCCCAGGTCTACCTGATCGAAGAACCGATGGCCGCCGCGATCGGCGCCGGCCTGCCGGTTTCCGACGCCACCGGCTCGATGGTCGTCGACATCGGCGGCGGCACGACGGAAGTCGGCATTATCTCGCTGGGCGGCATGGTCTACAAAGGGTCCGTGCGCGTGGGCGGCGACAAGTTCGACGAAGCGATCGTCAACTACATCCGCCGCAATTACGGCATGCTGATCGGCGAACAGACGGCAGAGGCGATCAAGAAAGCCATCGGTTCCGCGTTCCCTGGCTCCGAAGTGAAGGAAATGGAAGTCAAGGGCCGCAACCTGTCCGAGGGTATTCCTCGTTCGTTTACGATCTCGTCGAACGAGATCCTGGAAGCGTTGACGGACCCGCTGAACAATATCGTCTCGGCCGTCAAGAACGCGCTGGAACAGACCCCGCCGGAACTGGGCGCGGACATCGCCGAAAAAGGCATGATGCTGACCGGCGGCGGCGCGCTGTTGCGCGACCTGGACCGCCTGCTGATGGAGGAGACCGGCCTGCCGGTGCTGGTGGCGGAAGACCCGCTGACCTGCGTGGTGCGCGGCTCCGGCATGGCGCTGGAGCGCATGGACCAGCTCGGTTCCATCTTCTCCTACGAGTAAGCATTAGCAAGAAGGGCGGCGCAAGCCGCCCTTGTTCAATGGGTCTATGGAATACAGTCCACCGCCACTTTTCAAGCAAGGCGCGTCGGCGCGCGCCAAGATGATGATCTTTGCGTGCATCTCGATTGCGCTGCTGCTGGTCGACTCGCGTCTGGACGGGCTGAAGATCGCGCGCCAGGTGGCCGGCACCGTGCTCTATCCGGTGCAGGTGGTGGCCCTGCTGCCGCGCGATGCCATGGTCCACATGGGTAACTACTTTTCTTCGCTGTCGGCGCTGGAAAAGCAGGTGAGCGAACTAAAACAGCAGCAGATCGCCATGTCGCAGACATTGCAGCAGGCGCAGCGCACCCAGGCCGAGAACAGCCAGCTGCGCAAACTTCTCGAAGCACGCGAAAAACTGCCCGGCAAGACGATGCTGGGCGAGATCCTCTACGACGCGCGCGACGTCTTCACCCGCAAGGTCATCCTCGACCGCGGCAGCCAGCAGGGCGTCAAGGCCGGCCTGCCCGTGATCGACAACCAGGGCGTCGTCGGCCAGGTCACGCGCGTGTTTCCGTTCACGTCCGAGGTCACGCTGCTGACCGACAAGGAGCAGGCCATCCCCGTGCAAGTGCTGCGCAACGGCTTGCGCAGCATCGCCTATGGCCGCGGCCAGTCGGGCTACCTCGACCTGCGCTTCATGGAACCGAATGCCGACGTCGTCGTGGGCGACATCCTCGTCACTTCCGGCATCGACGGCGTCTACCCGGCCGGCCTGGCCGTGGCACGCGTAACGCAGGTCGAGAACAATGCGAACGGCGCGTTCGGCCGCATCGTCTGCCAGCCGCTTGCCGGCATCCAGCGCAATACCCAGCTGCTGATCCTGATGTCGCTGCCGGAAATGCCGCCCCGGCCGCCGGCAGAGGAAGTCGTCAAGCCGGTCAAGAAGAAGAAAGAGGCCAAGGACGCCGCCGCACCTGCCGCTGCCACGGCACCGGCCTCTGGCGGTGCGCCGGCAGCCCGTCCGGCCGGAACGCCCGCCGCGGCGGCAGCCACCACGCCTGGCGCGACGGCACCCGCGACGACGACGCCAGCGGGCCGCGCCGTCGTGCCGGCCACCGCACCCGCTACCCGTCCGGCCGCGCCGGCCACCGCGCCCGCCGCCGCAGCTGTCACCCGTCCGGCCGCCACCCAGGAGGCACGATGAACCGTCCCCAATATATCCTGCTGCCGGTCAGCCCCGTCTTCATCGCCTTCAGCCTGCTGATCGCGTTCCTGCTCAACCTCCTGCCGTGGGGCCGATTCATCGGCGCACCGGACTTCGTCGCGCTGGCGCTGGTGTTCTGGGGCATCCACCAGCCGCGCAAGGTCGGCATCGGCACGGCGTTCTGCCTTGGCCTGCTGATGGACGTGCACGACGCCACCCTGCTGGGCGAGAACGCGCTGGCCTACACGCTGCTGTCGTATTTCGCGATCATGATGCACCGCCGCGTGCTGTGGTTCCCGCTGACGACGCAGGCCGTGCACGTGCTGCCGCTGCTGTTGCTGGCGCAGGCCGTGCAACTGCTGGTGCGCTTCGTCGTCACCGGCAAATTCCCCGGCTGGTTCTACTTCCTCGAAAGCGTCGTCTCGGCCATCCTGTGGCCCTTCGTGACAATGCTGCTGCTTGCGCCGCAGCGTCGCTCTGTCGATAAAGACCATACCCGACCGATCTGATGGCGCCATGACTGAGCTGAAGAACAACGAACGCGACCTGTACCTGTTCAAGGTGCGGCTGTCGCTGCTCGGCGCCCTGGTCTTTGTCTGCTTTGCCTGCCTGCTCGCGCGCTTCGTCTGGCTGCAGGTGATCAAGCACAACGACTATGCCGCGCAGGCCGAGGACAACCGTATCGCCATCGTGCCGATCATGCCCAACCGCGGCCTCATCCTGGACCGCAACGGCGTCGTCCTCGCGCGCAATTACTCGGCCTATACGCTCGAGATCACGCCGTCGAAGCTGCATATCCCGCTGGACGAGATGATCGACCAGCTGTCAACGCTGGTCGAAGTGACGCCGAAAGACCGGCGCCGCTTCCGTAAGCTCATGGAGGAATCGAAGAACTTCGCCAGCGTGCCGCTGCGCACCCGGCTGTCGGACGAAGAGGTGGCCCGCTTCACGGCGAACCGCTTCCGTTTCCCCGGAGTGGAAGTGCAGGCGCGCCTGTTCCGCAACTATCCGCTGGGCGAAGTCGCGTCGCACGTGATCGGCTTTATCGGCCGCATCAACCAGAAGGAGAGCAAGGTCATCGAAGCATCCGAGGATGCGGCCAACTACAACGGCACCGACTACATCGGCAAGGAAGGCCTGGAGAAAAGCTACGAGCGCCGGCTGCACGGCGTGACGGGCTATGAGGAAGTGGAAGTGTCGGCTGGCGGCCGGGCCATCCGCACGCTGTCGCGCACCGCGCCCACGCCTGGCAGTAACCTGATTCTGTCGATCGATATCGAACTGCAGAAGATCGCCGAGGAGGCGTTCGGCGAATGGCGCGGCGCGCTGGTCGCCATCGAACCGGAAACGGGCGACGTGCTGGCCTACGTTTCGCGCCCCGGCTACGACCCGAACCTGTTCGTCGACGGCATCGACGCGCAGAGCTGGAACGAACTGAATACGTCGCTCGACCGTCCCATGGTGAACCGGCCGCTGTCCGGTACCTACGCGCCAGGGTCCACCTTCAAGCCGTTCATGGCGCTGGCGGCACTGGAACTGGGCAAGCGTACCGCCAGCCAGTCCATGTTCGATCCGGGCTTCATGTACCTGGGCACGCACAAATTCCGCGACGATAAAGTGGGCGGCCACGGCACCGTCGACCTGCGCAAATCCATCGTCGTCTCCTGCAATACCTACTACTACCAGCTGGGCCGCGAAATGGGGATCGATTCGATCCACGACTTCATGAAGCCCTTCGGCTTCGGCCAGAAGACGGGCATCGACCTGGAAAACGAGAAGACGGGCGTGCTGCCGTCGCAGGAATGGAAGCGGGCCCGCTACAAGAAAAATCCGGCGGCAGGTCGCTGGGTCGGCGGCGACACGATCTCCGTCAGCAACGGCTCGGGCTACAATTCGTACACGCCGCTGCAGATCGCCCACGCGGTGGCCAACCTGGCCAACAACGGCATCGTCATGAAGCCGCACCTGGTCAAGATCATCGAGGACGGCGGCACCAAGGCCCGTACCCTGACGGTGCCGAAGGAAAGCTACCGCATCCCGCTGCAGCAGAAGAACATCGACATCATCAAGGATGCGATGGTGGGCGTGACCAGTGAACCTGGCGGCACGGCCTACGGCGTGTTCAAGAACGTCGGCTACACGGTGGGTGGCAAGACCGGTACGGCGCAGGTGGTCGGCATCAAGGCCAACGAAAAGTACAACGCGGCGTCGCTGGCCGAGCGGCTGCGCGACAACTCGCTGTTCACGGCATTCGCGCCGGCGGACAAGCCGAAGATCGTGCTGGCCATGGTCGTCGAGAACGCCGGTTTCGGCGCCGCCGTGGCCGCGCCGATCGCCCGAAAGGTGCTCGACTATTGGCTGCTGGGCAAGCGGCCGACGGAAAAGGAAACCACGCCGGTGCCGAAGGAGGATGCCGAAGTGCTGGCCCCTGTCGAAGGTCCGGCCGCGGAAGAGGAAGCGGCCATCGCGCTGGAGCAGCGCGCGGCCATGCAGGGCGGCCAGGTGGGCGTCGCCGCGACGGCGGCGCCAGTGCCGCCCGGCGTGACGACGCCGCGCCCGGCCGCGCCGGCGAAGCCGCAAGCCCCGGTCTCCCCGGGACTGATCCCGGAGCGGCCGAAAACGCCGGCCGCGCCCAAGGTGACGCAACCGAACGTGCTGGCACGCCCGCCTTCCGAGCAGCCCGCGCCCACGGCCATTCTGCCGGCGCGGCAGGCACCGCCGGCGCGTGCGCCCGTCCAGCAACCGGCGGCCCAGCCGCCGCGCAACAAGGAATAATATGCGCATCAATGAACGACGCTCGCTGTGGCGCCGCCTGCGCCCGTACGTGACGGTGTTCGATCCCGCGCTGACGACGGTGCTGATCGTGCTGCTGACGACCAGTCTCGTCACGCTGTACTCCGCCAGCCTGGGCATCCCCGGCAAGATCGAGGACCACCTGCGCAATATCGCCATGTCGTTCATGGTGATGTGGGTTGTGGCGAACATCTCGCCGCAGAACATGATGCGCGTCGCCGTGCCGGCATACGTCGTGACGGTCCTGCTGCTGGTCGCGGTGGCGCTCGTGGGCACGATCAAGCTGGGCGCGCGGCGCTGGCTGCACATCGGCGTCATCGATATCCAGCCATCGGAGTTTGCCAAGCTGGCCGTACCGCTGATGCTGGCGTGGTACTTCCAGCACCAGCAGGGCCAGTTGCGCTGGCATACGTACGCGATCGGCGCGGCGCTGCTGCTCCTGCCCGTGTTCCTGGTCGCCCGCCAGCCCGACCTGGGCACGGCGCTGCTGGTCGTGGCGGCCGGCTTCAGCGTGATTTACCTGGCCGGCCTGCCATGGAAGGCGATCCTCGCGCTCGCGGGCGCCGGTGCCGCCAGCATGCCGGTGGCATGGTCGATGCTGCACGACTACCAGCGCGAACGCATCATGACGCTGATCGATCCGACGACCGACCCGCTGGGCAAGGGTTTCCACATCCTGCAGTCGATCATCGCCATCGGCTCCGGCGGCATCATGGGCAAGGGCTGGACCCGCGGCACGCAGGCCCACCTGGAGTTTGTCCCCGAGCGCACCACCGACTTCATTTTCGCCGTCTATTCCGAGGAATTCGGATTGGCCGGCAACCTGTTCCTGATGCTGCTGTATCTGCTGCTGATCGGGCGCGGCCTGATGATCACGGCCAATGCCCCCAATTTATTCACCCGCCTGCTGGCGGGCGCTACCACCATGATCTTCTTTACCTATGCATTCGTTAACATGGGGATGGTGAGCGGCATCCTGCCCGTCGTGGGCGTGCCGCTGCCGTTCATGAGCTATGGCGGCACGGCCGCCCTGACCCTGGGCGTCGCTTCAGGCATCCTGATGAGTGTCCAGCGCAACCGCAAGCTGGTGCAGACGTGACGGGCCGCCGCATCAATCGGGCCGGCAGTTGCGCGCTGCTGGCCGCACTTCTTGCGCTGGCCGGCTGCGGCACGGGCCCCGGCCTGATCGCACTGCCCGGCGCGCCCAAGGTCAAGCCGAACAAGCGCGAGCCGGGCGTGCCCGATCTGCCGCCGGCCAATTCGGGCCGGGGCGGCTACTACAAGGACGACGGCCCGGGCGACGATCCGCCCCCGAACCTGATGCAGACACCGGATGCGGAAGTGCGCAACGATCCGCCTCTGCCCCGTTCCAACCGTCCCTACGTGGTGTTCGGCACCACCTACACGCCGATCCCCAACGACCAGCCTTTCACGCAGCGCGGCATGGGCACGTGGTACGGCAAGAAGTTTCACGGCCAGCGCACGTCGTCCGGCGAACTCTATGACATGTACAAGATGTCGGCCGCGCACCCGACCTTGCCGATTCCTTCGTACGCCCGCGTGACGAACCTCAGCACGGGCAAGACCGTGGTCGTGCGTGTCAACGACCGCGGCCCGTTCCACTCCAGCCGCGTGATCGACGTGTCGTACACGGCCGCGCTGAAACTGGGCCTGCTGGGCAACGGCAGCAGCCAGCTGGAGGTCACCCGGATCATGCCGGACGAGATCGACCGCATGGTTGCGGCGCGCAAGGCCGGTAGGCTGATCGCGTCGGTCGAGGGGCTGCCCGTCGCGGCACCGGGACCGATGCCGGTGCTGTCCGCCTCGACAGGGCCGGACGATATCGAGAATTTCGTGCTGGCGCTGGGCACCGCGCCGGACAAGGCGGCCCCGGAAGCAGGCGGCTACTACTTGCAACTGGGCGCGTACTCGCGCGAGGAAAGCGCCGCTTCCATGCGCGAGCGCCTCGCCAGCGCCACGCGCGGCAGCGATTTCTCGGTCGTGCAGGCGGGCAGCGTGTATCGCCTGTATGGCGGGCCGTTCGGCAGTCGGGAGGAAGCGGCAACGGCCGCGGCGCGGCTGCCGTCGGCGCTGCGCCTGAAACCCCTGATCGTGCAGCGGCAGGTGAACTAAAAAAACACTGGGTACAGGTGACTGTCCCCAGTGTTTACTCGGAAACTACCGGCAACCCCGCACCTGCTGCTCCGGAAACTTCGCCGCAATCCGCTCGATTCGCGCACGCGCATCGGCATCGATTTCGCGGAACTGGAACAGCATCTGCTTGCTGGGCGAGTAGCGGGGCGCGACGCGGGCAGCCGTGACGCCTTGTTTGGCGAGGGCTGCCAGCAGCGTCTGCGCGGCCGTTTCCGCCTTGAAGACCCCATCGAAATGCCGTTCTTCTGCGGCCCATCCGGGATGATGTAGAAGTTCGCGATGTCTTTCGCCTTCAGCTCCGCCGCGCGCTTTTCGGCCGTTTCGCGGTTCGCCGCAGGCGGGATCATTACCATATAGCTCGATACTTCCTGACCCTGCACGTTGCGGCGTGCCTGACGGTCGCCCAGCTCCAGCGATGCCAGTTGCGCTTCGAACCGGCGCGCGTCGACCAGGCCGAAATTGCCGACTTCGATGCAGGCGACACTTGCCGCTTGCGCCGGAGCCGGGGCCGGGGCCGGCGCTGGCTCCGGCGCGGCCTCAGCCAGCGCAAGGGCCCGTGAGGCAGGTATCACCGTCAGTGCCTTGGCGTTCAACTGATTCTTCAGGCGCGCCGGCTCGTGTTCCTCGCTGTCGAAATGGCCCAGGTAGCCCTGACCGTACGCGAACAGCGCGGCATTCACGCCCAGCAGCACTCCAAAACAGATCTTCAGCACGCGTTCTCCTCCGCCCGCACAACCGCTTGCAGCCCGATCATGACGAGATTGTCGACGTGGCGCAGCGTGCGCCCCAGGTCCGGGCCCAGCGTCGGCACGATGTACTGCGCGGCGCCACCCGATATCACGCATTCTACGGCGCCGTGCCGGGCAAAGGCGCGCTCGATGGCGCCGGTCTGCGCGGACAGGCAGCCGGCCAGGATGGCATCGTCGGTGTTATCCGCGAACGGCGAACGCAGCGTGGCGCCCGGCGCGATCTGCGGCAGCTGCGCCGTGTTGCGGGCCAGCGAGCTGGCCATCAGACCCAGCCCCGGCAGGATCATGCCGCCGATGAAGGTGCCGTCGGCGCCGACAGCATCGATCGTCGTCGCCGTACCGCAGTTGGCGACGATCAGCGGGCGGCCCGGCGCGAGCGCGCGCGCGCCGATGGCCGCGGCGAACCTGTCGCAGCCCAGTTGCGCCGGATTGCGGTAGCCGTTGACGAGTCCAGCGCGTTCGGCGGACGACGCAAACCATTCCACCTGCGCCGCAGGCGCGGCGATGTCCAGCGCAGCTTCCAGCCGGGCGCGCACGGCGGCGCCGGCCACGTTGGCCGCCAGCACGCGCGTGGGCATGGCCGACGCGAACGCAGCGAGCCATTGCGCTTCCAGTCCGGCGGCGTCGGCATGCGCGACGGCACCCTGCGCCAGCCAGCTTCCAGTCGATGCCGTTACCGCCCACTTGACGCGCGTGTTGCCCGCGTCGACCAGCAGCCACGTCGTCATTGCGCAAGCCTCAGCGAGACGTCGCCGGACAGCACCGCGACGAGGCCGGCCGGCGTGTCCAGCAGCAGGCGGCCCTGATCGTCCACACCGGCGGCGCAGCCATGCTGCACGACGACGTCATGGTCCAGGATGTTCACAGGCTCGCCGCGCCAGCCCTGCAGCGCGTTCCACCGTTCGGTAAACGGCGCGAATCCGGTATCGTCGAATTCGGCCAGGACGGCCGCCAGACGGCTCAGCAACTTGGCCATCAGCACGTTGCTGTCCATCTGCGCCAGCCATGGGGCCGACGCGACGGGCCGGCCGACGGCCGCCTCCAGTTCATCCGGCAGCAGCAGGTTGATGCCGCAGCCGATCACGGCCCAGATGGCGCCGTCGGCCGCGGCCTGCGTTTCGACAAGGATGCCGGCCAGCTTGGCGCCGTCGCGCATGACATCGTTCGGCCATTTCAGCTGCACGGGCATGCCGAGTGTCGCCAGCGTTTCGGCCAGCGCCACGCCGACGGCCAGCGGCAGCCCGGCCATGCGGTGCAGCGGTCCCTGGAAGCGCCACGCCAGCGAGAATGTCAGTGACGCGCCCGGAGCGGACAGCCACGAACGCCCGGCGCGACCGCGACCGGCGGTCTGCCGCTCGGCGATGCGCAGCACGGGCGCGGCCAGCGCGGGCAGCCGCGCCAGCAGGTCGGCATTGGTGGAACCCGTCTCGGGCACGACTTCGATGGCGATATGCGATGCGCTGGCGGCGCAGCCGGCATGGATGGCGGCCGCGTCGAGGGGCAGGATGGCGGTGTGGTTCATGGCGGGGGAGTACTGGTCTGCTTGCGCGGCTTGTGCGGCGCCCGGGCAAAGGCGAAATCATACAGCGCGTCGGGCAGCATGCGCAGCAGCTTCGCCACGACGCCCATCTGCCACGGAATGACGCGGTAGCTGACGCCCTGCGCGATGGCGCGCGCGGCGCGCGCGGCAAAGACTTCGGGCGCCAGCAGGAACGGCATCGGATAAGGGTTATGGCGCGTCATCGGCGTGTCGATATAGCCCGGCGCGATCGTCACGACGCGGATGCCATGGCGACGCATCTCGACACGCAGCGATTCGCAATACGTCATGACGGCCGCCTTCGAGGCGCTGTATGCGCCCGCTCCGGGCAGGCCGCGAATGCCGGCAACGCTGCCGATGCCGACCAGGGTGCCGGTGGTGCGCTGCGCGCGCATCGCGGTGATGAAAGGGGTGAATGTGGCAACGCTGGCCGTGACGTTGGTGGCGACGATGTCGGCGAACACTTCCAGGTCGTCGCCGCGTTCCGTCAGCGTGCCGTGCGAGATGCCGGCGTTGGCGATGACGATGTCGATGCCGCCCGCATCATCGAGGAAAGCGGCAGCGGCGGCCTGCAGCGCGGCGTGATCGCGCACGTCGACGGCGTACGTCCGGTGCAGATGGGGGTTTGGAAGAGAGGCGGCGAGGGCGTCGAGCGCCTCGCCGCGCCGCGCCAGCAGGCCGAGGGTGGCGCCGGCGCGGGCATACTGCGTTGCCAGCGCCGCGCCCAGGCCGCTGGAGGCACCGGTGATGAAGACGCGTTGCATCAGCTCGCGTATGGTTGCACGCTTACTTCTTCCCGGCGCGGGCTTTGGCGACCAGTGCGTCCAGCACCTGCAGTGTGGCCTGCTGCTGCTTCGCCTCCGTGTCCAGGTCCTTGTTGGCCTGGCCCGTCAGGCTGGGGGAAGCCTGCCAGCGGCCGTCGACGACCAGCAGCGGCCAGTATTCGACCTTGTAGCTCTCCATCATCGCGCCGGCGCGGCGGATCTTGCCGGCCACGCCAAACGAGCGGTACGTCTCAACGAACTTCGCCTTGTCGATGCCGTTCTTGGCGACCCAGTCAAACACCGCTTCGTCGCGGGTGAACTGCTGGCGCTCCTCGTGCAGCGCCTTCAGCACTTTCGGCTGGTACTGGTCCGTCAGGCCCATCGACTCCAGCGTGTAGTACAGCTTCTGCTGCGGCGCCAGGCGCTCGTCGTACGGCACGTGCACGCGTTTGAAGGCGATGTTCTCGCCCTGCTTTTTCACCCATGCCGTCAGCAGCGGGTCGAACGTATTGCAGTGCGGGCACCAGTAGGCGAAGAACTCGATGACTTCGACTTTCTTGCCGGTGTCGGTCGGCTGCGGCGTCGCCAGCGCCTGATAGTCCGCGCCTTCTTTCGGCGCGGTAGGCGAGGCGGCGGCGCCAAAGGCGACAAAGGAAAGCGTGACAGCGGACAGGAACTTTTTAGCGGACAGGATCTTCTTCAGCATGGGCATCGTGCTCCGGACAGGATTATTTCTGGTTGCGGACGACGGCGACGTCGACGCCGTTTTCCGACAGCTTGCCGCGTACCTTGTTCATCGCTTCCACCTGCGTGAACGGGCCGACGCGCACGCGGTGCAGCACGCCGGAATCGGTGGTGCGGTCCGTGACGCTGGCTTCGAAGCCCAGCAGCGCCAGCTTGGCGCGCACGGCTTCCGCGTCGGACGTCTCGCGATAGGCGCCGGCCTGCAGGTAGTACACCCACTTGTCGTCGCCCGGTGCCGATGGCGCCGGCGCTGCGGCCTGCGACGGCGGCGCGGCCGTATTCAGCGGTGCCGGCGCCTTGTGCGGTTCCGTCGGCTGCGCCTGGATCTTGTCCACGACGGCCTGCAGCGGATCGGGGGCAGGCGCCGCCGGCGCAGCCGGAGCGGCCGGCGCGGCGGGATGCGCTTCCTTCTCGAAGCTGCGGTTGGCGTTGCGCGTGGCGTCCCGGTTGCCGTACATCGGCTTGTTGGGGTCCGAGATCTGACCCGTAGCCTCGGCCGGCCTGGCTGGACGCGGCGCCTTTTCCGTAAACGGCGACTGGCCCTTGGTGATCATCAGCGCGACGACGACGGCGATCGCCAGGCCGATGACGAGCCCGATGATGATGCCGACCAGCGTGCTGCCCTGCTGGCGTTGGAACGGGGTGAAGCGGGAGCTTGGTGTCATGGTTGCTTACATCTGGTTGGGCGCGGAAACGCCGATCAGGGCGAGGCCGTTGCGCAGCACCTGGCGCACGGCGACGGCCAATGCCAGACGGGCCAGCTTCAGCGGCTCGTCGTCGTCCAGCAGCCACTTGTGCGCGAAGTAGTAGCTGTGCAGCTCACCGGCCAGCTCGCGCAGGTAGAACGCGACCTGGTGCGGCCCGAGCTCGCTCTGGGCGCGTTGCAGCATTTCAGGATAGGCGGCCAGCTTGGCCAGCAGCCCCGCTTCGTGCGGCGTCGTCAGCGGCGACAGGTCGACCCCGGCCAGCGTGGCTTCGTCGCCTCCCCAGTTGGCGAGGGCCGAGCAGATGCGCGCGTGCGCATACTGGACGTAGTAGACCGGGTTCTCGTCATTGGTGGCCAGGGCCACGTCCACGTCGAACACGAACTCCGTATCGGCTTTACGGGAAATCAGGAAGAAGCGCACGGCATCGCGGCCCTTGGTGATATCGCCGCCGCCGGACCATTCGATCAGGTCGCGCACCGTCACGTACGAGCCGGCACGCTTGGAAATCTTCACTTCGGCGCCGTTCTTCATGACGGTGACCATCTTGTGCAGCACGTAGTCGGGATAACCCTGCGGGATGCCCATGTTCACCGCCTGCAGGCCGGCGCGCACGCGCGCGATGGTGCCGTGGTGGTCGGAGCCCTGGATATTGATCGCCTGCGTGAAGCCGCGCTGGAACTTGACGATATGGTACGCCACGTCCGGCACGAAGTACGTGTACGTGCCGTCCTTCTTGCGCATCACCCGGTCCTTGTCGTCGCCGTAGTCGGTCGTACGCAGCCACAGGGCATCGCCTTCTTCGTACGTGTGGCCGTTGGCGACCAGCGCGCTGACGGCTGCTTCGACCTTGCCGTCCGTGTACAGCGAAGACTCGAGATAGTAGTTGTCGAACTTGACGCCGAACGCCTGCAGGTCGGTGTCCTGCTCGCAGCGCAGGTAGGCGACGGCAAACGCACGGATCGATTCGAAGTCGTCGACGTCGCCGGAAGCCGTGGCGGGTACGCCATCGCTCGCGGCCACGGTTTTCCTGGCCAGGAAGTCGTCCGCGATGTCCTGGATGTAGTCGCCGTTGTAGGCCGATTCCGGCCATGCGGCGTCGCCCGGCTTGATGCCGCGTGCGCGCGCCTGTACCGAGGTGGCCAGCGTCTGGATCTGCACGCCCGCATCGTTGTAATAGTATTCGCGCGTGACGTCGAAGCCCTGCGCCTCGAACAGCGACGACAGCGCATCGCCCAGCGCCGCCTGGCGGCCGTGGCCCACGTGCAGCGGGCCGGTCGGGTTGGCCGAGACGAATTCGAGGATCACTTGCTTGCCGGTGCCGGCATTGCTGCGGCCATACGCGGCGCCCTGTGCCAGCACCGTCTTCACGACGGCCTGCTTGGACGCGTCCGTGACGCGCAGGTTGATGAAGCCCGGACCGGCGATGTCGGCGCTGGCGATCAGGTCCTTGCCGGCCGGATTTTCCAGCAGCGCGGCAACGACCTTCTGCGCCAGTTCGCGCGGGTTCATCTTGAGCTGCTTGGCCAGCTGCATGGCGATATTGCAGGCGACGTCGCCGTGGGCGGCATCGCGCGGACGCTCCAGCACCACATTGGGGGAAAGACCCGATCCGGCGAGGATGGGGGCGAGGGCGGCCTGGAACAGGTCGACGATCTGTTGTTTTTGTTGGGCGAGCATGAGCATGGGGCGGCTTGGCCGCGCAGGTAAGCAAAGAAGGTACAAAGAAAAACATTATACAAGCTTGCCGGGGCCATTTGCGGCCCGGCCGGCGTCCCGGCAATTCGCTGCCTGCGGCACGCCGTGCGCGGAAGGACCGGGCCCGCACTGATACAATCCCGCCTTTAATACCGCATCGCGAAAGAACCGTATGAACAAGCGCCCGACGCTGTCCCTGAAGGCCAAAGCGGCCCCGGCCAAGAAGCCCGCCACGCCGCGTCCACCGCGGCCTGCGAACAGGGCGGATGCCGCGCCGAAGGCCGACGCGGCAGCGCGCCCACCCCAGCCGCCGCGCAGCCCGGACGCGCCGTCCGCTTCACCATGGAACAAGGATGCGATCCGCCACCACAAACCGCGTGAAGGCGTGGGGCGGCCGCCGCTGATGGGCACCGCGCCGGCGCCGCAGGGCGAACGCGGCCTGCGCCCCAGCTACCACCGCGACCTGAAACCGGCGCTGCAGACGGAATTCAAGGCCGAACTGAAGGCCGATTCGCTGGCGTTCGCGCTGCTGGGTGCCGCGACGGCCGTTGTCCAGGTCCGCGGCGGCATGGCGCTGCCACAGGCGCTGACGGGCGTGTTCGGGACGCTTGACGCCACGCCGCAGGGCCGCGGCGCCATCCAGGACATCGCCTACCGTGCGATGCGCCAGCTGGGCCGCAGCGATGCGCTGGTGGGCGCGATGACGGAAAAGGCGCCGGAACCGCTGGCGACGGCGCTGCTGGCCTGCGCGCTGCCGCTGATGCAGCTCGACGCTGCCGGCAACGCACCGTATGAGGCGTTCACGGTGGTCGACCAGGCCGTCACCGCCGCCGGCTCGCATCCCGACACGGCACGTGCCAAAGGCATGGTCAACGCATTGCTGCGCCGTTTCCTGCGCGAGCGCGACGCGCTGCTGGCGTCGGTGGCACGCCAGCCGGTCGCGCGCTGGAACTATCCACAATGGTGGATCGACGCGGCCGTCACGGCGTATCCGCAGGACTGGCAGCGCATCCTGGCTGCCGGCGACGAAGCGCCTCCGCTGACCCTGCGCGTCAACGCGCGTAAAAGCCCGGTGGACGACTATCTGGCCGTGCTGGCCGAAGCGGGCATCGGTGCGCGCCGCATCGGTCCCCATGCGGTGCGGCTGGACAAGCCGATGGGCGTGCACGGCATTCCCGGCTTCGATGCCGGCATCGTCTCGGTGCAGGACGCGGCCGCCCAACTGGCCGCGCCGCTGCTGGACGTGCAGGACGGCATGCGCGTGCTCGATGCCTGCGCGGCGCCGGGCGGCAAGACGTGCCACATCCTGGAGCTGGCCGATGCGCACGTGACGGCGCTCGATGCGGATCCGCGCCGGCTGGCACGCGTGGGCGAGAACCTGGAGCGTCTCGGCCTGTCGGCCACGCTGCAGGCGGCCGAAGCGCAAACGCGCGGCTGGTGGGACGGCGAAGGCTACGACCGCATCCTGGCCGACGTGCCGTGCACGGCCTCCGGCATCGTGCGCCGCCATCCCGATATCCGCTGGCTGCGCCGCAAGGCCGACACGCTCCAACTTGCAACACTTTCGGGCGAAATTCTCGACAATCTTTGGCAGATGCTGCGGCCCAATGGTAAATTGCTGTTCGTGACATGTTCGTTGTGGCCGCAGGAATCCGAGGCGCAGGCGGCCGCTTTCGCGGTGCGCAATGGCGCCACGCGACTCGATGCGCCCGGTCAGCTGCTGCCTGTGGGCGGTGCCGAACAGGATCACGATGGTTTGTTCTACGCGCTTTTCCAGAAGGTCGCGTAACAGATGCGCGCAGGCGCAGCCAGTTAGCGTCCTGTATTTTTGCGCCCTGTTTATAACCACTCGGCTCCTCAACCACTGACTATTACGCGCACGTGACCTTACGATTTGTTCGACTCCTGGCATGCCAGCTGCTGCTGATGCTGGCCTGTGCGCTGCCGGGGCCGGCACGCGCCGCCGAAGAGACCGTGGAGATCACCCGGGCATACATCGAAGCGGCGGAAGAAGGCTACCGCCTGTCGGCCGCCTACTCGTTCGATCTGAATCACGGCCTGGAGGACGCGTTGCAATATGGCGTCCAGCTGTACTTCACCACCCAGATTTCCTTTACGCGGCCGCGCTGGTACTGGTTCGACGAGAAAGCCGTCACCAACAAGCGCACCCACCGTATCTGGTACGACGTGCTGACGCGCCAGTACCATGTGACGATCCTGGGCAGCGTGTCGCAGAACTTCGCCTCCCTCGACGATGCGCTGTTCTTCATCCGGCGCCCGACGCGCTGGGTGGTGGCGCCGCGCGGCGCGCTGAAGGTCGGCGAGGTGTACAACGTCACCGTCAGCATGGGCATGGACCGAAACTATCTGCCCAAGCCGATCCAGGTGAGCGCCTTCAACAACAGCGAATGGACGCTGGCCTCGCAGAAGAAAACCTTCCAGTACAGGGCCGAGTAAGTGACCCAGGCATTGCGGTATCTGTTCGTTGTCGCGGGAGCCATCTGCAGCATCCTGCTGTTCCTGCTCGCCTCCGCCTCCGACAACTCCGGCTTCTTCGACCGCTATTACTCCTGGCTGCTGGCGATGAACGCCACCGTGGCCTTCGCACTGCTGGCACTGGTTGCCGTCTCGCTGTTCCGGCTGTACTCACGCTACAAGAGCGGCAAGTTCGGCTCACGGCTGATGACGCGGCTCGTGATGCTGTTTGCCGCCATCGGCGTGCTGCCCGGGCTTGTCATCTTCCTCGTCTCCGTGCAGTTCGTCTCGCATTCGATCGAATCGTGGTTCAACGTGCGCGTCGAGGAAGCACTGGAGGCCGGCCTGGATCTGGGGCGCTCAGCGCTGGATGCGTCGCTGACGGAACTGCGCGCGAACGCCGAGCGCACGGCGGACGAGCTGGCCGCGCAGCCTTTCTATGCGGCGCCCGCCGAACTGGCGCGCTTCGTCAAGACGCATCCACGGGTGCAGAGCGCCATCATCGTCGATGGCGACGGCGGCCTGATCGTCTCGGCGATGGGCGAGCGCCGCATCAACCTGTCGGCCGACCTGCCCACGGCAGCCATGCTGGCCAAGGCGCAGTCCGACCCGCCGTACGCCGTGCCCGAAGGCGGCAGCGAGCTGCGCGACGAGACGGCCAATACGACGGGCCCGCAGATGCCGGACCCGAACAACGCCCTGCGCCTGCGCGTGCTGTTGCCCATCCCCGATGCCAGCACGGGCACGCGTTTCGCGCCGCGCTACCTGCAGGTGATCCAGGCAGCATCGCCGCGCCTGGCGGCCGATGGCGAGACCCTGCGCACCGCCTACAGCGAATACAAGGAGCGCTTCGTGGCCCGGGTAGGGCTGCGGCGCATGTACATCGAGACGCTGACATTGACGTTGCTGCTGGCGGTGTTCGGCGCCATCGCCGCCGCGTTCCTGATCGCCAACGACCTGGCGCAGCCGCTGCTGCTGCTGGCAGAAGGCACGCGCGCCGTGGCCGAGGGCGACCTGTCGCCACGCCCGATCGTGGCCAGCTCGGACGAACTGGGCACGCTGACGCAAAGCTTCAATACGATGACGCGCCAGCTGTCCGAGGCGCGCACGGCCGTCGAACGCAACCGCCTGGCGCTGCAGAACGCCAAGGCCCACCTGGAATCGGTGCTGGCCAATATGTCGGCCGGCGTGATGGTGCTCGATGCGGAGTTCCGCCTCGTCACCTGCAACGATTCGGTCGAACGCATCCTGCAGAAGACGGGCGTGTCACTGGTCGGCAAACCTCTGGCCGAAGTCGACGGCATGCACGAATTCGCCGGCGCCGTCACCGCGGCCTTCTCGGCACAGAGCGCGCAGTCGGCGGCCGGGCGCAACGCGCAGCGCCTGCACTGGCAGCGCCAGCTCGAGATTTCGCGCCCGGGCGGCGGGCCGGACGAAAACGCGCTGATCCTGCTGACGCGCGGCTCGCGCCTGCCGCAGGAAGGCGGCGGCGGCTACATCGTCGTGTTCGACGACATCACCGACGTGATCTCGGCCCAGCGTTCGATCGCCTGGGGCGAGGTGGCGCGCCGGCTGGCGCACGAGATCAAGAACCCGCTCACGCCGATACAGCTGTCGGCCGAGCGGCTGCAGATGAAGCTGGAAGACAAGCTCGATAAAAAGGACGTCGAGCTTCTGAACAAGAGCACCAGCACGATCGTCAACCAGGTCAGCGCGATGAAGCGCATGGTCGACGATTTCCGCGACTATGCCCGCACGCCGCCGGCGCAGCTGCTGCCGCTGGATCTGAATGCGCTGGTCGAAGAGATTCTCCACCTGTACGTGGGAGACGAGGGCAACGACATCATCCACGCCCACCTGGCGCCGTTCCTGCCGATGGTGATGGGCGACGAGACGCAGATGCGCCAGGTGATCCACAACCTGCTGCAGAATGCGCAGGATGCCCTGGCGGACATGCCGAACCAGCCGCACGCGCCGCGCATCGACGTGGTGACGGAAGCGATTCATTACCAGAGCGCCGATGGCGGCACGCGCATTGCGGTGCGGCTGTCGATCGCGGACAATGGTCCCGGCTTTGCGCCGAAAATCCTGGCGCGTGCATTCGAACCTTACGTCACGTCGAAAGCGCGCGGCACGGGATTGGGACTGGCAATGGTGAAGAAAATCATCGACGAGCATGGTGGGCGGATCGATATCCAGAACCATGCCGATGGAAGTGGCGCTTCGGTACTGATTTTACTGTTAAAGTTGGCACCGGTGCAGTTGGCATAATATTCGGAACACTAATAAAATCATTGTCGCGAGGGCAGCAGTTTTACCTGTTTTTTTATTCCATTCCCAAAAGCATTAATGGGTGCGCAGGTGAGGCAAGCCGTCCGAAGGGCCAAGTGAGAAGAGGGCAGGGTAGATGGCAAACATTCTGGTAGTAGATGATGAAATGGGCATCCGGGAACTCCTCTCGGAAATCCTGGGCGACGAGGGACATGCGGTCACGCTGGCGGAAAACGCCCAGCAGGCCCGCCAGGCCCGCGCCGCCGGTGCGCCCGACCTGGTCCTGCTCGACATCTGGATGCCGGATACGGACGGTGTCACACTGCTGAAGGAATGGCAGCGCGACGGCCTGCTGACAATGCCGGTCATTATGATGTCCGGCCATGCCACGATCGATACGGCCGTCGAGGCCACCCGCATCGGCGCATTGAATTTCCTGGAAAAGCCGATCGCCATGCAGAAGCTGCTCAAGGCGGTGCAGGCCGGGCTGACCCGTGCCCAGGAAGTCGTGCGTGCGCCCGTGATTGCGCAACGCCCCGCGGCGCTGCCGCCGGTGGAAGAGGCGGCGCCGCCCACGTTCGGGGCCCCGCCGGCACCGCCCCCGGGCGCGCATGGCATCGCCATGTCGCGCGGCAGCGGCGAAGGCCATACGTTCAACCTGTCGTTCGACCTGCCGCTGCGTGAAGCGCGTGACGCGTTCGAGCGCATGTATTTCGAGCACCACCTGGGCCGCGAAGGCGGCAGCATGACGCGGGTGGCCGAAAAGACGGGCCTGGAACGGACCCACCTGTACCGCAAGCTGAAGCAGTTGGGCGTCGAGCCCGGCAAGCTGGCGAAGAAGAACCAGCAGGTCTGAACGCTTCCATCATGACCTGCACCACCCCGGCCGCGCCGCCGCGGCCGGGGCTTCCCACCACCCTCGTCACGGGCGCGCGCGCAATCGACCGCGAGCGTGCCATCGCCGCGCTGCTGCAGCCTAGTGTCGACACGGCCGTCATCATCGAAGGGCTGGCCGACCCGAATACGCCCCTGGCAGATGCTGAGGGCAACGCTGCAGGCCCCACGCTGCTGCGTATCGCGCCCGGTTGCCTTTGCTGCGCCGGCAATCTGGTCTTGCGTGTTACATTGAATCGTCTCTTGCGCCGCCCGCCAGCGCGACTCTTTATCAGCCTGGCCGACGCCACTCATGTGGGACAGCTGCGCGCCCTTCTGTCAGCCCAGCCCTACGACAGCCTGCTGTCCCTCTATGACGACGTCACGGCGTGATGGCCTCAGGTTCTGTGCCGGATTTCTGAAGCTCTTGAAAAGAATCCGTACAGCCCCACTTCGAAACTGAACGCGAAACCCAGCCCGGTTTCGCACCCTGCAGAGAAGGAAGCGATATGAACCTCATTTATAACAGCGAGCAGTACAGCGTCGTCGAATTCGGGCCAGATCGTGAACTCGAAGCCCTGCGTTTCGGCGGCTACGAAATTGTCGACAAAGGCGGCAAGCGGGAAATCTTCATCGCCGGCCAGCTGGCGCAGAACTTCCGCCGCGACGTCAACCAGCTCATCGCCAACGAGCCCACGATGGAGGAGATCGACGAGTTTCTCGGCAGTTATGACTCCCTGATGAGTCAGCCGGTGCTGCTGCATTAATTTGCGCAACAAACTGCCTCGCGGGGCAGGGCCGGCGTTCGCCGCGGGGGCGGCGACCGTGATATGGTGACGGTCGGGTAGACCATTTTCACGCAGACCATGTGCCAACTTCTGGGAATGAACTGCAATGTGCCGACCGACATTGTGTTCAGCTTTACCGGCTTCGCCATGCGCGGTGGCCGCACCGATACCCACCACGATGGCTGGGGCATCGCTTTCTTCGAAGGCGCCGGCGTGCGCCATTTCGTCGACCACCAGGCCGCGGTCGATTCGCCGGTCGCCACCCTTATCAAGACTTATCCGATCAAGTCGCGCAACGTCATCGCCCATATCCGCAAGGCCACGCAGGGCGAGGTCGCGCTGGAGAACTGTCACCCGTTCGTACGCGAGCTGTGGGGGCGCTACTGGGTCTTTGCCCACAACGGCGACCTGAAAGCGTTCGACCCGGCTCTCGATGGCGCGTTCCGCCCCGTCGGCAGCACCGACAGCGAACGCGCCTTCTGCTGGCTGCTGCAGCAATTGCGGCGCCGCTTTGGCGATACGCGGCCCGGCAGCCGTGAGCTGGCGGCCGAACTTGCCATACTGGTGCGCGACATCGCCGCCCACGGCACCTTCAATATGATGCTGTCCGACGGTACCGCCCTGTTTGCGCACTGTTCGACCAGCCTGCATTACCTCGTGCGCCAGCACCCGTTCGACACGGCCATCCTGTCCGATGAGGACGTGCGGGTCGATTTCTCCCAAGTGACGACGCCGAACGACAGGGTCGCCATCATCGTCACGCAGCCGTTGACCGCTAACGAACGCTGGACGGCTTTCCAGCCGGGCGAGCTGCTGTGCTTTGTCGACGGGCTTCCGCATGGGGCTTAGGGAAAATATATTTTTGCAGGGAAACTCACCGTTTTCCGTCGATTGATGTCAAAATGGCAGGATAACCAGGACGCACGCCATGATTGATCTTTCCAGTTCCGACTCTTCCCGCAATCTGCGCGTCCGCGAGTTCTATCTGGGACGCCAGCCGATCCTGGACCGCAACCAGGCGCTGGTCGGTTACGAACTGCTGTTCCGCAACGCACCCGTCGGACCGGCGCAGATCGATACTTCGGCCCTGTCGGCCACCGCCGCCGTCATCGCGCATGCCTCGCAGCTGGGCCTGGAGCGGGTCATCGGCGAGTCGCTGGCGTTCGTCAACGTCGATGCCGATGCAATCCTGAGCGATATCTTCGGCTTCCTGCCGCGCGAGAAGACGGTGCTGGAGATTGTCGAGACGATGCAGGCGACGCCGCCCGTGCTGGCGCGCATGTCGGACCTGGCCAGCCACGGCTTCCGTTTTGCCCTGGTGGACGTGCGCGGCGAAACGGCGCAGATGCAGGCCATGCTGCCGATGATCGAATACGTCAAGATGAGCATGCGCACGACCTCGGCGGACACGCTGGCGCGCACGGTGCCGCGCCTGAAACGCGACGCCAAGAAGCTGATCGCGGAAAAGGTCGAGACGCGCCAGGAGTTTCAGGACTGCCTGGACCTGGGCTTCGACCTGTTCCAGGGATTCTATTTCGCCCGTCCCGTCATCATGAGCGGCAAGAAGCTGACGCCGTCGCAGGTGGCGCTGCTGGAGCTGATGAAGCTCGTGACGTCGGATGCCGACAATCCGGACATCGAACGTGCCATCAAGCGCGACGTGTCGCTCGCACTGAACCTGATCCGCCTCGTCAACACGCCGGCCGTGGGCGCGCGCCAGCGCATCGATTCGCTGAGCCAGGCCGTGACGATGCTGGGCCGGCGCCAGTTGCAGCGCTGGCTGCAGATCATGCTGTACGCCGAGCCGGGCAAGCGCGCAACGAGCATGACACCGCTGCTGCTGCTGGCAACGACACGTGGCCGTCTGCTGGAACTGATGGCGCAAAAGCTGCGGCCGGCGCACCGCCACGTGGCCGATATCGCCTTCACCGTCGGCATCATGTCGTTGATGGACACGCTGTTCGGCATCCAGATGGCGGAGATCCTGACGCAGATTCCCGTCAGCGAGGAAGTATCGGATGCGCTGCTGTACCGGGCCGGCTTCTTCGGCGACCTGCTGAAACTGGCCGAATCGATCGAACGGATGGATGGCGAGGAAGTGATCATCCCCGCCCTGGCCGATCTCGCCATGTCGACCCACGAGCTGGTCGAACTGGAGATGGCCGCGTTCGAGTGGAGCGACAGCGTGGTGCGCTACGCGGTCTGATCGCGCGGCGCCTCCACTGCCTTCACCCCTTATCGAGCAGCGCCGACGTTTCGTTCACCAGCGCGGTCATCAGCGAGCGCGCATCGCGGTGCCGGAGCAGCGCTGCGGACTGGCCGCACCACAGTGACATCAGGTCGCCGCGCTCCTGCTCGGCGGCCGCTTTTTTCAACGCTCCCATGAACCAGTTCTGCACCGGATACCCCGGCAGCCGATCGGCGTGCGGCTGCAACTCGCGCATCAGCCGGTTCTCGATCCCACGTGCCAGCCTGCCGCTGAAGACCCGCGTCAGACCCGTGTGGCGGGCGTCAGGGCTGAACAGCAGGCCGCGATGAGCCGGATTGGCGTTCGACTCTTCGCATGCGAGAAACGCGGTGCCGATCTGTACCGCGTGTGCGCCCAGCGTCAGTGCGGCCGCGATACCGCGCGCGTCCGCGATGCCACCGGCGGCGATCACGGGGATGCGCACGGCATCGGCCACCTGCGGAACGAGCGAGAAGGTGCCCGACAGCGACTCGTCGGCGCCGCGCAGGAACGAGACACGGTGCCCGCCAGCTTCGGAGCCGGTTGCCACGACCATATCCACCCCAGCCTTCTCCAGGGCGATGGCCTCGTCCACGGTCGTTGCCGCGCCGAGTGTGACGATGCCCAGCTCGCGGCAGCGCGCCAGCACCTCAGGCGACGCAATGCCGAAGACAAAGCTGAACACCGCGGGACGCGCTGCCAGCACCGCCTCGATCTGCTCCGCGTATCGCGGGGCGAACCGTTCCGGACGCGGCGGCATTGCCAGCCCCAGCTCCGTGAAGTACGGCTGCAACAACGCCGCATTGCGGGCAAATTGCGCGTCATCGATGCGCGGGTCGTCGGCATCGTCCAGCGGTATCCATAAATTCAGTGCGAACGGGCGCGACGTGCGCGCACGAATGCGCCCGGCGACATCGCGAATGCCCGCAGCGCCGAGGTGATGGACGCCGAACGAACCAAGGCCCCCGCTTTCGCTGACGGCCACGACCAGTTCGACCGATGAAATGCCGCCGCCGAACGGTCCCTGGACGATGGGCGCCGCCAGGCCGAGGCGGCGCGTCACTTCAGTATCTTTCCACATGGCTCAGGTCTCCGCCGCCAGCGCTGCCTGCACGGCCGGGCGTGACGCTATGCGCTCGAGGTAAGCCTGCAAGGGTTCGAGGTCGGACAGGTCGAGGCCGACGTGCTTGCCCCAGCCGGCGACGGTAAACAGGTAGGCATCGGCCGCCGTGAAGCCGTCGCCCGTCAGGCTCGCCTTGTCTTGCAGCTGCTGCGAGACCCAGCCGAATTTCTTGCGCAGCAGGGCGACGAAAACCGCCTTGGCCGCCGCGTCCAGCGCGGGATTGAACAAGGGACTGAACGACTTGTGCAGCTCGGAGGTGATGTAGCCCTGCCACTCCATCACGCGGTAGCGGGCAATCGTTCCGGCGGCCGGCATCAGGTCTTCGCGGCCGCTGTGGTCCGCGATGTATTGCGCGATGACGGGTCCCTCGGTCAGGCGCTGGCCGTCATCGAGTTCCAGGACCGGCACGTATCCTTTCGGATTGATGGTGTAGAAGTCTGTTCCGTCCTGCGTCTGGTGCTTGCCTGTGTTGACTTTCACGAGCGTGTGCGGCAGGCCGGTTTCTTTCAGCAGGATATGCGGCGCGAGCGAGCAGGCGCCAGGCGCGAAATACAGTTTCATCGTGTTCTCCGTTGGTTCGTGCCGCCGATACCGGACGGTATCGAATGTGGCCGATTGTGCGATTCACAATATGGGGTAGTCTACGCACGCATTTGTCGAAGATAAATGCCCAGCCGTGAGATTTATCCGATACACCATGTAATCAATCCACAGAAACATGAGACGACATTTCGAGGATGTCCTGGTCGGCAGCATCGAGCTGTTCTGCGCCGCTGCCGAATACCGGAGTTTTACCGCCGCCGCCAGTGCCGTCGGCGTAACGCCCGCCGCCGTGAGCCGCTCCGTTTCGCGGCTGGAAGCACGGCTGGGCGCGCGGCTGTTCGTGCGCACCACGCGGCAGATCAGCCTGACGGAAGACGGGCGCCGCTATTTCGAGCAATGCCGCCAGGCGCTGGGGCAGCTGATCGATGCGGAGCGGGCGATCGCTGGCCTGCAGGACCGGCCATCCGGCGTACTGCGGATCAGCGTGCCGACGACGTACGGCCACCACCGGGTACTGCCGCTGCTCCCGGCATTTCGGGCGCGGTATCCCGAGGTCAGGGTCGATCTGCACATCAGCAACCGCAATATCGACTTTGTCGACGAAGGGTATGACCTCGCCATCCGCGCGCGCGCGCCTGCCGACTCCAGCTTCGTCGCCCGCAAGCTGGAGGACGCCGAGCTCGTTGTCGTGGCCGCGCCCGGCTATCTCGCGCGTAACGGCCTTCCCGATTCAGTGGCGTCGCTGGCGCAGCACGACTGCATCAACTTCGTGTTGCCAAGTACCGGCCGGCCGATTCCATGGCTGCTGCGCGAAGACGGCAAAGTAGTGGAGGTGGCGCCGACCGGCAACTACTGCCTGTACGAAGACGTCCTGGCCGGGGTGACATTGGCGCGCAGCGGCGCCGGCCTGTTCCAGGCCTACCGGTTCACGCTCGAGGCGGAGTTACGCAACAACGCACTGGTCGAAGTGCTGGCCGCGCATGGTGGCTGTTCGCGGCCGTTCTCAGTGCTGTATCCGCACGGGCGGCACCTGGCGCCGAAAGTGCGGGCGTTTGTGGATTTTCTGGTAGAGGCGTTGCGCCAGGAAGGTCGGGGACAGGCACCTGGTTCAGGGTCTTCGACCCTGAAATAGGTGCCTGTCCCCAGCGGATCAGAGGTTTGGCGCCAGCCAGCTTTCCAGCTGCGCCTTCGCCACGCCCCGCCGGGTGGCCATGTCGTTCAGCTGGTCCTCGTTGATCTTCCCGACCGTGAAGTATTTCGACTGCGGATGGGCGAAGTAGAAGCCTGCGACTGCGGCGCCCGGGAACATCGCGAACGACTCCGTCAGTTCCATGCCGATTTCCTCGGCGTTCAATACGCGGAACAGGTCCGCCTTGACGGTGTGCTCGGGGCAGGCGGGGTAGCCCGGTGCAGGCCGGATGCCGCGGTATTCTTCTTTGATGAGCGCTTCGTTCGACAGCGTTTCGTCGGCGGCATAGCCCCACAGGTCCTTGCGCACCCTTTCGTGCAAATACTCGGCAAACGCTTCGGCCAGACGGTCCGCCAGGGATTTCAGCATGATCGACGAGTAGTCGTCGTGCGCGTCTTCAAAGCGCTTTTCGTATTTCTCGATGCCCAGGCCGGCCGTCACGGCAAACATGCCGATATAGTCCTTGATGCCCGAATCCTTCGGCGCGATGAAGTCGGCCAGGCACTGGTTCGGGCGCTGCACGCCGTCGATGACGGGTTTCACGCCCTGCTGGCGCAGGCCATAGTACGTGAAGGCCACTTCGGTGCGCGTGTCGTCCGTGTAGACCTCGATGTCGTCGTCGCCCACACTGTTGGCGGGCAGCAGCGCGACGGCGCCGTTGGCCGTCAGCCAGCGGCCCTCGATCAGGCGCTTCAGCAGTGCCTGGCCTTCCTCGAACACCTTGGTGGCCGCTTCGCCCACCACTTCATCCGTCAGGATGGCGGGGTAGGGGCCGGCCAGATCCCACGTCTGGAAGAACGGGCCCCAGTCGATGTACTGCGCCAGCAGCGCCAGGTCCACGTTGCGGAACAGGCGACGGCCGATGAACTTCGGTTTGACGGGCGCGAACTCCAGTTTCGCCTTGTTGGCGCGCGCGGCCGCCAGCGTGACCGTCGGCAGCGCCTTCTTGTTGGCGTGCTGCTCGCGGATGCGGGCGTAGTCGTGCTCCACTTCTTCGATGTACCTGTCGCGCGCTTCCGGCGTCAGCAGCGACTGCGCGACCGAGACGGAGCGCGACGCATCGGGCACGTAGACCACAGGCCCTTCATAGTTGTGGGCGATCTTCACGGCCGTGTGGGCACGGCTCGTCGTGGCGCCGCCGATCAGCAGCGGAATCTTCAGCATGCGGAAATGCGGGTCGCGCTGCATCTCTTTCGCCACGTGCGCCATCTCTTCCAGCGACGGCGTGATCAGGCCGGACAGGCCGATGATGTCGGCGTTTTCCAGCTTGGCACGCGCCAGGATCTCCGAGGCAGGCACCATCACGCCCATGTTCACCACTTCGAAGTTATTACACTGCAGGACCACGGAGACGATGTTCTTGCCGATGTCGTGCACGTCGCCCTTCACCGTGGCGATGACGATCTTGCCCTTCGGTTTGGCGACGATGCCCGTGCGGCGTTCCTCTTCGGCCTTTTCTTCCTCGATATACGGAATCAGGTGGGCGACGGCCTGCTTCATCACGCGGGCCGACTTGACCACCTGCGGCAGGAACATCTTGCCCTGGCCGAACAGGTCGCCGACGACGTTCATGCCGTCCATCAGCGGACCTTCGATGACGTTGATGGGGCGACCGCCGTTGTGCAGCAGCTCCTGGCGCGCTTCTTCCGTGTCTTCCACGATCCACTGCGTGATGCCGTGCACCAGCGCATGCGACAGGCGCTGCTGCACGGTGCCCTTGCGCCATTCGAGGTTCGCCGTTTCCGTCTTGCCGCCGGCCTTCAGTGTGCCGGCGATCTCGATCATGCGTTCCGTCGCGTCGTCGCGGCGGTTCAGCACCACGTCCTCCACGCGCTCGCGCAGTTCCGCCGGCAGGTCGTCGTAGACGCCGACCATGCCCGCGTTGACGATGCCCATCGTCATGCCGGCCTTGATCGCGTGGTACAGGAACACGGTGTGGATCGCCTCGCGCGCCGGGTCGTTGCCGCGGAACGAGAACGACACGTTCGACACGCCGCCGGAAATCTTCGCGTGCGGCAGGTTGTCCTTGATCCAGCGCGTGGCGTTGATGAAGTCCACCGCGTAGTTGTTGTGCTCCTCGATGCCGGTGGCGATCGCGAAGATGTTCGGGTCGAAGATGATGTCCTCTGCCGGGAAGCCCACGGTTTCGGTCAGCACCTTGTAGGCGCGCGCGCAGATCTCGATCTTGCGCTCGTACGTGTCGGCCTGGCCCTGCTCGTCGAAGGCCATGACGATGACGGCGGCGCCGTAGCGGCGGCACAGGCGCGCCTGACGCAGGAACTCTTCCTCGCCTTCCTTCAGCGAGATCGAGTTGACGATCGACTTGCCCTGCACGCATTTCAGGCCCGCTTCGATGACGGACCATTTCGACGAGTCGATCATGATCGGCACGCGCGAGATGTCCGGCTCGGAAGCGATCAGGTTCAGGAAGCGCGTCATCGCGGCCTGGGAGTCCAGCATCGCCTCGTCCATGTTGATGTCGATGACCTGGGCGCCGTTCTCGACCTGCTGGCGGGCCACCGACAGCGCCTCGTCGTACTGCTCGTTCAGGATCATGCGCGCGAAGGCTTTCGAGCCCGTCACGTTGGTGCGCTCGCCCACGTTGACGAACAGCGAGTCGTCATCGATCGTGAACGGCTCCAGGCCGGACAGGCGCTGCGCCACCGGCACGTGCGGCAGGGCGCGCGGCTTGACGTCCTGCAGCAGCGCCGCAATCGCGCCAATGTGGTCGGGCGTGGTGCCGCAGCAGCCGCCGGCCATATTGATGAAGCCCGCCTCGGCGAATTCGCGCAGCAGGGCCGAGGTGTCGGCCGGCAGTTCGTCGAAGCCCGTGTCGCTCATCGGATTAGGCAGGCCCGCGTTCGGGTAGATACAGACGAACGTATCGGCGATCTGCGACAGCTCCTCTGCGTACGGGCGCATCAGCGCCGCGCCCAGAGCGCAGTTCAGGCCAATGGTCAGCGGCTTGGCATGGCGCACCGAGTTCCAGAATGCGGGCACCGTCTGGCCGGACAGGATGCGGCCGGAGGCGTCGGTGACGGTTCCTGAAATCATCAGTGGCAGGCGCTCGATGTCCGGATGCTCGTCGAAATACTGGTCGATGGCGAACAGCGCGGCCTTGCAGTTCAGTGTGTCGAAAATGGTTTCGACCAGCAGCACGTCGACGCCGCCGTCCATCAGCCCGCGCACCTGTTCGTAATAGCCCGCGACCAGCTGGTCGAAGGTGACGTTGCGGGCCGCCGGGTCATTGACGTCCGGCGAGATCGATGCCGTCTTCGGTGTCGGGCCCAGGGCGCCGGCGACAAAGCGCGGCTTCTCAAGCGTGCTGTACTTGCTGGTGGAGGCGCGAGCCAGCTTGGCCGCCTGCACGTTCATTTCGTAGGCCAGGTGGCCCATGTGGTAATCGTCCTGGGCGATGCTGGTGGCGCCGAAGGTGTTCGTTTCAATCAGGTCGGCGCCGGCCGCCAGGTAGCGCTCGTGGATTTCCTGGATCACGTGCGGCTGCGTCAGCGTCAGCAGTTCGTTATTCCCTTTGACGAACAGCTCGCGCGCGCCGCTGCCAACGGGCGCGGCAAAGTCGATGAAGCGCCCCTGCGGACCGCCGCGGTAGGCCACTTCGTCGAGCTTGTACTGCTGGATGATCGTGCCCATCGCGCCGTCCAGGAACATGATCCGGCGCGACAGGATGTCGCGCAGCTGGGCTTCGGTCCGGGAGGCGGGGCGGGTGGCGGGCTTGTTCATGGATGTCAGTCGGCGTACGGGGAGGGGCTTAAGATTATACGGCAAAGCCGTATTCCACTCGGCCATGGGGCTGCGCCAGCGTCGTTTTTCGACGGTTTCGTGCGCATTTTCAGGGAATTGGAGGTCCCCGGAGGCGACGGGCAGGCCGTCTGTATGAGGTGCAGCAGAAAATGAGGTGCAGCAGAGAAGAGAGCGCAAGAGCCTGCCAGTCGCGGCGGACTGGCAGGCGGAGACGTCGGATGCGTCAGCGCGCCGCAGGCTGGCCGCGGCGGCGCGATGCCGTGGCGCCGACCAGCAGCAGGCCGGTTGCCAGCATCGCCCAGGTGCCCGGTTCCGGCACGGGCGAGACGGCGCCGGACTTCATCATCGGGGCAATCTGGAACCTGGTTTGCTCGGTCCATACGTTACCCAATTCGGTGTACTCGAATGGATTGTAGCGATAATCGTATTCGCCAAAGCCCGCATGGATGTAATGACCGCTGCCTGCCATGCCTTCCGGATCGCGCCCGTCGGTCGATGCATAGAATTCGAGCTTGCCCCCGACTTGATAGCTGAAGTTGGACATGCCGCATGTATAGTAGGGATTGCCGGTATCGCCGCAGGTCAGATAGTTTGTACTGCCCAGAGTGAACGACGTGATCTCGTTCAGGCGAACAAAGCCATCGCGATCCGCATCCATGCCCGTAAACGAACCGGCGAGACGATAATCCTTCACGAATGCATCGGCCGCTTGGTTAAAGAAACCGGTATAGGCAAACGTCCATGTTATAGGCCCAGCCGCGGCGCTGGCAGCGCTGCTGGTAGCGAAGGTGGCGGCAAATAGGGCAGCAAAGGCAACGGATTTGAACATGATGCATCTCAGCGAAGGGAAGAAAGAGTAGTCATCTTAGAGCTTTATTCCGTTAGGCAAAACACTTTAATGCAAGGCTGTGTGCGGAAACAACGATATAACCTATGTTGCAGGGCCGAAATACCCTTGCGAAAAATAGTTCCCAATAAGAATCCCGACAAAATCTTCGGCTGAGAAATAATAATTTCCAAACGGAACCTTAATTTCCAAAAAATAAATGCCGCCTGCAGTGCGCTCGGAGCGCGCTGAAAGCGGCATTACAGGCAGTTGCAGCGGAATCAGGCAGGGGTATCGAAGCGCAAGCCTTCCAGAGGGAAGCCTTTGATGAACTCGGCGGCAGGCAGGCGCTTGCCGCCGGGTTTCTGCAGTTCCGTCAGGCGCAGGGCGCCGGTGCCGCACGCGACCACGATGCCGTGCTGCGCATCGGCCGCCAGTATCTGGCCGGCCGGGGCTTCGCTGCCGGCGCCCAGCAGTTCCGCACCCCACAGCTTGACGACCGTACCGTTAACGCTGCCATGCGCGCCGGGAAACGGATTGAAGGCGCGGATCTTGCGGTCGATCTCGCGTGCGGCCTGGCTGAAGTCCAGCACCGCTTCTTCCTTGGCGATCTTGGCGGCGTAAGTGACGCCGTGCTCCGGCTGGCGCACCGCCTCGACGATGCCGTGCTCCATCTTGCGCAACACCTTGACGACCATCTGCGCGCCCATCGCCGCCAGGCGGTCGTGCAGCACCGCGGTGGTGTCATGCGGCCCGATCGGAGTGCGCTCGATCAGCAGCATCGGGCCCGTGTCGAGGCCTTCTTCCATCTGCATGATCGTGACGCCCGTTTCCGCATCGCCCGCTTCGATGGCGCGGTGGATCGGTGCGGCGCCGCGCCAGCGCGGCAGCAGGGAGCCGTGGATATTGATACAGGGCTTGATGTCGAGGGTGCTGCGCGGCAGGATCAGGCCGTACGCCGCGACCACCATTGCGTCGTAGTCTGTCGCCAGCAACAGCTCGTGCGCCTGTTTCGCTTCCAGCGCCCGCTGCGGGTCCTTCGCATCCATGCGCAGCGACAGCGGCTGCGCGACCGGCATGCCGTGCGCCAGTGCGTATTGCTTGACGGCCGAAGGCTGCAGATGCAGGCCACGGCCGGCCGGACGGTCCGGCTGCGTCAGCACGAGCGGCACGTCGAATCCGGCCTCGTGGATGGCCTGGAGCGCGACGGCGGCAAATTCTGGCGTACCGGCAAAGACGACTTTCATGGCTTGGCCCGGGATCAACGGCGGCCGGCGGTGCGCAACTGGCGTTCGCGCTCCATGCCGCGCTCTTCCTTCTGCAGCTTGGTCTTGATGCGGTTACGCTTGAGCGGGGACAGGTATTCGACGAACACCTTGCCGGCCAGGTGATCCATTTCATGCTGGATGCACACGGCCAGCAGGCCATCGGCGTCCACTTCGAAGAATTCGCCCCTGGCGTCCTGCGCGCGAACTTTTACCTTGGCCGGACGTTCCACGTCGTCATAAATACCCGGCACGGACAGGCAGCCTTCGTCGTAGACCTGCTTCTCGTCGCTGGCCCACAGGATCTCCGGGTTGATGAAGACCGTCAGCTGATCCTTGGTCTCGCTGATGTCGATGACGATCACTTGCTCGTGCACATCCACCTGGGTGGCGGCCAGGCCGATGCCGGGTGCGTCGTACATGGTCTCGGCCATGTCGGCCACAAGGCGGGCGATGCGCTCGTCGAAGACTTCGACAGGCTTGGCGACCTTGTGCAGGCGGGGATCGGGATAGCGGAGGATGTTCAGTATGGACATTGGTAACTGGTTAATAGTGATGCTGATGAAATGATGTTGCCAAATACAGCGCAAGCCGGACCCGGTGGAAGACGGAGCCGCCGCGGTCCCGGCAAAAAAGCAACGGAGACCAGCAGAAGCAACGCACGCCGCGGCGCGGTTTCGCTTGCTAGTTAAGGGTAAAGTGGGCAGAATTTAGTTCAGTGCGGCAACCTTTCCCGGCCTTTCCGGGAACCGCGAAGCGACACCGCCGAGGTAGCGCGGGCGTCTGTTGAGGGATCGACGGCGTCTGCCAGGTGCCTCCGTCAGTAACGGACATATTCATGAAAAATTTTAGCACAGGTGGCGTCGTCCTGTTGGCGGCAACCCTGTTCTCTGGCGTCGCCGCCGCACAGGCACCCCAGCCCGCCTGCACCTTCCGCGCGGACGCCCCAGACCAGCACCAGGTCGCGCCGGGCGACACCCTGTGGGACATCTCCGCCAGGTTCCTCGACAAGCCGTGGTGCTGGCCGCGCGTATGGGGCATGAACCGCGCCGAGATCGCCAATCCCCACTGGATCTATCCAGGCCAGATCGTGTACTTCGACCGTGCCGCCGGGCGCCTCCGGCTGGCCAACCAGCTTGCGCCGGCGACGGACGTGCCGGGCACGGTCAGGCTGTCGCCGCGCGTGCGCACGGAAGGTCTGGGCAAGGATGCGGTGCGCTCGATTCCGCCCGGCGCCATCGAACCGTTCCTGACGCAGCCGCTGATCGTCGAGGCCGACGAACTGAAGAACGCGCCGCGCATTATCGCCACGCCGGAAAACCATGTGTTTATCGGCAAGGACGACAAGGCCTATGTGCGCGGCAATCTGAACGGCGGCACGTCGTTCCAGGTTTTCCGCCCTGGCAAGCCGCTGATCGATCCGGAGACGAAAGCCGTGGTGGCAACGGAAGCGTTCTATCTCGGCACGCTCAAACTGCTGCGCGAAGCGGCGCCGGGCAGCGACGTCCATACCTTCGTGGTCGCCAGCGCAAAAGAAGAAATGGGTGTGGGCGACCAGCTGATGCAAATGCCGCCCACGCCAATGCAGCACTACGTGCCACATCCGCCGGAAGGAAAAATTGCGGCGCGCGTGCTGGCCATCTATAACGGCGTCACGCATGCGGGGCAGAACCAGGTTGTCAGCATCAATCGCGGCAAGCTTGACGGACTCGATATCGGTGCCGTTCTGCAGTTGTACCATAAGGGCCAGACGGTGAAGGACCCGGGCGCCAGCAAGGGCTGGCACAACCTGGGCAACCCGCAGGTCAAGCTGCCGGATGAAGAAGTGGGCAGCCTGTTTATCTTCCGCGTGTTCAGGCACGTCTCGTATGGCCTGATCATGCAGGTGACGGAACCGGTGGTTGTCGGGGATGTCGCCCGGACTCCGGAGTAACCTACGCCGTGCAAGCCGCGGACTCCCCCTCTGCCCAGCGTCCCCGGTGCCACGACTTCGACAGCGTTGCCGCGTGGCTGCGCCTGACCTGTACGCCCGGACTCGGACGCCTCGCCGCAGCAAGGCTGCTGCAATATCACGGCACGCCGCAGGCCGTGCTGGCGGCCAGCCATGACACACGGTCGTCACAGAATGCAGACAATAATAGCGACGATAATAATGACGATGAGACGCCGTCCCTGACAGCGGCGCAGGCAGGCGCGTTACGCGCGCCGCTGTCGGCCAGGGCGCGTGCGTTGATCGATGCCACGTTGTGCTGGACAAACCAGCCCGGCCACCACCTGCTGACGTATAACGACGACGGCTATCCGCCGCTGCTGCGCCATATACCGGATCCGCCATTGCTGTTGCATGCGCGGGGCAATGCGGCCTTGCTGACGCGTACGGCGATCGGCGTCGTCGGCAGCCGCAATGCAACCACGCAAGGGCGCCTGAATGCGGAGCGCTTCGCGCGCAGCCTGGCCGAGGCCGGCGTGACGATCGTCTCGGGCCTTGCGCTGGGCATCGATGCGGCGGCCCATGCGGGTGCGCTGTCCGGCGCGGGGTCGACGATTGCCGTCATCGGCACGGGCATCGACATCGTTTATCCGGCTGCGAATGCGGTGCTGGCCGCGCGCATCGCGGAAGGCGGCTGCGTCGTCAGCGAGTTCACGCTCGGCACGCCCGCGCGTGCAGCGCACTTCCCGATTCGCAACCGCACCATCAGCGGCATGGCGCGCGGCGTGCTGGTAGTCGAAGCGGCCGAGCGATCGGGCTCGCTGATCACCGCGCGCTGCGCCAACGAGCAGGGACGCGACGTGTATGCAATTCCCGGTTCGATCCATGCAACGCTGTCGAAAGGATGTCACCGGCTGATCCGCGAGGGTGCGCAGCTGGTGGAAACGGCGGACCATATCCTGGCCGCATTGGATGTACGTGAAAGCATGATGCATGCAACCATGGACCGTGCAGGCACGCATGATGTAAATACCGGAAACGCAAGTTGCGAAGACGCCATGCTGACGTCATTGCAGCAAGCCGCGCGGCCCTTGCTTGAGGCGCTGTCGTTCGATCCCGTCAGTGCCGACGACCTCGCAACACGCTTGCAACTCGATGCCGCCGATACTCAGGCAAGTTTGTTGGCATTGGAGCTCGCAGGTGTTGTGGAACGGCTGCCTGGTGGGGCTTTTCAACGACTGAAACGATGATCGCAATGGTGTGGGACTTGTGCCGCGCCGAGCGATGCTGATAGAGTAGCGCCATGTTCGACATCCTAGTTTATCTCTACGAGACCTATTACAGGCCCGACGCATGCCCGGAACCGGCAGCGTTGGCGAAGAAGCTTTCGGCCGTCGGTTTCGACGACGTGGAGATCTCGGAGGCGCTGGTCTGGCTGAACGACCTGACAGAAATGGCAGGCGACGATGAAGACGTTATCGCCGCCTCGACCGGCACGCGCATTTATGTCGAAACGGAACAGGATGTCCTGGGCGCGGCGGCCATCGGCTTCATCGCGTTCCTGGAAAGCGCGCGCGTGCTGTCGCCGCTGCAGCGCGAGATCGTCATCGAACGGGCGTTGTCGCTGGAAGAGTCGCCTGTCAACCTGGGCAAGCTGAAGATCATTGTGCTGATGCTGTTGTGGAGCCAGGGCAAGGAGCCGGACGCGCTGATGTTCGACGACCTGTTCGGTTCCGACGAAGAGCAGGCTCCCCGCCTGCTGCACTGATCCGCGCCTTCCCCGAGGGCGCATGCGTGCGCTATGGTGCGGTTACTATTTCATTAGAGAATCAATCGGTGGCCAGGTGCCAGCCGCAGGCGTTGCCGCAGCTTGCGAAGTTTGACGCAACGCGCTTATGATTGGCCCTTTTGCAAGGCGACAGGCTTGCCGTGCGGTGCTGAAATTGTCGGCGTCCGGCGGCAAAATATGCATCGTCATCGCATCGACTCCGCAATGTCCATGTATGATGCGCCTGCTCCGAGTCAGAGCGTTTTAGCAAAGCAACCGAGAACAACAACCATGAGCAAAACCCTCATCATCGCCGAGAAGCCTTCTGTCGCGAACGATATCGCGAAGTCGCTTGGCGGCTTCACCAAGCACGATGAGTACTTCGAATCCGACGAATACGTGCTGTCTTCCGCCGTGGGCCACCTGCTGGAAATCGCGGTGCCGGAAGAGCACGACGTCAAGCGCGGCAAGTGGAGCTTCGCGCACCTGCCGATGATTCCCCCGTACTTCGCGCTGAACCCCATCGCCAAGACGGAAAGCCGGCTCAAGGTCCTGAATAAACTGATCAAGCGCAAGGACGTCACGGCGCTGATCAACGCATGCGACGCGGGCCGCGAAGGAGAGCTGATCTTCCGCCTGATCGCGCAGAACGCGAAGGCGAAGCAGCCTGTCAAGCGCCTGTGGCTGCAGTCGATGACGCCGAACGCGATCCGCGAAGGTTTCGCGCGGCTGCGCTCGGACGAAGAGATGCTGCCGCTGGCCGACGCCGCGCGCTGCCGTTCCGAGGCCGACTGGCTGATCGGCATCAACGGCACCCGCGCCATGACGGCCTTCAATTCGAAAGAGGGCGGCTTTTACCTGACGACCGTGGGCCGCGTGCAGACGCCGACGCTGTCGATCGTGGTGGAGCGCGAAGACAAGATCAAGAAGTTCGTCCCGCGCGACTACTGGGAAGTGCGCGCCGAATTCGTCTGCGCCGCCGGCGTGTACGAAGGCCGCTGGCTGGACACGAATTTCAAGAAGGACGAGAACGACCCTGAAAAGCGCGCCGAGCGCCTGTGGAGCAAGGCAGCCGCCGATTCGATCGCGCTGGCCTGCCGCGGCAAGCAGGGCATTGTCACCGAGGAATCGAAGCCGACGACGTCGATGGCGCCCGCGCTGTTCGACCTGACGTCGCTGCAGCGCGAGGCCAACGGCCGCTTCGGCTTCTCGGCCAAGAACACGCTGGGGCTGGCCCAGGCGCTGTACGAAAAGCACAAGGTGCTGACGTATCCGCGTACCGATTCGCGTCACCTGCCGGAAGACTATCTGCCGACCGTGCAGTCCACGCTGGAAGTGGTCAAGCAGAACCCGAACTATCACCAGTTCGCCAAGACGATCCTGGACAAGGGTTGGGTCAAGCCGAACAAGCGCATCTTCGACAACACGAAGATATCGGACCACTTTGCGATCATCCCGACCGGCATCGCGCCGAAAGGCCTGTCCGAGCCCGAACAGAAGCTGTACGACCTCGTCACGCGCCGCTTCATGGCCGTGTTCTTCCCGGCGGCCGAATTCCAGGTCACCACGCGCTATACGGAAGTCTCGGGCCACCAGTTCAAGACCGAAGGCAAGGTCATGACGAACCCGGGCTGGCTGGCCGTGTACGGCAAGGACACCACCGACGACAAGGAAGGCGGCGGCAACCTGGTGCCGGTGGCGAAGGGCGAGAAGGTGCTGACGGACCAGGTCAACGCCAATGGGCTGGTGACGAAGCCGCCCGCACGCTACACGGAAGCGACGCTGCTCTCCGCGATGGAAGGCGCCGGCAAGCTGGTGGACTCGGACGAACTGCGCGACGCGATGGCCGGCAAGGGCCTCGGCACGCCAGCCACGCGCGCGGCCATCATCGAGGGCCTGCTGACGGAGAAATACCTGATCCGCGAAGGGCGCGAACTGATCCCGACCGCCAAGGCGTCGCAGCTGATGACGCTCCTGCGCGGCCTCGGCGTCAACGAACTGACGGCACCGGAGCTGACGGGCGAGTGGGAATACAAGCTGTCGCAGATGGAGAAGGGCCGCATCTCGCGTGAGGAGTTCATGCGCGAGATCGCGCAGATGACGCAGATTATCGTCAAGCGCGCCAAGGAATACGACAACGACACCATTCCCGGCGACTACGCGACGCTGCAGACGCCATGCCCGAACTGCGCCGGCGTCGTCAAGGAAAACTACCGCCGCTTCGCCTGCACGAAGTGCGACTTCTCGATGGGCAAGACGCCTGGCAGCCGCCAGTTCGAGATCGCCGAAGTGGAAGAACTGCTGAAGAACCGCACCATCGGTCCGCTGCAGGGCTTCCGCTCGAAGATGGGCCGGCCGTTCGCCGCCATCCTGCGCATCGTGCGCGACGAGGACATCAACAACTACAAGGTCGAATTCGACTTCGGCCAGAACGACGAGGGCGAGGACGGCGAAGGCGTCGACTTCACCGGCCAGACCGCGCTGGGGCCGTGCCCGAAGTGCAATGGCGGCGTCTACGAAATGGGTCTGGCGTATGTGTGCGAGCACAGCGTCGCCAAACCGAAGACGTGCGACTTCCGCAGCGGCCGCATCATCCTGCAGCAGGAAATCCTGCCGGAGCAGATGGCCAAGCTGCTCAACGAGGGCAAGACGGATCTGCTGCCGGGCTTCGTCTCGCAACGCACGCGCCGGCCGTTCAAGGCATTCCTGACGCGGGGCAAGGACGGCAAGATCAGCTTCGAGTTCGAACCGCGCAAGGAAAAGCCGGGCGCCAAGCCGAAGGCCGCGGCCGAACCTGTGGCAGAGGGTGAAGAAGCCGCGGTGCCGGCGAAGAAGACGGCGGCGAAGAAGACCGCCGCCGCCAAGCCGGCTGTCAAGAAAGCTGCCGCTGCGAAGGCGCCTGCCAGGAAGGCTCCCGCGAAAAAGGCGGCGGTGAAGAAGGCTGTCGCGACGGAATAAAACTAAAACGGGACCTGCGGGTCCCGTTTTTATTCGCTGTCGGCCGTTACATCGGCTTCAGCGCAGGTCGTCGGTATGGAAATACACCGTGCCGCCGATGGTCGCAGCCGGCACCTCCAGCGCCGCGGCCAGCTCGCGCGCGGAAGGCTGCTTCAGCCCCACCTTGGGTACCGTGACAGAGGCTGAATCCGCCCCCGGCGCGGCGCGATAGGCGACGATATGGTCAAAGTCCGGGCGGCTGTCGATCGTCTTGACGAGGAAGCGCAGGCGGCCCGCGCCGACCTGCAGGTAGCGCGCGCTGGCGTTCTCCAGCGTCTGCGGCGAGAGCCGGCGGAACAGCAGCACCTCGTCCACCACGATTTCCACGTTCCTATACTGCGGCTTGCCGCCCTGTTCGAAGTGTCCCTGGACAACGGTGGCACGGAAGGCGCGCAGCGGCGCTGGCGCGGCGGGTGCCAGCCGGTCCAGCTCGAACTTTTCCGGATCGATCGTCCACAGCGCCGTGTGTCCGTCCAGCCGCTGACGCAGCTCGCCATCGAGTCGGGCATCGGACAGCCGCACGCGCAGGATCACCTGGTAATCGTGCGGCGCGTGGAACATCGGCAGGTGCGATGCATACAGCGCTTCGCGGCCACCGAACAGCGCCATGCCGTGCGTGCCGTAGGTCACGCCGGCGGCGTGTACGGGAACAAACGGCAGCATGGCGGCCAGCAGCAGCGCGCGGCGCAATGGAGAAAAAGGGCGTGTGCTCATGCCGCGATGGTAAGGCCGTTGCTGCCGTAGAGGCAAGGCATAAACTGTGCGCGCATCGCACGGTTGCATCGTGTTGCTGGACGATGCGAAGATGCCGCAGGAACCAGAAATTTCCAAGTGGAAACCAAGAATATGCTAGACTTGCCTCCCTTTTGAGCAACTCGCATCTTGTCGCTGAGATTTCTGCGGCGACAATATTCTCACAACATGAACAATCTGAAAATCGGCACCCGCCTCAGCGCGGGCTTCGGCCTCGTTCTCGCCCTCATGATTCTGATGACGGGCTTCGGCATCTATCACATGCAATCGGTGGCCAGCGCGACGCGCGAGCTGACCCATGTGCCGCTGGCGAAGGAGCGCATGGTGTCCGACTGGTACCTGCGCATTCACACCAGCGTGCGCCGCACCACCGCCATCTCGAAGAGCGCCGACCCGTCGCTGGGCGCGTTCTTCTCGGAGGAAACCGCCAACTCGACAAAGGAAGTTTCCGCGCTGCAGAAGCAGGTCGAGCCGCTGCTGGTGAGCGGACCGGAAAAAGAAGCGTTCAATCGCATCGTCACGGCGCGCAAGGCGTACCTGGCGTCGCGTGACGGTATCGTTGCACTGAAAAAAGAAGGCAAGATCGAGGAGGCCAACGAGCTGCTGATCAAGACTTTCGTGCCGGACGGCAAAGCCTATCTGGACGCGCTGGGCGACCTGCTGCAGCTGCAGCGCCAGGTCATCGACAAGGAAGCCGAGCGCATCGAGCACAATTACCAGAGCAGCCGCAGCTTCATGATCGTGTTCGGCACCGTCGTGCTGGCATTCGGCGCATTCTGCTCGTGGTGGCTGACGCGCGGTATCGTCGTGCCGCTGAACCGCGCCGTGGAAGTGGCGTGGTCGGTGGCGAACAACGACCTGCGCAGCGATATCCAGAGCACGACGAACGATGAAACGGGCCGCCTGCTGGGCGCCCTCAAAACGATGAACGACAACCTGGCACGCATCGTCGGCCAGGTGCGCAACGGCACGGAGCACATCTCCAGCGCGTCCGGCGAAATCGCCGCCGGCAACCTGGACCTGTCGTCGCGCACGGAGCAGCAGGCCAGCGCGCTGGAAGAAACCGCGTCGTCGATGGAAGAACTGACGTCGACCGTGCGCCAGAACGCGGACAACGCACGGCAGGCCAATCAGCTGGCCGTGAGCGCGTCCGATGTGGCCGTGCGCGGCGGCGAGGTGGTCGGCCGCGTGGTCGAAACGATGGATTCGATCAACGCCTCGGCACGAAAGATCGTCGACATCATCTCCGTGATCGACGGCATCGCCTTCCAGACCAACATCCTGGCGCTGAACGCTGCCGTGGAAGCGGCGCGGGCCGGTGAACAGGGCCGTGGCTTCGCCGTCGTTGCCAGCGAAGTGCGCAACCTGGCACAGCGCTCGGCCGCCGCCGCGAAGGAAATCAAGGTGCTGATCGGCGATTCGGTCGACAAGGTCGACACGGGCAGCAAGCTGGTGGGCCAGGCCGGCACGACGATGGCCGAAGTGGTGCAGAGCATCCACCGCGTGACGGACATCATGGGCGAGATCACGACGGCCAGCGTGGAGCAGAGCGCCGGGATCGAGCAGGTCAACAGCGCCATCGCCGACATGGACAGCGTGACGCAGCAGAACGCCGCGCTGGTCGAGGAAGCCGCCGCCGCCGCCGCGTCGCTGCGCGAGCAGGCCGCCGCGCTGGCGGGCGTGGTCAGCGTCTTCAAGCTGCAGTAAATAAAAAAACCGGTGACAGGCTCCGTTTTTGAACAATCGGAGCCTGTCACCGGTTCAGTGGGCTCTGACGCCGCGCACTGCGAATCAGTTCTAAAACCGGTGACAGGCTCCCTTTTCTAATAGGAGCCTGTCACCGGTTTCTTCATGTCCGGGGCGGCGGCGCCCGCGTCAGTCCTTCAAATCCGCCGGGACCTTGCCGCCATTGGCGGCCAGCTTGTTCATCACCTGCCGGTGCAGCCAGATGTTCATCTTGGCCGAATCGCCCATATCGCCCGAATAGTGCAGTTCCTGCGCCAGCTCCTTGCGCGACTGCAGGCTGCTGTCCAGGTCCAGCAACTTCAGCAGGTCGACGATCGACGTGCGCCAGTTCAGCGGCTGGCCGGCCTGCTGGGCTTTCTGGTTCAGGATCGCCTCGACGTCCACCTCGGCCATCGCGGCGGGGGCGGCAGCCGCTTGTGCCGAAGGCGCCGCCGGTGCCGGTGCCGGCGCGGCAGGGGAGGCCGCAGCCGGCGCGGTCTGAGGCGCAGGTGCGGGCGCAGCGGCAGGAGCGGCCGGCTTCTGCTGCACGGCCGGATGCGACGACGGGAAGATCTTGTGGAAGATATTGCTCAGGATACCCATATGCAGCTCCTTGTTCGAGTTGGAAGAAATCAGTTCCGGTGCGACTGGGCGATCTTGCCCAGCACGATGGCCAGCGCGGCGCCGCCCAGCGCTTTCACCAGCGTGGGATGTTCCGCGTAGAAGTTGCCCATGTGGTCGACGATGCCGGGGTTGTGCTGTTCGGCCGTGGCGGCGATTTCCTGCACTTGCGCCGGCGTGATCTGTTCGGCCTGTTCCGGCGTCACCTGCGGTTGCGCGCCGCCCTTGAACAGGCTGCCCACGCCACCGGCCAGCGAGGCCAGCATCGCCGGGCTGACATTGGCCAGCAACTGGTTCAGCATGCCGGCGCGCTGGGTCGGATCGCTGCGGCCGAACAGCTGGCTGACCAGCGTTGCGAACGGCGGCGTCTGGTCCGAGCGCAGCGCTTCCGTCACGCCTTGCGCCACCGATGCTTTCGGCGCCTGCTGCGCGACGTTGCCGAAGTCCTTCTCCGCCCGCGCAGGGTCGGCTGCGCCTCCCAGGTACTGCTGCAGCATGTTACCGAGATCGAATGCCATTGCTCACTCCTGTGTTGTCTGCAAAACGCCAGCGTAGGGCAGCGGCAGGGCGGGGTCTGTTCGCGGTTTAACCCAGGCTATGGCGCGGTGGTTTCGACAGCGATCATGTTGTCGCCGGGCTTGCGATCGATCAGCTTGTTGTCCGGGTCGATGCCGGCGCGAGCCGGACGTCGGGCCACGATCGTCCTGTACGTGGTCTCGCGCTGGTTCATCAGCTTGCGTTCGCGCGCCAACGGCTTGCCGTCCTTGTCGTCCACGCCGATGTCGATGAAGTCCGCCAGCGGCGCTTCCTTCTCGGACCCGAGGCCGTCCGCGCGCAGCTTGGCCGCGTGTACCGTCAGCGTCACGTCGTAACGGCCGTCCGCGCGCCTGCCGTACGTGGCCGTCAGCGCCCGGTTGTCGTACAGGACGATGGCGTTGAACAGGTCGTCGACGAGGTAGGCCTGGGCTGGCGGCACGACGGCACGCAGGCCGTCCACCAGCGCTGTCACGCTCGGGTAAGGCCCGTTGCGGAAGGCGTACTGCCGCAGCAGTTGCCGCAGCAGTGCGTTGATGCGTTCCTCGCCGACGATGTCCTGCAGCTGGTACATCGCCAGGCTGCCCTTGCGATAGTGGATGTAACCCTGGTTCTCGTTGTCGGCCAGCGGCAGCTCCGTCTTGTTCTCCATCGCGCGGCCCATCAGGTACATGTCGAGGTCATAGCGCAGGAAGCGGCGCATCCGTTCCGGGCCGAACGTTTTCTTCATCACCATCAGCGCCGAATACTCCGCCAGCGTTTCGGAAAGCACGGTGGCGCCGCGCGTATTGCCGCCCACCAGCTGGTGTCCCCACCACTGGTGCGCCACCTCGTGGGCCGTCACATAATAGGGATAGTCGATGTCTTTCGGATTCTTCTCGTCCACTTTGGCGATGAAGCCCATGCTTTCCGAGAAGGGCACCGTGTTCGGGTAGGACTGCGCATATCGCTCATACGCCGGGAATTCGACGACGCGCAGGATCTTGTGCTGGTACGGCCCGAAGTTGCGGGTGTTGTAATCGAGCGCGTCGCGCACGCCGCGCGTGATGCGGTCCAGGTTGTACTCGTGGCCAGGATGGTAGTAGACCTCGATGCCGACGTCCTGCCACCAGTCGTGCCGCGTGGCATAGCGCGCCGACTGGAACGAATAGAAGTTCAGGATCGGCTTGTCCGTCCGATAGTGGAAATAACGCCGCCCGGCGCGCGTCCATTCCTTCACCAGCGTGCCGGGAGCGATCGCGGTCTGGCCGGCGGCGGTGCCGATGACGGCGTCGAACGTGGCCCAGTCGGCGTCGCTGCTCATCACATTGTCCGCCAGCCCTTTCGGATCGTCGCGCGCGGGCTGGCGTGCCTGCGGTTGCAGGCCGTGCCTGCGGCGGTCGCGCGGGTCGGCCAGTTCGTAGTCGCGCTGGTAGCCGATGTGCGGCAGCACGCTGTTGTTGAAGAACGTGCCGTTGGCAACGACGGGCGTGTCCTGGCCCAGGCCGAATATGCCCTTCGGTTCGTAGACGACCTCGAACTCCAGCGGCAGCGTGGCGCCCGGCGCCAGCGGCGTCGCCAGCGCATAGGCATGCATGCCCAGCGCCGCATCGTTCAATGTCGCGCGGGCCGGCACGCCGAAGCGCAGCGGCCGCATCGCCGCATGCGGTTCCTGCGTGACGTAGACGGTGCCGATCGGCTGCGTGCCGCGGTTCTCCAGCAGGTAACGGCCACGCGCCACGAGGCGGCGCTGGTCCGGCATCATCTCCACGCTCAGCTTCACATCGGCGATGCGCGGCTGCGGCAGCGCGGCGATCTTCTTGTACTGCTTCTCGTAGTCGGCCCGGTTGGCGCCCTGCCGATAAGCCGTCTCGAACTTGTTGGCGACGTTCAGGTTGTAGAACAGGACGGCGCCGGTAGCAGCGAACAGCAGGGCGCCGGCGCCGAACGTGGCGATCACGGGCATCGTCAGCGCGTGGCGTGCGAGGCGGCGGCGTGTGTGCCATTCCTCGCTCACGCCGCGCGGCCAGAACACCAGCGTCAATACGGACAGCATCAGCGCCGCGCCGCCCCAGTACAGCTGGTACCAGCGCTCGCGCAGCAGGAAGTGGCCGTAGCCATTCATGTCGGAATAGCGGATTTCCGGAGTGACGCCGTACAGCACCAGCGGGTGTTCCAGGCCCAGGCCGGCCAGCGTGATGGTGGCGATGTAGTAGAGGATCATCGCGCAGTACGCGACATATTTGTGGCCAAGCAGGACCTGCGCGGCAATCGCCAGGACGGCAACCAGCGCGTAATACGGCAGCTCGATGGTGTACAGCTGCGTGAGGTACAGGCCGGGCTCGAAATCGAAGTAGCCGTTGAAGACCTGGATCGACATCCCGCACAGCATGACGACCAGCAGCAGCAGCGCCTGCAGGCCGATCAACGCGCCCAGTTTCGACACCATCGGCAGCCAGCTCGGCACGGGCAGCGCGTCGAGCAGCTGCGACATGCGGTGCTCGCGCTCGCGCCAGACCAGCTCCCCGGCATAGAACGTCGTGATGACGAGCATGAACGGCGTAAACGTCTTGCGCACCATTTCCAGCACCACGTACGTCAGTGGATAGGTGTTGGTGCCCCAGATCGAACCCATGTCCAGCGCACCGGCGTACATCGTCAGCACGCCCGCCAGCACCAGCACGAAGAAGTAGATGTTTTTCGTCGTCTCGCGCAGGTTCAGCCAGGTGAACTGCGCCAGCAGCAACGGCAGGCTGCGGGCCTTGAAGTCGGGCGGCTCGACGGAGCGGGCGGCCGTCGTCGTAATGCGCAGCGGGGCGTCGCTGTCGCCGCGGGCGGCCGTGCCGCCGTCGAGCGTGCCGACGAAATGGAAGCGCCAGTAGCCCAGCATCAGCGCGACCAGCGAGAACGAGCACCAGATGACGCGGTTGAGAAGGTAGACGCCTTCGGGCAGCACCAGGCGCGTATTGCGTTCCGCGATGGGCCAGTATTCCGTCAGGCGGATCACGGCGGCCGTGCCGAACGGATCGATCAGCGCGGCCAGGGTCTTGTAATCGAGGTCGCGCGCCAGGCTGGGCGCGACGATGTACCCGATCAGCATGACGACGCTGCTGACGTAGACGGGCAGCATGCGCCGCGTCAGCGCCGCCAGCACGTAGAAGATGGCGCCGAAGATGAACAGGTTGGGCAGCAGCGCGACGAAGTACGACAGCACGTACGCCTGAAGCCGGAACGGGCCGAGGCGGTCCGGGTCGACGCCCGGCAGCCAGGTGCCGAGCACATGGCCCAGCGGGACGCTGAGGAAGATCGCGGCCAGCACCAGCCACGCACCGAGGAAGCGGCCCAGCATGTACTGGTGCTTGCGGATCGGCGCCGTGAAGAAGAAGTGGTGCATGTCGTATTCGAAGTCCTGCTGCACCGCGCGGCCCATCATCGCCGCGACGACGACGACGCCCAGGCACGCCAGCGCGCTGGCCGTGAACATGATGGGCATGGGCGCGTTGATCAGGACCCGGCCGCCGAAGGAAACGGTGGCGTTCTTGAAGACGCCGCCGGCCGCGCCGGCCCAGAGCAGCGACAGCGACAGGAACATCAGGAAGTAGACCCACGTCGAGAGCAGGCGGAATCGCTGTCTTGCCTCGAACAGCGCGATGGAGAGCAATGCGGTCATGTCAGTCGCAGGCGTTCACCACGTGGCGGCCGGCGATGGTCGCGAAGTAGACGTCCTCCAGGTCGCCGATGGCTTCCTCGAAGCCGTCGCCCGGGTCGTCGTCGCTGTAGGCGTGAATCAGCGTGCGCCCGGACAGCAGGCGCGTGGAAATGATCGTGTGGCGCTGCGTGAAGTAGGGCAGGTCCTTCTTGTCCACGAAGCGCGCCCAGATCTTGCAGCTGATGTCGTCGATCAGCCCCTGGGTAGCGCCCGTGACGAGCAGCTCGCCCTTGTTGATGATCGCCATATTGGCGCACAGGTCGGCCACGTCGCTGACGATGTGGGTGGACAGGATCACGGTGCGCTCGTCGCCGATGTCGGACAGCAGGTTATGGAAGCGGACGCGCTCCTGCGGGTCGAGGCCGGCCGTGGGCTCGTCGACGATGATCAGTTTCGGGTCGCCCAGCAGCGCCTGGGCGATGCCGAAGCGCTGGCGCATGCCGCCGGAAAAAGTGCCGAGGCGCTGGTTGCGCACGTCGAACAGGTTGGTCTGCTGGAGCAGGCCGTCGACGACTTCGCGCCGGCGGTTCCGGTGCGACAGGCCCTTGAGCACGGCGAAGTGATCTAGCATCTCGTACGCGGTGACCTTCGGATACAGGCCGAAGTCCTGCGGCAGGTAACCGAGCTGGCGGCGCACTTCGTCTTTTTCGTCCAGCACGTCCAGGTCGCCGAAGAACACGGAGCCCGCATCGCATTCCTGCAGCGTGGCAAGGATGCGCATCAGCGTCGACTTGCCCGCACCGTTCGGCCCGAGCAGGCCGAACATGCCGGACGGGATCGTCAGCGAGATATTGTCCAGCGCCACGACGCCGTTGGCGTAGGTCTTGGACAGGTTGCGGATGCTTAACTCCATGCTCACTCCTTGAAACTATTGCAGCGCAGCATGGGCCGCCGCAGGGACCGTCATGCCGACCTTTCACATGATGGCATTGTATTGAAACGACGACACATCGGTTGCCCCCTTGCGACAGGGTGCGCTTTCGCCGCGCCAGAGTGTGGATTCCGGGGAGTGGGCGCAGCGCCCGGAGGCAAGGGTTGAAAAAGCGTCAAGGGTAACGTGCCCGACCGTGGGAGGCAAGCCGCAAACCGTCCGCCTTGCGCTATAGTGCTCCCCATGAGCCAGCAAAACGCCAAACTCGATGCCGCCCTGCAGGAAAACATCCTGGGGGTGACCCGTTGCGGACTGACGGTCAAGGAATCGACGGGCTTCTTCCGCGTCGCGCTGGGCCTGTGCTACCTGGCCACCCTGATGACGAAGGAGTCGCTCGACTTCAAGAAGCTGGACAAGGAATTCAACCGTTTCATCTATCGTGCCATCGGCCCGGGCCACAGCATCACCAGCATCCTGCAGTACATGAGCGGCGAAGGCGTCGTCAAGGTGCTGGACTCGCCCCGCTTCATGCGTGCCTTTGGCGATTACTGCCCGCATGTGCCGCTCGAATCGATCCCGTTCCTGCTGGGCCTGAACCTGGGCGTGGCCAAGGATTTTTCCGGCCTGGACGTGCGCGGCCCCGTCGCCGACTGGATCGAACGCCAGCGCATCGTGCGCGAGGAAAGGGAAGCCGGGGCTAGCCGCGCGACGCCAGAGTGACCCGATGCTTATAATGATGGTCTTCTGAACCAGCACGACAGAATCCCATGAGCTCCCGATATCACACTCCGTTCGACCGTTTCATCTGCAGCGCGGACAAGGCGCTGCGCGTCATTTCGGGCGTGGCGTCCGCATCGCGGCCGACGCCCGCCGTCCACGTCGACGATGCCCACATGACGGACGAAGAGCGCAAGCACAGCGCGGGGCTGATCCGCGTCGACCACGTGGGCGAGGTGATGGCGCAGGGGCTGTACAACTCGCAGGCCCGTTTCGCCAGGAGCGATACCCTGCGCCAGCAATTCGAGAAGGCCAGCCGCGAGGAAGAGGATCATCTGGCGTGGACGGCACAGCGCCTGAAGGAACTCAATTCGCAGACCAGTGTACTGGCGCCGCTGTTTTACGCCGGCGCCTATGCACTGGGAACGGTCGCCGCCAAGATGGGCGATCCGCACAGCCTGGGCTTCGTCGTCGAGACGGAACGCCAGGTGGAAAAACACCTGGAATCGCATATGCAGCGGCTGCCGGCCAACGACGCCAAGTCGCGCGCGATCGTCGAACAGATGCGCCTTGACGAAATCGCCCATGGCAAGGCGGCGCAGGACATGGGCGCGGCCGATACGCCGCTGCCCGTGAAGCTGGCAATGACGGCGATGTCGAAGCTGATGACCGGGACGACTTACTACATCTGAATGTCGGAGCCGGGCGAGCCCGACCTCGAAATGTGACAAGGCGTAACTTGCGCCACCGAACCCAGCGCACCCCTTATAGTGGCGAAAACACTAACAGGAGTTACTCATGCGTTGGGAAGGCAACCGGGAAAGCGATAATGTGGAAGACCGCCGTGGCGACGGCGGCGGAGGCGGCGGAGGCTTCAGCCTTGGCGGCGGCTCGCTCGGCATCGGCGGCGTCATCGTCGCACTGGTCGTGTCATATGTGTTCGGCATCAATCCGGCCACGGTACTGGGGTTGATGAACGGCAGCGCGCCCGTGCAGCAGCAGGCGCCGGTACGCCAAACGCCGGCGACCGACGAAACGACACGCTTCGTGCGCACCGTGCTGGCAGATACGGAAGACGTCTGGGGCGAGTTGTTCCGCCAGCAGGGCGAGACATACGTGAAGCCGAAGCTCGTGCTGTTCAGCGGCAGCACGGGGACCGCATGCGGCACGGGGCAGTCCGCGACGGGCCCGTTCTATTGCCCGCCCGATCAGCATGTCTACCTCGACACGGATTTCTTCAAGCTGATGCAGCAACGGTTCCACGTTTCCGGCGAGTTCGCCGAGGCCTACGTCATCGCCCATGAGGTGGGCCACCACGTGCAGAACCTGATGGGATTGTCGGACAAGGTCCACAACGCCCAGCAGCGCATGAGCGAAGCGCAGGGGAACGCATTGTCCGTCAAGCTGGAACTGCAGGCCGACTGCTTTGCCGGCGTCTGGGCCTTCCACGCCAACCGGTCGCGCCAGATCCTCGAACAGGGCGATATCGAAACGGCGTTGGCGGCCGCCACGGCCATCGGCGACGATGCGCTGCAGCGCCAGGCGCAAGGCCACGTCGTGCCCGACTCGTTCACGCACGGCACCTCGGCCCAGCGCGTGCGATGGTTCAAGCGCGGCATCGACAACGGTGAAGTCGCGCAGTGCGACACGTTCAGCGTGCGGCAGCTGTAATCACCACTTGCACCCGGTATCCGTCAACGTATCGTAAATCAGCGGGATCAGTTTCAAGGGATCGAATCCGCCACCGGCGTAAGCCTTGGTGCAGTCGGTGCGCCCTGCTTTTTTGATGGCACGGGCGACATCGCTGTCGTCCCTACCTCGTACGCGCTGCTCATCTTGCACCAGCTCGACTCCTGAGCGGACGCGCTGGCTTTCATGTTCGGCTGCCGACGCGCGCATGGCTGCCAGGTCGAGCGTGGGCGCCGGGGTGGCTTCTTCGAGGGAGGCGGCTATGGCAGGCGGCGTGGCTGGCGACGCGGTAGCCGCCGGCCCGTCCGGGCGCGCTGCGTGAATGACGCGTGGCGGTGTACGCGTTACGCGAGCGGACGTGGGGACCGGCTCCGGCACCGGCGGCACGAAAGGCGCCGGCACGAGTATCAGGTTGGCATACATCACGGGGCCGTCATTCGGCAGTGCGACGGTGGCGCGCCACATCAGCAGTGCGCCGGCCACGTGCAGGCCGGCCAACACCGCCAGCAGCGCATGGCGGCGCACGGTCGAAGAATCAGACCTCGACAATCTCGACGGAATGCGTAAACTCGGCCGTCTTGGCCAGCATGATGCTGGCCGAGCAGTATTTGTCGTGCGACAGGCTGACGGCGCGCTCCACCGCTTCGGGCTTCAGGTCGCGGCCCGTGACAACGAAGTGGAAATTGATCTTCGTGAAGACCTTCGGGTCCGTCTCGGCGCGTTCGGCCTGCAAGGTAACGTCGCAGCCACGCACGTCCGCGCGGCCCCGTTTCAGGATCAGCACGACGTCGTACGCCGTGCAGCCGCCCGTGCCCAGCAGGACCATTTCCATCGGCCGCGGCGCCAGGTTGTGGCCGCCGCCTTCCGGCGCGCCATCCATCGTGACCATATGGCCGGAACCGGTCTGCGCCCGAAAACTCATGCCCGACGGGCCGTTCCAGCTGACTTTGACTTCCATCGTTACTCTCCGAATGCGGTTACAGGTACGTCGATTGTAATGCAGTGTTCACAGCGACATCAGGTAGCGGTCGCTCTGCATGCGCCGCTGCGTGAAGGCGACGCACAGCAGCGCGAGCACGAGGCTGGCGCCGAAGGTCAGCACGAACGGCAGCAGGCCGACCGCCTGGCCCTTGGCCATCTCGCGCAGCAGGGTCTGGTGCGACAGCACGGGCACCAGGTACATCCACGTGGCCGTGTTCAGGTTCAGCATCGGTACGACGATCACGGGCACGATGGGCAGCATGATGGCAAAGCTGGCCGTTGTCTGGGCTTCCTTGAACGTGCGCGCGTTGATCGACAGCGCAATTTCCAGCGCTGCGGCAAAGAGGGGTAATGTCAGCGACACGACGCAGACATACAACAGGTCCAGCCATGACAGCCGCCACGACATGCCGATTTCCTCCAGCGGCAGGTATTTCAGCACGGCGTGGGCGATGCACAGTTCCAGGGTCAGGCCGACGATCGACACGCAGCTGGCCGCGAGCCATTTGCCCATGACGAGGTCGCGCGTGTGCGCCGGCTGCGCCAGCAGCACTTCCAGCGAGCGGCGTTCGCGTTCGCCGGCGGTGCTGTCCACGGCGGTGCTGAGGCAGAAGAAGAACGCGGGAATGAAGAACATGCCCAGCATCGTGCCGATGACGGAGGCCGAGCGCGATGCGCTGGTGCCGGTGTCGTATTTCTGCAGCTGCACGGGGTGCAGCGTGGCGGGCGAGACGCCATGCGCCAGCAGGCGCGCCCCGGCAATCGTGTTGCCGTAGCTGCGCAGCACGTGCTCGATGTCGCCGACTTTCCGGCCGTTGTCGGAGGCCGAGTCGTACCACAGCTCCACGCGTGCCGGGCGCATGCTGCGGTAATCGTCCACATACGAGTCGGACAGGCGCAGCACCGCCGCCGTCTTCTGCGTGCGCAGCAGCGCCGTGATGGCTTCTTCCGTCATCGGCCCGGCGGTCGTGATGTTGACGTTTTTCTGTTTCAGCTGCGCCATCAGCGTGGGCGCGCGCGCCGCGCCGATGACGGTCAGCTCGATGCCTTCCTTTTCGGGTTTGAGCGCGCGGCTGATCTGCTGCTGCAGCACGCCGCCCACCAGCATCGGATACATCAGCACGAACAGCAGCACCATGCCGAGCGCGCGCTTGTCGCGCAAGGTTTCGCGCAGCTCCTTGAAGAATACGACGACGAACTTGGCACGGCCACTCATACGGCAATCCCTTCCTCGGTGCCCACCAGCTTGACGAAGGCGTCTTCCAGGCTGGCGATGCCCGTGCGTTCGCACAGCGACTGCGGCGTGCCCTGCGCCACGGTGCGCCCGCCCGCGATGACGATGACGTCGTCGCACGAATTCGTCACTTCCTGCATCACGTGCGTGGCCATGATGACGCAGCAGCCGTCGGCGCGCAGCGCGGCCAGCGCGCGGCGCAGCGCCCGCGCGCTCATGACGTCCAGGCCCCGGCTTGGTTCGTCCAGCAGCAGGTTGCGCGGCCGGTGCAGCAGCGTGCGCGCCAGCGCTACCTTGATGCGCTGGCCCTGGCTGAAGCCTTTGGCGCGACGCTCGAGGATGTCGCCCAGCGCCAGCAGCTCCGTCACTTCGTCGATGCGGCGAGCCAGGGCAGCGTCGTCCATGCCGTTCAACTGGCCGAAATAGCGCAGGTACTCGCGCGTCGTCAGTTTTTCGTACAGCCCGAACTGGTCGGTCAGGAAGCCGATGCTGCGCCGGACCGTCATCGGATCCGTGCCGGGGTCGACGCCATCGACGGCGATGGTGCCGCCATCGCGCCGCAAGAGGCCAACCAGCATGCGCAGCAGCGTCGTCTTGCCGGCGCCGTTGGGGCCGAGCAGGGCGGTGACGTGGCCGTCGCGGGCGACAAAGCTGGCACCGGACAGCGCGTGGACCTTGCCGAAGTGTTTGGTGACGTCGTGGATTTCAATCATGGCTGCGGTCCCGCGGCATCGAGCTGGAAAGTGGGGGCAGGGATCTCGTTGACGCAGTCGCCCTGCACGGGGCGGCCCGGCTGGTCGAGGAATTCGCGCAGCAGCCGCGGCACGCAGCCCAGGGTGGAGACGATATGGCCGCCGTTGGGCACGACCAGGTGCTGCGACGCCTTCATCCAGCGCGCGGCGCTGACGGCGCGGCGCGGCGGCGTGACGGGGTCCTGCGCGCCGGACAGCATCAGCACGGGCGCCGCGATCACGGTAGGCGCCGGATAGCGCACCGGCCTGACGTTGATGACGGGGCACAGCGCCGCCAGCTGCGAGGCCAGCGGTGCGCCGAGGAACGAGCCGCGCGTGTCGGCTGCGGCCAGTTCCGGCGTCAGCAGTGGATAGTCCTCGGCGCAGACGACGGCCAGGTACAGCGGGCCGGACATGCTGCCGTCGGCCGAAAAATCGGTGTCGCGGTTGCTGCGGGCGACGAACGGCTCCCAGCGGCCGTTATAGGCACTGTGGACCAGGAAGGGCAGGCTGTGCGCGTCCGGCTGCGCGTACAGCACGCGGTGCACGGTGGCGGCAAAGCGCCGGCTGCTGATCTGCACGGGCCGCACGGCCGTGGTGCGCGGGTCGGCCATCGTCAGCGTCAACGGACCCTTGTCCAGTTTTGCCGACAGGCTGGCGAACTCGCTGCGCAAGGCAGGGAAGGCACGCTTGCACGCCGCATCGCTTTCGCATTGGCGGAACGTCGTCTCCAGCGCCGCCTGGGCATCGCGGCCGCCGGCGGGGATGATCTGGTCCGGTGCCGCCACGCCGTCCAGGATCAGCGTGCGCACATTGGCCGGATACAGGCGGGCGTAATGCTGGCCGAGGCGCGTGCCGTACGAGCCGCCCCACAGGTTGATCTGGCGGTAGCCGAGGGCCACGCGGACCTTCTCGATGTCGCGGGCGGCGGCGTCGGTGGTGTACCGGTCGTATGGCGCGCCGATCTTCTCGATACAGCGGCGCACCTCGGCATCGAGCTGTTCTTCCGACATCGTGTCGATATCGGGTGGCGACTTGCAATCGAGCTTGCCGGACAGGCCCGTGCCGCGCTGGTCGATCAGCACGATGTCGCGGGTGGCGCGCACGCGGCGGAAGGCGGCGTCGATCACGGGCAGGATATCGCTGCCCGCCTGGCCCGGGCCACCCGCCAGCACGAACAGCGGATCGGCCCGCGCCGCCTCGCGGTAGGCGGGCGCCACGGTGGCGTGGACAACGATGGTCTTGCCGGGCTTGTTGTAGTCGAGCGGCACCGTCACGTTGAAGCAGCGCAGCGCCTCCTCGGCGCCGGGCAGGTGGCACGTGCGCCCGGCGGGCGCCGCCATGGCGGTAGCGATGGGCAGCATGGCCATCAGCAGGGTCAATTCGATACGGACGGTCACGCTGCGCTCTCGGCAATAGCAATCCGGCAATACTAGCGCGCTGTTGGTTTTTCGGCAACGGATATCGCCCGGTTGATCTCCCTGTCCGGGGTTGACCGGCCATTGCCGGTCGCGCTATAATCGCCAGCTTTCCGTTCGCTCAGGAAAAGTCAACAACAAGGATGCGTCCGCTGCAGTACCGGGGCGGAACCGCCATTTGAGCGTTTTAACCGGTGATTAAATTCATCTTCATTAGGAAGTCAAACATGAAAACATTTTCCGCTAAGGGCCATGAAGTCCAGCGCGACTGGTTCGTGATTGACGCGACGGACAAAGTCCTCGGCCGTGTTGCCAGCGAAGTGGCACGCCGACTGCGCGGCAAGCACAAGCCAGAATTTACCCCTCACGTCGACACGGGCGATTTCATCGTCGTCATCAATGCAGGCAAACTGCGCGTGACCGGTACCAAAGCCACCGAGAAGACGTACTACCGTCACTCGGGCTACCCAGGCGGCATCTACGAAACGAACTTCCTGAAAATGCAACAGCGTTTCCCAGGCCGTGCTCTGGAAAAAGCTGTCAAGGGCATGCTGCCAAAAGGCCCACTGGGCTACGCAATGATCAAGAAGCTGAAAGTGTACGCCGAAGGTTCGCACCCGCACGCTGCTCAGCAACCTAAAGCACTCGAATTCTAAGGAACTGACATGATCGGTAACTACAACTACGGCACCGGCCGTCGCAAGAGTGCAGTGGCTCGTGTGTTCATCAAGGTCGGCACCGGCCAAATCATCGTGAACGGCAAGCCAGCGTCGGAGTACTTCTCCCGCGAAACCGGCCTGATGGTCATCCGTCAGCCGCTGGAACTGACCGGCAACGTCGAACGTTTCGACATCAAGGTCAACGTGCATGGCGGCGGCGAGTCCGGCCAGGCAGGTGCAGTGCGCCACGGTATCACCCGTGCACTGATCGACTACGATGCAGGCCTGAAGCCTGACCTGGCAAAAGCCGGTTTCGTCACCCGTGACGCGCGTGAAGTCGAGCGTAAAAAAGTCGGCCTGCGCAAAGCACGTCGCGCCAAGCAATTCTCGAAGCGTTAATCTGCTTCCTGCGGCCCGGTTCTGCCGGGCTGTATCGAAAAGCCGTCGGTTCGTCCGGCGGCTTTTTGCTTTTTGGATAGGGTAAAACGTCTGTCACAGGACGCTGCTAAAATCCCCTTTCACTTACCCATCTTTCGCAAGGAACAAGAACATGATCAAAGTTGGCATCGTTGGCGGCACCGGCTACACCGGAGTGGAACTGCTGCGATTGTTGGCCGTCCATCCCGAAGTGCAGCTGACGGCCATCACGTCGCGCAAGGAGGACGGTCTGCCGGTGGCCGACATGTATCCTTCCCTGCGCGGCCGCGTCGACATCGCGTTCTCCGCCCCGGACAAGGCCGACCTGACGCAATGCGACGTCGTCTTCTTTGCCACCCCGCACGGCGTGGCCATGGCCCAAGCGCCGGAACTGCTGGCCAAGGGCGTCAAGGTGATCGACCTGGCGGCGGACTTCCGCATCAAGGACCGTGCCGTGTTCGAGAAGACGTACAAGATCGACCACACGGCACCGGAGCTGCTGGAGCAGGCTGTCTATGGCCTGGTCGAGCTGAACCGTGAAGAGATCCAAAAGGCGAACCTGATCGCCAACCCGGGCTGCTATCCCACGACGATGCAGATCGGCTACGCGCCGCTGCTGAAAGCGGGCATCATCGATGCCGGCAGCCTGATCGCCGACTGCAAGTCCGGCGTGTCCGGCGCGGGGCGCAAGGCCGAGATCGGCATCCTGTTCTCCGAATCGAGCGACAACTTCAAGGCGTACGGCGTCTCGGGCCACCGTCACACGCCGGAAACGTCGGCGCAGCTGCAGCGCTTCACGGACGAGAAAGTGTCGCTGATCTTCACGCCGCACCTGGTGCCGATGATCCGCGGCATGCACGCAACGCTGTATGCGAAGCTGACGAAGGACATCAGCGACGAGGCGCTGCAGCAGCTGTTCGAGGATGCCTACAAGGGCGAAAAGTTTGTCGACGTGATGCCGTTCGGCTCGCATCCGGAAACGCGCACGACCAAGGGCTCCAATATGCTGCGCCTGGCGGTGCACCGTCCGGACGGGGGCGACACCGTCATCGTGCTGGTGGTGCAGGACAATCTGGTCAAAGGTGCATCGGGCCAGGCCGTGCAATGCATGAACCTGATGTTCGGTTTGCAAGAGGATCTGGGCCTGAACACGATAGCCCTTCTCCCATAAAGGTTTATATGCGGCATAAACGCCGCATATTCCCTCCAGAAACAGAGCGGGCCTGAGCGGCACTCTGTGCAAAGGTCTATAATGGACCCAACGATTTCTAGTAGGAGTTCCAAATGAATGCAGTAGCCGAAGCACAAGACGTCATCCCGGCACCGATCGTTTTCACCGACAGCGCCGCTGACAAGGTGGCCCAGCTGATCGAGGAAGAAGGCAACCCTGACCTGAAGCTGCGCGTGTTCGTGCAGGGCGGTGGCTGTTCCGGTTTCCAGTACGGTTTCACGTTCGACGAGATCGTCAACGAGGATGACACGACGATGGTCAAGAACGGCGTCCAGCTGTTGATCGACTCGATGAGCTACCAGTACCTGGTGGGCGCCGAGATCGACTACAAGGACGACCTGGAAGGCGCGCAGTTCGTCATCAAGAACCCGTCGGCCACGTCGACCTGCGGTTGCGGTTCGTCGTTCTCCGTCTAAGCACACCGGCATTACCGAAACGGCGGTCAGCGCGAGCTGGCCGCCGTTTTTACGTTGACGACTGCGTTGTTTCGGCATCACGGGTCAGTTCGTGTCCCACATCGGTGTCAGGTACCGTTGTGGGACACAAGCTCTGCAGTGACGGGAATCAGGCGGCGGCGAGCTGCTGGCCTGCCGCGACGCGCGCTTCGTAACGTTCCCACAGGCGATCATGGTAGGGCAGGGCGACAACGTTCAGGATCGGCTCCAGTACGGCCGCCAGCCCGCCCAGCGCCAGCGAGCCGGTGGCCCAGTACATCATGCCGGCGGCGATAATGAAGTGCATGGCCGTCTGGCTCACTTTTTCCGCTGCGACCAACGCGGCGCGCACCTTGGCCAGCGAGCGCTGGCGCACACGGTGCCAGAAGCCTTCATGCAGCGGCAGCAGCGCGACGTTGACGATCGGTTCCAGGATCGCCGCCAGGCCCCCGAACGCCACCGAACCCGTCAGCACGTACATCAGGCCGAATGCAAGCGACATATGGGTGGCAACCTGGCTGAGTTTTTTCGCTGCGACGATCATTTTGCTGCCTCTTCGTTGAATACCGTTGAGGCAAATGATAACGATTCTCGTTCAAATATGTAAATTAATTGTTCTCAACGGAGCGATTGATAATATCTATCGAGACTGGCGGCGTCATTGTCGAACGCAACCGGCGTCGTTCGTCGTCGATGCAGGAGGAGCGCAACCGCGCTCCCGGCACCGGAGAGACAGTATGGCGGACAGTGCAGCGGCGAAGGGCCCCACATCCTATTTCCCTTCCATTGAAAAGAAATACGACCAGCCCGTCCAGCATTGGCTCAGCCTGCTGGCAGCGCGGGGTGAAGGCAAGCACATGGAACTCGTCGCATGGCTGAAAAGCGAGTACGCCATGGGCCATGGTCACGCCAATGCGCTGGTGGCCCATCACCTTGCACAAAATGGCCGCTGAGGGCCGCGGATGCCGTTTCGAAGTGTGCTAGCGGGGATACAGGGCGCCAAGCACGCGCAGGCCCTGCGCACCCGTGACGGAAGGCAGATTGCCCGGCTCACGCGCATCGAAGCGGAAGGCGAGCCACGCCCAGCAGAGCGCCTCCACTAGCCCTGGCGCGACGCCCAGTACATCCGTCGTCTCGAGCTGGACATGTCCGCCCAGTTCGTCGGCCAGCATGCGCCGCAGCGTGCCGTTATGCGCGCCGCCGCCGCACAGGTAGACGATGTCGGCTGCCGGTGCATGGCGGCGAATATCCGTCGCCAGTGTCGTGGCCGTCAGGCGGGTCAGCGTGGCCATGACATCCTGGGGCGCGGCACTCGCATGGCCGGCCAGGTGGCGCTGCAGCCAGTCGGCATGGAACAGGTCGCGCCCCGTGCTTTTTGGCGGAGGCGCCGCAAAATACGGTTCCGACAGCATCGATGCCAGCAGCGCCGGGATCACGTGCCCGCCGGCGGCCCAGGTGCCATCCTCGTCGTACGGCTTGCCCAGGTGGCGGGCGATCCACCCGTCCATCAGCACGTTGCCGGGGCCGGTATCGAACCCGGTCACGTGACCGTCCTGCTCCAGCACGCTGATATTGGCAATGCCGCCCAGGTTGGCGAGCACACGCGTCCTGCCGGCCTGGCCGAACAGTGCCTGGTGCGCGGCCGGTACCAGCGGCGCGCCCTGGCCGCCGGCCGCCACGTCGCGCGAACGGAAGTCGACGATCACGTCGATGCCGCACAGCTCGGCCAGCAACGCGCCGTTCAGGGCCTGCCACGTGTAGCCTAGCTCCGGGCGATGGCGGATGGTCTGGCCGTGCGCGCCGACGGCCCGCACGTCGGCGAATTTGATGTCCGTCTTTGCCAGCACCTGTTCGATGCACAGCGCATAGATGGCCGCGACCTTGTTCGCCGCCACGGCTTCGCGCTCCAGTTCATTGTCGCCGGGCGCCTGCAAGCCCATCAGTTCTTCACGCAGCGCGTCGGGATAGGGCACGTGGCTGGACGCCAGCGTGCGCGCGGCGCCAGCCCAGAAGTCGACCAGAACGCCATCCACACCGTCGAGGCTCGTGCCCGACATCAGACCGATAAACAAGCTCATGGAAATCTCGCGAAAGAAGTGTTGGACTATTGTGCCGCACCCGCGGCCCTGTTTGCGAATAGTGTTAAGCAGCTAACGGAATGACAGCGAACGGCGCCGTATGATGGAATCACAGTGAGGGAGGGAAGAAAAAACGGCGCCTCACGGGCGCCGTCTTTTCCAACCAAAGCGGGCGAGCCGAAGCTTAGCGCTGCGCCACGGCGCGGTTCGATTCTTCCGGACGCAGCAGTGCGAAGCGGTGGATCATGTCGCCGGCGACCATCTTGAAACGCGCCATTTCGGCACTTGTCAGCGGCGCCTGGGCAAGCACGTTCAGGCGCGTCGGGTCGAGCGACTGGCCACCCACGCGGAACTCGTAGTGCAGGTGCGCGCCGGTCGACCAGCCGGTCGAGCCGACGTAACCGATCAGGTCGCCCTGGCTGACCTTCTGGCCCTTGCGCAGGCCGGAGGCGAACCGGCTCATGTGGGCATAGGCGGTGCTGTAGTTGTTCCAGTGCTTCAGGACGACCACGTTTCCATAGCCGTTCTGCGTACCCGCGAAATCGACGACGCCATCGCCGGCGGCGCGGATCGGCGTGCCCGTCGGTGCTGCGAAGTCGATGCCCTTGTGCGCTTTCCAGTTGCCCGAGATCGGGTGCACGCGCATCGAGAAGCCCGACGAAATCCGCGAGAACTCCAGCGGCGACTTCAGGAAGCCGCGCTTCAGCGACTTGCCGTCGAAGCTGTAGTAGCCCCCACCCTGCCTGGAAGCAGGATCTTCAAACCATACGGACTGATACGTCGTGCCGCGGTTGGTGAATTCGCCGGCCAGGATACGGCCCGCCTTGACGAACTCGCCATCCTGCCAGAACGTTTCGTAGACAACGTTGAACTTGTCGCCACGCTTCAGGTCAGAACGGAAGTCGATATTGGTCGAGAACATTTCCACGATCTGGCGTACGACCGAATCGGGCAGGCGGGTACCGTCCGCATCGGAGTCGGTTGCCGCGAACAGCGTCGTCGTGATGTCGCGTGCGTGCATTTCCACGCGGCGCTCCAGCTTGACCGGCGCTTCCTGGGCAACGAAACCGTCGCCCTTGCGCAGCACGGAGATGTTCTTGACGGGCACGTCGCTGCTGTCGACGACGCTGGCGCGCAGCCACAGCAGGTTGCCTTCGTCATCCGTCTGGGCCTGGACGCGCTTGCCGGTCTTCAGTTGCATGACGGCTTTGGCGACCTTGTCCTTCTTGATGAAGTTTTCGGCAGCATCGTCCTCGACACCCAGGCGCTGCAGCAGCGTGGCCAGCGTATCGCCGGCGCGGATGCGCTCTTCGTGCACGTATTTCTGGGAATCGTCGGCCTGATCGATGGCAGCGATCTGGGAGGAGAGGTTCGGCAGGGCGACAGTCTGCGAGATGGTCTTGACCGGCAGGTCATCCGCATCCGGGACGAGCGGCGCGACGGCGGTAGCGCCGAACGTGCACACGGCCAATGCGAAAGCCGAAGCGCGGACAATGCGCGCCTTGCGGGTCGTACCTAGCAGCTGATACAAGCGCGAGCTTGTGAACTTGTTTGTAGGGTTCATGCAATCAGTTAAAATTTGCCGCTTGAACTTGATGGATTTTTGCTCTTTTGTTCTAAGTTGTTGATTTGTTTCGTTTTCATCGGGCAAGATTGATGGGATCGGGAATTATAGCAAAGTCCTGCGCCACACCAACATTTTAAGAAAATTCTTCTACACATGGATACAAATTCCCCGTCGCCGAAAAAAGCCCCCGCCCCCGTTCTTCCCTTGAGCGACAAGGTGCAGGAGGCGCTTGCCATCGCGAAGCGCGGCGTCGACGAACTGCTGATCGAAAGCGAGTTTGCCCAGAAGCTGGCCCGCTCCGAGCAGAGTGGCGTACCGCTGCGCATCAAGCTGGGCCTCGACCCGACCGCGCCCGACCTGCACCTGGGCCACACGGTCGTACTGAACAAGATGCGCCAGCTGCAGAACCTGGGGCACCAGGTGATTTTCCTGATCGGCGACTTCACGTCGATGATCGGCGATCCTTCCGGCCGCAACGCCACGCGCCCGCCGCTGACACGCGAGCAGATCGAGCAGAACGCGCAGACGTACTTCAAGCAGGCCTCCCTGGTGCTCGATCCGGCCAGGACTGAAATCCGCTACAACTCCGAGTGGTGCGACCAGCTGGGCGCCCGCGGCATGATCCAGCTTGCTTCCCGCTACACGGTGGCACGCATGATGGAACGGGACGACTTTTCCAAGCGCTTCAAGAATGGGACACCGATCTCGGTCCATGAGTTCCTTTACCCGCTGATGCAGGGCTACGATTCCGTCGCGCTCAAGGCCGACCTGGAGCTGGGCGGCACGGACCAGAAGTTCAATCTGCTGGTGGGCCGCGAGTTGCAGAAGGACTGGGACCAGGAACCGCAATGCATCCTGACGATGCCGCTGCTGGAGGGCCTGGACGGCGTGGAGAAGATGTCGAAGTCGAAAAACAACTACATCGGCATCACGGAACCGGCCAACACGATGTTCGCCAAGGTGATGAGCATTTCCGACACGATGATGTGGCGCTACTACGAACTGCTGTCGTGGCGCTCGCTGGACGAAGTGGCCGCGCTGAAGCAGAAGATCGCCGAAGGCGGCAATCCGCGCGACGCGAAAGTCGCCATTGCCCAGGAAATCGTCGCGCGCTTCCACTCGCAGCAGGCGGCCGAGGACGCGCTGGCCGACTTCGTCAACCGTTCGAAAGGCGGCATCCCCGACGATATTCCCGAACTGGCCGTGACGGGCGCTCCGCTCGGTCTGGCGCAACTGCTCAAGCAGACGGGGCTGTGCGCGTCGACGTCCGAAGCGATGCGCATGATCGACCAGGGCGGCGTGCGCATCGACGGCGCCGTCATCAGCGACAAGGCATTGAAAATCGAAGCCGGCACCGTCGTGCTGCAGGTGGGCAAGCGCAAGTTCGCGCGCGTCACGCTGGCATGATCGGCCTGCTGCAACGGGTCACGACCGCCCAGGTGGCGGTCGACGGTGCCGTCGTCGGCGCCATCGATGCCGGCCTGATGGTGCTCGTTTGCGCCGAGCGCGGCGACAGCGAACGGGAAGCCGATGCGCTGCTGACGAAGCTGCTGTCATACCGCGTTTTCTCCGATGAGGCCGGCAAGATGAACCGCAGCGTTATCGACGTGGCGGGTGGACTGCTGCTCGTGCCCCAGTTCACGCTGGCAGCCGACACGAAGTCGGGCACGCGGCCTTCTTTCACCCCCGCCGCGCCGCCGGACGAGGGCAGGCGCCTGTTCGACTACTTCGTTGCCCAGGCTCGCAGCCGGCATCCCGTTGTTGCGACGGGGCAGTTCGGTGCCGACATGCAGGTTTCCCTGACCAACAACGGCCCGTGACGTTCTGGCTGCAGGTCGGCCCGAAGCAGGTATCATGACACGAGTCAATAAGATCAGCCCTTCCATGGCGCGGCGCGGGTGCCGGCGCCTTGCGAAGGGCGAGTGCGGGAGAGTGCGAACATGAAAATCTGGAGTCATTCGTTCCGGGACGGCGCCGCCATCCCGGGCGATAACGCGTTTGCCGTGCCCGATGCGGTCAGCCACGTGCGCTTCGCCGGCAACCGTAATCCGCATCTGGCGTGGGACGATATCCCGCCGGGCACGGCGTCGCTGGTATTGCTCGTCATTGACGGCGACGCGCCGACGGTCGGCACCGACGTCAACAAGGAAGGGCGCGCATTGCCGGTCGAGCTGCCCCGCGGCGATTTTTACCACTGGGCGCTGGTCGATATTCCTCCCGATCTGACGACGCTGGCCGAGGGCGCGTATTCCAGCGGCGTCACGGCGCACGGCAAACCAGGCCCGGCCATCGCGGGCAGTCCGATGCGGCAGGGCCTGAACGACTACACGGCCTGGTTCGCCCAAGACCCGGAGATGGCGGGCGACTATTTCGGTTACGACGGCCCATGCCCGCCGTGGAACGACCTGCGCGTGCACCACTATATATATCGCCTGTATGCGCTGGACATCGAACGGCTGCCGGTCTCCGGACGCTTCACGGCGCAGGACGTGCTGGCGGCCATGCATGGCCACATCGTCGACGAGGCGCAACTGATCGGCAGCTACACACTGCGGCGCGCATGACGACGACATTGTTGTTGATCCGTCATGGCGAGACGGCATGGAACGCCGTGCGCCGGCTGCAAGGGCACCTGGACATCGGCCTGAACGATGCCGGTGAGCGGCAGGCCGCCGCGCTGGCGCGGGCATTGCGCGACGCGCCGCTGGAGGCGATCGTCTCCAGCGACCTGCAACGGGCCATGCAGACGGCCGGCGCCGTCGCCCGCCTTCACGATATACCGTTGCATACGGACGCGGCGCTGCGCGAGCGGGGCTATGGCGTCTTCGAAGGCCTGCTGTACAGCGAAATCGAAGCCCGTTATCCCGAGGATTTCGCCGCCTGGCAGGGCCGCCATATCGATGCCGTCATGCCGCACGGCGAGCGGTTCGCCGAGAGCTTTCGCGCATTTTACGCGCGCAGCATCGCCGCGATCGGCGGGTGGGCGTCGCGTTATGAGGGCCGCACTATCGCCATCGTCGCCCACGGTGGCGTGCTGGAGTGCGCTTACCGGGCCGCCACCGGCATGACGCTGGAAAGTCCGCGCGACTTCCAGGTGAAAAATGCCAGCATTAATCGGTTCACGTTCGATAGCGGCAAGCTGGAATTGACGCAGTGGGGCGATGTCGAGCACCTGGCGTTGGCACTGGACGATATCGTATGAAGCCGGGCACTGAAAACCGGAGCCTGCCACCGATTTTCTTCTAAAAAACCGGTGACAGGCTCCGGTTTCCGGCGGCATCACATTGACCGCCGGACGCGATCGCGACCGCCGTGAAAAAATTTCCAGGCGTAACTCGTTGTTTCATAACCGGAAAGCTGCACGCTTGACGTTTCTATACAAAATAGTGCTTATTATTTGAGCAGTGCATCGGTTAGAATTGCAGGTTCCTCCGCTCCTTTCGCGGCGTCATCCACGGATACCCCAAGTGCAAATCGGTCCCCATATCCTGCGCAATAACGTCTTTGTCGCCCCGATGGCCGGCGTGACGGATCGCCCGTTCCGCCAGCTGTGCAAGGAACTGGGTGCCGGTTATGCCGTGTCGGAAATGGCGGCAGCCAATCCGCGTGTGTGGGCCAGTGAAAAGAGTGCGCGCCGCACGGACCACACAGGTGAAATGGAGCCGAAAGCGGTGCAGATCGCCGGTTCCGATCCGCAGGAACTGGCCGATTGCGCCAGGTTCAATGTCGACAAGGGCGCCCAGATCATCGACATCAATATGGGCTGCCCCGTCAAAAAGGTCTGCAACAACTGGTGCGGCTCCGCGCTGCTGCAGTTCGAGGATGTTGTGGAGCGCATCCTGCATGCCGTCGTTGCAGCGGTCGACGTGCCCGTCACCCTGAAGTTCCGCACCGGCTGGAACCGCGAGAATAAAAACGCGCTGCGTATCGCCCGCATCGCCGAGCAGGCCGGCATCCAGATGCTGACCTTGCACGGCCGTACCCGCGCGGACGGCTACACGGGCAATGCGGAATACGACACCATCGCGGCCGTGAAAGCATCGGTCGGCATCCCCGTCGTTGCCAACGGCGACATCACGACACCGGAAAAAGCCCGCTTTGTCCTCGATAAGACGGGGGCGGACGCCGTCATGATCGGGCGCGCCGCGCAAGGCCGGCCATGGATCTTCCGCGAAATCGACCATTTCCTGCGCACCGGCGAACACCTGCCGGCGCCGCTGGTGGCCGAGGTTCGGGAGCTGATGGACGAGCACTTGCGCGCGCATTACGCGTTCTACGGCGAATACCTGGGCGTGCGCACGGCGCGCAAGCACATCGGCTGGTATGTACGCGACCTGGAAGGGGGCGAGGCGTTCCGCCAGGAGATGAACCGGCTCGAGTCCACGACCGAACAATTGCGGGCCGTGGACAGCTTCTTCGAATCGCAATGGAAGTATGGCGAGCGGTTACAATACCGCCTCGCCGAAGAAATGCTGGCTGCCTGAGCGGCGCCAGACCGGCAAACATTTAGCAAAACACAAGAATATGAGCAAAGAAAGTATCCAGGAAGTCGTCCAGAAAAGCCTCGAAGAGTATTTCAACGACCTGGGCGAGCAGCAGGCTTCCAATATCTACGACATGGTTGTCATGACCGTCGAGAAGCCGATCCTTGAAGTGGTAATGACGCGCGCGGACGGCAACCAGTCGCATGCCGCGCAAATGCTCGGTATCAACCGCAATACCCTGCGCAAGAAGCTGCAGGAACACGGCCTGCTGTAAGCCCGATCCGGCCCCGGCAAGTGGCTGTGACCGGCCGCTTGGCCGGCGAGTCTGTCCAGGCGTCGCCCGCGCGGCGCCCTTAACCAGAATTCTTCACAACCTTGACCATAGCCATGATCAAACAAGCTCTCATTTCCGTTTCCGACAAGACCGGCGTGCTGGACTTCGCCCGCGCCCTGTCGGCGATGGGCGTCAACATCCTGTCCACGGGCGGAACCGCCAAGCTGCTGCTCGACAACGGCGTGGCCGTGACCGAAGTGGCGGATTACACGGGCTTCCCGGAAATGCTGGACGGCCGCGTGAAGACGCTGCACCCGAAAGTGCATGGCGGCATCCTGGCCCGCCGCGACTTTCCGGAGCATATGGCCAAGCTGGATGAACACGGTATCCCGACGATCGACCTCGTCGTCGTCAACCTGTACCCGTTCCAGGCCACGGTTGCGAAAGAAGAGTGCTCGCTGGACGACGCCATCGAAAACATCGATATCGGCGGCCCCGCCATGCTGCGTTCGGCGGCGAAGAACCACAAGGACGTGATCGTCATCTGCGATCCGTCCGACTACGGCGTCGTGCTGGCCGAAATGAAGACGACGGACAACTCGCCCGGCTACGTCAGCTACGAGACCCGCTTCAACCTGGCGAAAAAAGTCTACGCGCACACGGCCGCTTACGACGGCGCCATCACGAACTACCTGTCCAGCCTGGGCCCGGACCGCCAGCACGCCACGCGCGGCGCCTACCCGCAGACCTTGAACGTGCACTTTCAGAAAGTGCAGGACATGCGATACGGCGAAAACCCGCACCAGAGCGCCGCGTTCTACCGCGACAGCAACGCCGTCGAAGGCGCGCTGGCGAACTACCGCCAGCTGCAGGGCAAGGAACTGTCGTACAACAATATCGCCGACGCGGATGCCGCGTGGGAATGCGTCAAGAGCATGGGCGGCATGGACCAGCCGGCAGCCTGCGTCATCGTCAAGCACGCCAATCCGTGCGGCGTAGCATTGGGCGGCTCCGCCGCCGAAGCCTACACACGCGCACTGCAGACGGATCCGACCTCCGCCTTCGGCGGCATCATCGCCTTCAACGTGCCGGTCGACGGCGCCGCGGCCAGCGAGCTGGTCAAGCTGTTTGTCGAAGTGCTGATCGCACCATCGTTCACGGACGAAGCGAAGCAGATCATGTCGGCCAAGCAGAACGTGCGCCTGCTGGAAATCCCGCTGGGCGGCGGCGTCAACACGATGGACTTCAAGCGCGTCGGTGGCGGCTTGCTGGTCCAGTCGGCCGACGCGAAAAACGTGCTGCTGGCCGACACGCGTGTCGTCACCAAAAAACAGCCGACGCCGCAGCAGTTGGCCGACCTGATGTTCGCGTGGAAGGTGGCCAAGTTCGTCAAGTCGAACGCCATCGTCTTCTGCGGCAATAACATGACGCTGGGCGTCGGCGCGGGCCAGATGAGCCGCATCGACTCCGCCCGCATCGCGTCGATCAAGGCGCAGAACGCCGGCCTGACCCTGGCAGGTTCCGTCGTCGCTTCGGACGCGTTCTTCCCGTTCCGTGACGGCCTCGATGTTGTCGTGGACGCGGGCGCCACGTGCGTCATCCAGCCAGGCGGCTCGATGCGCGACCAGGAAGTCATCGACGCGGCCGACGAGCGCGGCGTCGTGATGCTCTACACGGGCACGCGTCACTTCCGCCATTAATCGGTACCCACGGCAGAGCTCGTGACCCCAAGGGTGTCACGAGCTCTGCATCACGTCGCTGACAACATCGGGGTCAGGCACGAAAACTGTCACGAACTCAGCCGGTAAAACAGCCGAGCTCGTGACAACATTTGTGCCTGACCCCGATGTTGTCACGAGCTCGGCAGTAATTCGCCGCACCCCTGCGCTTGCGCTCTTGCGGGCGCTTTCTTTACTGCATACAATCAGCCAATGATTATTCTCGGCATCGACCCTGGCCTGCGTACGACCGGCTTTGGCGTTATTCACAAGCAGGGTACGAAGCTGCGTTACATTGCCTCCGGCACCATCAAGAGCGGCGAGGGCGATCTGCCGACGCGCCTGAAAGTCATCCTCGATGGCGTCTCCGAACTGACGGCAGTCTATACGCCCGACTGCGCGGCCATCGAAAAAGTCTTCGTGAACGTCAATCCGCAATCCACGCTGCTCCTGGGGCAGGCGCGCGGCGCCGCCATTTGCGGCCTCGTCAGTGCTTCGCTGAGCGTGGCGGAATATTCCCCCACGCAGATCAAGCAGGCCGTCACCGGCACGGGCAAGGCGGCGAAGACGCAGGTGCAGGAGATGGTGGCGCGGCTGCTGGCGCTGCCGGGCCTGCCAGGTTCCGATGCGGCCGACGCGCTGGGCGTCGCCATTTGCCACGCCAACACGCACGACACCCTGGCGGCCATCGCTACGATCGACCTGGCCGCGCGCGGCACGGCTGGCCTGCGCATGAAGCGCGGCCGCCTGGTCGGCTAAACTACACCCCATTCAACCCATTACGGAACACCCATGATCGGACGTCTCTCCGGCATCCTGCTCGAAAAAAATCCGCCGCAACTGCTGGTCGACGTGCAGGGCGTCGGCTATGAAGTCGATGTGCCGATGAGCACCTTCTACAATCTGCCGCACACGGGCGAGCGCGTCACGCTGTTCACGCACCAGGCCATCCGCGAGGATGCGCACCTGCTGTTCGGCTTCGGCAATGCCGAGGAGCGGGCCGTGTTCCGCCAGCTGATCAAGATCACGGGCGTGGGCGCGAGGACGGCGCTGTCGATCCTGTCGGGCATGTCGATCGCGGACCTGTCGCAGGCCGTCACGCGGCAGGAAGCGGGACGCCTGATCAAGGTGCCCGGCATCGGCAAGAAGACGGCCGAACGCCTGCTGCTGGAGCTGAAGGGCAAGCTGGGCGCGGACCTGGGCGTCGTCGGCGGTGCCCCTGCTGTGCCGGATGCGCAAACGGACGTCCTGAACGCGCTGATCGCTTTGGGGTATTCTGACAAGGAGGCGCTGCTGGCGCTGAAGGCCGTGCCGGCCGGCGCGAGCGTCTCGGACGGTATCAAGGCGGCGCTCAAGGCCCTGTCCAAAGGTTAAACAATGAGCATCCAGACCGACGATTTCACACCGCAGCGCATCATCGACGCGGCCCCGTCGTCGCCCAACGAGGAAGCGATCGAACGGGCGTTGCGCCCCAAAGTCCTGGACGAATACATCGGCCAGGAGAAGATCCGCGGCCAGCTGGAGATCTTCATCTCGGCCGCGCGCGGACGGGGCGAGGCGCTCGATCACACCTTGCTGTTCGGGCCACCCGGCCTGGGCAAGACGACACTGGCCAACATCATCGCGCGCGAAATGGGCGTGAATTTGCGCCAGACGTCCGGCCCCGTGCTGGAGCGCCCGGGTGACCTGGCCGCGCTGCTGACGAACCTCGAAGCGAACGATGTGCTGTTCATCGACGAGATCCACCGCCTGTCGCCCGTGGTCGAGGAGATCCTGTACCCGGCGCTGGAGGACTACCAGATCGACATCATGATCGGCGAAGGCCCGGCGGCCCGTTCGGTCAAGCTGGACCTGCAGCCGTTCACGCTGGTGGGCGCCACGACCCGCGCCGGCATGCTGACCAATCCTTTGCGTGACCGTTTCGGCATCGTTGCGCGTCTCGAGTTTTATACGACGGAAGAACTGGCGAAGATCGTCACGCGCAGCGCCGCGCTGCTCAAAGCCCACATCGACGACAGCGGCGCGCTGGAAATTGCCCGCCGCGCGCGCGGCACGCCCCGTATCGCCAACCGCCTGCTGCGCCGCGTGCGCGACTATGCGGAGGTGAAAAGCAATGGCGACATCACGAAAGAGACGGCTGACGCGGCACTGGTGATGCTGGACGTGGACACGGTCGGCTTCGACGTCATGGACCGCAAGCTGCTTGAAGCGGTGCTGTACAAGTTCAACGGCGGCCCGGTCGGCATTGGCAACCTGGCCGCGGCCATCGGCGAAGCGGCCGACACGATCGAGGACGTGCTGGAGCCCTACCTGATCCAGCAGGGCTACCTGCAGCGCACGCCGCGCGGCCGCGTCGCCACGCCGGCCGCCTACCAGCACTTCGGCCTGACGCCGCCGCGCACCAGTCTGACCGGGGATCTGTGGTAATGCAGATCTGGGTCGATGCGGACGCCTGCCCCGGCGTCATCAAGGAAATCCTGTACCGCGTGGCGGAACGCGTGCAGATGAACGTGACATTGGTGGCGAACCAGCTGCTGCGCGTGCCGCCATCGAAGTACGTGCGCGCCGTGCAAGTGCCGCATGGTTTCGACGTGGCCGATAATGAAATCGTGCGGCTGGTGCAGCCGGGAGACCTCGTCGTCACGGGCGACATTCCGCTGGCATCGGACGTGCTGGAGAAGGGCGGCTACGCCCTCAACCCGCGCGGCGATTTTTACACGCCGGACACGATCAAGCAGCAGCTGACGATGCGCGCGTTCATGGACGACCTGCGCAGCAGCGGCGTCGATACGGGCGGCCCGGCCGCCTTCAGCCAGGCCGACCGCCAGCGCTTTGCCAATGCCCTCGACGGGCATCTGCGCAAGGTAGCGGGGCGGTAGAACGCCCCGCTGCGTGCCGTATCAGGCGCGCTTGCGGCGCCAGGCCAGCAGGGCGAGGCCTGCGGCGAACATGGCGTAGGTGGAGGGTTCCGGGACGGCGGAGATCAGGGTGACGGAGGTAATGCGTCCCGTTGCACGGGTCATGGCGAACTGGCCATTCTCCGCCCGAGTGTAGTCCAGGGTGAACGTGTTGTTAGTGAAGCCGGTGATTTCCGCGCCTGGCAGTGCGGTGTTGTCGAGTACATCAGTGGACGTGCCTTGGAAATCCACGCTCATCGCTTCGCGCCAGTAACTGGGGGCGGGCCCGAATTCATAACTGTACATGCCAAAGCTGTCGCCGAACTGCGAGCCGCTGGCAGCGTTCCGGACCCACGTGTACATGCTCGGCGTGCTGGACAACGCCACGCCCGTGCCGGTAAAACGGGCGGTCAATACCGCGTTCGCCAGGCGCTGGCTGTAGCCGCTGCTCGTGTAGAAGTCGTCCGAGGACGTATTGTCGGAAACGGTCGCGCGATCGTAGCTGAACGTGCCGGTCACCGTATCGCCCCGTACGATCAGACCGGCCGGTATTTGAGCTGACGCTACCTCGACGTCCGGCTCGCCCCAGCGGCCGTCGCCGTCGGTAATGCTGTCGATCCTGGCGGTGTACTGGAACGTGTAGATCGCTGCGTGGGAAACACTGGCAAGGGCCATTGCACCAGCGAACGCAAGAAGTTTTTTCATGATAACTATGTCAATTGGAAATAAAGCCATTAGAACATAGTTAATTCTCTTGGTAAATATTTATCAATGACGGGCTGACCTGCCTGGGCGCTTTATGGCAGCTTCTTCAGCTCGATCTCGAACAGCTTCGGCCACATCTTCCCGGTGACGAACAACCGCTTGCCGGCTCGGTCGTAAGCGATGCCGTTCAGGACATTGTCCGTGCCCGGCTCGACGCCGGACAGCTTGTCCAGGCCCGTCAGGTCGATCCAGCCGCGCACCTGGCCGCTGAACGGGTCGATGCGGGCGATGCGGTCGGTCTGCCAGATGTTCGCGTAGATCTGGCCTTCGACCCATTCCAGCTCGTTGATCTGCGTGACCGGCACGCCATCGGCCGTCACCTTGATGCGCCGCGTCACCTTCAGCGTGGCCGGATCGAGCACACGGATATGCGCCGTGCCGTCGCTCATGTACAGGCGCTCGCCATCGGTCGTCAGCGCCCAGCCTTCGCCTTCGTAACCGAAGCGGCCCTGCGGCTGCAGGGTCTCCAGGTCGAACACGAAGCCGACCTGGTTGGTCCACGTCAGGCTGAAGAGGCGCTTGCCGAATGGCGCGATGCCCTCGCCGAAAACGGAAGACGGCAGGTCGCGGTTCAGCAGCACCTTGCCCGTCTCCAGTTCGACCTTGCGGATCGAAGAGCGGCCGTTCAGGCCCGTGCTTTCGTACAGCACGCCGTCCTGGTAGAACAGGCCTTCGGTGAACGCCTGCGGGTCGTGCGGCCAGGTTTTCTTGACGATGTAGCCGTATGTGGGCACGGCTGCCTGGGCGAGTGCGGTGACCACCACGAGGGTGGCGGCGAATAAAGATTTGATCGGCATGCGCGCAAGAATACCCGAAGTCGGGCGCGCAGTCCCGGCAAATGGGCCCGTCCGCAGCAGCACGTGGCGCCAACCGGTATGATGTCGGCAATCCTGCAGCAACTGCACACCAATCCCGAACCGGCGCCATAGCCGGTGCAATTTACCAAAACTTGAGGAGACCCCATGAGCACTGAAAGCAGTCTCGACGATACCCGCGACAGCGCGGCCGATACCCAGTTGCGTGCCGACGCGCTGGAATATCATCGCAGCCCCGTGCGCGGCAAGATCGAAGTGGTGGCCACGAAGCCGCTGTCGAACCAGCGCGACCTGTCGCTGGCCTATTCCCCTGGCGTCGCCTATGCGTGCGAGGAGATCGCCGCCGATCCGGCCATGGCGGCCGAATACACGTCGCGCGGCAATCTGGTTGCCGTGATCAGCAACGGCACGGCCGTCCTTGGCCTGGGCAATATCGGCCCGCTGGCCTCGAAGCCCGTCATGGAAGGCAAGGGCTGCCTGTTCAAGAAGTTCGCCGGTGTCGACGTGTTCGACCTGGAGCTGGACGAACTCGATCCGGACAAGCTGGTGGACACCATCGCCATGCTCGAGCCCACGGTGGGCGGCATCAACCTGGAAGACATCAAGGCGCCCGAGTGCTTCTACATCGAGAAGAAGCTGCGCGAGCGGATGAACATCCCAGTCTTCCACGACGACCAGCACGGCACGGCAATCATCTCCAGCGCCGCGCTGCTGAATGCCCTGAAGGTGGTGGGCAAGGACATCGGCGCCGTCAAGCTGGCCGCCTCCGGCGCCGGCGCCGCGGCCATCGCCTGCCTGGACATGATGGTCAGCCTGGGCGTGAAGCGCGAGAACATCTTCGTCACCGACTCGAAGGGCGTAATCTATCGCGGCCGCGATGAAAAAATGGAGCCGAACAAAGCGCGCTACGCGCAGGATACCGATGCGCGCACGCTGGCCGACATCGTGCGCGATGCGGACGTGTTCCTGGGCTGCTCGACCGCCGGCGTGCTGAGTGCCGACATGGTGGTCAGCATGGCCAGGCAACCCGTCATCCTGGCGCTGGCCAATCCGGAGCCGGAGATCCGGCCGGAGGTGGCACGTGCTGCGCGGCCGGACTGCATCATCGCCACGGGCCGTTCTGACTATCCGAACCAGGTCAACAACGTGCTGTGCTTCCCGTACATCTTCCGCGGCGCGCTCGATTGCGGCGCCACCCGCATCACGGACGAAATGAAGCTGGCCTGCGTGACGGCCATTGCCCGCCTGGCCGAAGCCGAAGCCACCGACGCCGTGGCAGCCGCCTACGCCGGGCAGGACCTGCGTTTCGGCCCCGAGTACATCATTCCGAAACCGTTCGATCCGCGCCTGATCGCCGCCATTGCGCCGGCGGTGGCCGCCGCGGCCGAAGCTTCCGGCGTCGCCACGCGTCCGATCACGGACATGGCCGCCTACCGCGACAAGCTGGCCGAGATGGTCTACCACACGGGCTTCTTCATGAAACCCGTGTTCGCGGCCGCGAAGGCCAGTCCACGCCGCGTGGCGTACGCCGAAGGCACCGATCAGCGCGTGCTGCGCGCGGTTCAGACGGTGGTGGATGAAGGCCTGGCCCAGCCCGTGCTGATCGGCGCCGCTGCGGCGGTCGAAGAGTCGATCCGCGCCGCCGGCCTGCGCCTGCAACGCGATGTCGACTACACGATCGTCGAGGCAGACGGCGATACGACGTTGCAAGGCAGCCGCCTGCTGGCGCGCGGCGATGTCGATGCGCTGATCTGCGGCATGCACGGCAGCTACGACAGCCACCTGGTCCACGTGAAGAACGAGATCGGCACGGCCCCTGGCGCGCCGGTGCTGGCGGCGATGAACGCGCTGGTGCTGGACAAGCTGACGCTGTTCATCACGGACACCTACGTCAACGACAGCCCGACCGGCGAAGAACTTGCGGCGATTGCCCGTCTGGCAGCCGCGGAACTGCGCCAGTTCGGCCTGGAACCGAAGGTGGCGCTGCTGTCGCATTCGATCTTCGGTTCGTCCGAGCGGCCATCGGCCCGCAAGATGCGCGAAGCGCGCGAGCTGCTGGCCGCGAGCGATCCGGAACTGGCGGTGGTGGGCGAGCTGCATGGCGACGCGGCCTTGTCCGAAGACATCCGCCGCCTGTATCAACCCGATGGCGGCTTCGCCGGCAGCGCCAACCTGTTGGTGATGCCGTCGCTGGACGCGGCCAACATCACCTTCAACATCCTGAAGGTTGCCGCGGGCAAGGGCGTGACCGTCGGCCCGATCCTGCTGGGTGCCGCGAAATCCGTCCACATCCTCAGCCCGAGCGCGACGGTGCGGCGCATCGTCAACATGACGGCGCTGGCGGTGGCGGACGTGCGTTGATGTAAAAAGCCGCCGGGACCGCGTTCAAACGGTACCGGCGGCTATCGTGCAGCGAGACCGGGGATCAGCCGCGCTTGCGAAACTACTCCTGCCGCACCCACGTCTGCGACCGGCCTAGCATCGGCATGCCGATATACCCGCGCACGTCGAGCTTCTTGCCGTCGTCGGCCAGCTTCATCTTGCTCTTGTAGACCTTGCCGTTTTCCGGATCGAGGATCGTGCCGCCGCTGTATTCGGTGCCGTCCTTCTTCATGCCGTTGATGATGTTCAGCCCGATCAGCGGCTTGCCCTTGTCCGCGCCTTCGCACTTGTCGCAGATGGGATTCTGTTCCTGGTCGGCGGGGCGGAACAGTTTTTCGATGCGGCCCTGCAGCACGCCGTTCGCTTCGCTGATGCGGATTTCCGCCTTCGGCTTGCCGGTCTTGTCGTCGATGTTTTTCCACAGCCCGACGGGCGAGGTGTTGTCGGCAAAGGCGGGGAGGGCGACGGCGCCGATCAGGGCGGCGAGGACGAATGAACGCATGAAGTCTCCTTTATAGGTGTTGAAGCTTTAGTGTAGCGCACGGTCGTGCCGGAATACTCGTGGGCACGCTCTAAATAAAAAACGCCGGACGGGGAAAACCCGGTCCGGCGTCTTTGTTGGTGCGTACGACCGCGTAAGCTTACGCGGCCGGCAGCTTGGCAAACTGCTCGCGCAGCTTCTCCAGCGTGGCGGTGAACGTGGCGACACGTTCCTTTTCCTGCGCGACGACGGCCGCAGGTGCACGCGCCACGAAGCTCTCCGACGACAGCTTGTTCGACGCCTTGGCGATCTCGCCTTCCAGACGGGCGATCTCCTTGGACAGGCGCTCGCGTTCGGCCTTGACGTCGATTTCCACTTTCAGCATCAGCTTCGTGGTCCCGACCACCGATACGGCAGCCGGCGACTCCGGCAGCGCGTCGACGATCTGCACTTCCGACAGCTTGCCCAGCAACTGGACGTACGGAGCGAACGCGGCGATCTTGTCCCTGTCGACGCCCGTGGCTTCGACGATCAGCGGCACGCGCACCGACGGCGACAGCTTCATCTCGCCGCGCAGGTTGCGCGTTGCATCCGTCAGGCCTTTCAGCTCCGCGATCCAGGCTTCCGCCCCTTCGTCGATGGCCGCTTCGTTCGGCAGCGGGTAAGGCTGCGTCATGATCGACTTGCCTGCGCTGTCTCCCTTGCCGGCCAATGGTGCAACCGTCTGCCACAGCTGCTCGGTGACGAACGGGATGATCGGATGCGCCAGGCGCAGCACCACTTCCAGCACGCGCAGCAGCGTGTTGCGGGTGGCGCGCTGCTGGCCTTCCGTGCCTTGCTGGACCTGCACCTTAGCCAGTTCCAGGTACCAGTCGCAATACTCGTCCCAGACGAATTTGTAGATCGCACTGGCGATGTTGTCGAAGCGGTAGTCGGCAAAGCCTTTCGCCACTTCCTGCTCGGTGCGATTGAGCAGCGAGACGATCCACTTGTCGGCCGGCGACAGGTCGGCATCGCTGGCGCTGCAGTCCTTGCCTTCCGTGTTCATCAGCACGAAGCGGGTAGCGTTCCACAGCTTGTTGCAGAAGTTACGATAGCCTTCGGCGCGGCCCAGGTCGAAGTTGATGTTGCGGCCCAGCGAAGCGTAGCTGGCCATCGTGAAGCGCACGGCATCCGTGCCGTAGGCGGCGATCCCTTCGGGGAATTCCTTGCGCGTGGCCTTCTCGATCTTCTCGGCCGCACGTGGATTCATCAGGCCCGTGGTGCGTTTCTCCACCAGCGCGTCGATGCCGATGCCGTCGATCAGGTCGATCGGGTCGAGCGTGTTGCCCTTCGACTTGGACATCTTCTGGCCCTGCGAGTCGCGCACTAGGCCGTGCACGTACACGGTCTCGAACGGCACCTTGCCCGTGAAGTGCGCCGTCATCATGACCATCCGGGCGACCCAGAAGAAGATGATGTCGAAGCCCGTCACCAGCACGGACGACGGCAGGAACGCCTTCAGGTCCGGCGTTTCTTCCGGCCAGCCCAATGTGGAGAACGGCACCAGCGCCGACGAGAACCACGTGTCCAGCACGTCACTGTCGCGCGTCAGTGGACCGGTGCTGCCGGCCGCCTGCTGCTGCGCCAGCGCGTCTTCTTCGCTGCGCGCGACGAAGATGTTGCCCTGTTCGTCGTACCAGGCCGGGATCTGGTGGCCCCACCACAGCTGGCGCGAGATGCACCAGTCCTGGATGTTGTTGAGCCACTGGTTGTACGTGGTCGTCCAGTTCTCCGGCACGAACTTGATTTCGCCCGACGACACTTTTGCCAAAGCCACTTCGGCAATCGATTTGCCCGGGTTGAACGTGCCCTCCGGTGCCGGTTTGCTCATGGCGACAAACCACTGGTCCGTCAGCATCGGTTCGATGACGACGCCGGTGCGGTCGCCCCGCGGCACCATCAGCTTGTGCGGCTTGACCTGCTCCAGCAGGCCCTGCGCTTCCAGGTCGGCCACGATCTGCTTGCGCGCGACGAAGCGGTCCATGCCGCGATACGCTTCCGGCGCGTCGTCCGTGATCTTCGCATCCAGCGTCAGGATCGACGGCATGGCCAGCTTGTGGCGCTGGCCCACGGCATAGTCGTTGAAGTCGTGCGCCGGCGTGATTTTCACGCAGCCGGTGCCGAACGCCTTGTCGACGTACGAGTCGGCGATGATCGGGATCTCGCGGCCCACCAGCGGCAACGTCAGCGTCTTGCCGACCAGTGCCTGATAGCGCTCGTCGGTCGGATCGACGGCCACGGCGACGTCGCCCAGCATCGTCTCGGGACGCGTCGTGGCGACCGTCAGCGAGCCGCTGCCGTCGGCCAGCGGGTACCTGATGTACCACATCGAGCCGTCTTCTTCTTCCGACACCACTTCCAGGTCGGAGACGGCCGTGCCCAGCACGGGGTCCCAGTTGACCAGGCGCTTGCCGCGGTAGATCAGGCCCTGCTCGAACAGGCGCACGAACACCTCGGAGACCGACTTCGAACGGGTTGCATCCATCGTGAAGTATTCGCGGTCCCAGTCGGCCGAAGCGCCCAGCCGGCGCATCTGGCCCGTGATCGTGGAGCCGGATTTCTCTTTCCACTCCCAGACTTTCTCGACGAACTTCTCGCGGCCCAGGTCATGGCGCGACACCTTCTGTGCATCGAGCTGGCGCTCGACGACGATCTGCGTGGCGATGCCGGCGTGGTCGGTGCCCGGGATCCAGGCGGTGTTATGGCCCAGCATGCGGTGGTAGCGCGTCAGGCCATCCATGATGGTCTGGTTGAACGCGTGGCCCATGTGCAGCGTGCCGGTGACGTTCGGCGGCGGCAGCTGGATGCTGAAGGCAGGCTTGGAGAGGTCCATCGAAGCGGCGAAGTACCCGCGCTTCTCCCACTCGCTGCGCCAGAACTGTTCAATGTCGGCAGGCTCGAAAGACTTGGCTAATTCCATGATGGGGGAAAGTTATTTTGGCGAAAAGGACCATTATAAGGGAGGTGCACCGTTGGCGAGCCGGCCGCGGTAGCGCAAAACCAGGGACAGCCACCCATTTCAGGGAATATTTCCTGAAATGGTGACTGTCCCTGATTTTTACGGAGGTGACCTGCGACAGAGAGGGGCGATATCGCATATGGCGAGTTGACCTCCGAGCCAGACAGCTGGGCGGCCAGCGAGTCTACAGGCGGATCTTTCGTTGCCATCTGATAAAAGCTGCCTCATCCGGTTCGTTGCCGAGGGCTTCGTAAAAGTAAATCCGGTCGGCCATGGTCAGAGACTCTTCCCGATGAAAGAACTCGGTAGTTTGCGCCGACATGTCGTAAGCATCGCAAAAGTCCGCATCAGTGAATTTGATGTGATATCGGTTCAGTAACTCTATTGCCTCTGCTTCCGCGCAACCGTAGGTGCGCTGCAGCGCTTGGACCGTTCGTTCGAAGAGCCAGGCTTCATCGTCATCGGTGGTCGGCGGAAGGGCGGGCGTTGTCATTGCTGATCTCATATTCATTAGAAAATGGTGACTGTCACCGTTTTTTCTGGCGACTATCCCCCGCGCTGGCGCATTCGGCACTCCATGCCACCAGTTCGTTGCGCGAGCGGCGCACGGCGATGCGGGCTTCTTCGTCGACGGCGTTCTCGAACACCAGCACAGGCAGGCCATCCTTCGCACGGTCTAGCGCCGTCAGCCGGTAGCCGCGCGAGCGCGACGGAGCGCAGCTGGTGTTCCCCGCCATCAGCAGGCGCGCGTTGTTGAGCAGCGTGGGGTGCTGCTGGATCAGCGTCAGGATCTCCATTTCCGGCAGCGGCGCCAGGAGACGGATCGGTGTTTCGGGCTGGGCGCCGCATTGCGGCTGCTGGCTGTACCAAACCAGCTGCAAGGGTGCGCGCTCGCTCCAGCGTTTGTCCTTCGGCGCCTTTGGATCGTAATCGAACACCGTGCGTGGCTGGCGGCACAGCGGCAAGGTCGCCCGCTGCGCGGGACCGTCCACCGTTGCCATGACGTGGCGTTTGCCCTTGACGGTGGTCACGGCGAACTGGGGCCGCAGCAGGCCGCCGGTCGCGTGGGCGCCGCTGTAGTACTCGAAGAAGGACGCCTGTTCCTTGTCCGTTGCCGTCGTCACCGGCGCCGCCCTGGCATTCGTCATCATGGCCGCCATCATCCACATCATCCTGCGCATCGTCTGTCTCCGTACTGTCGCGGTCCCGCTGCCGCCGCCGAAATTATAGGCGCTGATGAGCTTTTCATATCGTGCGACATCGCGCATAATGGCGGCGCTGCCGGCGGACCATCCGCGGGCGGCACACGCTAGGGGTCCTGCGCATGGCGACATGCGCGGGTGAGAAATACCCTCCGAACCTGATCTGGATAATGCCAGCGAAGGGAAGCTTTTGGATACGCGATGCCGCGCACGACTGCGCCGGCGCTCGCGCACCCTGACTCCTTTGCTGGCTCCTGTAGCCTCAAAGGAGCCAAATGAACGCCCACCACCAGCCTCACCAGCCATTTTTCGCACGTACCGCCGAGGTGGACAGCGCAGCCGTCGCACCGCTGCCGAATTCCCGCAAGATCTACGTCACCGGCAGCCGCCCGGATATCCGCGTGCCCATGCGCGAGATCGCGCAGGCCGATACGTCCGCGTCGTTCGGCCACGAACCGAACCCACCGATTTCCGTGTACGACACGTCCGGTCCGTACACCGATCCGGCAGCAAACATCGATATCCGTGAAGGCCTGGCGCCGATGCGCGCCGGCTGGATCGCGGAGCGGGGCGACACCGAGGAGCTGGCGGGGCCCACGTCGCAATTCGGGCAGGCCCGCCTGGCCGACCCGGCGCTGGCGCAACTGCGCTTCAACCTGCATCGCAAGCCGCGCCGCGCGGTCGATGGCGCCTGCGTCACGCAGATGCATTATGCCCGCCGCGGCATCGTCACGCCGGAGATGGAGTTCGTCGCGATCCGCGAGAACCTGCGCCGCCGCGAATACCTGGAAGGCCTGCGCGCGGCCGGGCCGATGGGAGAGCGGCTGGCGGACCTGATGGGCCGCCAGCATCCCGGCCAGTCGTTCGGCGCATCGATCCCGAACGAGATCACCCCGGAATTCGTGCGCGACGAGATCGCACGGGGCCGCGCCATCATCCCCGCCAACATCAACCACCCGGAACTGGAGCCGATGATCATCGGTCGCAATTTCCTCGTCAAGGTCAACGCCAATATCGGCAACTCCGCCGTCACGTCGTCGATCGGCGAGGAAGTGGAAAAGATGACGTGGGCGATCCGCTGGGGCGGCGACACGGTGATGGACCTGTCCACGGGCAAGCATATCCACGAGACGCGCGAATGGATCGTGCGCAACAGCCCCGTGCCGATCGGTACCGTTCCGATCTACCAGGCGCTGGAAAAGGTGAACGGCAAGGCGGAAGACCTGACGTGGGACATCTTCCGCGACACCCTGATCGAACAGGCGGAGCAGGGCGTCGATTACTTCACCATCCACGCCGGCGTGCTGCTGCGCTACGTGCCGCTGACGGCGAAACGGCTGACGGGCATCGTCTCGCGCGGCGGCTCTATCATGGCGAAATGGTGCCTGGCGCATCACAAGGAGAACTTCCTCTACACGCACTTCGAAGACATTTGCCAGATCATGAAAGCGTACGACGTGTCGTTCAGCCTCGGCGACGGCCTGCGTCCCGGCTCGATCTACGACGCCAACGACGAAGCGCAGCTGGGCGAACTGAAGACGCTGGGCGAACTGACGCAGATCGCGTGGAAGCACGACGTGCAGGTGATGATCGAAGGGCCGGGCCACGTGCCGATGCAGCTGATCAAGGAAAACATGGACCTGCAGCTGGAGCAGTGCAGTGAGGCGCCGTTCTACACGCTGGGCCCTTTGACGACCGATATCGCGCCCGGTTACGACCATATCACGTCCGGCATCGGCGCCGCGCAGATCGGCTGGTACGGTACCGCGATGCTGTGCTACGTGACGCCGAAGGAGCACCTGGGCCTGCCGAACAAGGCCGACGTCAAGGAAGGCATGATCACCTACAAGATCGCCGCGCACGCGGCCGACCTGGCGAAAGGCCATCCGGGCGCGCAGATCCGCGACAACGCGCTGTCCAAGGCGCGCTTCGAATTCCGCTGGGAAGACCAGTTCAACATCGGCCTCGATCCGGACCGCGCCCGCGAGTTCCACGACGAGACGCTGCCGAAGGATTCCGCCAAGGTGGCGCACTTCTGTTCCATGTGCGGCCCGCATTTCTGCTCGATGAAGATCACGCAGGAGGTGCGCGACTACGCGGCGCAGGGCATGCAGGAAAAGGCCGTGGAATTCGTCAAGAAGGGCGCGCAGTTGTACAGCAAAGCGTGAAGAAGAGGGCGACGATGATCGACATCGAACTCAATGGCGAGCGGCGCCAGGTTGCGCCGGGCCAGACGCTGCACGACCTGGTGGCCGCGCTGGGACTGGAAGGGCAGGCCCTGGCGCTGGCCGTCAACCGCGCCGTCGTCCCGCGCCAGCGCTGGCGCGAAGTGGCGCTGCAGGGGCAGGAGCGGGTGGACATCGTGCGCGCCATCGGTGGCGGCTGAACAAGGAGATTGGAAATGAACATGACAAAGAATGACCTGCTGACTATCGCAGGCAAGACGTACAACTCGCGCCTGCTGGTCGGCAGCGGCAAGTACAAGGACCTGCAGCAGACGCGCGCGGCGACCGACGCGGCGGGCGCGGAAATCATCACCGTGGCGATCCGCCGCGTCAATATCGGCCAGGACCCGAACGCACCGAGCCTGCTCGACGTGCTGCCGCCGTCTGAATACACGATTCTGCCGAATACGGCCGGCTGCTACAGCGCGAAGGACGCCGTCTACACGCTGCAACTGGCGCGTGAGCTGCTGAACGGCCACAAGCTCGTCAAGCTCGAAGTGCTGGGCGACGAGAAGACGTTGTTCCCCAACATGCCGGAAACGCTGGTGGCAGCAAAGGAACTGGTGAAGGACGGCTTCGACGTGATGGTCTACTGCAGCGACGATCCGATCCAGGCGCGCATGCTGGAAGACATCGGCTGCGTGGCCGTGATGCCGCTGGCGTCGCTGATCGGCTCGGGCATGGGCATCCTGAATCCCTGGAACCTGTCGCTCATTATCGAGCAGGCGGGCGTGCCGGTGCTGGTCGATGCCGGTGTCGGCACGGCGTCCGATGCGGCCATCGCCATGGAACTGGGCTGCGACGGTGTGCTGATGAACACGGCCATCGCGGCGGCGCAGGACCCGGTACGCATGGCCGGCGCCATGCGTCTTGCCGTGCTGGCCGGACGCGAGGCATATCTGGCCGGACGCATGCCGCGCCGCTTTGCCGCTTCGCCGTCGTCGCCGATGGCCGGCCGGGTTGCATGACGAAGCACGGCGGTGCGCGGGAGTGCGTGCTGGTATTTGCCGGCTCGGACCCGTCGGCCGGTGCCGGTATCGCCGCGGACGTGCAGGCCGTCACGGCGGTCGGCGCGCATCCGCTGGCGGTCGTGACGGCGCTGACGGTGCAGGACCACAACCGCGTCTACGAAGTCATGCCGGTCGCACCGGAACTGGTGCTGAGGCAGGCGCGCGCGCTGACGGCGGCCTGCCGCATCGACGCGGTCAAGATCGGCATTCCGGGCAGCGCGGACAATGCCCGCACCATTGCGCAGGTGATCGCGGAACTGCGGCTTGAGGACGGCACGCTGCCGGTGGTACTGGACCCCGTACTGGCCAGCGGCCATGGCGATCGCCTGGGCCGGGGCGATGCCGTGGCGGCGCTGGCGCCGCTGCTGGCGCTGGCGACCGTTGTCACGCCGAACGGTCCCGAGGCCGCAGCATTGGGCCTGCTGGAGAGCGACCGTGCGCTGGTCACGGGCGGCCATGACGAGGGCGGCGAAGTCGTCAACCGCTGGTGCGGGCGCAGCTGGACGTGGCCACGCCTGCCGGGCAGTTTTCACGGCAGCGGCTGCACGCTGGCCGCCGCGCTGGCGGGACTGCTGGCGCAGGGCTGGCCGATGAGCGAGGCGCTGGAGCGGGCACAGGCCTACACGCATGCCACGCTGGCCGCGGCCTACCGGATCGGCGCGGGCCAGCACATACCGCTGCGCTGACATATCGATGGAGACTAGGATCATGCATACCGAATTTCGTGGACTGTATCTCGTTACACCCGACTGGGACGACACCGACCGCCTGCTGGCTGCCAGCGACGCAGCACTCGCAGCCGGCGCGGCGCTGCTGCAGTATCGCCACAAGGAAGCGTCGCCGGCGCTGCGGCGCGAACAGGCCGGCGCACTGCTGGCGCTGTGCCGGCGTCATGGCGTGCCATTCATCGTCAACGATCACATCGACCTGTGCCTGGCACTCGATGCCGACGGCGTGCACGTCGGCGGGCTCGATGCGGGCGTGGCTGCCGCACGCGCCGCGCTGGGGCCGGACAAGATCGTGGGCGCCTCCTGCTATGGCGACGTCGCGCGGGCCATCGATGCGCAGGCGGCCGGCGCCAGCTACGTGGCGTTTGGCGGCTTCTATCCGTCGCGCGTAAAAAAATACGCCGTGACGACGCAGCCGGACATCCTGGCCCAGGCGCGTGCCGCCGGCGTGACGGTGCCGGCGGTCGTCATCGGCGGCATGACCCCTGTCAATGCGGCGGTGCTGGTGGCTGCGGGCGCCGATATGGTCGCTGCCATCAGCAGCGTGTACGGCATGGAGCCGGCAGGCGTTACATCTGCGGTACAGGCATTTACGGCGTTGTTTTCACGTCGCTAAAGGACTCATGGGCCAGGCGATCCGCTTTATAATCGGCCATCACAAACTGCCGATCTGCTCAGCCATGACACCACCAGCGACCGCGAAACGCCTGATACTGATTGTCGACGACGATCAATTACTGGCGGAATTTCTCAGTGTAATTCTGCAGAACGCGGGATACGAGACGATGCAGGCGCATTCGGCCGATCACGCCTTGAAGCTGGTCGCCGAACGCGAGCCGGACATGGCGCTGCTGGACATCCACATGCCTGGCATGTCCGGGCTCGAACTGGCCAAGCAGCTGAACCGTGAGACGTCCGTGCCGTTCATGTTCCTGTCCGGCCGCGGCGATGCCGATGCGGGCAAGCAGGCCGCCGCGTATGGTGCCGTGGGATTCGTCGTGAAACCGGTGGACGAAAAACACCTGATGCCGGCATTCGAAGCGGGCCTGGCGCGAGCCGACGATATCCGCCAGCTGCGCCGCACGGAACTGAACCTGAACGCGGCGCTGGCGGCGGGCCGGGAAACCAGCCTGGCCGTGGGGCTGTTGATGTGCAAGTTCCAGACCGACCGGAATACGGCATTCGAGGTGTTGCGCGACCATGCGCGCTCGAGCCGTCGCAAGGTCAACGAGGTGGCCGACCAGCTGCTGACCGCCGAGGAAACGTTGAACGGCCTGCATGCGGCATTTTATGCACGCTTCAAAAAATAAAGTTTCTATGGTGCATCAAAACTGGGCTACACTGTCTTTGTAGCCGCGGCCGTCACGCCGCGCGTCATCTCCAGCAGCCGCCCGCCCCCTGCGGCCGCGCCCAGCCTCTCGGCCCAGCTCCGCCGACCCAGCATCCTGAACGCCAGCAATCCCGCGCATGCGGCACGTGGCTTACAGGTTCCTGCACCCTGTTACGCGGAGTACGACCATGAACATGAACGACGTCCTGGAGGCCAGCAAACCGCTGCCGCCCGCCCCCCACTTGCTGCACATCGATGCCGAAGACACGGCGGCGCTGATCCTGGCGACGTTGATGGTGCCGGAAATCCGCGTCACCCGCGTCGCGTCGGTCGCCGCCGCCGAGGCCCTGCTGCAGCAACAGACTTTCGCCCTGATTGTGCTGGACCCGGATCTGCCGGACGGCGACGGCCAGCATGTAACCGACGCGCTGCGCGAGCGTGGCGTGCACACGCCCGTTCTGCTGTATTCCGCGCGTCAACCCAGCCTGCACCACCAGGCCCATGCTTTCCTGCCGAAGCCATGGACGTCGCCGCGCCAGCTGTGGCAGGCCGTTTGCCGTTTGCTCGAGATGGATCTGGCGGCCATGGCGTGACTCGAAGGTGGCCCGTCTTTGTTATCATGCAGCTTTATCACATCACCGGATTTTGCGATGAAGACCAAGGCAGCAGTAGCATGGAAGGCGGGCGCACCGCTGACGATCGAGGAAGTGGAGCTGGGCGGACCGCGCGAGGGTGAAGTCCTTGTCGAGATCAAGGCCACCGGCATCTGCCACACCGACTATTACACCCTGTCCGGCGCCGACCCGGAAGGCATTTTCCCTGCCATTCTCGGCCATGAAGGCGCCGGCGTCGTGGTGGACGTGGGTCCGGGCGTGAAGAGCCTGAAGAAGGATGACCACGTCATCCCGCTGTACACGCCGGAATGTCGCCAGTGCAAATTCTGCCTGTCGCAGAAGACTAACCTGTGCCAGGCCATCCGCTCGACGCAGGGCCGGGGTCTGATGCCCGATGCGACCAGCCGCTTCTCCATCGACGGCAAGCCGATCTTCCACTACATGGGCACCTCCACGTTCTCCAACTACATCGTGGTGCCGGAAATCGCGCTGGCGAAGATTCGTGAAGATGCGCCGTTCGACAAGGTCTGCTATATCGGCTGCGGCGTGACGACGGGTGTCGGCGCCGTGCTGTTCACCGCGAAGGTGGAAGCGGGCGCCAATGTTGTCGTGTTCGGGCTGGGCGGCATCGGCCTGAACGTCATCCAGGCGGCGAAGATGGTGGGTGCCGACAAGATCATCGGTGTCGACATCAATCCGGGCCGCGAAGCGATGGCACGCCAGTTCGGCATGACGCACTTCATCAACCCGAACGACGTGGAGAACGTCGTCGACGCCATTATCCAGCTGACGGACGGTGGCGCCGACTACAGCTTCGAATGCGTCGGCAACACCACGCTGATGCGCCAGGCACTCGAGTGCTGCCACAAGGGCTGGGGCAAGTCGATCATCATCGGCGTGGCGGCGGCCGGGCAGGAAATCTCCACGCGGCCGTTCCAGCTGGTCACGGGCCGCGAATGGAAGGGCTCCGCATTCGGCGGCGCGCGCGGCCGGACGGACGTGCCGAAGATCGTCGACTGGTATATGGACGGCAAGCTCAATATCGACGACCTGATCACCCATAAACTGTCGCTCGACCAGATCAACGAAGGCTTCGACCTGATGAAGTCGGGCGAATCGATCCGCTCCGTCGTGATGTATTGATGCAGCCCGGGTGGCCCCGCGCCGCCCCACGCGCGCGCAGTTGCAGGAAGGTCTGCGTAACGGGTGCGCGGCGCCGGCCGGTGCGGGCTGAAAGCGATTGCCCGGCATGGCGAAGCCCCGTATCCTGTCGTTTTACGGGGAGAACCGGCGATGAGTGTGAACGACGTCCTGCGGGCCAGCATCGTCTGGGATAACCACACCTGCCTGCCGGTCCGGCCCGACGACGCCAGCTTCCTGCCGCAACTGGAACGGGCCCGCGCCGCCGGCTTCACGGTCGTCTCCATCAATATCGGGTATGGCGATACGCCCGTCGAACAACATTTCCTGATGCTGGCGCAGCTGCGCCACTGGGTCAGGACGCACCCCGAACACTATCTGCTGGTGCTGACGGCGGCCGATGTCGCCCGCGCCAAGCATGAGGGCAAGCTGGGCGTGTGCTTCGACCTGGAAGGCGTGGGCGCACTGCCGCCCCAGCCCGGGCTCGTCCGGCTCTACTACGACCTGGGCGTGCGCTGGATGCTGCTGGCCTACAACCGCAACAACGCCTACGCGGGCGGTTGCCTCGATGACGATTGCGGCCTGACGGCGCAAGGCATCGAACTGGTCGAAGAGATGGCAAGAGTGGGCATGGTGACGTGCGCGTCGCACGCGGGGCCGCGCACCGCGCGCGCCATCGTCGACGCGTCGCCCAATCCCGTCATCTTCTCGCATTCGAATGCGCGCGCGCTGCACGATCACCCACGCAACATCACGGATGACGCCATCCGCGCCTGCGCCGCGCGCGGCGGCGTCATCGGCATCAACGGTCTCGGTCCGTTCCTCGGCGCGCGCGACGACCTGGCGGATGCCGTGGCGCGCCACATCGATCACGTGGCGCAGCTGGTGGGCGTCGAACATGTCGGGCTGGGACTCGATTATGCGTACGACCAGCAGGAAGTGGACGACTACCAGCAAAAGATGCGCGCGGCATATCCGAACGACCGGGGCTATGCCGAGCCGTTCCGCATGCTGCCGCCGGAAGGATTGACCGACGTGGTCACCGCGCTGATGGGGCGCGGTTATGGCGAGGCTGACCTCAAGGCGGTACTGGGCGCGAACCTGCAGCGCATTGCACGCCAAGTGTGGAAATAGGGGGCAGGCGCCCTCGGGCGCTTAGCGCCCCAGCCGCTCCAGCTTCGCCACCGAAAGATCCAGCACCTTCATCCCGGCACTGCCGAAATTGATCTGGGCCCGGCAGTTGCTGCCGCTGCCTTCGATATTGACGATGACGCCCTCGCCGAATTTTGCGTGAACGACGGACTCGCCGATGCGCCAGCCGGAGCCGCCCGTCTTTTGCTGCGCGATGCGCTGGGCGATGGCGTTGTCCGACCCGCCGGACAGTTTGGCATCCTCCCACGTCGCCTTCTTGTTGGCGAACCAGTGGCTCTGTACGCGCGGCGACAGCCATTTCAGCGCTTCCTCCGGCAGCTCGTCGAAGAAGCGCGACTTCATGTTGTAGCGCGTCTGGCCGTGCAGCATGCGCGTCTGCGAGAAGCACATGTACAGGCGCTTTCTCGCCCGTGTGATCGCCACGTACATCAGGCGGCGTTCTTCCTCCACGCCGCCGTCTTCCTTCGAGCTGCTCTCGTGCGGGAACAGGCCTTCCTCCAGGCCCGTGATGAAGACGTTGTCGAATTCCAGGCCCTTGGCCGAGTGCACCGTCATCAGCTGCAGCGCTTCCTGGCCGGCCTGCGCCTGGTTGTCGCCCGCCTCCAGCGACGCGTGCGACAGGAACGCGGAGAGCGGCGACATCACGGTTGCCAGCGGCGCATCGGCATCGAGGATTTCGACGCCGTCGGCATTGACGATCGCCTCGCCCGCCTGCGCATCGGCCTGCGGGCCCAGGTGAGCCGGGGCGCCTTGCCCGTAGCCTTCCTCGGAGACGAACTGCGTGGCCGCGTTGACCATCTGCTCCAGGTTTTCGATGCGGTCCGCGCCCTCCTTCTCGGTGGCGTAGTGCGCCAGCAGGCCGGATGACTCCAGCGTGATGCGCACCAGTTCCGGCAGCGCCATCTGCTGCGTTTCAAACCGCACGCCTTCGACCAGCTTGACGAAGCCGCCAAGCGACGTGCCGGCCTTGCCGACCATGTAGGGCACGGCGGCATACAGCGAGATGCCGTACGACTCGGCGGCGTTTTGCAGCTGCTCCAGCGTGCGCGCACCGATGCCGCGCGCCGGGAAATTCACCACGCGCAGGAAGGCCGAGTCGTTGTGCGGGTTGTCCATCAGCTGCAGGTACGCGATGGCGTGCTTCACCTCGGCGCGCTGGAAGTAGCGCAGGCCGCCGTACACGTGGTACGGAATGCCGGCCGAGAACAGCGCATGCTCGATCACGCGCGACTGCGCGTTGGAGCGGTACAGCACCGCGATCTCGCTGCGCGAGGCGCCTTCGGCGATCAGGTTCTTCGCTTCCTCGATGATCCACTGCGCTTCCTGCAGGTCCGAGCTGGCTTCGTAGACGCGCACCTGCTCGCCGTGGCCCGCGTCCGTGCGCAGGTTCTTGCCCAGGCGCTTGCTGTTATTGGCGATCAGCATATTGGCCGCATCGAGGATGTGGCCGTGCGAGCGGTAGTTCTGTTCCAGCTTGATCAGGTTCTGCACATTGAACTCGGCCTCGAACGCGGACATGTTGCCGACATTCGCACCACGGAACGCGTAGATGCTCTGGTCGTCGTCGCCCACGGCAAACAGCGCGCCGCCGCCTCCCGTGCCGTGGCCGGCCAGCAGTTTCAGCCAGTTGTACTGCAGGTTGTTCGTATCCTGGAACTCGTCGACGAGGATATGGCGGAAGCGCTGCTGATAGTGTTCGCGCAGCGGCTGGTTGCGCGTCAGCAGTTCATAGGTGCGCAGCAGCAGTTCGGCGAAATCGACGACGCCTTCGCGCTGGCACTGGTCGTCGTACAGTGCGTACAGTTCCACCAGCTTGCGCTCGATCGCGTCGTAAGCGTCGATTTGCCCGGCGCGCAGGCCCTGGTCCTTGTGGTTGTTGATGAAGTACATGACCGTCTTCGGCGGGTACTTCTCATCATCGACATTCTGCGCCTTCAGCAAGCGCTTGATCATCGACAGCTGGTCCTGCGAGTCGAGGATCTGGAACGACTGCGGCAGGGCCGCGTCGCGGTAATGGGTGCGCAGCAGGCGGTTGCACAGGCCGTGGAACGTGCCGATCCACATGCCGCGTGTATTGATTGGCAACATCGCCGACAGACGCGTCAGCATCTCCTTTGCCGCCTTGTTGGTGAACGTGACAGCCAGGATGCCGGCCGGCGAGACCTGGCCCGTCTGGATCAGCCACGCGATGCGCGTGGTCAGCACACGCGTTTTGCCCGACCCGGCGCCCGCCAGAATCAGGGCGTTCTGCGGTGGCAGGGTGACGGCGGCAAGTTGTTCGGGATTGAGATTCTGGAGGAGATTTTGCATCCCCTCATTATACCGGGCGGGACCCGCGACCGCCGCAGCCATGCGGGTCGCGGGTCGATCCGCATCAGCGGATCACGCCGGCGGCAGGGGCGCCTTGTCGTCCGCGGCCGGGGTGCCGAAGATGTCGCAATACGCCGCGTACAGCGCGCAGTGGGCCACGCCGAACAGGAGCACGAACATGACGCGCAGCAGCGCCAGCGAAAACGGTCCGAAGCCCAGCAGCAGCAGGACGATCTGGGAGCTGAACAGGGCGATGGCGAACAGGCTGAACCCGAACACGACAAACGCCGTGAACGCCCGCTTGGCGGCAAAGAAGGCATAAAACAGCGCCTTGCCGGGGCCCATGGCGCTCCAGTACACGAGCGGCACGGCAAAGCAGATCACGGTAATGGCCGGCAGGTAGATCAGCAGCGCCATCACCATGCCGGGGAACAGACCCGAATCGCGCAGCAGTTCCGGGTCGGGCTGCGCCTTGCCGGTGGCCATCTGCGTCAGCGTTTCCGTGTCGGCGATCAGCAGCAGCACGCCGGCGGCAACGATGGCCGCGACGATGTGCAGCGCGCCCAGCACGCACAGGCGTCCCATCAGCGGCTTGCGAAAGCCCGTGCCCAGCAGGGCCGGCACCACGGGTCGCTCCAGCTGGATCTGCTGGGCGGCGCGCATGAAGCCGATGGAAAACACGGGCAGCAGCACGCCCTGCGCCACTTGCCCCAGCAGGGGAATGAGGTTGAGCAGCGCCGTGACGATCATGTAGGCCAGGAACAGCGTCGACATTCCGCCCGGTTGTTTGCGGAACAGGGCAAACCCCTGCTTGACCCAGCGCCATCCGGCGCTTGCGGCGATCTTGTTCATGCAGACAGCCCTGGTGCCGGCGTGGCGATGCGCTCGCGCAGGATACGTTCGAAATGGGTCGGATCGTGCGGCGTCAGCATCTCCGCCGCGCGTGGCCGGTACAGGTCATACAGGCGCGACAGCCAGAAACGCAGCGCCGCGGCGCGCAGCGTGCACTGCCAGCCCGTCTGCTCGTCATGCGTGAACGGGCGCACGGCGTGGTAGGCGTCCAGCATGGCGCGCACGCGCGGTTCGTCCAGCACGCCCGTGTCCAGGTCCACGCACCAGTCGTTGACGGTGACGGCGACGTCGAACAGCCACGTGTCGCAGCCGGCGAAATAGAAGTCGAAAAAGCCCGTCAGTCTGTTGCCGTCGAACATGACGTTGTTGCGGAACAGGTCCGCATGTACGGGCCCCTGCTGCAGACGCCGGTACAGGTCGGAGCCGTGGAACGCTTCCTGGTAGTGGATCTCGCTGCGCAGCAGGGCGGTTTCGCGCTCGGACAGATGCGGGAATACTTCCGGCGCCGTGGCATGCCACCAGGCGATGCCGCGCAGGTTCGGCTGGTGCAGCGGGAAGTCGCGCCCGGCCAGATGCATTTTCGCCAGCATGTCGCCCACCGCCGCGCAATGCACGGGTTGCGGGGCCATCTGCGAGCCGCCTTCCAGTTTCGAGACGATGGCGGCCGGCTTGCCCTGCAGCGGCACGCACAGTTCACCGTCGCGGTTCGGCACGGGTTCCGGCACCAGCACGCCGCGGCTGGCCAGGTGGCGCATCAGTTGCAGGTAGAACGGCAACTGCTCGAAGCCGAGGTTCTCGAAGATCGTCAGCACGTATTCGGTGCGCCGGCCGTTCTGCTCCGTCGTCAGGAAGAAATTGCTGTTTTCGATACCGGAAGCGATGCCTTTCAGGGCTACCGCATCACCGAGGGGGAATTGCGCGATCCAGGTCCGGACGTCGTCCAGGCTGACCGAGGTAAACACTGCCATGTGAAATCAGTAAATTAGGGGTCGAGAGGGGGCGCGGGGACAGCGGTCAGCGAGTCGTGGCGGGCGGCGGCGGAGGCGGCGCGTCCTCGGCGTTTTCCGCCGCAGCGGCTGCGTCGGCGCTGCGCTGTTTCTGCTTTTTCGCGATATCGAATTCCATCACCGTCCACTGCGCGCCGCGGATGCCGGTGCCGCTGGCATCCCCGGGCAGCGCCGTGCCCGTAGCGTTGTTCGGCTTCACCGTGTACGTGCTGCCGCCCGCGTGCACCGTTTCCTGCGTGATGCGGCCGTTCTGGCGCTGCACGTTGGTCGTCGTTTCGCGGCTCTTGTTGGGCGAGACGGTGATCGGCGTGTCCGCGTCGTCGAGCCGTTCCAGTTGCGGCGGCTGTTCCAGCTTTTTCTGGGCGTCGGTCTGGGCGGCGGCAATGCTGGTGACGGTGGCGGCAAACGCCAGCAGGAGGGCGGAGCGGAAGGGGGAAGCGCGCATGATGAGAACCTCGGTGGAAGCCTGTGGTTTTGGAGTTTCAACCATTGTAACAAACTGACACCGCTGCGGTTGGACAGCGCCGATTTGTCCCGGGGCGTGCGCCGCGGGCCCTCGATAAACTCTGCGATAATAATAACTTCGCGCCAAATTCGCTCTTTCGCCTCCATCGCCGCGCCGGCCACGCGCGCGGCCACGTGTTTCGCAAACGCATCACGCTAATACATCATGCAAAAAACCCTGCTGCTAGTTGACGGTTCCAGTTATCTCTACCGTGCCTTCCATGCGCTGCCCGACCTGCGCAGCCCGGACGGCCATCCGACCGGCGCCATGCACGGCATGGTCAACATGCTGCGCCGCCTGCGCGCCGACTACCCGGCCGCGTACATCGCCTGCGTGTTCGACGCCAAGGGCAAGACGTTCCGCGACGACCTGTACCCGGAGTACAAGGCCACGCGCGCATCGATGCCGTCCGACCTGTCGCTGCAGATCGAGCCGATCCACGAAGCCGTGCGGGCGATGGGCTGGCCCATCCTGATGGTCGAAGGCGTGGAGGCGGACGACGTGATCGGCACGCTGTGCGTCACGGCCGAGAAGAACGGCATGGACGTCATCGTCTCGACGGGCGACAAGGACCTGGCGCAGCTGGTCACGGCGCACGTCACCCTGATCAACACGATGAGCAATGAAAAGCTGGACGAAGCGGGCGTGCTGGCGAAGTTCGGCGTGCCGCCGAACCGCATCATCGATTACCTGACCCTGATCGGCGATACCGTCGACAACGTGCCGGGCGTGGCCAAGTGCGGCCCGAAGACGGCCGTCAAGTGGCTGGCACAGTACGACAGCCTCGATGGCGTCATCGCCAACGCGGACAAGATCACGGGCGCCGTCGGCGCCAACCTGAAGGCCGCGCTGGACTGGCTGCCGAAAGGGCGCGAACTGATCACCGTGAAGACGGACTGCGACCTGTCCGCGCACATGATGTCGATCAGCGAAACCCTGGTGGCGCGGGACGAGGACCACGAATCGCTGCTGGGCTTTTTCAACCGCTACGGCTTCAAGACGCTGCTGCGCGAGCTGAGCGCGATGACGCCGTCAAGCAAGGTGCCGGGCCAGACCACGCCGGCCGCGCCGGAAGGGGCGACGGGCGACATGTTCGCCACGCCGCCGGCCAACGTCAAATATGACCTGGTGGTGACGGAGGCGCAGCTGGACGAATGGCTGGAACGCATCGGCAAAGCAGAGCTGGTGTCGCTGGACACGGAAACCACGTCGCTGGAGCCCATGACGGCGCAGCTGGTGGGCATCTCGATGGCGACCGAGCCGGGGATTGCCTGCTACATCCCCGTGGCGCACCGCTACCAGGGCGCGCCGGAACAGCTGTCGCGCGACCTGGTGCTGGAAAAACTCAAGCCCTGGCTGGAAGACCCGACGAAGTGCAAGCTGGGGCAGAACCTGAAGTACGACGCGCACATCTTCGCCAACCACGGCGTGATCCTGCGCGGCGTCGTACACGACACGCTGCTGCAGTCGTACGTGTTCGAATCGCATCGCACGCACGACATGGACAGCCTGGCGATGCGCCACCTGAACCACAAGACCATCGCGTTCGAGGAGGTGTGCGGCAAGGGCGCCAACATGATCTGCTTCGACCAGGTCGAGCTGCAGCGCGCCACGGATTACGCGGCCGAGGATGCGGACATCACGCTGCGCCTGCACATGGCGATGCACGGCCACGTGGCGGGCGACGAGGGCCTGACGGCCATCTACAACAAGATCGAGCTGCCGACCGCCGTCGTGTTGCAGAAGATCGAGCGCAACGGCGTGCTGATCGACGCGGGCCTGCTGGCGACCCAGTCCGACGAGCTCGGTGCCCGCATCGTCGAACTGGAACAGAAGGCCTACGAACTGGCCGAACAGCCGTTCAACCTGGGTTCGCCCAAGCAGATCGGCGAGATCTTCTTCAACAAGCTCAAACTCCCGGTCGTGAAAAAGACGCCGAGCGGCGCCCCCTCGACGGACGAGGAAGTGCTGCAGAAGCTGGCCGAGGACTATCCGCTGCCGAAAATCCTGCTGGAATACCGCGGCATGGCCAAGCTGAAGTCCACCTACACGGACAAGCTGCCGAAGATGATCAACCCGCAGACGGGGCGCGTGCACACCAACTACGCGCAGGCCGTGGCGGTGACGGGCCGCCTGGCGTCGAACGATCCGAACCTGCAGAACATCCCGATCCGCACGGCGGAAGGGCGGCGCATCCGCGAGGCGTTCATCGCGCCCGAAGGCAGCCACCTGGTGTCGGCCGACTATTCGCAGATCGAGCTGCGCATCATGGCGCACATTTCGGGCGACGAGGCGATGCTGCGCGCGTTTGCCGAAGGCGTCGACATTCACCGCGCCACGGCGGCGGAGATCTTCGGCGTGCCGCCCGATGAGGTGAACAGCGAACAGCGCCGCTATGCAAAGGTGATCAACTTCGGCCTGATCTATGGCATGAGCGCATTTGGCCTGGCCGCCAACCTGGGCATCGACCGCACCGCGGCGCAGAACTACATCGACCGGTACTTCGCGCGCTTCTCCGGCGTCAAGCAATACATGGACGAGACGCGCCTGGAAGCGAAAGCCAACGGCTTCGTGAAGACCGTATTCGGGCGCCGCCTGTGGCTCCCCGAGATCAATTCGCCGAACGGCCCGCGCCGCCAGGGCGCCGAACGGGCCGCCATCAACGCCCCAATGCAGGGCACGGCAGCGGACCTGATCAAGCTGGCGATGATCGCCGTGCAGGACTGGCTGGAGAAGGAAAACCTGAAGTCGCGCATGATCATGCAGGTGCACGATGAACTGGTACTGGAAGTGCCGGACGACGAACTGGCGCTGGTGCGCGAGACGTTGCCGACGCTGATGGCAGGGGTGGCGCAACTGAAGGTGCCACTGGTCGCCGAAGTTGGGGTAGGGAAGAACTGGGAGGAAGCGCACTAAGGTCGCATGCGACCTTAGGCGCTTCCGCGCACTAAGCGAGCATCATCACTCAGGCGCTTCCGCGCACTGAGCGAGCATCATCGCTTAGGCGCTTCCGCGCACTGAGCGAGCATCATCGCTCAGGCGCTTCCGCGCACTGAGCGAGCATCATCGCTCAGGCGCTTCCGCGCCCCGATGTCGTCGAGCTGCCCGGTCGACGCGCTGGAACGGCTGAGGAGGGCCGGGGTCAGACCCGGCGGGTCTGACCCCAGGGGTCCTCAACCGAAGTCCAGCACACAGAATAAAGTTGGCTTTTTTGTACCGTTGTGGTTCAATTTTCCTGCTAACCATCCAGGAGAACCCATGAACGACCTGCACAACGATGCAAAGAGCCTGATCGGCGAGCCAGAAGGCATCAGCCGGCGCGACATGCTGAAGGCGGCGCTGGGTACCGGCTTTGCCGCCGCCGTGCTGCCCGTGAGCGCGCAGACCGCTGTCAAGACCGACACGGAAGGCCTGACGGCCGACACGGTGACCGTCTCCGTCGACGGGTACCCGGTGCCCGTGTACCGCGCGCAGCCGGCCGGCAAGACGGGGCTGCCCGTCATCCTCGTCATCTCCGAAATCTTCGGCGTGCACGAATATATCGCCGACGTGGCGCGGCGCTTCGCCAAGCAGGGCTACCTGGCGCTGGCCCCGAACCTGTTCGCACGCCAGGGCGACCCGCAAAAGGAACCGTCGATCGCCGAGCTGCAGAAGAACATCATCAGCAAGACGCCCGATATGCAGGTGCTGCGCGACCTGGACGCGGTGGTCGCGTGGGCGAAGCAGAACGGCGGCAGCGCCGACAAGCTGGCCATCACCGGCTTCTGCTGGGGCGGACGGATCACGTGGCTGTACGCCGCGCACAACCCGAACGTCAGGGCCGGCGTCGCGTGGTACGGCCGGCTGGTGGGAGAGGCGTCGCCGAATACGCCCAGGCACCCGGTCGATGTTGCTGCATCTCTGAAGGCGCCGATTCTGGGGCTGTACGGCGCCAAGGACCAGGGCATCCCGCAGGAGTCGATCGAGAAGATGAAGACGGAGCTGGCCAAGGGTTCGAGCAAGTCGACGTTCGTCGTCTACCCGAATTCCGGCCACGCGTTCCATGCCGACTACCGCCCCAGCTTCGTGGCCGAGGATGCGAAGGACGGCTGGAAGCGCACGCTGGACTGGCTCAAGGAGCACGGCGTCGGCTGACGTACGCCACGATTTTGACAGCCAATTGAGCAAAAGTGCGAGCCGGACGGTAAAATGTCCGGTTTGCGCGCGTTCAGCCGTCCCGGCAGCGCGCGCCGCGGCAAAGCACAAGAGGCTCCAAAATCGATCCGGTACTCACATCCATCCTGCTGGCCACCACGGTTGCCGGCATCGTCAGCATTTCCGCGGCGGCGATCTTTTCGTTTACGCTGCTGTCCCGGGTCGTCGAACGCATGGTCAGCCTGTCGGTGGGCATCATGCTGTCCACGTCGCTGCTGCATGCGCTGCCCGAGGCTTTTGAGTCCGGCGCCGATCCGCGCACGCTGTTCGGCACCCTGCTGGCCGGCCTGCTGGCGTTCTTCATGCTGGAAAAGCTGGCGATCCTGCGCCACTCGCATCACCACGAAGGCGACGGCCACCACCACGCCCATGGCCACGACAAGCACGAAGCCGGCCGTGCCGGCTGGATGATCCTGCTGGGCGACGGCATGCACAACTTCACCGACGGCATCCTGATCGCCGCGGCCTTCCTGGCCGATCCGCACCTGGGCATCGTCACCGGCGTCGCCATCATCGCGCACGAAATTCCGCAGGAGATCGGCGACTTCATCGTGCTGCTGAACGCCGGCTTCTCGCGTACACGTGCCTACGTCTACAACTTGCTGTGCAGCCTCCTGGCCGTGGCGGGCGGCCTGCTGGGCTATTTCACGCTGGACCGGGCCAGCAACCTGATTCCGTATGTGCTGGTGTTCGCATCGTCCGGCTTCATCTACATTGCCGTCAGCGATCTGATGCCGCAGATGCAGCGCCGCGCTACGCTGAAAGAGACCGTGCCCCAGGTGCTGCTGATCGCGTTGGGCGTGATTATCGTGCTGTTCCTGACGGCGGGACGCCACAGGTAGTGTTGTCGTATCGCGCCTTGTCACATGGTCGTCATGAAGCCGTGCCAGCATGAGGGCAATAAAAACAACAAGAAAGGAGCAAGAATGCTGACAGCAGCAATGAAGTTGGTCCGCACACAGTTCACCCGCCTCACCTCCCGCAACCGCAAGGCGCTGCGGGACATGCCCCCCGGCCTGTATGAATACTGGGCCCGCACGGCACCTCAAGAATTCAAGGGCATCCCGACGGATGCCTTTTTTTATGTCCACGCCAGCGATGCGCTGCTGACCTTTTTCGAATGCATCAGGCGCAGCAACCGCCCGTGTGCGCTGCCGTCGAAGGCGGCCGACTCGGTCTGGCACGCATGGATGCGCCACGCGCCGAAGCACCTCGACTCCTTCTGCCAGCGTCACTACGGCCAGCGCATCCCGCACGTGGAAGCGGCGAACATGAAGAAGGGGATGCAAAAGCCGATGGCGATGTGCCTCGTCACCGCACGCACGATGGAGCGGCTGGATCTGGCAGGTCCCAACGTGCCGCGCCTGTTCGCCACGGACCGCAGGCTGCGCATGCCGTTCGGCAGCGCCTACCGCGTGCAGCGCGGCCACATCGTCTACTCGCCCATCAACCGGAACGGACAGGTCCTGCCGCAGACGCACATCCTGCCGGGCACCGATCCCGAATTCCTGCTCGCCGCGGGGCTGATCGCCCAGGGCGACTACGACCGCTGGCTGGCGCGTTGCCAGGAGACGGGAAGCAGCGATTGGGGCACTTCCAGCTCCAGCTCCAGCTGCGGCGGGAGCAGCGCCGACTTCAGCGGCGACGACGCCGGCAGCTGCGACAGCAATGGCGACGGCGGTAGCGGCGACGGTGGCGACGGTGGCAGCAGTTGTGGTGGTGGCTGCGGCGGAGGAGGAGGGGGTGATTGAGACGGTACACGTGCCGTACCTGGCGGCCAGCCATTATTGACGTGGCTCCAGAGCAGGCATTTCGGCACCTGCCTGACGGCATTCCATGCCAGCATGACCTTGACAAAGGCAACGGCAAAGGACGAACAAATGCTGTCCAGGATCCTGAGCATCACTCGCGCATATCTGGTCCGGGCCATGTCCCGCAACGATCACGCTCTGCGCGACGTGCCCCCGGGCTATATGACTACTGGGCCAGTACGGCACCCGGCGAATTCCCCGGCATCCCGACGGATGCCTTTTTTATGTCCGCGCCAGCGATGCGCTGCTGGACTTTTTTGCATGCATACAGCACAGCAAGCAGCCTTGCGCGCTGCCGTCCGTGGCCGCCGACTCGGTCTGGCACGCGTGGCTGCGCTACGCGCCGGCCAATCTGGACGCCTTCTGCGAACGGCACTATGGCCAGCGTATCCCGCATGTGGGAGCACACGACATGGGCAGCATGGATCTGCCGATGGCAGCATGCCTCGTCGAGGCCCGCCGGCTGGAAGGGCTGCCGCTGGCAGGGCCGGAGCTGCCGCGCCTCTTCATGACCGACCGTCGCTTGCGCATGCCAAGGGGATTTGCCTATCGCCTGCAGGACGGGCAGCCGGTGTTTTCGCATATCAGCGCCGCGGCATGCCAGTGGCGGTGACGTATCAGGTCGCAGCAGGGATGCCGGCGTTCCTGCTGGCCGCGGGCCTGATCGGCGAGGACGAGCACGTGGCGTGGCTGTACCGCTCCGGACATGATGAAAGAGATCTGTTTCCCCAAGAACGCCAACGCCGGCTCCAGCGCCGGCTTCCCCGCCAGCTGCGATGGCGCCAGCGGCGGGGAAGGTTGCAGCGAAGGCGGCGGTAGCAGCTGTGGTGGATGTGGCGGCGGTTGCGGCGGCAGTTAGGACGCGGGTCCGCCGGTGGGCGGGGCCGTGCGCACGTCCGCCGGGGAGGCCGAGAGGCGCATCGGGCTGCGCACGAGCTTCGTGCTGCCGGCGGTGGGGTGGCGACCGTCAGGCGCCCGTCGCCACTGGCCGCTTCGGATCGGCACACCACTCCGACCACGAGCCCGGATACAGCGCGGCGCCGGGCAGTCCCGCGACCTCCATCGCCAGCAGGTTATGGCAGGCCGTTACGCCGGAGCCGCACTGCATGATGGCGGCGGAAGGCGCGGTAAACAGCGGCGCGAACGCTCCCCACAACTCCTCGGCCGGCCTGAACGTGCCGTCGGCGTTCAGGTTGTCCTTGAAGAAGCGGTTCTTCGCGCCGGGGATATGGCCGCCGACGGGGTCGATGGTTTCGTTCTCGCCGCGGAAGCGGTCCGGCGCGCGCGCGTCGACCACCACGTTGACGCCGCTGGTCAGGTTCGCCACCACGTCGTCGACGGTGACGGTGCGGGTCAGGGCAGGGCGGTCCCCAATATTGCCCGGTGCGTGCGGCGCAACTTGCGTGGACAGCTCGAAGCCCGCCGCCTGCCAGGCCGGCAGGCGGCCATCGAGCACGGCGACGGCTTCATGGCCGATCCAGCGCAGCAGCCACCACAGGCGGGCCGCGTACATGCCGCCGTGGGCATCGTAGGCGACGACCTGCGTGTCGTCGTCGATGCCGAAACGGCGCAATGTTTCGACCAGCGCGGCGCGTTCGGGCAGTGGGTGGCGGCCGCGGAAGCTGGCATCGTTGCTGTTTTTAGGGCCGGACAGGTCGTCGTCGATGCCGGCGAACTGCGCGCCCGGGATGTGGCCGGCGGCAAAAGCGTCGCGGCCGAAGGCCGGATTCATCAGGTCGTGGCGGCAGTCGATGACGACCCAGCGCGGGTCGGTCACGTGCTGCGCCAGGGTGGCGGCATCAATCAAGGTCTTGAACAGGGTACTGGACATACGGTCTCCTTACACTTCACTGGCGATCGGATCGGTGTCGGCAATGGCCTTGCCGCGTTCGGTACTCTTTGTATTGTAGAACGTCGCGGCCACCCCCGAGGCGAGGATGATGCCGATGCCCAGCCAGCTGTGCCAGTCGAACACGTCGCTGAACACCAGCACGCCCCAGGCGCTGGAGAACACGATGCCCGTGTACTGCAGGTTTGCCACGACCAGCGTGTTGCCGAGACGGTAGGCGCGCGTCATGGCGACTTGTGCGGCCGTCGCGCACAGGCCCATCCCCAGCAGCAGGAAGAAGCCGTGCGCCGTGTTGAGCGGGTGCCACACGACCGGGCCGCCGCCCGCCTGCAGGATATTGCCGAAAACGCCCGCGATCAGGTTGGTCGCGGCAAAGTAGAACACCACGCGCGATTCCGGCTCGCCGGCCAGGCCCAGTTTGCGCACCTGCAGATAGGCCATTGCGGACAGCACCGAGGAAGACAGCGCCACCAGCGCGTCGAACAGCTGGTCGGCCTCGAAAGCAGGGCGCAGCAGCAGCGTGACGCCGACAAAGCTCATGCCCACGGCCACGATCAGCGGCCATTCGACGCGGTTCTTCGCATGCCACCAGCCGTGCGCGAACAGCCATACGGCGATCCAGATGGGCGCCATGTAATTGAGCGTCATCGCGGTGGCCAGCGGCAGTGCGGCGATCGCATAAAACCACAGCCACAGCGAAATTACGCCGATGACGCCGCGCCACAGGTGCGCCAGCGGCATGGTGGTCTTCAACGTCCCGCCCTGGACGCGGATGATGGTAAACAGTATGACCATGCCGATGATCCCGCGGTACATCACCAGTTCCGACGTGGTATAGGTTTCCGAGGCCAGTTTGACGCACACCCCCATGGCGGCGAACATGAAGCTGGCGAACAACATCCAGAGCGATTGCATTGCTGATCCTTGAAATGAGCAAGGGGACAGATCGTGTTCCGATGCTGTCCCCTTGCGATGGTCGTACTGTTTAAGTCTTGATGCTGGCAAGTCCTGCGTTGCCCGGTTCGATGCGGCTGCGGTACCACTCATGGAAGTGCTGCATGCCGTCTTCCATCGGCGACTGGTAGGGCCCTGCGTCCGTCTGGCCGCGCTCCATCAGGATGCGGCGGCCCGCGTCCATGCGCAGGGCGATTTCGTCGTCCTCGACGCAGGTTTCCATATAGGCCGCCCGTTCCGCCTCGACGAACTCGCGCTCGAACAGCACGATCTCCTCGGGGTAATAGAACTCGACGACATTCTTCGTGCGGTTCGGACCTTCCGGCCACAACGTCGACACGACCAGCACGTGCGGATACCACTCGACCATGATGTTCGGATACAAGGTCAGCCAGATGGCGCCGTACGGCGGCGCTTCGCCGTTGCGGAACTTCAGCACCTGCTCCTGCCAGCGCTGGTAGGCCGGCGAACCCGATTTCTTCAGGCCGCGGTTCACGCCCACCGTCTGCACGCTGTAGTCGATACCGAACTCCCAGCGCAGATCGTCGCACGTGACGAACGCGCCCAGGCCCGGATGGAACGGCTCCACGTGATAGTCCTCGAGGTAGACCTCGATGAACGTCTTCCAGTTGTAGTCGCAGTGATGCACTTCGACGTGATCGAGCATGTAGCCGGTGAAGTCCAGGTCCTTCGTGACCGAGAGGTTCTTCAGCTTGTCCATGACGTTGTAGCCGTTCTGCTCGAACAGCAGGCCATTCCAGCTTTGCAGCGTGGTCTTCGGCAGGTTCAGGCAAGGCGTCTCGGGAAAGTGCGGCGCCCCGATCAGCTCGCCCTTCAGGTCATAGGTCCAGCGGTGCAGCGGACAGACGATCGTGCTGGCATTGCCGCGGCCATTGAACATCAGCGCCTGGCGATGGCGGCAGACGTTGGACAGCACCTCGATACCATTGGCGTTACGGACCAGCATGCGACCCTCGTTTTCCGAGGCGAGAGTCGTAAAGTCGCCGACATTCGGCACCATCAGCTCATGGCCCACATAGCGTGGGCCGTTCTGAAACAATTGCTGCATTTCCCGCTGCAGGAGCGTTTCGTCAAAATAGACGTGGACCGGAAGTTGCGCGCTCGAGCGCGCCAGCCTGGCGTGGGTACCCAGATCGGACATCCCAACCCCCTTAATTAAAGTGCTGCAACCAAGAAGAGACAGAATCCGCAAAGACCTGAATTCAGAGTATAAAAACGGTATTTCGGACAGAACCGGAGATTATAGCGCGGTAACGGTAACTCTGCCGATAAATCTTCGCCCGGAAGTGCATTGTGCGCACTTCCGGAAGGCAGCCGCCAGCCAGCCGGCCAAGCCCGCGGCCGGTTGTCGAATAGTGACGGCCGAATTGTCACGCCCCTGCCGCGCTGGCGTTGTCTTTTTGGACCCTGCATGACACTTTGTTCTAAAATAACGGGCTACACTGGACGATTGTGTCGTTACAGTCGAACTCACAAGTCGGATTGACAGGTTTATGGCAAAGAAAACGAACGGCGAAGGCGGGGACGGCGCGGGCCCGGCCGCTCCCGCATCCTTCGAGGAGGCGATGGCGGAACTCGCCCAGCTGGTGACGCAGATGGAATCCGGCCAGCTGCCGCTGGAGGCGTCGGTGGCGGCGTACGCGCGCGGCTCGGAGCTGGTGAAATACTGCGCGGGCCAGCTTGACAAGGTCGAAGCCCAGGTCAGGATCCTGGAAGGCGACATGCTCAAGCCCTTCGCCGACGGCGACGAGGGCGCGCCATGAGCGGCTCGTTCCAGGACTGGATGAAGAGCGTCCAGGCAGGCACGGAGACCGATATGTCGGCCTATCTGCCTGCCGGTGACGTCGTGCCGACGAAACTGCACGCGGCGATGCGCTATGCGCTGCTGGGCGGCGGCAAGCGGGTGCGCCCGCTGCTGGTCCATGCCGCCGGTGCGCTGTCGGGTGCCGATGCGCGCGCGCTGTCGCGCGCCGCGGCCGCCGTCGAAATGATCCACGCTTACTCGCTGGTGCACGACGACATGCCATGCATGGACGACGACGAACTGCGCCGCGGCAAACCCACCGTGCACGTGGCCTACGACGAAGCCACCGCGCTGCTGGTCGGCGACGCGCTGCAGGCACAGGCATTCAAGGTGCTGGCCGATGCCGACACGGTGCCGCCGGCGCGCCAGGTGGCCATGCTGCGCCTGCTCGCGCAGGCCGCCGGATCGGCCGGCATGTGCGGCGGCCAGGCCATCGACCTGGACTCCGTCGGCCTGGCCCTGTCGCTGGAGCAGCTCGAACGCATGCACCAGCTGAAGACGGGCGCGCTGCTGCGTGCTGCCGTCGTGCTGGGCGCGCTGGCCGGCAAGGACCTGCTGCCTGCGGAACTGCAGGCGCTGGACGACTACAGCCGCGCCATCGGCCTGGCGTTCCAGGTGGTCGATGACGTGCTGGACGCCACGGCCGATTCGGCCACGCTGGGCAAGACCGCCGGCAAGGATGCCGCGGACAACAAACCCACCTACGTCTCCATCCTGGGCCTCGAACCGTCGATCGCCCTGGCGGAACAACTGCGCCAGGACGCCCATGCGGCCCTGGTCCCATTCGGCGACAACGCTCTGCGCTTACGCGAAATCGCGGACCTGATCGTGCAGCGGAAGGCATAAATGAAACTGCTTGAAAACATCCAACAACCGGCCGACCTGCGCAAGCTGGGGCGTCATCAGCTGACACCGCTGGCCGAAGAACTGCGCAGCTTCCTCCTCGACTCCGTCTCGAAGACGGGCGGCCACCTGTCGTCCAACCTGGGCACCGTCGAACTGACCGTCGCGCTGCACTACGTGTTCAATACCCCGGTCGACCGCATCGTCTGGGACGTGGGGCACCAGACGTACTCCCACAAGATCCTCACGGGCCGGCGCGAGCAGTTCCATACGCTGCGTCAGCTCGACGGTATTTCCGGCTTTCCGCGCCGCGTGGAAAGCGAGTACGACACGTTCGGCACGGCCCACTCGTCCACGTCGATCTCCGCCGCGCTGGGCATGGCGCAGGCCGCGAAGATCAAGGGCGAGCAGCGCCACGCCATTGCCGTCATCGGCGACGGCTCCATGACCGCCGGCATGGCCTTCGAGGCATTGAACAACGCCGGCGTGCAGGAAGACCTGAACCTGCTGGTCATCCTGAACGACAACGACATGTCGATCTCGCCGCCGGTCGGCGCATTGAACCGCTACCTGGCGCGCCTGATGTCCGGCCAGTTCTATGCCGCCGCGAAGAACGTCGGCAAGTCCGTACTGCCCGGGCCCGTGCTGGAGCTGGCGAAAAAGCTGGAAGAGCATGCCAAGGGCATGGTGGTTCCCGCCACGATGTTCGAGGAGTTCGGTTTCAATTACATCGGCCCGATCGACGGCCACGACCTCGATTCGCTGATTCCGACCCTGCAGAACATCCGCAACCTGAAAGGGCCGCAGTTCCTGCACGTGGTCACGAAGAAAGGACAGGGCTACAAGCTGGCCGAGGCCGAGCCGATCCTGTACCACGGCACCGGCAAGTTCAACCCGGCCGAAGGCATCAAGCCGGCACCGCCGTCGAAGATCACGTACACCGAAGTCTTCGGCAACTGGCTGTGCGACATGGCGGCCGCCGACGAACGCCTGGTCGGCATCACGCCGGCGATGCGCGAGGGCTCGGGCATGGTGCGGTTCCATGCCGAGTACCCGGACCGCTACTTCGACGTCGGCATCGCCGAGCAGCACGCCGTCACGTTCGGCGCGGGCCTTGCGTGCGAAGGCCTGAAGCCGGTCGTTGCGATCTACTCGACATTCCTGCAGCGCGCCTACGACCAGCTGATCCACGACGTGGCGCTGCAAAACCTGGACGTGACGTTCGCGCTGGACCGCGCGGGCCTGGTCGGCGCCGATGGCGCCACGCACGCGGGCAACTACGATCTCGCATTCCTGCGCTGCATCCCGAACATGGTTGTCATGGCCGCTTCGGACGAAAACGAATGCCGCCAGATGCTGACGACGGCGTACCACTATCCCGGCCCGGCCGCCGTGCGCTACCCGCGCGGCGCCGGCGTGGGCGCGGCAATCGCGAAAGAACTGAAGTCGATTGACCTGGGCAAGGGGGAAATCCGCCGCACCGGCGAACGCGTCGCGATCCTGGCCTTCGGCTCGATGGTGGCGCCGTCGCTGGGTGCTGGCGAGGCGCTGAACGCCACGGTGGCGAACATGCGTTTCGTGAAGCCGCTGGACGTGGAACTCGTCAGGCAGCTGGCCGCCGATCACGACTACCTCGTCACGGTCGAAGAGGGCTGCGTCATGGGTGGCGCCGGCGCCGCCGTGGCGGAGGCGCTGGCCGAGGCGGGCATCGTCAAGCCGCTGCAGATCCTGGGGCTGCCGGACAAGTTCATCGACCATGGCGACCCGGCCAAGCTGCTGGCCAGCGTGGGCCTGGACGCCACCGGGATCGCCGCGTCGATCCGGGCGCGCTTCCTGGGCGGCAAACCGAGCCTGGTCGTCAACAACGGTTGAAGCACCGGGCAGGCGATCGGTTGGAGACAGGCTTCCATCCCGGGGCCGATGCCTGAGACAGGCGCCTGTCCCCGACCTTCAGCCTGCGCGAGTCAGTAGGCCGTCAGCCGCGGCACATCCCGCAACACCGCCCCCGCCATCGCCGCATAGCCCGCATCGCCCGGATGCAGATGGTCCCCCGAGTCGTAAACCGGCAGCATGCGCGCGGGATCGGCGGGATCGCGCAGCGCCGCATCGAAGTCCACCACCGCATCGAACTCCCCGCTCTTGCGTATCCACGCATTGACCTCCTGGCGCCGCACCTCCTTGGCGGGCGACCAGTAGCCGGCAAACGGCGTGCCGTGCAGCGCGCCGTGGAACGGCAGCAGCGTGCCGCCGATGACTTTTACGCCTCGTGCGTGGGCTTGCGCGATCAGGGTGCGGTAACCTTCGATCATCCGCGCGACGCTTGCCGGCGGATCGGCCGGCGCGAAAGCGCTACCGGGCCAGCCGATATCGTTGATGCCGATGAGGACGACCACCGCGCGCACGCCTGGCTGGTCCAGCACATCGGGCCCGAAGCGCGCTGCCGCTGCCACCCCCATCCCTGAGGACAGCAAGCGTGCTCCCGAAATCCCGGCGTTGGCGATGCCCACGTCCGGCAGTCGTTCGGCCAGGTAGTCCGGCCAGCGCCGGTGCAGGTCCGGCGTCGAGCCGTTGCCGTCCGTGATCGAGTCGCCAAAGGCGACGACCGTGCCGCAAGCGCCGTCGCCATCGACCTGCACGGCGCTGACGAATGCGCGTCCTGCCAAGGCCGCGCTGGCGGCCAGCGTGCGCGCCGCCGTCACGTCGCCCACTGCCACATAGCCCGTCTGCTGTGCGCCCCAGTGGAACGTCGTCAGCGGCGCCTCGCCGGGAAACCACGTCGACACCGTCAGGCGCTCCAGCGGCCGTGCCGCAAAGGCCAGCGCGTCGCTGATGGCATCCTGCCCGGGCGGGATCGTCACGGAGTACCGGCCGGCGAACGTCAGCGCGCGATCGCTTTCGGGATCGATGGCGGGGAGGCGCCGGCCTGGCCGGCCGTGCGCGCGACATGCACGGCGCCGACCGCGAGCGGCGCCGTGCCGTAGCGGTTCGACAGCACGACGCGCAGGCGCGACCCGCCGGCCGACAGGCGCAGCGTTTCGCGCACGGTGTGACCGCCAACGCTGGGGGGGACGTTCATCGGCAAGGCAAAGGTTTTGTCCCAGGCCGGTTGCGGCGCCGCGTACCAGCTGGTCTGCGCCGCCTGCGCGGACGAAAGGAACAGGGTGGCGGCCAGGGCCGCCGACACTCGTTTGATCATGATGGCCTCCGTAGATTCAGGAGCCTCATCGTCTGTCATTCTGGATTCGTATGGTAGAGGTCATTTCGACTATAGTTCATTCCATTCTCGAATGAGGTGATATGGACACGATGAAATCCCTGCACTGGTTTGTCCGCGCGGTCGAGCTGGGCAGCCTGTCCGCAGTGGCGCGCGAGGCCGCCACCACGCAGCCCACCGTCAGCAAGGCAATCGCCGCACTGGAGCGCGACCTGGGCATCCGCCTGCTGGCGCGCACCACGGCCAGCCTGGCGCCGACGACGGAAGGCCAGCGCTTCTACGAACGTGCCCGCGGCGTGCTGGCGGAGTTCGACGCGGCGGTGGCCGATGCACGCGGCGGTACGGCATCGATGCACGGCCTGTTGCGGCTCAACGCGCCCGTCGCGCTGGGGCAGTTCCGCCTGAATGCTCTGGTGCACGAATTCCTCGACACGCATCCCGGCGTGGAGATCGAACTGATACTGAACGACCGCATGGCCGACCTGGTGGAAGAGGGCGTCGATGTGGCGCTGCGTCTGGGCGGTGCGCTGCCGGCGGACGCGGTGGCACGGCACGTGGCGGATTCGCCGCGCTGGCTGGTCGCGGCGCCGGGGTACCTTGAGCGCCGTCCCGCGCCGGCGACGCCGGCGGCGCTGGCCGACCACGATTACGTGCGTTTCGCCTGGCTCGCAACCGGCAACGACGTGACGCTCAACGACGGCACGCGGACGGTGAGTGTGCGCACGGCTGGCCGCTACCGCGTCAATAACGCGCTGGCGATTCGCGACAGTCTCGCCGCCGGTGCCGGCATCGGCCTGTGTCCGGCATGGCTGGTCGACGACCTGCTGGCAGCGGGCCGACTGCGCCGTGTCCTGCCGGCCTGGCAGGGCGAGCCGCAGGCGCTGCATCTGCTGTACCCCGGGCGGCGCTACCAGCCGGTACGGGCGCGCGCACTGGTCGGCTTCCTGGCCGATCGACTGGCGACCCTGCCGGGATTTGTCGCGCCATCGCTGCCGTAAGCCGTCGCGCCCTACCGTGCCTCGTCCATCCGGCACCGTGCCCCGTCGGATGCGATGTCCACCGCCGTTGCGTCAGCCCATACTGGGCGCATTGTCAACGGAGGAAACATGAAAAGCGAACAAGGTCTGGGACGACTGGTCGGGCTGTCGATGCTGCTGACGATGGCGACATCGGTCGTTGGCTATTTCGTCCTCCTGCCACCCGTGTTCGAAGCGCCCGGCTTCCTCGCGGCCGCTGCCGGCATGGCGGCAAGAGTGCGGACGGGGGCGCTGGTCGTGCTGTTGGCACCACTGCTGTCGCTCGCCATCGCACTGGCATGCTGGCCGCGGTTCAGGCGCGCTGGCGAACGCACCGCGTTGGCACTGCTGGCGATGGCGGTTGTCGCGCTGGCCGTTGCCGTCGTCGAGCAGGGCCTGCTGCTCGCGATGTTATCCTTGAGTCAGGCGGCTGCGGCGGCCACGCCCGCAGCGGGGGCGCCGTTCCAGGCGGCATACGCGGCGGCGGGGGGCGCGCGCTACGCCGTCCATTACCTTGCATTGTTTTTCAGCGGAGCGACCAGCTTGACCCTGTATGTGCTGTTGTACCGAAGCGGCATGCCTGCACGCCTCCTGCCCGCCATCGGCGTGGCCGCGGTGGTGCTGCAACTGGCGAATATCGCGCTGCATCTGCTCGGCCATCCGTTCCAGTTGGCGCTGGTGGCACCGGCGGCAATTTGCCATCTCGCCACCGGAACCTGGCTGCTGGTGCGCGGCTTCCGGCGCGGCGCCGGTCCGATGGCGGCACATGCCTATTGACGCCATCCGCCTCGTGTCGGCCGCCACCGTGCCGTGGCGGCGGCTGCGCACTGCACTGGTCTGCGCGCTGATCGTCACGCTGCCGCTGACGCTCGTCTGGGATTCGGTCTGGCCGCTGTGGAGCACGGCGGCGCTGCTGGCCACCGCCGGCACGCTGGCGTTCTCGCTGCTGGAACGCTGGCCGCGCCGCCTGCCGCCCTGGGTTGCACGGTGGGCGTTACAGGTGGCCGGTGTCGCGCTGGCGATGCCTCTCACCACGCTGGCGATTTATTTGCTGCGCACACCCGTCGATGCGCCGCCATTCTGGACCGATGCGGAGCGCCGCAGCGGCTTTTTCCTGCTGTGCTTCTTCGGCACGCTTGTCGCGCCATGGCTGGCACTGTCCGCGCTGGTGCGGCAGAAGGATGCGCTGGCCCGCACGCAGGCGCTTGCCTTCGAGCTCGAACGCAGCGAGCTGGCGCGCCAGGCGCTGGACGCGCGGCTGCACCTGATGCAGGCGCAGGTGGCGCCGCACTTCCTGTTCAACACCCTGGCCAACGTGCAGGCGCTGGTCGATACGGGCTCGCCGCAGGCGCCCGCGCTGCTGCGCAGCCTGACGGCCTACCTGCGCGCCGCCGTGCCGCGCCTGCACGACGCGGCTGGCGCATCTTCCGGCACGCTGGGGCAGGAGCTCGAACTGGTGCGCGCCTATCTGGAGCTGATGCGCATGCGCATGCCCGACCGCCTCGCGTTCACGCTGCGGTCCGACGCCGCGTTGCTGGACATGTGCTGCCCGGCGCTGATCCTGCTTACGCTTGTCGAAAACGCCGTACGGCACGGCATCGATCCGGCGGAGGAGGGCGGCCGCATCGACGTCAGCGTGTGCCGGCGTGGCGACAATTGCGTGGCGACGGTGCGCGATACCGGCGTCGGCATGGGGACCGGCAGCGGTACAGGACTGGCCACCCTGCGCGAACGGCTGGCACTGCACTTTGGCGGCCGGGCGCAGTTGCGGTTGTATGCGGTGACGCCGCACGGCGTATGTGCCGAGATCGAATTTTCCGTGGGAGCCTGACGATGCAGCGACAACCGACCGCCCTGATCGCCGACGACGAGCCGCTGCTGCGCGACGCGCTGGCGCGGCAACTGGCGGAGGCGTGGCCGGAACTGGCCATCGTGGCCCGGGTCCGCAACGGCCGCGAGGCCGTCGCGCAATGCGAGACGCTCCGGCCCGACATCTGTTTTCTGGACGTGCACATGCCAGGCATGTCCGGGGTGGAGGCGGCGGCCCGGATCGGGCGGCGCTCGCACCTGGTCTTCGTCACGGCGTACGACCGGTATGCCGTGCAGGCATTCGCCCAGGGAGCGCTGGACTACCTTGTCAAGCCGGTCGAGCCGGCGCGGCTGGCCGATACGGTGGCGCGCCTGAAGGAACGGCACCAGCCGACGGGCGGGGCGGAGCTGGACGCGCTGCTGGCGCAGCTGGCCGACCGCCTGCGCGCCCCGGCCGCGCCGGCGCCGCTGAACTGGCTGACCGCCCAGGTGGGAGCGGCCCTGCGCCTGATTCCGGTGGCGGACATCGATTACCTGCGGTCGGACACGAAATATACGGCGGTGGCCTGGCGCGGCGACGATGGACAACCGGCCGAAGCCCTGGTGCGCACGCCGCTGAAGGATCTGCTGGCGCAGCTGGACGCGGCCCATTTCGTGCAGGTGCACCGCTCCGTCGTCGTCAATCTGCGCGCCGTCAGCCACGTCATCCGCGGCGAGAACGAGACGGCGTCGGTGCACCTGAAGCGCCGCGCCGAGTCGCTACCCGTCAGTCGCAACTTCCTGCACGTATTCCGACAGATGTAACCCGCAGCCGCTGACCCTCAGCCACGCTTGCGCTCATGGTTCCACAGCACGTCGCCGCCGCCGGCAAAGCGGTTCAATACGCGTGCCAGCACGAACATCAGGTCGGACAGGCGGTTGACGTACTGGCGCGGGTGGTCGTGGATGCTTTCTTCCTTGCCGAGCGTGACGATGGCCCGCTCGGCGCGGCGGCATACGGTGCGGCACACGTGCGCCAGCGAGGCGGCGCGCGAGCCGGCCGGCAGGATGAATTCCGTCAGCGCGGGCAGGGAGGCGTTGTACTTTTCCAGCAGCGCGTCCAGGCGCTCCACGTGTTCTTCCTTGATCAGCTGGTAGCCGGGAATGCACAGTTCCCCGCCCAGGTCGAACAGGTCGTGCTGGATCGCCACCAGTTCGCCGCGCAGGTCGTCCGGCATCGGCTCGCACAGCAAGAGCCCGATGTTCGAGTTCAGCTCGTCCACGTCGCCCATCGCGTGCACGCGCGTGCTGTCCTTGCCGGTGCGGCTGCCGTCGCCCAGTCCCGTGGTGCCGTTATCCCCGGTGCGGGTGGCGATCTTTGACAGTCGGTTGCCCATGTTTGTCTCCTTGTTTGAACGGTGCGAGGATACGACAATTCGGCCCATGCCGGGAAATTGGCCTACAATCGTCGTGACGATATGACGAGCAGCCGATGATCACTGACCTTTCCAAGCTCGCCGCGCGCCGGCATGAAGTCGCCCAGGCACTGGCTGCCGTGCTGCCGGCCGGCTGCGTGCTCGCGGCGCCCGAGGACACCCGTCCGTACGAGTGCGACGGCCTGGCCGCTTACCGCCAGATGCCGCTGGTGGTGGCGCTGCCGCACGACGAGGCGCAGGTGCTGGCCGTGCTGGCCGTATGCCGCGGGCTGGGCGTGCCGATCGTGCCGCGCGGCGCCGGTACCGGCCTGTCGGGCGGCGCGATGCCGATTGCCGAGGGTATCGTGCTGTCGACGGCAAGGCTGAACCGCATCGTGCGGCTCGATGCCACGTCGCGCACCGCTGTCGTGCAACCCGGCGTGCGCAACCTCGCCATCTCGGAAGCGGCAGCACCACATGGCCTGTATTACGCGCCCGACCCGTCGTCGCAGATCGCCTGCACCATCGGCGGCAACGTGGCGGAGAACTCCGGCGGCGTGCATTGCCTGAAGTACGGCCTGACGGTGCACAACGTACTGCGCGTGCGCGTGGCCACCATCGATGGCGATATCGTGGAACTGGGCAGCGAGGCGCCCGACGCGCCCGGGCTGGACCTGCTGTCCGTCTTCATTGGCTCCGAGGGCATGCTGGGGATCGTGACGGAAGTGACGGTCAGGCTCGTGCCGAAGGCGCTGTGCGCACGCGTCATCATGGCGTCGTTCGGCGACGTCGTCACCGCGGGCAATGCGGTGGCGCATGTGATCGCGGCCGGCATCATCCCGGCCGGGCTGGAGATGATGGACCGCACGTCCGTGTCCATGGTCGAGCCGTTCGTCCACGCGGGCTACGACCTGGACGCCGCCGCCATCCTGCTGTGCGAGGCGGACGGCACGGTGGAAGAGGTCGACGACGAGATCGCGCGCATGACGGCCGTACTGCGGGAGGCCGGTGCCGGCGCCATCGCCGTGTCGACAACGGAAGCGGAACGGCTGCGCTTCTGGTCGGGCCGCAAGAACGCGTTCCCGGCGGCGGGGCGCATCTCGCCGGACTACTACTGCATGGACGGCACCATCCCCCGCAAGCACCTGGCGCAGGTGCTGACGGGGATCGCGCAGATGGAAGTGAAGTACGGCCTGCGCTGCGCCAACGTATTTCATGCCGGCGACGGCAACCTGCATCCGCTGATCCTGTTCGATGCCAACCGGCCGGACGAGCTCCATCGGGCGGAGGCGTTCGGCGCCGAGATCCTGGCCCTGTGCGTGGCCGTGGGTGGCACGATCACGGGCGAACATGGCGTGGGCGTCGAGAAGATCGATTCGATGTGCGTGCAGTTCAAGCCCACCGAACTGGCGGCCTTTTTCGCCGTCAAGAAGGCGTTCGATCCGCCGATGCTGCTCAATCCCGGCAAGGCCATTCCGACGTTGCACCGCTGCGCCGAATTCGGCCGCCTGCGCGTGACGAACGGCGCGCTGCCACACGCCAACCTGCCGCGTTTCTGACATGCCCGATACGATCGAACAGTTCCGCGACCGCATCCAGGCTGCCACCGCCGCGGGCACGCCACTGCGCATCGTCGGCGGCGCCAGCAAGGACTGGTATGGCGGGCCGTTGCAGGGCGACCCGCTCGAGACGCGAGCGCACAGCGGAATCGTCGATTACGAGCCGACGGAACTGGTTGTCACGGTCCGTTGCGGCACGCCGCTGGCGCAGCTGGAAGCGCAACTGCGCGAGCACCGGCAGATGCTGGCATTCGAGCCCCCCGGTTTGACCCAGCGTCGACGATCGGCGGCGTCGTTGCCAGCGGCCTGTCCGGACCGCGCCGCGCCACGGCCGGCGCCATACGCGACTTCCTGTTGGGCGCGCAGCTGATGGACGGGAAGGGCGAGCTGCTCAACTTCGGCGGCCAGGTCATGAAGAACGTGGCCGGCTACGACGTGGCGCGGCTGCTGGCCGGGTCGATGGGCGTGCTGGGGCTCATCACGCAGGTGTCGCTGAAGGTGCTGCCGCTGCCGCTGGTCGAGACGACCTTGCGCTTCGAGCTGGACGAAATCGCCGCGCTGGCGCGCATGAACGCATGGGGCGGCCAGCCGCTGCCGCTGTCGGCCACGTGCTGGGTCGATGGCGCGCTGACGGTCCGGCTGTCCGGATCCGAACCAGCGGTGGCGGCGGCCGCGCGCAAGCTGGGCGGCGAGCCGGTGAAGGACGACCGGGCATTCTGGACGTCGCTGCGCGACCAGACCCATGCCTTCTTCGACACGGACACGCTGTGGCGCCTGGCGCTGCCGCCGGCGGCCAGCGCCCTCATTCTCGGTGGCACGCAACTGATCGAATGGGGCGGCGCGCAGCGTTGGCTCAAGGTGCCGCGCGCCGGTGCCGCCGATATCCGGCGCAGCGTCGCCGCGGCGGGCGGTCACGCGACCTTGTACCGGGCTGCGGACAAGAGCGCCGGCGCGTTCCAACCGCAGGCGCCGGCCATCGCGCGCATCCAGGAGCGGCTGCAGGCGGCATTCGACCCGGCCGGCATCTTCAACCGCGGGCGTCTGTACTGAGAGAACTCATGCAAACCAATCTCGCCGATTTCATCAAGGGCACGCCGCAGGGGGACGAAGCGGAGAGCATCCTGCGTGCCTGCGTGCACTGCGGCTTCTGTACGGCCACCTGTCCCACTTACCAATTGCTGGGCGACGAACTGGATGGCCCGCGCGGGCGCATCTACCTGATCAAGCAGGTGCTGGAAGGCGCGCCAGTGAGCGCCACCACGCAGCTGCACCTGGACCGCTGCCTGACGTGCCGCAACTGCGAAAGTACATGCCCGTCCGGCGTGCGCTATGGGCGCCTGGCCGATATCGGCCGCGATGTCGTGGAGCGCCGCGTCCGGCGCTCGCTGCCGGACCGGATCAAGCGCTACGTGCTGAAAGAGGGCATGTCGCGCAAGGCGGTGTTCACGCCGGCGTTGCGCGTCGGGCAGGTGTTGCGGCCCTTGCTGTCGCCGGCGCTGCAGGACAAGCTGCCGCCGCTGCGGCGCGCCACGCCATGGCCCACGCGCCGGCACGCACGCCGCATGCTGGTACTCGATGGCTGCGTGCAGCCGGGCATGGCACCCAATATCAATGCCGCGGCGGCGCGCGTGCTCGATGCTGTCGGCATACAGCTGTTTGCCGCGCCACGTGCCGGCTGTTGCGGCGCGCTGCGCTTTCATCTGAACGACCAGGAGGGCGGGCGCGATCACATGCGCCGCAATATCGACGCCTGGTGGCCGTACGTGGAGGAAGTCGAAGCCATCGTCATGACGGCCTCCGGCTGCGGTGCCACCGTGCGTGAATACGGCCACCTGCTGGCGCACGATCCGGTCTATGCGGAAAAGGCGGCGCGTATCTCCGCGCTGACGCGCGACCTGTCCGAGATCCTGCCCGCGTTCGAAGGGGAGCTGGCGCGGCTGGCGCAACGGCACGCCGAGCCGGTGGCGTACCACCCGCCCTGCACGCTGCAGCATGGCCAGCAGGTGCGCGGCAAGGTCGAAGGCCTGCTGCGGGCGCTGGGCCTGGAGGTGCGGCTGTGCGGCGAGTCGCACCTGTGCTGCGGCTCCGCCGGCACGTATTCGCTGCTGCACCCGGAGCTGTCGCTGCAGCTGCGCGACCGCAAGCTGGAACAGCTGGCCGACACCGGCGCCCCCCGCATCGTCTCGGCCAATATCGGCTGCATCGGCCACCTGCAATCGGGAACGCAAACGCCGGTGGAGCACTGGATCGAGCTGGTGGACCGGATGATCGGCAGCCGGTGAGGTGCCATTCCACGACGTTCAAGCTGGCGTCGACAGATTCAAGTCACGGCTGAAATCGCGCAACTCGCCGCGCAGATCCATCAAGGGCCCCAGCAAACTGGCATCCTCCCAGGCCGGCACCTTGACGAAGCCGTCGGCCCATCCTGGCACGTCTTCGGCCGGCATCGGCCGCGCAATCCCGTACCCTTGCGCCAGGTCGCAACCCAGCCGGATCAGCAGGGCGCCATGTTCGGCCGTCTCGACGCCTTCGGCAATGACGCCGCGGTTGAAGGCGCGCGCCAGGCCGATGACGGCGCTGACGAGGTGCAGGTCGTCCCGGTCCACCAGCATATTGCGCACAAAACTCTGGTCTACCTTCAAGACGTCGGCGGGCAGGCGCTTCAGGTACGCCATCGACGAGTAGCCGGTGCCGAAATCGTCCAGTGCGAAGCGGATGCCCAGCGCCTGGCATTCCTGCATGATCGAGCGCACGTGATTGACGTCGTGCAGGGCCGACGATTCGAGGATCTCGAGCTCCAGCAGCCGTGGCGGCACGGCGGGGAATTCGTCGAGGATGGCGCGCAGCCGCCGCACGAAATCCGGGCGCTGGAAATGGCGTGCGGCGATGTTCACGCTGACGCCCCACAGCTGGCCCTTGCCGCCCCACGCGGTCAACTGTTGCAGGGCCTCGCGCAGCACCCATTCGCCGATGTCGGCAATGAGGTCGGTGTGCTCCACGGCGGGCAGGAACTCGGCGGGACCGAGAATGCCGCGCTGCGGATGGCGCCAGCGCAGCAGCGCTTCCATGCCGACGACGCGGCCGTGGCGCATGTCCACTTTCGGCTGGTAGTACAGGCACAGCTGGCCCGCCAGCAGTGCGTCGCGCACTTCGGTGCGGCGGTTGTGGTGGGTGCGGACCTGCTCGTCCAGCACCGCGTCGAAGAAGTGCACCTTGCGGCGGCCTTCGACCTTGGCCTGGTACAGCGCCTGGTCGGCGTGGCGCAGCAGGTTGTCGGCGCTGACGTCGCTGCCCTGGTACAGCGCCACGCCCGCGCTGGCCGTCAGCGGCACCGTGCGCGATCCCGCCTGGTAGCCCCGTGTCAGCGCGAGCATCAGCCGCTCCAGCGTCCGCTCGACGCCTGCCTTGTCGCCATGGTCGCGCAGCAGCAGCACGAATTCGTCGCCGCCGAGGCGGGCCACGTAATGGTCGTTGCCGGCAAATTCGTGCAGGCGGCTTGCCACCTGTTTCAGCACTTCGTCGCCCAGCGCGTGGCCGCCGCTGTCGTTGATCTGCCGGAAGTGATCGAGGTCGAACAGGCAGACGGCCAGCAGGGCGCCGCCATCGCGGGCGCGGGCGATCTCCTGTTCGAAACGGCCCGCGAGCGCGGCGCGGTTGGGCAGCCCGGTCAGCACGTCGTGATAGCTGCGCCACGACATCTGCTGGATCAGCTCACGCGTCTCGCTGACGTCGCGGAACACCAGCACGGTGCCCAGCATGCCGCCGGCGCTTTGCCGGATCGGCGCGGCCGTATATTCGACATTGAAGCGGCGGCCGTCGCGGTGGCGCAGGTTCTGGTCCTTGGCCTTGACGGCGGGGCCGCCCGCCTGCACGGCGGCCAGCGTCTTCATGAGCGTGTGCTGGCCGAAGTTGTTTGCCAGCGCGAACACGTCGTGCAGTTCCTGGCCGCGCGCCTCGCCGGCAGTATAGCCCGTCAGCACCTGCGCCGTCTCGTTCATCGATTCGACGCGGCCCCACGGGTCGGTCACGATGACGGCGTCGCCAATCGATGCCAGCGTGACTTCGCTGCGCTCCTTTTCCGATTGCAGCGTCAGCATCAGGTCCTGGATGCGCGCCGCCATCTCGTTGAACGTGGTGGCCACCGCTTGCGCCTCCGGAAAGCCCCGCACGGGCAGGCGCACGTGGTACTGGCCGTCGCGGAAGGCCTGCGTGGCGCGGCTGATCCGGCGCAGCATGCGCCGCGTGGCAAAGATCAGGAGGCCGAGCAGGCAGTAGATCAGGAAGATGTTCAGCGCCGTTACCAGCGCCTGGTGGCGCAGTGCGCGCCACGCCACGTTCAGCGCCGGGGTGGCGCTGAACCATATTTCCACATGGGAGCCGGAGGCGCCAACCGGCACCGTGTAGGTCAGCGGATCGATGCCGGCAACAGCGGAAAACCAGGCCGGGTAGAGCGGCGCGTCGGGCAAGCGCATCGCCTCCAGGGCCGTCCCGTCCTCCAGCCAGCGCACGCGCGAGACGCCCTCGCTGACATTGGCGGTGCGCTGCAACAGCGCCGTGACAGCGGCCCGGTCGTGTGCCGCCGCCAGAGGGGCGAGAGCTTCGGCAAGGTTTTGCGTGACCTGGCGCGTTTCCAGAACCAGCTGGTGCCGCGCCTGCCCGGCTTCCGAATCCACCAGCAGGGTATAGCGCACGGCCACGATAGCCACGATCAGCAGGGAAATTGGTACGAACAGGCGGGAATAGGCGCCCATTCTGATCCAACGGGATACGATACTTGCGGGGAGCGGCATGGCGTGGTTTTGTGAGCAAAAGTGCGCCCGCCATTATTACCTAGAATGCAATTCCAGTGTGCAACGATATCGCGTTCTCTCAGTAATGAACAGATTTCTGCGGTTACAGCACAACATGATGCATGTAACCACTAGTTATTGCTCAGCCGACAGCACTCCCCAGCAGCGCTTCGATATCGCGTGCGATTTCCTCCGGTTTCGTCATGGGCCCGTAGCGGTGCGCGACGGTACCGTCGCGCCGGACGAGGAATTTGGTGAAATTCCACTTGATCGCCTTGGTGCCGAGCACGCCAGGCGCGCTTTTTTTCAGATATTGGTAGAGCGGGTGGGCGGCGGCGCCATTGACATCGATCTTGGCAAACAGGGGGAAGGTGACGGCATACTTTGTCTCGCAGAAAGCGCCGATTTCCTCCGCCGTGCCGGGTTCCTGGGCGCCGAACTGGTTGCAGGGAAAGCCCAGCACCATGAAGCCCTGCGGCCCGTAGCGCTCATGCAGCTTCTCCAGCCCCGTGTACTGCGGCGTGAAGCCGCATGCGCTGGCCGTGTTCACGATCAGCAGCACCTTGTCGTGGTACTGCGCCAGCTCAACGGGTTGGCCGGCCAGACTGACGGCGAAGAAATCGAAGACGGACGTCATGGTGCGCTCCTCAGATCAGGCCCAGATGCTCGGTGCCGGCGGACAGGTCGCGGTTTTTCGCGCCCTTGCCTTCCAGTTTGATGGCAAGACGCAGGTCGTTGACGGAATCGGCGTTGCGCAGAGCGTCCTCGTAGCTGATCTTGTCCGCTTCGTACAGGTCGAACAGCGACTGGTCGAACGTCTGCATGCCCAGCTCGCGCGACTTCTTCATCAGCTCCTTGATCTCGTGCACCTGCCCCTTGAAGATCAGGTCCGAGATCAGCGGAGAGTTCAGCATGATCTCGATGGCCACCGCACGGCCCTTCCCTTCCTTCAGCGGCACCAGGCGCTGCGAGATCATGCCTTTCATGTTCAGCGACAGGTCCATCAGCAGTTGCTGGCGGCGCTCTTCGGGGAAGAAGTTGATGATGCGGTCCAGCGCCTGGTTGGCGTTATTCGCATGCATCGTGGCCAGGCACAGGTGGCCCGTTTCGGCAAACGCGATGGCGTGGTCCATCGTCGCGCGGTCGCGGATCTCGCCGATCTGGATCACGTCCGGCGCCTGGCGCAGCGTATTTTTCAGCGCCACTTCCCAGTCTTCCGTATCAACGCCCACTTCTCGCTGCGTGACGATGCAGTTGTGGTGCGGGTGGACGAACTCCACCGGGTCTTCGATCGTGATGATGTGCCCATGGCTGTTGGCGTTGCGCCAGCCGACCATCGCCGCCAGCGTCGTCGATTTGCCGGAGCCCGTGGCGCCGACCATGATGACGAGGCCGCGCTTGGCCATCACGATGTCCTTTAGGACCTCTGGCAGGCCCAGGTCTTCCAGCTTCGGGATGGCGCTGTTAATCGTGCGCAGCACCATGCCCACAGAACTCATCTGCACGAAGGCGGACACGCGAAAGCGCCCGAGGTCGCCGGGACTGATGGCGAAGTTGGCCTCCTTGGTCGCCTCGAACGATGCCGTCTGCTTGTCGTTCATGATGGAGCGGGCCAGATCGGCCGTGTGTGCCGCCGTCAAAGGCTGCGCCGAGACGGGGGTGAGCTTGCCGTCGATCTTCATCGCCGGCGGAAAGCCGGCCGTGATGAACAGGTCCGAGCCTTTCTTGCCGACCATCAGGCGCAGCAGGTCGAACATGAATTTGGATGCCTGGTCGCGTTCCATCGCCGCTCCTTAACCGGGGAAGTTCTCGGGATCTTGGCGGCGGCGCGGGCGGCGGCCGACGAGATCACGTTGCGGCGCACCAGGTCCGTCAGGTTCTGGTCGAGCGTCTGCATGCCCACGTTGCTGCCCGTCTGGATTGCCGAGTACATCTGCGCGATCTTCGCTTCGCGGATCAGGTTGCGAATCGCCGGCGTGCCCACCATGATCTCGTGCGCGGCTACGCGGCCTGCGCCATCCTTCGTCTTCAGCAGCGTCTGGGAGATGACGGCCTGCAGCGATTCGGACAGCATGGCCCGTACCATCTCCTTTTCCTCGGCGGGGAAGACGTCGACGATGCGGTCGATCGTCTTCGCGGCGGACGACGTGTGCAGCGTGCCGAACACGAGGTGGCCCGTCTCCGCCGCCGACAGGGCCAGGCGGATCGTCTCCAGGTCGCGCAGCTCGCCGACGAGGATCGCATCGGGATCCTCCCGCAGCGCCGAGCGCAGCGCGTTACTGAACGACAGGGTGTGCGGGCCCACTTCGCGCTGGTTGATCAGGCACTTCTTCGATTCGTGCACGAATTCGATCGGGTCCTCGATCGTCAGGATATGGCCGTACTCGTGCTCATTGAGGTGGTTGACCATGGCTGCCAGCGTGGTCGACTTGCCCGAGCCGGTGGGACCCGTGACGAGCACGAGGCCGCGCGGCTTGAGCGCGAAGTCGGCGAAGATCTTCGGCGCGTTCAGGTCTTCCAGCGTGAGTATCTTCGACGGGATCGTGCGCAGCACGGCGGAAGCGCCACGGTCCTGGTTGAACGCATTGACGCGAAAGCGCGCCAGGCCGGGAATGGCGAAGCTGAAGTCGATCTCGAGCAGCTCCTCGTACACCTTGCGCTGGCTGTCGTTCATGATGTCATAGATCATGCCGTGCACGTCCTTGTGCTCCAGCGGCGGCAGGTTGATGCGGCGGACATCGCCGTGCACGCGGATCATCGGCGGCAGGCCGGCGGACAGGTGCAGGTCCGATGCCTTGTTCTTGACGGAGAAAGCGAGAAGTTCGGAGATGTCCATTTATAATCCAGTGATCAAAACAATAAGCTCATTAAAACCGGAACCGCAGGCTGCCGGCGCGCGACTGCTGACAAGGGGGCAACCCGGGTGGCAACTCAGGTGGCAACTCAGGTGGCAACCCGGTTGCACGCTGAATTGCAACCACGCTGAAACAGCAGGCGCAGACGGGCTCCTGGCAAGGCCGGATCGACGATTATGTCCACAATCACTCTGAACATGCAAGCAGTCGGGGATGCCATCGCGGCGGCCGCCGACGAGGCGCGGCGCCCACGCGACAGCGTGCGCCTGCTGGCTGTCTCCAAGACCTTCGGCCCCGATGCCGTGATCGAAGCGGCGGGGGCCGGGCAGCGCGCCTTTGGCGAAAACTATGTGCAGGAAGGCGTCGACAAGGTGCGTGCCGTCGCGGCCGCGCTGCCCGCCGCATTGACTGACCTGCCGCTGGAATGGCACTTCATCGGCCCGATCCAGAGCAACAAGACGCGGCCCATCGCCGAGCATTTCGACTGGGTACATACCGTCGAGCGAGAGAAGATCGCCCAGCGCCTGGCCGAACAGCGGCCGGATGGACGGGGCCTGCTCAATATCTGCCTGCAGGTCAATATCAGCGGGGAAGCCAGCAAGAGTGGCGTAGCCCCGGCGGACGTGGCGGCGCTGGCGCGCGCCGTGGCCGCACTGCCGAAGCTGCGTCTGCGCGGCCTGATGGCCATTCCCGAGCCGACGGAGGACTTCGATGCGCAGCGCGCCGCGTTTGCGGCGCTGCGCACGCTGTACGACGATCTGCGCGAACAAGGCTTCGCGCTGGACACGCTGTCGATGGGCATGTCGGCCGACCTGCGCGCGGCAGTCCTGGAAGGCGCCACCATCGTGCGCGTCGGCAGCGCCATTTTCGGCGCCCGTCACACCAACAAGGAACCTCAATGAAGATTGCATTTATCGGCGGCGGCAATATGGCCGCGGCGCTGATTGCCGGACTGGCGGGGCGGGTCACGCCAGGCGCAAACATCCATGTCGTGGACCCCAACCCGGCGGCGCTGGAACACCTGCAGCGCGAGTATGGCCTGACGACAGCCGCCGCGATTGACGCGGCCGTGACGGCAGCGGAAGTCATCGTGCTGGCCGTGAAACCGCAAAACATGCGCGACGTGGCAGCCACGCTGCAGCCGCTGCTGGCATTGGTGGGGCACCAGCCCCTGGTCGTCTCCATCGCCGCCGGCATCCGCGCGCGCGATCTGTCACGCTGGCTGGGCGGCTACGGCGCCATCGTGCGTTGCATGCCTAATACCCCTGCCTTGATCGGCATGGGCATCACGGGCATGGTGGCGTACGACGGCGTTACTGCCGCGCAGCGCACGATGGCCGACCAGATGCTGGCCGGTGTCGGCACGACGATGTGGCTGGACGACGAAGGGCTGATCGACGCGGTAACGGCGGTATCGGGCAGCGGCCCCGCCTACGTCTTTTACTTCATGGAGGCGATGCAGCAGGCCGGCGTGGAGCTGGGCCTGACGCCGGCACAAAGCCTGGCGCTGGCGCAGGGCACGTTCGCGGGCGCGGCGGCATTGGCCGGGCGTTCGGAGGAACCCTTGTCGACCTTGCGCGAGCGCGTCACGTCGAAGGGCGGCACCACCTACGCGGCGCTGACGAGCATGGAGGCGGCCGGCGTGAAGGACGCCGTCACCACCGCCGTCAAGGCGGCTGCGGCACGCGGCCGGGAGCTGGGCGACGAGTTGGGGGCGCAATGATCCATCACCTGTCGCTGGGCGTGCGCGACCTGGCCGCCGGCGCGGCGTTTTATGACGGCGTGCTTGGCGCGCTGGGGTTCCGTCGCGTGTTCGAGGACGATGAAGCGATCGGCTACGGAACCGTGGACGACCAGGATATCCTGTGCCTGAAGCAGCGTGACGACGCGGCCGCGCCCGGCGACGGCTTTCACCTGGCCTTCGCGGCACCGACGCGCGGGCTGTCGATGCGTTCCACGCGGCGGGCATGCGCGCCGGCGGCAGGGACAACGGCGGGCCGGGGCTGCGCGAGGACTACGGTCCGGCTTACTACGCCGCGTTCCTGGCCGATCCGGACGGCCATCGGGTCGAAGCGGTGTTCAAGGGCGGCGTGTGAAGGGGCAGCCGTTCTGGCCCTGAAAACAAAACGGCCCGCACTGCGAGCCGTTTTTCGTTACCGCGTCACGCCTCAGTCGCGCGACACAATGACACCCAGCAGCAGGCCCACGACGCCGCCGATGATGACGGCTTTCCATGGGTTGTCGTGCACATAGGTGTCGGTGGCCTGCGCCGCCAGTTTGCTTTTCGCCACCACGGAATCTTCCAGTGTCAGCAGATTGGTCTTTGCCGAGCGCAGCGTTTCCTGGACTTTGGCGCGGGCATCGCCCAGATCCTCCGCCGTGCTGCTGGCCGCGCCGCGCAGCCACTGTTCCGCATCGCCGATGGTTTTCTTCAGGTCGCCCATCAGGCGCTCGCGGGTTTGCGCGCTGTCGCCGGAGTTGTAGGTGCTGCCATTGCCTTTGGTGCTGCCGGTGCCTTCGAGATTGGTCGTCTGATCCATAATCGCCTCTTCTTTTGAATGTCAGCTGAACGTCAGCAGGAACGTCAATCCTAGTCAGCGACGGCATTGCCTGGTGGAATCAGCGCAGCGCATAATCCAGCGCGATCCCGACAAATACCGCCGCTCCCAGGTAGTTATTGTGGCGGAATGCCGCAAAACAAGGCGCACGCTCGCGATTGCGGATGAGGAAGTAGTGATAGACGACGCAGCCGGCGGCCACGGCGAGTCCGGCCAGGAACCAGGAGCCGAGACCGAAGTGCACGCCGGCCAGCAGCAGAATGGCGAGATGGAGGACGTAGCACAGCATGACGATGGCGACGTCCCAGCGGCCAAACGTGATGGCGGACGTCTTGATGCCGATTTTCAGGTCGTCGTCGCGGTCGACCATCGCATATTCCGTGTCGTAGGCCACGGCCCAGAACACATTGCCCAGGAGTAGCAGCCACGCGATGGCGGGCACGGTATTCTGCACGGCGGCGAACGCCATCGGAATACCGAAGCCGAACGCAATGCCGAGGTAGGCCTGCGGAATGGCAAAGAAGCGTTTGAAGTAGGGATAGGTGCCGGCGATGATGACGGCGGCCACGCTCAGCTGCTTGACGAGCGCATTGAGCGGCAGGATCAGCAGGAACGCGACGATCGACAGGCCGGCCGCGATGGCGACGGCTTCCTTGCCACTGATGCGTCCGCTGGTGATGGGGCGGTCGGCCGTCCGCTTGACGTGGCGGTCGAAATCCTGGTCCGCGTAATCGTTGATTGCGCAGCCGGCCGAACGCATCAGCAACGTGCCCAGCGAGAAGATGACGAGCAGGTGCCAGGCAGGCACGCCACCACTGGCGAGCCACAGGCCCATCAGTGTCGGCCACAGCAGCAGCACGGTGCCGATGGGCTTGTCAAGCCGCACAAGGCGGAAATACAGCTGCAATTTGGAAGGGGCGGGAGCGTACACGGTATTGTCGAAGTCAGGTCAGGCGGCGGCAGGGGCATCCAGCATGGTCACGCCAGGCAGGTCGCATCCGGCAATCGCTTCCACGACGGCGTCGATGGCGGCCTTGCGCGTGAAGCTCTTGCGCCAGACGATGACGACGCGGCGCGACGGCTGCGGGTTCTCGAAATGGCGGAACTGCAGCATGCCGCCGCGGGCATCCATGTCGGGGACGGAGGCGCGCGGCAGCACTGTAAGGCCGATGCCGCTGGCCACCATGTGGCGGATCGTTTCCAGCGAGGAGCCCTCGAAAGTGCGTTGCATGCCGTTGCCTGGCGTGGAGAAGCGCGCCATCTCCGGGCACACTTCCAGCACCTGATCGCGGAAGCAGTGGCCGTTGCCGAGCAATAGCATTGTTTCCTTCTTCAGGTCCTCCGCGGGGATGCGGTCGCGCGCGACCCACGGGTGGTGGTTCGGCATGGCGACGACGAAGGGCTCGTCGTACAGGTCCTGCATCGCCATGCCGTGGTCCGGCAGGGGCAGGGCCATGATGGCGGCGTCCAGTTCGCCCTGGCGCAGCAGCTCCAGCAGCTTGACGGTGAAGTTTTCCTGCAGGATCAATGGCATCTGCGGCGTCTTCCCGATCATCGCCCTGACCAGCGGCGGCAGCAGATAGGGGCCAATCGTGTAGATGACGCCCAGGCGCAGTGGGCCGGCCAGCGGGTCCTTGTTCTGTTTGGCAAGTTCCTTGATAGCGGCCGTCTGCTCCAGCACGCGCTCGGCCTGCGCCACGATCTGCGCACCCAGCGGCGTGACGGAAATCTCGGCGCCGCCCCGTTCGAACAGCGTCACACCCAGCTCATCCTCAAGTTTCTTGATCGCGACCGACAGCGTCGGCTGCGCCACGAAGCAGGCCTCGGCCGCGTGGCCGAAATGTTTGGCGCGCGCGACCGCGACGATGTACTTGAGTTCGGTAAGTGTCATAGGTTCTTGGCTGGTAGGGGCCGGAGGCGGTCATATTGTAACGGAATGCACTGGCTATAATGGGCGCGATACCCATAGCAAGAGAGACTTCATGCCCCGATTCGAAGAGAAAATCTGTTCCCGCGCCGAGCTGCGGGCCCGCGTGGCGGCGCTGCCGAAACCTGTCGTGCTGACCAATGGGGTGTTCGACATCCTGCACCGGGGCCACGTCACCTACCTGGCGCAGGCGCGCGAGCTGGGAGCGTCGCTGGTCGTGGCGGCCAATACGGACGCGTCCGTCAAACGGCTGGGCAAGGGCGACGATCGTCCCCTGAACACGTGCGACGACCGGATGGCGCTGCTGGCGGCGCTGGAATCGGTCAGCCTGGTGGTGCCGTTCGACGAGGATACGGCGCTGGAAGTGGTGCTGGAAGCGCAGCCGGAGATTTACGCCAAGGGCGGCGACTACGATATGACGGCGATTCCGGAAGGGAAGGCGGTGCTCGCGTATGGCGGCAAGGCCGTCGCGATCGACTTCGAGCACGACCGCTCGACGACCAAGCTGCTGGCCAAGGTTCGCACGTTCGGCGCGTAAGGCTAGTTCTGCAGGATGGTGATCTTGCCGTCCGGTTCAAGGAAGGCGCATTTCATCTTGTGCAGGGGACAGTCGGCCTCGCGCAGCGCCTGCTCGACGTCGCCTTCGGCCACGCGGCATTTCTTGACGACGTCGGTGAAGACCTTGCCGTCACGGCCCAGCAGCACGGGCGACCCGTCGACCAGCTCCGCGATCTTGCGGCTGCGCGAGGTGGCGACGGCGATGATGACGTTCAAGGCGATCAGCGTCGACGCGAGAATCAGTCCGCCCTGGATGGAATTGTCGCCACCGTTGAGCGAATTCGACACAGCCTCGCTCAGCAGCATCACGATCAGCAGATCGAACGGCGTGAACTGGCCAATGGTCCGCTTGCCCGTCAGCCGCACCATCACGAGCAGAAAAGCATAAATGATGGTGCCGCGGGCAATAAATTCCCACCAGGGCAAATCCATATCGAACATGCGACCTCCGCCGTAGAGCCGAAAGCTCACTTATACGGCGTCTAGTGCATTTATGCCAACACGAATGCGTCCAACCGCTCAGCCCGTGACAACATCGGGGTCAGTCACAAAAACTGTCACAGACTGGTCCGTAATGGCGTATCGCCTGTCAGCCAGCGCCCTGTCAACCGTACTGAGCGAGACGCCGAACTGCCTGGCGATCTGGCTGCGCGGGTAACGTCCGCGGTGGAACGCTGCGGCCATTGCCGTTCGCCTGTCGGCATACAGGGTATGAAACGCTTCCAGCGGCAGCCTTGGCCCATCGCGCGTGGTCGACCCGTTGTCGCGCTCCCTGTGGTGGCGTAGCGGGTCGGCGGCGCCGATACCTGCACGGATGAACCCGTCGTAATGCGACGTGCCGTGCTCTTGCGTGCTGGCAAACATTTCGAGCACCACGTCCCGCGTAAGCCAGTCCGGTACGACGTCGAGGGCGCAATAGTAGCGGTGGCTGCTCCAGCGCCAATCGGCTGGCGCAGCCACCAACCTGGCCCGAACGGGATTGAGTGCGATATATCGTGCCACCTCGAGCAATTGCTCATCCTGTTCGACAAGCACGGCATGGTACCGACCCTGGATGAGGTGGCCTGCCTGGCCATGCCGTTGGTTGTAGCGTCTCGCATAGCTGCCGTTCAGGTAATGCATCGCCTGCGACAGGTTCGGTTCGCGCGTTTCGATCAGCAGGTGAAAGTGATTCGGCATCAGACAGAATGCGTGGATCACGACCTTGAAACGGCCGACGACGACGGCCAGCGTGTCTTGCCAGATCAGATGGTCCTTGTCGTCCGCAAAGATGTTTGCCCGTCGATTGCCCCGCGACGTCACGTGGTACAGGGCTCCGGCGAGAAGGGTACGGTGAGGTCTGCTCATCCATGCACGTTAGCATCTGACTCGGTTGCGGCCATGATGACCGTCAACGCTCGCTAATGAGCTGAGTTCGTGACAGTTTTCGTGCCTGACCCCGATGTTGTCAGTGCCGTTTATCGACTGGAAAGATGGCGAAGACGATTGCTACGGCTGCGAGAATGAGGGTTGTTGCCAGGTGGCCGGCCATCGTGAGCCAGAATCTGCCCTGCTGGAGCTGCATCGAATACGTGTGGTGGGTGCCGTACTTGTTGAGCGAGGTTGTCACGCCAGTCGCGAGGCCGTCGTAAAGCAGGCAGCATCCGAGCCCGCAGCCGATCGTGGCGATCGCTACCAGCAGCCAGTTCAGCGATCTCATCAGCATGGCCCGCCCGCGGGCCGGCGCTTGCGGGCGTTGATCGACTTTACGTTTGGCCCGCTTGCGTGGAGGAAGCTTCGACGCCATGTCTGCGGTCCTATGCCCCGCCCGCATACCCCTGCTGCCGCCACGCCTCGTAGACAACGATGGCAACCGTGTTCGACAGGTTCAGGCTGCGGTTGTCCGGCCGCATCGGTACGCGGATGCGCTGGCTGGCGGGGAAACTTTCGCGGAACGCCGGCGCCAGGCCGCGCGTTTCCGAGCCGAAGACGAACACGTCGCCCGGCTCGAACGCCAACTGCGCAAACGGTGTCGAGCCGTGCGTGGTCATGGCGAACATGCGTGCCGTGTCCGGTTGCACGTCGGCCAGGAACGCGGCCCAGTCCTTGTGCACCTTCATGCGCGCGTATTCGTGATAGTCGAGGCCCGCGCGGCGCAGCTTGGCGTCGTCCAGCGGGAAGCCGAGCGGTTCGATCAGGTGCAGTTGCGCGCCCGTGTTGGCACACAGGCGGATGACGTTGCCGGTGTTCGGCGGAATTTCGGGATTGACGAGTACAACGTGAAACAAACTTTTCTCCTAACGATGCTATGACGGTCGAAGCGGCGGCGTGCGCGCAAACACGAGGTTCGTGACCCGCGCGGCGCCGTGCCGCTTCAGGACGGCGGCCAGTTCGTGCAAGGTCTGCCCGCTGCTCATTACGTCGTCGACGATGCCGATGTGGCGGCCGGCCACCAGTGTCCGGTCCGGCACGGCAAAGACATGCGCCATATTCGCGCGCCGGGCCGAGCCCCGCAGCTTGCTCTGGGCCGCCGTTTCCTGCACCCGCTGCGTCAGCCGGGGCGACACGGCGATGTCCAGCAGACGGCCCAGCGGACGGGCGATTTCCAGCGCCTGGTTGAAGCCCCGCTCGGCAAGCCGGGCAGGCCCCAGCGGAACCGGACACAGCAGCGCCGGGCGCTCCAGCGCCGGCACCTCGTCCACCGCCCGCGCGATCTGCTGCGCGAACAGCCGCGCATGGGCCAGCCGTCCGCCGAATTTCAGTTCCAGCACCAGGCGGTCCAGCGGCATGGCATACGAGGCGGCCGCAACGGTAGCGTCGTAGGCAGGGCGCTGCGCCACGCAACGGCCGCACGGCACTACCGCCGAGCCGTCCGGCAGCGGTTCCGCGCAGACGGGACAACGGCGATCGCCGCCACGGAAGAACTGCCCGCGGCACGGCGGACACAGCGCGTCGCGGCCATACGCCCCGCACAACGCGCAGCCGCATGGCAACAACGCCGTCAGTCCTGCCTTCCAGAGGGCGCTTCCCATTGCTGCTCCCATCGCAATTGGCCACGAACAGGTAAACTACCACCCTGTACACGCCTTTACATTATCTCACCCCAGCAAAGAACACCATGCAAGTGCCCGCCAAGCCACCGAAACTTTCCGCCCCCATCGACGTCGAGCGCGTGCGCAGGCTGTTCTCCCGCCCGCTGCGCGTGCTGGAGGGCGACTTCCTGCGCCGCGAGATCGCCCACCGGATGCACGAGCGGCTGCAACTGGTGCGCCTCGTGCCCCAGCGCGTGCTGGATGCAGGTTGCGGCAGCGGGGCGGATCTGGCACTGCTGCACAAGGCTTACGTAGCGGCCCAGGTGGTGGGCATTGACGCATCGGAAGCGATGCTGCGCTCGCTGCCCGGCCAGCCAGGCCGGCAGTCGGCGTTGAACCAGCTGCTGGGCAGGCTGCTGCCGGCAAAAAGCGGCATCGACCTGCTGTGCGGCGACTTTGCCGACCTGCCGCTCGGCCCCAACAGCGTCGACCTGGTCTGGTCGAATCTGGCGCTGCACTGGCATCCGCAGCCGGACCGCGTGTTCGCCGAGTGGCGCCGCGTCCTGCGCGTGGACGGGCTGCTGATGTTTTCCTGCTTCGGTCCCGACACCTTCCAGGAGGTGCGGGCCGCGTTTGCCGACGTCGACCTCGCACCGCACACCTTGCCGTTTGTCGACATGCACGACTTTGGCGACCAGCTCGTGGAAGCCGGATTTGCCACGCCCGTGATGGATATGGAAAAGCTGACTGTCACTTATGACAGTGCCGACAAGCTGCTGGCCGACGTGCGCGCGCTGGGCGGCAACCCGCTCGCGACGGCGCGCAAGGGCCTGCTGGGCCGGGCGGCCCATGCGCGCCTGCTGTCAGGACTGGAGAAGGGCCGTCGCGCGGACGGCAAGCTGGCATTGACGTTCGAGGTGATCTACGGGCACGCCTTCCGTCCCGCTCCCCGGGTGACGAAGGATGGCGAGGCGATTATCCGCTTCGACCCGTCGCGCCGCCCCGGCAAATAAGCTGTTGGCACGGGCGCCACAATGGCGCGCTGCACCATTTCAAACACAGCTATACGCTTGATATGGCTAAGTAATAATGCTTATAATCCTTGACTAATTTTGCTACTTTTTTCCAACCGGACACACAAGAATCCGGCGTAAAAAGCGGCCGGAATCAGCAAGGCATCAATAATCAGCGTCATCGGTGATATTGTGTCTGCCGGTGGCATTGTCAAGGTTGAGCAGGCTTCTAGCCTGCTTGCAACTTTTGGTGTTTTACGCACGACGACGCACCCGGCACAGCCAGTGGCGTCGCAGTGAAAATTTTTTCTTATCTTGGGTGGTTTGGGGAAAACATGAAACTTGCGAAGCGACTTCAATCGTTGATGCACGGGCTGGCCGCGACGGTGGCAGTATCCCTGGCCGGAGCACCGGTATGGGCGGCACCTGCGGCAACGAACCAGGGCACTTACCATGCAGCCACCGGCGGCACCGGCGGCCCGATGCCGAACCAGCTTGACCTCCAGCCCGCCGCAACGCAAATCGCTTCGGAAATCTACAGCCTGCACAACTGGATGATGATCGTCTGCCTCGTCATCTTCGTGGCCGTGTTCGGGGTGATGTTCTACTCTATCTTCAAGCACCGCAAATCGGTGGGCCACAAGGCCGCCACCTTCCACGAGTCGACCGCCGTGGAGATTGCCTGGACCGTCGTGCCGTTCCTAATCGTTATCGGCATGGCGCTGCCCGCCACCCGCACCGTCGTCGGCATGAAGGACACGTCCAACGCCGACATCACCATCAAGGCCACCGGCATGCAGTGGAAGTGGGGCTACGACTACCTGAACGGCGAAGGCGAGGGCATCTCGTTCATCTCCAATCTGGCGACGCCCCGTGCGCAGGTCGGCGCGCCCGGCACCGCACCCACGCAGCCGCGCGGTGAGAACTACTTGCTGGAAGTCGATAACGAAGTCTACGTGCCGGTGCACAAGAAAGTGCGCATTGTGACAACGGCCAACGACGTGATCCACTCCTGGACCGTGCCGGCCTTCGGCGTCAAGCAGGATGCGATTCCCGGCTTCGTGCGCGACACGTGGTTCAAGTCCGAGCATACTGGCGTCTTCCGCGGCAACTGTGTGGAGCTGTGCGGCAAGGAGCATGCGTTCATGCCAATCGTCGTGCGGGTCGTCACAGCCGAGGAATACACGGCATGGGTCGACAAGAAGAAAAAGGAAATGGCCGCGCTGGCGGACGATCCGAACAAGACCTGGACCATCGACGAACTGAAAACCAAAGGCGAAAAGGTGTATAACGCCAATTGCGCCGTCTGCCACCAGCCAACCGGCAAGGGCGTGCCGAACGCCTTTGCCGCGCTGGATGGCTCGCCGGTGGTCAACGGTCCGAAAGGCCCGCAGATCGACATCCTGCTGCACGGTCAGAAGAGCGGCAAATACCCGGCCGAGATGCCGGCCTGGAAGCAGCTGTCGGATACCGACATTGCCGCCGTGATCACCTACACGCGCAACAACTGGTCGAACAAGCCAGAAGAGAACATCGTCCAACCGGCCGAAATTGTGGCAGCACGTAAGTAACAGGAGCTTCATTATCATGAGCACGACTACTATCGATCAACCACAAACGCATGGTCACGCCGATGGGCACGGACATGGGCACGATCACGCGCACGATCATCCCACCGGCCTGAAACGCTGGCTGTTCGCGACCAACCACAAGGATATCGGCACGCTCTACCTGTGGTTCTCGTTCGTCATGCTGCTGTCCGGCGGCGTGCTGGCGCTGTTGATCCGTACGGAGCTGTTCCAGCCCGGCCTGCAGTTCTTCCAGCCCGAGTTCTTCAACCAGCTGACGACGATGCACGGCCTGGTGATGGTGTTCGGCGCGATCATGCCGGCCTTCGTCGGCTTTGCCAACTGGATGATTCCACTGCAGGTGGGCGCTTCCGACATGGCGTTCGCACGCATGAACAACTTCTCGTTCTGGCTGCTGCCGCCTGCCGCGCTGCTGCTGGCCGGCTCGTTCTTCGCCCCGGGCGGCGCCACCGCCGCCGGCTGGACGCTGTATGCGCCGCTGTCCACGCAGATGGGCCCCGGCATGGACATGGCGATCTTCGCGTTGCACATCATGGGCGCCTCGTCGATCATGGGCTCGATCAACATCATCGTCACCATCCTGAACATGCGCGCGCCCGGCATGACCCTGATGAAGATGCCGATGTTCTGCTGGACGTGGCTGATCACCGCCTACCTGCTCATTGCCGTCATGCCCGTGCTGGCCGGCGCCATCACGATGACGTTGACGGACCGCCACTTCGGCACGTCGTTCTTCAACGCCGCCGGCGGTGGCGATCCGATCATGTATCAGCACATCTTCTGGTTCTTCGGCCACCCCGAGGTCTACATCATGATCCTGCCGGCCTTCGGCATCGTCTCGCAGATCATCCCGGCCTTTGCCCGCAAGCCGCTGTTCGGCTATGCATCGATGGTCTATGCCACCGCGTCGATCGCCATCCTGTCGTTCATCGTCTGGGCGCACCACATGTTCACGACCGGCATGCCCGTCACGTCGCAGCTGTTCTTCATGTACGCCACGATGCTCATTGCCGTACCGACCGGCGTGAAGGTGTTCAACTGGATCGCCACGATGTGGAAGGGTTCGATGACGTTCGAGACGCCGATGCTGTTCGCCGTCGGCTTCATTTTCGTCTTCACCATCGGCGGCTTCACGGGCCTGATCCTGGCGGTAACGCCGATCGACATCCAGGTACAGGATACATACTACGTGGTGGCGCACTTCCACTACGTGCTGGTGGCCGGATCGCTGTTCGCGCTGTTCGCCGGCTTCTATTACTGGGCGCCGAAATGGACCGGCCATATGTACCCTGAGCTGGGCGGCAAGATCCACTTCTGGGCCTCGCTGATCACGTTCAACATCACGTTCTTCCCGATGCACTTCCTGGGCCTGGCAGGCATGCCGCGTCGTTACGCCGACTATCCGACCCAGTTCACCGACTTCAACATGATCGTCTCCGTCGGCGCGTTCGGCTTCGGCCTGTCGCAGGTCTACTTCCTGTTCTTCGTTGTGCTGCCGACGATCCGCGGCGGCAAGAAGGCAGCCGACAAGCCATGGGAAGGCGCGGAAGGCCTGGAGTGGACCGTGCCGTCGCCGGCGCCGTTCCACACGTTCGAGACGCCGCCGCTGGTGAAGTAACGTTGACCTGAAAACAGCGCGGGCCGCGGCCCGCGCGCCTGCAGTTGGCAATCGAGTGAATGGAAGCAGCATGCCCGACCAGAACAAGCCGAACAACCTGCGCCTGGCCCTGATCCTGGGGGCGCTCGCGCTCGTGTTCTTCGTTGCCGTCATCGCCAAGAGAACCTGGTTCAGCTGAGCGCCGCATCGTGAACGACAACGATCCTCAGGAAGGACGCAGTGAAGAGCGCGATACGAATCGCAAGATGCTGGGCAAGCTGGTGGTCGTCGCCGTTGCCATGTTCGGCTTCGGCTATGCGCTCATTCCCGTCTACCGGCACATTTGCGAAGTCCTCGGCATCAACGTGCTGACGCAGAAGGACGGCACGGTGGCGCCGCCGAAGAACACGCAGGTCGACATGAGCCGTTCCATCACCGTGGAGCTGGACAGCAATGTGCAGGGCACGCTGCGCTTCCGGCCGACGCAGCGCAGCATCACGGTGCATCCCGGCGAGATGGCCACGGTGGTCTATGAAGTGGTGAACTCGCAGGCGCGGCCCGTCACGGCGCAGGCCATTCCAAGCTACGCGCCGCAAAGCGCCACGCCGCACTTCAAGAAGGTGGAGTGCTTCTGCTTCCAGCAGCAGACGTTGCAGGCGAACGAGGCAAAGCAGATGCCGGTCGTGTTCTTCCTCGATCCGGCACTGCCGAAAGAGGTGAAAACGATCACGCTGTCGTACACCTTCATTGAAATCGCCGGCGTGAATAAAACCGCAGCCGCGCCGGGCGGGGTGGTGCGATGAGCGGGAGCGGCAAACCGTCGTTCCTCTACTCGCTCAAGGCGGTCATGTGGTCGTTCGTGGGGCTGCGCCGCAAGAGCGACTTCGATAAGGATGACGTGAAACTCAATCCGTTTCACGTGATCCTGGCGGGCCTGCTGGCCGTCGCGCTGTTCATCGGTATATTGGTAACTGTCGTCAAATTGGTGGTTTCATAAGAGTTCACGAGGAGATGAATATGAGTTCGAATAACGCGACGGCGCCGCATTACTTCGTGCCCGGACCCTCCCGCTGGCCGATGCTGGCGGGGATGTCGATGCTGGTCACGATGGTGGGCGCATCCGGCTGGGTCAACGATGCCGCGTGGGGCCGGATCGTCTGCCTCGTCGGCATCGTGGCGATGATCGCCGTGCTGTTCGGCTGGTTCGGCGACGCCATCCGCGAATCCGAGAGCGGCTTGTACGGCAAACGCATCGACTACTCGTTCCGCTGGTCGATGGGCTGGTTCATCTTCTCCGAAGTGATGTTCTTCGGTGCTTTCTTCGGCGCGCTGTTCTACGCCCGCGTCATCACGATGCCATGGCTGGGCGACCTGGACAACAAAGTGCTGTGGCCCGACTACGCGCCGCAGTGGGGCAATGCCGGCCCGGCCGGCGTCGTGGACGCTTTCAACACGATGGGTCCGTTCCCGATCCCCACGCTGAACACGGCGCTGCTGCTGGCGTCCGGCGTCACGCTCACGATCGCCCACCACGCGCTGCAGGCAGGCAAGCGGTCGAAAACCATCGCCTGGCTGGCCGCCACGGTCCTGCTGGGCGCTGTCTTCATGGGCTTCCAGGCCTATGAATACATCCATGCCTACAGCGAGCTGAATCTGAAGCTCACGTCGGGCATCTATGGTTCCACGTTCTTCATGCTGACGGGCTTCCACGGCTTCCACGTGACGATGGGCGCCATCATGCTGTCCGTCGTTCTGTTCCGGTTGATGAAAGGTCACTTCACGCCCGAGCACCACTTCGCCTTCGAGGGAGCGGCCTGGTACTGGCACTTCGTGGACGTCGTCTGGCTGGGACTTTATGTCATAGTCTACTGGCTGTAAGGCGGCGTTATAATCGGCCCGCCCATGCAGCCAAAGCCGCAGCGGCCCGCCGCTGCGGCTTTTTTGTTGCCAGAAAACCGGTGACAGGCTCCATTTTCGGGAAAATGGAGCCTGTCACCGGTTTTCTGGACGAGCCGCGGTGGCTTAGTGCAGGCCCGTTGGCTGGATATAGCCCAGGCGGTTGGCGACAAGGATCAGGACGAACAGCAGTACCGAGAAGCCGACGCGCAGCGCGAGGGCGCGCACGGTGCGCCGGCTGCCGCCCTTGTCGCGCATCAGGTAGAACAGCGCCGAACCCAGGCTGCCGATAATGAGGATGAAGGCGATGGCGACAAGAATTTTCATACGCGGTCCGGTGGTTGAAAGCTTGCGAAGCCCATTCTAATGCGTATCGCGTTCCGTTTTAAGCTCATTCCGTTTGTCGCCACCATGCTGCTGGTGGCGCTGGGCATCGCGCTGGGTCAGTGGCAGACGCGCCGCGCCGACGACAAGCTGGCGATGCAGGCAAAGGTGGCCGCGGCCAATACGCAGGCGCCGTTGCGGCTCGATGGCACGCCCGTCGACATTGCGCAGGCCGAGTGGCGCCGCGTCAGCGTCAGCGGGACGTTCGTGGCCGGCTGGCCCGTTTACCTGGACAACCGCCCCCAGGCGGGGCGGGCCGGCCTGTACGTACTGATGCCGTTTCGCATCGACGGCAGCGACAGCCACGTGCTGGTCCTGCGCGGCTGGCTGCCGGTCGATGCGGCTCACCGTGGGCGCATCGCGCCGTACGCAACGCCCGCCCGCCGCGTCACGTTGGAAGGCATCGCGCGGTGCGACCCTGGCCACGTGCTGGGCCTGGGGACCGACGCCCGCCTGGCGCCGGGCGCCATCGTCCTCAATGCCGACGTAGCGGGTGTCGCAACGGCAAGCGGCCTGCGGTTCCAGCCGTTCGTGCTGCAGCAGACTTCGGGGGGGACGGACACGCTCGTGCGCGACTGGCCGGCACCGGCGCTGGGTATCGAGAAACACCGCGGCTATGCGTTCCAGTGGTATGCGCTGGCGCTGACCGCCTTCCTGTTCTTTGTCATAACCGGATTTTTGAGTGGGCGCAAATAAGTGGACGTAAATAAGGTGGATGCCAACAAGACTGAATCACGCCAGCGCACGCGCGGGCGCTGGAAGCTCTTCGCCGTGCTGGCCGTGTGCGCTTCGCCGCTGCTGGCGTCGTACTTCACGTACTACGTCGTCAAACCGACGGGACGCACCAACTATGGCACGCTGATCGATCCGCGCGAGTATCCGATCCCGCCCATGGCCAGCCGCACGCTGGCGCAGCAGCCGACGACGCTCGACACATACAAGGGCAAGTGGATCATGCTGAAGGTGGGCGGCTCCGACTGCCGGCAGCCCTGCCAGGACCAGCTCTTCTTGATGCGCCAGTTGCGCACGATGCAGGGCAAGGAGATGGGCCGCATCGAGCGGGTCTGGCTCATTACCGACGAGGCGCCGCTGGAAACGATGCTGCTGCGCGTGAACGACGGCACGCGCATGCTGCGCGCACCAAACGATGTCGTCGCGAAGTGGCTGCCGGTGGAGCCGGGCGGCGACGCCAGCGAGCACATTTACCTGATCGACCCGCTGGGCAACCTGATGATGCGCTTCCCGAAGAACCCGGACCCGGCGAAGATGAAAAAGGATGTCGCGAAACTGCTGAAGGCTTCGGCCATCGGCTGAGGATTGAGAACGCCATGCACCACACCACATTGGCCCAGATGGCCATCACCGCCCTGATCGTCGCGCTGCTGCCGCTGTCGATGGCCTGGATTTCAAAGGACGCCAGCAGGTACCGCAAGCTGGTCTGGATCGGCGTGTTCCTGACGTTCGACCTGATCGTGTTCGGCGCTTTTACCCGTCTCACCGATTCCGGCCTGGGGTGCCCGGACTGGCCGGGCTGCTACGGCCTTGCCAATCCGTTTCTGGCCCACGCCGAGATCCGCGCCGCCGAAGCGCTGCAGCCGACCGGGCCCGTGACGATGGTCAAGGCGTGGATCGAGATGATCCACCGCTACCTCGCCATGGCGATCGGCATCCTGATCGTTGCCATGATGGCCGTCGCGTGGCGGCGCTGGACGAAGACCAGGCAGCCCGGCTACGCGCCCGGCTATCCAACGTTCCTGTTTTTCTTCGTCTGCTTGCAGGGCGCGTTTGGCGCCTGGACGGTGACGCTGAAACTGCAGCCGGTGATCGTGACGATGCACCTGCTGCTGGGTATGGGGCTGCTGGCGCTGCTGACTTGGTTCGGCGGCCGCCAGGACCAGCTGCTGCGTCCCGCTACCGCCGCCGGCCCGGCCGTGCCGCGCGCGCGGCTGGCCGGCGTACGCAAGCTGGCGCTGGTCTCCGGCCTCGTGCTGCTGGTGCAGCTGTTCCTGGGCGGCTGGGTCAGCACCAACTACGCCACGCTGGCATGCACCGAATTCCCGCTGTGTGCCGGCAAGCTGGTGCCGGAAATGGACTTCGAACACGGCTTTCACCTGTGGCGCGAGCTGGGCAAGACGGCGGCCGGTCATTACCTGCCGTTTTCCGCGCTGACGGCGATCCATTGGGTGCACCGCAATTTCGCCTTCGTGGTCGTGCTGGTGCTGGGCTGGACGGTGGCCCGTGCGTGGCCGATTCCCGCCCTGCGGCCGGTGGCACGGGGCCTCGCGGCCGCGCTGGCGCTGCAGGCGCTGACGGGTGTCGCGACGATTTACCTGAATTATCCGCTGACGATCGCGGTGCTGCATAACGCCGGGGCGGCCGCCCTGGTGCTGCTTCTTACCATGCTAAACTACCGGGCTAAGTTTTTCAACGACGCCCCCGCCGCACACTGATGACAACCCGCACCGCCACCCAGAAACAGAACCACCGCATCGCCCAGTACTGGGCGTTGACGAAACCGCGCGTGACGCAGCTGGCGGTGTTCTGCGCCGTGATCGGGATGTTCCTGGCCACCGACGGCATGCCCGACTGGCGCGTTGTCCTGGCGGCCACGATCGGCATCTGGCTGCTGGCAGGCGCGGCGTTCGCCGTCAATTGCCTGGCCGAACGCGAGATCGACGCGCGCATGGCACGCACGGCGCGCCGGCCGATGGCGCTGGGCGACATCACCGTCGGCCAGACGGTCGTGTTCTCGGCTGTCATCGGCGGCATCGGCATGTGGGTGTTGTACACGCTCGTCAATCCGCTGACGATGTGGCTGACGTTCGTCACGTTCGTCGGCTATGCCGTCATTTACACGATGATCCTGAAACCGGCCACGCCTCAGAACATCGTCATCGGCGGCCTGTCCGGCGCGATGCCGCCGGCACTGGGCTGGGCGGCCGTCGCCAACGAAGTGCCGATGCAGGCGTGGCTGCTGGTGCTGATCATCTTCCTGTGGACGCCGCCGCATTTCTGGGCGCTGGCGCTGTACCGCCGCGACGACTATGCGCGCTCCGGCCTGCCGATGCTGCCCGTCACGCACGGCATGCCGTTCACGCAGTTCCACGTGTTCCTGTATTCGATCGCGCTGGCGGCCACCACGTTGCTGCCGTTCGCCGTGCGCATGAGCGGCCTGATTTACCTGGTCAGCGCCATCGTCCTCGACGCGATCTTCCTGTGGTACGGCTGGCGCATCTACAAGCACTACACCGACCTCGTGGCCCGCAAGGCATTCACGTTCTCCATTGTCTACCTGTCGCTGCTGTTCGTGGCGCTGCTGGTGGACCACTACATCCCGATCCAGCCATGAAAAAACTGTTCGCCGCACTGTGCATGCTGTTTGTTCTCGTCGCCTGTTCGGAGAAGCGCCCCGCGTTCACGAACACGGACATCACGGGCATCGACTACGCCAAGGGCTTTTCGCTGAAGGATCACACGGGCAAGCCCGTGACGCTGGAAAGCTATAAAGGCAAGGTCGTCGTGATGTTCTTCGGCTTCACGCAATGCCCGGACGTGTGCCCGACCACGATGTCGGAAATGGCGGCAGTGATGAAGGAGCTGGGTCCGCAGTCGGACCAGGTCCAGGTGCTCTTCGTGACGCTCGACCCGGAGCGCGACACGTCCGAGCTGCTGGCCCAGTACGCTCCCGCGTTCGACAAGCGCTTCGTCGGCCTGTACGGCACGCCGGCGGAAATCGCCACGACGGCCAAGGAATTCAAGGTGTTCTACCAGAAGGTGCCGGGCAAGACGCCGGACACCTACACGATCGACCATACGGCGGGCAGCTACGTGTTCGACAAGGAGGGCCGGGTGCGGCTGTTCCTGCGCCACAACCAGGGGCCGGCCCCGATCGTGCACGACCTCAAGCTGCTGCTGTCCTGAGCTTATTGCATTGCGGGAGCGATGGGACGGGACATGACGTAGGCATCCACGAAGCCTGACCGCGCGTGCAGGAAGGCTTCGGGCAGCGTGCCCACAATCCGGAAGCCATGTCGCTCGTACAGCGACACGGCGGCGCGGTTGGTCGACACCACGAAATTGAACTGCATCGAGCGGTAGCCCTGCGCGGCGGCCCGCGCCAGCGAATCGCGCAGCATCGCGGTACCGATGCCCTGTCCCTGCAGGTCCGGCCGGACCAGATAGGTGGCGCTGCCGACATGCGCGGCCCTTCCCGGCAGATTGGCGTTGAGCTTGTACATGCCGGCCAGGCTGCCGTCGACGAGCGCGACGTAGGTCTGCACGCCTGCCGACAGCCACATGGCATCGAATGCCGCGTCGGGAATATCCGGCGTGAATGGCAGCGCGTCGCCCTGGCGGCAAACGGTGCGAAACAGGTCCGCCATGGCATCGCGGCAGTCCGGCGATGCTTCGACCAGTGAGATCGGCTGTTGCACGCGGCGCTCCTTTGTCAGGTGAATCCACTCGCATGGGGCGGCGGACATCCACCCATCTTACCGCAGCCGTTTGCGGACTGACCAGCTCTCGCCCGGCCGCCCGCCGGCGCAGGCGAACCAACGCTCAGTGCCGGCGCTGCTGGCCCGCGGGGCCGCTACGGTCCGGTTCCGCGCCACCAGCCTGCCCCGCATTGCGGCGCGCACCGCCAATCGCCGGCACCCGGTTCAGCCGCTCGCGTATCCACCCATGGCTGCGCGCCAGCACCTGCCGCGCCATTGCGGTGCGGAAGTGGATGAAGCCATGCGGCGCTTCCGGCACCAGGTGCAACTCCACATCGGCCACCGAACGCCAGCGGTTCGCCATGCCGACCGTGTCGTCCAGCAGCGGGTCGAGCGTACCCGCAAACATCAGCGCGGGCGGTAATCCCTCCAGCTCTCCGTACAGCGGCGACAGCGGCGGCGCCCGGCGCGCCACGTCGTCCAGGTCCGGCGTCAGCAGGCGCAGACCCGTTGCCATCCCTGGTCCGTGCAGCACCAGCGTCTCCGGCCCCGCCGCGTGCACGGACGGGGTGCCGGCCAGGTCGTAGACGCCGTAATACAGCAGCGCCCCATGTACGCGGCGCAGCAGCGCAGGCTCGTCGCGCAGGCGCAGCAGGGTCGCCGCCGCCAGGTGGCCCCCGGCCGACTCCCCGACCACCAGTACCGGCAGATGCTCGCATCCGGGCAGCCCGGCAGCCAGCAACCAGCGTGCGGCCGCCAGGCAGTCGTCCAGCAGCCCTTGCAGCGGCGTATGCACGGCCAGCCGGTAATCGACCGAGACGACGGCCACGTGGCACGCCGCGATCATGGCCGCATTCAGGTCGTCGTTCATGCGCGCGTTGCCGATGACCCAGCCGCCGCCATGGATGTCCAGCACGACGCCCCGGATCGCTCCAGCCGGGCGCAGGATGCGCAACGGCACGCGCGTCCCCCCGTCCGTCACCACGTGGCGCTCCACGCCGATGCCGGCGCGTGCCAGCTTGCGGTCCGCACCGAGTTGCGATGCGCGGAGCAACGACTGGATCAGCAGCGGCGTAAGGCGGTTGCGCACCCGGAAGCGGGGCATGCGCGCGAGTTTGCGGTTGAAGGCGCGGGCTTCCTCCAACGTGGCATCGTCGAAGTGCAGTGGGGTCATCGTCGAATCCTCTGTGTTGTCCGGGGCGGCAGGCTTTCCTGTAAGCTTGCAATCTCTCGCTACAGTGAGATGCTACGACACGAACCCGGAAATTGGATGGAAAAGCGTTTTCAACCGTACAGCCGCCTGGCGGCCATCGTCTTTCTCTCAATCGGCTGCCTGTGGGTTCTGCGGCCCTTTCTGCCGGCGATCCTGTTCGCCTGTGCAATCACCATTTCCAGCTGGCCCCTCCACCTGCGCCTGCTGGCGCGCATGAAGCAGCGCGAGACGCTGGCCGCCGCCGTCATGACGGTGTCGCTGATTCTCGTCATCATCCTGCCGCTGGCCCTCGTCACGTGGAACGTTGCCGACAACGCGGGCCAGTTTTACCGCGGCCTGCGCGACGCGCTGCATGCTGGCCAGCTGGCGCCGCCGGACTGGCTGCGGCAGATTCCTGTGGTCGGCGAGACGCTCGACGCGTATCTGCGCGGATTGATCGGCAACCGCCAGCAGTTGATTGCCCTGGCGAAGCGTTACATGGAGCCGGCGCGCCACATCCTGCTCGGTGGCGGCATCGTGCTGGGGAGCGGCGTCGCGCAGGTCAGCCTGGCCGCCTTCGTCAGTTTCTTCCTGTACCGCGATGGACTGACCCTGCTGCGCGCGCTCGCCGTCGGCATGGAGAAAATCATGGGCGAGCATGCGGTGGCTGTGGCCGATACCGTCAGCCGCACGGTGCGCGGCGTCATGTACGGGCTGCTGGGGACCGCGTTGGCGCAGGCCGCGGTGGCTGCCGTCGGCTTCCTGATCGCCGGCGTGCCCGCCGTGGCGCTGCTGGCCGTCGCCACGTTCCTGTTTTCCCTCGTGCCCGTGGGGCCGCCGCTGATCTGGGGCGGTGCCGCCTTCTGGCTGTTCAGCCAGGGCAGCACGGGGTGGGGCGTCTTCATGCTGATCTGGGGCGTGTTCCTGATCAGCGGCGTCGACAACGTCGTCAAGCCGGTGCTGATCAGCCGCGGCTCCAGCCTGCCGTTCCTGCTTGTGCTGCTGGGGGTCTTGGGCGGCGTGATCGCGTTCGGCTTCGTCGGCCTGTTCATCGGCCCGACCTTGCTGGCCGTGGCGCTTGGGCTGCTGCGTAACTGGACGGGCGTGCACCCCGTCGTCGCAGCCTAGTCGATCAACGCCTTGATGAGCAGGCGCCCGTCCGGCATGCGGCTTTCCTGGCGCACCATCAGCTGGGTGGTGCGGGCAAACCAGAATTTCGACACGGTGCCGGGCTGGTTGTAGTCGGTCGTGACGACCCAGCAGTCGACCGGGCCGGCCGGGCCGGCGATCGCCTCGCTGCCGGAGACGCGGAATGTATAGCGGGCGGGCGCCGCCGGCCCGCCCGGGTGGTACAGCACCAGCTGCGCCTCGTAGCCATCGGCAAGCGGCAAGGTTTGCAGCAGTTCCATGTCGGCTTCGAAATTGAATACGGGCTCAGGCGACGCGACCGACAGCGCCTTCTGGGTATTGTTCGGCAGGTCGGGCAGGCCCGTGATCCGGTCCGGCGCGAACGCGAAACCTTCCACGGTTTTCTTGCCGTCCTTTTCCGTGATGCGCGTGTGCGTGAGCGGGCGCAAGCTGCCCGCCTCGAACGATGAATCGAGCCATTTGACGGACGGCGCCTTGCCGGTGGCATCCCAGCGCTGGCGGATCTGCACGCGCTTGCCGTCGAAGCGGATGTCGCGCTGCCAGATGTCGAGGGGGGTATTGCTGTCGGCCGCCTGCAGGTAGCGCAGGTAGCGGTGGCTGCCTTCCTTCAGGAGGTGGAAGCGCGGCAGCGGCGTGCCTGCCGCCACGTACTGCGGCGCGGCGTGGGCCGCGGCCATCAGGGAGATCAGGGCGGTGGCACAGAGCAGGCGGGTGGCGCGCATCGTGGTCCTCATGGTTAATCGTGATCGGCGTTGTCTTCCGGATCGAGGCGGGGAATGACCTTCACCAGCAGGATGCGCGGGCCGTTCATCTTCTTTACCACCAGGTCGAAGCGGTTGAAGTTGACGCGCTGGCCCTGTTTCGGAATATCGCCCAGCTTCAGCATGATCAGGCCACCGACCGATTCCACTTCGTCCAGGCCCAGTTCCTCGTTCTCGATGTCGATCCCGAGCGCGCGCTCGAGCGAGAAGATCGGCAGGCTGGCCTTGCCGATCAGGGCGCCGTCCGGCTGCTTCAGCCAGTCGTTTTCGTTCAGACGGAATTCGTCGTGGATCTCGCCCACCATCGCACCGAGCAGATTGTCGAGCGTGAGGAAGCCCACGGGGCGCTTGCCCTTTTCGCCGATCAGCGCGAAGTGCGGCGCGCCCTCGCGGAAGCGGCGGAACAGGTCGATCGCCTTGGTGCGCGCCGAGATGGTTTCGACGGGGCGCAGGAACGATGTGAACGACGTGATCGGCTTGCCCGACTGCTGCGCGAAGAACAGGTCCTTCAGGTGGACGACGCCCAGCACCGTGCTGCCGTCCTCGTCGAAGTACGGGTAGCGCGAGAAGCGGTTGCGCACCACGGTGTCCAGGTTGTCCTCCAGCGAGCGCGTGGCATGCAGGGCGATCACCTCGTTAATGGGGCGCATCAGGTCCGACACGCGCAGCTCCGAGAAGTCCAGCGAGTGGGCCAGGATGTTGCGCTCGTCCTTGTTGAACTGCTCGCCCGGTTTGCTGGTGCGCAGGATCAGCTTGAGCTCTTCCGTCGAATAATGCGCTTCGTGGCCGCCGGCGCCGTGCAGGCCCGCCAGCTTCAATACCAGATTGGCGCTGTGATTGAGCAGCCAGATGGCAGGGTACATGATCCAGTAGAACGCATACAGCGGCAGCGCGCTCCACAGGCCGACGACTTCCGGAATGCGGATGGCCAGCGACTTCGGCGCCAGCTCGCCCACGACAATGTGCAGGAACGAGATTGTGACGAATGCAAAGATGAATGCGATCGTGTGAATGATCTCGGGAGAATCGATGCCGATGGCTGCGAGCACGGGTTCAAGCAGGCCGGCGAATGCGGGTTCGCCGATCCAGCCCAGGCCCAGCGAAGCGAGCGTGATGCCCAGCTGGCATGCGGACAGGTAGGCGTCCAGCTGGCCGTGCACTTTCTCCAGGATCCGGCCTTTCAGCCCCTGCGTCTTGGCAATGGCGCGCACGCGCGTGCGCCGCAATGTGACGATGCCGAATTCGGCGGCAACAAAGAAACCGTTGAGTGCAACGAGGAGGAAAGCCAGCAGGACAAGCAAAAGGTTGTGCATAAAGCGCACTGAAGCGGGTAGTTGAAAGCATCATCTTAGCCGACACGGGCCGAGGCTAGCGCAAATTTCAACATTGCCATGTGGATACGTCGGTATCGTCTGGCGAGGCGCGCGACAATCAGACCGGTCGCAGGCCGACCGGATTGCAGCCAATCCTGCCAGGCCGACATCGCCATCAGCCCTGGACCCGCACGGAATATTCGGGACAGATCCGGAAAGTGCCGTTGCGCCGGCCTTCCCGGTGCCTTACCCGCCGAACAACCCTGTCTGCCCGGCCAGGATCGCCTCGACGGCCGGATGGCGGATGCGCCGTTCGCTGGAAATCGCATAGAACTGCTCGCGCAAGCCCGTGGCCGCGCCGACCGGCACCGCGTTGAACTGGCCGCGGATATCGTCCTCCAGGCCGGCCGGTGCGAAAAACAGGCCGAGGCCGCGGCGGCCGAAGGTGTTGAGCATGGCGTTGTCCTCGAACTCGCCGACGATATCGGGCCGGATGTGGTGCTGCAGCAGCCATTCGTCGATGCGGCCGCGCAGCGCGTTGTTGCGTGTCGGCAGCAGCAGGGGAGCGCCATTCAGGCTGTCCGGAAAATCGCGGCCATGCCTGCGTGCCAGCGCCGACGCGCCGAACAGCATCATCTCGCTTTCGCCCAGCAGGTGGCTGAACACGCGCAGGCTGGCGGACGCGCGCACCGTTCGGTCCGTCAGCACCACGTCGAGCTTGTGCAGCGCCAGGTCGGCCAGCAAGGTTTCGAATTCACGCTCCACACAGATGAGCTTGATGGGCGACTCCATGCCGAACGCCGTTTCCATCAGCCGGTAGGCGATCAGCTTGGGCAGCGAGTCGGAGATGCCGACCGTGAGGCGCATGCGTCCGTTGTCCGCCTCGTCGAGCGCCTCCTGCATGCGGTCGCCCAGCTCGAAGATCTGCTCGGCGTAGGTCAGCGCGACGCGGCCGGCATCGGTGGGCACCAGGCGCCGCCCCTGCTGGGTCAGCAGCGACTTGCCCACCGACTGCTCCAGCGCCGCCACCTGCGTGCTGACGGTCTGGATGGCAAGGCCGAGCCGCTCGGCAGCTCGGGTAACGCTGCCTTCCGAGGCCACGACGCGGAAGAAATACAGGTGGCGGAAATTGATGCCGGTTGCTTTCATGAGCTCATCCAATACTGCCTGACGTTTCGGTTTTTACGAAGTGAAGCTTCGATTATCTACCATTTTTCTAAATCGATTAAGTCTGTACAATCCTCGCATTGATTAACAACAAAGGAAAAAAAGATGAAGCACTTCAGGATGTCGTTCCTGGTCTCCTTCATCTGCCTGGCGGTAGCGGCATGGTGGGGCTATCAAAAAGGTGGATTGACGGGAGCACTGTCCGCGCTGGGCATCGCAGTGATCTTGAGCGTGATGGAAGTTTCGTTGTCGTTCGATAACGCGGTGGTGAACGCCTCCGTTCTGAAGACGTGGGATGAATTTTGGCAGAAGCTGTTCCTGGGCGTGGGCATCATCATCGCCGTCTTCGGCATGCGCCTGCTGTTCCCGCTGGTGATCGTCGCGGTTGCGGCCGATATTGGCCTGACGGACGTGTGGACGCTGGCACTGAACAACCCGGACGAGTATTCGCGGCACCTGACTAACCACCACGCGGAAGTGGCGGCCTTCGGCGGCATGTTCCTGCTGCTGGTGTTCCTGAACTTCCTGCTCGACCATGAAAAGGAAATGCACTGGCTGGGCAATGTCGAGAAGAAACTGGGTTCGCTGGGCAAGGTCTCGTCGATCTCCGTGATGGTCGCGCTGGGTGTACTGCTGGGCAGCCTGAGTCTCGTCGAGGAAGCGCAGAAGTTTGTCGTGCTGATCTCCGGCCTGTGGGGCGTGCTGATCTACGTTGGCGTCGATGCGATCTCGAACTACCTTGAAAAAGAGGAAGAGGGCGGCTCGAATGTGGGCGACATGGTCAAGAAGGGCGGTATCGGGGGCTTCCTGTACCTGGAAGTGCTGGATGCTTCGTTCAGTTTCGACGGCGTGATCGGCGCGTTTGCCATCACCAAGGACGTCGTGATCATCATGCTGGGCCTGGCGATCGGTGCGATGTTCGTGCGTTCGATGACGGTGTACCTGGTGCACAAGGGCACGCTCGACCAGTACGTCTACCTGGAGCACGGCGCGCACTACGCAATCGGCATCCTGGCAGTCATCATGCTGGCGAGTATGAAGTTCCATATTCCCGAGATCTTCACCGGCCTGATTGGTGTCGCGTTCATCGTCGGTTCGTTGTGGTCCTCGGTACGGTATCGCAAGCAGCAGGCTGCGTTGACAGCCTGAAGGTAGCAACGGAGGGGCGCTTGCCCCTCCCGCATGGAATACGCGGCACGCTCATGACACCAGCCTGTCGCGTCGGTAGTGGGTGTCTCTTTTCATCAAACTTTACGGAGAAATCAACATGGCAATCAGTCTGCAAAAAGGCGGTAACGTCAACCTGAGCAAGGAAGCTCCCGGCCTGACCCAACTGACGGTCGGCCTGGGCTGGGATGCACGCAGCAGCGACGGCGCCGCATTCGACATCGACAGCTCGGCCTTCCTGCTGAAAGTCGATGGCAAGGTGCGCGCCGATACGGACTTCATCTTCTACAACAACCTGAAATCGACCGACGGCGCCGTGCAGCACTCGGGCGACAACCGCACCGGTGCCGGCGACGGCGATGACGAAACCGTCCGCATCGACCTGACGAAAGTGCCGGCGGACGTGGAGCGCATCGCCATCTGCGTGACGATCCACGACGCCGACAGCCGCCGCCAGAACTTCGGCCAGGTGCAAAAGGCGTTCATCCGCTGCGTCAACAGCGGCTCGAACCAGGAAATCGCCCGCTACGACCTGTCCGAAGACGGTTCGACGGAAACGGCGATGGTGTTCGGCGAGGTGTATCGCAACGGCGCCGACTGGAAGTTCAAGGCCGTTGGCCAGGGCTACACGGGCGGCCTGGGCGCACTGGCTTCGTCGTTCGGCGTTTCGGTCTAAGCCATGCCGACTTTTACCGTGACGGGGGACGTCGATCCCTTCCTGCACGTTTCGATGCGCCATGGCGAAAAGATTTACTGCGAATCGAACGCCATGGTGATGATGGAGTCGGCCCTTGAACTGAAGGGCCGCATGCAGGGCGGCCTGGGTGCGGCACTGATGCGCACGTTCGCCAACGGCGAGTCGTTCTTCCAGCAGCATATCGAAGCGGTGAAGGGCGACGGCGACTGCCTGCTGTCGCCCACCCTGCCGGGTGCGATGCAGGTGGTCGATGTGGGCCAGCGCCAGTACCTGCTCAGCGATGGCGCGTTTGTCGCGGCGACGTCGGGCGTGGACCTGAAGGTGCGCACGCAAAACGTCGGCAACGCGCTGTTCGGCCAGAGCGGCGGTTTCTTCATCACGGAGACCACCGGCAGCGGCCAGCTGGTGGTGTCGGGCTTCGGTTCGATGTCCCAGCTCGAGGTTACTCCGGGCAACGACATCGTGATCGACAACGCGCACGTCGTCTGCTGGGACAGCGCGCTGCGCTACGAGATCTCGGTGACGACCAACCAGAGCGGCGGCTTCCTGGGCAACCTGGTAAACAGTGTCACCAGCGGCGAAGGGATGGTGCTGCGCTTCTCGGGCGCCGGCAAGGTGCTGGTCTGCTCGCGCAACCGCGAAACATTCGTTGCATGGCTCAACAAGGGCCGGCAACAGTAAGTAAAACTGGAGGTACTACATGTCTGTAAATCTGACGAAGGGCCAGAAGATCTCTCTGGACAAGGAAGCTGGCAGCACATTGACCCGCGTGGTCATGGGCCTGGGCTGGGATGCCGTCAAAACCAAGGGCTTCCTCGGTTTCGGCTCGAAAGGCGCCGATGTCGACCTGGACGCGTCCTGCGTGCTGTTCGACGAGTCCAACAAGCCGCTGGACGTGGTCTGGTTCCGCCAGCTCAAAAGCCGCGACGGCAGCGTCTCGCACTCGGGCGACAACCGCACGGGTGCCGGCGATGGCGACGACGAACAGATCAGCGTCAACCTGCAGGATGTCCCGCCAAACGTGAAGGCCATCGTCTTCACGGTCAACAGCTTCACGGGCCAGAGCTTCGCACAGGTGGAAAACGCCTACTGCCGCCTGATGAACGCGGACGGCGGCAAGGAAGTGGCGCGCTTCAACCTGTCCGTGCAGGGCCAGCACAACGCCCAGCTGATGGCCAAGCTGTACCGCCATAACGGCGAATGGAAGATGCATGCGATCGGCGAGAACGGCGCCGGCCGCACGTTTGACGAACTGCTGCCGCAAATCACGCAGCACCTGTAAAAGCACGCCGCCGCCGCGTACCGGCGCGGCGGCCATGAGTTGCTGTAGTAAGCATTGTTCGTGTAAGCGATGTTGTAGTAAAGCGTTTCACCTGCGCCTGCCCCATGGCGCGCTTCCCTTTGCGGTGGTCCAGGCAACTGGCCACCGCTTTTTTTTGTCCCCGACTATTCTCGCCTGGTGTCTGTCACCGGGGTTCCGCGCGACCTTTGCTGTATCCTCCCGCACCATGAAACTCCTGCACGCCCTTATCCTGATCGCCGCTTTCCTCTGCATCGTCTGGGGACCATCGGTCATGGTGGCGCGCCGGCTGCGCCGGCGCGGCGACGACAGCGCCATGCGCGCGCTGCGTTTCGTGCTGCCGGCGCAGCTCATCGTCGTGTTGAGCCTGGCCGTCGGCGCCGAACTGCTGGAGGCATCCAATCCGGCGGCGCTGCTGGTGGCGGTGGTCGCCGCCACCAGCGCGCTCGGGGCAGGCATGCTGATGCTGGTGGCGGCGTGGGCGCGCCTGCGCCGGCACTGAAGCGTTACGTCACTGCGAGGCGGAAGCCTGCGCGCTGCCGCTGCCGCTGGCCTGCGCCTGGACCGACAGCGCCTGTGCCGACTGGGCAGCGCCGGCCGCGTTGCCTCCTGCGTCACGTGCCGTGCCGATGCTGCCGCGTCCTGCGCCGGCTGCAGTGGCCGCACTGCCGGCGGCGTAGTCGCGGGTGGACGCAGCCTGGGACCGGGCTGCGTCGCGTGCAGGCGCCGCCGTGGCCGCGCCTGCCGCCAGTGCCCCGGCGCCGGCACCAAGTGCCATGCCGCCCAGGCTGTTTCGGTCGACCGACGCGGTTGCCGTTCCCTGGCCGCTGCCGTTGCCCGTTGCTCCGGCGGACTGGCTCGTCGGCGCCGCCGTGGCCGCAGGGGAGGATTGCGCGCCACCGATATCCAGGTTCCCACCCAGCTCGCCCTGCTTGCTCAACGAGCCGGTCAGCGGCTGCGGGCTCGTGGCCGGTGATGCGGTGCTGGCGGCCGGCGTCGGCTGGGGCGTTGTGCGGGCCAGCGCGCCCGTGATAACGCCACCGCCATTGCCGTTGGCAGTGGCGCCGCGGTGACTTGCGCCGGCGGGCGCCACGCTGCCGATGCCGCCGCGTTCCGTGACCATGTCGATGCCGCCGCGGCCGGCGAAGCTGCCGCTGCCCGACATCATGCCCCCCAGCGATCCGCCCAGCGGGGCGCCACGTCCGAGCAGCTGCGCGTGGGCGGAGGCCGCGATGGCGCAAGAAACGATGATGGCGATATGACCGGCGATTTTTTTGACTTGCATGATGGATTCTCCTGTGAATGGCGCGGCGATGTCCGCTGCCGTTACAGTGAAAACGCCGGGCATGCGGCATTTATTCCATCGGAACGAAAATAATTTTTCAGCGCAGCGTGGCGGGATCCACACGCAGCTCGGCGCCGACGATGCCGTAACCGATGGCGTCGCGCTCCGGCACGGGGCCCGGCAAGGCCTGCCGGGCCAGGCGGGCGACAGCCTCCCTGGCCGCGGCCCCGTCGGGATGGGGCAATTGCGGCGCCAGCAGCGCCGCCACCAGCGGCGCGGCGAAGGAAGTGCCGCGTACCTGTCGATAGGGCGGCGTACCGGGTGCCGCGCTGGCCATCTGGCTGCCGGGCGCGGCGAACATCACCTGAGGCCCGCGCGCCGCTTCCGGCAAAGGCCTGCCGTTGCGATCGACGGCACTGACGCCGACCACGCCGGGGTAGGCGGCAGGGTACAGCGGCGGCGCAGCCGGTCCGTCATTGCCCACGGCGGCGACAAGCAGGTGACCGCGGGCCACCATCGCGGCGACCACGCGGCGCAATGCTTCATTTGGCGGTCCAACCAAGCTGAGGTTGATGACGCCGACGCGTTGGCCAGCCAGCCAGGCCAGCGCTGCCCCGATTCGTTCTGCCGAGCCGCCGGTAGGGCTGTCGCAATAGATGTCCGCGGCGTACAGCGGCGTCTTCGGCGCGGCGCCGCGGAACCGGTCGTCCTGCCCCACCAGCAGCGCGGCCACCGCAGTGCCATGGCGATGCGGCCGCGCCCCCCCGTCGCAGCCCCAGCGCCGTACGCTGGCGCCGGACAGCGCCGTGTGAGCGGTATCGACTCCGCTGTCGACCAGCCCGACGGCGCCGCCGCGCGCGGGGCCGGCCGGAACGGCCGGCGCGTCGCCGGAGCCGCTGTACAGGTGATTGAAGTCGTAGGTGCCGTCCGGGTCGGCCGCACGCAGCGCCGCCAGCAGGACGGCGGTGGCGCCGTTCGTCGGCACCGCCAGCACCACGATGCTCTGCTCCAGTTCCTCCAGCCGCTGCACGCGCAGCACAGTCAAACCCAGTGCGGCGGCGCGCGCGAGCCCATCGGGCGACGGCGAGGTTGCCAGGATTTCACGGCGGACAGCAGGTTCGCCACGCGGGTCGGCTTCCAGCACGTCCGCATGGCGCCGCAGCAGCTGCGCGACCTGATCGAGGCGCGTGCCCGTCAAGTCGCCCGGAACTCGGCTGTCGAGCAGGCGTCCGGCCGCGTGCGACACCAGTTCCTGGTCGAGACCCCGCGGCAGCGGCAGGTTCAGAGACGGCAGGCGCAACTGTGCGTGTGCGCCGGCAGTGCTGGCGCACAGGAGCAGCATTGTCGTAACGCGCGCGGCAAATGGCAGGCGGGAAGAGGTCATCGGAGAATGATAAACTGTTTTGCTCGTAGGAATGATTTCCGAGTTTTTTTACACTGGCAGGGAAGAAACGTCGTCGTGGCGGCGTTATCCCGGTACTGGACGCACAATGACCCTCGATACCGACATTGCCGATCTGCTGCCGCGCATGCGCCGCTTTGCGCGCGCTTTGACCTACCATCGCGAGGATGCGGATGACCTGGTGCAGGTCGCCGTCGAGCGCGCACTGGTGCGCCAGCGGCAGTGGGAGCCAGGCACGCGGCTGGACAGCTGGATTTTTCGCATTGTCAAGAATGCATGGGTCGACGAGGTGCGCAGCCGCATGCGGCGCGACCGCATCTTCGCGCCGGCGGAAGAGGGCGCGACCGTGGGCGACGATTCGGCCGCCACGGACCAGCAGCGACTGGCGATCCGGAAGGCCATCGGCATGTTGTCGGAAGAGCATCGCCTCGTGGTGGCGCTGGTGCTGGTCGATGGCATGCCGTACAAGGAGGCCGCCGAGGTACTGGAGATCCCGATAGGGACGCTGACCAGCCGGCTGGCGCGCGCACGCGAGGCATTGCAGGGATTATTGTCCGATCAGGCGAAGGTGGGGAAATGACGTTTTCCGATGAAGTGTTAATGGCGTATGCGGACGGCGAGCTGGCCGGGCCCGAGCGCAGCGCTGTCGAACGCGCGATGCATGAAGACCCGGCAGTGGCCGAGGCCATCGCGCGCCACCGCCAGCTGCGCGGCGACGTGTTCGCGGCGTTTGCGGACGTACTCGACGAGCCGGTGCCCGTACCGTTGCGACAGGCCGTGCAGCCGAAGGTCGCCGGGCTGGAGGCGGCGCGCGTGGCGCGCAGCGGGCAGGGCACGCGCGCGCAAGGGGACTGGTGGCGCTGGGGGGGCATGGCCGCTTCGCTGGTGGTGGGTATCCTGGTGGGCATCGGTGGCTGGCAGGCCTATCGCCAGGATGGCGGCACCGCGTCGCTGGTGGCCGCAGCCGGAGGCGTGCTGGCCCAGGGAAAGCTCGCCGATGCGCTGTCGCGCGAGCTTGCGGGCAGTCCCGCGGCCGACGCGTCCGTACGCATCGGCGTCACGTTCCAGGCGCGCGACGGCAACTACTGCCGCAGTTTTGCGCTGGCCGGGGCTGCCGGTCTGGCGTGCCGCGAGGGCGATGCCTGGCGTGTCGCCGTGCTGCAGCAACAGGCTCCGGCCGCGCAGCCGGCTTACCGCCAGGCCGGCGTCGCCATGCCGCCGGCCGTGCTGGAAGCGATCGACGAGCGTATCGCCGGCACTGCGCTGGACGCGGCCGGCGAACGGGCAGCGCGTGAGCGAGGCTGGCGGCGCTGAACGGTACGCGTCACAGCTGCACGGCGATCATGGCCCCGTTGTACAGCGCATGCGTGACGATGGGTGCCAGCAGGCCCTTGCCCCGTTCGTAGGCGCAGCCGGCGCAGACGCCCAGCACGAAGACGGGCAGCATCGACAGCGGCGGGTGGATGACGGCAAAGACAGCCGCGCTGGCGCCCAGTGCCGGCAGCAGGCGCAGCGAGCGGCGCAGGCCGTTGAAGATCAGGCCGCGGAATATGAACTCCTCGAACAGCGGCGCCGCCACGCTGGCCAGCGCCACCAGCCAGGCGACGCGGCCATCGATGGCGACAGCCGGAATGGCGACGCCGGCGTGGCGCAGTCCCGCCATCCATACCAGCCCGATGGCAATGGCCGGCAGCGCGCAAGCGGCACCCCAGCCCAGCGTACCCGCCATGCCGCCGTGCAGCAGCACGGGCACGCCGTTCGCACCGGTACGCCAGTAGACCAGGCGCACGAGCGCATAGACGACGGCGCCGGCGATGGCAAACGCCAGCGCCATGTCCGGCAACGCCGGCGGCCCGGCTGCGTCGTGCAGGGCGAAGAATGCGACGGCCTGCAAGGCAAAGAACGCGACGGCCGCCAGCATGCCGTCGGCCGCCGACACACGCGACGGCGGCGCTGCCGTGGGGTCGAGCAGGAACGGCAGTTCGTCGCGCGCCTTCTGCCACAACGCCACCGCGAGCGCGGCCATCAGCACGACGACTGCCAGCCGGCGGGCCCACGCATCCGTGTACAGCCCGTAGCCATACAGGCTCGCCAGCATCATGTACAGGTAGACGAACGTGGGGCGCACGCGCGCGTGCGGTTCCGGCGCCAGCGGGTCGCAAGCCCAGACGCCCAGCGCCACGGCGATCAGCGCGAACACGGGCATGCCGATCGCCACCTGCGCCATCAGCGCCAGCAGGCGGGAGTCGACGCTGGCGCCCGATGCGATGCCGACGGCGAAGACGACGGCGGGGTAGGCCAGCGCCAGCGCGGCCCACAGCGCCGCCTTCTCGCGCAGCATGCGCGCCAGCGTATGCGGGAAGGTGTACAGCATCCACAGCGCCTGGCCTTCCGTATTGACGGTCTGCAGGGCCGACAGCACCAGCACATAACTTCCCAGGCCGAACGCGACCGACGCCAGCAGCTTCGGGTCGCTGCCCAGCTGCGCCATGTCGCGCAGGGCGCCCGTGAAGAACATCTGGCTGGCGATGACGATCACCGGGATCAGCAGGCTTTGCACGAGGAAGTTGCGGTCGCGTGCCAGCAGGCGCAGTTCGCGGCGCTGCAGCGGTGTGCCGGGCAGGATGCGCAACGTGCCGGCAACGCCGGTGCGCCGGCCCGCTTCGCGCGTGCCGGTGGCGACAACGCCGTCGGCCAGCTGGCGTTGCAGCAGCGCGATGCCGGCGTACAGGATCAACACGACCTGCGCGGCCAGCAGCAATGCCAGCCAGGGCGCGCCGCCATCGAGGCACTGGATGACGAGACCCGGCGGCGTCCACAGCGTCCAGGCGGGAAAGGCTTCGGCCCAGCCCAGCGCAATGCCCTGTCCCGGTACGGACAGCGAAATGGTCAGGTAAATCAGCGGCATCGCCGCGACCGACACCGCGGCCTGCAGGTTGCGCAATTGCGAAGGCGGCAGCGACAGTCGCAGCCCTGTGTCGGCCAGCGTGCGCAGCATGCTTGATGCTGCCAGCAGTGCCAGCGTGGCCAGCGTCGCGGGGGCGATCGCCCACCAGCGCAGGCCGCCGTACCAGCCGATGACGAGGCAGGTGGGCCACAGCATCAGCATGCCGGTGGCATTGGTTACTGTGCGTTCCAGTACCCGCGCCCACAGCAGCGTCGCGCGCGGGACGGGCAACGTGACGAGCCATTCGAGGTCCCAGTCCGTGTGCGCCAGCTCGCGACTGCCCAGCGGCACCAGCAGGCTGGCGAGCCACAGCAGCGCCACGTGCATCGTCAGCCCGCGCATCAGCTCAGGACTGAAGCGCTCCTGTATCAGTTCGTTGACTGCCACGTCCTGCGCGTCGTACGCCGCCGTTTGCGCGCCGCAAGCGGTGACGGGCGCCAGCTCGCAGTGCAGGTTCAGCAAGATGGAGCGCGACATGCTCGTGAACGCCGCCGTCATCAGGAGCGCCATCACGATGGGCAGGATCCAGCGCCCGCGCCCCTTGCGGCCCGTCGCGGCGCGGCTCCTGCCAGGCTTGGGCTTGCGCGCATACACGCTGCCGGACAGGTTCCACAGCCGCAGCAGCCGCAGGCGCACCAGCAGCCAGACGGCGTGCGCGCCGGACGGCGGCGTCATGGCACGGCCGCCGGATCGGTTATCCTCAGGAAGACTTCCTCCAGCGACGCGTCGGCTTCGCCGCGCAGCTCGTCCAGCGACCCGGTGGCGGCAAGCCTGCCGCGGTGGATGATGCCCACGCGGTCGCACATGCGCTGCGCCATGTCGAGCAGGTGGGTGGAGACAAAGATGGTCTTGCCGGCGGCGGCGCGGCCGATCAGCAGGTCCTGCACGTCGCGTGCGGCGCGAGGGTCAAGGCCGTTGATCGGTTCATCGAGGATCAGCACCGCCGGATCGTGCACCAGCGCGCAGGCGAGGCCCAGCTTCTTCTTCATCCCCATCGAATAGTTGACGGCGAATTCCTCGGCCACTTCGTCGAGGCCGAATTCATCCAGCAGGGCGTCCGCCCGCACCGCGGCGGCGGGGCGCGCCAGCCCGTGCATCTCGCCGACGAAGCGCAGGATCTCGCGCCCGCGCAGGTAGTCGTAGAAGATCGGGTTGTCGGGCAGGTAGCCCACGTGACGCTTGACCTGCGCCGCGTCGCGGTGGCAATCGAGACCGTCGACCAGCACGCGCCCGCTGCTGGGCACGAGAATGCCCATCATCATGCGGATGGTCGTCGTCTTGCCCGCGCCGTTCGGGCCCAGGAAGCCGAACACCTCGCCGCGCCGCACTGTCAGCGTCAACGGGTGCACGGCTTCGTAAGCGCCATAGCGCTTGGCCAGCGCGTCGAATTCGATCATGCCGCCTCCGGAAACAGGGATGCGGCGATTCTATAACAGCGGCGTTACTCCGGGCGCAGGCTCATGCCGATGCGTTCCCCGCGCGGGGCCCAGTTGCCTTTGATGTCCGCGGAGACGAGGATGCGTTCGGCGCGGCCGATCAGCAGCTCGCGCGGCACGGTGCCGAACACGCGCGAGTCGCCGCTGTTGTCGCGGTTGTCCCCGAGCATCAGGTAGCGGTCGGCGGGCACGGTGACGGGGCCGAAGTCGCGCATCGCCGACACCTGCGGCAGCACCTGGATGCGATACGTGGCGTCGCCACTGCGTTCCTTCAGGTGCAGCGCCGTCAACTCACCGAGCGGCTCGACCTTTTCGATGCCGTTGCCCAGCACCGTGTAGTCGGCCGGCTTGCCGTTGATGAGCAGGCGTTCGCTGCGCATCTCGATCGTGTCGCCCGGCAGGGCGGCGATGCGCTTGATCAGGCGCGTACCGTCCTTCGGCGACGAGAACGTGACGACGTCGCCCCGCTGCGGATCGCCGAGGCGTGCCAGCGACACGTTCGTCAGCGGAATCTTGGCGTCATAGGCCAGGCGGTTGACGAAGACCACGTCGCCTTCCAGCAGGTTCGGCCGCATCGACGCGGACGGAATCGGGTTCCAGTCCGCCACGGCGGTGCGGAAGATCCCGAACAGCACGAGGAATGCGACGAAGCCTTTGTTGGCGCGAAACCAGCGGGTCATGGGCGTCTCCGGTGAGATTTGTATGGTTGAGGAATCCGCAGTTTGTGGCGATTTTCTTAAGCCGGACTTACCATGTCGAAAGCAGCCAACAACCGGCGTTGGCCCTTTGTCGGCACGGCCAGCGCACGGCTGTCGAGGTCCTGCTCGACCCAGCCCTGGCGCAGTGCCAGTTGCAGCAGGCCCGCGCCGAGCGCGCCACCCAGGTGCGGCTTGCGCTCGCTCCATTCCAGGCACGGGCAGGCGAAGCGGCGGCGCAGTTTGCGCAGCGGCGCCGGGTCGAGCCCCAGCCGCGCGAAACGCTCTTCTCCGGCTGCCGTCAACGCATACTCGCCCGCCGCGCCATCGGTCAGCCAGCCTTGCATCACGCAATGCTCATGCAGCTCGACGGCCAACGCGCCGGCCATATGGCCGTAGCAGGTGCGGGCCTGGCGCAGCCGGGCGGGCGTACCCGGCTTGAACGGCGCGCGCGGTACGCCTGCCACGACCAGCAGCGCTTCCAGCGCGGCAGCGTTCACGGCGCAGCCGGTGACATCGGCGGCGCGCGCATCGACGCGGGCCAGACGATCCTGCTGGTGCTGGCGGCGGCCGGCCGCCCGTTCGGCCATGGCCGCCACGCCAGCCCGGGCCAGGCGCTGGCGCGCACGATCGCCACGCAGGCGCTGTCGCACCTCGGCGCGCTGCCGGACGTGGACTGGCACTACCTTGCCTCGCCCAACGCGCGGCTGGCGGTGTTTACGGAAAGGGAAGTGAAATGATTGCCGTGATCTTTGAAGTGATACCGCACCCGGACCGGCGCCAGCGTTATCTGGACATTGCCGCGGCGCTGCGGCCGCTGCTGGAGGAGATCGACGGTTTCATCTCCATCGAGCGCTTCCAGAGCTTGGCCGACCCGGCCAAGCTGCTGTCGCTGTCGTTCTTCCGCGACGAGGCGGCAATCGCGCAGTGGCGCGCGCTGGAGGCGCACCGCGCGGCGCAGGCGGCAGGGCGGGGCCGTGACGATAACGGCCGCGCGCTGTTTGCCGACTACCGGCTGCGCATTGCTGGCGTGGTGCGCGACTACGGCATGCACGAGCGCGCGCAGGCGCCCGCGGACAGCCGCGTCGTCAACGGCTAGAGGTTCGGCTTGGTACTTAGTATTTCCAGTTCAGCGTCACGCTGGCGTTGCGCGGCGCGGCGTAGTACGCCTGGCTCCAGTACAAGCTGGTGAGGTACTTCTTGTCGGCCACGTTGTTGACGTTGGCGGCAATGCTCAGCTGACGGTTGATGTCGTAGCGCGCCATCAGGCCGACGACGGCGTAGGACGCCTGGCGGATCACGGCGCCGCCGGCCTCGTTGCGGTACGTGTCGTCCTGCCAGTTGGCGGTGGCGCCCACCGTCAGCGCCGGCAGGGCAGGCACCTTGTACGTCGTCGACAGGCGCAGCGTGCGGCGCGGCAGGTAGGTCTTGACGACCTGGCCGGCCGGGTCTTCCAGCGACAGCACCGTGAAGCCGGCACTGGCTTGCAGGCCGCGTGCCAGTTCGCCGGACAGGTCCAGCTCGATGCCTTTCGATTCCGCGTCGATGCCGTGGTAATAGGCCCGCGTCCCGACGTTGCCCAGCTGTTCGGCCGTGTTGTCCTGGCGCGTCTTGAACAGCGCGCCGGAGGCGTTCAGTTTGCCACCGAACCATTCGCTCTTCAGGCCCAGTTCCGCCGTCCTGCCTTCCATCGGATCGAGGGTCGCGCCGTCGAAGTCCGTCTCGCTTTGCGGGTTGAAGATCGTCGTGTAGCTGCCGTAGGCCGTCACGTTCGGCGTCAGGTCGTAGGTCAGGCCCACGTACGGCGTGCTCTTGCTGGCCGACTTGTAGTGGGCCACGCCGTACTGGATGCCGTCGCTGTCCGCCTTGGTCGTCGAGATCCCGGTGACCAGTTTCATCGGGTCGGTCAGGTTGAAGCGCGCCGCGATGAAGGCGGATTTGCGCTTGTCCTCATACGAGCTGCCGTCGATGCGTGCGTCGAACGTCGGTTCCGCGTAGCTGCCGTCCCAGCCGTTCAGCGACGGCATCGGATTGCCGATGCCCTGGCCGTAGTGCGAGATGTCGTCAAGCGTGGACTTCGACCAGTTGGCGCCGAATGTCAGCTCGTGCTGGCGCCCGCCCAGGTTGAACTGGCCGGTGGCGGATGCGTCGAACAGCGTCTGCTTGTTGTCGGCATCGTAGCGCGACGGATAGGCGAACAGGCCCAGGCCCGTCTGGCGGTCCGGCGTGCCGTACACATACAGCATCTTGCTGCGGTTCTTGAACGTGTTGTGCGACAGCGTGGCCTGCGCGCGCCAGCCGTTCTCGAACTGGTGCGTCAGTTCGACGAAGCTGCGCTGGTGCTCGTTGCGGTTGCGGGTCCAGTCGGCCGCCGTGTTGGCGCCGACGTCCAGGTCCACCGGCGACAGATCAGTGTAGTACAGCGGCAGCGCGCCCCACATATTGCCCTTCGACGTGCCGATCTGCGCGGTATGGCCGGCCGTCAGCGTCGTGGCGTTCGACAGCTTCGCTTCCAGCACGCCGGACAGCACTTTGCGCTTGGTCGAGTAGCGATCCAGATAGGAGTCGCCTTCGTCGTAGGCTGCCACCAGGCGGCCCGTCAGCGTGCGCGCCTCGTTCAGCGCGCCGGAGACGTCCGCCTCGACGCGGCGCTTGTCCCACGATCCCGCCGTGACGGCGACCGACGCCTGCGTCATTGCGGTCGGGCGCTTACGGATGAAGTTGACGGTGGCCGACGGATTGCCCGTGCCGGACATCAGGCCGTTCGCGCCGCGCACGACGTCGATGCGCTCGTACAGCACCGTATCGAGTTCGCCATAGACGTTGCCGAAGACGAAGGGAATGCCCACGCCGTCATACTGGAAATTGGTGATGTCGAAGCCGCGCGCCGTGTAGTAGGTACGGTCCGACTCGACCTTCTCGACCGTGACGCCCGTGGTGTTGGCCAGCACGTCGCTGGCGGAGTTCAGGCGGAAGTCGTCCATCTGCTGGCGGGTGACGACGGAGACCGACTGCGGCGTCTCGCGCAGCGACAGGTCCAGGCGCGCCGAGGAAGCGCTGCTGCGCGCCGTGTAGCCGCCCGTGTTTTCGCCCTTGACGACCACCGTCTGGATCGGCGCTTCCGCTGCGTCGACCGCCGGCCCGTCGGGCGCGGCGTAGGCGCCACCGCACAGCAGGGCGGCGGCAAGAGCGAGGGGCGTCAGGGCGGTGCGATGGGGCGACATGGTCTTCCTTATGTTATTAATTAACGCAAATGAGAATGATTCGCATTGTATATCGGAAATGGTGATAGCGCCAGCGCAGCAGCTCTGCCGTACAGCACGACCACTGCCCGAGCAAAACCGGTGGCAGGCTTAAAACCGGTGACAGGCTCCATTTTCGGCGTAGCGTTGCCCGGACCTTTCCGGGACCGTTCCGGATTTTTCCGGCCACCGGAAGGTCCCGGCGCCGCAGGCCGCACCCGCAGACCTGCTACCATGGCGCGCTTCACGTATCGCCGAACAGCAGAGAGAAACCATGGCCGCGTACTTCACCCCGAGCCGCATCCACCCGACCGCGGAGCAGACCGACCTGCAGACGGCCACGCAGCCCGTCGTGCTGGGCGAGGCCAATGCCGGTGCGGCCAAGACGACGACGCTGGCGCTGCGCATCGCCGAGTCGCTCGCGCGCAATGTGGAGCCGGCGCGCATCCTGGCGCTGGCGTTCACGCCGGAAGCGCGCGACGTGCTGCGTCAGCGCCTGCTCGATATCGGCGTGCCGTGGGAGACGGTCAACGGGCTGGACATCCTGACCATCGAGGACCTGGCGATGCGTACGCTGGGGCAGGTCGAGGGCGAACCGCTACGCCTGACGCAGCAGCCGCGCAAGCTGAAGACCCATGTCTGCGATGCCATCGATGCCGTGGCGGACCGCTACGTGGGAAGGTACGACGCTCTCGACCTGCGCAAGTCCGATATCGCCGTCTCAGGTTTTCTCGACACGCTGTTGCGGCTGAAGGCGCGCATGGCGCTGCACGGCGAGTACGACGACGATCCGGTCGAAGCGGCCGAGGTGGCGGGCGTGCCGCTGACGGACTACCTGGTGGCGCAGTCGTACGAAACGGCGCGGCTGGACGGCGAGGAGCGGGCGCTGTTCCGCACGGCGTTCGATCCCACCTACGATCTGGCGCGCTGGCTGCAGCGCGAGCCGGGGTGTGCCGACACGTTCCCGCGCTACCGCGTGATCGTCTGCGACGAGCTGCACGACATGAACGAAGCCAGCTTCGTCATCGTCGAAGCGCTGGTCCGCTCCACCGGCGCGTTCTTCACGGGCGTGGGCGACAAGCATCAGGTCATCCACGACCAGCTGGGCGCCAGCCACGACTACCTCGGCTTCCGCTTCCGCCACGCGTTCCCGGCACTGAAAACCTATCCGCTGACGACGACGTACCGCCACGGCCCGCATCTGACCCTGGCGATCACGCAGCTGATGGGCAACAACGGCACGTCGGGCGCGCCGGACCACACGGAGATCCGCCAGCTGCATTACGACGAGGCGTCCGATTGCGCGGCCCAGGTGGTCGAGGCGATCCGGCAGTGGAAAAAGGACAAGCACAAGCTGGAAGATTGCGCGGTGCTAATGCGCGACCGGCACCAGTCCGTGGCACTGGAGAATGCGCTGATCGAGGCGGGCATCGCCTACCGCACTCCCGTGATGAAGGGTTATATGCAGCGCGAGGAAATCCTGTTCCTGCGCGGCGTGCTGGCGATCTGCCTGAACGACCTGAAGGCCGTGCCGTCGTATGAAGTGCGCACCGCCGTCGTCGAGGCCCTGGCGGTCTTCGCCGGCATGGAGACGGCGGCGAACTTCGAGAAGGTCAAGCACGATATCGCCAAGGAGCCGTCGCTGCTGACGGGTTTCTTCCAGGGCCACCTGGGCGGCAACGCACTGGCCGACGCCGCCACGGCGTTCGCGGACGTGATGCGCTACCTGCTGCAGGTGCCGGCCGACAGCCCTGCGGGCGACGTGCTGAGCGAGGTATGCACGCGCATGGATCTGGCGGCGGTGGCGAAGCGCGTGTACGTCAATCCGTATGCCGCGTCCGTGGTGGCGCGCTCGGTCGACGGCTTTGTCGCGATGGCCCGCTCGTCCGGCCTTGACCTGGCGGCGTTCTGGAAGAAGATCAATGCGGCCGAGGTGTTCGCCAGCCGCAAGCGCGAGAAGGATTTCATCCATCTCGATTGCGTGGCGGACGTGAAGGGCAAGGAGTTCGGCCACGTCATCATGCCGTACCTGGAAGTGAACGAATTTCCGAATTCGCTGATGCCGGCGAAGACGGAGCGTAACCTGTTTTACGTAGGCGTGAGCCGCACGGTGGCGCGGCTGACGCTGATCTCGCCCACGCAGCCGGAGCGGCGTAGCAGCTTCCTGCGCCAGATGCAGATCGCGACGGTGGCGCCGAAAGCGGACCAGGCGCTGCGCCAGCTGGAGGATAAGGTCGAACAGGAGCGCACGTACCGCACCTACCTGACGGCCCGCTACGAAGACCGCGAGGAAGTGCGCGCGCTGGGCGCGAACTTCGACACGGTGCGCAAGAAGTGGTACATCGAGTCAGGGCAGGACCAGGCGCCGTTCAGGCGCTGGCTGCCATAGCCGGAACTTCGGATCGTCAGTGCCCGCGGCGCTGCACCAAAGCGCTGCCGATGCCGTGGCGGTGCTTTTCGCTGACTGCCGTCACGGTGCCGTCCGGGTTGAAGACAATGGCGTTGGCCGCGCCGATTTCCTCGGGCTGCGGGCTCCAGCGATGGCCGTACGCTGCCAGCGCCTTTGCCTGCGCGGTATCCGCAAAGCCAGGCTCGACGTCCGTCATGGCTCCGTTGCGTTGCGACAGCCGCGGCGCCGCGATGGCTTCGTCCATCGGCATGCCGAAGTCGACGTAATTGACGATCGTCTGCAATACCGTCGTGATGATCGTCGCGCCGCCCGGGCTGCCTACCGTGAAGGCCGGCTTGCCGTTGCGCAGCGCGATTGTTGGCGCCATGCTGCTGCGCGGGCGCTTGCCCGCTTCCGGCACGTTCGGCGCCGGGCCGGAAAAATCGAAATCCGTCAGCTCGTTATTGAGCAGGAAGCCGTGGCCCGGCACCGTGATGCCGCTGCCGCCCCACGACTCGATGGTGAACGTGTAGGCGACAACATTGCCGTCCTTGTCCGACACCGTCAGGTGCGTCGTATGGGCACTTTCCTTTTGCAGGGGCACCGGCGCGGGGCGCAGCGGCACGCTGGTGTCGTTCTGGAACGCATACGGATCGCCTGCCGCGACCGGGGCCGCCGGTGCGCGCCGCCCGTCGATCAACGCGCGGCGGCGGGCGGCGAACTCCTTGCTGAGCAGGCCGGCGACAGGCGCGTCGACGTATTCCGGGTCCGCCAGGTAGGCGTTGCGGTCGGCGAAGGCCAGCCGGCTCGCTTCCAGGTACAGGTGCTCTGCCTGCGCGCGCGGCAGCTTGCCCAGGTCGTAGCCTTCCAGGATGTTCAGTGCCTCGCCGATGGCGACGGCGCCGCTGCCTGGCAGTGCCATGCCGTACAGGTCGTAGCCCCGATAGGTGCTGTGCAAGGGCTGGCGCAGGCGCGCTTCGTAGTTTGCCAGGTCGGCCAGCGTCATCTTGCCGGCGCGGACGTTGACGCCCGCCGCGACAGGCGGGCGGTTGACGGCGTCGACGACGGCGTGGGCGATGGGCCCTTCGTAGAACGCCTTGACGCCGCCCTTGGACAGAATGCCGTACGTTTTCGCCAGGTCCGGGTTGCGCAGCAGCGTGCCGGCGGGGAGGGGCTTGCCGTCGCGCAGATACAGCGCGGCGGTGGCCGGGAACTTGCGGAACTTTGCCGTGTTTTCCGCGACGAGGTGGCTGAAGTTGTCGTTGACGGTGAAACCCTTGTTCGCCACGTCGATGGCCGGGGCCAGTACCTGCGCGAACGACATCGTGCCGTAGCGCTGCAGCGCCTCATGCCAGCCGCGCACCGTGCCGGGCACGCCGACAGAGAGGCCGCTGGCGACGACGCTATCGAAGTCGAGCTCCTTGCCGTCGGCCATGAACACGGCCGGCGTGTAAGACGCCGGTGCCGTCTCGCGGTGGTCGATCGTTACAACGCGCTTGTCCTTGGCGAGATAGACCACCAGGAAGCCGCCGCCACCGATGCCGCAGCTGAACGGGTCCGTCACGCCCAGCGTCGCGGCGGCCGCCACGGCGGCATCGATGGCGTTGCCGCCCCGGTTGAGGATGGCCAGCGCCGACTGCGACGCCTGCTCGCTGATGGTGGCGACGGCGCCGCCGGTGCCGGTAGCGACAGGCGTCTTGCCCTGCGCGGTGGTCGTGATCGTGAGGACGATGGTGCAGAGGGCAAGGCGAATGTGCATGGCGGTATCAGTTAGGCTGGGCGATGGTGACGCGGACGTTGATGCGGTAGTCGGGCATTGCCGTGGCGTGCAGCTCGGGTGGCTCGGGCGGTTCCAGGCTTTCCAGCGCAAACGTCAGGCCGTCGTGGGTGGCGGTGGGGCTGGCGTTCGGCATGTTCTCGGCCAGGAGGAATTCACGGCTGCCGGCGGGATGGGTCAGCTTGAACGTATAGCTGATGTAGCCCGCCCAGACGCACACGGCGCCTTTCTTGCAGCGGCTGTCGTTGACTCGCTCGAGCTTGAGTGTCGTACCCGGGCCGAGGGTAACGGCTGCGCCCTGGCCCAGCGCATAGCTGGCGCTGGTGCGCGCCGGTGCATCCGATTTACGCTCCACCATCGCGCCCTCCCGCTGTTCGTTGGCCGTGGTGACGCCGCAGGCGGCAACGATGCCGAGTATCAGTGCGGCACCGGCGGCGGTGACGAGTTTTCGTTGCATGCATCCTCCATGCGCGTTGGCTGAGGGACGATCTTATCGAAAAAACATCATCGATGCCGCACGGCAGAGTGTTCTCGTCTGAAATATTGCCCGAAATCTCTCCAGCAGGCTATCGAAGAAAAACACCGGTGACAGTCACCAGTTGTTTTCCAGGAGGGCGCTGGGTACCACGCACGCCACAGTAGGCAACCCGAGAAAACCGGTGACAGGCTCCGGTTTTCTCGGGGCGGGTCCGGGCCGCAGGCCGGCGGTGCGAAATCGGAGCCTGTCACCGGTTTTTCGAAATCGGAGCCTGTCACCGGTTTTTGGGCAATAAAAAACCGGGCAGGCGCCCGGTTTTCGTGGTGCCGGGTACGCTTAGACGTAAGCGGCCAGCGAGCCCTTCATTTTCTTCAGCGCGGCCGACTCGATCTGGCGGATGCGCTCGGCCGAGACGCCGAACTCTTCTGCCAGCGTGTGCAACGTCGCGCCCGAACCGTCGTCGTTGGCCAGCCAGCGCGATTCGACGATGCGGCGCGAGCGTGGATCGAGCTTGGCCAGCGCCGTTTCCAGGCCTTCGGACTGCAGGCGCGTGACCTGTTCCGCTTCCAGCACCTTGGTCGGCTCCGTCTGGTCGGACGAGAGGTAGGCGATCGGGGCAAACTTGTCGTCCTCGTCGTCCGTCGGCGATTCCAGTGCGATGTCCCGGCCCGACAGGCGGGTTTCCATCTCGATCACTTCCTCGCGCTTGACGTCCAGCAGCTTGGCCAGCTGGTCGATCTGGCCCGGCGTCATCGCATCCAGGCCCGTCTTGTGGCTGCGCAGGTTGAAGAACAGCTTGCGCTGAGCCTTCGTGGTTGCCACTTTGACGAGGCGCCAGTTTTTCAGGATGTACTCATGCATCTCTGCCTTGATCCAGTGCATCGCGTACGACACGAGCCGGACGCCCTGGTCCGGGTCGAAGCGCTTGACTGCCTTCATCAGGCCGATATTGCCTTCCTGGATCAGGTCGGCGTGCGGCAGGCCATAGCCCAGGTAGCCACGGGCGATCGAGACCACCAGGCGCAAGTGCGACAGGACGAGCTTTTCGGCGGCCTTCAGGTCGTTGTTATCCTTGAGGCGACGGCCCAGCTGGACTTCTTCGTCGTGCGTCAGCATTGGCAGGCGGTTGACGGCGGAAATGTAGGCGTCCAGGTTTCCCAGGTTGCCGCTGAAACCGAGGTTCAGAGCACTTGTGCCGGCTGGAACCAGGGCGGTAGGTGCGGACATCGTGTTCATTGGTATTCCTCGCTTGTATTTTGGTGCAATAGGCCGTGCGGGATTGCAGAGGGCACTGTCATGGCATACAGCATGCAGCGTGGAACTTAAAGTCGTCTTAACCATTTTCCGACGCCTCCTAGCAGTTCCAGCGTTGCGTTTGAACATATATTAGCACTCTCGTCTTGTGAGTGCCAATCTCGGCATTTTTATCACTTCGATAGCCCTGTGCTATCGGAGATTAGTGGCCGGGGAAACGCAGGATGGAAGGAACTAAATAAAAACTGCTCGTTTTGGCCATCTTTTGTGGCAAATCAAGCAGAAAGGTCAGGTTAGCGTGCGTGGAAAGCTGCGCTCTGTGCGTGAACGCACGCTTGCGCGGGCACCCGGACAAGGCTGAAGGTCATTCCAGGGGCAATGTCGGAGCGTTCCGACACCGGAACAGGAAGGCCCACCGTCGAGATACCGGCAGTAACCAGACAGGCACTGGCCGCCGGTGCCCGCCATCACGACAGCCGCGCCAGCTGACGTCGCACGGACAGCGCGGCGCCCACCAGGCCCAGGCCGGCCGACAGCGCCAGGAGGAGGGCCATGGCCAGCGGATCCAGCGGCGACAGCTGGAATTCGGATGCATACAGCCGGGCAAACTCGGCAATCGCCGTGTTCAGCGGCCGCAGCGACAGCGCAACGGCACCCAGCGCCACGGCGCCGGCAAACAGGCCCAGCAGCGCACCCGTGTAATAGAAAGGGCGCTGGATATACGTGCTGGTGGCGCCGATCAGACGCAGCACCAGGATCTCCTCACGCTGCGTCAGTACCTGCAACCGGATCGTGTTGAAGACCACGGCGATGACGACGGTGCCCAGGGTGGCGGCCAGCAGCAGCAGACCCATGCGTAGTATGCCCAGCAGCGCGGCCAGCCGCTTCACCCAGGCGGAATCGACCTGCACGGACTCGACGCCAGGGATCTCCCGCAACTGCTCCGCCACTTCGTCCACGTGTGCGCTTTGGGCGGCACTCTGGAATGCGTTCAGCTTCACGACATAACTGTCCGGCAGGGGATTGTCGCCCAGCGTGTCGATCACCCCAGCCAGCCCGTTCTTGTTCTGCAGCTCCGCCAGCGCGTTTTCGCGCGGCACGAAGACGATGCGGGCGTCCTTTGCGACGGCCCGCAGCGAGCCGGCCATGCCTTGCGCATGCTCGCGTGGCAGGTCTTGTTTCAGGAAGACGGACAGTTCCGGGTCGACCGAGAGCTGTTCCGACATCGGCCGTACATTGTCCAGTACCGTCAGGCCGGCAAAGGGCAGGGCCAGCGCAATGGCGACCACCAGGATATTGAACAGGAAACTGCCGGGCGCGCGGCGCAGGTGTACCAGCGCGGAGCCCAGCGCGAAACCATGTTGACGCAGCCACACGCTCATGCCGCCTCCGCCTGCAGTTCGCCTTGCGCCAGACGGATGACGCGGGCACCACTCTCCAGCACGAGGTCGTCGTGGGTGGAGATGACGCACGTCACGCCCACGTTGTTGAACGCACGCAGTGCATCGAACACCTTGTTCGCGCTGGCACGGTCGAGGTTGGCCGTCGGTTCGTCGGCCAGGATGATCTGCGGACGGTTGACGATGGCGCGGGCAATCGACACGCGCTGCTGCTCGCCGCCCGAGAGCGCCAGCGGCTGCGCATTCGCGCGCGCCAGCAGGCCCACCTTCTCGAGCGCGGCGCGGGCGCGTTCCTCCGCCTCGGCGCGGGACAGGCCCGCTACCAGCATGGGCATCATGACGTTGTCCAGCACGGAACGGTCCGTCAGCAGCCGCTGCTGCTGGAAAATCAGGCCGAGATTACGGCGCAGGAACGGAATGCCGGCCGCCTTCAGCTTGCCGATATCGGTGCCGTTGACCGTGACCTTGCCCGAGCTGGGACGCTCCATCGCGGCAATCATCTTCAGCAGCGTGGACTTGCCGGCGCCGGACGGGCCGGCCAGATACACCAGTTCGCCCTTGGCAATGGTCAATGTGACGCCGCGCAGCGCGAGCGCATCGCCGGCATACGTCTTGGAAACGTTCTGGAATTCGATCATCGCGGTATCGCCACTTAACCGAGCAGTGCTTCGACGAACTCGGCCGCATTGAACGGCTGCAGGTCCTCGATTTTTTCGCCGATCCCGATGAAATAGACGGGCACCGGGCGCACGCGCGCGATCGCGGCAATGACGCCGCCCTTGGCCGTACCGTCCAGCTTGGTAATGATCAGGCCCGTCAGCGCCAGCGCGTCGTCGAACGCCTTGACCTGCGCCAGCGCATTCTGGCCCGTGTTGCCGTCGATAACGAGTAGCGTTTCATGGGGCGCGCCGTCCATGCCCTTGCCGATGACACGCTTGATCTTCTTCAGCTCTTCCATCAAGTGCAGCTGCGTCGGCAGGCGCCCGGCCGTATCGATCATCACGACGTTGGTGCCCTTGGCCTTGCCGGACTGGACGGCGTCGAACGACACGGCGGCCGGGTCGCCCGACTCCTGCGACACGACTGTCACGTTGTTGCGCTGGCCCCACACCATCAGCTGTTCGCGGGCGGCGGCACGGAACGTGTCGCCGGCGGCCAGCAGCACGGACTGGCCGTGTGCCTGCATGTGCTTGGCGAGTTTGCCGATGGTTGTCGTCTTTCCGGCGCCATTGACGCCGGAAATCATCATCACGGTGGGCTGGTGCCGGCCCAGCTCGAACGACTTCTCCAGCGGGCGCAGCAGGTCGGTCATCAGCTCCTTCAGCGCGCCCTTGACGGCGGCAGCGTCCAGCAGCTTGTCTTCCTTGACTTTGCGCTTCAGGGCGTCGAGCAGGTAGGTCGTGGCGTCCATGCCGGCGTCCGACATCAGCAGCGCCGCTTCCAGTTCGTCGTACAGGTCGTCGTCGATGCGCGCACCGACAAACAGGACGGACAGGTTGGCGGACGTCTTCGACAGGCCTGCCTTCAGGCGGCTCATCCACGACCCCTTCGGCTCGGGCCGGGCTGCCGTTTCCATGTCGAAGTCAAGCAGAGAACTGTCCGGAATGGACGCAGGTTCGGGCGCAATCGCGGGTGCGCTCTCGGGGATGGCGGGGGCCGGCACCGATGGGGCTGGAACGTCCGGCGTGACAGGTTTTTTCTTGAAGAAGCTGAACATTGTGTGCGGTAGGTGGCGCGGCGGCCATGGGGCCGGGATCACCGGCTATTTTACCAGAGCGCCCGCGTCAACCCTGCTGTACGGTTGACAACGTTTTCGACGGCGCAATCCCGAGCTGCGCCATCAGGCGAGCGTGGCAAGATCGTGCATGGCGCGCTGACGCCAGCCGGCCAGGGCCGGACCCAGTTCCTGCAGCGTCAACACCGTCACAAAGGCGGGCGCGCGGCGGCGCAGTGCGGGGTTGGCGCCGCCGGCCCAGATGGCGATGTCCTGGGGCAGGCGCGTGCGCAGCTCCTTGAGAGCGTCCAGCACGTGGCGCGGGTTCATTGTGCTGGAAAACGACAGCGCCACCATGTCGCAGCGGTGACGGCTGGCGGCTTCCACGATGTCCGGCAGCGGCGTCTGCGTGCCCAGCGCCAGGCAGTGGGCGCCCTCTGCGGCCATCAGCGCTTCGGCCATCAGCAGGCCGAGGCCGTGTTTTTCCTGTGGCGTCGTCGTCAGCAGGATGCGCGGCTGGGACGCCGTGCCGTGCTCGGGCTGCGGCATCGAGAAAATCGCGCTGCGGATAACGGTTTGCAGCGCTTCCGTGAACAGGTGTTCTTCGTAGATGGCGATGTCGCCGCAGGCCCACGCATCGCCGACCATCGTGGTCAGCGGTGCCATCAGGTCCAGCACGAAGTTGCGCAGGCCCATGACCATCAGGCTTTGCGACAGCTTGCGGCGCAGCGCATCGGCCTGGTGGCTGCGGCACAGCTCGACATAAGGCTGCAGATCGCCCGCGGGAACGCGCGGCCGGGCATTGCTGGCAGCCTGCTCGGCCAGCACGTGCAGCGCCTGGGTGGATTGCCCGATCACCTTGCCGGGCCGGAAACCCAGGTCGATCAGGCGCTTGACCAGCCGCAGCTTCTGCACCTGCTCGAACGGATACAGCCGCTCGCCGAACGTATCGCGCTGCGGCTGGGGAAAGTCGTAACGGCGCTCCCAGACGCGCAAGGTTTCCTTCGCCACGCCGGTATCGCGTTCGACGTCGCTGATCGTGCACGGGGCTGGCAAGGCCAGGTCGGTGGAGTTCATCTGGGGCACGTTCCTTTATCAGGCGAGCATTCTACCCCGATAGCGTATTCGCAACCCCCTGGTTGTAACAGTTGTGCGCTGGCTCGCCCCACGGGTGCGCTCAGGCGCTCAGCCACGGCATGAACTGCCGGGACAGGGGAACCGTGACGAGGGCCAGCAGCGTCTGCAGGGTGATCAGCGACGCCATCAGACGGCTGTCGCCGCCCAGCTGCTTGGCCATGATATAGGCGTTCGGAGCCGTCGGCAGCGCACAGTAGAAGCAGGCGGCCAGCGCCACTTGCGGCGACACGGCAAACACGAGGCAGACCTGGGCAGCCAGCAGCGGCATCACCAGCAGTTTCAGTACCGACGTGAGCGTCAGCGCACCCGGACGGACGCCTTCCAGCGAAAACACGAGGCCGCCACCGACGCACAACAGGCCCAGCGCGGTGGCCGATTTGCCGAGGATGTCCAGCGTATTCATCAGCTCGCCCGGCAACGTCAGGCCGGACAGGCTGACCAGTACGCCGGCCAGGGTGGCCAGGATAATGGGATTGCGCGCCAGCGTCTTGCCGACGGTGACGAAGTTCGGCTTGTTGCCACTCCACCACGCCAGCGCGATCACGGACAACGCATTGACGACCGGCAGGCACAGCGCCAGCGACAGCATCACGAGCGACGCCGTCTTCGGCTCGAAGAACAGGCCGGCCACGGCCAGCCCGAAATACGTGTTCGGACGCATCGCGCCCTGCATGACGGACGAGCGGCTGGCGCCCGGCAGCGCCGGCCACAGCAGCAGCGACGCCAACGTCAGCGCCACGATGAGGAAGGTCGGCAACAATGTCGCCAACGCCAGCTCGCCGACCTGGCTGCCATGGAAACTCAGGCGTGCCGTGCCCGCAAACAGCATGGCGGGGAAAGCGATGTTGTACGAAAACTTCTCGACGGAAGGGAAGAAATCCGCCGGCATCCAGCCAAAGCGGCGGATGGCCACGCCCAGCAGAATGATCGCGAAGACCGGGATGATCGAAGCTAGCATTGGTATTTCTACTTATATATATACAGAGATGCGAGAGGGCGTGCGTGAATCAGTCGGCCGAAATGCCGGACGGGCCCACGCGGCGCGCGTTCGGGGTGCTGGAGACGCGGATGCGGATCAGGTGACGGCCCGGATCCGTGTACATCGCGCGGCCATGCAGCGTGCGGTGGTTGTCGGCCCACAGCAGCGTGTCATCGGGCAGCTGACGAATGAAGCGCGGAGCGTGCTCTTCGACGATGCCATTCAGCAGGCGCAGGGCCGCTACCAGTTCCGGTGTGGCCAGATCGGGGCGCGCCGCAAGTCCTTTTTCAATCGAATCGTAGCGCCAGCGCATCGCCAGGCCGTCTTCCTGGAAGACCGGAGCGTAGAATAACTCAATCTGCTCGTCCTGGGCGGCGTAGACGGATGGCACGCGGAACGGAACTTCAGTGTGGCGCAGCAGCGCGTAGGCGGCGCGGCCTTCCTCGGTACGCTGCAGTTCCTTGACGATGTCTTCCACATCGATGAGCAGCGATTCGCCGCCGTTGCAACGGGCCGATGCCACCACGTACAGCAGGAATTGCTCTTCCGGCATCGGATAGAACGACGAGTCGGTATGCATATCGGCATTGCCGGTGCGTTCGGAGAAGGTGACGAATTCCGATTGCACACCCTGGCGTGCACGCACGTCCCATGCCACGCGGTGCGTACGCTGGTCGGTCGAGGTCGGGAAGCCCTGCGTCAGTGCGATGGCGTACAGCACGGCGTTGCGGTGCGGCTCGGACAGGCCGGCCAGGCCCAGGTCCGTAATGGCCAGGCCGCGCGACTTGCGCTCGGCAAGCTGTTCGGCGAAGTTGCGCAAGGTCGGCACGGACAGCAACTGCTGTTGCAACGCTTCTTCATCCGGGTGCGGATAGAAGCCGTTACCGTTGAAGTCCTCGAAGTGGGCTTCAATGATGGCGATGACTTTGGCTAGGTCCTCACCCCAGGTGAAGTTGGTTTTGACAACAGCGATGTTGCCGCTCTGCTCGATGGTTGAGAACATGATCTGGGTCCTTTGCATGAATTGCCTTGCGGCAATAAAAGCCACATTCTGAACCGGTTCGACGTTACTTTCAAGAATAATTTGTTGCGTTGCAGCAAATTGGGATTTGGCCGTAGTTCATTCATTCCTAAAGCAATCACCGCAGGAAGCCTTTCATGACAGGGATACTTGCAAAATGCAACACAGCTTGCCCGTAGGGCTAACGTGAAAAAATGCTCAGCCCGAAAAACGACAGATGTGTCGAACATGACCGGTTCTGCTCGTAGTTCAGAGCACTGATCGTTACAATGCGATAGAATTTTTGCCGCACGGCAATATCTCCGCCTGAACTTTCAATTCCCGAGGAAATCACATGAAGTGGCTCTCCGAGCGCAAGCTCTCCACCAAACTTGGACTGGCATTTGCGGCCGTCCTGCTGCTGACGGCATTCGTCGGCCTGTTCTCCATCAATCAGCTCTCGAAGGTGAACGAAACAACCGATGCCCTGTCGACGCGCTGGATGCCAGCCCTGCGGGTGATCCAAGACATCAAGGCCCAGATCGCCCGCGTGCGTACGCGGGAGCTGCAATACATCATCTCCGACCAGGTGTCGGAACTGGACAAGTACGACAAGGTCATCGCCAACGATCTGGTCGACCTGAAGAAGATGCAGGACGATTACGTCAAGCTGATCAAGACGCCGGAAGAGCGCGAGATGTACGACAATTTCCTGTCCATGTGGGACCGCTACATGGCGGAAGACGCGAAGCTGCGCGCCGCCGTGCGTGCCGGCGACAGCGTCCTGGCCAAGCAGCTCATCCGCGGCGAATCGAACAAACTGATCGTCGCCCTGCGCGGCGAAGTGGACAAACTGGTCAAGGTGTACGACGAAGGTGGCAAGCGCGCAGCAGATTTTGGTGATCAGGTATACAATACTTCCCGCGCATGGATCTTCAGCCTGCTGGTGATCAGTGTCGTCCTTGGTGCACTGGGTGCGCTGCTGATCACGCGCTGGCTTGTCAATACCCTTGGCGGCGAACCGCAGTACGCAGTGAAACTGGCGAACAAGATCGCCGCTGGCGAACTCAATGTGGACGTCGTGACCCGTCCAGGCGACAAGACCAGCCTGCTGTTCGCGATGAAATCGATGCGCGACAGCCTGGCCAACATCGTCGGCCAGGTCCGCCACGCAACCGACACGATCGCCAGCGCGGCGCAGCAAGTGGTGGCAGGCAACCTGGATCTGTCGGGCCGTACCGAGTCGCAGGCCAGCTCGCTGGAAGAAACCGCCGCGTCGATGGAAGAACTGACGACGACCGTCCGCCACAACTCGGACAGTGCGCGTCAGGCCAACCAGCTGGCGCTCAATGCGTCGTCGATTGCGGAGCAGGGCGGCCAGGTGGTATCGCAGGTGGTCGACAAGATGGGCACGATCAACGAATCGGCCAAAAAGATTTCGGACATCACCAGTGTGATCGACGGCATCGCGTTCCAGACCAACATCCTCGCGTTGAACGCGGCGGTGGAAGCGGCACGTGCAGGGGAGCAGGGCCGCGGGTTCGCGGTGGTGGCGTCGGAAGTGCGCAACCTGGCACAACGTTCGGCATCGGCCGCGCGCGAGATCAAGGAGCTGATCGGCGATTCGGTCGACCAGGTCGAAGCAGGCACGAAACTGGTGAACCAGGCCGGCAGCACGATGGAAGAAGTGGTGGTCAGTGTCCGTCGCGTAACCGACATCATGGGCGAGATTACTGTTGCGGGACAACAACAGAGTGCCGGCATCGTGCAGGTCAACGAAGCCATTGCCCAGATGGATGCGGTAACGCAGCAGAATGCGGCGTTGGTGGAAGAAGCAACCGCCGCGTCGCACAGCATGCAGGATCAGGCCGCAAGCCTGGCCCAGCTTGTGAGTATCTTTACACTTGATGGATTGCCAAACCATCAGTATAGTGCCGCCTCCAGTGCCTCGCGCACTGAATCGAAGCCGGCACGATTGAATCGGCCGCGACAATAAGAGTGAGCGCCGTCTGACGGCACAGTGGCAAATCGGGGTTTGCCCTCACCATAAGCGGTACCAGCCATGGCCTGGTTCGGTATCGCAAGACCGAATTAAGCCGTTGCTTTTCTTTTTTTGCATGCAACACAACTGAAGGAACCTGTAATGAAAAAAACTCTAATCTCCGTCGCAGTTCTGGGCGCAATGAGCAGCGCCGCTTTTGCACAGTCGAATGTAACGATTTACGGTATCGTGGACGCGGGCATCGTCAGCGAGCGCGGCGGTAAAGCAGGCAACGTCACCAAAGTGTCGTCCGGCACCGCCAACGCATCGCGTATCGGCTTCCGTGGTACGGAAGACCTGGGTGGCGGCCTGTCCGCAATCTTCACCCTGGAAACGGGCTACAAAGTCGACGACGGCCAGCTGGACGCGAGCAACACGCTGTTCAACCGTCAGGCGTTCGTCGGTCTGCGTTCGGCAACCGCCGGCACGATCACGATCGGTCGTCAGTACACCCCTTGGTACAACGCGCTGGCACAAGTTGCCGACCCGTTCGCTGCCGGCCTGGCTGGTTCCGCAAAGAACCTGTTCCCAGCCAATGGCGCCAACCTGCGTAACAGCAACGCTGTTGTGTACCAGACCCCGGTCTTCAACGGTTTCTCCGGCGAAGTCTTCTACGGCTTCGGCGAGCAGTCCGAATCGTCGGCTGGCCGTCAGGTTTCCGCTGCCGTTTCGTACTCGAACGGTCCTCTGAATGCCCGTCTGGCCTACAACAACCGCAATAACGACGTTGCGACCGGTCTGGTTCCAACGGTTGAGCGCGACATCGGCCACAACAGCCTGCTGGCTGTGAACTACGACTTCAAAGTCGTCAAAGCATTCGTTGCCTACGGCGCCAACAAAGGCCTGAACAGCTCCACGCTGCCAAACGCTGCCGCCTACACGACGGCACCGATCACGGCATCGATGGACACCCGCAACGCCCTGGTTGGCGTGCAAGTGCCTGTGGGCATGTCGGGCAAGGTCATCGCTTCGGCTATCCACACGGATGACCGCGAGTCCTTCAACCGCGATGCAAACCAGTACGCCATCGGCTACATGCACGACCTGTCGAAGCGTACCTCGGCTTACGTTTCGTACGCCAAGATCGACAACAAGAACGGCGCTTCGTACACCGTCGGTGGCAACACCGAAGTCGGTACCGGCGACTCCGCGTTCAACGTCGGCCTGCGTCACTCCTTCTAAGCTTCGGCTTGGTTGAACAAACCGGCTGCTTCGGCAGCCGGTTTTTTTTGCGCTGCGTTTTTGTGCAGCGGCAGCGAGCAGGGATTACGCGTTCGCGGTGCTGCGCCCCCTGGCACGCTCGCGGGCAATGGCTGTCCACTCGGCGTCTTCTTCGATGGCAAGCTCCGGGAATGCGCGGATGGCCGGATTGACGAGCCGGTCAACTACCTCGCCCATCAAATCCCCCACAGTCCGCTTCAGCTGCGTTGCTTCGTCCGCGGGCAATCCCGCAAGGGCTGCGAGCAGGGCGGCGTCCAATGCCGCGATGGCGTCGATCCCGCCGTCTCTGGCAGCTCTCGCACTGTCGATCCTGGTGAAATGCATGGTTTATTCCTCTTTATTGTTCCGCTGCGGCCCGCATCGATAATGCCTGACTCTGCCATACCCGAAAAACCCGGGACAGACCCAAATGCCGTTAAGTTAAGGTGTTGAAATTGTGGTGGCGGTTGAGAAGGGCTGGGGTCAGACCCGCCGGGTCTGACCCCGGATCTCATCAGCCGCCGACACGGCCCGCGCGAAAACAGGATAACTTAACGGCATTGGGGACAGACCCTGGTTTTGAGGGAAATTCCCTAAATACAGGGAAGTGCCCTGGGTTTCAGCTGTCGGCCTCCGTCCGGGCCGGCAAGTTAGAATGACGACTGTCGATACTTCCACTACTGCCATGAACACCACCTACGCTGTCGCCTGCGCCTTGTTGATCGTTTCGGGGGCCGTCATTGCTGCCGGCGCGCCAAAGAGCAACGCCCGCACCGAGCCGCGCAGCGGCGTGCCACGCTATGGCATGGTGGTGTATTCCGATTTGTGCGTGAATCCGCAAAGCGGCGAGTTCGGCGGGCAGCGCATTACCTTGCAGCGCTTCGCCGAGGTCGATACAGTGATTTACGAATACACGGCCGGCGGCCTGTCGTGGCCGATTGTCGCCAGCGACGTCAACGTCGACCCGCGCGGCAAGATGATGTATTTCACGGTACAGCCGGCCGAAGGCGAGGAGCGCACCATCAGCGGCAAGTTCTCGCCGGACGGCGCCACGCTGACCCTGGATGGCGGTTACTGTGGCGATGAAACGGTGCCGATGAAGCTGGCGAAGATGCGCGATTTCGGCCGCAAGGCAGGCGCCTGCCGGCCATGCCCCGCCAGCCGGACCAAGCCGGCGGCAATCCCGCATGGAGAGGAAATCAAGCCGGAAGGGGAGACGCCCGTACCGCCGGAGCCGCCGGCACCGCTACCGAAGTGGGAGCCGGCACCGCCGTCGCAGGGCTGAAAGGAAACGGCCCGCATCCGTGGGCCATGCAATGATCAGGCGGGGTTGGCGGCAATATACGCGCCGGCACCGGCGCCTGCGCTCAGCATCCACGCCATCAGCAGCAGGAAGGCCAGCTGCATGGCAAACAGCGTCGAGACGCGGCGTGCATCGGCGAGATTCTCGAACAACGCCTGCCGGTCGTAGCGGTAGCCGATGAAATAGGCGGCAAATACCGTGGACAGGTAATGCACGGCGCCGAACATCTCGCCCAGCTCGCCCTTGCGCGGATGGTCGATCAGTGCATGCGACAGGGCGACCAGCACGAGGTAGATGACGGATGCGGTCAGCGGCGGCAGGTACAGGCCCAGGCTTTCCACCCAGGTCCGGATGCCCGGACGCCAGCGCGCCAGCAGCGGCAGGACAATGTTGTGCGTCAGGCCGACCAGAGCGATCACCTTCAGCAGCACAACCTTGTGCAGGCTTTCTTTGCCCATCGCCAGGTTGTGGAGGTTCGTTTCGGCCTGCTTGTTATTCTGCAGGAAGAATTCGGGTGATTCCACGTGCAGGATGCGCTGGAACCAGCTGATTTCCTCCAGTGCCGCCAATGCGACGAGGGCCGTCAGGCCGGCCAGGGCCAGGATTTCAAGGCGCATGCCCGGCTGGCGCTGCCAGCGTTGCACGGTGGCGAAGCCCAGCATGCCGGACAGTACGGCAAAGCAGAGGAACTGCATCCACTCGACGATGCCGTCCTCGACCAGCAGGCGATGCAGTTTTGCCGCATCGCCCGACCACGTCACGGCCAGGCCGAGAATGAATATGTTGATGGCGATCCCGACCGCGATCACCCTTGGCAAATGCCATGTCTTAGTTGCCACTCGTTTTACTCCTTGATTGTCGAAGAATGTTCCATTGCCGCCGGGCCGAGCGGGCTCAGCGAAGACACCGGCTGCAGTTCGGCGGATTGGCCGGCGACCGGCTCTGGCGAGGTCGTGGCTCGGGTGCGGGCGCGGTTGCGGACGGCGTTGACGGCCAGCGTGACAACGGCCCAGCCCCACAGCAGCGGGTCGAGCACCGCATCCCACAGGTTGCCCGTCGGCAGGCGCAGCAGGGTGAACAGCAGGATCGTTGTCAGCAGCGCGCCCGCCTGCGCGCGTGCCTGGCCCTGAACGAGCGCGAGCGCGCAGCCGATGGCTCCCAGCACGGCCAGCACCGGCGCAGCGGTGGGGCCGAAGCCGGCATAGTAATAGCCCTGCGTCAGCAGGCCCATCGCGTCGAGATACAGCAGCAGACCTGTCAGGGCCAGCGCCCCGGCCAATGATGGCGTCATGACGGGCGCGCCGCCGGCGCGGCCATCCCAATGCTGGCGCAGTTTCAGCACGCAGCAGCCGAACAGCAGGCCGCTGGGGTACTGGAAGGCAAGGGTCAGCCAGTAGGCGGGCGACGCTTTGCCCGGCAGCAGAAACAGCACGGCCATGCCGGCCAGCAGCACGGCTCTGGCACGGCGCGGCAGCGGCGCGGCGCGCAGCAGGGACAGCAAGGCAAACAGCACGGTGGCCGTCACGACGGCCCATGCCAGGCGGCCATAGACGAACTGGCTGGCGAGATCGGGAAGCGTCATCAGTGATTGTCTCCGATAGTGATGCGGTAGCGGTGGTGTGCAATGGCCCGGCGCTGATAGGTGTACGCGATGTGCAGCTCGTTGCCGACCTGCTGCATCGTCGGGTACGAGAATTCGTCGCCGGCGTTGCCGCTGGCGATGTCCACGAACGGTCGCCACGTGCGGCCGTTTTTCGAGACGGACAGGCGCAGCATGCTGCGCGAGGTAGCGTCGCCTTCGACGTGGTTGTGCAGCATCAGGAACTCGCCGTTGCGCAGGCGGATCGCTGCCAGCGACGTGCTCTGGTTCGGCAGGTCGAGCGCCGGCAGGTCTTCCCAGCTGGCCCGCCATCGCGGCTGTAGGCCTGTTGCACGCGCTGCTCGTCGCTGGCATCGCGCATCCAGGCGCGCACTTCCGTTTTCGAGATGGGCACGACGGTCGGCTGCAAGGTGCTGATGCGGCTGCCGATGCGGGCCAGCGACGACGGATCGCCATTGGCATCGAACGACATCAGCATCGGGTATTTGATGCCGATCTCGAAATAGACGGGCAGCCACCAGCCGCCGTCCACCAGCCCGACGGGCGACGTGCGCACCAGCACGCTCGTATTGAACAGCGGCGACATCGGCAGCAGCCGGCGCACGGTAAAGGTGGCGCCCTGGTTGTTCGACACGAGATGGACCAGCCGCGAGGCGGCCCAGCCGCCCATGCCCGTGGCGACGACGTACAGGTGGATGCGGCCGTCATGGGCCGTCCATGCGACCGGATTACCGATCCGGCGCACGCCGAAACCGAGCGCCTTGCCCAGCGACGCGCGGCTGGCCACTTCCCATGGCTGGCCCCATTTGCCTTCCTGCCAGCGGGCGGCATAGACCTTGACGTTGGGAGCGCTCTCACGATCGCCCGCCCACCAGAAGGCAAGCATGCGGTCGCCCGGCAGCGTGGTCAGCGCGCTGGCATGGGCCGACGGCACGTCGCGCGGCATGGGAATAAACGAATTGGAAATTTCCGTCAGCCGCGCGGCGCCGTGCGCGACGACGCCAACCGTCGCGGGCGTGGTGGCGGCGCGCGTGGCACGCGCCCAGCGCACGCCTTCAGCCGTGATGACAGTCAATACCGCCAGGAGACAGACCAGTGCCGTCCGGTGGCGCGCGCACAGCTGCGCGAAGCGGGAACTCTCCATAGCCTTCCGTAGAGGGGCCCGGTCTGCAAGCGTTCGCGCTCGACGTGAGGGGCACCAGCAATTACAACGGGCGGCGCAGAAGCGCACGCCATGCCCGGAGACGGCATATGTTGCAAGGCAGCATACGAGTGTCCTGTCTGAAGCGGGCAAAGCCGCTATCCTACAGGAAATAGGATTGGCTGAACAACCTCAAGAGACGTTTTTTCGGTAAATTCCCGCGCGCTATGCCAACAACATTTTGCGCTGCCGCTGTGACGCGGCAGCAGTCGGCGGCACCGCGGCTTCAGGCAGCGGCGGAAAACGACTCGTGCGACGGGAAGCGCACAGCGGCCCACTCTTTGCGCAGTTGCAATGCCGTCATCACGTCCTGCGGCAGGGTGTCGATGATTTTCCCATCGTCGCCGGGCGTATCGGCCAGAAGGCTGGCCAGATGGATGATGCCGGCCAGGCGGCAGAACGGATGCGCCGCCATCGGGTCGGACGAGCACTCCAGTGCCCGCACGATTTTTTCCGGGAAATTCCAGCGGCGGCCCAGCTCGGCCGTGATCTGGCCTTCCGAGAAGCCCAGCAGGCGCTGCTCGCGCTCCCATCGTCCGCCCGGCAAGTGAGGCAGCTGTTCGATCTGGGCAAAGGCCACGGGCGACACCTGGTAGATCAGCAGCTCGCCCAGGCGCAGCATCATGCCGGCCAGCCAGGCTTCGCCGCCGTCCACGCCGAGTCCGCCGGCCAGCCATTTTGCGTAGCCGGCGCAGGCCATGCTGCTCTTCCAGAATTCGTCCGTATCCAGGCCCGGCAGTTGCGGAAACGTGTCGGCAAAGCAGGCCGCCAGGGCCAGGGTGCGGATGTGGGCCATGCCGGCCAGCGCGATGGCATCGTCAAGCGAGGCAACGTTGCGGCTGGAGCCAAAGCGCGCGCTGTTGGCCAGGCGCATCAGCTTGGCCGTCAGCGCGGGATCGCGGGCAATGATGGCGGCGACGCTCTTGGCCGACGCGTCGTCGTTGTCGAGGGTGGCAATCAGCGCATGGCCGACTTCGGAGATCGTGGGAAGCTTGACGTTGTCAAAGAAAATGGCGAGGGTGGTCATGGGGGGCTTTCGGCTGGTTGCAGCTCTGCGGATGAGCTCAGTGCCAGTGTACTGCCCGAATCTCTTGATTTACGGAATGTTTGTTTTAAATCAGTAGTGAGTGTGGTTTTTGGGCAGGCACGTTTTTCCCCGGACAGTCACCCGTGCAAAGTGCCCGTCCCCGATGCCTGTCCTCGCCGCTTATTCGACCCTTATTTCACGCTTCTCTGGCCTTGGCCGCGGCAGCCGATGCGCGGATGGCTGCCAGCGTCGCTCCTGGCGTGATCAGTTCGCCGTCATAGCGCAATTCGATCACGGCCGGCAGGTTGCGCTCGCGGGTGAAGGCAAGGGCACGCTGCAGTGCAGGTGCGAAGTCGGCGGTCCTGTCGACCACTTCGCCTTGGCCGCCGTATGCCTGCGCCAGCGCGGCGAAGTCCGGGTTATGCAGCGCCGTGCCGGACACGCGGCCCGGATACTCGCGCTCCTGGTGCATCCGGATGGTGCCGAACATGCCGTTGTTGAAGACAATGATGACGACACCGGCGTTGTACTGCACGGCCGTCGCCAGCTCCTGGCCGTTCATCATGTATTCGCCGTCGCCGGCAAACGTGATGACGGTACGGGACGGGTCGACGATCTTGGCCGCTACGCCGGCCGGCACGCTGTAGCCCATGGCGCCGCTGGTCGGGGCGAGCTGCGTGCGCATGCCGCCGTAACGGTGGAAGCGGTGCGCCCAAGTGGCGTAGTTGCCGGCACCGTTCGTGATGACGGTGTCGTGCGGCGCCAGTGCGCCGATGTCCTGCACGACCTGCCACAGGTCCAGCGGTGCGCTGCCGTCCTGGAAGATGGCCGGCTTGCCCTGCCATGCGCGCAGTGCCGCTTTTGCTTCCTCCACGCTGCCACGCCATGCGCTGCTGTCCACGGGCGCCAGCGCCGCCAGCATGCGCGCCGCCTGCGGCATGCCGCTGGCGATCATCAGGTGGGCCTGGAAAACGGTGCCCAATTCCTCGGTGCTGGCGTGGATGTGCACCAGCTTCTGTTTCGGCACGGGCGAGGCGATGATGGAATAGCCGCTCGTCGTCATCTCGCCCAGGCGCGGGCCGATGGCGATCAGCAGGTCCGCATCGCGGACGCGCGCGGCCAGCTTCGGGTTGATGCCGATGCCCACGTCGCCCACGTAGTGCGGATGCTCGTTGTCCACCAGGTCCTGGAAGCGGAACGCGCACGCCACGGGCAGCGCGTTCGCTTCGGCAAAGCGCAGGATGTGCGCGCAGGCCTCGGGCGTCCAGCCGCTGCCGCCCAGCAGCAGCAGGGGGCGCTGCGCTGCAGCCAGCAGCGTGCGCAGCTCGTTCATCTGTTCCTGCGATGGCGATGCCTGCACGGGCTGGTAGCGGCGTGTGTCCGCCACGGCGGCCTGGCTGACCAGCATGTCCTCGGGCAGCGCCAACACGACAGGGCCCTGGCGGCCGCTGGTGGCGACCTGGAAGGCGCGGGCGATGTATTCGGGAATGCGGTCGGCGCGATCGATCTGCGCCACCCACTTCGCCATCTGGCCGAACATGCGGCGATAGTCCACTTCCTGGAACGCCTCGCGGTCCGTGAAGTCGCTGCCGACCTGGCCGATGAACAGGATCATCGGCGTCGAGTCCTGGTAGGCCGTGTGCACGCCGATGGACGCATTGGTGGCGCCCGGACCGCGCGTAACGAAGCAGATGCCCGGCTTGCCCGTCATCTTGCCGTAGGCATCGGCCATGAACGCGGCGCCGCCTTCCTGGCGATTGATGACGAAGCGGATCGACGACTCATGCAGTGCGTCCAGCACATCCAGATAGCTCTCGCCGGGCACGCCAAAGGCAGTGTCGACGCCGTGGATTTTCAGTGCGTCGACCAGGATCTGGCCGCCGGAGCGGGATGGGTGCGTCATATTCTGCCTCGAAGGATGTGATCCGTGCATTCTAGAGTGACGGTGGCGCCGCGGCCTTCAGATAGGCGACATCAAATTTCTGTTTTGTCACGCCAGGCGGGCGTGTCAAAAATCTGTTGACCGCCTTACACCTGTCAGATATTGTTTACACATGAAACGCGAAAATAAAACCAGCGACGGCGACCGCATGCTGACCGTGCTGGCGGCCCTGGCCAACCCGCACCGGCTGCGCATCCTGGCCGCGCTGACGACGGGCGGGCGCAACTACGTCAGCCAGCTGGCGCGCGAGATCGGCATCAGTCGGCCCCTGCTGCACCTGCACCTGCAGAAGCTTGAGGATGCGGGACTGGTTGTCAGCCGGATGGAATTGTCCGCGGACGGCAAGGCACTGAATTACTTCGATGTTACCCAGTTCGAGTTCGCACTGACTCCGGCGGCCATCGCCGCGGCGGCGCGCTCGTTGACCACCAACCCAGATCAGTAGAGGCTTCCGATGTCCGCACCCATTTACCTGACCACCCTCGGCATCTTCTTCGGCACCGTGCTGCTGGTATTCGGGATGCGCTACCTGTCCGTCATCGCGCAGGCGAAATACCGCCACGCCAGCGACGACGCCTATCGCCAGCTGGCGCAGCAGGCCTTGCAGCAGCAGGCCGAAACGGCCGCCACGCTCAAAGCGTTGCAGGCCACACTGGGCGAAGTCAATGGCCGCCTGGTGACGGTGGAAACCGTGCTGAAGGAAGTCGGCTGACGTTTTCGCATGCTCAACCCACCGGAGAACCCAATGCACGACATATCGATATTTCGCGTGAACCTGCTGCGTGCCGTCTATCTGCTGATCGGCGTCGGCCTGGCGCTGAGCATCTGGCCGCAGCTGGGGCGGCCGCAGGAACTGATGCAGGGTGTCGTCAACTGCATGCTGGCCGTTGTGGCCGTGCTGGCGCTGGTCGGCGTGCGCCACCCGCTGCGCATGCTGCCACTGCTGCTCTGGGAAATGCTGTGGAAAACGTTGTGGGTGCTGCTGGTGGCGCTGCCGGCGTGGCGCGCCGGCACGATGGACGAGGGTATCGCAGCCACGCTGTTTGCGTGCGCCGTGGGCGCGATCGTTCCGCTCACGCTGCCCTGGTCCCATGTGTGGCGGCGCTACGTCACGGATGGCGCCGAGCCATGGCGCCGGGCCAAAGCGCCGGCGTCGGGCGCACATGCAGTACAATAGCGCCCGAAGCAAGCCAGACAGCCGCTGGCCGGCGCAGCAATGCGCTGGCGGGAGGAAGGTCCGGACTCCACAGAGCGGGGTGACGGTTAACGGCCGTCCGCTGAAAGTCCTTCGGGATATAAGGCGAGGAACAGGGCCACAGAGACGAGCGTATTAAGTTACGGTGAAACGCGGTAACCTCCACCTGGTGCAATTTCAAATAGGCACGCGATGATGCTGCTCGCGGAGCGTGCGGGTAGAAAGCTTGAGCGACGGAGTAATTCGTCGCCTAGAGGAATGGCTGTCATAGCGCGGGCGACCGCGCCGTAACAGAATCCGGCCTATCGGCTTGCTTCACTTTATTCCCAGGGTCGGTAGCCTCACGTCTATCGTCAGACAAGAGAGGCTTCCATGACCTGCGCCGTCCTGGCGCCGACCAGGGAACATCAGCTCCTCCGCCATCCGTTCAAGCCGCCCCGCAGCCGGCTGGGCGACGCACGAACTCCCACAGCACTGCCTGGCCGTCAAGACGGTCCCATGAATATCTGGACACGCCAGCTGACGTGCCCAGATGCTGTGCCAGGCAAACGGGGCTGCGCACCGCGCTTGCCGTCTGCACGCCCATCAGTGCCGTCGCGCTTGAACCGGCAATGGCGGCGCCGCAGCGGGAAGTGTTGTCATCGCGCAGGAATCGGCAGGTGGCGCGGGCGGAGGCATGGGAGCAACCTTTGTAACCGCGAAGTACGCACTTCGCTGGCAAGGCGCATGGCGTCTGGGTTCGGTCGAGCCGGCTCAGGCAGGTCGGCATGCGATGGCCTTCGGCGGCTGAGCGTGCCCGGACGCGTATAATCTCGCCTGAGGGCGCTCAGGTAATAAAATTTGTATAGACAACCTATTGCTTCGCGGAATTTTTAGCCGACGCCAGACGTCCTCTGGCGGTTAAGATTTTGTTAGGATCGCGGGGCTTTTTTACCGTCGGCGGGATAGTGCTCACTACGCCAGAATGCCCGGATTTCCCTATTGATGAGCTAACGCCACTGTCACCAGGAGCCGCCAAGGCGGGGCTTGCGCAACCGTTGCCGGGGCCCGACGCCGATATTGCCAGCCGGAAACGAGATGGCTATTTCCTAATTTTTTTTGGTAACACTGTCCACCAGTTTTTTGCTGCCAGCAGATGAGGTAGCACTTTCAAATTCCTTCCTAGGTGCCTGATTTCTCGAGTTATTTTGACTTGAGACTGCTTCAAGGAACGGCGCTAAGTCCTTAATTTCATTAGTAAAAATCGCATTTTGCTAGCCGGAAATCGCTTGACCACCCTCTTGCGTTACTCTAAAGTGGGCATGCGTGTGAAAAAGTGTAGTTTTGTGGGAAAGTCTGGCGAAACGGCACCACCAAAAAATCACCGAACAATAACCAGGGTTCTGAAAAGAAAGTTTAGCCGTGTTCCAGGGCGCGTCCGCAATCACTCTCGATGCGAAAGGCAGGATGTCTATCCCCGCCAAGCACCGTGACGCACTGAGCATTCAGTGCGAAGGACGCCTCACGCTGACCAAGCACCCGGACGGCTGCCTGCTGATGTATCCGCGTCCCGTCTGGGAAGCTAAGCGCGACCAGATCGCCGCGTGGCCGATGTCGGCCCGCGGCTGGCAGCGCATTCTGCTGGGCAACGCCAGCGATGTCGAGATGGACTCGGCCGGCCGCATCCTGGTCGCGCCGGAGCTGCGCGACGCCGTCGGCCTGGGCCGCGACGTCGTCCTGTCCGGCATGCTGACCCATTTCGAAATCTGGGACCCGGTCAAGCGTGCCGAGAACGAGCAGGCCACGATCGACGTCGGCATGCCCGACACCCTGTCCGATTTCTCCTTCTAAGGCCCGCACATGACGAACACAGCGGTGCCAGATTTTCAGCATCGTACGGTGCTGTTGGATGAAGCGGTTGACGCGCTTGCCATCGCCGGCGCGCGCGCGGACGGCATTTATGTCGACGGCACCTTCGGTCGCGGCGGCCACAGTCGCCTGTTGCTGTCGCGCCTCGGCCCGAATGGCCGCCTGATCGCCTTCGACAAGGATCCGCAGGCGATCGCCACGGCGGAAACGATCGCCGACCCACGTTTCACCATTGTCCACGACAGCTTCGCCACGATGGCGGCGGCGCTGGCCGAGCGCGGAATCACGCAAGTGGACGGCGTGCTGCTGGACCTGGGCATTTCGTCGCCCCAGGTCGATGACGCGGCACGCGGATTTTCCTTCCGCAACGACGGCCCGCTCGACATGCGCATGGACACCACGCGCGGCATGTCGGCGGCACAGTGGCTTGCCACGGAATCCGAACAGACACTGGAAAAGGTGATCAGGGAATATGGGGAAGAACGGTTTGCTTTTCAGATTGCAAAGGCGATTGTTGCTCGCCGGGCAATCGAGCCAATTTCAACCACACGACAGCTTGCCGGCATCGTGGCAGGCGCGGTCAAAACCCGGGAGAAGGGCAAGGATCCGGCCACACGGACCTTTCAGGCTATCCGGATTTTCGTCAATAAAGAGCTTGAGGACCTCGAAGCAGGCCTGAAGCAGGCATACGACACCCTGGCGATCGGCGGCATCATGGCCGTCATCAGCTTCCACTCGCTGGAAGACCGCATGGTCAAGCGCTTCTTCGCCGAACGGGTCAACGTGGCGCAGCCGGACCGGCGCCTGCCGATCCGTGCGGTGGACCTGCCGCAGCCGGAACTGAAGCTGCTGGCGAAGATGAAGCCGTCCGACGCCGAAGTGGATGCCAACCCTCGCGCCCGCTCCGCCGTCATGCGCGTCGCGCAGCGGCTGGCGACCAATCACGCCGGGAGCGCACGATGAGCGGCAAGATCAATGCCGTGCTGGCCGCGCTGCTGGTCATCTGCGCACTGTCGCTGGTGAAGGCGCAGTATGAAGCGCGCCACCTCTTTATCGAACTGGAACGCACGCAGTCGCAGGCGCGCCAGCTCGATATCGAATGGGCGCAGTTGCAGCTCGATCAGTCGACGCTGGGCAAGCACGCCCGTATCGAGGAAATCGCCCGGCGCGACCTGGAAATGACGCCGCTGACGCCGGCGCGCACGCAATACCTGACGGAGGGCGGCGAATGACGCGCTCCAACCGGGCAACGACATCACGCGCGACCGCGGCTGCGGGTTCGCGCGTTGCCGCTTCCAAGGGCGTGTCGTTCTCGAAGAGCCCCGTGCTGGCCGTGCGCCTGCCCACGTGGCGCTCGCGCGTGGTGCTGTTCGTGCTGTTCGCCGCCTTTGCCGCGCTGGCCGGCCGCGCCTTGTGGCTGCAAGGCCTGTCGACGCAATTCCTGCAGAAGCAGGGCGAGATCCGTTACGCGCGCACCATCGAACTGCCCGCCACGCGCGGCAAGATCACCGACCGCAACGGCCAGGTGCTGGCATCGTCGATTCCCGTCAAGGCCATCTGGGCGATTCCAGACGACGTGCTGCAGGCGCCGCCGGAAAAGCTGCGCGAACTGGCGCGCCTGCTGGACATGAGCGAAGCGGACCTGCGCAAGAAGCTCGACTCGGACCGCAATTTCGTCTACCTGAAACGCCAGGTGGAACAGGACGTGGCCGACCGGATCGCGAAACTGAAGATCGACGGCATCGACACCCGCAAGGAATACAAGCGCTTCTACCCGCAGGGCGAAGTGATGACGCACGTCGTCGGCTTCACCAACGTGGAAGACGTGGGCCAGGAATCGATGGAGCTGGCGCAGCAGAAGACGCTGGTCGGCACGCCCGGCTCGCGCCGCGTCATCAAGGACCGCCTCGGCCGCATCGTCGAGGACATCGGCGCCAAGCACGAACCGCACGACGGCAAGGACCTGGTGCTGTCGGTCGATTCGAAGATCCAGTACATCGCGTTCACGCAGCTGAAGGGCGCGGTGGAAAAGTTCAAGGCCAAGGCCGGCGCCGCCGTCGTGCTGGACGTGCACACGGGCGAAGTGCTGGCGCTGGCGAACTACCCCAGCTACGACCCGAACGACCGCCGCGCGCTGACGGGCGCGCAGCTGCGCAACCGCGTCATGACCGACTCGTTCGAACCCGGCTCCACGCTGAAACCCATCACGGTGGCGCTGGCGCTGGACAAGGGCAAGGTCAGCCCGCACACGACCATCGACACCGGCAATGGCCGGCTGCAGATCCTCGACCGCACCATCAGCGATACCAAGGCGCACGGCGTCATCAACGTGCAGCAGATCGTCGAGATGTCGTCCAATATCGGCACGTCGAAAATCGCGCTGTCGATGCCGGCGCAGGACATGTGGGAAATGTTTACCAAGGTGGGCTTCGGCCAGCAGCCGAAATGGGGCTTCCCCGGCGCCGTTGCCGGCCGCGTGCGGCCTTATAAATCCTGGCGTCCCGTCGAACAGGCCACGATGAGCTACGGTAACGGCATTGCCGTCTCGCTGATCCAGCTGGCGCGTTCGTACCTGATGTTCGCCCGTAACGGCGACACGATTCCGCTGACGTTCCAGAAATCGCAGGAGCAGCCCATGGGCCAGCAGATCATCAAGCCGCAGACGGCGCGCGAGATGCGCGAGATGCTGGAGATGGTCGTCTCGGGCAAGGACGGCACGGCCAAGCAGGCCCAGATACCCGGCTACCGCGTGGGTGGCAAGACGGGTACCGCCTATAAAGTGGAGAACGGCCGTTACGCGATGCCGCGCAAATATATCGGCACCTTCGTCGGCATCGTGCCGATGTCGGCGCCGCGTTTCGTCATCGCCGTGATGATCGACGAGCCGACCCAGGGCGGCCACTACGGCGGCCAGGTCGCCGCACCGACTTTTGCGAAGGTCGCAGAGAACGCGCTGCGAGCTTCAAACGTGCCTCCCGATTCCACAGTGACGGAAATCGTCGTCCCGACCGATACCGGTCCGGAGGCCATGTAATGAGCGACATGAAGAACAACAACGATATCAGCAACTGGATCAGACAGGCCGCGCCCACGGGGCAGCTGGCTTCCGACTCGCGCCGCATCAGGACGGGCGACGTATTTTTTGCGTATTCAGCCGACCCTTCGAATGACGGCGCAGGCGATGGCCGCGCGTTCATCGACGCAGCCGTGAAGCAGGGCGCCGCGGCGGTCGTCTACGACCCCGCCGGCTTCGACTGGAAGCCCGAATGGACGGTGGCCAGCCTGGCCGTACCGGACCTGAAACGCCGCGCCGGACCCATCGCGCATGCGTTTTACGACATGCCCGATGCAGGCATGTTTACCGTGGGCGTGACGGGTACGAACGGCAAGACCTCCAGCGCCGTCTGGCTGGGACACGCGCTGGCCCGCGGCGGCGACACCGCCGCCGTCATCGGCACGCTCGGCGTGGCGTTGTTCCAGGGCCGCACCGAACCGGAGTTCGATGCCACCGGCTATACCACGCCGGACCAGGTGCTGCTGGCCCGCACCCTGGCCGACTGCCGCGCCGCCGGCGCCGCCGCGCTGGCGATCGAGGTGTCGTCGATCGGCCTGGAACAGGGCCGTGCCGACGGCATGCATTTCGACGTGGCGCTGTTTACCAACCTCACGCGCGACCATCTGGACTTCCACGGAACGATGGAAGCGTATGAAGCCGCCAAGCGCCGCCTGTTCGACTGGCCCGGCCTGAAAACGGCTGTGGTCAACCTGGACGATCCGGCCGGACTGCGCCTGGCGCAGCACGTGCTGGCCCAGGGCAAGGCCGCGGTAACGGGCTACACCTTGAAAGACGCGGCAACGCAGCCGGACATTGCCGGCGTCAACCTGCTGCGCGCAAGCCAGGTGCGCACGCGCAGCGCCGGCACGGAATTCATGCTGGAGTCGCCGCTTGGCGGCGCGCACGTCAAGACGCAGCTGGTCGGTTCGTTCAACGTCAGCAATGCGCTTGGCGTTCTCGGCGCGCTGCTGGCGAAAGGCCTGACGCTGCGCGCGGCCGTGGAAGCCATCGAGGCGCTGACGCCGGCGCCGGGCCGCATGCAGCTCGTCGGCGGCAACGATGCGCCGATGGTCGTTATCGACTACGCCCACACGCCCGATGCGCTGGAAAAAACCGTCGAGGTGCTGCGCAGCGTGGCGCAGGACCGCAACGGCCAGCTGTGGTGCGTGTTCGGCTGCGGCGGCGACCGCGATCCGGGCAAGCGCCCGCAGATGGGCCGCATCGCGCAGGCGGCGGATCACGTGCTCGTCACCAGCGACAACCCGCGCAGCGAAGACCCGCACACGATCATCGCCCAGATCGTCGCCGGCATGGACAAGAGCCTGCCCGCCAAGGTACAGGCCATCGAGGACCGCGCGGCGGCCATTCTGTCGGCCATCAAGCACGCTGCAAGGAACGACGTGATCCTCGTGGCCGGCAAGGGGCACGAACCGTACCAGGAAATCAAGGGCAAGAAGCTGCCGTTCTCGGACGCCGACCATGCCCAGCTGGCGCTGTCCGCCCGCCTGACGATGATGAGGCCGAACTGATGCGCGCCACCATTGTCGATATCCTGTCCGCGCTGCCGGGCGCGCGATACGTCCACGGCGCCGACAGCCTGGCGTTCGACGGCGTCTCCACCGACAGCCGCACCGTGCAGGCGGGCGCGCTGTTCGTCGCCCTGCGCGGCGAAGTGTTCGACGCGCACGACTTCCTGCCGCAGGTCGCGACAAAGAACGTGGCCGCCGTCGTCGTCGAGGCGCTGCCGGACGGCTGGACGCTGCCCGCCATCGTTGTTCCCGACACGCTGGTCGCCCTGGGCCGCATCGCCAATTGGTGGCGCCGCCAGTTCGCCGTGCCCGTCATCGGCGTTACCGGCAGTAACGGCAAGACGACGGTCAAGGAAATGATCGCCGCCATCCTGGCTGTCGCCCACGGCGAAGACGGCCGTCTCGCCACACGCGGGAACCTGAACAACGAGATCGGCGTCCCGCTCACATTGTTCCGCCTGTCGGGCGAACATCGCTCGGCCGTCGTGGAACTGGGCATGAACCACCCAGGCGAGATCGGCCGGCTGGCCGCCATCGCCGCGCCGACGATCGGCATGGTCAACAACGCCCAGCGCGAGCACCAGGAGTTCATGCATACGGTCGAAGCGGTGGCGCGCGAGAACGGCTCCGTGCTGGCGGCCTTGCCGCTTGATGGCGTGGCCGTGTTCCCCGCGCAGGACGAGTTCACGCCGATCTGGCAGGAGCTGTCCGCCGGACGGCGCGTGCTGACCTTCGGCCTGACGAAAGAGGCGGACGTCAGCTGCACGTTCCGCGCCGACGATTTCGGCAACCAGATGTTCGTCACGGTCAGGACCGACGCGGAGCCGCTGCAGTTCTACATTGGCCTGCAGGCGGCCGGCGAGCATAACGTGCGCAATGCGCTGGCGGCGATCGCCTGCACCTACGCGGCCGGCATCGCACCGGAGCAGATCAAGCAGGGCCTGGACAGCTTCGCGCCCGTCAGCGGCCGCCTGCAAAGGAAAACGGCAGCCAATGGGGCCGTCGTCATCGACGACACCTACAACGCCAATCCCGACTCCGTACGCGCGGCCATCGACGTGCTGGCCAATGCCGCCGTGCCGCGCGTGCTGGTCCTGGGCGACATGGGCGAGGTGGGCACCCAGGGACGCGAGTTCCACGAGGAGATTGCCGCCTACGCGGCAAGCCGCGGCATCGAGCAGGTGCTGGCAACGGGCGAGCTGGCCCGGCATATGGCAGTGGCAGGACAGGCGCGCCATTTCGAACAGTTCGATGCGTTGCTGGCCGCCGTGGACGCGGCGGTAACGCCGGGTACGACCGTATTGATCAAGGGCTCCCGTTTCATGAAGATGGAACGGGTCGTGCAGCATTTGATTGGATCGCAACAAGCTAACAAGGACTCACACTAATCATGCTGCTTTGGCTCGCACAATATCTGCAGGACGACATCGGCGCCTTCCGCGTCTTCAACTTCATCACGTTCCGTGCCGTCTTCGCCACGATTACCGCGCTCCTGATCGGCCTGATCGCCGGTCCTGCCGTCATCCGCAAGCTGACGGTGATGAAGTACGGCCAGGCCGTGCGCACCGACGGTCCGCAGACACACCTGAAAAAACACGGCACGCCGACGATGGGCGGCGTGCTGCTGCTGATCGCCATTGGCGTCTCCACCTTGCTGTGGTGCGACTGGTCCAACCGCCTGATCTGGCCCGTGATGGTCGTGACGATCGGCTTCGGCATCGTCGGCTGGGTCGACGACTACCGCAAGGTCGTGCGGCAGGATCCCGAGGGCATGCGTTCGGCCGAAAAATACTTCTGGCAGTCGCTGGTCGGCGTGGCCGCCGCGCTGTACCTGGCCTTCTCCGTATCGGCGCCGACGCCGGCCGAAGTATTCCGCCTGTTCTTCGCGTGGGTGCAGTCGGGCTTCTCGATGGACCTGCCGCCCAAGGCCGACCTGATCGTCCCGTTCTTCAAGACGATCAGCTATCCGCTGGGCGTCTGGGGCTTCATCGCGCTGACGTACTGCGTCATCGTCGGCTCGTCCAATGCCGTCAACTTCACCGATGGCCTGGACGGCCTGGCGATCATGCCGACGGTAATGGTGGGTTCGGGCCTTGGCCTGTTCGCCTACCTGACCGGCAGCGCCACCTATTCGAAATACCTGTTCATCCCGCACATTCCCGGTGCCGGTGAGCTGATCATCTTTGTCGGCGCAATGGCCGGCGCGGGTCTCGCCTTCCTCTGGTATAACACGCACCCGGCGCAGGTCTTCATGGGCGACGTGGGCGCGCTGGCGCTCGGCGGCGCGCTTGGCACCATTGCGGTCGTCGTGCGCCAGGAGATCGTGCTGTTCATCATGGGCGGCATCTTCGTTGCCGAAACGGTTTCCGTGATCATCCAGGTGGGCTGGTTCAAATACACCAAGAAGCGCTACGGCGTGGGCCGCCGCGTCTTCCTGATGGCGCCCCTGCATCACCACTTCGAGCAGAAAGGCTGGAAGGAGACGCAGGTCGTCGTGCGTTTCTGGATCATCACGATGATGCTCGTGCTGCTTGGCCTGTCGACACTGAAGCTGCGTTGACCTCATGATCTATAACGGCAAAATCGCACTGGTACTGGGGCTCGGGGAATCCGGGCTCGCCATGGCGCAGTGGCTGGCCCGCTGCTGCGCGCTGCTGCGCGTGGCCGACACGCGCCCCGTGCCCGAGCGGCTGCCCGTACTGCGCGAAACGCTGCCGGGCACGCAGTTCGTCTCGGGCCCGTTCAACGCCGCACTGCTCGATGGCGTCGATTTCGTTGCGGTCAGCCCCGGCCTGGCGCCGCACCGCGAACTGGCTGGGATCATCCCGGCCGCGCAGGCCGCCGGCATTCCCGTCTGGGGCGAGATCGAGATATTCGCCCAGGCGCTGGCCTGGCTGAAGGCGGACCGCGGCTATACGCCGAAGGTCATCGCCATCACGGGCACCAACGGCAAGACCACCGTCACCACCTTGACGGGCCAGCTGTGCGAGCGCGCCGGCCTGACCACGCGCGTGGCCGGCAATATCAGCCCGGCCGCGCTGGACGTGCTGCGCGCCGATATGGACAGCCCCGACGCACTGCCGCAGGTGTGGGTATTGGAGCTGTCCAGCTTCCAGCTGCACACGACGTACTCGCTGCAGGCCGATGCCGCAACGGTGCTGAACGTGACGCAGGACCACCTGGACTGGCACGGCACCATGCAGGCGTATGCGGATGACAAGGCCCGTATCTTCGGCACCGACACGGTGCGCGTGCTGAACCGCAACGACGCCTACAGCCTGCGCATGGCCAACCCGACGGGAACCAATGTCACGTTCGGCACGGATGCGCCGGAAGCGCCGGACAGCTTCGGGCTCGTCAGTGAACGGGGCATCCACTGGCTGGCGACGGCCGAGCCTCTGGACGATGCGGAACCGAAGAAGCGCCGCAAGAACGAACCCGCGCCCGTTGTCGAAACGATGCTCAAAAAGCTGATGCCGGCCGACGCGCTGCAGATCCGCGGCACGCACAACGCGTCGAACGCGCTGGCCGCGCTGGCGCTGTGCCGGGCGATCGGCCTGCCGTTCGCACCGCTGCTGCATGCGCTGCGCGACTACAAGGGCCAGCCGCACCGCGTGGAACTGGTGGCGGCCATCGACGGCGTCGAGTTCTACGACGACAGCAAGGGCACCAACGTGGGCGCGACGGTCGCGGCCATCGACGGCCTGGGCAAGAGTTTCACGGGTGAAAACCAGAAGCTGGTGCTGATTGCCGGCGGCGACGGCAAGGGCCAGGAATTCGAACCGCTGGCCGGGCCGGTGTCGCGCTACGTACGCGCCGTGGTGCTGATCGGGCGCGATGCGCCGGCCATCCGTGCCGCGCTGCTCGATTCCGGGGTGCGCCTGGAGGATTGCGCCACACTGGAGGAAGCAACGAAACGCGCCGCGGCCCTGGCGCATGGCGGCGATGCAGTGCTGCTGTCGCCGGCGTGCGCCAGCCTGGACATGTTCAAGAACTATGCCCATCGCGCCCAGGTATTCATCGACACCGTGCGCGAGCTGGCACTGGACGCGGGGCAGGAGATCTGATGCAGCTCCCGTTCAAATTCGGCGGCGGTTCGGCGGCAACGCCAATCGACATCCGTGCGCGCCAGTCGCGCATGATGGAATACGACCAGCCGCTGGTCTGGGTTGTCATCCTGCTGATGCTGCTGGGGATGGTGATGGTGTATTCCGCCTCCATCGCACTGCCCGATTCGCCCAAGTTCGCCGCATACTCGAACACGTACTTCCTCAGCCGCCAGGCCACCTTCATGGCCATTGCCGCGGTCGCGGCGGCGTTCGTGTTCCGCGTTCCCATCGCAACAATGCAAAAGGCGGCGCCGTACCTGTTCATCGCCACCCTGGTGCTGCTGGTGCTGGTGCTGATCCCCGGCATCGGCATCGTCGTCAACGGCGGGCGCCGCTGGCTGCCGTTCCGCCTGGGCCAGCCGTCCGAAGTGATGAAGCTGATCATGGTGCTGTACGCGGCCGATTACACGGTACGCAAGCAGGAATACATGCACAAGCTGACCAAGGGTTTCCTGCCGATGGCGCTGGCCGTCAGCTTCGTCGGCCTGCTGCTCCTGCTGGAGCCCGATCTGGGCGCGTTCGGCGTGATCGTCTGCATCGCCATGGGTATCCTGTTCCTGGGCGGCGTCAACGCCATCTGGTTCGGCGGCATCGGCGCGATGCTGGTGACGATCTTCGTGACGATCATCGCGCTGTCGAAGTTCCGGCGGGACCGCTTCTTCGCCTACCTCAATCCGTGGGAGGAGGAGAACGCGTTGAACAAGGCTTACCAGCTGACGCACTCGCTGATCGCCTTCGGGCGCGGCGAGTTGTTTGGCGTGGGCCTGGGTGGCAGCGTCGAGAAGCTGCACTACCTGCCCGAAGCGCATACCGACTTCCTGCTGGCCGTGATCGGCGAGGAACTGGGTTTGGTCGGCGTGCTGGTCGTCATCGCGCTGTTCTACTGGATCGTCAAGCGCGCATTCGATATCGGCCGCCAGGCCATCGCCATCGACCAGACCTTTGCCGGCCTGGTTGCCAAGGGCATCGGCATCTGGCTGGGCGTGCAGTGCTTCATCAATATGGGTGTGAACCTGGGACTGCTGCCAACCAAGGGCCTGACGTTGCCCCTGATGAGCTATGGCGGCTCCGGCGTCGTCATCAACTGCGTGGGCCTGGCGATCCTGCTGCGCATCGATTACGAGAACCGCGTGCTGATGCGAGGAGGCCGGGTATGACGCGATCTGTCAAACGACTGATGATCATGGCGGCCGGCACGGGCGGCCATATCTTCCCGGGCCTGGCGATCGCGCAGACGATGCGCGCGCGCGGCTGGGAAGTCACGTGGCTCGGCACGTCGCATGGCATGGAACAGGATCTCGTGCCGAAGCAGGGCGTGGCGATGGACGTCGTCCATTTCAGCGGCATGCGCGGCAAGGGCCTGGGCCACACCGTGTCAGGCGGCTTCAAGCTGCTCAAGGCGTTTGCCGACTGCTCCGGCTATCTGAAGCGCAGGAAGCCCGACGTCGTGCTGGGCATGGGGGCTACGTGACCGTGCCGGGCGGGATGAGCGCGAAGCTGCGCGGCGTGCCGCTGGTGCTCGTCAATGCCGATGCGGCGCTGCTGCTGTCCAATAAGACGTTGGCGCCGCTCGCCTCGCGCGTGTGCTTCGGCTTCCCGGCGGACTTCGGCAGCGCGGCCGCCAAGGCGGTCGTAACGGGCAACCCGGTGCGCAAGGAGATCCTGGACCTGCCCACCCCGGCGCAGCGCTTTGCCGGCCGTAGCGGCCCGCTGCGCATCCTCGTGGTTGGCGGCAGCCTGGGGGCGAAAGCGCTGAACGATGCCTTGCCCGCTGCGCTGGCGCTGCTGCCGGAAGCCGAACGGCCGCTGGTGACGCACCAGTCGGGCAAGAAGAATATCGACGCGCTGCGCGCCGCGTACACGGGCGCGAACGTGTCCGCAAAAGTGGTCGACTTCATCGACGACATGGCTGGCGCGTACGCGCAGGCGGACGTCGTCATCTGCCGCGCCGGCGCGATCACCGTGTCGGAGCTGACGGCAGCCGGCGTGGCCAGCGTGCTGGTGCCGCTGGTGGCATCGACGACCAGCCACCAGCGCGACAACGCGCAGTGGATGGCAGGGCAGAAGGCGGCGATTCACCTTCCGCAAACGGAACTGACGGCGCAAGGCCTGGCCGCGCTGCTGCAAACGCTGACGCGCGCCGACTGCGAACGGATGGCCGTGGCGGCGCATGCGGTGGGCAAGCGCGACGCCAACGACGCGATTGCCGCCGTGCTGGAACAACTTTCATAAGAAGAAAAACGTGAAACATAAAGTCAAGAACATCCATTTTGTAGGCATCGGCGGCAGCGGCATGAGCGGCATCGCCGAGGTGCTGGTCACGCTGGGCTACAACGTCTCCGGCTCGGACCTGGGCAGCAATGCCGTCACGCAGCGCCTGGCCGACATGGGCGCCACCGTGCACCAGGGCCATGCGGCCGAATTCATCGGCGCAGCGGACGCCGTTGTCACGTCCACCGCTGTCAAGGCGGACAACCCGGAAGTGCTGGAAGCGCGTCGCCGCAAGATTCCCATCGTGCCGCGCGCCGTCATGCTCGGTGAGCTGATGCGCCTGAAGCGCGGCATCGCTATTGCCGGCACGCACGGCAAGACAACGACGACATCGCTGGTTGCCTCCGTGCTGGCGCAGGGCGGGCTCGATCCGACGTTCGTCATCGGCGGCCGCCTGACGGCGGCCGGCGCCAACGCCCGGCTGGGCTCCGGCGAATACCTGGTGGCCGAGGCCGACGAGTCGGATGCATCGTTCCTGAACCTGACACCGATGATCGAGGTGATCACGAACATCGATGCCGACCATATGGACACGTACGAGCACGATTTCGAGAAACTGAAAGCGGCGTTCGTGCACTTCACGCACCGTTTGCCGTTCTATGGCCGCGCGATGATGTGCATCGACGACCCGCACGTGCGCAGCATCCTGCCGCAGGTGACGAAACCGGTGACGACGTACGGCTTCGCCGAGGATGCCGAGGTGCGCGCCGTGAACGCCCGCGCCGACGGCACGCTGATGCGCTTCACGGTGCTGCAGGAAGGCTATCCGGACACGGAATTCGTGCTGAACCAGCCCGGCATGCACAACGTGCAGAACGCCTGCTCGGCCATCGCCATCGCCCGCGAGATCGGTGTCGAGGACAAGGACACGCAGGCCGGCCTGGCCGGATTTGCCGGCGTGGGCCGCCGCTTCACCAAGTATGGCGAGGTGGCCGCGCCGAACGGCGGGACATTCGCGCTGGTGGACGACTTCGGCCACCACCCGGTGGAAACGGAAGTGACGCTGGCCGCCGCGCGCGCCGCGTACCCGGGCCGCCGCCTGGTTCTGGCGTTCCAGCCGCACCGCTACAGCCGCACGCGCGACCTGTTCGACGATTTCGCCAAGGTACTCTCCAAGGTCGATGTGCTGCTGCTGGTGGACGTCTACCCGGCCGGCGAAGCGCCGATCGTGGGCGCCGATGGCCGCTCGCTGGTGCGCGCGATCCGCGCCCGCGGCCAGACGGAACCCGTGTTTGTCGAGACCCTTGCCGACCTGCCGGAAACGATCATGAACGTGGTGCGCGACGGCGACGTCGTGCTGACGATGGGGGCGGGCGCGATCGGCGGCATCCCCGCGAAACTGACCAGCTATCAGAAAGTCACTCAATGAACCCAATCACTTCGCAGGAAGCCAAGGGCTTCGGCAAGGTCGGCGTGCTGTTCGGCGGCCGCTCGGCCGAGCGCGACGTTTCCATCATGTCCGGCAGCGGCGTGCTGGCCGCGCTGCAAAGCCAGGGCATCGACGCCCACGCATTCGATCCAGGCCAGCGTTCGCTGGCCGAACTGGCGGCGGAAAAATTCGACCGCGTCTTCATCGCGCTGCACGGCCGCTATGGCGAGGATGGCACCCTGCAGGGCGCCCTGGAGCTGCTGGGCATTCCGTACACGGGCAGCGGCGTCATGGCCAGCGCCATCGCAATGGACAAGATCACGACGAAAATCCTGTGGCTGAAGGAAGGCATTCCGACGCCGGCCTACGCCGTGCTGCATGCCGACACGGACCTCAGCGCTGCCGCCGCGCAACTGGGCCTGCCGCTGATCGTCAAGCCGCCGCACGAGGGATCGTCGATCGGCTTCTCGAAAGTGGAGGCGGTGGCCGACTTCCAGGCCGCGTATGACAAGTGCGCGCCGCTGGACGACTCCGTGCTGGCCGAATCGTTCGTACAGGGGCGCGAGTTTACCGTCGCCGTGCTGGGCACGGGCGCCGCCGCGCGCGCGCTCCCGGTCGTCGAGATTGTCGCGCCGCAGGGCGACTACGACTACCAGAACAAATATTTTACGGACACGACGCAGTATTTCTGCCCGCCGCAGCTGGATGACGCCATTCAGGCCGAGATGCGCGACCTGGCCGTACAGGCCTACCGCGCCGTCGGCTGCGAGGGTTGGGGCCGCGTGGACGTGCTGCTGCGCGCACAGGACAACCGTCCGTTCCTGCTGGAGGTGAATACGTCCCCCGGCATGACGAGCCACTCGCTGGTGCCGATGGCGGCGCGCGCGGAAGGCCTCAGCTATGAGCAGCTGTGCGTGGAAATCCTGCGCGGCGCGCGGCTGAAGAACGCAAAAGGCTGAAGAACCGATGTGGCATGACGCGAAAGCCCTGAATGCAACCGCCAGCGGCATATTTGCCGTGGTGGTGGGCGCTTGCGTTGCGACAGGGGTGTGGTGGCTGGCGCACCGTCCTGTATTCGATCTGCGCACCATCCGCGTTGAGTCGATGGACCGTGGCGAGTTGCGGCACGTGAACCTGCTGACTTTGAAGAACGGCACGCAGGGGCGCATCGTCGGCAACTTCTTCACGGCGAACCTGGAGACGGTGCGCCAGGTGTTCGAGGCGGTGCCGTGGGTACGCCGCGCAACGGTGCGGCGCGAATGGCCCGACCAGTTGATCGTGGAAGTGGAAGAGCACGAGGCGCTGGGGACGTGGGGCGAGGATGGCCGCCTGCTGTCGGTCAAGGGCGATGTGTTTACCGCCAACCTGGCCGAGGCGGAAGAGGACCAGCGCGAGGATCATCAGCTGCCCCAGTTCTCGGGACCGGAGGGCAGCGAGAAGGAAGTGCTGACGCGCTACACGGAGCTGCGCAAGTGGTTCGCACCCGTGCAGCTGGCGCCGCAGGGACTGGCGCTGTCGACCCGCTACGCGTGGACGGTGACGCTCGACAACGGCATGAGCGTGGCGCTGGGGCGCGAGCAGACGCCGACGACGCTGAAGGAGCGCGTGCAGCGCCTGGTGGGCATCTGGCCGCAGCTGGCCAGCCGCGTGCAGAACATCGAGAACATCGACATGCGCTACCAGAACGGTCTGGCGCTGTCCGCGACAGGATTGAAGATACCGGCCGAGAAGCCGCACAGGTAGCTGTAAAAACTATCAGTGACAAACAACAGAAGCAGCAGTAACGACGACGAAAAGAACAGCAGGCAAAACAGATGACAAAAGACGCGAAAAACCTGATCGTCGGCCTCGACATCGGCACCTCCAAAGTGGTGGCCGTGGTGGCCGAAGTGATGGCCGATGGACGCCACGAAGTGATCGGGCTGGGTCAGCACGAATCGAAGGGCCTGAAGAAGGGCGTGGTGGTCAACATCGAAGCGACCGTGGAGTCGATCCAGCGCGCGCTCGAAGAGGCCGAGCTGATGGCCGACTGCAAGATCCGCAATGTCTACGCGGGTATCGCGGGCAGCCATATCCGCAGCTTCAATTCGAGCGGCATGGTGGCCATCAAGGAAAAGGAAGTCACGGCGACCGACGTGGCGCGCGTCATCGAAACGGCAAAGGCGGTTAACATCCCGACCGATCAACAGCTGCTGCATACCGTGCCACAGGAATTCATCGTCGACAGCCAGGAAGACGTGCGCGAGCCGATCGGCATGAGCGGCATCCGCCTGGAAGTGAAAGTCCACATCGTGACCGGCGCCGTCAGCGCCGTGCAGAACATCGTCAAGTGCGTGCGCCGCTGCGGGCTCGAGGTCTCGGACCTGATCCTGCAGCCGATGGCATCGGCAGATGCCGTGCTGACGCCGGACGAAAAAGAATTGGGTGTAGTGCTGATCGATATCGGCGGCGGCACCACCGACGTTGCAGTGTTCTCGGACGGCGCGATCCGCCATACGGCAGTGATCCCTATCGCCGGTGACCAGATCACCAACGACATCGCAATGGCCTTGCGGACCCCCACCTCGGAAGCGGAAGAAATCAAGATCCGTTACGGCGTGGCCAAACAGGTACTGGCAGATCCGGGGGAACACCTGGAAGTGCCGGGCCTGGGCGACCGTGGCCCCCGCAACCTTTCCCGCCAGGCGCTGGCTGCCGTCATCGAGCCGCGCGTGGAGGAATTGTTCGCCATGGTGCACCAGGTCGTGCGCGAATCCGGATACGAGGGCGTGCTCTCGTCCGGGATCGTGCTGACCGGGGGCACGGCGATCATGCCCGGCATGATCGAGATGGCGGAAGACATCTTCCTGAAGCCGGCGCGCATGGGGACGCCGGACTATCGCGGCCAGCTGGCCGACGTGGTGCGCAGCCCCCGCTACGCCACCGTGCTCGGACTCCTGATGGAAGCGAAGAAGCAGTATCTGCGCGGGCATATCGTGACGCGCCAGGACGGGTCGGTAAAAGCGGTGTGGCAGCGCATGAAGGAGTGGTTCCTGGGTAATTTCTAAAAATGGGGAAGGCGTTGGCTGCGACAGCGGTTGCGCTTCCCGGGACGGTACAAGATTTCAGTTTTTTGGGTATTTCTCATTCAATTATATTTTTGCGCTGTTCAATCGCCAGTTCTCCTACCGATATGAGGCCTGTCGCTTGAAACCGCATACTTTTAGGAGCACATCATGGAGTTCGATATGGTCGATAACGCAGCACTGGGTACGGTCATCAAGGTCGTCGGTGTCGGTGGAGCAGGCGGCAACGCCGTGCAGCACATGATCAACAAAGGTATGAGCGGCGTCGAATTCATCGCCGCCAATACCGATGCCCAGGCGTTGTCCGCTTCCAAGGCCGGCAACATCATCCAGATCGGGGATACCGGCCTGGGTGCGGGCATGAAGCCCGAAGTCGGTCGCAAGCTGGCCGAGGAATCGCGCGCCCGCATCGAAGATGCGCTGCGTGGCGCGCACATGGTGTTCATCGCCGCCGGCATGGGCGGTGGCACGGGTACGGGTGCCGCGCCGATCGTCGCCGAAGTGGCGAAGTCGCTGGGCGCGCTGACGGTGGCCGTCGTCTCCAAGCCGTTTTCGCACGAAGGCCAGAAGTGCATGGACATCGCCGACGAGGGCCTGGAGCAGCTGTCTGAAAATGTCGACTCGCTGATCGTCATCCTGAACGAGAAGCTGGAAGAGATCTACGAAGACGAATCGCTGATCGAATGGCTGCAGCACGCCGACGACGTCCTGAATAACGCCGTTGCCGGTATCGCCGAGATCATCAACGTGCCGGGCCACATCAACGTCGACTTCAACGACGTCAAGACGATCATGGGCGAGCAGGGCAAGGCCATGATGGGTACGGCCACCGCCGCAGGCGTGGACCGCGCGCGCATCGCGGCCGAGCAGGCCGTTGCTTCGCCGCTGCTGGATGGCATCGACCTGTCCGGTGCGCGCGGCGTGCTGGTCAACGTCACGGCCAGCCGTAGCCTGAAGGGCAAGGAGATCAAGGAAGTCATGGCTGCCGTGCGTGCATTCGCGGCACCGGACGCGTCGATCGCGCAAGGTATCGCGTACGACGACTCGATGGGCGATTCGATCCGCGTGACCGTCGTGGCGACGGGCCTGGGCAAGGCGAAGAAGCACGTGCAGCTGGTGCCGCAGCAGATGCTGCGCACGGGTACCAACGGCGGCCTGCATCCACAGGCTTCGCTGGGCGGCGGCGTGGGTTCGACGTCCGTCTCGATGGGTGCCGGTGTGGGCGCCGGCCAGTCGTTCGAAGGCATGAAGGCGCCGGCCGTATGGCGTCGCGAATCGGCCTCCGAGCAGGTACGCGCGATGGAAAAGAACGGCATGGAGACGTACGACATTCCGGCATTCCTGCGCAAGCAGGCGGACTGACGTTCACGACACAACAAGGCGCCCCAACGCCCGCAGGGCAAACCGGGGCGCCCGCTGCCGGGTCTACGTGAGAGGGATACTGGCACTTTGAGCAAGATTGCTCACCCTCTGGCATACTGCTGCCGGAGGCTGGCCGCGCCTGACGCGGCCTTTTTTTATTCTGAACTGGAGTTCCCATGACCATCAAGATCGGCGACACGCTGCCGGAAGGCACGCTGTCCGAATACATCGAAGTCGAAACGGAAGCCTGCGCGCTGGGCCCGAACACGTTCAACGTCCAGGAGCTTGCGAAGGGCAAGAAGATCGCCATCTTCGGCCTGCCGGGCGCCTACACGCCAACCTGCTCGGCCAAGCACGCCCCGGGCTACATCGCCCATGCCGACGAGCTCAAAGCCAAGGGCATCGACGAGATCTGGTGCATCTCCGTCAACGACGCCTTCGTCATGGGCGCTTGGGGCCGCGAACTGAACGCCACGGGCGTCGTACGCATGATGGGCGACGGCAACGCCGCGTTCACCAAAGCGCTGGGCCTGGACGCCGACTTCGCCAAGTTCGGCATGGGCACGCGCTCGCAGCGCTACTCGATGCTGGTCGAGGATGGCGTCGTCAGGCAGCTCAACGTGGAGCAGGGCGGGAAGTTCGAAGTGTCGAATGTGGAGACGTTGCTGGGGCAGATCTGAACCCAGGACGTTGGAGCAGTACGCCGGGGAGGGCAAGGTGCCAGTCCCCGGCAGTTCGCGAGCGTTGCGTGGATGCAGGCAAAAAACCGGGTCAGTCCGCGGTGGGGACAGGCCCCTGCTTCTTCCGGCTGCGCTTCTTCGGCGCCAGCATGACGCCCGTGCAGGTCGGTGCGCCGCAGTGGCAGGCGAATGCCTTCTTGACGGCCGGGGTGTGGCGCTCGTCGTAGATCAGGCCGTAGTTGTACTTGAGCTCTTCGCCCTTCTCGATGTCCATCAGCGCGTGGATGTAGACGCGGCCTTCGTCTTCCATCGCTTCGCAGTTCGGTTCGCACGAGTGGTTGATGAAGCGCGCGTCGTTGCCGCCGGCGCCGCCGTCGATCAGCATGCCGTCGTTCAGCGTGAAGAAGAACGTGTGGTTGATCGGCCCGCCCTTTTCGGCGGTGCGGCGGCAGGTTTCCTCCCAGTCGACGATCTCGCCCGTGTATTCGATGATGCGTTCACCGGCCTTGATCTTGCGGCGCGCAAAGACGCCCCGGCCGTGGATGGGGGATTCGTGGACGACGTACAGGGGTGTGGCGGGCTTGGTCATGTCGAAATGATACCGCGCGTTGGCGCCTCGCACGATTCGTTGTGGTCACGCCGCACATTATTTTGCGATGACAGGCTTTTGCCACTTCGACAGGTCGACGGATTCCCAGACATCGTCTTCCGCCGTGGGTCCGCGGTACGGCGTTCCCGTCTCTTCCGGGTTCGGTACGCGCGTGCCCACGATGCGCCATGCGCCATCGGTCTGGCGCAGTACCGCCGTTTCGACGTAGCGGATAAAACCACCCCGTTCCAGCGTGACGGCGTAACAGCCGTCGCCCTGGCCGGCCCAGCGAAAACGCGTCATCGGCGCGGGGTTCTTGCTGAGCGCATCGGTGGCGCTGAAGCGTTCGTTCGAATCGGCCAGGCCGCCGATTCCCGGTCTGCCGCGCCCCAGCAGCTGCTGGATGTCGAGCGGCAGTTCGTGGATCAGCAGCGGCAGTGCGGGCTTGATGCAATCGGCGGCGGCAGGAACCTCGGCGGCGTGGACGGCGCCGCTGGCGAGCAGTGCAAGCAGGGTGAGTTTTTTCATGGGAGAAGGGCAATGGTGTCTCTCCAGTCTAGCGGAAAAAGCCCCGGCCGCGACCTGACATTGTTACAAGTCTTTGCGTACAATGACCAGCACGACCACAGGAGATGGAGCCCCGTTGAAACCGCACGCCAAGGAAAACCTGCATGCCATCTACGCGATGACGATTGCCGTCGCGATGTTCTCGTTCATGGACACCGCCATGAAGCTGCTGGCCGGCCACTATCCCGCGATGCAGGTGACGGTGCTGCGCTCGTTCTCGTCGCTGCCGCTGGTGTGCGCGTGGGTCGCCTGGCGCGGCAGGTTCCCGACGATGCTGAAGGTGCGCTGGTCGCTGCAGCTGCTGCGCGCCGCGCTGGGCATCGCCATGCTGACGATGTTTGCCTTTGCCCTGAAGTCGCTGCCGCTGGCCGAAACCTATTCCGTGTTTTTCATCGCGCCGGCGCTGATCACCGCGTTGTCCGTCCTCGTGCTGAAGGAAAAAGTCGACGGCATGCAGTGGCTGGCCATCGGCGTGGGCCTGGTTGGCGTTCTGGTGGTACTGCGGCCCGACGGCACCAGCTTCATTTCCGTGGCCGGCCTGGCGGTGCTGGGATCGGCCGCATGCTATGCCGTGTCGGCCATCGCCAGCCGCATCCTGTCGCGCACCGACTCGAACGAGCAGATCATGTTCTGGATCCTCATCATGATGGGCTGCGGCGCGTTGCCGCTGGCGTGGAGCGGCTGGGTGCCGCTGCGGCTTGAGGACTGGCCCGTGCTGCTGGCGCTGGCCGTCAGCGGCTTCCTCGGCCAGCTGGCGATCACGCGCGCGTTCAGCATGGGCAAGGCGTCGATCGTCGCGCCGTTCGAGTACACGGCGCTGGCATGGGGCGTCGCCATCGACTGGGCGCTGTGGAACACGCTGCCGGACCGCTGGACCATCACGGGCGCCGGTATCATCATTGCCAGCGGTCTTTACCTGGCGCGGCGCGAGGCCGTGCACAAGGAAGCGGAGCATCCTTGACCAACTGTTCGGCTGTTATCGCAAACTCTTTCATCGCATATCACACTCGTGACCTGGCCGCAACGGCCCCCGGCACCCGGCAGGGAAAGCCGATATAATCGTCAGATGAAACAACGTACGATCAAAGAAATGGTCCGCACCACAGGTGTGGGAGTGCACTCGGGCACGAAGGTGGAACTGACCCTGCGACCCGCGCCGCCGGATACCGGCATCGTCTTTTCCCGCGTCGACCTGAAGCCGCCGGTGGTGTTCCCCGTGGGGCCGATGGAAATCGGCGACACCCGCATGGCCACCGTCATGATCCGGGACGGTGCCCGCGTATCGACCATCGAACACCTGCTGTCCGCCTGTGCGGGTCTCGGCATCGACAACCTGTATATCGACGTCACGGCCGAAGAGATCCCGATCATGGACGGCTCGGCGTCGTCGTTCGTCTACCTGCTGCAGCAGGCCGGCCTGGCGGAGCAGGAAGCGCCGAAGAAGTTCATCCGCATCCTGAAGCCGGTGGAAGTGCGCGAAGGCGAAGGCGCCCGCGAAAAATGGGCCCGCCTGGTGCCGCACGAAGGCTTCAAGCTCGACTTCTTCATCGAATTCAACCACCCCGCCGTGGACGGCACGGCGCAGCGCGCGCTGGTCGATTTCGGCGAGCAGTCGTATATCCAGGCGGTGGCGCGGGCGCGCACGTTCGGCTTCATGCAGGACGTGGAGATGCTGCGCGGGATTGGCCTGGCGCGCGGCGGCTCGCTGGAAAACGCCATCGTCATGGACGAATACCGCATCCTGAACCCGGACGGCCTGCGCTACGACGACGAATTCGTGCGCCACAAGATCCTGGACGCCATCGGCGACCTGTACGTGATCGGCCACCCGCTGATCTGCGCCTATGAGGCGCACAAGTCCGGCCATGCGCTGAACAACCTGCTGCTGCGCGAACTGCTGAAGCGGCCGGACGCCTACGAAATCGTCACCTACGATTCGGCCGAGAAGGCGCCGCCGTCGTATGCGCGGCAGATGGAACAGGAATGGTCGTATAACTGACCGGCGGGGCAACCGGGCCGGCCGCTAGCGGCGGTGCGCCACCAGGTTGCGCAGCGCCGCGATCAGTGTCGCGTTCTGCCTGGTCGGCTCCAGCTTTTCCGACAGCTCGGCAAACGAATCCACGCCCACTTCGGGGATCACCAGCTTGCGCGGCTCGACCGGCGGCGTCGACATCGCCCGCATCATCTGCACCTTCAGGCGGATGTTCTCGACCTGCCAGCCTTTTCGCGCGAGCGCTTCTTGCAGTTTTGGCAATTGCTGTTTAAGCTTGGCGGCAACCGACGTATTCGGCGTCGACAGTACCAGCACGCCCCCTTCGAACGACAGGATTTCGCAAAACGAGAATGCCGTCGGCAGGACGGCGGCGCAATCCTGCTGCAACTGCGCCATGCGCTGCACGGCCGGCAGCAGTGCTGCCATACGGTCGTTGCGGCGCAGGAAGTCCGTCGCTTCGACGGCTGTCCGGTTCTGGTTGGGAGAGTTGAATCGCATCGGCGAAACATATCATAGCCAGGCCGCGTGCGCAGCGGTCGGGTGCATCCGGTGGAATGTTCCGAGATTGTTTCCAGATTTGCTATTGTGTTACTGGCGGCAATCCCAACCTGACCCCGCATGCTAAAATCACAGGTATTTTGCCATTAGCGGGCACCAGAGGAACTTCGGCGGGGCGAACATGGAGCATCCGTTCGCACGGGCAAGGTCGCAGAGCGGGCTTTAGAAGCGGGCTTTTTTTAACGGCGTTTAATCAAGAATTCAAGCATGTCCTTACTGACCCAGATTTTCGGCAGCCGTAACCAGCGGTTGCTCAAGCAATACCAGAAGACCGTAAAAGCGATCAATGCACTCGAACCCGCATTCGAAAAGCTGACGGACGCCGAGCTGCAGGCGAAAACGCCCGAGTTCCGCGACCGCGTCGCGAAGGGCGAGTCGCTGGACGACCTGCTGCCCGAAGCCTTTGCCGTCTGCCGCGAGGCGTCCAAGCGCGTCTTCAAGATGCGCCACTTCGACGTCCAGCTGCTGGGCGGTATGGTGCTGCACCACGGCAAGATCGCCGAGATGCGCACGGGCGAGGGCAAGACGCTGACCGCCACGCTGGCGGCCTACCTGAACGCGCTGTCCGGCAAGGGCGTGCACATCGTCACCGTCAACGATTACCTGGCGCAGCGCGACTCGGACACGATGGGCAAGCTCTATCGCTGGCTGGGCCTGACGACGGGCGTCAACCTGTCGCAGATGGACCATGGCGTCAAACAGGCGGCCTATGGTTCCGACATCACCTACGGCACCAACAACGAATTCGGCTTCGACTACCTGCGCGACAATATGGTGTTCGAAGTGCGCGAACGCGTGCAGCGCGGCCTGAACTTCGCCATCGTCGATGAAGTCGACTCGATCCTGATCGACGAGGCGCGTACGCCGCTGATCATCTCCGGCCAGGCCGAGAACCACACGGACCTGTACCACAAGATCAACACCGTGCCGCCTCAGCTGGTGCTGCAGGTCGGCGAAGAGACGCCGGACGGCAAGGGCAAGATTGAAGTCCCGGGCGACTACACGAAGGACGAAAAGGCGCACCAGGTGCTGCTGACGGAAGCGGGCCACGAAAAAGCCGAAGCGATCCTGACGCAAATGGGCCTGCTGCCCGAAGGCGCGTCGCTGTACGACTCGGCCAACATCACGCTGGTGCACCACCTGTATGCGGCGCTGCGCGCCCATGCGCTGTACCACAAGGACCAGCACTACGTGGTGCAGAACGGCGAGATCGTCATCGTCGACGAATTCACGGGCCGCATGATGACGGGCCGCCGCTGGTCGGACGGCCTGCACCAGGCGGTCGAGGCGAAAGAGGGCGTGCGCATCCAGAACGAGAACCAGACGCTCGCGTCGATCACGTTCCAGAACTACTTCCGCATGTACGGCAAGCTGTCCGGCATGACGGGTACGGCCGATACGGAAGCCTACGAATTCCAGGAGATCTACGGCCTGGAAACCGTCGTCATCCCGCCGAACCGCCCATCGGCCCGCAAGGACAAGCAGGACCAGGTCTACAAATCGGCGCAGGAAAAATATGGCGCCATGCTCAACGACATCCGCGACTGCTATGAGCGCGGCCAGCCCGTGCTGGTGGGTACGACGTCGATCGAGAACTCGGAACTGCTGTCGTCGATCCTGACCAAGGCCAAGCTGCCGCACAACGTGCTGAACGCCAAGCAGCACGCCCGTGAAGCGGAGATCATCGCCCAGGCGGGTTCGCCGAAGGCGATCACGATCGCCACCAACATGGCCGGTCGCGGTACCGACATCGTCCTGGGCGGTAACGTCGAAAACCAGATCAAGTTCCTCGAGGCCGACCCGTCCCTGTCCGATGCGGAAAAAGCCGAACGTGCCCACAAGCTGAGCGACGGCTGGCAGGCGCTGCACGAGCAGGTGGTGGCGGCCGGCGGCCTGCACATCATCGGCACGGAACGCCACGAATCGCGCCGCGTCGACAATCAGCTGCGTGGCCGTTCCGGCCGCCAGGGCGACCCGGGCTCGTCGCGCTTCTACCTGTCGCTGGACGATCCGTTGCTGCGCATCTTCGCGGGCGACCGCGTGCGCGCCATCATGGACCGCCTCAAGATGCCGGAAGGCGAACCGATCGAAGCGGGCATCGTCACCCGTTCCATCGAGTCCGCCCAGCGCAAGGTCGAGGCTCGTAACTTCGACATCAGGAAGCAGCTGCTGGAATACGACGACGTCGCCAACGACCAGCGCAAGGTGATCTACCAGCAGCGTAACGAGCTGCTGGAAGCGACCGACATCTCCGAGACGATCCAGAACCTGCGCCGCAGCGTGTTCGAGGATCTGGTGCGCGAATACGTGCCGGCCGAATCTGTCGAGGAACAGTGGGACGTGCCGGCGCTGCAGGCCGTGCTGGCGTCCGAGTGGCAGATCAACCTGCCGCTGACGGAGATGCTGGAGAAGGAATCGAACCTGACCGACGAGGACATCGTCGAACGCGTGCAGGCGGCGGCGGACGAGCAGTACAACGCCAAGATCGCCGTCGTCGGCAAGGACGCGTTCGGCGGCTTCGAGCGCAACGTGATGCTGCAAAGCGTCGACAGCCACTGGCGCGAACACCTGGCCGCGCTAGACCACCTGCGCCAGGGCATCCACCTGCGCGGCTACGCGCAGAAGAACCCGAAGCAGGAATACAAGCGCGAAGCGTTCGAGCTGTTCAGCCAGATGCTGGACATGATCAAGAACGAAGTCGTCAAGATGGTCATGACGGTGCGTATCCAGTCGCGCGAGGAAGTCGAGGCGGCGGAAGCGGCCATGGCGGCTGCGGCGCCCCACCTGGAAAACGTGCACTACCAGCACGCCGACTTCAACCCGAACGCGGCGCCGGAAGAGCTGCTGGCACCGATGGCAACGCCGGCCAACATGCCGGAAGTGGGCATCAGCGCCGGCGTCAAGGTGGGACGCAATGACCCTTGCCCTTGCGGCAGCGGCAAGAAATACAAGGCTTGCCACGGCAAGCTGGCGTGATGAGAAGACCGGAGCTTGCTCCGGTTTTTTTATCGGCTGGCGTCATATACATCGGCTGGTTCTATCCGCCGGGTGGGTCCGACATCTGGACGCGAGCCCGGCCTTAACGGTCGGGTTGTCGAGTGCCGGACCTGTCCCGGCACGCTGGCGATGTGACAATCCCTTGTCGCGCGGTTATCGAAAGCGTTGCGCCGGCGCGGCAGGCGGTGAACATTGGGCCGCGCGCGCCCATCGGCACTGGCTCATGGGACTCCCGATTGGTAGACTGGATGCTGACTTTGTTCATTGATGAACGTTCCCATCCCATCCCATGTCCCTGTTCAGCCACCTGTCGATCAAAACCAAACTGATGCTCAGCATGGGCCTGTGCCTGCTGCTGTTTATCGCCATTTCTTCCACGCTCAGCGTCACGATGAGCAGCGCGCATCTGCGCGAACGGGTGGTCGGGACCGAGCTGCCGGCCCAGGTTGGCGAGATTCGCAACGATATCCTGCGCCAGATCGCCGAGCCACTGTCCGTCTCGCGCACCCTGGCGAACACGACCTTCCTGCACGCGTGGGAAGACACCGGCACACCGGACGACGGCACGGCCGGCTGGCACGCGTATGCCACGCGTGTGAAAGCATTCACGCATGCCGCGACGGTGTTCTGGGTCTCGGCCGACAGCGGCAAGTATTTCACGGAAACGGGCTATGACCGTACGCTGTCGAAGACGTCGCCGGACGACAGCTGGTTCTACAACTTCCTCAACAGTGGCGTACCGTACCGCCTCGACCTGAACAAGAATCCCGGCTCGGATGCGCTGATGTTGTTCATCAACACCCGCGTGCAGACGCCGGGCGGCAAGCTGGCTGCGGCTGGCCTCGGACTGTCGGCCGAGGCGCTGGCGCAAAGCATCCGCGGCTACAAGCTGGGCCAGTCGGGCTTCGTCTACCTGGTCAACGCGGACGGCAGCATCCTGATTCACAAGACGGCAGCACTGGCGGACGGCAAACACCAGCTGCGCGCACTGCCGGGCTTTACGCCCGAGCTGGCGCAGTCTCTGCTCAAGCGCGAGAAGTTTGCGTACGTGCGCGTGGTTGGCGCCGATGGCACGCAGTTCGTCGCTTCGTCGTTCGTGCCGGAGCTGAATCTGTACGTGATGGCGGACGTGCCGGAAGCGGAAGTGCTGGGCGACGTGGCCAGATCGGCCACGCTGTCCGCGCTGATCGCCGCTGTCGTCGGCGGCGGCATCGGCATGGTCGCCATCTGGCTGATCGCCCGCGCCATTGCCGCGCCGGTGATGGGCGCCGCGCGCCTACTGGAGGAAATCGCCAGCGGCGACGGCGACCTGAGCCGCAAGATGCCCGTGAACAGCAACGACGAGGTGGGCGCGCTGGCGCGCGCCTTCAATCGCTTCGTCTCGTCGCTGGGGAAAACGATCGCCGAAGTGCGCGACAGCACGGCCGTGATCGCCACGGCCAGCAGCGAAATCGCGCACGGCAATCTGGACCTGTCCGGCCGCACGGAAGCGCAGGCGTCCAGTCTGCAGCAGACAGCCGCGGCGATGGAAGAACTGACGACGACGGTGCGCCAGAACGCGGACAACGCGCTGCAGGCCAACCGCCTCGTGACGGCGACGGCGCAGTCGGCCGAGAAGGGCGGCGCCGTGGTGGCCGATGTCGTGCGCACGATGGCGGACATCTCCGGCAGCTCGCACAAGATCGCGGACATTATTTCCGTCATCGACGGCATCGCCTTCCAGACCAACATCCTGGCGCTGAACGCGGCGGTGGAAGCGGCGCGGGCGGGCGAGCAGGGCCGCGGCTTCGCCGTCGTCGCCAGCGAGGTGCGTAACCTGGCGCAGCGCTCGGCGTCGGCAGCGAAGGAGATCCGCGAGCTGATCCTCGACTCCGTCAGCAAGGTCGATGCCGGCAGCGCGCTGGCCGACGGTGCCGGCGCGGCGATGGCCGAGATCGTGCAGACGGTGCGCGAAGCGGAAGCGTTGATGAAGCAGATCGCCGTGGCCAGCCAGGAGCAGAGCCAGGGCATCGGCCAGGTCAACCAGAGCGTGGCGTCCATGGACGATGCCACGCAGCAGAACGCGGCACTGGTCGAACAGGCCGCCGCGGCCGCCGGGTCGCTGCAGGAACAGGCCAGCAAGCTGGAACAGGTCGTCGCCACCTTCAAGCTGGAAAACTGAACACGCTGGCGCACCCGCGCAACGCCACGGTTGTGCCTCGTGGGCTGCATCGCCAACGGCGGCGAGGCGGACGAGGCGGATAAAGCGGCGAATCAAGCCAGCAAGCCCGTGGTCGTGAGCCCGCACGAGGATTCGCGGTCGGCCACGGCTGCGATTGCGTCCCCCCCCCGCAGCTCCGGCTATTTTCATGCGTACGCCAACCGTGCGTGGAACTGCCATGGCAAGAGCCGCAGGCCGATCGAACTCACCGTCACGTTCCCCGGGGTGCACTGACGGCCCGTGACTTCCGGCACTGCCGGATGTGGGCGCGCATCCCTACACTTCGCCCGTGAATCGCCGCATCGCGGCGACACGTGATCGAAGAGGGAAGCCTGATGTCAAAGAAGATCTTCGTGGCCCTGTGCCTTGTCGGATTGCTGGGCGCCTGCGGCGGCGGCGAGGGGGCACGCTACCCGGCGGCGAGCATCCTGCTGCAGGCCAAGGCCGAGCGCGCGCGCGAGGAGGGGGCACTGCCGGGAGTGTCGATCGTTGCCGTCGCAGGGAACGCGATCGACGTGGCCAGCGCGGGCACGCGCATGGCCGGCAGCACCGCGCCGTTGCTGGCAACGGATGCGCTGCAGGCCGGCTCCCAGACAAAGGCGCTGACGGCCATGCTGCTGGCGCGTCTCGTCGAGCAGGGGAAGCTGCGCTGGGACAGCACGCTGGCCGAACTCTTCCCCGCCTGGCACGACACCATGCAGCCCGCACTGCGGGCCGTGACGGTCGAGCAGTTGCTGCGTCACCGCGCCGGCCTGAAGCGCGACCCGGACGATGCCGCTGCCGACGAGCTTCGCCTGCTGTTGACGGGAGACCCCGTCGCGGACCGGGCCGCTGTCGCGCATTACATGCTGCGCCAGCCGCCGGAGCACGTGCCGGGTTCCACGTTCCTGTACTCGAACACGGGCTATCTGGTGGCGGGGCTGATCGCCGAGACGGTGGGCGGCGCGCCATTTGAAACGCTGATGCAGGACGAAGTCTTCGCACCGCTGGGCATTACCGCATCGTTCGGGTTTCCGGAGGATGCCGGCAGCGGCACGGTCCACGGACATGAATGGCGGGCGGGCGGCTGGCAGAGCGCCGGATATCCTGCCGAGGACCGCTACAATATGGGCCGCATCGGTGCCGCTGCGGGCGGCCTGATGATTTCGATGCCGGAGTACGGCAAGCTTTTGCGCGAGCATCTGCGCGGCCTGCAGGGGAAGTCCACCTATCTGCGTCAGGAAACCTTCGCCCGCCTGCACGGACCGGCGGGCGAATACGGCCTGGGCTGGGATGTGACGGAGGTGCCGGGCCATGGCGTTGTCAGCGCCCATGCCGGCAGCTGGGGCAGCTATTACGTCTTTGCGATCCTGGTGCCGCAATCGAACCGTGCAGTGGCGGTGGCGTGCAACTGCTACGGCCCTGCCGCTGTCGAACAGCTCGACGAGCTGACGCGCCGGCTGGCGCTGGCGCCGTAACGCCGGGCAGCGCGGGCAGGACGAAAAAGCCCGGCACAAGGCCGGGCTTCGGGGTACCGCGGGAGGGGCTTACTGCAGCGTCAGGATAACCTTGACGGTATCGTCCACGGCCGACTTGTCGATGTAGCCGATGGCTTTCGGGTCGTCCGCGACGGCTTTCTTCACCTCCGCGTTCGACTTGAATTCCTTCGGTTCGGCCGTGGCCTTGCCCGTGAAGACCAGCTTCGACCAGATGGCCTTGACCTGGCCGGCATCCTTGTCCGTGACCTTCTTGTAGAAGTCGGTACGGATGGCCGAGCCCTCGGCCTGGTCGATCGGCGTGAACATCATCGATTTGCCGAGGAAGAACTGGGCAGCCTGTTCGGAGAACATGCGGCTGGCCGGGTTCTTGGCGCTGACGATGACGACGGTTTCGGCCGAAGCCGGCAGTGCGGTTGCAGCAACGGCAGCAACGATCAGGGAAATCAGTACTTTTTTCATGGCTGCTTATCCTTAAAACACGAAGTCCACGCCGGCGGCGACGACGGTCACACCCTTGCCGCGACCGGCGGCCGTAAGCGGACGCAGGAAACCGTTGGTCGAGCCATCCTTGACGCGGTCGACCTGAACCTTCAGGGCCGCCGACTTGGCGAAGTCCCAACGCACGCCCACGGTGTCGGAGGACTGCGAACCGCCGGCCATCAGGCCGGTCACGGCGGCGTTCAGGGCCGGAATGCGTGCCAGTGCGGCTGGCGGCGTGATGTTGGAGCCCTTGCCTTGGTACTTGGCGTGGGCGTAGTACGGCAGGATCTTGCCGAAGCGGTAGCCGGCCATCGTGTACCAGCCATTGGTGTCAGTCAGGTAGACCGGGTCCTTGGCGCGGCGCATGCCGTACTCGGCCTGTACGACGATATTGTGCCAGTCAGCCAGCAGGCCGACGGAGGTAAACGCGATGCGTTTGGCTTCGACAAGGCCCATGTCTTCGGCCAGTTGCGGGAAACCGACTGCGGCCACCGTATTGGTCAGCGACCTGAGGGTGGTAGCGTCCGGCGACTTCAGCTTCACCTGTACGTGCGCCACGCGCAACGTGACCGGGCCATGCTCGGCACTGATGGCGAGGCCGGTGGTGCCAGCCTGGTAACGTGGCTCGGTGCCATTGCTGGCGACATAGGTCTTGCCGCGGGAAATGCCGACGACCGCCTGGGCGGTGACGTTGGTGTCGCCGAAGCTGTGCTGCCAGTCGATGTCGAGCCCGTCAGCGTTTTCGATTTTGTTCTGGCCGTACATTTCAACCGGCGGACGCATCATCGTGTTGGCGTAGCCCACGTTCTGGTAGTCGGAGATCAGGAACGATGGAACGACCACGCGGCCGACCCGCACCGAGAACTCGTCGGTAACCTTGTACTTCACGAAGGCCCACGCCAGTTCGGTCGTGAAGGTATCGCCCGTCATCTTGCGCGTCAGGACCTGTGCCGTCGCGGAGATCTTGTCATTGAACGTGTAGGTGGCTTGCAGGCCCAGGTTCGAGTCGAGGCCGAACGTCGTGGTGCCGGCCGTGCCTTCGCGCTGATTGTCGCGGTTGAAGCGGACATCTTCGCTGTTGCTCTTCGCGGCGGCCAGCGTGCCGAAGCCGCTGATGGTCAGGTTCTCGTTGCCAAGGGTGGCGGCTTGGGCCTGTGCCAGGCTCAGGGCACCCAGGATGGATGCGACTAACAGTTTGCGTTTCATGCTGTGTGGGTCCGATTGTAGTGTTTATGTGTTGGGTGGTGCTCTGTCGTGGCGCCGCTGCGGAGGTGGGGGAGCGGCCGGACGACTTCGTGCATGCAGGTTGTACCTTAGTGGATATTGCTGAGAGGCATCAATGAAAACTTCGGAATGCATATATTTAATGAAATCTTCTGTCGTTTTTTGTGAACTTTCCGGCCACCCGCACTGCTCTTTATGCATGTTTGCCTCGGGACGCGGCGTGCAAATGTAAAAAAGCCCGGCACAGGGCCGGGCTTTCGGGGTGTCGCGACGGGGCGATTACTGCAGCGTCAGGATGACCTTGACGGTGTCGTCCACGGCCGACTTGTCGATGTAGCCGATGGCTTTCGGGTCGTCGGCAACGGCTTTTTTCACCTCGGCGTTCGATTTGAAGGCCTTCGGTTCGGCCGTCGCCTTGCCGGTGAAGACCAGCTTGGACCAGATCGCCTTGACCTGGGCAGCATCCTTGTCCGTTACCTTCTTGTAGAAGTCGTTACGAATGGCCGAGCCTTCGGCCTGGTCGATCGGGGTGAACATCGTCGATTTGCCAAGGAAGAACTGGGCAGCCTGTTCGGAGAACATGCGGCTGGCCGGATTCTTGGCGCTGACGATGACGACGGTCTCGGCCGCGGCCGGCAGTGCTGCCGCGGCAAAGGCGGCAACGATCAGGGAAGTCAGAATCTTTTTCATGAATGCTTGTCCTTAGAACACGAAATCGACGCCGGCGGCGACGACGGTCACGCCCTTGCCCGTTGCGGTCACGTCACGCAGGAAGCCGTTGGTGGAGCCGCTCTTGACGCGGTCGACCTGCACTTTCAGGGCCGCCGATTTGGCGAAGTCCCAACGCACGCCGACGGTGTCGGACGACTGTTCGCCGCCCGCCAGCAGGCCGCGCACGCCGGCGTTCAGCGCAGGAATGCGCGCCAGCGCGGCCGGTGCCTGGATGACCGAGCCCTTGCCTTCGTATTTGGCATGGCTGTAATACGGCAGGACCGTGCCGAAGCGGTAGCCGGCCATCGCGTACCAGCCGTTCGTATCGGTCAGGTAGACAGGTTCCTTGGCGCGGCGCATGCCGTACTCGGCCTGCACGACGATATTGTTCCAGTCAGCCAGCAGGCCGACGGAGGTGAACGCGATGCGCTTGGCTTCGGCGATGCCGATGTCATCGGCCAGCTGCGGGAAGCCGACGGCGGCGATCGTGTCGGTGAACGAGCGGATGCTCGTCGCTTCCGGCGACTTCACCTTGGCCTGGACGTGCGCGATGCGCAGCGTGACGGGACCATGTTCGGCGCTGATGGCGAAACCGGTGGTGCCGGCCTGGTAGCGCGGTTCCGTGTTGTTGCTGCCGACGTAGCTCTTGCCGCGGGCAATACCCACCACAGCCTGAGCGGTCACATTGGTGTCGCCGAAGCTGTGCTGCCAGTTGACGTCCACGCCGTCGGCGTTTTCGATGATGTTCTGGCCGTACATTTCAATTGGCGGACGCATCATCGTGTTGGCATAGCCCACGTTCTGGTAGTCCGAAATCAGGAACGACGGCACCACGACACGGCCGACGCGCACTGCGAATTCGTCGGTGACCTTGTATTTGACAAAGGCCCATGCCAGTTCGGTGGTGAAGCTGTTACCGGTCGTCTTGCGCGTCAGGATCTGTGTCGTGGCCGACAGTTTGTCGTTGATCGTGTAGGTTGCCTGCAGGCCCAGGTTGGAATCGAGGCCGAACGTGTTGGTACCGGCCGTGCCTTCGCGCTGGTTTGCGCGCGTGAAGCGGGCATCTTCCGTGTTGCTCCTGGCGGCGGCCAGCGTGCCGAAGCCGCTGATCGTCAGGTTGTCGTTGCCGAGGGTGGCGGCTTGCGCCTGGGCCAGGCTGAGGATGCCCACGATGGCGGCGACTAACAGTTTTTGTTTCATTGGTGAATCCGTTGTTGAGAGTTGTCTGGGCTGCCGGTCGTGGCGCCGCTGTGGTAATTGCGAGCGGCGTTACACACGACACGGTGCAATGGGAGCAGAACATTAACGCACGGCAACATGAGCGGACAACAACAATTTCTTGCTGAATACATATAATGAAAACTTATGTCGTTTTTTATCAACTATTCAGTAGTGAAATAATAACCCTTGCCTTCCATATGGCGCCGGCGCGTGCCGCAGCCCGCCACTGCGTCGGCACAATGCTGCAGGTATTACAATAGCGACTCCATTAATCAGACCGCACGAGAACAACACCATGGCCGTCAATTCCCCCATTCCTGTCGCCGCCGACCTGAAGCCCGTTGCGGGCATCGAGATCGGATATGCCCAAGCAGGTATCAAGAAGCCGAACCGCAAGGACGTGCTGGTGATGAAGCTGGCTGAAGGCGCCACGGTGGCGGGCGTCTTTACGCTCAATCGCTTCTGCGCGGCACCCGTGCAAATCTCCAAGGACAACCTGGCGGCGGTAAAAGCGGGCGGCAAGCCGATCCGCGCCCTGCTGGTCAATACAGGCAATGCCAACGCGGGCACGGGAGAGCAGGGCCTGGCGCGGGCGCAGGAAACGTGCGCCGCGCTGGCCGCCGAGCTGGGCGTGGATGCCCAGCAGATCCTGCCGTTCTCCACCGGCGTGATCCTGGAGCCGCTGCCCGTCGAGAAGATCAAGGCGGGCCTGCCGGCTGCCGTGCAAAACCTGCGGCAAGACAACTGGTTCAACGCGGCCGAAGCCATCATGACGACCGACACGCAGCCGAAAGCCGGCTCGCGCACCGTCACCATCGGCGGCCACACGGTGACGCTGACGGGCATCAGCAAGGGCGCCGGCATGATCAAGCCGAACATGGCAACGATGCTGGGCTACCTGGCGTTCGACGCGAAGGTGGCCCAGCCCGTGCTGGACGTGCTGGTGAAGGAAGCAGCCGATAAATCGTTCAACTGCATCACCATCGATGGCGACACGTCCACCAACGATTCGTTCATGCTGATCGCCACGGGCGCGGGTTCGCTGGAAGTGAACTCGGTCGAGTCGCCGGAGTACCGCGAGCTGGCGGCTGCCGTGACGGAACTGTCCGTATTCCTGGCGCAGGCCATCATCCGCGACGGCGAAGGCGCAACCAAGTTCATCACGATCACGGTGGAAGAGGGCGAGTCGGTGGAGGAGTGCCGCAAGATCGCGTATTCCATCGCCCACTCGCCGCTGGTCAAGACGGCGTTCTTCGCGTCCGATCCGAACCTGGGGCGCATCCTGGCCGCCATCGGCTATGCCGGTGTCGACCTGGACGTGTCGAAAATCAACCTGTGGCTGGACGACGTGTGGGTGGCGAAAGACGGCGGCCGCAATCCCGAGTACAAGGAAGAGGACGGCCAGCGGGTCATGAAGCAGAGCGAGATCGCCGTGCGCGTGAAGCTGGCGCGCGGCGCGGCGCAGGCGACCGTCTACACGTGCGACCTGTCGCATGACTACGTGTCGATCAACGCCGACTACCGTTCGTGATGGCTTCCCTGGAACTGTTCCTGGCGCGCGCCGAACGGGTGCTGGCGCGCGTGGAAGCACTGCTGCCGCCCGCGGTGGCAGCGCCCAACTGGGACGCAGCCCGGGCGTTCCGCTGGCGCAAGCGCCATGGGGCCGGCGGCACTTCCGGCTGGCTGCAGCCGGTCACGCATGCGTCGCGCATCGGCCTGGACGACCTGCACAACGTGAGTACCCAGAAGGCGCAGATCGAGCAGAACACGCTGCAGTTCGTGCAGGGACGGCCCGCCAACAACGTCCTGCTGACGGGCGCACGCGGCACCGGTAAATCCTCGCTGATCAAGGCGTGCCTGAACCGCTTTGCCGACCAGGGCCTGCGCCTGATCGAGGTGGACAAGGCCGACCTGGCCGACCTGCCGGACATTATCGACCTGGTGGCCGGGCGGCCGGAAAAATTCGTCGTGTTCTGCGACGACCTGTCGTTCGAGGAAGGCGAGGGTGGCTACAAGGCGCTGAAGGTGGCGCTGGATGGCTCCATCACGGCGCAGTCGGACAATGTGCTGATCTACGCCACGTCGAACCGGCGTCACCTGATGCCCGAGCGTATGTCGGACAACACCAGCTACCGCCACGACGAGGACGGCGACCTGCATCCCGGCGAAACGGTGGAGGAAAAGATCTCGCTGTCCGAGCGCTTCGGCCTGTGGCTGTCGTTCTACCCGTTCAAGCAGGACGACTACCTGGACATCGCGGCGCACTGGCTGGCCTCGTTCGGCTGCACGCCGGCACAGATCGAGGAAGCGCGCGGCGATGCACTGCGCTGGGCGCTGCAGCGCGGTTCCCGTTCGGGCCGCGTGGCGTGGCAGTTCGCCCGCGACTATGCGGGCAAGCTGGCATGACGGCGTCGGCGCGGCCCATCGACGTGGCCGTCGGCATCCTGATGAAACCCAACGGCGACGTCCTGCTGGGCCAGCGCCCTGCCGGCAAGCCGTACGCGGGCTACTGGGAATTCCCCGGCGGTAAAGTCGATCCGGGCGAGACGATCCTGGACGCGCTCAAGCGCGAATTCATGGAAGAGCTGGGCATCGAAGTGCTGTCCGCCGAGGAATGGTGCGGCGTCGAGCATGTCTACGAACATGCCCACGTGCGGCTACACTTCTTCATCAGCAGGGAGTGGCGCGGCGAACCGCAAAGCCTGGAAGGCCAGGCCTTCGCCTGGCAGGGCGAGGTCAGCGTGGAGCCGCTGCTGCCGGCCACGATCCCGCTGCTGCAGTGGATACGCCAGGCGGTGGAATGCCGAGGCTCACGCCCCCATCGGTAATCCGCTCGCCCAGCCGCTGGCCATTCCGCCGATCTGCGCCGACCCGCCCTGTGCGGCAGCCCGTGCGTCACGCCGCCGGCACGCGGCTTCATCGGTAATGAACAGCTCGGCGGCAAACTGCCGCGCCCCCAGCGTCTGGCCCCGCGTCTTCGGCCCGCGTAGCGCCGTAAAGGCGGCCAGTGCGTGCTCCAGCCGGTCTGCGTGGGCCGCCAGGCAACGCGGCAGATGCCAGGCGTCTTCCAGGGCCTGCGACGCCCCCTGACCCGAGGTCGGCAGCGATGAATGGGCCGCATCGCCCAGCAGCAGTACGTTGGCGCGGTGCCAGCCTGGCACGGGATCGACGTCGTGCACGGCAATGAGGCGCACCTGTTCCCGCGGCGTTTGGCGCAGCAGGGCCGGGATAGGTGCCGGCCAGTCGCCGAAGCGGCTGTACAGCGCGTCGAAAGGGGGCAGCCGGTCCAGTCCTGGCGCCGCGACTGCCGCGGCCCAATACACCTTACGGTCCGTCACGGTGACGACGCCGAAGCGCTCGCCGATACCCCAGAAATCCAGCACGCCCGGCGCAGCGTCCGTACTCCGTTCCAGCTCGACCGCGCCGACCCAGTTGACGAAACCTTGAAATCGCGGCGGCGCATCGCCCAGCACGAACTGGCGGGCGATGGAGTGCTTGCGCCCGTCCGCACCCAATAGAAGGTCCGCGTGCACCGTCGCGCCGTCGGCACATTCCAGCCACGCCTGGCCGTCGGCACCGGCGCGCAGCGCCAGCCCGGCAACCCCGTAATGTACCGGCACGCCATTCTGCGCCAGCCAGTCGGCCAGGATGCGCATCAGGTCGCGCCGCAGGACGGCGTGGCTTGCATATCCCATCTCACGGTCGAGCTGGCCAATGTCCAGCGACTGCAACAGTCGTCCCTGCCGATCGAGGCGATGCATCGCTTGTGGCACGCCACTGACGGCGGCCACCGCGGACAGCAGCCCCAACTGGTCGAGCACGAAGCCGGCGTTGGGCCACAACACCATGCCGCCACCGGCGCAGTATGGGTCCGCATGACGCTCGTACACCGCGACACGATGGCCGGCGCGCGTCAGCGCGATGGCGCCGGCCAGGCCAGCAATACCCGCGCCGATAATCACGATCCTCATCGATTCAGTTCCTGATTTAAAACCCGGCAGTATTAACTAAAAAACCGCCCGTTACAAACCTGTAAATTTCCACAGCTTCGACAGCTCAGCATTTGCCGCCACACTCCTGCTTGCAAAAAAATAATTAATTCTAGGGAAGCAATATGCAAGATGGGATTGTAGCGTCGCGTCCGCAAAATGCGGCAGAGGCTCCCTCCGGGGGCGGCCAGCTGGTCATCGACAGTCTGTACATCAGCGCGGACATCGATGCCGCCGGGCGCTTTCAGTGCGGCTATCCACGCCAGCCGCGCCCGGACAGCGCAGGGCTGAGCGCGCAACTGCAGAAATCCAAACGTCTCAGCAGCCTGAGCAGAAAAGTCCTGCGGCACCTGCTTACCCACCACGATCTCGGCCAATTCGACTATACGGTGTTTTGTTCCCGCTTCGGCGAGTTGGCGAGTATCGAAGAAAACAACCGCTGCAATGTCGCGCGGGAAGAGCTGTCGCCGTCCAACTTTTCTTATTCAGTCCAGAACGCTCTGGCGGGCCAGTTGTCGATCCTGCTCGGATCGCGCCGTCCCAGCAGTTCGATTTCGGCCACCAGCTTCGTGGTGCGCAATGCGCTGATGGATGCGCAGGCATTTCTGTTCGACCAGCCGGACGCGCAGCGGGTACTGGCGGTGTTTTACGACGGCGATCTGCCGCCGCGCTTCCATGCCGAATTTGCCGGCTGGCCACGCGACTACGTCGTGTCGTGCAGCGTGCGCCGCGCCGTGCCCGGCGAAGCGGGAGCGTTGACGCCGACGCGGCAGTTTTCCTCGCCAACCGTGGCCGCCCAGATCGGGGCCTTGCTCGGGCATGCCGGGCCGGTTGCCAACCAAGTCATCTATGAATGGGAGTAAGCATGTCCGATATCAAGCAACGGATTCAAAAAGCGCTGCAGGCGGCGATCCAGATCGACGGTGGGCCAGTCACCGATGACGAGGATTTCTTCGACGGCCGGCTGGAACTCGATTCGATTGACGTGCTGGAAATCGTCATCGCCATCAAGAAGGAATTCAAGATCGACCTGAAATTGAAGACCGACGACAAGGAAGGCGTGTTCCGCAACCTGCGCCAACTGCAGGAACTGGTCGAGTCGCGCATGGCGGAAGCAGCATAGTGGCAACGCCGAACCAGGCGGTGGTGGCGCGATTCGACGATGGGCGCACGGTCCATCGCGAACAGGCCGGTCGGGACATTGCCGGCCTCATGGCGGCCCTGGCCGGGGCGCCTGGCGCCATCCTGCTCGACTGCCAGTGCAGTTACCGCTTCTATGTCGCCCTGCTCGCCTGCCTGGCGGCGGGCCGCCAGGTGGTGCTGCTGCCCAATACGCTGCCGGCCACCTGCGCGCGCTATCGGGACCAGTATGACAGCGTGATCGACGATGCCGGCGGGGTGCTGCGCCTGCGTCACGGCACCAGCGCGGTCGCCCTGGTGGAGTCAGGCGGCACGCCGTGGGATGGCCAGCTCGATCCGGCGGCGATGGTGTTGCTGTATACCTCCGGATCGACCGGTGAACCGAAAAAAGTCGTCAAGACAGTGGCCGGCCTGATGGCGGAAGTGAGCGACCTGCAAGCCCTGTTCCTGGGGCCGCCAGCGCTGCTGATCGCCGCTACCGTGCCGCACTACCACCTGTATGGCCTGCTGTTTCGGATTCTGTTGCCGTTCCAGTCGGGCTACCCGTTCCTGGCCGGCACGATCCGCTCGCCGGCTGAGCTGGCGGAGCTGGCCGACTATGTGCTGGTCAGCAGCCCGGCCTTCCTGCGCCGGCTGACGGAGCAGGAGCCGATCGGCGGCGCTGCCCTGGTGTTCTCGTCGGGCGGTGCCTTGATGCCTGACGAGGAACTGCTGGTGCAACAGGTGTTCGGCGCGCCGTGCTTCGAGATCTACGGCAGCAGTGAAACGGGCGGTATCGCCTACCGCCGCGCCGAGGCGGGGCAGCATTTGTGGCCGCTTCCCGGTACCGAGGTCAAGATGGGTACCGATGGCCGGCTGTGGCTCTGGTCGCGCTATTGCAGTGAAGCGGGCTGGATCGAACGCGACGACCTGATCCAGCTGCATGCCGACGGCAGCTTCCGCGTGCTGGGCCGCGCCGACGATATCGTCAAGATCGAAGAGAAACGCATTTCGCTGGCCCATCTGGCCAGCTTGATCCGTGGCACGTCGCCGGCGATCCGTACCGCACGCCTCATGGTCTACGACGAGCCGATGCGCAAGCGCCTGGCGGCCATCGTCGTGGTCGACGCGGCCGTACCGGAAAGCCAGTTCGCGCAGATCGAGCAAGCGGCAAAGGCGGAGCTGCAAGGCCACGTCGAGCGCATGTTCGTACCGCGCAAGTGGAAAGTGGTGCACGAGGCGGTCCTCGACGGGATGGGCAAGCTGTCGCGCTCGAGCATGCTGGAGCTGATGCATGAGTGAGCTCGGGGTGGCCCTGCCGGAACAGGAACTGCGCTTCGCACCCGGCGCTGCGTATTACGACGGCCATTTCGAGGGCAATCCGGTAACGCCTGCCATTGCACAGATTGGCGCGTGCCTGGCGCAGCTGGCGCCCTATGCCGCCGCACGGGGGCGCAGCGCCCGGCCGCTGGCGGCAAGATTTTATGCGGTGATCGCACCTGGCGACACCATCCGTTTGACCTGGAAGCTCGGGCAGGAAGGGGCCGTCGAAGCGGTACTCCACCGGTCGGAGCAGTTGTGTTCACGCATCACTTTCGAGCTGGCCAACGCCGGCGGGGGACTCTAGCATCATGAAAAGAACTTTAACGATTTCGCAGCAGCGCCTGACGATCGAAGACATCGTCGACCTCAGCCAGCAGCGCGTCCACGTGGCACTGTCGACCGATGCCGCGTTCCAGCAACGCATCAAGAAGGGCGCCGACTTCCTCGACCGCCTGCTGGAAACCGAAGGCGAGATCTATGGCGTGACGACCGGCTACGGCGACTCCGTGACCCGCCAGGTATCGCGCGAGCTGATCGAGCAGCTGCCGGTCAACCTGCTGCGCTTCCACGGCTGTGGCCTGGGCGAGCACTTCGACCTGGAAACGTCGCGGGCCATCATGGCGGCGCGCCTGGTATCGCTGTCGCGCGGCTATTCGGGCGTGACGCCCGCGCTGCTGCAGCAGCTCGCCAGCATGCTCGAGCACGACATCATTCCGCTGATCCCGCAGGAAGGTTCCGTTGGCGCCAGCGGCGACCTGACCCCGCTGTCGTACGTGGCGGCGGCGATGATCGGCGAGCGCGAAGTGCGCTACCGCGACCAGGTCCGGCCAAGCGCCGAAGTGCTGGCCGAATGCGGCCTGACGCCGCTGCGCCTGCGACCGAAGGAAGGGCTGGCGATGATGAACGGCACGGCGGTGATGACCGCTCTGGCGTGCCTGGCCTTCAAGCGCGCCGAGTACCTGAGCCGCCTGTGCACGCGCACCACGGCACTGGCGGCGATCGCCCTGAAGAGCAACCTGCATCATTTCGACGAAGACCTGTTCAAGGCCAAGCCGCATCCGGGCCTGCAGCGCATCGCCGCGCTGATCCGCGCCGACCTGATGCCGCAACACGATCCAGCCGAGCGCCTGCAGGACCGCTACTCGATCCGCTGCGCACCGCACGTGATCGGCGTGCTGGAAGACAGCATGGCGCACTTCCGCAGCGTCATCGAGAATGAGCTCAACAGTGCGAACGACAACCCGCTGCTCGATCCGGAAAAGGAAAAGCTGCTGCACGGCGGCCACTTCTACGGTGGCCACATCGCGCACGTGATGGACACGCTCAAGACCCAGATCGCCAACCTGGCCGACCTGATGGACCGTCAGCTCGCGTTGCTGGTGGACACCCGCTACAACAACGGCATGACGGCCAACCTGTCGCTGCCCGATCCGAGCCGGGCGTCGATCAACCATGGTTTCAAGGCCGTCCAGATCGGCGTGTCGGCGTGGACGGCGGAAGCGCTGCAGAACTGCATGCCGGCCAGCGTGTTCTCGCGTTCGACCGAATGCCATAACCAGGACAAGGTCAGCATGGGCACGATCGCGGCGCGCAGCTGCATTCGCGTCATCGAACTGGTGGAGCAGGTGCAGGCGGCGATGGTGCTGGCGGCTACCCAGGCCATCGCCGTGCGGCGCCGGGTGGAGCCGGGCGCCAGCCTGCCGATCGGCCTCGACGCGCACGGCTTCATCGAGACCGTCGAAGCGGAGTTCGCGCTGGTGGGCGAGGATCGCCCGCTGGAAGCGGACCTGCGCCGCTTCATCGCCTATATCCGCGAACAGCGCTGGACCTTCCCGGCATGAGGCATTGTTATATCCACGGCATGGGCGTCGTCAGCGCGGCCGGCGTCGGGCGCGATGCCCTGTACGCCAGCCTGTTGAATGGCAACCAGGACGGTTTCGTCGCGTCGGCGCCGCTGTGGAGCGGACGGCGTGCGACCATCGGCGTCGTCGGCCAGGTGCTGGCACCGCTGCCGGCGCGGCTGGCGCACTTCGCCAGCCGTACCAATATCTTGCTGCATGCAGCGCTGGAGCAGGCTGCCGACACCATTCACGAGGCCGTGGAACGGTACGGCGCCGACCGGGTCGGCGTGGTCATGGGGTCGTGCACGGCAGGCTTCCAGGAAGCCGACCGGGCCCGCGCGGCGGAAGCGCAAGGCGCGCTGCCGCCCGGCTACCGCCATGACATCGAGCTGATGGACAGTGTCTCGGCGATGGCGGCCGCCTATGCCGGCGCCACCGGGCCGACGCTTACGGTCAGTACCGCGTGCACGTCGTCCGGCAAGGCCATCGCGATGGGCCTGCGCCTGATCCGCAGCGGCCAGCTCGACGCCGTCATCGTGGGCGGTGCCGACAGCCATTCGCTGTCCACCCTGAACGGCTTCGATTGCCTGGCCTCGATTGCCGACGGCATGTGCCAGCCGCTGGGGCAGGCGCGCAACGGCATCAACCTGGGCGAAGGCGCGGCTGTGCTGGTGCTGCGCGCCGATCCCGCGCCGTTGCGGCTGATGGGGGCGGGCGAGAGTTCCGACGGCCACCATATCTCGGCGCCCGATCCGCAGGGACGTGGCGCCGAACTGGCCATCCGGCGCGCGCTGGCCAGCGCCGCCGTCGCTCCTGCCGACGTGGGATACCTGAACCTGCACGGCACGGCGACCGTGCAGAACGACGAGGTCGAGGCAGCCGCCGTCTACCGCGTGTTCGGCGACGGCGTGGTGTGCAGTTCGACCAAGAACCTGACCGGCCACACGCTGGGCGCGGCCTCGGCGCTGGAACTGGTGGCCTGCGCCACCATGCTGGAGCGCGGCAATGGCGCCGTGCCGGTGATCCCCCAGCATGGCGACTATCCGCGCGACCCGGCGCTGGCCCCGATCGCGCTGGGCCAGCCGGGCCAGCACAGCGAGCGGACGGTGTTCGCCTCGACGTCGTTCGCTTTTGGCGGCAGCAACGTATGCCTGGTAATCGGCAGGAGCGCCCATGACCATGCATGACGCGGCGCCTTACCTGCCGCATGGCGGCGCCATGCGCCTGATCGACCTGGTCGCCGACGATGGCAGCGCGCACGCCACGATCCGCGCCGACAATCCGTTCCTGCTGCCGGCCGGGCTGCCGGCCTGGGTCGGTCTGGAATACATGGCGCAGGGCGTCGCTGCGGCCCATAACCTGCGCGCCGGGCAGGCCGGCGCACCCCGGTCCGGCGTCATCACGGCCTTCAAGGCGCTGCGCTGCGCGGGCGAGTGGCTCGATCCGGCGCTGGGCCTGACGGTCAGCAGCGAGCTGCTGCACGCGGATGGGGGACACGCCGTCAGCGCCTGCCGCCTGTGGCAGGGCGGCCTGGAAGTGGCCTCGGTCACGGTCTATACGAAGGAACACGATGCAGGAGGGCAGGCATGACTGATCCCGTACGCAAGATCCTGGTCACCGGCGCCAGTCGCGGCATCGGCCGCGCCATCGCGCTGCGCCTGGCCCGCGACGGCTTCCACGTGGTGTGCCACTACGGTAACGACCGGCAGGGCGCGCTCGATACGCTGGCCCTGACCGGCGGCGAGCCCGGGCGCGACCTGCTGTGCTTTGACGTCAGCGACGGCGATGCCACCCGCACGGTACTCGACGAGCACGTCGAACGCCATGGCGCGTTCTGGGGCGTCGTGGCGAACGCCGGCATCCGGGCCGACGCCGTGTTTGCCGGCATGGCGCGGGCGGACTGGCAGCGCGTGCTGGACGTCAATCTGAGCGGCTTCTTCAACGTGGTCCAGCCGCTGGTGCAACCGATGCTGCGCCTGCGCGACGGCGGCCGCATCCTCGGCGTGTCGTCGCTGTCCTCGTCCGTCGGGGTGCCGGGCCAGGCCAACTATTCGGCCAGTAAAGCAGGCATGGAAGCGGCCGCGCGTGCACTGGCGGTGGAGCTGGCGCGGCGGCGCATCACCGTCAATTGCATCCTGCCGGGCTACGTCGCGACCGACATGCTGGACGAGGCCGACCTGGAAGCGCTGGCCGCGCAGGTGCCGCTGCGCCGGCTCGGCCAGCCCGACGAAGTGGCCGCCCTGGCCGGCTTCCTGTGCGGCGAGACGGCGGGCTACATCACCAAACAATCAATTCGCATCGATGGAGGCATAGGATGAAGGAACGTACTATCTTGATATCCGGCGGTACCGCCGGGCTGGGCCTGGAACTGGCCCGCCTGCTGGCGCAGGACAACTGCGTGATCGTGTTCGGGCGCACGCCCGTCGCGGCGGCGCCCGGACAGGCCTTCGAACAGTTCAGTGCCGACGTGGCCGATCTGGAAAGCCTGCTGCGCCTGCGCGAGACGCTGGCGCAGCGGCAGGTCGTCGTCGATGTGCTGATCAACAATGCCGGCGTGTTCGACAGCGGCGACGTGTTCAAGCCGGCCGCGCAGGCCGCCGGCGCGAAGATCATCGCCACCAACATCACCGGGCCGCTGAATCTGCTGCGCGTGTTCGGCGACGATCTGGCGCGTTCGCGCCACCCGGCCATCGTCAATATGTCGTCGGTGCTGGCGTATGCGCCGGCCGGCTTCTGCCCCGTCTATTCGGGCAGCAAGGCCTTTCTGTCGGCGTTCAGCAAGGGCTTGCGCGCGGCCGGCAGCGGGCGTGGCCTGCGCGTGGTCGAAGTCGTGCTGCCAATGCTCGACACCAGCATGACCAGCGCGATCCGGATCGCCGGCCTGAACAAACTGGCGCCGCGCGCCGCGGCCGAGCAGATCGTGCGCGAGCTGGCGACCAACGCGACCCAGATCCGCATCGGCGAAGCCGGCATCGTGATGAAGCTGCTGCGCCTCATCCCGGCCCGTATCCAGGCGCGCTTCGACGCCATCAGCCAACAGTACCTCAAGGACCAGCCATTGTGAACGCTCCCGCCAACCCTTTCCTGAGCAAACCCATCGGCCGGCTCTACCTGCAAACCGCGCTGCCCATCGTGGTGGTGCTGTTGATTAACGGCCTGTACAACGTGATCAACGCCTGGTTCCTCGGCAACTACGTCGACAAGCAGGCGCTTACCGCGGTCACGCTGGTGTTCCCCCTGCAACTGGCGCTGTTCGCGATGGCAACGCTGGTGGCCAGCGGCATGGCGTCGGTATTGGCGCGCCGCTTCGGCGCGCGCGATATCGGCGGCGCCTCGCAGGCATTCACCAGCGCTCTGATCCTGGTGCTGATCATCATGGGCCTCGTCAATCTCGGCTTCGCCTGGAGCGGCGACATGCTGATCGCCCGCATCTGCGGCGACCTGCCGCACGTGAACGCGCTGGCGTCCAGCTATATCTCCGTGCTGGTGTACGGCGCGCCGATCCTGGGCCTGCTGGTGGTCAATACCGACGCGCTGCGTTCCGAAGGCAAGATCCAGTTCATGAGCAGCTGCATGCTGTTGTCGGCGCTGCTCAACGTCGCGCTCGACTACATACTGATCGTGCGCCTGCACCAGGGCGTGGCGGCGGCCGCGCTGGCGACGTTGCTGTCGCAGTCCGTATCGCTGAGCGCCATCGTGCTGTTCCGCCTGCGCGGCAAGTCCAGCCTGCGCTTGCGCTTCGGCGGCCTGACGGTGCTCAAGGGGCACGCGGCGGAGATGCTGCCGCTGGGTGTACCGATGAGCCTGTCGCACGTGGGCGTGGCGATCCAGGTCGGCATGGTCAACTACGCACTGAAGAACTGGGCCTGGGTGGACTATCCGACGCTGGTGGGCGCCTATGGCATCGTCACCCGCCTGATGACCTTGGCCATCATGCCGCTGATCGGCCTGAACGTCGCGTTCCAGACGATCCTGGGCAATAACTTCGGCGCTGGCATCAAGCCACGCGTGGACGCGACCGTCAGCACCGGCCTGAAAATCGCCGTGGCCTACTGCGCCACCGTGACACTGCTGTTCGTGCTGGCCGCCGGCGCGCTGGGTGCCGGTTTCGTCGACGACGCGGCAATGGCGGCCCAGGCGGCGCGCCTGACGAGGATCGTCGTGTCGGGCTTCGTGCTGTTCGGGGCGGCCATGATCATCGGCAGCTATTTCCAGGCGATCGGCCAGCCGAAGTACGCCATCCTGCTGTCCACGGCCAAGAACTACCTGATCATCGTGCCGCTGCTGCTGGTGTTGCCCGCGGCGATTGGCGAGCCCGGCATCTGGTATGCGTTCCCGCTGTCGGACATCCTGACGGCGCTGCTGGCCGCGCTCGTCCTGAACCGTAACGCCAGCCGGTCCGGTGCCCGCCTGGGCCTGTACTCGAACGTCTGAGGAGCGCGCATGTTCGACTTGTTTGCACAGGCATGCGCCGCGCATCCCGCGCATCCGGCTCTGGTGTCGGGCACGCTGCGCCTGAGCTATGCCGAGCTGGGGCAGCGCGTGCTGCACTGCGCCGCGCAGCTGGAACAGGCGCCCGGCGCGCTGGTCGCCTTCCAGTTGGCGCGGGCCGAGGCGGTGGTGCTGATGCTGGCGTGCCTGAGGGCGGGCAAGACGTTCCTGCCGATCGACGCCGGTACGGCGCCGGCCGTGCGCGACCAGATGCTCGGCAGCGTCGGCTGCGACACGCTCGTCGAGCAGCTCGACCTGGACAGCGGCACGCCGTCGCTGCGCCCGCTCGCGCCGACATCCGTTAGCACCCCGGCCGCGTTCGACGGCGTGATGTCGCTGATGTTCACGTCCGGCTCGACCGGCCGGCCGAAGGCGGTGATGGTGCGCGCCGCAGCGGTGCGCAACCTGCTGCATGCGCCGGACTTCTTCGCGCTGCGGCCGGACGATGTGTTCGCGACGTATTCGCCGCTGTCGTTCGACGCCTCGACATTTGAGATCTTCACGCCTCTGCTCAACGGCAATACCCTCGTCGTGCTCGACAAGAACGACGTGCTGGCCGGGCGGACGCTGGCGGCGGCGGTGCGTGCCGAAGGCATTTCCGTCATGTGGCTGACCGCCGGGCTGTTCCAGGCAATGGTGGTGGGCGGGCAGTGCGCCGGACTTGCCAGCCTGCGCACGTTGCTGGTGGGTGGCGATAAGGTCGATTGGCATGCCGCGCGGCGCTTCCTGACGCTGGCCCCGCACGTGGCCCTGTATAACGGCTACGGCCCGACCGAGAACACGGTGTTCACCACGGTGGCCCGGCTGGACGCCGCGCTGCTGGACGGCGCGCCCGGGGTGGTGCCGATCGGCCGCCCGGTGCGCGGCGTGCAATGCGTGCTGCGCAACGACGCCGGCGAGCTGCTGGCTGGGCCCGCCAGCGGGCGTCTGCTGGTCGGGGGCGCGGGGCTCGCGGCGGGCTATGTGGGCGAGGCCGGCACCGAGGCATTCCTGGCGCATCCCGAGGCCGTCGGTGGACGTTTCTACGACACCGGCGACCAGGTGCGCCGCGACAGCGCCGGCACCTGTTATTTCCTCGGCCGCCAGGACGCCCAGGTGAAGCTCAATGGCCACCGTGTCGACCTGAACGGGATCGAGCAGCGCTGCATTCAGGCCGGCCTGGCGCCGCGGGTGCTGGCGCTGTACCACGCGGCGTTGGGCGGGCTGGTGCTGGTGTGCGCCGACGGCGGCGCCGACCGGGTAACGCCGTGCAACGCGCTCGTCGAGGGCGTGCTGAGCGCCTGGGAACGTCCCAAGCGCATCGTCTACGTGGCCGAATGGGCCCTGACCGCGAATGGCAAGACCGACACCGGCACGCTGCGCGTACGTGCCGAAGCGCTGCTTGCCGCGCCGGCCGACGCGGCCGCTGGCCCCCTCCCGGACCCGCTGCTTGAACTGGCCGAGGGGCTGCTCGGGGTGCGCATTCACGACCGTCGCGCCAGGCTGTTCGCGCTCGGCTTCGACTCCGTCAGCATGCTCGGACTGCAGGCCGGCCTGAACGCGCGATTCGGCGTCGATCTGGACCTGCTCGATATTTACGAAGCGGCCACGCTGGCCGGGATTGAGGACATGCTCCGTGACCGCTGCTGCATCTGAACAGGCGTTTTACCTGCGCCAAAGCGCCAACACCGACCCCGGACCGTATGCGGGCCTGCTCGACAGCGCCGGCAACGATGTCGAGCGGGTGTTCGCGGCCGCCCGCAATGTCGTCGAGCATCATGCCGGCCTGAACAGCGAGCGGATCGGCCGCGAACGCCTGGCTGAGCTCGACATTTATACCGTGCGCGAGCTGCTGGCGCACGTGGCCGGGCACGGCGTCGGCAACCTGCGCGCGCCGATCCCGCTGGCCCACAAGGTAGTCGGCAATTGCCTGAACATTTCCAAGCTGGCCTGCGCGATGCTGCGCCAGCGCGGCGTGCCGGCGCGCCTGCGCTATGCCTACTGCAGTTATTTTTACCCGGATTTCGCCCACGAACAGACGCTGGTGGAGTACTGGGATACCGGCCTTGGCCGCTGGCTGCGCGGCGATGCGTCGATGAACCGGCCCGTGCTCGAAGCGCTGGGCAATCCGGTGCAAATCGACTTGCGCGACGTCGCCCCCGACCTGTCGCTGCCGATCGCCCAGGTCTGGCGCGACTGCCGCGCCGGGCTGGCCGATTTTGCCGGTTTCGGCGCCTCGGTCGAGAACCGCAAGCGCGCCGGCGCCGGCAATGTGGCGCTGAAGATGCTGCAGGACCTGGCCTGCCTGAACCACGTGGAAATGATGCCGTGGGACTTTGCCGCGCCGTCGGCGCGCTTCCTGCGCTCGCGCCATCTGGACTTGCCGGCCTTCGACGCCCTGGCCGCGCTGATGCTGGAGGGCGACTGGCACGACTTGCTGTACGTGAACGGCCGACTGCCGTTTTTTGCGATACCGCGCCGCGTGTTGCGGCGCAGCCCCTACACGGGATGCAGTGTAACTCTGGTAAAGGATGGAATATGGATCACGCAATGAACGACCAAATGATTGCCATCGTACGCTCGCTGTACACCGACGTATTCGACACCGGCAACTGTCCGGCCGTCAACAGCCACTATCACGACGATGCGATCTGCCATTTCAACGGCAAGGACCTGAGCATCGAATCGCTGAAGTCGTCGATGCGCGACTTCGTCGAAGCCCATACGGATATCGAGACGAAGATCGAGTCGGTATTCGCCAGCGGCGACCGTACCTTCGCGCGGCTGACGCGCAGCGTCACCGAGAAGGCAAGCGGCGTGCGGCGCCAGATCCAGCTGATGGTGGAAAAACGCTTTGTCGGCAACAAGGTGCAGGAACTGTGGTTCATGGTCGATGACGAGCAGTACCGGACAACCTGGGACCGTTGAGATGACCGCACTAGCGCAGATGGACCACCGCATCGCGGTCATCGGGACGGCGCTGGCGCTGCCGGGCGCGGACTCGCTGGCCGGATTCGAGCGCATGGCGTTCGACGCCGCGGATGCGTTCTCGGCCCGGCCCGGCGCAGCCGCAGCCGGCGAGAACTGGGTCGACCGGGCCGCCTACCTGGACGACTGGTCCGGGTTCGACTATCGCCTGTATGGCTTGTCGCTGCGCGACAGCGTCATCATCGACCCCCAGCAGCGGCTGTTCCTGCAGCACTGCTGGAAGGCCGCCGAGGCGGCCGGCTACAACCCGCTGGCGCTGCCGGCCCGCAGTGCGGTGTTCTCGACTGCCTCCGACAGCGACTTCGTGCAGCTGGCACGCGCCGCGGCGGACGATGCCGGCAACTACCATCCGTTCGAGATCGAGGTCGGCTCGAACAAGGAACAGCAGGCGCTGCGGGTGTCGCACGTGCTGAATCTGCGCGGCCCCAGCTTCGGGGTGCAGTCGGCCTGTTCCAGCGGCCTGCTGGTGCTGCACACGGCCATGCAGGCGCTGGCGCTGCACGACTGCGACCTGGCCCTGGCCGGTGGCGCCTGCCTGCCGTTCCCCCTGCACGAGGGCTATGAATACCGCCCCGGCATGAATCTGTCGCGCAGCGGCGTGATCCGCTCGTTCGACCAGGACGCCGACGGCATGGTGCCCGGCTTCGGTTGCGTCGTCTTCGTACTGAAGCGGCTGGTGGACGCCGAACGCGACCGCGACCCGGTCCTGGCGGTGCTGGCCGCGAGCACACTGAACAACGATGGCAGCAACAAGGCCAGCTACGTGGCGCCCAGCTCGGCGGCCGTGGCCGAGAACCTGCAGGCGCTGCTGCGCAAGGGCGGCCTGGGGCCGGGCGCCATCGATTTCGTCGAGGCCCACGGTTCCGGCACCTACATTGGCGACGTGATCGAGGCGGCTGCGCTGCGCCAGGTGTTTCGCGCCAGTCCGCGCGCGGCGGCCGGCACCGCGGTGGCGTCGGCAAAGGCCTCGGTCGGCCACCTCGACACGGTGGCCGGGCTGGTCGGCCTGCTGCGCGCAATCGTCCAGATCGGCCGCGGCAGCATCGCGCCGGCGGCCAATTTCACCGCGCTCAATCCGCGCATCAGTTTCGACGGGACCCCGCTGTACGTGCCGACCGCGGCCGTCGCCGCTAGCCGGCCACTCACCGGCATCGTCAATGCGCTCGGCATCGGCGGCACCAACTGCGCGCTGCTGGTCCAGTCGGCACCGCCGTCGCCGGCGGTGAGCGCGGCCGCGGGCGGCGTGCTGCCGGTGCGCGTGGGCGCAGGCAGCGCGGAACGCCTGCGCGCGGCCGTCGCACGCGCCGCTGCGGCACTGACCACCACGCACGCCGATTTCGAAGCAATCGCGTTTTCGTTGAACCGGCGTGCGCAGGGCAAACCGTTCCTTGCGCAGTTCGCGGCCGCCGACGCCAGCGCGCTGGCGGCCCAGATGGCCGCTTACGATGGCGCGGCCTTGCCGGCCACGGCGCCGCAGCCAGAGGTGGGCGCCGGCCCCCGCGCCGTCGACCTGGGCTGGAGCGAAATCGATCCGCAGGCGCGGGTCGGCCTGCCGCAGGCGCCCATGGCCGAGGTCGCGCCTGCCGGCGCCAACGATGCCGCCCAGCGCCTGCGCGCCATCTGGCAGTCGGCGCTGCTGCTGCAGGACGTGGCGCCGCAGATGTCGTTCCGTGACGCCGGCGGCCATTCGATGCTGGCGCTGACGATGCTCGACGATATCAACGGGGCGTTCGGCACGCAGCACGACCTCGACTGGATCGACCAGCACGACCGCTTCGACCAGCAACTTGCCGCGCTCGACGCGCCGTCCGGCCCTGCGCCGGCGACCCGTCTCGTCAAGCTGATCCGCCCCGCGCAGGGTACGCCGCGGCTGCGCCTGGTGCTGGTGCATGCAAGTATTTCGGGCTACGAAACCTACCGGCCGCTCGCGGCCCAGCTGGCGCCCGATATCGAACTGCTGGCGATCGATTCGCACAACCTGTATGCGGAGGAGGGGCAGCTGATCCGCGACGCGGCCGCGCTGGCCGCGCTGTATGCCGACCAGTTGCGCGCCGCGCTGCCGCAGCGCGCGGTGCCGCTGTACCTGGGCGGCTGGTCGCTGGGCGGCATGCTGGCGGACCTGATGGTGCCGTTGCTTGCCGCCGATTACCCGCTGTGCGGCACGGTGGCGATCGATTCGGTGGTGTACCGCGAGGAACATGCCGCGCTGTTCGCCGACAGCGCGCTGGCGTATTTCATGGACCAGACCAGCCTGCTGGCCGACCGCTTCGAGGCCGACCAGTTGCAGCGCCAGGCGCGCCGCCTGCAGCAGGTGTTCGCCGCCGAACGGGCGATGGCGCGCGCATTCGTGCCGGGTGGGCGGGAGCTGCCGTTCCTGAACATCGTTGCCGTCGGCACGCGTATGCCGCTCACCGAGCCGGCGCTGTTGCAGGCATTCGATCGCGCCAAGAACGACAACGGATGGCGCCGTCACACGGGCGAGCCGATCGTGCGCATCGACGCCCACCACGTACAGATCGTCGATCCGGCCCACCTGGCCATGATCGCCTTGCACATCAACCGATTCACGAGGTCCGCATGTACTACCACGTCATCCTGATGCGCTTCGCGCCGGCCGTCACGGCGCAGCAGGCCGAGCACGCCCTGCATGCGCTGGGCCAGTTGCGCGCGCAGATTCCGCAGATGCTGTCCTATTCCTACGGGCCGAACGATCCGGACAACCCGCATCAGCGCGGTTTCAGCCACGGCTTCGTCATGGGCTTCGCGGGCCGCGCCGAACGCGACCTATACCAGCAGCACCCGGCGCACCTGGACTTCATCGGCACCCATCTGGAACCGCTGCTCGACGAAGCCGTCGTGTTCGACTTCGCCGACCTGGGCGGCCGCGCATGAGCGCGCCCGTACACGAGCCGCTGGCCATCGTTGGCATGGCCTGTGCGTTGCCCGGCGCCGCCGATTACGGGGCGTACTGGCGTGCGCTGGCCGATGGCGCTCCCGCGCTGGCGCAGGACACGGCGTATGCCGAACTGTTCGATCCGGCGCGCTACGGCATCACCGAGCAGGAGGCGCGCATCATGGACCCGCAGTGCCGCCAGTTCCTGATGCTGGCCGAAGCGGCCTTCGCCGACGCGGGTTACGAGCGGGGCCAGGGCATGGGCAAGGTCGGCGTGGTGGCCTCCCAGGCCTGCAACGGCACCTATCACGATTACCTCGCCACGCTTGCCGCGCAAGGTCATATCCCCTCGTTGCCGACGCTGCTGGAAAACGTCAACCGCGGCAGCGATTTCCTGGCCACGCGGGTCAGTTATACATTCGACCTGAACGGCCCGGCCTTCAACCTGCAAAGCGGTTGCTCGTCTTCGCTGGTGGCGGTCAGCGAAGCCTGCCACCTGCTGTGGAGCGGGCGCTGCGATGCCGTGCTGGCCGGCGGCGTGGCAATTACCTATCCGCTTGACGGTCAGTATGTGTACCAGGCCGGATCGATTTATTCCGAGGGCGGCGTGTGCCGGCCGTTCGATGCGCGGGCCGACGGTACCGTGCCGGCCGGCGGCGGCGGGGCCGTGCTGATCAAGCCGCTGGCGCAGGCGCTGCGCGACGGCGACCGGATCCATGCGCTGGTGCGCGGTGCCGGCGTCAACAACGATGGCGCGCGCAAGGTCAGCTTTGCCGCGCCGTCCAGCGACGGCCAGCTGGCGCTGCTGCGCGAGACGTACTCGGCGGCCGGCGTGGCGCCGGCACGGCTGGCGTTTGTCGAGTGCCACGCGACCGGCACAGTGGTCGGCGATCCCATCGAAGTGCGCGCGTTACGGCGGCTGGTCGAAGCGTATCCGCCGGCGCAGCCGCACCGGCCGATCCTGCTCGGTTCGGTCAAGGGACATATCGGCCACCTGTTCTGGTCGTCCGGGATCGCGTCGCTGGTCAAGGCGGTGCTCGCCCTCGACCATGCGTGCTACCCGGGCACGGCCAACCTCGAGACGCCGAATCCCCTGTTGAAGCTGAACGATTCGCCCTTCGCGGTGGCCGCCACGGCCAGCGTGCTCGACGTTGACACGCACGACTGCTGCGGCGTCAGTTCAATGGGTGTCGGCGGCACCAACGCCCACGTGATCCTGCAGCGCTACCAGGGGCAGCCTGGCAGCCGCGCCCGGCTGCCAGCGCCGGACTGGCAGTTGCGCCGCTTCAGCCTGGTCCCGGAAAAAGCCGCATCCGGCGTGGCCGCCGGCTCGGCCGCGGCGCTGCCAAAGGCGCCGCCGGGCGAGGCCCAGCTGTGCGCCGCCATCGTGGCGCTGTACGAGGAAGCGCTGTCCGATACCGGATTGGATGAAAACAGCAATTACTTCGACCTGTACGGCGATTCGATCACGGCCATCACGCTGATCGACCAGCTGGACGCGCAATTCGGCATCGTGCTGACCCAGGACGATATCTATCAGCATCCGACGCCGCTGGCGCTGGCACGCCACCTGGTGACGAAGCTGGGGCGGGCGGCCGCGCCGGTCGCAGCGGAACCGCCGGCGCCCGCCGAGACGTGCCTGAATCCCTACCAGTCACGCTTTTACCTGCTGGAGAAGATGCAGCGCGGTGCCTACAGCCACTACAACGTTCCGCTGTGCCTGACCGGCGCCGTTGCGCCCGATTGGGAGCGGCTGAGCCAGGCGTTGCTGGCGGTGCTGGCCGCGCAGCCGTCATTTGCCCGTTGCCTCAAGTGGAACGCCGGCACGATCGAACTGGGACCGCCACGCGCGGAGCTGCTGGTCGCCGAGCGGCGCGAACTGGCGCCGGATGAAGACCCGGCGGCCACGTTGACGGCCTTCTTCGGCCATCGTTTCGGCCTGGAGACCGGGCCGACGGCACGCCTCTTGCTGCTGCGCCACGGCGCGCAGCACTATCTGGCCTTGAATTTCCCGCATCTGCTGATCGACGGCGTGGGCCTGGAAAACCTGCTGCGCGCGCTCGAACGCGCGCTGGCGGGGCAGAGCATGGCGGCCGTGGTCGCGCCGCCGGTGCGTGCCTGGGACGACGCCGACCAGCAGTTCTGGCGCGACCGGCTGGCCGGCGTCGCGCCCAGCACCCTGGCGGCGCGGCCGCCGCGCGGCGCCGGCAGTGCGCCGCAGTACCCGGCCGGCAGCGTCGAAGCCGTCGTGCCGCCCGCCCTGTATGGCGCGGCGCGCGCCGTCTGCCGGGCCAACAACTGCACGCCATTTGTCCTGTACTACGCCATCTTCAATGCGCTGGTGGCGCAGCAAAGCGGGGCGCGCCATGTCTTGACGGGCACGACGCTGAACAACCGCGACGGCGCCGCCCTTCAGCGGATCGACTGCCGCATCAACAACCTGCCGCTGCACGTGCCGGTCCAGGACGCGCACGACTACGGCGCGATCCTGGCGGCGACCGCCAGCCAGTTGAGCGCCGCATTGCAGCACGCGGCGGTGCCGCTCGACGTGATCGTGCAGGCCGCCGGGGGCGGCGTGCCTTACCGCATGCTGTTCATGTTCCAGAACCAGAACGACGGCTACCGGCTGGAACTGGACGGCGCGGTGTGGCGCGAGGGTGGCTGCCGCTACCAGCCGGTGTATGGCGAACTGTGTTTCCAGTTCAAGGCGGACGCCGGCGACGGGCTGCGGCTGGTCGTTCACCATGACCCGGACTATCACAGCCAGGCGGATGCGGACAGCATGATCGTCGCGTTCTTCGCGCTCGGCACCCAATTCACCCATCATTTACTGGAAGCTGACCGCCATGCTTAGTGGACGCATCACCTCGGGCTATCCCGACTTCATCGCGCGCTTCGACGGCGCGGCCGCACGCTGGCCGGAACGCACCGCCCTGCGTTGCGGCACGCTGGAATGGACCTACGCCCAGTTGCGCCAGCAGGCCATCGACAGCGCCGCGCTGCTGGCCGGCCTGACGCTGGCGCCGGATGCGGCTGTGCTGTTGTGCCTGCCACGCGGCGCGGCGCTGCTGGCGGCCATGATCGGCTGCCAGTACCTCGGCGTGCCGTACATTCCGATCGGCTGGAGCACACCGCCCGCACGCCTGCAGCAGATGCTGGGCGCGCTGCCCGGCAGCGTGGTACTGCACGACAGCGCCAGCCCGTCCCATCCGGGACTGTCCGGCATCGGTGCCGGGGTTGCCCTGGTCGACCTGGCCGCGCGCAACGCGGGGCAGCCGCGACCTGCGCATGCCGGCGGCCGCGAGGCCTACCGCATCTTCACGTCCGGCTCGACCGGCGTGCCGAAGGCGGTGATGGTCACCACGCTAGCCTGCGCCAACCTGCTCGACCATTTCAGCGTGCTGCTGGCCGACCACGCGGCGCCGCTGGTACTGTCCAGTACATCTCCCGGCTTCGATATCTTCTACCTGGAATATGCGTTGGCCCTGGCGAATGGCGCCACCCTGGTGCTGGCCGACGAGCAGCAGGCCGCTTCGCCCCAGGCGCTGGCGCGCCTGCTGACGACGCTGCGACCCGCGCTGTACCAGTCCACCCCATCCCTGCTGAAATGCCTGCTGCCCTATCTGGCGCCGGACTATCGCTTCGATACGGTGCTGGTGGGCGGGGAGGCGCTCGGCCAGCAGCTGTCAGGCACGCTGTTCGCCCGCGCGCGTCACGCCTACAACGTGTACGGCCCGACGGAAACCACGGTGTGGTCGACATGGATGCGGCTGGAGGCACCGGGAGAGCGCCGGATCGGCGTGCCTATCCAGAACACCCTTATAGCTATTGTCGATGCCGACGGTCGCGCCGTGGCATCGGGCGAGTCAGGCCGACTGCTGATCGGTGGTGACGGCCTGGCGCTCGGCTATCTCGGCCAGCCGCAACTGACTGCTGAAAAATTCGGCCACGCCATGCACGATGACGTGCTGTGGTACGACACCGGCGATATCGGCTTCATCGACGCCGATGGCCTGCTCAATTTTGTCACCCGCGCCGGCGACTACGTAAAGGTCAACGGTCACCGCATCGAATTGCTCGAAGTCAGCGACGCGCTCGAAGCGCTGCCGTTCGTGGCCGAGGCCGCCGTGTTGTGCGTGCGCGACCGGCATGACGTGGACACGCTGGCGGCGTTCATCAAGACCGATCCCCGCACGCCGTGCGCGGACCCGGTCGGCAGCGCCCGTGCCGAGCTGGCACGGCTGCTGCCGGCGTATATGCAGCCGCACAGCCTGACGGTGGTCGCCGATTTTCCGCGCAACAGTGCCGGCAAGCTCGATCGCAAGGCGCTGGCGCCGCTGGTGCAGGTTCCGGTGACGCCGGCCAGCCCGGCGACTGGCCTCGCCGGCGATATCGCGGCGCTGCTGGCGCCTTACCTGAACGTATCGCGGCTGGGCCCGGACGACAACCTGTTCGCCCAGGGGCTGACGTCGATGCACGCCGTGTCGTTCCACCTCGACCTGGCGGCGCACTGGCCGCACATCGAGCTGTTCCATGTTTTCGAGCATCCCACGCTATCGCGTCTGTCGGCCCTGGCGGCCGAGCAGCCGTGCACGGCATAACCATTCATCCAAGGAGAGTTCATGAAATCGCTGCACATTGCCGCCCTGACGCTGGCGGTCCTGGCCAGCCCGCTGGCCGCCGCCCACGGTCCCAAGTCGCAAGTCATCCATGCCAAGACGGCGGAGGCGGTGAAGTTCGGCCCCGACCTGACCGACATCCAGATCCTGATTCCGAACGACGACGGGCAGGGTACGATGACGGCCGGGACCGAACGCCTGCCGTCCAAGGTCAGTATTCCGGTGCATTTCCATCCCGGCACGGAGGAATTCATCTATATCGTCGAAGGCGAGGGTGAGGCGTCGCTCGACGGCGAGGTGAGCAAGGTGACGGCGGGCGACATCATCCTCATCGCGCCCGGCACCCATCACGGCCTGAGCAACACCGGCACGGGCACCCTGAAAATGCTGTGGAGCTACAACAACAAGAAGATGGTCGACTTCTTCCGCGAATTCAGCTTCAAGGACGCGGCCGACCGCGATGCGCGCGCCACCCGCGCGTATTGGGATGTGCTGGCCGAAAAGTACAAGAGCGCGATCGTCCTGCTGCCGCCACCAGGGGGCGCCAAGCATGACTAAGGACAGCATCCTGGCCAATGTGCGTCGCCTGCTGCCCGAGCTGGCGGCCGCGCCCGACCTTGAGGCAGGGCATACGCTGCCGGCCTGGGTGGTGGCGCGCCTGAAGGAGGCAGGTTGTTTCCGCATGTGTATGCCGCGCAGCTGGGGCGGTCCCGAGCTGACCACGCTGGAGCAGCTGGAGATCATCGAAGCCTTGGCGAGCGTCAGCGCCTCGGTGGCCTGGTGCGTGATGATCGGTTGCGATTCGGGCCTGTATTCGGGCTACCTGGAGGATGGCGCGGCACGCGAGCTGTATGGCTCGCTGGATGCGGTACAGGCCGGCTGGGTTTATCCGGGCGGGCGCGCTATCGAAACCGACGGCGGCTACAAGGTGACCGGGCGCTGGATTTTCGGCAGCGGCATCAAGCACGCCGACGTGATCGGTGCCGGTTGCCTGATCTACGAACACGGCAGCCCGCGGCTGGACGAGGGGCGGCCCGAATGGATCGTGGTGCTGGGCAAGCAGGGCGACTTTGAAATCGAGGACAACTGGGATACCACCGGCCTGCACGGCACCGGCAGCCACAACTATCACGTCAAGGGCGGATTCTTCCCGCGTGCGCACAGCTTCAGCTTCCGTCAGCCGGCGCAGCGGGCCGGCCTGCTGTGGCAACGCAACGATACCTTCCTGCGCAAGATGGCCGCCGTACCGCTGGGCGTGTGCCGCTCGGCCCTCGATTTCACGCATGGCTACCTGAAGGAGCGGCAGGATTTCAATACCCGCACGCCGCTGCGCAATTCGCCGATCGTCCAGCACAAGCTGGCCGAGTGCGAGATGAAGCACAATGCCGCCCGTGCCTACCTGTACCGTACGCTGGAACGCCAGTGGCAGTGCCTGGAAAACGGCGAAGTGCCGGACGAGCGCTTGCGCGCGGACGTCTGGCTGTCGCGCGTGAGCGCGTTCCGCACGTCGCGCGAAGTGATTCTGGCGCTGTACGACCTGGTGGGCGGGCCGGCAATCCGGCGCGGTGAGACCCCCATCGAGCGGGCGATGCGCGATTCCCTGACGTGGTGCCAGCACCTGGTGGGCAAGGAAAGCGGGTACGAGGCGGTCGGCAACCTGCTGCTGAATGGCAATGTGGCGGAAGGATTCCCGATGCTGTAGGCCTGCCACCCGGCAGGGCCGGCTGTGCACGGTGTGGACGGACCGGCGCCGGCGCGCCCCGCAAGTTTCTTTTTTTACAATTTCTGTCCCGTGCTCCCAAGGCCCTGCCGCCAGGTGGCACCGGATGGAGACGGCGATATGAGGTTACGTGGCAAGCGATAAAATTTTCCGTTGGCAAGAGCCTTTCATGCAGGTGCTGGAGGTGGTAAAGAGCGAAGCCGAGGTACTTGAAGTACTCATCGCGGCGGTGCTGGAGCTGGGGTTCGAATACTGCGCTTTTGGCGTGCGCTGGCCCCTGCCTGTCATCAGGCCGGCGGTGTCGATGATCTCCAACTACCCGGAATCCTGGCGGCAGCGTTATCTGGAAAGGAATTACCTTGCGTGCGACCCCACGGTGGCCCATGGCCTGACGTCGCAGACAGCGCTGGTCTGGTCAGATCAGGTATTCGCGGCAGCGCCAGCGCTGTGGGACGACGCCCGCGACCATGGCTTGCGCGTCGGCGTGGCGCAATCGTCCTACAATGCACGGGGCGTAGCCGGCCTGCTGACGGTCTCGCGTTCGCACGAGCAGCTCGGCGAGGCCGAGCTGCGCGAGCATGCCGCGCACTTGTGGTGGTTGTCCCAGGCCGCGCTCGACGCGATGTCGCGGGTGGCGCCGCAGAGTGGCCGGGTCGAGGCCGACATCTGCCTGACGGCGCGCGAAGTGGAAGTGTTGCGCTGGAGTGCGGACGGCAAGACCGCCAGCGATATCGCGGAAATCATCCAGATCACCGAGCGCACGGTCGGCTTTCACATCAACAATGCGCTGCTGAAGCTGGGCACTGCGAACAAGACGGCGGGCGTGATCAAGGCCGCGCTGCTGCGCCTGCTGTGACGGCGCCGGCCCGTTCCATGCTGCTCGCGCCGACCCCGGGTGCGGATGGGGCGCTGGAGCTGTTCTACACAACGTTCGACACGGCGCACTTCGACGTGGCGTGTTTTGCCGAACATGCCATCGTGCTGCCGCCGGCACTCGCGCACGCGGTGCCGAAACGCCAGGGCGAATTCTTTTTTGGCCGCTGGTGCGGCCGTGCGGCGCTGGCGTATCATGGCCGCGAGGGCACCATCGGCGTCGGGCCGGCGCGCGAGCCGCTCTGGCCGCGTGGCGTTACCGGCAGTATCACTCATAGCCACGGCATCGCCGCCGCAGTGGCAGTGCCCCGGTCGACGTGCCGCGGGGTTGGCATCGATATCGAGACTGTCGCCCAGGGCCGCAGCCTGCAGGCATTGCGCCAGGTCGTGCTGTCGGCCCGCGAGCGCGCCTGGCTGGCGGCGCTCGACTGTCCGATCGCGCCCGACACGTTGCTGACGCTGGTGTTTTCGGCCAAGGAGAGCTTCTACAAGGGCGTATTCGAGACCGTGCGGCGCTTCCTCGACTTCGACGCGATCGAGATCGTTGGCATCGACACCGAAGGGCGGCGCTTGTGGTTTGACGTGGTGCACCCGCTCGACCCGCCGTTCGTGCCCGGGTTCAGGTTTGCGGTCGGCTACACGCTGCTGGAGCAGGGGCGCGTGATGACCGATTTCCGGTGGTGACAGGCGCCGTGGCCGGCTGACGGGCCGCTATTTCAGCTCGTCATCGAGCGGATCGGCAGGCGCGGCCGCAGGAATCGTGTACTTTTCCTCAGCCCAGGCACCCAGGTCGATCTGCTTGCATCGTTCGGAACAGAAGGGGCGGAATTTGTTCTTCTCCGTCCACTCCACTTTGGTGCCGCAGGTAGGGCAATCAACGGTAGGCATGGTTCGTAAATCTTAAAACGCGCAAAGCGTGAGTTCGAAAGGGACGTCTTCTTCCAGCGGCTTCGGTTTCAGGTCGCCGCCCTGGGTGGTGAAGCGTACCCACAGCATGTATTTATTGGCCGAGATTTCGGGGATCGCACCGAGCGAGCTGTCCACGGTCAGGCGCAGCATCTGGTACACCTTGCCCTGCAACATCTGCTGATAGCTGCCGGCGTTGGCGATCATCTTCTTGGCCGCACCGGAATCGCGCAGCAGCCGCAGCACGAGCGCCAGCGCATCGAACAGCGGCGCCAGCGGCGCGAACCACGTCACGATGTCGCCATAGCGCTGCTCGGCGGAACGCTGTTGCCAGGCATAGTACGACGGCAGGTCGAATTCGCAGGCGCCGCCAGGAATGATCGTACGGCCGCGGATGCTCATCAGCCATTCGTTGTCGCGCACGTTCTGGCCCGTTTTTCCCTGGCTTGAGACCAGCGCGCCGGATACGCTGTCCACCTCGGCCAGCACGGCATCGAGCATTTCGGTCTGGACGTTCGGGTTGGAACGGTAGCCCAGCAATGTCTGGCGCTGGCGCTCCAGCTCCTGCAGCAGGTCGGATTTCAGGTCGGCGCGGCCGGCCACTTCGAGCATGTCGAAGATCGTGGACAGCGCCACGTGATGCTGCATCGGGTGTTCCTGGTGAACGAAGAACTTGAATTTGTCGTACAGATCTTCCAGCCGCAACAACGTGCGTATGCGCTCGTTGAAAGGATATTCATAGACGATCAAAGTGAATCCCTCTGTTGGTAGACCTGGAAAGGAACTCGGCACCATGGTGCAGCGGCGCGGTGCCGGCGCTCTGAAAACGACCGGCAGCACAACAGACAGGCGAAGAGGCAACTATCAGCTTCCCGAGCTCCCTGAAAGAATTCTCGTGATTCTGAACCATGCGAGGCAAAAATACAAACGTTGTTAATTGTTTCGCGCTCAGCCGGGGCCCTGTGCCGCCGCCATTCGATTGTAAAACGCATGCAGGCGGTCGATTTGCGGCGCCAGCGCGGCCAGGTCGCCGCTGTTGTCGACAACGTCGTCGGCTGCCGCCAGCCGGACCTGGCGTGGCACCTGCGCGGCCATGATGGCCCGCACTTGCGCCTCGGGCAGGCCGTTGCGGGCGATCACGCGGGCCAGCTGCATGTTCTCGGGGCAGTCCACCACCAGTACGCGCTGCAGCCGTTCGCGCCACGTGCCCGATTCGACCAGCAGGGGGATGTCGAAAATGACGTACGGCCCCGTCCCCAGCAGGCTGGCGGCATACACGGCCTCGCGGATCATCGGGTGCAGGATCGCTTCGAGGCGGCGCTTGGCGTCCGGGTCGGAGAAGACGAGGGCGCGCATCCGTGCCCGGTCCAGCGCACCATCCCGGTCGGCGAAGTCGGCGCCGAACGCCGCCAGCACCGCCGGCATCGCGGCGCCACCGGCGACCGTCAGGCCGCGCGCGATCCGGTCGGTGTCGACGATGTCCACGCCCCGCTCGGCAAACATGCGTGCCACGACGCTTTTTCCGGAACCGATGCCGCCGGTCAGGCCGACGGTAAAGCGCGCCGTTGCCGCCATCACGCGCCGCCCAGCAGGCCGGTCGTGAAACCGGCGATCTGGCCGCCGAACAGCAGCGCAATCATGCCGGCCGCGGCCAGGTAAGGGCCGAACGGAATGGGATTGCCGCGTCCCCGACCAGCAAAGACGATCAGGCCGATGCCGACGAGGGCGCCGACGACGGACGACAGCAGGATAATCGTCGGCAGCATCGTCCAGCCCAGCCATGCGCCCAGCGCGGCCAGCAGCTTGAAGTCGCCGTAGCCCATGCCTTCCTTGCCGGTGGCAAGCTTGAACAGCCAGTAGACGGTCCACAGCACCAGATAGCCTGCCGCCGCGCCGATGACGGCATCGGCCAGCGGCACGAAAGTGCCATTGATGTTGACCAGCAGGCCGGCCCACAGCAGCGGGTAGGTCAGGTCGTCCGGCAGCAGCTGCGTGTCGGCGTCGATGAACGTCATCGCGATCAGCAGGTACGCGAACAGCAAGGTGGCCAGGCCCATCACGCCGCTGCCGAACTGCCAGATCAGCAGCGCGGACAACAGGCCGGTCAACGCTTCGATGACGGGATAGCGCGCCGAGATGCGCGCCTTGCACTGGCTGCACTTGCCCCGCAACGCCAGCCAGCTGATGACGGGCACGTTTTCCAGCGCCGTGATCTTGTGGCCGCAATGCGGGCACGCGGAGCGGGGCAGCACCAGGTCGAAGCGCTCTGTGTAAGGCAGCGGCTGGCCCGATTCGGCGGCCACGTAATTGGCGGACTCGCGCCGCATCATCTCCGGAATGCGGTAGATGACGACGTTCAGGAAGCTGCCGATCAACAGGCCGAAGATGCCGGCGAGGATGGCGGCGCCAGCGGTGGCGGGTGGGGCGAACAGGTAGAGGTCCTGGAGCATGGTTGACTTTTCGGATTCGGCAGCTTCGTGGGATGAAAACCGGGGTCAGTCCCGATGGAAACGGACCCCTTGAAAACCGAAGCTTACACCACCGAACCCAACTTGAAGATAGGCAGATACATCGCCACGACCAACCCGCCGATCAGGACGCCGAGAATGACCATGATCGCCGGCTCCATCAGCGCCGCCAGCGAGGCGACCGCCTCGTCCACTTCGTCCTCGTAGAAATCGGCCACCTTGCCCAGCATGGCATCGAGCGCGCCCGATTCCTCGCCGATCGACACCATCTGCGTGACCATGTTCGGGAACACCTCCACGTTCTGCATCGCCACCGTCAGGCTCGTGCCCGTGGAGACTTCGTTCTGGATCTTGCGCGTGGCCTCCAGGTAGACGGCATTGCCGGCCGCGCCGCCGACGGAGTCGAGCGCCTCGACCAGCGGGACGCCGGCCGCGAACATCGTCGACAGCGTGCGGGTCCAGCGCGCCACGGTGGCCTTGCGGATCACGTCGCCGAATACGGGCACGCGCAGCAGCAGCCGGTCCATCGCCTGCTGCATCCTGATCGAGCGTTTCCACGACTCGAAGAAAAAGTAGACGGACCAGAACACGACGAGCAGCATGATGTACCAGTTGTTGACGAAAAATTCCGACATCGCCATCACGAACAGCGTGGGCGCGGGCAGGTCGGCACCGAAGCTGGTGAAGACTTCCTTGAACGCCGGAACCACCCAGATCATGATGACGGCCGTGACGATGAACGCCACGGCCAGGATGGCGATGGGATACGTCAGCGCCGACTTGATCTTGGCCTTCATCGCCAGCGTCTTTTCCTTGTATATCGCCAGCCGCGTCAGCAGGTCTTCCAGGATGCCGGCCTGTTCGCCGGCGCCGACCAGGTTGCAAAACAGCGGATCGAAATACAGGGGGAACTTGCGGAACGCCTGGTTCAGGCTCGTGCCCGTCTCGATGTCCGCGCGCAGGTCCATGATCAGTTTCGACACGGACGGATTGGCGTGGCCCTTGCCGACGATATCGAACGACTGCAGCAGCGGCACGCCGGCCTTCATCATCGTGGCCAGCTGGCGCGTGAACAGCGTGATGTCCTTGTCCGTGACCTTTCGCCCGGACCGGTACACCTTCTTCTTCACTTTCGTGACCATGATGCCCTGGCGCCGCAGTGTCACGTTCACCACGGCGACGCCGCCGGCGCGCAGCTCCCCGCGCACCGTCTTGCCCGTTTTGTCCTTGCCTTCCCAGGCGAAGACGGATTCCTTGACCTGGTTGCCCGTGGATGCCATCGCGCTTGTCCTCATGTTCGTCCTACTCGTTGGTGCAGCCCAGCACTTCTTCCAGGCTGGTCAGACCCGCCTTGACCTTCACGAGGCCCGACTGGCGCAGCGAGCGCACGCCCTCAAGCTCGGACTGCGCGGCGATCTGCATGGCATTACCGTGCGCCAGGATCAGCGCCTCGATTGCCGGCGTGATCGGCATGATCTGGTAGATGCCCACGCGGCCCTTGTAACCGGTGCCGTTGCACCGTTCGCAGCCCACCGGGCCGTACGGCTTCCAGCTGCCATCGAGTTGCGCCGGCCGGAAGCCGGCCCGCAGCAGCAGGTCGGTCGAGACGTCGACGGGACGCTTGCATGCGCACAGCCGCCGCGCCAGGCGCTGCGCCGTGATCAATACAATCGACGATGCGATATTGAACGGCGCCACGCCCATGTTCATGAGGCGCGTCAACGTCGATGGCGCATCGTTCGTGTGCAGCGTCGAAAACACCATGTGGCCCGTCTGCGCCGCCTTGATGGCGATGTCCGCCGTCTCCAGGTCGCGGATCTCGCCGACCATGATGATGTCCGGATCCTGGCGCAGGAAGGACTTCAGCGCGACGGGGAACGTCAGCCCCGCCTTGTCGTTGACATTGACCTGGTTCACACCGGGCAGGTTGATCTCGGCCGGGTCTTCCGCCGTCGAGATATTGATGCCCGGCTTGTTCAGGATGTTCAGGCAGGTGTACAGCGACACCGTCTTGCCGGAGCCTGTCGGACCCGTCACCAGCACCATGCCGTACGGGCGCGAGATCGCATCGAGCAGCAGCGCCTTCTGGTCCGCGTCGTAGCCCAGCGCATCGATGCCCATCTGCGCCTGCGTGGGGTCGAGGATACGCATCACCGTCTTTTCGCCGAACAGCGTGGGCAACGTGGAGATACGCAGGTCCACCGTTTTCGTCGGCGAGACGATCAGGCGCATGCGCCCGTCCTGCGGGACGCGTTTTTCCGAGATGTCCAGTTTCGCCAGCACCTTGATGCGCGACACCAGCTTGTCCTTGATGGCGATAGGCGGCTGCGCATGCTCGACCAGCACACCGTCGACACGGAAGCGGATGCGGTAGAACTTCTCGAACGGCTCGAAGTGCAGGTCCGACGCCCCCATGTTGACGGCGTCCATCAACATCTTGTTCAGGAAGCGCACGATCGGCGCATCCTCGACGTCCGTGGCCGGCGCCTCCACCAGCGCCGCTTCCTGTTCTTCGGCGAACTGGATCTCTGCCTCTTCACCGGCCAGCTCGCCCATCAGCTGTTCGCTGTTCTTGGCCAGCTCCGCCAGCAGGCGCACCAGCGCGTCGTGCGGCACGATGACGGGTTCCACCGACGTTTCGGTCTGGAACTTGATCTGGTCCAGTGCCTGCGTGTTGGTGGGGTCCGATATCGCCACGGACATCTTGTTGCCCCGTTTCGACAGCGCCACCACCCGCTGGCTCTGCATCAGTTTCGGGTCGATCGCCTTGGCGGGCAGTGCGGCCGGGGAGAGCGCCTGCAGATCCAGCATCGGATAGGCGAAGGTGTCGGCGCAGAACACGGCCAGTTCGCGGCCGCCGATCGCACCGCTGGCCAGCAGCACGTCGATGAACGGCAGTTTTTCCAGGATGGATTTTTTCAGCAGCGCGTCCGCCTGCGGCGGCGTGAGACGCCCCGCCTGCATCAAGGCACGCGCCAGGCCCGACATGGGAGCGCCTGCCGCCGTGGTGGGTTGGACTGCTGCCATAAGGACACTAATGCCGAAACTACATGAATGAAAGGGACCTGACCAACAAACGATGATGCCCGTGGGCATTATTTTTGTAAAGCGAAGACGGCCGGATTTCGGCTTCCGTTCAATGCTGTCGTAATTTGACGACTTTAATCGACTGATTCTGCACTTGCACCACTTCGATGATGCAATTGCCAATACGCACGCTGATGGGCGCATCGGGGATGTCCTGCAGCCATTCCAGCAACAGGCCGTTCAGCGTTTTCGGGCCGTCCAGCGGGAAGTTCAGTCCGAGGCGCTTGTTGACGTCGCGCAAAGCCGTCGTGCCTTCGAGCAGGCATTCGCGCTTGCTGTCCCAGCCGAAGCTGTCGGCACGGGCCGCGCTCGGCGTGGACGTGGTGAATTCGCCGATCATCTCCTCGATGATGTCGTCCAGTGTGACCAGGCCCTGCACTTCGCCATACTCGTCGACGATGATGGCCAGGCGCTCGCGGTTCTCCTGGAAGTTCTGCAACTGTGCGAACACGGCGGTGTCCTGCGGAATGAAGTAGGGCTCGGACAGCAGCGCACGGAAATGGTCCGCCGTCAGCTCGTCTTCCTCGTTCAAGAGGCCAACGGCCTTGCGCACGTGCAGGATGCCGACGATCTGATTGATTTCGCCATCGTAGACGGGCAGCTTGTTGTGATAGCACGTCGTCAGTTGCTGCTTGATCTCGTCGACCGGCACCGCCAGGTTCAGGGCCTCGATCTGCGCGCGCGGCGTCATCACGTCCTCGACGGAGATGGTATCCAGGTCGAACAGGTTCAGCAGAATACTCTTGTGTTTTTGCGGAATGAAATTGCCACTCTCCAGCAATACCGAGCGCAGCTCTTCCGACGACAGCCCGCCGTCCTGCGGGTTCAGCGCCGCCTTGACGCGAAACAGCCGGAACAGCGTCTTGACGAACAGGTTGACGAACCAGATCACGGGAGACATCGCCCGCAGCAGCGGGCGCAGGATGACGCTGGCCGGCAGCACGATCTGGTCGGCATAGCGGGCGCCGACGATTTTCGGCGAGATCTCCGCCAGCACGATGAGCATAAAGACCACGGCGCCGGTGGAAATCAGGATGACGTGTTCTTCCAGGCCGAAGGCATTGATGGCAATGGCCGTGACGAGGGCGATCGCCATCGCGTTCAGCAGCGTGTTGGCAATGAGGACGAGCGACAGCAGCTGTTCGGTACGTTCAAGCAACCACAGGGTGGCAATGGCGCGACGGCTGCCGCGCTTTGCCTCGTGGCGCAAACGGAAACGGCTGGCCGCCATCAGGGCGGTTTCGGCCATGGCAAAGAAGGCCGACAGGAAGATCAGGCAGGCGAGTGCAAGAATCTGCACCCATAAGGGAATGTTGTCCAAAGCGTGGGAGAAGTGGCGCGGATTGCGGCCGCAGAGCGTCAAATTCTACGGTAACGGGGTGGGCGGTGCAAGCAGCGTCCGGCTGACCCCGCCAATGGGAGAGTTGCAGGCGTGCTCACTACATGACGGTTGCGCTATGATGAGCCGAACCATACGAGGAGGGCAATGCATGCGCAGGATGCTGATCGGGTTGGCGGTGTCGATGGTCTGTGGCGCGGCGGCGGCGGGGGTGGCCGATACCGCGTTGCTGGCAAAGGCGGAAGCGCGCAAGGCGCCCGCGCTGGCATTGCTGGAGAGGCTCGTCAATATCGATTCCGGCACGTTCAACGGCAAGGGGCTGGACGACGTGGGCGCCATCGCCGCGGCGGAACTGAAAGGGCTGGGCTTTGCCGTGGAGACGGTTCCCGCCACGCCCGCGCTGAGCAGGAACGTCGTCGCCACGCTGGACGGCCAGGGCCGTGGCCGCATCCTGCTGGTGGCGCATATGGACACCGTATTCGGCGACGGCACGGCAAAGGCGCATCCGTTCCGCATCGACGGCAAACGGGCTTATGGTCCCGGCATCATGGATGACAAGGGCGGCATCGTCATCGGCATCGAGGCGCTGCGGGTGTTGCGCGAAGGCGGATTTGCAGACTTCAGGCGTATCACGGTGCTGCTCAATACGAATGAAGAAACGGGCTCGCATGGCTCGCGTGCGCTGATCGAGCGCCTGTCGAAAGCGCACGATATCGTCTTCAACCTGGAGCCGGGCCGGCCGGCCGACGGCCTCGTGGTCACGCGCAAGGGCAGCGGCGACATCGAACTGGCGGTGCGCGGCAAGGCCTCGCATGCCGGCGTGGCGCCGAAGCAGGGCGTCAATGCGGCGCTGGAAGCTTCCCACCAGCTGGTGCAGCTGTCGAAACTGGGCGACGACGCCAAAGGCACGACCGTCAACTGGACCGTCATCAAGGGCGGTGAGCGCAGCAATGTGATCCCGGACCAGGCCACGGCGCAGGCGGACGTGCGCGTGGTGCGGGCCGAAGAATTCGACCGCGTCGAACAGGACATGCGGCGCATCGCGGCAAGGCAGCTGGTGCCGGAAGCGAAGGTGGAGATCGCGCTGAAACGCAGCTTCCCGCCCATGCCGCCCAGCCCCGTGACGGATGCAGTGGCGCGCGCCGCGTCGGACATCTACGCGGAACTGGGCCGCAAGCTGACATTGGAAAGCTCCGGCGGTGCGGCCGATTCGTCGATCGTGTTCGCGGCCGGCGTGCCGACGATCGACGGCCTGGGCATCGTCGGCGGCGGCATCCATACGCTAGAGGAGTATGCGGAGGTGGACAGTATCGCGCCCCGCATCTATCTGCTGGCGCGGCTGCTCCAGCAGTTCGGAAAGGACCCTCAGCTGCCCCGGTAAGTCGAGTACGACCAGGGCGAGACCACCAGGGGCACGTGGCAGTTCTGGTCGGTGTGGGCGATGCCGAAGGCGATGGTGACGACGTCGATGAAGCGCGGTACCGGCAGCTCGACGCCCGCCTGCGCGAAATAGTCGCCGGCGTGGAAGGCCAGTTCGTACTGGCCTGCATGCAGCGCGTCGCCTTCCAGCAGCGGCGTGGCGCAGCGGCCGTCGGCATTGGTGACATCCGTTTTCAACAGTTGCCGGCTGCCGGCCCGGACGGCATACAGGTGGACCGTGACGCCGGCGCCGGGGCGGCCGTGGGCGGTGTCGAGAACGTGCGTGGTGAGTTTTCCCATATCGATTCCAGTGACAGTCGTATGCATCGGATCATATACTGTTGTGAGCTGGACAATATATCGTTGTGCTGATGGAGACAGGACGAAAAACATGATGATCAGGTTTGCGTATCCGGGTGTGCTGTTGCTGTCCTTGGCGACGCCGGCGTTTGCCGCCTCCGCGCTGCCGGCGGTAGCGCACGTCGAGGGCGGTGCCATCGAAGGCACCATCAGCGACGGCGTGCGCGCCTTCAAGGGCGTGCCGTTTGCCGCGCCGCCTGTCGGCACATTGCGCTGGAAACCGCCGCAGCCGGTGCAGCCGTGGAACGGCGTGCGCCCGGCAAAGGATTTTGGCAACCGTGCGATGCAGCTGCCGCTGTTCGCCGACATGGTGTTCCGCTCGCCCGGCACGGACGAGGATTGCCTGTACCTGAACGTCTGGACGCCGGCGGCGCGGGCGAAGAAAAAGCTGCCGGTCCTGGTCTACTTCCACGGTGGCGGCCTGGCAGCGGGCGACGGCTCCGAGCCCCGCTACGATGGCGCCGCGATGGCGCGGCAGGGCATCGTCGCGCTGACGGTCAACTACCGCCTGGGCGTGTTCGGCTTCCTCGCGCATCCTGAACTGAGCGCCGAAGGGCCCGTGCGCGCCTCCGGCAACTACGGCCTGATGGACCAGGCGGCCGCGCTGCGCTGGGTGCAACGCAATATCGCGTCGTTCGGCGGCGATCCGGCGCAGGTGACGATTGCCGGCGAATCGGCCGGTTCCTATTCCGTCAGCGCGCAGATGATCAACCCGCAGGCGCGCGGCCTGTTCGCGCGCGCGATCGGCGAGAGCGGCTCCGTGCTGGGCCGGGAACCGCTGCCCACGCTGACGCAGGCGGAGCAGCAGGGCGTGGCATTCGCCGGGGCGGCGGGGGCGACGTCGCTGGCCGAGCTGCGGGCGATGCCGGCGCAACGCCTGCTGGAAGTCGTCCGCCAGCCCGGCATGCCATGGTTCGGCATCGTCCAGGATGGCGCCGTCATCGAACGCGCGCCGCTGGAGACGTACCGCCGTGGCATGCAGGCGAAAGTGCCGCTGCTGGCCGGCTGGAATTCGCAGGAGATGCATGCGGGCGCGATCCTCGGCAAGGAAGCCGTCACGAAGGAGAACTTCGCGGCCGCGCTCGAAAAACTGTATGGCGACTCCGCCCGCGACGCCGCGCGCGCTTACGACTACGACGTCGCGGAGGCGGCGCGCGACCTGGCCAGCGACCGCTGGATCGTCTACGGCACGTGGAAGTGGATCGACCTGCACAGCCGCATCGCGCCGACGTACCGCTATTACTTCTCGCGGCCCCGTCCGGAGACCACCGCCGGCAAGCCGGCCGATGCGGGCGCCGTGCATTCGGGCGAAATCGAGTACGCGCTGGGTAACCTGGACGGCAACAAGGTCTACCGCTGGAGCGAGGACGACCGCCGTGTCTCCGCCACGATGCAGGGCTACTTCGCCAATTTCATCAGGACGGGCAATCCGAATGGCGCCGGCATGGCCAATTGGCCGGTCGTCAATCATCCCGCGCCGAACGTGATGCGCATCGACGTGCGGTCCGCGCCGTACAACCCGCGCGACCGCGAGCGCTTCGAGTTCCACGACCGCCAGCAAGAGAAACCATGAGCACTTATCCACGCGACCTGGTCGGCTACGGCCGCACGCCGCCGCACGCGAACTGGCCGAACCGCGCCCGGGTGGCGCTGCAGTTCGTGCTGAATTACGAGGAGGGCGCCGAGAACAGCGTGCTGCATGGCGATCCTGCCTCGGAGACGTTCCTGTCCGAGATCGTCGGAGCGGCGGCGTTCCCGGCGCGGCACATGAGCATGGAGTCGCTGTACGAGTACGGCTCGCGCGCCGGCCTGTGGCGCCTGCTGCGCATGTTCGAGGAGCGCCGGCTGCCGTTGACGGTGTTCGGCGTCTCGATGGCGTTGCAGCGCAATCCGGAAGCGGTGGCGGCGTTCCGCGAACTGGGGCACGAAATCGCCTGCCACGGGCTGCGCTGGATCTCCTACCAGAACGTGGACGAGGCAACGGAGCGCGCGCACATGAAGGAAGCGGTGGACACCATCCGCGACCTGACCGGCAGCGCGCCGCTGGGCTGGTACACGGGCCGCGACTCGCCCAACACGCGCCGGCTGGTGGTCGAACACGGCGGCTTCCGCTACGACGCCGACTACTACGGCGATGACCTGCCGTTCTGGCAGCGGGTCGAACACACGGGGGCCGATGGCCAGCCGGCCGTGACGCCGCAACTCATCGTGCCGTACACGCTCGACACCAACGACATGCGCTTCGCCGCCATGCAGGGCTTCAACAGCGGCACGCAGTTCTTCGATTACCTGAAGGATGCGTTCGACGTGCTGTACGCCGAAGGCGATCCGCATGGCATGAACCGGCCCAAGATGCTGTCGATCGGCCTGCACTGCCGGCTGGTGGGGCGGCCTGCGCGGGCGGCCGCGCTGGCGCGCTTCCTCGATTACGTGCAGGGCCATGCGGACGTGTGGATCGCCCGGCGCATCGATATCGCCGAGCATTGGCACACGCACCATCCGTTCGACGGCGCCTGAATGGCGGTGGACACGGCGCTGATCGGCAAGTGGCTGCGGGCGCGCTCGATCTGCCACGGCCTGCCGCCGCCCGTGTCCGACCGGGGCGGCTGGCGGCTCGACACGGCGCAGCCGGGCGAACTGCGACGCTACGTTTTCGGCGCCCCTTGCGACGGATTGCGCGAGCTGGGCGAGTCGATCGTCATCCCGCGCGTGTACCTGAAGCTGTGCGGCGACGCGGAAGAACTGCGCGCGCTGCTGCCGTCGCGCTGGCATCTGGACGAGCCGCGCCACGTGATGGTCGCCGACGAATGGCCTGCCGCCGCACCGCTGGCGCCGGGCTGTACGCTGCGGCTCACGCGCGTCGGCGTCGTGACCACAGCGCACGTCGTTACCGATGCCGGCGCCATCGCCGCCAGCGGCTACGCGGCCGAGTGGGGCGGCGTGTTCATCTACGACCGCATCGAGACCGCCCCGGCGCACCGGCGGCGCGGGCTGGCTGCATGCGTGATGGGCGCATTGCGGCAGGTGCGGCGCGATGCGCAGGCAATCGAAATCCTCGTTGCCACGGACGCCGGACAGGCGCTGTACACGTCGCTGGGATGGCGCACGATCTCCCCGTACAGTACGGCTTTTATCCCTGCATGAGAGTTGTATAATTGCATCCTGTGAATAAGATAAGCATTTGAGGCACTGTCTCCGTTGCCGGTATTCCTGATCCAGCAGGAATATCTCCGATATAAATCGTCAAGTTGAATGGGAAGTCTTGATGAGTTCAGAGAATGACACCTTCCTGCCACGGGGCGCGATGGCGTTTCCAGGGCCTGAATTGGTCTTTAGCGAGGATCAGCAGGATCTGGCTTCGTATTTATTGCCCCTGCTGTCCGTAAGGCTGGACGATATAAGGCCATCCGATCCGGCCTGGCGCGGCTTCCTGCACGTCCTCGCGCCCGCCGAGCCTGTATATGGGGTAATCGGAGGCGAAACGGAGCATGCCCACGCCCCATTGCTCAGACCGAACTGGATCGGCTTTACCGTGAAAGACGGCCGGTATAGTCTCGCAGGCGATCCGCGTTTCTTTGTTTCCCACCCCGATAACCGGGATCTGGAGCTGCAGGAGTCTACGCGCGCGGACATCCTGAAAGGGCGCGACGAGGCTTTTGCCATGCTCGCCGCCGCGCGTGAACGCTACGAACGCGATGGTACGTTGCAGCGGGTCGATTGGGACGAACCCGGAGAAGAACCGCAGCCGCAGGAATGGGTGGAGCAATACGGCGGGCCTGTGGATGCCTTGGGAAACTGGGTGGAGCTGGGAGATTTCCCCATGAGCTTCGAAGACAGCAGTGATGGCGGAGAGGCGGAACAGTATGCCTATCCGGTAAGCCCTGCCGGCCACCGCTTTCATCACGTGGTGACGATTCCCGGTCACTGCTATCTTCCGGACCAACCTTGTATCCTGCTTTTCTTCGAGCCGATCGAGCAACTGGCATTGCTGACCTTCGACTGGTCATGACAAGCCCCTGTCAAAGGAAGATTCAGTAATGACGCAAGATGTAACAGAATCGCTGGACGACCTGCCCGAAGAACTGCATGCGCCGGTCAGGGCATACATGGCGAACTTCATTAATATGGTCAAATCCGGAGTGGCTGTCGTCAATGGAGAGTCGAACCACAGCGGCCCGGATAAGCACCCTGATTCAGACGAGGTCGATCGGGACTGGCGGCAGAGTTTCATGGATGACGGGTATCTGGTCACCGCCTGGCGAGCGAACCAGAAACAACCCGCTGGGCGATATTCAAGGAATGGCGGCTGGTGCCAAAGCCAACGGTATTCGTGTTCATTGACCTGCATTCCGAGAGCAGTGACCGCAAGCTGCAAATTTATGCCGCACTGGCTCCGGCTGCGGATGGCCGCCTCAAACAGTGTTACGACGTGATGAAGTAAGATATCGCAAGACATATAACGCTCATCTACGTTATCCCATAAGCCAAGCCCGCCGGAGTGTTAGTCTGGGAAGATAGGACCATTCCGAGGCCAGCATGTCTGAACCCATCCGTTTTTATTACCGCGGCGCCGTGCACGAAGTGCGCGATGCCGCTCCCACGCAGACTGTTTTGCAGCATCTGCGCGAGGACCTGCACTGTACCGGCACCAAGGAAGGCTGCGCCGAAGGCGACTGCGGTGCCTGCACTGTGGTGCTGGGCACGGTGGTGGACGGCCGGCTGGAGCTGAAGGCCGTCAATTCCTGCATCCAGCTGACGCCCACGCTGGACGGCAAGGCGCTGTTCACGGTGGAGGACCTACAGCAGCCGGACGGCGCGCTGCATCCGGTGCAGCAGGCGCTGGTCGAGTGCCACGGCTCGCAGTGCGGCTTCTGCACGCCGGGCTTTGCGATGTCGCTGTGGGGCATGTACCTGAAGCTGGACGGCCAGGCGCCGCAGCGCAAGCAGATCGACGACTGCCTGTCCGGCAATCTGTGCCGCTGCACCGGCTACCGTCCCATCATCGACGCGGCGCGGCGCATGACTGAGCTGCCGCGCGTGACGTTCGACACGGCGCAGCTGACGGAACAACTGGCGGCGCTGAAGCGCGACCGCCTGGCCGTCTACAGCGCGCACGGCCAGACGTTCCTGGCGCCGCGCACGCTGGACGAGTTGATCCAGCTGCGTGCCGCCAACCCGGCCGCCACCTTGCTGGCCGGCTGCACGGACGTGGGCCTGTGGATCACCAAGGGACTGCGCGAACTGAACGACATCATCTATCTTGGCCACGTCGATGCGCTGAAGACCGTGACGGAGCGCGACGGCATGATCGAGATCGGCGCCGGCGTATCGCTGGAGACCGCGTACGGCGCGCTGTGCCGGCACTATCCGCAGGAACTGGGCGAGATGCGCCAGCGCTTTGCCTCGCTGCCGATCCGGAATGCGGGCACCCTGGGCGGCAACGTCGCCAACGGTTCGCCCATCGGCGACTCGATGCCGTGGCTGATCGCACTGGGCGCGCAGGTCGTGCTGTGCGGCGCGGGCGGCGACCGCGTGCTGGCGCTGGAGGATTTTTACCTGGATTACATGAAGAAGGACCTGCAGCCGGGCGAATTCGTGCGCGCCGTGCGCGTGCCGCTGCGCCGTCCGGAGGTTGCGTTCCGCACGTATAAACTGGCGAAGCGCTTCGACCAGGATATCTCGGCCGTCTGCGCCGCCTTCGCGTTCACGCTGGACGGCGACACCATTGGATCCGCCCGCATCGCCTTCGGCGGCATGGCCGCCACGCCGAAGCGGGCCCGCACGGCCGAAGCGCTGCTGGCCGGCCGCCGCTGGGACGAACCCGCGCTGAAGGAAGCGATGGCAGCGTTGGCGCTGGATTACGCGCCGCTGTCGGACATGCGCGCGTCCAGCGGTTACCGGCTGCGCAGCGCGCAGAACCTGCTGCGCCGCTTCTGGCTGGAGACGCGTCCCGATGCGCCGCTGGCTGCCAGCGCCGTCAACGCTTTCGCCTGCGTGAAGGAGCTGTCATGAACCATCCCGTCACGCCTGAACTGACCGCGCCCTGGACGGCCGTCGGCGTCGCGCGCCCGCATGAATCGGCCGAGCTGCACGTCCTCGGCCAGGCCACGTATACGGACGATATCCCGGAAGTGCAGGGCACCCTGCACGCGGCATTGGGCCTGTCGTCGAAGGCGCACGCGAAAATTCTCAACCTGGACCTGGCGCCCGTGCTGGCCTGCCCCGGCGTCGTGGCCGCGTACACGGCTGGCGATATTCCCGGCACCAACGACTGCGGCCCGATCATCCACGACGATCCGATCTTCGCGGTGGACGAAGTGCTGTACGTGGGCCAGCCCATCTTCATCGTGGTGGCCGATACGCATACGAACGCACGGCGCGCCGCGCGCAAGGCCGTCGTCACGTACGAAGAACTGCCGGCCATCCTGACGCCGCAGGCGGCCAAGGCGGCCGGCTCCTACGTGCTGCCGCCGATGCGGCTGCAGCGGGGCGATGCGCAGGCCGCGTTCGAGCGCGCGCCGCACGTGGTGCGGGGCGAGCTGTTCGTCGGCGGCCAGGAGCAGTTCTACCTGGAAGGCCAGATCGCGTACGCGATCCCGAAGGAGAACCGCGGCATGCTGGTGCAGTGCTCGACGCAGCACCCGAGCGAGATGCAGCACGTCGTCGCGCATGCGCTGGGACTGCACTCGCATCACGTGACCGTCGAATGCCGGCGCATGGGCGGCGGCTTCGGCGGCAAGGAGTCGCAGTCGGCGCTGTGGGCAGCGGCGGCAGCGATCGCGGCCGCGCTGACGAAGCGTCCCGTGAAGCTGCGCGCGGACCGGGACGACGACATGCTCGTCACCGGCAAGCGCCACTGTTTCTACTATGAATATGAAGTGGGCTACGACGATGCCGGCAAGATCGTGGCCGCCCGTGTCGACATGACGTTGCGGGCCGGCTATTCCGCCGACCTGTCCGGCCCTGTCGCCACGCGTGCCGTCTGCCACTTCGACAATGCATATTATTTGTCGGACGTGGACATCCGCGCCGGCTGCGGCAAGACCAACACGCAGTCCAACACGGCGTTCCGTGGCTTCGGCGGACCTCAGGGCGCGATCGCCATCGAATACGTCATCGACGAAATCGCCCGCAACCTAGGGCGCGACCCGCTCGATATCCGCCGCGCCAATTACTATGGCAAGAGCGAGCGTAACGAAACGCCGTACGGCCAGGTCATCGTCGACAACGTCCTTGACGAGTTGACTGCGGAACTGGAAAGCACCAGCGCCTACCGCGAGCGTCGCGAAGCCATCGCCGCATTCAACGCCACCAGCCCCGTGCTGAAGAAGGGCCTGGCGCTGACCCCGGTCAAATTCGGCATCGCCTTCAATGTCACGCACCTGAACCAGGCGGGCGCGCTGGTGCACGTGTACGTGGACGGCTCGGTACTCGTCAACCATGGCGGCACGGAGATGGGGCAGGGCATCAACACGAAAGTGATGCAGGTCGTCGCGCATGAACTGGGTGTGGACATGTGCCACGTACGCGCCAGCGCGACGGACACGGGCAAGGTCGCCAACACGTCCGCCACGGCCGCCTCCACAGGCGCGGACCTGAATGGGAAGGCGGCGCAGGATGCGGCGCGCCGGATCCGCGAGCGGCTGGCAGCCTTCGCGGTGAAGCAGTACGGCGGCGACGTGGCGGCGGTGCGCTTCCACAATGACGCCGTCCACGTCGACGGCCACGCCGTACCTTTCCCGGAGCTGGTGCAGAAAGCCTACCTGGCGCGCGTGCAGCTGTGGTCCGATGGCTTCTATGCGACACCCGGCCTGCACTGGGATCCGAAGACGATGACCGGCCACCCGTTCTCGTACTACTCATACGGTGCCGCCGTCTCGGAGGTCGTCGTCGATACGCTGACGGGCGAATGGAAGTTGCTGCGCGCCGATGCGCTGTACGACGCAGGCGCCTCGCTCAACCCCGCCATCGATATCGGCCAGGTCGAAGGTGCCTTCATCCAGGGCATGGGCTGGCTGACGACGGAGCAGCTGTGGTGGAACGATGCGGGCAAGCTGATGACGCATGCGCCGTCGACGTACAAGATCCCCGGCATCTCCGACTGCCCGGAAGATTTTCGGGTACGCCTGTTCGACAACCGCAATGTCGAGGACAGCATCCATCGCTCCAAGGCGACGGGCGAGCCGCCGCTGCTGCTGCCGTTCTCCGTCTTCTTTGCCATCCGCGACGCGATCTCCAGCGTGGGCGAACACAAGGTTAACCCGCCGCTGAACGCCCCCGCGACGAGCGAAGAAATTTTGCGCGCCATCGACGCCGTGCAGGTTAGCGTTTCCTCAAAACAGGGGTCTGTCCCGGGTTTTGTGTCCCGGGTTTTTGCCGATGAATGAGTGGCTGACGGCGACCGCCGGGCTGGCCGTGCTGGTCACGGTGGCGCGGGTGGAAGGATCGAGCCCGCGCGCGACCGGCACGAAGATGCTGGTGACGGCGGGAGCGCAGCTGGACACCGTCGGCGGTGGCCATCTGGAGCTGCGCGCCGCTGAAATCGCACGCGAAATGATCGCTGCGGGCGACGTGGCTGTCCGTTATGAACGCTTCCCGCTCGGTCCCAGCCTCGGCCAGTGCTGCGGCGGCGTGGTGTGGCTGACGCTGGAACCCGTCCGCGCCGACCTGGCGGGCGTGCTGCAGGCGTTGCGTGGACGACGCCGTGCAGACTCCTGGCGCGTGACGGCCATCGACGGCGAGCCCGCATGCGCACTGTTCGACGACGCCGGTGCGCTGATCGCGGGCAGCGCCATCGCACCGGTCGGCAACGGCACCGCGCGCCTGATCGCTGATGCCTCCGGCCGCCGCTGGCTGGTCGATCCTGTCCTCGCGCCGCGCGCCAACGTGCTGCTGTTCGGCGCCGGCCACGTGGGCGCGGCGATCGTGCGCGCGCTGGCGGAGCTGCCGTGCAGCGTCACGTGGGTGGACGAGCGCGACGACATGTTCCCGGCCGTCATACCGGCCAACGTGACGGTGGAGGTGACGGATACGCCGGAAACGCTGGTGGCGCTGGCGCCGCCGAACGCCACGTACCTCGTCATGACGCACAGCCATGCGCTGGACCAGCGCCTGTGCGAAGCCATCCTGGCGCGCGAGCGCGTCGGCTGGTTCGGCCTGATCGGCTCGAAAACCAAGCGCGCCCAATTCGAAAGCCGCATGGCCGCGCGCGGCATTGCGCCCGAGCGCATTGCCACGATGGTGTGCCCGATCGGCCTGCCGGGCATCGATGACAAGGCGCCGCCCGTGATCGCCGCCTCCGTCGCCGCGCAATTACTGATACTGTGGCAGGCGCAAGCCGCCCTTGACCCCCAAGAGAACTGAAGATATGACCGCAACAACCCTGCAAGCCTACCGAGCCGGCTTGCTGCATTTTCACGCCGATCCGGCCTTCGCGGAACACGCCCATGCGTGGCACGAGGACGGGTTGCTGATCGTCGCCGACGGTAAAGTCGTCGCGGCCGGCGACTACGCGCAACTGGTGGGGACGCTGCCCCCGGATACGCCTGCCGCCGACTACCGCGGCAAGGTGATCACGCCGGGCTTCATCGACGTACACGTGCACTATCCGCAGACCGACATGATCGCCTCGCCGGCGCCAGGCCTGCTGCCTTGGCTGGAGCAGTACACGTTCCCGACCGAGCGCGCGTTTGCCGATCCGTCGCATGCGGCGGGCGTGGCGGAGTTCTTCCTCGACGAGCTGCTGCGCTGCGGCACCACGACGGCGATGGTGTATTGCACCGTGCATCCGCAATCGGTGGACGCGTTCTTTACGGCCAGCGAGGCGCGCGGCCTGCGCATGATCGCCGGGAAGGTGCTGATGGACCGCAACTGCCCGGACTTCCTGCGCGACACGGCCGAAAGCGGCGCGCGCGAGACGGAAGAGCTGATCCGCCGCTGGCACAGGCACGAGCGCTCGCTGTATGCGATCACGCCGCGCTTCGCGCCCACGTCCACGGAAGCGCAGATGGCCGTCACGGGCGAGCTTGCAAACGCCTACCCGGATACGTTCCTGCAGACGCACGTGTCCGAAAACGAAGCGGAGTGCGGCTGGGTGAAGACGCTGTATCCGCAGGCGCGCAGCTACCTGGACGTGTACGACCGCTACGGCATGCTGCGTCCGCGCGCCGTGTTCGGCCACTGCATCTGGCTCGATGGCGAGGATCGCGCGCGCATGGCAGCCACCGGCTCGGCGGCCGCCGTGTGCCCGACGTCGAACCTGTTCCTTGGCAGCGGCCTGTTCGATTTTGAAAAGGCCGACCAGGCGGGCATGCGCATGGCGCTGGCGACGGACGTGGGCGCAGGCACGTCGTTCTCGATGTTGCAAACGATGAATGAAGCCTATAAAGTAGCGCGCTTGAAGGGCAGCTACCTGCCGGCGCTGCGCATGTTCTATTTGTCCACGCTGGGCGCCGCGCGCAGCCTGCACCTGGACGACACGATCGGCAGCTTTGCCGCCGGACGCGAGGCCGACTTCATCGTCCTCGATCCTCAGGCCACGCCGCTGCTGGCGCGCCGCACGGCCAACTCGGACAGCCTGGAAGAACTGCTGTTTGCGCTGGCGCTGCTGGGCGACGACCGGGCCGTCGCCGCCACGTATTCGGCGGGGCGGCTGGTGCACGAACGCCGGGACTGACCTTCCTCACACACAGGAGCCGTCATGCAGAAAAACCTCATCATCGCAGCGGCCGTCATCGCTGCCTTTGCCGGCAGCGCGCAAGCGGCCAGCAACGAAGACATCGTCAAGCGTCACTTTGCCACCCTGGTGGCCGGGCCGCAGCCGAAGACGGCCGAACTGACGATGTTCCTGACGATGATGCCCAAAGGCGGCGACCTGCATCATCACTACTCCGGCGCCATCTATGCGGAGCAGTATCTGGAGTGGGTGGACAAGCAGGGCTACTGCGTCAACAAGACGAACTTGCGCATCAATACCGACAAGGCGGCAGTCGCCGCTGAAAAGGCCAAGGCGGCGCCGCTGCGGTCCTGCGTTTCCGGCGCCGACCTGGTGGCCGACAACAACGCGTATCGGGCGCTGCTGCAGAAGTGGTCGACGCTGGATTTCTATAACCACAGCACCGACCAGTCCCCGCCCGACCAGACATTCTTCGACACGTTCGGCTATTTCGGTCCCGTCGCGTCGACCAACTCGAACGAAGGCCTGCGCACGCTGAAGAACCGCGCAATCGCCGAAAACCTGGCGTACATCGAAACGATCTTCGAGCTGGCCCCGGTGACGCCCGATCCGGACTTCGACAAGCTGGTACAGTCGCCCGGCTTCGATCCGAAGGCGCTGGATGGGGCGCTGACGGCGCTGGCGGCGAAGCTGGAGGCCAATCCGGCTTTCGCCAAGGGGATCGACGATTACCTGGCCAACGTGAGAACCAGCAGCGCCGGCATCGACGACGACCAGTTTACGATGCGCTACCAGCCTTACGTGCTGCGTTTCCTGTCACCGTCAATCGTGTTCTCGCAGATGCTGTCGAGCTTCAAGCTGGCGCAGGCCAGCCCGCAGATCGTCGGCGTCAATATCGTCGGGCAGGAAAGCCTGAATGTGTCGATGCGCGACTACAGCCTGCACATGCAGATGTTCCGCTTCCTCAAGACGAAGTATCCGGACGTGAAAACGGCGCTGCACGCCGGCGAGCTGAAGCTGGGTATCGTGCCGCCGGAAGGGTTGACGTTCCACATCGCCGAAGCGGTGCGGGTGGCGGGCGCGGACCGCATCGGCCATGGCATCGACATCGCACATGAAAAGGATGCACTCGGCGTGTTGCGCAGCATGCGCGAGCGCAAGGTGCCCGTGGAGGTGAACCTGACGAGCAACGAGTTCATCCTGGGCGTCAAGGGCGCGGAGCACCCGATCGAGCTGTACCGCAAATATCGCGTGCCGTTCGTGCTGTCCACGGACGATGCCGGCGTCACGCGCCACAACCTGTCGAACGAGTACGTGCTGTTTGCCACGCGCTACAAGACCGATTACGCGGAGGTGAAAAAGCTGTCGTACGACAGCATCCGCTACGCGTTCCTGGCCCCTGCCGACAAACAGCGCCTGCTCAAGCAGCTGGACAGCCGGTTCAGCAAGTTCGAAGCCGGCATCGTCGCAGCCATCAAATAATGCTGGGGCCAGGCACCTTGGCGCGGAAACCGGTGACAGGCTCCGTTTTCGGAAAACCGGAGCCTGTCACCGGTTTCACGCCTTCCTGGTCCCGGCCAACAAGACGCGCCTGCTGAAGCAGCTCGACAGCCTCTTCGACAAGTGCGAAGCGGACATCGCCGCAGCCATCAAGCCAGAAACCGGAGCCTGTCACCGGTTTTTTCCGCCAGGGGCAATCAACCAGCCGCCCAAAAAAATATCCCGGTGACCGAAGCCACCGGGATATCCCCCTTCCTGACAATCTCTTCGGCCATCCCAAACCGAAAATGTTGTCTGCTCTTCTTTTTATTCCGACAACTCTGTGGTCGCCGCGCTACAGTTTGTGGTGTGTCTGCCACCGATTTTGCAATTTCTAAATGAATTAATTTCATCAAGAAACCGCTCATTTATAATCGCGCCGGTCAGCCGGCTCCCGCCAGCGCACTCATTCCAGCGAGTTTTTACCATCGATTTATTGCTTGCGCATATAAGTAAGCGCCGTAAATCGAATTTGTCACGTCTTTGGCACTCATGCATAGTAATTCGACAGCTATGAGTCTAGCCCGAAGGTGCGCTTGGGTTGTCACGAAAGTGTCATAAAGATGTCATGGTTGTGACATTGACCCCCGCTAGAATTCCGGGTCGGCTAGGGGACCCTCGTACAGTCAGCCGTGTGGTTGCGAGGTCGTCCCTGCAATGATTTTGCAGCACAAGTAAAGAGTGGCGTCGACGGCGTAACTTGCAGGAACTACGCCAAAAACGCCTATAAAACAGTCCTTTTTGGGGTTAGATAATGATGAATCAAAAACGGCTCCGGCTAACGCAGATCGCGCTCAGCCTGTCCATCGCACTGGCTGCGGCACCGGCGTTCGCCCAGAACACTACTTCCGCCATCGGCGGTCGCGTGTCCGGCGCGGACGGCAATCCTGCCGCTGGCGCAACGGTCACCATCCTGCACGTCGAGTCCGGCTCCGTCAGCAACGTCACCACCGACGCACAGGGCCGCTACGTCGCGCGCGGCCTGCGCGTAGGCGGTCCGTATACGATCACGATCGAGAAGAACGGCGTCATCGAAAAGCGTGACAACGTCTTCGTCAACCTCGCCGAAACGGCCGCGATCGACGCCCAGCTGGGCCAGCCGATGCAGACGGTCGTCGTGGCCGGCAGCGCCGTGCGCAACGACCGCTTCTCGAAAACCACGATGGGCGCCGGCACGAACATCAGCGCCACCGAACTGGCAATCCAGGGTTCGATCAATCGCAACCTGCAGGACTACGCCCGTACCGATCCGCGCGTATCGCAGACCGACAAGGAACGCGGCGAACTGTCCGTGGCCGGCCAGAACAGCCGCTACAACACGCTGACCATCGACGGCGTGTCCGTCAGCGACACGTTCGGCCTGGAAGCCTCCGGCTCGCCGACGTCGAAGCAGCCGATCTCGATCGAAGCGATCCAGTCGGTGCAGGTCAACGTCGCCAACTACGACGTCACGCAGAAGGGCTACACCGGCGGCAACATCAACGCCGTGACGAAGTCCGGCACGAACAAGGTGCGCGGCAGCGTCTACTACGTCTTCCGTAACGACAGCACCGTGGGCGACCGCTTCAACCAGTCCACCGGCGAGTACTACGAGCCAGCCAAGTTCAAGGAAACGACGAAGGGCGCCACCGTCGGCGGCCCGCTGATCAAGGACAAGCTGTTCATCTTCGCCAACTACGAGAAGCTGGAATCGACCCGTACCGCGCCGTCGTTCGGCCCGGTCGGCAGCAACCTGACGAACGTGGCCATCACGCCGGCAGCAATCGCCCAGGCGCAGCAGATCGCCAAGGACCGTTACGGCATGGACGTCGGCAGCTCGACCGTCCCTGGCGGCACGATGCTGGACGTTACCGACAAGCTGCTGAAGTTCGACTGGAACATCAGCGACGATCACCGCGCGATGTTCCGCTGGTCCAAGACCGAGCAGACCGAACCGATCTTCCCGGGCCTGTCCGCCACCGGCATCTCGCTGAACTCGTACTGGTATAACCAGGCTAAAGTCATCGAGACCAAGGTTGCGCAGCTGACGTCCGACTGGACCCCGACCTTCTCCACCGAAGTCAAGCTGTCCACGCGCGACTACGACAGCGTGCCCAAGCTGAACTCGCAGCTGCCGCTGGTCGGGCTGCGTTTCTCCGGTGCGCTGCCGGCCGGCACGCCATCGGGCACGTCGACCAACGACCGCAACCTGAACTTCGGTACGGAAAACAGCCGCCAGCGCAACGTGCTGGGCACGAAGACGGACGACTACTACGTCGGCGCCAACTGGCAGCTGGGCGCGCATGAAGTCAAGTTCGGCGCGGACTACCAGAAGAACGAGATCATGAACGCATTCGTCCAGAACGTGTACGGCAACTACACGTTCGCCTGCCAGCAGGGCATCGGCTACCAGTTCCTGCCGCGCGACGCGCAAGGCAACGAAGGGGTGCTGGCATCGTGCGGCAACAACGTCGCCGCCTCGACGATCGAAGCGGCGGTGCTGGAGAACTTCCGCCGCGGCCGTCCGACGTCGTACCAGAGCACCATCGCCAATACGGGCTACTCGCTGGAAGACGCGGTCGCCAGGTTCACGATGAAGAACACGGGCCTGTTCCTGCAGGACACATGGACCGTCACGCCACAGCTGACCGTCAGCGGCGGCTTCCGCGTCGACAGCATCGACGTCGGCTCGCGTCCGCTGCGCAACAACGCCGTGGCCGCCGCCACCGTGGCGCGCACGTCGCCGACGGGTCGCCAGACGGGCGGCTTCGGTCTGGACAACACGAACACATTCGACGGCCAGAAACTGTGGCAGCCACGCTTCGGCTTCAACTACAACTTCGAATCCGCACGCCGCACGCAGCTGCGCGGCGGTGTGGGCCTGTTCCAGGGTTCGGCCATGGCCGTCTGGCTGGGCAACCCGTTCCAGAACGCCGGCGTGGCAACGGCAGTCGCCGGCTGCGGCACCAGCGGCCTGGCAGCCTGCAACACCACGGGCGGCCTGTTCAGCCCGGACATCGCCAACCAGCCGATCCCGTCCACCGGCACGCCGGCGGCATCGGTCGACATCCTGGCGCCTGGCCTTCGCCAGCCGTCGGTGTGGAAGGCCAACCTGGCCATCGATCACGAACTGCCATGGTACAACCTGGTCGTCAGCGCGGAATACCTGAAAACGGACGTGCGTGACGCGATCTACTACCGCAACCTGAACCTGGGCGAAGCAACGCGCATCGGCAGCGATGGCCGCGAGCTGTACTACACCAGCCAGGCCTACAACACCGATTGCTGGACCTCGACCGGCGCCCGCGTCACCACCGGCGCCTGCTCGGGCCTGCGTGCCCGCTCCGGCGCCAATGCCGGCTTCGCCAACGTGCTGGTTGCCACCGGCACCAAGCAGGGCGGCAGCAACCTGGCGACGCTGTCGCTGAGCCGTCCGATGATCTCGGGCCTGGGCTGGTCGGTGTCGTACACGTACACGGAGTCGAAGGAAGTGTCGCCGCTGACGTCGTCCACGTCGAACTCGAACTGGAACGGCCGCTCGGTCTACAACCCGAACGAAGAAGTCGTCGCCAACTCGAGCTACCTGGTCAAGGACCGCATCAACGCGGTGCTGAACTTCCGCAAGCGCTTCTTCGGTGCGTACAACACGACCTTCGGCCTGTTCTACGAAGGCCGTTCGGGCAAGCCATACAGCTGGACGTTCAACAACGACATGAACGGCGACGATATCGCCGGCAACGACCTGATGTACATCCCGAAGGCGTTCGGTTCGGGTGAAGTCGTGTTCAAGGGCGATTCGGCAACGAACCACGCCAACGAGCAGAAGTTCTGGAGCATCGTGGACGCGAACCGCGGCCTGCGTGACTCCGCCGGCAAGGTCGTCGGCCGCAACACGAGCTTCTCGCCATGGACCAACACGTTCGATCTGCGTATCTCGCAAGAGGTGCCTGGCTTCTGGCAGGGTCACAAGGGTGTAGTCACCTTCGACCTGTTCAACGTGGGCAACCTGCTGAACAAGAAGTGGGGCCGTATCAACGAGGTGGGCTTCCAGTCCGTTGGTGGCGCGCAGGCGCGTAACTTCGTCGACTTCGCCGGTATCGAAGGCGGCAAGTACGTCTACCAGGTACGCGACAAGGTCGAGGACTTCGAAGTGCGCCAGGTCAAGGGCGAATCGCAGTGGGCCCTGCAGGCTACCGTGAAGTACGAATTCTAAGTTCTTCATGACTTGATTCGATCGAAAGGCCGGCGCGCAATCGCCGGCCTTTTTTTGCGGTCGCATCGGCGTCGGACAGCCATGTAACGTAAGGTTTCAACGCATAATTTGCCGTCCGGCGAGCACCGTCGCGCCTGTACAATAAACAGTTCCCGTTCCGTATCGATCCCATGAAATTCTCCCCACATTCCCTTGCCGTTGCCGCCGCCCTGATCGCGCTGGCCGGCTGCGCCACGCGCCCCACCGAAGGCACGACCGAAATCAACCTGGTCGCCATCAACGACCTGCACGGCCACCTGGAAGCCGACAAGTTCACCTATGCCGGCGTCGGCGAGAAGAAGGAACGCACGGTGCAGGCAGGCGGCATCGACACGCTGGGTGCCGCGCTGCAGGCGTGGCGCAAGGAAGACCGCGAGCTGCTGCTGGTGGGCGCCGGCGACATGATCGGCGCCAGCCCGGCACTGTCGGCCATGTGGGCCGACGAACCGACGATCGGCGCGCTCGACCTGCTGGGGTTGCAGGTCTCGTCCGTCGGCAACCATGAATTCGACCAGGGCCGGATCGAGCTGCTGCGCCAGCAGAAGGGCGGCTGCGCGTCGCCACGTGCCGAGAAGGCATGCAAGTTCGACGGCGCCTGGGGTGGCGCGAAATTCGATTACCTGGCCGCCAACGTCATCGATGCCAATACGCGCAAGCCCTTGCTGCCCCCGTACCGCATCCTCGAATCGAAAGGGGTCAAGATCGCCTTCATCGGCGCGGTGCTGAAGGACACGGCCGAAGTGGTGGCCTCTGCCAACATCGCCGGCCTGCAGTTCGGCGACGAAGCCGAAGCCGTCAACCGGCTGCTGCCGGAACTGCGCAAGCAGGGCGTGGGGGTCTTTGTCGTACTGCTGCACCAGGGCGGCCGTACCGCCGCCGAATTCGACAAACAGTATTGCGACGACCTGGAAGGCGATCTCGTCCCGGTCGTCAGAAAGCTCGACCCGGCGATCAAACTCGTCATCAGCGGCCACTCGCACAAGGGTTACCTGTGCAAAGTGGACGGCAAGCTGGTGACGCAGGCGCAGATGGGCGGCCATATGCTGTCGCGCATCAAGCTGGTCGTCGACCGCCAGACCAACCAGGTGGTCGATGTCAGTGCCCGCAACGTCGTCATGGAAAAAGGCGCCTTCGGCAGCGATCCACGCGCCGAAGCGTATCTGGCGAAAGTGCGCCAGCGCGGCAACGCGGAACTGGCCAAGCCCGTGGCGCGCATCGCCGTACCCGCCGTCACGCGCGATGCGAAAGGCGGCGACGAATCGGCGCTGGGCAACCTGGTGGCCGATGCCACGCTGTTCGGCGGCCGTCCCTACGGCGCGCAGATCGCGTTCATGAACACGGGCGGCATCCGCGCCACCCTGGAAACGGGGGAGGGCAACGTCGTCTCGAAAGGCCAGGCGCTGGCCGTCCTCCCGTTCGGTAACACGACCACGGTGATGAACCTGACGGGCGCGCAGATCCGCGCATTGCTGGAACAGCAGTGGGTCGGCGACAAGGCCGAGACGCGCGGCCTGCTGCAGGTATCCGAAGGTTTTACGTACCAATACGACCTGCGCAAGCCGGCCGGCCAGCGCGTGCTGGAGGCGAGCCTGAACGGCATCCCGCTGGACGACAACGCATCGTACCGCGTCGCCGCCAACAACTTCCTGGCCGAAGGGGGCGACGCGTTCCCGATGTTCGCGAAAGGGACGAATCGCGCCGAGACGGGCATCCGCGACATCGATTCGCTGAACGCCTACCTGGCGCGCCGCGAGCAGGACCAGAAACCGGCCGGCCTCGCGCCGGCACAGCCGCGCATCGTGCGCGTCCGATAAGGAGCCGTCATGCGCCGCATCCTGTTCTCTTTGCTGCTGGCCGCCGGCACGGGCAGCGCCCACGCCGACTTCCGCATTCCCGGCTTCGAGCTGGTGCTGACGACGCCCGTCGAGACGTCGCTCGCCAACCCCGACGTGCGCGACGCCATCACCGTCTGGTGCGAGCTGTTCGACAATGCCCGCCAGGACATCGCCATCGGCCAGTTCTACGCCGTCGGCAAGGCCGGCGCACCGTTCGAGAAAGTCATCGAGCGGCTGGAAGCTGCCGGCAGGCGCGGCGTCAAGATCCGCTTCCTGCTCGATAAAAAGGGCGTGAACCTGTCCGATGCGGCGACGCTGGACCGCCTGCGCGCCATCCCCAACCTGGAACTGCGCATCCTCGACTACAGCCAGATCACGGGCAACGGCATCATCCATGCCAAGTACGCGCTGGTCGACGGCAAGGTGGCGTTCGTCGGCAGCCAGAACTTCGACTGGCGCTCGTTCACGCATATCCACGAGACGGGCCTGAAGATCGACGATGCCACGGTCGTCGGCCAGGTCAAGGCCATCTTCGAGCAGGACTGGGCGGCGCAAGGCACGCTGGCGCACGGCGCGAAAGTGGCGCCGCTGCAGGCAAAGGCCGCTGCCGCCGTCGCGCCGACGGAACTGGCGCGGCCGGCGTATCTGCTGGCCAGCCCCGCCGCGTACAACCCGCCCGGCGTGCGCGACTCCGAAACGGGACTGCCGGCATTGCTGGCGGACGCCAGGGAAGAAGTGCGCATCCAGCTGCTCGACTACGCGCCGCTGTCGTATGGACCGAATGGCACGCGGCCGTACTACGCCGTCATCGACAACGCCGTGCGTGCCGCCGCCAACCGGGGCGTGAAGATCAAGCTGATGGTGTCGAACTGGAACCTGGAAGCGCCCGCGCTGCCCTACCTGAAAAGCCTGGCCGTGCTGCCGAACGTGGAGATCCGCGTCGTCACCTTGCCGCGCGCCTCCACCGGCTTCATTCCGTTCGCCCGCGTCATTCACAGCAAGACGATGACGATCGACGGCAAGCTGGCATGGGTCGGCACCAGCAACTGGGCCGGCGGCTATTTCGACCTGTCGCGCAACCTGGAAGTCGTCATGCGCAACGAAGCCATGGCGCGCCGGCTGACGGCGCTGCACGAGCAGACCTGGAGCTCGCCGTATGCGCAGAAGCTGGACATCAACCGCGATTACCCGAAACCGAACAAGGCAACCGAAAAGGCTGTAGCAGAATGAAGAAACTCGCATGCATCGTGGCGCTGGCCGGCGCCTTCGTCACGTCCAACGCGCTGGCATGGGGCAGCGACGGCCACCGCGCCGTGGGCGCCATTGCCGATAAGCTGATCAAGGGCAGCAACGCGGAGAAACAGGTGGCGGCACTGCTGCTGCCCGGCGAGAGCCTGGAGAAGATCGCCGTCTGGGCCGACTGCGTCAAGGGCAACTGGTGCGGCCCGCAAACGGCGGAGATGACGGAATACGTCAACGCCAATCCGAAGCACTCGGAATACCACTACACAGATGTGCCGTTCCAGCTGGACGCGTATCACGACCACGGCGTCGGCACGTTCGACGACGACATCGTGCAGACTCTGAAAGGGGCGATTGCCGTCCTGCAGGGCAAGGACACGCCGCAGACCAATCCGCACAAATTCACCAAACGCCAGGCGCTGCTGATCGTCACGCACCTGGCCGGCGACATCCACCAGCCACTGCACGTGGGCGCGGGCTTTGTCGGCAAGGATGGAAAATTCGTCGTGCCCACGAAGCAGGCGGAGGTCGATGCGCTGAATGTCTTCGATTCGCGCGGCGGCAACAGCCTGCTGCTGGACGATGCGGTGCTGGCGGCGACGTCGAGCAAGCTGATTCCGCCGGCACCACCGAAAGACGACGCCGCGCCTGTGCCGGCGCAGAAGTCGCCGACGAAGCCGTTCCACTCGTACTGGGACACGACGGTCGTCGATTATGCGATGCGCCGCTCCAGCACCCGCACGCCGGAGCAATTCGCGCAATACGCCATCGACACCAAGCCGACGGTTTCCGTCAACACGGGCGATGTCATGAACTGGCCATACCAGTGGGCCAACGACGCGCTGGTCGTGTCGAAGCTGGCGCACACGGGCGTCACGGTCGGCGCGGTGTCCACGCAGACCAGCAAGAGCACGGGCGAGTCGTACAAGGTGTGGGCGCTCACCGTACCGGAGAATTATCCGGTGCCGTCGTCCGCCATCGCGCGCGAGCAGCTGATCAAGGGCGGGTATCACCTGGCCGCGCTGCTGCAGACGATCTGGCCCTGAATCATCTGGTCCTGATTCGCTTTGAGGTGAACGTCGGGGGCAGGCACGTTCCACAGGGTAGGAGACCCCGAGAAACGAGCCAGTCCCCCATGTCTCCTACGCCAACGTTACTTCGATCCCCATCTCCCGGTACGGCGCCAGCAGCGCCGCATCCGTCTTCCCGCTGACGACGATGCCGTCGATTGTCGCCAGCGGCGCAATCGCGAACGGCGCCGCGGTGCCCAGCTTCTCGGGCGACGCCAGCACAATTGTCCGCTGCGCCGTCGCGCTGATCGCGCGCTTCATGCACGCCTCGTCGTAATCTCCCGTCGTGATCCCCGCCTCCGGATCGAGGCTGCACACGCCCATGAAAAACACGTCGCAGCGGATGCCGGCGATGGCTTCCAGCGCCTGCGCGCCGCAGGCCACGATCGAGTGCTTGAACAGCCGCCCGCCGACGATGATGACCTCAACGTGCGGGTGTTCGACCAGCTCCACCGCAACGGATGGGCTGTGCGTGACGACGGTGGCGCGCAGGTCGCGCGGCAGCGCGCGCGCCAGCTGGACGGACGTCGTGCCGCCGTCGATGAACACGACCTGGCCGGGTTCGATCAGCGCGGCGGCGGCGCGGGCGATGGCAGGCTTGGCGTCCGTGGAGATGGTCTCGCGCACGGCGAAGTTGGCCTGCGCGGGCGAGGCGGGCAGGGCGCCGCCGTGCACCCGTTGCAGCAGACCCTCCTTGGCCAGTTCGCGCAGGTCGCGCCGGATCGTGTCCTCGGACAGCCCCAGCGATTCGGACAGCGTCTTGGCGACGATCTGTCCCTCCTCATCGAGAATCTTGAGCAGCAGTTGTTTGCGTTGTCGGGTCAGCATATGCGCGAAATTTCTTGAGATTGCATGATATTGCATGATATCGTAAAAACAACGCAAACAGATGGAGCCATCATGGACATACGCATCAGGGAAGTGACAACGCTGTCGGACGACTGGTATCTGCTGAAGAAAACCACGTTCGACTACCGCCGCCGCGACGGCACGTGGCAGACGGTCTCGCGCGAGACGTACGATCGCGGCCACGGCGCGACGATCCTGCTGTACAACCTGGCACGGCGCACCGTCATCCTCGTACGCCAGTTCCGCTTTCCTGCCTGGCGCTACGGCGGCACGCACGACGGCTTCCTGCTCGAAGCGCCCGCCGGCCTGCTGGACGCCGCCACGCCGGAAGAGCGCATCCGCGCCGAGGTCGAGGAGGAGACGGGTTACCGCGTCGGTGAAGTGCGGCGCGTCTTCGAGGCGTTCATGAGCCCGGGGTCCGTCACCGAACGGCTGCACTTCTTTGTCGCCGAATACGGCGCGGACAAGCGGATCGGGCAGGGCGGCGGTGTGGTGGAGGAGGGGGAAGACATCGAGGTTGTGGAGCTCGACATCGATGCGGCGCTGGCGATGGCGGCCGGTGGCGCCATCGAGGACGGCAAGACGATCATGCTGCTGCAGTACGCGGCGTTGCACCTGTTTTCGCGGGGCGATGTCGGCGCCGTCAAAACGCGGGATGCTCTAGAATCGGAGTAATTCAATCAGGGGAGCACACAATGAAGAAACAACTTGTCGCAGCAGGTCTGCTGTCGTTTGCAGCAATCGTCAGCGCTTCGCTGGCACACGCCGCCACGCCGGAAGAGTTGGCGAAATCGAAGAACTGCATGGCCTGCCACGCCGTCGCAACGAAGCTGGTCGGCCCGGCCTACAAGGACGTCGCCGCCAAGTACAAAGGGCAGAAGGATGCCGAGGCCAAGCTGGCACAGAAGATCATCAAGGGCGGCGCCGGTGTCTGGGGCCCGGTGCCGATGCCGCCGAATGCCGTCTCCGATGCCGAGGCGCATACGCTGGTGAAATGGGTGCTGGCGCAGAAATGACGCGTGGGGTCTGTCCCCGGTAAGGAAAGGCTTTCACCACAGTCGTTAGCGCAGTCAGGGGACCGACCCCGGTTTTTTGCCCGAGGCACAGGCAAAATTCAAAAACCGGGGTCAGTCCCCTGAATAAGCCGGCGACTCCGGCACACCCACCACTTACCGGGGACAGACCCCAGCGCCGGCGACCAAGGCAAGGCCGCCACTTACCGGGGACAGACCCCAGCGGATCAGCCGCCAGCCGCGACCTCAAGCCCCGGCACCATCAGCGCGACTTCACGAACGGCACCCCGATCGCCTTCGGCGCCACCGACTTCGCCATCAACCCGGCCAGCACGATCACGGTCACGACATACGGCACCATCTGGATCAGCGCGCCGGGAATGCGGCCCACGACCGGCAGGTCGACGCCTTCCAGCTGGATCTGCACGGCGTTGAAGAAGCCGAACATCAGGCAGCCCAGGAAGGTAAACGTCGGGCGCCAGTTACCGAACACCATGGCCGTCAGCGCCAGGTAGCCCATGCCGGCCGACATGTCGCGCAGGAAGAAGCCGCTCTGCACGATGGCCAGGTACGCGCCCGAGAACGAGCACAGTGCGCCGGCAATCAGCATCGCCGTATAGCGGGTGCGTTCGACGGAGACGCCGGCGGCATCGGCCGCGTGCGGGTTCTCGCCGCAGGCACGCAGGCGCAGGCCGAAGCGGGTGTGGTACAGCAGCCAGTGCACCAGCGGCACCAGCAGGAATGCGGCGTACACCAGCACCGAGTGGCCGCCCAGCAGCTGCGTCCAGATCCAGCCCAGCACCGGCACGTCCGCCACCGCTTCGCTGCCCGGCAGGGTCACGTACGGCAGGCGCGCTTCGCCCAGGTCCGGCGTGCGGCCGCCCTGCTGGAAGAAGTACTGCGCCACGACGAACGTCAGGCCGCTCATGGCGATATTGATGGCGATGCCGGCGACGAGCTGGTTGCCCTTTTGCGTGACGGCCACGTAACCCTGCAGCGTGGCCAGCGCGATCGACACGGCCATGCCGGCCAGGATGCCGTACCAGGGGTTCTGCGTCGCGAATGCGACTGCCGCAGAGACGAAAGCGGAGGCCAGGATCTTGCCTTCCAGGCCGATGTCGATGACGCCGGAGCGCTCCGCGAACAGGCCGGCCATGGCGGCGAAAATCAGGACCGGCGCGTTGCGCACGGTCGAGACGACGATACTGCCCAGATGAAGATCTTCGAAGGTCATGATCTCAGCCCTTTTTCCCTTTGATCAGTTTGATGAGCACGGGCGCGTACAGGTTTTCCATCGCGCCGCAGAACAGGATGATCAGGCCCTGGATAAAGATGAACGTCTCGGTCGGGATGTTCGGCTTTTCCAGCGACAGGTCGAAGCCGCCCTGGATCAGCGCGCCGAACAGCACGGACGACAGGAAGATGCCGACCGGATGCTGGCGTCCCATCAGCGCAATCGCAATGCCGACGAAGCCGGCGCCGCCGACGAAGTTCAGCGACAGGTAGTGCGTCGAGCCCATGATGGAATTGACGGCGCCCAGGCCGGCCAGGGCGCCCGAGATCAGCATCGTGACGATGATCATGGCGGAGATCTTCACGCCGGCGTAGTGCGCGGCGTGCTTGTTCAGGCCCGTGGCGCGCAGTTTGTAGCCCCACGCGGAGCGCGACACGACGACACCGTAGATCACCAGCGCGATGATGGCCAGGAAGAAGCTGATGTTCAGCGGCGTATCGCCCAGCACGGGGAACCAGGCGTTCAGCGGCGGCAGCGCGGCCGCATCCGAGAACACGCGGCTGGCGGTATTCTGCTCGCCCGGCGGGATCAGGTATTTGACGATGACGAAGTTCATCAGCGACGCGGCGATGAAGTTGAACATGATCGTCGTCACCACGACATGGCTGCCGCGTTTGGCCTGCAGGTAGCCGGGAATGAAGGCCCACAGCGCGCCGAACAGGGCCGCGCCGATCATGCCGGCCAGGATCAGCAGGTACCACGGCAGCGCTGCGTCGAACGCCAGCATCGCCAGCGTCAGGCCCAGGCCGCCGAAGTACATCTGGCCTTCGGCGCCGATATTGAACAGGCCCGCCTGCATCGCGATCGATACGGCCAGGCCCGTGAAGACGAAGGTCGACGCGTAGAACAGCGTGTACGACAACCCTTCCGGATTGACGATGGCGCTGTTGATCAGGATCTGCATCGACTCGACGGGGTCTTCGCCCAGCAGGTGGATCACCAGCGCGGCAACGAGCAGCGCGGAGAGCAGGTTCAGGATCGGCAGGACAATGCCGGTTGCCCAGCGTGGCATATCGTTAGTGGTCATGATTTTTGCATCCCGCCCATCAGCAGCCCGATACGGGTGGTGTCGAATTCTTCAATCTTCAGTTCGCCGGTAATGCGGCCGCCGCACATCACGAGGATGCGGTCGGCCAGTGCCCGGACTTCTTCCAGTTCCACCGACACCAGCAGGATGGCGACGCCGGCGTCGCGCAGTGCCAGCAGCTGGGTGTGGATCGCCTCGATGGTGCCGATGTCGACGCCGCGCGTCGGCTGGCCCACCAGCATCAGCTTCGGCTTGGCCAGCACCTCGCGGGCGATGACGACCTTCTGCTGGTTGCCGCCCGAGAGCAGGCCGATACGCAGGTCCGGATTGGGCGGACGCACGTCGAATTCCTTCAGCAGGCTTTCGCAGCGCTCGGCGATGTGGCCGAAGTCGAACAGGCCGAAACTGCCTTTCAGGTGGTCCTGGTACCCCAGCACCGTGTTCTGCATGACCGAGAAGTTCTTCACCACGCCGTCGCGCAGGCGGTCTTCCGGAACGTGGGCGATGCCCAGGTGGCGAAACACCAGCGGCAGGCCATCGGCGTCGGAACGGTCGAAGGGGAGGGGCTTGCCTTCGAAGTCGGCCGCGCCGGACGTCGGCAGGCGCATGCCCGACAGGATCTCCATCAGTTCGCTCTGGCCGTTGCCGGAGACGCCGGCGATCGCGACGATCTCGCCGGCACGCAGCGTGAAGCCGATGTCCTCCAGCAGCGCCACGCCGGTGCTGTCCTTCAGTTGCAGGTCGCGCACGTCCAGCACCGCCTTGCCCGGGTTGTACGGCGCACGCGGCAGGTTGTTTTCGATGGGGCGGCCGACCATCATGTTGGCCAGCTCCTCCTTCGTGGTCTGCGCCGTTCGCACGGCACCGACCACGCGGCCGGCGCGCATGACCGTCACGCTGTCGGTAATGTCCATGATCTCCTGCAGCTTGTGCGTGATCAGGATGATGGTCTTGCCCTGTTCCCTGAACAGCCGCAGGATCTGGAACAGCGACTCCGTCTCCTGCGCCGTCAGCACGGCCGTCGGCTCGTCCAGGATCAGGATGTTGGCGCTGCGATAGATCTGCTTGAGAATCTCCACGCGCTGCTGCGCGCCGACGGACAGGTCGTGGATCGTGGCAAGCGGATCGACGTCGAGGCGGTACGTGGCGCAGATCTCGCGCAGCTTCTTCTCCGTGGCGGCGCGGTGCGACGACAGGCGAAAGCCCCCCTCGGTCCCCAGCATCACGTTATCGAGCACGGTCATGTTCTCGACCAGCATGAAGTGCTGGTGCACCATGCCGATACCCAGGCGGATGGCTTCCTGGCTGCTGCGGATCTGGCGCGGCTGGCCGTCAAGCAGGATCTCGCCGCCGTCGGCGTGATAGTAGCCGTACAGGATGCTCATCAGGGTCGATTTGCCGGCGCCGTTCTCGCCTACGAGGCCGTGAATGGCGCCCTTGGCGATCGCGAAGCTGACGTCCGTATTCGCCTTGACCGCTCCGAAGTGCTTGGAGATGCCGCGAAATTCAACTGCTGGCTGCATAGGATTTTCAGGTGGTTGTTACTGAAAAACGCGCCGCAGGAGAATGCCCCTGCGGCGCGTTTCTACGGGAAGTCCCGATCGTTAGAGGATGGTCAGGCCGGGCAGGCGGCGCCCGAGCGGATGTCGATGACCTTGACCTTGCCATCGATGATGTCCTTGCGGGCACCCAGCACCTTCTTCTCGATTTCCGGCGTGATCAGCTTGCGGTTGTGGGCGTCCAGCGCCCAGTCCACGCCGCCTTCCTTGATGCCCTTGGCCGTGACGCCGGCCTTCCACGTACCGTTCTTCATTTGCATGAAGCTGTCGTAGACGGCGTTGTCGACGCGCTTGACCATTGAGGTCAGGACCGAGCCGGGATACAGGTGGTTCTGGTTGGAGTCCACACCGATGGCCAGCTTGCCTTTGTCCTTGGCCATCTGCAGCGTGCCCATGCCCGAGCCGCCCGCGACGGCAAACACGACGTCCACGCCGCGCTCGAACTGCGAGCGCGCCAGTTCGCCGCCCTTGGCCGGGTCGTTCCAGGCCGCAGCCGTGGTACCGACCATGTTCTGCACGACTTCCGCTTTCTTGTCGACGGCCTTCGCACCCTGCGCGTAGCCGCAGGCGAACGTGCGGATCAGGGGGATGTCGATGCCGCCGATGAAGCCCAGCTTCTTCGACTTCGATGCCATCGCGCCGGCAACGCCCACCAGGTAGGAGCCTTCTTCTTCCTTGAACGTGATCGAGTTGACGTTGTTGCCCTGGGCGACGCCGTCGATCAGCACGAAGCGCACGTTGGGGAATTCCTTGGCGACCTTCTGCACCGCCTGCGTCTGCGCAAAGCCGATCGAGGCGATCAGGTCCAGCTTCTTGCGGGCCAGCCCGCGCAGCACCTGTTCGGCCTGCGTGTCGGACGAGGCCTGCACTTCGATGAAGTTGATGTTCGTGTCCTTCTTGAAGCGCGAGGCGCCTTCGAAAGCGGACTGGTTGAACGACTTGTCGAACTTGCCGCCCGCATCGTAGACGATGCCCAGTTTCGGGTTGGCCGCCGCAGCGCTGGCCGATACCGCCACTGCGGCGATCATCATCGTTACTTGTTTGATTTGCATGAGTAGGCTCCTGGAAGTTCGTTATTGTATAGTTTTTGCGAGCAAAACATGTAGACCACTATTGCCTGCATCTCGGAAACCCGCCGATTTAGAGGGCTTGCTCAGTGCATTCGCGCTAACAAGCGTTGCTAGATTTCCATCAGTTGCACATTATTTAACGCAATGAATTAACGATCTGTTATCACTGTCGCGTTGGCGCAACATTACGTCGGTGGTTCGAGCAACGCCTCTAGCGTTGTTTTTCGCGCCGGACGACCGGTGCCGTCATTTTCAATACGCCTCCCACTATTTGCCTTCTTCCCTCTGCGCGCCCTGCCACAGAGCGCTCGCCGCTGTCTCGAGCGCGACGGAAGGGTAGCTCTCAACTATGCAACAGCCATGATATGTATGACAAATACGTTTTTGATTAGCGATTTATATATTTTTCATATCAATGGAATGGGGCTGCGGGCAATTTTCGCACCTGTCAATTGGTGCTAGCATCGCGTTTTGCCTGCACGTTTCGTCTGCTTTTTCCGCATAGCTGCGGTGTTTTTTAATCCATAGAAGGAGCTGGTCCATGACTGAACCCACCCGCTACGCTGCGCGTACGCTGATCGCGCTGGCAGTCGCCGCGGCATTCCCGCTGCACGGTGCCGTTGCACAGGAGGCGCGACAGCCTGCCGCCGACGGCATGTCCGACGTTGTGGTCGAGAAACGCCAGCCGGGCCAGCTCGAACAGGTCATCGTCACGGCCCAGCGCCGCGCCGAGAACATCAAGGACGTGCCGATGTCGATCGCCACCGTCAAGGGCGAGAAGCTCGACGTGCTGACGTCCGGCGGCCAGGACATCCGCTTCCTGTCCGGCCGTTCGCCGTCCGTTGCGATCGAATCCGATTACGGCCGCACGTTCCCGCGCTTTTATATCCGTGGCCTGGGCAATACGGACTTCGACCTGAACGCGTCGCAGCCGGTCGGCCTGGTGATGGACGACATCGTCCAGGAAAACCCGATGCTCAAGGGCTTCCCCGTGTTCGACGTGGACCAGGTGGAAGTGCTGCGCGGTCCACAGGGCACCCTGTTCGGCCGTAACTCGCCGGCCGGCGTCATCAAGTTCGACTCGGCCAAGCCGGTGTTCAAGACGGAAGGCTACCTGTCGGCCGGCTTCGGCAAGGACCGCATCCGCAATGTCGACGGTGCGTACAACATCCCCGTCAGCGATACCGTGGCGATCCGCTTCTCCGGCCAGTCGCAGCACCGCGGCAACCGCGTGGACAACAACCGCCCGACCGGCACGCGCGAATTCGAAGGCTACAAGGACAACGCTGCGCGCCTGCAGGTGCTGGTCAAGCCGACGTCGAACTTCAGCGCGCTGTTCAACGTCCATGGCCGCGACATGGATGGCAACGCGACGCTGTTCCGCGCCAATATCCTGAAGAAGGGCACCAATGAGCTGGTCGACAACTTCGACTTCGGCAGCTACCCGACCGACGGCATCAACGAGCAGCATCTGAAGAACAAGGGCGCCAACCTGCGCCTGCGCTGGGACCTCCCGGGCGTGACGCTGCACTCGATCACGGGCTACGAAACGCTGGACTTCTACAGCCGCGCCGACGTGGACGGTGGCTACGGCGCCGTGTACGCGCCGCCGATGGGCCCGGGCTTTATACCGTTTGTCGTCGAGACGGCGGACGTGATCCCGAACCACAAGCAGCTGTCGCAGGAGTTCCGCGCCGAGTCGACGAACAAGGGCCCGCTGCAGTGGATCGCCGGCGTGTTCTTCTTCAAGGAAGACATCCAGATCGACAGCATCTCGTTCGATTCGCTGGCACCGGGCAATCCGCAGAACGCCAACTACGCAACGCAGGAGCAGAACGCGAAGTCGTGGGCGGCCTTCGGCTCCGTCAACTACGCGATCAACGACCGCCTGAAAGTGCGCGGCGGCCTGCGCTACACCAGCGACAAGAAGGACTTCGTGGCGCAGCGCATCGAAACGACGGGCCGCACCTACCTGCCGCTGTCGGACGACTCGACCAACGTCAGCTGGGATGCCAGCGGCACGTACGTCGTCACGAAAGACACCAACGTGTTCGCCCGCATCGCCACGGGCTACCGCGCGCCGTCGATGCAGGGCCGCCTGAACGACCTGGCCAGCCGTCCTTCGATGGCTGGCGCCGAGAAGGTGCTGTCGTATGAAGCCGGTATCAAGCAGGACCTGTTCGACCGCCGCGCGCGCCTGTCGGCCACGGTGTTCCACTACCGCGTCAAGGACAAGCAGCTCACCGCCGGCAGCGGCACGGTCAACATGAACCAGCTGCTCAACGCCGACAAGGCGACCGGCAAGGGCGTGGAGCTGGACATCCAGGCCAATCTGTCCGATGCCCTGTCGATGACGTTCGGCAGCAGCTACAACGATACCGAGATCAAGGATTCGAGCCTGTACGTGCTGCCATGCGGCTCCGGCTGCACGGTGACGAACCCGGTCTCGTTTGTCGGCGGCACCCGCGTCGCGCTGATCAACGGCAATCCGCTGCCGCGCGCACCGAAGTGGCAGCACAACTTCACGCTAAAATACAGCGTGCCGGTGGCGAACGGCGAGGCCTACGCGTTCACGGACTGGTCATACCGCTCGTCGTACAACTTCTTCCTGTACGAAGCGGTGGAGTACAAGGCCAAGGACCTGCTGGAAGGCGGCCTGCGCGTCGGCTACAAGTGGGGCGACGGCAAATACGACCTGGCGCTGTACGGCCGCAACATCACCGACGAGGTGCAATCCGTCGGTGCCATCGATTTCAACAACCTGACCGGCATCCTGAACGAGCCGCGCACGTACGGTGTGCAGTTCAAGATGAATTTCTGATACTGTTGGTTACGTAGCTTGAAGTCTGCCCCGCCCATGTGCGGGGCTTTTTTATGCCGCGATATTTCTGCGTTAGCACAGCCGTCGAAAACCGGAGCTTGTCACCGTTTTTCTGTAAAACCGGTGACAGGCTCCGGTTTTTTCGAATTTTCTGGGAGGAACGATGCAGTCTGCTGTCAACCTGTGGCCCCTGCTGGGTGTCGCCGTCATCATCGCCGGCTTCCTGTTGCGCCTGCACCCTGTGCTGGTGGTGATCGCCGCGTGTCTTGCCACCGGAGCGGCCGTGCTGATGCCGCCGCTCGATTTGCTGGCCGCGTTGGGCAAGGCGTTTGTCGAGACGCGCAACCTGCCGCTGATCCTGCTGCTGCCGCTGGCGGCCATCGGCCTGCTGGAGCGCTTCGGCCTGCGCGAGCATGCGCAGGCTGCGATCAGCCGCGTGCGGTCCGCCACTGCGGGCCGGCTGCTGATCCTGTACCTGGCCATCCGCGAGGGCTGCGCGGCCGTCGGGCTGACGTCGATCGGCGGGCATCCGACGATGGTGCGTCCGCTGATGGCGCCGATGGCCGAAGGCGCCGCCGAGCGCCAGGCCGCGGCGCGCGGCGCGGTCCTGTCCGATGCGGCGCGCCAGCGCGTGCGGGCGATGACGGCCGCCACCGATAACGTCGGCCTGTTCTTCGGCGAGGACATCTTCGTGGCCTTCGGCGCCATCGTGCTGATGCAGACCATCCTGCGTGCCGAGGGCATCGAGGTCGATCCGCTGCACATGGCACTCTGGGGCATCCCGACGGCGATATCGGCCTTCGTCATCCACGCATGGCGCCTGCGCCGGCTTGACCTGTATCTGGCACGCGAGGCCCGCAAATGATCCTGCGGCTGGAGGACTTCTATTATGTGGTCGGCGCCATCCTTGCCATCGTCGCGTGGATGTCGGCAACGGATCGCAGCAATGGGCGGCGCTGGACCACGGCTCTGTTCTGGGGGCTGTATGCATTGCTGTATCTCGCCGGCGAAGCGCTGCCGCCGGCGTTCGCTGGCGCCGTCGTGGTCGCGATGGCGCTGCTGGCGGGGTTCGGGGGCGTGCGCAGCGGCACACCGGACGTGCTGCCGGACGACGTGCGCCGCGCCAGCGCGCGCCGGCTGGGGCATTGGCTGTTCCTGCCGGCGCTGGCCATCCCGCTCGTCACCGTGATCGCTTCGACGCTGCTGAAGGATGTGAAGGTCGGTGAGTTGTTCCTGATCGATCCGAAGCAGGCCACGCTGGTCGGCCTGGGCTGCGCGTCGATCATCGCCGCGGCGCTGGCCTGCCGGCTGACGCGGTCCACACCGGTCCAGGCGATGCGCGAGCACCGCCGCCTCGTCGATGCGCTGGGCTGGGCGTTCTTCCTGCCGCATCTGCTGGCGATTCTTGGGCTGCTGTTTACCCAGGTGGGCGTCGGCAAGGCGGTCGCGCACATCGCCACGTCGTACATTCCGATGGATTCGAAACTGGTGGCCGTAACGGTGTATTGTGTCGGCATGGCGCTGTTTACGATCGTCATGGGCAACGGCTTCGCGGCGTTTCCCGTGATGACGGGCGGCGTTGGCATACCGGTGCTGGTCGGCGTCTTCCACGCCAACCCGGCCGTGATGGCGGCGATCGGCATGTTCAGCGCTTATTGCGGCACCCTGATGACGCCGATGGCGGCGAACTTCAATATCGTTCCGGCCGCGCTGCTGGAGCTGCCGGACAAGCATGCCGTCATCAAGGCGCAGGTGCCCACGGCGCTGCCGCTGCTGGGCGTGAATATCCTCTTGCTGTATTTTCTGATGAACCGACCATGAAGACTGTGCTCCTGACGGGCTTCGAGCCCTTTAACAAGCAGCCCATCAACCCCGCATGGGAGGCCGTGCGTGCGCTGGAAGGATGGGCGGAGGAGGGCTTTGACGTCCAGGTGCGGCAGCTGCCCTGCGTGTTCGGCGCGGCCATCGAAACGCTGCTCGATGCCATCGGGGCCACGGCGCCGGACGTCGTCATCGCCGTCGGGCAGGCAGGCGGCCGCGCCGACATCACCGTGGAGCGCGTCGCCATCAATATCGACGATGCGCCGATCATGGACAATCGCGGCAGCCAGCTGGTGGACGAGCCCATCGTCCCGGACGGCCCGGCCGCCTACTTCGCCACCTTGCCCATCAAGGCCATCGTGCACGCGCTGCGTGGCGCCGGCCTGCCGGCCTCCGTGTCGCAGACGGCAGGCACCTTTGTCTGCAATCACGTGTTCTATGGGCTGATGCATGCGGTGCGCGCACAGCCGTCGACCCGTGCCGGATTCATTCACATCCCGTTCCTGCCGCAGCAGGCCGCGCACCAGCCGGCGCCGACGCCCAGCATGGCGCTGGCCGATATGATCGAGGGGTTGAAGGTTGCGGTGCGAACCAGCTGCGGCGCCGAGGCAGACCTGCGCGAAGCCGGCGGCCGCACGCACTGACGAACAGCAGACATCGTGACAACCCTGGGGTCAGGCACAAAAACTATCAGGTCCGAGCGCAGCGGAGCCGGTCCCACCAGAGCTGCGCACGCAGGCTTATCCGGCCAGCAATCGGCGTGTAATTGTTCAGGTCGTGACAGTTTTTGTGCCTGACCCCGATGTTGTCACGGGCTCTGCCTGGTGCTTACTCTCTGGCGGGCGGCCGCAGGATGTTCAGAAACGCCCGCACTACCGGCGCGTCGTCCGTGGTGGCGTAGGTGATGTACAGATTGGCCGACGGCGGATTGGTGCGGATCGGCAGGAACACCACGCCCGGCCAGCCGATGCGGCTGGTCGTTTCCGGCATCAGCGTCACGCCCAGGCCCGCGCCCACCATTGCCAGCAAGGTTTGCGGTTCGGACGCTTCCTGGAAAATGGCCGGCTGGAAGCCGGCGTTGACGCAGCACCCGATCAGGTAGCGGGGGAATGCGGACTTGTCGAGGGCGAGCGTCAGCATCGGCTCGTCGGCGATGTCGGTCAGTTCGATTGCTTCGCGTTTGGCCAGCGGATGATGCTCGTTGACGGCCACGCAGACGTTCTCGCGAAAGCACAGCTCCTGGCGCAGGTTGTCGTTTTTGAGGTCGTTCTCGTCGAGCTTCGGCTCGCGCCAGAAGCCCACGTCGATCTGCCTGGCGCGCAGCGCGTCGTACTGCACCGTCGGGCCGAACTCGTGCAGCGTCCACGTCACGCGCGGATACTGGCTCTGGAACTGCTCGAGCAGGCTCGGGATCGGTCCCCACATCGCCGATCCGACGATGCCCACGCGCAGGCGCCCGACCTCGCCGCGGTCGATCTGCCGCACGGTGTCGATGGTCATGCGCATTTTCGCCAGCAGCTCCGCCGCCTCGTTCATCAGCGCGCGGCCCGCGACCGTCAGCTCGAAGCTGCGCGTGGTGCGGGCAAACAGCTTCACGCCCAGCTCCGCCTCCAGCTTCATGATCTGCTGCGACAGCGGCGGCTGCGAGATGTGCAGCCGCTCGGCCGCACGGCTGAAGCTTTTTTCTTCGGCGACGGCCAGGAAATACTTCAGCTGTTTCAGGTCGATGGACATGGCCCGTGGCTCAGGGCAGCGGACGTTCGGCCAGCGCGCGCGCCAGTGCCGCGCCCACGCGGGCGTTGTTCTTCACCAGCGCAATGTTCGTCGCCAGGCTGCGCCCCTGCGTCAGGGTCTTGATGCGGGCCAGCAGGAACGGCGTCACCTTCTTGCCCGTGACGCCATTCTCGGCCGCTTCCTGCAATGCCTGCAGCGTGATGCCGTCGATTTCTTCCTTGCGCATCGCGTCCGCCTCGGGCACCGGATTGCTGACGACGATGCCGCCTTTCAGGCCCAGGTGCCACTTGGTCTGGATGAACGCGGCCTGCTCGGCCGGTGTGTCGAGCTGGAAGTCGGCATTAAAGCCGCTTTCGCGCGTGAAGAAGGCGGGGAAGCCCGGCTGGCCCACGCTGACGACTGGCACGCCCTGCGTTTCCAGGTATTCCAGGGTCAGGCCGATGTCGAGGATGGATTTGACGCCGGCGCACACCACGGCCACATTCGTCTGCGACAGTTCCTGCAGGTCGGCGGAGATGTCGAAGCTCGTTTCGGCGCCGCGGTGCACGCCGCCGATGCCGCCGGTGACGAAGACTGGAATTTCCGCCAGCGCCGCGCAGATCATCGTCGCGGCGACGGTGGTCGCACCCAGCTTGTTCTGCGACAGCACATAGGCCAGGTCGCGCCGGCTTACCTTCATCGCTTCCGGCGACTGGCCCAGCAGTTCGAGCTGTTCGTCCGTCAGGCCCACGCGGATCTTGCCGTCGATGACGGCGATCGTGGCCGGCACGGCGCCGCCGTCGCGGATGATCTGCTCGACCTCGCGCGCCGTCTGCACGTTCTGCGGATACGGCATGCCGTGCGAGATGATCGTCGATTCCAGCGCCACGATGGGCAGGCCGGCGGCGCGCGCGTTCGCCACTTCGGGCGAGAAGGAGAGGAATTGGTGCATATCTGTCAGTCCTGTTCTTGAGGAGAAGGCGCGCTGAACGCATCGGGTGTCAGCGCGGGGGAGACGGTGTGCGGGCTTTGCACGGTAAGCGCGGCGGCCTGCAGGCCGCGCAGGCAGGCGCGCGTCAGGTCGGCGTCGCCTTGGGCCAGCGACCAGCACACGGCCGCAGAAAAGGCGTCGCCGGCGCCGGTGACGTCGATCACGTCGGCGGCCGGTATCTCATGCGCGGGCAGCCAGTGCAGGTCGCCCGGGACCGTGTGGTAGACGCCGGCCGCGCCGCACGTGACGATCACGTCCTGCGCGCCATCGGCCTGCAATGTGCGGCATGCTTCGCGCACGTGCGCTTCCGTGGGCAGCGCACGGCCGGCGCGCGCTTCCAATTCACCGCGGTTCAGGATCAGGAGGCGCAGGCCGCGCAGGTCGCGGGGCAGCCGGTCCATCTTCGGCTGCGATACCGCGACGATGACAAGTTGCGCGCTGCCCCGTTGCGCGTCCCCCAGCAGCAGGGCGACGCTCGCTTCCGGCAGGTTCAGGTCCGCGACGACCAGCGATGCTGCGGCGCGCTGCGGCTGCCGGTCGGCCAGGAAGGCCGGTGTGATGTGGTCGTACAGTGCCATGTCGGCGAGCGCGACGACCATCTCGCCCGCGCCGTCCAGCACTGCCGTGTAGGTGCCGGTCGCGCTGCCGGGCAGTTTCAGCGACCCGGTCATGTCGATGCCTGCGCCTTCCGCATGCTTGCGTAGCGCGTCGCCGGCGCTGTCCATGCCGACCGCCGTCAGCAGAGCGCTTGGGGTGCCAAGCCGGGCCAGGTTTTCCGCGATATTGCGTGCGACGCCGCCGTAGGTTTCGGTTGCACTGGCGGGATTGGACGTGGCCATGCGCAGCACCCCCAGCGTGCGCAGCTTGCGGTCCAGGTTCGCCGCACCGATGCACAGCACGGTGCGTGACGCCGGCAGCACATAGGCGCGGCCCAGCAAGCGACGCTCGCGGATCAGACTGGCGATATGGCCCGCCACGGCCGAGCGCGACAGGCCGAGCTGGTCCGCCAGCTGCTGCTGGGAAACGAAAGGATTGGAACGGACCAGCTGAAACAGCTGTTCTTTCTTGGGGATGTCGCTCACGCAGGCCTTGAGAATGATTTCAAACAACTGTCTGCAATCGTAAACACTTGTTCACTTCATGTCAAACTGGACCGGTCCGTTATAATAGAGCACTATTTATATATCCTGCATATAAATGGCAAAGAAAAATGGTATTTGCCATACATATCAGGGATGATGCATAGTGTCGCCTTGTCAGTGCAGCCCCCTTTTTTCACGGGAATGCCGGCGCCACTGCATCGTCACAGACCGACACTCAGAGGACCTCATGTTGAACAATTCCCCCTTCCAGGCAGCCGCCATCGTCCGCTCGCGCATGCCCGCGAACTTCCAGCCGCGCTGCGCGCTGATCCTGGGTTCCGGCCTGGGCGTGCTGGCCGAGCAGATGACGGACTCGGTGTCCATTGGCTTCGACGAGCTGCCGGGCTTCCCGATCAGCACCGTGCATGGCCATGCGGGCCAGATGGTTCTGGGCACGCTGGCCGGCGTGCAGGTGGTCTGCCTGAAGGGGCGCGGTCACTTCTACGAAGGCTATGGCCTGGGCGTCATGACGAGCGCCGTGCGCACGTTGAAGCTGTTGGGCTGCGAATTTGTCTTCGTGACGAATGCCGCCGGCTCGCTGCGTCCGGAAGTGGACGCCGGCTCGCTGGTGGCGCTGAACGACCATATCAACTTCCTGCCCGGCACGCCGATGATCGGCCCGAACGACGAGCGTTTCGGCCCGCGCTTCTTCAGCATGGCGAACGCGTATGACGCGGACCTGCGCAAGCTGCTGCAGGACACTGCCGCCGAGCAAGGTATCACCCTGCACGAAGGCGTCTACATCGCCTACGCCGGCCCGAACTTCGAAACGCCTGCGGAGATCCGCGCCTTTGGCCGCCTGGGCGCCGATGTTGTCGGCATGTCCGTCGTGCCCGAAGTCGTGCCGGCCCGCCACTGCGGCCTGAAGGTCGTGGGCGTGTCCGTCATCACCAACCTGGCCGAAGGGCTGTCGCCGTTCCCGCTGTCGCACGAGCAGACGCTGAAGTACGCCGCCATCGGCGCGGAAAGCCTGGTGAAGCTGATCCACGCGTTCATGTCCAACATCGCCAAGACGCCTGCACAGGCATAAATCAAGCGTTTCAACGGGCGGCTGCGGCCGCCCTTCATTTTTTACGGGACACATCATGTCACGCGCATTCATCCTCCTGCTCGACTCCTTCGGCCTTGGCGCCACGCCGGATGCCGATAAATACGGCGACGCCGCCGCCAACACCTTCGGCAGCATCGCCGCCTGGGCCGCCCGCGAAGGCAAGCCGATGGCGCTGCCGAACCTGGAACAACTGGGCCTGGCCGCCGCCGCCCACACAGCAACCGGCAAGTGGGCCGAGGGCTTCAGCCTGCGCGATGGTTTCAAGGGCGCCTATGGCGTCGCGCGCGAACAGTCCACCGGCAAGGACACCCAAAGCGGCCACTGGGAAATCGCCGGCGTGCCGGTGCTGTTCGACTGGGGCTACTTCCCGAAAACCGTGCCGTCGTCCCCGCAGGAGCTGACGGACAAACTGCAGGAACTGGGCAAGCTGCCCGGCTTCCTGGGCAACTGCCACGCCTCCGGCACGACGATCATCAACGAGCTGGGTGACGAGCACGTGGCCACCGGCAAGCCGATCCTGTACACGTCGGCCGATTCCGTGCTGCAGATCGCCGCACACGAGGAACACTTCGGCCTTGAGCGCCTGTACGAGATCTGCGAGATCGCCTATGAGCTGGTCAAGCCGTACAACATCGGCCGGGTGATCGCCCGTCCGTTCACGGGCGCCAACGGCGACTACAAGCGCACGGCCAACCGCCACGACTACGCCGTGCCGCCGCCGGCGCCAACCCTGCTGGACCACGTCAAGGACGCGGGCGGCGAAGTCATCGCACTGGGCAAGATCAGCGACATCTACGCCGCCAAGGGCGTATCGCGCGTCGTGAAAGGGCCGGACAACATGGCGCTGTTCGACGCGCTGCTGAAGGTGCAGGATGAAGCGGGCGACAAATCGCTGACGTTCGTGAACTTCGTCGACTTCGACATGCTGTTCGGCCACCGCCGCGACGTGCAGGGCTATTCGAATGCGCTGCACGAACTGGACGCGCGCCTGCCGGAATTCATCGCGAAGCTGAAGGACGGCGACATGGTCGTCGTCACGGCCGATCACGGCTGCGACCCGACGTCGCCCGGTTCGGACCACACGCGCGAGCATATCCCGATGATCTTCTTCGGCCCGGCAGTGCAGCCGCGCGCGCTCGGCATCTCCGAAACGTTCTCCGACATCGGCCAGACGCTGGCCCATCACCTGGGCGTGAAACCTCTTTCCAACGGAACCAACCTGTTATGAGCATCCCTGCAGATTTCAAGCGCAACGAGGCCATCGGCCTTGACCTGGGCTGGCTGAATCACATTCACGTCAACAAGGCGGCGGCCGACCGCCGCGCCGCGTCGCTGGCGAACCGCCGCACCGTCAAGAAGGAATATCAGGCCGCGTGGCTGGTCAAAGCCATCGAGCTGATCGACCTGACGACCCTGTCCGGCGACGATACGCCCGGCCGCGTCGAGCGCCTGTGCATGAAGGCGATGCGCCCGCTGCGCACGGACCTGGTGGAAGCGCTGGGCCTGCAGGAGCGCAATCTGATGACGGGCGCCGTCTGCGTCTATCACGAGATGATCCGCCATGCGGACAAGGTACTGAAGGGCCGCCTGCCCATCGCCGCCGTGTCGACGGGCTTCCCGGCCGGCCTGACGAGCATGGAAACGAAGGTGCGCGAGATCGAGCTGTCGGTGGCCGACGGCGCCCAGGAGATCGACATCGTCATCACGCGCCAGCACGTCCTGACCGGCAACTGGCAGGCGCTGTACGACGAGATGGTGGCTTACCGCCAGGCGTGCGGCGAAGCGCACGTCAAGGCGATCCTGGCGACGGGCGATCTCGTCACCCTGGAAAACGTGGCGAAAGCCTCGATGGTGTGCATGATGGCGGGCGCGGACTTCATCAAGACGTCCACCGGCAAGGAAGGCGTCAACGCGACGATTCCCGTGTCGCTGGTGATGGTGCGGGCGATCCGCGAGTTCCACGAGCGCACGGGCTTCAAGGTGGGCTACAAGCCGGCCGGCGGCGTCTCGACCGCCAAGGCCGCGCTGCAGTACATGACCGTCATGAAGGAAGAGCTGGGCAACGAGTGGCTGGAACCGCACCTGTTCCGCATCGGTGCATCGAGCCTCCTGACCGACATCGAGCGCCAGCTGGAGCACCACGTGACCGGCAACTACTCCGCTGTCCACCGTCACGCGCAACCTTAAAGATCACGCCATGCCTACAATTACTGAGATTCTGAACACCATGGAATACGGCCCTGCACCGGAAAGCACGAAAGAAGCGCAAGCGTGGCTGGACCAGCATGGCCGCACCTTCGGCCTGTTTATCGACAATGAGTGGACCTCGCCCGGCGAGACCTTCGCCTCGACCAATCCGGCCGATGGCCGGGAGCTGGCGCAGCTGACGCAGGCCACGAGCGAAGACGTCGACCGCGCCGTGCAGGCCGCGCGCCGTGCGCAGCCGGCTTGGGCCGCCATGGGTGGTCCTGCCCGCGCGCGCATCATGTATGCGATTGCGCGCCTGATGCAGAAGCATGCGCGCCTGTTCGCCGTGCTGGAAACGCTGGACAACGGCAAGACGATCCGCGAAACGCGCGATGCCGACCTGCCGCTGGTTGCCCGCCACTTCTACCATCACGCCGGCTGGGCACAGCTCTTGGACGAGGAATTCCCCGGCCACCGCGCCGTCGGCGTTGTCGGCCAGATCGTCCCATGGAACTTCCCGCTGCTGATGCTGGCGTGGAAGATCGCTCCGGCCATGGCGGCCGGTAACGCCATCGTCTTCAAGCCGGCCGAATTCACGCCGTTGACCGCACTGCTGTTTGCCGAGATCTGCGTGCAGGCCGGCGTGCCGGCCGGCGTGGTGAACATCGTCACGGGCGACGGCCGCACGGGCGAAGCCATCGTCAAGCACGATGGCATCGACAAGCTGGCGTTCACGGGCTCCACCGAAGTGGGCCGCCTGATCCGCGAAGCCACGGCCGGCAGCGGCAAGAAGCTGTCCCTGGAACTGGGCGGCAAGTCGCCGTACATCGTCTTTGAAGATGCCGATATCGACGCGGCCGTCGAAGGCCTGGTCGATTCGATCTGGTTCAACCAGGGCCAGGTCTGCTGCGCCGGTTCGCGCCTGCTGGTGCAGGAATCCGTTGAAGAGCGCTTCCTGAAAAAACTGAAAAGCCGAATGGACAACCTGCGTCTCGGTTCGCCGCTCGATAAATCGATGGACATCGGCGCGCTGGTCGACCCGATCCAGCGCCAGCGTATCCATGGCCTGGTGGAAGCGGCACGCGCCGAGGGCTGCGAGATTTACCAGCCATCGGCGTGCGAGATCCCCGCCGAAGGTTCGTGGTTCCCGCCGACCTTGATCACGGGCGCATCGACGTCCGCTGCCGTGGCCCAGGCCGAGATCTTCGGCCCCGTGCTGGTGGCAATGAGCTTCCGCACGCCAGCCGAAGCGGTGCAGCTGGCGAACAACACGGTCTACGGCCTGGCCGCGTGCGTCTGGAGCGAGAACATCAGCCTGGCGCTGGACGTGGCGCCGCAGATCAAGGCCGGCGTGGTGTGGATCAACACGGCCAACCAGTTCGACGCCGCCTGCGGCTTCGGCGGCTACAAGGAATCGGGCTATGGCCGTGAAGGCGGCCGCGAAGGCATGTTCGAGTATCTGGTGCCGGTGTCCGAAGACGCGCGTCCGGCACTGCCGGCAGTAGCGAAATCCGCTGCCGCCAAGCCTGCCGCCGCGTCGAGCGATCCGTTCGCCATCGACCGTACCGCCAAGCTGTACATCGGCGGCAAGCAGGCCCGCCCCGACGGCGCCTACAGCCGCGCCATCCATGGTGCGGACGGCACGTTCCTCGGCGAGATTGGCGAAGGCAATCGCAAGGACATCCGCAACGCCGTCGAAGCGGCGCACAAGGCGTCCGGCTGGACCAAGGCCACGGCGCACAACCGCGCGCAGGTGCTGTACTACATCGCCGAGAACCTGGCCGCCCGCGGCAGGGAATTCGCCGAGCGCATCGCCGCGCAGACCGGCAGCAAGACTACGGAAAAAGAAGTGCAGGCATCCATTGAGCGCCTGTTCTACTGGGCCGCGTGGGCCGACAAGTACGACGGCGCCGCGCACCAGCCGCCGATGCACGGCATCACCGTCGCGCTGAACGAAGCGATCGGCGTGATCGGCATCGTCTGCCCGAACGAGAACCCGCTGCTGGGCTTCATCTCGCTGGTCGCGCCGGCCATCGCCGTGGGCAACCGCGTCGTGGCCGTGCCGTCGGAAGCGCACCCGCTGTCGGCCACGGACCTGTACCAGGTGTTCAACACGTCGGACCTGCCGGGCGGCGTCGTCAACATCGTTACGGGCAGCGCCGACGAGCTGGCGCGCACCCTGGCGTCGCACAGCGATATCGATGCCGTCTGGCGTCACGACGGCTCGGCCGCCGGCTGCGCCGAAGTGGAGAAGCTGTCGGCCGGCTCGCTCAAGCGCACCTGGACAAGCGGCGGCAAGGGCCGCGACTGGTTCAGCACGCAGCAGGCGGCCGGACGGACGGTGCTGGCGCATGCCACGCAGGTGAAGAATATCTGGATTCCTTACGGCGTTTGAGTTGACCGGCGGGTGATGCATCCGCTACGGCCTGATCCGCTGGGGTCTGTCCCCGGTAAGCAGCGGCTCTGGCGCTTGCCGTTTGCTTTACGAGGGGACTGGAGCGGATGATGGCAAGTATGCCATCATCCGCTGCGCAGGCGCGGAGCATGCTCCGCGAAACCCCTGCTTCGCCCCCGGTTTTTTCCAGTGCTTCGCGATAAATACCGGGGTCGTTCCCCTAACGAAGCCGCTGGCAAGCGCTGGAGCTGACACTTACCGGGGACAGACCCCAGGCACACGCCAACAAAGTTAAGAAAGAACAAATCATGTACCTCCCCCAAGAAATCATCCGCAAGAAGCGCGACGGCGGCGTCCTGACCGCCGATGAAATCCGCTTCTTCGTCGGCGGCATCACCAGCGGCGCCACCACCGAAGGCCAGATCGCCGCGCTCGCGATGGCCGTCTTCTTCAACGACATGACGATGGACGAGCGGGTCGCCTTTACGCTGGCGATGCGCGACTCCGGAGACGTGCTGGAATGGAAGTCGCTGAACCTGCCCGGCCCTGTCATGGACAAGCACTCCACCGGCGGCGTCGGCGACGTCGTTTCGCTGCTGCTGGGCCCAATGATCGCCGCGTGCGGCGGCTTCGTGCCGATGATCTCGGGCCGCGGCCTGGGACACACGGGCGGCACGCTGGACAAGTTCGATTCGATCCCGGGCTATTGCACGGTGCCGGACAATGCCTTGTTCCGCAAGGTCGTCAAGGACGTGGGCGTGGCCATCATCGGCCAGACCGCGTCGCTCGCGCCGTCCGACAAGAAGTTCTACAGCATCCGCGACGTGACGGCGACGGTGGAATCGGTCGCCATGATCACGGGTTCCATCCTGTCGAAGAAGCTGTCGGCGGGCCTCGACGTGCTGGCGATGGACGTCAAGGCCGGCAGTGGCGCGTTCATGCCGACCTATGAAAAATCGGTGGAGCTGGCCGAGTCGATCGTCAAGGTCGGCAATGGCGCCGGCATGATGACGTCCGCGCTGCTGACCGACATGAACGAGTCGCTGGCCCCGGCCGCCGGCAACGCCGTCGAAGTGCGCTGCGCGATCGATTACCTGACCGGTAAATCGCGTCCGGCGCGCCTGCATGAAGTGACGATGGCGCTGTGCGCCGAGATGCTCGTGCTGGGCAAACTGGCCGCCAACGAAACGGAAGCGCGCGCCAGGCTGCAGGCATCGCTCGACAGCGGCGCCGCGGCGGAACGCTTCGCGAAGATGGTCACGGCGCTGGGCGGTCCGGCCGACCTGCTGGAGAACATGGACAAGCACCTGGACCGTGCGCCGTTTATCGTCGAAGTGCCGGCCCTGCAGTCGGGTTACGCCGCCACAACGAACTGCCGCGGCCTGGGACTGGCAGTCGTCAGCCTGGGCGGCGGCCGCCGTCGTCCGCAGGACGCGATCGACTTCGGCGTCGGCCTGACGAACCTGGCGGAACTGGGCCAGAAGATCGACGCCGGCCAGCCGCTGGCAATCGTCCACGCACGCACCGAGGAAGCGGCCAAGCAGGCCGTGGCCGAAGTCCAGGCGGCGTACACGATCGCCGACACGGCACCGGCTGCCAACCCGATCGTCTACCGCACGATCCGCCCGTAATGAAACCCGGGACCCATATGAATACCCAACAACTGATCGAAGAAGCCAAGGCCGCACGGCTGAAGGCCTATACCCCGTATTCGAACTTCAAGGTCGGCGCCGCTTTGCTGTGCAGCGACGGCAAGGTCTTTCATGGCTGCAACGTGGAAAATGCCGCCTATGGCCTGTGCAACTGCGCCGAGCGCACCGCGTTCTTCTCCGCGTTTGCCCACGGCTACAAGCAGGGCGACTTCGACAAGCTCGTAGTCGTTGGCGAGACCGATGGTCCGATCGCACCGTGCGGCGCGTGCCGTCAGGTCATCATTGAACTGGGCGGCAACGCGCTGCCCGTCGTGCTGACGAACCTGAACGGCGACGTGTTCGAGACGACAGCGGCCGAGCAGCTGCCGAACGCGTTCGGCGGCCACGACCTGAAGAAAAAATAAGCGGTGAAAAAAGCCATCGACGTGCAGGCCGCGGTCGCCATCGCGTCGCTGGAAGCCATCGCCGCCAAGACGCAAGGCACGTTCGGTGTCGGCGGCGTCATGCTGGACAGCTTTGGCACCGTGCTGCAGTCGGTACACAACAATGTGATTCGCCATGGCCTGATCCACGATCCCACGGCCCATGGCGAACGGCAGCTGATCGACTGGTACTACGCCGAAGCGGCCAAGGGCAGGGCACTGCCGCCGTCGCACGAGATCACCATCGTCACGTCGCTCGATCCCTGCTGCATGTGCGCCGGGGCCATCCTGGCGGGCGGCTTCCACGTTGTCGTGGCCGCGAACGATTGCAACGCCGGTGTCAACCACGAAGGCGACGCGTCGTTCACTGCGCTGCCCGAGGCCTTGCGCGAGCAGGCGCGTGGCACGTTTTCCTATCCGGCGGTGCTGGGGACGTCGTCGTATGCACGCCAGCAGCGTGGTGCGGCACCGCCGCCTTTCTTCATCGGCAAGACCATCGCCGAGCCGACGCAGGCATTGTGCTCCCTGGTGTTCGAGGCAACCACGGAAAGCGTCATCGGCCTGTTCAACGTCGATCCGCCCCGCGCGAGCTTGCTGGACCCGGCCACGTTGCCGGGCGACGACGTTATCGTGCGGGCGCTGAAGCGGGCCTGCCCGGATGCGCTGACCTATCGCTGCGAACCGGGGCGGCCGGACGCGGGGCTGGCGCCGTATCTGGAGCATGCGGTCCGGCGCGACCGCGCACAGGGCGGCAACGGCGATGCCGTCGTGCTGCTCGATGCCTTCGGCAACCTGCTGCTGTGCTGCCACGGCCGGCGCGGCAAATCCGCCATCCGTACCGCATTCATGGAATGCACGCGTGCCTATGCCCAGCTGCGCTACAAGCTGATGGACGGCCTTGAGGCGGCGCGGCAGGACGAAGTGCGCCGCTACCTGGGACACCCGAAAGACGCCACGTTAGTGCTGGCGCGCGCGCCGGACGAGACTGCGCTCGACGTCATGAACCTGGGCGCCTATGGCTCGACGATGGAAGGTCCGCTGCCGGCCCGGAATCCCGCGCAGCTGCAATTTGTGCTGCCGCCGCGCGACGAGGCGGCGCTGGCAAGGCTATGCGCTGGCTTGCCACCACTGTACCGCGACGTGATCGGCATCCACCCCACGCAGGTCGCCGACGCCGGCCTGGTGGCCGCGCTGGCCGCCGGCGCTGCCGCCACCTAGCGCATCCGTTCCGAATCGGCCCACGGATCGTAGGTGCCGATGCTCCACACATGGCCCTCCGGGTCGCGGCACGTGAAGCCGCGTCCGCCGTACTCCTCGTCCTGCAATGCCAGCAGGATCGGCGCTCCCGCCTGCACCGCCCGCTCGTGCACCTGGTCGGCATCGTTGACGACGAGGTAGGAGGTCTGGGTGACGAAGGTGCCGATTTCCGCAGGCTCTTTCAGCAGGCGGCCATAGTCGCTGTCGACCACCGAACCCAGCATGATCATGCCGTTGCCATACGTGAGCTGGGCGTGCGCCACGCTGTCGTCTTCGTTCCGCACCACCAGCCGGGCTTCGAAACCCAGAGTGTTGCAGAGCCATTCGATAGCGGCCGGCGCATCGCGATAACGCAGGCAGGGCATGATGGTGGCGCGCGTTTGCTTCGGTACCGTCGTCATTGTGCTTCTCCTTGTGCTGGCGGATGCCCGCAAGGGGGCGGAATCACCAATATAGACCAGCGTTTTGGGTGCGGCAAGCGGAGTCAGGCAGGGAAAAAACCAACTGGACAATGAGCGGGGTGTCACATCTGCTGGAACAGATGAGTATTGCCGCGGCTGACTTCCAGCTCTTCGGCGAAGTGGCGCACGCGCACCATCTGCCGACCGCGCAGGTCGCGCGTGACTGCGGCGATGGCGTCCACCCGCACGAGCGTGGAGCGGTGGATGCGCCAGAATTCGTCCGGGTCGAGTTCCTCGGCCAGCTCCTTCAGTGTCTTGCGGATCAGGACTTCGCCTTGCGCCGTCTGCACCCGCGTGTACTTCTCGTCGGCGCGAAAGAACAGGATCTCGCGTGTGCTGATCATGCGCAGGCTGTTGCCGACCTGCGCCTGGATCCAGTGCAGGTAACTGCGCGCCGGCCTGACCGCGCCCTGCGCGAGCAGGCGGCCCAGCTGGCGCTCGATGTCGTCCGGCCGGCGGCCAATGCGGCTCTTCAGGCGCGCCACCGTCGCCGTCAGCCGTTCGCCGCCGACAGGCTTCAGCAGGTAGTCCAGCGCGCCGTGTTCGAACGCGTCGATCGCATACTGATCGTAGGCCGTCACGAACACGATATGGCAGCGGTTGAACAGCATCCGCGCCGCTTCGATGCCGGAAACGCCCGGCATGCGGATGTCGAGGAAGACGATGTCGGGCCGGTGCTGCCCCGCCAGCGCGACGGCCTCCACGCCGTTGGCCGCTGCGGCCACGATGGACAGCTCGGGCCAGCAGTCGTGCAGGCGCTTGCTCAGCATGTCGCGCATGGGCTCTTCGTCGTCCGCGATCAGCGCCGTGGCGTTCATGGCTCGGCCTTGGCGAAAATGTCCGGCGTGAACGGCAGCCGGATGCACGCGCGGCAGCCGCCGTGCGCCGGGGTTTCGATCAGCAGCTCGGCGCGGGCGCCGTACAACAGCTTCAGGCGCTCACGCACGTTCGTCAGCCCGACGCCGTCGCCGGCGTAGCGGGAGAAGCCGACACCATCGTCCTGCACCGTCACTTCCATCGTCGCGGCGGTGGCGCGCGCACGGATGTCGATCCGGCCGCCTTCGATCTTCGGCTCAAGGCCGTGCCTGATGGCGTTCTCGATCAGGATCTGCAGCATCATCGGCGGGAAGGTGGCGCTTTCCAGCTCGCGCGGCACATCGATCGACACGGCCAGCCGCGTCTTCATCCGCGCCTGCATGATGGCGAGATAGGAGCGCGACAGGGCGATCTGCCGCCCCAGCGTGGCGCCGCCGCGCGAGCGCATCTGCGGCAGCGTGGAGCGCAGATAGTCGATCAGGTGTTCATGGATGCGGGCCGCCTGCGGCGGGTCGGTCTCGATCAGCTGTCCGATCAGCGCCAGGGTATTGAACAGGAAGTGCGGCTCGACCTGCGCCTGCAGCGCCGCCATCTGCGCTTCCACCAGGCGCCGTTCGGTGCTTTCCGTGCCCGCTTGCGCGGCTGCTTCGCGCGCCTCGATCTCGGCCTTGCGCTTGCCCCCGGCCAGCACTTTCAGGCCGCACGAGATCAGGATGAAGGCGAGCGCCTGTTTCGGCAGCAGGACCGGCGTGCAGGCCAGCAGCAGCGCCAGCACCCACGTCACGACCAGCTGGCGGAACGGCACCTGCGCCAGCCAGTCGAAGAACTGCCACCACAGGCTGCTGGCTGTCTCGCCCAGTTCGCGCAGGAAGCCGAACACGCCGGCGCTTCCGGCCGCCACTCTCATTTTGCGCCGCCCGGCATCGTGTCTTGCGGCTGTTCGTGCACGTGGCGGCGCTGCACGTGCTGCAGCCCGAGCGCTCCGATGAGCAGCTTTGCCAGCAGGAAGATGACGAACAGCGTCAGCGCCAGCGGGAGGATCGTCAGCAGGATCGCCAGCATGACGCACAGCGCCAGCAGCGAAGGCCAGGACTTCCGCTCGAGCCGGCGCATGCCGAAGCGGACAACGCTGACGACCGCGGCGCTGGCTTCGCGCAGGGTTTCGGTAAACGTCTTGTTGATGGTTTTCATGGCGGAAGGCTCCTGCAGGGTGGCGATGTGCGGACTCTAGCGCCCGCGCCGCCACCCTGGAACCGCCGTCCGACGAATTGTTGTTTTGACGGCCTGGCTTGCGCGGAAAGGCGACGAATGGGGCGGGACGAATGCCCGGCTGTCCCTGGCGGTGACGCGTCGGAGCCAGCCTTTCATGCACTGCCCCAAGCGCGGGAGCAGCACGGCAGAGCACAGGGTCGAACCCCAACGTTTCCCCTTTCGGCTGTCGTTGTAGTCAGGGTAACTATTGGTTTTCGTTGCAAACTATGTTATTGTCATGGAAATATATATTGCAAATATGCTAGCCTAGTTGACGCCAAGGACATCATGACCCGCCTTCTGACCACCGCCCTGACCATCGCTTTTGCCGCCGGTACTACGTTCGCCTCGGCCGCCGCTACCGCGCCCTTGACCGCCAATCAGGTCCTCAACCAGCTCAACGTGGTGGCGCTGGACACGATCGACTCGACGTCGCACGTGGATGGCCGCACCTGGGCCGGCGGCAGCGTGAAGGGCGGCGACTACGGCCAGCACCTCGGCAGCGCCCCTGCCTCCGCCTACGCCGGCCTGACGGCGCAAGGGGCCGCCAGCAACCTGCACGTCAACGGCGGCGGCGCCGTGATCGGCGGTTCGCTCGCCAACGCCACCATCAACTCGGGCGCCAGCGTCGTAAAGGGGGGCGCCAGCGGCACCAATTTCAATGGCCCCGCGTACGTCGCCGGGGCGAGCGCATGGAACAACTTCAATGGCGGCCGCGTGACGGACCTGACGGCCGCCATGCAGAGCGCCGATGCGGCGGCCGGCTCGACCGATTTCGGCAACCTGCTGGCCGGCCTGTCGGCATCGCTGAACGGTCTGGCCGATACGGGCAGCACCGTTGCCGTAAACGGCAACAAGGCCGTATTCAATGCGAAGGCCGACGCGAGCGGCGTCGCCGTGTTCGACCTGGATGCGATCGACGAGAGCCTGTTCCGCATGGGCGAATTCGAATTCCACCTGAACGGCGCCAGTACCGTCATCTTCAACACGGACGTGACGACGGCCTCGATCAATGCCAACTTCCTGGGCGGCTCGGCCCAGGCCATCGGCGGCAAGGCGATCTGGAACTTCTCCAGCGCGACCAGCCTGACGCTGGGCAGCCAGTTCGGCGGCGCCGTGCTGGCTACGGGCGCCACGCTGACCAACTGGCAGAACATCGAAGGCGGTGTCTTCGTGCAGGACCTCGTCCAGCGCGGCGAGATCCACCTGCAGCCGTTCACGGGCAACGTGCCGCTGCTGCCGGTGCCCGAGCCGATGAGCGTCTGGCTGCTGCTGGGCGGGCTGGTCGTGCTGGGCGCCCGCGCAACGACCCGCCAGGCGCCGTTCCGCTGATGTAGTACCGCGCACAGGCACCGGACGCCCTGCGGCCGGCACCTGTGCGCAACGTTCCTAAACGCCCCGGCGTATCGCTGTCAGCACCATCGCCACGATGGTCTCCTCGGCGTCCTCGTAATCCCTGCGCGTCAGCCGCCGGTTCAGCACCAGCGCCATTTGAGGCGCGAAGTCGGCATACGACTGCGTCATCGCCCAGATCGAGAACAGCAGGTGCGTCGCGTTGACCGGGGCGATCCGGCCAGCCGCGATCCAGCCTTCGAACACTTCGATATCGCGCCGCAGCACGGGCACCACGCGCTGGCGGATCTGCTCCCCGTACAGCTTGGCGCCGCCGATCACCTCCATCGCATACACGCGCGAAGCGTTGGGCTGCTCGCGTGAAAACTTCAGCTTTGCCTGCACGTAGGCGCGCAGCACGTCCTCCGGCTCGCCCGCATCGGCCAGGTGCGCCATCCGGTCCAGCCACTCGTCCAGCACGTCGTCCAGCACGCGCTGGTACAGCGCACCCTTGCTCGGGAAGTAATACATCAGGTTCTGCTTCGACAGGCCGGCGCTTTCCGCAATGGTGGCGATGGCCGTGCCTTCATAACCGCATTCGGCGAAGATGCGTACCGCCTCGGCCACGATCTGCGCTTCCAGCCGGTCGCGGTTCTGCATCCGCCGCGCCGCGCTGGTGAAACGGGGCGCGATTTTCCGGGGCGGGATCTTATTCATCGCCGCTCCTGACCGAGCGCAGGAACTCTCGCAGCTGCGGCTGATCCGCATAGGCGACGTTGAAGCGGAACCAGATCGAGCGGCTCGGGCGCAGCATGAAGAACTCGTTCGGCGCCAGCAGGATGCCGGCACGCAGCGCGGCGTCCGCGATGATGCGGCCGTTGCGTAGCGCCGTCGGTGCCGTGTGCCAGCCTGCGCTGACGAACATGCCGCCGCGTGGCCGCGCCACGGGCGTCATGCCCACGTCGCGCAGCGCATCGATGGTGCGTTCGCGGCCCGCGTCCAGCTGCACCACCAGCTTCTCGACCATGCGGCGGTAGGGCCGCGCCGTGATGGCATGGTGGACCGCGCGCTCGTTCACTTCCGACGTCGTCAACCCCGTCAGCATCTTCACGCGTACCAGTTCCGGCAGCAGCGAAGCGGAAGCGCAGATGGATCCGACCCGCAACACGGGCGACAGCGTCTTGGAGAAGCTGCCGACGCGGATGACGCGCCGCAGTCCGTCCAGCGCGGCCAGCGATGCCTCCCCGCGCAGGGCAAGTTCGCGGTAGATGTCGTCCTCCACCAGCCAGAAGTCGAACTGCTCGGAAAGTAGCAACAGGCGGTGCGCCTGCGCCGGCGACAGCGACGTGCCGAGAGGATTCTGCAGCACGGTGTTCACGAACATCAGCTTGGGCTGCGCAATTTTCGCCTGTTCCGCCAGGATGTCCATGTCGATGCCATGGTCGTCGCGCGGGATGCCGACGACAGTGCAGCCATGGTGGCGGATCAGCGAGAGCAGGTTGCTGTAGCCGGGATCTTCGACGAACACGGTGTCGCCCGGCCGCGTCAGCGTGCGCAGGATCAGGTCGAACGCATGGGTGGCGCCGTGCGTCAGCAGGATCTGGTCCGGTTCGACGGGGAACAGCTCGTCCGACAGGGTGGCCGCCACGTGCTGGCGCAACGATGGAAAACCCAGCGGGTGGCCATAGCCGCGCAGGCGGTTGGCCGGAATGCGCATGGCCTGGCGGACCGCGTCGAGGATCGTGTCCTCGCCATACCACTCCGGTGGCAGCCAGCCGGCGCCCACCGGCAGCGCGTCCGTGACGCCCGTGTACAGTTCCGGCGTGAGCGCATCCACGGCGGCGGGACCGCTGGCGAAGGGCGGCGGCAGCAAGGTCGCCGGGACTTCCTGGCGCGCCACGAAATAGCCCGAGCCGCGGCGCGACGACAGCAGCCCCAGCGTGACGAGCCGGTCATAGGCTTCGACAACTGTAAAGGTACTGATGCCATTACACTTCGCGAACTGGCGCACGGACGGCATTTTCGTGCCGATGCGAAGTGCCTTTGCCAACACCATCTCCGTGACCGCCGCCACGATCTTGTCGACCAGGCTGCCCTTCTTTGCCCGCTCCAGCGGCAGTACCGGCCAGACGGGAGCAGCGCCCGCCATGCCTTGATCCGCCGCAACGTCCTCATGCGCCATCGTTGACTCCCGTCGCAGAACTGTATTGTTTTAACTACCTGTACGGTTGGAAGGTTTTTCCGATTGTGTATATGTGCCATAGTGAACGGCGTGACTATTATTGCATCATCATTTTGCCAACTGGTAAATTTTTTTACGGGTTGTCAAAGCGGACCGTAAGCAAATCACGTCGCAAGCCAGCCACAAGGAGAACACAATGAACGAGTCCCGCCCGGAGTCGATGGCAGCCTTCTGGATGCCGTTCACGAACAACCGGGATTTCAAGGCCAGCCCACGCCTGCTGGTCTCCGCCGCCGGCGTGCACTACAAGGACGTCGACGGTAACGAGATCCTCGACGGCACCGCCGGCCTGTGGTGCGTTCCATGCGGCCACGCGCAGCCGAAGATCGTGGCGGCGGTGCGCGAAATGGTGGGCCAGCTGGACTTCGCGCCGACGTTCCAGATGGGCCATCCGGCCGCGTTCGACCTGGCCGACAGGCTGATGGCCTACACCAACCACCGCTTCGGCCACGTCTTCTATACCAACTCCGGTTCCGAGGCGGTCGACACGGCACTGAAAATGGCGCTGGCGTACCACCGGGCACGCGGCGAGGCGAGCCGCACCCGCTTCATCGGCCGCGAACGAGGCTACCACGGGGTCGGCTTCGGCGGCATTTCCGTCGGCGGCATTGCCGCCAACCGCAAGCCGTATGGCACCTTGCTGCCCGGTGTCGATCACCTGCCGCACACGCACGACATCGGGAAGAACGCTTTTACGCGCGGCGAACCGGAATACGGCGCGCACCTGGCGGACGAGCTGGAACGTATCGTCGCGCTGCACGACGCCTCGACGATCGCCGCCGTTGTCGTCGAACCCGTGGCCGGCTCCACGGGCGTGCTGATTCCGCCGAAGGGCTACCTGAAGCGGCTGCGCGAGCTGTGCACGAAGCACGGCATCCTGCTGATCTTCGACGAAGTCATCACCGGGTTCGGGCGCATGACGACGCCGTTCGCGGCGGACTACTTCGATGTCGAACCGGACATGATGACGACCGCGAAGGGCCTGACCAATGGCACGGTGCCGATGGGCGCCGTGTTCTCGAAGCGCTTCGTGCACGACGCGTTCATGGAAGGGCCGGCCGGCATCGAACTGTTCCACGGCTACACGTACTCGGGTCACCCGCTGGCCTGCGCGGCCGCGCTGGCCACGCTGGAAGTCTTCGAGGAACAGAAGATCCTCGACCATGCCAAAGGCCTGCAGGATTACTGGGCCGATGCCGTGTACTCGCTCAAGGACCTGCCGCACGTGATCGATCTGCGCTGCATCGGCCTGATCGCCGGCATCGAACTAGCGCCGATCGCCGGCAAGCCCGGCGCGCGCGCCTATGCCGCGTTCAAGAAGGCTTTCGCGGAAGGTGTGCTGATCCGCGTGACGGGCGACATCATCGCGCTGTCGCCACCGCTCGTCCTTGAAAAGCGCCATATCGACGAGCTGTTCGGCAAGCTGGCGAAGATTCTGAAGGAGCTGGACTGACGGTCATATCCCCAACTGCACCGGAGGCCGGCACAACCGGCGCCCGGCCCGGCGGTCACCCATAAGGAGACATCATCATGCTCGTAGGCGTACCCAAGGAAATCAAGAACCAGGAATCGCGCGTCGGCCTGACGCCGGCCAGCGTCAGGGAACTGGCGCTGCGGGGCCACCAGGTGCTGGTGCAGCGCCATGCCGGCGCGGCGATCGGCCTGTCCGACGAGATGTACGGCGCGGCCGGCGCCACCATCGTCGCGACGGCGCAGGAGATCTTCGAGCGGGCGGACATGATCGTCAAGGTCAAGGAGCCGCAGGCGCAGGAATGCGCGATGCTGCGCCCGGACCAGATCCTGTACACCTACCTGCACCTGGCGCCCGATCCCGAACAGACGAAGGCACTGATCGCATCGGGTGCCGTCTGCATCGCCTACGAAACCATCACGGGGCCCGGCGGCGGCCTGCCGCTGCTGGCGCCGATGAGCGAAGTGGCGGGCCGCATGTCGATCCAGGCCGGCGCCGCGCACCTCGAAAAATCCAAGGGCGGCATGGGGCTGCTGCTGGGCGGCGTGCCGGGCGTGGCGCCGGGCCATGTCGCCATTATCGGCGCCGGTGTCGTCGGCACCAATGCGCTGCAGATGGCCATCGGCCTTGGCGCGCGCGTGACGATCCTCGACAAGAACGTGGACCGGCTGCGCCAGATCGATCTCGTGTTCGGCAACCGCGTGCAGACGATGTATTCGACTGCGCACACGATCGAGGAAGCGGTGCTGGATGCGGACCTCGTCATCGGCGGCGTGCTGGTGCCCGGCGCGGCTGCGCCGAAGCTCGTCACCCGCGCAATGGTGGCGGCCATGAAGGCGGGCGCGGTGGTCGTCGATGTCGCCATCGACCAGGGTGGCTGTTTCGAAACGTCGCGCGCGACTACTCATGAGGCGCCCACGTTCGTTGTCGACGATGTGGTGCATTACTGCGTGGCGAACATGCCGGGCGCCGTCGCGCGCACCTCAACGTTTGCCTTGAACAACGCCACCATCGGTCATGCGGTGGCGCTGGCGGACAAGGGCTGGGCCAAGGCCATGGCCGCGAACCCGCACCTGAAGAACGGACTGAATGTATGCCGGGGCAAGGTCACCTATGAAGCGGTGGCCCATGCCCTCGGCCATGACTACCTGCCGGCCGATGCCTTGCTGGCCTGACCTGAAAGAGACCATGGACACCATCACCCATTACATCGGCGGCAGCACCGTCGACACGCGCAGCGGCCGCTATGCCGACGTCTTCAACCCGGCGCTGGGCGAGCCCGTCGCGCGCGTGGCGCTGGGGACCTTTGAAGAAGTCGATGCCGCCGTGCGCGCCGCCGAGGCGGCATTCCCGGCCTGGTCGAACACGCCGCCGCTGGCGCGCGCCCGCATCCTGTCGACATACCTGCAGCTGTGCCAGCAGCACACGGAAGACTTCGCGGCGATGCTGACGCGCGAACACGGCAAGACGCTGGCCGACGCACGCGGCGAGGTGGCACGGGGCATCGAAGTGGTCGAATTCGCGGTCGGCATTCCGCACCTGTTGAAGGGCGAATTCACCGACCAGATCGCGCGCGGCATCGACGCGTGGTCGATGCGCCAGCCGCTCGGTGTCGTGGCCGGCATCACGCCCTTCAACTTCCCCGTCATGGTACCGATGTGGATGTTCCCGGTGGCGCTCGCGTGCGGCAATACCTTCATCCTGAAGCCGTCCGAGCGCGACCCTTCGCCATCGCTGCTGCATGCGCGGTTGCTGAAAGAAGCCGGTTTGCCCGATGGCGTGTTCAACGTGGTCCAGGGCGACAAGGTCACCGTCGATGCGCTGCTTGAGCACCCGACCGTGCAGGCGATCAGCTTCGTCGGCTCGACGCCGATCGCGGAATACATCTACGCCAAAGGCAGCGCGATGGGCAAGCGCGTACAGGCACTTGGCGGTGCCAAGAACCACGCCGTCGTCATGCCCGATGCGGACATGGAGATGACCGTCGACGCGCTGGTCGGCGCCGCATACGGCTCCGCCGGCGAACGTTGCATGGCCATCTCCGTCGTAGCGGCGGTGGGCGAGGCGGCCGACACCCTGGTCGCCGCACTGAAAGGGCGCACGGCCGCACTGAAAATCAGCGACGGCACGGCGCCGGACGCCGAAATGGGGCCCGTCGTGACGGGCGCCGCAAAGCAGCGCATCGAGAAACTGATCGGCGAGGGCGTCGAGCAGGGCGCGGCGCTGGTGGTCGATGGCCGCAATTGCCGCGTGCCGGACCGCCCCAACGGCTTTTTCGTCGGCGGCACCCTGTTCGATCACGTGACGCCGGAGATGTCGATCTACAAGGAAGAGATCTTCGGCCCGTGCTGTGCGTGGTGCGCCTGCCGGACGTGGGCAGCGCCGTGGAGCTGATCAACCGTAACGAATACGGCAACGGCGTGGCGATCTTCACGCGCGACGGCGGCGTGGCGCGCGAATTCGTGCGGCAGATCCAGGTGGGGATGGTGGGCGTGAACGTGCCGCTGCCGGTGCCAATGGCCTTCAACAGCTTCGGCGGCTGGAAGCGCAGCCTGTTCGGCGACCACCATGCCTACGGCCCCGAGGGCGTGCGCTTCTACACGCGGCATAAGGCCGTGATGCAGCGCTGGCCTAACACAGCCAGCGCTGGCGCGGAATTTGCATTCCCACAGATGAAGTAAGCCCGCGTCGAAGTCCGCGGCCGATGCGCATGGGGACTGTCCCTCAGGGACTGCCCCCAACGTTCAACCAGCACAGTGATGTCTCAAAACAGGACCAGCCATGCTAGAAGCTTTGAACTACATCCCTCATCCGACCGCCAGCAACGGCGAACTGGCCACGCACTTCACGGACCTCGCACCACCCTGAGCGCGCGCCAGGCAGCCATCGAGTCGGCCCGCTGCCTGTACTGCTACGACGCGCCATGCACGCGCGTCTGCCCATCTGAAATCGACGTGGCCAGCTTCATCCGCAATATCCACGACGGTAACGTGGATGGCGCCGCCACCGGCATCCTGAAGCAGAACATCTTCGGCGGCAGCTGCGCGCGCGTGTGCCCGACGGAGATCCTGTGCGAGGACGCCTGCGTGCGCAATCACGACGTGGAAGGGCGGCCTGTCCGGATCGCGCTGCTGCAGCGCTACGCGACGGACAACATGTCGTTCGTCGATCATCCGTTCGCGCGGGCGCAGCCGACCGGCAGAACGATTGCCGTCGTGGGAGCGGGCCCGGCGGGACTGTCGTGCGCGCACCGGCTGGCGATGCTGGGGCACGACGTCGTCGTCTTCGAAGCGCAGCCGAAGGCCGGTGGCCTGAACGAATACGGCATCGCGAAATACAAGCTGACGGACGGCTTCGCCCAACGCGAAGTGGAGTTCCTGCTGGGGATCGGCGGTATCGAGATCCGGTACGGTCAAAAGCTGGGGGAGAACCTGCACCTGAAGGACCTGCACGCGCGATACGATGCCGTGTTCCTGGGCATCGGCCTGGGCGCCAGCCGCCGGCTGGGACTGACGGGAGAGGACGCACCGGGCCTGCTGGCCGCGGTGGACTACATCGCCGCGCTGCGCCAGACCGACGACCTGGCGGCGCTGCCCGTGCCGCGCCGGGCCATTGTCATCGGCGCGGGCAACACGGCGGTCGACATGGCCGTGCAGGTCGGGCGTCTCGGCGCGGAACTGGTCACGCTGGTGTACCGGCGCGGCTTCGACGCGATGAGCGCCACCCGTCACGAGCAGGAAATCGCCAAGGCCAACCTGGTGCGGATGGTGACGTGGGCGCAGCCCCGTGAAGTGCTGATCGACGGGGCGGGGCGCGTGCGCGGCCTGAAGCTGGAGAAGACGGCGCTGCAAGACGGCCAGCTGGTCGGCACCGGCGAGACGTTCGAGATTGCCGCCGATGCCGTCTTCAAGGCCATCGGGCAGAGCATGGCGGAAGCGTCGCTGGCCGATCCGCTGGCCACGCTGCTCAAGCGCAGCGGCGACAAGATCGAGGTGGACAACCATTTCCGCACGGCGCTGCCGGGCATCTATGCGGGCGGCGATTGCGTGGCGCCAGGCCAGGACCTGACGGTGCAGGCCGTCCAGCATGGCAAGCTGGCCGCGCTGGCCATCCACGCCGATCTGCTGATGAATATGGAGGTAGCGTGATGAAGGCTGACCTGAGCATCGATTTTTGCGGCATCAAGGCGCCGAACCCGTTCTGGCTGGCGTCCGCGCCACCAACCGACAAGGCCTATAACGTCATCCGCGCGTTCGAGGCGGGGTGGGGCGGCGTGGTCTGGAAGACGCTGGGCGAGGACCCGCCGGCCGTCAACGTGTCGTCGCGCTATTCCGCCATCTACGGCAAGAACCGCGAGGTGGTCGGCTTCAACAACATCGAGCTGATCACCGACCGCTCGCTGGAGATCAATCTGCGCGAGATCACGGCCGTCAAGGAAGCCTGGCCGGATCGCGCCATCGTCGTCTCGCTGATGCTGCCGTGCGAGGAGCACTACTGGGCCGACATCCTGCCGAAGGTCGAGGCGACAGGGGCGGACGGCATCGAGCTCAATTTCGGCTGCCCGCACGGCATGCCGGAACGTGGCATGGGCGCGGCCGTCGGCCAGGTGCCGGAATACGTGCAGCTGGTCACCAGCTGGTGCAAGAAGCACAGCCGGCTGCCCGTCATCGTCAAGCTGACGCCGAACATTACCGACATCCGCCAGCCGGCGCGCGCCGCCAGGGCGGGCGGTGCCGACGCCGTCTCGCTGATCAACACCATCAACTCGATCACCTCGATCGACCTGGATCGCATGGTGGCGCTGCCGACGGTGGGCGGAGCCAGCACGCATGGCGGCTATTGCGGTACGGCGGTCAAGCCGATCGCGCTGAACATGGTGGCCGAGATCGCCCGTGACCCTGCCACGCAGGGCCTGCCCATTTCCGGCATCGGCGGCATCAACAACTGGCGCGACGCGGCCGAATTCATCGCGCTGGGCGCCGGCTGCGTGCAGGTCTGCACGGCCGCCATGCTGCACGGCTTCCGCATCGTCGAGGAGATGAAGGACGGGCTGGCGCGCTGGATGGACTCGAAGGGCTACCGCACGCTGGCCGATTTTGCCGGCAAGGCCGTGCCCAACACGACGGACTGGAAATACCTGGACATGAACTACAAGGTGATTGCCCGGATCGACCAGTCGGCCTGCATCGGCTGCGGCAAGTGCCACGTCGCCTGCGAGGACACGTCGCACCAGGCCGTCGCCCGGCTGATCGATCCCGCCAGCGGCGCGCGCACCTACCAGGTCATCGACAAGGAATGCGTCGGCTGCAACCTGTGCGAGATCACGTGCCCGGTCCAGGGCTGCATCACGATGGTGCCGCAGCAAACCGGCCTGCCGTACATGAACTGGACGCAGGACCCGCGCAATCCGCGTGCGGAAAAAGTGCCTACCGCCGCCTGAGCCTGAGGACTGTCCCCGCATGGGGACTGTCCCCGACTTTAACCACTGACGCATGCCGGACCGTCCCCGACGTTCATCACAAACCCAACCGGAGAAACGCTTGAACCAGAACCTCTGGAACGAAGACCTCGCCCCGACCACCGCGGCCCAGCGCACCTGGCGCTGGTACCACTTCGCGGCGCTGTGGGTGGGCATGGTCATGTGCATCCCGGCCTACACGTTGTCGGCCAGCCTGATCGAAGGTGGCATGTCGGCCTACCAGGCCGTGCTGACGGTGTTCCTGGCCAACGCCATCGTGCTGCTGCCCATGCTGGCCATCGGGCATGCGGGCACGAAGTACGGCATCCCGTATGCGGTGCTGGCGCGGGCGTCGTTCGGCACCGCGGGCGCCCGGCTGCCAGCGCTGATGCGGGCCATTGTCGCCTGCGGCTGGTACGGCATCCAGACGTGGTTCGGCGGACAGATGATCTACACGCTGCTGGGCGTCCTGATGGGCGCACCGATCGGTGGCGACAGGCTGCCCGGCCTCGGCATCAATCTGGCCCAGCTGCTGTGCTTTCTCGCCTTCTGGGCCATCCAGTTCTGGTACATCGTGCACGGCATGGATGCCATCCGCAAACTGGAGACCTATACGGCGCCATTGAAGATCCTGATCTGCTTCGTGCTGCTGTGGTGGGTGTACGACAAGGCCGGCGGCTTCGGTCCTTTGCTGGACAAGCCCTCGGCGTTTGTCCCGGGCGGCAGCAAGGCCGGCCAGTTCTGGGCGACGTTCTGGCCGTCGCTAACCGCCATGGTCGGGTTCTGGGCCACGCTGGCGCTGAACATCCCCGACTTCACCCGCTTCGCGAAGTCGCAGAAGGACCAGCTGGTGGGCCAGTCCGTCGGCCTGCCGGTTCCCATGGGCTTGTTGGCAGCGCTGGCCGTCATCGTCACATCGGCCACCATCGTCCTGTACGGCAAGGCCATCTGGGACCCGGTCGACCTGGCCAGCCGCATGACGGGTGTGGCGGTGCTGGTGGCGCTGCTGATCCTGCTGATCGACACGGTCAGCGTCAACCTGGCGGCCAATCTTGTCGGCCCGGCGTACGACTTCTCGGCGCTGGCACCGAAGCTGATCTCGTACCGCACCGGCGGCTACATCACGGCCGCCATCGCGCTGGCGATGATGCCGTGGAAGCTGCTGGAGACGACGGAAGGCTATATCTTCACGTGGCTGATCGGCTATTCCGCGCTGCTGGGTCCCATCGCCGGCGTGCTGATCGTCGACTACTACGCGGTGCGCAGAACGGAGCTCGACGTGTCCCAGCTGTACCGCGACGACGGTATCTATTCATACGGCAGCGGCTGGAACGCGGCGGCGATGGTTGCCTTCGTGCTGGGCGTGCTGCCGAATATTCCAGGCTTCCTCAACGCGGCGTTCCCGCACTCGTTTCCGCACGTGGGTGACGCGTTCAAGACGATCTACACGTATGCATGGTTCGTCGGCATCGCCATTTCGGCGGTGGTGTATGGCGCCATGATGCGCGGCAAAGCGGTTCCGGCGCTCGCGCCGGCAGCTCAATCCTGATTATGAAACGAGAGATGCCATGACTATCATCATTCGCGGCGGTACCGTGGTCAACGCGGACCGCGCCTTCCATGCCGACGTGCTGTGCGACGGCGACAGGATCGTCGCCGTGGGCGAGCACCTGGAAGCGCCTGCGGGCGCGCAGGCGATCGACGCGACCGGCCAGTATGTGCTGCCGGGCGGGATCGATCCGCACACGCACATGAACCTGCCGTTCATGGGAACGGTGACGGCGGACGATTTCTATACCGGCACGGCAGCTGGCCTGGCCGGCGGTACGACGACGATCATCGACTTCGTCATCCCCGCGCCGCAGCAGTCCCTGCTCGAGGCCTATCACCAGTGGCGTGGCTGGGCCGCGAAGTCGGCCGGCGACTACTCGTTCCACGTGGCGATCACGTGGTGGTCCGACCTGGTGCGCGAAGAGATGGGCGAGCTGGTACACAAGCACGGCGTCAACAGCTTCAAGCACTTCATGGCCTACAAGAACGCGATCATGGCGGACGACGAGACGCTCGTCAAAAGCTTCCGCCGCGCGCTCGAGCTGGGCGCCATCCCGACGGTGCACGCGGAGAACGGGGAGCTGGTCTACCAGCTGCAGCAGGATTTGCTGAAGCAGGGGCTGACGGGACCGTCATCGCATCCGCTGTCGCGCCCTCCCGCCGTGGAAGCGGAGGCCGCCAACCGGGCGATTGCCATTGCCAATGTGCTGCATACACCGCTGTATATCGTGCACGTCTCGTGCAAGGAGTCGCTCGATGCGATCACGCGTGCCCGCGCGACGGGCCAGCGCGTGTACGGCGAAGCGCTGGCCGGCCACCTGCTGATCGACGACAGCGTCTACCAGCACCCAGACTTCGATTACGCCGCGGCGCACGTGATGAGTCCGCCGTTTCGCGGCAAGGAGCACCAGCGCGCGCTGTGGCAGGGCCTGCAGGGCGGTAATCTGCACACGACGGCAACGGATCACTGCACCTTCTGCGGCGAGCAGAAAGCGGCGGGACGCGACGACTTCTCGAAAATTCCGAACGGCTGCGGCGGCGTCGAGGAACGCATGGCCGTGATCTGGGACGAAGGCGTCAACAAGGGACTGCTGACGCCTTCGGAGTTCGTCCGCGTCACCTCCACCAACGCCGCGCAGATCTTCAACATCTACCCGCGCAAAGGCGTGATCGCCCCCGGGGCGGATGCGGATCTCGTGGTCTGGGACCCCGAAGGCACGCGCACCATCTCGGCGGCCACGCAGCATGCGAAAGGCGGTTTCAACGTATTCGAAGGGCGCACGGTCAAGGGCATTCCCAGCACAACGGTCGCCGCCGGCAAGCTGGTATTCCATCGGGGCGAACTGATGGCCGTGGAAGGGGCGGGCCGTCATATCGACCGTCCCGCGTTTGCGCCGGTCTCGGCGCGCTGAAAGGAAAACACCATGAACGATATGAGCGACGCAATAACGCATCTGCGAATCAATGGCAAACGCCTGTGGGATGCGCTGATGGAACTGGCGCAAATCGGCGCGACGGAGAAGGGCGGCGTCAAGCGGCTGGCGTTGACGGACCTGGACCGGCAGGGCCGCGACCTCGTGGTCGGCTGGGGCAAGGCGGCCGGCATGAGCATCACGATCGACCGCATCGGCAATGTCTTCATGCGCCGCGAGGGTACCAACCACGCGCTGCCGCCGGTAATGACGGGCAGCCATATCGATACGCAGCCAACGGGCGGCAAGTTCGACGGCAATTACGGCGTGCTGGCGGGCCTGGAAGTGGTGCGCACGCTGAACGACCATGGGATCCGGACGGAGGCACCGATCGAGGTGGCCTTCTGGACCAATGAAGAAGGCTCGCGGTTCGTGCCGGTGATGATGGGTTCCGGCGTCTTCTGTGGCGCGTTCACGCTGGAGCACGCGTACGCGGCAAAGGACACCGAAGGCCGCACTGTCGGCGAGGAACTGGAGCGCATCGGCTACAAGGGCGAGCAGGTGCCGGGCGATCATCCCATCGGCGCGTACTTCGAGACGCACATCGAGCAAGGCCCCGTGCTGGAAGATGCGGACAAGGTGATCGGGGTCGTACCCGCCGTGATGGGGTTGTCGTGGTACGACTGCACGGTAACGGGCATGGAAGCGCACGCGGGACCGACGCCGATGCATCTGCGCAGGGACGCGATGCAGGCCGCCGCGCGCATCATTCCGGAAGTGGTCGCCATCGCCAACCGTTACCCGCCGTACGGCCGCGGCACCGTGGGCATGATGCAGGTGTTCCCCAACAGCCGCAACGTCATCCCCGGGCAGGTCAAGTTCAGCATCGACCTGCGCAACGTGAACGAACAGCTGCTGAACACGATGCACGAGGAGATCGTGGCGTTTGTCGACAGGACGGCCGCCGAGACGGGTCTGAAAATCGAACTGGAACGGGTGTCGTACTATCCGCCATGCCCGTTCCATCCCGACGTCGTCGGCGCCGTGCGCAGCGCCACCGCAAAGCTGGGCTATCCGACAATGGACGTCGTTTCGGGCGCGGGCCACGATGCGATCTACGCCGCCCGGCTGGCGCCGTCGGGCATGATCTTCGTGCCGTGCAAGGACGGCATCAGCCACAACGAGATCGAGGATGCAAAGCCGGAGCACCTGGAGGCGGGCTGCAATGTGCTGCTGCATGCGATGCTGGAGTGCGCCCGCGTGGTTTGATCGGGAGTCAAACCGGCGCCGCCAGCACATCCACCAGCTCCCGCGCATACCCCGGCAACTCGGCATAGCTGCGCATGCACAGCAACAGCCGCCGCCGCGCCCAGGGATCGGCCAGCCTCACCACTTTCAGGTTGGCCGCGTCGCGCGAGCGCACGACCGCCGACTCGGGCAGCACCGCCAGCCCGGCGCCGCTGGCGACCATGCGGCAGATCGCGTCGAAGCTGCGCAGCCGCACGCGGTAGCGCAGCCGATGGCCGAGCCGAGACCCCTGTTCGCCGATATACTGCTGCAGGGCGCTGTCCCCCGCGAGGCCGATGAAGTCATATTCCACGCAGGCGGAAAACGGCAGCACGGCATTGCGCCGCAGCCCTTTCGCCAGCGGATGCGCCAGTCCCAGGGCCAGCACCAGGCGGTCCTCCTTGAACAGCCGCGTCTCCAGCCCCGAGCTGTCCACGGCATCCGTGACGATGCCGACGTCCGCCAGCTGGTCGCGCATCGCCTCGACGATATCGGTGCTGAGCCGTTCCTCCAGGTCGACGTTGACGTGCGGGTGCTCCGCCATGAACGTCGCCAGTTTGTCGGGCAGGAACTCCGTCAGCGCCGACGTATTCGACAGCAGGCGAATATGTCCCTTGAGCCCCGTGGCGTATTCGCCCAGGTCGGCGCGCATCCGTTCCATCTGCTGCGTGATCTGCCGCGCGTGATGCAGCAGGGTGCGGCCCGCTTCGGTCGGCTCCACGCCGCGCCGGCCACGCACCAGCAGCGGCACGCCCAATGCCTCCTCCATGCCACGGATGCGGGCGCTCGCCGAAGCCAGGGCAAGGTGCGCATGGGCGGCGCCGGCGGTGATGCTGCCGCTGTCGATCACGCGCAGGAACAGTTTCAGGTCGGTCAGGTCGAATCGCATGCTTTCTCCAGCCTTCGTCTGGAGCGAAGGCTGCGAAAGTATATTCCACATTTGCGGCACCGCAAGCGGCTGGCACACTGCGGCCATGGACACCTACACCGGAACGCACATTATTTACATCGCCGTGGTCTTTCTGCTGGCCGGCCTGGTGAAAGGCACGACCGGCATGGGCCTGCCCACCGTCGCCGTAGCGCTGCTGAGCCTTGTCATGGCGCCGATGGAAGCCGCCGCGCTGCTTGTCATGCCTTCGTTGCTGACGAACGGTTGGCAGATGCTGTCGGGCCCGCCGCTGTATCCGTTGTGGCAGCGCCTGCGCGGCATGATGGCGGGCATCTGTCTCGGTACGTTGGTGGGCGGCGCCGTGATGCTGCAGACTCAGGGCGGCGGCATGGTGCTGGGGCTGGCGCTGGTGCTGTATGGCTTGCTGGGCCTGAGCTCATGGGAGTGGCGGCTGGCGGACGACAGCCCGCACTGGCTGGCGCCTGTGGTCGGTGGCGCGACGGGGGTGCTGACGGCCGCCACCGGCGTATTCGTCCTGCCAGCGGTGCCTTATCTGCAGGCGCTGCGGCTGGACAAGGAGGAGCTGGTGCAGGCGATGGGGCTGTCGTTTGTCGTCTCGACCCTGGCGCTGGCCGTCGTGCTGGCGGCGCACGACGCCTGGCAGCCTGCGGCCGCCGGCGTGTCGTTCCTGGCCCAACTGCCTGCGGTGGCCGGCATGCTGCTGGGGCAGCGCCTGCGCCGGCGGCTGAAGCCGGAGACGTTTCGCCGCTGCCTGCTGCTGGTACTGCTGCTGCTTGGCGTGCACCTTGTCGTGGCGAACGGCTGACGCGTTATCGCGGTGGTAGCCCGCGCAGGAAGTCCAGCAGTACGCAAGCCGCCAGGTCGGCATCGTCCGCCGTCATCGTCTCCAGCGGATTGTGGCTGATGCCGCCATTGCCGCAGCGGGCAAACAGCATGGCCATGTCGGTCAGCGCCGCCATCGCCATCGCATCGTGGCCGGCGCCGGACAGCAGGTCGAAGCGCCGCAGGCCCTGGCGCTCGATCGCATCGCCCAGCCGGTCCATCAGCCACGGCGCGCACGGCGCGGCGCAAGCCTCGACGATTCTTTCGGCGGCGAAGTCGATGCGGCGCCGTGCACAGATCGCTTCGATGCCGCGCAGGATGTCGTCCACTGCCGCCATGCGCACGGCATCGTCGGCCGCCCGGATGTCGAGCGACAGGCGGCACGCGCCGGGGATCACGTTGACGGAGCCGTTCGGCACCTGCAGCTGGCCGACGGTGCCGACCAGGGCGGGGAAGCGACTGCACCGTTCTTCCACCAGCAGCACGATTTCGGCCGCCGCCGCGGCGGCGTCCTGGCGCATCGTCATCGGCGTCGTGCCGGCATGGCTGGCAAGGCCCGTCAGGTCGACGAGATAACGCGAGCTGCCCGCAATCGCCGTGACGACGCCCAGCGGCAAGCCGCGCTCCAGCAGCACCGGGCCCTGCTCGATGTGCACTTCGACAAAGGCCAGCACGTCGCCGGCATGGCGCGCGACGGCGGGAATGGCGGCCGGATCGTGGCCCGCAGCCGCCAGCGCCGCGCGCATCGTGACGCCGTCCGCGTCCGTGGCGTCCAGCAGTGCCATGTCGAAGCGGCCCGTGATGGCATTACTGCCCAGGAACGTACTGCGAAAGCGCACGCCTTCTTCCTCCGCGAAGCCGATGACCTCCACGTGGTACGGCAGCTTTTCGCCACGCGCGTGCAGCTCGTGCACGAGCGCCAGCGGCAGCAGGATGCCCAGGCGGCCGTCGTACTTGCCGCCGTTGCGCACCGTGTCGTAGTGCGACCCCGTGATCAGCGTCTTCGCGTCCGGCGCATTGGACAGGTAACGTCCCACGACATTGCCGACCGCATCGATCGTCACGTCCATGCCGGCCGCGCGCATCCAGTCGGCCAGTTGCGCGGCCGTCTGGCGGTGCGCGGCGGTCAGGTAGGCGCAGGTCAGGCCATCGGCATCGTCGCTGAACTGCGCCAGCGTTTCGGCCCAGTCCATGATGCGCGGGCCGTAGGCCAGCCGCACAGCCAGCAGGTCGTTCAGGCGGATTTCGGCGATCCGGTGGATCTGCCGCAGGCTCTCGGCGAGTTCGGCATCGCGGCCGTTCTTCAACCGCCGCGCGAACGTGGCGATGACCGCCTGGCGGCTCAGGCCCTTGCCCGTCGGCCCCTTGACGGCCAGGATGAACGGGAAGCCGAATTTCGCGTTGTAGTCTGCGTTCAGGCGGTGCAGCGTCGCGAACTCCTCGGGGCTGCACAGGTTCAGGCCCGAGGCGGCCTGCTCGCCCGTCGATTCGGCCGTCAGCTCGCCCGCGACGGCCGCCTTGCCGGCCAGCTCAGGGTGGGCGCGGATCAGGCCGAGCTGCTCGTCCGTCGACGCCTGCGTCACCGCCGCCTGCAAGGCCTGTTTCAAGGCCGTGACGGTGGCGAACGGCCGCTGCGCCGCGGCGCGCTCGGGAATCCACGGCGAGTGTTCGTAAATGCCGCGCAGCGCGTCCACGAAGGCGGGCAGGGAACAGGTATTCAGGTCGGAGAGTGTCATCGCAGGCATCCCATGGTGAATGGCGATGATAGCGCCAGTCGGCGGCCGGTGGCTCGACGGTATGATATAGGACGTATCCGGGAGAACTGATGAAGCATGTACTGTCGGCGGCAATCTGGCTGTATCGCCGTTTTGTATCGCCCTACAAGGGGTTTGCCTGTGCCACGCGGGCGCTCACCGGCGGCGCAAGCTGCTCGGCCTATGGCAGGCGTGTCATTGGGCGTTATGCGCGGGGAAGGGCATTGGCTTGCTGCGCCGCCGGCGGCCGGTTGCGGCGAGGTACACCAGCGTGCCGCCTACGCCGACACGCTGCTGCGCCGGCAGCGCGGCGAGTGCCACGTCGACGTGTGCGACGTGTGCAACCCGCTCGATCTGGTCACCTGCGACTGCGGCAACCCTGCCACATGGCGCAAGAGCAAACTGCCGGCGCACTTGCGGGTGAAGTCGCGCAAGGGGCGCAAGTAGGCGCTCAGCCGGCGCCCAATCCCTTCGCCGCCGCCGTCACCTGGTCCCGCAGCCATTTATGCTCGGGCGCCTGATGCACCCGCTCATGCCACAGCTGGTAGAACCGCATCGGCGGGAACTTGACGGGCACGGTGAAGGTTTTCAAAGGCAGCGTCTTCTCGTAGAAGCGCAGGAACTGGCGGCCCGTCGTTAGCACGAGGTCCGTCTGCGTCAGCATGTATGGGATCAGGCCGAAATATGCCGACTCCACCGCCACGTTGCGGCGCAGGTTCTGGCGCTCCAGGAAGGCATCGATCACACCACCATAGCCGGGCACGAGCTGCGACGGCGCCACGTGCGGCAGCGCCAGGTAGTCGTGCAGCGTCATCGCATCGCTGGCGGTGCGCTTCGCATACGGACTGGCGGCATGCATCGCGCAGATGATCGGATCTTCAAACAGCCTGGAGATGTGAAGGTGCTGCGGCGGCTCATCCCAGTTGGCGATGACGAGGTCCATGTCGCCGTCCGACAACAGGCGGACATAATCGATGCCCGGCCCGAGGTTGTGGATGACGACGCGGCTTCGCGGCGAGCCGCGGCGCAGCAGGGCCACGACGTTCGGCAGGAACTGGCTGTCCAGATAGTCGGGGGCGGCGATATGGAAAGTGCGCGCCTCCTCCTGCGGCACGAAAGGCGTCTTCCTGACGAACAGGTTCTCCGTCTCTTCCAGAATGCGCTTGGCCGGTTCGAGGAGGCTTTCGCCATGCTGCGTGGGTACCATGCCGCGGGCGCCGCGCACCAGCAGCGGGTCGCCCGTCAGCTCGCGCAGCTTGCGCAGCGAGGCCGAGATCGAGGGCTGCGGCTGATTCAGTTTGAGCGCCACGCGCGACACGTTTTTCTCGACCAGCAGCAGGTACAGGATGCGGATCAGGTGCAGGTCGAGGTGTTGCGGCAGGGCGGACATCGGCTGTTCTATATGAGCGTGAATATGTGGAATATACGCGAAGATTCATGTGGACGTAACCCGGCGGCGTTATCTTCTGTACACTGCCATTGCTATGGCCGTCCCAGCCGGTCCACCTTGCGAATAAAGGATTTACATGGAAGTCTTCGGCTACCTGATCCCGTATGGCCTCGAATGGCTCAACCTCCTCGTGCGCTGGCTGCACATCATTACCGGCATCGCCTGGATCGGCGCGTCGTTCTATTTTGTCTGGCTGGACAACTCGATCCGTCCGCCCGCGCCTGGGTCGGACCTGGCAAAGAAGGGCGTGATGGGCGAGCTGTGGGCGGTGCACGGCGGCGGCTTCTACAACCCGCAGAAATACCTCGTCGCGCCGGCCGAACTGCCGAAGGAACTGCACTGGTTCAAATGGGAAGCCTATTCCACCTGGCTGTCCGGGTTCGCGCTGCTGACGATCGCTTACTACTTCAATGCGCAGGCAATGATGATCGACCGCTCCGTGGCCGATCTCACGGCAATGCAGTCCGTCGGCATCGGCCTGGGCTTCCTCGTCGCCGGCTGGATCGTCTACGACCTGCTGTGCCGCTCGCCGCTGGGCAAGCACGACCTGTGGTTCGGCATCGTCGTCTTCGCGCTGCTGGTGGCCGCGGCGTGGGCGCTGACACACCTGCTCTCCGGGCGCGCGGCGTACATCCACGTGGGCGCGATGATCGGCACGATCATGGTGGCGAACGTGGCGATGCTGATCATTCCCGGCCAGCGCAAGATGGTGGCCGCGATGCAGGCGGGCGGCAAGCCGGACCCGATCCATGGCCTCCGCGCCAAGCAGCGCTCCGTCCACAATAACTACTTCACGTTGCCGGTGCTGTTCATCATGATCAGCAACCATTATGCGATGACGTACCAGCACGCCCACGCCTGGCTGGTGCTGGCGTTCATCATGGCGGCCGGCGTCTTTATCCGCCACTTCTTCAACCTGCGCCACAAGGGCCGGATCGAATGGCGTTATCCCGCCATCGGCGTGGCACTGCTGCTTGCCGTCGCAGTCGCCATTGCGCCGCCGCGTCCCGCCGCTACCGCGGCTGCCGCCGATCCGGCCGCGCAGTTCGCGCAGGTGCGCGCCATCATGCACGAGCGCTGCCTGTCGTGCCACTCGGCCAAACCCACGCAGCCCGGCTTTGCCACGGCGCCCGCCGGCATCGCGTTCGATACGCCCGACCAGGTTCACCAGCGCGCCGCGCAGATCCACCAGCAGGTCGTCGAGCTGAAGGCCATGCCGATCGGGAACCTCACCAATATGACGGACGCGGAACGCGCCACCATCGCCGCGTGGTTCGCGGCCGGAGCAAAATGACATGAACGCACAAGAACGGACCGAACGGATCAATGCATGGATCGACAGCCACTTCGACGAGGAGGTGGCGTTCCTGCAGCAGGTGCTGCGCGTACCCACCGACACCCCGCCCGGCAACAACGCGCCGCACGCCGACACGGTCGCGCAACTCGTCGAAGCCTTCGGCTGGCAGGCGGAAAAGCACGCGGTGCCGGAAGGGCTGGTGCGCGACTATGGGATGCAGAGCATCACCAATCTGATCGTGCGTCGCCCGTATGCCGATGGCGGGCCGACGGTGGCGCTGAACGCCCACGGCGACGTGGTGCCGCCAGGCGAGAACTGGACACATCCGCCCTACGGCGGTGTGATCGAGGGCGGCTACATCTATGGCCGCGCGGCCGCCGTGTCGAAAAGCGACTTCGCCACGTACATCTTCGCCACGCGCGCCCTGGAGGCGCTGGGCGTGCCATTGAAGGGCGGTGTCGAACTCCACTTCACCTATGACGAGGAATTCGGCGGCCTGCTGGGACCGGGCTGGCTGCTGGAACAGGGCCTGACGAAGCCGGACATGGTCATTGCCGCCGGCTTTTCGTACAACATCGTTACCGCCCACAATGCCTGCCTGCAGCTGGAAATCACCGTGCACGGCAAGTCCGGCCACGGCGCGATGCCGGAAACGGGTGTCGATGCGCTGCAGGCGGCGACCAGGATCCTGAACGCGATCTACGGCCAGCTGCCCGAGCTGAAGAAGATCAGGTCGAAAGTGCCAGGCATCGACTCGCCGACCATGCTGGTGGGCCGCATCGATGGCGGCACCAACACGAACGTCGTGCCGGGCAAGGTTGTCATGAAGATGGACCGCCGCATGATTCCGGAAGAGGACCCCGTCGCCGTGGAAGCGCAGGTGCGCAAGCTGATCGAGGATGCGGTGCGGGACGCGCCGGGCATCCGCATCGAGATCCGGCGCCTGTTGCTGTCGCACGCGCTGCGCCCGTTGCCGGGGTCCGAAAAGCTGGTGGCCGCGCTGCAGAAGCATGCGCAGGCCGTGCTGGACGAAGCCGTTCCCGCCGTCGGTACGCCGCTGTATGCCGATGCGCGGCTGTATGGCGAGAAGGGGATACCGGCCGTGCTGTATGGTGCCGGTCCGCGGACGGTGCCGGAATCGAATGCCAAGAAGGCCGACGAGAAGCTGCTGCTGGAGGATTTGCGGCGGGCGACGAAGGTGGTGGCGCTGACGTTGCTGGAACTGCTGGGGGAGTGATTTCGGGGAAGGGCACCATTCGCATGATGCCCGTCCTCGCTTCTTACTTCAGCGTACGCTCGAACAGCTGGTAGATCCGCCGGTACTGGTCGTACCAGCTCTCCGGCTGGGTGTAGGCGTGGCGCTCGAGCGGATAGCTGGCCAGTTCCCAGTGATCCTTCTTCAGTTCGATCAGGCGCTGCGCCATGCGCACCGAGTCCTGGTAGAACACGTTGTCGTCCACCATGCCGTGCGCGATCAGCAGGTGGCCTTTCAGGCGGTCGGCGTATTCGATCGGCGACGACACCTTGTACGCCTCCGGATCGATGTCCGGCGTGTTCAGGATATTGGCCGTGTAGCCGTGGTTATACGACGTCCAGTCGGAAACGGGGCGCAGCGCGGCGCCGGCCTTGAACAGCTCCGGTTCGCGCATCAGCGCCATGAACGTCATGAAGCCGCCATAGCTGCCGCCGTAGATCCCCACGCGGTCGATGTCGCCCTGCTGGTTCGCCGCCATCCACTTCGCGCCGTCGACGTAGTCCTCCAGCTCCGGGTGGCCCATCTGCCGGTAGATCGCCGTGCGCCAGTCGCGGCCATAGCCCTTCGACGCGCGGTAGTCCATGTCCAGCACGATGTAGCCTTTCTCGACCAGCAGGTTGTGGAACATCTGCTCGCGGAAATAGTTCGACCAGCGATGGCTCACGTTCTGCAGATAGCCGGCGCCATGGACGAACATCACGACGGGATACTTCCTGCCCGGCTCCAGCGTCGTCGGGCGGTACAACTTCGCCCACACGGGCTGCGCACCGTGCGTCGACGGCACGGCAACGAACTGCGGCATGATCCACTCACGCGCCTTGAATTCGAGGCTGCGGGTATCGGTCAACTTGACGGCTGCGCCGCCGGCGGCCGGCACCATCGCCACCTGGGGCGGCACGTACGACGACGACCACCGCACCAGCAGCCGGCGCTGGTCCGGCGACAGCGTGAACTCCTCCACGCCGCCGCCCAGCTGGGTGACCTCGCGCACGCTGCCGTCTTTCGGCGACACGGCACACACTTCGTACTGCCCTGGCGTCTTGCGGTTGCACATGACCCATGCGGCCGTCCCGTCGCTGTTCCAGCTGACTTGCGTGGCCTCCCATTTGCCGCTCGTGAGCGCGCGCTGGCGGCCATCGGCGCCCAGCGTGTACAGGTGCGAGTAACCCGATTCCTCGGACAGGAACCACAGCGTGCGGTTGTCCGGCAGCCAGCCGAATTCGTTGTAGCTGTTGTTGATCCACGCATTGTTCGTCAGGCGGTGCAGCGGTTTCAGGCGCGCCGCGGCCAGGTCGACGGTGGCGATCCAGCGGTCCTTGTTGTCGACGGCGCGGATCGACAGCGCCACCTGCGCACCGTCGCCGCTCCAGGCAATGCCGTTGCCCTCGTCGTCGTCCAGGCGTACGGCGCGGTTGCCCTTGACGGGGTCCAGCTTGCGCGCCGCGCGCATGGCTGCCAGCGGATCGGTGCCGATGCCCGGCAGTGCATCCAGCGGGATATCGCGCAGCTGGCCCGTGCGCAGGTCGATCAGCCTGAACGTCTGCGCCAGCGGCAGGTTGCGGCCCACGCGGGTGCGCTGGTCGTCGAATTCCTCGTAGCCCGATTCCGTCACATAGCGCGGCAGCTTGCCCACGCGGCCGTTGTCCGCCGGTTTCGGCGACGTCGCCAGCACCAGCCAGCGGCCGTCCGGCGACAGTGCGCTGGCGTCGATGACGATCTTCTCGCCCAGGTAGATCGGCGTCGGCGCGCGCGTTGGATCGGCGCGGCGTTCCGCCTCCGTCTGGGCGCGGCCGGCGTCGCGGTCTTCCTTCTGCCGTTTCAGCGTTGCGATCAGGCGCAGCTGCATGGCACGCAGGTAGTCCTCGTCCGATTCCGCAGCGGGATCCTTCATTGCCCGCGGCAGTGCGACGGGGGCGACGAGGCGCTCGGCGCGGTTCCAGCTGAACCAGTCGTGGCCGACGCGGAACTGCACGGAGCGGCCGTCGCTGGCGTATTGCGGGTTGCTGGCGGGCGTCGTGTTGCGGGAGATTTGCGTCAGAACGCCCGTTTTCAGGTCGCGCTCGAACAGGTCGCCATTGCGTACCATGACGGCGCGCGTGCGGTCGCGGTTGTAGACGAGGTTGGGCGCATCGATGGTCCCCAGTTCGGCGTCGCCGACCTTGCGCGGCGTCCCTCCGGCAACGAAGGTATCGCGCAGCGGCGAGCCGACCCGCTTCTGCTTGTAGTAGGCCGTCTTGCTGTCCCAGCTCCACCACGCCGATTCGACGGGCGTGCCGATCCAGTCGGGATTGGCCATGGCCTGGTCGAGAGTGATCGGTGTGGCGGCGGCTGCGGGCAGTGCGGGGAGGAGCAGGGCAGCGGCCAGGCAGGCGCCGGGCAGCTTGAGATGAAGTTTGCGCATTGTGATCGGAAATATGGCAGCGCCAGCGCCGCCGTTCATGACAAAGACCGGGGGCATTCTAGCGCAGGAGCGCGCGGGCGGGAGGCAAACGTCGGCGACGGGAACCGCTGCGGGCGCACGGAACCACGCCTGCCGCCAGGCTGCGTGGCCGGTATTACCGCTGCATCAGCGTGCGCACGGTCTCGTTCAGCGTTTCCATGTTGACGGGTTTCGTCAGATGGCGGTTGAAGCCGGCGGCCATGGCGCCGGTGCGGTCCTTGTCCTGGCCGTAGCCGGTCAGTGCCACAAGGACCGTCTTTTCCAGGCGCGGGTGGCGGCGCATCGCCTCGGCCACTTCGACGCCGCTCATGTCCGGCAGGCCGATGTCGAGGAAGATGACGTCAGGCGCCAGTTGCAGCGCGGCCGCGATGGCGCCGGCGCCATCATGGGCCATGTGCACCTCGTGTCCTGCGAACTGCAGCAGCGCGCAGACGATTTCGGCTGAGTCCATATTGTCGTCGACCACAAGGATGCGGTAAGTGTCGGCCGGGCGCTCCGGCTCCGCCGCGGCACTGGCGCCAGCGGTTTGCGGCGTGCCGTGCAGAACGGGCAGGCGCACCTCGAAGGTCGCACCCTGGTCAAGGCCGCCGCTGCTCGCCCGCACGTCGCCGCCGTGCAGGTTGACGAGCGTACGCACCAGCGAGAGGCCGATGCCAAGGCCGTCCTGCACGCGGTCGGGCGAGTGGCCGGCTTGCGCGAACAGGTCGAAGATCGAGGCGGCATGTTCCGGATCGATGCCGATGCCGTTATCCGTCACGCGGATGACGGCGTTGCCGTCTTCCTCAGAGACAGCCAGCGCGATACGGCCCCGGGTGGCGTGAATTTGGCGGCGTTGTTCAGGAGGTTGCCGACGATCTGCGCCAGGCGGACGCTGTCGCCGTCGACCCAGATGTCATGGTCGGGCAGCGTCACCGTCAGGTTGTGCTTGCGGATGCTGACGTTCGGCTCGGCCGTTTCCACAGCTGTGTGCAACAGGGTGCGCAGTTCGACAGGCGTGCGGCGCAGCGCAATTTTTCCCTGCGAGATGCGCGACACGTCCAGCAGGTCGTCCACCAGGCGTACCATGTGGTCGGTCTGGCGCAAAATGACGCGGCGCGCGTTCTCCTGGGCCGCCGAGACGTGCGGATCGAGGCTGCGCAGCAGCTCGACGGCGTTGCGGATCGGTCCCAGCGGATTGCGCAGCTCGTGCGCGAGGATGGCCAGGAATTCGTCCTTGCGGCGGTCCATGTCGCGCAGCTCGCGCTCGACGCGGCCCAGGCGCAGCAGCGCGCGCACGTTGGCGACCAGTTCGTCGGGCTCGATCGGCTCGAAGAGGTAGTTGTCGGCACCGCTGTCCAGCGCCCGCACCTTGTCGGGCGACGCCAGATAGGAAGCGGACGTCTGCAGCACCAGCACCATGGCCGTGTGCGGGTCCTGCTTCAGCCGGCGGCAGACCTCGAAACCATTGATGTCGGGCAGTTTGGTGTCCAGCAGGACAAGGTCCGGCCCCTCGGCAAGCGCCTTTTCCAGCGCCTCTGTGCCGCTCCCTGCCTCGATAACGTTGAAACCGGCGCGCTGCAGGATACGCGTCTTGGCGTAGCGCGCGGCATCGGTGTCGTCGACATTGAGAATCAGGGATTGGTGCGGAGATACCTTCATGATGCCTCTAGTGTACATGACACAATGCGTTCAATTGCGCCAGTAGTTCGTCGCGCACGACCGGTTTCGCCATATAGGCTTCCGCCCCCAGCGAGAAAGCCTTCTGCCGGTCGGCCACCTCCGATGCGATGATGACGGGGACGTGCTTGCGCCGCTCGTCGTTCTTGGTTTGCGCCAGCCAGCGCCAGCTGTCCTCGCCATGCAGATACAGGTCGAGAACGACGGCAGCCGGCGGCTGCGCCATCCATGCCTGTTCCGCTTCCCAGATGCTGCGCGCACAGACCGCGCGATATGGCGTGTTGCGGAAGAAGCTGCGGTACAGCAGCATCGTCGAGCGGTCGTCCTCGACCACCAGCACGGGGATGCCGGTGGTGTCGTCCTGCGCCAGCGATGCGCGGAACGTCAGCGGATCGGGCATCGCGTCGTAGGCGACCGGAATCGTGGCCGAGAACGTGGAGCCCTGACCCGGCGTGCTGCGCAAACTGACCGAGCCGCCCAGCAGCGCGGCCAGCCGACGGCACAGCGGCAGGCCCAGGCCCGTGCCCTTGGCCTTGTGCTGCAGGCGGTTCTCGACCTGGGAGAATTCCTCGAAGACGATGTGCTGGTGTTCCTCGGCGATGCCGATGCCCGTGTCCTCGACGTCGAAGCGCACGCTGTCGCTGCGCGCCAGCAGCGTGGCGCTCACCTTCACGTGGCCGTTTTCCGTGAACTTCAGCGCGTTCGAGATGAAGTTGCGCAGGATCTGAGACAGCTTCGCCTCGTCCGTCAGCATCGTGATCGGCTGTTCCGGCTCATCGAACAGCAGCTCGACCTTTGTGCTGACCAGCAGCGGGCGCAGCATGCCGCGCAGCGCGGAGAACATCTCGCCCACCTCGAATGTGACCGGGCGCACGTCGATCTTGCCCGCTTCGATCTTCGCGAGGTCCAGCAAGTCGTCCACCAGCTCCGTCAGCGACTCGGCACCCTTCAGGATGAAGCGCACCTGCTTTTCCTGCTCCGTCGTCAGATCGCCATCGACCCGTTCCAGCAACAGGCGAGACAGTGCGCGGATGGAGCTGAGCGGCGTCCGGAATTCGTGGCTCATGTTCGACAGGAAGCGCGTCTTCATCTCGTCGGCGCGGCGCAGGTGGTCGGCCTTTTCGTCCAGCTCCGCGTACAGAGCCACGACGCCGCGGTTGGTGTCTTCGAGCTCGCGGGTCAGCTGCATCAGTTCGTCCTGGCGGGTCTTCAGTTCCGACAATGTCGCCAGCAGCTCGCGGTTCTGCTGCTGCATCTCGCCCATCGTCACGTTGGCCGACATGTCGGCCAGCTGTGCGCCCATGGCGCCGACCGCCTTCGGCGTCACCAGCGGTGCGTCCTGCGGCAGCAGTTTTTTCAGCGTGATGGCGGTGCCTTCCCCCGCTGCCGTGCGAATATCGAACTGGTCCATCAGCCGGCGCGCGCCGAGGATGCCCATGCCCATGCCGGTGCGCGACTGATAGCGCCCGGACAGGATCAGGTCGAGGTCGCCGATGCCGGGACCCTTGTCCTCGATGCGGATCACCAGCAGTTGCGGCACCGTTTCGCCTTCGATGGAAAACTCCACGCGGCCCGTGTTCGCATAGCTGTAAACGTTGCGCGCCAGTTCCGACACGGCCGTTGCGATGCGCGCCTGGTCCTGGTTGCCGAACCCGCACAGCAGCGCAATCTGGCGCGCGCGCTGGCGCGACGCCACCACGTCCATCTCCTCCCGTACGAACAGGCTGAGAATGCGCAGGCTCATGCTGTCCACCCCTGGCGGTCGCGCAGCACCAGCACCGTGACGTCGTCGCGGCCGCGCGTGAAGTCGCGGTACAGCACGCCGGCGATCACCGCCGGGTGGCAGTGGACGAGGCCCGGATAACTGTCCAGGTCCCAGCGCGATCCCAGGCCGTCGGAATGCAGTATCAGCATGCTGTCACTGTGCCACGGGGCGGGAAATTCCTGCACCTTGCGCATATTGCTTCCCACGATGCCGTTGTGCGAGACGAGCTGGCGTCGCTGCTCGCCCTGGATCAGGTGCGCGCTGATATTGCCGACGCCGGCGAATCCCAGCGTATCGCGCAACATGTCGATGCGCACGGCGGCCGCCGCGGCGCCACGGGTGGGGCGCAATGCGGCGTGGGCGTCTTCCAGGACCACGCCGGCGGGCTGTTCGGGCGTACGCATGGCCACGCTGCACGCCAGTTCCGAGGCTTCGGCGGCGAGCGGCCCGTGACCGAGGCCGTCGGCCACCATCACGGTGGCGCTGGTCGGGTCGGTGGCAAGCGCCCAGCTGTCGCCGGCGATGTCCTCGCCCGGCATCGGCAGGCACACGGCGCCGCAGTGCAGCGACCGTTCGGCCCGCGCCACGCCGCTCTGCCACAGCGCCATCATGACGACCGTGCCCTTGCCGGGCGCGCTGTAGATATCGAATTCGCCGGCGAGCCGTCGCATGGCGCCCATGCCGACACCGTAGCTGCCAGCCGTGGAGGTGCCGTCGGCCATACTGGCGCCCATGTTGGCGATACCTGGACCACTGTCCAGCGCCAGGATTTCCACCCCCGCGGCGGCGCCCGCACGCAAGGGCCGCAGCAGGATTTTGCCGTGGCCGGCGTGCTTCAGGATATTGGTCGCGGCCTCGCTGACGGCGATGGCGACCTCGCCCCCATCGGTCGCGTCGAAGCCGAGGCGGACGCACAGGTCGGCCGCCGCGCGGCGCACGGAGCCGATCTGACTCGCATCGCCCAGCGTATGGCAGGTTTGCCGGCCATCGAAGGCTAGAACGGTTTCCATTTGCAGATCTTTACTGTGGTGCCGTTGCCGGGGGAGGATTCGATTTCAAATTCGTCGGCCAGCCGCTTTGCGCCGGACAGGCCGAGGCCCATGCCGCCGCCGGTCGTGAAGCCATCGGTCAGCGCCTGTTTCAGGTCGTCGATGCCGGGACCATGGTCGATGAAGGCGAGGCTGAGGCCGCGGCGCATGCCGTTGGTCAGTTTCAGCATGTGGGCCTCGCCACCGCCGCCGTAGCGCAGCGTGTTGCGGGCCAGCTCGCTGGCGGCCGTGATCATCTTAGTCTGATCGATCAGGCTGAAGCCGGCGGCGATCATGTGTTCGCGCACGGACTGGCGCAGCCGCACCACGTCCTCGTCGGACCGGATCGGCAGCACCAGCGCGTCGACGTCGTTATTGCTCAAGGAAGCCGCCTGTCGAAGTAGTTAGTCCGTCTGCCGTTGAAGAAGGGCGACCCCTTTTTCCACGTTCAGTGCCGTCTGCACGCCGTGCAGCGTCAGTCCCAGTTCCACCAGCGTGATGGCGACGGCCGGCTGCATGCCGACCAGCACCGTGCGCGCATCGAGCACGCGCGCCATCGCCGCGGTGTTGCTGATCATGCGCCCGATGAACGAGTCGACGATGTCCAGCGCCGAGATGTCGATCAGCACGCCGCGGGCGCGGTCCTTGACGATGCGCCCCGTGAGGTCGTCCTGCAGCGTCATGGCCAGCCGGTCGTGCATGTCGACCTGGATGGTGACCAGGAGCAGGTCACCCATCTTCAGAATGGGAATGCGGTCCATGGTAGTCTCAGGCGCCCGTGTCGGTGCGCGTCACGGTCGCACCCACGCGCTTGAGCGCGATCAGGAAGGCGTCGGCCAGCGTGGCCTTGGTGACCACGTCTTCCAGGTTCACGCCCAGGTGCACGATGGTCTGCGCGATCTGTGGGCGGATGCCGCTGATGATGCAGTCGGCGCCCATCAGGCGCGCCGCAGCCACGGTTTTCAGCAAGTGCTGGGCCACCAGCGTATCGACGGTCGGTACGCCCGTGATATCGATGATGGCGATGGAGGCGCCGGTCTCGATGATCTTGTTCAGCAGGTTCTCCATGACGACCTGCGTGCGCGCGCTGTCGAGCGTGCCGATCAGGGGCAGCGCCAGCACGTCCTTCCACAGCTGTACCACGGGCGTGGACAGCTCCAGCAGTTCCTGCTGCTGGCGCAGGATGACGTTCTCGCGGCTTTTTTGGTATTCCTCCACGGTGTACAGGCCCATGCGGTCGAACAGCGTGCCCGTATCGGCCATCTCGGCCGCCAGCACGGCCGGTTCCGCCGCCAACGCCGTCCGCATCAGGTCGAACACGGGTTCTTTCAGCGCAAAGATGAATTGCGCCGTTTCCGTTGGCGAGAAGCCCTGGCGCACGCGCGCGGCCGACATCTCGGCAAGCTGTGCGCGCACTTCGGAAAACGCGCTGCTGTCGAAGTCGTAGCTCTGGGCTTTCTCGATCGCCTTGATGACCTGTGGAATGAAGCGGCCCGCGTGCTGGCGGATATCCGCCTCGGCAGCCTTGTCGCGCCGTACCATGCGGGACAGCATACCGCTCAGCCAACCTTCCAGCAGGGCGTCCTGGTTGTCGTTGAGGATTCTGGCCAGGTGGCCCGTCGTTGCCATGCTCATGCGGTCTCCGTAGAGGGAAAAGTTTTTCGGTAAACAATCAAGTGTAGCAGGTCGGCGTCGTACCAACGAAACGTTTGGAAAGATTTCCTTCGAGTAAATAGGTAGTACTGCTTTGGTAACGCTGTTCCGCCATCATCCACACCGCGTCAGCCGGCAGGAAAAAACAGCTTCCGGTGCAGCGCCGCCAGCGCGTCCGGATCGAACTTGGGCTGGCGGTCGTACGTCAGCAGACCGTTCTGCTCGTGCTCCACGTCGATCAGCTGGGTATAACAGATGCCGGCCAGCGCGGTCAGGCCGGCGATGCCCTCCATCAGGTCGCGGTAGCGCAGCCACAGTTCATCCGTCGTGCGGGCGTTGCCGTAGTAGTCGAACAGGCGGTCGCGCTCGGCTTCCGGCACGCCGGCCGGCTGCATCAGGAAGCCGCCCACTTCGCTCAGCACGATGGGCTGGCCGCGGTAGCTGCCGCCGGGCAGGAACAGCGGCTTGTCCTTGTACCACCCCTTGTCCGGCGGCTGGCCCGTGCGCTGCGTATCGGCGTAGCGCGCCACCAGTTTCTCGGCCGGCTGCGAATAGTCGTGGATCGAGCAGACGTCGGTGAGGTTGGTGTGCTCCCAGCCGTCGTTGTCGATGACGTCGCGGGTGGGGTCGATGCGGCGCGTGCGCATCACCAGCCGCTCCAGGAACGCCTGCTGGCTGGCGTGGCGCCGCAGGGCGGGGAAGCCGAAACTTTCCACCACGGGCACCCACGCCACGATGGACGGGTGGTTCAGGTCGCGCGCAACGGCTCGCTCCCATTCGGCCAGCAGCGCTTCCTCCGCCTCGAGCGACCAGTTGCGCGCGTTCGGCATCTCTTCCCAGACCAGCAGGCCAAGCCGGTCGCACCAGTACAGCCACCGTTCCGCCTCGATCTTCTGGTGCTTGCGCACGGCGTTGAAGCCGAGACGTTTGATCCATTCCACGTCCGCCCGCAGCGCGTCGTCCGACGGCGCCGCCAGCAGCGTATCGGGCCAGTAGCCCTGGTCCAGCACCATCAGCAGGAACGTCTTCTGGCCGTTCAGGTGGAAGTGGGCGTCGCGCGCGACGAAGCTGCGCAGGCCCGCGTACGACTGCACGGTGTCCAGCGTCACGCCGTCCCGCACGAGGCGCAGCCGCAGGCCGTACAGGTGCGGGTCGGTGGTGGACCATGGCCGTGCGCCGTCCAGCTGCACGCGCAGGCCCGCGCTGGCGCGCGCGGCATCGGCGCTGGCGCTGGCAACGACGGGCGCGTCGTCGTCCAGCGACGCCAGCACGTCCAGTTCCACCGTCCAGCCGCCGGCCGGCGCATGCAGCCGCACGTCCAGCGCCAGCGCGCCACCCTGATCGGCGGTAACGAGGCGCATGGCGTCGAGCCGCATGGCCGGCACGGGCTCCAGCCATACGCTCTGCCAGATGCCCGTCGTGCAGTAATAATAGATGCGCACGGGTTTGCCGGACGAGGACTGCTTGCCACGCGGCTGGCACGGGTCCTGGCGGTCTTCGACGCGCAAGGTCAGGCGGTTGCCGCCCGCCTGCAGGAACGGCGCGATGTTGAACGAAAACGGCACGTGGCCGCCCCGGTTGCGGCCCACCAGCCGGCCGTTGATCCACACTTCCGTGACGTAGTCGACGGCGCCGAAGTGCAGCAGGATGTCCTGCTCGCGCCACCGCTCCGGCACCGTGAACGACCGGCTGTACCAGACGATTTCATGGATGTCCTTCGTGCCGATGCCGGAGCGTTCGCTCTGGTAGGGAAACGGCACGGCGATGGACAGCGGCAGCGGCCGGCCATCGTGCCAGCCTTCGGCGCGGCCGATGTCGGCGTCGTCGAACGCGAATTCCCAGGTGCCGTCAAGACTCAGCCATTCCGGACGGCGCCACTGGGGACGGGGGTGCAGGTCGGTGTCGGTGGAGTTCATGGCCGCAGTGTAGCGAAGGTTGCGGTTGGCTGTAGCAACGGTGCGCAGGCCGCGGCAATGTGGAGCGATCGCCGCGTGTTGGTAAAATGTAACTTTTAGCCGTATTGCCGAGGTAAGCCATGATAAAAACCCTGATGTCGACTGTCCTGCTGGGCGCCGCCGGCGCCGCCGTGGCGTTCTCCGGCACGGTTAAGATGGCGCGGCATGACGGCGCCGTTACCCGTACGCTGTCGGTGAGCAACTGGCAGGTCGACAACCGGGGCGTGCCGTCATTCGACTTCCGCTTCCGCCAGAGCGGTGGCGGCTGCGACTACCAGCGCAGCGGCCATGCCGTCGCAGGCTTTGAGGAAGGCGACGGCAAGGCGGAACTGGAAATCTACAGCGGGCAGGACGAACAGGGCAGGGAGACGGCACCGCTGATGATCCTGTACGCGTACGACAGCACCGTCATCTTCAGCACACCCGTGCGGCAGAACCGGGCCTTCTGGATGTCGTTCCAGGATGAGCGGATGCGCCGGTCGGTGCCGAAGCAATGCGGCTACACGGAGCGCGGCTCGGCACTCATGTTCCGGAAATGAGCGGCAGGCCGGCGCAGGCCGTTGCCGGTGTCCGGCTTGGGCCGAGGCGACGCGACGGCATCCTGGTCGTGCTACTGGCGACGTTGCTGTCGCTTCTGGTCGGCGTCGAGCGCCGCGTCGGCGATCACGAGCAGGGCGTCAGTTGGGAGCCGTTCGTCAAGCGGCGGCTTACGTTGCAATGGCGCTTCGAGAACCCGGCCTGGCGCGGCCTGGAAATCGTGCCGCTGGCCGCCATGACCGCACCGCAGCGCGCCGCATTCGCCGAGTTCTGCCAGGTCCGCTTCGGCAGCGCCGATCCCGTGCAGTGCCATGCCATCGTCAGTGCCCGCCACAACTGACCGTTTCGCTCGGCCGAGTGGCAAGCCGGGCGCAGGGCAATATCTCCCGTCAGATGTCAGATCCCGGCAGGTCCAGCTGAGGAGTTACATTATTCCATTTTATCCGTGGAAAAATATGCCTTGCAAAGCAGCATGTTTTATAATGTAGAGTATTTATTTTTTATTATTGCTTGCCGGGAGAGCGGGATGTCGGGTGCGGTTGATTTATTGGTCTCTACAGTCGTCGGCGCACTGGCAGGACATTTTACGCAGCACCAGCGCGTCATCAGGCTGACCACGTCCAACGGCGTACAGTCGTTGTTGGCTGAAACCCTGCGCGGCGAAGAAACGATCGGCAGCGGATTCCGGTTCGAATTGTCCGCGCTGTCGCTGGACGCGGCGATTCCACTCAAGTCCCTGGTCGGCCAGCCCGTGCTCGTGGAACTGCTCACTGGCAGCGAGGCATTGCGCCCGTTCCATGGCCACGTTACCGCCGCGGAGCTGACGGGATCGAACGGCGGCTTTGCCCGTTACAGGCTCGTGATCGAACCATGGACAGCGTTCCTGCGCATCGGTCGCGACAGCCGTATATTCCAGGATAAAAGCGTCATCGATATTCTCGAAGCGGTATTCAAGGGTTATGACGGCAAAGGCCGATTGGCGCCGGCCTGGCGCTTCGATCTGCAGGATCCGGAAGTTTATCCACGCCGCAGCATCACCACGCAATATCAGGAAAGCGACATGGCATTCGTCGAGCGCCTGATGAGTGAAGAAGGGCTGTTCTGTTTCTTTGAACACGAAGGCAATCCGGGCAGCGCCGGCCTGGGCAAGCACACGCTCGTCATTGCCGATCACAATGATGCGTTCGCGGCAAATGCCCAGCCGGAAGTGCGCTTTACGCAGCCGGGCGCCGTCATGCGCGAAGACAGCCTCGACCGATGGCGCATGCAGGCGGTATTGCAGACCAATGCCGTCGAACTGGCGAGCTGGGACTATCGCTCGCGCAGCCTGCGCGAGGTGGCCAGCGCCGCCAGCGGCAGCACGACGCTGACCAGCCGCGACCATCCCGGCGCCTACGCCTACCAGACGCGCAAGCAGGGCGAGCGGATCGCCGAGCGACAGCTGCAGGCACTGCAGGCCCGACAGAAAACCTTTATCGGCGCCGGCACGGTGCGCACCTTTGCGCCCGGTACCACGTTCACGCTGCTGGAGCACGGCAGCTACGACGGCGGCGACGATGCCCGCTTCACCATCGTGCGCGTGTGCCATATGGCCCACAACAACCTGAACGCGGACACGGACGGCGCACTGACGCGCCTGTTGGGTCAGTGCCTGTTGCGCAAGACTAACCTTGCCGATCTGGCGTCGAGCCTGCATGCCGTCGGACGCGGTGCGGGCGAGCGGCCCGTCTATCGCAACCGCATCGACGCGATCCCGGCCGCCACCCCTTACCGCGGCAGCTGGCTGGACGAACGCGGTCATCTGCTGCATCCACGGCCACTCGTGCGCGGGCAACAGACGGCGATCGTCGTGGGCCCGGCCGGGTCGGTGATCCACACGGACCGCGACCATCGCATCAAGGTCCAGTTCCACTGGCAGCGCGGCAGTGCCAGCCACAGCCGGCTGGAGCATCCTGTGCCGGAAGGGCACACGGGCGCCCCGGCGGACGACCAGTCCGGCACATGGGTACGCGTCGCCACGCCGCTTGCCCCCGTGGCCGGTGCCAATTGGGGCAGCAACGCGTTGCCGCGCGTAGGACAGGAAGTGCTGATCGACTTCCTCGAAGGGAATATCGATCGGCCCGTGGTGATCGGCACGCTGCATAACGGCGCCGGCCAGGCCGATGCGCAGAACAACGGCGTGGCACAGGGCACAGGCGCTGCGACCGGTAACGCCCCGGCATGGTTCCCGGGCGAGAGCGGCGCGCATGCGCATCCCGCGGCGCTGTCGGGAATCAAGAGCCAGGCCATGCAAAGCAGCCAGGACGGCACCGGCGCGTTCAGCCAGCTCGTGTTCGACGACAGCCCGAACGAGCCGAGGATCGCCCTGCAGCGCCATGCGAAACCGCATGAAGGAACGGCGGAACTGAACCTGGGACATTTGCGGCACCAGACGGACAATCAGCGGCTCGGTGCCGCCGGGTTCGGTGCCGAGCTGAAAACCGCCCACAGTGTCGCACTGCGTGCAGCGCGAGGGTTGCTTCTGTCCACTGAAGCCAGTAACGGTGGCAGCGGCCACCAGCTCGACTCAGGCGGCGCGCAGGCGCAGAACGAGTCCAGCGCGCGGCTGCAGCTGTCTTTGGCGGAAACGGCGCAGAAACACAATGCCCGCTTGCAGGGCGAAACGGAAGCCGCGAAACTGCCGGCGCTCGTGGGAATGCAGCACAGTGTCGAGGTGCTGCAGGCCACGGAAGCGGGGATGGGAGAAGGCGACACGGGCGGACAGGGGCAGGCAGCGATCCTTGCCGAGCCGCAGCTGCAACTGTCGGCCCCGGCCGGCATCGTGGCCGTCACGCCCGCCAGCGCGATCGTCGCGGCCCGCGCCACGAGCAGCCTGACGGCCGGGCAGGACATCAATATCGCTGCGCAGGCCGACTGGCACAGCGGTGTCAAAGACGGGATCAGCCTGTTCACCTACGGTAAAGCGGACGCGGCAGACAAGCCCAACAAGGAAACCGGCATCGCACTGCATGCCGCCAGCGGCAAGGTGAGCGTGCAAAGCCACGCCGACATGACGAAGCTCACGGCCGACAAGCTCATCACCGTCGCCAGCGTCGGCAAGAGCGTGACGGTGGCCGCGAAAGACCACGTGATGCTGACCGCCCAGGGCGCCTATATCAAGCTCGAGGGCGGCAACATCATGATCCATGGGCCGGGCACGATGTCGTTCAAGGCCAGTTCGAAAGAACTCGGCGGCCCGGCCAACGGCAGCTTCGATGCGCCGGAGCTGCCTTCGTCCAAGCCGCTGTTCGACGAACAGTTCGTACTGACCGACAAGCATACCGGCGAGCCGATGGCGTATACCGCGTATCGCATCGAAGGGCCCGATGGCGTGATGGCGCATGGGGTGACCGACAAGCTCGGTCACACGGACCGGATCAGTACGGGCTTCAAGCGTCAGGCGCTCAAATTGTTCCTCGACGACTGAGCAGCGATTTTCAAAGTGAGTCCGCAGACGACGCGGCCGGCGGTGCCGTCGCGTCGGCCAGTAGTGCGATAACAAGCAGGAAGAAATATTCAGATGCCGAACGATACCACCACACCGCAACCCATCCAGGAAGGCGCCACGAACCCCGCCCGTGGCAGCAAGGTCGAAGCCCAGGCGGAACACGCGCCGATGCTGTTCCTGCGTCCGGAGACGGGCGAAATCATCGCCGTGCCGGTGCCAGAGGTGAACGAACTCAACAAGGAAATCGGCGAATGGAACTCGCTGGTGGCTACGCTGCAGGACGCCAATGCGCAAGTCCAGTACTTCGAGGAGCAATACATCAAGCTGACGCTCGAGCCTGACCGGATGACGCCGGGCGCATTGGAAGAGGCCGAGAAAAACTGGGAATTCGCCCTCGACTGGCAGGAAGAGGTGGTCGACACGTGTCAAGCGAAAATCAAGTCGCTCGCCAAAATCGGCACCGCCGGAAAACAGCTCGTGGAACTCATTCCGCTGCCGACGGCTCCGTCCACCCAGACCTCGAACAAGCCTGCCGAATACAAGGACGGCAAATATTCGAAGGTAATGAAAGGCTCATGGGCAACGGGGAAGAAACGCACACCGTCCCGCGACTGGATCCGCCCGCCGCGCGGCAGTCTGGTCTATGTTCCGTCGGACAAGCTGAAACGCCATTGGCCCACATTCAAGGACGCCACCAAGACGAAGTGGAGCGACGTTATCGCGCGGGATGCGAGCGGCAAACGGACAATCAACAAGGAGAAGGCAGTCGCGTATGGCAAGGAAGCCGCCAAGTTCCAACTGAAGGACCTCGTCAAGCTGGAAGTCGATATCGAGGGCTCGATCGGCAGCTGGGCCACCATGTGGAACTCGGATACGGCTAACAAATTCCACAAGGAAGGCAAGCTGACCGCAGGCCCCGTGACGGGCGACATCGAGCTCGACGCGGGCGCGCAGTTCATGCGTTACCTCTATGGCGCCAGCCTGAACGGCACGTTCGAACCGTTCAAAGGGAACGTCTCCTTCCGCGCGGAAGGTCATGCGGAAGTGGCTTTCGCCGAAGCGAAGGCAACTGCCGCGATCTATTTCCCGCGCAAGGAAGGCTGGATGTGGACGTTGCCGGCCGCGCTGGCTGATGAAAACGCTGCCGCCAAGGATATCGACCTGGGGGCGGTGCGCTTCATGGTACAGATCGACCTGAAGGGTTCGGTCGGCGCCAGCATTGCCGCCGAAGTCAGCCTCGGTATCGAAACGAAGACCGGGCAAATGCCCGCGCGGTCGGCAGAAGAACGAAGAAGAGGGGCAAGCGGCGCGCCCGTACCGTCATCGTCCACGAGCTGGGCGACGAGAAGCAAATGCGCGTGGCCGGCGTCGATGCCGGTCTGAACGCTTTTGCCGGCCTGAAGGCGGATGCGGAGATCAAGGGAGCCATCGAGTGGCGTAACCCTGAAGACAAGAAAAAGGCTTTCGAAGCATTCGCCAACGTCGCCCCTGCCGTCGCCGGGCTCGCCGGTATCGGCGGCAATGCCAAGCTGACGGTGCAATACGTCGATGGCGTATTCAAGGTGCACGCCGACGCCGGCCTGTGCGTCGGCCTCGGCGCGGAAGGAAAGCTCTCGTTCGAGGTGAACGTCAAGCTGCTGCTCAAGTTCATCAAATGGCTGTTCTACCAGCTCTATCATGCGAACTTCAAACGGCTGGATTACATTCAGGAGTCGGCGTTCAACGCGGCGCGCGATCTGGCGTACCTCGCGATCAGCCTGGGAGAGTCTGTTGAAAAGCGGTTCGGGATGGCCGCCGATAAACTGACGGTGAAAGTTCGTGAAGTCAACGCCATGTTCGATGAAGCCGAGGAACGTCAACGTCTGGCGCAACGGATTCTTTCGGACCCGGAAGCGTTGCGCTACGCACCGCCCGAAACGAAAGGGATGTTGATTCACCAGCTCTGCAACGACGGCAATATCGACTGGGCAAAAAGCGGTTTTGGCCTCGGTGATAATTTCCTGCGAGACCAGAAACTCGCCATTCAATACATATTGCGGCGTTGGTCGCACACCCGTACCGACTGCAGGAACGTGATACAGCATATGACTGCGAATGGACGCAAAGGCAATTACGAGGAAAACATGGCGCGCTTGCAGAGGTTCTTCCGCGAAGAAGCGCCGTTCAACCGCGACTTGCCTGGAGTCGACAGCCGACATGGTGAGGATTTCGACGCGTGGTACAACCAACTTACCGCCATGCTCATGGACGAACCAACCCGCGGCTTTCCGATCATGCCAAGCGATTCCATCCAGTATGCAATGCAGCGCGACGCGGGGATGGATCACCCACTCTTTGCATCGACTGGTGATCGAGCATTCTATGCGTGATCCGACGGATCGCGCCTAGTGGATTTTTTCTGATTTCTGCACTGCGCAACGCAATCCCTGAGACAGATAATTGGGCGATATAGTGCCGAGGTCTTCGGTTTCCTCTGCTGGCAACTCCATCGGCCTGGCCCTTCTGTGCATGGTGTTCGGGACAATGGAATCGCTCACGGGCCAGCCCCGTGCGACTTTCATGGTCCCGCCCGCTGGGCCTTTCGGATCATGCTTCGGAGAACGCTGGTAGTAATCCTTATCGAACCAGTCGTTCACCCACTCCTCATTGTCGTGCGATACGTCATACAGTCCCAGCGGATTGGGCGGGAACAGGCCGACGGGATAGCGGCGCTGACTACCCGAGGGCGTAAGTAGTTTCACCTGGCCTGCCGCCGGGATGTTGCGGCCGAAGTCGACATTGCCGTTGTCGGTCGCCCAGACGAAGAACTGCCCGCGGCTGCGGGCGGCGTACTCCCATTGTGCTTCCGTGGGCAAATCAAACGGCTGTCCCGTGATGTTTCCCAGCCATTGGCAATAATCCTTGGCGCGCTGCCATGAGACGCCTGCAGGCGCAGCAGGATAACGCTGCTTTGCCGCTGCCTTGTCGCTCGCAGCACGTTCTGTGCCGCTAGCTTCGGTATAGACATCAAATTCGGCAAACGTCGTCTTGTACTTTGCTATCGAAAAGCTCGACAGCGTGACTTCGTGCACCGGTTTGTTTGTCGGGTCATCGCTGTATGGGAGCTTGTCAGGTGACCAAATGGGACCGAAATCTCCCATCTGAAAGGTTCCGCCCTCGACGAAGATCAGGTCTGTCAAAATTTTCTTTTTGAGTCTGGCCACGCGTTCGTCGATAGTTCCTTTGCCAAGTGCTTCGAGTTCCGCAGCCAGGGCAGCGGGCTGTTTCAGCGCCACCAGCTTCTCCTCATCCACGTACTGCTTGCTTATTGCCGGGATTTTGGGTGGCTTGACTGATGACGCGTGTGCCGATGCGATCAGGCAGCAGAAGACGGCTGGGAGCGGCAGCACCTTACGATGAAGTGACATAAACAAACTTTCAATTTCGCCCGAATTCATGATGTGAGTCCGGCGGGCCAGCACGCAGGAATCAGGGACGCACTCCAGGCGACCTGTGTGACGAGCTGGCGTTTGCCGCATGATGGTTGAGCAGAGGCGAGTTCAGCGCACGGGGGCGGGTTGTTGAACTGCGCAGCGGAACCCGCTGGACCGGTAGCTCGTCACCTCCGCTTTCGTTGAGTCGGCCGTCGTGGCCGCCGCAGACTCGTGCAACAGGCGGGCCCTTCGGTACATCGTATTTGGCACGATGGAATCGCCGATCGGCCATCCCCTGGCAACCTTCTTTGTTCCGGCGGCCGGGCCCTGAGGGTCCCGCTTTGGCGAGACCTTGTAGTAATTTTCATCAAACCAGTCGTTGGTCCACTCTTCTCCGTCATGGGACGCGTCGTACAGCCCCAGTGGGTTCGGCGGGAATAGGCCAACCGGGTAAGGGTCGATTTCGCCCGACGGGGTCAACAATTCCATCTGGCCGGCCGCCGGGATATTTCGGCCGTAATCGATGTTGCCGTTGTCGGTAGCCCACACGAAGAATTGGCCACGGCTGCGGGCCGCATATTCCCATTGCGCCTCGGTCGGCAGATCGATCGGGAGCTGTGTCACCTTGCCCAACCATTGGCAATAATCCTTCGCGCGCTGCCAGGGAACACCTGCCGGAACGGTCGGGTGGCGGTATATTTTATCCAGCGGCCCGTTTGCCGCACGGTCCGTTTTTGTGGCGTCGGAATACACATCGAATTCCGCATACGTTGTCTTGTACTTCGCTATTGAAAAGCTGGACAGCGTGACCTCGTGCACGGCCTTGTTCGTCGGGTCATCGCTATAGGGAAGTTTCTCCGGGGACCAGAGCGGCCCGAAGTCCCCCATCATGAACGTGCCGCCTTTCACGAAAATCAGGTCGGCCAGTATTTTCTTCCTGAGCAGAGCGACGCGTTCCGCCGTCGTTCCCTTGCCGAGAGCATCGAGTTCCGCCGCCACAGGGGCAGGCTGCTTCAGTGCCACCAGCTTCGATTCCTCGATGTACTGCTTGCTCATTTGCGGCACCTTTGGCGGCTTGACGGGCGCTGCAAACGTACTGGATAACAGGCAATAAGACAGGGCAGCCAATGGCAGCGACTTGGCACGACGTGACATTTGTTTTCCTTTGAATTGGTCAGCGAAGATTATAGTGCACAGCCATTTCGCAAGCTTCCATCAGCGTTCCGGTGCGGGGAATGCAGGGTTGTGCGCCAGTGCTAACGCTTCGGGCCACCCAGCGGCAGGTCGAACTGCACCCGCAGCGTGGCCGCCGTCGGCGTGACAGTGCGGCGATCGGTCGCCCCATCTTCCCCGGAATACAACTGCCCATCCGTGCGAGCATCGCGCAGCAGGTTGACGAGACCGATGCGCAGCTTGCCGTGCTGCCCGCCGTTCCAGGCCATGTACGTGTCGAGCGTCCGGACCGGTCCAGTCGCCGCTTGCAGCAGCGGGGTGCGGCGCGACAGGCTGCTGCCCTGGTAACTGTAGTTGATGCCGGCGCTCCAGGCCGCGCCGATGCGGTAATCCGCGCCCAGATTCGCCGTCAGCGGTGTCTGGTCGGCCAGGCGGTTACCGGGCCCGGGCACTGCGTCCACGCGCGACCAGTTGCGGCTCGCGTTGACGCGCAGGTCCAGGTCCGGGCCAGCCGCCAGCAGGGATCGCAGAGGCACCTTCGCGTCGAATTCGATGCCGTGTGCCGTCGCGCCGCCGCCATTTGTCAGCGTCGAGACCCACGTATCCCTGTCGCGGAACAGCCGCTGCACCGTCACGTCGCTGATGCGCCGCGCATAGCCGGTGACGCCGACGACACCCTGGCCGCCGAAGTAGGCTTCCCAGCCGCCATCGACCCCCCACGCCAGTTCCGGGCGCAAGGCGGGGTTGCCCTCGATGTCCGGCGTGCCGGGACTGTTGTCGTTGTTGACGGTATAGCGGCGCGGCACGAGGTTGCGCGTCAGCGGCGCCTTGTAGGTACGCGCCACGGCCAGGCGCCATTGGCCCCGGTCCGGCACCTTCCACAGTGCCTGCAGCACGGGACTCCAGACGCTGGCGCGCGTGCCGACTCCCGCCAGCGTGCTGCCACGCGTGGTGCTGTCGAGGCCTTCCCAGCGCAGCCCGAGATAGGCCTGCAGGTGCTCGCCGATGTCCCACTCGTCCTGGGCGAACAGGGCCAGGCGCGTGACGCCGGCCGTGTAGTCCTGATCGAGCACCGTATCGGCCGGCGCAGTGTCGTGCTGCACGCGTGTCTCCCGGCGGCGCGAGTACGTGGCGTCCCATCCCAGCGCCACCCCGTGGCCCGGCAGCAGCGGCATCAGCAGCTTGCCGTTGCTGCCTGCGCTGTCGTCGCGGGCACTGGAGACGACGTTGCGTGTCATCGTGGGTGTGCCCGCCAGGTCGCTGCCGGTGAATCGATAGTCGCCGCGCCGACGGCTGCTGTTGATGCCCGCCTTTGCCGTCAACCGCGCCGCGCCGAGACGGTGGCTCCAGTTGACGTCACTGCGCAGGATGTCGTCTTCGGCGCTGGCCGTAAAGCGCGACAGCGGGGAGCGCGTGGGCGTGCCAGCCAGCGTCGTCTCGACGGACGTGCCGTCGGTGGCAGTGCGGCCGATGTCGATCAGGCTTTGCCAGGCCAGCGTGTCGCCGTTCGCCATCGTCCACGTCACGCGCGGCGCCAGGCTGGCCTTGTCGACGCGGCCGTGATAATCCTCGTCGAAGCGGCGCCGCGACAGCAGGGTGCCATTCGGCGCTGTCGCATCGGTGGCGACCCGCGGCAGGCTGTCGTAAAACGTGCGCGCCAGCGTGGCCGCGAGCACGTAGGCCATGTCGCCGTGCTTGTCCGCCAGTTGCAGCGTGGCCGTGGGGCTCCACCGGTTTCGTTCGCGGGCGACGCCCAGCTTGACGTCGCGCCGGGTGCCGCGCACCGCCTTGCGCAGCACGATATTGATGCTGCCGGCCATCGCCTGCGCGCTGTACTCGGCGGATGTCGTGCGCATGATCTCGATGCGTTCGACCAGTTCGGGCGCCAGCGTATCGAGGGAGAAGCCGGGCGGTGCAGGGTCGCCGTTGACGCGTACCTGCGTGTAGCCGGCGCCAAGGCCGCGCATGCGGATCTCGCCGTCGGCAACCGACAGTCCGGGCAGCCGTCCCAGGACACCGGACAGCGTGCCGTCGCCAAACTGCAGCAGCTCGTCGCGGGCGACGACGATCGTGCCGGCAGTGTCGCCCTGTCGTTGCGCCGTGTCGCCCGGACCGGTAATGGCGACGCGTTGCATGTCCTGTGCCGACGCCGGTATCGGCAGGAGCAGAAGCAGCCAGTGGAGTAGCCAGTGGAGTAGCCAGTGCAGAGATTTCATGATGAATGAAGAGTGGGTGAAGCTGCGAGTGTAGGAAGGCGTTGCGGCGGCGGACAGTGGCGAGTGACGAAACAGGGCCGCGGCGGGACGGACGGGCCGACGCGCCGTGCCTGCGACAGAACGTGGCCGGTATACTCACCATCCATGATCGATGCCTCCCCCAATCCTCCGCGTTACTTGACAGTCCTTGCCATATCCGCGCTGGCCTGGACCACCATCTGCGCGATGGGTGCGCTGAGCAGCTATGCCGACTGGCAGCGCGACGGCAGCGACCGGCCCTACTGGCAGGCGCTGTGGGCCTGGTGCTTCACGCACCTGCTGCTGATGCTGTACACGTGCCAGCTGTATGTCGTCTTCAGCTGCCGTCCGGCGCTGCTGGCCGATGTGCGCCGTATCGGCGCCGCGTATGCGCTGGTGGTGACGTGCTTCGTGCCGCTGGAGATGCTGTATTCCGCGTTTGTCCGGCTGGTGCAGAAGCACGAGCCGCTCTCCGTGGCGGGGCTGTGGCAGCGGTTGCAAAGGATCGACCGGTACGACTGGTTCATGGAATTCGCGTGGACGAGTTTCACGTTCATCGCCGTCGTGGCGATCTGCACGTGGAGCGTGAAGCGCCGTACGGAGCAGCAATGGCAGCACCTGCAGGTTGACCACCTGCGCCTGCAGCTGGACCTCGAATACCAGCGCCTGCAGGCACTGCGCGGCCAGCTGGAACCGCATTTCATCTTCAACGCGCTCAACGCCATCACGGCGCTGGTGCGTTCCGACGACAGGCGCGCCGCGCTGACGGGGATCAGCCGGCTGAGCGCCCTGTTGCGCTATGCGCTGGTCGCCAGCGAACGTGACTGGGTAAGGGTCGACGAGGAGCTGGCGTTCGTGCGCGATTATCTGAGCCTGCAACGGTTGCGCTATGGCGAGCGCCTGCAGATCCGGATCGAAGGCGACGCCGGACCGGTGCTGGAAGCCTGCTGCCCGCCGCTGCTGCTGCAACCATTGATCGAGAACGCGTTGCGCCATGATCTGGATTGCCATGGCGGATGCGGCGATGTCCGGCTGGCGCTGCGCTGCGAGGCCGCCGAAGTCGTCATCCGCATGTGCAATCCGCTGCATGCGGGCGGCGCGTTTAATCCTGGCCTTGGCCTTGGCCTGCGCAGCACGCGCGCCAGGCTGCAACTGGCCTATGGCGAGCGCGCCAGCCTGCGCACGTGGGAAGAAGCCGGGCGGTTCGTGGCCGAAGTCAGGTTGGACGCCGAAGCGGACGAGGTGGCGTCGTGAAGGACGGTATCTCGCGGGGCGTCATCCGCGCGCTCGTGGTCGACGACGAGGAACCGGGCCGGATCAACCTGCGCTACGCGCTGGCCGAGCATCCGCGCTGGCACATCGCGGCCGAATGCGACGGCGCCGCGGCGGCGCGTGCCGCGCTCGCGGGAGGGGCGATCGACGTCGTCTTCCTGGATATCCAGATGCCCCACGAATCCGGACTGACACTGGCACGCGAGCTGGCCGGCCAAGCCGAGCCGCCGCTGATCGTTTTCGTCACGGCGCACAGCAGCCATGCGGTGGACGCATTCGATGTGCATGCGCTGGACTACCTGTGCAAGCCGTTCGATGACGCGCGTCTGGCCCAGACGCTGGCACGCGCGGCGGCCATGCTGGAGCAGCGGCAGCGCGCAGCCTATGGGGCAGCGTTGCGGGCGTGGAGCAAGCCGCCGAACGCCTACTGGCGCGAGGTGCGGGTGCGTTCCGTCGGCCGCATCGAATGCATCCGCATCGACGAGGTCCTGTGGCTGCAGGCGGCAGGCAATTACGTCGAGCTGCACCTGGCGAGCCGGCAGGTGCTGCATCGGGCACCGCTGCGCCAGGTAGTTGCGAACCTCGATCCCAGTCAGTTCGTCCAGGTACACCGTGGGGCAGTCGTGCGCACGGCGCAGATCGCGGCACTGCGCCGCCACGACGACGGCAATCATGCGGTGACGCTGCGCTGCGGCGATGTCGTGGGCGTCAGCGAGCGTTATCTGGCGGTCTTGAAGGCGCGATTAGAGAACGCCAGCGGGGGCTGAAGCTTCTCTTGGGCATGCGCGAATCGTTGGTCCGCCGCGGCGGGAACGATTTTGTTGTTTTTGGGCCATTTTTACATATTGACATCTCGGAATGATGCTTTGTGTCATTAATTCCATATAGTATTTCGACTTGCTGATCAGATTAGCAATAAACACGCCGTTTGCGGTGCCCGAACCAACAGCGATCATCCTCTCTGATGTCAAAATATCAATGTCACTACGAATGCCTCAAAGTCACCCGCGATGCTCCCGCCGAGGTCATTCGGGCGGCGTACCGGTCGCTGTCGCAAAAACACCATCCCGACAAGAATATTGGCGACGGCAATGCGGCACGGGTAATGGCGCGCCTGAATTACGCGTACAGCGTGTTGTCGGATCCGGGGAAGCGGCAACTGTACGATGCACAGCTCTCGTACGAGCAGCGCACCCGCGACTACTACAGCGCGGATCCTGCTGACGATAACGACGGCACCGCATCGGCGGGTTCGGGGAGGACGTTGCTGCGTCGGATCAGCCTGTATGCGAATGGGCGGAAGGGGCGGATTGCCGTCGTCGTGCTTTGCGTGACAGGCATTGCCGGCGGCGGCGTGTTGCACTCGATCTGGAAGGATCAGCAATCGATGCTGCTCTTGGAACAGGCGGCGATGCCGACCGCAAGCGCGACGGGTTCCGCGCCCGCAAAGGTGGCATCCGACGTGGACATCACGACGACACCGTCCGCTGCCGGCGCGCACAGGGACTCTGCCGAATCGCCGGCACCTGCCGCCGTCCTGGCTGAGCCGGTTGCCATTGCCAGGACGTCCGAGTTCGAGCGCCTGACAACGCTGTTGAAAAGCATGGGCCTGGGCCTGCACAAGCTGGACGCGTCCGTGCAGGCGCCCGTCGCCAAGCGGCCACCGCCTCCAGCCCAGCCGGCCGAACCCGACAAGGCAGTGCTGGAGGCAAACGGGACGGGGGTGCCACCGCGCCCACATGCGTCCGCGCCCGCCGTGCCGACTGAAGCAGCGCGGTCGCGCGAGGACGTGGAACGGCCCGCGGCGCCTGAGCCCGTGCGCGCCGAAGCGAGCCGGGCAACCGTGCCGCAGCCTCCCGTTGCAAACGCACCCGGCACCGCTGCCGCATTGCGCCAGGCGGTCATTGCCGACGCGCGCGCCTGTGCTCCGTCCTATCCGGCGCGCGCCTACAGCAACGGTGAAAGCGGCACCGTGCAGCTGGCGCTGCTGGTCGGCGGCGATGGCGGGGTTCTCGAATCGAAAGTACAGAAATCGAGCGGTCACCCGGAACTCGACAAGGCTGCGCGCAAGGCGCTCTCGAAATGCCAGTTCAAGGTGGCAGGCAACGACCGGCAGGCGGAGCCGGTCTGGACCAATGTGGAATACGCTTTCTCGCTCGACTGACTAGATCCACTGGTCGTTCGCGACGGTGCGCTCCCCCGGCGGACCGTCGCCGGTATTGCGCACGCCGCGCGGCTCGATCAGCAGCAGCTTCACCTCGGACGTGGCGTGCGGCCGATGCTCCACGTTCCTCGGCACTACCGCCATCTGGCCGCTGTGCAGCACGATGGTATCGGCGTCGCGCACGTCGATGTGCAGCACGCCCTCCAGCACGATGAAGGTTTCATCGGTATCGGCGTGCCGGTGCCACTGGAATTCGCCTTCGACTTTCACAACCTTGAACTGGTAATCGTTCATCTCCGCGACAACGCGCGGCTGCCAGTGGCCGTCGATCTGCGCGATTTTTTCGACCAGGTCGATCGACTGGCCCTGGCCGCGGGTCGGGTGGGTGGATGGGGACATCGCTTGCTCCTTTTGATGGACATGCGACCACGATACGCCCGTGCGCCAACGCCGTATTGAACGATCGTGGGTGCGTCAGCGCCCGCTCGCCCCACTGGCATAGCGCAGCCAGCGGCCCGGCGTTTGGCCATACGCCTTCAGGAAATGGCGCGTCATGTGGCTCTGGTCGGCAAAGCCGACGGCCGCCGCCGCGGCGGCCAGCGAACTGCCGGCGAGCAGCAGGCGGCGCACGGTATCCAGGCGCCGCATCGTCAGGTAGCGGTACGGGCTGGTGCCGTAGAAGACGCGGAAGTCATGCGACAGGCTCCAGCGATCCCGCCCGGTCGCCGCTTCCAGTTCGCCCAAGGTGACGGCGCGCAGGTAGTGCGTACGCAGGAAGTCCGCCGCGCGCCGTGCCGCGTGCAGGTCGCCTTTTGCCGGACGTGCCGGCGTGCCAGCCGCAGTGGCCAGCGCATGGGCCAGTTCGGCCAGCGCGTCGCCCTGTTGCAGCGGCTCTGGCCGATTGTCCACGTGCTGCAACAGCCCCGCGGCGGCGGCGGCGAGACGGGGATCGGTGGACAGCCCGCCCTCGATAAAGGGGAGCGCACGGCCGCCCAGCACGGCCTGGATCAACGCCGGCGCCACGTAAATCATCCGGTAGTGGAAGGCCTCATCGGTACCGGCCTGCCCGTCGTGCACCTCGTCGGGGTGCAGCACCATCGTCGTGCCGGGCAGGCTGTCGCGCCGGCTGCGCCGGTAATTGAAACTCTGTACGCCGCCCAGCGTACGGCCGATGGCATAGGTATCGTGGCGGTGCATCGCATAGGCTTTGCCGGAAAGCCGCGCTTCGATGCGCTCGATGCCGTCGATCGGCTCGGCGCGCCGCAGCCAGTCGGCGCTTGCAGTTGCCGTGTGTCGCATCCCGTCTCCAGATGTTTTGATGTGACGATCCCCGGCGATATCGTACCGCCAGTGATTGTTTCGTTGCCAGAAGCCGACGTGATTATCGCGCAGACTGCCGAGAGCACGGGCAGGGGCCCGGCAGCGGTTGTCGGGTCTCCCCGGCCGGATGTTGACGAGCGCCGGTTGAATCGCCCGTTCAATCATACTTGACGTTTCCCACGGACATCATTGCAAGGGCTTCCCGTGCGATCGCGACGTCTCCTGCTGAGCAGTTGTGTCTCTTGCCGCACTGAACGTTTTCATTCCCGCTCGTATGCTCACTCCATGGCTGAGGTTTGCGCGCTCGTCGCCATTGCTGTGCCCCTAAGAGCCCGACCAATCCGGCCGTTGAGTGCGAAATCTGTGGAATTACCGAAAATGAGCAAATCTCCTCCCTTCGCCGCCAGCGTCGCCCATGACGATACCCCTGCGCCGCCCAGGAAAAGACGCCGGGACAAGCCCCTCTCCCTCGCCGCCTGGAAGCAGTTCGTCAATGTCGCGAAACCCTACTGGCAGGAGGACCAGAAAAAGACCGCCTGGTTCCTGTTGCTGCTGCTGATCGCGCTGATGCTGGTCGAGACCCAGCTGGCCGTCATGCTCAACGACCAGGCCGGCGAGATGACCTCCGCCCTGGCGGGCGAGGACGGCGACCGCTTCTGGAACTCGGTGCGCCAGTGCCTGCTCATCCTGGCTGTCGCGGTACCGGTCTATGCGTTCTATTACTATATGCGCGACCTTTTCGCCAACCAATGGCGCAAATGGCTGACGGGCCGCTTCCTCGACGGATATCTGAAAGAGCGGAAATACTACGAACTGGGCGCAGATGCCGACATCGACAATCCCGACCAGCGCATCAGTGAAGACGTCAATACGTTCACCGGCAAGTCCATCCACTTCCTGCTGATTTTCCTGGGCTCGATCATGCAGCTGGTGGCGTTCTCCGCCGTGCTGTGGTCGATCTCGCACGTGCTGGTTGGCGTGCTGGCCGTGTATGCGCTGCTGGGCACCGTCATCGCCCTGTACATCTTTGGCACGCCGCTGATCCACCTGAACTTCTGGCAGCTGCGGCGCGAAGCGGATTTCCGCTTCAGCCTGATGCGGCTGCGCGAAAATGCCGAGTCGATTGCGTTTTACCGGGGCGAAGCCCAGGAGCGCGCCCACATCGACACCAAGCTCGACAAGGTGATCCACAATTTTTCCAGGCTGATCAAGAAGCAGCGTTCGCTCAACTTGTTCCAGCGCACGTTCAGCCAGCTCACCCTGGTACTGCCGTTCGTCATCCTGGCCGAGGGCGTGCTGTCGGGCGAGCTGGAAGTGGGGCGCGCCGTGCAGGCCGCCGGGGCATTTACCGCCGTGCTGACGGCGGTGGGCATCATTGTCGACAATTTCGAAGCCTGAGCCGCTTCGTGGCGGGGATCGGCCGCCTGCAGGCGTTGGCCAACCTGATGCTGCCGGAGGCCGCGTCGAAGAACGTCAGCGAAGCCAAGCACCCGCGCATCGAAAAGCGCCCGGGAAAGCACCTTGCGTTGGAAGCTGTCACCTTGCACCCGCCGCAATCCGAGCGGGTGCTCATCAAGGAACTGACACTGACAGTCAAGCCCGGCGACGCACTGCTCATCACCGGCGACAGCGGCTGCGGCAAGAGCTCGCTCTTGCGTGCGATCGCAGGCTTGTGGCACAAGGGCAGCGGCGTGATCCATCATCCGCCCCTGGAAGATTTCTTCTTCCTGCCGCAACAGCCTTATCTGCAGTCGGGCACGCTGCGCAGCCAGCTCATCTACCCGAGCGCGCAGTCGAGCCTGGGCGATGAAGCACTGCTGGAAATCCTGGACCAGGTGCACCTGCCGCACCTGGCCGAGCGTGTGGGCGGCCTGGACGCCGTGCAGGACTGGGAAAAGCTGCTGTCGGTCGGCGAGCAGCAGCGCCTGGCGTTCGGCCGCGTGCTGGTGCACGAACCGGCCATCGTCATCCTGGACGAGGCAACGAGCGCCCTCGACAGCGGCAACGAAGCCTCGCTTTACGCGCGTCTGCGCGAGAACGGCACGACACTGATCAGCATCGCACACCGCCCCGCAGTGCTGCGTCACCACACTCACGTGCTGCACCTGAGAGGCGAGGGCGCGTGGGAGATTCATGATGCGAGCGTGTATCGGTTCGATGAGCCGGATGCCCAGGCGACGGGCGGCACGGCGCCGGCGAAGACACCGCTGAAGGTGGCGGCGGCTGGGTAGACGGCCGGGCAGCTGAGGCTGGCCTTAAGCTGTCGATACCGAGATGCGTCCGAATGCGTGCGGACGGGCGCATGCCGATACGTTTTGCCCAGGGAACAGGAGCTCAATGATTGCGCCATGTCGCACTTCCGGGACGCGCCCGCCGCTGACATAACCGATTGATTTGATGAGAGACGTGGTCGGGGTGAGAGGATTCGAACCTCCGGCCTCTACGTCCCGAACGTAGCGCTCTACCGGGCTAAGCTACACCCCGACGGGTAGAGGCATTATTAAACCAGAACTTTTTGGCTTTTTCAACCAGTCGGGTTATCTGGACAGTAAGGCCGCGCGAGTTGCTGGCGAGGGCCGCTTCCACTATTATCGAAGAATGGAAACCATCGACGCCATCACCTCTCTCGCTGCGCTTGCGCAGGAATCGCGCCTTGCCGTATTCCGGCTGCTGGTGCAGGCGGGGCCGGATGGCATGGCGGCCAGCCGGATCGCCGAGGCGCTGGATATTGCGCCGTCGTCGTTGTCGTTCCACCTGAAAGAACTCAGTCACGCGCGGCTCGTCACGGCCGTGCGCGATGGCCGGTCCATCATCTACAGCGCCAACTATGCCGCGATGAACGGCCTGATCGGCTTCCTTACCGAAAACTGCTGCAATGGCGCGTCGTGTACGCCCACCTGCGGCTCAACCTCGAATCCATGACCATTACCATCTACCATAACAACGCATGCAGCAATTCGCGCGGCGCGCTGGCACTGATCCGCGAGGCCGGCGTCGAGCCTGTCGTCATCGACTACCTGAAGGAGCCGCCCACGCGGGCGCGGCTGGCGGAACTGATTGCGCAGGCCGGCCTGACCGTGCGCGGCGCGATGCGCGACAAGGGCGACCTGTACGCCGAACTGGGGCTGGCCGATCCCGCGCTGTCCGACGATGCGCTGCTCGATGCGATGGTGGCGCATCCCGCGCTGATCAACCGGCCATTTGTCGTGACGGAAAAGGGTGTGCGCTTGTGCCGGCCGCCGGCTTTGGTGGACGAGATTTTGTAAACTGAAAAAGGCCGCTCGATGGCGGCCCTTGCTGCCGGTTATACGTCGGGAACTGGCACCGCACGGGCCCTTCGGCCCGAGCGGTGCCTGTCCCCAAACCCGCGGCGCGCGGAGCCAGTTCCCGGCCCCTTAGAACTTGTAGCGCAACCCCAGCAGGAACTCGCGGCCCGTGACGTGGTTGACGACGACGCTGTTGCGCTGGCGGCTGGTGAACTGGTCGTTCTCCTCGTCCGTCAGGTTGACGCCTTCCAGCGTCAGCTCCAGCTTGTCGTTGACCTTGTACGACAGCGACAGGTCGACGTTCATCGACTTGTTGCGGCCCTCGACGTCGTTGTTGTTCTGCCCCGGCACGCGGGTCAGGTAGGCGTCGCGCTGCGAAGTCGACAGGCGCGCGCTGAAGCGACCGTCGTCATAGTAGAACGTGGCGTTCCAGGATTTCGGCGAGAGGTTCAGCAGGTCGTCCGTGATCGTGGTATTGGCGGTCGGGGAGATGATGTACTCCATCGTCGACTTCACGTACGTGTAGTTCAGCAGGGTGCCGAAGTTCTTGCCGATCCCCGGCAGGAACGTGAACGGCTGCTGGTAGTTGATCTCGAAGCCGCGCAGCTTGCCGCCGTCCGTGTTGACCGGCGCCGTCACCGAGAACACCTCGTCGCCCGTGAAGTTCGTCGGCAGCAGCGACTGCGGCAGGCCGGTGTCGCGGAAGCGCACGTCGGTGCGCAGGCTCTGGATATACGTGTCGATGTTCTTCTGGAACAGGCCCAGGCCCAGGAAGGCGTTCCTGGCGAAGTACCATTCGAAGCTGGAGTCGAACGTCTTGGCGCGGAAGGGTTTGAGGTTCGGATTGCCGCTCGTGATGGCCAGCGAGCCGGTGGTCGCAATTGTGCCGCCCGGCGACAGGTCGTTCAGCTGCGGGCGCGTCATTACCTTTGCCGCGCCGAAGCGCACGACGAAGTCCGGCCGCAACGTCGCGGCGACGTTGAACGCCGGCAGCGTGTCCGAGTAGCGGTGGTCGACGGTGACGGCGGTGCCGTTGTTGGCCGCCACATAGCCCGTGGACGACAGGTCGGTGCGCACGTAACGCACGCCCACGTTGCCGCGGATCGGGATGCCCCCCAGCTCCGTATTGAAGTCGCCCATCAGGTAGACGCCCTTGTCCTCTTCCGTCACGGAGCGGTTGTTGCCGCGCGCGTTCGGGTTCTCGATCGACGACAGGGTGAAGTCGCCCGGCCCGCCGGCGGGGCCGCTCTTGATGCAGTTGCAGTAGATGTCGTACGCCTGCGCGATCGCCGCCAGGTTCGGCATCGCCCAGCTGGTCGGCGTCCCGGCCGGCAGGTTCATGCCGCCGCCGAAGCCCGTCAACGTGGACGTCAGGCTGGCGACCGACGTGCCGGCCGGCGGCGCGAAGATGGTGTCGCCCTGGTTCACGCGGCGGAATTCATACGAATCGAATTTGTACTTCTTCGCGCTGGCGCCCATCTTCAGGCTGAGGCGGTCCGGCAGCGCATCCCAGGCGACGTTGACGTCCGCTACATCCGTCGTGTTGGTCGTGCCTTGCGGGCGGATGCGGATCTCGCTTGGCGTGGTGTTCGGCACGGACGACGGCTGCGTGCCGCTGGCCACCTGCGGCACGCCGACGATGGTCAACGGCCCGCCCGCCTGCGCCGGATCGAACGGATAGCCGATCACCGGCAGCCGGTCGTTGTTGCGGAAGTCCATCGTGTAGCCGTTGACGTTGAGCGCGTCGAGCGTCGTTGTCGTCTGCACCGGGTTGCGGAACTTCGACTTGGCGCGGCCCACCTTCGCATTCAGGCGCCAGCCTTCGGCCAGGTCCTGCTCCCACGTCAGCGTCGGCTGCGTGAACGTTGTCGTCAGCTCGTCGTAGCGCGATTCGGCGCGGATGTCGACGCCGTTGAACACGCCGTACTGCAGCGCGCCGTTGGCCGCGTACTGCGCCTCGACGACGCTCGTCTGCGGCTTGCCGCCCTGGCTGGCCGAGCGCGAGAACGAGATCGCTTCCAGGTAGTCTTCCGCGCGCGACGCTTCCAGTTTCGAATACAGCATGTCGAAGGTCAGCAGGGAGCCGCGCATCGGGCGCCACTGGACGGAGCCCGTCAGGCCGAGGCGGTCCTGGTCGTGCGTCAGGCGGCCGTAACGCGGAATGCGCGGCGTGTAGTTGCCGGCGGCGCTCGCGGCGTTGTAGGCGTCCACGGCGCCTTGCGAGAACGGCAGGCGGGCGACGCCCTGGGCTGCGGGGCCGCACGTGGTGGCGGTCGAGTTGGCGGGGTTGTTCGCCACGCCCATCGGCGCGCACCAGCCGCCGGCGGACGGGCCGTTATCCCAGCGCACGGTGGAGAAGCCTTCTTCCAGCACGCGGCGTTTGGAGTACGCGCCGGACAGCAGCACGCCCACCTTGCGGTCCATGAAGGTGTTCGACAGCAGGAAGGCGACGCGCGGGTCGGTCTTCTCCGACAGGTCGTTGTACTTGCCCTTGGCCGTGATGGTGGCGTTGAAGCCCTTCAGGTCGAACGGGCGCATCGTGGTCAGATCGACGGTGGCACCCAGCGAGCCTTCGTCGACGTCGGCCGACGAGCTTTTACGCACGGTCAGGGAGCTGAACAGTTCGGAGGCGAACACGTTGAAGTCGAAGCCGCGCGAGCGGTTGGCGCCGCCGGAGGAGTCGGTGCCGCCCGTTGTCGCCAGGCCCTCGATGCCGTTGATGCGCACGCGCGTAAAGTCCTGGCCCAGGCCGCGCACGGTGATGTTGCGGCCTTCGCCGGCGTCGCGGTTGATGGTGACGCCCGGGACGCGCTGCAGCGACTCGGCCAGGTTCGTGTCCGGGAACTTGCCCATGTCCTCGGCCTTGATGACATCGACGATGCCGTTGTCCTCGCGCTTCTTGTTCAGCGCCGATTCCAGCGACGCGCGCAGGCCAGTGACGACAACCCTGGTCGGCTCGTCGGCTGGCGCGGCTGCGGTTTGTGCCGACGCTGCGCCGGCGGCAATCAGTGTGGCGGAGGTAAAGGCAAGCTGGGCGGCAGCGTGCGCGCTGCGGCGCTTGTGCGCACGGCGGGAAGTGGTGGGGTGCATCGTATCTCCAATAATTTTTATTGCTCGCAAAATCTGTGTCTGCGGACCACCGGATGAACTGGTCAGGCCGGTTGATGCATTTTATGGCAGATTTTTAATTATTGGTCAGTCCGCAATCAAGAAATTTTGCTAAGTGGTCTGGCCGCAGAGTGGCAGGCCGGAGATGGGTGTTGTTGCAACACCACGCATGTGAAAACCGGAGCCTGTCACCGGTTTTCAAAAACGGTGACAGGCTCCGGTTTACGGAGTTGCTTCAGATCAGGGATATGTCCCTGATTCCGGCAGGAAGCGCAAATGCCAGCGAGCCGCAGGCGTCATTTTCAGACCCGAGTCCAGGAACTGGGGTCAGGCCCGCTGGGTCTGACCCCGGCTCCCCGCCGGTGGGTTGGCGTTATGTCAGCGGCCCGCTGCCGTTATTCCTTAACCTGGCGGAATTCAGGTCGGTCCCGGGTTCTTATGGCTGCGCCTGCAGGCTGACCTTGATCGGGCTGCGCGCCCGCCTGGCGGCATCGGCCACGTAGGCCTTCCACTGGGCGGCGCTGGTGATTTCGCCGCTGCGGTTCCACGCACCGCCCGCGTAGTAGCGCAGTGCCTGGCCCGGCTTGACCGGTGCCAGCACCAGGTGGTTCAGCGCATCCTGCGTGAATTCCGTCGCGCCCGGCAGGATGATGGCGGTGCCGAATTCGCCCTTGGTCTTCTGCTTGATCCACTGCAGCAGCGTGCCGTCCGCGGCGTCGCGGAACACCTCGATGTCCGGCTGCTCGCCTTTGTCGCTCGGCGTCTTGTTCAGGCCCACGGCGACCGTCAGCGACGCCTTGTCCTTGAACTCGAACGTGCTGTCGATCCGGTCGAGGTAGTGGCCCGCGTCCACCGTGAAGCGCTTGACTTCCGTGACGGGCGTGCCGGCCGCGTCCCATGCGTCGTAACGCAGTTCGAAGATGGTGCGCACCGGGCCGTTCGCCAGGATCTTCCAGCCCGCGTAATTAACGCTTGTGTAAAGGGTCTTGCCATCCCAGATGCCGGTGCCGCCGGCGCCGCGCGACTTGCCCACGTTGTACATGTCCATGCCTTCACCTTCGTCGTGGTGATAGTGGTCATGGCCCTTGTTGTACCAGCGGTCGACGATCGGATACGGCACGCGCTTGAACCACAGATCCAGGCCGCTGGTCTGCAGCACTTCCTTGCCGCTGCCCGGTGGCGCCGGCGCCATCAGCGCGGGGCCGTAGGTGCGGTGCGCCAGCTTGTCGTTCTCCCACGCGAAGTCGTCCAGGCGCTCCTGCACATAGCGGGCATACGCCTGCACGGGGAAGGCCTGTGTCACGCTGTCCGTCGTCTCGACGGTGTAGGTGACGCTTTTCTCGCCGGCCTTGAAGCTGTGCTGGAAAATCAGCTCGCCGTACGCGGCGCCCACGTTCTGCGGATCCTTTGCCAGCGGCGCGACGTTGGTGACCTGGTACGGCACCGGCTTGCCGTTCGCATCCTTGACGGCCAGGCGCTGGATCAGCGCGCCGGGAAGGGCTTTATTCACTTCCGACCACGGGATCGTCACCGTCTCGGAGGCGCGCGCCGTCGGCAGTTCGTTCGACAGCGTCACGCGCAGGCTGGCCGCGTGGGCCGCCGGCAGCAGCAAAGAGGAGAGGAGTGCGGCAGCGCAGGAGCGGTTCAATGTCATCTCGTACCTTTCAATGGTGTTCGCTGTAGTCGGTCTTGCCCGCGCCTTTCGGCTGGTAGTGATACGTGCGGACCTTGTATTCGATGTTCACGTTCGGGTTCTTCAGCAGGCGCAGCATCTCGGCGCCGGCCAGCAGCATCGGACCGTAGCCGTGCAGCGCGTGCACGCTGGTCGGGCGGTGGTAGTAGTACACCTGGTCGCCCGCCAATGTCGTGCCGACGCACGTGCCCTCGACTTGGCCCTGTGCGTTGATCTTCGTCGACAGGCCCGCCCATCCCGCCTGCGCGACGGAACCGTACGCGGTCGGGCTGATCCACCCCTGGTTGATGGCGTGGGCGATCGTGTAGACGAACATGGCGCTGGCCGACGTCTCCAGGTACGAGTCGTTGCGGTCGATCATCTGGTGCCACAGGCCCGTGCCGGACTGGCGTTCGGCGATCCCCTTCAGTGCCGCGCGCAGCTGGTTCAGCACCTTGTCGTAGCCCGGATGGTCCTTCGGCAGCACGTCCAGCAGGTCGCTCATCGCCAGCACCGCCCAGCCGTTCGCGCGCGACCAGTAGAACCGCGGCGACTCCGGCGCATTGGCATGCCAGCCGTGAGTGTAGATACCCAGTTCGGCGTTGAACAGGTACTTGCTCATATTGAGCACATTGTTGACTGCATCGTCGTAGTACTTGCGTTCACCCGTCATGCGGCCCATTTCCGCCAGCGCCGGGATGCTCATGTACATATCGTCGCCCCACAGCGAGACGGCCTGCGGGCGCTTGCGCGCCATCGTGCCGTCGGGGAGGCGGAACTGCTTGTTGGCGACCCAGTCGCCGCAGGTGGCGATCATCCCGGACAAATCCGGGCCGACCTTCGCCGCGCGGGCACGCATCAGCGCCGCGCACATCGAGCCGGCATCGTCCAGCGCGCGCGGATCGAGGAAGCGCGCGAAACTGTTGGCACGCTGCAGGTGGAACTTGTTCTCCTGCGCGCGGAAGTAGGGCAGCTTGTCGGCGAAGAACTGCAGGTGGCGCTGCGTCATCGCGGTGAAGCTCCTGTCGCCAGTGACCTGGGCGGCCTGCAGCAGGCCGGAATGGACGACGCCCATTTCGTAGACCAGGATGCCGTAGTCGCCCGCGGCGTCCTCGAACTTCGCTTCGGCTATCGGGTTCTTGAAGTCCGTGATCGGCGCGCCGGTCTTGCGGTTGACGACGCGGGTCGGCGTCGCCTTGTCCATGTATGCGCGAATGCGGTTCAGCGCATCGGTGATCTCCGCCGCCACCGGCATCTTGTACGGCACGGGATAGGTGCCTTCGGAGACGTCCTTCAGGTTCTTGTTGTCGGGATTGCGGAAAGGGCCTTCGGCATGGGCCGTGCCCAGCAGCGTGCAGCAGGCCAGGGCGGCCAGCATGAGTGTCGTCTTCTTCACCTTGTCTCCGTCGCGCAGGGGCGTGCGCAGTGATTTGCTGTTAGATTGGTCAGGCCATTCTAAAGTGGTCCGGCCAGTTGTGCAAGGCGGGCTGACCGCCTGCAACAGCCTGCGTGACGACGGTTGCGCCGGATTTCGTCAGGAAACATGGTTTTACTATAATCCCGGGATACGGGCGCGGCGGCGTGCCTCATCTTGCAATCCGACAGAGGCAGCACATGACAATTCCCACCGAAGGCGGCGCATCCCATACGGCTGCGAACCTGCAGCGCCTGTTCGACGACACCCGCCGCCGGCTGGTGGAGACGGGCACGCGCAACCGCCTCGTGCACGTCAACCGCGCCAACACGCGCGGCAACGTGATCGCCATCGTCAACGAACGCCCGGACGACGCCTACGCCCTCCTTGCCGGCGGCAAGGCGATGCGTTTCCGCCCGCTGGGCAGCGATGCGGACGAACCCGAGGACGCCGCGAACACCGTGCGCCTGGCCGATGCGGGAGAAGAGGGTTTCGAGCCGGAGCGCTTCCGCGACGGCTGGCTGGAAACGCGCCTGGGGCCGGATGCGCTGCAGAAGCGCCTGCTCAAAATCGCCCGGGAGGCGAGAACGGCGGAAGAGGAGTCGGGCGTCAACGTGCTGTACCTGGCGCTGGGATTCCTGACCTGGATCGAGCAGAAGCCGGGCGCGCCCGTGCGCGAGGCGCCGCTGGTGCTGCTGCCGGTGGAACTGGCGCGCAATGCGCGCACGTCCACATACGATCTGCGCCTGCGCGACGAGGACATCGTCACGAACCTGCCGCTGCAGCAGCGCCTGAAGGAGGACTTCGGCATCGTGCTGCCCGAGCTGGAGATCGACGAAGGCTGGACGCCGGCCGCCTATTTCGCGCAGGTGGAAGCGGTGGTGGCCGCAGGCAGCGGCTGGAAGGTGGACCGCGACGGCATGCAGCTGGGCTTCTTCTCGTTTTCCAAGCTGCTGATGTACCGCGACCTGGCGCCGGACGCGTGGCCGGACGGCGCCATTGCCGGCCACGCGCTGACGCGCGGCCTGCTGTTCGAAGGCTTTGCGCCCACGCCGCCGCTGGCCGCACCGGCGGACCGGCTGGACGACGTGCTGCCGCCGGCGCGCATCTTCCACGTCGTCGATGCCGATGCATCGCAGGCCGTCGTCATCGAGGAAGCGCGCCAGGGCCGCAACCTCGTCGTGCAGGGACCGCCCGGCACGGGCAAGTCGCAGACGATCACGAACATCATCGCCGCCGCCGTCCGGGATGGCAAACGGGTGCTGTTCATGGCCGAGAAGATGGCGGCGCTGTCGGTCGTGCACGACCGGCTGGTGCGGGTGGGCCTGCGCGACGTTTGCCTTGAACTGCATTCCCATAACGCCAACAAGAAGGCTGTATTGGCCGAACTGGCCCGCACCCTCAACGCGGCGGGCGAAGCGCCTGCCATGCCGGGCGCGCCCGATGCGCTGACGGCTGCGCTGGCAGACGTGAACGCGCTTGCCGACGAACTGCATCGGCCCATCGGCAACAGCGGCGAAACGGCGTTTTCCGTGCTGGCGCTGCAGGCGCGCCTGATCGGCCAAGGGGTGCCGGCACCGACCATCGATGGCGGGCCCGTTGCAGCCCTGACGCCGCAGGCGCTGGACAGGTTGCTGGCGGACGTGGCCCGCTTCGGCGAACTGCTGGCGGCCGAGGGACCGTTCGACGCGCACCCGTTTGCCGGAACGGGCAATCTCGACCTGCAGCCGGTGGACCTGGCGCGTCTCGGTCCGCTGCTGGAATCGGCGGCGCAGGCGGCGGAGCAGCTGGCGCAGGCACTGCGCGCGGCAGCGGCGATGCTGGGCGTGACATTGCCGCTGACGCGAGGCGCGGGCACGCCGCTGGCCGCCACGCTGGCGGTGCTGCGTGGACTGCCGCAGGACGGCCAAGCCGCGGCGGCGCGGATGCTGGCGGCCCCCGACTTGCCCCGGCTGCGCCAGGCGCTGGCGGCGGGCGCCGCCTGGCGCACCGCACGCGACGCGGCCGACGGCACGTTCATCGAGCCGGCGTTTGCCGCTGCCGCGCCGCTGCACCTGCGCGCGCCGCTGATCGCCGGCAGCGAATCGTTCTTCGCCCGCTGGGGCGGCGCGTATCGGGGCGCGTCGCGCGAGCTGGCCGGCCTGTTGCGGGAAGCGCTGCCGAAGCGCGCGCCGGAGCGGCTGGCGCTGGTGGATAGATTGATCGACGTGCGCACGCGCCGCGAAAAGTGGCAGGCCGACGAAGCGTTCTGTGCGACGCTGCTCGGCGACCTGTGGCGCGGCGAGCAGACCGACTTCGCCCGCCTGCTGCCGGTCGCCGACTGGTGTATCTCCGCGCTGGCGGCACCACTGCGGCTCGCGCCGGAAACCATGCTGGCCGTGGCGGCGCGCTCGGCCCAGATCGACTCCCTGCTGATCGCGATGGCGACGGCCGAACGGGGCATGGCGCCGCTGGACGAAGCGCAGGCCACGCTGCGCCTGGATCTGGCGGACGTCGAACTGGACGCGATCGTACGCCGGCTGCGCCGGATGGCGTTGACGATGCCCCGCTATGGCGGCTGGGTGGCATTGCAGAGGGCATGCGCTGCATTGATCGACGCGGGCGTGACCGAGGTGGCCGGGCGCATGCGCGCCGGGACGCTGGCGGCCGATGCCGCCATGGTCGAAATCCGCTTCGCGCGGGCGGAAACGCTGTGGAACGCGGCGCGCGAGGCGTCGCCCGTGCTGCGCGACGTGGGCGGCCAGGACCGGCATGCGCTGGTGGCGCGCTTTGTCGCGCTGGAGCGGCAGCACCTGAAGGACAACGTCACCGCCATCGTTGCCGGCCACCTGGCGCAGGTGCCGCAGGGTGCGATGGGCGAGATGAAGGTCGTGCGCGGCGAGATCGGCAAGAAGCGCGGCCATATGGCGCTGCGCAAGCTGTTCTCCAGCGCCGGCACGGCCCTGCAGCGCATCAAGCCCGTCATGCTGATGAGCCCCATCTCGGTGGCGCAGTATGTACCGCCGGGCGCATTGGCGTTCGACCTGCTGATCATCGACGAGGCGTCGCAGGTGCGGCCCGAGGATGCGCTGGGCGCCATTGCGCGGGCGGGCCAGATCGTCGTCGTGGGCGACCAGAAGCAGCTTCCGCCGTCGTCGTTCTTCGATCGCCTGCTCAGTGACGAAACGGCCGACGAGGCGGAGGACGAGGCGCCGGAAGAAGAGGAAGGCGCGCAACTGCTCGGCACCGCGGCCAGCGTGGGCACGATGGAAAGCGTGTTGAGCCTGTGCGAAGCGCGCGGGCTGTCCGGGCGCATGCTGCAGTGGCACTACCGCTCGCGCGACCCGTCGCTGATCCGCGTGTCGAACGCCGAGTTTTACGGCGACGGGCTGTTCCTGCCGCCGTCGCCGCTGGAAAAGGATCCGGCGTTCGGCCTGTGCTTCACGCGCGTGGCCGGTGTGTACGACAAGGGCGGCAAGCGCGATAACCGGATCGAAGGCGATGCCGTGGTAGCCCGCGTGGCCGAGCACGCGCGCCGGCATCCGGACCTGTCGCTGGGCATCGTCACGTTCTCATCGAGCCAGCGCAACCTGATCACGGAGCTGCTGGAACTGAGCCGGCGCGCCGATCCCGTTCTCGACGCGTTCCTGCGCGAGGGGAGAAGCGAGGATGTCTTCGTCAAGAATATCGAGAACGTGCAGGGCGACGAACGCGATGTGATCCTCGTCAGCGTCGGCTACGGCCCCACCGTGGCGGGCGGCCATCTTGCCAGCATGTCCTTCGGGCCGGTCAATGCCGATGGCGGCGAGCGCCGGCTGAACGTGCTGTTTACCCGCGCGCGCCTGCGCTGCGAGGTGTTCGCGTCGTTCGACCCGGCCGATATCGATCCGGCCCGCACCAGCCGCGCCGGGCCGCGCATCCTGAAGCGCTTCCTCGAGGCGGCTCGCGATCGGGGACCTTCGCGGCGGCGGCCGGCATGGCGGCCTCGACGCCGCTGGAGCAGGACGTGGCGGACGTCATCCGCGGCATGGGTTATCTCGTCGATGTGCAGGTGGGCTCCCCGGGCTTCCACGTGGATCTGGGCGTGCGCCATCCCGAGCGGCCGGATACGTATCTGCTGGCGCTGGAATGCGACGGCCCGACGTGGCGCGATGCGCGCTGGGCCCGCGAGCGCGAGCGGCTGCGCCAGGAGGTGCTGCGGCATCTGGGCTGGCGCCTGCACCGGATCTGGAGCACCGACTGGTTCTATCGGCGCGACGGCGAGATCGAGCGGCTGCGGATGGCGCTCGATGCGGCGCTGGACGAGGCGCGCCTGGCGGTGCAGCAGGCGGTGTCGATGGACGGCGCCAATGGCGCCACGCCGCCGGTCGTTGCGGCCGAGCCGGAGGAACCCGTGCTGGCGCCGGCTGCCGCGCCACGGGTGCCGTTATATGCGCGCTGTGTCGTGCCGATGGGCGATGGCGAGCCGCACGAATTGCCGCCGGCGCAGCTGGCGGCGCTGGTCGAGCGCATCGTGACGGAAGAGGGGCCGATCCACGTGGAGGAGGCGGCGCGGCGCGTGGCTGCCTGCTTCGGCAAGGACAAGGCCGGGGCGCGCATCCTGGCGGCGACGCGCACCGCGCTGGAAGGCGCTGGGCTGCTGTCGGACGGGACGTTCTGGTACACGCAGGCGCAGTTCGAGGCACCGCCGGTGCGCGACAGGTCGCAGGAGACGGGCACCGTCGTCAAGGCGGGCAGTATTTCGATGCTGGAGATGGGGGCCGCGTTAAGGCTGGCGCGGGAGGAAAATGCCGGCGGCTCGGATGCGGAGATGATCCGCTGCGCGGCGCGCCTGCTGGGGTTCAAGCGCGTGGGGCCGGAGTTAAGCGAGCGGCTGGCGGCGGGGTTGGCGCAGCAGGTTTGAGAGCTTGTCCTCGGTGCTTCGGAAACCGGTGCCTGTCACCGGTTTTTTCAGCCGCGCGAGAACGTGCGCGTCACGCGCTCCAGGTGGGCGCGCATGGCGTGCCGCGCGCCGGCCGGGTCGTGTGCGGCGATGGCTTCGAGGATCTTGCGGTGGTCCGGCAGCGTTTCCAGCCGCAGTTCCTCGGTCTGGTAATGCTCCTTCAGCTTGTGCCACAAGGAGCCGCGGTTGTTCCACAGGTATTCGATGACGCCGACAAAGGCGGTATTGCCCGTCGCGCGGGCGATCGCCAGGTGGAAGTTGCGGTCGGCCTGCTCGTTGCTGGCGCGGTCCTCGTGGTGGCGTTCCATCTCTTCGACAGCGCGCAGGATCGCGTCCACATGCGCAGCGGTCGCCACCTTGGCGGCGATGGCGGCGATTTCCGATTCGATCAGGCGGCGCGCGGCCAGCACTTCGAACGGGCCAGGGCCGGTTTCCGGCACTTCGGCAGGCAGCGGCCGTTCGCAGACGTAGACGCCCGAGCCGCCACGCACTTCCACCACGCCGCCCAGTTCGAGCGCGATCAGCGCTTCGCGCAGCGAGGCGCGGCTGACGGAGAGCTTGGCGGACAGTTCCCGCTCGGCCGGCAGGCGCGCGCCGGGTGCGATCTTTTCATCCTGGATCAGCTGCTGGACGCGCTCGGCCACGACGCGGTACAGGCGCGGTTCGGGGGTGCCGTTGTCGCCATTGGGCTTTTTCATGGCGCTGCGGCTCAATGGTTACGGTCGACGGCGAAGCGGGCCAGCTGCAGCAGCGAGTCCTTGTAGCGGCTGTCCGGCATGGCGGCGATGGCGTCGATGGCGCGCTGCGCGGCCTTCTGCGCTTCGCGGCGCGTGTAGTCCAATGCGCCGCTGCTGGTGATGGCGGCGAGGATCGCGTCGAAATGCTGTTCGTCGCCCGTCTCGATGCACGAGCGCACCAGCTGGCGCTGTTCTTCCGTGCCGTGCTCCATCAGGTAGATCAGCGGCATGGTTGGCTTGCCCTCGCGCAGGTCGTCGCCCACGTTCTTGCCGATTTCGCTGGCGTCGCCCGCGTAATCGAGCACGTCGTCGATCAGCTGGAACGCGGTGCCCAGCGAGCGGCCGTATTCGCCGGCAGCGGCGATCTGTTCGTCGTTCGCACCGGCGACCAGGGCGCCCAGTTCGGCGGCCGCCTCGAACAGCTTGGCCGTCTTGGAACGGATCACCTGCAGGTAGCTGTCCTGCGTTACGTCCGGGTCGTGCATGTTCAAGAGCTGCAGCACTTCGCCTTCGGCGATGACGTTGGTGGCATCGGACAGGATGCTCATGATGCGCATATTATTCAGCGACACCATCATCTGGAAGGCGCGCGAGTACAGGAAGTCGCCCACCAGCACGGAGGCCGCGTTGCCGAACAGCGCATTGGCCGTGGCGCGGCCGCGGCGCAGCGACGATTCGTCGACGACGTCGTCGTGCAGCAGGGTCGCGGTGTGAATGAATTCGACGACCGCTGCCAGCTCGTGATGCGCCGCGCCCTTGTACGAATAGGCGTTCGCCACCAGCAACACCAGCACCGGCCGGATCCGCTTGCCACCGGCGCTGATGATGTACTCCGCAATCTGATTGACCAGCGCGACCTCCGAGTGCAGGCGCTGGCGGATCACGTCATTGACGGCCTCCATGTCGGCGGCAATGGTACTGATGATGTTGTTCTGGCTGGCTGGTTGGGTGGACAAGGCGGACCTGCGTTGGACGGATTGAGGTGGTCCGAATTATACGACATGCACGTGCCACGTTGCCGACATACCACGAGCGGATGCCTTTGTGAATACTTTTTGACGTCGATTTCCCATCCATGTATAATCACAGGTTCCCCGGCATCCGTCCGTTCGTTTTTGTCTCTTGCGAGGCAATGCGTACTGGCGTTGAGCAAGGGATTTTTAATAACATTTGATGAGGTTTCAAATCATGTACGCGGTCATAAAAACCGGTGGCAAGCAATACAAAGTTGTCGCTGGCGAAAAACTCAAAGTAGAACAGATACCTGCTGACATTGGTTCCGAACTCACCATCGATCAAGTCCTCGCCGTCGGCGCGGGCGACAGCATCAAGTTTGGTGCTCCACTGGTTGAAGGTGCAACGGTTCTCGTGAAAGTGGTTTCCCAAGGTCGTCACGACAAGGTCAAGATCTTCAAGATGCGCCGTCGTAAGCACTACCAGAAACACCAGGGCCATCGTCAGAACTACACCGAAATCCAAATCGTTTCGATCAACGGCTAATCGCTGTTGTCAGAATTTAGTCTTCAAGGAGCATTAAATGGCACACAAAAAAGGTGGCGGTACTACCCGCAACGGCCGCGATTCCGAATCAAAACGCCTGGGCGTTAAGGTTTACGGCGGTCAGACGATCAATGCAGGCGGCATCATCATTCGTCAGCGCGGCACCCCGGTGCGCGCCGGCGAAGGCGTTGGCACCGGCAAGGACCACACCCTGTTCGCTCTGGTGAACGGCGTGGTCAAGTTCGTGACCAAAGGCGCTGGCAACCACAAGTTTGTCACCGTCGTTCCAGCTGCGCAGTAATCCACTGGATCACGACAGGCCCTGATTTCTTGCGGCGTCCGCGCCGCAGGGACCGGGCCTGACAGGACGAGAGTCCTGTCCGATGAAGGGCTCTGCCACAGGTGGAGCCTTTTTTGTTTGGCGCTGTCCTCGTTAAGCACTGATACCCGTCAGTGCTTAACGAGTACAGAGCCCACTATTTTTCAGGCGGTACATTATGAAGTTCATCGACGAAGCAAGAATCGAAGTCATCGGCGGCGACGGCGGCAACGGCTGCGCATCGTTCCGACGCGAGAAGTTCCGCCCGTTCGGCGGCCCGGACGGCGGCGACGGCGGCAAGGGCGGCTCTATCTGGGCCGTGGCCGACCGTAACATCAACACGCTGGTCGACTACCGCTATTCGAAGATGCACCGCGCCAGCAACGGCGAAGCGGGCCGCGGCTCCGACTGCTACGGCAAGGGCGCGGACGACGTCACCCTGCGCGTGCCGGTCGGCACCTTGATCATCGACGAAGTGTCCGGCGAAATCATCGCCGACATGACGGAGCACGGCCAGATCGAACTGCTGGCCAAGGGCGGCGAGGGCGGCTGGGGCAATATCCACTTCAAGACGTCGACCAACCGCGCGCCGCGCCAGAAGACGGAAGGCAAGGAAGGCGAACGCCGCGAACTGCGCCTGGAGCTGAAGGTGCTGGCGGACGTGGGCCTGCTGGGCATGCCGAACGCCGGCAAGTCGACGTTCATCACGGCCGTGTCGAACGCCCGTCCGAAGATCGCCGACTACCCGTTCACGACGCTGCACCCGAACCTGGGCGTCGTGCGCGTGTCGCACGAGAAGAGCTTCGTCATCGCCGACATTCCGGGCCTGATCGAAGGCGCCGCGGAAGGTGCGGGCCTGGGTCACCAGTTCCTGCGTCACCTGTCGCGTACGGGCCTGCTGCTGCACATCGTGGACCTGGCGCCGTTCGAGGCGACCGTGGATCCCGTCAAGGAGGCCAAGGCACTCGTCAAGGAGCTGGAGAAGTACGACCAGGAGCTGCTGGACAAGCCGCGCTGGCTGGTGCTCAACAAGGTGGACGTGATCCCGGCGGAAGAACGCGCCAAGCGCGTGAAGGACTTCGTCAAGAAGTTCGGCTGGAAGGGCCCCGTGTTCGAGATCTCCGCGCTGTCGCACGAAGGCACGCAGGAACTCGTCAACGCCATCTACCTGCACCTCGAGGCGAAGCGCCACACCGAGCAGCGCGCGGAAGAAACGCAGATGACGGAAGAGGCGCGCGGCATCTCGTCGATCGACCCGGACGACCCGCGCTTCAAGGTTCTCGATTAAAATCGCAACACCTGGACTTGCCGGACCTGCCACACGCAGGGGCCGGCAACGTCCGCGGCAAAACCGGGCGACCTGCCTGGCGAATCCAGATCCACTTTTCAATAAGAGATTGGCCGCACACCATGAATTCCCCCATTCCTTCGCTGGTTCACAAAGCCAGCCGCCTGATCGTCAAGGTCGGCTCGTCGCTCGTCACCAATGATGGCCGCGGCCTCGATCATGCGGCCATTGCCCGCTGGGCCGCGCAGATCGCCGCGTTGCGCGCGCTGGGCAAACAGGTGGTCCTGGTCAGCTCCGGCGCGATCGCCGAGGGCATGCTGCGCCTGGGCTTCGAGCATCGCCCCACCGATATCCACGCACTGCAGGCCTGCGCGGCCGTCGGCCAGATGGGCCTGGCGCAGATCTACGAAACGAGTTTTCGCGCGCACGGCATCGGCACGGCGCAGGTGCTCCTCACGCATGCCGACCTGGCCGACCGCGAACGCTACCTGAACGCCCGCTCCACACTGACGACGTTGCTGGGCATGGGCGTTGTCCCCATCATCAACGAGAACGACACGGTCGTCACCGACGAGATCAAGTTCGGCGACAACGACACGCTGGGTGCGCTGGTCGCGAACCTGATCGAAGCGGACGTGCTGATTATCCTGACGGACCAGCGCGGCCTGTTCTCGGCCGACCCGCGCAAGGACCCGGCGGCGTACCTGATCGAACGCGCCAGCGCGGGCGACCCGGCCCTGGAAGCGATGGCGGGCGGCGCCGGTTCCAGCCTGGGCCGCGGCGGCATGCTGACGAAAATCCTGGCTGCCAAACGGGCCGCCCGCTCTGGCGCCCATACGGTGATTGCGTTCGGCCGCGAGGAGGGCGTACTGACGCGACTTGCCGGCGGTGAAGCGATCGGCACGGAACTGGAAGCGCAGATGGGCCACCTGACGGCGCGCAAGCAGTGGATGACGGACCACCTGCACACGGCCGGCCAGGTCGTCATCGACGCGGGTGCTGTGGAGAAGCTGTCGCGCGAGGGCAAGTCACTGCTGCCGATCGGCGTAATCGAAGTGCGCGGCGAGTTCGGCCGCGGTGCCGTCATCACCTGCGTCAGCGAAGGCGGCGTCGCCATTGCGCGCGGGCTGTCCAACTACACCAGCAGCGAAGCCCGCCGCATCGTGCGCAAGCCGTCCGGCGAGATCGAAGGCATCCTCGGCTTCGTCGAGGGACCGGAGCTGATCCACCGCGACAATATGGTGCTGCTCTGACAGCCCGATGACAACATCGGGGTCAGGCACGGAAACTGTCACGTCCTCAACAGTTGGCTGGATGAGCCTGGCTAAGCGGCGAGCTTGTGACAGTTTTTGTGCCTGACCCCGTTGTTGTCACGGGCTCAGCCGGCACCCTATACCACCGAAGGCGCCGGCGTTTTGGCCTTGTACTCGCACAGGTCGGCGATCATGCAGTTCCAGCATTGCGGCTTGCGGGCGATGCAGGTGTAGCGGCCGTGCAGGATCAGCCAGTGATGGGCGTCCTGCAGGAATTCCTTCGGCACGAACTTGAGCAGCTTTTGCTCGACGATGTCGACGTTCTTTCCTGGTGCAATCCCGGTGCGGTTCGACACGCGGAAGATGTGCGTGTCGACGGCAATCGTCGGGTCGCCGAAGGCCGTGTTGAGCACGACGTTGGCCGTCTTGCGGCCCACGCCCGGCAGCGACTCCAGCGCCGCGCGGTCGTGTGGCACTTCGCCGCCGTACTGGTCGACGAGGATCCGGCAGGTCGCCATCACGTTCTTGCCCTTGGTCTTGTACAGGCCGATGGTCTGGATGTAGGTCGTCAGTTCGTCCAGCCCCAGGTCCAGGATCTTCTGTGGCGTATTCGCCACCGGATACAGCTTGCGCGTGGCCTTGTTGACGCCCACGTCCGTCGCCTGCGCCGAGAGCAGCACGGCGATCAGCAGTTCGAACGGCGTCGTGTATTCCAGTTCCGTGGTCGGGTGGGGGTTGGCTTCGCGCAGGCGGCGAAAGATCTCGTGACGTTTGGCTGCGTTCATTGGTCTCCTGGCTTCTCGTTGGCGGCTTTGGCCGCTTCGGCCTTCAGGCGCGCCCGCTCCATCGCGGCGGCGATGATGGCGCGCTTGCGTTCCTTCTCCGCCAGCTCGGCGGCGTTGTCGGGGTTCAGGCGGTCGACCGCCTCCATCTTCGCCTGCGCTTTCGCGGCCAGGCGCGCGTCGTTTTCCTGGCGCTCGCGCTGCAGGCGTGCGTTGCGGAAGTCGTGGCGGTCGCGGGCGGCGTCCGCATCCTGCTGCGACCACGCATCCCAGCCCGTCGTCTCCGTCACGGGATACATGACGATGCAGTCGACGGGGCAGGGCTTGACGCACAGGTCACAGCCCGTGCACAGCTCGGGAACGATGGCGTGCATCTGTTTGGCGGCGCCGGCGATGGCGTCCACAGGACACGCCTGGATGCACAGCGTGCAGCCGATACACAACGCTTCATCGATGAAAGCCACGGCGCGCGGGCGCTCCAGGCCGTTGACGGGATTGAGAGGGATGACGGGATGGCCCGTCACGGAGGACAGCCGGCGGATGCCCTCGGCGCCCCCGGGCGGGCACTGGTTGATCTGCGCCGTGCCCGCCGCGATGGCTTCGGCATAAGGCCGGCAGCCGGCGTAGCCGCACTTGGTGCACTGCGTCTGCGGCAGCGCGTCCTCGATGCGGTCGGCAAAGGATTTCGATTCGGTCACGTTGAAGGACAAGGTTGGCGGAACAAACCGACATTATCCTTCATCGGCGCCCGCGCGGCGAAAACCCGGCCTGGCAGGCGGGGCAAGTACGCATTGCCTCAGGGCTGAACTGTCGCACGGGCGCAGGGCTGGGCACGTATGGCGTTCCTGCCGTTGTTATGGGAGCATATTGCATGTACGAAGTGAAGCCAACCCGCCCAGTGGCAAGCCGATGGCGATTCGCCATCGCCGGCATCATCATGTGTGCAGTATCCCTGGTGCGGGCGCAGACGCCGCAGTCGATCCGTCTTGCGGGCGAGGAATGGCCGCCGTATCTCGCGCGCGGGCTGCCTGACGACGGCCTGACCGGGGCGATGCTGCGCGCCGTGCTGGACCGGCTGGGTTATACGGCCACCATCGATTATTTTCCGTGGCGCCGTGCCGTGGAGGTCGGCATGCACGACCCGCGCTATGCCGGCGTCATGCCCGTGCTGCGCACGCCCGAACGTGAAAAGCAGTGCCATTTCTCCACGCCGCTGGGCCGTACCAGCTATGTGCTGGCGTTCCTGAAGGACCAGCCGGTCCGTGCCGGCAGCCTGGCAGGCCTGCGCGAGCTGCGCATCGGTACCGTGTCCGGCTATTCGTACAGTGCCGAATTCGACACGCAGGCGGCGCAGGGCACGCTGACCGTCGAGGAAGCCGTCAACGACGAAACCAACCTGCGCAAACTGCTGTTCCGCCGTTTCCCCGTCGTCGTCATCGACCGCCAGGTGCTGCGCTACCTGCTGGCGAAGCCCACCTTCACCCCAGCCGACAGGGAGCGCATCGGCACCAGCGACGGCCTGTTCCGCGAACGGACGATGCACCTGTGCTTCCGCCGCACGTCCGTCGGCCAGATGCAGCAGCAGGCTTTCGACAACGCGGCGCGCGAGATTGATTTGCCCAGGCTGGAGCGGGAATACTGGCGCCGTATCGGTTACGACGGGTAGATAACAGTACCAGCGGGAACCCGACCCGCCAGAAAAAAAGCCGCCCGAAGGCGGCGGCATTGCAGTGTTGAAGCGGTCAGGCGTGCTGGCGGATGAACGCGGTGATCTTCGGGCAGACGATCTCGCGCCAGCGGCGGCCGGAGAAGATGCCGTAGTGGCCCGCTTGCGGAACCACGAAGTCTTCCTGCATGTCGGCCGGGATGCCGGTGCACAGTTCGTGCGCGGCCTGCGTCTGTCCGGCGCCGGAGATATCGTCCAGTTCACCTTCGATCGTCAGCAGCGCGACGTTGGTGATGTCCTGCGGACGCACCAGCTGGCCGCCCACTTCCCACGTGCCCTTCGGCAGGCTGAATTCCTGGAACACGGTCTTGATCGTGTCGAGGTAGTACTCCGCCGGCATGTCCAGCACGGCGTTGTATTCGTCGTAGAACTTGCGGTGGCTTTCCGCCGGTTCGTCGTCGCCGCGCACGAGGTGCATGTAGAACTCGCGGTGCGACTGCGCGTGGCGCCCCGGGTTCATGGCGATGAAACCGGCATGCTGCAGGAAGCCGGGATAGACCTTGCGGCCGAAGCCCGGGTAGTTCGGCGGCACCGGATAGATCACCGTGTTCTCGAACCACGAGAATGGCTTTTCGGTAGCCAGGTTGTTGACGGCGGTCGGCGATTTGCGCGGGTCGATCGGGCCGCCCATCATCGTCATCGTCTTCGGCAGCTTGGCATCCTTGTTGGTCGCCATCAGCGAGATCGCGGCCAGCACCGGCACGGTCGGCTGGCAGACGGAAATCACGTGCACATCCGGGCCCAGGTGGCGGATGAAGTCCTGCACATAATAGATATAGTCGTCCAGGTGGAACGGACCTTCCGACAGCGGCACCATGCGGGCGTCCGTCCAGTCGGTGATATAAACGTCGTGTTCCGGCAACAGACCGCGCACGGTGTCGCGCAGCAAGGTCGAATGGTGGCCGGACAGGGGCGCCACCAGCAGCACGACCGGCTGTGCCAGATCGCGCGCTTCGGTGTTGGACAGGTCTTTACGGAAGTGCAGGAGGCGGCAGAACGCCTTGGTCACGGCCGCATGTTCGAAAATGCCGACCGGCTTGCCGTCGATGGTGGTCGTGTCGATGCCGAACGCCGGTTTTTCGTAGTCCTTGCCCAGACGGTACAGCAGCTCGTAGCCGGCGGCGATACGTTGCGAAAATGGCGTGTGCGCGAACGGCGATACCGGATTGCTGAACAGTTTCGAAGACGCTTCCGCCCACTGCATCAGCGGGTTCAGAAAGGTGCGTTGCATTTCATGGAGTTGGTAAAGCATAGGAATTCCTGATCGTGAGCGCCGCGAAGAAAAGACATGAACTGGTGCGGTACGGAAATTTATAAGGTCATTATAGGCCGATTTTTCTTGACGTAAAGCATTTTGAAATGCCGCCGGATGTGCCCGAACAACGCAGTGGTGCATGATCGATCAAGCCTGTGTACAACCTTAATGGTGATCCAAAAACAAAAAAAGCAGCGTTTCCGCTGCTTTTGTGTAGGACGGGTCCGAGGTCAGTCGAACACCGGGGACTCGACGCCCAGCACCTTGTGCAATTTCGGCGACGTCGTCGTGTATTGCATGTGGATCTTCTTGTCAGGGAAGATGTACGGCGCGGCGCCAAAGGCGGCCAGCGCGGCTTCATGGAAGCCCGACAGGATCAGTTTCTTCTTGCCCGGGTAGGTGTTGATGTCGCCGACCGCAAAGATGCCCGGCACGTTCGTCTCGAACTTCTCGGTGCTGACGACCTTCAGCTGTTTGCGCTCGATATCCAGGCCCCATTCGGCGATCGGGCCCAGTTTCGGCGACAGGCCGTAGAACACCAGCAGCATGTCCAGCGGCACGCGGCGCGTCACGCCGTCGGCGCCCGTCACGCGCAGTTCGGACAGCTTGCCTTCCTTCTCCTCGATACCGGAGACCTGGCCGATAATAAGCTGCATCTCGTATTCTTCGCACAGCTGTTTCATCTTCGCCACGGACGCGGGGCGGCACGGAAGTCGTCGCGGCGGTGCAGCAGCACGACCGATTCGGCCTTGCCGACGAAGTTCAGGGCCCAGTCCAGCGCGGAGTCGCCGCCGCCGCAGATGACCAGGTTCTTGCCTTCGAACTGCGCCGGATCCTTGACGCGGTAGAACACCTGCGTGCCTTCGTGCGCGTCGATGCCGTCCACTTTCATCGTGCGGGGCTGGAACGAGCCCACGCCGGCAGCGATAAAGATGGTCTTCGTGATGAATCGGGTGCCCAGGCTCGTTTCAACGTCGAAACGACCGTCTTCACGCTTGTGCACGACGGTCACTTCCTGGCCCAGGTGGAACGTCGGGCCGAAGGGCTCGATCTGCTTGAGCAGGCCGTCGGTCAGTTCCTGGCCCGTACACGATGGGATGGCGGGAATATCGTAGATCGGCTTGTCCGGATACAGTTCCACGCACTGGCCGCCGACGGCTGCGAGCGAATCGATCACGTGGGCCTTGATTTCCAGCAGGCCCAGTTCGAAGACCTGGAACAGGCCGACCGGGCCGGCGCCGATAATGACGGCATCGGTTTCGTGGTGACCACCTGGAGGGGTGCTGACGATATTCATAGCGAGTATTTATCCTGTGATTTCAAAGAGAACGTCCTGCCGGCCGCGGCGCAAGACGTGCATCGGCGTCGCCGCCGGGTGCACCGCACTCACGGCACGTGGATCAGCGCACCAGCAGGTGGGCTTTTTCCTTGACGTCCTTGAACTGCTCGGCTTCCGGCAGGGCTGGCTTGGTCTTCGTGATCGAAGGCCAGTTGCGGGACAGGTCCGCATTGATCTTGATGTATTGCTGCTGGTCCGACGGCACGTCTTCTTCGGCGAAGATGGCGTTGACCGGGCATTCGGCCACGCAGACGGCGCAGTCGATGCATTCGTCCGGATCGATTGCCAGGAAATTCGGGCCTTCACGGAAACAATCTACCGGGCAAACATCGACGCAGTCCGTGTAGCGGCAGCTGATGCAAGATTCGGTGACAACGTGGGTCATAGCGGTCCTATTAATGTTGGTGCGCTGGAGTGTGATCATTTCGATCATGGCGCCGCATCCGCCAAGGGCCGGTACTGCGTGGCGCGTTCTGGCGTTTTCCTCAGCCGGCGATGGCTGTTGAAGTCCCCTCCAGCAAAAGCACTGTATTTTAGGGCAATTCGCTCTTTCTCACAATTCAGGCTTAGACACAATACAAATAAGCAAATACGCCCACCGGCCGCGCGTGGCCAGCGAGCGCGGCCGGCATGGGCACGCAGGATCGGGCCGCGCGGATCCCGGCCAGCAGCCGCTCCCACGGCGCGCTGGCCGGGCTGCCGTCCGGGGTGAAGGCGATGCTGTGCCGGCGCCCGTCCGTTTCGGTGGCGACTGTCCAGCTCAGCAGGTCGGCGCCGGTGGTGCCGGCGCTATGGCGGTCGCGGCATCGAAAAAGCGCAGGTTTGCCACGGCCGCCTCCAGCGCCGGGCCGGCCGGGCTGGAGGCGGTGTCGACACTATGCCGCTGCGTCAGGCCGGCGAAACCACCGCTGGACGCGGCCGTGATTTTCAGGGCACCTCCCGCCCGTGACGGTCTCCTGTGCCGGCGCAAATGGTTCGCGCCGGGGAATGCATGGTCGCGCCGACGGCGATCACAATGTTTGATGCAGCACAAGGAGGGGCGTGTGATTTTGCCTACCGGACGCGAGCGGCCGGTGCGTGATTGCCGTCGTACAATGTGAGCTCAACGAGGAGACCGCAGTGACCCCCAGCACCATCCAGATCGCCGGCGCCGCGCTGTTCGCCATTGCCATCCTGCACACCTTCTGCGCCAGGGCCTTCGAGCGCGTGGCCCACCGTTTTCCCGCCCACGCGGGCATCTGGCACCTGCTGGGCGAGGTCGAGGTCGTGTTCGGCTTCTGGGCACTGGTGCTGGTCGCGTTCATTGCCGGGACGGCCGGCACGGGCGACGCCATTGCCTATGTCGACAGCCGCAACTTCACGGAACCGCTGTTCGTGTTCGTCATCATGGTCATTGCCGCCACCCGGCCCATCCTGCAGACGACCAAGGCGGCCGTGGACCTGCTGGCGCGCGCGCTGCCACTGCCGGGTTCGATGGGATTCGTCGTCGTCGTGCTGGCTGTCGTGCCACTGCTGGGCTCCTTCATCACGGAGCCGGCGGCGATGACCCTGGGGGCGCTGATCCTGGCCGAGCGGCTGTATGCGGGCGGCGCTTCCGAACGGTTGAAATATGCCGTCCTTGGCGTGCTGTTCGTCAACGTGTCGATCGGCGGCACCCTGACGCCGTACGCGGCGCCGCCCGTGCTGATGGTGGCGGCCAAGTGGGGCTGGGACCTGCCGTTCATGCTGGCCCATATCGGCTGGAAGGCGGCACTGGCCGTCCTGGTCAACGCTGCCGGCGTCACGCTGCTGTTCGCGCGCGAACTGACGGCGCACCGGCCGGTGCCAACGCCGCCCCAGGAGCGGGTGCCGCTGCCGCTGGTGCTTGTGCACGTGGTGTTTCTGGCCGGTGTGGTGGCGTTCTCGCATCATCCGGCCGTGTTCCTTGGCCTGTTCCTGTTCTTCCTCGGCGTGGCGCAGGCCTATGAACGGTTCCAGGACCGGCTGATCCTGCGCGAAGGGCTGCTGGTGGCGTTCTTCCTGGCCGGCCTCGTCGTGCTGGGCGGCCAGCAGGCATGGTGGCTGCAACCCGTGCTGATGAGCATGAGCAGCGACGCCGTCTTTTATGGCGCGACCGCGCTGACGGCCGTTACCGACAATGCGGCGCTGACTTACCTGGGCTCGCTGGTGGAAGGGCTCAGCGACGAATTCAAATACGCACTGGTGACGGGCGCCGTGACGGGCGGCGGCCTGACGGTGATCGCCAACGCACCGAATCCGGCCGGCATGTCGATCCTCAAGGGTTACTTCGAACTGGAGACGGTGTCGGCCCTGGGTCTGTTCCTGGCGGCGCTGGCGCCGACACTGGTGGCGATCGCGGCTTTCCGCCTTCTGTAGGCCTGTGGCATCATGTCGCCTTTTTGCCCCGACAGCATGATCAATATTATTCAGGAACACAATCTGACGCCGGACGCGGCCCGCGCCGCGGCGGAACAGGTGGCGCAGAAGCTGGCGCGCGAATTCGACCTGGCCTGCCAGTGGCAGGGCGACGTGCTGCGCTTCGAGCGCAGCGGCATCGAAGGCGCGCTGACCCTGCTGCCGCAGCAGGCGCAGATGCAGATCAAGCTGGGGATGATGTACGGGATGTTCGCTCCGGCGATCCAGAGCAAGGTGGCGGAGAAGATGCGCAAGGTCTTCGCCGGCGCTTGAGGTGCTTGAGGTAACAGAAGAAGCACTGGGGACTGGCGCCTCCAGGCGCCGTCCCCGACGTTCAGCGCAGGCTCAAAACAAGGATCAGCCCTTCAGCTCGCTGATCAGGTCGACGTACTGCTGCTGCGCGTCCTCCTGCGACGTACCTTTCAGCGCGGCCCAGGCGTCGTACTTGGCGCGGTTGACGAAGTCCGTCATGCCCGGGCGCTCGCCCGTGGCGTCGCCGCTCGAGCCTTGCTTGTACAGCGCGTAGATCTTCAGCAGCGTCATATTGTCCGGGCGTTCCGGCAGGTTCTTCGAATCGGCCATGGCCTGATCGAACTGTTCTTGCAGACTCATCGTGGTCCTCGGTTGGTTGGCGATGCGCCATCATACAAAATCCGCACGGTCGTGCTGCGCCAAACTGTAGAGTAATCGCTCGAATCGCCTGCGCTGGAACGAAAAACGGCGGTTCAAGACTCGCGCGATGCCAGCCCTGAACCGCCGTTCTGGCGGAAGTTCGGATTACTTTTCCCCGATTACTTCTTCTTGGTCGGGTTAACGGCAGCCTTCAGCGTGGCGCCAGCCGAGAACTTCGGGGTCTTCGATGCGGCGATCTTGATCGCTTCCCCGGTTGCAGGATTACGGCCTTTGCGAGCAGCACGCTTGGCGACGGAGAACGTGCCGAAACCGGTGATGCCGACCGTGTCGCCTTTTTTCAGACGTTCGGTAACGATGGCAATCAGGGTGTTCACTGCATCGTTAGCGGCGGCACCGGACATTTCGGTACGTTTCGCAAATTCTGCAATCAGTTCGCCTTTTTTCATTACTACCTCCTTCGTTAATAGAGGCCGCAGATTAGCATAATATTTGCCGAAAGTAATGCTTTCCAGGCGAACAAACCCATATGGACATTGGGTTTCCACAAAAAAGCGCGGGCGCGACCCTGCCTGCATCGCGCCCCGTCGGCCGCCACGCGCATTTGCTGCACTGCACACTGCGAGCGGGGCGCGGTGCGCGCCCGCGCCGGTGCTAATATGAAGCCGCGTAGCGCGCGCGCCTGGCCGCATGGCGTGCGCGGCAGGGCTCGCGCAAAGGCGCTGACAACTGGCGGGGAGCCGATGATGACCTTTTCCGATGAAACGCTGATGGCGTACGCCGACGGGGAGCTGGACGCCGCCACCCGCCATGCCGTCGAAGCGGCGTGCACGCGGGACGCCGCGCTGGCGCGGCGCATCGAACACTACAAGATGCGGCGTGCGAACGTATTTGCCGGGTTCGCGCCTGGCGACGACGCCTCCCGCCGGCGCGTGCGGCCGTTGCCTCCCGGCCGGACCGCCACCGTCGTCAGCCTCGATGCCGTGCGTGCCCGGCGCGAAGCGTCGCAACAGGCAGCCCGCAAGGCCAGCCGTGCACCCGGCTGGTCATGGCGCGAGTGGAGCGCGTTGGGCGCCGTGCTGGTGCTGGCCGGGCTTGCCGGTAAATTCGGCATCGATTATCTGCATGAGGACGATATCCGCAGCGATCTCGTGACCAGCCGCGACGGCACCCTGGTGGCACAGGGCCGGCTGGCGGCGGCGCTGGAGCAGCAGCCATCCGCCCCGTCATTACGCGGCGCCGTGCCGGCAACGGGCGCCGTGCGCATCGGCATGTCGTTCGTGTCCACGGAAGGCGGTTACTGCCGCAGTTTCGCCAGCGGCAACGGCAGCGGCCAGATCGACGGCCTGGCCTGCAAGGCCGGCGCGGAGTGGCGCATTCCCGTGCTGGTGCAGAATCCCCGGCCCGCGGCGGCAGGCACGGCGCGTGCCGCCATCGTCGATGCGATGCCTTCCCAGGTGGAGCTGTCGATCGAGCAGCGCATGTCGGGCGAAGCGCTTGACGCAAAGGCCGAAGCGGCGGCTATGCACAGGAACTGGCAACGGTGAAGCAACCTGCAAAAAGCACCCTACAAAACAAGAAAGGCACCGCAAGGTGCCTTTCTTGTTTTGACGATCGTAGCCGCGTGGTGCAGCTTACTTTTTCTCGTCGTCGTCGTCGTCCGACCCGAGGGCCGCCTTGCCGACATAGACCACGCCTTTGCCGGCCGCCACGCCCACGTCAACGGCCGTCGATGCGACGGTGACGCCGGCACCGACCACGGCGCCCGTCACGGCGACGACGGCGCAGCCGGACAGCACGGTGCCGGCGGCGAAGAGGAGCAGGGTGAGGGCCGGGAGGCGCATTACACGCCCAGCAGTTCGACGTCGAAGATCAGCGTGGCGTTCGGTGGAATCACGCCGCCCGCGCCGCGCGCGCCGTAGCCCAGGTCGGCCGGGATGATCAGCTGACGGGTACCGCCCACTTTCATGCCCTGCACGCCTTCGTCCCAGCCGCGGATCACCATGCCGGCGCCCAATGCGAACTCGAACGGGTCATTGCGGTCCTTGCTGGAGTCGAACTTCGCGCCCTTGCTGCCGTCGTCGTTGCGCAGCCAGCCCGTGTAATGCACGGTCACGTTCTGGCCGGCTTTCGCTTCGGCGCCGTCGCCCACGGTGACGTCGTCGTACTGCAGGCCGGATGGGGTGGTGGTGATGGACATGATGTTCCTTTGATAGTGTCAGTCGAGCTGCCGATTGTAGTCCAAGGGAGGGCAAAGCGCCATGTCGGACGCAGCTTGTCGGGACGGCATTGCAAGCCCGTTAATAGTACCTGCGCGGTACCTGCGCGGCGCCGATGACGTTCTGTAAAGGCCGTTGTTTTTCGTGCGGAACCTCGGCTTAATCGCCCCTTAAATCTTGTCCTCCGTAACTATTGCTCAGGCGTTTAACCGTAAAATAGAGCCTTCCATCCCTTACCAGGCGAACCTACATGTTCCGCAGTATCCGTCGCGCTATGATTTCCGCTTGCCTGCTCGCCGCCGGCGTGGCCCAGGCCAATGTCCCGCCAGCGGGCGTCGCCAAGCCCGCCTCGGGCAATGTGGTCGTCGTGCTCAATTCCCGCGACGCCACGGTGCAGCTGCTGGACCAGTCTTCGTACAAGAGTCTGCAGACGTTCGCCGTCGGCAAGGAGCCGCACCACCTGATGGCCACGCCGGACAACAAGTCGCTGATCGTGGCCAGCTCCGCCGGCAACGAACTGGTGTTCCTGGACCCGAAATCGGGCCAGGTGCAGCGCCACATCAAGGACATCCTGGACCCGTACCAGATCGGCTTCACGCCGGACCAGAAATGGTTCGTCGCGACGTCGCTGCGGCTGGACCGCGTCGACCTGTACAAGTTCGACGGCAAGGATTTCACGCTCTCCAGGCGCCTGCCGATGCCGAAGTTGCCCAGCCATATCGCCTTCGACGCCCACAGCAAGATGGCGTTCATCACGCAGCAGGGCAGCGACCAGGTCAGCGCGATCGACCTGGCCACGCAGACGATCAAGTGGACCATCCCCGTCGGCAAGCTGCCGGCCGGGATCACGATGACGCCGGACGACAAGTATCTGCTGGTCGGCATCATGGGCAGCGACTACGTGGAAGTGATCGACTGGCGCACGCAGAAGACCGTCAAGCGCATCAAGGCCGGCGCGGGCACGCACAATTTCCGCGCGCAAGGCGATAACCGCTACACATACGTGTCGAACCGCGTGTCCAATTCCATCAACATCATCGACCAGAAGACGCTGGAAAACGTCGGCCAGATCAATGTGCCGGGCGGTCCGGACTGCATGGAAATCACCGCTGACGGCAAGACCATGTGGGTCACGCTGCGCTGGATCAAGAAGGTCGCCGTGATCGACCTGGCCAGCCGCAAGGTCGTCAAGTACATCCCTGTCGGCCGCTCGCCGCACGGTGTGTTCTTTGCCAATTCGTCCGCCCGCATGTAACGGGCGCGCGCGCCTGCCATGACCGCAACAAAGCGTCTTTCCGCCATCGTCACCGCCGCCCTGGCACTCCTTGCGACCGCTCCCGCGGGCGCGGGGCAGTGCGGCGGCACCATCTACCTCACGTTCGACACGGGCAGCCAGTCGCAGGCCGAACTGATCGCCGGCACGCTCAAGCGCCACAATATCCGCGCCACCTTCTTCCTGGCCAACGAGAAGACGGTGCGCGGCGATTACTCCCTCGATCCCGCCTGGGCGCCGTTCTGGAAGGCGCGCGTGGCCGAAGGCCATGCATTCGGCTCGCACACGTTCGATCACGTCTACTACGCCGGGGACGGCTCGGACGGCGGCATCGTCGTCAAGCCGCAATTCGGCCCTGAAGCGGGCAAGCGCCAGCGGTGGACCGCCGCGCAGTTCTGCGCCGAGATCGGGCGGGTCGACACCCGCTTTGCCGAACTGACGGGCCATCGTCTCGATCCGATCTGGCGCGCTCCCGGCGGCAAGACGTCTGCGCGTACAATAGCGGCCGCGCGGAGTTGCGGCTATACCCATTTCGGCTGGGCGCCGGCGGGGTTTTCCGGCGACGAGCTGTCCAGCGCCGCGTATCCGAATGCGGCGCTGCTGAAGAAGTCCCTCGATAACCTGCGCGATGGCGACATCTTCCTGGCCCATATGGGCATCTGGTCGCGCAAGGACCCGTGGGCGCCGGCCAACCTGGAGCCGCTGATCGCGGGGCTGGAACGCAAGGGCTTCTGTTTTGCCACCCTGCGCGAGCATCCGCATTTTGGCAAATCCCGTACCACCAACACAGCGAAATAAAAACAACATGATTCATCTGCTGACCGAATGGTTCGCACAGGCGCAGGGCTGGCTGTTCCAGTCCGTGATCGAACCCGCGATGTATTACTCAGGCCAGGCCGACTTCCTCGAGGACGCGTTCGAGGGTACCGAATGGTTCCTGATCGGCCTGTGCGAACTGGTGCTGATCCTGCTCGTGCTGCGCCCGCTCGAAGCCCTCGTGCCGGTGCACCGGTTCACGGACACGCGCGCGCGCTGGAACGATTTCGTCTACACGCTGCTGCACCGCCTGGGGTTCTTCCCCGTGCTGATCTTCTTTACCGTCGATCCGGTGATGGATTCCGTGGCGGGCCTGCTGCGCATGGATGGCGTGCGCCCGTTCAACCTGGAGAACCTGGCGCCGGACATGAGCCCGCTGGCCAGCTTCGTCATCTACTTCGTTGTGCTGGACTTCTTCGATTACTGGTTCCACCGCGCCCAGCATCACTTCCGCTGGTGGTGGGGGCTGCACAGCCTGCACCACAGCCAGCAGAACATGAACCTGTGGAGCGACGACCGCAACCACGTGCTCGACGACCTGCTGCGCGACCTGTACATGGCGCTGATCGCGCTGGCCATCGGCGTGCCGCCGGGCCAGTACGTGCTGCTCGTGTCGCTGTCGCGCATCCTGCAAAGCCTGCAGCATGCCAACGTGCGCATTCACTTCGGCCGGGTCGGCGAATGGCTGCTGGTGTCGCCACGCTACCACCGCATGCACCACGCGGTGGGCAAGGGCCACGAGTCGAAGGGCACGGGTTCGCTGGGCGGCTGCAATTTCGCCGTGCTGCTGCCGGTCTGGGACATCGTGTTCCGCACCGCGAACTTCACGCCGGAATTCGCCCACACGGGCGTGCGCGACCAGCTGCCGCGCACCCGTGCCGATGGCAGTGTCGTGCCGGGCCGCGACTACGGCCGCGGCTTCTGGCGCCAGCAGTGGCTGGGCGTGAAGCGGATGATCGAGTTCGGCCGCCGGAGGGCCCGCTGATGCGCGCCGTCGCCAACGCCTACGGCCGCGCCGTCCTGTCGCAGATGCACGTGCGCATGCTGGTGCTGTCGGCAATGCCGCTCGTGCTGTCGCTGCTGCTGTGGGGCGTGGTGCTGTATTTCGGCCTGCAGCCGCTGCTGGACTGGCTGCATGCGAACTTCGTCGACTACGAGATCTTCCGCACCACCAGTTCCTGGCTGGAGTCGATGCATCTGGGCTTTCTGAAGTCGGTCGTGGTGCCTTTCTTCGCGCTGCTGCTGCTGTTGCCGCTGATGATCCTGTCGGCGCTGCTGTTCATGAACATCGCGGCGATGCCGTTCATCGTGCGCCACGTGGGCGGGCGCCATTATGCCAAGCTGGAAAAGAAGGAGGGCGGCAGCATGCTGGGCGGGCTGCGCGCGGCGGTGTCGTCGTTCCTCGTCTTCATCGTCGTCTGGCTGGCTACGCTGCCGCTGTACATCATCCCGCCGCTGGCCGTGATCTCGTCCACCTTGCTGTGGGGCTGGCTGACCAGCCGCGTGCTGTCGTATGACGCGCTGGCCGATTACGCCAGCGAAGAGGAACGCCGCACCATCCAGCGCGAACGGCGCTGGGACCTGCTGGTCATCGGCCTCGTGTCCGGCGCCGCCGGCGCGCTGCCGCCGCTGCTGATGGCGGCCGGCGCCGCGCTCGTCATCGCGCTGCTGCCGCTGTTCCTCGCGCTCATGATGTGGCTGTACGTGCTCATATTTATCTTCACGGCGCTGTGGTTTCAGTATTATTGTCTCGAGGCGCTGGCGCAGCTGCGCGCGCGCAGCGACAGCACAACCGTTGTGGAGAGCGTATGACGATCGGACTCATCATCATTGGCGACGAGATTTTGTCGGGCAAGCGGGTCGACCAGCACTTCCCGAAAGTGCTGCAGCTGCTGGCCGCGCGCGGCTTGCAGCTGGGCTGGGCCGAGTACCTGCCCGACGATCCGGTCCGTATCACGGCCACGCTGCGCCGCACCTTCGCCACGAGCGACATCGTGTTTTCCTGCGGCGGCATCGGCGCCACGCCGGACGACCACACGCGTGCTGCCGCCGCTGCGGCACTGGGCCGCCCGCTCGTGCTGCACGAGGAAGGCAAGCGCAATATCCAGGCGCGTATTGTGCAGATGGCGCGGGAAGCAGGAAACGAGGCCGATCTGGCGTCGCCGGAAAACCTGCACCGCCTCAAGATGGCCGAGTTCGCCGAAGGAGCAGCGCTGATCCCCAACCCGTACAACAATATCGCCGGCTTCGCGCTGGGCACCCATTACTTCGTTCCCGGCTTCCCCGTGATGGCGTGGCCGATGATCGAGTGGGTGCTCGATACCCACCATGCCGACCTGTTCAACCGCGAGCCGCGCAGCGAGCGGGCCGTGCTGGTGTACGAGGCCGCCGAATCGGCGTTGACGCCGCTGATGGTGGCGCTGGAGACATCCTTCCCCGGCATCAAGGTGTTCAGCCTGCCCAGCGTGGGCGACGCCCGGACACGCCGGCATATCGAGCTGGGCGTGAAGGGCGCGCCTGATCAGGTCGAGTCCGCTTTTGCACGCCTGTGCGCCGGCCTCGATGCGCTGCGCGCCGAGTATCATCCCGTCGACAGATGACGCCCGTGTGACGCCGATGTGACAGCATGTTTGCACGTCAACCAACGGGCCATGCGGCCCGTTGTTTTTTTGCGAAAATGACGGGGCCGCGTCAATTATTCGCCGAGTTGGGCTGTGCGCGTCAGGCCGATGTGGTGCAATGACGTTAGCGCGCTGCAACATAAACGGGGCGGCGCAACGAGTCGTCGGCGCAAACGCCAACGATGCACCGGATACTAAAATCGCAGCAGTGATGTAGCAGAACCGCAGTACACCACGCAGCAAAACCACGCAGTCATTTGAATTCTATGTCTTCCCAAACCGACCACGAGAGCCCGCGCCTGGACGACGACCAACCGGCCACGCCGCCACCCTCCGAACCCCGCAAGAGCCGCCGTTCGCGCAATGCCTTCATCGTCCTGATGCTGGTCGTGCTGTCGTTCGCGATCTGGTGGATGGTGCAGGAGTTCCGGACCTCGACAATGCAGTCGCGCTATTTCTCCGGCGTCGTCAAGCAGCTCACCTACAAGGTCGAACCCGGCCCCAGCAAGTCGATCCGCTTTCCGAAGGAGAGCCCGTACGACGAGCGCCTGGGCTATGCCAATATCCCGGACTACCTGGCCCGGCTGAAGCAGCGCGACTACGAGATCACGGCGCAGGCGCGCTTCTCGCCGAAGATGGTGCAGCTGGCCGACATGGGCGTGTTCACCACGTTCCGCGAAAAGACCCGCACGGGCCTGACGATCTACGACTGCCGCGCGCAGCCGCTGTTCAGCGCCAGTTACCCGGAGCGGATCTATCCGGGCTTCGAACAGGCCCCCCAGGCGTTGATCCACAGCCTGCTGTTCATCGAGAACCGCGAGCTGCTCGACAACAAATATCCGACCCGCAATCCGGCCGTCGAGTGGGACCGGCTGTCGAAGGCGATCCTGGAAAAATCGGCCAGCGCCGTTGGGCTGGTGGGCAGCCGCGCCGCCGGCGGCAGCACGCTGGCCACGCAGATCGAGAAATACCGCCACTCGCCGGAAGGTCGCACGGGATCGATGAAGGACAAGCTGCAGCAGATGGTTTCGGCCACGTTGCGCGCCTACCAGCAGGGCCCGGACACGACGGCGGTGCGCCGCCAGATCGTCGTCGATTACCTGAACACCGTGCCGCTGTCGGCGAAGCCGGGCTACGGGGAAGTCAACGGCATCGGTGACGGCATGTGGGTCTGGTACGGCCGCGACTTCAACGAAGTCAACGAGCTGCTGTCGGGCAGCATGGACAAGCCGGGCAGCGCGCTGGCCTTCAAGGAAGCGCTGTCGCTGCTGATCGCGCAGCGCCGCCCCAGCTACTACCTGGGCGCCGGCGACGAGGACCTGGAAACGCTGGCCAACAGCCACCTGCGCCTGCTGGCGCAGGCCGGCGTTATCACGCCGGCACTGCGCGATGCGGCGCTGCAGGTCAAACTGCGTCCGGCCCAGGGCAATGGCCTGCAGTCGGCGCCGCCGATGAGCTACGTGACGAAAAAGGCGTCGAACGCCGTGCGCGTGCACCTGGCAAACCTGCTGGGCGACAACCGCATGTACAACCTGGACCGGCTCGACCTGTCCGTCGTCAGCACGCTCGATGCCACGGCGCAGAAGGCCGTGACGTCGATGCTGCGCGAGCTGCGCGAGGTGGAAGTGGCGGAAAAGGCCGGCCTGACGGGCAAGGGCATGCTGGGCAACGGCGATCCGGCCAACGTCGTCTACAGCTTCACCTTGCTGGAGAAGGGCGACAAGGTCAACTACCTGCGCGTGCAGACGGATAACTACGACCAGCCGCTGGACATCAACGAGGGCGCGAAGCTGGATCTGGGCTCCACGGCCAAGCTGCGCACCCTGGTGACGTACATGGACATCGTCGACCAGCTGCACAAGAAGTACGGCCGCATGAGCGTGGCCGAACTGCAGAAGGTCATCGTCGATCCGAAGGACCGCCTGACCACGTGGGGCATCGAGTACCTGGCGATGACGCCGATGGACAAGCGCGACCTGACGGGGATGCTGAATGCGGCAATGGAGCGCAAGTATTCGGGCAATCCCGGCGAAGGCTTCTTCACCGGCGGCGGATTGCACTACTTCGGCAACTTCTCCAAGCTGGACGACTCGAAAATCCTGACGGTGCGCGAAGGCCTGCGTCATTCGACGAACCTGTTGTTCGTGCGCCTGATGCGCGACGTGGTGCGCTACTACTCGTTCCAGACGCCGGGTTCATCGGCCAGCCTGCTGGCCGATGCGGACGATCCGCGCCGCGCCCAGTACCTGGCGCGCTTCGCCGACAAGGAAGGCAAGGAATTCCTGTACCGCTTCTACGCCAAGTACAAGGGCAAGCCGAAGTCGCAGCTGGACAGGATTCTCGTGGACAGCATCCGCCCGACCCCGGTGCGCCTGGCGAACATCCACCGCACACTGTTCCCGAACGCGTCGCTAGGCGAGTTCGCGATGTTCGTCAACGGTAACCTGACGACGCAGAACGAAGTGCCGCAAGAGCGCCTGGAAAAGATGTACGACCAGTACGCGATGGACAAGTGGAACCTGGCCGACCGTGGCTACCTGTCGAACGTCCACCCGCTGGAGCTGTGGCTGGTGTCCTACCTGCGCCAGCACGAAGGCGCCACGCTGTCGCAGGCGGTGGCCGCGTCGGCGAAGGAGCGCCAGGAAGTGTATCAGTGGCTGTTCAAGACGCACCGCAAGCACGCCCAGGACCGCCGCATCGCCGGCCTGCTGGAAATGGAAGCGTTCATGGAAATCCACCGCCAGTGGAAGAAGATGGGCTATCCGTTCGATTCGCTGGTGCCGTCGTACGCGACCACCCTGGGCGCATCGGCCGACCGTCCGGCCGCGCTGGCCGAGATGATGGGCATTATCGTGAACGGCGGCGTGCGCAAGCCAACGCAACGCATCGATGCACTGCACTTCGCCGCCGGCACGCCGTACGACACGAAAGTGGCGCGAGCCAGGCAGGTCGCCGCCGAGCAGGTGCTGTCGCCGGAAGTGGCGCGCGTGGTGGCCGATGAAATCCGCGGCGTCGTCTCGGACGGCACGGCCAAGCGTGCCAAGGAAGCATTTATCGCGGCCGACGGCACCCATATCCTTGTCGGCGGCAAAACGGGTACGGGCGACCAGCGCTTCGACGTCTACGGTGGCGGCGGTCGCCTGATCGAATCGCGCTACGTGAACCGTTCGGCCACGTTCGTGTTCAATATCGGCGAACGCTTCTTCGGCAGCATGACGGCCTACGTGCACGGCCCGGACTCGAAGAACTACGACTTCACCAGCGCCCTGCCGGTGCAGTTGCTGACGGTGCTGGCGCCAAGCCTGATGCCGCTGATCGAGCCAAACCAGAAGGCCGCGCTGCCCACCGATTCGTCGGTGGCCGCCGCTGCCGCCGCGCTGGGTGCTCCCGTCAAAGCCTGCGGTGGTTGAACGATTGTTGGCCAAATGCCGGGGGGCAGAGCTTGGAAGATGGCCCTGCTCCCGGCGTTTCCGCTACAAACCTTGCGCAGCGGATGAAAAGTTGGCATCGTAGCCAGCCATGAAACCCGTCCTCCGCTCCACGATGAACCGCATCCGCAAGTTCACGAACTTTTCCATACGCGATCTCATCGCGTCCGCCGCTCCCACCATCCTCGTCATCGCCGCCATCTGCCTCGCCGCCTACCTGATCGTCGATCCGGCGCCGCCGCGCAAGGTCGTGCTGGGGACGGGCCAGGACAACAGCGCCTATGACGTCTTCGGCAAGAAGTACGCCGCGGCGCTCAAGGGCGACGGCATCGCCGTTACGCTGCAGCCATCGCACGGCTCGCGCGAGAACCTGCGCCTGCTGAAGGAAGGGAAGGTCGATATCGCCTTCATGCAGAGCGGGACGACCGACGAGTCGGCGCCGGAACGCGAGGGCCTCGTCTCGCTGGGCAGCCTGTTCACGGAACCCGTCTGGCTGTTCCTGCGCGAGCGTCCCGGCCAGCAGCCGATCGCGCAGCTGACGCAGTTGCGCGGCCTGAAGATCAATATCGGCGCCGGGGGCAGCGGGGCGCCGCGGCTGTTCCGGCAGATCCTCGACGTGAACGGTGTCGCCCCGGGCGAGCTGCAGGTCAGCCAGCTCGATAACACGCCGGCCACCGTGGAGCTGCTGGAAGGGCGCATCGACGGCCTGGTGTTCGCGGCCGCGCCGGACGATCCGCTGATCCAGATGCTGCTGCAGACGCCTGGCGTGGCGCTGTTCGATTTCACGCAGGCCGAGGCCTATACGCGCCGCCTGCCGTTCCTGACGCACGTGACGCTGCCGCGCGGGATTGTCGACCTGGGGCGCGACCTGCCGGCGCGCGACTATCACCTGATCGCGCCGACGGCCACGCTGGTGGCGCGCGAGGATCTGCACCCGGCGTTGATCGAGCTGTTCGTGCAGGCCGCGGCGAAGATTCACGGCGGGGCGGGGTGGTTCTCGCAGCAGGGTCAGTTCCCGTCCGCGCGCTACACGGAGATTCCCGTCGCCGACGAGGCGGCGAAGTTCTACAAGGACGGCGCGCCGTTCCTGCAGCGCTACATGAGCTTCTGGCTGGCGAACTTCCTCGACCGCATGTGGGTGCTCGTCGTGGCGCTGGGTGCGCTGATCCTGCCGTTATCAAAAGTGGTGCCGCCGCTGTACGTGTGGCGCGTCCGCTCGCGCATCTATCGCTGGTACGGCCAGCTGCGCACGGTGGAACAGGCGCTGGAAGAGGTACCGCGCGAGGCACCCGCGGCGCAGCGGATGCAAGTGGGGCGCGCGCAGCTGGCGCGGCTGAACGACATCGAGGACCGCGTCAACCAGATCTCCGTGCCGCTGTCGTTTGCCGACGATTTGTATGGCCTGCGCAGCCACATCCAGTTCGTCCGGCAGCGGATTCTTAGCCAAACACCGGATCTGGCGACAGAAAATACGGCCATTGCTGAATAGACCGTTTGTTTATCGCCACAGCTTGCCCTTTTAGCCACTGATTGATTTGACAGCAAGGCGCCCGCGCCGGGAAGATAAAGCCGACTGCCGCGCGCCGCGGCGGCCCTGCTGGATCGCCTGGCTCAATCATTGAACGAAAAGGGATCAAGATGCACCGGAATACCGTACCCACCAAGCTTCTTCTCGCCGCCGCCATCGCCTCGCTGTTCGGCCACGCCGGTGCCCAGGCCCAGACGGCCGACACGCCGGCCGTCGAATCGACCGTCATCGTGACGGGCACGCGGGTCTCGAACCGCACGGTGCTCGACACGTCCGCGCCCGTCGACATCATCTCGGCCGACACCATCAAGAACACGGGGGTACCGGAGATCACGCAGGCGCTGTCGGTGGCGCTGCCATCGCTGAACTTCCCGCGTCCGGGCCTGGCCGACGGCACCGATACCATCCGGCCGGCCACGTTGCGCGGCCTGGCGCCGGACCAGACGCTGGTGCTGGTGAACGGCAAGCGCCGGCATACGTCGTCGCTGGTCAACCTGAACGGCACCATCGGCCGCGGCTCGGCCGCCGTCGACATGAACACGATCCCGACGGGCATCGTCAAGACCATCGAAGTGCTGCGCGACGGCGCCTCCGCGCAGTACGGCTCGGACGCCATCGCCGGCGTCGTCAACATCCGGCTGCGCAACGACCACAGCGGCGGCGAGGCCGTCGTCAGCTACGGCAAGCGCATCACGGACTACAGCTTCGAGCCCGTGCCGGGACCGGCCGGCGCCACGTGGAGCAGCGAGACGGAGCGCTCGCGCCATGACGGCGGCGTGGCCACCGTCAGCCTGTGGAAGGGACTCTCGTTCGGCGAGACGGGTTTCGTGACCATCGCGGCCGAATACAAGGACCAGGACCATACGGAGCGGGGCGGCTACGACATGCGCCAGCAGTACCCGCTCCTCAGTGGCCAACAAGCTGGGCAGTTAGATCCACGCGAGAACACGATCGACCGCTTCAACGCGTGGTACGGCGAACCGGAAATGAAGCAGTCCACGATTTTCGCCAACGCCGGCATGAACCTGGGCGGCAGCGTCAAGCTGTATGGCTGGAGCAGCTACCAGAAGCGCGAGGCCCGCTCGGCCGGCTTCTTCCGCCGCGCGCTGCAGGACAATAACGTCATCGCCATCTATCCGAACGGCTTCCTGCCGATCATCGCCCCAAGCGTGGACGACTTCAGCATCGCCGGCGGCGTCACGTGGACGCTGGACGGCTGGGACATGGACAGCTCGCTCAGCTACGGCAAGAACAAGATGGGCTACACCATCGAGAACACCTTGAACCGCTCGCTGGGCGCGGCCAGCCCGACGACGTTCGACGCGGGCGGATATTCGTACGACCAGCTGACGTACAACCTGTCGGCCGTGCGCCAGTTCGACTGGGGCCTGTCGTCGCCCGTCAACCTGGCGCTGGGTGCCGAGGCGCGCCGCGAAGGCTACAAGCTGGAAGCGGGCGAGCCGGATTCGTACCGCAACGGCGGCATCCTGCTGCCATCGGGCCTGCCTACGGCGTCCGGCGCGCAGGTGTTCCCGGGCTTCCGCCCAAGCGACGAATCGGACAGCCACCGCAACGCGTTCAGCGTGTTCGCCGACGTGGAAGCGAACCTGACGCCGGAGCTGCTGGCGTCCTTCGCCGTGCGCGGCGAGCACTACTCGGACTTCGGCAACAACTGGTCCGGCAAGCTGGCGGGGCGCTATAACTTCACCCCGGCATTCGCGCTGCGCGGCTCCGTGCAGAACGGCTTCCGCGCGCCGTCGATGCAGCAGCAGTTCTTCACGTCCACGTCCACCAATTTCATCAACGGCATTCCGTTCGACCTGACGACGTTCAAGCCGACTGCCCCGGCCGCGGTGGCGCTGGGCGCGAAGCCGCTCGATGCCGAGAAGTCCACCAACTTCTCGCTGGGCGCCGTGGCGAAATTCGGCCGTGGCAGCATCACCGTCGACGGTTACCACATCAAGATCCGCAACCGCATCGTGCTGTCCGAGAACCTGACGCAGGCGAACGTGCGCAATTACCTGACCGCGAACGGCTTTCCCGGCGTGGGCGGCGGGCGCTTCTTCATCAACGGCGTGGATACGACGACCAAAGGGGTGGACATCGTCGCCAACTACCCGTTCGCGCTGGGCCAGGCCGGCAAGATCGACCTGACGCTGGCCGGCAACTACACGGACACCGAAGTGACGAAGGTGCCGGCAACGGCGCAGCTGGCGGCATTGTCGCCGGCGCCGGTGCTGTTCGACCGCGTCAACGTGCTGACGTTCGAGGAAGGCACGCCGAAGACCAAGTTCACGGCCAGCGGCACGTGGTTGCTGGGTCCCTGGGGCGCCACGTTGCGCGCCACGCGCTACGGCAAGGTGCTGACGCCAAGCTCGGCGCCATTCCCCGACCACCTGATGTCGGCCCGCACGCTGGTGGACCTTGAGGGACGCTTTGCGATCACGAAGGCGATGACGTTTGCCGTCGGCGCGGAAAACCTGTTCGACCAGTACCCGGACCCGTATCCGGCCGTGCTGAACTCGACGGGTAATGCGCCGTTCACCAACTACTCGCCGTTCGGCCGTTCGGGCCGCTACGTCTACGCGCGCCTGAGCTACTCGCTGTAACGCAAGTCGCAGGGAACTTGCTGGGGACTGTCCCTTCGGGACTGTCCCCGACTTTGCTTTCCGCTAATGACCCCGCTGCTTCCGGTAAACCTCGGGGACAGTCCCCACTGCATCAGGCGCCCACCCAGGGCAACCCGGCCTTGCACCATCCCCCGACTGTCTTCCGATGCCCCTCGGCGTCCTTGTCCCCCTCGAACCCCTCCAGGATATCGAAGCTGTTGGCATAGCCGTTCTCCGTGGCCAGCCTGGCGGCATGCCGCGAGCGCACGCCGGAGCGGCACAGGAACAGCAGCACGTCGTCTTTCGACGCCAGCGCGGCCAGTTGCTCGGCGAACGCCGGATTCGGCACGCCGCCCGGATACGTACTCCACTGCACCGCGCCATGCTGGGCGTCCGGAATCGCCACGCGGCCGACCCAGTCGCGCTCGGCGTTGGTGCGCACGTCGATCAGCCGGACGTTGGGATGTTCCTCCAGCAGTTGATATGCTTCCTGTGGCGTGACCGCTCCAGCATAGGGCAGTCCCGTGCCGCGCTCGCGGGCGCGTTCGAGGATGTCGGAGTCAATGCCTGTTTTGGTACTCATTTCGCGGTATCCCTCGAGGATCTTCGTTTATCATTGCGCGCGCCGGGTATTGACGACAGCGTGCCTGCAGCGCATACAGGGACTGGGATGCACCAATATATCCGGAATCGCCGACACGCTGCCCGAATTCGGTGCAGAATGCACGCATCGCACCAAAGCGGTGCGGTGCGGAGGTTGCGCTAACGTGGTGCAAAACAGGCCCGCGGCAGGCCCCGAACGATTTTAGTTTCCGTTGGCAGCAAGATCAATGAAGCAATTCGACTATGCTTCCTCGCTCTTTACTGGCACGCTTTCTGCTTTACGTTATTGAAGTTTCCGCCGCACACTGTGCTGGCAGCCCTTTTCACTTAGGAGATACGCATGGCAATGACCGCCGAAGAAGTTTTGCAGATGGTAAAAGACAACGAAGTCAAATTCGTTGATTTCCGTTTTGCCGATACCCGTGGCAAGGAACAGCACGTGACCGTGCCAGTGTCCCACTTCGATATCGACAAGTTCGAAAGCGGTCATGCGTTCGACGGTTCTTCCATCGCCGGCTGGAAAGGTATTGAAGCATCGGACATGATCCTGCTGCCGGACCCTGCGACCGCGAACATCGACCCCTTCATGGAAGAGACGACGCTATTCATGCAGTGCGACGTCATCGAGCCATCCGACGGCAAGGGCTACGACCGTGACCCGCGCTCGATCGCCAAGCGCGCCGAAGCCTACCTGAAGTCCTCCGGCCTGGGCGACACCGCCTACTTCGGTCCGGAACCCGAATTCTTCATCTTCGACTCCGTGAAGTGGAAGATCGACATGTCCGGCGCGATGGTCAAGATCGACTCCGACGAAGCATCGTGGTCGACCGACAAGGACATCGAAGGCGGCAACAGCGGCCACCGTCCGACCGTCAAGGGCGGCTACTTCCCGGTGCCTCCGGTCGATTCGTTCCAGGACATGCGCTCGGAAATGTGCCTGATCCTCGAATCGATGGGCATCCCGGTCGAAGTGCACCACCACGAAGTGGCCGGCGCCGGCCAGAACGAGATCGGCACCAAGTTCTCGACGCTGGTCGAGCGCGCCGACTGGACGCAGAACATGAAGTACGTGATCTGGAACGTGGCCCACAGCTACGGCAAGACCGCTACCTTCATGCCGAAGCCGGTCGTTGGCGACAACGGCTCGGGCATGCACGTGCACCAGTCGATCTGGAAAGACGGCAAGAACCTGTTCGCCGGCGACGGCTATGCGGGCCTGTCGGACTTCGCGCTGTACTACATCGGCGGCATCATCAAGCACGCCAAGGCACTGAACGCCATCACCAACCCTGGCACGAACTCGTACAAGCGCCTGGTGCCTGGCTACGAAGCGCCGGTCAAGCTGGCTTACTCGGCACGTAACCGTTCCGCGTCGATCCGTATCCCGCACGTGGCCAATCCAAAAGGCCGTCGTATCGAGACGCGCTTCCCGGATCCGCTGGCGAACCCGTACCTGTGCTTCGCCGCGCTGATGATGGCCGGCCTGGACGGCGTGCAGAACAAGATCCACCCGGGCGAAGCCGCATCGAAAGACCTGTACCACCTGCCGCCGGAAGAAGACGCGCTGATCCCGACCGTCTGCGCCTCGCTGGAAGAGGCGCTCGATCACCTGAACAAGGACCGCGAGTTCCTGACCCGCGGCGGCGTGTTCAGCGACACGATGATCGATGCCTACATCGAACTGAAGATGACGGAAGTGACCCGCATGCGCCAGACGACGCACCCGGTCGAATTCGACATGTACTACTCGCTGTAAGAACGGCATGCCGGTCTTGAAACACCGGTAACCAGGACGCGGGGACGGCGCTTAGCCCTCCTCGCGTTTTTTTTCGGATGTTGTATAGTCGGGGCATGAAGATCCGTACCGCCGTTTTACTGCCTTTGCTGTGTTGCTCCACCCTGGTTCACGCCCAGATCTACCGCTGCGTGGATGCAAACGGACACAAGGAATACACGGACCGCAAGAAGGGCAGCCACTGCGTGGCGCTGGACCTGCCGGACCCCGTGATCGCGGCGCCGGCCCGGCGGGAAGCGCCGCCGGCACGGCCGCGCCAGCCCGCTGCAGCGCCGGCACCGGCCGTGGCGGCAGGCGCGTTCCCGCGGGTGGACAGTGCGGAGCAGAAGGCGCGCGACGCCGACCGGCGCCAGATCCTCGCCGACGAACTGGACGCCGAAATGCAGAAGCTTGGCGAGCTGCGCCGCGAATTCAACAACGGCGAGCCGGAACGGCGCGGCGACGAGCGCAATTACGCCAAGTACCAGGAACGGGTGGCGAACCTGAAAACGTCCATCGCCCGTTCTGAACAGAACGTTGAAGCGCTGAAGCGGGAAATCGCCAATATACGATGAAAATTGTGACCAATATCGCGCGCGCGGCGGCTGCCGCGGCGTCGGTCTTTCCACGTCCGTCCGCGCTGGCCGGGCTCGATCTGCTGGCCTCGGCCGTCGCGATCGTCGACGGGGAAGGGCATATCGTCTATGCCAATGCGGCGGCCGAGAATCTGCTGGAGAGCTCATTGAAGGCGCTGACGCGCCAGAAGCTGTGCGGCCTGTTTTCCAATCCCGCCGAACTGGAACACGTGATCGCGCAGGCGCGCGCCCATAAATTCTCCGACCTGCGCCAGGAGCTGATCCTCGAGCGGGCCGGCCGCGAGCCGCTGCACGTGCACACGATCGCCAGTGCGCTCGACGAGCCGGCGGACCACGTGCTGCTGGAGCTGCGCGAAACGGTGCAGCAGATGAAGCTCGACCGCGAGGAACGGCTGCTGGACCAGAGCCAGGTCAACAAGGAGCTGATCCGCAACCTGGCGCACGAAATCAAGAACCCGCTGGGCGGCATTCGCGGCGCCGCGCAGCTGCTGGAGATGGAGCTGCCGCCGCTGCACCTGCAGCAGCTGCGCGAGTACACCCAGGTCATCATCAAGGAAGCGGACCGGCTGCAGACGCTGGTGGACCGGCTGCTGGCGCCGCACCGGCGTCCGCACATCGTCGGCGACGTCAATATCCACGAGGTGCTGGAAAGGGTGCGCAGCCTGATGACGGCCGAATTCCCGGCCGGTCTCGCCATCGTGCGCGATTACGACGCATCGTTGCCCGAGTTCCGCGGCGACAAGGAGCAGCTCATCCAGACGGTGCTGAACATCGCCCACAACGCCGCGCAGGCACTGGCTGAACGCATCGACGAGGGCGATGCGCAGATCGTGTTCAAGACGCGCGTGGCCCGGCAGGTCACGCTGGCGAAGGTCCGCTACAACCTGGCATTAGACTTGCATATCATCGACAATGGACCTGGCATCCCGCCCCAGATCCGCGATCGCATCTTCTATCCACTGGTCTCCGGCCGTGATGGAGGCAGCGGCCTCGGACTGACGTTGGCGCAGACCTTCGTGCACCAGCACATGGGCGTCATCGAGTGCGAGAGCCGGCCCGGATATACGGACTTCAGGATCCTGCTGCCGCTGCCATAAGCCTTGGCAGCAGCGGGCCTGGAGCGGTCTCGATCCACATTGCGGGAAGCACACAACACACATGAAGCCAATCTGGATAGTCGACGACGACGAATCGATCCGCTGGGTACTGGAAAAAGCATTGGCGAGGGAAAGCCTCGCCACAAGGAGTTTTGCCAACGCGCGCGACGCGATGGCCGCGCTGGAAGTCGACACGCCGCAGGTGCTGGTGTCGGACATCCGCATGCCCGGCGACTCGGGCCTGGACCTGCTGCAGCTGGTCAAATCGCGCCATCCCGGCTTGCCCGTCATTATCATCACGGCGTTTTCCGACCTGGACTCGGCCGTTGCCGCGTTCCAGGGCGGCGCCTTTGAATATCTCGCCAAGCCGTTCGACATCGACAAGGCCGTCGAACTGATCCGCCGCGCGCTGGACGAGAGCCTGCGCGAAGCGAACGTGGAATCGGGGCCGGCGGAAACGCCGGAAATCCTGGGGCAGGCGCCGGCGATGCAGGAAGTGTTCCGCGCCATCGGCCGGCTGTCGCAGTCGAACGTGACGGTGCTGATCACGGGAGAATCCGGTACCGGCAAGGAGCTCGTCGCACGGGCGCTGCACAAGCATAGCCCGCGCGCCGCGCAGCCGTTCATCGCGCTGAACACGGCGGCAATACCGAAGGATCTGCTGGAGTCCGAACTGTTCGGCCACGAGCGCGGTGCCTTCACGGGCGCGCAGACGACGCGGCGCGGCCGCTTCGAGCAGGCCGAGAATGGCACCCTGTTCCTCGACGAGATCGGCGACATGCCGTTCGATCTGCAGACGCGCCTGTTGCGCGTGCTGTCGGACGGGCATTTCTATCGCGTCGGCGGGCACCAGCCGCTGAAGGCCAACGTGCGCGTCATCACGGCCACGCACCAGAACCTGGAGCAGCGCGTACGCGACGGCCTGTTCCGCGAAGACCTGTACCACCGCCTCAACGTCATCCGCCTGCGCCTGCCCAGCCTGCGCGAACGGCGCGAGGACATCCCGCTGCTGGTGCGCCACTTCCTGCTGCAAAGCGCCAAGCAGCTGGGCGTGGAAGCCAAGCGCATGAGCGACGCGACGCTGACGTTCCTGCAAAGCCTGGACCTGCCGGGCAATGTGCGCCAGCTGGAAAACCTGTGCAACTGGATCACCGTCATGGCGCCGGGTCAGACGGTGGAGGTGAAGGACCTGCCGCTGGAACTGTCGGAAGGGCAGAGCGCCATGCAGGCCGCGCCCGAGCTGCACGTGCCGGCGCACCACGTGCCTGTCGCTGCGGCCGCCGCGCCTGCCGCGCCGGGCCCCGACGGCTGGCTGGCGCTGCTGGAACTGCAGGCGGCGACAATGCTGTCCGCCGGCCAGCAGGACGTCATGGACGTGCTGGGCCGCCAGTTCGAATCGGCCCTGATCCGCACGGCGCTGAAATACACCCACGGCCGCAAGAACGACGCCGCCGTCCGCCTGGGCATCGGCCGCAACACCATCACCCGCAAGATCGCCGAGCTGGGCATCGACGGAGCGAAGGAGGATTGACGCCCAGTGGGCGTCAATCCAAGGCGCCCAGTGGGCGTCAATCCAAAAGCGCCCAGTAGCCGTCATCCAAGAGCCCCGCCCGTGACAACATCGGGGTCAGTCACAAAAACTGTCAAAACGCCGGCTGCCGAGTTTGTGTCCACAACGTTGGACACGGGCTGGACCGCAGAAAAAGCTGTAAGGCTGATGAGCTTCTGTCCTTGTCGGGGTGTAACCCAAGGTGGACAGGACCTCGACCGGACACAATCTCAACAGTAGCGTGATTTGCGGTAAGCTCTCGGCTTCATGCCCAGGGCTTTTTATTATTCGGATTTTGTATGCTGATCAATTGCGTCGCTTATCAACACGGCCACAAGCTTGCCGACATTCCCGTGGCCGATATCAGCGACCATATCGCCGAGCCCGACACCTTCGTCTGGGTGGCGTTGAAGGATGCGAAGAACGACGAGCTGGCCGTCATGCAGGAGGAGTTCAGCCTGCACGAACTGGCCGTCGAGGATGCGCTGCGCGGCCACCAGCGGCCCAAGATCGAGGAGTATGGCGACTCGCTGTTCGTGGTCGTCAAGACGGTCGAGATGGTCGATGACGAGCTGGTCCTGGGTGAAATCGACATCTTTGTCGGCGACAACTACGTGCTGTCGTCGCGCCAGAACAGCGCGCAGAGCTTCATGGGCGTGCGTGCCCGCACCGAGCGCGAGCCGCACCTGCTGCAGCACGGCTCCGGCTTCGTGCTGTACGCGCTGATGGATGCGGCGGTCGACCGCTATTTTCCCATCGTCGATGCGTTCGAGGCGGAGCTGGAGCAGATCGAGGAGCGCATCTTCCTGCAGGAGGCGCAGCGCGCCAATATCCAGCGGCTGTACGAACTGAAACGCAAGGTCATGACGTTGCGCCATGCCGTCGCGCCGCTGCTGGACGCCATCGGCAAGCTGCATGGCGGCCGCGTACCGGCCATGTGCATCAGCAGCCAGGAATACTTCCGCGACGTGCACGACCACCTGGCCCGCATCAACGGCACGCTCGACACGATCCGCGACACGATCGGCACCGCCATCCAGGTCAACCTGTCGATGGTAGCGCTCGATGAAGGGGAGGTCAACAAGCGCCTGGCGGCCTGGGCCGCCATCTTCGCCGTACTGACGGCATTTGCCGGGATCTGGGGCATGAACTTCGAGTTCATGCCGGAACTGAAATGGCGCTACGGCTATCCCGTCGCGCTGGCGGCCATGGCCACCACGTGCCTGTTGCTGTACCGGCGCTTCAAGCGCGCCGGTTGGCTGTAGCGCTTGGTGCTTTTTACTTCTTAAGCGCGCCGGCTGGCTGTAGCGCTTGGTGCTTTTTACTTCTTAAGCGCGCCGGCTGGCTGTAGCGCCTGGTGCTTTTTTATTTCTTAAGCGCGCCGGCTGGCTGTAGCGCTTATTTTTTCGCCGCCATCGACAGCGCGACCGCTTCCGCCACCCTGATGCCGTCCACGCCGGCCGACAGGATGCCGCCCGCGTAGCCCGCGCCTTCGCCGGCCGGGAACAGGCCGCGCGTGTTCAGGCTCTGCAAGTCGTCGTCGCGGCGCTTGATGCGGATCGGCGACGACGTGCGCGTCTCCAGCCCTGTCAGCACGGCGTCGTGCTTGAAGTAGCCGCGCACCTGCTTGTCGAACGCGGGGAACGCTTCGCGCAGCGCTTCCACCGCGTACTCCGGCAGGATCGTTGCCAGGTCCGTCAGGTGCACGCCCGGCTTGTACGACGGCACCACGGCGCCGAATTCGGTGGACGCCTTGCCCGCCACGAAGTCGCCCATCAGCTGGCCTGGCGCACTGTAGTCGCGTCCGCCCAGCTCGAACGCTTTTTCTTCCAGCCGGCGCTGGAACTCGATGCCGGCCAGCGGGTGGCCCGGATAGTCGGACGGGCTGATCGATACGACGATGGCGCTGTTGGCATTGCGCTCCGCGCGCGAATACTGGCTCATGCCGTTCGTCACGACGCGGCCCGGTTCCGAGGCGGCCGCCACGACGGTGCCGCCCGGGCACATGCAGAAGCTGTAGACGGCGCGGCCGTTCTTCGCGTGGTGCACCAGCTTGTAGTCGGCCGCACCGAGGATCGGGTGGCCGGCGTTGGGGCCGAAGCGGCACGTGTCGATCAGCGATTGCGGGTGCTCGACGCGGAAGCCGATCGAGAACGGCTTGGCCTCGATGTAGACGCCGCGGTCGTACAGTGTCTGGAACGTGTCGCGCGAGCTGTGGCCGATGGCCAGCACGACATGGTCCGTGACGATGCGTTCCCCGGTGGCCAGGGTCAGGCCGCGGATCTGGCGCACGCCATTCTTTTCCTCGATCTCGAAATCGGTGACGCGCTGCTCGAAGCGGATCTCGCCGCCCAGCGCGATGATTTCCTCGCGCATCGCTTCCACCATCTTGACGAGGCGGAACGTGCCGATGTGCGGCTTGCTGACGTACAGGATCTCTTCCGGCGCACCGGCCTTGACGAACTCGGTGAGCACCTTGCGGCCCAGGTATTTCGGGTCCTTGATCTGGCTGTACAGCTTGCCGTCGGAGAACGTGCCGGCACCGCCTTCGCCGTACTGCACGTTCGATTCCGGATTCAGTTCGCGCTTGCGCCAGAAGCCGAACGTGTCCTTGGTGCGCTCGCGCACCGTCTTGCCGCGTTCCAGGACGATGGGCTTCAGGCCCATCTGCGCCAGGATCAGTGCCGCGAACAGCCCGCACGGACCCATGCCGATGACGACCGGGCGCGGCTGGCTGCCGTCCAGGTTGACATCCACTGCCACGAACTTGTATTCCATATTGGGCGACGGCATCAGGTGCACGTCGTGCTTGCGACGTTGCAGGATGCCGGCGTCGTCCGTCGTCCGCACGTCCAGCGCGTAGATCAGCACGATATTGCTCTTCTTGCGCGCGTCGTAGCTGCGCTTGTAGACCGTGAAGCTGAGCAGCATGTCCGGCGTGATGTCGAGGCGTTCGAGGATCGCCTGCGTCAGCTCGGGTTCGGTGTGGTTGAGGGGGAGTTTCAGTTCGTTCAGTCGCAGCATCTTGTCGTCCAGGAAAGCAGGGTGGGGCGCGCAACGGGCCCAATCCGCCATTTTACCTGTTTACTGAACGTGATTTCAGGCAACCCGCCGGCCGGTTGCCGCGGTGCGACGGTCCCAAATGGCTTATTAGCGACGGGATGCCGGCAGGCTGCGCCTGGATTACATCCCGCCCCAGCTGGCCGCCAGCACGGCCAGCACGGCCAGCGCCGCCGTCTCCGTGCGCAGGATGCGCGGCCCGACCGACAAGGCCAGCGCACCGTGCTGCAAGGTCAGCGCCTCTTCCTCGTCCGTAAAGCCGCCTTCCGGCCCCACCATCAGGCTCACGGGCTGCGGTGGCTGCGCGCGCGTCCAGTCGGCCAGCGAAACGCTCGCGCGCGGGCTCAGCAGGATGCGCTGGCCGGCGGGTGGCTGGCCCAGCCAGTCGCGCAGGTCGAGCGGCTCGGCCAGCGCCGCCAGCCGGTTGCGTCCGCTCTGTTCGGACGCGGCGACAATCACACCCTGCCAATGCTCCATCTTCTTTTCGGCCCGTTCTTTCGACAGGCGGACCACGCAGCGGCGCGCGGCCAGCGGCTGCACGGCGGCCACGCCCAGTTCGACGGCCTTTTCGATGATCCAGTCCATTTTCGTGCCTTCGGGGAGGGCCTGCGCCAGCGTGACGGGGTAGGGCAGCTCGGCCTCGCGGGCATCGAAGGCGCGCACCTCGGCCGTCGCGCGCTTCTTGCCGACATCGTGCAGTACGGCGGCAAATTCGCCGCCTTCCCCGTTGAACAGGGTCAGCGGCGCGCCGGGTTCGAGGCGGATCACGTTGACGTGGTGGGCAACGTCGGGCGGCAGGTCGACCAGTTGGCCGACGGCCAGCGGCTGGGCGAGATGGAAGCGGGGCATGGCAATCCTGAAAGATGAAATGCACTGATTTTAAGCTGCCGGCGAGCTTCCCATCCGGTGCTCTGGTAAAATAACGGGCTACGCAGCATGGAGTCGTTTCAAAATGGCCGGGCCTTCCGCCATTCTGAAACCGCTTCGACGTCAGGAATGCAACCCAGTCAGTCGGCCGGTTCAGATTTCAAACCTCCCTCGATAGACCACGATGAAACCTACGCTTCCCCACACCCAGATGGCCAACGCAATCCGCGCGCTGGCGATGGACGCTGTCCAGAAGGCCAACTCCGGCCACCCCGGCATGCCGATGGGCATGGCCGAGATCGCCGTCGCCCTCTGGAGCGGCCATCACCGCCACAACCCGGCCAATCCAAAGTGGGTGAACCGCGACCGTTTCCTGCTGTCCAACGGCCACGGCTCGATGCTGCACTACGCGCTGCTGCACCTGTCGGGCTACGACGTGTCGATGGACGACATCCGCAACTTCCGCCAGCTGCACTCGAAAACCCCGGGCCACCCGGAGGTGGACATCACGCCAGGCGTGGAAACCACGACCGGCCCGCTGGGCCAGGGCCTGGCCAACGCCGTCGGCATGGCGCTGGCGGAATACCTGCTGGCGTCCGAGTTCAACAAGCCGGGCCATGCCGTTATCGACCACTACACCTACGCGTTCGTCGGCGACGGCTGCCTGATGGAAGGCATCTCGCACGAAGTGTGCTCGCTGGCCGGCACGCTGGGCCTGAAGAAACTGATCGCCCTGTACGACGACAACGGGATCTCGATCGACGGCAAGGTGGAAGGCTGGTTCACGGACGACACGCCGAAGCGCTTCGAATCGTACGGCTGGAACGTGATCCCGGCGGTGGACGGCCATGATGTCGCTGCCGTACAGGCCGCCATCGAAGCCGCCAAGAAATCCGACAAGCCAACCCTGGTCTGCTGCAAGACCATCATCGGCAAGGGCTCGCCGAACCTGCAGGGCGGCGACAAGGTGCACGGCGCCGCGCTGGGCGACAAGGAAATCGCCGCCGTGCGCGAGTACATCAGCTGGGGCCACGAACCGTTCCTGGTGCCGGACGACGTGTCCACCGCCTGGGCCTTCAAGGAGCAAGGTGCCGCCCTGGAAACCGAGTGGAACAGCAAGTTCGACGCGTATGCCGCCGCCTTCCCGCAAGAAGCTGCCGAGCTAAAGCGCCGCATGAACGGCGAACTGCCGGGCAACTTCGACGCCACGCTGAAGGCCGCCATCGCCGCCTGCGTCGAGAAGAAGGAAACGATCGCCACCCGCAAGGCATCGCAGAACGCGATCCAGGCGCTGTCGGCCATCCTGCCGGAATTCCTGGGCGGCTCGGCCGACCTGACCAGCTCGAACCTGACGAACTGGAAAGAGTCGGTCGCGGTCCGTTCGGGCAAGCCGGGCAACCACATCAACTACGGCGTGCGCGAATTCGGCATGAGCGCCATCATGAACGGCGTCGCGCTGCACGGCGGCTACATCCCGTTCGGTGCCACGTTCCTGACGTTCTCCGACTACTCGCGTAACGCGCTGCGTATGGCCGCGCTGATGAAACAGCGTTCGATCTTCGTGTTCACGCACGATTCGATCGGCCTGGGCGAAGACGGCCCGACCCACCAGTCGGTCGAGCACGTCTCTTCGCTGCGCCTGATCCCGAACCTGGACAACTGGCGTCCGGCCGACACCGTCGAATCAATGGTGGCATGGGGCGAAGCGATCAAGCGCAAGAACGGTCCATCGACCCTGATCTTCTCGCGCCAGAACCTGCCGTTCCAGGAACGCACGGAACAGGCCATCGCCGACATCGCCAAGGGCGGTTACATCCTGGCCGACGCGGCGGACGCGAAGGCCGTCATCATCGCCACCGGTTCCGAAGTGGAACTGGCGATGAGCGCCGCTGCCGCGCTGAAAAATGAAGGCGTCGCCGTGCGCGTCGTGTCGATGCCGTCGGCGGACGTGTTCGACCGCCAGGACGCCGCTTACAAGGCAAGCGTGCTGGGCAAGGGCCTGCCGCGTGTGGCCGTGGAAGCCGGCGTGTCCGATTTCTGGTACAAGTATGTTGGTCTGGAAGGCGCCGTCGTCGGCATCGATACGTTCGGTGAATCCGCTCCGGCAGGGGTGCTGTTCAAGCACTTCGGCTTCACGGTGGACAACGTGGTGGCCAAGGTGAAATCTGTCATTGCTGCATAAGAAATGAATGCCCGGGGCGGGCACAGGTCCGCTCCGAGGTCGGCTGAAAAAAGATTCTTAATCAAAGGAGCACATAGTATGACGATCAAGGTAGCAATCAACGGTTATGGCCGTATCGGCCGCAATGTCCTGCGCGCTTTCTACGAAGGCGGCAAGAAGCAGGATATCCAGATCGTGGCCATCAACGATCTGGGCAACGCGCAATCGAATGCGCACCTGACCCGCTACGACACGGCTCACGGCAAGTTCCCTGGCACCGTCGAAGTCGAAGGCGACAACATGATCGTCAACGGCGACAAGATCCGTGTGTTCGCGCAGCGCAACCCTGCCGAAATCCCATGGGGCGAGCTGGGCGTCGACGTCGTGCTGGAGTGCACCGGCTTCTTCACGACGAAGGAAAAGGCCTCGGCCCACCTGAAGGGCGGCGCCAAGAAAGTCATCATCTCCGCGCCAGGCGGCAAGGATGTCGACGCCACGATCGTCTACGGCGTCAACCATGACGTGCTGAAGTCGACCGACACCGTCATCTCGAACGCATCGTGCACCACCAACTGCCTGGCCCCGCTGGTCAAGCCGCTGAACGACGCCATCGGCGTGGAAACCGGCCTGATGACGACTGTACACTCGTACACCAACGACCAGGTGCTGACCGATGTGATGCACGAAGACCTGCGCCGTGCCCGCTCCGCCACCCAGTCGATGATCCCGACCAAGACCGGCGCCGCTGCCGCTGTCGGCCTGGTGCTGCCGGAACTGAACGGCAAGCTGGACGGCTTCGCCATCCGCGTGCCGACGATCAACGTGTCGCTGGTCGACCTGTCGTTCATCGCCAAGCGCGACACGACCGTCGATGAGGTGAACCAGCTGATGAAGCAGGCTGCCGAAGGCGCGCTGAAAGGCATCCTGACGTACCAGACCGAACCGCTGGTCTCCGTCGACTTCAACCACAACCCGGCCTCGTCGAACTTCGATTCGACCCTGACGAAAGTGTCCGGCCGCCTGGTGAAAGTCTCGTCGTGGTACGACAACGAGTGGGGCTTCAGCAACCGCATGCTGGACACCACCGTGGCGCTGATGAACGCGAAGTAATCGCGGCATCGCAGCAAAGCAAAGGCGCCTTCGGGCGCCTTTTTTTGTTACCCGCATGTCCCGCGTCCCGGAAAAAAAACCGGTGACAGGCTCCTATTTCCGCTGGAAATAGGAGCCTGTCACCGGTTTTTATGCCAACGCCCGAACACAGCAAAAAAGCCCCGCAGGCGCGAGCCGGCGGGGCTTGTCATGCTGCTACAGCTTGGAAGCTGAAGCTGGGCTTAGAAGCTGTACGACGCGCGCGCGTAGAAGGTACGGCCCGTCACGTCGGTGAAACGTGGATCGAAGCCGGCCTGGAACGTCGTTTCCTGGTACGACAGCGGCGGGGTGCGGTCGAACAGGTTGCGCACGCCAAACGTCAGGGCAACGCCCTTCGGCTGCGTGTACGACAGGTAGCCGTCGAACGTGGTGTACGACGCCACGCGGTGGTTTTCCTCGTAGCTGTTTTCCGCGTCCTGGTAGCCCGACTTGTACTTCGCGGTCAGGCCGGCACCGAACTCTTTCGAGCTCCAGCGCACGTTGGCGGTGTTCTGCCAGCGGAACACGGGGCCCACGCCGGAGAAGACGCCGACGTTCTTGTGCCAGTCGCCGTCTTCCACGTTCTGGTACTTGTACTCGTGCACCCACGTGCTGTTCAGCGCGAAGTTGAACGTGCCGTAGCCGGTCGTGCGCAGGCGGTATTGTGCGCCCAGGTCGATACCGTTGGTCTTGATGCTGCCCAGGTTCTGCGTGCGCAGGTCGACGTAGCCGCAGGTTGCCGGGTTAGGGCACTGCGAACCGTCCACGGACAGGTTGCCTGCCGTGTTGCGGTTGAACAGGTCGGCATACTTGACCGGATCGGCAAACGCGTCGTCCTCGGCCAGGTTGGCGATCTGGTGATCCAGCTCGATTGCCCACAGGTCGGCCGTCAGCGTCAGGTTCTTGACGCCTTCGAAGACGATGCCCAGCGTGGCGTTCTTGGATTCTTCCGGATCCAGGCTGGAGTTACCGCCCAACAGCTTCTGGAACTGCACGCGGCAGTTCGTGGCCGACGCCTTGCCTGGAATCGGCACGCCGCCAGGGCAGTTGATCGGATCGCTTTGCGTCGACGTGTTGGTGTACGTGTTGGCTGCGTTGATTTCATACAGCGACGGCGCACGGAAGCCCGTCGAGTACGAACCGCGCACCATCACGGCCGGGCTTGGCTGCCAGCGGAAGCTGACCTTCGGATTGGTCGAGTTGCCGAAGTCGCTGTACTTGTCGTAACGCACGGCGGCCGTCACGTCCAGCGACTTGACGATTGGCACGTTCAGCTCGGCATAGGCCGCGTACACGGTGCGCGAACCTTCGTTGTGCGTGTTCGGGTCGATACCGGTGCTGGCAACGACCTTCTCCGCGTATTCCGTATTGGCCGTCGAGATGAATTCCTCGCGGCTGGCCTGGCCGCCGATGGCCAGCGCGACATTCTTGCCGGCGCCCAGCCAGTCGCCGAATTCGCGGCTGGCGTTCAGGTCGAACGTCTTGGTCGTGCCCTTGGCGTTCTGGATGTTGCCGTCCAGGCCAGCTGCCATCAGCAGGGCCATGCCGGCGGCGCTCTGTTCGCCGAACGGGTTGATGACGCCGTTCAGCACGCCTTGCGTGATCATGTCGCCGTCGCTGTAACCCCGCAGGTTGACGGTGACCTGGTTCTCGCCCCACGACAGGCCCGTGCGGTAGTCCCAGCCGGCGACGTTGCCCGACAGTTCGGCCACGAAGCGCTGCTGGCGGTTGATGTTCTCGTCAGCACGCACGCCGTTCGGCAGGTCGCGCCACATGACGTTGATGTAGCCTGGCTGCGCGCCTGGCGGCAGGTCGCCGGCGCCGAAGGTCGGGTCCAGCGGAATGTTCGGCGTGAAGTTGCCGTTGCCAGGGTAGTAAGGATTTGCGGCACCGTTCGGCAGGCGTGGATTCATGACCAGGCCGCCGTATGGCACGGGCGCGATCTGGCTTTCCACCTTGCTGCGGCTGTGCAGGTATTCCAGGCTCAGTTCATGGTTGTTCGGCAGCTTCAGCGTGCCCTTGAACAGGCCCGTGGCGCGTTCGGAGCGGGGCACGTAGTCGACGAAGCTCGACGTCGTCATCTTGCAGCTGGTGCCATCCGGCACCAGGTTCGGTGCGCTGCTGCAATTTGGCGCGGCCGGATTGCCGGCGTCGCCTTCCTGGTAGTAGTTGGCCGGGAACGTGCTGGCCGACTGGCCGCCGGGGAAGCGGCGGTTGAAGTCGCGTTCCGTGCCGCCGATGGCGCGCTGCTTCTGGAAGTCGCCCATGGCATAGAAGTTGAAGCCGTCCTTGTCGACGTCGCCGTAGCCGTAGCCGATGCTGCTGTTCAGGGCGGTGCCGCCCTTGTGCTCGGGCGAATCGCCGCCGACGCTGACGATGCCGCCGGCGAAGTCGCGCTTTGTGATGAAGTTGATGACGCCGCCCACGGCGTCGGAGCCGTACAGCGCGGAAGCGCCGTCACGCAGCACTTCGACGCGCTCGATGGCCGCGAACGGGATCATGTTCAGGTCGGGCGCGGAGCTGTCGAACGCATTGTTCGCCAGGCGGCGGCCGTTCAGCAGCACCAGCGTCTTGTTGGCGCCCAGGCCGCGCATGTTGGCGAACGATGCGCCGCCCGTGGAGAGCCCGACAACCTGGCTCGTGCCCTGCGTGGCCTGCATCGAAGCCACGGTCGACAACACCTGCTCGACGGTGCTGATGCCTTCGGCCTTCAGGTCCGACATTTTCATCACGGTGACGGGCACCGCGGTTTCCGCATCGATCCGCTTGATCGCGGAACCGGTGATTTCGACACGCGCCATCGGCGCGTTGGCCTCTTGTGCAAAGGCAGGGGCCGCAAGCAGCGAGGCGCCGATAGCGCCAGCCGAGCAGATCAACCTGACGGAATACGCCAGGGTTGTTTCTTTCATCATGTTTGCTCCAGTGTTGTCGTCACAAGGGCGTTCTGTGCGAGGCAGGGAACCTCATGCAGAGAACGACCCAGCATCAGACAACGGAACTTGCCTTGTCGTCAATCGTATGAATCTTTCATATTGTTACTTGTCGGTTACATACAACAATTTAGCAATGAAATGACAATTTCTGTAGCAACAACCGAAGAAAATAAGAAAAAAGCCTGCCGGGCGAGCCCGGCAGGCTTGTCGTGCTGCAACGTGGCAGCTTGAATTACAACGTTGCGCGCAGGCCCAGATAGTAGCGCCGGCCGATCGGATCGTAGGCGCCGGCCTCCGTCTCGGCTCCCGTCGTGTTGCCCGGCAGCCCCGTGACGATCGGTGGCGCTTTCGTGTTGAACGCGTTGTCCAGACCGAGGTAGAACTCCCACTTCTTGCGGAATTCGTACGTGACCTGGAAGTCCTGGTACGTGCGCGAACCCACGCCCACCGAATTGCGCGGCAGGTCGAACTGCGCCAGGAACTGGTCGTCCAGGTATGCCTTGCCGATGTGCGTGGTGGTGCCGGAGATGCCCAGCGGGCCCCATTTGTAAGCGAGGTTGATGGAGGCCTTGTTTTTCGGGCTTTGCTGGATTTCGCCAGCCCAGTAATCGCGCTCCGCGCCCGGCGTCGGCGTGTCGTAGCCTTCACGCAGCCACGTCCATGCCAGGCGGGCGTTCAGGCGGCCAGGGCCGACAGCGCCGACCCACGACGCCGTCAGGTCGACGCCTTCGGTCGCGGTGCTGCCGGTGTTGTTGACCAGCGAGTCGATATACTCCAGCGAGCCGGCGTTGTTCGCGCCCATCTGCTCCGGCCGGCGGGTGATGACGTTGCACAGCGTGCCGTCGCCACCGTAGCAGTTTTCCAGCGCATATTGACGCGGCATGAAGACCAGCGTGTCGGCGATCTTGATGTCGAAGTAGTCGGCAGTGAACGTGAAGTTCTTCAGCGGGGCGATCGAGCGGGGCGTCCAGACGACGCCGACGGTCGTCGACCGGCCTTTCTCTTCGCGCAGGTTCGGGTTGCCGCGGTCGTAGCCGCTGATGCCCTGCTGGTCGGCCTGCGTCAGCGTGAATGCGCCGTTGGCCATGATGTTGGCCATCACGCCCGGTGCCGCGCGGCAGGCGTCGCCGCGCGCGCCGCCGCCGGTGGCCGTGATGCCTTCGCACGGGTCGACGATGTCGGCCGGGAAGGTTTGCTGCGCCGGCTGGTACAGCTCATTGATGTTCGGCGCGCGGGTCGACAGCGCACGCGTCGCACGAATGCGCACATCGGCGATCGGCGACCATTCGCCGCCCACGTTCCAGCTGCTCGTGTAGCCGACCGTCGAATACTTGCCGCGACGGGCGGCGGCGCTGAAGTTCAGCTCCTTGACGAAGGGCTTGTCCTTCAGGACCGGCACGCGCACCTCGGCAAACAGTTCCTTGACATTGAACTTGCCGAACGTTGGCGGCAACGCATTGCCGGCATTCAACCCGGACTGCGTCAGCGCATCGGCTTCGCTGGACGATTCCTCGCCGCGCCATTCGAAGCCGGCCGCGACGCCTATTGCGCCGGCTGGCAGGTCGAATACCTCGCCGTTGATGGAGCCACCCGCCAGCTTCTGCGTGACAGCTGTGTTCAGGCTGCTTGGGGCGTTGACGTATCTCAGCGCTTCCGGCGAGATGGTGCCGAAGCCGAACACATTGATCGGCACGCAACCTTGGGCGCGCGCCGTGGCATCGGCGCAGATGATCTCGTTGCGGTTGTTATTGTTGTTGACGTCGTTGACGTCCTGATAGGCTTCCAGTGCGTTGCGGAAGTTCAGCACGTTGACCTGGCCGTTGCCGCTTTGCGATTCCTTTGTCTGGCCATAGGCCACGTACGTTTCGTAGTTCCACTCACGCAGCAGGTTGAACGTGCCTTTCACGCCGGTTGCCAGGCGGAACGTATCGCGGTTGGCCTTGCTGCCGCGCGTGCCGACCTCGGACATGCGGCGCGTGAAGTAGTAGTCGCGCAGCCCGTCCCCGTCCGTGTCCTCGATATTGTTGTACAGGCGGTCCGGCACGTAAGGATTGCGGCGCAGCACTCCGCCCACCAGCATCTCGGCAGGCACCTGGCCGCCGTTGGCTTCGTAGATCTCTTCCGAACCGAGGCCGAACGGCTCCAGTTTCGTCGTCACGCGGGTGGAGGCGTAGTTACCCTCGAAGAATACGGAGTGCTTGTCGTTCAGGGCCAGCGTGCCCGTCGTGGCCAGCAGGTACCGGTCGGTCGGCACGGCGATCGACCGGAAGTCCGAGCGGTTGAACCCCGTCGGCGTGGCGCCGTTGGTGCCGTTGGTGTTCCACGGGATGATGTTGCCGTTGCGGTCATAGGTAAAGCTGCTGCCGTCGGCCTGGAAGAAGCGGCCCTGCGGCGCAAAGCTGGAATAGAACGGCTTCGTGACCCTGAACAGGTCGGTTTCGTCGAAGGCGGAAGTCTGGTCGATGGCCGAGGCGGCACGGTCCTTCGAGTACACGGCGCCCTGCTTGGAGTAGCCGAAGTGCACCATGATGTTGTTGGTGGCATCGGCGTTGGAGGTGCCCCAGGTGGCGGTGAATTTCTTTTTCGTGTCGTCGTGCTTCGTGCTCTGGCCGCCCTGCACGTCGAGGACCAGGCCCGTGAAGTTGCGCTTGGTGATGATGTTGACGACACCGGCCACGGCGTCCGAGCCGTAAGTTGCCGAGGCGCCGCCCGTCAGCAGCTCGACCCGTTCGATGAAGTCGGTCGGGATGACGTTCAGGTCGACGGCCGTCTCGCCCGGGATGCCGGCGACAAAGCGGCGGCCGTTCAGCAGCACCAGCGTGCGGTTGGTGCCGAGATTGCGCAGGTCGACCGTGGAGACCCCGGCGCTGGAAGTGGAGAAGTTCGAATTGGTCCGGCTGACGCTGGGCGTGCCCAGCGTCGGGTTCTTCATCAGCAGTTCCTGCAGGTTCGTTGCACCGGACGCGGCGATATCGGCCGACGTCAGCACCTGCAGTGGCGACGGCGATTCCGCCCCCGGCGACGCGATGCGCGAACCCGTCACCTGCACCGTCTGCATCGGCGCTTCCGTCGTCTGGGCCGTCGCCCCCAGGCTCAACACGGCACCGCCCACGCAGATCAGTCGCACCGAGTGCGAAATAATTTTCTCTCTCATGTAATGCTCCCTTGGTGATTTAAAGCCGGGCGATCTGGTCGCCAAACAATGAATCTTAGTTAAGGGTGTTGAAAGAGCAAATCGGATTCGTCACTGATTTGGCGCGCTGTGCTTTTTTTGCAACGCTATCATGCCGCTAGTAAAGATCGGACGGTAGCTGTGCGCGCTCAGCCGAAGATCTGTTGCCACAGCCTGGCTGCGTTTTGCGCATGTTGCGCCACCCTTGCCGGCAGCACGCGCGACGGTTCGCCCTGCAGCCGCAGCTGGTGCTGCAGCTTGCGCATGGCGCGGTAGCCGTCCGCCACCTGGGCGGCCAGCGTCGCGTCAATCAGGCCGAGCTCGCCGCTGATGCGCAGCAGCGCGATATTGCCTGCATTTGCCGTCAACTGCGGGTATTGTCCTGAATACTGCAGCACGAGGTACTGCACGATGAACTCGACATCGATCATGCCGCCGGCATCCTGCTTCAGGTCGAAACTGTCGTGCCGGCTCGGGTAGGCATCGTGCATCTTGCGGCGCATTGCCAGCACTTCGTTTTTCAGCTGCTCGCCCGTGACGCGCGGCGCACGCAGGACCACGCTGCGAATGTCCTCGAACTGCTGGCCCACGGCCGCGTCGCCGGCGCAGAAACGCGCCCGCGTCAGCGCCTGGTGCTCCCACACCCATGCCGAGTTCTGCTGATAACGGTCGAACGCCTGTACGGACGAGACCAGCATGCCGCTGGCGCCATCGGGCCGCAGCGCAGTGTCGATATCGAACAGGATCCCGGCAGACGTGTGCGACGTCATCCACGTGATGAAACGCTGCGCCAGCTTGGCGTACAGGCCGGGCGCTTCCTGGTCGTCGTCGTCGAACAGGAAGATGACGTCCAGGTCGGAGATGTAGTTCAGCTCCTTGCCGCCCAGCTTGCCGTAGGCGATGACGGCGAAGCGCGGCACCTCGCGGTGGCGCTTTGCCACCGTGCGCCATGCCCACTTGACGACGGCCGCGACGATCACGTCCGCCAGCGCGGACAGGTAATCGGCCAGCTTCTCCACGGTCAGGTCGCCGGCCAGATCCTGCGCCAGCAGGTGGAACAGCTGGGCGTGATGGACCTCGCGCAGGATGTCGAGCTGGCGCTCCGTATCGTCCGCGGCCACGGCCAGCTGGCGGTCCAGATCCTGCGCCAGCGCGACGGAGTCGAAGACCGTGTGCAGGATACGGTCGTCCAGCAGCTCGTCCAGCAGGATCGGGTGTTGCGTGAGGAACGTCGCGGTCCAGGCGCTTGCATGCATCATGCCGATAACGCGTGCCAGCGTGTGCGGATATTCGATCAACAGCGACAAATAGGCCGAGCGGCGCGCGATCGCCTCGAGGAAATCGAGCAGCCGGCCCAGCGTGGCCATCTGGCGGTGCACGCCGTCCTGTTCGGCAGCACTGGCGATCAGGGGCAGGGCGGCGTTGACGACGGTGACGAGGCGCTGGCGGCTTGCTTCCGGCATCGACCCCAGCCGCGGTGCTTCCCATAGCGCGATCAGGCGGCGCGCGGCGGCCGCCGGATCGTCGTAGCCCAGCGCGGCAAAGCGCGCTTCCATTGCTGCGCGGTTGTCCGGGTCGGCGCAGTCGTTCCACGTGTCGGGATCGACTTCGTCGCTCTTGTCGGCAAACATGGCGTCGAACTGCTCCGCAACGAAGCGTCGGTGCGTGTCCAGCTGTGCCAGCAGCGCCGCCGCGTCCGGCAGGCCCATCATGCGCGCCACCGTCTCCCGGTCGGCCTCATGCGGCGGCAATGTATGCGTCTGCGCGTCGTCCAGGTACTGCAGGCGGTGTTCAAGGTTGCGCAGGAAGGTGTACGACTCCAGCAGGCGTGCGACGACGTCCGGCGCCATCAGGCTCTTGTCCGGCAGCTGGCGCAACGTGGCGCGGGTGGAGCGGTCGCGCAGGCTGGGATCGCGCCCGCCGCGGATCAGCTGGAACACCTGTGCCAGGAACTCGATCTCGCGAATGCCGCCGCGGCCCAGTTTGACGTTATGGCTGCGGTCCGGATGCAGCCGCTCCTGGCGCTTGACCTCGGCACGGATCTGCACGTGCATGGTACGGATGGCTTCGATGACGCTGAAGTCCAGGTAGCGGCGGAAGCAGAACGGCCGCACGATGGCGTCCAGCGCGGCAATGTCTTCCGGACGCCCCGTGACGGCGCGCGCTTTCACCCATGCATAGCGTTCCCATTCGCGGCCCTGCACGATCAGGTACTGCTCCACCATGCCCAGGCTGACGGCCAGCGGGCCCGAGCCGCCATTCGGACGCAGCGCCATGTCGACGCGGAACGTGAAGCCGTCCTCCGTGATCTCGGCGATGGCCGCGATGAGCTTCTTGCCCAGCCGGATGAAGTATTCGTGGTTCGACAGCACGCGCTGGCCGGGCGCCGTCGGCACCGTGTCGCCGTCCTCCGGGTAGACGAAGATCAGGTCGATGTCGGACGACACGTTCAGTTCGAAGCCGCCCTGCTTGCCCATCGCCAGCACGATCAGTTCCTGTTCCTGGCGCGACTCGTGACCCGTCGGCACGCCGTGCGCCGCGCGCATTTCCGCATCGAGCTCGGCCAGGTGGGTGCGGATGGCAAAGTCGGCCAGCCGGGTGGCAGCCGTGACGACCTCATCCAGATCCGCCCGTCCTTCCAGGTCACGTCGGATCAGGCCGGCGATCAGCAGGTTGCGCAGGCGCCGCATGCCGCGCGCCAGCGGCAGCGCCGGACCGTCGCCATTGCGGCGTTCCTGCGCCAGCAGCATGTCGAGGTCGACCGTCGCAAGCGATAATGGAATCAAGGCGTCGATCTTGGCCTGCCGGTCCGGCTCGGCGGCCAGCCAGCGTTGATAGAAACGGGAATCAAGGGCACTGGAAGGGGCGGGCAGGGTGGCGGACATGGGTTTCCAACAATGAGTGTCGTAAATTGTTCGTAACGTTGTGTAAGGAAATGCGCTGCGGAACTTAGTGTAACCGGGCGTTGCGGTAGAATGTCGCCGGCGGCTGGACGGCCGGTACAGCAACGAAATCGTTTATTTTACGCCGGGCATCCGGCCTAGCCTGGGTAAAGAATTGTTGACGGAAAAATCGGCAGAAGACAAGTTCGCCTCCCCGGGCCTGCCGCCCCCTGTGGACGAGCCGCCCATCGTGGCGCGCTGGCATCGCCTGCAGGCCTTCTACCGTCTGTGCAATGTGGCCAGTCACCACGTACTGGGCTTCACGCTGAAGCTGGCGCTGCTGCTGTACTTTGTCTTTGCCGTCGTCGTGCTGGTGCTGCGCTATGCGGTGCTGCCGCAGATCGACAACTACAAGCCCGACATCGAACGCCTGGCCAGCCGTGCCGTCGGCAATCCCGTCACGATCGACCGCATCTATGCCTCCTGGTCCGGGCTGCATCCCAGCCTGTTCCTGGGCGACGTCGTGCTGCGCGACCGCGACGGCCGCCAGGCGCTGCGCCTGCCCAGCGTGTCGGCCACGCTGTCGTGGTGGAGCCTGGTCACGATGGACGTGCGCTTCGATTCGATCGAACTGATCCGCCCGAATCTGGACGTGTCGCGCACGGCCGACGGCCGGCTGTTCGTGGCCGGCATCTTTGTCGACCTGAACAAGAAAGACGATGGCAAGGGCTCCGAATGGGTGCTGGGCCAGCGCGAAATCATCATCCGCGAAGGCCGGCTGGAGTGGCGGGATGCTCAGCGCGGCACGCCGCCGCTGGTGCTGCAGAACATGAACCTGATCCTGCGCAACCAGTGGCGGCGTCACCAGTTCGCCATCCACGCCGTGCCCGCCAGCGGCGCGCGCGACACGCTGGACCTGCGCGCCGACTTCTCGCATCCTGCCTTCGCCAAGCGCGTCTCCGACGTGCGGCAGTGGAAGGGCACGGTCTACGCGGCCGTCCGTGGCGACGACCTGGCCGCATGGCAGCCCTACAATCCCTATGGCGACGCTGCCCCCGCCCGGCTGCAGTCGGGCCGCGGGACCGTGCGCGCCTGGCTCGACATCGACCATGCCCACCTGTACGGCGTGACGGCGGACGTCGACCTGGACAATCTGCGCGCCGCCCTCGGCAGCGACCTGCCGGCGCTGGACGTGGCGTCCATGCGCGGCCGCGTCGCCTACAGCGAGGACAAGCCGGGCCGCGGCAAGCGCGCCGCCGCAGCCGCGCTGCCGTTCAGCGCTCGGGGCCATCGCGCCAGCATCACCGGCCTGACGGTGCGCACGCGCGACGGCGTCGTGCTGGCGCCAACGACCCTGGCGGAGCGTTACGTGCCCGCCAGCGGCCGCGCGCCGGCCAGCACCGAGGTCACGGCCCGTACGCTGGACCTGGGCATTGTGGCCGAGCTGGCGACGCGGCTGCCGCTGGCGCCTGCGCAGCGCAGCCTGCTGGCGGAACTGGCGCCACGGGGCCGCGTCAGTAACCTGGACGCCCGCTGGCTAGGCCCCGCCGCGGCGCCGCAGGCGTGGCGCGTGCGTGCCGAGCTGCACGACCTCGGCATGAATCCGCTGGCGGCCCGCGCCGCGACGCCGGCAATGGGCAAGATTCCGGCCGTGCCCGGGTTCGATCACCTGACGGGCAGCGTGGACGCGGCGCAGGACCACGGTTCCGTCCGCCTGGACGCGCCCGGCCTCGTGCTGAACATGCCGGCCTGGTTTGCCGAACCCGCCATGGCGTTCCAGCAGTTGCAGCTGAAGGCCAGCTGGAAACACGATGACCAGGGCACGAACCTGGCCGTCGACAGCTTCGACTTCGCCCAGGATGGCCTGACGGGCAACCTGAAAGGCACGCACCGGCTGGCGGGCACCGGCCCCGGCATCGCCGACTTCAAGGGCACGCTGGACGGGTTCACGCTCAACCGCATCGGCCGCTATCTGCCGATCGCCACGCCGGAACGCCTGCACCACTGGCTGACGGGCGCGCTGGAAGGGGGCACGGCAACAGAGGCCACCGTGCGCCTGCGCGGCGACCTGGCCCACTTCCCGTTTGCCGACAACACGCCGGACCGTGACAAGGGCGAGTTCCGCGTGGCCGGCAAGCTGGCCGATGCCAAGCTGAACTATGAGCCGGGCGTGTTCGCCAAGGATGGCGTCGCGCCGCTGTGGCCGCAGGCCGAGCAGATCCGCGGCACGTTCGTGTTCGACCGCGCCAGCATGGAAATCAAGGCCGATACGGCCAGGACGGGCAACGTCAACCTGACCAAGGTGCGCGCCTACATCGCCGACCTGATCCATCACGACAGCATTCTGGAGATCGACGGCTTCGGCGCCGGCGCCATGCAGGACTACCTGCGCTACGTAGCGAACAGCCCCGTGCTGGAATGGATCGGCCATTTCACGGACCAGACGACGGCAACCGGCAACGCCAGGCTGGCACTGAAGCTGCAGTTGCCGCTGGCACGGCTGCGCGAAAGCAAGGTACAGGGTTCGTTGCAGTTGCAGGGCAACGACGTCGTGCTGTGGCACGACATGCCGCCCGTGCTGCTGGCCACCGGCAAGATCGAATTCAACGAACACGGCATGAACCTGAACGGCCTGAACGGCACGCTATTGGGCGGCCAGCTGACGGTGGCGGGCGGCACCCAGCGCGACGGCACCATCCAGGTGCGCATCGGCGGCAACGTCACGGCAGACGGGCTGCGCCGCACGTATCCGTCGCCCGTCATGCAGAAGCTGGCCGAACGGTTTTCGGGCGGCACCCGCTACAACGGCGTCATCACGGCGGCCAATCACCAGTACCAGGTGTTCGTCGAGTCCGCGCTGACGGGCGTGGCGCTGGACTTCCCGGCGCCGCTGGCGAAGACCGCGGCCGACGCGCTGCCGCTGCATTTCGTGCTGAACGGCGGCGCCGCCAGCGAGGCCGGCCTGGCGCACGACGAGATCCGCATTTCGCTGGGCAGTGCGGTCGAGGCGCGCTACCAGCGCGAGCGCCAGGACAAGCAGCCTTGGCGCCTCGTGCGCGGCGGAATCGGCGTCAACGTGCCGGCGCCGCAGCCGGACAGCGGCATGGCGCTGCATGCCAGCGTCAAGTCGCTCAATGTCGACGACTGGACGGGGCTGGCCAGCGAGATCTTCGGTGCGGCCGGACCGAAGACGGCCGAAGGCGCAGAAGAGGGGCCAAATCTGTCGCAGTATGTTGCGGTGGACCTGCTGGCGGCACGTGCGGACGAGCTGACCGTGGGCGGACGCAAGGTGGACAACGTTGTTGTCGGCGTCACGCACGGTAACGGCGCGTGGCAGGCCAATATCGATTCGCGCCAGGCCAACGGTTACGTGACGTGGAACGAATCGCCCACCGGGCGCGGCATGGGCAAGGTAACGGCGCGGCTGTCCAGCCTGATCATTCCGGAATCGGCAGCGGGTGACGTCAAGGACCTGCTGGAGAAATCGGCGTCGGCCAGCGCCCCGGCCATTCCGGCGCTGGACATCGTGGCCGAGCGTTTCGAGCTGTTCAACCGCCAGCTGGGCCGCATGGAGCTGCAGGCGTACAACGCGCTGATCACATCGTCGCGCGAGTGGCGCGTGTCCAGGCTGACGCTGGAGAATCCGGACGGCGTGCTGCACGGCACCGGCCGCTGGGTCAGCCGCAACGGCAAACATGACTCGTCGCTCAACTTTGCGCTCGACATCGTGGACGCCGGCAAGCTGCTGGACCGCTTCGGTTTCGCCGACACGCTCAAGGGTGGCAAGGGCAAGCTGTCCGGCGATATCTCGTGGAAGGGCTTGCCATACTCGCTCGACATCCCCACGTTATCGGGCAAGCTGGTCATGGGCGTGGAAAAGGGCCAGTTCCTGAAACAGGATCCGGGCGCGGCCAAGCTGCTGGGCGTGTTGAGCCTGCAGGCCTTGCCGCGGCTGCTGAAGTTCGATTTCCACGACGTGCTTGCCCAGGGCCTTGCCTTCGATGGCATCAGCGCCACGGCCCAGATCGACCGCGGCATCGCAAAGACGGATAATCTGAAGATGCACGGCGTGCAGGCCACCGTGCTGATGTCGGGCACGGCCGACATCGCCAACGAGTCGACCAACCTGCACGTTGTCGTGATCCCGCAGGTGAATTTCGGGACGGCGCCGCTGGTGTATGCGCTGGCCGTCAACCCCGTGATCGGGCTGGGCAGTTACCTGGCCCAGCTGTTCCTGTCGGCGCCCGTGATGAAGGCGCTCACGTACCAGATGCAGGTGACGGGCCCGTGGAAGGCGCCCGTCATCACGAAGCTCGATACCGAACGCGCCGAACCGCAGCAGGCGGTGCGGGCGCAGTAACCCAAGGAGCATCCATGACTATCGTAGCCGCCGTTCAGATGGTCTCCACGCCCGTCGTGGAGGAAAACCTGGCCACCGCCGCCCGCCTCGTTGCCGAGGCCGCCCAAAAGGGCGCCAGACTGGTGCTGCTGCCCGAATACTGGCCCATCATGGGCAGGTCCGACAGCGACAAGGTCGGCAAGGCCGAGCCGCTGGGCCGCGGCGTCATCCAGGAGGCGATGGCGGCCATGGCGCGCGAACACGGCATCTGGCTGCTGGGCGGCACGTTGCCGCTGGCCAGCGACGATCCGGACAAGGTCATCAACACGACGCTCGTCTACGACCCCGAGGGGCAACACGTGGGCCGCTACGACAAGATCCACCTGTTCGGCTTTACCAAGGGCAGCGAGTCGTACAACGAGTCGAAGACGATCGTGCCGGGCCGCTCCGTCGGCACGGTCGAGACGACCGTGGGCAAGGTCGGCATGTCGGTCTGCTACGACCTGCGCTTCCCCGAACTGTACCGGGCGATGGGGCCCGTCAACCTGATCGTCGTGCCTGCCGCCTTTACGTACACGACGGGGCGTGCGCACTGGGAAATCCTGCTGCGCGCCCGCGCCATCGAGAACCAGTGCTATGTGCTGGCAGCGGCGCAGGGGGGCGAGCACGTCAACGGCCGCCGCACCTGGGGCCACAGCATGCTGGTCGATCCGTGGGGCGAGGTGAAGGCCGTGCTGGCCGAAGGCGAAGGCGTCATCCATGGCGAGCTGGACTTGACGTACCTGGCTGGCGTACGCGAGAGCCTGCCGGCCCTGAAGCACCGCACGATGTGACCGGCTCCGGCCCCGGCGTCCGGAACGTGAATCCACTACAATGGCAGCAAAAGTAACGTAGAAAGCCTTATCATGAAACCATTCGAACCGAACCTGTCTTCCCTGGCGCTGGCGCGCGACGTGCTGTTGACCCCGTTCGGCCTGGACGAATCCAAGCTGATCAAGACGCTGGGCACGATGTTCACGCACAAGGTCGATTACGCCGACCTGTACTTCCAGTTCACCAAAAACGAAGGCTGGAGCCTGGAAGAGGGCATCGTCAAGACGGGCAGTTTCTCGATCGACCAGGGCGTCGGCGTGCGCGCCATCTCCGGCGACAAGACGGCGTTCTCCTATTCCGACGAAATTTCCGAAGCGGCCCTGCTGGACGCCGCCGCCGCCACGCGCACGATCGCGCGGGCCGGCGCCGGCAAGATCAAGGTGGCCGGCGCATTGAGCTCGCAGGGCGGCCGCTCGCTGTACCTCCCGCACGATCCGCTGAACTCGCTGGATGCGGCGGCCAAGGTCAAGCTGCTGGAGCGCGTCGAGAAGATCGCCCGCGCGAAAGATCCGCGCGTGGTGCAGGTGATGGCGGGCCTGGCCGGCGAATACGACGTCGTGCTGGTGGTGCGCAGCGACGGCGTGCTGGCCGCGGACATCCGCCCGCTGGTGCGCGTGTCGATCACCGTCATCGTCGAGCAGGATGGCCGGCGCGAGATGGGCTCGGCCGGCGGCGGCGGCCGTTACGACTACAGCTATTTCACGGACGAGCTGCTGACCCAGTATGCCGAGGAAGCCGTCAAGGGCGCGCTGGTGAACCTGGATTCGCGCCCGGCACCGGCCGGCCCGATGACCGTCGTGCTGGGACCGGGCTGGCCCGGCATCCTGCTGCACGAGGCGATCGGCCACGGCCTGGAAGGCGACTTCAACCGCAAGGGCTCGTCCACGTTCTCCGGCCGCATTGGCGAACGCGTGGCGGCGAAGGGTGTCACGGTCGTGGACGACGGCACGCTGGCGGACCGCCGCGGCTCGCTCAACATCGACGACGAAGGCAACCCGACGCAGTGCACGACCTTGATCGAGGACGGCATCCTGCGCGGCTACATCCAGGATACGATGAACGCGCGCCTGATGAAGATGCCCGTGACGGGCAACGCCCGCCGCGAATCGTTCGCCCACCTGCCGATGCCGCGCATGACGAACACGTACATGCTGGCCGGCGACAAGGACCCGGAAGAGATCCTCAAGTCCGTCAAGAACGGCCTGTATGCGGTCAACTTCGGCGGCGGCCAGGTCGACATCACCAACGGCAAGTTCGTTTTCTCCGCCAGCGAGGCCTACATGATCGAGAACGGCAAGGTGACGTACCCGGTCAAGGGCGCGACCCTGATCGGCAACGGCCCGGACGTGCTGAACCGCGTCTCGATGATCGGCAACGACATGAAGCTCGACCCGGGCGTGGGCGTGTGCGGCAAGGAAGGCCAGAGCGTGCCGGTGGGCGTGGGCCAGCCAACCCTGCGCATCGACGGTGTGACGGTGGGCGGCACGGCGTAACACGGCGCCACCCAAAGCAAAGGCGCCCGCGGGCGCCTTTTTTGTTGCGACAAAAAACCGGTGACAGGCACCTATCTCCTGCGGAAACAGGTGCCTGTCACCAATGCATCACGCGCTGACTCAGAACGAGTACGAACCCCGCAGGTACAGCGCGCGGCCGATCGGGTCGGTGTAGCGCGGATCGTAGCCCTTCTGGAATACCGTACCCTGGTTGCTGAACGGCGGTTCCTTGTCGAGGATGTTCTTCACGCCGGCCGTCAGGCTGACGTTCTTGAAGCCCGTGTACGTCGTCGACAGATTGACGAGGCTGTATGACGGCACGTGGTTGCGGAACTGGTCGTCGACCAGGTTCTGGTCTTCATAGCCCGTCTTGAAGTTGTGCGCCAAGGTTGCGCTCCACGCGCCCAGACGCCACGAAATGGCGGCGTTGTGGCGCCAGCGGAAGACCACGTAGTTGTCCGCATAACGGCCCACGTTCTGGACGTACTCACCGTCGCGTTCGTTCTGATACTCGTACTTGTGGATGTACGTACCGTCCAGCGTGAACGTGAAGTTGCCGTAGTCCGTACGCGGTGCGCGCAGCGTCAGGCTGACGTCGACACCGTCCGTGCGCACCTTGCCCAGGTTTTCGTTCAGGTCCAGGATCGCGTTCGGCGAGCCGTCCGGATTGCGCAGGAAGCGGTCGGCGTATTTCTCGTAGTTGCCGTAGATCGTCTGCTCGGGCAGGGCGCCGATCTTCTCGCGCAGGTGGATGTTGAAGTAGTCCAGCGCCAGCGTGACGGCAGGCGTCGGCTCGAACACGGCGCCCAGCGCAAAGGTCCGCGATTTCTCAGGTTGCAGGTCCTTGTTACCGCCTTGCAGCTTGAACTGCTGCAGGTCGCAGTCGCGCAGCGGGTTCGAGCCGGGTTGCGGTACGCCGCCCGGGCACAGGATCGGATCGTTGTACGAGTTGCTGGTGTCGTTGCGCGACAGCGGAGCGTTTTTCTCGAACAGGGTCGGCGCCCGGAAGCCCGTGCTGGCCGAACCGCGCAGCACGAAGCTCTTCACGGGCTGGTAACGGAACGATGCCTTCGGATTGGTGGTGCTGCCCACGTCGCTGTAGTGGTCCCAGCGGGCGGCCAGCGACGCTTCCAGGTTCTGCGTAAACGGCAGGTTGATCTCGCCGAACACGGCCTGGATGGTGCGGCTGCCGGACTTCGGCAGCGAGCCGGACAGGCCCGAGCTGGTCGCCTGGCTGGCGATGTCGCGGTTGACGTTGAATTCGGCCTTCTCGTGACGCAGCTCGGTGCCCAGTGCCACGGCCAGCTTGCCGCCGCCCATGTCCATCAGTTCGCGGCTGCCTTTCAGGTCGAACGCGGTGACGGCGTTCTTTGCATCCTGCACGCGGCCGCGCAGCGCCGTCGTGGCCAGGTAGGCGCGGCCCGCTTCGTTCTGCAGGCCGAACGGGTTCAGGATGCCGTTGCGTACGCCCGCCGCGAACGACGCGTCCTGCACATAGCCGTTGGTGAATTCTTCCTGCGACCGGCTGACGGAGTGCGACAGGCCGCCCTGGTAATCCCAGCCGGCGACGATGCCTTCCAGCGAACCGAGGAAGCGGTCGCCCGAACCGCGCGACAGGATCTGGCGCTGGCCCGCTTCGGTGGGCCGCCAGTTGACGGACAGCGGGCTGCCCGACAGGCCGGCCTGCGCCGGCACGCCGCCAGAGTTGCCCGGGTAGTAGGGGCTCGTGGCCGGCAGGGTCAGGTCCGTCTGTGGCGGTGGCGCGGTGCGCCCGTTGACCTTGTTCTCCGAGTGAAGCACTTCGAAGGTGGCCGTGTGATCGGCGCCCAGCTTGAGGCTGGCACGGCCGAACACGGTGGCGCGTTCTTGTTCCGGCAGGTCGTCGATCTGGCGCGTGTAATCCTGGCGGCACGTGCCGTTGGTGGGGTGCGGGACCGACAGCGGCGCATTGCAGCCGGTCGGATTGCCCGGGTTGCCCTGCACGCCGGTGACGGGATCGAAGTAGTTGCCGGGGAAGGTCGTGCCCGACGTCAGGTTCAGCCCGCGCGACGGAATCACGCCGGTCGACGAGAAATCGCGCTGCTGCGAGGTCAGCACGTCCTGCTTGTGGTAATCGGCCACGGCCAGCACGGCCCAGCCGTCGCGGGCCAGGTCGCCGGCACCCGTGGTGACGTTGGCGCGGCGCTCGCGGCCGCCCGTCTCCTGCGGCAGCACCGTTTCGATTGCAACGGTAGTCTGCTGCACCGAGCGGCGCGTGATGAAGTTGATGACGCCGCCGATGGCGTCGGTGCCGTAGATGGCGGAGGCGCCGTCGCGCAGCACCTCGACGCGCTCCAGCGCGGCAACGGGAATCAGGTTCAGGTCGACACTGGCGCCGTCGTACGGATGGCTCGCCAGGCGGCGGCCGTTCAGCAGTACGAGGGTCTTGTCGCCACCCAGGCCGCGCAGGTCGGCCGTGGCCTGGCCGCCTGTGGGCAAGCCGCTGGCATTGCCGCCCACGGCGTTGGCTGCGCCGAAGCTGCTCTGGTTGGCAGGGATGCGGTCCAGCACTTCCTGGGCCGTGGTCAAGCCTTGCTTGACGAATTCTTCCGCCTTGAACACCGTCAGCGGCGTGGCGGTTTCGTTGACGAGGCGTTTGATGGACGAGCCCGTGATCTCCACGCGCATCATCTGGCCTTCGCCGGCGGCTGCGTCCTGTTGGGCGAACGCGGGTGCGAATGCGGGCAATGCTGCAATACCGATGCAAAGCGGCCGCGCAATGCGACCGAACTGTCCTGCTCCGAATTTTCCTGCTCTTTTCTTAGCCAAAACTCTCTCCCGATGTTGAGAAAAAATGGTGCAGCTCCTTGATGCGATGTAAACATTTGGTCACAGCGCTCAGAAGCACACTTTGACACGGCCTTGATCTTTAGAAAACTAAAGGCGATAAAAAATGGGGCCGAAGCCCCATTTTTGTTGTAACGACCGCAACTGGACGGTCAGAACGTATAACGAACGCCCGCGCTGAAGTACCGGCCCAGGGCACCGCTGTAGTCCAGCGGGTTGTAGCCGGCAGCGCCATAGGTCAGCGGATCGAGCGGTGGTTCCTTGTCGAACACGTTCTGGATCGTGGCGAAGAATTCGGCCTTCGGCGTGAAGCGGTACTTGGCCGTCAGGTCCAGCGTCGTGAACGAGCTGATCTTGCAACCGCCTGGCGCGTCGCCGCCACCGGCCGATTCGGCGAAGTGGAATGCGCACCCATCCGGATCGTCCTTGAAGTTCGTGTTGTCGAACTTGCCGCGATGGTTGACGACGCCGGAGATGCGCAGCGGGCCGCGGTCCCAGGTCAGGCCGAGGTTGACGCGGTTATCCGGCGTGCCGATGCAGTTCGTCACGTCGCAGTTGCCGTGTGTGCCTGCATAATCCACGGTCGTGCCGTCCTGTTCGGTACGCTCGAACTTGAACATGTGGGTCCACTTGATATCGGCCGTCAGGTTGCCCGCGTCCCCCATCTGGAACGTGGTGCGCGCATCCAGGTCGACGCCGTTGACCTTGGTCGAGTTGGAGTTGACGTAGTTGGTCAGCACCGCGATGACCGCGCCCGGATCGCCGGCCACGCCCGGTACGGCCGAGCCAGGATCGCGCACCACGTGACCGGCCGCGATCGCCGCACCGGTACCTTCCTGGTTGATCTCGTTCTTGCGCTTGATCTGCCAGGCGTCCAGGGAAATGCTGGTGCGCGGCAGCGGATCCCACACCGCGCCGATCGAATAGCTCTTCGAGCGTTCAGGCGACAGGTCGGGGTTGGGCGACGTGATCACTGCCACCGAGGACGCTGTGCAGGCCTGGGTAACGCCCAGCGCGCAGCGCAGCGGGTCCGATGCGGTGGAGTAGGCCGCCAAACCGCCGCGGCCGTTCTCCGCCGCGCTCGGTGCGCGGAAGCCCCGCGCAAACGTCCCCCGCAGCGCGAAGCTGCGTACCGGCGTCCATTTCACGCCCAGCTTGGGCGTGTAGGAGTTGCCGACGTCGTTGAAGTGGTCATAGCGCAGCGCGGCCGACAGTTCCAGTGTCCGGTGCACCGGCGCCAGCAGCTCGGCATACAGCGCGGCCGAGTTGCGCTGGCCTTCGTAGGCCGAGTAGCCCAGGCCGATGATGTTGCCGCGCTCCGTGCCCGCAGTCGGTTGCAGTTCGGTCGAATCATGACGGAACTCGGCACCCACCGCCAGGCCGATGGCGCCGCCCGGCAGCTGGCCGATTTCGCGCGAGGCCTTGACGTCCGCCAGCGCCAGGCGTGTGACCGCATCGTTCGAGATCGATGGCGACAGGGCGGCATACAACGCCTGGGAGTTCAGGCCCGAGTTCTCGCCGATGCGCCAGAAGGTACCGGCCGGCAGGGCCGCATACGCCGCGCTGCCGGCGTTGGCCGCCGCGACGTTCGCCGCGGTCGGGTTGAGCAGTGCAAACGCCACGTCGCGCTGCAGATAGCCGGAACGGTCGTTCTTGGTCTTGCTTTGCGAGAACAGGATGGCGCTGTCGATATCCCAGCCCGCCGCCGAGCCCTTCAGGCCGGCCACGGCGCGTACGAAGTTCGATTCCACATTGCTGACGCGCGGACCCACGTCCCAGGCCAGGTAGCGCACCCGTGCCGCCGAACCGAAGTACGGGTTGTCCGGATGGGCCGCGCCCAGCGAAACGCCGGCGTTGTTGACCGGGCCGCCAGGATAGCCGACGCTGTTATGCACACCCGATGGCGTGGTCCACGACTCCGAATCGCTGTGGTAGCCGTTCAGCTCGACGTACGCCTGCCAGCCATCGTTCAGCTGGAACGTCGCCCGGCTGAACAGGTTCAGCGTTTCCTGGCGCGGCTGGATCTGGTTGTATTGCTGCGTCGCGTCGATCAGGCAGCCGCCCAGCGGATCGCCTTGCGGGTGGCTGGTCAGGTTGGCGCAGTTCGCGCCGGGGAACGTACGGGTAAAGCCATTGCCTGCCACCATGCTGTCGCGGCTCCAGTAACGCCCGCCTGCCGCGGGGTTCAGCACATTGCCGATGATGGAGCTGGTGGCCGAGCCGGCATTGACGATCGCGCCGCTGCCGCCCAGGGATTCCTGGGCCGAGAAGCCGAAGTCGCGCAGGTCGGCACGGCCGACGGCGCCGCGGTCGCCACGGTCGCGGTTCCACACTTCCTTCTTCTTGCCATACTCGGCGGAGAACAGGAAGTTGTAGCGGTCCCTCTCCAGGTCGCCCACGCCGTGGGTAACCGCGAGCCGGGTATCGCCGCCGTCGCTTTCATTGGACAGGCCCTGGCTGGCGCGCACGGTGGTGCCCACGTAATCCTTGCGCAGGATGACGTTGACAACGCCGGCAATGGCGTCGGAACCGTAAATCGCGGACGCGCCATCCTTGAGGATCTCGACACGCTCGACGGCTTCGGCGGGGATGATGTTCAGGTCGGCAAAGACTTTCTGCCCGTCGTCGGCCAGGCCGTACGGCGCAATGCGGCGGCCGTTCAGCAGCACCAGCGTGGAGGCGGAGCCGAGGCCGCGCAGCGAGATGCCCGATGCACCCGAGGCGAAACCGCTGCCGAAGGTGGTTGGCACGGAGCCCTGGTTGTCAACCGCCAGCGTCTGCAGCAGTTCGGCGACCGTTGTCTTGCCGGACTTTTCGATGTCGGCGCGGTTGACCGTCTGTACGGGGGACGCCGTTTCCGCCTGCGAGCGGCGGATGTTCGAACCGGTGATTTCGACACGCTGCATAGGCTGCGCGCCGGCCGGTGGCGGCGTCTGGGCCTGGGCCTGGCCTGCCATCATACTGAGCAGCAGCGGGGCGGTGGCCAGAGGGAAGATACGTCGGACAACGCCCGGCAAAGGGCGCATTCTTGGTAGGTTCATGCACTTCTCCAAAAAGGACGATGGTTTTTTTCGTGAGAGGCCTTTGTTATACCGGAGACAACGCCGCTGCGAGCAATTCCGTATCATGTGCGCCACACAGTTCCTGCGGACAATTTGCTTGCCAACCGGTCGTCCTTGTTGTTATAGTGATTCGCATCTCACCAGGACGACTCCATGCACCACTGCGTTTTCTTTGCCGGCTTCTTTTATTTTTGGCTCCCTGCCCACAAGGCGGTTGAGTAGAGGCCGGTTCACGTAGCAGCACAGCGAGAGTCCCACCCAATACCCAAGAGACCGCCAGCGATGGCGGTCTTTTTTTTCGGCAGAATTTTTACAAGCTATTTTAGGAGAGCACCATGCAACGCACCGACGACCTGCGCATTCGCGAGATGAAGGAACTGACGCCCCCGGCGCACCTGATCCGCGAATTCCCCTGCACCGAGGCGGCTTCGCAGACCGCGTCCGCGGCGCGCATTGCGCTGCACCGCATCCTGCACGGCCAGGACGACCGCCTGATGGTCGTCGTGGGGCCATGCTCGATCCACGATCCGAAGGCCGCAATGGAATACGCGCGCCGCCTGGTCGAAGTGCGTTCGCGCCTGCAGGGCGACCTGGAAATCGTCATGCGCGTCTACTTCGAGAAGCCGCGCACGACGGTGGGCTGGAAAGGCATGATCAACGATCCGTACATGGACAACAGCTTCCGCATCAACGACGGCCTGCGCATGGCGCGCGAGCTGCTGCGCAATATCAATGAACTGGGCCTGCCGGCCGGCACCGAGTTCCTCGACGTGATCAGCCCGCAGTACATCGCCGACCTGATCGCCTGGGGCGCCATCGGCGCGCGCACGACCGAATCGCAGGTGCACCGCGAGCTGGCGTCGGGGCTGTCCTGCCCCGTCGGCTTCAAGAACGGCACGGATGGCAACACGAAGATTGCCGTCGAGGCCATCAAGGCCGCCTCGCAGCCGCACCACTTCCTGTCCGTGACGAAAGGTGGCCACTCGGCCATCGTCTCGACCAACGGCAACGAGGACTGCCACATCATCCTGCGCGGCGGCAAGACCCCGAACTACGACGCGGCCAGCGTCGACGAAGCCTGCAAGGCCATCGCCGGCTACGGTCTCGCTGCGCGCCTGATGATCGACGCGTCGCACGCGAACAGCTCGAAGAAGCCGGAAAACCAGGTGCCCGTCTGCGCCGATATCGCCGGGCAAGTGGCCGGCGGCGACGACCGCATCGTCGGCGTGATGGTGGAATCGCACCTCGTCGCCGGGCGGCAGGATCTGGTGCCGGGCAAGGAGCTGACGTACGGCCAGTCCGTCACGGACGGCTGCATCGACTGGGACTCGACCGTGCAGGTGCTGGACAACCTGGCCGCCGCCGTGCGCCAGCGCCGCCTGCGCCAGGACTGACGGGCGCGGCGTGGCTAAGTCAACTGCGGAAGACGTCGCGGCACTGCAGCGGCAGATCGGCGTGGCCATCCAGGCCGGCCGCGACAACGAGGCGGGCCAGTTGTGGCAACGCCTGCTGGACATCGATGGCGCCAATACCAAGGCGCTGTTCGCGCTGAGCCAGCGCGCCTTCCGTGCCGGCGATCTGCAACGTGCCCGCGAACTGCTGGGACACCTCGTCGCGATCGACGGGCGCGACCAGCAGCAGTGGATCAACCTGGCCGTGGTCTGCCGCGGCCTGCATGACGAGGCCGGCGAGGCGGAAGCGTTGACGGGCGCGCTGACGGTGGACCCGACCGACATGCTGGCGCAGCTGTTGCGGGGCGACCTGTTCGAGCGGCAGGGACGCCGGCACGAGGCGGCACGCGCGTACGGCGCCGGCGCGATGGCGGCGCCGCCCGTCGAGCAGCTGGATCCGTCGTTGCGCCCGCTGCTGCAGCGGGCCCACGCGTTCCAGGAACAATATCGGCGCGACTACGGCGACTGGATGGATGCGCACCTGGCGCCGCTGCTGGGCGACCTGCATGGCGAACCGCTGGGGCGCTTCCGCGATGCCGTCGACATCATGTTCGGCCGCAAGCGCCGCTACGACCCGCAGCCGGCGCTGTTCTATTATCCGGGCCTGGCGCCGGTGACGTTCTTCGAGCGCGAGCTGTTTCCCTGGATGCCTGCACTGGAAGCCCGGACGGAGGCGATCCGCGCCGAATTCCTGGCCGTGCTGGAAGCGCAGCAGGGCTTCGTGCCGTACCTCAGCTATCCGCCGGACCAGCCGCATTTCCAGTTTGCCCAGCTGAACAACTCGCCCGACTGGAGCGCGTTCCACCTGATCGAACAGGGCCGCATCAACGAGGCCAATGCGGCGCAGTGTCCGGTGACGATGGCCGCGCTCGCAGACCTGCCGCAGCCCCGTCAGCTCAACCGCACGCCCAGCGCCATGTTCTCGCTGCTGCGGCCGCACACGCGCATCCCGGCGCACACGGGCGTGAGCAACGTGCGCCTGGTGGGGCACCTGCCGCTGGTTTTGCCGAATCATCTGCCGGGCCAGTGCGCGCTGCGGGTCGGCAACGACGTCCGCGAATGGGAGATGAACAAGGCGTGGGTGTTCGACGACACGATCGAACACGAAGCCTGGAACGACAGCGATGCCTTGCGCGTGGTGCTGATCTTCGACGTCTGGCATCCGCACCTGTCGCAGGCGGAACGCACGATGATCACCGCGCTGGCCGACGGTATCGCGCAATATGGCGCCGGCAGCGGCGGCTTCGAGCTGTAACCCGTGGGGATGCGCGGAATGCATCATGGCGGCGATCTTAGCCCTGAGAAAACGCGCTGCGCCACAAATTCCCTGTCATACCCCGGTATGACAGGGAATTTGCGTCTTGCCGGACACGTTTTTCAGGACTAATCTCATCCACCAGCAATCAATCAGCGCTTCCCTGGCGGCACACCGTGGCCGGGTCCAGCCGGCGCGCGGGCGGCCGCGGCAGCGCGATGCCGCGTCGCCTCGCTTCATTTTCAACGACGTCGCCGCCCGCCGCCTGCGCATACGCCGCATCGGCCTGCGCCGACGCCAGCGTCACATAGCGGGCGCCGGCAGCCTCGAGCCGCTCCAGCACATCGGGCAGCGTGGCCGCGCTCCACGCGCCCACATGCGTCAGCAGCACCTGCGGGATCACGCGGCCGAACAGCTGGCGCGACGCTGCCTTCATGCGTGCGATGCCGTCGTCCACCTCGTCCAGATACTGCTTCTTCATCGCACCGATGGCGGCGCTGTCGTTGCGCGCCAGGCAGTGCGTGTACGCGTCCGTGTAGGCCCAGTCGTCGAACGAGACGCTGACACCGGCCAGCCGGTAGCCCTGCGCCGTCAGCCACGCCAGCGCCGCGCCGCGCCGGACCGGATCGGTGCCGGTGGAGAGATACGGATAGCGGAACCAGCGCCAGTCCTGCCCCGTCATCCGCGCCGCCACCGCGGCTTCGCCCGCCGCCACGTCGGCCTGCCAGGCCGCCAGCGTGGGCGCCGCGTCCAGGCTCAGGTGGCTGTAGGCATGGTTGCCCAGCGGGTGGCCGGCCGAGCGCCACGTCGCCAGTGCCGCGGCGCTGTCGGGCTCCTGTTCCAGCCGGTTGGCATTCACGAAGCCGAAGGCTTCCGGCACCCCGCGCGCCTTGAACAGCGCAACGTGGCTCGCGGCGATGTCCGCCCGCGTCATGCCGGACGGCAGCGGACCGTGGGCGGGCAGGTCGTCAACGGTGATGGCGATGTCGAAACGTTCGGGTGGCTGCGCCAGGGCCGTGGCGGATGCAAGCAGTGCGCCAAGCAGCGCCAGTGTGGTTCCGAACATGGGGTCTCCCGGATGGATGTTGCGCGATTATGCACCGCGGCGGGCGGGTAAGGCATGGCTTGAAACCGGAGCCTGTCACCGGTTTTTGAAAACCGGTGACAGGCTCCGGTTTGCAGGGCGGGCAACGCAAAAAAAACCGCCCGGCAAGCCGGGCGGTAAGCTTACAACACAACAACCGTTATCAGAACCGTGCGCTGGCGCTCAGGAAGATGCGGCGGCCCATCGCGTCATACGTGGATGGATACGTGTTGCCGTTGCCCAGGCCGGTGGCCAGCTGCGACGTCAGCGGCGGGTCGCGGTCGAACACGTTGTTGATGCCCAGCATGATCGAGTAGTTGCGCTTGTACGTGTACGTTGCCGTCAGGTCCAGGTAGTCGCGCTTGCCCAGTTCGCGGTCGACGGCATTGGTGCCGTGGCCTTCGGACGTATCGCCGTCGTTGAGCAGCGGGTTGTCCGACAGGTTCTGCAGCTCCACGCTGTTGAGATGGCGCCAGGTGGCGGCGATATCGACGTTCCACGGGGTGCTCCACGTGCCGCGCAGCTTGTGACGCCATTTCGGGTTCGGCGAGCCGCACTTGTTGGCACCATAGTAGCCGACGCAGTCGTACTCGCCTTCGCCCTTGATTTCCTCGGTCGTCAGCTTGTCCAGGTAGGTGCCGTTGAAGGCCAGGCCGAAGCGGCCCCACTCGCCCAGGCGCATCATGTAGTTCGCGCCCAGGTCGACGCCGCGGGTGTGCTGGCTGCCGATATTCTGTTGCGTGCCGACGATGCGGCCGTTATCGAACAGCCACAGCGAGCCGGTACGGTCACGCGTGATCAGCGAGCAGAAGCGTGCGTCGCCCGTGGCCAGGCACTTCGACAGCGTGGTGGCCGGATCGACGTTGTCGATCTTGTCGTCCACCTTGATGTCGAAGTAGTCGACCGTCACCGAGAGGTCGCGCGTCGGCGTCAGCACCAGGCCGAACGTTTTCGACTTGGCTTTTTCCGGCGCCAGGTTGGCATTGCCGCCCTGCAGGTAGTTGTACTGGCCGGCCGGGCTGTCCGAGATCGTGCCGTACTGGGCTGCCGTGACGCCGGTGTTCTGGCAGGCGGACAGCGAAGCGGTCGGGTTTTCGCCGGCGCATGGATCGGCGTTCATGTCGAACAGGTTGTTGCCCTGTGGCGTGTACAGTTCGATCAGGTTCGGTGCCCGCACCGCTTTCTGGTACGTGGCGCGCACGCGCACCTGGTCGATCGGCGACCAGATCACGCCCAGGCCGAACGTATTGGTCTTGTTGCCCGTGCTGTAGTTGGAGTGGCGGTAGGAGCCTTCCAGTTGCAGCAGCTTGGCAAACGCCATGTCCTCGATCAGCGGCAGCTTGGTTTCGCCGAAGTAGTCGCGCACGGAGTACTGGCCCGTCACGCCGCCCGTCGGGCCGCCCGAACCGGACAGGTCGCCGGCCTGCGTGGCCGCATCCGTCATCAGTTCCAGCTTCTCGCGGCGGTGTTCGAAGCCGAACGAAACGCCCACGCCGCTCTTGGCCGTCGGCACTTTCCAGCCGTATTCGCCCAGGTCGGCACCGATCGTCGCACCCTGGAACTGCTGTTCCGTCGAGCCCTTGCGCATGCCCGGGATCTGCAGGTAACCCAGCATTTCCGGCGTGATCGCGCCCAGCTGATAGACGTTGTACGGCACGCAGGCGGCATCGCCGGATGCGCAGGCGGCCTTGCCGTTGACGTTGATGACGTCCAGGGCCTTGTCGATGCGCTGCGACGAGAAATAGTTCTCTTCGCTTTGCGAGTAGATCACCTTGGCGGACTGGGCGTACACGTCGTACGACCAGATGCCCAGCTCGCCCTTGACGCCGAACAGTTCGCGGAACGACGTGTTGCGGTACTCGGACTGGCGTCCGCCGCCTTCGACGTTGCGGCGGTTGACGACGACTTCGACCGGGTTGGCGGCCGTGATGCCCAGCGTGTCCTTCAGCTGCTGCGACAGGAACGGATTGTCGTTGCGCAGGATGGCCGAATTGCCGAAGATGCCGCCCGGCGCGATCTGCGCCACGGTGCGGTCGTCGTGGAACGAGAAGTCGGAGTAGATCCGCATCTTGTCGTTGACGTCGTAGTGGATGTTGGCGTTGAAGCCGTAGCGCTCGGAAGGACGCTGGTAGTGGTTGATCGGGCCGAAGTTGTACTGGTCCAGCGCGTTGTTGAAGATGCGCGCATTGCCGCTGGCATCGACAGTGTAGACCTTGCCCTTGTTGGGGCCGCTCAGCGCCTGGATACGGCCGGTGGCGTTGGTGCCCGAGCCGCCGCAGGCGAAGCCGGTGGCGGTGGAGCTGACGGTGCAGGAGGAAAAGTCGCGGTCGGCCTGCAGCAGCTCGTCTTCCTTCTTGTAGCTGAAGAAGAGGGTGGCGTTACCCTTGTTGTCGGCGAAGTTCGAGCCCATCAGCAGGCTGGCGTCGCGCGATTTGCCGTCCCAGCCCTTGTCGCCGGGCAGCGAGAACTGCGACGGGTTCGAGGCGCCGCGTTCGGACACCAGGCGGGCGATGTCGCCGCCGTTCTGCTGGTGGTTGAAGCCGCTCATATTGGCTTCGACCTGGATGCCCTGGAAGTTGTCCTGCATGATGAAGTTGACGACCCCGGACACGGCGTCGGAACCGTACACGGCGCCGGCGCCGCCCGTCAGCACTTCGACGCGCTTGATCAGCGGTGCCGGGATCTGGTTCAGGTCGGCTGCGGTATTGGTCGGGCTGCCCATCGGCAGGCGCTTGCCGTTGACCAGCACCAGCGTACGCTCGGCGCCCAGGCCGCGCAGGTTGACGGTGGCGGTGCCGGTCGAGCCGTTGACGACGTTGCCGCCCTGGTCGGCAAACACCTGCGGCATATTGTTCAACAGACTCTCGACGTTACGCACGCCATCCGTCTTGATGTCCTTTGCCGTGATCGTCGTGACCGGGCTCGTGCCTTCCAGGTTGACCGTCGGAATACGGGAGCCCGTGACTTCCACCTTGGTCATCGGGGCTTCGGCCTGCTGGGCGTGTGCCGCCTGCATCCCGAATGCCATGCCGGATGCGCAGATCATGCGAATCGAGCGGGACAACAATTTTTCCATTGCCATATTGTTTGCTTCCTATTCCCGAGTAATTGAATTGCGTTGCACGTTGCTGCCGCCGTTGCAAGCTCGCAAACTTGTCGTTGCTCATTCATCAAACCATCGCTAGGAATTCTGTGTCAATTGATGCAGTTGGCCGCATTTGGGGCGCGGTTGCGCTAACACGGTGCAACGGTGCCCGTTAGTCAGTTACATTAGGAAACAAATTGCCGTCGAGTTAAGCGAGGTTGCGTCAACATTACGTGAAGATCAGCAACTTCTGTGTCGCACCAAGCTGGTGCATTGAAGGAGGAAGGGAGACGATTTATTCTGCAGCGACGTGGTGCCACCGTGACACGTTCGTTACATTATTGCGACAATTGCACCATCAATGAAGTATTTTAGGCGTTTCGGCAACGACGCTGGCGCTGGCGGAAGCCCTGCCCGGGGACTTTAAAAGTTGCCCCGGCGTCGCCGCTCGACGCGCTGGGCGGGCAACTGGACGAAAAAAAAGGCGACGCAAGCGTCGCCTTCAGACCATCACAAGGTCGGAAACAGCTTAGAAGCGATACGAGCCGGACAGGTAGAACTGACGGCCCAGCGCGCTGGAGTACGACGGGTTATAGCCCACCTGGTGCGAACCGGCATTACGCAGCGAGAACGGCGGATTGCGGTCGAACAGGTTGACGATACCGGCGGTGATTTCCACTTTCGGCATTGGACGGTACGCGACCTGGTAGTCGAACGTCGTGTAGCTCGGCACGCGCAGTGTCACGCCGTAGCACTCGCCCGGCGAACCGGCCACGATCACGGCGCAGTCGTCTTCCGTCTGCGGCTTGTCGATGTAGCCGTTACGGTAGGCGGCGGTCAGCGTGTGCGTGAACTGCTTCGTCTCGAACGACGACGAGGCCTTGATCACGTGACGGAAGCTGACGGCGTCGTCGATGCCGTAACGGTTCAGGTCGGTCGTCCACTCGTCGCTCGTGCCCGGTACCGTGTAGCGCGAACGCAGCAGGTACGTGCCGGCCAGGCGGCTCGTCAGCTTGCCGCCGTAGACGTTGATCTTGTGCGTGAAGTCGTAGTCGATACCACGGTTCTCGCGCTGGCCGATGTTAATCGGCAGCATTTTCACTGCCAGCACGTCCTGGCCGGTGGCATTGATGTGCTTGACCGTGTACAGGTCGGTGTACTTGCCCGGATTGGCGAAGATGTCGGCTTCGTTGACTTCCGAAACCTGGTTGCTGATCTTTACGTTCCACAGGTCCAGCGCCATCGAGATGTTGTTGGTCGGTTCCCAGACGGTGCCGATCGACCACTGTTTCGACTCTTCCGGCTTCAGGTTCGGGTTACCGCCGCGGAAGGCTTCGAATTGCTGGCGGCCAACGCCGTTGCAGTACGACGCCAGCGGGTGGCCGGTGCCGGTCAGCGGGCACTGGTAGTTACCGCCGGTAACGCCCCAGTCTTCCAGCACGCCGGCGATTTCCTGCATCGACGCAACACGGAAGCCCGTGCCGGCCGCGGCGCGGAACATCAGGCTCTTGGTGGCGGAGAATTTGCCGGACACTTTCCACGTCGTGGCGTTTTCCTTGTTGCCGATCTTCTGGCCCGTCAGCTTGTCCTCGACGGCGCCGATCTGGTCGTAACGCAGCGAGCCGGTCAGTTCCAGCTGTTTCGTCACGGGCATCATCAGCTCGGCATAGGCGCCGGCGTTGTCGCGCTCGAAGCCGCTGTCCACGGCACCGCCGTCGCCTTGCAGCAGCGCGTTCTTCGCCACGTCTTCGTTGGCCATCGTGTACGACGTGTTGCGGTAGTCGACGCCGACGCCCAGCATGGCCGTGCCGCCAGGCAGCGCGAAGGCGGAACGGGAAGCGCGCGCGTCCCAGCCCTTCATCGTGACGGTCTGCGTCTGGTACAGGCCGGAGAAATCGCTGGCCAGCAGCGCCGCACGGGTCGCGTCGGAGACGGAGCCCGAGAACGGATCGATCGCGCCGGCATCGACGGCCGCCTGGAACCTGTCCGCCCATGGCGTGCCGCCCACATAGTCCGTGGTCTGCTTGTTGCGCGACCAGGTCAGCGCGGAATTGACATCCCAGCCGAACGCGTTGCCATCGACGCCGACGACAGCATGCGTGGCCTTGGTGCCGTAGTCATAGACGCGGTTGCCCAGGCCCGTGGCGCGATAGTTGGCGACGGTGCTGACGGCGTTGGCGGCCTGTTCGGCGGTCAGGTTCGGCAGGATGTACTGGTTGTACAGCGACGAGCCCTGGCCGATCGAGAACTGGGCCGGCAGCGGCGCGATGCTGGCGCGCACGTTCGCTTCCGTGTAGGCGAAGTCGTAGAAGGCGTTGAAGCCGGTCTTGCCGATCTTCAAGCTGCCGGAGCTGAACAGCGCGTCACGCTTCGTTTCCGGGTTGATTTCGATCGTCGACGGCGAATCGAAGTAGCAGTTGCCGTCGCCGAAGAAGTCGTGGTTCAGGGGTGCGCAGCCGCCGTTGGCCAGTGCGTACGGGTTCAGGTTGACGTTGCTCGTGGTGCCGTCGGCTTTGCGGTACTTGACCGTTGCATTGCCGGGAATGGCGCGCGAGGAGCCGTTGATGAACTGGAGCGCTTTGCCGTTGGCCGGGTCGGTGAAGTTGATGACGCCGGTCCTGGCGAAGTCGCGCTGCGATGCGCGCAGCGACTTCTGCTCGTCGTGGCTGGCCGAGAAGAACACGCTGTAGCCGTCGTCGTCGATGTCGCCGAAGCCCTTCGAGATCGAGACCGAGTTCGACGCGCCGCCCGATTCCTGCGGACGGTTGTACTTGGCGTTGATCTCCCAGTCGGAGGCGCCTTTCTTCAGGATGAAGTTGACGACGCCGGCAATGGCGTCCGCGCCGTACAGGGCGGAGGCGCCGTCCGTCAGCACTTCCACGCGCTCGATGGCCGAGAGGGGAATGGAATTCAGGTCGATCGTCGTGCCCGAGTTGGCGGGCGCGATGCGGCGGCCATTGAGCAGCACGAGGGTGTAGGCCGAGCCGATATCGTGGATCGATGCCGTCGTCACGCCGCCGCCGCCGCCGCCGACGGAGTCGGCCGCCACGGAGAAGCCCTGCATGGCGGGGATCTGCTGGATGAAGTCCGTCACGGTCGTGACGCCGGACTTCTTGATGTCTTTCTGGTTGAACGACTGCACCGGCAGCGACGCTTCGGCAGCGATACGCTTAATGGAGGAACCGGTGATTTCAACGCGCTGCATGGGCTGGTCGGCGGCTTCCTGGGCGGTCGCGGCCTGCATGCCCATGACCAGGCTGCCCGCGAACATCACGCGCAGGGAACGAGACAGAACTTTCTCAATCATTGCAACTTCTTTCGGAAAATGGGAAAAACAACCCGCGCCGGGTGGGGGCGGAGAAGGCGCAGCCCTCGCTGCTTTACTCTTGGTTACTATGGTCTAGTGACTGTGAGCCCTGCGATTTCTCACAAAAAATCACGGGGTCTGTATCAAACCACCACGGCAGCGGTTTTGTCAATTTTTGTTTGGCTTTGTAAGCAACTGTGAATGTTTTATGCCAACAAATTGTGGTTTTCTATAGTGTTGCTGAGACGAAATGGTAAATACAGCAATAAAGAGTTTGTCAATGAATTAATGGGGGCCGCCATCCATCGAGCGGGGTGAAGTCCGGCAACCGACGCCGTTCGGGGGAGGGGAGCCGGACGGCGCCGGTGATCGGCGTCGGCGTGCCGTTGGCGGCCGTCGGGGCAACGAACCGGGTCCAGCACGGAAGCCGGACCGGATTTTCCATGGATGTGGAACGTGACATGACGTCCCATCAGTATTGACGCGGATGTGGTTGGGCGACACATTCAACAAGAAAGGGACCGGTGCCGCTACGGACGAATGTCCGAAGCGGCACCGGTCCCCCGGCCGTCATTCGCGGTGCGATCAGAAGAACTTGTAGCTTGCGCCCAGCTTGAAGTAGCGGCCGATGGCGCCGGAAGCGTCCATCGGGTTGTAGCCCAGCGCGCCGTACGTCAGCGGATCGAGCGGCGCCACCTTGTCGAACACGTTGCTGACGGAAGCAAAGAACGTCAGCTGCTTGTTGACGTTCCAGCGCGTGGACAGGTCCACCGTCGTGAACGACGCGATCTCGCAGTTCTTCGTGCCCGGCTGGCCGTTGGCCAGCAGCGATGCGCACGGGTTACCCTCGAACAGGATGTTCTTCATCTTGTCGCGGTAGTTCACGTTGCCCGAGAAGTTCCACGCGCCGATGTCCCACGAGGCCGTTGCGTTGACCTTGTTCTTCGGCGTGCCGGCGCAGTTCGACGTATCGCAGTTGCCGTGCGTGCCGGCAAACTGGTACGCGCGCGTGGCCGACTCCTGGCGCAGCCAGGATGCGGTATGGCTGATGACGACGCCCAGGTTCAGGCGGCCGTATTCGCCCAGGCGCAGGCGCTGGCGCACGTCCAGGTCAACACCCGACACTTCCGTGAAGCTGGAGTTGCGGTACGGCGCCTGCGTCATGATCAGCGTGCCCGAGTTCGGGATGACCTGGCCGTTGATGACGAGGTTGTTGTCCGAGCGGATCGCCGTCGGCAGCGCGGCGGCCTCGTTGTACGGCAGCGGATTGATCTCGTTGCTGCGCTTGATCTTCCAGCCGTCCAGCGCAATGCTGGTACCGTCGAACGGATCCCAGACGAGGCCGAGCGAGTAGCCTTTCGACGTTTCCGGCTGCAGGTTCGGATTGCCGACCTTGACGGCCGCGACGGACAGGCCGCAGTCCGTCGACGTTGCACCGCCGGCCGTCAGGGCCTGCCCACCCGGGCAGCGCACCGGATCGGCCACGGTGGAGTTGCCGGTGGACTGCGAACGCGTGCCGCCTTCGGCCGGGCCCGGCGCGCGGAAGCCTTCCGTGTACGTGCCGCGCAGCGCAAAGTTCTTCACCGGCGTCCACTTGATGCCGGCCTTCGGCGTCGTCGAGTTGAAGTTGTCGTATTTGTCGTAACGCACGGCGGCGGAGAGTTCCACGCCGGTCAGCACGGGCGCCAGCAGCTCGGCGTAGACGGCCGACACCTTCGAGTCGCCAAAGGCGGCCACGTAGTTCGAGTTGATCGAACCGTTTTCCGAGCCCGACAGCGAAGGATTGCTCAGTTTCTCGCGACGATGCTCGGCACCGACGGCAATACCCAGGTTACCGCCGGGCAGGGCAAACAGCTCGCGCGATGCCTTGAAGTCGACGACGGCCAGGCTGCTCTTCGACAGCGACGCGGCGTTGACGGCCAGCGCCGCATACAGCGACGCCGGGTTGCGGCCCGCTTCCGCGCCCATGTAGTACGGGAAGTACTGCGACGTGGGATCGCCCAGCGCCGCGCGCATCACGTTCATGTTCAGCATGTTCGTGTAGATCAGCTGCAGCTCGGAATTCGAGTACGTGAAGCCGGTGTCGTAGTCCCAGCCGAAGGCCGAACCCTTGATGCCCGCCACGAAGCGCTTGAACTCGTTGTTGGCTTTGCGCACGCTCGGGCCGATGTCGCCGGCCAGGTAGCGGATGCGGGCCGGCGCGCCGAACGGGTTCTGTGGGTGCGAGGCGGCCAGCAGGTTCAGGTTGCTGTAGTTGATGAAGCCTTGCGGGTTCTGCGCGTTCGGCGGGAACGCCACCGTCGGCGTGAACGATGGCGGCACCATCGTAAACGACGTGTCGCGCTTCGAGTAGCCCACCTCGACGTACGCTTGCGTGGCCGGGTTCACCTGGAAGGTGCCGCGCGTGTACAGGTTGACGGATTCGATCTCCGGCTGCATGTCGCGCCACTGGTTCACGTGCGTCAGGCAGCCGCCGTTGGCACCGGTCTGGTCCTGCGTGGCGGTGAGGCCGGCGCAGCCCGGCAGGGTGACATAATTGGTGGTGACGGGGTTGCGCACGGCGCCGGCAACGCTCTGGTTGGCATTGTTGGTGCCGGAAATAAAGCCGTTGGCGAACTGCGTGCCGACGGGAAAGCCCCATGGCCGCAGGTCGCCCGCGCCGATATAGCCACGCCGGCCCGAGCGGTCGCTGTTGGCGATGCTGTCGGACTGCATGTACTCGGCGTTGACCACCCAGTTGTAGCGGTCCTCTTCCAGGTCGCCCTGGCCGTAGGTGATCGACGCCTTGTTCTGCTTGCCGTCGTCATAGCGCGACCAGCCCGTGTCCGCCTTCAGCTCCAGGCCGCGGAAATCCTTGCGCAGGATAATGTTGACGACACCGGCAATCGCATCCGCGCCGTACGTGGACGAGGCGCCGTCCTTCAGGATCTCGATGCGCTCGACGATCTGCATCGGCACGGTGGACAGGTCGGTAAAGCTTTTCTGGCCGTCGTCGGCGCGGGCAAACGGCGCCATGCGCCGGCCGTTCAGCAGCACGAGGGTCGAGGTGGCGCCCAGGCCGCGCAGCGAGATGGCGGTGGAGCCCGCCGCGAAGCCGTTGCCGAACCCGGTCGGCAGCGAACCGGCGCCGTCCACGGCCAGGGTTTGCAGGTATTCGGCCACGGTGCCCTTGCCGGAGCGCAGCAGCTCTTCACGGCTGACGACCTGGACCGGCGACGCCGTCTCGGCGGTCGCGCGCTTGATGCTCGAGCCGGTGATCTCGACCCGTTGAATATTTGTATTGTCCTGTGCTGTCGCTGCGCCCGTCAGGCCCAGCGAAGCGGCGAAGCCGCCGGCGCACAACAGGCGCACCGAACGCGACATCATTTTTTCTACCATGAACTACCTCCACAGATGATTTTCAACGAGCGGCAGAGCGGGTGATTCTGCGATGCCAAGTGGAGAAGCGGTTCGCTTCTCGCCATGGCATGAAAGCACCCGTCATACTTTTCCGTCAATAAAGTTCGTCCAGCAAAATTGTTTAGTAATGCATCAAGTCGAGGCGCCGTTGCACCGGGGCGGTGCAATTGTCGGGACGCTGGCCCTTCCATCGCTCCAACTGTCGATATCGTCGTCTAACGCGCGAGAGGAATGCTCCGCAATGGCGCAGCGCCAGGAGCGGGAGTTTGTTGGGTATATGCGACAGCGGCTGCCAGGCGCGCGCGGGCCGTGATGCCCGCTGCGGCGATCGCCGCAGCACGGTGCATTTTGCGTGTCGGATGCGTTATCGTTACGGCTTTTAGCGCCGAGCCGCCTGAGCCGCTCACGTGTAAGGAACCGGATGCCCGCTTTTATCTTTCGCCGCCTGTGGCAGATGCTGCCGACCATGCTGGGCGTCGTGCTGCTCGTATTCTTGTTGTTCAACTGGGTGGGTGGCGACCCCGCTTATATCCTGGCTGGCAAGATGTCCAGCCCTGATGCGATTGCCAATATCCGCCGCCAGCTGGGCGTGGACGAGCCATATTACGTCCAGCTCGGCATCTTCCTGAAACAGATCGTCACCTTCGACTTCGGACAGAGCTGGGCCACGGGAGAACCGGTCGGCCGGATCATCGCCACGCGGCTGGGGCCGTCGCTGACGGTGCTGGTGCCGATGACGGTGCTGGAAACGCTGATCGGCGTGGCGCTGGCGCTGGCCGTCGCCTTTGTGCGCGGCTCGCTGACGGACCGCGCGGTCATGGTGGCGTGCACCGTCGGCATGTCGATCTCGATTCTGGTGTACATCATCGTGTTCCAGTACGGGCTGGCATACCGCCTTGGCCTGTTCCCCGTGCAGGGGTGGGGCGACAACTTTACCGACAACCTGCTGCGTTACGCCCCGCTGCCCATCCTGATCGGCCTGGCCGTGTCGATCGCGCCCACCTTGCGGCTGTACCGCAGCTTCGTGCTGGACGAAGTCAACCAGGATTACGTGCGCACGGCGCGCGCCAAGGGATTGCCGGAACGCCGCGTGCTGTGGGTGCACGTGCTGAGGAACGCCGCCATCCCCATCATCACGCACGTGATGGCAAACCTGCCGGCGCTGTTGATCGGCGCCTTCCTGCTGGAGCGCTTTTTCGGCATTCCCGGCATCGGCCGCGAGGTGATCCTGGCCGTCGAGCGCAGCGACTTCCCCGTCATCAAGGCCGTCACCGTATACGTTGCCGCCGCCACGATGGTGTTCAACCTGCTGGCGGACCTGCTGTACCAGGCCGTCGATCCACGGGTGCAGCTGTCATGACCGCGCTTCCCGTCGATCATGGTTCCGCAGGGCTGTGGACGTTGGCGTGGCGCCGGCTGCGCGAAGACCGCATCGCGATGGTCGCGCTGGCCATCGTGGCCGCGTTTCTCGTCATGCTGATGCTGTCCGCCACCGGCCTCATTGCCGCCGACTGGGAAGAGGAAGTCGGCGTGAACTATGCGCCGCCCGCGTTCGTCGGCGCCTCCGCCGCCACGATGCCGGCCGCCGGCGCTGCTACGCCGGTGCCGGACAATCCGTTCGACCCGCTGGCCGCCGACATCGGCGCGCTACGGGGCGAAGGCGCTGCCACGGCCGCGCCGCGCCGCGCCACGCTGCCGTTCGGCGCCGACAAATGGGGGCACGACGTCGTCAGGAAAACGATCAAGGGCGGCGAGACGTCCATCATCGTCGGCCTGATCGCCGCGCTGGTGGCGGTGGGGCTCGGTACCCTCTTCGGCGCCATTTCAGGATTCTATGGCGGCATCGTCGACGACCTGTTCAACTGGTTCTACAGCGTGTTCACGTCGATCCCGTCGATCCTCATGATCCTGACGGTGGCGGCCGTACTGCAGCAGAAAGGCGTGTTGACGATCGTGCTGATCCTCGGGCTGACGGGGTGGACGGGGCCGTACCGGCTGATCCGCGCCGAATACATGCGCCACAAGGCGCGCGAATACGTGCTGGCGGCCGATGCCATCGGCGCCTCGTCCTGGCGCAAGATGTTCGCCCATATCTTTCCCAACGTCAGCCACGTCGCGCTGGTGCAGCTGTCGATCCTGGCGGTGGGCTTCATCAAGGCCGAAGTGATCCTGTCGTTCCTGGGCTTTGGCGTGCCGGTGGGCGCCGTTTCGTGGGGCTCGATGCTGAACGAGGCGCAGAACGAGCTGTTGCTGGGCAAATGGTGGCAGCTCACCAGCGCCGCCGTGGCGATGGCCGTGCTGGTGACGGCGTTCTCGCTGCTGGCGGACGCCCTGCGCGACGCCCTCGACCCGAAGGTGAAATGATGGCGCCATTATTGCAAGTGCGCGGCCTGCGCATTGCCTTCCGCGTCGACAGGCGGACCACGTTCGAAGCCGTCAAGGGCATTTCGTTTAACGTGCCGCAGGACGCCACGGTGGCGCTGGTGGGCGAATCGGGCAGCGGCAAGTCGGTCAGCTCGCTGGCCATCATGGGGCTGCTGCCGAAGGCGACGACCTTGATCGCCCCCGCGGGCAGGGTCCTGTTCGACGGGCGAGACGTGCTGCACCTGCCGGACGCCGAGCGCCGCGCGCTGTGCGGGCGCGATATCGCCATGATCTTCCAGGAGCCGATGTCGTCGCTCAATCCCGTGTTCACGGTGGGGTACCAGATCGGCGAGGTGCTGCGCCGGCACATGGGGATGAACCGCCGCCAGGCGCGGGCGCGCACCCTGGCGCTGCTGGACGAAGTGGGCATTCCCGACCCGCAGGCAAAGATCGACGCGTATCCCGGCCAGATGTCGGGCGGGCAGCAGCAGCGGGTGATGATCGCGATGGCGCTGGCCTGCGAGCCCAGGCTGCTGATCGCGGACGAACCGACGACGGCGCTGGACGTGACGATCCAGAAGCAGATCATTGCGCTGCTGGCCGCGCTGCGCCGCAAGCGCCGCATGTCCGTGCTGTTCATTACGCACGACCTGGGCCTGGTGGGCGAGATCGCCGACGAAGTGATTGTCATGCGCCATGGCGAGATCCGCGAGACGGGTCCGGTGCGGACGATCTTCGGCGCCCCGCGCGATAACTACACGCGCGCGCTGCTGCACTGCCGCCCGCCGCTGGACGCGCGGCCCTGGCGCCTGCCGGTCATCGCCGATTATATGGACGGCCAGGTCGAGGCGAATCCACGACAGCGCGAGCGGGGTTATGCGCCGGACGACGACATCGTGCTGGACGTGCGCAACCTGAAGAAAAGCTTCTGGGTCAAGGATGGGCTGTTCGGCAGGCGCGAGTTCCAGGCCGTGAAGGACGTGTCGTTCCGGCTGGCGCGGGGCAAGACGCTCGGCGTCGTCGGCGAATCGGGCTCGGGGAAAAGCACGATGGGGCTGACGTTGTTGCGCCTGCACGAGGCCACGGCGGGCAGCGCGCTGTTCGAGGGGACCGACCTGCTGGCGCTGTCGAAGCGCCAGTTCCACCCTTACAAGCGGCGCATCCAGATCATCTTCCAGAATCCGTACGCGTCGCTCAACCCGCGCTTTACCGTCGGCCAGATCCTGCTGGAGCCGATGCGCCTGCACGGCATCGGTGCCGACGACCGCGAACGGGTGGCGCTGGTGCAGGCCCTCTTGGCCCGGGTGGGCCTGCCCCCGGTGGCCTATCACCGTTATCCGCACGAGTTTTCCGGCGGCCAGCGGCAGCGCATCGCCATTGCCCGCTGCCTGACGATGAAGCCGGAAATCCTCGTCTGCGACGAATCCGTGTCCGCGCTGGACGTCTCGGTGCAGGCGCAGGTGCTGAACCTGCTGCAGGAGCTGCAGGACGAATACGGCCTGTCCTATATCTTCATTTCGCACGATCTGGCGGTGGTGAAATACATCTCCGACCAGGTCATGGTGATGAACAAGGGAGAGGTCGTGGAGATCGGCGATGCGGATGAGCTGTACCGCGATCCCCGCCATCCGTACACGCGCACGCTGCTGGGCGCGATACCCCGATCGCCCGATGCGGCCCCTGAAGCCCGGTGATAAGATGGACAAAAAGATGGACAAACTATGGCAAACCTGATTTCACTTCTGCAAGACTACGGCGTACTGATCGTCTTCATTGTCGTGCTGGTCGAGCAGATGGGTGCGCCCATTCCCGCCTATCCCGTGCTGATCGTCTCCGGTGCGCTGGCCGTGGACGGGGGCGGCACGTCTCTGGCAGGGGTGCTGGCAATCAGCCTCGCCGCCTGCATGCTGGCGGACTTCTTCTGGTTCCGCGCCGGACGGCATTACGGCAAGCGGATACTGAAACTGCTGTGCCGGATTTCGCTGTCGCCCGACTACTGCGTCAGCCAGACGGAGGACAACTTCCGCAAATGGGGCCCGAAATCGCTGATCGTCGCCAAATTCATCCCCGGTTTCAACACGATCGGGCCGCCGCTGGCAGGAGCGATGGGCACGCGCGTGTCCGTCTTCTTCAGCTACAGCGCGCTGGGCGGCCTGCTGTGGAGCCTGACGGGCATCTCGATCGGCGCGTATTTCCACGCCAACGTCGACGACGTGCTGGACATGCTGGCGACGATGGGCAGCACGGCGCTGTCCGTGCTGGGCGCCTTGCTGGCGCTGTTCGTGCTCTTCAAATATGTCGAGCGGCGCCGCTTCCAGCGCGCCATGCGCACCGAGCGCATCAGCGTCGACCAGCTGAAGGGGCTGCTGGCGGACGGCCACGAACCCATCCTGATCGACGCCCGCAGCGCGACGGCGCAGCAGATGGAACCGCCCGTGCCTGGGGCACTGCTGCTGAACGGCGACCCGCTCAGGATCATCGACGCACTGCCGCGCGACCGCCACATCGTCGTCTACTGCAGTTGTCCGAACGACGTCACGGCCGCCACTGTGGCCAAGCAGTTGCAACAGCACGGCTACACGCTGGCCAAACCGCTGCACGGCGGCCTGGAGGCGTGGAACACGGCTTTCGCGGACGAGCGCACGGTGGTGGTGGCGGAACAGATTCCGGCGGAAGCCCGCTGAGACGGACTGCAAAAAAACGGTGACAGGCTCCGGTTTCCCGGCCCGGATTATAAAACCGGTGACAGGCTCCTGTTAATTCGGGTTCCCATTGGGGAAACCGGAGCCTGTCACTGGTTTTCGGGGCTGCCGGGCACCTCCGCCGGGATATATGGCATCACTATTTTGGTAGTCGTACTACGCTTCAGTTGGCGCTGTTTTCAGGGCTTTGTCGTACGGGTGTACTAAAACTACACGCAACTCTTGCGCCGTTGCTAAGAAATCCGATACGATGAGGGGTCATTAATTTTCGTCCGAACCATGAACGCCATGTCCGATACCGCGTCGTTGAACACCTCTACCGTATTTTCCGGCGGCGCGCGCCTGCTGGCGGACGTCGGCGGCACCAATGCCCGTTTTGCCCTGGAGCTGAGCCCGGCCAGGTTCAGTCATATTCATGTGCTGGCGTGTGCCGATTATCCGACGCTGGCGGACGCGATGCGCGCCTACCTGGCGCTGCCGGACGTGGCGGCCGCCGCACCGGGCATCCGCCATGGCGCCATTGCCATCGCCAACCCGGTCACGGGCGACGTGGTGCGCATGACGAACCACCATTGGGAATTCTCCATCGAGGCGCTGCGCCGCGAGGTGAACTTCGAAGTGCTGGCCGTTGTCAACGACTTCACGGCGCTGGCCCGGTCGCTGCCGCATATCCCGGCCGCACAGAAGCGCCAGGTCGGCGGCGGGGCGGCGGTGGAAGGCGCGCCGCTGGGTCTGATCGGCGCAGGCACGGGCCTGGGCGTGTCGGGGCTGATTCCGTCTGCAACGGGGTGGACGGCGCTGCTGTCCGAGGGCGGCCACGTCACCTTCGCACCATACAACGAAACGGAAGTGGCGATCCTGCAGTTCGCCTGGCGCGAGTTCGAGCACGTGTCGGCCGAGCGGCTGCTGTCGGGCGTCGGCATCGAACTGATCTACCGGGCGCTGGCGGATTATCGCAAGAAGGCCGACGCCGAAGTGCTGGGGGCGCCGGAGATCGCGCGCCGTGCGCTGGATGGCAGCTGCCCGCTCTGCGAAGAGGCCATCGAGGCGTTCTGCACGATGCTGGGCACGATCGCCGGCAACCTTGGCGTGACGTTGGGCGCGCAGGGCGGCATCTATATTGGCGGCGGCATCGTGCCGCGCCTGGGGGAGCGCTTCGACCGGTCCGGTTTCCGCGCCCGTTTCGAAGCGAAAGGGCGCTTCCGCGAATACCTGGCCGCAATTCCCACGTTTGTCATCACGGCCGAATATCCGGCATTCCTGGGCGTGTCGGCCATTCTGGCGGAGCGCCTTGCAGCCGCCTGACGCCCGAGGGAAAACAGGGCCGTTGCGCCGCCGCGGTCGCACGGCAGCGGCGCGAATTGCGCTATTCCCGATTTTATCGGGTACAATGAGCAAAGTTGGATGAAACGGCAGCGCGCGTTGGTTGAGCGCGATCCTGAGAAATCTTGGGAAGCCCCTGGCGGGCGGCGCCAGTTCGGTCCAGGCGCCTGTGTCGCGGCGCCACCGACCGGACCGTGCCCTTGCAGAGCAGTGGCAGCAGGATTTGCCGTCAGGTTTTCTCCCCGAAAACACATCTCTCCATCTGTGACCTTTCCGCCCCGGCGCGCAGCGGCCCGGCGGCTTCTTGCATGGATGTGCAACCACAGAATTGCTTATGGATACAGCTGAGGCCAAGAAAGTCCTCGAAACCGCGCTGCTTTGCGCTCGTGAACCGTTATCGATTCACAGCCTGAAAAAGTTATATGTCGAAACCGACGATCAGGGCCGCCCGCTGGGCGCCGGCGTCGGTGCCGATACGATCCGGGACCTGCTGGAGCAACTGCGGCAGGACTGGCAAGGCAGGGGCATCGAGGTGGTTGGCCTCGCGTCCGGCTGGCGTTTCCAGAGCCGGCCCGAAATGAAGCAGTACCTGGACCGGCTGAATCCGGAAAAGCCCCAGAAGTATTCGCGGGCGACACTGGAAACGCTGGCGATCATCGCCTATCGTCAACCTGTGACGCGTGGCGATATCGAAGAGATTCGCGGCGTAGCCGTGAACTCGCAGACGATCAAGATGCTGGAAGACCGTGGCTGGATCGACGTGGTCGGCTACCGCGATGTGCTGGGACGCCCGGCACTGTTGGGAACGACCAGACAGTTTCTGGATGACCTGGGATTACAGTCGCTGTCCCAGCTGCCGCCGTTGCAGCAAATCAGCGACGTGCAGAATGCCAATTCGATGGAAGTGCTCGAAGCCGCTCTGCAAGAGAATTTCGAGAAGGCGGCCCATGCCGCCGAAGCCCCTGACAATGTAGCGCCCGAGGACGCACCCGCCACCGGCGCGGTGCAGGAAGCAGCGCCTGACGCTGACCCCACGCAAGAACAAACGAATGAACAACACAGATAAGACCACCGAGACCGGCGCCCAGGAACCAGCCGCAGCGGCAGCCGCCGTCAAGCCCAAGCGCCGTACCAAGGCCCAGATCGAGGCGGATAACGCGGCCCTGCTGGCTGCAGGCGAAACGCCGAAGCCGAAGCGCACCCGTAAGGCCGCCGCGCCTGCCGAAGCCGGTGTCGCTGCCGCCGCGGACGTGACGCCAGCCGCGCCGGAAGCGCCGGCCGATGCCGCCCCCAGGAAGCCACGCGCCCGAGTGGCCAAGCCGAAAGCGGACGCCGTAGCGCCCGCACCGGCCGCGGTCGCCGCGCAGCCGGACGCTCCGGTCGAGGCAGCACCGGCCGAAGAACAGAAATCGCCGCGCGGCCCACGTGGTCCACGCCAGATGCGTGCCCAGCGCGCATTGCGCGATGCCGAAAAGGCACAGCACGCCGAAGCGGCGCCAGCGGGCGAGCAGCCTGCCGAAGCGCAGCCGGAAGCGGTCCAGGGCGAAGGCGCGCCGGCGCGCACCGGTCGCCAGGGCCGCAATGCCGAAGGCCGCAATGTTGAAGGCCGCAACACCGAAGGCCGCAACACCGAAGGCCGCAATGGCGAAGCGCGCGGCAAGCGCAAGGGCAAGCCGGGTCCGCCCGGCCAGCAGCTGCAAGGCCAGCAGGGCGGACGCCGCGGCGGCCAGGGTGCCAACGGCGCCAAGCCAAGCGAAGCCGATGCCGTGTTCTCGTTCGTGACGTCCGACGCGTTCGACCGCGACGAGGGCGCGCGCGGCAAGGGGCCGCAGAAAGCGGTACGCCGCGACCTGACGGCCGAAGACGACGCACCGAAGCTGCACAAGGTGCTGGCGGAGGCGGGCCTGGGCTCGCGCCGCGACATGGAAGACCTGATCGTCGCGGGCCGCGTGTCCGTCAATGGCGAGCCGGCCCATATCGGCCAGCGCATCCTGCCGACCGATGCCGTGCGCATCAACGGCAAGTTGATCCAGCGCAAGGTCAGCAAGAAGCCGCCACGGGTGCTGGTGTACCACAAGCCGGCTGGCGAAATCGTCTCGCATGACGATCCGGAAGGCCGTCCGTCCGTGTTCGACCGCCTGCCGACGATGAAGGTCGGCAAATGGCTGGCCGTCGGCCGCCTTGACTTCAATACGGAAGGCCTGTTGCTGTTCACGACGTCCGGCGACCTCGCCAACCGCCTGATGCACCCGCGTTATAACATCGACCGCGAATACGCCGTGCGCACGCTGGGCGTGCTGGAAGAAGGCATGCGCCAGAAGCTGCTGGCCGGCGTCGAGCTGGAAGACGGCCTGGCGCAGTTCTCCAAGATCGCCGACGGCGGCGGCGAAGGCATCAACAAGTGGTACCGCGTGGTGATCGGCGAAGGCCGTAACCGCGAGGTGCGCCGCATGTTCGAAGCCGTCGGCCTGACGGTGTCGCGCCTGATCCGTACCCGCTACGGCGCGCTGACCCTGCCGAGCAACCTGAAGCGCGGCCGCTGGGAAGAGATGGAAGAAAACACGGTACGCGACCTGCTGGCGATGGTCGGTGTCGAGAAGAAGGCGTCCGGCGACGGCGCGCCGGCCAAGGTCGGCAACGTCCGGGGCGAGCGCGGCGAACGCGGCAATGAGCGGGGGGCGGAGCGCGGCAATGAGCGCGGTAACGATCGTCGCGCTGGCCGCGGCGAGAAGGAGCCAAACTTCAACCGCCTGGATGTCAGCAACAAGAACGCCGATCCGTTCCCGCAGGCACCGCGCGGTCCGCGCGGCGGCCAGGGGCAGGGCAGCTACTTCGGCGCCGGCGGCTCGGGCCGTCCGGGTACTGCCGGCCGTGGCCAGGGCTTCGGCCGTGCCGGCCTGGGCGACCAGAACGGCGGCCGTCCGGCCCAGCCGGGCAAAGGCCGCGGTCCGAAACAGCCAGATCCGCTGCAGACGACGTTTGGTTTTGCTGGTCAGCAACCACGTCGCGGCGGTCCGCCGCGCGGCGGGGCGATCGACCACGGCATGCCGCGCCGCCGCAAGGGTTAATGGCGGCAGGGCGGGGCCGCCATGGCCCCGCTCAGCCGACCTCGGCGCCAACTTTGCCAGTGTTGTAACTACGTTCCGCTTCATTATGCGGCATTGCAGCGAAATCAATAAGCCGTTATAATGAGTAGCCTAGTAAAAGTTCTTTGCAGGAGTATTTGCTGAGAGTGCTTTCATCTGGCTGGCAGGAACAAGAAGATGGGCAGTTGCCCATTTTTTTTTTGCTCACCGAAAGTGAGCGCGTTATATGAAGGTCTGGAGGTCGCTTCCGGACCCCGATCTGGAGATTTTTCTTTGCAACAGCTGGACTTGATTGAGAAGACCGTTGTCGGTCTGGGCTACGAGCTGGTCGATTTTGAGCGAGCCGAGCGTGGACTGCTGCGCGTCTATATCGACTTCCCCGCCGCGGATGCGGAAGAAAAAGGTCCGATCACAGTGGAAGACTGTGCCACGGTCAGCCATCAGCTGTCGCACGTGCTGACGGTCGAAAATGTTCCTTACGAACGGCTTGAGATTTCGTCGCCCGGCCTGGACCGGCCGCTGCGAAAATTCGCCGACTTCGAACGTTTCGCAGGCCACGAGGCCATCGTCAAGCTGCGCATGGCGCTGCCGGGCACGTCGAACCGCAAGTCCTACCAGGGCATTCTGCAGCAGCCCGAAGGCGAGCAACTGGGTATTGAATTCGAAAGTAAAGATGGTCCTGCGGTGCTGAATTTCACGCTCGCGGATATGGATAAGGCACGTTTGGTGCCGCAGGTGGATTTTAGGAGCCGCAAAGCATGAGTCGCGAAGTATTGTTATTGGTGGATGCGCTGGCGCGCGAGAAGAACGTCGACAAGGACGTGGTATTCGGCGCGCTCGAGTTCGCACTGGCGCAGGCCACGAAAAAGCGCTATGAAGGCGAAGTGGACATCCGCGTTTCGATCGACCGCGATTCGGGCGAATTCGAATCCTTCCGCCGCTGGCACGTGGTGCCGGACGAAGCGGGCCTGCAGCTGCCTGACCAGGAAGTGCTGCTGTTCGAAGCGAAAGAGCAGATTCCCGACATCGAAGTCGACGAATACATCGAAGAACCGATCGAGTCCGTTGAATTCGGCCGCCGCTTCGCGCAGGATACGAAGCAGGTCGTCCTGCAGCGCGTGCGCGATGCGGAACGCGAACAGATCCTGGCGGACTTCCTGGAACGCGGCGATTCGCTGGTGACGGGCACGATCAAGCGCATGGAACGTGGCGACGCGATCGTCGAATCGGGCAAGATCGAAGCGCGCCTGCCGCGCGACCAGATGATCCCGAAAGAGAACCTGCGTATCGGCGACCGCGTGCGTGCCTATATCCTGCGTGTGGACCGCAATATGCGTGGCCCGCAGGTGATCCTGTCGCGCACCGCGCCCGAGTTCATCATGAAGCTGTTCGAACTGGAAGTGCCGGAAATCGAACAGGGCTCGCTGGAAATCAAATCGGCGGCCCGCGATGCCGGCGTGCGCGCCAAGATCGCCGTCTACACGGCCGACAAGCGCATCGATCCGATCGGCACCTGCGTCGGCATGCGCGGTTCGCGCGTGCAGGCCGTCACCGGCGAGCTCGGTGGCGAGCGTGTCGATATCGTGCTGTGGTCGGAAGACCCGGCGCAATTCGTCATCGGCGCGCTGGCACCGGCCAACGTGTCGTCGATCGTTGTCGACGAAGAGAAGCACGCGATGGACGTCGTCGTCGACGAAGAAAACCTGGCGATCGCCATCGGTCGCTCGGGCCAGAACGTGCGTCTGGCTTCCGAGCTGACCGGCTGGAAGATCAATATCATGACGGCCGAGGAATCGGCCGACAAGTCGGCCCAGGAAACGGCGGCCGTACGCGCCTTGTTCATGGCAAAGCTGGATGTGGACCAGGAAGTGGCCGACATCCTCGTGGAAGAAGGTTTCGCCAGCCTGGAAGAGATCGCCTACGTGCCGATCTCCGAAATGCTGGAAATCGATGCCTTCGACGAAGACACCGTGAACGAACTGCGTACCCGTGCCCGTGACGCTCTGGTGACCGAAGCGATCGCTTCGGAAGAGGGGCTGGAAGGCATGGACGAAGCACTGGTTGGCCTGGAAGGCATGGACCGCATTACTGCGGGCAAGCTTGGCCTGGCAGGCATCAAGACCGTCGAGCAGTTTGCCGGTCTGGCCTACGACGAATTCGGCGCCATCCTGGCGTTGTCGTCGGACCGTGCACGCGAACTGATCAATACTGAATTTGCAGATGTGACCGACGATGAAATGAAGCTGGTCGACGGCAAGTACGACGACCGTGCCAAGGCCCTCCAGGCCAAGGCGTGGGCACTGGCAGAAACGGCCAAAGCTTGAGCAGCATTCTTATCATCACCGCGACACATAGAAAAGAGGACTGAATGGCGAGTAACAACGTAGCCCAATTTGCCACCGAACTGAAGATGCCTGCAGACCTGCTGCTGACGCAGCTGCGTTCTGCCGGCGTCGAGAAGCAATCGGCGTCAGATCCGTTGTCGAAAGATGATAAGGACAAGCTGCTGGAACACCTGCGCCGTACGCACGGCGCAGCGGAAGGAACCGAGAAAAAGAAGATCACGCTGACCCGCAAGGAAACCACCGAGATCAAGCAGGCCGACGCCACGGGCAAGTCGCGCACGATCCAGGTGGAAGTGCGCAAGAAGCGCACCTTCGTCCAGCGTGACGACCTGACGACGACGACGGCTGCCGCCACGCCGGCGCCTGCCGCCGCGCCGGTCATCGACGAAGCCGAACGTGCCCGTCGTGAAGAGGAAGTGCGCAAGCAGGCCGAGCTGATCGCCCGCCAGGAAGCGGACCTGCGCGAGAAGCAGGAACGCCTCGCCAAGCTGGACGCGGAGAAGGAAGCCCAGGCGAAAGCCAGCGCCGCCGCCGAAGCGGAAGCGAAGCGCCGTGCCGACGCGGACGCGGCCAAGGCCGCCGCCGAAAAGGCTGCAGCGGAGAAGGCCGACAAGGCCGGCGCCGCCGATGCGGCGGCGGATGCGCAGAAGGCCGAGGCCGCTGCCGCCGCCGACAAGAAGCGTCAGGCTGAAGCCGAGGAAGCGAAGAAGAAAGCCGAGCAGGCTGCCAAGGAAGCGGCGGAACGCGCCGAAGCAACCGAGCGCGCCCGCAAGGCCGTGGCCGATGAAGTGGCACAGATCAAGCTGATGATGAGTCAGCCGCGCCGCGTCATCAAGGCACCGGAACCGGCGCCTGCGCCGGTCAAGCCGAAGGTTGCCGAAGGCACGCTGCACAAGCCTGCGGACAAGAAGCCGGCCCCTGGCGCGACGACGACGGACAAGAAAGACGACAAGAAGGGCGACAAGAAATCGATCAAGTCGGCCAATGTGTCGTCGACCTGGTCGGACGACGCCAAGAAGCGCGGCGCGCCGGGCGGTGGCCTGAAGGGCCGCGGCAACTCGGCGCCGACGGGTCGCGATGGCTGGCGTGCCGGCGGCCGTGGCCGTGGCCGCAACTCGCACGACGACCGCGAAACGAACTTCCAGGCACCGACGGAAGCCATCGTCAAGGAAGTGCACGTGCCGGAAACGATCACCGTTGCCGAACTGGCGCACAAGATGTCCGTCAAGGCATCCGAAGTGATCAAGCAGCTGATGAAGCTGGGCCAGATGTGCACGATCAACCAGGTGCTGGACCAGGAAACGGCGATGATCGTCGTGGAAGAAATGGGCCACAAGGCCTTCGCGGCTGCCGAGGACGATCCGGAAGCGCTGCTGGCCGACCAGGGCGAACACGCCCATTTCGAAGCGACCCCGCGTGCGCCGGTCGTGACGGTGATGGGCCACGTCGACCACGGTAAAACGTCGCTGCTGGACTACATCCGCCGCGCCAAGGTCGCGTCGGGCGAAGCCGGCGGCATTACGCAGCACATCGGTGCCTACCACGTGGATACGCCGCGCGGCATGATCACCTTCCTCGATACGCCGGGCCACGAAGCCTTTACGGCCATGCGTGCCCGCGGTGCGAAGGCAACGGACATCGTCATCCTGGTGGTGGCGGCGGACGACGGCGTGATGCCGCAGACGAAGGAAGCGATCGCCCACGCGAAAGCGGCCGGCGTACCCCTGGTTGTGGCCATCAACAAGGTCGACAAACCGGGCGGCAACGTGGACCGCGTGACGCAGGAGCTGATTGCCGAAGGCGTCGTGCCGGAAGAATACGGTGGCGAAGCGCCATTCGTGCCGGTGTCGGCAAAAACGGGTCAGGGCATCGACGCGCTGCTCGAAAACGTGCTGCTGCAGGCCGAAGTGCTGGAACTGAGGGCGCCGGTGGAAGCGCCGGCCCGCGGTCTGGTGGTCGAAGCCCGTCTGGACAAGGGCCGCGGCCCGGTCGCGACGATCCTGGTGCAGTCCGGTACCCTGAAGCGCGGCGACGTCGTGCTGGCAGGTTCGTCGTACGGCCGTGTTCGTGCGATGCTGGACGAGAACGGCAAATCGGTGGCCGAAGCCGGCCCATCGATCCCGGTCGAAATCCAGGGCCTGACGGAAGTGCCGGCCGCCGGTGAAGAAGTCATGGTCATGGCGGACGAACGCAAGGCCCGCGAGATCGGTAACTTCCGTCAAGGCAAGTTCCGCGACGTGAAACTGGCGAAGCAGCAGGCCGCCAAGCTGGAGAACATGTTCGACCAGATGGCCGAAGGCGAAGTGAAGAACCTGCCGCTGATCGTCAAGACCGACGTGCAGGGTTCGCAGGAAGCGCTGGTGGGTTCGCTGCAGAAGCTGTCGACCTCGGAAGTGCGTGTGCAGGTCGTGCACGCCGCCGTGGGTGGCATCTCCGAATCGGACGTCAACCTGGCGGTGGCCTCGAAAGCGGTCATCATCGGCTTCAACGCCCGTGCCGACGGCCAGGCCCGCAAGCTGGCCGAAGCCAACGGTGTGGACATCCGCTACTACAACATCATTTATGATGCGATCGAAGAGGTCAAGGCGGCACTGTCGGGCATGCTGGCACCGGAGAAGCGCGAAACCGTCACGGGTCAGGTCGAGATTCGCCAGGTTATCCTGGTCTCGAAAGTCGGCGCGATTGCCGGCTGCCTGGTCACCGATGGTGTCGTCAAGCGTTCGTCGTCGGTCCGCCTGCTGCGCAACAACATCGTTGTCTGGACCGGCGAGATCGAGTCGCTCAAGCGCTTCAAGGACGACGCGAAGGAAGTGCGCGCCGGCCTGGAATGCGGCCTGTCGCTGAAGAACTACAACGACATTATCGTTGGCGACGTGCTGGAAGCCTTCGAAGTCACCGAAGTGGCGCGTACGCTGTAATCGCAACGAATGCGGTATCCGTGGCGGGTGCCGCCCGCTCCGCGCAAGCGGGGTGGGCGCCACCCGCCATTATTTTTATTGGTAGGACATCATGGCTAAACACAGCAAATCCATCCCGGCCCGCGGCCTGCGCGTCGCCGACCAGATCCAGAAAGACCTCTCCGAGCTGATCGCCTTCGAACTGAAGGACCCGCGCGTCGGCATGCTGACGCTGGCCGAAGTGCAGCTCACCCCGGACTACGCGCATGCGAAGATCTACTTCACGATGCTCAAGGACGACCCGGAAACGGTGAAGAACACGCTGGCCGGCCTGCAGGCCGCCGCCGGCTATCTGCGCAACCAGCTGGGCAAGCGCCTGCACATCCACACGCTGCCGCAGCTGCACTTCGTGCACGACACGTCGGCCTCGCGCGGCATCGCCATGTCCGCGCTGATCGACAAGGCCAACGCTACCCGCGCGGCCGATTACGAAGAAGACGACAAAGAATCCTGATGACGCAGCAACGAGTAAAACGGGTGCGCGACCTGGTCGACGGTGTGCTGCTGCTGGACAAACCTGTCGGGCTGTCTTCCAACGACGCGCTGATCAAGGCCAAGCGCGTACTGAACGCGAAGAAGGCGGGCCATACGGGCACGCTCGATCCGTTCGCCACGGGACTCCTGCCGCTGTGCTTCGGCGAGGCGACCAAGTTCTCGCAGGACCTGCTGGAGGCGGACAAGACGTACCTGGCCACCGTCCACCTGGGCGTTCGCACCGACACGGGCGATACGGAAGGGCAGGTACTGCAGACGTATCCCGTGGACGTCACGGTCGAACAGATCGAGGCGGCGCTGGCGCGGTTCCGGGGCCCCATCGCGCAGGTGCCGCCGATGTATTCGGCCCTGAAGCGCGACGGCAAGCCGCTCTATGAATATGCCCGTGCCGGCATCGTGCTGGAACGCGAAGCGCGCAATGTCGTCATCTACAAGCTGGAACTGGTGAGCTACGAGGCGCCGTTCGTCAAGATCGAGGTCACCTGCAGCAAGGGCACGTACATCCGCGTGCTGGGTGAAGATATCGGTGCGGCACTGGGCTGCGGTGCGCACCTGAACGCGTTGCGGCGCATCGGGGTGGGCGCGCTGCGGGCCGAGGAGATGATCACGGCCGAAGCGCTGCTGGCGCATCCGGCGCCGTTGTCGCTGCTCGCACCGGTGGACGCGCTGTTGTCGTCCTTCCCGCGCATCGACCTGACGCCGCAGCTGGCGAAGCGCTTCCTGCAGGGCCAGCGCCTGCCGCTGGGGAAGGAGCCGGCGGTGGTGACGCCGGCGTCGTATGAAGGCCGCGTGCGCGTGTATGAAGGCACCCGCTTGCTGGGCACTGGCACGCTGGGGGAGTGGGCGATTCTGGCGCCCGAGCGGTTGATCGCCGCGGCACAGTAATCCGCGGGGCTGGCGGAAGGCCAGCCCCTTTCGGGCCGGTCCAGCCTTTCGTTAACCAAACGATAAGTTTTGCGTGCCAGTATACGGCCTTCCGATTACAAGGAGACGCCATGACCGACCCGTACGACCTGCAATCCCGCTACGATGCCATCTGGCACGAAGCCGCGCCGGCACTGTCGCGCGGCGACGTGTCATGCGACGCCCAACTGGCCACCGGCAACGATCCACGCCGCGGCCTGACCCTGATCGCGCGGCCCGACGCGCAGCTGGCCGCCAGCTTTTCGGCGCTGCTGGACCGGCTGACGGATATCGAACCCGAACAATATCGCCACCCGGTGCCGGACATGCACGTCACGGTGCTGTCGCTGTTCACGGCCACCGTCGACCACGAGCCCGAGCTGGCCCGGGCCGCAGCCTACCGCGCGGCCGTGGCGGCCGCCGTGCGCGGCACGCCGCCATTCACGATCGAGTTCACCGGCATCACCGCCTCGCGCGGCGCCGTGCTTGCGCAGGGTTTCCCGCAAGGCGACGCGCTGCCCGCTTTACGCGACAGGCTGCGCGACGAACTGCGTGCGCGCGGCCTCGATGGTTCGCTGGACGGCCGCTACAAGCTGGTCACGGCCCATTCGACGCTGCTGCGCTTTGTCCGTCCGCTCGCGGCGCCGAAACGCTTCCTTCATGCCCTCACGCAGCTGCGCGAAACGCCGCTGGGCGCGATGCACGTGAACGCGCTGGAACTGGTGCAGAACGACTGGTACATGTCGAGTGCGACGCTGGAGCAGCACGACCGGCACGACCTGCGCTGACAGCGCCCGTCCCCGGCATGATCCCGATATCTACACGCCGCCAGCCGCGAACCCATCCAGCACCCGCGACAGCGCCTCCGTATCGACCGGCTTGACGAAGTGATGGTCGAACCCCGCGGCGCTGGACAGCAGGCGGTCGGCCGGCTGCCCATACCCCGTCAGCGCGATCATCAGCGCCTTGGACGTCCCGGCCCGGCTGCGCAGGTGCCGCGCCAGCGCGTAGCCGTCCATGCCCGGCAGGCCGATATCGAGCACAAATGCCTGTACCTTTTCCAGCGCCCCATCGTACAACGCCATCTCGGCATCCTCGGCGACCGCCACCGTGTGGCCCTGCGCCTCCAGCAGTGCTGCCAGCGAATTGGCTCCGTCGATATTGTCGTCGACAATCATGATGCGCAGCCCCTGCGACGCGGCGCCCGGCACGTGCTGCGGGGGCACGTCGCTGCAGGCAACATCGCCGTCCGCCAGCGGCAGCGTAATGGTAAATGTGCTGCCCTGTCCTTCGCCCGGGCTCTCGGCCGTGGCGCTCCCGCCGTGCAGCGCCGTCAGGCTGCGCACCAGCGCCAGGCCCAGTCCGAGGCCACCCTGCGTGCGGTCCGGGCTGCGTTCGCCCTGGATGAACAGGTCGAAGATATCCGGTAGCAGGGCAGCGGCGATGCCGTTGCCGTTGTCGGCGATGGCGATGCGGGCGTGGCTGCCGTCCACGTCGAGCGTCAGCACGATGCGGCCGTTCGACGGCGTGTACTTGGCGGCGTTATTGAGTACGTTGGCGATGACCTGCACGAGGCGCGTGCGGTCGCCCCGCACGTGCGTCCGTTGCGGCGGCGTGCGCACCTCCAGCGCGTGCCGGCGCGACTCGATCAGCGGTAAGGCCTGCTCGACGGCGCTGTTGACGATCTGCTTCAGGTCCAGGGTCGTCATGTGCAGCTCGACCAGGCCGCGCGTGACGCGCGAGACGTCCAGCAGGTCGTCCACCAGCTCCGTCATGTGGCGCACCTGGCGCACGATGATCTCGCTGGCCATCGTCCGTGCCTTTTCGTCCGCGTGCCGTACGCGTAGCAGCTGCGCGGCCGTGCTGATGGGCGCCAGCGGATTGCGCAGTTCGTGCGCCAGCATTGCCAGGAATTCATCCTTGCGCTGGGCCGCCTCGCGCAGCGCATCCTCGGCCAGCTTCTGCGTGTGGATGTCGGTGCAGGTGCCCATCCAGCGCACGATGCGGCCAGTCTCGTCGCGAATCGGCAGCGCGCGGCCCAGCACCCAGCGGTATTCGCCGGAACGGTGGCGCAGCCGGTACTGGATCTCGTAGGTGTCGCCGGACGCCAGGCTGTGGTGCCAGGCATGCCAGGCGCGCTGCTGATCGTCCGGATGGAACACGTCGTTCCAGCCCCTGCCGTCCGTGGAGCCTGCGGGCACGCCCGTGTATTCGTACCATTGCTGGTTGTAGTAGTCGTGATAGCCGTCGGGCAGCGTGGACCAGACCATCTGCGGCATGGCGTCGGCAATCGTGCGGAATTTCGCTTCGCTGTCGCGCAGCGCCAGCATGCTGGTCAGCCGTTCCGTCGCGGTGCGGGCCCGCTCGGCCACTTCGCGCATCAGTGCACAGTCCTCCGGCGACCAGTTGCGCGGGCTGGCATTGTTGACGAACAGGACGTTCATCAGGCGGCCCCCTTCCGTCAGCGGGATGTTGACGAAGGCCGTCGAACTGCGAGCGCGCAGCGCCTCGGCGGCACTCGCCGCGCGCGGGTCGGCAAAGGCATCGTCGACGATGACAATGCGGCCAAGCTTCATGTCGTCGACATAGTCGCCATAGTCGCCCAGATCGAGGCTGCCGGACAGCGACGCGACGCCGGGCGCCGCCCAGTCGTGAGCAAAGCGTACTTCGCCCGTGCGCTGGTCGAACGCGCCATACCCTACGCGGCTCACGCCAAGCGTCTCGCCCAGGATGCGCGCGGCGGTGTAGGCGATTTCGTCGGGGGTGCGCAGGTCGCGCAGGGCGTCGGTGAGACGGATCAGCGCATCGCGGCGGGCATTGGCCTGGACCCGGTCCGTGACATCGATCCCTTCGACGAAGATCCCGCGCACCGTTCCTTCCGGCGTGCGGATGGGCTGGAACACGAAGTCGATGTAACGTTCCTCGACCGGACCGCCGGGCAGCATCTGTACCGCGTACAGCGCGCTGCTCGCGGCCAGCGGCCGGCCGCTGCGGTAGACCTCGTCGAGCAGCGCGACGTACGCGCGCCCGGCCGCGCCGCCGAAACATTCCGCCACGGAGCGGCCCACCACGTCGCGGTGGCCCGTCAGCCGCAGGAAGCCCTGGTTGAGCAGGTCCACCTGATGCGCCGGACCGGACAGCATTGCCATGAACGTGGGCGACTGCTGGAACAGCTCTGCGAACTGCCGGCTTTCGCGCGCGTGCTGGGCCTGCGCCAGCAGCTCCGACTCCATCCGCATCGTCAGCGCGTGCGCCTGCACGGCAGCCGTCACGTCTTCCACCCGATGGATAATGTGGATGAGTTCTCCGTGCTCGCCGAATACGGGTGCGTTGACGGGACTCCAGTGGCGCTGTTCGAAGCCGCCGGCCATGCCGGGGATCGGAATGTCGTACTTCTGCACGGCCATCACATCGGCCATGCCGGTCTGGCGCACGCGCATCAGCGAGGCCCGCAGGTTGGCCACGCCATCGGCATTCGGATCGCTGGGGTTGTCGGGGAACGCGTCGAAGACGTTGCGGCCCACGATGGCTTCACGCTGCGTTGCGGTGGCGCGCAGATAGGCGTCGTTTGCCGCGACGATGGTGAATTCGGGCGACAGCAGCAGGTAGGGAGCGGGGCTGGCTTCGAATACGCGCTGGTAATCCGGTGCGCCGGCAGGCGCCGGGGGACGCGATTCGCGCGGCACGCGCCGCCTCAGGTGGCGCGGGACGGGCAGGCTTCCAGTCTGATTGTCGGGTGGACTTGCGGTGGCCATGGTTGTTGGATCTATGCTTTACGACAGCATGCCAGAATTCCGGCGCCCCGTTGTTTATTGTAGGGTGGCGGCGCCGCGTTGGTTATGAGAGCCATGCCATGGTATACTAGTGGGTTCAAGTGCAGCCGCACTCGCAGTTTTTCTGTAAACACAACGACTATGTCAAATACTAAACGCGCAATTCGCAATATCGCCATCATCGCTCACGTCGACCACGGCAAAACCACCCTCGTGGACCAACTGCTGCGCCAGTCGGGCACCTTCCGTGAAAACCAGCAGGTCGACACTCGCGTCATGGACTCGAACGACCTCGAGAAAGAGCGGGGCATCACGATTCTGTCGAAGAATTGCGCCGTCGAGTACGAAGGCACCCACATCAATATCGTCGATACGCCGGGCCACGCCGACTTCGGCGGTGAAGTCGAGCGCGTGCTGTCGATGGTCGACTCCGTGCTGCTGCTGGTCGATGCGCAGGAAGGCCCGATGCCACAGACGCGTTTCGTGACGCGCAAGGCACTGGCGCTGGGCCTGAAGCCGATCGTTGTCGTCAACAAGATCGACCGTCCGGGCGCGCGCGCCGACTGGGCCATCAATGCCACGTTCGAACTGTTCGACAAGCTGGGCGCCAACGACGAGCAGCTGGACTTCCCGATTGTCTACGCCTCGGGCCTGAACGGCTATGCCGGCCTGACGGAAGACGTCCGCGGCGGCGACATGAAGCCGCTGTTCGAAGCGATCCTGCAGCACGTTCCCGTCCGTGACGACAACCCGGACGGCCCGCTGCAGATGCAGATCACGTCGCTGGACTATTCGTCGTACGTGGGCAAGATCGGTATCGGCCGCATCTCGCGCGGCCGTGTCAAGGCCGGCCAGGATGTCGTCGTGGTCGACGGTCCGGGCGCAACCCCGATCAAGGGCCGCATCAACCAGGTGCTGAACTTCAAGGGCCTGGAACGCGTGCTGGTCGATGAGGCCGTCGCCGGCGACATCGTCCTGATCAACGGTATCGAAGAAATCGGTATCGGCTCCACCGTCTGCGCACCGGACACCGTGGATCCGCTGCCGATGCTGACCGTCGACGAGCCAACGCTGACGATGAACTTCATGGTCAACAACTCGCCGCTGGCGGGCCGCGAAGGCAAGTTCGTCACGTCGCGCCAGCTGCGCGACCGCCTGGACAAGGAACTGAAGGCCAACGTGGCACTGCGCGTGGCGCCGACCGACGACGACACGATCTTCGAAGTATCGGGCCGCGGCGAACTGCACCTGACGATCCTGATCGAAAACATGCGCCGCGAAGGTTTCGAGCTGGCCGTATCGCGTCCGCGCGTGGTGTTCAAGATGGTCGACGGCGTGCGTCACGAGCCGTATGAAAACCTGTCCGTGGACGTCGAAGAAGCCAACCAGGGCGGCGTCATGGAAGAACTGGGCCGTCGTCGTGGCGACCTGCAGAACATGGAATCGGACGGCAAGGGCCGCGTGCGCCTCGAGTACCGTATCCCTGCGCGTGGCCTGATCGGCTTCCAGGGTGAGTTCATGACGCTGACGCGCGGCACGGGCCTGATGAGCCACGTGTTCGACGCCTACGCACCGGTCGACAACACCCGTGGCGAAATGGCCGGCCGCCGCAACGGCGTGCTGATCTCGCAGGACGACGGCGCCGCCGTGGCCTACGCGATCTGGAAGCTGCAGGATCGCGGCCGCATGTTCGTGTCGCACAACGACCCGGTCTATGAAGGCATGATCATCGGTATCCACTCGCGCGACAACGATCTGGTCGTCAACCCGATCAAGGGCAAGCAGCTGACCAACGTGCGTTCGTCCGGTACCGACGAAGCGGTGCGCCTGGTGCCGCCGATCCAGATGTCGCTGGAATACGCCGTCGAATTCATCGAGGACGACGAACTGGTCGAGATCACGCCGAAGTCGATCCGCCTGCGCAAGCGCTTCCTGAAAGAGCACGAGCGCAAGAAGGCTTCGCGCGAAGCGTAATACCCGTCAGTCTCTGACAAAGCCGCCGGCATCCGCAAGGAGCCGGCGGCTTTTTTTGTCGCAGCTGCCAGGAGCGTTTTATTTGCGACGTCGCCGGCCTGGCGACGTTCACGTTCACCTCCACGTCCTCCGCGCAAAAGCCGCTCAACATAATGAGCAAAACTCCCCGTTAATCATCATGCTGATTCTTTGAAATCACGCGCCTTTTTATCCGCATGCCTCCCCTAGAATAAAAAACAGCCGGGCAAGAGAGCCCGCAAAACACAGGCCAATCAAAGGCCGACACCGGAGGAGATCATCGTGACCGAGCATTCGAACAACCGCCGCATCCACGCCCGCCACTGCCGCATGAGCGCCTGCGCGTTTGCCGCGGCGCTGCTCGCGGTGCAGGCCGCGCATGCGCAGACCGCTGCCCAACCGGCTGCGACGTCGGCCGACACGCCGGCGGGCGCGCCAGCCGCCGGCACGGCCGGTGCCGGCGGTGCGCCAGGCCGCCAGGCCGGCGGCGGCGACCAGGGCAATGTCGTGATGGTGGTCGGCACGCGCAAATCCGTCGCCTCCGCGATTGACCGCAAGATCCGCAACGCCACGGTGTCCGACTCGCTGGTGGCCGAGGACATCAACCAGTTCCCCGACAAGAACGTGGGCGAAGCGCTGTCGCGGATCACCGGCGTGCAGCTGTCGCGCTCCTTCGGCGAAGGCTCGCAGGTAGCGATTCGCGGCGTGGAGCCGGACCTGAACCGGGTAGAGATCAACGGCATGTCGGTGCTGAGCACGGGCGGCGGAGCGGGGCGCGGCGCCGAGCTGCGCGAGCTGGCGTCGGAACTGATCGCGTCGATCGACGTCTACAAGGGCACCACGGCGGACATGACGGAGGGAGGCGTCGGCGGCACCGTCAGCATCAAGACGCGCAAGCCGCTCGATTTCAAGAAGCCGATGATCGCCACGACGATCTCCGGCGAACATTCGACCAGCCGCGGTGGCGTCGATCCCCGTGCCAGCCTGCTGCTGGCGGACCGCTATTTCGGCAACCGCCTCGGGCTGATGGCCAACCTCGTCTACGACAAGGTGCTGACGCAGAACGACTATGCCCGCAACACGTCGTGGCGCTTCCTGCGCGACTGGGACATGTCGGCCGAGAAGACGGTGGTCAGCCGCAACCCCGCGCTGGCGGCAATCGGCACGAAGGCGGGCTGCGATGGCGTCGCCGCGGACGACAAGACGGCCTGCCTGAATCAGTGGAACGACTACTCGCCCGGCATTCCGCGCTACGGCATCTGGACGCGCGACCACAAGCGCACGTCGGCAGAACTGACGGCCCAGTATGAATTCGCCAAGGACTTCACCGCGTTCGCCAGCTACCAGGACAACAAGCAGGACCAGCGCCTGAACGACCGCAACTACGGCACCAACTTCGAGAACATCAATCGCCTGTACAACGCCGGCAGTGCCCCGGTGTATGACGGCGCGGGCCGGCAGACCACGGCCGGCACGTGCACCCCCGTCTCCACCACGGCCACGCCGGCCGGCATGACGGTGCGCGATCATTACGTCACCGAATACACGGTCGGCGACTGCGTGTACACCGCGGGGCAGGGCGGCCAGGGCGCCTTCTACACGTCGGCCCGCGACTTCTCGCTGAACGTCCGGTCGAAATACTATTCGACGGGTTTCAACTTCAAGCGCGGCCGGCTGGAAGCGGAAGGCCTGGTCGGCAAGTCGAAGTCCGACTACATCAGCCAGAGCAACAACGTGACGATGACGATGGACGCGCCGGGGCTGAAGGTATCGCTGGACAACCAGGGCTTGCCGCACTTCGGCTTCCCGGCCGGGTATTCGCCCGAGAACAGCAGTGCGTACACGCAGGTGCAACTGCAGTACCGCCCCGAGGAAGTGAAGAACACGGAAGACCAGGTCAAGCTCGATCTGAAGTACCGACTCGACACGCCGTTCTTCACGAAGATCTGGTTCGGCGCGCAGGCGCGCAAGTCGACGGGGCGCCAGTTCAAGGGCGGCGGCTTCCTGCGCAGTAACGGTTCGGACCTGGCCGGCGTGGGCGACGACGTCATCGTCCCGAGCGCGAACGTCAACCAGACGCTGATCTGGGACCCGAACTGGAGCGGCACGCCGCGCGCGCCCGATACGCGGTCGCTGCTCAACCCTTACAGCTCGACCGCCTACGTGACCGGCGCCCAGATGGCGCAGCTGATCGACACGATCCGCACCCGCTCGCCCGGGTCCTTTTTCAAGGGCTTCGACAACGTCAGCAACCTGCCGTCGAACTGGACCGCGCCCGATTTCAACAAGGCGGCGCCGTACTTCGACCTTTCGCACTTCAACCATGATTTGGTGCAGAGCGCCCGCGCCAGCGACGGCAACGTCTATCCACAGATCCCCACCTACGGCGCCGAAGAACGCGTGCGCTCGACCTACGGCCGGCTGGACTTCGACACGGAGCTGTTCGGCTATACCATCAACGGCAACGTTGGCGCGCGCTACACGCACACCCGCGCCGTGGCGACGGGTTCGTACCAGAACAAGGTGCGCATCGCCACCGGCACGGGGACGTCCGGGTGGGTCGACTACATCGTCGAAAACGGCATCTCCAGCGTGGCGAGCTCGTACCACGACGTGCTGCCCAGCGCGAACGCGATGATGTGGCTCGTGCCGGACATCTTCCTGGCGCGCGTCGGCTGGGGCAAGGTGATGTCGCGCCCGCGCATCGACCTGCTGGCGCCGAACGCCATCTGCACCCTGAACAGCGGCAGCAGCGCCTTCGGCGGCGACGGGACGGACGACTGCACGGCCGGCAATCCGGACCTGAAGCCGTTCCGCGCCACGAACACGGACCTGTCGCTGGAATACTACCCGGGCCCGGACACGCAGGTCAGCGCGGCCTTCTTCAAGAAGGAGATCTCGAGCTACATCCTGGAGAAGCAGCTGCAGAAGGGTGTCGACGTGTTCCATGACGGCAGCCGTTGGGACGTCACGCAGCCGGTCAACGGCAAGGGCGCCACGACCAGGGGCATCGAGATCACGGCGCGCACGGCGTTCACGTTCCTGCCCGGCTGGCTGGGCGGCTTCGGCGGCGACGTCAACTACACGCGCATGACGTACAAATATGCGGCGGGCACGGAGCGCCTGAATGTCCTCGATGGCACGGTGCTGCCATATCCGGGCCTGTCGAAAAACAGCTATAACGTGGCGCTGTGGTATGACCGCGGTCCGATCAATGCCCGCGTCGCCTACAACGCGCGCGACCGCTACTACACGGGCGGAAACGACATCTCGGGCAATCCGAATTTCCAGGAGAAGACGGGCTACCTCGATGCCAAGTTCCAGTACCGCTACAATGACAACATCACGTTCTCGATCGAGGGCAAGAACCTGACGGACCAGGAGGAGATCACCGACGCGGGCGACCTGTTCCGCGTCAACGAGCTGGCCTTCTCCGGGCGCCGTTACTACGCCAGCGTCTCGCTCAAATTCTGACCATGCGCCAGTCTGTCTCCGGCGCCGCGGGCCTCGTGCTCGCGGTGTTGTTCGCATCCGTAGCCGTCGCCGCCGATGCCGCTGCCACATTCGACAATCCGTTGGTGCGGCAGCGCGCCGACCCGCACGTGACGCTGCAGCCCGACGGCCACTACTACTTCACGGCCACGGTGCCCGAATACGACCGCATCGAGCTGCGGCGTGCGCGCAGCCTCGACGCATTGGGCGCGGCCGAGTCCAGGGTGGTGTGGCGCAAGCATGCGGAAGGTCCCATGAGCCATCACATCTGGGCGCCCGAGCTGCACCGCATCGACGGCAAGTGGTACCTGTACTTCACGGCCGGGCGCGCGGATGCCATCTGGGACATCCGCCTGTACGTCCTGGAGAACGCATCGGACGATCCGTTCGCCGGACAGTGGATCGAACGGGGCCAGCTGAAGACAGGCTGGGAATCGTTCTCCCTCGACGCCACGACGTTCGCGCTGGAGGGAAAACGCTATCTGGTCTGGACGCAGCGTCCGCCTAACAGCCCGAAGCAGGTCACCGCGATCTACATTGCGCGCATGGACACGCCACTGTCCATCGCCGGCCGCGCGACGCTGCTGTCGCAGCCGGACTACCCGTGGGAGAAGGTGAAGCACGACGTCAACGAAGCACCCGCCGTGCTGGTGAAGAACGGCCGCGTGTTCCTCACCTATTCGGCCAGTGCGACGGACGCCAGCTATGCGCTGGGCATGCTGACGGCGTCCGCCGGTGCCGACCTGCTGGATGCGCGATCCTGGACCAAGTCGCCGCAGCCGGTCTTCGCCAGCAGCGCCGCCAACCGCCAGTACGGACCAGGCCACAACGCGTTTACGACGACGCCGGACGGCAAGACCGACATCCTCGTCTACCATGCGCGCAACTACCGCGACATCGTCGGCGATCCGTTGAAAAACCCGGACCGGCACACGCGCGCGCAGGCAATCGACTGGCGCGCCGACGGGACGCCCGACTTCGGTAATCCCGTCGCCGACTGAAAAAAATGAGGTAAAAGAAACGGGGTCAAAAAAACGGGGTCAGCTGCTGCTGCGTTTCCTGAACTGGGCCGCCTTGTAGCGGTTGCCGCACAGGGCCATGCTGCACCAGCGCCGCTTGTGCGCCTTCGTGCGGTCGTAGAACCACAACACGCAGTCGGGGTGCTCGCATTGCCTGACGAGGGCGAAATCGCCTTCCGCCAGCAGGCCCGCTACCGCTTCGGCAACGGGGCCGAGCAATGCCGCCAGCGTCGTGCCGCGCTGCGTGCGGGTCAGCACCAGATTGCCCGCTCCGTCGCGCTCCAGATGCGGCGCGCTGAGGCAGGCGTGCAGATACTCGTTCAGGCCGTCGATATCGCCCATCGTGTTCTCCTTGCGCTGGACGATCAACCTGTGCGCCAGCGCGCGCAGCGCTTTCGCGCGCGTCAGCAACGCATTGCGGTCGATCGCGCCGGTTTTTGGAGCGATATCATGCCGCGCCAGCCAATCCAGTACGTCGTCGCCGCTGTTCCAGTAATCGACGGTCGCGCCGTCGTTGCGCGCCTGCGTATTGAGCAGATCGAGCGCCAGATGGTCGCCTACGATTGGCGCCACGCTTATGCCGCCGTCATCCGACACTGCCGAATCCTTCATTTCGTAACCTGTAAAAATTGAGTTGACAGGTTATTTTGTGCCGCGCATACTGGGCTCACAGTAACCTGTTAAGCTAAATTATACAGGTTATTTAATCCGACCGCCTTTACACCAGGGGAATCACATGACCGCACAAAATACGCTGCTCGCCGCCGCCACCCTTGCCACCGCCTTTAACGCCAATGCCGTCGACAGTCCCGTGCAGGTCCACCACAGGACAATCGATATCCAGGGGGTGACCGTGTTCTACCGCGAGGCTGGCCCCGCACAGGCCCCGACCGTCCTGTTGCTGCACGGATTCGGCGCTTCGTCGTACATGTTCCGCGAGCTGATCCCGCGGCTGGCCGTGAAGTACCACGTGGTCGCCCCCGACTTGCCGGGCTTCGGGCAGACGTCCGTCATGCCGGGCGTGGCGTTCCGCTACACGTTCGACAACCTCGCTGCCGTGATCGACGCCTTCACCGTCGCGAAAGGCATGGAGCGCTACGCCATGTACGTGTTCGATTACGGTGCGCCGGTGGGCTGGCGGCTGGCGGTCAGGAACCCGCACAGGATTGCGGCGATCGTCAGCCAGAACGGTAACGGCTATGAGGAGGGCCTGAGCGCCGGCTGGGCGGACATGCGCAAGGCATGGGCGGCGCCCACGGCGGCGAACCGCGAGGCGCTGCGCCGATTCAACACGCTCGAGATGACGAAGTGGCAGTACACGGAGGGCGTGAGCGACACGTCGCTGATCGCGCCGGAGACCTACCAGCTGGCCCATGCGGCGATCGAGCGCATCGGCGTCGAGGCGCAGATGGATCTGCTGCTCGACTACGGCCAGAATATCCGCCAGTATGCGCAGCTGCACGACTTCTTCCGGCGCTACCAGCCGCCGCTGCTCGCAATCTGGGGGAAGAACGATCCGTTCTTCACGCCGGCCGGCGCCGAGGCGTTCCGGCGCGACAACCCGAACGCCGAGGTGCGCTTCCTCGACACCGGCCACTTCGCCATCGAAACGCACGGCCAGGACATTGCGGCGGGAATGCTGGAGTTCCTGGGCCGCAGCCTGGATCTGCCCGCGAAGCCTGCCACGCCTTAAGCCATCGGCAGGGGCGGCACGTGTATCAGTTCAGGCGGTGCAGCCACGCATCGCGGTAAGCCACCCAGCGGTCGAGACGGAGCGGCGCCGCAATGGCCGACCGCGCCCGTGGCACGCTGCCCCAATGGGCCAGCATCCAGCCGCCGCACGTGGTGCCGCTGGCATCGTCGGTCACGGCGACGGATTGGCCTGGCCGCAGGGCCGCCAGCAGCGGCGCGAAGTGCGGGTTATTCGTAAAGCTGCCTTCGACGACAATGGCGCCATCGGCGCCCAGGGCCGACAGGCAGTAGTCGCTCATCAGCACGCAGTACAGTGTGGCCAGCGCGCAGCGCTCCTTGTCGTTGACGGGCGCCGGACCGGCGACGCTGCCGGCACGGCCGGCAAACGGTCCGCCGGCGCCGGCAAAGCCGGGCAACGCGTATGTGCCGCCGTCGATCATGCGTTGCAGCGCAGCGGCGTCGCAGGATACCGGGTTGGCGCCCGCCAGCTCGGCGAATTCGCGTCCGCCCATGAATCGCATGCTGGGCACGGCGTGGCCCGACGCGCTGGTATTGGCCAGCATGTCCGCTTCCTCGCGCAAGCCGTCCAGCGGCTTGCCAGGTGCCGCGGCAATGACCCACGTCCCCGTGGACAGCACGGCGGGACCATCGGAGCCGCCCAGATGACGCAGCAGCGATGCATTGCTGTCGTGAATGCCGCAGACGACGCGGCAGCCGGCAGGCAATCCGGTCTGCGCGGCCAGCGCGGGCAGGATCGTGCCGAGCGTGTCCCAGGCGCGGCGCAGCGGCGGCAGCAGGTCCTGCCAGCCCATCTTGTCGACCAGCCCCGAATACTGCTGGCGCGCCGGATCCCACAGGTCAGTATGGCAGCCCAGCGACGTCACTTCGCCGGCGGCCACGCCACACAGCCGCCACGCCCAGTATTGCGGATACATGAGAATGTGGCGCGTGCGCGCGAATTCGATCGGGTACGCCGTCGCCAGCCATGCCAGTTGCCGGCCCAGGTTCAAGCCCGCCGGCAGGCGCGGCGAGCGCGTGTCTGCATAGGCCGGCCGCACGGCGAGATACTGCGCCAGCGGGACGGCCGGTTCGTGCTCGTAGTCCGGGATCGGCAGCGTCAGGCCGTCGTCATCGACCAGGGCGGCTGTCGCCCCGTGCGTGACGGGCACGATGGCATCGATGGCCGCCATGGTGGCGAACTCGCCCAGACCGTCGAGCATCCAGTGCCAGATGCCTTCCGTGTCGTGGTGCGGATAGGGGCCGTCGCGCAGCACGGCATTGGCGCGGCGCCGCTCGGCCAGCTGGCGGCCGTCGGCATCGATCAGTGCCAGCTTGACGTTGGTCTTGCCGATATCGAGAACGACGGTCGCCGTCATTTCGCCACCTTGCGCCCGCGCAGCAGCCGTGGCACGGCAATCGTCACGAGCAGCAGCAGGCCGATCACGATCGTCATGTAGATGCCCGGCACGTTCGCCAGCGACAGGCCGTACGTCACGGTGCCCAGCGTCAGCACGGCCAGCAGCACGCCGCCGATGGTGCCGGCGCCGCCGGCGATACTGACGCCGCCGAGGATCACCATCGTGATCACTTCCAGCTCCCAGCCCATGGCGATATTGGGCCGCGTGCTGCCGATGCGACCCGTCAGCAGGTATGCCGCCAGGCCCGCCATGGCGCCCGTCAGCATGAACAGCACGAGGCGGTAGCGATCGACTTCGATGCCGGCAAAACGCGCCGCGACGGGGTTGTTGCCAATGGCGTAGATGCGCCGGCCCCAGCGCGTCGCATGCAGCACGACGGCGAACAGTGCCGCGAACGCCAGCAGCACGACGAATTCGCGGGGGATCACGTCGAAGAAGTAGCCTTGCCCCCAGTCGGCCATCAGTTGCGGGTAGCCGGTAAAGGCCTTGTCGCCCAACACCACACTGGCCAGGCCCCGGAACAGCGAGACGGTGCCGATGGTGACAACGATGGAAGGCAGCGCGAAGCGCGTCACCAGTACACCGTTCAGCAGGCCGCAGGCCGTGCCGGCCGCCAGCGCGACGGGCAGCAGCAGCGCCGGTGGCACGCCATGGGTGTTGGCCAGGCCGAGGGCGACGGAACACAGCGCCAGGATGCCGGACACGGAGATGTCGATCTCGCGGCAGATGATCAACAGCGCCATCGGCAGTGCGATCAGTGCCTTCTCGCTGAAGTTGAACGTGCCGTCGGCGAGGTTGTACGGATCGAGGAAGTTCGGCACGAGGATGCCGTTGACGAGGAACGCGGCCACGAAGAGAAGGGCCAGCAGCGTCTCCCATTTGCCCAGCAGGGCATAGGGGCGGAAGCCGGGCCGGTCGAGGATCGTGTAGCGCGAGCTGTGGGTGCTGGTCATGTTGGCGGTCGATGAGTTCATGCGGCACCCCGTTGCAGCAGGTGCAGGGGCAGGATCTGGCGTCCGGCATGCTTGGCGTCGCGGGCATTGATCAGCACCGCGGCAAGGATGACGAGGCCCGTCAGCGCGCTTTGCCAGAACGGCGACACCTGTACGACGGGCAGCGCGTTGCCGATCACGGCGAGGAACAGCGCACCCAGCACGGCACCCGTGACGCTGCCCGTGCCGCCGGCGATGCTGATGCCGCCGATGACGCAGGCGGCGATCACGGTGAATTCAAAGCCGTAGGCGATCTCCGTATAGGCGACGGCATAGCGCGCCACCCACAGAAAGCCGCACAGGCCGGCCATGGCGCCGGACAGGCCATAGGTCCACAGCAGCCGGCGCGCCATCGGGATCCCGACATAGCGGGCGCACGACGGCGCATTGCCGACGGCATACAGGTCGCGGCCGAAGCGGCTGTGGCGCGCAATGAACCACGCCGCCAGCACGGCGACAGCCGCGATCCAGACGAGGTGCGTGATGCCGAGGAAGCGCGTCAGCGGGAACGCGATGAAGTCCTGCGGCATCTGATGCGACGACACCCATGCGCCGCCGGACAGCACGAACACGAGGCCGCGATAGACGCTCATTGTGCCAAGCGTGACGACAATGGGCGGCAGCTCGAGGTAGCCGATCAGCCAGCCGTTGACGAGGCCCAGCACGAGGCCGATGGCGGTGGCGGCCAGCACTACTGTGACCAGTGGCAGGGCGGGATGGCGCGACGCCAGCAGCGCGGCCATCATTCCGGACAGCGCCAGGTTCGACGCCACGGACAGGTCGACGCCGCGCGTGACGATGACCAGCATCTGCGTCAGCGCCAGCATGGTCAAGAGGGTGCTGTCTGTCAGCAGGTTGGACAGGCTGGCGGCGCTGACGAATACGGGCGAGCGCAGGCCCACGAGGCACACCAGCACGATGATGGAGCAGGCCAGCAGCGTTTCACGTTGTTTAAGCATGTTCATACGGCCTCCGGGACGGCTGCATTTTCATCCGGGCTGCAACCGGATGCGGCGGCAACGACGTTTTCCGGCGTGGCCTCAAACCGGGAGAACTCGCGTTGCACGCGACCCTGGTGCATCACGACGATGCGGTCGGCCAGTCCCAGCACCTCGGGCAGTTCGGACGATACGAGGATGACGGCCAGGCCCTGGCCGACCAGCTGGCCGATGAAACGGTGCACGGCGGCCTTTGAGCCGATGTCGATACCCTTGGTCGGCTCGTCGAGGATGATCACCTTCGGATTGGTCGCCAGCCATTTGCCCAGCACGACCTTCTGCTGATTGCCGCCCGAGAGTTCGGCCACGTGCTGGCACAGGTGGCTGGCCTTCAGCTCCAGCTGCTCGCTGTAGTGGCGCGCCACGGCGCTCTCCTCGGCGCGGCGGCCGCGCAGGAAGAAGCCGATGCGGTCCAGGATCGGCAACGTGATGTTATGCAGGATCGGCATCGTCAGGTGCGCGCCCTGGTGCTGGCGGTCCTCAGGCACGTAGGCGATGCCATGGCGGATCGCCTCGGCCGCGCAGCCGATGCGCACCGGGGCGCCGTCCAGTTTTACGGCGCCGCGTGCCTGTGGGCTCAGGCCGAACAGCGCCTGCATCACTTCCGAGCGGCCCGCGCCGACCAGTCCGTAGAAGCCCAGGATTTCACCCCTGCGCAACTGGAAGCTGACGCCGTCGAATTCCGTCGGGTGGCAGAAATTTTCCACCTCCAGCACCATGGGGCCGGGTGTCACGTCCGCTTTCGGGTAGGCCTGGTGCACGGCGCGGCCCACCATCAGGGCGACCAGGTCCGCCTCCGTCACGTCGGCAATGCTGCCGCTGGAAACGTACTGGCCGTCGCGCAGCACCGTGTAGCGGTCCGCCACGGCGAAAATCTCGTCGAACTTGTGGGTAATGAAGATGATGGCCGTGCCGGCCGCGCGCAGCTGGCGCACGATCCGGTACAGCTCCTGGATCTCGCGCTGCGACAGCGCGGCGGTGGGCTCGTCGAGGATGACGACGCGGGCCCGCTGCGACAACGCCCGCGCGATCTCGACAAAGTGGCGCTGCGCGACTGACAGGTCCTTGACCTTCGCCCGCACGGGCAGCGCCACTTCCAGCCGTGCGAACAGCTGCGCCGCTTCCTGCTCCACCCGGGCCCAGTCGACGCGGCCGCCCTTGACGGGGTGGCGGCCCACGTAGATGTTCTCGGCCACCGTCAGCTCGTCGAACATCACGCTTTCCTGGTGCACGGCGGTGATCCCGGCCGCCATCGCGTCCTGCGCGTTGGCGAACGTGACGCTCTGCCCGCCCAGCAGGATGCTGCCTTCGTCGGGCTGATAGATGCCCGTCAGCGTCTTGACGAGCGTGGACTTGCCGGCGCCGTTCTCGCCGATCAGCGCCATCACTTCGCCGGCTGACACGGATAGCGCTACCTTGTTGAGTGCCACGATGCCGGCGAAGCGCTTGCCGATCCCGGTCAGCTGCAGTACGGGGGCAGGTGCGAGGCCCGAGGCGGAGGTGTGCGGGGGCGTTCCCGGCGCTGCCGGGTCATGAAGAGTCGCTGCCATGGCGGTTAGAAAATCTTCGAGAATTGATCGACGTTGGAGGCGTTGTACGTGAACGGCTCGGCCATCGCGGCCTCGCCTTTCGCGTCGATGGCGATGCTGCCCATGCGCCCGGCATCCACCTTGCCGCCCGCCCTGGCGTCCGGCCGGCCCTTGACGAAGTCATAGGCCGCGTACGTGGCCGCGTAACCCAGGTCGATCGGATTCCAGATGGCGAATTCCTTGACCGCGCCGCTCTTCACGTGACCGGCCATTTCGGACGGCAGCCCCAGGCCGGTGACGTACACCTTGCCGACCAGTTTTTCGTCGACGACCGCCTTGCCGGCCGCGTTGATGCCGACGGTGGTGGGGGCGATGATCGCCTTCAGGTTCGGATAGCTGCGCAGCAGACCCTGCGCCTCGCGGTAGCTCTTGTCCGACTGGTCGTCGCCGTAGACGGTGGCAACCAGCTTCAGTTTCGCGAACTCCGGCTTGGCCAGCTCCGACTTCATCACGTCGATCCACAGGTTCTGATTGGTGGCCTGGGCCGACGCGGACAGGATGGCGATCTCGCCGGCACCGCCGATGGCGCTGCTCGCCATCTCCAGCTGCTTGCGCCCGATCAGCCGGGCGCTGGATGGGTTCAGCTGCATCAGCCGCCCTTCGGGCGCCAGGCCGCTGTCGAAGGACACCACCTTGATCCCTCGCTGCATGGCCTTCTTCGCGATGGGCACCAGCGCGTTCGGGTCATTGGCGGAGATGACGATCGCATTGACCTTCTGGCTGATCAGGGAGTTGACGATCTCGATCTGGCCTTCCGCGCTGGGCGTGGTCGGCCCCGTGTAGATGATCTCAACATCCTTCAGCTGCGCCGCCGCTTCGTTCGCGCCCGTGTGGGCGGCGTCGAAGAAGCCGTTGCCCAGGCTTTTCACGACCATGGCGATGCGGATCTTGCCGTCGGCCGGCGCGGCGGCCTTGTCGCCGCAGCCTGCGAACAAACCCAATGCCAGCAGGGACAGCGAAGCAGCCAGCGTCCGGCGTTTCATTGCTTTCTGGTTCAATGCGAAAGGGCTCAATGGGATGTCTCCGTCTGGTAGAGGCTCGGTGCCTGGAATTCGAAGCCATACGGGAAGGACATCGGCGGCTGCGGCGCCGGCACGGCTTCCGGTGCGACGGTGACGACCTTCACGCCGGATTGCTCCAGCAACTGCACGGCCGCGTCGGACGCATACGTATCGGTGATGACGGTGGCAACGCGATCGAGGCCGCACAGGATCAGGCCCGCCTTCTTGGCAAACTTGGAGCTGTCGGCCAGCACGATCAGTTCCTCGGCCTGGCCGATCAGGCGCTTCTCGGCCTGGATCAGCAGCGGGTCGGCCTCCATCAGTCCCAGCAGGGACAGGCCGTAGACGCTCATGAACATCTTGGCTGCGTAGTGGTGCTGCGTGATGTCGTTGTCGAACGGGGAGAGGATCACGTTCTGCTCGCGATAGACCTTGCCGCCGGGGAGAATGATCTCGTTTTCGCTGGAGACCAGCAGCCGCTCGGCCATCAGGAAGGAGTTCGTCAGGATCTTCAGGTGTTTATCGACCAGGAATTCGGCCATCATGAAGGTGGTGGTGCCGCCGTTGATGACAATGGTTTCGCCTTCGTCGCACATGCCGGCAGCGTAGCGGGCAATGGCCCGTTTGCGCTCGGCGAAGCACTGGATATTGTGCTCGAACGTTTCGCTCGTCAGGGCGAAGTTGCGCTTCTTTTGCGCCAGGTTGGCCGCGCCGCCGCGGGTTCGCGTCAACAGATTGCGCGCCGCCAGCCAGCTGATGTCGCGGCGCACGGTGGCGGGGGAAGCGCTGAGCCATTCGACCAGTTGCGGAACACTGGCGTTCTGGTGCTCGGCGAGCAGCTTCAGCAAACGTTTACGGCGCTTGTGATTAACCATTGTCGTCTCCTTTATGTTGATCCTACTTCTCAGGCTTGGCCCGGAGTGGTCTGTTTGTTAACGGTAGAGGCTAAACACTTCAATTTCGGTCGTCAATCACCAACTGCTCAATACCGTGACTATTTGCCCACACCGATGTGAGCGGATGCGTGTTTCGATCATCCTTATGATTAATTCATTCTTGGTCATCCGGTTGAGCGCTTGCGCATTGACACCCCGAGGGCCGCTGTTTTCTACTGACTGCGCTTGCCAGGGAGGCGAACGCCTGGCAAAACAAACGCAAATCAACGACGGAGAACGTATGACGGCATCGCATGAACCAGGACAGGAATCAGGGCAAAGCAGCGCGCACCAACGGCGGCAAAGACAGCCCATCGCATCGTTATGGATTGATGAGAAGGCGGCCGCCATGAGCGAGCCGGAACTGCTGCTGTACCGCTCCAACCTGCTGGGCTCCGACCTGCGCATCACCAATTTCGGCGGCGGCAATACGTCGGCCAAGGTGATGATGGAAGATCCTCTCAGCGGCGAACAGGTCGAGGTGCTGTGGGTGAAAGGCTCCGGCGGAGACCTGGGCAGCATCAGGCTCGATGGCTTCTCGACGCTGTACATGGACAAGCTGCGCGCGCTCAAAGGGCGCTATCGCGGCCTGGCCAACGAAGACGAAATGGTGGCCTACCTGCCGCACTGCACGTTCAACCTGAATCCGCGCGCGGCCAGCATCGATACGCCGCTGCATGCCTACATCGACCGCAAGCACGTCGATCACATGCACCCGGATGCCGTGATCGCGATCGCCGCCTGCGCCAACAGCCGTGCGCTCACCCAGCGCATCTTCGAAGGTGAGCTGGGCTGGCTGCCGTGGCAGCGTCCCGGCTACGACCTGGGCCTGAAGCTGGAGGAGGTATCTCAGGGCCAGCCGAATCTGAAAGGGATCATCCTGGAAGGGCACGGCCTGTTCACCTGGGGCGATACGGCCAGATCGTGCTACGAAAACACGCTGGCGATGATCCAGCGCGCCGAGGAATGGCTGGGCGCGAACGTGAAGCAGCCCGTGTTCGGCGGTGCCGCCGTAACACCGCTGCCCTCGGACGAACGTTCCGCGCTGGCCGCTCGCCTGATGCCCCTGTTGCGGGGGAAGATCGGGAAAACGGAATACAAGCTCGGTCACTTCGACGATTCGGAAGCCGTGCTGGAATTCGTCTGCAGCCGCGATCTGCAGCCGCTGGCGGCGCTGGGCACCTCCTGCCCCGATCACTTCCTGCGCACCAAGATCCGCCCGTACGTGATCGAATTCGATCCTGCCCATCCCGACTTCGACAAGGTCGCGGCCAGCCTGGATGAAGGGCTGGCACGCTACCGCGACGACTACGTGGCCTATTACGAGCGCTGCAAGCACGCCGACAGCCCGGCCGTGCGCGACGCCAATCCGATCATCTACCTGATCCCCGGTGTGGGCATGCTGTCGTTCGCCAAGGACAAGGCCACGGCCCGCATCGCCGGCGAGTTCTACGTCAATGCAATCAACGTGATGCGCGGCGCGAATGGCGTCGACACCTACGTCGGCCTGCCGGAACAGGAAGCGTTCGACATCGAATACTGGCTGCTGGAAGAAGCGAAACTGCAGCGCATGCCGAAGCCGAAAAGCCTGGCCGGGCGCATTGCGCTGGTGACTGGCGGCGCCGGCGGCATTGGCCAGGCCGTGGCACGCCAGCTGCTGGCCGAGGGCGCGTGCGTGATGCTGACCGATATCGACGCCGAGGCGCTCGAGCAGGCGCGGGAAAACCTGGCGAAGGTGGGCGGCAAGGACAGCGTGGCCGGCGTCGTGGCGGACATCACCAGCGAAGAGCATGTCGAGAAAGTGCTGTCGGCCTGTGCGCTGCGCTTCGGCGGCGTCGATCTGCTGATCTCGAATGCCGGCATCGCCTCATCGAGCCCGCTGGAAGACACGACGCTGGACGTCTGGAACCGCAACCAGGACATCCTCGTCAAAGGGTACTTCCTTGCCAGCCGCAGCGCGTTCCGCATGATGAAGCAGCAGGGGCTGGGCGGCAGCATGGTCTTCGTCGCCAGCAAGAACGGTCTGGTGGCGTCGGCCGGCGCGTCGGCCTACTGCACCGCCAAGGCGGCCGAGATTCACCTGGCCCGTTGCATCGCGCTGGAAGGCGCGCCGCACGGCATCCGCGTCAATGTCGTCAATCCGGACGCCGTCATCCGCGGCTCGCGCATCTGGGACGGCAAATGGAAGCAGGAGCGCGCGCAGTCGAACAAGATCGATGCGGACGACGTGGAGAAGTTCTACCGCGAGCGCAGCATGCTGAAGCTGTCCGTGCTGCCCGAGGATATCGCCGAAGCCGTGTATTTCCTCGCCAGCGACAAGGCCGCCAAAAGCACAGGCAATATCCTCAACGTCGATGCCGGCAATGCCGGCGCGTTCACGCGCTAGAATCCAACATATAAAAGGCGGCTGCGGCCGCCGGCAGAACAGGTACTCAAGGAGACATGATGAACGCAGGTGCAATGAATCCCGTGATCGACAGCGGTCGCGTGGCCGAACACAACGCCTCGGTGCAGGCGAACGTCCAGGCGGACTATGAAGCGCTGGGCGGCATGCTGGCGCGGCGCGGCATCGATATCGAACAGATGACGGCGCTGGCGCAAGGCTTCGCCGTTGCGGTGCCCAGCTGGGGCGTCGGCACGGGCGGCACGCGCTTCGCCCGCTTCCCTGGCCGGGGCGAACCGCGCAACGTGTTCGAGAAGATGGAAGACTGCGCCGTGATCCACCAGCTGACGCGTGCCACGCCGGCCGTCTCGCTGCACTTCCCGTGGGACCGCACCGACGATCCGGCCGCGCTGCGTGAAGTCGCCGAAGGCTACGGCCTGGGGTTCGATGCCGTCAACTCGAACACGTTCCAGGACCAGCAGAACCAGGAACAGTCGTACAAATACGGCAGCCTGACGGCGCAAAGCGGCGCCGTGCGTGCCCAGGCGGTGGCGCACAATATCGAATGCATCGAGCTTGGCCGCGCGCTGGGCTCGAAAGCGCTGACGGTGTGGGTGGGCGACGGCGCCAACTTCCCCGGCCAGCACAATCTGCGCGGCGCGCTGGAACGCTACCTGGACAGCATGCGCGACATCTACGGCGCGCTGCCACAGGACTGGCAGCTGTTCATCGAACATAAACTGTTCGAGCCCGCGTTCTACGCGACCACGATCGCCGACTGGGGCACGAGCTTCGCTTGCGCCACCGAGCTGGGGCCGAAAGCGAAATGCCTCGTCGACCTCGGGCACCACGCGCCGAACACCAATATCGAAATGATCGTGGCGCGCCTCGCCCAGTTCGGCAAGCTGGGCGGCTTCCACTTCAACGACAGCAAATACGGCGACGACGACCTGGACTCCGGCAGCATCAACCCGTTCCAGCTGTTCCTCGTCTTTAACGAGCTGGCCGACGCGGCCCAGCGCGATCCGTCGTTCAGTCCCGCCTATATGCTGGACCAGTCGCATAACGTGACGGACCCCATCGAAAGCCTGATGTCCAGCGCCGTGGAAGTGCAACGCGCGTTCGTGCAGGCCGCACTGGTGGACCGCAATGCGCTGCGCGCGCACCAGGAAGGCAACGACGTGCTGCAGGCTGCGCAGACGCTCAAGGCGGCTTACCGCACGGACGTCAGCCCGATCCTGGCAATGGCGCGGCTGCGTGCCGGCGGCGCCGCCGACCCGGTCGGGGCGTATCGCGCCAGTGGCTACCGCACGATGGCGGCCGAGCGGCGCCCGGCGAAGGCGGGTGCTTCCAGCAGCGGCATCGTCTGACGCCGTTCCCATGATGGCCCGTATCGCGCGCGGGCGGGCACCGGCCCGCCTGCCGGCGCTCGGCTGCTTCATGTTGTGCAGGGTGGGGTGACCGCGCAATGAACAAACTACTTGGAGCTGTGCTGGCGCTGCTGCTCATGACAGGCGCCGCGGCGGCAACGGTCAGCGTCGACCGGTTCGGCGCGAAGCCGGACGGCCGGACGCTCAACACCAGGGCGATCCAGGCTGCCATCGACGCGGCGGCAAAGGAGGGCGGCACGGTCGTCTTCCCGGCGGGGACCTATCTGACAGGCTCGATCTTCGTCAAGAGCGGCGTGACGCTGCGTCTCGACAGGGGCGTCACCCTGCTGGGGTCGCAGGACATCCGCGACTATCCTGTCATGCCGACGCGGATCGCCGGCATCGAGATGGCGTGGCCGGCCGCGCTCGTTAACGTCTACCGGCAGCGCAAGGCCGCCATCGAAGGCGAAGGAACGATCGACGGCGACGGCAAGGTGTTCTGGGACAGCTACTGGACTCTGCGTAAAACCTACGAACCGCGCGGCCTGCGCTGGGCCTCGGATTACGACGCCCCGCGTCCGCGCCTGATCCAGGTCTTCGATTCGGCCAACGTCAAGGTAGGCGGCGGCCTGCTATTGCGCCGCTCCGGCTTCTGGACGCTGCACATCTGCTACTCGGCGGATGTGACGGTGGACGGTGTCGTCATTCGCAACAACTCCGACGGCCTGGGACCGTCGACGGACGGCATCGATATCGACTCGTCGAAACGGGTGCTGGTGCAGCACGCGGACATCGACGTCAACGACGACGCGCTGTGCATGAAGGCGGGCCGCGACGCGGACGGACTGCGCGTGGCGCGGCCAACGGAGGACGTCGTCATCCGCGACTCCATCGTGCGCGCGGGCGCGGCCGGCATCACGTTCGGCAGCGAGACGTCCGGGGGCTTCCGCAACATCGAGGCGTACAACATCACGGTGGAAGGGAAGGTCCCGGTGGGCATCCTGTTCAAGTCGGCGCACACGCGCGGCGGCTTCGGCGAGAACCTGCGGCTGCACGACATCACGATGAAGAACGTTGCCGTCGTGCTGCGCATCACGATGAACTGGAACCCCAGCTACAGCTATGCGCGCATTCCTGCCGACGTGCGTGACGTGCCGCCGGTCTGGCGCGTGCTGGCGACGCCTGTGCCGCCCGATCAGGGCAAGGCGCACCTGCACGACGTCACCATCGCCGACATCAAGGCGACGGGCGCCACGCGCGCATTCGAAGTGGATGGCTACCCGGACGTGCCGTTGCAGCGCTTCCGACTCGGTAACCTGGACATCCAGGCGAAAGAGGGCGGCTGGCTGTACGATATCGCCGACTGGCGCGTCGGGGGCGCCAGGCTGGCGCTGGGCGCGCCCATCGAGGTGGAGGACGGCCAGCAGTTGACCGGTTTGCCGCCCGCGAGCGTGGTGGTGCGCCCACGCCGGCCGAAAGAAGATCCTTCGAAGAAGAGCTACGAGGAGCAGGACAAGTCATGAACACGACGACAAGGACGATAAGGGCCGCCGCGTTGGCCGCAACGTTGGTGGGCGGCCGGATGGGCGGCATCCCGCAAACGGGCCCCGAGCCGGCGTACTGCGGGCCTTCTTCCAGCTACAACGATGGCGTCGGCGCGTTCATGCTGGCCGGCGCGGAACTGAAAAGGATGGTAACCGAATGAATGGTGCAGCGATGATCCAGCGCGGTTTCAAGATGCAGCTGAAACCCGGCATGGCGGCGGAGTACAGGCGCCGGCACGACGAACTGTGGCCGGACCTGGCCGAAGCGCTGTCGCAGGCCGGCATCCACGACTATTCCATCTTCCTGGACGAGGAAACGCTGATACTGTTCGCCGTGCTGAAGCTGCGCGAGAACCACTCGGCCGACGCGCTGCCGCAACTGCCGGTGATGCGCCGCTGGTGGGACCACATGGCGGACATCATGGAAGTGGAGCCGGGCAACCGGCCCCGCGAGTGGCCGCTGCAGCCGATGTTCTATTTCGCCTGAGTGGCGCTGGTGGCCGAAGGCGTGAGCAGGCCTCGGCTGCGCAGCCATTCCTCCGCGCGGCGGGGCCACATCGAGGCATTGGCCAGCCCGTCACGCATGCCCATGCCGTGTTCGCCCTGCTCGAACAGGTACATCTCGGCCGGCACGCGCGCCTTCGTCAACGCCTGGTAGAACAGGATGCTGTTTTCCACGGGGACGGAAGCGTCGGCCTGCGTGTGGATCAGCAGTGTCGGCGGCGTGCGCGGCGTGACCTGGCGCTCCACCGACATCAGCTGCACCGCCTCAAGCGTCGGGTTCGCGCCCAACAGTGCTTTGCGCGACCCCGCGTGCACGGCCGGGCCGTCCATCGTGATGACGGGGTACATCAGCATCAGGAAGTCGGGCCGGGCGCTGACCTTGTCGAGGGCATTGCCGGTGCGTCCCAGCGGATGGTCGAACAGCGTGCCGGCACTGGCGGCCAGGTGGCCGCCGGCGGAACTGCCCATCACGCCGATGCGGTCCGGGTCGAGATGGAATTGCGCGGCGCGCGAACGCAGCAGCCGCACGGCGCGCAGCACATCCTGCAGCGGCGCCGGATGGCCGAATTCCTGCATGCGGTACTTCAGCACGAAGGTCGTCACGCCCAGGGTGCTGAGCCAGGTGGCGTACTGGGTGCCTTCGCGGTCGGCCGACTGGCGCACGTAGCCGCCACCCGGAGCGACGATCACGGCCGTGCCGTTGGGGCGGTCGACGGCGGGGCCGACCAGGGTCAGTGCCGGTTCGCTGACGTTGGCAATGCGTCCGTTGTCGTGCCGTTCGGGGCCGATGGCGCGTGCGCCGGGCACGCCTTCCGGCCACAGGGGCAAAACATTCTGCGCCAGCGCGCAGGTGGAGAGTGTGGGCAGCATCAGAGCGAGTGCGAGCTTTTTCATTGATGGCGTGAGTTCGAAGTGTAAGGCATGATCGTGACACTATTGTGCACCGGAGCGGCGCGGTGCCGTCACCGCATGCCGTCGCCCTTGCGCCGATGCGGTCATTTGCGCGCCAGCCAGTCCTCCGGCACCGGCACGACTACGATATTCATCGAGCGCCCGTCCTCGGCCAGCATGGCCGACTGGATCTCGATCCTGGTGCCGTCGGCATTGAAGGTCGGGTGCGGGTGGTCGGCGGCAGTGGTCTTGTGGCCCGTGGTCAGGAGGCGCATCTCGCGCGTGCGGCGGTCGATCAGCCATACGCTGCGTGAAAAATCGTCGCCGACGGCCCAGCGTCCGTCGGCCGAGCCGTGCACGTGCCACAAGCCGCTGCCGGAGGGCGTCTGCCCGGCGATCGTCATCTCGCGCGTGCGCAGGTTGACGATTCCCAGTCCGCTCGGCTTCTCGCGCGTGCCGGCCGGACCCCACGCGGCATCCTGCCCCGGATTGGCGCCGCCGACATCGGTGGCGGCACCGCTGACGGCTATTGCGCCATTCGGGATCGGGCGGTGGCCCATGATGGCGAACGCCACTTCGTCGCGCGTAATGACGGCTTCGTGGGTGACCCACTCGTACGGCGCCTCCGGGTAGAGCGGGCGCAGGCCGCTGCCGTCGGCCTGCACTGTCCACGTGCGCTGCGGCGATTTGCCGCCCGTCTCCCAGCTGAACACGATCTCGCCGGGCTGCCACAGGTTGGCCTGGATATGGCCAACCTGGAACGGCACCGACACCACGTGGCGGATCTCGCCCGTGCGCACGTGCATCCGCGCGATGCCGTTCGGACCGGCGCCCATCTTGCGGGGGCCGCAGTCCGGTTCGATCTTCGTGCCGGCCGCCAGGTGGCGCGCCGCTTCCGTTGCGCCGACCCGGAAGTAGACCCATTCCTCGTCCGCGTCGAGCGCCATGTCGCCGCCCGCATCCAGCGCCGCAGGCGTGGTGCCGCATACCCGCTGGTAGGCGGCGGCGGCTTTCATCCGGCCGGCGGCGCTGTCGGCCCAGCACGGCCGCCAGGTCCACTTCGACCACCTGCAGGCGTCCCGCCGCCGTATCCTGGCGCATGAAGTACAGCTTCATCGACTTGCGGGCCAGGTTCAGCATGCCCGTATAGCCGCCTTGCGTGACCTGGACGATGTCGCCGCTGGCTTCATTGACGGCGAGCGCCTCGTTGCCGGCCAGCTTCGAGCGGAACACGACCCATTTGCCGTCCACCGTCCACTGAGGGTGCGTCGGGTAGATCTTCGAATCACCGTGGGCGCGCGTGGTGAGAAAGGTCAGCGGCGTGCCCGTCACAGGATCGGGAACGACCCTGCGCTCGGAGGGGAAGCGCTGGCCGATATCGGCATAGGCCGCCGTGGCGGACAACAGCACGCAAACAACGGTGCGGGACAGGAGGCGCATGGTGGCAAAGGGGCGAGAGGATCGATGCGCAATTGTGCGTTCGCGCGAGCCGGCCGATTGCTCATCTTCCTGATTCTTTGCAAGCTGCCGGCGACCATGTTCTGCTCTAGAATGGACTCATGGACCGCTACCTGAAGGCGCTCGTCTGCGCCACCCTCCTGTTGATCTTTTGCGGTGCGCGGGCGCAGGCCCTGCCTGCCGCCGTGAACACCGACCCCGCGCGCGCCGCGGTCACGCTGCCGGAGCCGGCCAACCCCGCTTTACCGTCGCTGATCCTGATCGGCGACTCCACCGTGCGTAATGGCCATGACGACGGCCAGGGCAAGGGGGCGGCAGGCCAGTGGGGCTGGGGCCGTCCCCTCGCGGACTACTTCGACCCGGACCGCATCAACGTCGTCAACCGCGCGGTAGGCGGACTGTCCAGCCGTACCTATCTGACCAGCGGTCACTGGCAGCGCACGCTGGCGCTGGTAAAACGGGGCGATGTCGTCGTCATGCAGTTCGGGCATAACGACGCCAGTCCCGTGAACGACGACGGCCGCGCGCGCGGTACCCTGCGCGGTACGGGTGAAGAGACCGCAACGATCGATAATCTGCTGACCGGGCAGCGCGAAACGGTGCATACGTATGGCTGGTACCTGCGCCGCTTCATTGCCGACATCCGCGCCAGGGGAGCCACGCCGGTGATCTGCTCGCCCGTTCCGTTCAAGCGCTGGGATGCCGACGGCAAGGTGCGCCGTGCCGGTGCCGATTACGGCGGCTGGGCGGCCCAGGTGGCGCGGCAGGAGAAGGTTGGCTTCATCGACCTGAACGACCTGGCCGCTGGCCGTTACGACACGATGGGCCGCGCCGCCGTCATTGCGCTGTTCCCGCAGGTGCAGCCTGAAGAGACGGTGCACACTAACCTGGCGGGCGCCCGGTTGAATGCCGAAATCGTCGTGGCGGGCCTGCGTGCACAGGGTGTGCCGCCGCTGGTGGCGGCCCTGAACGAGAAAGGCCGGGCGATTGCGCCAGCCGACGATGCGCGTCCGGTAGTTGAGGCCAACCGTATCGGGCGTCCGGCCGATCCAGCGCTGCCGACGCTCTTCGTCGTTGGCGACTCCACCGTCAAGAGCGGCGCGACAAACGGGATGGTGGGCTGGGGCGAACGCATCGCGCCCTACTTCGACACTGCCAAAGTCAACGTCGTCAATCACGCCATCGGTGGCCGAAGCAGCCGTACGTTTTATACCGAAGGGCGCTGGAACGACGTGCTGGAGCAGATGAAGCCGGGGGACGCGGTGCTGATCCAGTTCGGCCATAACGACGGCGGCCGCATTGGCGACCCTGCCATGAAGAGGCGCGCCTCCGGCCCCGGCACGGGTCCCGAGACGGTGGACGACCCGCGTCCGGACGGCAGCGTGGAACGGGTCCATACCTTTGGCTGGTACATGGCGCGTTACGTGGCCGATGCGAAAGCGAAAGGGGCCACCGTCGTACTGTTGTCGCCCGTGCCGCACCGCGATCGCTGGCTGTCGGAGCGCGATTTCGCCGAGTTCGCCGAATGGGACCGGCGGGTGGCGGCAGCCGGCGGCGCCCTGTTCGGCGACCTGACGCTGGCCGTGACGGAGGGCTATCGTGAAGTGGGGGCGGCGACCGTGGACGGTTTCTTTGCCGACGCCCGCACGCATACCAACGACGCCGGCGCGCGCTTCAATGCCGCAACCGTGGTCGCCGTGCTGAGGACGCTGCCGGGCGATCCGTTCAGGTCATGGCTGAAGGGCCGGTAAGCATCACACCTATTCCGCTGCCGCGGGAGCGCCGATATAGAACGAAGGCCACGGCGGCTGGTTATACGCGGTGTTCTGCCAGGCCACGGCGGCCCGGTACTGCGGATCGTGCATCAACGTCGTGATCCGGTGCGCGGTCGGGATCGACGTCGAGTAAATCCGCAAGCTGTTGTTGTCGGCCGCGCGCCAGACGATCTCCTCGCGCCAGTCGCCGAACAGATCCGCCTGCAGTGCCGGCGTCGCCTTGGTGCCGTTATTGGACGCGGCACCGGCGGCGTCCAGCAGCACCGTCGATTCACCCTTGCGCCAGTCCCATTTGAAGACGCCCGTACCGTCCACCAGTTCGCGCAGCAGGTCGCCGTCCCACCATGCCATGAAGTTGACCTGGCGCGGGTGCACGGGGCCGATGACGTTGCCGCGCACGTCGTACAGATTCGGCGAATTCGACGCCCACGCTTCCGTGCCTGGATACCGGGGATCGATATCGCCGACCACGCCGCGGCCCGTGTCCTTGTCGGCCGCCGTGCGCCACAACACCTCACCCGTGCGCGCATCGACCATCGCTGCGCCCGTGTTGCGCGACATCGTCATGTTTTCATGCACGCCGAATTTCTCCAGGCCGGAGCGGCGCGGGTCGAAGTCGCCAACGTGCATCGTGTCGCCATGGCCCATCCCCATGCTCCACAGCGGCCGGCCATCGTCGTCCAGCGCGATCGAGCCGTAGACGATTTCGTGGCGGCCGTCGCCGTCCACGTCGGCCACGCTGAACTGGTGGTTGCCCTGGCCCGAATAGCCCGGCGGGGCGCCGGGTGCTTCGGAATCGAAGTACCAGCGCCGGGTAAGTTTGCCGTCGCGGAAATCGACGGCGGCAATGGTGGTGCGGGCGTAATAGCCGCGCGCGAAAATGGCGCTGGGCAGCCGTCCGTCCAGCCATGCGGTGCCGGCCAGGAAGCGGTCGGAGCGATTGGCATAGCCGTCGCCCCAGCGGGCCTTCATTTCTTCCTGTGATGGATTGTCGCCATGGGCGCCGCGTGGCGAAGGGTAGGGGATCGTGTCGAGTACGCGGCCGGTTGCGCCCTCGAACACGCTGAGGTATTCCGGCCCCGTCAGGATGCGTCCCGTCAGCCCGGCCATCAGCTTGCCGTCCTCGGTGCGGCGCGCGTCGGTGCGGTCGCCCTGTTCGATCTCGCCGCCATCGGTAACCCATCGTGCGTTCGCGTCGCCAATGACCTGGCCGACGCCATCGCGCGTGCCGTCGGCCGTCTTGACGATCATCTCGGCCTTGCCGTCGCCGTCGAAGTCGGCCACCTGGAACTGGCTGTAGTGGGCGCCGGCGCGGATGTTCGGTCCCAGGGCGATGCGCCACAGCCGCGTGCCGTCGAGCCGATACGCGTCAAACAGCACGATGCCCGTGTGGCCCGCGCAGCAGTTGTCCTGCGCCGCCGTGGGTTCCCATTTCAGGACCATCTCGTACCGGCCGTCGCCATCGAGGTCGCCCACCGAGGCGTCGTTGGCCGTATAGGTATAGGGCTTGCCGTCGGCCGTGGTGCCGCTGGGAGGCCGCTGCAGCGGCACCGTCAGATAGCCGTCGAAGCCGAGTGCCCGGCTGGCGGCACCTTCCTTGCCGCCGCGGACCTCGCGCACCTCATAGCTGCCCGCGCCACCTGTGCTGTCGAGGAGATTGCTGGAGTGGGCGATCGGCGTGGCGTTCAGCCTGCGGCCATCGCGGTAGACATTGAACGCCAGGCCGGCCGGATCGGTCGCCAGCGCGCGCCAGCCGACCAGCGTTCCCGCGCTGCTCTTGACGGCGACAGCGCCGCGGTCGAGCCGCTCCAGCTGCATGGCGGCGTGGACGTCGGCGGCCAACAGCAGCGCGGCGGCCGCAAGTATGGTGCGTTGCATACGTCTCTCCTCAGCGCTGGCCCTGGTACATGAAACCGCTGTCGTTCAGCCCGAAGCGGTATCGCCGGTTCATCTCGATGACTTCCGCGCCTGCCAGCAGCACGGGACCGTAGCCGTGCGCGGCGCGCACGCTGACGGGCCGGTAATAATAGAACGCGGGATCGAACGCCATGCCCGTGCCGACGCAGATGCCTTCGATCTCGCCTTTCGCATTGACCTTGCCGGCGACGGCGTTCCATGCCAGGTTGATCATCGGGCCGTACATTTCCTTGTCCAGGTAACCCCGGTTGACGGCGCGCGCCAGCGCATAAGCGTAGATCGCGCTGGCCGACGTTTCCAGGTACGAGTCGGGCCGGTCGATCAGCTGGTGCCACAGGCCGTCCTTGTCCTGGAAGCTGGCCAGGCCGCGCGCGTGCGCGCGCAGCTGCGCTTCCACCGCCTGGTAGCCCTTGTGGCTCTTCGGCAGCACCTCCAGCACTTCGACCATCGCCATGATGGCCCAGCCGTTGGCGCGGGCCCAGTGCATCTCCGGGTGATCCTTCATGCCTTCCACATAGCCGTGCATGTAGATGCCCAGCTTCGGATTGAACATCCGTTTCGAGAACTGCAGCACCTGGTTGACGGCGTCGTCATAGTGCTTTGCGTTGCCGGTATGCTTGCCCATCAGGGCGATGGTCGGCACGCCCATGAACATGTCGTCCAGCCACAGGGTGTCGGGCAGGGGCCGCATCTTGACGCCGCCCTTCCCATCGGGTCCGCCGCGCGCCAGCGTGCCATCCTTCAGCCGGTATTCCTTCTGCGTGACGAAGGAGCCGCAGACGTCCACCATCTGGCTATAGTCGACCCCGACCCCCAGGTTCTCCGCCTTCAGGAAGCTCATGCAAAGCGCGCCCGCGTCGTCCAGCGCATGCGGGTTGAGGAAGCTCTTGATCGGCGCCTGCGCATTGGCCGGATCAGCTTTCACGGCGGGCAGGTACAGGCGCGTGAGCTCTGCCAGCAGCCGATGCCGGCGCACGGTGTAATCGGTGTAGCGCGCGTCGCCGGTGGCGGCGCCGGCGGCCAGCATGCCGGCGTAGGTGACGCCCCATTCATAGCTGGTCAGGCGGAAGTCGCCGGGCTTCAGCACGGCGTCGGGATCGGCCTTGTCCAGCCTTGCGATGGGTGTGCCATTCGTCTTGCTGACCAGTTGCGCCGGCGTGCTGGCATCCAGGTAGGCGAAGACGCGATCCAGCACGGCCTTGACCTCGGTGGCATCCATGGCGCGATAGGGGTTGTCGTAATTGACGGCCAGCGCATGCAGCATCGCGTCTTTCGGGGCCGGGCCCTTCTCCTGCGGTGGCGGGGCTTCCTGCGCGCCCGCGTGGAAGGTAAGGGCGGACAGGGCAGCCAGGCAGGCGAGCAGCGGCTTTTTCAACTGGGTGTTCGGCACTTGAAATCATCTCCACGGGTTGGTAGCGGCCGCGTGTGCGGGCCGAAACCACAGTAGCCGATCTCCTTGCGCTCTGCAATGCGATGCGCGCGCCGCCCGCATATCACTCGCCTAGTTGATCGGATCGCGCTTTGCGCAGGGCTTCCAACAGCGCGGGCGGCACGGCGAACACGGTGCCGTGGCGCATACGCTGGGGCGTGCCTTCGTCCGGGATGTGCATCCGCTCCGACACGTCTTCCCATGTGCGCAGGTCGCGCGAGCGCAGCGCGCCGTAACGCTTGCCGATGTAGGCGTCGTAGTAGACGATGACGTCGCCGGCGGCTTCGATGGCCGTTGGGCCTTCGACCCACTGGCCGGGCAGCGTAATCGGCACGCTCAAGGCGCCGAACGGCCCGCGCAGGTCGGGCGCCTCGGCCACTTGCAGGTATTTGCGCGGCGGATTGCGCGTTTCGTCCTTGACGAGCAGCCAGGATTTGCCGCGCGCCCGCAGAAACGTGGCGTCGATGACGGAGAAACCAGGGTCATAGAACAGCTGCGTGGGGCTGAACTGGTGGAAGTCCTTCGTCGTTGTGAAGTAGATGCGGTGGTTGTATCGTTCCTCCGACGAACCGGCAGTTGCGGCGAACTTGCCCGGCACCGTGGAAGCCCAGAAGATCAGGAACTCGGCGCGCGCTTCGTCATAAGCGATCTCCGGCGCCCATGTGTTCAGGACGTCCGGCTCGTGCGCCATTACAGGCAGTTCCCGCTGCGCCGACCAGTGCACAAGGTCGCGCGAGGATGCATAGCCAATATTGTTTTCATTCCAGCCGGACGTCCAGACCATGTGATACGTGCCGTCCGGCCCGCGCACGATGCACGGGTCGCGCATCAGCTTTGCCTTGCCCACTCGTGGCTTCAGAAAGCTGCGGCCGTCCCCCAGTTTGTCCCAATGGTAGGCGTCCGTGCTGCCGGCCAGGTGCAGGCCGTCCTCGCCGTTTTTCGTGAAGTAGGCGAAGATCCACGCATCCGCCGCGCAGCAGGAGCCGCAGAATAGCGCCAGCGCCGCACCGACGAGTGTGCGCGTCACCGGTTGCTCTCGTCGCCCAGCGGGCGCTCGTTGTCGTAGCGCGGACTGGCCGGCACCTTGAACGCGGCGACGGGGTCGGGCCGCGCAGGGTCGAACGCAAAGCCGTCGACGACGTGTTCGGCCACGGTGATGCCGGCGCTGCGCAAGCCGGCGACCACGGCCTTGGCCAGCTCGTAGCTGCCGTAGTTGTTGTGGTGCGTGTTGTCGATCTTCCCTGGTGCGGGCTGTGCGAACGCCGCCTTCGACTGTTCCGGGCCAAGTGCCTCGTAGAACGGACGGCTCATTGCGTTCAGGTCGATGAAAGGTGTACGCAGCTCGCGCGCCGACTGCGCTGCGGCCTGTGCGTAGTCCGCCAGCGAACCGACGACTTTGCCGTTGGGCTCGAACGCGCGCCGCTCCATCGGCGACACGATGACGGGAATGCCGCCCCGCGCACGGATTGCTTCGACGTGCGTCCTGATCTCCGTCTTGTACGTCGTGAACGGGCCGCCGTTGCCCTGCGCGATCTGCTTCTGGTCGTTGTGCCCGAACTGCATCAGCACCGTGTCGCCCGGCCGGATGATGCTCACGATCTTGTCGAGCCGGCGCCGTGCCAGCGAGTCGCGGTAGGTTTCGCCCGATTCGCCGTGGTTGGCGACGGCGACGGTGGGTTTGAAGAAGCGCGGCAGCATCTGGCCCCAGCTGGCATAAGGCTCGCCCGGCTGGTCGCAGACGGTGGAGTCGCCCAGCAGGAACAAGGTGGACACGTGCGCGGGCCGGATCTCGATGGTGCGCACGGGACCGTGCACTTCGAGCGTGAGGCGCCCGTCCCAGTTCCACGCTTCCTGCACCGTTTCGCGCGGCGCCTTCAGGTCCACCGCACCCGCAGCGATCCCGTTGCCACAGTCGATGCGCGGCGTGCGCGTATTGACGATGAACGTGCGCGTGACCATTGCGCCGGCGGCGGCCGGGACGTTTTCCAGCATCAGCCGGCGCAGCTCCGCCTTGACCGTTGTGGTGGACGGCTTTAACGCGTCGCCAAACCTCACCGTGACGGCATGATTGCCTTCCGGGACAGCGACGGAGAAGAAAAATGGTTTCGCACCCATCTCGGGGAGTGCTGGCTTTCCCCGGCGGTTGGCTGCGCCGGGGTGCCGGGCTCGAAACCGAAACCGGTCTTGTCGTTGTAGGTCGTATCGGGGTGGATCGCGGTGTGGCCTGGCGGGGGCGTGGCGGTGAAGGCGAAGCGCCACGTGTCTTGTCTGGCCGCGTTGGCTGCACTGGTACCTGCGAGGGCGGGCAGGATGGTTGCGAGGTGGAGAAAGGCTGAGAACTTCATCTGGTCATCGTGTGCGGTGGCTGCTGGCTTGACGTCGGAGACAGGCATCGAACAACGACGCCTGTCCCGAATTTGCCCAATGCTTAACGGGGGCGGATCGGTGCCGGCACCACCGGCTTCATGCCTTCGCCGAGGTAAAAACTCGGGTGCGGCGGCTGGTTGTAGCCGGCGTTCTGGCCTGCCACCTGCACGCGGTACTGCGGATCGTGCATCAGTGTCGGGATGCGGTATGGCGTCGGTGCAGTCGTGGAAAACACCAGCAGCGCCGTATTGTCGGCCGTGCGCCACACGACTTCCTCGCGCCAGTCGCCCAGGATGTCGGCCGACAGCACGGGAGTCGCCTTGGTACCGTTGTTCGACGCCGCGTTGGCCGTGGCGCCTTCCAGGATGCGCGTGAAGCCGGTGGTGGCCGGGTCCCATTTATCGATGCCGGTTCCGTCCAGCGATTCGCGCAGCGGGTCGCCATCCCACCAGAAGGCGAAGTTCATCCGGTTCGGCCGGGTAGCGGAGATCTGCTGCCCGCTTGCGCTCATCAGGCCACCGACGGAGGCCCAGCATTCTTCGCCGGGATACGCCGGGTCGATGTCCATGCAGACGCCGCGGCCCACGTCGCGCCCATTGCCCGGCACGCTCCACAGGATTTTGCCCGTGGCCGCATCGTGCATCTCGGCGCCCGATACACCGTAGCAGCTCGGGCTTTCGTGCACCATGAAGATCTGCTGGCCGTCGCGTGCCGGATCGAGCTTGCCGACGTGGAGCGCATCGCCGTGGCACAGGTTGGTGCTGTACAGCAGATGGCCGTCGCTGCCGATGGTGGCCGCGCCGTAGACGATGTCGTCGCGGCCGTCGCTGTCCACGTCCGCGACGGAGAACCAGTGCGCGCCCTGGCCGCGCGCTTCGGCGCCTTCGACGTTGGTATCGAAGACCCAGCGGCTGCTCAAGACGCCGTCGCGCCAGTCCCATGCCGCCACGACGGCGCGCGTATAGTAGCCACGGGCGAAGATGGCGCTGGGCCGCGAGCCGTCCAGATAAGCGACGCCGCCGAGGAAGCGGTCGACGCGGTTGCCGTAGTTGTCGCCCCACGAGCCCACGGTACCGCGCGCCGGCAGGTAGCCCGCGGTCGCCAGCGCCTTGCCGGTGCGGCCGTCGAACACCGTCATGAACTCGGGGCCGTCGAGGACGTAGCCGGCCGGGTTGCGGTAGTCCGCCGCCGGGTCGCCGATGACGGTGCCGCGGCCATCGACCGTGCCGTCGGCCGTCTTCAGCATGACTTCGGCGCGGCCGTTGCCGTCGAAGTCGTAGGCGACGAACGTCGTGTAGTGCGCCCCGGCGCGGATATTGCGACCCAGGTCGATGCGCCACAGCCGCCTGCCATCGAGTTCGTAGGCGTCGATATAGGTATTGCCCGTGTAGCCGGACTGCGAATTGTCCTTGGCGTTGGTGGGCTGCCACTTGACGATCAATTCGTACTGGCCGTCGCCATCGAGATCGGCCGCCGAACCGTCATTGAGTTCATAGGTGTACGCCACGCCATCGGGCGTGACGCCGCCGGCCGGCTGCTGCACGGGCACGCGCAGGGCCTGGCCATTCCACGGGGCGGCCGCGTAATCCTTGTCCTGCTCCACGCCCTTGACGACGTCGCGCACCATGTACCGGGATATCGGCGTGCCGGACGCATCGACGACATTGCCCGCTTCCAGCGGCGCCGCATTCACCTTGATGCCGTCGCGGTACAGGTTGAAGCGGGTGTCTGCCGCGTCGGTTCCAAGCACGCGCCAGCCGACGAAGTTGCCGCTGCCGGTGGCAATGGCGAGCACGCCGCGATCGAGTTTTTCGACCTGTTTGGCCGGGTCCGCATAGGCGGACTGCGTGAATGCGAACAGCAGGGCAATGGGCGCCAGGCGTGCGGCGGAACGGGCGGAGAAACGGGTCATGGGCGTCACCGGTCGTCGGATGAGGGATGGGCTTCGTGCAGCGATGGCAAACGAGTATCGGCAGTCGTCCCGGCAGTGTCAACGGCGCGGCCGCATGTAATCACGACGATGAGCAAGGACGGTGCAAGACGTGTAAGCTTGGGCCATGAGCGCAACCACCCACATCGCCGAAATCGCCGTCCCCGCCGCAAGCCGGCTGCATGCGCGCCTGCCGGGGGCCCACTTCCACGACTGCTATCGCATGGCGCTGCCGGACGGGCGTCCTGTGCTGGCGCTGTTCCTGGATGCGGTGGCGCGCACGCCGCCCTGGGTCAACCGTCTGATGGCGCTGCGTAACGCCGTCGTCGCGCCGCTGGGCCTGAAGAACCTGGGAGGGCTGAACAACGTCGATCCGGCCAAGCCGGTGGACGCGTATCGGCCGGGCGACCGGGTCGGCATCTTCACGCTGCTGCACGTGTCGGACGACGAGGTGGTCCTCGGCGACGCGGACCGCCACCTGGACGTGCAGGTCTCGCTGTGCCGTCTCGACGACGGCCTGGCCGTGTCGACCGTGGTGCATGTGCATCGCCTGCTGGGGCATCTGTACATGCTGCCGGTGGCGCCGCTGCACCGGCGTATCGTGCCGGCCGTCATGCGGCGCATGGGCTGAGCGACGGCCGCGGACGGCCTGTATAATGTGCGGCCCCGCATTCCAGCTCCTTCGCCATGATCCCCACCAACAGCCCAACCGTCTCTGCCACGCCGCGTGGCCGCCGCTTGTCCGTCGCCCCGATGATGGACTGGACCGACCGCCACTGCCGCCTGTTCCACCGCCAGATCACGAAGCACACGTGGCTGTACACGGAGATGGTGACAACGGGCGCGCTGGTGTATGGCGACGTGGAACGGCACTTGCGCTTCAACGACGAGGAACATCCCGTCGCGCTGCAGCTGGGCGGCAGCGATCCGCATGACCTGGCCGTGAGCGCGAAGCTGGGCGAGAAGTGGGGCTATGACGAAATCAACCTCAATTGCGGCTGCCCGTCCGAGCGCGTGCAGAAGGGGGCGTTCGGCGCCTGCCTGATGGCCGAGCCGGAGCTGGTGCGCGACTGCGTCAAGGCGATGCGCGATGCCGTCAGCATCGACGTCACCGTCAAGCACCGCATCGGCATCAACGAGACGGAAAGCTATGACTTCGTGCGCGACTTCGTCGGCACGGTGGCCGATGCCGGCTGCACGACGTTCGTCGTCCATGCCCGCAACGCGATCCTGAAAGGGCTGTCGCCGAAGGAAAACCGCGAGATCCCGCCGCTGAAGTACGAATATGCCTATCGCCTCAAGCGCGACTTTCCCCAGTTCGAGATCCTGATCAACGGCGGCATCAGGACGGAGGCGGAGATCGACGAGCACCTGAAACACGTCGATGGCGTCATGCTGGGCCGCGAGGCGTATCACAACCCCTACCTGATGGCGACGTTCGACCAGCGGTACTACGGCGACGACGCGCCCGTCAAATCGCGCGAGGAAGTCCTGCACGCGATGATGCCGTACATTGCCGCGCAGCTGGCGAAGGAGGGCGGCCGCGGCCTGAAACTGAACACCATCACGCGCCACATGCTGGGCCTGATGCAGGGGCTGCCGGGCGCGAAGAACTTCCGCCAGACCCTGTCCGACTCGAAAAAGCTGGCGGGCGGCGATCCCGCGCTGCTGCTCGAAGCCATCCCCCGCTTCCGCTGACGCAGCAGGCTGTCCGACTTCTGACAACGGCCTGCCACCAAGTCTCCCACAGCTCTTCCAGCTGAGTCCGAGACAGTTTTCGTGCCTGACCCCGATGCTGTCACAGACAACGTCGGGCCAGCCACCAAGTCTTCTACCGCTCTTCCTGAGTCCGTGACAGTTTTTGTGCCTGACCCCGGGGCTGTCACGGGCTGAGTCGCGCGACTGCCGCGCTACCGCGCACCGTTCCCAAACCCATCATCGTGCCGCATCAGGACGCGGGCAACGCGACCTTCTCATGCGCAATCGTTTGCGTGTCTCTTTTTCCCCAAACAAATTTGGCTTGCGTAGTTTTTGGGCAAGTTATGCTTGCCCGCTGGCAATGTGGGCAACTATAATTTCTTGGAAGACACACGAATGTGATGAAAAAATGTGTCAAAAAGGGACGAAAAAACGACAGCAGTCTTTCGTTTTGGCGGCCTTGTTTTGCATTCGCAGTCAATGTTTGTTACTGTAATTACTTGCGTTACAGCAAGGATCAGTGAGCGATATCAATAATATACGTTCCTGGGCAATCATAACAATCGTCATTTTTAACGAAGAGCCGAAATGAATTTGAGCAAAATGAAAGTAGGGACCCGCCTGGGTCTCGGGTTCGCACTGGTACTGCTGTTCCTGATCGCAGTCACGGTAGTGGGCATCTTCCGCATGGCGCAGATTCAGGACCGGCTCGATCACGTGGTCAGCGTGAATAACGTCGTGACGCGCCTGGTCGTCGATATGCGTCATAACGTCTCCGACCGCGTCGGCTCGCTGCGCGTGTTGACGCTGATGTCGGACCCGGCCGATATGGAACCGGAATTCGCGCGTCTGAAAGAGCAGACCGCGAAATATGAAGCGGCACTGAAAAAGCTGGAAGCGCAATTCGCCGTGGAAGCGGCGCCGGAAGAAAAGAAGCTGCTGGCGCAGATCAAGGAATACGAAGCCCTGGCAATGCCTGCCATCGAGCGCGCTTCCGCGCTGTGGCTGGCCAATGACGCGATGGGCGCAACCAGAATCCTGATCAAGGAAATCCGCCCCGCCCAGAACAAATGGATGGGCGCACTGGATCAGCTGGGCGCATTCGAGGACAAACTGAATAACCAGGTCAAGATCGACGCGGCGGAAGGTTTCAGCAGCGCCCGTACGTTCATGATCGGCCTGGGCGTGATGGCCGTGCTCATTTCGCTGTCCGCCGCTTACGCCATTACCCGCGGCCTGCTCAAGCAGCTGGGCGGCGAGCCGGAATACACCGCATCGATCGCCGGCAGCATCGCCAATGGCGACCTGTCGATCGATATCGATACCTCGTCCACGGACAAGGGCAGCCTGCTGGTGGAAATGAAGGAAATGCGCGACAGCCTGGTGGGCATCGTCGGGCAGGTGCGCGTCGGTACCGAAACGATCGGCACCGCGTCCCGCGAAATCGCCGCCGGTAATATCGACCTGTCGTCCCGTACCGAAATGCAGGCATCGTCGCTGGAGAAGACCGCTTCCGCGATGGAAGAACTGACGTCGACCGTCAAGCAGAATGCCAACAATGCCCGTGAAGCCAATCAGCTGGCTGCCAGCGCCTCCGACGTGGCCCGCAAGGGTGGCGCCGTGGTGTCGCAGGTGGTTGACACGATGAGCTCGATCAACGAGTCCGCCAACAAGATCGTCGACATTATCGGCGTGATCGACGGCATCGCCTTCCAGACCAACATCCTGGCCCTGAACGCCGCCGTCGAAGCGGCCCGTGCCGGGGAACAGGGCCGCGGCTTCGCTGTCGTGGCATCGGAAGTGCGTAACCTGGCCCAGCGTTCGGCCGGCGCCGCCAAGGAAATCAAGGCCCTGATCGGCGACTCCGTCGAGAAGGTCGAGCGTGGCTCGAAGCTGGTCGGCCAGGCCGGTGTGACGATGGACGAAGTGGTGGACTCGGTCCGCCGCGTAACCGACATCATGGGCGAGATCGCCAACGCCAGCCAGGAACAAAGCGCCGGCATCGAGCAGGTCAACCAGTCGATCATCGAGATGGACAGCATGACGCAGCAGAACGCCGCGCTGGTCGAAGAAGCCGCCGCCGCCGCGCAGAGCCTGCAGGACCAGGCGTCCGAACTGGCCCGCGTCGTCAGCATCTTCAAGCTGGAAGCGGGCGAAGAACGCGCAGTCCAGGCCGCTACCGCCGCGACCGTCAAGCAGATCCCCGTGGTCAAGCCGGCCATTCCGGCGGTCCGTACCCCGGCGCCTCGCAAGGCCGTCGCAGCGCCTGTGGCGGCCGCGCCGAAGCCGAAGAAGGTCGTTGCGACCGCTTCGTCCGGTGCGGACGAGTGGGAAGAATTCTAAGGACCGTGGGCTGCGCACGGCGCGGCCCGCGGTGGCACACCCGGATTACAAGCTCTTGAATACAGCGGAAATAAAAATGAACAAGCGTTTCATCGGTTTTATCGCAGCAACCCTCGTCTCCGGCGCAGCGTTTGGCGTCGAAGTCCCAGCCTCCGTGGATGCCCGCAAATGCAAGGCGGACTATCCAAAAGCCTCCCTGTTGAATGAGGAGCAAGGCGCCGTCACGATGGCGTTCCTCGTTTCGCCGGGTGGCGACGTGCTGGATTCGAAGGTCGAAAAATCGAGCGGCTACAAGAACCTGGACAAGGCAGCACTGAAAGCGCTGACCTCGTGCAAGTTCAAGCCGGGCACCAGGGACGGTGCCGTAGCGCAGACCTGGACGAAGGTCGACTACGTTTGGTCGCTGTAATTCATCGATTGATACACTAAGGGGAATAAAAACATGTTCACGAATAAGCTGAAGTTCAGTGTGGTGGCTGCGGTGCTGGTGTCGGGCGCGGCGTTTGGCGCGGAAGTGCCGGCATCGTTCGATGCGAAAAACTGCAAGGCCGAATATCCGAAGGCTTCGCTGATGAATGAAGAGCAGGGCACCGTATCGATGTCGTTCCTGGTCTCGGCCGGCGGCGACGTGAAGGATTCCAAGGTCGAGAAATCGAGCGGCTTCAAGAATCTGGACAAGGCTGCCATCAAATCGCTGTCCGCCTGCAAATTCAAGCCAGGCTCGAAGGACGGCGCGCCGGCGGAAACGTGGACCAAGGTCGACTACGCATGGAAACTGGACTGACCCAGTCGCTGCGCACAGCGGTATCGCGCATTTCAGGAGACCGGCTTCGAGAAGCCGGTTTTTTTACGCCCGTCGCCACTCGGTCAGCCGCGCTGTTGGAGCCTGCGCACATCTGTTAATCTGGCGGGGTCGCTTGCATCGTTCCCAGTCATGAAATATCCGTATCCACCAAAGCTGTCGCTCCTCCTCCTGACCGCCGCGATGCTGTCCGGTTGCAGCATGATGCGCAATCCCCACGATCCGGCACGCAACAAGGAAACCGTCAACGTCATCAACGCGATGACGTGGACCAATCCGATGTCCGGCAAGCGCGACGGCATTCGCACGGGCTGGCCGCTGGCACAGCTGGCCAATCACGAGGAAATCTTTCCTCTGGCGCAGATCAAGCATTGCGACAATGCGGCGATGCCGTGCAAGTGGGGCGTGCTGAGCGCGGCGCGCAGCATCACCCGTTACGAATACATCGCGGGCGGGGTGACGCTGGACGTGGGCTTCTCGGTCGACGTGCACCGGCGCCAGCAGGACCGGCGGCGCAACTTCCACACGTCGATGGCGATCCCGGGCGACGTGCCCGCGCTGTCCTATCAGAAGAAGGACAAGGAAGGCATCGTGCTGCCGTATGGCCGCGTATACCGCGTCGAGATGGAATACGGCATCCGGTACGAGATTTGCGCCCAGCGTGTCGATGCGGCCGGGCGTGCGCTCGATAAGTGCGATATCCCGTATATTTAATTCGCAGGGAGACGTGGGTCTCTTTGAGCGAACGGGAGAGTTCAGATGGCGCAATCGAAATCGTCGGGCAGTCAGAACAAGCAGTCGGCAACCCAGGCTGACGTGGAAGCGACGCCTTCCAAGAAGAAAGCCAAGAGCGGCAAGGAAGCTGCAAGCCATACCAAGGCGGGCAGCGACAAGGGCGCTGGCGGCGGCAAGAAGCAGGCCCGCGGGCACTGATCGGCAACGCCGAAGGTCGGGAAGAGGGGCGGCGCGATGCCGCAACGATGGCGCGCCGGTCAGTTCCGGCTCGCTGTCATGGTACGGCTCGCTGTCGTGGTACGGCTCGCTGTCGTCGTGCGGCCCCTGTTGTGTCCCCTTCCTGCTCCTTCCCCGGTCGGTTCCGAGTCCTGAACGGCATGCTTCAGTTTGCCAGAGTGCGCATGTTGTTTCGCGCTGTAACCGTGTGTAAATCCCCGGCAGGCACACGCGATATTCCTTATCATGTCTGATCGGGAAGGAGATCTGCGATGAAAACCCTGTTATTGACGTTGCCTGTTGTACTTGCACTGGCCGGCTGTGCCGTGCCAGGTCCATACTACACCGCTCAACCTGTCGATCCCTATCAGTGGCGCACCGTATCGGTAACGCCAGTGCCCGTCGGCACGGGCGCCTCGGCCGGCAGCAACTACACATCGGAACCGGTGACCACAACGACCTACGTGCAGCGCCCGATCTATGTGCCGACGCCCGTCTATGCACCGGCGCCGGTGTATGCGCCGGCACCTGTATATGCGGCCCCGCCAGCCTATTACTGGCCGCCGGTGTCAATCGGGTTGGATTTTATGTTCAGCAATCACCGCCATCGCGGTTGGGGCGGACGCGGCTGGGGCGGAGGGCGCGGCTGGGGCCGCCGCTGACAATGAGACGCGTCAGCCCCGGCGCGACGTCAGTGCAGCAGGAAGAATGTCCCGTGCGTCAGCATGTCAGCCGAGCACAGCAGATAGGTCGACGTAGCGACGAATCCCACGACAATCGAGCTCAGCGTAAGTGGAAGATGGCGTAACATGATGTGCTCCTGATGACCGTCGCGTTTGGATTCGTGATGGTTCCATCTTAAGCGGTGCTTAAGGAGCGGTCATCGGCAAAAGCGTCGAGCCGTTGTAGGAATACGGCTCGCCGGAATGCGCAGGCAGTCTGGCCTGCGCTTTTTCTTGCAAGTGACGGTACTGCGAGCAACCAGGGGCGATTGCCTTACTTGCGGCCAAACGGAATGACGCTCGACTCCGGCGCGGTGTCGAGCGCGTTGGAAATCGTCAGCCAGTGGTTCAGCTGTTCGGGATGGCTGATGCGGATGCCCATGCCGTCGATCAGGCCGATCAGCTCAAGCGTGCTGGCGTTCATCTTCGCTTTCGACACGGTGGGGGCGGTCGCGATCAGGCGATCGTACGCTTTGCGTACCTTGTGCTCCCACTTGTGCAGGCCCGATTCGTCGAAACGGTTGGCTTCGAAATAGACCGTCAGCGAGCCGTCGACATTGCCGAAACCGACGATGCCGGCGCCCTTGCGGATAGTCGTCGACGCATCCAGGTCGAACGATTCGGTGGGAACGAAGATGCCGGCGCGTCCGCCAAAATTGGGATGGCCGACCGGGGTGTCCTTGCTGTATGTCGTGAATTCCCGGGTGGGGATGTCTGCTGCCATGATGGATGCATTTCGCAAAGGTCGATGGCGTTATTTTAGCGCTAAACTAGTGCCGAGTGGAAACAATCACGAAGTTTCCCCCATTCTGTTGCCGGACAACCGCACTCTGTATCAGCCCACCCGCAATCCCAGCTCGGCGACGATCTCCGCCGCCTGCCGCGGCGAGATCCATGCACCTTTGAACAATCTGGTGTCAGCCAGTGTCAGTCCGCCCAGATCTGCTTCGCGCAGGTCCGCGTTGTCGAAACGCGCGCCCTTGAGGTTGGCGTCGCGCAGGCTGCCGCCCTGAAAGACAGTGTCGCGCAGGTCGCATCCGGCCAGGTCCGCGTCGGACAGGTCCAGCTCCAACAGCGTGGCTTTGCGCAACGACATGCGGCGCAGGTCGGCGCCGATCAGCAGACACTCCTCGAACGTCAGCCCCAGGTGGGCCGCTTCCTCGAAACTGGCGCCCGTCAGCTTGCATCCCTTGAAGAGGACGGAAGCCAGTTTGGCGCGCCGCCAGCTGCTGTTGTTCAGGTCGCAGCTGTGGAAGCGCGCGTCCGTCACGTCGGCCGATTCGAAGTCCGCCTCGCGGCCGCGGCAGCGCTGCCACGTGCTGTGGCCAAGGCCGGCCGCATAGAACGACGTCTGCGCCACGCTGCAATTGCTGAAGGACGCGCCGCGCAGGTCCAGGCGCGACAGGTCGGCGCCATCGAAGTCGCAGCCGTCAAAGACTGGCGTGCCCTCCGCTAGAAGGGCGACGACGTCGTCGCGGCCCAGGGTCCGATCCACAACCTGCATCAATATGCCTCCAAGTGCGCGCCAAAAACAAAAAGCCCCGTGCGGACACGGGGCTTTTCGACGAATTCGGTGGGGTGGCTGATGGGGCTCGAACCCACGACAACAGGAATCACAATCCTGGACTCTACCAACTGAGCTACAGCCACCACTGAACTACTACTGCTTCTGCAACACCTTCTGCATGACAGAGGCCGCATTATACATAGCCGTTTTGCTTCTGGCAAATCTAAATGCAAAGCCTCTAGAAAAGCCTGGAAACCGGAGCCTGTCACCGGTTTTCCAAAACCGGTGACAGGCTCCGGTTTTCTTGTCGGTGGGTCAGGCGACGTTGACCGACTCCACTTGCGGCGTCAGCCCCAGCAGGCCATGGAACGCTGCGGCCAGCGTGGCGGGGTCGGCCGTCGTGTAGCCGCGCAGGCGCGGTGTGCCGGCGGGGCGCAGCAGGCCCGCGCCTTCCAGCAGCCGCGCCAGCTGGCGGGCCACGGCGTCGCCCGTGTCGATCAGGGTGACGGGGCCCGTTGCATGGCTGGCGACGACTTGCCGGATGAGCTCTTCCACGAACGGATAGTGCGTGCAGCCCAGCACCAGCGTGTCGGCACCCTGCTCCAGCAGCGGCACGACGAACTGCTCCAGCATGGCCGCCGTTTCCACCGACCCCAGTTCGCCCCGTTCGATCCGGTCCACCAGGCCGACGCACGGCTGCAGCAGAAACTGCGCGCCCGTGTCGGCGGCGATCTGGTCGCGCAGCTGCAGCAGTTTTTCGCCGCGCAGCGTGCGGTCGGTAGCGAGCACGCCCACCTTGCCGGACTGCGTGGCGGCCGCGCCAGGCTTCAACCCCGGTTCGACGCCGACGATCGGCATGCCGGGCCACTCGGCGCGGATCGCCTTGATGGCGGCCACCGTCGCCGTATTGCAGGCCACAACCAGCGCCTTGGCCCCCTGGCCGAACAGGAATCCTGCCACGGCCAGCGAACGCGCAATGAGCCACTCCTCGCTGCGGCCGCCGTACGGTGCATAGCCGGAGTCGGCGAAGTACAGCAAGTGCTCGTGTGGCAGTTGCGCGTGGATATGGCGCAATACTGACAGCCCGCCGATGCCGGAATCGAAAATGCCGATCGGGGAGTCGACGGACGTGGCATGGACAGGCTGCGTCATCGCATCACCTCAGGCCGGAACGGCGGTCTTCAGCGATTCGATCTTGACGGACCATTCCTTCGGGCCCGTCTGGTGCACCGAGGTGCCCGTCGAATCGACGGCAACCGTGACCGGCATGTCGACGACGTCGAACTCGTAGATCGCTTCCATGCCCAGGTCCTCGAAGCCAACCACCTTCGCATGCTTGATCGCCTTCGAGACCAAGTAAGCGGCGCCGCCAACGGCCATCAGGTAAGCCGACTTGTGCTTCTGGATCGATTCGATCGCCGTCGGACCGCGTTCGGCCTTGCCGACCATCGAGATCAGGCCCGTTTTCTCCAGCATCATGTCGGTGAACTTGTCCATGCGCGTGGCCGTCGTCGGGCCGGCCGGGCCCACCACTTCGTCGCCGACCGGATCGACCGGGCCGACGTAGTAGATGACGCGGTTGGTGAAGTCCACCGGCAGCGGCTCGCCCTTGGCCAGCATGTCCTGGATGCGCTTGTGCGCTGCATCGCGGCCCGTCAGCATCTTGCCATTCAGGAGCAGGGTCTGGCCCGGCGTCCAGGAGGCCACTTCTTCCTTCGTCAGCGTGTTCAGGTCGACGCGTTTGGACTTTTCCGTGTCCGGTGCCCAGCTGACGCTCGGCCAGTCGGACAGCTTTGGCGGCTCGATGTACGCCGGGCCGGAGCCGTCCAGCACGAAGTGCGCATGGCGCGTGGCGGCGCAGTTCGGGATCATCGCGACGGGCTTCGATGCCGCGTGCGTCGGGTACATATTGATCTTCACGTCGAGCACCGTCGTGAGGCCGCCCAGGCCCTGCGCGCCGATTCCCAGCGCGTTGATCTTGTCGCACAGCTCGATGCGCAGTTCTTCCAGCTTGTTTTGCGGGCCGCGCTGCTTCAGCTCATACATGTCGATGTCTTCCATCAGCGACTCTTTTGCCAGCAGCATGGCCTTTTCGGCGCTGCCGCCGATGCCGATGCCCAGCATGCCCGGCGGGCACCAGCCGGCGCCCATCAGCGGCACGGTCTTGATGACCCAGTCCACCAGCGAGTCGGACGGGTTCAGCATGACGAACTTGGTCTTGTTCTCCGATCCGCCGCCCTTGGCCGCCACGGCCACTTCCACCGTGTTCCCCTCGACCAGTTCCATGTGCACGACAGCCGGGGTGTTGTCCTTCGTGTTCTTGCGCTCGAAGTGCGGGTCCGCCACGATCGATGCGCGCAGCTTGTTGTCGGCGAAGTTGTACGCGCGGCGCACGCCTTCGTTGACGGCGTCCGTGACCGTGCCGCGGAAGCCCTCGAAGCGCACGCCCATGCCGATTTTCAGGAAGACGTTGACCATGCCCGTGTCCTGGCAGATCGGGCGCTTGCCTTCCGCGCACATGCGCGAATTGGTCAGGATCTGCGCGATCGCGTCCTTGGCGGCCGGGCTCTGTTCCGCTTCATACGCACGGGCCAGGTGCTGGATATAGTCGGCAGGATGGTAGTAGCTGATGTATTGCAGCGCTGCCGCCACGGATTCGATCAGGTCGTCTTGCTTGATGATGGTCATGTTAAAAACTCACTAGCGGTTGGCTGGATTAGTGCTTCTTGGATTCGTTGTGCGTCGTCGACATCAGGCGGTCCGTATAGGCGATGGCGATGGCGGACAGCAGGAAGGCAATGTGTATGACGGTCTGTGCGATCAACACTTTCGGCGTGTAGGCCTCGGCATTGATAAACGTTTTCAGCAGGTGGATCGACGAGATGCCGATGATCGCGGTCGCCAGCTTCGTCTTCAGCACCGATGCGTTCACGTGCGACAGCCATTCCGGCTGGTCCGGGTGGCCCTCCAGGTTCATGCGCGAGACAAACGTCTCGTAACCGCCCACGATGACCATGATCAGCAGATTCGAAATCATGACGACATCGATCAGGCCCAGTACCACCAGCATAATCGTCGTCTCGTTCAGTTTCGTCGGCATGGCGGCGCCTGGCACCGCCACGGCCTGGAAGATGTGCTCCAGCGAGGCCTGGTTGCCCATCGCCGCGCCGATCAGGTCCTTCAGCTCAACCCAGAAATGGAACACGTATACGCATTGCGCCAGGATCAGGCCCAGGTACAGGGGCAATTGCAGCCAGCGCGACATGAAAATGAAGGAAGCAATGGGGCTGAGGCGCGGGGTGTTCGGGCGGTCGGGGCGATTGGGGTCGAGCATCGTGCGGCTTCTCCTGAGGGTCGTGCGGGCAAATGCTGCAGGTAACTGCTGCGGGCAAAAAACACCCGACATTCTACACCCGTCGCCTGCTTGCCGCAGCTCAAGGCCGAGACTTCTCGGGCGGTCTGCGACAGCGTGCAGGCCAGGCCGACAGGAAAAGCAGCACGTCCCGGTAATTCGGCATGTTCAGCCTGCATGGCCAGCGCCGCACGCCGGCACTGGCCCTGGCCGACCCGACGCCTGATACACTCTGGCCTTTTTGGCAACCGCCGCGCCAGCGCGGCGGACGGAAGAGGCGGATGAAAGAAGGGGACGACAAACTGCGCTGGGTGCAGGCGCTGCGCGGTGTCGCGGTGCTGTGCGTGGTACTGACGCACGCGCGCTACCTGCTGCAGAACACGGACCAGTTTCCGCTGGCGCAGTGCCTGTTGTATCCGGGCGCGATGGGCGTCGACCTGTTCTTCATCATCAGCGGCTTCATCATGGTGTATACGACGGCCGGGGCCACGGGCGCCCGCGCCGCGCTGCTGTTCGGCGTCAAGCGCTTCGCCCGCATCTGGCCCGCCTACGCCGTCGTCACGGTGCTGTACCTGCTGCTGCGCCGCGGCGGCCCTGAATTTTTTACCGACATCGACCGCATCGGCGCCTTCATCAGGTCCCTGCTGTTCATCCCCGTCGACCCTGCCGATCCGCCGTTCTTCGGCTTCGCCTTCCCGCTTGGCTGGACGCTGGCATTCGAGATGTATTTCTACCTCGTGTTCGGCCTGTGCATGCTGACGGGCCGGCTGCGCTGGTTCACGTTCTGTGCGTGGATGCTGCTCACGCTCGTGCTGCTGCCGATGGGCCGAGGTGGACCGTCGCTGAACGTGCGCCAGCAGCTCGAGTTCTCCGCACCGTACCTGCATCTGGTGACCAATCCGATCGTTTTCGAGTTCCTCGCCGGCGTGGCGATCGGCCACCTGTACCGGTGCGCCTGGTTCCGCGTGCGCAGCGTGCAAGTGGCGTGGCTGCTGGTCGTCTGCGGCATCGGCTTCGCGGCGTGGTACGTGTTCGGCAATATCGGCATGTTCCATGGGCCGCGCGAATGGGGCTGGCCGCTGGCCCTGATGGTGCTGCTGCTGGCGCTGGCCAGCAAGACGGTAGTGCTCGATCCTCCCGCGCCGCTGGTCTGGCTCGGCACCGTGTCGTACTCGATGTACCTGACGCATTACCTCGGCCAGTGGCTGCTCGTCGGGTACGTGTCGCGCTGGGGGATCGATACGCAGACCTGGGCGCAGGTCTTCCTGACCGTGCTGTGCGCGCTGCCGCTGGCCGCGGTGGCGCATTGGCTGCTGGAACAGAAGCTCAGCGGCGCGGTGCGGCGGATGCTGACGGCCGGCCTGCGGCGCGTGCTGCCGGCGCCACCCCAGGGCGCCGAACGCTGAACTGCCGGGGCGGAAACAGGGCGTCGTCGTCCTTCGTGGATTCTGAGTAGAATGGCAGCATTGTCATTTGCCGACGGGCGGGTGCCCGGCTGTAAGGGGGGTGTAAGGGCGCCCGCTTACTGTTTTGGCAAACTAATACCACGATGGAGACAAGCATGACCGCTACCGCAGCACAGCAAGGCACCGAACAACAAGGACCTGTCGAATCGCGCGTGTTCGCGCCACCCGCGCAGTTCACGGCCCAGGCCACCGTGGCCGGCATGGAGGCCTACCAGGCCCTGTGCGACGAAGCGGCACGCGATTACGAAGGCTTCTGGGCCCGCCTCGCACGCGAAAACCTCGACTGGCAGACGCCATTCACGCGTACGCTCAACGAAGACGAGGCGCCGTTCTACAAATGGTTCGACGACGGCAAACTGAATGCCTCGTACAACTGCCTGGACCGCAACCTCGCCAACGGCAATGCCGACAAGACCGCCATCGTCTTCGAGGCCGATGACGGCGCCGTCACGCGCGTCACGTATCGCGAGCTGCACGAAAAGGTCGGCAAGTTCGCCAACGGCCTGAAGTCGCTGGGCATCAAGAAGGGCGACCGCGTCGTCATCTACATGTCGATGTCGGTCGAAGGCGTGGCCGCGATGCAGGCCTGCGCGCGCATCGGCGCCACGCACTCCGTCGTGTTCGGCGGCTTCTCGGCCAAGAGCCTGCAGGAACGCATCATCGACGCGGGCGCCGTCGCCGTCATCACGGCCGACGAGCAGCTGCGCGGCGGCAAACAGCTGCCGCTGAAAAGCATCGTCGACGAAGCGCTGGCGATGGGCGGCTGCGACACGATCCGCAACGTCATCGTCTACAAGCGCACCGGCGGCAACATCGATTTCGTCGCAGGGCGCGACCTGTGGCTGTCCGACCTCGTCGAGGGCCAGAGCGCGGACTGCGAGCCGGAGTGGGTGGAGGCCGAGCACCCGCTGTTCATCCTGTACACGTCCGGCTCGACGGGCACGCCGAAGGGCGTGCAGCATTCGACCGGCGGCTACCTGCTGTGGGCCGCGCTGACGATGAAGTGGACGTTCGACATCAAGCCTGACGACGTCTACTGGTGCACGGCCGATATCGGCTGGGTCACCGGCCACACCTACATCGCCTACGGCCCGACCGCCGTTGGCGCCACGCAGCTGATCTTCGAAGGCATCCCCACGTTCCCGCACGCGGGCCGCTTCTGGGAGACCATCGCCAAGCACAAGGTATCGATCTTCTACACGGCGCCCACCGCGATCCGTTCGCTGATCAAGGCATCGGACGTGGACGCGAAAGTCCATCCGAAGAACTTCGACCTGTCGTCGCTGCGCCTCCTGGGCACCGTCGGCGAGCCGATCAATCCGGAAGCGTGGATGTGGTACTACCGGAACGTCGGCCAGGAAAAGTGCCCGATCGTCGACACGTTCTGGCAGACGGAAACGGGCGGCCACATGATCACGCCGCTGCCGGGCGCGACGCCCATGGTGCCAGGCTCCTGCACACTGCCGCTGCCGGGCATCATGGCGGCAATCGTCGACGAATCGGGCGCCGACGTACCGAACGGGCAGGGCGGCATCCTGGTGGTGAAGCGTCCATGGCCATCGATGATCCGCACGATCTGGAACAACCCGGAGCGCTTCCGCACCAGCTACTTCCCGGATGAACTGGGCGGCAAATACTACCTGGCCGGCGACGGCGCGATCCGCAACAAGGACACGGGCTACTTCACGATCACGGGCCGCATCGACGACGTGCTGAACGTCTCGGGCCACCGCATGGGCACGATGGAAATCGAATCCGCGCTGGTGGCGAATCCGCTGGTGGCGGAAGCGGCCGTCGTCGGCAAACCGGACGACACGACCGGCGAATCGATCTGCGCCTTCGTCGTGCTGAAACAGGCCCGCCCGACCGGCGACGAAGCGAAGAAGCTGGCAACGGAACTGCGCAACTGGGTCGGCAAGGAGATCGGTCCGATCGCCAAGCCAAAGGAAATCCGCTTCGGCGACAACCTGCCGAAGACCCGCTCCGGCAAGATCATGCGCCGCCTGCTGCGCGTGCTGGCCAAAGGCGAGAACATCACGCAGGACGTGTCGACGCTGGAGAATCCGGCGATTCTGGAACAGCTCAAGGAATCGGCATAACAGTCTACGCATCGGCGAGCGACACCAGCAAAAGCCACCTCGCGGTGGCTTTTGTCGTTTCAGGGGCGGCTGTCATCGGCGCGTCACATCGCTGTCATATAACAGGCGGCTGACCGAATTCATGACAACCTTATAACCAGGAGCCGCCCCATGCCAGCCGTCCATCCATCGCGCACGCCGATCAATGCCGCCATCCTTGCCGTCACGCTCGCGCTGAGCGCCAGTGCGGGCGCCGCACCGTTCACGATCAATGGCGCCGTCACCACGGGCCAGCTCCTGGGGCCGGGCAGCGGTCAGGTGGGTACGGTGAGCGCCGGCGCTTCGCTGACGACGACCGGCGGCACGGTGGCGGTGACGATCTCCGGCAACGACGCGGTGCTGAACAACCTGGGCACGATCGAGCAGACCGGCTCGGGCCGCGCGATCCGCGACAACAAGGGCGTCACGGGCCTCGTCATCAACAACGCCAGCGGTGCGCTGATCCGCACCGCCGATGCGGACGTCATCCAGGTCAACGTAGCGACAGGCACCGCAACGCTGAACAACTACGGCACGCTGTTGTCCCAGAACGCATCGGCAGGCGGGGCGCAGGCCGTCGATTTCTCCGCCATGACGGGCGCGAACGCGATCAACAACTTTGCCGGCGGGACGATGAGCGCTTCCGAAGCCGACGCTGTACGGCCCGGCGCCAACGGCACGCTGTTCAATGCCGGCACGATCCGCTCGCTGACGGCAACGGGCGCCAGCAGCGACGGCATCGACGGCCAGGACAACTCGGGCATTCGCGTTACGAACGCCGCCACGGGCCTCGTCTCCGGCGCGCGCCACGGCATCACGGCGGAGCAGGCGTCCGCGGGCGTGGCGTTCACGCTGGCGGTGACGAATGCCAGCGGCGGCACGATCCGCGGTAACAGCGGTTCGGGCATCAACGTGGATGGCTTCAATGCGCGGCAGGTCGTCACGGTCGTCAACGACGGCGCGATCCTCGGCAACGGCGTGACCGGCGATGGCGACGGCGTCGATGTCGACGGCCTGGTCGATATCACCAACCGTGGCGTCATCCGCTCGCTGAACGCCTACAGCGATGCGGGCAGCGGCCCGGCATTCAGCGAAGGCATCTCGGCGGGCGGCGGCAAGATCGTCAACGCCGGCATCATCGAGGGCCTGACGGCGGCAGGCAACCGCAACGCCGTGGGCCGCGGCATCACGCTGGCCGGCAACGACATCGCCAGCGGCCCGCTGGCGGGAACACGCGAGGGCCTGTACGGCAATACCACCATCGTCAACCAGGCCGGTGGCCTGATTCGGGGGCAAAGCGACGCGGCCATCTTCGCGACCGGCGCGGCCAGCGGCTTCACGGTAACGGTCAACAACCACGCCGGTGCGACCATCCAGGGCGGCGGCGCCCAACGTGCCGCGATCCAGGGCGGGGCGGACAATACGTTTATCTACAACGCGGGAGCCATCGACGGCAGCAGCAGCGGCAAGGCCATCGCGCTGGGCGGCGGTGTCAACACCGTGACCGTCAATGGCGGCAACGCGAGCATCGTCGGCGCTATCGACGGCGGCAGCGGTGCGGCCAACACGATGATCGTCGACGCGGGCGCGGGCAACACGTTCGCCTATGCCGGCGCGATCTCGGGCTTCGCCAGCGTGGAGTTGCGCAGCGGCGCCATGACGCTGACCGGCCAGAGCACCTACACCGGCAGCACACTTCTCGGCGACGCCACCCTGACGCTGGTGGGCGCCAACCGCATCGACGCGGCCAGCGCGCTGGTCATGGCAGGCGGCACGCTGGACCTGACGGGCGCCGCCGCCCAGACGTTCGCCAGCCTGGCGCTGACGGGCGACGCCACCATCGTGCTGGGCCAGTCCGCACTCACCTTCAACGGCCTGGCGGCAGTCAGCGATGGCGCCAGCCTGACGGTGCTGGACGACGAGGGCACCCCAGGCTACGCCTTCCGCCTGCTCGGCAACTACGCCGGCAACGCCACGTTCCTCGACCTGATGCGCGCCACGACAGTGGACGCGATGGCCGTCACGTACAGCTTCGACGGTACCTACACCAACGTCCAGGCAGTACCGGAACCCGCCACGGCAGCCATGCTGCTGGGCGGCCTGGCCGTACTGACCAGCGTCGCCCGCCGCCGCAAAGCTCGCTCGATGACGGGACAATAATTGTTCCACCGAAAAAACTTGGTACTCAACGGCGATCCTTGCTATAATCTGCGCCTCTCGCAAGGCGGGAGCAGCAGCATGCAGGAGAGATGGATGAGTGGTTTAAGTCGCACGCCTGGAAAGCGTGTGTAGGTTCATAGCCTACCGGGGGTTCGAATCCCCCTCTCTCCGCCAGGAACACAAATGTAAAAAAGCCACCCTCGGGTGGCTTTTTTACATTTGTTTCATGGCGGAGAGAAGGAGAGCCCCTGCGGGCTCTCCGCGGGGGATTCGAAGACTCGCGCCTACCAGCGCGGGGCTCTCCGAATCGCCCATTTGTCGTTGGGGAGCGATTGTCCGCTGCGCGGGCAATCGCTTCCCAACGGCGCCGCGCGCCAAGGGCGCGCGCAGTAACCCATTCAAAACCACGCCCGCGACCTCGCGTCCCAAAACCCTGCAACGATCAACGCGACGTTGCTGGCGACCACCGGAACGCGCCACGCCAACGCCACCGCGCCTTTGCGACCAACCGCCGCAAAGGCGCAGTTGACCCTAAAAAGACGCTGCAAGTTAAACAACGCCTCCGCCGGATTCAGGGTGGTCCGCTACCGTAGGCAACCTGAGCGATACGGCCGCAATGGCGCCTTAAGCTACTCGGCAATCTGAACCGTCCCTTTGTCGAAACGCAGCGCAGCAGTGCCCCGCGTCACAGTCATCTGTTGTTTGACCCCATAGGTAACAGGCGTATTATCCTTGTCGGCGCAATTCTCCAGTATGACCGTCATGCCCCAGTATTCTGTCCACGCTGCCTTAGTCTTGTATTCATAGTGATACTGGTTCGACGCTGGGTAGGGAAGGGGACAGGGCCTAACGCACCGGCCAGTCCATGTTGCGTAACACAAACAAACGATGAAGGGGGTTCGTCGTCCGCTGGGACGGCACCCGCTTTTTTGGAACGGAAAACCTGGAACTTCCCCGATCCGAGCTCCCCTTTCATCCTTGAAATTTCCCTGGGTGTATGGAAATTCACGGCCCAGTAACGCGGTTTATCACTCTCCGCATAATCGTAAATCACAGCAATGCCCAGCTTCCGATTGTAGGCAACCGTGCGAATCGCGGACTTAAGCCTGGATTCCCAGAAAGGGTAATCGGCGATGCGTTGTTGATATGCGGAAGTTGCATCCCCGGTAGTAACGGTCCAGCCCGTGTCACTCGTGTAGTAGTTTGTGAGCCTGCCGACGGTTCGCATCGAAGCTTCAGGGATACCGAATCTGGTCGTATCTTTTGGTTCTGCCTGGCCCATCCCATCGTCATAAGTCAGTGCGTTCTTGTAGCGCGTAGCGCGACGGAGCAGTGCTTTTTTTTCACTTGGAACATTTTCGTCACCTGTGCCATATTCCCCACTGGAGATGAAAATTGGAGAGCCTTTGGAAACAAAAGCAAAGCCATTATTGTCGCCATGGTTATGGTTGTAGGTGCCTAGCCGGCTTGATCGGAAATAAAGACTAGAGCGGTCGGGGTTCGCGGTGTCCGAATGCATTGCAACCAGTCCGGCATCTTCAAATAAATATGAATTCGGTAACTCTGGGGTTTCGGCGGTGCCGGGCGGCACGGAAAGGCCGAACATAAAGAAGTTGAAGAAACGCAGTTGCGTGTTGTCCCCGATTTCCAACTTGGGAGAATTATCTCTGTAATACCATTCATCAATCGGTTTTCCCGTCACGTGCGCGTATAGCCGATAAGAGTTCCAGGCGTACGAATAATAGTTATCGGTTCTCTCCGCTGAGTCGCCAAACGGGCTACCCAGCAGCGTGTCTTTCTCCCGTGTTCGTGGCGTGAATGCGATGAAATTGTCATGGAACTTGTGAAGTGCCGGCGTATTGCCCAGATCTATGTCTGCCAGCAGCTTGAACGCAGCCAGCGTGCGGCTGTAAACATCCAAGGTCATCCAGCCATAATAGGTACTGTTGCCGAAAGCACTGTCGTCACCGCTACCCCATGGGGCAAGTGTCGTAACAGCGCGGTCCCAGGCTTGCGACAGCATTGTCCCATCCGGGTCGACCTTGAAGCCATCCAGGTCCATGCCGCTGGTGTACATCAGTGCCTCAGCAAGATAAAGCGCGCCAGTCAATCCGTGGGAATCGTAAGGATTTTCCTGGAGGTTCGGTAATAGCTCAAATTTCTTGTCGTAGTGGTCAATCGCCAGCTTCATCCTTGCCACAATTGCCTGAGCGATTGGTACGCTCTGCTTTTTCTCGGCAGCCGTCATGTCCGCGTAAAGCAAGTCCAGCGCACGGGCCAGAGTCAAGTAAATCTCACGATTGGCCTGGTCTCCTTCGGTGGTTTCGCCGGTTGGCCCGTCTCCCGATACGTCCCAGGCGGCCATCGCCAACATCCGCTTCAGAGCAGCGTCGCGATATGTCGAGTCTTTGGTGATGACGGCGGCGATGGCGATGCGTTCCAACGGCCTTGTCGCTGTTATGGTTGCGTTAGTCCTGCCTGTGCCACTCATTCCTGTATTAGGTTCGGGCGGTAAGGTGGATATATCTTTCTCCGCCAAGGCAGTGGTGAGCAGGCGGTCATAAAGGGTCTCTAAATGCCCGCCTCCCAATTTGCTTCTAATAGTCGTGAAGCTGACCGGGGTACCGTTATTCTCGCGCGGCACAATACGCGGATGCTGTTTTTGGCGAACAGTTGCGGTAACAGTCGCGGCGCTGGGATAACTGTCCAGCTCAGCGCCCAAATACTCGAATTTTCGGGTTTGGGTCCGGTCACCGTATCCTGCTCTGGCAAATACCACTGTCCAGGTGTATACCCCCGTTTTTGTCAGCGGCTGGTCCAGCAAGAGCCGCGGTATGGACACGGATTGGCGGTCCACGATCTTATTGCCGTCGGGATCGACCAGCGTGAACGACATGCTGTATTCTTTTAAACTGTCGGCTTGCGGCCAGACAAATACCGGATGCTCGACCCGTACCGTCGCGCAATGCCGAGGTTCGACCCGTGGATAATAGTGTGTCGGAACCGGCTCTCTGGGGTCGCAGCCCGCCGTGTACCGTTCCTTGATAAACTCCCCGGTCAGCGCACTTCCGTACCGGAAATTCAGCGTCTTCACACCCCCATCGGACGTCCGCAAAGTGTAGGTAACCGCCAATGCCGAACCTTGCTCAGGTACGATCACACTTACTAAGGATCCCGTGACTGGCGCTCCGTCCAGAGTGACGCTTACGCCAGGCGTAACGGACCACTCCAGTTTTATCGACTGCTTTGGTACCACCGTTGGCAGACCATCGGCCCGGCCGTTGGAAGTAAAGGAATTTATACCGGCGTAACAGCTCATCGACAGCACAGACAGCGATACTGCGGCTGCGGTCTTTATTAACATGGGTTCTCCATAATTTAGGAAGGCGAACGCTCTGAGTCTAGTCTGCGACCACACCAAGACTAAGCAAAAGTGAGCGGAAAATGGGGTATGCCTGGACGGAACGTCGTAAGCTCCAATCGCCGAGACGATAACGAATCCTCCCAGCCGCCGACGATTATATATTGATAATAATACACTTGTGAGCAATTTCGCTCGCTGGCGTGTGCTACGGAAGACATTTTCGGTCAGTGCCTCCACCCGAGCCAAGGCCCGCAGAGAGAGAGATGCCGGCGCAGCATTACTTTATCGACGCATGCGGCCGTGGAGACCCCAACCTGTCCGCAAATAACTGTGCTAATGTCACGCAACCTTAATGATTGCGCTACCATGCCAAAATTCCTAGCCAACACCCTCCGCTGGCAAATGATCACCCTGATCATGCTAGGCGCAGTCATCAACTACCTCACCCGCAGCACCCTGGCAGTAGCGGCCCCCACGCTGCTGCAAGAGCTCCAGATAACCACCCAGGAATACTCATACATCACGGCAGCCTTCCAGGCGACGATCATGCTGCAACCGCTGTGCGGCTACCTGCTTGACGTGATCGGCCTGAAACTGGGCTTCGCCATCTTCGCCACCGCCTGGTCGATCATCTGCATGCTGCACGGCCTGGCGACGAACTGGCAGATGCTGGCGGTGCTGCGCGGTGCGCTGGGACTGGCCGAAGGCTCGGCGAATCCCGCCGGGATGAAGGCGGTGTCGGAGTGGTTTCCCGCCAGGGAGCGGGGCATGGCGGGCGGGATCTACAACGTGGGCGCGTCGTTCGGGTCGATGCTGGCGCCGCCGCTGGTCGTGTGGGCCATCCTGTACTACAACTGGCAGTCGGCGTTCGTCATCACGGGGGCGCTCGGTCTGATCTGGGTCGCGGCGTGGCTGCTGCTGTATGACGCGCCGAAGAAACACCGGCGGCTGTCGCTTGATGAGGCGCGGCATATCACGGCCGGGCAGGAGGCGCATCTGCAGGGCGACGGCACCCGCCCGTCCATCCTCAGCGTGCTTAAAATGCGCAATTTCTGGGGCATCGCGTTGCCGCGCTTCCTGGCCGATCCGGCGTGGGGCACGCTGTCGTTCTGGGTCCCGCTGTACCTGACGACTGTGCGTCACTTCGACCTGGCGCAGATCGCCATGTTTGCGTGGCTGCCTTTCCTGGCGGCCGATCTGGGATGCCTGTTCGGACCCGTCGTCGTGCTGGCGTTGCAGAAGCGTGGCGTACGGCTGATCGATGCGCGCCGCGGTGCGTTCACGCTGGGCGCCTGCATGATGATGGGCGTCGCCTTTGTCGGCTTTGTCGACAGCCCGTATGCGGCCATCGCCTTGCTCAGCCTCGCCGGTTTTGCGCACCAGACGCTGTCCGTGACCGTCATCACGATGTCGTCCGACCTTTTCAGGCGCAACGAGGTGGCGACGGTTGCCGGCATGTGCGGCACCTTCGGCAACCTGGGCCTGCTGATCTTCTCGCTGCTGATCGGCGGCCTGATGGCCAGTGTCGGCTACACGCCATTCTTTGTCAGCCTGGCCGTGCTCGATCTCGTGGCCGCTGTGCTGCTGTGGACCCTCGTGCGCGAACCCCAACCTGCCGATACAAAATGATCCAGAACCCCATCCTGCGCGGTTTCAATCCCGACCCGTCCATCGTCCGCGTGGGCGACGATTACTACATCGCCACGTCGACCTTCGAGTGGTATCCCGGCGTGCAGATCCACCACTCGCGCGACCTGATGAACTGGCGTCTGCTGACGCGGCCCCTCACGCGCCCCAGCCAGCTCGATATGCTGGGTGTCCCGGATTCGTGCGGCGTGTGGGCGCCGTGCCTGACGCATGCGGACGGCCTGTTCTGGCTGATCTACACGGACGTCAAGCGCTACGGCTGCACGTCCACCGGCGGTGCCACGGGCAGCGCTTCGCTGCGCGACTTTCACAACTACCTCGTCACCAGCCCGGCGATCGACGGGCCATGGTCCGATCCGGTACACCTGAACAGCAGCGGCTTCGATCCGTCGCTGTTCCATGACGACGACGGCCGCAAATACCTGCTCAACCAGCTGTGGGACCACCGCCCCGGCGGCAACCGCTTCGCCGGGATCGTCCTGCAGGAATACTCCGTGGCGGAGCGCCGGCTGGTCGGCCAGCGCCAGAATATCTTCCAGGGCACGGCGCACGGGCTGACGGAAGCGCCGCATCTGTACCGACGGGACGGCTGGTATTACCTCCTCACGGCCGAAGGCGGCACGGGCTGGAACCACGGGGTGACGATGGCACGCTCGCGCCATCTGCACGGTCCCTATGAACTGCATCCCGAGCAAACCATTCTTACCGCCCGCAATCGTCCCGATGCGCCATTGCAGCGCGCAGGCCACGCGGACCTGGTCGAGACGCCGGACGGCCGCACGTACATGGTGTACCTGTGCGGCCGTCCGCTGCGCAATCGCGGCGCGTGCACATTGGGACGCGAGACGGCGGTCCAGCCGGTCGAGTGGGGCGACGATGGCTGGCTGCGCAAGACGGCGCCGCAGCTTCAGGCGCTGGCGCCGGGCTTGCCCGAGCATCCGTTCCCGTCCGCGCCGGAGCGGGAAGACTTCGATGCGCCAATGCTGCCGGTGGATTTCCAGTGGCTGCGCACACCATGGCCGGAAGAGCTGTTCAGCCTGAGGGCGCGACCTGGTTACCTGCGCCTGGTCGGCCGCGAAAGCATTGGCAGCCAGTATCGCCAGGCACTGGTCGCGCGCCGCCAGCAGGCGCATTGCTACAGCGCCGGCACCGTCGTGGATTTCGAGCCCGAGCACTTCCAGCAGCAGGCGGGGCTGGTCTGCTACTACAACGCCAGCAAATTCCATTATCTCTACATCACGCACGACGAAACGCTCGGCAAACATCTGCGCGTGATGAGCAGCCTGCCAAACCACGTGCAGACGGATACGTTTACGGCACCGATCCCGCTGCCGTCCGGCGTGCCCGTGCAGCTGCGTGTCGAGGTGGACGAAGAACGCCTGCTGTTCGCTTACCGTCTTCCCGGGGGCGACTGGCAGAGGCTGGCGCAGCAGTTCGATGCCAGCATCCTGTCCGACGAAGCCAACGCCCCCGGCCAGCCGAACTTCACGGGCGCGTTTGTCGGAATGGCCTGCCAGGACATGTCGGGCAGCGCTCTGCATGCCGACTTTGACTATTTCGACTATCGCGAGCGGCCATATTGTGTCGATGCAATGGAGCCGCCGACGTAGAAAAGGGCTCCCAAGGGAGCCCCGGCCGGCGCAAGCGTATCAACCAGAGGCGCGCCAGCGCCAATCTGCGCATCAGCAACCTTGCGCCGTGCACAGTGGCACGATATTGCTGCTGGTGAAGCGCGGGCCGTTGTACGTCTGGCCGAACGTGCCCGTGCAGGCAGCGCTCTGGTAGCCGTGCACCACGGAGTTGACGTAGTTGCCGTTGCGGTACTGGCGGATCCATGGGCCGCCGCTGGAACCGTACGTCATGTTGCAGCCCGTGTTCAGCACGGCGGCGCCGCCGCACGCCGCGCTGGCGCCGAAGCTTTCGGACGCGCACAGCTGCAGGGTCTGTCCGCTGCCGATGTTGCCGGGATAGCCGAGCGAGTGGTGGCTCTGCGTCGTGCCCCAATCCCACGAACGGCCCAGCCAGCCGGTGTAGTACGTCACGGGACGGCCTGCCGTATTGTTTCCAAGCTGAATCAGGCAGATGTCGGATGCGGTATCGCCGTTGTTGATCCAGCTGGCCGGAACGCGGGCCTGGACCCATGGGAACATGCCGTAGGGTGCGCTGCCGTTGTTGTACGCCGGCGCAAACGACCAGCCGTACGCCCAGGCGCCGGTGCCGCGGTTATAGCAGCAGTGCGCCGCCGTCACGATGATGTTATTGCCGCTGATGACAGAGGCGGAGCAGGTGCCGCTGTTGCTGAACAGCTTGCCGATAGCGCGTGGCGTGTTCGGATTGCCGGTCTCCTGATATTGGGTGTAGACGTCCGGCGTGCCGGCATAGGCTTGCGCCGACAGGCCCATGCAGACGGCAACAACGCTGGCGCGGAACAGTGGCTGGCCCAGGATAGGTTTCGTGATCATTTTGTGACTCCTTTGATTGATGTGATTAACGATCCTGTTGATCCATGGCTTTCCACTCTTCGGAAAAGTCGCGTCGCGCTTCGTCATCCGCGCTCGAATTGGGCGCGCCGCCATCGCTCAGTTCCGCCTTCGCGCCCTGCAGCGCCGCCTTGTCGTCAGCCGACATTGCCGACTGCTTCTGCACGCCGGTCGCGGCTTTCCAGTCCACAGGTTTCGCGGCGAGACGCTGTTCGCGCGTCATCGTCAATGGACCTGCGATGCCGCGTGCCATATTGGTTTCGGCCTTGACCGCGACAGTTTTATCCGTCGTGGTTTTCGTTTGGGCAATGGCCACCGTGCTCATTTGCACCAGTGCGACACCAGCTGCCATCAAAACGGTTTTCCTCAACATATCCGACATATTTCCTCCCTGATTAATGATGCCGTCACGCTTGATCGTGTTGGCTCGAAAAGATTCCCCGTGCAAGCATTTTTTGGAACGAAAGATCTTCGTCTCTCGTTCATCGCTTACCGGTTTCAATCGTAGGAGTATCCGGCGGCCAGTTCATCCGCTTTTCGTCATCGATTGGGTAGGATTTGTCGCGATTATGTAGGGCTTCCGGCTTTACCGCTGCTCATCTATAAGCTGCGGCTGCCTCCCGCGTGGTCATCAGCAGAATTTAGGAATCTGATAAGAATCAGTGACTTATGCGTGGCCTCTGACCAGGATTAAGCTTGTTCAAGCCAGAATACGGCGCGGCGAAAAATGTAACTCTTCCATGCGCGGCGCTCGGCGAACAGGCCGCGAGGAATGGCGCAAAAAAGAACCCGGTAAGAGAAATACCGTTGAGTGAAGGTGTTGAAATTGTGGTGGCGGTTGAGAAGGGCCGGGGTCAGACCCGCCGGGTCCGACCCCGGATCTCATCAGCCGCCGACAGCGCCCTTTCGAAAACAGGATAATTCAACGGCATTAACCCCAATATGAGGCCCTTCCGCCAGCTGGCCGGACAATGCAGCGGGTGCATTGCCGGCGTTCCTCAGCAATCGATCGTCGTGCACAGCGGTACGATATTGGTGTCGTTAAGGCGCGGCCCGTTGAATGTCTGGCCGACAGTGCCGGTGCAGGCGGCGCCGGACCATCCACTGACCACCGGGTTGACGTAATTACCGCGACGGTATTGCCAGATTCATGGCCCGCCGCGGGCGCCATAGGTCATATTGCATCCCATATTCAGCGTATTCGGTTCGCCGCACGTCGAACCGAAACTCTCGGCCGTGGTTGGCATAACGGCGTGTCCGGTACACGTGTGGGCGATCGACAGCGCTGCCGTGCGTGGCGATCGGTAGTGCTGCCGCAAGGCCAATGCTCCCAGGCGACCAACATAGTTGTATATATGCCCAAACATAGGGTGTGCTATTGAGACGGTCGCAACGCCGTGCTAGGATCGTTAACAACCGTTGAGTTCGGGAACTGTCGCCCGGGCCCTGCCAGGTCCGCATGTCCACCATCTCGACTGGAAGACCGCTATCGATGTCAGGCCTGTTAGTGAAATTACATAAAAGCCCGGTATCCTCGTGGCTGGCAACGGCGGTCGGCTTGCCGTGCGAGCTGGCGCGCCGGCACCTTCGCTGCGGCAGGGCTGGCAGCCGCGCGACGTGGCCGGGCTGGTAGCCTTTGCGTTGGCATTACCGGCAACACGATCCGCGTATGCGGCCAGGGGCTGACCGGCGCCCGAGCCGCAATGCAGTACCGATAACGATGGCGCGGCAATGACCGCCCACGTGACGGTCCGCGCCAGCGGGCCAGTCGTCAGAGCAGTATCGACCCGCGTCGATTACAACGGAGACAAGCATGCGCAGTAAGATGCCACCCCTCGCCGGCGCCACCGGCGCCCGCCTGGCTGCCCCCGATGGCGCAATCCCTATTCACGGCCCCGGCCGTACCAGAGCATCAGCCTAGCCTGACCGCCGGCCGCGCGAGCGGCCGCAACGATTTCACCTGCACTCATATAAAACGACGGAGGAGACTCATGAAGCAAGCAGTGGATCAAGCAGGAACACAAGCAGAAACACAAGCAGTGAAACGCGCAGCGGCAACGATGCCGATGGTGCCGATGGCACGGCGGGCCCTGGCCTTGTCGGCCTTGTCACTGGCCTGCGGCGCGGCCTGGGCGCAGTCCTCGGTCACCGTCTACGGCCTGCTGGACGTGGGTGTCGACCAGGTCCGCAAGGGGGAGGGCAATGTGCAGGGCACGCTGTTCGGCATGTCCGGCACGACGCCCGTGCCGAACGCAATGGCGTCGCCGGAGACCCGCACCAACCGGATGGCGCCGTCACTTTCCGCGCAGAGCCACTTCGGCTTCAAGGGCACGGAAGACCTGGGGGGCGGCTGGAAAGGCGGCTTTACGCTGGAAGGCGGGATCCAGGCCGACGGCGGCGTGCTGTCCAACGACGGCCGTCTGTTCGGCCGTCAGGCATTCGTCAGCCTGACCACGCCGGTAGGCGAAGTGCGGCTGGGCCGGCAGGCCTCGCCAATGCTGATCGGCTACTACCTCGCCACGACGGAGCGCCTGGGCGGCACCGACCTGATGGGGGCGGGCCTGGTCGTCAACACGCTGCAGACGTACCAGGACAATATGGCATCGTTCCTCGTGCGCAAGGGGCCGTGGCTGGGCGTGCTGTCGTATTCCACCAACGCTGGCGTCTCCAACCGCATCAGTGCGGCCCGTGCCAGCGCCACCAGCGCCACGCCGGCGGCCAATGCGGCGACGGGCCAGATCATCGGCGGCCTGACGGCAGGCGCCGAGTCGCCGGACGACCGGGGCAGGGCGCAGGGCGCGCTGCTGGCCTACAACGGTACGCCGTTCTCCGTGATTGCCACCTACCACCGCAACGACTTCCGCGGGGCGCAAGTCGGCGTGGCGTCCGCCGCCAACGGCGGCACGTTCGTTCCGCTGTATGCGCTCGACACCTACACCGGCGCCATGATCGGTGCGAAATACAAGGCGCCGACGGACACGATGATCGTCGCCAACTTCCACGTCGGCAAATACGACAACGTGGGGCCGCTGGACCCGAAAGTGCAGACGGCCTCGGTCGGTGTCAAGCAGGCATTTGGCGCGTTCGAGCTGGGGGTGCAATACATGCAGAGCCGGTTCAAGAACTTCACGCGTGGCAAGGACTCGGGTGTCATGTTGGGGGCCGACTACAACTTCTCGAAGCGCACGGCTGTCTACAGCCGTATCGGCTTTGTCGACGACGACCGCGGCAACATCGTGCGCGGCACCGTCACGCCGCTGCCGATCGCGGGCGGTCCCGGCGCGCTGCTGGTGCCGCTGGGCGCGCAGGAAGTGCCGCTGTTCTCGGGCGCTGGCCAGAACACCGACGCGCGCACGAGCATCGTCAGCGTCGGCATCCGGCACCTGTTCTAAACGGGGAGGCGGGCTCGCCCGCCTTTACGCGCCTTACGTTGCTGGCCTGGCGCTGCCGTCGAGCGGCTGCAGGAACAACTTGCGGGCGAAATTGAGCTGCCGCTTGCGGGCCTTTTCGTCATTCACGTCCCACAGCAGCGCTTGCGACATCTGGAAGCTGTAGATCAGGAACGCCCGGTTCTCCGCTTCCGTTTTCGAAAAGCCGCTGTTGCGCAGCGCGTCCGTGTACAGGCCGAGCCGTTGCTGATCCACTTCCAGCACGGCCTGGCGTGCCATATCGTCGCGCCGGGCCCATCCACGGATGGCGAATTCCACCATGGCCGCGTGGCGGGCAGTCAGGCCGTGCAATGGCAGCGCCATGAGCTCATACGCCAGTTCGTCAATGGGCATGCCCGCGTATTCATGCATCACCTGGGCCGTCGTGCGCTCGTGCCACTGGCGCAGCACGCTGGCCAGCAGGTCGTTGCGGTCCTTGAAGTGGTAATAAAAGCTGCCGATCGTGATGCCCAGATCGCGCGCCAGCGTGGCGGGATGGATCGCATCGACGCTTTTGCTGACAAGGATTTCCGTCGCCGCGTCGATCCAGTCCAGGCGCGTCAGGGTGCGGCGCCCCCCTTTCTTGCCCGGCTGTTCTTGCTGTGCCGTTGTTTCGTCGTTGTCGTTATGTTTTCTCACACCCGCACCTTCCGCTGTCCCCACGAATGGGCGCCGTCGCGCCGAACCCCCAACCGGATTATAAGGCTGCGGCGGCAGGCGCACCCGGTCGTGTCAGCGGCCGCGCCCCAGCACCTGGGTCCAGTAGACACGGCCCCGTAGCGGATTGACGGCGTACGCCAGTCCCATCTCCTCGAAGCCGGGATTCATGATGTTGGCGCAGTGGCCGGGGCTGTCGAGCCAGCTGGCCACGGCTTCGGCCACGGACTTCTGCCCGGCGGCGATGTTCTCGCCGATCCGCTGCCATGCATACCCGGCCCGCGTGGCGCGGTCGTCCACCACGCTGCCGTTCCTTTCCGTATGGCTGAAATAGCGGTGCGTGGCCATGTCGCTGCTGTGCGCCAGCGCCGCTTTGGTCAGCGCGTCGTTCCAGCGCAGCGGCGGGGCGGCGTCGAAATGCTGCTCGCCACAGTTGCGGGGCGCCGCCCGCGCCGCGTTGACGGCCGCCAGCACTTCCGCGTCCAGCACGGTCGGGTCCGGCAGGGGCACCTCGTGCAGCGGGCGGGCAAACAGGACGATCCAGTCGTCGCCCGTACGCACGGCGCCGGCCGCCGCGAAATCGGTGCTCAGCAGTTTCTCGCAGAAGTTCAGCCGCAGCAGTGCCATCGCGGCCGGGGCATCCGACACGTTGGACAGGTACACGGCCTCCGCGTGCTCGACCGGATAGCCGGCCTGCTCCAGCGCCAGCTCCAGGAAGGTGCCCGCGCCAATACGCACGCGCGCCATCGCCGGCGGGGCGTCGAGTGCCGGCAGCGGCGCGGCGCGTTCACCGTCGCACGGTGGCGGCGCGGCGCGATAAGCGTTGATCAGGCCGACGAGATCCTGGCCCCGCGCCTGCAGAGGCAGCGCTGTCAGCAGCGTCATGACGGCGCAGGCGGCGATGAAGCGGCAATGTCTGAATGAGCGAAACAGGCGTATCGGGAACATCGGGAGCATCTGCAGCGGCAGCACGCTGTTGGAGCAGGCGATTGTGACGTGATGAGCACCCAGTCTGTCACAAAACCCCTGGCAAGGCAAACGCCTTCGCGCCTGCGCGCCGCTTACCGCCATCGCTTACCTGGCGCGTAATTGGCGCAGGCGAGGCGGTGTCGGACACTGGCACCACCCAAGCCGCCAAAAGGAGAACGCCATGCACACCGTTGCCCCATCCAGCCTGCTGAAACGGGCACTGCTGCTCGACGCCGCCGGCAGCGGCGCTATCGCCGTGCTGCAACTTATGCTACCCGGCCCGCTGCACGCAGCGCTGGGCCTGCCGCCAGCGCTGCTCACCGGCACCGGGCTGTTCCTGCTCGTCTATGCGCTGGCGCTGGCGGTACTGGCACGCTCTGGCGCGCTATGGCCGGCGCTGGTGCGATTTGTGATTGCCGGTAATCTCGGCTGGGTCGCGCTCAGCCTGCTGTTGCCGCTGACCGGGGCTGTGACCGTCACGCTGCCGGGAGCGCTGTATATTGCTGCGCAGGCCGCAGCCGTGCTACTGTTTGCCGGGCTCGAGTGGCGCGGACTGACGCGGTCGCTGCCGGACCGCGTAACGCGGCGAGGGGCGATGCCGGCCGGACGTGTGCTGTAGTTCAGATCGAAAAAACGCCGGCGGCTGCTTGCTTGCGCGAACAGCCGCCGGCCATAAGGCGGGAAAGGCAGTCTGCAAAAACCGCCTTCCCGCCGGGCTGTCTTACGGCCCGACCATCACTTGAAACGGTACTACGGGCTAACGCGGATCGAGCGGCCCTGGACGTCCTCGATGTCCTGCGGGATGACGCCGCCCGTCCCACCCAACTCATTGCTCGATATTGTCCCGATATGCCAGTGCCGCCATCTGTCGCACAGCCGCTGCGGGCAGTGCTCGGAGCAGGATGCCGGCCGCTGCGACAGGCGCGTTGCCACACGCCTCCATAGAAGGTAGCGGTTTGCAAGTTACCTGGTCAATTGAACATTGATGAACAACCTATAAGTGACGCGTGCGCGCAACAAATGCGGGCTTGGTGAGGGCAGGGCGCGCGCCGCAGCCACGGCCGGTAGATAGGCCTTTTGCCAAGCCTGTGCCCCCGGGCGGACAAGCCACGACACGCGTGCCGCCACCCGCGCCGGGCGGCGGGTGGTTGAAAGCGGTGACGCCATAGGTAGCTCGTGTTGTGGTGTAATGGCGGCGCTTGCCGCCATTACACCTGGCCGACGCCTGTGTCCGGCGGCTGCTGCGCCTGGAAGCGGTGCCGCCAGCGAAAGCTCGTGTTGCGATGGATGCCGACGGTGGCAGCGGAACCGCGCACCGTCATCGATCGCAAGGCGCACTCGAGGAACGGCAGCCATTTGCCGCGCAGCCGCAGGTGGGCCAGCGGCGTGTTCGTCAGCGCGTTGCAGGTACGGCCGCAATGCCTGCAGCGGTAGCGCTGCAGGCCGCGCGTGACGCCGTGCCGGTACAGCCGGTCGCCATGGCAGTGGGGACAATGGGTCAGACGCTGGCCCCGCTCTTCCAGCGCGCGCAGGCATTGTGCCAGCTCGGTATCGCTGTCCAGCAGAGCGCGCAGCTGTTCGCTGTGCAGTCCCGAAAAATCCAGCAGAGTTCGTCCTGCCGTGTCACGTCGATCGCCCGCATGTTCAGCTTTCATGGCCCGCTCCCGAATTGTCGCGATAACGGGTAAGACAACGGTCCAGCAAAAAAGTTCGGAACGGGCGTCGAGCGCCATTCGAGAAACGACCGGCCGGCACGCAACCACGGCCGGATCCAAGGTGGACGTTTACGCTGCGGTGGTTGCGGCGACGCTTCGCGAAGCTCGGTATGCACACGCCGACGCGGTCCGGCTGTGAGGGAAGCCAGCCGCTATGGCAGGCAAAAAAATAGCCCGCCGAAGCGGGCCATCGTTCTGCGGCCAGAGCCGATCAGCGCTTGACGGACGAGTCGTCCGCATTGCTTGGGTTCGATGGCGAATTGCCTGGCGTGCCGGTGGTGGACGAATTGGTGCCCGACTGGCCGGAAGCGGCGCCGGTGCTGCCCGTGGTGCCGGAGGCGCCTGCCGAGCCTGCCGACCCGGTGCTGCCGCTCGTTGCGCTGGAGCCCATCGAGGAGCTGTCGCTTGCGCCACTGGTCGAATCGGTGGTGCTGCAGGCGGCCAGTGCGACGCAGAATGCTGCTGCGAACATCGTCTTCATCATTGCCATGGTATTTTCCTTTTATAAGCGGGTTGAAACGATACGGCGTGAGCGTTGATCATATATAAAGCCCTCCTCGACGGGCGCGCGTTTGAATTTAGGCAACTTTTCTGGCGCAAAAACGCAACAGACCCACGCCGGGTACAGCCCGTTCCCCGCCGCGCCAGGCAGTCGGGATAGCGACCGCAGTGGAGCGGGCGTCGGTCCGGCGCAGTCCCGTGTAAGATCGTCGCAGCGTTACCATCGTGTGCGCATTGACATGTGGGTTCCCTCATGTCAGCATTAGTTTCTTGACGACAATAGGCAGTCAACGTGGAGCGTTTCATGAGTGCACTTACTTTTGACCAGCCCGACCTCGCTCGCGCCCTGGCAGCCGCCAGCGCGGACGAGCTCGACACGCTGGACTTTGGCATTATCGGCTTCGACGCCGATACCGTGGTGCGCCGCTACAACCGCTTCGAGTCGCAGGCTGCCGGCCTGTCGCCTGCCAGTGTCCTGGGGCTGCCGCTGTTTACCACGGTGGCGCCCTGCATGAACAATTTTCTGGTGGCCCAGCGTTTCGAGGACGCGGCGGCGGACGGCACGGTGCTGGACGAGACGATCGGCTACGTCCTGACGCTGCGGATGAAGCCGGTCAAAGTACTGCTGCGCCTGCTGGCACTGCCCGGTGCGCCGTTGCGGTATGTCCTTGTGCAGCGGCGGCTGTGACAGAGCTCGCACGCGACGCCGGGGCCGATATCGCCGCCGAGCATGAAGCGCTGATGCAGTTCCTGTACCTGGCCCCGGTCGGGCTGGTGCAGCTCGCGCCCGGGGGCGACGTCGTCATGATCAATGCCGTCTCGGCCCAGCTGCTCATGCCGCTGGCGCACGACGGCTGCCTGAACAACCTGTTCGACACGCTGCGCGACGTCGCGCCGGAGCTGCGCACGCTGGTTGCCGCCTTCGGTGCACCGCGCGGCATGATCTGCGACGGCCTGCGCCTGCACCTGCACGCGGGCGGCGGCACCGGCCCGGAAATCCTCGCGTTGTCGCTGGTGAAACTGGATGCGCGGCGGCTGATGGCCGTCCTGTCCGATATCACGCAGCAGGTGCGGCGCGAGCGCCAGCTGCGCCGCAGCGACGCGTGGCTCAATGCGCTGCTGGCCGGCAGCACCGACTACGCGCTGGCCACCCTGGATGGCGCCGGACGCATCGACCGCTGGCACGACAGCATCGGCCGCATCACGGCCCACTCCGAAGCGGTCGTCGGCCAGTCCTATGCCGTGCTGCTGGGCAACGACGGCGCGCCAGCGGACCGCCTGCGCGATGCCGACAACCAGGGCTGGAGCTTCGACGAAGGGCTGTACCGGCGCGCCGACGGCAGCAGTTTCCGCGGCAGTTCCATCGTTGCGCCGGTGCCCGCCGCCGAAGGCGATACGGAGCGCACCTACTGCCTGGTGCTGCGCGACCTGACGGCGTGCGACGGTGGCGCAACGATTTCGCCGCTGCTGACGGATGCGCTGACGGGCCTGGCCAACCGGCGCGCGTTCTTCGAAGCGGCGCAACTGGAAATGGCCCGGCACCACCGGCAGCCGCGCCCCACATCGATGATCCTGGTCGATGCCGACCATTTCGACGACGTCGTGGGCCGTTACGGCAGTGCCGCCGGCGACGCCCTGTTGTGCGCCCTGACCTATGCGTTGCAGACGGCGTTTCGCGGCGCGGACGTGATCGCGCGCGTCGGCGATGCCCGCTTCGGTGTGCTGCTGCCGGCAACGAACCTGGCGGCCGCCGCGCAGGTGGCCGAACGGCTGCGCGCCGGCGTCCAGCAGGAAGTCGTGGAAGTGGATGGCCGCACGGTGCATTACACCGTCAGTGCGGGCGTCGCGGCCATGCCGGACGGGCTGACGGATGTCGAAGCGCTGCTGCGTCAAGCCGACGAGGCGCTGGCGCACGCCGTGGCGCAGGGACGCAACCGCGTCGTCCATCAACCGCAGCAGGAGGCCGGCGATGGCCGTTGAAGACAGCGCCTACGAGGCCCTGATCCAGTTCCTTTACCGCACCCCGATCGGGCTGGTGCAGACGACGCTCGACGGCACTATCGAGATGCTGAACCCGATGTCGTCGCAGCTGCTGATGCCGCTGGCGCGCGAGACAGGACTGGAAAACCTCTTTGCCGTCTTCGATCCCGTCGTGCCGCGCCTGCGCGTCATGGTGACGGCGTTTGCACCGGCCTCCGGCGTTGTTTGCGAAGGGCTGCGCGTGGATCTGGACGGCACCGACGGCGCCCAGGTGCTGTCCTTGAGCGTGCTCAAACTCGATGACGCGCGGCTGATGGTGGCCGTTACCGACATCACGCTGGAGACGCAGCGCGAGCAGGAGCGCATGGCGCATCGCCTGTCCAGCGAGGCGCGCACCGATGCGCTGACGCGTATGCCGAACCGCAGCGCCGTGCTGGAGCAACTGCGCCTGATCCAGGGGGCGCAGCAGCCCGACGACGGCAGCGGCTTCGCGGTGCTGTTCATGAACTGCGACCGCTTCCGCCAGGTCAACGACGCGCTGGGCCAGAGTGCCGGCGACCAGCTGCTGATCATGATCGCCGACCGCATCCGCACCGTGCTGCGTCCGCCCAGCGACCGCATCGGCCTTGGCGGCCAACTGGCCGCGCGCGTGGGCGGCGACGAATTCATCGTCGTGCTGGACGGCCTGCGCCGCCCGGAGGACGCGGAAAGCGTGGCGGCACGCCTGATCGGCGCCATCGGCCGGGGCTATACGGTGCAGGGACACGACGTGGTCTGCAACGTCAGTGTCGGCATCGCGTGGGGCGGCGCCGCGCCGCAGGAACCGGACGAACTGCTGCGCGATGCCAGTATCGCCATGGTGGAAGCCAAGCGCACGGGCGGCGGCCGGCACGTGCGTTTTGCCCAGGCGATGCGTGAACGGGCCGCACGGCGCAGCGATATCGAGGCCGACCTGCGCCTTGCCCTGCAGGAAAACCAGCTCTTTGTGATGTACCAGCCCGTGGTGGCACTGCGCGCCGACGGCAGCACCGACTATTCGGCCGGCGTCGAGGCGCTGGTGCGCTGGCAGCACCCGGTGCGCGGCGTCGTACCGCCGTTCGAATTCATCGGCATCGCCGAGGAGTGCGGCCTGATCGGCGCGCTGGGCGACTTCGTGCTGGAGCAGGCGTGCCAGGACTTCCGCGGGTGGCAGCGGACACTGGGAGACGCCGCACCGCGTCTGCTGGCCGTCAACCTGTCGCGGGCGCAGCTGGGCCAGCCCGGCTGGAGCGCGACCGTCGCCCGCATCCTGACCGAGGCGGACGTATCGCCGCACCACCTTCAGCTGGAAGTGACGGAAAGCCTGGCCGCGCAGGACGCGCAGATCCAGCAGCGCCTGCACGAGCTGAAGGCGCTGGGTCTGACGCTGGCGCTGGACGATTTCGGCACGGGTTACTCCTCGCTTGCCAGCCTGCACCTCCTGCCCGTCGACACGGTCAAGATCGACCGCTCGTTCGTCAGCCAGAGCGAGAGCAGCGAGCACCATCGGGTACTGATCGAGGCGACGGTGAAGGTGGCGCAAAGCCTGGGCATGAGCACCGTGGCCGAAGGCATCGAGACGGTGGCGCAGGCCGAAGTCGTGCGCGCATTGCGCTGCGATAAAGGGCAGGGCTACCTGTACAGCAAGCCGCTGACGTCCGACGCGCTGGTCAAGTGGCTCGACGAGCACCGAACGGGCGACTGAAGGCGGAACGGGGCAGGTTCGCACGGTCGCCCGGTGCGCGCAGGAAGTCCTGCAGCACGCAGTCGTACAGCGCCAGCGCGTCGCCGTAGCGGCGCTGGCGCATCGCCCCCGGGGCGAGCAGGAAGCGCAGCGCAAAATAATCGGCCAGCAGGTCGCCCTGCGCCTCCATATTGAAGTCGCCCAGCCGCCTGTGCGGCGCCAGCTCGTACGCATACGGCAAGCCGATGCGCAGCGCGCCGCGCCATTTGACGGGATAACCCAGCTGGTACTGCCACACGTGCGTCATCTCGTGGATGAACCACAGCAGCCGCCACGCATGCTCGCGCGAGAAATCCGCGCTGAAGTCTTCCGGGTTGAACCAGATCTCGCCGTCCGGGGCGACGGCCACGTGGCGCCGCTGCAGGCCGAACCAGAAATAGCTGCCGCCGTGGACGCGCACCCGCTCGTAATCGATGGCGCCGCCGAACAGGCGCCGGCACCAGTGGATTTCGCCGGGGCTCAGTGTGCGCGTGACGATGGCGATGGGTCTACTCCAGGGCGGTGGCGATGGATGTGGCAATGAACGCGGCGATGGCGCGATTGACGTCCGCCGCGTGCGTGATCGGCGCCATGTGGCCGCCCGGTGTGCGGTGCAAGGCCGCGCGGGGCAGGGCGGCGGCCAGTTCCTCGGCGACCGTGCGGGTCGACATCGGCCCCTGCGCGCCGAACAGCACGAGCGTCGGAATGTCCAGCGCCGCCATGTCGGCCAAGGTGGCAGGTTCCGACATCAGCGCAACGAAATCCAGCCGCACCTTGGCGATTTGCGCGGTGAAGCGCTCCTGCATCGGGACGGGCAGTGCGGCAAACGCGCCGGGACCGTTCCAGTAATCGATGAACGCGGCGGCGCCGTCGCGGGGCGTGGCCGCCGCCTCGATGCAGGCGATGATTTTTTCGATGTCGATACGGGCATGGTCGCCTGGCGCCAGCAGGTGAAACGCCACCGGCTCGAACAACGTCAGCGACAGGATACGCCCGGTATCAAGCAGCCGGCGCGCCAGGCGCAGCGCCGTGGCGCCGCCATACGAGTGGCCGACCAGGTGGAACGGTTCGTCCGGCGCGATCTCATCCGCCAGCGCGGCCAGTACTGCCTCCACTTCATGCGCCAGCGAGAAGCGCTGCTGCTGCGCGGCCGTCGGGAACGGGCCTTGCCGTAGCCCAGCAGATCGACGGCGACGCAGCGCAACGTACTCTCCTGCTGCGCAGCCAGCGCGTTCCACTGGCTGCGTGAACTCATCGAACTGTGCAACAGGACACAGGCGGGACGCCCGTCGGACGAGGTAATCGATGCGGTCATGTCAGCTGCCGGGTAACGGAAAGGCCGCATTATAGCGACCTCGACCGTCTCAAGGCTGCCGCGACCTTGCGTCCCTTTGTCGCGCAATCGTCACCAGTTGTGTCCGCTTAACGGAAGGCGGCGGCCCGTCACCGGCGGGCGCGACGCCGTGCCAGCGCGGCCATGCCCGCCAGCCCAGCCAGCAGCATGCCGCCTTGCGCCGGCTCCGGCACGGGGCTGATGCTGATATTGTCGACGGCCACGTCGAAATAGGTGAACCCGTACACGAAGCCCGGCACGAGGGTGGTGAAGGCCACTTCGTCCACCCCGGCCAGTACGCTGGCAAACGTGCGGTCGGACGGCAGGAACGGATTGCCTTGCGCATCCTCGGCCCCATAGCCGCCCCAGCCGGATGGCAGGCCCAGTACGGACGTGTCGTCGATCGTCACCGACAGGTGTTGCCAGCCCGTCTTGCCGGCGTCCAGCGTGCCGACCTTGGCCCAGACGCTCGTGTAGGGCAGTCCGTTGGCCTGGTTGTCGTAGTCGCGCAGTTCGATGACGAGATCGCGCGTGACTTCCCGGTTGAAGAACCAGACACTGTTGGCCAGTACGTCGATGCCGAACGTCACGCTCTGCATCTGCGTGTAGTCGCGCACGAAGTCCGTGTTGGTTGTCGTGCTCCAGGTCGCGCCGAAATGTTCGATGCGCGTGTGCAGTGCCGGTGCGCCGTTACCCAGCGACGTGTCGATGCCGGAGCCCCCGTTGCCGTCTGCGGGCTGCAGCCCGTGCCAGCCTTCCTCTCCCTGCCCGAACGTGACAGTGGCGCCGGCCGCGCGGCGGCCACGGCGGTAACCTGGAGTGCGGCGAGCAGCAACATCGTCAAAGTCTTTTTCATGGTAGTCCTTTGTATGTCGGAGAACCCGTATCGCTGCGCCGCCGCGGGACGTGCGGGGCCAGCCCGGCGCTTCGGGAAAGGCGCCGGCCTTAAACTGTTGTTCAGGGATACGAGACCATTCTCGACAGCCGTCTACCGGACGTCAAAGATGCAAGTGACCTTGTTTGTAACAAAGTGCCGTGTGAATACGGCAGTGTGAACACGGCAATGGCGACCGTCGAATAATGTCCGGTCGCGTCACTCGCCGATTGCTGGCGGCATGCGGCCTGCGCGTCTGTCGGTCGCGCCAGGCTGCCGCGCCGCATAAGGAGTTTATTCGGAAACGCCACCGTGGCGTGGACGGTACAACTCAGCGCGAGGCGGTCTTTTCGCTCAGTTCAAGATTGAGTTTGGCGGCCTTTAACGTGGCGACATCGATCTTCGGCGCCGTCGAGGTGGGCGATTTGCGGTTCCACTGGCTGCGGTCGAACTCGGCGGGGGGCAGCGTATAGCGTTCCTTGACCACGACGGGGCGTGGCGGTTCTTCCGCCGCTGCGTCGATATCCGTCGGCACCGCGGCGACGTCGGCCGGCAGCGTCGCGGGTGCCGTGGTCGTGTCCGCCGCAACGCTTTGCACGACTGCGCAGGGTTTGTCGGACAGCATCAACGCGCCGTTCGGGTCCACGCATTTGTAGAGTTGATCGTTGGCGAACGCGCCCTGGCCCCCCAGCATTGCCAGCGGCAGGGCCAGGGTCAGGGTGGCAAAAATGGTCGAGCGTCGCATGATGCACCTCCTCTTCTGAACATGCGGGAAGTGTGCGCGCCTGCCGCAAACGGGTCTGTTAGGCAGTTCACGATGACGCGGAGGACGAGTCCTACAGCGATGTCAGCTATTTTGCCGGCTGGGCCGCCACGTCCGCCACGCCAGGGATGGGCGTCGTCGGCCGTGCGAACTTGCCGTTGAGCGCGTCGACGCCGGACTGGGGCCGGGCCAGTGCGCGCAGGTCGGTACGGTCACGCCGTTTCTTTGCCGTATCGGTGCCCAGCTTGCGATCGCGCTTCTGTGCCAGCGCCGGCAGGGCTTCGCCGTCGCGGCTGAACGACCACGCCAGCTTCGCGTCGCCCAGCGGCAATGCCTCGCCGGTGTGGCCTTCGTGGCCGGTGTTCCACGTGTGCCACGTCTTGCCGTAGCTGTTCATCTTGGTTTTCATCAGCGACTTCTCGGCCGCCTCCGGTATCCCCGGCGCGACCAGTTGGCCGGACAGGATTTCGCCGTTGTGCGGGTGCCAGTATTTGCGTTCCGCTGCCGGCAGCAGCGCGAACGCCTTTTCCGAGATGATGTATTCGATGCCGTTCATGTTCGCATCGGCCGTGTTGCCGTCGAACAGGATGCACTGGGCGAAATCCTCGTTGCGCTGGTGGCAGTAGTGGTGTGCTTCCATCTGTTTTTCCGGCTCGTCCTTCATGGGATGGAAGCCGACCAGATAGATGTCGAAACCGCGCATCGGCGCCGCGCTCTGCAGCACGCGTGCGCCCACTTCCAGCGCCTGCGTCTTCGTGCTCTTGGGCGCGCCGGCGGGACCGACGGACGGTGGTGAATCGTGCTGGGCATGGCAGCTCAGGGCGGTGGTCAACAACGCCGCGCCGGACAGACGGATCAGGATGGGGGACATGGTGGGTTTTACGAAGTTGTCATGCCCTGAATGCTACCGTGGCCCCTGCAAGAGCGGCGCTCGGAACGCGTTGCGCGCTCGCAGCAGCCTTTCCCAGGCCGGGATGGCCGCCTGCCAGAACGCGGGTATCGTTCCGGCAGCGATGTCCAGGCCGAGGAAGCGCGCGGCCGGCAGCAGCGCATCGGCCAGCAGGGCCTCGGAGGCGGCGCCGTTGTCGAATGCCTGGGCGCCCGTCTGCTTCGACAGCTTCTCGCCATCGGCGTTGACGACAACGGGCACGTGCAGGTAGCGTGGATGGGGCAGTCCCAGCAGATCCTGCAGGTACAGCTGGCGCGGCGTGGAATCGAGCAGGTCGGCGCCGCGGACGATATCGGTGATGCCCTGCGCGCCGTCGTCGACGACCACGGCCAGCTGGTAGGCCCAGAAGCCGTCGGCGCGGCGAATGACGAAGTCGCCCACCTCGGCCGTGATGTCCTGGCTGACCGGCCCGTGCCAGCGGTCGGTGAAGCCGATCACGTGCGCCTCGCCTGCCGGCGTGCGCAGGCGCAGCGCGCGCGGCACCTTGCCAGGGGCAAGGCCGGCGCGGCAAGTGCCGGGGTAGACGAGGGCGGCGTTGCCGTGGCCGGATCCGGCGAGCCGCGTCTGCGAATCGAGGATCTCGCGGCGCGAGCAGCCGCAGGGGTAGATATGGTCGGCAAGTTGCGCCAGCGCGGCGTCGTACAGCGCTTCGCGGCGCGTCTGCCACGTCACCTCGCCGTCCCAGAACATGCCGCAGCGGCGCAGCGAAGCAAGGATGTGCTCGTCGGCGCCCGCCACGTTGCGGTCGCGGTCGACGTCCTCGATACGCACCAGCCACCGGCCGCCATGGGCCTTCGCGTCCAGGTAGCTGGCCATGGCCGCGACCAGGGAACCGAGGTGCAGGGGGCCGGTGGGGGACGGGGCGAAACGGCCGATGTAGGGTGCTGGCGCTGTCATGCGCGCAGTATCCCCGAGCGGAATGCGGCGCGTCAACGGGCGACGTCCGGGATCAGTGCTGCCGCTTCTCGGTGGCGAACACCGCCAGGCCCAGGGCCGGGAAGACAAGGCCCGTCATCAGCACGCCCTGCCAGCCGTGGTGGGCATACATCCAGGCGCCCAGCATCGAGCCCAGCGCGCCGCCCATGAAGAAGATCGCCATGTACAGTCCGTTCAGGCGGCTGCGTACGTCCGCGCCCAGCGAATAGATGGCGCGCTGGCCGACGACCAGGCTGCCGGATACGCCCGCATCCAGCACGATCGACGCCGCGACCAGCAGGCCCAGTGCGAACGTGCGCTCGCCGTGCACCAGCAGCGGTACCGCGAACGACAGCACGCCGGCCGCCAGGGCCATGCCTGTCGTCGAACGCGATTTGCCCTGGTCGGCGCGGCGTCCCGCGATCGGCGAGACGATGGCGCCGGCGATGCCGGCCAGCGCGAACATGGCGATGCCTGTCTGCGACAGCCCGAAGGCGTCGCTGGCCAGTACCAGCGGCACCGTCGTCCAGAACAGGCTGAAGGCGCCGAACATGCAGAACTGGTAGGCAGCGCGGCGGCGCAGGATCGGCGTCGTCTTCAGCAGGTGCCACATGGAGCCCAGCAGCGCGGCATACGTGCTGGTGTGCTCCGGTTCGCGCAGCGGCAGGCGCAGTTTCAGCAGCAGCGCCAGCGCGGCTGTCCAGATCGACGACAGGATGAAGATCGCGTGCCAGCCCAGCGCATCGGTGACGAGGCTCGACACGGGTCGCGCCAGCATGATCCCCATCAGCAGGCCGCTGACCACGGTGCCGACCGTCTGGCCACGCTTCTCGGGCCGCGACAGGTGCGCCGCGAACGGCACGATGATCTGCGCCGCGGTGGACCCGAGGCCGATGCAGAAGCACGCGGCCAGGAACACGGCGGCGCTGGTGCTGAACGCCGCCGCGGCCAGGGCGAGGGCGGAGACGCACAGGGCCGTGACGATCATGCGGCGGTTTTCGAACAGGTCGCCCAGCGGGACGATGAACAGCATGCCGAGGCAGTAGCCCAGCTGCGTCAGTGTGACGATCAGGCCGGCGGCGCCCGCATCGAGGCCCGTGGCACGGCTGATGGGGCCGACGAGCGGCTGCGCGTAATACAGGCTGGCGACGATCAGGCCGGTGGCGCTTGCCATCAGCCATACCATGGCGGGGGAAATATCTTGTTGTTCGTGTGCGCTCACGGTCGCTCCAATTGCAAAAAGCCGGCAATTGTACGCAATGGCAGCCTCCTTTGCTGTTGAGCAGACGAATACCCGGTATCAGCGCCAGCCGATCTCACCCGGATGACAACATCGGGGTCAGGCACGAAAACTGTCACGGCCTGTGCCTTGGCGTCGGCGATCCAGCCTACAGCACAGCTCGTGACAGGAATGGTGCCTGACCCCGATGTTGTCGCGCGACGAGCGCGGGAAGGACACCTGCCGGGCAGGTGCCCTTCGCCGTCGTTCCTACCGGCGCGGCCGCTACATGGCGCGGTGCACGTCCGCCAGGATTTCGTAGGAGCGCAGGCGCGCGCTGTGCTCGAAGATCTGCGACGTGATCATCAGTTCGTCCGGCTGCGTGCTGGCGATGAACGCTTTCATTTGCGCAGCCACCGTGTCTGCCGAACCGATGGCGGAGCAGGACAGCACGGAGTCGAGCATCGCGTTTTCCTGCGGCCCCAGCGCGTCGCGGTAATTGCTGACGGGCGGCGGCAGCTTGCCCGGATTGCCGGTGCGCAGGTTGACGAACGCCTGCTGCATCGACGTGGCACGCCATTGCGCTTCCTCGTCGGTGTCGGCGGCAAAGACGTTATAGCCGAGCATGACGTAGGGCTTGTCCAGCTGTGCCGACGGCTTGAAGTTGTTCCGGTACATGCTGATCGCCTGCATCATCATCTGCGGCGCGAAGTGCGACGCGAACGCGTACGGCAGGCCCAGATGCGCGGCCAGCTGGGCGCCGAACAGGCTGGAGCCGAGGATCCACAGCGGCACCTTCGCGCCGTGGCCCGGCACGGCCAGCACCCGCTGGCGCGGCGATTCGGACATGTAGTCCTGCAGTTCGACGACGTCCTGCGGGAACTCGTCCGCGTCGGAGCCGAGGTTGCGGCGCAGCGCCCGCGCCGTGGTCTGGTCGGAGCCGGGCGCGCGGCCCAGGCCCAGGTCGATGCGGCCTGGGAACAGGGCTTCGAGCGTACCGAATTGTTCGGCGATCACGAGCGGCGAATGGTTCGGCAGCATGATGCCGCCGGCGCCGACGCGGATTGTCGACGTGCCGCCCGCCACGTGGGCGATGACGACGGCCGTCGCCGCGCTGGCGATGCCCGGCATGCCATGGTGTTCCGCCAGCCAGTAGCGGTTGTAGCCCCACCGTTCGCCGTGCTGGGCCAGGTCGAGCGTGTTGCGCAGGGACGTGCCGGCATCGCTGCCTTGCGCGATGGGGGAGAGGTCGAGTATGGAAAATGGAATCATGTCGGGGCATGTCGGGGCGCCTGCCGGGGTTTCAAGCAAGGCCCTGCCTCTGGTATGGGTTTAGGGTTGGCGTCAGGGGGTGTCGGCCGTTGCCAGCGCACGTGCCCGCAGCAGGTCGTTGAGTTGCGCCAGCTGCAACGGCTTGACGATATGGTGATCGAACCCGGCGGCGCGCGAACGCTGCTGGTCCTGTAGCTGCCCCCAGCCGGTGACGGCCACCAGGGTGCAGTCGCGCAGGTTGGGATCGGCGCGCAGCCGGCGCGCCAGTTCGTAACCATCCAGCCGGGGCATGCCGATGTCGAGGAACGCGATCTGCGGCGCGAACGCTTCGGCGCAGCGCAGCGCGGACAGGCCGTCATAGCAGACCTGCACACTCTGGCCGGCGGCCAGCAGCAGCGTACGCAGCGTGTTGGCGTGATCGACGTTGTCGTCCGCCACCAGCACGCGCAGCGGGGGAATCGCCAGCGTGGCACTGTTGTCGCGGTGCGGCATCGGGGCTGCGCCTTGCGTCACGGGCAGCTCGATGGCAAACGTGCTGCCCAGGCCTTCGCCGGGACTGGTGGCCGTCAGCGTGCCGCCGTGCAGTTCGACCAGCCGGCGCGCCAGCGACAGCCCGATGCCCAGACCGGCCTGGGACCGGCCCAGCGAGCGGTCGGCCTGGAAGAAGATGTCGAACACCTGGGGCAGGGCGCCGGCGGCGATGCCGATGCCGTTGTCGCTGATTTCAATGCGTACGGCGCCCGTTGCCTGCGGCACCACGTGCAGCGCGATGCGGCCGCCGTTGGGCGTGTACTTGGCCGCGTTGTTCAGCAGGTTGGAAAACACCTGCGCGAGGCGGGTGGCGTCGCCCGCCAGTGCGATGGGGCTGTCGGGCTGGTGCACGGACAGGCTGTGCCGGCGCTGCTGGAGCAGGGGGCCGGACGTTTCCAGCGCATGGGCGATCACGTCCTGCAGCACGAGCGGTTCGTGGCGAATGCCCAGCTTGTTAGTCGTGATGCGGGAGACGTCCAGCAGATCGTCCACCAGGCGGACCATCTGCCGCAGCTGGCGCTCCATGATGTCCAGCACGTTGGCGGCCGGCGCGGCCGTTGTGCGGCCGGGCAGGCGCAGGATTTCCAGTGCATTGACGAGCGGGGCCATCGGATTGCGCAGCTCGTGCGCCAGCGTGGCGAGGAATTCGTCCTTGCGCACGTCGGCTGCCTGCAGCGCCTCCTGGGCGACGCGCCGCTCGCGCAGTTCCTGGTCCGCCCGGTCACGTGCCTCCGCCAGCGCCTGGGCGGCGCGCGACAGGGAATCGGCCACTTGCTGGGCTTCGCGGAAGTCCACTGCCGGCGGCTGGACCGGCTTGCCGGCCCCCAGCGCCGTGGCCGGCTCGATCAGCGCATGCACGGAGTGGGCGATGCGGCCGCCCACCAGCCATGCCATGCCAAATCCCATCGCCAGCAGCACAACCGTGGCGATGATCAGCGATTCGAGCGTGCGCAGCAGGCCCGCCGTCAGATTGCGATGCGGCACGCCCAGCATCACGGTCCAGCCGGACTTGGGCGAGCGGCTGTACAGCGTGACAACCTCGACGTCGTCCACCGTCTGCGAATCGAACGTGTCCTCCGGCTGTTCGCGTACGCGCGCCACCACTTCCGGGCGCGGCTGGCGGCCCTGGAACAGCTCGATCTCGCGGTTGCGGGCGACAATGAACGTGCCGCTGTCAAGAATGGCGGCGCGCCAGCTGTCGGGAATTTTCTGTTCGGTCAGGATGGCGTTGAGCGCCGACGGCCTCACCTGCGCCGCCAGGATATAGCGCACGCCGCCGTCACGCAGCACCGGCACCGCGACGGTGATCGTGGCAACGCCGCCCGGTCCCCGGTACATGCCGGAAACAGCCGGCTGCGCCGTCCGTGCGACCTGGCGCAGCAGGCCCGAGTTGCCAGGCTCGCGGCCGGTCGCGATGTCCCGGGACGACGTGCTCATCAGCTGGTCATGGGTGGCGGGATCGTACAGCGCGATTTCCGTGATGGGCAGGATGGCGTGCGCGTTGGCGGCCTGGCGCCGGAATTCCGTGCGGTCCGCCATGTCGATGTCGTTCGACACGGACAAGGTGCGCAGCGCCGTCACCACGGTATCGAAATCCCGATCCACGACGGACACCATCGACCGCGCGGTCGACATCGCTTCGGCCAGCAGGCTCGATCGTTCGACCCGGTAGTGGTCATAGATGAGAAACCCGGAAACGATGGCGGCCGGCAGCACACAGCTGAGCACGAGCAGCGCCAGCCTGAACCGGATTGTCGGCAGGCGTGCCGCGGATGCATGGCTTGCCGCGCCACCGCCGGGCTGGAGTGGACCGGGTCGGTTTGCGGGCTGAGCAGGATTTCTCTGCACGGCATCGCCGGCTTTAGGCTGCACTGGGTTGGACTGCACTGGACCGCCGGCGTTGAAGGTGGAAAAGATGTAAGCTGGTAATTGTTGTAACACGTTACCATAGCTTCTGCCACAGTGGCAGCCTTGCCGGCTGGTGTCGTTCCAGAGCGGGACGTTGGGCCCGGCAAGCAACCGATTCCGTTACGGATCCCGAGGTCCTCATGCTGAAGAAATCCGTTCTGCTTGCCGCATCGATCGCAGCGGCGCTGGCACGGCCTGACGCCCACGCCGCGCCCAGCGCCGTGGCGGTGGACACCGCCAGGCACGCCCGCGCGGCCTATGCCGGCAAGGTCGTCGACACGCTTGCCGCCATGGTCAGTTTCAATACGGTGGCGGACCCCAAGGTGCCGTTCGAGCGCAATCCCGCGCACCTCGGGTTCAAGCAGTTGCTGAAGGACGAGGCGGCGCGGCTGGGCTTCGATTACACGGATGCAGGCTACGTTGTCGTCATCGGCCATGGCAGCGGTGCAGAGCGGGTCGGCGTGATCACCCATGGCGACGTGCAGCCCGTCGACCCTTCCAAGTGGCGGCAGTCGCCGTTCAAGCTGGACCGCACGAGCGAGCCCGGCCTGCTGCTGGGGCGCGGCACGGAGGACGACAAGGGGCCGATCGCCACGGCACTGTATGCAATGAAAGCGATCAAGGACCGCAAGGTGCCGCTGACGAAACGCATCGAGCTGTACGTGTATATGGCCGAGGAATCCGATTGGGAGCCGCTCGAAGCATATCTGAAAACGCATACGCCGCCGCAGATCAACATCACGCTCGACGCCGAGTATCCCGCCGTCACGGCCGAGAAGGGCTGGGGTCTTGTCAGCGTGACGATTCCGTCCGCTCCGCCGGGTTCTGCAGCCGTTCCCGGTGCGGCTCTGCAGGAAGGCCCCACGCTGGCCAGTTACACGGGCGGGTTTTTCGACAGCCAGATCCCGGAAGACGCCACGGCCATCATCGACGGCGCAACAAGCGCACTGGAGGCATCGATCCGTGCCCGGGCGGCCGCGCAGAAGGGCATGCGCTACGGCTTCGAGCGGGCCGGACAGCGGCTGACGATCCGGGCCAAGGGCGTCTCCGCACACTCGTCCAAGCCGGAGGACGGGGTCAATGCCATCGCACTGCTGGCCGATGCGCTGGCGGTGCAGCCATGGCGCGGCACGCCGGCCGCGGCAATGGTGAATTTCGTGAACGAGCTGGTCGGCACCGGGCTGTATGGCGAAAAGTTCGGCCAGGTGGCCTATCGCGACGCTTTCATGGGTCCGATGACGGTGGCGCCCGTGGTGCTGAAGGAAACCGGCAATGGCCTGCAACTGAACATCAATCTGCGGCGCCCCCGCGGCAAGTCGGCCGCGCAGCTGGAAGGCCAGCTTGCCGCTGCCTTCGACGCGTGGAAGGCGAAGCAGGGCGGCAGTGCGACGGGCGCACAGCTGACGGCACAGCTGGGCGAGCCATGGGTGCGGGACGATGCGCCGCAGCTGCCGGTGCTGCTGGACGTATTTTCTCATTACACGGGCATCGGGAACGCCCGGCCGGTCGCGATCGGCGGCGGCACGAATTCACGGCTGTTCCCGAACGCCGTCAGCTTCGGCCCAGGCATGCCGGGTGCCGTGTACACGGGCCATTCCGAGCATGAGTTCATCAGCGAGAAGCAGCTGCTGCTCAATCTGGAGATGTACACGGCCGTCCTGGTCGAGCTGGCGCGGTGATCTGGCGCGGCGGCGATGGATGAGGCAACCCGCACCATCCAACGTAGGCCGTGATCGGCTCGCCGTGGCGTTGCTGGCGCAATCGACGACCGGCTGACGTTGTCCGATGGCCTCGGGCCATCCAAACCCCCGTCGCGCGGGCATCGGGCGTCCCGACCGGCGCTACCTCGGCCTCGGTTGACCTGAACCGCGCACCGGGAATACCGCGCGACCTCAACCTTCCGCCACCCGGCACCGGCGCCCTTGATCGTTCCGGCGCACCCCCCGGGCCGGCATAGTGCAATCAGTAGCGAGTAACCCGTCAGCGGACTGTTATCTCAACCGTATTGCTGTTATCTCAACCGTATTGCTGAATTGGCCAGCCTCCGTGCAAATACATCAATATGACCAGTTGATAATGATTGAATAATCGGACAATTATTTGTTGTAACTCCTCGAAATATTACCCCGCACTGCACAGAAACCGGTTTTCTCCGCGCATCAAATCATTTACCATGGGCAACAGGTCGCAGTCCATGCGGCCTCCAGCCCATGCCCGGCTGTCGCTTACGGGCATTCACCTTTCGGTTTTCATTATCGAAGACACCAGTTTGTTATTGACTGGTAAAGGAATCTGCATGCCGCGTTTTTTGATTATCGCTGTCGCTTTATTTATCTCATGGTCGGCTAACAGTATGGAAATGAGCGTCCCCAATGCGGTTACCGCTACGGTTACTGCCGCCGATCCCGCCGTTAATTCCATTTGCCCCTCCGCACCGCGTCGTGGCGCCCTTTACAAGATTCGCCACGATGGCAAAACCAGTTATCTGTTCGGCACGATCCACGTCGGGAAGCAAGGCTTTTTCCCGCTCGAGCCCGAAGTCACCCGCGCATTGGCAGACGCCAGTGCCCTTGTCCTCGAGCTCGACACCCGTGCCCACAAACCGTTCGAGCAGGCCCTGGCAAAATACGGCAGCTATCCGGCCGGCGACGCCATCACCCGGCACCTGTCGCCGTACGCGCTCGGGCAACTGAACAAAGCCCTGGCGAAAGCCGGTATCGCGCTTGCCAACGTTGCCATGTACCGGCCGTGGCTGGTTGCCAATATTCTGGTCGGTAGCGAAATCGAAAAACACGGCTACCACCGCAGCAATGGCGTTGAAGGGTTCCTGCTGTCGACCGCCATCGAACAGAAAAAGACGGTGCACGAGCTGGAATCGGCCGACTACCAGCTGAGCCTTTTTGCGTCGCTCGACGATGCCCAGCAGGAGCGCTATCTGCTGGAAAACCTGGAAGAGCTGGAGAACGGCCGTGCCGTACAGAAGTCGGCCGGCCTCATCGATGCATGGAGTAATGCCGACGCAGCACGCATCGCCGTGATGGCACGCGAACTGACGTCTGGCGACAGCGTTTCGGCCACCTTCATGGACCGCACACTGCTGGGCAAACGCAATCCGGAAATGGCCGCACAGATCGAGCAGATCATGCGGACGGACCAGATCGCCTTTGTCGGCATCGGCCTGCTCCACCTCGTCGGGGACAACGGCATTCCCGAGCTGCTGCGCCAGCGCGGGTATCAGGTCGAGAAAGTCTATTGATCTGTGCAGTTCATTACGCTGTGCAGTCCACCAAGCTGTGCAGTCCATCAAGCTGAGCAGTTCATCAAGCTGAGCAATCATCAAGTTGAGCGGTCACTCAAGCTGAACAGTCCGTCGAGCTGAGCAATCATCAAGCTGAGTAGTCACTCAAGCTGAACAGTTCATTAAGCTGAGCGATCATCAAGCTGAGCAATCATCAAGCTGAACAGTCCGCCGAGCTGAGCAATCCATGAAGCGGAACAGTCCATCAAGCTGCGCAGTCCGTCTGCGCGCGCTACCTTTACCTGAGCTGCAGTGATGTGTTTCTGAGCAGCCGCACACGGACCGCTCACGTCGGCACGGTAAGCAGTGCGAACGCAAGCGGCCGGAATGCGACTACTCCGACTTGATCGCTCCGTCAGCAAAGGTCACCTGGTCTCCTGCTTGATAGACCGGCGGGTTTTCCACGATGACGTGATGGCTGCGGCCATCCTGCCCGCGCAGCGTGACACGGTACACCGTGTTCCCGGCGGTCCCCAAGCCGGCAACCGTGCCCCCAACGGCAGCGGCGGCCGGAGAGCCGCCCAGACCGATCCCCATGCCGGCTTCCTGGCGCGACAGTGGCTCGATGGCCAGGACCGTTGCGCGCCAGTTCGGATGCGAGCCGGCACGAACGTCCGCTGCCACCGGTACGCTTCGCATGGTGCCTTGCTCGTCGAGCATGGCACTGTTGCCCTGCGTTGCGCCATCCTGCCACACATCGGGTAGTCCATCCTGCATCGGCCTCTGCTGCATATCGCGGCTGCTGCCGGTCGTGCCGCCGTTGGAACCGCCCGACGTGCCGCTCTTGCCCATGGTGGAGCATCCCGCTACAGCCAGGCACAGCAACGCCACCGCCCAACACGCACAATGCGCCATCGGCGTTTTCCCCGACCTCGTGATTTTCGATTCCATGACCGATCTCCCGGAATGGGCAATGTGCCCTGACCTATACAAGATAGAGCACCGGCCGCCCTGTTACGTTCACGATAGGCTGCCAGTGTTTGATATGGATCAAACCGCGTGTGCGTCAGCACAGCAATAATTGGCCCATGGAAATTTTTTTGAGGACAGAGATGGCATACAGACAGACGGACCGGGTGATCGCCGAACTGGTCGACGCAACGTGCGGCCGGCATGACGACATGCGCGCGCGCTACCTTCTGGAGCAGGCTTTGTACGGCCTCGTCAGGCTCGCCAAGGTGGAGCAGTTAACCGATATGCGCGTCGACAGCGAGCGCGCGGGGGCCCTCACCGATCCGGCGCGGCAGCGCGCCACGCGCGCGTTGCTGCGCAAGGTGCGGATGGACGTGGCCGCCAGCAGGCGACGTCTGCGCGATGACGCCTGCGACGAGTGCCGCGAGTCGCCTGAGCAGCCGTGCGGCGAGTGTTAGACGGGGACCTTGCGTGTGCTCCACAGCATCCACATCAGGCTGGCCGTCACCAGCGCGGCGGTGGTATCGACCAGCCAGTCGTGGACAGCGCCGTGGCGGTACGGCAGGAAGGTCTGGATCAGTTCGTCCAGAGCGCCCATGGCCGCGATCGTCAGCACTGCCTTGACCGCCCGCTGGCCGGAGGTACCGTTACCGCCTGTGAATACGAGGAAGGTCAGCACCGCATAGGCGCACGAGTGGAGCACGACACCGGAAGCGACCTCGCCCGCGTCGGCGCGCGCGCCGGGGATGGAGCCGACAATGATGATCAAGGCAAAAATGGTCCACGCACTCAGATAGCGCAGACGGGCATGGGAAGAGGTCAGCAGGAGCGTTTTCAGCAGAGTCAACACGTTGATGGCAACTGGGTAGTGGTTGGGACAAGCTGCAACGATAGCACGGTTCCCATGAACAAACGCCCGCTGGAACCGCGGGCGCTGTTACGTGACGACAAATTCGGAGCGGTGTGCCGAAGCCGGCACACCTGTTCTGCTGCCACGCATATCGGTTGCGTGTGCGGCAGATGGAGCCAGTATAGGACGGGTTTGTGACGACGCGATGACACTGCTCAATATGTCGGCGCTGATCTTTATGCAAATGTTTTGGTTTTGGTTGGCGGGTATTGGTAACCATCGGTAACAAGCCTGACAAATGTCCGTAGTGGATATTTCATAATCAAAGTGTATGACAGAACAATATTTAGTATTTCTAAAAAATAAGTAACTTTCAATGCAGTAGCTGCGCCAAACATTGTTCCGAACAAGCAGTGTCGTTACATTGCAACAACATATGTTCTTGACTGACTTTACGGCGTGAAAGTGGTCTGATACAGGCCCTCAAAAGGGCTGTCCGTGCCACACGGACAACATACAAAAGCGACCACTTGCAGGAGAGAGTCTTGAATCAGAAGTTGGTGTTGAAGCGCAGCGTGATCGCTGTCGCCATGGCGGTAGCTGCCCAGGCAGCGTTTGCCCAGGAGGCGCAAGCCCCCGTCCAGAAGGTTTTCGTGACCGGTTCGAATATCAAGCGCGCGGACAAGGAAGGTTCGTCCCCCGTCCAGACCGTATCGGCAAAGCAGATCGCCGCAACGGGTGCCAACACGGTCGCCGAACTGCTGCACTCGATCCCGGCCTTTGGCTCGGGCGCGTCGGTCGACGGTTCCGACGGCGGCTTCTCGAACGGCGCCAGCACCGCTTCGCTGCGTGGCCTGGGTTCGTCCTCGACGCTGATCCTGCTGAACGGCCGCCGCATCACGGCCTCCGCGTATGCCGACCCGAACCAGGGCAAATCGGCCGTCTATGACCTGAACACCATTCCGATCTCCGCCATCGAGCGCGTCGAGATCTTCAAGGATGGCGCTTCCGCCGTGTACGGTTCCGACGCCATTGCCGGCGTCATCAACTTCATCACGAAGACGGACGTGCAGGGCCTGCAGCTGTCGGCAAGCGTCAGCGCCAACGACGACGGTGAATACAAGCGCGAGAACGTCAATGGCGTCTGGGGCTTCGGCGACCTGGAGTCGAAAGGCTGGAGCGGCTTCGTCGCGTTCGACGCATCGAAGCGCCAGCGTACGACGATCAAGGACCAGAAGGACGTCGAGAACGAGCTGTACCGCGACATCAACACGCGCCTGAACCCGTTCTCGAACTCGCTGTCGGCATCGCCTTTCTTCTACAAGGAAACGAAACCGGGCAGCATGGCGTTCTTCAACAACTACGCCAACCGCGCCAGTGTCATCAACCAGGTCAACTGCGACAAGTCGCAGCAACTGGTCGGCGATCGTGCAACGCACAATCTGACGGCCACCGACACCCTGATCGGTCGCACGTTCTGTAACTTCGACACGAATGGGTACAACGAAGTGCAGGGCAAGGGCGAGGACGCGAACCTGCTGTCCAAGTTCACGTTCAAGATCAACAACGACATCACGGCCTTCGCCGAAGCATCGTACAGCCGCACCGAGCGTTACTTCACGGCGGCCCCGCGCGCGGTCCGTTCGACGGCACCGTCGACCGTGTTCACGAACGGCGGCATCCCGTCGCAGTTCCAGATCGTGCTGCCGGTGGGCCACCCGGACAATCCGTTCACGGATGCCCGCTCGGCGGTCGGCTTCCGCCTGGTGAACTCCACCAACGCGTCCGAGAATATCAACGAATCGTACCGCATGGTCGTCGGCCTGCAGGGCAGCGCCAAGGGCTGGGACTGGGAAACGGCCCTGCTGTGGAACCGCGGCGAACGTACCGAACGTGGCTACGGCTACCTGTACCTGCCGACGATGCGCCGCATCATGACGGAGAACCGCACGCTGGCTGCCACGATGGCGGACCCGACGGCCACCCGTGACATCGAGAACCGTGGCTTTGCTCAAGTGAAGCAGATCGACGCGAAAGCGTCGACGTCGTTCGGCAAGCTGCCAGGCGGCGAGATCGGCCTGGCCTTGGGCGGCGAGATCCGCCAGGAACAGATCGGCCTGACCCCGGACCTGGCAGTCCAGCGCGGCGACATTATCGGCCTGGCCAACTCCACGGCCGACGGTTCGCGCATGGTCAAGTCGGCCTTCGTCGAACTGCGCACGCCGTTCTTCAGCAACTTCGAGATGGACTTCGCTGGCCGCTGGGACAAATACCCGACCGCCAGCAACTTCGTGCCGAAGGTGGGCGCCAAGTGGACCGCCAACGAGCACTTCACCTTCCGCGGCACGTTCGCCGAAGGCTTCCGCGCGCCGGCCCTGACCCAGGTTTCACCAGGCGGCGTGCAGTCGTTCACCATCGTGACCGATACGCTGCGCTGCCCGGATGGCGTCAGCCCGCGGGATGGCGCCGACCAGGCCGACTGCTCGAAAGGTGTCTCCAGCCTGTCCGCGGCCAACCCGAACCTGGCCAACGAACGCTCGCGCAGCCTGTCGTTCGGCATGATCGTCACGCCGACGAAGAACCTGGACATCCTGGTCGACTGGTACCGCATCAAGAAGGTCGACGAAACCGCGCTGCTGGGCGCCCAGACCGTCATCGATCACAGTGCCGAGTATCCTGGCCTGGTGGTACGCGATACCAACCCGAACAACTGGGTGACCGATGCCAACGGCAACGTGATCCGCAATTCGGGCGCCATCACGCAGGTGAACCGTTCCTACGTCAACCAGGGCAGCACCGAAGTGTCCGGTATCGACCTGGAAATCACGCACCGCCTGCCGCTGGGCGACCTGGGCAAGGTGACCACATCGCTGAACTGGGCCTACCTGGCCGAGTTCCGCCGCGCCGAGCACTACGGGGACGTGGCGCACAACCTGACCGGCACCCGTGGCGGCCTGTCCGACTGGAACACGTCCGTGGGTGACAACCCGCGCAACCGCGGCACGCTGTCGGTCAACTGGCTGCGTGGCGACCACTCGGTCACCGCGACCGCGAACTACGTGGGTGGCGTCTCGCTGCTGCGCCGTTACGACAACGACGTGACGTACGCGCAGCCGTACTGCCACTTCGGTACCGGCCAGCCAACCGGCGCCTACGCCCTGGGTGGCCTGCCAAAGTTCACCAGCTACTTCGGCAACAACTGTTCCGTGGCGGCGTGGACGACGTTCGACCTGAACTACAGCTTCTCCGGTATCAAGAACCTGGTACTGTCGTTCAACGTGAAGAACCTGTTCGACCGCAAGGCACCGTACGATCCTGACTACGGCACCACCAGCGACTTCCAGGGCTTCAACGAGCAGCTGCACAACGGCAAGGGCCGCTACTTCCGCCTGAGCGCGAGCTACAACTTCTAATGCCGTGAATGACGTTGCCGGCGCCATGCCGGCAGCCGTCGCAAAGCCGCCGTACCTTTGGGGACGGCGGCTTTTTTTCATGGGTGGAGAAATTGCGGACAAAAAAAAGCCCGCGCAAGAGAGGCGGGCTTCAAACTATTATCTTGGAGGAGAATAGTGGAGACAGGTGCGATTATGCTGCGTCGCCAGATATGCGTCCAATTTTGATTTCCGATAAGCGTTATAGAAAAAATCAATATCTCAGCAGTGCGCTGGTGGCTCATTGATGAGGTTGCCGCTCGGCGCGCCGGGCAAGGAGCAGGATGCATGTGTTCGCAGCGACGATGGCAGCAGCAGAATTCCGCGTAGCAGACCTGCAGGCGTGTCGGATGCGCTATCTCCATGACACTGTCGGCTTCTGTCCTGTTCGGAGGGATGGGTGCCGACAAGGATACGAACTCGGCAGTGCTCCACATGACCGGCAACCGCCGTTCCGCACGCATTCCGGACAAAAAAAAGCCCGCGCAAGAGAGGCGGGCTTCAAACTATTATCTTGGAGGAGAATAGTGGAGACAGGTGAGATTATGCTGCGATGCGATATATTCGTCCAATTTTGGTTTTCGATAAGCGTTATAAAAACATCGCATATCTCGACGGCGCCTCAGTCGCTCACGGGTACCGTGTAGTTCAGCGCCAGCCGGCCGCCGTCGACGTACAGCGTCTGGCCCGTCATGTAGCTGGCGTCGTCGCTGGCCAGAAACGCGGCGATCGCTGCCACTTCCTCCGGCTCGCCGCAACGGCCCAGCGGCGTGCGCGACAGGATCGTGTGCCGTGCCTCCGCGCTGCCCAGGACAGCCTTCCTTGCCAGCTCCGTCAGGATCGTGCCGGGGCCGATGCCATTGACGCGGATGCCGTACGGCGCCAGGTTCAGCGCCATCACCTTCGTCAGCTGGTTGATGCCGCCCTTGGACACCACATAGGGCACCTGGTTCGGTATTGCCAGCGCGGCATTGACGCTGGACATATTGATGATGCAGCCGGACCCGCGTGCCACCATCAGCCGCGCGACAGCCTGGCCGCACAGGAACATCGATTTGAGGTTGGTACGCAGTACGCGGTCGAAGTCTTCTTCCGTCACATCGAGAAAATCGGCGGCGTGCACGACGCCGGCATTGTTGACGAGGATATCGATGTGACCGAAGGCATCGGCGGTTGCCGCGACCAGCGCGTCCACCTCCGCCTTGATACCGACGTCGGCCTGGAAGAAGCGGGCGCCGTCGCCCAGCGCCCCGGCGGCCTGCGCCCCTTCCGGCAGCACGTCGGCCAGCATGACACGGGCGCCTTCGGCGACGAAGCGCTGCGCGATGGCCAGGCCGATGCCGCGCGTCGCGCCCGTCACGAGAGCGGTTCTATGCGTCAGTTTCATGCTCGCCTCCATGGAGTGCAATCCTGGCAGCGCGGCCGTCGTCAGAGAATCACGGCCTCGTTGGACAACTGGTTGGGTCGGGCGCCATTTGCGGGGAAGTGGCGTTGCAGCAGCTCGGTCAGCTGACGCAGCGCGGCCAGCGTGCTGTCGTGGAAGTCGCCGCGGGCGAACCCGGTCGTCATCGTGCGGCAGACGGCCTGCCACTCGCTGTCCGCGATCAGGCGGCCGACGTTGCGGTCGGCAACGATGTCGACTTCGCGGGACGCCAGGTTCACGTAGATCAGCACGCCGCAGTTCTCTTCCGTGTCCCAGACGCCATACTGCGCGAACAGAGTCCGCGCCCGGTCGCGGTTGCTGAGGTTGTCAAAGGCGGCGCCAAACGCCAGCGCCGGCTCGACGATCAGCCGCACTTCGGCGCGGTGCCGCGTTTCGCCCTCGGCGATGGCCGCCGCGATGGCGGTCAGCGTCGCGGGCGGGAAGCAGCGCCGGCCCAGCGACGAACCCGTCAGCAGATGCCGCAACGCACGCCGGCAGCGGCCGATTAAAGTGTCAGGTAGGGTGCTCATTACCAGTCTCCCGAGGCGCCGCCGCCGTCGAAGGTGCCGCCGCCACCGCCGCCGAAGCCGCCACCGCTACCAGAGCCGCTGCGTCCGCCGCCACCCAGCACGCTGCCGATGACACTGCCGATCAGCACACCGGCCGCGTCGGAACCCCAGCCGGAGCGGTGCAGGCCGCGCCGTCGGCTCCCGCCGCGCAGCATCGGCAGTACGACAAAAACGCCGAACAGCAGCAATGGCCACAGCGGGAAGCCGCCGCCTTCGGCTTGTTTCGGTGCGGGTGCCTGCTGGGCGGGAGCAGGGAACTGCTCCTTGTCCAGCAAGGTGGCGATGGCGCCGACGCCGGCCGTCAGGCCGCCGTAATAATCGTTGTTGCGAAAGTGTGGCGCGATAACGTCCTGCAGCACGCGCTTCGACTGCGCGTCCGTCAGCACGCCCTGCACGCCGCGGCCCGCCTCGATGCGCAGGCGCCGCAGCGACGAAGGATTGTCCTTGGCCACGACCAGCAGTACGCCGTCGTCGACACCCTTGCGCCCCAGCTTCCACGCATCCGTCACGCGGATGCTGTATTGCTCGATCGGTTCCGGTGCCGTGCTGGACATCAGCAGGACGGCAATCTGGCTGCCCGTCTTCGTTTCATAGTCGGCCAGCACCGCCTCCAGCGACGCGCGCTGCTCGGCGGTCAGCAGGTTGACCTGGTCCGTCACGCGCGACTGCAGCTGGGGCACGGGCACGAACCCGTCCGCCCGCTTCGTGCCCTGCGCCTTCGCCGCCTCGACGACAAGCAGCGCAAAGCTCAGGATGACCACCAGGATCGTGTACCGGACCAGCCAATGGCTCAGCCAGCCGCCCGACGGTTTCTGCGGCGGCCAGCGCAGCCGGCGCCGGCGACCGCGACTGCGCACGTCGCGCTCGTTGGTGACCTCGGCCGTGCCAAGCCACTTGCCCTCGGCGGGATGCTCGCGCGAGCGCCGCCGGGCGGGCGCCGCGGGCGGGGTCACATGGTCCGTTGGGCCAACCGGCATGGCGCTTCCTTATTTCTTGTTGAAGTCGACGGTCGGTGCCGTGGAGATCGCTTTTTCGTTCTCCACCTGGAAGCTTGGCCGCACCTCGTAACCGAACATCTTGGCCGTCAGGTTGGTGGGGAAGCGCCGTGCCAGGATATTGTAGTCCTGCACGGATGCAATATAGCGCTGGCGCGCCACCGTGATGCGGTTTTCCGTGCCTTCCAGCTGCGACTGCAGGTCGCGGAAGCTGGTATCGGCCTTCAGGTCAGGGTATTTTTCCGACACCACCATCAGGCGCGACAGCGCGGACGACAGCTCGCCTTGGGCCTGCTGGAATTTCTGGAACGCCGCAGGATTGTTCAACGTTTCAGGTGTCACCTGGATGCTGGTGGCCTGGGCCCGCGCCTTGGTCACCGCCTCCAGTGTTTCGCGTTCGTGCGACGCGTAACCCTTGACGGTATTGACGAGGTTTGGAATCAGGTCGGCACGGCGCTGGTACTGGTTGACCACCTCGCCCCACGCGGCCTTGACGCCCTCATCCTTCGTCTGGAAGTCGTTGTAGCCGCAGCCGGACAGGGCCACGGCAGTCAGGACCAGTGCGATCCATCGTTCGAACCTGTTGCGCATGATTTCTCCTTATTGTTCGCGTTCGCCCACGGCGGTCGCTCCACCGTGGCTGGGTTGACTATACACGGAACGCAAGACCTCTATTGTTCGATGCAGCACATAGCGTTGCCGCACCCGCAAGCGTCCCTCACCTATAATATTGGGTTTGCAACGTATTACTCAAAGGGGCCGTCGTGACTTTCATTAACAAATTGAACGCTGCCTGGGCAGCCAACGACTCCTTGCTGTGCGTCGGCCTCGATCCGGACATGGCCCGCCTGCCGCCACAGTTCCAGTCCGCGCCGGACGGGATCTACCAATTCTGCACGGCGATTATCGACGCCACGGCCGACCTGGCCTGCGCTTTCAAGCCGCAGATTGCCTACTTCGCGGCGCTGGCTGCCGAAGGGCAGCTGGAACGCATCTGCGCCTACCTGCGCGACAAGTACCCGCACATCCCCCTGATCCTCGACTCCAAGCGCGGCGATATCGGCGCTACGGCAAAGCAGTACGCGTGCGAGGCGTACGACCGCTACGGGGCCGACGCCGTGACGGTCAGCCCGTACATGGGCAGCGACTCCGTAGAGCCGTACATGGAATGGCGCGACCGCGGCGTGATCGTCCTGTGCCGCACGTCCAACCCGGGCGGGTCGGACCTGCAGTTCCTGGACGTGAACGGCCGCCCGCTGTACCAGCACGTGGCCCAGCTCGTTGCCGACAAATGGAACGCGAACGGCCAGTGCGCGCTCGTGGTCGGCGCCACGTTCCCGGAAGAGCTGGCGCAGGTGCGGGCCATTGTCGGCGACATGCCGCTGCTGGTGCCCGGCATCGGGGCGCAGGGCGGGGATATCGTTGCGACCGTCACCGCCGGCAAGACCGGCAGCGGCTCGGGCATGATGATCAATTCGTCGCGCGCGATCCTGTACGCCACCGCCGCGGTGGGCGAAGACTTTGCGCAGGCGGCGCGGCGCGTGGCTTCGGAGACGCGCGACGCCATCAACGCGGCGCGCTGACGTGTTTGGTGGCAGGCACCGCTGCAGGTGTCCAACCCGCAAAGGCGCCTGCCCCATCCATTAATACGGCTGCGGCACGATCATCTCCGCGTAATCGTACAGCTGCCCCAGGATCGCCTCGGCGCGCTCGTCCGCTTCTGCCGACAGGTGGTCGATCTCGCCGAACAGCTGGTCCAGGCTGCGGGCGCCGTCGGCGCCTTCCAGCAGCCGGGCGGCGCGGTGCTGTTCCCAGTGCTCGAATTCCTGTTCCGACAGCGTCTCGGGAAAATTGCGGGCGCGATAGCGGAACAGCAGCTCGCCCAGCCGCTCGTCCTCGAAATGCGGCGCCAGCGTGGCGAGCCGTTGCGGGCTTTCGCGGCGCAGCGATTCGAGCAGCCGGCGGTCGGTCGAGCCGACGAAGCCGCCATACAGATCCTCGTCCACGTCGCCCGGCTCGCTGGCAGGACGGTGGAATACCGCCTCCCAGATCGCCGACATGTCCGGCCCTGCGCCCGCGTAACCGGCGTGCGTCAGGGCGCGCTCCACGTCCATCCCCCACCGTTCGGCCATTTGCGCCGACAGCGTTTTCAGGTTCGACACCAGCATCGGCGATTTGTTCAGGTGGATCGTCTTGATGGGCAGGCGCGTCACGCCTTCGGGCAGGTCGTCGCCGCGCGTGAACATGCGCTGGCGGATCGTGTCGGCATCGAGCTCGAACAGCTCGCGCGGATCGTGGTGGCAATCCCAGACGATCAGCTCGTTGCGGTTGGTCGGGTGGCTGGCCAGCGGCCACACCAGCGCCATGCAACCCCGCTCGGCAGGAAACATGCCGGACACGTGCAAGAACGGCCGGCGCAGCTCGCGCGCCAGGTGCAGCCCCGCTTCCTCGGCCACGCGATCCTTCTTGTGCAGCGCCAGGCAGAAGTCGTACAGGCGCGGCTGCTTCTGGCGGATCAGCCGCGCCAGCGCGATGGTGGCGCGCACGTCGGACAGTGCGTCGTGCGCCGCCTCGTGCTGCAAACCGTTGGCGGCTGTTAATAATTCAAGTTTGAAGCTGGGCTTGCCGTTATCCCCTGCAGGCCAGTTGATGCCGTCGGGGCGCAACGCGTAGCACATGCGCACGACGTCCAGCAGGTCCCAGCGGCCGCAGCCGTTCTGCCATTCGCGGGCGTACGGGTCGATCAGGTTGCGCCAGAACAGGAAGCGCGTCACTTCGTCGTCGAAGCGGATGGTGTTGTAGCCGACGCCGATCGTGCCCGGCTGGGAAAACGCTCCTTCGATGACGCGGGCGAATTCGTGCTCCGGCACGCCATCGTTCAGGCACTGCTGCGGCGTGATCCCCGTGATCAGGCAGGACTGCGGGTCGGGCAGGTAGTCGTTGGCGGGCTGGCAGAACAGCATGATCGGCTCGCCGATTTCGTTCAGCTCGGCATCGGTGCGGATTGCGGCGAACTGGGCAGGGCGGTCGCGGCGCGGTACGACGCCGAAGGTTTCGTAATCGTGCCAAAGAAAGGTGTGGTTGCTCATGGTTCGCAGGTTTGTAGCGCAGTTTGTAGTAACCGGGCCCCCGTCGGGGTGTGCCCTCCAGGAGGATTATCGTGGCAAACTCTGTTTCTCTCAATGCAAAATCACCCCCCGCCGAGACGCGGGCCGGCAGCCGGGTCGAGGCCAAACCTGAGCTCACGCCCACGCAGCGCGCGAAACTGCAGCTGAACGCTTCGATCATGCAGGCATCCGCGTCGATATCCATCGGCGCGCAGGACGACCCGCAGGCGCTGCTGTACAAGTCGGCGATTACCGGCATCAACGAAGCACTGCAGGCTGAGCTGGGCGATAACGCTGTCCAGAACGCCGCATCGCAGGACCATTCGCCGGAAGGCACGGCTGGCCGCATCCTGTCGTTTTCGACAGCCTTCCTGGGCGCCTACAAAAAGCAGAACCCCGGTATGGAAGACTCGGCAGCCATGGAAAAGTTCATGGACACGATCAAGGGCGGTATCGAAAAAGGCTTCAGGGAAGCGCGCGACATTTTGAAGGGACTGAACGTGCTGGGCGGCGATATCGCCGGCAGTATCGACCGGACCTACGAACTGGTGATGAAGGGGCTGGACGACTTTGCCGCCAACGCCGGCGGCCCGGAGGAAGAAAAAGCCGCCTGATCAGGCGGCGCTCGGCAGCACGGGCGTCGAGCTGGCGCTGCCATCCACGTCGACACGGTCGCGCCCGGCCGCCTTGGCGCGGTACAGCGCCGCGTCCGCGGTGGCCACCAGCTGCTGTTCGTCCTGCGCCGGCGCCAGGCTGGCCACGCCGAACGATGCCGTGATATGCGGCAGCGGGTGGGCGTCGGGCAGCACGCTGGCCTGGCGCATGCGTTCGCACAGGCGTCCGGCCACGGCGGCTGCGACGGTGCCGCTGGTCTCCGGCAGGATCACCATCAGCTCCTCGCCGCCATAACGCACGGCGCAATCGGAGGGACGCAAAGCGCTCGCCAGCACCTGTGCCGCCGCGCGCAGCGCCTGGTCGCCCTGCGGGTGGCCGTGGCGGTCATTGAAACGCTTGAAATGGTCGATATCGAGCATGATGACGGACAATGGCTTGCCCGTCTTGTGTGCCGTGCCCACCAGGCGCGGCAGCATATCGTTCAGCCAGGCGCGGTTGTGCAGGCCCGTCAGGCCATCGTTCATCGACAGCTGGCGGTAGAACTCGCCCAGCTTCTGGCGCTTGCGCAGCTGCACGTTAGCGGCGCGGATGCGGAATGACAGCAGCCGCAGCAGGTTGCGCGCCACGCCGTCCGATTCCTCGATCAGGCGCCACGCGACGTCGGCATCGATCAGCAGCAGCTCGCTCCGCTCCAGCGCCGTCAGGATGGCCGGGTCCGCATCGTCGTCCAGCACCGATTGCTCGCCGACGCTTTCGCCCGGCAGCAGGCGTGTGGTGACGCCTTCGGCCTGGACGGACAGCGTGCCGCGCAGCACGACCGTCAACCGCGGCCGGGTGGGATCGGAGACATTCTCGCCCGCTTCCGCCTGCATCACCGGGCACTCCGCCAGCAATGCCGCAGCCGCCCGCGTATCCGCGTCGCGCAGCAGGTGCAGGTCGGCAATCGGATAGGAGGAGGCGGCAAAATTGCTCAGGAGCTTCATTGTTGGCTTTCGGCAAAACTGGCACCATCATAGCGCACGCGACTTAAGATATGCTTCAACCAGACGATATCTCACCGATTTTTACAACAACATGGAATACACCGACGCCATCGGCCGGCGCCACGCCGCCAACCCGCACGCCCGCATCGTGTCACTGGTGCCATCGATCACGGAACTGCTGTGCGACCTGGGCCTGGCGCCGCAGCTGGTCGGACGCACGGGGTTCTGCATCCATCCCGCCGACGTGGTGCGCGACGTCCCGAAAATCGGCGGCACGAAGGACGTCAATCTCGACAAGATCCGCAAGCTTGCGCCGACCCACGTGATCGTCAACATCGACGAAAACGAGAAACCGACCGTGGACCGGCTGGCTCAGTTCGTGCCCAACATCGTGGTAACGCATCCGGTCAAGCCGGCGGACAACGCCGCACTGGCACAGCTGATGGGCGGCATCTTCTGCGCCGCGGATCGGGCCGAGGCCTGGTGCGCTGCCTTTGAAGCGGAACTGGCCGCATTGCGCGCGATACCGAAGGGCCCGGCGCAGCGGGTGCTGTACTGCATCTGGCAGGACCCGTGGATGACTGTTTCGGCCGATACGTATATCGCTGCCATGCTGGCCGAGCTGGGCTGGACCGTGCCGGCGCTGGGCGACGCGCGCTATCCCCGTTTCGAGTGGACGCCGGCACTGCTGGCCCAGGTGGACCTGGTGCTGCTGTCGTCGGAACCGTACCGTTTCACGGAAGCGCACGTGGACGCGCTGGAACGCCAGATCGGCAAGCCCACGGCACTGGTGGATGGGGAGATGATGTCGTGGTACGGCAGCCGCGCGCTGCGCGGCGTGCGGTACCTGGCAACGTTGCGCGGCCTGGCGGGGCAGTAGCCCGAGGCCGCGCGAAGGATGGTGACGTCAGTCCCGGGTCGGCTCGACGGCCTCGGGCTCGACAAGGTCGGCCACGGGGATGTTCTTCTTGTTGTCGTGCAGCTTGCCCAGGGCGCTGTCGAGCGCGCGCTTGAGCTTGTCGGCAGCACGGTTGATGGCCTGGTGCAGCGTCTGTGCGTGGTCCGTGACGACGACCGGCTGATAGCCGTTGACACGCGCTTCCATCATGCAGCGGTTGTCGCCATCGGCGGACTTCTGCGCGTTGTCGTCGCTCAGGTGGACTTCGACGCGGCTGATCTGCTCGCCGAAGCGGCCGATGGCGGCGTTGACGACTTCGGCGACGTGCTCGTCCAGGGCGGAGGTATGGTCGATGCTTTTGTTGGTATTGACTTGAATCTGCATTGTGAGCTCCTCTTCGTTATCGGTATGAGCCGATGTTACGCCCTTTGTCCCTGCGCCGCCGTTAAGTGCTGCACATTGCCGGGAAATACTTGACCCCGGTTATTTTTGTGCCGCCAGTTCCTTTTCGTGGTGGGGAAAGCGGTCCATCCGCGACAGCACGGGGAACAGCCGGATCCAGCCTGCCGTCACCGCCAGCGTAACGGCACCGCCGAAGATAATGGCGCGCTGCAGGCCGAACCAGCCGGCCGTGACGCCCGATTCGAACTCGCCCAGTTCATTGGACGCGCCGATGAACACGGAGTTCACGGCGCTGACGCGGCCGCGGATGGCGTCCGGCGTCTCGAACTGCACCAGCAGGTGACGCACGTAGACGCTGACCATGTCCCCCGCGCCCATGACCAGCAGGCAGGCAAGGGCGACGGCGAAGCTGTCCGTCGCGCCCAGGATCACGGTGCCCAACCCGAACAGCGCGACGCCGCCGAACATCCACAGGCCGACACGACGCGTGATGGGGAAGAAGGCCAGCGCCACCGAGCACAGCGCCGCACCGGCACCCGGGGCGGTGCGCAGCAGGCCCAGCCCCGTGGGCCCGATGTGCAGCACGTCGTGCGCCAGCGCCGGCAGCAGCGCCGTGGCGCCGCCGAACAGCACGGCAAACAGGTCCAGCGACATCGCGCCCAGCACGACGGGCCGCGAGAAGACGAAGCGCAACCCCTCCAGCACGCTGTGCCACGTGGGCGGGTCGCGGTGCGTTACCTGCGGCGGGGACTTCGTCAGCGCCATCAGCACCGTCGAGGCCAGCAGCAGCACGGCCGCGGCCACGTACACGACCGTCGGGCCGTAGATGTACAGCAGGCCGCCCAGCGTCGGCCCCAGGATGACGGCCACGTGGAAGCTGGAACTGGACAGCGCGACGGCCTTGCTGAAGTCCCGCTGCGGCACCATGTTCACCAGGATCGCCTGGGTGGCCGGCCCCATGAATGCACGTGCGCTGCCGAACAGCACCAGCACGGCAAATACGGGCCACACGACCTGCATGCCCGACAGCGTGAAGGCCAGCAGCGCCAGCCCCACCAGCAGTTGCAGGCCCAGGCAGATCGTGATGATGCGGCGGCGGTCATAGCGGTCGGCCGCGTGGCCGGCCAGCAAGATCAGCAGCAGGAACGGCGCGAACTGCGCCAGTCCGATCATGCCCAGGTAAAACAGGTTGTGCGTCATCGAGTAGACCTGCCAGCCGATGGCGACGTTCTGCATCTGCACGGCCAGCGTGCCGAGGATGCGGGCGCTCAGGTAAAACGAAAAATTTCGGTGACGCAGGACGGAAAAGCCGTTCGAGGAGGAAGACATTGAGGAACAAAGACGCGGCAGAAGTAAAAACGCCGACGGGGGCCGTCGGCGTAGGGAAGAAATCAGGGCTTGGCGAGGTCCGCTTCGGTGGTGAACGCGTCCGCGTAGAACTCGTCGTCGGGCAAGCCGCACAGCGCCGTGAAGTCGCGCTTGGCCGATTCGACGACGATCGGCGCGCCGCAGGCATACACCTGCCAGCCGGACAGGTCCGGCTGATCGGCCACCACGGCCTGATGCACGTAACCCGTGCGGCCCGCCCAGCCGTCCTCGGGCAGCGCATCCGACACCACTGGCACGTAGCGCAAGTTCGGCAGTTCCTGCTCCCACTGGCGGCACAGCGCGTCCATGTACAGGTCTTGCGGACGACGCCCGCCCCAGTACAGCACCATCGGCCGCTTCGAGCCGGTGGCGCGCATCTGCTCGACGATGGCCTTGATGGGGGCAAAGCCCGTGCCGGAGGCCAGCAGCACCATCGGCTTGTCGCTGTCCTCGCGCACGAAGAACGTGCCCAGCGGACCTTCGAAGCGCAGGATGTCGCGCTCCTTCATCGTGCCGAACACCTGGTCGGTAAACAGTCCGCCCGGCATGTGGCGGATGTGCAGCGAAATCGCACCCTGGCCCGGCGCCGTCGCCATGCTGTAGCTGCGGCGCTTGCCGCCGGGCAGCAGGAATTCGATGTACTGGCCGGCGCGGTATTCCAGCACCTCGTTGGCGGGCAGTTGCAGCGTGATGACGATGACGTCCGGCGCCACCCGTTCCAGGGTCGATACGCGCGACGGCATTTTCTTGACGGGGAAGTCGCCGCTGCCGGCCACTTCGCGCGCCTCGATCACGAGGTCGGAATGGGGCAGGGCGCAGCAGAACAGCGACATGCCCTTTTCTTCCTCGTCTTCCGTGAGAGCGCGGCGCTGGTGCGGTTTATGCGTGATGGAACCTGAAACGACCTTGCCCTTGCAGGAGCTGCACGCGCCGTTCTTGCAGCCGTAAGGCAGGCCGACACCGGCCCGCATGGCGGCTGCCAGCACGGTCTCGTCTTCGTCGCACGGGAACTGGTGGCCGCTGGGCTGAACAGTAATCTGAAACGTCATACAATCCTTGAGATGAATATTCCAAAACAACAAAAATTCGGCAGGCCCCGCCTGTTGATCCTGGGCTGCGGGGACATCGGGATGCGCCTGCTGCCGCTGCTGCGGGCGCGCTATCGCGTGTTTGCCGTCACCACCCAGGCGGCGCGTCTGGACGAACTGCGCGCGGCCGGCGCCGTGCCCGTGCTGGCGGACCTCGATCGGCCGGGTACGTTGCGCCGGCTGGCGGGGCTGGCGCACCGGGTGATTCACCTGGCGCCGCCGCAGCCGGACGGGGCGCTGGACCGCCGCACGCGTCACGTGACCGCCATTCTACCCGAGGGCGCACAGGTGGTTTACGTGAGCACGACGGGCGTGTATGGCGACCTGCAAGGTGCGCTGGTGGACGAAACGCAGCCGGTGGCGCCGCGCAATGCCCGGGCGCACCGCCGCGTTGACGCCGAACGGACACTGCGCGCATGGTCGCGCCGGGCGGGCGGGCGTGTCGCCATCCTGCGTGCACCAGGGATCTATGCGGCCGACCGGCTGCCGCTGGCGCGGCTGCACGCGGGCACGCCGGCGCTCGTGGCAGAAGACGACGTCTACACCAATCACATCCATGCGGACGACCTGGCGGCCATCGTCCGCCAGGCGCTGTACCGGGCGCAGCCAGGGCGCGTGTACCACGCCGTGGACGACACCGACCTGCGCATGGCGGACTATTTCGATGCCGTGGCCGATGCGTTCGCGCTGGCGCGACCGCCGCGGCTGCCACGTGCCGAGCTGGCGCGGGTGGTGTCGCCGACTTTGCTGTCGTATATGTCGGAATCGCGCCGGCTGGCCAACGACCGGCTGACGCGGGAGCTGGGCGTGCGCCTCCAATACCCGACGGTAACGGACGGGCTGCGCGCAGCCATTTCGGGGATGCCGTAAAGCTCTGGATATAGCGTTTGGCAATACTGGAGGGGCGTACCTTTGCGCCGCAACCATCGTGGCAACGGTTGTTGCGGCTAACGTAGGCGGACACGATCAGGATGGCGTATGGACGCACACCGGTATGCGGACCTGCGGCAGGCGGCAGTGCTCGCCGAACTGGCGGCAGCCACGCTGCTGGCCTGGTGCACGGCGTTCGTTCCAAAGGCGGGACAGTCAGAAAAATTGACAGGACAATTACCTAGCACAACAAATCGGGTTAAAATCTCACACATTGTCACAATCGTCGCTCCAGGCTGGCCCTGAACGGCGATGGTGGAACCCGGGTAATGCAAGGCGCGGCGCTTTGCGCCATGCCAGGGGACACCGTTGCTGAAATTTGTCTGCCCGTGTCGTACTCCACGAGCGCGACCGCTAACCCAAGATTGAAAATGCTACTGAAAGAACTGACGTCCTCGCCGACGTACAACCCGAACCGCGTCCTGGACGCCATCATGGAAAAGCTGCAGCTGAAAACGGACGCCGCGCTGTCGCGCGCACTGGAAGTGGCGCCGCCCGTCATCAGCAAGATCCGGCACAACACGCTGCCGATCGGCGCGACCATCCTGATCCGCATGCACGAGATCAGCGAGTTCAGTATTCGCGAGCTGCAGGAGTTGATGGCGCACTGAGCACTGAGCACTGCGCGATGTGCAAAAGGCCGGCACCTGGATCCAGGTGCCGGCCTTTCTACTTTGAAATCCTCATTTTGAGGTATTTGACGCCGTCGGAATCACTCAGCGTTGATGCGCGGGCGGGCGTTGTAAAACGCGTCCTGCACCGACGGGGCGGCCTGCACGCGTCCCGAGAACGCGGTCTTGTCCGCCACGCGTCCGGAGAACGCCGCTACATTGTCCGCACTGATGCGCCCGGAGAAAGCAAGCTTTGCCGCAATCGTGGGCTCGGCGACGCGGCCGGAGAACCCGGTGGCGGCGCTGATCCGGCCGGAAAACGCGGTCTGCCCGGCAACCCGGCCGGAGAACGCCGTCTGTTCGCTGATGCGGCCGGAAAACGCGGTTTGCTCGGCAACCCGTCCCGAGAATGCCGTCTGCGCGCTGATCCGCCCGGAGAATGCGGTCTGGTCCGTAACCCGTCCCGAGAACGCGGTCGCTTCGCTGACCCGCCCGGAAAACGCCGTCTGTTCGGCAACGCGGCCCGAAAATGCCTGCGCCGGCGTTTCGGCACGGGCGCCGATGCCATAGGGCTCGCCGAACGTGCTTTCGTACAGTTCCTTCATCCGCTGTCCCACGCGCTCGTGCGCCGCCTCGTCGTCCTCGCCGCGCAGTCCGATGTACGGGAAGTGGTGCAGGAAGTAGCCAAACACGGCCTCGCAGTCGATGGCGTATTTCATCGTATCGAGGATGTGGTAGTGCCAGAAGATGTCGACGTCCATCAGCGGTGCCGTCTGTTCCTGCGGGAACATCTTCATCAGGTACAGGAAGCGGCGGTACTCGAACTCGACAGCATTGGCCTTCTCCAGCGACCAGCCTTCGCCGGACTCGACGTGCATCAGCTTGACCTTGATGGGTTCCAGGTCGAGGGCCGCGATTGGGTTGAAGTGTTCGGTAGAAAACATGCGTGATGACCTTTACTCGAGGTGGGCACAGGCATTGTCCTGGCCAGCGTGGCCGGATGCCGGGGGAAGTGAAACGGGCGTGTTGATTCGCATCAACTCAAACTAGTATATTGAAAGTCGCTCTGATTACAAGCGGCAAGTTCTATCGTGCGCACGCAACGAATGTGGCTGTAGAGGAGAGCGATAGCGGAAACCAGAACCGCTGTTGCGGTTCCGGTACAACAGGACTTCAGGCAGCGTGGGTCAGACGCGGCCGTTGCGCGTAGAACTGATCGGCAGGCACCTGCGCTACGGGCATGGCGGACGAGGCCACCTGAGGCGAGCCGGAAAACGCTGCCGATGCCCGTCCCGCGGGCGCACCGGAGAACGCGGCACGGGCCGCGCCCGCCGGCGCACCGGAGAACGCTGCCTGCGTCCCGGTCGCGGCACCGGAAAAGGCGACCTGCTCGCTACCGGCAGCGGCGCCCGAGAATGCCACCTGCGCACTGCCGGTCGCGGCACCAGAGAACGCCGTGCGCATCCGCGCGGCAGGCGCGCCCGAGAAGGCGATCTGTTGCCCGCCTCTTGCCGCGCCCGAGAATGCGGTCCGCGCCGCCGCGCCGGAAAATGCCGTGCGCACGCCGTCGGCAGGCGCGCCGGAAAACGCGGCAGCGGCCCGGCCCGCATGGATATACGGCTCGTTGAACGTCGCTTCGTACAGTTCCTTCATGCGTTCGCCAACCCTGTGGTGTGCCGCCTCGTCCTCCTCGCCGCGCAGGCCGATGTAGGGGAAGTGGTGCAGGAAGTAACCGAACACGGCCTGGCAGTCAGCGGCGTATTTCAGCGTATCGAGGATGTGATAGTGCCAGAACGTGTCGACGTCTTGCAGCGGTGCGGTCTGTTCCTGCGGAAATTTCTTCATCAGGTAAAGGAAGCGCCGGTATTCGAATTCGACGGCATTGGCCCGTTCCAGCGACCAGCCTTCTCACGATTCCTCGTGCATCAGCTTGACTTTGATGGGTTCCAGATCCAACTCGGCAATCGTATCGAAATCGTTCGTGTCCATAATCGTATCCTTTCGTGGTTGGGAGTGCAGGCAAATCTTTTTCTCAGGCGTCTCGGCACGTCTGGTAACGCAACAGCTGGGAAAAACTCGTCAATGCTCGGCGAACTGGCTGATAAACGGCGGCAGCGCTCCCCGGTACGCGACGGGGACGGAGACCGTGATGGTGGTGCCCCCGTCCGGAATGCTGCTGATCGCGCACGTCCCGCCCAGCAGGTTGATGCGCTCCTCAATACCGACGAGCCCGAACGAGCCCGTCTTGTTCCGGCTGGCCGCCTGCAGGCCGACGCCGTTGTCGGTAATGCTCATCTGCAGCAGGCCTTGCTGCTGGTGCAGCTCGACCTTCACCCGGGTGGCCTGCGCATGCTGGCAGATATTGCTGAGCGACTCCTGCAGCACGCGGAAGAAGGCCGTGGCGCAGCGGTCGTCGATATCGACGTCGCCGCCGTGTTCGATCAGCTCGCAGTCGATGCCCGAACGCTTGCGGAACTGCGCCACCTGCCACTCCACGGCGGCGTTCAGGCCAAGGTCCAGCACGTTCGGCCGCAGATCGTTGATGATGTGGCGCACGCTGCGGATCGTGTTGTCGATCTGGTTCAGGGTGTAGCGGGCGCGTGCATGCAGGTAGGGATGACGCTTGGCAGTGCGGGTGGCGAGGATGTCCGCTTCGATCCGCAGCGCCAGCAGGTTCTGGCCCAGATCGTCATGGATCTCGCGGGCGATACGCTTGCGCTCCTCTTCCTTGATCTGGTCGGCATGCGCGGCCAGCCGGCGCAGGCGCTGGTGCGACAGCTGCAGCTTGGCCTGGCTGTCGCGCAGCTCGCGCGTCATGGCGCGGGCAATCTTCAGCGCCCGTTTGCGCGACGAGGCCAGGGTATGGAACAGCGCATACAGCAACAGGCAGCTGATCGTGCCCGTCAGTCCGGCGAGGACCGGCAGGTAGGCATCGAAGCGTGTGTAAAGCGCGGCCTTCGGGGCGCTGAAGTAGGCCGTCCACACACGGCCGTTGAAGTCGATGGGCAGCATGTGCTGGAACGTCCGGTCCGGCGCTTCCAGCCGGGCCGAATCGGCGCTGTCGAACAGCAGCTGGCGCGTTTCGTCGACCGTGCCGGCGCTATCGGGAACGCGGCGCCCCACGTCGTACAGCTGCAGCCGGACATTGGGGACCGGCATCTCGTCCAGCGCTCCCTGCAGCAGGCGCGGCACGCTGAAACCGATGCCCACCGAACCCATGTACGCCGTGCGGCGCTGCAGAATCGTGTCGAGCGGCATGCCAGGGTAGTACAGGGGCAGGCGCATGCCCAGATCGGCGCCGTGGGGCCGCGCCATGATGCCGATCGGGCGGCCCGACGAGGCCAGTTCGCCGGTGTCGCGCGAGCGCGCCAGGGCGGCGGCCACGTGCGGCTTGCCGGATAGATTGACCCCGTATTTTTCCTCGAAGCCGCCGATGGGTTCGAGCATGGCCAGCACCTCGTAGGTGGGATAGCGCGTGCCAGGCTTGATCGCAAAGGGGGATACCCGTCCGCCGAGGCGCCGTTGTGACGCATGGACAGTTCGAACCCGGCCCGCTCGTCGTCGCGCACGTAGCGGGCGAAATTGATGTTGTCGATGGCAGGGAAGTTATGGGGCAGGTCGAGGCCGCGGACGAAACGGTGGAAACTGGCACGGGAAACGTCGTCATCGGCCTGGAAGAAGCTGGCCGTGGCGCGCAGCACGTCCGTATAGGTCTTGATGCGCGACGCGATGCTGAACTGGGCGGTACGGGCATGGTTGCTGAAGCGCTGGCGCGCGTCGGTTTCGATCGAGCGGGCCGCAGCGCCGTAGAACAGCGCACCCGCAGCCAGCGACAGCAGCACTCCCGGCCACCAGCGCGGATTTTTCGGAAGCGCATGCCCGATCGGGCGGAATAATGCGTGCATGATCAGAACCCTCTTTGTGCTGCCATTAATATAAGAATGGTGCTGGTGCTTCGTCAAGTAGCGTTCGAGATTTACGACCAGAAGTTATTCAATCTGGTAGACCGATACATAATACCGTTGCATTCATTGCTCAGTGGGTGCAAAGGCTATTAAAGTGATACCAGAAAAGCGGTGTGTACGCATAGCTGTCATTCTTGCCAGCGACAGTGCCTCGATGTAACAGCGATTACCGGATACCGATCGCATAGGGTCGCAAGGCGCAAGCGATATTCGCGCCGGATATGCCGCTGGCGCAAAAATAAATAAATACGGCAGCGATAATCAGATCCGAAAAGCCGTTTTTCCGGAACGAAAAAAAACCGCCGATCGGCGGTTTTTTTTTGCGTATGAAAATGCTTTATTTGGTGCCCCAGCTGTCCTTCAGCGTGACGATCCGGTTGAATACGGGTTTGCCCGGCTGCGAATCGACGCGGTCGGCCACGAAATAGCCGTGCCGCTCGAACTGGAAGCGCTGTTCCGCCTGGGCATCCTTCAGGCCCGGCTCCAGGTAGGCCGTAATGACCTCCTTCGAGTGCGGGTTGAGGAACTGCTTGAAGTCCTTGCCGCCCGAATCAGGCTGCGCGTCCGTGAACAGGCGGTCGTACAGGCGTACTTCCGCAGCCAGCGCGGCAGCGGCGCTGACCCAGGTGATGTTGCCCTTGACCTTGTAGTTGTTGGCGCCGTCCGTACCGGACTTGCTGTCCGGGAAATAGTTGACGTGCACGGCCGTGACTTTGCCGTTCTCGTCCTTGTCATAGCCGATGCACTCCACCACGAAGCCGTATTTCAGGCGCACGCGCGCGCCGGGCTGGCCGTCGACGGGCGGGTAGAAGCGGAAGTAGCCCTTGGTCGGCACTTCCATGAAATCCTCTTCCTCGATCCACAGTTCGCGGGTGAACGGGAACGTGCGGTTGCCCAGCTCCGGATGGTGTGGGTGGACAGGCGAGCTGCACTCGACGCTGTCATTGGCGTCGAAGTTGTCGACGATCAGTTTCAAGGGTCGCAGCACGGCGATCGCACGCGGCGCCTTCGGGTCGAGATCCTCGCGCACGGCGCCTTCCAGCACGCCGTAGTCGATCCAGCCGTCCGACTTCGTCACGCCGGTGCGCTCGGCCATCAACTGAATGCCTTCCGGCGTGAAGCCGCGGCGGCGCATGCCCACCAGCGTGGGCAGGCGGGGGTCGTCCCAGCCGTCGACGATGCATTCTTCCACCAGCTGGCGCAGCTTGCGCTTGGACGTGACGATGTAGGTCAGGTTCAGGCGCGCGAACTCGTACTGCTTTGGCACGGGCTGCCGGAAGAAGCCGCCTTCGGCCAAGGTGGCCAGCAGCCAGTCGTAGAACGGCCGGTGATCCTGGAACTCCAGCGTGCAGATGGAATGGGTAATGTTTTCCAGCGCGTCCGAGATCGGGTGCGTGTAGTCGTACATCGGGTAGATGCACCACTTGTCGCCGGTGCGGTGGTGATGTGCGTGGCGGATGCGGTAAATGGCCGGATCGCGCAGGTTCATGTTCGGCGATGCCATCGCGTCCTCACTGATCTTCGCGCGCAGGATATGTTCGCCGTCGGCGTATTTGCCGGCTTTCATGTCGCGGAACAGCTGCAGCGATTCCTCCGCGGGGCGGTTGCGGAACGGCGAATTGGTGCCGGGCGTATTGAAATTGCCGCGGTTGGCCGCCATCTCGTCGGCGCTCTGGCTGTCGACGTAGGCGAAACCGGCCTTGATCAGGTATTCCGCCATCTCGTACAGCCGGTCGAAATAATCGCTGGCATAGTACAGGTGCGTGCCGGCGCCGACGGGGCCCTTGTGTTCCCAGTCGAAACCCAGCCATTTGACGCTGTCGATGATGGAATCGACGTATTCCTGCTCTTCCTTCGCGGGATTGGTGTCGTCGAAGCGCAGGTGGCAGCGGCCCGCGTAATCGCGTGCCAGGCCGAAATTCAGGCAGATCGACTTGGCGTGGCCGATGTGCAGGTAGCCGTTCGGCTCCGGCGGGAAGCGGGTAATGACGGACGGCAGGCCTTCGCGCTGATAGGCGCCGGTTGCCAGGTCTTGTTCAACGATGTTACGCAGGAAATTCGGTGCGGGAGCGGCAGTGGCGGCGGTTTTGTCGTTGCTCATGTAAAAAGACGGTAATTGGAGTCGAATAGCGGGCATTTTACCGTACACGCGAGCAGCCGTCGGGACGGCGCTCGCATTTATATAGGATAATTCGCCCTTACGCCTGGAGATACCGCCGGGGCGGGGGCGGCAGCAAGAATGCGCGCACCCGCTACCGCGGCTCCACGCATTCCGGACGACCCAGGAGAATTATGGACAATTTGTACAACGTGCTCGGTGTCGCGCCCAATGCGTCGGACGACGAAATCAAGAAGGTCTACCGCTCGCTGGCAATGCGCTTCCACCCGGACCGCAACCCCGAGCGGGGTGCTGCAGCGCGCTTCCAGGGCATCGCCAAGGCTTACGAGGTGCTGTCCGACCCCGTCAGGCGCGAGGAATACAACCAGAGCCTGAACCACCGCATCATCATCGACCCGGAAGCCGAAGCTTACCAGCTGTGGCGCTCCGTGTTCGGTTTGCATGGCGTGGCGCTGCCGGCCGAATGACGATCACACTAGAAAGCAAGCAATGAGAAAAGTACACCCCGAGTTCGCCTACCAGTCGCGCGAACTGGCTGCCCAGATCGAAGGCATCCTGGGCGACCCGCCCGACCGCAAGAATTACCAGAAGATGCTGGACGCGCTGATGGACGAGTACGCCAACGGCGGCGGCATTGAAGACCTGAACATGATGGCGTTCGCCCTGGTGGACGTCATCGAGTTTACCGACCCGAAAGCCATCCTGGCGGACGCGGGCGACTACGAGTACGGCGACCCGGCCCGCGTGTTCGCGGCTGCCTCGTGCCCCGAAGGCAAGCCGGCGCAGATGCTGGCGGCGCTGGAGGAGAACCACCCGGACCTGGGACGCCAGGCCATCGTCACCGCCTTCCTGCACAAGCATCCGCGGCTGTGGGACGACGACGACATGTCGCTCGACCAGCTGGCCGAAGGCGATGAAGGCGATGACGACAACGATGATGAGGACATGGTGAGCGACGACTTCGCGCAGATGTTCGACCAGGAAGGAGAGAAGTAATGTCCGACGAAACGTCCAATAAGAATCTGCCGGCCATCAGCAAGCAGGTCACCGAGCTGGTGCTGGCCGGCTCGCTGAGCCACGCCGAACAGGCGTTTGCCGAAGCGGCCGAGCAGCACGGCGACCTGGTCGTCGCTGAAGTGCTGCAGAACATTCCGCCGCACGTGACGGCGCTGCACATGGCCGGCTTCGACGGCGGCAAGATGTCGCTGGCGACCCTGCTGGTGCCACCGAAAGCGTGGGCCGACAGCCTGGCCTATATCGCCGCGACGTGGAACGAAGACATGATCGAGGACGACCCGGAGCGCATCGCCGAGTCGCTGTTCGCGCACATCCATGGCGTGGTCTTCGCCACGGACGACGAGGAGCGACGCAACGAACTGCTGCAGGAAGCGTCCGCCACCGACTGGGGCTGCACGGCGTTCGCGACGGTGTTCTCGCTGGCGCCGAAGGAAGTGATGGAGCTGGCCGGCGAGATCATCTCGAAAGGGCAGTACATCACGGCGCAGACGGGGTCCGACAGCGATATCGCGCCGCTGGCCGTCGCATTGGCCAAGGCCAGCGAAGATGGCTGGGACCGCGCGCTGTTCGAGCTGTTCCCGGAATTCCGCCACAGCGCCGACCTGGCCGATGCCGAGTTCTCCGACGACCCGGACGAGGAACAGCCATTCATGCAGCGTTCGACGAAAGAGCTGCTGTACCGCATGCGCAAGCAGGTACCGAGCACGCGCAACGCCAGCGGCCGCACGGGCCGCCGCAGCCTCGGCTCGGGGATCTTCAGCTGATGCTGCCGGCACTCGTAGGGGAAAACCTGCCGCGGCTGACGCGTGCGATCAAGCTGCTGGTGGGGACGAACGACGATACCGCCGTGGTGCTGGCCGACGAGCTGGCCGGCATCACGGCCATGGTGGCGGAAAAGTTCACCAACAACCGGACATCCGAAGGCATCCAGAAGGCCGTCAACCTGACGGTAGGCGGCGTCTCGCTGGGCCTGGAAAACGTGCTCACCATGGACAGCGACGAGCAGGCGCTGGACTACCTGGTCGACAACGGCGCCGAAGCCGCGTTCCAGGCGGGCTTTCGCCAGCTGAAGGATTTGGCAGCCATGCCGGAGGACACGCTGGTGGGCGAGTACGACCAGGACCCGGTCTACGCCCAACGCCGCCTGCGCGACATCTTCTTCGACATCTGCCTGACGGACCCGAACCAGAACTGGGACGGCCCGGCACGCTACCAGCAGCAATTGAAGCAGCGCCAGGAAGCGCAGGCCATCGTGCGGCTGGCGTCCTGGATGCGCCGCCACAACAGCGAAGGTCCGATCACCGACACCGACCTGAACGCCGAAGGCGTCATTGCGCTGGCGATCATCTTCGCGGTCGAAGGCGGCGGGCGTATCGTCGCCCGCACGGGCCAGAAGGAATTCGAGCGCTTCGTCAAGTCCGTGCGCAAGAACAAGCCGGACTACGAAGCGGGCTGGGCCGCGCTGGCCGCCGCCGTCCCCGCACAGCACCACCCGGTACTGCTGCACCGCATCGACCTGTACCGCCGCACCTGTACGGTACTGCAGCACATCCCCGGCCGCACGGCCATGAAGACGCTGTTTGCCGAGCTGGAGAATTATGCCGGGTCGGAGTTGGAAGCGGACTACGACTGATACAACCGGGACAGACGCCTGGTTTGAGTAATGTTTCTTTAAAACCCGGGCTTGTCCCGGGTTTTTATATTGCAACGCCGGCGCTGACCAAGGGTACGAACGGACTTCGATTAAGGTCAATCGAATGCTCTGCTGTGGATCATGGACGAGCCGATACCTCTGCGATATAATCTATGGTTGCAAAATTTATAATTCGCACAGTTTAAAGCGTGGCAGGTGTCATTTCCTCGGCAACGCCGCCCGTGCACACGACAAACCAAGGAAGTTTCTGAGCATGACTGATATGAGCACGCCATCCTTCCCCGCCACGGCCATGGTCGGCCAACAAGATCGCCTTCTACAATTGACGACGCCTCTGGGCGAGGACGTTTTTTTGCCACAACGCGTCGTGGCGCACGAACGGCTGGGTCGTGGGTATGAATATACCGTGGACTGCCTGTCTGTCCGTGACGATATCGAACTGAAAAAGCTGATTGCACAGCCGGTGACGTTGTGGATACAGCAGGACGATCGCAGCTATAGTCCCGTCCATGGCTACATCCACATGGTAAAGCGCCTCGGCAGCGACGGGCAGTTCGTTGCGTGCCAGCTGGCCTTTTCTCCCTGGCTGCATTTGCTGAGATTTCGCAGGGATGCCCGGATCTGGCAGGACAAGACGGCCGACGACATCCTTGCGGATGTATTCAACGTACATCCTCAGGCGCAGGGCAACTTCCGTTTCGACGTTCGCGATCCTGCGGTACCCCGTTCTTATTGCACGCAGTATGAGACGGACTGGCATTTCGCCCAGCGTCTGATGGAAGAGGAAGGCTGGTACAGCTATCACGAACAGAAGCCCGATGGTTCGGGCCATATTCTCGTGATTACCGATACACCGGATCAGCTTAAACCGGTTACTGGCGAAAGTATTTACTTTCACCACGGCGGTACCGAAGACGAAGTGCACAAGATCGTTCACTGGAGTGCTGACCGCAGCCTGGCTCCCAGCCAATATTCCGCCAGGACGAACGACTACAAGGCGCCGAACGCATTAAAACACACGAATACTGCGGTACGGCACGAGCATGGAGATTTGCCGGCCCAGCTGGAGGTATATGAATATACCGGCGCATATACATATTCGAATCACGAACAAGGCGACCGGCAGTCGCGGCTGCGTGTCGAGCAATGGGAATCCAGCATGAAGCGGTTTTGTGCCGTGTCGGGCGTGCGCTCCCTGTACGCTGGCGCATGGTTCACGCTGGAAGATCATCCGGCACATCAGGCTGACTCGCCCGACGACCGGGAATTCATGATCGTTGCGCTCGACTGGAGCATTGAGAACAATCTACCGTTCTCCCATCAGGTCAAGAGCTTCCCCGGCAGTCTCGCAGCGGAGCTGGAGGCTTTCAAGACGGCCATAGGCCGAACACAGGTCCGGCGCGCCGAGGCAACCAACGTCCATACGGGGCACTGTTTTAATCGGATGGAAGTCCAGCGCCGTAAGGTGCCGTTTCGCAGCCCCTTCGAGCATACAAAGCCCATACTGCATCCGCAGACAGCCATCGTGGTCGGACCCGCCGGCGAAGAGGTGTACACGGATCACCTCAACCGCGTAAAGGTCCAGTTCCGCTGGGACCGGCAGAATCCCGGCGACGAGCGCGCGTCTTGCTGGGTGCGTGTCAGCTATCCGAATGCCGGACAGGACTGGGGCGCCCTCCATGTGCCGCGCATCCGTCAGGAAGTAATCGTGACGTTCCTCGATGGCGATGCCGATCGCCCTGTGATTACGGGCCGCCTGTACAACGAGGAACAGACGCCGCAATGGCATACGGATGGCGTACTTTCCGGCCAAGTCCAAGGAGTACAAGGGCAGCGGTTTCAACCAGCTGGCGCTGGACGATACGACGGGACAGAACCGGGTCCACCTGTACAGCACCAATACCAATGCTCAGTTGAATCTGGGGTATCTCGTTTCGCAGACCGGTAACAAGCGCGGAAATTTCTACGGATCCGGTTTCGCGCTCTGCACGGACGATTTCGGTGCCATCGTTACGCACAAGGGATTGTATCTCAGCACCCATGGCCGTCCCGGCCCGCAAGGTACACAGATGGATGCTACGGAAGCCACCAGCCAGCTGAAGGCGGGCGCGGCGCTGACCAAAAATCTGTCCGACACCGCATCCAGGGCCGGTGCGGAGCCACTGGTCGGCCAGGAGGCGCTGAACACTTTTATCGATGCCACGCAGGATCGGTATGAGGGCGATGGACAAGGCGGTGCGAACCGGTTCAAGGAACCCGTACTGCTGGCAGGTTCCCCGGCCGGTATCGGGCTGGCCAGCGCCCAGGGAACCCATGTCCACGCCGGCGCGGAAGTAACGCTGTCGTCCGGCCAGGATACCAACATCGCGGTGGGCAAGAGTCTGCTAGCCAGCATCGCCGAGAAAATCAGCCTGTTTGCGTACAACGCAGGCATAAAACTCTTCGCCGCCAAGGGCAAGGTCGAAGTGCAGGCGCAAAGCGGCGACCTCGATCTGATCGCGGAAAAGGTGGTGCGCATGCTGTCGACAACGGCACGCATCGAAATTCACGCGAAGGAGGAAGTGCTGATCTCCGCAGGTGGGTCGTTCGTCAAGATCAACGGCTCCGGCATTACCAACGGCACCTCAGGTACCTGGACCGCTCAGGCGTCGATGCATACGATGCCGGGGCCGGTGACCAATTCGCATGTGATGCCGCACGTGCCGAAACCGGAACTGGAAAAGAACGACCTCGAGTTCCGTCACATGACGGACTGGGGCGAGCCGCTGGCCGGGGCGGCATACAAGGCAATCCTGAGCGACGGCAGTATCCGCAAGGGCATTCTGGATGCGGCAGGTATCGCGCGCATCAGCGGCGTGCCGCCGGGCGTGGGGGCAAAAATCGAATATGACTACCGGCCATTGCAGGCAAGTTCCACTGTCAGTACAGAGCTGGACGATGACGTGCATGAGTTACTGAACTGGGTTCCGGGTGGAACGGGCAAGAAGGGGCAGGCATGACCCAGCGCGCACCTGATCAGAATAATATTCTTGAAGATGCATGGGGCCAGGTCGTAGGCGGCATGGATTGGCTAAAATCGGTCCTGCTTGGCGAGTTCGCCGATCACCGCCCGCTGTCGGTCATCGTGGCCGACATGCTGGTCAGCTTCATTCCCGGCGTCGTTATCGTGACCAGCGCCCGCGACGCGGTCGCCGTCATCCTGCGACTGGCAAGGCACCCCGAGAAGCGCGACGACCTGTTGGAATGGGTGCTGCTTTCCGCCTGCATGATCGTCATTGCCCTGCCCGTCGCCATGGCGGCAGCAGGTCTGGCAGCGGCAGGCGTCGGCGCGATCGTCGGCGGCATTGCCGGCTCGGAACTGGGCGCGGCACTGCGCGCGGTCATGCTGCTGCTGATCAAGGAAGCGTCCAAGCTGGTCGAACTCGTGCAGTTCCTGCAAAAGTTCATCAAAGGCGACATCATCAAATTCCTTCGTGCGATCGACTTCGTCAAGTACGAGAAACCGCTGCTGCAAGCGCTGAACAAGCTGACCGGCAAGCTGGTGTCGATCGTCAAGTCCCTGCGCACCCACCTGGAAAGCCTGAGCTACTTCGATGCGGTCAAGGCGACGATCGCGAAGCTGAAACAGTGGGAAGATGCGTTCTATGAAGTGCAGCGAGCGGCAATACGGCAGATACCGAAAGCGCTCGCGGAATTGAACGTGCGGCTGGCGAAGGTGCTGACGCAGATGTTGCCAAAGGAGGCGCATACCGTTGCCGCTGGTGTAAGCGCAGACAAGAACGTCGTGGTTCCGCCGACGCGACAGCGCGTCAGGGATACGCCGGGTAATGTTCTTGCTCATACAGGCGAGGGCGCGCCTGCGGCGGGCGGCAAGGCGACAGGCAAGGGCGGTGCAAAGGCGAAGCCCAAGGCCGCAGCGAAAGCCGAGACGAAGCCGAAGCCGCCACTGAAGGACAAGCCTGAGCCGCCTCCGAAGCCGCCCGAGGGCACGAATACGAAGAAGCAGGTTGCTGCCGATGTCAAGGCGGCTGCGGACCGGGAGCGGATTACGCAGTTGTCGAATGAGGCGCTAGAAGCCGAAAAGCGGGGCGACACGGCGTTAAAGGATAAGAAGATCGGGGAGGCTCAGGATATATTACGACCGTATTTTCCTAAGAAGAACTCTAACGAAACATGGGATGAAGTTATAAAACGGCTGGATGTGGCATCACCCAAGGATGGGGCAGTTTTCTGGTCTGGAACTGCAAGGTTGGCGGATGATACCGGTAAACCAGACGCTGCGAGAGCATTTGCGGAGAAGATCGGCGGCGTGACGTTGGAGACGACGCCTGGTGGGCGGATCGTCGATGGTTGGAAAGAGATTAATGTTGATTATCCCTGGAACGAGAAGAATGGACCCCCGCCATTTGCAAGCGAATTGTGGCAAGGTATTTCAACAAACTATGCACAGTCCGCGACTGGGAATGTGAATGTTGTTCAGACCGCGGATAAATTGCGGGCAGATTATACCGTTTGGTATAACTTTGAGAAGGGTGAACTCATTAGTCGCAGAAGGAACGGGCTTGTGAATGATATAAATATTCACGTAGCAAATGCTGATTCGACGCTTACCACGCTGGGAAAAGATGAGGTCGAGGATCTATTGTTCTATAGGAAGTAATTATGAACGCGTATCAGAACTTCTTGAATTTTTTTTCAATGCACAATAAGGAGCGGCTAGATGGACTTACTGTTGCCTATTTTGATGCAATGACACAAGATGAAAAGGCGAGAGCATATGAGTATCTACTTGCACGGATAAAAACGGGCGGTGTCGAAGAAGATGTTAACGGTCTTTTTCTAGTGGACCCTAAGTTGGCCTATCAGGATGTCGCTAATCTCTTGAAATCAAATCAACTCGGCAGGGAAGCAATAATTGTTGGTGCAGGGCGCCTCTACACTGATTCTCAAGACCAAAATTTGATAAATATCTTCGTAAGCGCGATGTCCAGTCGGGAAAAACGTCTGCGTGAACTAGGGGCTCGCTATGTACCAGCGATCCCCGAGCCGGAGGTTGTGGGAAGTTTGCAAGGAATGATCAGGACCGAAACCGATAGGCGATTGCTTATTCAAGCGGCCACGAAGTTGTTGCAGTGTTGTAATGTTACTAGGCACACGGTTGGGACGAACCGATATATCGATCTATTTGACGGATTGTTGAGTGACGATACTGCTGTAAAGGAGCATTCTATCGCAAGCCTACATTCTTCTGTTTAATGCTTGGCTACATAGACAGCGGCGGTGCCTTGTATGTCGCACGCATACGAGCCGCTGAACAACCGCTGTAACGGCATCTCGAATCTTGGACGTTCTGCCGGTGCAATTTGAAAGGAAATATCGTGAGCTTGCCAATTGTTAGGATGGGGGATGCCACGTCACATGGAGGCCGTGTCGTGACCGCCTCGCCAACTCATACAATCGGAGGAATCGGAATAGCGCGTGTTGGCGACAAAATCGTTTGCCCGTTGCCTGGGCACGGCGTTAACATCATAGTCGAAGGCGCTCCAAACTATCTCATCAGCGGTCGTATGGTAGCGTTACATGGGCACCATGGCGCATGTGGTTGCACACTAATCTCCGGCCTCGTAACAGCAACACATGGGTAATGGAAGTCAATACAGATCAAGGGCGTGGAACTGAATACCTCCGGCAGGCACAGGGCGGCGGAGCTCTACGTATTTCAGGTTGGGCGGGAGGCAAGGGCTGGACGAACAATTCCTCAGCCATTTCCAGGGCATGACCACACGAGCTGTACAATAGATTCAGCTCGGCGAATCAGTAAGAAGTCTTCTACTCTGTGTCAGCGTGCGAGATGTTCCAAGTGACACTCGCGCATGGCTGGCCGACTGGCAGCGGGCCGCGCCTTGCTCGGCGCGGCTGCGTTATTGCAGACCCCGCGCCGCCCGTTCCGCCAACTCCACAAACGCCTCCACCCGGGGATTTCCATCCTCCACCCGCTGCGCCAGCATCATCGTCGTCATGGCCGCCGGATCGGCCAGCGGCCGGTAGACGACGCCCTCCATATTGATACGATCGAACGAGCTCGGCAGCACCGAGATGCCGATGCCCGCCGCAACGAGGCCGATGATCGTCGACGCTTCGCCCGCTTCCATCGCGATTTGCGGTACGAAGCCGGCTTCGCGGCACATGCGGAAGATCTGCGGGTAGATGCCCGTGCCGGCGTTCTTCGGGTACATCACGAACTGCTGGCCTGCCAGATCTCTAACCGCCACCGTTTCCTGCGCGGCCAGCGGCGAATCGGCTGGCAGTACGAGCCGCAGCGGGACGTGCTGCAGCGTGGTCAGGCGTACGGTGTCCGGCACGGCGACGGAAACCGAGCGGACGAAGCCCAGGTCCAGCTCGCGCGCCTCCAGCGCCGCCAGCTGCGGCAGTGTCGCCATCTCGTGCAACGTCAGCGCCACGCCGGGGAACTGCTGACGGTATTGGCGTATCACGGTGGCAAACAGCGGCGTGAAGGGCGTCGAGAAGGTGAAGCCGACGCGCAGTTCGCCAGCTTCGCCACGTGCCGCGCGGCGTGCCGTTTCCTTGGACTGCTCGGCCAGGGCCAGCATGCGGCGAGCGTCGGCCAGGAACAGCTTGCCCGCTTCCGTCAGGCGTACCCAGCGCTTGCTGCGCTCTAGCAGCAGGGTGCCCACTTCCGCTTCCAGCGCCTGGATCTGCTGGCTCAGCGGTGGCTGGCCGATGTGTAGCCGCTCGGCCGCGCGTGTAAAGCTCAGTTCTTCCGCGACGGCGACAAAATAACGTAGATGGCGCAGTTCCATGTTATCGCTTCAAAGTATTAATAACGCCTCAAATATATATTGGACAGTAATAGAACGCAAAACTAAGATCGTTCCACTGTCAGATCGAGGTTCATCATGTCCCGCATCGCCGTCGGTACCGCCGACTTCAAACGCACCAACCGCGCCATGTTCTTTGGCGGCTTCTCCTGCTTTGCCCTGCTGTACTGCGTGCAGCCGCTGATGCCGTTGCTGGCCCATGAGTTCGTGCTGACACCGGCGCAGAGCAGTCTGTCGCTGTCGATCTCGACGGGCGCGCTGGCGCTGTCGCTGCTGGTGTCGTCGGTCGTGTCCGACCGCTTCGGACGCAAGCCCATCATGGTCGCCGCCATGGCGATCGCGGCGTTGATGACACTGGCCTGCGCATTTGCCGACGGCTACCCGCAACTGCTGGCGATGCGTGCCTTGCTGGGCCTGGCGCTGGGCGGCATGCCTGCCGTGGCGATGGCCTATCTGGGCGAGGAGATCGAGCCGGCATCGCTGGGCCTGTCGATGGGGTTGTACATCAGCGGCAGCGCGTTTGGCGGCATGTTCGGCCGGGTGCTGGCGTCCACCCTGTCCGATTTCCTGTCGTGGCGGGTTGCAATGGCCGTCATCGGCATCGCCGGCGTCCTGGCCGCGGCCGAGTTCTGGCGCAGCCTGCCCGCTTCCCGGCACTTCCGGCGCGGGCCCGGCGGGCTGCGCGCTCTCGCTGGCGGCCTGCGCCGGCATTTCGGCGACGCGGGCCTGCCGTGGCTGTTCGCGCTGGCTTTCCTGCTGATGGGCTGCTTCGTCAGCGCCTATAACTATATCGGCTACCGGCTGCTGGGCACGCCATACGGGCTGCGCCAGAGTGTCGTTGGCGGCATCTCGTTCCTGTATTTGCTGGGCATTTTCAGTTCGGTGTGGGCCGGCAAGCTGGCCGACCGCCTCGGCCGCCGCGGTGTGCTGTGGCTGGTAATGTCCGTGATGGCGGCCGGTCTGGCGCTGACGCTGTCACATGCCTTGCCGCTGATCGTCCTCGGCATGGCACTGTTTACGTTCGGCTTCTTCGCCTCGCACTCGGTCACGAGCAGCTGGGTGGGACGGCGCGCCCGTCCGCCGCAGGCGCTTGCCTCTGCGCTGTACCTGTTCTTCTATTACCTGGGATCGAGCGTGGTGGGGTGGCTGTGCGGACACCTGTGGGCATGGGCCGGCTGGAACGGCGTCGTGTTGCTGCTGGGAACGCTGCTGGGCGGCGCCCTGTTGATCGCGCGGCGCCTGCGCAGCCTGATGCCGCTCGACCCGGCGGCATCGCTGGCCGCGGCCACTTGACGTTTGAGACGCGTCAAGCGGCAATCATCCGCCCGCAACTTGCGCACGGTGCCGCCCTCCAACGATCAGTGGCGCACGGGCGCCTTTCGATATGGAGGGATCATGTTGCCTGAACAGGAAATCCGAAGCCGTCTCAGCAGTTTGCAGCTTGCCGTGGGCCATGCCGCCCAGGCATTGTCCGCCGAGCGCCACCTGCCCGGCGAGTTGCGCGAATACATACAGCGGCTGGACCATCATTCGGATCGCATCACGGAGATCCTGGCGCTGCGCGACCCGCGCCGGATCGTCAAGCTGGTGGACGATATGGAACTGCTCGGGGCACGCGCCCGCCGCGTCTGCGCCAGCGGACTACCGCTGTCCGGGCAGATGAAGTCGGCTGTCAATCATATGTATAACGAGCTGGTCGAGTTCAAGCAGCGCCTGCATTGAGTCGGCGGCCGCGGCCAGGTTTTTGTCGGGTGACATGGGTGACACTCGCCCGGAGGCACGAGTGGCGCATGCCGGTTGGGACTGTAGTGTCGCCCGATGGGGCAAGCTGCCGGCGGCGGCCCGTATGCAATCGTCGGCAGTGCAGGCAGGTATCCGCGCGCCTGGCCTGCGTTGCCGCTGCCGCAAACCGCCGGGCCGTCAGCAGGGCAGGTTACAGCACGCCAGCCGCCCGCAGCGCCGCCAGCTCCTCCTCGCTACGCCCCAGCAGCTCGCGCAGCACCTCGTCCGTATGCTGCCCCAGCGTGGGCGGGGCCGTGCGCACGTCCGCCGGGGAGGCCGAGAGGCGCATCGGGCTGCGCACGAGCTTCGTGCTGCCGGCGGTAGGGTGGGGCACGTCGACCACCATGCCGCGCGCCTGCACCTGCGGATTCTTGTAGACGTCGGCCAGGTCGTTGATGGGGCCGCACGGCACGTTGACCGCTTCCAGCAGCGCGATCCATTCGTCGCGCGACTTCTGCAGCACCATGTCGGCCAGCAGCGGGACCAGCACGTCGCGGTTCTGCACGCGCAGCGGATTGGTGGCGAAGCGCGGATCCGCCGCCAGCTCGGCGCGGCCGCCGGCTTCGACGAATTTGACGTACTGGCCGTCGTTGCCGGTGGCGACGATGATGTAGCCGTCGGCACACTGGAACGTCTGGTACGGCACGATGTTCGGGTGCGCGTTGCCCCAGCGCTTCGGCGCCTTCCCGCTGTTGAGGTAATTGCTGCCCATATTGGCCAGCATGGCGACCTGCACGTCCAGCAGCGCCATGTCGATGTACTGACCCTCGCCCGTGCGGTCGCGGTGGATCAGCGCGGCCTGGATGGCAATGGTGGCGTACATGCCCGTCATCAGGTCGCACAGGGCCACGCCGGCCTTTTGCGGGCCGCCGCCGGGCAGGTCGTCGCGCTCGCCCGTCACGCTCATCAATCCGCCCATGCCCTGGATCAGGAAGTCGTAGCCGGCGCGGTGGGCATACGGGCCGTCCTGGCCGAAGCCCGTCACGGAGCAGTAGACGATGTCGGGCTTGACGGCTTTCAGCGACGCGTAGTCGAGACCATAGCGTTGCAGTTGCCCCACCTTGTAGTTTTCCAGCACCACGTCCGACTGCTGCGCCAGCTCGCGGATCAGGGCCTGGCCTTCGGCGGTCGAGATGTCGACGGTGACGGAGCGCTTGCCCCGGTTCGCGGCCAGGTAATAGGCCGCTTCGCGCGTATCGTTGCCGTCCGCATCCTTTGCATACGGCGGCCCCCAGGCGCGCGTGTCGTCGCCGGCGCCGGGCCGTTCGATCTTGATGACGTCGGCGCCCAGGTCCGCCAGGTTCTGCGAGCACCAGGGGCCGGCGAGCACGCGCGACAGGTCGAGCACGCGGATATGTCCCAAGGCTCGTGGCCCGGGAGTAGGAGTGGTTTGCATCGATGGTCTCGTTGTTGTTCGAAGGGCCACAGCTTAGCCTATCTGTACCCGGGCATCCACTCGTGGTACTGTTTCACGCATGTGGCCCTATCCCAGAATGATCGCCCACCGGGGCGGTGGCACCATGGCGCCGGAAAACACGTTGGCGGCGCTGGCGGCCGGCCTGCGCCACGGCTATCATGCCGTCGAGTTCGATGTGATGCTCTCGCGCGACGGCATCGGCGTCGTCATGCACGACCCGGACTTCGGCCGCACCGTCCTGGGCCCGGGCAGCGTCGCGCAGACGGATGCGGCGGCCATCGCGGCGCTCGATGCCGGTAGCTGGTTCGGCGCGGAACACGCGGGCGAGCCGGTGCCACTGTTCGTGCCGTTCGCCGAGTACTGCAAGGGGCACGACATCTGGATGAACATCGAGATCAAGCCTGCGCCCGGCCACGACGAGGCGACCGGCCGCTGGGTCGCCAGCACCGTCCGCGACCTGTTTCCGGACGAGAGTGACCAGGCCAGGCTGCCGCTGCTGTCGTCGTTCAGCGCCGCGGCGCTGCGGGCGGCGCGGGCTGCGGCCCCGGGCTTGCCCCGGGCGCTGGCCTTCGGCGCGCTGCCGCCCGACTGGGAAGGGCAGGCGCGCGAACTGGGCGTGCTGTCCGTCCACGTCGACCACAACCGGCTGACACCGGCCCTGGCGCAGTCCGTCAAGGCGGCCGGATTCGGGCTGTTTTGCTATACCGTCAACGATCCCGCGCGCGCCCGGCTGCTGCTGGGGTGGGGCGTGGACGCGATCTGCACCGACCGGATCGATCTGCTGGCGTGGGACTTCAAGTAGCTGCCAGCGTTATATAATCAGCGTTTTACCCAATCCAGCCAGGGCACGCGCGCCCGCACTAGCCAACCAACATGAAATCATCTGAAATCCGCGAGAAGTTCCTCAAATTCTTCGAGTCCAAGGGTCACACGATCGTCCGCTCCAGCCCGCTGGTGCCTGGCAACGATCCGACCATGCTGCTGACGAACTCCGGCATGGTGCAGTTCAAGGACGTGTTCCTGGGCCTGGATACGCGTCCGTATTCGCGCGCCACGTCCGTGCAGCGCTGCGTGCGCGCCGGTGGCAAGCACAACGACCTGGAAAACGTGGGCTACACGGCGCGTCACCACACGTTCTTCGAGATGCTGGGTAACTTCAGCTTCGGCGACTACTTCAAGCGCGACGCCATCGCCTACGCCTGGGAACTGCTGACGAAAGTGTACCTGCTGCCGGCCGAGAAGCTGACCGTCACCGTCTACCAGGAAGACGACGAAGCGTACGACATCTGGGCCAACGAGATCGGCGTGCCGAAAGAGCGCATCATCCGCATCGGCGACAACAAGGGCGCCCGCTACGCTTCCGATAACTTCTGGCAGATGGCCGACACCGGCCCGTGCGGCCCGTGCACCGAGATCTTCTACGACCATGGCGCGGAAATCTTCGGCGGCCCTCCGGGTTCGCCGGACGAAGACGGCGACCGCTTCATCGAAATCTGGAACCTGGTGTTCATGCAGTTCAACCGCGACGAAGCGGGCAACATGACGAAGCTGCCGAAGCCTTGCGTGGACACGGGCATGGGCATGGAACGCCTGGCCGCCGTGCTGCAGCACGTGCACAGCAACTATGAGATCGACCTGTTCCAGAACCTGATCAAGGCGGCCGCACGCGAAACGGGCGTGACGGACCTGGAAAGCAAGTCGCTGCGCGTCATCGCCGACCATATCCGCGCCGCGTCGTTCCTGATCGTCGACGGCATCATCCCGAGCTCGGAAGGCCACGGCTACGTCCTGCGCCGCATCATCCGCCGCGCGCTGCGTCATGGCCACAAGCTGGGCCAGACCAAGCCGTTCTTCTACAAGCTGGCCGCCGACCTGAACACGGAAATGGGCACCGCCTATCCGGAGCTGGCCGACAAGCTGTCGTACGTCCAGCAGGTGCTGAAAACGGAAGAAGAGCGCTTCGGCGAAACGCTGGAAAACGGCATGAAGATCCTGGAAGCGCAGCTGGGCAAGGATCCCCACAAGCTCGATGGCGCCACCGCCTTCACGCTGTACGACACCTACGGCTTCCCGCTGGACCTGACGGCGGACATCTGCCGCGAGCGTGGCGTCACGCTGGACGAAGCCGGCTTCGCCGAGGCGATGGAAAACCAGAAGAAGACGGCGCGCGCGGCCGGCAAATTCAAGATGGCCGCCAATGTGGAATACAGCGGCGCCAAGACGAGTTTCGTCGGCTACGAGCAGCTCCATTTCGATTCGACCGTCATCGCGCTGTACAGCAACGGTGCGCCGGTGCAGGAACTGAACGCGGGCGAGCAGGGCATCGTCGTGCTGGACACGACGCCGTTCTACGCGGAATCGGGCGGCCAGGTGGGCGACCAGGGCGCCATCCAGAGCGCGACCGCGAAGTTCGCCGTGGACGACACGCTGAAGATCCAGGCGGACGTGTTCGGCCAGCACGGTGTGCTCGACAGCGGCACGCTGAAAGTGGGCGACAAGGTCTCGGCACTGGTCGACACGGAAAAGCGCAACCGCACGATCCGCAATCACTCGGCAACGCACCTGATGCACAAGGCGCTGCGCGAAGTGCTGGGAGGCCACGTGGCGCAGAAAGGCTCGCTGGTCGATCCTGACAAAACCCGTTTCGACTTCAGCCACAACGCGCCCGTGACGGCCGAGCAGATTGCCCAGGTCGAAGCGCTGGTGAATAAAGAGATCCTGGAGAACCATCCGACCAAGGCCCAGCACATGTCGTTCGACGACGCCGTCAAGCATGGCGCCATGGCGCTGTTCGGCGAGAAGTACGGCGACCAGGTGCGCGTGCTGGACATCGGCACGTCCAAAGAGCTGTGCGGCGGCGTGCACGTCAACCGCACGGGCGACATTGGCCTCTTCAAGATCGTTTCCGAAGGCGGCGTCGCGGCCGGCATCCGCCGTATCGAAGCGGTGACGGGCGAAGGCGCGCTGGCGCTGGTGCAGTCGATGGCGCGCCGTCTGAACGAAGCGGCGGCGGCTCTGAAGGCCACGCCGGAAGAAATCACGAGCCGCATCGGCCAGGTACAGGACCAGGTCAAGTCGCTGGAGCGGGAACTGAACGCGCTGAAGTCGAAGCTGGCCTCGGGCCAGGGCGACGAGCTGGCGACCAAAGCCGTCGACGTCAAGGGCATCAAGGTGCTGGCGGCAACGATGGAAGGCGCCGACGTGGCGGCGCTGCGCGAGACGATGGACAAGCTGAAGGACAAGCTGAAGACGGCCGCCATCGTGCTGGCCAGCGTGGCCGACGGCAAGGTCAGCCTGATCGCCGGCGTCACCGCCGATTCGATCGGCAAGGTCAAGGCAGGCGAGCTGGTCAACTTCGTCGCCCAGCAGGTGGGCGGCAAGGGCGGCGGCCGTCCGGACATGGCGCAGGCGGGCGGCACCAACCCGGCCGGTCTGCCTGATGCGCTGGCTGGCGTGGCCGGCTGGGTCGAGGCCAAGCTGTAAGGGCCGCTAGGGCGGGGCAGGGAGGGCGGCATTGGCCGCCCTTTTTCTTACGCGCGCCACACGCAGCCAAAATCCAGGGACAGCCCCCTATTTTCGGGACACATTACCTGGAAATAGGCGGCTGTCCCTGCTTTGTGGTCCAGCGGTCACCAACGTAGTGCGCAGGATGCACCGTGATGACGCAGTGCATCAGCGGCCATTTTTGGTCTATACTCCGCTCCCTGCGCGTCAGATCGGGGTCTCGTTGTCTTACATGAATCTGACGTTGCAACTTTGCAACGACATATGAACAATTTTGGTGCAGTGCGTCACGCCAGGTAATTTGGAGTAGACTGTGCCGACTCTGCACAAAAATTGGCGAGAAATTTGATGAGCGAAACTCTACTCGAAACCGAAATCATGGAATTTCACAAGGAACTCGATGCACGGGGCCTGAACTGCCCGCTGCCGATCCTGAAAGCAAAAAAGGCGCTTGCCGAACTGGAAAGCGGCCAGGTGCTGCGCATCATGGCGACCGACCCCGGTTCCGTGCGCGACTTCCAGGCGTTCGCCAAGCAAACGGGCAACCCGCTGCTGTCGCACGTCCAGCATGGGGCCGAGTTTACCTTCCTCATGCAACGCAAGTAAGCTGGCAACATTCGCGGGTGCCTCGCCGGCCCGCGCGCGGCACAGAACCTAGGACAGTTCCTGCTTCAGGACTGTCCTTTGTCATTTTAGAGCGCTGCCACTAACAAAAAATCGCACGATCGTGCTTTAATTCTGTACCGGGCTAGAAATACTCATATAATCTAGCCCACATTTTCGCTAACACCACTATCACTTTTCCAAAGGCATCCCATGAAAGTCCTGGTACCTGTCAAACGCGTGGTCGACTACAACGTCAAGGTACGCGTCAAGTCTGACGGCACTGGCGTCGATATCGCCAACGTCAAAATGTCGATGAACCCGTTCGACGAGATCGCAATGGAAGAGGCGACCCGCCTGAAAGAAGCGGGCAAAGTGACCGAAGTGGTGGCCGTCTCCTGCGGCGTGACGCAGTGCCAGGAAACGCTGCGCACGGGCATGGCGATCGGTGCCGACCGCGGCATCCTGGTGGAAACCACCGCCGACCTGGAGCCGCTGGCAGTGGCCAAGCTGCTCAAGGCGCTGACCGACAAGGAGCAGCCGCAGCTGATCATCCTGGGCAAGCAGGCCATCGACGACGACTCCAACCAGACCGGCCAGATGCTGGCAGCCCTGCTGGGCTGGCCACAGGCGACGTTTGCGTCGAAAGTGGTGCTGGAAGACGGCAAGGCAACCGTGACGCGCGAAGTGGACGGGGGCCTGGAAACGGTGGCCCTGACGCTGCCGGCCATCGTCACCACCGACCTGCGCCTGAACGAGCCGCGCTACGTGACGCTGCCGAACATCATGAAGGCCAAGAAGAAGCCGCTGGAAACGATCAAGCCGGAAGACCTGGGCGTGGACGTGGCGCCGCGCCTGAAGACGCTGAAGGTCGTCGAGCCGGCCAAGCGCTCCGCCGGCATCAAGGTACCGGACGTGGCAACGCTGGTGTCTAAGCTGCGCACCGAAGCCAAAGTCATCTAATTCACTAGCGGCGCGTACAAAAACCGGGGTCAGCCGATTCGTCGGACCGCCCCTTTGGGGACAGATCCCGGACTGGGGTCACCGGGCCAACTCGCCACAGCAAACAAGGACACAGAAATCATGGTCGCACTCGTCATCGCAGAACACGACAACGCCAGCCTGAAAGGCAGCACCCACCACACCGTCACCGCGGCAGCACAAGCCGGTGGCGAAGTCCACGTCCTCGTCGCCGGCTCGAACGCCGGCGCCGCGGCGCAGCAGGCCGCGCAGATCGCTGGCGTCACCAAGGTGCTGGTCGCCGATGCACCGCACTTTGCCGACGGCCTGGCCGAAAACGTGGCCGAGCAGATCCTGGCCATCGCCGGCAACTACAGCCACATCCTGGCGCCAGCCACCGCCTACGGCAAGAACATCCTGCCGCGTGTGGCCGCCAAGCTGGACGTCGCGCAGATCTCCGAAATCACCAAGGTCGATGCGCCCGACACGTTCGAGCGCCCGATCTACGCCGGTAACGCCATCGCCACCGTGCAGTCGTCGGACAAGGTGAAAGTCATCACGGTCCGTACCACGGGCTTCGACGCCGCTGCCGCCACCGGCGGTTCGGCCGCCACGGAAAACGTGACGGCAGTGGGCGACGTCGGCAAGTCGTCGTTCGTCGGCCGCGAACTGGCCAAGTCGGACCGTCCCGAGCTGACGGCCGCCAAGATCATCGTTTCGGGCGGCCGCGGTATCGGCTCGGCCGACAACTTCAAGCTGCTCGAACCGCTGGCCGACAAGCTGGGCGCGGCCATGGGCGCCTCGCGCGCTGCGGTGGACGCGGGCTTCGTGCCGAACGACTGGCAGGTAGGCCAGACCGGCAAGATCGTCGCGCCTTCGCTGTACGTCGCCGTCGGCATCTCCGGCGCGATCCAGCATCTGGCCGGCATGAAGGATTCGAAGACGATCGTGGCGATCAACAAGGATCCGGAAGCGCCGATCTTCTCGGTGGCCGACTACGGCATCGTGGGCGACCTGTTCGAGATCGTGCCGCAACTGGTCAAAGAGCTGGGCTAACCAGCCCGCCGCAGGACTGAATCACGAGCCACGCTGGCCAGGCACAGAACGCCGGCCACCGTGGCTTTTTTCTTGGAGAAGACAATGCCTTATACCGCCCCATTGAAGGACATGCTGTTCGTGATGAACGAACTGGCCAACCTGTCGGCCGTCAGCGCGCTGCCGGGTTGCGAGGACGCGACCCCGGAGACCGTCGAAGCGGTGCTGGAGGAGAACGCGAAATTTGTCAGCGGCGTCATCGCCCCGCTGAATCATGCCGGCGACAAGGAGCCGAGCTTCTGGCATGACGGCCAGGTCACCACCAGCAAAGGCTTCAAGGAAGCGTTCCGCCAATTCGCGGACGCCGGCTGGCAAGGCCTGCAGCACCCGCAGGACTTCGGCGGCCAGGGGCTGCCCAAGCTGGTCGGCACGCCATGCGTGGAGATGCTGCAGGGCGCGAACATGTCGTATGGCCTGGTCGCGCTGCTGTCCGACGGCGCCATCGAGGCGCTGCTGACCGCAGGCAGCGACGAGCAGAAGGCCACGTACCTGGAGCCGCTCGTCACGGGCAAGTGGACCGGCACGATGAACCTGACGGAACCGCAGGCCGGCTCCGACCTGGCCGCCGTGCGCACCCGCGCCGTGCCGCAGGGCGACGGCACGTACAAGATCTTCGGCACGAAGATCTACATCACGTGGGGCGAGCATGACATGACGGAGAACATCATCCACCTGGTGCTGGCGCGCACGCCGGATGCGCCACCGGGCGTGAAAGGCATCTCGCTGTTCATCGTGCCGAAGTTCATGGTCAATGCGGACGGCTCGCTGGGCGCGCGCAACGACGCGCACTGCGTGTCGATCGAACACAAGCTGGGCATCAAGGCCAGCCCCACGGCCGTGCTGCAGTTCGGCGACAACGGCGGCGCCATCGGCACGCTGGTGGGCGAGGAAAACCGCGGCCTGGAATACATGTTCATCATGATGAACGCCGCCCGTTTCGGCGTCGGCATCCAGGGCATCGGCCTGGCCGAAAACGCCTACCAGCAGGCTGTCGCGTTCGCCAAGGACCGCGTGCAGTCGCGCGACCTGGCCGGATCGAGCGGCCCGGTCTCGATCATCCATCATCCGGACGTGCGCCGCATGCTGATGTCGATGCGCGCCCAGACGGAAGCGGCGCGCGCGCTGGCCTACGTGGGTGCGGGCTTCTCCGACATCGCCCATCATCACCCGGATGCGGACGAGCGCGCGGCCCATATGGCCATCTACGAATACCTGGTCCCGATCATCAAGGGCTGGTCGACGGAGATGAGCGAGAGCGTCACGCGCGATGGCGTGCAGGTGCATGGCGGCATGGGCTTCATCGAGGAGACCGGCGCCGCACAGCACTACCGCGATGCCAAGATCCTGCCGATCTACGAAGGCACGACCGCGATTCAGGCCAACGACCTGGTAGGCCGCAAGACGGTGCGCGATGGCGGCAAGGTGGCGCAGCACCTGATCGCGCAGGTGCGCGCGACGGCCACGCAGCTGGGCGAGCTGGAGGGCGCGGGTCATGGCGAACCCTTTGCCGCCATCCGCAAGAGCCTGGAGCAGGGCGCCGCCGACCTGGAAGCGGTGGTCGCCTTCGTGCTGGACAACGTCAAGAGCGACGTCAAGGCCGTCTTCGCGGGCAGCGTGCCTTACCTGAAGCTGGCCGGCATCGTGCTGGGCGGCTGGCAGATGGGCCGCGCCGCCGTCATCGCGCAGAAGAAGCTGGCCGAAGGCGCCGGCGACGCGTCGTTCTTTCAGGCCAAGATCGTCACGGCCCGCTTCTTCGCGGACCACATCCTGACGGCATCGGTCGGCCTGAAGAACGCCATCGTCGACGGCCACGCCGGCGTGCTGGGACTGTCGGAAGACCAGTTCTGATCCGCTGACGTTGCCAAAAAACGGAGCCTGTCACCGGTTTTCGAAAAACCGGTGACAGGCTCCTTTTTTTTCGGCGCAGGTTACCCGCGCACCAGCGTGCCGTCGCGCAGCTTGACCTTGTCCCCGGTGCGCATGGCGGGATCGGTGTTGAACAGCACCGTCTCCGTCAGGCCGCTGTCGTAGCGCACCGTCACGTGCCACTCGCGCACCTTGTTCATCTTGCCTTCCACCTGCTTGCCGGCATACGCGCCGCCAGCGGCACCGGCGAAGGTTGCCACCGTGCGGCCGCTGCCGCTGCCGATCTGGTTGCCCAGCATCGCGCCGGCCACGCCGCCGGCGATCATCCCTGCAGCCCCGCCTTCGCCGTCACGCTCCGTCATGCGCACGTCGGTTACTTTGCCGCACTCGTTGCAGGCCTTCTTTTTCGGAGCGGCCTGCGCTTCCATTGCCGTGGTGCCTGAAGCCAGCAGCATGGCAATTATCACATTGCAGAGTTTCATATGTCCTCCAGGAAAGTTGGAGGGCCAGTATCGCCCGGCGTCCGCAGGCGCAGAGGGCAGAGCGATCGAGTCTTGCTTGTGGTCAATTGGCCGCCGCCGAGCCCCTGCGTTGCGTGAAGGGCGCGCAATTGTGGGAAAACTGTCGGAGTCTTCAGCGCATTTGTAAGGAAGCGCTCACATGGCTGCGACGCTGGAGTACGCTGACTGCTGTGGTCACGCGGGAGCTGAAGAAGGGCTCCAGCCCATCTTCTTGCCTTTGCCCTGCCAGTACGTCTCTGCTGGCGGGGATTTTTTTGTTCTGCCAGAATGACAAGACTTCGGGGGAAAACATGGACCTGTCCACGCTGCTGCTGTTCGTTCCTGCCTGCTTCGCGCTTAACCTGGCGCCCGGGCCCAACAATCTGCTGTCGGTCAGCAATGCCACGCGTTACGGTTTTCGTGCGGCATGTGCCGCCGGGGCCGGCCGCCTGATCGCTTTTGCCGGGATGATCGCGCTGGCCGCTTCCGGCCTGGCCGTGGTGCTGCATACGTCGGCCACGCTGTTTTCCGTCATCAAGGTGCTGGGTGCCGCTTACCTGTTCTGTCTCGCCTGGCAGCTGTGGCGCGCCGAGCTGGCAGCGGGGCACGATGAGGGGGCGGTAAGCGCGGGCTTGCTGTCCCTGATGCGGCAGGAGTTCCTCGTCGCGGCCGGTAACCCGAAGGCCATCCTGATCTTCACGGCATTCCTGCCGCAGTTTGTCGACCCGGCCGGCCCGGTGGCGTCGCAGTTTGGACTGCTGGGCGCATTGTTCCTCGGGTTCGAGGGCGTGGCGATCGCGCTGTATGCCGCGCTGGGTACGCGGCTGCGCCTGTGGTTCCGCGCCCCGCGCAGCAAGCGCATTTTCAATCGCAGCTGCGCGGGGTTGTTGTCCGGTGCGGGTCTGGGGTTGTTGCTGGCGCGGCGGGCCTAAGACGCGCCGCGTGGCGCATCACCCGCGGACGATGGTGCCGTTGGCGCGATGCACGCGGTCGCCGTTGTGCAGGCGCGGGTCGTTGCGGAAGTTGAACGTGCCGGACTTGCCGTTGTCATAGCGTACTTTCACGGTCCAGACGCGTTCCTTGTTCATGCGGCCTTCGATATGCTTGCCGGCATAGGCACCGCCAACAGCGCCCGCGACGGTGGCGAGCGAGCGACCCGTGCCGCTGCCTACCTGGTTACCCAGCAGGCCGCCGGCCAGACCGCCGACGATGACGCCGGTGGCGCCGCCCTTGCCGTTCTGTTCCGAGACGTGCACGCTCGTGACCCGGCCGCAGTCGTTGCAGACGCGGTGCTTCTTGTGATGCGGGTCGGCCTGAGCGCCCGCCATCGTGACAGTCAGTGCGGTGGCCAGCAGCGTGGCGCGGAGTTTGGTCAGGGTGTTCATGTGCGGCTCCTTATGTGGCGATGGCCGCAGTATAGAGCTGGCATCGACCCTATGGCTGAGCAAATTGTAATCTCTTGTGACAGGGAAACGCGATCAACCGGGCAAGTCCGCGACGGTGCTGGAAAAGTCCGAGCGTCCGCGCCCGTCAGCCGTAGGCACCCCCCGTGTAAAGCAGGTCGAACAGCCGGGCCATCGTGGCGATCAGCAAACCGGCGCCGACCATCAGCGTGGCGACGAGGATGAGCGCCAGCGGCCAGCGCGATACGGAGGTCCGGCCGGAAGCGGCGTTGTAACGCGCATCCCACTTCTCGTCCGGCATCAGCCCCAGCACCAGCGCTTCAAGGCAGCCTGCCAGGACGGAGAGCGTCAGCGGCAGGTACCAGAAATACCAGTCGGCCGCCGGCGCGGAGGTCATGGCAAGGCCGCAGGCGGGCAGGGCGGCCGCGTGCAACCAGCCCCAGCGGTCCTGCAGGCCATGCAGATAGAAGCGGTGGACGCCGAGGCCGCCGAGCAGGGCTGCCAGCAATGTCGCCAACGTCTTGTTTTTGTGTCTGCTTCGCAACATGTCGACAATACAAGGTTCCGGGAAGCCAACAGTATCTTGCATAATCGGCCCGTCGTGTTGGCCGTCTGCGAGGCGATCCGAAGAATAATTAGCGATTGCCGTTGAGGCCAAGGTAGAGGATAATCATGGATTACCCCGACACAGTCCCATTGTCATTAATGCTTTGCAGTCGCAGGAGAAGCACGCTATAATCTGCGGCTTTTTCCGACTCAGCACACTTTTTGGAATTATTATGGTCGTTATTCGTTTAGCTCGTGGTGGTGCCAAGAAGCGCCCTTTCTACAACATCGTTGCAACCGATTCCCGCAACCGTCGTGACGGCCGCTTCGTCGAGCGCATCGGTTTCTACAACCCGATGGCATCGGGCCAGGAAGAGCCGTTCCGCGTTGCAGCAGACCGTCTGGCCTACTGGCAAGGCGTCGGCGCTCAGCTGTCCCCAGCTGTTGCCCGTCTGGTCGCAAGCCAAAAAGCAGCCTAAGTTTTCAGTTTGTCCGGCAAGACAGCATCCGGGGTGGAAATCCCTGACGATCTGGTACAGGTAGGCTTTGTCTCCGGTGCCTATGGGGTGGTTGGCGGAATCCGGGTGCGCCCGTTTTCCGATGACGCCGATGCCCTGTTGCACGTGACAACCTGGTGGCTGGATAAACCGGGCCTGCGCGACGTCGACGTCAAGCGGGCCAAGTTGCATGGCGGCGATGTTGTCGCCCAGCTGGTCGGTCAGACCGACCGCGATGCGGCGGAAGCGCTCAAGGGCGCCGCGGTGTTCGTGCCGCGCAGCCAGTTCCCGCAACTGGATGAAGACGAATTTTACTGGTCCGATCTGATCGGGCTGGAAGTAGAGAATTTGCAGGGCGAACGCCTCGGCGTCGTGCACGACATGATGAGCAATGGGCCGCAGTCCATCCTGCGCGTCACGTCGGCGCCCGCGGCGGAAGAAGCAGGGCAGGAACGCCTGATTCCGTTCGTGGACCAGTTTGTCATCAAGGTGGACAAGGACGCGAAGAAGATCGTCGTGGACTGGGGCCTGGATTACTGAGCCCCGTTTTAACCAGGTCCACCATGCAGTTCGACGTCGTTTCCCTGTTTCCCGAGATGTTTTCCGCGCTGACGCAGTCCGGCGTGACGCGTCGTGCCTTCGAGCAGGGGCGTTGGGGTCTGTCGTTGTGGAATCCGCGCGATTTCACGACGGACAACCACCGTACCGTGGACGATCGCCCGTATGGCGGCGGCCCCGGCATGGTAATGCTGGCCAAGCCGCTCGAGGCAACGATCAATGCGGCGAAACATCGCCAGGTGGTTGCGGGCCTGCCCGCGCCGCGCGTCGTGTTCATGTCGCCGCAAGGCCGGCAGCTGACGCACGAGCGGGTAATGGCGTTGAAGAACGAACCGGGTCTCGTGATCCTGTGCGGCCGTTACGAGGCGGTGGACCAGCGCTTGCTGGACCGCTGCGTCGACGAGGAGATCAGCCTTGGCGACTTCGTGCTGTCGGGCGGTGAACTGCCCGCGATGGCGCTGATGGATGCCGTTGTCCGGCAGTTGCCCGGTGTGCTGAACACCGACGCATCGGCCGTGGAGGACAGCTTCGTCAACGGCCTGCTCGACTCGCCGCACTACACGCGGCCGGAAGTGTACGAAGGCATGGCCGTGCCGCCTGTCCTGATGGGCGGCAACCACTTTGAAATCAACAAGTGGCGCCGTGAGCGGATGCTGGAAGCAACCGCGAAAAAGCGTCCCGACCTCCTGGAGGCAGCCCGCGCGGCGGGCCTGCTGTCGAAGGGGGACGAAAAGTTTTTGGCGGGTTTGTAAATCCGCCAGGGTGGCGGCAGCAACAAGCTGAGGCGGCCCTGTAATACCGTGCGAACAATCGTGTTCGCGTGTTTAACCCCATCCTCTACCGGGCGGTAGTTTCGAATGCGCCGGCAAGATGGTTATTGGAGTCATTAAAAATGAACCTGATTCAGCAACTCGAGCAAGAAGAAATCGCTCGCCTGGGCAAGAACATCCCTGATTTCGCGCCTGGCGATACCGTGGTCGTCAACGTCAACGTCGTCGAAGGCACGCGCAAGCGCGCCCAGGCTTACGAAGGCGTCGTGATCTCCCGTCGTAACCGTGGCCTGAACTCGAACTTCATCGTTCGCAAGATCTCGTCCGGCGAAGGCGTCGAGCGTACCTTCCAGCTGTACTCCCCGCTGATCGCTTCGATCGAAGTGAAACGTCGCGGTGACGTCCGTCGCGCCAAGCTGTACTACCTGCGCGAGCGTTCGGGCAAGTCCGCACGTATCAAGGAAAAGCTGCCGAACCGTCGCGCTACCGCGAACAAAGAATCCGCGTAATCGTAGCGGGTTGGTTCGAGAGAAGGGGTGCCGCGAGGCGCCCCTTTTTCTTTGGCGGCAAGGCGCGCGATTGTAATCGGACACGCAGTCCCCATCTCGTCACGATTGCCTGATCGTGCCTTGTGCTATGGTTTCCGTCAGCATCAATTCACCCGGAGGATTCATTGGCCAAGCCCCAGTTCGACCCGACCCAGCTCCCCATCGACAACATCGCCGGCGAAGCGCCCGTGCCGCCGGAGCGCCTGGACGCCACCTGGCTGCGCGAACGCTTTGCCGCACCCCCCGTGTGGACGCCCGAACCTTCCGACGAAAGCTGGTCGCCACGGCCGAACCCCACGCCGGCCTCCGTACTGGTGCCGCTGGTACAGCGACCGCGCGGCCTGTCGCTGCTGCTGACGCTGCGCACGGCACACCTGAACGATCACGCGGGCCAGATCGCCTTCCCCGGCGGCCGGGCGGAGCAGTTCGATGCCGATGCCGTCGATACGGCGCTGCGCGAGACGGAGGAGGAGATCGGCCTGCACCGCCGCCATATCGAAGTCCTGGGCACGCTGCCGTTGTACCAGACCGGGACGGGCTACAGCGTGACGCCGGTGGTGGCCCTGGTGGCGCCGCCGTTCGAGCTGAAGGCGGACCCGTTCGAGGTGGCGGAGATCTTCGAAGTGCCGCTGGCGTTCCTGCTGGACGGCGCCCATCACGAGCGCCGTTCGATGGCGCTGGCGGGCGCCCGCCGCACGTTTTACACGATGCCCTACGAGCAGTATTTCATCTGGGGCGCCACTGCCGGCATGCTGCGCAATCTGTTTCATTTCTGGCGCGCTTAGGCTATCGTAGCGCACATTGCGGTATTGCTATCAAAGGACATAGATGACATTTCTTTCCATTCTCTGCGCATTGCTGCTCGAGCAGATGAAGCCACTACGCGCGGATAATCCGATCTACGCCGAGATCAAACGTCTCGCAGTGCGCATGGAAACCTGGTTCAACGCGGGTCACCCCAGCCATGGCCGGATCGGCTGGTTCGTCATGATGGCAGCGCTGATCATTCCCACGGGGCTGATCTACTGGGTGCTGCAGCGCTATGACCTGATCGTCGCCGCCTTTGCGTGGAATGTCCTGATCGTTTATCTCACGCTGGGCTTCCGGCATTACAGCCACTATTTCACGTCGATCCAGCTGGCCCTGAACGCGGGCGACGAAGCGGCCGCGCGCGCGCTGCTGGCCGAATGGACAAAGCTCGATACCGTGGGCATGGAAGTCACCGAGATCTCCCGCGTCGCCGTCGAGAAGGCGCTGATCACGACGCACCGCAGCGTGTTCGGCGTGTTCTTCTGGTTCCTGATGCCCCTCGGTCCCGCAGCCGCCGTCATGTACCGCGTCGCGGAATACCTGGCGCGCGCCTGGAACGAGCCTGAACACATGCGCAATGAGGCGTTCGGCCTGTTCGCCGCGCGCGCGTTCTACTGGATCGACTGGATACCGGCGCGCCTGACGGCCGTGGCCTTCGCCATCGTGGGCAATTTCGAGGACGCCATTTACGCATGGCGCAACTTCGCCCACCGCTGGCGCGACGAGGCGATCGGCATCATCCTGGCCGCCGGTGGCGGCGCGATGGGCGTGCGTCTCGGTACGCCGCTGGAAAACGCGGCAAAAATGATGGTGCCGGCAGATGCGGGCACGGTGGACATCAGCGACGTCGAAGTGGAGACGCTGCCGGGGGATGAACCGTCGATCCGCGCGCTGCAAAGCACCGTGGGCCTGGTCTGGCGCGCGCTGTTGTTGTGGATGCTGCTGCTGTTGCTGCTGTCGGGCGCCGTGTATCTAGGGTGAGCCTCTCCAGGCTGAACCGATGCCGCGCTTCCTGCGCGGCATCGGTGCCCGGCAAAGCCGTTTACAATGCAGCCGGCGGCAGTCGCACGGGCGTAGTAATCCTTCAGCGGCGGTCGGGTACTTCGGCGCTCAGGTCTTCTATAAGATATAATACCTGAGGTTTCTCCACCGGGTTTCTCACGGGTTTCTCACGCATATCTCAGGTATTCTTCCCAGCCTATGGCCAGCGAGTTCTTTATTCTTGGGCTTACCACCGACGGCAAGCAATTCCGTCCCAGCGACTGGGCGGAGCGCCTGTGTGGCGTGATGTCCTGCTTCCGGCCGGCGGGCACGGGCGGCCGCAACGCCCACCTGCAGTATTCGCCGCTGGTGCGGCCGACGATGACGAACGGCGTCAAGGCCGTTGTCGTCAACGACACGCTCAAGGAAATCGAGCCGATGGCGTATCACTTCGTGCGCCAGTTCGCCGCCGACAACAAGCTGCAGGTCGTCGATGCCTGCCACGTGCCCCTGCCGGGCGACAAGACCTGACGGTTTCCATACCAGTTCCCCCTGGCGCCCGAATGGCGTAGGATAAGGTTTTGCCAACGCTCGTTGCGAGACCAAATGACTTCACGTACCAAGGCAGCCTCGCTGCTGTCCTGCTTTTCCCTTACCTTCTCCCTCACCTGTTCCGTCAGCTTCGTTCCCACCGCCGCCGCGGCCGACAATGTCGTCGCCAAACTCCCGGCCGGAGTCGTCAAGGGACCTTCCATCGAAGGCATCACCGAGTACCGCCTGGCCAACGGCATGAAGGTGCTGCTGTTCCCCGATGCATCCAAGCCTACCGTCACCGTCAACGTCACGTACCTGGTCGGCTCGCGCCACGAAAACTATGGCGAGACGGGGATGGCGCACCTGCTGGAGCACCTGATGTTCAAGGGCTCGCCGAACCACCGCGCCATCCCGCAGCAGTTTGCCGAACGGGGCATGAACTTCAACGGCACCACGTCGCAGGACCGCACCAATTACTACGAGGTCTTCCCGGCCAGCGGCGACAATCTCCAATGGGCGCTGTCGATGGAGGCGGAGCGCATGACGAAGTCGTTCATTGCGAAGAAGGATCTCGACTCCGAGATGACCGTCGTCCGCAACGAGTACGAAAGCGGCGAGAACAGCCCGTTCCAGGTGCTGTCGAAGCGGATGGAGAGCGTGGCCTACGACTGGCACAGCTATGGCCGTTCGACCATCGGCAACCGCAGCGACATCGAGAACGTGCGCATCGAGAACCTGCAGGCGTTCTACCGTACGTGGTACCAGCCGGACAACGCCGTCTTGCTTGTCGCCGGCAAGTTCGACCCGGCGCAGACGCTGGCGTCGATCGCCAGGACATTCGGCGCCATCCCGAAGCCGAAGCGCAAGCTGCCGCCCTTCTGGACGGTCGAACCCACGCAGGACGGCGAGCGCCAGTTCACCGTGCGCCGCAAGGGCGACGTGCAGATCGTCCTGGTCGGCTACAAGGTGCCGTCCGGCCTGCATCCGGATGCGGACCGGCTGTCGTTCATGAGCCAGATCGAAAGCGATACGCCGAACGGGCGGCTGCACAAGCTGCTGGTGGAGACCGGCAAGGCGGCGCAGGTCTTCAGCTATGGCCAGACCGGCTATGCGCCGGGCCTGCAGCTGTTCGGCGCCGTCGTCAAGGCGGGCCAGCCGATCGAGCCCGTGCGCGACGCGCTGATCGAAGCCGTGGAGAGCTTCGCCAAGGTGCCGCCGACGGAAGAGGAAATGGAACGCACGCGCCGCACCTACAACAACGCCATCGAGAAGGCGCTGAACGATCCGCAGCAGGTGGGCGTGGCGCTGTCCGAGCCTATCGCGCTGGGCGACTGGCGCCTGCTGTTCCAGGGTCGTGACAATATCGCAACGATCACGGCGCAGCAGGTGGCCGATGCGGCCGCCACGTACCTGAAGCGCGATAATCGTACGGTGGGCCTGTTCCTGCCGGAAGACCAGCCGCTGCGCGCCGTGATCGCGCCGGCGCCGGAGGCGGCCGAAGTGCTGAAGCATTACAAGCCGAAGGAAAGCAGCCTGACGTCGGAAAACTTCGACCCGAGCCAGGACAACATCATGGCGCGCACCACGCTCACGCAGATCGGCAAACTGAAGGTGGCGCTGCTGCCGAAGAAGAACCGCGGCGAAGCCGTCTCCGTAAACCTGCGCCTGCACTGGGGCGACGAGAAGAACCAGTTCAACAAGTCGATGATCGCGGCCATGACGGGCGAGATGCTCACGCGCGGCACCAGCAAGTACACGCGCGCGCAACTGGCAGACGCAATGTCGAAGCTCAAGATCAGCGGCGGCATCTACGGCTACGAGACGACCCGCGAGCACCTGGACGCGGCGGTACGCCTGATGGCCCACGTGCTGAAGGAGCCGAGCTTCCCGGAAGCCGAATTCGAGCAGCTGCGCCAGCAGTGGATCGTCGGCATCGAGGCCAATCGCAACGAGCCGCCCGCGCTGGCAAGCCAGGCGCTGGAGGAATACTTCGACCACTGGCCGAAGGGCGATCCCGCGCCGTGATGACCGTCGACGAGCAGCTGGCCGAGCTGAAAGCGATGAAGCTGGACGACATCAAGGCATACCACCGCGAGTTCTACGGCGCGTCGCACGGCGAGCTAGCGATTGTCGGCGACTTCGACAAGGATGCCATCGCCAGGACCGTGGCGGAGTCCCTGGACGGCTGGGAAAGCAAGGCAAGCTACGCGCGCATCCTCGATGCGAATGTCGACAAGCCTGCGGTGCGCAAGGCGATCGTCACGCCCGACAAGGAGAATGGCTTCTACACCGCGCGCGTCAACCTCGACCTGCGTACCGACGATGCCGACTACCCGGCGCTGGAGCTGGCCAACTTCATCTTCGGTGACGGCGGCCTGAAGTCCCGCCTGATGGACCGCATCCGCCAGAAGGACGGGCTGTCGTACGGTGGCGGGTCGGCGCTGAACGCGGGGGACATCGACCGCGCAGGCAGCTTCTCGATCAGCGCCATCGCCGCGCCGCAGAACCTGCCGAAGCTGGAAAACGCCGTGCGCGAGGAACTGGCGCGGGCAGTCAGGGAAGGCTTCACGGCCGCGGAAGTGGCGGGCGCCAAATCGGGCCTGCTGCAACAGCGCCTGCAGAACCGCTCGAAGGACAACGTCGTTGCCGCCGGCTGGACGAAGTACCTCTACCTCGGCCGCACGTTCGAATGGAGCAAGCAGCACGAGCAGAAGCTGCAGCGCCTGACGGTGGAGCAGGTCAATGCCGCGTTCCGCAAGCATGTCGATCCGGCGAAACTGGCTGTCGTTGTGGCGGGCGATAAGAAGTAGCAGTGGAAGCACCGGGGCAGGTGCCATTCCCGGGTGCCTGCCCCGGCGTGGACGCTATGGCGTCGAGAGCTCCGCCACAAAGTCATACATGTCCCCGCGGAAGATGGACCGGCAAAATTCCACCGCCCGGCCATCGCGCAGGAAACCCAGGCGCTCGACCGCCAGCCCCGCATCCCCCTGCTGTGCTTGCAGCAACTGGGCCTGCTCCGCGTTCAGCAGCAGCGCGGAGAGCCGCTGCAGCGCACGCACGGGCCGGTTGCCCGACTTCTCCAGCGCCTCGTACATCGACACGTCCACGGCTTCCAGCGAGGGCAGCGCGCCCGCGACGATGGTCGCGTATTCGAGGCACATCGGCATGTCGTCGGCATAGCGGATGCGGTTGAACCGGTAGACCGGCGCGCCCGGCGAGAGCCGCAGACGGAGCGCTTCTTCCGGCGTCACCGTGCCTTCCGAACGCTTCAGCCAGACGCTTTTCGGCGTGCGTCCGCGCGCCCGCATGTCCTCCGAAAACGACGTCAGCTTGGCGAAGTTCTTTTCGATGCGGGTATTGATGAAGTTGCCGGAGCCGGGCCGGCGCACCAGCAGGCCTTCGTCGACGAGACCGTCGATGGCCTTGCGCACGGTGATGCGGGAAATCGACAGGTCCGCCGCCAGCTGGCGCTCCGCCGGCAGCGCTTCCTCCGGGCCGAACACGCGCTTGTCGATGGCCTCGCGCAGCGCCCGCTGCAACTGCTGGTACAGCGGCAGGCTGGTCTGCCCCATGCCGCGCATGATCTCTGCAAGCGTACTCATTCCCTCTCCCGTGCGCGGCGATGCGCATTCTTCTCGCGTGCTTTTGTATGCCGAAAGGCGGCGTCGATAATACCAAAAAAAGACCATACGCAACCGGTCCGCATCAAGCGGGATAGCCGGAACCGCCTGCAGCCCCTCAGATAGCGCTATCTAACGTTAGCGGGGCAATAAGTGGTATGTATTTTCAATACAACATGCGAAAAAAATACGAGAATTGGTAGTGCTCTGGTATTGAATGGAGTTATATTGGCGCTCAATTGGTTTCGAAAGTGGCATCGGACAAAGAGCAACCGGGACCCGCCTCGAGACTGTCGATCAGAGGAGTTATTGGAGCAGCATCGCGCCTTGCATTGAGGCCGATAGAACAACGGGGGAGTACATGAAGCGCAATTTGACACCGATCGCGACCGCCGTCGCCATCATGATCGCCGGCAGCGGCCTGGCCAATGCCCAGCAGGCGGGCGACCGGAACACGGATATGACCGTCGTCACCGTGACGGGCGTGCGCGCCGCGCTGGAACAGTCGCTGAACCAGAAGCGCAATTCGGATTCGCTGGTCGAAGTGATCACCGCCGAAGACGTGGGCAAGATGCCCGACAAGAGCGTGGCCGACTCGCTGCAGCGCGTACCCGGCGTCTCCGTGGCTACGGCCGGGGGCACCGAGGGCGGCTTCGGCGAGAACGACCGCGTCAGCCTGAAGGGCACGCCGTCGAACCTGACGCTGACGACCTTGAACGGCCATACCGTCTCCAGTGGCGACTGGTATATCTCGAACATCACGGGCGGCGGGCGTTCGGTCAGCTACTCCATGTTCCCGTCGGAGCTGATCGGCCGCGTTACCGTGCACAAAAGCTCGCAGGCGAACCTGACCGAAGGAGGCGCCGCGGGCAACGTCGATATCGAAACGCGCAAACCCCTGAGCTTCAAGAAGCCGTTCACGTTGATGGGCTCCATCGAAGGCGTCTACAGCGAAGGCTCGAAAGAGAAGGACGCGCAGTTCTCCGCGCTGGCCAACTGGAAGAACGAGGCGAACAATATGGGCGTGCTGGTCCAGGTGTTCGACGAGAAGCGCACCCTGCGCCGCATGGGCCAGGAATTCCTCTGGTGGGACAAGGTCACGCCCGGCACGGCGCCGGACTGGATCCGCGCCAATCCGGAAGTGGAAGGCAAGTGGCTGTCGCTGCTCACGGGCTCCTCGCTGTTCCAGCAGGAGCGCGAGCGCAAGGGCGGCATGATCGACGTGCAGTTCAAGGTCAACAAGGACTTCAGCTTCGACATCAACGGCTTCTACACGCGCCTGGATGCCGACAACGTCAACGCCAACTTCATGCTGGCACCGTACCAGCCGCTGTCGAACAACTGGTCCGGTGTGGGCGGTGTGGTCCCGTCCAGCTACGCGATCACGGGCAACCAGATCACGTCGATCGCGTTCCCGGCCAGCTGCCCGGCGGGGCTGAACTGCAGCAATATGGGCCCGTCGGTACAGGACATCATCGCCCGCCCGGGCTCGTATTCCGACTCGAAGTTCCTGAACCTGGACTGGCAATGGCGCGCCAGCGACACGCTGCGCTTCAAGGGCCAGGTTGGCAGCACGCGCGGCACCGGCTACGCCCGCGATTACGCCTACGAGGCATGGCTGGCCTACTCGGGCACGAGCCTGACGATGCATGGCCTGGGCGCCCCGGCCACAATCACCGTCGACAATGCCGGCACGTTCAATCCGCGCACGGGCGCCGACTTCTTCGGCGGCTGGGCCTCGGACGTGACGGCCAAGGACAAGGAAACCTACGGCCAGATCGACGGCACCTGGCAGGCGCGATGGGGCGCGGTACCGAACCTGCACTTCGGCGTGCGCGCGGCCAAGCATGACCGCGACCTGACCTGGCTGCAGGGCGCCATCGCCCCAAGCGGCGGCCTGCTGGCGAACCGCCCGAAGGGCCTGACGAATTATCCGACCAGCCCGTTGGCCAACGTGCTGCAGCGACCATGGACCTTCACGGGCGAATCGATGAAGGAGTGGGGCGACACGTACGTGTCGTTCAACCAGCATGCCTACCAGAGCGAATTCCAGATCCGCGAGAAGGCGACCGCGGCCTACGTGATGGGTGACCTGGACCTGGGCCGCTTCACGGGTAACGTGGGCGTGCGCTTCGTGCGCACCGAGATCGACGTGGCCAACGGCTCGCCGAACGACGTATGGAATCCCGTGCGCTCGTCGAACACGTACAACGACTTCCTGCCCAGTATTAACCTGAAGACCAGCCTGACGCCGGACGTCGTCGTGCGCGCGGCCGCCAGCCGCACGCTGGCGCGGCCCGACTTCGGCGCGCTGGGTGCGCTGTCGCTGAACGACCTGACGTTCTCCGGCTCGGGCGGCAATCCGAACCTGAAGCCCATCATGTCGAACAACGTGGACGTGGGCGCGGAGTGGTACTTCATGCCGAAGTCGCTGCTGGGCATCAATGTCTACAACATGAACATCGGTTCGTACGTGACGTACGGCGCATCGACAGCGCAGTTCTACAACAACTCCGTCAAGGCCGTCACCACGTACAACATGAGCGCGGCGCTGAACACCAAGGCGCGCGTGCGCGGCGTGGAACTGCAGTACATCCAGGACCTGGGCAACGGCTTCGGCTTCAACGTCAACTACACCTATGCGGACGGCGAAGAGCGTGCCAAGGCGCCGAAGTCCGCCTGCGCGGACCTGGGCGACTGCAGCATGATCGGCACGTCGAAGAACTCGTACAACGCCAGCTTGTTCTATGAGAACGACCGCTTCAGCGCGCGCCTGAACTACAGCTTCCGTTCGGCGTTCCTGAACGGCCTGGATCGCAACAGCGCCATCTACCAGGACGATGTGGGCACCGTGTCAGCCTCCGTCAACTACAACCTGACGGAGAACCTCACCTTGTCGCTGGAGGGCAAGGACCTGAACGATCCGCTGCTGAAGTCGTACGCCTCGTCGAAAGACCAGCCGCGCGCGTTCTACAAGAACGGCAAGCAGATATTCTTCGGCGTTCGCGGCAAGCTGTAACGCCGTCTGCTTTATCCGGGGCAGGGCTGGTTGACGGCCCTGCCTTTTCCATTTTCGGGGAACCCATGCGTCTACTCGTTTCATTTGTCGCCGCGGCCCTTGCCGCGTGCGCCGTCCACGCGGCACCGGCCGTCGTTGTCGGGCCATACAAGCACCTGACCCAGCACCGCCCCGGCGATGGCAACGTCATCACCGTCGCGCCGACGGGCAAGCCGGAGGCGTTCGTCACCGCCGCCGGCCGCCCGGCTACCCTGACGTGGGCCTTTGCCAACGGCGAGTGCGGCGAGGAGACGTGGGACGGCCGCGCAGGCCAGGCGGTGGCCGATGCCAATGTGCAGGCGTTCGTGCGCGCGGGTATCGGCTACATCGTCTCGACGGGCGGGCAGGGCGGCGTGTTCACGTGTGCCACGGACGCGGGCATGGAAAAATTCGTCGCGCGCTACGAGTCGCCAAAGCTGATCGGCTTCGATTTCGACATCGAGGAACACCAGACGGACGCGCAGATCCGCGCGCTGGCGGACCGGATTGTCGTCGCGCAGCGCAAGCGCCCAAAGCTGCGCTTCAGCTTTACCGTGGCGACGCATGCGGCGTCGGATGGCAGCAGGACAAGCCTGAACCCGACCGCGCAGCGGGTGCTGGCCGCCGTGCGTGCGGCCGGCGTCAAGGATTATGTGCTGAACCTGATGACGATGGATTATGGTGCCGCATCCACCAAGGTGTGCGTGCTGCGCGGCGAACGTTGCGACATGGGCGCTTCGGCGCTGCAGGCAGCGCGCAACACGCACGAGAAGTACGGCGTGCCGTACCACCAGATCGCCGTGACGCCGATGATCGGCGTGAACGACGTGATCGAAAACGTGTTTACCGTGGACGACGCCGGCACGGTGGCGCGCGGGGTGCGCGAACTGGGGCTGGCGGGCCTGCATTACTGGTCGCTCGACCGCGACGTGCCATGTGCGCGGCCCGTGACGGGCGCGGACGCACAATGCAGCACGATGCCGGGCGTGCCGGCCGGTGCCTACTGGCGCGCCTTCGACGGCGCGATGCGGCGTTGAGCGGCCAGTCGTCCCGTTTCCTGTCGCTGGACGTGCTGCGCGGGCTGACGGTCGCGCTGATGATCGTGGTGAACACGCCCGGCAGCTGGAGCCACGTGTACGCGCCGCTGCTGCACGCCGACTGGCATGGCTTCACGCCGACCGACTGGGTGTTCCCCACGTTCCTCTTCGTGGTCGGCAATGCGCTGGCGTTCGCGCTGCCGAAGTACGCCGCGCTGGGGAACGGCGCAGTCGTGGTCAAGGTGCTGCGCCGCGCTGCGCTGATCTTCCTGCTGGGCTTCCTGCTGTACTGGTTCCCGTTCTTCATGCCCGACGGTGCCGCAGGCTTGCGGCCGATGCCGCTGGCCGACACGCGTATCCCCGGCGTGCTGCAGCGGATCGGACTATGCTTCGCCATGGGGGCGCTGGTACTGCATTTCCTGAAGGGCAGGGGAGCCGCCGCCTTTGCCGTACTGGCGCTGGCCGGCCACTGGTTTATTCTTGCAAAGTTCGGCGACTACACGCTGCAAGGCAATGCCGCCGGGAAGGTCGACCTGCGGCTGCTGGGCGCACGACACCTGTATCACGGCGAGGGGTTGCCGTTCGATCCGGAGGGGCTGTTGGGGACGTTGCCCGCCACCGTCAACGTCATCGCCGGGTATTACGCGGGCCGGCTGCTGCTGGCGCGCGGCGCCACGGCGCCTGCGTTGGTGCGCCTGGCTGCTGCGGGCGTTGCCTGCCTGGTTGTCGCGCTGTGCTGGAGCGCCGTCCTCCCCTTCAACAAGAAGCTGTGGACAGGGTCGTACGTGCTGTTGACCGTCGGCCTCGACCTGCTGATCCTGCCGCTGCTTGTATATGCCATCGAGATGCGCGGCGTGCGCCGCGGGACGTACTTCTTTGAAGTCTTCGGCAAGAACACGCTGTTCATTTACCTGTTGTCCGAGGTAGCTGTCATTGTCATGGTTCGGACCTGGATTGGCAGTGTCACCGTGTATGACTGGGTGTATGCGACGCTGTTCGCACCGTCGAAGTTCACGTCGCTGGTGTTTGCCGTGGGGTTCATGCTGGCTTGCTGGGCGGTGGGGTACTGGATGGACCGGCGGCGGATTTATATCAAAGTTTGATCGCTGGGGTGCGCGGCCAGTGAGCCGCATGGGTTTGTCCCCGGCAGGTGCTGGCTTCGACTCAAGTCCGCGGCATCGCGAGGGGACTGCCCCCGGGTTTTTGCCGGCACCGTCGAATTGCAAGCTAACAACCGGGGTCTGTCCTCTGGATACGCTGGCCGCTCCTTCGGAAGCCAACACGTACCTGGGACAGACCCCAGCGGCCAGCGTCGGCGACCGAGGCCCACCGCAGGCGGCAGCCTCTAAAACTTCAACCGCAACCCAACCCGATCCGCCAGCGCCGTCAACCCCAGCATCGCAGCCGTCATCGCGGCCGCATTCAGCAACCCGGCAACGCCGCCGCTTTCCAGGTAAGGCCACCAGACGCGCGGCAGGTGCAGCACGGCGGCCAGCTGCTCCCACAGGTCCGGCGCGATGTACGCAAACAGCGCATTCGTCCCGGCGGGCAGCACCAGTACCGTCCAGCGTTGCCAGCCGCGCACGTCCACCAGCCAATAGCACAGCAGGAACAGCGCCAGCACGATGGCGGCGCAGACCAGCGTGTACGAGGCCGTCGCGTGGATCTTGTTGATGCCGTGGTAGGGCCGCAGCAGCATGCCGCAGGCGAACAGGCCGGCGGCAAACCATGCCATGAAGCGCAGGCGCTGGCCATGGGCGACGGCCACCGGACCGCGCACGAACAGGCGCCCGACGATCGTCCCGGCCAGCACGTTGGCCGCCGTGGAGCCCAGCAGTTGCGGGATATTGACGAAGCCTCGCACGGCGGCAGGCAGCCAGTCCAGCGCGCCCGCCTCGCCACCCAGATACAGCGCGAGCAGCATGCCGAAGGCGCCCATCAGTGCCAGGCCGTCGCCGCGTGTGGCCAGGTAGATCAGGCTGCACAGCAGGTAGCTCCAGCCGATCATGCCGAGGATGCCCCACCACGTGTGCTGCAGATGGACGCTGCCAAATTCCTCGTTGACGGTACCGCGGAACGACAGCAGCAGGAACGCCATCAGGGCGGCACCCACCCAGAAACTCCCGTCGCGCCCCTCGCGCTGGCGCCACAGCAGCATCATGGCGACGTAGAACAGCAGGAAGTACGGGGCCCGGGGCAGAAGGGACGCTGCCGCATCGTAGCGGTAGGCGTTGGCCAGCACGACGCCGGCGATCATCAGGCTGGCGGCACGCCACAGCAGCCTGCCCAGCAGCGCCGGCGTCACGTGGCCCACGGCGCGCTGCAGCGCCAGCGGGATGGCGATGCCGACGATGAAGAGGAAGCCCGGGAAGACGATGTCCGGCAGCGCGATGCCGTCCGCGCGCGGGCCCGTGTGCTCCAGCCAGTACGGGATGGCCGGCATGCCGGCGATGTAGTTCACCCAGATCATCGCCGCGATGACGCAGCCGCGGAAGGCGTCCAGGCTGACGAGGCGGGTGGAGTTCGCTGGCATGTTCGAGAGATAAACATCGGGGGCACGGCCGGCATCCGGACATGGATGTCCGGATGTCGGACCTGACCCCGAAAAAACAGGCCCGAAAAATCAGGCAGAAAAAAAGCGGGTCGGGCCGAAGCCGTTCCCGCTTTTTGCCGGTGCAGGCAATGCTTACTGGGCAGCCTGCGCCGGCGCGGCGGCGCCGCCGACCGGCCGGTTCACCCAGATGGTCCAGTAGCGCGCCAGGTCGCCGCGGCCATCCGCGCCTTGCACGGTCTGCAGCGTCTTGATGGCTTCATCCTTCTTGCCGGCCAGCGCGTACGAGTAGCCCAGGCGCAGCTTGGCGTCTTCCGCGTTCGGCAGGCCGCCCTTGGCGATGCCTTCCTGGATCAGCGCGATGCCCTTGTCGTACTGGCCCATCGTGACGTAGGCGTAACCCAGGTTGATCAGGCCGGTGCCGTTCTTCGACTTGCGGGCCGAGGCTTCGCCGCTGCCGATGTTTTTCATGTCGTCCGCTGCCTGGCGGTCGGCCTGGGCGCGCAGCTTCTTGTGCTTGTCCGCGTTCGGGCCCTTGCCCAGCACACCGGCGGTGAAGCCGGCGTCCAGCGCCTGCTTCGCTTCGATCGGCTGGCCGGCCAGCAGGGCCAGGTCGGCCATCTCGGCATAGTCTTCCGCCGACATCTTCGATACGGCCGCCTTCTGCAGGCGGTAGATGTCCAGCGCGAAGCGGGTCGAGTACGTGGCCTTGCCCTGAGTGCGGCTCAGCAGGTCGGTCCAGTAGTCGTCCGACGGGTAGTAGCGCACCAGGTTTTCCACGGCCAGCAGATACGTCGCCTGATCCTTCGTCTTGGCGCCCGTGTTGGCCAGCAGCTGCAGCTCTTCCAGCTTCGGTGCCGTGTTCGACTTCTGCGCCGCTTCCAGATCCTTCAGCAGTTCCGTCTTGGCGGTGGCGAAGTCGTTGCTGAAGTAGTAGGCGCGGATGATGTACGGACGCATCTTGTTATCGCCGGTTTCCGTCTGGTAGCGGTTGAACCAGGTGATGGCCTTCTGGTACTCCTTGGCGTTGTAGTACATATTGCCCAGGGCCGCGATGAAGTCCTTCTGCTCGGCCGGCTGCAGCTTGCCCGAGTTGATCACCGATTCCAGCGCCGTCGTCGTCATCTGCGTGTTGTTCGTGGCCGACCCCAGCGAAATGCGCATGCGGTTCAGGACGAAGATTTCGTACGGCGTCTTGTTCGGCAGGGCTTCGGCCTGGTCCAGGCGGCTCTGCACTTCGGTGTAGTTCTTCGCGTCCATCAGCGCCTTGATCTGGGCTGGCTCGACCAGCTTGTAGATCTCCGGGCGCACGGAATCCTTCGGCGCCTCGGCGGCCGGGGCAGCCTTGTCCTGGGCGAATGCAGGGGTCAGCGCGGGCACGGCGGACAGGCCGATGGCGGCCAGCAGCAGGCTAATGCGGGCGATGCGGAACTGGGGCATGATGAAATGATCCTTCATTCAGAATGACAAACACTTATTGTCCCATAAATTGGACAACAGCCGGGGTTCGAATGGACACAATTGTAAGACTCTGTTCCCCCGTCCGACCGATTGCGGACCGTGCCTGCGTCGGGTTCGGCGAAGGCGCGGAAATGCGGCTTCCGCAAATACTCCAGAGTATTTCCACTAGAATATTTACGTATCCCATTGTTAATTATTGATGTATATTCGGCTCCTTTTGCCAAGGCCGATATGCGTCGCTTTCCTCTCCTTCATGCCGTTGTTCCCGCGTTGCTGGTGCTGGCCGGATGTTCGTCGATCGAGCGTTCCGACGCATTGCAGCAGCATGCCCTGCAGCCTGGAAAAAGCGCAAAAAGCGACGTCGTCAACACCATCGGCTTGCCCCGATCCACAGAGAAGTCCGGTGACGGCAGCAGGGAGTACTGGTACTACACGGGAAAACCGATCAGTACCAGCTACTTCATCCCGCTGCCCGTGTCGTCCACGCCGTATACGCCCAGCTCGAACCTCGTCAGCTATGCGGACATCGGCAGCAAGAATGTGATCGGCGACGAGCGCGTCGCGCTGATCTGCGTCTTCGGTGCCGACGGCAAGCTGCTGCAGGCCTACAACCTTAACGAAAGTACCAATGAAAAAAATTAGTCTCCTCCTGATCATTGCGTGCGCGGTCCTCGCCGGCTGCGCATCCGCACCTTCCGCCGTGCCCGCCATCGACGGCGCGGATATTTCGACGATCAAGTCGGAACGGATCGCCGTCAATTACAAGGTGGTGTCCAAGCAGGTGAACTACATCGAAACCCTGTACCGGGTCCTTTGGCTGGAGACCAAGACCTCCCGCCAGGACTTTTCCGGCCTGTGGTCCGCGGACGAGGATATGACGCGCTATGCCGTCGAGGCGTTGCGCGCGCAGGGATTCAACGCCGACAGTGTCCACGGTGCGATCCCGGCCCCGCAACTGACGGCGGCAAACAGCTTCCTGATCGGCCGCGCGCAGGCGGACGCGCAGATCAGTCATCCGGAGATCGCCGGAACGAAATTGCTGCCGATTCCGCTGTACTTCGGCACGTGGCCGAAGGATGCCGCGCTCGAGACGGCAACCGGCGCACTGCGGCAGAAGGGGTATCGCTACCTGGTCGACATGACCGCCATGGACCTGTACGGTAATGCGGCAGGGTATGGCATGGTGATCGTCACCGCGCAGCCGAACGTGCGTGTCGTCGACCTGACGACCGGCAAGGTGGTCTGGAACAGTAATCTCAATCACATGGAAGTGTTCCAGCTAGGCGGCGACCTGAAGAAGCTCGAGGAAAACGACCTGGCGAAGCTGAAAGAGGGGATGAAGGCCGGTATCGCGAAGCTCAACTTCCAGGCGCTGTGGGGCGTCAAATGAGGCTGCTCGTTCCTCTTGTCGCGCTGGCGCTGGCACTGAGCGGATGCAAGACGCCGTATGCCTACCAGGGCCCCGCCGGTGCGCCCACTGCCGTGTTGAAGCTGGGGACGGACAAGATCCCGTTCGTGTACATCTCCGAGACCAACGAGTGCCCCAAGGCGATGATGGACCAGAAGCAGCCGTTCACGGTCATCCCGGCCGGCCGTAAACTCTACGTGGAACCGGGCTTTTCCACCGCCGGCCTGCCCGGTGGATACACCTGCGTATCGCCCATGAGCTTCGTGCCGGAGGCGGGCAAGGAATACTTCGTCGTGTATCAGTTGCAGGCGATGCGCTGCTACGGGCAGATCCTGACGAAGAACGCGAATGGTGCCGTGCTGCCCGTGCCAACGGCCAAGGAAAAAGCCCACATGTGCATGTGGTGATGCCGGCCGGCCTCCCCGTGGCCGGCTGGCCCTTCAGCGCGCGGCGGCGGAAGGCCGTGCATCCTCTATGGCGGGAGTTTGCGCGGGCTCCGCCTGCACGCGCGACGTCAGCGGAATGAACAGCGCCATCAACGTCACGGGGATGGCGCACAGCAGCACCCAGATGAAGAAGTGCTGGTAGCCCAGGTGCGCCTGGATTTCGCCGCTGTAGAACTTGAACAGCACGAAGCCCAGCTGCATGATCCCTGTCGAAAAGGCGTAGTGCGCGGTCTGGTATTTGCCGGGGGCGACGACCTGCATCATGTACAGGATGACCCCCACGAAACCGAAGCCATAGCCGAACATCTCCAGGCTCAGTGCCGCGCCGATGACGGTGAGGTCGGTGGGCAGCCACGTGGACAGGAAGTAGAACACGAGGTTGGGCAGGTTGACGGCCAGGATCAGGAAGATCATCGCCCGCTTGAGACTGAGCCACGACGTGAAATAGCCGCCGGCGATGGAGCCGATGATAAAGGCAATCGTGCCGCTGGTGCCGTAGACGGTACCCACCTGCGCGGTGGTCAGTCCCAGGCCGCCCTTGTCCAGCGCGTCGCGCAGGAACAGCGGGCCGATGGTCTGCACCTGCGCCTCGCCGGCACGAAAGCAGATGATGAACAGGATCGACATCCAGATCCCGGGCTTTTGAAAATAGTCGACGATGACTTCCCACAGCGTGCGGGCGATGCCGGCCACGCTGGTGTTTTCGGCGACAGGGTTTTTCGCCAGTGGCAGCACCCATGCGTGGTACGCCGCCAGCGCCACCATCGTGATGGCGAGGATGACGAAGATCGTCGTCCATGCCGGCACGATGCCCTGCGTCTTCTCCAGATGACCGGCCAGGATGACGAGGCCGCCCAGCGCGATGAAGCGGCCGGCGTTGAAGAACGTCCCAGTCCAGCCGGCGTATTGCGCCTGCTGCTTCTGCGTCAGGCTGGTGATGTAGACGCCATCGCAGGCGATATCGTGCGTGGCCGCGCTGATGCCGACGCAGGCCAGCATCGCCACGCTGGCCGCGAGCCAGAACGGCAGGTGCAGGGACAGCGCGACGAGCCCGAAGAATACCCCGCTGGCCAGCTGGAACGCGACGACGACGAGCTTCTTGCTGCTGAATAGTTCGAGGAAGGGACTCCACAGGGGCTTGAAAATCCACGCCATGCCGATGTAGGCCGTCCAGTGCGCGATGTCGGTATTGGCCACGCCCATGCTCTTGAACATCATGCTGGCGATCAGCGCGACGGAAAAGAACGGCAGGCCCTGCGCCAGGTACAGCGTGGGGACCCACGTCAGCGGGCTGCGTGCGCTCTTTTGATTGTCCATGTGCTCCTCTTGTCTCTGTTTGTTATTTGACCGCGCCGTCCATGCCGCGCATGAAGAAGCGCTGCGCGAACAGGAAGGCTGCCAGTGTCGGCAGGATCGTCAGGATCGTGCCTGCCGCGATGACGCGCGTGCTGCTGCCGAACGTGCCGCGCAGGTACAGCACGCCGACGGACAGCGGGAATTCATCGGGCTTGCTCATGACGATCGACGGCCAGATGTACTCGTTCCATGCCTCGACGGCCGTCAGGATGCCCACCGTCGCCAGCCAGGGTGCGATCAACGGCAGCATGATGCGGGTGAAGATGGTCCATTCGGAGGCACCGTCCACGCGGGCCGCGTCGATCAGGTCCTGCGGCACCTCTTCGAAGGCCTGCTTGAGCAGCAGGATGGCGACGGCCGTGACGACGTTCGGCAGGATCACGCCCGTGTAGGTGTCGACCAGCGACAGTTTTGTGACCGTGATGAAGTTGACGAGGAAGTTCACCTCCGACGGCAGCACCAGCGTGGCCAGGATCAGGCCGAACACCAGCTTGCGGCCCCTGAAACGCATGCGCGCCAGCGGGTAGGCGGCCATCGAGCAGAGCACGAGCTTCCACAGCACGGTGCAGGCGGCGATGAAGACGGAGTTCCTGAAGAACGTCAGCAGTGGAATGACGCGAAATACCTCCGCGAAGTTGTCCAGCGATGGCGCCTTGGGCCAGAACGTGGGCGGGAACGCGAAGACGTTGCCCTCGGTGGAGACGGCGGTAACGAGCGTCCACCAGAACGGAAAAACGCACAGCAGCGCGATCGCGCACAGCACGAGGTAATGGGCCAGTTTCTTCATCGGTGCTTCGGCTTGAGCCAGCGCAGGCAAAGCAGGGCGATGCCGATGCACAGCAGCGAAACAATGAAGCTGGCCGCCAGCGCGCGCGGCAGCTTCAGGTGCTTCAGGCCCTGGTCGTACGCGTAATACAGCGCCGTGAACGTGGAGTTCATCGGGCCGCCCTGGGTCAGCACGTCCACTTCCTGGTAGGCCTTCAGCGCGGCCAGCACGGAGAGAATGGTGCAGACGGCAATCGTCGGGCGCAGCATCGGCACGGTGATCTTCCAGAAGCGCTGCCAGCGATTGGCGCCGTCGAGGATGGCCGCCTCCTGCATGTCCGCAGGCACCGCCTGCAGCGCCGCCAGGTACATCACCATGTACCAGCCCAGCCCCCGCCACATCGTCACGAACATGATGGCAAACAGCGCGATGCCGTCGTGCGACAGCCAGCCCACGGGCGCATCGACTAGGCGAAACAGCAGCAGGACGTAGTTCAAGGCTCCCTGCTCGTGGAACATGAAGCCCCACATGATGCCGACGACGGACACCGTTGTCACGACGGGCACGTAGAACGCCGCGCGGAACAGCCGGATACCGGGCAGCTGGTTGTTGACGAGGACCGCCAGCGCCAGCGCGCCGACCTGCACGAACGGCACCATCAGCAGGAACACGACGGAATTGCGCAGGCCCGTGACGAACATCTCGTTCTCGAAAATGTAGCGGAAGTTGTCGAGCCCGACCCAGTGCGTGGGCCGGATCAGGCTGTAGTCGGTAAAGGCAAGATACGAGCCGAAGCCGACCGGCCAGAACGAGAACACGGCCAGCACCAGCAGCGCCGGCGTCAGGAACAGCCAGGCGGCAAGGGTATGGCGGCTCAAGGCGCCACCGCCATCATCACAGCCGAGTTCGTGACAACATCGGGGTCAGGCACGAAAACTGTCACAGCCTGAGCATTGGGACCGCCAGTCGGGCGCTTCTGGCTTACTGCCGCGCTCGCGACAGTTTTTGTGCCTGACCCCTTTGTTGTCACGGACTGGGCCGGGAATTGTTTTACCAGCTTGCGGTTCCAGATCGCTACCGCCTGGTCCAGCGCCTGCTGGATATCCTGGCGCCCCGTGACACCCGCCTCGACGGCTTTGACCAGCGAACGCCGCAACTCGTCGTAGTCGGTGACGCCGGCCACGTACAGCGTGTGCGAGTGCGGCATCGACACGGCGCCTGCGACGACGGCCTTTTCCGCGGCACCGGCATTCGGTGGCACGGTGGTGAAGAACGGATCGCTGGCGGCGCGGGCCGCTGCCGGGTAGACGCTGGCGGCCTTGGCGAAGGCCAGCTGGTTGGCGTCGTTCGTCAGGTAGCGGGCAAACTTGCCGACGGCCGGCAGCAAGGCCTTGTCAACGCCCGCCGGGACGCCGAAGTGGATCAGCCAGCCGCCGTCGGCGATGCCGGTCGGGCCCAGCGGGGCGGGCGCGACGTCGGTGACGGCGTAGATGTCGCGCGCGTCCATGGCGATGCGGCCCACGGCTGTCGGCGGTGCCAGGAGCATGCCGAGGCGCCCGCCCTTGTACGCGTCGATCGCGGCCGGGAAGTTATCCTCGGCGAACAGGCTGTCCTTGAGCAGGCCGCCCACCTTGTACGTGTCGGCCAGCTTGCGGATCAGCGCCACGTGCGCCGGTGAATTGAAGACGGCGCGGCCGTTGCGGATGACGGCCAGGCCCTGCTGCATCATCAGGCCGTCGATCTTGGCCAGCGCCGGGCACAGGCCGGCCTTGCCGGTGCGCTGCGCGATCTGGCGGGCGAAGGCCAGCTGTTCGTCCAGGCTGCGCGGCGGATGGGGAATCGCGGCGGCCTTGAAGATCCGCGTGTTGTAGGCGATGACGGCCACGTTGCTGTACAGCGGGAAGCCGTACGTCTTGCCGCTGAACGTCAGGTCCTGCAGGGTGCCTGGCAGATAGCGGCCGCGTTCGAGCAATGCGTCGACCGGCTGCAGCAGTCCGTCGCGGGCGAATTCGTCGGCCCACGGCACGTTCAGGCTGACGAGCGCCGGCGGGGTGCCGGCCACGATGCGCGTCACCAGCTTCGTCTGGATGATATCCCAGGGGAAGTCGACCCATTCGACCTTGACGCCGGGATTGGCGGCCTCGTAGCTGCGCACGATGCCGTCGAAGTAGGGTGTGAATTTCGGCTTCATGCTGAAGGTCCAGAATTCGATCTTCTGGACCGGCGCCGCGGCGGCATGCACCGCGAGCAGGACGCTGGCAAGGGTCAGCATGAGCCTCATCGCGTCTGTTGGCTCAGTTGGTCTTCGTGACCTTGGACAGATGCCGCGGCCGGTCCGGGTCCAGCCCGCGCGCGGCCGACAGCTGCGCCGCCATCACGTAGAACGCCTGGATCGCGACGATGGGGTCCAGGTCCGGCGTCGCGGCGACGGGGAGCGTCAGGTCGCGCGACGCCACGTCGCCTGGCGCCGCCAGCAGCACGCGCGCGCCGCGGCCGCGCATCTCGTCGGCCAGTGCCAGCAGGCCGGCCTGCGTGGGCCGCGCGTGGCGAAGATCAGCAGCGGATAGCCTTCGTCGATCAGCGCCATCGGGCCGTGCTTGATCTCGGCGCCGGAAAACGCCTCGGCCTGCAGCGCGGACGTCTCCTTGAATTTCAGTGCCGACTCCAGCGCGACGGGGAAGCTGATGCCGCGACCGACGACCATGATGTTGCGCGCCGGCGCCAGCACGTCCAGCGCGGCCGACCAGTCGGCCTGCCCGGCCGCATGCAGCGCCTCCGGCAGCGCGGCCAGGCCGGCCTGCAGTTCGGGATCGTTCTGCCACTGTGCCACCAGGCGCGCGCCGGCCACCAGCGACGTGATGAAGCTCTTCGTCGCGGCCACGCTCTGTTCCTTGCCGGCCCGCAGCGGCATCGCCCACTCAGCGGCCTGCGCCAGCGGCGAGTCGATGTCGTTGACGAGGGCAACCGTCGTGGCGCCGCCGTCGCGGAAGTAGCGGATCGGCTCCACCACGTCCGGGCTCTGGCCCGATTGCGACACGGCGATCGTCAGCGTGTCGCGCGTCATCAACGGCGACTTGTGCAGCGTCACCAGCGACATCGGCAGCGATGCGACGATGCGGCCCAGCCGCGCCATGATCAGGTAGGCGATATAGTTGCAGGCGTGGTCCGAGCTGCCGCGCGCCACCGTCAGCGCCGTGGAGAACGACGTGCTCCTCAACCTGCGGCCCAGCTCCGCATAACGGTCCGCATCGTGCGCCAGCTGCAGCGCAACGCATTCGGACGCGGACAGGGCTTCCTTAAGCATCATTGAGGTCACAACGGTCTCCTTCGATATAGACGGCTTTCAGTTTCAGGTCGCGGTCCAGCACGACGAAATCGGACCATGCACCCGGTGCGATCCGGCCCCGGTCTTCCAGGCCCAGGTAATCGGCGGCGTGGGTCGAGACGCGCGCCGACGCGTCGGCCAGGTCGAGCCCCAGCCCGACCAGGTTGCGCAGCGCCTGGTCCAATGTCAGCGTGCTGCCGGCCAGCGTGCCGTCCGGCAGGCGCACGCCGCCCATGCATTTGTGGACGGTGTGCCGGCCCAGCATGTATTCGCCGTCCGGCATGCCGGTGGCGGCGGTGGAATCGGTCACGCAGTACAGCCGCGGGATCGCCCGCAATGCCGTCTTGATGGCGCCGGGGTGCACGTGCAGCAGGTCGGGTATCAGTTCCGCGAACTGGGCGTGCGCCAGCGCGGCGCCTACCATGCCGGGCTCGCGGTGGTGCAGGCCGCTCATCGCGTTGAACAGGTGGGTAAAGCCGGTGGCGCCATGGTCCAGCGCGGCGACGCCGTCCTCGTAGGAACCCAGCGTGTGGCCGATCTGCACGCGCATGCCTTCGTTGGCCAGCTCGCGCACGAGGCCCAGGTGGCCGGCGATTTCCGGTGCGACGGTGATAACGCGCAGCGGCGCCAGGGCTTCCAGGCGTTTGACTTCGGCCAGCGTGGCGGCACGCGCATAGTTCGGCTGCGCACCGAGCTTGCCTGCGTTGATGTACGGGCCTTCCAGGTGCGCACCCAGCACCCGCGCTTCGTTCTTGCCGCGCGCGTGCACGGCCTTGCCGATGGCGGCCAGCGCCACGTCGATGTCTTCCGGCGGCGCCGTCATGGTTGTCGCCAAAAGGCTCGTGGTGCCGTGGCGCGCATGGATCGCGGCGATCCTGTGGATCGCATCGCCGCCTTCCATCACGTCCTTGCCGGCGCCGCCGTGCACGTGCAGGTCGATGAAGCCGGGCAGGATGTAGTCGTCGGCGTTGCCCTGTGGGTCGGCCTGGCTGCCGCTGATGCCGGCGACGCGTTCGTTGAAGGTGACCGCGCCGTGGATCCAGCCGCCCGGTGTAAGGATATTTCCATGGATGTTAGCCATATGCTTGGCATCGTTCATCGACGCGACTCCGCTACAAATTCATAATAATCACTGCGGCACCACGAGTGGGTCAGTTCCACCGCGGCGCCGTTGTCCAGATAGCTCACGCGCGTGATGTGCAGCATGGCCGTGCCAGGTGCGATATTGGCCAGCCTGGCCTGCTCGCTGTTGGCGTTGATGGCGCGGATGTGCTGCAGCGCGCGCATCGGGATCGTGCCGTTCGCTTCCAGGTAGCCGTACAGCGAGTCGGTCACGTGGTTCGGGTTCGGCATGTACGCAGCCGGAATGGTCGACGTCTCGATGGCCATCACCACGTCGTCGGCCGTGCGCAGGCGTTTCAGGCGCGCCACCGGCATGTTCGGCGACAGTCCCAGCGACAGCAGTTCCAGCGGCGCGGCGATGCCGATGTCGCGCTGCAGCCAGCGCGAGCCGGCCGTAAAGCCGCGCTGGCGCAGCTCTTCGGAAAAACTCGTCAGGCGCGACAGGGGCTGTTCCAGCTTCGGCGTGATGTACGTGCCCGAGCCGCGCCGGCGCGTCAGCATGCCGCGGTCGCACAGCATGTCGATCGCCTTGCGCGCCGTCACCCGCGAGATCTGCAGCATGTCCGACAGCACGCGCTCGGACGGCAGCGCCTCGTTGGCGCGCCAGTCGCCGCTGGCGATGCCGTCGGAGAGCTTGTTCGCCAGTTGCATGTACAACGGGGTGTCGCTGGAAGCATCGGGATGGAAATCGCGCAGCTGGACAAGCACGGCTTACTCCTTCAGTTTTTGTTGGATCAGGCGCAGCGCACCGTCGGCCGAATCGCCATGGGGCGCAACGACGCGTGCCAGCAGCGCCGGCGGCAGGTAAGGGCGCATCGGCTCGCCGAGTCCCCCGCACAGGGCGATCGGCAGCGTGCCGGCCGGGTCGAGCGCATGGGCGATCAGTGCCACCTGGCGGCCCGCTTCGAGCAGGATGGCGCGCGCGGTGCCGTCCTCACTGGCGTGCTGCAGCACCAGCCGCGCCAGTTGCGCGTAGCCGGTCTGGCTGGCGTTGGCGAGCCACACCTGGATGCGGTCGCGGGTGCCGCCGCATGCGGCGATGATGGCGTCGGCAAACGCGCCGCCTGGCACACGTCCGTCCACCACCTGCTGGATATGATTGACGGCGCGCAGGCCGATCCAGGCGCCGCCCGCTTCGTCGCCGGCGGGGAAGCCCCAGCCGCCCACTTCGCGGCGGCTGCCGTCCGCGCACAGGATCTCGCCAACGCTGCCGGTACCGAGCGCGATGATGGCGCCCGGCTTGCCGGCATGGGCCCCGAGCACGGTGGTGTAGGCATCCGTTTCCAGCGCCACCGCGGCATAGCCGGGATTGGCGCCGATGAAGTTGTCGGCCCACTGCGGATTGTGCACGCCGGCCAGGCCCAGGCCGATGGCGACCGCCGCGCGTGGCGGGATGGCGAGTTCGGCGGCAGCGAATGCCAGAGCACTCGCCTCTTCGACGGACTTCCATGCATTCTGGATGCCGTGCAGCAGGCCGGATGGGCCGCCGCTGCCTTCGGCCAGCAACTTGCCGTCCGGGCGGGCCAGCCGCACGCGGGTGCCGCTGCCGCCGCCATCGACGCCGATGAGATATTCGATCATGTTGACTGTGGTTGTGAGGAGCTGTGGGGACTATAAGGGCGCCCAAACCAGCTTGTCAACAGGTATTTAACTGGTATTGTTTTCTGTTGTCAGAAGACATAACGGCTCGCGCCGGCATGTCTCGTAAGTAATTGATTAAAAGCGGTTTATGCTGGAGACGAATGGTATTGAAGTTGGTATGGCACATGACCAGTCTGGTAATACCAGGGTCAGTCGTTGCCTGCGTCGTCATGCCACGCCGGTGTCCAACACGAGCCGTGGACGGCCGTTTGCCGCCGGACGGTCCGACTGCGTTTCCAGACTGCCGCGCACCACGCCGCTGGGGCGCACGCCGCCCAAGCCGGATGCCGTCAACAGCAGCGTGTCGCCCTGAAAGTGCGACAGTTCGACGTCGCCGCTGCCGGCGTTTTCAGGCTCCTGACAGTGGTCGCGACGACGGTCAGCCTGACGCTGTCACGTCGTTTGCAATCGGCACCGGCCGGCACGGCAGCGCCAGCAGAACGGCAGAGGGAAGATGGCAGGCAGCCTGGTGATGATGTCCGCCGTGGTGGATGAGTGATACCGACACGACAGGACAAGCCTTGCAGCGACGCGTCCACGGCGGGACGGACCGCGAAACCCGGCACGGATTGCGGAAAAACGGGCGGGTGGAACCTTACCGGAACAGCTGGGGGCGCTGGCGGCGGCCGATGCTGAGGAGGGCCATCGCCACGCCCAGGGCCAGCACGGCGAGTGCGTCGGTTTTCGGTGCGGCGGCAGTGACGGTGGTGGCGTGGGCGCCAGCGGCAGCCAGCAGCAGGAACAAGGTAACGGGGATTTTTTTCATGAAGGTCCGATGAGGTGGATTGCGATTATGGCACGTCCCACGATAACCTGATAATGAAGCGGTGAAATTGTTGTTGGGAAAGGTCACAACCGCGCGTTGCAGCGCTACCTCCGTCACGTGGAGATGTCATAATGCCCGCTGGAGAATCGGACCATGATCAAGTACCTGGGAACCCGGAAGACCGATGGCGGCGTCACGCTCTATGTCTTCCTCATCAACGGCGCGGAGAAGGAAGTACGCGAGAGCGCCCTGAAGCAGTATCCGGGCTGCTATGAGGCATTGCCGGCGTCCGCCAAGGCCAAGATCAACGCCAATCGCGCATGGCTGGGCAAGCTGTAGCGCGCCTTGGCGTGTCCGCCGCACTGGCGCGGACCTTGTGCACCTGTCTGCTGAGTGCGGTGTCGCTCGGCGCCGCCGCCGTGCCCACCCACTTCGGCACCGTGCTGGGCAATGGCCTGCTGTGCCGCGACGAGACCTCCAACCGTTATTATTTCGACTACATGGTGCGGTTCTTCGGCCAGCCCTACAAGCGCGAGGGTGGCGCCTGGTGGTTCCGTACGCCCGACGCGACCTTGTGGGGCTACCCCGTGCGCGAAGTGATCGTCAGCGACGAGAGCTGGCACTACAGCTTCGTCGGCGCACTGGCCGAGGCGACGCCGGAAAAGCTGGAAGAGGCGATTGCCGCCCAGGACGGCGTGCGCTATGCGAAAATCGACCGTTCCAGGTACCCGGTGCGGGAGACGCGCTCGGGCGGGCGCATCGTGTATGCCAACCGCCAGGCGAAGATCTACTGCGCCAAGTTCAAGCCGCTGCCGCCTGCGCTGCGGTAGGCCGCCACCACAGGTTTTATGTACACGCAATACTTTCAGCTGAAGCAGTCGCCGTTTTCCATTGCGCCCGATCCGCGCTACCTGTTCATGAGCGAGCGCCATCGCGAGGCGCTGGCGCACCTGCTTTACGGGATCGGCGGCGGCGGCGGCTTTGTCCTGCTGACGGGCGAGATCGGCGCCGGCAAGACCACCGTCTGCCGCTGTTTCATGGAGCAGATTCCCGACAACTGCCGGCTGGCCTATATCTTCAATCCGAAACTGTCGGTCGAGGAGCTGCTGCTGTCGATCTGCGACGAGCTGCGCATCGAGCTGCCGGCGGGCGGCGACAGCAAGGTCAGCGTCAAGGGCTATGTCGACGCCATCAACCGGCACCTGCTGGACAACCACGCGCAGGGCCTCAACAACGTTCTCATCATCGACGAGGCGCAGAACCTGTCGGCTGCCGTGCTGGAACAGCTGCGCCTGCTGACGAACCTGGAAACGAGCGAACGCAAGCTGTTGCAGATCATCCTGATCGGCCAGCCGGAGCTGCGCACGATGCTGGCCCGGCCCGAGCTGGAACAGCTGGCGCAACGCGTCATCGCCCGCTATCACCTGGGCTCGCTGACGGCGGAAGAGACGGGCCAGTATATTGCCCACCGCCTGTCCGTCGCCGGCGCCGTCGGCCCGTCGCCGTTCCCGGCGGGCGTCATCGGTTTCGTGCACCAAGCAACGAAAGGCGTGCCGCGCCGCATCAATCTGCTGTGCGACCGCGCCCTGCTGGGCGCGTATGTCGAGAATCGCCGGCAGGTGACGAAAACCATCGTCCGGCGCGCCGCGACGGAGGTGTTTGCCGGCGAAGCGAAGCCGGCGGTACGGCGGCCGTGGCTGGTCGCTGCCGGCGGCGTGCTGGCCGGTGCCGTGCTGACGGCCGCGGCCGCATGGCATCTGACACCTGCGCCTGCCCCTGTAAAGGTCGGGGCGGCACCGGCGTTGCCCGTGCTGGCGCCAGGCGACCTGGCCGGGCACCTGAACCGCCTGGCCGCGCTGTGGGGTGTAACGCCGGGTCATGGCGATCCGTGCGCCACGGCCGTGCGCGAAGATCTGCGCTGCCTGCAGGGCAAGGCCGGCATCGACGAGTTGCGCCTCTTGAACCGTCCCGCCGTGCTGGGCATCGATGGCGGCTATGCATTGCTGACGGCGCTGAACGGCAGCACCGCGACCCTGGAGCGGCGCGGCAAGCGCGAGACGCTGTCGCTGGCCGAACTGGAACGCCGTCACGACGGCACTTACACGACGTTCTGGCGCGCGCCGCGTGCCTGGCGCGACGAGCTGTCCGCCGGCGCCCGCGGGCCGGACGTCGACTGGCTGGCGCGCCGGCTGGCGGAGCAGCGCGGCGAAGCGATGCCGCGCGAGGGCCAGCCGCTCGATGGCGCCGTGCTGCGCTGGCTGCGCGACTTCCAGGCGGCGCAGCACCTGAAGGCGGACGGCGTGGCCGGCCCGCGCACTTTCATCCGCCTGAGCCAGCTGTCCGGCGTGCGCGAGCCGCGCCTGACGGCCGGGGAGAACTGAGTGTCCTATATTCTTGAAGCCCTCAAAAAGGCCGAAGCGGAGCGCCAGCTGGGCGCCACCCCGACCATCCACGCGCCCACGCTGGGAACGGCCCCGCCTCGCACCGCTCTCATGCGCAAGCCGCTGCTGGTGGCAATGGCGGCCATGGCAGTCGCGATCGTCGGGCTGGCGGCCGTGGTGTGGCGCCAGTCGGCGACGCCTGTGCCAGCTCCTGCGTCCGCCGCTGCACCGGCCGTGCAGCGGCCTGCATCGGTACCTGCAACCGCTGCCGCTCCCGTCGTGCCTGTACCGCAGCCTGCGCCCGTCGTGGCTGCGGTACCGACGACACCGTCCGCACCGCTCAGCCGGCCCGAGCCCGTCACTCCGCCGGCGCCCGTGGCCGCGGCACGGGCTGCGGCACCCGCACCCGCACCCGCACCCGCACCCGCACCCGCATCCGCACCGACGCAGGCGGCCAGGTCAGCCGAGGAACCAGTGCAGGCGCTGCACGACCTGCCGGAACCGATCCGCCGCGCCATCCCGGCCTACACGATGGACGGCTACATGTATTCGGCCAATCCGGCCGACCGGATGATCCTGATCGACAAGGTGCTGCGCCGCGAAGGCGAGGAAGTGGCGCCCGGCCTCGTGCTGGAGAAGCTGTTGCCGAAGGGGGCCGTGTTCAGCTTCCGCGGCTACCGCTATCGCGTGGCATTCTGACCACGCGCACGCCTGCGGCGTCATGCGGGCGTCATAAGTCTTCGTCATGCTCCTGTTGTTGTCTTTTTTGTAAACACGACAGGAGTCTCCGAGAATGAAGCTGAACATGTTGTCCCTGCTGGTTTCCGCCACCTTGCCCGTCCACGCGGCGGCCATCTCCCCGGATCGCGCAGCCACGGAGCCGGGCAGCCTCATCGTGCTGCTGGCCATTGTCGTCCTGATCTGCCTGGCGACAGGCCGCGGCGGCGACGGTCCGTTCCGCCACGAACCCTGAGCGCGAAGCTGCCCGCCCCCGGTTGATTCCCATCGTCGTGCCCTATAATGCGGGCACATTCAACGGGGAGGGCAGATGCAACGCGAACTATCCCCGGCGCGCCGCGTCATCGGCGTCGTCGGGCGCTCCGGCAGCGGCAAGACCACCTTGCTGGAAACGGTTGTCGCCACCCTGGCACAGCGTGGCCTGAAGGTTAACGTCATCAAGCACAGCCATCACGATCTGGAGCTGGAGCCGCCCCGCAAGGACAGCGCGCGGATGCGCATGGCGGGCGCGGCCGAGGTGATGGTGGCGTCCCCTTATCGTTTCGCCATCGTGCGCGAGCTGCGGGGCGCGCCGGAACCCGGCCTGGACGAGCAGCTGGCCCGCCTCGCGCCGGCCGACCTGACGCTGGTGGAAGGCTTCAAGTCCTGGCCCTTGCCGAAGCTGGAGGTGTACCGCGCCGCCGCCGGCCAGCCGCCCCTGTACCCGGACGATCCGCATATCCTTGCCGTGGCCTCGGACAGCCCCGCCCCGGACGGACTGCGTCCCGGCGTTGCGTGGCTCGACCTGAACGCGCCCGCCACCGTACTGGCTTGGATCGACGACATCCTGGGCAGCGCTGATTTAAACCGGCTCCTCCCTCAAGTTCGGCGCCGGCATGCCGTAACCCTGAGAAGCCGCTATGGCGCAACCGGGAGGTGGTATGGACGTGATGGGCATTGCAAAGCTGGCGACTTCGATCGCCGATACGGGCCTGAAGCAGGAAGTCGGCATCACGATGCTGAAAAAGGCACAGGACGCCCAGGCCGCCAGTGCCGCCGCGCTGCTGTCGGCGCTGCCGCAACCGCAGAGCCTGCCGGCGCATCTCGGCAACCACGTCAATACGACGGCCTGAAAGTCGGCCGCAGTACACGGCGCCGCGCTTTTTCATTAGAATCGCTCTTTCTGGCCGGCACCGGCCTGTTACCAAAGGACGAACATGAACAAGCAAGCCATGCTGGCCGCCGCGCTGGCGACCGTCTGCGCCACGACTGCTGTCACGGCCACCGCGGCCGAGGGCGACGAACAGGAGAAATGCTACGGCGTCGCCAAGGCCGGCCAGAACGACTGCGGCTCGGCCGACGGCGCGCACGGCTGCTCGGCGCTGGCCAAGACCGACAATTCGCCGATGGAGTGGAAGTGGGTCGCCAAGGGGACCTGCGAAAAGCTCGGCGGCAAAACGACTCCGCCTGAAAAATAATGTCCCTCCTGGCCGGCGTCGGCCTGCGCGTGCCGCATTACCGCGCTTTTCTCGACAACCGGCCGGCCGTCGGCTGGCTGGAAGTCCACACGGAAAACTACCTTGCGCCGGGCGGCTGGGATGCCCACGTGCTGCAGCGGTTGCGGCGCGACTATCCGATCGGCCTGCACGGCGTGGCGCTGGGGCTGGGCTCGGCGCATGGCATCGACGAGCGTCACCTGGCCCGCGTACGCGACCTCGTCGGGCGTACCGAGCCGATGCTGGTGTCGGAGCACCTGAGCTGGGGCGCCGTGCCGGGCCGCCACCTGCACGACCTGTTGCCCGTCACGCTTGACGCGGCAATGCTGGACCTGTTCAGTGCGCGCATCGAACGCGTGCAGGACGTACTCGGCCGGCGGATCCTGATTGAAAATGTGTCGAGTTACGTGCGCTTTCGCGGCGACACGATGGGCGAAGCGGAGTTTCTTGCCGCGCTGGCAACGCGCACGGGCTGTGCGCTGCTGCTCGACATCAATAATCTGTACGTCAACCAGTGCAACCACGGTGAGGACGCGCTGGCGGCACTGGCCGCCATTCCTGTCGGGCTGGTCGGCGAGTTCCATCTCGGTGGCCACCGCGTGACGCCCGATGCGGTCATCGATGACCATGGCAGCGCGGTGGCGGAAGCGGTCTGGACCTTGTACGAAGCGGCATTGGCGCGCTTCGGCGCCGTACCGACGCTGATCGAGTGGGATAACGACGTGCCGCCGCTGCCGGCATTGCTGGCGCAGGCCGAGCGGGCGGAGCGGCTGGCGGCCGGGTTTCCCCGTGCCGCCGTCGTGGCGCCGGAGGGGAAACCTGCTGCGAACGTGGAAACCGCCGCGCTGGCGGACCTGCAGCGACGCTTTGCCGATGCGGTGATCGCGCCTCATGGAACGGCCGCCATCGCCGCCGAACTGCGCGCTACCGACGTGGCGCGGCGCATGGCCGTCTATCGCGGCAATCTGCATGGCAGCTGGCACAAGGCGCTGGCATCGGCCTATCCCGTCGTCAGGCAGCTGGTGGGTGACGAGTTCCTGGCCGCGCTGTCGGCCGAATATGGCGTTGCGCACCCGTCCGAGGAAGGCGACCTGAATTGTTTTGGGCAGCACTTTGCCGCATTTCTGGACGGTTTTCCGCACGTTGCCGGCTTGCCTTACCTGCCGGACGTGGCGCGGCTGGAGTGGCTGCTGCACCTGGCGCACTACGCACCGGCAGCGCCCGTGCTGGAGGCAACGGCCTTCGCGGCGCTGACGCCGGAACAGTTTGCGGACAGCTGCGTGACGTTGCACCCGGCGGCAAGTCCGTTCGCATCGCGCTGGGCCGTGGTGCCGCTGTGGCAAGCACACCGCGACGACACGGCGTTTCCCGCCATCGACGTGCCCAGCCAGGGGCTGGTCTGCCGGCCGGGCTGGCGCGCCGACGTGACGATAGAGGATGCCGCCTGCCATGCGGCGCTGGCGTCGCTGGCGAACGGCAGCACGATAGCCGCCGCGTTCGACGTGGCGTATCGGCTCGATGCAGGTTTCGATGGGGGCGCCGCATTGCGGCGCTGGCTGGGGTGCGGTGCGTTCACGGCATTGGAACCGGCAGGGCCGTAGCGGCCCGGGCGACCCGCGGCGGCCGCGGTTAGTGGAAAGCCCGCAGCACTTTCGCTTCGCCGTCCCTGTCGCCGTGCAGGCGGCACCGGGCTTCGGTGGCGTCGATCATCCGGGCCAGCTGGGCTTCCTCGCAGCGCTCCAGCTCTTCGTTGGCGACGGCCAACGCCTGCGCCAGCTTGTGCCGCGCCGTGTGGTACAGGCCGTGATCGTAATGCCCCGTATTCTTCAGCAGTTCTTCCGCGTTCTCGATCACCTGGCGCAGGTCGCCGATCAGGCGGTGTTGCGTGACGATTTTCGTATCATGGCCGTTCGTTTCGGAGCCGTTCATGGTCGTTTCCTCCTGGTTGCTGATCTGTAACTGTAACGGTGGCACCAGCGCAGAGGGTTGCGACAGGTCAGGCGCCGTCGGCGCCTCCGTCACCGACTACCACGATACGCACATCGCCCAGCGTGACCTGCTGGCCGCTGCGGATCTTCGCGGTCTTGCGCAATTCCTGCTTGCCGTCGACACGGACCTGGCCGCTGGCGACGATCTGCTTGCCGGCGCCGCCGCTGTCGCACAGGCCGACCACCTTCAGCAACTGGTTCAGCTCGATATATTCCGATGTTAATTCAAATTCTACTTTTTGCATTCTATCCTCAGTGAAAACAGTTGCCGCCCGCTGTTGCAAATAAATACACCTATGTTGTAAATAAGTTACGCAAAGCGGGCGGCATGGACGCCCTTGTCAGCCCTTCGCGTCCGGCCGGGTCATTGCCAGCGGCACGATCCACCCTTCGAACTGCTCCGCCGTGACGAACCCCAGCGCCAGCGCGGCGTCGCGTAACGTGGTGCCTTCGTGCTGGGCTTTCTTGGCAATTTGCGCGGCGCGATCATACCCGATGTGCGGGGCCAGCGCCGTGACCAGCATCAGCGAGCGTTCCATCAGTTCGCCGATGCGTTCGCGGTTGGGTTCGATGCCCTGGGCGCAATGTTCGTCGAAGCTGCGCATGCCGTCGGCCAGCAGGCGCGCGCTCTGCAGGAAATTATGCGCCAGCAGCGGCTTGTAGACGTTCAGTTCGAAATTGCCGGAAGCGCCGCCCATCGTGATGGCCACGTCGTTCCCGAACACCTGGCAGCACAGCATCGTGATGGCTTCGCATTGGGTTGGGTTGACCTTGCCCGGCATGATCGAGCTGCCTGGCTCGTTCTCTGGAATGGTGATTTCGCCCAGGCCGGAGCGGGGGCCGGACGCCATCCAGCGCACGTCGTTGGCGATCTTGAACATTGCAGCTGCCAGCGTTTTCAAAGCGCCATGCGCCGCGATAAGGGCCTCGTGACCGGCCAGCGCGGCAAACTTGTTGTCGGCGCTGCGGAACGGCAGGTTCAGCCGCTCTGCCAGTTCGGCCGCGATCCTGGTGGCGTATTCCGGGTGCGCATTCAAGCCCGTGCCGACGGCGGTGCCGCCCGCAGCCAGCTCCAGCACGGCGGGCAGGGCATTGGTGAGCGCTCGCTCCGCATGGTCCAGCTGGGCAACGTAGCCGGAAAATTCCTGGCCGAGGGTCAGCGGGGTCGCATCCTGCAGGTGGGTGCGGCCGATCTTGACGATGTCGGCAAATGCCTGCGCCTTGGCGTCCAGCGTGGCGCGCAACTGGCGCAGTGCCGGCAGCACGTCGGTCGCGACGGCCGTGGCGGCGGCCACATGGATCGCCGTCGGGAAGATATCGTTGGACGACTGGCCCTTGTTGACGTCGTCATTCGGGTGCAGCTTGCGCTCTTCGCCGCGCACGCCGCCCAGCAGTTCGGAACCGCGGTTGGCCAGCACTTCGTTCATGTTCATATTCGATTGCGTGCCGGAACCCGTCTGCCAGACGGCCAGCGGAAATTCGCCCGCGTGCCTGCCTTCCAGGACTTCATCCGCAGCGCGCGTGATGGCGTCCGCCTTGGTGCTGTCCAGTACGCCAAGGTCCACGTTGACGCGTGCCGCCGCCCGCTTCACCTGCGCCAGCGCGGCGATCAGCTCCGGCGGCATGCGTTCCGTGGAGATGTGAAAGTGGTGCAGCGAGCGCTGCGTCTGGGCGCCCCACAGCCGGTCCGCCGGGACGTCGATCGGGCCGAAACTGTCGCGTTCGATTCTGCTTTCCATGAAAATCCTTTGCAATGGTGTTGGATTAATAGTGTTTCATTGACACGTTCGAGTGTAGCGCAGCGACGATTTTTGGGTGCGGCACTTAAATAATCCTGAAACGTGCCGTTATAGACTTACGTTCAGGAAATAATCCAGCCATGTCCAAGCTCACTTCCACCGCCGCCATCGTTCTCGGGATCGCCGTCGCCGGCGTTGATGCCGCCGAGCTGGGCGAAGCCAACGTGCGTTCGCATGTGGGGGAACAGCTGGTTGCGGACGTCGAGCTGGTCGACCTGACCCCGCAGGACCTGGCCGACCTGCAGGTGCGCCTGGCCAGCCGCAACGTGTTCCAGGGCGCGAACGTGTCGATGAGCCCGGCGCTGGCCGGGATGAACATCACGATCGCGAAACGCGACGCGCGCCGCGTATTGCACCTGACGACCAGCGCGCCCATCCAGTCGGAAGTGCTGCATCTGTATTTCGAGCTGACGAGCGCCGGGCGCCAGAGTGTGCGCGGCGTGTCCTTGTGGCTGCGTGCCGCGCCCCCGGCACCGCCCGCGCCCACACCGGTACCGGCGGCGCAGCCGACCAGGGTCGCGGGCGCGCCGGTCGTGTCGTCGGCGCCCGAATCCTCCCCGCGGTCCCGTCCGTCCGGTATCGCGATACAACTTGCCACCGCCGGGACGCCGGGGCGGCAGGCAACCAGGGCCGAGGCGGAGCTGATGGGCGCCGTCGAGCGCGCGTTCGCCGCGCGGTCGGCCGGAAAGACGGCAGCACCGGCGCCAGCGCGTGCCGTGCCGGCGGTTGGAGCAACGGTAATCGAAAAGCCCGCATCCACGCCGATCAAGGCCGTTGAGAAGCCGGTGCCAGCCGTTCATAAAATTGTCGAGAAGCCTGCACTGGCCGATCATAAGGTCACTGAAAAACCCGCGCCCGCGACCGCAAAGGTCGCCGGCAAGACCTCACCCGCGCCGGCAAAGCCCGCGGAAAAGCCGGCAGTATCGATCGTGCCGCCGCTGCCTGTCATCGCGAAGCCGACGGAGCCGGTCCCGGTCGGGCCGGCCGCGGACAAGGCATTACTCAAGAAGCTGGCCGAGCTGGAAGCCAAGCTGAAGTCGCTGCAGGCGGCGGTGGCGAAAAATGCGGCTGCGCCGCCAGCGGCTGCCGCACCGGCCGCCGCACCGGCCACAACTAGGTCGCCGGATACCAAAGCGCCGGCACCGGCCGCTGCGGCGCCGGCCGCCGTGCCGGCGAGCCACGTCGAGCAAAGCGCTGCGGTCGTCACGGCAACGGAGCCGCCGGGCCGCACAGCGGCCGGCAAGATCACGGATGCGCGTGCGGACAAGGCAGCGCTGGACAGGGAGGTTGCGTCGACAGCTGCGGCGGCGCGCGAAGCCGGCCAGCCGGCCGCACCCGCGCCCGCGCCGGAGGTAAGGAAAGCGGCGCCGCCGCCCCAGGAGCCCGTCAAGGAGAAGAAGATGTCGCGGCCGAAGGTGCTGACGATGATCGCTGCCGGCAGCGTGGCACTGCTGCTCGTCGTCGGCGTCATCGTCCATCTGGTGCGCCGCCGCAAGGCGAAACAGGCCAGCGCGCAGATCAAGGTGTGGCAGAGCTGGCGCAAGAAGGCCATTGCCGAGGCGGCAACGGCGGAAGAGGAAGCGCCCGCCGAAGCCGGGGCTGCCTGAGCCGTCCATTGCCGGTCTGCTCCCCCGGCAGACATGAAAAAAGCGCCCCATGGGCGCTTTGTTATTTCAGCAACGGATCTCAGCCGTTCAGCTGGCCCATCCATGGCTCCGTCACGTCGCGCACGGCGCGGTCGTTGGCGAGAATCTGCCTGAGCAGGTCGATCTTGCGCTGGCGGGCCGAACCTTCCAGCTTGGGCACGCCGCCAATCGCGGGCACGGCAGCGGCTGCACACTGATTTTCCAGCCGATCCAGGCCATTCCAGTCGCCCATCTGCGCCGCCACCGCCATCTTGCCCGTCAGGCCGGCAATGTTTTCGTACATGGAGAGAACTTCGGTGGAGGTCATGATCAGCCTTCAAAAACGTCGATGGAGTACCGCTTGTCTGGATTAACGTCAGGCGTGAGCGGAACTTTAGGGTTTTTGAAAAATATTTTGAAATTCTTTTTGGGCTTGCCCAATCGATAACGATCGACCTTCAACCCGGCAACGTATACACGTACAGCACAGGCAGCAGCAGCAGGACGAACGCTGCCGCGCCCAGGCTGTTCGCCGCGGCCCGGTTCCTCACGCGGCGCGTGCAGGCCGAGTACAGCAGGTAACCCGTGCAGGGGACGTGGGTGCCCGCCATCAGTACCCAGGCAACAAAGCAGACCAGGCCGGGGCCAAAGCCAGGCTGCCCGGAAGGGCCGCGTGGCGCCGTGGCCCAGCCGTGGCTGGCCCATATCATCGGTATGGTGCCAATGGCGATGATGACGGCGCAGAGAATGGTGCGGAGGTTGGTCGGCGGGGAGGCTGTCGGAGTCATGCCCGAACTATATCGATGCCAATCAGTTGCTATCGAAACATTTCTTCCAGCCCGGCGCTGAGCTCGTCCAGCGGCGGCATATCGTCGATCAGCATTTCCGTCGTCAGCCCCAGGCTGGCCGCCACGTCCGCGGGGGCGCTTGCCCGTAACTGTTCTTCGGTTTGCTGTTCCAGCTCGGCACGGGCGCGCCATGCGCCGAGGTGGACGAGGGCGGACAGCCGGTTGACCGGGCTCGTCGCGAGCGGCGTGGGGAACGCTTCGATCGCGTCCGAGAATTCGGCAGGGAACTGCCAGCGGCGGGCCAGTTCCGCCCCGACCTCGGCATAGCCGAAGCCCAGCGTGCGTTTTTCGACGTCAAGCCGATGCTGGGCCAGCGGCGCTGTATTCGCGTCCAGTGCCTGGGCCTGCTCGGGCGCCGCCGAATGCAACAGGAGTTCGCCGATCGCGTGCATCATGCCGATCGTAAATGCCAGCTCCTGGTTGTCGCGCGTCTTCTTTGCCATCCATTTGCCGGCCACGGCCGTGTGCATGCTGTAGCGCCAGAACTGCTTCAGATCCAGCCCTGTCACTTCCTTGAAGCCATTGACGAGGCCGGAACTGATGACGAGCGTGCGCACGGCAACAAATCCCAGCATCAGTACGGCGTCCTCGACGGTACCAATGCTGCGCGACACGTTGTAATAAGCGGAGTTGGCAAGGCGAAGCAGTTTCGCGCTCAGCACCGGATCGAGCGCGACTTTCCGCGCCACATCCTCGGTGGACACGGACGCCTTGTCGAAACTCTGGATCAGATCCTGCACGACCTTCGGCGCTGTGGGCAACGCGGCTGGGTTATCGAACAATTCCTGCAGTGTCATCGTGCGTCTCCTGTCTCATGTTGCTTTGAGTAAATACATGGTTGAACTATAGCGGACATTCCGGCCGCGCAGAAGGGCTGTTTGCCTCTCGCCCGATGCCACTTTACTGCGGACCGCCGCATGATGGCGCAGGCTGTCGCAGCGGAACGCCCTTGGCCGCGCTCCGGAGCGGGCACACATACATCGTGCGCAATCTGGACGACTGGTAGACGGCGTCGACATGCGGGCCGATCAGGTGCGGTACCTGCCTGGCCGTGCGTCTGGCTATGACAAGTACCCGGCCGGAATAATTGTTTGACAATGTTAGGGAGCGTACGGACGGCAATACTTCTCCGCCGTATGATTTCTCCAACGACACGCGCAACCGATATCTTCGACACGCGTGTGCCGGAAAAGGCGCGGACCAGTGGGGTCCGCCAGCCGCAACATAGAGGAGCTTGACCATGAACAGCGATCAGATCAAAGGCAAGGCAAAGGAAATCGGCGGCAAAATCCAGCAGGAAGCCGGCGAGCTGGTAGGCAGCTCGAAGCAGCAGGTCGACGGCCTGAAAAACCAGGCTGAAGGCAAAGTGCAGAAAAAAGTGGGCGACGCCCGCGATGCAGTGGACGACGCGCTGGACACCAATAGCACGATCGACCGCGGCAACCGTTAACACCGGCCCAGTGCCGTCAGCAAAAACAGCCGCTCAGCGGCTGTTTTTGCTTGCCAGCCGTGCCGGCTACTCGGTATCGGGCTTCAGGTGCTTGCGGAAGAAGGCATCGATATAACCCTGCACGTGGCGCCGCTGCACGCGGTTTGAAATGCCATGCTTGGCGCCAGGGTAGGTCATCAGCTCGAACTGCACGCCGCGGTTGACGAGCGCGTCGATCATCTTCGTGCTGTTGGTGAACAGGACGTTGTCGTCCGCCATGCCGTGGATCAGCAGCAGCTTCGACTTCAGGCCGTCCACGTGGGCGAACACGGTGCTGTCCTTGTAGCCCTCCGGATTGTCGGCGGGACGGTCCATGTAGCGTTCCGTGTAGTGGGTGTCGTACAGCTTCCAGTCCGTCACGGGTGCGCCGGAGACGCCGGCGGCAATCTTGTCCGACCCCTGCGACAGCAGGCGCAGCGCCATGAAGCCGCCATAGCTCCAGCCGTACACGCCGATGCGCTTCGCGTCGACGAAGCCCTGCTTGCCCAGCCAGTCGATGCCCGTCAGCTGGTCTTCCACTTCCACCTTGCCCAGGTTGCGGTAGATCGCATCCGTGAACGCGCGTTCGCGCCGCGACGAGCCGCGGTTATCCAGGCGGAACACGACATAGCCCTGCTGCGCCATGTACTGGTCGAAGGTGTCGCCCCAGCGGCGCGCCACGTGCTGCGCGCCCGGGCCGCCATACGTCGACAGGTAGACGGGATATTTTTTCTTGGCGTCAAAATGATAGGGCTTGATCATCGACCAGTACAGCGTCTGGCCGTCCTTCGCCTTCATCGTGCCGTATTCGGTCGGCAGGTGGTCCGCCTTGTACTTGAACCAGGGGTGTTTCGCATCGACCTCGTTATGCTGCAGCCACGTCACCATCGTGCCATCCGGCTTGCGGATCGACACCTGCGGCGGGTTGGCCGGGTCGGACCACGTGTCGACGAACACCTCGCCGTTGCGGGCGAAGCTGGTGTCGTGCCAGCCGTCGGCCTGCGTCACGCGCTTCGGTTTCGCAGCCGTGCTGCCGTCGAGTGCCACGACGTACGCCTGCTTGTCCGGAATCGCATCCTTGTTCGACGCGAAGTACACCTTGCCCGCCCTTTCGTCGACGGCCAGCAGGTTATCGACGCGCCACTCGCCCTGCGTCAGCGCGTGCTTCACCTTGCCGTTCATGTCGAACAGGTACAGGTGATTGCGTCCGCTGCGCTCGGACGCCCAGATGAAGCCGGAGCCGTCCGCGAGGAAGCGCAGGTCGTCGTTAATCTTGGTCCACGTCTTCTCCGTTTCCGTCACCAGCACGCGCTGCGCGAGCGAGGCTGCATCGACCGCGATCAGTTCGAGCTTCTTCTGGTCGCGCGTCTGGCGCTGGAACACGAGCTGGCGGCTGTCGGCCGTCCAGTCGGCACGCACCAGATAGATGTCCTGCTCCGGGCCCAGGTCCACGTCGCGCGTCGTGCCCGTGGCCGGCGAGACGATGCGCAGTTCGACGATCGCGTTCTTGTCCCCGGCCGCCGGGTAGCGCTGCTCGACGACATCGGTGCGGTCCGCATAGATCTCGAAGCGGCGCGCCACCGGCACCTGCGCTTCGTCGTAGCGGCGGTAGGCGATCGCGGAATCGTCCGGCGCCCAGTAGTAGCCGGTGAACTGGTGCATCTCTTCCTGCGCGACGAATTCGGCTTCGCCGTTGTGCAGCGTGCCCTTGCCGTCGGTCGTCAGCGCGCGTTCCTTGCCGGTGGCGAGGTCGATCACGTACAGGTTCTGGTCGCGCACGAACGACACGTATTTGCCCTTCGGCGAAATCTTCGGGTCGGTCACGTTGCCCGAGGCGACCAGCCGGGCCGCATCGGGTTTGCCGACGTCGATCAGGTACAGGTTGCCGGCGATGGGCACCAGCAGGCGCTTGCCGTCCGGCGACCAGCTGTAGCTGACGATGCCTTTCAGGCTGGCCGTGCGCTCGCGTTCGCGGCGGGCCTTCTCGGCGTCCGACAGGTTCTCGTCGGGCACCAGGGTCTTCGAGTCGACCAGGCGGCGCGTCGACTTGTCCTTCATGTTGAATTCCCACAGGTCCAGCTGGAACTGGTTGTCCTCGCGGCCGCGCAGGAACGTCACGCGGGCGCCATCGGGCGAGACCTTCAGTGCGCGCACGCCGGGGCCGGCCAGTGCGGGATCGTCGTAGATGCGGTCGAGGGTGAGACGTTCGGCCGATGCCGAGCCGACGGCCAGCAGGGCCAGGAAGCTGAGAATGAAGCGCATGAAGGAAGCCAAATATGGAAGAGTCAGGACCGCGTGACAATACCAGAGACGGCCCCCGCTGACCAACCGCGAATCTTCGAAATACGGGCGCGCGTGCCGACTATTGTTCGGCAACCGCCAGCGCGCGCGCCTTCGAGAGCCGCAGCAGCGACACCGTCAGCAGCACCGCCGCCACCGTCAGGCCCAGTACGAGTCCGATCCAGAAGCCCGTGGCCGACAGCGGCTCGGCTGGCGCGAACGGCACCCAGTCGGGCGCCAGTCCCAGCACGCACCCAAGCGGCAGCGCGACGCCCCAGAACGCGATCAGCTGGATCACCATCGGGCTGCGCGTGACCTTGTAGCCGCGGATCGCACACGACGCGGCCACCTGGGCAGCGTCCGACAGCTGGAACAGCGCGGCGAACAGCAGCAGATGCGCGCACATCGCCTGCACGGCCGGGTCGGACGTGTAGGCCGCGGCGATCTGGTGCCGGAACACGGCAATGAAAACGGCCGACAGCACGGCAAAACCCACCGACATCGACAGGCCGACCAGCGAAGCGAAGCGGGCCTGCTGCGGATTGCCTTCGCCCAGCGCCTGGCCGACGCGGGTGATCATGCCGATGCCGAACGACAGCGGCACCATGAACGTCAGCGACGCGAAATTGAGCGCGATCTGGTGCGCCGACACGGTGACGACGCCGAAGCGCGCGATCAGCAGGCTGACGGCGCCGAACACGGACACCTCGGCGAAGTACGTCACGCCGATCGGCACGCCCAGTTTCAGCATGCTCCAGATCTCCGGCCAGTGCGGCCACTCCCAGCGCGTGAACGGATAGGTCTGGCGGTAGGCGGGTGCGATGCGGATCCACAGCACCATTGCGATCAGGTCGAGCCAGACGACGACGCCCGTCGCCACCGCGCAGCCCAGCGCGCCCATCTTCGGCATGCCCAGATTGCCGAACACGAGCACCCAGTTGATCGCCACGTTCACGAGCAGCCCGATGATGGCAATCACCATGACGGGTTTGGTGTGGTTGATGCTGGCGCTGTATCCGTACAGCGCGCGGTAGGCCGCGAACGGTATCAGGCCGATGCTGATGATGTGGACGAACATCGACGCGCGTTCGCTGACGGCGGGTGCAAGGTAGAGATGGTCGAACAGCAGCGTGGCCAGGTTGGCCATCAGCGCCGCAAACAGCCCGACGCCGACGGCCTTCCACAGCGCCTGGCGCACGGAGTGCGCAATCTTGTCGAAGGCACCCGCGCCCACCTCGTGCGCGACAACCGTATTAATGGCCATCATGATGCCGTTGACGGTGACGAGGATGATCGACCAGACCGACGCCCCCAGCGACACGGCCGCCAGTTCGTCGGCGCTCGTATGCCCCGTCATCGCCACGTCCGCCACCGCCATGCCGACGGTGGCCAGCTGGCCGACCAGCACGGGCCACGCCAGTTGCCACAGGCTCGATGCTTCGCGATGGACGTTGGAACGGGAGAAGGAATAGGGCATGGGCGAATAGGGTCGAATAAAGTCGCTGCGGGAAGCGCCATTCTACCAACCCGACGTCCTCGCGCAGGGCCGGCGCGGTAGGAATTTGTTACAACGACATGTGTGCGCCGCCCGGTACCGGCGCGTTGAGCCGGTACCGATAACAAGAACGGAGTATTCATGAAACGCCTCCTTGCCACGCTGGTGGCTTCCACGCTGCTGTCCCAGGTCGCCAACGCCGGCGAGTTGACGCTGTTCGAGCACCACGGCCTGCGCGGCAACCAGGTCACGCTGCATGGCGACGCACCGAACCTGCGCGACGGAGGGTTCAACGACAAGGCGTCCAGCCTGATCGTGCGTTCCGGCACGTGGGAGGTATGCGAGCACAAGGACTTCGGCGGCTACTGCGCGCTGTTCCGGCGCGGCGAATACCCGGACCTGGAACGCTTCAACAACAATATCTCGTCGGCCCGCGAGGTGCAGGGACGACGAGGCTGGCGCGACCGCGACCGCGACCACTATGGCGACGGGCGCCGCGATGACCGTCCCGATGGCTGGCGTGAAGGCGAGGAGGAGCGCATCGGCCATGAAGGCTGGCGCGGTGGCGGGGAGCGGCGCGGCGAGGCGGTGCAGCTGTTCGCCGGCGCGCGCTTCGAAGGCAGGACCGTGGATGTGGATGGCGACGTGCGCACCTTGCGCGATGCAGACTTCAATGACCGCGCCGGCTCCCTCGTCGTCCGCCGCGGCACGTGGGAAGTGTGCGAACACGCCGACTACGGCGGCCAGTGCGTGGTGTTCGGACCGGGGCGCTATCCCTTCCTGGAAGGGATGAACGACCGCATTTCGTCGCTGCGAAGGGTGCGCTGAAGGACGCGCGATTTTGATGTAACCTGTGCTCTTCAGGACTGACCTGGAGAGCACATGGAATACAAGGACTACTACGCCACGCTGGGCGTGCCGAAGACGGCCAGCGAGGACGAGATCAAGAACGCCTACCGCAAGCTCGTACGCAAATACCATCCCGACGTAAGCCGCGAAACGGATGCCGATGCGAAAACCAAGGAACTGAACGAAGCATACGGCGTCCTGGGCGACGCCGAAAAGCGTGCCGCCTACGATGAACTGGGCAATGCGCCGCGCCAGGCGGGGCAGGGCTTCCGGCCGCCGCCCGGTTGGGGCGCGGACTTCGAAAAGGGTGCCGGCTTTGAAACGGGCGACGACAGCGACTTCTTCAAGGACCTGTTCGCCCACGTGGGCGGGCGCCGTCGCCAAACCTTCCACACCCGCGGCGACGACAGCCACGCCACCATCCGCATTTCGCTGCACGACAGTTATCACGGCGCGGCGCGCACTATTACCTTGCGCGTGCCGGAACATGATGCGCAGGGACGTGTGGTCACGCGCGCACGCACGCTGAACGTGACGATCCCGAAAGGCGTGACGCCGGGCCAGCAATTGCGTCTGGCGGGGCAGGGCCATCCCGGTGCCGGCGGCGCCGCTTCGGGCGACCTGTATCTGGAGATCGAGTTCGCGCCGGACGCGCGTTACCGGATCGACGGCCGCGACGTGCACGAGACCGTGCCGGTAGCGCCGTGGGAGGCAATGCTGGGCGCGCAGATCGACTTGCCGACGCCGTCGGGGCGTGTGACGGTGACGGTGCCGCCGGGATCGCAGACGGGCCGCAAGCTGCGCCTGAAAGGCCGCGGCATCCCTGCCGCCGGCAGCGCGGCCGCAGGCGACCTGTATCTGATGCTGGAGGTGGCGCTGCCGCCGGCCGACACGGCGGCAGCGCGGGCGCTCTACGAACAGATGGCGCGCGAACTGACATTCGATCCGCGCGCAAACCTGGGGATAAAACATGACTGAGGACACGACTGAGTCGGTCCGCGGCGTGCTGCTGGAGGACGCCGCGCTGACCCTGGACGAAATCGCGCGTGCCTGCGCCGTCGAACCGGAGTGGGTAGTGCAGCGCGTGCGCACCGGCATTCTGCGGGGCGGGACGAGCGCCGCGCCGGAAAGCTGGCGCTTCACCAGCGTGGACCTGGTACGTGCCCGCAAGCTGGTGCAGGTGGAGCGCGATTTCGACGCGGACGAGGAGCTGGCCGCGCTGGTGGTCGATCTGACCGAGGAGGTGCGGCGCCTGCGGCGGCTGGTGGGACAGCCTCTTTAAACGGGTCAGGCCGACATTCGGACAAATGTCCGGATGTCGGACCTGGCACCGGGGTGCGTGACCCCGGTGTGCGTTACGCAGGCTTTAGCGCTGGTCTTCGTTCCCGCTGTCGCGCGGCTGTACGCTGGCAGCGCGTTTGCTGCCGATATCGTCGACGTCGCGCGTCGCGTCATCGGACTGCTCATTGCCGCGCGTGCTCTGGTATTGGTTGTCCATGCCGTCACGCTGGACGCTTTGCTGGTCTTGCGCCTGCGGGTTGCCCGGACCGCCTTTCTGGTCCAGCATGCGGCTGGCCGCATCCTGGCTGCCGGGGCCGCCCTGCAGGCCCTGGCCCGAACCCTGCTGGTTCTCCGGTCCGCCCTGCAGCTTGTCGGCCACGTCGCCGGAGCCGCCGGGTGAGCTGGACGCATAGCTGCCGGACTGCCGGCTGTCGCCCGTGCCCGTTTCATTGCCGTTGTCGCCCGACTGCTGGTTGAGGGAACGCTCGCCGTACGACTGGCCCGGCTGTTCGCCCGTGCGCACGTCGCCCTGCAGCGTGCCCGACTGGCTGCCGGACTGGTTGGTCGACATCTGGTTGCCGGACGGCTGGCTGCCCACGCCGCCCTGGCCCTGCGGCGAACCGCCCAGGTAGTCCGACTGGCCGCTTTGCTTGTTTCCGCCCTGATTGACGCCCTGGCCCGCGTCGGCGCCCTGCGTTCCGGACGGGGTACCGCTGATGCCGTCCTGTGCGCCCTGTCCACCGATCGATTGCGATGCTGTCATGTCCATTCCTCCTGAGCTGCCGGCGGCGCCGCTCTGCTGGCTGCCGGCGTTGTTGGCGCTGCCGATGTTGGGTTCGCGGTTGACGCTGGGGTATCGTTGGCTTCGAGCCCGGCGGCGTGATTGCCGCTCTGGGTCATGTAGCCGGCATCTTCCGCTTTCCCGTCGTGGTAATTACCGCCGATTTTGTCGAGTTTGTTCGTCATGTCCATTTCCTTTGCAAAAGCATGGCCAGGTGCCGGGCACCCGGCAGATGCTCATGCTATGCCCGACGGAGCAGGGCAGGAGTAGGCGCACGCCTCCCTCCGCTGTAGGAATGAGGCAGAAGCCGGTGCCAGTGCTCAGAAAGCGTCGTGCGGCAGGCCGTAGTCGAGATCGAGGAACTGCTGCCGGAGCCAGCGTCCGGCTGGACCCAGCGGATCGTCGCTGCGGTGGATGATGAAGAGCGGGTACTGCAGTGTCGCGCCGTCCTGCGGCTTCAGGGGTACGAGACGGCCCTTGGCCAGGTCGTCGGCAATCATTGCCTGCGGCATGCTGCCCCAGCCGAGGCCGCCGCGCAGCAGCGCGTGTTTCGAGTGCAGGTCGCCCAGCCGCCAGTTGGCGCGGCCGAACACGCCGAAATCCTGGCCTTGCGTCAGCGGACTGCGGTCCGTGACGACCAGTTGCAGGTGCTCTCGCAATGTGGCCGTCGGGATCACGCCCTCGATGGCGGCCAGCGGATGGTGCGGTGCGCAGACTGGCATCATCGTCACATGGCCCGTCAGCTGGCGTTCAATGCTATCCGGCATCGCCAGCGGCATGCCGCTGATGCCCAGCTGGCAGCGTCCGTCCAGCACCATCTGCATGACAGCGCCCAGCGCTTCCGTGTGCAACCGCAGCGAGACGGTCGGGTATTCGCGGCGGAAGGCCTCCAGCACCGTCACCAGCAGGCACATGGGGAACATGATGTCGACGACCAGACACAACTCCGCCTCCAGCCCTGCGCCCAGCGCCTTGGCGCGCGCCCGCATGTCGTCCACCTTGGCGGTGACAGCGCGTGCGTCGGCGAGCAACGCCTTGCCTGCCTCCGTCAAGGTGGGCTTGCGTTTGGCGCGGTCGAGCAATGCCACGTTGAGCTGCTCCTCCAGATTGGCGATCGTGTAGCTGATGACGGACTGCGTACGATGCAGGACCCGCGCGGCGTGGGCGAACCCGCCATGGTCGATAACGGCGATAAAGACGCGCAGCTGGTCGAGGGAAGGAAGGCCGGGTTCGCGCATATCGTGAAAATCGATAGAACTCATCGAATTAAAGTGGATTTCCTCGATACTAAACCCGATCTATGATGAACGCAATTACCCAACTTTAGGAGCTCATCATGGCAAACGTTCTGTACATCAATAGCAGTGTTCGTACCACCGGCTCGCTGTCGCGCCAGCTCTCCGCCGAGTTCATCGCCAAATGGCAGGCGGCCCATCCGCAGGACACCGTCGTCGAGCGCGACCTGGCCGCCAACCCGGTGCCGCACCTGAACGAGGAAATGCTGGGCGCGTTCTTCACGCCGGCCGACAAGCGCAACGCGGACCAGGCGTACGCCGTCAAGCTGTCCGACCAGCTGGTCGACGAAGCGATCGCCGCCGACGTCATCGTCATTGGCGCGCCGATGTACAACTTCTCCGTGCCGTCCGGCCTGAAAGCGTACATCGACCAGATCGCCCGCGCCGGCCGCACGTTCAAGTACACGGAGTCGGGCCCCGTCGGCCTGCTGACGAACAAGAAAGTGTATATCGTGACCGCCAGCGGCGGCGTCTACAGCGAAGGCCCCGCGGCCGGCTACGACTTCCTGGCCACGTATCTGCGCGCGGTGCTGGGCTTCCTGGGCATCACCGACATTACCTTCATCCGTGCCGAAGGCGTCGCGCTGGGCGAACAGGCGCTGGCCGACACGCTGGCGAAAAGCCGCGTCGCCATCGACGAGCTGGCGGCGGCATAAGCCCGTGGCGCGGCCCGGCGGCCGCGCCATTTTCATGGGATCCTGAAGGAAAGGCCGGCAACCGTTATCATGTCGGCATGCCCGCAACGGAGCCCTGAATGAAACAACACCTGCATTTGCTGATCATCGACCCGCAGAACGATTTCTGCGACCTGCCGCCCGCATACCTGCCGGTCAGCCCGGGCACGAGCCGCGCCGTGCAGCCGGCGCTGCCGGTACCCGGCGCGCACGAGGACATGCGCCGCCTGGCAGAAGTGATCCACCGTGGGCGCGACGGCATCGCGGCCATCAGCGTCACCCTCGATTCGCACCACCGCTACGATATCGCCCATCCGACCTTCTGGGTCGGCGCGGACGGCGGCCCGGTCGCGCCCTTTACCCAGATCGCAGCAAGCGACCTGCGGGCGGCGCGCTACCTGCCGCGCCACCCGCAGGCGCGCGCCCGCGCCCAGGCTTACCTGGACTCGCTGGAAGCGAATGGCCGCTATCGCCTGATCGTCTGGCCCGTGCACTGCGAGATCGGTTCGTGGGGCCACAACGTGCACGAGGACGTGCGCCTTGCCTACAACCGCTGGGAAGACGCGGCGCTGGGCGTCGTCACCAAGATCGCCAAGGGTTCGAATCCGTGGACCGAGCATTACTCGGCCGTCATGGCCGAAGTGCCGGACGACGACGATATCGACACGCAGCTGAACCGCAAGCTGATCGACAGCCTGCTGCAATCGGACCGCGTCTATATCGCGGGCGAGGCGGGCAGCCACTGCGTCAAGGCGACCACGGAACACATCGTCGCCGAGTTCGCGCAAGTTGGGCCGGAGGCGCTGGCAAAGCTGGTGCTGGTCACCGACTGCATGAGCCCCGTCAGCGGCTTCGAGGGCCAGCAGATGCAGTTCCTCGAGGAGATGCGCGAGCGCGGCGTGCAGATGGCGCGCGCCGGCGAAGTGCTGCAGGAATTGCTGATCAATGCAGGACGCTGAAATGACCGATACCACACCATTCGTTCCCGTCGTCCGCAGCCTGCTGGAGACGGACCTGTACAAATTCTCGATGTGGCAGGCCTTGCTGCACTGGCATCCGGGCACGCAGACGGAGTATGAATTCCGCTGCCGCAACAAGACCGCCTATCCGCTGGCGGAGCTGAAGGAAGAGGTGGAACGCCAGCTCGACCACCTGTGCACGATGTCGTTCAAGGAAGAGGAACTGGCGTATCTGCGTTCGCTGCGCTACATCAAGAGCGACTTCGTCGACTTTCTCACCGTGTTCCGCTTCCAGCGCAAGTTCATCACCGTCGCCACCGATGGCGACGGGCTGACGATCCATGCCGTCGGTCCGCAGGTGCACGTGATGGGCTTCGAGATCTTCGTGCTGTATATCGTCAATGAACTGTACTTCCGCCGCTTCGACCAGGCCGCGGCGCTGGCCGAGGGCCGTCGCCGGCTCGATGCGAAGATCGCCGCGCTCAAGGAGTTTGGCCGCGAACCCCAGCTGCGCAATCCGTTTGAATTCTCCGACTTCGGCGTGCGCCGGCGCTTCTCGGCCGCATGGCACGACGAGGTGGTGGAACGCCTGGCGCACGAGGTGCCCGAATTCTTCAAGGGCACGTCCAATGTCTACCTGGCGATGCGCTACAAGATCCACCCGATCGGCACGATGGCGCATGAATACATGCAGTCGTTCCAGGCCTTCGGCGTGCGCCTGCGCGACTTCCAGAAAGCCGCCCTGGAGGACTGGGTCCAGGAATTCCGCGGCGACCTGGGCACCGCCCTGACGGACGTTGTCGGCATGGACGCGTTCCTGCGCGACTTCGACCTGTACTTCGCCAAGCTGTTCGACGGCCTGCGCCACGATTCGGGCGATCCTGTCGTCTGGGGCGAAAAGGCGATCGCGCACTACCAGAAGCTGCGCATCGACCCGAACACGAAGCGCCTGGTGTTCTCGGATGGCCTGGACCTGGACAAGGCCGTGTCGCTGTACCGCCACTTTGCCGACCGCATCATGACGGGTTTCGGCATCGGCACGTGGCTGACGAACGACCTGGGTATCCAGCCGCTGAACATCGTCATGAAGCTGGTGCGCTGCAACGGCCAGTCGGTGGCCAAGCTGTCGGACTCGCCGGGCAAGACGATGTCGAAGGACGAGACGTTCCTGGCTTACCTGCGGCAGGTGTTCGAGATCGAGCAGCCGAAATAAAACAGGGGACAGCAGCGCTGTCCCCTGTTTTCCGCGTGCCGGCGCCTGGGACTACGCTTCGCTGGCGCCGAACCCGCGCACGATGGCATCGGCCTGGTCGCGCTCTTCGTCGGTATCGACATCGATGGTGAGCATCGCGGCCGCGCGCGGCGCACCGTGATCGGTCGTATCGGCATCGTCGGGCGTCATCGAGTTCATGATGTTGTCGACGGCGTTCGTGCTCGTGTCCTGTCCGCGCGGATCGTGCGTGTTCAGCTGCACGGCCGAAGGCTGGAAGCCGGCGTCGAGCAATGCGGTGCGCGCGCTTTCCGCGTCGGCGACCTGTTTGAAATTGCGATAAATCGTGTTGGCCATGGTGCTGTCTCCAGAGTTGCGTTGCCATCATTGTGCTGCAAAAATGGCAAGCATGTCGCCGCGATGGCGCCCCCGTCAGCTGCCGAAACCCGTCACGACCGTTTCGATATGCTCGACCTTTGGCGCCTCGGCAAAGAAGCTGCCGACGAGGGCGCGCCAGGCCTGGAAGTCCTCGCTGCCGCGGAAGTGCACAGTGTGGTCTTCCAGCGTCTGCCAGCCGATGACGAGGCGGTACGTTTCGGGCCGCTCGAAGGTGCGGTCCAGCCGCATCGACACGCAGCCGCGCGCGCGCTGGAACAGCGGCACGGCCTGCGCGACGGCGGCCTCGAAGGCGGCATTGGTGCCGGGCTGGATGGTGAGTTCGGCGATTTCGTGGATCATGGAGGTCCTTTGCAAATGAGTCATTCTGCCTTAAACATGGTAGCGCTGCCGGGGAAGGCGCGATGACAATTATCCGGACGGCGCGGCTGGACCTGCGCCTGTGGCAGCCCGAGGATGTGGCGCCGTTCGTGCAGCTCAACGCCGACCCGCTGGTCACCGAGTTCCTGCCGGGTCCCGTTTCTCCGGACGAGGCGCGTTTACTGTTCGCCAGGCAGAACGCACTGTACGAACAGCATGGCACCTGCTACTTCGCCGCGGCGCTGCGCGAGACGTCGGAACTGGTGGGTTTTGTCGGCGTGAAGCATGTCGCTTCCGGCCTGCCGTTTGCGCCGTGCTACGAGATCGGCTGGCGGCTTGGGTCGCCATGGTGGGGCAGGGGGCTTGCGACCGAAGGGGCGCTGGCGGCGCTGCGGCATGCGTTCGATACGTTGATGCTGGCGGAGATTGTGTCGTTCACGGTGCCGGACAATCTGCGGTCGCGGCGGGTGATGGAGCGGATCGGGATGGTGCGGGATGTTGACGGGGACTTCGATCATCCGGCGTTGCCGGTGGGGCATCGGTTGGCGCGGCATGTGCTTTATCGGATGCCAAGAGCGGCTCCGTCATAGCCGGAGTTAAGGAGCATCGCTTCCGCCTGCCTGGAGCAATGCAGGTCGTTATCGCCGTGAGCGGTTCCTGTACTGCCGGGCAGCCGAGTTTGCCTCGGCTGCCCGGCAGTACCCTGGGTACTGCCTTTGTCAGCGCTGCTGGTTACCGCCCTGATTGCCTTGAGCAGCCGGGTTGTCGTTGTACATCTCGCGCTGGTCCGCACCGGTGCTGTCGGCACCCGACGGGCTGCCGTGGTTTTCACCGCTCTGCCGATTTTGCTGGCTGTCGCCGGACGCATTGCCATGCCCGATCAGGTCGCCCGAGGTGCCGTCTTCGATGCGCTGGCCGCCAGATTCTGGCACGTTAGCGGAACCCATATTGCCGGCGTCCGTCTGCAGGCCGTCGGGGTCGGATGGCCTCATCGAGCCACCCATGCCGCCGGGCTGCGCATCGCCTTCCTGACGGTTACCACGGCTGCCGCCGGTCAGGCTGCCCATATCGCCCATACCCGTCTGCAGCTCACCTGCGCCTTTGGGGCTGGCGAAGCCTTTGTCGTATTGGTCGGCTTCGGAGCCGCCTGCCAACAGGTCGTCGGTACGGCCGCCCGATTGCATGCCACCCGAGTGCGCGGCTTCATCGTAGCCTTCCTTCGTGCCGACGTGGCCCGTCGAGCCCGCGCCCATTGAACCGGCGCTCGTGGTGCCGTCGTGGGTTTTCTGGTACAGGTCGCGGCCTTTTTCCTTGCCTTCGTTTTGCATGGTGGGTCTCCCGTGTTGGTTGGATAACAAAGGCATCGTAGGCTTTGTCGCGGAAGTGCGGAGTAGGTGCGCGGGTTGAACTCTTGTAGGAATTTGTCGGCACGCGCCTGGCGCGGCGATTCGCCGTCATATCGAGTCACTGGACATCGCCTGACGCGTTCGAGATAGCGGGCGACCTCACCGGTATCATCCTGCTATCCTTGCCTGCTTTCCTGCACAAAGGAGCAGCGTAATGGATGACGCGGTGCAGAAGCCGGCCCCCGAGGTGGAACTGCCGGCAACGGTGAGTGAGAACCTTGAGACCATCAGCGCCTTGCACGCGCGGCACAGGGAACAAAGCTCGGGTGCGCAGACAGCGATCGAAAAGCTCAGTTTATTCTTCGGGCGGCCCGCGTATCTCGTAGGCATTGTCGCGTTTGCCGTGCTGTGGATCGGCGCTAACGTTTTTGCCGATGAGCTAGGGTGGCAAGTGTTTGATGAGCCGCCGTTCTTCTGGCTGCAGGGCATCATAACGTTCAACGCCTTCCTGACCACCACCACCGTTCTCATTCGCCAAAATCGCATGGCCCGCCTGGCCGATCAGCATACCCATCTGGACCTGCAAGTTAACCTACTGACGGAAAAGAAAACCAGCAAGGTAATTAGCCTGCTGGAAGAACTGCGGCGCGATATGCCGCAAGTGGTCAACAAGGCCGACCCCGAGGCTGAGGCGCTGCACCAGCCCGCCGACCCTGCAGCGGTGCTCGGTGCCATCGAAAATCAGGACAGCGACGAAAGCAGAACTGCTTGAACGGTATGGGGCTGATCGACAATTGTCCCTAGGCGAATTGGGCCGTGCGCCGTGCAGGAGTGTACGGAAACTGTGGCAAGAGCAGTGGAGCAGCTGCTCATCCGATCAGGATCGGGCGATCGGGACAGGGCCGACATTCGGCTGTTGTGCGGAGCGCTGAGTGGCCCTCCGGGCGGTGGCGACATCGCGGAGCGATGTCGTGAATGGGCGAATCGGAGAGCCCCGGGCTGGTAGGCCCGGGTCGCCTTGCCGGCGTGCCGCATGCGGCACGAAACCCCGGCAAGGCCCCGCGTCCGTCTTTGGACGGACGCGGCTCCGATTCCCGCGGTCAACGATAGAACAAAAGAAAAAGGCCCTGAGCGAGCTCAGGGCCTTTTTCTTTTGTTCGGTGGTGGAGACGGCGGGAATCGAACCCGCGTCCGCAAGCACTCCACAGACAGTTCTACATACTTAGCTCTGCCATTTAATTTAACCTCCACGACGCGGACGAGCACGCTGCGTAGAAGCGATTCACCTTGGATTTAACGCTCTTTGAAGTGACCCCTCCGAGCGCGAGTCCCTGTAAATGACTCCACAGCTTTTAACGGCCCACCCCAGGGACGAGGTGTTGTGGAGCTAACAGCGATTAAGCTGCCAGTGCGTACGAGTTATCGTTTGCAGTTAGTTTGTTTCTGGGTGTATTTACGAGGTAACCAGGCCTCGGTATGCCCTGTTCTGCTTTGCAACCCACGTCGAAACCAGGTCGTCCCCACAGAAGGAAGGTTCATTGTACCTCAAACCGCGACCTGCGCGCATCCCTTAAGCCGAAAGTAACGCAGGGGCCGGGCATTGGCGTGAATCCTTGACGTTCAGTTCTTGAGCTCGACAAGGGGGCGGCCGGCAGCGCTCAGTGTCTTGAGCTCCGGGGTACCGTGGTCGAACACGCATTCGAACAGGTGCCGCCGTGCGATGGGGACGTGTTCGGACGTAAGTTCGTGGAAAGCGTCCGCGTCCTTGAAGCCAAGGTCGACCGTCAGGCGCTCGAGCAGGTATGTCTTCTGCAGCTCTTCAAGCCGCTCGCGCCGCGTGCCCAATTCCACCTCCTTGCGCGCGCGGGGCGCCGGGCCCTCGAAGTAGCGGATCAGTGCACCTTCGATGAGGTCCGTCTGCGTGCGAACCGACGCTTCTTCCGACATGTCGCGCGCGGTCGTTTCAACCTTTACGTCCATGCGCTGGATCAGCAGGAAGGTGTCGTTCTCGTCCATGACCGATTCGCGCAGGCGGTTGACGAGCGGCGACAGCCCTTTGGCCAGCTTGCCGGCCGGGTCGTGGGTCTGGCCGACGTACAGGACCGTGCTCGGGAAGGTCGGCTCTGGCTGGTAGCGCTGGATCAGGTCGTGGATGCTGAGCGTTTCCGTCAAGGCTCCCCAGTTCAGCAGCAGGAATTTGTCCTGCAGCTGGACCGTGGGCTTTTTCAGCGTCGCCTCGAACGGGACGTCGAGATCGATCGTCAGCGTGCTCTTGCGCTCTGCCGCGCCGAGCAGGATGGGAATGGTCAGCTTCAGCGAAAAGAAGCCCCAGCTGACGTTGCGATGCGTGTCGATGCGCACGCGCGGACGCGCGATGAGGAAATACAGCAGGCGCTTCTCCATCGTGCCGTCGAGCGCGAACTGCATGCGGCGCAGGTAACGGCCGACCGGGTCGCGAAAATCCGGCAATGGGCCGCCGCCGGCCAGCAGGTCGTACCAGTAGAACTTGCTCTCTGCTACCGTGGCCGTCCAGAACTGCGGAGCGGTGCTGTGCGGTGTGAGAGACAGCTCGGTCGTTTCTTCACCAGGCATTTCTGTCTCCCTTGGGGCTGTTGCCGGATTATTATTTTAATTGCCATCTATGGTAAGCCCATTGTTGAGTCTGGGCAATAACAATTGCAATAAATAGCGTCTCCGAGTGCGGATGTGCAACGCTTTATGCTGCCAGGGCGCCGCCCTCCAAAGTCGTGCGGATCAGCTCCAGCAAATCGCGCGGCGTGGCCATCAGGTAGTCGGCACCCCAGGCGGCGGGCTCGATCGCACCGCAATAGCCCCACTGGCAGGCAATGGTCGGCATGCCCGCTGCCTTGCCAGCCTGGATGTCGCGCAGGTCGTCGCCCGCGTACCAGCACTGTTCCGGTGCCAGGCCCAGGCGTTTGGCCGCCTCCAGCAACGGAGCGGCATGCGGCTTCGGGTGTGGGGTCGTGTCGCCCGAAATTGCGCAGGCGGTCTTGTCCAGACCGATCAATGGCAGCAGCGGGTCCGTGAAGCGGGCCGGCTTGTTGGTGACGACGCCCCAGACGAGTCCGGCGGCGACAATACCGTCCAGCAGTTCGGGGACGCCGTCGAACAGCGAGCTGTGCACTGACATCGCCGCCCCGTAGTTGTCGAAGAAGCCCTGGCGCAACGCCTCGTAACCTTCGTCGTGCGGGGCAAGGCCGAACGATGCGCCGATCATGCCGCGCGCGCCGGCCGACGCGGTGGGGCGCAGAATCTCGTACGGCGTGGGCTCCAGGCCGCGTTCCGTGCGCAGCAGGTTGACCGCTGCTGCCAGGTCGGGGGCCGTGTCGGCAAGCGTGCCGTCGAGGTCGAAGAGGATGGCGCGCGGGACAGTGATAAAGCTCATGGTCGGACTGAAATAGAAGAGGCGACCGCAGCCGCCTGCAGGACTGTAAACATACCGCTTAAAGCGGCCGCGTGCACGCCATCAGGTAATTCACGCTGGTGTCGTTGTTCAGCGAGTAAAGCCGGGTCAGCGGGTTATAGCCCAGCCCGCGCAGACTCTCGACCTGCAAACCCGCACTGCGCACATATTGCGACAACTCCGCCGGCGTGATGAATTTGTCGTAATCGTGCGTGCCGCGGGGCAGCATGCGCAGCACGTACTCCGCGCCAATAACGGCATGCAGGTACGACTTCGGATTACGGTTCAGTGTTGAAAAAAATACGTGGCCGCCCGGTTTCGCCAGCGCGGCGGCAGCGCGCACGATGCCGCCCGGATCCGGCACGTGTTCCAGCATTTCCATGCACGTCACGACGTCGAACCCGCCCGCTTCCTGCGCCGCCATTTCTTCGGCGGCGATCAGCTTGTAGCGCACCGGTACGCCCGATTCGAGGCTGTGCAGGTCGGCCACGCGCAGCGCTTTTTTCGACAGGTCGATACCCGTCACCGTGGCGCCTTTTCTGGCCATCGATTCGGACAGGATACCGCCGCCGCAACCGATGTCGATCACGTTCTTGCCCGCCAGTGGCGCGCGCGCGTTGATCCATTCCAGACGCAGGGGGTTGATATCGTGCAAGGGGCGGAATTCAGACGTCGGGTCCCACCAGCGGTGGGCCAGCTCGCTGAATTTCTGTATTTCGAGGGGGTCGGCATTTGCATTCATGATCGGCATCATAGCTGTAATTGGTCGTGTTCCAAAGCACGCTTGCAAAGCGCGCTCCGGTACAAATGAAAAACCCCGCCACGAGGGCGGGGTTTCGGGCCCGGCGGGGCGGAGATTACTTGCTGCGGGTACCGACGACTTCGATTTCCACGCGACGGTTCTTCGCGCGGCCTTCGGCGGTCTTGTTGTCGGCGACCGGCTGCTTCTCGCCTTTGCCTTCGGTGTAGACGCGGTTGGCTTCGACGCCTTTGCTCAGCAGGTATGCCTTGACGGACTCGGCGCGGCGGATGGCCAGCTTGTCGTTGTAGGCATCGGAGCCGACGGAGTCGGTGTGGCCAACGGCGATGACGACTTCAACGTTCATGCCGCCCAGTTTCGAGTGCAGTTCGTCCAGGGCCTGCTTGCCTTCAGGCTTCAGCGTGGCCTTGTCGAAATCAAAGAACGCATCGGCGTTGTAGCTGACTTTTTCGGACGTCGGCACTGGCGCGCCCGGGACCGGCGTTGGTGCCGGGGTCGGCGCTGGCGTTGCTGGCGGCGGTGGGGCTACGCACTTGCCGTTTTCCAGACGCTCAGGTTCCACGCAGATCGGCAGATCGCAACCTGGCACCGCGTCGGCAGGCGTCCAGTAACCGGTGCGCCAGCACAGGCCGAACGGGTTGCGGGCGATGACGCCGCGCTGATCCTGCACGTAAGCGCTCTTTGGCGTTGCGGCCTTGACGTCCTGGGTTACCGGCGCAAAAGGCGGCGCGGTTGGCTTGTCCTGCGCTGCCACGGTGCCAGCCAGAACTGCCGACGCTGCAAAGATGGTTGAAATCAGTTTTTTCATGTTTTTCTTTCCTTTCGGGGGTGATATCGGCAGAACACACTACATCGCATTTTGTTGCGTGGTGCGTCGCGTGGTGCGAATACTAACACGCGCACCCCTCTCGCTACTATGGGGCGACAACTGTGGAGACTGCCGATTGCGAAACAGCCAATTTTGAATTCCTGTCATTTTGCCATATGCCGCAAAAAGCACTGTGCGCCATCCAACAGGGCGCGTACATGCTGCCGGCCATGATGTTGTTTTTGTGCAACCTCTTTTGCTGATGCCCGGCGATATTAAACAGCAAATATGTCAGCCCGATTACACGTTCTTCCTGGGCTGCGGCCGCCGCCGCCGGGGCAGGGAGGGGCAAATGATCCGGCTGGCATGCCCGCATGTTAAAATCGTGCGATTGTCTGCCTGCACCTGCAGCAGCGTGGAGCGCGCCGGAAGCGGTTTTCCAGGCCCTCGGAACCAACGTCAGAGAACATCGACCCGCCAATGGATCAATTCGCAAAAGAAACAATCCCAATTTCCCTCGAAGAAGAGATGCGCAAGAGCTACCTCGATTACGCGATGAGCGTGATCGTGGGCCGCGCCTTGCCGGATGCGCGCGACGGCTTGAAGCCGGTGCACCGCAGGGTATTGTTCTCGATGCACGAAAGTAACTACGTGCACAACCGTCCCTACGTCAAGTGCGCGCGCGTGGTCGGCGACACGATGGGTAAATATCACCCGCACGGCGACTCGTCGATCTACGACACGCTGGTGCGCATGGCGCAGGATTTCTCGCTGCGCTACACGCTGGTGGACGGCCAGGGCAACTTCGGTTCCATCGACGGCGATGCCGCAGCGGCCATGCGTTACACCGAGTGCCGCCTGGACAAGATCGCCGGCGAACTGCTGGCCGACATCGACAAGGAAACCGTCGACTTCCAGCCGAACTACGACGGCAAGGAAAAGGAGCCGACCGTCCTGCCGACCCGCGTGCCGAACCTGCTGATCAACGGCTCCTCCGGTATCGCCGTCGGCATGGCGACCAATATTGCGCCGCACAACCTGTCGGAAGTGATCAACGGTGCGCTGCACGTGCTGGCGAACCCGGACTGCTCGATCGACGAACTGATCGAACTGATCCCGGCACCGGACTTCCCCACCGGCGGCATCATCTACGGCGTCTCCGGCGTGCGCGATGGCTATCGCACGGGGCGCGGCCGCGTCGTCATGCGCGCCAAGACGCACTTCGAGGAATATGGCAAGGATGGCGGCCGCATGGCGATCATCGTCGACGAGCTGCCGTATCAGGTCAATAAAAAATCGCTGCTGGAGCGCATCGCCGAGAACGTGCGCGACAAGAAGCTGGAAGGCATTTCCGACATCCGCGACGAGTCCGACAAATCGGGCATGCGCGTCGTCATCGAGCTCAAACGCGGCGAAGTGCCGGAAGTGGTGCTGAACAACCTGTACAAGCAGACGCAATTGCAGGACACGTTCGGCATGAACATGGTCGCGCTGGTGGACGGCCAGCCAAAGCTGATGAATCTGAAGCAGCTGCTGGCCACGTTCCTGTCGCACCGCCGCGAGGTGGTCACGCGCCGCACCGTGTTCGAACTGCGCAAGGCGCGCGAACGCGGCCACGTGCTGGAAGGTCTCGCTGTCGCGCTGGCGAACATCGACGATTTCATCGCCATCATCAAGGCCGCGCCGACGCCGCCGCTGGCGAAATCCGAACTGATGGCGCGCGCGTGGGATTCGTCCCTGGTGCGCGAGATGCTGGCCCGTACCGGCGAGGAAGGCCAGCGCGGCATGGATGCGTTCCGTCCCGAGCACCTGCCGAAGCACTACGGCATGCAGTCCGATGGCCTGTACAAGCTGTCCGACGACCAGGCCCAGGAAATCCTGCAGATGCGCCTGCAGCGCCTGACGGGTCTGGAGCAGGACAAGATCGTCAACGAATACAAGGACGTGATGGCGCAGATCGCCGATCTGCTGGACATCCTGTCCAAGCCGGCCCGCGTCACCTCGATCATCAGCGACGAACTCAATGCCGCCAAGCTGGAATACGGCACCAAGGACGAGCGCCGTTCGACCATCGAGCACAATGCCACCGACCTGGAAACGGAAGACCTGATCACGCCGCAGGACATGGTCGTGACGCTGTCGCACATGGGCTACATGAAGGCGCAGCCGATCTCCGAATACCGCGCGCAGAAGCGCGGCGGCCGCGGCAAGCAGGCGATGGCAACAAAAGACGAGGACTGGATCGACCAGCTGTTCATCGCCAACACGCACGACTACATCCTGTGCTTCTCGAACCGCGGCAGGATGTACTGGCTGAAGGTGTGGGAAGTGCCGCAAGGCTCGCGCAATTCGCGCGGCAGGCCGATCGTCAACATGTTCCCGCTGCAGGACAATGAAAAGATCACCGTCGTGCTGCCGCTGTCGGGCGAAAACCGCACGTTCCCCGAGGACCATTATGTCTTCATGTCGACAAGCCTGGGCACGGTGAAGAAAACGCCGCTGAAGGACTTCTCCAATCCGCGCAAGGCCGGCATCATCGCTGTCGACCTGGACGAGGGCGACTTCCTGATCGGCGCCGCGCTGACCGACGGCAAGCATGACGTGATGCTGTTCTCCGACTCCGGCAAGGCGGTGCGCTTCGACGAGAACGACGTGCGTCCGATGGGCCGCACGGCCCGCGGCGTACGCGGCATGAACCTGGAAGAAGGCCAGAACGTGATCGCGCTGCTGGTGGCCGAGAACGAGCAGCAGTCGGTGCTGACGGCAACCGAGAACGGCTACGGCAAGCGTACGCCGATCACGGAGTACACCCGTCATGGCCGCGGCACGAAGGGCATGATCGCCATCCAGACGTCGGAACGTAACGGCAAGGTCGTCGCCGCGACGCTGGTCGACGTGACGGACGAGATCATGCTGATCACGACGGGCGGTGTGCTGATCCGCACCCGTGTCGCCGAGATCCGCGAAATGGGCCGCGCCACGCAGGGCGTCACCCTGATCGCGGTGGAGGACGGCACCAAGCTGTCCGGCCTGCAGCGCATCGTCGAGGCGGACGTGGACGAGGTGGTGTTCGAGACCGAGGGCGGCGCGGCTGCAGTGGATGGCGCCGCGGAGCCCGCGGCCGAGCCGGCGGGCGACGACACCGCGGCCGAGTAATCCAGGCGGGCCCCGTCCGAGCAGTCGGACCGGGCCCGCAGTGTTTCAACTCAACGGAAAACGAATAAACATATGAAAAAAATCGCCGCTGCGCTGTCCTTCACCTTCTCCCTGGCATTCGGCCTGGCCGTGCCTGCGCTGGCACAGACGTCCGCGCCTGCCGCGCCTGCCGCCACTGCCGTGGACCCCGCGGCCGCCCAGGCCGTGCGCGAGCTGCTGGACTCGATGAACTATCGCGCGCTGGTTGCCGACGGGTTCAAGCGGATGTCGGCGCAGATGCCGCAGATGATGCGCTCCGGTGCCGAGGCCGCGGTGCGCGGTACGCCAAACCTGACGGACGCCGAGCGAGCGAAGCGGATGGCGGACGTGGACAAGCGCCTGGCCAACGTGGGCCCCCTGATGACGCAGCTGTTCAACGATCCCACGCTGATCGACGACATGGTGAACGAAATCGTGCCGCTGTACGCGCGCCACTTCACGGCCGACGAGATGCGCCAGCTGGCCGCGTTCTACCGCACGCCCGTGGGCGCGAAAGCACTGGAAAAGATGCCGCAGCTGATGGGCGAGAGCATGCAGATCGGCCAGAAGGTCGTGGCGCCGCGCGTGGAAAAACTGATGCGTGACGTGCAGGCAAAGTGACAGAGGACAGCGTGACGACGATCTACAACTTCTCCGCCGGCCCGGCCGTGCTGCCCAAGGAAGTGCTGCGCCAGGCTGCTGCCGAAATGCTGGACTGGCAGGGCAGCGGGATGTCCGTGATGGAGATGAGCCACCGCGGGCCGGAGTTCATCTCGATCTACCGGGCAGCCGAGCGCGACCTGCGCGAGCTGCTGGCGGTGCCGGACAATTACCGCATCCTGTTCATGCAGGGCGGCGGGCTGTCGCAAAATGCCGTGATTCCGATGAATCTGGTCGGTCGCAAAGGTGGCACTGGCGCGCAGCCGGCGACGATCGACTTCGTCCGCACGGGCTCCTGGTCCGGCAAATCCATCAAGGAAGCGGCGCGCTACGCCAACGTCAACGTGGCCGCCTCGGCCGAGGCGAACGGTTTTACGTTCGTGCCCCCTCGGTCGGAATGGAAGCTCACGCCCGATGCGGCCTATCTGCACCTGTGCACCAACGAGACCATCGACGGCGTCGAGATCGACTTCGTGCCCGACGTCCCGGCCGGCGTGCCGGTTGTTGCGGACATGTCGTCGCACATCCTGTCGCGCCAGGTGGACGTGTCGAAGTACGGCCTGATCTTCGGCGGCGCGCAGAAAAATATCGGCCCGGCCGGTGTCACCGTCGTCATCGTGCGCGATGACCTGATCGGGCACGCGCTGCCGATCTGCCCGTCCGCCCTCGACTTCAAAAACGTGGCCGACAACGAATCCATGTACAACACGCCGCCCACCTACGGCATCTATATCGCCGGGCTTGTGTTCCGCTGGCTGAAGGAGCAGGGCGGAATCGCGGCAATGGAACGCAAGAATATTGAAAAGGCCCGGCTGCTGTACGCCGCACTGGACGCCGACGACTTCTACCAGAACAGAGTCGCGCCAGCCTGCCGTTCGCGCATGAACGTACCGTTCTACCTGCGCGACGAATCGAAGAACGAAGCATTCCTGGCCGGCGCCAAAGCGCGTGGCCTGCTGCAGCTGAAGGGCCACAAGTCCGTCGGCGGCATGCGTGCATCCATCTACAATGCGATGCCGATCGAAGGCGTACAGGCGCTGGTTGATTACCTGAACGAATTCGCTAACCGGTAGTCCCTCGGCGCGATGTCGCCGGGGAGCGGAGCAGGGGTTTCGAAGAGCGCCGCTCTTCGCCTGCGCAGCGGCGATGGCATACTTGCCATCGCCATGTCCCCGACGTTGACGAAGCGCCGCCACGACCGGCACCGAGATCACAAGCCAACCATGACAGACAAACTGAAACCCCTGCGCGAAAAGATCGACACGATCGACGCGCAGATCCTCGCGCTGCTGAACCAGCGCGCCGCCGTGGCCCAGGAAGTGGGCCACGTCAAGGCCGAAACCAACGCGCCCGTGTTCCGTCCCGAGCGCGAAGCGCAGGTGCTGCGCGGCGTGGCCGACCGCAACCCCGGCCCGCTGGGCAATCTTGAGGTGCAGACGATCTTCCGCGAGATCATGTCGGCATGCCGCGCGCTGGAAAAGCGCGTCACCGTCGCCTATCTCGGGCCTGTCGGCACGTTCTCCGAGCAAGCCGTCTATCAGCAGTTCGGCCGCGCCGTCGAAGGCCTGCCGTGCGCGTCGATCGACGAGGTGTTCCGCGCCACCGAAGCGGGTACCGCCGAATTCGGCGTCGTCCCCGTCGAGAATTCGTCCGAGGGGGCGATCAACCGCACGCTCGACCTGATGCTGCAGACGCCGCTGATCATCAGCGGCGAGGTGGCCATCGCCGTGCACCACAGCCTGATGTCGAAGACGGGTGCGATGGATGGCGTCACCGTCATCTGCGCCCATTCGCAGGCGCTGGCGCAATGCCAGGTGTGGCTGAACCAGAACTATCCGCACGTCGAACGCCGCGCGGTCGCCTCGAACGCCGAGGCGGCGCGCATGGCAAGCGTGGACCCGACGATTGCGGCGATCGCCAGCGAGATCGCCGGCATGCAGTACAGCCTTGGTGTCGTCAAGGGCCACATCCAGGACGACCCGCACAACCGTACCCGCTTTGCCATCATCGGCAAGCTGCAGCCGGGGCCTTCCGGCAGCGATCACACGTCGCTCGTACTGGCCGTGCCGAACAAGGCCGGCGCCGTCTACCAGCTGCTGGCGCCCCTGGCGAAACACGGTGTGTCGATGACGCGCTTCGAGTCGCGCCCGGCACGGGTGGGCACGTGGGAGTATTATTTTTATGTCGACATCGAAGGCCACGTACAGAACCCGTCCGTGACGCAGGCGTTGGACGAACTCCGGCACAACGCCGCCTTTTTCAAAGTGCTGGGCTCCTACCCGACCAGCCTGACCTGACTTACAAGAGAGAGAAGCGAGAGAGAATCCATGTCCAAGCAATTCGGTCCAGAATACGTTCGTGCCATCGCCCCCTACCAGGCCGGCAAGCCCATTTCCGAAGTCGCCCGCGAGTTCGGTCTCGACGAGGCATCCATCGTCAAGCTGGCCTCCAACGAGAACCCGTTCGGCGTGCCCGAGTCGGCACAGCAGGCGATGACGAAGGCCGCCGCGGAGCTGGGCCGCTATCCGGACGCCAACGGCTTCGAGCTGAAGCAGGCGCTGTCGAAGCGCTACGACGTGCCGATGGAGTGGATCACGCTGGGCAACGGCTCCAACGACATCCTGGAAATCGCCGCGCACGCGTTCGTCGAGCGCGAGCAGGCCATCGTCTATTCGCAGTATTCGTTTGCCGTCTACGCGCTGGCCACGCAGGGTGTCGGCGCGCGCCATATCGTCGTGCCGGCCAAGGATTACGGTCACGACCTCGATGCGATGGCCGCGGCCATCGACGCCGACACGCGCCTCGTGTTTATCGCCAACCCGAACAACCCGACCGGCACCTTCGTGCCCGGCCCGGAGATCGAAGCGTTCCTGAAGAAGGTGCCGGCCAATGTGGTCGTCGTGCTGGACGAGGCGTACAACGAGTTCCTCGACGAGGCGGACCAGTACGAGTCGGCCGAGTGGGTGCGCCGGTACCCGAACCTGCTGGTATCGCGCACGTTCTCGAAGGCCTATGGCCTGGCGGGCCTGCGCGTGGGCTTTGGCCTGGCGCAGCCGGCATTGACGGACCTGATGAACCGCATCCGCCAGCCGTTCAACGTCAACTCGCTGGCGCAGGCCGCCGCCATCGCCGCGCTGAACGACCGCGCGTTCCTGGAGAAGAGCGCCGCCAACAACGCGGCCGGGTACCGCCAGTTTGTCGAGGCATTCGAGCAGCTGGGATTGCAGTACGTGCCGTCGCACGGCAACTTCATCCTCGTCAAGGTCGGCAACGACCTGGCGGCCGGCGCCCGCGTCAACCTGGCGCTGCTCAAGCAGGGCGTCATCGTGCGCCCGGTCGGCAACTACGGGCTGCCCGAGTGGCTGCGCATTTCCATTGGCCTGCCGCAGGAAAACGCGGTGCTGATCGCCGCCTTGCAAAAGGCGCTGGCCGAGCACCGTGAATAAAGTCGTCATTGTCGGCGTCGGCCTGATCGGCGGCTCGTTTGCGCGGGCCCTGAAGAAAGCGGGCGCCGTGCGCCACGTCGTCGGCATCGAACGCTCGGCGGCGTACGGCGCGCGCGCGCTGGCGCTGGGGATCGTCGACGAAGTGGCAACGGACTTCGCCGCCGTCGCCGATGCCGACATGGTGCTGCTGGCCGCGCCCGTCGCGCAGACAGGCAGGATCCTGGCCGCGCTGGCGCCGCACCTGTCGCCGGGCACCGTCGTCACCGATGCCGGCAGTACCAAGGCCGACGTCGCGGCGGCGGCGCGCGCGGCGCTGGGCGAGCGCGTCCGGCAATTCGTGCCGGGCCATCCGATCGCGGGGCGCGAGACGAACGGTCCCGATGCCGCCATCGTTGATTTATATGTCGGCAAAAAATTCGTCCTGACGCCGCTGGCGGAGAACGCGCCGGCCGACGTCGAGAAGGTGGCCGAGGCGTGGCGCGCCTGCGGCGCCATCATCCACCGCCTGACGCCGGAAGAACACGACAAGGTGTTTGCCGCCGTCAGCCACCTGCCGCACCTGCTGGCCTACGCGCTGGTGGACGATATCGCCAACAAGCCGCACGCCGACCTGCTGTTCCAGTACGCGGCCAGCGGCTTTCGCGACTTCACCCGCATTGCCGGCAGCTCGCCGGAGATGTGGCGCGACATCAGCCTGGCCAACAGCGCCGCGCTGCTGACGGAACTGGACGCGTACATGGCGCAACTGGCGCAATTGCGCGCGCGCCTGGCCGCGGGCGACGGCGCCACCCTGGAAGCCGTGTACGGCAACGCGCAGCGCGCGCGCCGGCAATGGATCGAGGCGATCGAGGCGGCCGAGGCGCCGCCTCCGGCCGACAGCGCAGAATAGAAAATATTTAAGAGAGAATCGCATGACCGCATCCACCGAACATCCAGCCTTTATCGACCTGCAACCCGTGATGCACGTGGAAGGCGTCGTGCGCCTGCCCGGCTCCAAGAGCATCTCCAACAGGATCCTGCTGCTGGCCGCACTGGCCGAGGGCGAGACCAAGATCGTCGACCTGCTCGACTCGGACGACACGCAGGTGATGCTGGGCGCGCTGCGTGCGCTGGGCGTCGAGTGGACGGAAGAGCCGCACACGGCCGTGAACGGCAATGCGCGGACGATCCACCGCGTGCGCGGCACCAACGGCAGCTTCCCCAACCGGGACGCGGACCTCTTCATGGGCAACGCCGGCACGGCGATCCGTCCGCTGACGGCGGCACTAGCCGTCATCGGCGGCGACTACCGGGTCAGCGGCGTGGCGCGCATGCACGAGCGCCCGATCGGCGACCTGGTCGACGCGCTCAATGCCGTCGGCGCGGCCATCGAGTACACGGGCCAGCCGGGCTATCCGCCGCTGCGCATCCGTACCGGCAGCTTCAATACGAACCGGCTGTCGGTACGCGGCAATGTATCGAGCCAGTTCCTGACCGCCTTGCTGATGGTGGCGCCGCTGATGGCGCACACGCATGGCGTGACGATTGCCGTCGAAGGCGAACTGATTTCCAAGCCGTACATCGAGATCACGCTGAACCTGATGCGCCGCTTCGGCGTCACGGTGGAGCAGGACGAGTGGCAGTCGTTCACGATCGCGTCCGGCCAGCGCTACCAGAGCCCGGGCAATATCCACGTCGAGGGCGATGCGTCGTCGGCGTCGTACTTCATGGCGGCCGGCGCGATTGCCGGCGGCCCGGTGCGGGTCGAAGGCGTCGGCCGCGATTCCATCCAGGGCGACGTGCGTTTCGTGCACGCGCTGGAGCAGATGGGCGCGCACATCACGATGGGCGACAACTGGATCGAAGCGAAGTCGCACGGCCCGTTGAAGGCCATCGACGCGGACTTCAACCATATTCCGGATGCGGCCATGACGATCGCGATTGCCGCGCTGTATGCCGACGGCACCAGCACGCTGCGCAATATCGCTTCGTGGCGCGTCAAGGAAACCGACCGCATCGCCGCCATGGCCACCGAGCTGCGCAAGCTGGGCGCCGAGGTGGAGGAGGGTGCCGACTACATCAAGGTGACGCCGCCGAAAGTGCTGTCGGCGGCCACCATCGACACCTACGACGACCATCGCATGGCGATGTGCTTCTCGCTCGCCTCGCTGGACGGCGCCGCCCGCAGCGGCGCGCAGGTGCGCATCAACGACCCGAAGTGCGTCGCCAAGACGTTCCCCGACTACTTCACCGCCTTTGCGGGCATCGCCCACGAAGCGAAGTACTGAAAAAAACCGCAACAGAAAACCGGTGCCAGAAAAACGGAGCCAGGCTCCGGTTTTGAGGAAAACGGAGCCAGGCTCCGGTTTTGAGGAAAACGGAGCCAGGCTCCGGTTTTGGAACCCGGCACGAAAAAACCGGTGCCTGGCTCCTTTTTCCGCCGAGGGAAACCGGAGCCTGTCACCGGTTTTCTGTCCTACAGGCTCGGCAGCGGAGTAAAATTCGGCCATGCCCAATTCGAATATTCCCGTCATCACGATCGACGGCCCCACCGCTTCCGGCAAGGGGACCGTTGCCCATAGAGTCGCCGAGCGACTTGGTTTCCACCTGCTCGATTCCGGGGCGCTGTATCGCCTGACCGCGCTGCAGGCGCTGCGTCGCCAGACGCCGTTGAACGACGAGCATGCACTGGCAAAACTGGCCGAGCATCTGCACATCGGCTTTACCGGCGAAGCCATTTTCCTGTCCAGCGAAAACGTCACGGACGCCATCCGCGCCGAGGAAGTTGGCAATACGGCATCGAAAATCGCCGCACTGCCGGCCGTGCGCCAGGCGCTGTTCGGCCTGCAGCTGGGCTTTCGCAAGGCGCCGGGCCTGGTGGCGGACGGCCGCGACATGGGCACGGTGATCTTTCCCAACGCACAATTAAAGGTGTTCCTGACTGCAAGTGTGGAGGCGCGCGCGGAACGCCGTTACAAGCAATTGATCGGCAAGGGAATTTCTGCTAACATGGACGACCTCCTGATGGATTTGAAAGCGCGCGACGACCGGGATACCCACCGGGCCATCGCTCCTCTCGTCCCTGCAGAGGGGGCGCATGTGCTCGATACTTCGGACATGACGGTCGAGTTGGCCGTAGAACAAGTAATGAACTGGTATGCGGCCTTCGGGAAGTAAGTTTTGGTGCCGTGAGCGTGCTCTGTCCGCCGCGGTGGTGTTCGGGAGCCCGGATTGAACTTTTCGGACTCCTTTAACCTCTAACCCAGCTGAAGTCGCATGTTGCGAGCCTTGCTGGATAACATGGAAGTACATACCTAATATGGAAAGTTTCGCAGCCCTCTTCGAAGAGTCCCTGTCACGTCAAGACATGCGCTCCGGCGAAGTGATCTCCGCTGAAGTCGTGCGTCTGGATCACAACTTTGTGATCGTCAACGCCGGCCTGAAATCGGAAGCTTTCATCCCTGTTGAAGAATTCAAGAATGACCAGGGCGAACTGGAAGTCAAAGTTGGTGACTTCGTTTCCGTGGCCATCGAATCGCTGGAAAATGGTTTCGGCGATACCATCCTGTCGCGCGACAAGGCCAAGCGTCTGGCTTCGTGGCTGGCACTGGAAAAAGCAATGGAATCCGGCGAGATCGTCACCGGTACCGTCAATGGCAAAGTCAAGGGCGGCCTGACCGTTCTGACCAACGGCATCCGCGCATTCCTGCCGGGTTCGCTGGTCGACACCCGTCCGGTCAAGGACACGACCCCATTCGAAGGCAAGACCCTCGAATTCAAGGTTATCAAGCTGGACCGCAAGCGTAACAACGTCGTTCTGTCCCGCCGCGCCGTCATCGAAGCATCGATGGGCGAAGAGCGTCAGAAACTGATGGAAACGCTGAAGGAAGGCACGGTCGTGACCGGCGTCGTCAAGAACATCACCGACTACGGCGCGTTCGTGGATCTGGGCGGTATCGACGGCCTGCTGCACATCACCGACCTGGCATGGCGTCGCGTGCGTCACCCGTCGGAAGTGCTGACGGTTGGCCAGGAAATCACCGCGAAAGTGCTGAAGTACGATCAGGAAAAGAACCGTGTTTCGCTGGGCGTGAAGCAGCTGGGCGACGATCCTTGGACCGGTCTGTCCCGTCGTTACCCGCAAGGCACCCGTCTGTTCGGTAAAGTCACGAACCTGACCGACTACGGCGCGTTCGTGGAAGTCGAGCAGGGCATCGAAGGTCTGGTGCACGTGTCCGAGATGGACTGGACGAACAAGAACGTCGCTCCGAACAAAGTCGTGCAGCTGGGCGACGAAGTCGAAGTCATGGTCCTGGAAATCGACGAAGAACGTCGTCGTATCTCCCTGGGCATGAAGCAGTGCAAGGCCAACCCTTGGGACGACTTCGGTGTCACCCACAAGAAGGGCGACAAGGTCAAGGGCGCGATCAAGTCGATCACCGACTTCGGCGTGTTCATCGGCCTGGCCGGCAACATCGACGGCCTGGTACACCTGTCCGACCTGTCCTGGACCGAGCCTGGCGAAGAAGCCGTGCGCAAGTTCAAGAAGGGCGACGAGCTGGAAGCCATCGTTCTGGCCATCGACGTCGAGCGCGAGCGTGTCTCCCTGGGCGTGAAGCAGCTGGAAGGCGACCCGTTCAACAACTTCGCAGCCATGAACGACAAGGGCTCGCTGGTCACCGGTACCGTCAAGTCCGTTGAGCCAAAAGGCGCCGTCATCGCTCTGTCCGAAGAAGTCGAAGGCTACCTGCGCGCTTCCGAAATCTCCCGCGATCGCGTGGAAGATGCCGGTACGCACCTGAAGGTCGGCGACTCCGTCGAAGCCCTGGTCATCAACATCGACCGCAAGGCACGCAGCATTCAACTGTCCATCAAGGCCAAGGACAATGCTGAGACCGCCGAGCAGATGCAGAAGATGGCAACCGACAGCAGTGCAGCTTCCGGCACCACCAGCCTGGGCGCACTGCTGAAGGCCAAGTTCGACAACAAGAACTAAGCAAGCAATCCAGACGAACGCGAACCGCATATGACCAAGTCCGAACTGATCAATCGCCTGGCTGAACGCTATTCCCAGCTGGTGGCGAAGGACGCGGAGTATGCCGTCAAGACCATCCTCGATGCGATGACGGGCGCCCTGGCGAACGGCCAGCGCATCGAGATCCGGGGCTTTGGCAGCTTTGCGCTGAACAGCCGGCCGCCGCGCATCGGACGCAATCCGAAGTCCGGCGACAAGGTGATGGTGCCCGAAAAGCGGGTGCCCCACTTCAAGCCGGGCAAGCAGTTGCGCGAGCGGGTCGATGCGATGGTCGGGCAGCCGATCATCGAGGACTGAAAATCTCTGCGGTAACGTAAGTCGGGAGGGGCGGGCGCAAGCCTGCCCCTTTTTTTTGATGCGGAAAGCATGTAATGTCGGGGCTCCGGTATCCCTTCAAGCCTCCGGCTGCATGCGGCTGTTGCAACAGGATCTTTACGATGAAAATAATCTCCACCGTCGTTGGCGTAATACTGTTTATCCTGTTCTTTGGTTTTGCCCTGAAAAACACGCAGGAAGTCGACCTGCACCTGTTCCTCAATTACGAATTGCGCGGCCCCCTGGTGCTGATGCTGCTGGCGTTCTTCATCGCCGGCGCCGCCCTCGGCGTGCTTGCCCTCACTCCCACTGTCTTCCGCCACCGGCGCGAAGCAAACAAACAGAAGACCACGATCCAGTCGCTGCAGACGTCCGTGCTGCAGGTCAACCGCGCGCCGGACAACGTCAACGCGCAGCAGTGACGGCATCGCCGTCCTGCGATCCTCATCAAATAAGAAAATATGGAATTTGAACTCTGGTGGTTACTGGGTATCCCGGCATTCTTCGGCCTGGGATGGATTGCCGCGCGTGTCGATATCCGCCAGCTGGTGTCCGAATCGCGCACGCTGCCGCGCGGCTATTTCAAGGGCCTGAACCACCTGCTGAACGACCAGCCGGACAAGGCGATCGATTCGTTTGTCGAGATTGTCCGCGCGGACCCGGAGGCGGCCGAGATGCACTTCGCGCTGGGGAACCTGTTCCGCCGCCGCGGCGAGACGGAACGGGCGATCCGGGTCCACCAGAACCTGCTGTCGCGGCCCGACCTGCCCGCCGACGAACGGGCCCACGCCGAGTATGAGCTGGGCCAGGATTACCTGAAGGCGGGCCTCCTGGACCGGGCCGAGGAAACCTATACGCGCCTGCTGGAGACGTCCTACGCGGTGCAGGCGCGGCGCGCGCTGCTGGAGATCTTCCAGCGCGAAAAGGAGTGGGTGCGCGCCATCGAAGCAGCCATTGCACTGCAGGAGGCGGGTGCCGGCTCGCGCCAGCGCGAGATCGCGCAGTTCTATTGCGAGCTGGCGCAGGACGCGCTGGTGCACATGCATCCCGACGATGCGCTGCCGCTGCTGGAAAAGGCGCTGCACGCGGATCGCACCAGCGTGCGCGCCACGATCCTCGTGGGCGACGTGCAGGGGGCCAAGGGCGACACCGAAGGCGCGCTGGCGACGTGGCGCCGCGTGGAACAGCAAAGCGTGCCGCACGTGGCGCTTGTCGCGCAGCGCCTGATGGACGGCTACCGGAAAGTCGGCCGGCCGGAAGAAGGCGTCAGCCTGCTCAAATCGTACCTGCAGCAGGCGTCGTCGATCGACTTGCTGGAAGTCGTGTTCAAGGCCACGCTGGAGCTGGAAGGAGTGGACGCGGCCAAGCAGCTCGTCGGCGACGAACTGCGCCGTACGCCCACGCTGCTGGGCCTCGACAAATTCCTGGAGGCGCGCATGCTCGATGCGCCGCCCGCCGTGCTGGGCGAGCTGTCGCTGGTAAAGAACCTGGTGCATGGCTACACGCAGAAGCTGGCGCGCTACCAGTGCAGCCATTGCGGCTTCAAGGCCCGCCAGTTCTACTGGCATTGCCCCGGCTGCAGCCGCTGGGAGACGTATCCGCCGCGCCGGACCGAAGAACTGAATGTGATGAATTAAGCGCGGACGGCAGCGTGCCAGGGGTCGGTCCCCATCGGGAACGACCCCGGTTTTCAGCGCGCCGCCGCCGCAGAACAAGAGCGACCAATGTTGAACACATCTCCCGCAGCATTCCAGACCCCCGCCCTGCAAAACGTGCGCATCCTCGTCGTCGGCGACGTGATGCTGGACCGCTACTGGTTCGGCGACGTGGGCCGCATCTCACCGGAAGCGCCGGTACCGATCGTGCGCATCGAGCGCCGCGAAGCGCGCCTCGGCGGCGCCGCCAACGTGGCCCGCAACGCCGCCGCGCTGGGCGCGCACGCCGGCCTGCTGGGCGTCGTCGGGGCGGACGAAGCGGGCAGCGAAGTGGAGATGCTGCTGCAGGGCGGCGGCATCCACAGCTACCTGCGCCGCGACGAAGCCATCTCCACCATCATCAAGCTGCGCGTCATCGGGCGCCAGCAGCAGATGCTGCGCATCGACTTCGAGGAACCGCCCAGCGACATCGTCCTGCGCGACAAGCTGCTACAATACCGCGCGCTGCTGCCGGACTACGACGTCATCGTGCTGTCGGACTACGCCAAGGGCAGCCTCGTCAACGTGACGGACATGATCGCCGCCGCGCGCGCCGAGAACAAGGTCGTCATGGTCGATCCGAAGGGTGACGATTTCTCGCGCTATGCCGGCGCCACGGTGCTCACGCCGAACAAGGGCGAACTGAAACGCATCGTCGGCAGCTGGAACGGCGAGGAGCAGCTCACGAGCCGTGCGCAGAACCTGCGCAGGGAGCTCAAGCTCGATGCGCTGCTGCTGACCCGTTCCGAAGAGGGCATGACGTTGTACACCGATGCCGAACGTTTCCATATTCCCGCCGATGCGCGCGAAGTGTTCGACGTGTCCGGTGCCGGCGATACCGTCATTGCCACGATGGCCGCCATGCTGGGGGCGGGCGCGGGCTGGAACGACGCCGTGCAGACGGCCAACCGGGCCGGCGGCATCGTCGTCGGCAAGCTGGGCACGGCGACCGTGACGCGCGAGGAGCTGTTCGGCACATGACCTCGCACGTTTGAGGCGCCGCAAGGCGGGGATGGCGATGTGGACCAGCCGTCAACGCCTGCCATGACGGGACGTTACTGGAAGTCAGGGCGCACGCCCTCGTTCAATCACTCCCGGAGGACTTATGTTGAAAAAGATGCTGCTGGCAGTTGCCGCAATGGTTGTCGCGATGGGCATGGCGTTTGCCCAGGTCGACGTGAACAAGGCCGACCAGGCCGCGCTGGACACGGTCAAGGGCGTCGGCCCGGCCAAGTCGAAAGCCATCCTGGAAGAGCGCTCGAAGGGCGAGTTCAAGGACTGGGCGGACTTCCAGAAGCGCGTCAAGGGCATCGGCGGCAAGAACGCCGCCAAGCTGTCCGAAGCGGGACTGCAGGTGAACGGCAAGTCGCTGGAAGGCGCAGCCGCCAAGCCGGCCGACACCAAGGTTGCCGAGGCGAAGAAGGAGCCAGCGAAGAAGTAACGCTGTCACAAAGCCGAACGTCCGCAATGGACGATGCATTGGGGACTGGCTCCGGTTTCAGGGCGAACGCCCTGTGACCGGAGCCAGCCCGAGGTAAGGCCACCGATGTAAAGTCCTGACGTAAAGCCCCTGACGTAAAGTCCCCGACGTAAAGTCTCCAACGTCATCGCTCGCGCCACGCGGGCCGGAGACCCGACGGAGCAACCCTGCAAGGCGCCGGTTCCGAACGCCTGTGAGTGGACGCCGTTCCGGTCTTCTGTGGCGTGCACTGCACAACAGTGCTTGTGTTGACGCAAGGCAAATTCGTGTTATCAATAAATCTTTATCTATCGTAATTGCACGTGTATCCTCGTGGAATCACTTTTCGGGGAACGACGATGCGCACACGGATTACAACCATTGCGGCCACGGTCATGCTGACGGCGGCCGCCATCGCCCACGCGGGCAATGTCGGCATCAGCGCCGGCGATTACTATTCGCCCACGCTGGCCACGACGTTGACCGCGCAGGGCAATAGCGTCCATGCCGTCGGCTGGTATAACGACAACGTCTTGTCCACGTACGATGTGTACATCCAGGACGGCAGCTCCTTTGCCGACGCGGCCGCGCTCGACCGCTTCGTCTATCACGGCGGCACCCTGATCCAGCTGCCGTGGAGTTTCACGAACATCGCCTACACTGCCGACACGACGGTTTTCAGCCGCCGCCGCAGGGGCACGCTGGAGCAGCTCAATCCGGGCATCGACGTCATCGCGCCAGACGACTGGCTGCTGGCCGGTGTGACGTTGCCCGAGGCGGGCACACAAACGATCGGCCGTGAGATCGGCAACCGGTTCGCGGACGGCGCCACGCCCGTGCTGGAATGGGAAGACGGCACCGCGCTGCTGGGCTACCGCCGCTATGGAGCCGGGCTCGTGGTCGGGTTCGACGTACACCTCGTCACGGCGGACGCCTCGCCCCTGTCGGCCGACTGGTCGAACCGGATCATCGGTAACGCGATCAGCCCCGTTCCGGAGCTGTCCACGTGGGCCATGCTGGCGACCGGCGCGACGATGCTGCTGCTGCGCCGGCGCCGCCCGGACTGACTTACCTCGCCGCCGGCAGGTTGGCGAGAAAGGCGTGGATCTGCGACACCACCTGCGCGCCTTCGCCGACACCGGCCGCGACCCGCTTCGTCGAGCCGGCGCGTACGTCGCCGATGGCGAACACGCCGGGCACGCTCGTCTCCAGTGCGGCGCGCTCGGGCTGGTCCGGCGGATAGATGCCGTTCTCGAAGTTGGCGCGGCACTGCGCCTTCGTCACGTCGTGGCCCGTGCGGATAAAGCCCTGGGGATCGACGTCGACGCCGCAGTCGCCCAGCCAGTCGGTGTTCGGGTCGGCGCCGATGAACAGGAACACGCGGCAGACGTCGCGCAGCTTTTCCGTTCCCGCCGCGTTATTGCGCAGCATGACCTGCTTCAGGCCTTCCTCGTCGCCTTCCAGCGCCACGATTTCCGTGTGCGTGTGCAGCTCGATATTCGGCGTGGCCCGGATACGGTCGATCAGGTATGTCGACATCGTCGCCTTCAACCCTTCGCCGCGCACGACCATGTGCACCTTTTTCGCATGTCCGGACAGGAACACCGCCGCCTGGCCGGCCGAATTGCCGCCGCCGACGAGGATCACCTCCTCGGTGCGGCACAGGTTTGCCTCAATGCGCGACGCCCAGTAATAGATGCCGCGGCCTTCGAACTGCTTGATGTTGGCCAGCGAGGGCCGGCGGTAGCGCGCGCCGCATGACAGCACGACGGTGCGTCCCTGGACGCAGGTGCCGTCGGCCAGCTGCACCCGCAGCGGGTACGTGTCGCAGAGAAGCCGCGCCGCCGCGGCGGGAATGGCCACCTCGACGCCGAACTTCTGCGCCTGCACGTAGGCCCGCCCCGCTAGCGCGCCGCCGGAAATCCCCGTGGGGAACCCCAGGTAGTTTTCGATGCGCGCGCTGGCCGCAGCCTGGCCGCCGTACGCACGCTGTTCCAGAGCCAGCACGGACAGGCCTTCCGACCCCGCGTACACGGACGTCGCCAGGCCGGCCGGTCCGGCGCCCACGACGATGACGTCCCACACTTTCGACTCGTCCAGCTCGGGCAGCATGCCCAGGCAGCGGCCCACGTCGGCGTTGCTCGGGTTGCGTTTGACGCTGCCGTCCGGGCAGACGACGAGCGGCCAGTCGTCGGGCGTCGGCTGGTAGTAGTCGCACAGCGAGCGGGCCTGCGCGTCTTCCTTCGGGTCCAGCAGCGTATGCGGATAACCGTTACCGGTCAGGAAGCTCTGCAGCTGGAACAGCCGCGGGTGGCCCGGCGGACCCACCAGCACGGGGCCGCCCGATCCGACTTCAATCAGGTTCACGCGGCGCAGGATCAGCGCGCGCACAATGCGCTCGCCCAGCTCCGCCTCGGCGATGACGAGCGCGCGCAGGTTCTCGGCCGATATCACCAGCGCTTCCACGTCGCCGACCGCCGTCGCATTCACCAGCGAAGGGCGGCCAGCCAGCTGCGACACTTCGGCCGTGAACTCGCCCGGTCCGTGCTCCGTGATGAAGGCGGAGTTGCCCAGGCCATCGTACCGGTTGATGGCGATGCGGCCGGACAGCACAACGACCATGCCGAACGTTGTATGACCCGCCTCCAGGATGCGCACGCCGTTGTGATAGGTGCGCACGCTGCCGAAGCGGTGCAGGCGCCGTACCTCCTGCTCGGTCAGGCGCGGGAAAATCTGGTGGCGGCGCGATTCGATCGTGGCGCCGATGGCGGGCACCTCGTCTTCCTTGCTTGCCTCGGGCACGAATTGGGTTGGGGTCAGCGTCATGTTGGCCATTGCGGGTCCTGCGGGTCGGTTGATGTGGCGATGCAACCAGTCTAACCGAACGTGCGCACGGCTTGGGCGAATCGGTCCAATGCTATCCCGTTCGGAGGAAGGGCACGCGGCGGGAACCGTCCCCGCTGCGGTATCGCGTGCCACGCGGCGGCGAATACGCTATCCTCGTGGCAGCCAAACAAGGCGCGGAGACAATAAAAAGGAGAAGGGAATGGCGGGTCTGGTAATCAGGGGAGTGCGCAAGCGGTTCGGCGAGCAGGCCATCCTGCACGGGATCGATCTCGATATCGCCGACGGCGAGTTCGTCGTGTTCGTTGGGCCATCCGGCTGTGGCAAGTCCACCTTGCTGCGCACGATCTGCGGGCTGGAGGAGGCGGATGCGGGCACCATCGGGATCGGTGGCCGCGACATGACGAACGTGGCACCCGCGCAGCGCGGCATCGCCATGGTCTTCCAGAGCTACGCCCTGTATCCGCACATGACCGTCTACGACAATATGGCGTTCGGCCTGAAGCTGGCCGGCACGCCGGCGGACCAGATCCGCGAAAAGGTGACGGCAGCCGCCGCCAGCCTGCGCATCGAAGCGCTGCTGCAGCGTAAGCCGAAAGAGCTCTCCGGCGGCCAGCGCCAGCGGGTGGCCATCGGACGCGCCATCGTGCGCCACCCCGAGGTGTTCCTGTTCGACGAGCCGCTGTCGAACCTCGACGCGGCGCTGCGCGTGCAGATGCGCATCGAGCTGAAAAACCTGCACCGCAGCCTGAAAAGCACGATGATCTACGTGACGCACGATCAGGTCGAGGCGATGACGCTGGCCGACCGCATCGTCGTGCTGCGCGGCGGGAAGGTCGAGCAGGTAGGCGCGCCGCTGGAGCTCTATAACCGGCCCGGCAACCTGTTCGTTGCCGGATTTATGGGTTCTCCAGCGATGAACTTCGTCAAGGGCACCGTGCGCGCCGGCCGGGTCGACGCGGCCGGCACGCAGCTGGCGGTCGCCGATGTCAAAGGCCTTCCCGACGGCGCGGCCGTCACGCTGGGCCTGCGCGCCGAGCACGTGGTGCTGGGCCAGGACGACGCCGCCGGCGGCATCCCGGCGCAGGTGCAGGCCACGGAGCTGCTGGGCGACTTCAGCTACGTCTACCTGCAGCCGGAAGGGGGCGGCGACCAGATCGTCGCCCGCGCCGATGCGGACATCGATTGGCAGCCGGGCCAGCGCGCCATCCTGCGCGCCGACGCCGGTCGTTGGCATGTCTTCGACGAGACGGGCGCGGCGCACCGGCCCAATCGCTGAGTGCGTGTCCCGCCGCGGTGCCTGGCACCGGGATGGGACACGAGTTCGACAGTGGGCGGGCACTCGTACTGCGGCTACAATGTTTCGATGACTACTCCGATCATCCGCCCGGCCAGCGAGGCCGACTTAAGCGCCTTCTTTCCTTATCTCGCCGACCAGCTGAGCGATAACGGCCAGCATGGCAACCCGCTGTTCCAGCCGATGTCGCGAAGCCAGCGCGGCGTACCGCCCGGCCGTATCGAGACTTTTACGCGTGGCGTGGCGACGCCGCTAACGCAACCTGGCTGGCGGCGGCTGTGGCTGGCGCTTGACGGCGACGACATCCATGGCCACATCGATTTGCGGGCGCGGCCCGAACCGGAAGCGGCGCACCGGTGCTTCCTTGGCATGGGCGTCCACCGCGATGCGCGCCGCCTTGGCTTGGGCATGGCGCTGCTCGAAATGGCGATCGACTGGGCCACGGCCAATCCGGCGCTGGACTGGATCGACCTGGAAGTGCTGAGTGTGAACGCGCCGGCGCGCGCACTGTACCGCAAACGAGGTTTTATCCAGACTGGCGAGATCGTCGACCTCCTGCGCATCGATGGCGAGCGGCATGGGTATGTCTCGATGAGCTTGCCGTTACGGTGGACGCTGTAGGCCGGCTCAGCGGGTAGCGTGGTTACTGTCGTTACGGTCGCGCCATCGCCATCGCCAACGTTCGCCCAGCACCAGCAGCCCTGTCACGAGCAGCAACCGATCTTGCCCCCGTCAAACGCGCTGCGGGCAGCTTCCGGCATGTAAGGGACTGGCCACGGCAGGCTCCGGGGCAAAGGCGGCCCAAGCGGCGCAGCCTGACTCGGATTAGAATGGTTGTTTTGGTGAAGAAAAAAGCTGATCGCATGACCTACAAGACCATCGCCGACACGATCGGCAACACACCGCTGGTGCAACTGGTTCGCATCCCGGGTGCGGAGGCCGCCGCGCGCAACAATATCATCCTGGGCAAGCTGGAAGGCGACAACCCGGCGGGTTCCGTCAAGGACCGCGCCGCGATGTCGATGCTGCGCCGCGCCGAGGAGCGGGGCGACATCAAGCCGGGCGACACGCTGATCGAGGCCACCAGCGGCAACACGGGTATTGCGCTGGCGATGGCCGCGGCCATCCGCGGCTACAGGATGGTGCTCCTGATGCCGGAAAATCTGTCCGAAGAACGTCGCCAGAGCATGGCCGCGTACGGCGCGCAGATCGTGCTGACGCCGAAAACCGGCGGCATGGAATACGCGCGCGACTTGGCCGAGCAGATGCAGAAGGACGGCAAGGGCATCATCCTCGACCAGTTTGCCAACGGCGACAATCCGCGCGCGCACTACGAGTCGACCGGTCCCGAAATCTGGCGCGACACCGACGGCCGCGTCACGCACTTCGTCAGCGCGATGGGCACGACGGGCACCATCATGGGGGTGTCGCAATACCTGAAGGAGCGCAACGAGGCCATCCGCATCATCGGCGCGCAGCCGGAAGAGGGCTCGTCGATCCCCGGCATCCGCAAGTGGCCGGAAGCATACCTGCCGAAGATCTTCGACAAGGCGCGGGTCGACCAGATCGAATACGTGTCGCAGGGAGCGGCGGAACGGATGGCGCGCCGGCTGGCGGCCGAGGAAGGCATCTTCTGCGGCATCTCCGCGGCGGGCGCCTGCGAAATCGCGTTGCGCATTTCGCAGACGGTAGAAAACGCGACAATCGTTTTCATCGTCTGCGACCGCGGCGATCGTTACTTGTCGACGGGGGTCTTTCCCGCCTGAGGCGCCCAAGCACATGAGGATCGGCGCCCCAGCCTGGCGCCTGTCCTGACGTTTGGTTGGCGGGTCGCACAGCCGGTCGGCACCGCATGCCAGGCCCCGACATTTTCAGCAGCCAGCCGCGGTGCGATCGACAGCCGCAGGCGCCTGGCACGGACGTCCACGACGTCGAACAGTGCCCCGTAAACGAAAACAGCCGGCATTGGCCGGCAGTCTGGTACTAATCCCGAACAAAACGCGTCACGCGCGTCCTCGCCCGGTGGGGGAGGACGCTGGCGCAACCGCGGCATCAGCCGTTGTTGTTGCTGGTGCTGCTTTGTGGCGTTTCGCCTTCTTTCGGCTTGAACTGCTTGTCGCTGATACGGAACTTGTTGCGGCGGTCGCCCATCAGGTAGCGCAGGTCGCGGATCGACAGATCGCTGACCTCGTGCATACGGATCAGCAGCGAGGCGCCCACCGGCAGGCGGTGGTGGCGGATCTTGCTGATGACCGGCGGCGCCACTTCCAGAGCGCGCGACAGGGCCGCATCGTTCTTCAGGCGCAGGTTCTCGATCAGCGTGTCCAGCAGGCGATTAGGGTTGTACTGCAGCAGGTCGTCGCCTTCCGAATCGTTGTTCATATCAATTCCGACTTGGTTTGTCATGATACGTCTGTTCCTTCTGTAAAGTTGTTCTGCAAAGTGAAACACTCGGAGCTCAAGCTGCGCTTCAGGACCACGAACCCGCTGTACGCCGAGGGCACACAACGCTGTCCGAGATCCCTATGTTCTCCCTTCACTGAGGAACGATACGCGGATTCCGGGATAACAAGGTTTCATAATATATACACAATTGTACAACATTCCGCAATATTTTACCCAAGAGCAATAGAAAATTTACCATCTTTCTGCTTGCCGTTGTCCTATCGCAACAATGTGTGAGAATTCTACCTGAATTTTTGTGGTAGATAAACGCACATCAGCGAGCGCGGCTTTGTCATTCGTACAATCTTAAGTGTAATATAAAACTTACCACTGTTGCTGCACTAAATGCAACAGTATCACAAGTTTCCCACATACATTACATTCTTGCAAGCAATAATGCAGTAATCTTTACAATATCTTGCAAACAAGACCAATGTCGGAAGGCTACGACCCCGTACGCGTGGTGCGGACGGCCCGGCCCAGTTCGACAACGGACATCGCGTAGAAATAGCTGCGGTTGTACTGTGTGATGGCGAAGAAGTTGTTACTTGCGACCCAATATTCAGTCGGCTCCGAGCCGTTCTGAAGATCCACCAGCCCATACAACATGTCTGGTGGCAAAGACGAAGTGGTGACGACGCCGGCCGCCGTCAAGTCTTCCGGGCGCACTTTCGCTTCCAGTCCGAGGTTCAGGTACTGCTCCCACGCGCGGCTGGGCGACACGGTGGCGTGATGGACAATGGGCCCGGCCTGGTCGCGTTTCCAGCCGTGACCGACAAGGAACGCGGCCACGCTGCCGATTGCATCCGCAGCCGAATTGCGCAGATCGACGCGGCCGTCGCCGTCGAAATCGACGCCATACTTCACAATGTTGCTAGGCATAAACTGCGGCATGCCGACGGCGCCTGCAAACGAGCCCTGCAGCGACAGGGGGGCAATACCCGTCTGGCGCGCGTACAGCAGCGTCGATTCCAGTTCGCTGCGGAAGAACGCCATGCGCGCATCGCGGTTTGGCGCCATGGGGTAGGCAAAGGCCAGCGTCGTCAGGGTATCGACTACGCGGAAGCGGCCCGTGTCGCGGCCATAAATCGTCTCCACGCCGATAATGCCGACAAGGATCTCCGCCGGCACGCCGTATAGCGCCTCGGCGCGTGCCAGCGTGTCCGCGTTGTCGTTCCAGAAGCGCACGCCTGCGTTGATGCGGATGGGTTCGATGAAGCGGCTGCTGTACACGGTCCAGTTCTTCGGCTTGCCAGGCGGTGCCGGCTTGACCAGCTGCACGACCGAATCGAGGAAGCGCACGTTCGACAGCAGCGAGCCCAGCTCGCCACGGGTGAAGCCGTGTTTGTCGACCATGTCGTCAACGAAACCCTGCACTTCCTTCCACTGGCCAAAATTGACGAATTCGCCCGTGTAGTAATCGCTCACAGGCGCGACGACGGGCTTCCTGACCTTGGCGGCTTTCGACTTCTTCGTCTGCTGCGGAGCGGCCAGCACCTCGGGCGGGCACAGGCTCGTCGCGGCCACGAGAGCGGCAAGCAGCAGGGTGGTCAGGGGTTTGGTACGGGATTTGACATGGGGCTTGATGCCGGACTTGATACAGGAGGATGGCTTGGCGGATTTCATCAGGGCTTATGGTTAGCGCAGTAGTGAAGCCAGCCGTCTGGCTGACCGGATTCGTTCATCGTCGTCGAGTGCGCGATAACGGAGCGCACCATAGAGTTCCAGGAATTCCGCGAGTGCGGCTTTCCGCTCTTCCGGCAGCGGCAGCGCCCGGAGCCGCAGCGCCAGGCTATGTGGACCCTCGCCGGGCGCGGGCACGAGACCCAGACCGGCGGCATGACGGCAGAAGCGCGCATACGCGGCCTGAACCGGATCAAGGGCGCGACGTTGCCGCCACCGGTATCCGGCCCAGGCCAGCGCGCCCAGCAGCGCCGCCGCTGCGGGCGTGCGCCAGTTGCCGATGGCTTGCCATAGTTCCACAAGGAAATTTTGCTGCCTCTCGGGATTGTAATCCAGGACCCATTGATTCCAAGCATTATTTGCCGCGTTCATGCCGAAACGCAGGCGCGAAAGCCACGAATCCTTATCGTTCTGTAACGCCATCAGCCCCGCCAGGCCAAATGGCGCCGGCCGTGGCAGCGCGCGCGACAGCCCCGAGTTGATCCGTTCCGGCGCCGCCGCCGCGGTCGGGTCGACGCGGCGCCAGCCCCGCCCGGGTACCCAGACCTCCGCCCATGCGTGCGCATCGGACTGGCGCACGGTGACGTAGCCATCCAGTGGATTGAGTTCGCCCCCCTGGTAGCCGGTGACGACGCGCGCCGGCACTCCGGCGGCCCGCATCAGGAACACGAACGAGCCGGCGAAGTGCTCGCAGAAGCCCTGGCGGGTGCGGAACAGGAAGTCGTCCACGCTGTTGCGGCCCAGCAGCGGCGGCTCCAGCGTGTATTCGAAGCGGCGCTGGCGCAGCATGCTCAGCACGGCGTCCACCAACTCCGCCGTCCCGCTGCCGCGTTCCCCGGCCAGCGCGTGCAGCCGGGCGCCCAGTGCGCGCGTGAGCGGATTGAAGCCGGGCGGCAGTTGCAGCCATTTGCCCGTCAAGGCGGGGTCGAGGTCGGCCTGCACCGCGTAGTCGGTGTGGGCCACGGCCGTGTAGCGCACCCGTTCATGCAGCGGTCGCAGGGTGTAGCTTTCCAGTTCGTCCGACGCAGAGACGCGCTGGCCGGGCACGATCAGATCGGGTGCCGTCAGCTCAAGCGTGAAAAGGTAGCGCTGCTGCGTGCCTTCCAGCGTGATCTCGTGCCGGATCGCGCTCCCGCCCAGGCGCAGGGTCAGGCCGTCCGTGATGCGGTTGATGTCGCGCCGGTAGGGTGTGCCGCCGATGCGCGTCCAGGTGCGGCCATCGTAGTTACTCAGGACCACGCCACGCCAGTACAGCCGGTTCTGCGGTGGTGCGGGGTCGAGGAAGCGCACCCGGAACGCCACTTCCTCGGACAGTGCCAGGTTCGTCATCGTGCCCGGCGCCATCGAGTCGGAGATGCCGGTGCGCGGGCCGCGCGCGTCGCCGGGCATTCCCCACAGTGGTCCCTGGATGCGCGGGAAGCCGACGAACAGCAGGGCCGCCAGCGGTGCCGCCAGCGTGGCCAGCTTGCCGGCCAGGCGCAGGCGCCGGCCCAGTGGCGGCACGGCACCCGTGTACTGGAACGTGATCTGGGCCGTCAGCAGCACGACGATGGTGGCGACCATCGCCACCCCCGTCAGGATCGTCTGCGAGTAGAAGAAATTTGTCAGCAGCAGGAAGAAGCTGAGGAACAGCACGACGAACAGGTCGCGCCGCGCATGCATTTCCAGCAGCTTGAACGCCAGCAGCAATGCCAGCATCGCCACGCCCGGATCGCGCCCCAGCAGCGTGCGGTACGAGTACCACACGCCGCCAATCGCCAGCAGCGCAATGGGCAGCAGCAGCCAGACAGGCGGCAGGCGGCGCCCGCGCAACGTCAGCAGCGCGCGCCAGAACAGCGTGACGCAGACGGTAGCGCTTATCCACCATGGCAGATGGGCGAAGTGGGGCGCAATGACCATGAACGCGGCGGCGACCAGCAGCAGCGTATCGGCTTTGTCGCGCGTAAGGGCCAGGTTCTTCATGCGCCGCCCTCCCTGCCGTACAAGGCCAGTGCGCGCAGGCACGCGGCCCGGTGGGCGTCGCCCAGCGCGGCCGGATAGTGCAGGTGGCCCAGGCGAAACGCATAGGGCAGGGCGCGGCCTTCGGCATCGAGCACCCACTGCGTCATGCGCGCCAGGCGCAGTTCGAGATCGAGCATGGGCTGCAGTTCGCCGAAATCGAGCAGCAGTTCGGCCACGGCGCCGCCATCGAAATGCTTGGTCACCAGCTGGCCGCCGTCGGCGGGGCCGAGGCGCGCGATCTGGCGCCATGCCAGGTGCCGCATCGGGTCGCCCGGCTGATAGCTGCGGATGCCGGCGAAATTGTCCAGGCCCACGGCGCCGTGGCCTTCCGCGCTGGCCGCGCCCCGCACCGGCAGCGGCGGCGCGTCCGCCTCGGGGAACGGGTAGACCAGCACGCGCATGTCCGGCTGCCAGTTGCTCCAGGCGCCGAAGAGGCCAAGCGGGAAGCGTGTCGTCAGGCGCACGGGCGGCGCCGGCAGCCAGCCCCGCTGCGGCGCCGGCACCGTCAGCACGACGGCCGCGCTGGCGCCGGCCGGCACGTCGACGGCATGCGGCAGCTCCATCGTGCGCGGCGTGCCAGGCGGATGAAAGCCCAGGCGCACGGCATGACGGTCGGTCGTGCCGTCGTTATGCAGCTGCACTTCGAACTGCGCTTCTTCGCCGGCAAAGACCGGCTGCGCGCGGCCGGCCGTCAGCCGCAGACCCGCCATGTTCATGACGGTCAGCACCATGTCCGCCACGGCGCACGAGCCGGCGAAAAACGTCAGCGCGAACCCCAGGCCCAGCGTGTAGTTGATGGCGCCGATCAGCATCAGCAGCAGCAGTACCGCATACGCCATGCCGGGCCGGGTCGGCAGCACATAGACCCGGCGCATCGTCAGCACGGCGGCACCGCTGGGCTCCGGCTTGCGGACGGCCGGCCTGAACATCGCTAGACGGGCACGGACTGCTGCAACCGCAGCACCAGGTCGCGGCTGGCCAGCGCCACGCCGTGCGCCGATTTCACCGGCCGCAGCCGGTGCGCGCAGACGGGCACCAGCACGGCCTGCACGTCCTCGGGAATGACGTGGTCGCGCCCTTCCAATGCCGCCCATGCGCGCGCGGCCTGCACCAGCGCCAGCGCCGCGCGCGGACTGAGTCCCTCCGCGAACGAGCCGTTCTGGCGCGACGCCTGGGCCAGCGCCTGGATGTAGTCGATCAGCGCGCCCGATGTGTGGATGTCGCGCAGGCCCCGCTGCGCGGCCGCCAGCTCGTCCGGCGTCATCGCGGCGGGCAGGGTTTTCAGCAGCGCGCGGCGGTCCTCGCCCATCAGCAGTGCGCGCTCCGCCGCCGCGTCGGGGTAGCCCAGCGAAAGGCACATCAGGAAGCGGTCCAGCTGCGATTCGGGCAGCGGGAACGTGCCGATCTGGTGGGTCGGATTCTGCGTGGCGATGACGAAGAATGGCGCCGGCAGCGCTCGCGTGACGCCGTCGGCCGTCACCTGGCGTTCCTCCATCGCTTCCAGCAGGCCCGATTGCGTCTTCGGCGTGGCGCGGTTGATCTCGTCGGCCAGCAGCACCTGGGTGAAGATGGGACCAGGATGGAACACGAAGCCGTTCTTTTCACGCTCGTAGATGGAGATGCCCGCGACGTCCGCCGGCAGCAGGTCGCTGGTGAACTGGATGCGGTTGAATTGCAGTCCCAGCGAAATCGCCAGCGCGTGCGACAGCGTGGTCTTGCCGACACCCGGCACGTCCTCCACCAGCAGATGGCCGCCGGCGAGCAGGCAGGTCAGCGCCTGGCGGATCTGCAGGTCCTTGCCGACGATGACCGTCCCCACCTGGCGCGCGACGGCGTGCAATTTGGCGTACATGGTGTCTGTTATAGTGGTGTCCGTGATGCAGGGGATTCTACCTTGCGCCATCCATCATGCGGTACAGAAACGAGTGGGGCAAACCACAGCAAAATGACGACAGCCATTTACAGCCATCCCGATTGCCAGCGTCACGAAATGGGGGAGTGGCACCCCGAATCGCCCGCGCGGCTGCTGGCCATCGCCGACCAGCTGATCAATTCCCACATCGACGACCTGATCGAGCACCGCGAAGCGCCGCTGGCCGACATGGAAGCCATCGCCCGCAACCACTCGCCCAATGCGATTGCCATCGTCAGGACCCAGCCGCATGAAGGCGACGATTACTATCCGATCGACGGCGACACGTCACTGAACCGGCACAGCTGGCAGGCCGCGTTGCGCGCCGCCGGTGCGGCCGTCGCCGCGACCAACGCCGTCATCGATGGCGAGATCGACAACGCATTCTGCTCCGTGCGCCCGCCCGGCCACCATGCGCGGCCATCGGCGCCAATGGGCTTCTGCCTGTTCAACAACGTCGCCATCGCGGCGCGCCATGCGCTGGACGGGCGCGGCCTGAAGCGCGTGGCCATCGTCGACTTCGACGTCCATCACGGCAACGGCACCGAGGAAGCGTTTCGCGACGAGCGCCGCGTGCTGATGGCCAGCTTCTTCCAGCACCCGTACTACCCGTATGTGGACGCGCTGCCGATCACGCCGAACCGCATCAACGTGCCGGTGCCCGCGTACACGAAGGGCGATGTGGTACGCCAGCTGGTGCTGGACAAATGGCTGCCGGCGCTGCACTCGTTCAAGCCGGAGATGATTTTCATTTCGGCGGGCTTCGATGCGCACCGCGAGGACGACCTGGGCGGCATGGGCCTCGTCGAAGCGGATTACGCGTGGATGACGGAGCAGCTGATGGCGGTGGCGAAGAAGCACGCCAGGGGGCGCATCGTCAGTTGCCTGGAGGGCGGTTACAACCTGTCCGCGCTGGGGCGCAGCGTGGTGGCGCATGTGAAGGCGCTGGCGGAGATCTGAACGCCGGGGACTGGCCGCGCGGCGGACCGACCTGAAGGTGCCAGTGCCCGAACGCCTCAGTTGATCGTCGAATAATCGAATTCCACCACCGCGTCGTCGCCCCACCCGCCATCGGCCAGCGGCGGCGTGAACGTGCGGTTGCGCTGCCGGTTGACGGGCAGCGCCTCGCGCCGCGAGCCCTCGCGCAGCCACGCGGCCCGCAGCGGCTGTGGCGCTTCGAAGCCGGTATGCGCCAGCGGCGAATGACATGGTCCGCCGCTCGCATCGAGGGCGCCGCGCGCCTGCGGTGTCAGCGCTTCCCGGTCGATAGCCCACTGCACGGCGCATTGCAGGCGCAGGTCGCCCAGCCGGCGCGCGCCGGCCGGCACGCCTGGACTGCGCACCTCCGGCCGCCAGCGGAACGAATTGCGTTTCTTGTTCAGCACCAGTTCCGCCCGATCCTCCAGCGCCGCCGCGCTGCGCGGCAGCACGAAGCCGCCGTCCGCCGCCAGCTCCACGGGCACCGTCACCTTGTCGCCGCTGATCTTCAACGTCAGGCCTTCCAGCGATTCGCCCGCGCCGGGGCGCAGCAGGAAACGCAGTACCCCCTGCGGCGCGTGCGCGCGCTCCTGCTCGAACGCGTCCAGTCCCTTGACCATCGTGCGATAGGCTTTCAGTTCCGGATCGCGTATGCCGGCCACTTCGACGACGGGGGCGGCATTGGCGCACGCGTGGGCGGCAAGCAGGAAGGCGAGGAGTTGGCGTTTCATGGGGCGAAGAGCGGACAGGCAAAGGGCAATGGTACCAGCGACTTGCTGCCGAGAAAATAGGCGCTGTGCGGTTTCCTCGGTAAAATAGCGGATTGTTCCAACGATTCTGAAGGCAAGAGCATGGCTATCCAATGGTTCCCCGGGCATATGAACGCCGCCAAGAAAAAGGCGGCGGAACAGATGGCGGACGTCGACGTCGTCATCGAAGTAGTCGATGCCCGCCTGCCCGCCGCCAGCTGCAATCCGCTGGTGGAGGAACTGCGCAAGTTCCGTGCGAAGCCATGCCTGAAGATCCTCAACAAGATCGACCTGGCGGACCCGGACGCCACGGCGGCGTGGGTGCGCCACTTCGAGCAGGACAGCAGCGTGACGGCCTATGCGATGACGACCAAGAAGCCGGCGGACGTGGCGAAAGTCATTGACAAGGCCCGCGCGCTGGCGCCGCATCGCGGCGTGGCGACCAAGCCGCTGCGCATGATGATCATGGGCATTCCCAACGTCGGCAAATCGACGTTGATGAACGCGCTCTTGAAGCGCCGCGTCGCCAAGGTGGGCGACGAGCCGGCTGTCACCAAAACGCAACAGAAAATCTACCTGGACCTGAACACGGCCATCATCGACACGCCAGGTTTATTGTGGCCGAAGATCGAAATGCCGAGCGACGGGCTGGCGCTGGCCGCCAGCCACGCCATCGGCGCCAATGCGCTGATTGAGGAAGAAGTGGCAACCTGGCTGGCCGAGGAGCTGCTGCGCCGCTATCCGCAACTGGTGCAGGCGCGCTACGGCTTCAAGAGCCTGGACGGCATGGACGGCATCGCCGTCGTGGAAGGGCTGGCGCAGAAGCGCGGCTACCGCATGCGCGGCGGCGACTGGGATTTCGAAAAGGCGTCGCACATGCTGCTGCAGGACTACCGCAGCGGCGCGCTGGGTCGCATCTCGCTGGAGACGCCGGAAACGCGCGCCGCAGCGCTGGCCGAGTACCGGGAGGCCGAGCGCATCAAGGCCGAGAAGGCCGCCATCAAGGCCGCCGAGAAGGAAGCCGAGAAGATGCGCGGCAAGCGAGGAACCTGATAGGGGTCTGCCCCCGGCAAGTGGTCCGGTCAGCGCCCGCCTGCGGCTTGATCGGAGGACTGACCCCGGTTTTTGGCTCCGCCGGCGGCCGGCTACTGCCGCAGTCTACCCGAACCTGAAACTCGACACCGCCAAGGCCCCGAAGAAATCCTCTTCGTGATAGACGACGGTTGCAGCATCGTCCTCCGCCGCGCCCAGCGCCACCATCAGCGGCAGCAGGTGTTCCTCGCGCGGATGCGCCTGGCGCGCGGCCGGTGCCCGCTCCCATTCCAGTAAGGCCGCCGTGCGCTCCTGCGGCGGCAAAGCCATCGCCGCGCGCAGCCAGGCGTCGAACGCATGCGACGCCGCGGCGCCCGCCCCATTGAACGCGCGCAGGTTGTGGTAACTGAGGCCACTGCCGACGATCAGTACACCCTCGCTGCGCAACGCGGCCAGCGCGCGGCCGACCGCCACGTGCTCTGCCGGATCGAGTCCATGCCGCAGCGACAGCTGCACGATTGGCACGTCCGCCTCGGGAAACACCGGGTACAGCGCGGAAAACGTGCCGTGATCGAAGCCGCGTGCATCGTCCAGCACGGCCCCGTGGCCCGCCTCCCGCAACAGCGCCTGTACGCGCGCGGCCAGCGCCGGTTCGCCCGGCGCGTCATACCGGATCGCGTAGGTATGCGGCGGGAAGCCGCCGTAGTCGTAGATCATCGGCGGCCGCGTGCCGGACGAGATCATGAAGTCGCGGCGGCCTTCGGCTTGCCGCCGATCTGGCGCACGATGTCGCGCAGCGATGCATCGAGCGCATCGTACGCCTGGCCGAACTGTTCGCGCATCCACGGCCATGGGCCGCCGCCATGCGACAGGAAGTAAGTGGGTAGCTGAGGCATTTGTTCTCCGTGCTCGTCGTTCGTCGATACGCACTATATGGCAGCGCGGCATGCCACCACAACGGCCAGAATATCGATACTGACGTTCGATTTGCCGGGTCAGCGCACCAGCATCGCCACCCGCACCAGCGCAAACAGCCGCGCCACGCGCATCCAGCCGATCACCAGCGCAATCAGCTGCGTCAGCAGTAGCGCGGCGATCAGCTGCACCGGTCCCACCGGCGGCACCTGCAGCCGGCCCAGCGCCAGCGAGGCCGCCAGTACCAGCCCCGCTACCGTGAACAGCGCATAGGCGCTCAGCACGGGTCCGGGCCGCTGCGCCAGCAACCCAAGGCCGCGCCACCACCCGGCCACCGCCGACGTGCGGCGGCGGTCGGTTGCCAGTGCGGCACGCCCCGCGTCCAGCGTCAGGTTGACCAACAGGACCAGCAGCGCCGCCGCCGCGCCGGCCGCGAGCGTGGCATTGCGCGCGTCCTCCGGTAGTATCACCGTGCGGCCGTGGGCCCGGGCCATGTCCAGCAGCCACATGCCGAGAAAAACGGCCGCGCCCAGCGGCACCACCGCCCAGCACAGCATGCGGGCCATGCGCGGATACTCGGCCAGCGCGCCGGCCAGCAGCGCTCTGAAACGCAACTGGTCCGGCGCGCGCGCCGCGGCGACGACGGCACCCGACAGCAACGGCGACAACGCCAACGTCAGCGCCAGCGCGCCGAAGCCCGCCGTGCCGATGGCGGGCATCTGTCGCCCCAGCACCGTCGCCAGGTCGCCGAGGGCGACGATGTCGAGGGCGCGTGCCAGCGCCGGCGCATGCGTCGAATAGTCCAGTTGTCCCGCCAGCAGGCTGTAGACGGGTATGGCCAGCAGCAGGGTAGGCAGCAGCACGCACGCGGCCCACAGCAGCAACAGGCGCCACTGCAGCGCGGCGCGGGCGGACAGGCTCAGGATCGATGTCATACGGTCGCCAGCAGGGCCAGTAAGGTCTGTACGATGGTGCCGAAGTCCAGCGTCCAGCGCCGGGTCGCGCTGGTGTCCGGCGCCAGGGTGCGGCCGTCATCGAGCTTGTTCGCATCGAGCAGGTGCCGGCGGTCGGGGTCCAGCTGCGCCGAAATCGCCTGCGCCGGCCGTACCCATTCGAAGCGGCGCCACTTTTCGGCACCGTTCCACTGCACCGTCTCGCGGCTGCCGTCGGCAAACGTGACGACCAGCGTCTGCGGCACCGCCGCGCCGCGCCGGCGCAGCACGACGGCGGTGCGATACGGGTACGGCCCCGTGCCGTCGCGCGCATCCGGGTTCGCCTTGCGCCACCGCTTCCGCGCCGCTTCCGCGCGCTCGTCGGCCTGCTCCAGCGTGACGTTCACGTACCTGCCGCCCACCAGCTCCCAGCCCGGCTGCGGTACCACTTCTTCGCTGGTGAAGTCGGCAATGCGATCGTCCACCGCCTGGGTCGCGTAGACCTGCTGCTCGAACACCGTGTTGACGAGGTCCGCGCGGCCGCTGACCTCCGCCAGCGTTGCGCGCAGATCCGCGGTGCTGGGGTGACGGAATTGCCACCGGCGGTAGTATTCGCGCATCGCCCGCTCCATCGTGTCCTTGCCCAGCTGCGCCTCCAGGTCGTGCAGCATCAGCGCCGTGCGCGCGTACACGGGGCCGACGCCTTCCAGCCGTCCCCAGGCGTTTTCACCCAATGGGTCGGCCGGCTCGTCCAGCGACAGGCCGATGCGCTCGAAGCCGAACACGTCGAAGGCGGGCGCGAAGCCGAGGCGGCGCAGCAGCGAATTGGTCGCATAGAGCCGCTGCCCGCGCGCCCGCAGCATGCGCTGGTCCCAGAATTCGTTGAGGCCTTCGTCCAGTATCGGTTCCTCGAACTCGTTGCTGGCCAGGATGCCGTGGAAATAGCCGTGGCCGAATTCATGGATGGTGACGAAGTCCAGCGTCATCTCCCCCATCGTGCCGGGTGCCGGGTCGGGCACGCTGTCGGCCGTGAAGAACGTGGGGTATTCCATGCCGCTGGCTTCGCGCCCGTTGAACGGCGGGATCACCGCCGTGACGGCGCGGTAAGGGTAGGGGCCCAGCGTGCGTTCGAAGTACGCCAGCGAATCGAGCGTGGCCTTCAGCACGGGCGCCGCATTGGAGCGGTACTCGGGCGGGAACAGCACGGTGACCTGCACCGCGTGGCCGGCCGCGCCCTTGTACGTGGCGCGCAGCGGCGGGGCCGTGCGGCTGTCCGCCGTCCAGGCGAAATCGTGCACGTCGCCCTGCACGAAGCGATGCGTGACAAGGCCGTTCTTCTCGACGGGCGCGCCCTGCGGCTCGCCCGTCGCGCCGACCGTATAGCCCTTCGGTACCGTCAGACGCACATCGTAATGACCGAAGTCCGCGTAGTACTCCGACTCGGCATGATACTCGTGGGCATTCCAGCGCACCGTCGTGGCGCCCCGTTCGCCCGGCAGTTCCAGCACGGCGATCTTGGGAAACCATTGCGCCACCAGGTGGAAGGTATCGAAGTAACCCGTGCGCACCGTCACGCGCGGCAGCTGGTCGAAGAAAGCGATATCGAGCGTCGTGCTGGCGCCCGCCGCCACGGGCTCGGGCAGGTCGAAGCGCACCACCGTGCGGTCCGTGGCCGGTCCGCCATCGGGTTGCACGAATGTCCACGGCACCTTGCGCCCGTTCTGGGTGACCGAGCGCAGCTCCGTGTAGCCGTATTTCTCGTCCCCCGCGTCCAGCCCCGAGCGGAATCCTTCGCCGCCATGCCGTTCTTCCGTATAGAACGTGCTGTTCTCGTTGCGGTGCGCATTCAGGTACAGGTGCAGATAGACGCTGCGCACCGGCCGGTCGCTGCGGTTGCGCCACGTGAGCTGCTGGCGCGCCTCGACGGTGTGGCGGATCGGGTCAAGGGTGGCGTCGATCCGGTAACTGGCGACGCGGTCGGACAGTGTAGCCTCGGTCCCGGTGCGCGGGCCGCCCCAGGCGTTCGGCGCGCTGGGCGTGCGCACGGCGGCGGCATTGGCCGGCGCCATCGGGATATCGTCAGGCGTTGGCGGCGCGGCGGTGGCCGCATGGACAGCCAGCGCGGCCAGCGCGGCAGCGGCAAGGATCTTGAGCGAACGGCAAGGCGGCATGGTGCACCTGTCGAGGTAGCGATGCTGTCACTATAACGGTTTGCCCCGCTGTTGTGGCGTGCCGTGCACACGGGACCGCCGGGGCTTAAACCCGCCTTAATTTCGCCGCGGGGGTGAACCGGGGCGCCAAAAGGTGGTAATCTCGCGGCGTTTACCGTCGGGAGGGCAGCCCTTCCCGATGGCCGTTTTCCGCAACCAGACAAGAAGGAAGATCATGCGTTTTCTGCGCCTCATGCTTGCCGCCACCGCCCTGCTGGCATTTACCGCCACCTCCCGCGCCGCCGAGATCCGCGACGGCGCCGGCTACCAGACGCTGGCACAGCCCGTGCGCTCCGACACGGGCAAGAAGGTCGAGGTCATCGAATTCTTCATGTACACGTGCCCGCACTGCAATACACTGGACCCGATGCTGTCGGAATGGGTGAAGAAGCAGGGCGACAAGATCGCCTTCCGCCGCCTGCACTTCCCGGCCGGCGGCGAGAAGGACCCGCTGGCGCACGCCTACCTCACGCTGGAAGCGATGGGTCAGGCCGAGCAGTTCCATCCGAAGTTCTTTAACGCGATCCACGTGCAGCGCGATCGTATCTACCGCAGCGACGAGCAGATCCTGGACTTCCTCGTCAAGAACGGCATCGACAAGGCCAAGTACCAGCAGTTCTTCAACTCGTTCGGCGTGCTGACCAAACTGAAGCGGCTGAGCGCCACCATCGGCGCCTACAAGGTCGAGAGCGCGCCGACGATCGTCGTCGACGGGCGTTACGTCACGTCGCCAACCATCGCGGGCGCACCGAACATGCCCGAACTGCAGGCCGGCAAGAACACGCTGGCCGTGCTGGACGCGCTGGTGGCGAAGGTCGCGGCAGAGAAGAAATAAGCAGGAAGGAGCGGCACCATGAGCGAGCGGGAAAAAGACGTCATGCAGATGTACGATGCGCTGGCGCCGGACGAGAAGCGGCTGTTCAGCGCCAGCAACGTCAACCACCTGGGCTGGAGCCTGGTCGTGGTGCTGGCCCTGCTGCTGGCGTGGTTCGGCGCGGCACTGGTCAACGCGGAGAACCAGCGCAACGCGCTGATGACGAAGCAATGCCAGGACCGCGTCTTCAAGGAAGAAGTGGACAAGACGTGCCTGCTGACCGTGCGTTCGCGCGAGCACTGGTGGCAGCATCTGACGTATGCGCTGGGGCATTTGTCTCCGGAGAAGTAAGCGCCGATGCCGGAATGGGCCCGCTGTTGCAGCGGGCCTTTTTGTTTGCCTACGCATCGTGGTCTCCGGCATCCTGCCCGCCAACGCTGCGCTGCTGGAGAACAGGGCTGTGACAGGCGGCGGCAGAGCAGACTGCTGTGTCTGCGGCCTCCGCGTGCTCTGCACCGAGCCGCTTTCGGCGGGCCCGTTTCATTAAAAATATTCTTTGTAATCAAGCTGTTGTGTACATGCCTCGGATTGTTGCACGCAAGTTCATCAATCGCATGTTTTCATATTCACAGACCATTCCTTAAGGCAATATTCACAGTTATCACATATGTGTTTAACAGTTCTTGGGAATTATCGTGAAATTACGGACAAAAATGCTGGCCGCCTTCGGTGCAGTTCTGGTGGTGTTCATCGTCGCCATCACCACCGCGCTGATCGGCATGCGCTCGGCCAAGGAAAGCTTCAATACCTTCATCGACCGCGACCAGGCCTTCCTCAGCGTCAGCGATGCGCTGTATGCGCAGGGCCTGCAAATGGGCCAGGCGCTGCGCAATATCATCCTGTCGCCGCAGAACCAGCAGGGCTACAAGAATCTGGCGACGGCGCGCAAGGATTTCCGTGAAGCGCTCGCCAGGGCCGAGCAGCTGTCCGGCGATGACGCGGCGGCGTCGAAAATCCTGGCCGACATCAAGGACCTGCATGCGCAGCAAAGCGGCCTGCAGGACGAGATTGTCAAGCTGGCGGTGCCCGACCAGCCGACCGCCATCGCCACGCTGAACGCGAAGGAAACCCCGGTCTGGCGCAAGATCCGCGGCCACATCCTGGAACTGCGCAAGGCCAAGGAAACCACGGTCGCCGACGCCAAGGTCGAACTGGCCGCGCGCACGGGCGCGATCGAGACGTACAGCATCGCGTTCGCGGCCGCAGCGGTGCTGATCGCCATCGGCGTCGCGCTGGCGATCACCCGCACCATCATGCGTCAACTGGGTGGCGAACCGGCTTATGCGGCGTCGATCGCATCGTCGATCGCGGCCGGCGACCTCTCCCAACCCATTGAACTGGACCGCACGGACGACAACGCCAGCCTGCTGTTCGCGATGCGTTCGATGCGCGACAGCCTGGCGGGCCTGGTGCAGCAGGTCCGCTCGGGCACCGACGTCATCGAGACGGCATCGGCGGAAATCGCCGCCGGTAATATGGATCTGTCGACGCGCACGGAGGAGCAGGCCAGTTCGCTCGAGGAAACGGCGGCCGCGATGGAAGAACTGACTTCCACCGTGGGCCTCAATTCGGAGAACGTGCGCCAGGCGAACGCGCTGGCCAATACGGCCTCCGAGGTCGCCGTGAAGGGCGGCCAGGTGGTGGCGGAAGTTGTCGGCTGCATGGACTCGATCAGCGACGCCGCCAGGCGTATCGTCAACATCATCGGCGTCATCGACGGCATCGCGTTCCAGACCAACATCCTGGCGCTGAACGCGGCGGTGGAAGCGGCGCGCGCCGGCGAACAGGGACGCGGCTTTGCCGTTGTCGCCTCGGAAGTGCGCAACCTGGCACACCGCAGCGCCTCGGCTGCAAAAGAAATCAAGGAACTGATCGACGACTCGGTGCAGCGCGTGGATGCGGGCACGCGTCTCGTCGACGCCGCGGGCGGCACGATGAACGAAGTCGTCGCCAGCGTACGCCGTGTCACGGGCATCATGGGAGAGATCGCGCTCGCCGGTGAAGAGCAGAGCCGCGGCATCGGTCAGGTCAACGAGGCGGTCGGCCAGATGGACGAGGCCACGCAGCGCAATGCCGCGCTGGTGGAAGAGGTGACGGCGGCCGCCGATTCGATGGCCGCGCAGGCGAAGAACCTGGCGGCCATCGTCAGTACCTTCCGCCTCGCGTAAAGGCGAAAGCGGGGTTTCTCAGCCGACCATCAGCTTGACGGACTTCAGGTCCACGCTGTCCGGCCCCACATGGATCGTGAAGCTGCCCGGTTCGACGACGCGCTTCATGTCCACATTGAAGAACCACAGGTCGCTCGGCCGGATATCGAAGACGAGCGTCCTCTTCTCGCCGGGGTTCAGCGTCACGCGCTGGAAGCCCTTCAGCTCCAGCACGGGGCGCGTCACGGACGAGACGTCGTCGCGGATGTACAGCTGCACGACTTCGTCGCCCCTGACCGGTCCCACGTTCGTCACGTCCACTTCTACCTGCGTGCTGTCGGCCAGGCCGATCGACGATTTCTTCAGGCGCGGCGCGGCGATGTCGAACTTCGTGTAGCTGAGGCCAAAGCCGAACGGGAACAAAGGCTTGGTGCTGCCGTCGATATAGCCGCGCCGGGCCGAGGGCTTGTGGTTGTAGAAGATCGGCAGCTGGCCCACGTCGCGGGCAATCGACACGGGCAGCTTGCCGCCCGGGTTGGCCCGGCCGAACAGGATGTCCGCGGCGGCGTGGCCCGTTTCCTGGCCCAGGTACCAGCCTTCGACCAGCGCGTCGGCGCGCTGCGCCAGCAGGTTGACCGACAATGGACGGCCGTTCAGCAAGAACACGACCGTCGGTTTGCCCAGCGCGAAGATGGCGTTTGCCAGCTCGTTCTGCTGGCCCATCAGGTCCAGGCTGTTGCGGTCGCCCAGGTGGTTGTCCGCCCACGCCTCGCGGCTGGTCTGCTCGTTGTCGCCCAGGACCATGACGATGGTGTCGGCGTTCTTCGCCGCCGCCACGGCCTCCGCGATCAGCCGCGCGTTGACCTCCGGCGGGGTGAACTTGATCTCGTCCTTGCCCCAGATGCGTTCCTCGGTGATGCGCACGGCTTCGCGGTAATCGAAGCCGAAGCCCTGCGCCTTTGCTTCGGCCTGCAGCGCGTCGTGAATCGACACCACGTGGCGCGGCACGTCCGAATAGCCGCCGATGGGCGTGTCTTTCGCGTGGGTGCCAAGCAGCAGCAGCTTGCCGACCTTCTTGCTGTTCAAAGGCAGCAGGCCCTTGTCGTTTTTCAGCAGCACGACGGAACGCACGGCAGCTTCGCGGGCGAGGGCGACGGCATCCGCCGTTGCCGTCAGCCCGTCCGCTGCCTGCGCGTCCACGTACGGCTGTTCGAACAGGCCCGCGTTGAATTTCAGTTCCAGGATGCGGCGCACCATGGTGTCGATCTCCGCGACCTTGACCTTGCCTTCCCTGACCAGCTGCGCCAGCTCGCGGTAGCCGTGGCCGTCCGGCGTCTCGATGTCGACACCGGCCCTGATCGCGTACAGCGCCGCGTCCTTCGGCGTGTCCGCCAGGCGATGGCGCGTGACGAGCTCCTTGATGCCGAAGTAATCCGACACCATGACGCCCTTGAACCCCACTCCTGACGGCATACCTTGTTCAGAAGCCAGCGGTTGGCATGCGATGGCACGCCGCCGATCTCGTTATATGACGGCATGATGGCGGCCACTGGCGTCTCGCGCACGAGCTTCTCGAACGGCGGGAAGAATTCCTCGCGCAAGGTGCGCTCCGACACTTCGGCCGGCCCGATATTCGTGCCCGATTCCGGCTGGCCATGGCCCGTCATGTGCTTCAGCGTGGCCAGCACCTTGTCCTTTGCCAGCTTGCGGTCCGTGCCGGAGAAGCCGAGTACCGCGGCCTTGCCCATCTCGCCGCACAGGAACGGGTCTTCGCCATAGGTTTCCTCGATGCGGCCCCAGCGCGGTTCGCGCGCCACGTCCACGACCGGCGCCAGGGCGAAATTGGCGCCGCGCGCACGCATCTCGCGCGCGGCGACGGAAAACACCTTCTGCGCCAGCGCGGGATCGAAACTCGATGCCAGGCCGATCGCCTGCGGGAACGACGTCGCGTCCTTCGCCACATAGCCGTGCAGCGCTTCCTCGTGCATGAACAGCGGGATGCCCAGGCGCGTCTGCTCGACCGCCCACTTCTGTACGGCGTTCACGTACGTGGCCGTTTCCAGCGCGGTGCGGTTGGCGCGGGCACCGCTGTCGCCGGCGCCGCCGGGCTTGGCGCTGTCCGCGCTGGCCTGCCCCTGGCGGTCGGACGGCCGCGCCATCATGCCCAGGCCGTGCGGATACCGCTGCGACGCCTTGGCCGGTGCGAAGTCGCCGTTGGCTTCCTCGATCAGGTTCTTCTCTTGCCAGACGCAGTCCATCTGCGCGATCTTTTCCTCCAGCGTCATGCGCTTCAACAGGTCGTCGACGCGTTTCGGCACCGGCGCGGCCGGGTCCTTGTACGGCGGGGGCGCATCGGTGGCGGCCAGCGCGAGCGTGGGCGCCGATGCGATGGCCGCCAGGCCCGTCATGGAAGTGAGGAACTGCCGGCGTTCGGGGTTGGTCTTGTCAGTCATCTTGTCTCCTCCGTTTTATTTTCAGCGCTTGCCGGCGCGTGTCGCCACGTCCACCCAGACTGCCAGCGTCAGGATGAAGCCCTTGACGATCATCTGCCAGTAGGTATCGACGTCCAGCATCGACATGCCGTTATCCAGGCTGGCCATCACCAGCGCGCCGATCAGCGCGCCGTACACGGTGCCCGAGCCGCCGCGCATCGACGTGCCGCCGATGAAGCAGGCGGCAATGGCATCGAGTTCGCCGGACATGCCGGCCGACGGCGAACCCGCCGCCAGGCGGGCCGTGTTGATCACGCCGGCCAGGGCGCACATCAGCCCCATGATCCCGAAGATCCACAGCTTGACGGCCTTGACGTTGATGCCGGACAGGCGTGTCGCTTCCATGTTCGAGCCGACGGCATAGATGCGGCGGCCGAACACGGTCTGCGTCGTCATGTACGTGAAGACGGCCAGCAGCGCGAGCAGCAGCAGCACGGGCAGCGGAATGCCTTCGTAGCTGTTCAGCGTCGTGACGAAGCCCGCCAGCACGGCGGCGATCAGGACCAGGCGCAGCGCGTCGCGCCAGATGGGTGCCTGCTCCAGCCCGTGCCTGGCGCGGCTGGCGCGCTGGCGCCACGTCAGGAACACCGCCACACCAAACAGCACGACGCCCAGCAGCAGGCCCAGTTGCGGCGCCAGGTAGCCCTGGCCCAGGTGCACCAGCTCCGGCGACACGGGCGCCACCGTCACGCCGCCCGTCACGCCCAGCACGATGCCGCGGTAGGCCAGCATGCCGCCGAGGCCGACAATGAACGAAGGGATGTGCAGGTAGGCCGTCAGGTAGCCGTTGAACAGGCCGATGAACAAGCCGACGCCAAGAACGATCAGCAGGTTGATGGGCAGCGACATGCCGTGCGTGACGTCCAGCACGGCGGCAATGCCGCCCAGGAGGCCCAGCAGCGAGCCGACCGACAGGTCGATCTCGCCGGCGATGATGACAAGCGACATGCCACAGGCGACGATGCCGGTGATGGCCATCTGGCGCATCAGGTTCGACATATTGCGCGGCGTGATGAAGCCGCCTTCCGTCTTCCATGTGAAGAAGCCCCAGATCAGCGCGATGGCGATCAGGAGCGCCAGCATCTTATATTGCGTAAACAGCTTTTTGAGTTGGTTGCTTTGCATGGGAATGGAGGGTCAGTGGGTGATTGCCGCGGTCAGCAGCGTTTCCTGCGTCAGGTTGTCGTTGACGAAGTCGCCGCGCAGTTTTCCTTCGCCGATCACGAGCACGCGGTCTGAGATGCCCAGCACTTCCTGCAGCTCGGACGACACCATGATGATCGACATGCCCTGTCTGGCAAGGTCGAACATCAGCTGGTAGATCTCGAACTTGGCGCCCACGTCGACGCCGCGCGTGGGCTCGTCCAGGATCAGGATCTTCGGGCGCGTCAGCAGCATCTTCGACAGCACGGCCTTCTGCTGGTTGCCGCCGGACAGGCTTGTGATCGAAAGGAACGGGCTGGCCGTCTTGAGCTTCAGGCGCTTGACTTCCTCGCGCACCGTGCGCAGCTCTGCCTCGGCATCGATGCGGGTCGCGTGCGCGAAGTCGCGCAGCACCGCCATCGTCATGTTCTGGCCGACCGTCAGGTCCGGCACGATGCCGTGGTGCTTGCGGTCCTCCGGCACCATCGCCAGGCCGTTGCGGATGGCCTTCAGGGGCGTGCCCGTATCGAGCCGCTGGCCTTCGAGCAGGACTTCCGCCTCGTACGGCCCGTTATAGGCGCCGAAGATGGCCGAGACCAGTTCCGTGCGGCCGGCGCCCACCAGGCCGGCGATGCCAAGGATCTCGCCACGGCGCAGGTTGAACGACACGTTGTCGACCCGCTTGCGCTGCGGGTTGTCCGGATCCCAGCACGTCACGTTGCGCGCCTCGAACACGACCTCGCCCAGCGCATGTTCATGCTTCGGATACAGCTGGTTCATCTCGCGGCCCACCATCTGCGAGATGATGCGCTCCACGCTCATCTCGCGCATCGGCGTGGTGGCGATATGCTGGCCGTCGCGGATCGTCACGATCGTGTCGCAGATCGCCGCGATCTCATCCAACTTGTGCGAGATGTAGATGCACGTGACGCCCTTGGCCTTGAGCGAGCGCATGATGTCGAGCAGGACGGCGATTTCCGACGACGTCAGCGACGACGACGGCTCGTCCAGGATCAGCAGCCTGGCGTTCTTGTTGAGCGCCTTGGCGATCTCGATCAGCTGCTGGTGGCCGCCGCCATACTGCTTGACGGGCAGCACGACGTTGACGTCGCGGATATTCAGTTCGGCCAGCAGTTCCACGGCGCGGCGGTTCATCGCGTCGTAGTCCATCCGTCCGCCGGGCAGCCTGATCTCGTTACCGAGGAACAGATTCTCCGTCACCGACAGCTCCGGCACCAGCATCAGCTCCTGGTGGATGATGACGATGCCGGCCGCCTCCGTCTCGCGGATCGACGTCGCCTTCAACGGTTTGCCCTGCCAGAAAATCTCGCCGTCATAGGTGCCGTGCGGGTAGACGCCGGACAGCACCTTCATCAGCGTCGACTTGCCGGCGCCGTTCTCGCCACACAGGCCGACGCATTCGCCGGCCTTGACCCTGATGTCGATGCCGTTCAATGCCCGCACACCGCCGAACTGCTTGACGATGTTCCTCATTTCGAGCAGATACTCGTTCATGCGTTGTCCTGTCAGTTGGCGCTCAGCTGGGCTTTCGTGTAGAACCCGTCGTCCACCAGCGTCTGCACATTGGCTTTCGTGAGGGGGATGGGTTTGAGCAGCAGGGTGCTGACCTGTTTCAGGCCATTGTTGTACTGCGCGTTGTAGGCCGGCTTCTCGTTGCGCACCAGCTGGATCGACAGCTTGGCCGCCTCGCTGGCGATCAGCTTGAGCGGCTTGTAGACGGTCAGCGTCTGCGTGCCGGCGATGACGCGCTTGACGGCGGCGATATCGGCATCCTGGCCGGACACCGGCACCTTGCCGGCCAGCTTCTGCGCCGTCAGCGCCTGGATGGCGCCGCCCGCGGTGCCGTCGTTGGAGGCGACGATCGCGTCGATCTTGTTGTTGTTGGCCGTCAGCGCGTTCTCGACGATGGACATGGCCTCGGAAGCGCTCCAGTCCTTGACCCATTGCTTGCCGACGATTTTGATGTCGCCCTTGTCGACCAGCGGCTGCAGCACCTTCATCTGGCCTTCGCGCAGCAGCTTGGCGTTGTTGTCGGTCGGCGCGCCGCCCAGCAGGTAATAGTTACCCTTCGGTTTGGCCGCCACGACACCCTGCGCCTGCATCTCGCCCACCTTCTCGTTGTCGAACGAGATATAGGCGTCGATGTCGGCGTTCAGGATCAGGCGGTCGTACGACACCACCTTGATTTTCGCCTTTTTCGCTTCGCGCACGGCGTTGTTCAGTACCGTCGCGTTGTACGGCACGATGACCAGCACGTCCACGCCGCGCGAAATCAGGTTCTCGATCTGGGAGATCTGGCGCTGCTCGTTGGCGTCGGCCGACTGGACGTACACTTTCGCGCCCAGCTTCGTGGCCTCGGCCGTAAAGAAGTCGCGGTCGCGCACCCAGCGTTCCAGGCGCAGGTCGTCAATGGAAAAACCGATCTTGGGATTCTTGGCGTCCGCGTGGGCGGCGCCGCAGGACAGGGCGAGCAGGGCGCCGACAACGGCGGTTTTCAACAGCTTGTTCATACAGTCTCCTGGTTAAGGGCCTTTGCGGCCTCTTGTTCTTGGGGTGGATGATGGTTGTCTGCCTGGTGAATAGTGCTTCTCTGGTGGTTACCTTCTAGTGATTATGCCGCGGCATGACATTGGCGACGCCGCGGTATTCGACGGCCAGCTCCATGCAGGCGCCCGTGTGCATCTGGCCCACGGTAGCACGGTAGATTTCCTGCCACGGCGTCTGGCTTGGCGGTACGGGCGGAATGCCTTCTTCCTTGCGGCGCGCCAGCTCCGCGTCGTCGACCAGCATGTCGCACGTGCCTGCGTTCAGGTCGATGCGGACCGTGTCGCCGGTACGGATGTACGCCAGGCCGCCCCCCACCGCCGCTTCCGGCGACGCGTTCAGAATCGATGGGCTGTCCGACGTGCCGGACTGGCGGCCGTCGCCCAGGGTCGGCAGGTTCTTCACGCCACGCCTGATCAGCGCATCGGGCGGCTGCATGTTGACCACTTCGGCGGAGCCGGGCCAGCCGATGGGACCCGCGCCACGGATGACGAGGATGCAATCCTCGTCGATGTTCAGGCTCGGGTCGTTGATGCGGGCGTGGTAGTCGCCGGAACCGTCGAACACGATGGCGCGGCATTCGAACACGTTTTCCTGCCCGGGCTTGGACAGGTAGCGGGCGCGGAACTCCGGCGAGATGACGGACGTCTTCATGATCGCGAAGTCGAACAGGTTGCCCTTCAGGACAAAGAAGCCCGCAGCCGTTTTCAGCGGCTGGTCGAACGGCGCGATCATCTCGCGGTCGACGCTTTCGTGGCCTTCCAGGTTCGCCGCCATCGTCCTGCCGGTGACGGTGGGGCGGTCGGCGCGCAGCTTGCCGGCCTGCAGCAGCTCCCACATCACGGCGGGCACGCCGCCGGCGCGGTGGAAGCGCTCGCCCAGGTATTTGCCCGAAGGCTGCATGTTCAGCAGCAGCGGCACGTCGTGGCCGTATTCCATCCAGTCTTCCAGCCGCAGCTCGACGCCGGCATGGCGCGCCATGGCGATGATGTGCTGCTGGGCGTTGGTGGAGCCGCCGATGGCCGCGTTGACGACGATCGCATCCAGGAACGCGTCGCGCGACAGGATATCGGATGGCTTGACGTCCAGCTTCGCCAGTTCGACGATGCGCCGGCCCGTCTCGTAGGCCATCTGGCCCCGTTCGCGGTACGGCGCGGGAATGGCGGAGCAGCCGGTCAGCGACATGCCCAGCGCTTCGGCGATGGCGTTCATCGTCGACGCCGTGCCCATCGTGTTGCAGTGCCCGGCGGACGGCGCCGAAGCGGCGGCAATCTGCAGGAATTTCTCATTGTCGATCTCGCCCGCGGCCAGGCGGCGCCGCCCCTTCCAGATGGCGGCGCCGGAACCGACCAGTTCACCATCGAGCCAGCCGTCCAGCATCGGGCCGCCGGACAGCACGATGGCGGGAATGTCCACGGTGGACGCGGCCATGATCTGCGCCGGCGTCGTCTTGTCGCAGCCGGTCGTCAGCACGACGGCGTCGATGGGGTAGCCGTGCAGGATTTCCACCAGTCCCATATAGGCCAGGTTGCGGTCGATGGCGGCGGTGGGGCGGCGGCAGTTCTCGAAGATCGGATGCAGCGGGAATTCCATCGGAATGCCGCCCGCATCGCGGATGCCGTCGCGCACGCGCCTGGCCAGCTCCAGGTGGATGCGGTTGCATGGGCTGATGTCGCTGCCCGACTGGGCGATGCCGATGATCGGCTTGCCCGAGCGCAGCTCGCTCGGTGTGATCCCGTAGTTCATGAAGCGCTCCAGGTACAGCGCGGTCATGTCGATGAAGTCGGGATTGTCGAACCAGTCCTGCGAGCGGTAGCGGCGGGTGGTGTTTTCGGCGCTCATGCGAATTTGTCCATGATGTATTGATGCGCCGGCAGGCCGGGCACGGGCACGCGGAAGGCGAACAGCGCGCCGGCCAGCGGGTGGCGCCCGCGTTCCTCGTCGCTCATGCCTTTCCAGGCGGTGGTGGCAAAGGCCGTGCGCAGGTCCGGGCCGCCGAACGCGATCTTCGTCACGTTCGGGCACGGGAACACGACGAAGTCGAGCAGCTCGCCGGCGGGCGAGTAACGCTCCACGCGGCCGCCGCCGAACAGCGCGACCCACACGCAGCCGTCGGCATCCACGCTGGTGCCGTCCGGGTAGCCGCTGCCGGCGATTTCGACGAACGTGCGGCGGTTCGACAGGGCGCCGGCGGCATCGACGTCGAACGCGTAGACGCGTTTCTGCAGCGTGTCCGTGTGGTAGAAGGTCCTGCGATCCGGGCTGAATGCCGGACCATTGGTGATGACGTAGCCGTGGTCATGGCGGCGCAGCGCGCCGTCGAAACGGTACAGGGCGCCGGTCGGCGCTTCCTCGGCGTTGTCCATGGAGCCGAACCACAGCGCGCCGTCCGGGGCCACGCTGGCGTCGTTCATGCGGTTGCCCGGCAGCTGATCTTCCAGCGTCAGCACGGGCTTGAACGTGGCGCGCGCCGGGTCGTAATGTACCAGCTGGCCAGGCAGGCCGCAAATCAGGCCGCCGCCGCGCACCGGCAGTGCGAAGCCCGTTTCGTCCGGCATGTCGAACGTCTCGCGGTTGCCGCCATCGGGGCCGCAGCGGTGCAGCTTGCGTCCCTTGATGTCGACGAAGTACAGCACCCCTTCGTCCGCATGCCAGACCGGGCCTTCGCCCAGCTTGGCGCCGACGGGCCAGATGCATTCTGGCGCGATCGCCTGGGCGTTCATGCGCCGTACCATCCCGCGTCGACAAAATAATCGCGGCCGGAGCAGCGGCGGGCGTTGTTCGACGCCAGGAACAGCGTCAGTGCCGCCACGTCTTCCGTTTCCACGCGCTCGTGCAGGCATTGCGCGGCCAGGATATTGGCTTCGTCTTCCGGCGAGTGCCACAGGGCCATCTGGCGCGGCGTCCTGATGGAGCCGGGAATGATCGTGTTGACGCGGATGCCGTCGCCGCCGAGGTCGCGCGCCAGGCCGCGCGTCATGCCTTCGATGGCCGCCTTGGCAGTCATGTACAGCGACAGGCTGTCGAGCGCCAGGTGCCACGAGATCGAACCGAAGTTCAGGATCACGCCGCCGCCGGCCGCCTTCATGCCGCCGGCCACCGCCTGCGCGCAGAAGAACTGATGGCGCAGGTTCACGGCCAGGCTGTCGTTCCAGTACTGCGGCGTGACTTCGTGCACCTTGTGGCGGTGGTCGTTGGCGGCGTTGTTGATCAGGATTTCGACGGGGCCGATTTCGTCGGCAATCTGCGCGAACGTCCTGCCCACGGCGTCCAGGTCTGTCAGGTCGCAGTGAATGAAGCGGGGAACGTGTCCCACGCCTTCGGCGCCGGCCAGACCAGTCGCCAGCGCGTGCGACGCTTCGTCGGCGATGTCGAGGAAAACGACCTGCGCGCCCTGGCGGGCGAACGCGTCGACGATGGCCGAACCGATGCCGGTGCCGCCGCCCGTGACGACGACCCGCTTGCCGGCGAGGTCAGGGTAGGTTGCATAGACCATCGCCGTTTTTGCTTCACTCATTATTTCTCTCCAATTGTCGATGCCAGGCCGCGCCGGGCCAGGTTGCCGTACAGGGCGCGAACGCCGAAGGTCCATGGCGCGATCTGGTCGCTGCGCTGGACGTGATTGATCAGCGCACCCAGCGCCGGCGTCGCGATCGTGACGCGGTCGCCCAGGTGGTGCGTGAAGCCGGAGCCGGCGCTGTCGCGGTCCTTGATCGGCGAGAACATCGTGCCGAGGAAGAGCATGAAGCCGTCCGGGTACTGGTGGTGTTTGCCGCAGGTCTGTCCCACCAGGTCGAGCGGGTCGCGGCTGATCTGCTTCATCATGCTCGCGCCGTCGAGCACGAAGCCGTCGTCCGCGCCTTCGATGGTCAGGTGCACTTCCGCATTGCGCACGGTGTCGAGGGTGAAGTTCTTGTCGAACAGGCGAATGAACGGGCCGATGGCGCAGGAGCCGTTGTTGTCCTTGGCTTTGCCCAGCAGCAGGGCGCTGCGGCCCTCGATATCGCGCAGGTTGACGTCGTTGCCCAGGGTGGCGCCGACCACGGTGCCGCGGCTGTTCACGGCCAGGACAATCTCCGGCTCCGGGTTGTTCCACTTCGAGTCCGGGTGCAGGCCCACGTCGGCCCCGAAGCCGACGGCTGCCATCGGCTGCGACTTCGAGAACACTTCCGCATACGGGCCGATGCCTACTTCCATGTATTGCGACCAGGCGCCGCGGCTGATGAATTCCTGCTTCAGCTTTTCCGCGTCCGGGGAGCCGGGCCTGATGCTGGACAGGTCCGCGCCGATGGTGGCCAGCAGCTCGCTGCGCAGCTTGTCGGCCCGGGCGGCGTCGCCGCCAGCCTGCTCTTCGATCACGCGTTCAAGCAGACTGACGGCAAACGTGACACCGCAGGCCTTGATGGCCTGCACGTCGCATGGCGCCAGCAGGCGCACGTCCTCGTTCCGGCCGGCCAGCGCCGCGTCGATCAGCTGCTGGGCCGAGCCCAGGTGGTCGCCCGGCGCGGAACGGGCCAGGGCGACCGCATCCTCGCGCTCGAACAGGTCGGACACGGTGGCCACGTGGGTGGTGATGTCATACACTTCGCCGGCGCGCACGGCAACGACGCACGGGCCGTCGATGGCGCCACCGCGCCACACGCGGCCGACCAGCAGTGCGTCCGACAGGTCGGACGGCAACAGCGACTGGGCTGACGCTTCCTTCATGATGTCTCCTCGGTTTGTAGGGTGAATCAGCGGCCCAGGCTGGGCAGCTTCGGCGAATACGTCCAGCCGGGTATCAGGTACTGCATGGCCATCGCATCGTCGCGCGCGCCGGCACCCACCTGCTTGAACAGGGCATGCGCCGCCATGATGCGCTCCATGTCCGGTTCGATGCCCAGGCCGGGCTTGTCCGGTACGGCCACGCTGCCGTCGACGATCTGCAGCGGCTCGCGTGTCAGGCGTTCCTCGCCTTCCTGCCAGATCCAGTGCGTGTCGATGGCCGTGATGCGGCCCGGTGCCGCGGCTGCCGCATGCGTAAACATCGCCAGCGACACGTCGAAGTGGTTGTTCGAATGCGAGCCCCACGTCAGGCCCCAGTCGTGGCACAGCTGCGCCAGCCGTACGGAGCCCTGCATCGTCCAGAAGTGCGGGTCGGCCAGCGGAATGTCCACGGCGCCCAGCAGGTGCGAGTGCGCCATCTGACGCCAGTCGGTAGCGATCATGTTGGTGGCGGTCGGGATGCCGGTGGCACGACGGAACTCCGCCATGATCTCGCGGCCTGAGTAGCCGTGTTCCGGGCCGCACGGGTCTTCCGCGTAAGCCAGCAGGTGGCCCTGTCCGCGGCACAGTGCAATGGCTTCGTCCAGCGACCAGGCGCCGTTCGGATCGAGCGTCACGCGCGCATCGGGGAAGCGTGCCTTGATGGCGGCCACCGCTTCCATCTCGTCGGCGCCGCGCATCACGCCGCCCTTCAGTTTGAAGTCCTTGAAGCCGTAGCGTGCCACGGTGGCTTGTGCCTGGCGCGCAATGGCGGCCGGCGTCACGGCTTCCTGATGGCGGATGTGGTACCAGTCGTTCGCATCGCCGCTGCCGGCCTGGTAGGGCAGGTCGGTGCGGGTACGGTCGCCGATATAGAACAGATAGGCCAGCATCGGCACCTTGTCGCGCTGCTGCCCGGACCCGAGCAGTTCGCAGACGGGAACGCCCAGGTACTGGCCCAGCAGGTCGAGCAGCGCCGCCTCGATGGCGGTGATGACGTTCTCCAGCCGCAGGTTGATTTCATGCGGCTGTTTCAGCACGGCCGCTTCGGCGGCGGAAGTGACCTCGTGCTTGATGACGCCCTTGTCCTGGCCGGCGATCGCGGCGCGCACCGCATTGAGCGTGCGGTTGTAGCGGCCAGTGTGCGTGCCGACGACAATCGGGACGACGCGTTCCAGCGCGCCCGTGATGCCGGCGCCACCGGGCACTTCGCCGATACCGGTGCGGCCCGCGCTGTCCTGCAGCAGCACCAGCGTGCGGATGAAATACGGTGCGTGCGCGCCGCACAGGTTGAACAGCATGCTGTCGCGGCCCGCCACGGGAATCACCTGCATCGATGTGACGATGGGGGATCCTGGGGATTCCGGGCTGCCGGCGCTGCCTGTTATCAGGTCTGTTGCCATGTCTCCTGCCGTCTCTTTTGCCAAGTCTCTTTTATGATTTGTTGCGCGTACCATTCTGTTGACCTAAAATGAATAGCGCTAACATTTCTGAAGTGTGCGGCAATTGGCGGGGCAAGTCAACACGTCCGGATGTAAAAAAGTCTACGGTTCGGCGGACCGGCGGCGCTGACGAGATTGACGTGTCGTGCCATCGCCGGCATGCGGCAATGGAAGCGAACGACAGCAAAATCCTGGCAACAGCAACGGTCGAGACGTGGGGCAAAAGACCCCGGGCCGGCCATAACGGAGACAACAGGAATGCAGAACAGACTGCCGGGCACCCGGCATATGCGCCGTCACGCCCTGGGCGCGTGGCTGGCCGGGATGGCGCTTGCCGCCGGCGCGGCCGCGCAACCCCCCAATACTTCTCCCGCGCCGCACTGGGTCGCCTCCTGGGGCGCGGCGCAGCAAATCCCCGAACACCACAACGAGCTGGCACCGCAGTACTGGCGCGACGCGACGCTGCGCCAGATCGTCCATACGTCGCTGGGCGGCGAGCGCCTGCGCGTACGCGTCAGCAATGCGTTCGGCACCGAGCCGCTGGTCGTCGATGGCGCCGGTATCGCGCTGGCGCGCGCACCGGGCGATGCCGCCATCGATCCGGGCTCCACGCGGACGCTGACCTTTGACGGCCGCGCCAGCGTGACGATTCCCGCCGGCGGCGAATACTACAGCGACCCGGTCGCGCTGACGCACAAGGCCGGCGCCGACCTGGCCATCTCGCTGTACTTCAAGGATGCGCCGGCGCGCCAGACGGGCCACCCCGGCTCGCGCGCGACCAGCTTTGTCGGCGGCGGCAACCAGGTGGCCGCGGCCACGCTGGACGAGCCGACGAAGGTCGAGCACTGGTATGCGTTGGCGGACGTCGAAGTGCAGGCGCCGCGAGGCACGCGCGCCGTTGTCGCCATCGGCGATTCGATCACGGACGGCAATGGCGCCACGACGGACGGCAACAACCGCTGGCCCGACCTGCTGGCCGGGCGCCTGCGCGCGGCGAAGACCCCGATGGGTGTCGTCAATGCCGGCATCGGCGGCGGGCGCATGCTGCGCGACGGGCTGGGACCGAACCTCGTGTCGCGCTTCGAACGCGACGTGCTGGGGCGCGCCGGCGTGACGCATGCGGTCGTCATGATCGGCGTGAACGACCTGGGCGGCCTGCACCGCAACAAGCCGGACGACCCCGCAGCACGCGCGCGGATGCTGGAGGACCTGCGCCTGGCGCACCGCCAGCTGGTGGAGCGGGCGCACGCGCAAGGCGTCTGCGTCATCGGCGGCACGATCACGCCGTACGCCGGCAGCGACTATTACAAGCCGGCGCCCGTGAACGAGGCGGACCGCCGCCAGCTCAACGACTGGATCCGCAGCGCCGGCGTGTTCGACGGCGTGGCGGACTTCGACGCGGCACTGCGCGATCCGGCGCGGCCGGAACTGATCCGCAAGGAGTACGACAAGGGCGACGGCCTGCATCCTTCTCCAGCCGGCATGCGTGCGCTGGCGGAGGCGGTGCCGCTCGCCGCGTTGCGCAAGTGCGCATATGCGCCGGGGAGCGCGCGATGAAGCACCTCGTCCCATTCGCGCTGGCGGCGCTGCTGGCAGGCGGCGCCGAAGCGGCGGCCACCTACCGCAACCCGGTCATACCGGGCTTTCATCCCGACCCCAGCATCTGCCGCGTCGGCAAGGACTACTACCTTGCCACCAGCAGTTTTGAATACTTCCCCGGCGTGCCGATCTTCCACAGCCGCGATCTCGTGCACTGGCGCCAGATCGGCCATGCGCTGACGCGCACCAGCCAGCTGCAACTGGCCGGGCAGCGGGCGTCGCGCGGCATCTACGCCCCGACGTTGCGCTGCGAGGGCGGCAGGTTCTACCTGATCACGACCAATATCGACAACGGCGGCAATTTCTACGTGACGACGGGCGACCCGGCCGGCGAGTGGTCGGACCCCGTCTGGCTGAAGGAGGCGAAGGCGTGGATGGACCCGTCGCTGTTCTTCGACGATGACGGCAAGGTCTACTTTACCCGCCACGGCGGCGGCGAAAAGGGCGGCATCTACCAGTCGCAGATCGACTTGCAGACTGGCCGGCTGGCCGAAGAGCCGCGTCCCATCTGGCCCGGCACGGGTGGCGTGTGGCCCGAAGGGCCGCACCTGTACAAGGTGAGCGGCATGTATTACCTGACCGTCGCGGAGGGCGGCACGTCGTACGACCATGCCATCACGATGGCCCGCTCGAAGTCGCCCTGGGGACCGTTCGAGGCCGATCCACGCAATCCCGTGCAGACGCATCGCGACAAGCCGGACCTGCCGCTGCAGGCAACCGGCCACGGCGATCTGGTGCAAACGGACGAAGGCAAATGGTGGATGGTGATGCTGGGTGTCCGTCCGCAGGGCCGTCACCACCATCTGGGGCGTGAGACGCTGCTGGCGCCGGTGGCGTGGAAGGACGGCTGGCTGGAGGTAAATAACGGCAAGCCGCTGGCGCTGGAGATGAGTGGTGCGGGCCTGCCGCCGGCGCATCCATGGTCGGCGGCACCCGTGCGTACCGACTTTACCGAGGCCCGCCTGGGCCTGGAGTGGACGTACTTGCGCGCACCGATCCCGCATCTGCTCTCGCTGACGGAGCGGCCCGGCATGCTGCGCCTGAAAGGCTCGGCCGACACGCTGGACGACGTGGCGGCGCCCGCATTTGTGGCGCGGCGCCAGCAGCACCTGAACATGCGGGCGGCAGCGCTGCTCGATTTCACGCCGCGTGCGGACGGCCAGACGGCCGGGCTGGTACTGCGGCAGAATGAAAACAACCATTACCAGCTGCGCATCGCCGGTACGCCGCAGCGGCACGTGGAGCTGGTCACGCGCGTCAAAGGCAAGTCGCGCACCGTGGCAACTTCGCAGGTGCCAGCCGGGCCGGTCGAGCTGTCGATCCGCGCCTGGCCGGACCGTTACGAATTCGCGTACCGTGCGCAAGGATCGTCGCTGCGTACGCTGGGTGCGGCGCCCACGGCGGCGCTGTCGTCGGAAAGCGCAGGCGGTTTTACGGGCGTGTTTGTCGGCATGACGGCCAGCGGCAAGGGCGACATGCCGCCGTCCGATTTCGACTGGTTCGACTACGAACCGCTGGGAGACTGACATGCGCATCCTGATCCTGGTGGCTTTCCTGGTTTTCTTCGCACCGGCCGGTGCCGTCGGCACGCACAGCTTCGTGGGCTTCGATACCAAAGGGGACGTGACGCTGGCCGCTGCCGACAAGGCGGCACCGCTCTACGTCGACAGCAACGATTACCCCGGTGTGCTGCGCGCGACCGCCGACCTGCGCGCGGATGTGCAGCGCGTCACCGGCACGCTGCCCGCCCTGCACAAGAGCGCGGCGCCGGCGGGGCGCGACGTCGTCATCGTCGGCACCGTCGGCAAAAGCGCGCTGATCGATGCGCTGGTGGCGGCCGGCAAGCTCGATGTTTCGGCCATCCGCGGCAAGTGGGAAGGGTGGCAGGTGCAGACGCTGGAACGGCCGATGCCCGGTGTCGGGCGCGCGCTGGTGATTGCCGGCAGCGACAAGCGCGGCACGATCTTCGGCATCTATGAGCTCTCCGAGCAGATCGGCGTGTCGCCGTGGTACTGGTGGGCCGACGTGCCGCCCACGCGCCATGCGGCGCTGTCGGTCACGGCGCTAAAGCCGGTCAGCGACGCCCCCGTGGTGCGCTATCGCGGCATCTTCCTCAACGACGAGGCGCCCGCCCTGACAGGCTGGGTGAAGGAGAAGTTCGGCGGCTACAACCACGCCTTCTACAGAAAGATATTCGAGCTGCTGCTGCGCATGCGCGGCAATTACCTGTGGCCGGCAATGTGGGACGCGGCATTCTTCGCCGACGACAGGGACAACGGCAGGCTGGCCGACGAATACGGCATCGTCATGGGCACGTCGCACCACGAACCGATGATGCGGGCGCACAAGGAGTGGCAGCGCACCGGCAACGGGCCGTGGGACTACTCGCGCAATGCAGGGGTGCTGGGCGAATTCTGGCGCGGTGGCCTGCGGGGCACGCGCGACTACGAAAAGGTTATCACCTTGGGCATGCGCGGCGACGGCGACGAGCCGATGTCGCGCGACGCCAATGTGGCACTGCTGGAGAGAATTGTCGCGGACCAGCGCGAGATGATCCGCCAGGAGATCGACCCGGACGTGACGAAGGTGCCGCAGCTGTGGGCACTGTACAAGGAAGTGCAGGAATACTATGAGCAGGGCATGCGCGTGCCGGACGACGTGCTGCTGCTGTGGTGCGACGACAACTGGGGCAATATCCGCCGCCTGCCCACGCCGGAGGAGCGCCGCCGCCCCGGCGGCGCCGGCATCTACTATCACTTCGATTACGTGGGCGGCCCCCGCTCGTACAAATGGCTCAACGTGACGCCGTTGCCGAAGGTGTGGGAGCAGATGCACCTGGCGTGGCGCTACGACGCGACGAAAATGTGGATCGTCAACGTGGGCGACCTGAAGCCGATGGAAGTGCCGACGGAGTTCTTCCTCAGCTATGCGTGGAATCCCGCGCGCTGGCCGGCCGACCGGTTGCAGGACTACCTGCGCCAGTGGGCCGCGCGGGAATTTGGCGCCGCGCACGCAGCCGATATCGCCGACATTGTGGCGAAATACGCCACGTATAACAGCCGCCGCCGTCCGGAGATGCTGGAGCCAGGCACCTACAGCCTGGTCCACTACGGCGAATGGGATAGCGTTATCGCCGACTACAACGCCATCGTCGCCCGAGCCGAGACGATATCGGCGGCCTTGCCGCGCGAGCGGCGCGACGCGTTCTACCAGCTGGTGCTGCATCCGGCCAAGGCCAGTGCCGTCGTCAACGAGCTGTATGCCACGGCGGGGCGCAACGCCCTGTACGCGAAGCAGGGCAGGGCGGAGGCGAATGCGCTGGCGGTGCGGGCCCGTGCGCTGTTTGCCGAGGATGCCGCGCTGACGCGGCGCTATCACGCGCTGGGCAACGGCAAATGGAACCATATGATGGCGCAGACGCACCTTGGCTACACCTACTGGAACCAGCCGCCCGTCAACGTCATGCCGGCCGTCAGCGAGGTCCAGGTCAAGCCGGGCGCGGACATGGGCGTGGCCGTCGAAGGCGACGAGCGTGCATGGCCCGCGGCGGAAACGGACAAGCTGACCGTGCCGGCGCTGGACGCGCATGAGCGCCAGCCACGCCATCTCGACATCTTCAACCGCGGCGCGAAACCGTTCGACTTCACCGTGCGCGCCGTCGAGCCATGGCTGGTCGTCAGCCACGCGCGCGGAACGGTGCGGACCACGCAACGCGTCACCGTTGATGCGCGGTGGGACGATGTGCCGGCAGGCGTCAACACGGGCACGCTGATCGTTGCGGGCCCGGGTGCGGAGGTAAAAATCCACGTGCCAGTGCACAAGCCGGTGGGAGACGTAAAGGGCTTTGTCGAGACGGGCGGTGTCGTGTCGATGGAGGCGCCGCACCATGCGCGTGCCGTCGCCGCACCGGGACGCCAGTGGCTGGCGCTGCCTGGCCATGGCCGCACGCTGGGCGGTGTGACCACGTTGCCTGCCGACGCGCCGGCCCTGACGCCGCAAGACGGCATGCGCCTTGAATACGACGTGCATACGTACACGGCGGGTCCGGCCACCGTCAACGTCACGCTGGCGCCCACGCTGAACTTCCAGCCCGGCCACGGCCTGCGCTTTGCGGTGTCGTTCGATGACGAGCCGCCGCAGGTGGTGGACATGCATGCCGACGTCTCGCTGGCGGCAACCGACCGGCGCGTGGCGGATGGTGCCGCGGCATACAGCACCCGCCACAACCTCGCCAGGCCGGGCGCGCACGTACTGAAATTCTGGGCGCTCGATCCCGGCGTCGTGCTGCAGAAGGTCGTGATCGACCTGGGCGGACAGAAGCCCAGTTACCTGGGGCCGCCGGAAAGTCCGCGCGTCCAATAACAAGGAGGAGAAGGCATGAACATGTGGACCAAGGCGCTGGCGGCAGTGCTGGCAATGGCCTTGCTCGCCCCGGCATTGGCACAGGAAGAAGACGGCTATGACCTGTGGCTGCGTTACCGGCCCTTGCCGCAGGCCGGGCGCGACGACGTGCTGCGGCAGGCGCAGGCGATTGTCGCGCCGCGGTCGTCAGCGACGGTGCAGGCGGCGGTGACGGAGCTGCGGCGTGGCGTGCAGGGCATGACGGGCCAGGCGCCTGCCGATGCTGCGCAGCCGCGTGCCGGCGCCATCGTGCTGGGCACGGCGGCCACGCTGCCGCCGGCATTGCTGCCCGACGGTCTGGCTGCGCTGGGGCGCGAAGGCTACGCCGTGCGCCGCATGGAGTCTGGCGAGACGGTCATCGCGGCCAATACCGATATCGGCCTGCTGTACGGGGCGTTTGCGTGGCTGCGCGCGGCCAACACGGGCATGCCGCTGGACCGGCTTGACGAACGCAGCGCGCCGAAGCTGCAGCTGCGCGTGCTGAATCACTGGGATAACCTGGACCGCACCGTGGAGCGGGGCTATGCCGGCGAGTCGATCTGGAACTGGTGGGCGCTGCCGGACGTGCGCGACCGCCGCTATACGGACTATGCCCGGGCCAATGCCTCGCTGGGCATCAACGGCACAGTCCTCAACAACGTCAACTCGAAGCCCGAGATCCTGACGGCGCCCTGGATCGCCAAGGCGGCCGCGCTGGCCGACGTGCTGCGGCCATACGGCATTCGCGTCTATCTTTCCGCGCGCTTCTCGACACCGCTCGAGCTGAAGGAAACGGCGACGGCCGATCCGCTGGCGCCGGAGGTGGCGGCGTGGTGGGCGCGCAAGGCGGACGAAATCTACCGGGCGATTCCCGACTTCGGCGGCTTCCTGGTGAAGGCCAATTCGGAAGGCCAGCCGGGTCCGCAGGATTACCATCGCAGCCATGCGGACGGCGCCAACATGCTGGCGGCGGCCGTGGCGCCGCACGGCGGTGTCGTGATGTGGCGCGCGTTCGTGTATGCGGCCGAAAACCCGGCGGACCGGGCAAGGCAGGCGTACGACGAGTTCACGCCGCTGGACGGCAAGTTCGCGAAGAACGTGCTGGTGCAGGTGAAGAACGGCCCGATCGACTTTCAGCCGCGCGAGCCGTTCCATCCGCTGTTCGGGGCCATGCCGAAGACCCCGCTCGTGATGGAATTCCAGATCACCAAGGAGTACCTGGGCTACGCGACGCATCTGGCGTATCTGGGCACGATGTTCGAGGAGGCGCTGCGCAGCGACACGGCACGCGCACCGGGCGGGCTGACGGTGGCGCAGGTGGTGGAAGGGGCGCAAACGCCGGGCCGGCCGACCGGCATGGCCGGTGTCGCCAATATCGGCAGCGAGCGCACGTGGAGCGGCTCTCACTTCGACCAGGCCAACTGGTACGCGTATGGCCGGCTGGCCTGGAATCCGCAGGCGTCGAGCCGGGCGATCGCGCGCGAGTGGGCGGCGCAGACCTTTACCCGCGAGCCGCGTGCACTGGACGATATCGTCGGCATGATGTCGATGTCGCGCGAAGCGGTCGTCAATTACATGACGCCGCTGGGCCTGCACCACATCATGGGCACGGGCCACCATCATGGTCCGGCGCCATGGGTGGCGGAACTCGCGCGGCCGGACTGGAACCCCGTCTACTATCACAAGGCGGATCGCAACGGCATCGGCTTCGACCGCACGGCCAGGGGCAGCAACGCGCTGGCGCAGTATGCGCCAGCCATCGCGCGCCAGTACGGCGATCCGCGCACGACGCCGGAGCCGCTGCTGCTGTGGTTCCACCACCTGCCATGGGATTACGCGATGCCGTCGGGCCGGACGCTGTGGGCCGAGCTGGTGGCGCGTTACGATCTCGGCGTGACGCAGGCTCAGGCGCTGCGCACGCGCTGGGCCGCGCTGAAGCCGTTCGTCGACGCGCGCCGGCATGAGGACGTGGCGGCGCTGCTGGACGTGCAGGTGAAGGAAGCGCAGTGGTGGCGCGATGCGTGCGTCGCCTACTTTGCGTCCGTGTCGGGCCGGCCGCTGCCTGCCGGGACGAAGCGCCCGGCGCTGCCGCTGGAGCGCTACAAGGCTTTGCAGTTCCCCTATGCGCCGGGGCGCGGCTAGGGCGAGCCGGGAACCGCTGTGGTAAAGTCCGCGCATCGTGACAAATCGTCCATGACAAACAAGAATAGCAGCGACCCAGATGACTAAACCAAAGGCGCAACCGGAACCGGTCGACTTCAATCAGGACGCGGGCACGCCTCGCCCGAAAGGCCGCAGCGGCATGACGGACAAGCCGGGCGTACCGACGATGTCCGACGTCGCCAGGCTGGCCGGTGTCTCGCCGATGACGGTGTCGCGCGTGATGAACGGCGATCCGAACGTGCGCCAGAGCACTCGCCGCAAGGTGGACGATGCGGTGGCCGCATTGAACTACGTACCAAACCAGGCCGCGCGCCGGCTGGCCGGGGCGCGGCCCATCCGCGTGGGCTTCTTGTACAGTAATCCGAGCGCGGGCTATCTGTCCGAATTCCTCGTCGGCCTGCTCAATCAGGCCAGCATCCACAACGTGCAGCTGGTGGTAGAGAACTGCGAAGGCGAGCGCGCATGGGATGCGCAGACGCGACGGCTGATCGACAACGGCGTCGACGGCATCATCCTGCCGCCACCGCTATGCGACACCCCCGGCCTGATCGACCTGATCGACGCGGCCGGCATGCCGGCGGTGACGGTGGCGTGCGGCCAGCCGGACGAACGGGTTGGCGCCGTCAGCATCGACGACTACCAGGCCGCGTACGACATGACCTGCCACCTGATCGCGCTGGGCCACCACCGCATCGGCTTCATCATCGGCCACCCGAACCAGACGGCCAGCGGCCGGCGGCTGGCCGGCTTCAAGGCGGCCATCGCCGCGAAGGGTGTCGAAAGCGCGCCGGAGCTCTTGGTGCAGGGGATGTTCACGTACCGCTCCGGGCTGGACGCGGCTGAGATCCTGCTGGGACTGGAGCAGCGTCCCACGGCGGTCTTCGCCAGTAACGACGACATGGCGGCGGCAACCGTTGCCATCGCCCATCGGCTGGGCCTTGACGTGCCGGGCGACCTGACGGTCGCAGGCTTCGACGACACGGCACTGGCCACGACGATCTGGCCGGAGCTGACGACGGTGCGCCAGCCCATCACGCAGATGGCGGAAACGGCGGTGCAGTTCCTCGTCCGCCACATCCGCGCGCGCCGCGACGGCGCCGACGAAGGCCCGCAGCACCTGGTGATGGACTTCTCGCTGATCCGCCGCCAGTCCGACGCGGCGCCGCGCCGGCGGCCGAAGACATCGGGCAAGCGCTGAAAGGCTGACCCCGGCCCTGAACAATCGGTGCCAGGCTCCGATTAAAAAAACCGGTGACAGGCTCCGGTTTCCCGAAAACGGAGCCTGTCACCGGTTTTCTGATTACGCGGCCTTGCGCGGGGCTGTGGCGTGCACCGGCGCTGGCGCGGTCACGATCGTCACCGTGCACGTCGTGCCCGCGACCAGCGGGACGTCTTTCGGCAGCGTGTCGATGTGCACGCGCACCGGCACGCGTTGCGCAAGGCGGACCCAGTTGAACGTCGGGTTAACGTCGGCCAGCAGTTCGCGGCCGGTGCTGGCGTCGCGGTCGGTGATGCCGCGGGCGATGCTTTCGATATGGCCGCGCAGCGCCACGCCATCCATCAGTTGCACGTGCACCTGCGCGCCCGGCCTCAAGAGCGGCAGGCGCGTCTCCTCGAAGTAGCCCATCACGTAGAACGAGGCATTGTCGATCAGCGCCAGCTTGGCCGCGCCGACGGCGGCGAAGTCGCCCGTGTGCACGTGCAAGTTGGTGACGTAGCCCGTGACGGGGGCGCGCACGACGGTGCGTTCCAGGTTCAGTTGCGCCAGTTTCAGCGCGGCCTGCGCGGCGCGATATTGCGCGCTGGCCGTGCCCACGGCGTACTGCGCCGTCTCGCGGCTTTCAAGCGAGACGACGGCGTCGTCCAGCGCGGCCCGGCGTCTGGCCTCGCTGCTGCGGCGGCCCTTTTCGACAGCTTGCGCGGCCAGTGCCGCTTCGGCGGCGGCGACGGCGTTGCGATAGCGCTCGTCGTCGACGACGAACAGCACGTCGCCCTTGTTTACCAGCTGGTTGTCGTGCACGCGCACGTCCGTGACGACGCCGGCAACGTCGGCGCCGATCGTGACGACATCGGCCTTGACGCGGCCGTCGCGTGTCCATGGCGACTCCATGTAATGGTCCCACCCGGACTTGCCGGCCCACAAGGCGGCCCCCAGCAGCAGTAAGGTCAGCGCTAAACGAAACAGCTTGGCGACAATGTTCACGATTTATCTTGAGAGAAGTTGGAGGAAAAGGGTCAGCGGTACAGCCAGGCGGTCAGCCCGCCAAAAATGCAGACGAGGAGGCACAGCCGCGCCAGCGCGGGATGCCACAGCCGCCGGTAGACGCCGGCGTGGCTCAGCACCCAGTCCAGCGCGCCCTGCAGCAGCAGGCTGGCGAAGAAGACGGGCAGGATCGTGGGGATCAGGATGCCCAGGACGGACAGTTCACGCGGCATGCGGTGCTCCGGAAGATGCAACAGGTTCAGTGGTGGGCGCTGCCTGGTCGAGCAGCGACGTATAGATGGCATGCAGGTCCGCCAGTACCGTGTGCAGCCGTTCGGCGCGGACCGGGTCGCACGCGGGATCGGCCAGCCCCGCGCGAATGACGATGCCCGCATCGAGCAGCGCCGCCACGGCGTCGGCATTGGTTCCGGTGACGGGTGCGCGCAGGTATGCGGCCAGCCGGCGCAGCACGGTTTGCAGCGCGTCCCGCACGGCGCCGTCGCGCGAGGCCGCCAGCAGCGTACGCAGCTCGATGACGGCGTGGCCCAGCTCCAGCAACGTCAGGCCTTCGCGCACGACGGCTCGCGTCGCCACGGGCGGCGTGGGGCCTGCCGCCGCGTTGAGCTGGCTGAGGAGGTCGCGCACGCGGTTGTCGAAGCGGTGGCGCAGCTTGCGCCCGTCGCCCGCGAGGCGCTGGCGGCACGCATTGAGCGCCTCGCGCCACAGCGCGGCACGCACGTGGTCGCGGTTGCCCATCGTATGCTCGGGCAGCACCACGGTGAAGATCGCATAGGCCAGCACCACGCCGGCCATCTGCGCCAGCATGCCGTTGGCCACGCCGGCCGCGTCGTAGTGCATCAGGTTGACGGGCGCGACGAACTGGCTCGAGAACATCGCCATGCCAATGCCGATACCGGCCCGCTTCGGGTCCGTCATCAGCCACAGGGCCAATGCAAACAGCGGCAGGGCGGCCAGCACCAGCATCGGAAAACCGCTGGCGCGGATCACCAGCAGGAACTCGGTGGCGAGCGTCAGCGGGGTGGCGATCAGGAAGCCCGTCAGCACCTGTTTTACCATCGCGGTGGGGCGGGGCGAGCTGGAGGCAAGGGCGCAGAACACGGTCGTCATCACCAGCGACATCGCCAGCTGGCCCCACGCCAGCCAGTACCACAAGGTCGCGGCGCCCAGCAGCGCCAGCGCGGCGCGCACGCCGCTGGCCAGCACGATGCCGGGAGGCGTCTTCGGTGTGTAGGCCTGCGGTTCGCTGACCTGCAGGCGCTTTTGCTGCGTCAGGCCGTGGTAGATCGCGGCAAACGCCGCCAGGTGGCCGGCAAAGCGCTCGGCCAGCTCGATGGCCGTCTCGCCGTCGATGATGGCGGCGCGGGTCTGTCCGGGCGCCTGCGCCAGCGCTGCCAGTGCCGCCCGCGCGGCGGCGGCGGGTTGCGCCAGCGCCGCCGGAAGTTCCTCCAGGTTCCCGCCGCGCGGGTCGGCCAGCGCGCCAGCCAGCAGTGCATGCAGCGGCGCGACCAGCGCATGGACGGGCGAAGTGGCATTGGCCCGATGCAGCAGGCGATGCAGCGTGTAGAACGTCGTCAGCGCCGTCATGAACGCACCGTTGAAGGCGTGCAGCCGGCGCGTGTGGCTGCGCGCGTGGCCTGTCTCGAAGAACGCGGCGGCGCGGCCCGATTCGAGCGCCGCGATGTCGGCCGCATAGCGCAGGTGGGTCAGTTCGGTCTGTTCCGGCGACAGCCGCTGCTCCAGCACCTGGCGGCAGAAGGCGAGGAAGCCTTCGTAGCGCGTCTGCACCGTGCGCTGCACCTGCCGGCCATGGGCACGCGGGAACAGCACGTCGTGCACGATGGCCGCGACGATGACGCCCAGCCCCACTTCGGTGGCGCGCGTGACGGCGGCGGCAAACACGCCGGACGGATTGTCCAGCGCCGGCACGGCGATCATGCAGGCCGTGTAGCCGGCCAGCACGAAACTGTAGGACTGCTGGTTGCGGTGCATCGCGGCGCCGGCCGTGCACAGGCCCACCCAGACGGCCAGGCCGACGAGCAGCACCGGAGCCTGCTGGGGAAAGAGGGCAATCAGGACCAGGGCGGCGCTGCAGCCGACGACGGTGCCGAGCAGGCGGTAGAACGCCTTTTCCAGCACCATGCCGGATGAGGGCAGGGCCAGGATGAACGTTGTCGTCATCGCCGTGCCGGGCGAATCGAGGCCGAGGCGGAACGCCATCCACAACGCCAGAAAGGCGGCAAACGCACTGCGGCCGACAAAGATCAGCCGTTCGCCATCGGTGGCAGCCCAGCCACGCAACTGGGCGGCAACCCAGGCGGCTGGAGCGGTTGGTGTGACAGTGGGCGGGGCCATGTTCTTTTCTCGCGGCCCCTGCGGGCCTTATATATTGTCCAGATTTCCAAGCTGACGCTGGAACAGCTGCTCCTGCGCCCGGATGTCCTCGACGGTGAAGCCGTCATAGGCGCGCGTCGTGCGTTCCCATACTTCCGGCATCACCTGCTCGATCAGCTGGCGTCCCGCATCGGTCAGCGAGATCATCACGCAGCGGCGGTCGCCGGGGCGGTTGCCGCGCGTGACCAGCCCTTGCGACTCCAGGTCGTTGCAGACCCGGGTCAGATTCGCCGGCTTTTCCATGCAGGCTTCGCCCAGCGTGGACGCGGTGGATGTCTCGTTTTCCGAACCGTACAGCACAGCCAGCACCATGTAGCTGGCGTCCACCAGGTCGTATTTGCGCAGGACGGCGTTCGACAGGTCCTTCATCCGCTTCTGCACGTGATACGTCATGCGCATCAGGCGCATCAGGTCTTCCGGAAACGCGGGGATGCGGGAACGGATGTTTTTAAGGCGCTTGTTGGTGGCGTCAAAACTGCTCATCTACGCACTCCTGTGCAGGGCTGGTCTAAAACCCTGATTGTACAAGGGGGTTGCACTAGGGGAAATGAATTTCCATTCCTCCCCAAGTGCCGTCATCAGGCTGGCGTAGTTGTCGAGCCGCTCGCTGGCCACGCGCAACAGCTGGTCCTGTTCGGCCAGCAACGTCAATTTCGCCTGCAATACCCCGAGATAGTCGGTAACACCTGCCTTATAAGCCTGCTCGGCCAGCCCTTCGGCGCGTTTCGCGGTCGCCAAGGCACGCTCCGCAAGCGCTTTTTGTTGTTGCGCAGACTGTATCTTTGCTACCACATTGGCAACATCCGTCAGCGCCGAAATCACCGTGGCGTTGTACTGCTCCACCGCCACATCGTAGGCTGCCGTACGCGCGCCGAGTTGACCGCGCAGGCGTCCGCCTTCGAAAATCGGCAGCGTCACGGCCGGCGTCACGCCCATGGTGCGTGCCGACGCTTCGAACAGCCGCGAGAAGCCGAACGACTGCAGTCCGGCAAACGCCACCAGGTTGATGTTCGGATAGAACGCGGCCCTGGCGGCATCGATCTCGCTGCCGGCCGCTTCCACGCGCCAGCGCTGCGCGGCGATATCGGGGCGGCGGCCCACCAGCTCGGCCGGCAGCGCGCTGGGCAGGCCCACGCGCTTGTCCGCTTCCGATAAGGCCGGCATTGGCCGGGCGATCGCATCGCCGTCGCCCGGTCCCTTGCCGATCAGTGCCGCCAGCTGGTTGCGCAGCAGGGCGATCGATTCACCGATCTGCTCGTGCTCGCGCCGGCCAGCCGGCAGTGTCGTTTCGATGGCGGCCACGTCGAGCTCGCCCGTCAGTCCCGCCTGGTGCCGCTTGCGGGCAATCTCCAGAATGCGCTGGCGTTGTGCGAGGCTTTCCGCCACGCTGTCCTGCAACGCATAGCGGTACCACAGCTGCACGTAATTGCGTACGATGGCCGTCTGCAGGGCCAGCCGGGCCATCTGTTCCTCCGCGGCGGCCACGTGCGTCTCGTCGACGGCGGCGGCCAGCAGGTCGTGCTGGCGGCCCCAGACGTCGAGGTCGTACGAACCCGTCATCGTGGCCGAGTTGTACCACTGCCAGCTGCCGGCCAGCGGGGCGGGCGCGGAACCGTGCGTAGGAAACAATTCGCGGGTGCTGGAAGCGCTGCCGTCCACTTTGGGCAACGTGCCGGCGCGGGCCACACCGGCCAGCGCTTCGGCTTGCCGCACCCGGGCCTGCGCCACCTTCAGCGTGGGGTTGTCGGCCAGCGCGGCCGCCATCAGCCGGTCGAGCTGCGGGTCACCAAAGGCCTGCCACCATGCTTCGCGGGGCCACTGGGCCGCCGGGCTGGCGGACGCCTTGATCGCGGCGCCGGCGGCCAAGTCGGCCGGGCGCATCGCGTGCGACTGCGGTGCGACGTGGCCCATGTCGGCGCAGCCGGCCAGGAGCAGCGCGGCCGCAACGACGGCCAGGCGAGCGCGCAGGAGTGGCACGGCGCGCACGGATTACTGAGCGATCTGCTTGCGGGTTTGCGCAACGTCCATGTCGGCTTCCGTCTCGATCAGCGTGCCGTTGCGGCGCGCTTCGACCGCCTGGGCGCGCACCTCGGCACGGGTCAGCGGATGGGCCGCAGGCGCGGCCTTGGCGGTTGCCAGGGCTGCGGCCACAGGTACGGAGGCCGAAGCGGCCTCGTTACCGTTCGCTTCGGCGCCAAATGCGGCACCGGCGGTGGCAAGCGCGAGGGCGGCGGCAATATAGTAAGCGGTTTTCATGATGACTCCCAAAGATGGATGGTATGGCACCTACTATATCGCTGAATAATACATTTGTGAAATAGGAAGTTTAAATAAGTGCTAGAAAGAAATCCTATGGGCACGGGTGCGACGTCGATCGGGCGGGTTTGTTAAAGTATTTGCAATGCCGCGACCGCGGCAACGCAACGAAGCAATAAGGAGCCCATCATGAGCGGTACGAGCACACTTGATCCAGACAACTTCCCCCAGGCACCTGACCGCGTCCTCGGCCGTGGCCATGGCACCGGCGCCCTCGGCCCCAGCGATACGTCCGATTCCGGCAGCGACGTGCAGGGCGGCTCCGGCCTGGCCCAGCAGATCGAAGATACAAACCTGGACGGCGGCACCAACGAAGACGTCGACCTGGGGACGGCGCACGGCACGGCCGGGCCCGACGTGGGTGACGCCGACCTGGACAGCGATTCCGACGCGGGCGGCACGGGCGAGCGCGCCACTGCCGGCCGCGACACCACGTCGCCGGATGGCGCCGACATCAATGTCGATCACATCGAAACCATTCCGCTGACCGGCGAGAATGGCCTGGACGACGAGGACGAGGACGACGTGGAGCGGGGCGCCTGAGGCGTACCGGCGTAAAAAAAGCGCGACTTCGGTCGCGCTTTTTTTTTCGGCGGCGGCGGTGTCAGGCCGCCTTGGCGTCCGCTTTCACGACCGGCCGCGCAAACTCGAAGCGGCGGATCTCGCCGACCAGGAACAGGTAGCACAGCACGGTGGCCAGCGCATTGGCGCCGACGAACACGAGGGCGCCGTAGAACGAGCCCGTGGCCGACAGGATGTAGCCGATCACGATCGGCGTCGTGATACCGGCAACGTTGCCGAAGGTATTGAACAGCGCGCCGCTCATGCCGCCGGCCTGGCTGGGCGACGTGTCGCCCACGACAGCCCAGCCCAGTGCGCCGATGCCCTTGCCGAAGAACGCCAGCGCCATCACGGCGACCACGACGGCATCGCTCTCCACGTAATTACACAGGATCATGGTGGTGGCCAGCAGCATGCCGCCAATGATGGGCGTCTTGCGCGCCGTCGACGTGCTGTACCCCGCCTTGATCATCCGGTCCGAGATCACGCCGCCCAGCACGCCGCCGAGGAAGCCGGCAATGGCGGGCAATGCCGCGATGAACCCGGCCTTCAGGATCGTCATGTGGCGTTCCTTGACGAGGTAGACGGGGAACCACGTCAGGAAGAAATACGTCAGCGTATTGATGCAGTACTGGCCGATATAAATCCCCAGCAGCATGCGGCTCGACAGCAACTGGCGGATGCACGACCACGTGTCGATGGCCTGCTTTTTGGCGCCGGTCGTTTCCAGGTCGATCAGCGCGCCGCCGTGTTCGATCTGCTTCAGTTCGGCCGCGTTGACTCTCGGGTGGCTGCGCGGGCCGTGGATGACTTTCAGCCAGACCAGCGCCATGACGATACCGAGTCCTCCCATGACAAAGAACACGCTCTCCCAGCCGAAGCTGTGCACCAGCCAACCCATCAGTGGGGCGAACAGCACGGTGGCGAAGTACTGCGCCGAATTGAAGATGGCGGCCGCCGTGCCGCGCTCGGCGGTGGGAAACCACGATGTCGTCAGCCGGCTGTTACCGGGGAACGAAGGTGCTTCGGCCGCGCCCACCAGCAGGCGCAGGCCGAACAGCACTGCCACGGCCGTAGCGCCGCTGAAAAAGCCGACCCAGCCCTGGAACAGCGTGAAGACGGACCACAGGAAAATGCTGAAGAAATAGGTAATGCGCGTACCGAAACGGTCCAGCAGCCAGCCGCCGGGCAGCTGTGCCAGCACGTACGACCAGGCAAACGCGGAGAACACGAAGCCCATCTGCACCGGCGACAGGTCCAGCACCTTGCTGAGTTCGGGGCCGGCAATCGAGATGGTCGCGCGGTCGGCGTAGTTGACCGTGGTAACGAGGAAGAGCATCGCCAGGATGGTCCAGCGTACCCGCGTGGGCCGGTCGGTGAGAAACTGTGCTGCCATGGAGCCTCCGTAAGTATCGGCGTCTTGCGCACCGTCTGTAGTTGTCAGTCGTCGTACAACTAGTATAAGCAGTCGGGCTTGGGGATGGCAAGAGGTTTACTTGCGAACCGTTCAAAGGTGAAGAGTATGGGTGGGGCGAGGGCGCCGGAGCGGTGACGCTGCCGGAAGCTGCGCCGATCTTCGGGCTAAGCGCTGCCGAACGCTGTATCACTTGCCGCCAGGTCGCGGACGGACCGCAGCGTGTGGCCGACATCACGTCGGCCCAACAGCGAAGAGCCGGATCGTGCCCGGCGGGCGTAGCAGGCAATTCAAGGAGCAAAGCTCCTTGCCTGGGGAGCAGTGACGGCATGCGTGCCGTCGCTCCTCTCTGACCCCAGTTCATGGTGCGGGTCTGAGAAACGGCCTGCGGCTCGCCTTGCGTCTTGACTCAGCGCGATCGGAGCCTGTCCCCAGGGGCGCAGACGGCTGTGGCGGAGCTTCCTGTGCCCGCAGCGCGGACGGCGTCGGGTGAGCTGCCAGCGCGGGCGATCAAGCGGCTGCCGGCCGATTGACAGGCTGACCGGGGCCGATGTAAACGTCGGGAACCAACGGCGCCGGCCGAGCTGCCGTTGCCTGGCTCCGACGTGCCCGCCTGCCCGTTCGTAGCGCGGCAGGGGGCTCGCATGCTACATACGGGCACAGCCAGCTTCCCCGGCGCCTGGAAACCCCGGGAAACCTGCCAGTGCCAGCGGCTCAGTCCTCAGCGAGCGAGCGGACCATCAGCCCAGCGGCCCCACCCCTTCATTCGTGACAGTGGTGGTGCCCGGCCGCGACAGCATCCAGGCCGCCACCAGCGCGCCACCACCCAGCAGGGCCAGCTTCAGTGGCTTGTAGCGCAGGGTGGCTTGCGTGTAGGGCGACGTTTCGGACACATTGCCCATGCCCTCGCGCTGGCGCAGCTCTTTCGAGTTGTCGGGCGAATGCAGCGCATCCTTGCGGCCCCAGCGCGACGGCTTCTCGGTGCGCTGCTGGTTCCACATCGTCGTTTCGCCCATCTTGTCGAACAGGCGTGGCAGGTGGAAGCCGCCGACGGAGTTCAGTTTCGACGCGCCGCCCACGTGCACGTCGCGTTTTGGATACTGGGCCGCGTGCAGGATGGCCTCGGCCACCAGTTCGGGGGCGTAGATCGGCGGCGGCAGCTTCGGTTCGACGTCCATGTAGTTCTTGGCGTGCACGGCAAACATCGTGTCGATAGCTGCCGGTTTGATCAAGGTGACGGAAACCTGCGCGCCTTCTTTTTCCAGCTCCATGCGCAGGCTGTCCGTGAAGCCCTTGACCGCATGCTTCGACGCCGAATACATGCCCTGCAGCGGTACCGACACGTCGGACAATTCGCTGCCCAGGTTGATCAGCGCGCCGCCGCGCTTCTTCATGTGCTTGACCGCTTCCAGCGAGCCGTTGACGACGCCCCAGAAATTGGTCTGGAACAGACGGTGGCTGTCTTCCTCGGACACTTCCTCCAGCCGCCCGAAGATCGAGATGCCGGCGTTGTTGATCCACGTGTCGATGCGGCCGAAGCGCGCCACGGCCGCCTTGGCCAGCGCCGCCACTTCTTCCTTGCTGCCTACGTCGGTGGGGACGACCAGCGCCTCCGTGCCGAACGTCTGCAGCTCGCTCTCCAGGCGCTGCAGCGCATCCTCGGCACGTGCGGCCAGCACAAGTTTTGCGCCTTGCGCCGCCGCCATCCGCGCCGTCGTCAGGCCGATGCCGCTGGTTGCGCCCGTGATCACGATGACCTGGTCCGATAGTTTTTTCAAACGCATGCGGGACTCCTTCTGTATTCATGGTTAGCCGATTGGTGCGCTTCATGGTACAGACAGCGCCGCTCGCGCGGCGTACGGTTCTTCCCGTCAACAGATTGGCGGCTGCACGGCATGCGCCGTCGCCATCACCTCCGCCACCCAGTCGGCGAACACGCGCACGCGTGGCGACAGCTGGCGCTGGTGCGGGTACAGCACCGTGACCGGCAGCGGAGGCGGTGGATGCTGCGGCAGCACCTCGCACAGCCGGCCCGACTGCAGCAGGGCATGCACGCGGTAGCGGGGCAGCTGCGCCAGTCCCATATCGCCCACGCAGCAGGCCGCATACGCCTCGCCTTCGCTGACGCTGACCTTGCCGGGCAACGACAGCGAGCGCAGCGTGCCTTCCACCATGAACTCGAACGGCAGCATGCGCGCACTGGACGACGAGTACCAGTTGACGGCCTGGTGCCCGCGCAGCTCGTCCAGCGTGGCCGGCATGCTGTGCCGCGCCAGGTAGGCGGCGCTGGCGCACGTGACTTGCGGCAGGGTGGCGACGCGCCGTCCCACCATGCTGGAGTCGCGCAGTTCGCCCACCCGCAGCACGCAGTCGACGCCTTCGGCCACCAGGTCGACGTGGCGGTCGCCCAGCCCGATCTCCAGTTCGATGTCGGGATAGCGGGAAAAAAACTCGTGCAGGCGCGGCAGCACGAAGACGCGGCCCAGGGTCGGCAGGTCGATGCGCAGCCTGCCCTTGGGCGCCACGCCGCTGTGGCCGAAGCCTGCTTCCGTTTCCTCGACGTCGGCCAGGATGCGCAGGCAGCGGCCGTAGTACGCCTGGCCGTCCGACGTGGGCGTGACCTTGCGCGTGGTCCGGTGCAGCAGGCGCACGCCCAACCGTGCCTCCAGCTGGCGAATGGCGTGGGTGGCCGTGGCGGCGGGCAGCTTCAGGTCGTCGGCCGCCTTGCTGAAGTTGCCCAGCTCGACGATCCGGGTGAACAGGCGCATCGCATCGAAACGGTCCATGGCGGTCGGATTATTGATGAAGATTGCATAGTGTAGCCAAGCGAACCGTATTTATTCAATCCAACGAGGGCGCGATACTGTTCCCGTCCACTCAACCAAGGAGCCATCATGCAGACCAAGACCAACCAGCCCGTCGCTATCATCACCGGCGCTTCGCGAGGCATCGGCGCCGCCATTGCCCGGCGTCTGGCCGAAGACGGCTATGCCGTCGTCGTCAATTACGCCGGGCGTGCCGTTGATGCGCAAGAGGTCGTCGCCGCCATTGCCGCTGCGGGCGGCAACGCGTTTGCCGCGCAGGCCGATGTGGCCGACGGCGCCGCCGTCGCGCGCCTGTTTGACGCCGCCATCGAGCGCTACGGCCGCGTCGATGTACTGGTCAACAATGCCGGCGTGATGCCGCCGGCGCTGCCCCACCTCGTCGACACGGACGATGCCGCGTTCGACTCGATCGTGGGCGTCAACCTGAAGGGCACGTTCAACACGCTGCGCGCCGCGGCCAGCCGGATGGCGCAGGGAGGACGCATCGTCAACCTGTCCAGCAGCCTCGTGGGACTGGCCATGCCGGGCTATGCCGTGTATGCCGCCACCAAGGCGGGCGTGGAAATGATGACGAACATCCTGGCGAAGGAATTGCGCGGCAAGGAGATCCGCGTCAACGCCGTGGCGCCGGGCCCGACGGCAACGGAGCTGTTCCTGGACGGTAAAACCGACGAGCAGGTGCAGCGCCTGGCAAAAATGCCGCCGCTGGAACGCCTGGGCCAGCCGGACGATATCGCCGCCGCCGTCGCGTTCCTGGCGCAGCCGGGCGGTTGGGTCAATGGGCAGACGTTGCGGGCGAATGGGGGGATTGTCTGATATCTGGAGCGCTGGGGAGAAAATAATAGTAGTGCGTGACAATCTGTGAGAAATGCGCCTTTCCCCGTCGGTTAATATAACATTTTTATAATAGTTTACTTTGAAACGATGATACGAACTCTACATGCACGCACCGCTCTGGCGGCGACTATCGCTTTGATCTGGACCGGATCGTCGCTGGCGCAAATGCCGGCTGCGGTGCGCGACGAGCACCCGCGCGTGCTGGCGACGCAGGCTGACCTGGACCGGATCCGCCAGGAGGCGGCCATCGGGCCGCTGACGTTGCCAGCCAAGAAGGGCAAGCTGGTCTTTACGCTAAATCCGAAGGCGCGAGGGAGCAACGACCTCGCGACGGCAGATGTTTTCGGGCAGGAAGCCGGCACGGGTGATCGCTTTTATATGCGTTACAGTAACCAGACTGCCCCGGCGGGGACGATCGCGGTGCAAGTGGTCGGTGTCAGCGGTGGCAGCACAGCATTCCTCACTTATCTCTTTCCCACTGTCGGGGCCGATAACAAGATCGTGTTCGAATACGATAGCGACCGCCAGTATGCGGCCGTTGGCCTCAACACGAACAATCCGACGCCCCTGACGTGGAAAACGGCCAGTTGGTCGCCCGCCGGCCAGCAGTTCGCGTTCTTCGGTAATCAGGGCGATCGGATCACGGATCTGAAGCTGTTCGACAACGATACCGAAGTATGGCGCGACGATGAGGTTGACCTCGAGCTGCACCGCTCATGGCGCGGCTTCCTGACCAACGCGACTTATACTGCCGACGTGCTTGCCGCGTGCACCATCACGACGGCGGTCGGTAACGGGAAGGGTTGCGACCGCAATGCGGGCGGGCGCTCCGTCATCATCGAAGCAGCGCAACGCCTGACCATGGCGTATCGGATGACGCGTCGCGAGGCGTTTCTTGCCGCCGCCCGTAAGCATATTAACTATATCCTGCAGGTGACCAACGGCCAGGAGACCGTCACCACGGTCAAGGACGGTGTCACGACGACGAAAACAGTGCCCACCATTACCAAGGGCGGCGAATGGGATACGGCCGCGCGGGTAGGCGCGCTGGGGCTGTATTACGACTGGCTGCATGACGAGCTCGGCGAGGACGAACGGAAAGCGATCGCGACGGCGATCCGCGCGACCATCGCGGCAAAAAACCCGATTTCTCCGAACGACGATCTGGTCTATTCGGTGTGCGGTTTCAACCAGACCGTGGTGACCGGGTCCGGCAGCTTCGATTGCCAATACAAGCCAACGCTGACCGTCGTGGACGGCTACAAACGGACCATCGCGGACACCTATATCAGCGGTCATACGCAGGCGGCCAATGCGGGCGTGGCAATGGGCCTGCTGGCCATCGGTACCAAGGCCGACGGCAATGCCGATGTCAAGCCGATGCTCGATACCGTCTACGATCACTATGCCAAGGGATTCTGGCCGGCGCGGGACTTTTATGGCATCGACGGCGGGAGCCACACGCTGTTCGCCTATGCGGTCTCGGGCGGCAACGACACTGCCGAGCGGCTGACGGTATGGAAGCGCGCCATGGTGGCACTCGATGACCCGGCGACGGGACCAACCCAGCAGGTGTTGCCACTGTTGATCTACCCTTATATCTACGGACTGCGTGGCGATGGTACTTACCCCGCGCGCAGCGACTATTTCGCTACCGATGCGGGAAGCCCCGGCGAGATGGCGGCGGCGGCCGTCGCCGCCGCCGGCGATCCGCAGGCAGCTTATTTCTACCAGCAATATTCCATACCGAATCGTAATCGGCTGAAGCCGAAGGAGCGGATGGATCCAGGCATGTTCTGGGAACGGATGCTGTATCCGTCCGCCGGCGTGACGCCGCTGCCGTTGAAAGACCTGCCTTTGTCCCGTTACTTCCGCAATGCCGGTAATGTGCTGATGCGCGACACCTGGGACTTTGCCGATGCGACACTGCTGGAGTTCAAGTCGTCGTCGTTCATTACCGTCAACCACCATCACATGGACCAGAACAGCTACTCGCTGTACTACAAGGCGCCGCTGCTGCTGGACTCCGGCATGTACGACCGCTACGGCAGCAATCACTGGCACAACTACTACATCCGTTCGATCGCGCACAATACCATCACCGTGTTTGATCCGACGGAAACGTACAGTCTCGGCAAGACCAAGGAACTTTCCGTCGATGGCGGCCAGTGGCCAGGCCCGGAACGCGAGGGCAACCCGGAACTGCGCGACATCCAGCTTGGCGGCAAGTACGCTCTCGACGGCGTTACCGCCTTCGAGGAGGGCGGCGATTACTCGTACGTGGCGGCCAACGCCAGCAAGGCCTACGTCAATGCCAAGCTTGACAGTAGTGCGGGCTTCTTGCGCAGCACCGTCTATTTGCGTCCGCGCAACACGGGCGAGAAGCCGAAGGTCCTGGTATTCGACAGTGTCCGGCCAATCAAAGATGACCTTGAGATTACCTCGCTGCTGCACAGCGCAAACAAGCCGACCAGCACGATCGCGCCAACGGCAACGGAGCCCGGCCGCTACCAGTTCAATTTCCTGAACGGTGTCGCCGAACCACTGACGATCCGCAACCTGGATGGCATGGTCACTGTTCAGACGGTGTTGCCGGCCCAGGCGAACGTGCTCATCTCCGGCGGCAAGGGCGAGGGGGCAAAGTGCGCCCAGGCCACCGATCCGTTCTTCCAAAAAACGCGCCAGGATGACACCGATTGCCGCTTCCTGGTCCGCAAAAAGACCGCTACCGGTTATCAATGGCAGAACTTTGCCGTCATCGAAAAGGCAGATAATATCCCGATGGATGGTGATGGGGTCAATCCGATTACCGACATGGGCGCTTGGCGCGTCGAGATCTCGCCGAAGGTTAAGCCGGCCAAAGGCTCGACTCAGTACTTCCTGAACGTGCTGCACGTGGCCGACAACGACAAGCTCGAGCGCGCGGCCAACATCGAGGCGGCGACATTGCTGTCGGCCGAGGACAATACCGTCGCGGTGGCGCTGGTAGACGGCCGTAACTTCGTCTTCAATGGCGGCCCGGTGCCGGCGACCACGGTGAAGTGGAAGCGTGGTGCCAGCAGCACGGCGCCCACTCTGGTGTTCGGCCTGGTTCCAGATACGCGCTACGCGTTGGCGCAACCTGGCACGGACGGCAAGTTCGTGCTCACGCAGAGCACAGGCGGTGCTTATCAAAGCTCCGCGAACGGTGTGCTGGAGCTGAACCGGCAGTAATCATGCCGGATGCGCAGGGGCCGGTTCGAATGGCCCCTGCGGCGTCGGCGCAGTCGTCAGGACTGGCTGCCCGACGACCCCGCCCACAGATTCAGATGTCCCTCCTGGGCCTGCGCGTCGATGGCGCGCAGCTCCTCGTCCGTGAACGCCAGGTTGGCCAGTGCGCCGATGTTCTCGCGGATCTGCGCGCTGCTCGACGCCCCGATCAGGGTGGACGTGATGCGCGGATCGCGCAGCACCCAGGCCAGCGCCATCTGCGGCAGCGACTGGCCGCGTGCCGCGGCGATGTCGTTCAATGCCCGCACGCGTGCCAGGTTTTCCGCCGACAGGTGCGACTCCTGCAGCGAGCTGCCGCCGGGCCGGTTGATGCGCGCGTCCGGCGGGATGCCGTTCAGGTATTTGTCCGTCAGGATGCCCTGCGCCAGCGCCGTGAAGGTGATGCAGCCGATGCCCTGCTGGCCCAGCGCGTCCAACAAGCCTTCCTTCTCGATCCAGCGGTTCAGCATGTTGTACGACGGCTGGTGGATCAGGCACGGCACCTTCCAGTCGGCCAGCAGGCGCTGCGCCTCGACCGTCTTCTCCGCCGAATACGACGAGATGCCGACATATAGCGCCTTGCCCTGGTGGACCGCGTGGGCGAGGGCACCCATCGTTTCTTCCAGCGGCGTTTCCGGATCGAAGCGGTGCGAGTAGAAGATGTCGACGTAGTCCAGTCCCATGCGTTTCAGGCTCTGGTCCAGACTGGCCAGCACGTACTTGCGCGAGCCGCCGCCCTGGCCGTACGGGCCGGGCCACATGTCCCAGCCCGCCTTCGTCGAAATGATCAACTCGTCGCGGTAGGGTCGGAAGTCGTCGCGGAACAGGCGGCCGAAGTTGGTCTCGGCGCTGCCGTACGGCGGGCCATAGTTGTTGGCCAGGTCGAAGTGCGTGATGCCGTGGTCGAATGCGGTGCGCAGCATGTCGCGCTGGGTGGACAGCGCCGTCGTGTCGCCGAAATTGTGCCACAGGCCCAGCGACATCAGTGGTAGCTTCAGGCCGCTGTTGCCGCAGGCGCGGTAGGGCATCGTTTCGTAGCGGTGGCGGGATGCGGTGTAGGTCATGGCGTCTCCATCGATGTGGGAGGCTTATTATCGGCCAAAGCAAAAAAGCTCGCCGGGGCGAGCTTTTCAATGGGACAGCGAAAACCGGTGACTGTCACCGGTTTTCCAGTCGTCAGGCGAACTGCTTGTTGACGAATTCCCAGTTGACCAGGTTCCAGAACGTCTCGACGTATTTTGGACGGGCGTTGCGGTAGTCGACGTAGTAGGCGTGTTCCCAGACGTCGCAGGTCAGCAGTGGCTTGTCGGCGGTGGTCAGCGGGGTTTGCGCGTTCGACGTGTTGACGATGTCGACGGTGCCGTCGGCCTTCTTCACCAGCCAGGTCCAGCCGGAACCGAAGTTGCCGACGCAGGACTTGCTGAACTCTTCCTTGAACTTGTCGAACGAACCCCACTTGGCGTTGATCGCGTCGGCCACGGCGCCGGTGGCTGCGCCGCCCGCGTTCGGTGCCATGCAGTTCCAGTAGAACGTGTGGTTCCACACCTGCGCGGAGTTGTTGAAGACGCCGCCGGACGATTTCTGGATGATCTCTTCCAGGGACATGTTCTCGAACTCGGTACCCTTGATCAGGTTGTTCAGGTTCGTGACGTAGGCCTGGTGGTGCTTGCCGTAGTGGTACTCCAGCGTTTCCTTGGAAATGTGCGGCTGCAGGGCATCCATCGCGTACGGCAGGGGCGGCAGGGTATGTTCCATATTTCTTCCTTTTTGGTTGAGACACAAGTGTGTTTGCCAGATCGACCACTATTGTAATGCGTAGTCCGCGCGGGTGTTGAAATCCCCTCCAAAACGTGTGGGCACGGGTCTCTGGCTCAGGGATCTGTCCCGGTAAGCGTTGACTTCAACGGGAATCGCCGGCGCATCGAGGGGACTGACCCCGGTTTTTACGCCGAAGCGACGCTGGCCGGCGGACCTACTCCAAGCCCACCTGCACAGTCCCAACCTCCACCACCGCACTCCCTTCGGCCAGCCGCACCTTCAATGCGCTGCGCGGCTGGATCTCGCGCGGCGAGCGCAGGATCGCCCCTTTCGCATCCGTGACGATGGCATACCCGCGCTCGAGCGTGCGTTGGGGATTGAGCATTTCGAGCTGCGCAGCCAGCGCGTTCAGCGCCTCGCGCCTGTGCGCCAGCTGCGTATCGATATTGATGGCGCAGCGGTGCTGCAGCGCCGCCAGCCGGGCCCGCACGGCGCGCGTGTCGGGACGGCGCGCGGCCAGGCGTCCCGCCACCTTGTCCAGCGCATGGCGCGACGCGCTCAAAGGCGCACGCGTCGCATGCATCATGGCCGTGGACAGCGCCAGCAGTTGCAGGCGCTGCTGGCGGATGCGCGCCGTGGGGCTGAGCAGGCGGCGGGCGTGATAGTCCAGCGTCTGCCCGGCGTTGTCCAGCGTGCGGCGCATGGCACGGCGCAGGTCCGTGGCGTCGGCCCTCAGCGATGCCAGCCAGTCGCCGCGTGGCGTGGCCGCCAGTTCGGCGGCGGCCGTGGGCGTGGCCGCGCGCAGGTCGGCCGCGAAATCGGCGATGGTGAAATCGGTCTCGTGGCCCACGCCGGAAATGACCGGCATGCGGCAATTGGCGATCGCGTACGCCACCGCTTCCTCGTTGAAGCACCACAGGTCCTCGATGCTGCCGCCGCCGCGGCAGACGATCAGCACGTCGCACTCGGCTCGCATTGATGCCGTGTCGATGGCATCGGCGATCTGCGCGGCGGCCAGCTGGCCCTGCACCAGCGTCGGGTACAGCACGACGCGCACGTGCGGCGCGCGCCGGCGCAGCGCCGTCAGCACGTCGCGCAGCGCGGCTGCCTGCGGGCTGGTGACGATGCCGACGGTGCGCGGGAACAGGGGCAGGGGGCGCTTGCGGGCCTCGTCGAACAGGCCCGCCGCCGTCAGCTTTTCCTTCAGCCGCATGAACGCTTCGAACAGCGCGCCCACGCCTGCGCGGCGGATGGCTTCCACGTTGATCTGGTAATCCCCGCGCGGGCCGTACAGCGTGACCAGGGCACGCACCTCCACCTTGTCGCCCTCGCGCGGCACGAAGCCGGCATATTGGGCACGGCCACGGAACATCACCGCACGCACCTGGGCGCCGTCGTCCTTCAACGTGAAATACCAGTGGCCGGAACTGGCGCGCGTGAAGTTGGAAATCTCGCCGGCGATCCACGTCAACGGGAACGAGCGCTCCAGCAGCCGGCCGACGGCCTGGTTCAGCGCGCTGACGGTGATGACGGCAGGTTGTTCGAAGGCGGGATCGGGCGGTGTCATGGGCGTATCGGAGGTTCGTATTGCTATCGGTTGAGTCGTGCTATCCACACAGTCGTGGGGCGGTCATGCTTATGTCATATCTCGCGTTCGATCGCAAGGAGTTTTTGTAAACCCCTGATTTTTAAGCGTAAACCAAAGTGCCACATTCGCGTGCAGTGTAAGAATTCTCTTACAGATCAAGGATTTGGCTACCCGGGCGGGGTGTTACGCACAAAGATATCCACAGAAATTGTGAGCAAAAGTGGATAAGCCGGCGGGAAGTGCCAAAAAATGCCGCAAGGATACAATGTTCTTTTAAATCAACAGGTTGGCAGTGTCGCTGGTACCTTCCCCACAATATTATCCACAGAAGCTGTGCAGAAATGCTGGCGATAAACTAACGGGCACCATCTTTCGAGGATCAGATCACTCCCGCGCAGCCTGCCTAAAAATTGAGCGGCACAAATTTATCGTTATGAATCAAGGGACTTAGGAGATGTCAGCGCGCTTGCGCACAATATTGTCCACAGTTTTTGTGCAGAAGCGCTTAACTGCAAGCGCCGTGCGCGGGAAAGGGGCAATTTCCTGCGTTTGCGTAGTTTTTGTGCGGAAGAAAATTTTTGATTGAAATCAACGAGTTAGTCGATGCTAGCGACCATTGCCAACAGTCTTATCAACAGTTTGTGTGCAGAACACTCTGGTCGTCGGTTAATGCGCTTTACCCCGGCTGCAAGGAAATTGCGCAGCGGGAAAATAGTCTTCCTGTTCAATAGGTTAGAGTGTTTCGACAGGCCTTGCTAACAATATTGTCCACAGAAAATGTGCAGAAGGAGCTTGTCTGCCCTCACCGCGCCGCTGCCGCAAATTTATGCAGTCAAAGTTAGTTGAGTAAAATCAATGGGTTGAGCGGCAATCCTGGCGTTTCGCACAATCTTTTCCACAGAATTTGTGAAGAAGGGGCTTGTTTGTGTGAAAGCAGCCGCGGAGCAATGCAACGCATGCGCATCCGTGACAGTTTTTGTGCCTGACCCCGATGTTGTCGGCGGCGAGGTCTCAGCTGGCGCATCGTTTTGCTGCCGGCGCGCACTTGCCGAGTGCCGTCCAACACGCTACATTGCGCGTCTGGCCCACCGCTTGCCTACTTATCCGAGGAGTTTGTTTTGCTCGCCATCTTTCAAGCCGCAGGCTGGCCGATCTGGCTGCTGCTGATCGCTTCCATTGTCGCCACCGCCCTCATCGTCGAGCGGCTGATGTCGCTGCGCCGTGCGCGCATCCTGCCACCCAGCACGTTTGACGACGTCGTGCGCATCTACCGCAGCGGTACCGTCACGCCCGACATCATCGCCAAGCTGGAAAGCAGTTCGCCGCTGGGCATGGTGCTGTCGGCCGCGCTGAAGAACATCGACGCCCCACGCGACGTGATGAAGGAGTCGATCGAGGAGGCGGGCAGCGGTGTCGCGCATACGCTGGAGCGCTTCCTGACGACACTGGGCACGATCGCCACGCTGGCGCCGCTGATGGGCCTGTTCGGCACCGTCGTCGGCATGATCGAGATCTTCGGCGCGCAAAATCCCACCGGCGCCAATCCCGCGCAACTGGCACACGGCATCTCCGTCGCGCTGTACAACACGGGCTTCGGCCTGGCCATCGCGATGCCGACCCTGGTGTTCTACCGCCACTTCCGTGCCCTCGTCGATGGCTTCGTGATCCAGATGGAGCAGCAGGCCGTGCGCTTTGTCGACGTCGTGCACAATTCGAGGAAGTAAGCCGTGAACTTCCGCAAAGGCCAACGCCGCGAGGATCCGGAGATCAACCTGATTCCGTTCATCGACGTGCTGCTCGTGATCCTGATCTTCCTGATGGTGACGACGACCTACAGCAAATTCACCGAGCTGCAGATCACGCTGCCGACGGCGGATGCGGAAAAGGCCGTGGAACAGCCGAACCAGATCGACGTGACCGTCGATGCGAAAGGCCACTACACGATCAACGGCGCTCCCGTGTCGTTCCGTGACGTACCCGGGCTGGCGCAGGCAATGAAGGCCGCTGCCAAGGGCGGAGCCAATCCGGTCGTCGTCGTCAATGCCGACCAGTTCGCGATGCACCAGATGGTCGTCAACGTCATGGAGGCCGCGCGCATCGCCGGCTTCGATCGCCTGACGTTCGCGGCGCAGAGCGGCAGTGCCAGGTAAGGCCGACCGCGAACGCCGACCGCGCGGCCAGTCCACCATGTCCCTCGAAACCACCTTTACCCGCGCCTGGCAGCGGCGCGGCCCGCTGGCCTGCGCGCTGTATCCGCTGGCGCTGCTGTTTCGCGCGCTGGCGGCGCTGCGCCGCTGGCTGTACCGCACCGGCATCCTGCGCTCGAACCGCCTGCCCGTCCCCGTTGTCGTGGTCGGGAATATTTTCATTGGCGGTACCGGCAAGACGCCGCTGACGATCTGGCTGGTGCAGCAGTTGCGTGCGGCCGGGTTGACGCCCGGCGTGGTGTCGCGCGGCTTTGGCGCCACGGACGGCGCGCCCCGTCCCGTCACGGCGATGTCCACGCCGGCGCAGGTGGGCGACGAGCCCGTGCTGATCGCCACCCGTGCCGGCTGTCCCGTCGTGGTGGGACGCGACCGCGCCGCGGCGGGCAGGGCGCTGCTGGCGGCGCATCCCGAAGTGGACGTCATCCTCACCGACGACGGCCTGCAGCATTACGCGCTGCAACGCGACGTGGAGATCGTGCTGTTCGATGGCCGCGGCACGGGCAATGGCTGGACGTTGCCGGCCGGGCCCCTGCGCGAAGGCCCGGGGCGGCGGCGCGACGTCACCGTCGTCAACACGCCCGAGCTGACGGACGCCCTGCGACGCAAGGTCGGCAACGGCGGCCCCGTGTTCCAGATGACCCTCGCGGGGGACGTGGCCGAGCGCCTGGCCGACCGGCGCGAGCGCGTGACGCTGGCCGAGCTGGCGGCGCGGCCCGTCAAGGTCGCTGCGGTCGCGGGCATCGGCAATCCGGCGCGCTTCTTCGGCATGCTGGCGAACGCCGGATTGCGCTGCACGGAGCTGGCGCTGCCGGACCATCACGATTTCCTCGACAATCCGCTGCGCGCGCTGGACGCGGACGTGATCTTGATGACGGAGAAGGATGCAGTAAAATGCGTGCAAATTGAAGAACTGAAGGACGATCCCCGGCTGTGGGTCGTTCCGGTCACGGCGCGCATCGATGCCGCGCTGGCCGAACACATTGTGGAGAAATGCCGTGGACGCACGTTTGCTTGATATCCTGGTCTGCCCTGTTTGCAAGGGGCCGCTGATGCACGACAAGAAGACCCAGGAGCTGATTTGCCGCGGCGACCGCCTCGCTTTCCCCATCCGCGACGGCATCCCGATCATGTGGGCCGACGAAGCCCGCACGCTGCAGGACACCGTCGAGTAAATGCGGCCAGCATGAGCTTCACCGTCATCATCCCCGCACGGCTGGCCTCGACGCGGCTGCCGGATAAACCGCTGGCCGACCTGGGCGGCAAGCCGATGATCGTGCGCGTGGCCGAGCGCGCGCGCCTGTCCGGCGCGGCCCGCATCATCGTCGCCACCGACCATGACAGCATCCTGGCCGCCTGCGCCCGGCACGGCATCGAGGCGTGCCTGACGCGGGCCGACCATCCTTCCGGCACCGACCGCATCGCCGAGGTGGCGCGGGCGCTGCAGCTGGCGCCGGACGCCGTCGTCGTCAATCTGCAGGGCGACGAGCCACTGATCGACCCAAGCCTGCTGGCCGCCTGCGCCGCCCGCATCGGCGCGGACGTACCGATGGCCACGTGCGCCCATCCGCTGGACGACGCGCATGACGCGTTCAATCCGAATGTCGTGAAGGTCGTGCTGGACAAGCATGGGCGCGCCTTGTACTTCAGCCGCGCCACGATCCCGTGGGCGCGCGATGCCTTCGCGGTCAATCGCGCAACCCTGCCTGTCGCCTATTCGCCACTGCGCCACATCGGCCTGTACGCCTACCGCAACGACTTCCTGCAGGCGTACCCCGCCCTGGAACTGTCGCCCCTGGAAGGCATCGAGGCGCTGGAACAGCTGCGCGTGCTGTGGCATGGCTACCCGATTGCCGTGCACGTCACCGACGCGGCGCCGGCACCCGGCGTGGACACGCCGGAAGACCTGGAGCGGGTGCGCCGCCACTTCGGCTGAAGCCTGATCATTTTGCATGTGAAAAACGCTCCCAAGGTGGCGTTGGGGCGGCCTTTTGTGGTAAGTTTCGTCACAACCCTGACACACTTACCATATTATTAAAAACGTTCTAGGAATTTTTCATGCGTCTCATTCTGTTAGGAGCTCCCGGCGCCGGCAAGGGAACCCAGGCCAACTTCATCAAGGAAAAGTACAACATTCCTCAGATTTCGACGGGCGACATGCTGCGTGCCGCCATCGCGGCCGGTAGCGAACTGGGCATCGCGGCCAAGAAGGTGATGGACGCCGGCCAGCTGGTATCGGACGACATCATCATCGGCCTGGTGAAGGACCGCCTGAAAGAAGCGGACTGCGCCAACGGCTACCTGTTCGACGGCTTCCCGCGCACGATCGCGCAGGCCGACGCGATGAAGGATGCCGGCGTGAAGGTCGATTACGTTCTGGAGATCGCCGTACCGGATGAATCGATCATCGAGCGCATGGACGGCCGTCGTTGCCACCCGGGCTCGGGCCGCGTGTACCACGTTAAGTTCAATCCGCCGAAAGTGGACGGCATCGACGACGTCACGGGCGAGCCGCTCGTGCAGCGCGAAGACGACCGCGCCGAGACGGTGAAGAAGCGCCTGGACGTGTACCACAACCAGACCGAAGTCCTGCTGGGCTACTACAACGAGTGGGCCAGGTCGGGCGACCCGGTGGCGCCGCAGTATCGCCGCATCGAAGGCGTGGGACCGGTGGAGGAAATCCGCGACCGGGCGTTTGCCGCACTGGCAAACTAAAAGAAGGCGGACCTGCGGGTCCGCTTTTTTTTGTCCCATTTTTAACATCGCGCAGTCAGATTACTGTTCGGGCCCCTGTTGGCCAGTCGAGATTTCGCAGTACGTGGTTTGGTAGGCCGCGCCTGTCCGGGCGGTTTTCTGAAGTCCGTTTTATTTGCTGATCCGAAAACAATGGGGGACATATGGCAGCTGGTCTTTGGTTTGCTGTGGCGTGCGGCATCGTCGCCGTCGTGTATGGGCTGGTTTCACGCAGCTGGATTCTCGCGCAGGACCCGGGCAACCCCCGCATGCAGGAGATTTCCGCTGCGATCCAGCAGGGCGCCGGGGCCTACCTGGCGCGCCAGTACCGCACGATCGGCATCGTCGGCGTCATCCTGCTGGTCGCCATCTTCTTCCTGTTGGGCGCGCACACGGCGCTCGGTTTCCTGATCGGCGCCGTGCTGTCCGGCGCCTGCGGGTTCATCGGCATGAACGTCTCCGTGCGCGCCAACGTGCGCACGGCCCAGGCGGCATCGCTCGGGATGAATCAGGCCCTGAACGTCGCGTTCCGCGGCGGCGCCATTACCGGGCTGCTGGTGGTCGGCCTGGGCCTGCTGGGCGTGGCGCTGTTCTACTGGATGCTGACGACGTTCTCCACCGCCGCCTACCCGGCACCGCAAATGACGCCGCACGATGTCGTCAAGCCGCTGATCGGCCTGGCGTTCGGCGCCTCGCTGATCTCGATCTTCGCCCGGCTGGGCGGGGGCATCTTCACCAAGGGCGCGGACGTGGGCGCGGACCTGGTCGGCAAGGTCGAGGCGGGCATCCCCGAGGACGATCCGCGCAATCCCGCCGTCATTGCCGACAATGTGGGCGACAACGTCGGCGATTGCGCCGGCATGGCCGCCGACCTGTTTGAGACCTACGTGGTCACGCTGATCGCCACGATGCTCCTGGGCGCCCTCGTCATCACGGACGCGCCGAACGAGGCGATGCTGTATCCGCTGCTACTGGGCGCCGTGTCGATCCTCGGCTCCATCGTCGGCTGCATGTTCGTCAAGAACAAGCCGGGCAAGAAGATCATGTCGGCGCTGTACACAGGCCTGTGGTGGTCGGCGATCCTGTCGCTGATCGGCTTTGCCGTCGTGACCTGGCTGCTGTGGACGGACGACACGATGCGCTGGAAGATGATGGGCGCCACCGTCGTGGGCATCGTGCTCACGGGCCTGATGGTCTACATCACGGAGTACTACACGGGCACGGACTTCAAACCGGTGCGCCACATCGCGGACGCCTCGACGACCGGCCACGGCACCAACATCATCGCCGGCCTGGGCGTGTCGATGAAATCGACGGCATGGCCGGTGCTGGCCGTCTGCGTGGCGATCCTTGTCTCGTTCAAGCTGGCCGGGTTGTACGGCATCGCCATTGCCGCCACGTCGATGCTGTCGATGGCCGGCATTATCGTGGCGCTCGATGCCTACGGTCCCATCACCGACAACGCCGGCGGCATCGCCGAGATGGCCGGCATGCCGGACTCCGTGCGCGCGATCACCGATCCGCTGGATGCCGTCGGCAATACCACCAAGGCCGTCACCAAGGGTTACGCGATCGGCTCTGCGGGGCTGGCGGCGCTGGTGCTGTTTGCCGACTACACGCATGCGCTGGAATCGGTCGGCAAGACGATGACGTTCGACCTGTCCAACCCCATGGTCATCGTCGGCCTGTTCATCGGCGGCCTGATTCCCTACCTGTTCGGGGCGATGGCGATGGAGGCCGTGGGCCGCGCAGCCGGCGCCGTCGTCGTCGAGGTGCGGCGCCAGTTCCGCGACATTAAGGGCATCATGGACGGCACCGGCAAGCCGGAATACGACAAGGCCGTGGACATGCTGACGGCGTCCGCCATCCGCGAAATGATCGTGCCGTCGCTGCTGCCCGTCATCGTGCCCATCCTGGTCGGCATGCTGCTGGGCCCCGCCGCGCTGGGCGGCATGCTGATGGGGACCATCGTCACGGGGCTGTTTGTCGCCGTCTCGATGACGACCGGCGGTGGCGCCTGGGACAACGCCAAGAAGTACATCGAGGACGGTCACCACGGCGGCAAAGGCTCGGACGCGCACAAGGCCGCCGTCACGGGCGACACGGTGGGAGATCCGTACAAGGACACGGCCGGTCCCGCCGTCAACCCTTTGATCAAGATCATCAACATCGTCGCGCTGCTGCTGGTGCCGCTGCTGCCGACCACGGGCTGGCTGGCCGTATCGGCCGAGCCGCTGCTGGCGCACGGCCCTGCCAGTGCGCAGGTCGCAGCCGTGCCGGCGACGCTTCCCGCCGGGTCACGGGCCACCTCGCAGGCCGCACCCGAACCGGCGCACTGAGAGGCCGTCGCAACCGTGCGGCCGGCCTCGCAGGGGCCGGCGTATCATCGGAACGCCATTCCAGGAGCGTTCCATGACCTTTTTGATCCGCCGCCAGATCCGGATCGCCGTGCTGGCGGCGCTGCTGCCATGCGTGGTGTTTGCGCAGACGCCGCCGCGGTCCGCGGCCGACCGGGAAGCCTATGCGCGCCTGCCCGTCTGCAAGCTGCGGCCGGACGGGCGCGCGCTTGCAGTCGAGCCGTGCCGCACGGCGCCTGCACGGCGGCCGATGCCACGCAGGCCGGTGCCGCAGCGGATCGAGCCGACGCAGCGCATCGCCCCACCCGACGTTGCCGATATGCCGGCGCCACCGTCCGCGCCGGTGACGCTGTTCGAGCTGACGCCACGCACGGGGCCAGCGGCCGTCGTTACCCCGGCGCCCGGCACGTCCGTCACGCCGCCGCCTTCACCCTACGTCAACCACGCGCCGGGTGCATTCGCCACGCCACCGCCGGGCGTCAGCCAGCCAATGCCCGCCACCTGCGGCGCGGGCGGCTGCCGCGATGCTGCCGGCACCCAGTATAACGGCTCGCGCGTGCTGACCAGTCCCACCGGACGGCTGTGCAGCAGTGCCGGCGGCGTCGTCACCTGTATGTGAACGGTAAGCGTCATTCCACCATCGTCTAGACATCGGCACTGACCCGCTCGGCGGCCTGTGCCAGCGGCAAAGACGTGACAGAGCAGCTGGAGGACGTGCCGGCCAGCTTCCGCATGATCCGCCATGTACCCCAAGCTGGCGTGATCAGGAACCGTTCACACGCAAAAGAGGGCGGCAACGCCGCCCTCTTTTGCTACCTACCTAAGCTTAGAAACAGCAGGCGAGCAGATTGATGCAGCATTCAATGCCAGAACAGCAGCTATTGCTGGCAGCAAAGGCAACCGCCGAAGTGGCCATGAGTGTGAAAGCTGCGCCGATTTTGATGATTTTCGATTTCATTTGAGACTCCGATATAAGCTAAGAATTGACCGATTAGAACTAAAATTGTTCTTGCCGTCAGTCAGGTGGAGTCCAGATTTCTTTGAAACGATTTGGTAAGTAAATCACAAGCTTCCTTGGTACATCACGCGCGCCTTTCCATGAGGGTACGACCAGCGCGGCCTGAGGAGCCATCAGGGCTATCAGTGGCAGACAGTCCATCTCCACGCATTGAGCCATGCCGCAATCTTGGTCTGGGCAGCAGGTGCTCACTTCGCGGGCCGAAGCGTAAGCGCTGACCGTCAACGCAAACGTGAGAAAAATCGCCCAAAAAATTTTCATAACGCCAGTTTAGCGTAAGACTGGGGCCCTGCATTAAGCGAGGCTGAATTGGGCTGCATCTGGTTGGCTCTACCTGGGGCGAATGCCAGACCACGCAAGATGGTGCTCCGGCGACGCTTAGTGTGAACAATGGGTCCTTCGCGCTACAATGTGGGTTGACGTTAACGTAAACGTCATCCACCACGAAGGAGACACGAACGATGCAAATCAGGGACAACGTATTCATCATCACCGGCGGCGCGTCGGGCCTGGGCGCGGCCACGGCGCGCACCCTGGCCGCAGCCGGGGCGAGGGTCGTGCTGGCGGACGTGCAGGAAGGCCCGGGCCAGGAGCTGGCCGAGGAGCTCGGCCGGAACGCAACTGCCATATTCGTCCGCTGCGACGTCACGTCGGAAGCGGACGGCCAGGCCGTGGTTGCCGCCGCGGCAGCGCTGGGCACGTTGCGTGGCCTGGTCAACTGCGCCGGTGTCGCGCCCGCAGTGAAGACGGTCGGCAAGGACGGCCCCCATCCGCTGGACGTGTTCCAGCGCGCCGTCAACATCAACCTGATCGGCACCTTCAATATGTGCCGGCTGGCGGCGGAAGCGATGGGCAAGACCGACGCGGCGGAGCAGGGCGAGCGGGGCGTCATCATCAACACGGCGTCCGTGGCCGCGTTCGACGGCCAGATCGGGCAGGCGGCTTACGCGGCCTCGAAGGCCGCGGTGGCCGGCATGACGTTGCCGATGGCGCGCGACCTGTCGCGCAGCGGCATTCGCGTGATGACGATTGCGCCGGGCATCTTCGAGACGCCGATGCTGCTGGGGATGCCGGCCGAGGTGCAGGACGCGCTGGGGAAGATGGTGCCGTTCCCGCCGCGGCTGGGCAAGCCGGACGAATACGCCCATCTGGCCAAGGCCATCATCGAGAATGTGATGCTGAACGGCGAAACGATCCGCCTGGACGGCGCGATTCGCATGCAGCCGAAATAAGGTAGCATTCCACCGTCACGAGCGCGCCGGACCGCCGGCGCGTTTTGTATTGTGGAGAACCGATGATCAGCTTCAAACACCTTGCCCTTGCCGTGGCGCTGGCCTGCGCCGCCGCGCCGGCGCTGCACGCCCAGGATGGGGGCCAGCGCCCGGTTCCTGCAAAGGCGGCCGACAAGGCCGCCCTGCAGGCAGCCCCCGAAATCGCCACCGGCTATGCGGAAAAATCCGGCTGGACGGCCAGCAAATTCATGGTGGCGGCGGCCAATCCGCTCGCGACCGAGGCGGGCTACCGCATGCTCAAGCAGGGCGGCAGCGCCATCGACGCGGCAATCGCCACGCAGATGGTGCTGACGCTCGTCGAGCCGCAATCGTCGGGCATCGGCGGCGGGGCGTTCCTGCTGCTGTTCGACGGCAAGAAGGTGCACTCCTACGACGGCCGCGAAACGGCGCCGATGGCCGCCACCGAGCGGCTCTTCCTCGACAAGGACGGCAAGCCTGTGTCGCGCGAGACGGGCGTCGTCGGCGGCCGCTCGACGGGCGCGCCCGGTGTGCTGCGCATGCTGGAAATGGCGCACAGGAAGCATGGCAGGCTGGCGTGGTCGAAGCTGTTCGAGCCAGCCATCGAGCTGGCCGAAAAGGGCTTCAACGTCAGCCCGCGCCTGAATGCGCTGCTGCGCTACGACCAGCGCCGCCTGACGCGCGACCCGGTCGCGGCGGCGTATTTCTATGACGCGGACGGGCAGCCCCGTCCCGTGGGCTACCTGCTGAAAAATCCGGAACTGGCAAAGGTCCTGCACGAAGTGGCACAGGGTGGCGCCGACGTGTTCTACACGGGCCGCGTGGCGCGCGACATCGCCGCCAAGGTGGCCGGTCATCCGACTAACCCGGGCCTGCTGACGGCCGCCGACATCGCCAGTTACCGGCCGCGCGAGCGCGATCCCGTCTGCAGCGACTACCGCAAGTGGCGCGTGTGCGGCGCGCCGCCGCCATCGTCCGGCGGCATCGCGATTGCGGAGATGCTGGGCATCCTGGAGACGACCGACATCGGCGCGCACCGCCCGGTCAACGGCGTGCCGGACGCCCAGGCAATACACCTTTTCAGCGAAGCGGGCCGGCTGGCCTACGCGGACCGCAACCGCTACGTGGCCGATACCGACTTCGTGCCGCTGCCGGGCAACGGCATCGCGTCGCTATTGGATAAACGCTACCTGGCCCGCCGCGCGGCGCTGATCGGCACGCAGTCGATGGGCAGCGCGCAACCAGGCACGCCGCAGGGCATGCAGGTGGCGTGGGGCACGGATACCGCCATCGACAAGCCGTCCACGTCGCACCTCGTCGCGGTGGACGGGTATGGCAACGCTCTGACGATGACGACGTCGGTGGAAGACGCGTTCGGCTCGCGCCAGATGGTCGATGGCTTCATGCTGAACAACCAGCTGACGGATTTCTCGTTCGACGCGCTCGATGCCAACGGCCCGATCGCCAACCGCGTCCAGCCGGGCAAGCGCCCGCGCAGCGCCATGTCGCCCACGCTGGTGTTCGACAAGGCGACCGGCAAGCTGGTGCTGGCGACGGGATCGCCGGGCGGCTCGACCATCATCAACTACGTGGCCAAGGTGCTGGTGGGGACGCTGGACTGGAACCTGGACGTGCAGCAGGCCATCAGCCTGCCCAACTTCGGCAGCCGCAACGGCCCCACGGAGCTGGAAGCGGGGCGCTTCCCGGACGCTGTCGTGCAGCAGCTGAAAGCACGCGGACACGAGGTGCGCCAGTTCGAGCAGAACTCCGGCCTGCAGGGGATCCAGCGCGTGCGGCGCGACGGCAGGGATGTCTGGTTCGGCGGCGCCGATCCGCGCCGCGAGGGGATCGTGCGCGGGGATTGATTCCGGCGCTGGCGCGCACTCGCCGGCCGTACGAAACAGCAGTGAGGGAAAACGTCGGCGACGGGCCGCGCATCGGCAAAGCGCGCGGTTATTGCGTTGGCCACCTGACCACGGGTGGGGAGCCTTATCGAAGCAGTGTGCGGTTCGGTGAGCTGGCGATGCCCGAATTTTCGATCACCTCGCGGGTGGCGTATCCCGGCTCCACATAGCCGTAACCGCCTTTGACCACGCGCCCGTCCGCAAACGTCGCCTCGATCCGGTAACTGCCTTCGCCGGCGAGGAAGAAGTGTGCTTCGGCAGATGCGCCACGTGGCAGGGCGGGCAAGGTCATGGTACCGGTCCCGCGGCCCGATTCGTGTATCAGCACCACGGCGGCCAGGTCCGCGCCGCTCGCGTTGGTGACCCTGACGTGCACGACCGGCTGGAACCAGCCCCTTATGGCGGCGGTCAGCGCGCCCGCCGCAAAGCAGATTCCTGCAAACAGCATGATGCCAACGACTTTCGCGGCGATCTTCAAGCGGCTCTCCCTTTGATTGTCGAAGCGACAGGATTCTATCGCGGCGCAGTCGCCAGCAAACCACGAACGTCGCCGACGGGGGGCTCTCCGGGCGCCGGAAGGCTCCGAGAAAGGTGCCTGCCGCCATATAACCTGTTACCCTTATTGGATGGGAATGAAAAAGAAGACCGGCCTGATACTGACCGGGGGCGGCGCCCGTGCCGCTTACCAGGTCGGGGTTCTGCAGGCAATCTCCGAGATATTGTGCGACGCCGGCTGGCCGCCAGCCAGAAATCCGTTTCAGATCATCTGCGGCACGTCCGCCGGCGCGATCAACGCGACGGCGCTGGCTTGCCGCGCCGATAACTTCGGCGAGAGCGTGCAGAAGCTGGTGGACGTGTGGTCGCACATTGCCGTCGCCCAGGTCTACCGGGCCGACTCCCTGGGCGTGCTCCGCGCCGGCGCGCGCTGGCTGTCGCTGCTGTCGTTCGGCTGGCTGCTGCGCAAATGGCGCGCCTCGCCGCCCAATTCCCTGCTGGATAACACGCCGCTGGCCGACCTGCTGCACCGCATGCTGGACCTGCCGCGGCTGGACTCCGTGCTGCAGGAAGGGCTGCTGCACGCGGTGGCCGTGACGGCGTCGTCGTACACGGGCGGCCAGCACCTGACGTTCTACCAGACGGCCGCCGAAATCGCGCCGTGGGTGCGCATGCAGCGGGTGGCGCTGCAGGACCAGATCGGCGTCGAGCACCTGCTGGCGTCGTCGGCCATCCCCTTCATCTTTCCCGCCACGCCGTTGTACCTGGGCGGACACCGCGAGTATTGCGGAGACGGCTCCATGCGCCAGCTGGCGCCCATTTCGCCGGCGATCCACCTGGGCGCGGCCAAGGTGCTGGTCGTCGGTGCCGGGCGCCTGTCGGAGTCGGGCCGGCCCGCGGTGGAATCGGCCCGCTATCCCAGCCTGGCGCAGATCGCCGGCCATGCGATGTCGTCGATTTTTCTCGACAGCCTGGCGGTGGATATCGAACGCCTGAACCGCATCAACCAGACCCTGTCCGTGCTGCCGCCCGAGCTGCTGGAGAAGACGCCGCTGCGACCCGTCCAGCTGCTCGTCATCGCCCCCTCCGAGCGGCTGGACGACCTGGCGCTGCGCCATATCGGCAGCCTGCCGGCGCCCGTGCGCACGCTGCTGTCGGGAATCGGCGCCACCGAGGTGCGCGGCGCCGCGCTGGCGTCGTATCTGCTGTTCGAGGCCAGCTACACCAATGAGCTGATCCGGCTTGGCCAGCGCGACACCCACGCCCGCCGCAGCGACGTACTGGCGTTTTTCGGATCATGACGATGAGAACCATGTCGCGATACCTGCTGTGCGCCTTGCTGTTCTGCGTCTTGCTTCCATTAGCGGCCGCGCTGGCCGATGCCGCGCCGGCGCGCACGCTGCGCTTCGAGCAGCTGGGCGTGGCGGACGGGCTGGCGCAGGAATCGGTGCTGGCAATCGCGCAGGACCGCCAGGGCTTCATGTGGTTCGGCAGCCAGGGCGGCCTGTCGCGCTTCGACGGCTACCGCACGGTGGTCTACCGCCATACGCTGTCGGACCCGCACAGCCTGGCCGAGAACTGGGTGCGCGTCATCCACGTCGATCCGTCCGGGCGCATGTGGGTCGGCACGGACAACGGCCTGGACCTGTTCGACCCGCTGACGCAGCGCTTCACGCACTACCGCCCGGAGGAGCCGGAGCAGCGCGGCAACGGCAACCGCCACATCCGTGCGATCATCGACGACGGTGCGGGCGGCCTGTGGGTCGGCACTGCGGACGGTCTGCAGCGCTTCGACCCCGCCACCGGGCGCTTCGCGCTGTGGCACAACGAGGTGGCCAATCCACGCAGCCTGGGTCACGATCAGATCAATGCGCTGGCGCGCGACAAGGCAGGCCGGCTGTGGATCGCCACGCCGGCCGGCGTCGACATGCTGGCGCCTGGCGCGCAGGGCTTCCGCCATTACCGCATCCAGTCGGCCACGGGCCGGCCCGTGGCCGCGCAGGCGCTGCTGGCCGACCGCGACCAGCTGCTGTGGGTCGGCACGCACGAAGGCGTCGAGCGCTGGCAGCTGGGGCCCGGCGGCACGGAGCCGCGCCGCGAACGGCTGGACGAAGCACAGGGCATGATGCCGGGAATCGTCGCCACGCTGTTCCAGGACATCGAAGGCACCGTCTGGCTCGGCATGCGCAACCAGGGGCTGCTGCGCTGGCTGCCGGAGTCGAGGCGCTTCGTTCAATATCGCCATCAGCCGGGCGATCCGCACAGCCTGGCCGACGACTACGTTGCCGCCTTGTTCCGCGACCGCGTCGGCACGCTGTGGGTGGGCACGTGGTACAACGGCCTGAGTCGCGTCGACCTGGCCAGCGGCGGGTTCGCCCGCCTGGTCAAGGACCCCGACCAGCCGCGCTCACTGAGCGACAACCGCGTCTTCACCATCGCCCAGGCGGAGAATGGCCGGCTGTGGATCGGCAACAAGGATGGTCTCAGCCTGCACGACCCGTCCACCGGCGAGAACACGGTGTTCGCGCTGCCGCGCGGCGAGACCTTCCGCAACGAAGGCCAGGTCACGGCGCTATGGCCACAGCGCGATGGCACGCTGTGGGTCGGCTCGCGCACCGGGGTGCGCCTGTTCGATCCCGCGCGGCAGACGTTCGGGCCCGCACTGCTGGCGCACGGCGACCCCGAGACGGACGTGGTGCGCTACCTCTACCAGGACCGCGCCGGGATGCTGTGGGTGGCCACGAAGGCGGGCCTGGTACGGCTCGATCCCGCCAGCGGCGGCGTGCTGGTGTTCCGGCACGATCCGGCCGATCCGGCCAGCCTGTCCGACAATATCGTGCGCCCCATCCTGGAGGATCGCCGCGGCGACCTGTGGGTGGGCACGTTCAACGGCCTCGATATGCTGGACCGCAGGACGGGTCAGTTCCGCCACTTCCGCCACGACCCCAACGATCCGGCAAGCCTCAGCCACAACGAGGTGCATTACCTGTACGAGGACGCCAAGGGCACGCTGTGGGTGGGTACCGCGTCGGGCCTGAACCGGATGGAACGCCGGCCGGACGGCAGCGCCAGGTTCCGCCGCTACCTGCGCCAGGACGGCCTGGCCGACGATGCCATCGCCGCCATCCTGGCCGACCGGACGGGCAAGCTGTGGCTGTCGTCCAACACCGGGGTGTCCAGCCTCGATCCTGCCTCCGGCCGCGTCAACAACTACTCCGGCGTGGACGGCACCATCGAAGGCGCGTACTTCGACGGCTCCGCGCTGGCGGCGCAGGACGGCACGTTGTACTTCGGCGGCTTCAACGGCATCACGGCGTTCGATCCGGCACAGATCCGCTCGAACACGATGGCCCCGCCCGTCGTCATCACGGACTTCCAGATCTTCAACCGTTCGCAGCGGCCGGGCGAGCGCGATGTCGATGGCCACGCCGTGCTGACCCACGCGATCGAATACACGCGCGCGCTGACGTTGCAGCAGGACGACTCCGTGTTCTCCCTTGAATTCTCGGCGCTGCACTTCGCGGCGCCGCAGCGCAACCGCTTCGCCTACCAGCTGATCGGCTTCGACAAGAACTGGGTCAGCACGGACGCCGGCAAGCGCTTTGCCACGTACACAAACCTCGATCCCGGCAACTACGTGTTCCGCGTCAAGGCGGCCAACAAGGACGGCGTCTGGAGCGAGCCCGCCACGCTGGCGATCACGATCCTGCCGCCTGTCTGGAAGACCTGGTGGTTCCGCCTGCTGGCGGGCCTGCTGGTGCTGGGCGGCGCGTTCGCGCTGTACCGGGCGCGAGTGCGCGTGCTGAGCCACCAGCGCGCGCGCCTGGAACAACAGGTCAGCCTGCGCACGGCCGAAGTGGAAATGAAGAACCGCATGCTGCTGGAGCAGAAGCGCGAACTGGAGCAGCGCGACGAGCGCCTCAGCCAGGCCAAGCGGAAAGCGGAGGATGCGACCCGGCAGAAGTCGGAATTCCTTGCCAATATGAGCCATGAGATGCGTACGCCGTTGGCGGGCGTGATCGGCATGCTGGGCTTCGCGCTGCGCGACGAGGCGTTGGCCAGTACCACGCGCGAGCAGATCGAACGGGGCCAGGCCAATGCGCAGTCGCTGCTGTCGATCATCAACGACCTGCTGGACTTCTCCAAGATCGAGGCAGGCAAGCTGACGATCGAGAAGATCGACTTCGCGCTGGCCGCGACGGTGGAGAACGTCGTCAGCCTGTTCGAGGAACAGGCGGCCGCCCACAGTATCGAGTTCCGCGTCGAATTCGGTGCCAACCTGCCGCCGTTCGTCGTCGGCGACCCGACGCGCCTGCGCCAGGTGCTCGTCAACCTGGTCGGCAATGCGTTCAAGTTCACGCAGCAGGGGCAGGTCACGCTGCGGGTGGAGCGCGTGGGTGAGTGCGACAGCACGGATGCCGAGGCGTGTACCCTGATCCGCTTCACGGTGGAGGACACGGGGATCGGTATTCCGGAAGCGGAGCTGCCGCGCCTGTTCGAGAAGTTCGAGCAGGCCGATGCCACGACGACGCGCCGCTACGGCGGCACGGGCCTGGGCCTGGCGATCTGCCGCGACCTGGTGGGGCTGATGGGCGGCGAGATCAGCGCCGTCAGCACGCCGAACGTGGGAAGCGTGTTCAGCTTCACGCTGCCGCTGCGCCGCGGCATCGCGCCGCCGCTGGTGCCGCACGTGCCGCGTGCGCCGCACAGCCACCAGCTGCGCGTGCTGTGCGCCGAGGACTTCCCCACCAACCAGATCATCGTGCGCATGATGCTCGAGGAGCTGGGGCACAAGGTCGATATCGCCGGCAACGGCGCGCTCGCCGTGGCCGCGTGCGCGCAGACACGCTACGACCTGATCCTGATGGACGGCCGCATGCCGGAAATGGACGGCCCGGCCGCGACGCGCCTGATCCGCGCTGGCGGTCCGCCCGGGGCGCCGGTGCGCGACCAGGGGCTGATGATCATCGCGCTGACGGCCAACGCCAGCGAGGAAGACCGCAGCCGCTACCTCGCCGCGGGCATGGACGATTTCCTTACCAAGCCGATTGACGAAGGTGCGCTGCACTTCCAGCTGTCGCGCGCTATCGAACGCCAGCTGCAGCGCGGCATAGCGCTGCAGCCCATGCCGGGCCGATCGGAACCGGGGCGGCCCAGCGTGGCGGACCTGGATGCGATGTTCGGCGTGGACACCATCGGCGGCGCGCCGCCTGCAGGCACGACGGCCGGCGCCGTTACGGAGGACGACGCGGATGCGGAGCGTCTGGCTTCGGAAAAGGCCGCAGCCGAAGCCTTGCGATTGCGCCTGCGCGACGCCTTCATTGCCGATCTGCCAGGCCGGCTGGACGACCTCGATGCGGCACTGGCCGCGGCCGACGCCGATGCGGCCGGCCGGCTGTTCCACGGCATGAAGGGCAGCGCGGCGTATCTGCAGGACATGGAGCTGCATGCGCTGTGCTCGGAGCTGGAGCGCGCCGCCGATCGCGCGCTGTGGCCGGCGATCCGGCACAAGCTGCCTCGCCTGCATCAGATGCTGGGACGGATCGTGTCGCCGGCGCGGACGGACTAGAGCAAAAGCCGCATTTACAGGCGCGCCCGTTGCGGGCATGATGCGGTGGTTGAGATGCGTAAAATTGAACAACTGTCGTGTTGAAGGTGGCAATGAAAGTACTGGTAGTGGACGACGACGTGGTGTCGCGCATGATGCTGATGCACCTGATCGACAGCAGCGGCAGTTTTGAAATCGTGGAGGCAGAGGATGGCGTGGATGCCTGGCAGCAGTTGAACGCGGGGCTGCGGCCCGCCATTTGCTTTTGCGACCTGCGCATGCCGCGCCTGTCCGGCATGGAGCTCCTGCAGCGTATCCGTGCCGATGCCGAGCTGGCGGACCTGCCGTTCGTGCTGGTTTCGTCGGCGGGCGACCGCGCCACCGTGCAGCAGGCCACCCAGGCCGGCGCATCCGGATACGTCGTCAAGCCGTTCGAGGCGGAGCACGTGCGCACCCATCTGGCCAGGTTGCTGGGCGGCGCGGGGCGCGACCTGCCGGCCGAAGATCCGGCCGTGACGCAGGTGCGGCTCGGCATCGACGCGGCCCGGCTGCAGGCCTACCTGGCCGGCTTCGAGCAGCAGCTGGCCGTGGCGCCGGCCGATATCGTCGGCCAGCTGGAGCGAGGTGACGAGCAGGGCGCGCTCGCGCGGCTGCAACGTATCGGCGCGGGCTGCGCCACTCTAGGCCTGCACGGCGCACTGGCTGCCGTGCGCGAAATCGAAAGCCGCGTGCTGGCGCCCGCCGCCGTGCGCGCCGTGCTGGAGGACGTGCTGCGCGCCGTGCAGCGGCAGGCCGCCGCCATCTGAAATCGGGCCAGGGCCTGCGGGCCTTGCGGACTGCCGGGGACTGGCGCCTGCGGCCGCTGTCCCCGACGTGAAAGCGGCAAACGGGCAGCGGCCGTCTCGCGGCCGTTTCCTGGCATGCGGGAGCGAGGCCCGTACACAAAAACCTTGTCAGCATAATACTTTAAGCTTAAAGTAAAGCCTTGCCGACCCTCCGGCATTGACACCTGACAGGGGTGACCATGATCCCAGATGCACGCAGCGCCAGCGGCCATGTCGACACGTTTGCGCGGCAACACCTGCCGCCGCGCGAGCAGTGGCCGGAATTGTTGTTCGAGCTGCCGGAGCTGCGATATCCCGACCGTCTCAACTGCGCCGCCGAGCTGCTGGACCATGCAAACGGCGCCCGCCCGGCGCTGTACGGCGTCCGGGGCACGTGGACGTACGCCGAACTGCGCGAGAAGGTGGACCGCATCGCCCACGTGCTGCGCGGCCCTCTCGGGCTCGTCCCCGGCAACCGCGTGCTGCTGCGCGGCGCGAACACGCCAATGATGGCGGCGGCCATCCTGGCCGTGTTCAAGGCCGGCTGCATCGCCGTGCCCACGATGCCGCTGCTGCGCGCCCGCGAACTGGGCACCATCATGGCCAGGGCGCAGGTGGACGCCGTGCTGTGCGCCGGCGACCTGTGCGCGGAATTGGACCTGCTGCCCGACTGTCCGCGCACCGTCCGCTTCGGCGGCGACGGCACGCAGGGACTCGAAGCGCTGATGGCCGCCCAACCCGCGGCTTTCTCTCCTTGCGATACGGCGGCGGACGACGTCTGCCTGATCGGCTTCACGTCCGGCACCACGGGCGTACCGAAGGGGACGATGCACTTTCACCGCGACATCCTCGCCATCTGCGACTGCTTCCCAAAGCACACGCTGCGCGCGCAGCCGGACGACCTGTTCATCGGCACGCCGCCGCTGGCCTTCACGTTCGGCCTGGGCGGGCTGCTGCTGTTCCCGTTGCGGATCGGCGCGGCCGGCGTGCTGCTCGAGAAGCTGACGCCGGAAACGCTGCTGGGGCGATCGAGCGCCATCGGGCGACGGTCTGCTTCACGGCGCCCACGTTCTACCGGCAGATGGCCACGCTGGCGCCGCGCTACGACCTGTCCAGCCTTGCCAGGACCGTGTCGGCCGGCGAAGCGCTGCCGCTGGCCACGCGTACCGCATGGCAGCAAGCGACGGGACTGCGCATGATCGACGGCATCGGGGCCACCGAGATGCTGCACATCTTTATCTCCGCTGCCGGCGACGATATCCGTCCCGGCGCAACGGGCAAGCCGGTTCCCGGCTATCGCGCCTGCATCCTGGACGACGCGGGCCGCCCCGCGGGGCCCGGCACGATCGGCCGGCTTGCCGTGAAAGGGCCGACGGGCTGCCGCTACCTGGCCGACGAGCGCCAGAAGGACTATGTGATCGACGGCTGGAACGTGACGGGCGACGCCTACGAAATGGACGCCGACGGCTACTTCATCTATCGCTCGCGCGTGGACGACATGATCATCTCGGCCGGCTACAATATCGCCGGCCCGGAAGTGGAAGACGCGCTGCTGCGCCACCCGGCCGTGGCCGAATGCGGCGTGATCGGCAGGCCGGACGTGGAACGCGGCCAGATCGTCGAGGCGCACGTCGTGCTGCGGCCCGGCCACGAGCCATCGCCCGCGTTCACGGCGCAGCTGCAGGAATTCGTCAAGCGTGAAATCGCTCCTTATAAATATCCCCGTTCGATCGTCTATGCGCAGGCGCTGCCGCGCACCGAGACGGGAAAGCTGCAGCGCTTCCGCCTGCGCACACAAGCGGCCAAGGACGGAGCATGAATATTGTCTGTATCGGCGGCGGCCCCGCCGGCCTGTATTTCAGCCTGCTGATGAAGAAGCGGTTCCCGGCGCACCGCATCGTCGTCGTCGAGCGCAACCGGCCCTACGACACGTTCGGGTGGGGTGTCGTGTTTTCCGACCAGACGCTGGGCAACCTGGTTGCCGCGGACGAGCCGACGGCGCGCCAGATCCTGCAGGCGTTCAACCACTGGGACGACATCGAGGTGTGCTTCAAGGGCGAGGTGGTACGCTCCGGCGGCCACGGCTTTTGCGGCATCGGCCGCAAGCGCCTGCTGAACATCCTGCAGGGGCGCTGCGAGGAACTGGGCGTGGAACTGGTGTTCGAGACGGACGTGGCGGATGACCGCGAGCTGGCTGCGCATTACGACGCCGACCTGGTGATCGCCTCCGATGGCCTGAACAGCCGGATCCGCGGCCGCTATGCCGATACGTACCGGCCGCAGGTCGAAGCGCGCCAGTGCCGCTTCGTGTGGCTGGGCACGACGAAAAAATTCGAGGCCTTCACGTTCGACTTCCGCGAGACGGAGCACGGCTGGTTCCAGGCCCATATCTATCAGTTCGACGGTGCCACATCCACGTTCATCATCGAGACGCCGGAGGAGGTGTGGCGCGCGGCCGGACTGGAGGCGATGTCGCAGGAGGAGGCGATCCGCTGGTGCGAGGACCTGTTTGCCGACCGGCTGGACGGGCATCCCCTGATGTCGAACGCATCGCACCTGCGCGGATCAAGCATGTGGATACGCTTCCCGCGCATCGCCTGCGAGCGCTGGGTACACTGGAACGGCGTCGTTCCCGTCGTGCTGATGGGCGATGCCGCCCACACGGCGCATTTCTCGATCGGCTCCGGCACCAAGCTGGCGCTGGAGGATGCCATCGAACTGGCGCGCTGTATGGCGGCCGAACGTGAATTGGCACCTGCGCTCGCACGCTATGAGGAAGTACGCGCCCTCGAAGTGATCAAGCTGCAAAGCGCGGCGCGCAACTCCATGGAATGGTTCGAGAACGTGCGGCGCTATACGGCGCTGGAGGCGCCGCAGTTTGCGTACTCCATGCTGACGCGCAGCCAGCGGCTCTCGCATGAAAACCTGCGGCTGCGCGATGCGGACTATGTGGCCGGTTACGAGCGCTGGTTTGCCCGCCGCGCGTTCGAACAGGCTGGCCTGCCGGCGCCGGCCGACCTGAAGATTGCGCCGATGTTCACGCCGCTGCGCGTGCGCGACCTGGTGCTGAAGAACCGCATCGTCGTCTCGCCGATGGCGCAGTACAGTGCCGTCGACGGCGTCGTGGGCGACTGGCACATGGTGCACCTGGGCGCCCGCGCGCTGGGCGGGGCGGCGCTGGTGATGGCCGAGATGACGTGCGTGTCCGCCGATGCGCGCATCACGCCGCATTGCCCCGGCCTGTACACGCCGGAGCACACGCACGCGTGGCGCCGCATCGTCGACAGTATTCACGCACTGTCCGATGCCGCCATCGGCGTCCAGCTGGGGCATGCGGGCGCGAAGGGTTCGACGCGGGCGATGTGGGACGGCATCGACCGTCCGCTCGACGAGGGCAACTGGCCGCTGGTGTCGGCCTCGCCCCAGCAATACCTGGCAGGCGTGTCGCAGGTGGCGCGCGCCGCCACGCCCGACGACATGCGCTGCATCGAAGCCGACTTCGTGCGCGCCACGGTGGCGGCGGAAGGCGCCGGCTTCGACTGGCTGGAGCTGCACTGCGCGCACGGCTACCTGCTGTCGTCGTTCATTTCGCCGCTGACCAATTTGCGCACCGACGAATATGGCGGCAGCCTGGAAAACCGCTGCCGCTTCCCGCTGCGCGTGTTCGCGGCGATGCGCGCCGCGTGGCCCGTGCACAAGCCGATGAGCGTACGCATTTCCGCACACGACTGGGTCGAAGGCGGCATCACCCCCGACGACGCCGTGCAGATCGCGCGCCTGTTCCGGCAGGCGGGAGCCGACGTGATCGACTGTTCGTCCGGCCAGGTCAGCAAGCGCGAAAAGCCTGTGTTCGGGCGCATGTTCCAGGCGCCGTTCGCAGACCGTGTGCGCAACGAGGCAGGTGTCGCGACGATGGCCGTGGGCTCCATTTTTGAAGCGGATCATGCCAACGGCATCGTTGCCGCCGGCCGCGCCGACCTGTGCGCCGTGGGCCGGCCGCACCTGGCCAACCCGGCGTGGACATTGACCGAGGCCGCGCGCATCGGCTACACCATGACGGCGTGGCCCCGCCAGTACCTGCCGGGCAAACAGCAGCTGGAGCGCAACCTGGAACGGGAGCGGCAACTGGCGGCAGCCGGAGCGGGCTTGACACCGCAACAGGTCGCGGCGAAGCTGCTGGAGAGTTAATGCGAGGGACTATGAATCTGAACGAATCGAACGAGGACGGCGGCGCGCAGGAACTCGACCTGGCCAGCCGCCTGACGGACGACCATCACCAGTCGCTCAAGCTGTGGCTGCGCATGCTGTCGTGCACCGTCAAGATCGAGAACGAGATCCGTTCGCGCCTGCGCGCGCAGTTCGGCGTGACGTTGCCGCGCTTCGACCTGATGGCGCAGCTGGAGCGCCATCCCGAGGGGCTGCGCATGGGCGAGCTGTCGAAGCGGATGATGGTCACGGGTGGCAACGTCACCGGCATCACCGACCAGCTGGAGAAGGAAAGCCTGGTTATGCGCGTGCCCGACCCGCGCGACGGCCGCGCCTACACGGTCAAGCTGACGCCGGCCGGACGGCGCGCGTTCGGCCGCATGGCGGCGGTACATGAGGAATGGATCACGGAGCTGCTGCAGGATATGCCGGCCGCCGACAAGGGCCAGCTGATCGACCTGCTGTCGCAGATGAAGAAATACCTGGTCGCAAGGGATGACAAGTGATGAACCACCTGCACGGGCAGCCGCACGCGCTGCCGGGACACCGCAACCTGCTTGCCGGTTACACGGCGCGCCATTTCCTGTTTGCCGTCGAGGAGGGCGTCGCCACATTGACGCTGAACCGGCCGGAGCGCATGAACCCGCTGACGTTCGATTCGTACGCGGAGCTGCGCGACCTGTTCCGCGCGCTGGCCACTGCGGACGACGTCAAGACAGTCGTCATCCTGGGCGCCGGCGACAATTTCTGCTCGGGCGGCGACGTGCACGAGATCATCGGCCCGCTGACGCGGCTGGACATGCCGGGCCTCCTGACCTTTACCCGGATGACGGGCGACGTCGTCAAGGCGATGCGGGCGTGCCCGCAACCGGTCATCGCCGCGATCGACGGCATCTGCGCCGGTGCCGGCGCGATGCTGGCGCTGGCGTCCGACATCCGCTTCGGCACGGAGCGCAGCAAGACCGCGTTCCTGTTTACGCGCGTGGGTCTGGCCGGCTGCGACATGGGCGCCTGCGCGCTGCTGCCGCGCGTGATCGGGCAGGGGCGGGCGGCGGAGCTGCTGTACACGGGCCGGTCGATGTCGGGCGTGGAAGGCGAACGGTGGGGGTTCTTCAACAGCCTGCATGCGCCGCAGGACGTGCTGGCAGCGGCGCACGCTTTCGCGCGCCAGCTGGCGACAGGCCCGACGTTCGCGCATGGCATGACAAAGAAAATGCTGCAGCAGGAATGGAATATGGGCGTGGACGAAGCCATCGAGGCGGAAGCGCAGGCCCAGGCCATCTGCATGGCGACCAACGATTTCCACCGCGCCTATCACGCGTTCGTGGCGAAAGAAAAGCCAGCCTTCGAAGGAGACTGACGTGGCGGACAAGACTTACCTGGAATGGCCGTTCTTCACGGCGCAGCATGCGGTGCTGGAACGCGAACTCGATGACTGGGCCGCGCGCGAGGTGGCGCACGTGCACGACACGTTCGGCGCCGACGTGGACGGCGCCTGCCGCGACATCGTGCGGCGCCTCGGCGCCGGCGGCTGGCTGCGTCATGCCGTCGGCGGTACGGCGTGGGGCGGTGCGGCGGAGGCGATCGATACGCGCGCGCTGTGCCTGATCCGCGAGACGCTGGCGCGGCACGAGGGGCTGGCCGACTTCGCGTTCGCCATGCAGGGCCTGGGCTCCGGCGCCATCAGCCTGTTCGGCACGCCCGAGCAGCAGGAGAGCTACCTGCCGCGGGTGGCGCGGGGCGAGGCGATTGCCGCCTTCGCGCTGTCCGAACCGCAGGCCGGATCGGACGTGGCCGCGCTGCGCTGCGCCGCCGTGACGGAGGGCGATCATTACGTGCTCGATGGCGAAAAGACGTGGATCTCGAACGGCGGCATTGCCGACTTCTATGTGGTGTTTGCCCGCACGGGCGAGGCACCGGGCGCGCGCGGCATCAGCGCCTTTGTCGTCGACGGCAACACGCCGGGGCTGACGATTGCCGAACGCATTGCCGTCATCGCGCCGCATCCGCTGGCACGGCTGCGCTTCGACGGTTGCCGCATTCCCGCCTCGCGCCGCATCGGCGCGGCAGGCCAGGGATTCAAGGTGGCGATGGCGACGCTGGACGTGTTCCGCACCTCCGTTGCCGCTGCCGCGCTGGGCTTTGCGCGGCGCGCGCTGGACGAGGCGCTGGCCCATGCGTCCACGCGCGAGATGTTCGGCAAGACGCTGGCCGGCTTCCAGCTGACGCAGGCGAAGCTGGCGTCGATGGCGACGGGTATCGACGCGGCGGCGCTGCTGACGTATCGCGCTGCGTGGCAGCGCGACCAGGGCCGCGCGGTGACCAAGGAGGCGGCGATGGCGAAGATGACGGCAACGGAGACGGCGCAGGAAGTCATCGACGCGGCCGTGCAGCTGTTCGGCGGCCTGGGCGTCGTCAGCGGCCATCCGGTGGAGCGCCTGTATCGCGAGATCCGCGCGCTCCGAATTTACGAAGGCGCGACGGAAGTACAGCAACTGATCATCGCGCGCGAGCTGCTGCGCGCGGCGGAGGCGCCGTGATGGAAGTGCTGCAACCGCCGGGCTGGGCGCGGCCGAAAGGCTATGCCAACGGCATCGCCGCCAGCGGCAGGATGGTGTTCGTCAGCGGCATGATCGGCTGGGACGGCGATGGCGTCTTCCACAGCGACGATTTCGCCGCGCAGACGCGCCAGGCGCTGGTCAACATCGTGCAGGTGCTGGCCGAGGCAGGCGGCCGTCCGGAACATATCGTGCGGATGACGTGGTATGTGGTGGACCGGGAAGAGTACCTGGGTGCCCAGCGCGAGATCGGGGCGGCCTATCGCGACGTGATCGGCCGCCACTATCCGGCCATGACGGCGGTGGCGGTCAGTGCGCTGATGGAGGCGCGGGCACGGGTGGAAATCGAGGTGACGGCGGTCGTCCCGTAGCATCGATTTGTTGTCGGAAAAGCTGCGCTAAATGCAATACAATACCAAATTATTATTATTGAGCGTTCCGACGCAATCAGTCCATGAGCCTGACACCCTTGCAAGCCGACACGCATCGATTCTATGGCCGGTCCAGCACCGCATTGGTCGTGCGTGGTTTCCTGACGAACCGGACGTTCCGTCCGCTGATCACGCTGCGATGGTGCCAGAATCTGCGCCGCAGTGGCGTCGGGCGCCTGTTGCTTCCGTTCTGCAAGGTACTGCACCGGTTTGCGACGCATAACGCGTGCATGGACTTGAGCTGGGCCACCGTGATGGGGCCTGGCGTCGTGCTGACGCATGGCTGGGGACTCGTCGTCAGTCCGGGGGCGCGGATCGGTGCCAACGTTACGTTGTTTCACGGTGTCACCCTGGGACGACGCGATCGTATCGCGGCGGACGGCACGCGGCAGATTGGCTACCCGACGCTGGAAGATGAAGTGTGGGTCGGGGCGCACGCCGTGATCGTCGGCGCCATCACGATCGGCCGCGGCAGCCGTATCGGCGCGGGGGCGTTCGTTACGGAAGATATTCCACCGTACAGTGTCGTTACCGGTAACCCGGGTCGTATCGTCAAGTCGCAATGCACCCCGGATGTTTACAATCCGGCGCCCGTCGGCACGGACTGACCGCCGAGGGGCGCGCTATTCCGCAAAAACCCCGCACACGGCGAATCGCTGCGCGGTGATTTCCGGGTGCCGGGTTACAATCAAGCTGTGTTCGCTTGATGTATTCTCGGAGGCTATATGAAGGCTTTATTGAAGAGTGTCGTCGGCATCTGCTCGGCGGCGTTGATGGGTGTTGGGACCCCTGCAAATGCAGGCTTGCTGATCCCTTCCGATGAGCAGAGTCTTACCGCATGGCTGGGTGAAGGTCCGATCAGCCTGAGCGCTCTTTACGCCAAGCAGGCCGGCGACAGTGCCGCCGACTTTCACGCGGCGGTGAATGGGAAAGGCAAGACAGTATTCGTTGCCGAGGTTACGACGCAGGAAGGCGCCAGCTTCCTGGTTGGGGGATACAACCCGCATAGCTGGAATTCCAGCGGCGGCTATACGATGACCAGCGCTAACGCGGACCGTAAGGCATTCCTGTTCAATCTGTCGACCGGGGCCGTGCACCGTCAGATGCAGCGTGGCGTGGGCACGGAACAAATCGGCGCGTACCAGACGTTCAACGACAATGCCCTCGGACCAACGTTCGGCTCGGGTCACGATTTCTCCATCAGCGAAGACCTCCAGTCGGGTTATTCGCTGCTGTATTCGTACGCCGAAGCCGGGCTGGGAAACCTGAATCGCAGTATCGCCGACGGTTCGTACTTTAGGAGCATGGACGATCTGTCGATCGGTCAGCTGGAAGTCTATTCGGTGGCGGTCGTGCCCGAACCGGCGCAGATATCGCTGCTGCTGGGCGGGCTTGCGGTCGTCGCTGTGGCTCGCCGGAAGAAGCGCTGACCCAGGTCGGGCGTCCGCAGGCGCCTGACGCTGAACACTGGATGGTCAGGATGAGGCTCCGGCAGCTCTCCGGTTGCCGCGGTTGCTTGCGCTCGCGCCAGTTGGTCGCGCACGGCGGCCCCATATGACCACGTGCAGCTCGAAAGGCCGTTTCTTGCGGGCATTCACCGGATAACCTCGTAGCGTCGGGATGCCACCGCGCATTCGGCTGCAGGAATGGCCAATCGCGCTCTGGATGCTTTGGCGCCGGCTGCTGGTCCCCCGACTGGAATCGAACCAGTATCCCACGCTTAGGAGGCATGTGCACTATCCATTGTGCTACGGGGAGGACGCTGAGCGAGCGCAATTATAGCCGACCAGGCGGCAAATGTTAGTGTCCATCGCGGTCTGTCGGTACAATGCCGGCTTCACGCATTGAAAGCAGGTCATCATGGCAGTCATTTCCCTCTCGCAAGCGCAGCTGGCCTTTGGCCACCATGCGCTCCTCGATCACGCCGAATTTTCGCTGGAAACCGGCGAACGCGTCGGGCTGATCGGTCGTAACGGCACCGGCAAGTCTTCGCTGCTGAAAATTATTTCGGGCCGCCAGAAGCTGGACGACGGCCTGCTGGTCATGCAGCAGGGTGTGCAGATCGCGTATGTCGAGCAGGAGCCCCAGTTCGAGCCGGAGATGTCCGTGTTCGACGCCGTGGCGTCCGGGCTGGGCGAACTGCCGGCGCTGGTCAAGGAGTACGACGCACTGACGGGGCAGTTCGGCCAGGGCGACGACGAAGCGCTGATGGAACGCATGCACGACATCCAGGTCAAACTGGATGCCGCCGATGCCTGGAGCATCAACAACAAGGTCGAGCAGACGCTGGAGCGCCTCAACCTGGGTGCGGACGCGCTGATGAAGACGCTGTCGGGTGGCATGCAGAAGCGCGTGGCGCTGGCCCGCGCGCTGGTGGCGGGACCGGATGTCCTGCTGCTGGACGAACCGACCAACCACCTGGACTTCACGTCGATCCAGTGGCTTGAAGGCTTGTTGCGCGATTTCAGGGGCAGCGTGCTGTTCATTACCCACGACCGCTCGTTCCTGGACAATGTGGCGACCCGGATCGTCGAACTGGACCGTGGGCGGCTGATGTCGTATCCCGGCAACTTCACGACCTACCAGACCCGCAAGGCGGAGCAACTGGCGATCGAGGAAATCGAGAACGCCAAGTTCGACAAGTTCCTGGCGCAGGAAGAAGTGTGGATCCGCAAGGGCGTGCAGGCGCGCCGTACCCGCGACGAAGGCCGCGTACGCCGGCTCGAGCGACTGCGCGAGCAGCGCGCCGTGCGCCGCGACCAGCAGGGCCAGGTGCGCCTCGAGGTCACGTCCGGCGAGCGTTCCGGCAAGATCGTTGCGGAACTGGAGAACGTGGGCAGGCATTTCGACGACAAAGTCATCGTGCGCGACTTCACGACGACGATCCTGCGCGGCGACAAGGTCGGCCTGATCGGTGCCAACGGCGCCGGCAAGACGACGCTACTCAAGCTCATCCTGGGTGAGGACCAGCCTGACAGCGGCACGGTCAAGCAGGGCACCAAGCTGCAGGTGGCGTATTTCGACCAGATGCGCACGCAGCTGAACGAGGAAGCCAGCCTGGCCGACACGATCTCGCCCGGCAGCGAATGGGTCGAAGTCAATGGCCAGAAGAAGCACGTGATGAGCTACCTGGGCGACTTCCTGTTTGCGCCGGAACGCGCCCGCTCGCCCGTCAAGACGCTGTCCGGTGGCGAGCGCAACCGCCTGCTGCTGGCACGCCTGTTCGCCAAGCCGGCCAATGTGCTGGTGCTCGACGAACCCACCAATGACCTCGATATCGATACGCTTGAGCTGCTCGAGGAGCTTCTGGAAGAGTACCAGGGCACCGTGTTCCTCGTCAGCCACGATCGCATGTTCCTCGACAACGTCGTGACGCAGGTCATCGTCGCCGAAGGCGACGGTGTGTGGCGCGATTATATTGGCGGCTATACCGACTGGGAACGGGTGCGCGCAACCGCGGCCGCGGCGGTGCGCAAGCCCGAGGCGAAGGGCGACGGCAAATCCACAAAGGCTGCCCCGGCGGCGCCGACGGCGCCGAAAAAGAAGCTCAGCTTCAAGGAGCAGCGCGAACTCGATGAGCTGCCGCAAACGATCGCATCGCTGGAGGCGGAGCAGGCGTCGCTGAACGTTATGCTGACAGACCCGGATCTTTACAAGAAGGGCCCGGCCGAGGCCAAGCTGTTGCAGGAACGCATGACGAACATTGAGGATTCGCTGATGAAGGCGCTGGAACGCTGGGAAGAAATCGAGTCGCGCGCCGGCTGACGGCCGTTTGTTTCATTTCCGTTACGCACGATTGTTACGGTACAGGTCGGCCAAGTTGTTGTAAAATTTGCCAAAGTGGCTGCGCTGGGTCGGCCATCTTGACGGAACTTGGAAACACCTATGACATTGCCGCAGCGATCGACCAATACCCCAGCCGCAGTATCCCCGCGCGCCAACGCGCCCGCCGGGGGCGCTGTCTCGCGTATTCTCCCTTTTGCCGCCTACATCGCATTTATCGCCATTGCTGACGCGCTCAGCTGGCTGGGCGTGTCCGAGCGCGACCTGCGCTGGCTGTACCCGATCAAGATCGCCGTCGTCGTCGCGTTGCTGCTGACCTTCCGGCGCGCTTATTCCGAATTGGCCCGGCCCAGGATGAGTATGCGGTGTGCCGCGTTGTCGGCGGCGGTCGGCGTCGCCGTGCTGGTGCTGTGGATTAACCTCAACGCCGGCTGGATGCAGATCGGCGCGTCCGCAGGATACGATCCGCGCAATGACACGGGAGGCATCGACTGGCTGCTGGTGGCTATCCGGCTGGCTGGCGCTGCTCTCGTCGTTCCCGTGATGGAGGAACTGTTCTGGCGCTCCTTCCTGCTGCGCTGGCTTGAGGAGCGCGACTTCCTGAGCGTCGATGCGGCCCGCGTCGGCATGCGCTCCGTGCTCGTCACGGTCGTGCTGTTCGGCATCGAGCATAATCTCTGGCTGGCCGGCATCGTGGCCGGTGCTGCGTACAGCTGGCTGTACATGCGTACAAGAAATCTTTGGTCCCCCATCCTCGCGCATGCGATCACGAACGGCTTGCTGGGGGTGTGGGTAATTCAGACCGCCAGCTGGACTTACTGGTAATATTGCGGGATAGACAACAATTGAGTGTAATGATGCTGAACGATAAGTCCAATGTTGTAAGGTATGCGCCGATCGCCTTCGCCGCGTGGCTGTGCTCCGGTGCCGCCCAGGCGCAAATCAGCGATACCATCCATCCGATTGCCGTCATCGGCTACACCTATGACGATAACCTGCTGCGCCTGTCCGACAACGTGGCTCCAGGCGAGCAGCGGTCGGACCGCATGAGATCGGCGCAGGCTGGGCTGTTGTTCGATCGCCAGATCAGCCGCCAGCGCCTGACGGGCCGCGCCAAGGTGTCGCGCGTCACATTCGAACACTACGACCAGCTCGACTACAACGGCAAGGATTTCGCGGCCGACTGGGCCTGGCAGCTGGGTAACCACCTCAACGGCAATGTCGGCGGCACGTACGTCGAAACGCTGACGTCCTTTACCGACTACCACAACGACGAGCGCAACGTGAGAACGCAGAGCTCGCGCTATGGCAACGCGGCGTGGCGCTTCCACCCGAGCTGGCAAGTGCGCGGCAGTTTCGTGCGCAACAAGTTCGAATACGAATTGCCGGCGCAGCGCCTGAACAACCGTACCGAGGACATCAGCGAGGCGGGCACCGATTTCCTGGCGGCCAGCGGCAGCAAGTTCGGTATCGTTGCCCGGCGCCTGGAGGGGAAGTACGACACCCCGCGCCTCGTAAATGGTCAGCGCCTTGATGACGATTACGTGCAGGACGAGCTGAAAGCCAATGTCTACTGGCTTGCCAGCGGCATCACGCAGGTCCGGCTGCTGGCCGGCTACGCTAAGCGCAAGCACGACCGCTTCACCAGCCGCGATTCGAGCGGCGCGAACGGCCGGGTGACTGTCAACTGGGCGCCGCTCGGCAAGGTCCGGTTCACGGCGGGCGCCTGGCGCGAGTTCGCGGCGGTCGAGAGCTCGATCATCACAAACAGCCTGAACAAAGGTGTCAGTGTCGGTGCAACCTGGGATATTTCCGCCAAGGTGCAGGCGAGCGTGACGGCCCGCCGCGAGAAGCGCCAGTTCGAACAGACGTCCGCGGCGATCTTCACGGGTGACGGCGACGACAAACTCGAGGGGAACACGGTGACGCTCGTCTGGGCACCGCTGCGCAGCGTCCAGATCAGCGCCAGTGGCTTCCTGGACAAGCGCACGGGCAGCCGCCTGGTCGGCTCCAGCGACTACCGCGCCAAGGGCGCGTCAATTAATGCCAGCGTGCAGTTCTGAAGAAGTTCGCAATGACAATCAACGAAATTCCACTGATTTCTTTCTTTCAGCGCATCCTCGATCCGCTGATCATCATGGGCATGCTGTATGCATCCTCGATGCTGTACGGCGAGCCCTTTACCGGCTATTCTCTGGTGCTGATGATACTGGCGTTCTTCATCTCTTCCGCCATCTATCAGCACATCGACCCATACCGCACCTGGCGCAGCGGCCGGATGCTGGCATATTCGCGTGACGTGACGGTAGGGTGGGCGCTGACCGCAGCGGTCCTCGTCCTGCTGGGCTCGGTAAGCGGCCTGGACTACCACTACGAGGAGCGCGTGGTCCTGACGTGGTTCGTCGCCACGCCGTTTGTCCTGCTGGCCAGCCACCTGGCCGCACGCAAGGTGGGAACCAACCCGGCCAGTGCCAGCGAGGTGCGCTCGGTGCTGATCGTCGGCGTCAACGACGTCGGCATCAAGTTCGCGCAGACGACCGAGCGTTACCCCGGTCTCTTCATGCAGGTGCGCGGATTCTTCGACGACCGTACGGCGGACCGCCACCCGGCGAACCTGAGCTACCCGGTACTGGGCAAGATGAGCGACGTGGCGGCGTTTGTCCGCGAGAGCAACATCAAGATGATCTTCATCAGCCAGCCGATCTCGGCCCAGCCGCGCATCCGCAAGTTGCTCGACGAACTGCAGGACACGACGGCGTCGGTCTACTTCCTGCCCGATATTTATGTATTCGACCTCATGCAGGCCCGGTTCGACAGTGTCGGCGGCATGCCCGTCATCGCGATCTGCGAGACGCCATTCACCGGTTTCAACAGCCTAGTCAAGCGGGCCAGCGACATCGTGCTGGCACTGATCATCCAGTTGCTGCTGTCGCCGCTGATGTTGCTGATCGCCATCGCGGTGAAGATGAGCTCTCCGGGCCCGATCATCTTCCGGCAGCGCCGCTATGGCCTGTACGGCGAACAGATCTACGTCTACAAATTCCGTTCGATGACGGTCACCGAAGACGGCGCCAACGTCGTCCAGGCAAAGAAGGGCGATCAGCGTGTAACGAAAGTGGGGGGGCTTCCTGCGCAAGACGTCGCTGGACGAGTTGCCACAGTTTATTAATGTGCTGCAGGGCAGGATGAGTATTGTCGGGCCGCGGCCCCATGCAGTGGCGCACAATGAGCAATATCGCAAGCTTATCAAGGGATACATGTTGCGGCACAAGGCCAAGCCGGGCATTACCGGCTGGGCCCAGGTCAACGGCATGCGTGGCGAGACGGACACACTGGACAAGATGGAAGCGCGCATCCGCTACGACCTGGACTACCTGCGCAGCTGGTCGCTGTGGCTCGACCTGTGGATCATCATCAAGACAGTCAAGGTGGTATTAGCGCGCGAAAACGCGCACTGATAAAGCGTAGTTTAAGCATTTATTCAGACATGGCCACCCGTAGACCGTTAGAATAGTGACAACGCAGGTTTGTCATCACGCCGACGGGACGCAAGGTGCATTATGTTGCCAAATTGCTTCTAGTGTGATAATTTTGCAAATGTTCAATCGCCCGTCATTGCGCGATATCAATTAATCGGAGGAGTAATCTTGAAAGACATCCAGCAGTCTCGGTTCAAACGCTCGATGATGTGCACTGCGGCCATGCTGCTGGTCGCGACGCTTGCCGCATGCGGTGGCAAGGCAGAGAAAAAGCCGGGTCAGGCGCTCGCCAGCGTCAACGGTCAGGAGATCACGGTGTTGCAGCTCAATGAGGAGCTGATGCGCGCCAACGTGCCTGCCGCGCGCCAGGAAGCGGCGCGCAAGCAGATGCTCGAAGCGCTGATCGACCGCCAGTTGCTCGAATCCGAGGCTACCAAGGAGAAGATGGACCGCGATCCGAAGGTCATGCAGGCGATCGAGCGTGCCAAGTCGACCATCGTGGCGCAGGCCTACCTGCAAAAGCGGGTCGGCACGATTGCTCGTCCGACGGCGACGGAAGTCGAGGAATACTTCAACAAAAACCCGCAGTTGTTCGCCAGCCGCAAGGTCTTCGACATGCGCCAGCTCGTCCTGGCCTCGAGCGACGTAACTGACAATGTCAAGGCGGCGATCGATGCCTCGAAGTCGCTGGATGAAGTCGCGGCCTGGCTCGATGAGCACAAGGTGAAATACGGTCGCGGTCAGCTGGCACGTTCGACGCAGGAACTGCCACCGGAGCTGGCCGGCAAATTGCTGGCGATGCCGAAGGGCCAGCTGTTCATCATCCGCGAAGGTGACCGCAGCATGCTGCTGTCCATCAACGAGGTGAAGGATGCTCCGGTCACGCTGGCACAGGCAACGCCGCAAATCGAGCAGTTCCTGGTCAACAAAAAGAACAAGGAAGCAGCCGAAGCGGAACTCAAGCGTCTGCGCGCCTCTGCGAAGATCGAGTACCTCGGCCAGACGCAGGCACCGGCCACGGCGGCGGCACCTAACGCCGGCGCGCAGCCGGCGGCCAACCCCGACGCGCATGCACGCGGCGTGGCCGGGCTGAAGTAACACGACAATAAATCAATACAAGAGGGATAAAATGTTCAAGCGATTCATGTTTTGGCTGGCCGCCTTGATGCTGGCAGGCGCCGCCGGCTTTGCCTCCGCGCAATCGACGCTGGGCCCGGGGGACGTCGTCAAGATTTCCGTGTACGGCAGCCCCGATCTGGGACTGGAAACACGGGTGACCGACAACGGCACCATTACGTTCCCGCTGGTGGGGCAGGTGCAGGTGGGCGGCTTGTCCGTGCCACAGGCGGAAAAGAAGCTTGCCGGTCTGCTTGAGAGCGGCGGCTATGTCCGCAAGGCCCAGGTCAACATCATCGTGACCGGCGCGCAAAGCAGCCTGGTATCCGTCCTGGGCAATGTTAACCGTCCAGGCCGCTACCCGCTCGAGGCGAAGCGCACCGTTATGGACCTGCTGGCCGTTGCAGGCGGCATTGGTCCGGACGGCGGCGATACCATTACGCTGATCCGCAAGGTGAACGGCAAGCCGACCAAGGAATCCATCGACATCATCGAGATGGTCCGCACCGGTCAGCTGAACCGTGACCTGGAGCTGGCGTCGAACGACATCATCTATGTCGAACGTGCACCACGCTTCTACATCTACGGCGAAGTGCAGCGCCCGGGCGCGTTCCGGCTCGAGCGTTCCATGACAGTGCTGCAGGCACTGTCGGTTGGCGGCGGCCTGAGTCAGCGCGGTACGCAGCGCGGCATCGTCATCAAGCGTCGCGACGAACAAGGCAAACAACAGATCATTCCGGCGAAACATGACGACCTGGTCCAGACGGACGATGTAGTGTATGTGAAGGAAAGCTGGTTCTGACCCGCATTAAACCCATTTGAGAGTTTGCTATGAATTTCCACCAGTTTTTCCTGATCCTCCGCGCTCGACGCTGGATTCTGTTCGCGACGTTGCTGTTGACGGTCGGCGCGACGATGATCGTCAGCATGCTGCTGCCGAAGACCTACAAGGCCTCGGCATCCGTGCTGATGAACTACAAGGGTGTCGACCCGGTGACCGGTCTGGCCATGCCCGGCCAGCTGATGCCCGGCTATATGGCCACCCAGATCGACATCATCTCCAGCAAGAACGTCGCACTGCGGGTGGTTGACAGGATGAAGCTGGCGGAAAGCCCTGCCGTCATTGCGCAATACAACGAGGCAACCAAAGGCGAGGGCACCGTGCGCGACTGGCTGGCCGATCTGCTGCTGCAGAAGGTGGAAGTCCAGCCTTCGCGCGAAAGCAGTGTCGTCAACATCAGCTTCTCCGGCAGCGATCCGCAGTTCGTCGCAGCCGTGGCAAACTCGTTTGCCGAGGAATACCAGCGTGCCACCATCCAGCTGAAGGCCGATCCGATGAAGAAGGCCACCGGCTACTTCAACGACCAGACCAAGCAGCTGCGCGACAACCTGGAAGCGGCGCAGAGCCGCCTGTCGAAGTACCAGCAGGACCACGGTATCGTCAGTGTCGACAACCGCCTGGACGTCGAAACCCAGCGCCTGAACGACCTGTCGGCGCAGCTCGTGGCGGCGCAGTCGCAGGCGATGGAGGCAACTTCGCGCCAGCGTTCCGCACAGGGCAACGCCGATGCGCCGGACGTGGCCAATAACCCGATCGTGCAGAATCTGAAGATGAGCCTGGCGACCGCCGAGAGCAGGCTGGCGGAAATCGGCCAACGCCTGGGTCGTAATCATCCGCAATATCTCAGCGCCCGTGCCGAGGCGGATCGCCTGCGCACCGAACTGACTACCGCGACGCGCTCGACGTCGGCTTCGGTCGGCAACAACGCTTCCATCCTTGTGCAGCGCGAAGGCGCGCTGCGCCAGGCCCTGGCGGAACAGAAAACAAAAGTGCTGGAACTGAACCGTACCCGCGATGAGATGAACGTCCTGCAGAAGGATGTCGAAAGCGCGCTGCGTGCCTTTGACGTGACGTCGCAGCGTCTGGCGCAGACCCGTATCGAAGGCCAGGCGGACCAGTCCGACGTCGCAATACTGAACCCGGCGGTGGCCCCGCTGCGCCCATCGGGTCCAAAGGTCATGCTCAATACGATCCTGGCGCTGTTCATGGGCACCCTGCTGGGCGTCGGTTTCTCAATGCTGGCGGAGATGATCGACCGGCGCGTGCGCAGCGACGGCGACCTCAGCGATCTGCTGCAGATCCCCGTGCTGGGCGACATTTCGTGGAAGGCCCCAGCCCGCAAACGGTTGAGCCCATTCAACATTTTCACGCCGCGCAAACTGCGCCTCAACTAGGATGGAACAGAACATGAATTCCGCACTGCAATCGGTTACTCCTCCTGCGTCCGTGAACCGCGGCGGCGAGTCCAATATCGGCAGCCTGCTGCTTGAATCGGGCAAGATTACGCCGGAAAACGCCGAGCGCGTGCTGCGTATGCAAAAAGAGCTGGGCATCCGCTTCGGCGAGGCGGCACAGCGACTCGGTCTCATCAACGAGTCCGACATCCAGGAAATCCTGGCGCGCCAGTTCGACTACCCGTACCTGCAGCCGGGCGCCGGTAAGTTTTCGGACAAGCTCGTCGCGGCCTACCAGCCATTCAGCCCGCAGGTGGAACGCCTGCGTGCCGTGCGCAGCCAGCTGATGCTGCGCTGGATGGCACGCGGCCATAAGTCGCTCGTGATCGCCAGTGTGGCGCCGGGCGAAGGCGCCAGCTTGTTTGCGGCAAACCTGGCCGTCGTGTTCTCGCAGCTGGGCGAGCAGACGCTGCTGGTCGATGCGAACCTGCGTGCCCCTGCTCAGGCGCGCATTTTCGATCTGCGCAACAGCCAGGGGCTCTCCGACATGCTCGCGGGCCGTGTCGGCCGCGACGCAATCGCGAAAATTGATTCGTTCGTCGACCTGTCCGTGCTGAGTGCGGGTACGCTGCCGCCGAACCCGCTGGAACTGCTGAGCCGTTCGACGTTCGCAACGATGTCGCGCGAACTCGAGGCCCAGTACGATACGGTGCTCTACGATGCTTCCGCGTTCTCGATCGGTTCCGATGCGCTGGCGGTGGCGTCGCGCATCGGTGGCGTGCTGCTGGTGGTCCGGAAGAACCATACGAGCGTTGCCGAGGTCCATGCGGCGACCGAGCAGCTGGTTCAGTCGGGCGCACAGGTGGTCGGATCCGTTCTGGTGGACTTCTGATGATACCGATGGCGCGCGAGCAGGTGTTGGCTGCCGGAACCCGGCAGCGCCCCGACGGGCTGCTGGACTGGCTGCCCATAACGTTTGGATTTCTTGTCCTGTATATCCCGTCGTTCTACTCGCTGTTCACGGGTATCTGGATGTCCGAGGAACAGGCGCATGGTCCCATCATCCTGTTCCTGTCGATCTGGCTGATCTGGCGCAAACGACATGAGATGCTCGCCGCGGCGCAGCCCGGCAAGGGCACCATCGCCGGCTGGCTGCTGTTCGTCGTCGGCCTGCTGCTGTACATCTTCGGCCGTTCGCAGCAGATTCTCGCGTTCGAGATCGGTTCGTTTATCGCCATCGTGGCGGGTTTGCTGTGCATCAAGCTGGGTACGCCGGCATTGCGCGTCGTCTGGTTCCCGTTCTTCTTCATGTTATTCATGGTTCCGCTGCCATCGGCGGTGGTTGCGGCACTGACATTGCCGATGAAGATGGCGGTTTCGTATGTGAGCGAGCATATTCTGTACTGGGCCGGCTACCCGATCGCCCGCAGCGGCGTCATTTTACAGATCGGCCAATATCAGTTGCTCGTGGCGGACGCCTGTGCAGGTCTGCAGACGCTCCTGACGCTGGAAGCGCTTGGCTTGTTCTACCTGAACGTCGTGCGTCACACGTCTACGTTCCGCAACGTGGCGCTGGCACTGATGATCATCCCGATCTCCTTCACAGCGAATGTAATGCGGGTGATGGTGCTGACCCTGATCACATACCACTGGGGTGACGCGGCAGGACAGGGTTTCCTGCACGGTTTCGCCGGGATGGTGCTGTTCGTCAGTGCCCTGGTCCTCATTCTCGGCATCGATTCGCTGCTGCAGTGGTTTGTTACTTATCGTCAGAAAAAGGAAATGCGATGAAGCGGTCGACGATTACCAGCTGGATACTGGGCGGCACGATGTTGCTGTCCGCCTGGGCGACTGTGGCAATCACACCGACGGTCAAGCTGTCGGAGACGCGCCCGCCTATCGTGCTGGCGCAAAGTATTCCGGAACGCTTTGGCGACTGGCAGGTGGACAAGGCCCAGGTTGCCGCGGTCGTCAACCCGACCACCGTCGCGGAACTGAACAAGATCTATGCGGAAACCCTGTCGCGTACGTACGTCAACAGCAGCGGCGAGCGCATCATGCTATCGATTGCGTATGGCACCGACCAGCGCGACAACCTTGCGGTGCACTTCCCTGAAGGCTGCTACGGTGGCCAGGGCTTCGCGGTGGAGCAGACCGTACGTGGCCAGCTGACGACGGTTGCCGGCAAGATCCCTGTCTCCCGCACGATGGCTACCCTGAACACGCGCATTGAACCGATCACTTACTGGGTTGTTGTCGGCAATCGGGCCGTACCAACGTCGTGGGAAGTCAAGAAAGAGAAGCTGGCATATGCTGTGCGCGGGCTGATTCCGGACGCTACCTTGATGCGCGTCTCCAACGTCACTGCGGACAAGGAGGCGGGATACCGCCTGCAGGAGCAGTTCGTCGCTCAGTTGATGGATGCACTGCCACCGGCCTCGCGGTCTCATTTCAGCGGAACAGGCGACTAAGTATTCCCTATGAGTTCTCTGCTACAAAAGCTGCACCTGCCCGGCAGGCTGCGACCGGGCACCTCTGCCCGTGCCCGCTTCAAGGCGCCAAAGGCGTCCGCGGCAATGATGGTACTGGGTGCTATCTCCATTGCGCTCCTGATGGGCGCAGTCGTCGGCCTGGGCGCCGTGCAGCTGACGGTTGCGCTGTCGGGGCTGCTGTTATTTCTGCCTCTCCTGTTCCTCATCAATACCCGGGTATTGATGCCGCTCCTGCTGGTGATGGTGTTCGTGATCCAGGGATCAGCTCAATATGCATTCAACATGCGGCTGGCGACCTGGCTGGCGACGATGCTGTGCGGACTGTTCTTCATTCGCGCCATTCTTGAGCTGACGAACCGGCGCGGCAGCACGCCCGCGCCTTCGCGCCAGTTCCCTGGACCGGGGACCGTCATCACGGCGGCGTCGCTGTATCTGCTGTGCTACTTCTTCAGTCTGGCTCTCGGCCACGCGACGCCGCTCCAGATCATTTCGACTGTACGGTTCACATTGCCGATGTTTGGCGTTCTGTTCGCGTTTTACTGGTTCAACTGGCAGGAAGAGCGCATCACGCGTCTGTGGTGGATTCTCGTGATGATCACGGTGCTGCAGGTGCCGGTGGTGGTATATCAGCACTTCATCATGGTGAGCACTGTTGGCTGGGATGCCATTTCCGGCACATTTGGTAGCGGCATGAGTGCGATTATGGTCATATTCGCCATTGCGACGCTGATGTTCGTCCTGGCCCGCTGGTCGAGAGGGCTGACGAGCACTTCGGTCCTTGTTTGCACCACGGCGTGCGTACTCGCCGTGATCCTGCTCGGCGAGGTGAAGGCGGCGCTGGTCTGGCTCCCCTTGGGCGTGCTGTGGATCCTGCGGCGTCGCGTGCTGCGCAACGTCGTGGGGTTTATTATGTATTCGTGCCTTGTGCTTGCGTTCACCGCGGGTACGTATGCGGCCTATAAAGCCATGTACTGGAAAGCTGGCGCGGCCCACGCCGAGACTCTGGCTGAAAAGCTCGACTATATCTCCGGCTATGCTATCGATCCGAACAACATTAATAACCGGACGGGCGAGGTAAGCCGGGGCGCCTCGATGATGCTGTGGTATCGCGACAGCGTCTCGGCAACGAAAGAGCGGCTGATCGGGTATGGACCCGGTGCCAGCGCCAGCAGCTCCGCGACAGGTTTCGGCGTAGTGGCGATGCGCTATCGGCCACTGGGGATCGCCGCAACGACAGTGGCAGCGTTATTGTGGGATGTCGGTGTGGTGGGATTGCTCTGCTACATCGTTTTCCTCGTGACAGGAATTGTCGCGGGCTTTCGCTTCGTCCGGCGCGGTACCGCAAGCCCGGCAATTCTCAGCATTGTCGATGCGTCAGTAGGGACACTCACCCTGCTCCTGACGACACTGTTCTACAACCGCGCGCTGCTCGACGAACCTACCGTTCAGCTCTTGTGCTTCCTGAGCCTCGGCTGGATCGTACAATGCTGCCGCTACCACGACAAAGGTGAGTCCTCCACCGTCAGCTCGGCCTCCCCGGTGGCAATGCCTGCCGTGAAAACGGCATGACGGCGAACGCGGCTTTCCGCAATCTCGTCAAGAACAGCTCCATGATGTTCCTGCTGAATGTGGCGGGTGCGGGGGTGAGCGTGATTACGATCCCCATCATGCTGAAAATCATGGGCGTCGAAAGCTATGGGCAGCTCGTTCTCGTCCAGGCGATTGCGCTCGCCGTCTTTACCGTATGTACGTTCCAGTACTGGCAAGGCCTGTTGATCGCGCTGCCGGGACATCGCATGGGGCATGTAGCGCTGCGCCGCGCCGTTCTGCGCAGTTTCGCGTTCGAATCGGTCGGTATTGCTGTCGTGCTCGTGCTCCTGACCGCCCTGTCCCTGTTCGGCATCAAGCAGTTCGGCAAGTTCAGCACCCTCGAGGTGTTGCTGCTCTCCGTGGCAGCGGTATTCCCCATGCTGGGCACACACACGGCGTACTTCCGCCTGGTGAATAAATATAACGTATTGATGATGGCGGGCTTCCTGGCCAGTTTGATCAAACTTGTACTGCTGATGCTCGTCGCGCGTTTCAGCCCGTCGATTTCCATGCTCGTGGCCGCGTTTGTGCTGCCGGAGCTGGTACGCTTCCTGTTGTTGTTCTACATGATTTTCCGCTGGCGGCACGGCGTGGAAGGCCAGCTCGACGCGAACGCCATTAACCAGCGTAAGTTGATCGATGCCGGCCGGTGGAGTACATTGCAGGCCATCTGCGACCTGCCGGTGGTACAGCTCGACCGCATTATCATTGGCTTCACCTTGCCCGGGCATAACCTCGGCGTCTTTGCGATCTTGAAACGCATTTACAGCCTGATCAATATGGCGACAGCGCCGTTCTACTCGACGTCGATCCCTGAGTTCGCTGCCCGCGTAAACGCCGGCGATATTCCCGCCGCGTTTGGCTTGTGGCGACGAACGATGAAGCTGCTGTTTGGCGTGTCCGCTCTGGCGGCATTCGGGTGTTTTGCGCTGAAGGGATTGTGGATGCCCTACCTGTTCCCAGTGCTGCAGGATTATCAGGGCGAGTTTTTTGTCGTGCTGCTCAGCGCCGTGGTCGCGGGCGGGTTCATCACCACCCACTCCCTCTACTGGGCACTGGGTAATCTGAAACGGTCGACGCTCATCACAGTCCTGACGAACTTGCTGTACCTTGGACTGCTGTGGCTGCTCACCTGGGCATTCGGACTGATTGGCGCGTTGAGTGCCTTCCTGGTGCACGTATTCGTTGTCGCGGCCGTTAAAATAACTCTTCTCAACAGTAAATATACTTTGCAACCATGATTCCCAAGATTATTCATTATTGCTGGTTCGGCGATGGCCAGATGGGTGCGATTCACCAGCGGTGTATTGAGTCTTGGCGAAAGTATTGCCCTGACTATGAATTGCGGCTGTGGAATGAATCGAATTCGAATATCGATAATATATACTGCAAAGAGGCCATTGCCCGGAAGAAATGGGCTTTTGTCGCGGACTATGTGCGCTTCGACGCGCTAGCGAAACACGGAGGGATCTATCTCGACACCGACGTCGAGCTGATTCAGTCGCTCGACAGTATTCTCGACCACGATAACTGCGTGATCGCTCGCGAGTCGCCGATGAGCATTGCCACCGGGTTTATCGCCTGTAGCGCGAACGATCCGGTTATGCTGACGGCGCGCCGCCTGATGGACGAGGAATTGCCGCGCAAGCGCATCTTCGCCACATCGCCGGTGATCGTTAAGCATGCCATCTCGCTGCACTCACCGCAGAGCGCCCTGATACTGGCGGAAGAAACCTTCTACCCGTTCAATCCATATGACCGCTCACGCAAGCCGAACGCAAGACAATTGATGTTCAGTGATGTTACCGCCTCGACTATCGGTATCCATCATTATGGTCCCGTGGTTTCGTGGGCTGACTCTCGGTACAAACGCGCAATTGCCAGAATACGTCGCGCATTGTCAATCAAGCTCAACTGGGAATTATCCTTCACGCCCTTCAGTTCCTGAGTGCGCAAATGTGCCGCCGCCCGGATGAGCGAGTAACGGCGGCCACGTTTCATCCGCGCCGGATATCGATGAGTATTTATTATGTGTTTTAGCGACTGAGCAAGAGATGCACCGAAGTCAAGATCCTTGATAATCAGTTATTGCATCGATATATCAATGCGGCGTTTTCAACACATTCTCAAAAAAAGTTTCAGTTCATTACCTTGTGGCAACGATTTTTTTGTTCGCTCCGTGTATATTACGTCCCAGGTCGCTCGTTTCCATGCGGCATGTTCCAGTTGGCGCCGCTTCATGCGCGCCACGACGTACCAAACACAGGAGTTAGAATGAAGGTCTTCAAACACGCGATCGGGGTCGGCGTTGCTGCTGCGCTGGCACTGATGGCAGGTCCGAGCCGCGCCGACTGGGCACTCTCGTCAAACATGGCGGTCGTGCGTGCGGCCCCGACGTCTCTGGCGGTGCAGGCACAGAACCCGCCTTCCTTCACATGGGCGAAATACCGCAACGCCCCCGGTTATATCGTCGAAGTATCGGCTGGCAGCACCGTGTACGCGACGTACACCACGTCGCGGAACTTCTATCTGCCATCCCGGCGTTTTCCGAACAACACCTATACGTGGCGGGTGCGCCCCACGCACGTGGTTGACTGGTCGACGCCGCGTTCGTTCGTGATCAACGCCAGCTCGACGGTATTTGAAGTGCCGGAAAACGACGCGCTGCGCGCCACCGTCCTGTCGCGCCCCCACCCGCGTTCAGTCGAGCAGGGCTTCCTCATGGCCAGCAACTGGTCTCCGGAACTGCGCGCGAAGCGCGGCCCTGCGCTGACGAAACTCACGACCGACGTTCTAAAACAGGTTACGACCTACACTATCCCGGCGGACTCGCAGTGGCCTGTCACCTCGTCGACGCCAAGTGCGGCGCGCCAGGCATATCTCGGCACCATCACGAACGTGATCGGCCAGAACGTGCGCCAGCTGGAATCGGCAGCGCTGCTGTACCGCCTGACGAAAGAGTCGCGTTACTTCGACGAAGCGTTGCGCCGCGGCGATGCCCTGGCTGCACTCGACCCGAACGGCATGACGAGCTACGTCAATCACGATATCGTTCACCGTCAGATCATCATTTCGCTCGTCAAAGCGATGGACCTGATCGACGGCGACCTCGACGCGACGCGTCGGGCCAAGTGGCAGGCAGTGATCAAGACGCGCGTGACGCCGATGTACAACGATTTGATCTCCAACAACTTCCGTCTGGACGAGTTGCCATACGACTCGCACGGCGGAACTGCCTTGCTGTATCTGGCGACCGTGTCGGCGCTGACGCTGGGTGACTTCCCGGAAGCGTCGGCGTGGTTTGACGCTACGGTGCGGGCGTACATCAATTCCGTCAATCCGTGGAGCGGCAACGAGGGCGGCTATGCCAACGGCGGTGCCTATGCGATGTACTCGACGGACTTTTTCATCCAGCTGTGGCAGCCTCTGGCGCGCGCGACCGGTGTGGATCTGTTCAAGAAGCCATGGACCGTCGGTTTCGCGAACATGATTGCCGAGTTCATGCCGCCCGGCGCAACGGGTCTGGTATTTGGCGATCAGCACGAGTCCTACCTGTATACGCCGCAACTGAAATCGTTTATGGGGCGCATTGCCACGCCCGCAGCGGCATGGTATGTCCGAAACACCATTGGCGACGAACCTCCACTGCATCTGCTGCAGGCGCCGTATCCGCTGCCCGTGGACACCGTCGCCGCGCCGGCGCCCCCGCCGAACGCGATTGTCCTGCCAAGCACCGGCTGGGTGGCCATGCACAGCAATCTGGCAGATCGGGGGAGGACGTCGGTGTACTTCAAGTCGAGCCCGTACGGTTCGTACAACCACAGCCACGGCGATCAGAATTCACTGGTCATCGACAGTGGCGGTCGCCGGATGCTGATCGAAGCAGGCTACCAGGACTATTATGCTTCGCCTCTGGGTATTTCATGGTACCGTCAGACGAAAGCGCACAACGCCATCACTTTTGATGGCGGCGTGGGACAGATCACGACGGATAACGTGAACAACCTGCTGCGTAACGGGAAGATCACGGCGTTCTCGGCCACTCCTACCGTCGATTACGCACAAGGCGACGCGGTGCCGGCTTACGGCGGTGCCTTGACGACCGCGACGCGTTCGGTCTGGTACCTCCGCAACAGCGACACGGTGGTCGTGCTGGACAAGCTGGCATCGCCAACGGCCCGCAAGTTCGAGTGGAATCTGCATACTCGGGCGCCGATCGTGGCGGAGAGTGCCAGCGCGCTGAAGGTGACGAACGTCGATCGCTCGCTTTGCATCAGCTCGCTGTCGACGGACGGCACGACGTACAAGCCGCTGACCGGCCCGGCGAACCCCAACTACGCCGAGTATCATGGCGCATGGGTAAAAGGTACCGCGGCTACTTCCGCCGAGTTCCTGGTGGTGCTGGATGTCGGTTGCAAGCGTCCGCCGGTATCGCTGCGCCGCTCCACCTCCGGTCGCACACTGGTGGTCGGGACGACGTCAATCGTACTGCCACAGTAACCGGGCTTCGGTCTTACTGTACAAAGGCTGCCTCCGGGCAGCCTTTTTTTCGGTTCTACGTGGGAATGGGGGGCGACGAGTTTGACGAACTGAGAAGGTGGTCGTGGTGGAGGTCTGTAGTTGGTCGATGATGGCCGCCAGAAAGTCGATCTGCCAAACCGCCGCCGTGATCAATGCTATGCCGTCCGCCCCTTCTTGGGAAGGCGATGCTGTCGACTTCGTCCAGGATCTTCGATTTCGTCTCAGGGCCGGAGGCTGTCACTGCCGAGCAACTGACTGCCTGCTCCGCTGCTCACCATTACGTGCTGTCGGCGACCGATGCTGCGGCGGCGTGCCGTGCATTGTGCAGGGGGCCTGCGTAGAACACCGGGCGGTTAATCTGCGCCAGCGCATTCGCGTTCCGGACCCGTCTCCATGCAAACGCGGATCGCCATCCCAGCTTGATCAGGCATGGCTCTCCAATTCCGTGGCGGTGCCAGCCGCTACCTCCCGCATGACCTGAGCTGGCTTTACAAGCTCCAGCGAAGAACCCCGCCCTCAACCGCGGCAATTCCTGCAGCAGTATTATTCCCGGCTGGAAGTTGATGCGGAAGGGGCAGGTCGTGGCTGACGGAGCACCGTTGCGCGGCCTGCTTGCGCGCAACCTGGTCGGTGCAAGCCCGCCCCGCGCTGACCACATCGGGCGCTGCAACGTCCAACTGTGGAAACATGATTGATCCGGCCGCGGGTGTTGTTGTCCTACACTCCCGTTGCGCAAACGAGGATTTTAACGGTGCGGACCTTGCATTTATTGTAACGGTATAGTGAAATGCTAATGGGTGCTTCTAGAAGGTCAACAATAAGGAGGATAGCGTGTTTTCAAAAAACCTAGCTGCCGTAACCGTTGCGGCCGTGTTTTCGCTGGCAAATTTTGCCAACGCTGCAGTGACCGTTGTAAGCAATACGTCGTCGATCACTATTTATGAGGATCAGACCCAGTTCGCCACCGCAGCAGGGCGCCTGGGGACCGATTCGTTCGATGACCTGACTTTCGGCGACCAAGGCATCGCCGCTGTACGCCAGGCCGGTTCCGAGTCGTACACGATCGCCGCGGGTCAGGGCCTTTGGGGTTCGGAGTACGCCGGCAACCGCTATCTGTCTAGTGCTGACAGCAGCGACCTGCTGCTGTTCTCGGGCTTCTCCGCAGCAACACGTGGCTTGGGCGGCACGTTCTTCGGCAGCAACGATAATGGCGAACCGGTCGCCCGCGGTGCGATCAACGTCACCGTCACGGACGCAACCGGCGTGCTGGTGCTGACGGTTTCGGGCGGCATCGGCCAAGGTTTTGTCGGCTTCCTCTCGACGGCGGCAGTGCAGGCCATGACATTGCAGGCTCAGGCTCCCGATCGCTATTTCCCGAGCGTGGACGACATCCGTATCGCCGCGCCGGTGCCGGAACCCAGCACCGCAGCGATGATGCTCATGGGTGCCGCCGTTCTGCCGCTGCTGCGTCGGCGCAAGGGAAAATAGGCGTCGCGTGACGGTTACAGGCGGCAGGCCCTCAGCACTCCAGTTGCAATGGCGGCTGTATGCGTATCTCTCGTTGCCGTGTCGTTGATGGCACTGCCGTGTGACGTGGAGGTAACGGGCAGCGTCTGTATCGGTATCTACCAGGGCTCGAGCCCCGGAAATCGCGAGGACGGTTCGGCGGCGGCCACCGGGGCGCATCAACACTGAGCCGACAGCGGCCGATGCGCGCCATCGTCGCTGTCAGGGGGCATCAGTGATGGCCTGCGAGCCATCACTCCTCGTGACCCCAAGCCCTTCGCTGCCGCTGCCACCGCCTCAGGAAGGCGTGAAAAACCGGTTATAACCCCCATTTTGCAAAACATTGTTCGAAAAGCGATTGCTCCCCCCGGTTATCGTGCACGCCCTGAATCGGCGGCTGATCAGATCTGCCAGACACGGCGGGGCAATGCAGGAGTTCAGAAGAGCAGCGCCCTGGCTTGCGCAGCGGTGATCTCTTCCACGCTATCGCTCCTCCCTGACCGCAGTTTTCGGTCCCGGACGTAAGTACTCTCCAGCGCTCGCTGGGACCCCTCAAGTGACCGCCGTTAGCGCCGCACCCAGTTTTACGAGGCGTCCAGGATGATGCGACCGATCGTCTTGTTCGGTGCACTATTGTCCTCGCGGCTTGGTCGCCAGGACTGGTCGCCAGAGGCTTGGCGGCTCGCGATGGTTGCGCGAGCATCCCTCTCCGATCCCGCAGGCCTGTGACTTCCTCGCGGCCGGATCCGAACCGCGCCGCAATGTAGTCTTTCGCTCTCTCCATAATCTCCGCTTTTCAGGCCACCTCGCGCCGTTTTCCCGACCTTTTACTGGCTTCCAATTGTGTGAGTCACGAAAAGTCTTAGAAATACAACTGTAATTCGCCGAAAGACATAGTAAACGTCGCGTTTTCGCAACAGTACGCGCTTTTATTGACATAATAGTTGATTAAGACCACTTTCATATCGGAAACTTCGCCTATTTTGCTTCTAAAATGCGGCGAAATAACGTTAAAAAGATGAAACATTGCAAAGCTTACTTCCGAATCATATCAAGTGAACAGCAGCAATGTTCCCGCCTCACTTAATATGCGCTTTGTTCAAAGTTCCACAGGGAAAATAAATGTCCAGGATTAAGAGAAATGCCGTCAGTATGGCTTGTTTGCTTGCCTTGCTCGCCGCGTGCGGCGGCTCTGGCAGCGATCCAGACGTCAAGGCTGGCGGCGCTACCCCGACATTGCTGGCCGGGTCTGTCGTTACTACGCAAGAGCCCCTTGTGTCCGCATCGCGTATCGCCGGTGGCATGGCGGCACAGGAGGCTACCGCAGGAGCGATTCCGGTATTGCTTGCGCCCTCCGAGGCAAGATCGCGTGAACTGAGCGGTACTGTGCCCACCGCACCGGGCGTCACGCTGGCCGGAGCATCCCGTCTGCTGTCACAGGCCAGCATGGGCGCCACGATGTACGATATCCAGCAGGTAGCGATCAAGGGTATGGTGCCGTGGCTTAACGAACAGTTCGCGATGCCGCAGCTGATGCACCGATGGTATATCGACAATGCAATGAGGAAGGCGGGAGTTGGCGGCTGGGGGACACAGGATCAGTTTTACGAGTCCTTTTGGCAACAGGTGTGCACCGGCCAGGATCAACTGCGCCAGCGGGTGGCCTTTGGGCTGTCGCAGATTTTCGTCGTGTCCTTTGTTGATGACAATCTGGGGAGTTCGGGCCGGATGATGGGTGGCTACTACGACATGCTCGGCAAGAACGCATTCGGAAATTTCCGTACGCTGCTTGATGACGTTGCACACCACCCGGCAATGGCAATTTATCTGAGTTTCCTGCGCAATAAAATGGAAACGGAGACTCGCGTGCCGGATGAGAACTTTGCACGCGAGCTGATGCAGCTGATGACGATCGGTCTGTACGAGCTCAACCAGGACGGGACCGAGAAGCTCAAGAACGGCAAGCCAATCGAAACGTACACCCATGATGACGTGGCGGGGCTGGCCAAGGTGTTTACTGGCTGGAGCTGGGCCGGCCACGACAAGAGTAATGCGCGCTTCTTTGGTACCATTGAAGACCCTTGGCGCGACTGGCTGCCACTGCAGAACTATCCGAATTTCCATTCCACCTCGACGAAGCAGGTCCTGGGCCGTCCCCTCACCGCGACCACCGCGGAAGGCGAGCTGAAGGAAGCGCTCGACCGGCTGTTCAACCACCCGAACGTGGGCCCGTTCATTGGCCGCCAGTTGATCCAGCGCATGGTGACCAGCAACCCATCGCCGGCGTATGTGTCGCGCGTGGCTGCCGCTTTCAACAACAACGGCTCCGGTGTGCGCGGCGACATGAAAGCGGTGATCAAGGCGATCCTGCTGGACGACGAAGCACGCCGGCCCGGTGCCAACGCGGGCGGGCGGGTGCGGGAACCCGTACTGCGCCAGGCGAACTGGATGCGTGCGTTCTACGCCTCGTCCGTATCGGGGAAATACACCATGTGGTCCATGGATGACCCCGTCCGCGGTTTGGGTCAGTCCGTGTTGCGGGCGCCGTCCGTCTTCAACTTCTATCGTCCCGGCTATGCGCCGCCTGGCACGGCGCTCGAATCTGCGGACATGGTCGCGCCCGAGTTGCAAATCGCCTCCGAGCCGGCTGTCGTGGGTTATCTGAATACGATGAAAAATGCGATCTATAACGGCATGGGGCGCAACTACGATATTCGCACTGGCTACGTGAAGGAATTGGCGATCGTGGCAGACGAAGACAAGCTTGTCGATCGACTTAACCTGCTGCTGATGGCCGGACAGATGACGCCCACCACGCGCGCGCACATCAGGAACGCGGTGCGTTCCATTCAGATGCCGGCCGCGTGGAACACCGATCCGGCTGACATCAGCTATCGCCGCACCAACCGGGTGTATCTGGCGGTCTATCTGACGATGGCCTCGCCCGAATATATTATTCAGCAATAAAGAGGTACGAAATGAACGATCAAATTACCCGGCGCCGCTTTCTCGGCGGCCTGTTGGCCGCCGCCGGCAGCAGTGCTGCACCGTTTGCGCTGAATCTGGCCGCGGTCGGCAACGCCGCCGCGGCAACTGCCACCGACTACAAGGCACTGGTGTGCCTGTTCATGACAGGGGGCAATGACCACTACAACACATTGCTGGCCACCGATCCGGAGTCCTGGCGCGAATACCTGCGCCTGCGTGACACCGGTGACGCGCGCTCCATTGCATTGCCTGCCGTCGGCGCCGCGAAAGGCGTGTTGCCGATTACTCCCAAAACATCTCAGGCGGGCCGGAGCTTCGCGCTGCATCCACAGTTGACCGGTCTAAAAGCGCTGTTCGATGCGGGTCGCGCCGCGGCTGTCGCGAACGTTGGTCCCCTGATCGTACCGACCACCCGCGCTCAGTACCTCGGCCGTGCCGTGCCGTTGCCACCGAAACTGTTCTCGCACAACGACCAGCAGGCCGTCTGGCAGGCGTCCCGGCCCGAGGGGGCGCGGGTCGGTTGGGGCGGGCGCATGGCCGACATGTTGCGCAGCTCCAATGGGAACTCGTCATTTGCCTGCGTCTCGACAACCGGCAATGCTGTGTACCTGAATGGCCAGTACATGCGGCAGTACCAGATCGCGGCGGACGGCGAGCTGGCCAGCATTGACGGCCTGAACGGCAACGTCTATGCGGGAACCGCTCCGTTGCGCGCCATTGTCACGGGCCGGACGGCAGGCGTGATCGGCTCGGCTTACGCCGATATCGTTGACCGGGCCATCGACCTGGAAGCGACGCTGTCGTCTGCGTTGGTCCCTGGCGGGGCCGGCGGCGTACCGGCCCCGCCTCCGTTCATCGTCCCCAGTACGGGCTCAAGCTCGGTTAATCCGCTCGCGCTCCAACTGCAGACCGTCGCGCGCATGATCGCTTCGCGCAACAAGCTGGGCATGAAACGACAGGTCTTCTTTGTCAATCTCGGCAGTTTTGACACGCACGATAACCAGAAAGTGCGGCAGGCCGACCTGCTGGCGCGCCTCTCGCATGCGCTGAGCTATTTCGACAGCGTCCTGGGCAGCCTCGTCGGCACCGACATGCGCAAGCAGGTCACCACGTTCACGGCATCGGACTTCGGCCGCGCGCTGACGAGCAACGGTGACGGCACGGACCACGGCTGGGGCTCGCACCACTTTGTTGTTGGCGGTGCGGTGGCGGGGCGAAATATTTACGGCACCATGCCGGAAATCGGTCTTGGTCATGCTCATGACGTGTCGCAGGGCTCGCTGCTGCCGAATTACTCGGTCGAACAATATGGCGCAACGCTGGCCAAATGGTTCGGGTTGTCGGCTTCTCAAACCCTTGAGGCGTTTCCGAATCTGGTCAATTTCACCCAGCGTGACCTCGGATTCATGATTGCCTGACGCTCCCGTGCGCTTGCACGGCGCACACGTCCGTGTGATATCATTGACGGAATTGCAATTCTGGACGTGTGCGTTCACCACTTGGGAGTCAGTGATATGGGTAGTAAAGTCGATGCCGGGGCAGCGCTCGCACCCCGGTCGGCCCGTGGCGGCATTTGTGGCGCGAGGCGGAGCGTGCGCCGGGCTGTCAAGTGCAGGGAGCAACAATGAGCGAGCGCAACCCGCGTGGTTCCGCCGGTGCGCTCCGTGTCCTGCAGCTGGTTCCCGACGCACTGCCAACCTTTCGCGTAGACGTATCTGTCCTCTTCGGCAAGTATCTGCCACGTTACGGCGTGCAATGCGACGTCGTAGGCAAAACCAGCGATGCCCCGCTCTTGGATCAGGGATTCTCATCGGTACGGCGCGCCCCCACCGGCAAGAAGTGGCGCGTTGAATTATCGTATCTCTGGTTGTACATTCGCACCATTTTCAAGGCCCGTCGCGAGGAGTGCAATGTGATCCAGGTGCGCGATATGGTCACGCACGGCCTCATCGGCCTGCTGTGCGCGAAACTCAAGCGGGTCCCCTTCGTATATTGGATGTCGTACCTGATGTCCGAGTCACGCATCGACCGGGCCAGGACGAGCCTGCGCAACGGTGGCGGGCTGCGTGCCCGCATGGTGCTGCTCAAAGGGCTTGTCGAGTACTCCCTGCTGTATAAGGTCGTGTTGCGCTTTGCCGACCATGTCTTCGTCCAGACTGACACGATGCTGGATCGCGTGGAGCAAAAGGGGATCCCTCGTAGCAAGATGACCCCAGTGCCAATGGGGGTGGATATGGAGGCGGTGATGGCGCGGCCGGAACCGCGTCGTCCGGAAGGCTGGGATGCCGGGCCCCTGCTGGCCTATCTCGGCACGCTCGATCCGGTCCGGCAGATCGACCTGATCATTGACGCGCTCGTGCTGATCCGGCAAGTACAGCCGGATGCACGTCTGCTGCTGATCGGAGACGCATCCACGAAGGCCGACGCGCAGCGCCTGCTGGACCACGCGGCCAAGGTGGGCGTCGGCGACGCCGTGCGCATCACGGGATGGCTGCCGATCCAGGAGGCATGGCAACTGCTGATGGGGGCAGATGCCGCGGTATCGTACATACCGCGCGGCCCGATCCTCGACACCGGCTCGCCCACCAAGGTACTGGAATACATGGCTCTGGGCATTCCCAGCCTGGGCAACGACAATCCGGACCAGCGCGTCATAATGCTGGAGTCGGATGCGGGCTGGCTGACCGACAGCACGCCGGCTGGAATGGCCGATGCTGCGATACGTATTTTTGCCGATCCTCAGTCGGCCGCCCGCCGCGCCGCCGCGGGTCCAGGTTATATCGAAGCCAAGCGCAGCTATCGCGTGCTTGGCGAGATGGTGGCTCAGCGCTACAAAGTGCTGGTCGCCCAACAATAATTGTGTAGAGCTATGGCAAATCAAGGCAAGTCTATCGTCATGCTGGGCACCAGCCTGACGGCGAAGGGAGGTATCTCCGCCGTCGTCCAGGTGTATGTGGATACCGGGCTGTTCGAACGTTTCCCGATCCGCTATATTGCCACGCATCGCGATGGCGGCGCTGCGGCGAAGCTGGTTGCCATGGGGCAGGCGTACCTCGCACTCCTGTGGATACTTCTGCGCGGCAAGGCTGCTTTGGTGCACGTCCACACGGCGTCGCGGGCGAGCTTCTGGCGCAAATGCGGCATGCTGCTACTGGCCAGGCTGTTTCGCGTGCCCACGATCATCCACCTGCACGGCGGTGGCTTCGCGGAATTTTACGAGAAGGAATGCGGGCCGGCGCGGCGCTGGCTGATCCGCAACATCTACGACAACGCCAGCCGCGTCATCGTGCTGTCCGGACAGTGGGAAACCTGGATGCGTGGCGTGACGCGGAACCGGAATGTGACCTCTTTATACAATCCTGTCGTCGTCAGGGACACCGTGCCAGACTGGAATGTGCGCGACCGCGCAACGGTATTGATGCTGGGCCGGCTGAACCGTGGCAAGGGCGCATACGATCTGGTCCAGGCGGCAGCGGCCATCGCGCATGGCGACTTTCGCCTGAAGCTGGGCGGTGATGGCGAGATCGAAAAGGTCCGCGAGGCGGCGCGCTCGGCCGGCATCGGCGATCACGTCGATCTGCTGGGCTGGGTCGGCCCCGAGGAGAAGGCGCGTCACCTTGGTACTGCGACCGTGTTCGTGCTGCCGTCCTACTACGAGGGGTTGCCCATGAGCGTGCTGGAAGCAATGGCCGCCGGAATGCCTGTCGTGACTACGCCGGTAGGTGGTATTCCTGAAGCAGTGACGGACGGGGTTGAAGGTTTCCTTGTTGCGCCCGGTGACACCGCCGCGCTGGTCGACCGGCTCAAAACGCTGCTGGCCGATCCGGCGCTCGCGCAGCGCATGGGGCAGGCCGGGCGTCGCAAGGTCGAGAACACATTTGCCCACAGCATCATCATGCCGCAACTCGAGCGCATGTATGTGGAACTGGGCGCTGTGCCGACGCAACCGTCGCGCGTTGCTGCATCGCTGCCGAGGGCGAGCGTGCCGGAATAAAATGCATATGCTGTCAATGTACTTGTAATACTTGCCAGATATGATTGTGATAAACGTGTCGCCCACATCACCAAATCGCCGCAGTGCCTCATCGCAGTGTGCTACCACGTAGCGGCTTACGCATGTCCTGGATATGCCCTTTTTCCACTAGGAGAAAACATGAATGATTCAATAGCAGGTGCCGGTTCCCCGGCCGCGTCAATAGTGGCGGCGCCGTTTTCTGCCGGAACGCAGCCTGAATTTTTCCGCAATCGAATTTCCGCAATCATAGGTTAAACGGATGAGTTACATCGAAATCCTGGAGAAACAGTACTACAAGTACCGCAAGTACATCCCCGCTCGCATACTGTATCACCCGGAATATTTCCGGGTAATGAAGCTGCTCGACGCTAGTCCCGAGGTGATCCAGGCCGCCGCCGATGCCCAGCTGCGCCATATCCTGACGACCGCCTGCACGCACGTGCCGTACTACCGCAGCACGATGAAGCTGAGTGCGGCTGAACTGGCCAACGAGCCGCCGCGCGAACTGCTGCAGCGCTTCCCGTTCCTGACGAAGGCGGAAATCATGAGCCGTCAGCGTGATTTCCTCGACGAGCGCCTCAATCCGCGCTTCCTGAACTATAAGACCAGCGGCGGTTCGTCGGGGCAGGGGATCGGCATGTGGCGCAACAAACGTCTGGCTGACATCGAAAAAGCGTTCCTGACGCACGAGTGGGGCAAGGCCGGTTTCACATTCGACAAGAGCATTTACCTGCGCCTCGGTGCCGACGCGCGCCGGCTGGCGCACGAAGAGCCGTCGCGCGTGATCGGCAACCGGCTGATGCTGTCGCCGTACCATGTGGAACCAAAACACCGCGACCACATCGTGCGTGCCCTGAATACCGTCAAGCCGAAATACGTGCATGCATACCCGAGTTCGGCGGCAGCGCTGGCCGAAATCATCCGCGACAGCGACCTGGACTTCCGCGTCACGGAAGTGGTCCTGACGTCCGAACCTGTCACGATGCAACAGCTGGTGGCGGTCGACGGGCTGTTCCATGCACCGATATCGATCGCCTACGGGCTGTCCGAGCGCACCAATCTGGCGTGGCGCAGGTATGAGTCCGGCCAATATTCGCCGTACCGCTTCGTGCCGCTGTACGGAGTTACGGAAAACCGTATCGAAGGCAATGCGGCCGAGATCGTCGGCACGTCCCTCTGGAATGACGTGATGCCGCTGATCCGCTATCGCACCAACGATTTCGGTCGCGTCGACAGCAACGGCGTTTGCGAAGACATCGACGGTCGCGAACAGGAGTTCCTGATCGACCGGACGGGCAACCGCATCCCGGGGCTGTCCATCATCATCGACGAGGTGACATGGGACTTCGTGCGGCTGTACCAGATCCGCCAGCAGCGTCCCGGTGCCATCCGTCTCGTGGTGGTGGGCAAACACGGTCCGCTGAGCAGCGAGCAGAAGGACTTCGTGCTGGGCGCCCAGATCAAGCGCTGGGGTTCCTTCTTCGACATCGATCTCGAGGAAGCGGACGACATTCCGCTGGCACCGAACGGCAAGCGCAGGCTCGTTGAAACCCGAGGCCGCATTGCGGCTTGAGTCCTGAGCGGCGGCCGGCCCGGCGCAATCGCTGCGTCACTATTACCCGCCAAAACACTTGAATACCCGCAGCGACAGGCGCCTGGCCAGGCGCCTGTCGCTGCGGCACTGTAACTGATGAGCACACTGGCCTGGAAGATGAACCGCATGAAGCTGATGACGGCACCGGAGATCCTCTGGCGCGTCCGTCAGCTTGCGCAAAAGAAGGCAAGCAAGCTCGGCATCGGGCTGGCAGCCAGGGCGCCCGCGCCGGATCTGCATGCCACGGGCGCGACGTTCATCGCCGCGCCGGCTGCCGGCGTCGATGTTGCCGCCCTGCGCGAAGCGGCCGACCAGGTGCTGGCCGGCCGCTGGAACGTGTTTGCCATGCGCGGCATGAACATGGGCTTCCCGCCGCAGTGGAACCGCGACCCGAAGACGGGCACGAAGGCGCCGATGAAACTAGGCAAGGCCATCGACTACCGGCGCGAGTCGGTCGTCGGCGATATCAAGTATCTGTGGGAGCCAGGCCGTCACCTGGAACTGGTGACCCTGGCGCTGGCCTGGCGCGCCAGCGGCGAGCAGCGCTACGCGGCCGGCGCCCGGCTGCTGCTGGAATCGTGGTTCGACCAGTGCCCGTACCCGAACGGCGTGCACTGGACCAGTTCGCTGGAACTGGCCGTGCGCCTGCTGAACTGGGCGTTTGCCTGGCAACTGCTGGGCGGCGCCGACAGCGCACTTTTCAAGGGCCAGGAAGGCGCCAGCTTCCAGCGCCGCTGGCTCGACAATATCTACCAGCACTGCCACTTCATCCGCGGCTATTTCTCGCGTCATTCGTCCGCCAACCATCACTTGTTCGGTGAGTACATGGGCCTTTTCGTTGCCAGCTTGCAATGGCCATGCTGGCCGGAAAGCGCGGGCTGGCAGGCGCTGGCCCGGCGTGGCCTGGAAGCGGAAGCGCTGATACAGAATACGGAAGACGGCGTCAACAAGGAGCAGGCCATCTATTGCCAGCACGAAGTGATGGACATGATGCTGCTGTGCCATCACATTGGCAAGGCCAACGGCACCGGTTTCTCCGACGCCTACCTGGAACGCCTGGAGCGCTTGGCCGAGTTTGTCGCCGCGCTGATGGACGCGGACGGCAATGTGCCGATGACGGGCGATGCCGACGACGGGCAGATGGTGCGCCTGGCGTACGAACGCGGCTGGAGCCCGTACCGTTCGCTGCTGGCCAGCTGCGCGCTGCTGTTCAACCGCGGCGATTTCAAGCGCAAGGCGGGTAACCTGGACGACAAGAACCGCTGGCTGTTCGGCGCGATCGGCGGGGCCTGCTGGGAAGCGCTGCCGGCCGCGGAACAAGAGAAGCCCGTGATGGCGTTCCCGCAGGGCGGCTATTATCTGCTGGGCCGCCGCTTCGGCACCGAGCAGGAAGTGCGCATCGTCGTCGACTGCGCGCCGCTGGGCTACCTGTCGATCGCCGCGCACGGCCATGCCGACGCATTGTCGTTCACGCTGTCAGCCGCCGGCGAAGAGCTGCTGACCGATCCGGGAACGTATGCGTATCACACGCAGAAGGCGTGGCGTAACTATTTCCGCAGCACGGCCGCGCACAACACGGTGCAGGTGGACGGCCAGGACCAGTCCGAAATCGGCGGCAATTTCATGTGGCTGAGGAAGGCCAACGCCCGCCTGCGCATCCATGCGCCGGGCGACGCCGTGCAGGTCTTCGAAGGCGAGCAGGACGGTTACCGCCACCTGGCCGACCCGGTACTGCACCGCCGCCGCATCGATTTCGATCCGGTCCGCAACGAGCTCGTCGTACGCGACACGCTCGAGTGCCGCGGCCAGCACGACGTGGCGCTGCACTGGCACTTCGCGGAAACATGCCGCGTCGAAGGCCGTACGCAGACGCTGTACGCGCTGGGCCATCGCAGCCGGCTCGATATGCGCTGCGACTGGGGCGACGGGCCCGAATTGTTGCGCAGCAGCGAAGCGCCGCTGGGCGGCTGGATTTCCCGCCGCTTCGACGAGAAGGAAGGCATCACGACGGCCGTCTGGCGCGGGCGTATCGACGGCACGACGGAAATCGAGACGGTGATCGCGCTCTCGATCGAGCCGACGCGGCACGAAGGGTGACCCCGGCAGCAGTGGGGATACTATCAAAATGTAATTGACATTTTTACATCGCCGACGCTACCCTTGTGCTAGCGAAACTTTTGCCGCGGGCCTTGCAGCCGGGCACATACCTTTGGACTGGCCAGGACCGATGCGGCAATTTCTTTTGCGCTGCCGCAAAAGTTGCGTTGTCTTCGAATTGTAACGCTGTTGTTGTAAAACTTATATTAGAATAGCGGGTGCGCCGGACACTCGACTGTATTTCGGGGACAGCAGGACAGTACAAGACAGTCGAGTCGGGGCATGCGCCAGCATACCTCCGCCACACGACGGGGCCCGTCCCGGGGAGCAGGTATCGGCAGAATTGTTGCGTTGCAGCGAAGCGTTTGCGGCAGCTGGAACTAGGGCTGGCGCCGTCAGGCGGATGTCCGCACGGCAGGAGCGGGGAGCACGCCGTACGCCGTGCGGACGAAATACCAAACATTTAAGGAGCAGTATCTTGAAAATCAGTATCTTTGGCTTGGGCTATGTGGGGGCCGTGTCGGCCGGTTGCCTGGCAACGGACGGACATGACGTCATCGGTGTGGACCCGAACCGCACCAAGGTGGACCTGATCAACCAGGGCACCACCCCCATCATCGAGAAAGACATCGGCGAGATGATTTCCAAGACCGTCAAGGACGGCCTGCTGCGCGCGACCACCGACGTGCGCGATGCCGTCCTGAACAGCGACATGTCGCTGATCTGCGTGGGCACCCCGTCCCAGCTGAACGGCAACCTTGACCTGTCGCACGTGCGCAAGGTGTGCGAACAGATCGGCGAAGCGATCAAGGAAAAAGACAGCTTCCACGTCGTCGTGGCACGCAGCACGATGCTGCCGGGTTCGATGAGCGCCGTCGTCATCCCAACCCTGGAAGCGGCCTCCGGTAAAAAGGCCGGCGTCGACTTCGGTGTCTGCAACAACCCCGAGTTCCTGCGCGAAGGCACCGCCGTCTACGATTACTATCACCCGCCAAAGACCGTCATCGGCGAGACCGACGAGCGGGCAGGCGAGATGCTGGTCAAGCTGTACGAAAAAATGGAAGCGCCGATGGTGCGCACCGACGTGGAAACGGCCGAAATGGTCAAGTACACCGACAACACCTGGCACGCCGTCAAGGTGGCCTTCGCCAACGAGATCGGCAACATCTGCAAGGCCGTGGGCATCGACGGCCACAAGGTCATGGAGATCTTCTGCCAGGATACCAAGCTGAACCTGTCGCCGTACTACATGAAGCCGGGCTTCGCCTTCGGCGGCTCGTGCCTGCCGAAAGACGTGCGCGCGCTGACGTATAAAGCCCGCTCGCTGGACCTGGAACTGCCGCTGCTCGATTCGATCCTGCCATCGAACCGCAAGCAGGTGGAAAAGGGCGTCAAGATGATCGTCGACAAGGGCACCCGCAAGGTCGGCATCCTGGGCTTCTCGTTCAAGGCCGGCACCGACGACCTGCGCGAATCGCCGCTGGTGGACGTGATCGAAACGCTGCTGGGCAAGGGCTACGAGCTGAAGCTCTACGACAAGAACGTCAACCTGGCCGCGCTGACCGGCGCCAACCAGGACTACATCCTGAACCACATTCCGCACATCTCCAAGCTGATGGTGAACTCGATGGAAGAAGTGCTGGCGTTTGCCGACACCATCGTGATCGGCAACGGCGCCGCCGAGTTCAAGCAGGTTCCTGGCCTCCTGAAAGACGGCCAGACGATCGTCGACCTGGTGCGCATCAGCAGCGAGCAGAGCGGAGGCCAGTACGATGGCATTTGCTGGTAAGGCAGGCCACGGCCGCCGCGTCCTGATCCTGGTCGAGAACCTGCCGTCGCCGTTCGACCGGCGCGTGTGGCAGGAAGCCACCACGCTGTTCGCCAACGGCTACCAGGTCTCGATCATCTGCCCGACCGGCAAAGGGCATGAAAGCCGTTACGAGGAAATCGACGGCATTCATATCTACCGCTACAAGCTGCCGCTGGAAGCGGAAGGCGCGAAGGGCTACGCGATCGAATATTCGGCCGCGCTGTTCCACACCTTCCGCCTGGCGTGGAAGGTCAAGCGCGAGCGCGGCTTCGACATCATCCACGCGTGCAATCCGCCCGACCTGCTGTTCCTGATCGGCGGCTTCTTCAAGCTCTTCATGGGCAAGAAGTTCGTGTTCGATCACCACGACATCAATCCGGAGCTGTACGAGGCCAAGTTCGGCCGGCGCGACTTCTTCTACAAGCTGATGGTGCTGTTCGAGCGCTGGTCGTTCAAGACGTCCGACGTGTCGATCGCCACCAACGAATCGTACAAGCGCATCGCGATCACCCGCGGCGGCATGGACCCGGACAAGGTCTACGTCGTGCGCAGCGGCCCGAAACTGGATCGCCTGCGCATCCTGCCGCCGGTCGAAAGCCTCAAGAAAGGCAAGCGCTTCCTGATCGGCTACGTGGGCGTGATGGGCGCGCAGGAAGGCATCGACCTGCTGCTCGAAGCAGCCAGGCACCTGATCGTCGACATGGGGCGCACCGACGTGCACTTCGGTATCGTGGGCGGCGGCACGTCGCTGGACCAGATGAAGGCGCTGGCCGTCAAGATGGGCATCGCCGACTACGTCACGTTCACGGGCCGCGTGCCCGACCAGGACTTGCTGGAAATGTTGAACACGGCGGACGTCTGCGTCAATCCGGACGTGGCCAACGACATGAACGACAAGTCCACGATGAACAAGATCATGGAATACATGGCGCTGGGCAAGCCGATCGTGCAGTTCGACCTTGTGGAAGGCAGGGTATCGGCCCAGGAAGCGTCGCTGTACGCGGTCAAGAACGATCCGGTGGACATGGCGAGGAAGATCGCCGAGCTGCTGGACGATCCGGCGCGCCGCGAGCGCATGGGGGCCTATGGCCGCCATCGCGTCGTCAACGAACTGGAATGGGAATACGAGGCACCGAAACTGCTGGCGGCCTACGAGCGGCTGTATTCGGCCAACGCTCCGCTGCCCGGTGCCGTACCGCCATCATATAAAGGAAGCTGAATGAAAATCCTGGTTACCGGAGGCATGGGCTATATCGGCTCGCACACCGTTGTCGAACTGGCGAAGGCCGGCCACGACGTGGTGGTGGTCGACAATCTGTCGAACGCGGATCCTTCCGTGCGCGAGCGCGTGGCGAGAATCACGGGCAAGTCGTTCGACTTCGTGGAAGCGGACATCCGCGACCGCGCTGCCATGGAAGCGGCGTTTGCCGCCCACAAGGTGGACGCGGTCATCCACTTCGCCGGCCTGAAGGCGGTCGGCGAGTCGGTGGCGCAGCCGCTGCGCTACTACGACAACAACGTCTCGGGCAGCGTCGTGCTGTTCGAGACGATGGCCAAGTTCAACGTCAAGTCGCTCGTGTTCAGTTCCTCGGCGACGGTGTACGGCGACCCGGCCACGGTACCCATCACGGAAGACTTCCCGCTGTCGGCCACGAATCCGTATGGCCGCAGCAAGCTGATGATCGAAGACATCCTGCGCGACTTGTACAAGGCCGACAACACATGGTCGATCGCCCTGCTGCGCTACTTCAATCCGGTCGGCGCGCACGAGAGTGGCCTGATCGGCGAAGCGCCGAACGGCATTCCGAACAACCTGCTGCCGTACGTGGCGCAGGTGGCGGAAGGCCGGCGCGAATTCCTGTCGGTCTACGGCGGCGATTATCCGACGCCCGACGGCACCGGCGTGCGCGATTACATCCACGTCGTCGACCTGGCCATCGGCCACGTCAAGACGCTGGACAAGCTGGCGACAGGGTCTGGTATTTTTACCTACAATCTGGGAACGGGGCGCGGTAACAGCGTCCTGGAAATGGTCCGTGCCTTCGAAGCTGCCAGTGGCAAGAAGGTACCCTACAAGATCGTCGACAGACGACCAGGAGACATTGCGTCCTGCTACGCTGACACGGCACATGCCGAACGCGAGCTGGGTTGGAAAGCACAATATGACATCGCGCGCATGTGCACCGATGCATGGCACTGGCAATCCTCACCGAAATAATTTCCGAAGGGGTTACAGATGAAAGCAATGATCCTCGCAGCCGGCAAAGGCACGCGCGTTCGTCCACTGACCTATGAACTCCCGAAGCCGATGATTCCAATCCTGGGCAAGCCCGTCATGGCTTACCTGGTGGAACACCTGGCCCGCTACGGCGTGACGGAAATCATGGTCAACGTCAGTTATCTGCATGAAAAGATCGAAGAGTACTTCGGCGAAGGGCACCAGTTCGGTGTCCAGATCGGCTACTCGTTCGAAGGCTATACGAATGACGAAGGCGAAGTCGTGCCCGAGCCGCTCGGTTCGGCCGGCGGCATGAAGAAGATCCAGGAATTCGGCGGCTTCTTCGACGAAACGACGATCGTCCTGTGCGGCGACGCGCTGATCGACCTGGACCTGAAATCGGCGCTGTTCGAGCACCGCCGCAAAGGCGCGCTGGCGACCGTCATCACGCGTGAAGTGCCGATGGACAAGGTGTCCAGCTATGGCGTCGTCGTCAGCGACAGCGAAGGCCGCATTACCGAGTTCCAGGAAAAGCCGTCGCCGGAAGAAGCCAAGTCGAACTTCGCCAGCACGGGCATCTACATCTTCGAGCCGGAGGTAATCGACCTGATTCCGTCGGACCGTCCGTTCGACATCGGCTCGGAACTGTTCCCGCTGCTGGCCGAGAAGGGCATGCCGTTCTACAGCCAGACCCGCAAGTTCAACTGGATCGACATCGGCTCCGTCAAGGACTATTGGGAAGTGCTGCAAGGCGTCTTGCTGGGCGAGGTGTCCAACATGGCCGTGCCGGGCATCCAGGTCGACGAAGGCCTGTGGGTCGGCCTGAACACCAGCATCGACTGGAGCGACGGCACGAAGATCGAGGGTCCCGTCTATATCGGTTCGGGCGTGAAAGTCGATGCCGGCGCCACGATCATCGGCCCGACATGGATCGGTCACGGCAGCCATATCTGCGCCGGTGCCACGGTACAACGCAGCGTGTTGTTCGAATATACTCGAGTGTTACCGGATGTTACGCTGGACGAGCTGATCGTCTTCAAAGACTATAGTGTCGACCGGGCCGGTGAAATGAAGCATATTTCGCAGTACGAAGACGGCGAATGGGCGAATGCGCGCGACCGCCGTGCCGGACGCCGCCGCGAGCATGAACCTACAGCTGAATTACATCACTTAGAACAGAAAAAAGCATGAAGATATATCCCGTTATCCTGTCCGGCGGCGCCGGCACCCGCCTGTGGCCCCTGTCGCGCGCGGCCCTGCCGAAGCAATTGCTGCCACTGGTCAACGACAAGACCATGTTGCAGGACACGGCACTGCGCCTGGCTGGCCGCCCGGAGCTGATGCAGCCCCTGATCATCTGTGGCAACGAGCACCGCTTTCTGGTCGCCGAGCAGCTGCGTGAAATCAACGTCAAGCCGCTTGGCATCCTGCTGGAGCCGGAAGGGCGCAACACGGCACCGGCCGTAGCTGCCGCCGCGCATTACCTGAAGGCGGTCGATCCGGAAGCGGTCATGCTGGTGCTGCCGGCCGACCACGTGATCGCCGATGCGCAAGCCTTCTACGGCGCCATCCTGCGAGCCGCCAACCTGGTGCAGCATGGCGCGCTGGCGACGTTCGGCATCGTGCCGACGGCGCCGGAAACGGGCTACGGCTACATCAAGAGCGGCGAGCCGCTGCCGACCGAGGATAACGGATTCAAGGTGGAACGCTTCGTCGAGAAGCCGGACCGTGCGACGGCGGAAAGCTTCGTCGCCGCCGGCAACTACTACTGGAACAGTGGCATGTTCCTGTTCCAGGCCGCCAGCTACCTGAAAGAGCTGGAACAGTATCAGCCAGCCATCGCCACGGCCAGCGGCGAAGCCGTCGCCAAGGGCTACCGCGACCTGGACTTCTGCCGCCTGGACGAAGCGGCATTTGCCGCCAGCCCGTCCGATTCGATCGACTACGCCGTGATGGAACACACCCGTCACGCCGTGGTCGTGCCCGCCTCGATCGGCTGGAGCGACGTCGGTTCGTGGTCCGCGCTGTGGGAAGTGCAGGAACGTAATGCGGACGGCAATGCCTGCCGCGGCGACGTCTACCTGGACGGCGTCAAGAACTCGCTGGTGCGCGCCGAAAGCCGCTGCGTAGCCGTGATCGGCGTGGAGAACGTCGTCATCGTCGAAACCAACGACGCCGTGCTGGTCACCCACAAGGACCAGGTGCAGCGCGTCAAGCAGGTGGTGGAACACCTGAAGTGCCAGGACCGCACGGAACACCTGCACCACACCAAGGTGTACCGTCCGTGGGGCTGCTACGAAGGCATCGACATCGGCGAGCGTTTCCAGGTCAAGCGCATCACGGTCAATCCCGGCGGCAAGCTGTCGCTGCAGATGCACCACCACCGCGCCGAGCACTGGATCGTCGTGTCCGGCACCGCCAAGGTCACCTGCGGCGACAAGGTCGAACTGCTGACCGAAAACGAATCGACGTATATTCCAATCGGCATGAACCACCGGCTGGAAAACCCGGGCAAATTGCCCCTGCACCTGATTGAAGTGCAGTCGGGCAGCTACCTGGGCGAGGACGATATCGTCCGCTTCGAGGACGTTTACCAGCGCGCTTGAGCGTTACCGGCCCCCGGTGCACGCTCTCATGCGTCGCCGGCCGGGATGGCCTGCGCCGTCCTTCGCACACGCCTGTCCCTGCGTCAGGCGTCTCGCTACGGCGCGGCAGCCGGGCATCCGGTGATGTCGAAATAATCATTCTAAATTCGCTGCCTGCCCGTAATTCGCATAGTACAATGCTCAAATGACAACACTGAGCATGTGATGCCTGCGGTGGCCAGTCTGGTGCGGTCATCGATAGCGGGAAGTGAGCTCTGTGTGTGGCTTGACGCCGCCGTGCTGTACGGGGTTTCGTTGCTCCGGGTGCGCCAACTGGCCAGACTCCGCCTGTTTGCAGCGCTCTTCGAATCGGCCACTGTTGGCACTCAGCAAATCAAACGATCTGTCCAGGAAGAAAATATGAAAATCGCAATGTTCAAGACGTCGCAGCACGAGAACGAGCACCGTCTCCCACTTCATCCCCAGCATCTTCCGCTGATTCCTGAAGCGCTGCGCAGGAAACTGGTATTCGAGACGGGGTACGGAAACGACTTCGGCTTTGACGACGAATACTTCCGCCAGCACGGCGTTGAGATGAGCGACTACGCTTCGCTGTTCGGCAAGTGCGAAATTATCGCCATGCCCAAACCGCGTGTCGCCGACCTGGAGCGCATGAAGGAAGGGCAGACGCTGTTCGGCTGGGTACATGCCGTTCAGCAGCGCCCGATCGCGCAGAAAGCAATCGACAAGAAGCTCACGCTGATCGCGTGGGAAGCGATGCATCATTGGAGCTCCGTGGACGAAAAGCAGTTGCACGTCTTCTATACGAACAACGAAATCGCAGGCTACTGCGCAGTGCTGCACAGCCTGCAATTGCTGGGCATTGACGGCTTCTACGGCCCAAGAAGGCGAGTCCTCGTCCTCGGCTACGGCTCGGTCAGCCGGGGCGCCATCCACGCGCTGCACGGCCGCGGTTTCAACAATATCCACGTGTTCACGCAGCGCCCGTCCCACCTGGTCGCGCACAAGAACCCGGACGTCTATTTCGGCCAGTACTTCACCGGTGAAGACGGCAAGCTGATGGTGCGCGATTCGGAAGGCCGCGTGCGGCCGCTGATCGAGGAAATCGCCGAGGCCGACATTATCTGCAACGGCATCCTGCAGGATCCACTCAATCCAGTCATGTTTGTCGAGCCCGAGACCGCGGAACGCCTCAAGCCGCGCTCACTGATCGTCGACATCAGCTGCGATGAAGGCATGGGCTTCCCGTTTGCTCGGCCGACGACGTTCGACGAGCCGACATTCACCGTCAACCGTGGTGTGACCTACTACTCCGTGGATCACACGCCCACCTACCTGTGGAACGCGACGACACGCGAAATTTCGAATTCGGTACTGCAGTATCTGGATGTGCTGTCCGAAGGGCCGGATGCCTGGGAAACCGACAAGACGCTTAGCCGCGCCATCGAAATCAAGGACGGGGTCGTACGCAACCCCGCCATCCTGAAGTTCCAAAACCGCCATGACCAATATCCGCATCCATATCGGACGGAGCTTGGGCTGGGCTGACAGCGAGCTGTATGCCGCTGCCGGGGTATGGCCAGGCGATGACGCTATAATGAAAACGGAAGCGCTGCTTCCGTTTTTTTTGTCCGCATTCTGGAGCCTCGATCTTGCACGCCATTCTCACCGCTTTGCTGCTTGCAGCAGCCAACGCCGCTGCCCAGGGCACGTCCGCCACGCTGCAACCGTCCCAACTGGCCCTGGTCATCAACGACGACGAGCCGAACAGCGTGGAAATCGGCGAGCTGTACCGCTCAGCCCGGAATATTCCGGAAAAGAACGTCGTGCACGTGCGCATCCCGAACCGGCCGCGCAAGCTCGATGCAGAGGGGTTCGCGAAACTGAAGGCCGAGATCGACGCTAAGCTGGGCGCGCACGTGCAGGCCGTGCTGATGGTATGGACAGCCCCGTACGCGGTGGAATGCAATGGCATCACGGCCGCGTACACGCTGGGCTTCGACGCGCAGCAGTGCGTCAAGACGTGTGCGCCCGGCACGCAAAGCGGTTTCTTCAACGCGCCTGCGGCCGTGCAGCCGGCCGACCGGCAGATGCGCCTGTCGATGCTGCTGCCGACCGAGTCGGTGGAGAGCGCGAAGGCGCTGATCGAGCGCGGCAAGGCGAGCGGTTTTCGCATGCCGACGGCCGGCGCGTATTTTCTCGTCACCAGCGAAAGCGCCCGCAACAGCCGGGCCAGGTTCTTCCCGCCGTCCGGCACGGTGCCACAGCGCAAGCTGACGATCCACACGCTGCGCGAGGATGCCATCGAAGGCAAGCGGGACATCATGTTCTACCAGACCGGCAAGGCGCGCGTGGACAAGCTCGATACCCTGGGTTTCCTGCCCGGTGCGCTGGCCGATCACCTGACGTCGTTTGGCGGCGACCTGCTGGGCAACGGCCAGATGAGCAGCCTGAAGTGGCTGGAGGCGGGCGCCACGGCCAGCTACGGCACCGTCAGCGAGCCGTGCAACTACTGGCAGAAGTTTCCCAATCCCAACCTCCTGCTGCGCAGCTACCTGGGCGGCACGACGGCCGTCGAAGCTTACTGGCGCAGTGTGGCGTGGCCCGCGCAGGGCGTGTTTATCGGCGATCCGCTGGCGGCACCGTATAGAAAATAAGTGCGGAAGCGCACCGCAGGCGGGCGGCCGGCACGGTCGTTGCGCCGATGCCGCACCGTTTAGTCCATTCAGACTAATACTGTGTCATTAAGCGGTCATACCAAATCGATATTATGTAAGATGCAACACAGAATACACGTGTTCCATTTTCATTAACGACGATCAGCCGGCTCCGCGGCACCCTGGCGGTCGTCTCATATCGCAGGGATTCACATGACCACTCACGCTCAACCACGCGCCGTGCCAGGCCGCCTGACCGTCCTCGCCGCGTTGCTGGCGGGCCTGTCCGCGCCGGCGCTGGCCGCATCCGATATCGTCGTCAGCCAGGTGTACGGCGGCGGCGGCAACAGCGGCGCCACGATCAAATCCGACTTTGTCGAACTGTTCAACCGCGGCAATGCAGCCATCAGCATGACGGGTTGGAGCGTGCAGTACGCCAGCGCCGGCGGCACGTCGTGGCAGGTCACGGCCCTGCCGTCGATCACGCTGCAGCCGGGCCAGTATTACCTGATCCAGCAGGCCACGGGCAGCGGCGGCAGCGTCGCGCTCAATCCCGACCTGACGGGCACGATCCCGATGGGCGGCAGCGGCGGCAAGATCGCTCTCGTCAGCGCTACCGGCGCACTGAGCGGCGCCAACCCGACGGCCAACGTCGTCGACCTGGTGGGCTGGGGCGCCGCCAGCGGCTACGAGGGCGCCGGTCCTGCCGGCGGCACCGGCAACCCGACGGCGGCCCTGCGCAACGATGACGGCTGCCTGGACACCGACAACAACGCCACCGACTTCACGGTTGCCACGCCGACGCCGCGCAACACGAGCGCGCCAGTGCGCGTCTGCAGCGGCCCTGTGATCCGCCCGATCGTCACGAACTGCCCGGCCAGCCTGGGCGTTGCGCAGGGCTATGCCAGCGTCGCCATGCTGGCGGCCAGCGACGTGGATGGTATCGTCAACGGCGCCACGATCACGTCCGCATCCGTGCCGGGCATCGTGCTGACCGGCTTCAACGCCGCGTCGGAAGCGGGCGCCAGCGCCAGCGCGCGCCTGGAAGTGGCGGCCAATGTGCCGCAGGGCAGCTACCCGGTAACGGTGCGCTTCGTCAACGACCAGGCGCAGGAAGCCTCGTGCACCGTCAACGTGGCCGTGCAGGCACTGGCCGCCGTGACTCGCACGATCCCGCAAATCCAGGGCAGCGGCGCAGCCAGCCCCGTGGCCGACACCGTGCAGACGACGCAGGGTGTCGTTACCGCCAAGGTGGCGGGCGGCTTCTTCCTGCAGGATGCGGCCGGCGACGGCGATCCCGCCACGTCCGACGGCCTGTTCGTCTACAGTGCCACCGCCGCCGACAACGTGGCCGTTGGCCAGCTGGTGCGCGTGACGGGCACGATCGTCGAATTCACGCCGAGTGGCGCCAACCGTTCGTACACGGAAATGAAGGACGTCAGTGCTGCCGTGCCGCTGTCGAGCGGCCACAGCGTCAACCCGACCAATATCGCATTGCCGAACAGCCGCCTGGACGGGGTCGAAGGCATGCTGGTGCGCTTCACCAGCCCGCTGACGATTTCGCAGACGTCCTACGTGGGCAGCCGCGGCGAGCTGACCCTGTCGTCGGGCCGCCTGGAAATCCCGACCAACCGCTACGCGCCGCGCTCGGCCGAAGCCCAGGCGCTGGCCGCGGCCAATGCCAACAACCGCATCGTGCTGGATGATGGCCTGTTCACGACGCCGACGACCATCCCGTACCTTGGCGAAGGCCCGACCGTGCGCGCCGGCGACACCGTCAGCGACCTGACGGGTGTCGTCGACTTCGGCGCGCTGGGCGGTGGCGGTGCCGGCTTCAAGCTGCAGCCGACAGTCGCGCCCGTCATCTCGCGCGACAACCCGCGCGCCGACGCACCGGCTCTGCCGGAAGGCAACGTCAAGGTGGCCAGCGCCAACGTTCTGAATTACTTCACGACGTTCACCAACGGCATGAACCACCTGGGCCAGAACACGGCCGGCTGCACCATCGGCGGTACGACCAGCCGGGGCAATTGCCGCGGTGCCGACAACCTGGTCGAATACGTGCGCCAGCGCGACAAGATCGTCGCCGAGCTGAAAGGCATCGATGCGGACGTGTTCGGCCTGATGGAAATCCAGAACGACGGCGACTACTCGGCCGGCGTGCTGGTGGACAGCCTGAACGCCGCCTACGGCGCAACCGTCTACGCGGTCGTGCCGAAGCCGCCGGCAACGGGCACGGATGCGATCCGCGTGGCGATGATCTACAAGCCGGGCAAGCTGACTCTGGCCGGCCCGGCACTGTCGGATGCGGACGGCATCAACAACCGTCCGCCAATGGCGCAGACGTTCAAAGCCAGCAACGGCGGCAAGTTCACGCTGGTCGTCAACCACCTGAAGTCGAAGGGCGGCTGCCCGAGCGGCGGCGGTGTCAATGCCGACAACGGCGATGGCCAGTCGTGCTGGAACGGCACCCGTGTGCAGCAGGCGCAGCGCCTCGTCGGCAGCTTCCTGCCGCAGGTCGTCGCCACGGCGAAAGACCCGGACGTGCTGGTGATCGGCGACATGAACGCCTACGGCATGGAAGACCCGATCGCGACGATCACGGCGGCCGGCTACGTCAACCAGCTGGAACGCTTCGTGCGACCGCTGGGCATGCCGTACTCGTACGTGTTCGGCCATGAGGCCGGCTACCTGGACCACGCGCTGGCCAGCAATGCGCTGAGCCCGCAGGTAGTGGGTGCGGCCGAATGGCACGTCAACGCGGACGAGCCGGAGGTCATCGACTACAACACCGACGGCAAGCCCCAGGACCTGTACAACGCGCTGCCGTACCGCGCTTCCGACCATGACCCGGTCGTCGTCACGCTGAACCTGCTGCCCGGCGCGGTGGACGTCACGGCCGGCGTGCAGCGCGTCAGCTCCGGTCTCGTCTTCAATCGTGCCACGGGGCTGTTCACCGGCACCGTCACCCTGGTGAACAAGTCCGGCGCCACGCTGAACGGTCCATTGCACCTGGAACTGGCTGGCCTGACGAGCGGCGTCACGCTGGTCAACGCCACGGGCAGCCACGACGGCGCGCCTTACGTGACCGTCAACGGCGGCCTGGCCGCCGGCGCATCGGTCACCGTGCCCGTCAGCTTCAGCAATCCGGCAAAAGCCGGCCTGACCTATACAGCAAAAATCTACAGCGGCAATTTCTAAGGAATCCACCATGAATCACTCCATGTTCTCCCTGCGCCACGCCGCTGCCGCGCTCGTGCTGGCCCTGTCCGGCGGTTACGCCTTTGCTGACACGACGCTCGACGTGTCGATCCGTACCGCCGACTTCGGCGTTTCGTCCGGCTGGCTCGACCTGCAATTCAACGGCCCCGGCGTCGGCCTGGCGCCGGCCGCCACCGTCACGCTGACCGACTTCGTCGGCTTCGATGCGGGCGCGCAAGTCATCACGGCAGGCAACGTCGGCGGTTCGCTGGCGGCCGGCTATGTGATCGGCAACGACGCCGGCTGGAACGACCTGTTCCACGCCGTCAGCTATGGCAACGTGCTTAGCTTCAAAGTAACGTTTGCCGGCGACGTGGATCTGTCCGGCAACATCGGCCAGTCCATCTTCGGCATCTTGGCCTACGGTCCCGACCAGACGACGCTGCTGGGCAATCCGGCTTCGGCCGACGGTACGCTCGGCACGATTACGTGGACGCCTGCAACGGTCGTGGGCGGTGCGGGTGCCGTGGACTTCGCCATCCATGCGTCCGCCATCGACATCGCTCCCGTGCCGGAACCGTCGGCGTGGCTGATGATGGGCATCGGTGCGATGCTCGTGGCCGGCGCCGCGCGGCGCCGCGCCGCGCGTTAAGAGCTGTACCAGGCACCTTGCGCAAGGCGGAAGGTGCCTGCTCCCGAGTATTGCGTTCCCTCCAGCGCGGCCGTATTTAGTCGCGCAACCTATCAATACACCAGAAAAATCGTATTGGCCTGGACAGGACAGTTGCGCGCATAGTTCAATCCGCGCTTTGTTTCGTCACATGCCCCATGTCCCAGCTGCTGCCGGATATCCTGAATGCCAAAGAGCAGGAACGCCTGCTGCATGCGCTGACGTCCGCGCTCGATCTTTGCGAGCTGGAGAGTTTGCGCCGGTGGGTCCGGGGACCTTTGCAGGCGCTGCTGCCGCACCGCGTGCTTGCATGCGTCCGCCTTGGATCCGATGGCGAACCGCTGCGTATCGAGTGCCTGCATGCCGGCCCGCCGGAGCCGTTGGTGCATGCCGGCGCATGCGATCCCGTGCACGGACTGGCGATGGCCGCATATCGCCTGTGGCGCCAGCGCGGCACGCCGCTGGTGCTGCACGAGGACAGTGGCGACCATCCCGATCCGGTTCCGCGCCGCCTTGCCGCACTGGGACTGGCCAACGCGCTGGCGCACGGCACACCCACGCTGCCAGGCGGCAGTACGTTCTTCCTGCTGGGCGGGCTGCCGCAACGGCCCGCCGCGCACCACGCCTATCTGCTGCGGCTCCTGCTGCCGCATCTGCACCTGACGCTGCAACGGGTCTGCGTGGCACCGGCTACCACGTTGGCGGTGCCCCGTGCGCTGTCGCCGCGCGAGGCGCAAGTGCTGCGCTGGCTGCGCGAGGGCAAGAGCAACGACGAGATCGGCATCATCCTCGGTATCAGCGGCCTGACAGTGAAGAACCATTTGCAGCGGCTCTACAAGCTGCTGGGGGCCAGCAACCGCGCCCATGCCGTGGCGCGCAGCGACGGTCTGGCCGGATTCGAATAACGTCGCGGCCAGTCATTTGTATCGCCACGTCGGGGACGGGCGATAGACGGACGACAGACGGCCGACAGACGGGCGACAGACGGCGAAGCCCCGCGGCCCCACAATGGACGGCGTCATCGACATTTTCTCACTTACCGTTTTTCAATCTATTTCCAAATCTGGACGCTACCGATAGTTACATGGTCGCTAATAACCAAGTGTGTGATATTTGCTCAACCGTTGGGGGTGGTGTCAATAAAAACCCGGGCCCATGGGCCGGGGTTGCAACGCCTGCATTAAAAAATTGTCTAAACCTTAAATGACGTGGTAGCCTTCGGTGTTATCGCGCCTGTCCTGGACCGCCAGAACACCGGCGCGAAGCACTGTAGCGCGTGGTCGCCCCCCCCCACGCATGGCACGCCATTCGGGCCATGAGGCGAGCGCGGTTCCGGCGCTGTTTTGGTTTTTTCGCGGTAGTCGTAAATCGGAGGTTTGTTCGGATGCAAGCAGCAAAGTTTTACCGCAAGCAGGGCCGCGCGGCGCGCGGATTCACGCTGCTCGAATTACTCGTCGTGATCGTGATTATCGGTTTGCTGGCGGCCTATGTCGGCCCCAAGTATTTCTCCCAGCTGGGCAAATCGGAAGTGACGGTGGCGAAGGCACAGATCGAGGCGTTTGAAAAATCGCTCGACACGTATCGCCTCGATGTCGGCCGGTATCCCACCACGGAGGAGGGCATGGGCGCCCTGATGACGGCACCGCCCACGGCGGGCGCCAAATGGAACGGGCCCTACCTGAAGAAGGGTGTGCCGGCCGATCCGTGGGGCCGCCCGTATGCGTACAAGTCGCCCGGCAGCAAGGGCGACTACGAGATCACGTCGCTCGGCAAGGACGGCCAGCCCGGCGGTACCGGCGACAACGCCGACATCAGCTCGCAGTAAGCTGCGCCGCCTGCGTTTCCCAGCACAAGCAACAGCACCAGCGCCCCCGCTCCCATGCAGTTCGATGTTCGTACCCTGTCGCCCGACATGGCGATCGGCCACCTGGTGGTCGATGGCCGTGACGAATCCGACGCGCGCCGGCAGGTCGAAGCGCGCGGTCTGTTCGTCAGCAGCATCCGCCCCGTGCGCGGCGCCTTCAAGGCCGGCAAAGGCAAGAAAGCGCTTTCCCTCGTGCTGTTCAGCCAGGAACTGCTGGCGCTGCTCAATGCCGGCCTGGGCATCGTCGAGGCGCTGGAAGCGCTGCTGGAAAAGGAAGCCAGCCCCGCCACGCGCGGCGTGCTGGAACGCCTGCTGGGCGGCCTGCGCGAAGGCCAGCGTTTTTCCACCGTGCTGGCCGAGCAGCCGCAACTGTTCCCGCCGCTGTACGTGGGCATCGTCAAGGCCGCGGAAGGCACGAGCGATCTGCCCCGTTCGCTGGCCCGTTATATCGACTACCAGCAGCGCATCGACACGGTGCGCGCAAAAATCGTCAGCGCCGCCATCTATCCCTGCATCCTGCTGCTGGTGGGCGGCGGCGTGTCGATGTTCCTGATCGGTTACGTCGTGCCCCGTTTTGCCGAGGTCTACCAGGGTGCCGGGCGCAACCTGCCGTGGATGTCGCAAGTGATGCTGTCGTGGGGCCAGTTCGCCGGCAACCACACGGGTGCGCTGGTGGGAGGCCTCGTGCTGGCGCTGTCGGCTGCGGTCTTCGGCGTGCGCCGCCTGGCGGGCAGTGGCGGCCTGGTGCGGCTGCTGGGACGCCTGCCCGCCATCGGCGAACGGGTGCGCATCTATGAGCTCTCGCGGCTGTACCTGACCCTGGGCATGCTGACGGAAGGCGGCATCACCATCGTGCAGGCCATCGAGACCGTGCAGGGCATGGTGTCCGCCAACGTCCGGTCGGGCCTGCAGCTGGCGCGCCAGGCTGTCGAGGCGGGTTTGCCGCTGTCCACTGCCTTCGAAGCCAACGCGCTGACGACGCCAATTTCGCTGCGCATGCTGCGCGTGGGCGAGCGCACCGGCGACATGGGCCCGATGCTGACGCAGTCGGCCGCCTTCTACGACGGCGAAATCAGCCGCTGGATCGACCGTTTTACGCGCACGTTTGAACCGCTGCTGATGGCCGGCATCGGGCTGATCGTGGGCGCCATCGTGGTATTGCTGTATATGCCTATTTTTGATCTTGCCGGAGAAATGTCGTGAACGATCCGGCCATCCATCCCATCGCCGCCCTCGACCATGCGTTGCTGACGAAGGCGCGGGCCCAGCAGCTGCATTCGAAGCGCACGCTGGTGGAAGAACTCGAAAGCCTGACGGGCATGGAGCCGCGCCTCGTCGTGCGCGCGCTGGCCCAGCCGTTCGGGCTGGCCGTACTGGAGACGGTCGAGATGCTGGCCTTTACGCCCGCGTTCGACCTGCTGCCGCTGTCGCAGGCAATGGCGAAGAAATGCGTGCTGCTGCGGGCGCACGACGGTGTCGTTGTCGGTGTCATTGCCGATCCGTTCGACCTCGACCTGCAGACATGGCTGGGCACCCAGGCACGCGCGCCGGCGCACGCGCCGCTGCAGATGCGCCTGGCGTTGCAGTCCGATATCGCCGCCTACCTGTCGAAGCAGGAGGAGTCCGCCCGCGCGACCGATACGCTGCTGCCGGGCGGCGACAATTCCCGCCGCGACGGCAAGACGGCCGCCGTGCTGTCGTTCGCCTCCGTGTCGGAAGCGGCCAGCCCCGCCGTGCGCCTGGTCAATTCCACGCTGTACGATGCGCTGAAAGCGGGCGCCTCCGACATCCACCTGGAAAGCACCTCCGGCGGCCTCGCGGTCAAGTACCGTGTCGACGGCGTTCTCGACCATGCCACGGCCGTCAACGGCATCGAAGTGGCCGAGCAGATCATCTCGCGCCTGAAGGTGCTGGCCGAACTGGACATCGCCGAACGGCGCGTGCCGCAGGACGGCAGCTTCCGCGTGGAGTCGGGCGGGCGCGAGATCGACCTGCGCGTCTCCATCATGCCCAGTATCCACGGCGAGGATGCCGTCATCCGTATTCTGGACAAGCGGGCCATGATCGAATCGTACGGCTCGCTGTCGCTGGAATCGCTGGGCTTCGATGCGCCATCGCTCGTCACGTTGCGCACCCTGGCGCAGGAGGCGTACGGCATGCTGCTGGTGACAGGGCCGACGGGTTCGGGCAAGACGACAACGCTGTACGCGGCGCTGACGGAAATCCACAACGGCCGCGAGAAGATCATCACGATCGAGGACCCCGTCGAATACCAGCTGCCGGGCATCCTGCAGATTCCCGTCAACGAGAAAAAAGGCCTGACGTTTGCCAAGGGCCTGCGCTCGATCCTGCGCCACGATCCCGACAAGATCATGGTGGGCGAGATCCGCGACCGCGAAACGGCGGAAATCGCCGTGCAGTCCGCGCTGACGGGCCACCTGGTGCTCACCACCGTGCACGCCAATAACGTGTTCGACGTGTTCGGCCGCTTCACCCACATGGGCATCGATCCGTATGCGTTCGTGTCGGCGCTGAACGGCATCTGGGCCCAGCGCCTGGTGCGCATCAACTGCCCGCACTGCGCGGCCGAATACACGCCGGGCGACGAGGAGCTGGCCAGCGTGGGCCTGTCGCGCGCGGACGTGTTCGACTACGACTTCAAGGAAGGCAAGGGCTGCGGCGACTGCCGCGGCACGGGCTACAAGGGGCGCCGCTCGATCGCGGAGATCCTGACGCTGAACGACGAGATCCGCGAACTGATCGTGGAAAAGCGCCCGATCCGCCAGGTCAAGCAGGCGGCCTATGAAAACGGCACGCGCAGCCTGCGCCAGGCGGCGCTCGAACTGGTCAAGCGGGGCGGCACCACGCTGACGGAAATCAAACGGGTGACCTTGCATGCGTAGATTTCCCGGACAAGCGCTGCGGCTTGGCATCTCGGCCACCGCCGTCAGCCTGTTGCGCACCAGCCGCTGGCGTGGCGACAAGGTGGCCGTGCTGGCCGAATACGCGCTGCCCGAAGACGAGCCGAATATCGCCTCGGCCGCCGGCGCAACCATCCTGGCGCAGGCGTTGCGCACGCTGCTGGAAGGACAGGACGTGGCGGGCTGGCCCGTCGGCGTCGTGCTGGCGGACGAACTGTGCCGCCTGTGGCAGGTCAATCCGCCGCCCGGGGCGGCCCGCCTGGCCGATATCGAGGCGGCAGCCGCGCTGCGCTTCCACAGCCTGTACGGCGAAACGCCGGCCGCCTGGGCGTTCAGCGCCGACTGGGACGCCCGCCAGCCGTTCTATGCTGCCGCGCTGCCGCGCGCGCTGCTGGCCGTGCTGCACGCGCTGGCCGACGACAAGGGCATGCACCTCGTCGAGATCGTGCCGCACTTCGTCACGGGCTGGAACCGCTGGCACCGCGCCTTGCGCGCTGGCGGCTGGTTCGGCCAGTGGCACGACCGCATGCTGACCCTGGCGGCGATCGAGGACCACAGGTTGCGCGCGATCCGCGCCGTGCCGGTGCCGCAAGGCGCCGACCACTACTGGCTGACGCAGACGATCGGCCGCGAAGCGCTCCTGCTGGGTCTGAGCGCACCGGCGCAGGTGCAGCTGTGCGGCGCACTGCCGCCCGCGCTGGCCAAACCCGTGCAGGCCGGACAGGTAGCGTGCGTCCAGCTGGGCGCGGCTCAGGGCAACGGCATGTCGCCCGCCAGCCTGCTGGCCGCCGCCGGGAGTCCCGCATGAGCCTGAGAACGATCCGTATCGATTTTGCCCCGCCAGGCTGGCGCCGCACGCTGCACCGGCTGCATCCGGCCCTGGCCGTGGCCGGACTGCTGGGCGTGCTGCTGTGCCTGGGCGGGACCTGGATGGCCATGGACATGGCCGAGCGGCGCGCCGCCCGTGCCGCCGAGATCGAGCAGCTGCAGGCGCGTAGCCGGGCGCTGTCGAAAGTACGCGCCACGGTGCCGGAAACGGCGATTCCGGAAGCGCAGGCGACGGCCGTCAACACCGCGATCCTGCAGCTGAACGTGCCATGGCGCGAGCTGGAGGATGCGCTCGCCACGGCCACGCCCGCCAATATCGCGCTGCTGGCCCTTGATCCCGACGCGCGCAAGCGTATCCTGAAGATCACGGCCGAGGCGCGCAACAGCGACGACATGGTCGGTTACGTGCAGGTGCTTAAGCAGCAGGAGTTCTTCAGCGGCGCGGCACTGGTGCGCCACGAAATCGAAGAGCAGGATCCGAACAAGCCGATCCGGTTCCAGGTCGAAGCGCAATGGAGGGGACGATGAAGGAAATCCGCCTGGCCCCGGTGCTGCTGGAAGCGCGCCTGCGCCTCTTGCGCGCCGGTCCCGCCGCCAGCCTGTGCGCCGTGCTGCTGCTGGCCGGCGCCGCCCTGTGGGCATGGCTGCTGCCGCAGCGCGCCGCGCTGCAGGACGAGCTGGCCCGGCCGCTGCCCGCGCCATCGGCGCTCGTCGTGGCGCCGCCGCCGCCCACCGCCAATGAAAACCTGGCCGCGTTCTACGCCACCCTGGGCGAGCAGCGCCATGCCGAGCAGCAGGTCAAGGTGCTGTTCGACCTGGCCGCCAAGGCGCAGCTGGTGCTGGACCACGGCGAATACAAGACCGGTTTCGACAAGGGCGCCGGCGTGGCCACGTACCAGATCATCCTGCCCGTCAAGGGGCCGTACCGCAATATCTGGCAGTTCGCACTGCAGGCGCTGCTGGCGATGCCGTTCGCGGCGCTGGACGAGGTGAGCTTCCGGCGCGACACCGCGGCCGACCCGACCGTCGACGCGCGCCTGCGCTTCACGCTGTACCTGAAGGCACAGCCATGAAGCCGCGCCACCTGCTGATGGGGGCGGCACTGGTCGCGGCGGCCGGTCTCGTGCTGCTGGGCGGTTCCGCGCCGGAGCCGGACGTGGCCGAACCTGTCGAGCGTGCCCAGCGTCCCGCCCCAGTCGCGCCCGTGGCGGCCCCCGCCAATGCCGCCGCCGGCGCGGATACGGGCAAGATCGTGCGCCTGATTCCCCGAGCCGAACTGATTGGCGCGACGGGGGAGGGCGCGTTCGGCGGCAATGGCGGTCTGTTTGCCGGCCAGAACCTGAATCCGCCGCCGGCGCCGCCCAGCGAGCCGCCGGGACCGCCACCGCCGCCGCCCGTGCCGACGGCGCCGCCGGTACCGTTCACGGTAATCGGCAAGGGGCTTGCCGACGGCGCCTACGAGGTCTACCTGGCCAACGGCGAGCGCACGTATGTCGTGCGCGCGAAAACGGTCATCGACGGCATGTACCGGGTCGACGCCATTGCGCCGCCCACGCTGACGCTTACCTATCTGCCCCTGAACCAGGTGCAGCAGCTTAATATTGGAGTCCTGGATTGATGTCTCGCCACAAGCCAACCGCGGCGGCCCGCCTGCGCCGCACGCTCACCCTGTCCACGATGGTGCTGGCGCTGTCCGGCTGCGCCGCCCAGATGGCGTATCGCGACGCGCGCAACCTGATCGAGAAGGACCAGGTCGAGGCGGGACTGCTGAAGCTGCAGGAAGCGATCGCGGCCGATCCGGGGAACGCCCAGTACCGCGCCACCTGGCTGCAGGCACGCGACCGCGCCATCATGCGCTATCTCGACCAGGCCGACCGGCAGATGGCCGAGGGGCAGCGCGCGCTGGCGTTGCAGAACATCCAGCGCGTGCTGGCCCTGAATCCCCAGAACGAGCGGGCCCGCGGCGCGCTGCGGGCGCTGGACATGGCCGAGCGGCACGACAAGCTGCTGGCCGAGGCCACCGAGCTGGCGGACAAGAAGGAATACGACCAGGCGAAATCAAAGGTCGACATCGTGCTGTCCGAAAAGCCGGACCAGCCGCGCGCCCGTGCGCTGCTGCGCGAGCTGAACGAAAAGAATCCGCCGGGCGGCGCCGAGAACCAGCTGGCGAAGACGTTCAAGCAGCCTATCACCATCGAATTCCGCGACGCGCCGCTCAAGCAGGTGTTCGACGTGATCTCGCGCCGCTCGGGCCTGAACTTCGTGTTCGACAAGGATGTCAAGGCCGATGCCCGCACGACGATCATGCTCAGGAACAGCACCGTCGAATCGGCCGTCTACTACCTCCTGATGACGAACCAGCTGGAACAGCAGGTGATGGATGCGAACACGATCCTGATCTACCCGAACATCGCGGCCAAGCTGAAGGAATACCAGGAGACGGTCATCAAGACGTTCTATCTGGCCAATGCGGAAGCGAAGCTGGTGGCCAATACCCTGAAAACGATCCTGAAGTCGCGCGACGTGGTGGCGGACGAGAAACTGAACCTCGTTATCATGCGCGACAACGCGGACGCCATCAAGCTGGCCGAGAAGATCGTCGCGGTGCAGGACATGGCCGAACCGGAAGTGATGCTGGAAGTGGAGATCCTGGAAGTGAAGCGTTCGCGCCTGCTGGAGCTGGGCGTCAACTGGCCCACGACGGCGACGTTCTCGCCGCTCATTTCCAGTGGCGGCTCCACCCTGACGATCCGCGACCTGGACACGCTCAACAGTGCGTCGATCGGCGTCTCGTCGCTGCAGGCCAAGATCACGGCCAACAAGACGGACGGTGATTCGAACCTGCTGGCCAACCCGCGCATCCGCGTGCGCAACAAGCAGAAGGCCAAGATCCTGATCGGCGACAAGGTGCCCGTCATCACGACCACCGTCTCGCCCGGCACGGCCGGCTTCGCCCAGGAAAGCGTCAGCTACGTCGACGTGGGCCTGACGCTGAACGCGGAGCCGACCATCTACCTGAACAACGAAGTGGCCATCAACGTGTCGCTGGAGGTGTCGAACATCGTCAGCCGCATCGAGACCAAGTCCGGTACGACGGCCTACCAGATCGGCACGCGCCAGGCGTCCACCGTGCTGCAGCTGAAGGACGGCGAAAACCAGGTGCTGGCCGGCCTCATCAATAACGAAGACCGCAAGAGCGGCAGCAAGGTGCCGGGGCTGGGCGACATTCCGATCCTGGGCCGGCTGTTCGGCGCGCAGACGGACGACAACCAGAAGACCGAAATCGTGCTGTCGATCACGCCGCGCCTGGTGCGCAACCTGCAGCGTCCGCAGGCGGATGCCGCCGAGTTCTCGGCCGGCACGGAAGCGAACTTCCGCCGCAAGCCGGATGTGACGGTGCGCGCGCCCGTGCTGCTGCCGGGCCGCAGCCCGACCCCGGCACCGGAGCAGCCGCAGGCGCCGCAGCAGCCATCGCCTTCGCCACAGGAGACGGGCACGCCCGCCAACGTGCCGCTGTCGACCACGCAGCCAGGTCCGCCGTCGAGCGTCACGCAGCCGCCTGCGACGGCTCCGGCGGCACCGGCGCCACAGCCGCAAGCCCAGCAACAGCCGCCGTCGGCCGCGACGCCGGTGCCGCCAGCGCAGAACCAGTGATGAACACGGCAGTGTTCCCGCGCCGACGCGGCTTCACGCTGATCGAGCTGCTGGTCACGCTGGCCATCATGGGCCTGCTGGGCGCGCTGGTGATTCCCACGGCGCAGGTGACGATCCAGCGCCGTAACGAAGCGGAGCTGCGTGCGTCGCTGCACCTCATCCGCAAGGCGCTGGACGACTACAAGCAGGCCTACGACGACGGCCGCGTCGCCAAGACGGTGGGCAGCAACGGCTATCCGAAAAGCCTGGATCAGCTGGTGGAGGGCGTGCCGGACCTGCGCAGCCCGAAGCGGGCGAAAATCTATTTCCTGCGGCGCGTGCCGCGCGATCCGTTCAACAGCGACAGCGAATTGCCGGGCGCGCAGACGTGGGGCAAGCGCAGCTATGCCAGCGAGGCCGAGGACCCGCGCGAGGGCGAGGATGTGTACGACGTCTACTCGCTGTCCGAGAAGGTGGGGCTGAACGGCATACCGTACCGCAAATGGTGAAACAGATGATCAAATGGAAACGCCGGGGCTTCACGCTGATCGAGCTGCTCGTCGTGCTGGGCATTATCGCGCTGCTGCTGACTCTCGCCGTGCCGCGCTACTTCCCCAGCGTCGACAAGACCCGCGAAACCATCCTGGCCGACAACCTGCGCAACACGCGCGCCGTCATCGATCAGTTCTACGGCGATACCGGCCGCTATCCGGACTCGCTGGAACAGCTGGTCGAGAAGCGCTACCTGCGCGCGCTGCCAGTCGACCCGATCACGGAGCGCAACGACAGCTGGCTGTTGCAGCCGCCGGAGGACCCGGGCAAGGGCGCTGTCGCCGACCTCAAGAGTGGAGCGCCCGGCAATGACCGCAGCGGCAGGCCGTACGCGGACTGGTAACGCCATGCGCTGGCTCACGCCACCCCGGCGGCCGGCGCGGGGCTTCACACCCGCGCGCCCGGCACGCGGATTCACCTACGTCAGCGTCATCATCCTGGTCGCGATCCTCGGTCTCGTTGCAGCCACGACCGTGCGGCTCGGCGCCACCATACAGCGCGCGGCGGCCGAGCGCGAGCTGCTGTACATCGGCGAGCAGTTCAGCGACGCGCTCAAGAGCTACGCCGCGGCAACGCCGCAGGGCCAGCCGCAACAGCCTCCCACGATGAAGGAACTCTTGAAGGACCCGCGTTTTCCCGGCACGCGCCGGCACCTGCGCAAGGTCTTCGTCGACCCCATGACGGGCAAGCCGGAGTGGGGCATCGTCTACATGGGCGACAAGCTGGGCGTGCTGGGCATCCACAGCCTGTCCACAGCCGAGCCCATCAAGGTCAGCAATTTTCCGTCGCGGTTCCAGGCGTTCGAAGGCAAGCGCAAGATTTCCGACTGGGTGTTCACGTTCAACGGCCAGGAGCCGCCGCCGGGACAACTTCCCGCCAAGCCGGGCGCGGGCCCGGCCACGCCGATGACAGGCAGCCCGCTGACGGGCAAGCCGACCGGGACAGGCACGGGCACGGATACCGGAGCGGGCAGCGGCACCGGTACGGGCGCCGGCACGCCGGCGGCAGGTACCCAGCCGGCTACGCCCTTGACGGGCAGGCCGCCCACGCCGGTGCAACCGCCCCAGCCGGCCGAGCCGGAACCCGAGCCCGAGCCGGAGCCGCTGCCCGAGCCGCCACCACCAGATCCTGCACCGGAGCAGCCGCAGGAGCAGCCGGCGGAGCCGCCTGAACCGGCTAACAGGAAGTGAGGCAGATTCTGGAGAACATGTGGTTGCTTTCGTCAACCGGTGTTGTAAAAAAACCAGAAAAAGTGGTTTTTTTATATCGTGCGTAACGTTGCCACGGAAATAACTGTGTTACGATTCTTTCAGCAGTTGATCACCGAACAGCGACAACACTACTCTCACAAGGATAACTACTCATGAAACTGAAATTCGCTATCGCAGGCCTGCTGGCTGCCGCTTCCTTCTCCGCAATGGCTGCTGACCAGTCCGTCGCCATCATCGACGGCGTCGGCTCGTTCGATTCGCTGGTCGTGGGCAACGACGGCGTGCTGTCGGGTGGCCTGGACGTTCTGACGTTCAACGGCGTGGGCCCTGGCCTGTATGACGTCGTTCTGACCATCAGCGGTCAGAATCTGTCGTTCGACGCAGCCGCGAGCACGCTGAACGGCTTCAAGGGCGAAGCCTACGGCGTCGGCAAGCTGAAGTTCTTCGGCGTGGAAGCCACCACCGAAAGCCCATTCGTGCTGAACCTGGCTGGTGTCGCCAACAACGCCAAAGCCATCTACTCGGGCGAACTGACCGTGGCAGCCGTACCTGAGCCAAGCACCTACGGCATGCTGCTGGGCGGCCTGGGCATCATGGGCTTCCTGGCCCGTCGCAAAGCCAAAAAAGCTTAAGTTTCAGTTTCATGCGTAAAAAAACCCGCTGCCTCGGCAGCGGGTTTTTTTATTGGCTCAGCGTTTGATGAGTACCGGGTCAGACCCGCTGGGTCTGACCCCGGCCCTTCTCAGCCGTCTAACCAGCGGGGACAGGTCCGACATTCAACCAGAGGGGGCGGATCCTACACTCGGACATCCTGCAGCAAGCATGTCCGAATGTCGGACCTGACCCCGTCCTTATTTGCCGGTGCGCCGAAAATCCCGCACCCGGAACCCCAGCAACAGCAACAGCCCGAAGTACACCAACCCGCAAACCGCGATCACGCCGGCCAGTGCCCCGGCCCGCAGCAGCGGCGTGCTGCGCAGTGCCAGCCAGTCGAACTGCTGGGCGCTGAACCATGCCGTCAACCCCATGGCGGCCACGGCAACGACCAGCTTGAGGAAGAACTTGCCCCAGCCGGGCAGGGGTACGTAGATGCCGCGCCGGCGCAGACCCGTAAACAGGAACAGCGCGTTCAGGCAGGCAGCCAGGCCGATCGACAGCGCCAGCCCGGCGACCTGGATATACGGCACGAAGACCAGGTTCATCAGCTGTGTTGCCACCAGCACCCCCAGCGCGATGCGCACGGGCGTGCGGATGTCTTGGCGGGCGTAGAACGCGGGCGCCAGCGTCTTGACGAGGATGATGCCGATCAGGCCGGTGGCATAGGCGATCAGCGGGCGCGCCGACATCTCCGCCGCGCGGTCGCTGAAGGCGCCGTAATGGAACAGCGTCGCGATCAGCGGCAGCGCCAGCACGGCCAGGCCGACGGCGGCGGGGATCGCCAGCAGCAAGGTCAGGCGCAGGCCCCAGTCGAGCAGGGCCGAGTATTCCTGGCGGTCGTCGTCGAGGTTGGCTTTGGACAAGCTCGGCAGCAGGATCGTGCCCAGCGCCACGCCCAGCAGGGCGGTGGGAAACTCCATCAGGCGGTCGGCATAGGTCAGCCACGAGATGCTGCCCTGTTCCAGGCGCGACGCAATGCTGGTGTTGATCATCAGGCTGATCTGTGAGGCGGAGACGGCAAATACGGCCGGACCCATCTTCCTCAGCACGCGGCGCACGCCCGGGTCGGACATGCCCGCGAGCGGGTTGATCGACAGGCGCGGCAGCATGCCGATCTTGACCAGCGCGGGTATCTGCAGCCCGACCTGCAGCAGGCCGCCGACAAACACGGCAATGGCCTGGGCATACACGGGCTGTTTCAGGTGCGGCGCCAGGAACACGGCACCGGCGATCAGCGAAAGGTTCAGCAGGACGGGCGTGAATGCGGGGATCTTGAACTGGCGCCACGTATTCAGGATGCCGCCGGCCATCGCCACGAACGACATGCAGGCGATGTACGGGAACATCAGCCGCGTCATCCATACGGCCGCGTCAAAGGCGTCGCCTTGCTGCTTCAGGCCGCCGGCGATCAGCAGCACGAAGACGGGCGCGCCGACGATGCCGATGGCGCTGACGATCAGCGTCGCCCAGACGAGGCAATTGGCGACGTGGTCGGACAGCGTGCGGCTTGCCTCGTGCCCGTGCTGATTCTTGTATTCGGCCAGGATGGGCACGAAGGCCTGCGAAAACGCGCCTTCGGCAAACAGGCGGCGCAGCAGGTTGGGGATGCGGAAGGCCACGTTGAAGGCGTCGGTGTAGGCGCCGGCACCGAAAGCCCGTGCAAACAGGGTTTCGCGCAGCAGCCCCGTGACGCGCGACAGCATGGTCATGCTGGAGACGGCGGCGAGGGTTCGGAGTAGATTCATGGTGCGCGATTATAGCCGCGCTGCCGCCACGAAATGCTTAGGATGCTGTGAAACCGGCAACTTTCGCTTTTTTTGAATTGCCCTGTCATCAAAAGCTGGATATAATTTAAGGCTGTACAGAATTCAGTAACGCAGACAGAGCGAGAGCCGCAAGATACCGTTCAGGTGGATCGCGGGTTTCACGGTTGACCGACTCTGCGTTGGCCTGCATGGTCAGACAGCTGAACGCACCGGTTTGGCAAACGCTATTGTTTGCAAACGAACTTTGACAACGATTTAGGAAATTCCATGGCAAATACCGCACAAGCGCGCAAACGCGCTCGTCAAGCAGTCAAGCAAAACGCACACAACTCGGCACAGCGTTCGACGCTGCGCACCGCCATCAAGGCTGTCCGCAAGGCGATCCAGGCCGGCGACAAAGCCGCTGCGACCCAGATCTTCCAGTCGTCCGTGTCGACCATCGACTCGATCGCCGACAAAAAGATCATCCACAAGAACAAGGCCGCTCGCCACAAGAGCCGTCTGGCAGCTGCCCTGAAGGCACTGTCCGCCTAAGTTCGCGTGCGGCGGCAATAGCCGCCATATCGGTGCTGAGAAAAACCCGCCTGGCTTGCCATTGCGGGTTTTTCGCTTTGCCGGTGCCGGTGCCGGTGCCGGTGCCGGTGGTGCCGTTGCCGGGCAGGGTATTAGCCGACGGTGACCTCCGGCTTCTATTTCCCCGGCAGATTGCCGATCTTCATCCCCGCCTTGATGTGCCGCTGCCGGAACCAGCCCTGGTTCATCTCCAGCGCATAGCGCACGGGCACGCCTTTCGTCGAGCAGTGGCTGTCCAGCGTGTGCGGCTGCATGTCGGCGATATTGACGATCCTGCCGTCGCCATCGATAAATGCCACCGACAGCGGCAACGGCGTATTCTTCATCCACATGCACTGCGTTGCCGGCGCGTCGAACACGAACACCATGCCGGCGTTGGCCGGCAGCTTCTCGCGAAACATCAGCCCCTGGGCCCGCTGGGCATCCGTGCGCGCGACTTCCGCCTTGACCAGGTGCATGCCGGCCGTCAGCGTCGTGGTGGCAAACTGCACGTCCTGCGCCGCCGCTGCCGTCGCAAGGGTCAGGCCAGCCAGGGTCAGCAGTAATCTCATCGACATCCTCAACTGAACAGGAAGCGCCGATTAAGCCACGCGCCCCAGCCAGGGTCAAGCGTGCGCGCACAGCCACCTCGTGACAACATCGGGGTCAGGCACAAAAACTATCACCGGACACAACCGCCGCGCGCTCTCGCAAGATGACGAGCTCGTGACAACTTCCGTGCCTGACCCCGATGTTGTCACGAACTGGGCCGTCGGCTGGCCGTGGAAGGGCTGGTGTCGCTGGCGAAGCTGGGGCATAATGTCGGCGTCTTATGTCTTATAGAAGACTTCGGCAGCCTGGTCGACGCGCCCGGCGGGCCTGTCCCCGGTGACCTGTTCACCGCGGGGTGGGGCGGAGTAGAATGAGCTTCGGTGTTGGTTGCGCCACAAGCGCAAGCCGGCGGTTATTTATCGAGTCTGACAAGTCGCGGAAGCGTTTCGCGCAAACTGAGGAAAAAGTGCATGAGCAGTGAACCGACCATCATCTACACCCTGACCGACGAGGCGCCGCTGCTGGCGACCCACGCCTTCCTGCCCGTGGTCAGCACCTTCACCAGGCCGGCCGGCATCCGCATCGAGCAGAGCGACATCTCCGTTGCCGCCCGTATCCTGGCCACGTTCCCGGAAAACCTGACGCCGGAGCAGCGCGTGCCGGACGCCCTGGCCGAACTGGGCAAGAAAACCCTGGAAGCCGACGCCAATATCATCAAGCTGCCCAACATCAGCGCCTCCGTCAGCCAGCTGCAGAACGCCATCAAGGAATTGCAGGAAAAGGGCTACAACATCCCCGACTACCCGTCCGATCCGAAAACGGACGAAGAAAAAGCCATCAAGGCACGCTACGGCAAGTGCATCGGCTCGGCCGTGAACCCGGTCCTGCGCGAAGGTAACTCCGACCGCCGTGCGCCGCGCGCCGTGAAGGAATATGCGCGCAAGAACCCGCACTCGATGCAGCCATGGTCGCAGGCATCGCGCACCCACGTGTCGCACATGACGGGCGGCGACTTCTACCACGGCGAAAAGTCGATGACGCTCGATCGCGCGCGCGACGTCAAGATGGAACTGGTCACCAAGAGCGGCGAAACCATCGTGCTCAAGCCGAAGGTCGCACTGCAGGACGGCGAGATCATCGATTCGATGTTCATGAGCCGCAAGGCCCTGCTGGCCTTCTACGAAGCACAGATCGAAGACGCGCACCAGACCGGCATGCTGTTCTCGCTGCACGTCAAGGCGACGATGATGAAGGTGTCGCACCCGATCGTGTTCGGCCACTGCGTGCGCATGTTCTACAAGGAAGCGTTCGAGAAGCACGGCGCGCTGTTCGACAGCCTGGGTATCAACGTCAACAACGGCATGGCCGACCTGTACAACAAGATCGCCACCCTGCCGGCGTCGCAGCGAGAAGAAGTCATCCGTGACCTGCACGCCTGCCAGGAACACCGTCCCGAGCTGGCCATGGTCGACTCGGCCAAGGGCATCACCAACTTCCATTCGCCGAACGACGTCATCGTCGATGCGTCGATGCCGGCGATGATCCGCGCCGGCGGCAAGATGTACGGCGCCGACGGCCGCCTGAAGGAAGTGAAGGCCGTGATCCCGGAAAGCACGTTCGCCCGCATCTACCAGGAAATCATCAACTTCTGCAAATGGCATGGTGCCTTCGACCCACGCACGATGGGTACGGTACCGAACGTGGGCCTGATGGCTCAGCAGGCCGAAGAGTACGGCTCGCACGACAAGACGTTCGAAGTGCCGGCAGACGGCGTGGCCAACATCACCGACCTCGCGACCGGCGAAGTCCTGATGAGCCAGAACGTGGAGCAGGGCGACATCTGGCGCATGTGCCAGGTGAAGGACGCGCCGATCCGCGACTGGGTCAAGCTGGCCGTGACGCGCGCGCGCAACTCGGGCATGCCGGCCGTGTTCTGGCTGGACCCGTACCGTCCGCACGAGAACGAACTGATCAAGAAGGTCACGACCTACCTGAAGGACCACGACACCAACGGCCTGGACATCAAGATCATGTCGCAGGTACGCGCCATGCGCTTTACGCTGGAACGCGTCGCCCGCGGCCTGGACACCATCTCGGTCACCGGCAACATCCTGCGCGACTACCTGACCGACCTGTTCCCGATCATGGAACTGGGCACCAGCGCCAAGATGCTGTCGATTGTCCCGCTGATGGCCGGTGGCGGCATGTACGAAACCGGCGCCGGCGGTTCGGCACCGAAGCACGTGCAGCAGCTGGTCGAGGAAAATCACCTGCGCTGGGATTCGCTGGGCGAGTTCCTGGCGCTGGCCGTCAGCCTGGAAGACCTGGGCCTGAAGACGGGCAACGCCAAGGCCAAGGTGCTGGCCAAGACGCTGGACGCGGCAACGGGCCGTCTGCTGGACAACCGCAAGTCGCCATCGCCGAAAACGGGCGAGCTCGACAACCGCGGCAGCCAGTTCTACCTGTCGATGTACTGGGCGCAGGAACTGGCCGCGCAGACCGAGGATGCCGACCTGGCAGCCACGTTCGCACCGCTGGCGAAAACGCTGGCCGACAACGAGTCGAAGATCGTGGCCGAATTGCTGGAAGTGCAGGGCAAGCCGGTCGACATCGGCGGCTACTACAAGGCCGACGACGCGAAGGTGAAAGCCGTCATGCGCCCTAGCGCCACGTTCAACGCGGCGCTGGACACCATCGCTTGAAGTTGAGCGCGTAAAGAAAAACCCGCCGGACCGTGAGGTCGGCGGGTTTTTTACGTCCCCGGTGCGAAACCGGAAAAACCGGTGACAAAAACCGGTGACAGGCTCCGGTTTTCAGGAAAATCGGAGCCTGTCACCGGTTTTGCTTTGTGCTTACAGCGTCACTTCGACGAATTCCCCCGGCATCAAGGGATGCGTGGCCAGCGAGAACGGCCCGATACTGCTGCGCACCAGCCGCAACGTGGGCAGGCCGACGGCGGCCGTCATGCGCCGCACTTGCCGGTTCTTGCCTTCTTCCAGCGTGATGGCGATCCAGCTGGTCGGTTTGTCAGCCCGCGCGCGGATGGGCGGGTTGCGTGGCCACAGCCATTCCGGTTCGGCGATGCGCACGGCGCGGCACGGTTTGGTCACGAAGTCGCCCAGGTCGAGCGGCGCCTGCAACCGCGCCAGCGCCGCGGCGTCCACCACGCCATCCACTTGCACCAGGTAGGTCTTGGCTTCCTTGTGGTCGGGATGGGCGATCTTGTGCTGCAGTTTGCCGTCGTCGGTCAGCAGCATCAGCCCTTCGCTGTCGGCATCGAGCCGGCCGGCGGGATAGATGTTGGGGATGGCGAGATAATCGGCCAGCGATTCCCGGCCTTCCTGCGGCGAGAACTGGCACAGCACCTGGAACGGCTTGTTGAATAAAATCAGAGGCATGGAACGGAAAGGGGAAATTGAGACGGGCGAAGGCCGTGGCAGCTGACAAAATACTGGTGCATAATGCAAGACATACCTGCTCAGCTCTCATCGGCGCCGCACCCGTATTGTAGTGCACAACCGCCGCGGAGCCGGCAATGCACCGACCCATGGAGATCACGATGTACCAACATATCAAAGTACCCGCCGACGGCCAGAAGATCGCCGTCAATGCCGATTTTTCGCTGAACGTGCCCGACCAGCCGATCATCCCGTTCATCGAGGGCGACGGCACGGGCATCGACATCACGCCCGTCATGATCAAGGTGGTCGACGCGGCCGTGGCCAAGGCCTACGGCGGCCAGAAGAAGATCAGCTGGATGGAGATCTACGCGGGTGAAAAATCGACCAGCGTGTACGGTCCGGACGTGTGGCTGCCGGAAGAAACGCTGCAGGTACTGAAGGACTACGTCGTCTCCATCAAGGGCCCCCTGACGACGCCGGTGGGCGGCGGCATCCGCTCGCTCAACGTCGCGCTGCGCCAGGAGCTGGACCTGTACGTCTGCCTGCGTCCCGTGCGCTACTTCACCGGCGTGCCGTCGCCCGTGCGCGAGCCGGAGAAGACGGACATGGTGATCTTCCGCGAAAACTCGGAGGACATCTACGCCGGCATCGAATACCAGGAGGGTTCCGAAGGCGTCAGGAAGCTGATCAAGTTCCTGACCGAGGAAATGGGCGTCAAGAAGATCCGCTTCCCGGAAACCTCCGGCATCGGCATCAAGCCCGTCTCGCGCGAGGGCACGGAGCGCCTGGTGCGCAAGGCGATCCAGTACGCCATCGACAACGACAAGCCGTCCGTGACGATCGTCCACAAGGGCAATATCATGAAGTACACGGAAGGCGGCTTCCGCGACTGGGCCTACGCGCTGGCGCAGAAGGAATTCGGCGCGGAGCTGATCGACGGCGGCCCATGGTGCAAGCTGAAAAACCCGAAGACGGGCCGCGACATCATGATCAAGGATTCGATTGCCGACGCCTTCCTGCAGCAGATCCTGCTGCGCCCGGCGGAGTACAGCGTGATCGCCACGCTGAACCTGAACGGCGACTACATTTCGGACGCACTGGCGGCGCAGGTCGGCGGCATCGGCATCGCGCCGGGCGCCAACATGTCCGACTCCGTGGCGATGTTCGAGGCGACCCACGGCACCGCGCCGAAGTACGCCGGCAAGGACTACGTCAACCCGGGGTCGCTGATCCTGTCGGCCGAGATGATGCTGCGCCACATGGGCTGGACCGAAGCGGCGGACCTGATCATCGCGGCGATGGGCAAGGCCATCGTGTCGAAGAAGGTGACGTACGACTTCGCCCGCCTGATGGAAGGCGCGACGCAGGTCTCGTGCTCGGGCTTCGGCGACGTGATGATCGAACAGATGTAAGCCGGGCGGCGATCCGGTCCCGCAGCCCTGCCTCATCCTCGAGCAGGGCTTTTTCTTGTCTGGCAAAGTCAGGCATATAAAAAGGAGCTGCCTTGAAAACCATCGGACTGATCGGCGGAATGAGCTGGGAATCGACGGTGCCTTACTACCGTCAGATCAACGAGACCGTGCGCGAGCTGCTGGGCGGACTGCATTCGGCGAGAGTGGTGCTCGTCAGCGTGGACTTTCATGAGGTGGAGGCGCTGCAGCGTTCGGGCGACTGGGAAGCGTCCGGCCGCATGATGGCCGAGGCGGCGCAGCAGGTCGCCGCGGCCGGAGCGGACTTCATCGTGCTGTGCACGAACACGATGCACAAGGTGGCCGGCGCAATCGAGGCGGCCGTGGACATCCCGCTGCTGCACATCGCCGACCCCACGGCCACGGCGATCCGCGCCGCGGGCTGCCGCAAGGTCGGCCTGCTGGGCACGCGCTTCACGATGGAGCAGACGTTCTACCGTGACCGCCTGCGCGAGCACGGACTGGAGGTGCTGATACCGGAGGAAGCCGACCGCGCCATCGTCCATCGCATCATCTACGAGGAACTGTGCCTGGGCCGCATCGAGCCGGCCTCGCGTACGGAATACCGCCGCATCATGGATGGGCTTGTGGCGCAGGGTGCTGAGGCCATCATCCTGGGCTGCACGGAAATCACGCTGCTCGTGAACGGCTACGACGCCACGGTACCGCTGTTCGACACGACAGCCATCCACGCCCGCCACGCCGCCGTGCAGGCGCTGGCGTAAGCCGCCTCAGGCGGCGGCCAGCAATCGCTCCATGAATGCCCGTTTCGGCGCGCTGCGGCCGCTCGACCAGAAGTCGTCGGTCGCATGCTGCACGGCGCCGTCGCGCAGGATGCGCGCGCGCCACGGCCGGCGCAGCAGCACGCAATGGACGTACGTGGCGAACGACTCGGCAAAGTCGTCGTAGGCATTCGTGCTGGCGTACAGCGTGGGAAAACTGGACTGCTGCAGCGATTCATAGACCGGCAGCATGTCCACGCCGTCGAGCTGCGGCTCGCCGTAGTAGCGCACGCGGTCGCGGCCCGCGAAATCCTCTTCGCGGCGCGGCAGGATGCGATTGTCGCCATCGATGTCCCAGGCCAGCGGCAGGAAGTCGTAGTCGTTGGCCACGCGCACGCCGTCCGGCATGCGCCACCAGTCCGGCAGGAAGCCGCTCCCCGCGCTGAGCACGTGGCCGAACTCGTGCAGCAGCAGGAACTGGATGGCGCCGGCACGGGTATCGTCGGCCGGTTCGGCGATACGCACTTCCAGGGTCAAAGAACCGGTCGGCAGGAACGGACTGCTTTCCTTCCACGTCGCCCACGCGTTGGCGCACCGCGTCAGCAACGCATCGATATCCAGGGCCACCACGGCGCCCAGCGTGTTGCCATGCCGGTCCGCGACGACGTCGGTAATGGCCGACGATCCCAGGCCATGGGCCAGGTGCACGCCGAGCAGCGCGTCCGGCAGCAGCGCGGCCACGGCGGCGGGCATGCCGGCCACGGCCAGGCGAATGTCGTCCAGCAGGTCGGTCGGCGCGCGGGCGGCCGTCGTCACCGCGGGGTTGCCGGTGGCGGCGTTGACCATCGCCACATAGCCGACGAGTTCGTCGACAAGCACGGCTGGGGCGGTGCCGATGCGTTCCAGAACGGGTGTGGCAAGCATGTCGCGCCAAAGGCCAGGGTATTGCGTCACTATCACGATTGCTCCGCCAACGGGGTGTCGAAGTCCGCGCCGTCGCGGCGCAGCGGCGGGCGGGTCATGCACCCGTTACGGCTTGCCGTAGAAAAACTTTATGCTCATCAATACGAAGCCGCGGTAAAGCGCTTGACATCCGCCGCCAACGAATTTAACTTAGACGTTAAATAACGAAGGAGTTAAGTATGGCCCCAGACCCGCTCAGCCAGACCTTCGCGGCGCTGGCGGACCCGACCCGGCGCGCGATCCTTGCCCGCCTGGCCCAGGGGGAGGCGTCAGTGAACGAGCTGGCGGCTCCCTTCGACATCAGCCTTCCCGCCATCTCCCGTCACCTCAAGGTGCTGGAAGCGGCCGGGCTGATTTCCCGGGGGCGCGCTGCCCAGTGGCGCCCTTGCCGGCTCGAAGCAGCCCCGCTGCAGGGACTCGATGGCTGGCTGGACAGCTACCGCCGCCTGTGGGAAGGCAGCTTCGACAAGATGGACGCTTATCTGAAACTGATTCAGCAAGGAGACGGCAATGGAAGCAACGGCAACAGCAAGGCAGACGACCCGACCTGAAGCACTGCGCGACGACGAACTGCTGATCGTCCGCACGTTCGACGCGCCGCGCGCCCTCGTGTTCCACATCTGGCGTCAGCCGGAACACGTCAGGCAATGGCTGGCACCGATGGATTTTCAGTGTGTCAGCCTGGCGTGGGATTTCCGCCCCGGCGGCGCCTGGCGCGCCTGCATCAAGTCGCCCGACAGCGAGCACTGGATGGGCGGCCGGTTCATCGAGATCGAGGCGGAACGGCACATCGTCTTCACGTTCAGGTGGGATCCGGACGGCAGCCCCGACACGGACAGCCCGGAAAACCGTATCACGGTCACGTTCGAGGAGGAGGACGGCCGTACCGTGCAGCGTTTCCATCAGGCGCCGTTCACCACGGTGGCACGGCGCGACAGTCACACCAAGGGCTGGACCAGCGTGGTCGAACGGACCGGCGTCTATGTGGAACGGCTGGCACGGGAGGCATCATGACGACCGTGACGGCGTTGAACAACGTCCCCGGCTTCGCACGCGGGCTGGTGCGCGACCTGCGCGTACGCTGGGCGCTGGAGGAGGCGGGGCAGTCATATGAGCAGCGGCTGTTGGCGCACGGCGAACTGGCCGGCGCGGGCCATCGTGCCCTGCAGCCGTTCTGCCAGGTGCCGACGTACGAAGAGGATGGCCTGGCGCTGTTCGAGTCGGGCGCCATCGTGCTGCACATCGGCGCGGCCAGCCCGGCGCTGTTGCCGGACGACCCTGCCGAACGGGCGCGCGCCACGACATGGGTCTTCGCGGCATTGAATACCGTGGAGCCGCCGATTGCGCAGCTGGCGGAACTGGACTTCTTCCATGCGGGTGAGGCATGGGTCGCCGAGGCCCGCCCCGGCGTCATGGCGGCCGTACGGCGCCGGCTCGACCAGCTGGCGGCGTGTCTGGGGCAGGACGATTATCTGGAAGGACGCTTCACCGCGGGCGACCTGTTGATGGCCACAGTGCTGCGCAACCTGCGCCAGACGGATCTCATCGAAGAGAGGCCGGTGCTGCACGCCTATCTGCGCCGCTGCGAGGGGCGCCCGGCCTTCGCGCGCGCGCTGGCTGCACAGATGGGGGGCTTCGACGACGCGCATTGAGCCGACCGGCAGGCACAAAAAACCCGCCTGGCGGGTTTTTTTCGCGTCCGACGGACGAAAAAAAACCCCGCGCTGCGGGGTTCTCTCACGTCCGGGGGAGCAGATCAGCTCGACTGGATGTTGGAAGCTTGCTTGCCTTTAGGGCCTTGCGTGACTTCGAACTGGACTTTCTGACCTTCTTTCAGGGTCTTGAAGCCGTTCATGTTGATTGCGGAGAAGTGTGCGAACAAATCCTCGCCGCCATCATCAGGAGTGATGAAGCCAAAACCTTTGGAGTCATTGAACCACTTAACGGTACCTGTTGCCATAAAAAGAACTTTCAAATATTAACGAATCACACGAGCCATAAAAGCAAGAAGCTTCCTGCCCCCTCCTCGACAACTCACTTCTTACCAACATGTACATTTCTGCACGAGTCGATATGGCATTGTTGGCGGAACAATTTTTAATGTCAAGCGCTTTGTACCCGCAGTAGTAAGTTTTTTGCAACATGAAATATGGGCCGGAAGGCGCGCTCGTCTCTTGATTTCACGAAAGGCAGCGCCATCTGCGCCAAGTCGGGAAAGCGCGTAAGATTGAGAACAAACGGAAAGGCACGCCTAAACGGGCGTTGCATCGGTCACGAAAGCATTAGAATATAAGCGTATGGCAACCAAGCATGACACTGAGACCGTCCTGGAGCGACAAACGCTGAAGCCGCCACCGATGTACCAGGTGGCGTTGTTGAACGACGACTACACACCGATGGAGTTCGTGGTCGCCATCATCCAGGAATATTTCAACAAGGATCGTGAAACGGCGACACAAATTATGCTGAGTGTGCATCGCTACGGCAAAGGCGTCTGTGGCGTGTTCTCAAAAGATATCGCATCGACAAAAGTGGAGTTCGTTTTAACGCATGCGCGCAAGGCAGGCCACCCCCTGCAGTGCGTGATGGAGGAAGTATGATCGCGCAGGAATTGGAAGTAAGTTTGCACATGGCGTTTGTCGAAGCTCGGCAGGCACGGCATGAATTCATCACGGTTGAGCATTTGCTGCTGGCGCTGCTGGACAATCCTTCGGCGGCGGAAGTGTTGCGTGCCTGCGCGGTCAACATTGAAGACTTGCGCAAGACACTCACCAACTTCATCGGCGACAACACTCCGACGGTCCCGGGCACGGGCGAAGTGGACACGCAGCCCACGCTGGGCTTCCAGCGTGTGATCCAGCGCGCCATCATGCACGTGCAGTCGGCATCGAACGGCAAGAAGGAAGTGACGGGCGCGAACGTGCTGGTCGCCATCTTCGGCGAGAAGGACTCGCACGCCGTCTATTATCTGCACCAGCAGGGCGTGACGCGCCTGGACGTGGTGAACTTCATCTCGCACGGCGTTCGCAAGGACCAGTCGGGCGACACGGCAAAGGCGTCGGAAGGCGTCGAGGAAGGCACGCAGGCCGAAGGCCAGGCGAAGGAAAGCCCGCTCGACCAGTTCACGCAGAACCTGAACAAGTCGGCCGCGGAAGGCAAGATCGATCCGCTGATCGGCCGCGAGGACGAAGTGGATCGCGTCATCCAGATCCTGTGCCGCCGCCGCAAGAACAACCCGCTGCTGGTGGGCGAAGCCGGCGTTGGCAAGACCGCCATCGCCGAAGGCCTGGCCTACCGCATCACGCAGGGCGACGTGCCCGAAGTGCTGTCGAATGCGGTCGTGTATTCGCTGGACATGGGCGCGCTGCTGGCGGGCACCAAGTACCGCGGCGACTTCGAACAGCGCCTGAAGGCCGTCCTGAAGCAGCTGAAGGACAATCCGAACGGCATCCTGTTCATCGATGAGATCCACACCATTATCGGTGCCGGGTCCGCATCGGGCGGCACGCTGGACGCGTCGAACCTGCTCAAGCCGGCGCTGTCGAACGGCCAGCTCAAGTGCATCGGCGCGACCACGTTCACGGAATTCCGCGGCGTGTTCGAGAAGGACCATGCGCTGTCCCGCCGGTTCCAGAAGGTGGACGTCAACGAGCCGACCGTCGAGCAGACGGTGCAGATCCTGCGCGGCCTGAAGTCGCGCTTCGAAGAGCACCACGGCGTGAAATATTCGTCGACGGCGCTGACGACCGCTGCCGAGCTGGCGGCCCGCTTCATCAACGACCGCCACCTGCCGGACAAGGCCATCGACGTCATCGACGAAGCGGGTGCGGCGCAACGCATCCTGCCGAAGTCGAAGCAGAAGAAGACCATCGGCAAGACGGAGATCGAAGAGATCATCTCGAAGATCGCCCGCATCCCGCCGCAGACCGTCAACCAGGACGACCGCAGCAAGCTGCAGACGATCGACCGCGACCTGCGCAACGTCGTGTTCGGCCAGGATCCGGCCATCGATGCGCTGGCCTCGGCCATCAAGATGTCGCGTGCCGGCCTCGGCAAGCAGGACAAGCCGATTGGCTCGTTCCTGTTCTCCGGTCCGACGGGCGTGGGCAAGACGGAAGTGGCGAAGCAGCTGGCCTTCATCCTCGGCATCGAACTGATCCGGTTCGACATGTCCGAGTACATGGAGCGTCATGCCGTGTCGCGCCTGATCGGTGCGCCGCCCGGATATGTCGGTTTCGACCAGGGCGGCCTGCTGACGGAAGCGATCACGAAAAAGCCGCACGCCGTGCTGCTGCTGGACGAGATCGAGAAGGCCCATCCGGACATCTTCAACATCCTGCTGCAGGTGATGGACCATGGCACCTTGACGGATAACAACGGTCGCAAGGCCGACTTCCGCAACGTGATCATCATCATGACGACCAATGCGGGTGCGGAAGCGCTGCAGAAGGCGCCGATCGGTTTCACGAACACGAAGGAAACCGGCGACGAAATGGCCGACCTGAAGCGCATGTTCACGCCGGAGTTCCGCAACCGGATCGACGCGATCATCAGCTTCCGCGCGCTGGACGAGGAAATCATCCTGCGCGTGGTGGACAAGTTCCTGATGCAGCTGGAAGAGCAGCTGCACGAGAAGAAGGTGGAAGCGATCTTCACGGAGAACCTGCGCCGGTTCCTGTCGAAGAAAGGCTTCGATCCGCTGATGGGGGCAAGGCCGATGTCGCGCCTGATCCAGGACATGATCCGCAAGGCGCTGGCCGACGAACTGCTGTTCGGCCGCCTCGTCGCCGGCGGCAAGGTCACCGTGGACCTGGACGAGAAGGACCAGATCAAGCTGGACTTCCCGGAACCGGACGCGGCACCGCTGCCACCGCCGGAGACCGTCGAAGTGGAGTGATCCACTGTGCGACCATGAAGAACCCGCTCTCGAGCGGGTTTTTTTTCGCCGTTGCGGACGGACTGTCGAGTCCTGAAGCAGACCATCCGGACAAGCCCGCAGAGAACCTCACAGGGCGCGCTACCGCCGCAACAGCAGCAACAGTATCCCCAGCAGCGCCCCGATGCAGATCGGCACCAGCGCACCGGTCGCGCGGCGCGGCGGACCGGCCTGCGCCTGCTGCGGCAGGCGCGCCAGCAGCTCGATGTCGTCCGGATGGACGTAGGTCTCCCCCACGGTGCGATAGGTCTGGAGCTCGTCATCGCGCACGCGCGCCCCAAGTTCGCGCGCCAGATCGAGCATCAGTGCCAGCAGCGTCGGTCCCGGGTTGCTGGCCCACAGCTCCCCGGCCTGCAGGAACATGACTTCCGTATCGTCCGGCGTGGTCGGATCGACGAGGCGGGCATCGGCGCGAGCGTCCGGCGCCAGCACGTACGGGCTGCCGATGCGTTGCAGGGCGCGGACGATCTCGTCCGGCTCGATGGGCTGCGGCATGCCGCCATCCGCGCGCAGGAGGGTGACGTGTCTGCCCATGCGTCAGCGGGTTGCCGGCGGTTCGGCGCGCAGCCTCATCGCCGGCGACGGCCCAGCAGCACGCCGAAACCGCCGGCCAGCAGCGACCAGGTGGCCGGCTCCGGCACCGGCGGCAGGGGGGCGCCGTCGAGCGCAATGGCGTCGAACGCGAGGCCCGAGTCGGCCGACGCGTCGTACCAGTTCATCACGCCGAATTCCAGATAATAACTGCCGCTCGTGGCAATGGCATAGCTGGCGCCGATCCAGTCCGTCACGCCGCACGGCCACATAGCAGGTGCCGGAATCCGCGCCCAGCGGGCTCCAGAAGGGCGGCGGCCCGGACACGGTGGACGATGACGGTGTCAGCCAGGCGGCAGGAGGCGGCATGCCGAATCCCGGGACGGCCCCCCCGCCCGGCGAGGTGCGGGCCGTAACGAGCAGGGCGGCCTGGTTGCCGTCCGCATGTATCAGGCGCACCCATGCGTAATCGGTGAAGTCGCCCGCGTCCGTTGTCACGTAGTTGAACTGGAACGTCAGCGCCTGGCCGGCCGCCGCCGTGAACAGGTGGGAGCGCAGCAGGCTGCCGCCACCGGAGTCGGCCGGCGAGTTCACCCCGGGCAGCAGGACGCCGGGCGCGCCGCCATAGGTGGAAATCCAGCCGTAGTGCGTGCCGCCGTTCGGGGCCAGTTGCACGTCGCCGTCGGCCTCCGACACGCCGCATGCGCCGGTGCATTGCCACGACGCGGGGAGACCATTGTCGAAAATCTGTGCCGAGGCACCCTGGGCCAGCAGAGCCAGCATGCCGCCCGCCAGCAGGCGGCTGACTGAATGAAAGTTCATGGCGTTCCTTCAAAGAGTTTGAGCAGGAACAGGACACATGCATATTTCATGCCTCATGTTTTACGCCAGTCGTCGCCCGGAGCCGCCCGATCCCGCGATGAACGTTGTAAAAATTTCCGACAGTGGGGGGGCGTCCACACCAATACTATTTTCCCGCCGAGAACTGTGCCAGAATCATGTTCCACCGTCCCATCACTGCCCGCCGATGCCCTCGCTCCGTCGTATCTCCCGTCTCCTGTTGTCCGCCGGACTGCTGGCTGTCGCCGTCCACGCTGCGGCCGCGCAACCCTACCTGAGGTACCCCGCCATCCGCGGCGATGCCGTCGTCTTCACGGCCGAAGGCGACCTGTGGCGCGTGCCCGCCGCCGGCGGTGCCGCCCAGCGCCTGACGACGCATGCTGCCGCTGAAACCCATGCCGCCATTTCGCCGGACGGCCGCTGGGTGGCTTTCGCCGCCAGTTACGAAGGGGCGCAGGAAGCTTACGTGATGCCGCTTGCGGGCGGCCTGCCGCGCCGGCTGACGTTCGAGAACGGCAGCGTCACGGTGCTGGGCTGGACGGCTCAGGGCGAAGTGCTGGTCAGCACACAGAATTCCGTCGGGCCGGGGGCGCACCGCATCGTGGCCGCCGTCATGCCGGGCACGCTGGCGCGCCGTGTGTTCCCGGTCGCCGATGCCAATGACGCGGTGCTGGACGATACGGGCAAGACGCTGTACTTCACCCGTTACGGCCTCGTGCTGACCAACGACAACGTGCGCCGCTACCGCGGCGGCGCGCATGCGCAGCTGTGGCGCTTCGAGCTGGACGGCAAGGCGGAAGCGCGTCCCGTGTTCCCGGGCGACGCCGCCAACAACAAGCGCCCCATGTGGTGGCAGGGCCGGTTGTATTTCGTCAGCGACCGCGGCGGTACGGACAACCTTTGGACGGCCGCGCCCGACGGCAGCGACGTGCGCCAGCTCACCACGTACAAGGACTGGGACGTGCGCAACGCTACGCTGGGCGACGGCCGCGTCGCCTACCAGCTGGGCGCGGACCTGCACGTGTACGACCTGGCAAAACGCAGCGCGCAGCAGCTCAACATCAGCCTCGTCTCCGACTTCGACCAGCAGCGCACCCGCCTGATCCGCTCGCCGCTGGAGACGCTGACGAACGTGCAGCTTTCGGGCAAGGAAGAACGCATCGTGCTGACGGCGCGTGGAAGGGTCAGCATCGCCGGCACGGGCAGCCAGCGCCGCGTCGAGATCGCCGTGCCGGAAGGCGCCCGCGCCCGCGACGCCATTTTTTCCGCCGACGAGAAGTGGGTGTACGCGATCGTCGACACCACGGGCGAGAACGAGATCTGGCGCTTCGCCAGCGATGGCTCGGGCCACGGCGAGCAGCTCACCAAGGACGGCAACAACCACCGCTGGGCACTGTATCCGTCACCGGACGGGCGCTGGCTGGGCCACACGGACAAGAAGGGCCGCTTCTGGCTGCTCGACCTGAAGACGCGCGAGAACACGCTGATCGACGACGCCGGCAAGGCCGGCATCGACCAGCACGACAACGTGGTCTGGTCGCCGGACAGCCGCAACATCGCGTTCGTGCGCAGCGCCAGCAGCGAGCAGCGCGACCAGATCGGCATGGTCAATGTCGCGACAAAGGAGCTGCTGTTCGTCACGTCGGACCGCTACACGTCGGGCGATCCCGCTTTTTCGCCGGATGGGCGCTGGCTGTACTTCCTGTCGGCGCGCCACTTCAAGCTGAGCAACGGCTCGCCGTGGGGCGACCGCAATATGGGTCCGGTATTCGACAAGCGCACGGGCATCTTCGCGCTGGCGCTGCAGCCCGGGAACCGCTTCCCGTTCAAGCCGGACGACGAATTGAGCAAGGCGGCCGTCAAGCCGCCCGAAAGCCCGGAGGAGACGGCGGCGGAGAAGGCGGTCGAGAAGGCGGTGGACAAGCTGGCGGCCGACAAGGCCAAGGATGGCAGGCAGGCCAAGGAAACCAAACCCGTGCCGCCGCCAAAGCCGGCGTTGCCGGGTGTCGTCTACGCCGGGCTGGCGCAGCGGCTGTTCGAAGTGCCGCTCGCGCCCGGCAACTACCGCAAGCTGGCGGTGGACGACAAGCGCCTGTACTTCATCGATGCCGATGGCGCAGACAACCGCCCGGCACTGCGTACGCTGGCCATCGCCCGCACGGAGCCCAAGCCCGAGACGTTCGCCGCCAACGTGCGCGACTTCGACCTGTCGGCCGACCGCAAGCACCTGTACTACAGGACGGGCAACGGCAATCCGGGCGACATGCTGATCGTGGAAGCGGGCGCCAAGGCGCCGGCCGATACCAGCAAGGCCAGAGTGAAGGTGGACGACTGGAGCATCGTGTCGAACCCGCGCCAGGAATGGAAGCAGATGTTCAACGATGCCTGGCGCATGCACCGCGACTTCCTGTACGACGTCAAGATGCGCGGCGTGAGCTGGGTCGGCGTGCGCGACAAATACCTGCCGCTGGTCGAGCGCGTGACGGACCGCGCGGAACTGAACGACATCCTCGGCATGATGGTGGCCGAAGTGGGCGCGCTGCACTCGCAGGTGGCGCCGGGCGACATCCGCAAGAGCGCGCCGGAAGGCACGCCCGCCGGCCTGGGTGGCGTGCTGGCGCGGACCAGTACCGGGTATCGCGTCGACCGCGTCTACCGCAGCGAGAGCGAGCTGCCGGGCGAACGCTCGCCGCTGGCGCAGGCCGACGTGGACGTGCGCGAGGGCGACGTGATCACGGCCGTCAACGGCAAGTCGGTCCTGGAAGCGCGCGACATCTCCGACCTGCTGCTGAACCAGGCCGACCGCCAGGTGCTGCTGAACGTGCAGCCGGCGAAAGGCGCCGCACGCGCCGTCATTGCGCTGCCCGTGACGATGGCACGGCAGGCCGCGCTGCAGTACAGCGACTGGGAGCAGGGCCGGGCCGAACGCGTCGCGCAGGCATCGGACGGCCGCGTCGGCTACCTGCACCTGCGCGCGATGGGCAGCGACGACATCGCCGCCTTTGCCCGCGACTTCTACGCCAACGTCAACCGCGACGGCCTGATCATCGACGTGCGGCGCAACCGCGGCGGCAATATCGACAGCTGGATCATCGAGAAGCTGCTGCGCAAGGCGTGGGCATTCTGGACGACGCCGGTCGGCCAGACGTCGCCGAACATGCAGAACACGTTCCGCGGCCACCTGGTCGTGCTGGTCGACGAGCTGACGTACTCGGATGGGGAGACATTCGCCGCCGGCGTCAAGGCGCTGGGACTGGGTCCGCTGGTGGGCAAGCGTACGGCGGGCGCCGGCGTCTGGCTGAGCGACCGTAACCGCCTGGCCGACAACGGCATGGTGCGGGTGGCGGAGATGGGCCAGTTCGACACCGACAAGGGCGTCTGGCTGATCGAGGGCGTGGGCGTCGTGCCGGACGTGGAAGTGGACAACCTGCCCAACGCCACGTTCAAGGGCGAAGACCGCCAGCTGGAAACGGCGCTGGAGATGCTGAAGAAGAAAATCGCCGAGTCGCCGGTGCGCCGGTATCAGGCGCAGCCCATCCCGGCGCTGAATTATTGACAGACCGGCGGCAAATGGCAGGCCCGGTCATGCACCGGCGTCACGCGCCGGTTTCCTCCTTGCGCAGCCGGCGCCACAGCGTCGTGCGGCTGATGCCCAGGTAGGCTGCCGCCGCGTCGCGCTGGCCGTCAAAACGGCGCAGTACGGCGGCGACGCTCTCCCGGTCCGGCGCGGTGGCTGCGGATGCAACGTCCGCCTGCGCCAGCTCCGGTGCCACCTCCAGCACGAACGCGGCTGTCAGCGCCTGCAGCGGCTCGGCGGCCAGGAACAGCGCCAGACGCTCGGCCAGGTTGCGCAGCTCGCGCACGTTGCCCGGCCACGGGTAGCGTCGCAGCAGTGCGCCGCAGGCTGCCAGTTCCGCGGAGAGGTTGGGCGACGACCGGGCGCCCAGCGCCGCCAGCGCATTGCGCAGCGACCATTCGGCCAGCGGCACGACGTCGTCCGGGCGCTGGCGCAGCGGCGGCAGGGCCAGGCGCAGCACGGCCAGTCGGTAAAACAGGTCGGCGCGGAAGCGGCCTTCGCGCACGCGCGTTTCCAGGTCGCAGTGCGTGGCGCTGACGATGCGCACGTCCACCGGCACCGGCCGGGTGCCGCCCACGCGCATCACTTCGCGCTCCTCCAGCACGCGCAGCAGCCGCGTTTGCAGCGCCAGCGGCATCTCGCCGATCTCGTCGAGGAACAGCGTACCGTGGTTGGCCGCTTCGAACAGGCCCGCGTGGCCGCCACGGCGCGCACCCGTGAACGCGCCTTCCTCATGCCCGAACAGTTCCGATTCCAGCAGCGATTCGGCAATCGCCCCGCAATTGACGGCGACGAACGGCGCCCTGGCCCGGCTGCCGCGCGGGCTTTCCCGATGAATGGCCTGCGCCACCAGTTCCTTGCCGCTGCCCGTCTCGCCCTGGATCAGCACCGTCGCCGGCGAGCGGGCATACAGCACGACGGCCTGGCGCACCTTCTCCATCGCGGCGGACTGGCCGCGCAGGTCGGCCACGCCATGGCGGGCGCGCCGCGTGTCCGTGGTGGCGGGCCCGCGCCCGCGGTGGCGCTGCGCCTCCAGCTGGCCCAGGCGCGCGATCTCCAGCGCATCGTCGAACGCCTGCCGGATCGACGCGGCCGAATAAACGAACACGCCCGTCAACCCCGCCTGCTCGGCCAGGTCCGTTACCAGCCCCGCGCCGACGACGGCGCGCACGCCCGCCGCTTTCAGATCGGCGATGCGGGCACGCGCATCCTGCTCGGTGGCGTAAGTCTGCTGCAGAACGTCGATGCCGAACGTGTCGGCGAACTGCGCCAGGTCCGCCACCGGCGAGCCGTAGGTGACGACGGCAATCGCACCGCCGCCGGCGGCCCGGCGGGCCCGCGCCAGCGCACCCATCATGTCGTAGCCGGATGCCTTGGCCACGACGACAGGCACGGACAGGCGGCTCTTCAGGTATGCCGCGTTCGAGCCGGCCGAAATGACGGCGTCGCAGCGCTCCGTCACCAGGCGCTCGCGGATGTGGCGCACAGCGTCGTCGAACCCGAGGTTGATCGGCTCGATGGTCGCCAGCGCGTCGTATTCCAGCGTGATGTCGCGGAACAGCTCAGCCAGACGCGAGACGGAGACCGTCCAGATGACGGGCTTGTCCGGATCGGGCAGGAGAGAGGGATGGGCCATGTTTCACATTATATTGCAGTGCTGTTTCAATGTTTCACAATGAAACGTCTACAGAGTGAACGAAACGTTGCAAGTGCTTGATTTCGCACGCTTGGCGCCGGTGGCACGCCCCTTGCAATAGAAAAAGCATCATTTGCCGTAGCCACCATTGAAAGGTCATCATGAGTCAACTCTCCGCCGGCGCTGCGTTTCGTCAGGCCGTCCGTGAAGAAGCGCCGCTGCAAGTCGTGGGCGCCATCAATGCCAACCACGCCCTGCTGGCCCAGCGTGCGGGCTTTCGCGCCATCTACCTGTCCGGCGGCGGTGTCGCGGCCGGGTCGCTCGGCCTGCCCGATCTCGGCATCTCGGGTCTCGAGGACGTGCTGATCGACGTGCGCCGCATCACCGACGTCTGCGATCTGCCGCTGCTGGTCGATGTCGACACGGGCTTCGGCGCCTCCGCCTTCAACGTGGCGCGTACCGTCAAGTCGCTGATCAAGGCCGGCGCCGGCGCCATGCACATCGAGGACCAGGTGGGCGCCAAGCGCTGCGGCCACCGGCCCGGCAAGGAGATCGTCAGCAAGGCAGAGATGGTCGACCGCATCAAGGCCGCCGTCGACGCCCGCACGGACGAGAACTTCGTCATCATGGCGCGCACGGACGCGCTGGCGGTGGAAGGGATGGACGCCGCGCTGGAGCGCGCCATCGCCTGCGTCGAAGCCGGGGCCGACATGATCTTCCCGGAAGCGATGACGGAGCTGTCGATGTACAAGCGCTTCGTGGACGCCGTCAAGGTGCCGGTGCTGGCCAACATCACGGAATTCGGCTCGACGCCGCTGTTCACCGTGGAAGAACTGAAGACGGCGGACGTGGGCCTCGTGCTGTACCCGCTGTCCGCCTTCCGCGCGATGAACAAGGCGGCCGAAAACGTCTACGGCGCAATCCGTCGCGACGGCTCCCAGAAGGCCGTGCTGGACACCATGCAGACGCGCGAGGAACTGTACGACCGCATCAACTACCACGCCTTTGAACAGAAGCTCGACGCGCTGTTCCAGGCCGCAAAAAAATAAGGAGACCATCGAGATGACCGAAGCCACCACCTTCAAGCCCAAGAAATCCGTCGCCCTGTCCGGCGTCGCCGCGGGGAACACCGCGCTGTGCAGCGTCGGCAAGACGGGCAACGACCTGCACTATCGCGGCTACGACATCCTGGACGTGGCCGACAGCTGCGAGTTCGAGGAAATCGCCTACCTGCTGGTGCACGGCAAGCTGCCCAACAGCGGCGAACTGCGCGGCTACAAGGCCAAACTGCGTTCGCTGCGCGGCCTGCCGCAGGCCGTGAAAACGGCGCTGGAAGCGCTGCCGGCCGGCGCCCACCCGATGGACGTGATGCGCACGGGCGTCTCCACGCTGGGCTGCACGCTGCCGGAAAAGGACGACCACAATATCGCCGGCGCGCGCGACATCGCCGACCGCCTGATGGCGTCGTTCGGCTCGATGCTGCTGTACTGGTACCACTACAGCCATAACGGCAAGCGCATCGAGGTCGAGACGGACGACGACAGTATCGGCGGCCACTTCCTGCACCTGCTGCACGGCCACCCGCCCCGCGATAGCTGGGTCAAGGCGATGCACACGTCGCTGATCCTGTACGCGGAACACGAGTTCAACGCGTCCACCTTCACGGCCCGCGTCATCGCCGGCACGGGCTCGGACATGCACTCGGCCATCACGGGCGCCATCGGCGCGCTGCGCGGACCGAAGCACGGCGGCGCCAACGAGGTGGCGCTGGAAATCCAGAAGCGCTACGAAAACGCCGACGAGGCGGAAAGCGACATCCGCGCCCGCGTGGCGAACAAGGAAGTCGTCATCGGCTTCGGCCACCCCGTCTACACGATCTCCGACCCGCGCAACAAGGTGATCAAGGAAGTGGCGCGCAAGCTGTCCCAGGAAGGCGGCTCGATGAAGATGTTCGATATCGCCGAGCGCCTGGAAACGGTCATGTGGGACATCAAGAAGATGTTCCCGAACCTGGACTGGTTCTCCGCCGTGTCGTACCACATGATGGGCGTGCCGACGGCCATGTTCACGCCGCTGTTCGTCATCTCGCGCACGTCCGGCTGGGCCGCGCACGTCATCGAACAGCGCATCGACAACAAGATCATCCGCCCAAGCGCGAACTATGTCGGTCCCGAGGATCTGCAGTTCGTGCCGCTTGCGGACCGGAAGTAAGAGGCATTGGCATGACTATCGCAATGAACAGCGCGTACCGCACGCCGCTGGCCGGTACCAGTCTCGATTACTTCGATGCGCGCGCCGCCGTCGAGGCGATCGAAGCGGGCGCTTACGACAAGCTGCCCTACACGTCGCGCGTGCTGGCGGAGAACCTGTGCCGCCGCTGCGACGCGACCCAGCTGACGGCTTCGCTGCAGCAGATCGTCGGCCGCAAGCGCGACCTGGATTTCCCGTGGTTCCCGGCCCGCGTCGTCTGCCATGACATCCTGGGCCAGACCGCTCTCGTCGACCTGGCCGGCCTGCGCGACGCCATCGCGGAGCAGGGTGGCGATCCGGCCCTCGTCAATCCGGTGGTGCCGACGCAGCTGGTCGTCGACCATTCGCTGGCCGTCGAATGCGGCGGGTTCGATCCGCAGGCGTTCGAGAAGAACCGCGCCATCGAGGACCGCCGCAACGAGGACCGCTTCCACTTCATCGACTGGACCAAGAAGGCGTTCCGCAACGTGGACGTGATCCCGCCGGGGAACGGCATCCTGCACCAGATCAACCTGGAGCGGATGTCGCCGGTGATCCAGGTGGAGAATGGCGTGGCCTACCCGGACACGCTGGTCGGCACCGACTCCCATACGCCGATGGTCGATGCGCTGGGCGTCATCGCCGTCGGCGTGGGCGGGCTGGAGGCGGAAACGGTGATGCTGGGCCGCGCCTCCTGGATGCGCCTGCCCGACATCGTCGGCGTGCAGCTGACGGGCCGTCCGCAGCCGGGCATCACGGCCACCGACATCGTGCTGGCGCTGACGGAATTCCTGCGCAAGCAGAAGGTGGTATCGGCCTACCTGGAGTTCTTCGGCGAAGGCGCCACGGCGCTGACGCTGGGCGACCGCGCCACGATCTCGAACATGGCGCCGGAATTCGGCGCCACGGCGGCGATGTTCTACATCGACGAACAGACGACGAAGTACCTGCGCCTGACGGGCCGCGACGAGGAACTGGTCGCGCTGGTCGAGCTGTACGCGAAGAAGACGGGCCTGTGGGCCGACGCCCTCAAGGATGCCGAGTACGAACGCACCCTGAGCTTCGATCTGTCGAGTGTCGTGCGCAATATCGCGGGGCCTTCGAATCCGCACAAGCGCGTGCCGACGTCGGAGCTGGCCGCGCGCGGCATTTCCGGCATCGTCGAGAACGAGCCGGGGCGCATGCCGGACGGCGCCGTCATCATTGCCGCGATCACCAGCTGCACCAACACGAACAACCCGCGCAACATGATCGCGGCGGGCCTGCTGGCCCGTAACGCCAATCGCCACGGGCTGCTGCGGAAACCCTGGGTGAAAAGCTCGCTGGCGCCCGGCTCGAAGGCCGTGACGCTGTACCTGGAAGAAGCCGGGCTGCTGCCGGAACTGGAAGCGCTGGGCTTTGGTGTCGTCGCGTATGCCTGCACGTCGTGCAACGGCATGTCCGGCGCGCTCGATCCCGCCATCCAGCAGGAGATCGTCGAGCGCAACCTGTACGCGACGGCCGTCCTGTCGGGCAACCGCAATTTCGACGGCCGCATCCACCCGTATGCGCAGCAGGCGTTCCTCGCTTCGCCGCCGCTGGTGGTGGCGTATGCGATCGCCGGCACGATCCGTTTCGATATCGAGAAGGACGTGCTGGGCACGACGGCCGACGGCCAGCCGATCCGCCTGGAAGACCTGTGGCCGGGCGACGAGGAGATCGACGCCATCGTCGCGTCCAGCGTCAAGCCGGATCACTTCCGCAAGGTGTACATCCCGATGTTCGCGCGCACCGAGGATGCCGGGGAGGCCGTCAGCCCGCTGTACGACTGGCGAGCGCAAAGCACGTATATCCGCCGCCCGCCGTACTGGGAGGGCGCGCTGGCCGGCGAACGCACGTTGCGCGGCATGCGCCCGCTTGCTCTGCTGGGCGACAACATCACGACGGATCACCTGTCGCCGTCGAACGCCATCATGCTGGACTCCGCGGCCGGCGAGTACCTGGCGAAGATGGGCCTGCCGGAGGAAGACTTCAACTCGTACGCGACCCACCGGGGCGATCACCTGACGGCGCAGCGGGCCACGTTCGCCAACCCGACCTTGAAGAACGAGATGGTCGTCGTCGATGGCCAGCTCAAGGCCGGCTCGCTGGCGCGCATCGAACCCGAGGGCAGGGTGGTGCGCATGTGGGAAGCGATCGAGACGTATATGGAACGCAAGCAGCCGCTGATCATCATCGCCGGCGCCGACTATGGCCAGGGCTCGTCGCGCGACTGGGCTGCGAAAGGCGTACGGCTGGCCGGTGTCGAAGCCATCGTCGCTGAGGGTTTTGAACGGATTCACCGCACCAATCTGGTGGGCATGGGCGTGCTGCCGCTGGAGTTCGTGGGCGGCATCAACCGCGTCACTTTGGGACTGGACGGCACGGAGACGTATGACGTCGTGGGCGAACGGCAGCCGCGTGCGACGCTGACATTGACGATCCATCGCGCCAGCGGCGAAAGCCTGACGGTGCCGGTGCTGTGCCGGCTCGACACGGCCGAAGAACTGGCGATCTACGAGGCGGGCGGCGTGCTGCAGCGCTTCGCGCAGGACTTCCTGGCCGCGACCGTCGTCACCACCAGCGAGGCGGCATGATGGCGCATCCTGCTCAAGTGAAGATCCCGGCCACGTACATGCGCGGCGGCACCAGCAAGGGCGTCTTCTTCCGGCTGCAGGATCTGCCGGAAGCGGCGCAGGTGCCGGGCGCCGCGCGCGACGCGCTGCTGCTGCGCGTGATCGGCAGCCCGGACCCGTACGGCAAGCAGATCGACGGCATGGGCGGCGCCACGTCCAGCACCAGCAAGGCCGTCATCATTGCGCCATCCGCGCGGCCCGGACATGACGTCGACTACCTGTTCGGCCAGGTCTCGATCGACAAGCCGTTCGTCGACTGGAGCGGCAACTGCGGCAACCTGTCCGCAGCTGTCGGTTCGTTCGCCATCGCCAGCGGCCTGGTGGAGGCGAGCCGCGTGCCGCGCGACGGCATCTGCGTCGTGCGCATCTGGCAGGCCAATATCGGCAAGACCATCGTCGCGCACGTGCCGATGACGGACGGCGCCGTGCAGGAAACGGGCGCCTTCGAACTCGACGGCGTGACGTTCCCGGCCGCCGAGGTGCAGCTGGAGTTCATGGATCCCGCCGCCGAAGAGGGCGACGGCGGCGCCATGTTCCCGACCGGGAGCCTGGTGGACGAACTGGACGTGCCCGGCGTCGGCACCCTGCGCGCGACGATGATCAATGCGGGCATCCCCACCATTTTTGTCGAAGCCGGGGCGCTCGGCTACACCGGCACGGAGCTCCAGGAGGCGATCAACGGCGATGCCCAGGCGCTGGCGCGCTTCGAGACGATCCGCCTCCACGGGGCCGTGCGCATGGGCCTTGCCGGCTCCGTCGACGAGGCGGCGAAGCGGCAGCACACGCCGAAGGTGGCGTTCGTGGCGCCGGCGCGCGACTACACGTCGTCCAGCGGCAAGGCCGTGGCGGCGGGCGACATCGACCTGCTGGTGCGGGCCCTGTCGATGGGCAAGCTGCACCACGCGATGATGGGCACAGCGGCCGTGGCCATCGGCACGGCAGCGGCGGTGCCCGGCACGCTGGTGAACGCGGCGGCGGGCGGCGGCTCGCGCACGGCAGTGCGGTTTGGCCATCCGTCCGGCACCTTGCGGGTGGGCGCCGAAGCGACGCTGGTGGACGGCCAGTGGCAGGTCACCAAAGCCATGATGAGCCGCAGCGCGCGTGTGCTGATGGAAGGGTGGGTGCGCGTGCCGGGCGACACGTTCTGACCGGGCTTTCCCGGTTTCCGATCATGCAGCGGGACGGTATGGCCGTCCCGTTGTTGTATCCGGACCCCGGACGGCCCCTCGCTTGCGGCGGAAGGTGGCTATTGCAGGGCGGGTCGTTTATGATCCCAGAACTTCGTTGCCGCATGGCATCATGTAACTTCGATAACTCATGACCACTGCCCTGTCCCACCACGATGCCGTCGCCACGGCCCTGCAGCTGCTCGGCATCCCGGCGTATGCCTGCAACGGCGACGGCACGGTGGTTGCGGCGAACGACGAGCTGGCACTGCTGCTGGGCCGCGACCTGCGCGGCCAGGGACCGGCGACGCTGTTCGCCCGGCACGTGCTGGCCGGCAGCGTGGTGACAATGACAGCGGCACTGGCCGGCACGGCGCGGGCAACGTGGGAAAGCTGCGTCACCGCAAGCGATGGCCGCGACGTTGCGGTACAGGTGACGGTCAAGCCGTATCCGCCGGGCTGCGGACAGCGCGGCGGCACGGTCGTGCTGCACGATATCGGCGCCGTCGAGCACGACCGGCGCGCGCTGCGCAAGGCGCTGCTGGAGCAGCAGGCCATTCTGGAGAACGCGGCGGTCGGCATCATCTACAGCCGGCACGATGAAATCCGCGAGTGCAATCTGCGCGCGGCCGAACTGTTCGGCTACGACCGCGCCGACCTGCAGGGCGCGCCCAGCGTGATCCTCTACCCGGACCCGGACGAATTCCGCCGGCGCCGCGCGCGCTGGCTGCCCGTGCTGCGCGAAGGCCGCTCGGTGACGCTGGACGTGCAGATGCGGCGGCGTGACGGCAGCCTGTTCTGGACGCGCTGCTACGGCCGCCTGATCGATCCGGTGCAGGCTGCCGAAGGCATGGTGTGGATCGTTGAGGATATCAGCGACCAGCGCGCCGCCAGCGAGGCCACGCGCCAGCTGCTGCTGGAGCAGAAGGCGATCCTCGACAACGCCTCCGTCGGCATCCTGTTTACCAAACAGCAGCACATGGTGAGCTGCAATCCGCGCATGGCCGAGATGTTCGGCTACGCGGCGGACGAAATGGTGGGGCTGCCTGCGAGCGCCGTGTTCCCGTCGCCGGAAATGTACGACCGGTTCGGCCGCGAGGCAGGACCGGCGTTGCTGGCGGGGCAGCCGTTCGAGCAGAAGGAGTTTCCGTTCCTGCGCAAGGACGGCACCCTGTTCTGGTGCCGCGTGCGCGCCAAGGCCGTGGACCATGGGCAGAACAACGCCGGCACGATCTGGATCCTGGAGGACGTGACGCAGTCGCGCGAGCTGCAGATGGACGTGGAGGCGCTGATGACGAATGCGTCGATCAGCATCCTGTTCACCCGCAACGGCGTCATCACGCGCTGCAACCGCGGCTTCATGGAAATGTTCCGCTATCAGGGCCAGGAGTGCGTGGGCCTGCCAGCGGCCCGGCTGCATCCGACGGCCGAAGGGTACGAGGCGCTCGGCGCGCTGGCGATACCGCTGCTGCGGCAGGCCAGGCCGATCCAGACCGAGGTCGAAATGCGTCGCAGCGACGACACGACGTTCTGGGCGCAGGTGATCGGCTATGTCGTCAACCCGGCCGACGCCACGCAAGGCACGATCTGGATCGTCGAGGACCGCACCGAACAGAAGGCGGCCGAGGAGTCGCTGCGCAATGCGCTGCTGGAAAACCAGGCCATCCTGGACAGCGCCGTGCTGGGCATCGCCGTCGTCGAGGGTGGATGCAACCTGCGCTGCAACCGCAAGATGGAAGAGCTGTTCGGGTACGACGGCAGTGAACTGAGCGGGGTAGCGGTCCGCCAGCTGTATCCGGACACCGAAGCGTGGCAGGCCGCACGGCGCGAGACGGCGGCGGACTTTCAGGCCGGGCGGGTCAGCTCGGCCGAGCACCAGCTGGTGCGGCGCGACGGCAGCCGCTTCTGGGCGCGCCTGTCCGGCCGGCCGTTCGACTGGGCGCAGCCCCAGGCCCGTTCCGTCTGGATGATCGACGACGTGACGGCGCGCCGCGAAACCGCCGAGGCGGTGCGGCGCGCACGCGACGAGCTGGAAGTGCGCGTGCTGGAACGCACGGCCGAACTGGCCGGCGCCAATGCCAGGCTGCAGGCGGAAATCGTCGAGCGGCGCCAGGCTGAAGCACGGGTGCACCATATGGCCTATCACGACAGCCTGACGGGACTGCCCAACCGCGCGCTGCTGTCGGACCGGCTGGACCGCGCGTTGCTGGCGGCCAAGCGCACGGGCCGCAGCCTGGCGGTGATCTTCCTGGACCTGGACCGCTTCAAGACCATCAACGATACGCTGGGCCACCTTGCCGGCGACGAGTTGCTCAAGCAGGTCGCCGCGCGGCTGTGCGGCGCCGTGCGCGCCAGCGACACGGTGGCGCGCCTGGGCGGCGACGAATTCGTCGTGCTGCTGCCTGGCCTGCGCGCGCACGACGAGGCGGCGCAGGTGGCCGACAAGATCATCGACGCGCTGGCGCTGCCGTTCCCGCTGGAAGGGCGCGTGCTGCACGTGACGCCGTCGATGGGCATCTGCGTCTACCCGGACGATGGCATGGACGTGGAGACGCTGATGCGCCATGCCGATGCGGCGATGTACCACGCGAAAGCGGCAGGCCGCAACAACTACCAGTTCTTCACGCAGAACATGGGCCAAACGGGCGAGCACCTCGAGCTGGAAAGCGCCTTGCGCAGCGCGCTGGCACTGCGCCAGTTCGAACTGCACTTCCAGCCCATCGTCCACCTGGCCACGCGCCGTGTGCAGTCGCTGGAAGTGCTGCTGCGCTGGCGTCGTCCCGTCACGGGGCTCGTGATGCCGGATCAGTTCATTCCCCTCATCGAGGAGAACGGCCTGATCGTGCCGATCGGCGAGTGGGCGATCCGGCGCGCGTGCGAGCAGAACATGGAGTGGCAGCGCCAGGGACTGCGTCCCGTGCCGCTGGCCGTCAACCTGTCGGCGCGGCAGTTCATGCACAAGGGGCTGGTACCGTCGATCCGCCGCATCCTCGACGAGACGGGCATCGACCCGGCGCTGCTGGAGTTCGAGATCACGGAAACGGCGCTGATGCAGCATGGCGAACAGACGCTGGAGATTCTCGGCCAGATCAACGCGATGGGCATACGCCTGTCGATCGACGACTTCGGCACCGGTTATTCCAGCCTGGCTTACCTGAAGCGCTTCCCCGTCAGGAAGATCAAGATCGACCGCGCCTTCGTCAAGGACCTCGAGCACAGCGCCGAGGACCGCGCCATCGTGTCGGCCATCGTCGCGCTGTCGGACAGCCTGCAGTTGTCCGTCGTGGCCGAGGGGATCGAGACGGAAGGGCACTGCTACCTGCTGCAACGGCAGGGCTGCCAGTTCGGCCAGGGCTATCTGTTCTCGCGGCCGCTGCCCGCGGCGGATGCCGCCGGCATGCTCGATCGTGAAATTCAGTCGAGCGTGGCGATGACGGGCGTGTGATCCGAAGGCTGCGGCCACTTGCGCGGCGCCCGGTCGATCGTGCATGCCGTGCAGCGCGCCACCAGCGGCCCTGAGAGCAGGATATGGTCGATGCGCAGTCCCTGGTTCTTCTGGAAGCGCAGCATGCGGTAGTCCCACCAGCTGTACGCTTTTTCAGGCTGCTCGAACAGGCGGAACGAATCGGTCAGTCCCACGTCGAGCAGCGCCTGGAAGGCCTCGCGCTCGCGCGGCGACACGTGCACTTCGCCCACCCAGGCCGCCGGATCGTGCACGTCGCGGTCTTCGGGCGCCACGTTGTAGTCGCCCAGCACGGCCAGCGCGGGATTGCGCGCCAGCTCTTCGGCCAGCCACTCGCGCAGCGCCGCCATCCAGGATAGTTTGTAGACGTACTTGTCGGAATCGACCGCCTGGCCGTTCGGCACGTAAGCGCACACGACCCGGATGCCATCGATGGTCGCGGCCAGGATGCGCTGCTGCTCGTCCGGATACTTCGGATTGTTGCGGACGATGTCCGTCATCGGCAGGCGCGACAGGATAGCGACGCCGTTGTATGTCTTCTGGCCGGAGAATGCCACCTGCCAGCCGGCCGCCTCGATGGCGGCGGCAGGGAACTTATCGTCCGTCATCTTCGTTTCCTGGATACAGACCACGTCCACGGGATTTTCCTCCAGCCAGCGCAGCAGATGCGGCAGGCGGACGTTGAGCGAGTTGACATTCCAGGTAACGAGTTTCATGGCGATATCTTAGAGTCGGTGAGGGCACGCATATTACAGGATCTGACAGGTGTCGCGAGTTGCCGAGAACGAATACAATGTGCGACAATGAATTGCACAAAAACATTGATTTTAAAACACGTGCAATCACTCTCAGACGCAATCTCTGTTGCAAAATGCGACATCCCCGAAAATAATTGCCGATAATGTCTCGGAGTTATCAAAATAGTACCAAGATTCGATTAACGTTCGACCGAAAGCGCCATATACTAACGCTGTTCGGCATCGAACGATTTCCGGCCGCCTCTATTCAAACAACTGTCGAGCAAAAATAATGCCGCAAAGATATGTTGTCTTGCGTAAATAAGTGGTACGATAAGGAAATAGTCGGATTAACGTGCAAAGCATTTGTAAAGGAAGAAAATGCGATCTGCATTCGAAGCATGGGCACAGCGGGACGGGCACATTGTGCGCCGCCGCGAAGATAAACCAGAAGAGTATCTGGTGTATGAAACGCAGCGCCGCTGGCTGATCTGGCAGGCGGCGCTGGAACACGGCAAGACTCCGGCCGCCCGCAAGGCAGCCGCGAAGGAGGCCGGTGAGAAAGCCGCCAGCGCCCGCAACGGCGTGCAGCGCGCACCCGCGATGGGCGCCGATGAGGCGGCGGTGCGTACCCAGGTGTTGAACGAAGTCATCGACGCGTTCTCCGGCCTGAACGGAACCACGGCCATGGAAGACATCATGAACGTGATCCAAGGACTGAAGCAGAAGCAGAAGTCCGACAGCGGCGACTGATCCGCCGCATGCTTTTCCGGCCCGAGCCCACTGCCGGCATTGCCTCGCGCATAGGCAGGTGGGTGGTGCTCGCCCGATCCGTAGTACCCGGTGCAGGACCCCGGCGCTTGGCGCGCAGCCCACGGCTGCCCGCGACAGTTGCCGCGACGGTTGCTGCCGAGGCAGGCGGGTTGCGGGCAGGCCGGTCGTGGTTTCGCAGCTGCGGTCGCGCTGACGGCCGCCGCCTGGCCCGCCTTGCGACCGCTGTGTTCGGCACGGTGGCGCTGGCAGGCTGCGCCACGATGACGGAAACGTCGGAACAATACGTGATGGTGATGACCGTGCTCGACCACCAGCAGGTGGCCGGGATCGGCTGCGTGCTGTCGAACGACGCGGGCCGCTGGTTCGTCACCTCGCCCGGCAGGGTCCAGATCCGCAAGAGCACGCAGCCCTTGACGGTCGACTGCCGCAAGGACGATATCTGGGCCTATGACCAGATCGGGCCGAAACAGAACGCATCCCGCTGGGGCAATATCCTGCTCACGGCCGGCGCGGGACAGCTGATCGACCGGCAGACGGGGGCGGGGTTCGATTACCCGCAGACGTTGACGGTGGTCCTGCGGCGGGGACAGCAGCCTGGGCAGCGCAACACGCCCGAGGCGCCAACCACTCCGCCAGCGCCTACCGGTGGCGGGGTCATTTACTGACACGCCATAGAAGGGGCGCATGGAATTCTTTTTTTGGGGACTGGCCGCTGTCGCGCTGGTCATGGCCCCGTTGTGGCTGTCGTTACGTGCGAGCATGCGAGTGGCCCGTCTGGCTCACCAGAACGCGCAATTGCAGCGTGCAATCAATGAGCTGCGCGAGCAGATCACCGAGCTGGCCAGGCGGCCTGCGGTACCGCCCGGCGCGGAGGCGCCCGCTGCCAGACCCGAGCCCGCCGTCGCCAAGCCGTCGTATGCGCCATCGGCTGCAGCCTCTGCTGCCGCCGTTCCGACTGCTGCTGCCTCTCCTGTCATAACGCCAACCGCGCCTGTGGAGCCATTGCGCGAGCGTCTGGCCGCCGCGGCGAAGCCTGCGGTTACCGCTGCCGTCAAGGTCGAGCCGCCGCCCGCACCGCCGCAAGTCACGCCTCCGGCATCTGCCGAAGGGTCCGAAGGCGCTGCCGCGCCGGCGAAACCTGTCGGCGCCGACAAGGTGGTCCCGCCAGAGCCGTGGGAACTCGCTGCCGCCCGCACGCCGTCCGCACCGTACCCGCCGCGCAAGCCCATCGCGGCACCTGCCTGGGTCGATGCCGCCCGGCGCTGGCTGTTCACGGGCAACCTCGTCGCCAAGCTGGGTCTCGTCATCTTGCTGATCGGTGTGAGCTTCCTGCTCAAGTATGTCGCCACCCGCATTGTCGTGCCGATCGAACTGCGCATCGCCGCGGTGGCGCTGGCCGACGTCTTCCTGCTGCGCTGGGGCTGGCGCATCCGTACCACGCGGCGCTCCATCGGCCTGCCGGTGCAGGGCGCCGCCATCGGCATCCTGGAGCTGCTCACCTTCGGCAGCTTCCACCTGTACGACCTGATTCCGGGCGGCGCGGCTTTTGCAATACTGTTCGCGCTGACGGTGTTTACGTGCCTGCTGGCCGTCATGCAGAATGCCGTCTGGCTGGCGCTGTTCGGCATCCTGACGGGGTTCGCGGCGCCGATCGCGACGTCGACAGGCGGCGGCAGCCATATCGGCCTGTTCTCGTACTACGCGCTGCTCAACGCCGGCATCTTCGCCATCGCCATGAAGCGCACCTGGCGCTCGCTCAACCTGGCCGGTTTCGTCCTCACCTTCGGCATCGGCTTCCTCTGGGCCGTGCGCTCGTACACGCCAGCCGATTACCTGTCCGTGCAGCTGTTCCTGCTGCTGTTCGTGCTGTTCTATACCGGTATCTCGCTGGCGTTCGCCTCGCAGGCCGGCAAGCAGCCGTATGTCGACGCAACCCTGGTGCTGGGCACTCCCGTCGTTGGCGCCGGGCTGCAGTTCGCGCTGGTGCGCGACATCCCCTTCGGTATCGCCTTCGCGGCGCTGGGGGCAGGCCTGTACTACACGGCGCTGGCCGTGTATCTGTGGCGCCGCCGCGGCGAACATTTCCGCCAGCTCGTCACTTCATTCCTGACCATGGGCGTCCTGTTCGGCACCATCGCGATACCGATGGCGCTGGACGGCCGCGCCACGTCCGCAGCGTGGGCGGCCGAAGGCGCGGCGATCGTCTGGGCCGGGCTGCAGATGAAGCGTCGCTCGACGTGGATGTTCGGACTGGCGTTGCAGGCCGGCGCATGGCTTGCGTTCCTCGTCAGTACATTGCGCCTGACGCCGGAACAGGCAGTGGGCGCGTGGGTGTGGCTGGGATTCCTGATCCTCGCGGCCAGCGCCGGCGCAATGGCCTGGCAATTCCAGCGCCACCACGACAACCCGACGGCGCAGGCCAGCCAGCAGATTGGCGCGGGACTGTGGTGGCTGACGGCGGCGACGCTGCTGGTGGGCGCCTGGTCCGAAATCGGCCTGCGCAGCGACGGCACGCTGCGCTGCGCGCTGCTGGCCTTCTCCGCGCTGCTGGTCTGCGCCGCCGTCGTGAGGGTCGGTCCGCGTCTGCGGCTCGCGGGCACGCGCGGCGTGGGCGTCCTGATTCAGCTGCTGGCCGCCTTTGCCGTGCTGGCGCAACTGCTCGAGATCTGGCGCTTGCAGCCCGATATCGGCGGCTGGGCCGACCAGCCCATCGTCGCCATCCTGTTGATCGCCTTCAGTGCGCTGTTCAGTTCCTGGCGCCTGCGCGGTGACGACGTTGCCGGGCGCCGATGGTCCACCTTGATGCTGGGCTGGGGCGCGGTATGGTGGTTCGGCGGCGTGCTCACCATTGCTGCCGCTGCGCTGGCCGACATCTCCGGCGTTGGCGCCTACGCATGGCTGCCATGGCGCTGGCCGGCGTATGCCTGCTGTGTCGCCGGCTCGTCGCTGCTGGCGCATTGGGCCGCGCAGCGCCTGGCATGGCCGCAGCTGCGCTGGCTGTCGGCCGCATGCTGGCTGTGGCTGGGCATGACGATGGCCGATGCGCTGGTGGTGCTGTATGGCGGTGGCACGCTCGGTCCGGTGGCATGGGGCGTCCTCGCCATCCTGCTGGCCGTGGGCGAGTTCCTGCTGTCGGGCTGGCGCCGCAATGGCTGGAAGCTGCACGGCGCGGCGCTGCAGGGCGTGCACCTGCTGCGCACTGCCGGACCGTGGCTGGCGATCTGGCCGGCCGGCTATGGGCTGGTGGTACGCTGGCTGGCCGGTCCCGAACAATACCGCGACCTGCTGGCCGCCGCAGGCTGGGAGGCTGCCGGCCTGTGGGGCCTGTGCCTGCCATTGTGGCTGCAGATGGGCGCGATCGCCTGGCTGCTGCGTGCCGTGGGGACCGGACGCTGGCCCGTCGCGCCGCTTGGCGCGTGGTATGGCCGCGTGGTGCTGCCGGTGGGGACGGCCTGGTGCCTGCTCAACGTCTTCCTGTGGAACCTGACGCAGGACGGGACGATGGCGCCATTGCCGTACGTGCCCGTGCTCAACCCTGTCGACCTGTCGACCGCCTTCGTTGCGGCGCTGGTGGCGGCGCAGGTGCGCGCCGCCGGACTGGCGGGGCAGTGGCAAGTACGCATGCGCTGGATTGGCGGCGCGGCCGCTTTCGGCTGGCTGAACCTGATGCTGCTGCGCACCGCGTCGCACGTGCTGGCGCTGCCATACGAGGCGCAGGCGTTGTTCGCCTCGCGCATCGTCGAGGCGATGCTGTCGCTGGTCTGGGCCACGTCCGCGCTCATCCTGATGCGCTTTGCCGTGCGCCGGGTGCATCGCCCTTCCTGGCTGGCTGGCGCGGCCATCCTGGCACTGGTGGTTGCCAAGCTGTTCCTGGTGGACCTGGACGGCAGCGGCAGCATGGAGCGCATTGTCTCGTTCCTCGGCGTCGGCCTGCTGATGCTGGCCATCGGTTACCTGGCGCCGTTCCCGACGGAGAAGCCGGCACCCGACACTACGCAAGACGGAGAAGCAGCATGATGAAATACCTCGTTCCGGCAGGGCTGGCGCTGGCGGCCGGTGCGCCGCTGTGGGCGCACGCCGACAGCGCGGCCGATTACGCCTACCGCCAGGCGCTGTCCACCAGCGGCCGCGAGGCCGTGGTGCAGTACCGGCTGCCGGCCAGCGTCTACCTGCATTCCCGTTCCGCACAGCTGGACGACCTGCGCGTGTTCGACAGCCGCGGCACCGTGCTGCCGTTCGCGCTGCGCGCACCGGCCGAAGAGTCGCAGGCCAGCCGGCAGACGGTGCCGGTGCGCGTGTTCCCGGTGTTCGGCGAACCGGCCGCGGGCGGCGCCACCGCCATCGACATCCGCCGCACGGCCGACGGCGCGCTCGTCTCGGTCGGCACACACGCAGCGCCACGCCAGGATGCTGCGCTGTCGGCACTGGTGCTGGACATGCGCGCGGACCCGGCGGCGCAGGGCACGTTCGACATGCTGCGCTTCACGCTGCCCGCCGGCACGCCGCGCTACGACGCGCTGGTCAGCGTGGAAACGAGCGACGACCTGAAGACATGGCGCGAAATAGCGCAGAGCCACGTCAGCTGGATGGTCAGCGGCGACGGCGCGGCACTGGCCGCCGACCGCGTCGAATTCGAACCGCGCGCATTCCGCTATGCCCGTATCCGCTGGCTGGAAGGCCGGCCGCTCCAGTTCGCCGGCGTCACAGCCGAAGCGGTGCGCTATACAGGACAGGTCGCGCCGCTGGAAACGCTCGTGCTGCCGGCGCGCCCGGGCAGGAATCCCGGCGAGTGGATGTACCTATCGTCCGTCGCGATTCCCGTCCAGCGTATCGGTCTGCAGATCGGCGAGCGCAACGTCAGCCTGCCTGTGGAGCTGGGGCGTTATACGGAGCTGCCGGCAGTGAAAGGCCGCCGGGGCACGACGTGGCAATTCAGCCCGTCGCTGCAGGCGACCTTCTACCGCATCGAACAGGGCGGACGCGAGCGCCGCTCGGGCGACCTGTCCATCGAGCCGACGCATCAGCCGCACTGGGTGATCCGCCCGCTGGCGCCCACGGACAGCAAGCCGGAACTGAGGCTGGGCTGGGCCCCGGCCACGCTGGTCTTCCTGGCCAATGGCCACGGCCCCTACACGCTGGCTTACGGCCGCGACAAGGCGCAGGCGGCCAGCCGCGATATCGCCCAGGTCGCGCCCGGCCTGTCGCCCGCGGAAGTGAGCAAGGCCGAGCTGGTGACGGCCGGGCCGGAGCAGGCCACGCCGGCAGCCGCGGGCGCACAAGCAAGCAGCGCGGAGGAGGCGGCCGCATCGTCGCGCTACCGCAAGGCCGCGCTGTGGGCGGCACTGCTGGCCGGGCTGGGCGTGCTGGGGGCGATGGCCTGGCAGCTGTACAGGCAGATGAAAACGTCGTCGCAATAGAAAGCGGTCGCAAAAAAAGCCGTCCGGCGCAAACCGGACGGCTTTTTTGTTTGTGACCGGCCGACGCTTACGTGCGGTTGATCAGGAAGCTGGTCAGCATCGGCACCGGACGGCCGGTGGCGCCCTTGTTGCCGCCCGATCTCCAGGCCGTGCCGGCGATGTCCACGTGGACCCATGGATACTTGCGGGTGAAGTTTTCCAGGAACGCGGCCGCCGTGCACGACGCGCCGCCCGGGGTGCCGATGTTGGCCAGGTCGGCAAAGTTCGATTTCAGCTGCTCGTTGTACTGCTCGCCGATCGGCAGGCGCCATACGGTGTCGCCCGACTGCTTGCCGGCGCTCGTGATCTCGTCGGCCAGCGCGTTGTGCTGGTCGTCGTCACGCGTGAAGATGCCACTGTTGTGGTGGCCCAGGGCGACGACGCAGGCGCCCGTCAGCGTGGCGACGTCGACGACGACGGCCGGGTTGAAGCGCTCGGCGTAGGTCAGCGCGTCGCACAGGATCAGGCGGCCCTCGGCATCCGTGTTCAGGATTTCGATGGTCAGGCCGTTCATCGACGTGACGATGTCGCCCGGCTTGGTGGCGCGGCCGGACGGCATGTTCTCGCAGGCGGCCACGATGCCGATGACGTTCAGCTTCAGGCCCAGTTCGCCGATGGCGCGGAAGGTGCCCAGCACGGAGCCGGCGCCGCACATGTCGTACTTCATTTCGTCCATGCCGGGGCCCGGCTTGATCGAGATGCCGCCCGTGTCGAACGTGATGCCCTTGCCGACCAGGACGACCGGCGCATCCTTCGGCTTGCCGCCCATGTGCTTGATGACGATGAACTTCGGCGGCTGCTCGCTGCCGTTCGTGACGGACAGGAAGCTGCCCATCTTCAGCGCTTCGAGCTGCTTGCGCTCCAGCACCTCGACGTTGAACTTGTAATCCTTGCCCAGCTTCTTCGCCGTTTCGGCCAGGTAGGTCGGCGTGCAGATGTTCGGCGACAGGTTGCCCAGATCCTTCGTCAGCTGCATGCCGTTGGCAATCGCGATGGCCTGTGCCAGGGCGAGCTTCGTGCCTGCGTTGTTCGGCACGGCCAGGGCCAGCTTGCGCACGCCCGTCGGCACCGGGTCCTTCTTCGACTTCTGCGCGTCGCTGCGGTAGACGCTGTCACGGGCGACCTGCACCACCGTGCGGATGGCCCAGTTGACGTCGCGCTCTTTCACTTCCGTCATCGGTAGTGCGATAATGGCATCCGTCGCGCCGAGGGTGGCGAATACCTTGACCGCAGCCTGCACGGCGCCCGTGAAGCTTTTTTCCGTTACGCCTTCAACGCTGCCCAGGCCCACCAGCAGGACACGCTCCGCCGCGACGCCGGTTACGCCGCGCAGCATCAGCGTCGAACCGGGCTTGCCCGAGATGTCGCCGGTCTTCAGCGCGGCCGTGATTTCGCCGCTGGCGTCCAGGGACTGGGCCGCTTGCGAGAGCTTCTTGTTTTCGAAAACAGCCACTGCGACACAGCCGGTCTTGGCCGACGTGATGGTGTTCTTTGTGTCGAATGCTTTTATGCTAAAGTCCATTTGGTTCTCCGTAGGTATGCCTTGGGGGCTGGCGTGGAGCGCGTCTCTTGAACGCGGCCCGCGCGGTATTCGTTGTAACTTCTGTTGTAACTTCTGCTGCAACTTCAATTCACTGCTAACCGAATTATAAACTTCGAATGATTTTTCAACGTGCCCTCAGGCGCGAGCTGGCCAGCTCCGCAGGGGCTACCTTCACGGTGCTGTTTACCATCATCGTCACGTGGACCCTGATTTCCATCCTGGGCAAGGCCGCGGGCGGCAAGGTGGCATCCTCCGACGTGCTCGCGCTGATCGGTTTCGCGGCCCTGAATTATCTGCCAACCGTGCTGATACTCACCAGTTTTATTTCCGTGCTGATGGCCGTCACGCGCAGCTACCGCGACTCCGAAATGGTGGTGTGGTTCGCCTCCGGCCAGAGCCTGACGAAATGGATCTGGCCCGTGCTCAGTTTCGGCTTGCCCATCATCGTGCTGACGGGCGTGCTGGCGTTCTACGCCACGCCGTGGTCGAAGCAGATGAGCGCCGAATACGTGGAGCGCTTCGCCAAGCGCGAGGACCTGCAGAAGGTCTCGCCCGGCCAGTTCAAGGAGTCGTCGTCGACCAACCGCATCTTCTTCGTCGAGGGTAACGCGGGCCAGACGGCCTCCGTGCAGAACGTGTTCGTCAACCAGGTCGACGAGCGCGGCACGTCCGTCGTGGTGGCCAAGGAAGGCGTCATCGAGACGGCGCCGAACGGCTACCGCTACCTGGTGCTGAAGAACGGGCGCCGCTACCAGGGCACGCCCGGCCAGGCGGACTTCCAGACCATGGAATTCGACAGCTACAGCATGCGCGTGGCGCAACAGGTGCAGGACCTCGATCCGAAGCGGGAGGTGAACGCCATCCCCACGCTGGAGCTGATGGCGCTGCCCACCAACAGCGCGCGCGGCGAGCTGCTGTGGCGCATCTCGCTGCCCATCACGTGCCTGATCCTGATGCTGCTGGCGATCCCGATGGGCTTCGTCAATCCGCGCGCGGGCAGTTCGACGAACCTGATCATCGCGTTGCTGATCTTCTTCACCTATAACAACACCGTCAAGATGCTGGAAGCGAGTGTCCGCAAGGGCAAGTTCAGCTTCGACATGGCCTGGTGGCCGCTGCACCTGCTTGCGGCCATCACGGTGCTGGCCATGTTCGCATGGCGCCTGCACGTGAACCACCGCTGGCATCCGCGCGCGCTGCTGGCCGGCCTGCGCCGCAAGGGGGGCGCACGATGAGTGTCCTGCAGCGTTATTTTGCCGTCTCGATCTTCCAGGCTGTGGCCTTCGTGCTGCTGGCGTTCCTGGGTCTCCTGGGGTTCATGGACCTGACGAGCGAGCTGCCCGGCGTGGGCAAGAACGGTTATGAGATCACGGATGCGTTCCTGTACGTGATCGTCATGGTGCCGCAGCACGTGTACGAGGTCATGCCCGTGGCAGCGCTGATCGGCACGATCTACACGATGGCGCAGTTCGCGTCCACGTCCGAGTTCACCATCATGCGTGCGGCCGGCATGTCCACCCGCACGGCGGGCTGGATGCTGTTCAAGATCGGCATCGTGCTGGTCATCGTCACCTTCGTCTTCGGCGAACTGATCGCGCCGCGCACGGCGCTGATCGCGGAGCGCCTGCATCTGACGGGGCGCGGCACGACGGTGTCGGCCGAGTTCCGCTCGGGGTTGTGGACCAAGGACATCGTCAAGAGCGAGGGACTGCGCGGCACGGTGCTGGGCTCGCGCTTCTTCAATGTGCGCGAAGTGCGGCCGGATGGCACGCTGGTCGGCGTCAAGCTCTATGAATTCGACAACAGCTTCCGCCTGCGCACGCTGACGGTGGCGAAGACGGGCACGTACCAGGGCGAGAACATCTGGCGGCTATACGACGTCATGGAAAACCACTTCAGCAATCCGGCGCTGCTCAAAGGCGAGGCGACCGCCCAGAACAACTTCGCGCAGGAGACGGGTGTCGTCGCCACGCAGCGCTACCCGACCAAGGACCTGGTTTCCGAGATCACGCCGAAGATCCTGTCGGTGTCCGCGTCGGACCCGGAGCGGATGTCGGCCAACGAGCTGGCCGTCTACACGCGCCACCTGCAGGAGAACCGCCAGCAGACGGAACGCTTCAAGATCGCGTTCTGGAAGAAGCTGGTCGACCCGCTGGCGATTTTCGTGCTGATGGCGCTGGCGCTGCCGTTCGCCTACCTGCATACGCGCAGCGGCGGCGTCAGCCTGAAGATCTTCATCGGCATCATGATCGGCGTGGGATTCCTGCTGATTAATACGCTGTTCTCGCATCTGGGTTTGCTGTCGTCGCTGCCCGCGTTCGTGACCGCCATCATGCCAAGCGTGATCTTCCTGCTGCTTGCGTTGGGGACGCTGTACTGGGTCGAACGACATTAGGGACCATATGAGCACAAGAGCACTGATTCTGTTTGCCCACGGCGCCCGCGCCGCCAGCTGGGCCGCGCCGTTCGAGCGGCTGCGCGACCTGGTGGCCGCGCGCACGCCGGACGTCGACGTGTCGCTGGCCTTCCTGGAGCTGATGGAGCCGCGGCTGCCGGAACGGGCTGCCGCGCTGGTGGCGCAAGGCGTGACGCAGCTGACGATCGTGCCCGTGTTCCTGGGGCAGGGCGGCCACGTCCTGCGCGACCTGCCGCTGATGGTCGACGAGTTGCGCGCCGCCCATCCGGGGCTGTCGATCCATGTGGCCGAGGCAGCGGGCGAAAATCCCGCGGTGCTGCAGGCGATCGGCGACTATTGCGTCGGGGCCCTGACGGGCGCCGCGTGATGGCGCCGCATTTGCGGCCCGATCTGCCTCCCTTCGCTGCCGCGCAGACCGTCGTCCTGAAAGGCGATATCGCCGCCAATGTGGCACGCCACGTCGTGCTGGCCGCCATCGCAGCCCGGCATGGCGCCCGCATGATCGTGTTCCCCGAACTTTCCCTGACCGGCTATGAACCCGAGCTGGCGCGCGAGCTGGCGCTGGCGCCGGACGATGTCCGGCTCGATCCACTGCGCGACGCCGCCCGCTGCGAAGGGATCTTCATCGTCGCCGGCGCGCCGTTGCGTCATGGCGATGGGTTGCCCCTGATTGCCGCGCTGACCTTCCTGCCGGACGGCGGCACGCAGGTCTACACCAAGCAGCACCTGCATGGCGGCGAGGAAGCGGCATTCGCGTGCGGGCGGGGCGGCGCTGCGCTGACGGTCGAAGGAGCGCACGTGGCGCTGGCGGTTTGTGCCGAGATCGGCCACGCCAGCCATGCGGCGGCGGCCGCGCAGGCTGGCGCGCAGCTGTATGCGGCCAGCGTGCTGGTATCGGAAGCCGGTTACACCGCCGATGCGGCGCTGTTGCAGGCGCATGCGGCAACGCATGCGCTGCCGGTGCTGGTGGCCAACTACGGTGGTCCGAGCGGCGGCTGGCAGTGTGCGGGACGCAGCGCCTTGTGGGACGAGGCCGGAACGCTCGTCGCGGCCGCGCCGGGTGGTGGTGAATGCCTGCTGCTGGCGCGGCGGAGCCGCGGCGAATGGGACGCGACGGTACTGGGGACTGACGCCGCCATCGGAACCTCCCGGACCTGACAGGGGGAGGCCGTTCCCGACGTGCAGCGTCGGGCTGCGACCGCCGGCGCAAGTCCGCAGGCGCAGTCCCCAGAAATTACTGCCCGGCCTGCTCCCCACGCGCATGCGCCACCATCGCGGCAATCGTTGCACCCGGTGTATCGAACTCGCGCTGCACGGCGTCGCGCAGTGCGGGCGATTGCAGCTCGTCCAGCGCCGCCGTCATGACCTGCTGGGCGGCGTCTTCCTCGTCCTGGCGTGCCAGCACCAGAGCGACCATCCGTACTTCCTTCGCATAGTTCAGCACCGTCGCCAGCAGCGCCGGCGCGGAAGACGTGCTGCCGCTTTTTGCCAGTTGTTCCGTATAGGCGTTCAGGTGTGCCGCCAGCGTCTGCACGCGGGCCAGCGGCTCCGGCAGGTAGCGCCGCGCCAGGGCGAAATCCTCGGCCGCGACAAGCGCCGGCAGCGCCAGGTCGGCGCACTGCTGCGCCAGCGCCGGCATCTGGATATCCATCTGCACGAACAGTTCATGCGTGGCGCGTTCCTCGCCCAGCGCACCGTTGATGGCGCCGATGTCGCGGAACAGTTCGCGCGACTCCGCGCCGTTCAGCAGCCGCGCCGTGTCACGGTCGCGCAGGCCCTGCAGCGCACGCCGTGCCAGCGGGAACTGCTCGGCCAGGTAGATCCAGTCGCGCAGTGCGAACGACAGCCGCACGCCCGCCATGCCGGGCTCCACCGCCAGTGCGTTCTCGTGGAACCACAGGTGGTCGCGCAGCGCGTCTTCGTACCTGTTTTCCAGCCTTGCCTTGCGGGCCCGTTCCAGTATGTCGTGTGCTTGTCCCATGATCCCTCGATTGATGCGTCGTGCAAAGGGCGTATTCTACAAGCCGCTCCGCCACCGGACCAGCCTCGTCGAATTCAAATTGTAGCGTTGAGGCAAGCTGGCGCCCCTCCCGCGCGGGTCGCCCTAGACTGTTGTCTTATGAATAAAGACCTGGAACCCGGGACGGCGGGCGTGGCCGACCCGGCGACACCTGCTGTGATCGCCGACTCCGCGGCCGGCATTGCCGTGCCCGTCACGCGCGAAGAGGCGCAAGTAACGACCCGTGTCGTCGATACGGGCCGCGGCGTACGCGTGAGCAAAACTGTCACGGAGCAGCCCGAGGAGATCCGGGAAGTGCTGTGGCACGAAACGGTGGACGTCCAGCGTGTCCCCGTCGACCGGGTGGTGGCGGAAGCGCCGCCATCCCGTTACGAGGGCGACGTTCTTGTCGTTCCGGTACTTGAAGAAATCCTGGTGGTGGAAAAGCGCTACCGGATCCGGGAAGAGCTCCATATCACCAGAGTACGCAAGCAGCACGAGCACAGGGAGACCGTCCCGTTGCGGGTCGAAGACGTACGCGTTGAAGCGTTCGACGACGGCGCCGCGGGCGGTCGTCATCCATCACACGAAGAGGAGCAACGATCATGAGCCATACCTTAGCAGCCGTATTCGACAACCGTGCGGACGCGGATAACGCGCGGAACGCACTGATCAGCGCCGGCATCGATGCGGACTCGGTGCAGGTCGCCGCGCAGGCATCGTCCACGATGAGCACCTCCGCCGCCACGGGCACCAGCGCAAGCACATCCCACGACGGATCCATCGGCGACAGCATCAAACACTTCTTCAGCAACCTGTTCGGCGACGACGACGAACGCGTCGTCTACGGCGAGGCCATCAACCGCGGCAATGTCGTGCTGACGGTGCAGACCGCCACGCAGGACGAGGTGGAACGCGCCGCCGATATCGTGGAAGGCTTCGGTCCGACCGATATCGACGAGTACAAGACGCAGTGGCAGGCCAGCGGCTGGACGGGTGCGGAATCGATGCGCGGCACGAGCCAGATGGGCGCTTCCCAGGGCGCCAGCCTGCAGAGCGACACCCTGCAGAGCTCCGGCCTGCAGAACGACCGCCTGCAAAGCGATGGCGGTGCGCTGCTGCAAGGCGGCTCGCAACAGGGCCTGTCGGACACGGGCTCGATGCAACGCGCCGAGGCCGAGTCCCAGGTGATCCCGGTAATGCAGGAAGAGCTGAAAGTGGGCAAGCGCATGGTCCAGCGGGGCGGCGTGCGCATCTACCAGCGCCTGGTCGAAACGCCGGTGCAGGAAAGCGTCAGCCTGCGCGAGGAGCACGTCAACGTGGAACGCCGTCCGGTGGATCGCCAGATCGATCCATCGCAGGTGGGCGCTTTCCAGGAGACGTCTTTCGAGCTGCGCGAAAACGCCGAGGAAGCCGTCGTGCAGAAGACCGCCCGCGTCGTGGAGGAAGTCGTCGTCGGCAAGGAAGTGTCGCAGCGCACCGACCAGATCGCCGACACGCTGCGCAGCACGGAGGTGGACGTGCAACAGCTGGGTGGCATGGGCGACAACGGCGTGGATGACGACTACTATCGCGGCCACTGGAGCACGAACTTCGCCAGCATGGGCGGCACGTTCGACGAGTACGCACCGGCCTATCGCTACGGCGCCTCGATGCGCGGCTCGGACTCCTACCGCGGCCGTTCGTGGGAGGATTCGGAAACGACGTTGCGCAGCAACTGGGAGAGCCATAACCCCACGTCCGCATGGGACAAGTTCAAGGACGCCGTGCGTCACGGCTGGGAACGCATGACCTCCTGAGCGTAAGGGAGGCGGTCGGACGGGTGCCCTCAGGGCGCCTGTCCCGGGGGTTCAACCCCGTTCAGATCCGCTTCTTCTGCCTGATCCAGAACGGCAGCAGCCACCACGTCACCACGACGATCGTCCCCATCACGCCGGCGGCAATCAGCCCGACGTTGTGACCGAACACCTCCGAAATCACCAGGTTGGTCCCCAGCACCAGTGCGATGCCGAGCGCGAACGCGCCCGCGACGATCTGCCGCGTGGCAAAGCACTTGAAACGCTCGCGGTTCTTCAACGGCCGCATGATGCGGTGCTGTACGGCCGGGGCGCTCAGCAGGATCAGGCTGGACAGGGCAAAGAAGAAGGTGGCCAGGAATACGTATTTTTCCGACTGGACGATCTGGCGGAAGCCGCCATTGAACGGCAGCACAATGAGAAAGGCGGACAGCATCTGCGCGCCGGGCAGCAGGATGCGCATCTCGCTGAGCATATCGGAAAAGTCGCCGTCGTCCGGCATGTCGGGACGATCGGTGACCTCCTGCTGTGATTCAGGATCGGCTTTCATGGGCGCTCTTTCGTATCTTCCGACGGGGTTCAAGCCCCTGCCGCTATTGGTATAGCCCGATTATACGAGGAGCGCTGCCGGGCAGCATGTGCGGATGAGCACAGCTGGCCGGTGCAGGCTTTACAGTGGCTGGTTGGGCCGGACCGCCATCGCTTCGCCCAGCATCACGAGGACGGGCCCATGGCGGGCGTCCAGACCGTGCGCCAGCGTGGCCAGCGTGATCCGGCTGATGTGCTGGTCGGGGCGGCTGACGTTTTCGATGACGACCACGGGCGTCTCGGGCCGGCGGCCCGCGTCGAGGAGGCGCTGCGCGGTGGCGATGGCTTCGCGCCCGCCCATGTACTGCACCAGCGTGTCGGTGGAGGGAATTGCCGGCTCGTCCGGGTGGGCCGGCGCCGTGCTGGAGGTGAAGAAGGCCACGCTGCGGGCGACGCCGCGCTTGGTCAGGGGCTGCCGGGTGGCGGCTGCCGCGGCGACGGCCGTCGTAATGCCGGGCACGATTTCGACGTCGATGCCGTGTGCTTCCAGCGCCGACAGTTCCTCGTCGGCGCGGCCGAACAGCATCGGGTCGCCGCCTTTCAACCGAACTACGCGCCCGTACTGCCGCGCGCATTCGATCAGCTGGGCATTGATGGCATTCTGGTCGGCCGAGCGCTGGCCGGCCCGCTTGCCGACGGAGATCAGGACAGCCTGGTGGCACAGGTCCAGCATTTCTTCCGTCACGAGAGCGTCGTAGAGCACCACGTCCGCTTCGCCCAGGATGCGGGCGCCGCGCAGGGTGATCAGGTCGCGGGCGCCGGGACCGGCACCCACAAGATAGACTTTTCCGACTGCTGCCATCGACTCTCCGGGCTGGGTTATGCGTCGGCCAGCCGGATCATCCCCGCGGCCACCGTCTGGTGCGTGACTTCATCGATCAGGATGAAGGCGCCGGTGGCGCGGATGTCGGTATAGGCATCCGCTGCCAGCGGCTGCTGCACGGTCAGCGCGATCCGCGCCACGTCGTTCAGCTTCAACGCATCCGCATCGTGCCGTTGCTGCGTATTGATGTCAAGGATCGAGTCGATTTTGGCGATCTTTGCCGCCGTCTGCTTCGTACCGTGCTTGATCCAGTATTTGCGGCGCAGGTCCAGCGGTTCCTCGGACAGCCAGCAGACATCGGCCGTGACCTGTTTCAGCAGCGTGGCCGGCTGGGCGGCGGACGACAGGACATCGCCGCGCGAAACGTCCACGTATTCGTTCAGCACGATGGTGACCGACTGGCCGGCGCTGGCCGTCGCCAGGCTGCCGTCGAACGTGACGATGTCCTTGACGGTGGCCTTGTGGCCCGAAGGCTGCACGACCAGTTCGTCGCCGACGGACACGCTGCCCGATTCGATGCGGCCCATGTAGCCGCGGAAGTCGTTGGCTTCGTGGCCGTTGTGACGGGCCACCAGCTGCACCGGGAAGCGCAGCGGCGCGCTGTGCGCCTCGTCGTAGACGGACAGCGATTCGAGCAGCTCGATCAGGGTCGGGCCTTCGTACCAGTCCAGGTTCGTGCCGCGCTCGACGACGTTGTCGCCGGACAGGGCCGACAGCGGAATGGCGGTGATGTCCTTCAGCCCCAGCGTCTGCGCGAATGCCTGATAGGCCTTGACGATGCGTTCGTACACGGTGCGGTCGTAGTTCACCAGGTCCATCTTGTTGACGGCAACCACGACGTGCTCGATCTGCAGCAGGTGCGCGATGGTCGAGTGCCGCTTGGTCTGGATCAGCAAGTCCACGCTGCCGTCGTCGTGCAGCTTCACCTTCGACACGTCGATCAGGATGATGACCGCATCGGCCGTCGAAGCCCCCGTCACCATGTTGCGGGTGTACTGCTCGTGGCCCGGCGTGTCGGCGATGATGAACTTGCGCTTCGGCGTGGCGAAGTAGCGGTAGGCCACGTCGATGGTGATGCCCTGTTCGCGTTCCGCTTCCAGGCCGTCCGTCAGCAGCGACAGGTCGATCGTGTCGCCCACGGTGCGTTTGTGCTTGGCGCGCGAGACAGCCGCCAGCTGGTCGGCGAAGATGCCCTTGCTGTCGAACAGCAGGCGGCCGATCAGGGTGCTCTTGCCGTCGTCGACGGAGCCTGCGGTGATGAAGCGCAGCAGGGAGCGCTGCGACAGGTTTTCGTTCATGGCGTTCATCAGAAGTATCCCGCTTTCTTGCGTTTTTCCATCGAGGCTTCGGAGGTCTGGTCGTCCATCCGCGTGGCGCCCCGTTCAGTGATCTGCGTGACGGCCGTCTCTGCGATGATCGCCGCCACGTCCGCCGCGTCGGACGACACGGGGCACGTGCACGAGATGTCGCCAACGGTGCGGAAGCGCACCACCTGCGTCTCCACCGCTTCGCCTTCGCGCGGCGGCGTCAGGTCCGTCAGGGGCACCAGCAGGCCGTTGCGCGCAATGACTTGGCGTTCGTGCGCGAAGTAAATCGACGGCAGCGCCAGTTGTTCGCGGGCGATGTACTGCCACACGTCCAGCTCCGTCCAGTTCGAGATCGGGAACACGCGCATGTTCTCGCCCGGGTGGACGCGGGTGTTATACAGGTCCCACAGTTCGGGGCGCTGCGCCTTCGGATCCCACTGGCCGAATTCGTCGCGGAACGAGAAGATGCGCTCCTTGGCGCGGGCCTTTTCCTCGTCGCGGCGGGCGCCGCCGATGCAGGCGTCGAAGCCGTGTTCGGCGATCGTCTCCAGCAGCGTCACGGCCTGGGCGGCATTGCGCGAATCCGTTTGCGGATTACGCAGGCGCACGGTGCCTTTCCTGATCGACTCTTCGACCAAACCGACGATCAGGCGCTCACCCAGTTCAGCCACGCGGCGGTCGCGGAACTCGATGACTTCGGCGAAGTTGTGGCCCGTATCGATGTGCACCAGCGGAAACGGGAATTTGCCGGGGCGGAAAGCCTTCTCGGCCAGGCGCAGCAGGACGACCGAGTCCTTCCCGCCCGAGAACAGCAGGGCAGGGTTGCTGCATTCGGCCGCGACTTCGCGCAGGATGTGGATGGCTTCCGATTCCAGTGCGTCCAGGTGGCGCGCGTTGAGTTCGCCCAGGATGCCGTCGGCGGTAATGTCAGGTGCGTTCATAGTGTCTTTCTTCGATGTGATCCGCTTATCCGGCACGCTAAGCGGCCACGGATTTGATGCGTATGAGTTTGCCGTCAACGACGTGCAGCCCGCATTCCTTCGACTCGGGATTCTCCCACCACCAGCGGCCGGCGCGCACGTCCTCGCCAGGCTCGATCGCGCGGGTGCAGGGCTCGCAGCCGATCGACGGGAAGCCTTGCGCATGCAGCGCGTTGACCGGCACGTCGTGGATGCGCAGGTAATCCCACACATCCTGTTCCGACCAGTCGGCCAGCGGATTGAACTTGTCCATCAGGTGGGCCGGGTCGTCCTCGTGCACCGCGAGGCTGGAACGGGTGGCCGCTTGCGCGCGGCGCTGGCCCGTGATCCAGGCCTTGTTGCCAGCCAGGGCGCGCCCCAGCGGTTCGACCTTGCGGATGCGGCAGCATTCGCGGCGCATCTCCACGCTGTCGTAGAAGGCGTTCAGGCCATGCTGCGTTACGTAGCCATCCACCGCTTCCTGCTGCGGGCGGAACAGCGCGATGTCGTAGCCATAGCGTTCCTTGACCTTGTCCAGCATGGCCAGCGTTTCCTTGTGCAGCCGGCCCGTCTCCAGCGAGAAGATGCCGATACCCAGGCGGTTCTTCAGGATCAGGTCCGTCAGTACCATGTCCTCGGCCGCCAGGCTGGAGGCAAAGACGGCCGGCGAGTATTCGGCCGCGATGCGTTCGAGCGTTTGCAGCGTGTCGGCGACCAGCGTATCCAGGTTGCTCATGGCGTTGTCCTCAGATGCCCGCGCCAACGTCTTTGTGTTCGGCGGGCGTGTTACGGGCGGCACGGCGGAACAGCGGACGGTGCTCGTCGACGGATGCCTGGTACGTTTCCGAAAACACGGTCAGGCCTTTCAGCGCATCCTCGATGCTGCGGTCCGGGCGCGTGGCATAGGCATCGAAGCCGCAGCGCTTCATCTGGAACAGCTGGTCGCGCAGCACGTCGCCGATGGCGCGCAGTTCGCCCGTGTAGCCGAGGCGCATGCGCAGGTTGTAGGCCAGCGAGTAGCCGCGGCCATCCGTGAACTTCGGGAAGTCGATGGCGATGACGCCAAACCTGTCCAGCTCGCCCTTCAGTTCTTCGGGGCGCTCGTCCGGCGCGAGCCAGACGCCGATGTCGGCACGGGCCGCCAGCGTACCTTTTTGCGCCTGCCAGGTTTTCAGGGGCACGATGACCTTGCCAGGCGGGACGTCGACCGTCGCGGCGTCGACGCCTTCGGCGAGGCGCAGCAGGGTCCAGTCGTCGGCCACGATCTCGCGGCCCTTGATGATGCGTTGATCAGGCATATTCGTCTTCTCCTACCAGGCGGCCGGCAGTGGCGATCGGCGTGGCATAAACATGTTCCTTGAATGGGGCGATGCCGAGGCGCTGCGCCGTGTCGATGAAGCGTTCGTGTTCCAGGCGTTCGCGCACATACACCTGCAGCAGGCGGCCGATCACTTCCGGCATCTGCTGCGCCGAGAACGACGGGCCGATGATCTTGCCGATGGCGGAGTGGTTGCCCTGCGCGCCGCCGATCGACACCTGATACCATTCGCTGCCGTCCTTGTCGACGCCCAGGATCCCGATATGGCCCACGTGGTGGTGGCCGCAGGCGTTGATGCAGCCGCTCATGTTCAGTTCGATCTCCCCGATATCGTGCAGGAAGTCGAGGTGGTCGAAGCGCTCCGCGATGGCGGCGGCGATCGGAATCGATTTTGCGTTGGCCAGCGAGCAGAAGTCGCCGCCCGGGCAGCAGATCATGTCGGTCAGCAGGCCGATGTTCGGCGTGGCCAGGCCGTGTGCCTTGGCTTCCTGCCACAGCTTGAACAGCTGGCGCTGTTCCACGTCCGCCAGCACGATGTTCTGTTCGTGCGTGACGCGCAGTTCGCCGAAGCTGTAGCGGTCGGCCAGGTCGGCCATGAAGTCCATCTGTTCGGCCGTGGCGTCGCCCGGCGGCACGCCGGTTTTCTTCAGCGACAGCACGACGGCCGCGTAGCCGGGCACCTTGTGCGGCTTGACATTGCGCTTCAGCCAGTTGGCGAAGGCCTTGTTGTCGGCGTGTTCCGCCAGCGGATCGATGGCCGGCAGCGTCGCATACGAATGCGGCTGGAAGTAGGCGATGATGCGCTCCATCTCTTCCAGGGTCAGCGTCTCGGCATTGCCTTTCAGGTCGGCCCATTCCTCTTCGACCTGGCGCGCGAATTCCTCGATGCCGATGGCTTTCACGAGGATCTTGATGCGCGCCTTGTACTTGTTGTCGCGGCGGCCGTACTGGTTATACACGCGCATGATCGCTTCCGTGTACGTCAGCAGATGTTCGCGCGGCAGGAACTCGCGGATCACGCTGCCCAGGATCGGCGTGCGGCCCATGCCGCCGCCGACCATGACCTTGAAGCCGATCTCGCCGGCCTCGTTGCGCACCGCCGTCAGGCCGATGTCGTGCACGGCGATCGCTGCGCGGTCCTCCAGGGCGCCGTTGATCGCGACCTTGAACTTGCGGGGCAGGGCGATGAACTCCGGGTGGAAGGTCGACCACTGACGCAGCACTTCGGCATATGGACGGGGATCGACGATTTCGTCGGCCGCCACGCCGGCGAATTCGTCGGCGGTGACGTTACGGATGCAGTTGCCCGACGTCTGGATCGCATGCATCTCGACAGAGGCCAGTTCGGCGAGGATGTCCGGCGTCTGTTCCAGCTCGATCCAGTTGAACTGGATGTTCTGGCGCGTCGTGAAGTGGCCGTAGCCACGGTCGTACCTGCGCGCGATGTGCGCGAACATGCGCATCTGTTTCGAGGCCAGCAGGCCATAGGGCACGGCGATGCGCAGCATGTAGGCATGGCGCTGCATGTACAGGCCGTTCTGCAGGCGTAGCGGCAGGAATTCCTCTTCCGTCAGCTCACCACCGAGGCGGCGCTGTACCTGGTCGCGGTACTGCGCGATGCGTTCGCGCACGATGAGATGGTCATATTGGTCGTATTGGTACATGTCGATCCTGTTGATGGCTCGCAGGGCATGAAAGCTTCCCCAAAGTACGCCCATGGTAATAAACTCACGCTTTATTCCAAACGACTTAGTCTTTATTTGCTTATATGCGTATGGAGCATAAGCTTGCGCGTAAAATAACGGCTTACCAGCCGGGACGCCAATGAACCTTCACCAACTCCGCTTCGTACGGGAAGCCGTACGCCAGAACTACAACCTGACCGATGCCGCCAAGGCGCTGTTCACGTCGCAACCGGGCGTGTCCAAGGCGATCATCGAGCTGGAGGAAGAGCTGGGTGTGGATATCTTTACCCGCCATGGCAAGCGCATCCGTGGCCTGACGGAGCCGGGCCGCCTTGTGCTGGAGTCCGTCGAGCTGATCATGCAGGAGATCGACAGCCTGAAACGCATCGGCAAGGAATACGCCGCCCAGGACAGCGGCAGCTTCACGATCGCCACCACGCACACCCAGGCCCGCTATACGCTGCCGAAGGTCGTCCAGGCGTTCATGGTGAAGTTCCCGAAGGTTCGGTTGTCTTTATTGCAAGGCAATCCGCGCCAGATCGCGGAAATGGTGCAGCGCGACCAGGCCGACCTGGCGATCGCCACGGAATCGATCGCCGGCGTCGACAACCTCGTCACGCTGCCGTGCTACCAGTGGGAGCACGTCGTGGTCGTCACGCCGGATCATCCGCTGCTCAAGTCGAAGTCGGTAACGCTGGAAGAGATCGCCGCGTTCCCCGTCATCACCTATGACAGCGCCTTTGCCGGGCGCAGCAAGATCGACCATGCATTCTCTCTGCGCGGCCTGAAGCCGGATGTGCTGCTGGAAGCCATCGACGCGGACGTCATCAAGACGTACGTGGAGCTGGGCATGGGCATCGGCATCATTGCCGGCATGGCGTTCGACGCGGAGCGCGACCGCAATCTGCGGGCAATCTCCGTGGGCCACCTGTTCGGCATGAATGTGTCGCGCGTGGCCGTCAAGCAGGGCGCATATCTGCGCTCCTATATATATACCTTTATCGAATTATTGGCCCCGACACTGAACCGCAAGCTGATCGAGCAGGCGATGCGGGGCGAACACGAGAACTACGAGCTGTAATGATCAACCAAGACCTGAATACTTACTACACCAACACCGCGGCCGAACTGGAAAACGCCTACAACGAGCCGGAGCGCCAGGACGACCTGGAAGCGATTGCCGAGCGCGTTGCCGACCTGCTGGACGGCCACACCGTGCTGGAGCTGGCGTGCGGCACGGGGTACTGGACGCGGCGCATCGCCGCATCGGCCGACTCGGTGCACGCCATCGACATCAACGAGACGCTGCTGGCGCTGGCCCGCGAGGAAACCCCGGACAACGCGACGTACGCTCAGGGCGATGCGTTCGACCTGCCGGCAGCCGTCGGCCAGTACACGGCCGTGTTTGCCGCTGGCTGGTGGTCGCACGTGCGCCGCGAGCAGGCGGAAAAATACCTGGCGCACCTGCGCGCGCAGCTGGGCAAGGACGTGCTGCTGGTCCTGGTGGACAACTGCTATGTGGAAGGCAGCACCACGGTGACGGCGCGCACGGACCTGGAAGGGAACACGTTCCAGCTGCGCCAGGTGGGCAGCGAGCGCTTCGAAGTCATGGAGAATTTCCCGACTGACAGCTACCTGCGCAAGAAATTCGCCGGCGCCGTGCGCGAGATCCGCGTGCGTCGCAACGACCACTATTGGCTGCTGACCGGACGCCTGAAGTAAGCATATCGAAGCACTACGGTTCGTTGTGTCGCAGCAACAAATTGTCGATGTCATATTGTTGAAGCATTTGGAAGGCAACATACGCCGCGGTAGATCCACGGCGTCCGGCACGCGGATTTGACGTGTTGTCGGTGCCTCAACCTGAAACTTCAATAAGAGAACATCAAGTGAAAAAACTTACTCTGGCCGCAATTCTCGCCGGCAGCTTCGCAGCAGTTACCGCCCACGCTCAATCGAATGTCACGATCTACGGTATCGTCGATGCCGGTATCGTCCGCGAAACGGGCGGCGCTGGTGGCGACGTGACGAAGGTGACCAGTGGCATCGGCAGCCAGTCGCGCATCGGTTTCCGCGGTGTCGAGGACCTTGGCGGCGACCTGTCGGCCATCTTCACGCTGGAGTCGGGCTACAAGATCGATGACGGCACCCTGGACAGCACCAACACGCTGTTCAACCGCCAGGCGTTCGTCGGCCTGAAAAGCAAGACGCTGGGTACGCTGACGGTCGGCCGCCAGTACAACCCGCTGTACAACGCCATGAGCCAGGTGGCCGACCCGTTCGGCGCCGGCTACGCCGGCAGCATCAAGAACCTGTTCCCGGCCGGCGGCGTCAACACCCGCGTCAGCAACGCCATCGTCTACCAGACGCCGAGCTTCTCCGGCTTCACCGTGGACGGCCTGTACGCGCTGGGCGAGCAGGCGGGCGACAACACGGCCGGCCGCCTGTTCTCCGTGGGCCTGGCCTACACGGGCAACGGCCTGAACGTGCGCCTGGTGCACAGCAACCGCAACAACGACACGGCCGCTACCGGCACCGCCGCCGCCGTGAACCGTGACGACGGCAAGAACACGCTGCTGGCCGCCAACTACGACTTCAAGGTCGTCAAACTGTTCGCCGCCTACGAGTGGGACAAGGGTCCGAACAGCGCCCCGATCCCGGTCGCCAACGCCTACGGCCTGAAAGTGGCGCCGACCGCCTCGACGGACAGCAACGACGCGCTGATCGGCCTGACGGCACCGCTGGGCAACGGCACGGTCATGGCTTCGTACATGAACAAGAACGACAAGACCCGCTTCAACCAGGATGCGCACCAGTGGGCAGTCGGCTACTCGTACGCACTGTCGAAGCGCACCAGCGCTTACACGGCCTACGCCAAGATCAAGAACAAGAACGGTGCCGGCTACACGGTGGGCAACAACAACGAGGTGGGCAGCGGCGACGCGGCCTTCAACCTGGGCCTGCGTCACACGTTCTAAGCAACGCTCTCCGAAAGAGACCAAGCCGCCGGCGCCGAGCCGGCGGCTTTTTTGTTTTCAATGCGGCAGATATATCTTCAGGACGGCAGGCAGCAGTTGCGCGACGAAGACGGCGCTGACGACCCACATGATGATCGATGCTTTCGTCTCAGCGATATCCGCCCTGGTGGCGTGCGTGGCCTTGATCACGGCCAGGTCGGCCTTGATCGTGGCGACATCCTCCTCGAGCTTTTCCACGCGCTTCTGCATGACTTCATCATAGGGCGGCCCTCCGCCTCCCGCAAGTCTTCTTTGTCGGCGTTCGGCGGGGTTCGGCAACGGATCGACACTCATGGTTCACTCCGGCAAGGGGAGGTGGATGGCAATGCGCGTGCCCCGCGCATTGCCCGTGATGGTAATGTCGCCGCGGATGGCCCAGACGCGCTCGCGCATTCCCAGCAGCCCGAACGACTGCGGTTTCTCCATGTCCGACCGGGCAATGCCGCGGCCATCGTCCTCGATCGTCACGTGCAGCAGGCCACTGCCGCGGCGCAGCGCGATGCGCACCTTGCGCGCGTTGGCGTGCCGGGCGATATTGGTGAGCGATTCCTGCACGATGCGGAAGATGGCCGTGCTGTAGCGGTCGTTCAGTACCAGTTCGCATTCGCGCGCGTCGAGCACGCAGGCGACGCCGTGGTGCTGTTCGAAATCGTGGCGCAGCGACTGCAGCGCGAAGTACAGCCCGCCTTCGTCCAGCGCGCGCGGGCGCAGGTTGCCGGCGATGCGGCGCAGCGAGGTGATGGCCGACATCAGCCGTTCGTCCATTCCCGTTAGCAGCTCACGCGTGGCTTCGTTCGCCACGGGCTGTTGCCGCAGCAGGGTCATGTCGACGCGCAGCGTGGCCAGCAGCTGGCCCAGGTCGTCATGCAGCTCGCGCGCGATATGGGTGCGTTCTTCCTCTCGGATGTTTTCCAGCGCATAGTCGGTGGCACGGCGGCCCGCCAGGCGGGCCCGTGCGTCCGCTTCGCGCTCTTCGGCTGGCGTGCGCCGGCACGGCGTCAGGCGCACGGCCAGCCGGAGCGCCAGCAGCACAGCCGCTCCCAGCAGAAGTGACGATGGTCGCATGGGGTCTCCCTCGGCCGCCTTGGAACGGCCACATCCGACGACCCTAATACAGGCGCACGGCCACGGGCTTGATATGGCTCAGCAGGCGAAGTGCCGCGGCCTTACATCGACGTGCTTACATTTGCTTGAACAGGTGCAGGAAGCTGCGGCTGACTTCCAGCTTGTCGGAACGGCCCTTCACCATGACGAGGTGGCGGCCGCGAATGTCGCGCGTGACCCCTTCGATCGCATTGACGTTCACGAGCGTGGCGCGGTGGATCTGCCAGAACAGCGACGGATCGAGTTCTTCGGCCAGGTCGCGCACGGGCTTGCGGATCAGTGCCTCGAATTTTTCCGTCTGCACGCAGGTGTACTTCTCGTCGGAACGGAAGAACAGGATTTCCTCGACGGGGATCATGCGCAGGTCCTGGCCGATACTGGCCTGGATCCACTGCAGGTACTTCGGCTTGGGCGTGGCGATCTTCTCGGCCAGCTGCGACAGCATGGCCGTCACGCTGGCATTGACGTCGCCCGTTGGCCGCGCCAGCCGGTCGCGCAGGCGCTCGGCCGTGATCTTCAGCCGCTCCTGTTCGGGCGGTTTCAGCACGTAGTCCACGGCGCCCCGTTCAAAAGCCTCGACCGCATAGGCATCGTACGCGGTGACGAACACGACGTGGCTCTTGTTGCCGATCAGCGCAGCCGCTTCCATGCCGGTCTTGCCTGGCATGCGGATGTCCAGGAACGTGAAGTCGGGCTTGAGCTCGTCGACGAGGGTGACGGCTTCATCGCCATTCTTGGCCTCGCCAACGATGTCCAGCTCGGGCCACACCTGGCCCAGGCGCATGCGCAGCTGGTCGCGCATCAAACGTTCGTCGTCGGCTAGTATCGCTGTCGGCATGGTCGTCGCTTCGAAAGGGCAATGGATGCCAATTATTCAATGAATTGCGCCCCGGTGCAATCTCTTCATTTGGGCGCCTGTGGCGACAGCTGATAAGGCACTTCAATCGTTGCGATGACGCCGCTGGGCTGGTTCGGTTCGATGTGCAGATGCCCCTGCTCGCCATGCAGCAGCTTCAGCCGTTCGCGGATGGTCATCAGACCGAGGCCTGTGCCGTCGCTGGGCTTGGCACCAAAGCCGAGGCCGTTGTCGGCAACGATGACGCGCAGCTTGCTGTGCGCGACCTCGGCGCGCACCGTCAGCGTGCCGCCTTCCGGCTTGCCTTCGAGGCCGTGCTTGATGGCGTTCTCCACCATCGACTGCAGCATCATCGGCGGGAAGGCCGCGCTGCGCAGGCCGTCGGGAATGTTGAAGTCGATCGTCAGACGTTCCTCCATCCGCATCTTCAGCAGGGCGAGATAGGCGACGACCATGTCCGCCTCGCGGCCCAGGTTGGTGATCAGCGTGTTGTCGCGCATCTGGGGCAGTACCGCGCGCAGGTATTTGATCAGGCTGCGCTGCATGGCCGAGGCACGCGGCGGGTCCGTCTCGATCAGGTGTTCGACCGAGGCAAGCGTGTTGAACAGGAAGTGCGGCTCGACCTGCGCCTGCATCATCTGCATCTTCGCTTCGGACAGCTGGCGCTGCATGGATTCGCGCTCGGCTGCCGCGTTGGCGTACTGTGTCTGTGCCTCGGCCTTCTTCTTGCCGCCCATCAGCGCCTTCATGCCGAACAGTGTCAGCACGAGCAGCGAGACGAAACTCTTGAACCATGTCGACGCCTGCTCGTGATAGCGGGATACCTTTTCCTCGGCGGCGTTGTCGACCGCTTTCTCCAGCGCGTTCGACAGCTCTTCGCCGATTTGCGGCGGCAGCTCGATGTGGACCTCTTCGCCGGGCAGCGTGGTCACGGGGGATGCGGCTTTGGCCGGTTTGGCCGGGGCGGCCGGCGCGGCCGGTGCCGCGGGTACGGCTTCCGGCGCATCGGGCGCGGACGGGGCCGCCGGGGCGTCCGGAACGTCCCCCGGCTCGGGTATTTCCGGTGTCTCCGGTGTTTCCGGGGTTTCGTGCGTCTCGTCGGGCGCCGGCGTCGTCTCCTTGCGCAGCTTGCCGCCGCGCGGATTGAAACGGATGCCGCTGTCGTCGATGACGATATTCGGTTCGTCGGAACTGGCCCTGGCGCGCTTATGCGAGCGCATTTCCAGATCCTCATCCATATTTGGCGAGAAGAGTTCCTCCTGCAGGATGGAGGCGGCAATCAGCGACAGCGCGGCAAACAGAAAGAACTTCCACCAGGAAAGCTGCGTCACCCAGGTGGCTGTACGGTCGAACGCCCTGTGGAGCCACGCCAGTACGGTTTTGAACGTCTCTTGTGTTTGTGGCGTCGGGAACATCTCTGGCTTTCGATCTTAGTTAGTCAGCAAGTGTAGATAACCTTACGTAAAAATGTCCACCGCGGCGAGGGGCATGCGACAGGGCGGCAAAAGACGGGAGTGGGCGGGCAATTGTGGCGATGGCCCGTTGTCGCAAAAAAGCACTTGCGGGTAGGGGAGAGTCTTGCTATAGTCCTGTCCCTGCTGTTGCGCTGCTTACAAAGAGAGAACAGTAGAGTTGGCTCCGCAGTCTGGGGCTGAGAAAAAAGAGTTTGACGAGCTGCACGAAACACCGCATAATCTCATCTCTCTGCTGCTGACAAACACAACGATTTGTCGGGTTCCGAAAGGATCGCAGCAAGCGCCTCCGGGCAGAATTCTTTAACAATCAACAGTCGATAAGTGTGGGCGTTTGATGTGAGTGTGCCCGGGACTTCGGTCCCGATACTCAAAATATAGCATCAAGCGCTCGCAAGTAATTTAACGTGACCTCGCAAGAGGAACGGCAGATTCTTGAGAGTGAATTTCTCCTAGCGGGAGGAATTCAAGACTACGTCCATTTATGGATGTTAAACAGAGATTAAACTGAAGAGTTTGATCCTGGCTCAGATTGAACGCTGGCGGCATGCTTTACACATGCAAGTCGAACGGTAACAGGGAGCTTGCTCCGCTGACGAGTGGCGAACGGGTGAGTAATATATCGGAACGTACCCAAGAGTGGGGGATAACGTAGCGAAAGTTACGCTAATACCGCATACGATCTAAGGATGAAAGCAGGGGACCGCAAGGCCTTGTGCTCCTGGAGCGGCCGATATCTGATTAGCTAGTTGGTAGGGTAAAGGCCTACCAAGGCATCGATCAGTAGCTGGTCTGAGAGGACGACCAGCCACACTGGAACTGAGACACGGTCCAGACTCCTACGGGAGGCAGCAGTGGGGAATTTTGGACAATGGGCGCAAGCCTGATCCAGCAATGCCGCGTGAGTGAAGAAGGCCTTCGGGTTGTAAAGCTCTTTTGTCAGGGAAGAAACGGGTGCGGCTAATATCTGCATCTAATGACGGTACCTGAAGAATAAGCACCGGCTAACTACGTGCCAGCAGCCGCGGTAATACGTAGGGTGCAAGCGTTAATCGGAATTACTGGGCGTAAAGCGTGCGCAGGCGGTTTTGTAAGTCTGTTGTGAAATCCCCGGGCTTAACCTGGGAATGGCAATGGAGACTGCAAGGCTAGAGTTTGGCAGAGGGGGGTAGAATTCCACGTGTAGCAGTGAAATGCGTAGAGATGTGGAGGAACACCGATGGCGAAGGCAGCCCCCTGGGTCAAGACTGACGCTCATGCACGAAAGCGTGGGGAGCAAACAGGATTAGATACCCTGGTAGTCCACGCCCTAAACGATGTCTACTAGTTGTCGGGTCTTAATTGACTTGGTAACGCAGCTAACGCGTGAAGTAGACCGCCTGGGGAGTACGGTCGCAAGATTAAAACTCAAAGGAATTGACGGGGACCCGCACAAGCGGTGGATGATGTGGATTAATTCGATGCAACGCGAAAAACCTTACCTACCCTTGACATGTACGGAAGCCACGAGAGATCGAGGTGTGCTCGAAAGAGAACCGTAACACAGGTGCTGCATGGCTGTCGTCAGCTCGTGTCGTGAGATGTTGGGTTAAGTCCCGCAACGAGCGCAACCCTTGTCATTAGTTGCTACGAAAGAGCACTCTAATGAGACTGCCGGTGACAAACCGGAGGAAGGTGGGGATGACGTCAAGTCCTCATGGCCCTTATGGGTAGGGCTTCACACGTCATACAATGGTACATACAGAGGGCCGCCAACCCGCGAGGGGGAGCTAATCCCAGAAAGTGTATCGTAGTCCGGATTGTAGTCTGCAACTCGACTGCATGAAGTTGGAATCGCTAGTAATCGCGGATCAGCATGTCGCGGTGAATACGTTCCCGGGTCTTGTACACACCGCCCGTCACACCATGGGAGCGGGTTTTACCAGAAGTAGGTAGCTTAACCGCAAGGAGGGCGCTTACCACGGTAGGATTCGTGACTGGGGTGAAGTCGTAACAAGGTAGCCGTATCGGAAGGTGCGGCTGGATCACCTCCTTTCTAGAGTTGGCACGGATCAGCAATGATCGTGCATCAAACGCTCACACTTATCGACTGTTGGATGAAGAAGAAACAGTAGCACCGCTGTGGTAACAATGCGGGTCTGTAGCTCAGCTGGTTAGAGCACCGTGTTGATAACGCGGGGGTCGTTGGTTCGAGCCCAACCAGACCCACCACGTATCGCGCAAGAAAATCCCTGGGGATTAGCTCAGCTGGGAGAGCACCTGCTTTGCAAGCAGGGGGTCGTCGGTTCGATCCCGTCATCCTCCACCAAAAGCTTAAACGTAAGCGTGACTTGTTCGCTTTTACGTTTAGTCTTTTAGAGACTACTGCTGTTTCGTTCTTTAACAATCTGGAAGAAGTAAAGTTTTATTGAATGCATGAGACATCATGCGTTCAGGGTAGTAATAAAGCTCATCAAAAACACAGTAGTAAATGCTTGAACCGATAGCCGTCAAGGTTATAGGGACAAGTGAATAAGTGCACATGGTGGATGCCTTGGCGATTACAGGCGATGAAGGACGTAGTAGTCTGCGATAAGCTACGGGGAGCTGACAAACGAGCTTTGATCCGTAGATTTCCGAATGGGGAAACCCACCCTTTTAGGGTATCACTCACTGAATACATAGGTGTGTGAGGCGAACGCGGCGAACTGAAACATCTAAGTAGCTGCAGGAAAATAAATCAACCGAGATTCCCAAAGTAGTGGCGAGCGAAATGGGAAGAGCCTGCATGATTTAGCATGACGCATAATGGAACGAATTGGAAACTTCGGCCATAGAGGGTGATAGCCCCTTACATGAAATGCGATGTGTGGAACTAAGTATGCGACAAGTAGGGCGGGACACGAGAAATCCTGTCTGAAGATGGGGGGACCATCCTCCAAGGCTAAATACTCGTAATCGACCGATAGTGAACCAGTACCGTGAGGGAAAGGCGAAAAGAACCCCGGGAGGGGAGTGAAATAGATCCTGAAACCGTGTGCATACAAACAGTCGGAGCGGACTTGTTCCGTGACGGCGTACCTTTTGTATAATGGGTCAGCGACTTACATTCAGTAGCGAGGTTAACCGAATAGGGGAGCCGCAGAGAAATCGAGTCCGAACAGGGCGCTAGTTGCTGGGTGTAGACCCGAAACCAAGTGATCTACCCATGGCCAGGTTGAAGGTGCGGTAACACGCACTGGAGGACCGAACCCACTAATGTTGAAAAATTAGGGGATGAGCTGTGGGTAGGGGTGAAAGGCTAAACAAACTTGGAAATAGCTGGTTCTCTCCGAAAACTATTTAGGTAGTGCCTCAAGTATCACCATCGGGGGTAGAGCACTGTTATGGCTAGGGGGTCATCGCGACTTACCAAACCATTGCAAACTCCGAATACCGATGAGTGCGAGCTTGGGAGACAGACATCGGGTGCTAACGTCCGGTGTCAAGAGGGAAACAACCCAGACCGCCAGCTAAGGTCCCAAAGATTGGCTAAGTGGAAAACGAAGTGGGAAGGCTAAAACAGTCAGGATGTTGGCTTAGAAGCAGCCATCATTTAAAGAAAGCGTAATAGCTCACTGATCGAGTCGTCCTGCGCGGAAGATGTAACGGGGCTAAGCCAGTCACCGAAGCTGCGGATATCCGTAAGGATATGGTAGGAGAGCGTTCTGTAAGCCTGCGAAGGTGTCTTGTAAAGGATGCTGGAGGTATCAGAAGTGCGAATGCTGACATGAGTAGCGATAATGCGGGTGAAAAGCCCGCACGCCGTAAGCCCAAGGTTTCCTGTTCAACGTTCATCGGAGCAGGGTGAGTCGGCCCCTAAGGCGAGGCAGAGATGCGTAGCTGATGGGAAGCAGGTTAATATTCCTGCACCGTCGTATGATGCGATGGGGGGACGGATCGCGGAAGGTTGTCTGACTGTTGGAATAGTCAGTTTCTGGTTCATAGGAGGTACTTAGGCAAATCCGGGTACGTAATCCAAGGGACTGGGACGAGGAACTTAGGTTCTGAAGCAATCGGAAGTGGTTCCAAGAAAAGCCTCTAAGCTTCAGTCATACGAGACCGTACCGCAAACCGACACAGGTGGGCGAGATGAGTATTCTAAGGCGCTTGAGAGAACTCGGGAGAAGGAACTCGGCAAATTGGTACCGTAACTTCGGGAAAAGGTACGCCCCGGTAGCTTGGTCACTTTACTGTGATAGGGCGAAAGGGTTGCAATAAACTGGTGGCTGCGACTGTTTAATAAAAACACAGCACTCTGCAAACACGAAAGTGGACGTATAGGGTGTGACGCCTGCCCGGTGCTGGAAGATTAAATGATGGGGTGCAAGCTCTTGATTGAAGTCCCAGTAAACGGCGGCCGTAACTATAACGGTCCTAAGGTAGCGAAATTCCTTGTCGGGTAAGTTCCGACCTGCACGAATGGCGTAACGATGGCCACACTGTCTCCTCCCGAGACTCAGCGAAGTTGAAGTGTTTGTGATGATGCAATCTACCCGCGGCTAGACGGAAAGACCCCATGAACCTTTACTGTAGCTTTGCATTGGACTTTGAACCAATCTGTGTAGGATAGGTGGGAGGCTTTGAAGCGGGGACGCCAGTTCTCGTGGAGCCAACCTTGAAATACCACCCTGGTTTGTTTGAGGTTCTAACCTTGGTCCGTGATCCGGATCGGGGACAGTGCATGGTAGGCAGTTTGACTGGGGCGGTCTCCTCCTAAAGTGTAACGGAGGAGTTCGAAGGTACGCTAGGTACGGTCGGACATCGTGCTAATAGTGCAATGGCATAAGCGTGCTTAACTGCGAGACCGACAAGTCGAGCAGGTACGAAAGTAGGACATAGTGATCCGGTGGTTCTGTATGGAAGGGCCATCGCTCAACGGATAAAAGGTACTCTGGGGATAACAGGCTGATTCCTCCCAAGAGTTCATATCGACGGGGGAGTTTGGCACCTCGATGTCGGCTCATCACATCCTGGGGCTGTAGCCGGTCCCAAGGGTATGGCTGTTCGCCATTTAAAGTGGTACGTGAGCTGGGTTTAAAACGTCGTGAGACAGTTTGGTCCCTATCTGCCGTGGGCGTTGGAAATTTGAAGGGGGCTGCTCCTAGTACGAGAGGACCGGAGTGGACGAACCTCTGGTGTACCGGTTGTCACGCCAGTGGCATTGCCGGGTAGCTAAGTTCGGAAGAGATAACCGCTGAAAGCATCTAAGCGGGAAACTTGCCTTAAGATGAGATTTCCCAGAGCCTTGAGCTCTTTGAAGGGTCGTTCGAGACCAGGACGTTGATAGGTCAGGTGTGGAAGTGCAGTAATGCATTAAGCTAACTGATACTAATTGCCCGTACGGCTTGTCCCTATAACCTTGACGGTTGTGGCAAGCATTTACCCTGTGTGAGCTTTAACGAGTATTACCCCAACTTTACTTCTTCCAGATTCAAGAACACAGCTGCTCTGTCGAGAGCTGTGTTCTGTACAAGTCATGCCTGATGACCATAGCAAGTCGGTCCCACCCCTTCCCATCCCGAACAGGACCGTGAAACGACTTTGCGCCGATGATAGTGCTGCAACCAGTGTGAAAGTAGGTTATCGTCAGGCTGTTATATAGAGAAACCCCCGTCCAGTGATCTGGCGGGGGTTTTTCGCATTGGGGGGAATATTCCCATCACGCCGCCGACTTGGCGCACCGTCCCGAACCGTCGCTCCGCCGGGCACTGCCCGACGTCGCACTTTGCGCCGATTGCTCCGCCCGCCACTGGCGGACGTCGCTGCTGCAACCAGTGTGAAAGTAGGTTATCGTCAGGCTGTTATACCGGGAAAAGCCCACCAGTGATCTGGTGGGCTTTTTTCATTTCCGCTCCATATTCCCATCACGCCGCCGACTTGGCGCACCGTTGGAGCCATGCCCACGGTACGCTGGCGTTGACGCCATAACCCAACGCCATCAGCAACATACCTGACAGACATCGTTGTCCGCGCGTTGACTACGCGACGATACAGCCCTTCCGGCACAACTGTTCCACTTTTGAACAGCCAAGTAAGCCAGAACACCTTGTTCGCCATGGCACGTGCTTTGCTGCTGACGGTACAACCGAACTCAGCCCGCACCCATGCCAGCCTCCCGCTCTCCGTTTGCCGCGAAGCGTGCCATCCCGCGCAGCGCATTCCCGTTGTCGCCCCGCCAGGCAATTGCTGCAGCCCTGCTGGCGGCGCCATGGAACGCCTGGGCCGAGCCCGCCGCCGCAGGCATACCCAGTGTCGAAATTGTCGGACTGGCGCCCACCTACGGCCTCGGCATCGACCGTCAGTTGCTGCCATACCCCGTGCAAGTGGCCAGCGACGAGGCGCTGCGCAAGGCAGGTGGCGAGAATCTTGCGGAGTTCATGGCGCGCAATCTGACCGGCGTCAACGTCAACGAAGTATCCGGCAGCCCGTTCCAGCACGACATTACTTTCCGCGGTTTCCGTGCTTCGCCAGTGGTCGGCAGCGCTCAAGGCATTTCCGTCTACCTGGACGGCGTGCGCGTCAACGAGGCGTTTGGGGACGTCGTCCACTGGGACATGCTGCCCGAGGCGGCCATCGGCAGCCTGCTGCTTGTTTCCGGCGCCAGTCCGCTGTACGGGCTGAACACGCTTGGTGGTGCATTGGCACTGACGACGAAATCCGGCCTGACCCATCCCGGCGGCGAAGCGGAGTTTTCGCTGACGGATCAGGGCCGCCGTCGCGCCGACCTGGCGTACGGCTTCAACAATGCAGACGGCTGGCATGCCTTTGCAGGCGCGACCTGGTTCGACGATCACGGCTGGCGCGACCATTCCGAGGGCCACCTGGCAAACCTGCTGATCAAGCTTGGCCGCACTCGCGGCAGCACGGACTGGAGCGCCACGCTGCTGACAGGCCGCAGCCGTCTGCTCGGCAATGGCCTGCTGCCCGACGCACTCTATGGAGACAACCGCCGCGCCGTGTACACGTTCCCCGACACCACGCGCAACCGCCTGGCGCAGGGTTCGTTCAACGTCACCCACCGCTTCAGCGCCGACAGTGAACTGACGGCCGTCGTCTACGTCCGCAACAGCCGACGCGACACCGTCAACGGCGACGTCAGCGAGGACTACGACGAGTACACGGAAGACTGCGAGGACGGCTTCGACGACGCCGGCAATCCGCTCGATCCGGACGGATGTGGCGTTACGCGCGACGAGGGTGCGGCGCTGCACCCCGGCGTGCTGAACACAACGAGCACCCGCCAGCGCGGCAACGGCGTCAGCGCCGCATACAGCACCCGCCGCGGCGCCACCCGGATCGACGCTGGCGGCACGTTCGACCGCAGCACGTCGCGCTATGCCCAGTTCGAGCAGCAGGCGTTCATCACTCCATCGCGCGAAGTCATCGGCGACCCGGACGAAGAGCGCGAACCGTCGGCTTCGGTGACGGGCAGCGCGCGCGCCGTCGGCCTGTACGTGGCGGCCAACTGGACAGCGAAGGCGGGTACGCAGCTCACCGCCAGCGCCCGGTGGAACCGGGCCCGTGTCGACAACACGCTGACCAACGAGCGAGGCGAGCAGCCCGCCGAGAGTTTTACTTATACCCGCCTGAACCCGTCCCTGGGTTTCGTCCACCAGCTGACACCGGGCACGGCGGTGTTTGCCAACGTCGGGCAAGGCAACCGCGTGCCGACCGTCATCGAGCTGGGCTGCGCGGACCCGGAAAACCCGTGCCGCCTGCCTGTGGGCCTGCAGGCCGATCCTTACCTGAAGCAGGTGATCGCGCGCACGGTCGAGGCGGGCATGCGCAGCAAATGGCAGCGTGGCGGCTACTCCGTGTCGCTGCACCGCACTGTCAACCGGGACGACATCCTGTTCCTCAGCGCACCATCCCGTCAGGGCTACTTCGCCAACTTCGAGCGGACCCGGCACCAGGGCCTCGACCTGTCGCTGGCGCACGGCATCGGCAACGTCGACATGCGCTTCGCCTACAGCTACCTGCAGGCCACGTACGACGCCGATGGCGAGCTGTTCACCGGCGCGCGCCATGTCGCCATCCGGCGCGGCATGCGGCTCGCGGGCCTGCCACGCCACAGCGGCAAGCTCGCGCTGGACTGGAATGCCAACGCGCAGTGGACGCTGGGCGCTGAGGTCCACGGCGTAAGCAGCCTGGTCACACAGGGCAACGAGGACGGCCTGATCGAAGACGCCGAGCCCGACGGGCGGGCACAAAGGGCCGACTGGCGCGTGCGCGGCCATGTGCTGCTTGGCATGCGCGCCACCTACCGGCCGTCGCCGGGGTGGGAGCTGTTCGCCCGCATCGCCAATGTGCTCGACCGCCGCTACGAGACGTATGGCGCCGTAGCACCTGACCTGTTCCCGCACGGCCGACTGGTCAAGCCGCACGAGGACCCCCTTGACGCCGGCCACACCCGTTTCGTTGCGCCCGGTGCACCGCGCACGGTGATCGCGGGCATCCGCCGCACGTTCTGAAGCCGGCGGGCACGCCGCTTGCAACATCAAGGCTGCGAGCGCCTCGCGCGGCAGCCGGCAGCGACACCTGTCCCGGGATCGGAGCAGGGTGTCACGCTTCCGGAGCGCGCCGGGCGCCGCTCCCACCACACTTCTGAAAGAGGACGACATGGATCTCGCGGATATCGGCAAGCTGGGCGTCGCCAATCCCTTCAGGCAGCGCTACGACAATTACATCGGCGGTACTTTCGTGGCGCCGGTCAAGGGCGAATACTTCGCCAACGTCACGCCCATCACGGGCCAGCCGTTCTGCGAGGTCGCCCGTTCCACGGCGGAGGACGTGGAACGGGCACTCGATGCGGCGCACGCGGCCAGGGAAGCCTGGGGCCGCACGACGCAGGCGGAGCGGGCCAATATCCTGAACCGAATCGCCGACCGCATGGAGCAAAACCTGGCGACCCTTGCGACGGCCGAGACGATCGACAACGGCAAGCCCATCCGCGAATCGACGGCGGCCGACATCCCGCTGGCGATCGATCACTTCCGCTATTTCGCCGGCTGCATCCGCGCCCAGGAAGGTTCCGTGGCGCAGATCGACCACGACACCTACGCGTACCACCTGCACGAACCGCTGGGCGTTGTCGGCCAGATCATCCCGTGGAATTTCCCCATCCTGATGGCCACATGGAAGCTGGCGCCCGCGCTGGCCGCCGGCAACTGCGTCGTGCTCAAACCGGCCGAGCAGACACCGGCATCGATCATGGTGCTGGCCGAACTGATCGGCGACCTGCTGCCGCCGGGCGTCCTGAATATCGTCAACGGCTACGGGCTGGAAGCGGGCAAGCCACTCGCCTCCAGCAAGCGCATCGCCAAGATCGCCTTCACGGGCGAGACGGGCACGGGGCGCCTGATCATGCAGTACGCTGCGCAGAACCTGATTCCCGTCTCGCTGGAACTGGGCGGCAAGTCGCCCAACATCTTCTTTGCCGACGTGATGGATGCGGACGACGAATTCCTCGATAAATGCCTGGAAGGCTTCGCCATGTTCGCGCTGAACCAGGGGGAAGTCTGCACGTGCCCGTCGCGCGTGCTGGTGCAGGAATCGATCTACGAGCGCTTCATCGACAAGGCGCTGGCCCGCGTCGCGTCGATCAAACAGGGCAACCCGCTCGACCCGGCCACGATGCTGGGCGCCCAGGCCTCGCAGGAGCAGCTGGACAAGATCCTCTCGTACCTGGACATCGGCCGGCAGGAGGGCGCCGAGGTGCTGGCCGGCGGGGCGCGCCAGCCGATGCCGGGCGACCTGCAGGGCGGCTTCTTCGTGCAGCCCACCGTCTTCAAGGGCGACAACCGCATGCGCATCTTCCAGGAGGAGATCTTCGGTCCCGTCGTCTCCGTCACCACGTTCAAGGACGAAGCCGGCGCGCTGGCCATCGCCAACGACACCCTGTACGGCCTGGGCGCCGGGCTGTGGACGCGCGACGGTGCCCGCGCCTTCCGCGTCGGCCGTGCCATCCAGGCGGGACGCGTCTGGACCAACTGCTATCACCTGTATCCGGCCCACGCGGCGTTCGGCGGCTACAAGCAGTCCGGCATCGGCCGCGAGAACCACAAGATGATGCTGGAGCACTACCAGCAGACGAAGAACCTGCTGGTCAGCTACAGCCCGAAAGCGCTGGGCTTCTTCTGACACAACGCGACTGGAGAAACCATGAAAACCAAAGCAGCCATCGCCTGGAAAGCGGGCGAGCCACTGACCGTTGCCGAAGTCGACCTGGAAGGCCCGCGCGCGGGCGAGGTGCTGGTCGAGATCAAGGCCACGGGCATCTGCCATACCGACTACTACACGCTGTCCGGCGCCGACCCGGAAGGCATCTTCCCCGCCATCCTCGGGCACGAAGGGGCCGGCATCGTGCTGGAGACAGGGCCTGGCGTCACGTCGGTGCGGCGCGACGACCATGTCATCCCGCTGTACACGCCCGAATGCCGGCAATGCAAGTTCTGCCTGTCGCGCAAGACCAACCTGTGCCAGGCAATCCGCTCGACCCAGGGCCGCGGCCTGATGCCGGACGGGACGTCGCGTTTCTCGCTGGAAGGGCAGCCGCTGTTCCACTACATGGGCACGTCGACGTTCTCCAACTACATCGTCGTGCCGGAAATCGCGCTGGCGAAGATCCGCCCGGATGCCCCGTTCGACAAGGCCTGCTACATCGGCTGCGGCGTGACGACCGGCGTGGGCGCCGTCGTCTTCTCGGCCGGGGTGGAGGCGGGCGCCAACGTCGTCGTGTTCGGCCTGGGCGGGATCGGCCTGAACGTCATCCAGGGGGCGAAGATGGTCGGTGCGGACAAGATCGTCGGCATCGACATCAACGGCGCGCGCGAGGAGATGGCACGCCGCTTTGGCATGACGCACTTCATCAACCCGAACGACGTGGAGAACGTCGTCGACGCGATCGTGGGGCTGACCGACGGCGGCGCCGACTACAGCTTCGAATGCGTCGGCAACACGACCCTGATGCGCCAGGCGCTGGAGTGCTGCCACAAGGGCTGGGGCCAGTCATTCATCATCGGCGTGGCCGCGGCGGGGCAGGAGATCAGCACCCGGCCGTTCCAGCTTGTCACGGGCCGGCAATGGCGCGGCTCCGCGTTCGGCGGCGCGCGCGGGCGTACGGACGTGCCGAAGATCGTCGACTGGTACATGGACGGCAAGATCAATATCGACGACCTGATCACGCATACCCTGCCTCTCGAACGCATCAACGAAGGCTTCGATCTGATGAAGAGCGGGGAATCGATCCGCTCCGTCGTGCTGTATTGATCCACCACCACCCAGGGAGACAACCATGAGTACCGTGCATATTCACCCGGCCGTCGACGACGGCATACCCCCCGGCGACCCCGGCTTCCAGGGCGGGACGCTGACGTGCAGGTGCGCCAGCAATCCCGTGACTGTCCAGATCACCGGGCAGGTATCGTACAACCACGTTTGCGGCTGCACCAAGTGCTGGAAACCGGCCGGTTCGCTGTTCTCGCAGGTGGCCGTTGTCGGCAGCGATCACGTCAAGGTGGCCGCCAACGGCGACAAGCTGCAGGTGGTCGATCCCGCCACCACCATCGGCCGCCACGCCTGCAGGGAGTGCGGCGTGCACATGTATGGCCGCATCGAGAACAGGGAGCATCCGTTCTACGGCTTAGACTTCGTTCATACGGAGCTGTCGCGCGAGCCGGGCTGGGCGCCGCCGGAATTCGCCGCGTTCGTCTCGTCGATCATCGAATCGGGGGCGCGGCCGGAAAACATGGGCGCCGTGCGCGCGCGCCTGAACGAGCTGGGCCTGCCGCCCTACGACGCGCTGTCGCCGCCGCTGATGGATGCGATCTCGACCCACGTGGCGAAGTCGCGCGGCCTGCTGCAGGATGCTTGAGGTGCCGATGTCGCCGTTCAGATGTCTGCTGTTGTGCGCGCTCTGCCTGCCCCTGACAGCCAGCGCGCACGATTACCCCACCAGCGGCCGGGTCGAGTACGTGCTGGAGTGCATGCAGAAGCACGACGGCAAGTACGAGTACCTGTACAAGTGCGCCTGCGTCATCGACCGGATCGCTGCGGCGCTGACGTATGACGAGTACGTCGAAATGTCAACGGCGCTGCGCAACCGGACGATGGCGGGCGAGCGGGGCGCGCTGTTCCGCGATCCGCCCAGCGTCAGGCAGGCGGCCGGCAAGTACAAGGCGATCGAGGCAGACGCGAGCAAGGCGTGCCACGTTGCGCCGCGCTGACGGTTGTGCCGCATGAGGGACAGCGCGTGCCGCCACTGTCACGTAACAGGAACAGAAAGCGCGGCGGGCGGCGGCCGTGAGCAGGCCGTACCGCACTGGCACGCTCCGTGCTGACTCACTGGAGCATCCCGCCGGGCCAGCGAGGTCCGCGTATAAAAACCATAGGAGACCCGAAACATGTCACTCACCTTGAGATTGATGCGCTGCTGGCCATGCCTGCTGCTGGCCGCGGCGCCGGCGCTGGCGGCCGATTCCGACGTCGAGAAGCTGACGAAGGACCCGAAGAACTGGGCGATGCAGTCCGGCGACCTGGCCAATCACCGCTACAGCGAACTGAAGCAGATCACCAACAAGAACGCCAGGAACCTGCAGGTGGCGTGGACCTTCTCGACCGGCGTGCTGCGCGGGCACGAAGGCGGCCCGCTCGTTATCGGCGACACGCTGTACATCCACAGCCCGTTCCCCAACAAGGTGTTCGCGCTGTCGCTGGAAGACCAGAGCATCCGCTGGAAGTACGAGCCGAAGCAGGATCCCACGGTCATCCCCGTGATGTGCTGCGACACGGTCAACCGGGGCGTCGCCTATGCCAACGGCAAGATCTTCCTGCAGCAGGCGGACACGACCCTCGTCGCGCTGGACGCGAAAACGGGTGCCGAACTGTGGAAGGTCAAGGTAGGCGACCCGAAGCTGGGCGAAACGACGACCAACACGCCGCACGTGTTCAAGGACAAGGTCCTGACGGGCATCAGCGGCGGCGAGTTCGGCGTGCGCGGCCGCATCACGGCGCATGACATGAACACGGGCAAGGTGCTGTGGAAGGCCTACAGCACGGGGCCGGACAACGAACTGATGGTGGACCCGCAGACGACCATGACATGGACCAACGGCAAGATGGCGCCGATCGGTGCGGACTCGTCGCTCAAGACCTGGAAGGGCGACCAGTGGAAGCTGGGCGGCGGCACCACCTGGGGCTGGTACAGCTACGATCCGGCCACCAACCTCGTCTATTACGGCACCGGCAACCCCAGCACGTGGAACCCGCGCCAGCGTCCCGGCGACAACAAGTGGTCGATGACGATCTTCGCGCGCGACCTCGATACGGGCAAGGCGAAGTGGGTCTACCAGATGACGCCGCACGACGAGTGGGACTATGACGGCGTCAACGAAATGATCCTGGCCGACATCAAGGTCAAGGGGACGCCACGCAAGGCGCTGGTGCACTTCGACCGCAACGGTTTCGGTTACACCCTCGACCGCGTGACCGGCGAGCTGCTGGTGGCCGAGAAATTCGATCCGAAGGTCAACTGGGCCACGCACGTCGACATGAAGACGGGCCGGCCGCAAGTGGTGGACAAGTACAGCACCGACAAGAACGGACCGGACTTCAATTCGAAAGGCATCTGCCCGTCCGCGTTGGGCACGAAGGACCAGCAGCCAGCCAGCTACAACCGCAAGACGGGGCTGTTCTACGTGCCGACCAATCACGTCTGCATGGACTACGAGCCGTTCCAGGTGGAGTACACGGCCGGCCAGCCGTACGTGGGTTCCACGTTGTCGATGTACGCCGCGCCGGACAGCCATGGCGGCCTGGGCAACTTCATTGCCTGGGACGCGGGCACCGGCAAGATCGTCTGGTCCAAACCGGAGAAATTCTCCGTCTGGAGCGGGGCTCTGTCCACGGCCGGCGACGTCGTGTTCTACGGCACCCTGGAAGGCTACCTGAAGGCGGTGGACCTGAACGGCAAGGAGCTGTGGAAGTTCAAGACGCCTTCGGGGATCGTCGGCAACGTCCACACGTGGGAATACAAGGGCAAGCAGTATATCGGCGTGCTGTCGGGCATCGGCGGCTGGGCCGGCATCGGCCTCGCGGCCGGGCTGACGAAGGGCACGGAAGGCCTCGGCGCCGTGGGCGGCTACAAGGACCTGGCCAAGTACACCGAGCTGGGCGGCGTGCTGACGGTGTTCGCGCTGCCCGACCGCTGATTCGTCAACCCGGAAGCGGCCATGGCCGCTTCCAACTTCCCGGACCCGAACCATGAACCGATACATCAAATTGCTGTGCATCGCGGTGTGCTGTCTTGCCGGGCTGCCGGCGCTGGCCGATACGCCGCCGTACCAGGTCGCCGATGGCAACAAGGTCGATCCGCATACGCTGACGGGCTGGCGCACGTGGCGCGCCATGGCATGCGAGCGCTGCCACGGTGCGGCGCAGGAAGGCATGGTGGGCCCGTCGCTGGTGGAAAGCCTGAAGGTGCTCACCAAAGACCAGTTCAAGAACGTCGTACTGCATGGCCGCATCGACAAGGGCATGCCCAATTTCGATGGCAGCAAGATGGTGACGGAAAACATCGACTTCCTGTACGCCTACCTGAAAGGACGCTCGGACGGGGCAATCGAGCCCGGCCGGCTGCAGGAGATCGGCAAGGAGGGCGGTCAATGAAGCTGCGCCCTCTGCTGGTCGGCGCGGTGTGCCTGCTGGCGTCCGGGGCGGCGGCGGCGGACGGGCCGGGGCAGGACGGCGTGCTGCGCGTCTGCCAGGACCCGAACAACCTGCCGCTGTCGAGCCACGCGCTGGCAGGGTTCGAGAACCGCATCGCCGCGCTGCTGGCCGATGAACTGCACTGGAAGCTCGAACACACGTGGTACCCGCAGCGCATGGGCTTTATCCGCAATACGCTGCGCGCGAAGGTCGAACACACGGAGCGCTACAAGTGCGACCTCGTCACGGGTGTGCCGAAAGGATTCGACATGGCGGCCACCACGCGGCCCTACTACCGTTCCACCTACGCGATGGCTTATGTGAAGGGCAAGGGCCTGGACGGCGTGCAGGGACTGGACGGCCTGCTGGCCCTTGACGCGGGGTCGCGGCGCAAACTGCGCTTCGGCGCGTTCGCCGGTTCGCCCGTTACCGACTGGCTGCTGCGGCACGGGTTGATGGAACAGGTCGAGTGGTACCGGAGCCAGACGGGCGACGCGGAGCAGTACCCCGGCGAGATGATCGAAAAGGACCTGGCCAGCGGCAAGATCGACGTGGCGTTCGCCTGGGGGCCGATCGCCGGCTACTTTGCCCGAAATGCGCAGGGCGCGCCCATCGTGGCCGTGCCGCTCGCCTCGACGCCGGGATTGAAGTTCGATTTCGAGATCGCGATGGCCGTGCGCCACGGCGACGAGGCGTTCCGCCGGCGCATCGACGCACTGCTCGAAGCGAACGGCGCGAAGATCGACGCCATCCTGCGCCGGTACGGCGTGCCGCTGCTGCCACTGCAACCATGACGGGCCTTGTGGAAGTCAGGCTGCGCGCCGCCGGCGCCATCGCCGCACTGGCGGCGGCGGGCGCGTGCGCCCAGCCGGTCTCGCCGGCCGAGGTGCTGCTGTTCGAGACGGACCATTTGGCGGAACTGCGTGCGCCTGCCACGCTGGTGTACGACTTTCGCGGCCACGGTGACGCGCCATTCACGGACACCGTCCGGCTCGATCTGGCACAGCGGGGCGGCGGCACGCGCGCGACCGTGCGCTTCCTGTCCGGCGAGCGCCGGTACGAACTGCCGCAGCTGGACGACGCTCGCGGCAATCCCGTGCTGCTGGGGTTCCTCGAACGCGACATCGCGCAGATGGGGCGGCTGACAGGCGGCTCGGCGACGTACTTCCGCAAGCGCATCCGCATGGCGCTGGCGGCCGGGGCACAGGTCGTTGCCCAGCCCATCGCATGGCACGGAAAGCAGGTGCCGGCGCGGCTGGTACGCATCCAGCCGTACCGGGACGACCCGCTGCATGCACGGTTGGAAAGATACGCCGGCAAGACCTACCGCTTCGTCCTCAGCGACAGCGTGCCAGGCGGGGTCTACCAGCTGGGCACGGCGCTGGCCGATGGCGCTCCGGACGACGAGACGCTGACGCTTGTCGATGCGCTGGCGCAGCCACGGTGAACGCAGCCGTCAAACCAATGAGAGCGGAGGCCGGCCATGGCGTCGTTGAAGGTATTTGCATTCGATTACGCCACGGCCGGCGGCCCGCTTCCCCGTCCGTTGCCGCATGCGCTGGCGTGCCAGCACGCCGTACTGCTCGATGCGCTGCTGGCCGATCTGGCCGCGCTGCCGCAGGTCACGCTGTCCACGATGGCCGATGACGGTGCCAGCGCTTCGGCCCGGATGCCCTTCCGCCAGCGCTTTGCCGCCGGCGTGCAGGCGGCCGACGCCGTATGGCCACTGGCGACGGAATCTGCCCGCCTGCTGGAAGGCCTGTCGCGCGAGATCCTGGACGGCAAGCGCATCCTGCTGGGCAGCGCCCCCGGTGCCGTGCGGGTGGCGGCCAGCAAGCTGAAGGTCGCGCGTGCGCTGGCCGATGGCGGCGTGCCCGTCGTGCCCACGTTCCGGCCCCACGGCGCGTTGCCGGACCTGATTGGTGCCTGGGTCGTCAAGCCGGACGACGGCGCCGGCTGCCTCGACACGCGCCTGTTCGGCGACCGTGCCGCGGCCCTGGCGTGGATACGGGCCAGCGGCGCGCAGGGCTGCGTGCTGCAGCCTTTCGTGCCGGGCCGCCTGGGCAGCCTGTCGCTGGTGTGCTGCGACGGCACGGCGCGTGTGCTGGCGTGCAACCTGGAACGCGTGGCGATGCGCGACAACCATTTTCATTTCCTGGGAAGTACCGTCAACGGGCTCGATGACCATGACGGCGAGCTGGCGCGGCTGGGCCAGGCCGTGGCGGCGGCGCTGCCCACGCTGTGGGGGTACGTCGGGGTGGACTTCATCCTGGCCGACGGCGGGCCGGTGGTGCTGGACGTCAATCCGCGCCTGACGGTCGCCTATGCCGGCCTGCACGCGTCGATCGGCTGCAATCCGGCCGGGCTCGTCATCGATCTGCTGCGCGGGCCTGCCGCGATGCCGGCGGCGCCGGGACAACGGCGGGTCGTGAGCGTCGACGTCGCCAGCGCCGATATCGGCAACTTCGGGCTGGAAGCTTAGCGGATCGCCACGCCCCACGGCAGCTTGCCGACAGGGATGTCGAGCAGCCGCTTGCGGCTGGCCGTGTCGATGACGGAAACGCTGTGCGAACGGCCGTTGGCGACGTAGAGTTTGCGGCCGTCCGGCGTCAGCGCCATGTTCCACGGCCGCTGGCCGACGGGGATGGTGGCGACGACCTCGTTGCTGGCCGTGTCGATGACCGACACGCTGGCGTCGCCCCCGTTGGACACGTAGACCTGGCTGCCGTCCGGATGCACGGCCACGCCGTTGGCGCGCAGCCCCGCGCGGATGCGGGCCACGATGGCGAATTTGCGGGTATCGATGACGAACACCTCGTTGGCGTTCTCGGCGGCGACGTAGGCGCGGCTGCTGTCCGGCAGGAAACCGATGCCGCGCGGCCGGGCGCCCACGCTGACCTGGGCCAGCTGTTTGCGGCTGGCGAAATCGATGATGTCGACCGCGTCGCCTTCTTCCGCGCTGACGAACAGCAGGCGCCCATCCGGGCTGAACACGGCATGCTCGGGATTCTTCCCGCGCACGGGAATGGCGAACGCCAGCGTGTTGCTGGCCGTATCCGTGACGGCGATCTCGTTGTGACCCTCGATGGCCGCGACGACCCAGCGCCCGTCCGGCGACATCGACACCCCTTCCGGCGAATCGCCCAGCGCGACGACGGCGCCCGGCTTGCGCGCGTCCAGGTCGACCAGCTGCAGCCGGTTGTTGGGCTGGTCGCTGACGTACAGCCAGCGCTTGCCGACCGCCAGCCCGCGCGGCTTGGTGCCGCCGGGCAGGTCGGCCACCACCTTGTCGGTGGCCGTGTCGATGACGGAAATCGTGCCGGAGCCTTCGTTCGGCACATAGGCAAGCGGGGCGGCCAGCGCGCAGCAGGGCAGTGCGGCCAGCAGGAACAGTTTCGCCGGATGGATCATGTCAGTGGACGGTCGATTTGTCGGGATGGTCGATATTGAGGCGTTGCAGCTTGCGGTACAGCGTGTTGCGGCTGATATTGAGCTGGCGCGCGACACCGCTCATATTCCACTGCAGCCGCTGCAGTTCGCGCAGCAGCGCGTCGCGCTCCGCGCTTTCCAGCGGGTTGAGCGGCGTGCCCGGTCCTTCCGCCGCGTCGGTGAGCGGGCCGGTAACCGTGCGGCCGGCGCGGTATTGCGGCGGCAGGTCGCGCAGTGTCAGGCGGTCCGCTTCGCGCAGCGCCACCATCGTGCGCAGCAAATGGCGCAGCTCGCGTACGTTGCCGGGCCAGCGCTGGTGTTCAAGCGCTGCCAGCAAGGGCTCGTCCAGCACGACGGGGGCGCCTTCGTCACTTTCCTGGGCGGCGAGGTGGCGGATCAGCGCGCGGCGGTCGGCGCGTTCGCGCAGCGGCGGCATTGTCAGGGTGACACCCTGCAGGCGGTAATACAGGTCCTCGCGGAACTGGCCGGCCTCGATTTTCTGCAGCAGGTCGCAGTGGGTGGCGCTGATGAGCCGGATGTCCAGCCGGACGGGCGTCTCGCCGCCCAGCGGCACCACCTCGCGCTCCTCCAGTACCCGCAGCAGCCGGGCCTGCAGCGACACGGGCATGTCGCCGATCTCGTCGAGGAACAGGGTGCCGCCATTGGCCTGCAGCAGCTTGCCCCGTTGCCCGTCCTTGCTGGCGCCCGTGAAGGCGCCGGAGCGGTAGCCGAACAGTTCGCTTTCAATCAGCGTCTCGGGAATCGACGCGCAATTGATGGCCACAAACGGCCGGGCCGCGCGGCTGCCGCCGGCGTGAACAGCGCGCGCGAACATTTCCTTGCCCGTGCCCGTCTCACCCAGCAGCACGAACGACACATTGCGTTCCATGACGCGGCGGGCGGTCGTGACATTGGCTGCCATTGCCGGGTCGCCGAAGTGCAGCGCGGCGAGCGCGTCCGGCGCATCCGGCAGCACGCTTTCCGCGCAGCGCACCGGCCGCCTTGGCGCCGCCGCGGCGACGGGCTGGAAGACGACGGCAAAGAAGCGCGCACTGCTGCGCACCTCGAAAATGGGCACCGGGTGGTAGGCCCGCCGGACAGTGCTGTCCACCAGGCCGGGGAAGGTGATGTTGAACAGCTGGGAAATATCGCGCCCGACGATCTCGGCCGGCGTCGTATAGCCGAGCTGAAGCAGGGCGCCGCGGGTGGCGGCCAGCACCGTGCCGGCCGCCGTCAGTGCAATGGCCCCTTCGTTCAGGGTGCCGACGAACTCCGGACGGTTGTGGAAGCGCAGGATGAAGTCGTGCCTGAAGCGGTGCAGGAAGACGCGGTTCTCGATCATCTGCACGGACATGCTGACGAGGGCCAGCGTGTGCTGCTGGGCCAGCCGCGATTCGCCGGAGGCGTCCAGCACGCCGACCAGCTCGCCCTCATGGTCGAAGATGGGGGCGGCCGCGCAGCTGAGGCCGATATTGCGGGACAGGAAGTGCTCGTCCTGGTGCACGGAGATGGGCCGGCGTTCCACCAGGCAGGTGCCCATGCCGTTGGTGCCCTGCACGCGCTCGCTCCAGATGGCGCCTTGCATCAGGCCGCTTCGGGACGCTGCATGGGTGAAGGCGGGGTCGCCGAAGTAATTGAGCAGCACGCCTTCGCGGTCCGTCAGCATGATGGCATAGCCGGACCCGGCCAGCTGCTGGTACAGGTTCGCCATTTCGACCTTGGCCACTTCCTGCACCTCGGCCAGCCGTTCCTGTCGCTCGCGCAGCTCGACGGGAGCAACCACTTGCGGTTCGACGCAGGCGCCCGGATCGAGCTGGTATTCGTTGAGGCAGCGGATCCACGAGCGCGTAATCCGGCTGCCCGTGGCGGGGTGGCCGGCGCCGGCCCGGTCAAGGACGACCGAACGGACGCGGCGGACGTGCTCCACGGCGCAATTCGACATGCTGTCTCCTCTGTCCGCAACTGGCGCACCGCTTCGTCGAAGCCTGCGGGCACCGCCGCTTTCTGGACTGTTGTATGGGTATGAGAATACACCTTTCGGCGCGCCATGGTGCGGCCGGGTAGCGTTTTTTTGGTGCGGCGGCCGCTGTCCGGCCGCCGCTACAACGTGGGCCTGCTCCTACGGGGCCGCGGCCTCGGCGCCGATACGCCGGCGCCCTCGGGACGCGCAACATGGTCGGCAGCGGCCGCTGCTGCAGGCCATAAAAAACGGAGGAAGACACCATGGATACGCAACAAAAAGGCAGGGAGGCCAAGCGCTCGGGCAACAGCACGGAACCCACCGTCGCGGGCGCCAGCATGCAGTCGAAGGCGCCCGGCGCGCAGCAGGCCGGCAGCGCCAATGTACAGTCGGCTACGGCCGAGGAAGGGGGCGGTACGTTGCGCGACCGCGGCAATCTGCAGGCGGGCTCGGGCGGCGACGACGGCGGCAGTGCGCGTGGGGGCGCCGGAGCGCAGAAGTCCGGCTTCAGCGCCCGCCAGCAGGGCGAACGCAACGCGGTCCGGGCCGAGCAAGAGCGCAAGGGGGGGCGCAGCAGTCCGGCTACGGGGGCCTGGAGCAGAAGCGACGGGCCGGTTCGGCGGAGTCTCCGGCCGGACCGCAGTTCTCGCGTCAGGCGGGCGGGGCGGTCAACGTCCAGCAGACCGACCGGGCCCGTTCCGATCCGGGCAGCAAGCAGCCGCGCTACGACGACAGCATCGAAGGCAAGCAGGCGCGCTACGACTCCGCCCGTAATCGCGGCGGCGACTGATCCGCTGTAGGCTGATCCGATACCTGGTGCAGGCACCCGCGGGGCCTCCGGGCCCGGCGGGGTGCCGGTCCTCGCATACCGCACGGCACCTCCGGCATTTGCCTGTTGGCCGCCAGCCGTCCAGCCCCCGCTGTACAATGCCACTTCGACAAGAAGGGAGCGGCATGAACGAACAGCTGGCCAGGGACGTGGTACTGGTGAAAGCCATCGAAACCACAGACCAGAAACGCGAAATCCTTACCGACGACGACCGGCGCTACGCGAACCGCACGGCGCGCGAGCTGGCGCAGTGGCAGGCTTCGGAAACGAAGTCGGCGGCCACTTCCGAACACTTCCTGCAGCAGCGTGCCGAACAGGTCATCAAGAAGCTGTGCCAGCGCCACACGGCGTTTGCCGCGTTCGCCCGGCGCCGCACCGGACTGCACGGTGTCGCGTGGCTGTTGCCATTGCTGGCACTGGCGCTGGGCGCGGGCCTGGACCGCATTACCGATCCGCACCGCGTCGACCTGCTGTCGGCCCCATTGCTTGCGATCGTGGCCTGGAACCTGCTGGTCTATCTCGTCATGCTGATCTGGCTGTGCCTCCCGAAGGCGGGCATGACGCGGCTGCGGGCCGCCTGGGTGCGGCGCCTGTCCGTTGGCCCGGCCGCCTTGCCGCGCAAGATGCCGCATGCGCTGTCGGCCGCGCTGTACGCGTTCATGGCCGAGTGGTCGCAATTGAGCGCGCGGCTGAACGCGGCGCGGCTGGCGCGCACCATCCACCTGTCGGCAGCGCTGTTTGCCGCGGGCGCGCTGGCGTCGCTGTACGCGCGCGGCGTGATGTCGCAGTACGGCGCGGGTTGGGAAAGCACGTTCCTCGATGCCACGCAGGTGCACCAGCTGCTGGCGATCCTGTTCTGGCCCGCGCAGGCCGTGTTCCCCCTGCAGGGATTTACTCTCGCCGAGGTCCAGGCACTGCACTTCGCGGCGGGGCAGGGGTCCACGACTGCTGCGGCCGGCGCCCGCTGGGTGCATCTGTATGCCGCGACGCTGCTGCTGATCGTCGTGCTGCCCCGCCTGGGACTGGCGCTGCTGGCGGCGATGCAGGCTGGCTGGCTGGCGCGGCGTTTCCCGCTCGACCTGGCACAACCGTATTTCCGCCAGCTGACGGATGCCGCCGGTGGCGAGCCGGGACTGCTGCGCGTACTGCCGTACAGCTTCACCCTGGACGAGGCCCGCAGCAAGGGGCTGGAAGCCGTCGCCGTCAGCCTGCTGGGCGAACGGGCGCGCGTGCGGCTGGCGCCATCGGTCGGTTATGGCGAGGATGCCGTGGCACTGGCCGATGACAAACCGGACGCCACGTTGACCGCGGTCCTGTTCAGCCTGGCTGCCACGCCGGAGAAGGAAAACCATGGCGCCTTCCTCGCGTCCGCCGTACGCGCTGCCAAGGCCCCCATCGCCGTGCTGATCGACGACTCGGCATTCCGGGCGCGCACCACGGAACCGCAGCGCGTGCGCGAGCGGGTGGAGCTGTGGCGCGAGTTCTGCATCTTCCATGGTGTCGAGCCCACCGTCGTCGACCTGCTCGCACCGGCACCGGCACAGGAGGGCGTATGAAGGATACGGCGACCATCGAGCTGGCCCTGATTTCCCATACCAACAACGGCAAGACGACCCTGGCGCGCACCTTGCTGGGCGCCGACGTGGGCGAAGTGCGCGACGCCGCGCATGTCACGGCGCTGGCCGAATCGCATCCGCTGCTGGACACGCCGCAGGGCGACCGTCTGCTGCTGTGGGATACCCCTGGCTTCGGCGACTCGGTGCGGCTGATGAAGCGCTTGTCGATGGCGGGCAATCCCATCGGCTGGTTCCTGCGCGAGGTGTTCGACCGCTACCGCGACCGGCCGTTCTGGCTCAGCCAGCAGGCGCTGCGGGCAGCGCGCGATGCGGCCGATGTCGTGCTGTACCTCGTCAATTCGGCGGAGCGGCCCGAGGATGCGGGGTATCTGCCGTCCGAGATGAAGATCCTGGCGTGGCTGGACAAGCCCGTCCTCGTGCTGCTCAACCAGATGGGACCGCCGCGGCCGGCCCACGAGGAGCAGGCCGAGCAGCAACGCTGGCGCGCGCATCTGCGCCAGTTCCCCAATGTGCGCGACGTGCTGCCGATGGATGCCTTTGCCCGCTGCTGGGTGCACGAGGCCGTTTTCTACGACAGCATCGCGCCGTTGCTGCCGGCCGACCGGCAAGACGCCTACGCCCGCTTGCGCGCCCAGTGGGACGCCAACAACCGGAAGCGCTTCCATCAGGCGATGACGGTCACTGCGCAACAGCTGCTGGACGCAACCCGCGACCGCCAATTGGTCGAGACGGTGGACAAGGGCGCCCTGGCGGCGGCATTGAAGCTGGTCGGCGTCGGCAAGGGCGACGAGCGCAAGCGCCAGGAACGGGCGATGAACACGCTGGTGGCACGGCTGAACCTGTCGATCAGCCAGACCACCGTCAGCCTGCTGGCGCTGCACGGGCTGGACGCCAGCGAGGCGCCGAAGATCAATGCGCGCGTCAGCAACCATTTCACGGTCAGGGCGCCTGTCGAGAAGGCGCAGGCGGCGCTGCTGGGGGCGATCGTGTCCGGTGCCGCGACGGGCCTGTCGGCCGACCTGGCCGCCGGCGGCCTGACACTGGGCACGGGCGCACTGCTGGGCGGCGTCATCGGCGCCCTGACGTTTGCCGGCGCCGCCTGGGGCTTCAACGCGGGCACGGACCGCCAGCACCCGGCCATCAGCCTGTCGGACGAATTCCTGCGCACGATGCTCGTGTCGAGCGTGCTGCGCTACCTGGCCGTGGCCCACTTCGGCCGCGGGCGCGGCAACTTCGTCGAAAGCGAGGCACCGCCGTTCTGGCAGCAGGAAGTGGAGCAGGCCGTGGCACTGCACGAGGACGAAGTCAGGCAGCTGTGGCCGGAACTGCGCGAACCGGACGAAGCAGACCTCGGCATCGCAAGCCGCCTGCTGACGAAGATCACATCGCACGTGCTGGGCCGCCTCTACCCGAGCGCCACCCTGCCAACGGCCGAGCCCGTGACAACACCGGGGTCAGGCACGAAAACTGTCACGGACTGAGCAGTTGCACCCCTGCGTGTGGTAACGGCCGGGGTCGTGACAACAGTTGTGCCTGACCCCGATGTTTGTCAGGGGGCAGCGGTGTTTAGCGCAGCTGAATTGGCTTGCGGTACGGCGCCATTGGCGGTTTCGGGAACTGGACGCCGGCGTAGGCTTTGCGGAAGCATTCGGCCTTGGCGTTGGAGACGTCGGTGACGGAGTCGGTGACCTTGCCGTCCGCGTCCAGCGTCAGCACGATGGTGACGGGGTATTTCGACTTGTCGTGGCAGTTGCCGCGCTCGTCGAGTTTTTTGTCGTTGTTGAACTTGATCGACACGTCTTCGTACTTCGTTGCCTTGTCGTTCGGGAACTGGGCGTTAAACTTTGCCATCTCGCCCGTGAATGCCGGGTTGGCCGGCGGCGGCGCTTCATTCTGTTGCGACGAACCCTGCTGGGGCGCCGTCTGGCAGCCGGCGAGGATGGCGAGTGCGGCGATGGCGCCCAGTTTGAACATGTTGGTACGCATTGAGATTCTCCTTATTGTTGTCGAGATGAAGTTTTCTCAGTGTACATAAATTGTCAAAACGACAGCGCACGCGATGTGCTGGCAAGAAACGGGCTGGAAAAAACGCCGGGGCCAGGCACCTCTGAAAGGTGGCTGGCCCCGGCAGCGTTCCGGCCCCATGCGTCCGGTCTTGATTTCCTCAAGCAGCCTCGGCTTCTTCCTTCGCCGGCAGCGCGATGCGGTTGTCCGTACTGAACTGATAGTCGCGGAAGACATGTTCGGCCGTCAGGATCTGGTAGTCGCCGTTGGCCAGCTTGTGCGTCGTGTCCTTCAGGCGGTACGTGTAGTGGCCGCACGTCCAGCAGTTGAAGTTGCGCATGTGCGTGCACAGGCACGTCTTGTCCATCACCTTGACGCCCTTGTCGCTGCCGCCGTTGGCGGTCACTTCGCGGTTGTACGAATTGATGTAGGCGCAGTTGCCGGTGGCGTCCAGCAGATAGCCGTACGACTCGCACCCCGGGCGCGTATTGGTGCCGATGGCGGGAGTGCTCTTCAGCATGCGCATCGGGTAGCCCGTCGGCGAGATGCCGTTGACGACGATGTCGTCTTCCGTTGCCTTGACGTATTCCTGCTTGACCTTGTCCGGCAGGCCGCATTCCTTGGTGATCGTGAAGCGGGTGGCCACCTGCACGCCGGCCGCGCCCATCTCCAGGAACGACACGGCATCGCTGCCGGTAAACACGCCGCCCGCCGCGATGACGGGAATGTCCAGGTTTTCCCCTTTCAGGTAGGCCAGCACTTCGCCCGTGATCGTGTGCAGGTCGTAGTTCTGCCAGTCGTCCATGCCGAAGCCCAGGTGGCCGCCGGCCAGCGGACCCTCGACGATGACGTAGTCCGGCAGCCGGTCCAGCTTCTGGTTCTTGCGCAGGAAGATCTGCAGCGCCCGCACGGACGAGACGATGATGCCCAGCTTGGCCTCGCGAAAGCGCGGATGGTCCGCCATCAGGCCGAACGAATTGAAGTGCAGGCCGGCCGACAGCGTGATGCCGTCGATGCCCGCATCCAGCGCCGCGTTCAGGCGCACGCGCAAGGTTTCGCGCGGGCCGTTCATCGTCAGCTTTTCCATGCAGTTCACGAAGATCAGGCCGGGGCCCTTTTTCGCTTCCATCGTGCGGCCGATGTGCAGGCGTTGCGCCTCGGCCAGGCGGCCCAGGTCGAACTGCACCACGGCCTTGTCCATATTGTTGATGTTGAACTTGTAAAGCTTCGTCTTGTCCTTGACGAAGGTGGTGTCGAAGCGGCGGTCGGACACGTCTTCCACCATCGCGTCCGAGATATGGCCGATGCCGCCCAGCCGCGCCGCTTCCAGCGCCAATTCGGACGTGGAAATGTCCACGCCCATGCCGCCGATCATGATCGGCACGTATTCCTTGTCGCCGAACCGCAGGCGGAAATCATCAACTCGTTTCATTGCTATCCTTAGACTACCCGTGCCCCGAAAGGGCGACCGAATCAAGCCATCTCACTCTGACGCAAAAGAACCTTGGCGCAACCTTAGCGGATCAAAGCTTCACCAACGTTACACCGACACCGAAAAACATCAATCGCGGAAGTTGTTGAACTCCAGCGGCGTGTCCGTCACGTCCTTGCGCAGCAGCGCCATCGCGGCCTGCAGGTCGTCGCGCTTGGCGCCCGTCACCCGGACGGACTCGCCCTGGATGCTGGCCTGCACCTTCATCTTGCTTTCCTTGATCATCTTGGTGATCTTCTTGGCCGTTTCCGTTTCCAGGCCGTTCTTGACCTTGATGACCTGCTTGACCTTGTCGCCGCCGATCTTCTCGATCTTGCCTTCGTCCAGGAAGCGCACGTCGACCTTGCGCTTGGCCAGCTTGTTCGTCAGCACGTCTTTTACCTGGCTCAGCTGGAACTCGGAATCGGCAAACGCCGTCAGTTCGTGCTCCTTCTGTTCCACGCGTGCATCGCTGCCCTTGAAGTCGAAACGGGTGGTGATTTCCTTGTTGGACTGGTCGACGGCGTTGCGCACTTCGATCATGTCTGCTTCGGAAACTACGTCAAACGATGGCATATTCTTTTTCCTCTCTGCTTTTTCCGTGATTGCCCGGGCAACCGTCGCCCGCGCAAAGATGCGACATTTTAACGGACAACGGGCCAAACGCTCGGTCGTTTTTGTCGCTTACCCTCTATAATCGAGCAAATTTCTCTTCCAGCCATGCACTCCGATCCAGCCCTTCAGCACGACATTTCCTTACGTCCCTTCAACACCTTCGGCATCGACGCCCGCGCCCGGCTGTATCTGCGCGTGGCGTCGGATGCCGAGCTGCAAGCTGCTTTGGCTGACCCGGAGTTGGCCCGCCGCCCTCGTCTGGTGCTGGGCGGCGGCAGCAATGTGCTGCTGACGGGCGACTTTCCCGGCCTCGTGCTGCACATTGCCAGCACGGGCAAGGAGGTACTGCCGGGCGACACGACCCACGTGCACGTGCGCGCGGCGGCAGGCGAGAACTGGCACGCCTTCGTCCAGTGGACCTTGGCGCAGGGCCTGGGCGGCCTGGAAAACCTGGCGCTGATTCCCGGCACGGTGGGCGCTGCTCCTATCCAGAACATCGGTGCCTACGGCCTGGAGACGAAAGACGTGTTCCACAGCCTGACGGCCTTCGATCCCGGTACGGGCACGACGATGACGATGGACCGCGCGGCGTGCCGCTTCGGTTATCGCGACAGCATCTTCAAGCAGGAAGCGGGACGGCACCTGATCATCACCAGCGTGACGTTCGCACTGCCGCGCGTCTGGCAGCCCAATCTGCGCTACGCCGAGCTCGCCAACGCCGTGGCGGAGCAGGGGTTCGACGCGCCGACGGCACGCCAGATCGCCGATACCGTCATCGCCGTGCGCCGGCGCAAGCTGCCCGATCCGGAGGTGATCGGCAACGCGGGCAGCTTCTTCAAGAATCCGGTCGTCAGCGCCGGGCAGTGCGCCAGCCTGCTGGAACGTTTTCCCACGCTGGTACATCACCGCCAGCCGGATGGCTCGGAAAAGCTGGCGGCGGGTTGGCTGATCGACCAGTGCGGCTGGAAAGGGAGGAGCCTGGGTGCGGCCGGCGTCTACCCAAGGCAGGCGCTGGTGTTGGTCAACAACGGCGGCGCGACAGGAGCGGACGTGCAGCGGCTGGCGCGCGCCATCCAGGACGACGTCGAGGCGCGCTATGGCGTACGGCTGGAGCCCGAGCCCGTGTTCGTCTGACCGGCTGAGTCGTCCGCGCTGACGGCCCGGTTGCGCCCGCCACTTTTGGCGGCATACAGCGCGCGGTCGGCGCTGGCGAGCATGTCGCCCTCGGCCATGTCGGGCGCCGGCACGAACGTGGCGATGCCGATCGACATCGTAACGACCTTGTGCGTCGACTGCGGGTTCTCGATGCGCAGGTCCTCGAGCTGGCGCAGGCAGTCCTCCGCCACCTTGCGGGCGCCGGCCGCGTCCGTGTCCGGCAGCACGATGGCGAACTCCTCGCCGCCGTAGCGGGCGGCCAGGTCGGTGGTGCGCTTCAGGCACGATGTCAGCACTGCCGCTGCCTTCTTCAGGCACAGGTCGCCCGCCATATGGCCGAAGGTATCGTTGTACATCTTGAAGCAGTCGACATCGCACATCAGCAGCGACAGCGGGCGGCGCTGGCGCTGGCCGCGCTGCCATTCGCGCTGGATGGTCTCGTCGAACAGGCGCCGGTTGGCGATGCCCGTCAGGCTGTCCAGTGCGGCCAGCTTATGCAGCTCGATATTCGCGTCCGCCAGGTTTTTCTGGCTCTCGCGCAGGAAGCGGAATGCCTCATCGCGCTGCAGCCGGCTGATGTACGCACCCGAATGGTAGCGCACGCGCGCCAGCAGTTCCAGCCGGTCGGGCAGCTTGACGAGGTAGTCGTTCGCGCCAACGGCAAAGCCCAGGGCCTTGAGCTTCGGTTCCTCCTTGGCCGACAGCACGATGATGGGCACGTGCCGCAGCTTGTCCATGCCGCGGTAGGTGCGGATCAGGTCGAAGCCGTCGACGTTGGGCATCACCAGATCCTGCAGGATGACGGTCGGATGCAGCCGCAACGCGCAGTCGAGTGCCTGGCTGGGGGCGGTAACGAAATGAAATTCGATGTCGGGTTCGTCGGCCAGCATGCGCCGTACCGCTTCGACAACCAGTAACTGGTCGTCCACCAGCAATACGCGCACCTTGAAGGTGGTCAGGGGCAGTTCCAGGTCCGCAGCGGCGGAGATTTCCTGCGACATCGGCGCTCTCTAGTCTGACCGCTCGGCTGCATGGCAGGGCCGGGGCGGTCCGTTGATCGGTATTGCTCATCGGCCTCCCAGCGCACTGCGCAGGAACGGGCCGATCTTCGGTAATGGCAGCGTCAGCTGCGCCGCGTCGAGTTCGGCGGCCGCGCGCGGCATGCCGTACACAGCGCTGGTGGCCTGGTCCTGCGCCACCGTCGTCTTGCCCGCCTGTCGCAATGCCAGCAGTCCTTCGCCGCCGTCGCGGCCCATGCCCGTCAGCAGGATGCCGATGGCGTCCTGCCGCCAGTGCTGGGCGACGCAGCGGAAGAATACATCCACCGAGGGGCGGTAGGCATACTCCCTCGGCACCGCATCGTACCCCAACTGCAATTTTTCATCCAGCTTCAGATGGTCGTTGCTCTTTGCAACCATCACTGTGCCACCCAGCAGCTTGTCGCCATGCTCGATGGCGCGCACCGGCATCACCAGCTGGTCGGCCAGCCATTTGACGAAGTGGTCGGCGAAATTCTCGTCGATGTGCTGCACGACGACGACGGCGCAGTCCGGCGGGGCACGCCAGCCAGCCAGGATCGTGGCCACGGCGACCGGACCGCCGGTGGAGGCGCCGATGGCGACAAGCGATTGCACGCCCGGACCTTTGTGCTCGGGCGCGGCCGCGGTGGCGCGCGGCAGCATGGCCTGGCTGCCGCCACTGTGGCGGATCAGCTTTTCCATCGTGCGCAGCTTGGCCAGCAGCTGGCCGCCGCCCTCCGCCTGGCCGGCCAGCATCGGCGTGGCCGTCACGTCCAGCGCACCCGCGCCCAGCGCGCGGAACACCTGGTTCACGCTGTCCTGCGGCCGGCCGGTGACGATCAGGATGGCGCATGGCGACTCGTCCATGATGCGCCGGGTTGCTTCCACGCCGTCCAGTTCCGGCATGTTCAGGTCCATCAGCACGAGATCCGGCCGGTTTTCGGCACACATGCGCACCGCTTCCAGGCCCGTGCGGGCAATCCACAGCACCTGGTGGTGAGGCGTGGCCGCGATGACGCGGCGCAGCGCCTCGGCCGCCATCGGCACGTCGTTGGCGATGCCGATCCTCATCGCCCCCCCTTCGCGACCGGCGTGGCGTACCCGGTCATCGGTGTGGGTCTCCGATCAGGTCGCGTACGGCGTCGAGCAGCGTCTCGTCATGGAAACTGCCCTTGGTCAGGTAGTAATCGGCGCCCGCGGCAAGGCCGCGCGCCCGGTCTTCAGGGCGGTCCTTGTACGACACGATCATGACCGGCAGCTTGTGCAAGTGGATGTCCTTCTTGATCAGATTAACCAGTTCGATGCCGTCCATGCGCGGCATGTCCACGTCCGTGATGACGAGGTCATAGTCCCCCGAGCGCACGACGTTCCAGCCGTCCATGCCGTCCACGGCGATGTCCACTTCGAAGCCGCGCCCGGCCAGCAGCTTGCGCTCCATTTCGCGCACCGTCAGCGAGTCGTCGACGACGAGGATGCGTTTCATTCTACGCTGCGTGGCCGGATCGGCGCGCGCGAGTTGATGCAGGCCGCCTTCGGCCAGCAGCTTCTCGATGGACAGCAGCAGGTCCGGCACGTCCAGCAGCAGTACGGGCTTGCCGTCGTTCAGCAGCGCCGCGGCGGAGATGTCGCGCAGCTTGCCGAAGACCGGTTCGATGCTCTGCACGGCCAGGCTTTGTTCGCCGCGGATGACGTCGACCACCAGGCCATAGCGGCGCGCGCCGCTGCCGATCACGATCACCGGCAGCAGTTCGTGGTGCTCCATGTCGCCCAGCTCCAGCACCTGCGCCGACGATACCAGGCCCAGATGCTCGCCATCGAGGTCGAAGAACTGCTTGTTTTCCAGCGTATGGATGGCCGACTGCGGCACCTGCGCTACCCGCTCCACCTTGACGATGGGGATGGCGTACGCCTCGCCGCGCACGTCCACCACGAGCGCGCGCACGATCGATTGCGTCAGCGGCAGCGTGATGAAGGTGTGGAAGCCCAGCCCGGGCCGCGACTCGATGCGCACCGTGCCGTTCTGCTGGCGGATCGTGTCCTGCACGATATCCAGTCCCACGCCGCGCCCGGAGATCTCCGTGATGTCTTCCTTCAGGCTGAACGCGGGCAGGAACAGGAATTCCATCAGTTCCGGGATCGACATCGCGTCGGCCATCGCCCCCGTCGCCATGCGGCGTGCCACAACGGCCGCGCGGATGCGCTCCGGATCGACGCCGCGGCCATCGTCGACGATGTCGATATTGAGCATGCCGCCGCGGTGGCGGGCTTCCATCACGATGGTGCCGCAGACGTCCTTGCCGGCCGCGGCGCGCTCGTACGGCATTTCCAGCCCGTGATCGACGGCGTTGCGCAGCATGTGATTCAGCGGATTTTCGATGCGCGCGAGGATATCCCGATCGACCAGCGTGTCTTCGCCGCGGATCTCCAGCCGCACATCCTTGCCCAGGGCACGGGCCAGGTCGCGCACCATGCGCGGGAAGTGCTGCACGCCATCGCGGAACGGGCGCATGCGGATCGCCAGCACTTCGTCCACCAGTTGCTGCGAGACGTTCAGCAGGCGCCGCTCGTAGTTCTCCATGTCGGCGATCTGCGCCAGCGTGGTCTGTTTCAGCGGCTGGCTGCGCTGCAGCACCAGCGCCGCCTTCTCCTGCAGGGCCGCGTCGCCGTTCTGGGCGATGGCGTCGCGCAGGTCGTCCAGGGCCGTCAGCAGTTCCGACTGGCTGCGCTTGAAGCGTTGCATCGTATCGATCAATGGCCGCATCTGGTGCGCGCCGATGCGGCTTTCGCTGGCCAGCGACAGCAGCCGGTCGCCCAGCGGCGCGGCCTTGGCATGGGCCGGCCGCGCTGGCGCCATTGCCGCATCCGGTGGCGGCACGTCCCGCAAGGCCGCTTCAGGGAAGGGCGCTTCAGGCAGGGCCGCTTCCGGCAGGGCCGCTTCTGGTCCGGGCGCCGCTGGCGGCATTGACGACATTGCCGGTGCCGGCGCCGGTTCCAGCGGTTCGGGCAGAAACGCGATACCGGCGATCGCGTTCATCGTGCCGGTGATCGCGCCCTGGCTGGCGGCCAGCCAGGCCGGCACGTCGCTTTCTTTCAGGTGGGAGCACTGCACGATCAGGTCGACGCCGGCCAGCAGCACGTCGACCCGGTTGGGCGTGAGACGCAGCTTGCCGTGCTGGGCTGCGATAAAAGCGTCCTCCATGCCGTGCGCCAGCTGCACGATCACGTCCAGTCCCACGATGGCGGCAGCGCCCTTGATGGAATGGGCCGCGCGCATCATCGGCTCGATGGCACTGCCGCGGTTGTTGGCTTCGTTGCCGCGTTCCAGTGCCAGCAATCCGTCCGTCAGCGCCTGCGTCTGGCTCTCCGCTTCCATGCGGAACAGCTCCAGCATGGAAAAACCGCTCAGGTCTTCCGGCTCGCTCATCGCAACGTCCTTGCCAGTTGATGACCGACCAGCCCCACGTCCAGGCAGCCGATGCGCAGGTCGCCTTCCGGCAGCACGCCGGTCAGGAAGCGCAGCAGCCCTTTGTTGATCGTGGCGGCCGGCGCCTGCACGCGGCCGGACGCATAGCGCACGATGCCATGCAGGTCCGCCACCGGCAGCGCGTACGCCTGCTCTTCCCACTGCACCAGCAGCAGGCGTGCGAATGTGTGTCGATCTTCGCGGCTCGTGCCGCCGTCCTCGGCGATGCCCAGCACTTCCTGCAGCGCCACGCATGGGTACAGGCGACCGCCGATGTTGACGATGCCGCGCAGGCCGCGCGCGTTCCGGTGTGGCACCTTGTGCGGGACGGTGTGCGGCGCGATGCGCACGAACATGGCCGTCGGCAGCGCCAGCCATTCGCGGCCGATGCGGAACACGACGGCCGACGCGTCGAGCCTTTCCTTTTCCACCTGCGGCGCGCGGAAGTGCTCGGCCCAGCCGTGCAGGTACACATCGTCCACGGCACGCGCCAGGTGCTGCCGGGCCGCCCCGGCATACTCGCCGCAGTTGCGGCAATGGGCATGCTGCGGCAGCAGGTCGCAGCTGCGGTCGCCGGCGACGCCGATGCGGCTCCAGCAGCCGGCGCCGTGTTCGCCGGCAGGCGAAAGCGGGGTTGCGCCGGAATTGTCGATAGGGGTCATGGGTTGGCCTTGCTGGTGTTCTGGCGCCGCCACACGCGGCCCGCCCGGGCCTTCAGCGCGGCCGCGCCGGCGGCGTCGCCGCGCTGGCCAGCCAGCAGGGCGAGGTGGCACAGCGCGTCATAATGGTCGGGGCGCAGGTAGATGCAGCGGCGCAGGTGCTGCTGCGCTTCGTCAGGCTGGTCGCTTTCGCACAACAGCCCGAGCAGAAACCAGGCGTCCGCATTGTCCGGCTGCTGCGCCAGCACGGCACGGCATGCGGCCAGTGCTTCGGCGAGGCGGCCCTGGTCGGCCAGCTGGCGTGCCAGTGGCAGGTCGGCGGCTGGCGCCAGGGCCGTCATCGGCGCTTCAGCCGAGGTTGCAAGGGCGGCAGGCACCGGCCGGGCGCGAACGGGACGCGGCGGCGCAGGCGCGGGCGCGTGCGCCGGCGGTGGCGCGGCCCGGCGTACGGGTGGAGGCGAAGCCGCGCCTTCGGACCGGGGCAGCGGCAGGTTGGCCCACGGCGGTGTCCCGGCATCGGTCCGCGCCGCAGTCTTGCGCAGCGCGAAGGCCTGACGATAGGGCAGGGGCGTAAAGCCATTGCGCGTGAACGATGGGACCTCGGCGTATCCCGCCAGCAGCACGCCGTCGTCCGTCAGCAGCGCGGCCAGCCGGGCGATGGCGGCCGCAGTCGTTTCATCGTCGAAGTAAATCAGCAGGTTGCGGCAGAAGATCACGTCGTAGCTGCGCTGCGGTGCGATGTCGCTGCTCAAGAGATTACCCTGGCGGAAGCGCACGCGCCGGCGCAGGCCGGGGTCGATCGCGTACAGGTCGCCGCCAGCCGGCGTGAAGTGACGGTCGCGAAACGACAGGTCCTTGCCGCGAAAGGCGTTGCGTCCGAATACGCCCGACTCGGCGCGGGCAATGCAGGCCCATGACAGGTCGACGGCATCGATGGCGAACGCACTCGGAGGCACGCCGGCGTCGCACAGCGCCATCGCCAGCGAATACGGCTCCTCGCCGGCGGCGCAGGGAATCGACAGCATCCGCACGAGGCGCGCGCCACCTGCCAGGCGCACGCGGGCGAATTCCACTGCGACGGCGAAGGCCTGCGCATCGCGGAACAGCCAGGATTCCGGTACGACCACCAGTTCGGTCAGCGCGGACAGTTCGGCCGGGGTCAGGTGCTCCACGTAGGCGTCGCGGTTCATGCCGGTGGCCGCCATGCGCTGGCGCACGGCGCGATCGACCGTGGTGCGCGACAGGTTCAGGCCCGTAGCCTGGCGCAGGATCGCCAGCGCGTTCACGTCGCACCATCGGGAGGGAAAAGCGCCGCGCGCAGGTCGGCCGGCAGCAGGTGTTCCGGCTGTACCAGCTGGACGAAGCCCTGGGCGTCGCGCGCCATCGGACCGAGGAATGGCGCGGCGCGTACGCCGCTGGCATGGAGCGACGCCTCGCTCACGTCCTGCACGCCGATGACGCGCTCGGCCAGCAGGCCCAGGGCATGCACGGCGCCGTCCGGACCCGGATAATCGACCAGCAGGATGCGCGTGTCCACCTGGCGCGCTGCCGCCGGCGCGCCGCTGCTGCGGGCCAGGTCGATAACGGGCACGCTGGCGCCGTGCAGGTTCATCAGGCCCGCCACGGCGTCCGGCGCCAGCGGCACGCCGGTCAACGCCATCAGGGGCAGTACCTGCCGGATCGTCGCCAGCGGCAGGCCATAGCGGTCGGCGCCGATGTGGAACACGAGCAGCTTCATGACGGGCTTCCAGGCGCGGCCGTCTAGACGTTCACCGCGAACGTGGCGACGGAGGTCTGCAGGTCGCTCGCTGCGTACTGCAGCTGGTGCACGGCCTCGCTGGTGGCTTTCAGCGATTCGACCGTCTGCTGGGTGGCGTCGTTCAGCTGCATCATGGTTTCCGTGATCTGCTGGGCCCCCACGGCCTGCGACTGCATCCCCTGCAGCACCAGGTCGAACTGCGGCGCCAGCTTTTGCACCTGGTCCATGACGCTCGAGAGCTGGTCCGTCACGCCGCGCACTTCGCCGACACTGCGGCGGATCTCCTCGGAGAATTTGTCCATGCCCATCACGCTGGCCGAAACGGCCGACTGCATCTCCTTGAGCATCTGCTCGATGTCCCACGTGGAAACGGAAGTCTGGTCGGCCAGCCGGCGGATCTCGGTGGCGACGACGGAGAAGCCCCGGCCCGCCTCGCCGGCCTTTTCCGCCTCGATGGCCGCGTTCAGCGACAGGATGTTGGTCTGGTCCGCCACCTTCGTGATCGTCGTCAGCACGCTGTTGATATTCGACGCCTTTTCCGACAGCGCGGCCAGCTTGGCGTTGATGGAATCCGTGGCGGAGACCATGTTCTGCATCGTCTGGTCCATGCGGCGCAGGTTGTTCTGCGCTTCGGCCGTGGCGGACGTCGTGTAATCCGCCACCTCGGTGGCGCTTTCCATCGTTTTCAGCAGCTGGCTGGTGTTGGAGGCGATCTCCTTGGTTGTGCTGAGCACCTCGACGCTGGTCTGCGCCTGCTCGACGCCCGTCGCTTCCTGCTCCTTGGCCGATGCGGCGATCTCGGTGGCCGACGTCGTCACCTGGATGCCGGCCTTCTGCACGTTGTTGAGCAGCAGGCGCAGGTTGTCGAACATGCGCGCCAGGCCCTGGCCCAGCTGGCCGATCGCGTCGTTGCCGGTGATCGTCACCTTGCCCGTCAGGTCGCCGGATGCGGCCTTCGACACCACCTCCAGCAGCGCGTCCACCTTGGCGCGCAGTTCGTTCGTGCTGGCGCGCTCGCGTTCCTGGTTGTCCTGCACGGCCTGCGCCATGCGGTTGAATTGCTCGGAGACGTCGCCCAGTTCGTCGCGCGAGACGATGTCCGCGCGGGCACTCTGGTCGCCGGCGGCGATGCGGCCGACGACGGTCGTCAGGTTCGTCAGCGGCGTCATGATAGCGCGCGTCAGGACGAAGACGATGATCATCGACAGTGCGATGCAGACGGCGCCACCGGCTGCCAGCAGCGTGGTCATGTTGCGCTGCTGGGTGGCTGCTGCCTCGGAGCGCCGCGCCAGCAGCGCGTTCTCGTCGGCACGCGCTTCGTCGAGCACCTTGTTCAGGGCCACGATGAGCGGGCTGCCCTGGGCCAGTTGCGGCATCTGGCCGATCGCATCGGCGGCGCCCGGCGTCTTGCCCAGTTCCTGGCGCCGTGTGACCTGCGGCTCCAGCGTCGTGCGGATCCAGTGCTGGACTATGCCGTCGAGCTTCTGGATACGCTCAGCCTGGGTCGGATTGTCGGCGACCATTTTCTTCAGCGCGCTGATGCTCGCCGGCAGTGCCCCGAGCTGGTCGCGTACTCTTGCCAGGCGCGCCGGGTCGCCGGTCAGGTAGTACCCGCGCGTCTCCGATTGCAGTCCCATCAGGTCCAGGCCGACGCGGTCGATTGCATGCAGTGCCTGCATTGTGTGGCGGTCCCAGTTGTTCGCCTCGGACAGGCGCGCAAAATTGTTGTAGGCCAGGATCAGCAGCAGCAGGATGATCGCCAGGATGGCGGCGAAACCCGCGTACAGCTTGTTTTTGATGCTCAGGTCTTTGATCATTTTGTCTTCCGCATCAGGACGAGTTTGTGTCGGTTGCAATGTAACATTTTTTGCGGTGTCGACGACGCCTGGGACGCGCCTGCGCCCGCGGGCAGGGGATTGCAAATTTTACAATTCCCGATAAAAAAAGGCTGCCGAGCGGCAGCCTTGCGCTGGGAGCGGCGCGATTACGCGCCGCGCTTCAGCCGGGCGTTGGCGGCGATGCGCATGCGCAGCGCGTTCAGCTTGATGAAGCCGGCCGCGTCGGCCTGGTTGTAGGCGCCGCCGTCTTCGTCGAACGTGGCGATGGTCTGGTCGAACAGCGAATCGGTCTTCGAATCGCGCGCGACGACAATCACATTGCCCTTGTACAGCTTGACGCGCACCCAGCCGTTCACGGTGGCCTGCGTGTGGTCGATCAGCGTCTGCAGCGCCAGGCGCTCCGGTGCCCACCAGTAGCCGTTATAGATCAGCGAAGCGTAGCGCGGCATCAGGTCGTCCTTCAGGTGTGCCACTTCGCGGTCCAGCGTGATCGATTCGATGGCGCGGTGGGCCTTGAGCATGATCGTGCCGCCCGGCGTTTCATAGCAGCCGCGCGACTTCATGCCGACGTAGCGGTTTTCCACCAGGTCCAGGCGGCCGATGCCGTGCTTGCCGCCCAGGCGGTTCAGCTCCGTCAGCACTTCGGCCGCGCTCATGCGCTTGCCGTTCAGCGCGACGATGTCGCCCCGCTCGTACTCGATGTCCAGGTACTCGGCCTCGTCGGGTGCCGCCTCCGGCGACACGGTCCAGCGCCACATCGATTCTTCCGCTTCCGCGCTGGGGTTTTCCAGGTGGCGGCCTTCGAACGAGATGTGCAGCAGGTTGGCGTCCATCGAGTATGGCGCGCCGCCGTTCTTGTGCTTCATGTCGACGGCGATGCCGGCGTCTTCCGCGTACTTCAGCAGCTTCTCGCGCGACAGCAGGTCCCATTCGCGCCACGGAGCGATAACCTTCACGCCCGGTTTCAGCGCATAGGCGCCCAGCTCGAAACGCACCTGGTCGTTGCCCTTGCCGGTGGCGCCGTGCGAGATCGCATCGGCGTTCGTTTCGTTGGCGATCTCGATCAGGCGCTTGGCGATCAGCGGACGGGCGATCGAGGTGCCCAGCAGGTATTCGCCTTCGTAGACGGTATTGGCGCGGAACATCGGGAACACGAAGTCGCGCACGAATTCCTCGCGCACGTCGTCGATGTAGATGTTCTCCGGCTTGATGCCGAACTTGAGCGCCTTGGCGCGCGCCGGTTCCAGCTCCTCGCCCTGGCCCAGGTCGGCCGTGAACGTGACGATCTCGCAGTGATAGTTATCCTGCAGCCATTTCAGGATGACGGAGGTATCCAGGCCGCCCGAGTAGGCCAGCACCACTTTTTTAATGTCGCTCATTTGCTATTCCAATCTACGCTTAAATTTGTACGGACAGGTGTGCGGGACCCGCATCGTTTCCGCGCCGGCGCATTCTGATGGAGTGCGACGGCCGCGGAAAGCCGGCGCCGCACCCGATCGGCGCAGCGCCGGCGTGGCACGGCATCAGCCGTCGATGCGGCCCAGCAGCAGGTATTCGATCAGGGCCTTCTGGATGTGCAGGCGGTTTTCCGCCTCGTCCCAGACGACCGATTGCGGCCCGTCGATGACGTCGGCCGCCACTTCCTCGCCGCGGTGGGCGGGCAGGCAATGCATGAACAGCGCATCGGGCGCGGCGCGCGCCATCTTGGCGCTGTCGACGATCCAGCCGTCGAATGCCTTCAGCCGCGCCGCATTCTCTTCCTCGTAGCCCATGCTGGTCCAGACGTCCGTGTTCACCAGGTGTGCGCCTGCGCAGGCGTCCGACGGGTTGTCGAACTGCGTGTAGCGGTTGGTGGAGACGAGCGACATGTCCATGTCGTAGCCCTTGGGCGTGGACACATTGACGTGGAAGCCGAACACCTCGGCCGCCTGCAGCCACGAGTACAGCATGTTGTTGGCGTCGCCGATCCAGGCCACCGTCCTGCCGGCGATGGGACCGCGGTGCTCGTAGTACGTGAAGATGTCCGCGAAGACCTGGCACGGGTGGTGTTCGTTCGTCAGGCCGTTGATGACGGGTACGCGCGAGTGGGCGGCAAAGCGTTCGATGATGTCCTGGCCGAAGGTTCGCACCATGATGATGTCGCACATGCGCGACATTACCTGGCCCGCGTCCTCGACCGGCTCGCCGCGGCCCAGCTGCGAGTCGCGCGTGTTCAGGTAGATGGCGGCGCCGCCCAGCTGGTGCATGCCGGCTTCGAACGACAGGCGCGTGCGGGTCGAGTTCTTCTCGAACACCATGACCAGCGTGCGGTCAATCAAAGGGTGATAGATCTCGTAATTCTTGAACTTGCGCTTGATGACGTGCGCGCGCTCGATCACGTATTCGTATTCCTCCAGCGTGAAATCGGAAAACTGGAGGTAGTGCTTGATCTTGTTTTGGGTAGACATAGTCACAACTTATTACCAGGGATGGGTGCCGGGGGCGCCCCGGGGGCCCAGCTTAGCGAATCAATTATATGATGTTTTCAATAGATGGTGGCCGGGCTGGCGGGGTCCTGGCTGGGCGCGACGAGGGGTAGCTCCAGCGTGAATGTCGTCCCCGCCGGGCTGCTGGTCACGCCGATCTGGCCACCCAGCAGCGACGTGACGATGTTGTAGCTGATCGATAACCCCAGTCCGCTGCCGCCCTGGCCCAGCTTTGTCGTGAAGAACGGATCGAAGATGCGCGACAGGTGTTCCTGGGCGATGCCGCCGCCGTCGTCGGCAAAGACGACCGTCACCCGCCCGTCCACGGGCGGGCGCGCGGTCAGCTTGATATGGCCGTTGGCGCGGCCGTCGAACGCATGCAGCAGCGCGTTGTTGATCAGGTTCGTGACGACCTGGCCGAACGGGCCGGGGTAGCTGTCCATGACGATCCCGTCCGGCACCTCGCAGGCGATGCGGTGGCCCGATGCGCGGATGCGGTTCATCATCGTCGCCACGATTTCGTGCGTGACCTGCTGCAGGTTGAACATGCGGCGCTGCTCCGTGGTGCGGTCCACGGCCACCTGCTTGAAGCTGGCCACCAGGTCGGCCGCGCTGCGCAGGCCGCGCATCACCAGTTCGGATGCCTTGCGCGCATCGTTGATAAACGCTGTCAGCTCGGAGCGCCGCAGGCCGGGTCCGTTCATGGTCTTCTCCAGTTCCTCCGTCTTCTGCTCCAGCGTGCTGGCGATCAAGAGGCTGTTGCCGATCGGCGTATTCAGTTCATGCGCGACACCGGCCATCAGCGCGCCCAGCGCCGCCAGCTTTTCCTGCGATACCAGCTGCGACTGCGCCTCCTGCAGCTGGCGGTAAGCCTGCGCGTTGTCCAGCGCGATGGCGCCGTACGCGCACAGCGTGCGGAAGATCAGCCGTTCGCGCTCGCCGTAGGAGTGCGCCTGTGGCGACTGTACGCTCATGACCCCCAGCACCCGCTCGCCCAGCAGCAGCGGCACGTACAGCGCGCTGGCTGTCGAATCGGGCAGGGGGCCGCGCACCGGCAGGACAGTCGCGTCCTCGATGTAGACCTCGCCGCGTTCGCGCACGCAGCGCGCGCACCACGCGGTCGTGTCGTCCAGGTCGATGCGCCTGTGTACCATCGGCGCGCCGCCTTCGCGTACGAAGGCCGGCACCAGGGCGCGCCCGCCGTCGAGCAGGTAGACGGCGAACACGTGCGGCGCCAGCAGCGCCTGCACGTAGCGGTCCAGCACTTCGTAGACGGCGCCGGCGTCCAGATGGATCGTGATTTCCTGGCCGATGGCGGACAGGTGCTCCAGCGTCGCGCTGGTTTGCTGCAGCAGTTCGGCGCGGCGCGCCTCCGACATTGCCAGCTCGCGATGGTGCATCCCTTCCGCGCGCGCCTGCTCCGTTTGCTGGTGCACCTGCATGGCGATGGCCCGGCCCGTCGCTTCCTGGCTGTGGGTCTTTTCATGCGCCACGCTGGCTGCGCGCGCCATCTCGTAGGCGTTGCGGTAGTCCTCCAGCCGCGCATACTCGGCCGCCAGCGCGTCGAACAGGTCGCCCGGCACTGTATAACCCTGGATCGTCGATGCCGTGTGCAGCGCGCGATGCAGGTAATGCAGCGTCGCGTTCGCCTCCGTCATGCCATCCGGCGTCGGCAGCGCGTGGCGGTCGCCGGCGCGGCTGTGGATCAGGGCCAGCACGCGCAGCCCGGCGATATGGTTGTATGCGTTGTGGTGGCCGTGGGCCAGCTCCACGGCCTGCTGCGCCAGCACGAGGGCCTCGGCGGGCCGGTCCAGGAAGCACAGCGCATGGGCCTGGCCTCGCCGCGCCACCATGCGGAAGTCGGCCTGTTCCAGCACGTCGGCGCGCACGGCCAGGCGCTCGAATGCATCCAGCGCGGCCGCATAGTCGCGCCGCGCCAGGCACAGGTCGCCCTTGTACTGCAGCGCGATGGCATACAGGCGGCTGGCGGCGTAGGGCTGCAGGATTTCCAGCGCTTCGTGCAGCAGCTCGTCGGCTCCGTCCAGCCGGCCCAGGCGGCGCACCGTGTCGGCCGTGTGCAGCAGCGCCGCGCCGATGCTGCGCGGCCAGCCCGTGGGCCGCGCCAGGTCGAGCGCGCGCTGCATCCACTCCAGCGCGGAATGATGATCGTTCAGGTTGGAGAACTTTTCGCCGATATTGGTGGCCGCGATGATGGCCGCACGGATCTGGCCCGTCTCCAGCGCCGCTTCGTAGGTGCGCAGGTAGAAGCCCGCGGCCCCGCCGAAATCGCTGCTCTGGCTGGCTGCCATGCCGAGGAAGTCGTTGATCCAGCAGTCGAGGGCGGGGGGCGCGTCGTCGGCCAGGTCGAAGCGGTCGCCCCACCGTTCGCGCGCGCTGCCGATATCGCGCAGCACGGCCCAGCGAGCGCTGGCCGCATCGGCGATGGCTTCCCGTTCGCTGTCGCCGCCATCGCGCGCGGCCTGGGCGCAGCGGGCCAGTTCGGCGTCGCGGTACAGGTGGTCGCCGTTGTCCACGGCGATCCAGGCGCGCAGCCAGTGCGTGTCCGCGCAGCCGGCATGGTCGCCCAGCCCGCGCAGCAGGCACAGCGCCTCGTCGGCCAGACGTTGTGCCGTTTCCAGCTCGCCCATCAGCCAGGCCACTTCGGCGCGCAGCAGGCGCAGGCGCCCGAGGGCGGGACGCAGGAAGTCTTCGGCCGCGACCGGCGGCAGCAGCGCTTCCGCCTCGTCGGCCAGCGCCACGGCGCGCAGGCTGTCGCGCTGGCGCAGGTGCCAGGCCAGCGGCAGCAGCACCGGCAGCCGAGCGGGACCCCGCAGCGGCAGCAGGGCCAGCTCCCAGTGTGCTACGTCGGTCTCAAGCGCGAACATCTGCATGGCAGGCCCCGGAACGGTGGTCAGGCTAGTAAAGGGTTTGCGCGGATTCGTGCAGCAGCTGGCCGTACAGCTCATGCCGCAGCGGCGCGATCTTGCCGGCGGCGAGGGCGTCCAGGATGGCGCATTGCGGTTCGACGAGATGGCGGCAATTGTAGTATTTGCAGCCGCCCAGGTAAGGCTGGAAATCGCGGAAGGCCCGTTCCAGCATGCCTTCGGACAGGTGGTACAGGCCGAACTCCTGGAAGCCGGGAGAATCGATGACGCTGGCGCCGCCGTCCAGATGATACAGGCGCGTAAACGTCGTCGTGTGCTTGCCGGTATCGAGCTTGGCGGAGATCTCGCGGGTGGCGATGTCCGCATCCGGCACCAGCAGGTTGATCAGCGTCGACTTGCCCATGCCGGACTGGCCGATCAGGATCGTCGACTGTCCCTGCAGCAGCGGCGCCAGCGTGGCGATCGCATGCTCCGGGGCGGCGGCGGCCGAGACTTCGTGCACCGGATAGTCCATCGCCTCGTACACTTTCAGGCGCGTGCGCGCCGCTTCCAGGCCGTCCTGCACGTCCACCTTGTTCAGGATCAGCCGCACGGTGATGCCGGCCGCCTCCGCTGCCACGGTGGCGCGCGATACGAGGTCGTCAGAGAAGCTGGGTTCGGTGGCCACGACGATGAACAGCTGCGTGACGTTCGCCGCCAGCAGCTTCGACTTGTACTGGTCCGAGCGGTACAGCAGTGTCCTGCGCTCCTGGATTTTATCGATCACCGCCTGGTCGGGCGAGGTGGCCGTCACGTCGACGATGTCGCCCACGGCCACATTGGTCTTCTTGCCGCGCGTGACGCACTGCACGTGGCTGCCCTCGACGTCGGCCAGGTAATGGCGGCCGTGTGCGGCGATGACGATGCCGCTCTTCTGTGTTGCCTTCATTGGACCGCCATGTTCAGGTGCCGGATGCGGATCGAGGCCGGCGGGTGGGAATCGTAGAACGCCGAGTGCAGCGGATCGGGCGTCAGGGTCGAGGCATTGTCCTCGTACAGCTTGACGAGCGCGGCGACGAGATGCGCCTTGTCCGCATGGCGCGCGGCAAAGGCATCGGCCTCGAACTCATGCTTGCGCGAGCCGAGCGAGGCCAGCGGCGAGAACAGGAACGTGAACACGGGCAGCACCAGCATGAACAGGATCAGCGCCAGCGCGTCGTTGCTCTGGCCGGGGACGATCAGCGGGGACACGCCCAGGCCCGTGTAGAACCAGACCTGGTTCTTCAGCCAGCCGAGCAAAGCGAGGAACGCCAGCGACAGGGCGAACATCATCGCGATGCGCTTGACGATGTGTTTGAGCTTGAAGTGGCCCAGCTCGTGCGCCAGCACCGCTTCGATTTCCTGCGGCGCCAGGCGCGCCAGCAGCGTATCGAAGAACACGATGCGCTTGTTGGCGCCGAAGCCGGAGAAGTAGGCGTTGCCGTGGGCGCTGCGCTTCGAGCCGTCCATGACGAACAGGCCTTTCGACGCAAAGCCCACCCGCCCCATCAGGCCCTCGATGCGCGCCTTCAGCGACTCGTCCTGGAGCGGCGTGAACTTGTTGAACAGCGGCGCGATCACGGTGGGGTAGAGCACCATCACCAGCAGCTGGAAGCCGCTCCACACCAGCCATGTGTAGAGCCACCACAGCGCGCCTGCGCTCTCCATCAGCTTGAGCACGACCCACAGCAGCGGCAGGCCCAGTGCGGCGCCCAGCAGCACGCCCTTGACCATGTCGGCAAAGAACAGGCCCGGCGACATCTTGTTGAAGCCGAAGCGCGCCTCCAGGCGGAACTGGCGGTAGTAATCGAACGGCACGTCGATGGCGCCGGAGATCAGCGCGAAGGCGACGATCAGGCCGAGCTGATACGCCATGCCGCCACCGGTAGCGCCGAACACCTGTGTCGAGAGCCACTGCAGGCCGCCCAGCAGCGTGAAGCCCACCAGCACGGCCGCGTTGACGAACATCGTGACGATGCCGAACTTGGTGCGGGCCACGGTGTAGTCGGCCGCCTTGCGGTGTGCTTCCAGCGAGATCTTTTCGCTGAACTCCGCCGGCACGGCGTCGCATTGGGCCAGCACGTGGCGGATCTGGCGCGACGCGAGCCAGAAGCGCACCGCCAGCATGGCGACAAGGAAGCCGGCAAACAAAATCGAAAACGCGTGTGAATACATTCTATGCCTGTGAGAAAATGGCGCTCTGTTTAGGCCAAGAGATAATTATGTCACAAGAGAACGAAACTACCGCGCCGCAGCAAGCCGCTCAGCGTCCGAATGAAATGAACCTGGTCTGGGTCGATATGGAAATGACGGGCCTGGAGCCCGACACCGACCGCATCATCGAGGTGGCCATCGTCGTCACCGACATGCACCTGAACGTGCTGGCCGAAGGTCCCGTGATGGTCATCCACCAGTCCGATGCGACCCTCGATGCGATGGATTCCTGGAACAAGGGGACGCACGGGCGCTCGGGCCTGATCGACAAGGTCAAGGCATCCACGGTGACGGAAGAGCAGGCCGAGGCGGAACTGATCGCCTTCATGAAGCAGTGGGTCCCCGCCGGCAAGTCGCCGATGTGCGGCAACACGATCGGCCAGGACCGCCGTTTCATGGTGCGCTACATGCCGAAGCTGGAAGCGTTCTTCCACTACCGTAATGTCGACGTGTCGACGCTGAAGGAACTGTGCCGCCGCTGGAATCCGGCCGTCGTTTCCGGGTTCAAGAAGGCGCAGAAGCATACGGCATTGGCCGACATCCTCGAATCGATCGAAGAGCTGAAGTATTACCGCGAGCACTTCATCAAGCTGTAAGCGCGCGACGACGGCAAGCAGCGGGTATGCGGACTTTGCGGCTGCGCATGCCGTCGCAGGTGTTGACAGTCGGGTTCGATCGGGATTGCCTCGGAGCAGGTGAGCCAATCGAATCAATGACTTGGCCGCATGGCACGGGTGTTGCAGAGTTGGCTGCGCAGTACAACCTGTTCTTCACCCAACCCGGAGGCTTGCAATGAAACTCTTCAGCAAATTGGCCGCCGCCGCGGTGTGCGCGCTTGCCGCGTCCACCGCCAGCGCGGACTTCCTCGACAGCCACATCTCGTTCCACAACGACGTCATCTACCACAGCTTTATCCTCGAGCAATCGGGGGGCCTGACGGCGTGGACCGATTCGTACGGACTCGATCCCGCCGACCCTGCCAACTTCGATCCGATCGTGTCGCTGTGGCGCGAAGGCGTGCTGGTGGCGTCCAATGATGACAACGACTCCATCCGTCCGGGCGAGCAGGGCATCTACGACGCCGGCTTCATCGCCTACGGCCTGACACCGGGCTCGTACCTGTTTACCATCAGCGCCTATGACAACTTCGCGCTGGGCACCACGCTGGGCGCGGGCTTCCTGCGCGACGGCGAGACGCCAATTGTGCTGGCCAACTGGTGCGAGCCGGCCGGCGTCTGCAATCCGGGCGAATTTGTCCGGCTGAACTGGGCGGTGACGCCCGTGCCTGAACCCACCACGTGGGCGATGCTGGCGGCCGGGCTGGCGCTGGCCGGCGCGGCGGCACGGCGCCGACGCGGCTGAACTCAGCCTGCTGGCCCTGCCGGACACGTGCCGAGGGGCCGGCAGTGGGAAGCGGTCCCCGGACAGTCGCCAAATCTTACAGCGGTGTCGGCCTGGCTGATAGTGCCGTAGGAATTCTCCCAACTTTTCAAGTACTTGGACCAGCTGCCTGGACGTGGCACGGTTGTTGCAAAAGTGACTGCGCAGTCATTCACCACCTCAACAACGGGAGCGCTTATGAAACACCTCTGCAAGTCCGCCATTGCCATCCTGTGCGCCAGCGCCGCGTGCCTGGCGCATGCGGATTCCTTCGAGGCCCAGATCGCCTATCACAACGATGTCGTCTACCACACGATCACACTGATGCAATCGGCCAACCTGCTGGCCTGGACAGATTCCTACCAGGACGGCACGAACTTCGATCCCATCGTCGCCATCTGGCGCGATGACGTGCGCCTGGCGGAAAACGACGACGCACCCTGGGTCGGCCCAGGGCAGACCAAATACGATTCCGGCTTCGGCCTGTTCGGGCTGGAAGCGGGCACGTACGTGTTCACCATCACGGCGTTCGATAACTTCTCCAACGGCGGATTATTGAGCGCCGGCTTCGCGTTCGACAGCCAGGACCCCATCCCGCTGAGCGAGTGGTGCGAGCCGTCGAACCACTGCGGGATGGGACCCGCGGTCAGGCTGAACTGGACGGTGACACCGGTGCCGGAACCGACGACGTACTCGATGCTGGCGGCCGGGCTGGTGCTGGCCGGCGTGGCGGCGCGGCGCCGGCGCGGCTGAGGTGGGGAGGCGCCTGCCCCGGGCACAGGCAGGCGCCTTTTCAGGCGATTGGTGTTTCCGAGCGCGGCTTACTGTTCCGCGCCGCAGCACTTCTTGAATTTCTTGCCGCTGCCGCAAGGGCAGTCGTCGTTGCGGCCGACCTTCGGCTCGTCGCGCTTGACGGTGCCGACGGGCGCCTTGCTGCGCGGTACCCAGAACTTGTGGATTGCCGGCAGGTTGGCCTCGATCTCCAGCGCCAGCTTGTGCGCCTTGACCGGGTCTTCCACTTCCGGCAGCTCTTCTTCCTTGATCTCGTCGGCGCCCAGCAGGTAGATCGGGCGCATCAGGTCGCCAATCTCCGAATCGAAGATCTCGTCCCACGAGCCAGGGCGCAGTTCCATCCCTTCCCAGAAGCCCCAGCACCACGCTTCCGCGTCGATCAGCGTCTGGCCCTCGTGTTCGTGCTCGACGAACAGCGGCTCGAATTCCTTCGGCGCCACTTCGAACGTCACCAGCACTTCGTTCATGAAGCGCATGATCAGGTTGACGATGCGCTCTTCTTCCTTGCCGTTCTTGAATTTCGGCGCCTGCTTGCCATCTTCGCCCCACACGCGCGGCAGCCATTCGGACGGCATGACGGTTTCCGGCCCGATGGCGATGGCCGTCAGGTAGCCGTGCAGGTGGTCCATCGTCATCGAGTCTTCCGGGCTGCGGTCGCCCAGCAGGAATTGATCCAGTTCGTCGAAATCTTTTTCGGAGAGGGGCTGGTCGAGTTGCATGATGTGCTCTGTTCTGTTCAAAGTAATCCGACAGTATACGCCCTGCGCCTTACAATGGCGACATGACGCAGCCAGACGACACTACCCTACATCCATTCGCCGCCCTGGACCCGGACCGGGTGCTGGACGCACTTGCCAGCGTGGGCCTGCACGGCGACGGCCGCCTGCTGGCGCTGAACAGCTACGAAAACCGCGTGTATCAGGTGGGCATCGAGGACGGCAAGCCCGTGGTCGCGAAATTCTATCGTCCGGGGCGGTGGAGCGATGCCGCCATCCTGGAAGAACACGCATTCATGGCGGAACTGCAGGACAAGGAAATTCCCGTGGTGCCGGCGCAGATCCTGGACGGCCGCACGCTGCACGAGTTCGAGGGCTATCGCTTCGCCGTGTTCGAACGCCATGGCGGCCGGGCGCCGGAACTGGATCGTCGCGACGTGCTGGAGTGGACCGGCCGCTTCATCGGCCGCATCCATGCCGTCGGCACCGCGCGGCCCTTTGCCGAACGCCCTGCGCTGGACGTACAGACGTTCGGCGTCGAATCGCGCGACTACCTGCTGGCACAGGGCTTCATTCCCCCGGAACTGGTGGACGCGTATCGCACTATCGCCGACCAGGCACTCGACGGCGTGCGTCGCTGCCATGACCGGGCCGGCGACGTGACGCTGTTGCGCCTGCACGGCGACTGCCACGGCGGCAACGTGCTGTGGACCGACGCGGGCCCGCACTTTGTCGACTTCGACGATGCACGCATGGGACCGGCGGTGCAGGACCTGTGGATGATGCTGTCGGGCGAGCGGGGCGACATGGTGCGCCAGCTGTCCGACATCCTGGCCGGCTACGAGGACTTCTGCGAGTTCGATGCGCGCCAGTTGCATCTGGTGGAAGCGCTGCGCACGCTGCGGCTGATGCATTACGCCGCCTGGCTGGCGCGGCGCTGGGACGATCCCGCGTTCCCGGCCGCCTTCCCGTGGTTTAACACCCAACGTTATTGGCAGGACCGCATCCTCGAATTGCGCGAACAGGTGGCGCTGATGGACGAGCCCCCGCTGTGGGCCGCCTGATGCCGGGCTGACAATGCCGCGGCGCCGCCCAATCCGTGAATTGGGCGGGAAAACCCGTTCTGCTCGCCCGCTTGGCGTCTGCGGACGAGCCTGATAATGGGAACTCGGAAATCCATTCACGAGAACCCCATGCACGCACAACTGGCACCATCGCTCCAAGCTGACTACTCCGCTGCTCTGCCGGAAGACGAGGCATTCGAGGTCGTCGCGGCCATGGACGACGACGGCAAGCCGAACCGTGCCGCCATGGAAATGCGTGCCATCCAGCAGGCCATCGCCCGCGTGGAAGCGGAGGCGAAGGCCGCGTGCGCCGCCGAGAACCGCGCTCACGCCGAAGCGCGTGCCCGTTCGCTGGCGGAAGACCGGGCCGCGATGGACACGGCCGCGGCTGCCGTCGCACTGCAGAACGCACAAGCTGCCGAGGACTCGATTGCCGCCAACCGCGAGCGCCTGGAAAGCCTGCGCGCCGCGGCCCAGGCCAGCGTGGCACGGCTGGAAGCGGTAAAACAGGAAACGGCGGAACTGCGCGCCCGCGTGGAAGCGGACAACCAGATCCGCCAAGCCGCCGAGGCACGCGCCCGCGCCGAAGAGGAAAGCCGCCGCCGCGCCGCCGAGCAAATGGAAGCGGAAGCGCAACTGGCCGAGCAGGCGTCGCGCGCCGCCGACGAGCTGAAAAAGCACACCGAAGCGGCGCGCATGCAGGCGGCCGAGCGGGTCGCCGCCGTGCAGGCCGCGAAGGAAGAGGTCGTCGGCATCGCCAGCGCCGATGCGCGCATGGCAACGCTGGCGCGCGAGCGCGAGCGTCAGGCCTACGGCGCGCGCCGGACGGCGCAGCAGCTTGTCGAAGTGGAGGCCGAAGCGCTGGAAGCGACGCGCCAGCGCGAGCGCGCCGACCAGGTCGCGCTGGAATCGGCCTTCAACCGCGCCGCCGCCGAAGTGCGCGCCGCCGAGGAAGCCCGTGCGCTGGCTCACCTGGAGCAGGAACGTGAAGCGATTGCGCTGGCGAAGGCCGAGTCCGACCGCAGCGCGGCCATGTCGCTGCACATGCGCCTGCAGACCGAAAAAGAGATCCGCGATGCCGCCCAGCACCGCGAGCGCCTGGAAACGATGGCCGCCAACAACGCGCAGGCCCGCCGCGATGCCGATGCCCGCATCATGGCCGCAACGGAAGCACGGCTCGATGCCGACCGCGAACTGTACGTCGTCGCCCAGGGCCGCCTGCAGGCCGAGCAGCAGGCCGAGCTGGAAACCCGCGCCCGCGTCGAAGCGGAAGCCGTGGCGACGGAACAGGCCCGCCTGCGCCGTGCCGCCGAGCAGGCCGCCGCCGAGGCCGCCCGCCTGGATGCGGAAGAACACCAGCGCGCCACCGTCATCGCCGGCGAACAGGCAGCGCAGCAGCGCGCCGCCGCAGAAGCGGTGCAGGCCCGCAACGATGCCGAAATGCGCGAATTGACCCTGTTGACGGAACACGCCGCCGAGCAGGAAGCCGCCAACGCCGTCGCGCAGGAAAAAGCCGGCCAGGCGGCTCGCCTGCTGGCCGCGGAACAGGCCCGCGCCGCTGCCGAACGCTCCGCCGTGGAAGCGCTGAAGACGCGCCTGGCGGAAGAGGAGCGTGCCGCTGCCGCTGCCGAAGCGCGCGCCGCCGCCGAGCGCGAACAGGCCGCAGCGTTTGCCCGCAATGCCGCCGCCGAGGCACTGCGCCAGAACGCCGCGCAGGAAGAAGCGGCCGCCCTGCGCGCGCTGGCCGAACAGAACGAAGTGGAAGCGCAGCAGAAAAGCCTGGCCGCCCAGGCCGCCACGGCCCAGGCGCGCCTGGCGGTCGAACTGTCGGAAGTGCACAAGGAACGCGCCCGCGTCGAGCAGGAAAAGGCCGCCGCAGCGGCGGCCCTGCTGCAGGCCGAGCGCGAGTACGTACAGAAAGAACAGCATGCCAAGGCGGTGCTGGAAACCCGCCTGGCGCAGGAGCAGGCCGCAGCGGCGGCCGAAGAGCGCGCCGCCCGCGCCATCGAGAACCGCCTGGCGGCGCAGGCCGCCGCCGTGCGTGCCGTGGAAGAACGTGCTGCGGCCGAAGAACAGGAAGCCGAAGCGGCACGCCTGCAGGCGCAAGCGGAACAGGAAGCCGCCCGTGCCGCGCAGGACAAGGCCGCCCGGCAAGAGGCGCTGATGGCCACCGCGCAAGCCCATGCGGCGCTGCAGCGCAAGGCCGCCGACGCCGCCCATCTGCTGCTGGTGGCCAAGCGCAAGCAGCTGGACGCCGCGGCTTGAGAGTCGCAGGGGTCTGTCCCCGCGACGTGATGGCTTGAGCGCTTGCAGGGGTCTGTCCCCGCCAAGTGATGGCCTGAGCGCTCGCCAGCGGCGGGCTCAGGGGACCGACGCCGGTTTTTGCAGTACGTCTCGGGCGAATCCGGGACTGTCCCGGAAAGCGCCGACTAACCGGAGCCTGTCACCGGTTTTTACTGCAGCACGACCTTCTCGACGTAATACTCCGACTCCCCAAAGCACTGCGTCGGCACACCCTTGTGCTGGGCGTACGACAGCGTCACGCGCTTGCCCATGGCGGACGACAGCTGCGCCGCGATGGCGTCGTCGCGCACGCTGAACTCGAACTTCTCGGGAATCGCGCCCGGCATCGACGTCAGGAGTATTTCGCCTTCCCACGTCTTGCAGATCCAGCCCCGCTTCGAGAACTTCTGCAGGAAGCCGGCCCGTTCGCCTTCGGAATACGAAAAGTTGAGCGAAACCATCGCCCAGGCCCACAGGATGAGGACGGCCGCCACGATCAGGCCGATGAGGATAAGAACGATGCGCGAGGAGCGTGTCATGGTATGCCCGAGTTAAAAAGCGTGATCTTACTTCATCATTATTGCGCCGTGCGCATCTCTTTGCGGTACTTCAGCGACGACCACAGCGAGACAACGATAAACCCCACCCCGGACAGCCCCGTGAACCACTCCGGGATGTGGTATTTCACGCTGGCGAACATGATGACGGCCAGGATGCCGATGGCCCAGTGGGCCCCGTGCTCCAGGTAGACGAACTCGTCCAGCGTGCCCTTGTGCACCAGGTACACCGTTACCGAACGCACGTACATGGCGCCGATGGCCAGGCCCAGCATGATGATGACGACGTCGCTGGTGATGGCGAACGCGCCGATCACGCCGTCAAAGCTGAACGACGCGTCCAGCACTTCCAGGTAGAGGAAGCCGCCGATGCTGCCGCGCTGCACGATCTTGCCCAGGTCGGCGTCGTGCTCCTCCTCTTCCAGCAGGCTCGACAGCCAGCCGACGGCAAGGTAGATGGCGATGCCCACCATGCCCGCGTACAGCACGGGAAACTGCTTTTCGGCCGGCACCAGTTCCACGGCAACGAACACGGCCACCAGTGCCAGCAGCACGGCCAGCCCTTCGGTGCCGATGCGGCCGGCCTTTTCCTCGATCCAGCCGATCCAGTGCATGTCCTTTTCTTCGTCGAAGAGGAAGTTCAGGAACACCAGCAGCAGGAAGGCGCCGCCGAACGCGGCCACTTCGGCATGCACGTCCATCAGGTGGCGCGAATATTCCTGCGGCGTCGTGGTGGCCATCGTCCACACCTGGAACATGTCCAGGCCCGTCGCCACGGCCACGATGGCCAGCGGGAAGACCAGCCGCATGCCGAACACGGCCACCAGGATGCCGACCGTCAGGAACAGCTTCTGCCAGAACGGGTTCCAGTTCTTCAGCACGGACGCGTTGACGACGGCGTTGTCGAACGACAGCGAGACTTCCATGATGCCCAGCACGCCCGTGATCCACAGCGCCGTCAGCGCGCCGGCCACGCCGCCCTGGGTATAGCCCCACCAGCCCGCCAGTACCATCAATGCGACGGTGACGATGATCGAGATTCTGAAGTGCTTCATCCGATGCTTCCCCTTATATATATGTAATCGTCAGGCAGGCGATTCTACTTGACCTGCTTTTGCGGGGGAGCCGGCTTCTGCGATAATGGAGAATTGCTCATCTGGACACACCATGGACATCGCGCATCTGGACCTCGCCTACCTCGTCACGCCATTGATCACCTGGATCACCGTCGGCCCGATCAAATTCCTGATCAACAGCATCAAGGCGCGGCAATGGGCGTTCAACCTCGTCGGCAACGGCGGCTTCCCTTCCAACCACAGCGCCGTCGTGTCGAGCATGGCGACATTGATCGCACTGCGCGAAGGCATCGGCCATCCGGCGTTCGGCGTGGCCGTCACGCTGTGCTTCATCGTCATCATCGACGCCAACAGCCTGCGCCAGCACGTGGGCCGGCAGGCGGCTGCCATCAACCGGCTGGCAGGCGACAAGAGCCTGCGCGAACGGATGGGGCACACCGTTGTCGAGATCATCGGCGGGCTGTGCACCGGCGTCATCATCGGCCACGTCGTTCACGCCATCTTCTCCCGCTGAGTACCCGGGCAGGGCTCGTTCTTCGCCGGCGAGGCAGGGAACGCGCCCGCTGCCTGCCGTCCCTTCTTCCCTCCCATCCGTTTCATCCGCGTTTTTCCGCACTCCAGCCACAAAATCGGGCGTTTCGGCGCACCGCGAATTGACCTGCGCCCGGCGCTCGGGGATACTCTTCGGCTGTTATCCTGATAACAAAAATGCCGGGCTGCCACGCATGGCCGAGCAGCCCGCTCCCATAATAAATAAGCAGTACGTCCGTAAGCAGTACGTCTGAAGCGGTCCAAAACTTCCGGAGATAGTCCATGTTGCGAAATACCCTGTTAGCCATCGCCATCGCCACGGCGCTCGTCGCCTGCGGCAAGCCGGATGGGGCAAGTCCGGCCGGCGCGTCCGACGCCAGCGCCTCCACCAAGGGCAAGGGCGACGACAAGAAGCTCCCGCGACTGCTGATCGCTCCGGAAGACCTGCTGACGGTGCAGAGCAACGCACTGGCGTCCGGTCCCGTCATCACGGGCTCGATCCAGCCCGAACGCAAGGCCGACCTGCGCGCCGAAGTGGGCGCCGTCGTGCTGCAGGTGCTGAAGGAAAACGGCGAGGTCGTGCGCAAGGGCGATCTGCTGGTGCGCCTCGACGAGACGTCGATCCGCGACAGCCTGACTTCCGCCGAGGAAGCCGTGCGCTCCGCCCGCCAGGTACTGGACCAGGCCGAACGCATGCTGGAGCGCAACAAGACGCTGCGCACGTCCGGCATGACGTCGATGCAGGCGCTGGAGGATGCGGAAGTGCGGCGCAACACGGCGCAAAGCGAAGTGGTGGCCGCCAAAGCCCGCCTGGCCCAGGCCCGCCAGCAGCTCGAGCGCACCAACGTGCGGGCGCCGTTCGACGGCATCGTTTCCGAACGCAAGGTGTCGAATGGCGACACGGCGCAAGTGGGCAAGGAGCTGATCAAGGTGATCGATCCGACGTCGATGCGTTTCGAAGGCCTGGTTTCGGCCGACAAGATTGGTGTGGTCAAGGTGGGCCAGCCGGTGCTGTTCCGCGTCAACGGTTATCCCGGCCAGAACTTCCAGGGGCGCATCAAGCGCGTCGATCCGGCCGCGAACCCCGTCACGCGCCAGGTCGAGGTTCTGGTCGAGTTTGCCGACAAGCTGCAGCCGCGCGTGGCGGGCCTGTATGCGGAAGGGCGCGTCGAGGCGGAAACGTCGAACGCGCTGATGATCCCGCAGACGGCAATGGTGAACGCCGGCGACACCAATTATGCGTGGAAGATCAAGGACAACAAGCTGGCCAAGGTCAACCTGGGCATCGGCACGCGCGACGAGCGCAGCGGCCTGTGGCAGGTCACCAGCGGCCTCTCGGCGGGCGACCTGGTGCTGCGCGCACCCGGCCCGACGGTCCACGACGGCCAGCCCGTACAGCTGACGGCGCCGAAGAACGTGGCGTCGGCCGCCCAGCCGTCCGCGGCCGCCAAGGGGAACTGATATGTTCCTTTCCGATTTCAGCGTCAAGAAACCCATCGCCACGATCGTGCTGATCGTGGCGATGATGTGCCTTGGCCTCATGGCCCTGAAAAAGCTGCGCGTCAACCAGAACCCGGACGTCGAGGTGCCGTTCATTGTCGTCTCGATCCCGTATCCGGGTGCATCGCCGGAAACCGTCGAGCGCGAGGTCATCAACCGCATCGAAAAGTCGCTGCAGAGCATTACCGGCGTGACCGAGACCAACAGCACGGCGTCCGAAGGCTCCGCGTCGATCTTCCTGAAGTTCACGTTCAACAAGGACCTGATCGAAGCGTCCGACGAGATCCGCAACGCGATCGCGTCGGTGCGCTACAAGCTGCCCGTCGAGATGCGCGAGCCCGTGCTGCAGCGCATCGACACGGCGGCGCAGCCCGTCATGCAGCTGTCGCTGTCGTCCAGGGCGCAAAGCCACGCGGCCATCTCGCGGCTGGCCGAGGACGTGCTGGCCGACCGCTTCCGCGGCATCGACGGCGTGGCGGCCGTCAATGTCGATGGCGCGCTGCGGCGCGAGCTGTCGGTACTGCTGAAGGCCGAGAAGCTGCGCGAGTACAACGTCTCCGTCAGCGACGTGACGAACGCGCTGCGCATGCAGAACACCAATGCCCCGGTGGGCAAGCTGCGCGGCAATATGGACGAGAAGAGCATCCGCCTCGTCGGCCGCATCGAGCGTCCCGAGGACTTCCAGCAGGTCGTCGTCAAGCGCAACGGCGACGAACTGGTGCGCCTGGCACAGGTAGCCACGATCGAGGACGGCTTTGCCGAGATCAACGGCCTGTCGATGCGCTCGAACCAGCCGAACGTGGGCATTTCGATCATCCGCTCGCGCGACGCCTCGACGGTGGCGCTGTCGAAAAAAGTGCACGAGGAAGTCAAGGAAATCCGCAAGACGCTGCCGGCCGGCACGGAACTGGAAATCACGGAGGATGGCGGCGAGGACGCCCAGAGCAGCCTGAACAACGTCATCGAGGCGCTGGTGCTGGGCGGCGGGCTGACGATCTTCGTGGTCTACGTGTTCCTGAACTCGTGGCGTTCCACGCTGATCACGGCGCTGTCGCTGCCCACGTCGGTCATTGCCGCGTTCATCGGCGTCTGGTTGTGCGGTTTCACCTTGAACTTCATGACGCTGCTGGGCCTGTCGCTGGCCATCGGCGTGCTGATCGACGACGCCATCGTCGTGCGGGAAAACATCGTCCGGCACATGCAGATGGGGGCGGATCGCCGCACGGCCGCGCTGAACGGCACGGCCGAGATCGGCATGGCGGTGGCCGCCACGACGTTCTCCATCATGGCCGTGTTCATCCCCGTCGCATTCATGCCGGGCATCACAGGCGAATGGTTCCGGCCGTTCGCGCTGACGGTGACGTGTTCCGTGGCCGTGTCGCTGTTCATCTCGTTCACCCTGGACCCGATGCTGTCGGCCTTCTGGGGCGACCCGCCGGGCCACCACGACGCGCCGCGCAAGGGCGTCGAGAAATACCTGCAGCGATTCAACACATGGTTCGACCACCAGGCTGACCGCTACGGCAACGTGATTGCCTGGGCGCTGCACCACCGCCGCTGGATGGCCGTCATCGCCATCGCCAGCTTTGTCGGCGCCATCGCGCTGCAGGCCAAGTTCGGTGGTGCCAGCTTCGTGCCGTCGTCGGACTTCGGCACCATCGCCATCGACATCCGCACGCCGTCGTCGAGCAGCCTGGAGTATTCGCGGCTGAAGGTACAGAAGGCGGCCGAGATGGCGCACCAGCTGCCGGAGATCAAGGACACGAACGCTCACGTCAATCTGACGGGTGGCCGTGTCTACGTCGACATCGGCAAGAAGCATGAACGCGAGCGGGGCGCGCTGGAAGTGGCGCAGGACCTGCGCGGCAAGCTGGCCCAGCTGGTCGGCGCCGAGTACACGGTGCTGGACGACCTGGCCAACGGCGACCGCAAGCCCGTGCAGATCGAGTTCACGGGCCAGGACACGCGCAAGCTGATGGACCTGACCAACCGCTTCATGGAAGAATTGAAAAAGGTGCCGGGCGCCGTCGACGTCAGCCTGTCCGAGCAGGATCCGAAGGACGAGCTGCAGATCGAACTGAACCGTGGTCTCGCCAACTCGATGGGCATCGCCGCCGGCGACGCCGCCGCCGCGCTGCGCGTCGCATTTGCCGGTATCGAGGTGGGCGACTGGGTCGACCCGACGGGCGAGTCGCGCGACGTCGCCGTGCGCCTGGCGCCGGAAGACCGCACCAGTGCGGAAAACATCGAGCGCCTGCCGATCGCCGTCACCGGCACGAACCAGATGGTGCCGCTGGACCAGATCGCCACGATCACGATGGGCAAGGGCCCTGCCAAGATCCGCCACAAGGACGGCAACCGGGTGATTTCCGTCAGCGCCAACGTGCAGGGCCGTTCGCCCGGCGAAGTGACGGCGGACGCGATGAAGCTGGCCAGGGAAATGGACTTCCCGCCGGGCTACGGGCTGGCGCTGGGCGGCTCGGGCAAGGACATGCAGGAAGTGTTCACGGAGATGGGCATCGCGCTGGTCGCCGGTATCGGCCTGATGTACCTGATCCTCGTGATGCAGTTCGGCTCGTTCACGGCGCCGGGGGCGGTGATGCTGTCGTTGCCGCTGTCGCTGATCGGCGTCGTCGTTGCGCTGCTGCTGACCAACAGCACGATCAACCTGATGAGCCTGATCGGCGTCATCATGCTGATGGGCCTGGTAGCGAAGAACGCGATCCTGCTGCTGGACGCGGCCCGCAAACGGGAAGCCGAGGGCTTCGGCCGCGAGGATGCACTGATGTATGCCGGCCGCATGCGCCTGCGTCCCATCCTGATGACGACGTTCGCGCTGATCGCGGGCATGCTGCCGGTCGCCATCGGCCACGGCGAAGGCGGCGAGTTCTACCGCCCGCTGGCGATTGCCATCATCGGCGGCACGATCACGTCGACGTTGCTGACGTTGCTGATGGTGCCGACGTTCTACGACAGCATCGAAATCACGCGCGACCGCATGTTCGCCAAGTTCGGCCGCCGCAGCGCGCGCTGGAACGTGGGCGTGGCCACCTTGCTGACGGCGGTGGAAGTGATCCTGGCGCTGACGCTGGTGCGGCTGGTCTACCGGCTGCTGAAAGCGGGCGTGCTGAAGCTGACGGGGCGCGGCAAACCGCCGGCGCCGCCGCTGGCGAAGGCGGCTTGAGAACTTGCTTCCTAGCATCTGGTGCCAAATATAGTTCAGTAAAGGCCGCCGTTGGCGGCCTTTTTCATGCCGAAGGAGCGCTATAGGTAGCGAATTGACAGCGTTGTTGACATGTGACATGTTGCTATGCACAAATAGCACACTCGTATCAAAACTTCCGGAGCTGTAGTATGCTTCGCCCCTCGTGGCCCATCGTTGCCGGGGCTGCGTAATGGAATGACAACCAAGACAAACTACGACAGTAAATAACTATAGATAGTGAGACCCAAGTGACCCCAAAATACCTGACCCTGATCATTGCTGCGGCGCTGTCCGCCGTGTCCGTTTCCGCGACCGCTTCCGGCTACCGCTTCGGTTCCCAGAGCGTGTCGTCGCAAGGTACTGCCGAAGCGAACGGCGCCGAAGCTGGCGACGCTTCGACGATCTTCGCCAACCCGGCCGGCATGGCCCGGCTGGAGGGCCGCCAGATCATGGGCGGCGTGACCGCCGTCGTGCCGCACTCGACGTTCAATGATGAAGGTTCGACCCGCTTCACCCGTACCAGCACCGGCGGCCTGAAGTCGCAGGACGACTACGTGCCGGGCGCCGTGGCCGCGCCATCGCTGTACTACACCCAGAAGGTCAACGATCAGTGGACTGCCGGCTTCGGCATGTTCGTTCCTTACGGCACGAACCTGAGCTATGACTGGAACTGGGCCGGCCGCTACGCGCTGACCAACATCAAGCTGACCTCGGTCAACCTGAACCCGTCGATCGCCTTCAAGCCGAACGAGCACCACGCCTTCGGTTTCGGCCTGAACGGCGAGTTCATGAAAGCTTCGCTGGGCCAGGGCGTTGACGTGCCAGGTTCGGTCGCCGCATCGCAGGCCGCCGGCACCGGCGCCGCGCTGCTGCGCCAGATCGTCGCCGCCGGCGGCAACCCTGCCGTGCTGGCGAACGTGCGCGACGGCCATGCAACCGTGGAAGGCAAGGATTGGGGCTTCGGCTTCAACCTGGGCTATATGTACATGCCAACGGAGAACACCCGCTTCGGTATCGCCTACCGTTCGTCGATCAAGCATGAGCTGAAGGGCAGCGCGGGCTGGGACTTCTCCGGCGTGACGACCGATGCGAAAGTCAACGCGATCCTGCAGGCCGCTTCGCATCACGTCAATTCGGCCGCGCTGGTCGAACTGCGTACGCCGGAGACGCTGTCGTTGAACGGCTTCCACCAGTTCAACGATCGTTGGGCCGGCATGTTCGACGTCACCTGGACGAAGAACTCCCGCATGCAGAACATCGACATCCAGTTCCCTGGTACGGAGTCGGGCGACGAGGTGATCCGCCAGCAGTGGAAGAATACCGTGCGCGTGGCGCTGGGCGCGAACTACAAGGTCAATGACAACGTCACGCTGCGCGGCGGTATCGCGCACGACGACGCGCCGATCCGCAGCGACGAGCTGCGCCACGCCGCGCTGCCGGACGCCGACCGCGTCCAGCTGTCCTTCGGTGCGAACTGGAAAGTCACGCCGAACTCGTCGATCGACCTGGCCTACAGCTACCTGGACTTCAGCGACGCCCGCGCCAACTACACGAACCAGTGCCGTCCAGGTCTGCTGACCTGCACGGGCAATGGCGAAACCACCCGCGGCACGTGGTCGACCCACATGAGCCTGGTTGGGCTGTCGTACAACTACAAGTTTTAACTGACGTATCGGGTCGGATCCATCGGATCCGGCCCCGGCCGTCGGCAGGACCGACGACATGAAAAAAGCCGGCGCCCCGTAAGGAGCGCCGGCTTTTTGTATTGCAGGCAGCAATGACCGGCGCTGGCGCCGGTCACCGTGCCTTCCGTGCCTTAACGGCCCGTGGTACCGCCCGCCGGCGTCGAAGCGCCGTCGGCCGTGCCCGCGGTGCCCGTGCCGGACGCGGTGCCAGTGCCCGACGTGGTGCCGGCAGCGCCGCTCGTTGCGCCGGTGCCGGTTGCACCCATATCGCCCGTTGCGCCCGTCGTGCCGCCGGCCGTGCCGGCTGCGCCGCCCGTGGCGCCCGCGTCGGTGGCACCCGTGCCGCCGGTGGTGCCGGCAGCGCCGGTACCGGACGTGCCCGCTGCGCCCGTCGCGCCCGTGTCAGGGGTAGTGCCCGTTGCGCCGGACGTGCCGTCGCTGGTGACTGCAGGCGAGCCCGTGTCGGTCGGAGCCTGGTCGGCATTGCGGTCCTTGCAGGCGCCCAGCAGTGCGGCGGACAGAGCTGCGGTGACGATCATCGCGGTGGTTTTGCTCAAGGTTTTCATGTCGACTCCTTTTTCCAAGTGGTGGGATGGACGATGCTTCTATCGCCGGCACCGCGGAATGCGATGCCGATCGACTCTTCATAGCCGCCCCGGCTGCACGGCCCGGAGCCGTGACAAAGGGAACGGCTAACAATGCTGGCGGCGGCGCCTTGACGACACCTGCCTCCACTCATCTTTCTACTGCGCGGCACATCGCTTCCACTGCCGCTGTGGCAAACAACCCGATACTATGTACTGCGCGAGGACTTATCCGTTCGCTTCCGCACATCCAGCGGATTTTTTCGAGAGGAGCCCCCTTTGCAGCGCACGCTAGCCTGGGGCGAGGGTGCGAAGCAGCCCCGGCACTTCTGCCGAGATCTCGCGCGCCAGGTAGCCCAGCACGCCGTACTTGATCGACAGCTGTTCGCCTGCGGACGCGTGCAGTGCCACGCCCCAGGCCGCCGCCTGCGCGAGCGTGGCGCCGCGCGCGGCCAGCCCGGCGATGATGCCGGCCAGCGCGTCGCCGGAGCCGGAAATGGCCAGGCCGATATTGCCGCCTTCGTGCCGCCAGCGTTGCCCGTCGGGGGCCGCGATAACGGTGGTGGCCCCCTTCAGTGCGACGACGGCGTTCCAGCGGCGGGCCGCCTCTGTCGCGGCGGCCAGCGGATCGGCCGCCAGTGCTTCCTTGTCCTCGCCGGTCAGGTGCGACAGTTCGCCCGCATGGGGCGTCAGCAGCACCGGCTCGGCAAAGCGGAAGTGCGCCATGTCCTTCGGCTCTTCCAGCAGGTGCGGTTCGCCGGCCATGCGCACGGCGCCCATTGCCGCCGCGTCCAGGATCAGGGCCGTGCCGGCAAAGCGGGGCAGCAGCGCATGCACCAGTTCGGCCGTCGCGCCTTCGTCCTGCATGCCCGGCCCGACCAGCATCGCGCCGATCTTGCCGGCCAGCTCGCCCAGCTTGCGCGCGGCCTCGAGCGTGAAGCCGCCGTTGGCCGTTTCGGCCAGGCCGATGACCCTCGCTTCAGGGATGGCCATGGCGACCAGCGGGGCAACGCTGGCGGCCGTGGCGATCGTCAGCTTGCCGGCGCCGGCGCGCAGCGCGGCCGTCGCGGCCAGCATCACGGCACCCGGCATTTCGCGGGCGCCGCCGACGATCAGTACATGACCGCGCACTTCCTTGTCGCCATCGAACGACGGTTGGGGCAGGGGCCAGTCGCGCAGCGTGCGCGCCGTGATATCGGTCGTGCCGGCTGCTTCGGTCGCATTGCTCATAGGGTTCCTCAGGCTTTGGGGGCCGCCGGCTGGTCCTTGCCGGCGGTGACGGGTACGCCCGTCTCGGTCAGTGGCGCAACGAAGTTCGCCATCTGCAGCACGAGCTTGCCGTTCTTGCCCGCGTTCGGGTCGAAGGCATAAGCGGTCACGCCGCAGTTGGGTACGTCGCCGGCGCGGTCGATGTCGAGGATGCCGCGCTCGTCCAGCCGTTCCAGCAGGTAACGCAGGCAGTTGACGATGACCTGGTGGCCGACGATCAGCACCCGCTCGCCACGGTATTCGCGGGTAATGGTGTCGAGCACGCTGCGCAGGCGCAGGATCACGTCGCACCAGCTTTCGCCGCCCGGCGGGCGGAAATAGAACTTGCCGACGTGGCGGCGCTGTTCGTGCAATTCGGGGTATTTATCGGCAATGCCGAGCGGCGTCAGGCGGTCGACGATGCCGAACTCCTTTTCGCGCAGGCGCTCGTCGGCGACGACCGTCAGCAGGTCGTCGCGGCCGAGCTTGTCCACGACGGCCATGGCCGTCTCGCGGGCACGCAGGTAGGGCGAGTGCAGTACGACATTCGGGCGCGCCTCCGGTGGCATCGCGCAGAACCAGTCGGCCAAGGCCTCGGCCTGGCGTTCGCCCAGGGCGGACAGTGGCACGTCCACGTCGCGCTCGGCAATATCGATGAGAAACTGGGACGCGGCTTCGGCCGCTTCACGCGCCACGTTGCCGGCACTCTGGCCGTGACGCACGACCCAGATCTGTTGGGGCCATTTCTGTTCCATCGCTGTCCGTCTCTGTGATTCGGTGCTCGAATACTAGACGATTCGGCAAAACCGTGGCGCCCGGGCGGAACCGTGTCCGCTTATGCCAGAGCCTCAGGCGGCTTTTTCTTCCGCATCGGCATCCGGCTCGGCGTCGCCATTGAACACGGCAACGTCCGTCTCGCCCAGCACGCGGCTGGTGACGGTACCGGCCGTGATGGAGCCGGACACGTTCAGTGCCGTGCGGCCCATGTCGATCAGCGGCTCGATGGAGATCAGGAGGCCGGCCAGCGCGACGGGCAGGTTCATCGACGACAGCACGATCAGCGCGGCAAACGTGGCGCCGCCGCCCACGCCGGCCACGCCGACGGACCCGATCATGATGATCGCCAGCAGCGGGGCCAGGAAGCTGGCCGTGAACGGGTCGATGCCGACGGTGGGCGCGATCATCACGGCCAGCATGGCGGGATAGATGCCGGCGCAGCCGTTCTGGCCGATGGTGGCGCCGAACGACGCGGCGAAATTGGCGATGCCCTCGGGCGTGCCGAGGCGCTGCGTCTGCGTCTGCACGTTCATCGGAATGGCGCCGGCGCTGCTGCGCGACGTGAAGGCGAACGTCAGCACCGGCAGGATCTTGCGGGCAAAGCGCAACGGGTTCAGACCCGTGCCGGCCACAATGGCCAGGTGCACGCCGAACATCAGCAGCAGCGCGCTGTACGACGCGACCACGAAGCTGAGCAGGTTGACGATGTCGGCATAGCTGGAAGTGGCCACCACCTCGGCCATCAGCGCGAACACGCCGTACGGCGTCAGGCGCAGTACCAGCGTGACGATGCGCATCACGATGGCGTGGGCCACCTTGACGAAATGGTCGAACGAGGTGAACAGCTCGGGCTTCTTGTCGGCAATGCCGTGGGCGGCAATCCCGATGAAGACCGAGAAGATGACGACGGCAATCGTCGACGTCTTGCGCGCGCCCGTCATGTCCTGGAACGGGTTGGCGGGCAGGAACGACAGGATCATGTTCGGCAGCGACAGCGCCTGCGCGTCGGCAAGCTTGCCCTGCAGGTAGACGCCGCGCGCCACCTCGGCCTCGGTGGCCGTCAGTCCCACAGCCGTCAGTCCGAACAGCTTGGCCATCAGGATGCCGATGGCGGCCGCCACGAGCGTCGTCAGCATCAGTGTGCCGATCGTCAGCGCGCTGATCTTGCCCAGCGAACTGGCGTTGCGCAGCTTCAGGATGGCGCCGACGATCGATACCATGATCAGCGGCATGACGATCATCTGCAGCAGCTTGACGTAGCCGCTGCCGACGATGTCCAGGTAGTCGCCGGTCGTCCTGACGACATCGCTGCCGGCGCCATACATGGCTTGCAGTGCGGCGCCCAGCACGACACCGAGGCCCAGCGCCGTGAAGACGCGCACCGTGAAGGTGGCGTGCTGGCGCTGCTGGCGGTAGAGGAAGCCCAGCAGGACGAGGGCGGCGGCAAGGTTCAGGACGACGGAAAGGGTGGCGGTCATGGCTGGAGGGAAGTTGTTTGCCCGACAGATTTTATCGGAATTGCCAGGACTGTACCGGAAGCCGTGCGACTTGCTGAGCAGAACTCTGCGAATATTCACGCATATCGATATGCGCCGGCGTCCCGTCGGCCCGTAGTCAGTCTATTAAACCGAAGGATTGCATGAAAGCGTTGCTCAAGTTGTTTGGTGTTGGCTACATCGCCATTTCGCTGCTGTTCTGGGTCTGCGGCATCGCCCTGCTGGGCATGGCCGGCATGGAGATCTGGGGAGCGCTGACGCCGGCCGTCAAGGAGGGGGAGCAGCCACGTTTCGTGGCCATCCTCGAGTGCATCGGTCTCCTCACGATCGCCGTGGCCGCGTTCGAGCTGGGCCAGACCGTGCTGGAGGAAGAAGTGCAGCGCGAGGCCAGCATCAGCACGCCCACGCGGGTGCGCCGCTTCCTGTCGCGTTTTCTCATCGTCGTTATCGTCTCGCTGTCGATCGAGTGCCTCGTCTCGGCATTCCAGTCGTTGCATGGTCATCCGGAGTTGCTGCCGCATGCCGGCGTGATCGGTGCCTGCGCGGCAGTCTTGCTGCTGGCATGGGGTGGGTTCGTACGCCTGAATATCGAGGCCGAGCGCCTTGAGCCGCTGGCCATGGAAAACGCCCAGGCTGAAGATGAGAAGATTGCCACATAGATTTCCCTGTGGCAATATCGGCTTCACATATCCGGCGCCAGGTCACGATGTTCCGTGATGCGCTGTAGCGTCAAGGCAACACTTGCGCCGCCCGTCTCCCATAGCTGCACGCTGAAATCGCCCAACTTTCAGCGTGCAACTGCTATTTCCTCATGGTAAATTGTTGTACGGAAATAGATTTGGGGCAAGACATGACGGTCAAGATCAAGGGTGCATATGTGTTCGGCGGCATGCTGGACGACGAACAAGTGGGCACCGAAGGCGGCGATATCTTTCTCGGCGGCTTCGGTGTGAACGGCGACGACGGCAACGATCGCGTTCTGGCTGGCGGCGGCGACGATGTGATTTTCGGCTCCGACGGCGCCGACACGCTGGACGGCGGCACCGGCATCGACCTGGTCGATTATTCCGGCGCGCCGGGGGCGGTCACCGCCAACCTGGCGACCGGCCGGGCAACCGATGGCGCAACGGTCGAGGCACTGGTCGACACGCTGATCGGCATCGAAAACCTGAGCGGTTCCCTATACGGCGACTTGCTGACGGGCGACGCCGGCTTCAACATCATCGCCGGCAACGGCGGCAACGACACCATCGACGGCGGTGCCGGTTTCGATACGGCGACCTATATGGGCGCGGCCGGGTCCGTCACCGTCAACCTGGCGCCGGGCACGGCTTCCGGGGCGGACGGTGCCGATACCCTGCGCAATATCGAAGGCGTGCAGGGCTCCGCGTTCGGCGACGTGCTGACGGGCGACGCCAACGCCAACCTGCTGGACGGCCAGGCCGGTAACGACACGCTGCGCGGCGGCGCCGGCAATGACACGCTGTCCGGTGGCAGCGGCGACGACACGGCCGTATTCAGCGGCAAGCTGTCCGACTACACGATCGCCACGGCTGCCGACGGCCGCGTGACCGTCACGGACCTGCGCGCCGGCCAGGACGGCACCGACCTGCTGCACGGCATCAGCCATCTGCAGTTCTCCGACCAGATCCTGAACCTGACGCTGGTGGACCGGGCGGTCGCCTCGACGGGCACCGCTACCCCCGGCGCCACGGTTGCCAGCCTGCTGGACGGCTCTTACGTCGTGACCTATACGGCAACGGACGGCGGCGGCGATGGCATCTGGTTCCGCAAATTCAGCGCGGCCGGCGTCGCTGCCGACAGCGCGGCGACCGTCATCAATACGGCCACGGCCGGCGACCAGCGTGCCCCCGCAGTGACGGGCCTGTACGATGGCGGCTGGGCTGCGGTCTACCAGAGCCAGGGTGCATCCGGATGGGACATCGTGCTGCAGCGCTTCAACGCCGATGGCAGCCGAAACGGCACCGAGCAGGTCCTTGGCAGCACGAGCGACCAGATCCAGCCGACGCTCGCGTCGACGCCGGACCAGGGCTTCGTGGTGGCCTGGCAGACCAGATCTGCCGATGGCACGTTCGATGTCCAGGCACAGAAATTCGATTTCGACGGTGCGCCAATGGGTGCGCCGTTCGTCGTCAACACGGGCACGGCGGGCGACCAGACGGGCGTGGCCGTGGCCGAACAGGACAACGGCTACCTGCTGGCATGGCAGTCCGACAACGGCACCAGCCACGGTGTCGTCGTCAGGCAGTTCCGTTGGGATGGCGAAGCGGCGGGCGGCGAAGTGCGGCTGGCCACGACGGGCAGCGTCGCCGGCGTCGCGGCCGGTACGCTGTACGGCCAGGGCGGCGAAAAAGTGGCCGGCAACGTGGTGAGCTGGATCCAGGGCGACGGCAACGCGGCAACCGCCGACGATGCGGTGATGGTGCAGCGCTTCGGCGCGGACGGCGCAGCCGTCGGCGGCCCGATTACCGTGGCGGCAGCCGCTAACGGACAGAACCAGAAGGTGACGGGCCTTGCCGACGGCAGTTTCCTTGTCACGTGGGATAACCTGGGCAGCGACGGCACGTCCGCCATCATGGCCCGCCATTACACGGTTTCCGGGACGCCTGCCGGTGCCGCGTTCCAGGTCAGCCAGAGCGCAGTGCAGGGCCGCGCCACCCTGGCCGGCGTGGCCGAGACAGCCGGCGGCCATGTCACGGTCGACTGGACCGTGAAGGCGACGGACGGGACGAACAAGGTGTACCAGCAGGTGATCGGCTATGACGGCGGCGCGGAATACGCAGCGCCCGCCAGTTCGGGCCAGGCGCCCGCGGTGCCGACGTTTGCCATCGCACCGGCCACGTCGGGCACCTCGCCGACCGGCGGCAAGGGCGGCACGGGCAGCGACGGCATGGACGTGGTCGTCAGCGGCAAGGCCGATGCCGGCGCGCTGATCACGCTGTACGAGGATGGGGTGGCCGTGGACACGGTGGCGGCCGACGGCAACGGCCTGTGGTCCACCAATGTGGCAGGCGTCGATGCGGGCAAGCATGCATTCACGGCAACGGCAATGGACGCGCTGGGCCAGACCAGCGCGGCCAGCCAGGCGGTGTATTTCACCGTGGCCGAGGCGGCACCGGCTCCAGCGCCTTCGCCGGCACCTGCACCTGCGCCGGCACCTGCGCCGGCACCTGCACCCGCACCCGCACCCACACCGGCCGGCCCCAGCAGTGGCGGTGTCGACACGCGGCCGGAAAAGCCTGCCGTAGCGGGCACGAAGGGCAACGACCACGTCAAGCTGTCGACCAAGGAGGCGACATCGTTCGACGGCGGCGACGGCCAGGATACGGCAGTCGTCGAGACCAGCCGCGCCGCATTCACGCTGAAGAAAGTCGGCGACAAGTGGGAAGCGAAGGACGTCGCCAGCGGTACCGTGAACGAGCTGGAGAACGTGGAACGGGTGGCGTTCGACGACGTGACCGTGGCGCTCGATACGGATGGCGTGCCGGGGCAGGCGTTCCGGCTGTACCAGGCCGCCTTCGACCGCAAGCCGGACCATGGCGGCCTGGGCTTCTGGATCGGCGCCATGGACAAGGGCGCCAGCATGTTTACCGTCGCGCACGAGTTCATCAAGTCGCCGGAGTTCGCCACGCTGGTCGGCAGCGAAGAACCGACGGACGAGGCGTTCGTGGGGGCGCTGTATAAAAACGTACTGCACCGCGATCCGGACGGCGAAGGCTACAAGTGGTGGGTGGAAAAGCTGCACGGCGGCGCGGCCCGCGAGGATGTGCTGATCGGTTTCTCCGAATCGGCCGAGAACGTGGAGACCGTTAGCGGCTCGATCGAGGATGGTATCGAATACACGCCGTACCCGGCGAGCGAGCCGGCCGCCATGACCGTGGCCGGCGGGGCCCCGGCGTCCATGGGTTCCGGCAACGGCGGCGGGGCCGCGCGGCCCGAAAAGCATCCCGCAGCGGGTACGAAGGGGAACGACCACGTCAAGCTGTCGGCCAAGGAGCCGACATTGTTGGACGGCGGCGACGGCCAGGATACGGCAGTCGTCGAAACCAGCCGCGCCGCCTGGGCGCTGAAGAAAGTCGGCGACAAGTGGGAGGCCAGGGACGTTGCCAGCGGCACCGTCAGCGAACTGGAGAACGTGGAACGGATCGAGTTTGACGATGTGACGGTGGCGCTCGATACGGATGGCCCGCCGGGGCAGGCGTTTCGTCTGTACAAGGCCGCATTCGATCGCAAGCCGGACCATGGCGGCCTGGGCTTCTGGATTGGCGCCATGGACAAGGGCGCCAGCATGTTTACCGTCGCACACGAGTTCATCAAGTCGCCGGAATTCGCCACGCTGGTCGGGAGCGACGCGCCGACGGACGAGGCGTTCGTGGGGGCGCTGTACAAGAACGTGCTGCACCGCGATCCGGACGGCGAAGGCTACAAATGGTGGGTGGAAAAGCTGCACGGCGGCGCAGCGCGCGAGGACGTGCTGATCGGTTTCTCCGAATCGGCCGAGAACGTGGAAACGGTCAGCGGCTCTATTGAGGAGGGTATCGAATACACGCCGTACCCGGCCAGCGAGCCAGTGGCACCGACCGAGCCAGTGGCGCCGAGCGAGCCAGTGACGCCGAGCGAGCCAGTGACGCCGAGCGAACCGGTGGACGCGACCGTGGCCGGCGGGGCCCCGGCATCAATGGGTTCCGACAACGGCGGCGGCGCCGCGCGGCCCGAAAAGCACCTCGTGGCGGGCACGAAGGGGAACGACCACGTCAAGCTGTCGGCCAAGGAGCCGACATCGGTGGACGGCGGCGACGGCCAGGATACGGCAGTCGTCGAGACCAGCCGCGCCGCATTCACGCTGAAGAAAGTCGGCGACAAGTGGGAGGCCAGGGACGTCGCCAGCGGTACCGTGAACGAGCTGGAGAACGTGGAACGGGTGGCGTTCGACGATGTGACCGTGGCGCTCGATACGGATGGCCCGCCGGGGCAGGCGTTTCGACTGTACAAGGCCGCATTCGACCGCACACCGGACCATGGCGGCCTGGGCTTCTGGATCGGCGCCATGGACAAGGGCGCCAGCATGTTTACCGTCGCGCACGAGTTCATCGAGTCGCCGGAGTTCGCCACGCTGGTGGGCAGCGAGGCGCCGTCGGACGAGGTGTTCGTGGGGGCGCTGTACAAGAACGTGCTGCACCGGGATGCGGACGGCGAAGGCTACAAATGGTGGGTCGAAAAGCTGCACGGCGGCGCGGCCCGCGAGGATGTGCTGATCGGCTTCGCCGAATCGGCCGAGAACCAGGCGACCGTCGTCGGTTCGATCGAAAGCGGTATCGAGTACATCCCGTACGCCTGATCGTACCCAGCGCAGGAAAAAGCCGGACCGCAGCTGCGGCCCGGCTTTTTTTTCGTCGGACGAATCCGGGACGGTTCCGGATTGCTCCGAGGTCGGTCAGCGTGCTGCCAGGGTGAACGCCCGGACGCAGCGCAGCGGGCGGCCGGCGAGCAGGCCGTTGAAGAGTCCCAGCAGCAGGCTGGCCGACATGGCGAACGTGGCGCTGTGCTGCAGCGCCGGCTGCATGGCGCTGGCGGCGGCCAGCGCGTAGCGGGTTGAAAAGACGGCCAGCATCATGGCCAGCGGCAGCCAGCTGCCGCGCTGCGTGACGGTGCCGGCGGTGTGATCCAGGCCAGTGACGCTGCCGGCCGCCACATGCCACGCCACCATGGCGCCGGCGGCGGCCCCCGCTCCCCAGGCGGCAAACGGCACGCCCGCCAGGCCGAAGCGGCGGTCGATTTCCTGCAGTGCCAGTGCCGTCATCACCAGCGGAACGATCGCGACGGCGCGCAGGGTCATGGTGCGCTCACGGCTGGCCGCAACGCCCCGATGGACCAGGAAAGCCAGGATGGCCCAGACGTAGAGTGGCGTGTGGCTGATGATCTGTTGCAGCATGAGGAGGTTCCTTTCGTGGGGTGGATAACGCCATCTTTGCCGCCACGCCCGCCGGTCGCCAGCGCGGTGCGACGAAACGGTCCGGTGGCGGCGCGAAACGGGTGGCGGCGGCGCGGACGCGGCGCGCCACCCTCTTCACAATGGATGAGCCGCGCCTCGGGCTTCGGACAGCAGACCAGCAAAAAGTCGGCAATTCCCCTATAGTGGCGGGATTGAAGAAGCATCATTAAAGGATCGATATGCCTACCCTGAACATCAACGGAACCGACACCGCGCTGGACGTGCCGGACGATATGCCCCTGCTGTGGGCGCTGCGCGACGTGGCCGGCCTGACCGGCACCAAATTCGGCTGCGGCGTGGCGCTGTGCGGTGCCTGCACCGTGCACCTGGACGGCCAGGCCACCCGCGCCTGCGTCACGCCCGTCTCGGCGGCGGCGGGCAAGAAGATCGTCACCATCGAGGCCGTCGGCCAGGATCCCGTGGGCGCCAAGGTGCAGGCGGCGTGGAAGCAGATCGACGTCGTCCAGTGCGGCTACTGTCAATCCGGCCAGGTGATGGCCGCGACGGCGCTGCTGCACGCAACGCCGAAGCCGACCGATGCCGACATCGACAACGCCATGTCCGGCAATATCTGCCGATGCGGTACCTACGGGCGCATCCGCGCCGCCATCAAGATCGCGGCTGCGAAATAAGGGGAACGGCATGGGAACCATGAAGGATCTGGAAATCGCCTCGGGCGCACGGCGCCGTTTCCTGCGCGTGGGCGCCGCACTGGGCGGCGGGCTGCTGGTGGGCTTCGTACTGCCGGGCTGCGAGCGCAAGGAGTCGGACCGCAAGGAGGCGCCGCCGGAGAAGGCCGTTGGCCAGGCGGCCACCGCCGCCTCCGAAGCGCCCGGACTGGCGCCAAACGCATTCATCCGCATCGACCGCAAGGGCGTCGTCACGCTGATCATGCACAAGGTCGAAATGGGGCAGGGCACGTACACGTCGATGCCGATGCTGATCGCCGAGGAGCTGGGTGTCGACCTGGCCAAGGTCAAGCTGGAACACGCCCCGGCCGACAACAACCTGTACAGCGATCCGCTGCTGGGCGGCCAGGTCACGGGCGGGTCCACGTCCGTGCGCGGTGCCTGGAAGCCGCTGCGCGAAGCCGGCGCGGCAGCGCGCATGGTGCTGGTTCAGGCGGCGGCGCAGCAGTGGAACGTGGCGGCCGACCAGCTGGCGGTCGCCAACGGCGTCGTCACGCATGGTGCCACCAACCGCTCGCTGCATTACGGCGAGCTGGTGGACGCGGCGGCAAAACTGCCGGCGCCGAAGACGGTGGCGCTGAAGGACCCGTCCACCTATAAACTGATCGGCAAGAAGCACGCCCGCCTCGACTCGGCGGGCAAGGTGGACGGCACGGCGCAATTCGGCATCGATGCGAAGCTGCCGAACATGCTGATCGCCACGGTGGCGGCATCGCCCGTCGTCGGTGGCAAGCTCAGGGCCTATGACGACAAGGCTGCCCTGGCCGTCAAGGGTGTGCGCGAGGTACTGAAGCTCGACAACGCCATCGCCATCGTGGCCGACCATATGTGGGCCGCGAAACAGGGGCTGGCGGCGGCTGCGCCGAAGTGGGACGACGGCGAGCACGGCAACCTGTCGACGGCATCCATCGTCACCGAAATGATGAACGCCTCGCGCCAGAAAGGCGCCGTCGCGGCGGACAAGGGCGACGCGCTGAAGGCGCTGGGCCAGGCCGGCGGGCGCAAGCTCGAAGCCGTGTACGAGATGCCGTTCCTCGCGCATGCGACGATGGAGCCGATGAACTGCCTGGTCGACCTGCGCGCGGACGGCTGCGACCTGTACTGCGGCACCCAGGTGCCTAGCCTGGCGCAGGGCGCCGCGGCCAAGCTGACCGGCCTGCCGCTGGAGAAGGTCAGGGTGCACAACTTCTACCTGGGCGGTGGCTTCGGGCGCCGTCTCGAGGTCGATTACGTGACGCAGGCCGTGGCGCTGGCGCGCACGCTGGCCAGGCCGGTACCCGTCAAATTCGTCTGGACGCGCGAGGAGGACATCCAGCACGACATGTACCGCCCGTACTACATGGACCGGCTGGCGGCAAAGCTGGACGACAAGGGCATGCCGCTGGCATGGTTCCACCGTGTCACGGGGTCTTCCGTGATGGCGCGCTTCGCGCCGCCGGCCGTGAAGAACGGTGTCGATCCGGATGCGGTGGAAGGGGCGGCCGACCTGCAGTATTCGATCCCGGGCCTGCACGTGGAATACATGCGCCACGAGCCGCCGCTGCCAACAGCTTTCTGGCGTGGCGTCGGGCCGACGCACAATGTGTTCGTCGTCGAAAGCTTCATGGACGAACTGGCGCATGCGGCGAAGCAGGACCCGGTCGCATATCGCCGCGCGCTGCTGGACAAGTCGCCGCGCCTGCTGGCCGTGCTGAACCTGGCCGCCGAAAAGGCCGGCTGGACGACGCCGATGAAACCGGTGGCCGGCCGCAAGGTGGGCAAGGGCGTGTCGGCGCAGTTCGCCTTCGGCAGCTACATGGCGCAGATCGCGGAAGTGTCGGTCGGCCCGGACGGCGACGTGCGCGTGCACCGCGTCGTCTGCGCGCTCGACTGCGGCCAGGCCATCAATCCCGATGGCATCGTGGCGCAGATGGAAGGCGGCATCGTGTTCGGCCTGACGGCCGCGCTGTGGGGCGAGATCACGCTCGACAAGGGCCGCGTGGTGCAATCGAACTTCGGCGACTACCGGATGATGCGGATGAACGAGACGCCGACGATCGAGGTCCACATCGTCAACAGCCACGACGAGCCGGGCGGCATCGGCGAGCCCGGTACGTCAGGCGCGGCACCGGCATTGGCCAATGCGATCTTCGCCGCCACGGGGCAGCGGCTGCGCAAGCTGCCAGTTTCCGCCACGCTGAAGAAAGCATAGTCCGGGAACCGCTGGGGACCGTTACCTGCGCGAGGTGCCGGTCCCCGACGTGGCGGTCGAGGCAGCGACCGGCGGCAGGTTGCCGGCATTTCAGGTGTTGGCGATCAGCGCGAGCAGCGCATCCGGCCGCACCGGCTTGACAAGATATTCGTCGAATCCCGCCGCCAGCGCGCGCGCCCGGTCCTCGGCCTGGCCATAGCCGGACAGCGCGACGGCAAACAGCGGCGCGCCCGTTTCGTCCGCGCGCAGGCGCCGGATCACCTCCAGGCCGTCCAGTCCCGGCAGGCCGATATCGCAGATCAGCACGTCGAACCCTCCGCCTTGCGCCAGCGCCAGGCCGGACGGGCCGTCGTAGGCCGCCGTGACGTCGTGGCTGTCCAGCATCAGGAAGCTGCGCAGCGTGTCGCAGACGTCCACGTTGTCCTCGATCAGCAGCACCCTGCGGGTGCCGTGCGCCGGCTCCTGGGCGGCAGGCTCGGGCGCCTGTGCCGCGGCGGCCGCGCTGGCCGGCAGTTCAAGCGTGAAGCGGCTGCCCAGGCCCACGCCATCGCTGTGCGCGTGCACGGTGCCGCCATGCATCTGCACCAGATTGCGCACGACGTTCAGGCCTACGCCCAGCCCCCTTCGGAACGGGCCAGCGAACGGGGACCCTGTGTGAACAGGTCGAAGATGTGCGGCAGCACGTCCGGGCCGATGCCCGTGCCGTTGTCGCTGATGGTCAGCCGCATGCCGCCGGCGCAGCGCTCCGTGCGCAGCGCGATCGTGCCGCCGTCCTGCGTGTACTTGGACGCGTTGCCGAGCAGGTTCGACAGCACCTGCGTCAGGCGCACCTTGTCGCCGTCGAGCAGCATGGCGGGATCGTGGACGGCCACTTCCAGATGCTGGCGTCGCTCGGCGATGCGCGGCTGCACCGTCTCCAGCGCCCGCTCGATCACTTCGGACAAGGCCAGCGGCGCGATTGCCAGCGTGATCTTGCCGCTGCTGATGCGCGCGGCGTCCAGCAGGTCGTCCAGCAGACGGGCCATGTGCTCGACCTGACGGCTGATGACACCGTGCAGGGTCGCCAGTTCCGGCGCCGCCTTGGGCATGCGATCCAGCATCGCGGCCGCCATGCTGATCGGCGCCAGCGGATTGCGCAGCTCGTGCGCCAGCATCGCCAGGAATTCGTTCTGGCGCCGGTTGGCCGCCTCGGCCTCGTCCTGCAGGCTTTGGGCATTGACGGTCGCCATGACGAGGTGCGCATTGGCCTCGCGCAGCCGGGCGTTCTCGGAGCGGGCCTGGAGCAGGGCGGCACGCAGCTGCGCTTCGCGCAGCGACGCGTCTCCGGTCTCGACGATTTCCCGCTCCGCCATGGCCGCCTAGCTTTCGTCGGCCTGCGCGGACGGATGGCCCGACAGCATGCCGTCGAAATGCACCCGTGTCTGGTCGATCTCCAGGCCCGCGTTGGTGATCCGGAACGTGCGCAGCGCATGACTGTGCGACACGCCGCGCATCTTGACGACGGCGATCACCTTGCGCAGCTCGCCTTCCATTTCCACGTAACGCATGGCGATGATGCCGTCGGTCAGGAACGACACCTCCGCTTCGGAAAAACGCAGCTCCGTGAAGCGGTCTTCCATGCCCAGCGTGACCAGCACCGTCACGCCAAGTTTCGCCAGGTGCGACAGGATGCGGAACACGGACAGCCGGAACTCGCGCCGGAATTCCGGCGCCAGGTACAGCAGCACTTCCGACAGCGAATCGAGCACCACGCGCCTGGCACCCGTGGCGGCGATGGCGTCAAGCAGGTCTTCCAGCAGTTCGTCGACGGACAGATCGAGCGAACGGCTTTCGACCACGGTCACGTGGCCGGCCTGGACCATCTCGGCCAGCTCGGCGTTGCGCAGGCGCGACGTGCCCTTCTCGAAATAGGCGGCGACGCCTTTTTCGCCCTGGCGCACGCCCTCGGCCAGGAACTGCGTTCCCAGGATCGTCTTGCCGGAGCCGGACGGGCCGGCCACCAGCACGGAATGGCCTTCCGGGATGCCGCCATGCAGCAGGATGTCCAGCGACGGCACGCCCGACGGGATGCGCCGCTTGTCGCGGTCGACCTTGACGCCCTCGTGGCGGTCGTCGGCCAGCGGCGGCAGCTGGCGCGGGAAGATGCGCACGCCATCGTTACCCATGCGGAAGGTGTGGTGGCCGGCCATATGCGCCTGGCCCCGCATCTTGACGATACGGATCTTGCGCACGATGGAATTGTCCTGCTGCGACTGCGACAGCGCAAAGACGCCGTCGGCCACCGTCATGATGGGATTGGCCTCGGCGTCGACGTTGACGTATTCGCCGATCAGGAAGCTGGTGGCCTGCCAGCTCGTCATGCGCGTGCCCAGTTCTTGGATGAAGTGCTGCAGGTCAGCCACGCCTTCGCTGCCGGAGCGGGCCGTCTGCGCCACGGAGCGGAACGAATCGACAAACACGAGGCTGGGGGTAAATGCTTCCACTTCCAGCATGATGCGCTCGAGCACGCGGGAGAAGTCGCCTGCGCGCAGGTCATCGGACAGGTTGACGTAGCGGACGGCGCTGCCAACCTTGTCGAGGTCGAAGAACTCGTACTGCTGCTGGTAGCGCAGCATCTTCATCGGCGGTTCGCCCAGCACGGTAAAGAACAGCGCGCGCCGTTCCGTACTGGCCAGCGTGAACATGATCTGGTGTGCCAGGGTCGTCTTGCCGCTGCCGGGAGCACCGGCGATCAGGTTGAAGGAATATTCGCCCAGACCGCCCCCGAGGAGGGTGTCCAGCCCCGGCACGCCCGTTTCCAGCATTCCCAAGCTTACTTTGTCGGTCATTTACTTCTGCTCCCCTGCATTCTTTTGTATCAGCCCGCCACCCCAGGCAGCGTCCAGTAGCCGTGTTGTCAGTGCTTCGCCGATGAGTTCGGAAAGCAGGCTGGTCAATGTCAGCAACAACGCTTCATTGACCTCGGCGGCGACTGCCGGTTCGGCCTGGCGCAAGTCCTCGTCCAGGATCTGAAACAGTTTTTCGAGCGACGTGGACGACGGACCCGTGCTCAGCCAGCCGTATTGCGCCGCCTGCAGGCGGGCCGTGCGGCCGTACAAGGCACCGAAGCCGTTGTCGCCAATGAGGGGGCTCAGGTGGGTCGCCAGTGCACGCCACGGCCGCAGATTGTGCTCGGCGATCCCGGTCGCTGTCGAGCCGGCGGGCTGCGCCAGCATCGTGTGGATCAGTTGCCGGCGCTTTTGGTCTTTATTATCCATGCATGCTGATCGGTGTAGTTTTGGTTGTTACCGCGGCTATCACGCCGCTATCGGCGCTGGATTATATTGCGCCGCCGCTCTCGTGGAAGGCACAGCTCGCTCCAGCCCCGATCCCATCCGTCATCGTGGCATTGTTGAGGCAACATGGCAATCGAAACAGTGTTGCTGTGCTGTCGGCCGTGCTCGACGAAGGCAGACCAGTGACACGCAATCGGCATGCGATCTCCGGCCGACGGCCACGTGGGCACCCGCACGCACGGCCTGCAAGAAAAGGCAGAGCATGCTATCCTGCCCGGCTTCGTTTTTACCGGCCCCGTCACACGGCCTTCCGTCATGCATTCCCCAACCCAGTCCGACCCCTCCCTCCCCACCATCGTCGCGCCGCGCGGCGCCGGCCTTGCCGAGCTGGCGCTGGCCGTCGGCGGCCTTGCCATCGGCACCGGCGAGTTCGCCTCGATGAGCATCCTGCCGCTGGTCGCGAACGACCTCGGCACCACCCTGCCGGCGATGGGCCACATGATCAGCGCCTACGCACTGGGTGTCGTCATCGGCGCGCCCCTGATCACGATCTTCCTGGCCCGCATGCCGCGCCGCCTGATGCTGATCTGCCTGATGGCGATGTTCGCCGTCGGCAATTTCCTGGGGGCGCTGGCCCCTACGCCAGGTCTGCTGATTGCCGCCCGGTTCGTTGCCGGGATTCCGCACGGCGCCTATTTCGGCGTGGCCGCCCTGGTGGCCGCCGCGCTGGTAACGCCGGACAAGCGGGCGCAAGCCGTCTCACGCGTCATGCTGGGGCTGACGGTGGCCAATATTGTCGGCGTGCCGCTGGCCACATGGCTGGGACAGGTGCTGGGCTGGCGTTCGGCGTTCGTCATCGTCGGCGTGCTGGGCCTGCTGACGGCCGCACTGGTGGCCTTTCTGCTGCCGCCGATCCCGGCCGGCAACGCCAGCCCGCGCGGCGAGCTGGGCGTGTTCCGCCGCCTGCAGGTGTGGCTGACGCTGGCGATGGTGGCGATCGGCTTCGGCGGCCTGTTCGCACTGTATACCTATGTCACGCCGACGCTGCAGCAGATTACGCACGCGTCGCCGCTGGCGATCTCCGTACTGCTGGGCCTGATGGGTGTCGGCATGACGGTGGGGAACCTGGCCGGCGGCTGGCTGGCCGACCGTTCCAACACGGCCACGATCTGCGGCGTGCTGATCTGGAACGCGCTGGCGCTGGCGTGCTTCAGCTGGACCAGCTCGAACCTGTGGCTGGCGGGCCTGAACCTGTTCCTGATCGGCACCGGCATCGCCGTCGTGCCGGCCGTGCAGACGCGCTTGATGGACGTGGCCGGCGACGCCCAGACGGTGGCTGCCGCGCTGAATCACTCGGCGTTCAATATTGCCAACGCCCTGGGCGCATGGGTAGGCGGCATGGCGATCGCGGGCGGCCTGGGACTGACGTCGACCGGTCCGGTCGGCGCCGTGCTGGCGCTGGGCGGTATCGTCGTGCTGGGCATCTCGCTGGCGGTCGACCGGCGCGCCGCCGCTGCGCCACGGCTGGCCAGCGCCTGCAAATAATATGACGGCCACGGACGTGATGCCGTTAAGTTAATCCGGATTTCAGGCGGGCCTTCTCAGCCGCTACCACACTCCCAGACACCGCAACGCAACGCCATTTCGGTTACGGACGGAGCTTCCGTCCAGGCCGGGTGTCCAACCTTTCGGATCGGCGCCTGTGGACAGTGCGACGGCGCACGGCAGGGCACGTAATACCCGGATAGCGTGCTACCCGCCCCGAAAACCAACGTGGCGTTACCATCCATGCCGGCATACGGCGGCAGGGCACGCGCGTCGGACGGGAGATAGGTATGGAGCGAGCGCGAGGCATCGCGTCATGCAGCACGCCGATAAGCCGGCTGCTTTGCCACCCGTACAACGGACCGGCCCGCCGACACGCTATACTCGGGCCGTTTTTTTGACGCCCCGAAGCCATGACGATTGCCAGCAACGACGACGATGACGACCTGAGCCAGGAGCTCGGACTGGAAGCGCGAGGCATTGCCCTCGTCAAGATGGAGGGCCGCGTGTTCCTGCGCTTCGACGGCGAGATCGAGGAAGCGGGTCTTGTGGTGCCATACGGCCTGGTCCCGGCGCAGGGTGTACTGGCCAAGCCGTCGAAGTGGCGCAAGCTGGAGCGCGATGCCCGCGCTGCGCTGATCGGCGAGCGCGCCAACGAACGCGCGCGGCGCGAGCTGGACGAGGCCGTCCGCGCCTTCGTGCGCGAAATGGCGGACGAGTGCGAGGAATTCGGTCTGAAGGCAATGGATTTCCTGCATACGCTGGCCGATCTGCAGACTTCGGAGCCGTACGGCATCGTGTTCGACCGCATCCGCCAGCGGCTGGGCCATGCGGTCGAACGCCAGCGCGAGGAGCGTCACGCGGAACGTACCCGGCAGAGCATCAACCTGGCCGAATATCCGGCATCGTTCGAGGTGGCGCGGCGGCTGCCGCGGCGCTTCATTGCATTGCTGGGACCGACCAATTCCGGCAAGACGCACAAGGCGATGGAAGCGCTGGCCAAGGCAGGCAGCGGCGTCTACCTGGCGCCGCTGCGCCTGCTGGCGCTGGAAAACTACGAACGATTGCTGGAGGTGACGCAGCACGGCAAGCCGCTGGCCGTCAGCCTCGTCACGGGCGAGGAGCGCCGCCTGGCCGAGGGTGCCACGCACGTAGCCAGCACGGTGGAAATGCTGGACACGCGCACGCCGGTGGACGTGGCCGTTATCGACGAGATCCAGATGCTGGCCGACCGCGACCGCGGCGCCGCGTGGACGGCGGCCGTGTGCGGCGCGCCGGCCCGCACCGTCTACCTGGTGGGCGCGCCGGAAGCGCGCCGCGCCATCGAGGCGCTGGCCGAGCGCCTGGAATGCCCGCTGGAGGTGCACGTGCTGAAACGCAAGGGACCGCTGGCCATGGAGCCGGCGCCCGTGCGCAAGGTCAAGAACCTGCGCCCCGGGGACGCGCTCATCGCGTTCTCGCGGCGCGACGTGCTGATGTGGCGCGACATGGTGGCCGAGATGGGCCACTCCGTGTCGACCGTCTACGGCAACCTGTCGCCGGAAGTACGGCGTGCACAGGCGCAGCGCTTCCGCGACGGCAGCGCCGAGATCGTCGTCGGCACGGACGCCATCGCGATGGGGCTGAACATGCCGATCCAGCGCATCGTCATGACGAGCTCGGTCAAGTTCAACGGCTACGAGGAAGAGGAAATCCCGGCCGCGCTGGCGCGCCAGATCGCCGGGCGCGCCGGCCGCTACGGCATCCATGAGGAAGGGCTCGTCGCCGGTTACGATGCCGAAACCCACGAGGTGATGCGCTCGCTGCTGAAGGAAAAGCCCACGCCACTGAACACGAGCGGCTTTTCCGTCGCGCCGACGCTGGAGCATCTGCACCGGATCGCGGCCGTGACGGGCGAGACGTCGCTGGCGAAGCTCCTGAAACGCTTCATCCACAATATCGACGTGCCCGACGGGTTTTTCTATCCGCGCATCACGGAAGACCAGAAGGACCGCGCCGAGTGGCTCGATACGCTGCCGCTGACGGTGGCCGAGAAGTTCACGATGTCGCTCGTGCCTGTGGCCACCAAGGTGATGTCGCTGCAGACGGCGTGGGAGCACTGGGCCGTGTCGCTGTCGAAAAAGAAGATCACGCGGCTCAAGGCGGACGATCACACGCTGCACTACATGACGCTGCAGGAAGTGGAAGACACGTGCCGCATGTATTCGGCATACGCCTGGCTGGGCTACCGGCTGCCGGAATACTTCCCGGACGTGGAGCTGGCGCAGGAGCTGTCGCGCGAGGCGTCGACGCGGGTCGATTCGATGCTGCAGGACCAGAACGCGGCGGCACGGCGGCGCCCGGCGCGGCACCGGCGCTGACCCAGCGGGGCGCCCGGCCGCCATCCCGGCGGTATTCTGTGATAACGTTTTCAAAAAAAGCGATATCCGGGGACGCCTTGACCCATTCTTCCCGCCTCGACCTGGTGGACGCGCTGCGCGGGTTCGCCATCGCGTCGATCATGCTGCTGCACAATATCGAACATATCACGGGCGCTTCCGCCTGCCTGCTGATCGGGATTGCGCTGGCACTGCTGCGGGGAGGCCCGAGTGCCTGGTGGCTGCGGCATTGCCGGCCGGGGCCACTGGAAGCGCTATGGCACCGGGCCACGTGGATCGGCGCGCCGAATCAAGCCTCGTCAAACCATAGCACGCGCCCGTGACCGGCCTCGTTCAGACGGGCGACCAGGGCGTCGACCCCCGTCTGCGGCAACGTGAACGATGCCCGCACCGCGTCGCCATGCGCCACGTCGCTCAGGATGGCACCGGCCGCCTCCAGTTCGCGCCGCAGCAGGCCCTCCAGTGCATACGGCACGGCGCAGTGCAGCGTGCGCGACTTGACGATGGCAATGCGTTCGGCACCCAGCAGCGCCCGGGCCACGCTGTCGGTATAGGCTCGCACGAGGCCGCCGGCGCCCAGCTTGACGCCGCCGAAGTAGCGGACCACGGTCGCCAGCACGCCTTCCAGGTCCTGGTGGCGCAGCACGTCCAGCATCGGCCGGCCTGCGGTGCCGCTGGGCTCGCCATCGTCGACAGCCGCCGACTGTCCGCCAGCCAGCAGGGCCCAGCAGACGTGCGCAGCGCCCTGGTGCTGCGCCTTCAATCCCGCCACGACGGCCTGGGCGGCAGCGCGGTCCGTCATCGGCTGCACGCAGCAAATGAAGCGGCTTTTCTTGATCGACAGTTCGAAGGTCGCGGGCGTGGCTATGGTGTACGGCATCGGGGCGGCGTGGTGGCGGCATAAGCAGCCTTGAAAACGGCGAAAGGGCGATTGTACCGCCCGCCGCCGCGTCAGAAGGTCGTCTGCTCGTCCTGCTCCGCCGCGGAGACCGGCCGGCGCGGTTCGCCGGAGCGGCGTCGCGTGGGGTCGTACAGCACGCGCATGATCGTGGCCGTGCTCACCGAATGCATGCGCAGGAACTCTTCCGCGTAGTGGCGGTCATGGCGTTTCAGCAGGACGAGCGCTTCGTCGATGATGGTGGCCAGTTCCAGGTTGCTGCGCGGGCATGGCTCCGTCACGCGGGCCGCCGGATTGCGTGCCGAAAGGGTGGGGATCGATCGTCGCAGCCGGTCCTCGCGCAGTGCCGGATGCGCTGCATCGGCCGCTCGGCGGGGACCGTCCCTGGACAACACGCGCAGCGCCACGTGGCGTGGCACTTCGCGCATCCGCATATGCCGCCACGCCTTGACGCAGCCCCACAGGATGTCGATATCCAGTGCGGCGGCGACGGCAAGCGCGGTCTGCTGGTCATGGCGCTGATCGTCGGTCATCCGGGTCTCGCAAGAGTCGTTGATGAATCCCGCTGAAGTCTGCTGCTGAAGTTCGCTGCTGCTCGTGACTCACTGCGCTGTCATGTGGTGTGACCTTAGCACGTTACAAGGGCGGCCGGCATAGAATTTGGCAATCAAAGCACGCGTGCGGACAGCCGGGATCGCGTGGATAAAAAAACGGCCCCGCAAGCGGAGCCGTCCGTGAGCGTGCCGCCGTCAGAGCGCGCGCCGCCGCAGTGCTGCCAGACCAAGCAGGCCCGCGCCCATCATCAGGTAAGTGGCCGGCTCAGGCACTGCCTGCAGCGGCGTCGAGTCGATCCGCACGTCGATTGCGGCGTCGCGCGAGTCGACGAACAGCGCGTCGCCGAACGTCAGCGGCGTGCTGCCGACGCCGATCACGTCGAAGCGGATATGCGCCAGCGTGCCGCTGCCGCTGACACCGGCAGCCGGTCCCAGCAGGAGGTTATACACGTACGACACGGCACCCGTCGCGTTGTCGATATTCCCGAGGCCCGGCGACGTATTGCCGCCGCCGGCAAGGAAGTCGCCTTCCGTGACCGCCGTTGCGCGCAGCACCGTCGGGTCGAACGCCAGCGAGAACTGGTAGCCGTACAGGTCGTCGACATCGTCGATCAGAATGGAGAGGTCGACGGTCGAACCCACGACGGCGGGATTGGGGGAGGCGCTGACGGACAGCACGGCCGCGGCCGATGCTGCGGCCGACATGCCGGCCGATGCGGCGCCCAATACCAGTGCGATCAACAGGCGTTTATTCCAGGCTTGCCAACTCTTCACAATTTTCTCCTAGCAGATGGTGGTGATCCGCCGGCCCGTGCCGGCGAACGTGCAGCGGCAATCAGTTGCAGGCGGTACCCGCGGGCAGGCCCTGCGACACGGTGGTGAGGTCGCGCAGGTCGATCACGCCGTCCCCGTTGACGTCGGCGCGCGCCTCGTAACCCGGCTGGCCGGTGCGTTTGCCGATGGCGGCCTTGACGATAGCCAGGTCGGCGCAGGCGACCGTGCCATCGCCGTTCACGTCGCCCGCCAGTGTGATGCGCAGGTTGGCGTTGGACACGTCGAAGAAGACGTTGCCGATCGCTTCCACCTTGATACGCCCCGTGGCCGTGGCGACGGCGGGCAGCGTGACCGCCTTGCTGCCCGTGTTCGGCGTGCTGGCCGCCAGCACGTGCGGGTACGTCTTGCCGCCATCGGTCGACAGCGTGATGCGTACGCTGGCCGTATTCACCGGCGCCGCGTTCGTGTTCGCCACGCTCCACGTCACCGTCTGGGTCGAGCCGCCTGCCACCGTCGCCGCGCCGTTGTGCGAGGTGACGCGGAACGGGCCGGCGTTCGGCGCCAGCGTCAGCTTCGTATTGGCGCTGGCAACGCCGCCCTGGCCGTCGCGCGCCGTCAGGCGGAAGTTCAGCGACGCCGGGTTGGCGTTCTCGCCCGGAACGCCGCGGTAGGCCGCCGTCGGCAGGAGCTCGGAGTAGCAGTCGATGTCCGCGGCAGTCGGCGTGGCGGCCGGTGTCGGGCATGCGCCGGTCTCGGCATTGGTATTGTTGGCCAGGATCTGCGCGATGTCGGGGAACACGCGCGTCGGGTCGGCTGTCGTGTGGTTCTCGCCAGGCGAGTTGTACTGGATCGTGCCGGTGCTGGTGACGACCGCCCGTTCGCCGAACTGGCGGAACAGCGGACCGCTGACCCTGGCGTTACCGAGCAGATCCACACCGTCGTCGCCGCCGCGGTCGTTCTGTTCCCACATGTAGGTGAGGGCATCGCCATCGCCGTCGGTGGCGCTGCCCGTCAGCGCGAACGGCGTGCGCACGGGAATCGTGTAGCCCTGGGGCGCCGTGACGACGGGCGCCACGTTGCCGGTGGCAGTGATCTTGCCGCGGCGGTTCGTCGGCCCGCCGGCCACGATCTCGCCCACGAAGCCGCTGCAGCCGGCCGAACAGTTGACCACTTCCAGCGGCGTCACATTGGTGCCGGCCATCTGGCCGCCGAACGTCGCGGTGAAGCCGGCGTTGGTCACCGACGCGATCGTCACGACGCCGCCTGCCGGCCAGCCTTCGATGGCCTGGAGAGCCGTCTTGATGCGGGCGCCGGTCAGGCCGTTGCCGCGCACGATGGGTGCCGTCAGTTTGCCGTTCCAGCGCAGCTGGAATTGCTGGCTGGCGTTGGCAAACCCGCGCAGCACGACCTGCTGCACTTCGTTCAGGTCCTCTTCCGGCCCGGACGTGTAGGCGACGATCTCGTCGAAGCTGCGTTGCGACCAGTAGGGGTCGCTGTGCGGCTGCAGGTTGTCCGGGCCGCAGATGCCCGCATAGGCCATGATCGACGAGCCGCTGCCGGGCTCGACCGACGTTTCGGGATTGCGGTTGCCGCCCGTGCAGCTGCCGTTGGCACCGTCGAAGGTGTGGTTGCCCGAAAACTGGTGGCCCATTTCGTGCGCCACGTAATCGACTGCGAAATAGTCGCCCACCGGCGTCGGCACACCCGTGCAGCCCTGCGCCTTGTAATTGCCGCCGACGACGCCCAGGCTGGCGACGCCGCCGCCGTTCAGGCCCAGCGCAATGTGGCCGATGTCGAAATTGCTGGCGCCGGCCAGCAGGCCCGTGACGATGCGGTTGCGGCCCAGCAGGCCGCCGCCGCAGCCGCTGGCCTGGCTAGGGGTGTAGCAGGCCGCTTCGCCGCACGGGCCGTTGGTGCCCGTCATCTGCGCCGTCGTATTGAGGTTCAGCGCGTCCGTGCCGTCGATCAGCACGAGGCGGATCGACGTTTCGTCTTCATAGATCTGCGTGACGCGATTGATCAGCGTGACCTTGGCTGCGGTGACGTTGGCCGAGCCGAAATAATTGGCATACGACGGGTCCGTCACCAGCGCCAGACGGTAGGTGCGCAGCTGCGTGCCCGTGCTGACATTGGCCGCGTCGTCCGCCACCACATGGTAGGCGACGTTGCCCGTGCGCGTGCCGTCGCTGGCGCTCACTTCATAGGCGCCCGTCGCGCCTTTCTGGTCGGCGCGCAGCGTGGCCTTGACGACGCCATCGGCGTCGGCCGTGGCGACGACCGTTTGCAGCGGCGCAGTCTCGCCCTCGGCGCGCACGGTCACGTTGACGGTGGCGCCCGGCGCGAAGCCGGCGCCGCGCACCTCCAGTGTGTCGCCGGCGCGATAGAAGCTGCGAGACAGGCTCAGCCGCGCCTCGGCTCCGCCGTTGCCCATATCCCGCTCGAACAGCGGACCGTGCTGGTTGGGCAGGTCGGCACGGTGGTAGCTGGCGTACAGGCTGTCGTCGAGGTGATAGTACGGGTCGACGTACCAGTTGCCGGACGTGGAGCGCACCGAGGCGTGCAGGCCCAGCGGCGTGATGTCCATGCGCAGCGTCGCGCCCGGATCGTCCAGGCCACGGCCTTTGTAGGTCTTGATGTCGGGGTGTTTCGCGGCGAGCCCCGCTTCCATGATGGGCGACTCGACGATTACGAAGCGCTGGTAGCCGCCGTCCGGATGCGGCAGCGAAATGGTCTGCTGGCCGACGACGGCGCCGTCGGCGCGCTCCATCGGCGTGCCGGCGGTAAGCGACTTCATGCCGCCCTTGTCGAGAATGGATGCATGAAATTTACGAGGCTTGACGGACAGCTGCCGGCCGCCACCGGTCGTCACGCCATCCGGCGGTACCGCCACGCTTTGCCAATACGGCGCTGCAGCCTGCGTGGCGACCGGTGCCCCGGCCTGGGCGGCCTGGGCGGGTGCGAGTGCGGCTGTCCAGCCGAGGGCGATACACAGGGCCAGCGTGGTACGTGCGCCGGGACCGCGCGCGCGGCGCGGGCAGTTCAGCCCATCCTGGCCGGATGGGGTTGAAAACTTCAATTTCATGCGGTGTCCTTTCGCGTTTCGGTTCGCTACACTGGGATGGTGGTGCGCCTGCTTTCCTCGTCGCTGTCTGCGCAGCTTGCACATTCGTCATGCAAATATTGCAATGATGCACAGACAAGTATTCCCGAATAGTTCAGTCATCACAATGTCATTCGGCGCGATGTTGTAAAGAGCACGAAGATAGCCGCATGGGTACTTTGACGGGTACACCGGCGTGGTGTATGCGGACAGGCCGCTGGGGAATTAAGTGCCGGCAAATAATATTGCTCGCCTATAGCGGTGCGGTTGCGAAGGATGCGGGGTGTTACGATGGCGGTCGTTTTTATACCGGAGAGAATCATGACCGTATTTGCCATGCCCGTATTCGATGCCACCGTCATTTACGAAGGCAAGGAGCTGTTCAAGGGGAAGGGCGCCGCTGGCCTCTGGGCCGAGAAGCTGGCCGCCGAAATCGGCGGCCCTGTGACCGTCGAGAAGATCGGTACGGGCTGGGCCTTGTGCGGCCGCAGCGACGATGTGGACTGCAAGTGGGGCATCCACGGCCAGCGCCTGAAACGGCTGGACTAGCATTTCCCGGCGTGCACGTCGCTGCCGTGGCTGCAGGGCTTCGGCGATGCGAGCCCGTTCCTGACGCTGCAGGCGAAGGGGGGCGCGTGAACGCCGGATGCTCATGGCATGCTGAGTCGTGTGGCGTGGGGACTGTCCCCTCGGGGCGCCAGCCTGTTCAGACGCCCGCTGTCGGTATTTCAATAAATTGTGTTTATACTATCGAAATTCAGACCTCGGCTGACAGCGCTGCACCTCCCCAACACTGCCCGCAATGACAATGCCCGACGCCTCCAGCAACTGGACCGATTTGACGCAAGCGCTGCGCAGCATGCAGCGCAACTACGAACGGGTCGGCGCCCAGACCCGGCTTGACATCGAGCGCCGCGTGCAGCGCTGGTCCAACCGTGCCGGCGACGCGCTGATGGACGTCGCCCAGGCGGGCGCGAACGCCAGCGGCGTGCCGTCGATGATGGCTGTGGGCATGGCACTGGAAGGCTCGGAGGCGCAGTTCCGCAAGCTGCTCAAGACGCAGCTCGAAGGCATCGACGTCTCGATGGTGGTCGACCTGCTGTTCGGCATTGCGAAAGAGATCGCCCTGTACCTGGGCGGTGGCGCGGTGCTGGGCGCTGCCGCGGGGGGGCGTCATCGGGGCGTTTGCCGGCGGCGTCGGTGCGATTCCCGGCGCGGCCATCGGCGCGCAGGCCGGCGCGGCAGTCGGTGGCGAAATCCTCGCCTGGATGGGCCTGGGCATGCTGGTCATGGACGTCAGCAAGACCGTTCCCGACATGTGCCGGGAATTCGGCCACGGTTTTGCCACGGCCTGGTCGGCCGGGCTGTTGCCGGGGAACGCGCACGGGGCGCGCAAGGCGCTGATGGAGGACGCGACCCAGTCATTCGCGCACGGCGAATTCCTGCTCGTCAAGGCGGTGCTGACGGCGCTGGTGCTGTACCTGTCGCGCGGCCAGGCGAAAACGCTGATCCAGAATCTGTCGAAAAGCAAGCTGGGCCCGAGGTTCGGCGAATGGGTGCGACAGAACGAAGGCGCGCTGCGCCGTCACCCGAACCTGCAGCCGAAGACGGCCAGCGCGCAAGGCGCCGTCGAAGGCGGCGCCGCCAAGCCCGCCGCCCGGCCGGCACCCGACAAAACGCCGGAACCGTCCCGTCCGGCCACGCAAGGCGAAGCCAGGCGCCCAGCGCCCTGCGAGCTGGTGGGCCACCCCGTCAATCCGAACACGGGCAGCAAGATCCTCATGGGCGAGCTCGACCTGGACTTCGCGCTGCCGGCGCCGCTGCCGCTTGTCTGGCAACGTACCTACAGCTCGGCCCTGCGGCAGACGGGCTGGCTGGGCCAAGGCTGGGCCTTGCCCATCAGCGACACGCTGCGGATCGGCGCGGACGAAGTCGTCATCGAGGATGCGTTCGAGCGCGCCGTCACGTTCTCGCTGCCGCGCGTTAGCGAAGCCATCTATTCGCCGTCCGAGCAGATCGCGCTGGAGCGCACGGGCGACACCACGTTCGAGCTGATCGACAACAACGGCTTGCGCACGCAGTTTGCCGTGCTGCACGGCGGCGACACGGCGCGCCTGGTTGGCTGGCGCGATCGCAACAACAACCATATCCGCATCGACTACGACGCCCGGCAATTGCCGGTCCGCATCGAGGACAGTGCCGGCCACAGTCTGGCGCTGGAATTCGGCAACGTGCACGGCGGCGTTCGTCTGCTGGGCGTGGCGCTGCTGTCGGAAGGCGCTGCCGAAACGCTGGTGCGCTACGAATACGACGCCATCGGCGACCTGCGCCGCGTGCGCAACCGCGTTGGTGACGTTGTGCGTCAGTTTGCCTACAGCCACCACATCATGGTGGAACACGGCCAGCCCGACGGTCTCATTTCGCGCTATGAATACGACGTCGAAAGTCCCGATGGCAAGGTGCTGCGCAACTGGACGAACCTCGGCCAGGTGTGGACGTTCGAGTATCTGCCGAAGGAGACGGTCGTCACCGACGGGCTCGGCCGGATACAACGTTACCGCTTCGATGCCAAGGGCCGCCTGATCGAACACATCGACGCCAGCGGTGGCGTCACCACGCACCAGCTCGACGCCAACGGCAACCTGCTGGCGCTGACGGACCCGGCCGGCCGCCAGGTGCGCTACCGCTACGACGAGCGCAGCCGCATCATTCGCATCGAGCGGGGCGGCAATGGGACGGGCATCGTCTACGACGCCCGCTTCGACAAGCCGGCCTTTATCACGGACGCGCTCGGCGCGAGGACAACCCTGCGCTACGACGCGCTGGGCAATCTCACCAGCGTGACGAACCCGCTGGGCCAGCGCACCGCGTACCAGTACGACGACCGCGGCCTGCCGGTCCAGGTGACGGACGCGCGCGGCGGTGTCAAGAAGCTCGACTACAACCGCGCCGGCCAGCTGATCGCCTACACGGACTGCTCGGGCAGCACGAGCACCTTCAGCTACGACCCGCAAGGCCGCCTCGTCCGCGCCGTCGATGCCAACGGCAACGCCAGCACGTACGCCTACGACGCACTCGGCCGTCTGGCATCGGTCACGCACGCGGACGGCGCCACCGAACGCTACGAATACGACAGCCTCGGCCGCCTGATCGCCCACGTCGACCCGGCCGGTCACCGCACCGCCTACGAACTCGACCGCGACGGCAAGCCTTTACGGCGCATCGACGCGCGCGGCGGTGTACTGGAATACCGCTACGACGAAGCCCGCCGCATCGCCGAGCTGATCAACGAAAACGGCGACGCCCACCGCTTTGTCTACGACGCGCTGGATCGCCTGGCCGAAGAGACGACGTTCGATGCGCGCCTGACGCGCTACACCTACGACGGCAGCGGCCTGCTCGCCGGCAAGGAAGAGCTAGGCTGCGCCCCGCGCGACGAGACGACGCCGATTGCGACGACGTACGTGCGCGACCCGCTGGGCCAGCTGACGGAGAAGGTGATCTCGCGTGTGACAGGCATCGCGCAAGCCCAGCAACTGCGGCTGCGCTTCGCTTACGACGCGCTGGGCCGGCTGACGCAGGCCATCAACGCCGACGCCACCGTCAGCCTGGGCTATGACGCGCTGGGGCAGCTGATCACGGAGGCGACGGAAGCGTCCGGCACGACATCGCTGCTGCGCCACGCTTACGACGAGCTGGGCAACCGGGTGCAGACGACGTTGCCGGATGGCCGCGTGCTCAACTCGCTCTTCTACGGCTCGGGCCACCTGCACCAGATCAACCTGGACGGAGACCTTGTCACCGACATCGAACGTGACATGACGCACCGGATGATCTCGCGCACGCAGGGCGCACTGGTCAGCCAGTTCCAGTACGACCAAGTCGGCCGGCTGCTGTCGCAAACGGCGGGCCAAGGCGCCGAGACCATCATCGCGCGCAAGTACGAATACGACGCGATCGGCAACCTGATCTCCATCGACGACCGTCGCAACGGTGTCACGCACTACAGCTACGACCCGATCGGCCGCATCCTGTCGGCAGTGCAACCCGACCTGACCGAACGCTTCGCCTTCGACCCGGCGCACAACCTGCTCGACACCACAGTCGGCTCAGGCGGACGTGTGGAAGGCAACCGCGTCCGCGTCTACGAGGACAAGCGCTACGACTACGATGCGCATGGCAACGTCAGCGAAAAGCTGGTCGGCAAGCATACCCGGATGCGCTTCGAGTGGAATCCCGCGCATCAGCTGGTGAAAAGCATCGTTGCGCGCAATTCTTCCGACACTGCGCAGACGACCCGCTATGTCTACGATCCGTTTGGCCGTCGTATCGCCAAGCGCGATGCGTTCGGCACTACTCGCTTCGTCTGGGACGGCAACCGACTGCTGTGTGAGCAGCGCGCAAGTCATTGCCGGACCTACGTTTACGGCGAAGACGCATTTGTGCCGCTGGCACGAATCGATTCCGTCAACAGTAGCGATGGCACTTCGCTGGCGGAAGTTCGGCATCTGCACACGGACCACCTCGGCACGCCGCGCGAGCTGACGGACTCGGATGGACGGGTGGTTTGGGCTGCGCAGTATCGGGCTTGGGGTAACGTACTTCGGGTCGTGGATGAAGAAGTGGCAACGACGCCCGCGGCAGGGGATGCACAGCTTCTCGACGATGCGCAGCCGATTCGCTTCCAGGGACAATACTTCGACAACGAAACCGGATTGCATTACAACCGATTCCGCTATTACGATCCGGATATTGGGCGCTTTATTTCCATAGATCCGCTTGGTTTAGCAGGCGCGGCGAATACGTTCGGCTACGCAATCAATCCGGTGCAATGGGTTGATCCCTTAGGGCTAAGTCCTTGCAGGCCCTCTCTTGGGCTATCCTATGATAAGAGCACGCGAACGTGGACAACCCCAGCAGGACTTGCTTACGGCGTAGGATCTGTTCATGGAAACCGCATTCGACATATATTGGATCACGCCGCACCGAATCTAAGCAAAACTAACCATAGCGTTTTTAACGTAGACCGTCGGGAAGTCTTAGGCCTGGTTGATGAAGCTTGGCGTACAAGGACGAACCCTCTGCCGAATGATCCGGGCGCTTATGTGATACCTATGGGCAGGGCAATAGGTACCGCCGGTGAGTCAAGCATAAAAATTATCGTGCGCCCGGGAACGAATAAAGTAATTACTGCTTACCCTATTTTTTAGAGAGTACCCAATGCTTTGTCCTCGATGCAATCAAGGTGACGTAATACACGCGAGAGTTAAAAAAACCGGCCAACATCTATTTGTTTGCGAGGAATGCGAGGCCACATGGTTTTCGCGCGAAGCCATTGGTTTGCATGGATTTATCGATTTTGGAAGCTACATGGAAACGATTGGATCGGCACCTTTATGGAGCGAAATAACCATCGAGGACTCATAAAGCGTCTAACATCTGACCGAGCTGCGCGAACGAAAAAAAATTCATGAAAACGATAGGGAATTTGGCCCGTGAAGGCGATCTTATTGTTGCAGATACTGAGGTACTCTGATTTTTTCGGACACTCTTGTTTGGTAAAGTTCACCAACAAGAGCCTTTATGAAGACATTGAAGAAGACGTACGCCCTGTAGTGGTCTAATGTCCCCGGACACCTCGATAGGTGGATAATTCACCTTCGAAGCAGTTTACATGACTAGGCAGCGCCGCAATTTCGATCCAAGCTTCAAGCTCGAGGTCGTTCGAATGATCACAGAACACGGCCTGAGCATCTCGCATGTCAGCCAGACGATGGACATCGGCGTGAGTTCGATCCGTCGGTGGATGGAGCAATACGATGCCGAGCAAAATGGCCAGCCAGGTATTGGCAAGCCGTTGACGGCTGAGCAGCAAGGTATTCGTCAGCTGGAGCAGGAAAACCGTCAGCTTCGTAGTGATGTGGACGTTTTAAAAAAGGCATCGGCCTTCTTTGCCCGCGAGCTCAAGTGAGCTATCGGCTCGTCGGCGAGCTGCAAACGAAGGCCGTACCTGTCGCACAAACCTGCCGTCTATTGGGCGTGAGCCGTGCCGGATTTTATGAAGCCAAGCGCCGTGCTGCCAAGCCTGCTTTTTGCAAAGCGAGCGTGCATCTGCGCGCCGCATTCATGAGCAGTGGCCAAAGTTACGGCAGCCGTCGCCTAGTCACTGCACTGGCAAATAGCGGCCTCCACGTCGGGCGTTACAAGGTGCGCCGCCTGATGCAACAGGCCAGCTTGAAGCCAGTCTGGAAGCGCAAATTCGTCTACACGACCGACAGCAAGCATGCCTTGCCGGTTGCGCCGAACGTGCTTGCCCGTCAGTTCAGCCCGGCGGCGCCAAACCTAGCTTATGCCTCGGATATCACGTACATCCGCACCGGCGCTGGCTGGCTGTACCTGGCTGTCGTGCTCGACCTTTTCTCGCGCAGAGTCGTGGGTTGGGCGATGGCGCCGAGCATGCCAGCCACCCTGGTCTGCAATGCCTTGCGTATGGCGATCCAGGCGCGCCGGCCAACTGCAGGACTGATTGTCCATTCCGACCGCGGCAGCCAGTATGCGAGCGAACAGTACCAGGCCCTGCTCGCCGAACATGGCTTCGTCTGCAGCATGAGCCGCAAAGGCAATTGTGGGATAACGCCGTTGCCGAACGCTTCTTCCTGAACCTCAAGATGGAGCGTGTCTGGCAGCGAAATTACGCGAACCACGAGGAAGCCAAACTTGACGTGGCCGATTACATCGCCAGCTTCTACAACTGCCAGCGCTTGCATTCTGTATTGGGCAATCTGCCGCCCAGCGTCTATGAACGCACAATGGCAGAGAAAGCACCTATCGTCGTGTCCGAAATTACTTGACCACTACAGAAAGCAGGCCTGGGCGAAACGGTGGCGAGGTGTTCTATCCGCCCGGAACCAATCCTGCCGCAGGCGAACACATCCGTATAATGCCTCCTGGCTCCTCGCCGGTCCCAGGGTACGAGAATGGGTATTGGCGATGGGTTAACGGCAATAAACAGCCCATGAATTCAGCTACCGGCAAGCCCGGAAGGGGCCAAGGGGACACGCATGTCCCGCTACCCCCGGACTCGCTACCCCCTCCTCGTCGTTAACGAGGCCTTGCTGGATTGTCAAATATAAAATACGGTCTTCAATGTACACCTTGCCCGACAACTTTAACTATGAACTGCTCTCAGGATGCTACCTTGAGATGATAAGTTTTGGAGCTAGCATCACAAAACTTGATTTTGCGCGACCCCAATTGAGTCCTGGTGAACCGACGTATAGGGTAGCGTTCGGCATTGAAGGGCCTCTGCGGTACCGCATTCACAATAAAATTGGCTCGAGAGAGTTTTCCGATGCGTCATCATGTTCACCGCTTATCGAATTACTCTTGCATGACGTCACTGAGGTTGCGAAGACCGGAGCAGCTTCGCTCGCGATTAAATTCGGAGATATTGGCATGGTGGAGGTCGATGGAGAGTTCGACTCAGAATTTGAATCGTACTCGATCTACCTTGCTTCCGGCGAGGTCGTCGTCGTTTGATTCCTATACTGGCGCAGCTTGGCGCGTTTTCTCAGGGCTAAGATCGCCGCCATGAATTAATCAGCGTTTCTAGGGGCGGAGCGGTTTTGTGCATGTCGCAAACTATTTTCTTTGCGCTGCGACCAGAGAGCGACCGGAAACAAAAAAGCCCACGAACCGAAATTCGCGGGCTTTTCTGGGAATTCTTGGTAGGCCGTGCGGGATTCGAACCTGCGACCAACGGATTAAAAGTCCGCTGCTCTACCAGCTGAGCTAACGACCCAAGGTAAAACTGTTCACTACTTGCAAGTGGTAGGCCGTGCGGGATTCGAACCTGCGACCAACGGATTAAAAGTCCGCTGCTCTACCAGCTGAGCTAACGACCCCTTGCAGTACAACCATCATCACAACAACTGCGACAACATCTTTCGAGTGGTAGGCCGTGCGGGATTCGAACCTGCGACCAACGGATTAAAAGTCCGCTGCTCTACCAGCTGAGCTAACGACCCTCCGAAAGAAGCGGGATTATAGGATGCCCCGGCGGCTGTGTCAAATGCTGCTGAGCAAAAAATCCTTGGCTGGGCCCGCGGGTGCGAACGCAGGCCAAGCAGGCCGCCTGCTTTTGCAGGTTGGTCGGGATGCAGGCTAAAGGTCGGGGTCAGTCCCCATGGGACAGACCCCAGGCACTCGCCGGTCGACGCGCCAGCCAGGGGACCGGGTCGGATCTCGTGCGAAAGCAGACCCGGGTCGTCACTTCGCGCCCAGCCGCTCCTTGGCCGTGCGCGCAGCGGTCGTGTTCGGATAATTCTTGATCAGCTCCTGCAGCGTCTTCTTGGCGTTGTTGACGGCCTTCAGCTCGGTCTGGCAGCTGGCGATGTTCAGCATGGCGTCCGGTGCCTTCGGGCTGTCCGGGTAGCTCTTCACGACGGTCTGCTGGGCGGTGATGGCGTTCTTGCAGTCGCGCTGCGCGTAGTAGGCGTTGCCGAGCCAGTATTGGGCGTTCGGCGCGTACGCGGAGCCCGGGTAGCGGCGCACGAAGTTCTGCAGCGACGTGGCGGCGGCTTCGTAATTGCCTTCCTTGAACTGCTGCATGGCGGCATCGTAGGCGTTCTGTTCGGACTGGTCGACGGAGGCCGTCTTGCCGTCGATTTCCACTTCGCGCGGCTCCAGCTTGCGCAGGCGCGCGTCCAGGTCGGCATAGAAATCCTTCTGGCGCTTCGTCGAGATGGTGATCTCGTTTTCCAGCACTTCCAGCTGGCCGCGCAGACGGGCAATTTCCTGCATCGTCTGTTCGTGCTGGTTCAGCATGTCCAGCGTGACGCTCTTGTCCGCCTTGCCGTCCATGCGGGCGTTGACGTCCTTGGTCAGCGCTTCGACCTTGGCACGCAGATCCAGGATGGCGCGGCGCGCTTCGTCGTCGTCGAAGACGCCGGCCGTTGCGTGCAGGGACAGGCCGGCAAATGCCAGTGCGAGGGCCGTCTTGGCGAATTTCATCATGTTTCTTTACGCTTTCAAATAAAAAACGGGACAGCACGCAGTATATCGCGTGCTGTCCCGCCTGGATGTGCAGCAGGAATTACTTGTAGACGATGTCGGCACGGCGGTTTTGCGCCCATGCTTCTTCGTTGTGGCCTTCGGCCTTTGGCTTTTCCTTGCCCAGCGAAACAGCTTCGATCTGGCCTTCCGGTACGCCCAGGGCCGTCATGGCTTTACGGACGGCTTCGGCGCGCTTCTGGCCCAGTGCCAGGTTGTATTCCGCGCCGCCGCGTTCGTCGGTGTTACCCTGGATCAGGATCTGACGGTTCGAGTTCTTCGTCAGGTACGACGAGTGGTTTTCCACGACTGGCTTGCCGTCTTCACGCACAACGTAGCTGTCGAAATCGAAGTACACGCTGCGATTGGCCAGCACGCCTTTCGGATCGTCCAGCGGGTCGATCGACTTGGTTTCCACCGGTGCCACGGCGCGGGTCTGGTCCTGCTGGGCTGGCGTTTCCGCCGGCTTGCTTTCCACTACCGGTGCCGGTTCGGTCACTTTGACGGGCGACGAGCAAGCAGCGAGCAGGGCTGCGCTGGTGATGATGAAGGCGAGACTTTTTACGTTACGCATGTTATTTCTCCTGGTCGTTGTGAAAGGTTTTTTTTTTGCTGCTTTACTTCATGAAAGGACCCCAGGTGGGCTCCTTGATTGCTCCCGCCTGGATCGTCAGGCGTTGCTTGACCCGGCCGTCCACGGACACCACCGCCAGTGCCTTGCGCCCGCCCGATTCGGTCGAGTACAGGATGTACTTGCCGTTCGGCGCGAAGCTCGGTGCCTGATCATTGGTGTTGTCAGACAGACGTTGCTCCTGACCGCTGGCAAGGTCCATCACATAGAGCTGGAAGCTGCCAGAGCGGCGGGAAATATACGCCAGCGATTTTCCATCGGAGGAAATGCGCGGGCTGATGTTGTACGAGCCGGTGAACGTCACGCGCTGGGCATCGCCGCCGTTGACACTCATGCGGTAGATCTGCGGTCCGCCGCTGCGGTCGCTCGTGAAGTAGATCGACTTGCCGTCCGCGGAAAACTGCGGTTCGGTGTCGATGCCGGTACTGTTCGACACCCGGCGCAGGCCGCCCCCGCTGGCGTTGGCGATATAGATCTGCGTATTGCCCGTCTTGGACAGCGCGACAGCGATCTTGCTGCCATCCGGCGACCAGGCGGGCGCGGAGTTGCTGCCTTTTTCATTGGCGATCACGGTACGGGCGCGCGTGATCAGGTTCTGCACGTAGATCACGGGCTTCTTTTGCTCGAACGACACGTAGGCCACCTTGGTGCCATCGGGCGACCACGATGGCGAAATGATCGGCTCGTTCGACGACAGCGCCAGCTGCACGTTCTCGCCGTCCGCATCGGCCACTTCCAGGCGGTACGAACGGCCCTGCTGCGTGACGTAGGCGATGCGGGTGGCGAAGATGCCGCGCACGCCCGTCAGCTTTTCATAGACGTCGTCGGCGATCTTGTGGGCCGACAGGCGGGTGAACTGCGCCGGCGCCTGCTGGTCCAGCTGCGACAGCTTGCTGTTCTGCACCGTCGACATCAGGCGGTAGCGCACGGCGAACGTGCCGTCCGCCGCTTTCTGCACGGTGCCGACCACGACGGCGTCCGCGCCTTTCGATTTCCAGGCCGACAGGTCGACATTGTTGACGTCGCTGATCGTGCCCGCATCGATGACCTTGAAGGCGCCGCTGCGTTCCAGGTCGGTCTTGATGACTTTCGAGATCTGCGTGGGGGAGATGGACTCGTCGGCAAACGTCGCCACGGCAACGGGAATCTGGTTGCTGCCGACGCCGGAAATTTCCACGCGCAGTTGCGCCTGGGCGGACAGGGCCGCCAGCATGCCGGCGGTCAGGAAAACGGTATTGAGTTTGTTCATAGTTCGCATCAAGGCAGATCCTTCAATTTAAATGCGGCGGTGATGTCCCGTTCCACCGTACCGTCTTGCTTTTTCGGAAGAGGCGACGATTTGGCAATCGCGTTCTCCACGGCGGTATCGTAGGCGGGTATCCCGCTGCTCTTGATCTTTCGGACCGAAATAATTTCCCCAGTTGGCAATTGCGTGATCTGGAACTCCGCACTCGGGTTGCCCGGAACGTCCTGGCTGCCCGCGTAGCTGATATTGCTCTTGATCTTCGCAGCGATCTTGGCCTTGTAGCCGCTGTCGGAACGCGGCGCCGTCGACTTCTCGGCCGTGCCCGTGCCGCCCGCAGCCGAACCCATGATGCGGCGCATTTCTTCCGCGCGCTGCTTCTCGAGCTTGGCGGCCGATTCGGCGGCGGCCTTTTTCTTCGCCAGTTCCTTTTTCTTCTCGTCGTCTTTTTTCTTCTCGGCCGCTTCTTTGTCCTCGGCCAGCTTCTGCTTTTCTTCTTCTTCGCGCTTTTTCTTCTCGGCGAGCTTCCTGTCCTCGAGCTTTTTCTGCTCGAGTTTTTCCTTGCGCTCTTCCTCCAGCTTGCGCTGCTTCGCTTCCTGTTCCGCAGCCAGCTTTTCTTCCAGCTTCTTCTTCTCGCGTTCCTTCCTCAAGGCGATCTCCGGATCCACCTTCGGCGGGGCGACCTTTTCCGGCGGCGCCACGGGCGTCGGTGGCGGCGGCGGTGGCGGCGTGCGTACCGGTTCCGGTTCCGGCTCTGGTTCCGGCTCCGGCTCCGGGGCTTTCGGCGCGGCCTGCTGCGTCGTCAGGTCCCATACTTCCGCTTCCACGGCCACCGGCTCCGAATTCTGCCAGTTGATGCCGCCCCACAGGAACACGAACAGCAGCACGTGCATGCCGATGGCCAGCGCGAACGAGCGCCAGCCGCTGTCGGGCCTGGGCACCCGGTAGGGGCCGCGGGGTGGTTCCGCCGGTGTTGCAGTGTTCGTCATGCCGTTACTTGGTCGCCAGTCCGACGCGCGCGATGCCCATCTTCTTCGCTTCCGAAATCAGCTGGATCACGTCGTCGTACTTGCTTTCCTTATCGCCCGCGATCAGGACAGGGTAATCCGGATTGTCGTCATGCAGCGCGCGCAGCTTTCGAACCAGCGCGTCGCGGTTCGGCGCCGTTTCCGGCGCATCCGCATTCTTGCCCGCCACGCCGATCGACAGCGCACCGTTGGGCTTGATCGTCACCTGGATATACGCGTCGGGCGGGCGCACGGATTTCTCCGCGTGCGGCAGGTCGATCGAGCTGGGGTTGTTCGAGCTGGGCATGACCATGAAGATGATCAGGAGGCACAGCATCACGTCGATATACGGCACGACGTTGATTTCGGACTTGAGCTTGCGTCCGCGCCCGCCCCGCATGCCGCCGCTGTTGAAGGAGGAAGCCATCGTGTCCTCGCCTTCTTAGCGCGACTGCCGCTGCAGGATGTTGGAGAACTCCTCGACGAAGCTCTCGAAGCGGATCGCCAGACGGTCGACGTCGTGCGAAAAACGGTTGTAGGCGACGACGGCGGGGATGGCAGCGAACAGGCCGATGGCGGTGGCGATCAGCGCTTCGGCAATGCCGGGGGCGACGGCCGACAGCGTTGCCTGCTGCACGTTGGCCAGGCCGCGGAACGCGTTCATGATGCCCCAGACGGTACCAAGCAGACCGATGTAAGGTGACACGGAACCGACGGAAGCCAGGAACGCCAGGTGGGATTCCAGCGCATCCATCTCGCGCTGGAACGCGGCGCGCATCGCGCGGCGGGCGCCATCGAGGATCGCGCCCATGTCCAGCGTCTCGCGGGCGGCGCTCGCAGCCTGTTTGCCCTTGATGAATTCGCCCATGCCCGCTTCGAAGATGCGCGCCAGCGCGCCGTTGCTGGCGCGGTTGCTGCTGGCGTTCTGGTACAGCGCGTGCAGGTTGCCGCCGGCCCAGAAGGTTTTTTCAAAATCGATCGTCAGGCGCCGGGCGGCGCGCACGTCGAACATTTTCTTGAAGATGTAGGTCCAGCTGACGAGGGACACGCCAAGCAGCAGCGCCATGATCAGCTGCACGATCAGGTGTGCGTTGGAGATGAGGGCGATGAAGGAAAGGTCCTGGGTGGCGTTCATTGTTTCTCGGTCTGGTTGTTCGGTCTGTTTATATGTGTCGTCGAAGGCGCCGGCTTACGCGGCGTCGGGCTGCATGGAGCGCATGCGCGCCAGCACGGCATCGGGCAGCCCGCGCGGGCGCAATGCCGAGCTGACGCAGCCGACCCGCACATGTGCCGTGTTCAGCAGCGTACCGCCGCACCACGCTTCCTGGCGGAATACCACGGAGGCGCGGCCCAGCTTTTCGATTGTCAACGTTAAGTTTAGTACATCGTCCAGCTTTGCCGGCGCATGATAGTCCGCGCTCACGCTCTTGACGACGAACATGGCGTCGTGTTCTTCCAGCAAGACCTGCTGACCGACACCAATCGCACGCAGCCATTCCGTACGGGCGCGCTCGAAGAATTTCAGGTAATTCGCGTAGTAGACGATGCCGCCCGCGTCCGTATCCTCGTAGTAGACACGGACCTCCCAGGTAAACTGTGCAGACATGGATGAATTGTTAGTGTTATTGGGCAACATCATACGTCATTTCTGTTGAAAACGTTGCCGGAAGTTTGCTCGATTGAAATGCGGTCGTTTTTACAAGGCGGCCATTAAAGCAAATCCTGGCGGCGCCTCCGACCGATGTAACAATCCTTTACGTTTGACCTCAGCCGCGCTTGATGGCGAACGGCGAAAAGCCCTGGCACGTCGGCATCAGCTCGATCACGTTGACGTTGACGTGCGGCGGCAGCGTGGCGATCCAGTAGGCCGTGGCGGCGATGTCCTCGGCCGTCAACGGCGTCGTGCCTTCGTAGACCTTTGCTGCGGCCGCATCGTCGCCCTTGAAGCGCACGTTCGAGAATTCCGTGCCGCCGCACAGGCCCGGCGCGATATTGGTCGCGCGCACCCCGGTGCCGACGAGGTCGGCCCGCAGGTTCAGCGTGAACTGGTCGACGAATGCCTTGGTGGCGCCGTAGACGTTGCCGCCCGGGTAAGGGTAGGCGCCGGCGACGGAGCCAAGATTGATGACGAGGCCGCTGTTGCGCTCGACCATGCCGGGCAGCACGGCACGCGTCATCGTCACGAGACCGCTGCAGTTGGTGGCGATCATCGTTTCCCAATCTTCCAGGGACGCTTCGTGCGCCGGCTTGACGCCCAGTGCCAGGCCGGCGTTATTGATCAGCACGTCAATATCGCGCCAGCCCGCGGGCAGGGCGTCCAGCGCGGCGTGGATGGCGGCCTTGTTCGTCACGTCCAGCGGCACCGTGCGCACGTTCGGGCCCAGCTCGGAAGCAAGCGCGTCGAGGCGGTCCTCCCGGCGGCCGGCGATCAGCACCTTGTGGCCGTTGGTGGCGAACGTACGCGCCATCGCGGCGCCGAAGCCGGCGGTGGCGCCGGTGATAAAGACGATCATGCTTTGCATCCTGTCTGTTAGCGGTCGTGAACCTGACGATTGTAGCCGAAACGGCAGTATTGTCACCAATTCTCACGCGTTGCCCGACTGCTATCGCCTGCCGTGGTGTTGTATGCGTGAAAATGTTGTCGGAAGTCCGATTCTTGCTCTCGCGGACCAGTTCACATACAATCGCCACTCCATTTATGTCTCACGTAACTGGCGAAAAGCGGACACCGCCATCGGGCAGCCCGCGAAAGGTGGATCTCCACCGGGGAACGTGAGATTCCAACACAGCCGTTCGCCTGGGCAGCCACGATGGAATCGCGCGGATGAGTGCGCGCCCGGGCTGCCTACGACATTCCGGCGACCTCATTCGATCCTATCTGCCAGTCCTAATCGGAGTAATTCATGTTCGCAAAAGATCACACCCTCGCCGCCATCGACCCGGAACTGTTCGGCGCCATCCAGAATGAGAACCGTCGCCAGCACGATCACATCGAGCTGATCGCTTCGGAAAACTACACGTCGCCCGCCGTCATGGAGGCACAGGGCTCCCAGCTGACCAACAAATATGCGGAAGGCTATCCGGGCAAGCGCTACTACGGCGGCTGCGAATACGTCGACGTCGTCGAACAGCTGGCCATCGACCGCGTCAAGCAGCTGTTTGGCGCCGAAGCGGCAAACGTGCAGCCGAACTCGGGTTCCCAGGCCAACCAGGGCGTGTTCTTTGCCGTGCTCAAACCGGGCGACACGATCATGGGCATGTCGCTGGCCGAAGGCGGCCATCTGACGCACGGCATGGCGCTGAACATGTCCGGCAAATGGTTCAACGTGGTGTCGTACGGCCTGACGGCTGAGGAAGACATCGACTACGACGCCATGGAGAAGCTGGCCCACGAACACAAGCCGAAGCTGATCGTGGCCGGCGCCTCGGCGTTCTCGAAGAAGATCGACTGGGCGCGTTTCGCCAAGGTTGCCAAGGACATCGGCGCCTACTTCATGGTCGACATGGCCCACTATGCCGGCCTGATCGCCGCCGGCCTGTACCCGAATCCCGTGCCGCACGCCGACTTCGTCACGTCCACCACGCACAAGTCGCTGCGCGGTCCGCGCGGCGGCATCATCCTGATGAAGGCCGAGCACGAGAAGATCATCAACTCGGCGATCTTCCCCGGCATCCAGGGCGGCCCGCTGATGCACGTGATTGCCGGCAAGGCCGTCGCGTTCAAGGAAGCGCAAGGCGCCGAGTTCAAGGCTTACCAGGCACAAGTCATCAAGAATGCCGACGTGCTGGCCAAGACCCTCATCAAGCGCGGCCTGCGCATCGTTTCCGGCGGCACCGAGTCGCACGTGTTCCTCGTCGACCTGCGCGCCAAGAACCTGACTGGCAAGGAAGCCGAAGCCATCCTGGGCAGCGCGCACATCACGACCAACAAGAACGGCATTCCGAACGATCCGCAGAAGCCGTTCGTGACGTCCGGCATCCGCCTGGGCAGCCCGGCCATGACGACGCGCGGCTTCAAGGAGCTTGAGTCCGAAGAAGTGGGCAACCTGATCGCCGACGTACTGGACAACCCGCACGACGCCGCGACGATCGAAAGAGTCAAGGCCGCCGTCAAGGTCCTGGCCGACAAGTTCCCCGTCTACGCGGCCTGATAACGGCGACAGCTTTACGCCTGAAACAGTCGTTGTTACACTCTGAGCGCCGGACCCGAAGTCCGGCGCTTTTTTATCCCTGAATGCCTCCCCATGAAATGTCCGTTCTGCCAGCACGATGATATCCACGTCCTCGATACCCGCGTATCGGAGGAGGGGGACGCCATCAAGCGCCGGCGGCGTTGCGGCAAGTGCGACAAGCGCTTCACGACGTACGAACGGATCGAACTTTCGATGCCGTTCGTGGTCAAGAAAAATGGCAGCCGGACCGAGTTCTCGGAAGCGAAGTTGCGCGACAGCCTGATGCTGGCCCTGCGCAAGCGTGCCGTCGCGGCCGCGTCCGTCGACACGGCCGTGCAGTCGATTTCGGAAAAGCTGCTGACCAGCGGCAAGCGCGAAGTGGACTCGAACCATATCGGCGAGCTCGTCATGCAGGAACTGAAGCGCCTCGACAAGGTGGCGTATATCCGTTTTGCGTCCGTCTACAAGAATTTCGAGGACCTGGCCGAGTTCCAGGACGCCATCGAAGAGGCAGGGCAGGAGCGCAAGCCGAAGGGGGAGTGACGGGCTCCCGGCTGCGGCGTTCATCCGCGGCCGCGAAATAGGGAGACCAGCGCCCGGCACAGGGCGAGCGCCGTGTGGTCGCGCCCGGGGTACTGTTTGCGGCGGTCTGCACCACTCAGGCACCTTGTCCCCTTGCGGCGGGCGCACCCCGCGCTGCGACGCCCGTTCGGTTATGCCTGAATTTCTCCTGCTCAGCCCGCAATTTTGCAACCCGGCAGCACAACTTCTTGCCAGAAATTCTTCAGTTCCCCCCATATCCTTGAGGTAGCGCAACCGACGACCGGCCCGACCGCCTAACTTGTAAGGGCGAAGTCGAGGAGATCCCATGCGTGCTGCCGCGGGCTTTACGTTGATCGAAGTGCTTGTTGCCGTGCTGGTGCTGGCCGTTGGCCTGATCGGCGGGACGGCCATGCAGCTGCATGCGATGCGCACCCGGCACGAATCGGCCCTGCTGTCGGCGTCCGTGCAGGCCGCCACCGCTATGGCCGACCGGATCCGCGCCAATGCCGGCCAGGTTGGCAGCGTCTATCTGGCGATCGATTACGACGCCCACCGCGAACCCACGCCGCCCGCCCCGGCCAGCCTGTGCATGGCGGCCCCATGCGACAGCGCGGCGCTGGCCGAGCTCGACGCGTATGAACTGAAGCGCCTGGTGCGCACCACCTTGCCGGCGGGGCGCGTGCGCGTGTGCCGCGATGCGGGCATCTGGCAGGCGGGCCGGCTGCGCTGGCCGTGCTCGGGCGGGGCCACGGCGCCGGTGGTCGTCAAGATCGGCTGGCGCGGCAAGAATCCCGACGGCACGCCGCAGGCGGACGCGGAAGACGGCTTCGTGCCAGGCGTGGCGGTGGCCGTGGCGGGGGTTGCGCCATGACCGGCCGCCAGCACCGCTGCGCCGGCGCCGGCCTCGTCGAGATGCTGGTCGCGCTGACGATCGGCATGCTCGTCACGCTGGCATCGGCGGCGATGCTCGTCACGGCGAATGGCGACTACCTGCACCACGGCGCCACGGTAAGGCTGAACGACGGCGGCCGTTACGCCCTCGAACTGATCGGGCAGGCGCTGCGCCAGGCGGGCTATGCGGACGCGGCCGCACCCGGTGGCGCCGCGCCGGCGGCGGAGGAGGGCGCCGGCATCGAGGGTCTCGACGCACGCAGCGTCACCCGTACCGGGCCGGGCATCGCGGACGCGCGGGCATCGTCCGTCAACGGCAGCGACGTGCTGGCGGTGCGTTTCGGCGGCGCCGGCGCGGGTTCCGGGGACGGTTCCATCGTCGATTGCGCCGGCTTCGCCGTCGGCGCGTCGGCGCAGGGCTGGAGCATCTTCTTTGTCGCGCGGGGCGACGATGGCGAAGCGGAGCTGCGTTGCAAGTACCGCACCGACAGCGGCGGGTGGAGCGCCGATGCCGTGGTGCGCGGCGTCGACAGCCTGCAGGTGCTGTATGGCGTAGATACCGATACGCCGGTGGACGGTGTCGCCAACCGCTACCTGAACGCCACGGCCGTGCGTGCGCTGGACGATGCGCTGGCCGTGGCGGGTGCCTCGGCGGCCGAGCGCGAACGGGAGCGGCGGCGTCGGTCTTACTGGCATCGGGTCGTCGCCGTCCGGCTGGCGCTGCTGCTGCACGGCGAAAGCGGCACGCGCAGCGGCGGCGCGCCGATGGCGTTCGATCTGTTCGGGGCCGCCTATACGGCGGCGGCAAGGGGCGGCGATGCCGGTACGCGGATCGACGAGGCGGCGCTGCCGGCGTCGCTGAGGGCACGGTCACGCCGGCTGTTCGAGGCGGCCGTGTTGCTGCGCAACCGCGCGGGGTCGTGATGGACGTACCGCGTCGTTGGACCGGGCCGCGCTGGCGGCGCTGGGGCCGGCAACGAGGCGTGACCCTCGTCGTCGGCCTGCTGATGCTGGCCGCCGTGTTGCTGCTGGCGGCGTCCGCCACCGATATGGCGTTGATGGGTGAAAAATCGGCGCGCGCCGAGCGGGACCGGCATATCGCGCTGCAATCTGCGGAGGATGCGTTGATGGATGCGGAACTCGATATCGAAGGCGTGGCCGCGGTGCCGGCGGAACGCCGCGCCCTGTTTGGCGCGGCGGACGCTTTCAGCCCTGGCCCGGGCGCCGCCTGTGGCGTGGGACTGGCGCTGGGACTTTGCGCACGCAGCGCACCGGGCGAGCCGCCGCCGTGGCAGGCCGTCGATCCGGGCGGCGGGACAGGCGTGCCGCTGGGGACATTTACCGGTGTCGAGGCGGAGACGGGCGAGGGATTCCTGCCGTTGCGGCGGCCGCGCTATATCGTCGAGCGGCTGCCGTATCGGCCGCCCGGTGCGGAGGTGGGTGCGGACGATGGCTACCTGTACCGCGTCACCGCCATCGGTTTCGGCAGCCGCGAAGGCACGCAGGTCGTGCTGCAGGCAACCTACCGCCGGCACGATGACTGAGGCGACGATGGACGCATCGCACCAGCGGCGTCGCCGGCGGCGTCGACTCTGCGGCCTGGTACTGGCGGTCCAGTGCATGGGTGGTTGCGTCGCGGACGCGGCCGCGCAAGCGTCCGACGAGCAGGTTGCCGTCGGCTGCGCCGCCCGCTATCGCACGGTGCGCGGACCCGCAGTGACCGTGCCGGCAGCGCGCCTGGCTCCTGTCGGCGCGGAAGAGGCCACTGTGTTTCGCGCCGCTTATGTGCTGGCGCGCGGCAGCGGCACGCTGACACGAACGCCGCTGGTGCGCAACGCGGCCGGCGCGCTGCGTCAGATGCCGCCGCTGTGGGATGCGGGTATGCTGTTGGCCGACAGGCCGGCCGCGGCACGCAATATCTACACGTTCGATGGCGATCCTGCTGCGCGCCGGGCCACGATACCGTTCCTGTGGGATGCCCTGTCGCCGGGGCGCCAGGCGGAACTCGACCGGCCGCCCGTGCCGGTGGATGGCGAGGATGGTCCGGACGGCCTTGGCTCCGCGCGGCTGGAGTACCTGCGCGGCGACCGCACGCTGGAGGGCCACGGCTTGCGCGTGCGCAGCGGCGTACTGGGTGACGCCGTGCACAGCACGCCGGTGTTCGTCGGCGCCGGCGCGAACGCGCCCGCGCGCGGCAGTGCCGACCCCGCCTATGCGGCATTCCACCAGCGCACGTTACGCCGCGCGCCGGCCGTCTACCTCGGCGCCAACGACGGCATGCTGCATGCGTTCGACGCGCGCAGCGGCGCGGAACTGTTCGCCTATGTGCCCGACATGCTGTTCGGCGCCTTGAAGGAATTGACGTCGCCGGCGTACACCCACCGCGCTTACGTGGACGGGCCGCTGGCCGTTGGCGAAGCGAACCTCGGCGGCGCCTGGCGCACGGTGCTGGTGGGATCGCCTGGCGCGGGCGCCCGTGGCCTGTTTGCCCTTGACGTGACGGATCCGTCCTACTTCGAGGGCGGACTTGGCGTACTGTGGGAATTCACGCCGCGCGACGATGCCGCCATCGGCAACGTCATGACGCCGGCCCAGGTGGCGCGCCTGCAAGTACGCTCGCGCAACGGTGTGCGCCAGTACCGCCATTTCGCGGCGACCGGTAACGGCGAGGGCGCCGGACGCGCCGCCCTGTTGCTGCTGGCGCTGGACAAGCCGCCCGGGCAGCGCTGGCGCCTCGACACCAGCTACTACCGCCTCGACATACCACCGGGCGAAGCGGGGCTGCCCGCCGGCCTGTCCGCGCCGGCCCTGGTGACGGACGATGACGAGACGCTGCGTCACGTCTACGCGGGCGACCTGCAAGGTAATCTGTGGCGCTTCGACTTCACGCGCACGCCGCCGTGGCGCGCCAGCCCGGGACTGCGGCCCGTGTTTGTTGCCCGCGACACGAACGGTGTGCGCCAGCCCATCGCCCAGCAACCGAAAGTGGTGCATGCCGCCGGTGGCGGCTATCTGGTGCTGTTCGGTACCGGGATGCTGCGCTCGCGCGCCGACCGCGACCCGGCAGGGTTCACGCCGCAGTCGTTCTACGCCATTCATGACGATCCCGCCCACCCGGCCACGGCGGCCACACGCGCCGACCTGCTGCAGCGCCGGCTCGATGCCACGGACGGCGGCATGGGGGTCACGGTCAGCGGGACGCAGCAGGCCATCGGCGGCGGAACGCGGCCGAAAGGGTGGTACATCGATTTCGGCGTCGGCACGGGCGCCGGCGAACGCAATATTGCCGGCGCGACGATCGTTGACGGCAAGGTGGCGTTCAGTACCGTCGTGCCCGGCCGTACCGCCTGCACGGAAAGCTACGGCCGGACGTACCTGCTCGATGCCTTGTCCGGCCTGGCGCCCGACAGCGCCGGGGTCGCGGTCAGCGGCGCCACGACGGGCGCGGTGGTGATGGATTTCGTCGACGGTCCGCCGGCGGCGCTGCCGGCCGCGCGCGTGCGCGGTCACGGCGGAAGGGGCAACGGCACGCGGATCGAGGTGACGCGATCGGCCGAGGTCGTCGCGCTCGGCACGTCTGGCGGCGTACCGCGCGTTACTTCGACCCAGGCGACGCTGCCGGCCGGGCGCCTGAGCTGGCGCGAGGTCGTCAACTGGCGCCAGTTGCATCGTGCCGCGGCCCGGCGCGGCGATGCGGATCCGTCCGGCGGCGCTCCGGCAGCGACAGGGAGGGAAAGCCAATGAAGAGCCGAATCGGCCGGCGCGCGGCGGCCGGGTTCACCTTGACGGAACTGCTGGTCACGGTCGGCATCGCCGGCATCCTGGCGGCCTTCGCGTATCCGGGCTTCCAGGATCACCTGGTGCGCACGCGGCGCACGGAAGCGCAGGCGGCGTTGCAGCGGCTGATGCAGCAGGAGGAGCGCTATTTCACGCTGCACAACAGGTACTTCGCCTTTGCGTCCGATGCCGCCGGCGCCGGCGCACCGGCATTTCGCTGGTGGTCCGGCACCAGCCCGGCGCGCAGCGGTTATGAGATCGAAGCCAGGGCCTGCGACGACCAGCCCATCGAACAGTGCGTGCAACTGGTGGCCACGCCGGGCACGCCGCGCGTCGACGTTACTTTCAGGGATCCCCAATGCGAACGACTCATACTGACCAGTACCGGCGAGCGCCGCGCCACTGGCCGCGGCCAGCGCTGCTGGCGCTGAACACCGCCTTTACACTGGTCGAGGCGCTCGTCGCGCTGGCGGTGGCCGGCGTGCTGCTGGGCGCCGCCGTGCCCGACCTGCGCGGGTTCGCGCAGCGTCAGCAGTTGCGCGCTGCCGCCGCCGACCTGCTGGCCGCACTGCACCTGGCGCGTGCCCAGGCGCTGGGGCGGGGCGATATCGTCGTGGTGGCCCCGATCGATCCGGCTGGCGTCGCGTGGCAGCACGGCTGGGCCGTGTTTGCCGACCGCGATGGGGACGGCCGCCCCGGTACCGGCGACGAGGTGCTGTTCCGGCATGGACCCGTGGCCGATGGCATGCGCATCTGGTCGCGGCTGTCGGCCGCTGCACCGCCCTGGTATGTCGCCTATAATAGTGCCGGCCGTTCGTGCCGGGCGGGAAACGGCAATGCCGCCAATTTCGGCACGCTGTCGCTGCGCGCCGGCGACCAGGCACGCAACATCAAGATCAACATGCTGGGCCGTGCGCGCCTGTGCGACCCGCTGAGGGAGTCCGGCTGTGCCGCCGCGAGCGAATGACGGGCGGCGGCATGGAGACAAACCGAACCACGGAGCTGGGCGAACAAGCGAGCGATGAACATACACAATGACCTGGACGGCATGCGCCTGGCCTTGCAATGGGCGGAAAAAGGCCTGTACACGACGTCGCCCAATCCGCACATCGGCTGCGTCATCGTCAGGGACGGTGTCGTCATCGGCGCCGGCGTCACGCAGCCCGCAGGGCAGGACCACGCCGAGATCCAGGCGCTGAAGGATGCCGCGCAGCGCGGCCACGACGTGCGCGGCGCCACCGCATACGTCACGCTGGAACCTTGCGCGCATTACGGCCGCACGCCGCCATGTTGCGACGCGCTGGTGCGCGCGGGGCTGGGCCGCGTCGTCTGCGCGATGGAGGACCCGAACCCGCTGGTGGCGGGGCAGGGCTTGGCGCGGCTGGCGGCAGCGGGCATCGAGGTGTCGTCGGGCCTGCTGGCCGACGAAGCGTATGAGCTGAACATCGGTTTCTTCTCGCGCATGCGCCGCCAGCTGCCGTGGGTGCGCCTGAAAACGGCCGCCAGCCTGGACGGCATGACGGCGCTGCACAACGGCAGCAGCCAGTGGATCACGGGGGCCGAGGCGCGCGCCGACGGGCACGCATGGCGCGCGCGCGCCTGCGCCATCCTGACCGGCATCGGCACCGTCAAGGCAGACGATCCGCAACTGAACGTGCGCGCGGTGCAGACACTGCGCCAGCCGCGTCGCATCGTCATCGACAGCCGGCTGGAAATCGATCCGGGCGCGAAGGTGCTGGCTGGCGGCGGTACGCTTGTCGTCGCGGCTGTCAGCGACCATGAACGCGAGGCGGTGCTGCGCGACCGTGGCGCGGAAATCATCACGCTGGCCAATGCGCACGGCAAGGTGGATCTGCCGGAACTGATGCGCGAGCTGGGCCGGCGCCAGATCAACGAGCTGCACGTGGAGGCGGGCACGAAGCTGAATGGCTCGCTGGTGCGCGAAGGCTGCGTGGACGAGCTGCTGGTCTATCTGGCACCAACCCTGCTGGGCGATGCGCAAGGTATGTTCGCGCTGCCGGCCCTGACGGACCTTGCGCAAAAACGCGCGCTGCGCTTCCACGAAGTTTGCAACGTCGGCGGCGACCTGCGCATCCTGGCCCGCTTCATGGATCGGCCATGAACCTGGAGCGGCCGCGCGCGGATCGGCCTGCCAACTGACACGTACAACCGGCGGTCACGCATCGCCATGATTTGGATTGAAGGGACTCAAGCATGTTTACTGGAATCGTCGCCGCTGTCGGCAAAATCAAGACCATCACCCCCCTGCCGGGTGGTCATGACGCGGGCGTGCGCCTCGATATCGATGCGGGCCCGCTGCCGCTGGCGGACGTGGCGCTGGGCGACTCGATCGCCATCAACGGCGCCTGCATGACGGTGGTTGAAAAGACCGGCGGCACGTTCACCGTCGACGTCTCGCGCGAAAGCCTGAACTGCACCGTGGGCCTGGACACGCCGGCGGAAGTGAACCTGGAAAAGGCGCTGACCCTCAATGAGCGCCTGGGCGGCCACCTGGTCTCCGGCCACGTGGATGGCCTGGGCGTCGTACGCAAGTTCGAGCCCGTCGGCGAGTCGTATGAACTGGTGGTCGAAGCGCCGCGCGAGCTGGGCAAGTACCTGGCGTTCAAGGGTTCCATCGTCGTCAACGGCGTCTCGCTGACCGTCAACCGCGTCGAGGACGTGCCCGAGGGCTGCCGCTTCTCGATCAACCTGATCCCGCACACGATCCAGGTCACAACCCTGAAACACCTGGCGGTGGGCGGCAAGGTCAACCTGGAAGTGGATCTGATCGCCCGGTATGTCGAACGCATGCTCTCGGCCTCCGGCAGCGCGGGCGCCACGAAGATCGCTTGATGCCCCCGCCCTCGGGAAGTACCGGCTGCGGCGGTACTTCCCCGGCATGTCGAACGCCGGCCTCGCGCTGGCGTTCCTGCATCTGGTGCGGCCGGCGACCTACCGCGCCGCCGGCCAGGGAGCGCAGAACATAGTCATGGCTACGCTGAACTGGTGTTTGCGCAACACTTTGAAAAAAGACCGGGTGAACATAAGGCAAGTAACGACTTTCCCCGAAGGGAAGGATGCTAGAGTTTCCGTATGGAAATTACCGATTTTCAAATTGCATCTCACCCCGACCACCGCCTACGATCATGAAACTCAGCTTTCGCGCCAAACTCTATCTGCCGCTGATCCTCAGCTGGCTATGCCTGTCCGGCATGACCCTTTTCCATATTTATGAGAGCAAGGCGCTGCGCTTCGAAGAGCGTCAGCATGCGCTGAAATTCGCCACCGACGTCGGCATGTCCACCGTGAAGGAATATGCGGCGCTGGCCGCGTCCGGCGCGATGCCGCTGGAGCAGGCGCAAAAGCAGGCACTGCAGCGACTCAAGGCCATGCGCTATGGCAAGGACGGCTACTACACCGTGGTCGACTCGCGTCCGACGATGCTGATGCACCCGATCAAAGCCGAATTGAGCGGCAAGGACATGAGCGACTTCCACGATGTCAAGGGCACCTACCTGTACCGTGACGCGGCACGTATTGCACAGGGCAGCGGAGAAGGATGGATCGAATACGTCTGGCCGAAGCCAGGCAATGCCGACCAGAAGCAGGTCTTTGCCAAGGGGGCCTATGTGCTGACCTACAAGCCGTGGGACTGGACCTTCATTACGGGGCTGTACCTGGACGACCTGCAGGACGCCTTTGTTGCCGACCTGCGGCGCGCCGCGCTCGTGCTGGCAGCCATCGGTGCCGCGCTGAGCCTGATCGTTGTGGCCGTGATCCGCAGCGTGGCCCGTTCCATGGACCAGGCCGTCAGGGCCGCGGACGCGGTGGCGCAGGGCGACCTGACGCACCCTATCCACGTCGAGGGCGATGACGAGATCGCACGACTGCTGGGAGCGCTGGCGGCCATGCAGCGCAGCCTGGCCGACCTGGTCAGGGAAGTGCGCCAGGGCACGCATACGATCACGGCGGCGTCGTCGCAGATCGCCGCAGGCAACCAGGATCTGTCGTCGCGCACGGAGCAGCAGGCCGGTTCGATCGAGGAAACGGCGGCATCGCTGGAAGAGCTGGCGTCCAATGTGCGCCAGAACGGCGAGCATGCCGGCAAGGCCAACACGCTGGCGCGCTCCGCCTCGGAGGTGGCCACGCACGGCGGCGCCGTCGTGGCGCAGGTGGTGGAAACAATGGCGACCATTAACAATTCGGCGCGCAAGATCGTCGACATCATCGGCGTCATCGACGGGATCGCCTTCCAGACCAATATCCTGGCGCTGAATGCCGCCGTCGAGGCGGCCCGCGCCGGCGAGCAGGGCAGGGGCTTCGCGGTCGTTGCCGCCGAAGTGCGCAGCCTGGCCCAACGCTCGGCCGCAGCCGCCAAGGACGTCAAGGCGCTGATCGGCGACTCGGTCGCGTCGGTCGAAGCGGGAAGCGTGCTGGTCAATCAGGCCGGCAGCACGATGAGCGAGATCGTCGACAGCGTCCGGCGCGTCACCGGGATCATCGCGGAAATTGCCGATGCCGGCCAGGGGCAGCAGCACGGCATCAACCAGATCAACGACGCCGTCGCCGACATGGACACGGCCATGCAGCAGAACGCCGCGCTGGTGGAAGAAGCCGCGGCGACGTCCGCTTCGCTGCACGAGCAGGCATCGAACCTGGCGCGTGTCGTCAGCGTGTTCCGCCTCGATGCGGACGAAATGGGCACGCGTGCCACCGCGTCCGGGCAGCCGGCGCGCAAGGCCGCTGCAACGAAAGTGGCCGCGCGCCTGCGTGCCTGACTTGCTGCGGCGTCTGTCCTGTCGGACCACATCGGGTGTGCACGCCAACGCGCCGGCGCGCCCCGGTCCGGCCACTGCGCCTGCCGCTGCCGGGTCGCGTCGATAAAGGCGTCCGGTTCGCCCAGGCTCAGACAGACGCGGGCCACGGGATGCAGGCGCGCGAGGGGATCCGGCAGGCGTGTCGCGGCCAGTGCCAGCACCACGTTTAGCGCGCCGCATTGGCGTAGCCGCGCCCCGCCGCGGCGCACGACGGTGCCACGTCATCGCAGCGCCAGGATGGACGACGTGGCCGCACCCGCCAGCCAGGCCGTTGCAGCCCGGAGGCGGGTCGCTTGCCCGGCCGGTCGTGTATCTCCTACACTGCAATCTCTCCGCTCAGCCATTCGACCGCCCATGACCATCGCCGACCTACGAGAGGTACTACTGTTCCTGCTGCTGGCCGGCCTGGCGGTGCCGCTGATGCAGCGCCTGCGCGTGAACCAGATGCTGGGGTTCCTGCTGGTCGGTCTCGTGTTCGGTCCGCACGGCCTGGGCAGCTGGGGCGCGGACCTGCCTTGGCTGGCCGATGTCACGTTTCATGACGTCGAGAGCGTCAAGCACGTCGCCGAACTGGGCATCCTGTTCCTGATGTTCATGATCGGGCTGGAGCTGTCGCCGGCGCGCATCTGGGCCTTGCGGCGCAGCGTGTTCGGCAGCGGCATCCTGCAGGTCGTGCTGACAGCCGCGGTGGTCGGCGGCTTTGCGCTGGCGTTCGGCAATCCGCCCGGCGCCGCGCTGACGATCGGGCTGACTCTGGCGATGTCGTCCACGGCCGTCGTCATGCAACTGCTCAGCCGCGGCCAGGGCCTGGCGTCGCCGCTGGGCCAGTCGTGCTTCAGCATCCTGATGCTGCAGGACCTGGCTGTCGTGCCGATCCTGATCCTGGTCGACGGGCTGGCGGGCAGCGGCACGGGCGGCGGGGCGCTGTGGCTCGTGTTGTTGCTGGCGCTGGCGAAAGCGGGCGTGACGATTGCCGCCGTCTACCTGGTCGGGCGGCGCGTGGCGCGGCCCATGTTCGCCGCGTTTGCCGTGCACCGCCAGCCGGAGATTTTTGTCGCGTTGATCCTGCTGCTCACCCTGGGGATTGCCGCCGCGACGGCCGCGGCAGGGTTGTCGATGGCGCTGGGCGCGCTGCTGGCGGGGCTGCTGCTGGCCGATACGGAATTCCAGTACGAAGTCGAGATGATCGTCGAACCGTTCCGCGGTTTGCTGATGGGACTGTTCTTCATGTCGGTCGGCATGGAGCTGGACCTGCGCACCGTGGCCGACTACCCGTTCTGGCTGCCCGCGTCCGTCGTCGGGCTGCTGCTGATCAAGGCCGCCGTTATCGCGGCGCTGTTGTGGCGTCTGGGCGCGGGGCAGGCCGTGCACGCGGGGCTGCTGATGGGGCAGGGCGGCGAGTTTGCGTTTATCGTACTGGGCGTTGCGGCCGGCGCGGGGCTGCTGGTGCCGGCGACGGGGCAGTTCCTGCTCGTTGTCGTCAGTCTCAGCATGCTGGCCGCACCGGCCAGCGCCGCGCTGGGCCAGCGTTTCGCGCAGTGGTGGGAGGCCACGCGCGGCAGCTTCGCGCCCGCACAGGGGGACGCCGCGGAACGGCCCCGCGCCGGGCATATCGTCATTGGCGGCTATGGCCGGGTCGGGCGCCTGGTGGCGGACGTGCTGACGCGCCAGGGTATCGGGCACGTGGCCATCGAGCGCGATCACCAGCTGGTGGCGGCCGGCCGCGAGGCCTCGCGCGATGTCTATACGGGCGACGCGTCGATGCCGCACCTGCTGGCACGCCTCGGCACCGGCCAGTGCGCAGCCGTCGTACTGACGATGGACGATCCGAAATCGGCGCTGGAAGCGGTGCTGGCGCTGCGGCGGCATTATCCGGCGCTGCCCGTGTTCGCGCGGGCGCGCGACGAGAAACATGCGCGGCTGCTGAAAGCGGCCGGGGCCAACGAGGTGATTTCGGAGACGGTGGAGTCGGGACTGCAGCTGGCCCGGTTTGCGCTCAGCTCGGCCGGGATGCCGGAGGGGGCGGCCGGGTTTCATATCCAGGTGGAGCGGGCAGAGCGGATTGCTACGGCGACGTCGGCGGACCGGCAGGACTGAAACCCGGGACAGACCCCTGTTTTCGAGAAGTTTTTCCTCAAAACAGGGGACTGTCCCGGGTTTTTGCCTGCGTGTTACTGCACCAGCTTCGCGTCCAGCGTGATCTTCGTGTTCAGCAGCTTCGACACCGGGCAACCTGCTTTCGCCTTGCCGGCCAGCTCCTGGAACTTCGCGTCGTCCGCGCCGGGGATCTTTGCTTCCAGCGTCAGGTGCACGGCCGTGATGGCGAAGCCGTCGTCGAGCTTGTCCAGCGTGACTTCCGCTGTCGTGTTCATCTGCTCCGCCGTCAGGCCTGCTTCGCCGAGGATGAGCGACAGTGCCATCGTGAAGCAGCCGGCGTGGGCCGCGCCGATCAGCTCTTCGGGATTGGTGCCCGGCTTGCCTTCGAAGCGGCTGGCGAAGCCGTAGGGGTATTCCTTGAGTGCACCGCTGTGGCTGCTGATGGCGCCTTTGCCATCCTTGATGCCGCCGGACCAGACGGCCGAACCGTGGGTTTTCATGGAGGAGCTCCTTTACGTGGTTGAGTGGTTCACAACGCGACCATGGTAAGGCCAGTCGGGCGAAACCCACGTCCCCCTTGGGAGAGAGGCTAGCCAAGCAGCATGCCGGCCAGCACGCCGAGCGTATCGACGAGGAAAAACAGGAGCAGGAAGCCGGCCATGCGCAGCAGCGCGCGACCACGGCCGTGGGGCGGGGCGCGACGCAGCAGATACCCGGGCACGGCAAGCGGCGCCAGCAGGATGACGAACACGTTCCAGGTGCGCGTGCGGTGGATGCCGCGCACGTCCGTGTCGCGGCAATACCAGACGAACGTCGCGTAGTTCAGCACTGCCGCCGCGAAGACGGTCCACCACAGCGGTTCCTCCGTCTCGTGGAGGTCATAGACACCGTCGACGACGCCGGTCACGGCCGTCAGCGCGAACAGGAACCACACGACGTGGCGCGGATCGCGTACGCCGCGGTACGCCTGGGCCGGCGTCTCGCTCAACCGAACTGGGCAGCGGGCACGCCCGGCACGTCCACCCGTACCGAGAACAACGCACCGGCCTGCGGATCGGCCGCGCGGCATGCGTCGTCATAGCCTTGCCACGCGCTGGTGATGTACAGCGTCTTCAGGTCCGGTCCGCCAAACGCGACGGACGACGGCTGCGCCACCGGCATCGCGATGGTCGTGAGCAGCTCGCCGGCGGGGCTGTAGCGGCAGACGCGGGCGCCGCCCCATTGGGCGATCCAGACGCAGTCCTCGCTGTCCACCGTCATGCCGTCCGGCGATCCTTCGCCCGCACCGAACTGGCGCCACAGGCGCGGGTTGTCCAGGCCGCCGTCGGCGTTGACGTCGTAGGCGTAGGTCCGGTCCAGGAAGCTGTCGTTGTGGTACATCGTGCGGCCGTCCAGGCTGAACGTGGGGCCGTTGCAGATGTGGTATTCCGTCAGCGCCGTGCGCAGGCCGCCGTCCGGATCGAGGCGGAACAGTTTGCCGTGCGGACGGCTGACGTCCGCCGCGTTCATCGTGCCGGCCCAGATGCGTCCGGCCGCGTCAACCTTGGCATCGTTGAAGCGCAGGTCGCCATGCTCGAGCGGGCGATGCAGATATTCGATGCGCAACTCCGGCACCAGCCACAGCCGGACGATTCCGTCGCGCAGGCCGGCCATGAAACCATCGCCGTCCTTGCGCGGGAGCAGCCAGCACACATACGTCGGCAGCTGCCACGTGTGGCGGCCGCCATCCGCGTCGACGGCATGCAGCGCATTGCCGACCAGGTTGACGAAATACAGGCGCTGCTCGGCGGCGTGCCATAACGGGCCTTCGCCCAGTTCGGCGGCCAGCGGCCAGATGCAGTCGGGAATCAACCCGGTCGATGCGGCGGAATTCGATGCGGTCACAGTGTCTTCGAGGCAAGTTAATGGAGGCCATACCTTACCTGAAATCCCGGCTCAGGTGTAGCGCCGTTACGCCGTCTGCCCGGCCCGCTCGCCAGCGTCGCGTTCGGCCTGTCGGAACGCCATGCGCACGACCTGCAGCAATTCGTCGTCGTCCCACGGTTTGCTGAGGAACTTGCTGATGGCACCCCGGTTGACCGCTTCCGTCACGCTGGCCAGGTCGGCGTAGCCGGACAGGATCATGCGCACCGTGTGCGGATACAGTTCGCGGGCACGGGCCAGGAACTCGGTGCCGTTCATGCCGGCCATGCGCTGGTCGGACAGGATCACGTGCACGTCGTGCGTTGCCAGCAGCTCCAGCGCTTCTTCGGCACTGCCGGCGGCCAGCACCTGGTAGCCCTCACGCCGGAACATCCGTTGCAGCGAGCGCAGCACGCCGGGCTCGTCGTCCACCAGCAGCAACGTACGGGCGGGCCGGGGCGGCATGTCCGGCGATGCGAGGCAGCGCCGTTCCCGCAGGAGCGTGGCCAGTTCGTTGGGTGGCAGGGGGCGGCTGAACAGGTAGCCCTGGATCTTGTCGCAGCCCATATTGCGCAGGAAAGCCAGTTGGCCCAGCGTTTCCACGCCTTCCGCGACGACGACAAGGTTCAGCCCGTGCGCCAGCGCCGTGGTGGCGCGGGCGATGGCGGCGCTGCGCGGGTCGCTCGTGATATTGCGCACAAAGGTCTGGTCGATCTTCAGCTTGTCCAGCCGGAAGCGCGACAGGTAGCCCAGCGACGAATAGCCTGTGCCGAAGTCGTCCAGTGATACGGACACGCCCAGCGCCGACAGCTCGTTCAGCTGCGCCTGCACCTGCTCGGCGTCGTGCATCATGACGGACTCCGTCAGCTCCACTTCCAGGTAGCGCGGCGCCAGACCCGTCCGGGCCAGTGCGGCCCGCACGACGGCCGGCACCGTGCCCGCGGCAAACTGGCGCGCCGACACGTTGACGGCAACCGTCATCGGCGGCAGCCCAGCCTGCTGCCACGCCTTGTTCTGCCGGCATGCCTCCTCGATGACCCAGTTGCCGATTGGCAGGATCAGGCCGCTGTCCTCGGCCAGTGGAATGAAGTCGCCCGGCGGTACCATGCCCAGCTGGGCGCTGTTCCAGCGCAGCAGCGCCTCCATGCCGCTGACCTTGCCGTCCACCAGCGCTACCTGCGGCTGATAGTACAGTTGCAGCTCGCTGCGCTCGATGGCATGGCGCAGGTGCACCTCCAGCGACATCCAGCGCAACGCATGGGCGTTCATCTCGCCCGTATAGAAATGGAAGCTGTTGCGGCCGCTCTCCTTGACGTGCGACAGCGCCACGTCCGCGCCGATCAGCAGCGCGCTGGCCGTGGTGCCGTCGCGCGGGTACATGCTGATACCCACGCTGGCCGTCACGTACAGGTCCTGGCCGGCCAGCTGCACGGGCTGGGCGACCTGGTCCATCAGCTTGCGCGTCGTGACGATGACGTCGTCCACCTCGGGCGCCGTGGTCAGCAGTAAAGCGAATTCGTCGGCACCAAGGTGCGCCAGCGTGTCGCCCGGCGTGACGACGGTGCTGACGCGCCGCGCCAGTTCCTGCAGCAGCGCGTCGCCCACCTCGTGGCCGAGGGCATCGTTGATGCGCTGCAGCCGGTCGATGTCGAACAGCAGCAGGGCGACCTGGCGGCCGCTGTGGGCGGCTGCGTCCAGCGCCAGCTGCAGCCGGTCATTGAGCAGGTTGCGGTTGGGCAGCTGGGTCAGCGGATGGTGGTTGCTGAGGAAGTCGAGCTGCGTATGCGCTTCCTTGAGCGCGCTGATATCGCTGGAAACGGACACGTAGGCACAGACCTGCTCGCGCTGGTCGCGCACCGCATTGATGCTGATGCGCTCCGGGTACACCTCGCCGTTCTTGCGCCGGTTCCAGATCTCGCCGCGCCACTGGCCCTGCGTTTCCAGGCTCTGCCAGATAGCCCGGTAGAACGCGGCATCGTGGCGGCCGGAGCGCAGCACGCGCGGATTCTGGCCCAGCACTTCGCCTTCCTGGTAGCCCGTAATCTGTTCGTAGGCCCGGTTGACGGCAATGATATTGGCCTGGGCATCGGTCATCGTGATGCTTTCCTGCGTGCTGTCGAATACCTGGGCGGCCAGGCGCAGCCGTTCTTCCAGCGCGCGCCGGGCGGTCGTGTCGCGCAGGATCGTCGTGAAGATGGGGACACCGTCCACATTGGCCGCAGACAGTGCCATGTCAGCCGTGAACTCCTCGCCGTTCTTGCGCTTCACGTACAGCTCGACGATCCGGCCGCTGTAGGAGCGTTCCCGGCTCTGGCGGTAGCGGGCCACCCGCTCGCGGTGTTCGGGCAGCGATCGCTCCGCCAGCAGCAACGTGATGGGGCGCCCCAGCATTTCCGCTTCCGTGTAGCCGAACATCGTTTCCGCCGCCCGGTTGAACTGCACGACGCGTTCCTCGTCGTCCGAGCCGATGATGGCGTCCGGCGCCGACTGCGTCATCGCCCGGTAGCGGGCTTCGCTGGCGCGCAGGGCGGTGTCGGCCGTGCGCCGCGCCGACACCTCCATTTGCAGCTGTGCCGCGTGGCGCTGGATGACCTCGTACAGATTCATGTTTTCGTACGCGACGGCCAGCTGGGCCGCCAGCATGCGGACGAACTGCTCGTCCGTTTCGTCGAAGCACGGCTCGTGGCGGCGGCCTGCCACGTAGAGCCACCCGTACAGGTGGTACTGGTCGCGTACGGCCAGGCCCATCAGGTTGCCCACTTGCGGGTGGCCGGCGGGCAGGGCCGGCATGTCGCCGCTCGTGCGGCAACTGCGCACGATGCCGCCGCCCTTCATCAGCTGGCCCGGAAAGGCGCTGCGGTCCAGCAGCCATGGTGTCAGCAGTGCCGGGTCGATGCCGCGCGTTTCGATATGCTGGACGGATCCTTCGTTGGTATCGAGCAGGCACAGCGCGACGATATCGGCCTGCAGGATGCGCGCCGCGGCCGCGCAGAACAACATCGCCATGGTGGCCGCGTCGCGTTGCCCGTTCAGGCGCAGGCTCAGTTCGTGCAGGGACGCCATGCGCTCGACGGTGCCCGGCGCCTGGGATGGGGTTACCGCCGCCCGCGCCGCGGGCGCCACGGCCTGGACCACTTCGTCCGGGACCGTCAGGGGCTGGCGCGCATCGCCCAGCTCCAGGGTGACGGCATCCAGGATCGATTGCGGGTCGGCCGGCTTGGGCAGCACGCTGCGCACGCCGCAGCTGGCAGCCATGGCGCGCAGCTCCGGCATCGAATAGGTGGCGGAAAAGAAAATAACGGGCGTGCGCTCGATGTCCGGCGTGGCGCGCAGGCGCTGGACGAATTCGTACCCGTCCATCGTGGGCATGAGGATATCGGTGATGACGAGATCGGGGCGGTGCCGGATGCACAGGTCGAGAGCCTGCGCGCCGTCCACCGCTTCAAGCAGCTCGTGCGGCGTGAAGCCGAGCAAGGTCAGCAGGTATTCGCGGTTGGTGGGTCGGTCGTCGACGATCAGAATGGTGGCCATGTCCGGGGGATTCCTTTTTGCATTGATGCTACTCCCCGGCCGGGCCGCAGGCGCACGAGTTGCCATAAAACCGGTGACAGCCCCCCCGTTTTATGGCAACCGTCGGTGCGAACGGCCCAACGGCGCGGGAATGTCGGGTGGAGTGGCGCCAAATCCATTAAAATAGCGGGTTAGGAAACACGCAAAGGATTAATTATGTCTATCTCCAGCACCGAAGAAATCGTCGCCGAGCTGCGCGCCGGCCGCATGGTGATCCTGGTCGACGAGGAAGACCGCGAGAACGAGGGCGACCTGGTGCTGGCTGCCGATTTCGTCACGCCCGAAGCCATCAACTTCATGATCCGCCACGCTCGCGGCCTCGTCTGCCTGACCCTGGCGGAGGAGATCGTGGACCGGCTCGAACTGCCGCTGATGGCCACCCGCAACGGCACTTCGTTCGGCACCAACTTCACGGTGTCGATCGAAGCGGCCGAAGGCGTGACGACCGGCATCTCGGCGGCGGACCGTGCCCGCACGATCCAGGTGGCCGTGGCGAAAAATGCAAAACCGGACGATCTGGTGCAGCCTGGCCACATCTTCCCGCTGCGCGCCGTCAAGGGCGGCGTGCTGATGCGCGCGGGCCATACGGAAGCGGGCTGCGACCTGACGGCGATGGCCGGGCTGACCCCGGCATCCGTGATCTGCGAGATCGTCAAGGACGACGGCACGATGGCGCGCCTGCCCGACCTGCTGGAGTTCGGCAAGGAACACAACCTGAAGATCGGCACGATTGCCGACCTGATCCACTACCGCAGCCAGAAGGAATGCATGGTCGAGCGCGTGGCCGAGCGTACCGTGCAGACGGCCTACGGCGAACTCCGCATGATCGCCTGGCGCGACACGCCGAGCGGCTCGGCCCACCTGGCGCTGGTGCATGGCGAAGTGGACCCGGTGCGCGAGTCGCTGGTGCGCGTGCACCAGCCCGTGTCCATCCTGGATCTGCTCGAAACCGGCTCCACGACCCATTCGTGGAACGTGGCGGCCTCGCTGAAAGCCATCAAGGCCGCCGACCATGGCGTCATGGTGCTGCTCAACTGCGGCGAGACGGCGGATCAGCTGTTTGGCCAGCTCGAGGCGCTGAACAAGCCGGAAACGAAGCCCCAAGGCCGCGCCGCCAGCATGGACCTGCGCAGCTACGGTATCGGCGCGCAGATTCTGCGTGCGCTGGGCGTGCGCCGCATGAAACTGCTGGCCAGCCCGCGCAAGATGCCGTCGATGACGGGCTTCGACCTGGAAGTGACGGGCTATCTGGCCAAACCGGAAGCGTGATCTGAAGCGCATCTGAAGCGTATAAGCCCCGCACCGTACCGCAGTCCGGGGTATCCTTCCATTTTCGATACACACACTATATATAAGAGGCGAGTCATGACCGTAGGAAGCTACGAAACCAATCTGAACGGCGAAGGCCTGCGCATCGGCATCGTCCAGGCACGGTTCAACGAAGACGTCTGCCATGGCCTGCTGTCGGCCTGCCTGGCCGAGCTGAAGCATCTGGGCGTGGCGGACGAGGACGTGCTGCATGTGACGGTACCGGGCGCGCTGGAAATTCCGCTGGTGCTGCAGAAGATGGCCGAATCCGGCCAGTTCGACGCACTGGTGGCGCTGGGCGCCGTCATCCGTGGCGAAACATACCATTTCGAGCTGGTCTCGAACGAATCGGGCGCCGGCATCACGCGCGTCGGCCTCGATTACAGCATCCCCATCGCCAATGCCGTGCTGACGACGGAAAACGACGAGCAGGCGGAAGTGCGGATGGCAACCAAGGGCGCCGATGCGGCCCGCGTCGCGGTCGAGATGGCGAATCTGGCGATCGCGCTGGAAGAGCTGCATCAGGACAGCGGCGAAGAAGAGTAAGCAGCAAGGCCGTGCCCTCCGGCGTTAACGCGCCTTCCGCGCGGCCGCAATTTAGGAAACGAATATGAACGAAAAATCCTTGCACGCCAACCCCAGCAAGAACCGCACGCCGCGTCACCGCGCGCGCGAGTTCGCGCTGCAGGGCCTGTACCAGTGGCTGCTGAACAACGAGGACGCGAAAACCGTCGTCAACAACATCCGTGCCGCGCACGGCTTCGACAAGGCCGACGGCGAATACTTCGCCGCGCTGCTGTACGGCGCCATCGAGCAGTCCGTCGAGCTGCGCGCGGCGTTCGCCCCGCTGGTCGACCGCGGCATCGGCGAACTGTCGCCGATCGAGCATGGCGTGCTGCTGCTGGGGGCCTATGAGTTGAAGAACCAGCTGGACATTCCTTACCGTGTCGTCATCAACGAGGCGGTGGAGCTGACGAAGTCGTTTGGCGGGATCGATGGCCACAAGTACGTCAACGGCGTGCTGGACAAGCTGGCGCCACGGCTGCGTGCCGATGAGGTCGCGGCCGACAAGAAGCGCTGATCGGCCTTTCCGACATGATGAAGCCACCCTTGCGGTGGCTTTTTTTAGGTTCATCGCACTTTACCGGGGAACGCGTCCTTGATTTTCAGGAAGAAGTACGCGGAGTCGCGGAACCCATAGGCCATACGCTTGATCACTTTGATGCGGTTGTTGACGCCTTCGAGGGTAGATGAACTCATCGGGTAGATGGCTGAAGCGAGGATGCCCCGTCGGTATTTAGCCAGGCGTTTGGCAAATTGGATCAAGGGGGCGATCTGGCTGTCCAGGGCAAGCCTCAGCCAGGATTTCCAGCGGCGGGCACCTTCCCTGACTGTTGGCGCGTACCAGATTTCCTTCAGCTCGGTCTTCAGCAGATAGACCGTTGACAATGGCTTATTGGCAGCAAGCAGTTCTTCGAGCTTGATCGCCTGTTCACTTTTGAGGTTGTCACGGTTACGCAGCAAAAGCCAGCGACTGCGTTTGATGACCTGTCGGGCCTTAGGCTCTGCCCGCAGCGTATTGGCCTGATCGACCCGGACTCGATCAACGACTTCCCGGCCAAAGCGCGTCACAACATGAAACAAGTCGTAGACCACCTCGGCATTCGGGCATTGCGCCCGCACCTCGAGATCCATAGCGCTATTCATATCCATCGCGACGGCTTCAACCCGCTGGCAGCCTTCGGGCCCTAGCTTCTCGAAGAACGGCCGTATTGCTTCCCGGCTGTTGCCTTCCCCGACCCATAGCACTTTCATGCGTTCGGCATCGAGTGCGACGGTGGCATAGCGATGGCCCTTGTGCAAGGCGAATTCGTCCATGACCAGGCGCCGAACATCGTTCGCCGAGAAGTCGCCATGCAAGCGCTGCAGCCGCTGATGATCAATGTCCTTGATGGTATGCCAGTGCAGTCCCGTCAGCCGAGCCACATGCGCTATGGGCAGTAGCTGCGCCAAGGCCTCAACCCACACGCGAACACGATGTGTGATGCGTGCGCGCCGGTCAAGCCACGAGATATGCTCAGTGACGCGGGCATTGCAGTGATGGCAGTCCAGCCGCCGGATCGGCAAATCAAGCCATACCCGTCTGTCCAGGCAGTCGCGGTCGCGCACCTTGCGTCTGCGCCGCTCATGGACCAGCGAGCAGGGCCGCCGACATGCCCCGCACTGGGGCTCGCTTGCAGGGCACGTATCGAGAATGATCAGCAGGGCCCCGTCCTCAAGGTCTTCGACGGAACGAACAATATGGCCTTCCCAAAACGGGAGAGACGACATAGCATTGAGCATGGCGGTGGTTTGAAAGATTGACTTGTTTGGCGACTATCAATCTACCAACTTCAAACCTCCGCCGCCACCTCCTGCTTAGATCGTCAAGCCCGTCTTTCCCCGTATTCCGCGTAGAACCTTTTTTTATATCCCGCCCTGTACGTTTTGCTTTCTTGTTCGGGCTTGTGGCAATGGTCGCCGAGGGCCGGATCAGACCCGGCCCTCATCAACGGTCAACGCGACCCTGGCGGGAAAAACGGCGACAGGCTCCTGTTTTAAAAACGGTGACAGGCTGCTGTTTTTGTCGTGATGCCTTGCGTGGACGAAAAAAAGCCACCTCGCGGTGGCTTTTGTGGGGCTGCTTCGGCTTACAGGCCAGCCAGCTCCGGCTCCACCGGCGCTTCCGGCTTCGGCGGTTCCGGTTCCGCCACGGGCTTGGCGCTGGCCGTAACGGTCACTGGCGCGGCCGGCGCGGCCGGTCGCGTGAAGGTCGGCACTTTCTTGCCGGCCGAGACCTGTTTCAGGCGGTTGTATTCGGCCAGCACGCGGCTGCCGTAGCCGTCGTCCGTTTCGAAGGCGCCGGCGCCAACGTAGCTTTTCAGGCCTGCTTCGACGGAACCGCCGCGCGTCACGTAATCCTTCAGGATCAGCGAGCCGACACGGATGTTCGCCACCGGGTTCAGGGCCGCCTGGACGCCGCCCAGTTCCTGGAACTTGTCGTGGTGCACCTTGGACATGACCTGCATCAGGCCCTGCGCGCCGACCGGGCTTTCCGCGAACGGGTTGAAGCGCGACTCGATCGCCATGACGGCCAGGATCAGCAGCGGATCGATCTTGATTTCGCGGGCCGTGATATAGGCCGTGGAGACCAGCATATTGGCCGCGTCGCCGGCCACGCGGTAGCGCTTGGACAGCCAGTCGGTAACCCATTGCTGCTGCTTGCGGGTGCCCAGCAGGGCTTTTTCGTCGGCGGCGGACAGTGCCTTGTTGTCGGCAACGGTCTGGACGGCCGGCGCTTCCATCAGTTCGTGCAGCGGCGGGGCGCTGACGACGGCGGGAGGCATCGTGGCAACAGGTTCCTGCACGAACGATTGCGACAGGGCACGTGCCAGGTCCGGACGCGCATACAGCACTGCGAGCGTGACGATGGCGGTGACACCGAAGATGGTCAACGCGTGCTGCGCGGTGGTGAAGACACTACGTAAGGTGATACGTTGCGCGCCGAGGCGCGCTGCCGGCCCGATGGCCAGCAGGCGGGCGGCCGGAGCCAGCCCAGTAAAGCGATTTATCATTTGAACTCCCTGCAATGTCCGTAAAAAGCATGCCCCAGCCGCGTGCGAGATCGTCACGCGGCGTCGTTGCTGTGCAATTGCCGTGCATCAGAAATTGTTATCGCTCGCCGCTGCCGGGGAAGCTCGCGGTGAACGCCATCATTGCTTGCCAGAGCTGATTCAGTCGTGTGAAACAGTCGCAATACAACTTTTTTCGGGGGAGGCCAACAGGCCAAGGGCAGACGCCCTGCGAAAACACTCCTTAAAATGTCATGTGGAGCCCCGACTCCGTGAATGAATGAGCGACAATTTAGTTGGCATTTTGGCCATGTCCTCTTCAAGTAAGCGAATTGTAGAAGCCAGTTTATATCACGTCAATACTAACACATCGATTCTTTATAACTTCTGAATCTAAAGAGTGCGGGCAGGTTTGATCAAAAACCAATAGAATCAACCACTTGTCCGGATAACCTCAAGCCGGCCGTCCATAGCGAAAAAAACGTAAAAATTGTATGAAATATTCTGATTTAAGGGATTTCATTGCCCAGTTGCAAGAAATAGGCGAATTAAAGCCGATTTCCATGACAGTTTCACCACATTTGGAGATGACGGAGGTCAGTGACCGGGTGTTGCGGGCCGGCGGACCGGCTCTGCTGTTCCAGAAACCGACGGGTTACGACATCCCGGTGCTGGCCAACCTGTTCGGTACGACGCGCCGCGTGGCGCTGGGGATGGGCGCCGAAGACGTCAGCGAACTGCGCCGTATCGGCCACGTGCTGGCGCGGCTGAAAGAGCCCGAGCCGCCCAAGGGCTTCAAGGACATCATGGACATGGGCTCGCTGGTGAAGGCGGTCTGGGACATGGCGCCGAAGGAGCAGCGCAGCGCGCCGTGCCAGGAGATAGTCTGGGAAGGCAACGACGTCGACCTGGGCCGCCTGCCGATCCAGCACTGCTGGCCGGGCGACGTGGCGCCGCTGATCACGTGGGGCCTTGTCATTACGAAAGGGCCGAACAAGAAGCGCCAGAACCTTGGTATCTACCGCCAGCAGGTGCTGGGACACAATAAAGTCATCATGCGCTGGCTGGCGCACCGGGGCGGGGCGCTCGATTTCCGCGAACACTGCATCAAGAATCCCGGGCAGCCCTATCCGATCGCCGTGGCGCTGGGCGCGGACCCGGCCACGATCCTGGGCGCAGTGACGCCGGTGCCGGACAGCCTGTCGGAATACCAGTTTGCCGGTCTGCTGCGCGGCAGCCGCACCGAGCTGGTCAAGGCCATCGGCAGCGAACTGCGCGTGCCCGCTTCGGCCGAGATCGTGCTGGAAGGGCATATCTATCCGGACGAGAACCACCCGTCCGGCTACGAACACGCGCTGGAAGGGCCCTACGGCGACCATACCGGTTATTACAACGAGCAGGACTCGTTCCCCGTGTTCACGATCGACCGCATCACGATGCGGCGCGACCCCATCTATCACTCCACGTACACGGGCAAGCCGCCGGACGAGCCTGCCGTGCTGGGCCTGGCACTCAACGAGGTGTTCGTGCCGCTGCTGCAAAAGCAGTTCAGTGAGATCACCGATTTTTACCTGCCGCCGGAAGGGTGCAGCTACCGGATGGCCGTCGTGCAGATCCGCAAACAATATGCCGGTCATGCGAAGCGCGTGATGTTCGGCGTGTGGAGCTTCCTGCGCCAGTTCATGTATACGAAGTTCATCGTTGTCGTCGACGAGGACGTCAATATCCGCGACTGGAAGGAAGTCATCTGGGCCATCACGACGCGGGTCGACCCGACGCGCGATACGACCCTGGTCGACCACACGCCGATCGACTACCTGGACTTTGCCTCGCCCGTCAGCGGCCTGGGCAGCAAGATGGGCATCGACGCCACCAATAAATGGCCGGGCGAAACGAGCCGCGAGTGGGGCACGACGATCCAGATGACGCCGGAGGTGAAGGCGAAAGTGGACACCATCTGGCAACAGCTGGGCCTGTAGTACACGATGTGTACCACGAGTCCGGCGGAACGGTTATAATGATGTCTGGCGGGCCCCTGCGCATTGCGGCATGGCTAACCTGGTCAGGTCGGGAACGAAGCAGCCACAGCTGTTCACCGCAAGTGCCGCAGATCAGGCTCGCCTCCTCATCTCTCAGAAAAGCTGCTTCGGCAGCTTTTTTGTTTTGCGCTACCTTTGTCGACGGCGAGGGCCAGGCCCGCCGGCTCTGACCGCAGTTCTCATCATTACGGTAACGCTCGCGGACGGCCGAGGTCAGACCCCGGTTCTCATCGGGGGACGCCAGGGAGCGCGACTGGCCGGAGCGCGCGCCATCATTCGCTGTCCAGCTCGGCCTCGCGGGGCCGGGCCGTCAGCGTGATCTGTGGGTTTTCTCTTGCCAGTGCCGCATCGGGCTTCAGGCGGATCTGGTGCTTCGTGTCCGTGGCGTACTGCTTCGCACCGGCCTTCGCTGCGATCGTCACCTGGGCCGGCTGGTCGAATCTCAGGATGACGGAGCGGATCGTCGGGGCGAACATCCTGAGCGCGCCCGCCATCTTGCCGATTGCCGCGTTCGCCTGCGGGATGCTGCCCATCAGTGCGTCGTACGGCCACTGCGTGCCAGGCGGGACGATGGCATTCATTGCCGGGGAGATGGCCACTTTCGACGTTTTCGGCTGGTTCGTCATGATCTTCGCGTCCTCGGCCAGCCACTGAGGGTTTGGCGTGAGCCGCAGGTTGCCGCCCGCGTCGATCGGCAACGGGGTGCGCCCGCCCGCATGCACGACCGTCAGCGCCACGTCGCGCGTGCTGACCTCCTTGCTGGACGGTTGCAGATGGATAGACATATCCAGCTTGTCGCGCTCGGCGGGCGGCAGGGCGTGGAACTTGTCGACACGGCTCACCTCCAGCAGCTTTTTATAAGGCAGCCATTCGCGTTCCTCGGCGAAGGCGGAGGCATGGAGCGCGGTCAGCACCAGCGGCAGCAGCGGCAACAGTTTCTTCATCTTGTCCATCCTTATCAAAAAGAAACCATCAGTCTAGCGCAGTGCCGGCCCGGGCAAACCTGTTGTTGACCTCACGTCGCCCCGTCTGCGGTAAAATCCTGTCATGTCCTATCAAGTCCTCGCCCGCAAATACCGTCCCCGGAACTTTGAAACGCTCGTCGGCCAGGAGCACGTCGTCCGTGCCCTGACGCATGCGCTCGGTACCGGCCGGTTGCACCACGCCTATCTGTTTACCGGCACGCGCGGGGTGGGCAAGACCACGCTCTCGCGCATCCTGGCCAAATCGCTCAACTGCACGGGACCCGACGGCAACGGCGGCATCACCGCCACGCCGTGCGGCGTCTGCGAAGCGTGCACCGCCATCGATGGCGGCCGTTTCGTCGACTATATAGAGATGGACGCCGCATCCAACCGCGGCGTCGACGAAATGGCGCAACTGCTGGAGCAGGCGGTGTACGCGCCGTCGAACGCGCGCTTCAAGGTCTATATGATCGACGAGGTGCACATGCTGACGAACCACGCGTTCAACGCGATGCTCAAGACGCTGGAAGAGCCGCCGGAACACGTCAAGTTCATCCTCGCGACGACGGACCCCCAGAAGATTCCCGTCACCGTGCTGTCGCGCTGCCTGCAGTTCAACCTGAAGCAGATGCCGCCGGGGCATATCGTGGGACACCTGGAAAATATCCTGGGCCAGGAAAACGTCACGTACGAACAGCCCGCGCTGCGCCTGCTGGCGCAAGGCGCGCACGGCTCGATGCGCGACGCACTGTCGCTGACCGACCAGGCCATTGCCTACGCGGCCGGTGCCGTCACGCTGGAAGCGGTGCAGGGCATGCTGGGCGCACTGGACCAGTCCTACCTGATCCGCCTGCTCGATGCACTCGCCAACACGGATGGCGCCGACCTGCTGGCCGTCGCCGATGAAATGGCCAGCCGCTCGCTGTCGTACAACGGCGCGCTGCAGGACCTGGGGACCTTGCTGCACCGTATCGCGCTGGCGCAGACGGTCCCTGCCGCCGTGCCGGAAGACCTGCCGGAATATGCCGATATCGTCCGTCTGGCCGGCCTGTTCGATGCCGAGGAGGTGCAGCTGTATTACCAGATCGCCGTGCATGGCCGCAACGAACTGGGACTGGCGCCGGACGAATATGCCGGCTTCTCCATGACCCTGTTGCGCATGCTGGCCTTTCGCCCCGGCGTCGGTGGCGCCGAAAGCCAGCATGTTGCGCCGGTAGCGGCGCGTCCTGCCGGCCCGAATCCGGCCCGGGCGGCCGCTGCTGCGGCAGGGGGGCAGGCCACAGCAACGCTGTCGATGCCGGCCCGTCCCGCATCGACGGCGGCCGCCGCCAGCCCCGTCACCGCTGCGCCGCCGGTACAACAGGCGCCACTGCAACAGGCACCTCAGCCGCAGCCAAGGCCGGTCCAGCCGCCCGCCGCCGCGCCGGCATCCCGTCCGACGTCCAGCGCCGCCTCAGGCCCGGTCAGCCCGGCCCGCGCTGCGATCAATGCCGCGCTGGAGGCGGCGCGCGCCGCCACCGCCGCGCGCACGGGCGCCCGTCCGCCGATGCGCGTGGCCCCGGCCGAGGAAGTGGAACAGGTGGCAGCACCTGCCGCGCCGACCCCGCCGCAAGTGGGCGGCAGTGCACCGCAGGGTGCGCAGGCCCGGGCGCCGGGCCGTCCCGCCCCATGGGAAGACGACCCCGCCGCCCTGACGATGGGCGAGGCCGCCGTGCTGGAAGCGCCGCCGGCCGTGCAGCACACGCAAACGCAACCGCGCCAGGCTGCGCCGCGCGCGCCGGCACAGCAGGCAGCGGAAGAAGACGACCTGCCGCCCTGGGTAACCGAATTCTCCGAGAACAGCGCCATGCCGGCCGAGCGCGCCGGTGAGGCCGCAGCGGCACCGCAGGCGGCGCCCGTGCGCCAGGCGCAGCCCGCGCAGGCGCCGTATGCTTACGTGATCACCCCGGTGCCCGAACTGGACTGGGACGGCAACTGGCCGCTGCTGGCCGCCCACCTGCCGCTGCGCGGCGTGGCGCAGCAACTGGCCACGCAGGCCGAACTGATCGACTGCACCATCGACGGCAATGCGGCGCTGTTCCGCCTGCGCTGCCCGATCGACACGTGGCGCACGCCGCCCAATGTGGAAAAACTGACGGCGGCGCTGGCCGAACGTTTCGACCGCCCCGTGCGCGTCGAGACGGAGCTGGGCCCCGTCTGGTACACGACGACGGCCGAACAGCAGGTCCACCGCGAGGCCTGCCAGCGCAAGGCGGAGGAGACTGTACACGGCGATCCGTTCGTGCAAAGCATGGTGCGCGAGTTCGGCGCGTTCGTCGTGCCCGGCTCCATCGTGGCACCCGTATCGTCAGCACACTGAGCGGCCCGGTAAAATAACGACTTTATCCATACGGAGAACCACATCATGATGAAGAACCAGCTGGCTGGCCTGATGAAGCAGGCCCAGGCAATGCAGGACAATATGAAGAAGGCGCAGGAATCGCTGGCGTCCATCGAAGTCGAAGGCCAGTCCGGCGCCGGCCTCGTCAAGGTCGTCATGACCTGCAAGAACGACGTCAAGCGCGTCTCGATCGACCCGTCGCTGCTGGCCGACGACAAGGACATGCTGGAAGACCTGGTCGCGGCTGCCTTCAACGACGCCGTGCGCAAGGCCGAAGCCACCGCCGCCGAGAAAATGAGCGGCCTGACGTCCGGCATGAACCTGCCGGCCGGCTTCAAGATGCCGTTCTGAGCATCGCCATGTTCGTCATCACGCTCACGTACAGCAAGCCCACCGAGGAAATCGATGCGCTGCTGGCGGCGCACCGGGAGTTCCTGCGCGAGCAGTATGACAATGGCGTGTTCCTGATGTCGGGCCGCATGGTGCCGCGCACCGGCGGCATCATCATCGCCCAGGCGGACAGCCGGGCCGACATCGAGGCGATCGTCGAGCTCGATCCGTTCCACCGGGCCGGCGCCGCCACCTACGCGATCACGGAGTTCGTGCCGACCATGACGGCCGACATCCTCGCCGCCTTCCGCCAGCACTGACATGGCGAAGTCGCTGGAGTTCCTGACCGAGGCGCTGAGGCGCCTGCCCGGTGTCGGTCCGAAGTCGGCCCAGCGCATGGCGTTCCACCTGCTGCAGCATGACCGCGATGGCGCTGCAATGCTGTCGCGCGCCCTGTACCAGGCGGTGGAAGCGGTGCATCACTGCGCCTTGTGCAATACCTTCACCGAGCTGGAAGTGTGCGAGATGTGTGCGGACGAAGCGCGCGACCGGCGCATGCTGTGCGTCGTCGAGACGCCGGCGGACCAGATGATGATCGAGCAGACCCTGACCTACAAGGGCCTGTACTTCGTGCTGATGGGCCGCCTGTCGCCGCTGGACGGCATCGGCCCGAAGGACATTCACCTGGAAACGCTGCTGGCACGCGCGGCCGACGGCATCGTGGCCGAAGTGGTGCTGGCAACGAATTTCACGAACGAAGGGGAAGCCACGGCGCACTACATCAGCGAAATGCTGAAGGCGCGCGGGCTGCAGGTTAGCCGCCTGGCGCGCGGCGTGCCGGTCGGTGGCGAGCTGGAATACGTGGATGCGGGGACGATTGCCCGTGCCATGCTGGACCGGCGCAGTACCTGACTACGCCTGGGGCACCAGCCTGGCGGCTTGCGGGCCCGGATAGACCCGGCTGATCGTGCCGCTGGCGATGGTCTTGCCTTCCCACAGCGTGATGGGCGTGCCGACATGCAGCCGCTCGTCGGCATAATCGCGGCGCAGGAATTTCACGGGAACCTCGTACAGCTTGCCAGGTTGTAGTACCAGCCCGTCCAGCAGCAGGCGGCAATCGTATCCTTCGCCGTCGATGATCATCGGGCAGCCGAAGGTACGCCCGCCGGCGGGCTGCAAGCGGCCGCCTTCTTCCGACGAGAGAAACCGCAGCGTAATCAAGGCATCGGGTTGCATCTTATTCTCCTTAGCCGACATTCGATCTGACCACCCAGGGCAGCAGTCCCACCAGGCTTTTACTGCACCACCACCCTGACGCCACGGTCGACGAACAGCATTGGCGTAAAGTCTACTCCACTTTCCACCGCAACGATTGCGTAAGGTGGATCGCCGAACGCCGCCACCGCCTGCCTCGCGTACCAGACCGCTTCTGCCTCGCTCAACGTGAAATACTTGACGTCGATGCCGTTCGGATTACGCAAGCGGTGAAACAGCCGGATATCTGCCAGCTCATCGGGCCGGACAGCGCGGAACAGTCTCACCGTACCACCGTGAGGATCGCGGGCAGCGGTCCGGCCAGCATTTGCGCGATTGCGTCCTGCGACTGGGGCCGGCCCAGGAGGTAGCCCTGCGCCATGTCGCAGCCGTACTGTTCCAGCAAGGTCAACTGCTGTTCCGTCTCGACGCCCTCGGCCACCACCGCCATTTTCAGGCCATGGGCCATCGCGATGATGGCACGGGTGATCGCCGCGTTTTCCGAGTCCTGCGGCAGGCCGCTGATGAAGCTCTTGTCGATCTTCAGCGCGCGCACGTCGAAGCGCTTCAGGTAATTCATCGACGAGTAGCCGGTGCCGAAGTCGTCGATCGACAGGTAGATGCCGATCGCGCGCAGCGCTTCCAGCGTGGCCAGCGTGGCCAGCGCGTCGTCCATCAGGGTGCCTTCGGTAAGCTCCAGCTCCAGCAGGCGCGGGTCCAGCTGCGTGTCGTTCAGTACCGACAGCACCGTCTGCGCCAGGTTCTCGTCCTTGAACTGGCGCGCCGACAGGTTCACCGCCACGCGCACGGCGCGGCGGCACTGCTGGTGCCACGCGCGCGCCTGCAGGCACGCCGTGCGCAGCACCCATTCGCCGATCGGCACGATCAGGCCGGTCTCTTCGGCCAGCGGGATGAAATCGTTGGGCGCAATGATGCCGTACTCCGGGTGGCGCCAGCGCACCAGCGCCTCGACACCCACCACCTGGGCGCTGCGCACGTCGATCTGCGGCTGGTACTGCAGATACAGCTCGTTGTTCTGCAGCGCGCGGCGCAGGCCCACTTCCAGCTTCACGTAGCTCATGATCTGCGTCGTCAGCGCGGAGCTGTACAGCTTGGCGTTGTTCTTGCCGCAGTTCTTGGCATGGTACATGGCCGTGTCGGCGAACTTCAGCAGCGACGTGCCGTCCTCGCCATCCTCGGGGTACAGCGAGATGCCGATGCTGGCGGTGACGAAAATCTCGTGCCCGTCCAGATGGAACGGCCGCCGCATCGTGTCCTTGACGCGGTGCGCCACATTGAGCGCATCCTGTACGTTGTCCAGGTCGGGAATGAGGATCGTGAATTCGTCCCCGCCCAGGCGCGCCAGGTTACCGCCGCCCGGTTGCGGCATGTCGCCCTGCGCCACCACGTCGCCCGGGCGGATGGTTTCATGCAGCCGTTCGGATACGACCTTCAGCAGCAGGTCGCCCACGTCGTGGCCCAGCGTATCGTTGATGCGCTTGAACGAATCGAGATCCATGAACAGGATGGCGAACTTGCGCCCGCCCAGGCGCGAACGGGTCAGTTCGTGCTCCAGCGTCTCCAGGAACGCCTGCCGGTTCGGGATGCCCGTCAGGCTGTCGCAGTAGGCCAGGCGGCGGATCTGCTCTTCCGTGCGTTTGCGTTCGCTGATGTCTCGCACCAGCCCCAGCACTTCGCCGGCGCCCGTGCTGACGAGGCGCGCCTCGAAGTGCTGCACGGCGTCGTCGCCCTCCAGCTCGTAGTCGACGGAGCGGATCATTCCCGTACGCAGCACGGTGTCGAGCTGCTCCAGCAGGCGGGTGGCGATGGCGTCCGGCAGTACGTCGCGCACGTGCCGGCCCACGCAGGGCTGCTGCGCGGGCGCCACGGCCTGATCGCCACACTGGCCGCCACGCCGTTCTCCATTGTAGCCCTGCTCGTAGTCGAGGTAGTAGCCGTCGGGGCTGAGGCGGAAAAACGTGTCCGGGATGGCCGCCAGCACGGCGCGGTTGTGCGCGTCGGCGATGCGCAGCCGGGCGATTGCGTCGCTGGCGCGCAGCACGTACAGCACCCGGTGGCCCAGGATCGGCCAGTTGATGGGTTTCGAGACGAAGTCGGTGGCGCCGCACTCGTAAGCCTGCGTCACCGCTTCCAGGTCATCGCCGCCCGTCACCATGATGATGGGCACCGTCGTATTGCGCCCGCGTTCGCAGGCGCGGATGGCGCGGCAGACGGCAAAACCGTCCATCGACGGCATTTCGACATCGAGCAGGACCAGGTCCGGCGTCGTCCGCTCGAAGCAGGCCACGGCCGCCGCGCCGTCCGCCGCCTCGATGCCGTCGAGGCCGACCTGCGCCAGCATCTCCAGCATCAGCAGACGCATGACGGGGTCGTCGTCGGCCACCAGCACCGTGCCGCGGGAAGTGGGCGGCTCCGCCCGCACTGCTGCCCGAACTACGCTCATTTAAGTCTCCTTGACGAGTAAAGCGCCCAGCGATTGCCGCGCCGCGTTGAATTCACGTTCCATGCCGGCCAGGAGCACGACGGCGCCCTCAGTGGTGTCGTTACGACCCAGTTGTTCCATGTCCCTGCACAAACCTGCCAGCGTGTCGGCGCCCACGTTGGCACTGGCCGATTTCAGGCTGTGCGCGGCGCGGCGCATGCCGGCCGTGTTGGCATCCGCGATCGCCGCATGCAGCGTCTGCAGGTGGCCTGGCGTGTCGGTGGCAAACGCCTCGATCACGCGCCGCACCAGCGCTTCGCCCTTGTCGGCGCTGAGCGCCCGGATCGCATCCAGCGCACGGCGGTTGATTGCGCCGGCGCTGCCCGTCGCCACCTGTTCGTCGATGCCGACCACCGCCGGCGCCGGCGCATAGGCCTCCTCGCGCTGCCGGGCGGCGGGGCTGGGCGGTCTCGCCGTATCGGCGTGGTGGACGGTGGCGGCGCGGGGCAGGGCGATCCAGCGCGCCAGCGTGTCGGCCAGGGTGCGCTGCGTGAAGGGTTTGGACAGGTAGTCGTCCATCCCCGCGGCCAGGCAGGTCTCGCGGTCGCCCTGCAAGGCATTGGCCGTGATGGCGATGACCGGCAGCTGGCGCGCGCGGCCTTGCTGCTGCTCGTGGCGGCGGATTTCGGCGGTGGCCGCCATGCCGTCCATCACGGGCATCATGCAGTCCATCAGCACGAGATCGAACTGGCCTGCGCGCACGGCCGCCACCGCTTCCTCGCCATTGCAGGCGCGCGTGACATCCAGGCCGAGGCTCTCCAGCATCGCGCACGCCACCTCCACGTTGACCGGGTTGTCCTCGGCCAGCAGCACACGGTTGCGCCGGCGCGGATTGGCGCGCTGCCGATCGTGCGCCGGTGGCGCCTGGGGGGACGCGGGGCGGATGCCTTCGCTGGCGCGTAACGGCGTGACGATGCAGTCGTACAGATCGCACTCGCGCGCCGGCTTGATCAGCTGGAACGCGACACCGGCCTCGCGCCGCTGCACCGTGTCGGCCGCATTGCGCTGCGTCGACAGCAGCAGCAGCCGCACGCCGGCCAGTGCCGGATCGGCCTTGATGTCGGCCGCCAGGGTCAGCCCGCTGACGCCGGCCAGGTCCATGTCCAGCAGCGCCACGTCGTACGGCTGGCCGCTGGCGATGCCGGCCTTCAAGAGGCGCAGGCAATCCCCGGCACCGGCCGCGCTGTCCGACTTCAGGTGCCAGCGCGACAGCAGCGCTTCCAGCGCCGCGCGGCTGTCCTCGTGGCGGTCGACGATCAGCGCGCGCAGACCCCTGGTGGTCTTCTGGTTGAACGACGCTTCGTCCGCATCGACGCGGCGCTTGTCGAACTGCACGGTAAACCAGAACACGGCGCCGCTGTCGCTCGAGCCGGAAGCCAGCGCGTTCTCGACGCCGATGGCGCCACCCATCAGCTCCACCAGCTGCTTCGAGATGGCCAGGCCCAGGCCTGTGCCGCCATGCTTGCGCGTGGTGGTGCCGTCGGCCTGCGAGAACGAATCGAAGATGCGCCCGCGCGCTTCGCGCGAGACGCCCACGCCGGTGTCCTGTACCTCGACCTTCAGGCGCACCGATTGCGCGTCCTCGGCGGTGACGTGGACGCGCACCGTGATGCGCCCCTTGTCGGTAAACTTGATGGCATTGCCCAGCAGGTTGACGATGACCTGGCGCAGGCGGTTCGGATCGCCGCAGATGGCGACGGGGATGTCTGGCGCAATGGCGAACTCCAGCGCCAGCCCCTTGGCCTCCGCCTGCGGCGAGAACACGTTGTCGATATCGTCCAGCAGCTCGCGGAAATTGAAATGGATGTATTCGACCGTCAGCTTGCCCGCCTCGACTTTCGAAAAGTCGAGGATGTCGTTGATGATGACGAGCAGGTGCTCGCCGGAACGCTTGACCATGTCCGTATAACGGCGCTGCTGGTCCGTCATCGGCGTTTTCAGCAGCAGTTCCGTCATGCCCAGCACGCCGTTCATCGGCGTGCGGATCTCGTGGCTCATGTTGGCCAGGAAGGCGCTCTTGGCCTGGCTGGCCGCTTCGGCCGCGTTCTTGGCCTTTTCCAGCTGCTCGGTACGCACGCCCACCTGGCGCTCGAGCTGGTCGCGGTACTGCGCCAGCCTTGTGTCGCGGTGCTCGATCTGGGCCAGCATGTCGTTGAAGCTGTCGACCAGCGTGCCCAGTTCGTCGCTGCGTTCATGCTGCACCTGCGCGTAGGTCTGGCTGGTGGTGACGCGCCGCGCGGCAGCGATCAGTTCAGCGATCGGCTGGGCGATGCTGCCCCTGAAGCGGCCCGCCAGCACCAGCGCGACGACAAACGAGATGCCCGTCGCCACCGTCGTGATGCCCAGGCTTTTCAGGATGCCGAGCCACATCTGGCCCAGGCTCGCCTCGATCATGACGGTACCGATCACGTGGCCGGCGGCACGTACTGGCCTGTACAGGCGCATGGACCGGTGCCACGGTACGAGTGCGCCGGCCGCCGCCGGCGCATTGGCCAGCTCCTGCATCCGCTGCGGCGACAGGGACGGCGGCGGCTTTCCTAAGTGGGCGGGGAAGCTGGCGAACAGTTCGCCGTTGCGGTCGAACAGCGCCGCCTGCGTGACGTTGTCCTGCACCGCCAGCGCGGCCAGCGCGCCTTCGGCGGTGACGCGGTCGGCAAACAGCAGCGGCGCCACGCTGTTGACGCCGATGACGTCCGCCAGCGACGTCAGCTGCCTGGCCTGGTTGTCCGTATGGCTGAACAGCGACGTCAGCGCGAACGCGGCAAACACCAGCAGCAGGGCGCTGCCGGTCGAGAGAACCGAGATGAGCGTCAGCTTCTGGCTGAGACCCGAGCGTTCGAAGTTGAGCATAGCCGGCGCCGGTTGGTGAACCCGTTTTTTCCGATAATGATTCCATCCGGAAAAATATAAATGTTCGGATTTCCGACGCTTTGATCTGGCTCTACTTTTCGGGGGACTGATATCCGCTTTCGGCTGGTTGCAAAAGCGATGTCTGTCTCCCAAAAACGGCGCTGTGCCCCGGTCAGAAGGAACTTCCTGACTCGACATTTGTCATACCTCCGTAGATAACGACGGAGGGAAAAATGGACGCGCAGGAATTCATCGCCGGCAAAGCGCTGTTCGCTCCCTGGCTTACCAGGCTGTCCGGTGGCCAGGTCGAAGAGATGAAAGCAGAGTTGGCGCAATGCACGTCGCTGGCCGACTGTATCGCCATCATTGAAGAGCGCGGCGCAAAAACACGCGCCTGCCCTTACTGCGACGGGACAACGTTGTACCGCCATGGCGTCTACTACGGGCTGCAGCGCTATCGGTGCCGGCAGTGCCGCCGGTCGTTCAACGCACTTACCAATACACCGCTCGCCTTCATCCGCCTGCGCGAAAAATGGCTGCCGTTCCTGCGGTGCATGCTCGATTCGATGACGGTACGGGCGGCAGCCGATGCCATCGGGATTCATCGCAACACCAGTTTCCGCTGGCGGCACCGCTTTCTCGCGATGGCCAAGGATGACCGGCCGAAGCCCCTGGGCGGGATGGTCGAGGTCGACGAAACCTATCTGCTGGAGTCCCAGAAGGGCTCGCGGCACCTGACCCGGCCGGCACGGCGGCGTGGCGGCAAGGCCAGCCGACGCGGCATCAACAGCGAGCATGACTGTATCGTGATTGCCCAGGCCCGAAGTGGTCCGACGTGTGACTTCGTGACTGGACGGGGTCCAGTGACCGCGGCCCAGCTGCACGGCTGCTTGCCGCCGGTACTGGCAGCCAGTGCGATCCTCGTTACCGACAGCGCGGCCGCATACAGGGCATTTGCACGTGACGCCAAGGTTGAGCACAGGACGGTGAATCTGCGCCGTGGCATTCGCGTGGCGGATCTCATCCACGTGCAGCACGTGAACAACTATCACAGCCGCTTCAAGAACTGGCTGTTGCGCTTCCACGGTGTGGCCAGTCGCTACCTGCCACACTACCTGGGCTGGCTACATGAGCTGGGCTGCCGACGTATTTCTGCGCCGCAGCAGTTCCTGAGAGCAGCCCTATTGCCTGCGGGAACCTGATGCCGAAGGCACAGTTCACGGTGACCGGGTGACAGCGCCAAAAAAACAGCCCGGGCGCTCGCGCGGCCAGGCCGTTCCTCGGTCAAGGGCCGCTCAGCAGCAGCCGCCCCGCTTGCCGGCGCCGCCGTAGCGGGCCTCCTGCCGTTCGCGGAAGAATTCCTCGTACGTCATGATCGGCTTGTCGGGGTGGTTGGCCTCGCAATGCGCGACGTACGTGTCGTACTCCGGCAGGCCGCACATCAGCCGCATGCTCTGCCCCAGGTAGCGGCCCGCCTTGACGATTTCGTCGAACATCGCGTTCTCCTTACTGGGCCGGCATCAGCTGTGCCGGCGTTTCCTTGTGGGTGGGGCGCGCCGCGGCGCGCGCCTGCATGGCGGTGCGCACGCCGAACACCAGCACGGACAGCACGACGACGATAAAGAAGCCGGCCAGCGACGCGTTGACGTAGTCGTTGAAGATCACCTGCTGCATCTGGTCGAGCGACTTGGCCGGGGCCAGCACTTCGCCCTTGGCCAGCGCCGCCGAGTACTTGTCGGCGTGCGCCAGGAAGCCGATCTTCGGATTGGCGTCGAACATCTTCTGCCAGCCGGCCGTCAGGGTGCACAGCAGCAGCCAGATCGTTGGCACGATGGTGACCCACGCGTACTTGGCCCGCTTCATCTTGAACAGCACGACGGTCGCCAGGATCAGCGCGATACCGGCCAGCATCTGGTTGGCGATGCCGAACAGCGGCCACAGGGTATTGATGCCGCCCAGCGGATCGACGACGCCCTGGTACAGGAAGTAACCCCACGCCGCCACGCACAGCCCCGTGGCCAGCAGGCTGGCGAACACGTTTTCCGTCTGTTTCAGCGCCGGCACGAAGGCGCCCAGCAGATCCTGCAGCATGAAGCGGCCGGCGCGGGTGCCCGCGTCGACGGCGGTCAGGATGAACAGCGCCTCGAACAGGATGGCGAAGTGGTACCAGAACGCCATCATGGCCTGGCCGCCGATCACGCTCGACAGGATGTGCGCCATGCCGACGGCCAGCGTCGGTGCGCCGCCGGCGCGCGAGATGATGGTGTGCTCGCCCACGTCCTTGGCCGTCTGCGTCAGCATTTCCGGCGTCACGTAGAAGCCCCACTGCGAGATCGCATGGGCCGCCGATTCGGCCGTCGTGCCGATCAGCGCGGCCGGGGAGTTCATCGCGAAGTAGACACCCGGCTCGATGGTGGACGCGGCCACCAGCGCCATGATGGCGACAAAGGACTCCATCAGCATCGCGCCGTAGCCGATGAAGCGGGCATGCGTTTCGTTCTCGATCATCTTCGGCGTGGTGCCCGACGAGATCAGCGCGTGGAAGCCCGAGACGGCGCCGCAGGCAATGGTGATGAACAGGAACGGGAACAGGTTGCCCGTCCAGACGGGACCCGTGCCGTCGATGAATTTCGTCACCGACGGCATTTTCAGCATCGGCGCGACGATGACGATGCCGACGGCCAGCGCCACGATGGTACCGATCTTGAGGAACGTGGACAGGTAGTCGCGCGGCGCCAGCAGCAGCCAGACGGGCAGCACGGAGGCGACGAAGCCGTAGCCGATCAGCATCCACGTCAGTTCCGTGCCCGTGAAGTTGAACATGGCGCCCCACACGGCGTGCTCCTGCACGTACTGGCCGCCGAAGATGGCCAGCATCAGCAGCACGAAACCGATGATCGACACTTCGCCGATGCGGCCCACGCGGAGATAGCGCGAGTACAGGCCCATGAAGATGGCGATGGGGATCGTCGCCATGACGGTAAACGTGCCCCACGGCGAACCGGTCAGGGCCTTCACCACGATCAGCGCCAGCACGGCCAGGATGATCACCATGATCATGAAGGTGCCGAACAGCGCGATGGTGCCGGGGATGGGGCCCAGTTCGGACTTGATCAGGTCACCCAGCGAGCGGCCGTCGCGGCGCATCGACAGGAACAGCACGAAGAAGTCCTGCACGGCGCCGGCAAACACGACGCCGGCCAGGATCCACAGCATGCCGGGCAGGTAGCCCATCTGCGCGGCCAGCACCGGGCCGACCAGCGGGCCGGCACCGGCGATCGCGGCGAAGTGGTGCCCGAACAGCACGTTCTTGTTGGTGGGGACGTAATCGAGGCCGTCGTTGTGGCGGATCGCCGGTGTCATGCGCCGCGGGTCGAGCTGCATGACGTCGCGCGCAATGTACAGGCTGTAGAAGCGGTAGGCGATCAGGTAGACGCAGACGGCCGCGATGACGATCCAGATGGCGCTGATCGGTTCTCCGCGCTTCAGGGCGATGACACCGAGCGCCCCGGCGCCGGCCAGCGACAGTGCCGCCCAGCCCAGTTTCTTCGTTAAATTCATGTTTCCTCCAATGGTGGTGCTGCCAGCCGCCGGCGATGCCATCGGTCTGCGCGCAACTTATCGGCAGTATTCACGACATGTATAACTGTCACAAGCGCAGCACTACGCAGTCGATCTCGGTAGTATTACGTAGAACCCGCGGGATGCGCGCAACGTACAATCGCGGCATGAAACTGCGCCAGAAAGTCATCTTCCTCGCCATCACGCCGCTCATTCTCGCGCTGTGCGCCATCGCGCTGGCCGTGCGCCACCAGTCCAACCTGCTGGCGCAGCAGCAGAAGGCCGCCATCGAGCAGGCGTACCTGGCCAGCAAGGAAGCGGAGCTGAAGCATTACGTCACGCTGGCGCTGCATTCGGTGGCGCACCTGTCCGGGTCGGGCCGCAACGATCTCGCCACCATGGACGAGGCCAAGCGCATCCTGTCCACGCTGTCCTTCGGCGACGACGGCTATTTCTTTGTCTACGACATGCACGGCAGGAGCCTGATGCACCCGCGCCAGCCGGAGCTCGTGGGCCGCAACCTGTACGACATGAGGGATGGCGCGGGCAATCCGACCATCCGGCGGCTGCTGGCGCGCGCCCGCGCGGGCGGCGGGCTGGAGCGTTATACGTGGGTCAAGCCGTCCACGCACAAGGAGGTGGCCAAGCTGGGGTACGTCATCCCGGTGACGCAGTGGGGCTGGATGCTGGGCACGGGCATTTACCTGGACGACGTCGAGCGGGCGCTGGCGCGGATCGACGCCCAGCAGCGCGGCAATATCCATAACACGATGCTGTGGATCGCCGGGATCGCGATCCTGTCGGCGCTGGCCGTCGGCGTCTCGGGCCTGGCGCTGAACGTCAGCGAATCGCGCGTGGCGGACGCCAAGCTGAAGGCGCTGGCGCAGCGCGTCGTCGAATCGCAGGAAGAGGAGCGGGCACGCCTGTCGCGCGACCTGCACGATGGCATCAGCCAGTGGCTGGTGTCCATCAAGCTGCAGATCGAGGCGGGCATCGTGCGCTTGTCCGGCGCCGCGCCGCAAACGGAAAAGGCGGTCACGATGTTCGAGCACACGGCCGAACAGCTCAACAAGGTGCTGGGCGAAGTGCGCCGCATCTCGCACAACCTGCGCCCGGCGGTGCTGGACGATATCGGCCTCGCCGCCGCGCTGGCGCACCTGGCCGGCGAATTCCAGCAGAACAGCGGCATGCCCGTGCAGTTCACGGCGAGGGGCAGCACGGACCGGCTGCCCGATGTCGCCAACACGGTGCTGTTCCGCATCGCCCAGGAAGCGCTGACCAATATCGAGCGGCACGCCCACGCCAGCCGCATCGCGGTGGCGCTGACGGGCGAGGACGGCAGCGTCACGCTGGCCATCAGCGACGACGGCGTCGGCTTCGACACGGCCGACATCGCGCAGCACCCGCAGCGCGGCATCGGACTGCGCAACATGATGGAGCGGATGGAGTCGATCGGCGGGCGCTTCGAGCTGATGTCCGGGGCCGATGGCACCGTCGTGCGCGCCCACGTGGAAAACGGAAAATAAATGATCAGGATATTGCTGGTGGACGACCACCCGCTCGTGCGCGACGGCCTGCGTGCCAGGCTCGAAGCAGTGCCCACGTTCGACGTGGTGGGCGAGGCGGGCAGCGCGCAGGAGGCGCTCGATGTTGCGCACTTGCTGAGGCCAGACCTCGTGCTGATGGACATAAACATGCGCGGCACCAACGGCATCGAAGCGACGGCCGCGTTCCGCGCCCAGTGCCCGGCCATTGCTGTGTTGATCCTGTCCATGCACGACAAGCAGGAATACGTGGCGCAGGCCATGGCCGCCGGCGCGCGCGGCTATGTGCTGAAGGATGCACCGGGCAAGGACATCGTGGTGGCCATCGAGACGGTGATGTCGGGCGGGATTTACTACAGCGCCGCGCTGGCGAACCAGCTGGGCCGGCCGCAGACGGGCCAGGACGAAGCGCTGACGACGCGCGAAAAGCAAGTGCTGCGCCATATCGCCAACGGCGAATCGAACAAGCAGATCGCACGCGAACTGGACCTGTCGGTGCGCACCGTCGAAACGCACCGGCTGAACATCAAACGCAAGCTGGGCATCGAGGGGCAGGCCGAACTGATCAAGTACGCCGTCCAGCACGCGCGCGAGCTGTAAAGACTGCAAACTGGGCACAGTGTCAACTGTCGATGAGTTAACCGTTGCGTGTGGTGGACAGATGTTGGCCGGCACAGTTGTTGCTCATCCGTGTGCTCATGTACACAAGGCAATTTCTGCTATATTCCAGAACCGCGATATTTTCCTTTCTGAAAGTTCCAGGCAGGGGGCGGCGCTACAGAAATCCAGTTTCCGTCCGCTAATAGCATACCCAGGTGCAGAAAAGCCTTACCGCCTTATCGAGATAGCAATGTGTGCTGACCAAAGTTCGTTCCCGCTGGCAGGACTGGAAGCCGTGGCAAATGCCCAGCACCAGTGGGTGGCGCTCGCCATGACGCCGGCGTCGGGCGCCGGCTCGTGGCAGACGCTGCTGACATTGCTGTCCTATCCCGATGTGGGCGCCGCGCTGGCGCCGCTCGACACCATCGTCACGCTGGACGAACCGCTGCGCCTGCAGGACGAACACATGGCCGCGCTGCCAGCCGGCCGCGTGGTGCTGCGCATCCCTCGGCCGTGCTGGCCGATGCGGCGGTCCGCAAGCACTGTGCGAAGCTGGTGGAGCAGGGCTATCGCATCATTTCCGACGGCGAACCCGGTGTGCACGGCACCGAAGCGGGCGTGCGCGGCGTGACGAGCGACAGCGCCGTCGCGCTGCCGTCCGCGCTGGCGCTGATGAGCCTTCCCGGCCCGCACTGGGCGCGCAACGTGCCCGGCGCCGCGCGGCTGGCCGTCTGCCGCGCCGCCGGGATGCACTGGTTCAGCGGGCCGTACGAACGCGAGACGTCACCGCAGACGGGCGACGGCACGTCGCGCAAGCGCCTGCTGGCGCTCCTTGGCCTGCTGGCGCGCGACGCCGATTCGCCCGAACTGGAAACGATCCTGAAGCAGGACCCGGCGCTGTCGTACCACCTGCTCAAACTCGTCAACTCGGCCGCCTTCGCGCTGTCCGCTCCCGTGCACAACTTCGGCCAGGCCATCAACATGCTGGGCCGGCGCCAGTTGCAGCGCTGGCTGCAGCTGCTCCTGTACGCGCGCCAGCAGGACGACAGCACGGCCCACCTGCTGCTGCCGCTGGCCGCGCTGCGCGCCGCGCAGATGGAGGTGCTGTGCCGCCAGCAGGGCGGCGACCGCGACCGGCAGGACATGGCGTTTGTCGTCGGCGTGTTTGCACTGCTCGACGTGCTGCTGGGGATGCCGATGCCGGAAATCGTCGGCGCCCTGCACCTGGACGCCGACGTGGCCGCCGCGCTGGTAGACCGTGCCGGTCCGTTCGGGCAGCTGCTGGCGCTGGTGGAGCAGCCGATTCCCGATGCGGCGCGGCTGGCCGCATTGGGCCTCACGCCTGAAGGCTTCTGGCAAAGCCAGTTGCAGGGTTATCACTGGGCCATCCAGGTCAGCAGGAATCTCTGATGCCGCATTCCGTCACCGAATTCCTGACCAGCAGCGCGGCCGTATGCGACGCAGTGCTGCGCCTGCGCGGGCCCGCGTTGACGGCCGAACTGGGACGCATCGCCGCCGCCATCACGGGCAGCTCGTGGGGGCGCTACGTGCCGGAAGGCGTTACACCCGGCAGCGCGGCGCCCCGCGGCGCGCTGGTGCAGGAACTGGCGTACGAACAGCATCGCTTCGGCCGTTTCGAGGTGGCGGGGCGCGACGACTACGACGACGTGGAGCGCCGCCACCTGGCCAGCCTGGCAGACCTGGCCGCCGGCGTGCTGCAGGTGCATGAACGGGCGCAGCGCACCACCCATGCCTACGTGCAGGTCGAGGCGCAGCTGCAGCACCAGGCGCAGATCCTCGACCACCTGCACGAATCGGTCATCACGATGGACCAGAGTGGCTTCATCACCAGCTGGAACCGGGGCGCCGAGCGCCTGTTCGGCTACACGTCGGTGGAAGCCGTGGGCCGCAACATCCTGTTCCTGTACGACGACGAGGACCCGTCGTTCCACGATCCGTTCCTGGAAGGGGGCGGGCGCCTGATGGAAGTGCGGCGCAAGAAGAAATCCGGTGAAGTGTTCTGGGCCAGCCTGTCGCTGTCGCCGCTGTGCGACATCGACAACCGCTCGATGGGCCTGATCGCCTATCTCACCGACATCACGGAGCGCAAGGAAGCGGAAGAGCGCATCCACCACCTGGCCTATTACGACGCGCTGACCGGCCTGCCGAACCGCACGTTGCTCACAAAACTGGTCGACCAGGCAGTGGCCGTGGCCCAGCGCGGCGGCATGCAGGGCTGCGTGCTGTTCATCGACCTGAATCGCTTCAAGCTGATCAACGATGCCCTCGGCCGCCAGGCGGGCGACCAGCTGCTGCGCGAAGTGGCGGGGCGCTTCCGCCAGGCGCTGCGCGAGCAGGACGTGGTGGCGCGCCTGGGCGGCGACGAATTCGCCGTCGGCCTGTTCGAGATCGGCCAGGACCTGGAAGCGTCGATGGTGGCGCAGAAGCTGATGGCAGCACTCTCCGAGCCTTTCATCATCGACGGCAACGACCTGCGCGTGGGCGCGGCCATCGGCATCAGCGTCTACCCGCAGGACGGCACGGACGCCGAAACGCTGCTGCGCCAGGCCGACATCGCGATGTACCGCGCCAAGCAGGGCATGGAAGCGGACGGCGTGGCGTTCTACAGCCAGGACATGAACCAGGGCATGCACGAGCGGATGAAGATCGAATCCGGCCTGCGCCAGGCGCTGGGCAACGGCGAGCTGCTGCTGCACTACCAGCCGAAGTTCTCGATCCACGACGGCACCATCGTCGGTGCCGAAGCGCTGGTACGCTGGCAGCACCCCGAGCGCGGCATGGTCCCGCCGGCGGAATTCATCCCGCTGGCCGAAGCGACGGGCCTTGTCGTGCAGGTGGGCGAATGGGTGCTGGAGCAGGCGTGCGCCCAGGCGCAGGAATGGAAACGCGCCGGCATGCAACCGATCCGCCTGGCCGTCAACGTCTCCGCCCGCGAGTTCACGCAGGCGCTGCCCGGACGCGTGCAGGAAACGCTGCGCCGCTACGGCCTGGAGCCGGACTGGCTCGAACTGGAAATCACCGAGAGTACGCTGATGCACAACATCGACCGCGTCATCGGCATCATGGACCGCATCACGGCACTGGGCGTCGCGCTGTCGCTGGACGACTTCGGCACGGGCTATTCCAGCCTGTCCTACCTGAAGCGCTTCCCGATCGACACGCTGAAAATCGACCGCTCCTTTACGATGGGCCTCCCGACCGACGCCAATGACTGCGCCATCGCCAGCACCATCATCAGCATCGCCCAGCAACTGAAGCACCGCGTGATCGCCGAGGGCGTCGAGACCGCCGAGCAGGTGGCTTTCCTGCGCAGTGCCGGGTGCAATGAGGTGCAGGGGTATTTGTATTCGCGGCCGTTGCCGGCGGCGGAGTTCGAGGTGGCGTTGCGGGAGCGGTGGATGGTTGGGGTGTTGGCGGCATAGGCGGTACACGGACGACGGGGGCAGACCTGCCGGGACTAGGCGTCCCCGTCTGACTCCAGCCCTCCGCTGCGCAGCCGTCGGCGCCTTCGATGAAGCCCCGGTGTCTGGCTCTGGCATCAAGCCGGCACCGCCTTAGCGAGCAACGGATTTTGCGTCCGGTGTAGCAGCTGCTCCCGCTTCCTCTGCCAGTCTGGATACCGGCGTCAAAGCCGCCGTGCCCGACCCTAGCTTCCTCAAGCACCGGCTCTACTCAGCATACCCCTGGCAGTCAACCATGATTTCTGTATAATGCGGGGCACCTTGCCTGGCGCTTCGCGCCCGCAGCAGGGAACCGAAGGAAGCGTGGCCGAGTGGTTGAAGGCAGCAGTCTTGAAAACTGCCGACGGTGTGAGCCGTTCGTGAGTTCGAATCTCACCGCTTCCGCCAGTCTGTTGTAAGCGACGGATATCACTTACGAAAGATGTCGCCGGTTTCATTCTCGTCGTCGGGCAGTTGGATTCGATTCGAGGTTACCGCCTGGTAATGCTCAGACCGTTCTCCAGATTGCTGAACTTCTGCCAGATTTTCTAGTGCGCTCGATTTCCAGCAATATTTCCTCAGTGTCTTTTAGGGCGAATCCATCGGTATCTTGCGTGATTTTTGGCTTGGCGACCCAACTCCATCTCTGGGTAAATGTTGTAGCCACGCCGATGGAGTTCGCAAAGCACACCGTCTGCGATCAGATCACGCCTCCAGGAAGTGGGCGCCAGCCCACGATCGTCGGTGAGGCTACCGATATGTTTTCGGCATTCGCTCGGCCTTGTGAGGCAAACCAAAGAAGCGTGTGCACTGCTGCGCTAGTTGCGAGTCCATCAATCATTTGTGATAGCCATTTTTCCCCACACCAGCCAACGCTTCGAGCTTCTCGAAGAACCTGGTACGCGCTTCGTCCGTGAAGTTTTTCGCTACGTCGGCCGCTCTGGACTGTGCTGTAGGCAAGTCACCCTGTACTGCGGCGAGATATGCACTCTGTACCACTAGCGTCTTATTTGACAGGTGAGCGCCGTCCTTAGCTAAGTCCTCTAGCCGGCGCAGCGCGTCCTCCATGGCAGGCACATTACGGAAGCTCAAGGCGATGTCGAACTTCGCAAGCGTTGGATAAATGATGCGCGGGAATGCGGCAATAGCATCGTCGATCAAGTCAAGAGCATGGATGTCATGCTCACAGCGCGCAGCAATGAGAGCCCGTCCAATCATCGCCATTTGGCGTGCACGTTCGCTGCCTACAGCATCCAGCTCACCACAAAGCGTCCTTAGCTGCACGAGATGTTGTTCTGGGTTGCTACCCAGCACCAGGGCACGGAAGTATGCCTGGATATGGAATTGATTGGTCCGGTTCTCATCATAGTTTTTTCGTGCTTGTCCTCTGGCTTCGTCGTTCTGCTCCATTTGGAGCAGAACTTCAACCAGCTCTCGTTTAGCCCGAACGCCTACGAAGGCTCCTGAGAGTACCCGAGTGAATCTCTCTATGGCCTCACGCTGGCGACCGACTAGGCGGAAGTAGTAACCTAAAATGAAGTCGTGCTCATCACCGTGAATACGGTGGGCCTCTTGCAGAACACGAGGGTCCCTCAAACGGGCAAGTACGAGACAAAGGTAGTAGCGCACGTCTTGTACAAGTTGCGGCTCAAGGTTTCGCTCTTTGGCTAGTAGGACGTCGGCTAGCTGAACGGCGCGGCGCAGACCGCCGCGGTCGTAATAAAGCTCCTTAATGGCCCGGAGTATGTGCGACGGAATTATGAATCTGGGCTCCAAGCTTTGACCACTTGCCAGCGTGTTCTTAACCAAAAATGCGATCCGCGACGAGTCATATTCGTCCCAGTTGCCTTGACGAATGTCAGCTTCAATTGCCGAGTTCACTACTTTTCGAAGTTCCGGCGCCAGGCTGAGGTTATTGCGCTTTACAAAATCGCGAACGGAATCGACTAGCCTGACGAACTCACCCTCCGCGCCAATAAGCTCACACACGTGCTCTGAAACTAGGGTGCCGATTATTGGGACGAGCTGATCGTTATTAAATATTTGGCAAAGAAACTCAACACTGAAAACTTCAGACTGTGCAAGAAGCCGGATCACATTAAGCACGACCTCGTTTTCCTGAAAGGGACGCAACAACATTGCTGCTTTCTCCCCATTGAACTCCACGATTTCATTGGATCGATCCAGTGCACCTTTAACGCCGAATTGTGTGACTAAGTCCACGGCGAAGAACACTTCGTCGGGAAACCCGTGAAGGAGGTCTGAAAATGTCTCGAAATCTTCATTGCTGAGCACTAGACCTTCAATCTCGAGCAGGCGGGCAAAAAGCCGACGGCGTTCCGAAGGGTCCAGCTCACCCAGCGAGCACGAAAAGACCGCTGGCGAATGCTTGCGTGCAGCACTAGGATGAAGGGCCCAGCGCGAGGCAACAAAGATCAAGGGCCTACCCGCCAGATCGGGGCTGTTGACAATGGCTGCGAACCAAGGGGCCAAAGTCCGTTCAAAGGTGACGAGGCAGCCTTCATCGATGACGATTATTCGTTCTTTAAACGCTGCTAGATCCTTGAGTAGGCCTGCAGAGATTGCCACTTTCTCTTCGAGTGTCCGCTCTGTCAGGTCCATCGCGGTATAGGTCTGGTCCGTCGCCCCGAGGTCCAAGAGACGAAGAATAAAGTCTTCGATGCTCGAATGCCGGTCGAGAGGTAAGACAGGAAAATCCTTGTCTGCCCCTACAAGATTTAGTTTCCGCAAGGCATTTAAGATAAGCGTACGGCGGCCAATAGAAGAAGGACCACCGACCACTGAGAGCACGGGCTTCGCTTGGCTGTAATCATCGAAGCGACGTTCGAAAGCTTCAATTTGAGTGTTGCGGCCGACAAAGACGTTCTGGCGTTCTTTCAGTTTTGGGTGTTTTGCCCAGCTTGCCTGCCGCAACTTCTGTCGGATGCGCCGTGCTGCGATACCCGGCCGGGTGACCAACCTTAGGTTGTAATTCTCCTTAAGCCATCTTGGTATGCGTGGGTCATCGTGTGACACGTTACGATCGATCACGATGGGATAGATAGACTTCAGAGAACCGTTGGTTAGCCGAATCAATGCACCGTCCACTTCCTGCTGAACCCAGGGAGAGTCAAGCGATTTGCTGGAGATGAAGAGGCAGAACACGCTACTTTCGTCCAGGCCACGAACAATTTCACTTAGAGTTTTTTCACCCGCTTCGAACGTGATTTCATCATAAACGAAGTCTTCCGCAGCAAGGCGCGCAGCCACGAGGCTAACGTAGCTTGCTTTGTCTGCGCTTGAGTGGGATAGAAATGCTTTCATGAATGATTCCTTGTGGTTGCAGAGCTTCAGTTCCGAAGTCGTTGTTTCTAAGGATAACATGTTGCTAGGTTGGAAAATGCCCAGAATCACACATGAAGATGAAAGCAAAGCATTTAGCCCACACAGGGAGCAAATATTTCAACCTATTGTAAACCTCCTGTTGAGCTACTGATGTAAAATTGCTCGGCGGTAGCACCCTCATGCATCTATGCAGGTTGCGCTGCACGTTACCATGCGGCCTAATGGCGCAAAGGCGAGCAATCGCGTGAGCGTTAGCGGCGGTGTCAGCGGCTTGGACGACTCGCAAGAGCCTCTCAGCCAAGACTCTGCCGACGGTGGCAGTGGTACTTCGTCTTCTACTCCCGATTTAGTTGGGAAGGCGAATATGAAACGTGCGGGGCAGCCAAGGAGCAAAGACGCGGGCGCGCCGCGAGCGTCGAGACGTGAAAACGTTCCTTCTGCCCCGTCGTTGTGGAAGCGATGGCTTTTAATCGCCTCAACTGCGTGCTTTTTGTTCAATTGCTGTTGTGAACTCGGGGATATGATAATTCAAATGAGTATGATTCGCATTTCGGCGGCTGGTGGTTGGGTGAACGGTGTACCTCATGCATCTATGCAGGTTGCGCTGCACGTTACCATGCGGCAAAATGGCGCAAAGGCGAGCAATCGCGTGAGCGTTAGCGGCGGTGTCAGCGGCTTGGACGACTCGCAAGAGCCTCTCAGCCAAGACTCTGCCGACGGTGGCTTTTTCCGCTGGCTCGGGGGGCTTCAACGCCAGCGGCACACCTGAAATGACCTCTACTGCATACGATCAGGTGCTGTCCCATGCGAAACTGAGCAGTGTATGGAAGCATCTCTACAAGAAGACCAAACCTCTTTCTCGAAACACCACAGGTATCGACGGCCAGTCGATCAACGACTTTCACTTGGATGCCAAAGGCAATTTGGTTCGCCTGGCTAAAGATATCCGGGAGAAGAAGTTCTCGTTTTCGTCGCTAAAGCCGTACTTAGTGCCAAAGCCAAGTGGCAAGAAACGCTTGATCTGCGTTCCTACGGTACGTGATCGAATCGTTCAAGGTGCACTGGTCGACTACCTTGCTGACAAATATGCGGAACGCCTCGCGAATAACATCAGCTTCGGATTTATCAAGGGCCGTAGTGTCCACATGGCTGCTCGAATCGCTTGCACAGCGCGCAACCAGCGGCCATGGGTCTATAAGACTGACATTACCTCGTTCTTCGATTCGATCCCGCGCGCGGACCTACGTGAGGCCATTAAAAAAATCATCAAGGAACGGTCGTTGCACGGTCTGCTATTTTCGGCATTGGACTGCGAAGTTGACTCACCGAGTAGGGCCGTTGCCAGCGATATTTCGAGGCTCGGTATCAAATGCGGACTGGGTGTCCGCCAAGGGATGCCGTTATCGCCGTTATTTTCGAACTTGCTTCTAGTAGATTTTGACCAAAAAATCGAACTGTCGGGAGCTCATGCTGTTCGCTATGCGGATGATCTGATTTTCCTTTGCAAGGATCAGGACGAATGCAATCAGGTCGCAGCCTTTTGTAAAGGCGAGTTCAATAAAATCGGCTTGGACGTACCGGCGGTTGCCCCCGGCTCAAAATCGATCATTTATCCGCCTGATCGTCCAGCGGAGTTCCTTGGACTCGAGCTGGCACCGGTTGCAGGTCGTTATGAACTGCGATTGGCGGATGCTCAGTTGCTAAAGTTGAAGCAGGAGCTGCTAGGCTTTAGCAACATAAAGCAGCTGCTCAGCAGGAACATCACATTGCGTACGCTCGGGCAGTCAATCGCCGCTAAGAGGGACGGGTATCTTGGAGCCTATGATTTGTGCGCAAACATTGAAGAGGTTGAGTTGGAGCTGAAAAAGGCCGAGCACAAAGCGTTGCGTGCAGTCTATGGGGCAGGCCTGGGCATTAGGCTTGCGGTAATCGGCGCGGATGCGCGGGCATTTCTAGGATTACCTAGAAAGTGTTGAGCGTTGTCGGGGCTCTCATGTCCGTCAATTCAGACTATCAAAGTGGCTTAAGCTAGGCCTTTCCAGACCTTACTTGCGTATCGTCGAGGGCCCCGGGTCATCGTCAGTCGAGTGGATGCGCATTAATATTTGGGCGGAAGCGCTGAGAGCGCCTGTGCGCTCTCAGCTTAGGAATCAAAGGGCGCAGCCTGCATTGGAGCCCTACCGGAATCGTCTGACAGCGCCGCGCCGAGGGCGCGGGGCCATTGTCCAACAGTACGCCCCGTTGGCCGGCCAGATCACCTCAACCCAATGCCCAAAACCAAACAACCGCAGCCGAGAAATAGCAACTCCGAGCACAAGCCGCAAACCCATGCGCCCCAGCCTCGACAAGATCGATATGCCCGCCATTACCGCCCTGGATCTTGAAGAACGACACCACACCCTTGCGGCCTGCAATACCTTCTTGCGCGTCCGGATTCCGGAAGACTTCGGGCGCGCCCCATCGGCGCTTGAGGATGCGGGAGAGCGCGGCCTGCCGGTGCTCGATGTGACGCCCCTTTGCCGGCCCCGCTTTGACCAGCATGGTGGCGCCGGGTAATGCCACGTCCGCGCGCAAGAGCGCATAGCTCATGCGTATTGCGCAGGTGTCCCGGTAGGCTTTGTGATCGATGATGTCTTCCCAGCCGAGAGTCTCATACAACTCGGCGCGCGACTCAGTGCGCGGAAAATGCTGCCACAACCTCTGGAACGGTGGTTTCATTGTTTGCCTCTTGAAGGTTTGCATGGGTAATGAGCAGCGAGAGCGGCCAGCACCAGTTGTGCGGCATTTCCCTTGAGTTTCTCCGGACCGAGTAGCGCGATGTCGTCGGTCACCTCGTAGTTCAGTTCGTGGGGGATGTCCTTGCGCCCCGGGCACCATATCGTTCCCGCCCCGGCATCCATTACACCGTCCAGATATCCCATCGCGCGCTCGCGCTGGACTGCATTGTGCCCAGTGCGCGGATCTGCCTTCATGTCGTGAATCAACCGCTGGCCGGTCATATGCGGCCCATTTGCAGGCCGAGCCACAGCAGCGTTCTGGAAGACGAACAGCACCCCAAAACTCAACACTCCCGCACAGGCCCTGTAACGCTTCCAGCCGCGACTCTTCCGAAGCGAGCTGCCAGAACAACAGTTATTGACCATGTAACCTCCCGAATGTGGATAGAGCCGCGGAGCCTGACGTCCCGCTGTCATCGTAGCGCCATGCGGCACGAGCGAGATTGCGCAAATCGCCCCGATGCCGCCAAAGTAGTGCAGTCAATCGGCAACGCAAACCCATGCTGCTATAATCGGCATCTCCCAAGGACCCCAACGTGCGCCTCCTCCTCTGTCTCCTGCTAACGCTGTGCCTACCCCTGCAAAGCTTCGCGCTGCAGTGGGAGCCTGTGCTGGCCGGCAAAATGACGCTGGCGCACGAGGTCGAGCATGACAAGCGCGTCCAGCATCATCATCACGAAAAAGACGGGACGGTCCACTACGACCAGTCCGACGAATCGGCCAAGCACGTGCAGGACCATACCTGTACGCCGCAGCCGGCTGCCGTGCCGCTGCCGCCGCTGCCCGTGCTGCCGCCGCAGCTGATCTCCATCGTGCGTCCCGACGGTCCGGCGCCGATGCCGGATCCCTTCCTGGACTGTCCGCACCGACCGCCTTCCGCACCCCTCGGCTGAGCCGCCGGGGGAGCTTCGCACAACATCCAGCGCGGCGTGACCGCGCCCCGTGCGCATTCCTTTGGCGATGAGTTAACTCACCCAAGGAATTCCGATGCGTACATTACGCTTGCCTCTTTATTTCGCGGCTGCTGTCTGCATGCTGCCGCCCTTTTCAAACGCGCAGCATGCGCCGACGGAACCCGTTGCACAGGCGCAGAGTGCGCCCGCCGCGCCGACGTTGCGCGCGCTGGTTGAAGCCGCCTGGCAGCGCTCGCCACTGGCCCAGACGCTGATGGCGCGCCGCCATGAAACCGCCGCCTCGCGCGACCTTGCCGCCTCGTGGCTGGCCGCCGCACCCACCCTTGGCCTATCCGAGCGCTCGGATCGCTGGACCGACCGGCGTAACGCCCGGGAGACGGAACTGTCGCTGTCCGCACCCATCGTGCTGCCTGGCCAGCACGGCGCGCGCCGTCAGCTTGCGGAACGGGCCGACCAGGAGCTGGATGCCCAGCTGTTGCATGCACGGCTCGCCATTGCCGGCGAGGTGCGTGCCCGGCTGTGGGAAGCGGCTGCCGCCCGCGAGGTGCTGGCCGAGAAAAGCGACCACCTGCACCATGTGGAAGATCTGGCGGACGATGTCGACCGCCGCGTCAAGGCGGGCGACCTGGCCCGCAGCGACGCGCTGCTGGCGAAGCAGGAACTGCTGGCGGCCACCACCGATCTCGCCCTGGCGCGGGGTCGGGCCGGCGAGGCGCTGGCCCGTTTTCGCCTGTTGACGGGCGCCGCCGCGCTGCCCGACATGGAACCCGAACCGCTGCCGGCCGCGACGACCGCAACGGACCATGCACGCCTGCGGGCGGCGCAGGCCGCGGCGACGCGTGCGCGCGCGGCCGTCGAACTGGCATCGGCCAGCCGGCAGGCTGCGCCGACGGTGGCGCTGTCGATGCGGCGCGAGCGCGACGGCATCATGCCGGACGCCGACCGCAGCATCGGTATCGCGCTGCAGATTCCACTGTCCGGCAAGCTGCGCAACCGTCCGGCCGAAGCGCTGGCGGGCACGCAACTGGCGACAGCTTCCGCGGAGCTGGCGCAAACGGAGGCCATCGTCGACAGCGACCTGGCGCTCGCGCAGGACCAGTTGACCAATGCGCGTGCCGCGCTGGATGCCGCCACCGCCCGCGCCGCCGCGCTGCGCGAGCACACCGCGTTGTTCGAGCACGCGTTCCGGCAGGGCGAAAAGCCGCTGGCGGACCTGCTGCGTTCGCGCGCGCTGACCCATGAAGCCGAAGTGGCGGTGCGCCAGCAGCGCATCGCACTGGCACTTGCCCACTCCCAGATGAACCAGGCCTCCGGAATCCTCCCATGAAGACCCTTATTGTTTTACTGCTTGCGCTGGCTGTCGCCATGCCCGCGCACGCGTCGCCCGGCGCCCACGGGCCCAATGGCGAGCACCTCGACGGCCCTGCCGCGACCAACACGTCGGGCAGCGTGCCGCGTGTCGAGACATTTACCGAGCTGTTCGAGCTGGTTGGCCACCTGTCCGGCGGCGAGCTGTCCGTGCTGATCGACCGTTACGAGACCAACGAACCTGTCCTCGGCGGTACCCTGGAAGTGGAGTACAAGCACCTCAAGGCGCGCGCGAAGTTCCATGCCGATGTCGGCGACTACGCGATCGACGACGAGAAGCTCCTGCAGGCGCTGTCGGTACCCGGCAAGCATGCGCTGCTGTTTACGTTCACGGCCGGTGGCGAGAGCGACCTGCTGGAAGGCACGCTGGACGTGCCGGCTGCTGCCGCTAACGGGCATGGTCACGACCATGAGCGCCGCTGGTGGTGGCTCGGCGCCGTGCCAGTGCTCGCGATTCCGGCCACGCTGGTGCTGCGCGCACGTCGTCGCCGCGCGCAGGAGGTGCGGGCATGAGCTGGCATCGATTCCCCGCCGCGGTCGCCCTGGCGCTGCTCGGCATGCACAACGTCCACGCGTCTCCCGGCGCCCATGGCCCGAATGGCGAACACCTGGACGGGCAGGGGACAGCGTCCGTCAGCGGCCTGGCCCGCCTACCGGACGGCAGCGTCAACGTGCCCAAGCTGGCCCAGCGCCGCATGGCGATCCGCACCGTCAAGGTGGCGGAAGGCGAACACCCGCAAACGGTCGAACTGAACGGCAAGGTCGCCATCGACCCGAACGCGGGCGGCCGCGTGCAGGCGCCGTTTGCCGGCCGCATCGTGCCCGGTCCGCAAGGCTTGCCGACGGCGGGGCAGGCCGTCCGCAAGGGGCAGGTGCTGGCAAAGCTGGCGCCAGTAGCCAGCGCGGTGGAGCGCGGCAACCAGGAAGCCACGCTGGCCGACCTGCGTGCCATGCGCGCGCTGGCCGAGCGCCGGGTGGCCCGGCTCGAATCGCTGGAAGGCACGGTGCCGGCAAAGGAGATCGACGCCGCGCGCGCCGAGCTGGCCAGCCTGGCCGGCCGGCAGAAGGCGGTGGCGGGCACGGTGCGCGGCACTGAGGCCATCGTGTCGCCGGCGGATGGCGTCGTCGCCAGCGCCCAGGTGCTGGCCGGCCAGATCGTCGAGGCGCGCGACGTGCTGTTCGAGGTGATCGACCCGGCGCGCGCGCTGGTCGAGGCGAGCACGCCCGACGTCACGCTCGCCTCGCGCATCGCCGCGGCCTCGCTGCCGGCGGCCCCTGATGCGCAGCTGGTGCTGGTCGGCGGGGGACGCAGCCTGCGCGACGGCGCCTTGCCGATCACCTTCCGCGCCACCGGCCCGGCCTTGCCGCTGGCGGTGGGCCAGCCGGTATCGGTGCTGGCGAAGCTGAAGACGACCGTCAAGGGCATCGTCCTGCCGGCCGCCGCCCTGGTGCGCAATCCGGCCAACGAGCCGGTGGTGTGGATCAAGTCCGGGACGATGCGCTTCATTGCGCAGCCGGTGGAGGCGTGTCCGCTCGATGCCCACACGATCGTTGTCACGCGTGGCCTGTCCGCGGAGAACCGCGTGGTGGTGTCCGGCGCGGCGTTGATCAACCAGATCCGGTAACGCCATGTTCAATGCAATCGTTCGTTTCAGCCTGCACAACCGGCTGCTCGTGCTGGCAGCCGCCGTTCTGCTGATGGTGTATGGCGGCTTCACGGCACAGCGTACGCCGATCGACGTGTTCCCCGACCTGAACAAGCCGGTCGTCACCGTGCTGACGGAGGCCGGCGGCATGGCGCCCGAGGAAGTCGAGCAGCTGGTGTCGTTCCCGCTGGAGACAAGCCTGAACGGCATGCCCGGCGTGACGCGCGTGCGCTCCGTTTCCGGCGTCGGCCTGTCGATCGTCTATGCGGAATTCGACTGGAACACCGACGTGTACCGCAACCGCCAGCTCGTCGCCGAGCGGCTGTCGCTGGTGCGCGAACAACTGCCTGCCGGCGTCAATCCGGCCATGGGGCCGGTGTCGTCGATCATGGGCGAGATCATGCTGATCGCGCTGCCCATCGACCTGACAAAAACCGATCCGATGAAGGCGCGCGAGTATGCCGACTTCGTGCTGCGTCCGCGCCTGCTGTCGATCCCCGGCGTCGCGCAGGTGATCCCGATCGGTGGCGACGTGCGCCAGTTGCGCATCGAGCCCGACACCACGCGCATGGCGCAGTACGGCATCACGCTGGGGCAGCTGACCGGCGCGCTGCAAGGCTTCGCGTCGAACACCAGCGGCGGTTTCATCGACCTGAACAGCCGCGAATACCTGATCCGCAACCTGGGGCGCACCACGCGTCTTGAAGATGCCCGCGGGCTGCCGGTGGCATACCGCAACGGCACGCCGGTGCTGCTGGAGCAGGTGGCGCAGGTGCGCTATGCCCCCGCATTCAAGCGTGGCGATGCGGGCATGAACGGGCTGCCGGCGGTGATCGTCAGCGTGCAGAAGCAGCCGACCGGCGACACGGTGCGGCTCACCCGCCAGATCGAGACGGCGCTGGCCGAGCTGCGCCAGGGCCTGCCCGCCGGGCTCTCGGCGCCCGAAGTGCTGTTCCGGCAGGCCGACTTCATTGAAACGTCGATCGGCAACGTGGTCGAGGCGCTGCGCGACGGCGCCATCCTGGTCGCAGTCGTGCTGTTCGCGTTCCTGCTCAGCGCACGCACCACGGTGATCTCGCTGGTGGCGATTCCGCTGTCGCTGGCCGTCACCGCGCTGGCCTTCCACCTGCTGGGGCAATCGATCAACGTGATGACCCTGGGCGGCCTTGCCATTGCCATTGGCGAGCTGGTGGACGATGCCGTGGTCGACGTCGAGAACATCCTGCGCCGCTTGCGCCAGCGGCCGGAGGGTACCTCCGTGCTGGAGACGATCTGGCATGCCTCGGTCGAAGTCCGGTCCGGCATCGTCTACGCGACGGTCATCGTGGTGCTGGTGTTCGTGCCGCTGTTCGCCTTGCCCGGTATCGAGGGGCGGCTGTTCGCGCCGCTGGGCATCGCCTACATCACGTCGATCCTGGCATCGATGCTGGTGTCGATGACGGTCACGCCCGTACTCTCGATGGTGCTGCTGCCGCGCATGAAGCGCCTGCACCATGGCGACAGTGCAGTGGTGCGCTGGCTCAAGCGGCATGACGAAATGCTGCTGCACTGGTCCCTGCCGCGCGCGCGTGGCGTGCTGGCCGTTGCCATCGTTGCCGTGGTGGTTGCGGCGGCGTCGGTACCGTTCTTCCCACGGGCGTTCCTGCCCGCGTTCAACGAGGGCTCGCTGGTGATGGGCATGACGTTCACGCCCGGCACGTCGCTGGCCGAAGCGAACCGGATGGGCGCGCTGGCCGAGACGCTGGTCAGGCAGGTACCGGAAGTGATCAAAGTGGGCCGCCGCACCGGCCGCGCGGAACTGGACGAACATGCCGAAGGCGTGCACTCGTCCGAGATCGACGTGGACCTGAAGCCGTCGGAGCGCTCGCGCGAGGAGGTGATGGCGGCGATCCGCTCGCAGCTGTCCGTCATCCCGGCCTCGGTGGCGATCGGCCAGCCGATCTCGCACCGGCTCGATCACCTGCTCTCGGGCGTGCGCGCGCAGATCGCGCTGAAAATCTATGGCGACGACATCGACACGCTGCGCGGCCTGGCCGAAGCGCTGCGCACGCGGCTGGATGGCGTGCCGGGGCTGGTCGACTTGTCGGTGGAGCGCCTGGTGCTGATCCCGCAGATCACGGTCCGTGTCGACTACCGCAAGGCGGCGCAGTCCGGCCTGTCGGCAGGGCAGGTGCTGGCGTCGATCGAGGCCCTGTCCGAGGGTACCAAGGTGACGCAGGTGATCGACGGCGCGCGCCGCTACGACCTGGTGGTGCGGCTGGCCGATGCGCAGCGCACGCCGCAGGACCTGGAGCGCCTGATGCTGGACACGCCGGCAGGGCGGCTGCCGCTGTCGTCCATCGCCACCGTCGAGGAAAGCGACGGGCCGAACCAGATCGGTCGCGAGAACGGGCGACGCCGCATCGTCGTGTATGCAAACACGGATGGCTCCAGCATGTCGCGCATCGTGGACGACGTGCGCGGTGCGGTCGCTGCCACGTCGCTGCCGGGCGGCTATTTCATCAGCATCGAAGGCCAGTTCCAGGCGCAGGAGGCGGCGCAGCGGCTGATCGTCGGACTGTCGCTGGCGTCGCTGGGGCTGATCTTCCTGGTGCTGTACACGCGCTATCGTTCCGCCATCCTGGCGGCCGTGATCATGGCCAACATCCCGTTTGCGCTGGTCGGCAGCGTGGCGGCGATGTGGCTGGCCGGGGTGTCGCTGTCGGTTGCGTCGATGGTCGGGTTTATCACGCTGGCGGGTATCGCCACGCGCAACGGCATCCTGAAGATCAGCCACTACATCAACCTGTGCAAGTTCGAGGGCGAGACCTTTGGCTGGCCGATGATCGTGCGCGGTTCGCTGGAACGGCTCACGCCCGTATTGATGACGGCACTGGTCGCGGCCTTCGCACTGGTGCCGCTGTTGCTGGCGGCGGACGCGCCGGGCAAGGAAATCCTGCACCCGGTCGCGGTGGTGATCTTCGGCGGCCTGGTCAGCTCGACCCTGCTCGATTCGCTGCTGACGCCATTGATCTTCTGGCTGGTGGGGCGCAAGCCGTTGACGGACATACTGGCGCGCACTGGCGAGGAAAGTTATTGATTCGGATTGATCGGTTCAAGCGCGGCGCCACAAGTCCGCCGCATCACTTAACGCAATGGAGCACCCAATGAAAAAAATCGCAGCAATGATGGCCTTCGGCCTGGCAATGGCCATCGGCGCACCCGCAACCGCCCACGAGAGCCCGGCCAGGCACGGCGGCATTGTCAGGAGCGCGGGCGACCTGTCGTTCGAACTGGTCAACAAGGAAGGCAAGGTAACGATCCATGTCGATGACCATGGCAAGCCCATGACGACGGCGGGCGCCAGCGGGACGCTGACGGTCCTGAAGGGCACGCGCAAGTCCGAAACGACGCTGGCCGCTGGCGCCGGCAATACGCTGGTCGCCAAGGATGACGTGAAGCTCGAAGCGGGCAACAAGGTCATGGCGCGGGTGACGCTGCCGAACAGGCAGGCTGTCAGCGTTCGTTTCGCCATCAGGTAAGCGGCCGTGCCGGCGGGCGTGCGCCCGCCGGCCAAGCTGGAGATGCATCATGCGACAAGGCGTTGTGTACGCACTGCTGGCCGCCGTCACGTTCGGCGCAAGCACCCCGATATCCAAGCTGCTGCTGGGCAGCATGTCGCCATGGACGCTGGCGGCCGTGCTGTACCTGGGCAGCGGCCTGGGCCTGGCCGCGTGGCTGGTGCTGCGCCGCCTGGCCAGGCCCGCCAGCGGGCAGGCCAGCCTGACGCGTGCCGATGCGCCGTGGCTGGCCGGCGCGGTGGCGTTTTGCGGCGTTGCCGGTCCGGTGCTGCTGATGACTGGACTGGTGCATACGCCGGCATCCACGGCTTCGCTGCTGCTCAACGTCGAAGGGGTCCTTACGGCACTGCTGGCATGGTTCGCGTTCCGCGAGAGCTTCGATCGTCGCATCTTTGCCGGCATGGTGCTCATCGTTGCAGGGGGCGTGCTGCTCGCGTGGCAGCCAACGCGCTGGCGTCGTCCTGGGGCGTGCCGGCGATTGTCGCGGCGTGCCTGTGCTGGGCGATCGACAACAACCTGACGCGCAAGATCTCGGCCAGCGACGCCGTGCAGATCGCCGCCGTGAAAGGCCTCGTCGCCGGCGCCGTCAATCTCGCCATCGCACTGGCGACGGGCCAGCAACTGCCGGCGGCGTGGCCGGCTGTCGGCGCAGCCTTGGTCGGCTTCTGCGGCTATGGCCTGAGCCTGGTGCTGTTCGTGCTGGCGCTGCGTCACCTCGGCACCGCGCGCACGGGCGCCTATTTTTTGGCCGCGCCGTTTGTCGGCGCGGCACTGTCCTCGCTGCTGTTGCGGGAAACGCCCGCTGGCTCGTTCTGGCTCGCCAGCGCACTGATGGCCGCCGGCATCTGGCTGCACCTGACCGAGCATCACGAGCACAAGCACACGCACGAACCGCTCGAGCACAGCCACGAGCACGTGCACGACGAGCACCACCGCCATGAGCACGCGGACGATTGGAACGGGCATGCGCCCCATGCACATTCGCATCGGCACGAACCGATCACGCACGCCCATGCGCATACGCCCGATATCCATCATCGGCATCCGCATTGAACCCGGACAGCCGCGCCGGCGGCCGTCAGCTCCACGCCACCAGCGAGAAGTCCTGGCGCGCCGGCGTCGTATGTGACAGCGGCAGCACATTGCGGTCGGAGGCGTAGACCGTGACCGAGTCGGGCGATGTGATCGCGAGACCCTTGCCCCAGCGGAAGCTGCTGTTCATGAAGGTCTCGGCAACTGACCACAGCAACAGAATCACCGCGTTGCCCCAGCGGTGTCTGATTGTTGAGCATGTAGCTCAGCGCGTCGGTCAACGATTGGCTCACTCCCGGTACGGTCATGGCACGCTGGGCCAGCTTGCTCAGCGGGATTCCGGCGGCCAGGTCGATGCTGTACAAACACATCTCGTTATGCGCGCCGTCGTCATCGGCATTCAGCGTGAACAGGAAGATCCGGCCGTCGGTCTGCGTGACCAGCGCCAGGCCCGCGCCCGATTCGGCAAATTGGTATGTGTGATAAACCGGCGCAAAATCGATCTGCCCCGGCAGCAGCGTGCTGCTGGCCGAACGGTACAGGGTCAGGCTGTTGCCGTTGACGCCGGCGACCAGATAGCGCCCGTCTGGCCCTACTTCCCGCGTCATGCCGACGCCGTTGATTCCCCCGTCGACGGCAAAACTGCTCAGGACAACCATCCGCTGCTTGTCCTGCGTGTTTTGCAGATCGCAGATCTGGATGAGGGACGAGGAGCTGTCTTCGGCCTCCTGAATGCCCATGGCCATGAAACTGCCACAAGCCTGCGCGGAGCACGGGTGGCACCACCCTTCGGGTTGCGTTTCAAAGGTCGCATCGACAGTGCCTTGGGCACCGGCGTCCGGTTTGTCCGCGATGAGGTATTTGCCGAATGCCCCGTCGCCAGCGAGATTCGTGTGGGTGAAAATGAGCTTCCCGGCGAATGATGCGATACCCTTGAAGTGAGAGCGAATCAGTCCGTCAGTGCTGGTGGGGTCGACAGGGCACGCATAGTAACTGAGCGTGCCGGTATCGGAAACGGCATGAAATGCCCTGAGCACATCATGCATTTCTGGATTCGATGGGACGTAAGCGTAAAGCCCGCACCGTCTAGACACCGAATAGCCCCAGTCGCGAAGATAGTCCCCACTAAATTTTGGTGGGGACTATCTTGGAGAGTGAAGTTGAACACGGCCGACGCCGGCGCAGCCCGAACTACCCGCTGGAGTTCAAGCGGAAGCTGGCGCAGCTGGCGTGCGAACCGGGATTGTCGGTGGCACAGTTGGCCCTGCAGCATGATTTGAATACGAACATGGTGTTCAAATGGCGGCGTCAGTCGCGCGCCGGCCTGTTCGATCAGCCAGGGCTGGTCGCGGTGACATTGGCTCCAACGATACCGCCGCAACTTGGCGTGAGCGATCAGCGCTGGGACGGCGTGATCGAAATCCGGCTGACCAAAGCCACGATGCGCATCCAAGGCCGGCCCGATCCTGCAACGCTGGCTGCGGTGCTGAAAGGGCTGCGCGGATGATCGGTCTGCCTGCAGGAACTCGCATTTGGCTTGCGGCTGGTGTCACCGATATGCGCTCGGGCTTCAACGGCCTGGCATCAAAAGTGCAGACAGCCCTGGAGGAAGATCTGTACAGCGGCCATGTGTTTGTTTTCCGGGACGCCGCGGTGATCTGATCAAGGTGCTGTGGTGGACTGCAAGAAGGCTGAACGCATGCCGCTGCCACCGCATCTGCCGCGTGAAGAACGGGTGCAGCGGCCGGGCAACGATGCATGTCCGGACTGCGGCGGGAACCTGAAATACCTCGGGGAAGATGTCTCGGAACAGCTGGAGTATGTACCGGCCAGCTTCCGCATGATCCGCCACGTGCGACCCAAGCTGGCATGCGCCTGCTGCGACACGATCATGCAAGCCCCGGCGGCCAGCCGCCCCATCGAACGCGGCATCGCCGGCCCCGGGCTGCTGGCCCATGTTCTGGTGGCGAAGTATGCCGATCACCTGCCGCTTTACCGCCAGAGCGTCATCTATGCCCGCGAAGGCGTGGAGCTCGAACGCAGTCTGCTGGCCAGCTGGGTCGGTGCCGCCGGCACGCTGCTGCGCCCACTGGTCGACGTGCTGCGCCGCCACGTCTTTGCTGGCACCAAGTTGCATGCAGATGATACGCCGCCGCCGGTGCTGGCACCGGGCAATGGAAAACACGCACGACACGCCTGTGGACCTATGTGCGTGACGACCGCGCCAGCGGTGATACCACGCCCCCAGCCGTGTGGTTTGCCTACTCGCCGGACCGCAAGGGCGAGCATCCACAGGCTCACCTGGCCAGCTTCCACGGCGTGCTGCAGGCCGATGCCTATGCCGGCTTCAATGCCGTCTACGAAACCGGCCGCGTCGTCGAGGCAGCTTGCTGGGCACACGCACGGCGCAAGTTTTATGACTTGCATGTGGCACGCCCGACACCGCTCACTACCGAGGCACTGCGCCGATCGGCGAGCTGTATGCCATCGAAGAATCCATCCGTGGCAAGCCTCCTGACGAACGTCGTGCTGCACGCCAACTGCAAGCGAAACCGCTGCTCGCCGAGCTGGAGCGCTGGCTGCACGCCACGCTCTCCACACTGTCGCGAAAATCCGATACGGCAGCGGCGATCCTTTATGCCCTCAAGCTGTGGCCGGCGCTGACTCGTTATGCCAACGACGGCCGCATCGAGATCGACAACTCGGCCGCCGAGCGGGCGCTGCGCGGCGTCGCGCTGGGCCGGCGCAACTATCTGTTTGCCGGCGCCGACGGCGGTGGCGAACGCGCTGCGGCCATGTATGGGCTGATCGGAACGGCCAGGCTGAACGGCATCGACCCCGAAGCCTGGTTGCGCCATGTGCTGACGCACATCGCCGATCATCCTGTGAACCGCGTCGACGACTTCCTGCCCTGGAACTGTGCCGCCAAGCTGGCCGGCTGAACTCCGCTTCCCAGCGGTGTGGCAAGCATCATCTCGCTTCCTGCTTATCGGCTCAAGACGGCGCACAGCCGCCGCTTGCGATGGGACGATAATTGCATCTCCTTGAAAGCGTGGCCTGAGGATTCGGACGGCTGTATCGCGTGTCGCCCGATGAATCCAGTGTGGCAGGCGACGATCTCGGTGATAAGTGTCTTGACGTTACAGCTGGCGTGCCTTTACAGCTGCACCGGAAATTTCAAATCGACTAGCAATATGCAATGAACAACGTGCAACGTTTGGATCAGCACTTTGCCGCGCCCCGTCAAAATGCTGCAAAATAACCAACTCTTATTCCAATGGTTGTTCATTCTAAGGGAGTTGAAATGCCTTCTATATTACGTATCGCGCTGATACTGATGCTGAGCTGGGTCGGACTCGTTCAAGCGCAAACCATGTCGGTTACCACGCGAACGTCCGGCGTCCTGTTCGACTCTTTCATGCCCGCTTTGTTTGCAGATGCCACACTGGCCGATGGCGCTGCCTACACGCTCAACGTCACCAGCACGTTCAGTGTCCCCGCCAGTCTTCCGCACGGTCCACTCGACACAGACATCGAGGGCGCGGCAATCGACGTAACGTTCGGGGTCGGAGGCAAAAGCTACCACTTCAGCGGAACCGGATTGCTGTCCCTGTTCTATCTGCCCGGCCAGAACTGGTCGCCAAGGGATTTCTTCAGTGGAGCGGCAGTACTGCCAATGCCTGGGCTGGAGAACTCGACACTGTCTTTCACGCATGGATTCAAGCTGCCCAGCATTTACTATCCGGCTGCCGGCGGGCTCGATCCGGTAACGCTGAATAATCCGTTTACAACCGAGCGGGAGATCACCATTTTCATGCGCGACAGCGATGGCCTGCTGACAGGTCGCATCAGTGGGGTGCCGACGTCGCTATATTATGAGATCACCGCTCCGGCCCCTGCCCAGGTCACAAGCCCGGTACCGGAACCGGCCGCATGGATGCTGCTGATGCTGGGTCTCGCGGTACTTGCTGCGCCGGCAATCCTGCGAAGCGGTCGGCTCCGCCTCGCGCGCCGTCCGATCCGGCGTGCGATAAGCAGCACAGCCACGGTGGTTTTATCGACCGTTTGCCTGGCCGCCGCCGCGGCGCCGGTAACGATCAACACCAGCAGCTCGGGGATTCTGTATAACTCGACCATGCCGCAGGTCTTCGGCGATACGCCCTTTGTCGATGGCAGCGCCTATGAATTGAGCTTCCAGACCACATTCGATGCGGTGCCGTTCGTCGGCGAGCAGTCCGAGCAAATCAACGCGGGAAGTGCCGAGATCGTGGCCACCTTTACTCACGCAGGCATCACCCATCAGCTTTCCGGAACCGGGAAAACGTCCATCTTCTTCGCACGGGATACCGGTTTCGACCACGATCGCACCTTCATCAGTATCGGTGCGTCGTTCAACTATGAGCCGATCGCCAACACCAGAATCATCTTTGTCCACAATTTCGAGCTGCCCTCGGCGTTTTATCCCGCTGAGCACGTGCTCGATACGGTCGACATCGACACCCGGCTGACAACCAAGCACGAGGCGGTGATCACGCTGCTCACGCTCGATCAGGGACGTCAGCTGGGCCGCATTTACGGCATTCCGACCTCGCTGCAATACACGATATCGCCTGTGCCGGAACCGGCGACGTGGTCGATGTTGCTGGTTGGTGCGGCGTTGACGGCGGCGGCGGTGCGCCGCCGGCGCGGCGCCGCCTTGCAAGGCTGACCCGATGTAAAGTCGCCAGGGCCGGCCCGAGCCGGCCTGCGTTTATCGTCCGTTTCCCCATCAAGCGATGCAGTCGGGCTGGCGACCGAACGTATGGGTTTTCCCGTATATGTCCCGGTACCCATACCGTCGCATCTCCCCGCATCTCCCCGTATAGCGGAGGCGAACGCCTCAATTCCCATTTCAAACGTGCCGACGACTGAGCGAGTGCAGGTGCGCGGGATTTGTTTTGCACCGCTATCCGAAAAGCCGGTGTGAGTATTGAAAAAAGACGGTTTGAAGATATCTGGCCGATGGCCTGTAAACCCCGCGTGGGAGCGCAAAGAGCCGTAGGCGACATCAATAAGTTCGCCGAAACAGGGCAGGTTCCTTTTATGTTCTATTGGTGGTGGAGCAGCATCCCGGCGGGCTCGCAGGACGGTAGCGCCTGCACCGGCAATCTCACCAAATGTCACATGTTAAAAATATATTATTCGCACTCGGCAATAATATTGGTGATGGCGAGTTGAATGCTTTACAAAGAATTTCCAATTGGATATTATTCCGGGCTGACTGGCATCAAGTCGCCGAATTGACTGCCGATGCACCAGATCATTTTTAACTGTCCATCAAAACCCCATCAGGGCGTGCGCCGTACAGGAAAGCCGCCGATCCAATGCACCGCGCCGGTCTTTACTCCCGCCCTGATCAGAAAACGAGCAAGCAAATCCGGGGCCTGATTGCATTGCTGGCGGCAACGACGCTCCAGCTCGCGAACGCCGCACCGGCAACGGAATGCACCAACCTGCCGGCGCAAGAAGCCAGCGACGCGGCATTTACCTGGACCACGGGACCGGAAGCACAAGCCGCACCGGCGGCCGCCGCCTATAAAATCGCCATCTGGGGAGACAGCCTGACGTCGGCGAGAAACTTCATCGATGCGGCGCTTAAAACAGGTGGCATCGGGAAAACCACGCCGTCCTTTATCCAGGCCGGCATCAAGGTGCCCGGCCTGAACCTGCCGTTGAAACACTCTTGCGCTACCGGCGGCTGGAAGACCGCCTACGCGTACAAGGAAAAGGGCGGCACGCCGGGATTTTCCGAAGGCATGCTCAGCATGGAGTCCTCCACGCCGGGCGACGTCATCCATATGGACTTCCGTTACCTGCAGCCGGACTCGCGCGTCACGCAGCTCGACATCCAGTACGACAAACCGGCGCCGGACAGCTCGCTGCTGCTCGGCGTGGCCGTGGACGGCGGCGCGGAGCAGCTGATTCCGCTCAGCCGCACGGATGCCGGCACATTGCGCATCATGCCGGAAGTGCCGATGGCGACGATCGCGATGCGGCTGGTGTCCGGCCAGATCAAGGTGCACGGTTTCCGTCCACGCTACCGGAATGCACCGAACGTGGTGCTCGACACGTTCAGCGTGCCGGGAGCCCAGCTGCGCGGCTGGAATTATGTCGACGCGCGGCTGACGCAGGCCGCCCCGGCCTACGACCTGATCCTGATCCAGTATGGCACCAACGAGGGCGCCAGCCCATCGTTCAATGCGGCGGCGTATGCCGACAGCCTGCGCGCCAGCCTCGCGCGGCTGCGGCGCTTCCAGCCGCATGCCCGCTGCATCCTGATCGGTCCGCCCGACCGCGGCGTCGTCGGCAGCGGGGCCGGTGGCCCGATGAAGTATGCGGAGATCCATCACCGCATCGCCCTGGCCCAGCAACGGGCGGCCGTGGCGTCGCGCTGCGGCTTCTGGGACTGGCAGGGCGAGACCGGCGGACCCGGCACGGCGGTGCGCTGGACGCGCACGAACCCGCCGCTGATGCAGCCCGACCTGACGCACATGACGGCCCGCGGCTATGAAGTAAGCGGCCGCCTGTTCGCCCGTTCCTTCCCCTTCAAAATCCCTCAACGCTGACCGACACACTTCAATGTCGCCTTCCAAAGCCCACACCGGCAATTCCCGCTTCACCGAACTCGATGGCCTGCGCGCCCTGGCGGTCGTCTCCGTCATCCTGTTCCATTGCGATATCACGGACCTGTTCAACGCCGGCTTTTTCGGCGTCGACATGTTCTTCACCATCTCCGGCTTCATCATCACGGCGATGCTGCTGAAGGAATACCGCAGCGAGGGCGATTTCCAGTTCCTGAACTTTTATTTCCGGCGCCTGAAGCGGCTGATGCCGCCTGTATTGGGCCTGATCGTCATCGCCTTCCTGGGCACGGCGGCGCTGTCGCGCGACGCGCTGGACAGATTCATCGCCGATACCCCGGCAGCCTTTGCCTACCTGTCGAACTGGTGGCAGATCTGGCAGCAGCAGGATTATTTCGATACGACGCCGCACGTGCTGCGCCACCTGTGGTCGCTGGCGATCGAGGAGCAGTTCTACCTGATCCTGCCGCCGCTGCTGTACCCGGTCGTCAAGCGCGACGGGCCCAAGGTGGCCGGCGCGCTGGCGCTGATTGGCACCATCGCCAGCACGGCGTGGATGTGGCACCTGTACGAACTGAACGCGGACGCGACGGACCAGAACCGCATCTACCTGGGCACCGACACCCACTCGATGGGGCTGTTCCTGGGCGCGGCGCTGGCGTGCTTCTGGAACCCGTGGGCGGCGGCGCAGAAGGGTACCGCGGCGCGGCTGTTCTGGCGCGGCGCGGCGCTGGCCGCGCTGGCACTGCTGGGCGTCATGGCCATGACGATGAACACGTCTGACCCCCGGCTGTACCGCGGCGCGTTCCTGATGGTGCCGTTCCTGACCTGCGTGGTGGCGTACGCCACGATGGGCGACCGTTCCTTTTTCGTCTCGGTGCTGCTGCGCACCCCCGTCATCCAATGGTTCGGACTGCGCTCGTATTCGCTCTATCTCGTGCACTGGCTGGTGTTCGTGTGGATGCGATTGCTCGGCTACACGGACTTTTCCCGGTGGCCGGTACTGGCGGCGGCGCTGGCCATCGTCCTGGTTGCTTCCGAGGCGATGTACCGCTGCGTCGAGGTGCCGGCGATCCGCTATGACATGAAAAAGGCGGGCGACGTGCCCAAGGTCGCATGCCTCGCCGTGTATGCCATCATCGCGGTCGGTTTCTCCGTGGCGATCGTCCGGACGGAGGTTGCGGCGCCGGTCACGATGACGGCTGCCGCGTCGCTGCCGCCGGTCGAACCGGCGGCCCATGCCGTCCCTGCCGCGCCGATGCCGCCGGCAGCGCCGGAAGCCGCTCCCGCGCCGGCCGACCCGGTCGCGCCGCCCGAAGAGCCCGTCATCCGCATCGCAGGCGGCGACCATCTGTACGCGCTGGGCGACTCCGTCCTGCTGGGGGCCAGGGAGCATCTGAAGGACAGCATCCCCGGCATCCAGGTGGATGCGGCAGTGGGACGCCAGGCCAGCCACGGTCTGAAGGCGATCCGCGAATGGCAGGGCAAGCTGAACAGTTCCTCGACCGTACTCGTTCACCTGGGCACCAACGGCTACATCAACGAAGGGCAGTTCCACGAACTGCTGACGGAACTGGCCATCTGCAAGTCGGTGATCCTGGTGAACGTGCACGCGGACCGCCGCTGGACGGGGCCGAATAACGAACTCATCCGGCGCATGACGGCGGCGTTCCCCAATACGCACCTGCTGGACTGGAGCCGCGTCTCGGACGGCCGGCCCGAATATTTCGTCAAGGACGGCATCCACCTGACCCGGCGCGGCATCCTGGCGCTGACTGCGCAGATTCAGCAGGCTACGGGTGGGGAAGCGCTGCCGGAATCGACACGGCTGGCGCACAAGTCCGGGCGCATGCAGGCCGATACGCCGGCGCCGGCGCACGGCCGGGCGAAGCATGCGCAAACGGCGGTGCAGGAGGCACCCGCCGCTGCGGCAGGCGAGCAGGGCGCCGAGCAGGGCACGCCGGGCGTCTAACGCCTGCTGTCGAGAGGAGCGATGGCGATGCGCAGCGTAGTACGGCTGGTCCAGGTCATCGGCGTGCTCGCGCTGGCAGGTTTGCTGTACGCATGGCGCCATCCTGACAGCCTCAACAGGTGGAGCGCGCGCAGCAATGCCGCCGGCGCGACGGCGCAGGAAGCGCAGGGCAAGCCGGCAACCGGCGATACCGCGGCCGTGGCGGCTGCCATGCCCGCGCCGCGCAGCGTTACCGGCGCCCAGGCCGCGGTTGCGCGCTGGATCGGCGTCCGGTATGGTGTCGCGCCGGACGCCATTGCGCCGCTCGTCGCCGAGGCCGATATCCTGGGCAGGAAGTACGGCCTCTCGCCCAATCTGCTGATCGCCGTGATGGCGATCGAGTCGAATTTTCACCCGTATATCGAAAGCCAGGCGGGGGCGCAGGGGCTGATGCAGGTCATGCCGCAGGTGCATTCCGGTCGATACGAGAAGTTTGGCGGCAAGTCCGCCTTTGTCGATCCGATGGTCAGCCTGCGCGTGGGGGCCGAGATCCTGCGCGACTGCGTCCGGCTGCGCGGCGGCTCGGAGGCGGAAGGCCTGCGTTTCTATTTCGGCGGCGGTCCGTCGAGCGCCACGTATATCGAGAAAGTCCGGGCCGAGCAGCAGCGCCTCAATGCCGTCGCGCGCGGGGCCCATGTCCCGACCACGGGCTGACATCAACCAAGGAAATTCATGCAACGACCCACCAAGCGTTTGGCCCTGATACTGGGCATGCTGGCAGCCAGTGCGCTGCACGTCGGCACCCTTGCCGCGGCACCATCCGTGAAGCTGCTGCAGGTTCAGGCCCGTCCCGACGTGGCCGACCTGGCCTGCGAACCGAAGGCGCCGGCGAAACGCAGCCCGACGGCTGCCAACCCGGATCCGCTGGAGGTGCCGAGCGACGAGACGGTGCGCGCCCTGGCGGAAGAGCCCGATGCGCCGACGCCCCCCGCCCAGCCGCCGTCCTCACCCGAAGCCGGCCGCATCCTCCCGGGTGCGGGAGCGCAGCGCATCGCGATCTGGGGCGACAGCCACCTTGCCGCCGGCTTTTTCACGGACGAACTGGCGCGCCAGCTGAAAGTCCCGGCCGACAACGTGGCCAACGTGCTGCTGCCGGCGACAATGGGGCGCGCCGGGGTGCGCCTGCCGATCCGGCGCGCCTGCGTGTCGTCGCACTGGAAATACGAGCTCGGCTATCTGGGCGGGGACGGCGCGCGCCTGCCCGGCCCGGGCCTGGTCAATATGGTCAGCCAGGGCGCAGGCGCCACATTGGCCTGGGACCTGCGCAACGAGCGGCGCGTGCCGCGGTACGAACGCGTGCGCATCCTGTACCAGCAGACGGGCACGCCGATCGTGGTTGGCATCAGCGTCGATGGCGCGGCGGAGACCGAAGTCACCCTCGACGGTGCGGCGGGACCGGCCGTGCTGGAACTGGCGGCCGACCAGCCGGTTTCCCGCGTCAACCTGCGCCTTGTCGATGGCGCCATGCGCTTCCATGGCCTCGACCTGCAATCGGCCCGTGGCGGCGGCAATGTCATGGATGTGTTCGGCTATCCGGGCGCGACCGTGGCGAGCTGGAAGGCGGCGCAGCTGGACTACCTGTCGTCATGGTTCGGCGGGCGCGACTACCAGCTGGTGCTGCTGGAGTTCGGCACCAACGAGGGTGCCGCCAGGCCGTTCGACATCCATGGCTACCGCCGCATGCTGGAAGAATCGGTGCGCAATATGCGCTCCGTTTTCCCCAATGCGGCGTGCGTGCTGATCGCCCCGGGAGACCGTGGCGTGCTGGTGCCGCAATCGGCCAACCGGGGCAGGGGGGCGAAGGCCAAGGGCAAAAAATCCCGGCCCGCGCCCCGCATCGACCTGTTCGTCTACTCGCGCATCCATGCCGCCATCGGCCAGGCGCAGCGGGAAGTGGCGGCGGCGGCGGGCTGCGGCGCCTGGAGCATGATGGAGGCGATGGGCGGCCCCGGCCAGGCCTACGCCTGGGCGCGCCAGAGGCCGCCCCTGATGGCGCGCGACCTGATTCATTTCACCGTGCCCGGCTACCAGCGTTTCGCGCAGAAGTTCGCGCGCGACATGGGGTGGAGCCAGGCCGAGGAAGGCCACTCGCAGCCGCGCTAGTCGCGTTACCCGCCGACGCGCTTCGGCTGGTGGCCCTGCCGCACGAGCGCTTCCATGATGAGGTCGCAGTGATCGCCCTGGACTTCGATCACGCCGTCCTTCACGGTGCCGCCTGAACCGCAAGCGCTGCGCAGCTGCTTGCCCAGCAGTGCCAGCGCCACGTCGTCCAGCGCCAGGCCCTTGACAAGCGTGACGGTCTTGCCGCCGCGGCCCTTGGTCTGGCGCGAGACGCGCACGACGCCGTCGCCCCCCGGCGCGGCATTCGCCTTGCACGCGCATTGCCGGATGGGGTGACGGCATGCGGGACACATGGTCCCGCCATCGGTGGAATACACCAGGCCGCCGCTTGAACTGCTTTTCATGCCGCACTCGAATATCTGCTGTGAAGAAGCGAGTTTACCAGTCCGGCGCTCCGGGCGGGAGTGCCTGGCTGCCGGCGAAAGCAATGACCCGTCGGGCCGGAGATTCGCTTCCTGCCGCCCTCGTCCGCATTCGGCGACAGGCAACCGGGGAAGGACATGCGCGACTATCGGACTGCAAGCGAGGCAGCCCGTCACCTACTGAGCGAACACGACAAAACGAAACGCGTTAGCATCGCAAGCTGAACATTCCGACAACTGTCAGCCGAGGTCCCATGTCGCTCCTGATCGTCCTTTTCGCGCTCGTCTTCCTGATGCTGGCCGCCTACCGTGGCTACAGCGTCATCCTGTTCGCCCCTGTTGCCGCGCTGGCGGCCGTGCTGCTGACGGAACCGGCCGCCGTGGCTCCCGTGTTTTCCGGCATCTTCATGGAGAAGATGGTCGGCTTCATCAAGCTGTACTTCCCCGTCTTCCTGCTGGGCGCCGTGTTCGGCAAGCTGGTCGAGCTGGCCGGCTTCTCCGAGGCCATCGTGGTGGCCGCGATCCGCTATATCGGCCGGTCGCGCGCCAACGCCGTCATCGTGGCCGTCTGCGCGCTGCTGACGTATGGCGGCGTGTCGCTGTTCGTGGTCGTGTTTGCCGTCTATCCGTTCGCGGCGGAGCTGTACCGGCAAAGCGGCATCCCCAAGCGGCTGATGCCGGGTGCGATCGCGCTGGGTGCGTTCTCGTTCACGATGGACACCTTGCCGGGCACGCCGCAGATCCAGAACATCATTCCGACCACGTTCTTCCAGACGACCAGCTGGGCCGCGCCATGGCTCAGCACGATCGGCGCCGTGATGACGGTCGTCGTCGGCCTGGCCTACCTGGAATGGCGCCGCCGCACCGTGATGGCGACGGGTGAGGGCTACGGCGACGACGTCGCCAAACCGCGCGGGACGGAAGGCGGCAAGCTGCCGCATCCGCTGCTGGCACTGGCGCCGCTGCTGCTGGTCGGCGTGGCGAACTTCGTGCTGACGGGGCTGATCCGCGACTGGTATGGCGACAGCTATCGCCTGACCTCAAGCTTGCTGCCGGGCCTGCAGGCGCCGGTCGAGACCCCGATCAAGACGCTGGTCGGCATCTGGGCCGTCGAAGGGGCGCTGCTGCTGGGCATCCTGCTGGTGTGCGCGACGGCGTTCGGCCGCATTCGGGCGTCCTTTGCGGACGGCACCAAGCTGGCCGTGGGCGGCGCGCTGCTGGCGGCGATGAACACTGCTTCCGAGTACGGCTTCGGCGGCGTGATTGCCGCATTGCCGGGCTTCGTGTCCGTCAGCGAGGCGCTGCGCGGCATCCCCGACCCGCTCGTCAACGCGGCCATTTCCGTGACGTCGCTGGCCGGTATCACCGGCTCCGCGTCGGGCGGCATGAGCATCGCGCTGGCGGCCATGGCCGACACATTCATCGCCGGCTGCCAGGCGGCCGGCATTCCGCTCGAAGTGCTGCACCGCGTGGTGGCCATGGCCAGCGGCGGCATGGACACGCTGCCGCACAACGGCGCCGTCATCACGCTGCTGGCGGTCACCGGGCTGACGCACCGGCAGTCCTACCGGGATATTTTCGGCATCACCATCATCAAGACGGCGGCGGTATTCTTTGTGATTGCCGTGTATTACCTGACGGGGATTGTCTGAGAGGGCGCTGTTCAACCGGCCCCGCCCCTGATATAGACGGCGCAGCAAGGATCGGCGGGCGGCCTGGTGATAATTATCTTTCGAATAAGCTGTTTGTTATTTTATAATCAGAGGGCCCGCCAAGTTGCAGTCCTTGGTAAGGCGCTCGAGCTGCCGGGACCTGGTTGCGAAACGCCACAGTAATCATCCCGTAATTCCACCCCTATCGTTACAGGAGCTAGCATGCATTTCTACCGCCCGCTTGTCACCGTCGCGCTGCTGGTCGCGCTACCTCATGCGTTTGCTGCGCCAGCGGACGTGACGCTAAGCCATCTCACAGTGGGCAACTACAGCGACCATGTCAACGCCTCGCTCAGCACGGTGAACGTGATTTCCGATAACGGCAGGGTTGCCGTGCTCGGCCTGGACTGGACGAGAGGCACGTTCCTCGAACAAACTGGTAACAGGGAGATCAGCCGCGCTCATGGCTTTACCGCGGACTTCACCCCTGCCGCTGGATATGCGGTGAGTTCGATCACGCTGAGCGGCTATCTCGAGATGGAACGGGTAAATCAGCCCTCCGTATTCGACGAGTCGGGAAATTGGATAGGCTATAGCCAGTACGTCATCGGTGACGGCTTCGCCGGCGGAGTGTCCTATGGTATGGCACCGGTCGAGGATACGCTGCTGAGCACCACGGTCGACATGTCCCAAGGCAATGATGATTACCTGGAAAAGTTCAGCAAACCCTTCTTTGTCGAGCTGGTGACGAACTCGGTGATCAATGGATATCCGCCGGTGTCAGGTCCGGCACCCTACGCAAGCATGATGTGGCGGGATGTCACCGTGCGCATCGAAATGGTGCCGGTTGCAGCGGTACCCGAGCCGGGCACCTGGATGATGCTCCTGGCAGGCCTTGCGGGTGTCGGCGTTGCCACCCGCCGTCGCCAGTCCTGACAAGCGCTTCCCGCCGGGAGACAGCATGCAACCGTCGTGCTGCACCCGGCGGTTTTGTTTGGCGCTGTCACCCATCATTAAGGGATTTCTCAGGATTTCTCAGCCATCCGCAGCGATGCCCGCGAGAAACCCGCAGGCGTGCTGATCCGATTGCCATCCCCGCTATACACTCAGTCCAGGTAGTTCGGTAAATAAGACAGCAGTTGTTGAGGGAAGTTCCCACGATGGTCAGGGACAGCGCCTTTTGTTTCCGATTGTGTCCAGCCCCGCCCCCGACACAAACCCCGCGAATAACCGCCCGATCCCGACATTTCACCGACACATCGCCAAGGTCTAATGGTCCCTGTCGCGACTGCACCGTGCAGCCGCCCTTACAGGAGAACACCATGAAAACCATCGTCGCCAAAACCGCCGCCGCCGTCATCCTGATGGCCGCTACGCTGTCCGCCCACGCCCAGAAATTCGACGACAAGGGCATCGCCCGCACGGAGACGGTGCGCCGCGATGTCGACGGCAAGAACGAAGCGATCCAGGTCCGCGTCGATTTCGCCCACAACGCCGCCTTCCCGAAGCACTCGCACCCCGGCATCGAGATCGCGTATGTCCTGTCCGGCAGCGTCGAATACGAGATGGACGGCAAGACCATCCGCCTGCAGGCCGGCGAATCGCTGTACATTCCGGCCGGCGCCGTGCACTCGGCCAGGAACGTCGGCACGGGCGTGAGCGCCGAGCTGGCGACCTACCTGGTCGAGAAGAACCAGCCCATCGTCATCCTCGACAAATAAGGAGGCATCATGCAGCGCTTCCTCGTGACTGTCCTGGGTGGCCTGGGCCTGGCGGCGGCATTGATTGCCACGTCCGGTTCCGCGGCAGGACGCACCAATCCCGGTTTCGACGGCGCAGTCACGTGGCTGAACAGCGCGCCGCTGACGGCCCAAAGCCTGCGTGGCAAGGTCGTGCTGGTCGATTTCTGGACCTATTCGTGCATCAACTGCATCCGCACCTTGCCCTATGTGCGGGCCTGGGCCGACAAGTACCGCGGCCAGGGGCTGACGGTAGTGGGCGTGCACACGCCGGAGTTCCGCTTCGAGCAGGATCTGACGAATGTCACGGCGGCACTGGAACGCTTCGGCATCGATTTTCCCGTGGCGGTCGACAGCAACCGGCGCATCTGGGACGCCTGGGGCAACAACGCATGGCCGGCCTACTACCTCGTCGATGCGACCGGCAAGGTGCGCTACCGCCAGGTGGGCGAGGGCGGCTACGACAGGCTGGAACAGCAGATCCAGGCACTGCTGGCCGAGGCGCACGGCAAGCCGCTGGCGGCCGATCTCGTCAAGCCGGCCACCGTGGCGGAGCAGGCCGCGCCGGACCTGAACCGGCTGCGGTCGGGCGAGACGTACATCGGCTATCGCCAGGCCAGCGGCCTGCGCTCGCCCGAACGGGTGCGGCCGGATGCGCCGCAACAATACACGGTCGGCACGCTGGGCCTGAATCAGTGGGGCTTGAGCGGATCATGGACGGTCGGTGCGGAAGCAGCCGTGGCGCAGCAAGCGGGCAGCGGCATCGCGCACCGCTTCGGCGCGCGCGACCTGCACCTGGTGATGGGCGCCGGCGCGCCAGGGCGCAAGGTGCGCATCCAGGTCACGCTGGACGGGCGCGCGCCGGGAGCGGACCACGGCGCCGATATCGATGCCGACGGCAAAGGCGTCGTCACCGGCACGCGGCTGTACCAGCTGATCCGGCAATCGGGAAGCGTCGACGAGCGCCGCTTCGAGATCCGCTTCCTCGACAAGGGCGCCGCGGTCTATGCCTTCACGTTCGGCTGAACGGCAGCACGAGGCGCGCTTCCAGTCCGCCGCCGGGACGGTTGTGCAACGTCAGCGTGCCGTCCAGCGCGGCGGCCAGCTGGCGCGCGATCGCCAGTCCCAGGCCGCTGCCGCCCGTATCGCGGTTGCGCGAGTCTTCCACGCGGTAGAACGGTTCGAACACCGCTTCCAGCGCGCCTGCCGGTATGCCGGGGCCGTGGTCGAACACGCGGATGATGATGGCGCTATCGCATTCCACGACCACCTGCGCCGCGCCGGCGTATTTCAGCGCGTTGTCCACCAGGTTCGTGACGACGCGGCGCAGCGCGCCCGGCCGCGTCATGGCGGGCGCGCCGCAGCGTCCCGTCAGGGCGACGTCCGCACCGCCGTCGCGGTAGTCCAGTACCAGGCTGTCGAGCAGGTCGTCCACGTCGACCGCGCGCGCCAGCTCCGGCTTGCCGTGCATCGCGCGGGCGTAGCCGATGCCCTGCCGGGCCAGGTCCTCCAGCTGTTGCAGGTCTTCCGTCAGGCGCCGCTGCTGCGCTTCGTCGTCCATCAGCTCCACCCGCAGGCGCATGCGCGTGATGGGTGTCTGCAGGTCGTGCGAGATCGCGGCCAGCATGCGCAGGCGCTCGTCCACGTACGCGGCGATGCGCCCCTGCATGGCATTGAAGGCGCGTGCCGCGCGCACCACTTCGGACGGGCCATGTTCCGGCATGTGCACGGGGCGCAGGTCCGGACCGAGCGCGTCGGCCGTCTCGGCCAGCATGCGCAGCGGCCGCGTGGCCTGGCGTACGGCCAGCCAGCAGGCCAGGGCGACCAGCGCCAGCTGGCCCGCCAGCACCCACGGCAGCCACGGCGACAGCGGCAGGCCACGGCGCGGCAGGAAGTCCACCGTCAGCGGTGCGCCGTCGGACAGGCGCACGTGCACCTGCAGCCGTTCGCGTTTCCCCGGCACGGCATGGGCACTGAAGGCGTAGTCCGAAGCCAGCGCCCGCGTCACGGAGTCCAGCAGCCGGCGCGAGTGCGGCGCGCTGACGGGCGGGCCCGACTCGGGCGGCGTCAGCAGGAAGCGGTAGCCGCCGCGCGCCAGGCGGGGCAGCCATGCCGGGCGTTCGGCCGGCGGCAGGCGGTCGAGCAGGGCAACGGCCGTGCGCAGGTCCGTTTCCACGTAGTCGATCATGGTGCCCATCGTGACGTCGTTGCGCTCGTCGATCGTCACCGTCGTCGTCAGCAGCTGCGCCGCCGCCAGCCCGGCCAGCAGGATCAGCGACAGGCGCGCGAACAGCGATGCCGGCACGAGCCGGCGCAGCAGCGGCCGGGCGGTGTTCATGCGGCGTCCGCCAGCGGCAGGGTGGTGTTCATGCGGCGTCCGCCAGCGGCAGGGTGGTGTTCATGCGCCGCTCCCCAGCCGCGGGGTGGTTCGTGCGCTGCTGCCGAGCGGCAGGGTGTTCATGCGCCGCTCCCGAGCGGCGTTACGGCGCACGACAGGACGTAGCCTTCGCTGCGCAGTGTCTTGATGTACCGCGGCTCGCGCGGATCGTCGCGCAGGCGCTGGCGCAGGCGGCTGACGAGGATGTCGATGGAGCGGTCGAACGCTTCGGCATCCATGCCGTGCGTCAGCGTCAGCAACTGCTCGCGCGACAGCACCCGCTGCGGATGGTCGAGAAAGACGCGCAGCAGCCGGTATTCGGCGCTGCTGAGGGATACTTCGACGCCGTCCGCGTCCAGCAGGTGGCGCCCCACCACGTCCAGTCGCCACGTGCCGAAGCCGATCGCCTGGGCCGCTTCCGTTACCTGCATATTGGGTGGCAGCATGCGCGTGCGGCGCAGCACGGCCTTCAGGCGCGCCAGCAGCTCGCGCGCCGCGAACGGCTTGGCCATGTAGTCGTCCGCGCCCAGCTCCAGGCCGACGATACGGTCCGTTTCGTCGTCGCGCGCCGTCAGCATCACGACGGGAATGGCGCGGTGCCGCCCCGCGCGCAGCTCGCGGCACAGCGCCAGGCCATCGTCGCCGGGCAGCATGATGTCGAGGATGATGACGTCCGGTGTCGCCAGCGCCAGCGCCGCGCGCATGGCGCGGCCGTCGGCCACCGCCGTGCAGCGCAGGCCCTGCTTTTCGAGATAGGCGGCGACGAGCTCGCGGATCGCATGGTCGTCGTCGACCAGCAGGACATGATCAATCTCCGGCACGGTGCAGCTCCTGTATGTAATCGCCCGGCGCTATTGTAGTGGCCCGCGGCAGGCCACGGCAAAACGGGGGCGAAGTCGTGTGCTGAGCACACCCGAAACCTGCGACAATCCCGGGATGATGACCCTTTCCGACTTCCAGGCACTGTTCCGTGTAACACCCTATCCCTACCTCGTGATGTCGCCTGATCTGACGGTGGTTGCCGCCAGCGGCGCCTACCTGCGTTCCGTCCAGCGTACCGAGGAGGACATCGTCGGCCGCTATGTCTTCGAAGCGTTTCCCGAGAATCCGGACAACCCGCAAGCGACCAATATTGCCGAGGTCAAGGCTTCGATGCTGCGCGCGCTGGCGAAGGGCGAGCCCGATACGACGGCGTTCGTGCGCTACGCCGTGGCGGTCCGGAAGCCGGACGGCGTGCATTTCGAGGAGCGTTACTGGAGCACGGTGCATACGCCGGTAATCGGGCCGGACGGCGAGCCCGTGCTGGTGTTCCAGAACCCGATGGACGTGACGGAGCTGTACCGCTTCGATGCGCAGTCGGGCGTCGCCACCTTGCAACTGACGCCGCCGGTCGCCGGCAATGCGGAAAACTTCAACCGGGCGCAGATGCACGAAGCGCTGTCGCGCATCCTGAACAACGAGCGCGAACACCTGCGCAGCTTGTTCAATCAGGCCCCCGGGTTTGTCGCGGTGCTGATGGGACCGAAGCACGTATTCGAAATGGTAAACGAGGCGTACTACCAGCTGGTCGGCCACCGCGAGCTGATAGGCAAGGCGGTGTGGGAGGCGCTGCCGGAGGTGGCGGGCCAGGGCTACGAGGAATTCCTCGACATGGTCTACCGCACCGGCGAGCAGTGGGAAACGCGGGCGCGGCCCATCGCCGTGCAACGCGTGCCGGGCGGGCCGATCGAGCAGCGCTACGTCGACCTGGTCTACCAGCCGTACAAGGACCAGCATGGCGAAACCATCGGCATCTTCGCCCAGGGTTACGACGTCACGGAGAGCGTCGAGGCGCAGCAGGCCAAGCGCGAAAGCGAACAGCGGCTGCGCGACGGCATGGACGCGGCCAAGATGGTGGTGTGGGACTGGGATCTAGAGACGGGCAAGCTCGAACAGTCCGACAATACGCTCACGGTGCTCGGTTTTTCGCCCACGCGGATGGACGCGGCGGCCGCGTTCATCCATCCGGACGACCGCGAACAGATCGCCAGCGCCCGCCGTGCGGCGCTGGCGGGCCAGGGGGCCTACCAGGCGATCGTCCGTTTCACCCGGCCGGACAACCGCAAGCTGATCTGGCTCGACAGCCGTGGCCGGGTGCAGCACGACGCCGACGGGCGGCCCGTGCGCATCCGCGGCGTGACGGTGGACGTGACGGAGCGGTACCAGGCCGAGTTCGAACTGCGCGAAGCAAACCGCAAGAAGGACGAGTTCCTTGCCATGCTGGCGCACGAGCTGCGCAACCCGCTGGCGCCGATCAGCACCGCGGCGGAGATGCTGCGCATGACGGCAGACAGCGATCCGCGTACGAAGCGCGCCAGCGAAGTCATTGGCCGCCAGGTGCGGCACATGACGGCGCTGGTGGACGACCTGCTCGACGTCTCGCGCGTCACGCGCGGGCTGGTGGAGCTGGAGATGGCGCCGGTCGACATCAAGGCGGCCGCCGCCAGCGCCGTCGAGCAGGTGCGGCCGCTGCTGGAAGGGCGCAACCACACCCTGACGGTGCGCACCGGCTCGCCCGTCGCGCTGGTGCAGGGCGACCGCACGCGGCTCGTCCAGGTGATTGCCAACCTCCTCAACAACGCGGCCAAGTACACGCCGCAAGGCGGCGACATCACGCTGGCGCTGGACGTGGCGGCCGGCCGGGTACGCGTGTGCGTGAGCGATAACGGCATCGGCATCGACGATGCGCTGCTGCCGCACGTGTTCGAGCTGTTCACCCAGGCAGAGCGCACGCCGGATCGCGCCCAGGGCGGACTCGGGATCGGCCTGGCACTGGTGCGCACCATCGTCGGACTGCATGGCGGCGAGGTGCATGCGCACAGCAAGGGTGCCGGCAGGGGCAGCGAATTCACCGTCTCGCTGCCCGCGCTTGGGCGTTTTCCGGTGCCGGAGGATGCGCCGGACCGGACCAATCCATCCGGAGCGGGCCAACTCGTGCCCCTGCGGGTGATGATCGTGGACGACAACGTGGATGCAGCGGAATCGCTGGCCGTGCTGCTGGAGGCGGGCGGGCACCGCACGACGGTGCTGGCGTCGCCGCTGGAGGCCATCGCGGCGGCGCAGGCGGACCCGCCGCAGGTCTTCATCCTCGATATCGGCCTGCCCGAGCTGGATGGCTTCCAGCTCGCGCGGCGCCTGCGCGCCGACGAACGGACGGGCGGCGCTCTGTTCGTGGCGCTGACGGGGTATGGCCAGGCACACGACCGCGTGCTGTCGCGGGCGGCCGGCTTCCACCATCATCTCGTCAAGCCCGTCGATATCGGTCAGCTGACGGCCATCCTGGCCGCCGTGCGGCACTAGGCATGCTCGCCGCGCACGGCGCTTCGGTCGAGACCTGGGCGGCGCCTTCGCGCATGCCCCTGGCGTGAGTGCGGCCATCGAGAAGCCGTGCCACGAAGGGGAAACTGCTCAACAACATGACCGTTGCAGGGTCGGTTTTGTGCCCGAAACCCCCTATGATGTCGAGCATCGGCCGCTGCGCGGCCTTCGTTCATCGCCGCCCATGCCGACATCGTCAACGTTCTTCCGCATTCTGCTGGGCGCCGCCGTGGCGCTCGGCGTCGCCTTCCCCGCCGCCACCCAGGAACTGGGCATCCCGCAAGCGTCCGACGCCGCCCGCCACGGCAAGCACAAAGGCAGCGCCGCCCAGGCCACCAGCACCTGGATCATGGCCGCCACGACTCGTACGTCGCCCGGCACGATCAGCCTGTTTTCGTCGCAGGACGGCGTCACCTGGACGTCGCTGGCTTCCGAAGCCGTACGGCCGCCGCAAGGCACGCCGCGTGCGCCGGCGCTGATCCGGTACGGCGAGTTTTATTATCTGCTGTATGCGACGGGCGAGCGCACGCTGGTGCTGACGCGTTCGCGCGACCTGCGCCAGTGGGAGGCCGGGCGCGACGTGCCGACGGACGGCATGGGCGCCATCGCCGCCGTGCAGTGGGAGCGCGGCAGTGCGCCCAGGGCCATCGTGACGACGGTCGATGGCACGGCGTGGACGCTGCAGCCGGATGCCGGTTGGTCGCGCTGGACCGCGGCGCGCGCGGCCGGCAAGCCTGCCGATGGCGCGGCGCGGGCCGCGCCGCAAGGTGCCGCGGCCAACGCCGACGAAATGTCGGTACTGGTGGAGGAGCGCAAGGCGTTTGCCCAGGCCACGGCGCCGCGAGGCAAGCCGAAAAAGGTCGCCTGGGACCAGCACTCCCTGATGGTGGACGGCAAGCGCATCGTCGTCTGGTCCGGCGAGATGCACCCGTTCCGGCTGCCCAATCCATCCCTGTGGCGCGACGTGATCCAGAAGATGAAGGCGCTCGGCTTCAACGGGGTGGCGTTCTATTTCGACTGGGGTTACCACTCGCCGGCGCCCGGCGTGTACGACTTCTCGCACGTGCGCAACGTCGAGCGGGCGCTGGAGATCGCGGAAGAAGAGGGCATGTACATCATCGCCCGCACCGGACCCTACGTGAACGCGGAGCTGACGGGCGGCGGCTTCCCCGGCTGGATGTTCCGTAACCGCGCCGAGGCGCGCACGGACGACCCGGTCTACCTGGCCGCCGTGGACGAGTGGATGACGCAGGTTAACGCCATCGCCGCGCGCCACCAGATCACGACAGGGGGCGGCAACGTCATCGCCTACCAGCTGGAAAACGAGTTGGGCAAGGTCGAGCCGAAACACGTGCGCCACATGGCGCACCTGGCGGCCAAGGCGCGCGCGGACGGCATTTCGGTGCCGTTCTTCCACAACGCGGCGGGCCGGTTGCCCGACTGGACGCCGCCGGACTCCAGCGCGCCGTGGGCCAATCCCGGCCCGACGGACCTGTATGCCTTCGACGGCTACCCCGGCGGCACGTGCAACGTGCATGCCGACCCGGCAGGGCCGAATCGTGCCCCCGACTGGGGCATCTACGGCAACGGCTCGCCGAAGACGGGCGCGCTGTCGTCGCCCGGCACGCCGGGATTCGCCGCGGAGCTGGGCGGCGGCTGGTTCGATTACTGGGGCTCTAACGGCACCTATGCCTGCACGGCCGAACGGCAGGGCAAGGGTTACCAGCGGGTGTTCTACGGTACCAACCTGATCAACCGCATCACGATCCATAACATCTACATGACGTTCGGCGGCACGTCGTGGGGCTGGCTGGCCGGGCCGGTCGTCTACACGTCCTACGATTACGGGGCGCCGATCGCCGAAGACCGCGCGCTGCGGCCCAAGGCGCTGGCGCTCAAGCAGCAGGGCATGTTCGTGCAGGCCGCGCAGGACGTGCTGGCGCAAATGGACAAGGGCGCGCCGATCGCGACGTCGACGCAGCGCGCGAAGGTCTACCATAACGTCAATGCGAAGACGGGCGCGCACGTCCTGTTCGCCGTCCACAATCCATCGGACCTGACCAGCGACGACAGCTTCACGTTCGACCTGAAGATGAAGAGCGGCGGGTACAAGGTGCCGCTGCGGCTGAACGGCCAGGATGCGAAGATGCTGCTGGCCGACTATCCGCTGGAGCGCCAGCACCTGGTCTACTCCACGTCCGAACTGCAGACGCATTTCCAGAACGGCGCACGCGACATCGCGCTGCTGCATGGCCGCGACGGCGAGGCCGGGGAGACGCTGTTGCGCTACACCGGAACGCCGAAGGTGGAGGTTGTCGCGGGCAAGGTCAGGGCGCGCTTCGACCAGAAGCGCGGCGTGCTGAAACTGACATACGTGCACGACGGCCTGGCGCGCGTGCGCATCGAAGGCGGCAACCGGCCGCCCTTGCTGCTGTTGCTCGCCGACGAGAAGACCAGCGTGAACTTCTGGACGCAATCCACGCCGGCCGGTACGGTGCTGGAACTGACGCCCGCCCTGGTGCGCAGCGCAGGCGTCGATGGCGACACGCTGCGCCTGACGGGCGACACGACGGCCGACAGCCCGCTGGAAATCTGGGGGCCGGCCATTGGCAGCGCCACATTCAACGGCGTGCCACTGGCGCTGGCGGCCCAGCCGGACGGCAGCTGGCGCGCCGATGCCGTCAGGGGGCCGGAGGCCATCGGCCTGCCGGATCTGACCGCGCAGCCCTGGCAGCGGCGCATGGACAGCGTCGAGGCGCAGCCCGGCTACGACGATGGCGCCTGGGTGCGCGCCGACGCACGCGCGTCGGCTGCGCAGACGTGGACAGGCCCGGAACGGGGCCAGCCGACACTGGCAATGAGCGACTACGGGTTTCACCATGGCGACGTCTGGTACCGCGGCCACGTGGACATCGGCGACCCGAAGACCAATCAACTGGAGCTGTTCTATGGCGCGGGCGGAGCAGGCATGCTGCAGGTCTGGATCGACGGCCGCTTCGTCGGCCAGCATGAACTGGACGTCGGGCGCCAGTTTCCGGAGACGACGGACAGCGCGAAGTTCAGCCTGGGCCAGCTGACGCCGGGACCGCACGTGATCGCCGTCATGGTGCGCAACAACTCGCACAACTGGGACCTGATGGCCGACGACGCCCACCGGGAGGCACGTGGGCTGATCGCCGCGTCGCTGACATCGAAGGGCGGGCGCCGTTTCGCCGTGCCGCTCGCGTGGCGCATCCAGGGCAACCAGGGCGGAGAAGCGATTGCCGATCCCGTGCGCGGGGCGATGAACAACGGCGGCCTCTTTGGCGAGCGGCAGGGCTGGCACCTGCCGGCCCGCAGCGGGGACGCTGGCTGGACCGCCGCACAACCGACGGCTGCGCCGCCGGCGCCGGGCACCTACTGGCTGCGCACGTCGTTCGACCTGAAGCTGCCGGCGGAGCACGACGTGCAGCTGGGTCTCGCGTTTGGCGACACCACGCGGCCCCGCTCCGAGCGCGAGAACCGCGCCCTGATTTTCGTGAACGGCTGGAACATGGGCCAGTTCATCGCCCACGTCGGGCCGCAACGCACGTTCGTCATCCCGCCCGGCATCCTCAACCCGAATGGTCCCAATACGATTGCGCTGGCCGTCACGACCGACGGCAAGGCGGACAATGCGCTGGAACCCGTGCGGCTGGTGAACCTGCGCGCGGCACGCGGCGGCGTGCCGCTGGAAATCATGCCCGGGGCGGCGGCGTCACCATCAGCGCGTTGAGGGTGCCATAGCCGGGCGAGGGCGCCGTGACGCGGCCGCTCGCCAGGAACTCCCCGATGGCCGCCTGCGCCTGGCCAAACGCCGCCTCGCCGATGGCGGTGCCGGCCGACAGGCGCCGCACGCCCAGTTCGCGCAGCCGGTCCGGCGGCGGCAACGACGGCAGCGCCATCACGTTCAGCGGCAGCGCGACAGCGGCGGCGACGGCGGCGATGTCGCTTTCGTCGGCGATACCCGGCACGAACAGGCCGCTGGCACCCGCTTCACGATACAGCGCCCCCCGGCGCACCGTTTCCGCGACCCGCTCGCCGGCCGGGGCCAGCCCGCGCAGGAACACGTCCGTGCGGACATTGACGAACAGGCGCACGCCGGCTGACTGCGTACCCGCGCGGATGGCGGCGACCTTGCGGCAGAGCAGGTCGACGGCACCGCTGCCGTCCTCGATATTGATGCCGACGATGCCGGCATCGAGCAGCTGGCGCACCAGGGCGCCGACGGCTGCGGGGTCGTCGCTGTAGCCATCTTCGATGTCCAGCGTCAGCGGCAGGGGCGAGACGCGGCCGATGGCGCGCGCCGTCGCCAGCACCAGGTCGACGGGCAGGTGGCTGCCGTCGGCATAGCCGTGCGCCCAGGCGACGGCCCCGCTGCTGGTGGCCAGCGCGACGGCGCCGGCGGCCTGCGCCAGCCGCGCGCTGCCGCCGTCCCAGCAGTTCGCCAGCATCAGCAGGCGGTCCGCGTGCAGGCGGTGGAACAGTTCATCGTTGTTCATGAGGTCTCCTCGTTCAGGTGGGTGTCGGTACAACGCAGGTGGCGCGCGGCGTAGGCGCGCCATGGCCGCCAGGCGACGCTGCGCGCGGCCAGTGCCGGGTCGGCGCAGTCGAAGACGTCGCTGGCGTCGGCGGGTGCCGTGCTGTCGCCTTCGGCCTGCTGCGCCAGGGAGAGCAGCGTGGCGCGCCGGGCAGGGGAGACGGGCAGCGCGGACAGGTCGGCCGCGAGGACACATGCCGCCGTCGGAAACAGCGGGCGGCGATGGACCCCAGCGCGGGCTCGTCGTACGGGCCGCTCTCGGCCAGCAGTGCGAGCGCTCGCGCTACCGTATCGGAGCTGCCGCGCCACGTGCCGCCGCCGGGTGCCGATTCGGGGCGGCAGCGCAGGCAGGGGCGGAAGCCGTCCTGCTGGGCCGCCGCCGCCGACGGGTAGAAGCGGCAGTTCTCGACGCGCGGTGTGCGCGCAGGGCAGATGGGGCGGCAGTAGATGCCGGTCGACGTAACGCCGATGAACAGGCGGCCGTCGAAGCGCGCGTCGCGTGTCTGGATGGCCCGGTGGCAGGTAATGTGGTCGTTGAAATCCATGCCGCCATGATGACATGGCGGGCATGGTCAACGCTGGCGGAAAACGGCCGCTGTCACTTTCGCGTGTGGTGCCGGCGGGCACCCCAGGCCGTCACCAGCAGGCCCACGCCCAGCATGGCCCATGTGCCCGGCTCGGGGCTGGGGGAGTTGATCGAAAAGCCGGTCTGCGGCGTCCACAGGTAGGCCTGGCTTTCGTCGTGGCCCGGCCGGTAGCTGTACTGGTATTCGCCGTCGCCGGAGATGAAGTAGTGCCCCGCGCCGACCCAGCCCTCCGGGTCGCGGCCGGACTCGCCGGCGGCAAACGACAGGCCGGCCGATACGGAGTAGCTGAAGAGCTCCGCGCCGCAGCTGTAGTATTCGTTACTGTCCGCTTCGCATGCCACGAAATCCTTGCCGTTCAGGATAAGCGACGTGATTTCGGCCCGTTCGACGATACCGTTTCGATCGTTGTCGTAGCCAGTGAAACTGCCCAGCATTTCGCGGTCGGGCAGGAAGGTGTTGTCCGTGGTGTCGAGAAAGCCGGTGTAGGTGAAGGTCCAGGTTTCACCGGCACCGGCGGCGTGGCAGGTGCCCGCCAGCACGGCGGCACAGAACAGATGTCGGAACATGGCCACCTCGCGAATACGTTGGAATGTCAGATGCTAGCAGACTGCAAGCGGTCCAAGGCAGCCTCGGGTGGAGTTATATGCGCCGGCGCAACGCCCGTCAGGACGGCGCGCCCTTCATGCTCAGCAGGATGGGGAAATGCTCGGTGACCAGCGCGGCGAGCGTTTCGCCCAGCAGCATGCCGGCCAGGCCGAGGATGGCGATGACGCTCATGGCGACGGCAATGGCCGTGACGAAGCGCCGGTTCGGCACCCGCAGCACGAACGGGAGGTTGATGGCAACGCTGGACAGCGACGCGACGATGGCTCCGGTAGCGGCCGCGTCCAGGGTCAGCTTGCCGTCCGCGGCAAGGCTGGCCGCCGCCGCGACGGCGCTGGCGCTGGAGACGGTGCCGCCTATGAGGCTGACGAGATAGAACCCCACATTGCCGAAGTATTTCTGCGTCAGTACCCCGGCGACGTGCAGCAGCAGGAAGACCAGTCCGTACTTCAGCGCGCTCCACAGCGAGAACGGCAGCACGATCTGGTCGGACGGCGCATCGTGTTCGACGATGCCGGTGGCCGCAGGCGTGCGCGGATGGAACACGAAGAAGGCACTCGCGCCCAGCATGGCCACGTAGGCGCCGGCACCTGCCACCGCCACTCCGGGCGCCAGCAGTGCCAGGATCACGGCGTTACGCGTCACCATGGCGGACGTGGCCAGCAGGATCCCACGGTAGGCTGCGGCCGCGACGGCGCTGTTCGCATGCGGCCCGACGCGCGATGCCAGTTCGTTGACGGTGACGCTGCTGTTGACGAGACCGCCGAGGAAGCCGGCAATGGCCACGCCGCGCGTGCCGAATGCCTTCCACAGGACGTAGTTGACGAAGCCGATGCCGGCGATCAGGATCACCGTGGCCCATGCGGCCCGCGGCTCGATCAGACCCATCGGCCCGATGCTGCCGACGGGCAAGGCCGGATAGATGACGATACCAAGGATGGCCAGCAGCAGCGCGGAACGCAGTTCCCCTTCCGTCAGGCCGATGGAGAAGCCCTGAAGGATGTCTTTCCACGCCAGCAGCGCCGTGGAGCAGACCATGATGGCGGCCGGCGTCAGCGTGTGGCCCTTGCCGCACAGGATCCCGGCCACGCACGTGACCAGCATCGCGGCCGACGTCGTCAGCTCGGTGCCGGCGTGCGTGCGCATGTCCTGGATGTTGAGGAAGACGGTCAGCAGGCCCGTCAGGCATAGCACAATATAGGCGTAGGTGTCGCCCAGCGACGCCCCGACGGCGCCCAGCACCGCGATAAAGCCGAACGTGCGCAAGCCTGCTTCCTTCTTGCGGCGCTCGCGCTCGAGCCCGATCAACAGGCCAAGCGCCAGCGCCAGCGCGAAACGCGTCAGCATCTCCAGATAGGGCCACTCGGTGACGGCACCCTGGACGGGGATGCCGATGGCCGGGACGGTTGTGCTCAGCAGGCTCATGGCCTACTGTACTCCCGTTCGCGCGGTGGCGGCCACACGTACGGATGACCATTTTGCAGCGCGGCAACGTGGTGCGGCACATCGCATCGTTCGGCTAAGATGATCGTTCATAAAGCAAAGGAGGCATCATGCAGAACGACGATCAGAACCGACCGGGCCAGCCGCCGATCCACACGCACCTGCCCGATTCCATCCCGCCGGAAGACGCGAAAAAAATCGTCGGCGCGGCCGTACCGCACGGCGCCGACTACAATTCGCCGCCACCCGAAGGCGCCGGCAAGTCGATGGGGAGTGGCCTGGACGATGTGGGCGGCCCGACCATGGGCGCAGCGCCCGGCAATGAAGGCAGGGAACACGCCGCTACCGTACGCGACCGCGACAGCCGCGCCGATGACCAGCACATGGGTAACCGGCAGGGCAATCCACAGGAGCAGCAGCAGCAACAGCAACAACAGCAACAGCAACAGCCGCCGCAGGGCGGTCAGGACGATTCCCGGCAGAGTGGTAGCGGCCAGGGAAACCAGGGCGGGCAGTCGGGTTCGGCGCAGGGTGGCGCCGTCGACAGCGCACAACGCGACGACAGCAACCGTTCGGAAGGGCTGCTGCCTGGCCAGGACGAGGAAGATGGCCGCTACGAAGTGGCGGAAGAAGTCAGCCTGGACCAGCAGTCCAATCAGGCCCGCAACGTGGGCAGCATGCAGGAGGCTGCGAAGGGGCCGCAGGGAGACAAGCTGCAGGAAGCCGTCGCGAGTTCGCTGGGCAAGACTGGCGACAGCAAGCAGGGCTGAAGAGGGAGGCGCCGCAGGCGCGGCGCCGGCCTTCACGTGCACCACGCGGCACAGCCGACGTGTGCACCGCCGGGACCCGTACTTCCACGTCGGTCTCCGGCGCGGCCTGACACGCGCGTCATGCCAGTCCGTATCGGGACATCGCATTCACGCGCTCTGCCGCGTGCGGCCTGCGTTGGTGCAGGTTCGCTTGAAGCCATTCAGCGCTGCAACGCAAAGTCGACGATTCAAGGTAAATACATGCAGCATGGCGCTTCGTGAGCCGTGCGCGTTCGTCGGCCGTGCGCCGTGGAAAGCGCCTGCGCTTACGCTCATGCCGCCCACACTCGTGGACGCAGGCGCCCTCACCGGAAACTTCTTGAACCCGGCAACCCGACGCCGGTCCAGGTAACTGCGTGCAACGTAGCGCGATCGCCTGGCGTGCCCTGTCGGCAGCCCCCATCGCCGGCGCCGGCGCCGCGACATCGATGCGCGCGGACGCTCGTCTCAGGCGCTCACTTCAACACCGACCGCAACGCCGAGGATTCAAAGTACACGTGCTTCACGGCCGGATGCTCGGCGGCGATGGCTGTTTCGAGCCGCGCGATCGCATGTTCGACCTCGTCGATACGCATGCCGCGGCGGAACTGTACCGAGGCGGCCAGCAGAACGTCGTCCGGCCCCAGCTGCATGGTGCGCAGGCTGCCGACGCTGTCGAGCGCTGTTTCGCGTCCGAACAGCGCGTGCAACGCCGCAAGCTGTTCCTTGTCGATGCTTTCGCCGACCAGCAGTCCACCCGTTTCGCGCGCCAGCGTGAACGCGGCACCCACAAGCAGGAGGCCGATCAGAATCGACGCGATCGGGTCGAAATACGGATTGTCGAACAACTGGCCCAGGGCGATCCCGGTCGCGGCAATCACGATGCCCAGCAGCGCGGCGGAGTCTTCGATCAATACGGTGAATACGGACGCATCCTTGCTGGCCCGTACTGCCTGCCACAGGCTGACGCCCGGCTTGCGCAAGGTATTGAGCGCCTTGCGGGAAACGTTCCAGCTGTATCCCTCAAACAGCGCAGCCGCGGCCAGGACAACATAGTTCCACAGCGGATCCTGCAGCGGCGGCGGCGCCTTCAGCGCGGCGACGCCGTGGTAGATGGACAGGCCGCCGCCCAGCGAGAAGACGGACAGCGCCACGATCAGCGCCCAGAAGTACAGCGACTTGCCATAGCCGAACGGATGGTGCCGGTCGGCCGGGCGGGCACTCTGCCGCTCGCCCAGCAACAACAGGAATTCATTACCCGTGTCGACAGCCGAGTGGATTCCTTCCGCCACCATCGCCGCGCTACCCGTGATGGCCGCAACAGCGAACTTCGCCGCCGCGATGCCGAGGTTGGCGACGATCGCCGCATAGATGACTTTCTGGGAGCCGCTGCGTTGCGCTTGTCCGGCGTTTGCATCCTCGCTGGCTCTGCGCGAAGGTGTCCCGGTTGCCGGCCGAGTCACCGCCGCGCCGGCAGCCGCTGGGGATGACGCGATGCTGTCGGCCTGCGAATGGGCTGTCGTTGCGCCCGCGCCGGGGAGCCGCGTCGCGGTTGGATCGGTGTCGGGCTGCGCCGGGTCTGTCGGCAGGTTCGGGCGCGGTGAGTGTTGGGGATTCGTCGTTCCGTCTTGCATAGAAGGGCTCCTGATCAGTGCGCTCAGTTTGGCCCGCATGACGCGAATCGTCTGTACGGATACGCACCTGACGCTTGTGTTCGATGCGTATCGCGTTCCGGGTCGGTCGCCCATGTCGCTCAGTTCGGGTGGGGAGCCCCTGGGGCGAATATCAGCAGAGGCTAAGCAGAGGCAGGGGACCGGGGCGCAGGCCTCCCGGCACTGGATAAGCAAAGCCGCTTGCCCGCACAACGGCTGGGGCGCGCATGCCATCGCTCCTTCCTGAACTCGCTGTTCGTGGGTTACAGGCGGGGCCGGCTACGGCTCGCATTGTCACATTGCGCATCGATATCAGCCCCGGATGCCGAACGACCGGTACGCCCGGCGCAGCAAGTGAACCCGGTACGGACGCGGATCGGGTCCAAAAGATGCCGGGCGGCATGTTTCGTTGGCACTCTTATGCTGTGTCAATGGCAATGCAGGCCGGACATCCGTTCTCCTGCCTATACTGATGGGCATTACGTGGCGTATCCGCGACACGAATCTACCGGAGACCTGTCATGCGCCAGGACCCATTGTTATCGAACATCGGCGGCATACTGCAAACATGCCGCAGGATGGAAACGCGCATGCGCAAGGCCGGATTGCCGGGCATTCTTGCCCGGCTGCCTGTCTGGGTATTGTGCTTGTACTACTGTTTCATGATGCATGGTAAGACAATCCGGATCGACCGGGTTGCCGAACGCATCGAGCACTGGCTGGAGACCGTCACCGCGCTGTCGCACAACGCGACTGGGCGCACGGAACTGATCGACACGGACCGCAGCATGCGCAACGACATCGAATCGACGAAGCGGACCTTGCTGACGCTGCGCGAACTGTGCGTTGACGTGGCATCGATGTTCCACAGCATCGGCTTCACATCCCGCATGCTGGAGCAAACGCAGCGCGCATTCCTGGACGCCGTGGACGATGCCTGCATTACGGCCAGCACGCTGCAGCGCGCGCTGGAGGGCCACGACAACCGGGCCATTGAACTGCTGCGACGGCTCGACGCCTGCGAGCACGCTGTACCGCCAGCGCCGCAGCCAGGCGAAAGCGAGCGGCCATCCGTTACCAACGTTGGCACCCGCCCGGAATTGCAGGTCTGATGCCGGCACTGACCGGCGAATGGCTGCCGCGAACTGAACTGTACGAAAGCGCCGTGCGGGGGCGGCTGCTGGAGCAGCGGCCGTGAACGCGCCGGCAGCCGGGCAGTGTTGAGGCGCAACGATGAGCGGCTCGCAGTTGGCGGTTACCGGTCAGCGATAGCGGCTGGCGGTCAGCGGTCGGCAAGCGTTGCCGGCGGTCAGCGGTCGGCAAGAGTTGCCGGCGGTCAGCAGCGGGCCGTCAGTGTCATCGAAGAGCAGGGCACCGGGACGAACCGCATCCGGGCACAAAGCCTCCCGGCATAAAGCGACGCACAGACCGATACCGCAGCGGCGCCACGCCAACGATTCCCGGTCACTCGCCGCAGCGGAAAAAAGCGGTCAGCAAGTGTGACCGCCCACAACTATTCATAAGCCATCACGTCCCGACGCGGCTCCGGCATCCTGCCGGTCCTCTACCACCGCGCTTGTTCAGCGGAAGAGGAGCTTGCACCGCAAACCTTCGGTGGCAGAAAGCGGGGTGAAGAGGGCTGCGAAGAAGCCCACCGCTGTCGTGCTGCCGACGGTCCGGCAGGAGACAAGCCTGCCGCGTCTGCCGTGATCGTTCAACGTTCTGCCAGCCGGCCAAAACTAAGCTCAGCTGAACCGCTGGCGAACGCCAATGTTGGGTTGACTGTGCGAAACTGCACAGATGGATTAGTGCGCTTTCGACAAGATCAACAGCCAGCGACCGAACAGCAGTACTTCGATATGTCCAGGCTGGACGCCCGTGTCGCATTCGATGATGGGGTTGACGGCATAGAAGCGCTTGCGAAAATCGCGGCAGACCAGCATTTCTCGCTTGCCAAAACGGACCAGAAACGACATGGGAGCATATTCGAGGCCAAAGCGGGATTCGAAACGGTTGGAGCCGACGCTGGAGTTGATAGTTGCCATGACTATTCCTTTAGTTTGGATTGCTGATCTGCTACGTTTTTTATGGACTTCGACGCACAGCGGACGAGGCCCGTTTCCGGACGTTACCGCGCCAGCCTTCAAAAAGCCGGGAGCTGCCGCAACATCTGTCGCACCGCGCCCGTCCGAGGTTCCGCATCACGGACAGGTCGTTGCAAACTGTTGTTTGGATGCACCATTTGTTGCTTCCGCTGACAAGCTGCTCGTCACAATGACGATGGTTCGTCGGGCGCTGCATCGAAGTCAGTACTGCACTGGATGAAAGCTTATCACAACTACTGTATAAAAACACAGCCCTGTATAAAAAATCAGTTTTATTGACTAACCGTTGTAATCCCGCACTGATGATAATTAGACAAGCTTACAGCAAACTGATGCGCTTTGTCGCTTCCCGGATGAGCCCCGGCAGCGAGCTCGGATTGCACCTGACGGCAGGCGTGCTGACCCTCGTGGCCGCCGTGTCCGTCTTTGCCGAGATCGCCGAGGCGGTAGGCGAAGGCGACGATATCGCCCGCTACGACGAGCACGTCTCGCAGTGGTTCTATCAGCACGCATTCGAACCTCTGACGACCGTCATGTTCGCCATCACGCACCTGCACGGCATCCCGGCGATGTGCGTGCTGTCGGCCTTGCTCGGGTGGTGGTTCTGGCACAAGCGGGCGCCGTACTGGCTGCTGGCGACGGCGATTTCCGTGCCGGGCGGCATGCTGCTGAACGTCCTGCTGAAGCATGTCTACCAGCGGGCGCGCCCGGCGTTCGACGAGCCCTTCGTCACGCTGGCAACCTACAGTTTCCCCAGCGGCCACACGGCGGCCGCGACACTGTTCTACGGCCTGCTGGCCAGCTACGTCATCACGACCAATCCGCGCTGGCGCATGCGCTGCGCGGCGCTGGTCGGCGCCGTCTGCATGGTGGCGCTGGTGGCGCTGAGCCGCGTCTATCTGGGCGCGCACTTCGTCAGCGACGTGCTCGCCGCGATGGTCGAAAGCCTGGCGTGGCTGGCTGTCTGCATTACGTCGGTGTCGACGTTGCGCCGGCGCCGCGCGGCGCGCAAGGATCAATGATGCGGGAGGTCGTTGTCATCATCAACGCGGGCGCCGGCACGGGCTACGACCGCGACTGGGCGGACGGACTGCGCGACAAGTTTGCCGCCCACGGCCTGTCCGCCGACATTACCCTGGCCGCAAGCGGCGAGGAAATGATCGCGACGGCCGAAGCGGCTGTCGCGCGCGGCGTCGGCATCGTGGCGGCCGGCGGCGGCGACGGCACCGTCAATGCCGTCGCGTCGGTGCTGGTGGGCAGTCCGGTTGCGTTTGCCGTGCTGCCGCTGGGCACGCTGAATCACTTTGCCAAGGATCTGGGCATTCCGCTCGCGCTGGAGGCGGCCATCGCCAATATTGCCGAAGGCACGCGGCGCCAGGTTGACGTGGGCGACGTCAACGGCCGCATCTTCCTGAACAATTCCAGCCTCGGCCTGTATCCGGACATCGTGCGCGACCGGGAGAAGCAGCAGCGCCGGCTGGGGCGCGGCAAGTGGCTGGCGTTCTGCTGGGCCAGCCTGGCAGCGCTGCGGCGCTACCCGTTTCTCAGCATCCGCCTGCGGGTGGGCGACGCGGAACATGCACGCCGTACCCCATTTGTCTTCATCGGCAATAATGAGTACCTGATGCAGGGCCTGAACATCGGTGAGCGCGCAACACTCGACGCTGGCCAGCTGAGCCTGTACGTGGCGCAGCGCCCGAGCCGCCTTGGCCTGGTGCGCTTCGCCTGGCACGCCCTGCTGGGCCGGCTGGGAAGCTCGCGCGATTTCGACGTGCTGCTGGCCCGCGATTTCACGATCGATACACGCCGCAAGCTGATCCGGGTCGCCACCGACGGCGAGGTGACGCTGATGGCGCCGCCGCTGCAGTACCGCTCGCGTCCCGGCGCGCTGACGGTCATCGTACCGCGCTGACAGAAGAAGGGATAACAGAACCATGCGCACCATCGTACATTTATCGGACATTCACTTCGGCAGGGTCGACGACAGGCTGCTGGCGCCGCTGCGCGCAACGGTGGCGTCCGTAACGCCGGACGTCGTCGTCGTCTCCGGCGACCTCACGCAGCGCGCCAGGAGCGCGGAGTTCAAGGCTGCGAAGGCCTATCTGGACACGCTGCCGCAGCCGCAGGTCGTCGTGCCCGGCAATCACGATATTCCGCTGTACAACGTGGCAGCGCGCTTCCTCACGCCGCTGACGAAATACCGCCGCTACGTCACGCCCAATCTGGCACCCGAATATGTGGATGACGAGATTGCCGTGATGGGCCTGAATACGGCTCGCTCGCTGACGATCAAGGACGGCCGCGTCAACCGCGAGCAGCTGGACCGGCTTGGCGCGCGGCTGGCGGGCGTCGACCCGAAGCTGACGCGCATCGTCGTCACGCACCACCCGTTCGACCTGCCGGAGCACCACGACAAGGACGACCTCGTGGACCGCGCACCGATGGCGATGAACGCGTTTTCCCGTTGCGGCGTCGACCTGCTGCTGGCGGGCCACGTGCACTCCAGCAGTTCGGCCAACAGCGCGAAGCGTTACAAGATTGCCGGGTATGCGGCGCTTGTCGTGCAGGCTGGCACGGCAACGTCGACGCGGGGCAGGGGGGAGTCGAACTCGTTCAATGTGCTGCGCATCGACACGGACGAGATCCAGGTCGAGCGCTACAGCTGGAAGGACGCCGCCGGTGCGTTCGAGGTCGCGAGCGTGGAGACCTTCCGGCGCGAAGGCAATACCTGGGAGCCGTGGCTGGGGGATTGACGAGAAGTCATCGCAGAGTCCGTGTCCACCCGAGGTGGACACGGGCTCGTCATTAGCGGGTGCCTTACAGCCAGTAGTCCCACCACTTGGCCGCCCATTCCTTCATGCGCGTGACCACGGGGCGGTCTTTCCAGGCGGCCAGTGTGACTTCCTTTGAATTGCGCAGGTCCTCGCGGAATGCGTTTTCCATTTCGCGGCCGAACGCGTCGCCCAGCACGATGACGTTCACTTCACTGTTGTGCAGGAAGCTGCGCGTGTCCATATTGGTCGAGCCCACCGTCGACCACACGCCGTCGATGACGACCGTCTTGGCGTGCAGCACGGCAAGGTTCAGCTCGTGAATGCGCACGCCCGCTTCCAGCAACCGCTGGTAGAACGCGCGGCCCGCGTGGAACACGACGCCGCTGTCGGAAACGCTGGGCAGCACCAGCTCTACCTTGACGCCGCGGCGGGCCGCGTCGATCAGCGCCTGCAGGGTCTGCTCGTCCGGCACGAAGTAGGCGCACGTGATATGGATCGACTTCTTCGCCTCCTGGATCGCCAGCAGCATCGCCTTGTAGATCTCGAACTTGCCGCCCGGCTCGCTGCCGAGGATGCGTACCAGCTTGTCGCCGGCGATGACGGGGTTCGGGAAATAGTCCGCTTCGCGTAGGTCGTCCGCATCCTGGCCCGTCCAGTTCTGGATGAACAGCCACTGCATGGCCTGCACTGCCGGTCCCTCGATGCGTACGTGGGTGTCGCGCCAGCCGACGTCCTTCTTGTCCTTCGGACGGCTCTTGGAGCGGAACGGCGAGCTCTTCGAATATGTGTCGCTGATATTGATGCCCCCGCGAAGCCGACCTTGCCGTCGACGATCAGCATCTTGCGGTGGTCGCGGTTGTTCACCTTCCAGCCGTTGCCGCGTACCTTGGCCGGGTTGACGGGATTGAACGCGATCAGGTGAATGCCTGCCGCGCGCATCTTGTCGAAGAACTGCTGCGGCACCGTCAAGGTACCCACGCTGTCGTAGATGATGTTCACCGTCACCCCGGCGCGCTGCTTCTCCATCAGCAGATCGGCGAATTTGTCGCCCAGCTCGTCCTGGTCGAAGATATACGTCTCGAAATTGATATTGTTCCTGGCGCCCGCAATGGCCTTCATCATTTCGGCCATCGTCTGCGGGCCGTCGAACAGCAGCTTGACCTGGTTGCCGGCGATCAGCGGGACGCCCGTGGCGGCGTCTTCCAGTGCGGCCTGGGCCTTCAGGTCCAGCGCGCCCTTGTTCCAGCGCTTGGCCAGCAGGGCCTTGGCCTTGCTGGCGGACAGCGCCCCGTTAGCGGACTGGACGACAGGAGCGGGCGCGGCCTGCGCTTTCGTCTTGTCGGCATCGACAGTGGGCAGCGACGCACAGGCGACCAGGCACCAGCCGAGCAGGATCGGGGCCAGCCAGTTTTGCGCACGTAAAATTCTCATTTATTCTCCTTACTGCCGATAAAGAAGTCGACGGGTGCCTTGCGTAGCCGCCGGAACAGGGCACGCAGCAGCAGGAATCCGTGTTCGAACGGGATGCGCCGTGCGCGCAGCGCTACCCATAACGCGAGACCGAAACTGACCACCAGGTTGACGATGCCGATGGCCAGGAATCCGGTAACGGATTTCACTACCAGTTGCCAGCTTACATTGTGATCCAAGCCGACCAGGGCTGTCGCAAAGTTGGCAGCCGAGAAAGTAACGTGACGGATATCCAACGGCAGCCCCATCAGCGTACCCAGCGTGCCGATCGTGCCCAGCATGATGCCGAAGTAGAAGTTCCCCATCAGGCTGCCGAGATTGTTTTCCAGGTAAACGCCCAGCCGTTCGGTGCGGTCGCGCCCGAGCAGCCTCGACAGGCCGCGCAGCTGGCTGATCCGCTGTGCCCAGCGCGTGTACAGCGCCTGGTTGTCGTAGTAGCCCGAGATCAGGCCGGCCAGGAACAGGCAGACGCCGGCAATGGCCGCGTAGAACAGGGCGGGCGAGTGGATCGGGTCGATATCGTGCAGCAGATGCAGCGCCTTTTCCTTTGTTACCAGATGGTGCCCCGTGATCTTCATCCAGCCCCAGGCGATCAGCCATGCCGTGGGCAGCGCCGTGAAGATATTGCCCAGCACGGCCGTGATCTGCGTGCGCAGTACTTTGTTGATCAGCTCGGCAAGGCTGTCGAGGTCGATATGGCGGCCGTCGCGGCTCTGCAGGCCGGCGGCGATGCGTGACGCCGTCATCGCCGGCTGCTTGGTCGCCACCGTGAAGTGCAGCACGTGGATGAGCATGAAGCCCAGCGAGTAGTTCATGCTGAACAGAAATGCTTCGACCAGTGGCGCGGCGCGCAAGGTGCCGAACAGGAGCTTGCACAGCGCCATGAAGCCGACAATCACGCCGGCCCCGGCGGACGACAGGAACATGCGCGTCATCTCGCGCCGGTTCTCGGCGATGTAGTGTTCGCCCGTGCGGCTGGCGTTTTCCGTCACATTCCGGGCCAGCAGGTGGATATTGTCCGCAAGCAAGTCGCGTACCGTGTACTTGTTGTTGTGGGCCTGGATCAGCTCCAGCGCCAGCGCCACCGCGGCGGCGCGCTTGCGTGTGGCGACCTTCGCAACAGGCCGATGAGGCAGCGCCTGGGCCGCCACCGCATCCAGGTCCACCGTCGGCGGCTCGGACGTGGCGCCCGACGTGTCCACCAGATACAGCAGCTTGCGCAGCCGGTCGATGCTCTGGTTCAGCGTCACCAGCAGGTAGGTCAGCGCGATGCTGGTACCCTGCAGCAGCGCCTTCTTGCGGATCTTGACGATGACGGCCTCGCACTGGTCGAGCATCACCAGCAGGTGACGGGCGTCCAGCATGACGTCGCCGCCGGCCAGCATGCGCTCGTAGTTGTCGAGGTAGTGCACCACTTCGCGGTTCTGCACAATGAATGGCGACTCGAACTCTTCCATCTCTGTGTGGAAGTTCGTCAGCTTCGGCTCCAGGCCGATCGCGCAGACGCGGTAGCTCAGCGTGCGGATCGCTTCCAGCAGTCCCGGCAGCATGACATTCGGCCCCGGACGCGGCGTCATGACCACGTCGAACAGGGCCAGCCAGTCGGCAACGGGCACGGCGCTGATCCAGCAGTAGTCCGTCTGCCTATAAAGTATCTGGTCGAGCGCGTCGGCCAGGTATTCGTCGCCGAACGCGGGCGGCAGGATGCGGTACGCGATGCGGCGCTTCAGCTCGGTAAAGAAGCCGTCGTTCGACAGCACGCCCACCTCGCTGTACAGGCTGGCGTGACGGCGGCTTTCCAGCAGCCGGAAAATATAGTCGCGCAACTGGCGCGCGTGCTCGGGGTTACCCCGCAGCAGCTGTGTCAGGGTGCGGACATGGGAGGTGGCGCGGATGACGTCCCTGGGACGGCGGGGGCGCAGTGTATCGACCAGCGCAACGAGAGGCTCAATGCTCAAGGTGTGCTGGTCGATGCTTTCAAGGATGGCTAGCATGCGGTTGATACGGACTGGCCGCATTGAACAAAACGATAGTGTAACCGCTCAGCAAGCCCGACTATGTTCGCTGGCGTACCAACGCCGCCCTCAACAGAGATGGATGGCCGCCGCCGCGCGGCGCAACTCGGCCCGGAAATCCGGGTGCGCGATGGCGATCAGCGCCTCGGCACGCTGCCGTGCCGACTTGCCGCGCAGCTGCGCGACGCCGTATTCGGTGACGACGTAGTTGATGTCGTTCTTGCCCGTCGTTACGTGCGTGCCCGGCGTCAGCGTGGGCACGATGCGCGAGATCGCACCGTCCTTTGCCGTCGACGGCAGGACGATGAACGCCTTGCCGCCACGCGAGCGGTTCGCTGCCCGCACGAAATCGACCTGGCCGCCCGTGCCGGAATAGGGCAGGTGGGCGATGCTCTCGGAGCCGCACTGGCCCAGCAGGTCGACCTGCAGGCTGGCGTTGATGGCCACCAGCTTGTCGTTCTGCCCGGCGATGTACGGGTCGTTGGTGAAGCTGACCGGGTGGATTTCCAGCATCGGATTGTGGTGCATGAAGTCGTACAGTTTCTTCGACCCCAATGCGAATGTCGCCACCATCTTGCCCGGCATGAACGTCTTGCGCCGGTTCGTCACGACGCCTTCCTCGACCAGCTTGAGAATGCCGTCGCCGATCATCTCCGTGTGGATGCCCAGGTCGTGCTTGTGCGACAGCTGCATGACCACCGCATCCGGAATGCCGCCATAGCCGATCTGCAAGGTCGAACCGTCCTCGATCATCTCCGCCACGTAGCCGGCGATGGCTTCCTGCACGGGGCCGATCTTCGGCAACCCCACTTCGAACACCGGCTCGTCGCTTTCGACGACGGCCGCCACCTGGTCGATGTGCACGTGGCACTGGCCATGGGCGAACGGCACGTTCGGATTGACTTCAAGGATGACGGCGCGTGCCTTGGCGACAGCCGCCATCGTGTAGTCGGCACCCAGGCTGAGCGAGAAGAAGCCGTGCTCGTCCATCGGCGAGGCCAGCGAAAACACGACGTCGGCCGGCACCAGGTCGCGCTCGATCAGCGCGGGGATCTCGGAGAAGTAGGCGGGGACGAAGTCGGCCCATCCCGCCTGCCCCGCGGCCCGCGATGCGCCGCCGAAGAAGAGCGCAAGGTGACGCACGTGATGGGTCGTCTCGCAATCGAAATAACCGTATTTGCGCAGCGCCAGGATCTGGGCGACCTTGATATCGTTGAGTTCACGGCGGCGCTCCGACAGCGCCGTCAGCAGGGCGGGAGGCTCGGCGGCGCCGGAGGGCACGATGATGCAGTCGCCGTCGCGCAGCAGGGAAATTGCGTCATGTGCGGCAATTCGTTTGCCTTCGTATAACGCTTGCGGGGTTTGATGTTGCATGAATGCAGCCTTTCTCGAGTAAAGGATAAAACACCTGCCTCGCCACTATACGCCGCTCTGCCGTTGGGGTATATCTGTACATGTACCGCAGAGTAACCACGAGTGATGGTGTTTTGTGAAACTCCGCACAGAATCGCCGGCAGGACGCGGATAGACTGCACCCAAGCTTTAGGAAAAGCATGCAACTTGGCAGAACCGAGCCGATCGGTTATTTGTTGACTTGACCTAGAGACGCATCATGAAGAACCGATTCATGAAGAACCCGATGCTGGCACTGGCCTGCTGTGCCGCGATGGCACCTGCAGCCTACTGCCAGACCGCCCAGACCGCTCAGACCGCCCCAACCGGAACGGTCACCGCGCCGTCGTCCGACTCTTCCGTGCAGGTGTACGGCGTGCTCGATGCCGGCGCCGTGTCCGAACACGATTGCCGTGGCGGCAGCTGCCCCTCCACCAAGATCTCCCCCGGCGTGAGCACGGGCTCCGTCATCGGCTTCACCGGCCGCGAAGCGCTGGGCAACGATACCTCCGCCGTGTTCACGCTCGAAGCGGGCGTCCGCAACGACACGGGCCAGTCCGACCAGAATGGCCGCCTGTTCGGCAGCCAGGCGTATGTGGGCCTGGCCAACCGCTGGGGCGCCGTCACGGTGGGCCGGCAGTACGACGTCGGCTACGAGACGCTGACGGAAGTGGCCGACCCGTTCCGCGGCGGCATGGCCGGCACGGCAACGAACCTGATGGGCAATGGCAGCAAGCGTTCCGACAATACGATCAAATACCGCTCCGCCCTGATCCACGGCTTTGTCGCCAGCGCCATCTACAGTTTCGGCGAGTCCGCCTTCAGTACGTCGCGCAACCGGGCCTATGGCGCCATGATCGGCTACCAGGGCGGCCCGTTCACCTTGCGCGCGGCGCACCAGCGCAAGAACAACTTCCTGCAGGGCGCCGGCGCCACGACCCCGGTCGACCTGTCGTCGCGCAATTCGCTGGTGGCGGCCAACCTGCACCTGGGCCAGGCTGCCACCGTGTACGCCGCATATGCCGTCAATCGCGGCGTGGGCAGCTCGCCGTGGGACCAGGACAACCCGTACGGCGCGCTCGTGCTGTCGTCGCCGTCGAACCGCAGCAACGATGCGCTGGCGGGTGTGTCGTACGCCTCCGGCCCCGCCACCTACATGGTGTCGTACATCCGCAAGGACGATCGCTCGCTGGCCAACCAGGATGCCAATCAGGTGGCCGTCGGCATGACGTATTCGATGTCGCGGCGCACGGCGTTCTATGCCGCTTACGCGAAGATCAAGGACCATAACGGCGCGCCGTACACGGTGGGCAATTTCAGCGAACAGGGCAAGGGCCGCAGCGCCTTCAACCTCGGCCTGCGCCACGCCTTCTGACGAGCTTCTTGCCGCCTGTGCCAGCTCATGTGCTAAATTTGGTACTTTGACAAGTACGGAGCTGGCATGTATCTGACCTATTTCAACGGCGCCTGGAGTGAAGGCAACACCCCGCTGTTCGGCGCGATGGACCACAGCGTGTGGCTGGGTTCTTCCGTGTTCGACGGCGCCCGCGCCATCCGCGGGCACCTGCCGGACCTGCGTCCGCATCTGCAGCGCGTGATCCACTCGGCCGAACGTCTCGGCATGCAGTGCCCGCTGTCGGTGGACGAGATGGAAGCACTGGTGCGCGAAGGCGTTGCGAAATTCCCGGCCGATGCCGTGCTGTACGTCCGCCCGCTGGTCTTTGCCACCGACGGCCTCCTGGTCCCTGTCGCGGAGAAGAGCGCTTTTGCGCTGACGCTGTTCGACGCCGCCATTCCTCCTTTCACCGGCTTCACTGCCTGCCTGTCCGCGCTGTTGCGCCCGGACGCTCGCATGGCACCGACCGATGCCAAGGCATCGTCGCTGTACGCCAATACGACGCGCGTGCTGCGCGAGGCGAAAAGCAGGGGATTCGACAACGCCGTCGTCTGCGACATCGACGGCAACGTGGCGGAATTCGCCACCGCCAACCTGTTCTTCGCGACGCCGGAAGGCGCGGTCGTGACGCCGGCGTTGAACGGCACCTTCCTGGCCGGCATCACGCGGGCCCGCGTGATCGCGCTGCTGAAAGAGGATGGCGTGCACGTGGAAGAGCGCAGCGTGCGCCCGGAAGAGTTGACGACAACGACGGAAATCTTCAATACGGGGAACTTTGGCAAGGTCACGCCCTGCGTGCGCTACGAGGAGCGCGCACTGCCCGTGGGGCCGGTGGCAACGCGGGCGCGCGACCTCTACTTCGCTTTCACGGAAGCAAACTGATTCGGCAGGCTCAGCGCACGGGCTGCGCGGTGCCGCAGTCCCGGCCCAGCCAGCGACCCGTGCTTTCCGTCGTCATGTGCTGGGCCTTGCCTGCGACGGTGCTGTCGATGGCCATGCGCATCGAAAAGCCGCTGTCGCCGTCGAAGATGACCTGGCCGTTGCCGCTGGAGGCTGGATTCCTGCACGTGAACTTCACCGCGAGGCCGCCGGGGATGTTGGTTCTCGTGCTGCTGCAGTCGCCCGGCTGGCCGTGTGGCATCGTCGGGTTGGCGGCCTGTTCCGGTGTGATGCAGAACTTTACCTTGATCCCGCCGCCTTCGGCCAGTGCAAGCGAGACGCCCTGTTTCGCCAGTGCTTCCTCGATCGCGCGCCGCCGCTCGGGCGGCAAGGACGCCATTTGCTGCTGGGCCTGCGCCATGGCCTGCATTGCCGCCGGATCGGCGCTGGGTACCTTGCTGGTCATTTCCCACAGGCCGGGCTTGATGGCAGCGGCAGCGGCGGGCAGCGCGACTGTCAGCGCTGCGGCCAGGGTTACGGCAAACTTCGCGGCGGAACGGATTGCGCACATGGCATGGGTAGTCATGAAAGCTCCTGGTCGGGGACCGGCCGCAGGGCGCGGCCGGTAAACGAGATGCAATCGGGATGCGATCAGCTGCGTGGCGACGGCTCGGCCACGTAGATCTCGACGCGACGGTTGCGGGCGCGGCCCGAGTTGTCGTCGTTGGACGCGATCGGCTCGCGGGCACCGCGGCCTTCGACGACGACGCGGGTCGGCGACACGCCCTTGGTGGACAGGTAGTCGCGCGTGTGCGAGGCGCGTTCCACCGACAGCGGCTGGTTGATCGCGTCGCTGCCCGTGCTGTCCGTGTGGCCGATGATCGTCACGGTGGTGGCCGGATTCTCGTTCAGCGTGGCGGCAAAGCGGTCCAGGATGGGGCGGAAGTTCGACTTGATGTCGGCACGGTTCGTATCGAACGAAATATCGCTGGGGATTTCCATCTTCAGGCGGTTGTCGCTCGTCTGCGAGACCTGCACGCCGGTGCCGCGCGTGGCCTGTTCCATCGCCTGCTTCTGGCTCTCCATGCGCTTCGACCAGATATTGCCGGCCACGGCGCCGACGGCGGCGCCCAGCACGGCGCCACCGGCCGCGCGGCCCCCCCCGCCATGGCTCGTCGTCGCGCCCAGGATTGCACCCAGGCCGGCCCCAATGCCCGCACCGGTCGCGGTGCCGCGCTGTTCCGTATTCATGTCGGCGCAGCCGGTGGCGCCGATCGCCATGGCGACAGCGACCGCGCCGGCCACCGCTTTTTTGTATGTGTCATTCAGGATAGTCATGGTACTGCTCCTTCTCTTCGGGTCCCTCAAAAAAACACAGCGGCGCTGCACTCTCATGCACCGCCGCTGTTGTCAGCGCTGGTCAGGCTAGACGCCGCGTCCGCTGATCAGGCGCAGCAGGATCATGATCACGGCCACGACCAGCAGAATATGGATGAAGCCGCCGATGGTGTATGACGTGACCAGACCCAGCAGCCACAGAATAATGAGAACTACAGCAATAGTGTAAAGCATGATTGGATCCTCTCGTCGCAAGTTAATTATCCGGCCCGATGATACTGCGCCGTCGTGAAACCATTATGTTCCGCCAGTACTGATTGCTTCTGTTCGCTGCCGTACAATGCCGAAAAAAATAGACAATACTTCAACAGATGCTACTGGTCGCCGAGCCGCGCGCCCGGCTGAGGCACCCAGCCCAGCAGTCCCAGCAGGCCTGTCACGCCTAACAGTCCGGCGGTCAGGCCGCCCGTCACCAGCATCAGGATCGACCATTCCGGCAGTACCGCGTCCGCTGCCTCCAGCTCCGTATAACCGATGCGCGCCAACAGCAGTCCCAGCGCGATCGTCCAGCCCCAAACCATCCTGTTCATGATGTTTTACTCCTTTTATGAAGTCCGCGATACGACTGCGACTCGTGGGACAGCGTGAAACGATTGTGTAGCGTACTGTCGAGCTAACTCTGTTCGCTGGTGCACACAGCAACAAAAAGCCCAGGGGTGTACAACAGCGGAAGATGGCGTCCGAAGCAGGCGCGAAAAAAAGCCCCGTGGCATACCACAGGGCTTTTCGAGAGGGCAGGGCAGGCGCCGATCAGCGTGACTGCAGCATCCCTTCGACGACCTTGACCTGGTCGCCGCGGCGCCACACGGGCGAGTCCGTATGGAACGTGCGGATCTCGCCGTCGTTCATGCGCACCTTGACGTCGTACTGCTTGGTCGCCCTCGCCTTGCCTTCGACCTGGTTGCCGACCACTGCGCCGCCGATGGCGCCGGCGATCGTTGCCAGGTCGCGGCCGCGGCCGTCGCCCACCTGACGGCCCAGCAAGCCGCCCACGACGGCACCGCCGGCCGCGCCCACGCCGCTGCCTGCCGCGCGGGTGCTGGTCTCGTTGACCTCTTCGACCATGCCGCAGTAATTGCAGGCCGGGGTGGCGGCGTTCTTGCGTTCGACAGCGCGTTCGCGCGCACGTTCACGCTCGCGTTCGCGTTGCAGCTTCTCGTCGCGCACGGGCGCCTCGACACGTGGCTGGGTGGATGGCGCTACCGGCGAGGCAACGATGTCCGCGGAGCTGCCGCTGGTGCCCACGGCGCCGCTGCCGGATGCGGTCGGCACGCCGTTGATGCTGCCGGCGCCGGCCGCATACTGGCTCGACTGCGTAGCCGCGGTCGGCGGCGAAGACGGTGCGGTGGCCAGCTGTTCGCCTGCCGGATTGACAAGCTGCTCGGGCCGGCCTGCGTTCTTGGACGACGGCAGCCAGCCCATGAACGAAGCGATGCCCACGCCGCAAAACAGGATGAGGACGACGGCCGCGACCAGCATCAGCGGATGCAGGTTGTGGCGCCGTGGCGGAGTGCTGGGATGATTCATGATGAGTCCTTTTTCTGGTGGCCGCGGGAGGCGCGACCCTTTGCTGGCATTGTCCTTCCCGTCACCGAGGGGTTCCGTGCGTCACCGTACATACATGGGAATTGAGATTCGTTACGCTGGTTCAAACCATGTGCACATGCCAACCTATCAGGCCATACGATGAATCTGAACTTTGACACCGCGCACAGCAGCCATGCACCCCCGCTTACCTGCGGCAACCGCTTGCTGGCCAGTCTTCCGGAAGAAGACCTGGCGCAGATCGAGGCGCATTGCGAGACGATCGAGGCCGAAGTCGGCACCGTCCTGTTCGAACCAGGACAAACTCTTCACCACGTGTATTTCCCTATCGACGCGCTCGTGTCGCTGCTGGCCGTTGCCGAAGGCCGCATGACGCTGGAGGTCGGCTCAGTGGGCCGCGAGGGCATGATCGGCGCCTCTGCAGCGTTGGGCAATGACGAAGCGCAGGTGCGTGCCGTCGTGCAGCGCGCGGGCCGTACCCTGCGCATGCCGGCTGCCGAGTTCGCCGCATGGGCCGGGCGGCTGGAATCGCTGCAGCACCTGCTGCACCGCTATACCGATACCCTGCTGGCGCAAGCCATCCAGATCGCTGTCTGCAGCCGCTTCCACGTGCTCGAGGCGCGCCTGGCCCGTTCGCTGCTGGTCACGCGCGACCGCCTGCAATCGGAGAAGTTCCACCTGACCCATGAGTTCCTGGCGCACGCGCTGGGCGTGCGCCGCGTCGGCGTCACGAAGGCGGCCAGCGCGCTGCAGAACCAGAAGCTGATCTCGTACAGCCGGGGCAATATCGAGATCCTGGATTCGAGCGGGCTGGAGGCGGTTTCCTGCCGATGTTATGAGCTGGTGAAGGAACGCTGAAGCCGCCGTCACGCTGCGACCGCGATGCCAGAAGCGGCGACCCTTGCGCAAGCTCGCCGAAGCCCCGCCACGCGCGTTGCACGCCCTGGCGCAACCTCCCGCCGAGCCCAGCAAGCCTGCGTGCCATAGCGCGATGCCGGCAGGCTCGCGGCGCAGTATGCGCCAAATAAAAACGGAGCCCGAAGGCTCCGTTTTCATCGCGGCGCGAAGATCAGCGGCTTGGCTTGCTGACCTGGTTGCCGACGACGCCACCGACAGCGGCGCCGCCGACGGTGCCCAGGGCGGAGCCGCCCGACAGGACCGAGCCGGCGACTGCGCCGACGCCGGCGCCGATGGCCGTGTTACGGTCCTGCGTGGACATGCCGGAGCAGGCGGTCAGGCCCATGACGGCGCCTGCGATGGTAAGACGCATTGCGATCTGTTTGACGTTCATGATGTTCTCCTCGTGTTGATGTGATGTTCGAAAGGGTGGGGGCCCCATTACTGCTGTGCGGGTTCCTTCAGCTTCATGTCGTTGCGCACGACTTTCACGCCGGCCACGCTGCGGGCGGCGGCGACGGCGGTGTCGATCTCCTGCTGGCTGGCGGCGAACCCGGACAGGCGTACCTCGCCGTCGTAGCTCTCAACGGCGATCTCGGCCGGGTTGATGCCTTTCTGTTGCGCCAGACCGGCCAGCACGCTGTTGGTCAGCGCGGTATCGCTGACGGCCGCGGTGGAGCCGGGCACAGCCGGTACCGAGCCCGGCGAGGTGGGTGACACATCGGTCGATGCGCAGGCGACCAGTGAGGCCAGCACCAGGCCGGACAGGATGGTCGGAAGGGAAGTCAGGTTTTTCATGGGCGCTCCTTGTTCTGTGACTCGGGAAAGGGCGCAGGGTTCGAGCCCTGCGCGGTTGTTATCAGGTTATGGGCATCATACAAACCGATCTGTTCGGCACCGCACCCAGTAACGCGCTGTTACTATTCTTACGATTTCGGCAACCTCTATTTGCCGTTGACCTGTTCCGGCGTGGCTCTTTTCGACGCGGGCAGTTTCTTGCCTGGCGGCGGTGCGGAAGGCTTGGCCGCCGTTTGCGCCAGCAGCTTGCCGCAGTCCACGCCGCCGCCACCGCCATGGATCAGCGGAATGACGGCCGCGACCGGCGTGGCCAGCGCCGCCAGCGCGATCGCGCCGCCGGCGCGCATGGCCAGCGCGGCCTTGTCGATGGCGACGTCCGGTTTCTTGAAGCTGCCGCGCACATAGATCGGCGAGCGCAGCGACACGATCCGCAGACCCTTGCTGTCCGGCTTCAGGGTCAGGTCCATTTTCTCTTCGGCCAGGCTGACGGCGCCGTTGATGTTGACGGTCGCATCGGTTGTATCGATGACGAACGAACGGGTCTGCGCAATGCCGTTGGTCACGGCGAAGTCGCCGGCCAGGCAGTTCATCTGCACGGGCTTGTCGCCGAGCAGCTTGGTGACGACGATGCTGCCCACGTTCAGGCCCATCATCTCCAGCAGCATCTTGCTGATGGTGCCTTCGCTGACGGTCGTCTTGACTTCGCCGTTCGACGAGCCCAGCAGCGTAGCGACGGAATTCCCCGTGGCCGACAGCCTGGCCTGGGCGTTGATCTCGCCCACCGTGGCCTGCTGGATCTGGCTGATGTTCGGGAACAGTTCCTTGATCTTGATGTGGCGGCCCGTGACGTCGAGGTTGGCGGCGATGGCGTCCTTGACCTGCTTGCCGCTGCCGTCGAGCTTGATGGTCGACGCCATGCTGCCGCCGGCGAAATCGAAGTTCAGCGGCGTCAGTTTCAGCACGCCGTCGTTCAGGTGGAACTCCGTGTACAGGTTACTGATCGGCAGCTGCGCCGTGCGCGTGATACGGTCGGCCTTGAAGCTGACATCCGCATCGATACTGGTCCAGCGCTCCGTGCGGAACTTCTCGACCGGCAGCACCTTGTCGGCAGGCTGTGTCGAGTCGACGCCCCGTTCCTTCTTCTTCTCGTTCGAGTCGGCGCCGATCAGCGGGCCGAGGTCGGCGAACTGCAGCAGCTTCGAATGCACATTGCCCGTCATGTGGCCGCGCGGTTTCTTCTGCTGGTAGGCCAGCTTGCCGCTGATGTCGCTCGATCCCACCTTGCCGACGAAGTCCTGGTAGGTCCACTTGCTGTTGCCTTTCGCCAGCTCGCCCACCAGCCGGCCGTGCGTGGAGAACGGCGGTGTTTCCGGCAGCACGAGGCCAGTGATGGCGTACAGCTGCGCCATGCTGGCGCCCGAGATCTTCAGGTTCATGTCGATGCCGGCCAGCCTGGCCGGGTTCGTCAGCGTGCCTTCCGCGCGCACCGATACCAGGCCGATCTTTGCATCGGCCAGGATGGGGAAGGGGATGCTGGCGTCCTGCAGCGACAGCACGGCGCCGGTCTTGCCGTCGCCGCGGATGGGCGCATCGTTCCAGCTGCCGGACAGCTTCCAGCCGACGCCGTATTTCGGATCGTTGTCGAGCGTATCGACGTGAGCGGTGGCGTCGATGTCCTCGATGGCATCGACAAAGCGGATGCTGCCCTTGCTGAACACGATGCGGTCCAGGTCCAGCCGCCACTTCGATTTCTTTTCCTTCTTTTCGAACGTCCAGTTGTTTTGGTTGTCGGCCGTGCGGCGCAGGTACACGCTGGGCGACTGGAACGCCAGTTCGGGGATGGAGATGGTCTTGTGCAGCAGGGCGAACGGATTGAGCGAGAACGAGACCGCATCCACATTGGCCATGTCGGCCGGCACGGGGTCCTTCGCGCTGGCGGTGGCACCCACCATTTCCGGTGGATTGCCCAAATGGACATCGCGCGCTACCAGGTGCGGCCACGGTATCCAGTCGTGCCAGGAACGGTCCTGCTTGTGGCGGGGCTGTTTTTCCCACGACAGCGAGAGGTCGCCGCGGATGGCGAACGGGCGCTCGATGGCTTCGCTGGCTTTCTCGTTGAGCCAGGGGCGCGCCTTGTTCCAATCGTAGTTCAGGAGAATGACGAGCGCGATGGCGGGGATGGCGATCACGGTGCCGCCCACGGCCAGCGCGATCTTGGTACGGCGAGGCATTGTCATGGCAGAGCCTTTATGTTTTGAGTTCCACTTCCAACATACACGATGACTATCTGCAGCAATGTGCGGTTCCGCACCGTAAGAAGGCATGTGTGCAAGGCGCCGATGCTTGTTGCCATATGTGCGCCAGCGTACTGATGCTGTGTTGTACTTTCGGCTATAACTACAACTACATCACGACGTTTAACTTTTGAGGAGAAAAAGAATGAGCCCTCGTCTTACCCTGCCTGCCCTGTTTGCTTCCGCGTTACTGCTGTCCGCATGCGCCAGCCAGAAGGCGCCAGCCACCGCCGATGTCGCCGTGTCCCAGGCTGCTGTCGAGAATGCAGCCCAGGCCGGCGCCGCCGAGCTGGCGCCTGCCGAGCTGACGTCTGCCCGCGAGAAGTTCGCCCGGGCCAACCAGGCGCTGAAGGAGCGCGACTACAAGCTGGCGTCCGAGCTGGCCACGCAGGCCCAGGCCGAAGCGAAGCTGGCACAAAGCAAGGCCACGTCGGCCAAGGCCACCAGCGCCGCCGACGCGGTGCAGGAAAACGTCCGTGTGCTGCGCGAGGAACTCGATCGCGCCAACAGCGCCAACAAATAAAGGGAGGATCCGATGAAAAAAACCTTCACGCAAAAGACCGTCACGCCATTGATGCTGTCGCTGGTCCTGGCCGTGTCCGCCTGCAGCTCCACGCCCGTCACGACGAGCACGCTGGACCAGGCCCGCAGCGATTACACGGCTGCGCAGAATGGCGCCGTGGCGCAACATGCGCCGAATGAATTCAAGGCCGCCACGGAAGCGCTGAACGCCGCCAACACCGCTGCCGCCAACCGCGAAGACCTGTCGAAGGTCGATCAGCTGGCCAGCCTGGCGAAAACCAAGATTGCCACCGCACAGGAAGTGGCCCGCACCAGGCTGGCCGAGTCCAGCCTGTCCAGTTCGAAGCAGGAGCAGGAACGCGTGCGCCTGCAGGCCCGCACCGCCGAAGCCGAAGCGGCACGCCGCAACGCCGAACAGGCGCAGCGCGACGCCGAAGCAGCCAAGGCCCGCGCCGAGCAGGCCACGGCCGCCACGCGCGATGCCCAGGCCCAGACCCAGGCTCTGGCAGCCCAGCTGGCCGAACTGCAGGCCAAGCAGACCGAACGCGGCATGGTCGTGACACTGGGCGACGTGCTGTTCAATACCGACCAGGCGGTCCTGACGTCCGGCGGCATGTCGACCGTGCAGAAGCTGGCCAATATCCTGCGCGAGAATCCGGACCGCACCGTGCTGGTGGAAGGCTTCACCGACAGCACCGGTTCGACGGCCCACAACCTGGAGCTGTCGCAGCGTCGTGCCGAGGCTGTCCGTGCCGCGCTGGCGCAGATGGGTGTCGAACGCAACCGCGTTGAAACGCGCGGCTACGGCGAGGCCTATCCGGTCGCCGGCAACAACACGGCAGGCGACCGTCAGCTGAACCGCCGCGTGGAAATCGTGCTGTCCGAAGCGGGCAAGCCGATCCAGGCGCGCCGCTAAACTCATCAAGCACCACTAAGGAAGATCATGTCCGATAACACCCCTACCCAGGCCAGCGGCATCGATACCGCGGCCATCCGGGCCGCCGCGCAGAATATGGCGGACGGTCCGGTGACGGCAGGCTACAAGGGCGACCGCGAAGCCGTGCTGAAAATGCTGAACGACGCGCTGGCGACCGAACTGGTTTGCATCAACCGCTACAAGCGCCACTACTACACCGTCAGTGGCCGGGCCAATTCCGGCATCAAGGCGGAGTTCCTGGAGCATGCCGGCGAGGAAGAAAAGCATGCCGACTGGCTGGCCGAACGCATCGTCCAGCTGAACGGCGAGCCCGACTTCAACCCGGCCACCTTGGCGGCACGCAGCCACGCCGAGTATGATGAATCGATGGAAGTGCAGTCGATGGTGCGCTCCAACCTCATCGCCGAGCGCGTGGCAATCGAAGCCTACCGCCAGATGATCGAACGGATCGGCGATACCGACCCCGTCACCACGCAGCTGCTGGTGAAGATCATGGCCGAAGAGGAAGAGCACGCGGACGACATGCGCGATCTGCTGGAATGAGCGGCGCGGGAGCGTGATCGAATTTGCACGATCCGCTCCTACGCTGTAGAGTTTTACTTCGGTTTTCACTTCAGGGAGCCGCCGGCGCGCCGCGGGTCCTTCAATACTGCCAATAAAGGAGCATCATCATGCTGGAAAATAACATCAGTACCGTCAACAACGACGTGAAAACTCTGGTCAAGGACGCCCAGGCCCTGTTCACCGCGGCCACCGCGCTGACGGGCGAAAAAGCGGAAGAACTGCGCGGCCGCGGCATGCGCGCGCTGGACACGGCGCTGGCAATAGCCCAGGAAGCCCAGGTCAAGGCTGTCGAGTCGAGCAAGGCTGCCGCCGCCACGACGGATGCCTACGTCAAGGACAATCCATGGCGCTCCGTCGCCGTCGCAGCTGGCGTGGGCCTGCTGGTCGGCGTCATCGTGGGCCGCAAATAATAACCCGTGGCTGGAGACGACATGGAACACTCCGAGCCGCATTCCCCCGGCCTCATCGGCTCGTTGGCCGGGGTCGCTAAAAACAGTCTGCGGCTCGTCCTGTCGCGGGTCGAACTGGCCGCGCTGGAGCTGTCGGAAATGCGCAATCACCTGGTCCAGCTGGCGGTGCTGTTCGCACTGGCGGTACTGGCAGCCTGGTTTGCCATTGCCTTCGGCACTGCCACGCTGATCTACCTCGTGTGGGAAGCGCTGGGCTGGAAGATCCTGCTGATTCTGGCGGTCGTCTTCGCCATCGTGGCCGTGGTCCTGATCATGTCGATCAAGAAGCTGATTCTGCAAGGCAAACTGGCGCTGACCGCCACAATGGCCGAGCTGAAGGCCGACCGCGACGCGTTGCTGTGAAAGGATTGCGATGAGCGACAAACACGAAATCACGGTGGACTATGCGTCCGCCAAGGCCAGGCTGATCAGGGAAGGCGAGCTGCACCGGCTCGGCGTGCTGCAGTCCAAGCATCATGTGGCGCATGCCCTCCACCCGGAGGTGCTGCTGCACGGTGCCATGGACATGGGCATCGCGGCCGTTCAGGCACGCTTCGCGGGCCTGCTGGCGGCGCGGATCCCGTCCGGCGGTGGCGGTGGCGGTGGCAGTGGCCTCGGGAGCATCCTCGGCAACGTCAACTACAAGGCGCTGATGCCGGTGGCGATCACGGTGGCATCCTTCATCTCGAAGCGGCGCCTGACGAAGCCGGCGCTGGCGCTGGGTACGGTGGCGGCCGCAGTCGCGGGCTGGTACTACCGTCGCAAGCAGAAGGTAACCGTCAACTACTGATGGCCCCGGCCGGGGCCGCAGCAAGAACGCCGCGTTTGCGGCGTTTTTTTTTGCTCGCCGCCCGAGCCGCGCCGCTGGTGTCGGATCCAGACTGGCGGCAATGCGCGCTACAATGCATTTCCCGCCAGGCCGGCGCCTGGCAATTCTTGCGAGGTGACGTTGTGGCGGAAGCTTCCATCAATCGACTCAACCCGGCCGGCCTGCGCATCGTCCTGGTACTGCAGGGCGGAGGTGCGCTGGGCGCCTACCAGGCGGGGGTCTATCACGCGCTGCACGAGCACGGTTTGTCGCCGGATTGGGTGGTCGGCACCTCGATCGGCGCCATCAATGCCGCGCTGTTGGCGGGTAATCGCCAGGCCGACCGATTGCGCCGCCTGCGCGAGTTCTGGGATGGCGTCGCCCACCGCGATGTTCTCGATCCCGTGCGGCTGTCGGACGATGGGCGCCGCGCCAACATCTGGCTGTCCACGCTCGATACGCTGTGGCGCGGCGTGCCCGGCTTCTTCAAACCGCGTCCGCTCGGCATGTTCGCTGCCGGCCTGCCCGTGCCGCCCGAGGAAGCGAGTTTCTACGACACGGCCGGGTTGACGGACACGCTGGAACGACTGGTCGATTTCGATTACCTGAACAGCCCCGAAGGCATGCGTCTGACCGTCAACGCGCTCAGGGTGCGCTGCGGCTCGCTGGTCAGTTTCGACAGCCGGGACGGTCACATCTGCGCCGATCACATTCGTGCCAGCGGCGCGCTGCCGCCGGGCTTTGCGCCCGTGCGCATCAATGGCGAGCTGTACTGGGATGGCGGCCTGTATTCGAACACACCGCTGGAAACCGTGCTGGACGACCGCTCGCAGGTGGACACGCTGTGCTTCATGGTGGATCTGTGGAGTGCGGAGGGGCCGGAGCCGCGTACGCTGGAAGAAGTGCAGACGCGGCAGAAGGACGTGACGTTCGCGTCGCGCTCGCGCCGGCACCTGGAGGACTACGTCAACACGCGGCGCCTCCAGCACAAGCTGCGCGAGCTGTATGCGGCGCTGCCGGATCGGGAGAAAAGCGCGCAGGGCGCACGCGAGCTCGATGCTCTGGGCTGTGGCAGCACGTTGCACGTCGTGCGGCTGCCGTATGCGGGGCGCGACTGGCAGATGGCCATGAAGGACATCAACTTTTCGAAAGGCTCGATCGAATGGCGCTGGGATCAGGGCTACCGGGATGCTTTGCGCGCGATCGGTGCGGCGGGCTGGCTGCGGTTCGTGACGGAGGACACGCCGCTGGTCGTACACGAACTGCCGCCGGTCGAGCGGGTGGCGTAGGGAAGGGCGGCCGTCGGCGCACAGGTCATCGGCCCACGGCCAGGCCATCGATACGGATGGCCTGGCATCGGATCGCGCGCAGCCACTGGTCAGGCACGGACAACGCGTCGGTCCCGCCGAGGGCATCGGCCCATGTGCAGGCACGACCTGGCTGGGGCGCCAATCGCGGCGCCCCGACCCATCACCGTTGTTTCAAGGTTTATTGAGACGGTCCCGTCGTTTCGTGCACGCCGCCCATCTGGTTCGATGCCGTAACAAGCTCGCGCGCGTGCGCCATGTCGTTGCGGTACGTCTCGCGCGCTTCCTTCACGCACGCGCTCCTTTCACTGGCCTGGGCCCGCTTGCATTCGGCCAGCGCTTCGTTCAGCGCGGCACCGATTTCCTTCTTCTTCGTGGCCAGTTGCGCCTGGAGCGTCCCGTCCTCTTTCATCCAGCGCGACGGTTCGCCACGAGCCAGTTCGCGTTGCTGGTGTTGCGCGGTCGCGGCCGGCGTGGTCTGGGCGGCCGCGCCGGTCGACATACCCAGCCCAAGCACGCCGGCGAGCAGCGTGCCAATCAAGGTCTTGTTCATGCTGACTCCTTCCTCAAGTAGAAGGGCGCCCGCTGGCGCCCCAGCTGCAGTTACAACCTGCCTGTCAACAACATGATCAGCAGGACGACGACAATCAGTCCGGCAATGCCGCTGGGCGCATAGCCCCAGCTGCGGCTGTGTGGCCACGTCGGCAGTGCGCCGATCAGGACGAGGACCAGGATAATCAGAAGAATGGTACCCATGAATACTCCTTATTGTGGTTATTGGGCACTGGGCCCGGGGAACGTACGGCGATCGATCCCGGCTGACCCGGTCATACTGTGGCGATGCAATCAAAACCGCTGCAACGGCTCAGTAACGATACACGCGACCGTCAACCATGCGCACACGGCTGCCCGCGCGCAAGTCATATGCACTGTCCTGATTTACCGTGCGGTAGTCGCCGTTGTCGAGGCGTACGCTGATCTGATAGATATCGTGCGGAGCGTTTCGGTTCTCCTCGACCTTGTTCCCGACCAGTGCACCGCCGATGGCGCCGGCCGCCGTGGCGGCCGTGCGGCCACCGCCGGAGCCGATCTGGTTGCCCACCAGCGCGCCCACGAGGCCGCCGGCAACGGCGCCTGCGCCACTGGTGGCGGGATCGACCCGCACGACCTGGATGGATTCGATCGTGCCGTACGTGGCCGCGTCGGCCCGCGTCGAGTAACCGGTACCGGTGGAATTATTGGTGCTTGCGCAACCGGTCGTCAGCGCAGCGACCGCGAGCATGACAGCGGAGAGTGCTTGCGTGGTTTTCATTGTGTCCTCCTGGAAGTTGTGATGCCAGATTAACCATACCTGCCGCCAGGGTCTGTGCGATGCCGCACCATCGCCTGCCGAGCTTTCTGTTGTAAAAACTGCAGCTATGTTCGCCAGCGAACAGAAAGGTTAGCGCAACTGTTGCACACTGTTGTCATTGCAGCAAAAGATCGGTTAACACTTCGGAGGAAGCATGAAGTTTGTAGTCTGTGCAGCGGCGATCGTGGCGACGGCATTAGGTATGCTGCCCTCGATGGCCACTGCGGCGGCGTCGCCGGAGGCAAAGGCGCTGTACCGCAACGCGAAAGATGCGGCGCAGGCACAGTACAAGGAGGCGCGGGCGCAATGCGACGCGCTGGCGGGCAACCCGAAGGACGTCTGCGTGGCCGAGGCCAAGGCGGCCCGGGTACGCGCCGAGGCGGATGCCACCGCGCACTACAAGAATACGCTGCGTGCCTATACAAAGGCGCGCCAGGATATTGCCGAGGCCGACTATGCTGTCGACCACAGCCGCTGTGAAGCGTTGACGGGAAATGACAAGGACGTCTGCATCAAGCGCGCCAAGTCGACCCGTACGGCGGCACTGGCCGATGCCAGGGCCGACAAGAAAGTCATCGAAGCGCGCAGCAATGCGCGTGAAGATAAACGGATCGCCGAGTACAAGGTCGCTGCGGAGAAGTGCGACGCCTTGTCCGGCACGCCCAAAGAGCAGTGCGTTTCGGCTGCTAAAACCCGGTTCGGTTACTGACCGGCTGGACCCAAGCTCGTTCCCGGGCATTTTTTAGACCACACCAGAAGGAGTTTCACCATGAAAATCGCTCAAAAAGTCGTTACCGCAGTGTTCGCCGCCGCTACCGTGTTCTCCGTCGTCGGCTGCGCCGGCACGTCCACGAAAGAAGGCACGGGCGAATACGTCGACGACGCAGTCCTGACCACCAAGGTCAAGGCATCCATCTTCAACGAGCCAACCCTGAAGACGACGGAAATCAACGTCGAGACCTTCAAGGGCACCGTGCAGCTGTCCGGCTTCGTTGCTCAGCCAGGCGACATCACCAAGGCGGGCGAAATCGCTCGCGGCGTCAAGGGCGTGAAGTCCGTCAAGAACGATATCCGCGTCAAGTAAGGAGGCGCGGCCGGTGCTGCCCACGGGCGGCACCGGCGGCTCTGCACCATGGATCGCCCGCCCCATCTCGGATCGCCGGCCGATGCGCCGCCCCTCGACGCCTCGCCGGATGCCGGTACGGATCATGCGGGCAAGCTGCATTTGCCGCTGCATGTACACGCACGCGGCCTGGCCCTCGGCATTATCGCCACGGTCGCCTTTCTGTTTGCCCTGCAATGGGCACGCAACTTCCTTGTCCCGCTGCTGCTGGGCATCTTCATCGCCTACACCCTCAACCCACTTGTCTCCTGGCTGGAACGCCTGCACATCAAGCGCGCCTTCGGTGCCACGCTGGTAACGGCTGCCATCCTGTTCGGCTCGGCCGTCACGATGGACAAGGTGCACGGCGAATTCGAAAACATCGTCGACGAACTGCCCACGATCACCCATAAACTGTCGCGGCTGCTGGCATCGACGACGGGCGGCAGCACCAGTACGCTGTCGCGCATCCAGGCCGTGGCGACGGAGCTGGAGCAGGCCACGGCCGGCAGCCAGGCGCGCCGCGCGGCCAAGCGCCAGCAGCCCGCGACGGCGGAGTCCGGTACTGGCGGCATCCGCGTGATGGACTGGGTGTGGGTCAGCGCCCGCGGCCTGGCCGGGTTCCTCAGCCAGGCAACGATGGTGATCTTCCTCGTGTTCTTCCTGCTGCTGTCGGGCGATACCTTCAAGCGCAAGCTCGTCAAGCTGACGGGGCCGTCGCTGTCGAAGAAAAAGATCACTGTGCATATTCTGGAGGACATCAACACGTCGATCCAGGCTTATATGTTCATGCTGCTCGTGACCAACGTGCTGCTGGGCGTACTGATGTGGGTGGTCCTGCGCGCGATCGGGCTGGAAAACGCGGGCGCCTGGGCCATCGTCGCGGGACTGCTGCACATCATGCCGTACTTCGGACCGTTGCTGATCACCAGTGCCACAGGTCTGGTTGCCTTCCTGCAGTTCGAATCGTTGCAGATGGTGCTGCTCGTCACGGGTGCCTCGCTGGGCATCGCCACGCTGGTCGGTACCTTTGTCACCACCTGGATGACCGGCCGCATCGCCCGGATGAACGCCGCCGCCGTCTTCGTCAGCCTGCTGTTCTGGGGCTGGCTGTGGGGCGTGTGGGGGCTGTTGCTGGGGTGCCCGTGATCGTCGTGGTGAAGGTGGTGGCCGAGCGGGTGGAGGGGATGGAAGTGGTAGCCGAACTGCTGGGCGAATAGGCCCGAAATGGGGCCGGGGACGCTCACCCGCAGCGCCCGCCCCAAGCCTTTGCATCGAGGCATCTCCGCCTCGACGCGCCGCAAGGCGCCAGGCAGCGCCCGTTCCGCGTTACTTCAACTTCAGCTTGCCCTGCTCGTCGCGCGGATGATGCTTCAGGCTGCCCAGCTTCAACGCATACTGCCGGGTAAATTCCGCGCCAAAGAAGAAGATCTGCGCCGAGTAATACACCCACAGCAGCAGCGCGATGGTCGAGCCGGCGGCACCGAAGCTGCTGGTGACGCCACTGTTGCCGATGTAGGCGCCGATACCGAACTTGCCCAGCATGAACAGGGTCGCCGTACCAAGCGCGCCGATGATGACATCTTCCCAGCTCAGCTGGATGCGCGGCAGCATCTTGTAAATGACGCCAAACATCGTCGAGATGACGAGAAAGCTGATCAGGTGGTTGGCGATCGTCAGCACCACCGTGGCATCCGGCCAATAGCGCGACCAGAAGCGCTGGAAGATTTCCAGCGCGGCGCTGATGACAAGGGACGTCAGCAGCAGGAAGCCCAGCGCCAGTACCATGCCGAATGACAGCAGGCGGGTACGGATCGTGTCCCACACCGTGTTGTCGGTGACGGGCGGCAGCTGCCAGATATCGTCCAGGCTCGTCTTCAGTTCGGCAAACACGCTGGTCGCACCGAACAGCAGCAGCGCGCCGGCAATGATCGTGGCGATGCGGCCTTCGTCTTCATTGCGCGCACCGGCCAGGATCAGCTGGATCGCTTCCGCCCCCTGGGCGCCCATCATCCCGCGCAGCTGGCTGAACAACTCGCCCTGCGCGGCCTCCTTGCCGTAGAAAAAGCCTGCGATGGCTATCACCAGCACGAGAATCGGCGCCAGCGAGAACAGCGTATAGAAGGCGAGGGCGGCACCCTTGCTGCTGCCGCGGTGGTCGAACCATTCCATGACGGCGCAATAACCCAGATCGGGCAACTTCTTGGCGACGTGGGGAAACTTTCTCCAGTTCATTATTGCCTCCTAAAAGCAAAAAGGGGCAGTCGCCCCTTTTTGCATGGTCTCCGGCAGCCGGTCCGAAGGACGACTGCCCATTGCCGTTACTGCACGCGGCGTTCGATGGTGATCTGCTCGACTTCGACGCGACGGTTCGGTTCCAGGCACTTGATCAGGTCGGCACGTTTCTTGTCGTTGCACTGTACGACAGGTTCGTCTTCGCCCTTGCCCTGGGTTTCCAGGCGGTCGGCGGCGACGCCCTTGCCGACCAGGTAGGTCTTGACGGACGCGGCACGCTGTTCCGACAGCTTCTGGTTGTACGTTTTCGAACCGATGCGGTCGGCGTGGCCGGTGATCGTGATACCGGTCAGGCTCGTGTTTTCGTTCAGCACGCGGGCAATTTCGTCCAGCTTCGGCTGATCGCCGCGCAGTTTCGCGCTGTCGAACTCATACAGTTCGGTGGCCGACATCGTCACTTTCTCGAAACGTGCTGGCGGTGGCGGCGGTGCGACCGGCGCCGGTGCTGGGGCGGCGGCGGGTGCCATGGCAGGCGCCGGTGCCGGCGCGGCCGTAGGCGATGGGCCGAAGGCGAAGTTGAAGCCGACGTTGGCGACGACGTTGTTCGAACGGTCATGGCGGAACTCATCGCTGCCGATGAAGCCGTAGACGCTGCGCACATCGGCCTGGAACGATACGCGGTCGTTGATCACGGACTGGAAGCCCAGGCCGGCGTTGACGTATGGGGAGGTGCGGTGCGGTTCAGCCAGGCTCAGACGACGGTTTTCCTTGTCGCGCTCGGCACCGATACCGAACAGCACGAACGGACGGAAAGTCTTGCGGGAGAACATGTACAGCGCGTCCACGCCCAGCGTTTGCTGTTCGTAGCGGGCGCCGTTCTCGCGCGAACGACCGTAGGTGTAGCCCATCTGGATGTCCCAGTTCGGGGACACGGCCTTACCGAACTTCAGGCCGGCGCCATAGCCGGTCTTGTCGGTAGCCCAGTCCGAATCCGGCTTCAGGCCCATGACGCTTGGCTGAACGTACCAGTTCGGGTTGATGTTGGCTTCTTGTGCCGAGGCGGCAAACGAGGCGCACAACAGTGCTGCGGCGAGAGCAATATTCTTAGATTTATTCACTGAAAACTCCTGATGCGTTGATAGGTTAACTTGCTGCGACAGCAATTGCGAAAAGGAGGCCGGGATATTTGCTCTTCTTTCTGTATTGCGACAATTGCATTGCTGTTGGATCAAGTGTAGGGGCCACCTGACCCGATCTTCGGTGCGCTAGCGCACAAAATGCTTGCGTTATATCAAATGTGTAGGGTGATTACAACAGAAACCCTACCAAAAGTGTACTGTCCAACTGTGAATGTGTGGGGTTTACCGCACTTTTGATCATTTCTTGCCTGAAACATATCGTGCCAGTACGCATGCGCATGGTGACCGACGCCGGCAGTTTTCATCCGCTGTCCGGGCTGCACAGCAGTTGGAAGATCGCGCGAGGCTGTCCGTCGTGGCGGCTGATGAGTGCAACGCCGGACGCTGCCCGGAGTCGACCGGCATTGAACAACGGTTGACTTGTAGTAACCGGGTTGCCTGAGCATATCGACGGTGCCGGACCGATGTGCCTTTCGCGTTCGGGGAGGCAGCATACCGAATAAAAGTCGAGCGATAGCGTTTCAGCCATTTTGTGTTCGTTGCCGCACAGACTCCAAGGCCTTATAAGGGCAATCTGGAGGCTACAGATTTAGATGTGACACGGCATCCAGGGTTCCGTGTCTTTCGGCTACCGTTATGAAGGAGTGTTCAAATGCATGCAATCCGAGAAACTCACGACCTGTCGAACAGCGATATGATGGCAGCCCACGACGTCCGTGAAGCGTCCGCCCCTGCCGCCAAGGCCCGTCTTGCACTGGTCGAGCGCCCGGGTCCGGGCACCGAGCGCAAGGCATTGTCGCTGGCTCCGATCGAGCGTGTACGTTCCACTTCGGCAACTTTGCGTCGCATTGAGAATATGCAAAAGCTGATTGGCGAACTGCAGAACCACGAAATGCTGGCAGACGAGATCGCGTGGTTCCTGAAATTCTCGCCGTCCGGCGCCCGCAAGTACATCCGCGACCTGCGCGAAGCCGGTGTGATCGAGCTGGCTCGCTACATCGAAGGCACCGCTACGTATCTGGGCAAGGCCGTGTACCGCCTGACGCCGGATGCGGAACGCGTGCAGGCCTTCCTGGCCGCGATCGTACAGCCTAAACGCGAAGGCGCGCCACCGCGCAAGGAGCGTCCGAGCCTGCGCGAGCAGAGCATGGCGGGCAGCGGTCGTCACTTCCATATCCTGGCGGACGACACGCATTACGCCATCCGCGTCAACCGCGGTCCCGTCACGCGCGATCCGCTGGTGACCGCACTGTTCGGCGCGCCGCAGTCGCTGCAAAAGGCCCAGCAGTAACAGCTCTGCCCGGGAAGGTGGTGGTAAGCTCGAACGGTAGCTTACCCGCCACCAGCGCCGTCCAGTTGCCGAGCCTTTACAATGTCGTGCCGTTGAATTTGTCACGCCGTTGAATTTGTCACGCCGTTGAATTTGTCACGCCGTTGAATTTGTCACGCCGTTGAATTTGTCACGCCGTTGAATTTGTCACACCGTTGAATTTGTCACACCGTTGAATTGTCACGCCGTTGAATTGTCAATAACACGCCCCATCTGTGTCAGACATGACTCTTGGACGGCAGAATGGACGCATTGCTCGGTATCGCCCTGTTGGCGGCGGCTCTCGCCACGCCTTACTGGTATCCCCGCTGGACGCTCAAGCGCGCCCTGGCCCGCCCCCTTTCGGCGCCTGCCGTGCGGACGCTGCGCGAGTACATTCCCGTCTATGACCGCATGACGCCGGCGCTGCAGCAGCAGCTGCACCGCCTTGTCGCGCAATTTCTTCATCAGAAAAAGTTTGTCGGCTGTGCCGGTCTCGAGGTGACCGACGAGATGCGCGTGGCCATTGCCGGCCTGGCGTGCATGCTCCTGCTGGACCGTCCCAGCAAGGTTTATCGTCCGCTGCACACGATCCTGCTGTACCCCGGCGCCTTTGCCGCACCGCGGCAGGACGTCGGCCCCGGCGGCATCGTGACGGACGTGCGCCAGACCATGCTGGGCGAGTCCTGGACGGACGGCCGCGTGGTCCTGTCGTGGGACGACGTCGCCCGTGGCGCCCTCGAGTGGAGCAGCGGCCACAACGTCGCGCTGCACGAGTTCGCCCACCAGCTGGACAGCGAGTCCGGCACCACCAACGGTGCGCCTTACCTGGGTAGCGAGGAAAACTACCGGAGCTGGTCTACCGTGCTGTCGCGCGACTTCGCCCACCTGCGCCACGAGGCGTGGACCGGCAATCCGGACAGCGTCCTGGACCACTACGGTGCGACCAGCCCCGCCGAGTTCTTTGCCGTTGCCACCGAGGCGTTCTTCGGCAAGCCATGGCAGTTGCGCGAGCGGCATCCCGCGCTGTTCGACGAGCTGCACAAATACTACCGCGTCGACCCGCGCGACTGGCAGGATGCGCCCACGCCGGCGTTGCCCGAGCCGGCCCCGCCCACGCTGCCGGCCAACCGCTCGTTCGCATGGGCGAACTGGTAGCGGCCCATTGAACGGCCGGAAGGTGGCCGCAGCCGGCACGGCATATGTGCGTCAGCGTACGGAAGCGCATGCGCTGCCGGGGCAAGCTGGCTGTGTTCATCTAGCGGAGAAAAATAATGACAACGATCATCGCAGGACATTTCCAGTTGCAGGACGAAGTCGACAGCGCCCGCCAGGCGCTGCTGGATGCAGGGTTTTCCAACGACAGCATCAGCGGCTTTTACGTCAGCCAGCCCGGGCAGCACGCGATGCACACGCTCGGTGGCGACCGCGACAAGTCACCAGGCGCCAAGGATAGCCCGGAAGGCCTGGCCAAGGGTGCCGCGACGGGGGGCGCGATTGGCGCCGCCATCGGTGCGGCCACCGTACCGCTGACGGGACCGGCCGGTCCGGTCGTTGGCGGTCTTGTCGGGGCGCACGTCGGCTCGCTCTACAGTTTTTCGCACATGAAGGAAAAAGGCGAAGCGGAACAGGGGGGCGAGAACGTGGCCGAGCCGCGCGCGCCGGGCATGATGATCGCCGTCGCACTGCCGGACAGCGACGAAGGTCGCGCCGTCGACTTGATGCGTAGCCTCGGTGCCAAGCGCATCGAGCGGGCCGAAGGCACGATTACCGGCGGCGACTGGACCGATTTCGATCCGCTGTCGCTGCCGCGATATATCTGACGCGAGCCTTGTATCGGTGCGTCAGCGTTAATGTCCCGCACCTGAAGGACGTTGCCAGCCCTTTCAGTGGGCCATCAGCACGGGTACCGTCATTGCATCGAGCACGGTACGGGTAACGCCGCCCAGCAGCGTTTCGCGAAAGCGCGAATGGCCGAAGGCCCCCAACACCATCAGGTCGCAGCCGTGCTCGGCGGCCAGCGCCAGCAGGGACTCGCCTGCCTGGGACGGTCGTTTCAGCAAACCCTGGCGCGGACTCGATGCCAGCGCTACCCCCGCCGTCACGCCGTGGCGCGCCAGCCACGCCACCAGGTCCGCGCCAGGCGGTTCGCCGAAGAGCACAGGGTGCAGATCGGCATCGAGGATGGCCACCGTTACCTTGTCTGCCCGCCGCAGCAGCGGCAACGCTTCGCGCACCGCGCGCGCCGCTTCCTTGCTGGCATTCCATGCCACCAGCACGTCGCGCCCCGGCGTGGGCGCACCCGGGCTGGCGACGCCGGCTGTGCTGACCGAAATCGACGACAGCGGCCGCGCCGTGTGCGGCACTACCAGCACGGGGCAGCCCGATTCGGTCAGCACTTCGGCCGGGAAGTTGGCGGCGCTGCCGTGCTGTTCCGGCAGCGCCTGGCCGACAATGGCCAGGTCCGCATGCCGCGCCACCAGCGCCAGACCGGCGCCGGGTTCGTCGTCCAGCAGGCGCTCCTCGAACGAGTGCACGCCCAGCGCGCGCAGCTGGGGCGCGAAGCCCGCGAGCGCACGGCTGGCCCGCCCGCGCAGCACGTCGAGGTGGCGGGCCAGATTCGGATCCTGCTCGTCCACCATTTCGTTCTGGTACAGGAAGCGCGACACGCCGGTCAGCGCCACGCCGATCACGTGCGCTTCGTGCTGCAGCGCCAGTTCGGCCGCCATCAGCACCCGCGCGGCGACGTGCGGCGTCTCATCGAGATGTACGAGAATCGTCTTGTAGGTCATGGTCGGATTATAGGAGTGCTTGCGCGGCGGCTGCGCACTGCTTGCCGTGCCGTGCGGGGCAACGGTGGGCGGCCGTTCGGGTCAGCGCCGTGCCTGTTCCACGCGGGTCTGGCATTGGATGCAGAGCGCGGCTTCGGGCCGGGCGTCCAGCCGCGAAACGCCGATCGGCTCGCCACAGCTTTCGCAGGCGCCATAGTCGCCGCTGTCGAACTTGGCCAGCGCATGACGGATCGCCGCCAGCTGGGCCAGCCGGTGCTCGTCCGCTTCCGCTTCCAGCTGGTTCAGCGTGCGGTTGCTGGCGCTGTCGGCAGGCGACGTTTCCACTTCCTCCACGGCCGGCGTACGGTTGAACTCGCTGTTCGGACGGCCCGCGAACTGGCCGAGCAGGGCATCCTTGCGCTGCTCCAGCAACGCCTTCAGCGCCGCCAGCCGGTCCGGTGTGAGATCGTTCATGTTTTCATTGTAGGCGCGTGATCCGGTTTTCGCGAGTCGACTTTGAAAGCCGCCAGGTTGTCCTTCAGGTCTTCCAGCGCCGCCGCCGCGTCCTTCGGCTGGTGCCCGACGACGGCGCCGGCAAGACCCAGCAGTGCGGCGACAATGCCGGCAATGTCCTTGGCCCGGTCGATACGCCGTATCGTCTCGCGTGCCTGTGCCGCCAGCCGCAGGATCTCCTGTGCCGGCACCTCCAGCCCGGCAACGGCATAGCGGGCCGAATCCACATACAGGCTGTTGGCACGCTGACGCAGCTCCACTTCCTGTTCGAACAGTGCCTGCGCCTCGGCGTGCGTGACGGGCGCCGCCGCGTCGGCGCCGGCGTCGTCCACCGTGCCGTTGCGGCGGATGGCGCGCATGATGCTGGCGTGCAGCTCGTTGGCACTGGCGGACAGGCTGTCGGCCAGTGCTTCGATATCGGCCGGGGAGGTGGCGGTCTGGCTCATGGCGTGGCTCCTGCGGTGGCGGGCGGGTTCATGGATGGCGTGGGAGGACTTGCGACGCGCATGGTGGACGGCGCGATGCCGTAGTCGCGGGCCAGCGCCTGGTGCTGCATCTGAATGTCGTTGACGTGACGGGCGGCTGCCGTATGGCGCAGCCCCAGCAGGCGATATTCCGCTGCCTTGTCCTGGCGATGCGCCTTGGCCAGCACGGCCAGCAGGCGGTCGCGCGGGTTGTCCGCAAATGGCGTCTCCACATCGAGCATGCCCAGGACGATGGCACGCTCGTTGTCGTGCGTCTTGTCGTAATGGCGCAACACGGTACTCATCGCATCGAGCGAGGCCTGCATCGGCTCGTAGCCGTCGCGCAGCATGGTCTGCACGGCCCGGTCCTGTTCGCGCCCGCCGACGAGGCGGGCCAGCAGCCGCGCCAGGCCGGCGTAGGCATTGACGTGGCGCTCCGTGATGCCGGCATCCGGCCACGCCTTGATGCCTTCCGCGGTGGCCTTGATCTGGTCCTGCATGTCGAACTGCTCGCCACCGGCAAGGGCGCCGAGCGCACGCATGTAGGTGACGACGGCGTGATGGATGGCGATGAAGTCGGGATAGGCGTCGCGCCGTTTTGCGTCAATGGGTTTTTCGCGCGCATCCGCGGCGGGCGTCAGGTACGGTTGCTCGCGCTGCCAGGTGTCCCGGTAACGCTGGCTCAGGTCCGTGTACGAGCTCAGTGTGGGCGCCTTGGCCGCGAAGTCGCGCACTTCCGACAGCCGCTGCTGGCTGGCGCAGCCGGCCAGGAGGGCCATGATCCACAACAGCAGCAGCCGCTGCAGCAGTCTGCCGGGTGCGGCAGGGGCAGGAACAGACGCGTGCATGATGAACCTTTCTCGTGACCGATATCAGTATCTTGCTGGATGCGAAACGACTGCCGTTTGCGGCAACGCAAGGACATGCGCTGCCGTCCCGGATGCCATGGCTGACGCGTCGCCAGGTTGTCGGCGTCAGCGCATTGTCAGATTATCGTATTTGTATGACCCTGCGCCAGTCCAACCCGGCAAGCGTATCGCCATGGGGACGGTATTCGCAGCCGACCCAGCCGTCGTAGCCCAGCTCATCGAGCAGTGCCAACAGGCCGGGATAGTCGATCTCGCCCGTGCCTGGCTCGTGCCGGCCCGGGGCGTCGGCGATCTGGATGTGGCGGATCGACGGCAGGCTGTCGCGCAACCTCTGCGCCACCGGCTCGCCCATCCGGTGCATGTGATAGATGTCGTATTGCAGATACAGGTTGGGCCGGTCGGCGGCGGCGATGATGTCGAGTGCCTGGGTGCTGTCCTGCAGGAAGTAGTCCGGCGTGTCGTGCCCGTTGATGGGTTCGATCGTCACGCCGATGCCGTGGGGTGCCAACAGGTCGGCCGCATACTGCAGGTTGACGATGTAGGCTTCGCGCGCCCGGCGCAGATCGAGGCCGCGCGGCACGATGCCCGCCATGCAGTGGACATACGGCACGTGCAGCCGCGTGGCATACCGCACCGCAGTCTGCGCGGCCGCGCGGAATTCGCCCATCCGGCGCGGATCGCAGGCGTTGCCGCGGTCGCCCCGGTCCCAGTCACCCGGCGGCAGGTTGTGCAGCACGAGCCGCAGGCCGTTGTCGTCCAGCCGGCGCGCGATCTCGTCCGGCTCGTAGGCATAAGGAAACAGGAACTCGACGGCGTCGAACCCCGCGGCGCGCGCGGCGGCAAAACGGTCGAGGAAGCTGTGCTCCGTAAAGAGCATGGACAGGTTGGCGGCAAAGCGGGGCATGAGGGATCTAGGGGCGGAAAGTTGCAATATTAGCAGCATTGTCCCTTGTGGTCAGGTCCGGCGTTCGGACAAACCGTGGCGGGGTCAGGTCCGGCATTCGGACAAATGCGACTTCCACGGCCCGGGCTGTATTCGAATGTCGGGCCTGAGCCAGGGCATGGGGCTGTGCCCGTGTCCGAATGTCGGACCTGTTCCGGCAAAAAAAAGCCACCGCAAGCGGTGGCTAAACTCGATCGCCCAACCAGGCACGAATCAAGAAGGTAATCGGTGTGTTCGTGGATCAGCGGCCGCGGCCGCCGCCGCCCGTACGGGCCTGGGCCGGTGCGCCGGAGCGCTGGCCGCCGCCGCTGCGGGCGACGTTGCCGTTGGCGCTGCGGCCGCCATTGCCGGCACCGCCGCGGCTGCCGCCGTTGCCGTTGGCTGCGGCGCGGGGCTGGCTGCCGCCGGCCGGCTTGCCACGGCCGCCGCCGCCATTGCCGCCGCCCGGACGGGAATTGCGGTGATGGCCGGTACCGCTGCGCAGCTGGATCGGCTGGGCGCGTGCCGTCGGGTCCGGCTCGAAGCCAGGGATGACTTCACGCGGCAGCGTCTGCTTGATGAGCTTTTCGATGTCTTTCAGCATGTCGTGCTCGTCCACGCAGACCAGCGACACCGCCTCGCCCGTCGCGCCGGCGCGGCCCGTGCGGCCGATGCGGTGCACGTAGTCTTCCGGCACGTTCGGCAGGTCGTAGTTGACGACGTGCGGCAGCTGGTCGATGTCGATGCCGCGCGCGGCGATGTCGGTGGCGACCAGCACCTGCAGCGTGCCGTCCTTGAACTCGGCCAGCGCGCGGGTACGCGCCGACTGGCTCTTGTTGCCGTGGATCGCCATCGCGCCAATGCCGTCCGCGCCCAGCTGTTCGACCAGCTTGTTGGCGCCATGCTTGGTGCGGGTGAACACGAGAACCTGCGTCCATTTGTGCGTGCGGATCAGGTGCGACAGCATCGGATGCTTCTTGTCGCGGTCGACCGGGTGGATCTTCTGCGCGATGATCTCGACGGTCGAATTGCGCCGTGCCACTTCGATCGTGGCCGGGTTGTTCAGCAGGCCGTCGGCCAGCGCCTTGATCTCGTCCGAGAACGTGGCCGAGAACAGCAGATTCTGGCGCTTCGGCGGCAGGGCGGCCAGCACCTTGCGGATGTCGCGGATAAAGCCCATGTCGAGCATGCGGTCCGCTTCGTCCAGGATCAGGATTTCCACCTTGTCCAGGTTGACGGTGCCTTGCTGCATGTGGTCCAGCAGACGGCCCGGCGTGGCGACGAGGATGTCGACGCCATGCTTGAGCAGCTTGATCTGCGGGTTGATGCTGACGCCGCCAAAGATCACGGCGGAGTTCAGTTTGGTGTATTTGCCATAGACCTTGACGCTTTCCTCGACCTGCGCGGCAAGCTCGCGCGTCGGCGTCAGGATCAGGGCGCGAATGGCGCGCGGCGACGTGTTGTTCGCCAGCTTTGCGCCCACGGCGTCGGTGGACAGGCGGTGCAGCACCGGCAGCGTGAAGCCGGCGGTCTTGCCGGTGCCGGTCTGGGCGCCGGCAAGCAGGTCGCCGCCGTTCAGCACAGCCGGGACAGCCTGGCTCTGAATGGGCGTCGGCGTCGTGTAACCCGTTTCGGTAACGGCGCGCAGGATCGCGTCGGACAGGCCAAGTTGAGAGAAGGACATAGGTACTCGATCGTTAATCTACCCCGCCACAGTTGGCAGGTGGAAAAGAATGCATCCGGGCGGAATTTCCGCACAGATAGTATAGCAGTGATTATCCGCGCTAATTTCGCTCTGGAAATAAAAAAGGGAGCTTTCGCTCCCTTTTTTGTAACAATGTCACACTGCATTGTGCTTTTGTTATGCAAACTCCGCCAGCAGGCCGACCAGCTGGCCGAACACGCGCGGACCGGCCGCGATGATGTTGCCGCTCTCCATATACTTCGCTTCGCCGTTGAATTCGCCCGCGATACCGCCCGCTTCCGTTACCAGCAGCGAACCGGCCGCGATGTCCCATGGCTGCAGGCCTTTTTCATAGTAGCCGTCCAGGCGGCCACAGGCGACATACGCCAGGTCCAGCGCGGCGGAACCGGCACGACGCACGCCGTGCGAACGCTCGGCCGTGATGGCGTACATCTTGAGATATTCGTCCAGGGCCTTCGGGCTGCCGTTCTTGTAGCCCGTGCCCAGCAGGGCGCCGCTGATACGGTCCAGTTTATTGACGCGGATACGCTTCTCGTTCAGATACGCGCCGGCGCCTTTTTCAGCGGTAAACAGGTCATTGGCGACGGGGTCGTAGACGAGGCCCAGCGTGATCACGCCGCGCTGCTGCAGCGCGATGGACACGGCGTACTGGGGGAAGCCGTGCATGAAGTTGGTGGTGCCGTCCAGCGGATCGATGATCCACACGAATTCACTCTCGTCGTTCACATTGCCCGTGGTGCCCGATTCCTCGCAGACGAACGCGTGGCTGGGGTAGGCTTTTTGCAATACTTCGATGATGGCCTGCTCGGCGGCCTGGTCGACATCGGTCACGAAATCGTTGTGTTGTTTTTCGGTAACAGTGACCCGGTCCAGGTCGAACGATGCGCGGTTGATGACGGCGGCGCCGCGGCGGGCGGCTTTCACGGCCGTGTTGAGCATTGGATGCATGTGCAATTCCCCAAATGGAAGCGCGACCCCGCGCACGCACCAAGGGCACGTTCGCCGGGATCGAAAATGTGAACAAGAATGAATTAAAGAGCGGTGCGCCGCGACGGGGTAAAATCGCTCCCCATCGTCACGCCAAACCGCTATTTTAAATGAAGCCGCCCGAAATCACATCGTCTCTTTTCAGCCGCCTGCGCGTGGTGCTGGTGGAAACCAGCCGCGCCGGTAATATCGGCGCCGTCGCCCGTGCCATGAAAACGATGGGATTTTCCGACCTCGTGCTGGTCAGCCCGCGCTACGAAGGCATGCCGCAGCACGAAGAGGCGGTGGCCTTCGCCAGCGGTGCGCAGGACTTGCTGCAAAGCGCCCGCATCGTGCCGACGATCGCCGAGGCGCTGGAGGGCATCAACTACGCCGCTGCCGTCTCGGCCCGGCTGCGCGAATTCTCGCCGCCGGTGCAGGCGCCGCGCGAGCTGGCCGAACACGTGGCCGCCACGCCCGACCTGCATGCCGCGCTGATCCTCGGCAACGAGCGCTTCGGCCTGCCGAACGAGATCGTCGAACGCTGTAATGTGCTGATCAATATTCCCGCCAATCCCGACTATTCGTCGCTGAACCTGGCCCAGGCCGCACAGGTGCTCGTCTACGAATGCCGCATGGCGGCCCTGGCCAGCACGCCGGCGCCGCAGACCGACATCGGCTTCCACGGCGAGGCCGCCAGCCTGGCGCAGATCGACGGCATGTACGAGCACCTCGAACAGGCGCTTGTCGCGGTCGGTTTTCTCGACGCGGACAACCCGAAGAAGCTGATGCCGCGCCTGAAGCGCCTGTTTGCCCGCACGCAGCTGGAGACGGAAGAGGTCAATATCCTGCGCGGCATCGCCCGGCAGATCATGGCCCGCTGCAAGTAGGCGCCGAGGTTCAGAGGCTATCCTCTAATCTGAAGCAGGCGCATCCCGTACACTCGGCGGATAAAAAGCCGACAGCGCCAACAGCAGGAGACACATGACGACACGCAGAGCGTTCCTCAGGTTCGGGATGGGCGGCGCCATTGCGCTGGCGGCGGGCGGTGCCTTCTACCGGGGCCTGCAGCAAGGCGCGCCGCGACGCTTCAACCTCGACGCGGCCGGGCACGAGTTCCTCACCGCTATCGTGCCCGTGCTGCTGGGCCCGGCGCTGCCGGCTTCCGCGGACGTGGCCCCCGTGGTCGGCCGCGTCCGGGCGGCCATTGCCGGCCTGCCGCTGGCCGCCCAGGCCGAGCTGCAGGACCTGTTCGGCCTGCTGGCGCTGGCCCCGGCCCGGCGCCTGCTGACGGGATTGCCTGCCTGGCGCGACGCAAGTCCCGCCCGATTGCACGCCTTCCTGCAAGACTGGCGCCTGCACCGTTTCCTGCAACTGCGCGCCGCGTACCAGGCACTGCATGACCTCGTCATCGGCAGCTGGTATGCCGATCCTGCCAGCTGGGCCGCCATCGGGTATCCCGGTCCGACGAAAGCGCTGGCATGACGGCGATTTCCGATCCCATCGCGGCCGGCCTGGCTTCGGGCTGGCAGGTGATCGACTGCGCCACGCTGACGGCCGACCGCGTCATCGAAGCGGACGTCGCCATCGTCGGCAGTGGCGCCGGTGGCGGCGTCACTGCCGAGATCCTGGCGAACGCCGGCCTGAAGGTCGTCATCGTGGAAGAGGGGGCGCTGAAGTCGTCGCGCGACTTCCGCATGCGCGAAGCGGACGCCTATCCGGCGCTGTACCAGGAATCGGCGGCGCGCAAGACGAAGGACAAGGCCATCAACATCCTGCAAGGCCGCACAGTGGGCGGCTCGACGACCGTTAACTGGACTTCGAGCTTTCGCACGCCGCCCGCCACGCTGGCGCACTGGCAGCGGCACTACGGGCTGGCGACGTACACGGTCGAGGCGCTGGCGCCATGGTTCGAGCAGATGGAAGCGCGGCTGCACATCGCAGGATGGCCCACGCCGCCCAACGCCAACAACGCGCTGCTGCGCCAGGGCGCAAGCCGGCTGGGCATTGCGACGGGCGAGATCCGGCGCAACGTCAACGGCTGCTGGAACCTGGGCTACTGCGGCATGGGCTGCCCGACCAACGCCAAGCAGTCGATGCTGGTGACGACGATTCCGGCCGCGCTGGCAAAGGGCGCGACGCTGCTGACCCGCGCTCGCGCCGAACGGCTGGTGCTGCGGGGCGGCCGGGCCGATCACGTGCTGATCGCGGCCCTCGGGCCGGACGGCATCGCGTCGGCGGGGCACTCGGTGACGGTGCGCGCGCGGCACTACGTCGTGGCCGGCGGCGCCATCAACTCGCCCGGCCTGCTGCTGCGCTCGGGCGCGCCCGACCCGCACGGCCTGCTGGGCGCGCGCACGTTCCTGCACCCCACGCTGGTGTCCGCCGCCCGCTTCGCGCAGCCGGTGGAAGGCTACGCGGGCGCGCCGCAGACGATCTATTCCGACCATTTCCTCGATACGCTGCCGCCCGACGGCCCGGCCGGGTACAAGCTCGAAGTGCCGCCGCTGCATCCGCTGCTGCTGTCGACGACCCTGGCCGGCTTCGGCGCCGCCCATGCCGAAGCGATGCGCCATTTCGCCCATACGCAGGGTATGCTGGCGCTGCTGCGGGACGGCTTCCATGACGCTTCGACGGGCGGGCGCGTCGCGTTGCGCGCCGACGGCACGCCCGAACTCGATTATGCGATGACGGACTATCTGTGGGATGGCGCCCGCCGCGCGCTGCTGACGATGGCCGAGATCCAGTTTGCCGCCGGCGCCGAAGCGGTGCTGCCGCTGCATGAAACGGGCCGCCATTACGCCAGCTGGAACGAAGCGAAAGCGGCCATCGCCGCGCTGCCGATGGCGCCCTTGCTGACCCGTGTCGCCTCGGCGCACGTGATGGGCGGCTGCGCGATGGCGGCCAACGAGCGCGCCGGGGTCGTGGCCCCGGACGGACGTTATCGCCACCTGGCCAACGTCTCCGTACACGACGGTTCGCTGTTCCCCACCTCGATCGGCGCCAATCCGCAGTTGTCGATCTACGGCATTACCGCGCGCCTTGCCAGCGCTCTCGCGGACCAGCTGACAGGAGGAAGAACGCATGGTTAGCCGCATCCTGCTGGCGATCATGGCGGTGCAGGTGGCGTGCGCGCTGCTGATCTGGTACGCGGCTGCCGGTTACGTGCCCGCCGACCTGGCGCTGGTGCTGGCGGTGCTGGCCGTCGTGCTGGTCCGCCTGACCATTACCGCCAATAATTTTCTGCTGAGCCGCCGCGCCGGCAGCGCGGCGCCCCCGAGCACCGCCTCTCGCCGGCGCGGCACGTGCGCCTCGTGCTGGAGGAGTTTCGCGCGACCATGCTGTCGTCGTCCTGGCACATGCTGCGCCACCGTCCGGCGCCGTGGCTGTCGCGCCAACCGGCCAATGGCCGGCTGCCGGTGCTGCTGATCCATGGTTACGGCTGCAACGGCGGCTACTGGCGTCCGCTACGCGGGATGCTGATGCGCGAAGGGGTCAGCCACGATACGGTCGACCTGGAGCCCGTCACGGCAGGAATCGACGACTATGCCGATGCCGTCGAGGCGGCGGTGCATCGCCTGCGGGCGGCGACGGGCGCGCCGCGCCTCGTCATCGTCGGACACAGCATGGGCGGGCTGGTGACGCGCGCATGGCTGCGCAAGTACGGCGCCGCCGCGGAGACGTGCGTGGCGCGCGTCGTCACGGTGGGCACGCCCCATCACGGTACGGCGCTGGCGTCGCTGGGCATCGGCCGCAATGCGGCGCAGATGCGCACGGACGCCGGCTGGCTGGCCCAGCTCGACGCGGACGACCGCGGCCGGCGAGCCCTGTTTACGTCGATCTGGTCGTGGCACGACAATATCGTCGCGCCGCAGACGTCCTGCCGGCTGCCCGGCGCCCGCAATATCGCACTGGCCGGCATCGGCCACGTCGCCCTGGGCAGCCACCCGCAAGTGTTGCGCACGATACTCGCCGAGGTTTTGACAGCCTCCGCCCCATCCGCTACTCTATATTGATTGCTGGAAACATCGTTACGCCGGGTACATAGCCGGCGGGCGCTGCACGCAGCGCGCGGGCTGCCTTTTGTCTTCTCGTGCTCTGCGTCCTGGCGGAATAAGGGATACTGCAAGCAGGGGAGGGCCAAGCGCCCGGAGGTCAAAGCCCCGCGGCCCGCAGAGGCCGTGGGCGCCACATAAATACAGGAGTGCAACGTGTCGGCACGTATCCTCATCATTGAAGACAATCCCACCAATATGGAGCTGATGGTTTACCTGTTGCGCGCCTTCGGCTACACGCCGTTGTCGGCCAGCGACGGGGAGGAGGGAGTCGCCACGGCGCGGCGCGAAAAGCCCGACCTGATCATCTGCGACGTGCACCTGCCCAAGCTGGACGGCTATGGCGTGGTGGCCGCGCTGAAGGGCGATCCCGCCACGCGCGCCATTCCGGCGCTGGCCGTCACGGCGCTGGCGATGGTGGGCGACCGGGAACGCCTGCTGGGCGCCGGGTTCGACGGCTATATCGGCAAGCCGATCGAACCGGACAGCTTCGTCACCCAGATCGAGTCTTTTTTACCGGGGGAGATGTCGCCCCCTGAGCAGAACGACATCGCCACAATCCTCATCGTCGACGACCATGTGCTGAACCGTGAATTCCTGATGACGCTGCTCGGGTTCTCCGGCTACCGGCTGATGGAGGCGGCCAGCGGCACCGAGGCGTTGAAGCAGATCGAGCACGATACGCCGGACCTGATCATTTCGGACATCCTGATGCCGCACATGGACGGCTACGAGCTGGTCGCGCGCGTGCGCGCCAATCCGGCCACGGCACAGGTGCCCATCATCTTCTATACGGCCACCTATCGTGAGAAGGAAGCGGCCGCGGTGGCGGAGGCCTGCGGCGTGCGCTGGGTGCTGCCCAAGCCTTCCGACCCGGACGTCATCCTCGCCACCGTGCACGAGGCGCTGGGGACCGAGCAGGCGCCCCCCGTCGTGGACTTCGCGCCGGAGCGGCCATCCGGTCCGGAGCTGGGCGACATCGGCAACAAGATGGTGCAATACCTGGACGAAGTGGAGTCGTCCAGCCAGTTGCTGACGCAGCTGGCGCGCAACGACCGGGAAGGCCGCGATGCGGAGCCCGAGCGCCTGCACACGATGACGCAGCGGCTGTCGAACAGCCTGTCGAGCCTGCAGGCCGTCAGCCTGCGCCTTACCGCCCTGATCGAACTGGGCATCGAGCTGGGCGCCAAGCGCGAGCCGCAAGGCTTGCTCGAAATCGGCTGCCGCGTGGCGCAGAACATCTGCGTCTCCCGTTATGCCTGCATCGGCGTGCTCACGGAGGACGGCACCTCGCTCAGCCACTTCAGCAGCTGCGGCAGCGGCGACGGCATGGCGGTGCTGGCCGGCGATCCCGATGCGGGCGTGCTGCGCCAGGTGCTGCAGTCGCGCCAGCCGGTCCGGCTCGGCGCCTTGCCCGGCCACCCGTCGCACGTCGGTCTGCCGGACGGGCATCCGCCCGTGCACTCGTTCCTGGGCGTGCCCATCGTGTCGAACGAAACGGTGCACGGCTGGCTGTACCTGGCCGACAAGATGGGCGCCGGCGAGTTCTCCGAGGTGGACGAGCGCGTTGCCGTCACAGTGGCCGCGCAGGTGGCCGTGGCCTATGAGAACCTGCGGCTGTACGACGAGATCCGCCTCCACCATGCGCAGCTGCAGGCCGACATGGATGCGCGCACCCGCCTGACCGAGGATTTGCGCCGCTTCCGCATGGCCATGGACGCGACGGCGGACGCCATCTTCCTTGTCGACCGTGCCAATATGTGTTTTGTCGACGTCAACGTGACGGCCTGCCGCATGCTCGGCTACGAACGCGACGACTTCCTGGTGGTGGGCCAGCGCGACCGCGGCAGTGCCCCGCCCAGCTGGCGGAGCTGTACGACAAGCTGCTGGCCGGCGACCAGAGCGGTGCCATGGCGGAACTGATGCTGCACCGGCGCGACGGCACGCCGCTGTCGGTCGAAGTGCAGCGGCGCACGCTGCGCTCGGGCCAGAACTGGATCCTGGTGGCCGTCGCGCGCGACATCACGGAACGCAAGGAAGCGGAACGGCGCCTTCTGAAGCTGGCCCATTTCGATACGCTGACGGGCCTGCCGAACCGCAGCCAGCTGTATGAATCGCTGACCCATTCGCTGACGCAGGCGGCCGAGCACCGCTGGGCGCTGGCCGTGCTGTTCCTCGACATGGACCGCTTCAAGAACATCAACGATACGCTGGGCCACACAATCGGCGACGAGCTCCTGCGCCAGTTCTCCAGCCGCCTGGTCGACTGCCTGCGCGTGCGCGACACGATCGGCCGCTTCGGCGGCGACGAGTTCGCCGCCATCCTGATGCTGCCCGAGGGCGTGCAGAGCGCCTTGCCCGTGATCGACAAGATCCGCGAGGCGATGCGCCAGCCGTTCGACCTGATGGGACACGAAGTCACCGTCACGGCCAGCATCGGCATCTCCGTGTTCCCCGACGACGGCACGGATGCGGACACGCTGATCAAGTATGCCGACACGGCCATGTACCGCGCCAAGGAGGCGGGGCGCGACGCGTTCCGCTTCTTCACGGCCGAGATGAACGCGCAGTCCCTGGCCCGGCTGGACCTGGAAAACGCGCTGCGCCGCGCGATCGACAACCGCGAGTTCGTGCTGTACTTCCAGCCGAAGGTGGACCTGACCACGGGGCGCATCAGCGGCGCGGAGGCGCTGATCCGCTGGAACCGGCCCGGCCACGGCATGGTGTCGCCCGCGCTGTTCATTCCGCTGCTGGAGGAGACCGGCCTGATCGTGCGCGTGGGCGTATGGGTCATCAACGAAGCGTGCCGCATGATCGCGCACTGGAAGGCGACGGGCGCGGGCGCCGTGCAGCTGTCGGTCAACGTGTCGGGCATCCAGTTCTTCGTCGGCGGCCTGCAGGAGGAAGTATTGAAGGCGCTGCGCGAGCACGACATCCCGCCCGAGCTGCTGGAACTGGAGCTGACGGAAAGCTCGCTGATGTCGAACGCGGAAGAGACGATCACCGTGCTGCACACGCTCAAGGAACTGGGCATCAAGATCTCCATCGACGATTTCGGCACCGGCTACTCGTCGCTGGCCTACCTGAAGCGCTTCCCGATCGACAAGCTGAAGATCGATATCGCCTTCGTGCGCGAGGTGACCAGCAATCCGGACGACGCGGCCATCGTGCTGGCCATTATCAATATGGCGCACAGCATGAAGCTCAAGGTCATTGCCGAAGGCGTGGAGAAGGATGCCCAGCTGGCCTACCTGCGCCGCCACGACTGCGACGAGATGCAGGGTTATTATTTCAGCCGCCCCGTGCCGGCCGCGGACTTCGAGACCATGCTGCGCGAAGGACGCTTCCTGCAGGCGCCGGCGGACGACGCGCGCGAGCACGAGCAGCCGACCTTGCTGATCGTGGACGACGATGCATTCATGCTCGACGTGCTGTCGGACTTCCTGGCGCAGGACGGCTACCGCATCCTGACGGCGCAGACGGCGGCCGAGGGCTTCGACATCCTGGCCCGTTATCCCGTGCAGGTGATCCTGTGCGACCAGTGCATGCCCAACATGAGCGGCACGGAATTCATGGAGCGGGTCAAGAACCTGGCGCCGGACACGTTCCGCATCATGCTCTCGGCCTATGCCGACCTGACGCCCATCATGGCCGCCATCAACCGCGGCGCGATCGACCGCTTCTACACGAAGCCGTGGAAGGGCGCCGTACTGCGAGAAAACATCAGCGAGGGCTTCCGCCTGCACGGGCAGGTCCGCGCACGCAAACATGCCGCCTGAGGATGCCATGGCAAAGAAAGCGAAAGCACACGTGATCTGGCAGGCCGGGGTGGACGCGTTCGCGGCTAGGCGCCGCAAGGTCGAGCAGATGCGCCGCGACGGTCCGGCAAGGGCAGGGCCGCAGCTGGTGGAGCCCGGCGACCCGCTGGCGGACGAACATCTGCGCCATGCGCTGCTGTCGGCCACGCTGCCGCTGCGGCAGGAACTGCAGGCGTTGCGCGACGAGGTGACGGCGTTGCGGGCGCAGGTGGCAGAGCTGTCGAAGCGCGGCGGCTGAAGGCGCAGCCTTGGGAAGTGTTATCCTTGCAGGAGAAATAACAGGAATAACAGAAATCTCAGCCCATGCTACAAAAAGCCCCACGACGCACACGCGAACGCATTCTTGAATTATCGCTGCGCCTGTTCAATGAATTCGGTGAGCCGAACATCACGACGACCGTGATCGCCGAAGAGATGAATATCTCGCCGGGGAACCTGTACTACCATTTCCGCAACAAGGACGACATCGTCAACTCGATCTTCGTCCAGTTCGAGCAGGAGATCGAGCGCATCCTGCACGTGCCGAGCGGGCGCCGTTCGAACATCGAGGACGTCTGGCAGTATCTGCACCTGATGTTCGAACTGATCTGGCGCTACCGCTTCTTCTACCGCGACCTGAACGACCTGCTGTCGCGCAACCGCAAGCTGGAGCTGCACTTCAAGCAGATCCTGGCGCACAAGATCAAGGTGGCGACGCAGCTGTGCGTCGACCTGCGCAGCGAGGCATCGCTGGAGGCGTCCGACGTCACCATCGAGGCAATGGCCACGAACATGGTTGTCGTCGCCACGTACTGGCTGTCGTACGAATACGTGCGCAATCCCCGCAAGTACACCGAGCAGCAGTCGATGGCCGACGCGCTGGCGCGCGGCTGCTACCAGGTGCTGACGCAGGTCGAGCCGTACCTGCGCGGCGAAACGCTGCTGCGCTTTCGCAAGCTGTCGGACGACTACCTGAAGAAACTCAACAAGTGAAAGCACTCTGTCAATGAAGTCGATCTGCGTCTATTGCGGCGCCCGCACGGGCGTCAACGAGCGTTACGCCGAAGGGGCGCGCGCACTGGCCGGCGCGCTGGTGGAACAGAACCTGGCGCTTGTCTACGGCGGCGGCAGGGTCGGCCTGATGGGTTCAATCGCCGACGAGGTGCTGCGCCTGGGCGGCGAAGTGACGGGCGTGATCCCGAATGCGCTGGTGGAACGGGAAGTGGGCCACACGGGCCTGACGCGCCAGTTCATCGTCAAGGACATGCACGAGCGCAAGGCCATGATGGCGCGCCTGTCGGATGGTTTCATCGCCATGCCGGGCGGAATGGGCACTCTGGAAGAGCTGTTCGAGATGCTGACGTGGGGCCAGCTGGGCATCCACGACAAGCCCATTGGCCTGCTCAATGTGGACGGTTTCTACGACCGGCTGGCCGGCTTCATCGGCCATGCGCGCGACGAAGGCTTCATCAGCGCGGACCATGCGGCGCGCATGATGGTGGAGCAGGAACCGCGCGCGCTGCTGGCGCGCTTCCGCACGGCGGGGGAGGCCAAGGCGCTGTACACGTAAAAACAAGGCGAAAACACATGTGCTCAGCGCAATCTGGCAGAGGCGGCGCATACTCGCGCACGGCAGGGGCCGCAGATGTCAGGGATAAGCTTCCCGACCGCGACTGCCAGATAAGATGGCCGTGCCCGACGGCGGCAGGAATCGCGATCGCGAGCGCTACCTCGGCACCCCGGTGCTCATCGATGCGTCGGGTCCCGTGCCCCGAAGTGTTCGCCCGAACCGCTGGCTGAGCTGCGGTGGCCGAATGCATTCCGCTCCGCGCAGGACATACATCCCGGGTAATCGGATACGGCGCTGTTGTCGGTTTTCGACCTGGACGGCATGTTGTCGAACAAGATCGCATTGTGTCGGCAATGCTGTACGCCTTGTCGGCGCCATCGGGTCAATGAGACTTATGAAATGTTGATGCCGCGCTTTCCTTCAATCCGCCATTCATGGGCTTTGCATGGTAATCAAGGGTTGATCGGGATCATGGAATAGTCTCGGTCCTGCCGATCGATGAGCTGAGCCAGTCCGAACCACTTCTCCCTGCAAGAACTTCCCGTAATCGATTGCCACCCATATCTTCGTAGAGCAGGTCGACAATATTACCGTCACGCGAACTGGTGATAATCATCCTTTGGCCTGTGGCGTTCCGCACAGCTAACGCTGCCTGGCGCGCTCCGGCCCGCAAATGCGGGTTCGGAATGAACCGGCTTGCAGCCAGACGCAATGGTCGTCATGCTACTATTGATGGTCCGATAACTAATATTCGTCCTGGAGAAACCCGTGCTTTTATATGTCGACCGCCTGTACACGAGTCCTTACGCTATGTCCGTTTTTGTCGGAATGCAGGAAAAAGGCATTCCCTTCGAAGTGCGCACGGTGGACCTGGACGCGGGTGGCCAGCACGCGCCGGACTACGCGGCGCAGTCGCTGACGCAGCGCGTACCGACGTTGGTCGATGGCGACTTCCGCCTTTCCGAATCGTCGGCCATTACCGAATATCTGGACGACGTCTACCCGGGCGTGCCCCTGTACCCCGCCGATGCGAAGCTCAAGGCGCGCGCCCGCCAGGTGCAGGCATGGCTGCGCAGCGACCTGCTGCCGATCCGCCAGGAGCGTTCGACCGATGTGATCTTCCTGCAACGAAGCGACGCACCGCTGTCGCCGGCGGCGCAGGTGGCCGCGCAGAAGCTGTTCGACGCGACCGATGCGCTGCTGGCGGACGGCGCCGAGTACCTGTTCGGTGCGTGGTCGATTGCCGACGTCGACCTGGCGCTGATGCTGCATCGCCTGATCGCCAATGGCGACGCGGTGCCACCGAAGCTGGTGGCGTATGCCCAGCGCCAATGGCAGCGTCCGACCGTGCAGGCGTGGGTATCGCGCGAGCGTGCGCCGTTGGGATGACGAGCATGACCATTGCCGCGGCGGGCGCACTGAATTGACGGCGATTACCGGTGGGGCGTAACGGAGCGCGTTCCCCGGTGTGCCACCGCCGCGCGCATCACCACAGCTTTCGCCCCGAATGCTCCATCTCGGTCAGATACAGCCGTACGTCGAACTCGTACTGGTGGTAGTTCGGTTCCATGTAGGTGCACAGCTTGTAGAACGCCTTGTCGTGCGCCTTTTCCTTCACGTGCGCCAGTTCGTGCACGGCGATCATGCGCAGGAATTCGAGCGGGGCGTCGCGGAACATCGTCGCCACCTTGATCTCGTGCTTGGCCTTGAGCTTGCCGCCCTGCACGCGCGAGATCGACGTGTGCAGCCCCAGCGCGTGCTGGATCACGTGGATCTTGCTGTCGAAGGCTACCTTGTTGATCGGTTCCGCATTGCGCAGGAACTCGGTCTTCAGGTCCTGCACGTAGTCGTACAGCGCGCGGTCGTTGCGCACGTCGTGGGCTTTCGGATAACGTTGCAGCAGGATGTCGCCAAGCCGGTTCTGGCCGAGCAGCTGGGCGACCTGCGCGCGGGTCTGGTCGGAGTAGGCGCCCAGGTATTTCAGGGGCAGATCTTGGGGAGAATTCATGGCGGCGTGACTGTACCACAGCCGCATAAATCCGTATCATGGCGCCCATGCACACCCACGTCAACGCGGTGGGGCTCCTGGTCTGCACCGATCCTGCAACGAATTTCAGCTACCCCGCCCACATCCCCCGCGATTGCATCGACAGCCTGCCGCGGCAGCCGGGCGTCTACATCTTCCGCGATGCTGCCGGTATTGCCCTTTACATCGGCAAGAGCGTAAACATCCGCCAGCGCGTGCTGTCGCATCTGCGCACGCTTGAAGAAGCGCAGATGCTGGCCCGCACGTGCCGGATCGAGCACGAACGCACGGGCGGGGAGATCGGCGCGCTGCTGCGCGAGGCGCAGCTGATCAAGGAACACCAGCCCGTCTTCAACCGAAAGCTGCGGCGAATCCGCGAGATGTGCTCGATCCGGCTGGGCGGGGCGTTGCCGGAGGTCGTGTTTGCGAAGGAGGCCGATTTCGGCCGCACGGAAGGGCTGTTCGGCCTGTTCCAGACAAGGAAGGCGGCGCAGGAAACGCTGCGCAACATGGCGCACAGCGATGGCCTGTGCTCCGTCATGACGGGGCTGGAGAAGGGTGCGCCGGGCCGACCGTGCTTTGCGCGCCAGCTCAAACGCTGCCGCGGCGCCTGTACGGGCGAGGAAAGCGCGACCGAGCATGCGGCGCGCGTGCGGGCCGCGCTGGCGCCGCTGCGCGTCACGCCGTGGCCGTATCCGGGGGCCATTGCCATCGTCGAGAAGTCGGACGGATTGCGCCAGCGCCAGCTGGTCGACAACTGGTGCTATCTCGGCACGCGGCAACCGCGCCGCAAGCGTGCGACGCGTTTCGATGTGGATGTCTATCGGATACTTGCCAGGCCGCTGCTGGAAGGCGGACTGACGATCGAACAGCTTTGACGGGGCGCGTCAGGGCCGCTGCAGCTGGCCGATGATGCTGGCCACCTTGGTGGTGATCACATCGATCGCCGGGCCGTTGGCGCCGTGCGGCAGGATCACGTCGGCATGGCGCTTGGTCGGCTCGATGAACTGCTTGTGCATCGGGCGTACCGTTTCCATGTACTGCGTGACGATGCTGTCCATCGTGCGGCCGCGTTCCGAGATATCGCGCTGCATGCGGCGGATGAAGCGCACGTCGGGCGCCGTATCGACAAAGATCTTCAGCGACATCGTCTTGCGCAGGTCCGCGTCATACAGCGCAAACAGGCCTTCGATGACGATAACGGGCGCCGGCCTGACGGTGATGGTCTTGTCGGAGCGGTTGTCGATCGTGAAATCGTACTCCGGCATCTCGATCGTTTCGCCGTCGCGCAGGGCCTGGACGTGCTGCACCAGCAGCGGCCAGTCGAAGGCCTGCGGATGGTCGTAATTCTGCTTGCGGCGCACGTCGGGGGCGAGGTCGGACTGGTCGCGGTAGTAGTCGTCCTGCATCACGACCGAGACCATGTCGGCGCCGAACGAGGCAAGCACTTGCTGGGAAACCGTCGATTTGCCGCTGCCGCTACCGCCCGCGACACCGATAATAAACGGCTGGAAGGAAATCTGATTCATCCCCGCATGATACCGGAGCGGCGGCCGAACCGACAGGGCCGGGGACAAATGAGGCGGTCGGCGGGCGCCTGCCGCGGCCCGCAAACGACGGTTTCCGGTCGTTCACGGACCAATGCCGTCACGCACCGCGGTCGCAGGTTGCAACGATTGCAAGTGAATCCTGCGACGCCGGCGCAACGCGACGTCAGATCACGTCGTCGTGCATACGCTGCAAGGTGCGCTCCAGCTCCGCCGCGGCGGCGGGCAGATCGACTTGCGCGCCCAGGTCGCGCATCGTCGAGCCGAACGCGTGCAGGGTGCGGAACAGGTGGTGGGCGCGGCACTGTTCGCCCATCTGGCCGATGCGCACGATATCGAGGCCGAAGGAACCGGAAATCTCGACGCGGTAGCGCGCCGAGATGTGCGCGCACACCTGGCGCCGGTCGATTCCCGCTGGCACCTCGATGCCGATGACGGAGTGCAGGCGCGAGGCGGGCTGGCCGTACAGCGTCAGGCCCAGCGCCTCGATGGCGCGCTGCATCGCCGTCGAACAGCCGGCGTGCCGCGCGAAGCGGCGCTCCAGGGTCTCCTGGCAGATCAGGTGCAGCGCTTCGTGCAGCGCCAGGATGCCCGAGGTTGGCGCCGTGTAGTGATACGAAGCGTGATGCCAGAACTGCGCCGCCAGTTTCGCATCGAGGCACCAGTGCGGCGGATCGGCCGGGCGGCTTTCGATGCGGTCCCAGGCGCGCTGCGACAGCGCGATCAGCGACACGCCGGGAATCGACGACAGTCCTTTCTGGCCGCCCGTGACGACGACGTCGACGTCCCATGCGTCCATCAGCAGCGGTGTCGTACTCAGGGTGCAGACGGCGTCCGCCACGACGAGGCAGCCGGCCTTGCGCGCGAGCCGGGCGATGTCGGCCAGGTGGTGGTTGAACGTGGTGGACGACGTTTCGCCATGCGCCACCGTCAGCACGGCGGGGCGCACGCGCTCGAGCGCCTCCTCCAGCTGCGCCAGGTCGATGACTTCGCCCAGCGGCACGTCAAGCGTCGTGACGTCGCCGCCGACGCGGCGCGCCATCTCGGCGAAGCGTTCGCTGAAGTAGCCGTTGCGTACGGCCAGCACCTTCGTGCCCGGCCAGACGAGGTTCGTGATGCTCATCTCCATCGCGGCCGAGCCCGGGCCGGCAACGCCCAGGATCCATGGCGACTCGGTCTGGAATACGTAGCGCGCCATCGACTGCACCTGCGCGATCACGCGTGCCAGCGTCTCGCCCAGGTGATTGATGACGATGGAATTTGCGTGCGCCACGCGGGCTGGAATGGGCACGGGACCGGCGCCCATCATCAAGAGGGGCTCGGCCGGCAGCAGGATGTCGAGCGGCTCGATCCGTGGCGCCTTGATCGCCATGCCCGCCGCCGCCGCAGTCGCCGCCGCGGCGCCGGCGCCGGAGTGGTCGTGGAAGCCGGCGAGCGGCGCGCGGAAGGGGCGTGACGAGGTATGCATGATCGGGTCCTGTGTTGGGAAAGTTGTCGGATTTCGGGATGGAGCGGCGTCGGCGGGCGGGACCGGATAGGTCGCGGCAGTACGCTGGGGGGGGCGGCTGGACGCCGGCCTCGGATACCGGCCGGGGTGATGGCGGGTGCGGTTCATTCTAGCAGTGCTGTTGCTGATCCGGCAATGCCGGCTGGCCCTGGAGTGTCCTCCGAAGTACGTGCAGCCGGGCGCTATATAATCAGGTATATTGCGCTTTCAACAATCTCTCTTGCAGTTATCCATGCGTAAACTTCCGATCTGGGCGCTGGCCGCGTTGCTGCCTGGCGCAGCCTCGGCCGCCGACGTCACCGTCTCCGCTGCCGCCAGCCTGACCAATGCGTTCCGCGAGCTGGCGCAGGCGTTCGAGGCCGTCCATCCGGGCGACAAGGTATTGCTGAACTTTGCCGCGTCCGATCCGCTGGTGCAGCAGATCGCCAAGGGCGCGCCCGTGGACGTGTTGGCGTCGGCCGACCAGGACGCGATGGACAAGGCCGAGGCCCTGAAGTTGCTGACGCGCGGCACGCGCCGGGATTTCGTGGCCAATACCGTCGTGCTGGTCGTGCCGGCCGCCAGCGCGTTCAAGCCCGCTACGCTGGCGGACCTGGATGCTCCGGCGGTGCAGCGCCTGACGACCGGCAATCCCGCCAGCGTGCCGATCGGCCGCTACGCGAAGGATGCGCTGACGAAGGCCGCGGTGTGGCCGCGGCTGGAGCCGAAGTTCGTCTACGGCGCCTCGGTGCGCCAGAGCCTCGACTACGTGGCGCGCGGTGAAGTGGATGCGGGCTTTGTCTACGCGACGGACGTGATGGCGCAAAAGGACAAGGTACGCGCCGTGCTGACCGTGCCGACGGCCTTCCCGGTGCGCTATCCCATCGCCGTGCTGGCCGGCGCACCGCAGCCGGCACTGGCGCGCAGCTTCGTCCGGTACACGCTGTCGCCCGCCGGCCAGGCGATCCTCGGCAAATACGGCTTCGTCCGGCCATGACGGAACCGGCATTGACGGCATTGGCGCTGTCGCTGAAGGTGGCGCTGTGGGCCACCGGCATCGATCTGGTGCTGGGCATGGCGATCGGCTACCTGCTGGCACGCGGACGTTTCCCTGGCCGCGAGCTGCTCGATGCGCTGCTGACGCTGCCGATGGTGATGCCGCCCACGGTGCTGGGCTACTACCTGCTGGTCGTCATCGGCCGCAATGGCCCGCTTGGCGCGTGGCTGCACGACACGCTGGGCATCAACCTGATCTTCACGTGGCAGGCGGCAGTCATCGCGGCCGCCGTGGTCGCGTTCCCGCTGGTGCTGAAGGGCGCCCGCGCCGCGTTCGAGACGGTCGACGTGCAGCTGGAGCAGGCCGCGCGCGTGCTGGGCGTCTCGGAATTCGGCGTGTTCCTGCGCGTGACCTTGCCGCTGGCATGGCGCGGCATCCTGGCCGGCACCTTGCTCGCCTTCGCCCGCTCGATGGGCGAATTCGGCGCCACCCTGATGGTGGCCGGGAGCATTCCGGGCAAGACGCAGACGCTGTCGATCGCCGTCTATGAAGCCGTCCAGGCGGGCCAGGACGACACGGCCAACCTGCTGGTGCTGATCACGTCCGCCACCTGCGTGCTGGTGCTCGTGCTGGCCAGCCGCCTGGCGCCGGGCAGGAGCGTGCCGGCATGAGCATGAACGTCGATATCGCCAGCACGCTGCGCGCCGGCGCCCGCACGTTCCGGCTGCAGGCGCGCTTCGAGGCAAGCGGCCAGCGCGTCGTCATCTACGGCGCCTCCGGTGCCGGGAAAAGCCAGATGCTCAAGGCGATCGCCGGGTTGACGCGGCCCGATGCGGGCCGCATCGAGCTGTCCGGCCGCGTGCTGTTCGACCGCGCGGCCGGCATCGACGTATCGCCGCAGCGGCGCAAGGTGGGCTACCTGTTCCAGGACTACGCGCTGTTCCCGCACCTGAACGTGCGGCAGAACATCGCGTTCGGCCTGCGCCGGGGCTGGCGCAACCCGCCCCGGCGCGGCGACAGCGATGCCGTGGCCTACTGGCTGCAGGCGTTCGAACTGGAGGCCGTGGCGCAGCAACTGCCCGAGCAGCTGTCCGGCGGCCAGCGCCAGCGGGTCGCTCTGGCGCGCGCGCTGGTGGCGGAACCGGCGGCGCTGCTGCTGGACGAGCCGTTCGCGGCGCTCGACCCGGCCCTGCGCGTGCGCATGCGCGCCGAGCTCGATGCGCTGCAGCGCCGCCTGGACATCCCCATGCTGCTGATCACGCACGACCCGGAAGACGCCGCCACGTTCGGCGGGCAGGTGCTGACGATGGCCGACGGCGCCATCGTCGGGGAGCGCTTCCTGTGACCGGCGAGGGGGACGGCGCCATGGCGCTGCACGGCAAGCTGTGGCTGACGATGAACGGGCAGCACCTGGGTGGTCCCGACCGCATGGCGCTGCTCGCCAGTATCGGCCGGCACGGTTCCATCACGCAGGCGGCCAAGGCCGTGAAGATGAGCTACAAGGCGGCATGGGACGCCGTCGAATCGATGAACAACCTGGCCGGCGAACCGCTGGTGGAGCGGCTGGCGGGCGGCAAGGGCGGTGGCGGTACGCGGCTCACCAGCCGCGGCATGCGTCTCGTGGAGGATTTTCGCCGGCTGGAACGCCTGCACGGCCAGTTTGTCGAATACCTGGGGCGGCAGGCGGAAGCCCGCCGCGGCCCCTTGCCGCTGCCGGAGGATCTGAATCTGATGCAAACCATGACCATGAAGACGAGCGCGCGCAACCAGTTTGCCGGCACGGTGACGAAGCTCGTGCGCGGCGCCGTCAACGACGAGGTGACGCTGACGGTCGTCGGTGGCCAGGCCATCGTGGCGATCGTCACGCACGACAGCGCCAACAGCCTGGGCCTGGCGCCCGGCGTGGCTGCGTTCGCGCTCGTCAAGGCGTCGTCGGTGATCGTCGCGCTGGGCGACGGGGCCGGGCTGTCGGCGCGCAACCGGCTGTCCGGCACGGTGGCGCGGGTAGTAACGGGGGCCGTCAACTCGGACGTGACGATTGCATTGCCTGGCGGCGGCACCATCGGCGCGACGGTCACGCGGGACAGCGAGGAGACGCTGGCGTTGCGGGCAGGGATGGCGGTGACGGCCGTGTTCAAGGCCAGCAGCGTGATTCTTGGCGTGGCGGGGTGAACTGGGCATCTGGCCGCCTGTGGGCGTACAAGACGGCCGATCGGCCTTTGTGGCCGAGCCGGGGTGCGCTGAACGTCGGGGACATGCACGAGCGCCGTTCCGTTGCCGACAACGGTGGCGGGCCGTGGAAATAATCCCACCCAAAATCCAACCCGAAGACGCAGATCCGGGGCCAGACCCGGCGGGTCTGACCCCCGTTCCAGGTCTTGGGTTCCAGGATATGCCTGCCGCTGGCTGACTTTTACGCTTTTACTTTACATGATGCAGCGGCTGTCCCCAGCAGCGGGAAGGCGCTTAAGCGCCGCGGGTCGATTCGAACAGGAACCAGATGCGTTCCTCGGCTTCGTCGATCCAGTTTTCCAGCAGGCTGGCCGTGGCGATGTCCTTGTCTTCGTCGCACACTTCGTGCACTTCACGCATCGACTTCACCAGCGACTGGTTGTCGTTGCGCAGTTCTTCCAGCATGGCGGTGGCATCGACGAATTCCTTGTCGTTGTCCTGGATGCGCTGCAGCGAAGCGATGTGCTTGATCGAACGGATTGTCGTGCCGCCCAGCTTGCGCACGCGCTCGGCAATCGGGTCCAGCATCGCATAGATGGCGGCTGCCTGTTCGTCCAGCAGCAGGTGGTGCGAACGGAAGTGCGGGCCGCTGACGTGCCAGTGGAAGTTCTTGCACTTGACGTACAGTGCGAACGTGTCGGCCAGCAGGGCGTTCAGTCCCTCCGTGGTGTCCTTGCGGGCTTTCTTGCCCAGGTCGGTCGGGGTTTTCAAGGATTCGATACCGCGTTGTTCGTTGATGTTTTGGTCGTTCATGTCTGCCTCTTCAGTAGTGAGATGAAAGCTGAATTTGATTGTAACGCAGACAATAAAAACGCGTTGTGAACGGTGCGGCCCGTCGGTTCGCGCGCAAGCGGCGACCGTACGGCGTGGCGGTTCGTATGCGAAGGTTCGCGGCCGTGCGTTGAACCGTGCCTGACCCGTTGCTGGGGTCAGTGGGCCCTGGCCTTGATACGTAGTGCCACGCCGGGAGTTGCCGGATTGGTCAGCGGTGATCCGCAGGGGTCTGTCCCGCTAAGTGCTAACCCTGCCGTAGGCCAGCAGCTTCGGCAGGGGACCGACCCCGGGTTTTTGCCTGCCTGCGCGGATGTCGGTACGCATCCTTGCAGCTGCGCCAAAAACCGGGGTCAGTCCCCGCGAAACGCCGCCGGCCAGCGCTGCAGCTGACACTTACCGGGGACAGACCCCAGCGGATCCAGCGCCAGTGACCGGGGGCAGCAATGCTCAGCGCTTCTCGTCCTTGGCACCCTGCCGGGCGCCGCGGTTGGCGGACTGGCGGCTTTCGCCTCCCTTGCGGCCAATCTCGGCCATATGCTCGCGGTCGCGGCTGACCGCCTCGCCACCTTTCTGGCCGGCGCGGCGGGCCTCCTCGGAATCGAATTCGTGTGCAGTGCCTTTCTGGTGCGCGGCCTGGCCACCCTTGCTGGCAATCTGGCGCTGCGTGGCTTCGTCCATGGCGGCAAAGCCCCGTTTGGCAGGGCCTTTCTGGCTGCCGCCGCCGTCCGCCCGCGCGGCGTTACCCGCGCCGGCGCTGCCCAGGTTCTGGTCGCCCCGATTCTGTTTTTGCTGATCTGTAGCCGGATTTGTTGCCGAATTCGTAGCCATTTGCCACCCCTCTTGCAAAGATTCGAACCGGGCAACGCGCCGGGTTCGTGAAGCGGCGCTGTGCCGCTTCGTCTGGTTAGAGAAAGGGGTGCCGTTTAAGTTCCGGGCTCCGGCAGAAACCGTGCGGCGCCGTCAGGAATCGGCCTGGCCGATCGCCGAACGTTCGCCCACAGCTTCATGGGAACCGCGGCGCAGCGGACTTGCCCCCATGTCGTGTTCCAGCTGCTCCTTGCGGTCGGCCAGCTGTTCGCGCAACCGGCCAAGATCCACATCGGACCGGCGCGCCTGCGGGAACATGTCCCGCTCCTCTTCCTCGACGTGATGTTCGATCGCCCGGCGCAGCATGGCCACGGTATCGTCCATGTCCTGGTCGTCCGCCGCCATGCCCTGGATATGGGCGATCAGTTCTTTCACCTCGGCGTGTTCCTGGATGGCGTCCCGGACCATTGTCTCGTCGCCCGTTTCACTGCGTACGGCCGGGTAGAACAGCTCTTCCTCGATCTGCGTATGGACCGTCAGCTCCAGGCAGATCTGCAGCGCCAGGTCGTTCTTGAGCTGGACGTCGCCGAGCCGGGCCACGCGGTCGTATTCCCGGAACAGCTGTTTGGCCTTGTCGTGATCGCTGGTAAGCAGGGCAACGGCATCGTTGCCGGTGGGTTTGTCGCCCCGTGGCATCTTCACGGCGGGATGGTCTTCCGCGGTGGGCAGGGGGATGGCGTCGCTGGTTTCGTTGGTCATGGGTGGCTCCTTGGGGTACGGTGGAAAAATCCGCGCCGCGCGAGGGGGGATTCCCGAGGCGGGATTCCTGCTGAGCGCGGCAGCTGCCTGACTGCGTCGGTCCAGTATAGAAGCATTGCGACGGAGCTGGCGCGCTCCACCGCGTGCGCCGTTCCCCGGCTTTTTCGCCTGCGCGGCCGTTCATGCGACAATACCGGTCCATTTTTGACCCGACACTGACACCCAGACGGCCATGACGCACCCCGAATACATCCTGACGCTTTCCTGTCCCGACCAGCGCGGCATCGTGCACCACGTCTCCGGTTTCCTGGCCGCCCATGGCTGCAACATCCTCGACTCGGCCCAGTTCGGCGACCAGGAAACGCACCGCTTCTTCATGCGCGTGCATTTCGCCGCCGAGGACAGCGCCGTGCCGGATGCGAGCTTGCGTACCGAATTTGCCCAGCTGGCCGACACGCTCCGCCTGGAGTGGAACCTGCACGACGCGCACTACAAGCCGCGCGTGATGCTGATGGTCTCGAAGATCGGCCATTGCCTGAACGACCTGCTGTTCCGCTACAAGAGCGGCCTGCTGCCCGTCGAGATCCCCGCCATCGTGTCGAACCACATGGACTTCTACCAGCTGGCGGCCAGCTACAATATTCCGTTCCACCACCTGCCGCTGGCTGCGGGAGCGCCGGAAGAGGCCAAGCTGGCGCAGGAAGCGCGCATCGTCGACCTGATGGATACGCACGGCATCGATCTGGTCGTGCTGGCGCGCTACATGCAAATCCTGTCGCCCGGCCTGTGCACGCGCCTCAAAGGCAAGGCCATCAATATTCACCATTCGTTCCTGCCCAGCTTCAAGGGCGCGCGGCCGTATGCGCAGGCGCACCGGCGCGGCGTGAAACTGATCGGCGCCACCGCGCACTTCGTCACGGGCGACCTGGACGAGGGACCGATCATCGAGCAGGATGTCGAGCGGGTCGACCATGCGATGGACGCGGACACGCTGTCGGCCATCGGTCGCGATGTCGAATGCGTCGTGCTGGCGCGCGCCGTCAAATGGTTCGTCGAGCACCGCATTGTGCAGAACGGCGACCGTACCGTCATCTTCAAATAAGCACCGAGCAACATTACCGAGCAAAGTATCAATGGCAATCAAGGCAACAATCTACAAGGCGGAACTGTCGATCGCCGACATGGACCGCAATTACTACGGCACCCACGTGCTGACGCTGGCGCGCCACCCGTCCGAAACGGACGAGCGCATGATGGTGCGGCTGCTGGCCTTCGCCATCCACGCCAACGACTCGCTGGCCTTCACGAAAGGCATGTTCGACGTCGAGGAACCGGACCTGTGGGACAAGGACCTGACGGACGCGATCCAGCTGTGGATCGAGATCGGCCAGCCGGAGGAGCGCCGCATCCTGAAGGGCTGCGGCCGCTCCGGACACGTGATCGTCTACTGCTACAGCGCGGCCAGTGCGATCTGGTGGAAGGGCATCGCCAACAAGGTGGAACGGGCCAAGAACCTCACCGTCATCAACCTGCCGTCCGAAGCGACAGCCGCGCTGGAGAAGATGGCCCAGCGCACCATGCAGCTGCAATGCACGATCCAGGACGGCCAGATCTGGCTGACCGACGGCGTCGAGACCGTGCAGGTCGAACGCGAGACCTGGAAGAGCGAGCGTTAAGCTCAGCTGCCGAACGCCCGGTACAGCGCGTTGCGCAGGTCGCGCGGGAACGTGCCGGACATCCCCTCGAACGAGGTGTTGGTCAGGCTGACGGCGGTGAAGTCCCGCACCGGGTCGTAGTACCAGTAATGGCCGTAGGCGCCGCCCCACTGGACGGTGCCGGGCTGCTGCGGGGTGTGCGTGGGCGCAGGATCGCCCAGCACGGCGCCCAGGTAGCCGAAGCCCCAGCCGGCGCCCTGCGTGGCCGCGCCGGTTCCCGTGCGGTCGACGCGGGCGATCTCCAGGATATCGCCGTTCTCTCCCCGCAGCGCCAGCAGGAAGCGCATGAAGTCCGGCGCGCTGCCCGCCATGCCGGCGCCGCCGGACGGGTACGAGTCGTCGTCGAAGATGCGCCGTGGCGCGAAGCGGGCGATGCCGGCGCCCGAGCGGGTGCTGGCATCCTCCTCCATCGGCCGCGGTGCCGGCTTGTCGTTCAGGTAGTGCGTCACGAGCCGGGCCGGATCCGCCACGCGGAACCCTGTGTCGGCCATGGCCAGCGGCGTCGTCACGTACTCGGCCACCAGCGCCGGCAGCGGTTTGCCGGCCGCCGCTTCCAGTACCGCCCCCAGCACGTCCATCGCCACCGAATAACGCCAGCCCGTGCCCGGCGAGAACGCCAGCGGCACGGCCGCGATGCGGGCCAGGTTCTCTGCCAGCGACAGCCCCGGCTGATCCAGTCCGGACGACACACCGGCGCGGCGGTACGGCCCGTCCTCCGGTTCGATGAACGCATACGACAGGCCGGACGTATGCGTCAGCAGATGGTGCAGCGTAATATCGGGCACGGTGCCGTCGGCCAGCGCCGGACGGAAGTGCGGCAGCCATTGCGCCACCGTGTCGTGCAATTGCAGGAAACCTCTCTCCATCAGGCGCAGCGCCGTCGTGGCGACCAGCGGCTTCGTCATGGAGGCATACAGGAACAGCGCATCGTCCGTCATGGGCCGTGCGTCCTCGCGGTCGGCCCAGCCGGCGGCGCGGCGGTAGACGATCTCGCCGTGGCGCGCAGCCAGCACGACGGCGCCGACGATCTTGTGGCGGGCAATGGCGCGGTCGACGACGTCGTCGGGGGTGGGGTGCATGGCGATCCTTTCAAGAAACGCCGTCATGTTACCGGTTTTGTGCCTGCCTTTCAGCGCGGGGAGAGCGGCGCGACACGCCGCCGCCACGCGATTATAATCGCGCACATGACCACCTCCCGCCGCCGCCTGCTGCTGCAAGTGTGGATCGCCTGCTGTGCGATCCTGCTGAACGCGCTCGCGCCGGCCGTCTCGCACGCGCTGGCGCTGGCCGATGGCCGCCATGCGGGGCCGGGCTGGGAAATCTGCCTGAACGACGGCACGCGGCTGTCCGGCCGGGGCACGCTGGACGAAGCCACGTTCCGCGCGCTGACGGACCGCAGCCGTCCCGCGCCGCAACCGGCCGATGCCGCGCCGCCGATGACCGACTGCGGCTACTGCCTCGCCCACGCCGGTTCGCTGGGCCTGCCGCCGCCGGCGCTGGCACCGCTGCCGTTTGCCGTCATGGCGACGGCGCGGCCGTTCCTGTTCTACCACGCTCCCCGTCCGCTGCAGACGTGGGTGGCCGCCCATCCGCGCGGGCCGCCTGTTGACGCCTGATCTGTGCCGCTTTTCCCCACACACTTCCGGAGTCATCATGAAACGTATTATTGAAATCGCGATTGCAGCCGCAGTCGCAGCAGCCCTTTCCCTTCCCGCCGTTGCCCAGGTGACGGTCAAGGATCCCTGGGCCCGCGCCACCGTTCCGGCCGCGAAATCGTCCGGGGCCTTCATGCAGGTCCAGTCGAAGACGGACGCGCGCCTCGTCGGCGTCAGCAGCCCTGCCGCCGGCGTCGCCGAGCTGCATCGGATGTCGATGCAGGACAACCGCATGACGATGGCACCCGTCGAGGCCATCGACCTGCCGGCGGGCAAGACCGTCGCGCTGGCGTCCGGCGGCTACCACATCATGCTGATGGGACTGACGCGCCAGCTGAAGGAAGGCGAGACCATTCCCGTCACCCTGGTCGTCGAGGGCAAGGACAGGAAGCGCGAGAAGGTGGAGGTGCAGGTGCCCGTGCGGCCCCTGACCTACAGCCCGCCAGCCGCTCACTGACGGGGTTCCCATGCAGACGAAACGAACGATTGCCGCGACGCCGGCAAGGACGGCGCTCGCCCTGGCTGCGCTGGCACTGGCAGGAACCGCCGCCGCGCAGACGATGGACGTGGTGACGATCCAGGGCGGGCGACCCACGTCGCTGCCCGCGCAGATTCCGACGACCATCGAAGGCATCACGGCTCGGCAGATCGAGGAACGCATCAATGCCTTCGACAGCGAGGACGCGCTGAAATACTTCCCCAGCCTGAACGTGCGCAAGCGCTTCACCGGCGACTACGATCACGCGGTGCTGGCCAGCCGCGCGTCCGGCACGGGCAACAGCGCCCGCTCGCTGGTCTATGCGGACGGCATCCTGCTGTCCAACCTGCTGGGCAATGGCGCCACCTACACGCCGCGCTGGGGCATGGTGACGCCCGAGGAAATCGAACGGGTGGACGTGCTGTATGGCCCGTTTTCGGCGGCCTATCCGGGTAACTCGGTGGGCGCCGTGGTCGACTACCAGACGCGCATGCCGAAAAAGCTGGAAGGCCACGTACGCATCGCCGGCTTTGCGCAGCGTTTCGAGCAATACGCGACGAAGGACAATTACTACGGCCGCCAGGGCAGCGCCTCGCTGGGCGACCGCGTCGGCGCGTTCGCATGGTGGATCGACGTGGCCCGGCTGGACAGCAACGGCCAGCCGGTCGGCTTTGCCAACAAGCTGGCCGCAAGCGGCACGACGGCTGGTGCGGCGACTGCGGTCACCGGCGCGGTCCCGGGGCGCAATGCGTCCGACCGCGACTGGTTCATTCTGGGCGCCACCAACCAGGTGCACACGGTGCAGGACCACGCCAAGGTCAAGCTGGCGTACGACGTGTCGCCCGTGCTGCGCGCGAGCTACACGCTGGGCTGGTGGCGCAACGATGCCGAGCGGCGCAGCGCATCGTATCTGCGCGATGCCGCTGGCAACCCCGTCACCAGCGGCTCCGTCGCCATCGGCGGCGGCCGCTATACGCTGCTGCCATCGGACTTCGCTCCCGCACGGGGCGAGCTGGAACACCTGATGCACGGGCTGTCGCTGAAGCGCCATGCGAAGGACGTGTTCGACTGGGAGCTCGCCTACAGCCGCTACGACTACCGCAAGGACCTGGCGCGGGTGCCGACGATCTTCGCCGCCACGCCCGACAGTCCCGGTGCGGGCAACGTCACGGACATGCACGGCAGCGGCTGGAACACGGCGGCGCTGAAGGGCACGTGGCGGCCGGACAGCGCGCACGTCGTGGATATGGGCGTGCAGCGCGATGCGGCGCGGCTGCGCACGCGCGTCGTCAACAGCCCCGACTGGATCGCCGGCACGGCCGGGCGGCCCGTCTCCACGTTCAACGGCGAGACGCGGCTGGAAAGCGTGTACCTGCAGGACACGTGGCGCATCGACGAACGGTGGAAGGCGACCTTGGGCGCCCGGCTGGAGCGCTGGCGCGCGTTCGGCGGCGAGATGGCGGCGGCCGGCGGGGGACTGCTGCCGTTCGCGGCGCGCAGCGAGACGAGCTGGTCGCCCAAGGCCGCGCTGGCATGGCGGGCGGACGATGCGTGGACACTGAAGGCGTCGGCCGGGCGGGCGATCCGCAATCCGACGGCGGCGGAACTGTTCCAGGGCTCCATTGTCGACGAACGCATTGTCAACACGGACCCGAACCTGCGCGCGGAACGCTCGTGGACGGGCGAGCTGACGGCCGAGCGCATGACGGACGCCGGCAGCCTGCGCGCCACGCTGTTCCGCGAAACGACGCGCGACGCGCTGTATTCGCAGCCGCTGACGGCCACCGTCAGCACGGTGCAGAACGTGGGCCGCATCCGCACGACGGGCCTGGAACTGGCGCAGCAGGCGGGCGACGTCTGGCTGCGCGGGCTGTCGATCAGCAGTTCCCTGACCTATGCCGATTCGCGCATCGTGGCGAACGACGCTTTCCCCGCCTCGGTCGGGAAGCGCCAGCCGCGGGTGCCGCGCTGGCGCGCCAACGCGCTGGCGTCGTACGCCATGAGTGACCGCTGGACGGGAACCCTGGGCGTGCGCTACAGCGGCCGCCAGTACGGCACCCTGGACAACAGCGATCCGAACGGCCTGACGTATATGGGTGTGTCGGACTACCTGGTGGCGGACGCGCGGCTGCGCTACCGCTTCGACGCGCACTGGAGCGGCGCGCTCGGCATCGACAACCTGAACGGCGAGAAGTACTGGGCCTTCCACCCGTACACGCAGCGCACGCTGGTGGCCGAGCTGAAGTTCGACCTGTAGCGGGGGCGACGTACGCGCCTTGATGCCGGGCGTTCCAGGCTCCGGGTTGGGGCAGCAGATGGAAGCGTCGTTCGCGGCTGTGGCGCCGGGGGCTGCCTCCGGTAAGTGGGTGCCTTCGATGCGTCCGCCGGCGCGGTAAGGGAACTGACTCCGGTTTTGGGACGGCATCGAAACGCTTGATGGAAACGGGGTCACTCCCCTCGTGAGGCTGACAACCGGGGGGCGTCACTTACCGGGGAACGACCTTGGCATTACCGGGCAAAAGGACAGGCCCGCAACGGCGCAAGCGCTGCTGCGCGACCTGGGAAAGGTGGCGAGGTGCTGCTAGCGCGCGTCGCCCAGGCGCCGCACGGTACCGGAGCCGGTCACCGCACGGCTCAACTGCGGGTCGCCGTAGTAGGCGATGTTGCCGGAGCCGGTAATGGCGGCGGCCAGCGCCTGTCGCGCCGTGACGGTGGCGACGCCGGACCCGCTGACGTTGGCGGCCACTTCGCGTCCCGTCAGCCGGCCGGCATCGGCCTTGCCGGAGCCGGCCAGGGAGACGTCCACCGAGTCGGCGGCGCCGGCGGCGCGCACATTGCCGCTGCCGGCCACTTCGATGGAGACGGATTTCGCTTCGATGGTGCCGGCATCGATCGAGCCGGAGCCCGCCAGTGCCAAAGCCACCTTGTCGCCGCGCAGCCGGTCCGCCCTGATACTGCCGGAGCCGGCGACACCCAGGCTGTCCATGGCGGGTGCCTGCACGGTCACCTTCAGGCGGCGCGGATCCAGTTGGGCGTTCTTCTTCGCGCGGATCTGCAGCACACCGTTCTCGACGACCGTTTCGATCAGCGGCAGCACATTATCGTCCGTCTCGATGGTGACTGCTTCGCCGCCGCCCGTGCGCACGTCCACTTGGCCACTGACGGCCAGCGAGACGCCATGGAAGCGGCCGGGCTGGCGCGTCTCGCGCGCCACGTTGCCGCTGCCTTTGACCTTGTCGCCGCCCAGCCAGCCGAATGGCGCAGCTTGCGTGGCAGCCACAGGGACCAGCAGGACCGTGGCGACAAGTATGGTGCGCAAGCTGCGCGAGGGCGTTGTGCTCATGGGCTCTCCAGTGCGTGACTCAGTGTGCGATTCATGACCGTATCGTAGACGAGCGGCGGCGGCACGGCAGCAAACGTGCGACAAACTGCACGGACGGCGGCACAGAATGCATGGTGGCGGCGCAGGATGGGGCGCCGGCCCGCGTCTGCGGTATCATTCGCCCCCGCGAAGAAAGTCTCATATGCTGATCATTACCATCAAACAGGGCAAGGAAAAGAGCCTGCTGTCCGGCGACCCCTGGATTTACCCGTCCGCCATCGAGAAGGTCGACGGCAAGCCGCAGGAGCGCAACCGCCCCGGCGCCACCGCCATCGTGCAATCGTCGGCACGCCAGTTCCTGGCGCGTGCCGCGTACAACGCGAAATCGCAGATTGCCGCCCGCGTCTGGACCCTGCGCGAGGACGAGCCGGTCGATCACGCGATGATGAAGCGGCGCGTGCAGGCCGCCATCGCGGCACGCGCCGGCACGCTGCGCACGGCCGACCCGCAGGCGCTGGTGCAGCTGGTCGACGGCGAGAAGGATGGCCTGCCCGGGCTGCTGGTCCACAGCTACGGCGGCCCCGCCGGCTACCTGGTCTGCCAGTTCAATGCCGGCGGCGTCGAATTGTGGAAGGTGCCCGTCGTGCAGGCGCTGCTGGCCGCCACTGGCTGCCAGAACGTCTACGAACGCTGCGACCCGCTGGTGCGCAAGGGCGAGGGCCTGCTGGTCAAGCCGGGCGCGCTGGCCGGCGACGAGCCGCCGTCGCGGCTGATGGTGAAGGAAGGCGGGCGTCTGGCGCCGATGGACATCCGCACCGGATTCACGTACCCGCGCTAGCCGCAACGCCAGTGCGCGCTTATTCCAACGGCACGGACCGATAGCGGTTCACATCGCCGCCGCCCACCGGCGGCGCATTGTTCCCCCAGGCGCTGCGCAGGTACGACACCAGCTGCGCCACTTCCACATCCCCCAGCACGTGACTGAACGGCGGCATGCCGTAAGGGCGCGGATTGCCGTGGGTGCCGGGCGGGAAGCCGCCGTTCAGCACGATGCGGATCGGGTTGGCGGCGTCCACCATCGTCAATGCACGGTTGCCGGCCAGCGGCGGATATGCCGGCGGCGCGCCTTCGCCGGCCGCGCCATGGCAGTCGACGCAATGTTTCTCGTACAGCCGTGCGCCCGCTTGCAAGAACGCCAGCGCTTCCGGCGTCTGCACCCTTTTGTACGGCTTCTCCGACCCTTCCGCACGCGGCAGCGATTTCAGGTACACGGCCATGGCGCGGACGTCATCGGCGCTCAGGTGCTGCAGGCTCTCGCGCACCACTTCGGCCATCGGCCCGAATACGGTGGCGCGCGGCGAAACGCCCGTGTGCAGCAGGCGTGCGATGTCGTCCACGGGCCAGCTGCCCAGCCCTGCCTCGGCGTCCGACGTCAGGGCCGGCGCATACCAGCCCAGCACGGGCACGAGGCCGCCGGACAGGTCGTCGTCGCTGCCGCCCAGTGCATTGCGGGCGCTGTGGCACGCGCTGCAGTGTCCCAGGCCCTGCACCAGGTAGGCGCCCCGGTTCCACTGCGCGGGTTGGGCCGGTTCTGGCTTGAACGAAGCAGGGTGGAAATACAGCGCACGCCACGCCGCCAGCGCGATCTGCTGGTTGTACGGGAAGCGCAGCCGGTGCGGCGCATTCGGCTGGCGCACCGCCGGTACCGTCCTGAAATAGGCGTACAGCGCATCCGCATCGTCGCGCGTGATGACCGTGTAGCTCGTGTAGGGGAAGGCTGGATAGAGCAGCCGGCCGTCGCGCGAGCGGCCGTTGTGCAGCGCATTCCAGAAGTCGTCCGCGCTCCAGGCACCGATGCCGGTCGCCACGTCCTGCGTGATGTTTGGCGCGATGACGGCGCCGAACGGCGTCTGAAGCGCCCGTCCGCCCGCGTAGGGGGCGCCACCGCGCACCGTGTGGCACGCCATGCAGTCGCCTGCGCGGGCCAGGTACGCACCACGGGCGATTTTTTCGGCGGCCGGCAGCGCCGCAAAAGCCGCGCCGGGCGGCGGCCCTGCATCGTGGCGGGGCCACAGCAGGCCCGCGCCGACGGCCACCAGCAGGACCGTTATCGCCAGCGGTATGGCGACGGGTTTTCTCATGGCTGGCCTCCATGTGCCGGTACACCGCCGCATGCCAGCGGCAGCGCTGCCGGCAGGGTGGTGGCGGGGCGCGCGTCGTCGTCCACGCGCTGGCTGGACAGCCACGCGGAAACCGCGGCGATATCGTCCGCGCTGAGCCGGCTGGCCACCTGCGCCATGCAGTCGGGCGCCTGCGCCTTGCGCACCTTGTTGCGCCATGCGCCGAACTGCGCGTTGATATAGTCGCGCGGCAGACCGACCAGGCCGGGAATCGCCGGCGCCACGCCCGTCAGCGCCCGTCCATGGCAGGCCACACAGGCGGGCACCTTGCGGCCGGCGTCGCCCTGCAGGACCAGCACGCGGCCGCGTTCCAGCTGCGCGGGCGTGGCGTCGCCGGCGGGCTGGCCGATGTGGGGCGGATGCTGCGCCGCGAACCAGCCGGCGATCTCGCGCAGATAGGGCTCCGGCAGCTGGCTGACCATATACGTCATCAAAGGATACTGGCGGCGCCCGTCCTGGAAATTGCGCAGCTGGTTGTACAGGTAGCCTTCCGGCTTGCCCGCGATGCGAGGAAAGAAGGCGTCGTTGCGGTCCTTCGCCTGGTGGCAGGCAAGGCAGGGCGCAAGGCGCTGCTCCAGCGTATCGGGCACCGCAGGGGCGGCGGTGGCAATGCGGGGCAGCAGCAGGGCCAGCAGGGCCAGCACGGCGGCGTGGCGCAGGGAGGGCAACAGTGGGTGAGTCGATTCGGTCATGGCTATTCCCTGGTCGGACTTCGTTGCGATGCGGCGATTTCAGTCCTTGCCGCGCTCTCCTGCCGTGCCGGCTTGGCGTGCCGGCGTCGGCCGTCGCGGCGTTCTCGGCGCGCGCGGCGGCGGCAGCGCATTGCCCAGCGCCAGCCAGTGCCGGTAGATCCGCAGCGCCACCTGGGCATCGTCGGCCGCGTACAGCATCTGCTTGTCCGTGAGGCGTGGAGCGGCCCAGTTGGTGGTGGAGATTTTTTTCGATTTGAGCAGTTTGCGCCCGAAGAACCTGGCCACGGCACTCTTCGCGCCCAGGTCGTGCTTCTGGCCTGGGGAGCGCAGCGCCACGGACAGGTCCGCCACCCGCGCAGGCTCGATGCCCAGCTTCGAGCGCACGCGCTTCATGTCATCGGACAGGCCGAAGCCCACCTTCAAGGTCTGATCCGCTTCCAGGATCGCCTTCAGCGCCGGCAGCACGGCCGCAATGTCGGTCCCAGGCGCGGTACCGACGGGGAACAGCCAGGCGGCAGCGTCATTGGCGAACTGCACCAGATGCGGACCGTCCGAGCTCTGCCCCTTGACGAACGTGGGTTTCGATTCGGTATCGAAGCCGATGGCGTCGCACGCCAGCAGGGCTTCCTGCGCGGCCTGCGCCTCGGCCGCCGTGCGCACCAGGTGCACGGCGGAGAGGGCAATGCCGTGATACGGCGGCAGCTCCGGCTCGGGCGCCGTGGCATGGGCGCGCTCGCGGTAGTCTGCCATCGGGGTGGCCATCAACCTTTGCGGGAGAATTTGGCGGTCAGCTGTTCCAGCTTTTCCTGGCGACGGCGGTTGGCTTCCTCTTCGGCCGCGGCATCGCGCTCGGCCTTCTTGCGGTCGGCTTCCTTGCGGAAGCGTTCCTGCAGCGTATCCTTGGCATGCTTGCGATGCACGTCCGTCACCTCGGCGCCTTTGGTGCCGTCCAGGTTGTAGCGGACCGTCGCCTTTTCCATCGTGCGCAGATAGCGCTGCGAACCCGTGTGGATGCCCAGTGCGGCGCGCATCAGTTTGCGGTCGATCCCCGGCATGGACGCCAGGATCTGCTTGTCGATACCGATCGACAGCGGCAGGCAGTCACGGAACGGCACGAACTGCTGCTGCAGCTGCTTGAGCAGTGCGCGAGCGCTGGTGGCGCCAGCCGGTGCGGCATGGGCCGTGCCTTCGGGTTGCGTCGGCTGTCCGTTTGCGGCGGTATCCACGTCGGCGGAGTTATCGACGCCCGTATCGACGCTGGTATCGACGTTCGAATCGGCAGGCTGGGAGGTAAGGCTAGTGTTCATCGACTTCACAGGTTAAGCAAGAGGCGTCAGCATACCACGCGCGCACGTCGCACGCGTTGCATTTTAGGTCATCATGGCCGTTCTGCCATGCTCCACGCTCGCTGGAATATGAGATGGTCTCATGTAAAAGCATCGCGAAACCGTGTATAATGACCGACGCACCAGATTGCTAAGCGGTGCGGATTCGGTTTGCTTAGAGTTGAGTTGTGCGAGTTGTGCATGTATCAGGCGTATTTTTGCACGTTGCGTTGTACGTTTTTGGGCGGTCCCCTGCACAGGGCTTTCCGCATGTCGGGTCGAGTCACCCATTGATGACACCAATACACGAGTACACCACCCGGCGCGGCTTGCCCCCGGGTCGCCTCTTTTCCGTTCGCTGAATTCTATTCGCTGAATATGACCACCCCGGATTGAAGCCTCGCGGACGAAGAAAACTCGTGCGCAGGACACGAGCCCGTATCGACGGGCTTTTTTCATTCCGGATGATCCCCATATACGTACCAGCGGGGCCGCATTGTGCGGGCCACGATGGATTGTTCACTTGCGCCGCGTCCTTCGGACGGGGCACAGAGAGATATTTGATGACGACGAAAACGCCGAAAACCTTAACGCTGTCCGCCAAAAAACCGCGCACCGAAGCGGCTCCGCTGGCTGTCCCTAAGACTACCTTATCTTATGTGATCGACAATGCGCAAGAGGCTGCCGGCAAGGTAACCGTCGTGAAGAAAGCCACCCGTGCGCGCCTCGTGGCCGTGCCGGGCCAGGAAGCCGCGCCGGCCGTGGAGGCGCAGGCGTCCTCCGTTGCCGACGTGGCCAATGCCGCGGTCGACGCACCCGCCGTGCCGAAAGCGCCGGTGGTGCGCGTGCGCAAGGCAAAGCTGGACAAGGGGGCTGCCGCCGTCGATCCGGCGCTGCCGCCGACGGCACCCGCCGCCGTCAGCCAGGTGACCGATGCCGCCACGCTGGCGTCGATCGACACGTCCGGCTACCTGCTGCCGTCGGTGAAGGTGCCGGGACGCCGCGGCCGCAAGCCAAGCGAATTCACGCCCGAGAACGATGAAGTGGCGGCGCTGAACGCCGTCGAACGCGCCGAACTGAAGGCCGCCTCAAAAGCGCGCGAGCGCAAGGCCAAGGGCCTGGATGCACTGGGCAGCGCCGAAGGCATGTCGCAGGAAGACCTGGAAAAACGCCGCCAGCAGTTCAAGAACCTGATCAACATGGGCAAGGAGCGCGGCTTCCTGACCTATGCCGAGATCAACGACCAGCTGCCCGAGAATATCGTCGATCCGGAAGCGATCGAAGGCATCATCGCCACGTTCAACGACATGGGCATCGCCGTCTACGAACGCGCGCCCGACGCGGAAAGCCTGCTGCTGTCCGACAGCGTGGCCACGGCCGCCAGCGACGACGAAGTGGAAGCGGCCGCCGCGACGGCGCTGTCCACCGTCGATTCCGATTTCGGCCGTACCACGGACCCGGTGCGCATGTACATGCGTGAAATGGGCGCCGTCGCGCTGCTGACGCGCGAAGGCGAGATCGAGATCGCCAAGCGCATCGAGGAAGGCCTGCGCGACATGATCCAGGCCATCTCCGCCTGCCCGACGACGATCGGCGAGATCGTCACGCTGGCCGAGAAGATCGAAAGCGACGAGATGAAGGTCGACGACGTGGTCGACGGCTTCGTCGATCCGGAAGAGACCAGCGCCCCGGTGGCGCCGGCACGCGTCGTCGCCAGCGTGGATGACGACGAGGAAGAGCTGGAAGAAGAAGAGGAAGTGGACGGCGACGCCAACGGCGGCGCGGCCGGCTTCTCGACCGAGCAGCTGGCACAGCTGAAGGCCGACGCGCTGGAGCGCTTCGCCGTCATCGCGGCGCAGTACGACAAGATGCGCAAGGCTGGTTATGGCAGCGCGGCTTACCAGAAGGCGCAGGGCATCATCTCGGCCGAACTGCTGTCGATCCGCTTCACGGCCAAGGTCGTGGAAAAGCTGTGCGACACGCTGCGCGGCCAGATGGAGCAGGTACGCAGCATCGAGCGCGCCGTGCTGGAGCTGTGCGTGAACCGCTGCGGCATGCCGCGCGCGCACTTCATCAAGGTTTTCCCGGGCAACGAGTGCAACCTGGACTGGGTCGATGGCGAAGTGGGTGCCGGTCACCCGTACAGCATCGTCCTGGGCCGCAACGTCCCGGCCATCAAGGAACTGCAGAACAAGATGATCGACCTGCAGGAGCGCGTGGCACTGCCGCTGGCCGACCTGCGCAAGATCAACAAGCAGATGGCCGCCGGCGAGAAGCGCGCCCGTCACGCCAAGCGCGAAATGACGGTGGCCAACCTGCGCCTGGTGATCTCGATCGCCAAGAAGTACATCAACCGCGGCCTGCAGTTCCTCGACCTGATCCAGGAAGGCAATATCGGCCTGCTGAAGGCGGTGGACAAGTTCGAATACCGTCGCGGCTATAAATTCTCCACGTACGCCACGTGGTGGATTCGCCAGGCCATCACGCGTTCGATCGCCGATATGGCCCGCACGATCCGCGTGCCGGTGCACATGATCGAGACGATCAACAAGATGAACCGCATCAGCCGCCAGATCATGCAGGAGACGGGCAGCGAGCCGGACATGGCCACCCTGGCGGTCAAGATGGAGATGCCGGAATCGAAGGTGCGCGAGATCATGAAGATCGCCAAGGAGCCGATTTCGATGGAAACGCCGATGGGCGAGGATGGCGATTCGCAGCTGGGCGACTTCATCGAGGACAACACCACGCTGGCCCCGCTGGACGCGGCGCTGCACGCATCGATGCGCAACGTGATCAAGGAAGTGCTGGACTCGCTGACGCCGCGCGAAGCGAAGGTGCTGCGCATGCGTTATGGCGTCGAGATGTCGAACGACCACACGCTGGAAGAAGTGGGCAAGCAGTTCGACGTGACGCGCGAGCGTATCCGCCAGATCGAAGCCAAGGCGATGAGCAAGCTGCGCCAGCCTTCGCGGTCGGACAAGCTGAAGACGTTCCTGACCCAGAACTGATTTTCCGGACCGTCGATGTGAAAAGGAAGCCTGCGGGCTTTCTTTTTTTCGTGGGGACTGGCACCGGCCTATGCCAGGGGCCAGCCCACGGCGTATCGATGTCAGTAGGGCGAGCCCGTCACCTCCAGCGCCATGCGCCAGACCGCCCCGGCACCGGTAATGAACAGCGTGCGCCCATCGGTCCCGCCGAACGCCGCATTCGTCACGTTTGCATCGACGCGGATCGTCGCCAGTTGCCGTCCCTGTGGCGAGAACACCCGCAGCCGGCGCGCTCCATGCTCGGTGACGTAAAGATTGCCGAGACAGTCCACCGTCATGCCATCGGCGCCATCCAGGCCATCGGCCAGCACCCGGCCCGGCCCCGGCACGCCCGCGCGGATCGGATACGCCAGCAACTTGCCATCGCTCGCATTCACGTACAGCAGATCGCCGCCCGGCGACAGCGCGATGCCATTCGGATTACGCCGGCTGCCATCCACCAGCGTCACCTTGCCGTCCGTGCCGACGCGGTAGATGCCGGTGACGGGCTGGCCGCCCGGCGCTGCGGCCTTCTGGTAGTCCGGGTCGGTAAAGTAGACGGTGCCGTCGGCGGCGATGGCGACGTCGTTGGGCGAATTGAAGACGTCGTCGCCGAAGCGGCCTGCAATCGTCGCACGCCTGCCGTCCGCCAGCGCGTGGCGCGAAAGCGCCTTGTCCTTGTGCGTCGCCACGACCAGGTCGCCGCGGGCATCCACGGCCAGACCGTTGCTGCCGCTGTCCTCGACGACCGTCGTCACGGAGCCATCGGCCGCCAGCTTGCGGATGCGCGAAGGGAAGCCGGCGCCGAAGCCGAAGTCGGAAAAGTACAGCGCGCCCCCGATCCATACTGGCCCCTCGTACAGGCCGGGACCTTCGCGCGAGGGCTGCACGGAAGCGACCCGCTGTGCCGTCAGTTCGCCCGAAGGCGGGGTGCCGCACGCGGCGGCGAGGGCGCTCGTGGAAAGGTGCAGCAGGACAGTGGCGACGACGGCGTGCAGGGAGACCATGGGGCGATCGCTTTCATATCGAGGGGCACAACGATGACTATACGTTATTATTTCCGCAATATCCCGAGCACTTTGCCACAGCGGAGAAAAAATGAAAGTATGTATCGTGGGGGCCGGCGCGGTCGGCGGTTTCATTGGCGCGCGGCTGGCGGCTAGCGGTATCGCCACGTCCGCCCTGGCGCGCGGCGCCACGCTGGCCGCCTTGCGCGGGCATGGCTGGCGCCTGCATCAGGAGGACCGGCTGGTGCAGGCGCCCGTTGTCGCGGCGCAGGATGCGGCCGAACTCGGGGTGCAGGATCTGGTCGTCGTCGCGGTCAAGGGCCCGGCGCTGGGCGACGTCGCCCGCGCTATCGCGCCGCTGCTGGGCCGCGACACGATCGTGCTGCCGGCGATGAACGGCGTGCCGTGGTGGTTTGCCGAAGGCGCCAGCGCGCTGCCGGGCGGGCCGCTGGACAGCGTCGATCCGGGCGGCGCGGTGGGCGCGGCGATCCCGTACGAGCGGGTGCTGGGCTGCGTCGTGCATGCGTCCACGTCGACGCTGGCGCCGGGCATCGTGCAGCACAGGATGGGCAATGGCCTGATCGTGGGCGAACCCGACGGCGGCACATCGGCGCGGGCGGAACAGGTGGCCGCGGTGCTGGGCGAAGCGGGCTTCGGCGTCACGCTGTCGAACCGGATCCGCTACGATATCTGGTACAAATTGTGGGGCAATATGACGACCAATCCTGTTACCGCCATGACGGGCGCGACGGCCGACCGGCTGCTGGACGATCCGCTCGCCAGCGCCTTCTGCATCGCCGCGATGCGCGAGGCCGGCGCCATCGGCGCACGCATCGGCTGCGCCATCGACGAAACGCCGGAGGATCGCCATGGCGTGACGCGCAAGCTGGGGGCTTTTAAAACGTCGATGCTGCAGGACGTGGAGACGGGCCGCCCCATCGAACTCGATGCGATCGTCGGCGCCGTGCGCGAGATCGGCCAGCGCGTCGGCCTCGCGACGCCGAACATCGATGCCTTGTTCGGCTTGACGCGGCTGTTCGCCCGTTCGCGCGGGCTGTATCCGGCATGAGGGCCGCGTGTACGGTGTTCCTGCTGACAGTGCTGGCGGCAGGCATCGCCAACGCGGCGGCACCGGCCATTGCCGATATCGAGGGTGTCTACAAGAAGCGGTTCAAGACGACCTTCCAGATGCCCGGCGTCGGGGAGACGGTGGAGGATGCCGAGGATATCGTGGAAGTCGTGCGCTTCGACGATGACCATGTTGATGTGCGCGCGGACCTGAGCTTCTCTAATGGCCGCAGCTGCTCCTTCTACGGTATTGCCGGCAGGGACGGCGACAGGTACGTCTACCGTGCGGCACCGACAGCGGAACAGCCGCGAGCCTGCACGGTGATCCTGTCGGTGCAGGAGAACAACCTGCTGTTGACCGATCGTGTGAGACCGAATGAAGAGCCCACTTGCCAGGATTCGTGCGGCCCACGGGCCGCGCTTGCCGACACGACGATGCCACTCAAGTCAAGGCGGCCGATCCGCTACATGGAGCGGCTGAAGAACTCACGGCAGTACCGGGAAGCGGTGCAGGAGCTGACAGCCGCGAAGCGCTGAGTCGTCAGACCTTGCGCACGAACTCGGACTTCAGGCTCATGGCGCCAAAGCCTTCGATCTTGCAGTCGATATCGTGGTCGCTGTCGACCAGGCGGATGTTCTTGACCTTCGTGCCCTGCTTGATGACGCCGCCGGAGCCCTTCGGTTTCAGGTCCTTGATGACGGTGACGGTGTCGCCGTCCTGCAGCACGTTGCCGGCCGCGTCGCGGTAGACGCGCGCCGCGTCAACGGCGGCGGCCCCGGGCGCCCACTCGTGCGCGCACTCGGGGCACACCAGGTTGCTGCCATCCTCGTAGGTGAATTCGGAACCGCATTGAGGGCAGGTTGGCAGGGAGCTCATGGTGGGCCTTGGCAAAACGCGGGAGTATACAGTATGGGAGTGGGACGATGATTGAAGAGATGACCGCGCAACTGACCAACCCTGTCTGGGCCGCGCTGCACAGCGGGCAGCAGCACCTGGCGCACACGCTGGGCGAAATGCGCCGTTACGCGCCGGACGTGGCGCCTTTTTGCGCCGTGCCGGAAGAGGGCATGTTCGTGCCGGCCACCAGTCTGGAGTACCTGACAGAGGACGTCTACTTTGTCGGCGCGATTCCGACGGTGCCGGATGGCTGGCGGTTGGAAGAGCTGGGTGGCGTGACGCAGATGGTCTATCGTGGCGGCCCGGTTGCGGCGCCGCCGCGCGATGGCGTGACGGTGCTCGACGCGCTGGACCCGGCGATGCAGGAGCTCACCGCGATTGCGTTTCCCGGCTACTTCCGCGCCCGTACCGGCACCATGGGACGCTACCTCGGCATCCATGATGGCGGCCGGCTGGTGGCGTTATCGGGCGAGCGGATGGACTTCGGCGACCTGCGCGAAGTCAGCGCCGTCTGCACGCATCACGAGTTCACGGGACGGGGCTATGCCGGGCTGTTGGTGCGCCATGTGATGCATGGTATGCAGGAGGACGGCGTGATGCCGATGCTGCACGTGGGCAGCCGCAACGCGCGGGCGATCGGTTTGTACGAGACGCTGGGATTCGTGCGGGTGCGGCAGTTGCGGCATGCGAAGCTTGTCGTGCCGCGGTGATGGCGGGCGTCGGGGGCAGGGCGCGAGTGAAGGTCCGTGTCCCTGGCGGATTAATCGCCCGACGATATCTTACCCAGCCCCGACGCCGACTTGTTCAGCGTCTTCGGGCGGCCGTAATAGACCACGTTGCCCAGCCCCCGCACCACGGCGTTCAGCGTCTGGCTGGCGTGGATCGATACTTCGCCGATGCCTTCGAAGTTCACGTCCGTCCGCTCCGCCTTCAGCTCCTTCGTGTCGACGTGGCCGACGCCCTGCGCCTTCAGCCGCAGCCACTTCGTCTTCCCCTTGGCCGACAGATGGCCGGCGCCCTGGAACTGCAGGTCGACGCGCTCTTCGTTCAGATTGTCGATGTCCACTTCGCCCGCGCCTTCGACCATGCATTTGACGAGCGAGGGCAGCGTCACGACGATCCTGCCCCCGTCCGTCGTCTTGCTGGCCTTGCCCGGATAGTCGATGCGCAGTTCGCCGTCCTTGACGATCGTGCGCACGCGCCCCAGGAACTCGTTACTGCCGCTGATGCGCACGGACTGCGCCTTGCCCGCGTCAACGCGCAGGTCGATCGGGCCGGTGACGGCGATGGCGCGGAACGGGGCGAGGGTGCGGCTTTCTTCGGCGGCATGGGCGGTGGTGGCGAGGGCGCAGAGGCAGGCAAGCAGCAGGGAGCGATGCATAAAGGCTTTCTTGGTATCGTCGACGGAAGGCGCGGCTTCAGGCGCATACAATATTGTCGAGCGGCGCGCAGCTTCAGCAGATTCTACGAGAATGTGCGGGACGCTGGTAAAAAATCGGCAGGGCTGCCGGTCTGGGACCCTGCCGCGGCGAGCGCCGGTCTCTGTCGAACGGCACCTCCTGCCGTGGTTCAGCGGATCGTCACTACGCCGGCAGCCGAGCTCTTGTAAGTACAACCCACACTAGGTTTCAGCGCTTTCTTGCCTTCGTGATCCACTAGGGAGTAACAGCTGTTCGGCAACAGACCAACCACCAGTGTCGTTCCCTGGAAGCTGCCGGGCTGCCAAACCGGCCACATATTCTGTTGTGTTCCGCCGTTGAAGATGATGCGGCGATCCGAGCCGATCTGCACCCCGACGGTCTCATAGCCGGTGTCCACCAGCACTGCTTTCTGCTCGTCCCGCAACGTGACCGGTCCGGCGGCCATGTCGCTGTCGGCGGCGCGGATCACGTTCAGGAAGTATTGCGCCGCGCCTGCCACGGGTGTCGTTGCCGGAGAAAATTCAAGGCGCCATTGGCCATTGTCAGAGTTGATGTTTGTGAGATTCGCCGGGGTGTAGTTGTACCAGCCGAATACGCCGGCGACGGAGCCCTGGACCAGGTACCGGCAATCGCCGCTGGTGCCGGTGACAGTCAGGATCTTGTCTTTCAGGCCCGCCTGCTTGCAGGTGTATTCAGTATCCGTGGAGCCCTTGTAATTGAGGCCCCCGACAAGCGTCGCCTTGCCGCTTTTGGGTAGCAGGGCCTGGATAGTGGCCATGCCGCCGTCCTTGCGAATCGTGAAAGTGGACTGGTCCGATCCGAATGGATATGTGTAGCGGCCCTCTTTGCCAATAGGTTCGCCACTTGCGACCGGCCTTCCGGTCATATGCAGCAGCGAAGTGGCGGCCAGCGCCTTGCCAGCGGCGGTACGGACCTTGTCGAACACGACCACCGTTGCCTTGGCATCGGGATCGTTCGGGCGGCCTTCCGGGCGCAGATAGATGACGCTGCGCAGGAAGCCAGCTTTGTCATTGAGCTTGTCGCGCTTGTACGCCTTCGTCGCGTTGCCTTCCGTATAGGCATACCAGCCGCCTTCTTCGTACGCCGTCACGCCATCGAGTTTATTGTCGCCCCCGATCTCCTCGACCGTCGGATAGGTTTTGCGCTCGTCGAACCACTGGCCGCCGTCGTTGCTCCACACTTCATTGTTCGTATAGGTAAATTTCTCCGCCGGGTCGAACAGGACGATGGAATTATGGGCAATCGTACGCTCGTAGTAATTCTTCCAGTGCACTGTCTGATATTCGTCATACTGTCCCGAGTCTACCAGCAGCGGGGCCTTGTAGAAGAGTGAGAAACTGTTCTGGTCCAGATGATGATGATTCTCGCTGATGAACGAAGCGGACTTGAAATCGAGCAGTGCCGCGTCCGGATAGACCCAGCTGTTGCGCATCAGGACATTGCCTGCCACGGGATAGTGTACCGACAGCGGCAGCTCGTCGGGCGATTGCGCTGCCTGGGTTGCCGGCACCGGATACAGCAACCGCTCCCATAGCACGCGAGAGTGGTGCATTGGGCGCCGGGCTACGATCTCTTTCTGGTAGAAGCCATACGCTGTGGCGTTGCCTTCCTGCGCGGCAGTCAGCGCCAACGACGCCAGTTCGGAGTCGTTCAGGGCGTAGTCGAAATTGTCACCGCTGGCCGGGAATTTGCCGTCACCGCGCAGCCCATAAAGGTAAGGCGAGATCATGGACGGCAGCCAGGGGGCCTGCAATCCGGCAGCGCTGCCACCGAGCGTGAGTGCGCGCTGCCATACCAGCAACCGCTCCGGCAGCTCGCCGATCGAAGCGCTGTTATACGCGAACAATGTCTGGTGTCCGCCGCGCGAAGAGTTTTTCAGCCATGGCTGAGCCATGAGGGCTTCGTCGGATATGGTCGGGTACGAAACTGCGGCCCGGGCAGGAAGGTAACCTGTTTCGAAATGCCGATAGATGGTGCTGATCAGGTCATTGACGTCGTTCTGCTCGTTCTCGATGGCGAGCAGGCCCAGCACCGTGCCGAACTGGGCGGACTGGGTGTGGCCGGTAATATAATTGCGTGAGATAGAGTTCGGCCCGTCCTGCGTCTCCCATCCTTCGGCACAGGCCATGCCCGACATTTCCGCGTTACCGCAGATTGAATATCGCAGGTCATCGTGTCCGGCATTGTTGAACGTGACAGTTTTTGTGATAGCCTCCCGCAAGACTTGCTTCTGTGGGACGGACAGGGCACCGTACAGCCAGTCGTAATAGACACCCATTGCCCCCACGCGTGCAGACATGCTCCATTCGCCGCCGGTGCCGGCGTGGGTTTTGGCGCTTTCGATCATCACCCCCTCATTCACTGCGTAGATCAGGTTGATGTGATTCAGCGCCGCATCCAGGAAGGTGCGCTCGCCCGAAAGCCTGTATGCGAGTGCCAGCATCTTAGCGGGCCCGATGTTCTGCACGCGACCGCCTTTCGTCACCTCACATTTTTGTGGCGCAATCTCCTTGGCGCATAGGGCGAAATCCGTTGCCCGCGCGCGCGCGAGCGCCAACAGCTTTTGCCACGCAGCCCCTAGCTCCAGGTCGACAGGGCTGCTGTCAGCGGGAGTGCTTCCGTTGGCGGCGAACTGGCGGATAAGCTTGTCGCTCTCGTTGTAAATCCGGAACACCGGCATCCGGTCGCCACGGCGACCGCCGAACAGGAACGGCTGCTCGTTTGCATTGAATGTACCAGGCAGCTTGCCCTCCCACACCTGAGCGCCGGAGGTGGAGATCGCTATCTTGCCCAGGTCTGCGTCCCATTGGACTTCAATGACCGTCTCGACATCGAGCGGTATGGTAATTTGCGTACCCGTACTGCCAGCGGCGCTTTCACCTTTTGGATCACGCAAAACAGCGCCAACATCAAGTACGGCATTACGCTCGTCCGACGAGAAGTAATGAAGATATATACCATCCTTGTTGACTCCACGGCTGCCGAAAATGCCCGCCTTGAGCTCATCCGTTCCCGTCCGCCGGGTCGGCTTAAAAGTAAAGCTCACACGACCCCGTTTTCCGGGGAAAAACACGCGATCGGTAGCGCTCGTCTCTTCAGGCAGGGTTTGGTTTAACAGCGGGAGCTGTTTGACCAGCCGGCGCAGGTCATCGAGCGAGGCATACAGGCGGGGATGATCGGTCCGCACGGTGCCTGGCAGCGCGTGCGCGCTTGCGGCGAAGAGTCCACTGACGGCGACGGCGATGCCCAGGCGGGCGAGTGACAGGCGCATGGTAGTTCCTTGTAGTGTGATAATTACAAGATATTACCCCGCCAAAAAACGAAATTTCTCTCCAATTATCACCCGGTGCCGAGATATTCTATCGGCGGCGGAGAGGAAGGCATCGGCTTGCCGTTTTCCGTGTGGGTTCCGGTACCGCGGATGCAGGCAGCTAACCAGCATCCGCGGGCGGGATCAGCCAGTGTTCCGCAACCCCGCCGCCACCCCATTGATCGACAGATGAATCCCCCGATGCACGCGCGGGTCGGCCTTGTCCGGATCGGACGACAGCGCGCGGTGGCGCTTGATCAGCTCCACCTGCAGGTGGTTCAGTGGGTCCAGGTAGGCGAAGCGGTTGGTGATCGAGCGGGCCAGCAACGGATTGCCGGCCAGGCGCTCGGTCGTGCCCGTGATCGACTCCAGGCATTCCAGCGTATGCCGGTATTCTTCGCCGATGCGGCGGAAAATGCGCTCGCGCAGTTCCTGGTCCGCCACCAGCTCCGCGTAGCGCGAGGCGATGGCGAGGTCGGTTTTGGCCAGCACCATGTCCATGTTCGACAGCAGCGTGGCGAAGAATGGCCAGTGCGCGACCATGTCGCGCAGCTGCGCGATGCGCTGTTCGCGCTCGCCGGCGGCGATCCATTGGCCGATGGCGCTGCCGAAGCCGTACCAGCCCGGCAGCAGCAGGCGGCACTGGCCCCACGAGAAGCCCCACGGGATCGCGCGCAGGTCTTCGATGCGTTTCGTCGATTTGCGCGAGGCCGGACGCGAACCCAGGTTCAGTTCCGCGATCTCCGCGATCGGTGTCGCGGCAAAGAAGTAGTCCGTGAAGCCCGGCGTTTCGTAGACCAGGTTGCGGTACGCCTTGTAGGCCAGGCTTGATATCTCCGCCATCACGGCTTCGAAGCCGGCCAGCTGCTCCTGCTGCGCGGCACCGGCGGGCGGCGGCAGCAGGCTCGCTTCCAGCGTGGCGGCCACTAGGCGCTCCAGGTTGCGCCGGCCGATTTCCGCGTTGGAGAATTTGGAGGCGATGATCTCGCCCTGTTCCGTCAGGCGTATCTGGCCATTGACGGTGCCTTTCGGCTGCGCCAGGATGGCCTCGTAGCTTGGACCGCCGCCGCGTCCCACGGTGCCGCCGCGGCCATGGAACAGGCGCAGCTTCACGCCAGCCTTGGCAAACACGTCGATCAGCGCGATTTCCGCCTTGTACAGTTCCCAGTTGGACGTCAGGAAGCCGCCGTCCTTGTTCGAATCCGAGTAGCCCAGCATGACTTCCTGGATGCGGCCCTGCTGCTCGACAAGGCCCTTCACCAGCGGCAGCGCCATCACTTCTTCCATGATGCCGGCGGCGCGCTGCAGGTCGGGAATCGTTTCGAACAGCGGAATCACCATCAGGTCGGCTGTGGTCGATCCGTCCGCGCCCTGGCGCAGCAGCCCCGTTTCCTGCTGCAGCACCAGCACTTCCAGCAGGTCGGACACGGTTTCCGTATGCGAGATGATGTAGTTGCGGATCGCACGTGCGCCGTAGCGCTGGCGGATTTCGCGGCCGGCGCGGAAGATCGACAGCTCCGATTGCGTCTCCGGCGAATACTCGATGTACGGCGAATACAGCAGGCGTGGCTGCGCCAGTTCGGCCAGCAGCAGTTTCACTTTCGCGTCCTCGTCCAGGCTTGCGTAGGCCGGCTCGCCACCGGCGCGGGCAAACAGCTCGGCGAGCACGCGCTCGTGCACGTCGGACGACTGGCGCATGTCCAGCGACGCCAGGTGGAAGCCGAAGACGTCCGCCGCGCGTTTCAGGGTCGTCAGGCGCGGGCGCGCCAGCATGCCGGCGTGGTTGGCTTCCAGCGACGCGATCAGCACCTGCAGGTCGGCCGAGAAGGCCGTGGCATCGGCATACGGTTCGGCATGCCCCACTTCCTTGCGCAGGATGTTGGCCGCGCCCAGCGCGCGCGCGGTGGCGGCCAGGCGCGCATAGATGCCGATCAGGGCGCGGCGGTACGGTTCATCTGCGCGGTGGTCGGACTGGTCGGGCGATGCGTCCGCCAGCGCCTGCAGCTCCGGGCTGCACGACACCATCAAGGTGGAGATCGACAGGTCGGCGCCCAGCGCGTGCGCTTCGTCCAGGTAGAAGTCAATGATCGTCGTGGCGTGGCGCTGCAGTGCATGCTGCATCGTGCCGGCGTTGACGTTCGGGTTGCCGTCACGGTCGCCGCCGATCCAGCTGCCCATCTGCAGGTAGGGCGCGCGGATCTGCGACGGCTGCTCGGTGCCGTACAGGGTGGCGATGTCGTCCTCGATATCGTCGTACAGGCCCGGCACCTCGCGCAGGAACGTGATGCGGTAGTACGACAGCGCATTTTCAATCTCGTCGGCCACCGTCAGTTTCGTGTAGCGCAGCATGCGCGTCTGCCACAACGTGGCGATGCGCACGCGCAGCATGTGCAGGTTGGCGGCGCGTTCGCGCGGCGTCAACGGCAGGTCGCGCTCGGCCAGCAGGCGGGCGATATCGTGTTCCGCGTCCAGGATGGATTTACGCTGCACCTCGGTGGGGTGCGCCGTCAGCACCGGGGAGATCAGCGCGTCGTGGAAGAAGCCGTCCACCGTGTCCTTGTCGACGCCGGCCTCCTTCAGTTTCGCCAGCGCGTGGCCGATGCTGCCGCGCTTGGGCGCGGAGCCGGCCAGCAGGTGGGCGCGGCGGCGGCGGATATGGTGCTGGTCTTCCGCGATATTGGCCAGGTGCGAGAAGTACGAGAACGCGCGCACGACGGTGATCGTCTGCTCGCGCGTGAGGATCTTCAGCATGCCGTCCAGCTCCTTGGCGGCGCCCGCGTCGGCCTCGCGGCGGAAGCGCACCGCGGTCTGGCGGATGGTTTCGACAACGGCGAAGACTTCCTCGCCTTCCTGCTCCCGCAGCACGTCGCCCAGCAGGCGGCCGAGCAGGCGGATGTCTTCTTTCAGCGGCGCGTCCTTGTCACTGGCAGTGGTTTCGTTGTTTTGTTCGTCTGTCGCACTAGCAAAATTTACCATGGTTGTTTCAGTAAAGGGATAGGTGTCGGTGCAAAGGCTTTTGGCCACAGGCTGCAATGGGAGCGCATGCTAAAATTTATGGTTCTATATTCATGCGCGGGTAACTGGCAGACGCCGGTTGGCGTCGGCAACAGCGAAACTCGGTCGGATTCAGTTGAAACTATGCTGAAACTATGCTGAAACTACGTTTTTGAAAGATTGGTTTTGAATACATCTGAAATGGCAGAGCAGGCCCCCTCCAGACTGGTAATCGCCTCGCGCGAAAGCCGGCTGGCCATGTGGCAGGCCGAACATGTGCGTGCGCGCTTGTCAATATTATATCCGCTATGTGACGTTACGATTCTCGGGATGACGACGCGTGGCGACCAGATTCTCGACCGCAGCCTGTCCAAGGTCGGCGGCAAGGGCCTGTTCGTCAAGGAGCTGGAGGTCGCGATGGCCGACGGCCGCGCCGACCTGGCTGTCCACTCGCTCAAGGACGTGCCGATGGACCTGCCGGAAGGCTTCGCGCTGGCGGCCGTGCTGGAGCGCGAGGACCCGCGCGACGCGTTCGTGTCGAACGACTACGACGGGCTGGGCGACCTGCCGCCCGGTGCCGTCGTTGGCACCAGCAGCCTGCGGCGCCAGTCGCTGATCGCCGCGCACTACCCGCACCTTGTCGTCAAGCCGCTGCGCGGCAATCTGGATACGCGCCTGGGCAAGCTGGATCGGGGCGACTACGCCGCCATCATCCTGGCTGCCGCCGGCCTGAAACGGCTCGGCATGGAAGAGCGCATCCGCGCGCTGCTGGCGCCGGAAACGAGCCTGCCGGCCGCGGGGCAGGGCGCGATGGCCATCGAGATCGCCCACACGGACACGCCGCGTGCCGATGGCATCGACCTGATGGCGCTGCTGGCGCCGTTGAACGACGTGGCGACGAGCCAGGCGGTGACGGCCGAGCGGCGCGTGTCGAAAGTGTTCGGCGGCAGCTGCCAGGTGCCGCTGGCCGCGTACGCGACCATCGACGCCGGCACGATGCGCCTGCGCGCGATGGTCGCGACGCCGGACGGCAAGCGCGTTGCCAGTGCCGAGGTGCACGGTCCCGCCGTCGATGCCACCCAGCTGGGCGACCAGGTGGCCGACAAGCTGCGCCAGCAGGATGCGCTGGCCATCCTCGCCGAAGCGAAGGCCGCCGCGGACGGCGCCGCCTGAGGATGCCGGGCGCCGTCGTCATTACCCGGCCGCTGGCCCAGGCACTGCCGCTGGCCGCCCAGGTGCGCGCGCTGGGCCGCGATGTGGAAGTGCTGCCGCTGCTGGAGATCGCACCGTTGCCCGACCCCTCGGCCCTGGCGGCCACGCTCGCAAGCCTGCGCGACTACGCGCTGGTGGCCTTCGTGTCCCCCAACGCCATCGATGCCGCGTTTGCCCATATCGAACGCTGGCCGGCCAGCGTCACGCTGGCCGTGCTGGGCGAGGGCAGCCGGGCGGCGCTGGCGGCGCATGGCATCACGTCCGCCGATGTCGACATCGTCAGCCCGGCCGACGCGGAACGGAGCGACTCCGAACACCTGCTGCAAACGCTCGACCTGGCCGCGCTGCGCGGCCGGCGCGTGCTGATCGTACGCGGCGAATCCGGCCGCGAGCTGATGGCCGATGGCCTGCGGGCGGCGGGCGCCGACGTGACCACGATTGCCGCCTACCGGCGCAGCATTCCGGCGCTGACACCGGCCCTGCGCGAACGGCTGGCGGCCCTGCTGCAGACGGAAAACGACTGGATCGTCACCAGCTCGGAGGCGCTGCGCGGGCTGCTGCAACTGCTGGCCGCGATGGAGTCGGATGACATTGTGGCAAAGATGCAACAACAGCAACTGATCGTGCCGCACGCCCGGATCGCCGCCACGGCGCATGAACTGGGGCTGCGCCGCGTAACGCTGACAGGATCCGGCGACGAGCGCCTGCTCGCCGCGTTACAATCACGCCCATGAACGAACTGCCTACAATTTCGAACACCGCCGACCCGGCCGCACCGGCTGGCGCCACTGCCAGCCCGCCGGCCGCGTCGCCACCCGTCAGTCCCCCGCCGGTCAGCCCGCCGCCATCGCCTGCCTCCACGGGCGGCGGCTGGTTGCGCCGTCCGACGTCGATCGCAGTCATCGCGCTGGCCGTGCTGCTGGCCGCGCAGACGATCGGCACGAACCGGCAGATCCGCAACCTGCGCGAAGAGATGGCGCGCCGGCTGCAGAAGAACGATGCGATGACGGGCGAGGCCGCCCAGCTGGTGCGCGCCACGCAGGATGCGACGAAGGAACTGCAAGTCAAGGTGGGCGTGCTGGAAGGGCGCCAGCAGGAGGCGCAGGCGCAGCAACTCGCGCTGGAGCAGCTGTACAACGACATGTCGAAGAACCGCGACGAGTGGGCCCTGGCCGAGATCGAACAGGTGCTGTCGACAGCCAGCCAGCAGTTGCAGCTGGCCGGTAACGTGCCGGGGGCGCTGATCGCGCTGCAGAACGCGGACCGCAGCCTGTCGCGCTCGGACAAGCCGCAGTTCATCACGATCCGCCGGGCGATCGCGCGCGACACGGAGAAGTTGAAGGCGCTGCCGTCCGTCGATTCCGTCGGCCTGGCCGTGCGGCTCGACAACGTGATCGCGCAGGTGGATTCTCTGCCGATGCTGAGTGACGCGACGCCGCCGATGGCAGCGGCCGCGCCGAAGAACGCGTCGGTCCGCAAGGGCGTCCGCGGCAAGGCGGAACCGGTCGAGGCGCCGCCGCCCGCGCAGTCGCCGGATTCGTGGTTGACGCGCGTGCAGGGCGTCTGGACCGGCTGGACCGGCGAGATGTGGACGGACGTGCGCCAGCTGCTGCGCGTGCGCACCGTGGAAAATCCGGAGGCGATGATGCTGGCGCCGGAACACGCCTACTTCCTGCGTGAAAACCTGAAGCTGCGCCTGCTGAACGCGCGCATGGCCCTGTTGTCGCGCAACGAGGCCGCCTTCCGCGCCGACCTGCTGGCCGCGCAGGAAGCGCTGCTGCGTTACTTCGACACGCGCGCCCGCCAGACGCAGACGGTGCAGGCGCTGCTGCGCCAGGTCCAGGGCAGCAATCTCGCCATCGAGATGCCAACCCTTGTCGACAGCCTGAACGCCGTGCGCAACTACAAAGCGAAGCCTTGACCATGCGTTTTTTCCTCTGGGTACTCGCCCTGATGGCGACGGCCATCGGCATCGCCGTGACGGCACGTTTCAATCCCGGCAATGTGGTGCTGTTCTATCCGCCGTACCGGATGGACCTGTCGCTGAACTTCTTTGTCGTGCTGATGGCGGCGCTGTTCGTGCTGCTGTATGCCGTCGTGCGCGCCGTGCGCGCCACGATGCGCATGCCCGCACGCGTGGCCGAATACCGCCAGCGCAAGCGCGAGCGGGACGGCAACAAGGGCCTGCGTGATGCATTGAAGGCGCTGTTCGAAGGCCGTTTCGGCCATGCCGAGAAGGCCGCGCTGCGCGCCGCCGAACTGCCGGAAAACGCCGGCGTGGCGGCATTGATCGGTGCCCGCGCCGCGCACCGCATGCGCCAGCACGCGCGCCGCGACCAGTGGGTCGCACGCATCGCCGACGACCCGACGATGAAGACGGCGCGCCTGATGACGATGACGGAGCTGCTGGTGGACGACCATCAGCCCGAAGCGGCGCTGGCGGCCGTGCGCGAACTGAATGCCAGCGGCACGCGCCACATCCACGCGCTGCAATGGTCGCTGAAAGCGGAGCAGCAGGCGAAGAACTGGCCGGAAGTGCTGCGCCTGGTCCGTTCGCTGGACAAGCACAAGGCGCTGCATCCCGCGCTGTCGACGCGGCTGCGCGAACTGGCCTACACGGATCTGCTGTCCGACAAGACGCACGACGCGGAATCGCTGCTGCGCGTGTGGTCGACGATTCCCGCCGTCGACCGCGTCAAGCCCTACGTGGCCTGCCGCGCCGCGACGGCGCTCAATGCGCGCGGCCTGCACGACGAGGCGCGCCAGGTGGCCGAGGAATCGCTGAAGGCCAACTGGGACGAACGTGTCGTGCGTGCCTACCGCGACGCGGCCGCACCGGCCGGCTCGGCCGCGCTGCTGGCCCAGATCGAGCATTGCGAGGCGTGGCTGGTGGCACGTCCCAACGATGCGGACCTGGCGCTGACGCTGGGTTCCCTGTGCCTGAAGCAGAAGCTGTGGGGCAAGGCGCAGCGCTACCTGGAAGGCGCGCTGTCCGACGCGACCGATCCCGCCATGGTGCGCGAGGCGCACCTGAAACTGGCGCAGCTGCACGAGGCGCTGCAGCAGCCGGAAGAGGCGGCCAATCACTATCGCCAGTGCGCGCTGGCGACAATCCTGTAGCCCACAACGTAGCGTTACGCCTGCCGCTGCGCCCATGCGGGCGCGGTGTGGCCGCAGTTTGGCTATAATTGCGCGACTTGTCTGATGAAATTTGTATAACCACCGAGCTGTATTTAGAGGAAAACCATGAGCCTGAACAAAGTGTCCGCCGGCCGCGACGTGCCAAACGACTTCAACGTCATCATCGAAATCCCGATGAACGCCGATCCGATCAAGTACGAAGTGGACAAGGAATCGGGCGCCATCTTCGTCGACCGTTTCATGGGCACGGCGATGCACTACCCGTGCAACTACGGCTACGTGCCGAACACGCTGTCGGCCGACGGCGACCCGGTCGACGTGCTGGTCATCACGCCGTTCCCGCTGATTCCTGGCGTCGTCGTGCGCTGCCGCGCCATCGGCGTGCTGAAGATGACGGACGAAGCGGGCCAGGACGCGAAAGTGCTGGCCGTGCCGGTCGATAAGGTCCTGCCGATCTACAAGCACTGGCAGAAGCCGGAAGACCTGCAGGACCTGCGCCTGCAGCAGATCCAGCACTTCTTCGAGCACTACAAGGACCTGGAGCCAGGGAAGTGGGTCAAGGTCGACGGCTGGGAAGGTCCGGAATCGGCCAAGCAGGAAATCCTGGACGGCGTCGCGGCTTACAAGCCACAGGCCTGATCGGTTTCGGTTCAGCGAGAGAGGCACCCTGCGGGGTGCCTTTTTTGTCGCCGGTCTATTCCGGGTGCGGGACGTGTCGGGGGCTGGCCTTCGCGCCCCGCGAATACTGCGTGAGCTTTCGCCCGTCGCGGGCGCGCCGCCGGCATGAAAATCCTGGCAGAAGGACCTTCGGATTCAGAACCGGATCCCGACATTTACCTTGACTGCATTTGCATTTGAATCGCCCAGGCTTTTCAAGCCTCCGCCATGGCTACCGTATTCAACGCCTATCCACATCCGCTCATTCATCTTGAGCTTCACGCCGACGCCGGTATATAGCCCGGTTTGCGCTTTTCGATCATCCGTCGTTGTCTCGCTGTAGGCTATCCCGACCTTCCCATAAGCGGAAAGCCGATCGGTAATTTCCCCGCTGTATTTGATCGCCGCGTGAGTGCTGGAGCCGTTCGCGCCAAGAGCCCCGGCAGTGTCACCCGGGTCGCGCTCGTTGACCCGGTGAAAGCCCCGGTCGAACAAATTCACGTAGCCAGCCTCAAGCGCCCAGTTCGGCGACAGCTCAACGCCAATCAGCAGTCTCGGATCGGTCTTGAACATTCCCTTGTAGAGGCGGTCGTTGGAATTCTCAGCCACGCTCCTGCCATAGATACGCGCACGCGGTTGCCACGCCTTTTCGGCCGGCGTCGACGTCCTGCCGAGGCGATCGTGAAAATCGGTCGACTGCTCGCCGAACTGCGCCTGCGCACCGCCCATGACGAGAAACGCAAGAGCAAGTATGGAGTGGATGAGTTTCAAAAAAACCTCCTATGCTGGCAACCCCATGGCGAAGCGTGAGAACCCTCGAACCGCCATTATGCGGCGAAACACAGCATTGGGACGATAGGCGTGCGGCGTCAGTTGCCGAGAGAATGTTACCAACATTTACACCTCACGTATCCCGCATCCAGTCTGCTGCGGTACGGCGCGGCAGACTGACGACCCAACGATACGGACACTGTTCCCCGCAGTCCGCGACGAGCGCCGCCGCGCCACCGGGCGAGCCGCGCGACAGGCCGAATCGGGGCAGGGCGCCCGTGTCTTCGTACAGCTGCTCCACCAGATATTCCATCGGTGGCGCGAGATGCTGCTGTGGTCGGGGATCGCATGTGTACCCACACGAAGATCAGTGCCTTGCACCGGTCGCGCTTCAGCGGGCGGTGATATCGTCGATGGCGCAATCGATGCGGAAGCTGGGACTGGCGTTTCCGTGGCGCCGGGTGCGCGGGATGGCCAACCCTGGTCGTCGAATTCGATGATGTGCAGCGTGGGGCCGGACCGGCGCGGCCTGACAATCTCCGGGATGTCGCATGCTTCCTCCTGTGCCCCGACCCCTGATTCACGATGGTCGCTTCGCTTGCGGAACGCAAGCGGCGAGGACGCGGCCGTCCCGTTGCCGCACCACCGCGGCCACACTTAGCGCATGAGCAAATGCGGCGCGGCCGAATAAGGTCATGCGAATTGCTTCGTGGTGCCGCTGCCGGCCTCTCCCTATGATGGGTCCTCCAACGAGCGACGCATCCACGAGGAGGAATATGAGCAAGCCGATCGACCGCAATCGCCGCACCGTCATCAAGGGCCTGTCCACGCTGGCGCTGGCGCCATTGGCGGGCCACGCCGCGGGCGCGAAGGATTCGCAGGCCCGTCCCAATATTCTGTTCATCCTGGCCGACGACCTGGGCTACGCGGACCTGGGCGTCTACGGCCAGCGCGACTTCGCCACGCCAAACCTGGACCGGCTGGCCGCGCAGGGCGTGCGGCTGACGCAGGCCTATTCCAATTCCGCAGTCTGCTCCGCCACGCGTTTCGGCCTGATTACGGGACGCTACCAGTACCGCCTGCGCGGCGGGCTGGAAGAGCCGCTGGCCGGCGCGTCCGATGCCGTCGGCCTGCCGCCGGATCATCCCACGCTGCCGTCGCTGCTGCAGAAGGCGGGCTATCGCACCGCGCTGTTCGGCAAATGGCATCTGGGTTCGCTGCCGAATTTCGGCCCGCTGAAAAGCGGCTACGACACGTTCTACGGCAACTACGGCGGTGCCATCGACTACTTCACGCACAAGCCGGGCGTTGGCGCGCACGTAAAGGAAGACCTGTACGAAGGCGAAGTACCCGTGCATGAAGCGGGCTACTACACGGACCTGCTGGGCGAGCGCGCCGCGGGCTTCATCCGCAAGCAGACTCCGGGGCAGCCGTTCCTGCTGTCGCTGCACTACACGGCGCCGCACTGGCCGTGGGAAGGTCCGAAGGACGAGGAAGTCTCGCGCGAGATCGACAATATCTTCCACTACGACGGCGGCAGCCTGGCCACCTACGGCAAGATGGTGGCGGCGCTGGATGCCTCCGTCGGCCGCGTGCTGAAGGCACTGGAAGAGAAGGGCCTGGCGGAGAACACCATCGTCGTCTTCACCAGCGATAACGGCGGCGAGCGCTTCTCGCAGACGTGGCCGTTCTCGGGCCAGAAGACGGAACTGCTGGAAGGCGGCATCCGCGTGCCGGCCCTGGTGCGCTGGCCCGCGCGCATCCGCGCCAGGGCGGTGAGCCACCAGGTGGCGATCAGCATGGACTGGCTGCCGACATTGCTGGCGGCGGCCGGCACCGCGCCGGCGGCGTCGCACCCCAGCGATGGCCACAACCTGTTGCCCGTGCTGCTGGGCGACGAGAAGCCGGGCGAGCGCACGCTGTTCTGGCGCTACAAGGCCAACGAACAGAAGGCCGTGCGCGCGGGCGACTGGAAATACCTCAAACTGAACGAAAACGAATTCCTGTTCGACCTCTCGCGGGACCAGCGCGAACGGGCCAACCTGGCGGCAAAACATCCGGACAAGCTGGCCGACCTGAAAGCGCAGTGGGACGACTGGAACGCCGGCATGCTGCCGATCACGCCGGACGTCAACACCCATGGCGTGACGGGCGAGGTGCAGGCGGACCGGTACGGGCCTCGGATCGACTGAGGTCGGAAGGCGCCGCCGGCGTGTGCTACCATCAGTCAACCTCGTTTGACAAGGAACGGTATCATGGCAATCGTCGCAACCAATACAGTCGTCCACCCGGCGCACCATGCTGCGCGCCCCGCGCCGGCTGGCGCACCGGCTGCCAAGGCGCCAGCCGCGTCGCTGTCGCCGGCGTCTTCCGGCGTCGCTATTTCCTCGCTTGCCGCCAGGCTGTCGCGGGCGGAGGGTGCCGCCGGAGCGCAGAATGCCGGGCTGTCGCACGAGGCGCTCGGCGACAAGGTGCGCAGCAACATCGAGCGCATCACCTACCCGCTGGACGCACAGCACAAGGCCGCGGCGGCGCGGCAAGTGCCCGACCCGGCCGATGCAAATGCCACCGCGTCGGCACTGGCGGCCAATGCCTATATCGAGAACCTGCGCGGCCCCAATCCCTTTGCGGGGCTGTCGCGCGAGCAGCTCTCGACGATCGCCAACGACACCAGCGGCACGTTCACCATCAATGAGCAACGCGCCGCCTACCGCCAGGCGTACGACGAGGAACAGCAGTGGCGCACGCGGGCCGTGGCACAGGCGATGCAGGAATACCACGAGACGGGCAAGCTGACCAATTTCTTCAGCGCGGCGCTGGAGCATTTCAACGGGCTGCCCCGGACCGAGCAGGCGCTGTATCCGGCATCCTACGCGGGCGACCTGCGGGACAAGATCGAACTCGACTTCAATTACTTCACCCACACGCCGGGCGGGAAGTCAGGTCCGGCCGACCTGAATTTGCCGGACCTCCACGAGGATGCCGCCGGGGCGCTGCGCTGGCCCGAGTCGCCATTGCCCTGATCGAGACGGGCGGACGTCAGCCGCCAGGCACGGACGCCCGCTGCAGCGAGCTGTATGGCAGCGGCAGCCATTCGAATCCCTTGCCCTGGACGCGCACGTAGCCGATGCCGGGGAACGACACGTGTGCGGCCGCCACGAGGTAGCCTCCTGCGGCGGCATCCTTCAGCGCAGCCTTGCGCTGGCGGGCGGCGGCGGGACTGTCGACGTCGAATGCGATCGTCACGTCCGGCTCGGCGAACTGCACGTCCTGCGCGTGCAGCATGTCGCCCCAGAAGTGCAGCGCCCTGTCGCCGCTCCTGGCCACGTAGACGGTGTGGCCCGGCGTGTGGCCCACGGCGGGCGACGTCCGGATCCCCGGCAGCAGCTCGGTGGCGCCGTCGAACGTCTTCACCTTGCCGGCTGCACGATACGGCGCGAACTGCGCCGCCGCCTGGTCGAACCCCGCGCGCTGGTTTTCCGGCGCGCGCGCCCGGTTCCCCATATCGAGCCAGAACGCCGCATCGTGCCGGTTGACGTAGATATCGGCGTTGGGGAACAGCATCTTCCCGCCGGCGGACAGGCCGCCCGAGTGATCGCCATGGATGTGCGTGAGCAGTACAGCGTCGATCTGTTCGGCGCTGTAGCCGGCCGCGCGGATGCTCTCTTGCAGGCGGCCGCCTGCGTCGGGGCCGAACAGCGCGCCGGCGCCCGTGTCGACCAGTACCAGGTGCTTGCCCGTGTTGACGAGGAAGGCATTGATTGAGGTTTCGACGCGCGGCGCCAGGTGGCTGCGCGCCAGCGTCGTGCGGACATGCTGCGTCGACGTGCCGGTCAGCAGCTCGTCGAGCGGGATGGTGACGGTGCCGTCGGACAGCGCCGTGACTTCGAATGTTCCGAGCAGGGTCCGGTAATAGCCCGGCGCCTGCGTCAGTACCTGCGGCGCGGCGGCGCTGGCCGGTGCCGCCGGATTGCCTGCCAGCGCCGCGGCCAGCAGCAGCGCCGTTCCCATCGTTTTCATCGTTTTCATCCGTTCCTCCCTGAGCGCGTCGTTTCGCGCGGCATGACCGCATGATCGGGCAAGCCTGCCCATTGCACAAATCGATTGATACAATGTTCATTATCGATACGAATGATGGGCTGACCATGATCGACGAACGCCGGTTCCGCGGCATCGACCTGAACCTGCTGGTGACGTTTCTGGTGCTGATGCGCGAACGCAGCGTGTCGCGCGCGGCCGCGAAGCTGTTCATCGGCCAGCCTGCAGCCAGTGCCGCATTGGCGCGGCTGCGCGAGCAGTTCGGCGACGAGCTGCTGGTCCGCACGCCCGCCGGCATGGTGCCGACGGCGCGCGCGCAGGAGCTGGAGGCCACGTTGACGCCGGTTGTCGAGCAGATGCAGGCGGCGCTGTTCGCGCCGGCCAGCTTCGATCCGGCCGGCGCGGAGCACACGTTTACCGTCGGCGTGCCGGACTGGGTCGAGATCTGGCTGCTGCCAGGACTGCTCGGGCGCCTGCGGGAACAGGCACCGGGCGTGCGGATTGCCGTGCGGGCCAGCGACCCGTTTTCGTTTGTCGAGATGCTGGAAAACGGCCAGATCGACCTGGCGATCGGGCCGCAGGTGGACGGCCCGCGCTGGCTCAGGACGCGCCGCCTGCGCACGATGGCATTCCGCTGCCTGTACCGGCGCAGCCTGACGGACGGCACGCCGCTGACCCTGGACCAATACGTCGCCAACCCGCACGTGCTGGTCAGCTACCGCGCCGTGTTCGAAAGCGCGGCCGACGAGATGCTGGCGGGGCTGGGGCTGCGGCGCGACGTGCGCTGCACCACACCGCGCTTCGCCACGCTGCCCGAACTGCTGCGCGCAAGTCCCCTCATCGCGACGGTGCCGGACGTGCTGGCCGAGCGCTGGGCCGGCCGCCAGCTGGTGGATTCGCCCATCCCGTTCGCGCTGCCCGGTTTCGTCGCCACCGCCGCATGGCATGCGCGGCGCGCCCAGGACCCGGCGCTCGTCTGGCTGTTGGGGGCGATCGAGGTTGTGGCGGCGCAGGGCCGGCGGCAAACCCGCCAAAGGTGATGCCGGGAGGGGCGATACCACTTCGCGGGCCGTTCAAAGCGGTATCGCTGCCATAACAGCTTGTCCCGTTTCGGACATGTACGGCGCCCGCCGTGACAGGCTTTCCGGCCTGGAGGCCATGCGTGCCTGACCGTAACTGGTATTGGTCCGAAAGGAAGTTCTGAAACCACTTGACGACGTTCCTGCAGCAGCCCATCGTGTCCGCAGCGTCCGCCGGGGCGCGAGTTCAACGACGGAGACACCATGCAGACATCCACGATCGCCGCGCCGGCCCTGGCACTGCTGCTGACCGCCTGCGGCGGCAGCGACCCCGCCGCGCCGGCGGCCCCGCGCACGCTGGCCGGTGGCGTCGTCGCCAGCTGCCCCGCATGGAGCGCCGCCCAGGTCTATACGACCGGCATGTGCGCCACCTACCAGGGCAAGCAGTACGAAGCGAAATGGTGGAACCAGGCCAGCGCGCCGACGGCCGATCCGTATGGCGCGTGGAAGTACCTGGGCGATGCGACCGGGCCCGTGCCCGATCCCGAAACGCCCACGCAGCCGGGCGGCGTGCCGACCAGGGCGCAGGCCGAGGCGCGCGAGGCGCAGTTGACGGACAACGACTTCTTCAGGAAGGTCAAAGCGTCGGTGCGCACGCTCGACAACGCGGCGGTGGAAGCGGTCACGCCCGGCGCACCCGCCAATCCCGTCAACGTACGCCGTATCGAGCGCCTGCTGCCCGCGGCGAAGTGGGACTACTACTTCCCCGCGCGCGAATCGAGCTACACGTACACGCGTTTCTTGCAGGCGGTGGCGAAATTCCCGGCCGTGTGCGACGACTACGCGGACGGCCGCAACGCCGATGCCATTTGCCGCCATGCGCTGGCGACGATGTTCGCGCACTTCGCGCAGGAGACCGGCGACCATAACGCCAGCATCCCGCTGCCGCAGTGGCGCCAGGGCCTGAAGTACCTGCGCGAGTTGGGCTGCGACGAGACAGGCACGAGCTGCGGCTACAACGCCGAATGCGCCGACCCCGTCTTCAACACCGTCTGGGCCTGCGGCACGAATGCGGACGGCACGTATAAAAAATACTTCGGGCGCGGCGCCAAGCAGCTGTCGTACAACTATAACTACGGCCCGTTCTCGCAGGCGATGCACAACGGCGACCAGTCGGTGCTGCTGAAAAATCCCGACCTCGTCGCGTCGACGTGGCTCAACCTGGCCTCGGCCACGTTCTTCTTCGTCTATCCGCAGCCGCCCAAGCCTTCCATGCTGCACGTGATCGACGGCACGTGGGTGCCGAATGCGGCCGACACGGCGGCCGGCGCGGGCAACAACTTCGCCACGACGATCATGATCATCAACGCCGAATGCGGCACCGGCACGGAAAAGGCGGCTGCGCAGAACCGCATCGACTACTACAAGGAGTTCGCGCGGGACATGGGCTGGAACGTGGCCGGCGAACAGCTGTCGTGCGCGACGATGGGACGTTTCGGTCCATCCAGTTCGGCCGCCTATCCGATCTATTGGGAGAAGAACTGGAACGGCGGCGGCGACCACCAGTGCCAGCTGGTCAGCTACCAGACGCCGTACAGCGCGTTGATGCCGGGGAACTACGTCCGGTGCGTCGAGAAGAACTGGGGGGTGGTATTGCGATGATCAGGGCCTGGACGGCCGGCGCGGGCCCGGCATCTCAGTGCTGCCGGTCCACGTCGTATGAACCGAACACTTCCTGCGCCGAGCGGTTTTCCGGCAGTACGTAGACGATGCCGTTGGTGCCCTTGAATGCCGGGCCGACGACGCGGTCGAAGAAGTCCCTGGGCACATTGATGCAGCCGTAGGAGACCCGGTTGTCGAGCGGCGTCGGGCTGGCCAGGCGCTCGGCCCGGCGCTCTTTCGGCGCCGTCGTGACGACGCGATGCAGCGAGATCGCGGCATCGTAGTCGACCCACAGGATTTCTGTACCGTGCAGGTTGCGATCGAGCGCGGCGACGAAGCGGCCGGCAGGCGTCGTGCGTTCCTCGGGCCGGATCGCCGACAGCTTGCGCTCGCCGATGCCCGGGACGGAGTCGTCGCCAATGGCCAGTCCCAGCAGGACGGGCGCCGCGCCACGCAGCACGCCGTCGGCATGGAACGCATACGCCGTGGCGTACTGCTTGTCGACGATGATGAAGGGAAGGCGGCGATGGTTGTCGGAGTCGACGATCCAGTCCGCCAACTGCCGTGCTTCGGCCGATGGCGTGACGTTGCCGAAATCGGCCCGCGCCGGTGGCCCGACGTACGCGGGGATTGCCGGCGTGTCAGTCGCGATGGCCGGGGCGGCGGCGACTGCGCACGCCAGGGCGGCGGTACCGAGGGCAAAGCAACAGCGGCGGACGAGCTTCTCGAGGGAGGTCGTGGTCGTTTTTTTCATTTTTCCATATGCGTGGTCGGATGGTAACGCGATGTTCGCACCCGGCCGGAGCGTGCCGGCCGGGCATTCGCACGTCAGTTGCGGTCCTGCTTCCTGATGCGGTGCGCAGGCACGGTGGTTGCGGGTTCGGACGGCGGTTTCCCGGCTGGTGCGTCAGGTGACGCCGTAGGAACCTGCACGGGCACTGGCACGTCAGTTGACGCCGTGGGAACCTGCACGGGCACTGGCACGTCAGTTGACGCCGTGGGAACCTGCACGGGCACTGGCGCTGCAGGCACGTCCGGTCGCGGCTCGTCGAAGCGGGGAGGCAGCGAGAGTGTCTGCAGCCCGACTTCCGAAGGCGCCAGCACGATGACGGGCGCTGCGGTGTCCCGCGTCGCGACCGGCACGTTCGATATGGGCGTCTGCACCGGTGGATACGGCTGTGCGGCACCCGAAGAAGGCGTCGGCGGCGTTGCCGGCGCGGTTGGTGCCGGCGGCGCTGGCGGCAAGGCGGGCGTCGACGGCGGCGGCGTGACCGGTGCCGGTGGCGTCACCGGCGGAACCACTGCCGGCGGGACCACCACCGGCGGCACAATCACCGGCGGCTCTACAACCGGCGGCACTACAACCGGCGGCGCAACGGGCGGAGGCGCAACGGGCGGCGCAACGGCCGCTGCCTGCACGGTCAGCGTGCCGCGCGTGTAGGTAATCGCGTAGTTCCCGGGTGTAAAGGTGCCGCCGGTGGCGTCGCTGGGCGTGATCATGTAGGTACCCGGCGTGGCCGACGAAGCGACGGTGCCGGGACTGGTCTGGGTGACACTGCCGACGGTTTCGCCGTTGGCCAGGCCGCTGGTGGTGAAGCCGGTCAGGGCCACGCTCTCGTCATAGGCCCTGGTCACGCTGTCGGCCGTCACTGTCAAAGGAGCCTGCTGAATCACCAGCGTGCCGTTCAGATAGGTGATGGCATAATTGGACGGCGTGAACGTACCGCCGTCGGCGGCACCCGGAACGATGGCATACGGGCTGCCGGCCACGCTGGCGCTCGCCACCGTGCCGGCGCTGGCCGGATTCACGCTGCCGATGGTCTCGCCGTTGACCAGCCCGGTCTGGGTAAAGGCCGATGGCGACAGCACCAGGGTCTGGCCGTACGTCTTGGTCGCATCGTTTGCGCGCACGGTCAGCGGTGCCGGCGTGATGTTGGCGGTGGTAGCCGCGGTCGCGTTGGCAGTGTAGTTGGCCGCATCGGCGCCGCTGATGCCGATGCCGGTCACAGAGACCGCCTTGCCGTCGCCGACGTTGGGATCGACGAAGTTCGCCGCGGTGGCGGTGAGGTCGAGCAGGTCGCCGGCCACGCGGTTGTCCGCCAGTGCGACCACGTCGTTCCTGTTGCCGTCATAGGTCTTGTTGGTGCCCGTCGCGGTCACCATAAGGGGCCGAGGCGTGATGTCGGCCGCTGTCGTGCCGGAACCTGCCGTCGTGCCGAACGGCGCAAACAGCGCGAACTTCGCGGCGTCCGCGCCGCCCAGCGTATAGCCGGTAAAAGCGACCGGCTTGGCGGTGCCCACGTTCTTGTTGTCGAACGTCGCATTGCCTGCCACCAGCGCGACGCTGTTGCCGGTATGCGGATCGCCGCGCAACGACAGGGTGGCCGCGTTATTGCCATCGTAGACCTTGTTGTCGGCCTGCCCGAATACCCATGCCCTGGCATCGATGGTGCCGGAGGCAACCTTGTCCGTGTAAGCCGCGATCTCGGTGGTCGTGCCGGTGTAGGTGGCCGGATTGAAGCGGATCGTCGTCGCCATGGCGCTGACGGAGGCCGGCTCGATGAAGCGCACGGTGCCGCCGGCGATGCCCGGGCCGGTACCGTCGTTGTCGGCAATCAACGTCACGACGCCGTTGTCGGCGCTGATCTGGCCGTTTGCCACCACGTCGCCCCGGGCGACCAGGTCGGCCGAACCGCCGCCGTCGGCCGTGACGGCGGCCACGCTGAGGTTGCGGCCGGCACTCATCGCGATCTTCGCATTGGCGGCGCTGGCCGTCACGGCTGCCGTGCTGGTGACATCGCGCCCGCCCGTCAGCTCGATGCGCGAACCCATGGCGCTGGCCGTCAGTGCGGCGTTCACCAGCACATCGTTGCCGGCAATAAGGACCATGGCGGAGCCGGCGGTGCTGGCCGTCATGGCCGCGTTGATCCGCACGTCGTGACCTGCGTCCAGTTGCAGCTTCTGGCCCGTGGTCCAGACAACGGCGTCCGCTACGGTGATGTCGTTGGTCGCGGTGATCAGGCGATCCGAACTGGCCAGGCTGGCCGTCACGTCGTCCGGCGTCTCGTCGCCGCCGGCGGCGGCGATGGTCCAGTTGACCGGATCGAGCAGCCAGGCGCCGGTGCGGCCATGCGGTGCCAGCGTGTTGACGTGAGTGCCGCTACCGAGTACCACGTTCTTGCCTGACGTCTCGATAAAGCCGCCGTCGCCGCCCCGGGCGCCGCCGCGTGCTGTCAGCGTGGCGTTGACCGCCGTGTCGCCGGCGGACCAGACGGCGATCCGTCCGCCGTTGCCGCTGCCGATGGCGTCGGCGTGAACCGCGCCGCCGTCCACGACGGTGTCATGCGCTTGCGCGATGGCAGTGTCGCCGTGAAAGCCGCCGCCAATGTGCACCAGGCCGCCCCCGGCGTCGCCGGACGCGTCGACGATGGCGCCGGCCAGGTTGACGCTGTTGCCGAGCACCTGCACCGTGCCGCCGGTCTCGCCCGCGGCCAGGCCGGAGGCGTCGAGCGTGCCGCCGACCTGCACGGTGCCCGTCGCGGCATCGCCCGTCAGGCGGATCGTGCCGTTGCGCTGTTCCAGGCTGCGCGCCTCGATCGCGCCGCTGTTGTTGACGGCGCCCTGCAGCAGGCCGCCGGCGGCGCGTGCGCTCAGCAGCACCTGGCCGCCGTCCGCCTGGATCAGGCCGCCGTTTCGCACGAGGGCGTCCACTGCGCCCTGGCTGATGCCGACATTCAATAAGCCGTCGCCGGCAACGTCGAGCGTGATCGCACTCCCGGCGGCCAGCGCAACGCTGCCGAGCCTGGCGGCGATGATGCCGTCGTTACCGACCTGGGCGCCCAGCAGCGCGACATAGCCGCCCGGCGCGTTGATCGTCCCGAGATTGGTCACCGCGCCCGTACCGGTGCCGGCAAAATTGTAGCGGCCCGCCATGAAATCGGCGTCGCCAAGGGCCAGGCTGGAGGCGACCAGGCCGCCGACGTTGACGGTGGCGCCCTTGCCGAACAGGATGCCGTTGGGATTGATCAGGAACACCTTCCCGTTGGCCGACAGGGTGCCGAGGATGCTCGACGGGTCCGATCCCAGCACCCGGTTCAGCGCCACGGCATTGCTGCCAGGCTGGACGAAGCGCACGGATTCGCCGGCCGCCACGTTGAAGTTCTGCCAGTTGATCGCCGCGTTCGGCGTCGTCTGGGTGATCACCATGCTGCCCGGCGTGCCGCCGATGGTGGCGGTCCCTGCCATCACGACGCCGCCGGTCGGCGCCGCATGCGCGCCCGTGCCGATCATCATCAGCGACAGTGCGAGCGCCGTCATGGTCAGTGCCGTCATGGCAAGCCCGGTAGCGCCGGAGGATGGCTTGCCCGCGCCTTTGGCATGCTCGGAGACGGCAACAAAGGTGCCGGCGGCGTCGTTCCAGATCGATCGATAGATATTGTTCATTGGGTTACCTGTGATTGAGATTGCTCGACGAGATCAGAAATACTTGATGGCCTGGAGCCAGAAGCGGCCTGCCGAGTCCGGCGCGGACAGGGCCTTTCCGCCACCCAGCTTGTGGGCGTAGTAGCCTTTGACGACGAAATTGTTGGTGTCGCCCCAGATCAGCCCGACACCGGCGCCGGACAGCGACCGGTGGTTCGACCCGGTCGTCCACGGGTCCTTGCTGGTGCTGACGTCGCCGTGATCGACAAAGCCGACAAGCTGCATTCGCCCCGGCAGGCTGGCCGAGAACCGGGGCAGGGCCAGGCGTGCTTCCAGGTTCAGCACGTAGCCCTGGTCCGCGTAGGCCTCGCCTTCCGGATAGGCGCGCACGCCATACATGCCGCCCAGTTCCATTTTTTCCGACACATCCAGGTTCTTCGAGGCCAGCTGGCCATTGATGGCGGCATACAGCGATACCGACTCCGTCACGCTTTGCAGCCGCGCGGCGTTGAAAGCCAGCTTGTTGAAGCGCCCGTCGCTGCCGGCGGACGCGGCATCGACCGCGCGCAGCGCCGGCGTACGCAGGTCGATCTCGCCGGCCGACAGGGCCAGCCCGTAAGTGTTGAGACCGCCGCTGCCGAGCCGGTCGCGATGGTCGCCAAACAGGCTCGCGGTCAGCACGCGCGAGCGCTTGTTGGCGACGCTCGACGTGGCGCCGACCCGGTCCTCGAAGCGCTTCGTGTCAAAGCTCACCAGCGCGGTCAGGTTGGTGTCGCGCGAGCGCAGCAGCGGATAGGCGCCGTAGAGGCTGGCAATTTGCGCCGTGCCGCTGGCGTCCAGCGGTGCAAATTCGCGCTTCAAGCGGTAGCGCAGATGGCTGTAGGCGACGCCGGCGGTGGCTCGACCGATCTGCGCCTGATAGGAGAGGCGGGCGTAGTTCAGCCCGGAACCCGAGCTCAGCACGCGCAACGTGGCCACGTCGCCCTGTCCGGCCGGCTCGTTCAGGTTGAGGGTCGCGCCGACCCGCCAGGCGCCGGTGTAGCGGTTGCCGGCGTTGTCGGCGTCGACGCTGCCGGACACGCGCGGGCCCGGGATCAGATCCACGATCAGGTCGGAGGCACCGACCGATGCGCCGGGTACGAGCGTCGACTTGACGCCCACCCCGGGCAGGTCCGACAGCAGCAGCAGCCGTTCTTCCAGGGGTTCGATGGCGACGATGCCGCCCTCGTCCAGCCCGCCAAGCAGGCGGTTCGCCACGTTGTCGGCAACCCGGCTGCCGTTGCGCAGTGCGACCTTGCCGTAACGGCCTTCGATGACCGTGATCGTGACGGCGCCGTCGCGGATGTCCTGCTGCGGCACGAATGCCTGCGCCAGGAAGTAGCCGTTGCGGTGATAAAAGGCGGCGATTCTCGCGGCCATGGCGCGCAGGTCGGCGAGCGACAACCGGCTGCCGGCGTCAAAGCCGGTCAACGCCAGCAGTTCGGCTTCGGAATAGACCTGCGACCCGGTCACGCCCAGGCGCTTGACAACGATGCTGATGCCGGCCGGCTCGGACGCCGTGGCGGCGGGGCTGGTGGCGGGGGCGGGGAGGGCGGGCGAACGTTTTTCCGGTACCGGCGCTGGGGGGATCTGCTGCATCTGGCTGCCGGCGCTCGGGAGCTGCTGGGCGAACACGCCGTGGCTTATGGCCAGCAGCGCGCATGGGATCAATTTGGTTTTCATCATTCTTGGCTTTACGGGTTAGCTAACGGCGCACCCAACGGCTCGCGGTACTGCAGGCGAGCGGACGATTACGCCGACGCACCTGGCAGGTGCGTGCGGACGTCGTCGCGGATGAGGCGCAAGGAATATCTGGCAGACGGTGCGGGCGCGGATGACTGGTGGCGCCGGCGAGGGAGGCCGGATTCGTGCGCCGGAAGATTCGGCGGCAAGCCCGGGAGTGGCCACTCTTTTGCGAGTGACGCAACCGGCGCGTGCATGTCGCCGGAAAGAAGGCAGTACGTTAAATGTCGGCCGGCAGGGGTATCCGGATCAAGGCATGGCTTTATTGCGCAAGACCGGAGAGTAGCAGGATGGCGCGGGATTTACGCCGGTTCCCTGTATTAATGGAGCGATGTGCGGATATACGACAGAAGTGCCCCGCAAACGTGGTCGATAACTACACGTGTTGTCACAACGCTCCCTGCGGTCGGTGAGCACGGCGGCTGCGAGGTGCCGGCAGACGACGGCTCGGCGGTCACGCCCTGAATGGATTGCGTTCGTTCAGTTCATCCATGTAGGCCTCGATGCCGCCGCTTTCGCGCGCCAGGAAGCGCTCGACGGCGTCGGCAAAGGCGGGGTGGGCGAGCCAGTGGGCCGACCACGTCTTGGTGGGCAGGAAGCCTCGCGCCATCTTGTGTTCGCCCTGCGCGCCGCCTTCGAACGTGGCGATGCCTTGTTCGATGCAGAACTCCAGCGGCTGGTAATACGCCGTCTCGAAGTGCAGGCAGGGGACGTGTTCGATGGCGCCCCAGTAACGGCCGTACAGCGTGTCGGCCGTGTGGATGACGAGCGACGCCGCGATGGGCCGGCCATCACGTTCGGCGATGACGAGCAGGATATTTCCCGGCATCGCCCTGCCGATGCGCCGGAAGAAGTCCAGGTTCAGGTAGGGCGAGGAGTGGTGCTCGGCATACGTGTTCTTGTAGCAGCGGTGGAAGAAGCGCCAGTCGGCGTCCGTTGCATCGGCACCGCGCACGCGCCGCATCGTCACGCCGGCTTCGCGCACCTTGCGCCGCTCGGCGCGGATGTTCTTGCGCTTCTTGTGTTCCAGCGTGGCCAGGAACGCCTCGAAGTCCCCGTAACCCTGGTTCAGCCAGTGGAACTGAACGTTCGAGCGCAGCATGAAGCCCGCCTCGTGCAGTTGCGCGGCCTGTGCTTCCGGCGGATACAGCACGTGCGTGGACGACATGCCGGCCGCTCTCTGCTGCGCGATCAGATAGTCGATCAGCAGGGCGCGTGCGGCATCGTCCTTCGCCAGGAGGCGCGGCCCCGTCACGGGCGTGAACGGAATGGCCGACAGCAGCTTCGGGTAATACTCCACGCCGTTGCGGTGGTACGCATCGGCCCAGGCCCAGTCGAATACGTATTCGCCATAGGAGTGCGACTTGACGTACAGCGGCATGGCGGCCACCAGTTCGCTGCCCCCATCCGTATCATCCCAGATCGCCAGATACTGCGGCTGCCAGCCGGTATCGGCGCACGCGCTGCCCGATTCGTGCAGCGCGTGCAGGAAGGCATGCGACAGGAAGGGATTGGGATCGAGGCCGGACGCCTGGCGCGCCAGCAGCGCGGTCCATGCGGCTTCGCCGGCTTCGTCGAGGGAGGAAAGGACGCCAGTGCGATAGGTCATCGCCGGATTGTACGCAAATTCCGGGGCGGACGCCGGATGCACTGTATCGTTAGGTCAATGTTAAAATCTTCGCCATTCACGTCCCTTCACTGGTCCCATGCCGCAACCATTCCACAATCTGTATTCGCACGATTTCGTCCGCGTCGCCGTGGGCGTGCCGCGCTGCCGCGTCGCCGATCCGCTGTATAACGCCGAGCAGACCATCCTGCTGGCCGAGCAAGGCGCCGCCAAGGGCGCGCTGCTGGTGGCGTTCCCCGAGCTGGGCCTGTCGTCCTACACGTGCGACGACCTGTTCCATCAACGGGCGTTGCAGGAAGCGGTGCTGGAAGCGCTGGCGAAAGTGGTCGAGGCATCGATCCGGATTCCCGCCGCGCTGGTGGTCGGGCTGCCGCTGCGCGTCGATCACCGGCTCTTCAATTGCGCCGTCGTCGTTGCCGGCGGACGGGTGCAGGGCGTCGTGCCGAAGATCTACCTGCCCAACTATAACGAGTTCTACGAGGTGCGCCAGTTCAGCAGCGCGGACGACGCCATCTCGACGGAGATCGAACTGCTGGGCCAGCGCGTGCCGTTCGGCGCGCAGCAGCTGTTCCAGGTGGCGAACCTGCCACTGATGAAGTTCCATATCGAGACGTGCGAGGACCTGTGGGTGCCGATTCCGCCGTCGTCGTATGCGACGCTGGCCGGCGCCACGGTGCTGGTGAACCTGTCGGCATCGAACATCGTCGTCGGCAAATCCGATTACCGCCACCAGCTCGTCGGGCAGCAGTCGGGCCGCTGCATGGCCGCCTACCTGTATTCGTCGGCGGGGCGGGGCGAGTCGACCACGGACCTGGCGTGGGACGGCCAGGCCCTCATTTACGAAAACGGGGAGCTGCTGGCCGAGGCGGAGCGCTTCCAGGACGATTCGCACCTGATCTTCGCGGACGTCGACCTGGAGCGGCTGTCGCGCGACCGCATGCGCACCAACACGTTTGGCCAGTCGATGGCGCGCCACGCGGAGCAGATCGCCGCCTTCCGCACCGTCAGCTTCGCGCTGGAAGTGCCGGCGCGCGACGTGCTGCCGCTGCAGCGCAAGGTTGCGCGCTACCCATACGTGCCGGCCAACCCGCAGCTGCGCGACAAGCGCTGCATGGAGGTCTACAACATCCAGGTGGGCGCGCTGGTGCAGCGCATGTCCGCCAGTGGCGTGAAGAAGGCCGTCATCGGCATCTCCGGCGGCCTCGATTCGACGCATGCGCTGCTGGTCTGCGCCAAGGCGATGGATCACCTGAAGCTGCCACGCACGAACATCATGGCGTACACGATGCCCGGGTTCGCCACCAGTTCGCGCACGCTGGAGCAGGCGCGCCGGCTGATGGCCTTTGTCGGCTGCACGGCCGCCGAAATCGACATCCGCCCCAGCTGCATCCAGATGCTCAAGGATATCGGCCACCCGTATGCGCAAGGGCGCGAGGAGTACGACGTCACGTTCGAGAACGTGCAGGCGGGCGAACGCACCAGCCACCTGTTCCGGCTGGCGAACCACCACAACGGCATCGTCATCGGCACGGGCGACCTGTCCGAGCTGGCGCTGGGCTGGTGCACCTATGGCGTGGGCGACCATATGTCGCACTACAACGTCAACGCCAGCGTGCCCAAGACGCTGATCTCGCACCTGGTGCGCTGGGTGGCGGAAAGCCGCCAGTTTGGCGATGACGACTCACAGGTGCTGTTGGATGTGGTCAATACCGAGATCAGCCCCGAGCTGGTGCCGGGCAAGGCCAACGACGACAAGGCGCCGGCGCAAAGCACGCAAAGCGTCATCGGCCCTTACGAACTGCAGGACTTCAACCTGTACTACACGCTGCGCTTCGGCTTCACGCCGGCCAAGATCGCCTTCCTCGCGCACCATGCGTGGAAGGACCGCACGGCAGGCACGTGGCCGGACGAGGCGCACGTGGCGCGCAACGAATACGCGCTCAAGGACATCAAGCACAACTTGGGCATCTTCATGCGCCGCTTCTTCCAGAGCCAGTTCAAGCGCACTTGCGTGCCAAACGCGCCGAAGGTGGGTTCGGGCGGTTCGCTGTCGCCGCGCGGCGACTGGCGCGCGCCGAGCGATGCCGAATCGGTGGTCTGGCTGGAGAACCTGAAGACCGTGCCGGACGCTTGACCCTATCGCACCATTCATCAATAAGGAGAATGCAATGAAACAGATTACCGCCGTTATCAAGCCGTTCAAGCTGGACGAAGTGCGCGAGGCGCTGGCCGAGGTCAACGTCACCGGCCTGACCGTCACGGAAGTGAAGGGCTTCGGGCGCCAGAAGGGCCACACCGAGCTGTACCGCGGCGCGGAATATGTCGTCGATTTCCTGCCGAAGGTGAAGGTGGAAGTGGTGGTGGACGATGGCGTGGCCGAGCAGGTCGTCGACGCCATCATCAAGGCCGCCCGCACGGGCAAGATCGGCGACGGCAAGATCTTCGTGCAGAACGTCGAGCAGGTGGTGCGGATCCGTACCGGCGAGACGGGCGCGGAAGCCGTCTGATGGACCAGCCCGTGTCCCAATCGCGATGCCGGGCACCGCGATGGGACATGGGCTCAGCAGCTGATCACGAGGGCCGGCCGATGCGCATGTCGAACTTCCACGTCAGCAGGCGCAGCATGGAGATGGTGGCCGCGCTGAGCCACAGGGCGAAGTCGTTCGGTACGTTGTCGACCTGCTGCAACAGGATGTACAGCCAGCAGCCGACAAAGGCGCAGATGGCGTAGGGTTTGCCGTCGCGGAAGACCATCGGCACTTCGTTACAGACGATATCGCGCAGCACGCCGCCGAAGATCCCGGTGATGACGCCCATCATCGCCGCGATGAACACGGGCATGCCGGCTGTCTGCGCCTGCGATACGCCGGCCACGGCAAACAGCCCCAGGCCGACGGCATCGGCCACGACGATCAGGCGCTCGGAAACGATATGGCGCAGGTGTTTCATGAATGGCGCCACCGTCAGCGCCATCACGAACAGCAGAATCGTGTATTCCTGGTGCTCAACCCAGAACAGGGGCCGCTTGTCCAGCAGGATGTCGCGCAGCGTGCCGCCGCCAAACGCGGCGATAAAGGCAACGATGATGACGCCGACGATATCCATCCGCTTGCGTCGCGCCTCGACAAACCCCGAGAAAGCCCCGACCATGATGGCCACCACTTCGATGACGGTGATGAGCGAAACGTGGGGAACGAGTTGCATGCGGCGCGCTGTGAGTGGTTAGTTCCCACAGGTTAACATGCGTGGCGACAGCAGCAAAGAGCGAAAACCGGTGACAGGCTCCGATTTCGCGGGAAATATTGCCCGGTAATCGGAGCCTGTCACCGGTTTTCTGGTTTTCCGCGTTCGGTGGCGTAAAAAACCGGTGACAGGCTCCGATTTCCCAATCGTCTTGCCCGGAAACCGGAGCCCGTCACCGGTTTCCGGCTCTGCGATTTTTAGCGTTCGGGGCGCAGTGCCGCGCGCAGCAACACGATGAGAGCGCCTTCGCCGCCCTCGGAAGCACGCGCCTGGCTGAAGGCGATGACGCCGTCCGTCTGCACCAGCCAGCTGTGTACCATCGATTTGAGCACGGGCTCCTGGCCTTTCGAGCCGAAGCCGCGGCCGTGGATGACGCAGACGCAGCGGTGGCCGCGCCGGTTGGCGCGCATCAGGAACGTGCCGATCGCGTTGCGCGCATCGTCACGGCGCATGCCGTGCAGGTCGAGTTCGTCCTGCACGGGCCAGTAGCCCTTGCGCAGCCGCTTCATGACGTCGTTGCCGACACCGGGCGCCAGGTAGTTCAGCGCCGGGTCTTCTTCCATGTAGTGATCGACCTCGAACAGGTCGGACAGCATGGCTTCGCGCATCACGGCCGCGTCGTCTTCCTTCTGATCAAGCGCGTTCAGCTTGCGTTTCGGCGCCGACGCGACGGCAATCGGTTTCGGCGCCCGCGGCACGTAACGGTTCGATTCGGGCAGCTTCTTCACGCCGCCCAGGCTGCCCCGAAAGACGTTCGCCTCGGCCAGCCGCTGCTTTTCAAGCGCGATGCGCTCCGCTTCCGCGGCCGCTTTCGCCTCGCCGTCTTCCTTCAGCTGTTTGCTCAGGCCCTTCAGGTCGGCAAAGCTTTTCAGTCCTGCCATCGTGCCGGCTCCTTTGACGATTTACTCTTGCGCTTCGAGGTAGCGCTGGGCGTCCAGCGCGGCCATGCAGCCCGTGCCGGCGCTCGTGATGGCCTGGCGGTAGACGTGGTCCTGCACGTCACCGGCGGCGAACACGCCGGGGATCGATGTCGACGTCGCCATGCCTTCCGTGCCGGCACGCGTTTTCAGGTAGCCGTTGTGCATGTCCAGCTGGCCTTCGAAGATGCCCGTGTTCGGCTTGTGGCCGATTGCCACGAACAAGCCGTGCACGGAAATATTCGACAGTTCGCCGTCGTTCGACTTCAGCGTCAGGCCCGTCACGCCGCTCGTATCGCCCGTCACTTCATGCAGGCTGTTGTTCAGTTTCAGCTCGATCTTGCCCTCGGCAACCTTGGCCATCAGGCGGTCGACGAGGATCGGCTCGGCGCGGAACTTGTCGCGGCGGTGGATCAGCGTGACCTTGTTGGCGATGTTCGACAGGTACAGCGCTTCCTCGACCGCCGTGTTGCCGCCGCCGATGACGGCCACTTCCTGGCCGCGGTAGAAGAAGCCGTCGCAGGTGGCGCAGGCGGAAACGCCGCGACCCATGAATTCCTCTTCCGACGGCAGGCCCAGGTACTGTGCCGACGCGCCGGTGGCGATGATCAGCGCGTCGCAGGTGTATTCACCGGCGTCGCCGATCAGGCGGAATGGCTTCTCCGACAACCTGGCCGTGTGGATATGGTCGAACACGATCTCGGTATTGAAACGCTCGGCGTGCTGCAGCAGGCGCTGCATCAGCTCCGGCCCCTGCACGCCCAGCGGGTCGCCGGGCCAGTTCTCGACGTCCGTCGTGGTCATCAGCTGGCCGCCCTGTTCGACGCCGGTCACGAGCATCGGCTTCAGGTTGGCGCGCGCGGCGTAGACGGCGGCGCTGTAGCCGGCTGGGCCGGAGCCAAGAATCAGGACGCGGGCGTGTTTGGTAGTGGTCATGGAGCTTCTTCTCGCGAGATTGGGATACAACGAAAGTTGGGGCATTGCCGTGAAGAACAAGAGCGGAGTCTTGCACAAGAGCTGCGTCTTGCGCACCCGACGATTCACGGCAGCAAACAGCGATTATAAAGGGAATGACGCCAAACCGTTCCGGCCGCCCCCGCCGTTCCGGGAAAGAACGGCACCGAAGGCGCACATATATATGCAACCGGCTGCAACAGAAAGGCCGGCTGGCCCGTGGATGCCTTAAAATACGGGCATTAGAAGCAACTTTACCCTGCGACAAATTCCGTGCGCAACAAAACCGGGGTCAACAGAGCCCAGAGCCGCACCCCAGAGCCCCTAAGCAACAAACATGAGCAAAACGAGTCAACCGACCAGTAACAGCAGCAGTGGCAGCTACCGGCGTACGGCCATCGAACGTCAGCCGCTGCCGAACCGGCTGGTGCGGCTGCTGTCCGAAGCGCGCTGGTTCGCCCTGGCCGCGGTCTGCCTGTATTTCATCCTCATCATGGCCAGCTACCACAAGGTCGATCCCGGCTGGTCGCATGCGAGCCTCGTGCCGAAGGTGTCGAACCTGGGCGGCCGGGCCGGCGCGTGGGTGTCCGACCTGATGCTGTTCATCTTCGGTTTTTCCGCCTGGTGGTGGTGCCTGTATCTGGTGCGATACGTCTGGCGCGGCTACCGCCGCCTGACGCGCACCTTCCTGCTCGAGCAGCCGCCCGAGGAAGATCCGGAGCACAGCCACGAAGGCTTCATCCGCCTGATCGGTTTTGTCCTGCTGCTGATCGGCAGCATGGGCCTCGAGTACCTGCGCCTGCGCACCCTGCACGTGGAGCTGCCGCGCGCGGCCGGCGGCGTGCTGGGGCAGCTGATCGGTAACGCCGCCCACGTCGGGCTGGGCTCGACCGGCGGCACGCTGATGCTGCTGCTGCTGTTCGCCATCGGCTTCTCGCTGTTCTTCCACGTCTCGTGGATGGCCGTGGCCGAGCGCATCGGCGAAACGATCGAGCTGTCGATCGAATGGGTGATCATGCGCTACCAGGACCGCGAGGACCGGCGCCAGGGCATGGCCGCCACTGTCAAGCGCGAGGAGGTCGTCGTCAAGGAGCGCGAGAAGCAGGTCGAGCGTCATCCCGAGCTGCTGCAGAAGCTGGCCGCCAGGGCAGTCAAGGCAGTCAAGGGCGAAGACAAGGCGGAGCCGGCAGCCGCGCCGGCCGCTGCGGCGCCGGCCGCCGCAGCGCCAGCGGTCCCAACGATCATCCGCGTCGAACCGCAGATGGTGTCGATACCGAAATCGGAACGGGCCGAGAAAGAAAAGCAGGCGCCGCTGTTCAGCGACATCGAGAACACGGACATGCCGCCGCTGGCGCTGCTGGACGAGGCGCCGCCGGCGCAGGAGACGGTGGCCGTCGAGACGCTGGAATTCACCAGCCGCCTGATCGAGAAGAAGCTGTCGGACTTCGGCGTCGAAGCGAAAGTCGTCGCGGCGTACCCGGGGCCTGTCGTCACGCGCTACGAGATCGAGCCGGCGACGGGCGTCAAGGGCAGCCAGATCGTCAACCTGGCGCGCGACCTGGCGCGCTCGCTGTCGCTGACGTCGATCCGCGTCGTCGAGACGATCCCGGGCAAGAACTACATGGCGCTGGAGCTGCCGAACGCAAAGCGGCAGATCGTGCGCCTGTCCGAGATCGTCGGCTCGAAGGTGTATGCGGACAACGCCTCGTCGCTGACCGTCGCGCTGGGCAAGGACATCGCCGGCAAGCCCGTCGTGGCCGACCTGGCCAAGATGCCCCACCTGCTGGTGGCCGGTACCACGGGTTCCGGTAAGTCCGTCGGCATCAACGCGACGATCCTGTCGCTGCTGTACAAGTCCGACCCGCACGACGTCCGGATGATCCTGATCGATCCGAAGATGCTGGAGATGTCGGTGTACGAAGGCATTCCGCACCTGCTGGCGCCCGTCGTCACGGACATGCGCCAAGCCGGCCATGCGCTGAACTGGGCCGTCAACGAGATGGAGCGGCGCTACAAGCTGATGTCGAAACTGGGGGTGCGTAACCTGGCCGGCTACAACGCCAAGATCGCCGAAGCGAAGAAGCGCGAGGAGCACATCCCGAACCCGTTTTCCATCACGCCCGATTCGCCGGAGCCGCTGGAGAAGCTGCCGACGATCGTCATCATCATCGACGAACTGGCCGACCTGATGATGGTGGTCGGGAAGAAGGTCGAGGAACTGATCGCCCGTATCGCGCAAAAGGCGCGTGCGGCGGGCCTGCACTTGATTCTGGCCACGCAGCGCCCATCTGTGGACGTGATCACGGGCCTGATCAAGGCGAACATCCCGACGCGTATCGCGTTCCAGGTGTCGTCGAAGATCGACTCGCGCACGATTCTGGACCAGATGGGCGCCGAGACGCTGCTGGGCATGGGCGACATGCTGTACATGCCGCCCGGGACCGGCCTGCCGATCCGCGTGCACGGCGCGTTCGTGTCGGACGAGGAAGTGCACCGCGTCGTCGCCCACCTGAAGCTGCAGGGCGAACCGAACTACATCGACGGCATCCTCGAAGGCGGCACGCTGGAGGATGGCAGCGGTGGCGAAGGCGCCGCGGCGGGCGAGGGCGGCGGCGAGGCCGACCCGATGTACGACCAGGCCGTGCAGGTGGTACTGAAGAACCGCCGCGCCTCGATCTCGCTGGTGCAGCGTCACCTGCGCATCGGCTACAACCGCGCGGCGCGCCTGCTGGAACAAATGGAACAGAGCGGCGTCGTCTCCGCCATGCAATCGAACGGCAACCGGGACATTCTCGTCCCCGCCGCTTCCGCAGAATAAGGAAAACATTATGCATCGTTTTGGTTTCACCCTGGCCGCAGCCCTGCTGTGCGCATCCACCGTCCATGCGGCCGCGCTGGACCAGTTCAAGACATTCGTCGGCTCGACCAAGGCCGCGCGCGGCGAATTCACGCAGACGCTGACGAAAAACGTCGACGGCGCGAAAAAGACGTCGGCGCCGTCGACGGGCACGTTCCTGTTCGCCCGTCCCGGCAAATTCATCTGGCAGTACCAGAAGCCTTACGAGCAGCTGCTGCAGGCGGACGGCGAGCAGCTCTACATCTACGACAAGGACCTGAACCAGGTCACCGTGAAGAAGCTGGGCGACGCACTGGGTTCGTCGCCGGCCGCCATCCTGTTCGGCAGTAACGACCTGGAGAAGAACTTCACGCTGTCCGAAGCGGGCACGCGCGACGGGCTGGAATGGCTGAAGGCCGTACCGAAGGCGAAGGACACGAGCTTCGAGCAGATCGCCATCGGCCTGAAGAACGGCCAGCCGGAAGCGATGGAATTGCGCGACAACTTCGGCCAGACGTCGCTGCTGTCGTTCAGGAAGTTCGAGAAGAATCCCGCCCTGTCCGCGACGTCGTTCAAGTTTGCGATGCCGAAGGGCGCGGACGTCGTCAACCAGTAAGGGTTGGTAGATAAGCCCATGGCCGATCTGTTCTCCACCGAGCCGCGCCAGCCACTGGCCGAGGCGCTGCGCCCGAAAACGCTGGACGAGGTGATCGGCCAGGGCCACCTGCTGGCCGAAGGCAAGCCGCTGCGCCTCGCTTTCCAGTCCGGCACGCCGCATTCGATGATCCTTTGGGGCCCGCCCGGCGTCGGCAAGACGACCCTGGCGCGGCTGACCGCCAACGCGTTCGACGCCGCGTTCATCGCGCTGTCCGCCGTGTTCGCGGGCGTGAAGGACATCCGCGCCGCGATGGAACAGGCGCAGCAGAATCTCGACCAGTACGGCCGCCATACGATCCTGTTTGTCGATGAGATCCACCGCTTCAACAAGGCGCAGCAGGATGCGCTGCTGCCGTTTGTCGAATCGGGCCTCGTCACGTTCATCGGCGCGACGACGGAAAACCCCAGCTTCGAAGTCAATTCCGCGCTGCTGTCGCGCGCGCAGGTCTACGTGCTGAAGTCCCTGACGGACGCCGAGATGCGCCAGCTGCTAGCCAAGGCGCAGAAGACGACATTGCCGCATCTGTCCTTCGATGAAGTCGCCATCGACACGCTGGTCGGCTTCGCCGACGGCGATGCGCGCCGCTTCCTGAACCTGCTGGAGCAGGCCGATACGGCCGCGCGATCGTCCGGCGTGACGAAGATCGACGCCAGGTTCGTCGAGAACGCGATGACCTTGAACGCGCGCCGCTTCGACAAGGGCGGCGACAACTTCTACGACCAGATATCGGCGCTGCACAAGTCCGTGCGCGGCTCCCACCCGGACGCCGCGCTGTACTGGTTCTGCCGCATGATCGACGGCGGCGCCGACCCGCGTTATCTTGCCCGCCGCATCATCCGCATGGCGTGGGAAGACATCGGCCTGGCCGACCCCCGCGCGCTGACGATGGTCAACGATGCCGCGGAAACCTACGAGCGCCTCGGCTCGCCCGAGGGCGAGCTGGCGCTGGGGCAAGCCGTTATCTACCTGGCCATCGCCCCGAAGAGCAATGCCGGCTACAACGCCTTCAACGCCGCCATGGCGCACGTCAAGAAGGACAAGTCGCGCGAAGTTCCTGTCCACCTGCGCAACGCTCCCACCAAGCTGATGAAGGAGCTGGGGTATGGGCACGAGTACCGCTATGCGCATGACGAGCCGAATGCGTATGCGGCTGGCGAGCGCTATCTGCCCGACGATATGGCCGAGCCGCGGTGGTACCAGCCGGTGCCGCGGGGCATGGAGGCCAAGATTGCCGATAAGTTGGCGTGGCTTAGGGAGCTCGATCGGGCTGCCGGGGAGGATTAGGTTGGTGCGATTAGGGCGCCTCTGTCGTGGCGTCCCGCGTAGCAGCCTCGACAGTTCTTGGTCTGTCCGCAGAGGTATCAATACACACGCGCGCCTCTTCCATTGCATGATCGGCGAGCCTTTTGCGTATTGCGATTGCCGCAGTTGCCCTGCGCCGGAATCGCCAGAGGTCGAAGGAAATGTAAGCAGCGAACGGGAGTAACAGGCCGAAATAGCCACGCTGCACAAAGAGCGCTGCATTGACGGCTGACTGGCGTTCAAAACCATCGGCATTACATAAGCCCGCAATCTCTGCATCGCTGAACCCCGATATACGTGCCAATTTTTTGCGGTCTTCCGTGCAGTGTGACAGAGCGAAGCCTTCACCTACTGCCACTGGGCTAGCGCGCCTATCATCCAACGTGAACCACCGCCCCGTGCTCTTAAAAACGAAAATTCCCTTATCGTATACGGTCAGAGCAGTGCAACCCACAGCCACTGGTGCGGCAAGCCATAGCGCTAGCTTTGACAGTTTTACCACCCATGGATCGGGGATATTTTTTCGCGAGTTCAGACCAGGTAAATCAAGATCGAAATATTCTTTTGCCGCCCCGATCCATTGAAGAGGGACATCGTAGAGTAATCCCCATTTAGAGATTTTCTCAACATGCGCAACCGTTCGCGCCCTAATATTGGTGTGAACTTGGAATTGACAGACTGCGGTTTCTGCGTCGAGGATCTTGCGAATAGACGCTTCGGGGCAATCGGCTTTACCAAAGGTGATGCGCCACAGTCTGGACATGAGCATATGGGTTGAACCGGTCCGTGACCAGATCAGCATTGCCACTGCAACGGCGAGAAGCAGCACGAATACTACTCCCCATTCCTTCAGCTCCAATGCGTACGCTATCGGTTCAAAGGTCAGCATATCAAGTTCCTCCGCTAATCAATTTTCCTGGTCAGTGTGCATCCGCCATTGTTACCAAAATTAGACGCGTTGTCGCGTCTATAGTTTCCGATCCGGCTGCATGCTATAGTCGTTTTGACATAAATCAAACAAAGCGGAGGACGCGTGCAGGTCAAAACCATCCAAGGCACAGAAGTCCTAATAGAAGGCACAGGCGAGGAAACCATCCTGATGCTGCACGGCTGGCCCGACACCCGCGCGCTGTGGGAGCCGCAGGTAGCGGCGTTCAAGGCCAACTACCGCTGCGTGCGCTTCACGTGGCCCGGCTTCGAGCCCGGCGCGCCAAAGCAGGAGCATCCGCTGGATGCGCTGATCGCGCTGTGCGAAGCGGTCGTGCGCGAAGTCAGCCCGGGCAAGCCCGTGATCCTGATGGTGCACGACTGGGGCTGCCTGTTCGGCTACCAGTTCGCAACGCGGCATCCGGAACTGGTCTCCCGGGTGGTCGGTGTCGATATCGGCGACGCCAGCTCACGCGACTTCCGCAAGGCCACGACGGTGCCGGCGCTGCTGGGCATCGTGTCGTATCAGCTCTGGCTGGCCGGCGCGTGGCGCGTCGGCGGGGGCGTGGGCGAGAACATGTCGCGCTGGCTGGCGCGGCTGATGGGCGTGCCCACTCCCGTGGACTCGATCACCGTGGCGAAGAATTATCCGTACTTCTCCATGTGGACGGGCAAATACAAGGCCGCGAAAACGTTCCGTCCCACGTGCCCCATGCTGTTCATCTATGGCAAGCGCAAGCCGTTCATGTTCCACTCGCCCCAGTGGGAGGCGATGCTGAACGCGCGTCCCGGCAGCCAGGCCATCGGCATGGATGCGGACCATTGGCCGATGCTGCGCCGTCCCGACGAATTCAACGCCATCGTGCTGCGCTGGCTCGCTTCCCAACCATCGAATGAGGCGCCGAATGCATCATCTGCTGTGCTATGACTATTCCGATGATTACCTGGAGCGCCGCGAGCAGTTCCGCGCGGAACACCTGAAGCTGGCCTGGGCGGCCGTCGAGCGTGGCGAATTGCTGCTGGCCGGCGCCGTCGGTGAGCCGGTCGACAGCGCTATCCTCGTCTTTACCATCGAGACCCCGGCCGCTGCCGAAGCGTTTGCAAAAGCCGATCCTTACGTCCTCAATGGCCTCGTCAAGCACTGGGCCGTGCGCAAATGGCACACCGTTGTCGGCGAGCTGGCCAGCAATCCGATCCGGTAAGAACGGCACAGTAAACATCCCCCGGGCGCCGGCTCCGGCGCCGCTTTTTCGCAGTTCATCCCCCGTTTTGCGCGCTCCGTCGGAACCCGATGGAGACGCAGAACGCCTCTAGGTACAGTACAACCATCGCAGCACACGTTGTCACCAACACCTCAGGGAGAACATCATGAACGCACTCAAACACATGGAAGCCATCTTCGTTGTCGCCGCCGCCGTCGCGCTCTCCGTGACGTTCGTCACGACCGAGCCGCAGCCGCTGGCGGTGTCCGCCGACCGCACCGTGGTCACGCAGAGCGAAGCGCCGATGCCGGTCGTGACGATTGCGGCCAAGCGCCTGACCGCCGCCGAAAAAGCCGCGCTGATCTGAGGCGGGGCGGGTGGGCGTCGTCTTGGTACAATTGCGGTTTCGACATTCGCGGCAATTCCCATGATAGACATCCAACTTCTCCGTAAAGACATCGACACCGTCGCCGCCCGGCTGGCGACGCGCAAGTTCCAGCTGGACGTGGCGGCCTTCAATGCGCTGGAAGCGGAACGCAAGGCGATCCAGACGCGCACCGAGGAACTGCAGGGCAAGCGTAATTCGCTGTCCAAGCAGATCGGCATGCTCAAGGGTAAAGGGGAAGACACGTCGGCCGTCATGGCGGAGGTGGCGGGCCTGGGCGACGAGCTGAAGTCGAACGAAGCGGCGCTGGCCGCCGTGCAGGAAAAGATGAGCGCCTTCATGCAGGCGGTGCCGAACCTGCCGCACGACTCCGTGCCTGCCGGGACGGACGAATCGGGCAACGTCGAAGTGCGCAAGGTGGGCACGCCGCGCGCGTTCGAGTTCGAGGTGCGGGATCACGTCGACGTGGGCGCGGCGCTGGGCCTGGACTTCGACACGGCCACGAAGCTGACAGGCTCGCGCTTCTCCGTGATGAAAGGCGGCATCGCCCGCCTGCACCGCGCCCTGGCGCAGTTCATGCTGGACACGCACACGGACAAGCACGGCTACACGGAGTGCTACACGCCGTACATGGTCAACGCCGACTCGCTGCTGGGGACGGGCCAGCTGCCGAAGTTCGAAGCCGACCTGTTCTCGGTGAAGAAGGGCGGCGCCGAAGGCGAGGGCGAGACGTTCTACCTGATTCCGACGTCGGAAGTGACGCTGACGAATACCGTGCGCGACGAGATCGTCGCACTCGATGCGCTGCCGCTGAAGATGACGGCGCACACGCCATGCTTCCGCTCCGAAGCGGGCAGCTACGGCCGCGACACACGCGGCATGATCCGCCAGCACCAGTTCGACAAGGTCGAGCTGGTCCAGGTCGTTCATCCGGAAAAATCGTACGAAGCGCTGGAAGAGATGGTCGGCCACGCCGAAACCATCCTGCAGCAACTGGGCCTGCCGTACCGCGTGATGTCGCTGTGCACGGGAGACATGGGCTTCGGCGCCGCCAAGACATACGACCTGGAAGTCTGGCTGCCGGCGCAGAACACCTACCGCGAGATCTCGTCGCTGTCGAACTGCGAAGCCTTCCAGGCCCGCCGCATGCAGGCGCGCTTCCGCAACGCGCAGGGCAAGCCGGAACTGGTGCACACGCTGAACGGCTCCGGCCTGGCAGTAGGCCGCACGCTGGTTGCCGTGCTGGAGAACTACCAGCAGGCCGACGGCAGCGTCGAGATCCCGGCCGTGCTGCAGCCGTACATGGGCGGGCTGACGCAGTTGAAGGCGTGACGAAAAAAGCCCTTCACATTTGCTGAAGGGCTGCTATAATCTTGCCTTCTCGCAGCAATGTGAGAAAGGAGAGGTGGCAGAGTGGTCGAATGTACTTGACTCGAAATCAAGCGATGGGGCAACCCATCCGTGGGTTCGAATCCCACCCTCTCCGCCAGAACAAAAGAAAATGGCATCCCCTGCGGGATGCCATTTTTTTTGTCTGGACGGAAGAGGGTGGATTCGAAGACCACGCGCTTACCAGCGCGGGGGCTCTCCGAATCGCCCATCTGCCGCCGCTTCGCAGCGGCTCAGCGCGCCGAGGGCGCGCTTCTCAACCCACTTCAGAACGAGAGACGAGCGCGCAGCGCAAGGCTCTCGCTAATGCAGCGCGAAGCGCGCGCTGCGCGAACGCGCCAACCTGCGATCTGCTTAGCAGCGCCGGGAGGCGCTGCTAAGCAGATCGCTTCGCCAACGATTCCGACGATCCGGCAAACGGTGCGAGACCTCGGCATGATTTTGTGCACCGGCCATTCAACGCCAAGACTCCACAGTAAGAGTGAAAGAGCACCAGAATCCCACAGCCGAGATTTGACGCCATCAATATGGTGCTATAGAATAGTGCCTCTTGAGTTGAAAGCAACATTGTCAACGAAAGAAAGGCGCTTATCGAGTGCGCCCTGTAACACCAGGAGAGGTGGCAGAGTGGTCGAATGTACTTGACTCGAAATCAAGCGATGGGGCAACCCATCCGTGGGTTCGAATCCCACCCTCTCCGCCAGAACAAAAGAAAATGGCATCCCCTGCGGGATGCCATTTTTTTTGTCTGGACGGAAGAGGGGGATTCGAAGACGAGCGCTTGCCAGCGCGAGGCTATCCGAATCGCCCATCTGCTGGCCCCCCGCGCCAGCGTCGCGCGCCGAGGCGCGCGTCTCAAATCATTTCAGAAACTTCCCGCGCCGCTAAGAAGGAAGAGGGTGGAATTCGTAGACGAGCGCTTGCCAGCGCGAGGCTCTCCGAATCGCCCATCGGTTGGCGCCAGCGCCTTGTGCCAGGGGCGAGCGTCCCCACTCCATCCAACAAGAACCGTCCCGCCCGAACAAACGAGGCATCCCGTGGCGCAAGCCCCAGGGACCGATCGCAAAGCGCAAGCCACCGCCGAACGCGGCGCAACGCTGCCTGCACGCCTGATCCACTCCCGCGCCCCCCTTACAACGGCAACGCCAAAAAACCAAGCATCCCGGCGGAGATGTGAGCTAAAGTTAATCTCGCCGATAACCCTGCCGTGGCACCCGGAAAAGGGGAAGCCGGCAATAACGCCGTCCGGGCAATAATGCCGTCCGGGCGAAAACTCCAAGCACGTCCGAACCAAACCAACAAAAACGGAGACAAGCATGAACCTGAACCGCAGATCCCTCCTGCTGGCCGCCATCGCGGCGGGCTTCGGCAGCCTCCCGCTGGCAGCCATGGCCGCGCCATTGACCATCGGCTTCTCCCAGGTCGGCGCCGAAAGCGAATGGCGTACCGCCAATACCATGTCGATCAAGGACGCGGCGAAAAAAGCGCGCGTCAACCTGAAATTCGCCGACGCCCAGCAGCGGCAGGAAAACCAGATCAAGGCGATCCGCTCGTTCATCGCGCAGAAGGTGGACGTGATCGCCTTCTCGCCGGTCGTGGAAACCGGCTGGGATACCGTGCTGCGCGAAGCGAAGGCGGCGAAGATTCCCGTGATCCTGACCGACCGCACCGTCAACGTATCGGACGAGTCGCTGTACGTGACGTTCATCGGTTCCGACTTCGTCGAAGAAGGGCGGCGCGCGGGCCGCTGGCTGCTGGAGCATGTAAAGAAGAACTCGCCCGACAGCGCCGTCAATATCGTCGAGCTGCAAGGCACGGTCGGCTCGGGGCCTGCGATCGACCGCAAGAAGGGGTTCGAGGAAGTCATCGCGGCGAACAAGAAGCTGAAGATCATCCGCTCGCAGACCGCGGAATTCACGCGCAGCAAGGGCAAGGAGGTGATGGAAGCCTTCCTGAAGGCGGAAGGCAAGAAGATCAATGTGCTGTACGCACACAACGACGACATGGCCATCGGCGCCATACAGGCCATCGAGGAGGCGGGCCTGAAACCGGGCAAGGACATCGTCATCGTCTCGATCGACGGCGTCAAGGGCGCGTTCGAGGCGATGATCGCCGGGAAGCTCAACGTCACCGTCGAATGCAGCCCGCTGCTGGGACCCCAGCTGATGAAGGTGGCGGCCGACGTGGCGGCGGGCCGGCCGGTGCCGCGGCGCATCGTCACGCAGGAGGGCGTCTTCCCGGCGGAGGTGGCGGCAAAGGAACTGCCGAACCGTAAATATTAGGCGTCAGCCACCCAGCGGCATCGTCACGAACCACCACGGTGCCGCGCCGCCGATCCGGTATTCGCGCCCGTCGTAGCGCAGCATCACGTGTTCGACTTTGGCGGCGCCGGCGCCGTTGCGCCGGATCCTGATACTGACATCTAGGTCGGCGCAGCCGGCGTCGCTGTGGCAGCGCAGGCGAAGGCGCGTACGCCTGGGACCAGCCGCCAGGGCGTGGTGTCGAGCGGCACGCCGTCCGCGCCGCCGCACGGACCCGACCGGCAGGCGTTCAGGCTCAAGTCGGGCAGGTGGCCGTGTCGCGCTATCGTGCGCGCATGCAAGCCATGCTACATTCGGCCTCGTTCGCAACGACGAGGGCACCGATGCCGGACATTTCCGCTCTAGACCTGGCACGCATCCAGTTCGCATTCACGATGGCGTTCCACATCGTTTTCCCGGCACTGACGATCGGCATGTCCAGCTACCTGGCCGTGCTGGAAGCGTGCTGGCTACGCACGGGCCAGGCCGTGTATGTCGACCTGTATCACTTCTGGCTGCGCATCTTTGCCGTCACCTTCGGCATGGGCGTCGTGTCGGGCATCGTCATGGCCTACCAGTTCGGCACCAACTGGAGCTTCTTTTCCGAGTTCGCCGGCGGCATCACGGGGCCGCTGCTGGCCTATGAAGTGCTGACGGCATTCTTCCTCGAAGCGGGCTTTCTGGGCGTCATGCTGTTCGGCTGGACGCGCGTGGGACCGGGCCTGCATTTTCTCGCCACCTGCATGGTGGCCGTCGGCACGCTGATTTCGGCAACGTGGATCCTGGCGTCGAACAGCTGGATGCAGACGCCTCAGGGCCACGCGATCGTCAACGGCCGGGCGGTGCCGGTGGACTGGCTGGCCGTCATCTTCAATCCGTCGTTTCCGTACCGGCTGGCCCATATGGGCACGGCTGCCTACCTGGCGACGGCACTGTTTGTCGGTGCCGCCGGCGCATGGCACCTGCTCAAGGGGCACGACAATCCGGCGGTGCGCAAGATGCTGTCGATGGCAATGTGGATGGCGTTGCTGGTCGCGCCCATCCAGGCCGTCATCGGCGACTTGCACGGGCTGAACACGGCGAAGCACCAGCCGGCCAAGGTGGCGGCGATGGAAGGGCACTGGCAGAACGAGGGCGACGCGGCGCTGCCGCTGCTGCTGTTCGGCATACCGGACATGGCGGCGGAGCGCACCCGCTACGCCGTCGGCATCCCGCACCTGGGCAGCGTGATCCTGACGCACAGCTGGACCGGGCAGATTCCCGGCCTGAAGGAGTTCCCGGCGGACGAGCGGCCCAATGCGCTGATCGTGTTCTGGAGTTTCCGCATCATGGTCGGGCTCGGGCTGGCGATGATCGCCCTCGGGCTGTGGAGCCTGTGGCTGCGGCGCGGGGCGGCGCTGTACCGCCAGCGGCTGTTCCTGCGCTTTGCCGTCGTCATGGGCCCAAGCGGGCTGCTGGCCATCCTGGCTGGCTGGGTCACCACCGAGGTAGGCCGCCAGCCGTGGGTTGTCTACGGCCTGCTGCGCACGGCGGACGCGGTTTCGCCTCACAGTGCCGGCTCGCTGGCGCTAACTCTTGCGCTGTTCGTCGTCAGCTACCTGTTCGTGTTCGGCCTAGGCATCGCCTACGTGCTGCGCCTGGTGCGCAAGGGGCCGCAGGCGTTCGACCTGCAGGCGTCGCCGTCGGGCGGGCCGGGCGCGGCGCGCACGCCGGCGCGGCCGCTGTCCGCCGCGGAGGAAGGGCAATGAGCATGGACGTCGACGTTTCCGTGATCTGGGCCGGGATCGTTTTCTTCGGCGTCTTCATGTACGTCGTCATGGACGGCTTCGATCTCGGTATCGGCATGCTGTATCCGTTCGTGCCCGCGCGCGAGGACCGCGACACCATGATGAACACGGTGGCGCCGGTCTGGGACGGCAACGAGACGTGGCTGGTGCTGGGCGGCGCGGGCCTGCTGGCGGCGTTCCCCGTGGCCTACTCGATCATCCTGTCCGGCCTCTATCTGCCGCTGATTTTCATGCTGCTCGGGCTGCTGTTTCGCGGCGTCGCGTTCGAGTTCCGCTTCAGGGCACACGAGGGCGAGCGCCATATCTGGGACAAGGCGTTCATCGGCGGCTCGCTGGTCGCGGCGTTCTTCCAGGGCGTATCGCTGGGCGCCTTCCTGAGCGGCATCCGCGTCTCCGGCCGCAGCTATGCCGGCACCGTCGTCGACTGGCTGGCGCCGTTCCCGCTGGCGGCCGGCGTCGGCGTCATGATCGCCTATACGCTGCTGGGCTGTACCTGGCTGATCATGAAGACGGAAGGGCCGCTGCAGCAACGCATGATCGCCGTGGCGCGACCGTTCGCGTGGCTGATGCTGGCGGCCATCGCCGCTGTCAGCGTCTGGACGCCGCTGCGTCATGCACAGGTCGCCGAGCGCTGGTTCAGCTTCCCCAATCTCGCCTTCCTGTCGCCGGTGCCGCTGCTCGTGCTGGCTGCGGTGTTCTTCCTGTTGCGCTCACTGAGGCGTGACCCGCACCGGCTGCCGTTCCTGATGGCGCTGGCGGTGATTTTCCTTGCCTATGCCGGCATGGCGATCAGCATCTGGCCGCATATCGTGCCCCCCTACATCACGATCTGGGAAGCGGCGGCGCCGCCGTCGAGCCAGAAATTCACGCTGGTCGGCACCTTGCTGATCCTGCCGTTCATCCTGCTGTACACGGGCTGGTCGTACTACGTCTTCCGCGGCAAGGTGCGCGCGGGGCAGGGGTATCACTGATGGGTGGCGGACGCCTGTGGCTGCGCCGGCTGGGCTGGCTGGTCGTGCTGTGGGCGGTCGGCGTGGCCGCGCTGGGCGTTGTTGCGCTGGCATTGCGGCTGGCGATGCAGGCGGCGGGGCTGCGCTAGCCGCGGAGCAGCGCCTGACGGTGCAGTTTCGAGCGTATCCGGCCCCGCGCTGCCGGCGGCGACGTCAACCGTGCGACATGGGAGTGCTGCCAAGGCATAAACTTTCGCTGTGATTTTGTTAACCAGCGGAGAACTGCCAGTGCAGGGCCAGTCAGTACCTACGATTCAACCCGCGCCCACGGCGCCCGACACCGGGCGCAATGTCCCGCTGCCGCTGGCTTCCGAAGACCAGGCCAGGGCCGACCTGTACGCGTTGGCCGCGCGCCTGTTGCTGGCGCCGCCCGACGCGGCCCTGCTGGCCGACCTGGCCGCGGCCGATCCGATCCTGGGCAGCCAGGAAGAGCGTCCCCTGGAGGATGCCTGGGAAAAGCTCGTGCTGGCGGCCGGCATCACGGATGCCGACGCCGTCGCCGACGAGTTCAACGCGCTGTTCATCAGCCTGGGTACGCCGCCGCTCAATCCCTACGGTTCGCTGTACCTGTCCGGTTTCATGAACGATACGCCGCTGGCGCAGCTGCGCACCGACCTGGCCGCCCTGGGGCTGGCGCGCGTGGCCGGGGTGGCCGAGTTCGAGGATCACCTGGGCGCACTGTGCGAGACGATGCGCGTGCTGGTCATGCGCCGCACGCCTCTGGCGCGCCAGCAGCAGTTCTTTGAAGCGCATATCGGGCCGTGGCACGGCAAGTGCCTGGCCGATATGGAACAGGCGCCGGGCGCCGGCTTCTATCGCGTCGTGGCGGCGTTCGTCGCGGCATTCCTGACCATCGAAGCGCAGGCGTTCGCCGTCGACACCCCGTTCGACGAGGCCGCGCTGCCATAAGGACCATCATGAGCGACATTCCCTGTAACGACGACCAGCTGCGCGACGACCAACCGCGCGACGAACACCTGCGCACCCGCCGCGCCTTCCTGAAGGCGGCCCCGCTGGGCGCGCTGGCCCTGGTTGCCGGCGGGGCACCGGCCGCCGAGGTGGCGGCAGCCGCTCCCGTGCCCGCCGCGCCAACCACGTCGAAGGGCTATCACGAGACGGAACATATCCGCCGGTATTACCAGACCGCCGCCTACTGGTAAACACGCAACCGCACCACCGCCAGCCAGCCGCTCCGGCAAGCCAAGGATCAAAAGGTCACCACGAACATGTCCCTGCAAAAAATCACTCGCGACGACGGACGCCGTCGCCGCCGCTTCCTGATCGGTGCCGGCATCACGGCCGGTGCCGGCGCGCTGGCGCGCCACCTGCCGCTGAACGTCATGCAGCCGGCCGCCGCCGCGGACGCCGTGCCCGATGCACCCGTCAAAACGGAGATCAAGCACACGGTCTGCAGCCACTGCTCGGTCGGCTGCTCCGTCGAGGCGGTCGTCAGCAACGGGGTCTGGGTGCGGCAGGAACCGGCCTTCGATTCGCCGCTGAACATGGGGGCGCACTGTGCCAAGGGCGCATCCGTGCGCGAGCACGGCTTCGGCGAACACCGCCTGCGCTATCCGATGAAGCTGGTGAACGGCAAGTACACGCGCATCTCGTGGGACCAGGCCATCAACGAGATCGGCGACAAGCTGCTCACGCTGCGCCAGAAGTCGGGGCCGGACGCGCTGATGGTGATCGGCAGCTCGAAGCACAACAACGAACAGGCCTACCTGCTGCGCAAGTGGGTGTCGTTCTGGGGCTCCAACAACGTCGACCACCAGGCCCGCATCTGCCATTCGACCACCGTCGCAGGCGTCGCGCAGACGTTCGGCTACGGCGCGATGACGAACTCCTTCAACGACCTTCACTACAGCAAGGCCGTGCTGTTCATCGGCTCCAATCCCGCCGAGGCGCACCCGATCTCGATGCTGCACTTCCTGCACGCCAAGGAGCTGGGCGCGAAGATGATCGTCATCGACCCGCGCTTCACGCGCACGGCGCGCTTCGCCCACCACTATGTGCGCGTGCGGCCCGGCACGGATATCGCGCTGGTGTGGGGCATCGTCTGGCACATCTTCGCCAACGGCTGGGAGGACAAGAAATTCATCGAGGACCGCACCTACGGCATGGAAGAGGTGCGCAAGGAAGTGGCCAAGTGGACGCCCGAGAAGGTGTCGGACGTGACGGGGGTGCCGGAGGCGGCGGTGCGCACGGCGGCCGAGATGCTGGCGCTGAACCGCCCGTCGTCGGTGGTCTGGTGCATGGGCATCACGCAGCACCACGTGGGCACGGCCAATGTGCGGGCGCTGTCGATCCTGCAGCTCGTGCTGGGCAATATCGGCGTGCCGGGCGGCGGCGCCAACATCTACCGAGGCCACGACAACGTGCAGGGCGCCACCGACGTCGGCCCGAACGCCGATTCGCTGCCGGGCTACTACGGCCTGGCCGAAGGGGCGTGGAAGCACTTCGCCAACGCCTGGGGTGTCGACTACGAGTGGATCAAGAGCCGCTACGGCTCCAAGGAGCTGATGGAGAAGCCTGGGATTACCGTGTCGCGCTGGTACGACGCCGTCAACGAGGAAGTCCAGTACATGGACCAGCCCAGCACCCTGAAGGCGGTGTTCTACTGGGGGCACGCGCCCAACAGCCAGACCCGCCTGCCGGACATGAAGGCGGCCATGCAGAAGCTGGACATGCTGGTCGTGATCGATCCGTATCCAAGCCTGACGGCGGCGATGCACGGACGCCAGGACGGCGTCTACCTGCTGCCGGCAGCGTCGCAGTTCGAGACGCAGGGCTCGGTGACGGCATCGAACCGCAGCATCCAGTGGCGCGAACGCGTGATCCAGCCGCTGTTCGAGTGCAAGACCGACCACGAGATCATGTACCTGTTCGCCAGGAAGCTGGGCTTTGCCAATGAGCTGTGCAAGAACATCAAGGTGGTGCACAACGAGCCCGTGGTGGAGGACATCCTGCGCGAGATCAACCGTTCGTGCTGGACCATCGGCTACACCGGCTGCTCGCCCGAGCGCCTGAAGCTCCATATGGAGAACAAGCACACGTTCAACCCCACCACCTTGCGCGCCGATTACGGTCCGTGCAAGGGCGACTACTACGGGCTGCCGTGGCCATGCTGGGGCACGCCGGAAATGAAGCACCCGGGCACGCCGATCCTGTACGACCTGTCCAAGACCGTAGCCGAAGGCGGCTTGCCGTTCCGCGCCAACTGGGGCGTGGAACACGACGGCAAGTCGCTGCTGGCGGCGGACGGCTCCTTCAACAAGGGCAGCGAGCTCGATACGGGCTACCCGGAATTCGACCACGTGTTCCTGAAGAAGCTGGGCTGGTGGTCCGAACTGACCCCGCAGGAGCAGGCCCTGGCCGAAGGCAAGAACTGGAAGACGGACAATTCCGGCGGCATCATCCGCGTGGCGATCAAGCATGGCTGCGCACCATATGGCAATGCCCGCGCCCGCGCCCACGTGTGGAACTTCCCCGACCCCGTGCCGGTGCACCGCGAGCCGCTGCTGTCGTCGCGGCGCGACCTGGTGGCGAAGTACCCGACCTACGACGACAAGGCCAACTTCTGGCGCCTGCCCACGTTGTTCAAGTCCGTCCAGGCGGTCGACTTCTCGAAGGACTACCCGCTGATCATGACGTCCGGCCGCCTCGTCGAGTACGAAGGCGGCGGCGAGGAAACCCGCTCCAACCCATGGCTGGCCGAACTGCAGCAGAACATGTTCTGCGAAGTCAATCCGCAGGACGCGGCGCAGATCGGCGCCAGGGTAGGCGAATACATCTGGATCGAAACGCCGACGGGCGCGCGCCTGAAGATGATGGCGATGGTGACGCCGCGCGTCCCGCCGGGCATCGTCTGGATGCCGTTCCACTTCGGCGGCTGGTGGATGGGCGAGGACCTGGAAAAGCACTACCCGGAAGGCGGGGCGCCGGAAGTGCGCGGCGAGTCCGTCAACACGGGCTGGACGTACGGCTACGACGCCGTGACGATGATGCAGGAAACGAAGGTCTCGCTGTGCCGTCTGGCGCGCGCATAGGAATACTTGGAGAAATCATGGCAGCACGAATGAAATTCATCTGCGACACGGAGCGCTGCATCGACTGCAACGGCTGCGTCACGGCCTGCAAGAACGAGCACGAACTGCCGTGGGGGATCAACCGCCGCCGGGTCGTGACGATCAACGACGGCGTGCCCGGCGAGCGTTCCGTTTCCGTCGCCTGCATGCACTGCACGGACGCGCCGTGCCTCGCGGTCTGCCCCGTCAACTGCATCTACCACACGGAAGACGGCATCGTCCTGCACAGCAAGGACCAGTGCATCGGCTGCGGCTACTGTTATTACGCATGCCCGTTCGGCGCCCCGCAGTTCCCGGAAACGGGACTGTTCAACCATCGCGGCAAGATGGACAAGTGCACATTCTGCGCAGGCGGGCCCGAGGTGGATACCTCCGAAGCGGAGTTCAGGAAGTACGGCCGCAACCGCATCGCCGAAGGCAAGCTGCCGGCCTGCGCGGAAATGTGCGGCACCAAGGCCCTGCTGGGCGGCGATGCCGACACGGTCGCCAATATCTACCGCCAACGTGTGGAGACGCGGGGCTATGGCCCGGAGCTGTGGGGCTGGAAGATCGCCTACGGCCGGCCAAAGCGTGGCGGCGACATCAAGGCGCGGGGCGACCTGCCGCGCGAGAACCAGCAGGTCAGCGATGCCCAGAACGACCCGTGGAGGATCCCATGACGCGCCGCATCCTGACGGCGGTCCTGCTGCCGCTGGCGCTGTCCGGCTGCCTGGAAGTGAACCAGCATCCCGCCTGGAAGAAGGGCGAATATGCCGGCAAGACGGACAACCGCCATTTCCAGACGCGCTTTCACAATGACCGCCTGGCCTGGATGGCGACCATCATGAACCGCAACGCGAAACAGAACGAGTACAACCGCGCCAACCCGTAAGCGCAGCAGAGGAACCGTCATGGACCACATCACATCAGCGCTGCGGCGAAGCATCTCCTTCCTTGCGGTTGCCGGCCTGCTGCTGGCCGCCTTGCTGGCCGCGCCGGCGCACGCCGGGGTACCGAACAAGGACGCCGTGCCGGCCTATGCGGAAGAGCAGACGATGCTGCAGATCGAAGCCGATTCGCGCACGCCCGAACCCGGGCTGATGGCGCCCGCGTCGGGCCGCGTGCATATCGACCGCCATTATCTGGGGCAGTACGGTGCGACCGAGGGCAACGTCATCGTCCAGCGTGGCGGCAATACGTGGCGCGAGTGGCGCAACGGGCCCATCGCCACCGTGTCCGGCATGATCCTGGTGCTGGCGCTGCTGGCCATCTTCCTGCTGTACAGCGCGGTCGGGCCGGCCCGGCTGGACGCGCCCGAGTCGGGCCGCCGCATCCAGCGCTTCAGCCGGTGGGACCGGTGGGTGCACTGGGCCACGGCCATCGCCTTCCTGCTGCTGGCGGTGACGGGGCTGATTATCCTGTTCGGCAAGGTGGTGCTGCTGCCGCTGCTGGGGCACGACATCTTCGCCGCCGTCGCCTATGTATCGAAATACCTGCACAACTTCGCCGGTCCCCTGTTCGTTGTCTGCTCCGTCGTGATGTTCGTCACCTTCCTGCGCCGAAATTTCGTGCGCCGGACGGACTGGGAATGGGTCAAGCAGGGCGGCGGCGTGATCACGCACAAGCACGTGCCGGCCGGTTTCTTCAACGCGGGCGAGAAAGCCTGGTTCTGGCTGGGCGTCACGTTGCTGGGGCTTGTCATGTCCATCAGCGGGCTGATACTCGATTTCGCCGTGGGGCAGACCCGCTACGTGATGCAGATCGCGAACTACCTGCACCTGGCCGGCGCCACGTTCTATATGGCCGCGGCCATGGGCCACATCTACCTTGGTACGCTGGGCACGCCGGGCGCGTACCGGGCCATGCGCGAGGGGCACGTGGACGAGGAATGGGCCCGCGCCCACCATTCGCTGTGGTACGAGGAAGTCCAGGCGACCGGGCAGGGCGCCGCAGCGCCCGCGCCTGGAGGACATCGTCGTCCCGCCTCTGGCCCCGTCTCCGGTCCGGGCAACGCACCACGAGGACACTGATGAAAGCACTGACGTTATTCACCCTGGGGGCGCTGACGCTGGCCGGCTGCGATAGCGGCCACCAGGCCGCCTCGGGAGGCGTGATCCAGACAAAGTTCCCCGGCCAGGTCACGGCCGGAGGCGGCACCAGCGGCGCTGTCATCGCGCACACCAGCCGCCCCGTTACCGATGCCACCTATGCCGGCGGCACCCCGGGGATCGCCGGCGGTTCCGGCGGCACGACGTCCGGCGCCGCCACGGCCGGCACCGTGCAGGAGTCCGGCCAGGGACCGTCACAGGGCACCACGCAACCGGACAGCGCCGGTCGTCCCGGCACCACGCTGCCGCCCGGCGACATGGGCAAGGCTGCCGCCCCGGCCGCAAGTGACGCCGCGGCAGGTGGCGCCGCCGTGCACCGCGATCCGGGCGCCGGCGCGGCCGAACCGACGAGGAAGCCATGATGCCCGCACGCACACCTTCACGCGCACCGCTTCTCGCGCTCTCCCTGCTGCTGGCGGCGGGCCTGGCGCACGCCACATTGCCGCCGCCGAGCCCGCAGCAGGCCGCCGCCGCCGCGCAGAAGAAGGCGCAGGCCGATGCACAGGCGCAGCAGGACAAGGAAAAGCTGATCCAGTCGATGGACGGCATCGCGGCCCGCTATCGGGCACGCGCCGCCAGGGAAGGCTGGACCACGCACCCGCCAGTGGCCGTCGCCGCGCCGTCCGCGGCGCTCAGTGCGCCGGCCGTGGCAACGGGCATGGCACCATCGAAGCAGCCGGCTACGGGGCCCGTGCGCAGCGAGAAGCTGGGCACGGCGGCGCCCAGCGCGGACACCAAGGCCCGGCCCACGCAGGCCATGCCGCGCGGAGCGGACCCCACCGTCAACAAGTCCAGGCACGGGAAACAATGAAACTCGGAAGCATGCCGATCGCCGTCATCATGCAGCGGCGCACTCCCACGCACAGGTGGGCGGACGAATCCTGGGCCGCAGTCGGCATCGTGCGCGATGGCGGCGACCTGGCGCCTGTACAGACGCTGAGCGAAAGCCTTGATCGCGACCATTACCTGGTCTCCGGCCTGGAGCTGGAACTGTACCCGGACGAGAACGACGGCTACTTCGAGAATTTCATGGCGCCGGAGTCGAAGGTGTTCGTGCTGTGGCGCATGCAGGACGGGCGCGCGATGCCGGTGCGCGCGTCCGTCAGCTACGTCGAGGGCACGCGCATGTTCGACTCGGGCGAGAACGCCGACGGCGTCGCGATGCCGCCCGAAGTGCAGGCGTGGCTGCAGGCCTATCTGCAGGCCCATTACCAGCCGAAGCCGCGCCGCGGACGGCAGCACGGCTGAAGGGAGCGCGATGCCGGAAGGATTCCTGCGCCGCTGGTCGCGGCTGAAGGCGACGGGCGAGCCCGAGGCCGTTCCGGCGCGTCCGGCCGCACCTGCTTCCGCGCCGGTCGCCGTGGGCGAAGCGGCGCCCCTGCCGACCTTGGCGGACGTGGCGCAGCTGGGGGCGGATGCGGACTTCAGCCGCTTCGTCGCACCCGACGTCGACAGCGCGGTGCGCCGCCTGGCGCTGAAAAAAATGTTTGCCGATCCGCATTTCAACGCAATCGATGGGCTCGATATCTATATGGGCGACTTTACCAAGGCCGACCCCATCCCGGCTGCCATGATGGCCGCGCTGCAGCATGCGCGCAGCGTATTCGGTCCCGCAAGCGAGGATGAGGATGCCCGAGCGGTGCGCGATCCGGCCGAACCGCCCGCGTCCGACCCGGCCGAACCTTCCCAGGCCGATCCGGCGTCGCCCACCCATACCGATCCCGCCGAGCCGGCCGGGACGCCCGCCATTACACCTCACACAGACGAAACCACCGTATGAACGTACCGTTCGACCCCGCCGCAGTGGCCGCCCCGCGACCGCTGGCGGCCACGCTTGCCGCCATGGCTGCCCTCGACGCCTTGCCGCCTACCGAAGCGCAGGATGCCGTTACCTACCGCTCCGGCGGCAACACGCTGGTCATCGGCCCGGCCGCCGAGGCGCTGCCGCTGGCAGACTACCTGGCGCGCGGGCTGCGCGTCACCGTGCTGCTGCGCGGCGAAGTCCCCCCGACCGAGCCGCGCACCTATCCGGTCTTTCACGCCAACGCGGTCGCGCTGGTGGGCTGGCTGGGCGCGTTTGCCGTACGCTGGCAGGAGACTGGCGCCGCGGCGCAGCAGGCCAGCTTCGACCTCGTGCTGGACCTGGGCGACGTGCCGCTGATCGCCACCCACCAGCCGCCAAATGGTTATTACGCGCCGGGACCCGATCGGACAGCCCGCCAGGCGGCCGCCGATGCGTTGCTGGAGATGGTGGGCGACTTCGAGAAGCCCAGGTATTTCAGTTACCGCGAACGGCTGTGCGCCCACAGCCGCAACACGCTGGTGGGCTGCAACGCCTGCGTCGACATCTGCTCGGCAGGTGCCATCGCGGGCGCTGGCGACAACATCGCCGTCAATCCCTACCTGTGCGCGGGCTGCGGCGCGTGCACCACCGTCTGCCCGACCGGCGCGCTGACATACGCCTACCCAACCGCCACGCAGATGGGGCGCCGCCTGAAAACGGCGCTGCAGGCCTACCGCGCCGAAGGGGGCGTCGATGCCGTCGTCCTGTTCCATGCGGACGACCGGCCGGCGGACGTGCAGCCCGGAACGATTCCCGTGGCGCTGCATCACGTGGCAGCCACAGGCATCGACCTGTGGCTCGCTGCGCTGGCCTACGGCGCCGCCGGCGTGGCGGTGCGACTGACGGGTGCGGAGGCGCCGCAGTACGCGGCCGCGCTGGAGCAGCAGATGGCCATCGCGCAGGAGGTCATGGACGGCCTGGGTTATGCGGGGCCGCACTTCGCACTCGTGCGCGGCGACGGTGCGATGGACTGGCCCGGCGGGCAGGTCCCTGCGCCGGCGGCCACGTTCGACGTGGCCGCGACGAAACGCGACACGCTGGAGTACGCGCTGGACCACCTGCACCGGCATGCCCCGATGCAGCCGCAAACGGTATCATTGCCGGCGGGCGCGCCGTTCGGCGCGATCGCCCTCAATACCGCCGCGTGCACGCTGTGCATGTCCTGCGTGGGCGCCTGCCCCGCATCGGCCCTGCTGGGCGGCGACACGCTGCCGCAGCTGCGCTTCGTCGAGAAGAACTGCGTGCAGTGCGGCCTGTGCGCCACCACCTGCCCGGAAGACGCCATCCGGCTGGTGCCGCGCATGTCGTTCAAGCCGACCCGCAACCAGCCGTTCGTGCTGCACGGTTCGCAACCGTTCCACTGCATCCGCTGCGACAAGCCGTTCGGCACCCTGCAGATGATCGAGACCATGCTGGCGAAGCTGGGCCGGCACGGCGCCTTCGCGGGCAACCTCGACCGCATGAAGATGTGCGGCGACTGCCGCGTGATCGACATGATGGCGCCACAGGAGGAAATGAAGGTCATCCCGTTGCGCCGGATGTGATGCGGCGGCGCCCCGCCGCTGCTGTCCCGTTGTTGCCAGGGTCATATCGCGAATCCGGTGTCGCTCAGTGAAGCCGCGCACAGTTCACCGTTGTGGCGCGCGGCATACTCGGAACTGTAGGGCGCGACTATCAGACCGTCCGGGGCCCGCCCCGGCAAGGCAAAGACAACCAATGGGAGGCAATCGTGTGGGGAGCAGAACTGATGCAGAGCAGGGCGGTGGAATACAAGGGCTACGAAATCTGTCTTGGTTCCGTCTACAAGGACGGCGAGCCCTTGTTCCATTATTACGTGCCGCTGGGTGAGCGGGACGGCGGGGTGGAACAGGGCAAACGCATCATCGACCAGATGGGACGCGAGCGCGACTGAGCGCCTCGGCGGTTCGCGCCGTCCGCGTCAGCGGAACACGTCCTGCCGCACCCATTTCGTCAACACCCATTTTTCGCCTGCGCCCACCGGCGCGCCGCCGTGCAGCGTGGCTTCGTCCAGCTGGCCTTCTTCGTTCATGTATTCGAAATAGACCGCCGCGCCTTTCTTCGGCACGACGGACAGGCCAAGTTTCGGGAACACGGTGTCGCCCGCATCCTCGACGTCGTTCAGGTAGACGATCAAGGTGGCGATGCGCTGGCCGCCGCGCCGCAGCGTGGCCGCGAAACCGGGACTGTTCGGATCGAAGTAGTCCGGATGCGGCTTGTACTCGGCGCCCACGCCGTAGTGCAGCACGTGCAGCGCTTCGCCATGTTCGACCGGAGTGTTGGTGATCTGCGCGATGCGCCGGTTCAGTCGTCGCAGCAGCGCGTTGTCGCCCTCGGGCAGGAACGCGCCGCGGCTGGTGCGGGTGTCGCGCACCTGGTTCTCGCCCGTGGCGGGGCTGAGCGTGGCGGACGGAGCAAGGCGGTCGCGGGCCAGCGCAACGACGGCGTCGCACTCGTCATCGGACAGCACGTTGTCCAGCACCGCCACGACCGGCTGGTCCAGGCGCATCACGACGCGTACGTCGCGGTCGCCCGTACGGATCAGGTTGCCCTGGTGACGGATGCGCGGCGTGCCGTAGCGGTAAGGTGCCCGTTCGGCGGCCGGCAGGCCGGTGCGGCGGCGGGCAATGCGTTCGCCGATGACCTGCTCGGCATACGCCGGGTCGTAATTGGCCGCGACCATCGCCGCCAGGATGTCGGCCGGCCGGCAGTCCCTGTCGACGCTGGCGTCGAGCCACCGGTCCCATTCGTCCGGCATGTGCTTGTATTTTTCCATGGCCGCGCAGTATACCTGTGCTTTGCGGTCGCTGCAGGCGGGCTGTCCTGCGGAGCGGGCGCGGCGGGAACGATCGGTACCTTTGGGACCTGCCGCACCGTGACCTGCCGGCGCACGACCTGGGTGGTAAGGCCCGGCGCGGCGGTTCGGGACGTGGCGGCCTGGGAAACATGGAGCGGCTTTCGAATGAGGGCGAGTGTGGCGAAAATGCGGCTGACTGTCGTTTTTGCAAGGCTGTCAGCTCTACTATGTAGGGAAGGGGCGCGGAAGTGGCTATAATTCCCCGAGACAATCCGCAAAAGGACGGCCGGAGGCGTTCGCTGACCGCTATGCACATCACGAGACTACGTCCGCTGGCCCGTGCGGCTGCCATCGCAGCGGGTCTTGCCATGTCCGGCGCGTTCGCCGGCGAGCCGGCCGCGCCGTACCCGCAGGCGGACGGCCAGAGCTACGACATCGCCGATATGTCGCTGGAGCAGCTCAATAACGTCGTCATCACGTCCGTCTCGCGCCAGGAGGAGCGGCTGGCCAATGCCTCCGCCTCGATCTTCATCATCGGTGCCACCGACATCCGCCGCAGTGGGGCGCGCTCGCTGCCCGAAGCACTGCGTCTGGCGCCCAACCTGCAGGTGGCGCGCCAGAATGCGCGCGACTATGCCATCACGGCGCGCGGCTTCAACGGAACGTTTTCCAACAAGCTGCTGGTGCTGATCGACGGCCGCAGCGTCTATTCGCCGCTGTTCTCGGGCGTGTTCTGGGACACGCCCGACGTCGTCATGGAGGACATCGACCGGATCGAAGTCATCAGTGGCCCCGGCGCCACCATCTGGGGCGGCAACGCCGTCAATGGCGTCATCAATATCATCACGCGCTCGGCCAAGGATACACAGGGCGGACTGGCGACATTGGCCGCCGGCAGCCAGGACCGCGATGCCACGGTGCGCTACGGCGGCACGTTGCAGAGCGGTGGGCACTATCGCGCTTACGGCCGCGTGGTGGACGTGGACGACAGCGAACGGGCCGGCGGCATGGCCGACGGCAACGGCCTGCGCCGCCGCCAGGCGGGCTTTCGGGCCGACTGGGACCGGCCACTCGGCGGCCTGACGGTCTCCGGCGACTACTATGCGACGGACCTGGCGCAGCCGGGCCGCGCGGACGCCACGCTGTCGGGCGCCAACCTGATCGCGCGCGTGACGCGCAAGCTGTCGGACGACTCGGACCTGCGCGTGCAGCTGGTGCTCGATCACGTCGAGCGCAACCAGCCATTGGCGTTCATCGAGCGGCTCGACGTGGTGGACCTGGACGCGCAGCACAGCATGCGCGTCGGCGGGCGCCACAACGTCACCTGGGGTGGCGGCTACCGCTATGCGAACGACCGGATGACGCCCAGCCTCGTCTACGGCTTCGTGCCGGCGGACCGCTCGCTGCACTGGGCCAACCTGTTTGCCCAGGACGAGTGGGCGCTGCACGACGACCTGCGCCTGACGGTGGGCGCCAAGGTGGAGCACAACAACTACACGGGGGCGGAGTACCTGCCCAACGTGCGGCTGGCGTGGCAGCCGGCGCCCGGGCACCTGCTGTGGAGCAGCCTGTCGCGCACCGTGCGCGCGCCGTCGCGGATCGACCGGGACTATCACACGCCCGCCGTGCCCGTCATCGTCGCCAACGTGCCGCGCTACGGTATCGGTGGCGGTCCGGACTTCCAGTCCGAGACGGCACGGGTGGCGGAGCTGGGCTACCGCATCCAGCCGTCGGCCGACTGGTCGTATTCGGCCACGCTGTTCTATGCCGACTACGGCCGGCTGCGCACGCAGGAGCCGAACGTCAACGGTCCGGCCTACAGCGGCCTGCTGGAAGTGGCCAATGGGGCCGCGGGCACCAACCGCGGTATCGAGATGTGGGCACGCTGGCAGCCCATGCCGACTTGGCGCCTCAACGGCGGCCTGGTCCTGCAGCGGCTGCGCACGCACCTGAACGAGGGCAGCGGCGACAGCGGCGGCGCGCTGGGCGTGGCCACCAGCGACCCGAATCACCAGTGGCAGCTGCGGTCGTCGCACGACCTGCCGCGCGACATGCAGCTGGACTGGACCTTGCGCTACACGGGCGCGCTGGCACGGCCGGCGGTGCCGTCGTACTACGAGCTGGACACCCAATGGCTGTGGAAGGCGCGCCGCAATCTCGACGTGGCGTTGATCGGCCAGAACCTGCTGCACCGTTACCACGCCGAGTTCGGCGCGGCGCCGAACCGCAGCGTGGTCCAGCGCAGCGTCGTCCTCAAGCTGACGGTGCGATTCTGATCATGATCGCGGACCGCAAAGAATCCGTACCCAAGCGCCGGTCGCCATTGCGGGCGCCCTGGTTGCCGGCGTCGGTGCCGCTGCTTGCGGCGTTGCTGGTGGGGACCGCCTGCGGCCCCGCCACCGCCGCGCAGCAGGCGCCCGCCGCCGGATCGGCGCCGTCCGGACCGAATCTGGAGCGCAGCGTCAAGGCGGCCTATCTGTTCAAGTTCCTCGGGTACGTCGAGTTCCCCGCCGACCCGGGCGCCGCGCTCGTGGTAGGCGTGATGGCGGCGGACGACGTGGCCGCCGAAGTGACGCGGCTGACGGCCGGGCGCAACGTCAACGGCCGTCCCGTTGCCGTGCGTACGCTGCGCGATGGCGATCCCACGACAGGCCTGCAGATGCTGTTTGTCGGCGCCGGCACCGAGCGGCCCGTGCAGACGCTGCGCGCCGCGGCGCAGAACGGCGTGCTGACGGTGACGGACGACGAGAACGGCCTGCAGCAGGGCGCCATCATCAATTTCCGGCTGGTGGAAGACCGGCTCCGCTTCGAGGTGTCGCTGCCGGCGGCCGAGCGCAGCAACCTGAAGCTCAGTTCGCGCCTGTTGTCCGTCGCCTATCACGTCCAGAAGGGGAACTGAGTGTTCGGCATGCGCAAGCCCGATACGGTGCGAGCCAAGCTGATCGTCATGGCGCTGGCAACGACGTTCGCGGCGCTCGTGACGACGTCCGTCAGCATGCTCGTGTACGACCTGACGACGTTCCAGCAGAACTGGGTGGAGGACCTGACGACGCAGGCGGAATTCGTCGCCACCGTTTCGGCGCCTGCCGTCAGTTTCAACGACCCCGTCGTCGCCCGCCAGAACCTCGCGCTGCTGCGCGTGCGGCCGCAGATCCAGGCCGGCGCCATTTATGGCGTCAACGGCGTGATGTTCGCATCGTATGCGCTGTCGGCACGCAATTCAGCCGTCTTTCCGGCCCGGCCCGGCGCCATCGGCCATGCGGTCGAAGGCGGGCGCATGGTCGTGTTCCACCCCATTATCGAGAATGGCGAACGGGTAGGCACCGTCTACCTCAGCGCCAGCTACCGGCTGCTGGACCGCCTGGTCAGCTACGCCATCATCCTGGGCGCCGTGATGGTGGCCAGCCTGCTGCTGGCGGCGATGGTGGCCAGCCGTCTGCAGCTGGGCATCACGCGGCCGCTGGAAGCCGTGACCGACGTCGCGCGCGCCGTCATGCAGAAACGCGATTTCTCGCTGCGCGTGCGCGAGCGCGCCAGCGGCGAGATCGGCACGCTGGTCGATGCGTTCAACAATATGCTTGCCGAGGTGGAGCGCCGCGCCCACGCGCTGCAGGAAGCCAACCGCACGCTGGAGCACGAGATGACGGTGCGCCAGGGAGCGGAGCGCGCGCTGCTGCTGGCGGACCGGCGCAAGGACGAATTCCTCGCCACCCTGGCGCACGAGCTGCGCAACCCGCTGGCGCCGATCCGCACGGGGCTGGACATCATGCGCCTGAACCGCAACGATGCCGGCGCCACCGAGCGGGCCCGCGGCGTGATGGAACGCCAGCTCAAGCAGATGGTGCGCCTGGTCGACGATCTGCTGGACGTCTCGCGCATCAACACGGGCAAGCTGACGATCCGCCACGATCCCGTGGAGCTGCACTCGGTGGTGGCCAACGCGCTGGAAATCGCGCGGCCGTACATCGACGCGCTGGGCCACACGATCTCGGTAACCTTGCCGGACGAGCCGATGCACGTGTTCGGCGACGCCACCCGGCTGGCGCAGGTGCTGTCGAACCTGCTGAACAACGCGGCCAAATATACCGACCGCGGGGGACGGCTGACGCTGACGGCCGATGTAGGCGCGGACGGCCAGCTGCACATCCGCGTAGCCGACAACGGCATCGGCATCGCGCCGGCGATGCTGGGGCAGATCTTCGACATGTTCGTGCAGGCCGATTCGTCGCTGGAGCGCACGTCGGCCGGCCTTGGCGTTGGACTGTCGCTGGCGCGCCGGCTGGTCGAACTGCACGGCGGCGCCATCGAGGCGCACAGCCCGGGGCCGGGCATGGGCAGCGAATTCGTCGTGACAATGCCCGTCATGCAGGGGGTGCAGGGGACGGCACCGCGCGAGGCGGCCCAGCCGGCGCAAGGCACGCCGTACCGTATCCTGCTGGCCGACGACAACGTCGACTTCGTCAACGCCATCGGCGCGCTGCTGCGCACGATGGGCCACACGGTGCACATCTGCCACGACGGCACCCAGGCGCTGGCGGCCGCCGAGGCCTTCGCGCCGGATTTCGCATTCCTCGATATCGGCCTGCCGTACCTGAACGGTTACGACCTGGCGCGCGCGCTGCGTGCGCTGCCCGGTCTGGCGCGGACCGTGCTGGTCGCCGTCACGGGCTGGGGCCAGCAGAAGGACCGCGACATGGCGTTCGAGGCCGGCTTCGTCGAGCACCTCGTCAAGCCGGTCAGCGTCGAGCAGATCCTGGCGATACTGGCCGAGCGGCGGCCAGGGGCGCTGGTGGCAGCGACTTCGCACTGACTGGGCCTACCTCCGGCCGACGTGCTGTTCCCCCGCCTGCGCACCCTACCCGAACCGCTCCGTGCGGATGGCCCGGTGCGCCACGCCGCGCGCCACCAGCAGCTGGGCCACCGCTTCCACGAAGGCCGTCGGCCCGCACAGGTAGCACAGCGCCGGAAGATGGCCCCAGTGGCCCAGTGCTTTGTCGAGCATTGCGGCATCGATGCGCCGGCCTGTCCCGGCACGCGTGCTGACGGCGACATAGGTAAAACGCGGATCGGCAGCGGCGATGCCGGCCAGTTCGGGCTGGAATGCCAGCGCTTCCGGCGTGCGCGCCGAATGCAGCAGCAGCATCGGCGCGGCGGGAGCGGCCTGCCATGCGCGCGCGATGGAAACCAGCGGCACGATGCCGGAGCCGCCGGCCACCAGCAGCACCGGCGCCGCGTGTGGCGGCTCCCAGATGAAGTGCCCGCCCAGCGGGCCGCGCACGTCGATGGTGTCGCCCGGCTGTGCGACCTCGTGGAACCACGCCGACACTTCGCCGTCGTCCTGCAACGCGATCGCCAGCTCCAGTTCCGCGGCGCCGGGGCGCGAAGCGATGGAATAGCTGCGGCGGGCCTGGTAGCCGTCGGGGGCGGTCAGCCGCACGTCCAGATACTGGCCGGCGACGTGGCCCGCCAGCGGCGCATGCAGGAAGTAGCTGCGCATGCGCGGCGTAAGCGCTGCGATGCGTGCGATGACGGCCGTCCGCCAGTTGCCGTCGCGTTCAGACACCGTGCCGGCCCCGCTTAGTCATCGTCGCTGTAGCGCTGTTCGCGCCACGGGTCGCCGCGCATGTGATAGCCGCGCAGTTCCCAGAAGCCCGCTTCGTCTCTCTCCGTAAACTTCAGCCCCTTGATCCATTTTGCGCTCTTCCAGAAGTACAGGTGCGGCACCAGCAGGCGTGCGGGGCCGCCGTGTTCCGGCGTCAGCGGTTCGCCGCCGAAGTGCGTGGCGATCAGCGCGCGGCCTCCCGCCAGGTCGGCCAGCGGCACGTTGGTGTCGTAGTCGTCATAGGACTGCGCCAGCAGGAAGGACGTCGGCGCCTGCACGCCGGCGGCGGCCAGCAGGTCGTCCAGGGTCACGCCTTCCCAGTCGGTGCCGAACTTGCTCCACGTCGTCACGCAGTGGATATCGCCATGCCAGCGGGTGCGGGGCAGGGCGTTGAATTCGAACCAGTTCCAGCTCGCCAGCGGCCGCGAGCCGTGGCGCAGCGTGAAGCGCCATGCGTCCAGGTTGATCGCGGGAGCGGGCCCCAGCGACAGCACGGGAAAATCCTGCGTCTGCTGCTGCCCGGGCGGCAGGCGGCGTGCGGCGTCCGCGCCGGGGCGGCGGCCGGTAAAACCTCTGGTGCTCATGGTGGCTCCTGTCGTAAAAGCGCTGTCAGTGTAATCAATATTCGCGCAGTCCGCCCCCGCCCGTCTTCCCCCGCCGCGGCAAAGGCCGTACGCTGGTGGCATGAGCGGGCACAGGAGGTGGCATGAGTGCGACGGGAAAAGCGTACACGCATCCGGGCTTGGCCGTGCTGGTCGCTGCCGCGCTGGCGCTGGCGGGGTGCGCAGGCAAGGGACGCGCGGTGGCGCAGTCCGCACCGTCCGTTGCCGACACCCCGGCGGTACCGGCACCGCAGCGCAGCCGGACCGTACAGTCATGGCTGACAACGGCGATGGCACGGTACTGCTGGCGCGCCAGCCCGATCTGGTCCTGGCCGACGTGGCGACGCCCGACGTACCGACGCCCGGCGCCCCTGCGCAGTCGTTGGACGGGCCGGCGGCGCTGCACGGCACGGTGCCGGTTCCCATCGACGTCGATGCGGCCGGACGCCGGCAGCTCATCGCGGGATTCGGCGTGGGTCTCAGCGATGCATCCGCATGGCTGATCCGCAATCGGCTGGACGAAGACGCCCGCAAGTCGCTGCTGCGCGAGCTGTTCGATGCGCAGTCCGGGCTGGGCCTGCGTCTGCTGCGCCTGGCGGTCGGCAGTTCCGAATTCGCGCGCGACCGCTACAGCCTGGACGACGTCCCGCCGGGCCAGCAGGACCCGAACCTGGCGCAACTGTCGATCGAGCGGGACCGCGAGGCCGTGCTGCCGGTGGCGCGTTCGGCGCTGGCAGTCAATCCCGCCCTGCGCTTCGTCGCCGCGCCGCACAGTGCGCCGGGCTGGATGAAAAGTTCGGACAGCCTCGTCAGAGGCACGTTGCGGCCGGAAGCGACGGCGGCGTACGCCCGCTACCTGCGGCGCTTCGTCGACCTGTACCGGGAAGAGGGCGTGCCGGTCTTCGCGCTGACCTTGCAGCACCAGCCGCGCGCGGAACCGGCCGACGCGCCCGGCATGTTGCTGGATGCCGCCGCCCGCGTCGCGCTGGCCGGCCAGCTGGCACCGGGACCCGGCGGCACGCGCATCCTGGAACTGGACGACAGCTGGGACGCGGTGGACGATGCGTTGAAGGTGCTCGGCGATCCGGCCGCGCAGGCGCACCTGGCGGGCACCGCATGGCACTGCTACGGCGGCGACGTGTCGGCCCAGACGGCCGTGCACGACGCCTATCCGGGGAAGGAGATCTATCTGACGGAATGCTCGGGCGGTACCTGGGCGCCCGGTTTCGGCGACGGCCTGGTGCACTTCGGCGGCACGGCTGTCGTCGGCGCCGTGCGTAACTGGGCCACCGGCATCATGCTGGGCAACCTGGCGCTGGACGAGGCGGGCGGACCGCGCATCGGCGGCTGTGCCGGCTGTCGCGGCCTCGTGACGATCGGGGCGGACGGCGGGGTGGTGCGCCATCCCGAATACTACGCGCTGGCCCACGCCAGCCGCTTCGTCCGGCCTGACGCGGTTCACGTCACGTCGACGGGCCCGGTGGACGGGGTGTCGAATGCAGCGTTTGCCAATGCCGACGGTTCGCTGGTGCTGGTGGTGGTGAACGCCGCAACGGTGCCCCGGGACATTCGAGTGCGCACTGCTGAGCGGACGTTCGGCGCAAGGCTAAGCAGTGCCAGCATGGCGACCTACGTGTGGAATGTGCCCGAGTAACGGCCGTTCCACCCGTCTGGTATGAGCCAATTCCCCCGAGGCGGCAACCCTGCGCCGCTGTCCAAAAAAAAATGCTAAGGTTTTGTCAACATTTTCGAGGGAGCATCGTTATGTACTGCAGAGACGCTGAAAACGAGGTGCTGGCCAACCACGGAATACGAGCCCGGATACGAGCTCATATCACGCCGGATCCGGATACGCCGGCGCCGGAGCAGGATCCCCCGGCCATGCCGCCACCGGGCGACGTGCCGCCGACGGAGATCCCGCCGGTCAGCGAACCGACTGCGCCGCCGCCGCCCATCCGGGCGGACTGACGGTGCGGCGATCAGGACTTGTCCGGTTGACCCGGCCCGCCCTGGCGGGCCGGGGCGATCTGGCGGATCTGCTCTTCGGTTTCCTGTTCGCCGGGCGTTTTTTCGCCGCTGCCGATGTCGGGTTCATTCATCATGTGGCCGCCTTTTTCGGCATCGTCTGGCGGGGTGTGCGGGTTTTGCGGATTGGGTTGGCTCATGCTGTGCTCCGGTTGGTGGTGGATGCAACCATGCTAACAGGGCAATGGCGGGATCGGCGCAGCGTTGGTTTTGGGTAATATATGTTGCTTCAAAGATGCAAATTGTTGTTTTTGTGCCGGCTGTCACAAGCGCGTCACTGAACTGTTTTTATAATCGAACCATAGGATTTTTTTTCGGAGACCGCCATGGGCAATTCCTTACACAACAAGATTTATCTGGGTCGGCGCATGAACCACTTGCGGATGGCGTGGGCTGGCGTCGTTGCCGGCGTCGGCCTGTTGTGGCTCACTGTGCGGGCTTTGACGAAGTCGGCCTGACGCGGCCCGAGAGGGCGCGGGCCACGGCCTTGCCGCAGGCCCTTTGTAAGCGTACCATGATGGCCGCAATTGCCATCATGGACGTACGCTTTAATGAAAAACGAAAAATTCAGTACCGACGAATACAACGCGCTGGCCGAGGTCGCGCGCGGTATCACCGGCCGTCCCAGCGCCTGCGTGGGCCGCAATACGAAGCGCCTGTCCGGGCTGAAGCTGCTGTCCATCGCCCGCAATGGCCACATGTCGCTGACCGACAAGGGCAAGGAACTGCTGTTCCTGCGCCGCTGCATCCTCAGCCTGCGCGCCCTGGCCGCCGATCCCGCGGCGAAGCTTGACGGCGACGTGGCCGCCTTTCTCGGCAAGAAATCGCATATCGCGCCCGTTGACGACGGGTTCGTCGTGACCGAAAAGGGGCGCGAGACGCTGGCCGATATCGAGGCGCAGGAAAAGTAGGCCGCGCCGTCGGGACGCCGGCGGCTCTCCAGCCGGGAGCGTTCACGTGGCGGGGAATGGCTCCTCAGCCGTTCGGCCCGAGAGGCGCCAGTCCCCGGTGCTTCGCCGTTACTTCGCGCCGGGCTTGAAGCCGTCCGCGCTGATGTCGAGCTCCGTCACGTCGCCATACTTTGCCGCGATCTTGCGGATCTCCGCGGCTTTGCCGACCAACACCATCTGCAGGTTCTTGCGCGGGAAGTGCCGGTCCACCAGCGCCTTGGCCTTCTCGGGCGTCAGGCCGTCCACGTCGCGCATGAAGTTGTCGATCTGCGCGCGCTCGACGTTCAATGCGAACATGTCGCCCAGCAGGCTGGCCAGCTGGTCTCCCGTTTCGAAGCGCGGCGGAAACTGGCCTTTCACGTAGGCCTTGGCCGAATCCAGGGTCGCCTTGTCGATGCCCTTGTCCCACAGCCGGTTGTAAGTCTTCAGCGCCAGGTCCAGCGCCGCTTCCGTTTTCGGCAGCGCCGTGAAGCTCGAGATGGAGAACACGCCTGCCTGGGCATTCGGCGCGAACGCGCTGTTGGCGCCGTACGTCAGGCCGGAGTTCACACGCAGTTCGTCGTTCAGCCAGGACGTGAAGCGGCCTCCCAGCACCGTGTTCAATACCTGCAGCGGCACGTAGTCCGGGTCGTTGCGGGCAATGCCGGCGCCGCCGATCAGGAACGTCGTTTCGATCGCATCGGGTTTGTCGACGAGCCAGACGCGCGGCTTGCCCGTCACCGGCTTGCCGTAGTCGACGCGCTGGGGCGCCGGACCTTCGGCGCGCCACTGGCCGAACAGCGCCTCGATCTGCCGCTTCATCTCGGCCGGCTGGAAGTCGCCAACGACGACGATGGCCGCGTTATCGGGCCGGAAGTAGCGGCCGTGGAAGCTCTTGACGTCGGCCTGCTTCAGCGCCTGCAGACTGGCGACGGTGCCGCCCGGCGGGTTGGCGTACGGCGCATCGCCGAACAGCATGCTGCGATAGTAAATACCGGCAACCTGGCGTGGGCTTTCCTTGGCCTGTTTCAGGCCGCTGACCTTGCGCGCGCGCAGCTTGTCCAGTTCCGCGTTGTCGAAGCCGGGCTGCTGGACGATTTCAGCGAACAGCGGCAGCAGGGCGGGTGCGTCGGCCCTGGCAAAGTTGGCCTGCACCGTCGTCTGCTCGGTGGCGCCGCCGCCCGCCAGCGTGGCGCCGCGGAAGTCGAACGCCTCGTCGATGGCCTTCTTGTCGTGCTTTGTGCTGCCCAGCAGGATGGCGTCGCCCGTCAGGTTGGCCAGGCCCGCCTGCGGCCCGTCGTTGACGGCGCCCGCACGGACGACGGCGCGCACGGAGATCAGCGGGACTTCGTGGCGCTCCATCAGCATCACGGTCAGGCCGTTCGGCAGCTTCGTCGTCTCGAACTGCGGCAGCTTGAATTGAGCGCCATGCGCCGTGGCGAGGGCGCACAGCATTGCGCCGCCGGTCATCATGTATTTCATCATTCCTCCTTCGCCGCCAGCACGCCGATGGTGCGCTGCGCTTTTTTCAGGTATTTCGCGGCCACGGCCTGGATGTCGGCCGGCGTCAGTTTCTGGTACGCCGCAGGCGCGTCGAACAGTTTCGCGTAGCCGCCGTAGAACACTTCGTAATTGCCCAGCTGCTGGGCCTTGCCGTTGATGGTCTCCTGCAGGCGGTACAGGTTCACCAGCTTGATGTTCCTGACCTTGGCCAGCTCCTCCGGCGTGACGCCGTTCTTCACGACGTTGTCGAGTTCCGCCAGCAGCGCCTTCTCGACCTTCGCGGCGTCGACGCCGTTGGCGGCGACCGCGAACACGTAGAACAGGCCGGGGTCGAAGCCGTCGGTCGCGTCGGCGCCCACGGACGTGGCCAGTTGCTTTTCCACCAGCGCCTTGTACAGGCGCGACGTCTTGCCTTCCGTGAGCAGGCTTTGCAGCACGTCCAGGGCGTAGTGGTCGGCGCTGTCGGCCGCCGGCGCCTTGTACGCCACCATCAGGTTGGCCGAGGTGGCGGAAGGCTTGGCGACGAACAGCCGGCGCTCGCCTTTCTGTTCCGGCTCCACGGTCTTCACGGCCGGGGGCAGCGGGCGTTTCGGGATCGCGCCGAAGTAGCGCGTGGCCAGCGTCCTGACCTGCTCGGCCTTGACGTCGCCGACGATGACGGACACCGCGTTGTTGGGGGCGTAGTAGGTGCGGAAGTAGTTGACCAGATCCTGCTGCGTCCATGCCTTGATGTCCGACTCGAAGCCGATCACGGGCCAGGAATACGGGTGGGCGCTGAAGGCCACGCTGTTCAGGTCTTCCATCAGCATGCGGATGTTGGAATTCTCCAGCCCCGTGCTGCGCTCGGACAGCACGACACCGCGCTCGCTTTCGACCATCTTCGGGTCGATCGTCAGGTGCGCAATGCGGTCGCTTTCGAGCTTGAAGATCGTCTCGAGGGACGAGGCGGGGAACCAGTCCTGGTACACCGTCACGTCGCTGCTGGTGTAGGCGTTATTGCTGCCGCCGTTCGCTTCCATGGTGCGGTCGAACATCTTCGGGCCGTAGTTCTTCGAGCCGTTGAACATCATGTGTTCGAAGAAGTGCGACAGACCGGTCGTGCCGGGCGCCTCGTTGCGCGAGCCGACCTTCCAGAACGTGTACATGTTCGCGTTCGGAATCGCGCTGCTTTCCAGGACGATGAACTTCATCCCGTTCGGCAGCGTAAACGATTTGACCTGGTCGGCCGTGAACGCCGCCTGTGCCGATGCGGCCAGGCCGAAGGCCGCGCAGGCCGCCGCCAGCCTGGTCCGTAGTTTCCACCCCATGGTGTGCCCTTTCATTGTTATCAACGGAGGGAGGATACGTCATGGCGGCAGCGTTGTTAAGATAAAATACTTGCAAGCAGGTTACTTTTACCCGGGAAGAAACGATGGAAAGCGCAATGCACTGGTCGGCCCACGAGCTGACGATGACGGTCCTGATGACCCCCGACATGGCCAATTTCTCCGGCAATGTCCACGGCGGCACGATCCTGAAGTTCCTCGACAGCGTGGCCTATGCCTGCGCCAGCCGCTATTCGGGCAGCTACGTCGTCACGCTGTCCGTCGACCAGGTGATGTTCCTGCAGCCGATCCACGTGGGCGAACTGGTGACGTTCCTGGCATCCGTGAACTACACGGGGCGCACGTCGATGGAGGTGGGCATCCGCGTGGTGACGGAAAACATCCAGCAGCGCCTCGTGCGCCACGCGAACAGCTGCTACTTCACGATGGTGGCCGTGGACAAGGACCGCAAGCCCGTCGCCGTGCCGCCGCTGGTGCCGGAAACGCCCGAGCAGAAGGCACGCTTCGAACAGGCCGAAGCGCGCAAGGCCGCGCGGCTGGCGCTGCATGGAGCGAAGAACAAGGCGAAGGGCCAGTAACCTGGGGTCTGTCCCCGGCAGGTCGCGGGGCTTGTACTGGCCGTTGGCACCGCGAGGGGACCGGCCCCGGTTTTCAACGGGCGTCCGATGCCCGATGGGGAGGCAGCACGGCGGGGACAGGCACCGCGGTCCCCGGTCCATACGACCGCCCCCGGTCGTCTCAGGCGACAGTCTGCTCCGCCGGCCACAGCTCGCGAAACTCGGCCGCCGGCACGGGGCGGCTGAGATAATATCCCTGCGCCTGGTCGCAGTCGTGCGCGCGCAGGAAGGCCAGCTGGCCGGCCGTCTCGACGCCTTCGGCGATGACCTTCAGGTGCAGGTTATGCGCCAGCGCGATGATGGAGACCACGATCGCTGCCTGGTCGGCATCGTCGTCGATCCTGCCGACGAAGGAACGGTCGATCTTGAGCACGTCGATGGGGAAGGTGCGCAGGTACGACAGGCTCGAATAGCCCGTGCCGAAGTCGTCGATCGACAGCGCCACGCCCAGGGCCTTCAGCTCGTGCAGCAGCGCCACGGCCTGCGCCACGTCGTCCACGAACAGCCCCTCCGTCAGTTCCAGCTCCAGCGCCGCCGGCGGCAGGCCCGTCTCTTCCAGCACGGCGGCAATCGATGCGACCAGGTCCGGCTGCGCGAACTGGCGCGGCGAGAGGTTGACCGCCATGCGCAGCGGCGCCAGGCCCGCATCGTGCCACTTTCTCGCCTGCGCGCACGCGGTGCGCATGACCCACGCGCCGATCGGCACGATCAGGCCCGTTTCCTCGGCAAGCCCGATGAAGCGCTGCGGCGGCACGGTGCCCAGCTCCGGATGCTGCCAGCGCAGCAGTGCCTCCACGCCCACGATGCGCCCGCTCGCCAGGTCGAGCTGCGGCTGGTAATGCAGCACGAATTGCTCGCGCTCCAGCGCGTTGCGCAGCGCGCTCTCGATGCGCAGGCGCTCCTGCGCTTCCTCGTTCATCGAGCTTTCATAGAACTGGAAGCAGTTGCGGCCCAGCTTCTTGGCCGAGTACATGGCGATGTCGGCATGCTCGATCAGGTGCTGCGCCGGCGTGCCGATGCCTTCGTGGACCGCCACGCCAATGCTGCAGGTGACGAACAATTCCTTGCCGTCCAGGTCCACCGGCAACGCGAGCGCGCGCATGATCCGTCCGACCACGTCCGGCGACAGCGACTGCTCCGGGTACTCGCTGAGGATGGCCACGAACTCGTCGCCGGACAGCCGCGCCACCGTGTCGCTTTCGCGCACCGTCGCCTGCAGGCGCGCCGCGATGGTCTTGAGCAGCTCGTCGCCGGCCTTGTGGCCCAGCGTGTCGTTGACGAACTTGAAGCGGTCCAGGTCGATCAGCAGCACCCACAGCGGATGGCCGCTGCGGTTGGAGTAAGCCACTGCCTGCGTCAGGCGGTCCTGCAGCAGCACGCGGTTCGGCAGTCCGGTCAGCGCATCGTGATGGGCGATGTGCTGGATGCGCTGTTCGGCCAGTTTGCGTTCCGTGATTTCGCTGCCCGTGCCGCGGTAGCCGCGGAACTCGCCGTGCGCGTCGTACACCGGCTCGCCGTTTGTGGTGAACCAGCGCGACACGCCATCCTTGCCTTCGATCGGATATTCGAGGTTGGCGAACGGCAGCCGCGCTTCCAGCTGCGCCATGTGGGCTCGGCCCCATGACGTGTCCAGCATCGCCGGGTGACTGTGCCAGCGCGTGCGGCCGATATAGTCGTCGCGCTCGAGCCGGCCCTTTTCAAAGAAGCCGTTGGTGATATTGGTGAAGCAGAAGTTGACGTCCTGCTCCCAGTACCAGTCCGACGACAGCGCCAGCAGGCGCCGGAAACGGTGCTCGCTTTCCTGCAGCGCCCGTTCGGTGCGCTTGCGCGCGGCCACGTCCGCGTTCAGTTTCTCGTTGGCGCTGCGCAGGTCGGCCGTGCGGGCGTCGACCAGCCACTGGACCCGGCGCGAGCGCTGCGCCAGCGTCTGCATCAGCGCGGCGCCCAGGATGCTGAACAGGATGCCGCCCACCAGCGTCGACAGCGACCCCAGATGATCGGCCAGGAACGGGCGGGGCAGGGCGTCGGCCCGCACCTGCCACGTCATGCCCAGCACGTCGAACCCGCGGGTCTCACGGTCGCGCAGGCGCATATCCAGCCAGCGTGGCAGCCAGCTCTCCCGCGCCGCCGCTTCGCCGGTGCCGTTCGCGTACACGAGCGTGGGTGCGGCGCTGTCGCCGGCGTACACGCGCAGCGCCAGTCCGGCGTCTTCCAGCAGCCCGGCCGACTGGAAGATCTTCTGCACCAGTTGCGGCGCGTGGATCATGGCAGCGGTGTCGCCCACCCACGCCTCGTGCCGCTGCGCAGGCGTATCGACGGCGGCGCCGGGGCGGTACAGGGGCATGAGAATGATGAACGTGTCGCGCTGCACGGGATTCTCGGCAAGGCTGATCAGCGCCGTCGCCGCCGGTTTGCCCGTGCGCAGGATGCGCTCGATGGTCAGCGCCGTCTGCGGCAGCGGGCCCACGTCGAGGCCCAGCACGGCGCGATTCGGCTCGAACGGTTCGAAATAATCGGTAATGTTGTAAAACGGCCGCACCGGTGCCGGCACGAAGCGCCCTTGTGCGATGGCGCTGACGGCCGCGCCGGGGAAGGTGCGGCGCGCCTGCGCTTCCCACGCCGCCCGCCCGCTGTGCGGCAGCACCCGATGCCAGGTGAACGACTGGATGAACGGATAGCGCTGCAGCAACGGGTGAGTGAATGAACGGAACTGCTCGCGCGTGACCGCCGTCGGCGGCAGGGTGCGGAACAGCTGGTTAGTCACCGTCAGGACCTCGACCGCGTCGTCCAGCCCGCGCCGCAGCGCGGCCACGCGCACGTTGACGCGCTGCTGGAAGCTGAGCGTGGCCTTGCTGTATTCAAGGGCGCTGACGGCATAGAACAGACCCCCGGTGACGGTCAGGCCCGCCAGGAGCGTCAACACCGCCGCCGCGGAGATGCTGGAGGACAGACGGCGGAGCATGCAATTCCCGGGTAAATGACGATAGCACGTCAGTGTGGCATAAAACGGGGCGGCTGCCGATCAAAAACGTATCTTCAGAGAATTATCTGTTGTCTTCACGCACTTAGACGGCACGCATCATTGCGGGTAGCGCAGCCGCGCCACGACCTGATGCGCCAGGAGACGGTTACACCAGCCGAATCCCAGCAGGGGCCACGGGCTGCCCCATGCGACGAGCCGCCGCATCAGCATGCCGGCGGGGGTGACGCGGGCGGTATGCCGGTGCGCGAACAGGATGCGGTTATTGCCGGCGATGCCGCGCAACTGGCCCACGTGGCCGCCGAAGGCCGTGCGCAGCCGGCGCAGCATCGTGTGAAAGCGGGGATCGTAGCTGAACAGATTCGTCGCCATTACGCCGTCCGGGCGCAGCGCGCGACGGCAGTCCCGGAAAAAACGGACGCTGGCCAGCGCCTCCGGCAGGCCGTCGACGTCGAAGCCGTCCACCAGCAGCACGTCGGCACTGCCGGCCAGGCACGGCATGTGCGTCGCCGCGTCCACGTGCAGGATACGAAAACGTTCGCTGTCGGGCGGCACCGCGAAGCTGTCGCGCAGGGCGATGACGTCGGCCCGCAGTTCCAGCACGGTGATGCGGCTGGCAGGCAGGTAGCGGTGGCAGAACTTGGCCAGCGAGCCGCCGCCCAGGCCGACCATGACGATATGCGCGGGGGCCGGTTTGAACAGCACGAAGCACATCATTGCCCGGGCATACGCCAGCACGAGCCGGTCGGGATCGCGCAGGTCCATCTCGCTCTGCACCTCGCCCGGCGCGAATTCCAGCGTGAGGCGGCCCTTGTGGCGCCGGATCAGGGGACGGTGTTCGGAGGCGGTAGGCATGTATTCAGCTCGTACTCGGCTTGTTATCGGAGTGAAGGTTCTGCTAAGCTCTCGGGCTCGCCGGCGCCCGCGGGCGCCGGCAGCTCAATTTACACGATTCCGATTTATCGGTACATTGCCTCAACGGCAGGGCCGCGCGGCCCGATGGAGATCATTCATGTTTCTGGACCACCCGACCATTACCGCCACCAACAGCGCGACCGAACCGGACCGCGTCGAGCGGCTCAACCGCGTATATGGTTATGTGGCCGCGCTGGCCGATGCCGCGGGCAAGCAGCACTTCATCGAGAAAGTCAGCCAGTTGCACGATCACAAGGGCACGCTGATCGTGTTCTGGCACGACGCGCCCGGCGACGACGAAAAAGCCTTCTTCCTGCAGGCCTGGGCCAGCAAGGTGGGCGACGGCAGCAGCAACGTCGAACACGAAGTCTGACGGCGCCATGGACAGCCGGACGCTGATCGCCACGCTGGCACTGGGCAACCTGGCGCTGTACGGCGTGCTGTTGTGCCATGGCATCGGCCGGCGCCGGCCCACAGGGCATGTCGCCTTCGGCGTGGCCCGCTTGTGCCAGGGCGCCGGCTGGCTGATCCTCGCCCTGCGTGAAGTGCTGCCGACACCCGTCTCGGGGCCGCTCGGGCTGGCATTGCTGGTCGGCGGCACGGCAATGGATGCCGCCGCATTCTGGACGGTCACGGGCCGGCCCGGTGCGCGCCGGCTGCTGATGCGCGCATTGTGGCTCGCGGCCGGCGTGTACATCGCCGTCAATTTCCTGTTCGGACGCCAGAGCGCCGCTGCGGCGGCCGCGGGACCGTGGATCGCGCTGATGCTGGCGGCCATCACGGCCGGATTCGGCCTGTCCGGCGCCGCCGCGCTGGCACGCGACTGGATCGGTGCCAGCCTGCTGCGCCGCCTGCTCGCCGTGACGAACGTGCTGCTGGCCGTGCTGCCGCTCGCCGCCGCCGCGGCCGCGCTGCAACCCGGCTGGCTGCCCGTCGCGCCGGACCCGTTGTCCACCGTGTTGACGATCCTGCTGGCGGGCCTGTTCGTCAACGCCACCGGCTACCTGCTCCTGGGCCGCGACCGGCTGCAGGGAGAGCTCGACCGGCTGGAAACCGTCGACACGCTGACGGACGTGCCCAACCGCCGGGGCTTCTACCAGGGCCTGGCGCCATGGCTGGCGCTGGCGCGGCGCCCCGGCCTGCCGACGGCCATCGTGATTCTCAACCTCGACGGTTTCAAGCGGGTCAACGACCATTACGGCCACGGCGTCGGCGACGTCGTGCTGAAGGCGATTGTCGATGCCGTGCGGCGCCAGTTGCGCGAAGCCGACATGATCGGCCGCCTGGGTGGTGCCGAGTTCGCGCTGCTGCTGCCGCGCACGGGGCTGGCGGAGGCGTCGCTGGTGGCCGAACGGATCCGCGCGGCCGTCGCGGCGTTGCCCGTCAAGGCCGAGCGCGCCGTCATCAACCTGACCGCCAGCATGGGCGTGACGACGATCCGTGCCGAGGACAGCACCGTCAGCCTGTTCAAGCGCGCCGACGAGGCGCTGCAGGCTGCCAAGCTGCGCGGCCGCAATGCGGTCGTCGCCGCGGACGAGGCCACCCCCGCGGATCCCCACCCTGCCACGGATGACAGCCCGCGCAACCGCCAGGCGTGATGTCATCATCCCGTCATCAACGGGTTCTAATGTGGTAGGATTTTCAATATAAACGATATAAATGGATTCCTCCATGTATGCAGCGGTCGACCTCGGGTCGAACAGTTTCCGGTTCTCCATTGGCAGCCATGACGGCGACGCAATCCGTGTGCTGAAAAGCGTGCGCGAGCCGATCCGGCTGGCGGCCGGGCTGGACGCGGATGGCAACCTGACGCCGGACGCCATGGCGCGCGCGCTGGCGTGCCTGCACAGTTTCGCCGTCACGCTGGCCGGCTACGAGCTGGAGGCGGTGCGTGTCGTCGCCACGTCGACGATGCGGCAGGCGAACAATATCGCCACCTTCCTGCCGCAGGCGGAAGCGGCGATCGGCTATCCCATCGAAATCATTTCTGGCGAGGAAGAAGGGCGCCTGATCTATATGGGCGTGGCAAACGCGCTGGCGCAGCCGGCCGAGCGGCGCCTGGTGGTCGATATCGGCGGCGGCTCCACCGAGCTGATCCTGGGCCGCGGCGGCGATATCGAGCGGGTCGAATCGTTCAGCGTGGGCAGCGTGCGGCAAAGCCTGTCGTTCTTTATCGGCGGGCGCATCGACGGCCCGTCGTTCGAGGCGGCGATCCTGTCGGCGCGCAGCATCTTTGAAGATGGCGCGCCGCCGTATCATCCGCAGTTCTGGCGGCGCGCGTATGGCTCGTCCGGCACGATCCGGGCCATTGCCGATGTGATCGACAAGAATGGCCTCGACAAGGGCTGCCCCGCCAGGGGCGTCACGCCCGCCAGCCTGGAGGCGCTGAAGGCGCGATTCGTCGGCATCGGCCACGTGAGCAGGATCGACATCCCGGGCCTGCGGCCGGACCGCGCCGGCACCATCGTCGGCGGGCTGGCCATCCTGATCGGCGTGATGCACGAGCTGGGCATCGAGGCGATCGAGCCGATCGAGGCGGGGCTGCGCATGGGCGTGATGTGGGACCTGTACCAGCGCTCGATGCGGCGCGACCGGCGCGACGAGTCCGTGCGCGCGTTCGCGCAGAAGTTCGGTGTCGACACGGTGCGCGCCGCCCGCGTGGCCGACGACGCCGCAGCCTTGCTCGAGCAGCTCAGGCCGGGCGGCGACGCGGCGGGCCGGCTGCTGCGCTGGAGTGCGCTGCTGCACGAACTGGGCATGGCCGTTTCGCAGACGGGCTACCACAAGCACACGGCCTACATCATCGAGAACGCCGATCTGCCTGGCTTCACCACGCGCGAGCAGAAGACCATGAGCCGACTGGCGCTGGCGCAGAAGGGCAACCTGCGCAAGGTCGAGGAGTTCCTGGCGGACGGCGACTTCGCCCGTGCCGTCGTCGCGCTGCGCCTGGCGATCGTGTTCATGCACGCCCGCATCGACGTCGCCACGGCCGCGCCGCGCCTGCGCATGAAGAACCGCATCGAACTGGAACTGGCACGCGAGTGGGTGGCCGACCATCCCACGCTGTCGTACTGGATCGAGAAGGAACAGGAACACTGGGACGAAGTCGGCGTCGACCTGGCTGTGCGCATTGGCTGACAATGCCGTTCTGTGGGTAAAAGCTCACAAAATATATTGTCAGCAAGAACGTTCCGCTTCCTTGTAATTTTGCTTACACTATAGGTTTCACCACTCTTGCCGCGCTCCGGCACGGCTCGGCAGTGGAACGAAAGTGGAGGCATCATGGTGCACAACAGGGCGGAAACCGCGATAGGGGGCCGGGCCGGCAGGCTGCCGGCACTTTTGCTGGCCGCTCTTGTGCTGGCTTTCCCCATGCCGTCGCACGCGGCGCCGGCGCAGGAGGGGACACCCATCATCACGCTGTGCTACGAACGGGCGGACGTGCGGCCCTGGCGCACGCAGGCGGGCGAGGGCCTGAACTTCGACCTGTTGCGCCTCGTCGCCGAGCGCGCCGGCGTGGCGTTCAACTTCCAGAGCATGCCGTTCAAGCGCTGCCTCGCGCTGCTGAAGGCCAATGCCGTGGACGGCGTGTTTGCCGTCAGCTTCAAGCCGGACCGGCTCGAGCTGGGCCAGTATCCCGGCGGTGCCACGCCCGACCCATCGAAACGCATGCACATCGACCGCTACGTCCTGCTGCGCCGCAAGGGCTCGGCGCTGGACTGGGACGGCAAGGCGCTGCGCAATGTCGACGGCGCCATCGGTGCCCAGCTCGGGTATTCCATCACCGACCAGCTGCGCAGCCTGAACGTGACGGTGGACGAGGGCAGCCAGCGCTCCGATGAACTGATCCGCAAGCTGCTGGCCGGCCGCGTGGCCGGCGCCGCCCTCGGCGGCAGCGATGCCCGCACCTTGCTGGACGGGCCGTACGGGCCGCAGATCGAGGCCTGCCCCATCCCGCTGGTGGAGAAGCCGTACTTCCTGATGCTGTCGCACGCCCTGGTGGAGAAGCAGCCCGCGCTGGCGCAGAGGATCTGGGCCACCATCGAGCAGGTGCGTAACGGTCCCGCCTATCGACAGCTGGAGCGCGCCGACAGCAGGGGTGCGCGCCGCTGATGCAGACATTCCTGACCTGGCTGGCCGCCACCCGCATGGGGCGCCTGCGCGACAAGTGGCGGCGCGATATCCTGCTGCGTCTGGGCGTATCGATCTTCCTGGCCGTGGCGCTGTCCACTGCCGCCTACACCACGTACGCCCTGTACACCTTGCGCGCGCAGGCCGAGCTGCGGCTGGAGGAGCGGTCGGACCGCCTTGCCACGGTACTGGCGCAGGCACTGGCGCGCCCGCTGTTCGACATCAACAGCGCCGCCGTCAGCAGCGTCGTCGATGCGATGCGCGGCACGCCGGAAGTGCTGATGCTACGGGTACTGGCACCCAACGGCGGCGAAATGGCGGGCTTCTCGGCCCCGCGCATCGATCCGCGCAAGGCCATTGCCGTGCACCGCGACATCACGTTCCAGGACGGCACCCGCAATTACCTCGTGGGCGCACTCGATATCGCGTACTCGCGCCAGGAGGCGGAACGCGATCTGCGCCACCAGCTGATGCAGGCGCTGGTCGTCAACCTGCTGCTGGCGCTGACGATCGTCGGTTCGATCTTCCTGGTGGCGCGCAAGGCCGCGCGCCCATTCGCCGATATCCAGAAATCCCTGGAAAAACTCGCGCAGGGCAGGACCGACATCCAGCTGTCCGGCATCGGCCGGTCCGACCAGGTGGGCCGGCTGTCCGCCGCCGTGCGCAGCTTCCGCGACACGCTGACCCGCCTGCGCGATGCCGAAAGCGAACTGCGGGAACTGAACGGCGACCTGGAAACGAAGATCGACGCGCGCACGCACGACCTGAAGCTGACGATGCAGATGGCGCGCGACAGCGAGCGCAAGATCCAGGCCATCATCGACACGGCGCTGGATGCCGTCATCACGATGGACCGGCACGGCCGCGTCGCCGGCTGGAACCGGCAGGCGGAGCTGATCTTCGGCTGGCGCCGCGACGATGCGCTCGGCCAGCAGCTCGATGCGTTGATCATCCCGCCGCGCTACCGCGAGGACCACCGCCGCGGCATGCGCTATTACCTGGCCGGCGAAGGGCGCGGCGAAGTGCTGGACCGCCGCATCGAGGTGGAGGCGCTGCGCAGCGACGGCAGCGAATTCCCCGTCGAGCTGTCGATCACGCGCATCGCGCTGGACGGCATGGACAACTTCGAGTTCTGCGGCTTCGTGCGCGACATCAGCGACCGGCGCGAGCGCGAACAGAAACTGGTGGCGGCCAACGTCAAGGCGGAGGCGGCCAACCTGGCCAAGTCCGAATTCCTCGCCAATATGAGCCATGAGATCCGTACGCCGATGAGCGCCATCATCGGCATGGCCTACCTGGCACTGCGCACGGACCTGTCGCCCAAGCAGCACGACTACGTCAACAAGATCCACCGCGCCGCCATGGGCCTCCTGGGCATCATCAACGATATCCTGGACTTTTCCAAGATCGAGGCCGGCCGCCTGGAAGTGGAGGAGGTGCCGTTCTTCCTGGACGAGGTGCTGGCCAACGTGGCCAGCGTGACGAGCCAGAAGGCGGCCGACAAGGGGCTCGAATTCCTGTTCGACGTGCCGCCCGCCGTGCCGCGCCACCTGTGCGGCGACCCGCTGCGCCTGGGCCAGGTGCTCATCAACCTGATCAACAACGGTGTCAAGTTCACGCAGTCCGGCGAGCTGGAACTGTCGTGCCGCCAGATAAGGCGCGACACCCCCGGCCGCGTGGTGCTGCGCTTTGCCGTGCGCGACACCGGCATCGGCATGTCCGCCGGGCAGAAGGCCAGGCTGTTCCGCGCGTTCGGCCAGGCGGGCGGTTCCACCACGCGCCAGTTCGGCGGCACGGGACTGGGTCTGTCGATCTCGCAGCAGCTGGTGCGGCTGATGGGAGGCACCATTGCCGTCGCCAGCGAGGAAGGCCGCGGCTCCGTCTTCGCCTTCGACCTGGAACTGCCGCTAGTCGAGGACCCGCCGCCACCGCCGCCGGTGCCGCAGGCGCTGACGGGCGCGCGCGTACTGCTCGTCGACGACAACACGCTGGCGCTCGACGTGCTGTGCGAGGCGATGCGCGCGCTGCCGGTACGGGCCGATACGGCCGGCGACGGCGCGGCGGCGCTGGAGGCATTGGTGGAAGCGCAGGAAGCCGGGGACCCGTACGCGCTGGTGCTGACCGACTGGTTGATGCCGGGCGTGGACGGCATCGCACTGGCCCGGCGCATCGCCGCGCTGGCGTTGCGCCGGCGTCCCGCGCTGGTGCTGGTGACGGCATTCGGCCGCGACGAAACGCAGCGCGAGGCGGAAGCGGCCGGCTTTGCCGGCTTCCTGTTCAAGCCAGTCACGCACACGGCACTGGTGCAGACGCTGGTCACGCTGTTCACGCCGGCCCCGGCGGCCGGGTCGCTGACGCCGCCGGCACCGCCGGCCGTGACGGCGCGCGTGCTGCTGGTGGAGGACAATCCTGTCAACCAGCAGGTGGCGGCGGAACTGATGGGCGTGCAGGGCATCGAGGTGGATATTGCCGGCAACGGCCGCGAAGCGCTGGACCGGCTGGCGCAGGCAGGGCCGGACCGCTACGACCTGGTGCTGGTGGACCTGGAAATGCCGATGCTGGACGGGCACGAAACCACGCTGGCGCTGCGCCGCGACAAGCGCTTCGACCGCACGCCCGTCATTGCCATGACGGCGCACGCGCTGGCGGACGTGCGCGAGCGCTGCCTGGCCGAAGGCATGCAGGATTACCTGACCAAGCCGATCGACCCGGACCGGCTGTATGCCACCTTGTCACGCTGGCTGGGGCGGCCGATGCTGCCGGCGCCGCCGGCGCTGCCGCGGCCTCGCAGCGGAGCGGGGCTGCCGGAACTGGCGGGCATTGACACGAGCCGCGGCCTGCGCCACGTGGCGGGCAATCAGGTGTTGTATCTGCAGCTGCTGGAGCGGTTCCGCCATTCGCAACGTGACGCGGCCGAGACGGTGATGGCGGCGCTGGATGCCGGCCGCCGCGAGGAGGCGCGTCAGCGCGTGCATACCTTGCGCGGCGTGGCCGGCAACGTGGGCGCCAATGCGGTCGAGGCGGCGGCGCGCGAAGTCGAGGTGGCGCTGGCCGAGGGCGCGGCGCCCGCGCCCGTGCTGCTGAACGAACTGAAAGTGGCGCTGGACGTGGCGGTCACGTCGCTGGATGCCCGCTTCGCGGCGGGCCGCTGGGACGAGGCGACAGCGGGGCCGGCCGAAGGGGGGCGCACGGCGGCGGTCCGGCCTGCCGAGGCGGTGGCCCACCTGGCGGGCCTGCTGGCCGCGTTCAATGCCGACAGTGTCGACTACTTCGACAGCGTGCGGCCCGCGCTGGCCGCCGTGCTGGCGCCGGCGCTGCTGGAGCGGCTCGCCGCGCAGATCGGCCGCTATGACTTCGAGGCGGCGCATCGCGTGCTGGAGACGGGCATCCTGGCCGACGAAATCGTCAACGAGGGCGCCGGCGACGAGCCGGGCGGGCTGCCATGACGGACGGCCGGCGCACGATCCTCGTGGTCGACGACGCGCCCGACAGCATCATGGCGCTGTGCGCACTGCTGAAAGGAGCGTACGACATGAAGGTGGCTGTCAGTGGCGAAGCGGCGCTGCGCGTGCTGCGGGGGACAACGGTCGATCTGGTGCTGCTCGATGTCGTGATGCCGGGACTGGACGGCTACGAGGTGTGCCGCCGCATCCGCGCCACACCGCGCCTGGCGCACCTGCCGGTCGTGTTCCTGTCGGCGCATGACGCCCCCGAAGACACTGCCCGCGCGCTTGCCGCCGGCGCCACGGCGGTCCTTGCCAAGCCGGTGGAGCCGGAGCGCCTGCACGCCACCCTGGAACGCTGGCTGTGAGCGACGCAGCCACGCAGGCTTTTTTGGGCAGGCATTGCAAGGAAAGGTGGCCCTCCCTGTGGTATTGGCCGGCCGTCCGGTAGCGTAAAAAATGTAAGCTTTAGTGCCGGAAATCCAGAAAATGGCTATACTGTTTATATCGTTATATTCTCCGGAGTACGCATGAACGCCCTGAAATCGACCAAAGCCGCCGCGGCGGCGCCTGATGCCACCAGCACCGACACCGTCACCTTGACCGGCGCCGCCGGCGCCGCAGCGCTGGAAACGCCGCGCAAACCTGCTGCACGCAAGCCATCCGCGCGCAAGAGCGCCCAGCCGGTTGGCACGGTGGCGGCGGAAGCATCGGAAGCGGCCGTCCCGGCCGATGCGCCTGCACTGGCGCCTATCGCCCGTGCCATGAAGGTCAAGGCAGCGGTGGCGCCAACCGAGCCGGCTGCAGCGCCGGTACCGAAGGCCCCCGCGAAGGCAGCGCCGAAGGTGAAAGCGCCCCAGGCCGGTGCGAAGGCACCGAAAGCCGGTGCGAAAGCGGCCAAGTCAGGCGAGGAGGCGGCGCAACCGGCAGCAAAGGCGAAGGCCGCGAAAGCGAAAGCGCCGGCCGCTGCGAAAGAGAAGGAAGAGAAGGAAACGACAAAGGCCGCGCCGAAAAAAGCCACGACCAAGGCGGACAAGGAAGCCGCACCAGGCAAGGCCAAGCCGGCCACCCCTGCGGCGGCGCCAAAGGCGACCAGGGCCGCCAAGCCGGAACGTGCCGTTGCTGCGGCAGCCAAGCCAGGCAAGGATCGCCTCGTGCGCGACAGCTTCACCATGCCGGAAGCGGAATACGCGGTGCTGGGCCAGGTCAAGAAAGCCTGCCTGAAGGCCGGCTTCGAAATTCGCAAGAGCGAACTGCTGCGCATCGGCGTCGCCCTGATCAGCCAGATCGACATGGCCACGCTGCAAAGCGTGCTGGCGTCGCTGCCGCAGCTGAAGACGGGCCGCCCGAAGAAGGATTGATGTCACCGAGCCGACATAGGGTTGTCATCGGCATGAAGTAAAGCGGCGTTACGCTGGGCTTCGTCTTAACTCGGGAGACGAAGCATGCAACTCACTGACGCCCTGGCGATCGCGGCACCGGCCGCGCGGGCCGCCGCAGCGCCCCGCCTGGTTCTCGGCATGGCCACCACGCAGCAGGACGTGCGCGCGGTGCAGCGCCTGCGCTATCGGCTGTTTGTCGAAGACATGGGACTATCGGCGCTGATGCGCGCCGATGGCCTGGACAGCGACGAATTCGACGACCATTGCGATCACCTGATCGTGCGCGATGCCGACACCATGGAGGTGGTGGGCACCTACCGCCTGCTCAGCCCCACGGGCGCGCGCCGCATCGGCCGCGTGTATTCGGAAGGCGAGTTCGACATGAGCCGCCTGAACGGCCTGCGTGGCCGCATGGTTGAAGCGGGCCGCGCCTGCATCGATCCGGACTATCGCGGCGGCAGCGTGCTGATGCTGCTGTGGGCAGGCCTGGTCGATTATGTGCAGCGGCAGAACTGCGATTACTTCGCTGGCTGCGCCAGCATCGGTCTGGCCGACGGCGGCCATAACGCCGTCGCGGTCTACGACAAGCTGCGTGCCACCCATCTGGCGCCGGCGGAGTTCCGGGTCACGCCCCATCTGCCTTTTCCATATCAGAAACTGACGCCGGCAGCGGTGCCGCAGATACCGCCGCTGCTCAAAGGCTATCTGCGCTCCGGCGCCTGGATTTGCGGCGACCCGGCCTGGGACCCGGACTTCGACAGCGCCGACCTGTTCGTGCTGCTCCCGCTGGCGAACCTGGACGCCCGCTATGCGCGCCATTACGGGGTTGGGGCGATGCCGATCGCGGCCTGACCTCAGCGAACGGCGGCGGCTGTACAGCTGTCGGGAACAGGCGCCTTTGCACGCGAGGAGCCAGCCCCCGATCAGCCGGGATCTTTCGCGCCGCCCAGTCCCGTATCGGCATGGTGCCGCTTGTGCGGCGCATTGTGCGACAGCCGCAGCGCCAACGTCCGCAGCAGAACGTAGAACAGGGGAGTGAGGAACAGCCCGAAGAACGTCACGCCCAGCATCCCCGCGAACACGGCCACGCCCATCGCGTGGCGCATCTCGGCGCCCGCGCCGCTCGAGAACACCAGTGGCAGCACGCCCATGATGAACGCGATGGACGTCATCAGGATGGGTCGCAGCCGCAGCCGGCATGCTTCCAGCGCGGCCTCGAGGACGGTGCGGCCGTGATCCTCCAGTTCGCGCGCGAATTCGACGATCAGGATGGCGTTTTTCGAGGCCAGCCCCACCAGCACGAACAGCGCAATCTGGGTAAATACATTGTTGTCGCCACCCGTCACCTTCACGCCGACAAGGGCGCACAGGATCGACATGGGCACGATCAGGATCACGGCCAGCGGCAAGGTCCAGCTTTCATATTGCGCGGCCAGCACGAGGAACACCAGCAGCACGCACAGGGGAACACGTAGACCATCGTGTTCCCGGCCAGGATTTCCTGGTACGTCAGGTCGGTCCACTCGAATGTGATCCCCTTCGGCAGCGTGTCCTGCGCCAGCTTCGTCATCGCCACCTGGGCCTGGCCGGACGAGACGCCCGGCGCGCCGCCGCCGCTGATGTCCGCCGCCAGGTAGGCGTTGTAGCGGTTGACCATGTCCGGGCCGTACGTGTCGGAGATGCGCATCAGCGACGCCAGCGGAATCATCTCGCCCTTGTCGTTGCGCACCTTCAGCTGCGAGATCTGCTCGCGCTGAGAGCGGAACGCCGCGTCGGCCTGCACGACGACCTGGTAGGTGCGGCCGAACTGGTTGAAGTCGTTGACGTACAGCGAACCGAGGTTGATCTGCAAGGTCTGGTAGACCGTCTGCAGCGGCACGCCGAGCTGCTTGGCGCGGGTGCGGTCGATGTCGGCGAACAGCTGCGGCACGTTGATCTGGTAGCTGGAAAAGACGCCCGCCAGTTGGGGCTCCTGCCACGCCTTCGTCTGCAGCGCCTGCGTGGCCTTGTACAGCGCATCGTAGCCCAGGTTGCCGCGGTCCTCGATCATCATCTTGAAGCCGCCGATGGTGCCCAGGCCGTTCACGGGCGGCGGCGGGAACACCATGATGAAGGCGTCCTGGATGGCGCCCAGGCGCTTGTTCACCTCCGCCGCGATGGCGCCGCCGGACAGGTCGTTTGATCGCCGCTCGTCGAACGGCTTCAGGCCGATGAACACGATGCCCGCATTGGGCGCATTGGTGAAACCGTTGATGGACAGGCCGGGAAAGGCGATGGAATCCATCACGCCCGGCACGCCCCTGGCGATGTCGGACATGCGCCGCACCACGGCATCGGTGCGGTCCAGCGATGCGGCATCCGGCAGCTGCGCGAAGCCGACCAGGTACTGCTTGTCCTGCCCCGGCACGAAGCCCGCGGGGACGGCGCGGAACACGAACACGGCGGCCACCGTCAGCACGAGGTAGACGCCGATGCCGACGCTTTTGCGCACCATCACGCGCTGCACGCCCGTGCCATAGGCGTGAGAAGCGCGCCCGAAGAAGCGGTTGAACCAGCGGAAGAACGGGCCGAATAGCCTGTCCATGCCGCGCGTCAGCGCATCCTTCGGCGCATCGTGGCTGCGCAGCAGCGCGGCCGACAGCGCCGGCGCCAGGGTCAGGGAGCACAGGGCGGAGATGACGGTGGAGATGGCGATCGTCAGCGCGAACTGGCGGTAGAACTGGCCCGTCAGGCCCGAGACGAACGCGATGGGTACGAACACGGCGCACAGCACCAGCGCGATGGCAATGATGGGGCCCGACACTTCCTTCATTGCCTGGATCGTCGCGTCGTGCGGCGACAGCCCGGAAGCGATATTGCGCTCGACGTTCTCGACGACGACGATGGCGTCGTCAACCACGATCCCGATGGCCAGCACGAGGCCGAACAGCGACAGCGTGTTGATCGAGAAGCCGAAGGCCAGCATGACGGCAAAGGTGCCGACGATGGACACCGGCACCGCCAGCAGCGGGATGATCGAGGCGCGCCAGGTCTGCAGGAACACGATGACGACGATGACGACCAGGGCGACCGCTTCGAGCAGCGTGTGAATGACGGCGCGGATCGACTCGCGCACGAACTGCGTGGGGTCGTAGACGATCGAAAACGTCACATCCTCGGGAAAATCCTTCGACAGCCGTGCCAGCGTATCGCGCACGTCGGTGGACAGCTGCAGCGCGTTGGCGCCGGGGGCTTCGAAGATGCCGATGGCGGCCGCCGACTTGTTGTTCAGGAGGGAGCGCAATGCGTACGAATTCGACCCCAGCTCCACCCGCGCCACGTCGCGCAGCAGCGTGACCGCCCCGTCCGGGTTGGTGCGGACGATGACGCCGCCGAAGTCGTCCACCGTCTTCAGCCGGCCCGTGGTGTTGAGCGTCAGCTGGAATTCGGCGCCCTTGGTCGGCGAGCCGCCGACGACACCCGCGGCCACCTGGACGTTCTGCTCGCGGATGGCATCGACAACATCGGTCGCCGTCATCGACCGCGCGGCCAGCTTCTGCGGATCGATCCAGACCCGCATGGCGTAGTCGCCGGCGCCGAACAGGATCACTTCGCCCATGCCGGGAATGCGCGACAGCTGGTCCTTCACGTTCAGCACCGCATAGTTGCGCAGGTAGACGTCGTCGTAGCGGCCCTTGGGCGACGACAGGTGGGCCACCATCGTCAGGTTGGGCGAGCTTTTCGCCGTCGTCACGCCGATCTGGCGCACCTCCTCGGGGAGCCGGGGCAGGGCGCGCTGCACGCGGTTCTGCACCTGCGTTTCGGCCTGCTCGGCATTGGTGCCGATCTTGAACGTCACCGTCAGCGCCAGTGCGCCGTCCGACGTGGCTTTCGAGTCCATGTACAGCATGTTCTCGACGCCGTTGATCTGCTCCTCCAATGGCGCGGCCACGGTTTCGGCGATCACTTTCGGATTGGCGCCCGGATACTGCGCCCGCACGACAACGGACGGCGGCACCACTTCCGGGTACTCGGAGATCGGCAGCCGGTAGATGGCGATCAGCCCGGCCACAAAAATCATGATCGACAGCACCGCCGCGAAAATGGGTTTGTCGACAAAGAAGCGCGGGAAGTTCATGGCGCGCTCCCGTCAGCCGTGCTGCGCGGGCGTGCCCTTGACGGCATCCGGATCGGCGTCCATCGCCACCACCGAAGGCGCCAGCGCCGCACCGGGCGTGACCCGCTGCAGCCCGCTGACGACGATCTTTTCGCCCGGCTTCAGCCCCGAGCGCACCACGCGCAGGCCATCCACGGCCGGGCCCAGCGCGACGGGGCGGTACTCAGCCTTGTTGTCCCGTCCCAGCACGAAGACGAATTTACGGTCCTGGTCCGTGCCGACGGCGCGGTCGTGGATCAGGAGGGTAGGCACGGCCGCCTGTTTCGTGCCGCCCGCGGCCAGCTGCACTCTTGCGAACAGGCCGGGCACCAGCATGCCGTCGCGGTTGTCCAGGGTGGCTCGCATGCGCACGCTGCCCGTCGCCGGGTCGAGCCGGTTGTCCACGAATTCGAGCTTGCCTTCATGCGGGAAGCCTTCTTCGTTGGCCAGGCCCACGCGCACGGCGACGTCCTTGCCCGTATGCTTCTGCTGGCGCACGCGCAGGTAGCTGTCCTCGTCGCCGTCGAAGCTGGCGTAGATGCGATCGGTGGAGACGACGGACGTCAGCACGGCGTTGCCATCCACCAGGTTGCCAAGCGTGATCTCGGCCTTGCTGACGCGGCCGGCGATGGGCGCCGTGATACTCGTATAGTTCACGTTCAGCCGCGCCGCATCCACCGTGGCACGGGTGGCGCGCGCAGCGGCGTCGAGGTCCTTGACGGCGGAGGAGCGCTCGTCGAACTCGCGGCGGGCGATGGCGCGGTCGGCCAGCAGCCGCTCGGCGCGCTCCAGCTCCACCTTCGCCAGCGCGGCGCGGGCGCTGGCGGAATTGGCGTCCGCTTCCGCCTTGGCCAGCTCCGCCTGATAGGGGCGCGGGTCGATGGAAAACAGTGGCTGGCCTTTTTTCACGAGGCTGCCCGGCGTGAAATGCACGGCCGTGATGTAGCCGGAGACGCGGGGCCGGATTTCCACGCGTTCGACCGCTTCCAGCCGGCCGGAGAATTCGCGGGTTTCGACGATGTCGCGCTGAACGACCACCGCGGCCGACACGGGCGCCGCCGCCGGCGCGCTGCCGGTGCCTTCCTTGCTGGCGGCCTTGTCGCAACCGGACAATGCGGCGCCGAGCGTCATGCTCAGCAGGGCGGACAGGAACACCGCCTGCTGGCGGTACGACGGCTTGGTCATGGTTTCCCCTGTGCGGTGGGTGGGCCGGATCAGTGTAAGCCTGGGGGCGGATGCGGGCCTCTCCCAATAGGTGGAGCGGGGGCCCTGTCCGCGGCAGGCGTTCACGCAAAACAGCGCGACGCACGCAGCTGTGACGGCGCATCAGGGCACATCAAAGGCGGGGATAAAGCGGGAGGCAAACAACAGGAAGGGGAGAAGGGGGAGGCACGGCAAAGAGGTAAAACAGGCGCCAGGCTGCGATGCCGGCGCCGGGCATTGCACTTCGATCAGTGCACGGACGCAGTCGACAGTTCTTTCAGCTCGCGGATACTCATGTCCGATTTCTCGTGCATGCGTAACAGGATCGTCGCCCCGACAGCCAGCTTGCGGTGACGGATCTTGCTGATGATGGGCGGCTGAACTTCCAGTACCCGGCACAGCTCTGCGTCATTTTTGAGATTCATCCGCTCGATCAGCGTATCGAGCAGCTTGTTGGGTACAAAGCTCGACGGCTCCATCGCTCGGGCACGATTCATCGCCTCGATTAATTCCAGCTTTTTTTGCCTCACGCTCATTTGCTCCTCCCTGATATGAAAAACGCGTGTTTACCGGAAGAACCCTGAAACCGTTTCCATATTGCCGTCGGGCTGCGTGCTGCAGCGTTACCACGTGGCGGCGCCCCTGTTAATTGCAGGCTCTGGCTGCGCTTTCAAGGCTCCCTCTCAGGCGCCTGCTCGCCGGTATAATTTAATGTTATTAATAACCATGCAAGTTCGTTAAATCATACTACGGCTGAAAAAAAGTGCGCGCGATACTGGAGAAATAACCGCAGCTTATTGACGAAGGGTCTTGACGGTGTCCGCTTCCTGTAATCCGGCGCGTGTAAGGATGAGTGTGCGGTCGGCCATTGCGGCCGCGGCCTGGGAATGGGTCACCATAATGGTGCACGCACCGCTGGCCCGGATTTCCGTGCGTAATAACTGTAACACTGCCGCGGCGGTATCGGGGTCGAGATTCCCGGTGGGTTCGTCCGCCAGGACGAGAGCGGGGCGGTGGACCAGTGCGCGCGCAATGGCCACGCGCTGCATTTCACCGCCGGAAAGTTGATGAGGATAAGCGTGATCGCGTCCCGCCAGCCCGACCGCGGCCAGCATGGTTGCCGCGCGGTCCTGCGGCAGGCCGTTCAACAGTAGCGGCAACGCCACATTCTGCAGCAGGGTCAGGTGCGGCAGCACGTGGAAGGCCTGGAAGATAAAACCCATCCGTTCGCGCCGCAGCCTGGTCGCGGCGGCGTCGTCCAGTGCCGCCATGGCAATGCCGTCCACCAGGATGGGGGCCTCGGCGGCAGGGTCGGGATGATCGAGCCCCGCGATCAGGTTCAGCAACGTGGACTTGCCGACGCCCGAATCGCCCATGATGGCGACGAATTCGCCGGCCCGGAAGGTGTAGGACAGTTCGCTCAGCACGGGCTGGCCGCTGGCATAGGATTTACTGAGGCGGCGCAGTTCGAGCATGGAGGCCTTTACGATTGGGACGGCAAGGGGAGAACGATGAGGTGAACGATCGGCAGGCCATCACCGGCTAATCAGCGGGTCAGCGCGCGGCGCAGGCCGAAGCTGGCCGCGTCCACCAGGGCCACGAGCAGCAGCATCGCCAGGATGACGGTGGCCGCCTTCGGCATCTGGAACAGCGACAGGTGGTACTTCAGCATCTGCCCAAGCCCGCCGGCCCCGACGACGCCCAGCACGGCGGCCGCGCGGATATTGTTCTCCCAGCGGTAGAGCGAGTATGACAGCATTTGCGGCAACGTTTGCGGCAGGGTGGCGTAGAAGAACGCGGCCAGCGGCCTGACACCGTTCGTGCGCAGGCTCTGTTCCGGCAATGCGGGAGCGTTTTCCAGCGCGTCCGCGAACAGGCGGCCCAGCACTCCCGCCGTGTGCGCGGCCAGTGCCAGTGTGCCGGGGAACGGTCCAAGGCCAGCCGCGATCAGCAGCACGGACGCCCAGACCAGTTCGGGAATCGAGCGCAGCACGTTGAGCAGCGCGCGCACGGTCGCGCGGGGCACGCGGCCGAAGCGTCCCGCGGCGGGAATGGCGAGAATGAGCCCCGCCAGTACCGCCAGCAGTGTGCCGAGCGCGGACATGGACAGCGTCTCGGCCGTCGCCAGCGCCGTCTTGACGAGGAAGCCGCTCTTCAGTTCCGGCGGCGCGAAACCGGCCAGGAATTCCTGCACGCTGGCGGCGGCATCCAGTGTAAACAGCGCGGCCAGGTGCAGCGGCAGGCTGGCGAAACTGGCGACGACAAGGGCCAGCAGCGCCAGCGCAAACAGGAGTCCGGACCAGCGGCGCCGTGGCGGCGCGGGCATTGTCATCCCAGCCTCCGGCGCAGCTGTTTCGAGACGACGTCCGCAGCTGCCACCAGCAGCACGAAGACCAGCAGCATCGACGCGACTTCGCCACCGGCCAGCATCTTCATCGACTCGTCCATGCGCTGACCGAGACCGCCGGCGCCGACAAAGCCCATCACGACCGAGCCGCGGATCGCGCATTCCCAACGGTAGACGGTATACGACACCAGTTCCGACGCCGATTCGGGCAGCGCGCCGTAAAGCAGCGCGGCCAGGCGCGAGCTGCCGTTGGCCAGCAGCGTGTCGCTCGCATGGCGCTCCGACGACTCCAGGATCTCGGCATACACCTTGCCCAGCATGCCGGCATACGTCAGCGCGATGGCCAGTACGCCCGCCGTCGGCCCCAGGCCGATGATCCGGACGAACAGCAGCGCCCACACCAGTTCGGGCACGCTGCGCAGCAACACCAGCAGCCAGCGCACCAGCTGGCGCACGCCCGCGCGCAGCGGCGTCATGCGCCCCACGCCCAGGCGCGAGATGGACAGCCGTTCGGTGACGATCAGCGTGGCAGGGATGGCGCCCAGCAGCGCCAGCGTCAGCCCGGCCGTGGCGATGGCAATCGTCTGCCACGTCTCGCGCAGCAGCATCGCCAGGAACTCGGCATCGTGCGCCGGCGGCACGAACGCGGCCAGGAACTGGCCTGTCGCGGCCAGGCTCTCGCGGTCGAACAGCGTGAAAGGCTTGAATTCGCTGAACACGGCCATGGGCCACAGCACGATGAAACCCAGGAGCGTCAGCGTTACCCGTGCGCGCCAGGCGGGGTCGGGGTGACGTTCGGCATACGGTACGGCGGGAATGCTTTGCATTATTCTGGTGCCGTTACAGGCAGCCGCCCACCGCCAGCGGCGTGCCCAGATCGTGTTCGGGGGCGTGTTGGCGGGCCGCTTTTCGTTCAGATACAGCTCGTCGATCATTGCCTGCGTGACCTGTTCGCGCGGCAGGTCGAAGGCCACGTTGCCGTCCCTGAGCGCGACGATGCGGGGAAAGTGCGCCAGTGCCAGCTCCACCTGGTGCAGGCTGCATACCAGCGCCGCCTTGCGGGCGGCCGCTTCCTGCTGCAGCGTCGTCAGCGTCAGTTGCGACAGGGCCGGGTCGAGAGCGGACAGCGGCTCGTCCACCAGCAGCGCCTGCGCGTTCGACAGCAGCAGCCGCGCCAGGCCGCAGCGCTGCCGCTCGCCGCCGGACAGGCGGTCGACGCGCACATACAGCTTCTCGCCCAGGTTGAATCGGGCCAGCGCGCGGTAGGCTGCTTCCGGCTCGCGCGGCTTGACCAGGGAAACCAGCGCCTGCCACAGGTTCATGCGGGGCAGGCGCGCTGCCAGCACGGCCGTGACGACGCGCTGGCGCGGCGGCAGCGGCGGCGTCTGCGGCGCCAGGAACAGGCGCGCGCGCAGCGTGTGGCGGTCCTTCTCGGACAGCCGCCAGGGGTTGGTGCCGAACGCCTCGAACGTGCCGCCGTCGGGCCGGTGCGCGCAGGCCAGCGTGGCCAGCAAGGTCGTCTTGCCGGCGCCCGATGGCCCGATCAGCGCGACCTGTTCGCCCGCGCCGATACGCAGCGTGATGTCGTGCAGCGCCAGCGTGCGCGTGCCGCCGGCATGGCGCGCGCTCAGGCGCTCCAGGCGGTAGACGGGCGACGAGGCGGTGGCCCCGGCGGCGGTGCGTTCAGGCGTCATTACTTCTTCAGCAGGCCCGCGTTCTTCGCGGCCGCTTCGATGGCGGTATAGTTCCCGGCCTTCGTCGGGATGAACTTGCTGGCGCGCTGCAGGTCCAGGATGGTCTTGCCTTCCGGCGTGGAAGAGTCCAGCGCCAGGAACGCATCCGCGATCTTCTTCTTCAGCGGGCCGGCATGTCGGCGCGCACGGTCCAGTTGTAGTCGTAGTAGGGCGGCGTCGTGTAGAACACTCGCACCTTGGCCGGATCCACCTTCTTCTCGCCGACCAGCTTTTCCCAGACGGAGATGTTCAGCGCGCCCGCATCGACCTTGCCGCCGGCGACGGCGGCCACGGTCGCGTCGTGCGCGCCCGAGAAGGCGATGCGTTTCAGGTCGCTGTCCGGATCGATCTGCGCGGCCAGCAGGAACGAGCGCGGCATCAGGTGGCCGGACGTGGACGACTCGGAACCGAACGACAGCGTCTTGCCCTTCAGGTCCGCCAGCTTCGTGATGGCGGGCGAGGTGGTGATGAAGACGGAGCGGAACTTCTCGTCCTCGACGCGCTGCACCAGCGGCACGACCTGGCCTTTGCTGCGCTCATTGGCCTGCACGAACGTGAAGCCGCCGAACCACACCATGTCCAGCTTGTGGTTGATCAGGCCTTCGACGGACGCCGCATAGTCGGTGACGGGCGTAAACTCGACCTTCATGCCCGTCTTCTTCTCCAGGTATTCGCCCAGCGGCTTGAATTTGCGCTGCAGTTCGGTGGGTGACTCGTCCGGGATGGCCGAGACGCGCAGCACCTGTTGGGCGAAGGAAGAGCTGGAGACCAGCAGGATGCCGGCGGCAAGCAGGGAAGTGAGTTTCATGGGAACCGTGGATGAGTGTGAACGAAAGGATGACCCGCCGTGCTGCCTGAGCGCCGCGCCGCCAATCCGTGATTCGGCTATGATAACAAAAATGTCCACTGGCAGATTGCCAGTCGGCTACTGCGCCGTGCTCCGGCCGGTGTTGCGCTGAGTAATCACAAGAAATCCCAGACCAACGAACGCCGAAAAAAACATGTCCACGACCCGCACCGCGGCGCTGCACGCGCTACGCTTCCCTTCTGCCACTGCGCGTATCGCGCACGGCGACGCGGCCACCGTCGCCGGGATCGCGGCCGGCCTGCTGGCACCCGCGGCTGCCACGTCGCCCAAGTACCTGTACGACAGCCTCGGCTCCCGGCTGTTTGAAGCCATCTGCGAGCTGCCCGAGTATTATCCGACGCGCACGGAAGCGGGCATCTTCGCCCGGCATGGGGCCGACATTGCGCGCCGGGTGGGCACGGGCAGCACGCTGATCGACCTGGGCGCGGGCAACTGCGCCAAGGCCGCCAGCCTGTTTCCGCTGCTGGAACCGATGCAGTACGTGCCGATCGATATCTCGCGCGAATTCCTGAACGAAGCCGTCAGCCGCCTGCAGCAGCGCTTTCCGCGGATCGCCATGACCGCGCTGGCGCTGGACCTGTCCGGTCCCTTCATGCTGCCCGATACCGTCGCACCACGGCGCCGCGTATTCTTCTACCCGGGGTCGTCGATCGGCAACTTCGCGCCGCACGAGGCGATCCGCTTCCTGCGCCGGGTGCGCGACAACGCATCCGCCGACGGCGGCCTGCTGATCGGCGTGGACCTGATCAAGGACGCCGCCGTGCTGGACGCGGCCTATGACGACGCCATTGGCGTCACCGCCGCGTTCAACCTGAACATGCTGCGCCACCTGAACCACCTGATCGGCGCCGATTTCGACGTGCGCCAGTGGCAGCACGTGGCCTTCTTCAACGAGGGCGAGAGCCGCGTCGAGATGCACCTGGAGGCCCGCACCGCGCTGACGGTACGCTGGGCCGGCGGCGAGCGCCGCTTCGCCCGCGGCGAACGGATTCACACGGAAGACAGCTATAAGTACACGCGTGAAGGTTTCGCCGACCTGCTGGCACAGGCCGGATTCGAAGCCGATGGCACCTGGACGGACGGGGCCGGCTGGTTCGCCGTCATGCACGCGCGCGCCGCTATCGGTTAAGGAGGCACCATGCTGATGAACGATCCGGGCCTGTGGGTGGCCCGTTACCAGGCCGTGCGTGACCGCACGCTGGCACTGGCCGCGCCCCTGTCCGCCGAGGACTGCGGCGCCCAGTCGATGCCGGACGCCAGTCCCGTCAAATGGCATCTGGCGCACACCACCTGGTTCTTCGAGACGTTCATCCTGGAGCCGATGGAGCCCGGTTTTGCTCCCTTTCACCCGGCATTCCGGGTGCTGTTCAATTCCTATTACAACGGCGTCGGCGACAAGCACCCGCGCCCGCAACGCGGCTTGCTGACACGGCCCTCGCTGGACGAGGTGCGCCTCTACCGCGCCAACGTCGATGCCCGCGTCGCCACGCTGATCGGCAGCGTGCGCGAGAACGCCGTGCGCGAGCGGCTGGCGGCCCTTCTCACGCTCGGCCTGCAGCACGAACAGCAGCACCAGGAACTGATCCTGACGGATGTGAAGCATCTGCTGGCGCAAAGCGCGCTGTGGCCGGCCTATCTGGCGCAGCCGCTGCCCGCCGCGGCGCCCGCGCCGGCGCTCGAGTGGATCGCCTGCGAAGGCGGCATCGTCATCATCGGCCACGAAGGCGACGGCTTCTGCTTCGACAACGAGCTGCCGCGGCACCGCCAGTTCGTGGAACCGTTCGCGCTGGCGTCGCGGCTCGTCACGAACGGCGAGTATCTGGCGTTCGTCGAGGCGGGTGGATATGAACAGGCGGCACTCTGGCTGGCCGAGGGCTGGGACTGGGTGTGTGCGCAGTCGCTGCGCCGGCCCGTGTACTGGCAGCAGGATGAAGACGGCAGCTGGTTTGAATTCACGCTGGGCGGCCTGCAGCCGCTGGACCTGCAGCGGCCCGTGACGCACGTCTCGCTGTTCGAGGCGGACGCGTATGCGCACTGGGCCGGCGGGCGCTTGCCAACGGAAGCGGAGTGGGAGCATGCGGCGCGCTTGCACGGGACTGCGCCGGGGACGCCGCCGCGCCTGCCGCATCCAGGCGAGGTTTCAGGTGAGGAGGGCACGCTGCGCCAACTGTTCGGCCACTGCTGGCAGTGGACCAGCAGCAGCTACGGGCCGTATCCCGGCTACCGCACGGCAACCGGCGCCATCGGCGAATACAACGGCAAGTTCATGGTCAACCAGTACGTGCTGCGCGGCTCGTCGTGCGCCACGCCGGGCGGCCACACGCGCGCCAGTTATCGCAATTTTTTCCCGGCGGGTGCGCGCTGGCAGTTCACGGGGATCCGCCTGGCGCGCTGACCCCTCACATCAACCTTCGGTGGCTGCGCTCGCGGCCGACGCCTCGCGGGCGATCAGCTGGCGGTTCACCGCCGACAGCACGGCCTTGAACGACGCGGTGACGATATTACTGTCGATGCCCGCGCCGAACAGCGTGGCGCCGTTGTCGAGCCGCAGTTCGACGTAGCAGGCCGCACGGGCATTGGCGCCGTGGCCGATCGCGTGTTCGTGGTAGTCCATCAGTTTCACGTCCAGGCCCAGCGCGTCGACAAACGCGTCGATCGGGCCGTTGCCGCCGCCCTGCAGTGCCAGTGGCGCCTGGCGGTGCATCAGCGCGATGTCGATCTGTACGGACTCGTCGGCGCTGGTGTCCTCGACCATCTTGTGCGACACGTAGGCGTAGGGCGACGTCTGCGCCAGGTATTCGCGTTCGAAGATGGCGTAGATGCCGTCGGCGGTGATCTCCAGGCCCGTCTCGTCGGCCACGGCCTGCACGGCGCGCGAGAATTCGATCTGCAGGCGGCGCGGCAGCACCAGGCCGTAGTCCTGCTCCAGCAGGTAGGACATGCCGCCCTTGCCGGACTGGCTGTTGACGCGGATGACGGCGTCGTAGCTGCGGCCCAGGTCCTGCGGGTCGATCGGGAGGTACGGGATTTCCCACAACGCGTCCGGCTGCTGCCTGGCGAAGCCTTTCTTGATCGCGTCCTGGTGCGAACCGGAGAACGCGGTGAAGACCAGGTCGCCCACGTACGGATGGCGCGGGTGCACGGGCAGCTGGTTGCAGTCCTCGACGATCTTGCGCACGGAGTCGATGTCCGAGAAGTCCAGGCCCGGGTGCACGCCCTGCGTGTACAGGTTCAGGGCGAGTGTGACGAGATCGACGTTGCCGGTGCGCTCGCCGTTACCGAACAGGCAGCCCTCGACGCGGTCGGCACCCGCCATCACGGCCAGCTCCGCCGACGCCACGGCCGTGCCGCGGTCGTTGTGCGGGTGGACGCTGATGATCAGCGAGTCGCGCCGGTCGAGCTTGCGCGACATCCATTCGATCTGGTCGGCGTAGACGTTCGGCGTGCTGCATTCCACGGTCGACGGCAGGTTGATGATCATCTTCTTCTGCGGTGTCGGCTGCCAGATGGCCGTGACGGCGTCGCAGATGTGCTTGGAAAAATCCAGCTCCGTCGTCGAGAACGACTCCGGCGTGTACTCGAAGCCCCAGTTGGTCTCGGGATGCTCGGCGATCAGGGCTTTGACCAGCTTCGTGCCGGTGGTGGCGATCGTCGTGATCTCCTCGCGCGACATGCCGAAGACGACCTTGCGGAACACCGGCGCCACGGAGTTGTACAGGTGGACGATGGCGTTCTTCGCGCCGGCCGCCGCCTGCACGGTGCGGCGGATCAGCTCTTCGCGCGACTGCGTCAGCACGATGATGGTGACGTCGTCGGGGATGCGGTCGTCTTCGATCAGCTTACGCACAAAGTCGAAGTCCGTCTGCGACGCCGAAGGGAAGCCCACTTCGATTTCCTTCAGGCCTGTCTTGATCAGGAGGTCGAAGAAGCGCAGCTTCTTTTCGATGCTCATCGGCTCGATCAGCGCCTGGTTACCGTCGCGCAGGTCTGTACTCATCCAGATCGGCGGCTTCGTGATCGTGTTGTTCGGCCACGTGCGGTCGGACAGCTGGACAGGCGGGAAGGCGCGGTATTTCGACGACGGGTTCTGCAACATCATGGTGTACTCCTGGGTTCTCGAATTTGGGAAGGCGCGGGCGCGGCCGGCATTTGCGGTGGCGCGAGGCTGCCTGATGGCCACGGGACGCTAGACCAGGCAGCCGGTCGGTAGCGATAGGGCGGCAGCGGGCCGGGAAAATGCGGCAGGTGCGACGGACGGATGATGGATGGCCGTGGTGAACATCGGTGCAAACTTTCCTGGTGTGAGGCGGTGCGGCTTGTGGCCGGCTAGGAGTACAGCGTGCGACGCGCGCTTGGGATGAAACGATCAGGCGCGTGCTGGTAGGCGCGTTGCCAGCGGTAGGCTGGCAAGCGATAGCAGGAAAGCTGGTAGTTGCGGATGCGTGAACATGCAGCCAATGTACGAGACGAGGTTGAAACTTGTCAAGAGAATTCGTTTGGCCGCTGGCGGACGATCGGGGAGAAGCAGCGGGGGACTGGCCCCTGCCTGCGGCAGGAGCCAGTCCCCGACATCTATTCCGGTGGCGTCAGCCGACCACCACCCGCGCGTCGCCGGCCGCCATCTCGCCAATCACCGCCGCAGCTTCGAAGCCGCCCTGCGCAAACACCGCCAGCACCTCGTCCACGACGGAAGGATCGCACGATACCAGCAGCCCGCCGGAAGTCTGCGGATCGGTCAGCAGCGTATGCTGCGCCGCCGTGATGCCGGCACCCAGCGTGACATCCTTGCCATACGCGTCCCAGTTGCGCCCGGAAGCGCCGGTGAAGTAGCCGTCGTGCGCCAGTTGCTCGACGCCCGGCAGCAGGGGAATGCGCGCCATGTCGAGCCTTGCCGTCAGCCCGGCGCCGCGCGCCAGTTCCAGCAGGTGGCCCAGCAGGCCAAAGCCGGTGACGTCCGTCATCGCGTGCACGCCTGCCAGTTCGGACAGCGCCTTGCCCGGCTTGTTCAGTTTCGTCGTGTTGGCGATCATCGCCGCATAGCCTTCTTCGCCCAGCACGTCCTTCTTCAGCGCGGCCGACAGCACGCCCACGCCCAGCGGCTTGCCCAGCACCAGCACGTCGCCGGCGCGCGCATCCGCGTTGCGCTTGATCTTCGACGGATGCACGAGGCCCATCACCACCAGGCCGTAGATCGGCTCGACCGAATCGATCGTGTGGCCGCCCGCAATGGGAATGCCGGCTTCCGCGCAGATCGATTCGCCGCCCTTGATGATCTGGCCGATCGTCTCGATGGGCAGCTTGTTGACAGGCATGCCGACGAGGGCCAGCGCCATGATCGGCGTGCCGCCCATCGCGTAGACGTCCGAGATCGCATTGGTGGCGGCGATGCGGCCGAAGTCGAACGGGTCGTCGACGATGGGCATGAAGAAGTCGGTCGTGGCGATCAGCGCCTGCTCGTCGTTGAGCAGGTAGACGGCCGCGTCATCGGCCGTTTCGATCCCGACCAGCAGTTCCTTCGGCACCGGAAAGCCGTGCGAGTTCTTCAGGATTTCGGACAGCACGCCCGGTGCGATCTTGCAGCCGCAGCCGCCGCCATGGGAGAAGGAAGTCAGTTTGATCGGTTCAGTTGCCATGATGTTATGTCGTATCCGGTGAGGTGAGCCCCAGATTATCCACCAAGTCCAGCAAGGCTGCCCGCTCCGTCGCTGGCGCGAACAGCACCGCGCGCGCGGCGCATTGCGCCCGCAACAGCGCGTGATAAGCCGGATCGGCGATGCTGCGGTCGATCAGCCGGGCCAGCGCCACCACGTCCCCGGGCGGGAAGTACCCGGCATAGTCCGCGCCCAGCATGCCGCGGTTGCCGGAGATGTCGCTGGCCAGCACGGGCACGCCGCTCGTCACGGCCTCGATGATGACGTTGGCGCCACCTTCCATGCGCGAGCACAGCGCCATCGCATGGCTGCGCCGCAGCCGCTGGCGCGTCTGCGCGCGGGGCAGGGCGCCCAGCCAGCGGTAGCGCGGCACCTGCTCCTGCGTGGCCTGCGCCTGCGCACCCAACGCCGGGTCGAGGGCGCCGCCGATGTGGAGCAGGCGGGCGCGGGGCGCCGTTACCAGCGCGGCGGCCTGCATGAACGTGACGGGATCCTTTTCGTCGCGCAGGTGGCCGATCATGGCGATGTCCGCATGGCGGCGCGGCGCCGTCCAGGGCTTCAGGCTGGGCGCGGACTGGTAGATGACGGTGGCCTTGCCGCGCAGCGGTGGCGGCAGCTCGTCGATGCCGGCATCCTGCAGCAGCACGAGGTGCGTGGCACAGGCCAGTGAGCCTTTAGCGGCGGTGTCGACGTGGATGTCCCGATACAGGTCGGTCCCCGTCAGCAGCAGGATGGTGGGGCGGTCGGGATGCGCGGCATGAAAGGCGGCCAGCGAATCGGCCGAGCGGCGCGCGTGCAGGGCAATCAGCAGGTCCGGTGCCGGCGCTGCCCCCGGCCGCCATTGCTGGATGACTTGCACCCGACAGCGCGAGCGCAGGAAACGCGCCCAGCGCGCGGCACTCTGCCAGTTGCCGTTATTGGCCGGGGCCAGCGCCGGGCTGACGATACAAACAAGGGGCGGTTTTGCCATGGACGCAGTCGGGTCGCTCGGTTACTCTCTATTCGTTACAATCGTGCCATGAATTCCATTACCGCTTCATTCCGCTACGCCCGCACCCAGCAGCTTGCCGACGCCCTGACGAACGCGCGGCATTATACGCTCGACCTGTTCGATTGCTTTGCGCAGGCGGGCCTGGACGTGGCACGCAACGTGCCGCAGCTGTCGATCGTCAACCCACCATTGTGGGAACTGGGCCATACCGCATGGTTCGCGGAGTGGTTCGTGCTGCGCGAAGCGCTGTCCAGCCATCCTGCCGACGCGCAATCGGGCTCGCTGCTGAGCAAGGGCGACGACTGGTTCGACTCGAACACGGTACCCCATCGCAGCCGCTGGAACCTGGACCTGCCCAGTACCGGCGGCGTGAAGACCTACTGCCACGAGGTGCTGGACCGGGTGCTGGACAAGCTGTCGCGCGAACCGAACACGGACGCGGCGCTGTATCCGTACCGGCTGGCGCTGGCGCATGAGGACATGCATGGCGAGGCGTACCTGTACACGCTGCAGACCCTGGGCCTGCAGGCGCCGCCGCACCTGATGCAGGGCGAGCCGACGCCGGTGGCGCCGGGCGAGATTGGCTTCCCGGGCGGAACGATCCAGCTGGGTTGCGGGCCTGAAGCGAACGGTTTCCTGTTCGATAACGAGAAGATGGCCCATGCGGTGCGGGTCGAGCCGTTCCGCATGGACGGGTCGCTGGTGACGAACGCGCAATACAGGGATTTCGTGGCCGACGGCGGTTACGACAACCGCCAGTTCTGGAGCGATGCCGGGGCGGCGTGGCTGATGCGGCAGGAGCGCTCGGCGCCCCGCTACTGGCAGCGCGAAGGGGGCGACTGGATCACGGTGCGCTTCGGCCGCCCCGCCACGCTGGCGCCGCACGAGCCGGTGCGCCACGTCTGCCTGTACGAGGCGCAGGCATATTGCGCGTGGGCCAATCGCCGTCTGCCAACGGAAGCCGAGTGGGAGTATGCGGCAATGTACGGCCATCCCGCGCTGCGCTGGGGCCAGCTGTGGGAATGGACGGCGTCGCCGTTCGAGCCTTACCCCGGCTTCGTGCCGGACCGCTACCGTGAGTACTCGCAGCCGTGGTTCGGCACCCACCAGGTGCTGCGCGGCGCGTCGTTCGCCACGCCGTCGCGCTTCGGCTCCGCCAGGTTCCGCAACTTCTTCAAGCCCGAACGCGACGACATCTTCTCGGGCTTTCGCACCTGCGCCTGGAAGTAAGAACGCCGGTCAGGCGGCCAGGTTGCGCACCTCGGCGGCGACAACGGCAAAGCCGCGTTCCTGCTTGCCGGAACGGGCGGCTTGCACGTCATCGCGTGCACCCGCTGCCGGGTACGGCATTGTGCAATAAAAGTCGCTTGACCTTGCCATCGCTGGAAAGTCTAGAGTGAGCTGTCCTGATTCGAAAGGCCATTCATGTACGACATTGAACTTGGTGAGATGTATACGCCGGGCCAGCCAGGCGCTGCCCTGACCGGCGCGACCCCCCGTGCTGTCAGCCCCGCTGCGTGCCTGAACGAGGCACAGCTCGGCTCCGCTGGCAGCGCCGCCATCACGGGTGCGGCACCCGCCGCTTCGATGCGCGCCGCGCAGCCTCCCACCGGATGCCTTTTTTGCCGGTACCGCAAACGGGGCATCGGCTCGCAGGGAGGAGCGAATGCCTAGGATCACCGTGCTCCCGCATTCGGACCATGCTCCCCTTGGGGCTTCGATGCGTGTCGATCCGGGAACCAGCATCTGCGATGCGCTGCTGGCCAATCAAGTCGGCATCGAGCATGCGTGCGGCAAGGTGGGTGCGTGCACAAGCTGCCATGTCATTGTTCGCGAAGGTGGCTCGTCGCTGGCGCCGGCAAGCGAGAAGGAGGAGGACATGCTTGACCGGGCCTGGGGCCTGGAGAAGCGCTCGAGGCTGTCCTGCCAGGCCATCGTTGCCGACGCCGATCTTGTCGTCGAGATCCCGCGATATTCACTGAATCACGCCAGGGAAGACGGGTAGGCACGCAGTGGCAACGCCGCGCCGGCAGGCCATCAGGCGCCGACGTGCGGTCGGCAAGATGCTCGCAGGGGCGGGCACAGCGTGGCAGGAGAGATCGTCCTGGTAAGGAGTAGTACCAGCGGGAGGCCGTTCGCTTCGGACGGTACTGCCCCCACGATCAGCCGGCGCGCTGCCGGCTGATCTCTCTTACTTCTTCTTCAGATGATCGTCCAGCCAGCCGATGACGGTATGGTGCCATTGGACCGAATTGGCAGGCTTGAGCACCCAGTGGTTCTCGTCCGGGAACACCAGCAACTTGCTCTCGATGCCGCGGCGCTGCAGTGCGCTGAAGGTGCCCAGCGCCTGCGCCGTCGGGATGCGGAAATCGAGGTCGCCCTGGATCACCAGCATCGGCGTCTTCCACTTGGCCACGTGATGGACCGGGTTGAACTTCTCGTAGCCTTCCGGATTGTCATACGGCGTGCCGCCGTTTTCCCATTCCGTGAACCACAGTTCCTCGGTGGAGTAGCCCATGCCGCGCTGGTCGAACACGCCGTCGTGGTTGACAATGCACTTGAAGCCGTCGCTCCAGTTCCCTTCGATCCAGTTCATCATGTAGCCGCCGTACGAGGCGCCCAGTGCGCAGGCGTTGGCCGTATCGAGCCACGGGAACTTCTGGCCGGCCGCCGCCAGGCCTTTTTTCAGGTCTTCCAGCGGCTTGCCGCCCCAGTCGCCGCTGATGGAGTCCGTGAACTTCTGGCCATAGCCGGTCGAGCCGTGGAAGTCGATGAATACCGTCGCATAGCCGGCGCCGGCGTAGACCTGCGGGTTCCAGCGGTAGCTCCACGAGTTGCCGAAGCTGCCCTGCGGGCCGCCATGCACGAGGAAAGCCACGGGGTACTTCTGGCCCGGCTGTGCGTTCCACGGCTTCATCACGTGGCCATAGACCGTTTCGCCGTTCGCGCCGGCGAACGAGAACTGCTCGTATTCGCCCATGCGTACGTCGGCCAGGCGCGCCGCGTTCACGTTGGTGAGCTGTGTTCCGGCCTGCTCGCCGCCGGCGCTGGCGCCGCGTTTGTACAGTTGCGCGCCGCCGGCCAGCGTTGCGTGCGACAGCACGACGGTGTCGCGGCGCGTGTCGAAGTCCGCCACGTAGCCCTTGCCCGTCAGTGCCGTCACCTTGCCGTTGCTGGCGTCGATGGCGAACAGGCGGTGCTGGCCGATGTCGTCGGCGTTGGCCAGCAGCGCCTTGCCATCGGCGCGCCAGCGGTAGTCGGCGATCGAACGGTCCCAGCTCTCGGCCAGCACGCGCTTCCTGCCGGACGCGACGTCCTGCAGCACCAGGTGGAAGCGGTCTGCCTCGAAACCCGGGCGCTTCATCGCCAGGTAGGCCAGCGTCTTGCCGTCCGGCGAGAACTGCGGCCTGGTGTCCCAGGCCGGATTGTCGGACGTCAGATTGCGCGGTGCCGCGCCGCCTGCCGCCGGAACGTCGTACAGGTCGAAGTTGGTCGACCATGCCTCGGACTTGCCCGCCACGCGCACGGCGAAGACGATGCGCTGGCCGTCCGGGCTGAACGTGTATTCGCTGCGATCGCCGAACGGCTTCGACGTCACGTCGCCATCGAGGGCGCCGGACAGGCTGACGACGGCGGACGATGCCTTGCCCGCGCCATCGAGCGGGACCGAGTACAGCACGTTGCGGCGGCCGTCGTTCCACGTGTCCCAGTGGCGCACGAACATGGCGTCATACAGCTTGCCCGTTGCCTTGCTTTTCTCCTGTTCGTCGCCGCGCTTCTTGCTGCAGGCGAGATCCGCGCAGTCGCGGAACACGGCCAGCGTGACGGCCAGGCGGTCGCCCTTGGGCGAGATGCGGAAGCTGTCCACCCCAACCGGCAGGTCGGTGACCTTGATCGCTTCGCCGCCGTTGGCGGGCAGCCGCCAGACCTGCGGCGAACCGGCACGGGCGGAGAGGAAGTAGATGGCGTCGCCGCTGGCGGACCATTCCGGATCGGTGGCGCTGGCGTCATGGGACGTCAGCTGCTGCGGTACCGGCCTGGCGGCGCGCAGGTCGATCATCCACAGCTGCGTATTGCCGCGGTTCTTTTCCATGTTTGTGCTGCGCACGGTGTAGACGACACGCGACGCGTCCGGCGACAGCACGGGGCTGCCGACGCGCTCCATGTTCACCAGGTCTTCGACGGTCAGGCCGCGCGGCGCGGCGGTGGCAGCGGCGCTGGCCGCAAGGGCGGCGCCGGTTACCAGCAGGCGAAATCTCATTCGGTTTCTCCGATTGTTATGGGAAAGCCGGGACGCCGTTCGTGGCGGCGGCCCGGCCAGCGCGCATTGTAGCAAGCGGAGAGGGACCGGCCCGATCAGGGGCCGAAGGGAATCTCGTCGATCGAGCGCGGTTCCGTGATGGCGGCGCCCCGGCGCCTTCCGCGCAGCCGGGCCGACATCTCGTACGCGGCCTTGCGCACGCGGTTGACGGAGCCCAGCGGGCGGTGTGCCGCCAGGCCGTGCCATGGGCTGAAGCTCAGGCCTTCGTCGATCGCCGCGGACAGTGTGTCGCTCCAGCCGATCTGCGGCGGCGCGACGATGCGCGCGACCGTCACGTACGGGCTGACGCTTTCCGGCCATTCGGAGGCGGCGTCCTCGATCGGCATCTCTTCGATATTGGTGCACAGCTGCACGCGCAGCTCCCATTCGCCGCCCTGCTGGGCAAAGTAGTCGCAGACAGCATGGCGCAGCGCGTCCGGATCGGCCTTGACGTCGATGCCGGTGCCGTGCAGCTGCGTCAGGCCGACGGCGACGGGCACCAGCGCCACTTTGGCCATGTAGCGGCCATACAGGATTGCCGTCTGGCTGTGGTAGGTGTCGCCCAGCGGATGGGTAGCGGGATGGCCGCCCAGACTCTTCAGTCCCGCGCTGTCCGTGCCGCTGCGTTCGAGCAGTCCCTCGACCTTGCGCAGCGCGCCGGACAGGGCCTGCTTCAGCGCGGGCGCCTTGTCGGTAGTCGCGGCCAGGGCCGTCAGCCCGGCCAGGAACGACTTCGGACCGGCGTTCAGGAATGTCGTCGCGTTGACCAGCACGAAGTCCTGGGTCACGTCGTTCTCGCTGCCCGGCAGGCGTTCGCCGCGCACGCCGATGACCTTCAGCCCCATGCCGCGGGGCGTCGAGACATCGTCGGGCAGCAGGTCGCCCGGCGTGGTGGACAGGCGCATCACGACAGGGTAGGTGCCCGGTTCGCCGAACATGCCTTGCGCCAGCGTGCGCGGCAGCCCGGGCGGTACGTGCAGCGTGGCCCGCAGCAGGCCGTGGCTCTTCGCGTGGACGCTGCGCAGCGGCTGGCCTGTGTCGCGGAACGTCGTGTCGGCGATGCCGTGCAGGACGTCGAGCAATTCGGCCTGGGTGTCGCCTTCGTCGCCTTCCTGCACTTCAAAACGGGGATCGTATTCGATGGGCGCGTGCATGGTTCTTTCCTTCGCTGGCTGGAAACAACCGCATTGTCGAACGTGCAAGTCGCGTTGTCTGTGGGGTAGCCAACAAACATGAAAAAAGCGCGCCAGCGAGATGGCCTCGCTGCCGCGCTGTCTCCTCCGCCGCGGACCGCTCGGGGGCGGCCCGTCTTCTTCTACGAGGACTTTACGTGCGGGACGGGGGGCACGCCCCGGATGGTGCTTACGGGTACAGGCCGCGCACTTCGCGCGCCTGCAGCACGCGGGTGCACGCCAGGATGAAGGTGGCGGTACGCAGCGATACCTTCTTGTCCTGCGCCACGTCCCAGACGGCGCCGAACGCGTCCTGCATGATGCGGGTCAGGCGCGCATTGATCTCTTCCTCGGACCAGAAGAAGCTGGAGAAGTCCTGCACCCACTCGAAGTACGACACGGTCACGCCGCCGGCGTTGGCCAGCACGTCCGGCACGATCAGGATGTCCTTGTCGTTCAGGATGTCGTCCGCTTCCGGCGTGGTCGGGCCGTTGGCGCCTTCCAGCATGATCTTGGTGCGGATGCGCGGCGCGTTTTCCGCCGTGATCTGCTGTTCCAGCGCGGCCGGAATCAGGATGTCCGACTCGATGTCCCAGAAGGCGTCGCGGTCCATGAATGCTTCCGCGCCGGGGAAGCCCTTGACGCCGCCCGCTTCGGCCACGTGCTTGTGCAGCAGCGCGACGTCCAGGCCGGCCGGGTGCACGACGGTGCCGGTGTGGTCCTGCACGGCGACGATCTTCGCGCCTGCCTCGGCAAACATCGTGGCGGCGACACCGCCCACGTTGCCGAAGCCCTGCACGGCGACGCGGGCGCCGGCGATGGCCACGCCGCGCTTGGCGGCCGCTTCGCGACCGACGACGAACACGCCGCGGCCCGTGGCTTCACGCCGCCCCAGCGAGCCGCCCAGCGAGATCGGCTTGCCCGTGACGACGCCCGTCGACAGGTTCCCTTCGATCATGGCGTACGAGTCCATCATCCATGCCATCACCTGTTCGTTGGTGTTGACGTCCGGTGCCGGGATGTCCTTGGTCGGGCCGATGATCAGGCTGATTTCGCTGGTGTAGCGGCGCGTCAGGCGCTGCAGTTCGCCGCGCGACAGCGTCTTCGGATCGACGCGGATGCCGCCCTTGGCACCGCCGTAGGGCACGTTGACGGCCGCGTTCTTGACCGTCATCCAGGCCGACAGGGCCATCACCTCGGACAGCGTCACGTCCTGGTGGAAGCGCACGCCGCCTTTACCAGGGCCGCGCGACATATTGTGCTGCACGCGGTAGCCTTCGAAGTGGGCGATCGAGCCGTCATCGCGCTCGATCGGCACGTCGACGGTCAGGATGCGTTTCGGTCGCTTCAGGGTTTCGACCCAGCGCGACAGACTGCCCAGGTGTGGCGTGACGCGGTCGATCTGCTGCAGGTACTGGCCCCATGGGCCAAGGTCGTCGGGGTTCAGGTAGGAAGGCAGTGCGTGGCTCGTCATGTTTCGGCTCCTGGTTTGTGGGGCTGACCGCCGCGGCGCCTTCTGTGCGCCGCGTGGGGCAAGCCCGCGTTACGCCGCGTTATACGCGGGCGCTGGACGGAGCGAATCTTAGGATGCCTTGCCGAATCCAGGCCAATGCCGCTTGCGCATCCAGCTATGCAAAAAATGCATAACGTATTCCTGCGTCAGCGTTCCGATGCCGGCACGCGCCGTTTCGACGTCGGCGGCTGCAGGCGCTCGGTCAGGAAATCCCACAGGTGCGCGACAATCGGTTTGCCCGGCCGGGCCGCCGATGGCCGCTCGCGGTACAGGCGGATCTCCATCTCGATTTCCCAGTTGCCGCCTGCGTCGGCACGCGCCAGCAGCTTCTGTTTTACCTCGCGCGTGACGGCCGACTCGGGCAGGAACGCGATGCCGCGGCCTTCCAGTGCCATCATCTTGAGTCCCTCCGCCATGTCGGTCTCGTAGCGTTTGTCCAGATACAGCGCCGGCCTGGCGTCCGCCAGGATCAGGTCGACCATGCGGCCCAGGTAAGCGTTGGTCGTGTAGGACAGGAAGGGCAGCGGCGCCGCCTTGCGGCCTGGCAGCGTCAGTTCCGGCTGGCGCGCCTTGTCGCAGCGGGCATAGGCGCGCAGCGCTTCGCGGCCCATCACCAGCATGTCGTAGCGGCCCGGGTCCAGCTGCACGGGCTGGCGCGGATGGTGGTAGCACAGCAGCAGATCGCAGCCGCCGTCGACCAGCTGCAGGACGGCGTCGTGCACGTTCAGCGCCATCAGGCGGCTGTTGATGGCGCCGAATTCCGCTTCCAGACCCGTGATCCACTTCGGCACGAACGTCAGCGACAAGGTGTGCGGCACGGCCAGGTCGATCGTCGTGCGCGCCGCCGCGCGCTGGTGGCGCAGCAGCTCGCGCACATTGTTGATCTGGCCCAGCATCTCCAGCGCCTGTTCGTAGAAGACGACGCCGGCCGGCGTCAGGCGGGTAGGGAACGTCGTGCGGTCGATCAGGTCCGTCCCCAGCCAGTTTTCCAGCGACTGGATGCGCCGCGAGAAAGCCGGCTGCGTCACGTGGCGCAACTGCGCCGAGCGGCTGAAGTTGTTCGTCTCCACCAGCGAAATAAAGTCTTCCAGCCACTTCGTTTCCATGCTTTCCCCCTGAACGTCAGGCCGCCATTCTAACGGCAGAGCCCGTGACAACATCGGGGTCAGGCACGAAAACTGCCATCGAGCTCGTCGGTAGCGCGGCCGAGTTCGGACAACATCGGGGGTCAGGCACGAAAACTGCCACCGAGCTCGTCGGTAGTGCGGTCGAGTTCGTGTCTGTGCCGCGATGTCACCCCAGCCGGGACAGGAGCTCATCTACACGACGGTCGGGCCCGGGACAGTTTTTGTGCCTGACCCCGATGTTGTCAGCGGGGTCAGCTTTTGGCGGGTGCTTCCGGGGTCAGCGCAATGGTGCGCATTGGCGTCCACAGCCAGGCGAAGGCGGCGCAGACGATCAGCGCGCCACCGCTGCACGTGAACAGCTGGCCCAGGGTGATGTGCTGCAGCACCCAGCCGGTGGCGGCGGCCGACAGCGGTGCCAGGCCCATGAAGATGAACAGGAAGATGCTCATAGCCCGGCCCAGCATGTGCGGCGGTACGCGCCGCTGGATCCAGGTAAAGATTGCCACTTGCAGAAAGCCCGCCAGTGCGCCGAGCGCCAGCAGCAGCCCCGCGCCCTGCCACGTCGCGTCGATCCCGCCCAGCAGCATCAGCAGCAGGCCGGCCACGGCGTCCCCCGCCAGCAGCATTGCGCCAAACGTGACGACCTTCAGTCTCGGCGTCAACGTCGCGGCTGCCATCCCCAGCAGCATGCCGCCGCCGTGCGCGGCCATCAGGAAACCGTAGGCGGGCGCGCTGCCGAGCGTGTCGCTGGCCAGCAGCGGCAGCGCCACCTGCATGGCGCCGCCGACGAACAGCGCGACCAGGCTCCAGTACAGGAAGCACGTGCGCAGCGGGACGTCGCGCCATACCATCGCCAGACCCGTGCCGACGGCGCGCAGAACCGGTTCGCTGGCGCTGTCCCGCCTGGCGCCGGGCAGCGGACGCACCCGCGCCAGCGTCCATGCCGACAGCAGGAAGGTGACGCAGTCGATGGCAAACGCCAGTCCCAACGTGCGCATGTCGGTACCGCCCGCCGATCCGGCCGGGGCGACCGCCAGCAGCAAGGCCGCAAGCAAAGGGCCGGCCAGCATCGACAACTGGCGCAGCCCCATCATCAGGCCGTTGGCCGCCGGCAGCAGCGGACCCGGGACGGCACGCGGCAGCATCGCCGTCCCGGACGGCATGGCGAACGCCTGCGCCAGCCCGATGGCCAGTGCGAGCAGGTAGACGGCTGCCAGCGTGACGTGCCCGGTCCACGTGAGCGCGGCCAGCGTACCGAGCAGCACTGCGCTGGCATATTTCGTCAGCATCATGACGGCCCTGGGCGAGTGGCGGTCGACCAGCGCGCCGCCCGGCAGGATGAAGATGGCGCGTGGCACGCTCATCAGCGCGACGACAACGCCCAGCGCCAGCGGGTCGCCCGTCAGCCCCAGGACGAGCCAGGGCAGGGCGATCAGCGTAAACTGGTCGCCGGTCAGCGACAGCGCGCTGCCGGCCAGCAGCCAGCGCAGGTTGGCGTTGCGCCACGGGCCGTCGGTTTGCTGCGCGCTCATGCGCCCGGCCCGACGATATTGCCGAGGACGGCCCTCAACGCGTCGAGCTGGTCCTGCGGCGCATGCCTCAGCAGCTCTGCACAGGTTTCACGTGCGGTCAGCATGGCGTTGTCCAGCAGGTTGTGGCCGGCCGGCGTGATGGCGGCAAAGCCGACCCGGGCGTCGCGTTCGTCCGCCAGGCGCGCGACCAGCCCCGTCTTCTCCATCGGCAGCAGCGTGCGGGTAACGCCGGACGCCGTCAGTCCCTGGCGCTCGGCCAGGTCGACGCGGCGCAGCCTGCCGCCCGGCGCCTTCGACAGGTGGTGCAGCAGCATGAAGTCGCCGAACGACAGGCCGTGGTGTCCGCCCAGCACGGTGTCGAGACGGCGGATGATGGTCGCGTGCGCACGCGCCAGGCGCAGGCAGAAGTCCAGTGCGGCGTCGGCAGCGCCGTCCGCGGTTTGCAATTGAATCATGACTAGTCCTTGATAGATGCTTGAGCGATCAAGTATATATCAGCTGATTTCCGCGCGCCATAAAAACATCGCCTGCCGGACAGGGGTATGATGGAGCTCATGAACAATCGCAGATCATTTCTCACAAAATCCGTGGCCGTCGCCTCTGCCTTGAGCATGCCGGCCCTGGCGCGGGCCGCCGTGGCGGCGCCGCACGAGCGCAGCCTGCGTTTTTACAACACGCACACAGGCGAAACCCTGCGCACGCTGTTCTGGGCGGAAGGACAATTCATCCCGGAAGCGTTGCAGGACATCAACAAGCTGCTGCGGGATCACCGCAGCAACACGATCGCGACGATCGATCCGGCGCTGATGCTGCTGGTTAATAAGGTCAGCGCCCAGTTCGGGACGAATAACGTGATCCATATTATTTCCGGGTATCGCTCGCCGGAAACGAACGAAAAGCTCGCGGCCGCCAGTGGCGGTGTCGCCAGGCACAGCATGCACCTGGAAGGCAAGGCCATCGACTTGCGCATTCCCGGCGTCGACCTGCGCAACGTGCACAAGGCCGCGCTGGCATTGAAAGGCGGCGGCGTCGGGTATTACCACAACTCGCAGTTCGTCCATATGGACACGGGACGCGTGCGGCACTGGTAGCAACCTGCGCTTGTGTTACATGGCTGGGGCAGCGATCGCGGAAGTCGTCGTACCGTCCACGCATGGTGTTGGGAAGGTCCGGCCCGACAGCTGGCCAGCCATTGCCTTACGCCGTGGCCTGCGTGCGGTTCCAGCCATGAGGCGCACCTGGCGTGGCTCGGCAGGCGTGCAATGTTCGAGGCACAATTGGCGGGACCGGGGCAAAGCTGGGGCGACGCTGGAACGCGCCCACCGTTGACGGCGCGAGGTCGGCGGCCTGCCCGCTGGAGGCGCTGCCGTCTGGCGCCAAAGGCACAGGTGGGGCCGAGACGGGCTGACGTCAGCGTGGCGCGCCGGTCACATGCGGGTAGGGATTGACGGGCGTACCTTCCCACCATTTCTTGTCCGCACCCAGCTCGAAGATGGCGAAGTGCAGATGCGGCGCGTTCGGATCGGAGTTCCCCGTCACGCCCACGTATCCGAGCATCTGGCCGCGCCGCAGTTGCTGGCCTTCTTTCAGATCCGGCGCGTAGCTGTCCAGGTGGGCATAGTAGTACGCGTATTTTTCCGACGGGTCGAACTGGTACACCGTCAGGCCGCCTTGCTTGCTGTTGAACAGCTTGGCGACCTTGCCGTCCGCGGCCGCCAGCACGGGCGTCCCCTTGGCCGCCACGATGTCCAGTGCTTCATGGCGCCGCTCGCTGCCGCGCGCCTGGTTGAACGTATCGGTCAGTTCTTTCGCGCTGACGCCGGCCACAGGCACCAGCAGCGCACCCAGGGTGGGTTTGATATTCATCTCCACGCCGGCCGGGACCGGCGAGACGGGCGCCGGCGGCACGACTTCTGGCAGCTCGCCGGGCGGCAGTGGCACGGCGGCGGCGGCTTGCGGCGGGGCAGTGCCCTGGGACGCCGTTGGTGGTGCGGCGGCGCGCGCCGGCATCACGGCGGGGCCGGGAGCGGGCGTACCCGCACTCGCCACGTCACGGCCCAGGTACAGCACGGCGCCTACGACGCCGATCGCAATTCCCAGCAGCAAAGTCAGCAACCATTTCATCGCGCGCTCCTCGTGTTGACGTTCAGTCCTGCAGGATGACGGGGAATCCCGGCTTGACGACGTCGGCCAGTTTGGCGGCGTCCCAGTTCGTCAGGCGGATGCAGCCGTGCGACTCCGTCTTGCCGATCATTGACGGCTCAGGTGTGCCGTGGATGCCGTAATGCTCTTTCGACAGGTCGATCCAGACGACGCCGACCGGGTTGTTCGGGCCCGGCTTGATTTTCGCTTTGGTGTCGCCCGGCTTCGCGTCCCAGAACAGTTTCGGGTTGTAGTTGTAGTCGGGGTTGCGGCCGACGCCGTTCACCTTCCATTCGCCGATGGGCAACGGGTCGTGCTCGCTGCCGGTGCTGGCGGGGAACTGGGCAACGACCTTGCCACTGTCGTCGAGCAGGGACAATGTGCGGTCCGAATCATCGACCACGATGCGCGACGCGGCCGGCATCGGCGCGGCGGCATGCACGTTCGGCACGATGACCTGCTCGCCCGCACGGGCGAAGTTCTTGCCGGGATTTAGTTGCTGCAGCAGGGCCGGGCTGGCGTGGAACCGCTCGCCCAGCGCTTCCTCGATGCTGCCGTAGCCCAGTGCGGGCAGCTTGGCTTTTTCCATCATCGATTCCGGCACCTTGTGGTAAGGGCCCTGGGCATCGGCATCCGTGATCGTATGGGTGGCCAGCACGGGCTTGTGATCGTCCAGCGCGTCCAGTGTCGCCTGGTCCAGCTTGCCCGTGGCCTGCAGGCCGCGCGACTTCTGGAACCCCATCAGCGCCTGCTTCAGGTTGCTGCCGTACTTGCCGTCGATCTGGCCGGACGAGAAGTGCGCGCGGTCCAGCAGGATCTGGGCGCGCAGGTCTGGCGATTGCGGATCGGCCGACTGGGTTCCTTGCGGCTGGCTTTGTGCCACCGGCGCGGGGACAGGCGCAGGCTGTGGGGATTGCGATTGCGCGGCGTGTACGAGCGGCGCGGCGAGGAGCAGGGTGAGAAGTGACTTTTTCATGGCGCCAGTTTGTCAATACTCGGCAGCGCGGTCTGTTCGGCAGCGTACGCATGCTGGGCACGGGCGCGGACATGCCATAGCTGACAGTTCGCACTGGGCCAGCAACTGCCGGAAGCAATAGGGTCGGGGGCAAAAGAAAAGGCCGCCGGGTTGCCCCGGCGGCCTTTTCAGACTGTTGCTGCGAAACCCGGGTAAGTCCCGGGATTCTGCTCAGCGATTAACGCTCGCCCCATGGGCGGCGCGGCGCTTCCGAGCGGGGTGCCGCTGCCGTGCTGTCGCGACGGAAGCCGCCGCCTTCCTTGCGGAATGGCGTACCTTCCGAGCGGAAAGGCGTGCCTTCAGCACGGTAGTGGCCGCTATCGCGCGGTGCACCGTCACGCGGCGCACCCGGCTTGCTGAAGCTGCGCTGGCCTGGCTTGCCGCCACGGCCTTCGCCCGGCTTCCAGCCTGGACGGGCTGCCGAGCGCGGTGGCGCGCTGCGTTTCGGCTCGAAGCCTTCCACGGTGCCGACAGGAATCGTCTGCTTCGTGAAACGCTCGATGCGCTTGACGTTCATGCCTTCCGCATGGTTCACCAGCGAGATCGCCAGACCGTTGCGGCCGGCGCGGCCCGTGCGGCCGATGCGGTGCACGTAGTCTTCCGGGAACTTCGGCAGGTCGTAGTTGACGACGTGCGTGATCGTCGGCACGTCGATGCCGCGTGCGGCCACGTCCGTTGCAACCAGTACCTTGACGCTGCCGCGGCGCATGCCGTCCAGCGTACGGTTACGGGCGCCCTGGTGCATGTCGCCATGCAGTGCGGCTGCCGAGAAACCGGCGATGTTCAGGCGGTCGGCGATCGTGTCGGCGTCACGCTTGGTAGCCGTGAAGACGACGGCCTGGTCCATCGACTCGTCGCGCAGCAGGTGATCCAGCAGGCGGTTCTTGTGCGACAGGTCGTCGACGAAGTGAACGCGTTGCGTGATGTTCTCGTGCTTGTTAGCGGCCTGCATGATCTGGATGACCTGCGGGTTTTTCGTGATGCGGCGGGCCATATTGCCCACGACACCATCGAGCGTGGCCGAGAACAGCATCGTCTGGCGGTTTTCCGGCGTGGCGGCCACGATCTTCTCGATATCGTCGATGAAGCCCATGTCCAGCATGCGGTCCGCTTCGTCCAGTACCAGGATCTGCAGTTCCGAGAAATCGATCTTGCCCGACTCCATATGGTCGATCAGGCGGCCTGGCGTGGCGACGAGAATTTCAGGATTGCGCGACAGCAGCTGCATCTGCTTCGGGTAAGGCATGCCGCCCAGGATCGAAACAGCCTTGATGCGGCGCAGATTGCCACTGTATTTGTCGGTATTCGTGGTGACCTGCAAAGCCAGCTCGCGGGTCGGGGTCAGCACCAGCATCTTCGGCTGGGCTGCCTTGAAACGTGGACGCTCGCCGCGTGCGGCAGCAGCCTGCTTTTCCTGGTTCGGGGTGCGGCCCTGCGACGCCTCGGACTCGTTGCCGGCCAGGCGGTGCAGCGAAGGCAGCATGAATGCCGCGGTCTTGCCCGAACCCGTTTGCGAAGAGACCAGCAGATCCTTGCCAGCGATCGCGGCCGGAATGGCTTGTTCCTGGACAGGCGTCGGCGCGGTATAGCCGGAGTCCAGCAGGGCCTTCAGGATGGACGGGTTCAGACCAATTGTTTCAAAACTCATGTATATCTTTCGTAAAAATCAGCGTTCGTGCAAAACGCAGAACGCAACATAGCAACGCCAACCAAACGAAATGACTCTAAACAGCAAGATTAGAAATTTCGGCACAAAAGCTTTGCGCCGGGATGGTGTCAGGTTGCGACACGCTGGGGCGGGGGCTTTTTATAAGCGTCATCCGGGATTTTGAAAATCCACTGAGCGATGCGCGAAGGCTTGCGAAGCTGCTCTGTTATTGTTGTGTGGGTTGTGGCGATTTAGAACCTGCTGCAACGCACAAACAACATCATACCTGAATTTCGTTCGCCCTGCACGGTTATCTGAGGCGTGCAGGGCGGGCCGCCATGGGGGCGGCACCGAACGTCATTTGCAGTTTACTGATAATCGGTGGCGTTCAGGCCCATGACGTGCGAGAAGCCGCCATCGACATACATGATGTCGCCGGTAATGCCGGAGGCCAGATCCGACAGCAGGAATGCCGCCGAATTGCCCACCTCGTCGATCGTCACATTGCGGCGCAGCGGCGCGTGGCTGGCGGCAAAGCCCAGCAGCTTGCCGAAGTCCTTGATGCCGGACGCGGCCAGGGTCTTGATCGGGCCGGCGGAGATGCCGTTGGCGCGGATGCCTTTCTGCCCCAGGTTTTCCGCCAGATAGCGTACGGAGGCTTCCAGCGATGCCTTGGCCAGGCCCATCGTGTTGTAGTAAGGGATGGCGCGCACCGCACCCAGATACGACAGGGTCAGCAGCGACGAGCCTTCCTTCAGCAGCGGCAGCGCGGCCTTGGCCATGGCCGGGAAGCTGTAGGCGGAGATGTCGTGGGCGATGCGGAAGTTTTCCCGCGTCAGGCCGTCCAGGAACTCGCCGGCGATCGCTTCGCGCGGCGCGAAGCCGATCGCGTGGACGAGTCCGTCCAGATGCTGCCATTCCTTGCCCAGGTCGGCAAACAGCGCCTCGATCTGTTCATCGCTGCCGACGTCGCAATCGAACACGAGCTTGCTGCCGAACTCGGCCGCGAACTCCGTGATACGGTCCTTGAACCGTTCGCCCACGTACGTGAACGCCAGTTCCGCGCCTTCGCGCTGGCATGCCTTGGCGATGCCGTAGGCGATCGAGCGGTTCGACAGCAGGCCGGTGATGAGGATTTTTTTGCCTTGCAAGAAAGCCATGATTACTCCAGTTGCCTACAGCGCGCGCATGGCGCGGCCGTCAGTACAGGTTGTTGTTCTAATTGGTTAGAGGATGCTGCAGAAGTGCTGTTCCCGTCACCGCAAGTCCGAGATTGTATGATCTGATCGGCACGCCTGCAAGCTTGGCAATGCGGCGCGGTGCCGTGGAGCCGGGTAAACGCAAAGGGACGGGCACCTGTCGCGGGCGCGCGGCTCGCAGCAGGTGCCCGTCCCCGGTGCGACGCGTCAGTTGTGGGTGCGGCGGCGCGACTTGCCGGCATCGGCGCGCGAAACGCGCGCCTTGACGAGCTTGATCGGCGACTTGCTGCTGCCCGCGCTGGCCTTGGCCTGGCGGTAATTGCTGCGTTTCGTCACCGTTTCGTTCGTGTCGATGGCCACCGTGGCGTTCTCGGCGATCTCGACGGGAATATCGAGGTTGGCGCTGGTGGACAGCTTCGGCACGAGAATCGTCGAGCCGGCCTTCAGCACGCCGCGCGACGGGATGTTGTTGGCCTGGCGGATCACGTCCGGCGTGGTACGGAACTTCGACGCCAGCGAGGCGATGCTTTCACGCGCACCCGTGACCTTGTGCGTGGTCCAGGTGGACAGCGCGCGGCCCCACTGGGCCAGGTTCAGGTGGAACTTTTCCGCGTTTTCCTTTGGCAGCAGGATCTGTGTCTGCTCGCCGCCGGTGATGACGGGGCGCTTGAACTGCGGGTTCAATGCCTTGAATTCGTCGACCGACAGTTCGGCCAGCTGGGCGGCGATCGCCAGATCGATATCGCTGGTCTTGTCGACGGCGGTAAAGTACGGCTCATTCTGGATCAGCGGCAGCGTCTGGCCGTAGCGGGACGGGTTGGCGACGACGTTTTTCAGCGCCTGCAGCTTCGGCACGTAGTTGCGCGTCTCGGCCGGCATCAGGTTGGACAGGCCTTCGAAATCGGTGGGTTTGCCGGCCGCGCGGTTCTTCGCGATGGCCTTCTGTACGGAGCCTTCGCCCCAGTTGTAGGCGGCCAGTGCCAGCTGCCAGTCGCCGAACATGTCATACAGGCGCTGCAGGTACGTCAGCGCAGCGTCGGTCGAGGCCAGCACCGAGCGACGGTCGTCCTTGAACGCGTTCTGTTTCAGGTTGAAGTCGCGGCCCGTGCCAGGCATGAACTGCCACATGCCGCCCGCGTTGGCGCTGGAGACGGCGGTCGGGTTGAACGCGGATTCGACGAACGGCAGCAGTGCCAGTTCCGTCGGCATATTGCGCTTTTCCAGCTCGGAGACCACATGGAACAGGTACAGCGATGCGCGTGCGGAAGCGCGCGCCATGTAGTCGGGACGCTCGACGTACCAGTTGGTATTGCGGGCAACGAGGGAATTGTTCAGGTCGGGAATGGCATAGCCGGAACGGATGCGGTTCCAGACGTCCGTTTCACGGAATGCATCTTCCGAGGCGGCGGCCCGGGAAGCGTGTCTGGAAGGGGAGGCGAGTTCGGGTGCAGGAGCCTTGGCGGCCGGGGAGAGCGGGATCAGTGGCAGGGAAGAGCGGTCTCCCGTTGCGGCCGATTCGACCGCCTGGCTGATCGCCGGCGCCGCGACGATCAGCGCCGCCAGCAGAGGTGTGTACTTGAGTCGCATAGCGCTCCATTGTTGTCGTCAGATGTTGATCGGACAGGATTCAGGGCAGACTGCCTGAGGGCAGAACTGCGTTGCCGTGAAGCACTTCCGGACGGACTACCAATTTAAAGAGGGAGTGTAAGGACGTTGCCGGGTCGCCGTCAAGAAATATGTCGGCGCGGTTACAATAAATCTTATTCGGATAGTTGTCGGAATATATCGTAAAAATATGTGCGGGATAACTAAAGAAGCGTGCAAATAGCAGTTTTGCACGGGAATGCGTAAAATGCGGGTAACCGTTTCAATTTCAAGAAAGTTTCTCATGAGCACCCCCGCGCGCACGCCCGTCATCGACCACGACGCCGTCATCGACGCCACCCGGCAATGGCTGGAAAAGGCCGTGATCGGCCTGAACCTTTGTCCGTTTGCCAAGGCCGTGCACGTCAAGGGGCAGATCCGCTATGTCGTATCGGAGGCGACCACGCCGGAAGAGTTGCTGGAACTGCTGATGGACGAGTTGCAGCTGCTGGCCGATACGCCGGCCGAACAGATCGACACGACGCTGATCGTCCACCCCGCGGTATTGTCAGACTTCGAAGACTACAATGAGTTCCTCGACGTGGCCGATGCCGCGCTGGAAGACATGCAGCTGGACGGCGAACTGCAGGTCGCCAGCTTCCACCCCGACTACCAGTTCGCCGATACGGACAAGAACGATATCGGCAACTACACCAACCGCACGCCTTACCCGACCTTGCATCTGTTGCGGGAGGAAAGCGTCGAGCGGGCCGTTGAAGCGTTCCCGGAGGCGGCGCTGATTTTCGAGAAGAATATCGAAACAATGGAAAAGCTCGGGCACGACGGCTGGGACAAGTTGTTCCCGCAGGTGAAGTAATGGCCGACCAGGATATCCCGGAGCGCCCGGACACGCCATGCGTGGCTGTCTGCTCCACCACGTTCGACGAGATCTGCCGCGGTTGTGGCCGTACTTATATAGAGGTGGCCCATTGGGTGTCGATGACACCCGAGCAGAAGGAGATTGTCTGGCAGCGCATTACCGCGCAGGGGTATCCACGGCGCAATGGCTGACCCGAGGGGAATGTCGAATACGTGAGGGACCTGCACCTCTTCGGGCGCTCGCCCGAAGAGGTGCAGGTCCTGGCTGCGCCAACGATCAGCCTGGCGTGACTTCGGCCGGATCGCCGAACTCGAGCGAAAACTCGCCATCCGGGGTGGGCGTGGCGACGATTTCGCGCCGCACCCAGCGTCCGTCGACTCGCGTCAGCATGGCTGCCGGCGGCGCGATGTCGCTCTCGTCGTCCAGTGCCGTCTCCTCCGCCCACTCGTAGGCGATGCCGTAGTTGATCTCGCCGGTCTGGGCTACCAGCTCGTCGGCACGACGCGCCAGGGCGGCGAGATCGGTGAAGCGCTCGTCGGCGCCCTGTTCGGGAATGATGTAAAGCATAGCGCGCTCCTTCTCAGCGGGGAATCAATACGTGCCGATGAAATCCTTCTTGCCGATCTCGATGCCATTGTGGCGCAGGATGTCGTACGCCGTCGTCGCGTGGAAGTAGAAGTGCGGCAGCGCGTAATGCAGCAGGTAGGTCTGCCCGTCGAAATGCTTCGTCTTCTCGCCGCTGCCCGTCGTGATGGCGCGGCCGGCACTGTTCTCGATCTCACTTTGCGGCAGGCTGTCCAGGAAAGCCAGCGTCTTCGCGATGCGCTGCTGCAGGTCGGCAAACGTCTTTTCCGTGTCCTCGTAGGGCGGTACGTCCTGTCCCGCCAGACGGGCGCCGGCACCCTTGGCGAAATCGGCGGCGATCTGGATCTGGCGGGTGAACGGCAGCATGTCCGGATAGAGACGGTATTGCAGCAGCGCGGCGGGATCGATCTTTTTCGCCTCGACATGGGCTTCGGCCTTGGCCAGAATGGCCGACAGGCTGTTCAGGATCTGGCGGAAGACGGGGACGGACGCGGAATAGATGGAAAACTGCGGGGAAGACGACATGGCAAACTCCTTGAAAGAGTGGCGATCATAGCAAGTTCGCAGCCAGTCTGCCCAGGTTGCCGCCGCCGCAGCCGTCCCATCCCGGCTGGGCTACCCCGTCACCGTTGCGCAAGAGTGACTTCGACGTGGCTTTCCGTGCATAATTGCATAAGAAAAACTTCATCTCGCGCTGCAATGAACCAAGATGGCATGACCCCTTCCGGCCACCGACCTGCATGACGAATTCGCACCCCCGCGGCCTGCGTGCGCGCCTGTCCGCGCTGTACGGTTCGTCGATCTATGGCTCGCTGCTGGTGGTCGTGCTGGTCGGCCTCGTCATCCCCGCCATCGTTGGCAGCTATCTGCTGATCGGCGTACGCGAACACCAGGCCGCGCGCACGGCGCTGAACGAAGCACTGCAGCGCAATGCCGACATCCTGGCCCTCGGGATGCAGGAGTCGTTGTGGAACATGAACAGCGATTCGGCCCAGCTGCTGGCCGAATCCGTCATGCGCGACAGTGCCGTTGTGCAGGTGGCCGTGACGGGGCAGGGCAATACGCCATTCATTCACCTGACGTCGCCCGCCCGTCCGCTGGGCAGCGTCGTCCGGGCCGAGCGCGACGTCACGGTGCGGGGCGAACGCATCGGCCGCATCCTCGTCGAGATGGACGACGCGCGCAGCCGCCAGGAACTGCGCGGCAAGCAGCGCTCGTATATCTTCCTGCTGGCCACGCAGCTGGCCGTGTCGCTGGTGCTGATCATCCTGCTGCTGAACCGGCGCGTGATTCAGCCGCTGCGCAAGCTGATGCGCTTCTCCTACCGCCTGTCGCAGGGCGACTTCGACACGCGCCTGGACGTACGCGGCAGCGACGAGCTGGGGCGCCTGGCCAGCCAGCTGGAACAGACCCGCGCGGCCATCCGCCGGCTGTTCGAGGACGTGCGCCAGCGCGAGGAGCGCTTCCGCACCATCGTCACGCAGGTGCCCGGCGCGGTGTTCCGCTATCGCCCGGACGGCCCGATCGAATTCGTCAGCGACGCCATCGAGGACATCTCCGGCTACACGGCGGCGCAGCTGATGCGCGGCACGACGCACGCGTGGGTCAACCTGATCACGCCGGAAGACCGGCGAGCGCAGCGCCAGGCGGTCAAGGACGCCATCGCCGAGAACCGGCCCTACGAATCGGAATACCGCATTGTCGATACCACCGGCACGCAGCGCTGGGTACAGGAAGTGGGCCAGCCGCAGATCCCGGCCGATGGCGCGACGCCGTGGGTGGACGGCATCCTGTCCGATATCAGCGAGCGCAAGGACAACGAGATGCGCATCGAGGCGCTGCTGGCCGAGCAGAGCGCAATCCTGGATAACGTGATGTTCGGCGTCAGCTTCGTGCGCCAGCGCCGCATCATGTCCGTCAACCGCCGCTGCGAGGAGCTGTTCGGCTACGGTCCCGGCGAGATGGTGGGCCAGTCCACCGAAATCTTCTTTCCCACCGATGCCGCGTTCGAGACGGCCGGTGCGCGCCAATATTCCACGCTGGGCCAGGGCGGCTATTTCAGCGAGGAACGCCAGTACCGGCGCCGCGACGGCAGCCTGTTCTGGTGCCTCGTCAGCGGCTGCGCGCTGGACCGCAACCGGCCGAACGAAGGCAGCATCTGGGTCTATGCCGACATCACCGAGCGCAAGGAGGCGGCGCAAAAGCTCGACCACATGGCGCACCATGACCCGCTGACGCAGTTGCCGAACCGCGCGCTGTTCAACGACCGGCTGCAGCACGCCATCGACCGCGCGGCGCGGGCGGGCGACGCACTGGCATTGCTGTTCATCGACCTGGACCGCTTCAAGACCGTCAACGACACGCTCGGTCACCACATCGGCGACGAGCTGCTCACGCAGGTGGCGCGCGCGCTGGCGGGCAAGCTGCGCGAGGGCGACACGCTGGCCCGTCTCGGCGGCGACGAATTCGTCGTGCTGCTGGAGGATGTCGAGGGCCAGTACGGCGCCACGCTGGTGGCCGCCAAGCTGGTGGCCATGTTCGAGCAACCGTTTCTCGTGGCCGGCCACGAGCTCTTCGTCACGTGCAGCGTGGGCGTCAGCCTGTACCCGAACGACGCCGCCGACCTGAACATGCTGATCCGCAATGCCGACGTGGCGATGTACCAGGCCAAGGCGCGCGGGCGCAACGGCTACTGCTTCTATGCGCCGGAAATGAGCGGCGAAGGTGTCGCGCGGCTGCAGCTGGAAACCTACCTGCGCCGCTCGATCGAGAAGAACGAGATCTTCCTGCACTACCAGCCGCAGGTGGAGATCGACACGGGCCGCCTGATCGGCGTGGAAGCGCTGGTGCGCTGGAACCATCCGCAGCTGGGTCTCGTGCCGCCGGCGCGTTTCATTCCGCTGGCCGAGGACACGGGCTTCATCAACCAGCTGGGCCAGTGGGTGCTGTACGAGGCGTGCCGGCAGATGGTGCGCTGGCAGGAGGCCGGCCTGACGGTGCCGAAGATCGCCGTCAACCTGTCCGTGCGCCAGTTCGAGCGCGGCACGATCGGCGACATGGTGCGCGGGATCCTGCGCGAGACGGGGCTGGCGCCGCAGCGGCTGCAGCTGGAGGTGACGGAGTCCGTCATCATGAATACGGGCGACGCGCTGGCCTTCATCAACGACCTGCATGCGATCGGCGTCAGCCTGGCCATCGACGATTTCGGCACGGGCTACTCGTCGCTCGCGTACCTGAAGCAGATGCCCGTGCAGACGTTGAAGATCGACCGTTCGTTCATCAAGGATATCTCGACGGACGTCAACGACGAGGCCATCGCCATCGCCATCATCCAGCTGGGCAAGAGCATGAACCTGTCCGTCATCGCCGAAGGCGTGGAGACGGACCAGCAGGCCGCCTTCCTGCGGCGCCACGGCTGCAACCACGCGCAGGGCTATCTGTACAGCCGCCCCGTGGCGCCGGACGAGCTGCTGCTACGCTGGAATGACTGAGGGAGCGCCTGTGCCGGCAGCAAAGACACCGTCGCGGCGCCGCTTCCTGCTGAGCGGTGCCGGCCTGGCCGGCGCGCTGCTGGTGGGCTGGGGCGTGGCGCCGCCGCGCCAGCGCCTGGAGGGAAGCGCGCCGCTGGTGCTTGGCGACGGCACCGTTGCATTGAATGGCTGGGTCGCCATCGCGCCCGACAACACCGTCTCGATCGTCGTACCCCGGGCCGAGATGGGGCAGGGCGTGCACACCGCGCTGCCGCTGCTGGTGGCCGAGGAACTGGACGTGCCGCTGGCCGCCGTGCGCATCGTCCAGGCGCCGCTCGACAGGATCTACGCCAACGTCGCGGTGATGCGCGAGAACCTGCCGTTCCACCCGGACGATGCGGGCTACACGCGGGCGGCGGCGCAATGGGCGCTGGCGAAGGTGGGCCGCGAACTGGGGATCAACCTGACGGGCGGCTCGTCCAGCATCAAGGATGCGTGGCTGCCCATGCGCGAGGCCGGCGCCACCGCGCGCGGCCTGCTGATTGCGGCGGCGGCACGGTTATGGAAGGTGGCGCCGGCGTCGGTGCGCACGGCGGATGGTTACTGTTTCCACGACGGCAGCGGGCGCCGGGCCAGCTTCGGCAGCCTGGCGCCCGCCGCCGCACATGAGACGCCGTATGAAGTGCCCCTGAAGGACCGTCATCAGTTCCGCCTGATCGGGCGCAGCACGCCGCGACGCGACGCCCGCATCAAGGCCGACGGCACGGCCAGATTCGGCATCGACGCGCGCCCGGAAGGCATGGTCTATGCGGCACTGCGGATGGCGCCGATGATCGGCGGCAGCATCGGCGGGATCAACCCGGCCAGCGTGCTGGCGCTGCCCGGTGTCCTCAGCGTGATCGATTTCACGGGCGCACTGGAAGGGCAGACGGGCGCGCAGGCCGGGGTGGCGGTCGTCGCGCGCACGTACTGGCAGGCCACGCAGGCTGCGGCCGCGCTGCCGATCCGCTGGCTACCCGGGCCACACGAAACGCTGTCCACCGCGCGGCTGTTCGGCGAGTTGCAGGCGGCGCTGGACGGCGACGACGGCCACGTCTATCACGACCGTGGCGACGTGACGGCGATTGCCGCCGGCGCGCGCAGCGTCCGTGCCGAGTACCGGGCGCCGTTACTGGCCCACGCGGCCATGGAGCCCGTCAACTGCACGGCGCAGGTGGATGGCGGCAAGGTGCGCCTGTGGCTGTCCACGCAGGCGCCCAGCATTGCGGTCGACATCGCGGCCCGCGTGGGAGGAGTGGATGCGGCCGACGTCGAGCTGCATGAACACCTGCTGGGCGGCGGTTTCGGGCGCCGGCTGGAAGGCGACATGGTGGCGCAGGCCGTTGCCATCGCGCGCCAGTGCCAGGGCCGCCCCGTGCAGGTGATCTGGTCGCGCGAGGACGACATTCGTCACGATGTCTACCGGCCCGCCGCGCTGGCGCGCTTCGTTGCCACGCTGGATGGGGCGGGCACCATCCTGTCGTGGGACTGCCGGGCCGCCAGCGGCGCGCTCGGCCACCAGTTCGTGCGGCGCAACCTGGGCCTGCCCGTGGCAGGGCCGGACAAGACGACCGTCGAGGGCGTGTACGACATGCAGTACGAGATCCCGCACCAGCGCATCGCCCACGTGGCCGTGGACACCCCCGTCCCGCTGGGGAACTGGCGCTCGGTGGGCCACTCGCAGAACGCGTTCTTCAAGGAGAGCTTTGTCGACGAGATGGCGCATGCGGGCGGCCTGGACCCGGTGGCGCTGCGCCGCGCCATGCTGTTGAAGCATCCGCGCGAACTGGCTGTGCTGAATGCCGCGGTGGCGCGGGCGGGCCAGCCGCCGGCGGGACGGGCCCACGGCGTGGCACTGCACACCAGCTTCGGTTCGGTCGTGGCGCAGGTGGCGGAGGTGTCGGTGGAACAGGGCGAGATCCGCGTACATCGCGTCGTCTGCGCAATCGACTGCGGCCTTGTCGTCACGCCGAACCTGGTGGCGCAGCAGATGGAATCGGCGGTGCTGTTCGGCCTGTCGGCCGCGCTGGGCGGCGAGATCACGATCAAGGATGGCCAGGTCGAGCAGGGCAATTTCAACGACTACCCGGTGCTGCGCATGCACCAGGCGCCGATCGTGGAAACCGTCATCGGCATGTCCGCCGAGCCGCCCGAAGGCGCCGGCGAACCCGGCGTGCCGCCCATCGCGCCGGCGGTGGCTAACGCGGTCTTCAAGCTGACGGGCCAGCGGCTGCGCAGCCTGCCGCTGCGGCTGGGGCCGCAGGGGCCTGTCCCCGGTAAGTGACGTCCCAAGCGCTCGCCGGCGGCCTGGGGTCTGTCCCCGGTTTTTGCCGGCGTCGTCACGAAAACGTCAAAAACCGGGGCCGGTCCCCTGGCCAAGCCGCCGATTGTCAGCGCAGCCAACACCTACCGGGGACAGACGCCAGAAACGCATCACTGCACCACATACCCCGAAACCCGCCAGCTCCCATCCTGCTCCCGTGCCGGCGTCACCGTTTCGACAGCCTGCTCCTTGTTGGCAAAGCGTGTCGTGTACTGGATGACGACATACTGCCCATCGGGCGCGCCGGGCAGGGCGGTGTGGTAGGTGGCCGACTTCAACGCCCGGTCCGACGCGCTGCCGAGCGGTGTACGGGCCTGGCGCAATGCCGCTTCGAATTGCGCCTGCGGCACGGTGCTGCGCAGCGACGCGGCGGCGTCGCGCCACGTACCCGCGTAGTTGCCCGCATCGAGCTGCGCCAGCCAGCGTTCCGCCGCTTCCTGGGCATCCGTCACGGACTCGGGCTCCTGGGCCCAGGCAGGGCCGCCGATGGCGGCCGCCAGCATGGTTGCAACGATGAATCGGAACGGCAGCGCGACTGGTTTCATGATTGCCTCTGCGGGAAAGTTGTCGGGCCGACCAGTTTAACAGGGCGGCCTCGCGAAAATACGTTAATTGTCACGCAGGGCGGCGCAGCACTGATGCCGCTTCGTTTCGCAACGGTTCTCGAACGCCGTTCGACGCACAACGGACTTGCCGCTGCTGGCGTCCCCTTGCCGTGGAAGCGGCGTTGCCACTGAATCGACAGCGATGGCGTGCCTATGCGACCATGGCTGTCCGATCAACCGTGCGAAGGATCAGCATGAGTCCGACTATCGCCCAGCGCGGCGTACTGCGCGCCATGGCGGCCGGCTTCGTTATGTCGGTGGTGGCCCTTGTCCTGAGCGCCCTGGTCCGGCCCTCCAATGCCTTGCCCGGTATGCCGTACAGCCATCTGCAAGTCCTTGCCCTGGCCAGCCTGGCGCCAACGGTCACGCTGGCGGCCTGCATCGCACGCCTGGCGGCGCACAGGTTCCACACGCCCGAGGACCTCGACGGCAGTGGCCTGACCGCCGGCACGGCCACGGCAAAACTGCTGCAGGCGCAGTTGCAGAACACGCTAGAGCAGCTCGTTCTGGCGTTGCCGGTGTATGCGGCCTGCGTCGCGCTCGGGCCGGCGTATTGCCGCAATCCGGTGCTGGCTGCGTCCGTGCTGTTCTTTTGTGGCCGCTTGCTGTTCTTCGCGGGCTATCGCCGCGGCGCAGCGGGCCGCGCGTTCGGCTTTGCGCTGACGTTCTACCCGACCGTGGTGTTGTTGGCCGGCATGATCATTCATGCCGCGCTTGCGGCGGCGGGCATCATTGCCGGGCCGGCGGGAAATAGCCGATGAGTGAGCGGCGCTCAGCGGGTTGCGATTACAATGGCAGCAACGAAACTGACAGGTCGACGATGCCGAAAATCGCCTTCGCTACACTGATGCGCCTGGCCCAGGCGTCCGTTGCCGTCTCGGCGCCCTGCAGCTGCAACAAGGTATCGCTTGCGGCGTGGAGCGCGTTGCCGATGACCTTAAACCTCGACCGCTTCGAGGAGATCGGCGTGCTGTTCGACGATCCCTACGACGAGCCGACATTTGCCGAGTATCATCCGGACGGCACGCGCTACGAAAGCGACGACGCGCCGATCGCGCCCGGGTACTACCCCTACAACCGCTGCACCGTGGCACGCTGCCTGGACTGCGACCGGCATTACCTGCGCTACAACGAGGCGGGCGGCTATTTCACGGAACTGCGCATGCGCGCCTTGCAGCCGGGGCTGGTCGTCGATAGGGCCGCACCCCGAGAATAGCCGACGCGCCCGCCCGGCAGAGTGTGTGCATGGCCGCCCCCGACAAATACCCCAGCACGCCCGACGGCCGCTACTTTGTCGTGCGCGGACGTCTCTGGCGCACCAGCAATCCGGCGCTGCCGGAAGCGTTGCGGCAACAGCTGGTCGATGAACTGATGGGGGCGCGGCGCCAGGTCGGCGTTGCAAAGAAGGCGGGAGATGCGACGGCCGAGCGTACGGCCCGCGCCGCCGTGGACCGGGCCAAGCGCGCGCTGGGCGAACGGGGCGCCGTGTGGTGGACCGACGGCGCGCCCGATTTCAACCGGCGCATGGTGGCCAATACGCCGTATGCCGACTGGTATGCGGCGATCAAGGACGAAGAGACGGCAGACTAGGCGCCAACCAGCCGGCGCAGGTTGCACTCCTGCTGCCACTGGCGCCGCTCCGCCGTGCTGGCCGCCAGGCGTTGCAGCTCCGCTTCGTCGGTGCCGGCAATGGTTTCAATGAGGCGGTGCGCCACGTTCGGGTCGGGCACCATCGTGCCGAAGAACGCCACGGTCTCATGCTGCTGGATCAGCAGCGTGGGGAAGTTCTCCACGTCCAGGTCGCCCACCAGGTCCGCATGGTCTTCGATATCGACCCACAGGAAGTACTTTTCCGGATGGCGGCGCGCCAGTTCCTCGAATGCGTTGCGGTAGCTGGCGCACGTGCCGCACCACGCCGCGCACAGGCAGGCAACGATCAGGTGCTGTTGCGCCAGCGCGGCGGCCACTTCGGCGCGGTTATCGGCTTGTAGGGTAATGCTGTGCATGCCGATATTGTACAGGGAACAGGGGCGTGCATCGGCCCGCGCCGGCCGCACCACGCTGGGCCGCGGCGCCCGGGCGAGGTAAAATACGGGGATGTCTGCCGATCTCCACACCCACCCCACTATTATTGCCATCGAAACATCGTCCGAACTGGCCTCCTGTGCGCTGCTGCGGCAGGGGCGCGTCACGTCGCGGGTGTCGTCCGGCGTGCGCACCCATTCGCAGGCCGTGCTGCCGATGATCCAGGAACTGCTGGCCGAGGCGGGCATCGCGCTGGCCGACTGCGACGCGGTGGCCTACGGCGCCGGTCCGGGCTCGTTTACGGGCGTGCGTACGGCCTGCGGCATTGCGCAGGGACTGGGTTTTGGCGCCAGCAAGCCGCTGGTGCCGGTCGTGACGCTGGCGGCGATGGCGCTGGCGGCGCATGAAGCGAGCGGCGCGGACGACGTGCTGGCGGTGCTGGATGCGCGCATGAACGAAGTGTACTGGGCGCAGTACCGCTTCGACGGCGATCAGCCGGTCGAGACGCTGGCGCCGGCGCTGTCGGCACCGCAGGACGTGCAGCCGCAAGGCGCGCCGGCAGCCTGCGGCAACGGCTTCGCTGCCTATCTCGACGGTTTCGCTGCGGCCCCGTTCGCGGCCAACGCCGATGCCGCCGTGATGCCGCACGCGGCACAGATTGTCCGTCTGGCCGCCGCCGCGCTGGCGGCGGGGCAGGGCGTGCCGGCCGCCCAGGCGCAACCGCTGTACCTGCGCAACAAGGTGGCGTACACGAAGGCCGAGCGGGCCGAAATCAGGCAGGCCGAAATCGATGCGGCGCAGACGGGAACGGCGGCATGAACAACGGCATGAACAACGCGCCCGTATGGGACCTGGCCCGGCTGGTGTATGAGCCGATGGCGCCCGGCGACCTGGAAGAAGTGGTCGCCATCGAGCAAAGTGTCTACCCGCACCCGTGGACGCGTACCAATTTTGCCGACTCGCTGAAGCACGGCTATCAGGCCTGGGTGCTGCGCAATGCGGCGCGCGAACTGATGGGCTATTTCCTCGTCATGGCTGTCGTCGACGAAGCGCACCTGCTCAATGTGGCGGTGGCATCGGCGTGGCAGGGCCAGGGCCTGGGCCGCTTCCTGCTGAATCAGTCCGTTGCCTGTGCGCGCGGCCTGGGCATGGCGTCGATGCTGCTGGAAGTGCGTCCGTCCAACGAGCGCGCGCTGCGCATCTACCGCCGCTACGGTTTCGCGGAAATCGGCCGGCGCAAGGGCTATTACCCGGCCGCCAACGGCGCCCGCGAGGATGCCATCGTCATGCGGATCGCGCTATGAGCGACCTGTCGCCGCGCAGTGCCGTGTTCCTGGAAGCGATGGGGGTCGGTCCACAGTGGCTGTTGCGCGACCGGCCTGTCGTCGAAGTCGTCGACATCGCCGCAGTCGAAGCCGAAGCCGAGCCGGTAGCAGCAGTGGCAGTGGCAGCGGTCGAGGCGATCGAGCCGCCGACCGTGAGCGCGTCGCCGCCTGCCGTGCCACCAGGCCTTGATACCACGTGGTTCGACAACGCGCCGCCGGCGCCATCGACGGCGCCCGCGCTGAAGCAGCCCGCCAGGCCGGTCGTGCCGGCGCAACGGGCGCCGGCCGCGCCGGCCGAGGACACGGCCTGGTTCGACACCGTACCGGCCGCCCCGGCACGTCCCGCTGCGCCGGCGCAGGCACGGCCGGCCGCGACGGACGAGGAAATCGCCGCCATGGACTGGACGGAGTTGCAGGCGGCCGTGCGCCGCTGCACCCGCTGCGACCTGGCGCGCACGCGCCGCGCAGCGGTGCCCGGACGTGGCGACGAAGCGGCCCGCTGGCTGGTGCTTGGCCCGGCGCCGACGGCGGCCGATGAGGAAAGCGGCGACAGCATCGGCGCGGAACCCGGCCAGCTGCTGGACAACATGCTGCGTGCGGTCGACCTGTCGACGCAGGCGGGCGCATACGTGACGTCGCTCGTCAAGTGCCGCGCCGTCGGCGACGACGGCAACGACCGCGCTCCGGCGGCTGCCGAACTGGCTGCGTGCCGGCCATATCTGCAGCGCGAGCTGGAGCTGACGGAGGCGAAGCTGGCGCTGACCCTGGGTGGCGTCACGGCCAAGGGCCTGCTGGGCGCGGCCGCGCGCGGCCGGGTGCTGCAATATGGCGAGCTGCCCGTGGTGGCCACGTTCCATCCGGCCGACCTGCTGCGCCGGCCCGAAGACAAAGGTCGTGCCTGGGCCGACCTGTGCCTGGCCCGTTCCGCCGATGCCGGCCGGCGCTGACAGCACCGGCTTTGGCGCTTACCAGGCGCAGTTCGCGCGCCGCTGGGGTCATCTCACGCGTCCCCACGTGCGCGCGCTGGCGTGGCTGCTCGATTCTCCCGACCTGCTCGATCCGACAGCGCCCGATTGGGCTGGCCGCGTCGCGGCGACCGGCCCGGCCGATCCCGCCACCGCCGCCTGGCTTGCCGCGCTGGAGGAGGAACCGTCGGCACTCGATGCGGCACTGGGCGACCGGCATTACTCGCGTCTCGGGCTGTACGCGGAAAAGCTGATGGCGTTTTACTTCGCGCAGCGGGGCGAACTGGTCGCGCACGGCCTGCAGGTGCGGGCCGCGCGCAACGACACGGTGGGCGAGTTCGACTTCCTGCTGGACGCGGGCGCCGGGCTGCGCCACATCGAATTCGCCACCAAGTTCTATCTGCAGGGCAGCGTGGACGAGACGTCCGACTTCGACCTGCTCGTGGGCCCGAACCTGGCCGACACGCTGGGCCGCAAGCTGAGGAAGATCTTCGGGCAACAGCTGGAGCTGTCGCGCCATCCGGCCGCGCAGGGACTGCTGGACCGGCCCGTCGTGGCGGCGCAGGCCCTCGTCAAGGGCTGGCTGTTCTACCCGGACGGCCGGGCGCCGCGGCTGCCCGGTATCGGCCCGGGTCATTGCCGCGGGCGTTGGCATACACTGTCCGGCTTTGCCGCCGCGGCGGGCGAACGTTTCATCGTCATGCCGCGGCTGCAGTGGCTGGCGCCATTGCAGGTGCCGGCACAGCCGACGAGCGACGGTGCCGTGCCGCCCACGCCGCCGGCGCTGCACCGCGCCGACCTGATGCCGCTGCTGGAACGGAAATTCGCCGTGGACCGCTCGCCCGTGATGGTGGCGGCCGTGCGGCAGGAGGAGGGCTGGCTGGTGGAAGAGGCGCGCGCGTTTGTCGTGCCGGACGACTGGCCGGAACGGGCGGCGCAGCGCCGCCCGTTCTGACCGTCAGTGTTTGTGCTCGCCGATCAGCGCGAGCGAATCGTGCTCGCGCTGGTTGGCCGCGTGCAGGCGCATGATGAAGATCATCGTCCCGGCCAGGAACAGGCCGAACAGCACGATGATGACGTTCAGTTCCAGGCGCATGCGCAGCATCAGCGAGTACACGGCCAGCATCGTCAGGATCGACAGGTTCTCGTTGAAGTTCTGCACGGCGATCGAGTGGCCCGCACTCATCAGGACGTGGCCGCGATGCTGCAGCAGCGCGTTCATCGGCACGACAAAGAAGCCGGACAGCACGCCGATGCCGATCAGCATCGGGTAAGCGATCGCCGTGGAGTGCACGAACGCCATCCCCACCACCATGACCCCCATCGCCACGCCCAGCGGGATGACGGTCAGCGACTTGCGCAGCGTGATCATGCGCGCCGACATCACGGCGCCAATGGTGACGCCGATGCCGACCAGCCCCACCATCGTGGTGGCCTTTTCGTACGTCATGTGCAGGTGCTGCTTGGCCCATTCCAGCACGATGAACTGCAACGTGGCGCCCATGCCCCAGAACAGCGTGGTGACGGCCAGCGAAATCTGGCCCAGCTTGTCCTTCCACAGCGTGACGCAGCAGTTGGAGAAGTCTTCGATCAGGCGCAGCGGGTTGCGCTCCTGGTGCGGGTAGATGGCACCGGTCAGCGGAATGCGCAGGTTGAACAGGGCGGCCAGAATGTACAGCGCACCGACCACGCACAGCGCCGCCTCGTCCGACGTGGAGATGCCCGTGTCGATGGCGGGGAAGTCGAAGCCGAGCATGACGGCGGCAATCTTGTCGCTGACCAGCGCGCCGCCCATCACGGTGCCGAGGATGATCGAGCTGATCGTCAGGCCTTCGATCCACGCGTTGGCCACCACCAGTTTTTCCGGCGGCAGCAGTTCGGTCAGGATGCCGTATTTGGCAGGCGAATAGACGGCCGCGCCGATGCCGACGATGGCGTACGACGCCAGCGGATGCAGCTCCCAGAACAGCAGGGCACAGCCGAAAATCTTGATCAGGTTGGCGATGAACATGACGCGGCCCTTGGGCAGGGAATCCGCGAACGCGCCGACAAATGCAGCCAACAGCACGTAAAACAGCACGAACAGGAATTTGAGCAGCGGCGTTATCCAGGCCGGCGAGTGCATCTTGGTCAGCAGATCGATCGCGACGTACAACAGCGCCGTGTCGGCCAGCGACGAAAAGAACTGCGCTGCCATGCATGTATAAAAGCCACGATTCATTCTGGATGCCTGAAAACTGATATCGGCTTGCTTTATACCATGAATAGATGCCTTTCCAAAGAAAACGGGCGCCCTTTAGGGCGGGCCTTCGGTAACGTCCGCACGCCCCGCTGCGGTACAATGTCGGCTTCGTAATTTTGCCGGAAATGTCATGCCGAGGCCCATTACCGCTACCGTTCATCTCGCCGCGATGCGGCACAACCTGGCCCGGGCACGCGCCTGCGCGCCGGATGCGAAAGCGTGGGCCGTCGTCAAGGCAAACGCGTATGGGCATGGCCTGGAGCGCGCATTGCGGGGCTTTGCCGACGCCGACGGTCTGGCGCTGGTCGAATTCGACGGTGCCGTGCGCCTGCGCGAGATGGGCTGGAGCAAGCCCGTGCTGCTGCTGGAAGGCTGGTTCGACGCGGCCGACCTGGAGACGATGAGCCGCTACGATCTGAACGGCGCGGTGCACTGCATGGAGCAGATCGCGCTGCTGGAGCGGCACCGTCCCGCGCAGCCGCTGAATGTGCACCTGAAAATGAACACGGGGATGAACCGGCTCGGCTTCCGGCCGGAGCGGTTCGCCGAAGCGTACCGCCGCCTGCGCGCGATCCCGCACGTGGGCGAGATCACGCTGATGACGCACTTTGCCAATGCCGACGAATCGCAACACCCCTGCCTGCCGGTCCATGACCAGCTGCGCCGCTTTAAGGAGGGTGCCGCCGGCCTGCCCGGCCCGCGCAGCCTGGCCAATTCCGCCGGCGTGTTCCAGATGCCGCATTTGCAGGGGGCGCTGGCGGGCGACTGGATCCGGCCCGGCATCATGCTGTACGGCGGCACGCCGGGCGGGCGCACTGCTGTGCAATACGGGCTGCTGCCGGCGATGACGCTGGCGTCCGAAGTGATCGGCGTGCAGGACGTGCGAGCCGGTGAATTCGTCGGCTATGGCAGCCGCTTCGAAGCGGAGGGCGCCATGCGGATCGGCATCGTGGCGTGTGGCTATGCGGACGGTTACCCGCGGCATGCGCCAACAGGAACCCCGATTGTCGTGGACGGCGTGCGCACCCGCACCGTCGGCCGCGTCTCGATGGACATGCTGGCGGTCGACCTGACGCCGGTGCCGCAAGCGGGCGTTGGCAGCCGCGTCGTGCTGTGGGGCGAGGGCATGCCGGTTGACGAAGTGGCAACGGCCGCCGGCACGATCGGCTACGAGTTGATGTGCGCGGTAGCACCGCGCGTGGCGATGGTTGAGGATCGCACTTCCATCCTCATATAGGAAGACTCACGGACACAGGACCGCCGCATGGCAAAAGCAAAGACGAATTACACATGCAGCGAATGCGGCGGCACCACCAACAAATGGACGGGCCAGTGCCCCGCGTGCCGGCAGTGGAACACGATGGTGGAAACCGTCGTCGAGAGCGCCGGCAACAACCGGCTGTCGCAGGGCCACCAGGCGCTGGCGCAGACGGCGCCCGTGCTGTCGCTGCACGAGATCGAGGCGCTCGACGTGCCCCGTTTCGGTACGGGCATCGAGGAGTTCGACCGTGTGCTGGGCGGCGGGCTGGTGGCGGGCGGCGTCGTGCTGATCGGCGGCGACCCCGGCATCGGCAAGTCGACGCTGCTGCTGCAGGCGCTGGCGGAGATGTCGCGCGCGCGCAGCGTGCTGTACGTGTCGGGCGAGGAGTCCGGCGCGCAGATCGCGCTGCGGGCGAAACGGCTCGCCATCGATGCGAAGGACTTCAAGCTGCAGGCCGAGATCCAGCTGGAGAAGATTCTCGGCACGCTGGCCGACGTCAAGCCGCAGGTGGCCGTCATCGACTCGATCCAGACGCTGTATTCGGATGCGCTGACCTCGGCCCCCGGTTCCGTGGCCCAGGTACGCGAGTGCGCGGCCCAGCTGACGCGGGTGGCCAAGCAGACGGGCGTGACGATCATCCTCGTTGGCCACGTGACGAAGGAAGGCGCGCTGGCGGGGCCGCGCGTGCTGGAACACATCGTCGACACGGTGCTGTACTTCGAAGGCGACAGCCATTCCAGCTTCCGCCTGGTGCGCGCCATCAAGAACCGCTTCGGCGCCGTCAACGAGCTTGGCGTGTTTGCCATGACGGAAAAGGGCCTGAAGGGCGTATCGAATCCATCCGCGCTGTTCCTGTCGCAGCACGACAACCAGGTGCCCGGATCCTGCGTGATGGTGACCCAGGAGGGCACGCGTCCGCTGCTCGTCGAGATCCAGGCGCTGGTCGATGCCAGCCACCTGCCGAACGCGCGCCGGCTGTCCGTCGGCCTGGAACAGAACCGGCTGGCGATGCTGCTGGCCGTGCTGCACCGGCACGCCGGCATCGCCGCGTTTGACCAGGATGTGTTCATCAATGCCGTCGGTGGCGTGAAGATCACGGAGCCGGCGGCCGACCTGGCCGTGCTGCTGGCGATTAACTCGTCGATGCGCAACAAGCCGCTGCCGCGCGGGTTTGTCGTATTTGGCGAAGTGGGCCTGGCGGGCGAAATCCGTCCCGCGCCGCGCGGCCAGGAGCGCCTGCGCGAGGCAACCAAGCTGGGCTTCTCGATTGCCATGATCCCGAAAGCGAACGCGCCGAAGCAGCCCATCGAAGGGATGACGATCATCGCCGTCGACCGCATCGACGATGCGTTCAACCGCTTGCGCGAATTGCAGTGACCATGCTTTCCAACAGTTAACCGGGGATGCGACAGTGAGCGAAGAACAGAGACAGAACGCGCGCAAGATCTTGCGCGCCCGGGCCATGCTTGTACTGGACGGCGCCGAGCCGATGCCGGCGCGCACGGTCGACATCAGCCTGGGCGGCGTTTCCGTCACAGCCGAGTACAAGGCGAACGCCGGGCAGACGGGCCAGGTGATGTTCGAGATGCTGGTGGACGGCAAGCCGACGGTGCTCAACTGCCGCGTCAAGGTGGCACACTGTATTTTCAGTGGCAACGGATTCAGGGTCGGATGCATGTTCCAGGGCGTGTTGTCGCCACAAGCGAACGCGGCCATTACTCGGTATATGAAGTAACCTGTTGTTGCCAGAGTCGGGTAAAAACCGGTCTTTTCCGGCTTTTGATTTCTTGGCAGCATGAAATAATGGTACAGTCCATTCTGGAGGTTCCATGAATACCAACGCCAGCAATATCCTCTCTTCTCTTTACGGCAAGCCTGCCGGCTCGACCACGGGCATGTACGGTGGCACGACTGGCGCCACCGGCGGCATGTCACCGGCCGTCGCGGCGCGCGTGCAGCAGGCGCTGCAGGGACAGAAGGGCACCATCGACAAGCTCAACAGCAGCCTGACGCAGGACCAGACCAGGCTGTCCGGCCTGGGCCAGCTGCAAAGCGCGCTGGCCGCGTTCGGTACGCTGGCGGACGGCATCTCCGGTGCCGGCCTGGCCACGTCGGCCACGTCGTCCGCCAAGGGCGTACTGGCGGCTGCGACGGGCGCGGGCGCAAAGGCGGGGACGTACACGGTGGACGTGCGCCAGCTGGCGCAAAACCAGATCGTCAACAGCGCCACCCTGCCGCTGGCCGACAGCAAGCTCGGGACGGGCAGCCCGGCCACGGTGAAGATCGATATTGGCACGTTGACGGCGGACGGCTTCAAGCCGGACAGCCAGGCCGGCAAGACCATCACGATCGACAGCGGCAACAACACACTGGAAGGCATTGCCAAGGCGCTCAAGGCGGCGGGTGTGGACGCGGCCGTTGTCAAAGGGGAGGGCGGTTATTCGCTGCAGGTCAAGGGCAAGGACGGCGCCGCGCAGGCGGTGCGCATCGGTGTGACGGGCGACGCGGCGCTGAAGGCAGCCATCGGTTTCGACCCGGCCGCACCGGAGGCGACGGGCATGAAGCAGGCGCAGGCAGCCCAGGACGCGCTGCTGACGGTGGACGGCAAGGAAGTCGCCAGCGCCAGCAACACCGTGGGCACGGCCATTGCGGGCACGACCTTGACCTTGACGGGCAAGGGCGCGACGAACGTTACCGTCAGCCAGGACACGAGCGGCATCGGCAAGAACGTCGCCGCGTTCGTCCAGGGCTACAACGACCTGACGGCCCGGCTGGCCACATTGCAGTCCGGCGCGCTGAAGGGCGATACGACGCTGACCAACGTCAGCAACCAGCTGGCGCAGCTGGTGCGCGTGGGCGGCGCCGTCAACGGCCTGGCGGACGCCGGCATCACGCAGGATGCCAAGGGCAACCTGGTGCTGGACGAGAAGAAGCTCAATGCGGCCATCGCCGCGGATCCGCAGGCAGTGACGAAACTGTTCACCAACGATGGCCGCGGCATCGCCGACAAGCTGGACAAGAAAATCGACGCCTTTTCCGCGGACGGCGGCACCATCGCCCGCTCGCGCAAGCAGGTCACCCGCGAACTGGATACGCTGACGGAGCGCAAGGAAAAAATGGCCAGGTCGCTGACCGTCCAGGCGCAGGCGCTGGCGAATCTGTACACGATGCAGGAGCAGTCAGGCGGTACCGGGACGCTCCTCGATTTGCTGGGCTAGAACGGGCTCATCAGCCGGATTTTGGGGCGCTTGAGAAGGGCCGGGTTCAGACCCGCCGGGTCTGAACCCGGAACTCATCAGCCGGATCGGTAACGCTTGAGAAGGGCCGCGTCTGACCCGAAGCCCGAATGCGTCAAGCGCGCAGCCCTTGATCGGCGAAGAACACCGGCGACGGGTCCAGCGTCGAGTGCGTGCCGACGGCATGCCAGTTTTCGCGCAGCCACGTCTCGGCTGCAGCAACGCCCTGGGCGTGCAACTGCTGCAGGAACGGCAGATCGCCAATGAACTTGCTGGAGATAGCGTAGTTGCCCAGCACATCGGTGCCACTGATCAGGTGCAGCCGCATGGCTTCCAGCGCCATCGATGCGCCGCGTTGCTCGTCCGGCACGCCGCCCACGTGCGTCAGCGAGCTGATTTCCCGCACGAAGCTGATGTTGAACGCGACCTCGTTGGCCCGGTTGCTGATGTCCGCCATGCTGCGCGGCATCGTGGAGCGAGCGATCGGATTGTTCTGCACGACGATGACGTCGCGTGCCTCGCGTCCCTGTAATGGCGCCAGCGGTGGATTGGCGACGAAGCTGCCGTCCCAGTAGCTTTCCCCATCGACTTCCACCGCCGCAAACACCGTCGGCAGGCAGGCCGATGCGAGCAGGCGTTGCGCATCCATTTCCGCCCGCATGAACAGCTTGCCCGTGCCCGTGCGGACATTGGTAGCGGCCACATACAGCTCGATCTCCTCACAGGCGCGTACCCGTTCGAAGTTGATCAGGCTGGAAAAGATATTGCGCAGCGGGTTGTGCGTGACGGGCGTTTGCAGCACGGGGCCCATGATGGCCCCGGCCGCTTCCATCATGTGGTAGAGCGGGTTCGATTCCACCGACCAGCCGCCGCTCATGAAGTCGATGGGCGTGGGCCGGAGCGGGGTGAACAGCGCCAGTGTGCCAAGCCCTGTCCAGAAGCGACGCAGCGCGGCCTGAGCGCCCTGGCGACCGCCGCCCTGCGCGTAGCCGTCCGCCAGCACGACGGCGTTGACGGCGCCGGAGCTGCTGCCGCCGATGGCGTCAATGGCGATATCTTCCTCCAGCAGGCGGTCAAGCACGCCCCAGGTGAACGCGCCGTAGGTACCCCCGCCTTGCAGGCCGAGGCTGATGGTTTTTCGAGTGTCGGTTTTAACGATATGCAAGTGAACCTCCGTAGACTGTGCGGTCCGCGTCGTTGCGCGGGCTTGCGATGGAGTCTACCGGGGTTGCGGATGTTGCGGCGCAGCATAGCTTTGCAACGGGTGGATCGCTGCGGCCTGCACGTCGGGACGATCTCGAAAACACAGGTTCCGCAGCAAACCGTGGGACGGCACGGGCTGCTGCGGAGCCTTGCTCGGGCAAAGCGATTGCTTCAGGTGCGACTAATCTTCCTCGTGATAATGGTCGGTCAGCTTGCGGCGCGAGCCGCGACCTTCCGACACGATTTCAAACGCGATCAGCGCCACCGTCGCAATGGCGATGCCGATCGTCAGCAGAGTAGGCATGATATTTCGGGCCGCCTTGCGGTAGTCCGCTCCCTTGGTTGATACAGTTAGACTGTAGCAGGCGCATTGGCCATTACAAGGGCGCCGCGTTATTTTTTACGTTCTGCCGGCTGTTGATTTCACATTCTTACTTCACGACGAGATCGGCCGACATCACCGCCTTCAGTACGACGGGCTCGTCCGGATCGCGCTGGACGAACCACCACGCCCCCGCCTTTTTCATCTCCCAATCCAGCGGCTCGCCCGTCAGCAGCAGCGCCGCGACCTGGCCCAGGGTCGGCTGGTGGCCGACGATGACGACGGTTTCCCGGCCGGCCGGCCAGTTGGCGGCCTGCAGGATGGCTTCCGGTTCGGCGCCAGGGGCGAGCTCGGCATGCGTCTTGTACTTGCGCCCCAGCCCTTCGGCCGTCTGCACGGTACGCACGGCGGGGCTGACGAGGATGCGGCAGTTTTCCGGCAGCTGGGAGTCGAGCCACTTGCCCATGCGCTTGGCCTGCTTCTGTCCTTTTGGCGTCAGCGCGCGCTCCAGGTCCGGCAGTTCTTCGTGACCGGGCTCCGCTTCGGCGTGGCGCCACAGTATCAGATCCATCCATTCTCCTTTTGTGCGTTCAGGCCGTGGGCGGCGGAGCCGTCTCCGCCACCGTCCCGAGATTATGCATCAGGTGGCGCTGCGCGCTGAACGGTTCCTGCTTGGCGCGCGGTTTGCGGCGCTGGTAGTGTCCGCTTGAATCGAGTTCCCATGCGTTCTGGTTGTCCTTCAGGTAGGGATGCAGCCCCTCGGCCATGACGCGCCGCTTAAGCGCCCGGTCCAGCACGGGGAACGCCACCTCGATGCGGCGGAACAGGTTGCGGTTCATCCAGTCCGCGCTGGCCAGGTAGACGTCGTGCTTCAGGTCGTTGCGGAAATAATAGATGCGGCTGTGTTCCAGGAAGCGGCCGATGATCGAACGCACCTTGATGTTTTCCGACAGCCCCTCGACGCCGGGCCGCAACGTGCACGCGCCGCGCACGATCAGGTCGATGCGCACGCCGTCCTGCGACGCCGCGTACAGCGCGCGGATCACGGACTCGTCCACGAGCGCGTTGACCTTGACGATGATGCGCGCCGGCTTGCCGGACTTGGCGATCCTGGCCTCGTTGCGGATCGCCTTGATGATCTGGTCCTGCAGCGCGAACGGCGCCAGCCAGATGTGGTTGAGCTTGTGCGGCTTGGCCAGGCTGGTCAGGTGCATGAACACTTCGTTGACGTCGCGGCCCATCTCCTCGTTCGACGTCAGCACGCCGAAGTCCGTATAGAACTTGGTGGTCGTCGGGTGGTAGTTACCCGTGCCGAGGTGGGCATAGTAGCGCAGCACGCCGCTGTCGCCGGGACCTTCGCGGCGGATCACCAGGGCGATCTTCGCGTGCGTCTTCAGTCCGACGACGCCGTACACCACCTGGGCGCCGGCCTGCTCCAGCTTGTCGGCCCAGTTGATATTGGCTTCCTCGTCGAAGCGGGCCATCAGTTCCACGACGACCGTGACTTCCTTGCCCAGCCGGGCCGCCAGGATCAGCGCTTCCATCAGGTCCGAGTTCATGCCGGTACGATAGACCGTCTGCTTGATGGCGACGACGCACGGGTCCGTCGCGGCGCTGCGGATGAAGTCGATCACCGTCTGGAACGACTGGAACGGATGGTGCAGCAGCATGTCGTGCCGGCGCAGCGTGGCGAAGATGTCGTTGTTGACGGTCTTGTTGTGGACACCGGGCATGAACGGCGGGAAGCGCAGCTCCGGCTTCTTCATATGGTCGGCGATCTCGTTCAGGCGCACCAGGTTGACGGGGCCGTCCACCTGGTACAGGCGCGACTTGTCCAGGCCGAACTGGTCAAGCAGGAATTCGGACAGGCCCGGCGGGCAGTTCTTCGCCACTTCCAGGCGCACGGAGCGGCCGAACTGGCGGCCTGCCAGCTCGCCCTTCAACGCCTGGCGCAGATTCTTGACCTCATCCTCGTCCACCCACAGGTCGGAATCGCGCGTCACGCGGAACTGGGAATACGCCAGCACCTCGCGACCGGCAAACAGGTCGGACACGTGTGCATGAATAATGGAAGAGAGCAGGCAGAACGACACGCCGGGCCGGTCCGACAGCTCGGCCGGCAGCGGGATGATGCGGGGCAGCACGCGCGGCGCCTTGATGATCGCAATGGCCGTGCCGCGGCCGAACGCGTCCTTGCCGGACAGCGCGACAATGAAGTTCAGGCTCTTGTTGACCACTTGCGGGAACGGGTGAGCCGGATCGAGGCCGATCGGCGTGAGCAGCGGACGCACCTCGCGTTCGAAGTATTCCTTGACCCAGGCACGCTGCGCCTCGGTGCGCTGATTGTGACGGACGACGTGCACGCCGTTCTGCTCGAGCAGCGGCAGCACTTCCGTATTCAATATCTCGTACTGGCGCGCCACCAGCGCGTGGCACTCGGCGCTGACGCGGTTCAGGTTGGCAGTCAGGGCAGGGTGCTCGGACAGCACGCCGTCCACGCTGGCAGCCGCCAGCAGGCTGGCCACGCGCACTTCGAAGAATTCGTCCAGATTGCTGCTGCAGATGCACAGGTAGCGAAGTCGCTCCAGTACGGGAATCGAGGGGTCCTCCGCCTGGGCCAGAACGCGGCGGTTGAAGGCAAGCTGGGACAGCTCGCGGTCGAGGAATAGGGCCGGGCGGGCAAGTTCCGCACGAGTTTCTGGCTTCATGGACTTGTCACTTATTCTATTCATATCTACAACTATTTTAACGCCACCGGGACGCGCGTGGGCTCGATGACAGTGTAGAGGTCGAATATGACAGGATGATGACTTCCTGCCAACAGATTATGACAACGGAGGAATGCGGGTTTCCCGCTCATCAGTAAGCAACTGTTTTGACCCTTTGACACCTCAATTGCGAAATATTTCATGAAGCGCCGCTCCTGTCATAAAGCTGTCATATTGCGTCTTTAAACTCCGTCGCATTCTCAACCCCCTCCCAGAGGAACTTTGATATGCGTATGAAACAGTTGATGGCCTCCATGATCGTAGGCGCTTCCGCAGCTATGGCCTTCACGACCGTCGCCGCGGCGGACATGACCGGCGCCGGTGCTACCTTCCCATATCCGATTTACGCCAAGTGGGCTGAATCGTACAAGGCCGCCACGGGCAATGGCCTGAACTACGCCTCCGTCGGTTCCGGCGCCGGCATCAAGCAGATCAAGGCCAAGACCGTCGACTTCGGCGCGTCGGACAAGCCTTTGAAGGCGGAAGAGCTCGACGAAGCGGGCCTGATGCAGTTCCCTGCCATCATGGGCGGCGTCGTCACCATCGTCAACCTGGACGGCATTACGCCCGGCCAGATGAAACTGACGGGCCAGGTCGTGGGCGACATCTTCCTGGGCAAGATTACCAAGTGGAACGACCCGGCGATCGCCGCGCTGAACCCTGGCGTCAAGCTGCCGGCTGAAGACATCACCGTCGTGCACCGCGCCGACAGCTCCGGCACGTCGTTCCTGTTCACGGACTTCCTGTCCAAGACCAATGCCGAATTCAAGACGAAAGTCGGCGCCGACGCGGCCGTGAAATGGCCGACCGGCGTGGGCGGCAAGGGCAACGAGGGCGTGGCCGCCAACGTGCAGCGCATCAAGGGCGCCATCGGCTACGTCGAGTGGGCCTACGCCAAGAAGAACAAGATGTCGCATACCCAGCTGAAGAACAAGGATGGCGTGTTCCTGCAGCCGGACGACGAGAACTTCAAGGCCGCCGCCGCCAACGCCGAGTGGACCAAGACGCCAGGCTTCGGCGTCGTGCTGACCGACCAGCCGGGCAAGGCTTCCTGGCCGATCACGGGCGTGTCGTACATCCTGATGCACAAGCAGCAGGCCGACGCCGCCAAGGGCAAGGAAGTCATCAAGTTCTTCGACTGGGCCTTCGCCAACGGCGACAAGTCCGCCATCGAACTGGACTTCGTGCCGATGCCTGACACGGTCGTCAAGCAGGTGCAGGCTTCGTGGAAGCAGAACCTGAAGGACGCTTCCGGCAAGTCGCTGTATTAATTCTCCGATAGTCCCCTCGCCCGAGGGGGCTAGCAGTGACTCTCGGCGCCAGGGCCACCTGTCGAGAGTCACTGCTAGCTGTCAAATCCCATAAGAAAATGTCCATGAGCGCAGAAATTTCCACCGTCCCCGTGACGGAGCCGCCGGTGGCCGACACCGTCTCCCACAAGGCCATGCTGTCCGTGATGCGCCGCCAGCGCGTGCAGGATTTCATCTTCCACAAGGTGACGATGCTGTTCGCGCTGTCGGTGCTGTTTGTCCTGATCGGCATCATCATCTCCCTGATGATCGGTGCCATGCCGGCCCTGAAAGCGTTCGGTCCCGGCTTCATTACCCGCGTCGAGTGGGATCCCATCAACGACGAGTATGGCGCCCTGATCGCCATCGTCGGCACCTTGTCCACCGCGGCGATCGCGCTGATCATCGCTTTCCCCGTCAGCTTCGGCATCGCGCTGTTCCTGACGGAGATCTGCCCGCCGTGGCTGCGCCGCCCGCTGGGCACCGCCGTCGAGCTGCTGGCCGGCGTGCCGTCGATCATCTACGGCATGTGGGGCCTGTTCGTGTTCGCGCCGTTGTTCGGCGACTACGTGCAGCCGTTTCTCAAATCCACCATCGGCGCGCTGCCGATTATCGGCGAACTGTTCCGCGGCCCGACGATGGGCATCGGCATCCTCACCGCTGGCCTGATCCTGGCCGTGATGATCATCCCGTTCATCTCGTCGGTGATGCGCGACGTGTTCGAGATCGTGCCCGCCGTGCTGAAGGAGTCCGCGTATGGCCTGGGCTGCACCCGCTGGGAAGTGGTGCGCAAGATCGTGCTGCCGTACACGAAGACGGGCGTCGTCGGCGGCGTCATGCTCGGTCTGGGCCGCGCGCTGGGCGAAACGATGGCCGTGACCTTCGTCATCGGCAACGCCAACAAGCTGTCCGCTTCGCTGTTCGCGCCGGGCAACTCGATTGCCTCCACCCTGGCCAACGAATTCGCCGAGGCCGCAACGCCGCTGCACGTGTCGTCGCTGTACTCGCTGGCCCTGATCCTCTTCGTCATCACGTTCATCGTGCTGTCCGCCGCCAAGCTGATGCTGGCCGGGATGTCGCGCAAGGAAGGCGTCAAATAATGCACTCTACTCCAGTCAACAAGGTCTATCGCAAGCGCCTGCTGCGGCACCGCGTCGGCATCGCCCTGTCGGTGTTCGCCATGTCGCTCGGCATCGCCGTGCTGCTGTGGATTCTTGCCACCCTCCTGATCAACGGCGTGCAGGCGCTGACCCCGGCCCTGTTCACGCAGACGACGCCGGCCCCGGGCAGCGAAGGCGGCGGCCTGATGAACGCCATCGTCGGCAGCCTGATGATGGTGGGCCTGTCCACGCTGGTCTCGACGCCGGTCGGCATCCTGGCCGGCATCTATCTCGCCGAATACGGCGAGGAGAACAAGCTGGCGCAGGTCACCCGCTTCGTGACGGACATCATGCTGTCGGCACCGTCGATCGTCATCGGCCTGTTTGTCTACACGCTGTACGTCGCCAACGTCAATCACTTCTCCGGTTATGCCGGTTCGATCGCGCTGTCGCTGATTGCCGTGCCGGTCGTAGTCCGTACCACCGACAACATGCTGCGTCTCGTGCCCAACAGCCTGCTGGAAGCGGCGTTCGCGCTTGGCGCGCCGCGCTGGAAGGTCGCGATGATGGTGCGCCTGCGCGCCGTCAAGGCCGGCGTCATCACCGGCGTGCTGCTGGCCGTGGCCCGCGTCTCGGGCGAAACCGCACCGCTGCTGTTCACGGCGCTGAACAACCAGTTCTTCAGCGTGGACATGAACAAGCCGATGGCCAACCTGCCATACGTGATCTACCAGTTCGCGATGAGCCCGTACGACAACTGGCGCGAGCTGGCCTGGGCCGGCGCGCTGCTCGTCACCTTCTCCGTGCTGGCGCTGAACATCATTTCGCGCACGCTGTTCTCCCAGAAGATCCCGAACTGAGTCCGGAGCCGGCCATGCTGAACCACACCGAATCGAGCCCGAATATGAACATCAATGTAAACAAGGCGGCACCCGCGGCCGTCCCGACATCCCGTCCGGCCAGCAAGATCATCGAGATCAAGGGCCTGAATTTCTACTACGGGAAAACCCGCAGCCTGTCCAACGTCAACCTGGACATCCACGAGAAGCAGGTCACGGCCTTCATCGGACCGTCCGGCTGCGGCAAGTCCACGTTGCTGCGCACGCTGAACCGCATGTACGACCTGTACCCGGGCCAGCGCGCCGAAGGCACGATCGCCTACCGCGGCCGCAATATCCTGGAAGCGGACCAGGACGTGAACATGCTGCGCGCCAAGGTCGGCATGGTATTCCAGAAGCCGACGCCGTTCCCCATGTCCATCTACGACAACATCGCCTTTGGCGTGCGCCTGTACGAGGACCTGTCGAAAGGCGAGATGGACGAGCGCGTGGAGTGGGCGCTGAAAAAAGCGGCCCTGTGGACGGAAGTGAAGGACAAGCTGGGCAAGAGCGGCCTGTCGCTGTCCGGCGGCCAGCAGCAGCGCCTTTGCATCGCCCGCGGCGTCGCGGTGAAGCCTGACGTGCTGCTGCTGGACGAGCCGACGTCCGCGCTGGACCCGATCTCCACGTCGAAAGTGGAAGAGCTGATCAGCGAACTGAAACAGGACTACACGATCGCCATCGTCACGCACAATATGCAGCAGGCGGCGCGCTGCTCGGACTACACGGCGTACATGTACCTGGGCGAGCTGGTGGAGTTCGGCGAGACGGACCAGATCTTCATGAACCCGGCGCGCAAGGAAACGCAGGATTACATCACCGGCCGCTTCGGCTGATCTGAGAACAATAACGGGAGAGCAGCCATGATGGGCGAACATTCATCGAAACAGTACGACCACGACCTGGAAGCGATCCGCTCCAAGGTGCTGCTGATGGGCGGCATGGTCGAAACCCAGTTCCTGGACGCGATGACGTGCTTCAGGATCGGCAACGTGGAACGGGCCGAGCGCGTGATCCGCGAGGACGACGCCGTCAACCAGCTGGAAGTGCAGCTGGACGACCAGTGCAGCCACCTGATCGTGCGCCGCCAGCCGGCCGCCAACGACCTGCGCACGATCATGGCGACGATCAAGGTCATCACCGACCTGGAACGCATCGGCGACGAAGCGACCAAAATCGCCCGCACGGCCAAGAGCCTGCATTCGCGCGGCGCCGTCACCGTCAACCATTACGAAATGGTGCGCACGATCGCGACGGCCACCAGCGACATGCTGCACGATGCGCTCGACGCCTTTGCCCGGAACGACCACAATCAGGCCTTGCAGCTGATTGCCCAGGATGCGGTGATCGACCACGAGTTCCGCTCGATCATGCGCAACCTGATTACGTTCATGATGGAAGATCCGCGTACAATTTCGGCTGCGCTGGACACGATGTGGGTGGCCAAGGCCATCGAGCGCATCGGCGACCACGCCAAGAACATCGCCGAATACGTGATCTACGTGGTCGAGGGGCGCGATATCCGTCACAGCAAGCCGGCCGGCGTCGCCACGGACATCGCCGAGACCAAGGAAATCTAAGTACATAGCATGGCATCCGACAAAACGACCGTACTGATTGTTGAAGACGAACCCGCCATTGTCGAACTGGTGACATTCTCGCTGCGCGAGGCAGGCTGGAACTGCTGCGCGGTGCAGAGTACCGCCGAGGCGTGGGACTTCATCCACGAGCGCAAGCCGCAGCTGATCCTGCTGGACTGGATGCTGCCGGACCAGAGCGGTCTGCGCCTGCTGGCGCGCATTCGCGGCGACCGCCACTTTGCCGATATTCCCGTCATCATGCTGACGGCGAAAAGCATGGAAGAGGACAAGCTGGCGGGCCTGAACAGCGGCGCCGACGACTACATCACGAAGCCGTTTTCACCGCGCGAACTGCTGGCCCGGGCGCGCGCGCTGCTGCGCCGCAAGAGCCCGGAGCACGCCGATTCGGCCATGCGCGCCGGTCCCGTCACGCTCGATCCGGTCAGCTGCACGGTCACGATGGGCGAGAACAAGATCGACATCGGCCATGCGGAATACAAGCTGCTCAAGTTCTTCCTGGCGCATCCCGAGCGCGTGTTCTCGCGCAGCCAGCTGCTCGACAAGGTGTGGGGCGACCACGTCGTGATCGAGGAGCGCACGGTGGACGTCCACGTGCTGCGGCTGAGGAAGGCGCTGAAGGAAGCGGAGCACCTGATCAAGACGGTGCGCAGCGTGGGCTACATGCTGTCGGAAAAAGCATAGGATCGAGATGAACCCGAAACTGCTGTTCTGGGTACCGGTGGCGCTGCGGCTGGCGTTCGGCGCGGCCGGCGTGGGCGTGTTGTGGTGGTGGCTGGGCCCCACGACGGCACTGTGGACCGCGCTGCTGCTGGTGCTCGGGATGGCCCTGGTGCAACTTCATTACCTGTTCCAGCTGTCCGGCTGGCTGGACAATCCCCACAGCGCCAAGCTGCCCGACGGCTGGGGCGAATGGACGCCCGTGTTCTCGCGCCTGTACCGCATGCGCCGGGACGACGAGAAGAACAAGGCCGAATTGACCGAATGGCTGGCCCGCTTCCGCCAGGCCATGCATCTGCTGCCGGACGGCGTCGTCATCATGGACGACGTACTGTTCCTTGAATGGTGCAACCCGGCCGCGGAAGAGCATCTGGGCCTGCGCCAGGAGCGCGACAAGGGCATGCGGGTGACGAACCTCGTGCGCAGCCCGGACTTCATGGACTACCTGATCCTGGGCCGCTACGATCAGCCGCTGACGTTGTCGTTCCGCGGCCGCAAGCTGATCGTCCACATCATCCCGTTCGAGAACCGCCGCCAGATCCTCGTCACGCACGACGTGACGGAAACGGAGCGCACGGACATGATGCGCCGCGACTTCATCGCCAACGCGTCGCACGAGCTGCGCACGCCGCTGACCGTGATCGTCGGCTTCCTGGAGATCGCCGCGTCCGAACAGCTCGACAAGGACACCCGCCAGGCCCACCTGAAACTGATGATGGAGCAGGGCCACCGCATGCAGCACCTGATCGAGGACATGCTGACCCTGTCGCGCCTGGAGTCGCTGGATCATCCGATGCGCGCCGAGCGGGTCGACGTCGTCCAGCTGCTGCAGCGGGTACAGCGCGACGCCCAGGCCCTGTCGACCGGCAAGCACGAGATCACGCTGGACGTGCAGGGCGGCGACGTCATGGGCAGCTGCGACGAGTTGTACAGCGCGTTCGGCAACCTCGCCGCCAATGCGGTGCGCTACACGCCGGCCGGCGGGCGCATCGACCTGCGCTGGGAAGACACGGCCTCCGGCGTGCGCTTTGTCGTGCGGGACAACGGCATCGGCATCAGCCGCGAACACATCAGCCGGCTGACGGAGCGCTTCTACCGCGTCGACAAGAGCCGCTCGCGCGAGACGCAGGGCACGGGCCTGGGCCTGGCCATCGTCAAGCACGTGCTGCTGCGGCACAGCGGCACCCTGACGATCGAATCCGAGCCGGGCAAAGGCAGTACCTTTACCGTCAACCTGCCGAAGTCGCTGACGGCTTCGCCCGCGCAGCTGGCCGCCCACGCCGCCTGATTCGCCTCGATCCACTCAGCCTTGCCTCCCCCGCGGGGGATGGGCCCGACCCCGATGTTACAATCGCGGCGGCCGCGTGCAGCGGCACTGTCTTCCCACACCGCCGATCGAGTACATGTACCTAAAACGCCTTATCGCGTGCGCGCTGGCCGCAGCCCTGCTGGCCGGTTGCACGACCACTGCCACCAATAGCCCCACTGCGCCGGGCACGCCGCCGGTCGCCGCGACCGCGCCAGCACTGCCGCCGGTGATCCCGCCGGCCCTCGCCGACTCCACGGCCAACGTCGTCCCGGTGCCAGTGGCGCCGCGCAAGGTGAAGATCGGGCTGGCGCTGGGCGGCGGCGCGGCGCGGGGCTTTGCGCATATCGGCGTCATCAAGGCGCTGGAAGCGAACGGCATCGTGCCCGACATCGTCGTCGGCACCAGTGCCGGCAGCGTCGTGGGTGCGCTGTACGCGGCCGGGAACAACGCCGCCACCCTGCAGCGGCTGGCCTACGACATGGACGAGGCAGCGATTTCCGACTGGGCGCTGCCGCTGTTCGGTACCAAGTCCGGCGTGCTCAAAGGCGAAGCGCTGCAAAGCTACGTCAACAAGGCCGTCAGGAACCGGCCGATCGAGAAACTGAAGCTGCCCTTCGGCGCCGTCGCGGCGGACCTGAAGACGGGCCAGCCAATCCTCTTTACACGCGGGAACACGGGCATGGCCGTGCGCGCCAGCTCGGCCGTGCCGGGCGTGTTCCAGCCCGTTACCATCGGCAGCCGTACGTATGTGGATGGCGGCCTGGTGGCGCCCGTGCCCGTGCGTTTCGCCAAAGAGATGGGCGCGGAGTTCATCATCGCCGTCAATATCTCCACGCAGACGGAAGCGCAGGCCGCCGTGTCGTCGCTGGAAGTGATCATGCAGACGTTCTCCATCATGGGCCAGCGCATCAACCAGTACGAGTTGCGCGACGCCGACATCGTCATCCAGCCACCGCTGGGCACGATGGCCAGCAACGATTTCGCCGGCCGCGCGCGGGCAATGAGCGCGGGCGAGAAGTCCACGCTGGCCGCGATGGCGCAGATCAGGCAAAAGCTCAAGGCGCGCCGCGAAGCGCCTGCCGCAGCCGCGCAATAGTCCCCATCACCACCTGAAAGGAATTCCATGCAATCGAAGCCGTACCTGACCCTGCTTGATGTCAAGAAAATCGCTGCCGCGGCGGAACATGAAGCGCTGACGAACAACTGGGCCGTGTCGATCGCCATCGTCGACGACGGCGGCCACCTGCTGTGGCAGCAGCGCCTGGACGGCGCCGCGCCGCTGACGTCGTACATCGCGCCGGCCAAGGCAAAAACCTCGGCCCTGGGCCGGCGCGAGTCGCGCGTCTACGAAGAGATCATCAATAACGGCCGTGTGGCGTTCCTGTCCGCACCGGAAGTGGAAGGGCTGCTGGAAGGCGGCGTCAATATCGTTGTCGACGGTCACACGATCGGCGCCGTGGGCGTGTCCGGCGTGAAGTCGATCGAGGATGCGCAGATTGCCAAGGCCGGCATCGCCGCGCTGGGCTGATTTGTTCGCTTGTAAAAAAAGCTAGCATTCAGAGCAATCTGCCTGCCGCGGCCCCACCGGCAGCGGTTAGACTGCATGGCTCCACTTTTTGATCAGGAGTAGCCATGCAAGCATTACTTTCGCGCGCCGTGCTGACGGGATCTTTGCTGACCGCCGGTACGGTCCAGGCGGCCATCGACACGCACGCGTTCACCTTAGGTGCCGTGCCTACCTATCCCTACGCGGACATCACCTTGCTGAGCGACACCGCCACCCGTGCCACCTTCGCGCTGGACGGGCTGGCACAGGGCCTGCGCAGCGACGTCGACTCGACCGGCGAAGCATGGGCGACGGCCGATACGCCATGGCAGAACTTCTACGACATCACCGTCCGGGACGGCTACCGGATCACGGGCATGACGGTCACGGGCACCTTCCACGGGGCGCTGGCTGGCCACGCCGATAACGATATCGGCGTGGCCTTTCTTGCGTGGGCACCCGGCAGCGAACCGGTATGGTCGTCCCCCGCAGACGCGGCGGGCCTGAACGGCGAGCGGGGCTGGTCGATCGGCACGGGGCCGACGTCGCTGGACGGGACGGTCGTGCTCGGTTTCCTGGCCAGCGCATCGAGCTACGCTGCCAGCACGTGGCAGCCCGACGCCGGGACATGGCTGGGATCGTCGGCACAGATCGGTGCACGCGACCTGGTGCTCAGCATCGAGGTCGCGCCCGTGCCAGAGCCGCAGGCGTGGTTGATGTTGCTGGTGGGAACTGCCGTCGCAGGTGCCTGGCGTGCGCATGTGTCGGCAGCACGCAACGGCGCGCGCCGATAGCGGGTCGTCGGCGCCCGAAGCGGCGTTCTACGTCGAGTAATGGGCGCTGCGGGCCTGGCGCCGGTGCTACACTGGTTCACACGGCCGGTCTTGAGCGGGATCAGCCGGAACCATCGAAGTCCGCTCAGTTCAACTGCAAGCGGGCGTTGCGCCCGGCATTAACCCACGGAGGAATGCATGAAAGCATTGATGGCCGGGCTGGCGCTCGGTATGGCGGTATTCGGTACGGCCGCGCATGCGGAACCCATCCATATCGAATCGGCGGGCGTGGTGCTGGACAACTTGCCCGGCTTTACGGAAGACCGCGTCAGCGTGCTGGCAAACAGTGCCGACGTGCTCCAGCTGTCGTTGACCGAACTGATCAACCGCAACAGCCAGGGTGGCGCGGGCTGGTCCGCGTTCGACGACCAGGGCACGTTCCGGCAGACGATCAGCAACTATGCGTCGGGCTATCAGCTCAGCGTCAGGGAAGGCTATACGCTTTCGCTGATCACGCTCGAGATCCGGTTTGGCGGCCAGTTGCAGCAGGCGCAGTCGCCCATCGATCCGCCCGGCGAAGCGCTGAATTACACGCGCAATGACGTGCAGCTGGTCAACGCAGGCTCGGTCGTGCAGTCCGACGTGCGCCGGATCGACAACCTGAACGGCTCGCAGCAGGTGACGCTGACATTCTGGGACCTGGCGTGGGCGGAAACGGTCGCGCTGGAACTGCAATCGGAGGTGTGGATGGGCGCACAGGGCATTGCGCCCAACGGCCTCCTGCCTGGCCTGCCGTCGTTCTCATCGATGAACGTCACGGATGCCGTGCTGACGATCCGTACGACGGTCTTGCCAGTGCCGGAGCCTGGCACCTATGCGATGTTGCTGGCTGGCCTGGCGCTGGTCGGCGTGGCGGGCCGCCGTCGCAAATAAGTATTCGCCCCCGGGGGCCGGGTGCCTGCGTCGCGCAAGGCGGCGGGGAACGGTGCCGTCTCCCGATTCTCGTCCACCCCCGGTTTCTTTGCAGGCTCCGCTGCGGATCCAGCATTGCCGGCCCTGGCATTTTGAGCTATAATTCAAAGGTTTAGCCAATTCATATCCGTCGTAGCGCCTACATTACTATCCCATCATCATCTGACCCCCAGCCTGGCTTCGCCCGGCTAATTTTTTATGCGGGTCGTCTGACGTGGCGCTGCTGCGGTAACTTTCTCAGGAGTTGCCCTTGCCGCCGTTTTTTTCAGGCCCATCCGTTCCAGCCATCCTGGCCCTTGCTGACGGAACCATCTTCAAAGGTGTTTCGATCGGCGCCGCCGGCCACACGACCGGCGAAGTCGTGTTCAATACTTCCATCACCGGCTATCAGGAGATCCTGACCGACCCCAGCTACTCGCGCCAGGTCGTCACGCTGACCTACCCGCACATCGGCAACTACGGCATCAATGCCGAGGACGTCGAAGCCGCCAAAGTCCACGCCGCCGGCCTCATCATTCGTGACCTGCCGCTGCTGGCTTCGAACTTCCGCTCTACCCAGTCGCTGTCCGATTACCTGAAGGCCGAGAACGTTGTCGCCATCGCCGGCATCGACACCCGCAAGCTGACGCGCCTGCTGCGCGAAAAAGGCGCGCAGGGCGGCGCCATCCTGACGGGCACGCTGGGCAACGAGCCGTCCGTCGCGCAGGCTGTCGAGCTGGCGCGTTCGTTCCCCGGCCTGGCCGGCATGGACCTGGCCAAGGTCGTGACGACGAAGGCGCCGTACGAGTTCACGGAAACGGAATGGCAGCTGGGCGAGGGCTACGGCAAGGTGGAGAGCCCGCGCTTCCACGTCGTTGCCTTCGACTATGGCGTCAAGCGCAACATCCTGCGCATGCTGGCCGCGCGCGGCTGCAAGGTCACCGTGCTGCCGGCACAGTCGACGGCCGCCGATGCGCTGGCGCTGAACCCGGACGGCATTTTTCTCGCCAACGGTCCCGGCGATCCGGAGCCGTGCGATTATGCGATCGCCGCCACGCGCGAGCTGATGGCGAAGAAGATCCCCACGTTCGGCATCTGCCTGGGCCACCAGATCATGGCGCTCGCTTCCGGCGCGAAGACGCTGAAGATGAAGTTCGGCCACCACGGCGCCAACCACCCGGTACAGGACCTCGATTCGAAGCAGGTGCTGATCACGTCGCAGAACCACGGCTTCGCCGTCGATGCGGCGACGTTGCCGGAAAACTGCCGCGTGACGCACGTCTCGCTGTTCGACGGTTCGCTGCAGGGCTTTGCCCGCACCGACACGCCCGCGTTCTGCTTCCAGGGCCACCCGGAAGCCTCGCCCGGCCCGACCGACGTCTCGTACCTGTTTGACCGCTTCATCTCGATGATGGAAGCCGCGGAGAAGAAATAAAAATGCCAAAACGTTTAGACATCAAAAGCATCCTGATTATCGGCTCCGGCCCGATCGTGATCGGCCAGGCCTGCGAATTCGACTACTCCGGCGCCCAGGCCTGCAAGGCCCTGCGTGAAGAAGGCTACAAGGTCATCCTCGTCAACAGCAATCCGGCCACGATCATGACGGACCCGGAAATGGCCGACGTCACGTACATCGAGCCGATCACGTGGCAGGTCGTCGAGCGCATCCTGGACAAGGAGCGTCCGGACGCGATCCTGCCGACGATGGGCGGCCAGACGGCGTTGAACTGCGCGCTGGACCTGCACCGGCACGGCATTCTTGACAAGTACAATGTGGAGCTGATCGGCGCGACGCCGGAAGCGATCGACAAGGCCGAGGACCGCTCCAAGTTCAAGGACGCGATGACGAAGATCGGCCTGGGTTCGGCCAAGTCCGGCGTGGCGCATTCGATGGAAGAGTCGTGGGCGGTGCAGCGCGAGCTGGGCTTCCCGACGATCATCCGGCCGTCGTTCACGATGGGCGGCTCCGGCGGCGGCATCGCCTACAACGAAGAGGAATTCGAAGCCATCTGCAAGCGCGGCCTGGAAGCCTCGCCCACGTCCGAGCTGCTGATCGAAGAGTCGCTGCTGGGCTGGAAAGAGTACGAGATGGAAGTGGTGCGCGACAAGGCGGACAACTGCATCATCATCTGCTCGATCGAGAACCTGGACCCGATGGGCGTGCACACGGGCGACTCGATCACCGTGGCCCCGGCGCAGACCCTGACGGACAAGGAATACCAGATCATGCGCAACGCCAGTCTGGCGGTGCTGCGCGAGATCGGCGTCGACACGGGCGGCTCGAACGTGCAGTTCTCGATCAACCCGAAGGACGGCCGCATGATCGTCATCGAGATGAACCCGCGCGTGTCGCGTTCGTCCGCGCTGGCATCGAAGGCGACCGGCTTCCCGATCGCGAAAGTGGCGGCCAAGCTGGCCGTCGGCTTCACGCTCGACGAGCTGCGCAACGAGATCACGGGCGGCGCCACGCCGGCGTCGTTCGAGCCGTCGATCGACTACGTCGTGACGAAGATCCCCCGTTTCGCGTTCGAGAAATTCCCGACCGCGGACGATCACCTGACCACTCAGATGAAGTCCGTCGGCGAAGTGATGGCGATGGGCCGCACGTTCCAGGAATCGTTCCAGAAAGCGCTGCGCGGCCTGGAAGTGGGCGTCGACGGCATGAACCAGAAGACCGTCGACCGCGAGAAGATCGAAGAGGAACTGGGCGAGCCGGGTCCGGAGCGCATCTGGTACGTGGGCGACGCGTTTGCCCAGGGCTTCACGCTGGAAGAGGTGCACAACCTGACCAAGATCGATCCGTGGTTCCTGGTGCAGATCAAGGAAATCGTCGACCTGGAACTCTGGCTCGACACGCAGAAGCTGGAGAACCTGGACAAGAACACCCTGTACCGCCTGAAGCAGAAAGGCTTCTCGGACCGCCGCCTGGCCTACCTGCTGCAGACGACGGATCTTGAGGTGCGCACGCGCCGCCGCGAGCTGGGCATCCGCCCGGTCTACAAACGCGTGGACACCTGCGCCGCCGAATTCGCCACGAACACGGCCTACATGTACTCCACGTATGACGAAGAGTGCGAGTCGAATCCGACCGACAGGAAGAAGATCATGGTGCTGGGCGGCGGTCCGAACCGCATCGGCCAGGGCATCGAGTTCGACTACTGCTGCGTGCACGCCGCGCTGGCGATGCGCGAAGACGGCTACGAGACCATCATGGTCAACTGCAATCCCGAGACCGTCTCGACCGACTACGACACGTCCGACCGCCTGTACTTCGAATCGCTGACCTTGGAAGACGTGCTGGAAATCGTCGAGCTGGAAAAGCCGGTCGGCGTGATCGTGCAGTACGGCGGCCAGACGCCTTTGAAGCTGGCGCTGGACCTGGAAAAATACGGCGTGCCGATCGTCGGCACGTCGCCGGACATGATCGACGCGGCCGAAGACCGCGAGCGCTTCCAGAAGCTGCTGCACGACCTGAATCTGCGTCAGCCGCCGAACCGTACCGCCCGTACCGAGGAAGAAGCACTGCGCCTGGCGCAGGAGATCGGCTACCCGCTGGTGGTGCGTCCTTCGTACGTGCTGGGCGGCCGCGCGATGGAAATCGTGCACGAGCAGCGCGACCTGGAGCGCTACATGCGCGAGGCGGTCAAGGTATCGCACGACTCGCCGGTGCTGCTGGATCGCTTCCTGAACGACGCCATCGAATGCGACGTGGACTGCATCTCAGACGGCGAAACGACGTTCATCGGCGGCGTGATGGAGCACATCGAACAGGCCGGCGTCCACTCGGGCGACTCGGCGTGCTCGCTGCCACCGTATTCGCTGGCACAGGACACGATCGACGAACTGAAACGCCAGACGGCGCTGATGGCCAAGGGCCTGAACGTGGTCGGCCTGATGAACGTGCAGTTCGCCATCCAGAAACAGGAGCTCGACGGTGTCGAGAAAGACGTCGTGTTCGTGCTGGAAGTGAACCCGCGCGCGTCGCGCACGGTGCCGTTCGTGTCGAAGGCGACGGGCCTGCAGCTGGCCAAGATCGCCGCGCGGTGCATGGTCGGCCAGACCCTGGCTTCGCAGGGCATCACGCAGGAAGTCGTGCCGCCGTACTACAGCGTCAAGGAAGCCGTGTTCCCGTTCGTGAAGTTCCCCGGTGTCGATACGATCCTGGGACCGGAAATGAAGTCCACGGGTGAAGTGATGGGCGTGGGCCAGACGTTTGCCGAGGCGTTCGTCAAGTCGCAGCTGGGCGCGGGCGTGAAGCTGCCGAAATCGGGCAAGGTGTTCCTGTCGGTGAAGGCTTCCGACAAGCCGCGCGCCGTGAAGGTGGCGCGCGACCTGGTCGATGCCGGCTTCTCGCTGGTGGCGACGAAAGGCACGGCGGCCGTGATCGCGGCGGCGGGCATTCCCGTCACGGCCGTCAACAAGGTGGCCGAAGGCCGGCCGCACGTGGTCGACATGATCAAGAACCACGAGATTGCGCTGGTCATCAATACGGTGGAAGAGAAGCGCAGCGCCATCGTCGATTCGCGTACGATCCGCACGTCGTCGCTGGCGGCGCGCGTGACGACCTACACGACGATCGCCGGCGCGGAAGCGGCGGTGGCCGGCATCCGTCACCTGGACGAGATGCGCGTGTACGATTTACAAGGTCTGCATAAAACCTTACACTAAGCCTTTACGCAGTTCGCCGGGTCGCAGGGCCCGGCAGCAGGACCAAAACAGAGCCCGCGCCATTGGCCCGGGCTCTGTGCTTTTTTCAATTCACCACGAGACAACACATGAATTCTGTTCCACTGACCAAGTACGGCGCCGAGCTGCTGAAAGAAGAGCTGCACCAGCTGAAGACTAAGGAACGCCGCATTGTCATCGATGCGATCGCCGAAGCGCGTTCGCACGGCGACCTGTCGGAAAACGCGGAATACGACGCGGCCAAGGAGCGCCAGGCGTTTGTCGAAGGCCGCATCGCGGAGCTGGAAGGCAAGCTGTCCTCCGCGCAGATCATCGATCCGGCCACGCTGGATGCCGACGGCCGTGTCGTCTTCGGCGCCACCGTCGACCTGGAAGACCTGGAGTCGGGCCAGAAGGTCAGCTACCAGATCGTCGGCACCGACGAAGCGGACATCAAGGTCAATAAAGTGTCCGTCACGTCGCCGATCGCCCGCGCGCTGATCGGCAAGTCGGCCGGCGACGTCGTCGAAGTGCAGGCGCCGTCCGGCCCGCGCGAGTACGAAATCCTCGAAGTGCGTTACGTCTGATGCTGGGCAAGCTGCGGCTGCTGGTGGCCGTGATCTGGGCCGGCAGCCTGTGGACGGTCGGCTACCTGGTGGCGCCGACGCTGTTTGCAACGCTGTCCGACCGCGTCCTGGCCGGCACGATCGCCGGCAGTATGTTCCATATGGAAGCGCTGTTGTCGCTGGGCTGCGCGTGCGCGCTGCTGGTGCTGCTGCGCTTCGGCACGGAAGGCTGGACCAGCCAGCGCCGCCGCACGGTGCTGGCGCTGATCGCCGCAATGGCGCTGTGCACGGTTGTCAGTCATTTCGGCCTGCAGCCGATGATGGCGGAGCTGAAAGCGGCGGCAGGGCCGGGAGGGGTGATGGAGTCGGCAGGGAAGGAACGCTTCGGCATGCTGCACGGCATCTCGAGCACCATCTACCTGGTGCAGAGCGTTCTCGCGGGCTGGCTGATCCTGAAGCAGTAAAAACCCGGGACAGCCCCCTGTTTGAGGCAATGTTGCCAAAATCGGGGGCTGTCCCCGAATTTTGGTAACAAAAAAGCGGGCCAAGCCCGCTTCTGAAGTTAGCCCAGCGATTTCTTCTGGCTGGTCTGGCGCTTCTTGGCGCGCTTGATGGTGCCGCCTTCGGTGACCCGTTCGTTGCCCTTCAGCATAACCTTGCTGACGGATGGCTTCTTGGTGCCGCTGGCGCTGGGTTTGACGATGGTGACCATGCGCATGCCCTTGCCGGACTTGGCGGCGCGGGCCTTTTCCGCTTCCTTTTTCGGGCGGTACAGCACCAGCAGTTTGCCGATGTGCTGCACCGGCGCCGCTTCCAGCTCCGCGGAAATGCGTTCGTACATTTCGATGCGGGCTTCACGGTCGTCGCCGAAGACGCGCACCTTGATCAGGCCATGGGAGTCGAGGCCCAGATCGATTTCCTTCATGACGGCTTCGGTCAGGCCGGCTTCCCCAATGAGGACGATAGGCTTGAGCGCGTGGGCTTCTGCGCGCAGGGCGCTGCGCTCAACGGGTGTCAGTTTCAACATATAAATTTCTAGTGGTTCTCTTTAAAAGCAGTATTCTACGCGAATGGCAAAGAACAAATTAAACAAAAACTGGTTGCACGACCACATTAACGATCCGTATGTGAAGGCAGCCCAGAAGGATGGCTACCGCGCGCGCGCCGCTTACAAGCTCAAGGAGATCGACGAAGACGAAAAACTGATCAAGCCGGGACAGGTCATCGTCGACCTCGGCTGCACGCCCGGCAGCTGGGGGCAGTACACCCGGCGCAAGCTGGCCGGCAAGGAGGGCGGCGGCATCAACGGGACCATTATCGGCCTGGACATCCTGCCGATGGAGCCCATTGCCGACATGCATTTCCTGCAAGGCGATTTCCGCGAAGAGGAGGTGCTGGGCCGGCTTGCCGAGGTGTTGCAGGGACGCAAATGCGACCTGGTGCTCTCCGATATGGCGCCGAATCTGTCTGGCATCGCATCGGCCGACGCGGCGCGCATGGAAGACCTGATCGACCTGGCCATTGAGTTCTCGCAAATGCACCTGAAACCAGGCGGCGCATTGTTGGTCAAATGTTTCAAGGATATGGGATTCTCCCAGATCGTCGAGAAGTTCCGTGCCGAATTCAAGACGGTCACGCAGAAAAAGCCGAAGGCCAGCAGGGTGAAATCCTCGGAAATCTTCCTGCTGGGCCGGGGATTGAAAAATCCCGCGGCAACGCATCCGGAAACCAGGTAAAAGTTGTGGCCGGCTCTTGTAATCGGAGCCGGCACCCGCACATCCATGCGGACCACCCGCGTCCCGTGCCTTCGATGTCCGTCTCGGTCCGGGCAGGTTGCAGGGGGTCGGCCCGGAACAGGGCCGGTTGTATGGATGTTGTGCCGATTTCGCACGGCCACGCATATATGGATGAGCTTCTTTGCGTCATTCGTTTGCGCCGGGCGGTTGAAAACGGTGCGGACGACCCGTTTCGGGCGTCCCATTGGGCAGGTTTGTAGCATGGCCTGCGCATTGCGAGTAAAATCGGAATTCTGCTACAGGTAACAGGTGCGTGAGCACCCAAGGAGTTTTCGTGAATAACATGTTTTCCAAATCCGCCATCTGGGTTGTTGTCGCCCTGCTGTTATTTATGCTGTTCAAACAGTTTGACAGCCACAGCGTCTCCGGCGGCAGCAAGACCATCGCGTACTCCGACCTGCTCGATGAGATCAAGGCGAAGCGCATCAAGGATCTCGTTATCGAGGGCAACAGCATTACGGCAACGAAGACCGACGATACGCGCGTGCGTACCACGTCGACTTACCTCGACCGCGGCCTGATCGGCGACCTCCGCGAGAACGGCGTCCGTTTCGACGTGCGTCCGCCGGAAGAGCCATCGTTCCTGCAGCAGGTCTTTGTCTCGTGGTTCCCGATGCTGCTGCTGATCGGCGTCTGGATCTTCTTCATGCGCCAGATGCAGGGCGGCGGCAAGGGCGGGGCATTCTCGTTCGGCAAGTCGAAAGCCCGCATGCTGGACGAAACGAATAACACGGTCACGTTTGCCGACGTGGCCGGCTGCGACGAGGCGAAGGAAGAAGTTACGGAAATCGTCGACTTCCTGCGCGATCCGACCAAATTCCAGAAACTGGGTGGCCGCATTCCGCGCGGCGTGCTGATGGTCGGTCCTCCGGGTACCGGCAAGACGCTGCTGGCGCGTGCCATTGCCGGCGAAGCGAAGGTGCCGTTCTTTTCCATCTCCGGTTCCGACTTCGTCGAGATGTTCGTCGGCGTGGGCGCGTCCCGCGTGCGTGACATGTTCGAGAATGCGAAAAAACATTCGCCGTGCATTATCTTCATCGACGAGATCGACGCTGTCGGCCGTCACCGCGGCGCCGGCATGGGCGGCGGTAACGACGAACGCGAACAGACGCTGAACCAGCTGCTGGTGGAAATGGACGGCTTCGAAGCGTCGTCCGGCGTCATCGTCATCGCCGCCACCAACCGTGCGGACGTGCTGGACAAGGCGCTGCTGCGTCCGGGGCGTTTCGACCGCCAGGTCTCCGTCGGCCTGCCGGACATCCGCGGCCGCGAACAGATCCTGAACGTGCACATGCGGAAGGTGCCAATCAGCACGGACGTGAAGGCGGATATCCTGGCCCGCGGTACGCCGGGCTTCTCGGGCGCCGATCTGGCCAACCTCGTCAACGAGGCCGCCCTGTTCGCCGCGCGCCGCAGCAAGCGTCTGGTGGACATGCAGGACTTCGAGGATGCCAAGGACAAGATCTTCATGGGTCCGGAGCGCAAGTCGATGGTGATCCGCGAGGAAGAGCGCCGCAACACGGCGTACCACGAGTCCGGCCACGCCGTCGTCGCCAAGCTGTTGCCGAAGGCCGATCCCGTCCACAAGGTCACGATCATGCCGCGCGGCTGGGCCCTTGGCCTGACGTGGCAGCTGCCGGAGCACGACAAGATTTCCGGCTACAAGGACAAGATGCTGGAAGAGATTTCGATCCTGTTCGGCGGCCGTATCGCCGAGGAGATCTTCGTCGGCCAGATGTCCACGGGCGCGTCGAACGACTTTTCCCGTGCCACGAAGCTGGCCCGCTCGATGGTGACGCGCTTCGGCATGTCCGACTCGCTGGGCGTGATGGTCTATGAGGACGAGCAGAACGAAGGCTTCCTGGGTGGCAGCAACAAGACGATCTCGGAAGCGACGCAGCAGAAAGTCGATTCGGAAATCCGCCTGATCCTGGACACGCAGTACGCCCTGGCGCGCAAGCTGCTGGAGGAAAATCGCGACAAGGTCGAAATGATGACCAAGGCGCTGCTGGACTGGGAAACGATCGACGCCGACCAGATCAACGACATCATGGCTGGCCACGAGCCGCGTCCGCCCAAAGCCGGCGTCACGCTGCGCAAGAAGCCGAGCGACGACGGTCCAACCGCGTCGCCGAACGTCACGGCACCTGCCTGAGGCCTGTCGCGCGCTCGGTCTGAAAGGGTGAGGAGCGATCCTCGCCCTTTTTTCTTGACTGAACCGTTGTCTGAATGTCGCCATCCGGCGCCTATCCACTACCGTTGCCCAGTACACCATGTCTCACTTTCAGTTCGGCCGCTTCAACTTCCCGCGCCGGCGTGCCCTTGTCATGGGCATCCTCAATGTCACCCCCGATTCGTTTTCCGATGGCGGACAGTTCGCCGCGCTGGACTACGCGATCTCCCATGCGGAACAGATGATCCGCGACGGCGTGGACATTATCGATGTGGGCGGCGAGTCCACGCGTCCCGGCGCCGCCGTGGTGCCGGTGGAGGAGGAACTGCGCCGTGTGTTGCCGGTGTTATACGCGCTGCGCGATTGCGGCAAGGCCGTGTCCGTGGACACGTACAAGCCCGAACTGATGCGCGAAGCCGTGCTGGCCGGTGTCGACATGATCAACGACATCAACGGGTTTCGGGCGCCGGGCGCTATCGAGGCCGTGCGCGACAGCGATTGTGCGCTGTGCATCATGCATATGCTTGACAAACCATCAACAATGCAGGATAAACCTGTCTACACCGATGTGGTGACCGACGTCATCGCATTTCTGCGCGAGCGCATCGACGCGCTGACGGCTGCCGGTATTGACCGTCGTCGCCTGTGGATCGATCCCGGCTTTGGCTTCGGCAAGACCGTCGAGCATAATTATGCTTTGCTCGGGGCCGGGGACCGCCTCGTAGCCGAGCTGGGAGTGCCCCTGCTGGCGGGGGTGTCGCGCAAATCGATGATTGGCGCCGTTACCGGCAAACCGGTCGAGCAGCGTCTGGCCGGCAGCATCGGTGGTGCGCTGGCCGCAGTGGCGCATGGGGCTGGCATCGTGCGGGTGCACGATGTGGCGGAAACGGTCGATGCCCTGAAAGTATGGCAAGCGGTCCAATGAAACAGCGGAGATGCTGCCGCAGCGCGGCGGATCTCCTTAACGAGTAAAGAGAGCAGAATATGGCACGCAAATATTTCGGGACCGATGGTGTCCGTGGACTGGTCGGCGAGGCGCCGATCACGCCTGATTTTGTCATGCGCCTGGGTTACGCGGCCGGCAAGGTGCTGGCAAAGACGGCGACGCCGGGCATGGCGCGTCCAACCGTCCTGATTGGCAAGGACACGCGCATCTCCGGCTATATGCTGGAAGCGGCGCTGGAAGCCGGCTTTGCCGCGGCCGGCGTGGACGTAATGCTTGCCGGCCCGATGCCGACGCCGGCGATCGCTTACCTGACGCGCGCACTGCGCCTGTCGGCCGGCGTCGTGATCTCCGCGTCGCACAACCCGTTCCAGGACAACGGCATCAAGTTCTTCTCCGAGCGGGGCACGAAGCTGCCGGACGCTGTCGAGCTCGACATCGAAGCGCAGATCGACCTGCCGATGGCATGCGTCTCGTCCGAGAAGCTGGGCCGCGCCAAGCGCCTGGAAGACGCGCAGGGCCGCTATATCGAATTCTGCAAGAGCACGTTCCCGAACGAGCTGGACCTGCGCGGCCTGAAGATCGTTGTGGACAGCGCGCACGGTGCGGCCTACAACATTGCGCCGCACGTGTTCCACGAGCTGGGCGCCGAGGTGGTGTCGATCGGCAATAAGCCGGACGGCTTCAACATCAACGACGGCCACGGCGCTACGGCACCGAAAGCGATGGCGGCCGCCGTGCTGGCCCACGATGCCGACCTGGGCATCGCCCTGGACGGCGACGCCGACCGGCTCATCATGTGCGATGCCAATGGCCGCCTGTACAACGGCGACGAGCTGCTGTACGTGATGGTCATGGACCGCCTGGCAACGGGCGAGGTCAAGGGCGCCGTAGGCACTCTGATGACGAATATGGCGCTGGAAGTGGCGTTCAAGGAAAAGGGCATCGGCTTCGCACGTGCCAAGGTAGGCGACCGCTATGTGCTGGAGGTGATGCAGGAGAAGGGCTGGATCCTGGGCGGCGAGGGCAGTGGCCACCTGCTGGCGCTGGACAAGCACACGACCGGCGACGGCATCGTCTCCGCGCTGCAGGTGCTGTCGGCGCTGAAGCGCGCCGACAAGACGCTGGCGCAGATCGCAGGCGAGCTGGAGCTCTTCCCGCAGACGCTGATCAATGTGCGCGTGCCGGCCGGCTTCGACTGGCAGAAGAACCCCGCAATGGTGGCCGAGAAGGAAGCCGTCGAACGCGAGCTGGGCGATACGGGCCGCGTACTGATCCGCGCCTCCGGCACGGAACCGCTGATCCGTGTAATGGTGGAAGCCAAGGACGCCGCCCACGCGCAAAGCCTCGCTCGCCGCATCGCCGACAAGGTCGAGATCCCGCTGGCAGCCTGAGACGTCCGCGCCGCCGCCCATCCGGTCCGGCAAGGACGATAGATTTGACGCGGGAGCCTCCGAGCGGGTATGATGCGTTTATCGGAGTGTAGCGCAGCCCGGTAGCGCACCTGGTTTGGGACCAGGGGGTCCAAGGTTCGAATCCTTGTACTCCGACCACTCCTTCAGAAAGCCGGTTGTCTCTGACAACCGGCTTTTGTTTAACTGAAGCGTTTAACTGAAGCGCCATCGCCGCGCGTTCAGCCGGGCAGGCCTTAGCGGCCGCCAACCATCACCGGAGCAACCGCTCCACCACACTGCCCATAGCTCAGTTGGATAGAGCATCAGCCTTCTAAGCTGAGGGTCGCTGGTTCGAACCCAGCTGGGCAGGCCAGTGAAATCTTGCATTTGTAATCGCGCTGTTGCCCCTTGGCTGGGTGAGCCGGTCGGGACGGCACAGGCGGCGCTGGAGTGACAGAGTCCACAGCGCTCCTCTCGGTGCAGCCGGCGCCATTATCGGATTGCCTTCGTGCGGGCGAAACTCCCGCGATCGATGATCATCGCCGTGGTCACTACTATCCCAGCCGCGAAGGCCACCGCCGATGTCGATGCGGCGCGCCTTGGCGCGTCCTGGCGCCAGCCAACAGCTGCTCGGGCCGGCGCAACCCCGGTGCGGGCGATTACCAGCGTCGCCGAATCGCGTTGAGCCGCTGCGCCCCTAAACGGTCTGCGCTCGCGTGCCCTTGCAGCCGCAGCAATGAGGGCGCCGGGTGCACGTTCGCCGCCGAGCCATCGCAGATCGCTGGTCGTAGATCTCTTCGTCTTTCGGACATCGCTGGAACCATCCCCACCCCTGTGTGACTCATCAGAGTAGTCGCCGATTCTTGTGCGGTCCCGGTATCGGGACTGTTGTTCACCTGCCGGTGGTCCGTCGCAGCCCAACCGATGCGGCACTGCGCATGAAACTTCGTTAATGTGGATGAAAGGTTATAAATGCCCAGCCCAGTCAATTCTTACGGCGCAGCGCCGCTTTACCCGTCCGGTGTGTCGGACGACAATCGTTCCCATCGCGCCGCCACGCCAAGTCAGTAGCCGAGCGCATCGAGCTCGTCGAGAACACGTCCTTCGGCGAGCAGCGCCAGGAACGACAGCAAGCGTCACATGAGCCGGCTGGGGCTGGAAACCGGGCGGGCAGCCGTGCCTGAAACGAGTTCGCCGCGCACCCGCGGGCGGCATCCCGAGTCGTCCGGTGAGTCCGACAGCGGCAGCCCGACGACGCTGTACCGTTCCCTGCGCCCCGACGAGAGGCCGTTCGAGCGCGGTCTGCTGCCGCCGTCTCCCCACGACGACGACATTTCGGCGCGTACGCACGTCGAGAAAGGATCCAAGCTGAAGGTCAAGTCGGCTTATGTGTCGGCCACGCGCAGCATGAAGACCGCCGCGGCCTGGGCGGGCAGGGAAGAGGGCGGCCGCGTCGCCACGTTCACCAACCCCTCGCGCGACCGCGAAGTGTATGACCTGACCAATCCGGATCACCAGGCGGAAGTCTTTGGCGACAGCCGGACGCCGGCGCGCAATTTTGCCAAAGGCTCGAAGGAGGTCGTCATCAAGCATGGCGTGCCGCCCGAGAATATCCGCACCGTGTATGACGCGCGGGCCGTGTCCGAAGCGGCCTACCAGGAAGCGAAAAACAATCCGCCGGCAGGCATGTCCCGTCAGATCAAGAGCCGCGCGAAGGTGCAGGAGGACAAAGTGAAGACGCGCCCGACGCCCGTGCAACTGTACGAAGTGGCACGACCGGAGGGGTCGTCCGGGAAGCGGTAGGCAATCGCGCTCCGGGGGGCGTTGCCGCAGGCAACGGTTCGACGGCGTTGCGCGTTGTCGATCGGTGGATGACAGGGGGGGCGCGGGGCCGGAGCCTGCTGTTCGGACCCCGATGGCCTGCGGTTAGCGTCAGCCCGGGAGCCATGGACTGCCAGGTAGTCGCGCATGGCATCCGTGCGCCTTGGGGCAAAAAACTGTCGAGGGATTTTACAGTCGAGCTTCGGCCCGGCCACCCGTTCCACATACATTGTCGACCAATCCGTTCAAAATCAAACTCTTGTATAGCGTCGTTGATCTACGGCACAAAACTTGCATTGGCTTTCGAAAAAAACAATTTCCGAAAAATACTCGTTTTTCTATATGGAGCGTACAAGTGAACAAGATCAAGCAAGTCGTGGCGAGTGGGGCGGTGGTGCTGGCGGCCATGGGGACGGCTGTCGCGGCTCCGGTGACGGTTGGCGGTGTGACATGGGATCCGGATTACCTTCTGGACTTTGCTTCGTCGTCGGTACAGATGCACCAGATTTTCGAGGGCGACGGCTCCGTGCGGGGTTACGGCATCATTTCGACCATCAACGGGCGGTCGCAGCAGCAGTTCTGCGATGCGTGCGAGATGACGATCGTGTTCAAGGATTACCGTCCGACGGGCAGCAGCGGTAACACGGTGACGTACAGCGGCGGTGTCGTGGAAATCTACATGAATACGGGCGAGTCCACGATCAACCCGAACGATCCGCTGACGATGAACGACAACAATGTCGGTCGCGGCACGCTGTGGTTGAGCCTGGTTGGCCACGAGTACAATGGCGCAACGTTGCGCGGTACCATCTATTCGCAGCGTCCGCCAAACCTGAGCGGCCTGGGCCAGCTCGATGTCGTTGGCGGCGTTGCCGCGGCGTATTTCGATACCGATCTGCAGGTCGGTGGTGCCGATCTGGCATTTTCCGCCAGCTTTACGCAGCCTTACCCTGGCACGACCAATCACGTGATCGGCACCGGCAATTTCTATGGTGTCTCGGCCGTGCCCGAGCCTGCAACGTATCTGATGCTGGGCATGGGGCTGCTGGCCGTGGGCGGGCTGCGTCGCCGCAAGGCTTGAACGCGTAGCGTTGGGCGTGGAAGGCCGATAGGCGCCCGGCAATGCCGGCGTCCGGCGGAGAGGGCGTCCCAAGCGGGCGCCCGCGGTTCTTTCGGTGACGGCTGTCGGAACCGCATCCGGGTCATGCCCGAAAGTCACCTGCCGCAAAGGGGCCATCACCCCAGCGCGAGGGCCACCGCCAACGCGATCATCACGGCACCCGTCAGCGCCTCGATACCCTGCCACACCCGCGGACGCGACAGCACGCCGGCAAAGCGAGCGGCGCCGAACCCCAGCGCTGTAAACCACAACAGCGACGCCGTCATCGCACCCGCCGAGAAGACCGCGCGCTGCTCGGCGGGGTAGCGTCCGCCGATCGAGCCCAGCAGCACCACGGTGTCCAGGTAGACATGCGGATTGAGCAGTGACATCGCCAGTACCGTGCCCAGCGCGGCCATGGCGCTGCCCGGGGCGGCACCGCTTGCCGCATCCAGTCCGCCCGGGTGGGCCAGCCGCGCCCATGCGCGCAGGCCGTACCATAGCAGGAAGGCGGCCCCGCCCCAGCGTGCACAAGCCATCAGCCATGCCGATGATTCAATCAGCGCGCCGGCACCTGCCACGCCTAGCCCGATCAGCAGCACGTCCACGACAATGCATGCGGCAACTGTCAGCGCGACATGGTTGCGCAGTATGCCCATGCGCAAAACGTGGGCATTCTGCGCGCCGATGGCCATGATGAGGCTGGCACCGAGTCCGATGCCGCTGAGGTAGACGTCGCTGTTCATGCTATCCCTTCTAAACAAAGACGCATTGTCGCGGCAACGGCGGCAAAGATGAAGTCAGGTTAATATTGTTCACGCAACCTAAATTTCGCTAACTTACAATGACCTTGGACACCCGCCAATGCGACGCCTTCCTGGCTGCGGCCGAGACCGGCAGCTTCGAACTGGCCGCCGCGCGCCTGAATGTGACACCATCGGCCGTTTCGCAACGGCTGGCAGCGCTGGAAACGGCGCTTGGGCGCCCGCTGCTGGTCCGCAGCCGGCCGTGCCGGGCAACGGCGGCAGGGCAGCGGCTGCAGCAATACCTGCGACGCGCCCGGTTGCTGGAGGCCGAGTTCCTCGCCGGGACGGGGGAACACGATGCGCCGATACAGGTCGCCATCGCCGTGAATAACGACACCCTGGGCACGTGGTTATTGCCGGCATTGGCCGACTTTCTGGCGCAGGAGAATATGGCAATCGAGATCATTCTCGACGACCAGACCTACACATATTCCCTGCTCGAGAAGGGACAGGCATTGGCGGGCGTTTCCAGCGAGCCGGAGCCGATGCGCGGTTGTACCGTCCAACCATTGGGCGTCATGCGTTACCGGCTATTGGCAAGCCGGCCGTTTGCGCAGCGCTGGTTCCCCGACGGATTTACCCGTGATGCGGCGCGGAAAGCACCAGTGGTGTGTTTCGACCGTAAGGACAAATTACAGTCGGATTTCATCGAACAGCGCCTGGGCCTGCTGCCGGGCGCTTATCCCGTCCATTATGTCCCGTCCAGCGATCCGTTTGTCCGCTCGATTGTCTTTGGCCTTGGCTATGGGATGCTGCCGTCGCAGCAATACGGCAACTACCTCGACACGGGGGAATTGATTGATCTCTGCCCCGGCCATTATCTCGACGTTCCTTTGTACTGGCACGCGTGGCGCGTGCAATCGGTAGGGATGGTCCGGCTGGAGCGCCGTATCGTCGACGCGGCAAAAGAGGCGCTGCTGCAGCCGTAAGCCAGGGAGTGGCGCGATCATGCCGCGCCCTGGCGTGCGGCAGTGCTTCATGCCGATGAGCTCGTGTCGGTGCAGGGTGTCTACCCATGGACACGAGCTCGTCGGTCTGTCCGACCTTCTTGGTTCAGTAGGTATAAAACATCCGCTGGATTTCGCGGGTGTTATTGGTTTTGGTCAGCGCCAGCATCAACAGGATGCGGGCTTTTTGCGGATTCAACGTATCGGCCGCAACAAAATCGAGTTCGTCGTCATTGGCTTCGCCATTGCGTGCCAGAATGCCCTGGCCAACCCGGCTGGAGCGCACGATGATCGTGCCTTTCTTGCGCGCGGCAATCAATGCGGGTTTGACGCGCGCGGCCAGGCTGCCGTCGCCCACACCGGCGTGAATGATTCCCTTGGCGCCAGCGGCAACAAAGGCGTCCAGTGCAACCGGGTTCATATTGGCGTAGCCGTAGACGATGTCGACTTGCGGCAATGCGCTCAGGCTGGCGATATCGAATTCCGTGTCGGCCGTATGCTTCCGGGTCGAGACGCGATAAAAGAACGGCTTGCCGCCCTGGATATAGCCCATCAGGCCCAGTTCCGGTGTCTTGAAACTGTCCGGGGTCGAGGTATTGGTCTTGGTGACATCGCGGGCGGAATGAATCTGGTCATTCAGGGCCAGCATCACGCCTTTGCCGATGGCATCCGGGCTGCCGGCAATCGCCACGGCGTTATACAGGTTGATGGGACCGTCGGCAGACAGGGCGGTGGAAGGGCGCATTGCGCCGACCAATATCACCGGCTTGCGGCTTTTCACCACCAGATCCAGGAAATAACCCGTTTCTTCCATCGTGTCCGTGCCGTGCGTGATGACGATGCCATCCACGTCGTTTTGCGCCAGCAGCGCGTTGACGCGCTTGCCCAACGCCAGCCAATGCTCGTTCGTCATGCTCTCGCTGGCGATCTGGAATACCTGCTCGCCCTTGACGTTGGCGATTTTCGACAGTTCCGGCACCGCCTTGATCAGCTGATCCACACCGACCGTTGCCGCCGTGTAGCCAACCGTCGTCGTACTGGTAGCGCCCGTGCCGGCAATGGTGCCGCCGGTGGCCAGCACCATCACATTCGGCAGCTTTGCTGTCTGTGCCTGAGCCGCGGCCATGGCTGTCACCAGGCAGAAGAGGGCCAGCAGCCAGCGGGGATTGCATGTCTTGATCATATGTTCTCCTTATATCGAACGTTGTAATACCCGCATCTTATAACAGAGACATGCTGATGTACGAGTGCAACTTGGGAGTATTACTGATGGCTAAGCTCTGCGGTTTCAGGCATATTGGCGGGCTGAGCGCCAATATTCGTTACCGTACCGCACTTTTCTGAGAAGTGAAATTTTGGAAACTGAAGTCCTGAAACTCGCAGTCGTCATGCACCGCAAGCCGTTGGCGAGCCGTTGGCAGCCCTATCAGTGGCAGCCCGCCGAGGTGCTGCTTGACCCCGGTATGCCGGCTGGCGCACCGCGTTGCCTGCGGGAAGACGCCGACGATATGCGCTGGCTGTTTACCGGTTTCGAACTGCGCCTGTACAGCGACGAGGCCGAGGGTTATTTCCTCAATCTCGATTCCCGCGCACCGTGCTGGTTCGTGATGTCGCGTCTCGAAGAGATCGACGGCGTCGAAGTGGCCGTGCCGCGCACCGTCACGCTGTCCTATAACGAGGCAGCGCGCCTGATGGACGGTGGCGAGCAGGTCGACACCGTGCCGGCGCCCGCATTGATCGTCGAGCGCCTGATGGAATTCGCGCAGGCCTATTACCGGCCGGAGCCGAAGAGGAAGCGCCGCAAGCCGTCGTTCGAAGGCGGCGCCGCCGTCGACCGGATGGCAAAGGCCGAAGGGCAGCGGCATGGCGGCTGAGACGTTCTTCGGGCGCTGGTCGCGCAGGAAGGCCGAGGCGGCCCAGGCTGAGGCGCCGCCGCTCGAGGCAATGCCGCCCGCGCCGGCGGCATTGCCCGTGCCCGCTGAAGCAGCCGTGCCGGCGCCCACGCTGGCCCAGGTGGCCGAGCTGCAGAAGGATGGCGACTTCCGTCCGTTCGTCGCGCGCGGCGTCGATGAAGGGGTGCGCCGCGCCGCGATGAAAAAACTGTTCACCGACCCGCATTTCAACGTGATGGACGGCCTGGACATCTATATCGACGACTACTCGAAGTCCGACCCCATTCCCGCCGCGATGCTGCTGGCGATGAATCACGCCAAGGACCTGCTCGACCCGCTCGGCACGATCGCGCGCGAGCATGCGAAACGGGGCCTGCTGACGGCCGCGGATGTACGGGTGCAGCCCGAACCCGCGCCGGAAGGCGAACAGGCCGCAACCATACCGGAAGAACACCACGAAGCACCAGGGCAGGGCGTGCCCGAGTCACCGATCGCGCCCACCGAACCCGTCGCGCCGGAACCGGCCGCGGCGCCATCGCTCATTGACCCCGCCGACCCAGCCGACCGCCAGGAAGACCATGAACAGCCGAATCAAAGTTTGTAATTGCAACCATACGATGCCCGTCGACGGCGCGGCCCTGGGGGCCGCCCTCGATGCCGGCACCTTGCCCGTCGCCAGCCAGTTATGCCGCCGCGAAGTGGGCGACTACCTCAATACCCTCGAAGGCAGCGGCAAGATCGTTGTCGGCTGCACGCAGGAGCAGCCGCTCTTCACGGAGCTCGCGCAGCAGAAGGGCACGGTGGCGCCGCTGCGCTTCGTCAACCTGCGCGAAACGGGCGGCTGGAGCACTGACAGTGCGCAGGCCACGCCGAAGATGGCGGCCCTCCTGGCGATGGCGCGCCTGCCCGACCCGGAGCCCGTGCCGGAAGTGGAATACCACTCGGAAGGGCGCGTGCTGCTGACGGGGCCCGCAGCGCGCGTGCTGCCGTGGGCAAAGCGCCTGCAGGACCAACTGGACGTATCCGTGCTGCTGACCGATACGGCAGGCGCCGTGCTGGCCGGCGGCCAGGACTGGCCCACGTTTGCCGGCGGCGGCGTCGTCGTCAAGGGCTGGCTGGGCAAGTTCGCCGTCAGCTGGCAGCAGGTCAACCCGATCGACCTGGACCTGTGCACGCGCTGTAACGCCTGTGTGAAAACCTGCCCGGAGGGCGCCATCGGCCTGGATTACCAGATCAATCTGTCGGCTTGCACGTCGCATGGCGACTGCGTGAAGGCCTGCGGTGCCGTCGGCGCCATCGATTTCGGCCGGCTCGAGACCGCCCGCAGCGGCGAATTCGACCTGGTCTTCGACCTGCATGACCAGCCGCTGCTGACGTTGCACCAGCCGCCCCAGGGCTACTTCGCGCCGGGCGCGTCGGAAGCGAAAGCGGCCGAACAGGCCATGCAGCTCGCCACGATGACGGGCACCTTCGGCAAGCCCAAGTTCTTCCAGTACAAGGACAGCATCTGCGCGCACGGCCGCAACAAGAAGATCGGCTGCAACGCCTGCGTGGAGGTCTGCTCGGCCGAGGCAATTGCCCATGCCGGCGACAAGATCGTCGTCAATCCGAACCTGTGCGTGGGCTGCGGCGCCTGCACCACCGTGTGCCCGTCCGGCGCGCTGTCGTACGCATATCCGCGCGTGGCCGACCAGGGCGCGCGCATCCGCACGCTGCTGTCGACGTATGCGAAAGCCGGAGGCAAGCGTCCCGCATTGCTGCTGCATTCGCACGACGCGGGCGCCGCACTGGTCGAAGCGCTGGGCCGCGGTGCGGGCGCCGGCAAGCTGCGTGGCGTGCCTGCGCGCGTGATGCCGCTGCCGCTGCATCACATCGCCTCTGTCGGCATCGATGTCTGGCTGTCCGCCATCGCCTACGGCGCGGCCAACGTGCTGATCCTCGTCACCGGCGCGGAAGCGCCGCAATACGTGACGGCGCTGGCGCAGCAGATCGACATCGCCCGCACCATTCTTACCAGCCTCGGTTACGGTAGCGACCATCTGCAGCTGGTGCAGGCCGGCGACGCCGCCGCGCTGGACGGCGCGCTGCGCCGCATCGAGGCCGGGCACGTGCCGGCCGTGGCCGCGACGTTCGCCATCGGCGGCGGCAAGGGCGGCGACAAGCGCACGACGCTGGAATTCGCGCTGGAGCACCTGGCGAAGCACGCGCCGACGCCACAGCGCGAGATCGCGCTGCCGGCCGGTAGTCCGTTCGGCACGCTGAGCGTCGACACGGATGCCTGCACGCTGTGCATGGCCTGCGTGGGCGCCTGCCCGGAATCGGCCCTGTCGGACAATCCGAACGCGCCGCAGCTGCGCTTCACGGAATCGAACTGCGTGCAGTGTGGCCTGTGCGAAAAGACGTGTCCGGAGAACGCCATCGCACTGACGCCGCGCCTGCTGCTGGCGCCGGAAGCGAAACAGCCGCGCGTGCTGAACGAAGCCAGGCCGTACCACTGCATCCGCTGCGAGAAGCCGTTCGGCACGTTGCAGATGGTCGAGAACATGGTGGCGAAACTTTCCTCGCACGGCGCATTCTCGGCCAACCTGGACCGCCTGCGCATGTGTTCCGACTGCCGCGTCATCGACATGATGCAGCCGGCCAAGGAAGTATCGATTTTCGAGGTGAAGCGATGAACGAAACGCAGTTGCAGTTCGAGACGCCCGACAGCGGCGAGGAAGCGGCACGCGCGGAGCTGTACGGCCTGCTGTCGATGCTGTTCTACCAGGCGCCCACGCCGGACCTGCTGGCGGCCATCGCCGCGGCGCCGGCAGAGGGCGAGGGCGAACTGCCTGACGCGTGGCGCGCGCTGCAGGGCGCGAGCGCGGGCGTGGACGCGCAGGCCGTGCACGACGAATACGAGGGCCTGTTCATCGGCACCGGCAAGCCGGAGGTGTTCCTTTACGGCTCCTATTACATGTCCGGTTTCCTCATGGAGAAGCCGCTGGCGCTGCTGCGCGCAAACCTGAACCGCCTGGGCCTGCAGCGTACCGACGACATGCCGGAGACGGAAGACCACATTGCCGCGCTGTGCGACGTGATGCGCCACCTGATCACCTCGAGCGATGTGATCGAGAGCAGCATCGGTACGCAGAAGGCGTTCTTTGCGGACCACATGCAGTCGTGGGTACAGCAGATGTGCGGCGAGATCGGCGCGCATCCCGGCGCGCGTTTTTACCGCCACGTGGCGGCGCTGGCCGCAGCGTTTTTTGCCGTCGAGATGCAGGCTTTCGACATGGCGTGAGCCTAGTGATGAATTATTTGCACTGCGTTGTTACACGTCGGACGTGTTGCGCGAGTGAAAATGTGTGAGAATGTAGGTTAATGCGATTTGACAATAGATATTGCCAAAAAGTTTTGCCGAAACCGCGGCGCCGTGCCGTAACCAGTTAACCGATTTGTCTGAGGAGACCAGCTTGTCTACCCAATCCAAACCCACGCGCAGGTCGTTCTTTGCCGGACTTGGCGCAGTCGCCGCCGCCGGCGTCGCCGTCAAACTGGCGAGCAAGGCGCCGGAACCGGTCGCTGCGGAGCCGGAAGCGGCTGAACCGGCAGGCCCGGGCTACCACCTCTCCGAGCACATCAAAAAATACTACCGTACCGCGAAGATCTAACGAGGACCATCATGTTATTAACCCGTAAAAATGCGGACGGCAGCCGCCAGGCGACGCGCGCCGGTCGTTTTGCCGCCAGCCTCTCCGACAGCCTGTCGCGCGCGCTGCCGACAATGGATCGCCGCGCGTTCCTGAAGCGTTCCGGCGTTGGTGTCGGTGTCGGCATCGCCGCCTCGCAATGGCAGCTGGTGAAAAAGGCGCAGGCCGCCGACAAGCCGGCCGAAGCGTCCGGCCTGAAGCGCGAAGTGCGCCGCACCGTCTGCAGCCACTGCTCGGTGGGCTGCGCCGTCGATGCCGTCGTTGAAAATGGCGTCTGGGTGCGCCAGGAACCCGTGTTCGATTCGCCGATCAACCTGGGCGGGCATTGCGCCAAGGGCGCCGCGCTGCGCGAACACGGCCATGGCGAACACCGCCTGAAGTACCCGATGAAGCTCGTCAACGGCAAGTACCAGCGCATCAGCTGGGACACGGCGCTGGAAGAAATCTCGCAGCGCCTGCTGGCCGTACGCAAGGAAAGCGGTCCGGACTCCGTGTTCTGGGTGGGCTCGTCGAAGCACAACAACGAACAGGCGCAGCTCTTGCGCAAGTTCGTGTCCTTCTTCGGCACGAACAACTGCGACCACCAGGCCCGCATCTGCCACTCGACTACCGTTGCCGGCGTGGCCAACACGTGGGGCTACGGCGCCATGACGAACAGCTACAACGACATGTCGTTCTCGAAGGCCGTCATGTACATCGGCTCGAACGCGGCCGAAGCGCACCCGGTATCGATGGTCCACATGATGCATGCCAAGGAAAACGGCTGCAAGATGATCGTCGTCGATCCGCGCTTCACCCGTACGGCAGCCAAGGCCGACCAGTACGTGCGCATCCGCTCCGGTTCGGACATCCCTTACCTGTACGGCATGCTGTACCACATCTTCAAGAACGGCTGGGAAGACAAGCAATACATCCACGACCGCGTGTACGGCATGGAAGCGGTGCGCGATGAAGTCATGAAGTGGACGCCCGAGAAGGTCGAAGAGGCCTGCGGCGTGCCGGAAGCGGAAGTGTTCAAGGCCGCGCAGACGATGGCGCTGAACAAGCCGTCGTCCATCGTCTGGTGCATGGGCCAGACCCAGCACTCGATCGGCAACGCCATCGTGCGCGCCTCGTGCATCCTGCAGCTGGCGCTGGGCAACGTCGGCAAGTCCGGCGGCGGCACCAACATCTTCCGCGGCCACGACAACGTGCAGGGCGCCACCGACGTCGGCCCGAACCCGGATTCGCTGCCTGGCTACTACGGCCTGGCCACCGGTGCATGGAAGCACTGGTGCACGGTCTGGGGCGTGGACTACGAGTGGGTCAAGGGCCGCTTCGCCTCGCAGGCGATGATGGAAAAGTCCGGCACCACCGTGTCGCGCTGGATCGATGCCGTGATGGAAAAGAACGAGCTGATCGACCAGGAAAACAACGTCAAGGCGATGGTGTTCTGGGGCCATGCGCCGAACTCGCAGACCCGCGGCCTGGAAATGAAGAAGGCGCTGGACAAACTCGATACGCTGGTCGTCATCGACCCGTATCCGTCGGCCACCGCGGCGATGGCCGCGATGACGGTGGACGGCCAGGAGCTCAATCCGAACCGCGCCGTGTACCTGCTGCCGGCCGCCACGCAGTTCGAAACGTCCGGCTCCGTCACGGCATCGAACCGTTCGATCCAGTGGCGCGAGAAGGTCATCGAGCCGCTGTTCGAATCGCGTACCGACCATATGATCATGTACCAGCTGGCCGAGAAGATGGGCTTTGCCAAGGAGCTGGTCGCGAAGATCAAGCTGGTGCAGGGCAAGGGCGGCATGATGGAACCGGAACCGGAATCGATGCTGCGCGAGATCAACCGCGGCACGTGGACGATCGGCTACACGGGCCAGACGCCGGAGCGCCTGAAGGCGCACATGCGCAATATGCACAAGTTCGACGTCAAGACCTTGCGCTGCAAGGAAGGCAAGGACGAAGAGACGGGCTACGACCTGACGGGCGATTATTTCGGCCTGCCATGGCCATGCTTCGGCACCCCGGAAATGAAGCACCCGGGCACGGCCAACCTGTACGACAACAGCCTGCACGTGATGGACGGCGGCGGCAACTTCCGCGCCAACTTCGGCGTCGAGAAGGATGGCACCAACCTGCTGGCCGAGGACGGCTCGCACTCCGTCGGCGCGGACATCACGACCGGCTATCCGGAGTTCGACCACGTGCTGCTGAAGAAGCTGGGCTGGTGGGATGACCTGACCGAGGACGAGAAGAAGGCGGCCGAGGGCAAGAACTGGAAGACCGACCTGTCCGGCGGTATCCAGCGCGTCTGCATGAAGGTGCACGGCGTGCACCCGTACGGCAACGCCAAGGCGCGCGCCGTCGTCTGGAACTTCCCCGATCCGGTGCCCCTGCACCGCGAGCCGATCTTCGGCACGCGCCCGGACCTGATCGCGAAGTACCCGACGCACGACGACAAGAAAGCCTTCTGGCGCCTGCCGACGCTGTACAAGACGCTGCAGCAGAAGAACGTGGAAGCGGGCCTGGCGGAGAAGTTCCCGATCATCCTGTCGTCCGGCCGTCTGGTCGAGTACGAGGGTGGCGGCGAGGAGACCCGGTCGAACCCGTGGCTGGCCGAACTGCAGCAGGAGAACTTTGTCGAGATCAATCCGCAGGCGGCATCGGCACGCGGTATCCGCAACGGCGAATACGTCATCGTCTCGACGCCGACGGGCGCGCGCATCAAGGTGCGCGCACTGGTCACGCCACGCGTGGGCGTGGACACGGCGTGGATTCCGTTCCACTTCTCCGGCTGGTGGCAGGGCAAGGACATGCTCGAGTTCTACCCGGAAGGTGCCGCACCCGTGGTGCGTGGCGAGGCTGTCAACACGGCCACCACGTACGGCTATGACGCCGTCACCATGATGCAGGAAACCAAGACCACCATCTGCAATATCGAACGCGCTGTTTAACGAACCGCGCTTAAGGAACTGACATGGCACGAATGAAATTTATCTGCGACACCGAGCGCTGCATCGAATGTAACAGCTGCGCAACGGCGTGCAAGAACGAACACGAAGTACCGTGGGGCGTGAACCGCCGCCGCGTGGTAACGATCAACGACGGCGTCATCGGCCAGGAGAAATCCGTGTCGGTGGCCTGCATGCACTGCTCCGACGCACCCTGCATGGCCGTCTGCCCGGTGGACTGCTTCTACCGCACCGACGAAGGCGTCGTGCTGCACAACAAGGATGCCTGCATCGGCTGCGGCTACTGCTCGTACGCCTGCCCGTTCGGCGCGCCGCAGTTCCCGTCGAACGGCACCTTCGGCCTGCGCGGCAAGATGGACAAGTGCACGTTCTGCGCCGGCGGCCCGGAAGAAAACGGCTCGCCAGAGGAATTCGAGAAGTACGGCCGCAACCGCCTGTCCGAAGGCAAGCTGCCGGCCTGCGCCGAAATGTGCTCGACCAAGGCCCTGCTGGGCGGCGACGGCGATGTCGTGGCCGACATCTTCCGCACCCGCGTGATCACCCGCGGCAAGGGCAGCGAAGTGTGGGGCTGGGGTACCGCCTACGGCAACAAGCCGCAGCAGGACAGCGTCAAGCAGGAGATGGCGAAATGATGCGCGCCGCTGTGTTGATGGCGGCACTGCTGCTGGCGGCCTGCGGCGAGGTCGATCAGGCCAAGCAGGGCGCCGGTGTGGAGCGCGGCGACCATGCGGCCTACACGGGCGCACACGGTACGCTCCCGGCCAAGGGCTGGGAAGCGGGCAACCGCGGCGCGTGGGAAAAGCAGATCCGCGCCCGGGGCCAGCTGCAGAACGAGTACAACCGGATTGCCCGTTGAGGCAGGAGACGACTATGCAACGATGGTTAGCCATGCTGGCGCTGTGCTGCGCCGCCGCTGCCGGCAGTGCGTCGGCACAGCCTGCGCCCGTGACGGCGGCAACGTCGACGGAAAAGCCGGCGCTGCCAGCAGTCATGCCGGCGCAGGCCGACGCGCCGGTTGCCAACGCGGGACCGGGCGCGCAAAGCACCGCGGCGCCTGCCAATGGCGGCGCACCGCAGGTCGAGTCGATCGACATCCTCAAGCAGAACCAGGCCGAGCGCACCCGCGCCCAGCCGGGCAATGCGGCGCCGGTGTGGCGCAAGGTGGTGGAGGGCACGGAACATTATTCCAGCCTGCCGTATCGTGAGGCCGGCGTATTGATCCAGCCGCGCGCGCAGTACCTCGGCCAGGAACATCCCGTCACTGCCGGCGAAGCGTGGCGCCGTTTCCGTAACGGTCCGCTGCTGCACATTGGCGGCTGGCTGTTCCTGGCCGCGATCGCGGCCTGCGCGGCGCTGTACTTCATTGGCGGTCCACTGAAGATCAAGGGGCCGATGACGGGCCGCCTGATCGAGCGGTTCACGCCCAGCGAGCGGATGATCCACTGGTCCGTCGCGATCACCTTCGTCATCCTGATGGTGTCGGGCCTGACGATGGCGTTCGGGAAGTTCGTGCTGATGCCCGTGCTGGGCCACGCGCTGTTCGGCTGGCTGACGTATGCGCTGAAGACCGTGCACAACTTCGTCGGTCCGCTGTTTGCCGTGTCCCTGCTGGCGATGATCGTCAAGTTCGCGCGCGACAACCTGCCTGTCAAGGCCGATATCAAGTGGCTGCTGTCGGCCGGTGGCGCCATCGGCGGCAAGCACCCGCATGCAGGCCGCTTCAACGGCGGCGAGAAGATCTGGTTCTGGGGCGGCGTGCTGGCGATGGGCGTGCTGGTGACGGTCTCCGGCTTCGTGCTGGTCAAGATCGTCCCGGGCCTGGACTACACCCGTGGCCTGATGCAGACGTTCAACGTGGTGCACCTGGTGGCGGCATCGCTGGTCATGGCCGCGTCGATGGGCCACATCTACCTTGGCACCGTCGGCATGCAGGGCGCCTACCGCGCCATGCGCGACGGCTATGTGGATGACCAGTGGGCCAAGGAACACCACGACCTGTGGTACGACGAAGTGGTGCGGGGCGACGTGCCGCGCGTGCGTTCGCAGGAAGCCGCGGCGCCCGTTGCCGCGCCCATGGCTGCCGTGGCGCCGAAGACTGTTTAAGGAGAGACGGATGAAACGTAGTGTATTTGCTGTACTGGCCGCGCTCTGCGTGACGGGTGTCGCGCACGCGAAACTGCCGGTGCCGACGGAGGAGCAGCAAGCCGCCGCCGCCGCCGCGAAAGACAAGGCTGCCTGGGGCGACAAGGTGTCCACGTACAAACTGTGCCAGGCACAGGATCGCGTGGTTGCGTATTATGCGAAGACCAACGCGAATGCGAAGGTGACGCCGTCGGCAACGTCGGCCTGCGTCGATCCGGGGCCTTACCAGGCGAAGGCGCAGGCGCAGGCGGAAGTCGGGATCGCCGACTCGAAGCCCGTGCCGGCGGCCGGCGCCCTGCAACCCGGCGCGATGCCGAAGAAGTAATCACAGCCCCAGGAAAACCGATGCCGTACCGCCCCCAGTTATCGAGTGCCTGCGCAGTGTTGACGCGCGAAGTCGAGGTGCTCGACGAGCGGGGGCGGGCGTCCGTCATCGCCATTCCGGCCGAGCGCCCGCTCACGGTGTACGTCGACAAGCGCGAGCTGGTTACGTTGATGACGCTCGGCGGCGCGCCCGAAGCGCTGACCCTGGGCTACCTGCGCAACCAGCGGCTGGTCGCGCAGCTGGAGGACATCGTCTCCGTCCAGGTGGACTGGGAGGTCGACGCCGTTGCCGTCACGACGAGGAGCGGCATTGCCGGCGTCGAGGAACGCACGTCGAAAAAAGTCGTCACGACGGGCTGCGGTCAGGGTTCCGTGTTCGGCGGCCTGATGGACGATGTCGACCGCATCACGCTGCCTGCCGATGCGCGGCTGGCGCAGTCCACGCTGTACCGCATCGTCGATGCGGTACGCAGCCAGCCGTCGATCTACAAGCAGGCCGGCTCGGTTCACGGCTGCGCGCTGTTTTCCGCCGCCGGCGAGCTGCTGTCATTCGTCGAGGACGTGGGGCGCCACAACGCCGTGGATGCGATCGCGGGGCAGATGTGGCTGGACGGCACTGATGGCGCCGACAAGGTGTTCTATACCACCGGACGGCTGACGTCGGAAATGGTCATCAAAGGGGCCCAGATGGGAATCCCGTTCCTGCTGTCGCGCTCCGGTACCACGCAGATGGGCCATATGGTGGCCGAACGCATCGGCATGACGTTGCTGTCGCGCTGTACCGGCAAGCATTTCCTGCTGCTGACGGGCAGGATCGGCTGATTTATGAGCCGGGTACCGCGGACGTGCCGCGGCGTGAGTGATCGCTGACTGAAACCCGCCGCGGCGGGTTTTTTTGCGCTGTCACTCGTCACTATGGGATTTTTCAGCCATTCGTAGTGATGTCCGCGAGAACGTCGCAGGCGAGCGGATCCAGTTGCCGTCGCGCCCGTACACCCTTCCAGGCAATTCGGCAGGTATCGTCTGGCCGCCCCATTCAAGCGCACGGCACAGGAACGAAAAAAAACCCGCCGAAGCGGGTTTCGTCAGCAGCCGTGGGGATTAGCCCAGCTTGGCGCCCGATTTGCGACGTGCGGTGAAAGCCAGCAGGCCCAGGCCCAGGCCCAGCATTGCGTAGGTCGATGGTTCCGGTACTGGCGCCACGGCCAGGTTGCCGGCGTAGGAACCAGCTGCCAGGCCGTTGGCCAGCGAACCGGTCACGGTGAAGCCGTACGTACCGGCTTGCAGCAGGGTTGGCACGCCGAACATCAGGCTGTCGTCGCCGACAACGTTAGCGGCCAGGTCCGTACGAACGCCGTTCACTTCGGAGAAGAAGGTCACGCCCGTGATGTCGAAGTTTGGCTTCAGCTGGCCACCTGGAGCGGTGTAGCCAACGATTGCGCTGCCGCTCAGCCACGATGCCGTGTCGACCGAGAACAGGAACGTGTCGCTGAACGAACCGGCGCCGTTGTGGGTGATGCCGAAGGTGGCAACACCGCCTGGCTGGAACGTAACGGTTTCGTCAGCTGCGGCAACGCCGCTTGCCAGCAGGCCAGCGGACAGCAGGAGGGAACCGGCGACTTTGCTAAAGAGTGCTTTTTTCATCAATTTACCTTCTTGGTTGTTGGTGGTTGGGTAAAGCGCTTGTGAGCTCTTTGTGAATCTCTCGACGGTCACGGTGCGATGCGTATGTTGCGCTGCAATCGCCATGGCCTCTTTGTTTGAGATTACTTAAGTAAAGCATAACACACTCGTGTTAGCGCACGACGTCTGTTACAATTTCATGTAGATAGAAATGCAAGACTATGTTGCGCTGCCGCGAATCTTTCCACGAGTCAGTCAAGCATGCTTTCATAGTGAGTTCTCATCTGCAATGTAGATTTCCTGCCGTCTATATTCGTGGTTCTTGTTGCACTGCGGAATTTTGCCGCCTGCTCCTGTGTCGTCAGCTTGTATAGACAACATGGTTTGTCCGGCCTGGTTCGGACAAGGTTGCAGCGGCCCTTGCGTACCGACAGCGCCGAGGGGGGCGTTCGAGGTGCCGTATCTTGCGGCGAGCTTGGCTCTCTGATGGCTCTCTGCTGCCGTGCCCAGCCGTAAAAAAACCCGCCGAAGCGGGTTCAGGGAAACATCGCCTGGCGGTCAGCCCAGCTTGTTATTGGTTTTGCGGCGTGCCGTGAAGGCCAGCAGGCCGATACCAACGCCAAGCATAGCGTAGGTCGCCGGTTCCGGAACCGGCGTAACGCTCAGGTTACCGGCGTACGAGCCGGCCTGCACGTTCGAGGCCACGACACCCGTCACCGTAAAGCCGTAGCTGCCGGCTTCCAGCATGGCCGTGGGATAGAACGTGATGGCGCCGTCGTTGAACGTGGTTTCCAGTTCGGTACGCTCACCACCCACTTCCGAGAAGAACACGATGTTGGTGATGTCGACATTGGGCGTCAGCACACCGTTGAGGTTCGTGATGCCCACGGCAGCCGAGCCTGCGGCCCAGCCGGCCCAGTCGGGCGTAAGCGAGAACAGGAACGTATCGGTGAACTCTTCGCCGGCAGCGTGGGTGATGCCGAAGACGCCAACGCCGCCCGCGTTGAGGGTGATGGTTTCGTCCGCAGCTGCCGCGCCGGAGGCGAGCAGGCCGGCGGACAACAGGAGAGAGCCGGCTACCTTGCTATAAAAAGCTTTCTTCATTGTATTACCCCTTGATTCGTTGTTGTTACGAAAGTAGTAGCTTGACGTCGACAGTTCCTGCGCTAATATTTCTGTGTCCTGACGAAAATATAAGTTTAAAGAACTGCCAACATTGTCAATATAGCCCTGCCAAAAGGCAGGTTTACTACACTGATGAAACGTGCCTGTTTGCCTTTTGCCACGCAACCTGGCGTCCTCGGGGCAGAGAAAAGCAGTCGGCTAAAGTCAAGCATTATTTTTTTTCACTTTGACGGTGTTCGTACCCCCAGCGTGTTGCTGATCGCGCCGAAGCGCATGGGGGGCGCGCGCGCTGGTCTGTACTCCAGTACATCTATAATGTTCCGATGGACATTAATTCCGACGACCTGAAGACGTTCGTGACCGTTGTGGACAGCGGTTCGCTGAGCGCTGCGGCCGTGCACCTGGGCCAGACCACATCCGGCGTCAGCCGCGCGCTGACCCGGCTGGAAGAGAAACTGCAGACTTCGTTGCTGACGCGCACGACACGGCGCATGGAGCTGACGGAGGAAGGCAAGCTGTTCCTCGACAAGGCGCGCCGCATCCTTGCTTCCATCGAGGAGGTGGAGGAGTGCATCCGCATCCGCCGCCAGCAGCCCGCTGGCCGCCTGTGCGTGGACGCGGCGTCGCCGTTCATGCTGCATTGCGTGGTGCCGCATGTCGGCGAATTTCGCGCGAGGTATCCGGAGATCCGGCTGGAGTTGACCAGCAACGACCGGATCGCCGACCTGATCGAGCATCGCACCGACATCGCCATCCGTATCGGCATGCTGAACGACTCGACCTTGCATGCGCGGGCGCTGTCGTCCAGCCCGTTGCACATCCTGGCCAGTCCGGCATACCTGGCGCAATATGGCACCCCGGCCGCACCGGCCGACCTGACCGACCACGTGCTGCTTGGCTTCGTGCAGTACGAGCAGGGCAACGTGTGGCCTTTGCGTCATGCCCAAGGCGACAGTCTGGCCGTCGCCCCGGCACTGGTCGCATCCAGCGGCGAGACATTGCGCCAGCTGGCGCTGGCAAACCAGGGCATTGTCTGCCTGGCGGACTTCATGACGCGCGACGACATCGCAGCGGGCCGCCTGGTCCCGTTGCTGGCGAACTGGAACAGCGGGTACCGGCAGCAGATCCACGCTGTCTATTACCGCAACACGCAGCTGGCGCAACGTATCGCGTGCTTCCTCGAGTTCCTGCAACAGAAGCTGTAACAGGCGCGCGGTCCGTCGTAGGTGCAGTCCCACAACCTGAAAAGCCGGCGTGGCCGCCTGTGTGTACGCTGGCGCACGGTCGCGCGCCGCGTGCAATCCTAAGATGGAGTCGCGTGATTGATGCGCGATTGCTACGAATCATAAGAAACGAAGCAGAGCCGCTCGTCCGCAGGCAAGCCGGTCGCCTCAAGCGCCGGCACCAGAATGAGCAAGCCAGATCGACGCCACCGCTTTGCGAGAACGACAGATCCGATGGCTTACAACGATTGTACGAGGAGGTCATCATGACGATGTCGCAGACGAACCACCCTTCGAAGGAAGCGGTGCGTGAATATCTGGAACGCAGGACGCAGGATGTGCAGCCGCCACCGACGCCGGAAGAAATACGCCGGCAGCTGGGATGGGGGCTCATGTTCGACGACAGGCACGCCGGCAGATCTTAACCAGAAGAAGGAGAACAGCATGACCAACCGTATCGGCAACAAGGACATCGCGCAGCACCGCAGCAAGCAGGAGAAAAAGCGCATCCGCGCTTCGAACATCGCGATGGAAGCCGAAAAGCGCGCTATCGCCCGCGCCAAGTACCGCAACGACATCAAGGGCCGCCCGCCCGTTGCCGCCCAGGCCTGAGTATCCCGCCTGTCACAATGAAGCCCACTTGCGAGTGGGCTTTATTTTTGCCCGCGCCACGTCGGGGGCATACCCCGTGCTGCAGGCGTTCGCCGACCCGGCGCCGCCGTTCGCCGAAAAGCCGTTTCCCGCCGCGCCGCACCGGCGTATCGTTCGTCCATCCACTCAGGGAGCGCCGAATGAACTGTACCGACACCCACCCGACCCACCGCCAGCGAAGCCAGATCATCTGGGGCGTGACGCTGATCGCGTTCGGCGTCGCCTATCTTCTGCAGCGCGACGACGATGCCGCCGTGGCCCGCCTGTGGCAATACTGGCCCTGGGTGCTGGTTGCCTTCGGCATCAACAACATGCTGCCGCCGGTCGAGGGCAGGCGTTTCGTCGACGGCCTGTCCCAGGTGCTGTTCGGGGCCTGGTTCTACGTGACGATGGAAGGCTGGTGGGGGCTGACCTTCCGCAACAGCTGGCCATTGCTTATCATTGTCGGCGGGCTGGGCATGGTGCTGCAGCCGCTCGCGCGGCGCTGGTTCCCGCGGCGCCAGGAGGAGCAGTCATGAAAACGCAAGGCAATGGGCAATATATGGGGGCGCAGGTCGTCGTCGGCATCGCCGTCATCGCCATCGGTGTGCTGTTCCTGTTCGATAACCTGGGCTGGCTGCACCTGGACATGGGCACGCAGTTCTGGCCCATCGTCCTGATCGCCGCAGGGGTTCTGAAGATCACACAGTCACGTTCGCGGCACGGCAACACTGTCGGCGGCTTGCTGCTGCTGTTTGGAGCGATCATGCTGCTGAAAGGACTCGGCCTGCTGTCCATCGGCTGGAACGTGCTGGCCCCGCTGCTGATGATCGGTGCCGGCGTCGCACTGGTGCTCCGCTCCGCCTCGCGCGAGTCCCGGCGCGACAAGGCGGGCGTGCCGCCGGCCGACGCCCATGCCATGCATGCCGGGCAGGACACGGTCAACCTGACCACCGTGCTGGGGGCTTACCGCCGCCGCGTGACGGCGCGGTTCTTCGCCGGTGGCGACATCACCGTCATCATGGCCGGCTGCGACCTTGACCTGCGTCAGACCTCGATCGACGGCATCGCCATCCTCAACGTGTTCGCGCTGATGGGCGGCATCAACATCAAGGTGCCGCTGGACTGGGCGGTCGAAATGGAAGGACTGCCCCTGGTAGCCGGCTTCCAGGACTTCACGGTGCATCCGAAGGATGGCGGCAAGCGGCTTGTCGTGCGCGGCAGCGTCGTCATGGGCGGGCTGGAGGTGCGCAACTGATGGCGCCACCGCTGTCGAACCGGCGCGGCGCGCTGCTGTACCTGCTCGCGTGGTTGCTGATCGGCGTGGCGCTGGGCGGCATCTGCGCGGCGCTGGCGGCGGCGCGGCTCGTCAACGCGCTGCTGCTGACAGTGCCGACGACAGTGGTGTACGGCATCGCCGCCGGGTTCTCGGCGTATTACCTGTGCCACGCCAATCCCATCGGCACCAGGCCGCCGGCGCTGATCGTGCTGATGGTGGCCGCGGCGGCCGTGCTGGCGGGTTTCATGTGGCTGGCCGTGCTGCAGGGATTCAATGAGCTGTGCCTGAGTTTTGCCGTCGACTGGGCCGGCGTGAACCTGTCGGCGGAGCTGACGGCGCTGTTGTTCGCCCTGGGCGTCCTGCTGTATGGGCTGCTGGCCGCCCTCCATTACCTGGCGATCGAACTGGACCGGGCGCGCAACGCCGAGCGGCGCGAGCTGGAATCGCGCGTGACGGCGCAGGAAGCGGAGCTGCGCATGCTGCGCATGCAGATCGACCCGCACTTCCTGTTCAACAGCCTCAATTCCATCAGCGCGCTGACGTCGCAGGACCCGCGCGCGGCGCGCGACATGACCCTGCAACTGGCCAGCTTCTGCCGCCACAGCCTGGCCCTGGCGGCACAGCGCAAGGTGACGCTGGAGCAGGAGATGACGCTGATCCGCCACTTCCTCGCCATCGAGAAAGTGCGCTTCGGCGAACGTCTGGTGACGGAGGAGGCCCTGGAGAGGGGCGCGCTGGCCTGCCTCGTGCCGCCGATGATCATCCAGCCGCTGGTGGAAAACGCCATCAAGCACGGCATCGGCGGGCTGCCGGAGGGCGGTCTGGTGCTGGTGGCCGCATGGCGCGACCGCGACAGCCTGCGTATCACCGTCAGCAACGCCGTCGATCCCGCAGCCGGATCGGGCACGCGCCTGCGCAGCGACAACGGTATCGGCCTGGTGAATGTGCGCCATCGCCTGGCCTGTGCCTATCCGAACGCAGCCTCGCTGACGTGGAAGCGCGAGGAAGGCACCTTCGCCGTCGATATCGTGCTGCCGGCGCAGCTGGGCGAGGCGTGACATGAAGACGATCATTGTCGACGACGAACCGCTGGCGCGCGGCATCGTGCGCGAATACCTGGCGGCGCATGCCGACGTAAAAATCGTGGCCGAATGCGGCAATGGCTTCGAGGCCGTCAAGGCGATCGCCGAACTGGCGCCCGACCTGGTCATCCTGGATATCCAGATGCCCAGGCTCGATGGCTTCGAAGTGCTGGAGCTGGTGGGTGCGCGCAACGGCCCGCGTTTCATCTTTGCCACCGCGTTCGACAACTTTGCCATCCGCGCTTTCGAGGTGCGCGCGCTGGACTATCTGCTCAAACCCTTCAGCCAGCAGCGTTTCGCCCGGGCGCTGGACAATGCACGCACCGCTGCGCCGGCTGCTGCACTGGAAAGCCTGGGCCGCGCGGCGGCGCTGCGCGAGCGAGCGGTCGAGCGCGTGCTGATCCGCGATGGCGCGAATGTTCACGTGATCGCCTGCGGGCGCATCGACTGCGTGCAGGCGCAGGACGATTACGTGGAGATCCGCGCCGAGGGCCGCGCCTACCTGAAGAACCAGCCGCTGTCGGAACTGGAAAGCCAGCTCGATCCGCAGCGCTTCCTGCGCATCCACCGCTCCTGGCTGGTAAACATCGAAGCCGTCAGCCGCATCGAGCAGGCCACCCGCGACAGCCACGTGGCCGTGCTGAAGGACGGCAGCAGGGTGCCCGTCAGCCGCAGCGGCTACCAGAAGCTGCGGGCTGCAATGGGTTAGCCGGGCCGCGGCGCCGCGCCGATGCGCCACCATGCGGGCAGCAACGCCTGGATGTCGGGCCGTCCGAAGCGGTCGTCGATCAGGTGCACGGTGCCCCGGTCCGTCGTCGTGCGGATCACGCGTCCGGCGGCCTGCACGACTTTCTGGAGGCCGGGGTACAGGTACGTGTAGTCGTAGCCGGCGCCGAAGATGGCGTCCATGCGCCGCCGGATTTCCTCGTTGACGGGATTAAGTTGCGGCAGCCCGAGGGTGGCGATGAACGCACCGATCAGGCGCGCGCCCGGCAGGTCGATGCCTTCGCCGAACGCGCCGCCCAGCACGGCGAAACCGATGCCGCTGCTCTCGAGCGTAAAGCGCTGCAGGAACGCACTGCGGGCGTCTTCGTCCATCCGGCGCGACTGGCGCCACACCGTGACGTGCGGACAGGTCGAGGCGAACAGGTCGGCCGCCTTTTCCATGTAGTCGAAGCTGCTGAAGAAGGCCAGGTAGTTGCCCGGCTGGCGCTCGTACTGCTCGCCCATCAGCGCGGCGATCGGTGCCAGCGAACGGTCGCGGTGCTGGTAGCGGGTGGAGATGTGGCCGGCCACGTGCACGGCCAGCTGGTCGGCCACGAATGGCGAATTCACGTCGACCCACGCCGTCCCGGGCGGCATGCCGAGCGTGTCGGCATAGTAGTTCCACGGACTCAGGGTGGCCGAGAACAGGGCCACCGAGCGGGCCTGCGCGAAGCGCGGCTGCAGGAACGGCGCCGGCACGATGTTACGCAGGCACAGCGTCGAGTCGCTCTTGCCCGCACGCGTGGTCGTCAACGTGACGTCGAACAGCGAATGGTCGCCGAAGCTTTCCGCCAGCCGGGCGAAGTGCAGGCCGTGGAAGTAGAAGTCCAGCACGTCCGCATCGAACCACGCGGGGTTTTCGCCCATGTAGTCGCCGATCGCCGTGGTTGCCGCCTGCAGCGCGTTCATGAACTTTTCCGGCAGCCCGGCATGACTGCGGTATTCGGCTGTCTGGTCTTTTTCCAGCGCCAGCCACTGGCGGTGCACGCGGTCCAGCGCTTTTGTGAGCGCGGCGGGCGCGGTCTTGCGCAGCACGCGCAACGTCCCGTGTGCCAGTTCTGCCGAATACATGCTGCGCGCCCGCGAGACCATATTGTGCGCCTCGTCCACCAGCACGCCGACCTGCCAGTCGTTTTGCACCGTCAGTGCATGCAGCAGCGCCGTGAAGTCGAAATAGTAGTTGTAGTCGCCGACGATGACGTCGGCCCAGCGTGCCAGTTCGCTTTGCAGGTAGTACGGACAGACCTCGTGATCCAGCGCCGCCGTGCGCACCGACGCGCGGTCCAGCATCGGCAGCTGCAATGCTGCGGCGCGCGCGGCCGGCAGGCGGTCGTAGAAACCCCGTGCCAGCGGGCAGGCGTCGCCGTGACACGCGTTGTCGGGAAATTCGCAGGCGCGGCTTTTCGCCGTCAGCTCCAGCGTGCGCAGGGGCAGCAGCGGGGCGCTGGCGCGAATCGTGGCGACGGCGTCGAGCGCCATCTGGCGCCCCGACGTCTTGGCGGCCAGGAAGAAGATCTTGTCCAGTCCATGCTGCGGCGCCGCCTTGAGCAGCGGGAACAGGCTGCCGATGCTCTTGCCGATGCCCGTCGGCGCCTGCGCCAGCAATGCGCAGGAGCGGCTGCTCGCCTTGAACATCGCTTCGGCCAGTTCGCGCTGGCCCGGCCGGAAGTCGGGGTGCGGGAAGCGCAGCGCCGCCAGCTGCCCGTCGCGCGCGGCGCGGTGCGCCAGTTCCTGTTCGGCCCACGCGACAAACGCGGCGCACTGCGCCTCGAACACCGCCCGCAGCGCGGCGCTGTCGTGTTCCTCGACCAGCTGCGTTTCCTTCTGGCTGGCGATATCGTAGTAGACCAGTGCCAGCCGAACCGAAGCCAGGGCGCGCGCGGCGCACAGCAGGTGGCCGTACACCTTCAGCTGCGCCCAATGCAGGGCGCGGTGGTTCGCCGGCATGCGCGCCAGCTCGCCCCGGTAAGTTTTGACTTCTTCCAGCTGGTTGCGCTTCGGGTCGTAGCCATCGGCGCGGCCGCGCACGTGCAGTTTTCCCCAATCGCCGGAGAGGGCGATCTCGCGTTCGTAGTCGTCGTCACGGCGGGCGCTGACGACGGCGTGGCCGGCGATGCCCTCCTGCGCCGTCGGCGACGGCGTGAAGCGCAGATCCAGGTCGCCTGTCTTGGCCGTGAACTCGCACAGCGCCCTGACCGCGACGGTGTAGGCCGTCATGCCTGCCACTGCAGATAGCAGACGGTCACAGGCATGCGGTGCTGCGCGCAGTAGTCGATCCAGCGCAGCTGGTTGTCCTGCAGCCGGTCGCCCGGTCCTTTTACTTCGATCATCTGGTAGCGCCGCTCGGCGGGCCAGAAGCGGATCAGGTCGGGAAAGCCCGTGCGGTTTTCCTTGACGTCCGCCAGGATGCGCTGGAACGAGACCTTCAGGTGCTGCGGCGGGATGCAGTCCAGCGCCAGTTCCAGCAGTGCGTCGTCCAGGCCGCCCCAATAAACGAACGGCGACGAGATGCCGTCCTTGGCGACGCGGTTGGCGCGGATGACGTCACGGTAGCTGCCGTCATCCAGCCTGGCGAAGCAGGCGGCGAAGCGTTCGGTGCGGCGGTGCTGGAAGTCGGCACTGTGCAGGTCCGCCGGGCCGTGGTGGAACGGGTGGAAGAATGCACCCGGCACCGCGGCGAAGATGGCCTCCCAGCACAACAGGCCGAACAGGGAGTTGATCAGCGTGTTCTCGACATAGAACACGGGGCTTTCCTCGTGCGTCAGGTGGTCGCGCACGACACCTTCGACCCACCGGTCCTGCGCCGGCATCGGCAGGCACAGGTCGAGCCGGTCGACGGCCGTGCGCCGGCGCGCCGCGCCGCCGGGATGGCCGAGGCGGCGCGCCAGCCGCGGCGCGATGCGCAGCACGTGCTGGCGTTCCGCCTCGCTTTCGGGCTTCGCCTGGGCCCGCGCCAGCAGATCCCACGCGGGGCCATATTGCTCGTCCTTTTCCAGCACGCGGATCGTGCGGGCGCGCGCGCCGGGCCATGCGCAGTCGGCGTACACGGCCAGGGCGCCCGGCCAGTCGCGCAGCTTTTCCAGATGCTGGCCCATCTGGAACAGCAGCTTGTGGCGGCGCCCGCGCAGCCATTCGTTGTCGACGCTGGCCGGCGGCACGTCCGCCAGCACCGCCAGCGGATCTTCGCCCGCGCCGAAGCGTTCGCGGCACCGATGCAGCAGCAGGTATTCGTCGATGTCGCGGCGCGTGCGGAAGGCCCGTGCCGATGGCCCAAAGTCGACTTTTTCGAAACGGTAGACGCCCAGGTCGGACAGCACGAACTCCGTCCAGTCCTGATGGTAATTGCCGAAGAAGATCAGCCGCAGGCGATCGCACAGCGGCTTGGCCGCCACGCGGTAGAGCGCGTCGTCACAGTCCTGCCACCATGTGGAAAACGGTTGCGGCTCGGGATGATGGGGCCGCAGCGCTTCCAGCTGGTCGGCCTTGCGCGCGGCGCGCGCGGCACCTTCCAGGCGGAACACGTGGCACAGCTCGGTCTTTTGCAGCAGGTCGAACAGTTCGTCCAGCGTGAGGTGCGGGTCGGCCGCGATCCAGCCCAGCTGCGCCAGCGGAGCGGCGGCGGCGCGGGCGCAGCCGATTTCGTCGTAGGCCAGCTTGCTGGCACGGAACAGGCAACCCTTGCGCATGACCATGCGCACGAACAGTGCGCGGGCATTCTGCGGCAAGGTGGGAAAGACCTCGATGAACGAGCGCTCGTCGGCATCCACCAGATCGCCGTAGCGTTCGCCGATCCACGCCAGCACCTGGTGGAAGTTGTCGAGGTAGTAGAGCGGGTTTTCCAGTACGGGTTTCATCGGGACTGCAGGAGGAGGGACGACTGTACGTCAAGTCAATACGCCACGTCAAAGAACTGTATCTTTATACAGTTTATCCCTTCCACCCCCGCTTGCCCAGCGTTTTTTCCGTCAGGACTTGTTCTGCTCCGCGTTGGCGGCGGCCTGGCGGTCCGCCAGCGTGGCGGCCTGTGCCAGCTGCTCTTCGAACGCGGCCACCGCCTGGCGCGTGGCCGTCGTGACCTGCTCATAGCCCTTGAAGGCATTGTCGATCGCCGCCTTGACGATCTCCACCGCGTTTTCGGAACCGGGGCGGACGTTTTTCGTCACGTCGTAGATCAGCGCCGACAGGTTGCTCTTGGCCTCGGCCAGGTGGGCATCGGCCGCGCGGGTGAATTCGTTGTGGATGTCGGCGATGATCTGGCTCAGCTGCTGGTTGTAGCCGACCAGGTTCGTCAGGTTGTGCATCTTGGCGCTGGCGGCCGCCATGGCCGCTTTCGGGTCGGCCGCCTGGCTGGCGTCGCGGCCGGCGGCGAGGGAGTTCTCGATGCCCGTCCTGGCGGTGCTCATGTTCAGCTGGACGACCTGCTCGAGGCCCTGGACCGCCTTGCTCGTCAGCGTGTTGAACGTCTCGAGCTGGAACTCGAACAGGGCTTTGGTGGCCTGGGCAAACTGCTCTGGATTCTGAAACATGTGTCTTCCTCCAAAAAGTGCAACGAATGGGCGCAATCCATCATACCGGCTCGCTATGGGCTCGCCATGGGCTTGCTGTGGCTTGCTGCAAAATTGTTATTGTCGCCCCATTATCTGGTACGGAAGGGTTTCTCGCAACGGGCGTCCCGATAAGGGCCCAGCAATTTGCGCCAGCCCGGACCCAGAGGCGTCTGCGCGCATACCTTGTTGCCGCTCGTGACGCTCTCCCACAGCCACCAGGGTGCAGGCGCGGCAAGCGCGGCGCCGCAGAGCAGGGTGGCGACGCAGACGGACAGGCGGCGGGACAGGCGGTACAGGCGATACAGGCTCATGGTGCGACGGCAGGAAGGGTCAGCGTAAAGGTGGTGCCACGGCCCGGCTCGCTCTGCAACGCGATGCGGCCGCCCAGCACGCCTGTCACGATATTGTGCGTCAGGTGCAGGCCCAGACCCAGGCCGAGACCAAGGCCGGGGCCGGCCGCGGAGCCGGCGCCGCCGCCGGGGCGGGTCGTGAAGAAGGGATCATACACGCGCGCCAGGTGCTCGGGCGCGATGCCGGCGCCATCGTCTCGCACGGACAGCGCGATCGTCGCCGCGTCCACGGCCCGCGCCGCAATGGTGATGGTGCCGTTGTCGCGGCCGGACAGGCCGTGCAGCCCGTGGGTTACGGCATTCTCGAACAGCGCGGAGACAGCCTGTCCCAGAGGACCGGGATAGCTGTCCATCTCCAGCGCCGGAGCGATTTCCTGCAGCACGCGGGGCCGCGGCGGCGGCGTCGATGCCTGCAGGGGCAGCACCAGTTCGGCGATGAATTCGTCGAGACGGAAGCTGCGCCGCTGCGAACTGGCCGTGTCGACGGCCACCTGCTTGAAGCCGGCGATCAGGCGCGCGGCCCGCGTCAGGTTGCGGATGACGACGCCGTCCGCCTCGTCCGCCTGCTCCAGGTACTGTTCCAGGTCCGAGCGGTGCAGTCCGGCGTGCAACCGGCTGCGCAGCGCCGCTAGGTGTTCGCTCATCGTCGTGGCCACCGTCAGGCTGTTGCCGATCGGCGTATTCAGTTCGTGGGCGACACCGGCCACCAGCGCGCCCAGCGCCGCCAGCTTGTCGCGTCGTACCAGTTCGTCCTGCGTCAGGCGCAGGTTGTCGAGAGCCTGCGCCAGGCTGGCGCTGGCCTGCTCGGCCACTTCCTTGGCCCGTTGCAGCTCCGTCGTGCGGGCCGCCACCAGTTCTTCCAGGTGATCGCGGTGGCGTGCCAGTTCCGCTTCGCGCCGCGTGCGTTCGATGGCGATGCCGGCCAGGTGGACGGCCACGCGAATCAGGTGTTCGTCCTCCGCGCGCGGCAGGCGCCGGTCGCGGTAGTAGATCGCGAACGAGCCCAGCACCGTGGCCGCGTCGCCGAAGATCGGCACCGCCCAGCAGGCCCGCACGCCATGCTGGTTGGCCAGGTCGCGATAGCCTTCCCACAACGGGTCGCGGGCGATGTCGGCCACGATCACCGGCTCGCGGCGGAACATGGCGGTGCCGCACGACCCCACGCGCGGACCGATGGCCAGGCCGTCCAGCGCCGTCAGGTAGGACGGCGGCAGGCTCGGTGCCGCGCCGGCCCGTATGGTGCGGCCATCTTCGTCCAGCAGCAGCACGGTGCAGACCAGGCCGGGCGCCTGCCCCTCCACCAGCCGCAGCAAGCGGTCCAGAATCTCACGCAACGGGGCGCCGCGTGCGACCAGTTCCAGCAGCGCGTTCTGGCCGGTGCGCAGCGCCTCGGCCAGCCGCTGGCCGGTGACGTCCACCAGCCGCATGTGCAGCAGCCGCATGCCGTCCTGCTCGAGCATCACGGCGCGGATCTCGCAGTCGACGACGCGCCCGCTGCTGTGCCGGAAGGTCATCGGGTGCACGCGCACCTCGCCGCCCAGCACCTTGTGCAGCAGCGCGTCGATGGCATCCTGCGACGGCACGCCGTCCGGCTGGTGCGGCGGGCACAGGTCGGCCAGGCGCAGCCGCATCAGTTCCGCACTGGAACGGCCGAACATGCGCTCGGCGTTGCGGTTGACGTCGACCGGCGTGCCGCGCGCCGCGTCGAACAGCATGATCGCGTCCGGCGAGCCTGCCAGCAGCGTGTGATAGTTGACCGCGAGCGCGCGCATGTCGGGCCCGTCCTGGCCGGGCGTGTCCGGCCACGCGTGACGTACCGTCAGTTCGATCTGGATTTTTTCGACGATGTCCTCGGCCGCGCAGGGCAGCCGGATATAGCCGACGGCGCCGGCGAGGAGGGCACGTTCGCGTTCCTCGTCCGATGGCGCCGACGACATGGCCAGCACCGGCAGCTCGCGTCCGGCCACGCCGTGCACGAGACGCTGGCACAGTTCCAGCCGCGCGCTGCCCGCCAGTGCGACATCAAGCAGCACCATCGCCACGCCGTCCGCGGCGATGGCGGCCAGCGCCGCGTCGCCGCGGTTGACGACATCGACCCGGAAGTCGAGGCGCGACAAGGTCTGTACCAGCGCGGCATGCTCGCCGCCGGTGACAATCAGGATGGTATGCAGCGTGTCGGGAAGGTTCAGTTGCGTCATGGCTGCCGGGGTCGATGCCGATGGCAGCAGTGTAGACCAAGGGATGCATGGGCCGCGACGCGGTTGACCGCGCACGCACATTGAAGGCCAAAGAAAAACGCCGCCGACCTTTGACAGTCGGCGGCGTTCTTCAGCGTATCCGGTAGAGTGGTGCCCACGGAGGGACTCGAACCCCCACACCTTGCGGCACATGGACCTGAACCATGCGCGTCTACCAATTCCGCCACGTGGGCACTGGCACTTCTTTGACAAAGCTCTTGCATCGAAAAACAGACTTGGTGCCCACGGAGGGACTCGAACCCCCACACCTTGCGGCACATGGACCTGAACCATGCGCGTCTACCAATTCCGCCACGTGGGCCTGCTTTTCTCTGCTTCCTGCCTTGCTCCGTTGCGGTGTTCAGCAACAGAAGGCACGCATCTTAAAGTACCGAACCGGATCGGTCAATGGTCATTTTGTGCCTTTACGAAAGATTGTGCGCCGTCCGATTGCGCGTCGCCCCAGCAGCAGCATTCCGGCGCCCAGCATGGCGGCCGAGGAGGGCTCCGGAATGGCCGGGACGTTCCAGCCGATGACGTCCATCGCCAGCAGGTCGTTCCGCGAAATGTGCAGCAGCTCGCCCATGCCGGCGGTGGGGTCCATCAGCCCGATGAACAGATCGTCCTTCCAGTGGCTCGCCTGGCGGCCGTCGCCATGCAGCATGCCGGTGGAGAGCGGCGCCCCCGGCGTAGCGCCGCCGTCGGGCGAGAAGGTTTTTTCGCGCTCGTCCGCCGTCCAGTCGATCACGCCGGCGGCGCGGCTGGCGTCGGAGTAGCGGAACATGTCGAGCCCGGAAACGTAGGTGAACTCGTCGTCGTTGAAGAAGTCGGGCGCATCCGAGTTGAAATCCAGGACGTCGGCGCCGCTGATGAAACCCAGCGTATGGCCGATCTCGTGGGCGGCCACGCCGACGAAGTCGAAAGCGTCCGCGTTGATGCCGTCGTGCGGGTTGAAGTCGAACGTATAGTGGCTGCTGAACTGGATGAAGCCGTCGCATTGCCCGATACAGTCCGGCAGCGACTGCGCCGCCGGGGCCAGCCCCAATGCCTTTGCTTCGGCGGTGGCGATGCGGATGTTGGCGTTGTTGGCGTCGCCGTCGTTGTCCACGTAGGGTAGGGGGCTGCCGTACCCATTCGGGCTGTTGGCCGTGCGATTGAGCAGCATGCCGAAACTGCTGCCGGGCGCGAGGCTGGCCACGGCGGTGGTGTCGTAGCCGGACGTGATGTCCGCCGCCAGCGCGCTGCGGAAGGCACTGTAGCTGTACAGCTGCTGGGCCGACCGGGCCTGGCCCAGGATCCCGGGATCGAGTGGATTGAAGTCCACTGTCAGGTTAATCGTCACATTGTCGTCCAGCAGGCTCGACCAGCGCGCGGCCGCGTCGATAAAGCCCTGCCGGGCCTGTATCGAGGTACCGGAAATGAACGAAAAGTTGAACGTCGGCGCGGCAACGGCGCTGCCGGTTGCGGCCGCGGCCGCCAATGTGATGGCGGTGAGCAAGGTCTTCATGTCGGACTCCCGTAAAGTGGCTACGGGCAGGCGGTACGCAAAAAGCGTGCACGGCGGCTGAGTTGCAGGGCGATTGCAACCGCATGCGGTTTTTTGGCGGACGGGACTGTCAAGGAAGCCGACGCCCGGAGCCGGATGCGGCGGATCGCACGGCGCTCGGCAGATATCTGCGGGTGCTTCGGTCCCGGATGCGCTGGTGGCCAAATACAAAAACGCCGCAAACTTTTTCAAGTTTGCGGCGTCTGCTGCGACGAATCGCTAATCCGGTAGAGTGGTGCCCACGGAGGGACTCGAACCCCCACACCTTGCGGCACATGGACCTGAACCATGCGCGTCTACCAATTCCGCCACGTGGGCACTGATACTGCTGTTGCTGCTACAACGTTTCTGCTGCTACTGCTTCCACCAAACAAAAACGCCGCCTGCGATGCAGTCGCGGCGTCTTGCGCCATGCTGCCGAACATCCGGCTGCATTGTTGATACGGTAGAGTGGTGCCCACGGAGGGACTCGAACCCCCACACCTCGCGGCACATGGACCTGAACCATGCGCGTCTACCAATTCCGCCACGTGGGCACTGCGTGCTTCTTCAGCCTACACCACAAGCTCGACTTGCAAACTTGTTGCTTCTGCTATTATAGTGCCTTGGAGAGTTTTGCGCCAGATGAACTTTCATTCCACACTGCACATCCGCTCTGTTCTGCACTCCCGCATTGCTGCGAGAGCCGAGATTATAGAGCAATATTTTTGAATGTCAAAGGCTTTCGGAAACGTGCCCGACCGGCGCAATGCGCATGCAGTGGTCCACACATGCGTCCCGCCCCGGGTGTCCGATTGCGCGCTGTTAGGCAAACCGTCGGACCTCCGGTACACTACGACTGCCTTTATTCACGAACTCACAATAAGATCAAAGATATAGTTTTGAACCAGACTACCCATACCATCCCAAGCCGCGAGGACATCCTCGCACTCTTCCGCAGCGCCAATGCGCCGCTCGACCTGCGCACGCTTGCCATGTCGCTCGAGGTCCCCGCCGAATCGCACGCGGTGTTGACACGGCGCCTGGCCGCGATGGAACGCGATGGCCAGATCCGCTCGGACAGCGGCGGCTTCTACGTGCTGGCGGATCATTCCGGCTTCGTGGCCGGGCGGGTCAGCGCGCACCGTGACGGTTTCGGCTTCGTCATTCCCGACGAACCGGGCGACGACCTGTTCCTGACCGAGCGCGAGATGCAGAAGGTCCTGCACGGCGACAAGGTGCTGGCGAAAGTGGTGGGCTTCGACCGGCGCGGCCGCCCCGAGGGCACGATCGTCGAAGTGGTCGAACGTGGCAACACCCATATCATCGGACGGCTGATCAAGGATAACGGCGTGTGGATCGTGGCGCCGGAAGACAAGCGCATCGGCCAGGACATCCTGCTGGCCGGCTCGCCCGGCAAGGCCAAGAGCGGCCAGATCGTCAGCGTCGAACTGACGGAGCAGCCGGGGCGCTTCAAGCAGCCCGTCGGCCGCATCGTCGAAGTGCTGGGCGACATGGACGACCCGGGCATGGAGATCGAAATCGCCGTACGCAAGTTCGGCGTGCCGCACGTGTTTTCCGACGCGGCAATCAAGCAGGCCAACAAGCTGCCGGACGTGGTGCGTGCCGCCGACCTGGACGAACGCGTCGACCTGCGCGACGTGCCGCTGGTGACGATCGACGGCGAGGATGCGCGCGACTTCGACGATGCCGTCTACTGCGAGCCCGTCAAGATCGGCCGCACCAACGGGTACCGCCTGATCGTGGCGATCGCCGACGTCAGCCACTACGTCAAGCCGAACGACGCACTGGACGCCGACGCGCTCGAGCGCAGCACGTCGGTCTACTTCCCGCGCCGCGTGATTCCGATGCTGCCCGAGAAGCTGTCCAACGGCCTGTGCTCGCTGAACCCCGCCGTCGACCGCCTGACGCTGGTCTGCGACGCCGTCATCACGGCCAAGGGCGAGATCAAGGCTTACCAGTTCTATCCGGCCGTGATCCATTCGGCCGCGCGCATGACGTACACCGAAGTGGCGGCGATACTGGGCAACACGAAGGGGCCGGAAGCGGCGAAGAAGCCGTACATCGTACCGCACCTGCAGGACCTGTATGCCGTCTACCAGGCGCTGCTGAAGGCGCGCCTGGAACGGGGCGCGATCGATTTCGAGACGACGGAGACGTACATCGTCTGCAACCCGAACGGCAAGATCGAGAAGATCGTGCCCCGTTCGCGCAACGACGCGCACAAGCTGATCGAGGAATGCATGCTGGCGGCGAACGTCTGCGCGGCCGATCTGCTGCTGCGTAACAAGCACCCGGGCACGTACCGCATCCACGCTGCGCCGACCAAGGAAAAGCTCACGCAGGTGCGCGAGTTCCTTAAGCAGGTGGGCCTGTCGCTGGGCGGCGGCGATACGCCGGCCGCGCGCGACTACGCGGAGCTGATGAAGAAGATCAAGGAGCGCCCGGATGCGAGCCTGTTGCAGACGATGCTGCTGCGCTCCATGCAGCAGGCCGTCTACAGTCCGGACAATATCGGCCACTTCGGCCTGGCGTACGAGGCGTATGCCCACTTCACCAGCCCGATCCGCCGCTATCCCGACCTGCTGACGCACCGCGCCATCAAGGCCATCCTGCAAGGGAAGAAGTACGAGCCGAAGGTGGACGACAAGAGCGTACTGAATACGACCGTGTCGAATGCGGCGCGGCGCCAGAAGCTCAAGGACAAGGCCGAGGGCAAGGAACCGAAGGGCGCGCGCGACCTGACCGTGTGGGACGCGCTGGGCGTGCACTGCTCGGCCAACGAACGCCGCGCGGACGAAGCGTCGCGCGACGTCGAAGCCTGGCTGAAGTGCTACTTCATGCAGGACAAGCTGGGCGAGGAGTTCAGCGGCATCATCGTCGGCGTGACGACGTTCGGCATCTTCGTCCAGCTGGACCAGCTGTTCGTCGAAGGCCTCGTACACATCACCGACCTGGGCGCCGATTACTTCCAGTACGACGAAGCGCGCCACGAACTGCGCGGCGAGCGTACCGGCAAGCGCTACCAGCTGACGGACCGCGTCAACGTCCAGGTGGTGCGTGTCGACCTGGAGTCGCGCAAGATCGACCTGCGCCTGCCGGAAAGCGAAACGGCAGGCATGGGCGGCGGCCAGGCGCCGGCGAAGAAAGGGCGCGGCCGCCAGAAGTTCGAGGATGAGCCGGCGGTCGAGGAAAGTGCGCCACGCCGAGGTCGTAAGGGCGGCGGGGGCGGCGGCCGGCCGGAGAAGGGCGCGGCGGGTCCGTCGATCACCGTGCGCTACCCGGCCCCGGCGGATAACGCCGATGCGCCGCCACCGCGCAAGCCGCGCTCGGGCGGGGGCGCGCCGGCCAAGCGGAGCAAGACCGCGACGGCCGCTTCGTCCAGGCCCGGCAGCACGGCCAAGGGCAGGAAGAAGCGATAAGGTAAGATGATGGTCTGGCGCCGCGGTAATCCGCGGCGCTTCACTTGTGGACGTCCAGTTTGGCTCTCGTCCGCAGTTCGGCAAATCCAGTAAAGTAGAACAGCACCATGTCCAAGAACAAAATGATTTTCGGCTTCCATGCCGTCACCTCGCGCCTGCGCCACGAAGCCGCTTCCGTGGAGGAGATCTTCGTCGACGCCGCCCGCGACGACCGCCGCATGAAAGACCTGATCACGAATGCGCGCGCGCTTGGCGTGCGCGTCATGCCGGTCGATTCGGCCCGCCTCGACAAGATCGTCGGCACCCGCCGCCACCAGGGCGTCATCGCGTTCGCGTCGCAGCTGGCGCTGGCCCGCAACCTGGACGAGCTGCTCGATGCCATCGACGGCCCGCCGCTGCTGCTGGTGCTGGACGGGATCACCGACCCGCACAACCTGGGCGCCTGCCTGCGCGTGGCCGACGGTGTCGGCGCCCACGCCGTGATCGTGCCGAAGGATCGCGCCGTCGGCCTGAACGCCACGGCCGCCAAGGTGGCCAGCGGCGCGGCCGAAACGGTCCCGTACATCACCGTGACGAACCTGGCGCGCACCCTGCGCGACCTGAAGGACCGCGACATCTGGCTGATCGGCACGTCCGACGACGGCGAGAAGGGCCTGTACGATGCCGACTTCACGGGTCCGACGGCGCTGGTGATGGGCTCCGAAGGCGAAGGCATGCGCCGCCTGACGCGCGAAACGTGCGACATGCTGGTCAGCATCCCGATGTTCGGTTCCGTCGAGAGCCTGAACGTTTCCGTGGCTTCCGGCGTGTGCCTGTACGAAGCGCGGCGCCAGCGGATGGCCAAGGAAGGCTGATGCCGGCGGGGCCTGCACCGGAGGACGGTGCCGGTCCCCGATACGCCAATGCCGCCGGCAGAGGTGCCTATCCGCAAGCGGGCGTCCCATGCTAGATTACTGCCATGTTTACCCGCCTACGCCACGACATCCGCGCGATCCTCGAGCGCGACCCCGCCGCCCGCAACGCGTGGACGGTGCTGACGTGTTACCCCGGCCTGCACGCGATCGTCGCGCACCGGCTGGCGCACTGGTGCTGGCTGCATGGCCTGAAATGGCTGGGCCGCTACGTCAGCTACCTGGCGCGGATCGTCACGGGGATTGAAATCCATCCCGGCGCCGTGGTGGGCCGGCGCGTGTTCATCGATCACGGTTTCGGTGTCGTCGTCGGGGAGACTGCCGTGATCGGCAACGATTGCACGATCTACCAGGGCGTCACGCTGGGCGGCACGTCGCTGGCGGCCGGCCACAAGCGCCACCCGACGCTGGAGCGGGGCGTCATCGTCGGCGCCGGCGCCAAGGTGCTCGGCGCCTTTACGGTCGGCGAGTATGCCAAGATCGGCTCCAACGCCGTGCTGCTCAAGCCGGTGCCGGCCGGCGCCACCGCCGTGGGCAATCCGGCCCGCATCGTCAGCCGCGAGCAACAGGCGGCGGAAGGGCGGCCGGCGGCGCCGGCATTTGCCGCGTATGGCGTCACGCCCAACGGCGCCGATCCGTTGTCGAAGACACTGCAGGGACTGATCGCCCAGAGCGCGGCGCAGGAGGAACAAATCGTCCGCATCATGGCGCTGCTCAGGGAACGTGGCCTGGACCGCCAGGGCCTCGACATGGCAGGCGACGATGCGGATCGTCTGAACAGGCTGGTTGATTGAAACAACACGCAGAACAAGCAAGGAACAAGATGAGCGAACTGGAAGTGGCAACGGAAGAACTGGACCCGTTTGAAATCCGCGTGCTGGCCGTGCTGGCCGAGAAGGAGGCGCTGACGCCGGATAACTATCCGCTGTCGCTGAACGCGATCACCAACGGCTGCAACCAGCTCTCCAGCCGCGATCCCGTCATGCAGATTGCCGAGGACACGGTGGCGGACGTGCTGGCGCGCCTGGCCGAGCGCCGCCTCGCCAATGCCGTCACCGCCGCCGGCGCGCGGGTGACGAAGTACGAGCACCGCATGCGCATCAAATGGACGCTGGAGCAGGACAAGCTGGCGATCCTCACCGTGCTGATGTTGCGCGGGCACCAGACGGCCGGCGAAATCCGCACGCGCACGGGCCGCATGCACGAGTTCAAATCGGTGGCGGACGTGGAAGCGGGCCTGCAGTTCCTGATCGACAAATATCCGCCGCTGGTGGCGAAGCTGGCGCTGGCGCCGGGCACGAAGGAGCCGCGTTATGGCCAGTTGCTGGGCGGCGCGGCCGAACTGGCTCGGGAGGAGGCGGGTTACGGTACGTCCACGGTGGTACCGGGCGGGGCTTCACGCGGCGATCGGGTGGCGCAGCTGGAGCTGGAAGTGCAGCAGCTGCGCACCGAATTCGCGGCCCTGACGGCGCAGTTCGAGGAATTCAGGAAGCAGTTCGACTGAGCGCTTCACTGATGAACGCAAACGCGTTGCTGGATGCTGGAAGAAGAACAGTACGCCGAGCGCCGCCAGGATGTATGGCCAGAATTTGATCGGGATGAAGAACAGATCGTGCTTTGCCTGCAGCTTGATTTCCTGTCCGGTAGCTTTATCGACAACAATACGTGGCTGGCTGGTGCGCCCGATGGCGACGTGAAGCCCGAATACCAGCGCTGCGCCGATCAGCGTTCCTGACAACGCAACCGCAGAGCGGTCGGCGGCTGGTAGCGGTAGGGCCAAAAAGTGTTCCCCAGCCTGGACTGCTGCCGTACTCTGAGAATCATTCTCGTGCCGACTTCCGCTTCTTTGCCTGCGGGGCTATCAATTCTTGCGAGAACTGATAGCTGGGCGCATTGAGCTTTTCTGCGCAACCGGCGCAGGCGCGCAGGACCGGGAGGATGCTCCTGACTGGGCTTGCGTTGGGGACGATGGGCGAGGTGGGCAGATGATTGTCACGACCTCACACGAAGATGAGGCCCGTGCAGACGTGGTCGAATTTGCCGGGCAGTTCTCAATGTCTTTGCAGGACCGGCCCCGAATAATTCATCGGTAATGGCATCAGCCCGGAGGTCTGCTTTGGGGCGACACTCTGTGACTTTTTACAGATCGGCCACTTGCTATCCTTGGCCGAATGGCCGAGATCGGCCAGGAACCGACGCGCATGGAGCTGCTCGACCAGGGGCGGCCCTTATTTCTCGCCTAAAAAAGCGACAAGTTCCTCGTACCCGCCTACACGCTGCCCGTCGATATAGGTCTGCGGCGTAGTCTGGACTCCTTCGTCCTGCATAAACGCGTCTACTTCGCCTCGGGTTGTCAACTGATGGTCCTCGACTTGGTAACCCGCCTGTTTTAATAACTCGAGCGCCTTGACTCCCCACGGACAAGTATGTTCTGGAGTGACCATTCGGTGCAGCAATGCTTGCTTCGATTCGATTGACATGTTAACTCTTTCACTTTTTGATAATCAAGTTGCCTGTAGTAACGCAATGAGCCGTTACATCGTAGGTTCCAGATTACACGGTTAGTAAGAGTCTCGCGGTGCGTCAACGCACGCATGCCCGGCATGTACTTCACGACCCTGTGCACACCCCTTCTCTCACGCCCAAGGAAATATGCGCAGGCGCTATGGGTCCTTAAGGACGGTGGCAAGTGTAGAGCACGACTCCCATCGCAAACCCTGCGCTGGTCGCGCGGGCTCGCGCGCCTCAGGCGGGCAGCGGCCCGCAGCCGTGCGACAGCCGCGAGTCCGATGGACCAGCACGCGGAACGTCAAGGTGCAATTCTTCCCGTACACCGGCGCGGCGGCATTGGCTGGCGCTAACGCCTGCTAACACCTGCACCTCCGTCCAAATAAAATGGAGGCACACCGAAAGCCTCATCGGTTTGTCCGCCTTCGGAAGGTTGCCGACGGTCATGACAATCCGTGAGTTGTTCGCTTTGGCAACATGGTATCCTACTGCGACAGGCCGGTTTCGGCCAAAAGCGGCCGCTCACCAGGGGGAGGTGAGACGTTTAATACCGCTTCGACGATCTTTTCCGTATTGATTAGAGCTTTAGGAGACGTACCCATGGGGACATCGCAGTTAGAACTTTCTTGTCCACCGCAGCAGGCACACGCGTTGGAGCTTTGGCTACAGCACGCCGCAGGTCGCATTCTATTCGAGGACGTACGGGCTTACGCTACCGAAAAAATCGACCCGACGCTGCCGGACGAAACTCGCCTAGCTGTGCAGAAAGGAATTGATGATGCGATGTACGGCTTGATGATGGTGATTGACGGTGTGTCCGGTATTCTCAGAAGCGGGCCTCAATCTGTCGAGCTCTCCGTGACCGCACGGCTAGTGAATCGAGAACCGCCCGGCATTGCAGCCGAACTGGACTTGCGCGACGGTGATGGAATGTGCATGGGCTATCACGGGTGGCTTGACGGCGACTACGGAGACAATATTGTCACGTTCGTCGCACGCTAGGCGATTGCTTCTCATGCGAAAAACGCAGAATCGCTGTTCTTAATCGCATAGGTCTCCCAGACCACGGCAATGGCGGTTGCGGCCAATAGCAGACGTTGAGCAATTGCGAGGATGACGCCTAGGCATCAATCATGAATTGGAGTGGTGATGGGATTGCCATTGCTTTGGCTAGCGTTTTTCTCTGTCTTCATGATTTCCGAACAGGCCGCAAGCGGCCAAAAGCGGACTTTGACGTGTTCAGCGGGTCAAACTTTCAATCACATGAGCAAACTTTCGTCGTTCATCGATAATGCAAAGGTCGGGCTTTCGATCCAGGAACGTATTCCGGAATCCAGATGGGATGCCATTGCGGAAAACTGTGGTGCTCCCGAAGTCGCAGAGATCAAGGCGAGAATAGCTGGGCTGACGGCAGAGCTGGAAACCATCGAAGAGTGGGATGGCGACACGCGAGACGACATACACTTAGCAATCTCGAAATTCTCTCGCTTACTCGTGCTGACGGGCACACTTCCAGACGTTGACGGGTAACCGTCTCTGTAAAGGCCCGCAATGGGGCGCAAGGTGTCATACGCTGAACGGCAGCACTCGGCCACGAGCGGCCGTTGCGGCCCGGCGAACTCTCTGGAAACTAAAGATGAGCACTCAAGAAGAGAAAGAAATGTACCGGCGGGTTGACGAGGTGCTTTACTATCTTTGGGATCCAATCGGCGTGTCAGCCGTACCGTCGGCAAGGGACGAATATCGATCGTACGTGCCTCAAGTGGTTACGCTACTCGAAGATGACGCGAGCGCGGAGCGAGTTGCCAGCTACCTAAACGGGGTCGTCACCAGACGGATGGGACTTACGGGAAACATTGAAGCCACTCTACGTGTTGTCGCAGTACTGCTAGACTGGAAAGCGGTGCTAACGGCTGCTTAGGGTCGGAACCGGACGCTACCATACGGCCACTGTCGGCCAAAAGCGGACTTCTTTACTTTATGACCGATTATGACGATTGAACACGCCTTGGCAGTGGATGCTATTGGCATCAACAAGGAAACCGGGGACGTTCACTTGACAATCAGTGACCATTTGCCGTGGGGGAGAAGCCACTACTCGTTGTTGGAGGCGAAGGTAAATGCTTACCTTAACTTCGCGGAGAGCGGGGAAATCTACACCACGTACCCAGACGCGCGAGGACGAAATTTAGTAGTTCACCTAATTGCGAAGTATCGACCAACACCAGAAGCCGAGATGGTTTTCTCTCAAATTAGCGAATATCTCGTGGCGCGCGGGCTCACCTTTGTCCATACCGGTTTGCCGGCCGGATATGACGATGATGCAGCATAATCAATGACCGCTATGGGGCGGAAGCGGACGAACATGACCGGAGTGTGGGCACAGGATGACGGCGGTTTTCGCGGCCGCTTGTGCGCTCACTCATCTGTTGTAGATACGCTCAGAGGTTTTGTCAGGCGCTCCAAGGCTCACGAAGATGGCGGTTCGTCGACGTGGCTGCTGTGTCGCTGCAAACGCAAGAGAAGAACGGCCGAGTCGTGCCTGGAACCTTTTGAAATGGCGCCGGAAATCCTTGAGCGATTCCACGTATCCGGCGGTGATGGAATCGGCATCGCAACGCTCCCGCCTGGTGAGGCGGCGCGAGCGTGTGCTGAAGTATCGAGGTATATCCCCGTGGATACCCGGCATCAGCTGAATATGGGCAGCATCTCAGCTGGACGGCCGGGCGGGGTGACCGGTAGCGGACTGCATGAGTGGCTCTGCGTGGAGCGCGACTGCCTTCAGAGCCAGGATGTGTCTTGTCCGGCGTTCCGGGCAGCGTCAGGCCGCAATCGGCATCGTCGGTTGCGGCGCAGGGCCCGGACCCGGCGTGCCGTTGGCCGCCAGCTCGCGCAGTTCGGCCAGACCCGCTTCCAGGTCGAACGGCTCGTCCCGCAGCAGCGCGTCGATCAATGCGATCGACAGCGTCAGCGCCGCATTAGCGACCGTGCCGCAACGAAACGGCAGGATCAGGCGGTAGCGTCCCTCCATCTTCGGCACGCCGCCGACAAACCCGACCATCACTTCGTCGCCCGTCAGGCGGTGCAGTTCGATGGCGACGCTCTGGATCAGACGCGCCAGCTGCAGGCCCTCGCACGGAGCGTCCGGTTCCTCCGGCACGACTTCGTCGCCCACAATGCCGATCAGGCTGCGGCCGCGGCGCAGACCCGGCAGTACCTTGGCCAGGCGCTCGCGAAGCTGCGCCATCGTGGCGGCGCACGCGGGGGCCGGGTGGCCCAGGTCAAGAATGCTCAGCAGGCAGGGCTCGGTGCTGTACCGGTTGGCACTGCCCAGATAACGTTGGTCGACAATCTTCATCATAGCCATCCCTGAAAAAAAGCTGCCAACGCCCGTTCCGGTTTCTCAAGCGGAACGTGACGCTGGCTTAATGATGGCATTATCTCAAGTACTTTCCTGGCGCGGCATCGGTAGATTCCTATTGCTGTGTAAGACAACCCTTACACGGAGCTCTGCCTTCAAGGGAAGCTCAACCTTCTTCGCGGTGGCGCCGCAGCCAGATCGCGGCGGCAATCATGAGCACGCCGGCCAGGGCGCCGATCAGCAGATTGGGTGTCGCCACGGCGGCCCACGAGCCATTGAACAAGGCGTCCACGACGCCATGCACTTCGGACGTCGGGCCCCGCTCGGCGACAGCGCCCGCATATTCCACCGGTCGGCGCAGCGCTTCGATGGCAAACCACGAGCCGGGCACGACGCTGACGAGCAGCCGGCTGATGATGTTCGAGAACAGCCACTCCATGTCCAGCCCCAGCGTAAATGCCTTGTTGGCCCACGACAGCAGCATTGCCGTCAGCAGCGGCGCCCCGACCGCCCACAGGAATACCTTGGAGCGGGCCCAGCTCGACACCATCAGGAGCCAGCCGACCGTCGGCAGCGCCCACAGCATGTAGACGGGCACCAGTGCGACCAGCTTCAACGGTGTCAGCCAGAAGTGCGGAGAGGTCAGCAGTAACGGCAGCACATTGGTACCCTTGTAAGCCAGCACGCCCAATGCGATCAGTGTGACCAGCAAGGCTGTCGCCAGGGCCAGTACGACGATCCCCAGCGGTATCAGCAGCAGTGCCAGCGCCGCTTTCGACACTACGGTGGCCGCATCCGACACGGGCAGCGACTTCCAGAACAGCAGGCTGCGGTCGCGCCGCTCGTTGTACAGCGCGCCGATGCAGTAGGAGAACACCATGAACCCCAGTGCCATGTAGAGCGGGGCGGCGACGATCGGATACGTCGCGGCGGCCTTGTCCGCCAGGGCCACTTGCTGGCGCTGGCCCATCAGGATGGTGACGCCCGACGCTTTGCCTTCCGGCATATCCCAATGAATCTCGGCGTTGTGGCCCATGAAGGCCATGGCCAGCGCGAAGGCCACCATCAGCGTGGCGATCGCCACGGGCACCCACAGCAGCATGCCCTTGTGCTCCCAGTATTCGCGCCGGATCAGCCATCCCATCGTTTTCAGTTTCGGCTCCATCGGTTTCATTCGTAGCTCCCTCTCATGCTGGCGACGAACAGGTCCGCCACGCTGGGCGTGCGCAGTTCGCCAAGATTTTGCAATTGCTGGCGCGGCACCCCGTCGAACAGCATGACGGGCTTGCCGAACACGGTACGCTGCGTCATCGGCTGCAGCGCGTTGGCCGCCGCGGCCTGGTGCGGCTCTACCATCACCTCCGTATAGCGCTCGCCGATTTCATCCATCGAGGCGGACAGCGTGATGCGCCCGTCCTGGATGAACAGCAGGTCGGTCAGGATGTGTTCCACTTCCTCGATCTGGTGCGTCGTGATGACGATCGTCTTGTTCTCGTCGAAGTAGTCTTCCAGCAGGTTCTGGTAGAACTGCTTGCGGTACAGGATGTCCAGGCCCAGCGTGGGTTCGTCCAGCACCAGCAGCTTCGCGTCGATCGCCATCACGAGCGCCAGGTGCAGCTGGACGATCATCCCTTTCGACATGGCCTTCACGCGCATGTCCGGGGTCAGTTTCGTGTTGGCCAGGTAGCGCTCCGCCTTGCTGCGGTCGAAGCGGGGATGGACACCGGCCACGAAGTCGATCGCCTCCTTCACCTTCAGCCAGCGGGGCAGGATGGCGACGTCGGCGATGAAGCAGACGTCGTTCATCAGCTCGTCGCGCTGGCGGCGCGGGTCCATGCCCAGGACGGTCAGGTCACCGTCGAAGCGGCACAGGCCGAGGATCGCTTTCAAGGTCGTCGTCTTGCCCGAGCCGTTCGGGCCGATCAGGCCGACGATGCGGCCGGGCTGGATCGCGAACGTGGTGCCGTCGAGCGCCGTCCGCTTGCCATAGCGCTTGGTGAGGTTGCGGGCGCTGATAATCGGGCTCATTGGGGGCTCCCTGTGCTTCCCACTGCGCGCAGCAGGCCTTCGAGATCCAGTCCCAGCCGGCGAATGCGTTCCACCATCGCCGGCCATTCCTCGCGAATGAAACGCTCGCGCTCGCTGGCCAGCAGTTTTTCGACAGCTCCTTCGGTAACGTACATGCCTAATCCCCTCCGTTTTTCGACCAGCGTTTCATCGACCAGCTCCTGGTATGCCCGGGAGACGGTAATCGGGTTGAGCTGAAAATCCGCCGCGACCTGCCGCACGGAGGGCAGGGCGTCGCCGGGTTTCAGCACCCCGTCGAGCATCATGCCGATCACCCGCTCCTTGAGCTGGCGGTAGATCGGCGACTTGTCATTCCACATACATGGTTCCTCCCGTCGTGCCTGATGATGATCTAGTGTTGTAGTGAACTATAACACTAGAATTCGGGCCCGAGCGGATTTTTGTGTCAATAGCTGCGGGCGGGGCTGTCAAATCTGACAGGTGGTCAGGCGCGAGGGCGCAATATGAGTCCGATTTCAACGACCGGGCTGACGGGCGCATCAGGGATACTGCCGCGCCACGGCAGTGAAACAAAGTATTTTCCGCAGACGGTTGCCGACATCCATTTAACGCTGTTCAGTCCGTTTGAAACCTCGCAAACATGCGGGCCGGCGCCGCAATTAAGCGGTTATTAGCAGCGGTGATATCGGATATGCAAACGAAAAATAACAATATCAAGGCTCGAGGCAGCCCCTTCCATTACCGTCATTATGAGTGTAACAAATGTGTTTGATAGGTAACCGATATTTCATCAAAGCTAATGTAACGTAATATTGCAACATCGTTGAAAACGTAAAATACCGTGTTATATTGGGTTCACCGATGCCGCACCAGTTACCGGCTTTGAGGTAAATCATTGCGCTGTTTCATTAACATGGCGATGATGCCTCCACGCTCACCCATCCGGCACAGCCGCCCGGAATCGCCGGTAGCGCGACATCGCCTGCTCCGTACACGTCAACGTAATTCCCGCCATTTCGGGGGATGCGGCCTGGCGCGTGACTGATAACCATCGTTACCACGTCATATTATGAATATCGCAAACCTCAAAAACGACCTTAAATACGATATACCGGCCGGCATTGTGGTCTTCCTGGTCGCCCTGCCATTATGCCTTGGTATTGCCCTGGCATCGGGCGCACCGCTATTTTCCGGCATTATCTCGGGCATCATTGGCGGCATTATCGTCGGCATGCTGAGCGGCTCGCAGACCAGCGTCAGCGGGCCCGCAGCCGGTCTCGCAGCCGTCGTGCTGGCATCCATTACCAAGCTGGGCGCATTCGAGATCCTGCTGGTCGCCATTCTGATTGCCGGCTTCCTGCAATTGGCCATGGGGATATTCCGCGCGGGCTTTATCGCCAATTACGTCCCGTCGAACGTGATCAAGGGGCTGCTGGCCGCCATTGGCGTGCTGCTGATCCTGAAACAGATACCGCACGCGATCGGCTACGACCGCAGCGGCGCGGACGCCTTCGCGTTTGCCCAGGCGAACGGGGAGAACACGTTCTCCGCCATTGCCAGTGCCTTCAACGTCATCACGCCCGGCGCCGTCGTCATTGCCGCGCTGTCGATGCTGGTACTGCTGTACTGGGATCGCACGCCTTTGAGGAACATCAAGCTGCTGCCCGCGCCGCTGTTCGTCGTCGTGCTGGGTGTCGTGCTCAATATCCTGTTCAACCGTTACGTGCCGGCGCTGCGCATCGAACCGAGTCACCTGGTGGACATACCGCCGCTGGACGCGTCCAACCTGGGCGCGTATCTGCAGCTGCCCGACCTGGCGCATCTGGCCAACCGCGACGTGTGGATCGTCGCCTTCACGATCGCCATCGTGGCGTCGCTGGAGACGCTGCTCAACGTGGAGGCGGTGGACAAGCTCGATCCGCACAAGCGCGAGACGCCGACCAACCGCGAGCTGGTCGCGCAGGGCTTCGGCAATATCGCCGCCGGCCTGCTGGGCGGGCTGCCGGTCACGTCCGTGATCGTGCGCAGTTCCGTCAACATCCACAGCGGCAATCGCACCAAGATGTCCGCCGTGTTCCATGGCCTGCTGCTGCTTGCCAGCGTGCTCGTGCTGAGTCCGATGCTGAACGCGATTCCGCTGGCTGCGCTGGCCGCCATCCTGATCATGACGGGCTACAAGCTGGCCAAGGTTTCGCTGTTCACGGACATGTACCGCAAAGGATGGTCGCAGTTCGTGCCGTTCGCGATCACGATCGTCGCGATCGTCGCCATCGACCTGCTGATGGGCGTCCTGATCGGCCTGGCCGCCAGCCTGTTCTACCTGATGCGCAGCAACTTCCGCAATCCGTACACGATCGAACAGTACCGTCTGCATATCGGCGAAGTCATCAAGATGGAGCTGCCGAACCAGGTGTCGTTCCTGAACAAGGCCACGATCAAGTCGACCCTGTGGGAAATTCCCAACGGCGCGAAAGTGCTGATCGACGCCAGCAACGCCGACTTCATCGATCACGACGTGCTGGAAACCATCCAGGACTTCCGCATCGTGGCGGCCGAGCGCGACATCCAGCTGAACGTCATCGGCCTGCGCGACGAGTACCAGTTGAGCGACCCGATCCAGTTCGTCCCGGCGCTGGACAAGGAAACGCAGACACGGTTGCAGCCGGCGGACGTGCTGCAGCTGCTGCGCGACGGCAACGAGCGCTTCAAGGCCGGCCGCTGGATCAAGAAATACTACCTGCACCAGGCCGACGCCACCGCCGGCGGGCAGCATCCGATGGCCGTTGTCGTCAACTGCATCGATTCGCGCACGTCCCCGGAGATCATCTTCGACCAGGGCCTGGGCGACCTGCTGACGATCCGCATCGCCGGCAACGTGATCAGCAAGGAAATCATCGGCAGCCTGGAAATCGCCCACAAGCTGGGGGCCAAGCTGATCGTGGTGAAAGGCCACTCCAGCTGCGGCGCGATCGGGCTGGCGCTGAAGAACGAGCACTCTCACAGCATCGGCTCGATCACGGGCAAGATCCAGACGGCGATCCGCCAGTGCCAGTGCGGCGAAGCGCACGGCGCGACAGGCAGTGAGCTGGAGCGGGTCACGCGTCAGAACATCGAGAACTCGCTGGGTGAAATCATCGCCAACAGCGAGTACCTGCGCGGCTGCATCGAACGGGGCGAAATGGGCCTGGTTGGCGCCTATCACGACATCGCCACGCGCACCGTGGAATTCGGCGAGCTGGTGACGCCGCAGGCCTTCGACCGTTATCGGACGGGACCTTCGGGGCTGGCTGCCTGACGCCGGTCCCCGTCGGCGAACACGAGGTACCAGAACAGGGCCACCTCGTGCGCCAGCCCGGGCACGGCCGCGTACAGCATGCGGTCGTGGCCCGCGAGCCGAAAGCCATAGCGCCGGTAGAAACGGCAAGCCGGCACGTTGGTCGACTGCGTCTCCAGGCGCAGGCCGGCCAGGCCCGCCGACATTGCCCACTCGCGCGCCGCGTCCATCAGGGCGCGCCCCAGGCCGGCGCCGCGGGAGCGCCTGGCTACCGCGACGTCGTCCACCAGCGCGAATCCGTTCCAGTCGCGCGTCACCGCCAGGTAACCGCACAGTGCATCATTGGCGCAGGCGGCGAACAGGGCACCATCTTCTTGCGGCACCAGGTCCTCCACGTGCTCGCCGTACGATTTCCGGTAGCGCGTCACCGGCACGATCGTGTCGATGTCGTCCGCTCCGAACGGCGGCGCGGCCACCGCAGTGACGTCGAACGAGAAATCGCCGGCGGCCAGCGCCGCGTGTTCGAGCCTGGCGACGGTCAGGATGCGGTAATCCGGGTGTGCGGTCATGGCACGGCAGTGTAATCGGAGAGCGGCAGCATAGCACCACCGCGCTTTTACGGGTGTCGCCAGCAGGCTCGGCAAGCTTCTGCTATCATTTTTGCCCATGCCTGGACAGGAACCGCAATCCTCTCCGGTACGACAGACAACCCGATTGCCAACCCCCGACACCGTTGCCACGTCCGTGACGCTGGCAGCATGGCGACGCCGTGCCCGCGCAGCGGTGCCATCCCAACCGATTATCAAGGAATCCATGGCTGCATTATTCGCCCCATTCAAACTCAAGGACGTCACGCTGCGTAACCGTATCGCGGTGCCGCCGATGTGCCAGTACAGCGCCGTCGACGGCCACACCACGGACTGGCACCAGGCGCACTATGCGTCAATCGCCCGCGGCGGCGCGGGCCTGGTCATCGTCGAAGCGACGGCCGTATCGCCGGAAGGCCGCATCACGCCCGGCTGCACGGGCCTGTGGACCGACACGCAGATCGACGGCATGGCCGCCATTGCCGCCAGCATCAAGGCCGGCGGCGCCGTTGCCGGCATCCAGATCGCGCACGCCGGCCGCAAGGCCAGCGCCAACCGTCCGTGGGAAGGCGACGACCATATCGCGCCCGACGATTCGCGCGGCTGGGAAACCATCGCGCCATCGGCTATCGCGTTCGGGGAGAACCTGCCGCAAGTGCCGCGCGCCATGACGAAGGACGATATTGCCCGCGTCACCGCCGACTTCGTGGCCGCCGCCAGGCGCGCACTGGCCGCCGGCTTCGAATGGCTGGAACTGCACTTCGCGCACGGCTACCTGGCGCAGAGCTTCTTCAACGTGGACGCCAACAAGCGCGACGACGAATACGGCGGCAGCTTCGAAGGCCGCAGCCGCTTCCTGCTCGAGACACTGGCCGCCGTGCGCGCCGTCTGGCCGCAGAACCTGCCACTGACGGCCCGTTTCGGCGTCATCGAATACGACGGGCGCGACGAAGCGACGCTGGCCGAGTCGATCCGCCTGGTCAACCTGATGCGTGAAGCCGGCCTGGATATGCTGAACGTCAGCGTCGGTTTCTCCACGCCGCACGCCAGCATCCCCTGGGCCAGCGGCCCGTTCCTGGCCCCGGTGGCGCAGCGCGTGCGCGAGGAAACCGGCTTGCCGGTCGCGTCGTCGTGGGGCATCGACGTGCCGGAAGTGGCGAACCGCGTGGTTGCCGACGGCCAGATGGACCTCGTGATGATCGGGCGCGCCCACCTGGCCAATCCGCACTATCCGCTCAAGGCGGCGCAACAGCTGGAAGTGGCGCGCCCGACGTGGGTGCTGCCGGCACCGTATGCGCACTGGCTGGAGCGGTACCGCGGCCAGGCCTGAGCCGTCCACCGCTGCGCGTCATCCCATGGCGCGCAGCGCCAGGGCATCCGGCACCGCGGCGCCGGATGCCGTGTTATCGAAGATGCACCAGGCGGCATCCTGCTGCGCCAGCCACGCATGCACGTCCCACAGCCGCTGTTCTTCGTAGCTCGAGTAGTAGATGCGCGGGCTGCCGTGCAGCCGCACGTACGCCGTCTCCGCCGTCGGCACGAACGGCCCGGTGTAGGCCACGGCCGGATCGGCCAGCACGCGCGTGACGCCGGCGTCCCGCAACAGCTGCGTGCCCGTTTCCTCGAACCAGCTGGCATGACGGGCTTCGCACGCGATCAGGCAGTCGAAGCGGGCGTGCAGCGCCGCGAAGATGGCGCCGGCGGCGGTGGTGTCGAGCGCCAGCTTCGGCGGCAGTTGCACGAGGATGCACCCCAGTTTTTCTCCCAACCCTTCTACTTCGCCGGCAAAACGCGCGAGCGCTTCCTCCGCCCCGACCAGCTTTGCTTCGTGCGTGATCGCCTTCGGCAGCTTGACGGCAAAGCGGAAGTGGGGTGGGGTGGCGCTCGCCCACTTTGCATAGGTTTTCGGCTGGTGCGGCCGGTAGAACGACGAATTGATCTCCACCGCGTTGAAGACGGCGGCATAGCGTTCCAGATGGCTGCCCTCGGCGGGGAAGCTGTCGATGGCGGCGCGCGGCAGCGCCCAGCCGGCGCAGCCGATGTAATGGGAATTGGTCATGCGCCTACTCTACGATAAACGGCGCCGGCGCGACGTACCGATGGCACGGTTCATGCCGCCATGGGTGCGCTGCGTGCATTATCATGCGCATAAGTTCACAAGCACAGGAAGACCATGACAACAACGAAAACGACGGGGCGCCGGGCGCGCCTGGGGCAGATGCTGGCTGGCGTGGCCGGGGTGGTTGTATTAGCCGGGCTGGGGCTGGCGGGCTGCGCCAGCCTGACGGGGCCGCGCGACGTCGACATCCCGCTGGCGAAGCTGCAGCGTGGCCTGGAACAGCGCTTCCCGATCCAGCAGCGGGCGCTGGCCGTGTTCGACCTGCAGCTGGCCAACCCGCGCCTGTCGCTGCAAGGTGAAAACGACCGCGTGGCGCTGGAGGCCGACGTGATCGCGTCCACGCCGCTGGTGCGGCGCGCGCTGCAAGGCAATGTGATGCTGTCCGGCCGCCTGCTGGTCGACAATGTGCGCAGCGCCGTCGTGCTGGCCGACACCCGTATCGAACGCTTTACCATCGATGGCGTCGACGGCGCCCTGCAAGGGCAGCTGACGGCGGCCGGCAACGTCGTCATCGACCGCGTCGTGCGCGACGTGCCCGTCTACACGTTCCGTCCCGAAGATCTGCGCTACGCCGGCGTGCAGTTCGTCCCGACGGCGATCCGCACCACGGCGACGGGGTTGTCGATCCACGTCGAACCGGTGAAATAACGCGAGGGGGACAGGCGCGAATACACGCCCTGAGGCCGGCGGCGCCGCTCAAGCCAGCCCGAAGTTGTGCTGGCAGGGCCAACTCCCTACAATAGCGGCACGCACAATTGCCCGCCCCATCGGAGTTCCCATGCCCTTCCTCGGTATCGGCCTGCACGTCCTCGTCGCCATTTTCTTTGCCGTGCACGCCGTGCGCAGCCGTCAGCAGATGTACTGGCTGATGATCCTGTTCGCATTCCCGCTGCTGGGCAGCGTCGTGTATTTCTTCGGTGTCTACCTGCCGGCTTCGCGCCTGCAGCACGGCGCCCGCAAGGTGGTGGCCGGGGCGGCCAGGGTACTCGATCCGACCCGCGAACTGCGCGCGGCCCAGGAAGCGTTCGACTTTACGCCGACGGCGCAGCACCGCATGCGGCTGGCCGCGGCGCAGCTGGAGGCGGGCGAGGCCGCCGCCGCCGCCCGCACTTACGAGGAATGCCTGCAGGGACCGTTTGCGGCCGACCTGGAGATCCGCCTGGGGGCCGCGCGTGCCAACCTGGCCTGCGGCCAGTACGACGCGGCGCGGCGGCACCTGGAGTTCGTCCGTCGCACCGATGTCCACTTCCGTTCCGAGCAGACGGGCCTCCTGCTGGCGCAAGCGCTGGCCGGCGCCGGCCAGGCGGAGGCTGCGCGGGCCGAGTTCGAGGCGGTCGTCAACCGGTTCGGCAGTTTCGAGGCCAAGGCGGAATTCGCCATCTGGGCCGCGGGCGCGCGCGAGTACCAGCTGGCGCACCGCCTGCAGAACGAACTGCAATCGACGATGGACCACTGGAACCGCCATACCCACACCATGAACCTGCCGCTGATCCGCCGGCTGGAAGCGGCATTCGCAACAGTGCCGCGGCACTAGGCTGGCTGCTGCCACCTTTGCCGCGGCCGGTTGAGCCACTGCGAATGCGACGGCAATCGCCGACACCCGTCACTTGACGATGCGTCCGGCAAACAGGCGACGGCCAGCGCACAGGTTGGCTACCGGCCGCAGTGCCACCAGCAGCACCCGGTCGAGCATGGCCAGCCACCGCGACGTGTCGGGCAGTACGCGCGTGACGAGAAAGTTGAAGTGGCGCGACATCTCCAGCCGGGGCATGATCGTTCGCACCAGCGCGATATCGTGCTCCGACATCTTGCGCTCGTCCGCCGTGATGTACGGCTGTCGGGGCCGTAGATCAGGCGCTGCATGCGCGGGTACAGAAACGCTTCGACGAAGCGCGAGCGGCGGATCGTGTCGGTCAGCGAGTGCGAATAGATCTCGTTGACGACCAGGAGAGCCTGCGGCCGGGCCACGCGCCGGATCTCGCGCATGGCGGCGGGTATGTCCACGTGGTGCAGGATGTCGCGCGCGACGATGCAGTCGAAGCTGTCGTCGGCATAGATCAGGCATTCGGCGGGCATCTGGCCGAAGTCGATGACGAGCCCCTCGCGCGCGGCCAGGCGGCGGGCAATCGCCAGGGAATCGGGACTGAGGTCGAACGCCGTCACCTGCGCGCCCAGCCGGGCCAGGCGCAGCGCGTCTTCGCCGAAGCCGCAGCCGACGACCAGCACGCGCCGGCCGCGCAGATCCTGGGTCAGCAGGTAGGCGTACATCTGCCAGTAGCCGTTCCACCAGCGCCGCCCCGGGCGATCCAGAACGTCGAACGAGAAGGGCCGGCGCACCATGTCTTCGTGTTCCCTGGCATGCTGCCGGTGGTACGCCAGCTCGTTGCGCTGGCGCTCGGTCAACCGCGATGCGTCCTCTTCCATGGCATCCCCGGAGTTGTGGCAGGACTGTCCAGCTTAGGCGCGTGCGGGCACGGGCACAAGCGCTATCCCGCCGCCGGTTGATGAAACCGGGGTGCATAATGTGCGCAGGAGGCACACGTGGCATCGCAGACATCGAATCCCCTCGCGCGCTATCTGCTGGCGCAGGCATACAACAACGCCTGGTCGAACCACCGGCTGCTGCGCGCGTGCAGTGCGCTCAGCCAGCCCGAGTTCGACGACACCACGCGGACGAGTTTCTTTCCCGGCATCGGGCTGACGCTGAACCATCTCGTCACCGTGCAGCAGTTGTATGTGGACGCGCTGTGGCGCGAGCGCCGGGGCGAGCCGCCGCACCCCGACGTCGGCAGCTTTTTCAGGCCACCCGCGCCATATGCCACATGCGCCGCCGTGTGGTGGGCGCAGAAGCAGAGCGACAACCTGCTGATCGGCTACTGCCGGGGCCTGACGGACGACGCGCTCGATGCCGTCGTGGCGATCCTGCGCGCGGACAGCGTTCAGCGCGACACGCGCCAGCGGCTGCTGGCACACCTGTTTCAGCACCAGATCCACCATCGGGGCCAGGTGCATGCGATGCTGGCCGGGACCGGCGTGGCGCCGCCGCAGCTCGATGAGTTTTACGCCAGCGGCGAGGCGCCGCTGCGAGCGCGCGATTTTGCGGAGCTGGGGTGGACGGAGGCCGACATCTGGCCAGCGCAATGAATGCCGGGGGCGGGCGCGTCCCCGGTTCAGTCGATGCGGGATCCGTCGAGGGTGTGCCGCGTGATCGTCCCATCGTCGTCGATGGCGATCCAGCCGCCGCGCGGCGGCGTCGCTTCCGGCTCCCAGTCGGGCAGCACGTACCGCAGTTTGCCATCGACGTCGTGCAGGGCGGGGCGGTGCGTGTGGCCGTGGATCATGACGGTGGTGTCCGTTTCGGCAAACACGGCCGCGATGGCGGCCGGCGTCACGTCCATGATCTCGTCGCTTTTGCCTGCCTGGTCCTTGCGGCTGTTGTCGCGCAGGCCGGCGATGATCCCCTTGCGCTGGGTCAGCGGCATTGCCAGGAACTGCTGTTGCCAGGCCGGCTGGCGCACTTGCGCACGGAATGCCATGTAGTTGACATCCATGGTGCACTGGGCGTCGCCGTGCACGAGCACGATGCGGCGGCCGTGGTCCTCGACCACCCACGTTTCGGGCAGCAGGGTGAGGCCGGCAGCTTGCGCAAAGGCGTCGCCGACCAGGAAATCGCGGTTACCGGCGATCCAGAACAGTTCGACACCGCCGTCGGCCAATGAGCGCAGGCTGGAGACGATGCGTTGGTGGAAGGGGGCGTCGAGGTCGTCGTCGCCCGCCCAGTATTCGAACAGATCGCCCAGCAGATAAAGCTGCCGGGCGGACCGGGCCCGCTCGTCGACGAAGCGCAGGAACGCCTCTGTCAACGCGGGCCGGTCTTCCTGCAGGTGCAGGTCGGAGATGAAAAGAATCAAGCGAAAGCGGCCAGGATTATTGCGCGACTTCGACTTTTTCGATGATCACGTCTTCCACCGGCACGTCGGCAAACATGCCGCTGCGCGTGGTTTTCACCTTGCGGATTTCGTCGACCACTTCCGTGCCTTCGACAACCTTGCCGAACACGGCGTAGCCCCAGCCGTCCTGGCCAGGGTAGTCGAGGAAGCTGTTGTTCTTGACGTTGATGAAGAACTGCGCCGATGCCGAGTGCGGTGCCGACGTGCGGGCCATGGCCAGCGTGTACGGTTCGTTTTTCAGGCCGTTCTTGGCTTCGTTCTCGACCGTCTGGTCGGCCGGTTTCTGCTTCATGCCTGGCTCGAAACCGCCGCCCTGGATCATGAAGCCGTCGATCACGCGGTGGAAGATCGTGTTGTCGTAGTGGCCGGCCTTGGCGTAGTTCAGGAAGTTCTCGACGGTCTTCGGCGCTTTTTCAGCATCCAGCTCGGCAACGATCTTGCCCTTGTTGGTGGTGATGGTAATGGTGGTCATAATAGTCCTGTTGGTCTGGGTGATCTGGGTGAATCGGGGGCCGCGATATTACAGCAGACAATGGCAAAACGCTATTTTACTGCGCAGCGGCGGAAGGCGTCGGTTCGGCCTCCGGTGCGGCGCTCTTCGGCGGCTTCGGCTGGATCGGCTTCTTCAGGATGGTTGCCGACTTGACCACGATCGGCGTCACCGGCACGTTCTGGAAGATCGGCGTCTTGTCGTCCACCAGCACGCCCTTGATCTTGTCGACCACTTCCTGGCCCTGGATCACCTTGCCGAACACGGTGTAGCCCACGCCGTCGAAGTTCGGGTAATCCAGCCCCTCGTTATTGACGACGTTGATGAAGAACTGCGACGTGGCCGAGTTCGGGTTGTCCATGCGCGCCATGGCGACCGAATACTGCTCGTTCTTCAGCCCGTTCTTCGACTCGCTGGGAATCGGCGGGCGGGTCGGTTTCGACTTCAGGTCTTTCGTGTAGCCGCCGCCCTGGATCATGAAGCCGTCGATCACCCGGTGGAAAATGGTGTCCTTGTAAAAGCCGCTCCTGACGTAGGCAAGGAAGTTGGCGACCGTTTTCGGCGCTTTTTCCTGGTTCAGTTCCAGCACGATCTCGCCCGCGGTTGTCTTCAGCGACACCTGCGGGTCGGCCGCGAGGGCGGCGCCGGACAGCAGCAAGCCGGCAGCGACGGAGGCAATGCCGGACACGCCGAACGCGAGGGCACGGGCAGTGAATTTCGCACGCATGTTCTTTTACTTTCCTGTAGGTTGTAGTTTGGGTCCGGGCATTTTATCAATGCTATACTTGGCGACGGCTCCCATTCTAGTCCGTCCGGAATGGAAACCGGTATCACCCAAGAAGAACGCATAGAACAACGCGAAAAAGAACGAGAACATTACTACGCTACGGCGGGTCTGCACGGTCCCGGAATCGATACATGACAGC